>CAWCFL010000001.1:0-189932 GCA_963794805.1 uncultured Acidimicrobiales bacterium
GCGCGTCGCGGCGATGCACGAGGGCAAGCGCCGGGCGCGCGCCAAGCGTCAGGCCTGAGCGAGCGCGGCCTCGGACTGCGCACCGTGGATCGCCGGCGTGCCGTACAGCGTCGAGCGCTG
The DNA here is from genome assembly GCA_963794805.1 of uncultured Acidimicrobiales bacterium. Lineage (GTDB taxonomy): Bacteria > Actinomycetota > Acidimicrobiia > Acidimicrobiales > Ilumatobacteraceae > JAODBQ01. Next base: position 121 of record CAWCFL010000001.1, read on the forward strand.
CCGCAGCGGGCGGCCGAGCGGGGCGACCAGCGCGGCGAAGTCGTCGGGCTCCATGCCCTGACCGTGGCTGGCGCCGGCGGCGCGGCTGATGTTCTCGTCCATCAGCGTGCCGCCGAGGTCGTCGACGCCGGCCTGCAGCAGCTGGCGCGAACCCTCGACGCCGATCTTCACCCACGACGCCTGGATGTTGTCGATCGACCCGTGGAACGCGATGCGCCCGACGGCGTGCATCAGCACGGTCTCGCGGAACGTCGGGCCGCGACGCGACTTGCGCTGCAGGTAGATCGGCGCGGCCATGTGCACGAACGGCAGCGGGACGAACTCGGTGAACCCGCCCGTGCGGTCCTGCAGCTCGCGGGCGCGCACCAGGTGCCGCGCCCAGTGGACCGGCTGCTCGACGGCGCCGAACATGATCGTCACGTTCGACCGCAGCCCGACCCCGTGGGCGGTCTCGTGGGCCTCCAGCCACTGGCTGGTGGTGATCTTGTCGGGGCACAGGATCGCCCGGATCTCGTCGTCGAGGATCTCCGCGGCGGTGCCCGGCAGGCTGCTCAGACCGGCGTCGGCCAGCCGCCGGAGGTAGACGTCGAGCGGCTCGGCGAGGCGACGGGCGCCCTCGGTGACCTCCAGCGCGGTGAACCCGTGCACGTGGATGTCGGGCGCCGCGGCCTTCACCGCGCGGGCGACGTCGATGTAGTAGTCGCCGTCGAAGCTCGGGTGGATGCCGCCCTGCAGGGTCACCTCGGTGGCGCCGCGGGCCCATCCTTCGGCGACGCGCTCGGCGATGTCGTCGAGGGTCAGCAGGTACGGCTTGCCGCGCAGGTTGAGCGACAGCGGGCCCTTGGAGAAGCCGCAGAACTTGCACTTGAACGTGCACACGTTGGTGTAGTTGATGTTCCGGTTGTGCACCCACGTCACCGTGTCGCCGACCACCTGGGCGCGCAGCTCGTCGGCCAGCGCGGCCACGGCGGCGACCTCCGGACCGCGGGCCTCGAACAGCGTCGTCAGCTCCTCGACGCCGGGCCGCTGCCCGGCGCGCACGCCGTCGAGCACCTCGGCCACCGCGCCGCGGGCGTGCGCCGCGGCGGGGACGAGCGTCGGCGGGGCGACGGGCGCGCCCGAGTACCAGGCGGTGGAGCGTGCCCCGACGAGGATCACCTCGGCACCGTCGCCGGCGTCGCGCACGCCACTGACCTTCTCCGGGTGGTGCGCGCCTGGATCGTCGCGCCCGAGCCCCTCGGCGTCGGCGCGGTCCATCACGGCGAAGCGCAGCGCAGGGTCCAGCCAGCGATCCGGCTGTCGGGCGCGTTCCGGGTAGATCGGTCAGCCGCGGCGCCAGCGTGCAGCCGTGGGCCTCGGTGACGGCGCGCAGCCGGTCGAGATCGGGCCACGGGCGCTCCGGGTTGACGTGGTCGGCGGTGACCGGCGAGACCCCGCCCCAGTCGTCGATGCCGGTGTCGAGCAGCGAGCCGAAGTCGTCGGTCAGGTTCGGCGGCGCCTGCAGGTGGACGTCGGCGGGCAGCACGAGCCGGGCCGCGGCGAGCGTCCAGCGGTGCTCGTCGGACGGCGCCGGCGGTGCGCCGCGCATCACCGTGCGCTCCTTCGGCAGGAAGTTCTGGACGATCACCTCCTGCACGTGCCCGTGGCGCAGGTGGCTGGCGGCGATGGCCCGCAGCGCGTCGAGACGGTCCTGGCGCGACTCGCCGATGCCCACGAGGATCCCGGTGGTGAACGGGATGGCCAGCTCGCCGGCGGCCTCCAACGTGGCCAGCCGGCGCTCGGGCGTCTTGTCCGGCGCGCGGCGGTGGCAGTCGAGGTCCGGGTTGAGCGACTCGAGCATCATCCCCTGGCTGGCGCTGACGGCGCGCAGGGCGCGCAGCTCGTCGGCGTCGAGCGCGCCGGCGTTGGCGTGCGGCAGCAGGCCGGTCTCCTCGAGCACCAGGCGGCACATGGCCACGAGGTAGCCCACCGTGGAGTCGTGGCCGTGCTCGGCGAGCCACTGGCGGGCGACGGGGTAGCGCAGCTCGGGGCGCTCGCCGAGCGTGAACAGCGCTTCGTGGCAGCCGGCGCTCGCCGCCGCCTTTGCCAGGCGCAGCACGGCGGCGGCGTCGAGGTACGGGACGGCGGCGCGCGCCGGCGACTCGGCGAACGTGCAGTAGTCGCACTGGTCGCGACACAACGTCGTCAGCGGGATGAACACCTTCGGCGAGTAGGTGATGCGGGTGCTCGTCCGCCGCGCGACGGCCGCCGCGAGGAGCTCGTCGAGTGGGGTGCGCAGCAGGTCCTGGTCGTCCATCTGCGCGACCGTAGCGCGAGTGAGTTCGGAATGCGAACTGACAACGGGTCGACGATGGACGGCATTGGTAGCGTCGGTCACATGGCGGCCCGGACGATCGAGACCTCGGCGGAGGCGGCGCGCACGGTGCAGGTCGACGCGCCCGGCCACACGGTGCACGTCGACGCGCTGCAGGACGCGACGCACGACGCGACGATCGAGGCGGTTGCCGCGCTGGTCGGCGACAAGTGGTCGATGCTCGTCCTGCGTGACGTGTTCCGCGGGGTGCGCCGCTTCGACGAGCTGTGCGCCGACCTGGCGATGAGCCGCGCCGTGCTCACCGAACGCCTCAAGCGCCTGGTCGACGCCGGTGTGCTCACCAAGGTGCCGTACCAGGAGCGACCGGTGCGCTACGAGTACCGGCTGACGTCGATGGGCGTCGAGCTGTCGCCGATGCTCGTGGCTTTGATGCGCTGGGGCGACCGCTGGCTCGGCGACGGCCGGGCGACGGCGGTGCTGGTGCACGCGCCGTGTGGCACCGAGCTGCACCAGGCGTTCTGGTGCCCCACGTGCAAGTGCACCTTCGGCCCGACGGCGATCCGCTCGGGTCCGAACCTCGCGGAGTGACCGGTCCGGGTCGGCAGCCGTCGTCCCCGACGACCCAGCGGCGACGACCGCCTCGGGCGTTACTGCTCGAACGTGCCGGTGAGCAGCGCCCGTCCGATCGTGTGCCCGAACATGGTGAACCCGACGTAGGCCGGGCTGGCGTCGGCGTCCGCGCCGGTGTGCTCCACGTCGAGCGCGTGCACGGCGAACACGTAGCGGTGCGGGCCGTGGCCGGGAGGGGGCCCGGCGCCGACGAAGCCGGGCACGCGGGCGTCGGTGCGCGACTGCACTGCGCCGGCGGGCAACCCGGCACCGTCGGCCGCGCCGACGCCGGCGGCCAGCTCGGTGATGTCGGCCGGGATGTCGAACACCACCCAGTGCCAGAAGCCGCTGCCGGTGGGTGCGTCGGGGTCGAAGCAGGTGACGGCGAAGCTCTTCGTGCCCGTCGGGCGCGCCGGACCAGCGCAGGCTCGGTGACGTGTCCGTGCCGCCGGGCACGCCGAAGATCCCGCTGGCCTGCGCCGACGGCCAGCGGCGGCCCTCGGTGACCTCGTCACTGGTGACGGTGAACGCGGCGGCGGGCGGCAGGAAGTCGTAGGGGAGCGGGGCAACAGCAGGATCAGCCATGACTGGCCGAATGTACGCCGGGCCCGCGGGTGGCAGCGCAGCCGTGCGCCCTCGAGTGCGGGCGGTCCACGAACCTCTGAGAGCATGCAGGTCATGCCCGACCCCGCTGCGATGCTCGCGCCCTACCGGGTGGTCGACCTGACCGACGGTCGCGCCGAACTGGCCACGTTCGTCCTCGCCGGCCTCGGTGCCGACGTGATCAAGGTCGAGCCGCCGGGCGGCGTCCTCCTCGCGCCACGAGGCGCCCACCGTCGCCGGCGAGCCGGACGAGCTCGCCGGCCTGCGCTTCCAGGCGTTCAACCGCGGCAAGCGCAGCGTGGTGCTCGATCTCGACGAGCCGGCCGGGCGCGACGATCTGCTGGCGCTGGTGGCCACGGCCGACTTCGTCTTCGAGAACGCCGGGCCCGGGGTGATGGACGGCCGCGGCATGGGCTTCGACGCACTGCGCGCCGTGCGGCCCGGACCTCGTCTACGTGGCGATCTCCCCGTTCGGTCAGACCGGGCCCGTACGCCCACCACCTGGCGACCGACCTGACGCTGTCGGCGATGGGCGGGTCCATGGCGATCAACGGCGACGCCGACCGCCGTCCCGTGCGCATCACCGTGCCACAGACCTGGTTGCACGCCGCGGCCGAGAGCGCCGCAGGGGCCTTGGTGGCCAACGAGCGCCGCCGGCTCTCCGGCGAGGCCCAGTTCGTCGACGTCTCGGTCCAGGCGGCGGTCTTCTGGACCGGGCTCAACGCGATGACCGCCCACCCGATCCAGGGCCGCAACATCGAGCGCAACGGCACGATGCTGCAACTGAGCACCCTGACCACGCCGCTCGTCTACCCGTGCGCCGACGGCGAGGTGTGCCTCATCGCCACGTCGGCGACGCTCGTCGGGATGGTGCCGTGGATGGTCTCGTCCGGGGTGGTCAGCCAGGAGTGGGCCGACGGCGAGGACTGGAAGTCGTACGAGGCGCGGATGCTCACGGCCGAGTCGCTGACCCACTCGATGGACGAGGTGCGCGCCAAGGTCGTCGACTTCACGATGGCCCATCGCAAGCAGGAGCTGTTCGAGGGGGGCATCGCCCGCAAGATCACGCTCGCCCCGGTGAACACCGTCGCCGACGTGATGGCCATGGAGCACCTCGCCGTCCGCGAGTACTGGGACGAGCTGCAGTTGCCGAGCGGGCGCACGCTGCGTACCCCCGGGCCGTTCGTCAAGACCACGGCGCCCGCGGTCGGCTGGGATCGTCCGGCGCCGGCGATCGGCGAGCACACCGAGGAGGTGCTGACCGACGTGCGTGGACGCCAGGCCCGACCGACGGCGCCGTCGCGCCGCGTCGCCGTCGTCAGCGAACCGCTGCCGCTGGCCGGCGTCAAGGTGGCCGACTTCTCGTGGATCGGCGTCGGCCCGATCACGGCCAAGGCGCTCGCCGACCACGGCGCCACCGTCGTGCACGTCGAGCACGACCGCCCGGTCGACCGGCTGCGCCTCGTCGGACCGTTCAAGGACGACATCCCCGGCATCAACCGCTGTCAGTTCTTCGGCTCGTTCAACACGTCGAAGCTCTCGTTGCAGCTCGACCTCAAGCACCCGTCGGGCAACGAGGTGGCCCGCAAGCTGCTGGCCTGGTGCGACGTCGCCATGGACTCGTTCACCGCCGGCACGATGAACGAGCTCGGCCTGGGCTACGACGTCGCCCGGTCGCTGAACCCGGACATCGTCATGGCGACGACGTGCCTGATGGGCCAAACCGGGCCGGCGGCCGAACTGGCCGGCTACGGCTACCACGCGGCAGCCGTCAGCGGGTTCTTCGAGATCACCGGCTGGGACGACCGCCCGCCGGGCGGGCCGTTCAACGCGTACACCGACACCGTCGCGCCGCGCTTCCTGGTGACCACGCTGCTCGCCGCACTCGACCACCGCCGGCGCACCGGTGCGGGACAGTTCATCGACCAGGCGCAGATGGAGTCGGCGCTGCACTTCCTCGGCCCGCAGCTGCTCGACCAGCAGGTGTCCGGGCACCGCGCCCGGCGCAACGGCAACGTCGACCCGGACCGCTTCCCGCACGACGCCTACCCGTGCGCCGGCGACGACGAGTGGTGCGCGATCGCGGTCGAGGACGTCGGCCAGTGGCACGCCCTGCGCGCGTTCCTCGGCGAGCCGGCGTGGGCCATGGATCCGGCGCTCGACGCCGTCGGCGGCCGGCGCGCCGCGGCGGCGACCATCGACGCCGAGCTGGCCGCGTGCACCGTGCAGCACGACCCCCGCGAGCTGATGGAGCTGCTCCAGGCGGCCGGGGTTCCCGCCGGGATGGTGCAGCGCTCCAGCGACCACCAGCTCGATCCGCAGCTCGAGCACCGCGCCTTCTTCCGCCGGCTGCAGCACCCGGAGATGGGCGAGGTGCCCTACGAGGGCCACCAGTACGCGATCACCGGCTACGACGAACGGTCCGCGCCGGCCGGCGCCGTGCCTCGGCGAGCACACCTACGAGGTGCTCACCGAGGTGCTCGGCCTCGACGACGACGCCGTCGGCGAGATCCTCGCCAGCGGAGCGTGTGGCTGACGCGTCCGTCCAGGACGCCGGGGTGCCTTGGTGTCCCCGTGCGGATGTGCTTCGATGTCCGACTGTGAACAGACGCGGACTGAGTGTGGTCGTACTCGTGGCGAGCGTGGCCTTGGGCCTCGGCGCCTGTAGCAGCGACGCCTCGTCGTCGACGACGACGAAGGCCTCCACCACCACGGCGGCGACGACGACGACCACTGCGCTCGCGCCGGTCGGCTCGGCCAGCGACCAGCTGTGCGCCGCGCGTGAGACGCTGCGCACGTCGATCACCGACCTGTCGAAGGTCGACGTGGTCAAGAACGGCACCTCGGCCATCACCGCCCAACTGGACACGATCAAGACCAACCTCGACGCGGTGCGCTCCGCGGCCGGCAGCGACGTGCAGCCACAGGTCGACGCGTTCCAGACGGCGCTCGACGGGCTGCAGACGGCCGTCGGCAGCGGTGGCACGCCAGCCGTGGCTGCGGTGGTCACGTCCCTGCGCGACGTGGGGACGACCGGCTCCACGTTGCTCACCAGCCTCGGCAACCTGAGCTGCCCGTAGCGCGGCGGCCGCCGCGGACCGCGGCGATGAGTTCCCGGCTGGCGGATCGTCCGAACCTGGGCGGACCGAGGTCCACGCCGTTCGAGAGGAGCCGATGATGCCAGCACCGACCACCGATGAGGGCCGCCGGCCCAGCGCCCTGCCGCCCGTCGTCGACCAGGCGACCTGGGAGCAGGCTGTGGCCGAGCTGCGGGCGCGGGAGAAGGCCGCCACCCGCGAGCTCGACGCGATCGCCGCGCAACGCCGGCGCCTGCCGATGGTCGAGCTGCCCGACTACACGCTCGAGGGCGCCGACGGTCCGGTGCGGCTGGTCGACGTGTTCGAGGGTCGGCCGCAGCTGATCGTCTACAGCCACATGTGGTTCCCCGGCGAGGAGTGGCAGTGCGGTGGCTGCACCGGGTTCACCAGCCAGTTCACCCGCTTGGAGTTCCTCGACAACTACGACGCCCGCTTCGTCATCGTCACCCAGGGCCCGATCGACGAGGCGCTCGCCTACCGCGAGCGGGTCGGCAACAAGATGACCTGGTACTCCACGGCGAACAGCCCGTTCGGCGCCGACATGGGTGCCCCGCCAGGCGGCGGCTTCCAGGTCAACGTCTTCCTGCGCGACGGCGACACCGTGTACCGCACGTACAACACCCAGGGCCGGGGCACCGAGCAGCTGAGCCACACGTTCCCGCTGATCGACCTGCTGCCCTACGGGCGGCAGGAGGTCTGGCAGGACTCGCCCGAGGGCTGGCCGCAGTCGCCGACGTACAGCCGTTGGGCCGGGCCGGAGGCGTTCGCCCAGTACGCCGACCAGACCGCCTGATCGACGGATCTCCCCAGCAGCGACCGCTGCCGCCCGGGTCGGGCAATCTGGGCGGATGAGCGCCGACGACGAGCCCCGACGACGGGTCGACGCGACGTCGGGTCGCGGCCAAGTTGGTCTCCCGGCCCGGCGGCTGACCCCGTTCCGTTCGCTGCTGGTGCGCTTCGCCATCGCACCGGGATCGTCGTGGTCATCGCCGGGCTGGCCTACTTCGGGCGCTCCGGGTACACCGACGCCGACGGCACCCCGCTGTCCGTGCTCGACGCGGTGTACTCCTCCACGGTCACGGTCACGGTCACGACCACGGGCTACGGCGACATCGCCCCGTTGTCGCCCGGCGCACGGGCCGTCACCGCGTTCGTCGTCACCCCGTTGCGCATCGTGTTCGTCATCGTCCTGGTCGGCACGACGTTGCAACTGCTCACCGAGCGCTACCGCCAGGCCCGCGCCGAGAACCAGTGGAGGAAGCGCGTGAACGGTCACACGATCATCGTCGGCTACGGGACCATGGGGCGGACCGCGGCCGACAGCCTGCGGGCGCACACCGAGCTGGCGGCCAGGGACATCGTCGTGATCGACGTGTTGCCCGAGGCCCTGTCCCTGGCCAGCGAGCACGGCCTCGTCGGCGTGCTCGGCGACGCGACGCGCACCGAGACGCTGCACCGAGCCCGCATCGGGCGGGCCGCCGCCGTGGTCGTGCGTGCAACCGCGACGACACCGCGGCGCTGGTCACGTTGACGGCGCGCGAGCTCAACCCCACCGCGGTGATCTCCGCCGCCGTGCGCGAGGCGGAGAACGCCCACCTGCTGTCGCAGTCGGGAGCGACCACCGTCGTGCTGTCCTCGGAGGCGGCGGGCCGGCTGGTGGGCCTGTCGACGCGCGAGCCGGCCGCCGTCGACGTGCTCGTCTCGCTGCGCGCCGCCGCGCCCGGACCTGCCGGCGGGAGTGCTCAGGACGCCGACGCCGCGGGACCGGCTAGCTTGCCGACGGGATGACCACCGCAGCGGCCACGGATGTGCTGGCGCAGCTGCGCCGCGCCACGCGGTCGCGTCACCAGCGCCTCGACGGCGCGCTGGCCCTCACCGTCGACGACCTGTCGCTCGACCGCTACCGCGCCCACCTCGCGCGGTCGGCGACGTACGTCGGGCCCCTCGAGGACGCGATCGTCGACGCACTGAGGGCTCACGCCGGGGATGTCGCGCTGGCCGACCGGCACGACGGCAATCGGCGGGCCGAGATGTTGCGCAGCGACCTGGGTCGCCTCGGCATCGGCGTCGTGCCGCCGCCCGTGCACGTCGCGCCGCTGGCGTCGACGTCGGCGGCGCTCGGCGCGGCGTACGTGCTCGAGGGCTCGTTGCTCGGCGGTCGGGTGATCGCTGCCCGGGCACGCGCCGCCCTCGGCGACGACGTCCCGACGGAGTTCCTCACCGGCGCCGGCGCCGACGTCGCGCTGCGCTGGTCGGTGATCCGCGCCGAGCTCGACGCCGCCGTCGCCACGGCCGCCGACGTCGACCGGGCCACGGGTGCGGCCGTCGACGCGTTCGACCTCGTCACGGAGGCGCTCCTGCGGTGACCGAGACCTGGCGGGCGCCCGTCGACCTGGACAACTGCGCCAGCGAGCCGATCCACGTGCCCGGGGCGATCCAACCGCACGGGATGTTGCTCGCGGTCGACGAGCCCGGTCTCGTCGTGCGCATCGCCTCGGCCAACGTGGCCGCGTGGCTCGAGTGCCCGGCCGACGAGATCATCGGTGCCGACCTCACCGACGTGATCGGTGCGCAGAACGCCAAGGTCGTCGACGAGGCCCGCCGGCTGCCCTGGGTGCAGCGTCATGACGAGCTCGACCTGATCATCGACGGTCGGCCGTTCACCGGGACGCTGACGCGCTCGGGCGATCGCCTGGTCGTCGAACTGGAGCCGGTCGCCGCCGACGAGGGTCTGGCCTCGATCGTCCGCGAGGCGTCCATGGCCATGCAGCTGTCGCGGACGGTCGTCGACGTGGCCGAGCAGGCGGCCACGTGGGTGCGCGAGCTCACCGGGTTCGACCGGGTCATGGTCTACCGCTTCGACGCCGAGTGGAACGGTGAGGTCATCGCCGAGGCCAAGCTGGACTCGCTGAACACGTTCCTCGGGTTGCACTACCCGTCGACCGACATCCCTGCGCAGGCCCGCGAGCTGTACCGGCGCAACTGGCTGCGGATCATCCCCGACATCCACTACACGCCGGTGCCGCTCGATCCCACCGGTGGCCTACGACGCCGACCGCCCCTTCGACTTGAGCTCGTCGACGCTGCGCAGCGTCTCACCGATCCACGTCGAGTACCTGCAGCAACATGGGCGTCGACGCGTCGATGTCGGTGTCGATCATCGTCGGCGGCGAGCTGTGGGGGTTGATCGCCTGCCACCACTACTCCGGGCCGCACCGGCCGGGGGTCGCCGTGCGCAACGCCGCCGAGTTCCTCGCCCAGCTGATCTCGTTGCGCGTCGGCGACACGCTCGAGGCGGACAACCGTCGGCAGGCGATCGAGCTGGCGCTGATCGCCGATCGCGTCGCCGAGTCGTTCGCCGCCACCAGCCAGTGGGGCGTCGAGGTCGTCCTGCACCAGCACGAACACGACGTGCTGGCCATGACCGGGGCGGGCGGGCTGGTCATCGCGGCGAACGGTGCGCTCGACGTCCGCATCGGGGAGGTACCCACCGTCGATGCGTTGTCGGCGATCGTGGCCGCGTGGCCGGTCGAGCGCGACGTGTTCGTCCACGACGACCTGTCGACGATCGTCCCGCAGGTCGACCGGGCCGTGTCCAGCGGCGTGCTCGCGTTCCCGCTCGCAAGTGACCGCAGCGAGTACGTCATGTGGGTGCGCCCCGAGCTGGTCCGCCTGGTGGACTGGGGTGGCGATCCGCACAACGCCGAGCTGGCGGCGAGCGAGGGTGCCGAGGTGCGGCTCAGCCCGCGCAGGTCGTTCGAGCGATGGCGGGAGACGATCCGCGGTCGGAGCCTGCCGTGGACCGAGAGCGAGCAGCGCGTGGCCCAGCGCTTCGCCCGGCACCTCGGCGCGGCGCTGCGCCGCGGCCAGCGCGACGCCACCGCCCTGGCCACCGATCTGCAGCGGATCATGCGCCCGTCGGAGCTCCCGATGACGAGCGAGTTCCGCTTCGACGCGTTGTACGAGCCGAGCGGGTCGGGCAGCATCGGCGGCGACTGGTACGACGCGTTCACCTTCGGCGCGCACCACGTCGCCGCGGTCATCGGCGACGTCACCGGGCACGGTCTTCCGGCAGCGTCGGAGATGGCCCAGCTGCGCAACGCCCTGCGCGCCTACCTCGTCGACGACCCGTCGCCGGCTGCAGCGCTGCGCCGCCTCGACCGGCTGGTCCATGAACTGCTCCCGGGCTCGATCGCCACGGTGGCGTGCGCCGTCATCGACACCGCGGACGCGACGATGCGCGTGTCGCACGCCGGTCATCCGCCGGTCCTGGTCGTCGGCGAGGACGGCACCGCCTTCGTCGAGCTCGACGGCGACTCGCTGCTCGGCTTGGACTGGACGCGCGAGCGGCATGAACGCACGGTCGACCTGAGCGGCGTCGACGCGATCGTCCTCTACAGCGACGGTCTGGTGGAGAGCCGCCGCCGTGACCTGGACACAGGCATGGACGCGCTGCGCCGCGCGGCGACGGACGTCATCGCCGAGCGCCGCGCCTCACCGGCCGCGCAGCTGGCGGCAGTGCTCGTCGAGGCGGATCACGAGGACGACGTGACGACCCTCGTCATCCACCGACCGGCTGGCCGTCGACGGTGATCGACACCCGGTCCGGGTAGAACGACAGGTACCCGGCGATCTTCGCCGCCGCGGGGATGGGGTCCTCGTAGGCCCACACGATGCCGTCGTGCGTGGCGCCGTCGACCTCCACGGACCAGTACGAGGCCTCGCCCTTGAACGGGCAGGTGGTGTGGAACGACGTCCGCTGGAGCAGGTCCATGCGCACGTCGGCGGGCGGGAGGTAGAAGCGCGTCGGCAGGCCGGTCTCGTCCAGGCGCAGCGGGTGGTCGGTGGCGGCCAGCACCTGGTCGCCGAGGCGGACCTCGACGTGCTCGTTGCTGGGCGTGATCGTGACGGTGTGACCCTGACTCATGGAGGGGTCAACGCCGCCGACGCCATCGTGATTCCGCCTCGTCGGACGAACGATCGCCGGCCACTGCGGCGACGGCCAGCTGGGTCGGCGTGAACGGGGCGTCGGGCCCGTCCGCCAGCTGCTCGGCGTGTTGCCGGGTGGCCGCGTGCGCCTGCTCGTCGGCCGCGGTCGGATAGCGGAAGCGCCAGCGACGGACGCGGACGGCCACCGCCGGCTTGTCGTCGGGTGTCACCCCGGCCGCGGTGAACACTCGGCAGTCGTAGGTCCGGCACGTGCGTGGGCGGTGCTCGTAGATCGAGCATCCCCCGTCGACGAGCATCGGGCACCGGCCGTGTTCGTCGTAGCCCAGCAGCACGTGACCACGCGGCAGACGGGGAGCGGGGAACAGCAGGGCGCGAGGGATGTGGGCCAGCGCGTCCGTCTCGTCCGGGGAGATGTGGACGAACTGCGCCGACTCGCAGCACGCCGTGCACTCGCCACAGGGCACGTCGGCGTCGCGCTCGCCACGGATCGCCCCGAGCATCACCGTTCGCCAGGCGAGGTACGCGCCGGCGTCGAGCACGTCGCCGGGCTGATCCGACGCGTTGGTCATGCGTCCATGTTGCCGGGCGTGGTCACCGCCGGCACGTCGCGCCGGCGGTGGTGGGTCAGTGCTTCGAGCGCCCCATCCGCTCGGCCATGTCGTCCGGCTGCCCGAACGGCTGGGTGCGCTCGTACTGCAGCGCCGCGCTGCGCGGCACGACCGTGCCGGCGCGCAGCAGCTGCTTGACGATCCGGTTCGTACCCGCCGAGTTCGCCGCCACCTCGGCGGCGAGCGCTGTCGACCACGGCGTCGAGCTCGTCGTCGGCGGCGACCTTGTCGACGAGGCCGAGCCGGCCGGCCTCGGTCCCGTCGATGCGCCGGCTGGTGAACATCAGCTGCTTGGCCGTCGACATGCCCACCCGCTCGGGCAGGCGTACCGACATGCCCCACACCGGCACGAGGCCCCACTGGCCGTGGGTGTCACCGAGCGTGGCCGATGCCGCGGCCACGAGCAGGTCGCAGCCGAGCGCCAGCTCCAGGCCGCCGGTGAAGCAGTGGCCGCGGACCTTGGCGATCGTCGGTTGTGGCAGCTGATCCAGCGCGTCCACGGTCTCCGGCTCGAAGTGGCGCGACGCGGGCGTGCTCGCCCGAGGCGATCGCCCCGAGGTCGTGGCCGGCGCAGAACGAGCGTCCGGCGCCGGTGAGCACGACGACGCGCGACGGAGCCGTCGCCGGCGATCGCCTCGAGGTGGGCGCGCAGCTCGGCGAACACCGCAGGGTTCAGCGCGTTGAGCTTCTCCGGGCGGTTGAGGGTCAAGGTGGCGATGCCGTCGGCGTCGTCGCGCAGCACGAGTCGCTCGTTGCTCATGGTTGGTCCTTCCAGTGGTCGACGGCCCCAGCGGTCGATGACCGGTCGGACGACAGGGTAGAACGGCGCCCATGAACGGAGCGCAGGCGATGGTGCACACGTTGTCGGACGCCGGGGTGGAGGTGTGCTTCGCCAACCCGGGCACGTCGGAGATGCACAGCGTCTTCGCGCTCGACGACGCCGAGCGGTTCGATGCCGTGCTGTGCCTCGACGAGGGTGTCGTCACGGGTGCCGCCGACGGATATCGCGCGCATGGCCGGGCGCCCGGCGGCGACGCTCCTGCACCTCGGGCCGGGCCTGGGCAACGGGTGGGCCAACCTGCACAACGCCCGGCGGTCGCGCACCCCGGTGGTCAACATCGTCGGCGACCACGCGACGTACCACGGTCGCTACGACGCTCCGCTCGAGTCCGACATCGGCGCGCTCGCCGGCGCGGTGTCGCGCTGGGTGCGCCGCCCGACACGTGCCGAGGACGTCGGCCCGGACACCGCCGAGGCCGTCGCCGCCGCGTGGGCTCCGCCCGGCGGCGTGGCCACGCTGATCCTGCCGGCCGACGTCAGCTGGGACGAGGGTGCCGCGGCGGCGCCAGCGGTGCCGCGGCGACTCGCGCGCGTCGGTGCCCGACGACGTCGTCGCCGCGGCGGCCAAGGTGCTGCAGGGCGGTGAGCGGGTGGTCGTGCTGCTCGGCGGCACGGCGCTGCTCGAGCCGGGCCTGCGCGCCGCCTCGCCGCATCGCCGTCGGCACGGGCGCCACGGTGCTGACCCAGACGCACGTCGCCCGCGTGCAGCGCGGCGCCGGCCGTCCGGCGTTCGACGCGCTCGGCTACTTCGCCGAGCAGGCCGACGCACAGCTGGCCGGCGCCCGCCACCTCCTGCTCGTCGACTGCCCGTCGCCGGTGGCGTTCTTCGCCTATCCCGGCCGGCCCAGCTCGCTGGTGCCGCCCGGGTGCACCGTGCACTCGCTCGGTCACGACGACGAGGACATCGTCGCCGCCCTGGAGGCCCTCGCCGACCAGGTCGGCGACCGACGCTGCCGCCGACGTCGTCCAGCCGCTGTCGTTCGTCCCCGGCGCCGTCGACGAGCCGCTCGGGCCGCGCAACGTCGGCCGCGCGGTCGGGGCCGCCCTGCCCGACCAGGCGATCGTCGTCGAGGAGTCGATCACCGCCCGGGTGGGCATGTCCGGGGGCACGCTCGCCGCGGCGCCGCACGACTGGCTGGCGCTCACCGGCGGGGCGATCGGCTCGGGCCTCCCGCTGGCCACCGGCGCCGCCATCGCCTGCCCCGATCGCAAGGTCGATCTCGCTCCAGGCCGACGGCAGCGCGATGTACACGATCCAGGCGCTGTGGACCCAGGCCCGCGCGCAACCTCGACGTCACGACGGTCATCCTCAGCAACCGGGCCTACGCGATCCTGCAGGTGGAGATGCAGCGCATCGTCGCTCAACGGCCGGGCCCACGGGCGGCGGCGACGCTCGACCTGTCGGGTCCGGAGCTGGACTTCGCCGCGATCGCCGGCGGCATGGGCGTCGAAGCCGTGCGCGCCCACACCGCTCGGCGAGCTCACCGACGCGCTCGCCCGCGGCCTCGCCGCACCGGGCCCCTTCCTGATCGACGCCGTCCTCGCCTGACCACGTTCATGTCGCGCCGCTGACGTCTCTGCCGGCGCGGTGGCCGCGACACGAACGCCGGGTTGGCGCTCGGCCGCCTCGTCGGCGGTGATCGTCTCGTGTCGCGCCGCTGATGTCGCTTCCGGCGCGTGCGGCCGCGACACGAATGGTCGGGCGGGTGGCGCGGAGGCGTTCGTGTCGCGGTGGTCCGCGGTTCGGCACGTGTGGCGCGACACGAACGATGGTGCGAGGACGGCGACGGGCCCAGGGGGGCGGGTCAGGTGAACGACGCGGGGTCGCGGCCGAGGGGGCCGGCGGGTCGCAAGGGGCGACTCGGGCAGGCGTCGAAGGCGCCGGGGACGGGGACGGCGCGCGCCGGACCCCAGGCCGTCGCCACGAGCTCGGACGCCTCGCCGGTGAGGTCTGGCAGCGAGATCGCCAGGCCCTCCGGGGTCGGCAGCTGCATCACCAACCCGGCGGTGACGGCGAGAGCCGCTCGAACATGCCCGATGCGCCCCGTGCGGACCCGCTCGGCCAGCGCATGGCACACGCCGGCGGCCAACAGGTAGCCGGTGCCGTGGTCGAGCGCCTGTGCCGGCAGTGGACGGGGACCGGCCGAGCCGCTGATCCGCTGGCCCTCGGCCGCGATGCCGGTGCTCATCTGCACCAGGCTGTCGAAGCCCCGCCGCGCCGCCCACGGCCCGTCCCAGCCGTACGCGTCGAGCCGGGCGACCACGAGCGTCGGGTTCAGCTCGCGCAGTCGTGCGGCGTCGAAGCCGAGCCGGCCGAGCGCGTCGCCGCGCAGGCCGCACACGAGCACGTCGGCCTCGGCGAGCAGGGCGGCGAAGCGCGCCGCGCCGTCCGGCGACCTGAGGTCGAGCGCCGCGCAGCGCTTGCCGGCGGTGGTGATCGGCACGAGCGCGCCGACCTCCTCGAAATCGGGCGGGTCGATGCGCAGCACGTCGGCGCCGTGTGCAGCCAGGAAGCGGGTGCACACCGGGCCGGCGATCACCCGGGTCAGGTCGAGCACGCGCACCCCCGCGAGCGGCTGGTCCGGCGTCGACCCTCGGAGCGGCGCGAGTGGGCGCCCGCCGTCCGGCTCCTCGAAGCGGACGTCGAGGATCGGCGCGCCGGCGATCGCCGCACCGGCGGCCGTGGCCCGCCACTCGTCGGACGTGTGCATCGCCGCGGCGCACCCGCCGGCCGCGACCACCGCGGTCTCCAGCTCGTCGGCCGTGCGCGACGCGACCACCGGGGCGAGCACGCGGCGCTCGAGCGTCGGGTCGTCGGCGACACCGAGCGCGGCGAGCGCGGCCCTGCGGTGGTTGCCGTAGTTGGTGTGCAGCCGGATCCAACCGTCGGCGGTGGGGTAGTCGCCGGCGACCGGATCCCACGCCGGCGCACGCTCCCAGCCGTCGCGCGGCGAACAGCAGCCTCGCCGAGGAACGCCGCCGCGGCCTGGCGCCGATCGACGGTGACCGGCCGGGCAGGCGACGCCGTCCGCGCCGCGAGCAGTTCGGCTGCGGCCACGTTGGCCAGGGCGATCGTCGCGGTGGCGAAGCGCGGTGACGTCGAACACCGACGGCAGCACCGCCTCCGGGCCGAACACGGTGAGCTGGGCAGCGTCGACGCGGCGCGCTCCCGAGCGCGGCGCGGACGGTGTCGAGGACGATCGCCTCGTGCGTGGTGATCACCACAGGAGCATGCGAACGGCGCGCGCCCCGGGCAAGGTTGATCTTCGTCAACATCCCCGGCGCCGGGGAGCGGCGATCAGACCGGTTCGTAGTCCGCTTCGTCGACGGCCTTGGTGCGCTTCCAGAACTCGAGCAGCGGGTACGGCCAGTTCTGGGCGACACGCCCGCTGGCGTTCTTGTACCAGCTGCTCACCGTGGCCACGCCCCACACCATCCGCAGGTTCTCGGCGTCGATCTCGGCGTTGTACGTGTCGTGCACGTCGTCGCGCACCGTGAGCCCGCGGTGGCCACCGGCGAGCGTGGCCCGCAGCACGTCGAGCACGTAGCGCACCTCGCACTCGGAGAACCAGATGATGCTGCCGTTGACGACGATGTTGGTGTTCGGCCCGTAGAGCAGGAAGAAGTTGGGGAAGCCGGGCACGGTGGTGCCGAGGTAGGCCCGGGCGTCGCCGTCCCACCGTCCGTGGAGCTCGACGCCGTGCTGGCCGACGACCTTCATCGGCGTCAGGAACTTCGACGGCTGGAAGCCGGTGCCGTAGATCAGCACGTCGAACTCGTGCAGCTCGCCGTCGACCGTGACCACGCCCTCGGGGACGATCCGATCGATCCGCGTGTCGGTGAGCGTGACGTTGTCGCGGTGCAGCATCTGCGCCCACGCGCCGTTGTCGACGATGATCCGCTTGGCCGCCGGCGGGTACTGCGGCACCACCTTCGGCAGCAGGTCGGGCCGGTCGGTGTACTGGACCTCGATCGCCTCGGTGAGCATCTGGCGCATCATGTCGTTGAGCTCGCTGACCGATCGAGACTGGTCGGCCCACGCCGGGTCGACCTCGGCGATCGGGCGCAGCGTCTCGGCGCTCTTGTAGAACAGCCAGAAGCGGTACCACTCGCGGTACGACGGGATGTGCCGCAGCAGCCACTGGAACGTCTCCGGCACGTCCTCGTGGTAGATCGGCTGGGGGAACTGCCAGTTCGGCGTGCGCTGGAAGATCTCCAGCGTGCCGGCCTGCTCGGCGACGATCGGGGCGAACTGGGCGGCGCTGCACCCGGTGCCGATGACGCCGACGCGCTTGCCGGCGAGGTCGACGGCGTGGTCCCACTCGGCGGAGTGGAACGCCGGGCCGGCGAAGCTGTCGCGGCCCTCGATGCTCGGGTACTGCGGCCGGTTGAGCTGGCCGACGGCGCTGATCACCGCGTCGGCGGTGAACGTCGACTCGCCGTCGGGACCGTCGAGCTCGAGGGTCCAGCGACCGGAGCCCTCGTCGTAGACGATCGACGACACCTCGGTGTTCAACACGATGTGGTCGCGGATGCCGAACTCGTCGACGCACTGGCGGAAGTAGCGGTGCAGCTCGGGTTGCGGCGAGTAGTACTGCGGCCAGTCGTCGCGCTGGGCGAACGAGTAGCTGTAGTAGTGGTTGGGGATGTCCACCCGGCAGCCCGGGATAGGTGTTCTCCTTCCAGGTGCCGCCGACGTCGTCGTTCTTCTCGAAGATCGTGTAGTCGACGCCCGCCTGCTTGAGGCGGTAGGCGGCGATGATCCCGGACATGCCCGAACCGACGATGGCCACATGGAACGGCCGGTCGGGGGCGAGCTCGTCGCGCCGCCACTGCGGGGCGCGCAGGTCGTTGCCGTGCAGGGCCAGCTCCTCGACGAGCATCTGCATGTACTCGTCCATCGGCACGCCGCCGGCGAGGAACTCGACGATGGTCTGCAGGTCGTCGTCGTCGTCGACCGGCGTCGCCCCGCCGTCGCGGAAGCGCCCGAGCGTGGTCGGCCGCGAGGTCGCGGATGGCCGACTGCTGCTCCGGGGTGAGGCCGGCCTGGTCGGGCTCGGCGAGCAGCAGCGGGTCGATGCGCAGCTCGGGACGCAGCAGCGACAGGTCGCCGGTGATGTACGCCAGCGTCGGCAGCAGCGACGGGCAGGTCGGCGTCCTCGAGCTTGGCGCGGATCTCCTCGTCGGTCGCGGTGATCTTCGGGATGGTGCGGGCCAGTGACATCGGTCGGGATCCCCTACGGTCGGATGTTCGGTGCGCGCCCGACGGTAGCCGTCGTCGTGCGTGCCCGGCTCCCCGCGGAGCGATCCTACCGTCCGGTTGAATTCCGATGATCGGAGTGCCCTAGCTTCAGGCGATGAGCTTCGACAACCGCGTCACCCGCCTCTTCGGCGTCGACATCCCCATCGTCCAGGCCCCGATGGGCTACGTCGCCAAGCCGCGTCTCGTCGCTGCAGTTGCCGAGGCCGGGGCCATCGGCCTGGTGCCGGGCTCGCTGGGCATCGACGAGGTGCGCGAGGACATCCACCGGACCCGCGACCTGACGGACCGCAAGTTCGGGATCAACCTGCCGATCGCCTTCGTCCGCGACATCAAGATCGTCGACATGATCCTCGACGAGGGGATCACGTTCGTCACCACCTCGGCCGGTTCGCCGGACAAGCTGACCAAGGTCCTCAAGGATGCCGGGCTCATCGTCTTCCACGTGGTGCCCGGCTTGAAGGGCGCGCAGAAGGCGGTCGACGCGGGGGTGGACGGGCTCGTCGTGGAGGGCAGCGAGGGCGCCGGGTTCAAGAACCTCCGTGACGTGACGTCGATGGTGCTGCTGCCCCTCATCGCCAGCCGGCTCGACGTGCCGATCATCGCCGCCGGCGGCATGGCCGACGGACGGTCGATGGCCGCGGCGTTCGCCCTCGGCGCCGAGGGCGTGCAGATGGGGACGCGCATGGTGGCCTCGCTGGAGTCGCCGGTGCACGAGAACATGAAGCAGGCCGTCGTCGATGCCGAGGAGACGGACACGATGATGATCAACCAGCACAACGGCAAGCCGGTGCGCGTGCTGCGCACGCAGAGCACGGCCAAGTTCGAGCTGTCGCTCGAGGGCGACCCGATGGCCCTGCTCGGCGACATCATGGCGCTGTACCGCGACGGCGACATGAACGCCAGCCTGCCGCAGCTCGGCCAGGTGGCCGGGCGGATCGAGGCCATCCAGCCCGTCTCGGAGATCATCGCCCAGACCGTGGCAGAGTTCGAGGACGTGCTCGGGGCCCTCGCACACCGCTACCTGGCGGACGCCCCGGCGACGTAGGGGGTTTGTCATGAGCTGGACGCTGGACGGGTTCGACGGCAAGGTGGCGCTGGTCACCGGGGCCGGGCGGTTGCGCTCGATCGGTCGGCCGATCGCGGTGGAGCTGGCGCGCGCCGGCTGCAGCGTCGTGCTCACCGGTACCGGACGCGACCCCTCGAGGTACCCCGACGACGAGAAGGCCGCCGGCTGGCGGGACATCGAGTCGGTTGCCGACGAGGTCCGCGCGCTGGGTGCCGAGGTGATGACGGCGGTGTCCGACGTGGCCGACATCGATGCCGTCGCCGCTCTGGGGGAGCAGATCGTCGAGCGCTTCGGCCGGATCGACATCGTGGTGAACAACGCCGGCGCGGCACGTGGTGACGACCGCGTGCCGGTCACCGAACTCGATCCCGCACTGTGGCGCAAGGTGATCGACGTCAACCTCACCGGCTCGTTCCTCGTCTCGGCCGAGATGGGTCGGCGGATGGTGGCCGGCGGCAACGGCGGTTCGATCGTCAACATCTCCTCGATCGCCGGCAAGCGGCTCGGCCCGAACACTGCGGCGTACGCCGCGTCGAAGGCCGGTCTCCAAGCGCTCACCGCGTGCATGGCCCAGGAGGTGGCGGCCGCGGGGATCCGTGTCAACGCGATCTGCCCGGGGATCATCGACACGTCGCGCATGGACGACATCGGCCGCGGCGCGCAGTGGGACCAGTTCGTCCACGACGATGATCCCGCTCGGTCGGGCCGGCAGCGGCGACGACATCGCCGCCACCGTGATGTACCTCTGCTCCGACCAGGGCGCGTGGGTCACCGGGCAGGCGTGGAACGTCGACGGCGGCACCGTCGTGCAGCACTGAGCGGGCTGCGTTCCGAGCGGTGGACCCGACTGGAGATTCTCTCGACCATTTGTTAGAAAGAGCACCGTCGCGCGGAGTCGTGGCGGCGTGGGGAACGGGTCACGCCGGGTTGCTCTGATGCGTCGGCACCACAAGCGGGTCGGACCGATCGCATCGGCCGCTGATCCGATCACACACACCGGGGGAAGCCATGAACGATCACACTGAGCGACGCGACGACGTCAACGACGTGCTCGCCGATTTCCGACCTGTCAGCAGGCGGCGTCTGCTCGCCCTGGCCGGCGGGGCGGCAGCGATGGCGGCCCTGGCGGCATGCTCGTCGGACTCGAAGAGCTCGTCGACCACGGCGGGCGCGCCGACCACGGCGGGCAGCGGCGCGAGCCCGACGACCGGCGCAGCCGCGAGCCCGACGACGACGGGCGGGGCATCGCCGGCAACGGCCGGGATCCCCGGATCCGTGCCGCTCGCCTCGGACAACGTCCAGGCCGGCACGCCCGGTGGCCGCCTGCGCATCACGCACGGGGCCAACCCGACGACGCTGGACCCCCACGCCGGCAGCTCGGGCAACGACTACATCATGCTCTACCCGATCTTCGACACGCTGATCTCCTTCGAGCCGGAGACGCTCACGCCCGTGCCGGGACTGGCCAAGTCGTGGGAGTTCACCGATCCGCAGACGTTCACGTTCACGCTGAACAGCGGCATCAAGTTCCACGACGGCACACCGCTCGACGCCGCAGCCGTGAAGTTCAGCCTCGACCGGGCGCGCACCGACCCGAAGTCGAACATCAAGACCGACCTGGCACCGGTCACCGACGTGGCGGTCGTCGATCCGACCACCATCAAGCTCACGCTGAACCGGCCGGACTCCGAGATCGTCGGGATCCTCACCGACCGGGCCGGGATGATCGTGTCCCCGACTGCCGTCCAGGCACTCGGCGATTCGTTCGGCACCAAGCCCGTCGGCACCGGGCCGTTCAAGCTCGACAACTACTCGCCGGGCGCCTCGGTGACCTACAGCAAGAACGCCGACTACTGGCGCACGGGGCTGCCGTACCTCGACGGCCTGGACATGACGATCGTGCAGGAGGCCGACACGCGGCTCAACGCGCTGCTCAGTGGCGAGACCGACTTCCTCTACCGCCTGCCCGCGCAGTCCAAGGACCAGGTCGCCGGTTCCAGCGACCTGTCCGTCGTGCAGTACGTCGGCATCGGCGACTGCTCGGTGATCTACTTCGACACCTCCAACGCCCCGTTCGACAAGAAGGAGGTGCGCCAGGCGTTCAACATGACGGTCGACCGCGAGGCGTTGGCCAAGGCCGGGACGTTCGGCACCGGTGAGCCGATGTGGATGTACTTCCCCAGCAAGTACTGGGCGTACCGTGCGAACCTGGTGCCGACGTACAAGCACGACCCAGCCGCGGCCAAAGCGCTGCTGCAGTCCGCCGGCCTCACCGACGTCTCGTTCTCGCTGGTGCACCAGCCCGACGCGGACAGCACGCGCAACGCCGAGATCCTCCAGGCGCAGCTCAAGGAGGGCGGGCTGAACGCCGAGCTCAACCCGGTCGAGCTCACCCAGTCGGTCACCGACTACTTCGTCAACAAGAAGTACAACGCCGCCAGCTTCGGCTGGACGGGCCGGCCCGACCCGAACATGACGTTCCGCCAGGTGTACTCGAGCACGGCCTACTTCAACACCGGCAAGTACGAGATCCCGGGCTTCGACGCGCTGATGGACAAGGCGTCGTCGGTCGACAGCGTCCCCGATCGTCAGGCGGTCTACGACCAGGTCGTCCCGCTCGTGTCGGAGGAGGCGATCCTCGCCCCGCTGTTCTTCCGCGCCGCACTCGACGGCGTCTCCAAGAAGATCGTCGGCTACCAGCCGAACTTGTTGGCCAAGCCGAAGTTCACCGACGTGAGCCTGAAGCAGTAGCGCAGGGACCGAGTGCTCAGGAGCATCCTCAAGCGCCTGCTGACGGTGATCCCGACGCTGATCCTGGCGTCGATGCTCACGTTCGGTCTGCTCAAGTTGATCCCCGGCGACCCGGCAACGGTGATCGCCGGGGACAACGCGACCCCGGAACGCCTCGCCGAGATCCGCGGGCAACTGCACCTCGACGACTCCCTGCCCGAGCAGTACGGGCGCTGGGCCAGTGGTGCGATCCACGGCGACCTGGGGACCTCCCTGTTCACGCCGACGACGGTCTCGTCGATGATCAAGGCGCGGTTGCCGGCCACCGTGCAGATCGTGCTCGCGGCGCTCCTGCTGTCGATCTTCGTCGGCATCCCGCTCGGCTTCATCGCCGGGTGGCGGGCCGACACCGGGGTCGACAAGGTGGCTCGCACGGCGTCGACGATCGGCATCGGCATCCCCAACTTCTGGCTGGGGATGTTGCTCGTCACCGCCTTCGCCCTGAACCTCAAGTGGTTCCCCGCCGTCGGCTTCCGCGGCATCACCAGCGGGCTGGGCACGACGTGGAAGTACCTGCTGCTCCCGGCCATCGCGCTCGGCGCGGCGAGCATCGCCGAGACCACCCGGCAGATGCGCAGTGCGGTGCTCGAGGTGCGCAACCGGGACTTCGTGCGCACGTTGCGTTCGATCGGGCTGCCCAACCGGACGTTGTTCAAGCACGTCGCCAAGAACGTCGCCGTGCCCGTGCTCACCGTCATCGGCCTGCAGGCCAGCCGCCTCCTCGGGGCGACCGTCATCGTCGAGGCGGTGTTCGGGATCAACGGCGTCGGGAGCCTGGTGGTCGACTCGGTCGGTCATCGTGACTACCCGATGGTGCAGGGCGTGGTGATCGTGATGGCCCTGTTGATCGTCGGCGGTCAACCTGCTGGTCGACATCGGCTACCGAGTGTTCGACCCGAGGTTGCGCTGATGGCCGAGGGAGCGCCGGCGCGTCGTGACCGGCGCCCCGGCGCGTGGCACGGCGTCCGTCGCTGGCTCGGCACCGACCGGCGCGCCCAGTTCGGCGTCGGGTTCATCGTGCTGATCCTCATCGCCGCCGTCCTCGCCATCCTGTTCGGCCAGGATCCGCTGAAGCAGGACCTCGACAACATCCTCGCCGGTCCCAGCCTGCACCACTGGCTGGGCACCGACGACCTCGGCCGCGACGTGTTCAGCCGGCTCCTCGCCGGCAGCCTGGTCAGCCTGCGTGCCGCGTCCATCGCCGTCGGTGTGGCGCTCGTGATCGGCGTGCCGCTGGGTCTGCTGGCCGGCTTCATGGGCGGGGTGTCCGACGAGATCGTCATGCGTGGCGCCGACACCGTGCTGGCCTTCCCCGGGCTCGTGCTCGCCGTGGGCGTGGTGGCCATGCTCGGTCCTGGCCTGACCAACGCGATGATCGCCGTCGGCATCGTCTTCGCCCCGTCGCTGGCCCGGCTGATGCGCGCCCAGGTGATGGGCGTGCGCAACCACCTGTACGTCGAGGCGGCCACCACGTTCGGCGGCTCGTCCTGGCAGCTCATCAAGCGGCACATCGTCCCCAACTCGATCCAGCCGGTGATCGTGCAGACGTCGCTGCTGTTCGCCGGCGCCCTGCTGGCCGAGGCCGGGCTGAGCTTCATCGGCCTCGGCGTGCAGCCTCCGGACCCGAGCTGGGGGTCGATGCTCGGCCGGGCGTACCGGTTCATGCGCCAGGCGCCCATGCAGATGATCGCCCCCGGCCTGATCGTCATGGTCACCGCGCTGGCGTTCAACTCGATCGGCGACTCGTTGCGCGACGAGCTCGACCCCACCCGCCGGCGCAGCCGTCGCGTGCGCCAGACGCCGCGCGCCGAGGTCGGGGCGCCGACGTGAGCGAGCCCAGCGTGGTCGTCGCCGGACGTGGCGCCCCCAGGCGACCGCTCGTGCGCGTCGAAGGACTGACCGTCGCGTTCCGCGGCAACGGCGGCGAGGTGCGCCCGGTCGAGGACATGTCGTTCGAGATCGGGGCGAACGAACGTCTCGGCATGGTCGGCGAGAGCGGCAGCGGCAAGTCCTTGTCCAGCCTGTCGCTCCTCGGCCTGATCTCCAGTCCCGGGCTCCACGTGAGCGGCACGATGGAGTTCGACGGCGTGTCCTACCACCTCGGCACACCGGAGCTGCGCCACCTGCGCGGTCGCGGCATCAGCATGATCTTCCAGGAGCCGATGACCGCGCTCGACCCGGTGTTCACCGTCGGCCACCAGCTGCGCGAGGCCATCCGCCGGCACCGCAAGGTGTCGCGCGCCGCCGGCAAGCGCCAGGCGATCGAGGCGCTGGCATCGGTGGGGATCCCCGATCCGCGGCGGCGCTACGCCGAGTACCCCCACCAGTTGAGCGGCGGGATGCGCCAGCGGGTGATGATCGCCATCGCCATCTCCTGCGAGCCCAAGCTGCTCCTGGCCGACGAGCCGACCACCGCCCTCGACGTGACCACGCAGGCGCAGATCCTCGACCTGCTGCGCGACCTGAGCGCCGAGCGGGGCATGGCGATCATGGTCGTGTCGCACGACCTCGGCGTGATCGCCGACCTGTGCGATCGGGTCGTGTGCGTCTACGCCGGCCAGGTCGTGGAGGAGGCGACCCTCGAATCCGCGCTGCGTTCGCCGAGCCACCCGTACCTCGAGGGCCTGCTCAAGGCGATGCCGCGCATGGGCAGCCGGGGCACCGACCTGTACGCGATCCCCGGATCCGTGCCGGCGCCGGGCACCGCGCCGAGCGGGTGCTCGTTCCGCTCGCGCTGCGCCTACGCCACCGAAGCCTGCACCGCACCGCAATCGCTGCTGCCCTCGCGCACCGGCGGGAGCGTGCGCTGCATCCGCCACGACCAGCTCCAGCTGTCCGGGGTGGAGCGGCCCGAGGTGCGGAGCGTGCTGTGACGAGCGAGGCTGCGGCGCTCGACGCCGATCACGTGCTGCTGTCGATCGACGCGCTCGAGGTGCACTACAAGTCCGACCACCGTCGCTACCCGGTGCGCGCCGTCGACGGTGTCTCGCTGGAGATCCGCCGTGGCGAGGCGTTCGGGCTGATCGGCGAGTCCGGCTCGGGCAAGTCGACGCTCGGCCGGGCGGTGATGTGCCTGGTGAAGCCGACCCGGGGCGAGGTCCGCTTCGACGGTCAGGTCATCAGCACCATGTCGCGCCGTCAGGTCAAGTCGCTTGCGCCGCCGGTTCCAGGTGGTGTTCCAGGACCCGACGAGCGCGCTCGACCCGCGCAAGACGATCATCGACAGCCTGCTCGAGCCGCTCGAGCTGCAGCGCATCCGCGCCGCCGACGCGATCGAGCGCGTCGACCACCTGCTCGCCCGGGTCGGGCTCAACGAGAGCTTCCGCGAGCGCTACCCGCACGAGCTGTCCGGCGGCCAGAAGCAGCGGGTGAACATCGCCCGCGCGCTCGTGTTGCGCCCGGACCTGCTCGTGTGCGACGAGGCGGTCTCTGCGCTCGACGTCTCGGTGCAGGCCGAGGTGCTCAACATGCTGTCGGCGCTACGCGTCGAGCTCGGGCTCTCGCTGCTGTTCATCGGCCACGACCTCGCCGTGGTGGCGCACGTGGCCGACCGGATCGGGGTGATGTACCTGGGCAACCTGATGGAGCTCGGGCCGACCGACGGCGTGCTCGAGCAGCCGCTGCACCCGTACACCGCGGCGCTTCGCTCCGCGGAACCGGAGGTCGTGCCACCTTCGGACCGCGTCCGTCACCGCATCGCGCTCAGCGGCGAGATCCCCAGCCCGACGCACCCGCCGTCGGGCTGCGTGTTCCACCCGCGCTGTCCCTACGCGCAGGACGTCTGCGTGGCCGAGGTCCCGGCATGGCGCGACGTCGGCGACGACCGCTGGGTGGCCTGCCACTTCGTGGACGCTGCCGGCGGGCATCCGCGGCGTACGTGGGGCGAGGCGGCGACGGCCGACGTCGGCTGAGCGAACTCAGGACGGCGATGGCTCGCCGAGCTCGGCGCGCACCTCTGCGGTGTGCTCGCCGAGGCACGGGGCCGGCCGTCGCGGGCCGAGGGGCGAGCGCGATGCGTGGAACGGCACACCGGCGAGGCGCCGCCGGCCGACCACGGGGTGCTCCAGGTCGGTGAAGAACCCGCGGGCTGCGAGGTGCTCGTCGGCGAGCACGTCGTCGAGCCGGGCGACCCGTGCGGCGGGCACGCCCGCGGCACGCAACAGGTCGGCGGCGTCGTGCGCATCGCGCTCGGCGGCCCAGGTGGCGACCACCGCTTCGGTGCCGTCCACGTCGGCAAGGCGGGCCTCGGCGGTGGCGAAGCGCTCGTCGGTGGCCAGCGCCGGCCGGCCGATCGCCCCGGACAGGCGCACCCACTGGTCGTCGTCGAGGACGGACACGGCGACCCACTCGTCGTCGCCGGTGCACCGGGCCACGACGTTCGGGCACCACCGCTCGTCGCGGTTGCCCACCGCTCGCGGCGATCCGCCGCACGCCTCGTTGAGCACGCCCCACGGGAACGCGGCGATCCACGCCTCGACCATCGTGCAGTCGACGCGCTCGACGACGCCGGTCGTCCGTCGGCGGTACAGGGCGGCGAGCATGCCGATCGCCGCGTGCAGCCCGGCGCACGGGTCGGCCAGCGACAGCTGCAGATCGACCGGACCGCCGCCCGGGCGGCCGGTGATCGCGGCGACCCCGCTCAGGCAGTTGATGATGGCTCCGTACGCGGTGCGGTCGCGATCCGGTCCGGCGTCACCGAACCCGGTGATCGAGCTGACGATGAGGCGCGGGTTGAGTGCCGCCAGCCGCTCGTCGTCGTAGCCCATACGGGACAGCGCGCCGGCGCGCATGTTGTCGACCACCAGGTCCGCCGTGGCGACGAGCGCCTCGAACGTGGCGCGGTCCGCCGTCGTGGTGAGGTCGAGGTCGGTGCCCCGCTTGCCCTGGTTGTACTGGTGGAAGTAGCCGCTGCGATCGACGCCCGGCTCGCCGTCCGCGTAGGGCGGGAGTCGGCGCACGACGTCGACCCGCGTGTGCGACTCGACCTTGACCACGTCGGCGCCGAGGTGGGCGAGTTGCATCGTCGAGAACGGGCCGGCCCACACCCACGTGAGATCGGCGATGCGCACGCCGTCGAGCGGGGCGATGTCGGTCCGGCCGGGCGATGTCGGGGCGAACGTCCGCGGCGGCGTGGACGCCCACTCGTCGAGCACGGCCGCCCCGTGTGCGCCGAGCCGTGGCGCCGACGCGGCGCGCGGCAACGGCCGGCGGCCGAAGCGCAGCGGTGAGCGCGGCGCGACGATCGGTCCGCCGTCGCCGCCTTCGACGGTCGCCGGCACGAAGAACTCGCGCCCGGTGAGCTGTGGCCAGGCGAGCACCTCGGCGTTGGTCTGCACGACGGTGGCCGGGACGCCCGCCGCATGCGCGCCAGCGAGGAAGACACCGGTCGGTCTCGACCGCAGTTCGGCGGCCACGGCGGCCTCGACCGCGTCGGAATCGGCGATCCGACCGTCCGTCGTCGCCCAGTCGGCGCGGTCGAGCCAGTCCTGGCGTTCGAGCACTCGCGCCAGCGCTCGCCACTGGGCGTCCTCGGTGCACTGGATCGAGACCTCGCCGTCGGCCAGCTCGTAGATCGCCCACGGCCGGACGATCTTCGGCGCGTCGTGCTTGGCGACCTTGCCGGTGTAGGTGAACGTCGGGACGGCCGTGGCCAGCACGGCGACGACCGACTCCATCGCGCTGACGTCCACGCGTTGCCCGAGGCCGTGGTGCAGGCGGGCGTGCAACGCGCCGAGCACGGCGACCGCGAGGTGGCAGCCGCCGAAGACCCACGCCGCCTCGCCGGCGTAGCGCAGCGGTGACGGCGGCCCGGCGAACGTGCTCGCCGCGCCGACCGTGGAGGTGATGCTCAAGATGCCGCTGCGCGCCGAGACGACGAGGTCGGGATCGTCGCCGCCGGCGTACGGACCGGTGCGGCCATAGGCCGTGAGGTCGGCGACCACCAGGCCCGGGTTCGCCGCCTCGGCGCGCGCGACCAGCGCGTCGTCGACGAGGCGGGCGCCCGGTCCAGGGTTGCGCAGCAGCACGTCGGCCTGCCGGGCCAGCGCCTCGACCAGCGCGTCGCCGGTCCCGTCGTCAGCGGCCGTCACGGAGCGCTTGCCGGCATGGAGCGCGGCGACCGCCGCGCTCCAGCTCCGACCGCCGGGTGCAGCGCAGAACGGCCCGCGCCGGCGCAGCGGGTCACCGGCAGGCCCCTCGACCAGCACCACGTCGGCGCCGAGATCGCTGAGCAGCCGGCCGGCGTAGGCGCCGCCGACGGTGCCGGCGCACTCCAGGACGCGCAGCCCGCACAACGGCAGCTCGACCGTGCTGTGAGCGGCTGTGTCGGTCATGGCACGCCCGTCGGCCGGTCGGCGAGCACGCCGTCGGCGGCGAGCTCGGCGATGCGTGCGGCGTCGAGACCGAGGTACTCGCCGAGCACCGCGGCGTTGTCCTGCCCGAGGCCCGAGCACGGCCGGCACACCACCGGCGTGGCCGACAGGTGGAACGGCGCGCCGGGGAAGCCGCGCCGACCCACATCGGGTTGGTCGTAGAACGCGACGAACTCGCGGGCGACCATGTGTGGGTCCTCGACGAGGTCGCGGTTGGTCATCACCGGCACGGCGACCACCCGCCGCGATTGGAGCGCGCCCGCCGCCTCGTGGCGGGTGCGCGCGGCGGTCCACCCGCTGATCGCCGCGTCGATCTCGGTGGCCGCGCCGCGACGTCCCGCGAGATCCAGACTGCGCCGAGCGGCGAGCGCGTCCCCACCGATGACGTCGACCAGCGAGCGCCAGGCCTCGTCGGAATCGACGGTGATCGCCACCCATGCGTCGTCGCCGCGGCTCGGGTAGACGTTCTGCGGCCAGCACCCCTCGGCCCGGTTGCCATGGCGCACGGGATCGGCGCCGGTGACCGAGGTGAGCAGGAGCATGTCGCCGGCGATCGCCAGGAGCGTCTCCAGCTGGGAGACGTCGACATGCACCGGGCCGTCGGTGAGCTCGCGCTCCCACAGCGCGGCGAGGATGGCGAACGCGCCGTGCGTGCCGCCGACCGCGTCGGGGTAGGCGACGCCGAGCCGCTGCGGCGGCCCGCCCTCGTACCCCGTCGCCTCGTCGAAGCCGCCATGCGCCTGGAGCACCGGGCCGTAGGACAGGTTGCCGGCCAGCGGACCGTCGGCGCCGTACCCCGACAGGCTCACGGTGATGCCGCGCGGGTTGGCCACGCGCACCGATGCCGGGTCGGCGCCGATCGAGCGCGCCCCGCGTGGGCTGTAGTTGTTCAGCACGACGTCGCTGGCGCCGACGAGGCCGCGCAGCACGTCGCCACCACAGCCGTGCTTGGCGTCGAGCGACACGCTGCGCTTGCTGCGGTTGATCTTGTTGAACATCCCGCTGCGGTTCCACCACCGCTCACCCGGCCGGTTGTCGGGGAACACCGGGAAGCGCAGCTGCGGGTGGGGGAGCGTGCCCCACGTCCAGCCCTCGGCGAAGGACGGGTCGGGCGGCACGATCCCGCGCATCGCGGGATGCTCGATCTTGACGACGTCGGCGCCGAAGTCGCCGAGGAACCGGCCGGCGAGCGGCCCGGCCCAGGCCACCCCGAACTCGAGGATGCGCGTCGCGCCCAGGTCGATCACGGGCTGCGGCGGTCGTTCGGCGGTGAGCCCGGCGAGCACCTCGGCGGTGTGCTCGCCGATGCTCGGCGCGCCGCGGAACACGACGGCGCGACCTTCGAGGCGGAACGGCATCCACGGCATCGTCGCCCCGTCGCCGAGGTCGTCGGCCGTGGCGAGGAACGAGCGCACGGCCAGCTGCTCCTCGCGCAGCACCTGGCTCATCGTCAGCAGGTGGCTGGCCGGCACGCCGCGACCCTGGAGGAACGTGACCGCCTCGTCGACGGTGCGCGTGGCCAGCCACTCGTTGATCCGGGCGTCGATCTCGGCGGCGCGGTCGAACCGCTCGGCGATGACCTCGAGCGACCGGTCGGCGAGCAGGTCGACCATGTCCACGGCGATGCACAGCGA
This sequence comes from uncultured Acidimicrobiales bacterium, assembly GCA_963794805.1. Classification (GTDB taxonomy): domain Bacteria; phylum Actinomycetota; class Acidimicrobiia; order Acidimicrobiales; family Ilumatobacteraceae; genus JAODBQ01. Next base: position 30,267 of record CAWCFL010000001.1, read on the forward strand.
CTCCCACTGCTGCTGGTTCACGGCGACGATCGACACGTAGCCGTCGCTGCAGCGGTACAGGGCGATCGGGTGGCTCGACTCGCCGAGGAGGTTGCCCCACCGACGCTTCACCGTCCCGATGTGGGTGTACATGGTCACCGACCATTGGTGCATGGAGGCCAGCGCCTCCATCGCCCCGACGTCGACCACCTGACCGTCGCCCGTGCGTGCCGCATGGATCACGGCGGCGGCCGCGCCCACTGCGGCGATCGCGCCGTGCAGGTAGGTGTCCCACGGGCCGCCGCCCTGGACCGGCTCACGAGCGGGGTCGCCGGTGAGGTACAGGTGACCACCGGCCGCCCAGTCACCGAGCTCGCTGCTGCGCCACGCGGCGTACGGCCCGGTGAGCCCGAAGCCACTGAGCACGACGAGCACCGCGGCCGGGTTGGTCGTCGCGACCCGCGCCGCGAGGCGCTGCGCAGCCTCGGGATCGCCGTCGTGGTCGGCGATCACCAGATCGGCCCAGGACACGAGCTCGTCGAGCCGCTCGTCGTCGGCGACGACGCTGCGCTTGCCCGCCGCCAGGTACTCCCACAGCGCGCCGCGTGGCTGCCCGTCGACGTCCGGCACGAACGGCAGGAATGGGGGCCGCCGGCGCAACGGCGACCCGCCGGGAGGCTCGGCGACCGCCACGTCCGCGCCGGCCGTGGCGAACAGTCGCGCGCAGTACGCGCCGGCGATCCCCGCGGAGATCTCCAGGACGCGCACACCCTCATGGCGCCACCGCGGCGTGGCTCGGGTACCGTCGCCCGATCATCCGTGCGCCGGCAGGGAGGGCCCTCCGATGACCATCACCGTCCAGCGTCCGAGCGCCGTCGGCGACGTGCTCGCGGCACGTGCCGCCGCGTCGCCCGACCTCCGCGCGCTCGTCGTCGGCGGCGACGAGGTGACCTACGCCGAGCTGTGGGACCGCGCCGCGCACACCGCTCGGGGCCTGCAGCGCCTCGGTGTCGGGTCCGGCGACCTCGTCGGCGTGCTGATGCCCAACTGCGTGGACTTCGTCGTGCTGTTCCACGCCGCCGGCCTCGTCGGGGCCACCGTCGTGCCGATCAACATCCGCTACCGGCGCGGCGAGCTGCGCTACCTCGTCGCCCACTCGCGCATGAAGGTGCTGGTGACGTCCGATCTCATCCGCGACCACGTCGACCTGCTCGGCCTCGTCGCCGACTCGTTCGACGACCTGCGCGGCGCCGATCCCACCGAGCCGCTGCAGCTGGCCGACGCCCCCGACCTGCGCCACGTGGTGCTGTGCAGCGGCCGCACGGACCGCGCCGGCATCGCGGCACTGGCGATCGAGGACGTGCGCGCCGTCGCCGTGGACGACCCGCGTGGGCCGGCGTCGTTCACCGGGGCGGCCGGCCCCGACGACGTGCTGATGGTGCTGTACACCTCGGGCACCACCGCGGCGCCGAAGGGCTGCCAGATCCCCCAGCGCGCCGTGACGGAGAACTGGACGAACTGGGTGGACGCCATCCACCTCGTCGAGGGCGATCGCATCTGGCTGGCCTGCCCGTTCTTCCACATCGCCGGGATCGGGCCGGCGATCGGCGCGACCATCGCCGGGGCGACCGCGTGCTCACCGACACGCACTTCGACGCCGACGCGGCACTCGCACTGATCGAGCGGGAGCAGCCGGTGCACCTGTTCCCCGCCTTCCCGCCGATCACGTTCGGCGTCCTGCGCCATCCGTCCTACGACCGTGAGCGCTTCGGCTTCGTCCGCACCCTGCACAACGTGGCCCCGCCCGACACGATGCGCGTCGTCAGCAGCTGCTCCCCGACGGGGCGCTCGTCCTGAACAACTTCGGCATGACCGAATCTGCCGGCTGCGTGACCTACGCGGGCCCCGACGCCAGCGAGGCCGTCAGGATCGGCACCACGGGACCGGCGCTCACCGGTTTCGAGGTGCGCGTCGCCGACCCGGCGACGTGCGTCGCGCTCCCGGCGGGCGAGCACGGCGAGATCCAGTTCCGCAGCCCGAACGCCTTCCGCGACTACCTCTACGATCCGGCGGCCACCGCTGCCACGATCCTCGACGGCGGCTGGATCCGCACCGGCGACCTCGGTGTGCTGGACGGCGACGGCAACCTCGCGTACATCGCCCGCATCAAGGAGATGATGAAGGTCGGTGGGGAGAACGTCGCCCCGACCGAGGTCGAGGCCCACCTCAGCACCCATCCTGCGGTGCAGCTCGTGCAGGTCGTCGGTCGCGCCGACGAGCGCTACGGCGAGGTGCCGGTGGCGTTCGTCGAGCTGACCCCGGGCCGGTCGGCCAGCGCCGAGGAGCTCATCGCCTTCTGCCGTGGGCAGCTGGCCTCGTTCAAGGTCCCCCGTGAGGTCCGCTTCGTCACCGAGTGGCCGATGTCGGCCACCAAGATCCAGAAGCGGGTGCTGCGCGAGCAGCTCGACGCCGAGCGCTGATCCCGGTCGCCGCGGCGTCACGGCAGGTAGGGCAGCGGCGCCGGGCCGAGCTGACGGGCGAGGACGCGCTGCGCGTCCTCGACGAAGTCGACGAGCAGCGGGCGGGTGTCGCGCGGGTCGATGATGTCCTGACCGGTGGCCTCGGCGGTGCGGAACGGGGAGCCGAGCCGGTCGAGCCGCTCCTCGATCTCGATCCGCTTCAGCTCCGGATCGGCGTGCCGCCTCGATCTCCCGGCGGTACGCAGCAGAGGCTCCGCCGGCGATGTGCATCGAGCCCCACCTGGCGCTCGGCCACGCGTAGCGCCGGAACATCCCCGTGGACCGGTGGTGCGTCTGCCCCCCGACGCCGTAGAGGCGGCGGACGACGATCGTGATCCACGGCATCCGGCAGGCGTTGGTGATGCACACCAGTCGGGCGCCGGCGCGTTCGATGCCCTGCTTCTCGGACTCCAGGCCGACCATCAGGCCCGGCTCGTCGGCCAGGTCGATCAGTGGGAGGTGGAACAGGTCGCACAGCTGCATCAGCCGGGACGCCTTCAGCCCTGCGGCCACGTCGGTGGCGCCCCCGAGCTGCATCGGGTCGTTGGCCATCACGCCGACGGGATAGCCGTTGATCCGGGCCAACCCGGTGATCCGGGCCCTGCCGTAGAGCGGGGCGATGGGGAAGAACGAACCCTGGTCGACGACGAGCTCGATCAGCTTGTGGGCGTTGTGCACCCGTCGCGGCTCGCGCGGCACGAGCCCGAGCAGCTCGGGGCGCGGCGATCGACCGGATCGCAGGTCTCGCCCCGCGGGGCCAGCTCGTCCACGCTCGACGGCAGGTAGGACAGGAACTGGCGGATCATCCCGATCGCCTCGACCTCGGTGGCCGCGAAGTTGTCGACCACGCCGCTGATGCGGGTGTGGATGTGCGGTCCGCCGAGCTCCTCCTTGGTGATGTCGTAGCCGAGCGCGGCCTTGACCACCGGCGGGCCGCCGGGGAACACCTGCGTGTTCGTCGACCATGACGTTCCAGTGGGCCAGGTTCGTGTGCAGCGCGCCGATGCCGGCGGCGGCGCCCATCACGGCCGAGACGACGGGGACCGTGTTGAGCAGGGCGACGTCGGTGTGCGAGAAGCTGTTCGCGTCGGGCAGGTAGGTGCGCCCGATCTCCTCGAAGCTGCGCACGCTGCCGCCGGCGGCATCGAGCAGCCGGACGTAGGGCAGCCGCCACTCGAGCGCACGCTGCGACGCGCCGAGCTCCTCGCCGAGGCCGCCGTGCGAGCCGCTGCCCGAGCCGCCGCGGACGGTGAAGTCGCCGGCGGTCACGACCACCTTGCGCCCGTCGACGCGGCACATGCCGTCCACCTTGCCCTGCGGCGTGAACGCGTTCAGCGTGCCGTGCTCGTCGTAGGTCGCCCTGCCCGCGGAGGTGACCGAACTCGTGGAACGTGCCCGGGTCGGCGAGCAGCGGCAACCGCTCGCGCACGGTCAGCTTGTTGCGGCTGTGCTGGCGGTCGACGCCCTCCTGGCCACCCATCTCGGCCATCAGCGCGTGCCGACGGCCGAGCTCCTCGATCTCCTGGGACCACGTCATCGGTGATCAGTCCATCTCAGCGAGCGCATCGCCCTCTTGGACGCGGTCGTCCGGGCCGACGTGCACGGTGGTGACCTTGCCGCTCGACGGTGCGACCACGGGGATCTCCATCTTCATCGACTCGAGGATGATGATCTCGTCGCCGGCTTGGACGTCGTCGCCGGCGGCGACGTTCACCTGCCAGACGGTGGCTGGGATCTCCGAACGAATGGTCGTCATGTTCCTCTCTCTGGGTGGGGCCGGCGGGAACCGGGGCGTCGCACGTGTGCGACGGGTCTGCGTGATCTTGGTGGATCGGCCAGCGCCGCGCGCCAGCGGTGCGCTCGCCCAGCGTGGCGACGATCGCCGGGTTGCCCCGGGCGATCGGTCGCTCGCCCGCGGCGAGGAGCGGGTGGATGCAGCCGGCGAGGCTGACCTCGACGGACTGCGGTGGCTCGACGCGCGCCAGCCCCTCGAGGGTCGCGGCGAACGCGGCGAAGCCGGTCAGCGGATCGGGATAGGCGATCGAGGCTGGCTGAGGTCGGCCGGCGCACACCCCCAGGCCGGACGCGGCATGGACCCCGCGGCCGTAGGCCACCCAGCGGGCCTCCGGGGTGCCCGCCGGGAAGGCACGGATGGACACCGTCGTCACTCGCGGGTTGATCGCTCGGAGCTGCTCGGGTGCGTAGCCGAGGTTCTCCATCACCCGCGTGGAGAACGACTCGACCACCACGTCGGCGCCGCGCACGAGCGCCTCGAACCGTGCCCGGCCGGCGGCGGTGCGCAGGTCGACGATCGACGCGCCGCTTGTGGCGGTCGAGCACGGCGAACTGGTCGGTGAGCCGCGCAGGCCGTCCGGACGGACCGCCGGCTCGACCGTGGTGACGTGTGCGCCCCAACCGCCCAGCAGCATCGTGCACAGCGGACCCGCCCACATCGCCGTGAGGTCGACGACGCGCACCTCGGCGGGGTGGCGCCGGCGGGCAGCCGCCGGACCGGCCGGCGACACCTGCTCGGCGGGCCGGTCCGCAATCGGCCGGAACGGCGTCACCGGCAGCCAGCACTCCTGTGCGGCCGCCGCCAGCGCCTCGGCGTCGACTGCCGCGTCGTCGAGGCCGAGCGCGGCGACGAGCCCGGCATCGGCCTCGCCGGTGTCGTCGTGGACGAAGCCACCGCCGCGGACGCCGCCTCGGAGGGTTGACCGGTGGCCGGGCACCGACCACGAGGGGGAGCAGGAGGTGAGCCAGCACGGCGTCGGGGTCGGTCGAGTGGGCCACACCCGACAGGGCGCTCGCGGCTGCCGCGCCGCGGTGCGGCCAGCGACAGCGCGAGCGCCGCGGTGCCGGGTGGCAGGCCGATGTCGGCATCGCCGGCGACGAACGGCGTCACGCGACCGCCGGCCCGGGTCAGTACGTCGGCCACAGTCGCAGCGTGCGTTCGTCCAACGCCGGCACCCGGCGGCCGGCGAGCAGGCCGAGCTCGCGGGCGAGCACCATGCGGGTGGTGGCCGGCTCGATCACCTCGTCGATGTTCATCACCCCGGCGGCGTCGAACGGCGAGGTGCCCTCGCGCAGGTCGGCGACCATCGCCCGCTTCTCCTCGACCGTCTTGCGGTCGCCGTAGAGGACGTTGACCCCGATCTCGGGATCCATGAAGCCGATCTCCGCGCCGGGCCACGCGTACAGGCCGTCCGTGTGGTACTTGCGGCCGTTCATCGACTCGTAGGCCAACCCGAAGGCCTTGCGCACGATGACGGTGAGCGTCGGGCACGAGGACGCGTAGATGGCGTTGAGGAAGCGCACCGCGCGGAACAGCATCCGCCCGTGCTCCACCTGGCGGCCGACGAGGAAGCCGGCGACGTCCTGCAGGAAGATCGCCGGGATCTGGTAGGAGTCGCACAGCGTGAGCAGGCGCACGCCCTTGTCGCAGGCCGCCGGATCCATCGCCCCGGCCTGGAACATCGGGTTCGAGGCGAAGATGCCGACCGGCCAGCCGTCGATGCGGGCCAGCGCGGTGACGATGCCGCGTCCCGTGGTCGGTCGCAGCTCGAGCAGCTCGCCGGGTGCGCCGTCGGCAGCCCCAGGGGCGGGATCGACGAGCCGCGACAGCACCGTGCGCATGTCGTAGGCCCGGGTGCGACTGCGCGGCACCATCGCCGCGAGATCGGGATCGGGTCCGAGTGCTGATCGTCGGCTCGCGGTCCGCCGCGGCGGCGTCCACGCGTTCGCCGGCACGAGGGCGACGAACCGCTGGAGCGCGTCGATGGCCTCGTCGGTGGAGTCCACCACCGCATCGGCGATGCCGGCCTTGACCGGATCCGTTGCCTCGGCGGCGCTGCCGGACAGCGACAGCCGCGCGCCGCGCACGACCACGACGAAGTCCGCCGTGCTCGCGAGGAACGCCGACACCTCGTCGGTGTCGCCGACGACGGCAGCGGCCATGGGAACGCGGTGCTGGCGGGTGACGAACGCCTGGAACGCCCCCAGTTCGGCCAGGCCCTCGGCGCCGGCAGCCTCCGAGCGGCGGATGCGCCCGCCGTCGGCGAGGTACACGAACGGCACGCCCTTGGTGAGCGCCAGCGCCATCAGGCGCTCCAGGCGCTCGTTGCCGACGACGCCGCTCGTGCCGTCGAGCACCTCGCGGTTGTCGGCCGCGACGACGACGGCGACACCGCCGATCGATGCCGTCCCACCGACGCGCCCGTCTCCGGCATGGGTCTCCCCGGCGACATGGCCGATGGAGTCGGCGTCCTCGGCGGCGTGGGTGAACGTGCCCACCTCGACGAAGCTGCCCAGGTCGACGAGCGCGGCGATGTGGGCGCGGACGGCCAGCCCCGCGGACTCGGCGACGACGCGCCGGTCGGCCAGCTCGGCAACGGCGTCGTGGCCGCCGGCCGTCGCCGCGGCGAACGTCGCCACACCCGAGACGCGCGGGGGCGGTGCACCGCCGGGAGGTGGGGCCGATGGATCGGTGGTGCTCAACAGCTGCTCCATCCGGCGAGACGCCGTTCGTCGGGTACAGGAACCTGGCGGTGCGCGAGCCGCGCCAGGGCGCGGCGGAGCACCGCAGGGGTCGCGTGCGGCGCGATCACCTCGTCGAGACCGAACACCCCGGCGGCCTCGTAGGCACTCCGTGCTCGGCTCCCTGCGGCTCCGTCACCGTTGCCGGCAGTCGCGGTGACCTGCTCCGGGTCGGTGCCGGACGTCGCCGACGGCCAGGCGTACGAGCCGTCGGTGGCCCAGCCGCTGTGCGCCAGCGAGGCGAACGCCAGGCCGTCGGCCCGGCCGGTGAGCACGAACAGGCGCGGACAGGTCGCCATGGCCAACGCCTGGCGCAGACGGACGAACCGGGGGAGCAGACGCTCCTGGTCGGCGTCGTGATCGGCCACCAGACCGGCCGAGTCGACGAGGGACACCACCGGGATGTTGAACGAGTCGCACAGCATCAGCAGTCGCGCCGCCTTCTCGCAGCACGCCGCGTCGATCCGGCCGCCGTCGGTGCGCGCGTCGCTGACGACGAGCCCCACGCTCCAGCCGTCGATCCGACCGAACCCGGTGCGCAGGGAGGTCCCGATCCGCGGCCGCAGCTCGAACCAGCTGTCCGGATCGAGCAGCGCCCCGACGAGGTCGTCGGGATCGCGCTCGTCGCCTGGCGTCTCCGACCAGGCGTCCAGTGCTGCCGTGTCGGGCAGCTGCGCCGCGGCCGGACGGCGTGGCGCGGCCTCCCACGCGTTCGACGGCAGGTACGACAGCCACCGCCGCACGGCGATCCACGCCTCCTCCTCGGTGTCGACGTCGAGGTCGATCTGGCCGGTGCGCTCGGCGTGCACGTCGACGCCGCCGAGCTCCTCGAACCCGATCACCTCGCCGATCGCCACCTCGAAGACCCGCGGCGACGTGATCGCCAGGCACGAGCCGCGGACCTGGACCGTGAAGTCGCCGCGCGCCGACGAGATCGACGAACCGCCGAACGACTTGCCGACGATCACCGTCACCGCCGGGACGCGGTGCTTGCGGTTGCCCTTGTCCGGTGACATCTGCGCACCGGTGATGCCGACGGCGCCGAGGATGTCGGGGATGCGCGCCCCACCCGTCTCGCCGAGGTCGATGTACGGCACGCCCGAACGCACGGCCAACTGTTCCATGCGCCGTGTCTTGCGCATCCCGACCAGGGCCGAGGACCCCTGGCGGACGGTCAGATCGTCGCCGTAGACGATCACCGGACGACCGTCGAGCTCGGCCCAACCGCCGACCTTGCCGTCGCCCGGGGTGTCGGCGCGGTCGTCGGCCCGCTTGGAGAAGGCAAACGTGCCGATCTCCGAGAAGCTCCCCGGATCGACGAGCGCGTCGATCCGCTCCCTGACGGTCACCCGGCCACGGCTGTGGAGACGATCGATCTTGTCGACGCCACCCATCTCGGCGCGCACCTGCGCGGCGAGTCGGGCATGCCCGGCGAGGTCGACGCGCTCGACCGAATTCGTCATCTGGTCCCCTCCACAGCCCGGCGTGGGCACCGCCGCAGCGAGCCCCCGCCATCACTATCAAAACCACGGCAGAATCTTCGAGGCTTCTCCGACTTTCCGAGCCCCCGACTGGCGGATTCTAACGCTGGGTTGATAGACATGCCGGGTCCGGGGAGCGTGGTTGTGACGCGCACAGGGGTTCACGAGGGAATGGGGTTCTGATGTTGACAGGCGAGGAGTACAAGGAGTCGTTGTTCGACGGCCGCTCGATCTACTTCGAGGGCAAGCGCGTCGACGACCTGACCACACACCGGTTCATCGGGCCGGCCGTCCAGCGTGTCGCCAACGACTACGACTGGCTGCAGACCCAGTCGGTGGACGGGGAGAGCCCGCTGTCGTCGATCCCGACGAACGGCGAGCAGCTGCGCGAGAAGATCGAGCTGATGCACCAGTGCGGGATGATGGCGCACGTCACCTACACGTCGCTGATGACCCTGGCCACCGCGGCCGGCCGGATGACCGAGACGGCGCCCAAGTACATCGAGGGCATGCAGCAGTACATCGACGACGCCCGCAAGCGCGACATCCGCGTCACCCAGTGCATCACCGACGCCAAGGGCAACCGCTCGCGGCCGCCGGGCAAGCAGGAAGACCCCGATGCCTACGTGCACGTGGTCGACCGTCAGTCCGACGGCGTCGTCATCCGCGGCGCCAAGCTGCACATCACCGGGGCGTCGATGGGTCACGAGCTGCTGACCATCCCGACCAAGGCGATGAAGGACGGCGAGGACGACTACGCCATCGCCGCGATGATCCCGGTGAGCTCGCCCGGCGTGAAGATCGTCGACACCACGTACGCACCACGTCACGAGGACGTCCGCGACTTCCCGGTCTCCGGCACCCAGCACTACCCGGAAGGGTTCGTCATGTTCGACGACGTGTTCGTCCCGAACGAGCGGATCTTCCTCAACGGCGAGGTGTCCCAGGCGGCCGTCTTCGCCCACTCGCTCGGCCTGTGGGAGCGCCTCGGCGGCCTGCACAGCATGGCCGAGGGCGGTGACCTGCTCGTCGGACTGGCGCAGCTGATCGCCGAGGCCAACGGTCTCGCCGGCGAGGCGCACATCAAGGAGAAGATCTCCGAGATGATCATCAACGCCACCGTCGTGCGCGCCTGCCTCGAAGCCGCCCTGCAGCACTCTCACGCGGGGCCGTTCGGTGCGGCGTTCCCCGACGAGCTGTACACCAACGCCGGCAAGTACACCGGTGCGGCGTCGTACAACATGATGGTCCGTCACCTCCACGACATCGCCGGCGGTGCCGTGGTCACGGCGCCGTCGTCGGCCGACCTGGAGAACCCGGACACCGGTCCGCTCCTGAAGAAGTACATGTCCACCGGCTCCGACGTCGACGGCGAGTACCGCACCCGGTTGTTCCACCTGATCCGCGACCTCACCGCCGACTCGTACGGCGGGTGGAAGGCGGTCACCAACATCCAGGCCGGCGGCGGGCTGTACGCCCAGCGCATCGTCACCCGCAAGCACTACGACCTCGACCACGCGAAGCACATGGCGCTCGTGGCCGCTGGTCTGGAGCCCGCGGACCACTGAGCACCCGACGGCCGCCGCCGAGCGCGGCGGCCGTCGATCACGTCGACGACCACCGCCACGCCACCCGCGCCTGGCGTCCCACAGAAGGAATCCCCCCTTGAACAGCTCAACGCGCGCGCGTCTGCGCGCCACACTTGCCGTCTCGGCAGCGGCCTGCGTCCTGCTCGCCGCCTGCGGCAGCGACAACAAGGCCTCGACCACCACCGCCGCGTCCGCGGCGTCGACTCCGACCACTGCCGCCGCCGCCGCGACGACGGCGAAGGCCAGCACCACGTCCGCCGCCGGTGCGGGGTCGGCCGCCGGCTCGGCCACCACGTCCGGTGGCTCGACGCCGGTGACCGGGAGCGCTCCGGCATCGAGCAACGCGGTCAACCCGAACCTGGCCATCCCGGCCGACGAGACCAACCCCAACGGGTACGGCCAGGACGACAAGAACAAGAACCTGTACCACGGTGCCGGTGGGTTCACCATCGACACGTCCGACTGCCCGAGCGACTGGAACGCCACCCAGGGGATCAAGGACGGCACGATCAAGCTGTTCACCGCGCTGCCCCTGTCGGGGCCGATCGCCTCGGTGGGCATCTACGGGCAGGGCATGAAGTCGTACTTCGACTACCTCAACGCCAACGGCGGGATCAACGGGATGAAGGTCGAGCTGGACCTCAACGACAACCAGTACCTGCCCGACCTGACCAAGACGATCGCCGACCAGGCCGTGGCCGACGGCACCTACTTCGGCTCCGTCGGGATCAACGGCACGCCGCAGAACCTGGCCATCTGGGACTCGCTCAACGACGAGTGCATGCCGATGATCCTCACCGGCTCGGGTGCCGCCCAGTGGGGTGACGTGCAGGGTCACCCGTGGACCGGCCCGGGCGAGACGTTCGCCTACGTCGCCGAGTCCCGCGTGCAGGCCGAGTGGCTGAAGACCATGCTGCCCAAGGGCGGCAAGGTGGCCACGATCACGATCAACAACGACTTCGGCAAGCAGTACCTCGCCGGTCTGCAAGAAGGGCTGAAGGGCAGCAACATCACGATCGTCGACACCGAGTACCACGAGCCGGCCGCCGCCAACCTGGACAACGAGTTCACCACCGTGCGGGCGACGAACGCCGACGCGCTGGTGCTGGAATCGTCGGGCACGTTCTGCACCCAGGCGCTCGCCGCGCTGGAGAAGAGCGACTGGAAGCCGATCTTCCTGCTGCCGACGGCCTGCGGGGCCACGTCGATCATGCAGCCGTTGATCGACCAGGGCCTGACCGGCAACGGGGCGTACCTCGTGCAGTCGACGACGGCGGCCAACGACCCGTCGGTCGCCGACACGCCGTTCATCAAGGCGTACAACGAGTTCCTGCCGACCGTCAACCTCGATCCGAAGTCGACGGCCTACGCCGGCGGCTGGCAGTTCGCCTGGGCGGCCACCGAGGTGCTGAAGATCGCCTCGACGTACAAGGGTGGCCTCAACCGGGCCAACGTCATGCTCGCCCACCGGGCGATGGACCAACCCTTGCCGCTGCTGTTGCCCGGCCTGTCCTACAAGACGTTCGGTGACACCGACCAGTACCTGTTCGAGGGCGGCCAGGTGGCGCAGTACGTCGTGACCGACCCGAAGGCGACCGGCACGTTCAAGCCGGTCGGCGACCTGATCAACTTCGAGGGTCAGCTCGGCACGTACGACGAACTTCGCCGACGCGCTGAACACCGGCGCCACCACCACGACCGCCGGGTGACCGCGACGGCGCCGACTCCGTCCCGGCCCGGTGCCGGCACGCCGGCGGCGCCGCCGCTCGCCGGCGTGCGCGTGCTCGAGCTCGGCGACACGATCGCCGCGGCATACGCCGGCCGGCTGCTCGCCGATCTCGGCGCCGACGTGGTCCAGGTCGAGCCGCCGGGCGGCGATGCGCTGCGCCACCGCGGACCGTACGTCGGGGCGGCGCACCCGGAACGCAGCGCCGCGTTCGCCTACTTCGCCGCCGGGAAGCGCTCGGTCGTCGCCGACCCGTCCGCCGAGGAGGGCCGGGCGACGATCGCCGCGCTGGCCCGGGTGGCCGACGTCGTGGTGCAGTCCACGGCGCGCGGCGATCGTTGGCTCGACGACGAGGCGCTGGCGGACGCCGAGTCGGCCGCGCCGGGCTTGATCAGCGCGTCGATCTCCACGTGGGGCTCGACCGTCGCCGACCGCTCCACCGTCGACCTCATCGCCCTGGCCGCCGGCGGGTTGCTGTCGGTCAACGGCACCAACGTCGACGCGTCGAAGGGCACGCCGGTGCGCTACCGCGGCGAGTTCTCCTCGATCCACGCGGCGTGCGACGCCGTGCTCGCCGTGCTCGGCGCCCTGCACGCCCGGCTGGTGGACGGTCGAGGGCAGCGGATCGACGTCTCGGCCCAGGCGGCGACGGCCAGCATCCTGGCCACCGCCGTGGCCACCTGGCTGTACGCCGGGCAGCTGCCGGTGCGCGACGGCGCTCGCGGCGTGGTGCCGTGGGGCTTCTTCGAGTGCGCCGACGGCTTCGTGCTGCTGCAGGTCACCGAGGACCCCCAGTGGTTCAACCTGCGGCGGATCATCGGTGAGCCGGAGTGGGCCCAACCGGACGTCTTCGACACCAATGCGATGCGCTCGGAGCTGCAGGACATCGTGCATTCGCTGCTCGCCGGTGAGCTCACCCGGTTCACGGTCGAGGAGTTCCTCGACGCCTGCCAGCGCGAGGGGGTCGCCGCGGCGCGGGTGCAGGACGCCGTCGACCTCCTCGCGTGGCCGCACCTGCGCGCCCGCGACTACTTCACGCCGATCGAGCTCGCTGGGGTCCCCGGCGCCGCCTTCGAAGCACCGACGCCACCGTGGCGCTACGCCGGCACGCCCCGGCCGGGGCGGCGGGTGAGCCCGGCGCTCGGGGCGCACACCGCCGAGGTGCTCGCCGACTGGCAGCCTCGCCCGGTCGTGCCGGTGACCGGCGACGTCGGTCGCGGACCCGCGCCGCTCGCCGGCCTGCGGGTGGTGGACATGACGTGGGTGTGGGCCGGTCCCTTCGCCGCCACCCAGTTCGCCCACCTCGGCGCCGACGTCGTCAAGTTCGAGTCGACGAGCCGGGTCGACGTCACCCGCCGCCTCGGACCGTTCGCCGACGGCGAGGTCGGCATCGATCGCTCCGGCTACTTCAACCAGTACAACCAGGGCAAGCGCAGCGTGGTGCTCGACGTCAAGGACCGCCGCGGCCTGGCGCTGCTCGAGGAGGTCGTAGCCGCCGCCGACCTGATCATCGACAACATGCGCCCCGGCTCGCTGGCCCGCATGGGCCTCGACATGGACGAGTTGCGCCGGCTCAACCCGAACATCGTCGCCGTGGCGATGAGCGGCTTCGGCGAGGACGGTCCCGAGCGCGACCGGATGGCCTACGGCTCGATCATCGACGCGCTGTCCGGCGTGGCCGCGTCCAACGGCGCGCCGGGCGGCGGTCCGACCGACTTCCCGATGTCGCTGCCCGACCCGGCGGCCGGCATCCACGCGGCGATCGCCGGCGTCGCCGCGCTGTACCGCGTGCGCCGGGGCGGCCCCGGTGAGCGGGTCGAGGCGTCGATGCTCGAGGCGACGCTGTCCGCGTTCCCCTGGCCGGTCCTGATCGAGGCGAGTGGATCGGGACCGGTGGTCTGCGAGGGCAACCGCGACGAGACGATGAGCCCGCACGGCACGTTCCGCTGCGCCGGCGCCGACGAGTGGGTCGCCGTGGTCGTGCCCGACGACGCCGCGTTCGCCCACCTCGCCGACGCGATCGGATCCCCGCACCTCGCCGCCGACCCGTGCTTCGCCACCCTCGCGGCGCGCAAGGCGAACGAGGACGAGCTCGAGGAGCTCGTCGGTGCGTGGACCGCCACGCGCACCCGCGAGGAGGCGGCCGCCGCGCTGCAGCGCGGCGGTGTGCTCGCCGAGCCGGTCCGCAAGATGGACGAGGTGGCCGCCTCCGCGGTGCTCACCGCCCGTGGCTTCCTGCAGTACGCCGCGCACCGCGAGCTCGGCGTGCGGCCGCTGCCCGGCCCGGCGTGGGTCGCCAGTCGTTCGCCGATGCGGACCACCGCTGCGGCTCCGTGCTTCGGCGAGCACACCCGCGAGGTGCTGGCCGAGGTGGTCGGGCTCAGCCCGGAGGAGATCGACGCGCTGGATGCCGCAGGTCTGCTGCGCTGATCTCCGGCGGGTGCGCGTGCTCCGACGGGCAGCGCAGGCTGTGCAGGACCATCGTGGCGTACTGCTCGGCGATGCTCGGCAGGTCGTCGCGCCGCTCGTCGAACCACATGTAGATCGTGTTGACCATGGTGAGGACCGCGTTGTTCGCCACTCGCGCGTCGAGGTCGGGGCAGAACTCGCCGGTGCGCTGCCCGCCCTCGATGAGGCCGAGCATGGTGGTCTCGTAGCGTCGCCGCTCGTCGATCACGGCGCGCAGCCGTTCGGGCCCGAGCGCCCCGTACTCGGTGTAGAACACCCGGATCATCTGCAGGTTGATGCCGAACGAGGCGACGTGCAGCTCGACCAGGAGGCGGAGCTTCTCGCCCGGCCCACCGACGAGGTCGGTCACCTGCGCGGCGTTGGCCGCGGCAAGCCGGTGGATGGTCTGGGTGATGCCGAACAGCAGGTCTTCCTTGCTGTCGATGTAGTAGTACAGCGAACCCTTGAGCAGCCCGACCTCGTCGGCGATGTCCTGCAACGAGGTTGCTGCGTAGCCCTTGCGATGGAAGATGCGCGCCCGCGGCGCGGTAGATGTCGTCCTCCCGGGCCTGCGCCTTGGGCGTGCTCTTGCGCGGGCCGCCGGGACTGGTCTGCCGGGTACCATGCGGCTCGCGGCCGCCGAGCAGCGCCGTCTCGTCGGCGTCCACGTCGTTCGCTCTCGGCACGCGCTGCTCCCTCGACATCGGATCACCTCCAGGCGGACGCCCCCTTGGCACATTCTGCCAGCTGTTTGTTAGAACCTCCGAGGTTCGAGGAGGTACACGTGGAGCAGACGCAGTACGACGACTTCGTGGCGCGGGCAACTGCCTGGTTGGAGGGCAACGCCGAGCGCCGCCCCCTGTCGTCCGCCGCGTTCGAGTGGGGGACGGGCGACGACAGCATCCGCTCGATGGGTCCCGACGCCGACCAGGAGGAGGCGCTGATGGCTGCCGCGGCTGCCTGGCGGGCCAAGGCGTTCGACGCCGGCTTCGCCTGGGCCGGCGGGCCGAAGGAGTACGGCGGAGGCGGGCTCGACCCCGAGCTGAACGATGTGTGGCGGCGGCTCGAGGGTGAGTTCGTCGTTCCCGACCAGGGTCACTACGGGCCGGCGTGGGACATGATCGGGCCGGCCGTGGCGGTCCACGGGAGCGAGGACCTCAAGCGCCGCTTCCTTGCGCCGATCTACCGCGGCGAGGTGATGTGCAGCGCAGCTGCTGAGCGAGCCGGAGGCCGGCTCGGACCTCGCCGGGTTGAAGACCCGCGCGGTCAAGGACGGCGACGAGTGGATCGTCAACGGGCAGAAGGTGTGGAGCTCGTACGCCCACCGCGCCCAGATCGGCCAGCTGATGGCCCGCACCGATCCCGACGTGCCCAAGCACCAGGGCCTGACGATGTTCCTCCTGCCGCTCGACACCCCGGGTGTGGACATCCGCCCGCTGCGCCAGATGAACGGTCAGGCGGAGTTCAACGAGATCTTCCTCACCGACGTCCGCGTCCCCGACGCCAACCGCGTCGGCGAGCCGGGCACCGGCTGGCGGGCGGTGCTGACCACGCTGATGTCCGAGCGGGCATCGGTCGGCGCCGGCAAGTCGCAGGCGGTCAACCCCGTGCAGATGCTCGTCGAGCTCGCCAGGCACCTCGACCGCCTCGCCGACCCGGTCGTGCGCCAGGAGCTGATGGAGGTGTGGACCACCGACTTCCTCAACGGCAAGGTCGATCAGCGGGCCACCGACGAGCGGGAGAAGTCCGGGGCCGAGCGCGGCGCCGAGGGCTCGATCCTCAAGCTCCTCGGCTCGCGTCAGTCGAACCGCATCGGCGACATCGCCGGGCGCCTGCTCGGTCCGGCGTTCACCGCCGACACGGGCGAGTGGGGCACCTACAGCTGGGCCCTGCAGCGGCTCGGCGCGCCGAGCTCGCGCATCGCCGGGGGCACCGACGAGATCCAGCGCAACATCCTCTCCGAGCGCGTGCTCGGCCTGCCGAAGGGCTGAACTGATGGACGACCGTCATACGCCAGGAGTTCGTCGAGCGGGCCACCGCGTTCCTCGAGGCCAACGCCTGCCGCAAGCCGATCGCGTCGAACACGTTCGTGTGGGGCGAGGGCGACGACAACATCCGGCTGATGGGCCCCGAGCACGCACGGCGACGAGGTGCCAGGCGCTGGCCGATGCCGCGTCGTGGCGGGCCAAGGCGTTCGACGCCGGGCTCGCCTGGGCCGGCGGACCGACGGAGTACGGCGGCGGTGGGCTCGATCCGGAGCTCAACGACCTGTGGCGCGAGCTGGAGTCGGAGTACCTCGTGCCCGACCAGTCGTCGTGGGGCGTGGCCTGGGACATGGTCGGCCCGGCGGTGGCGGTGCACGGCAGCGAGGACCTCAAGCGGCGCTTCCTCGGCCCGATCTACCGCGGCGACCTGCTGTGCTCGCAGCTGCTCAGCGAGCCCGAGGCCGGCTCCGACCTGGCCGGCCTGAAGACCCGCGCGGTGCGCGACGGCGACGAGTGGGTGGTCAACGGGCAGAAGGTGTGGAACTCGATGGCCCACCGCGCCCAGATCGGCCAGCTGATGGCCCGCACCGACCCGGACGTGCCCAAGCACCAGGGCCTGACGATGTTCCTCCTGCCGCTCGACTCGCCCGGCGTGGAGATCCGCCCGCTGAAGCAGATGAACGGCCAGGCGGAGTTCAACGAGGTGTTCCTCACCGACGTGCGCGTGCCCGACGCCAACCGCGTCGGCGAGCCCGGCAGTGGCTGGCGGGCGGTGCTGACGACGCTGATGTCCGAGCGGGCCTCGGTCGGGGCCAGCAAGGCGGCCGCGATCGACCACTCCGGCGTCGATGCTCGTCGAGCTGGCCCGGCACCTCGGGCGCACCGCCGACCCGATCGTGCGCCAGAAGCTGGCCGACGTGTGGATCTCCGACCAGGTCAACCGGCTCACCGCACAGCGCCACGCCGACGAGCGTGAGCACAGCGGACGTGAGCGCGGCGCCGAGGGTTCGATCCTCAAGCTCATCGGCACGAGGCAGAACGGCCGGATCGGCGACCTCGCCGGCGAGCTGCTCGGCCCCGCGTTCATCGCCGACACGGGGGAGTGGGGGACGTACAGCTGGGGTTCGTTCCGCTGCAGCGCCCCGGCCCTGCGCATCGCCGGTGGCACCGACGAGATCCAGCGCAACATCCTCGGCGAGCGGATGCTCGGCCTACCGCGCGACTGACGGGCGATCCCTGGACCGTCGAACCGCGGGTGGTACCAGATCTGATACCACCCGGCTACGCTGTCGGGGTGTCCGCCGCCTCGGTCATCACCGCCGTTCGCCAGCGCTCCGGGCTGTCGCGTCGCCGGTTGGCGGCTGCTGCGGGTACGTCGGCGGCCACGCTGGCGGCCTATGAATCCGGTCGGGTTCGGCCAGGGGTCGACACGCTCGAGCGCATCGTGCACGCCGCCGACCACGCACTGGTGCTCGACGCGGTCCCGCTCAGCCCGGCGTTGGCCGATCGCCCGGCACACGGGCGCGAGCTGGTCGCCGCGCTCGACCTGGCTGCGCAGTTCCCGGCGCGGCACGAGCGCACCTTGCGCTGCCCCGTCTTCCCCCGTTCCTGAGTCGTCGACCGTGAGCGGCATCGTCGAGCAGATCGTCGAGCTGCACGGCGCACTCGAGACGGCCGCCCTGCCGCACGCCTTCGGTGGGGCGCTCGCGCTGGCGTGGTGCACCGAGCGGGCGCGCGGCACGATCGACATCGACGTCAACGTGTTCGTCGACGTCGAGCGGGCGCCGGCGGTGATGGCGGCGATGCCGTCCGGGGTGAGGTGGTCGCCCGACGATCTCGACGCGCTGGAGCACGACGGGCAGGTGCGCATCTGGTGGGAGGCCACGCCGGTCGACGTGTTCCTCGACACCACCGACTTCCACCGCGAGGCTGCCCGCCGGGCGCGCGTCGAGCCGTTCGCCGGGGTCGACGTGCCGTTCCTCGGCTGCGACGACCTGGCCGTGTTCAAGGCGTTCTTCAACCGCACCAAGGACTGGGCCGACCTGGAGGAGATGGTCGCTACCGGTTCGTTGGACCTCGACCGGGTGATCGGCGTGATCGTGCGCTACCTCGGTGGCGACGACCCGCGCGTGGAGCGCCTGCGCGACCTGCGCCCGGTCGTCTGAGGGCCCGGCGACGAGAGCGGTCGCCGAATGAGGATCGGTCGGCGACGTCTCGGTACGGTCGGCGACAGCACACACGGACCTTGGGGGTGGCGGTGGCACTTGATCACGCGACCAGCGCGTTGCTCGCACAATTGGCCGAGAGCGGCATCAAGCCGTTGAGCGAGAGCACGCCGGCAGAAGCTCGTCAGCTGGCGGCCGGGCTGGCCGACTTGGCCGGTCCGGGGCCGCGCATGGCGCGCGCCGACGACCTCACCGTGACGGCCGGCGACGGTGCGGACATCCCCATCCGGGTGCTCGTCCCGCCGCAGGGTGCCCGCGGGGTGATCGTCTGGCTGCACGGCGGCGGCTGGGTGATCGGCACGATCGACGAGGCCGACACGGTCGGCCGCAAGCTGGCCGAGCGCACCTCGTGCGCCGTGGTGCTCGTCGACTACCGCCTGGCGCCCGAGCACCGCTACCCGACCGCGGTCGACGACAGCTGGGATGCGTTGAACTGGATCGCTGCGCACCTCACCGACATCGCCGGGCGCGACGACGTGCCGCTCATCGTCGCCGGCGACAGCGCCGGCGGGAACCTCGCGGCGATCATGGCCCAGCGGGCGCGAGACCGCGGTGGCCCGCAGATCGCCTTGCAGGTGCTGATCTACCCGGTCACCGACGCGGACTTCGACCGACCGTCGTATGTCGACGAGGCCAACCAGCTGATCCTCACCCGCGACGCGATGATCTGGTTCTGGGACCACTATGCACCGGACCCCGAGCGGCGCGCCGAACCCGATGCCTCACCGATCCGGGCTGCATCGCTGGACAGCCTGGCGCCGGCCGTGGTGCTCACTGCCGAGCACGACCCGCTGCGCGACGAGGGCGAGGCCTATGCCGACGCGTTGCGCGACGCCGGAGTGGCCGTCGACTTCCGCCGCCACGAGGGCCAGACCCACGGCTTCTTCACCCTGCTGATGCTGCCCGGCAGCGAGCGCGGCTTCCAGCAGGTCGTCAAGGCGGTGCAGGCCTGCACCGTCACCTATGCCAAGCAGCACGCAGCTCACGTCGGCTGAGCCCATCCCATGTCGGAGGACACCATGACCACCACCGAGAGCAACCCCGACACGGCGTCGGACCCGATCACCCGTGACGTCGACGCCGTCGTCATCGGCGCCGGGTTCGCCGGCATGTACATGAACGTCCGCCTGCGCGACCAGATGGGCATGGACGTGCAGGTCTTCGAGGCCGGCGACGACGTCGGCGGCACCTGGTACTGGAACCGCTACCCGGGAGCGCGCTGCGACTCGGAGTCCTACATCTACTGCTACTCGTTCGACCGCGAGTTGATGCAGGAGTGGGAGTGGAGCGGCAAGTACCCCGAACAGCCGGAGATCTTGCGCTACCTGAGCCATGTCGCCGACCGCCACGACGTGCGCCGGAACATCAAGTTCAAGTCCCGCGTCACGGCGATGCACTGGGACGAGCTGGCCCACCGGTGGACGGTGGAGACGGACCAGGGCGACTCGGTCACGGCGCGCTACGTGATCACCGCCGTCGGCTGCCTGTCGAGCGCCCAGGTGCCCAAGATCGCCGGGCTGGACTCGTTCCAGGGCGACTGGTACCACACCGGTGCATGGCCGCACGACGGCGTCGACTTCACCGGCAAGCGCGTCGGCGTGATCGGCACCGGTTCGAGCGGTGTGCAGTCGATCCCGGTGATCGCCAAGCAGGCCGGTCACCTCACCGTGTTCCAGCGGACCCCGCAGTACATGGTGCCGGCGCGCCACGGCACGGTCGACAAGGCCTTCCTCGACGACGTCAAGTCGCGCTACGACGAGATCTACGAGATGAGCCGGCGTTCGGCCGGCGGCCAGCCGTACGCGCTCATGGAACGGTCGGCGCTGTCGGTCAGCGACGAGGAACGCAACGCCATCTACGAGGCCGCCTGGCAAGAAGGCGGCTTCAAGTTCCTCTTGAGCACGTTCAACGACATCGGGCTGGACCGGCGGGCCAACGACACCGCGTCGGAGTTCATCCGCAACAAGAT
Source organism: uncultured Acidimicrobiales bacterium (assembly GCA_963794805.1). GTDB lineage: Bacteria > Actinomycetota > Acidimicrobiia > Acidimicrobiales > Ilumatobacteraceae > JAODBQ01. Next base: position 50,724 of record CAWCFL010000001.1, read on the forward strand.
CCGCGAGACGATCGAGGACCCGGAGGTGGCCGAGAGGCTCGTGCCGGTCGACCACCCGTTCACGTCGAAGCGGCCGCTGATCGACACGAACTACTTCGAGACGTACAACCGCGACAACGTCACGCTCGTCGACATCCGCCACGCGCCGATCGTCGAGATCACCCCGACGGGCATCCGCACCACCGAGGAGGAGTTCGAGCTGGACATCATCGTCTTCGCCACCGGCTTCGACGCGATGACCGGCACGTTCAACCGCATGGGCATCGAGGGTCGCGACGGCGAGCTCCTGGCCGACAAGTGGGCCCACGGTCCGCTGACGTACCTCGGTGTGTCGGTGTCCGGGTTCCCCAACCTGTTCATGATCACCGGTCCCGGCTCCCCGTCGGTGCTGAGCAACATGCCCGTGTCGATCGAGCAGCACGTCGAGTGGATCTCCGGGGTCATCGAGAAGATGCAGGCCGACGGCCTCGAGGTGATCGACGCCGACGCGGATGCCGAGACGGAGTGGGTGGCGCACGTCAACGACATCGCCAGCCAGACGATGTTCATGCTCGCCGACTCGTGGTACCTGGGGGCGAACATCCCGGGCAAGCCGCGGGTGTTCATGCCCTATCCCGGCGGCGTCGGCGCCTATCGCGAGCGCTGCGAGCAGATCGCCGCCGACGGCTACCCCGGTTTCACCTTCACCGCCGCCCAGTCGGCGTCGTCGACCGCCGCCGGCTGACCTCACTCGGGCGCCGCGTCCTCGCGCCGCCAACCCGAGTCGCAGGCGTGCGCCCGAGTCGGTGGCGTGCGGTCGCGACGTCTGCGACTCGTGTCGCCAGTGCGACTCGGGTGACCGCCGCCCGAGTCGGTGGCGTGCGGTGGAGTCCGTGGCGTGCGGTCTCGCACGCGTCGGACTCGGGGGGGACGCCTGCGACTCCGGTCTCCGCTCGGGATCCGAGTCGGTGGCGTGCGGTCGAGTCGGTGGTGTGCGGTTTGGCAGGTGTGCGACTCGGGCGCACCGTTCCGACTCGGGTGGACGGGTGCGACTCGGGCGCTCCGATCCGACTCGGGTGCACGGCTCCGACTCGAGTGGACGTGTGCGACTCGGGCGCACGTGGGGGACTCGGGTGGTGGCTGCAGGGGACGGCGGGCACCGGGCGCTGAAACGTCGAGCGGCGGGCGGGCAGGCGCCGGTACCGTCGCGTCGGTGTCGATCGCGCCGCTCGAGCTGAACTACCCGGCGCAGCTGCCGATCACCGAGCGGCGCGCCGAGATCGTCGCCGCGCTGCGCGACCACCAGGTGGTCGTCGTCGCCGGCGAGACCGGGTCGGGCAAGAGCACGCAGCTGCCCAAGCTGTGCCTCGAAGCCGGCCGGGGCGCGGCCGGGCTGATCGGCCACACCCAGCCGCGCCGGCTCGCGGCGCGCACGATCGCCGAGCGCGTCGCCGAGGAGATGGGCGTGGAGCTCGGCAGTGCGGTCGGCTACGCGGTGCGCTTCACCGACCGGGTCGGGCCCGACACGCGGATCAAGGTGATGACCGACGGGATCTTGCTGGCCGAGGTGCAGCGCGACCGGATGTTGCGGCGCTACGACACGATCATCGTCGACGAGGCCCACGAGCGCAGCCTGAACATCGACTTCCTCCTCGGCTACCTGCACCGCCTCCTCGACCGTCGCCCCGACCTGCACGTGGTGATCACCTCGGCCACGATCGACACCGAGCGCTTCGCCGAGCACTTCGGCGGTGCGCCGGTGATCGAGGTCAGCGGGCGCACCTACCCGGTGGACGTGCGCTACCGGCCGTTCGGCGACGGCGAGCCACGACTCCCTGCCGGCGCCGCCGACGAGCGCGACCAGGTGCAGGCCATCGCCGACGCGGTGGAGGAGCTGCGTGCCGTCGGTCCCGGCGACGTGCTCGTGTTCCTCAGCGGCGAGCGGGAGATCCACGACGCCGCCGACCACCTGCGCCGCCTCGACCTGGCCGACACCGACGTGCTCCCGCTCTACGCCCGGCTCTCGGCGGCCGAGCAGCACCGCATCTTCCAGCCACATCGCGGCCGGCGCATCGTGCTGGCGACGAACGTCGCCGAGACGTCGCTCACGGTGCCCGGCGTGCGCTTCGTGGTCGACGCCGGCACCGCCCGCATCTCGCGCTACAGCACACGGCTCAAGGTGCAACGCCTGCCGATCGAGCCGGTGTCGCAGGCGTCGGCCAATCAGCGCGCCGGGCGGTGCGGGCGGGTGGCGCCCGGCACGGCCATCCGGCTCTACGCCGAGGACGACCTCGCCGCCCGGCCGGCGTTCACCGAGCCGGAGGTGCTGCGCACGAACCTGGCGGCGGTCATCCTGCAGATGACCGCGCTCGGTCTCGGCGACGTCGCTGCGTTCCCGTTCATCGACCCGCCCGACGGCCGGTCGATCCGCGACGGCGTGCTGCTGCTCGAGGAGCTCGGCGCGCTGGAGCCGGGGATGCCGGCGGATCGGCGCCGGTTGACCAAGCTCGGACGTCGGCTGGCCCGCCTGCCCGTCGACCCACGACTCGGGCGGATGGTGCTCGCCGCCGACGAGCTCGGCTGTGCCCGCGAGGTGATGGTGGTGGCCGCGGCGCTGTCGATCCAGGACCCGCGCGAGCGTCCGGCCGACAAGCGCCAGGCGGCCGACGAGGCCCACGCCCGGTTCACCGTTCACGACGACCCACGCGGCGTCGCCGTCAGCGACGGCTCGGACTTCATGGCCCTCGTGCGGTTGTGGGACCACCTGCGCGAGCAGCAGCGGGCGCTTTCGTCGAGTGCGTTCCGTCGGCTGTGTCGCACCGAGTTCCTCAACTTCCTGCGCGTCCGCGAGTGGCAGGACCTGTTCAGCCAGCTGCGTCAGGCGGCCGGCACCGTCGGCATCCATCCGACGACGGTTGCCGCGCACCCCGACCACGTGCACCAGGCACTGCTGGCCGGCCTGCTGTCGCAGGTCGGGATGCGCGACGGGGAGGCCCGCGAGTACCGCGGCGCCCGTGGGGCGCGGTTCGTCATCGGCCGAGAGTCGGCGGCGGCCAAGAAGCTGCCGCGCTGGGTGATGGCCGGTGGGCTGGTGGAGACCAACCGGCTGTGGGCCCGCACGGTCGCCCCGATCCAGCCGGAGTGGGCCGAGCGCGCCGGCGCCCATCTCGTCAGCCGGTCCTACGGCGAGCCGGCGTGGGACGAACACCGGGGGGCGGCAACGGTCGGCGAGCGGGTGACGCTGTTCGGTCTGCCGCTGGTCACGGGGCGGCGGGTGGCCTTCGACCGCATCGATCCGGTCGGCGCCCGCCAGCTGTTCATCCGCCACGCGCTCGTGCGCGGCGAGTGGCACGCGCACCACGCGTTCATCGACGCCAACCGCGACGTGCTCGCCTCGGTGGCCGAGATCGCCGAGCGGGCCCGCCGAGCCGTGCTCGCCGACGAGGGCACGTTGTCCGCCTTCTTCGACCGCAGGGTGCCCGACGACGTGGTGTCCGCCCGGCGCTTCGACCGCTGGTGGAAGCAGGCCAGGCGCACCTCGCCCGATCTGCTCACGCTCACCCCCGACGTGCTCATGGCCGGTGGCCACGGGTCCCTCGACCTGCACGGCTTCCCGACCGTGTGGCACCAGGACGACCTCGCCCTCGAGGTCACCTACCGCTTCGAGCCCGGCGCGCTCGGCGATGGTGCCACGGTGCACGTTCCCCTGGCCGTGCTCAACCGGGTGCGGGCCGACGGCTTCGACTGGGGTGTCGCCGGATTCCGCGACGAGCTCGTCGAGTCGCTCGTGCGCACGCTGCCCAAGCAGCTCCGCCGGGCGTTGAGCCCGCTGGCCGACACCTCGCGCACGGCGGCCGGGCTCCTCGCCACCAGCGATCGCGACGGGCCGGTCACCGACGCCCTGGCCGCCGTCCTCACCGGTCTGGGCTCGGCCACGGTGCACCCGGACGACATCGACCTGTCCCGGGCCCCGGCGCACCTGCGGATCACGTTCGCCGTCGACGCCGACGACGGCACCACCCTGGCGACCGGGACCGATCTCGACGCCCTGCGGCGGCGTCTCGCCGGTCGGGCCCGCGAGGCCATCGCGTCCACCGCCGCTCCCGGCATCGAGCGCGCCGGGATCACCGCGTGGGACGTCGGTGACCTGCCGCGCACGGTGGAGACCGTGCGCGGCGGCATCGCGGTGGTCGGCTACCCGGCGCTCCTCGACGACACGGCGAGCGTCTCGCTGCGGGTGTTCACCAACCCCGACGTGCAGGCCCGCGCCCAGCGCACCGGGGTCCGTCGGCTGCTGACCCTCGCCGTGCCGGTCACGCCGGCGATGCTGCTCGGTGGCCGGTCCAAGCGCCCGGTGCCCGCGGCCACGTCGCCAGCAGCCACATCGCCCGCCGCCGGGTCGCCGGCCGGCGGGCAGCGGCGCGGCGGGCGATGGCAGCCAATCGGCCTGGACGATCTCGCCGAGACGACGCAGTCGGCCGGGCTGCCCGTTGCCGAGCAGATGAGCCGCCAGCGTGCGGCAATCGAGCGCTTGTCCCCGGCGGCGCAGCTGGCCGTCCTCGCCGGCGACGTCCTCCCCGCGGAGCTGGCCGACGACTGCATCGCCGCGGCGACCGAAGCGCTCGTCGTCGAGCACGGCGAGGTCTGGACGGCTGCGGCGTTCGCCGCACTCGTCGACGACGGCCGTCGGCGGATCGCCGCCGACGCCGCCGCCGCGCTCGTGGTGGCGGCGCGGGTCATCGCCGCGGCGAACACCGTCCGGGCAACGCTCGACCGCCTGATCACCGACGACCTGCGCCCGTCGGTCGACGACATCCGTGCCCACCTCGACCGCCTCACGCGCCCCGGCTTCGTCAGCGCCGCGGGCACGGTCCGCCTGCACGACGTCGAGCGTTACGTCGACGCCATCGCCCGCCGGGCCGCCAAGCTCCCCGACGACCCGTACCGGGACCGCCAGCGGATGGCCGAGGTGGTCGCGCTGGAGCGCCGCTACCGGACCATCCTCGATCGGCAGCCGCGCGGCCGCGTGCCGGCCGACGTGGTCGACGCCGGTTGGCTGCTGGAGGAGCTGCGCGTCGCCACGTTCGCCCAGGCGATCAAGACCGCTCGTCCGGCGAGCCCGCAGCGCGTGGCCAAGGCGCTCGCCGCGCTCGCCTGACCGCCGCGTCGACGCTGGCACGCCACGCTGGCCCGTCGGTGGCCCGTACCCGGGCCAGCGATCGCCGGCCAGCGTCACCGGCCAGCGTCACCGGCGCGCGTCACCGGCACGCGTCACCGGCCGCGACGAAGGGTCAGATCCCCAGGTCGAGCAGGTTGTAGTCGAACAGGTCGACGTCGGGCGTCCAGCGGAACTCGTCCTCCCGGCCGACGAACGGCTGGTAGACGAAGCGCGGCTCGTCCGGGTAGCGCTGTGCGCGGGCGTCGATCCCGTAGGCGATGACCCTGGCCCGCTCGTCGATCCGCTCCGGCGTGTACACCGCCTCCTCGTTGTGCACCCCGCCGCTGCGCACGCCGAGCACCGAGCGCCGGCGGTGGAAGCCGAAGTTGATCGTCACCCGTGGGTCGGGGCTCGTGTTGGCGAACGAGCCGTGCACCGCCTGGCGGCTGGTGATGGCCACGTCGCCGGGCGCACAGATCAGCGGGACGGCGTCGGGCAGCCGGTCGGAGCCGCATTCGGCGACCAGCGCCGTGATGTCCACCTTGCCCATCTTGTGCGAGCCGGGCACGACCCACAGGCCGTTGGCCGACGTGCAGCCGTACAGCTGGCCCATGAAGTTGAACCCGTGGCTGCCCGAGTCGAGGTCGGGGCTGCTCCAGTGCGTCCAGCCGTCCTGGTGCCAGGCCACCGAACCGCCGAGGCCGGGCTGCTTGATCCACACGGCCTCGTTGAACGGCACGAAGTCGTCGCCGTTGATCGCCGCGGCGAAGGCGAGCAGGCCGGGGTGGCCGTACACCCGCAGGCACGCTGGGGAGAACTGCAGGGAGCCGAGCACGATCTGCAGCACCAGCTCGGGCGCGCCGTCCGGGGCGGCCGGCTCGAACATCTTCACCGGGTGACGCCCCTTCACCGCGTTCGTCCCGCCGACGGGGTCCGACAGCGGCTTGACCCACCCGAGGTTGCGCTCCCGCCCGTCGGCACCGAGCGCCGGGCGGCCATGGCGATCGACGGCCGCGCCCTTGGTGACCGGCGAGCGATCGAGGATCTCGATCACGTCGCGCTCGATGTCCTCCAGCTCCTCAGGTCCGAGCACGCCCTCGAACACGTAGAACCCGGTGCGCTCGTAGGCCTCGAGGATCGCCGGATCGACCCGGCCCTCGTCGTCGACGAGCAGCGGCCCGCGGTTGCCCAACGCGGCAGCACGCGCTTCACCCGCTCGCCGGTACTCGACCATCGCCGACTCCGCCTCGCCGTAACCGACGATCGGCACCTCCACCAACGGCAACTTCCCCATGGAGGGAGCGTACGCCCCGCGGTCGGCGCGCCTACCCCTTGGGCGGCACGTTCGTGTGGTGCGCGCCGAGGAGGATCACCGCCAGCCGGGCGGTGATGTCACCGCGGTTGCGCCACGCGTGGCGCGTGCCGTTCTGCACGACGCAGTCGCCGGTCTGCAGGTGCACCTCGACGCCGTCGTCGAGCTCCAGCCAGATCTCGCCGTCGAGCACGACCTCGAAGTCGATCGTCGAGGTGGTGTGCATGCCGGGCACGTCGGGTTCCATGTGGTCCAGCAAGCCGGGCAACTTGTCGTTCACCTCGGCGACGGCCTGCCCGACGTCGAGATCGGGCGGCAGGTTCACCGACCCCATCGGCGGCACGGCGAACTGCCCGAAGCGGAAGCCGCCGACGGCCGGGAAGTACGCCGGCGTGGCCGGACGCGACCCGTCGTCGGGGAACTCCGGCGGGGCGTCGCCACCCCACAGCAGGTGGAACTCGCTGCCGGGCATCAGGCCCAGCGTCAACGGGTCGACCCACTCGTCGCTGGCGACGACGGCCTTGCCGCTCGCGTCGTGGCCGGTGACGACACGGCGCACCGATCTGGCGTGGAACATTCAGAACACCTCCTGGAAGAGATCGACCATCGCCCGCCATGAGCGGTGGTCGGTGAGCTCGTGGTACTCGACGCCGGCCATGCCGGCACTGGCGGCCGCCGGGTTGGTGAAGCTGTGCGCCGCGTTCGCGTACAGGTTCATCCGCCAGTCCGCGCCGGCGGCGTTCATCTCCTGCTCGAACGCGGCCCGCTGCTCGGGCGGGATGATCGGGTCGTCCACCCCGATGCACACCAGCAGTCGAGCCGACACAGCGTCGCGTGCGGCGGGACTGGCCGTGGCCAGGCCGGAGTGGAACCCGACCACGGCGGCGAGCTCGACGCTGTCCCGGGCGAGCTCCAGGGCCATCGTGCCGCCGAAGCAGAAGCCGATCGCGGCGACCCGCGACGGGTCGGCGCGCGGGTGTTGCAGGAGCACGTCGAGCCCGGCACGGCCGAGCCGGCGGATCTTCGGCGGGTCGCCCATGAGCGGCCCGAGGCGGGACATGATCTGGTCGCGTGGCACGGGCTGGCCGCCGCCGTGGTAGTCGAGGGCGAACGCCACGACCCCGAGCTCGGCGGCGAGGCGTTCGGCACGTCCTTTGGCGTGGTCGTCGAGTCCCGGTCCTTCGTGGCACACGAGCACCGCCGGGCGTCGATCGTCGCCGTCCGGCACGGCCAGATGACCGAGCATCGCCAGCCCCTCGGCCTCATAGGCCACGTCACGCACCTCGACCGACATCTGCACCCCTTCGTCGACTGCGGCGAGTCTTGCGGATCACACGGTGGCCCGCTGCACGGAGGCACCACCTCGTCTCGCCGCCACCGCGCGCGGGTAGGACCATCCGACGAGGAGGTCGACATGGAGCCGTGGATCATCCCTGGGGAGCGCTACTACTACGGCTGGTACACGGGTGCGGATCGCCAGGACCTCCCGCACAACCGGCCCGACGGGGCGATCAAGGCCGACATCGTCGAACGCCTGCGGCACAACCCGCACACGGCCGGCTGCCACCTGCGCGTCGACGTCAAGCAGGCCGTGGTCATCGTCCAAGGCGACGTGTCGACCCGCCTCGCCAAGCGTTCGGCCGGCGACGACTGCTGGGACACGCTCGGCGTCGCCGATGTCAGCAACCAGCTGTCGGTGGCCGGAGATCTCGACGAGCCCGACGCGGTGCGCGTCCGCGACGTGATGACGGCCGAGCCTGTCGCGTTGCTGGCCGGGGCGACCGTGCGCGACGCGGCAGCGGCGATGCGCGCCGGCAACATCGGCGACGTCGTGGTGATCGACGAGGAGCGCCGTCCGATCGGCATCGTCACCGACCGCGACCTCGTCGTCGCGCGCGCTGGCCTCCGGGCTCGACGGTGGCGCCGTGATCGGCGACTTGCGCGGCCCGACGTTGCACAGCGTGGGCCCCGATGCGCCGCTGGCCGAGGCGATCGCGGTGATGACCCGGCACGCGGTCCGCCGCCTGCCCGTCGTGCAGGACGGCCACCTGCTCGGCATCGTCTCGCTGGCGGACCTCGCCCGCCGGCGCGACCCCGGATCCGTGCTCGCGGCGATCGCCAGCGCCGAACCTCTGCTCGACGGCGACACCGACTGAGGCGACGCGGATCGCGCCGGTCGCCTGCGACCCGGCGCTGCCACGTCCGGTGGACGCGGACTACGGTGACCTGTGCTGCGGCGGGGGCCGCGGCACGTTGGCGCCGCGGCGAACGCCGCCGGCGCGAAAGGGGTTCGACTCATGACGCGCATGCGCTTCGGGATCTTCATGGCGCCGTTCCACCCGGCCGGGGTCAACCCGACGGTCCTGATCGACGGCGACCTGGAGCTCATCGACCACCTCGACAAGCTCGGCTTCGACGAGGCGTGGATCGGCGAGCACCACTCCGCGGGGAGCGAGGTGATCGCCTCGCCGGAGATCTTCATCGCCGCGGCGGCGCAGCGCACGCGACACATCAAGCTCGGCACCGGGGTGGTGAGTGCCAGCTACCACAACCCGCTGTGGGTCGCCGAGCGCGCCGTGCAGCTCGACCACATGACCAAGGGGCGGTTCATGCTCGGCCTCGGGCCGGGCGCGCTGCCGAGCGATGCGGCGATGATCGGACTGGACATGCCGCACACCCGCGAGCTGCTCGAGGACGCCGTCGACATCATCACCCGGCTGATGTCGAGCGACGACCCGGTGACGTTCAAGAACGAGCGCTGGGACCTGCGCGACGCCCGCCTGCACCTGCGCCCCTACACCGATCCGCACCCGGAGATCGTCATCGCCGCCGTCGCCTCGCCGGCCGGCCCGCGCCTCGCCGGGCGCTACGGCCACGGCCTGCTGTCCATCGGGGCCACCACGGCTGCCGGCTTCGACGTGCTCGGGCTGCACTGGGACGTGATGGAGGAGCGCGCTGCGCACTACGGCGCGACCGTCGATCGCAACGCCTGGCGCCTCGTCGGCCTGATGCACCTCGCTGAGACGCGCGAGCAGGCGTACAAGGACGTCGAGCACGGCATGGCCCAGTGGTTCGACTACTTCCAGCACACCGCGGCGTTCCCCCAGATGTCGGTGGGCGACGGCACGACGCTGCGCGAGTTCATCGACTTCATCAACGAGACCGGGCTGGGTTCGGTCGGCACGCCCGACGACGCCGTCGCCCAGATCGAGCGGCTGGTCAAGCAGTCCAACGGCGGCTTCGGCGCCTACCTCCAGCTCGCCCACGACTGGGCGGCCCCGGCCGCCAAGTTCCGCAGCTTCGAGCTGTTCGCCCGCCACGTCGCCCCGCACTTCCAGGGCCAGGCGTACTCGACGCTGGAGTCCAAGGCGCGCGCCCGCGCCGCCCGCCCCGAGCTGGCCGAGAGCAACATGAAGGCGGTGGAGGCGGTCACCGCGAAGTACGCGGCCGAGCTCGAGGCCAAGTCGACGAGCGGCTGATCCAGCGGTCGACGTGAACGGCGCCAGGACCGCCATCGCCCGTCTCGCGGCGATCTTCCTCGACACCCCGGATCCCCCCGGGCTCGCCGACTCCTCCCGGCAGCTGCTCGACCTCGAGGTGACTCGAGTCGGATGCCTTCGTCGCGCTCGAGGGCTGGTGCTGGTCGACCCGGCGGGCCACCCGTTCTGCGTCACGAGCCTGATCGCGAGCCCGTCGCGATGTTCTGAACCGGCCATGGATTGGCCGGGTTCGGTGGGATGATCGGTTCGTGCGCGCCGACCGCCTCGTGGCGATCCTGATGATGTTGCAGACCCGCGGGCAGGTGACCGCCGGCGAGGTGGCCCGCGAGCTGGAGGTGTCCGAGCGCACCGCGCGTCGTGATCTGGACGCGCTCGGCATGGCCGGCTTGCCGATCTACTCGACGCAGGGACGCAACGGCGGGTGGCGGATGCTCGGCGACGGCACGACGGACCTCAGCGCGCTCACCGCCGCGGAGGCGCAGGCGCTGTTCCTCGTGGCCGGCCCGGCATCGCCGGCCGCGCCGGAACTGAAGAGTGCGCTGCGCAAGCTCGTGCGCGCCCTGCCCGAGCCGTTCCGCGCCGAGGCCATCGCTGCGTCCACGGCCGTGGTGGTCGAGCCGCACGGCTGGGACCACAGGGTGCCCGAGCGTCCGCCGCCGCCGCACCTCGACGACGTGCAGCGCGCCGTCGTCACCGGACGGCAGGTGCGCCTCGGCTACGTCGCCCGCGACCGCAGCGAGTCGACGCGCGTCGTGCACCCGTTGGGCATCGCCGCCAAAGGTCCGATCTGGTACCTCGTCGGCGACACCGAGGCCGGGCTGCGCACGTTCCGCGTCGACCGCATGGTGTCCGTCGACCTGCTCGACGAGGTGGTCGTCCGGCCCGACGGCTTCGAGCTGCAAGCGGCGTGGCGGTTGATCAGCGACCGCGTCGACGAGCTGCGCGCCCCGGTGGTCGCCGAGGTGCTCGTCGACCCGGGCATGGTTGGGCCGCTGCGCTGGACGTTCACCACGCGCGCACGCGTCGGCCCGCCAGTGGCCGACGGGCGCATCGCCGTCGAGCTGCGCGGCCAGAGCGTGCAGCGCCTGGCCCACGAGCTGGCCGGCTGGGGCGCGGCCGTCGAGGTGCTCTCACCTGTCGACGTGCGCGCCCGGCTGGCGGCCGTCGCAGCCGACCTCGCCGCGCTCTACTCCTGACCGGCCGCGCTTCGTTCGTTGCGTCCAGAAGCGATGTGAACGCCGGCGAGCGCGCCCGGCGCGTCCTCGTGCGTCCAGGACGGAGCTGGACGCCGTCGATCACGCCGGGACGGGCGCCTAACGTGCAATCCGGGGACACGACGAGGGGGTCGACATGGGGACGTTCGAGCAGTCGTACGCAAGCGGGACGTCGGACCAGCCGTTGATCGGCCGGACCATCGGCGACGACCTGCGGCGGACCATCGCCCGCCACGGCGAGCGCGAGGCGCTGGTCGACTGCCCGAGCGGACGGCGGTGGACGTACGCCGAGCTCGGCGCCGACGTCGACCGGCTCGCCCGCGGACTGCTCGCCGCCGGCATCGAGGCCGGCGACCGGGTGGGCATCTGGGCACCCAACTGCCCGGAGTGGGTGCTGCTGCAGTACGCCACCGCCGAGGTCGGGGCGATCCTGGTGAACATCAACCCCGCGTACCGCACGCACGAGCTGTCCTACGTGCTCGACCAGTCGGGCGTGCGCCTGCTGGTCTCGGCCACGCAGTTCAAGACCAGCGACTACGCGGCGATGGTGGCCGAGGTGGCGCCCGACCGTGCCGCGCTGGAGCGCACCGTGCTGATCGGCACGCCGGGGTGGGACGAGCTCGTCGCCGCCGGCGACACCGTCTCGTCCGAGGCGCTCGACGAGCGGATGGCCGGCCTGCGCTTCGACGACGCGATCAACATCCAGTACACGTCGGGCACGACCGGGTTCCCCAAGGGCGCCACGCTGTCGCACCACAACATCTTGAACAACGGCTATTTCGTCGGCGAGCTGGTGCACTACACCGAGGCCGATCGGGTGTGCCTACCCGTCCCTTTTTACCACTGCTTCGGCATGGTGATGGGCTGCCTCGGGTGCACGTCGCACGGCGCGTGCATCGTCATCCCGGCACCCGGCTTCGACCCGGCGGCGACCCTCGCCGCAGTGGCCGCCGAGCGGTGCACGTCGCTCTACGGCGTGCCGACGATGTTCATCGCCATGCTCGGCGACCCGTCGTTCGCCGACCACGACCTGTCGTCGCTGCGCACCGGGATCATGGCCGGCTCGCCGTGCCCGGTGGAGGTCATGAAGCGGGTGATCAGTGAGATGAACATGGCCGAGGTGTCGATCTGCTACGGGATGACCGAGACCTCGCCGGTGTCCACCCAGACACGGCGTGACGACGACATCGACCGCCGGGTCGCGACGGTCGGGCAGGTGATGCCGCACGTCGAGGTGAAGGTGATCGACCCGGAGTCGGGCCTGGTCGTTCCGCCGGGCCAGCCGGGAGAGCTGTGCACCCGCGGCTACTCGGTGATGCTCGGCTACTGGCGCGAACCGGAGAAGACCAACGACGCGGTGGACCCCGCCGGGTGGATGCACACCGGCGACCTCGGGGTGATGGACACCGAGGGCTACGTCAACATCGTCGGGCGGATCAAGGACCTGGTGATCCGTGGTGGCGAGAACGTGTATCCGCGCGAGGTCGAGGAGTTCCTCTACGGCCACCCCGCGATCGCCGACGTGCAGGTGATCGGCGTGCCCGACGAGCGCTACGGCGAGGAGCTGATGGCCTGGATCCAGGTCAAGCCCGGCGCCGAGGCACCGACGGCCGAGTCGATCCGGGCCTTCGCCGCGGGGAAGCTGGCGCATTACAAGATCCCCCGCTATGTGCACATCACCGACGAGTTCCCGATGACCGTCACCGGCAAGGTGCGCAAGGTGGAGATGCGCGAGCGGGCCGTCGACCTGCTCGGCCTGCACGACGCCGCGGCGGTCAAGCACGCCTGACGTCGACATGTTCGCCGGACTGCTCACGCCCGCACGGACCACGCCGGTTCGCTAGCTTCGCCGCATGTCGCAACAGGTTCGAGGGGTTGTCGCGAAGGCGAAGGGCGAGCCGGTGTCGATCGAGACGATCGTCATCCCTGATCCGGGTCCCGGCGAGGCCGTCGTCGCGATCCAGGCGTGCGGGGTGTGCCACACGGACCTGCACTACCGCGAGGGCGGGATCAACGACGAGTTCCCGTTCCTGCTCGGCCACGAGGCTGCGGGCATCGTCGAGTCCGTCGGCGAGGGGGTCACGTCGGTAGCCCCGGGCGACTTCGTCATCCTCAACTGGCGGGCGGTCTGCGGCACGTGCCGCGCCTGCCTGCGCGGGCGCCCGTGGTACTGCTTCAACACGTTCAACGCCACGCAGAAGATGACGCTGCAGGACGGCACCGAGCTGTCGCCGGCGCTCGGCATCGGCGCGTTCGCCGACAAGACGCTGGTGCACAGTGGGCAGTGCACCAAGGTCGACCCCACCGCGCCGGCCACCGCGGCCGGACTCCTCGGCTGCGGCGTGATGGCCGGCATCGGCGCAGCGATCAACACCGGCAACGTCGGGCGCGGTGACTCGGTGGCCGTCTTCGGCTGCGGCGGCGTGGGCGACGCAGCCATCGCCGGCGCCCACCTCGCCGGGGCGCACACGATCGTCGCCGTCGACATCGACGAGCGCAAGCTCGCCCTGGCCAAGGAGTTCGGGGCGACGCACACGGTGAACTCGAAGGAGGCCGACCCGGTCGCGTTCATCCAGTCGGTGACCGACGGCAACGGCGCCGACGTGTGCATCGAGGCGATCGGCAACCCGGCCGTCTACCGCCAGGCGTTCGAGGCGCGCGACCTGGCCGGCACGGTGGTGCTCGTCGGCGTGCCCCGTCCCGACATGACCATCGAGCTGCCATTCATCGAGGTGTTCGGTCGGGGCGGCGCGCTGAAGTCCAGCTGGTACGGCGACTGCCTGCCGTCGCGCGACTTCCCGATGCTCATCGACCTGTACCTGCAGGGCCGCCTGCCGCTCGACAAGTTCGTGTCCGAGACCATCGGCCTCGACGACGTCGAGGAGGCGTTCCACAAGATGGAGCGCGGCGAGGTCCTCCGCAGCGTCGTCGTGCTCTGAGGTCGTCGTGCCCATCGAACTGGTCACGACCGACGGGATCTTCGCCCTCGACGGCGGCGAGTGGGAGGTCACCAACAACATCTGGCTCGTCGGCGACGACCGCGAGGTGCTCGTGTTCGACGCGGCCCACGACGCCGCGCCGATCGTCGAGGCGATCAACGGACGGCGGGTACGGGCCATCGTGCTCACCCACGGGCACAACGACCACATCAACGCCGCCGTGCCGCTGCGCGACGTGGTCGATGCGCCGGTGCTGCTGCACGACGCCGACCGGATGCTGTGGGACGTCGTGTGGCCGGCCGCGTCGCCCGACGGGGCGGTCGAGCCCGGATCGACGCTCGCTGCCGGCGGCCACCAGCTCGCCGTGCTGCACACCCCGGGACACTCGCCCGGCTGCTGCTGCTTCCACGACGTCGCCAGCGGCGTGGTGCTCACCGGTGACACGCTGTTCTGCGGCGGGCCGGGCGCCACCGGGCGCAGCTACAGCGACGAGCCGACGATCGTCCGCTCCATCCGCGACGTGCTGCTGCGCCTGCCGGACGAGACGATCGTGCACACCGGTCACGGTGAGTCGACCACGATCGGCGCCGAGCGCGCCGGCGTGCTGTCCAAGGCGGCGTCGCTCGCCCTGTAGCGCCATGATGAGCGACTGATGCGCTACGCGGACGGGCCCACCGCCGAGGCCGAGGCCGTCGTCGACGCACCGGTCGAACGGGTGTGGGCGCTCGTGACCGACATCGAGTTGCCGGCGCAGTTCTCCGGCGAGCTGCAGCGTGCCGAGTGGCTCGACGCCGGGCCGGCCGTCGGGGCCCGCTTCGTCGGCCACAGCGCGCACCCGGCGATCGGGCCGTGGCAGACGACGTGCGTCGTCACCTGCTGCGACGTGGGCCGCGCGTTCGAATGGGCCGTCGGCGACGCCGCTGATCCGTCGGCGACGTGGCGGTTCGAGCTGGAACCGTCGGCCGCCGGGGTGCGCCTGCGCCAGCGGTGCCGGCTCGGCCCGGCGCCGTCCGGGCTCACGCCGGCGATCGAGGCGATGCCGGACAAGGAGGAGCGGATCGTCGCCCGCCGCCTCGCTGAGCACCAGGCCAACATGCAGGCGACCGTCGACGGGATCAAGCGGCTCGCCGAGGAGCCGACATGACGCTGGCGATCGGCGTCGGGGCGGCGTCGTTCGACGCCGACGGCGTCGACTTCGTCCGCCAGGCCGAGCGGCTCGGGGCGACGTCGGTGTGGGTGCCCGAGTTCTGGGTGTACGACGCGCTGACCCCGCTGGCCTACCTCGCGGCGTGCACCGAGACGATCAGGCTCGGCACCGGCATCGTCCAGCTCGGGCGCGGACCCCGGCGATGCTGGCCATGTCGGCGATGTCGTTGCAGTCGCTGTCCGGCGGCCGGTTCATCCTCGGCGTCGGTACCAGCGGCCCGCAGGTGATGGAGGGCTGGCACGGCGTCCGCTTCGACCGGCCGGTCACGCGCACCCGCGAGACCATCGAGATCATCCGGGCCATCACGGCGGGGGACAAGCTGCGCTATGACGGCGAGGTCTACACGCTGCCGTTGCCCGGCGGCGAGGGCCGCAGCCTGCGCTCGCCGGCGGCGCCGGTGGGCGTCCCGATCTATGTCGCCGCGCTCGGCCCGGCGAACCTGCGGCTCACCGGGGCGCTGGCCGACGGGTGGATCGGCAACTCGTTCTTCCCGGAGACCGCCGACGTGTTCGTCGAGCCGATCCGAACCGGCGCCGAGGCCGCGGGGCGGACCCTCGACGACATCGACCTGACCGTGGCCGTCGGGCTGGAGTTCACCGACGACGTCGAGGCGGCCGGCCGGCGCCATGCCGCCGGCTACGCGTTCACGTTCGGCGCGATGGGCTCGCCGAGGCGCAACTTCTACAACGACGCGTTCGCCCGCCAGGGATACGCCGACGACGTCGCCGCGGTGCAGCAGCTGTGGCTCGCCGGCGATCGCGACGCGGCCGCGCGCCGGGTGCCGACGGCGATCGGGCTGGGGACGAACCTGATCGGCACCGACGACCTGATCACCGAGCGGCTGCGCCGGTACCGCGACGCCGGTGTCGACACGCTGCGCGTCGGTCTGCAGGGCGCGACCACCGCCGCCAGGCTCGACGACCTCGCCCGTCTGCTCGACCTCGTGCGCACGGTGAACGACGAGCCGGACGACGAGCCGAACGACGAGGTCGCCGGCCCCGGCTGAGCCGCCGGCGGCGTCGAGGTTGCGCGACCGCGGTGCGCGCGTAGCGTTCTGCGATGGCACTTCACGAGTACATCGCCACCGAGATCGCGCTCGACTGCGTCGAGGGCCACCTCACCCGCCGTGAGGCGTTGCGCCGCCTCGGCCTGCTCGGGCTGTCCGGTGCGGCGGCCCTCGCGCTCCTGGCGGCGTGCCGCAACGACGACGCCTCGCCGACCACATCCGGCGCATCGTCCAGGCCGTCGAGCGCAGCGTCACCGACCACGGCAGCGCCGCCGAGCATCGCAGGCACCGTCGTCGACCGCCGCGACCACGGGCGGCGGCGTCGTCGACGCGGCGGCCGCGTCGTCGTCATCCGCGGCGACCACATCGAGCGCGACGGGCAGCACCACGGCCGGTGGGGCGCCGTCCACGGTGGCCGCCGAGGAGATCCGTTTCGCCGGCCCGAACGGCGAGCTGCTCGGCGCGTTCGCCACCGCACCCGAACCGAAGGGCGCGGTGCTGGTGATCCACGAGAACCGCGGGCTGACGCCGCACATCCGCACCATCCCGACGCGCCTCGCCGCCGACGGCTACGCCGCGCTGGCCATCGACCTGCTCTCCGAGGAGGGTGGCACGGCGAGCATGCCGACGGAGGGCGACGCCACCGCCGCGCTGGGGAACGCGCCCGCCGAGCGGATGATCGCCGACCTGCGCGCCGGCCTCGACGAGCTGCAGGCGCGGGCGCCGGACGCCGAGCTCGCCGTGATCGGGTTCTGCTTCGGCGGCGGGATGACCTGGCAGCTGCTCGCCGCCGGCGAGCCGCGGCTGGCCGCAGCGGTGCCGTTCTACGGCCCGTTCCCCGCCGACGCGTCGCTCGCCGGGTCGCCGAACGCCGCAGTGCTCGGGATCTACGGCGGGCTGGACAGTCGCGTGACCGGCACGAAGGACGCCGCCGAGGCCGCGCTCGTCGCCGCCGGGCTGACCCACGAGCTGCGCGTGTTCGACGGTGCCGACCACGCGTTCTTCAACGACACCGGTGCCCGGTACAACCCGGATGCGGCGGCACAGGCCTACCAGGCGATGCTCGACTGGTTCGACGCCCACCTGAGCGGCTGACGCCTCGGTTCAGACGCCGATGTCCTCGTTCCACAGCTCGGGCTCGGCCGCGATGAACTCGCTCATCAGCGCAACGCACTCCTCGTCGTCGAGGACGACCACCTCGACGCCGCGCGAGCGCAGGTGGTCCTCGGCGCCCACGAACGTCCGGTGCTCACCGACCACCACGGTGGGGATGCCGTACAGCAGGATCGCCCCGGTGCACATGTCGCACGGCGACAGCGTGGTCACCATGATCGACCTGGCGTAGGTCGACGCCGGCAGGCGCCCGGCGTTCTCCAGGCAGTCCGTCTCACCGTGGCGGATCGCGCTGCCCAGCTGGACGCGCCGGTTGTGCCCGGTGGCGATCACCTCGCCGTCCACGACCAGTGCCGCCCCGATCGGGATCCCGCCCTCCTCCCGTCCCAGCCGCGCCTCGGCGATCGCCGCGGCAAGGTAGTCGTGGTACGGCGGTGTCCGGCCGTCGCTGGTCATCTGCTCATCCTGACCCGGGGTCGGGCTTGGGCTTCTTGGCGCGGCTCGGTTGGACGCGCGGCGGCTCGCCGGGCATCTTCGGGTACACCGGCGGCCACGGCGCGTCGAGCAGGCCGGCGGCCTGGTCGGCAGCGACCATCTCGAGGAACGGCTCCAGCGACTGCGGGTGGTCGGTCATCGACGCCCACGGATCGCCGTGCTCGGCCAGGCGTGCGGGGACGACGTCGATCGTCAGGTCGTGGGGGCGGATCGCCGCCAGCTCGTCCCACTCGAACGGGCACGACACCGGGGCATGCGGGTGGGCGCGCACCGACCACGGGGCGAACACGGTCTTGTGCGGTGCGTTCTGGTTGAAGTCGATGAAGATCCGCGGGCCGCGTTCCTCCTTCCACCACGAGGCGGTCACCAGGTCCGGCCGGCGGCGCTCCAGCTCCCGAGCGACCGCGACCGCCGCCGAGCGCACGGCGATCGAGTCCCATTCGGGTGCGAGGCGCACGTAGACGTGCAGCCCGCGGTTGCCGGTGGTCTTGATGTAGCCGCGGACACCGAGCTCTTCGAGCAGCTCGTGCAGCAGCACGGCGGTCTCCTGGGCCATCGGGAACGTCGTGCCCGGCCCGGGGTCGAGGTCGATGCGCAGCTCGTCGCAGTGCTCGGGATCTGACGCGCGCATCGGCCACGAGTGGAACCCCAGGCAGCCGAGGTTGACGGCCCAGATGAAGTGGGCGAGGTCGGCGATGACGAGGGCCCGCGACGTGGTGCCGTTCGGTGTGGAGACGATCGTGGTCTGCAACCACTCCGGCGCGGACTCGGGGATCCGCTTCTGGAAGAACGACGAGCCCGACGCGCCGTTGGGGAAGCGCTGCAGCAGCACCGGCCGGTCGCCCATCTGGCGCATCAGCGCCTCACCGACGCGCAGGTAGTACATCACCAGATCGAGCTTGGTGTCGCCGCGCGTGGAGAAGAACACCTTGTCCGGGTGGGTGATGCCCACGGTGTGCCCGTCCACCTCGAGCTCGACGGTGTGCTCGTCCCCAGCCTTGGCCACGCTGCAGAACCTAAACGCTGCAAGCGTTACCGTCGATTGCCCATGACCGACATCAGCACGACCGTCACCATCGCCTCGCCACTTCAGGGCACGATCGTCACCATCGACGTCAGCGCCGGCGACGAGGTGCGCGCCGGGCAGCAGCTGATGCTGATCGAGTCGATGAAGATGCACCACTCGATCGACGCCACGGTCAGCGGGATCGTCGGCCGACTCGTCGTGCAGGTCGGCGACACGGTGATGGAGGGCGACCCGGTCGCGTCGATCGCCCCACAGCACGTCGAGCAGGTCGCCGAAGAAGACGCCGCGGCGATCGACCTCGACCGCATCCGTCCCGACCTCGCCGAGGTCGTCGCCCGCCACGAGATCGGCCTCGACCCCGCTCGCCCCGACATGGTCGAGCGGCGCCGCAAGGTGCACCGGCGCACCGCGCGGGAGAACGTCGCCGACCTCGTCGACGAAGGCTCGTTCGTCGAGTACGGCCCGGTGGTCATCGCGGCGCAGCGGCGCCGCCGCCAGCTCGACGACCTGATCAAGCGCACCCCGGCCGACGGGATGATCGGTGGCATCGGCCGGGTGAACGGCGCCCTGTTCGCCGGCAAGGCCGGCCAGGTGGTCGCCCTGTCGTACGACTACACCGTGCTCGCCGGCACCCAGGGCACGCAGAACCACCGCAAGAAGGACCGCCTGTTCGAGGTGGCCGAGCGGCTCAAGCTGCCGGTCGTGTTCTTCACCGAGGGCGGCGGCGGCCGGCCGGGCGACACGGACGGCGTCGGCGTCAGCGGCCTCGACTGCCTGGCGTTCATGTTCTGGGGACAGCTGAGCGGGCTCGTGCCGCTCGTCGGGATCAACGCCGGCTACTGCTTCGCCGGCAACGCGGCGATGCTCGGCGTGTGCGACGTGGTCATCGCCACGGCGGACTCGAACATCGGCATGGGCGGTCCGGCGATGATCGAGGGCGGCGGCCTCGGCGTGTTCGAGCCGACCGCCGTCGGGCCGATGAGCGTGCAGCAGTTCAACGGCGTGGTCGACATCGCCGTGGCCGACGAGGCCGAGGCCGTCGCCGTGGCCAAGCAGTACCTGTCGTACTTCCAGGGCCCGATCGACGAGTGGGAGTGCGCCGACCAGCGTGAGCTGCGTCACGTGATCCCCGAGGACCGCAAGCGCAGCTACGACGTGCGCGCCGCGATCGAAGGGATCTTCGACACGGGCTCGGTGCTCGAGATCCGCCGCGACTTCGGCCTCGGGATGGTCACCGCGTTCGCTCGCGTGGAGGGACGGCCTGTCGGGATCGTGGCCAACAACCCGAACCACCTCGCCGGGGCGATCGACTCGCCCGGGGCGGACAAGGCGGCACGGTTCATCCAGCTGTGCGATGCGTTCGACATCCCGATCGTCACGCTCGTCGACACGCCGGGGATGATGGTCGGCCCGGCCGTCGAGCAGACCGCACTCGTGCGCCACTGCTGCCGGCTGTTCGTCAACGGAGCCAACGTCACCGTGCCGCTGGTCAGCATCGTGCTGCGCAAGTCGTACGGGCTCGGTGCCCAGGCGATGATGGGCGGCACCACCAAGGCCCCGCAGGCCTGCGTCGCCTGGCCGACCGGCGAGTTCGGCGGGATGGGCCTGGAGGGCGCGGTGCGCCTCGGCTACCGCAAGGAGCTGGAGGCCGTCGAGGACCCCGGCGAGCGCGAGGTGCTGTTCGAGCAGATGGTCGAGCGGATGTACACCCACGGCAAGGCGCTGAACACTGCGTCGCACTTCGAGATCGACGACGTCATCGACCCGGCCGACACCCGCCGGTGGATCATGGCGATCCTCGCCTCGGCGCCCGAGCCGCTACCGCGCGCCGGCAAGAAGCGCCCGAACATCGACACCTGGTGAGCCGGGTGTGACCGAGCTCGCGGGGGGCGAGCGTCTCCTTCGGTTCTTGACGCCGCAGGTCGCGCCTGGCGCGGGAACGATCGTCCAGCTCGGTTCTTGACGCCGGATCGCGCGGCGAACTGGTAGGAACGCGGCCATGAGGATCGACGAGGTCGAGCTGCGCGTCATCCGCGTGCCGTTCCGCAGCGCGTTCACCACGTCGTTCGGCTCGCAGACCGAGAAGCACACGGTGATCGTCACCGTGCGCTCCGCCGGCGTGGAGGGCTACGGCGAGGGCGTGATGGAGACCCTGCCCGAGTACCGCGAGGAGACGCTCGCCGGCGCCCTGTACCTGCTGCGGGCCGCCCTCGTGCCCGCGCTGCTGACCGACGGCTGCGAGCACCCCGGCGACCTCGGCGTCGCGTGGGCCCGGTTCCGCGGCAACCCGATGTGCAAGACCGCGCTCGAGTCCGCCGTGTGGGACTGCTTCGCCCGCCAGCAGGGCGTGGCGCTGCGCGATGTGCTCGGGGGCACCGCGACGGCGATCCCGGTGGGTGCCAGCCTGGGCATGAACCCGCTCGACCAGACGCTCGAGTCGATCGGCAAGCACGTCGCCGAGGGCTACCGGCGGATCAAGCTGAAGGTCGAGCCGGGGTGGGACCACGAGCTACTCGGTCCGGTGCGGGCCGACTTCCCCGACATCGAGCTGACCGTCGACGCCAACTCGGCGTACACGCTCGACGACCTCGACACCCTGCGCCGCTTCGACGACTACGGACTGAAGTACATCGAGCAGCCGCTGCACTGGGACGACCTCGTCGACCACGCCACCCTCGCCCCGCTGCTGCGCACGCCGCTGTGCCTCGACGAGTCGCTCACCTCGCCGGCGCGGGTGCGCGCCGCCCTGGATCTGCGGGCGGGTTCGGTGGTCAACCTCAAGGTCGGCCGGGTCGGCGGCATCGCCGCCACGCAGCGGATCCACGAGCTGTGCGTCGAGCGTGGCGTGCCGATGTGGTGTGGCGGAATGCTCGAGACCGGCGTCGGCCGGGCGCACAACATCCACGTGGCCACGCTGCCCGGCTTCACCTACCCGGGCGACACCGCCTCGGCCAGCCGCACCTACGCCCGCGACATCGTCGAGCAGCCGCTGGAGGCCGTCGACGGGATGATGCCGGTCCCGACCGACGGTCCGGGCATCGGCGTGACCTTGGATCGGGACTTCCTCGCCGACGTGACGGAGTCGGTCGAGACGCTGCGCCCGTGAGCCGTCACATTCGGGGGCTGCGCCCCCGGACCCCATCGTCGCCCCGCTCCTTGGCGGTCGCTGGGTCGACCGCTCACGGGCTTCGCCCGTGAGCGCGTCGCTCGACGGCATCGTCCTGCGCGAGCTGCGCACCGCCGCCGAGCTGGCGCCGTTGCCCGAGCTCGAGGTGCGCGTGTGGGGCGGGCCGTACGAGATGGTCTCGGTCAACGTCCTCGTGGCCACCATCAGCGAGGGTGGCGTCGCCATCGGTGCGTACGACGGCGACCAGCTCGTCGGCGCGGTCTACGGCTTCGCCACCAGCGATCCACGCGTGCACCACTCGCACTACCTGGCCGTCGAGGCGCCGTATCGCCGCAGCGGGCTCGGCGCGGCGCTGAAGGAGCGCCAGCGGGCGTGGTGCCTGGCGCGGGGGATCACCGCGATGCGCTGGACCTACGACCCGTTGCAGTACGGCAACGCCCACCTCAACCTGCGCCGGCTCGGGGCCTTCGGCATCAGCTACCACGTCGACCACTACGGCCCGCTCGGCGGGATCAACGGTGCGTTGCCCAGCGACCGGGTGACCGTGCGCTGGGAGCTCGACGGCACCAGGCCAGCGACGCCGGAGGTGCGACGGCTCGACGTGCCGGCGATCGGACCTGCCGAGATCGCCAGCGCCTCACCGGTGGCTTTCCAGGCTCGGCGCGAGCTGCGCGCCGCGCTCCAGCCGCTCCTCGACGACGGCTGGCTGCTGGTCGACGTCGACCGCGCCGCGCCGACCTACACCGTCGGTCGCTGATCGAGCCCTGACCACCCGACGATGACCACCGCGCAGATCCTCGCGGTGGTCGGCGCCGTCTTCGTCGCCTCCTTCGTCCAGGCGCTCTCCGGCTTCGGGTTCGGGCTCCTGGCGATGCCGTTGATGACGCTGGCCATCTCGCCGACCACCGCGGTGGTCGTCAGCACGCTCGTCGGCGTGCTGGTGACGACCTGGCAGTCGTGGTTCCTGCGGCGCGACGCCGATCGCCCGGTGGTCAAGCGCATGGCGATCGGTGCGTACCTCGGGATGCCCCTCGGGCTCGTCGTGTTGAACACCGTGAGCGACAACGCCCTGCGCTTCGCCCTCGGCGTCGCCGTGCTCGTCGCGGTCGTGCTGCTCGCGCTCGACGTGCGCATCCGCGCCGGACGCACCAGCGACGCCGTGGCCGGCTTCACATCGGGTGTGCTGAACACGTCGCTGTCGACCAACGGCCCGCCATTGGTGTTCGTGCTGCAGGCGCGCCGGCTCGACGCGGCGACCTTCCGGGCGACCATCGTCGCCGTGTTCGCCCTGAGCAACGTCTTCGCCGTGACGCTGTTCGTCGCCACCGGCAAGGTCAACCGCGACGGTGTGGTGGCTGCGCTGCTCGCCGCGCCGGCGCTGCTCGCTGCTCAGCTGATCGGCTTCCCGTTGCGCCGGCACCTCCACGGACGGCGCTTCCGGGTGTTCGTGCTCGTGCTGCTGGGGGCCGCCGGGTTCAGCGCCATCGTCGGCGCCCTGCGCTGACAGGATGCTGGACGACACGAGTCGCCTCGGCGGGCACGTCGCTGACCTGGATCTTCTCGCCGACGACTGTCGGCCGAGCGCACTCGTTCCGCGCGCAGCTGCCGGCCCGACCACCCGCCTGCGCAGCGGACGCCGTGCCAAGCTGTCCGTCGATGAACGCGCGGAGGGGCATGGTGGTCGCGCTCGGCGTCACCTGCCTCGTGCTCGCCGCGGCGTGCGGCAGCGACGCCAAGGCGAAGAGCGGCATCAGCATCGACACGCTCGCGGCCACCACCGGGACCGCCTGTCCGGTGCCGCTGGAGGCGTCGGCGTCGGCGAGTGGCGTGGACAACTCCACCCCGGCCACCGGCTCCGTGGTCGTCGGCGCGGCCGGTGGCACCGACCCGACCACGGGGCCACCCGGGACATCGCCGATCGACGCCGCCGACGCCGTCATGGTCGAGTGCACGCTGACGCTCACCGATGGCGGCACCGTCGATCTCGTCCTCATCGCCGCACGGACCGACGCGGCCCCGGAGGTGCTCATCCCCGCGGTGGCGCACGTTGCCGGCCTCACCGCCAACCAGGCGCAGCAGCTGGCCAACGACGCCACGCGCACGAAGGACGCCGAGCTGGTCCCGGTCCCCGGGTCGAGCGCCGTGGCCATGATGCCGACCAAGGTCGGTGGGGCGACGAGCGCGGCGTTCGTCGTCTCCTCCCCGACGCTCAAGCGCGCCCAGGTCGAGCAGATCGCCCGGCAGTTGGACCAGCGGCTCCGCTGAGGAGCGCCGGCCGCCGCTCTGGTAGTCAGGCGAGCACGGTCCGACGGGGTGTCGGATGTGAACACGAGGGGTGTCCAACGATGGCGAAGATCTGTGAGGGCCGGGTGTGCATCGTCACCGGAGCCGGTCGGGGCATCGGCCGCGAGCACGCCAGGATGCTCGCCGAGCACGGCGCCAAGCTGGTGCTCAACGACGTCGGGGGCCACACCGACGGCACCGGCAGCGATCCGGCGGTCGTGCAGGCCGTGGCCGACGAGATCGTCGCTGCCGGCGGCGAGGCGGTGGTCAACACCGACAGCGTCTCCAGCTGGACGGGCGCGCAGGGGCTGGTCAACCAGGCCGTGGAGACGTACGGGGACCTGCACGTGGTGATCAACAACGCGGGCATCCTGCGCGACCGCGTGCTGGCCAACATGACCGAGGACGAGTGGGACGGGGTGATCGATGTGCACCTCAAAGGCACGTTCGCCCCGTCGCGCTGGGCTGCGGCGTACTGGCGCGAGCAGGCCAAGGCCGGGGCCACCCTCGACAACCGGATCATCAACACGTCGTCGGCCTCGGGCGTCTACGGCAATCCGGGTCAGACGAACTACGGCGCCGCCAAGGCGGGCATCGCCGCGTTCACCCAGATCGCGGCGCGCGAGCTCGGCCGCTACGGGGTGACGGTCAACGCGATCGCCCCGGGTGCGCTCACGCGCATGACCGAAGGCCTCGCGGGGATGGGCGATCGGGACGAGGCGTCCAAAGCGGCGATGGACCCGCGGTGGATCGCGCCGATCGTCGTGTGGCTGGCCTCGACGGAGTCCAAGGGCGTCACCGGGCGCGTCTTCCAGACCTCCGGCTCCGAGCTCGGCGTCGTCGAGTGCTGGCACATCGGTCCGACGACCCAGGCGCCGGCCGACGCCACCGAGGTCGGCGACCTGGTCCGCGACCTGCTGGCCAAGGCCCGCCCCAACGCCGACATGGCCGGCCACGACAGGGACTGGTAGTCCGCCTCGATTCGCTCGCTGCGCTCCCTCATCTCGGCGGAAGAGTGAGGGGCGGCCTGCGGCCGCGCTCAGCTTGAGATCGCCCGACCGGCAGAGCCGGATCGGGCGATGACGAGGGGGATCGCGGAGCGCCCCCCTCGTGCTCCCCCCACCCGCGCCCTCGTCGAAGCGCGGTGGTCGGGTGCGAAGCGCCCGGCCACCACACGGGGCTTCGCCCCGTGTCCCGAGGTGTGGCGGTCGTCGCCGCCGGAGGCGGCGTCCTTGTTGGGCAGTCGGGCCGAGCCCCCGACCATCAAGTGGAGCGAAGCTTCAGTTGATGCCGAACATCATCAGCCACTGCTCCTTGGAGCGCGGCCGGAAGACGTAGTTGGTCTCCTTGATCGCCTCGATCGTGCCGCTCGACGGCACGGAGTAGCGGTGGCCGGGGAACACGACGGTGTCGTCGGGCATCGCCACCAGCGTCTGCAGGCTCTCGTACATCAGCTCCGGGTCGCTGCCCGGCAGGTCGGTTCGTCCGCAGCCTTCGAGGAACAGCGTGTCGCCGCTGACCAGCCGCCCGTCGACGTGGAAGCACTGGCTGCCGGGCGTGTGGCCGGGCGTGTGCACCAACGTGATGTCGATGTCGCCGACCTTGACCACGTCGCCGCCGTCGTGGGCCACGAGTTGCTCGTCGGTGAGTCCGGTGGTGCGCTGCACCCACGGGACCTCGGCGCGCTGCACGTGCACCGGGCAGTCGCAGCGCTCGAGCAGCGTGGCCACGCCCTCGACCTTGTAGCCCATCATCGAACCGCCCACGTGGTCGGCGTGGTAGTGCGTGGCCAGCACGCCGGTGAGGTGCATGCCGTCCTGCTCGATCAGGTCGACCAGGTCGTTCACCGCGTACGCCGGATCGATGAGCACGCACTCGCCGCTCGCTCGGTCGCCGACGGCATAGACGAAGTTGACCATCTGCTGGGCGATCGGGTCGCCGATGGCGAAGTCGCGACCCGACAGGAGCTGGCGGAAGTAGAAGCGGTCGGCCTCGTTGCTCATGGCTGCGACGCTACGCCCTCCCGGTACGGTGCAACCGATGGGTGCCTCGATCCGCGAGCAGTTGCGCGGGCTGGAGCCGGGCCAGCCGATCGTCTTCGGTGGTGACCGCATCGTGCGCGTGTCGCAGGAGCTGGCCGACGCGTTCGAGGCCGGCGACCGGCTCGTGGTGGTCCACGAGACCGGTGATCTGCTGCACGTGCCGCAGGCGGAGCACGCGTTGGTCGAGCTCGCCGTCGGCCGAGCCGCGGACGCGTTCACCGAGCTGGTCGACGTCGACGACGAGCAGATCACCGCGTTCTTCGCCGAGTTCGCCGCACGCCTCGCCGACGACGCGACGTTCGCCCCGATCGCCGCGGCCAACGCCGCGGACGTCGCCGACGCCGGCGCACGCGGCCGGGCGACCGGTCGGCTGACGCTGAGCGCATCGATGCGCGCCGGGATGATCGACGGCCTGCACTCGTGGCGCGACAGCACCACGCGGCGAACCCAGCACGTGGCGACGCACGTCCACGACGGCTGGTCCGTGGCGGTCTGGCGCAGTCCGCTGGGGGTGGTCGGCTTCGTCTTCGAGGGCCGGCCGAACGTCTTCGCCGACGCCGCCGGCGTCTTGCGCACCGGCAACACGGTCGTCTTCCGGATCGGCAGCGACGCGCTCGGCACGGCCCGGGCGATCGTCGAGCATGCGCTCGCGCCGGCGCTCGCCGCCGCGGGCCTGCCCGCCGGTGCGGTCCAGCTGGTCGACTCGCCGGCGCACGCCGCCGGCTGGGCGTTGTTCGCCGACGGCCGCCTGTCGCTGGCGGTGGCGCGCGGCTCGGGTGCCGCCGTCACCCAGCTCGGCGCGGTGGCCCGCCAGCACGGCGTGCCGGTGAGCCTGCACGGCACCGGCGGTGCCTGGCTCGTCGCCGGCGCCGATGCCGACGCCGACAGGTTCGCCGCCGCCGTGGAGCATTCGCTCGATCGCAAGGTGTGCAACACGTTGAACGTGTGCTGCGTGGTGGCGTCCCGACCGGACCTCGTGGACGGGTTCCACGCCGCTGCCCGACGGGCGGCTGCGAGCCGCGGCGTCGAGCCGATCGTCCACGAGCTCGCCGTCGACGACGAACGCCTGGCCACCGAGTGGGAATGGGACGCCGTCCCCGAGGTCGCCCTCGTGGTCGTCGACGACGTCGCCCAGGCAGTGGCCGCGTGCAACCGCTTCAGCCCGCGCTTCGTCGCCTCGCTGATCAGTGCCGACCCGGCGGCGCACGACGCGTTCTACGCCGCCGTGGACACCCCGTTCGTCGGCGACGGCTTCACCCGCTGGGTCGACGGCCAGTTCGCCCTCGACCAGCCCGAGCTCGGCCTGTCGAACTGGCAGAGCGGCCGGCTGTTCGCCCGCAGCGGCGTGCTGTCCGGCGACTCGGTGCACACGATCCGCCTACGCGCCACGGTCGCCGATCCGCAGCTGCATCGCTAGCGGCCGCGGGTCGATCCACGCTGCCCCGGTCTACGTTGTGCGCTCGTGCGACGGACGGGATGGCTCATCACCTCCGTCGCGCTCGTCGCTCTGGCGGCCGCGTGCAGCGCGCCGGCGGCCGATCCGGTGGCGGGCTCGGCCACCCGCGACTCCGCTCCGGCCGCGTCGTCCACCGCGACGTCCGGGCCGCTGACGGACGCACCGCGCGACAGCGTGCCGTCCAGCACGCCCACGACGCAGGGCAACGATCCCGACGGCATCGGCGACGAGCTGTTCCCGCCACTCGGCAACCCGGGACTCGACGTGCAGCACTACGACGTCGACCTCACCGTCGACCAGGTCCAGCCGCGTGTCAGCGGCCAGGTGGGCATCGACGTGCGCCTCACCGAGGACCGCAGCGAGATCACGCTCGACGCCGCCGGCCCGACGATCGATGCGCTGCAGGTCGACGGGGCCGACGCGCTGTTCCGCCAGGACGGCGCGGAGCTGCGCATCGAGCTGGCCGGACCGCGCCACGCCGGCGACGACCTGCGCATCGACGTCGCCTACCACTTCGACGGCACCTCGACGAGCGACGCGTCGGGACTGGCGACCGGTTGGTTCGACACCCCCGGCGGCTCGTACGTGCTCAACGAACCCGACGGCGCACGGACCTGGCTGCCGAGCAACGACCACCCGAGCGACAAGGCCACGTTCGACTTCACCATCCACACCTCGCCGGGCGTCACCGGCGTGGCCAACGGCGCGCTCGACGAGCACACGTCGACGACGGACGGCGAGACGTGGCGGTGGAGCGAGGACCAGCCGATGGCCACGTACCTGATCCAACTGCTCACCGGCGACTACGAGTTGATCGACGGCACCGGGCCGGATGGCTTGCCCCTGACCAGCGCGGTGCTGCGCAGCGAGCTGGCGCGCGTGCAGCCGGCCATCGACCGGATGCCCGAGCAGATCGCCGTGCTCGAGCAGTTCTTCGGGCCGTACCCACTGGACCGCTACGGCATCGCCGTCACCGACAGCGCATCGGGGCTGGCGATGGAGACCCAGGGCCGCTCCTTGTTCAGCAAGGACGATCCGCAGCACGACGTCGTCGAGGTCCACGAGCTCGCCCACCAGTGGTTCGGCGATGCCGTCACACCGGCGCGCTGGCAGGACGTGTGGCTCAACGAGTCGTTCGCCACGTACGCGGAATGGCTGTGGGGCGAGCACCAGAACGGTCCGACGACGGGACAGATGGCCGAGCAGGCGCTGCGCCAGCGACCGCCCGGCGTGACCGCCGACCCGACCGTGGCCGACCTGTTCGGCTTCGACGTCTACCAGGGTGGGGCGACGGCCCTGGAGGCGCTGCGCCGGACGGTGGGCGACGACGCGTTCTTCGAGATCCTCCAGGAGTGGGTGCGGCGCAACGACGGCCGGTCGCGCACGACCGAGGACTTCGTCGCCCTGGCGGAGGAGATCTCCGGGATGGACCTGACGGCGTTCTTCGACGCGTGGATCTACGCCGAGGTGCAGCCGACGTCGCTGCCGCCGCTCGCCGCGCCGAGCACCACGACGGTGCCGGCCACCGTGCCCGTGACTACTGGTTCGTGATCCGGTCGATCAGCGCGCCGCGCCATCGATCCGGGCGCCCGGTGCGTTGCTCGCGGCAATCGGCGCGGTCGGTGAGGCGCACCATCGCGTTGATCCCCAGCCACCGCCACGGCTCGACCTCCCAGTGCCGGCTGCGGTGGTCCACCCACGGCAGCTCCGACAGGTGGGACCGTTCGCCGCTGAGCAGCTCGGCGAGCGTGCGACCGGCGAGGTTGGCCGTGGCGACACCATCGCCGACGTATCCGCCGGCCCAGGCGATGCCGTTGCCCCGGTCGAGGCCGATCGAGCACCACCAATCGCGCGCCGCGGCGATGGCCCCACCCCAGCGGTGGGAGATGGCGACCTCGCCGAGTTGGGGGAACAGCTCCACGAGCGTCGTCCGCAACCGGTCGTGGACAGCGGGGTCCTGCTCGTAGGCCGGGCGCAGCCGGCTGGCGAAGTGGTACGGGGCGCCCCGGCCGCCGAAGGCGATGCGGCCGTCGGCCGTTCGCTGGCCGTAGATCACCAGTCGGCGGGCGTCGCCGAACGTCGCCCGGTCGGCGAGACCGACGGCGTCGAGCACGTCGGCGGACAGCGGTTCGGTGGCGATCATCAACGAGTAGATCGGCGCCAGGGCACGGCGCAGACCGGGGAGCGAGGGAGTGAACGCTTCGGTGGCGCGCACGCAGAACCTCGTCCGCACGCAGCGGCCGCCGGCTCGCACCCGTCGGCGGTCGATCTGCTCGGCCCGCGTGTGCTCGTGGATGGTCACGCCACGGCGCTCGACGGCCGCGGCGAGCCCGAGGACGAGCCGCGCCGGGTCCAGTGCCGCGCACTGGCGGGTGTACGACGCGCCGTGCACCTCGCTCATGCCGACGCGCCGGCGCACCTCGTCGGCATCGAGCCAGCGGACGTCGTCGTCGTCGAAGCCGAACGCCTGGTGCTCGGCCACCTCGCGTTGCACCCGCGCCGCCTGGACCGGGCTGCGGGCGACGTGCAGCGACCCTCCCTTGGCGAAGCGGCAGTCGATGGCCTCGACGGCGACGACGCGGGCCACCTCGTCGACGGTGGCGTCCATCGCGCCCTGTGCGTGGCGTGCCGCGCGGCGGCCGTGGTCGGTGGCGATCGACGCGAGGCTCATCGGCAGGAGCGCCGAGCACCATCCGCCGTTGCGGCCACTGGCACCGAAGCCGACCACCTCGGCCTCGAGCACCACGATCCGCCAGTCCGGCCGGCGCTCGGCGAGGTAGTACGCCGTCCACAGACCGGTGAAGCCCCCGCCGACGATGACGACGTCGGCCTCGGCATCGGCGTCGAGCGGACCCCGCACGGTGGCCGACCCGTCGGCGACGAGCCCGGCGTGCCACAACGATGCGCTCGGTGGCGCGCCCGACGGCACGTCAGGATCCGTCCGCGGGCGGTTCGAGGACGAGGTTGTCGATCAGCCGCACCTCGCCGAACCACACGGCGGTGCTGATCACCGTCGCGTCGCTGACGACGTCGACCGGGGCGAGGGTGGCGGCATCGTTGACGGCGAGGTACTCGAGGCGGGCCAGCGGCTCGGCCTCGATCAGTGCGACCGCGGTCGCCGCCAGACGATCGGCGTTGCGCTCGCCGGCGGCGAACGCGGCACGCGCCTCGCTGAGGCCGCGGAAGACGCATGCTGCGGCAGCGCGCTCATCGGCCCCCAACCGGCGATTGCGGCTCGAGCGGGCGAGGCCGTCGGACTCGCGCACGGTGGGCACGCCGACGATCTCGATCCCCAGATCCAGGTCGGCGACCATCCGGCGCACGACGGCGAGTTGCTGGAAGTCCTTCTGCCCGAAGATCGCGACATCGGGTCGTACGGCGTTGAGCAGCTTGGTGACCACCGTGCACACGCCGCGGAAGTGCCCGGGACGGCCAGCGCCCTCCAGGGGCTCGGCGGTGGCACCGGGATCGACGGCGGTCTCGAACCCCGGCGGGTACATCGCCGTCGCCGTCGGTGCGTAGACGGCCGCGGCGGCCGCCGCACGGCACGTCTCGAGGTCGGCATCGAGCGGCCGCGGATACAGCTCGTAGTCGTCGGCGCGGTTGAACTGCAACGGGTTGACGAAGATCGACACGACCACGACGTCGGCGTGCTCGTGAGCCACGCGGACGAGCTCGACGTGGCCGTCGTGGAGCGCACCCATCGTCGGCACGAGGGCCACGGTGCGGCCGGCGAGCCGCTGCGCGGCAGTCCACCGCTGCATCACCGCAGGCGCGTCGAGGACGGTCAACGAGGGCGGCACGTCGGCGGTCATGGCGACCACCCTGCCACCCGTCCGACGCCGGCCGCGGCGCGTGTCCGCGTCAACGTTCACCGAACGCGCTCGGACACAGGTCGCGGTAGGCCAGCGCGGCGCCACCCGAGCGGGCGTCGATCATGCCGACGGTGCACGCCGCGGCGAAGCACTCGGCGCCCGCCTCGAGCACCGCGTTGAACGCCACGGCCCTGGCACGTGACCGGAGGTGCTCGGGCAGGGGTGGCTCGGCCAGCTCACCCACCGCTGTGGACAGGGCGAAGATCGTGTCGCCGTCGAACATCGAGTGGACCGGCCGGATCGCCCTGGCCAGCCCGTCGTGCGCCACCTGGGCGAACTTGTGGCACTCCGCCTTGGTCAGCCGCGCCGAGCAGGCGACGACACCGATGGTCGTGTTCAGCGGCGGCGCCGGCGTCGCCGCGGCGGGCATGCTGCTGGCGGCGCATGCTTCGACGTACGCGGCCAGGGCGCGGCGTTCGCTGGCCGCCGGACGGCGCAGCCCGCTGCCGGCGTGCATCCACGGCAGCCCGCTCGACGGGTCGATCACCCGGCCGGCGGCGTTGACCACGGCGAGCGCGGCGATCACCGTGCCGTCGGTCAGCTCGGTGCGTGCCGAGCCGACACCGCCTTGCAACCAACCCGATTGTGCCCCGATGCCGGCACCCACCGCACCGGTGACCACCGGCCCGCCCGTGGCGCGCTCCGCGGCGCGCCGGCCGAACGTCGCGTCGGGCCGGTGGTCGAAGCGGCCACCGCGGCCGAGATCGAAGATCACCGCCGCCGGGACGATCGGCACGAGGTGGTCCACACCCGGCCCGACGCGGAAGCCGCGACCGCTCTCGGCGAGATGGGCCATCACGCCGTCTGCTGCCGCGAGACCGAACGCGCTGCCGCCGGTGAGGCAGATCGCGTCGATCCGCTCGATCATCGCCTCCGGCCGCAGCAGGTCGGTCTCGCGCGTGCCCGGTCCACCACCGCGGGCCTCGCCGCTGGCCACCGCGCCGCCGTCGGCGAGCACCACGGTCGTCCCCGTTCGCCATCCGGGGCCGCGCCTGGCGAAGTGACCGACGCGCAGGCCGGGCACCTCGGTCAGGCCGGCGCGCCGGGTGAGGGTCGAGGTGGGCACGGCCGGGTCAGGCCGTGGGGAGCGGCTCGTGACGCCGAGCCGATTCCGGGGCGATCGTCCGCCAGACGCCGACCCCGACGATGTAGCACGGGCAGAGGATCAGCAGGAGCGTGCCGAACAGCGGTGTCGCCGGGTGACGGGCGGTCATGTACAGCACCGAGGCCAGCCACACGACGGTCACGGTGATCGTCACCGGGCGGAACAGTCGCACCTGCATCGGGTGCAGGAACTTGATGTTCGTCAGCTGGGTGAGGCACAGCACGACGCAGGCGAACGCGGCGAACCACCCGGACACGTCGAGCAGGTACAGCGTGGGCACGATCATGTTCCACTCGCACGGGAAGCCGTTGAAGAAGTGGTCGTCGGTCATCTGGTCGGTGCGGGCCATCCACAGCGCCGAGGTGAACAGCATGAACGCGCCGACGGGCAGCGACCAGCCGTGCGGCACGACGTGGAACTCGTGCAGGAACAGCACCGGCACGACGATGCACGTGACGTAGTCGATGATCAGGTCGAGCGCGTAGCCGTCGATCCGCGGCACGGTCTCGCGCACGGCCCAGGCGCGGGCGACCGGGCCGTCGATCCCGTCGAGCACCATGGCGATGGCCAGCCACAGGATGGCCTCGCGCGGCTGGCCGTCGGCGACGGCGATGATCCCGAACATGCCGCAGATCGCGCCGCTGGCCGTGACGCAGTGGACGAGGTAGCCCTTGAGGACGGGATGCTTGGCGGGGCCCGGTCGACACAGCGCCGGTTGGGTGGTCGCGTGGTTGGCGTCGGCGGAGGTCATGGGTGGGGGTGGCGCGGACCGTGGTGGGCCGGTTCAGCGCGATCGTACCCATCGCGGCAGACAGTGGTTCGTCCCCTCCGCGCGGTGCGGGTGACGAGGATGCCCCGCGTCAGCGGCGGGCCCACAGCTGGCGCAGCGCCGGCTCCGGATCGTCGAGGATCTCCGAGTGGACGTCGAAGCGCCGGACGGCGCGCCGCGTCGGCTCGTAGCCCGGCCAGCCGGGGTCACCGGTCCGGGCGAAGGCGAGGATCGCCGTGGCGTACGCATCGGCCACCCGGACCCGCTCGGGGCTCGCACCGGTGAGCTGCGCCACGCCGACGGCGTCGAGGTTGTGGAACGCGAACGGGATGTCCACCGCGTGACACGACCCGAGCACTCCGCCGAACGCCGGCGTCGGCCAGGTGAACCAGTACATCCACGTCGCCGGCGCCGACGGGCGATCGAGGCGGGCCTGGGCGAGGCGCTGGGCCGGGCCGCGGAACGCGTCGTCGGTGCTCAGGGCGACGACGAGCTGCTTGGGCGTCGCCCCCGGCCGCGCCGCGACGTAGGCGTCCCACGCCGTCACGGCGCCCTCGCCGAGCTCGCGTTCGAAGATCGACCGGGCCATCGCCTCGTCGACGCTGGCCAGCTTCGGGTCGAACGTGAGGAACAGGGCCATCTCGTCGTGCGTCGTGCCGACCACGAGGGGCACGTCGCTGGCGGCAGCGGCGTCGGCGATCGGCCCGTGGAACAGGTCGGCGTCGACGGCAGGGGAGAACGTGGTGAAGCTGCCCGTGCCGAGCACTGCCGCCTGGGCGTCGAGCACCTGCTGCAACGGCGCCTCGGCGAGGTCGTCGAGTGATGCCACCCCGGCCGCGCGCGAGGTACGCGGCCAGGGCCTCGTCGGCCCGCTCGGCGCTGCGCAGCTGGGTGATCGACGGGCTCATCGCGTACGCCTGGGCGAACAACCCGTCCGCCGCCGACGTGGCCATGAGGGCGATCGCCGAGGAGCCTCCGGCGGACTCGCCGAACACCGTCACCCTCGACGGATCCCCACCGAACGAGGCGATCTGGTCGCGCACCCACTCCAAGGCCAGGATCTGGTCGCGCAGCCCGCAGTTCGTCGTGCCGGAGAAGCCGAGCGCGCCGAGCCGGTAGTTCAAGGTGACCACGACGACGTCGCCCCGTTCGCACAGGTTCGTCGCGTCGTACCACGGCATCGACCCCGTACCGCTGGTGAACCCGCCACCGTGGATCCACACGAGCACCGGGCGCCGGCCGGCATCGGCCGCCGGCGTCCAGACGTCGAGGTGCAGGCACTGCTCGTCCATCGGCAACGCCGCGGCGCCCAGCGCCTGCTCGACGACGCCGATCAGCTGCGGGCACTGTGCACCGGGGGCCGTGGCATCGAGCTCGCCGTCCCACGTCCCGGTGCGCACGGGCGCGGCGAAGCGATCGGCCGTGGCGTAGCGGATGCCGCGGAACACCGAGATCGGCCCGAGCCGCAGGCCGCGGATCGCGCCGAGCGGCGTGGACACGGTGACGGTGGCGGTGCCGGTGGGGGTGACGGTCACCGCGATCACGGTAACGGCCCGCGGCCGTTGCTCAGCGTCGCCACATCGCGTCGGGGTCGTCCGCGGCGAGGCCGTCGCCGGTGGCGCCTTCGACGGCGACGATGCGCACCTCGACGCCGGCGACGGTGTTCTCGGCGGCGACCGTCGAACGGCCGGCCGCGGACACCGGCGCGACGATCGGCACGAGCACCACCGGTCCGCCGGGTGGGGCGGCGTGGAACGCGACGTCCGGGGCGGTGGATGCGGGGGCCACCTCGGCGAGCCGCGGCCCGCGCCGGTCGGCAGCGGCCAACCACGACGGGTCCGGGACGACCGTGACGATGCGGGCTCGGAGGCGACGGAGCCCGGCGACGAAGCCGCCGGGCAGCACGAACATGAGCACGACGAGCGCGGCACCGAAGAAGATGCCCGCAGCCTCTCCACCGGCCGGGCGGAGCAGCACGAACAACGGTTTCGTCAGCTGGCGGACCCCGGGCGCGAGCCCGGACTGGTCGTAGGCCCAGGTCGTCATGAAGTACGGCACGAACACATAGGCCAGCGCCCCGGGCACGGCCCCCGACAGCGTGCCCGTCCCACCGATCACCAGGCCGGCGAGGAGGAAGATCGACATCTGCGGGTCGAACAACACGTCGGAGGCGAACGGCCGGTTGAGCATCAACAGGAAGCCGGCCAGTCCTCCGTACACGGCACTGGCGCTGAACGCCAGCGCCTTGTACAGGCCCACGTCGACGCCGAGCGCCACCGCGGCCGGTTCGTGGTCGCGCATCGTGATCAGCGCCCGACCGGGGCGGCTGCGGACGAGGTTGCGGGCGACGGCGAACGTGCCCGTCGCGACGGCGAGCGACAGGCAGTACACCCACAGTGGGCCGGCGAGCCGGCCGGCGTCGGCGAACGGCATCCACGACGGAGGACGCAGATGGCCCTGGGATCGCGGCGGCCCCTTGCCGTTGGATCCACCGGTCAGCCAGTCGAACCGGCGGACGATCGAGGGGAACACGGAGGCGAGCACCAGCGTGACGATCGCCAGGTACACGCCCTTGACGCGTGTTGCCGGGATGCCGACGAGCAGCCCGCCGACGAAGCAGACCGCGACGGTGGCCGGCAGGGCGGCGTAGAAGCTCCAGTGGTGGTCGGCGACGAGGATGACCGTCGTGTACGCGCCGAGGCCGACGAAGGCCGACTGCCCGAGTGCCAGCTGGCCCGAGTAGCCGGTGACGAGGTCCAGCCCGAGGATGGCGACCGAGATCGCGATCGCCGTGTTCAGTTGGCCGATGCGTGCGGGCACGTCGACGGAACCGAACGACAGCCCCAGCTCCGCCGCGACGAGCGGATAGACGAGCACGGCCGCCGCCACCAGCCAGGCGCCGCGCACGTACGCGCGGTGGCCCTTCGTTCCCTCGCGCAGCGCGACCGGCACGACGCCCTACCCCAGCACCGTCACCGTCCAAGTATCCCGGTCGGACGCGGCGATCACGGAACCGGAACGCACGCAGCACGTTGCGCCGGGTGGGGCGGATAGCCTCCGGCGCCGTGCGGGAAGGGATGCGGCGTGAGCTGTACGCGGCCGGCGGACCGGTGGTCCGCGGGCTCTGGGAAATGGCCGGGCGGGTCGGCTCGATCGGGCCGCGCAGCGGCGCCGGTCGTCGCTTCGGTGCGTTCGGTCGAGGCAGCATCATCTGCTTCCCGCAGGGCGCCATCTTCAACGAGCGCTACGTCCGCATCGGCGAGGACACGCTGATCGGTCCGAACGTCTCGCTGTCGGCGGGGATGGTGCCCGGGCAGGTGTGCCCCAGCGATCCGGTCGTCGCCATCGGCAGCCGCTGCCTGATCGGCCGTGGGAGTTCCATCGTCGGCCACCTGGGCATCGACATCGGCGACGACGTGTGGACCGGTCCGAACGTGTACATCACCGACCAGAACCACGGCTACCTGGACGTCGAGGTGCCGATCTCGCGCCAGACGCAGCCCGAGCGGGCCGTTTCGATCGGCGCCGGTTCATGGCTGGGCACGGGCACCGTGGTGCTGCCCGGGCGCGCGGATCGGGCGCCACGTCACCGTCGGTGCCGGTTCCGTCGTGCGCGGCGACCTCCCCGACTTCTGCGTGGCCGTCGGCGTCCCGGCACGGGTGATCAGCCAGTACGACGGTCGGGAGTGGGCCGGTCCGCAGGCACCGACGCCGTTGCGCGCGGTCTAGACCGAGCGGCTCAGCCGTTGCCGAGCTCGCCCGGCGGGGCGCAGCGCTCGATGCCGTTCGCACTGGTGAAGTCGGTGACCACGTTGGACACCGGCCCGCCGGCCACCTCGCTCTCGCGGTACGGCGTGAGCTGCAGGTCGCGCAACTCGGCCGTGTACGTGCGCCGGTCGGCGAGGACGACGCCGTAGTACTTGTCGAAGGTCTGCATGCGGCGGGCGTCGTCGTCGTTCGTCACCGGGATGGCGGTGATGTCGTGCACCATCTGCTCGACGATGTCGGTGGCCCGGTCGACGATGTCGGCCCGTTGCCGCATCTGCTCGGGCGTCGGGTCGGTGATCATGCCCGAGGTCATGTCCCCGAGGGCCACGCGTCGGTCGTTGGCCTCGTCGCAGATCGCCTTGGCCTGGTCGTGCCAGCCGGGCGTGGTCATCACGTAGACCTCGCTGTAGATCGACGACGACGAGCGCCACAGGAAGGCATAGGCCCACATG
Organism: uncultured Acidimicrobiales bacterium; assembly: GCA_963794805.1. GTDB lineage: Bacteria > Actinomycetota > Acidimicrobiia > Acidimicrobiales > Ilumatobacteraceae > JAODBQ01. The sequence goes on from CAWCFL010000001.1 coordinate 88,551, forward strand.
CCGGCGATCAGCAGGCATACCGCGCCGAGGAGCCAACGCACCCACCGGCGCCGGTGCGGTGGCCGCGCCTCGGGACCCACCGTGTCGACCGGTGGTTCGACGACGGTGCTCATGCCGTCGCCGGCTGCGGCCGGTAGCTGACGGCCAGCTGCAACAGCGCCCCGCCGACGCCGACGACCGCGGCGATGATCGCCCCCCACCAGCCGTGGAACTCGATCCCGAACGCGTGGTCCAGCGACCACTCACCGGGCCCGATGGTGGCGATGCAGAACGCGGCGACGGCGATCGACGCGCAGTACTCCCAGCCCTGGTTCGGCTTGAAGATGAAGAAGCCGACCTTCCAGTGGGCGACGACGATGGCGACGACCATGATGCCGATCATCCCGGCGGCGGCGAAGGGGGTGATCAGACCGAGTGCCATGAGGACCCCAGCGCCGATCTCCGTCGAGGCGGCCAGCCGGGCCTGCCACTGCGGCCAGCGCATGCCGATGCTGCCGAACCACCCGGTGGTACCGCTCAAGCCACCCCCGCCGAACACCTTGTTGTACCCGTGGTAGGCGAGGAACAGCCCGAACACGAGTCGCAGCACGAGCAGCCCGAAGTTGAACTGGTCCACGGGCCGTGAGGCTACCCCTGTCCGGGCAGGTAACAGGGGAGCGACAGCGGTGCCGTTCGGGTCCCTGTGCGTCGCCAGGACGGCCCCGCGGGGCCGCGCGACCGCCGTGGGTCGGTCGCCATAAGCGGGACGTGCGTCCCGCCAACGGGCTGGTAGAACGGTCCGTCGTGGAAAGGCAGGGCACAACCGTTCCGACGAGCGGCGGCACGCTGACCAAGGCGTTCCGCCTGCTGCGCGGCCTGTTGCGCCACCACCACAGGACGTTCTTCATCGCCGTCGGCGGCGCCGCGGTGTACGCCGCGTGCACCGTTGGTTCCACGGTCGTCGTGCGGATGATCACCGACGACCTGATCGTGCCGCGCTTCTCCGGTGAGGACGTCAGCGCCGGCCTCGTCGCCGCGGTGCTCGGCCTGCTCATCGCCATCGGCTTCGTGCGCGCCGTGGGGATCGTCGTGCGCCGGGTATGGGCCGGGCGGACGGTGTGGCGGGTGACGGAGTCGATCACCGCGGAGGTGATCGACCGGGTCGTCGAGCAGCCCGTGCCGTGGCACCGCCGCCAGAGCACGGGCGACCTGATCACCCGGGCCGGCGTGGACTCCGAGGCGGCCACGGCGATGCTCCAACCGCTGCCCTACGCCACGAGCGTCGTCCTCATGGTCGTGCTGTCGTGCGTGTGGCTGCTGATCACCGACGTGGTCCTCGGTCTCGCCGCCGTCGCCGTGTTCCCCATCCTCATCACCCTGAACCTGGTGTACCAGCACCGCGTCGACCGCTTCTTCAACGCCGCGCAGGACGAGCTCGGCCAGCTCAGCTCGGCGGTCCACGAGAGCTTCGACGGCGTCACCGTGGTCAAGTCGTTCGGCGCCGAGCGGCGCGAGACGGAGCGGCTCTCCGTGATCGCCGCCCGGTTGCGTCAGGAGCGGATGGGGGCCGTGCGCATCCGGGCCACGTTCGAGGCGCTGCTCGACGGCGTGCCCAACGTGGCCAACGTCCTCCTGCTCGTCGGCGGCGCCTACCGGGTGCGCGCCGGGGCGATGACCGTCGGCGACGTGACCAGCTTCATCTACCTGTTCACCCTGCTCGTCTTCCCGCTGCGGCTGATCGGCTTCGCCCTGTCGGAGCTGCCCCACTCGTTGGCCGGATGGAACCGCATCCGCGAGCTGCTCGACCAGCCGCTGGAGCGCGACCCGGCCACCACGCTGCACCGCGGGCCGACGAACGAGGTGCGCCTGGACGACGTGCACTACAGCCACGACGGCGTCCGCCCGGTGCTCGACGGTGTGCGCGCGGTGATGCCGGCCGGCCGCACCGTGGCCGTGGTCGGCGCCACCGGTGCCGGCAAGTCGACGCTGCTCGGTCTGCTCGCCGGGCTCACCGCGCCGACCTCGGGCACGATCACCGTCCCCGAGGCCGGCTGCCTGCTCGTCCTCCAGGAGCCGTTCCTGCTGGCCGGCACGGCGCGGGAGAACATCACGATGGGGCTCGACGTGGACCCGGCGACGATCGACCGCTCCCTGCAGATCGCCGAAGCGACGTTCCTCACCCACCTGCCCAACGGCCTCGACACCGAGGTCGGCGAGCGGGGCGTCGGCTTGTCCGGCGGCCAGCGGCAGCGGCTCGCCCTGGCCCGAGCCCTCGTGCGCCATCCGGGCGTGCTGCTGCTCGACGACACCACCTCCGCGCTCGACCCCACCACCGAGGCCAAGGTGCTGGCCAACCTGCGCACGCAGCTGGCCGACACCACCGTGATCGCCGTGGCCTCGCGTCCGTCGACCATCGCGCTGGCCGACGACGTGCTCTACCTGGCCGACGGCACGGTCGTCGCCCACGGCCGCCACGACCAGCTGATGGCCTCGGTGCCCGGCTATCGAGCGTTGATCGAGGCGTTCGAGCACGACCGCACCGCGCTGGTCGACGAGGGCCGCCTGGTCGGCGACCTGGCGTTCGCCGACGAGCAGGTGACCACATGAGCGAGCGCAGCGAGCGCATGACGGCCGAGCGACCGCCAGGGAGCCGGACGTGGATGGGGTGCGGGGGCGCGAGCCCCCGGGGATCATGACCGAGCCCATGGGACGGTGGAGCTCCGTCCACACGATCAACCGCGGCGTCCAGGAGGCGCCTGCGCTGCGCACCGGGTTCTTCGTGACGCTCGCGCTGGCGATGGTCGGCGCCGCCGGCCGGGTGGTCATCCCGATCCTCGTCCAGCAGTCGATCGACAAGGGGTTCCAGGACGGCGAGGTCCAGGTCGACGTCGTCGTCCAGCTGGCGCTCGTCGGCCTCGTCGTGATCCTCATCGCCACGTGGTGCCAGCGCACCGCCGTCGCCCGGCTGGGCATGCGCAGCGAGGAGGCGCTGTACGGGCTACGCGTGCGCCTGTTCGAGCACATCCACCGGCTGAGCATCGCCGACCACAACGACGAGCGGAAGGGTGCGCTCGTCGCCAGGGTGACCAGCGACGTGGAGACGCTGGCCCAGTTCTTCGCGTGGGGCGGCCTCGCCTGGCTGCTCGACGGCACGTTGATGCTCACGGTCGCCGCGGTGATGCTGGCCTACGACTGGCTGCTGGCCGTGGTCGCGCTGGTCGTCTCCGCGCCCCTGGCGGTCGTGCTGAACAGGGTGCAACGGCGCCTGTCGCGGGCCTACGACCAGGCCCGCCAGCACAACGCCGAGGTGCTCACCGACGTCAGCGAGGTGATCGCCGGGTCCGAGACGCTGCGGGCCTACGGCGCCGGACGGCACTACGCCAAGCTCACCGAGCGGGCCAGCCGCGAACGATCCGACGCGTTCATCCGCGCCGGCACGATCGGGGCGTTCCTGTTCCCCTCGGGCGAGGTGTTCGGCGTGCTCACGGTTTCCGCCGTGGTGGTTGCAGGGTTGGCGCTCGGACCGGCCAGCGGGCTCACCGCCGGTGCGCTCGTCGGCTTCGTGTTCCTGACCTACAAGTTCCTCGAGCCGATCGCCGAGTTCACCGAGGTGCTGGACCAGACGCAGACGGCGGTCGCCGGCCTGCGTCGGGTGATCGGCGTGCTGGAGATCCCCACCGGCCCGGAGCAGGCCGTGCACCCGATCCCGTTGCCCGCGGGTGGGCTCGAGGTGAGCATCGAGCGCGTCGACTTCACCTACCGCAGCCGCGACAGCGACGAGGACGACCCGCCGGTGCTGCTCGACGTGTCGGCGCGCATCCCGTCCGGCCAGCAGGTGGCGGTGATCGGCGAGACCGGTTCGGGCAAGACCACGCTCGGACGACTCGTCGCCCGGCTGGCGGACCCGACCGCCGGCGTCGTGCGTCTCGGTGGCGTCGCCCTCACCAAGGTGGCCAACGCCGAGCTGCGCGAGCGCCTCGTGGTCGTGCCCCAGGAGCCGTTCCTGTTCGAGGGGACGATCGCCGCGAACCTGTCGTTCGCCAAGCCGGCGTTGACGTACGCCGACCTGGAGCGGGCCGTCACCGATCTCGACCTCGACGACTGGTTGGCCACGCTGCCCGACGGCTTGGACTCCGAGGTCGGTCAGCGCGGCGCGCAGCTCTCTGCGGGGGAGCGCCAGCTCGTCGCGCTCGTCCGCGCCTCGCTCGTCGATCCGGCCGTCCTCGTGCTCGACGAGGCCACGTCCTCGGTCGACGCGCTCACCGAGGTGCGCATCGCCAGGGCGCTGGACAAGCTGGCGATCGGCCGCACCACGATCGCGATCGCCCACCGCCTGTCCACCGCGGCGCGCGCCGACCGGGTGCTCGTGCTCGACCACGGCCGGCTCGTCGAGGACGGCCACCACGCGGACCTCCTGGCGGCCGGCGGCGTCTACGCCCGCATGTACGACGCCTGGCTGACGGCGACTTCCGCCGGGAGCTGACCGGGCGCGATTGCTACTCGGGGCGGACGCCGAACGGCGGGGGACCGTGGACGGCGACGACGTCACAGCTCACATCGGTCGCCGCGGTCTTCAGGGTGTCGCGGGTGCGCCAGTCGGCGGCCTCGCCGGGCTGGACGTCGCTCACGTCGACGTACTGCCGGGCGAGCTCGGCGAGCCCGGTCGAGTAGGTCACGGTCAGCTCGTACGAGCGCGTGCTGCTCTCGTCGTTGGTGATCGTCCCCTCGAACGTGACCACGCCGCCGGCGAACTGACACGTCCCCGGCTCGACCGTGTACCGGCCCGGATCGTCGTAGCGGTCGACCTCCTGGAGGACGTAGCGGGTGAAGAAGAAGCCGCCGACGCAGATCGGCACGGCGGCGACGCTGAGCGCCACCCCCCAGGCGGCGAAGTCACGGCCGTACCCGCCCTGCTGGCGTGCCCGCCGCAAGCCGACGATCCCGAGCACGAAGCCGACGACGGCGGCGAGCGCCGAGACGACGAACACGAGTGGCATCCATCCCGTCGCCGCCGCCCCGATGCCCACGACGAACGCAGCGATGGCGATGCCCCGCCGGCCCTTCGGCCCCGTCGGCTCACCGACCGATGGCCCTGCCGACTGGCCGGCGCCCTGCGCATCGACCAGCTGGCGACCGCCCGTGGAGACGTCCCCGGTCCAGCGCTGGCCGTTGAAGTAGCGCAGCTCGAACCGGTCGTACGGGTCGGGGAACCACCCGGACTGCCCAGCATCGCTCACAGGCCGTGGAACCTACCGGCGCGAACGGCCGGCGGACGCCTACCATCGACGCCGCCATGCAGATCGTCCTCATCCGCCACGGACAGCCGGAGTGGGTGCGCGACGGCCTCAGCGTCGTCGATCCGCTGCTCACCGACCTCGGCCACGAGCAGGCCGCCCGCGCCGCAGCTGCGCTCGCCGGCGACGAGTTCAACGAGATCATCGTCTCGCCGCTGCGCCGGGCCCGACAGACGGCCGCGCCGTTGCTCGACCGTCACGGCCACCTCGAGGACATCGAGTCGTGGTTGCACGAGATCCGCGAGCCCGACTGGCACGGGACGCCCGCCGAGCTGGCCGCCAAGGCCTACGAGGAGGAGCGTTCGCGTGCCGCCGAGGACCGCTGGCGCGGCGTCGAGGGCGGCGAGCCGTCCGCGAGTTCGTCGAACGCGTCCGGCGGGGGATGACCGCGTACCTCGGTGCCCGGGGCATGTACCGCTCCGAGCAGATCCTGCCCGTGTGGCACATCGAGCGGCCGGACGCCCGCGTGGCGATCGTCGCTCACGCCGGCGTCAACGGCGTGCTCCTCAGCCTGCTGCTCGGTCTCGCTCCGGTGCCGTGGGAATGGGATCGCTTCGTCACCCCGCACGCCTCGATCACCCGCCTGGAGTCGATGGCCCTGGCCGACGGTCACACGTTCAGCCTCACCCGCCTCGGCGACGTCGAGCACCTGGACCAGGACCAGCGCACGAGGTAGCAGGTCGAAGCCCTACTTCCAGGCGCAGCGTTGGCGTTTGATGCCGTTGATGAAGGCGCTCTGGAGATAGGCGGGATCGCCGATCGTGCGCATCTTCGGCAGGCGGGTGCGGATCTCGTCGAACATCACGGCGATCTCCCGTCGAGCGAGGTTGGCGCCGAGGCAGAAGTGCGGTCCGCCGGCGCCGAAGCCGGCCTGCTGAGGCTGCAGCGGGCGGCGCACGTCGAAGCGGAACGGGTCGTCGAAGGCCCGCTCGTCGCGGTTCGCCGCGGCGTACCACAGGACCACCTTGTCGCCGGCCTTGAGATCGGTGTCGCCGAGGCGCGTGTCCTCGGTGACGGTGCGGCGGAAGTGGATGACCGGCGTGGCGTAGCGGACGATCTCGTCCACCGCGGTCTTGGTGACGCCGGGGAAGTCGTCGAACCAGATCTGGCGCTGGTCCGGGTGGGCGGTGAGCAGCCGCATGCCGTGCGTGATGGCGTTGCGCGTCGTCTCGTTGCCGGCAACCGCGAGGAGGATGAAGAACGAGCCGAACTCAGCGGCGGTGAGCTGCTCGCCGTCCACCTCGGCGTTCATCATCGCCGACGTCAGGTCGTTCGCCGGATTGGCCCGGCGGTCCTCGCCGAGTGCCTGGGCGTAGGAGAACATGCCCAGCGCCGCGGCCATCAGGTCGTCGATCGACGACCCGTACTCGGGGTCGCCGACACCGAGGATGACGTTGGTCCAGGCGAACACCTGCTGCTCGTCCTCGGGCGGGATGCCCATCATCTCGCAGATGATCTGCAGCGGCAGGGGAGCGGCGACCTCCTCGACGAAGTCGCACTCGCCGTCGGGGTACTTCTCGAGCAGTCCGTCGACGATCGTCGTCGCCTTCGTCTTGACGTACTCCTCGACCGCGGTAGATCTCCTTGGGGGTGAAGCCCTTCGACACGATCGAGCGCAGGCGGAAGTGCTTCGGGTCGTCCATGTTGATCATCGACCCGAAGAACTCGTTCATCTCCTGGGGCATGTCGCCGATGTTCGAGCCGTGCCCACTGCAGAACAGCTGCGGGTTGCGGCTGGCGTTCCACACGTCCTCGTGGCGGGCGAGCGCGTAGTAGCCGGGACCGGTGGGGAACGGCGAGTCGGGGTAGTCCCACTCCTTGAAGAACTGCAGTTGCGGCGCGTCGCGCAGCGCCTTGAACGCGCCCTCGCGGTAGTCCCTGGGCTGCAACCAGAAGGCGGGATCGGAGAGGTCGAACGACCCGAGCGGCACGTCGGCGGGGAGCATGCGCGGATCGTAACGAGTGCGGGAACCGTCGGCCAGGCAACGGGCGTCCAAGTGGTCGCGGGATGCTCGGTGTGCCCGCGGATCGGGGAGGGCCGGGAGTGGGCGCAACGAGGCAGCGGTGGCGGATCGTCGTGGCCGGGCTCCTCGCCGTGGCGGCGTTGGCGGCCTGCTCGGCCGACGACGGCGCGCGCCCGGCGGCGAGCACGCCGTCGACGCCCGGGGTGGCACCGCCGGTCACACCCGCCACCAACCCGACGACGGCGCCCCCCGAACCCGCCGTCGCCGGCCTGGCACAGGGCATCCGCTTGACGGCGGGCACCGCGCCCGCGGTGGCGGCGGCCGGTGCGACGGTCGTCGGCGGGACGCCCTTGACCGAGGAGGACCTGCAGGCGGTCGTCGACCGCCTGCCGGGATGGGACACGGCGGCCGCCACGGCGGCGCCGTTCGACTGGCCCTCCGAGACGATCGCGCCGCCGCTGACCCCGACGGTGCAGACGCCGTTGGCCGTCGGCGACGACGGGCCACCGCCGACCGTGGCGGCTGGACCCCTGCACGTGCTCCGCGTCCAACCGACCGGCGACGTCGAGGTGGCACCGTTCCTCAGCATCACGTTCGACCAGCCGATGGTCCCGGTCGCAACCGTCGCCCAACTCGACGCCGCAGCGGTCCCGGTGACGATCGAGCCGGCGATCGCCGGGCGCTGGCAGTGGATCGGGGTGCGCACGCTGCGCTTCGACGCCACCGGCGACGGCGACGGTGCGCCGGGTCGGCTCCCGGGGGCGACGGACGTCACCGTCACGGTTCCGTCCGGCACCACGTCGGCCACCGGTGGCGTCCTCGCCGATGCCGTGGTCGTGGCGTTCGCCACGCCGCCGGCCACGGTGCAGAGCCTGGTTCCCACCGGCGACGAGCTCGCCCTGCAGCCGGTGTTCGTCGCCACCTTCGACCAGCGCGTCGACCCGTCCGCGGTCCTCGCGGCCACGGCGGTGCGTGCCGCCGGGAACCCCGTCGCGCTGCGTGCGGCGACGGCGGCCGAGGTGGCCGCCGACGAGACCGCGCAGCGCGCGGTCGATCGTGCCCTTCCCGGGCAGTGGGTGGCGTTCCGTCCCACGGTGGCGATGCCCGCCGACGCCGCGGTGTCCGTCGTCGTCGGACCGCGGCTGGCCTCGGTCGAAGGCCCCGACCTGTCCGCCGCCGCCCAGTCCTACGACGCGCGCACCTTTGCACCGCTGCGCATCGAGCACACCGGGTGCGGGTTCGGCGACGGCTGCCATCCTGGTGACCAGATCGTCGTCGAGCTGACCAACCAGCTCGACGTCGACTCGTTCGACCCGGCGATGGTCACCGTGTCCCCGGCCGTTCCGGCAGCGTCGATCGGCGCAGCGGGGAGCTCGATCGTGATCGACGCGGCGACCGCGCCGAACACGACCTACTCGATCGGGCTCCCGGCTGGGCTCGTCGACGTGCACGGGCAGAGGCTGGGTGCAACCGAGGCGTTGCAGGTCGACATCGGCAGCGGCGCGCCCGTCGATCCAACCGTTCGCCGAGCTGTTGACGACGCTCGACCCGTTCGCCCCGGCCGCGACGCTGCCGGTGGTGTCGGTCGGCCATCGCGCCCTGCGGGTGCGCACCTACGCGGTCGGCGAGGCCGACTGGGCGGGCTTCCCGGAACAGGCCAACGCGGCGGTCTCGGGTCGACCGGACGTCCGCAACTCCTCCTCCGTCGACCTGCCGTACGAGCTGGTCGACGACCGCACCGTCGACGTCGCCGGCGACGTCGACGCGGTGAGCACCACCGAGGTCGCGCTCGACGACCCCCTCGCGGCGCACGACGGACGGGTCGTCGTCCGCGTCGACCCGGGCGACGGGGCGGCGGCGACCGGCGACTTCCGCAACCAGCCGACCGTCACCTGGGTGCAACGGACGACCCTCGGTGTCGACGTCGCGTCCGACACGCAGTCGATGCACGTGTTCGTCACCGACCTGCGCACGGGTGCCGCGGTGGGCGGGGCGGCCGTCGACGCGCTCGGACCGGGTGGCGATGTCGTTGCATCAGCAACGACCGTGGACGATGGGACGGCGACGATCGAGCTGCCCGACCAGCCGATCCAGCTCGTGCGCGTGACCGCCGGGGACGCCACCGCGCTGGCTCCGTCCGGCAACTACGGCGGCCCGTGGCAGCGGGCGCACCTCGAGGACCAGACGGCCTGGTACGTGTTCGCCGACCGTGGCGTCTACCGCCCCGGCGAGACGGTGTCGCTCAAGGGCTGGGTGCGGCGGGTCGCCACGAGCGGCGACGCCAGGATCGAACTGCCCGACGACACCGCCGTCGGGTTCACGGCCCACGACGGCAACGGCAACGAGATCGCCACCGGGACCGCCGAGGTCGACCCGCTGGGTGGCTTCCACCTGACGTTCGCCGTGCCCCCCGGGGCCAACGCCGGCATGGGCTACGTGGCCTTCGACCGCGACGCCGACCTCGGCCAGAGCTTCGGATGGGGCTACCGGATCGACGACTACCGCACGCCGGAGTTCGAGGTGACCTCGAGCGTCGACGGCGAGGGTCCGTACGTCCGCGGCGCGCCGCTGGGGGTGACGGCCACGGCCGGCTACTTCGCCGGCGGCGCGCTCCCCGACGCCCCCGTCGACTGGCAGGTCTCGGCAACCGCGACGACCTACTCACCGCCGGGCTGGGACGGCTTCGACTTCGGCCGGTGGACGCCGTGGTGGACCTCCGGTCCGGCGTTCGCCGGTGAGCCTCCGTCGGCGACTCCCGTCGGCGTGAGCGACCAGGAGGCCGAGCACTTCGCCGGGAGCACCGACGGCGCTGGCGCCGATCACCTGCAGGTCGACGTCGGCTCGCTCGGCGGCGACCTCGACGGCTACCCGGTGGCCGTCAGCGTGCACTCGACGGTGACCGACGTGAACCGCCAGGCGTGGTCGTCGACGACGAACACGCTCGTCCACCCGGCGCAGCGCTACGTCGGGCTGCGCACCCCGAGCACGTTCGTCGGCGCCGGGGTGCCGCTCGCCGTGGACGTGATCGTCACGGACGTCGACGGCGCCGTCGTCGCCGGCGTCCCCGTCACGCTCGTCACCAGCCGCATGGAGTCCGGCATGGACAGCGGCGTGTGGACCGAGCGGGCCGTCGACCCGCAGACGTGCTCGGTCACCTCGGCGGCGGCGGTGGTCACGTGCCAGGTCCGGCCGGGGGTCGGCGGCACGTACCAGATCGTCGCCACGGTGACCGACGAGCAGGGTCGGCCGAGCCGCACCGAGCTGACCCGCTGGGTCGGTGGTGCCGGCGCCGACGCCGCGCCGCGGACCGTCGACGCGCAGAGTCTGACGGTGGTCCCCGACGGCCGCACGTTCGCTCCCGGCGGCACGGCCAGGCTGCTGGTGCGAGCACCGTTCGCCGACGGCGAAGGTCTCCTCACCACGACCCACGGCACGATCACCGGGACGTACCGCTTCACCGTGGCCGACGGGTCGGCGGTCGTCGACGTGCCGATCGCCGGCACCGACGTACCGGGCATCGACGTCGTCGTGGAGGTCGTCGGCGTGACGGCGCGCACTGGCGCCGACGGCGCTGCGGTCGACGGCGCTCCGCCGCGCCCGGCCTACGCCACCGGGCAGGTGCACCTGCCCGTGTCGCTGGCCGCGCGCACGCTCACGGTGCACGCGGTGCCGCGAGCCGCCGACGTCCAGCCCGGCGGCGGCACCGTGCTCGACGTCGACGTCACCGACGCCACCGGCGCAGCGGTCGCCGGTGCCGATCTGGCCGTCGTCGTCGTCGACGAAGCAGCGCTCGCCGTGAGCGGCTACGAGCTGCCCGACCCACTCGACGCGTTCTACGCCGACCTGCCGGGCCAGCTGCAGACGACGTACGGGCGGTCGCGGGTCGTGCTCGCCGACCCGGCCGAGCTGCTGGCTGTCGGCAGCGGCATGCCGACGAGCGGCGACCAGAAGTCGTCGGCGACGACCGCCGCCGCGGGCACGACGCCGGCGGCGGCGTCGGCGCCCTCCCTGGCCGGCGGCGTCGCCGAGGACCGCGTCTCGACCGCGACCGCCACCGGTTCGTCGACCACGCCGATCGACGTGCGCACCGACTTCGCCGCGCTCGCGGTGTGGGCTCCTTCGGTGGCGACCGACGGGGAGGGTCGGGCAGCGGTCGACGTCGACCTGCCCGACAACCTCACCCGCTACCGGGTCATGGTCGTCGCCGCCGGCCGGGTCCGAGCGGTTCGGCACCGGCCGAGGCGAACATCACCGCCCGCCTGCCGCTGATGGTCCGTCCCTCGGCGCCGCGCTTCGCCAACTTCGGCGATCGCTTCGAGCTGCCCGTCGTCGTGCAGAACCAGAGCGGCGCGCCGATGGCGGTCGACGTCGTGCTGAGACCGCCAACCTCGATCCGTCGACGCCGTCGGGCGTGCGCGTCGACGTGCCGGCCGACGACCGGGTCGAGGTGCGGTTCCCGGTGAGCGTCGCCGTAGCCGGCACGGCCCGGTTCCGCGTCGCGGCCGCCAGCGGCGCGGCTGCCGACTCGGCCACCGTCGAGCTGCCGGTGCTACACCCCGGCCACCGCCGAGGCCATCGCCACCTACGGCGTGCTCGACGAGGGGGCCACGCTCCAACCGGTGTCCACGCCGACGGACGTCCTCACGGCGTACGGCGGACTGGACATCAGCACCTCGTCGAGCGCGCTCGGCGGGCTGACCGACGCGCTGACGAACATCACCGACGACCCGTACGACTCGTCGTACGCGCTGGCGACACGAATCACCACGATCGCCGCACTGCGCGACGTGCTCGACGCGTTCGGCGCGGCGAACCTGCCGTCACCGGCCGACCTCGACGCGATCGTCCGCGGCGACATCGCCTCACTCGTGGCCATGCAACGGCCCGATGGCGGCTTCGGCTGGTGGTCCGGCGACCCGGCATCGAACCCGTCCACGTCCCTGCAGGCGGCCGGTGCGCTCGTCGCGGCCAGGGCTGCGGGCTACTCGGTGCCCGACGGGGCGTTCACGCGGGCGCTGGCGTATGCCACGTCGATCGAGCAGTCGATCCCCGTCGAGTGGTCGGAGGAATCGCGCTTCACGGCGATGGCCGAGGCCCTCAGCGTGCGCGCCGCTGCCGGCGACCGTGACGCCGCGGGCGCGCTCGCCCTGTACCGGCGTGCTGCCGGGAGGTTGACGCTGGGTGCGCTCGCCCGGCTGTGGCCGCTGCTCGACGATCGCCCGGCCGCGGCCGAGATCGAGCGGACCATCGCCAACTCGGCGGTCGACACCGCCGGCGCCGTGAGCTTCACCACCGCCGTGCACGACGACGCCGCGGTGACGCTGTCGTCGGACCGGCGCACCGATGCCCTGGTCCTGGACGCGCTGCTGCAGGTGCGGCCGGCCAGCGATCTGATCCCGAAGGCCGTCGCCGGGCTCCTCGCGTCGCGCGTCGACGGGCACTGGGGGAGCACCGCCGAGGACGGGGCGATCCTCCTGGCGCTGCGGCACTACTTCGACGCGTTCGAAGGTGCGGATCCTTCGTTCGCCGCCGCGGTGTGGGTCGGCGGCCGGCTCGCCGGCCAGCAGTCGTTCGCCGGTCGATCCACGACGCAGCACGTGATCACCGTGCCCACCGCCGACCTCGTCGCCGATGCGTCGGCGAACGCCGACGTGGTGATCGACCATCAGGGCAGCGGCCGGTTGTACTACCGCGTCGGGCTGCGCACGGCGCCGACGGACCTGCACCTCGATTCGCTCGATCGCGGGTTCGTGGTGTCCCGCGCGTACGAGGCGGTCGACGACCCGGCCGACGTGCGCCGTGACGCAGACGGCACGTGGCACGTCCGCGCCGGCGCCCGAGTCCGGGTGCGGTTGACGATGGTGGGCGAGAGCCGGCGGGCCCACGTCGCGCTCGTCGACTCGCTGCCGGCCGGCTTCGAGCCGCAGAACCCGACGCTGGCCACGACGCCCGACGTTCCTGCCGACGTGCCGACCGGTGCACCGGTCGGTGCGGGCGATGTCGGGCCGGCCTGGCGCTCGTCGTGGTTCGACCACCAGAACCTGCGCGACAGCCGGGCCGAGGCGTTCGCCACCACGCTCGACGGCGGCACCTACGACTGGGGCTACGTCGCCCGGGCCACCACGCCGGGGACGTTCGTCGCCCCGCCGGCGCGTGCCGAGGAGATCTACTCGCCGGAGACGTTCGGGCGTACGGCGACCGACACGGTGGTCGTCGACGCCTGACGACGTCCCCGGTCGGTCGAGCCGGATCGGCTCGTCAGCCGGCGCCGTCCGCGGGGCCGGGCCGGGGGTCCGGTGCGGCCCAACCATCGATCGCCTCCGGCGCGGCGAGCGGCGCGGCCGACGGGCTCGGGGCCGGCGGTGGCGGCGGCGGTGGGACCGCGGACGTCGGCGGCGCGACCGACGGTGTCGCCGCAGCAGCGATCACGCCGGCGACGTGGGCGGGGCTCATGTCGAGCCCCTGACCGATGTGCTCGAGCACCGGTCGGGCGAGCGCCGCAGCATCTGCGCCGCCGCTGCGGGCCACCGCGGCGAGCGTCGTCAGCAACTGCTCACGGCCCTGGAGCGACAGCGCGCCGGCGAGGTAGGCGAGGTGCGGATCGAGCGAGGCCGGGTCGAGCGTCTGCACGTCGTGGTCCAGCGAGCCGGCGGCGTACACGTCCAGCCCGAGGCCGCGCACGGCGTCCACGGCGGCGGCGCTGGTCGCCTGCCCGGCGACGCGCACCACCTCGGTGGCGGCGAGCCGCATCGTGCCCTGCAACTCGGCGGTGAGCAGCGACGCCGTCGGCTGGGCGAGCACGGCGGGCTCGAAGCGCGTCCGGCACGTCGTGCACTGCACCGCCTCGGCGACGACCCTGCCCACCGGGAACAACGGAACGAAGAACAAGGCGAACCAGCGGCGCAGCACGTTGCGCACCCACTGCCGGTCGCCGCCGCACTTCGGGCAGAAGAACTCCCCGGTCTCGTGGCGGCGCACCGACCACCGGCCGCGCATCCCGAAGATGATCAACATGGTCCTCCTCCGGCCGATCTCGTGCACGCCGCCCGTCCGACCGACGTCACCGTACCCACCGACATCCGCCGCGGAGACGGGGAGGTGTGCCCCTACCATCGGCGCGATGCTCCGAGCTGACCAGATCGAGCGGGTGCTCGTCGTCACCGCCCATCCCGACGACGTCGACTTCGGTGCCGCCGGCACTGTCGCGACGCTCACCGATGCGGGCGTCGCGGTCACCTATTGCCTGGTGACCGACGGCGAAGCCGGCGGGAGCGACCGCAGCGTCAGCCGCGCCGACATGGCCGAGCTGCGCCGCCAGGAGCAGACGGCCGCGGCCAAGCACGTCGGCGTCACCGACCTCGTCTGGCTCGGACACCCCGACGGTCAGGTGGTCGCCGATCTCGGGCTCCGTCGCGCGATCAGTCGGGTGATCCGCCAGGTGCGCCCCCAGGTGGTCATCACGCAGTCGCCCGAGCGCGTCCTCGATCGGATCATCGGCAGCCACCCCGATCACCTTGCCGCGGGCGAGGCCACGCTGTGCGCCGTCTACCCCGATGCGCGCAACCCGTTCGCCTTCCCCGACCTCCTGGCCGGCGAAGGGCTCGAGCCGTGGAGCGTCGGCGAGATCTGGGTGATGGCCTTCGCCGGATCGCAGGGCGCTTCGCCGGTCGACATCACCGCCAACGTGGAACGCAAGATCGCCGCGCTGCTGTCGCACGAGAGCCAGCACACCGATCCTGCGGCGATGGCCGATCTCGTCCGTTCGTGGGTGACGGCCAACGCGGAGTCGGCCGATCTGCCGGCCGGCTCGGCGGCCGAGGTGTTCCGGGTCATCACCATCTGACGCAGGTCGCCGAGCGTTGTTACCGCCCAGTAGCTAAGCTCGGCGGCGGCCCGTCGTTCGATTCCCTGGGGGAGCTGCCATGCCTGAAGCCGTCATCGTCGCCGTCGCTCGGAGCCCGATCGGACGGGCCGGGAAGGGCTCGCTGGTCAGCATGCGGCCCGACGACATGTCCGCCCAGATCGTCACCGCGCTCATGGGCCAGGTGCCCCAGGTGACCTCGGCCGACGTCGAGGACCTGATCATGGGCTGCGGCCAGCCGGCCGGCGAGGCCGGGTTCAACATCGCCAGGGTCACCGCCGTGCTGGCCGGCCTCGACGACGTCCCCGGCGTCACCGTCAACCGCTACTGCTCGTCGAGCCTGCAGACCATCCGCATGGCGGCACACGCCATCAAGGCCGGCGAGGGCGACTGCTTCATCGCCGCCGGCGTGGAGGCCGTCAGCCGCTACGGGGCCGGCGCCAGCGACACCGCACCCAACGCCGTGTTCGCCGAGGTCGGCCGGCGCACCGCCCGGCGCGCCCAGGGCGGTCAGGACCCGTGGACCCCGGCGAGCGGGCTGCCCGACATCTACATCGCCATGGGCCAGACGGCGGAGAACGTCGCCGAGCTCACCGGCACGACCCGCGAGGAGATGGACGCGTTCGCTCTGCAGTCGCAGGAGAAGGCGCAGAAGGCCCTGGCCGACGGGTTCTTCGACAACGACATCACCCCGCTCACCCTGGCCGACGGCACGGTCGTCGCCCACGACGACTGTCCGCGCGCCGGCACCACGCTCGAGGGTCTCGGCCAGTTGAAGCCGGCGTTCCGCCCCGACGGGCTGGTCACCGCGGGCAACGCCTGCCCGCTGAACGACGGCGCCGCCGCGGTGATGGTCATGAGCGACACCAAGGCGAAGGCGCTCGGCCTCACCCCGCTGGCGCGCATCGTCGCCAGCGGTGTCACCGGGCTCAACCCGGAGATCATGGGGCTCGGTCCCGTCGAGGCCGTGAAGCAGGCGCTCGGTCGGGCCCACCTGACGATCGAGCAGATCGATCTCGTCGAGCTGAACGAAGCGTTCGCCGCGCAGGTCGTGCCGTCGGCCAAGGAGCTGGGCATCCCGTGGGAGAAGCTCAACGTCCACGGCGGGGCGATCGCCCTCGGCCACCCCTTCGGCCAGACGGGTGCGCGGATCATGACCACGCTGATCCACGGCCTGCAGGTCACCGACGGCCAGTACGGCCTGGAGACGATGTGCGTCGGCGGTGGTCAGGGCATGGCGATGATCATCGAACGCCTCTCGTAGGCGTCGATCTCAACGAGCCTGGTCGGCGCGCAGGCAGATGGTCGTGGGGTCGGCCGGGAGGCGGATGGCGTGGAGGACGTAGAGGTCCTCGCCGAACGTCAGCTCGGCGAGCGCCCACGAGTCGCTCGAGTCGCGCAGGCCGTCGCCGATCGGGCGCAGGCCACCGACGTCGAGGCCGGCATCGTCGGCTTCTGCCTGCCACAGCCCGACGAGGCCGCGGCGCAGGCACGGATCGTCGAGCAGGTCGGCGCCGTTGAGCCGCAGCTCGACGGTGGTCAGCTCGACCGCCCGGACGAACGCCGGGTCGACGATGCTCCCGCCGAGATCACCGTCGAGCATCACGACGATCGGCCCGGGCCCGGTGGGGATCCCGCCGACGAAGCCGTAGCGCACGAGTGGCAGGCCGTCCTCGCCGGTGCACTCCATGCGGATGCGGTCGCCGGCGCGGAAGGTCGTTCACCCAGCGACCTCGTCGATCACTGCGTCGGCCAGCTCGGGCCAGGCGCGGCGGGCCTCGTCGGCCCAGTCGTCGAACGGTCGGTCGGTGAGCGCGACGCACGCTGACAGCAGCCCCCGGATCCACCCACAGCACGGTACCTGCGCCGCCGAAGTGTCCAAACGTGGCCGGTGAGTTGCGCGACCCGGTCCAATGCGGGTGACTTTCGCCCGCGGATCTCCAGCCCGAGCCCCCACGGGCACGGTTGCGTAGCGGCCGAAGCCGGGCACCATGCCGGCCAGATCGGCGAACTGCACCGACGTCGCCGCCTGCGCCGTCGCGCGCGCTGACCAGGCGTGGCATGCGCAGCTCGGCGACGAACCGCGACCACATCGGCCACCGTGCTCCAGCAGCCGTGCGCCGGCGAGCCGCGCAGCGTCGGTCGACGTCATCCCGAGCGGTGCGAGCACCGCCTCGCGCGAGGTAGTCGACGAACGCCATGTCCGGCCGCGTCGGCGACGGTGGCCGCGGCCAGCTCGATGCCGCGGTTGCTGTAGATCCGCCGGCGGCCGGGCGGGCTGATCGGCTCGGCACCGTCGAACGGGTAGCCGCCGGCGTGGGCCAGCAGGTGGCGCAGCGTGCAGCCGGCCTGGCCGACCGGCTGATCGAGGGCGACGATGCCCTCCTCGACGGCGATCAGCGTCGCCCACGCCGGTGAGCACCTTGGTGATCGACGCCAGCCGGAACGACGCGGTCGACGTCGCCGACGTCGACGACCGAGCCGTCCGGTGCCGACGACGGCCGCGGCGACGTTGGTCGACCGGCCAGGCCGCGGTCAGCCGCAGCGCCTCCAACGGGCGACCGGCTCAGCAGCGATGCGACCGAGCTCAGGCGAGGCCGGTGGAGCGCAGCAGCTCGGCGACGTGGAACGCCAGGTCGAGGCTCTGGCGGCCGTTGAGCCGCGGGTCGCACACCGTCTGGTAGCGGTCGTCGAGCATCGAGTCGAGGATCTTGTCGGCGCCGCCGGTGCACTCGGTGACGTTGTCGCCGGTGAGCTCGACGTGGATCCCGCCCGGCCAGGTGCCCTCGGCGTGGTGGGCGCGCACGAAGCCGGCGATCTCGCGCCATGATGTCGTCGAACGCCCGGGTCTTGCGGCCCGACACGCTGGTGATCGTGTTGCCGTGCATCGGGTCGCAGGCCCACACCACGGGGTGCCCTGCGGTGCGCACGGCGCGCAGCAGCGGCCGCAAGCCCGTCCTCCACCTTGTCGGCACCCATCCGGCTGATCAGCGTCAGCCGGCCGGGGATGCGCGCCGGGTTGAGCCGCTCGCACAGCTCGAGCACGAACTCGGCATCGGTCGTCGGGCCGATCTTGCAGCCGAGCGGGTTGCCCACGCCACGGAGGAACTCGACGTGCGCGCCGTCGAGCTGGCGGGTGCGCTCGCCGATCCACAGCATGTGCGCCGAGCAGTCGTACCAGCCGCCGGTCAGCGAGTCCTGCCGGGTGAGCGCCTCCTCGTAGCCGAGCAGCAGCGCCTCGTGGCTCGTGTAGAAGTCGACCTCGTGCAGGTTGTGGCTGCCCTCGGTGTCGATGCCGCAGGCGCGCATGAACTTCAGCGCCCGGTCGATCTCCGAGGCGATCTGCTCGTAGCGCTGACCCTCCGGGCTGGAGGCGACGAACTCCTGGTTCCACACGTGGATCTGGCCGAGGTCGGCGAAGCCGCCCTTGGTGAACGCGCGCAGCAGGTTCAGCGTGGACGACGACTGGTGGTACGCCTGCACGAGGCGCTCCGGGTCGGGCATCCGGGCGGCTTCGGTCGGCGTCGGGTCGTTGACGATGTGGCCGCGGAAGCTCGGCAGGCGCAGGTCGCCGACCTGCTCGAACGCCGACGAGCGGGGCTTGGCGAACTGCCCGGCGATCCGCCCGACCTTGACGATCGGCACACCGAGCGAGTAGGTCAGCACGACCGACATCTGCAGGATCACCTTGAGCTTCTCGCGGATGTTCACCGCGGAGAACTCCTCGAAGCTCTCGGCGCAGTCGCCGGCCTGGACGAGGAACGCGTTGCCTGCGGCGACGTGGCCGAGCGACGCCTGCAGCGCCCGGGCCTCGCCGGCGAAGACCAGCGGGGGATAGGAGGCGATCTGCTTCAGGGCCCGGTCGAGCGCGCCCGTGTCGGGCCACTCGGGTTGCTGCTCGGCAGGGCGCGCCTGCCACGACGATGGGGTCCAGGCGGTATGCCACGGTCGAAAACTGTAACGGGCCGGCCGTTCACGTGGTCGCCCAAATGCGCACGCCCGCACGGACGACGCTGGTTCGGCAACGCGACCGAGGTCGCGAGCGCAGCGTCGTCCGTGCGGGCGGGAGCGTGAGCTGAGACCTCAGACGGCGAGGATGCGGACCGCGTCCTCGCGCAGGCCGGCGACGGCCCGGCTGACGAGGCGGCGGGCGGCCTCGGCGGTGACGCCGAGGTTCTCGCCGACCTCGCGGAAGCTCTTGCGCTCGCCGTCGATCAGCCCGAAGCGGGCCTCGACGGCGTAGCGGGCCCGCTTGTCGAGCGTGCCGAGCAGCTCGTCGAGCAGCTCGCTGTCGACCATCGTCATCACGGCGTCCTCGGGGGTGCCGTCGCCGTTGGCCATCAGGTCGCCGAGGGTGGCGTCGCCGTCGTCGCCGATCGTCTTGTCGAGCGACACCGGGGTGGTCAGGCGGTGCAGCTCGGCGTTGGTGACGTCGAGCGTCTCGCCGTCGCCGCTGGCCTGGCGCAGCGCGGCGCGCAGGCTGGCCGAGCGGTCGCCCGGGATGCGGATGAGGCTGGCCTTCTGGTCGAGGGCCCGGCCGATCGCCTGGCGGATCCAGAACGTGGCGTAGGTGGAGAACTTGAAGCCACGGCGCCAGTCGAACTTGTCGACGGCGTGCTCGAGGCCGAGGTTGCCCTCCTGGATGAGGTCGAGCAGGTCCATGCCCTGGGGCAGCGGGTAGCGGCGGGCGATGGACACGACGAGCCGCAGGTTGGAGCGGATGAAGCGGTCCTTGGCGGCCGAGGCGGCGGCGACGGCAGCCTTGAGATCGGCGCCCTTCTTCCCGGCCTCGAGCTGCTCGGCGGCCTCGCGGCCGGCCTCGATGACACGCGACAGCTCGCGCTCCTCTTCAGCGTTGAGCAGGGAGACCTTGCCGATGTCGTTCAGGTAGAGGCCGATGGAGTCGTTCATGATTCGTGGTTTCTCTTCGTCGTGGTGTGGTGGGGGTGGTTGGATCTGGCGAGCGCATGCCGACGGCACGATCCCGCTCACCGTTTCGAGGCGGTCCCTGGGAGAGATGTTCCGACAAGGCGAGAAATGACGGTACGCTGCGAAAACTTTCGGACCCGGAAGGGCCCGATCTTGGGGGACGGGTCAACTGTACTACAACTGCGCGTCCTGCGGCCTAGAGGGAATGCCCGTTCCACACAGGATTCTTACGTCGCGTCCGTGACGGTCCGAGATCGCTGTCGCTGCCGTGCTCAGCAGCGGCCACCGGGCCCTACACTGGCCGCCCGTGTCCCTGCGCATCGGCCTGTTCGGCGGAACCTTCGACCCGCCGCACGTCGGGCACCTGGTCACCGCGGTCAACGTGCGCCACGCGCTCGGCCTCGACCGGGTCATCCTGATGGTCGCCAACGTGCCGTGGCAGAAGCAGGGCAGCCGGGCGATCACGCCAGCGCTGGAGCGGCTGGCGATGGTCGAAGCCGCGGTGCGCGACGTCGACGGCCTGGAAGCCGGGCGGCAGGAGATCGACCATGGCGGGCCGAGCTACACGGCCGACACCCTGCGCACGCTGCACGCTCGCCCATCCCGGCGCCGAGCTGTTCACCATCGTCGGCGACGACGCCGCGGCCGGGCATCACCAGCTGGACGCGCCACGACGAGGTCGTCGCCGGCTCGTCGCTGGTCGTCGTCGATCGCCCCGGCGCACCGGTGGAGCTGCCGGCGGGGTTCGACTGGATCCGTGTCGAGGTGCCCCGCCTGGAGGTCTCCAGCACCGACCTGCGGGCGCGCTTCGACGACGGCCGCCCGCTCGACTACCTGCTCACCGAGCCGGTGCTCGACGTGATCGCCCAAGGGCGCCTCTACCGGCGCATGACGGCTGCTCGCTCGTGACGCGCTCGTCGCCCTGGCTGCGCCGCCGGACCCCGTCGTGACGGCGCTCTCGGCACGTCGGCGCCACCGGACGCTGGCCATGCTCGGCGTCACCGTCGGTGTGGTGGTCCTCGCCGTCGTCTTGCTGGTCACCGGCACCGACGCGATCCGCCAGTACACGGCGGCCAAGCGGGCCGACTCCGGCCTGCCGGTGCAGGCGGTCCCGAACACGCCGACGGCGATGTTCGCCACGGTGGACGATGCCAACCAGCTCACCTCGGTGACGATGTTCGTGGTCGACCCGTCGCTCGCCGGCGGCAGCATCGTCTCCGTCCCGGTCAACCTCGACACCACCCAGGGTGTCGGCGCCGAGCGTTCCAGTCTGCGCGACGCCTACGCGAACGATGGCCCGACCGGACTGGTGCAGGCCGTCGAGTCGCTGCTCAGCCTGAGCGTCGACTACGTTCGTCGTCGACGACCCGGCGAAGGCCGCCGGCGTCCTGCTCCCGCTCGGCTCGATGCCGGTCGACCTGCCGAACGCCGTCGTCGGTCGGGGGACGGGTTCGGCCGCCGACCGTGTTCGACGCCGGAGCCCACACGCTCGACGCGGCCGAGGCCGTGCAGGTGCTGACGACGACGTCGCCGAACGTCGACGAAGCCGGCCGCACGCCGAACATCGAGGCGGTCTGGCAAGGCGTCGCCGCAGCGATCGGTCAGGGGAAGGCTGCCGGCGGCGCCGACGCCTGCCGTCGGCAGCTTCGACGACCTCGTCGCCCAGCTGTTCGCCGGCCCGGTCGCCTCCCGAGGCCTGCCGGTGTCGCCGTTCCCCACCGGCACACCGAACGTGGACGGCAAGGACCTGGCCCTGCTCGACCGGGCGGAGCAGCTGATGGTCTTCGCCAGCATCGCGCCCGGATCCATGTCGCGTCCCGCCGACGGCCTCGCGGTGCGCATCGTCGCTCCGCCGGGCTCGGAAGCCCGCGTCAAGGATGCGATCTCGATCCTGCTGTACTCCGGCCACAACATCGCCTCGGTCGACCTCACGGGGACGCCGCGCGACCGCACGGAGGTGTTCGTCTACGACGACGCATCCAAGCCGGCGATGGACGACCTCAAGGCGTACCTCGGTGACTTCACCTACGGCACGCCGACCGAGCAGCCCGAAGGCGTCGAGGTGACGATCGTGCTCGGCAGCTGATTTCCTCGACAGCACGCAGGTGGCCTCCACCCCCGTGACCACGTCGACCACCGAGGTCGGCGTCGACGGCTCGGAGGGCTGAGCATGGACAGCGGACGACCACAGCCGAACGACGTCGAGGACGTCACCGCCATCGCGCTGCGCGCACCGCGGCGCGCACCGCCGACGACAAGAAGGGTTCCGACGTCGTCGTCTTCGCGGTCGGCGACGTGCTGGCGATCACCGACTACTTCGTCATCACCAGCGCCTCGAACCGCCGGCTGGTGCGCACCCTCGTCGACGAGATCGAACAGGCCGTCCGGGTGACGCACGGCCGCTCGCCATTGCGGACCGAGGGCGTCACCGAGCAGCAGTGGGTGTTGGTCGACTTCGGCGACGTCGTCGTCCACGTCTTCACCGACGAGATCCGCGCCTACTACGAGATCGAGCGGCTCTACCGCGACGTTCCCAAGGTGGACTGGCGCACCGACGACTGACCGAGTCGGCGCGGGTGTCAGTCGCTGTTGTCCAGCGCCCGTAAGAGCGCGACGAAGCGCCGGGTCACCGACGCCGGACGTGTGAACCGCGCTGCCCGGTTGGTAACGTGCCTGTCCCGTACGGGGCTGTAGCTCAGTTGGCAGAGCGCTTCCATGGCATGGAAGAGGTCAGGGGTTCAATTCCCCTCAGCTCCACGTATCGCCCCAGGTCAGTGGTAGTGCGACGGGCCGATGAGTGGACCAGCCGGGTCGGGGGACCCTAACGGGGACCCGTTCTCGGATCACCGATCAGAGTCCGCGCTTCCGCCTCGCGTTGCCGTCCTCTGTACCGCAGCGCGCGCCGTTCCAGTCAGCGAAGGGCTTCGATGTATCACCTAGTGCGATCGCACTAACTGGTTGAACGCCGAGAACTGCGGCGACCCGTCCCACACGCACATGACGAACATCGCCTTGTAGTTCTCGACCATGGCGAACCCGAGGGTGTACGCCTCTGCAGCCAACCCGCGACGACTCACGGTCTCAGCATCACGCCGACGTTCTAGCCGCCCGACGACAACCCCCAACCTGGACCACGAAACGCAGCCACGTTCGACGAGATCGGCGCACCGGCCAGCCGATCACCTCTCGCTGTCGACGTGGCCAGACCCAGTGCCGCACAACGCCGCCCACACTCGCTCCTGCGCCGCATCCTCGATCGCCGGCTCGCAGGCGTTCGCGTTTGCGTGACGAGTTTCGGTCGGTTCTTCACCACGTTCGGCGCCGTCGTGGGCGTCCGCGTCAGATGATGAATGGCGGCGCACTGTCGTCGATTCCGGCGGCGATGCGCCGCGTCGCGCTGATCGGGCACCATCGCAGCGAGACCGATCCAGCGGCTGTGGACGTTGCTGGCGAATGGAACCTCGTCCGGTGAGCGACGTCTCGCTTTCGCCGCTCGCTGCTGGTCGGCGCTGGACAGCTCCGAGCGGGGCGAGCATCCCGGTCATGCCCGCATTCGAATCGGCGCACATCTCCCGGACGGCAGCGCGAGTCACACGCGTCCGCAGAAGATCGCGCACCCGGCGCTGATGCCAACGCACCATCCCGCGCTCGAGTCCGCTGCCGCGACCAGCGCGACCGCCTCCACGATCTCCCGTGGGCTCCTGCCCTGCCGAGGCGACGTCGGCAGTGCTGGTCGGTAGCCGTAGGACCCGGCTCGGTAGTTGCGAGGTGAGCGTTCGGTAGGGCGTACCGATGTGGCCGCCACCGTTGGGGCGCAGGGTCGTCGATGAATCTCACGACGTCCGAGACGACCGTCACGGCGGCGATCCGGAACCCATGCCATCCACCGTGGCGACCACGCCACCGACCAAGGAGTTGCGCAATGGCAACCATCCCCATCCCCCGCCGCTCGTTCGGTCTGGCTCTCGGTCTCCTCGGGGCCGGCGCCATCGGCGCGTGGGCCTGGCCGGCCGCCGCCTCCGCCTCCGCGCCCGTCTCCGGAGCCTCCGTGACGGCCTCACTCAGGCAGGGTGTGCTGACGGTAACGGGCACCGCCGGACCCGACATCATCACCGTCCGGCTCAAAGGCGGCGACCCGAACACGCTCGAGGTCGACGTCGGCGACGACGGGGCGGCGGACTTCTCGTTCCTGCGTAGCACGGTCACGGCGCTCACCGTGTCGGCAGGCGATGGCGACGACCTCGTCACGGCCAGTCACGTCAACGGCTTGTTCTCGGACACCATCCCGACGACGTTCAACGGTGAGGGCGGCGCCGACACGCTCATCGGTGACGTGGGTGCCGAACGGCTCAACGGTGGTGCCGGGGCCGATGTCATCGACGGCAACATCGGTGCCGACATCCTTGATGGTGGCGGCGGTGCCGACGTGTTCCAGTGGAATCCGGGCGAAGGCAGCGACACGATCGTCGGGGGTCCCGGCAATGATCGGCTGATCTTCAACGGCTCCAACATCGGCGAGGTGATCGATGTCTCCAACGTCGCCGGCCATGTGCAGCTCACCCGCAACGTCGCCGCGATCGTGATGGACCTCGACGACGTCGAGGGCTTGACGGTCAACACCATCGGTGGCGCCGACACCGTGGCAGTCCACGACCTCACCGGCACCGACCTCACCCAAGCCACCATCGACGTGGCGGGCAGCGGTGGTGCCGACGACGGGGACGCCGACAGCGTCGAAGTGCCCGCAGGGGACACGTTCAGCAGTGACGGTCCGATTGGTGTGGCCTCCGGGGTGGGCGCCCGGGTCAGCGTCGTCAACGCCGGCACCGGTGACGCATTCCATGTCATCGGCGCCACCGCCGACGACAGCGTGACCATCGCCGGCACGTCTGCCGCCGACACGATCAACGCCACCAGCGACGGCCCCGACGCGGTCTTCCAAGGTGGCACCGGCAACGTCTTGGTGAGGCTCACGGCCGTCGAGCGCGTGACAGTCAACCTCGGCGGCGGCGACGACCACTTCAGCGGGGTGGGCAATCTCGCCCCCCTGACCACCATCACCGTCAACGGTGAGGGTGGCGCCGACACCCTGCTCGGCGGCAACGGCGCCGACACCCTCAACGGTGGTGCCGGGGCCGATGTCATCGACGGCAACATCGGTGCCGACATCCTTGATGGTGGCGGCGGTGCCGACGTGTTCCAGTGGAATCCGGGCGAAGGCAGCGACACGATCGTCGGGGGTCCCGGCAATGATCGGCTGATCTTCAACGGCTCCAACATCGGCGAGGTGATCGATGTCTCCAACGTCGCCGGCCATGTGCAGCTCACCCGCAACGTCGCCGCGATCGTGATGGACCTCGACGACGTCGAGGGCTTGACGGTCAACACCATCGGTGGCGCCGACACCGTGGCAGTCCACGACCTCACCGGCACCGACCTCACCCAAGCCACCATCGACGTGGCGGGCAGCGGTGGTGCCGACGACGGGGACGCCGACAGCGTCGAAGTGCCCGCAGGGGACACGTTCAGCAGTGACGGTCCGATTGGTGTGGCCTCCGGGGTGGGCGCCCGGGTCAGCGTCGTCAACGCCGGCACCGGTGACGCATTCCATGTCATCGGCGCCACCGCCGACGACAGCGTGACCATCGCCGGCACGTCTGCCGCCGACACGATCAACGCCACCAGCGACGGCCCCGACGCGGTCTTCCAAGGTGGCACCGGCAACGTCTTGGTGAGGCTCACGGCCGTCGAGCGCGTGACAGTCAACCTCGGCGGCGGCGACGACCACTTCAGCGGGGTGGGCAATCTCGCCCCCCTGACCACCATCACCGTCAACGGTGAGGGTGGCGCCGACACCCTGCTCGGCGGCAACGGCGCCGACACCCTCAACGGTGGTGCCGGGGCCGATGTCATCGACGGCAACATCGGTGCCGACATCCTTGATGGTGGCGGCGGTGCCGACGTGTTCCAGTGGAATCCGGGCGAAGGCAGCGACACGATCGTCGGGGGTCCCGGCAATGATCGGCTGATCTTCAACGGCTCCAACATCGGCGAGGTGATCGATGTCTCCAACGTCGCCGGCCATGTGCAGCTCACCCGCAACGTCGCCGCGATCGTGATGGACCTCGACGACGTCGAGGGCTTGACGGTCAACACCATCGGTGGCGCCGACACCGTGGCAGTCCACGACCTCACCGGCACCGACCTCACCCAAGCCACCATCGACCTCGGCGCATTCGGTGTGGCGGACGGTGTGCCGGACATCGTGATCGTCAACGGCACGGACGGCGACGACCACCTCGCCGTCACCGACGACGGTGCCGATGTGGTGGTCGCCGGGCTGTCGACCTCGGTACGTGTGTCTCACGCCGATGCGGCCTCCGACCAGCTGCTCGTGAACGGCCTGCTCGGCAACGACACCATCACCGCCACGCCGGGGGCCGGCTCGCTGGTCATCCTCAGCCTCGTGCCCTGAGCGGGCGGCATCCAATCGGATCGATCACCTCGCCACCGACCCCAGCACGAACCCGGCGGGTCCAGGGCTCGGCGCCAAGCGCGTCGTCGAGCTCGACGGCTCGCCGAAGGTGCCGATCGACGGCGAGGTGGTCACCTAGCGTTACCAGAGAGCCCGCGAGCATTGGCTTCGGCTGTCTCGGGTCATCCATCGGCTCGATCGTCGCTCCACGGTGATCCTGGAGGATCGCCGACCACGCAACCGGCGACGGCGCCACGGCTGCGGCCAGGGCGAGTCTCGGTAGCGGTGTTTCTGGTCGGGACTCGTGCTGCCAATGCGGCCCGTCCCCACTGGCTCCCAGTCGGTCGCCGAATACGGATGTACGGGGCGGCGGCTACGTTCGTCTGGCACCCTGAACGGAGCGGGATGGATGATCGCAGGGGGTACTGGCTCGCCGACCGTCCGCTCGACGCGGAGTTCCAGCGATTGGAACAGCGGGCGGCCCTGTCCGACCCGACGGTGAGAATGCGCCTCTCGGTGCTGGGCCTGCGCCCGGGAATGCGTTGCTTGGAGGTGGGACCGGGGACGGGATCGACGGTTCGGTGGCTGGTCGAACAGGGGGCGACCGTCACGGCGCTCGACCTCAGCGACCGCTTCTTCGACCGCTATGCGGCACCGGAGGTGTCGCAGCAGATCGGTGACGTTCGCACAGCGCCATTGGTCGGTGAGTTCGACTTCATCGTTGCGCAGCAGTTGCTGCATCACGTACCTGAGCGCAGCGTCGTCATCCGTCGTCTCGCGGGCTCGCTGCGCCCGGGGGGCTGGCTCGTGGTGAACGAACCTGACGTGCGGTTCATGTGGGACCCACTCGGGGCCCGAAGGCGCAGTCTCGTGGTTCCAAGAGATGCTGCCCAAGTTCCTCGAGCTCGGAACCGACTACAGCTGTGGAATGGACATTGCCGCGATGATGCGGGATGCGTCGCTCACCAACGTCGATGCCGGCCTCCGGACGCCGATTCTCGCTCCCGGCTCCGCTGCACGGCAGCTCTGTCTGAACGTGGTCGAGATGCTTCGCCCCGTCTGCGTCCAACGCGGATGGTCCACCGACGCAGACCTTGACGCCGTCGCCGCCGCATTCGCAGACGACGCCTTGCTCGCGAGCGGCACCCCGATGCTGTGCAGGTGGGGGCAGCGCGCACCAACCGTCAGTTGACCGCTACTGCACCCAACGGCAGCGTCTGACGCCGCCCTCGGAGACTGCTGAGCAACTCAGCCCGCCCGCCTCGGCCCGAGGCGGGCGGCTTCATGTGTGCGAGCCAGCACCCGACTGCGGGTCCTGCGCATCGACCGCCAGTGCGCCACGGCGCGATCGTCGTCTGTGAGCGGTGACGGTAGGGCCTCGCCCGTAGGATCCGGTACCCGTCGGGCGACGGGCTCTCAACCGAGCCCTCTACCTCGTCGCCGTCACCGAACGGCGATGCGACACCAACGACCAAGATGTACGTCGCCCACCGCGTCGCCGAGGGCAAGACCAAACGCAAAGCCATCTGCCGAATCAAGCGCTTCCTCGCCCGACGAGTCCGGCGGCTCCTCGAACATCCACCCAACTGCACTTGACAGACATAGAGGTGAGCGTCCCGGGTGGACACGGTGGCCCGCGTGGAACGCCCATCCGAATAACGCGCCGTCTGGGAGTATCCTGAGGTAGCCGGGATCGCGGCTCGATAGCGGCATAGTCGTCCATGTCGGCCGGCCGCCGACAACGTGCTGCACGACCCGCGAGACCACTTCGAAGCACGAAGTAGCGTCCGATCATGGCCAGGACCGACGAGACGGCTGACAAGGCTGATCGCCGAGTGGCGCGCGAGCTCATCGCGGCCTACCACCAGAGTCAACTGCGAGCGCTCCTCGAGCATGTGCGCGACGGGTTCACACGGCTCGATACCGGCGACATCGACGAGTTCGAGCTGGACGATCTCATCCATCAGTACAAGCGGTCTGCGACCGAGCTGTGGAAGTTCTGTGGCTCCAGCGGAGGTGAGTGGCAGCAGGCCGTCAGCGCGCTCAGATATCTGCGGGAACACGATGACGAGCCGGGCTGGTGGGAGGCGGGCGCTCCACGCCGAGCGCGCAACAGCGGCTGAACGGTCTGTCCGCGGACATCCGCCGACTGATCACGGCGCTCGTCACGCCCTGCCGACTTCACGCGCCGCCGTTCAGGCCGCCGGCTCTCGAGCCCCACGGGCCGGCGGTTGAGACCTTCGCCAGTAGACGAGGCGCACTGCGGCTCGTCGACCCATTGACCGCGCGTTGTCGTCGAGGACGACGCATTAATTCAATGCGGACGCCGATCTGCCTGATCTGGCGCGTCCACGAGGGGTCGCGGGTGAGCGCTATGTGCTCGCGTTAGGGTCCAGGAACGACAGGTTGAAGATACGTAGCGACACTCGCGAGGGGTGGCACTCGGGCAGCGTGGTCGTAGTTCCGGGGCGGCGTCCGAAGCGCTCGCAAGATCATCTGCGTGATGTTCTCTGCTTCGCTGGGTTTTGGTAGCGATCTCGTCGATCGCTGGGAGAACAGACAGGTGGAGCGCCGCCGCTTGTTGCGCCGGAGCCGTCGATCGATCGCCCACAGCCGCCCTGCGTGGCCACCTCGACTCGCCGCAGTTGCCGGCACTTTCAGCACCGTGGCCGTCGCCGAGCTCGTGGGCCTCGGCGGCCGAGGTCCGCAGGGGCGGGAGCCAACAAGGTGGCGGTGCCGTCGCGATGCCGGATCCCGCAGGCAGTCGTGGAGCAGCATCGGGTTGCCGGCGGCCAATAGCCAGCACCGCTGGGGCGTGTCAATGGCTCGACGTGTTCAGCTCAGCCGCCAGGCGGGTTGGCGCGAGCCGGAGAGTGTCGTCGTCGTGGCCCGTCTCTCGCGGTGGGGGAACCCGTTCCGCCTCGGCGACTGCTGGACTCGCGCCGAGGCGTCGCAGCGTTCGAACAGGCCCTGCACGACGACGAACCGTCACTGACGTTCACGATCGAGGACGTCCACGGTGAGCTCGGCGGTCGATCTGGCCTGCTGGTGCCCTCTCGGTCAACCATGCCACGCCCATGTCGTGCTCCGAGTCGCCAACACAGCGAGCAAGACGGACTGACCGGCGAACGTCCACATCACGGTCTCGCAATCGCCTTGGAACAGGCGCTCTCCGGTAGCCACACCATGCTTCGGGAAGGCCGGACTCGTGAATACCACATTCGGGTCAATCATTCGCCTCATCTTTGACGTCTGCGTGCCCCACGCGTACTTTCGCGAGGCGTTCACGTCGCAGAGCGTGGGCGACAGATGGAGCGTGCTCGGGGGGCGCCTCCTACGTTGACGGGAGAGACGATCGATGATCAGGACCTTGGGTTTGAAGATGGCTTGCGCCGGGGCGCTCGTCGCTGCGAGTTCCGTGGTGTTCGCTGGAGGGGTGGCGTTCGCCGGCGGATCCCGTGGCCACTCGGCGTATACATGCGCTGGTGGGGAGATCCCGTCAGGCAGCTACACCAGCATCACGGTGACGGGGCCGTGCACGGTGGCACCCAACGCTGTCATCAACGTCAGCGGCAACATCAACGTCGCTCCGGGCGCCGTGCTCGACGGGCAGGAGTCCCCAGCGACCGTCGCCGTTGGCCACAACATCACCATCGGGGCGGGGGCCCTCGTGGCTCTCGGCTGCCAGCCCGAGAACGCCATCGGCTTCTCCGCCGGGGCGCCGTGCGGCACCGATCCGACCGGCCACACGACCATCACCGTCGGCGGCAACGTGACGGCCACCGACGCTGCCGCTGTGATCCTGCGCGGCGTGCAGATCGGTGGCAATCTGACGGCGACCGGCGGTGGCGACGGTGAGACTCCGTGGGCGATCAAGGGCGACACGATCGGCGGCAACGTCACGGTCCGCAACATCACGCCGGAGTTCTTCATCATCGGGTGGAACACCATCGGCCGCAACGTGACGCTCCAGAGCATCCACGAGACGGACACCGATCCCGATCCGTTCGTGGGCGTGGTCCAGAACACCATCGGGCGCAACCTCAACTGCACGGACCTGCTGCCGCGGGCGGGCGGGGGCTTCGTCGCCGGCGCCGTCAACCACGTCGGTCGCAAGGCCACCGGTCAGTGCGCCGTTCTCGTGTAGGTTCGCTGCGTTCAGCCTGTGGTCCTTGCGGACTGCGTGCGCGAAGAGCCCCCCACCGCAAAGTGGGGGCCTCTTCTGGCTCTTCGGATCTCAGGGTGGTGTGAGGGTATTGAGCAGCGCCCAGTCGGGTTGGCCGGCGTAGAGCAATGCGCGGGTGCGGTAGTGGTCGAAGCGGCGGAACCCGAACGCGACGCGCTTGACGCGCTTGATCCGGTTGTTGATCGCCTCCGTCGGTCCGTTGCTCACCCGGGCGTCGTGCCACGCCACGATCTGATCGGTCCACGCAGCGTGCGACCGAGTCGGCGGACCTCGTCGGGCATCCATCGCTGAGCGAAGTCACCCGTGATCCGCACGATCCACGCCCTTGCTGCGGTCGCGTCGGGCTGGGTGTAGACGAGCTCTTTGGCCGCCGACACAGCCGGCAGCGCGCCGACCGAGATACAGCACCCCATCGCATCGTGTGCGACGACGACGTGGTCCGCGATCCGCTGTCCTTGGCTCGTGCTGGCTCAGCGTGAGGCGCCGGCGATGAAGGTGGCGACGATGTAGGTGGCGTGCCGGTCGAGTGATCGGCGTCCTCGGTCGTAGCGCATGGTGGTGCGTGGGTCGGCGTGGCTGGCTGCTTCTTGAACGTCGCGCAGTGGGACGCCGGCGTCGAGCGCGGCGGTGATGAACGCGTGGCGCAGCGTGTGCGGCCCGACACGCTTGTCGATCCCGGCTCGACGGGCGAGACGTCGAACGATTCTCCCTGCGGCGTGGCGGTCGAGACGGTCGCCGTGGTCGTCGACGAGGATCGGTCCCTCGATGCGTTCGCCGATGGCCAGGTCGACCGCCCGGGCAACTCGCGGTGCGAGCGGCATCGTGACGATCTTGCCGCCCTTGCGCAGCACCGTCAGCGTGCGATGCCCGCGTTCCAGGCCGAGCGCGTCGATCTGCGCGCCGAGGGCTTCGGAGACGCGCGGCCCGTTCAACGCGAGCAACGACACCAAGGCGAGATCGCGGGGGCTGGACAACCCGGCGGCGACGAGGAGGGCTCCGACTTCGTTGCGATCCAGGTGAGCGACGTGCGACTCGTAGTCGATCCGCGGCCGCCGGACGTGCGCTGCGGGTGAACGATCCAGGACGCCTTCGTCTTCGGCGTAGCGGTAGAGCGCCGAACAGGTGCCGGTGCTGTTCGGCGCACCAGGTAACGAACTGGCGCAGATCCAACGAATACGCCTCGCGGGTACAGCCCCGGTAACTGGCCAGGAACCCGAGCAGGGTCGCCTGCTCGGCCTCGGACAACACCGGCTCGAACAGCTCAACGGCAGTCGAATCAAGAACGGACATGACATCACCTCCAGCGTCGAGGCCGAAGGCTCCGTCACCGGCGGCGCTCCGGCCAGTGAAAGCCTCAACCTACGCCCGTGAGCTCACACCGGCCACGCCGCACTGCCGTTACGTACGCGTCGTGGGGGCGCTCCAGGCGTCGGTGTGCGCGTTCTGTGCGCGGAGGTGCCCCGTATCGGGCATTCGGCGCTAGCCGCGAGGGGCCGAGGCAGGCACGGGAGCGCAACAGCGATCCGGGTGTGATGGAGTGGGAGAACACAGACCAACTATTGCGAGTAGGTAAGCATCATGAGCTTTCGTGACCAGCCGTCGTACATCATCAAGATGCGCGCCAAGCCCGGTATGGGCGACCGCCTGTTTGAACTGGCGACCGTCGGCATGGAGAAGTCCGGCTCATCCGACCGGTTCCTCATGCTTCGCGAGGACGCCGACCCCGACGTGCTCTGGAACATCGAGGTGTTCCGCTCTGTCGAGGCTAAGGACGCCTACGAGAACAGCGACATGGCGGACGAGCTTCGCGACGAGATCATCAGCCTTCTCGCGGAACCCCCGGTCCGCATCGAAGCGCACCCCTACTCAGCTATCCCCACCCTGCCGGGAGACGCTGACTAATCGGCGTCCTTCTCGCTGGCTGGAGCGGTGACCGCGTTGTGCCGGTGAACGCGAGGACCGGGACAGTGGTCCAGATAGCGCAGATCTGCCGGTATGTATCGACGCGCCCTCCGCGGCGAGTGTCATTCGGTGCGCACGTTAGGAAGCGTCCGAGATCGACAGTTCGAGGATGCCATTCCCAGTTTCGTCCCACACACTGTAGGCGTGGCATATCCGGATAGCACGAGGAATGTGTGAAGCGCGATCGACCACGACGGGTCTAGGACGGCATGGACGAGTTCGCGGCCGGAGCGGCCGGTCGCTCGCTTCTTGCTCGACCTGCGGGGGATGGATCGAGTCTGCTGTCCAGAGACTCGAACGCGAAGGCGATCAGCTCGTGGCGATTGAGTGCGGCGCCGCGAGCTCTCCATCGGGCTGCGTCGGGGTGGCGGTCGAGCTCGCGGATGGTGGCGTCGCGCCGTGCACCGTTGGCCGGGTAGCCCGACTGGCGGTGCACGTGGAGGTGACCGAGGAGCACTCCGGCGGCCTCGACGTCGTCGAGCTCAACGAGGAGCTCGGCCAAGGATTGGATGAGCGGCCAGATGTTCAGCCAATCGCGAGTGTGATAAAGGCGCCGGAGCGAGTCGCGGTGGGCGACGAGCGGTTGGCCGGACCGCCGCGAGTGCAGCGCTGTCATCAGTGCACTGGTGCTGGCGACAAAGTGATTGCCCGCCCTGTCGGCCGCGTCGGCGGCCCGGCGGTTCCATTGGATCGCGTCGTCGAACCTTCGCTCCAGTGCGCTGACAGAGCCATTTGACCAGTGCACGTAGGCGTCGATGCTGTCGTTGTGCAGAGGCCATGCGACCCAGCGGGCGCGCTCGGCATTCGTTGCAGCTGTGGCGTCTCCGAGCTCGGCGAGCAGGTTCGCTGCGTTCGCGCAGGAGAGGGCGACGAGCCACGGTGTGCCGATCGCGTCGGCGACAAGGCGCCACCGGTCGATCGCCGATCGCAAGCCGGATACTCGGCCGAGGTAGTACAGGCTGCAAGCCAGCGCCAGCCAGCACAGCGCCGTGTCGACGTGATCCTGCGCAGTGGCTCGTTCCAACCCAGCCTCCGCGTGGCGCAGGGCGTCGGCCGTCTGGCCACGGATCAGGGCCCACATGCCGGCGATGCCGTGAATCGGTGGGCCGATGTCGGGCAAAGGGAGGATCTGATCGGTCCAGTCGGCGTGTTCGTGGTTGAGTCCCCAGTACGCGTACCAGAACGACGCCTCGACGATCGCAGAGGCACCGGGTCCGTCGTGTCGCGCCGTCGCCCACGAGACCGCGGCGCGCAGGTTGTCCCAATCATGCTCGAAGCGAATCCGCCCAGCGGTGTTCTCGCTGCCCTCGAATTCCGCACGGGCTCGCGCGGCGACGTGGCGGTAGTGCGCCGCGTGCCGGTCGTGACGCGCCCACTCGTCGGGGTGGCCGGCGAGGCGGTCCCGTGCGTACTGGCGCACGGACTCGAGGAGTCGGTAGCGGATCCCAGCCGCTGTGGCCTCGGGGACGACCATGGACTTGTCGACCAGCGAGCTCAGCACGTCGTCGACGTCGTCGGTGTCGAGGTCGCGGTCATCGCAGATCTGCTCGACTGCGAGGAGATCGAAGCTGCCCGGGAAGATGCCGAGTCGGTCGAACACGCGCTGTTCCTCGACCCGCAACAGGTCATAGGACCAGTCGATCGCAGCCTGCAGTGTGCGGTGGCGTTCTGGGCGGCCCCGCCCGGGCGTGCGCAGCAGGCGGAACCGGTCGTCGAGCCGGGCGAGCAGGTCGTGAGGACTCATCGAGTGGGCTCGTGCGGCGGCGAGCTCGATCGCCAACGGCATGCCGTCGAGCCGTCGGCACAGCGCTTCGACCGACCGTGGGTCGTCTCCGGCGTGCCCAGCGGTGACGCCGGCCCGGTCTCGGAACAGC
The DNA here is from genome assembly GCA_963794805.1 of uncultured Acidimicrobiales bacterium. GTDB lineage: Bacteria > Actinomycetota > Acidimicrobiia > Acidimicrobiales > Ilumatobacteraceae > JAODBQ01. The sequence goes on from CAWCFL010000001.1 coordinate 123,075, forward strand.
TCCACGCCTTCGACGGGGTCGAGGGGCGACACGGTCCACACCCGCTCGCCGTCGACGCCGAGCGGTTCCCGGCTCGTGACGAGGACGGTCAACTCGCCGCAACCGGCGATGATGTGTTCGATGAGCTGCGCCGACACGTCCAACAAGTGCTCGGCGTTGTCGAACACGACCAGCACCGGCGGCCCGCGCAGCACGTCGACGATGCCGTCGAGCACTGTCATGCCCGGCTGGTGGGACGCGCCCAATGCCTCGGCAACGAGGCCGGGCACCGCGTCCGCGCTCTTCGCTCGAGCAAGCTCAACCAACCACGTGCCACCCGGGTAGTCGGCCGCCGCCCGCGCCGCCACCGCGAATGCGAGACGCGTCTTGCCGACACCGCCGGGACCCGTGAGTGTGACCAGCCGTCGGCGCCTGATCTCTGCGACCAAGAAGTCCAACTCCTCCTGACGACCTACGAACGATGTCCGCGGCAGCGGAACGGCCCTCCGCCGGTCGACCGCCGGTCGATCGGCGACCAGGCCCGCCGGACGCGCCATCGGCTGGGCGCGCAGCGTAGGCGCAGCACACGCGAACGTGGTCGGCATCCCCAGCGCCGGGTCTTGGGCGAGGATCGCCGACTCCAGGTCGCGCAGCTCGCGGCTGGGGTCGATGCCGAGATCGTCGCGCAAGGCAGTCCGCAGATCGCAGTAAGCGCGTAGGGCATCGGCTTGCCGGCCGCAGCGATACAGCACCACCATCAGCAGTCCCCACAGCTGCTCGCGCAGGCCCTGGGCCCGACACAAGTCCTCCAGTTCCGCAGCGACCCCGTCGTGACGCCCAAGCGCGACATCGGCCGCGATCCGAGCTTCGAGAGCAGTCAATCGCAGTTCGGCGAGACGAGCGGAGTCGCCTCGCAGCCGGTCGCTGGTGGCCTCGGCGATCTCGCTGCCGTGCCAGAGCCGCACAGCTGTCGCCAACTGCTCAGCCGCCACTCCGTACCGGGCTGCGTCGAGATGGGCTCGTCCACTCGCGACGAGGGCCTCGAACTGGACCACGTCGACGTCGACCGACTCGGCTGACATCGCGTACCCGGGGGGTCTCGTCACGATGACCTCGTCGCTCGTCGCCGTCACGAGCGCGCCGCGGGCCCGCGACACGACCGTGCGCAGCGCTGCCCCGGCGTCACGAGGAGTTTCGTCTCCCCACAGCACATCGATCAACTGATCACTCGAGACCACCCGGCCGACCTGCAGCGCCAACGCGACGAGCAGCACCCGCTCGCGCCCGCCGCCGATCTCGATCGGCGTCCCCCCGGACACAACTTCAAGCGGCCCGAGGAGCCGCAGCTCGACCTTCACCGCAGCCGACCCTACTGCGCCCACCCGTCGCGGGTTCCACGGTCACGACACGCCGGTGATGCGGCCATGATGCGCACCTGGTCCATCCTCGACAAACGGACGTCGGCGCAACGACACGTCCGCCCCGCACCAGATTCGCGTCAGGGAGGCAGTGATGGTGACCAGCACCCAAACCGTGAAGGCAGGGTTGCTGGAGCGGATCGGCGAACTCGCGCCGCAGCTACGAACGTGGGGTGACAGCGGCGAACGCCAACGCGACCTCCCTCCCGAAGCGATAGCGAGCCTTCGCGACCACGACTTGTTTCGAATCTGGCGTCCCCTTGCGCTCGGCGGCTTCGAACTGCACCCAACAGAGGCCGTCTCGGTGTTCGAACAGCTGGCGAGCATCGACGGTTCGGTCGCGTGGGTCGTGTCGAACGCCGCGGTGATCACCACGTTCTTCCAGGTGTTCCCCGACGACGGCCTGGCCGAGATCTTCGACGAACCAGACACGATTGTCGCGGGCGGTTGGTTCCCCCCGGGCGTCGCGCAGCCGACCGACGGCGGCTACCGGATCACCGGCGAGTGGGCGTTCGGCACAGGATGTCGACACGCCGACTGGCTCACCGGGATGGCAGTGGTGGTCGGTGATGACGGGCAGCCCGAACTGGGCGCGAACGGAGGCCCCCGGTTGCTGCTGCTCGCCGTGCCCGCCGCCGAAGTCGAGATCCTCGACAACTGGGAGACACTCGGCATGCGCGGCACTGGGAGCCATGACGTCCGCGTGACCGACGTGTTCGTCCCCAGCCGGCGAACCTTCGTGGTCGGCCCGTTCGACCACCCGGGCTCAGCGTTCACCGGTCCGCTGTACAAGTTCCACATGTGGCTCGGCGGCGCCGCGATCGGCGCTGTGGCGATCGGTGTGGCGCGAGCCGCGCTGGAAGATTTCACCGCACACACGCAGTCCAAGATCCCGAGCTACACGAATCAGGCACTGAGCGACCGCCCGATCGTCCACGACCACGTCGGGCGCGCCGCCGCGCTCATCGGTGCCGCCCGTGCTTACCTACACACCGCCCTCGCCGACGCCTACCGGCAGTTCGAACGCGGCGGCGCTCACGACCCGACCCGACTGGCGCCGGTCCAACTGGCGTCGTGTCACGCCGTGGAGGCGGCCAATCGGGCGGTCGACCTGCTGCACTCTGTCGGCGGGACGAGTGGCATTCGCACTGAACAGTCCCTCGAGCGGCGCTTCCGTGACCTCCACACGATGGAGCAACACACCCTCGCCTCCGCCGCCCGCTACGAATCCATCGGCCAACTCCTGCTCGGCAAACCCTCCGACTGGATGTTCCTCTACCTCTGATCAGCCACCGGTCATCGGCGATCACCAAGAACATTCGAAGCCACCACCGAGATGCTCGGCAAGCCGCTCCCACGACACGGGCCCTCCGTCGGCGACGACCAACGGCGCCAGCACACGCCGCTGCTGCGGCGCAACACACCACCTCACTGGCACCATCCACGACCGCCACCGAGCCCAGGATCAATGCCTGCACCCGGCCCCCAGCGGTGATGGCGGCAGCTCGACGACTTGACGTCATGACGATGCGACGGCACGACGCGCCGATGGCGACCAGCTCGAGAGAACGCACCCGTCTACTCACACAAGCTCACTACCCGCCCGAAAAGGACGGTCATGTCCGCGTTCGACAACGCCACCAAGTTCTTTGTCGCCTGCGAATCACTCGAAGGCTGGTCCGGGTGTCAGGCCTACGTGATGCCAGACGCGACGTTCACCGCACAATGCGAACCGCTCATCGATGTCACCACCGTCGCCGAACGCACCCAATGGATGGCCGGCCTCGGCAACGGCCCACTGGCCGGGTGCGGCTACGACGTCCACGCCCGCGCGTACGACGAACGCACCCGGACCGCGCTGTTCTTCGCCACCTTCCGCGCCAGCCACGACGGCGATGGCGGCCCCGTACCACCCACCCACCAGTCGACCGAAACGCACTACCTCTACGCCCTCACCATGAACGACCAAGACAAGGTCGAACAGCTGGTCAAGGTGTGGAACGCACCCTGGGCACTCAACCAACTCGGCTGGCTCAACGACAACGGGTCCACAAGCCAGGCCCAGGCGTCGTCGAAAACCGTTTGAGGGCGACACGGAACCTAGGGAGACCAAAGGTGCGCAACCGAGAACGCACGTGCACCAAGAAGGCAAGGTGCCTTCGGAATCGTCCCTCACGGCGAATTGCCCAACGCCCCGGCTTGCACGTCGGCAGCTCCGTATCAAACGCCCCGAGAGGAACCGAACCATGAGAGCTCGATCGATCATCACCACCGGCCTGAGCGTCGCACTGCTCGGCGTCGGCATCACCGGCACAGCGTCGGCCAGCGGCGAACGACACGACAGTCGCCCGACCCTGGCGGCGCGGGCGGTGCTGCCGGTGGCGACATACAGCGACGGGCCACCGTCGGGGTCGTTCTTCGCAGGGACGACGACCAATGGGATCAGCTTCCCGTTGGCGTCGCAGCCAGTGGAGGGGTTCTCGGCGATCATCGACGGGCGACACCGCGGCGACCTGCTGGCGATGCCCGACAACGGTTTCGGGACAAAGGCGAACTCGCGCGACTTCCTGATCCGCGCCTACGACATCACCCCCCGCTACAAGACCGCCACCGGCGGGACTGGCGAGGTGATCGTCGGCGACCACATCGACTTCCGCGACCCCAACCACGTGATCGGGTTCCCGATCGTCAACGACACCACGACCGATCGACTGCTCACCGGCGGCGACATCGACCCCGAATCACTGCAGCGCGACCGCCACGGCGACTACTGGGTCGGCGACGAGTTCGGCCCGTGGATCCTCCACTTCGACCCCACCGGGATCCTGCTCGACCCGCCGTATGCGATCGCCGGGCTGATGTCACCGAACAACCCGTTCCTCGGCACCTCGGCACCGACCCAACCGAACAGCCGTGGCTTCGAAGCGATGGCGATCTCCGACGACGGCCAACGCCTCGTCGCCGCACTGGAAGGCGCCACCGTCGCCGAGACTGGCACCACCCTTCGCCGGATCTTCGAGTTCGACATCCGCCACCAGCGGTTTACCAACCGCCAGTGGACCTACCAGACCGCCGCCCCGGCGAACATGCTCGCCGACATGACCGCCCTCGATGACCACCATTTCGCGATCATCGAACGTGACGGCGGCCTCGGTACCACCGCACTGTTCCGCACGGTCACCGAGATCACCCTGCCCCGCGCCGGCGGCCGCGCCACCCAACAACCCCTCATCGACCTCACCGCGATCGCCGACCCCAATCTGATCTCGCTCCCGGCGACTCACCCCGGCGACATCGGCCTCGGCGACCCGTTCCACGTCGTCTGCGAATCCGTCGAAGCCATCCACCGGCTCGACCACCACCGCATCCTCATCGGCTGCGACAACAACTTCCCCAACAAGGGCCGCAACCCCGACCTCGCCGACGACACCGAACTCATCGTGATCAACGCGACCTCATGACTGCGTACGGAAGCAGGGCTTCACTGGTGACGGCGGAACGGGTGCCCAAGACTGCACCGTCGCTCGCCGCGCGCCAGGCGCAGGGCGCACGGGAGAGTCGTCTCCCAAAGTGCGCCGACGCGCGCTGCGTGGGCAAGTTCATCGGGTCAGCGTCGAGAGCTATTCCGCGAGCCGACGCACGCCTACCGCACGGCGGTCAGAGAAATCCATGCGATGCACGCGACTCGCTCGACGTCCCGCGATCGCCCGCGTTGCGACGGTGCTGAGCGCACCGGGACTCTCAACCGCGGATTTGGCGATCGTCGGCGAGCGCTACAGCCCACCGATGCAACAGATGATCGACCGCTGAAACAGCCCAGCCACCGCCGCCGCTGAACGGCCGGCGGCGGTCCTCGGAATCGAGCAGTACTGCCGATCGGTACCGCCTCCGCCGCTGCGAGACGTCATTCGGGAGGAGTGCTATCGCTCGCCTAGGCCACACGAGACTGCGGCCTCCGCGCCCCGGGCTAGCCGGAGAGCGTCACTGTTTGACATGTGATAGTGAGTTTCGTCGAGGGCTGGCGCCGCCGTCCCAGGGCGGAGCAATCGATGTTGATCGAGGCCAGGCTCGCTGAGATGGGGCTTGAGCTGCCCGCCGACTTGGTGCTGCCGCCCGGGGTGCGGATGCTGTGGCGCCAGGTGCGTGTCGTTGGGACCCGAGCCATCATCGCCGGACATGGCCCCCGCAGCCTCGACGGCACGCCCGCCGGCCCGGGCGGCCAGCTGGGCGCAGAACTGACGGTGGAACAGGGTTACGCGGCAGCCCGTTCCACGGCGCTCGGGGTGCTCGGCGACTTGCAGCGCGAACTCGGCGACCTCGATCGGATCGCGTCGTGGGTGCGTGTGTTCGGCATGGTCAACTCGGCGCCCGGCTTCGTCGCCCAGGCCCCGGTGATCGATGGTTTCACCGACTTGATGATCGCAGTGTTCGGCGAGCAGTCAGCCGTGTGCCCTCGAGCTGTTGGCGGGATGGCCCAACTGCCATTCGGATCACCCGTCATCATCGAAGGCGAGGTTGAACTCATCGGCGAAGGCTGAACCCCTCCCACCCAACTGTGCGTGCCGTGTCGCGCGTGCGACACCGACCTGCCGTTCGGGCGCGGCCCACGACCATCGCTCGACGTCGTTTGGTGCGGCCTTCGGTGCGTCTCAAGTCGGCACATGGGGGATGTTGACGGACGTCGAGTGGATGCGCGTTGGGGAAGATGTGCATGCGTCTCTCAGTGGCGCCCGAACCCTCAATCTGTGCGTCCGGACCGGCGATTGACGAGGTGCTCGCTTGCAATCGCGAGAGTGCCTGACCCGCCATTCGGGGCTGACGCCGAGGAACTCAGCGTCTCGTTGGGCTCGACGCGGTCCGTACGAGTTCGGTGATCGTCGCCGCTTCCTGCGTCGCACAAACGCCACCCCTCTCTGGTCGTCCATTCACGACCCAGGTCCGGCACGCGAAATCGCACACCGCTCAGGCCACTCGCAACGCCTGTCCGTACACGGTGCCCACGCACGACGCGGTCGGCGACCGTTCAATACCGCAACGACGATGTTCGGCGGGAGGTCGACTCTCGGCCCTGAGGGCTATACGGGCGTGGCCTCGATGAAGGAGATGGACGACGCCGTGCCGATCTCACGGCGCCACGGAAAATCCTGATTCGGCCAGCAGGGTGCGCAACTCCTGTTCGGTACGTTCGCGTGCGTGGCCGAACATCGCCATCATCTGAACGTCGACCAGGTACATGACAGCTCGACCCTTTGCCGGATCAGGCTCGAGTACGTGCTCACCGACGAGCAGCACGCCGTGCGGTTCCATCACGTCTCGACAGTTCCTCAGGATGCGCAGGCAGTCGTCGTCGGGCCAGTCGTGCAGCACTTGGATCAGCAGATAGACATCCGCGCCACTTGGCACGCCATCGAAGAAGCTGCCGCTCACCGTCGTGATTCGCCCGTCCATGAGCGCTGCCGCATCTACGGCCCGCACGACATGTTCCAGGTCGAAGAGGAGCCCCCGCGCTGTCGGACATCGGTCGAGGATGTGCCGCAACGCTGTTCCGTTACCACCGCCGATGTCGGCAACGAGTCCCGCTGCACAGAAGTCGTACCCGGCCGCCAACGCAGCGTGCCGGTCGTTCAAGTTCGCCATCATCGCGTCGAAGACCCGTGCCTCGTCAGGATGCTCGCCGAGGTACGCGAAGCGACTCTGCTCCCATGCCGCCTCGTGAGGGACATCGCCTTTCATCGCGACATCCAGCGCCCCCCACGCCTTCCAAGACCCGGGACCGGTCCAGAATCGGGCGGCATGGTGCAGGGTGTTCGGCGTGTCCATTCGAAGCAAGCGAGATCGTGGAGTGTGCCCGATGATTTCACCGGGCTCCACCCGAAACACTCCGAAAGCGGCCAACGTCCGCAACGCCCGAAGAAGCGGCGCACTTTCGACATCACACCGGGATGCGATCTCGGTCACCGCCACTTGATCCTCGACGCCGATCACGTCCGCGACGCCGAGATCGGCGACCAACCGCAACAACCGTGAGACCTGAAAGCCGCGCAGCAGCAGATCAAGGTCAGCCCGATCCTGTTCGTCCGATGAAGTCATCGAGTAGTGCACCACCCATCGACCACGAGCGGACGCCGACGCCTGCTCGAACTCGTCAGCATGATACGCGCGACGCAAAACCATCGGCACCGACGGGCGGCCTGCTCCATCCTCAACCCTGCACGGGCGGACTGTGGACAAACCTGTCCGTGCTAGCACCATGTCCTGCGCCGGCGGCCCGAAATACGGCTCGTGAGCGTCACCGGATCGGGTTTGCTCGGAGGAAGCGCCGAAGCTCGGCGGCCATCAGGTCTGGTTGTTCAACCATGAGGAAGTGGGTCGCGTCGGCCAGCGTGAACCGTTCGGCGTGAGGGAACAACGATTGAACCGAGTCCGCACCACGTCTGAAGCCAGGTTCGGATCGCTCGCCGACGACGTTGAGGACGGGTGCGGTGACGCTCGCCGCCCTCTCGGCGGTCAACACAGACTCCATGGCCGCATTGATCGAGGGCACCTCGGCTCGGAAGAAGAACTCACAGGCTTCGACCGCGTGTTCGAACGCCCCAGGCACCGCGCGCTCGAGGATTGGACGCGATCCACTGCCACATACCGCCGTCAAGAAGCGTTCGGTGGCCGTCTCGTAGTCGCCAGCGGCGTATGCCTGGCCGATCGCGGCGAACGGATCGTCGCCGATGGGCGGCGCATTGCCGTTCGAGGGTGCCGAAACGGCCGGCTCGAGCAGGGCAAGGGTGTTGACAAACCCGGGTGCGTCGACTGCGACTTGGAGGGCGGTGAGCGCTCCGGCGGAGTGCCCGATGACGTGGCTACGGTCCCAGCCGAGGCGCACGGCGAGCTGCCGACAGGTCGTGGCGTCGGAGGCGACCGACAGCGGCGCGTCCTCCAGCGGCCGGCGTGTGTAGCGCACCATCGCGTAGTCGGGCATCCGCTCAATCAGAGGGAGGTACCAGTCGACGAAGGGGTTGGCGTGAAGGCAGATGACGGGTTCGCCGTCACCCTTGATCTCGTACCGCACCTCGACGCCGTCAATATGGATGGTCTCCATGAAATGCTCCTTCGCTGGAGCTCGATCAGCACACCGAGACCCGAGGACTGCGATCGTACGTCTCTCGCACAGCCACGACTGCCGTACGGATTCGATCGCCGATCACTACCAATCTCGGCATAGCAAGACCGCCCGTCGCCGGGCCTGGCATCGTACATCTGCGGACCCTGACAGACCGCGGTCGCGATGATCCGATAACCCCGGGCGAAAGAATACTGACGCGTCCTCGATCGCCAGATACACGGGCGATCGTGGGGCCTCCGCGGGGGTCGCGCTCGCTCTTGCTAGCGCGAGATGTCGGTAGGGAAGATGAGCTGACGCACGCACGGTCGCCTCCGGCGCCATCGAGCTCGAGGTGGCCTCGCGCAGGGGTTATCAAACGCGCGCTCCGATGCCGCTGGCCGGTTGCCCTCTACGCCGTTCTTGGCGGCCGAACGACGGCCTGCCACGACGCGTCGTTCACTCCAGATCCGGCAGAGTTCGTTCGGTGCTCGGTCACCGACGACCTCGCCGAACCTTGGGAGCCGACCACCCACCCGTTCGAGCTGTCCGGCAATGTCACCGCACGGATGCGGGTGGAGCGTCCGAGACCGCCGGGTTGGTGTCGCGCCCACAGTTGGCGTTGAGGGACACTCGTCGCTACGGCACGTTGAGCTGCCAGGTGACGCCGTACGCGTCGCCGACCCAGCCGAAACGGGTGCTGAAGCCGTAGTCGTCGAGCGGCATGAACACCTGACCGCCAACAGCGAGCCGGTCGAACAGGCGAGATTGCTCCACGGTGTTGTCACAGTCGATCCACATCGAGATGGCCGGCGTGAAACCCCAGGCGTGCTCGACAGGACTGTCGGCACAGCTGAACTCGCCACCGACCATTCGGAACTGCGCCGTCATCACCGTGCCTTCGGGGCCACCGCCAGCAGGCCCGTAGTGGGAGATGGAAATCATCTCGAAATCGTCGAACACATCCGCATACAGCTCGAGCGCAGCGGACGCTGCCCCGCCCTGGAACGTGAGAAAGGTTCGGAGATGTCGGGTCATGAGGTTGACGCTAGACCGGCGCCTCCGACCGAGCAGCGGCCCCACCGAGTTCCTCCTCGACGCGACTCAGCCGGCGACTCGGGAATCCTCCGAGGTACATCCGACCGCCGGTAGTCGGTCGGTCGGGTGTTGACAGTGGTGGATGTTGGTCTTTCGATCCGTCTGGTCGCGAGGAGGTCCGATGTCGGAGATCGTTGTGTTGTCGTCGCAGTTGGAATTGCCGTTCGAGTCGCCACCGGTCGACGCGGTCGAGTTGTCGGCGGCGTCGTTCCTGGCCCGCTACAGCGGGCGCACGTTGCAGCCCGACCGGGCAGATCTGCGCGGCTTCTTCCAGTGGGCCAGCGATGTCGGGCTCGAACCGCTCGACGCGCGCTCACCTCGAACTGTTCCGCGTCAGTCTCGAAGATCGCGGGCTGGCGGCCGCGACGATCGATCGGCGACTGTCGACGGTGTGCGGCTCCTTCCGCTACGCACACATCGACGGGGTGATCGTCTCGAACCCTGCCGAACATGTTCGCCGACCGACCGCCCATCCAGCGCCGCAGCGTGGTCTCGACCGAGGTGAACTCGCCCGGTTCCTGTATGCCGCGGAACGCCACACCCCGATGCATGCCGCGCTGGCCGTGCTGCTTGGCGTCAACGGGCTACCGGTCAGCGAGGCATGCGCTACCGATGTCGAGGACCTGGGGAGCGAACGGGGCCACCGCATCCTGCAGATCGTTGGCAAGGCCAACAAGCCCGCTGTGATCCCGCTCGTGCCGCGGACCGCCAGGACGATTGATCTGGCCGTCGGCGAACGCACGTGCGGCCCGATTCTGCTGCGCGCCGACGGGAACCGTCTTGATTCCCGCACCGCCAATCGATGGACCCGCACGATCGGGCGGCGAGCCGGACTTGATCGCGTCCATCCGCACATGCTGCGCGCTGCGTTCATCATGGCCGCCCTCGACGCCGGCGTCCCGCTCCGCGACGTCCAGATCGCGGCTCGCCACGCCGACCCACGCACCACCACGATCTACGACCGACGACGCGAATCCTCGACCGACACGCCGCATACGCCGTCGTCGCCTACGTCACAAGCGGATAACAGCAGCAGGGCCAACCGGCGCACGGTCGCGGCGCTGGCCGTTGTGATGACCGCGTCAGGCTGGTTTGTCAGGCGACGCGATGGCGGGCGAGTGGCGGTGGGAGTGGTGTCGGCCGCCGGCGTTGGGTGAGTTGGGCGTCGAAGAGGCGGACGAATTCACCGTCGAGCGCGATGAGTTGCTGGAGCGTGCCGGTTTCGACGATTTGGCCGTCGGCGAGCACGATGATGCGCGACGCTTGGTCGAGTGCGCTCAGGCGGTGGCCGAACAGCAGGGTGGTCTTGTCGTGTCGTTGCCGGAGGATGGCGTTCATGATCTTGCGCTCGGTGTGCGAGTCGAGGTTGCAGGTGGCTTCGTCGAGCACGAGGATTGGCGCATCGCGGACGACGGCCCGGGCGAGCGCGAGGCGTTGTCCTTGGCCGGCGGAGAAGTTGTCGCCGCCGAGTGACACCTGGGAGTCGAGGCCGTGGCGCAGTTGGCGCACGAAGGTGTCGGCGTCGGTCAGCTCGAGGGCTTGTAGCACGATGTTGTCGGGCACGTCTCGAAGCATGGCGACGTTGTCGCGCACGCTGCGTTGCAGGAGGCCGCTGTCTTGGAACACGGCGGCGACTTGCCGGCGCCAGTCCGCGTGGGTGACGTCGGTGTGGGAGCGACCGTCGATGAGCACGTCGCCGCTGTCGGGGTTGTAGAAGCCGCACACCAGGTTGGCGATCGACGTCTTGCCTGATCCGGTCGCGCCGACGAAGGCGACGACTTCGCCCGGTTCGATCGTGAGGGACACGTCGGCGAGCGCGTGCGAACGGCCACTGTGACGAAGCGAGGCGTGACGCAGCTCGATGGCGCCGTCGGCGGTCCAGCCAGCGTCCGGCCGGCCCGTGTCGATCTCGTTTGGGCGCCGGAGGACTTCTTCGACGCGGCGGACCGCGTCGAGGGCCAAGGTGAGGTTGCTGAGGTGCGTGGGGAACTGTTGGGCCGGTCCGAGGAACAGGCCGATCGTCCCAACGACGAGGACGAGGTCGCCGGCGGTTGCGCTCCCGGTAATGACGTTGCTGCCCAGCCACCACAGCACCAGCGCGGCGAGTGAGGCGAAGAGCAGTGCCGACAGCGCGGCCGGGACGGCAAGTGCGACGCGTTGGGCGCGCTGACTCTCGGCGAGGTCGTCGAAGTCGTCGACGAGACCGTCGACGAAGCGGTCCGTCGAGCCGGACAGGCGCACCGAGCGCAGCTCGACGAAGGTGTCGACGGTCCTGCTGGTGAACCGTTCCATCGTCATCCACACGCGGTGCTGGGCGTTGGTGGCCCGCCGGCGCGTGGTGTGCCAGATCAGCCACGACAACGGCAGCGACGCGGCCACCGCGGCACCGATCATCGTCGAGTGGGACAAGATCAGCACGAGGGCGAACGCCGCCAACCCGGCGTCGGCGCACAGCGCGACGAGGTTCGGCCCGAGACCTTGGGCCACGTCGGTTGCGGTCATCGTGCGCAGCACGAACCCGGCGGTGCAGCGGGTGTCGTACACGCTCTGAGGCAACGTGGCGAAGTGACGCAGCAGTTGCTCGCCCACCCGGCGGGACATGCGTCGCTGCACACCCCCTTCGCCGACGACGCGGGCCAGGAGCGTCATTGCCTGGACGACGCCCAGGCCAACCAGCAACAGCGCCAGGACCGCGAGCCCGGACGAGTCGCCTCGCGGGAGCACGCGATCGAAGACCTGCCCGAGGACCAGCGGTGAGGCGAGGAGGAGCGCAGCGCCGGCCGCGGCGCAGCTGACCGCGAGGATGTGCCAGGCCGCGGTGCGGGCGACGAGTTGGCGGGCGGTGCGACCCGGCCTGACGCGCGAGCGGCGTCGCCGCAGTGCTGCGCTGCGCCGGTACTCGACGACGTAGCGGCTGGATTCGCGTTCGTAGTCGGCGCGGCGCATGAACGTGCGGCCACGGTTGGGATCCATCACCCACAACCCACGGCGCGTCCAGCGCAGCAGCGCGACGAAGTGCCCCGCCCCGGGGTCGAGGTGGACGATCGCCCAACCCTTGATCGCCCGCAGGCCGTCGTAGTCACTGAGCGCCGCTCTCGCCTTGAGCCCGATGGTCCGTCCGCCGTGGAGAAGTCCGGCGAGGTGTGTGCCGTTGTTGTCCGTGCGCACGAGATCGCGGGCTTCCTCGACGGAGACCTCGTGTCCGGCCGCCCATGCCACGCTGGCGAACGCCGCAGCACCGCAGTCGCGCAACTCGGTGGGTCGCATCCACGGCACGCGCCGGCGGCGTTGATGGCTGCTGCGGCGCATGCTCAGGCCCTGTCGATCAGTAGGTCGGCCAACCGCTCGTGGATGGGCAGACCGGTCTGGTCGGCGATCCACCCGAACTGGCCGACCGGGTTGACTTCAAGGAACACGTGCTCACCCTCGGGCGTGACGATGAAGTCGAGGCTGCCGAAGCACAGGTTCATGCGGCGCATCAGCTCATCGATCTTCACCGCGATGGTCGCGTCGAGGTCGTGAACGAGATGGGGTGTGTTGGCCAGGTCGTAGCGTCGCCAGTCCTTGTCCGCGACCGTGCTCTGCTGCGACTCGATGCGGCAGGCGAAGATCGTTCCGCCGACGTACACCACGCGCAACTCATAGGCCTTGTCCACATATGGCTGGAAGATGCCCGGCGTGGCCACCAAGTTGCCACCCGCCTGGGCGCGCAGCTCGCTCGCCGACACGACTTGCGAATACAGCTCGGTGATGTGCCCGGCGACGCGTGGCACGCCGAGGTACGGCGTGAACGGCTTATAGACGATCCGTCCGCCGTGCGCGTCGGCGAAGTCGGCAGCCGCGGATAGATCACACAGGTAGCGGGTGGCCGGCGTCGGCAATCCAACCTGGTCGGCGACGATGAGCTGGGTGAGCTTGTCCTCCCACATCGCCACGCTCGTCGCCGGGTTCACACAGAACACACCGGCGTATTCGAGCGCATGCCACAGTCCGCGCGACAGCTTCGCCCATTGCGCCATCACGAAGCCGAGCGCATCCGTATCACCGCGAACCGGATCGAGCCGCGGCTCCATCGCGTTCGGCACGGTCGATCGCCACAGGAGGGCGGCACTGACATCGGCGACCGAGAACGAGCGCGACTCGGGGTGAGGGAACTCGAGGGTGAACGGCACGCCGATGCGAGCGTGCTCGAGGGTGGTGGCATCGATCGTCACGGCGTCCGCGCCACGGCACGCAAGTGCTGCTCGCAAGGCGACGACCGTCGGATCATCTCGATGCCCAGTCATGATCAGGATCATCGGCCATCTCTTTCATCAACGAGGGGAGGAATCGGCGGGATCAGGCAGGACTCGCATTCCGGAAGGGGTTGACGCCACCTCCGGCGCGCTTATATCTCGTCTGCGACGTGCCGCCGGCGGGCGCCGGCGGCACGCTGCAGTCACAGGGCGAGGGCGGCGAGCCGCTCGACGTCCACGTCGTCGCAGCCGGTCGCCGTGACGCCGCCCCCACGGGGGTTGCGGTTGATGAGGAGGCATCCGACGACATCGAGGCCTTCGACCTCGCGGTCCTCGAGGTAACGGAGGCCGAACACCGGGCTCGCCTGCTGGTCAGTCATCTTGTTCATGAACTTCTTCCCTTCTTGTCGGGGCTCGTCGAGCCCATCGAAAAGAAGGCGTGACAAGTTGTGACACACCGTGACGCACCACCTCGCTACGCGCGATGTCGGGCATCGTCGGGTCTTGCCGGGCCGGTCGCCTCGAACATGCAACGACTGCCAGTCACGACGCGCGACTCGAGCTCGCGTGCGATCTCGGGGTCGACCTTGGCGATCGCGTCCAAGGCGCGCCTGATCGCCTTGCGAACCGCAACCCGTGCCCGCTCACGATCGTCGACGAACGAGCGCGTCGCTCCGCGCAGGCCGCACACCCGGCTCAAGTGCTCGACCACCTCGTCCATCTCCAGGCGAGCTCGACTGGCGCGCTCGAGGTCGGCACAGTGGTCGGCATCGTCGATCTCGGCGCGGAGCTCGCCGATTCGCGCACGGTAGCGACCCTTGGCCACGTCGTCGAGGACCGGTTCGCTTCGAGGTGTCATACCCACGTCGCCATGGCTGCTCACCAACGCGACCGCGGAGATCGATCTGCCCGGGTTGTCCGTCAGCTCGGCGAGGTAGCGCATCCCGACCGTCGGTCGGACCACGACGACCCGCCCGCCGACGCTGATCCTGCATGCCGTGGCCGACTGACAGATCCTCACCACGCCGACGTTGCTGCGCCGCGGTAGACGAACCCACTGGCAAGCGTCGGCGGACATTCCGCATTCCGAAGCATGCCGATCCGCGGTTGCTTGCAGCCGCTGTGCCGTCGCCGAATCGCCCGGGTGGTCGCGATCTCTGAGCAGGTTCGCTGCCGTCGCCAGCGACGCGACGTAGGCCGGCAGGTTGCCCAATGCCAGATTGGCCGCCACGGCCGACTCCAGGTGGTCGATCGCGAGATCGACGCTGCCGAACGTCAGCGCAGCGACGCCGAGTGACCGGTGCACCGAGCCGAAGCACGCGACGCCGAGTCCGACGAGTACCGGCAGCGTCGCGAACGGGGCCAAGAGCTCGTAAACCTCTGATGCCGCCTCGGCGTCGGCGAGCATGTTGGCCGCATCGCAGACGGCGGCCATCGTGACGAGCCAGACACTCCCGCGTGGCAGCCGGCGCAGGCGGCCGGCGCCAAGTCGTGCGAGCGCAGAGCGAGCCGTCACCTCGTCACCGGCTGAGGCCGCCACCACCGCCAGGGCAGCGGTCGAGACGCCGCTCAGCTCGGGAACCGTGCCGCTCTGGTCAAGCTCATCGACGAGCCCGAGCAGCTCGCCCATCCTGCCCTGCGCCCATCGAATGGCGATCAGCTGAGCGACGTACCAGTTCGCGGCATCGACATCGCCCACGTCAGTCCCAAGACGAAGGCAGGCCTCGGCCATGTGTTCCGCGTCGCGCAGCCGACCGGCGCGAATCGTCAGCATCACCTCCCATGCGGCGACCACAAAGCCGAGCGCATCGCACCGCTCGACCTCGAGCGCCCTGCGAAGCTCACCCAGCGAGCGCCGAGCCCGATCGTCACCGGCAAGGATCGAGTTGCCGGTCCGCGAGACCAGCCCCATCAAGTGGTCGATGGGTCGGCCCGTCGCAGCGGCCAGCGTCAGCAGTTCGCTGGTCAACGCCGCTCGCTCGGCAGCGAAATGCGGACCCAGCAGGCAATGATGTGCGAGCGAAACCGCCTCGGCGGCGACGATGGGATCGTCGTGCGCCCGCGCGCCGGACAGCTCCGCGGTGACGATGGAACCATCTCCCAACTCGAACGCGTGCTCAGCGCCAAGTCGAACCCGCAGCCGCGTGGCGAGCGCCGACGACTCATCAATGTCGGCCAACGCAGCACGCTGCACCGCCAGCACCCGAGCGCGCTCGAACGTCGAGCGATGCTCATGAACCCACAGCCCGCCCAAGCCGAGTGCCGCCTCGGCGCACCCGATCACATCGTTCGCCTCGCTGGCAGCGCCATGCTCAAACCAGAACTGCTCACGGGCCTCGCGCAGCTGGCCTCGAGCTAGCCAGCCCGCCCCCCGAATATTGGCCGGTTCAACCACGATGGCATCTCCACTCGTCGATCAGTCACAAACGAGCGCGCCGAACCACGCCAACGGCCGTCCGCATGCGTCGGCCTCGACCGCCGGTCTGCCGCGCGCCGGCTCGTCCGCCGACGCTCGATTGACGGCTCATTGGACTCAAAGAGTGGACCTCGGCGCCCGAGATACGTCGGAATCGTGCGAAGGGGACGTTTGCTTGTTGCGGTCGTTGAGACCCTTCTGGCCGGCGCCGCAGTCGGGTGAGGAGAGTGCTGGCCGGCGACCTCACGGGCTGCGTTGCGGGTCGGTTGACGTCACTGGCTCGGAACGATCGTCGTGTATTCCCATGGTGGCTCGCCTGGCCAAGACCGTGATCACCACACTGACGGACGACATCGACGGAGCCACCAAGGACGTCGCCACGTACCGCTTCGGGTGGCTCGGGCGCGACTACGAGGTGGACTTGAGCGCGAAGAACTTCAAAGCGTTCGACGCCGCCATCGCGCCTTACGTGCAGGCGGGGCGCATCCAGCCGCGCGGAACGACAACGAAGACATCGAAGTCGACTGACCGCGAGTACGACCTGCCGGCTCTGCGCGAATGGGCGGCGTCACAAGCGATCGAGCTACCCCAGCGGGGGGCATCCCCCAAGCCGTCGTCGCCCAGTACCTGGCGAGGTAGCCCCATCACGGTGAAGCGCCGCGCAAACGCCTCGAGCCGGCGATCTCGGACACGCGTACCGGCACCGGCGCGGCGACATTCTCGGACACCTCGCTCGGGTGTGTGATGGGGTGCCAGCGGCGCGCGCGTTCTCGACACCGACGGCATATGGCCGGTTGTCGCGTGATGGCCGGATCGCCTCACAGGGTCATTCCATGCGCACCCTGAGTCGGCCTCGTTCCTACCGTTCAGAGCACGCGTGGATGTTCAGGCTCGTGGTCGTCGTCGGGTCGTCAGCGCGATGACGCCGCCGCCGAGTGACAGCGCCAGAGCGATGAGCAGCGTTGTGCCGACGTCGCTGCCTGTGGCCGGCAGGGTCGTCCCGTCCGGTCGCGTCGTCGAGGTCGCCGCTGGGCTGGTGGTCGTGGCCTGGGCGGTGACGGTGATGGTGAACGTTGTGGGGGCGCTGGTTGCTCCCCGGGGGGTCGGTGGCGGTGACGGTGACGGTGACGGTCCCGGGGGAGGCGTAGGTGTGGGTCACGGCGGGTCGGACGGGCCGGTGAGGTTGACCACCGGGGTGCCGTCGCCCCAGTCGACCGTGTCGGTGAAGGTGCCGGCCATATCGCTCGGCGACGAGTCGGCGGCGCCGACCTTCAATGTCAGCGGCACTCCCACGGTCGCCGTCGACGGCCCGTCGACCGTGGCCGTCGGCGGATCGTTACCTGGCGTGACGGTGAGCGACACCGTCGCGGGGTTGGAGTCGACGGCCCCGTCGGTGGCCTGGTAGGTGAAGGCGTCTGGTCCGCTGTAACCGGCGGCGGGCTTGTAGCTGAACGCGCCGTCCGCGGACAGTGTCAGCGTGCCGTGGGCCGCACCATTCACGAGGGTCGAGGTGAGCGCATCTCCATCGGGGTCGGTGTCGTTGCCCATCACGCCGGGTGCGGCGACCGTCAGCGTGGTGTTCCCGCCGGTGGCGTAGGCGTCGTCGGTGGTCGTGGGTGCTCGGTTGCTCAGCAGCACCGACACGTTGGCCGAGAAGAAGTTGGCCACGGCCAGGTAGCCGTCGCCGTCACCGTCGAGGTCACCCACCGCGGCTGACACGGGCGCGTCGCCGACCGCGAAGCTGACCGGTCCAGCGAAGCCGCCGAGACCGTCGCCGGCCAACACCGCCACGCCGTCCACGAAGAAGTGGGCCACGGCCAGGTCGAGGTCGCCGTCACCGTCGATGTCGCCGACCGCCACCGACTGAGGCCCGCCGCCGGCGGCGAAGTTGCGCGGCGCGGCGAAGCCTCCGGCGCCGTCGCCGATCAGCACTGATACGGCGTCCGCGAAGTCGTTGGCCGTGACGAGGTCGAGGTCACCGTCACCATCGAAGTCGCCCACCGCCACCGATTGCGTGCGGAGATCAACCGGTTGGAAGGGCTCGCCGTGCGGACACGCAAGATCGCCGAGCAGTGCTGGCGGTAGACGACGCCGCGGTGACCGCCTACCCCGGCGAGGTGATCGACTACCAGGTGACCGTGTTCCTGAAGCAGGATCCGCCGGGGACGCCGGACGGGGTGATCGCCTGTCCGATCTTCGACGGCACCGTGACCTCACGTTGCCCGGTGGCTCGGGCCCGTTCACGATCGCGACCGACATCACGCTCCCCGTTGGCGGCTCGGTCGCGTTCCAGAACGTGCCCGGCCAGAAGTACACGATGAGCGCGGCTGACGTGGTGACCGCGCCGGGCGGCCTGCCGGGTGTTCCGTGTTTCGACCGGGTGGACGCGACCGCGCATGTGGACGCGACGAGCGAGGGTCCGACGACGGTGAGCCTGAGGACACGCATGTCGAGGCGACGGCGACCGCTCCCACCTTCTCGCTCGCACCGTCGCCGCAGTTGACGTTGGCGGCGAGTTCGCCGGCGATCACTGCCGGCGACCGGTCCAATGGACGGTGACGGAAACGCACGACACGCCGGCGCATTTCTTCCCGATGGCGGTGGGCGACGCGCGCGTCGATCTGTCGGCCGATGGTGGCGTGACCGCCTTCTCTCGACTCGACGCGACGTCGGCGAACTTCTCGGGGGACGCGAACGCCAATGGGCAGCTCGAAGTCGGCGAAACGTGGAGGAGGACGTTCACGACCACGCCGCTCGCGGACACGACACTCACGGCGACCGGCTTCGGCACCGGCGCGCGCGGTCGCATCGTGACCTTCCCTGCCGATGCCGAAGAACGCAGCGCGTTGGCCGTCGTGGTGACACCACCAACAAGTCCACCAACAACAACTCCACCTACGACGGCCCCGCCGACAACGGCCCCGCCGGGCACTGTCCCGCCAGCTCCGTCCCTGCCGGCAACCGGCGCACCATCATCGAGCGACGAAACGGGCATCGCCGGCGTCGCCTTCCTCGTGGTCGGTTTGGCCTCGTCGTCGTCAGTCGACGGCGGCCGCCCACTCGTCGCGGACGCTGACCGACGCGAGGCCGATGTCGGCGCCAGTCATCGACCCGGCGGGTCAAAGCCGTCGAGGAGCATTCGATGTTCGCGAGCCTGCACGTATTTCGTTTCGTGCGGGCGCCGCTCTCGAGTGTCCGGATCGAGATGGCCGAAAGCAAGGACGTCGGAGGGCCCATTGGCGAACAGCTCTTGGGCTTGCTCGGTCGGGGTCTACGGGGTGGATTGGCTTGGCGTACCGTTGTCGGCTGGTGTTGTCGAGCCGGTATGCGTCGTTGGTCGGGTGTCGGTGGTTGGTGCAGCAAGCGCCGATGGGCTCCGTCGCTGGCCCGGACTTGGTTGTGGCCGTCGCTGACGCCGGTGGGGTCGGCTCGTTGACGACCACGGGGATGTCCGGGCCGTATCTGCTCAAGGTCCTCGACGAGATCACAGGCCGTACCGGTGGGGTCGTCGCGGCGAACTTCTTGACCTCGGAGGTCGACCCCGAGTTGGTGCGCTTGGCGTCATCGCGGGTCGGGGTGGTCGACTTCTTCTGGAGCGATCCCGATCCGGCCCTGATCGACATCGCGCATCGGGCGGGCGCGTTGGTCAGCTGGCAGGTTGGCTCGGTGAGCGAGGCTCGTGCGGCCGTGGACGCTGGTGCCGATGTCCTCGTTGCGCAGGGCAGTGAGGCTGGTGGCCACGTCCGCGGAGCGTCGACATTGCTCGCACTGTTGAGCGCCGTGCTCGACGTGGTCGATGTGCCGGTTCTGGCGGCCGGTGGGATCGGTCATCCCCGGGCGTTGGCCGCGGTCCTTGCGGCCGGGGCCAGCGGTGCCCGCATCGGTACGTCGTTCATCGCCACCGACGAATCCGGCGCACATCCGGCGTACAAGCAGGCCATTGTCGATGCTGGGCTCGGGGCGACGGCGATCACCGACACCTTCGCCGCCGGCTGCCCATTGTGTGCGACGTCGGCCCGACATCGGGTGCTGACCTCGTGCATCGACGCCGCGGCACGTCTCACCGATGGCGCCGCCGGCGAGATTCGCTACGGCACCAAGACGATCTCGTTGCCCAAGGGGTCGCCGTTGTCCCCATCAGCAACGACCACCGGCCATGTCGACGCGATGGCCATGTACGCCAGCGACGCCGCCAACGCGGTCACCACCGTGCAACCCGCGAGCCGCGTCCTGTCCTGGCTGTGCGAAGGCGCCGAGCAACTGCTCACAAACACCCAATGGTGAATCGGTGATCTCAAACCGTTCCGCGAACGCCATCGACCCGGCGGTCTCGGACACCTTGCCTCGGCCCCGACGGGCGCGATCATCGGATGCCCCGTACGGGCACTTTGGTCGCAGGCCGGTACGGAGTCCTTCTTGCGATGAAAGGAGATGGGGCTGGCCTTGGCCTGGGCAACGCGATCGTGGTCGCGCGCGCCACGGTGGCCCACAGCCTTCAGGCCAACTGGGCCGTCCAACTGGGAGATGCGCAACCGGGCTCGCCGGGCTGGCCGATGCTCGAAGCGTGTGTCGCCGAGACCCACACGGTGGCTCCCGATGGCCGGATGGCTATGCCGTGTGCTGGGTGTGGCTTGTGGTGCATCATCGTGCGGTGGCGAGGTGGGTGGAGGATGAGCGGTTGGTTCTGGCTCACTTCGGTGAGCGACGTTCCGCGCCGCGCTGGAAGATCCGGTGCCGAGGGTCCAGGTTCGCGCTGCACGGATTGGCGTGCGAGCGGCGCCGGATTGTTGAGGTTTGCGTCGACGATGTCGTGAACCGACGTGCTGCGTCTGTTGCGGGACGATCCGAGCCCTCGGGTTCGTCATGCGGCGATCGATGTGTTGCTGCGATTCATGGACCGTGACGGGCGCATCGTCGACGTCTTGGGCGAGGTCGCCGCGGACGACGATGACGAGTGACGGGCGTTCATCGAACGTCAGTGGAGTCGTGCCGATGCTGGCGAGGGGATCAGCCTCGCGGTTCAACCGGTCGGGCTGGGCGAAGCCGTCGGGCTGGTGTCGATGATGTTGCGCCCGCAGCCCGGAGTGATCGGGTTGGGCTACTGGATCGCTCAGGCACGGGCTGAGACGATCGAGCGAGCCTTCGACGCTTCTGGCTTGCATCCCGGAGCACTCGCCAACCAGACAGAAACGGTGTCCCAGACCTCCGTGGGCGACACGTGTCGATCGATGTCGTTGGCTACGGTCCGGCCTCGGTGCAGGTCCGCTGTCGTGACCATCGAGGTGGTTGGCACTTCATCGACTCCGATGAGCTGGTGTTCGTGTCGGTGCGTAAGGGGCGTGTGTTCGCGATGGGGCCGTGCTGGTGGTGCTGGACAGGGCCAGTCGCCGTTGGCAGCTTCCGGGCGGCGGGATCGAACCTGGAGAACCCCTCGAAGCAGTGGAGCGCGAAGTCGGCGAGGAGACTGGGTTACGCCTTGTCGGTCCATTCGAACCACTCACCAACTGGTCCGAGCTGTTTTACGACCTCGTCACCCATCAGGCATCGCGGTCCGAACGCCACTTCTTCGGCGCGACGGCATTCGAGGGCGCCTTGGTGCACGCTGGAAACGGCGACGACACACTGGCAGCGCGGTTCGTCCAACTCGCGGGGCTGAACGCCGAGAACATCGACGAGTCCTCGCGATGCCTCGTCGATCTGATGACCCGCACCGCGTCGCTTGCGATGTGTCGCCGCTCGCGTTGGCGGCCAGACTTCCGACCATGCACGGCCGCAGCTACGTCGTCGTCTCGGGGCCTCCTGCGAGCGGTAAGTCGACGCTGGCGTCAGAGCTCGCGCGCTGTCTGCGTCTCCCATTGGTGTCGAAGGACACGATCAAGGAGGCACTCATGACGACGCTGACCGTCGAGCGGATGGAGGAATCGCAACAGCTCGGCCGAGCAGCAATCGCAGTGATGTTCGCACTCGCAGCTGCCTCACCAACCGGCGCAGTTCTCGACAGCGTCTTTCTACGCGGGTGCGCCCTCGACGACCTTCGAGCCTTGCCCGGGCACATCGTCGAGGTGTTCTGCCGGTGCGACCGAGAGGTCGCCAGGGCTCGCTACCGGGCTCGCGCCAGCCGTCGACTGGCCGGCCACCTCGATGACGAACGTTCCGACGACGACATCTGGAACGATGAGAACGCCCAACCAATCGCCGGGCCCTGGCCAGTGATCGAGGTCAACACCAACACCCGGTTCGGCGACGTCGAGACGCTCACACGAACGATCCGTCGCCTCTCGCGTGCTTGACGTCGCACTGCGGACACTCGACGGCGCTGAGATCCGCTCGGACGGACGCTTCGAGTGACAGTCGCGGGCGTGCTCCAATCCCGGCTCATCGAGTGAGACGGCGTCCAGAACGCGCACCCTCGAGGTGGCATTGACCGCCCTGGAACGTCGGGTGGTGGGCGCGGTTGGGGTCGTCCGGGAGGTGTAGAGATTAGGTGACGTCGCTGGTCTACGTGACGGGGGTGCCCGGTGTCGCAAGTCGTCGGTCCGTCGGCAGTTGCGCCGGCGAGGCGTTCCTGCGTTCGGAACCGACGAGGACCACATCGCCGCGTTCTTTGACTCATCGGGGATGCTGGCTCGCGTCGATGATGTCATCGACTCGTCCGAGTGGCGGTCGCGACGCACTTGGAAGGTCGTCGCCGACCGCCTCGATGACATCGCCGCGTGCACGCGTGCGTGCGCGTGTTCATCTGCGGATCGGCGGCCAACGAGGGAGAGGTCTGGAGCAGGTTTGCTGCGGTCGCGGCGTTGATCATTAACGAGGCGACGCTGCTCCACCGCCTTGCCGTTCGGACCGACAACAGTTTCGGCAAGTCACCCGATGAGCGAGCCAAGGCAGTCGGGCGGCTGCGCGGCTACGCCGCCAACTTCCAGTCCCACGTGGCGGTCCTGATCGATGCCACTCAACCGATCGAAGCCGTCGTGACGTCGATCCTCGCCGCCACCGCCGACTTGGATGACTGACGTCGAGGGCTGAGCACGCTTGTCCCGCAACGTGCGGGCCAACGCGGGCGCGAGATGCCTCCCGACACCGGATCGGCGTTTGCCTCAGCCCGATGCGGCGGGCCGGCGCGTTTCCTCGGTGCGAGCGTCGAAGAGCGAATGGACGGGTGTGATGGGTGAGCCCGTTTCGACCGGTGGTCAGGGCTGCGTCGTCGAGATCAGTCGTGGGCCGTCGGTGCGCAGGCGGTGCCGCATTCGGAACTGCGCCTTGTCGGGTCCGACGAACGTCCATGCGTGCTCGCAGCGGGCCGTGTAGCACCACCCGAAGACGATGCTGGCCCGGATCACCTGCCACTCCACAGGAGTGAACGGCATCGTGCGCGCACGCTCGACGCAGCGCACGAACTCGACGCACTCGTCGCCGGTGGCGAAGTACGGGTCGCCGCTGGACCAGTCGATGGAGTGCATCGCCGCGACTTCCCCGATCGCGTGTGCCTCCCCGTCGAGGCGGACCGAATCCCAGTCGTAGATGGCGACCAACCGGTCCCCGTCGTCGCTGACTCGGATGTTGTCGGCCCGCCAGTCGGCGTGCACCAACACGTCCGGGGCTGGCGATGCGGTGATCACGGCGACCGCCTCGGTCGCCAGCGAGTCGATCCATTCGGCGCCAGCGCTTGTGGCCTCGAAGTCGAACACGGGCGAATGCGGAGTTGGGTAGAGGCCGCCAACGACCCGGCGAGGATGTCCTTCGCCGACCAGCAAGTGGCTCGCCGTTCGCAGGCCGTCGATGAACTGCACCCAGCCAGCTGCAGCTGTCGTCCGGTCGTGCTCGTCCAAGAGGTTCGGAGATCGCCCAACGTCCATCGCCTCCTCTGCCGACGCCCATCCCAACCCGATCGGTTCGGGTCCGCCGACGGGTGCCGGGACCGGCAGTCCACGCTCGGCGGCGACGCGTTGCACGGCGAGCACGGCGTTCAACCGGCTCAGGGAGCGGTGCGGCGGATAGGCCTTGACCACCACGCGCCGTCCGTCCTGCAGCTCGATGCCCGCGACGCAGCCCACACTCACGTTGAACATCCACGCCGACCCGGGGCTCGAACCGAGAGCTGAACGACACCATCTCGTGTACTCATCGGCGAGACGGTCTGGGTCGGCCGTCCCGAAGACACCGTTCTCGACAGCGCCGATCGGGTCGTCGCGGTGCGCCGCGACGATGAGATCGAGCAGGGCGGTCACGGCGCGCTGGGGCCCGATGACCGGGTCGTGTGGGTGGCCAACTGCGTGAGGTGCGGCCCGCAGAACTGCTCGCCCTTCTGGGGTGCATTGCCACACGGCTTGCCCTTGATCGTGATCGCTCGGCACCTCATTGGCGACGCGTTCCGAACTGCGTCTGCGGTTCGGGTCTGGCTGACGGCGTCCTGCAGCATCGCGGTCGCGGGGTAGCGGCAGGAGCCGTGCTGGTAGGTGGTGCGCTTCTCCAGCACCACCGGTGCGATCGGGTCACCCACGGCGAAGCCTTGCCCGCAGGCGCTACACCTGCCCGCGTACTTGGCCGGGCTGGTCGGTTCAGCTCCCACTTCCCCATAGTCGTCGTCCCCACCGCGCGACCGACTGCGGTTCACCTTCCCCATCCAAGGAGTGTGGCACCGACAGACGACCACGTGAACGGCCGTCTTCGAGTTCACGGACAGACAACCACGACTTCGCGACCCATACAGGGCGGCGGCCGCGCACGACGGCACCACCTACCGAGAAAGCGGGCGCCGGCGGACGGCACGGTGGTCAACCTTGTCGCGCGAGTTGCCACCGTGACCGGCCGTTGGTAGCGGACACCGTCCCGATCCAGATCCTGGAGTCCCTATCGGCGACGCTGTGGCATGGCGGCGCTGGTGGTGGTGAGTGGCTTGCCGGGCACCGGCAAGTCGACGATTGCCACGCGACTGGCGATTGCCCGGGCCGCGCAACTTGTGACGAAGGACGTGGTCGAGGCCGCCGTGCGGCGCCGCGGGGTCACCCGAGAGCAGGGTTCGTCGTGGGTGGCGCATGAGGTGTTGACGAGCCTCGCGAGGTCAGCCGTTGCGCTCGATCAGGTCGTGATCCTCGATACGGTCGCGGGGACCGAGCAGGTTCGTGGCGACTGGCGTGCGGTGTGCGAGCAGACCGGTGCTGCGTTCGTCGTGATCGTCTGCGAGTGCCCGGACCGTGAGGTCCATCGGGCGCGCCTGGTTGGCCGTCAACGAGGGATCGACGGCTGGCCCGAGCTGACGTGGGCTGACGTCGAGGCGACTCGCAGCCGCTGGGAGCCATGGGTCGACGAACACCTCATTGTCGACGCGCTCGCCGACGTCGACAAGAACGTGGCGGCGGCGATGCGCTACCTGGACGAGTCCAGGTCGCACTCACCCGACGATCGGGGACGGTGACCGGTTGGCTTCCGTCGTGGTCTGCGATCCTTCGGGTTCGACGAGGTCGGTCACCACACGCTGTACGTGGTTCGCGAGCACGACCTGGGCACCTACACCGAGCCCAACGTCTGGGTACAACACCGATAACAAGCCAGACACGCACGTCGAGACAGGTCACGGACCAGCCCGCCCGAAGCGGCTCACTTTCCGATCCGAACACGCCACAACACGCGGACCGAACGCCGCCCGCGGCATGCGCTCCGTCGATACGGATCGGCAGATCCGCGTTCCCGCATGGTTGCCCCGCGCTGACAGATTGCAGGCTCGTATCTCGACAGGAACGCGAGCGGCCGACCGAGCGAACCGCCTTATTTCGTAGTGGACGCAGCCTTCTTGGCGGGCGATACCTTCGCTGGCTTCGCAGGCTCTTCGGTGACGGCAGCTTCCGCGGCGAGTCGCTTCACGGCGTCGATGCCCTTGAGGCATGACTCCTTCGACTCGTACGCTCGGTTAGTACCGAGGGACTCGCGAGAACGCTGGATCGCTGACGTCGAACGACACCCGACGCCAGAAGCGAGATGCAGTGGTGCGTCGTCGGTGTGAACTCAGGAGTGGGCGCGAAACGCTGCGGCGCGGGTTGCTAGCTCGTCATGGTCGGTGATGGCGGCGTCGGCGAGGAGTTGTTCGAGGGCGTCCTGCCAGCTCGACCAGTACGGCTGCGCGGTGGTCTCGATGGTGGTGATGAGGGTGCCGCGAAAGCGCGAGTAGGTGATGATCTCGGCGTCGCACAGAGCCATGGTGGTGGCGAAGAGCCGTTGTTGCCATGGCTGGTCGAACACGAGTTCGCCGTTGGAGCGCGGTGGGGCGGCGATGCCGACGGCGTCGAGGGGGAACTCGCTCATCGGGCGACGCCGATCATGTGGTCTCGGCGCACGAGCGCAGCGAGCTCGTCGATGTTGAGGTGGTCGGTGTGTGCTGGTCGTTGCGGGAGGACGAGGTAGCGGGTTTCAGCCGACGAGTCCCAGACGCGGACTTCGATGTGCTCGCCGAGTTCGCAGCCGAATTCGGCGAGCACGGCGCGCGGCTCGCGCACGACGCGGGCGCGGTACTCGAGGGACTTGTACCAGGCTGGGGGCAGGCCGAGGATCGCCCACGGGTAGCAAGAGCAGAGGGTGCAGACCACGACATTGTGGACCTGTGCGGTGTTCTCGAGCACGACGAGGTGGTCGATCTCCGGACCGTCGATGCCCATGGAGCGCACGGTCGTGGTGCCGTCTTGGAGGAGCTGTTGGCGGAACGGTTCGTCCAGCCAGGCTCGAGCGACGACGCGTGCTCCGTGCTGCGGTCCGAGTTGTTCCTCGAAGTAGTCAAGGATGCGATCGATTCGGGCGGCATCGACGACACCTCGTTCGATGAGCAGCGCTTCGAGGGCCTCGGCGCGCAGCGCGCGGGCCTCGTCTGGGTGGTCGTGTCCGTCGTGGTGGTGGCTGGTGGCGGTCATGCGTGGGTCAAGTGGGGCTCGAAGATGTCGATCAAGACGAGGTGGTCGCCGCTGCCCCACAGCTGGTGGGCGGCGAATTCGACGGTGTACACGTACTGCGGGTCCTCGCCCCATCCGTGGGCGTTACGGTCCGGGAACACGAAGGCAGGGTGTGTCAGTCGGACGTGACCGCGGTGGCCGCGCACATACTGTGGCAAGCGGGTGTGCCCGTCGGGGTGGACGTTGGCGACCATCACCTGGTCGCCAACCCGGAACCTTCGGGGTCGATCGACGTCGCGCAACTGCGTCCCAGGTGGCGATGCTGGAGGCAACGACACACTCGGCACCGCCCTCGGACGCACCGTCGCGCCGAGGCCAGCGCGCTCGTCGACCTCTGTGCTGGTGAGCAGGTCGCGTTCTGCGCACCTCACCTCGGTCGCGGCCAACCATCGTCCGAAGTAGCCAGCTGTGACGTAGAGCACTGGATCGAGCCGCTCGATCGCGTGGCGAAAGTCGTCGATGTTGCCGATCCTCGACACCCCGAGCGTCAGCGCGAAAACGCGGCGCTCCCACGGCTGATGCCAGCTCAACTCGTCGCGGCGCACCGGCCCGAAGCCCTGCATCCCCCCGAGATCATGGATTCCGTCCACAGCGACCCCTCCCACCGCCCGAACCATGTCGAAGCGTAGGCCGAATCGGTGGCGCTCCAGATGTACCTGGGCCGTCGGTCAGTGCCCGGACGCGACGGCACCCTTGTCAGCAGTTCGAAAGGCCGGGTAAGGCACGCGGGAGGCCGGGCATTCTGCATGCCCCGTCAGCGGGACACCGACCTGCCCGTGACGCTCGCGGCGATCCGGCGAGAACCCGGATCAAGCGTTCTGCTTGGGCCGCCGACGGCGTTCGAGGATGCCCGGGCGGTCGATCGCGGCGTGGGGTTTTCGGATACCGCGAACTCGTGGCGTCCTGAGAGTGAAAGACCTTCGACCGAGTCGAGGTCGTCACCGATCCACAGCTGCGCCGAGGTCAGTCAGTTGCTGTGCGCGCGACTGTCGTCGCGCGAGATGGGACGCAACCCGAGCGCAGCGGGCCTCCTTCACCGTCCGTGGAAGTCGATCACGACTCGACAGTGATCGCTGGGCCCCCACTCGTCGGGTTGGTTGAGGGCGCGTACGTGGACGTGGTCGGCGATCGTGTTGGAGGCGAACACGAAGTCGAGTTGCCGTGTCGCGCTGGCGGGCCGTTGCTGGCTGTGGTGGAAGGTGGGCACACACAGGCTGTCGGCGGGGAGCTCCGTCGGCCACGGGTCGGCCTGACGGCCGTTCGGGGCGGTCGGCCCGACGAAGCGCAGGCCGAGCGCGGCGGCGCGATCGAACACCGAGTCGTATCGTGCCTTCCAGTACCGGTTGCCGTGCTCGCCATAGCCGCGCAGGATGTTCCAGTCGCCGGCAACGATCAGGCGGTGACGGCTGGAACCCATCAGCGCCGACAGGTCGGACAGGATCCGGTGCGCGGACGCGTCGGCGTAGCCGCGCACGGCTGGCGATCCTTCCCAGACGGCGTACACGGAGGCGACGGTCAGCACGATCTGCCCGTCGATCATCACGTCGGCCGCAGTGATCGTTCCGTCGACGCTGACCACCCAGTCGCTGCCCGTGCTTTGTGCAAGCCCGACGGTGGGAAGCGGTCGCAAGTCGACGACAGCGGACAGAGCCGCCGCCCCGCCGTCAGCGACGCGGCCCCGTCAACGTCAGTCCGTGTCCCGCCACGGCGGGCTTCACGAGGAGTTCATTGCCAGGCGCGTACAGGGCTGGGCCACGGTCCGAGCCTGCCGATCCACGCGTAGGCCACGAACGACGAACCAACCGGCGGTCCCGGACGTGGCGGACCGGGTTACCCGGCGTTGTTATCGGCGACTCGGCCGCTGGACATTTGGAAGTCAAGCGGCTGGGTCAGGGCGCCATGACTGCGGCGCAGAACTGGGCCAGGCGGTCGCGGTCCGTCGCTCCGAGCGGGAGGTATGGGACGGCACGGTCGTAGTAGCCGCCGTGGCGGGCGCGGATCAGCGAGGGCAGCTCCTCAAGCGTGCCACGCAGGGCGAAATGGTCGAGCACCTCGTCGTCGACGATCGCTGGAAGCTGGTCCCAGCGTCCCTGCTTCACGACCGCTTCGAGCTCGCTCTGCAGGTCGGCGCACCCGATGGCGTCGAGCACCTCGCGGTACATCGGACTCGATGCGTAGAACGCGATCTGGCTGCGGATGCGCGACGCCGCCAGCGCCTGCTCCTCCTCGGTGTCGCCGGCGATCAGCATCAGGTAGCCGAACACCGAGATGTCCTCTCGTCCGCGACCGGATGCGGCGAGGCCCCGCTCGAGCGCCGGCAGCGTCACCCGCTCCTGGTACGCCACGTTCGTGAACGCGTGCAGCAGGTAGTGGTCGCCGAGCTCGCCGGCGAGGGCGGTCAGCTGCGGACCGACGCCGCCGAGGCCGATCGGGATGCGCGGATGCTCGATCGGCCCCGGGTTGAACATCGGGTGCAGCAACGTGTGGCGGTAGAAGCGGCCCGGGAAGTCCATCGGGTGGTCGCCCTGAAATGCCTCGAAGATGTGCCGCAGCGCCTCGACGAACTCACGAAGCCGGGCAACGGGCGCCTCCCACGGCATGGAGAACCGGCGGGTGATGTGCGGCTTCACCTGCGTCGCCAGGCCGAGCACGAACCGTCCGCTGCTCGCCCGCTGCAGCTCCCACGCCTGCATCGCCACGCTCATCGGGTTGCGGGTGAACGCGAGGACCACGTTGGTGCCGAGCGTGACCCGGCTCGTGGTCGTCGTTGCCGCGGCGATCGCGAGGGCCGGATCGGCAACCACCTCCGCCGCCCACACCCCGGCGAACCCGACCTGCTCGGCGGCCCGAGCGGCCTCGGCGGCACCGATCAGCCCATGGTCGAGTTGCGCATCCAGCAGCATCACCGCACCGTACGATCACGACTCTCCGAACCCTCAGTCGCGCCGAAGCCCAACAGCGACGCCATCCCGGCGGTCTCGGGCGCTCGCGCCGAGCTTGCCTGCGAGGACTGTTCGGACAGTCCGGAAGCGTGGTCTGTTCGCCACCTGACCATCAGGTCGTCAACGGAGGACGGCCGTGCTCGGCACATACGCCAACGTTCTCGGCTCGTGGACGTGGCGAGAACATCAGACCAGCGACGCTCGGCGGCGCCGACGGCTTGGCCCCCGACGAGCAGGGCTCGAGTGTTGTCACCTGGTCAGCCCCGCTGAACCCTGATCGATGCGTCATCGCGCGGATCATCGCGGTGCCCGACCGCCCGGCGTCAGCGGCGAATCGAGCGAGCCCGGTAGGCGGCGATGAGCACACGCCACGCGTCGGTGGCGCCGATGGCCCAGGCCACGAGTGCCGGCTGAATCAAGAGTCGCACGAACCTCTTGGCGTCGCTGTCGAGCCCGAACGCGCTGCGGTGGCCGGTGAATTGAGCGATGTTGCCGGGGAAGACCGCGACGAAGAACGTCGCCGCCACGACGCCGACGAGCGCGCGGCGCGGCTGCATCCAAGTCGCCAGTAGTGCGCTGCCCAGCGCGATCTCGACGACCCCCGAGGCGAGGACGACGAAATCGGTGTTCAGCGGCACCCACGTCGGCACCTGTGCCCGGAAGTCGTCGCGCGCGAAGGTCAAGTGGCTGACACCGGCGAACCCCAGCACAGAGCCCAGCGCGACCTGACCGGCGATGCGCACCTGAGAACCCGTGCGCTCCCGCATCCGCAGCACCGTACGTGCTCGTCCGGCCCGTCGCGCACGCATGTCCACACCGCTCCGCAGCCGCCACCGCCTTCGCCGAGCCATCAGCACCGGTGCCGCACTTCCCTCGAAGGGTCTGTCCGGTTGTCGGCATCGTGGGGGAGGGCGACGAGATGTTGATGGGATCGTAGAGGTGGCCTGGGCGGCGTGTCAGTGTGGTGAGGGTGGGTACGAACGCTGCAGCTCTGTCAGTTCGGCGGGCCGCCCTCGGCGCCGTTCGCTCAGGCTGGTAGCGACATGGAGTTGCCGGCGATCCGTTACGCCCGCAATGGGGGGGTGAGCCTCGCCTACCAGGTCTGGGGTGTGGGGGCGAGGTCATTGTTCGCGATCCCGCCGATGGCGCAGAACATCGAGTTGGTGTGGGAGGACGCGGGGACCCACTACATGTTGGAGCGGTTCGGTGGGTTCTCACGGATGTTGCACTTCGACAAGCGTGGCACTGGGTTGTCGGACCGGGCGAGTGCGGTGCCGACGCTCGACGAGCGGGTGGAGGACGCTCGCGCCATCATGGATGATGCTGGCATCGAGCGGTGTGTGCTGCTTGGAACGTCGGAGGGCGGGCCGATGGCGGTGCTGTTCGCGGTCACGTACCCGGAGCGGGTCGACGCGCTTGTGCTGTTGACGACGGCGGCATCGTTCGTGCCTGGTGACGAGACGTCGGCTCAACAGGCGGCGCGCCTGGAGGCGCAGGAGGAGTTCGTTCAGCAGTGGGGTACGACGGAGTGCTCGTGGCTGGAGCAGTTCGCGCCGTCGATCGCCGACGATGAGGCGCACCGCGTCTGGCAGGCGCGCTACGGGCGGCAGTCGGCGAGTCCGGCGGCGCTGCGCGAGCTGGTGGCGATGATCAACGTGATCGACGTGCGCCCCCTGCTCGGCGAGATCACCGTGCCGACGCTCGTCGTGCACCGCACCGGCGACCGCGTCATCCCCGTCGAGGAGGCGCGTCGGATGGCGGCGGCCATCCCCGGTGCGACGTTCGTCGAGGTGCCAGGGATCGACCACTTCGCGTCGGTCGGCGACGTCGATTCGTGGATGGATCCGATCGAGCGGTTCGTCACTGGGACGGTCGAGCACCGGCGTGATGTCCGGCGGCAGCGGTCGCGGCCAACGATCCGCACGATGGGTGGTTTCGCTGTCGCCGTCGATGGCGTCGACGTGCCGATCGGCGCGTGGGGGTCGCGACGGGCTCGGCAGCTCTGCAAACGGCTCGCCGTCGTCGCCGGCCAGCCGGTCAACCGGGAACAGCTCACCGACGTGCTGTGGCCCGACGAGCCAGCCGGCACGCCGCTGTCGGCGCGGCTGTCGGTGGTGCTGTCGCACCTGCGCAGAGTGTTGGGCGGCGGCATCATCGCCGACCGCACCGCAGTGCGCCTCGATGTCGATGCCGTCCAACTGGACCTTGCAGCGCTCTATGACGCGCATCATCGTGGCGACGATCGCGCCGTCGTCGAGCTCCACGCCGGCGACCTGCTCCCCGAGGACCCCTACGACGAGTGGATCACGGCGCCACGAACCCGGCTGCGCGACGTCGTCGTGGGGGCTCGACGACGACTCGCCGTCGCTGCGGTGAACGACGGGCGCCTCGACGACGCCACCGCCGAGCTGGTGGCGATGCTCGAGGTCGACCCCTACGACGAGGCCGCGCACGAGATGCTGCTGCGCACCCTGGCGCGAGCGGGACGCCACGGCGAGGCCCGCCTCGCCGAGCAGCGCTTCCACGCGGCGATGGCCGAGATCGGTGTGTCGGCCCGGACGCTGGCGCAGCTGACCTAGCGGCCGAAAGGCAACCGAAAGGGACGATCGCAACGCTCGGCGCATGAGCGATGACACCCTGATCCCACCGATCGTCCGGCTCGCCACGTTGGTCAACGCCTGCGCGGCATCACGCGCCGTGCAAGCCGTCGCCGAAATCGGTGTCGCCGACGCGATCGGACCCGACGAGACCGTGCCGATCGACGAGCTGGCCCGCCGCTGCGCGTGCCATCCCGACGCGCTCCACCGCGTGCTGCGCACGTTGGAGGTCGAGGGCGTCTTCCGTCGTCGGGGTGACGCGTGGGCGCACACCGATCAGTCCGTGCTGCTGCGAGACGACCACCCGACGTCGGCCCGCGCCATCGCATGGTTGTCGGGACTGCCCCTGATCTGGGGTGCGTTCGGTGAGCTCACCGAATCGATCCGCACCGGCCGACCGGCGGCCTTCCTCGAAGCGGACGGCGGGGTGTTCCCCTACCTGGAGCGACATCCCGAGCAACAGGCGCTCTTCGACGAAGCGATGACCAGCAGGTCCTACGGCGACGTCGCCGCCATCATCGACCACGTCGACTTCAGCCCCTACACCACCATCGCCGACATCGGCGGCGGGACCGGATACCTCATCCGAACCATCCTCACCCGAAACCCCACTTCCCGCGCCGTCCTGTTCGACCTCCCCCACGTCATCGCCAAGACCGAAGTCCTCGACCACGAACGGCTCACCCTGCAAGCCGGCGACTTCTTCACCGACCCCCTGCCATCCGCCGACCTGACGATCCTCATGCAAGTCGTGCACGACTGGGACGAGCCCCGCGCCACCGCAATCCTTGACGCAGTCGCCCGCGCCAACGCACCCGACAGCACACTCATGCTGTTCGAGCTGCTCCTCCCGGACAACCCCGCTCCCAACATCGCATGGTCCGTCGACCTCCTCATGCTCGTCGGACCCGGCGGCCGCGAACGCACCGCCGACGAATACCGCAGCCTGCTCGACCGAGCCGGCTACGACGTCATCAGCATCACCCACACCGCAGGCCTCGTCGGCACCATCGAAGCCCGGCGACGATGACCACGCCCGCACCAACTCTCCTAGATCCGGCGCGATCGAGGACACCTCGGACTGCTTGTGACCGCCGGAATTGGTGGATACCCGCGAATGGGGGCCCCAACAGCCCGATCCGCCTCGGCCGCTCGACGACCGGTACTCGGTGCACGGGCAGGTGCGTATTGGCCTATCGTCGGCGGATTGATTTCGACGACCTCCCGTACATCGGCCCTGAGCTCACCGATCGTCCGGGAATGCTCACGATCGGGCACTTGACGCCGAGCGACGGCCACGGGCTGCGCCCGAACGGCAGATCCGCGTCGGAGCGGAGCACGTGTCGGAGAGATGCAACGCGACGTACCGCGCCCGCTCGGACGCACCACCGGTCACGGGCCTGATCCGAGCGACGGACGCCGGGTCAGCGACCGAAGCGGTCGCCACGAGTGGCGCCGGTCGGCGATCCTCAGCGACCGCGGAGAACACATCCGCCTTCAGACGACCTTCCGATACACGACCCTCGCGCAATATCTCCGCGCCCGGCCGTCAGCCAGCAACGAGCACGAATGCCGCGACGAGCAACATCGCAATCCGAGGAGCTGGCCGGCCCGTCGCGAAGTAGGTTGTCCGATTCACAGTCCGGTGCTTCGGCTTTGCTCGCTCAGAAGTAGACGGCGTCGGTGTACAGCCCATGTTCGATGGTGTCGGGCGGTTCAGGGAGTTCGATGTTCAAGACGAACGAGTCGGTCCGGTGCGCCAGGGCGTTGATGACCTCATAGTTCGGTGAGCCCCGCGACGTCATAATGGTCAGGTCGCGATGGCCCGAGCGCAACAGCTCGCGGCACGACGCCCGCAGCAGTTGCTCGAACTCGGCCGCTGCCCCGTCGACGAAGCCATGGTCGAGCGTGACCGCGCGGGTTCTGCGGACGGGGGTTCCGTCGTCGATCGTGACGGTCAGGTCAGCTGGCCACACGCCGATGACGGCGCCGTCGCCGAGTCGGAGGTGGCCCCAGGTGTACAGGTCGGGTGCTTGCTCGAGCCGGGCGTTGAAAGATGCTTTGGTGTAGGGCAGGTAGAGCTCCTCGTGGGCGTGACCGCTGTTGAGGATGTCGATCACCGCCGGTGCATCGGAGGGCGTCACCAGTCGGCCATGTTCGGGTCCGGCGACGGCTGCGCAGTCGATGACGGCACGGAACACGCGGGCGTTCCAGGTGCCGCGGCTGCGGATGCGCTCGGCTTCGGCATTGTCGACTGCCCTGTAGCCGTAGGCACAGTGGAACGGTCCGTCGAATGCGCTGAACACGTGGTTGTTCAACACGCTGAACAGGCCAAGGTTGCGATGCTCGCCAGGTATGCGGACATGGTGCAACAGCATGACGGTGTAGATCTGGCCGCCGATGCGCAGCTTGTGCCGAGCGCCGCAGGCGACGGCCAACAACTCACCGTCGCGTTCGGCGACGAAGCATGCGCTGTCCTCCATGAGTCGGGCGAACGCCAAGAAGTCCTCGCCCCGGTCGTAGACGACCTTCGTCCCCGTTCCCAGGATCATCGGCGCACGCCGTTCGAGATCGCTGAGCGTGACCGAGTCCGCGGCGACCACGCGTCGCACGACGATGTCGTCGGCGATGGCCCGAGCCCACCACAACTTGACGATCCGATGGGGCCTCGGGTGATCCACCCCGAGCGACAGCTGACGAGGCTTGCCGTCGCCGTAGTCGAGCGTGACATCGATCTCCATCGCTGACCGCGCGACAACTCCGACAATGCTGAAGGCCCGCCGATCGCCGGCCCGCAACCGCCGCACACCCTCAGCCGGTGTCCACGGCGCCGGCAGGGCCATGTGCTCGGCTACATCCGCAACAGTCGCATCCCCGCCAGCGGACGCGACCTGGCCGAGGAACCAGCAGGTCTGCCGCCCAGCAGGCGAATCAGGAAGCTGGTCGGCCATCCGCGCGCCGCCGACGTCTGTCATCGAACTACATCATGGACTATCCACTCGAACCGGACCGCCGGCGAACGGTCTTCGGTGCCGAGACGTCTCGTCGTCGGCGAGCTCGACGACGCCGGCGCTGAAGGCGGTGTCGTCGACAGGGGTGAAGCGGATCGGCCACGCCTCACCAGGTGGATCTCGCCTGAGCGCGGCACACCTCCTCGATCGAAGCACGCCGACGCCGCCCATCGAGTCCGCCATGACCCTCGTGACGCGGCTCGCCTGGGCGGATCCCGACAGACCACTCGGCACACGGTGCGCTCGGACGTCCCGCCGTAGGCGAATGCGTCGTGGACGCAGTGCGTGCTGCGACACCCTGGCCGGCGCGCCCGTTCATGCGAGGTCATCGTGACGCTGGATCAGGCCGTCCCAGCTGTCGGCGGTCCAGAGCGACCGGTTGAGGAGGATGGGGGCGGCGTTGCCGAGTGTCTTGATGGTGTCGACGACGGCGTAGGTGTCGGCGTCGACCACGAGCACGTCCCGGTTGCCCGTGGCCCGCACGTAGATCCGCTGACTTGTCCAGTGCGGCGGCGACGGTGTTGGTGGTCGGGTCGACGGCGACGCACCGGTCGGCGGTGCGGACCCACATCCGCCCGTCGGCGGCCTGCAGCTTCTGTGGTCCGGCGCCGACGTCGACGGTGGCGACGACAGCGCCGGTCGCCGGATCGTGGCGGGTCACGCTGCCGTAGAGGGTTTGGCTGGCCCAGATCGACCCGAACCTGGCATTGATCATGGATGTGTTGCCCTCGGTCGGCACGTTCCCCGATCGGGTCGTGGCCGGGCCGGATCACGTTCGGTAGTGTCTCGACCACACGACGATCGGTCGGTTTCATTTGGCGGAGGTGGCGCGGTGAGAGAACGGGTCTGGGTGTTTCGTGATGCGGTGGCCTCGCCGCCTCACCACAGCTCGGCGTCGCGTGTCCAGCGGCGGCTCCAGGTCGGCGCAGCTGACGACGCCTACGAGCAGGAGGCCGACGCGGTCGCCGACCGGGTCGTCTCGATGCTGCAGCGGTCGCCGTCGCCTGCCGCAGGGCAGGCGGACGGAGCAATTCCGCCGGCTCCGGCCCGGCCCGACGGGGCCGCGCGTCGCGCCGGTGGTTTCGACGGCGAGACGAGATCGCGCATGGAGCACGCCTTCGGCGCCGACTTCAGTGGTGTGCGCATCCGTCGGAGCGCGACGATCGACCTCGCCGCCGAGGGCCTGCAGGCCGACGCGTTCACCGTTGGGCGCGACGTGTTCGTGCGCCGGTCGCTGTACCGGCCGGGGACGCCGGACGGCGACCGCCTCCTGGCCCACGAGCTGACGCACACGCTGCAGCAGGGCGCGTCGCGCATCCGTCGGTCGACAACCGGCTTCGACACGCGCGGCGACACCCCGACCGATCGCGTGGAACATGGCGCGTCGCGCATCCGTCGATCGACTGCGGACCTCCGCGTGAGCAGTGGCATGGCAGCCGATCGCGTCAGCCTCAAGAAGCGGATGATGCACCTCGACTTCGTGAAGATGAAGCGGATCGACCCGCGCTATTCCAAGGCGATCAAGGAGACCCTCGGCATGAACGTCGAGGAACGTCCAGGCGGCACGTGGGGGCACTGGTGGACCGAGGTCGGAACCCGCGACGCGGGAACCGGGGAGTTCCACAACCGCACGTCGTACGGATGGTGGCCGTCGAAGAGGATGCACAACCCCGTCGAACTGGTCGCCGGCGTTCCGGGTGAGCTCAACGACGGTGGCGACCAGGACCCGCACGCCGGCAAGCCTGCCGACGTCGAGTTCCACCCGGTGATGAGCGTCGACCCCGACGTGGAGGAGTACGAGGACGTCCGCGACCGGGTCACGTCGGCGATCGACTCGTTCGCCAGGAGCTACAAGGGCAGGTGGAACTGGGCGTTCGGGTGGGGCAAGAACTGCCACACCTTCCAGCAGGCGCTGAAGACGAGCACGAAGCTGCACTTCCAGAAGGCGCCGGAGTGGTTGACCGATCCCACGCCGTACCTGCGCAACCCCCATCCCGGGCCGCCGACGGAGGTCCCGGTGATCCCGCCGATCGAGCTCAACTGCGGGGCCACGTTGTCATCAGCGGCGATCACCGAGATCAAGGCCAGCAAGAGCGTCGCCAAGCACCTCACACTCGAGCAGCTGACGTTCTACGCGTACGCCCAGCAGGGGTCTGCCGCAGACATCGACAAGCTCAGCGAGAAGCTCGAGATGGCGAGGGAGCTCGTCGGTGAGATGATCTTCACCGCATTTCAAGCGGTCGCCTGACCGGAGCGTTCGCCCCGACCCGGGCGCGCCCGTCACGGCGGACGAAGCACGATGATCAGGTAGCCGGCAACACCGGACGCAGGCGCACGACAGGGATCTCACGACTGGTGCGCATCTGGTCGCCGGTGTAGCGGGCGTACGAGGCCACCGCCTGGCCCCACAGCCGGTCACGCTCGGCACCGGCGACGGGCTGCGCCAGACGGACCGCTTGCGACCGTTGCGCTCCACCTCCGCGTGCGGATCGGCCTGCAGGTTGAGGCACCAGTCCCGGTGCCGAGTCGCGCCGCCGTCGGAGGCGATGACGATGTAGTCGTCGCCGTCCTTGGTGTACGACAGCGGCGTCCGGCGAGGCTGGTCGGAGTGCCGACCGGGCGTATGGAGCACGAGGAACCGACCGGCGGGCAGGTTGGCGACCAATCCGAGCCGGAGAACAGTGGCGACTCTTGCGGTCGAGACGGCAGAGCGGGCCAAGTTGATGGGCATCGCCGAGCCACCAGCGACGTCCATCTCGTGGGCGACCTCGCGAGCGGCGTCTGGACGTCGGCACCGACCTGATCGCGTCGATCTGCCCCCGATGGAGGGCGGGGCATCGATCCGATGCTCCATGAGGTCGGGCATCCGGCGGTGACGATGTCGACGTGCTGTTCGAATGATGGTGGCGACGGTGCGGCGACGCATCGGCGGCCCGGCTCGATGGTGGACGACCGATTCGGCGCGCGATCTTCTGGCGTCGGACGACGGCTTGGACACTGCGTTGACCGCGATGACGGGTAGGGAGGCGGGATCGCGCGGCATGGCGCGTTGACTCCTGACCAAGGCATGCACGGTGGTGCGCTGACAGACTGACGTGCCGTGGCCTTTGGCTCAAGGCTCACGGCATTCCGGTGATGGGACGTGTTCATGAACGCTGCCCGATGCATGGTCAGGATTGCTTCGGACGGTCACCGCCGATTGGCCTGGTTCCAGCTGCTGACGGCAAACGGAGTGCCGTTGTCTTCGTGATCGACGTCTGCGGGACGTTCGAGGACATCCCGAGGGCCGGATCGCTGATGTGCCGACAGCGTTGCCCGGCCGCTGAACGCGACGAGTCGGTAGCCGTCCCATTTCTGCTCGTACTGCACCCCACCAGGCAAGGCGTGGGCACCCGGCACGGCGTCGACGGCGCGGGCCAGCATCACCTCGACCGGTGGCCGAAGCGGCCGCTTCTCCACCATCGACCGCTACGAGCCCGGCACCGCGACGGTGTCGTCGGGCTCGTCGGGGAACAGGGACGGCTCCCCCACGGCTGGGGTGGCGCGGATCGGCTCGGGCAGCGGGGCCAGAGCAGGGACCTGGCTGCGGACGTCGTCGTACAAGCGGCGCGCCAGGGGTGGCGCGGCGACGTTGTCCGGGGTGTGGACGAACACGGTGGGGGAGCGGCCCTCGGCGAGCCAGCCGGCGAGGACCGGCAGCCACGGCCGCCAGCCGGAGTGGGTCTGGTCCGGGTCGTCGGTGCCGACGAAGCGGACGACAGGATGGCCGGTGAGGGCCCGGAGCCGTCGTGGCAGGTGTGGCTTCTGGCGGCGGGCGCCCCGCTCGGCGGCGCTCGGCGGGACGTCGCTGTACAGGCTGGTCGTGTCCAGGCCGATCCATTCGACGTCGTGCTCACCGAGGAGCTGTTCGACGCGTGCCTCGAGCAGCGGGTCGTCGTAGAAGTCGCGGTGGCGCAACTCGAGGGCATAGCGATGCGATCGGGGCAGCGCCTGCACGAACGCCGCCAGCGCGTCCATGTCGTTGGGTCCGAACGATGGTGGGAGTTGGATCGACAGCTGCTCGGCACGGTCGCCGAGCGGGGCGATCCGTTCCAGGAACTGGCGGTGATCAGCGGCGACGTCGCGGAGATGGTGTTCGTGGGTGATGGCGCGGGGCAGCTTGAACACGAACCTGAAGGTTTCGGGTACCTCGGCCGCCCATGAGGCAACGGTTCGTGGTGCGGGGAGCCCGCAGAAGGTGGTGTTGCCCTCGACGGCGTTGCACCAGCTGGCGTACACGCCGAGGGCGTACAAGGCCTGGCAGGGTCTCCAGTTCCCGGCCACCTGCTCGCGTTCACGATGCCAATTCACCAAGCCAGTGTGGCGTGGGCCAGCAGCCGTCCAAGCGGTGCGCAGCGGACCTCACGGGCGAGGATGTCGGGTTGAACGCCGCGCCTGATCAGACCCGTTCGCCAGTGTCAGCAGTTGTTCGAAGCCCTCACCGGACATCGACGCCGCGCGCCGCGCGTTGGCCTGCCCCGTCGCCGAGCCGCAGCTCCGTCGCCGGTTGGCAGACACAGCGCCTCGTTCCAGCGTCGCCGGAGCATCGCGCCGTCCCGAGCGCTCCGACTCACGTCGATCTCGGCGAGACCTTCGCGGGCGGTTCAGGCCGCGTGAACCATCAGCCCCATCCACCGATTCGCGGGTGACCCCGAGATCCCGCACTGCATCTCGCGGAGGGGTTGGTCATGGTGAGGAGCGTGGCACCGCGCCCGATCGACCCTTACGTGCAAGTCGGTGGGCGAGTTCGCTGTGAACCTCGGGTACCGGCTCTCGGCCGGAGAGATCCGCAGGGAGGGCTGAAGACATCCAAGCTGACACGGCTGGCATTCGCATCCGACAAGGTGGATGACGTTCTTGGGGGGCAGCATCGGGACCGCAGTCGGTTGGCAATAGCCAGCACCAGCGAGTGGTTGATGGGATTCGCCCAATGTGGAGGATGCCTCGCTCGTCGTGCGTCCGTACCGTTCCGGCCACGCCGCGTGTGATGGTTTGGAGGTCGAGTGGGGCTGCTGTTCCAGCCACGATGGAGCGGTCAGAGACCGGCACTTGCGGGGGCGGCGCTTCGGGGTGGCGTGCCGATTGGCCGTCAACGTGTGATGCTGGTTGCACTCGAGGCGTTGGTGCTCGGCGATGACAGTCGGTTCGGCAATCTGTTCACCGACGACGTCGTCGTCTCCGGCCCACACGTCGTGTGCGAGTCGCTTGCTGCACTGCAAGAGGCGTTGGGTTGTGCGGAGGACGCGTTGACGGACCTCGTCATTGTCGCGCTTGCGTTGGACGCATTCGAGGACAAGTTGATCTGCGAATGGCGGCTCGAGGCCACGTTCACACAGCCGGTCCTGTACGACGACCGACTGCTGATCGAGCCGACCGGCGGCGCGGTTCGCCTGCTCGGTGTGTCCATCGCCGAGTTCGGCGGGGAGCGGATCCGAACCTTCCGCCACTATTTCGACGACACCGAGTTGCTGGCGAACGTTCCCGGCGTGCCGAGCCACTTGCGCTGGCGCTTCGATGGTTGACGCCCGACGGGACCGGTCAGCCGGGAACGGTGGCCGTGTCGAACATCCCGGCGGTAGTGGCGATGGCGACGGCGCCGCTGCGTGACGATGTCCCGAGCTTGCGGTAGATGGCGATCGTTTGGGACTTCACGGTGTTGCGCGAGACGAACAGCCGTTGGGCG
The DNA here is from genome assembly GCA_963794805.1 of uncultured Acidimicrobiales bacterium. Lineage (GTDB taxonomy): Bacteria > Actinomycetota > Acidimicrobiia > Acidimicrobiales > Ilumatobacteraceae > JAODBQ01. The sequence continues at coordinate 164,523 of CAWCFL010000001.1, forward strand.
ATCTCGCCGATCGACAGGTGGGTGGGAAGCAGCCTGAGCACACGTTGTTCGGCGCTCGTCAGTGGTGCCAGCGGGAAGCGCTTGGCTTGGTCGCGGGTCGGCGTCATCTGCGTCGTGAGTGCGGCGAGTTGCGCGGCTACGCCGGTCGCACGGGGCAGCGCGCCGACGATCGCCTCGGCCTCCTTGAGCAGCGCCGCTGCCCCGGCCCGGTCGTCGCGGACGAGAGCATCTCTGATGAGCGCGACGCGGGCTTGGACGTTGAGCCATGGTGCGGCGTCGATCAGGTCGGTGAGGTGCTGGTGGCAGAGCTGGCGGTCGGCCTCGACCTCGACAGTTCCCCGTCCGGCGTGGGTCTCGACGAGCACGTAGAGCGCTGACGCGAGGACGGTGCCGGGGAACGACGTGGCCTCGCCGAGGAGGTCTCTGGCCCGTCGCGCAGAGGTGGCCGCGTCGTCCCACCGGCCGTGTTCGACGTGGATCATTCCCAGGTGGGCGAGGCAGCTGGCGACGACCTGTGGTCGTGAGAGTGTCGTCTCGGCTCCCTCCCGGAGCCGTTGTTCTGCCTCGGCCTCGTCACCGCTCATGAACGCCGCGGCGCCGAGGGCGAGACACGCCAGTGGGTGTCCATCGCCCAGGCCGACGTGGTCGTAGACGTACGTAGCCTCAGCCGTCATCTCCGTCGGATCCAACGGGGCGATGATCATTCGCGCGCTGGCCACCGCCACCGAGGGAACCAGACCGTGCACGTCCGCGGGGTGGTGCTCGGGCAGCGCGGCAGATGCACGCGCCACCCATTGCACGGCTCGTCCGGGTTCGCCGCGGGCGAAGCAGGCCCACGCCGCCATGACCATCAGCAGCGGACGTTGCTCGAGTTCGTGAGGAGGGAACATCGTCACCCAACGCTCGCTCGTCGGATGACGACGTCCGGCGGCCGCTGTCGTGGCGAACCATCGCTGGACCATCGTCTCGGCCCGACCAAGATCGCCGCCGCGCACGGCGTGGGCGACGGCGCCGTCGGCGTGGCCGTGAGCATCGCACCATTCGCTTGCGCGGCGGTGGACCGCAGCCCGGCGGGCCGGATCTCGGCGGCCCAGCTCGGCCTGCAGGAATTCCGACATCAGGTGGTGGAACCGGTACCACTCCCTGCGGTCGTCCAGTGGGATGACCAGCAACGTCTGGCGCTGCAGCGCCTCAAGCAACAGGGCCGACCCAGTGCGCTGCAAGACGTTGTCGCACAGCTCACCGGAGAGACGCTCCAGGCACGACGCGTCCATGAGGAAGGCGGCGACGTCGGGATCCACCTCGGCGAGCAGTTCCTCGCCGAGGTAGTCGACGAAGTAGCGGTGGTCGCCGGCGAAATGGCTGACGGCGCTTGGCACCAAGGCCCGACCGTTGCTGTGGGCGAGCGCGGCGAGGTACACGGCAACAGGCCAACCCTCGGTCCGCTCCAGCAGTGCGGCGTTGTCGGCCGGCGCGACGTCGACACCGAGCATGCCGAAGAGGGATTCCGTCTCGCGTCGGTCGAACGCCAGGTCGGTCGCCCCCACCTCGACGAGGCGCCGGCGGACGCGCAGGCGCCCGAACGGCAGACGGATCGCCGTGCGCCCGGCGAGCACGACGCTTGACCCGGGCGGCAGCTCGCTGACCAAAACCGCGAGCACATCATGGACGTCACGGCTGACCAGCTCGTGGACGTCGTCGAGGACCAGCATGAACGGCCCGCGGCCGGCGAGCATCCCGCTGAACTGCTGCAATGCCAGTGAGCCGATCGTCGGAGCCCGCGACCACAGCACCGACACGCATCGTGGATCGACCGGTTCGATGTCGTCGAGTGCCAACGCGATGTAGGTCAGGAAGGCGGCGGGGTCGTCCTCGGCCGATGTGAGCGACACCCATGCCGTCGGTCGCGGATCACCGGCAATGAGCTCGGCGGTGAACGTCGACTTGCCGTAGCCGGCTGGGGCCGTCACCGTGACGACGTCGGCGTCGCAGGCGCGCACTCGTTCGACCAGCGCAGTGCGTCGCACCAGCCCCTGTTTCGGTCGGTAGAGCTTCGACGCGCTCGGGACGAACCCGACCAAATCCAACTCCTCGCCTACCGCACTGCGCGGCGCTGTGTCGGGACCGGTCCTCAAGCGAGCGCAATGCTAGGACACGGGCTGCCGTCGGTTTCGCAGCAGTTCCTCGTCAGGTGTCGAGCGGAGCTTCCGCGTCGGCAGAGCGACTCGCTGATCTCGAGCGCTGCGGACGAATCATCCGATCCGGTGGATGACAGGCTGCCGTGTCACCCGGGTCGTCACCGCGCCCGGCGCGAGTCGCGGCACGGCGGTGCCAATCGCGGCAGTGCGAACGACGCGGCCCGAAGGCATGGCTCGCTGTTCGAGTTGCCGCACAGATGCTCGGCTTCGACCAACGGTCGGATCCCTTCGCAGTCGTCGGGTGGCGACAGGCAACGAATCGTCCACAACGGAGGATGAGCCGTGCACCGGCGACGCGCGCATGTTGGGTGTATGGCCTCGCCGAACATTCTGCTGATCATGACCGACGAGGAGCGCTATCCGCCGCCGTACGAGACAGCCGAGGTCACGACGTTCCGCCGCACGCAGATGCCAGCACGCGAACGCGTTCGCGAGGGCGGTGTCGAGTTGCATCGGCATTACGCGGGGTCGGTGGCGTGCGTGCCCAGCCGGGCGACGTTGTTCACCGGCCAGTACCCCTCGTTGCACGGTGTCGCCAAGACGAGTGGCATCGCCAAGCAGGCGAGCGATCCGGCGATCGGCTGGCTCGACCCCGACGAGGTGCCGACGCTCGGTGACTGGTTCCGCGCCGGCGGATATCACACCCACTACCGCGGCAAATGGCACGTCAGTCACGCCGACCTGTCGGTCCCCGGCGGGCACGAGAGCATCATGGCCTCCGATGACGATGGCCGCCCGATCGTCCGGGCGGTGGACGCGTACCGCAAGGCGGACCGTTTGAATCCGTTCGGGTTCTCCGGGTGGATCGGCCGTGACCCGCATAGTGCCGAGAAGTCCGACTCGGGCACGGTCCGCGACGGGGTGTTCGCCGAGCAGGTCATCGACTTGTTCGGCCAACTGGCCCGGGCTGCCAGCGATGGACCGTGGCTGGCGGTGGCGTCGTTCGTCAACCCGCACGACATCGCGTTCGCCGGTGGGCTGTACAAGCTGCTGCTCGGCTTCGAACCGTCCGACGACACCGTGCCCGACATCCCCGAACCGCCGTCGCAGTCCGATTCGTTCGCCGGCCGCCCGGCGTGCCAGGAGCTGTTCAAGTCGGTGTGGCCGCAGATGATCGCCGAGCAGCCGGCCGACCTGGCATACCGTCAGCTGTACTACTACCTGCACAAGGTCGTCGATCAGGCGATCGGTCGGATCCTCGACTCGCTGGAGGCGTCGGGCATGGCCGAGGACACGATCGTGATGTTCACCTCCGATCACGGCGATCTGCTCGGCGCGCACGGTGGCTTGCAGCAGAAGTGGTGCAACGCGTACGACGAAGCGACCCACGTCCCGATGATCGTCCGCGGCCCCGGGATCACCCCCCTCGCCGGCGGGATCACCACACCGACGAGCCACGTCGACCTGATCCCCACCCTGATGGGTCTCGCCGGCATCGACGTCGAGCGAGCCGCCGCAGGGGTGGCCGCGCACCACACCGAAGCGCGCCCGCTACCCGGTCGCGACCTCAGCGGTCTCCTCGCCGGTAAGACGGCAGCTTCGGCGATCGCCACACCGCTGTACTTCATGACTGAGGACGACATCACCCGAGGTCTCAACGAGACCAACCTGCTGACCGGCAAGCCGTTCGAGCCCGTCCACCACCCGTCGAACATCGAGTCGGTGATCACCACCTTGCCGACCGGCGACGGCGGAAGCCCGGAGCTGTGGAAGCTCAACCACTACTACGAACGCCTCGACGCATGGAACGCCGACCACGGCATCAAGCCGAACCCGTTCGCCCCGCCGGCAGCCGAACCCGTCTACGAGATGCACAACCTCACCGCCGACCCCGAAGAGCGTCACAACCGAGTGAGCGACGCCCCCGACGCCCTCAGCCAGCTCCGGTCCGTCCTCGACAGCGAGCGCGACGCCAAGCGGCTCGTGCCGAGCTTGCACAACCCGTGACAGCGATGAGGAACGATGCCGTCGAGCCGGCGAGCACGAGCGTTGACGAGTCGGCGCCGTTGCCGGCGGGGATGCGATATGAGCACGGCAAGGTGGTGCCCCACCTGAGCGTGAGCGAGCGCGAGGCGCGCGGCAAGGCGGCACGCCGGGAGGTGCCGCGCTCGAGCCATGCCGGGTTCACGCCGGGCGGGTCGCGGCCGGATCCGGTCACCCTGCTGGAGCGCCAAGCGACGGACCGGGTGCCGGAGCTCGTGCCGATCCGCTACGGACGGATGCTGGTCTCACCGTTCACGTTCTACCGAGGCGCGGCGTTGATCATGGCCAGCGACCTCGCCGGGACCCCGCGGTCAGGCATGACGACGCAGCTGTGTGGAGACGCTCATCTGATGAACTTCGGGGCGTTCGGTTCGCCGGAACGGCGGCTGGTGTTCGGCCTCAACGATTTCGACGAGACCTTCCCTGGCCCGTGGGAATGGGACGTGAAGCGGTTGGCGGCGAGCTTCGCCATCGCCGGCCGTGACAATGGGTACTCGACCAAGGAACGCAAGACGGTCCTGTTGAGCGTGCTCGGTGGCTACCGGACGGCGATGCGCGAGTTCGCCACCATGAGCAATCTGGCCGTGTGGTACGCCCACATGGACGTCGAGGACGCACTCAAGCAGTTCCGCGAACAAGGCGGTTCACGCGCCCGCAAACGGACCCAGGCCAACATCGCCAAGGCCCGGACGCGCGACAGCATGAGCGCCTTGGACAAGCTGTCCACCATCGTGGACGGCGAGCGGCGGATCATCAGCGATCCCCCGCTCGTCCAGCCGATCGAGGAGCTCGTTGACGGCCTGGAGCACGAGGAGTTGATGGAGTGGGTCCGCCGACTGCTGCGCGGCTACCGCACGACGCTGCAGACCGACCGGCGTCACCTGCTCGAGGACTTCCGGCTCGCCCACGTCGCACGCAAGGTCGTCGGGGTGGGCAGTGTCGGCACTCGGGCGTGGATCCTGATGCTGTTCGGCCGCGACGGCAACGACCCGTTGTTCCTGCAAGCCAAAGAGGCTCCACCGTCGGTGCTGCAGGAGTTCATCGGGCCGACCCGCCACGAATCGAACGCCGAACGGGTCGTGCACGGCCAGCACCTGATGCAAGCCAACAGCGACATCTTCCTCGGCTGGAAACGCGTCGACGCCCCCGACGGGGTACAGCGTGACTTCTACGTCCGCCAACTGCGCGACTGGAAAGGCTCGGCGATCGTCGAGGAGATGACGCCGCGGGACATGAGCTTCTATGGGCAGCTCTGCGGTCGAACCCTGTCCCGGTCCCATGCCCGATCCGGCGATCGCATCGCGATCGCCTCCTACCTCGGCGGCAGCGACACGTTCGACCGGGCGCTCGTCGAGTTCTCCGAGGCGTACGCCGACCAGAACGAACACGACTACAACGCGTTGGTGGCAGCCGAACGCCACGGTCGCATCGACGTCCAGCGAGGTCTGTGACCGGCGACTATCCCGCACGACCACCGCAGGTCGCCCTGTCACCGATGACCGCGCGGCCGAGTCGACCGAAAAGGAGACGACGTAAACGAAGGCCCGTCCCCGACGGTGTTGATCGTCTACTACACCTACACGAAACAGTCGGGCCGGGTCACCGACGCGATCGCCGCCGAGCTCGAAGCGCGGGGATGTGACGTGACGAAGGCGTTGATCGAGTTCACCGACGAACGATGGGTGCCACACCTGTCGCAGTTCCCGATGAAGCGCCCGATGGCTCAGATCGCCACCATCCTCCCTGCACAGATGCGCCACAAGACCGGAGAGATCCGCATTCCCCCGGAAGCTCAAGCGGGCGACTACGACGTCGTAGTGATCGCGTCTCCCACTTGGTGGTTCCAGACGTGCATGCCGATCCGCTCCTACCTCGAGTCACCCGAAGCGAAGGTCGTGCTCGACGGCAAGCTTTTCGCAACCGTGTCCATTTCGCGTCGCTACTACAGCATCAACCTCGGACAGCAGCGAAAGCTCGCCGAGAAGGATGGCGGGCGATTCATCGACACGACGCATTTCGTGGCGGCTGGTGGACAGGTCAAGTCGATGTTGTCCTGGCTTGGATACATGAAGCACGGCGAGCCACAACAGCGCGTGATGGGTCTGAAAATGCCGGCGCCAAACCTGCAGCCTGACTTCGAGGAACAAGCACGCACGTTTGCAAACCAACTCGCAGTGAGCCTCGCGAGGTGACAGCACGGGCAGCGTCCTCGTCGAACCCGATGTTCGACGCGTCCACGAATCATCGACGGCCTCATGCGGAGGTGACCCGATGGTGACGGTGGACACGAGCCGTACGGTTCTTCCGGTACCGGATGCCCATCAGCCGCAACCCGGGCTCCTCGCCTATGACGCCCACGATCCGGCGGTGTCGTATCCACCGATCCGTCAGATCCGGCCGCCAGCGCAGGCCCCGAACGTGCTGGTCGTGCTGTTGGACGATGTGGGGTTCGCCGCGTCGAGCGCGTTCGGAGGTGCGATCGACACGCCGACCGCCGATCGGTTGGCGGCAGGCGGTTTGCGCTACAGCAGGTTCCACACCACGGCGATGTGCTCGCCCACCCGCCAGGCGCTGCTCACCGGCCGCAACCACCACTCGGTCGGCATGGGTTCCATCACCGAGCTCGCCACGTCGGCTCCGGGCTACACCGGCGTGCGACCCAACACGGCGGCACCACTTCCCGAGACGCTCCGGTTGAACGGATACTCAACGGCGCAGTTCGGCAAATGTCACGAGGTGCCGGTCTACGAGACCAGCCCGGTTGGACCGTTCGACGCGTGGCCCACCGGCGGCGGCGGGTTCGAACACTTCTACGGGTTCATCGGCGGCGAGACCAACCAGTGGTACCCGGCCCTGTACGAGGGCACGACGCCTGTCGAGCCGTGGGGTCGGCCGGAGCACGGCTACCACGTCACGGAGGACCTGACCGAACACGCCATTCGGTGGGTGCGCCAGCAGAGGGCGTTGGCGGCGGACAAGCCGTTCTTGATGTATCTCGCCCCGGGCGCCACCCACGCCCCGCATCACGCACCGAAGGAGTGGATCGAGCGCTACCGAGGCCGCTTCGACGCTGGCTGGGACTCGTTGCGGGCCGAGATCTTCGAGCGGCAGCAGGCGCTGGGGGTGATCCCAGCTGACGCCGAGCTCACCGCCCGTCCCGACGAGATCCCGGCGTGGGACGACATGGCCGACGACTTGAAGCCCGTTCTGGCGCGGGAGATGGAGGTCTACGCCGGGTTCCTGTCGCACACCGACCACCACGTCGGCCGCCTGATCGACGCCATCGAGGAACTCGGCGTGCTCGACGACACCCTCATTTCTACGTCATCGGCGACAACGGCGCATCGGCCGAGGGCACGGTCAACGGCACGTTCAACGAGACGCTCATCCTGAACGGTGCGGCGGGGTTCGAAACGGCCGAGCTCCTGGCCTCGAAGGTCGAGGCATTCGGCGGCCCCGAGGCCTACAACCACTACGCCGTCGGCTGGGCGCACGCCATGGACACGCCATACCAGTGGACCAAGCAGGTCGCCTCGCACTGGGGCGGGACACGCAACGGCACCATCGTCCACTGGCCGAGCGGGTTCTCGGCGCGTGGCGAGAACCGCTCCCAGTTCTGCCACGTCATCGACATCGTCCCGACCGTCCTCGAAGCGGCGGGGCTGCCCGCGCCGACGTTCGTCAACGGCGTGCAGCAGATGCCGCTGCACGGGACGAGCATGGTCTACTCGTTCGACGACGCGGACGCCCTGGAGCGCCACGACCTCCAATACTTCGAGATGTTCGTGAACCGCGGGATCTACCACCAGGGCTGGATGGCGTGCACACGACACAGCACGCCGTGGCGCGCCGCGCCCAACACGGCGATCGACGACGACGAATGGGAGCTCTACGCGCCCGGCGACTGGACGCAGGCCCACAACATCGCCAACGAGAACCCGGCAAAGCTCGCCGAGCTGCAGCGCGTGTTCCTCATCGAGGCCGCGAAGTACAACGTGCTGCCCCTCGACGACCGCCGCGGTGAGCGGTTCAACGCCGCCTTCGTGGGCCGGCCGCAGCTCGTGAGCGGGACCTCGCAGGTGTTGTTCGAGGGCATGGAGCGGCTGTCGGAGAACTCGGTCATCGTCGTCAAGAACACGTCACACGCGGTGACCGCGAACATCACCGTGCCCGAGAGCGGCGCAGAGGGTGTGGTGATCGCTCAGGGTGGCGCCTTCGCCGGCTGGAGCCTGTACGTGAAGGATGGCAAGCCGAGGTACTGCTACAACACCCTGGCGCTGACGATCTCCGATCATCGAAGGCGACCACGTGTTGACAGCCGGCGACCACCAGGTGCGGATGGAGTTCGCCTATGACGGCGGCGGCCTCGCCAAGGGTGGAACCGTGACGCTGTACGTCGACGGCAACAGAGTCGGCGTAGGTCGAGTGGAGGCCACCGTGCCAATGGTCTTCTCCCTCGACGAAACCACCGACGTCGGCCGAGACACCGGGACCGCCGTCAGCCCCGACTACACCACGGGCGACAACGCCTTCACCGGCCGCGTGCACCGAGTGCAGATCGACGTCGACACGAGCGCCGACAACGTCGACGACCTCATCACCCCGGAGGAACGACTTCGTGTCGCCATGGCGCGCGAATCAGACGCGGATCCGCCAGGACCGACTCTGGAGCGGCGACTTTGACCACGAGATTGGCCCAGCCCAGCACACTCGATCTCGGCGAGTCGAGCATCGGCCCAGCGGGCGGTCCCGGGCGAGGTCTTCGGCAGTCGGTCGTGGTCGATGGTGCCTGCGTCTCGTGCGGTCCCAAGCTTTTCGACGAGCCGGCGGGCAGAGGTCTTGTTCGTCACGATCGGCGCGTGCCTACGGCTGGCGCCGACGACAGCGCCATCGCTGCGTCCCAACTAGCCATCTGGGCCTTCGGTCGCCGAGTCGTCATCACCATCTTGAACGTCTAGGCGATGCGAATCGGTCCGCGCTCTCTCGATCCATCGGCGCTGCCTCAGGCCCATCTGCGACATTCGCGTTCGAGGATCGCGTCTTCGTCGGCGAGGTCGAGCTCCAGTGCGTCGCCGGTGACGACGGCGTCGAGGTCGGCCATTGGTGAGATCCATTGTCCGCGGACGATGGTTGGTTCGCATCCCGACCACCAGCGGGCGACGGTGAAGCCTGCTGGCGCGACCAGTGAGATGGACGAGTGCGCTTCGAGGTTGGCGACCACGAGGTAGCGGGTGGTGCCCGCGCCCGCGGGAAACTTCCACATCTTCATGTGTCCTCCATCACTGCTCGTTGTCTGAGATGCATCGTGTGTGGTGGAACGCTGATGACAGCCTCTGCGAAGTGGACGGTTGCGTCGGCGGGTGCGTTCGTGTCGATGAGTGAGTCGCCAGGCGCGGCCCCATCGTGCGGGTGGCACGGTGAGGCTGATGGCGTGGTCGTTGGCGTTGAACAGGAGCAGGAAGCTGTCGTCGTGGAGCGGCTGGCCGCGTACCTCTGGGTCGGGGAGGCCGTGGCCGTTGAGTACGACGGCGAGCTCTTTGGAAGTCGTCGAGAGCTATTGGTCGGTGCTCATCTCGTGGCCGTCGGGGCGGAACCAGCCGATGTCGGAGATGTCGCTGCCGAGGATCGGACGTCCTTCGATGGAGCACGTGGGGTGCGGCAACTGATGGCCACACCCCACGCGGGACCGTGAGCTCGCGCCGGTCGTGTCAGGCGGTCTCGGAGCTGGTTGCGTCGATGGCGTGGGACGTGCCCGTTTCGTGGCCTTGCCCGACCTGGACCTTCCGCGGCTTGGCCTGTTCGGCCACCGGCACCCTGATCGTTAGCACGCCGTCGTGAAGGTCCGCTTCGAGATGCTCCAGATCGAGTCCTTCGCCGAGTTGGATCTGGCGCCGGAACGCACCGCGGTAACGCTCTCCGAAATAGGGCTGATCGCCGTCCTCGCGCTGCCAATCGCGCTCCGCGGCGATGGTCAACATGTTCCGCTCGACGGTGATCTCGAGGCTCTCCGCCTTGACGCCGGGTAGATCGATGTGCACCCAGATGTCGCTCCCGCGGCGGAACGCGTCCATCGGCATCACGCCCGAGCGGTTCGGCTGGCGGTCGGCGAGCCGGCTGAAGAGCGTGTCGAGGTCACGGAACGGATCGGTTTGCATCAGCATCGCATCCTCCTGAGCTGGTCTCTTGGGCGCCTCAATCGGTGAGGCTCGATCAACATAATCGCAGCAGTTATGTTGAGTGTCAAGAGGTGTCTTCTGTGTGTGAGCGGCCGTGATTATGTTGACGTATGAGGAGGTCGGCGCGATGATTGGGGCATGGCCAGGAGGGGCACGCCGCCCGACTCGGCACGTCGGAAGGACCTCACCGGGAACACGTCGACCGCACGGCAACGGGCGGCCCAGGACGCGGTGGTCGACGCGTGGCTGGCGCAGCCGCGGGCGGTCAACACCCGGCTTGCGTACCGCTCCGATCTCGACGTGTTCGGCAACTGGTGCGTCCGGCGCGGATCGATGCCGCTCAACGTGGATGCCGCCACCCTTGCCGAGTTCGACGCCGCCCGCCGAGCGGCCGGCGACAGCCCGTCGACCCTCAGGCGGCGCTGGTCGTCGTTGTCGTCGTTCTATCGGTTCGCCGTGGACTCCGAGGTGATCGACGTCAACCCGCTCGACGCCGACCGGGTCGGTCCGGCCGCACCGCGGCAGAGTACGACGGCGGTGCTGTCACCTTTGGCGATCGACGCCTACCTGGCAACCGCCGCTGCGCTGGACCCGCGACTCGAGGCGCTCGTCGGCCTCCTCGTGTTCGAGGGAGTCAAGCTCGGTGAGGCGCTCGTGCTCGACGTCGACGACGTGCGCGGTCGGCCGCCAAAGGTGTCGCTGCTGCTTCGTCGCCACGGCCAGCAGCAACGCATCGGGCTCTCCGAGGTGACGGCACGAGCCGTGCACCGATGTGTCGGCCAGCGACACGGCGAACCGCTGTTCATCAGCGCTCGCCCTGCCGGACACTCGTCGGCACCGCAGCGCCTCACCCGCTACGGAGCCGACCACCTGATCCGACAGCTCACCGCACCCGGCGAGCAGCGGGTGACGTCGAACGTCTTGCGGCGTTATCACTTTGCCGCGAGTGCCGACGCGGGGATCGATCCCCGGGCAATGGCAGCAGCAACCGGACTTGCCGATGTCGGCGGACTGCGCCGGTACAGACCTCCCGCAGATCCACGCTCAGACAGCGCTGACGCGGAAGCCTGAGATGGAGCCCTGGAGTGGCGGGCGCACCGACAGCAGCGTGAACCTGCGCCTGCAAGCCCCGGTCCGGCGATGATGACGACGTGTCCGTCGGTCCGCCAGGTGCTGGTCGCGGCCCGGTGCCAGCGTGAGGCGGATGGTGCGACCGATGCGGCTCGTCCCGAGCCGAGGATCCGAACACGCTCTGCCCGCGCGCTCGTACATACGACAGTACGCCCCCACGTCATCCCTTCCGCAGGTCCGCAGGGGTTGAATACGTAAGTCGTACGGACGACAGCGAACGTCTCCAGCTTTACCGTCCGTGGTGTTTCACCACACACAGGGAGAAGGAGAACATGTTCGCATCGCGCACACCACGGTTTGGCCGCCGTCGGCGCCGGATCATCAGGAAGATCGGGCGCTGCACCATCGCCGTCACCGCCGCCGCCGGGGCGATCGCCATGGGTGCGGTCGCCGACCCCGCGGCGGCGAGTAGCTCCGGCAGCATCGTGTTCATCAAGGCCGACAACGTCTGGCTGATGCGCCCCGACGGCACCGGCCAGCGGCAGATCACTACCGACGGGAAGGCCGACGCGCCCTACGTCAGCCCGTCCCAGGCCGACGACGGCACGATCGTCGCCCTGCGCAACCAGCACATCATCGAGGGCACCCACAACTACCTACAGGGCGTGGTGTCGGTGCTCAACCGCAACGGCCAGCTCATGCGCCCGGTGTACGCCGTGCCGCAGTACGACCTGATCGAGGACACCTGCCCGACGCCAGTCGCCCAGCAGCCTGACGGCATTGTCGACGCGCAGGTGTCGCCCGACGGCCAGCGCATCGCCTACGTCGCCACAGCGATGCTCCAGGGTGCGTGCGGTGACGTGTTCAGTGTGTCCGAGAGCATCGTGGCCAACCTCGACGGCGGCGCGGCGGCCACGATCGGGGCGGGCGGCGACGTCATCAACTACACGACCCCGTCGTGGATCTCGAACACCAAGCTCGTGGTCACCCACGACGACCTCGACGCCCGCGGCGAGTCGACGTTCGACGTCGGCGCGGCCCTGCCGCAGCAGTGGTTCCTCACCAACGAGGGGTTGGACTTCACCGCACATGCGATCTACAGCCCGTCCGCGACCACCAACAAGCTGGCTGCTGCAGGCTCCGTCGAGAATGACGACGCCTCGGAGCCGGGCATCGAGCTGTGGACGACCGGCGCGCCCGGCGACGCGTCCAGGGTGGTCGATCGCTGCGTGATCACGGATCCGTCGCACTCCGACGCGATCGCCTTCGATTCGCCGAGCTGGTCGGCCGACGGTCAAACATTCGTCTTCACGCGCTCCGGTGGGGCCAACCCGGGCATCGTCGCCGCCACCTACCCGAACCTGGCGAACAGCTGCGCGAACACCCAGACGATGCTCGCCGCCGGTGGCAGCGATGCATCCTGGGGCACCGCCTCGTACGACGCCGCGGCGATCCCGCCGCCCACCACGCCCACGGGCCCGACCCCACCGACCGCCCCGACCACGCCCGCCGGGTCGTCGTTCAGCGCGCTGACTCCGGCACGTCTGTTGGAGACCCGCTCCGGTCCGGGCATCGCCACGGTCGACGGCGCCCAGCTCGGTGCCGGTCCGGTGGCGGCTGGATCGGTGACGCAGGTGCAGGTGGCCGGTCGTGGTGGTGTCCCGGCCGACGCGAGCGGCGGTGGTGTTGAACGTGACGGCTACGCAAGCCCAGGCTCCGGGGTTCTTCACGGTGTTCCCCTGTGGTGCTCCGGTGCCGAACGCGAGCAACGTCAACTACGTGGCAGGTGACACCGTGCCCAACGCCGTCGTCGCCAAGCTCGGTGCCGGCGGCAAGGTGTGCGTGTTCTCCTACGCGGCGACCGACCTGATCGTCGACGTCAACGGGACGTTCCCTGCCGGGTCGTCGTTCAGCGCGCTGACTCCGGCACGTCTGTTGGAGACCCGCTCCGGTCCGGGCATCGCCACGGTCGACGGCGCCCAGCTCGGTGCCGGTCCGGTGGCGGCTGGATCGGTGACGCAGGTGCAGGTGGCCGGTCGCGGTGGTGTCCCGGCCGACGCGAGCGCGGTGGTGTTGAACGTGACGGCTACGCAAGCCCAGGCTCCGGGGTTCTTCACGGTGTTCCCCTGTGGTGCTCCGGTGCCGAACGCGAGCAACGTCAACTACGTGGCAGGTGACACCGTGCCCAACGCCGTCGTCGCCAAGCTCGGTGCCGGCGGCAAGGTGTGCGTGTTCTCCTACGCGGCGACCGACCTGATCGTCGACGTCAACGGGACGTTCCCTGCCGGGTCGTCGTTCAGCGCGCTGACTCCGGCACGTCTGTTGGAGACCCGCTCCGGTCCGGGCATCGCCACGGTCGACGGCGCCCAGCTCGGTGCCGGTCCGGTGGCGGCTGGATCGGTGACGCAGGTGCAGGTGGCCGGTCGCGGTGGTGTCCCGGCCGACGCGAGCGCGGTGGTGTTGAACGTGACGGCTACGCAAGCCCAGGCTCCGGGGTTCTTCACGGTGTTCCCCTGTGGTGCTCCGGTGCCGAACGCGAGCAACGTCAACTACGTGGCAGGTGACACCGTGCCCAACGCCGTCGTCGCCAAGCTCGGTGCCGGCGGCAAGGTGTGCGTGTTCTCCTACGCGGCGACCGACCTGATCGTCGACGTCAACGGGACATTCCCCGGCTGACCGTCGCAGCTCGTGCGGTAGCGGCAGAGCCTGCACTTGCGGGTGCAGGCTCTGCCGCATCGCGCCCGCCCCGAAGACCATCCGTCGAGTCGGCTCGAAGCTCGACGGTTCTCGAGACCGGTTCCACCTCGACGAGATGGCGGGGTGGCCACGGATGCTCGGGAGCTGCCTCGGCGGGCGGCGCTCCACGCCAGGGGCGTGTTGCACGGGCCCGGCGCAGCGCTGCGGCGCTGGCTACGGTACGTCAGCGGAAGGAGGTGATCTCGTGAACGGCGGAGGACACCACCGGTGATGGTCGCACGACCGCACGGGTCACGGTTGATCGGGCGCGATGCAGTCGTCGAGCGGCTCACCGAGCAGATGTGGGCCCGCGAGCACCGGTTGCTCACCGTGGTCGGACCACCCGGCGTGGGCAAGACACGGGTGGCCGACGAGGTCGTCGCTCGGCTGCGCCGGACGAGCGAGCTGGCCGACGCGGTCCACATCGTCGATCTCGCAGCCGTCGAGGATCCGGCGCGGGTGCTCGCGGCCGTGGCCACCGCGTGCGGCTTGGTGCCCGGTGAGGCGATCCTCGATGACCTCGTGGCGATGTCCGGGGAGCACGACACGGTCGTGGTGCTGGACAACATGGAGCACGTCCTGTCGGCGGCCGACGACGTCGCCCACCTCGTCGCCCGGGCACCACGACTGAGCGTCCTCGTCACGAGCCGGCTGCCCCTCGGCGTCGAGGGTGAGCACCGCTTCAATCTCGAGCCGCTGGACCGCGACGCCGCGGTCACGCTGTTCGTCGAGTGCGCCACGGCCGCCGGGTGCCGCGGGGAGCTCGATCTCGCCGTGGTGGCCTCGATCTGCGACGAGCTCGACGGCCTGCCGCTGGCCATCGAGCTGGCTGCGGCACGCACCCGGATGCTCAGCGTCGAGCAGATCGTCCGTCGACTCGACCGCCGGCTGGAGCTGCTCGCCGGCGGCCCGTCGCGCGCTCCGGCCCGCCAGCGCTCGATGCGCGCGACGATCGCCTGGAGCTACGAGCTGCTCGGTCCATCGGCACGACGCCTGCTGCGGGCGCTCGCCGTGCTCCCCGGAACGTTCTCTCCCGAGACTTCGGAGGCGCTCGGCGGCGACGGTTCGCTCGACGCGCTCGGCATCCTCGTCGACCACCACTTCGTGCGGCGTGTCGCCGACCGCTTGCGGATCCCCGAGCTGGTCCGCCAGTTCGCCGTCACGGAAGGCACCGAAGACGAACGGGTGGCGACGATGATCGTGCTCACCGCCCACCTCACCGCGCTCGCCCGGGACGTCGATGCACGGCTCGACGTCGCCGGGTTCGACGGCGTGGCCGACCGCCTGTTGGTCGAGCTCGACATCGCCCGCGCCGCATTGGCCTGGTCGATCAACCACCGGCCTGACGCCGGGCTCGAGCTGGTCAACGCGCTCGGCCGGTTCTGGATCGACCACGGGCCGTTGCACGAGGGTGCGATGTGGTTCGCGCGGGCCGCGGCCGATCCGTCGACGCCGCCCGCGGCGCGCGCCCGGGCCTTGTGCGACGCCGGATCGATGCTCGAGCAGACCGACGAGTACGACCGGGCCACCGTCCACTTGCGGCGTTCGATCGAGTTGTTCACCGAGGCCGGTGATTGGCGCGGCGTCGCCGACGCCCAGCGCAACCTCGGCAGTGTGGCCCTCGATCGCGGTGACGTCGATGGCGGTGTCACGCTGTTCGAGGGGGTGATCGCCGCTGCCCGGGAGCACGGAGACGAGCGGCGGGTCGCCGGGGCGACGTTGATGCTGGCCAACGCGGCGTACTACCAGCGGCGGCTCACGGACGCCCGGCAGTCGTGGGAGCAGGCGTTGCGCTACTTCCGCCGGCGCGGCGACGACGTGCGCGTCGCCATCATCTTGAGCAACCTCGGCGCGCTGGCCAGCGAGGAGGGCGAGCACGAGCGCGGGTTGCGGCTCACCGAGGAGTCCCTCGACTTCGTGCGGCGGGCCAACGACCGGGCCAGCATGGCCTGCACCCTCGTCAACCTGGCCGAGGCGGCGCTGCACACCGGCCTGATCGACCGGGCTGAGCAGGCCCTGGCCGAGTGCATCGCGGTCTGCGCGGAGCTCGATCTCCCGCGCGTCCGCTCGGAGGCGCTCAACCAACTCATCCTCGTCGCGCTCACCAACGGGCGTTCGCACGATGCGCTGGCGGCCGCGGCCCAGGCGCTGGACGCCAGCGAGTCGACGGGCTCCCCCCACCCTCGCCTGCTCGGCATGGAGCGCGCCGCGGCGGCACTCCTCGCCGCAGGTGAGCCGCAGCGCGCCGCCCGGCTCCTCGGGGTGCGCGACGGTCTGCGTGCCGCCGTCGAACCCCACCCGAGCGACGACAACGACCGGCCGAGCGTGCAGCAACTCGCCGCGCAACTGCGGCTGCGTCTCGGCAGCGATGAGTTCGAGAGGTGCCATGCCGCCGGGCGCGCCGAGCCGCCGACCGCGGCGACCGAGATCGTCCGTCGCGTGCTGCGCGCCACGGCAACGGCGGTCGCTTCCGAACCACTGTCGATGGTGGCGCGCGACCTCCCGTTCGGGCTCACCCGAGCGCGAGGCCGAGGTGCTCGGCCTCCTCGCGCAGCGTTACACCGACCGGGAGATCGCCGCGACACTTTTCATCAGCCCGCGCACGGTCACCACGCACGTGGGCCGGATCCTCACCAAGCTGGGAGTCGATGGACGGCGCCAAGCGGCCGCCGAGGCAGTCAGGCTCGGCCTGCTGGCGTCGTGACCGGCTCCTCTCCCTGAGGTGGATTGGCAACGGGGCGAGTTTCGTATGACCGAGAACGAGGGGATCGCCGAGAACCGAAGAACCCGTCGTCGATCCCGCGATCGACTGAACCGACCGCCCGAGCGACCGCTGCGACGGCACCGCGGTCAGCATCCCACCGGCGCATCGTCTGCGGATGGTTCGGGCCTAGGTGACCTAGCCGGCCCGACTCGTGGCACTCCGCGTCAAGCCGGCAAGAACTTGACCGAGCGCAGATCGGCGGCCTGTGACGTACCGTCTGACGGGTGTCGGTAGTCGGAACGTTGCTCCGTTTGCGCCCGTCGGTGGGGCCTGGCTGATCTGCCAGGGAGTTTCGGGAGCATCGCGGTCTGGTGTGGCTGGGAGCCGGGAGCAACGCGAGTCGGTGGGCGGCGGCTGGCGAGGCCCACGCCCGACGCGCGCCCCGACGGTGGCGGAGATGCGCCCGGTGTTGGCCGGGTGTCGGGGGTACGAATCCTTTCGTCGTGCCGACCGACGCCGCCGGGATGAGTGGTCTGCTCCTACTGGCCGAGGAGGCCGTAGAGGACGAACTCGGTGCGCCGGTTGAGCGCGAGGGATGCGGCGTCGTCGTTCAACGTCAACAGGTCCTGGTCGCCGACGGCGCGGCTGGACAGCCGTGAGGGGCTGATGCCCTGGGCGACCATGTAGTTGACGACGGCGGTGGCCCGCTCGGCGGAGATCTTGAAGTTCTGGGCGTCGCTGCCGATCTGGTCGGCGTGGCCGATCACCAGGGCCGTGACGTTCGGCAGCGCGTTCATCACCGACACCACCCGGTTGAGCTCCAGCGCATGGAAGCCCTGGACGACCGCGCTGTTCGGCTCGAACCGGGCCGAGGTCAGCTCGACGACGCGCACGCCGATGCCCGGGGGCACCGTCGGGTCGATGGTCAGCAGGTTGTTCACCGGCACCGGTGTCTTGCTGTTGGCGATGGCCAGCGCCTGCAGCGTGTCCTTCGCCGCTTGATTCGGCACTGCGCCGCTCAACGTGATGTTCTCCGTACCGAACACGGCGATGATCGGCGCCGGGCTGCCGTCGGGCAACGTGCTGTACGTCGGCGGCTGCGCCGGCGGGGCAGCAGCAGCCGTCGTCGGGCTTTCAGCCACGAGCGGAGCCGCCGTCGTCGTCGGAGCGACCGTCGTGGTCGCCGCCGCGGTGGTCGTCGCCGCGACTGTCGTCGCCGGTGACTCCGTGGACGCCACCGCGACGGGCGCGGCGCCAGCACCAGTGGTCGCCCCAGGTGCGTTCGTCGCCGACGCAGCGGCGGGCGACGACTCCGGCGCAGCCGCGGACACCGCGACCGTGGACGACGACGCGTCGTTCGACGAGCTGTCCCTTTTCAACATCACGTAGGCCACGGCGATGATGGCCACGATCACCGCCGCCGCGGCCGCCCACAGGGCAGGACGCTTCCAGAGCGGCGGCTCGCCGTCCTCCTCGTCATCGTCGTACTCGTCGTCCCACGCGGCCACGGTCGTCCTCTCGTTCCACCACACCTTGTTGTGACCTCGTACTCGCCAAGCTGACTAGGACTGCTGGTGGCAAGCCTTCCGGCCTCGCGTCCGCCGCCGGACGGAACGCAGCCAGCCCGCGTCGAGGTGCGGTCACGGGTTGACCACCACGTTCGATCGCCTGAAGGCCGCCGAGCGTTACGGTCAGGACGGCGTGGGGCATCACGTCGCGCGGGAAGCCCTCCTTCGGGTGTGCGAGACGCGGGTTCGTGTCGGTGACGAAGCGTGATCCGGTTTGCCGAGCGCATCCGGCGATGGTGTGGACCTCGTTTCGCGACTTGGCGCTTATGCGAGGCATGCGCAATGAGATCGACGATCTGCCGCCCGTGAGGTCTTGACCTTCGGACTGGCTCACCGTTGACGGCGCTCTCGGCCGACCTTCCCCCTCGTGCGGAGGCCGTCGCGAAGCCGGAACACGATCATCTGACGTCGACCTGGTCGACCGCACCGACCACTCCGCGCATGGTCGACGGCCCGGTCCGCGGTCACGAAGTTCGGTGCAATGGGCCGTTCGCACCATTGGTTGCCTGGTCGACCGCTCGCCGGCCGACGCTGTGTACCTTCGGGCAACGTTGCACGTGTGGCGTGAGCACGCGCAAACGCAGACGAACTGCGTCGGCCAGTCGAGCAATCGGCGGTACTGAGCCAGAGAGGCACCCGTGAACCACCAAGCTCCCCGCCGGTCACGGAGGTGACGTGATGAAGCGCGAGTTCAAGCTGGCTTGGCTGAACACGCTCGCGGGCAGCCACCTCGTACCCTCCAAGCTGCGGGCCAAGCTGTACCGCGTCGTCGGCGTGTCGGTCGGCCCGGGCAGTGTGATCTTGTCCGGCGTCTACGTCGGCGGTGATCAGCTCGACATCGGCGAGCACGTGTTCATCAACCGCTACTGCCGTTTCGACGCGGGCGCTCCGCTGTTCATCGACGACAGGGTGTTCATGGGCTACGGCGTCACCGTCTTGACCTCGACCCACGAGCTGGGCACGCCGATGCAGCGCGCTGGAGCGCTCACCAGGTCGCCCACCGTCATCGGCCGTGGCGCGTGGCTGGGAGCCAACGTGTCGGTCCTCCCCGGGGTGCGCATCGCTCCGGGATGCATCATCGCCGCTGGCTCGGTGGTCGTCGCCGACACCGAGGCGGACACGCTGTATGCCGGTGTCCCGGCACTGGCCAAGCGGTCGCTGGGCCCGGGGTGACCGGAAAGAGCTCCGATGCTCGGGTTGGACGCGCTCGACACGCAACCGGGCTCGTCGAGCAGGTGAGCCGGCGGCGAGGCGCGCGACGAGGCATCGGGGTGTTCGACCACCGTTCGGGCTGACGTCATCTCGCCGACAGGTCAGGGTCACCATCCCGAAACCTGCGGATCGGAGGCTCCCCGCCATGTCACATCAGCATCTCAGCCCGCGGCGCGCCATGGTGGCCGGCTCCCTCGCCCTCGTCCTGCTCGCCACGGCATGCGGCAGCGACAAGAAGTCCTCCAGCACCAGCGGCGCAGCGACGACGACCGCAGGCGCCGCCACCACCGTCGGCGCGGCGACCACCGCGGCCGCGGCCACCACGACCGCGGGGAAGGCGACGACGACCGCCGCGGCCGGCTCGACGGCCGCCGCCTCGACGCCCGCCGGCTCGACCCCCGCCGGCGCCGCGGGCGCCATCCCGCAGGCCCTGATCGATGCCGCCAAGAAGGAGGGCACGGTGAACCTCATCGCCCTGCCCGACGACTGGGCGAACTACAAGGGCATCCTGGCCTCGTTCACCGACACGTACGGCGTGAAGACCACGGTGGCCAACCCTGATGCCTCGTCGGCCGACGAGCTCACCGCGGTGGAGACGCTCAAGGGGCAGTCCACCCAGCCGTGCGCCGTCGACATCGGCCCGGCCAAGGTGCCCGAGGCCGTCCAGGCCGGCTACTTCGAGACGTTCAAGCCGAGCAGCTACGACGAGATCCCCACCGAGCTCAAGGATCCCAACGGCCAGTGGGTGGCGGCGTACTACGGCGTGATGGCCATCGGTTCGAACACCGTGCTGGTGAAGAACCCGCCGAAGACCATCGCCGACCTCAAGGACCCGCAGTACAAGGGCCAGGTGGCGCTCAACGGCGACCCGCGCAAGACCGGGGCGGGCCTCGCCGCGGTGTTCGCCGCGGCCTTGGCCAACGGCGGCAGCTTCGACGACATCATGCCCGGCATCCAGTTCTTCGCCGACCTGAAGAACAGCGGCAACCTGATCCTCACCGACGTCAACCCGACGACGATGATCCAGGGCGAGACGCCGATCGTCCTCGACTGGACGTACAACTTCCCGTCACTCCAGCCGAAGATGAAGGACGCCGGCTTCGACCTGAGCTACGTCGTGCCGGCCGACGGTGTGTACGGCAGCTACTACGCCCAGGGCGTGATCGCCGACTGCCCGCAGCCGAACGCGGCCAAGCTGTGGATCGAGCACATCCTGAGCAACGAAGGCGCTCTCGGCTACCTCGAGGGCGGGGCCATCCCGGCGCGCTACGCCGAGCTCCAGAAGGCCGGCCTGGTGACCGCCGACGTGGCCAAGAACCTGCCCGACGCCTCGGTCCTCGCCCAGATCAAGTTCCCCAGCGCCGACCAGCTGGCCAAGGCCAACCAGGTGCTGACGGACAACTGGGGCACGATGGTCGCCGGCTCCTAGTCGACGTCATCGTCGGATCACATCGATCGACCACCGCTGCTGCGGCGGGCGCCGGACACCGCCGGTCGCCGGCGGCGGTTCCGCGATCCCGGCCGCCGTCGGGTCTGCTCCCGTTCATCGCCTTCGTCGGGTTGTTCCTCGTGTTCCCCGCGGTGACGGTGTTCCTCAAGGCGCTGTCGCACTCGTCGACGAGCACCAAGCCGGCGATGCTCCAAGCCCTGGATCAGCCGTTCCGCGAGTCGTTCGTCGAGAGCATCAAGCTGTCGGTGCTCACCGCGGCGATCGGCGGGAGCGTCGGCGTGCTGCTGGCGTTCGCCGTGGTCAACGTGCGCCGCCCGCGGTGGCTGCGCACGTTCGTCACCGCGTTCAGCGGCGTGGCCGCCAACCTCGGCGGCGTGCCCCTGGCGTTCGCCTTCATCGCCGCGCTCGGGGTGCAGGGCCTGGCCACCAAGGTGCTGGCGACGATGGGCTTCGACTTCGTCGACCCGTCGTTCCTCGGCAGCAACGCCGGGCTGACGGTGGTCTACCTGTACTTCCAGATCCCGCTGATGATGCTCGTCGTCCTCCCGGCCGTCGACGGGTTGCAGCCGTCGTGGCGCGAGGCCGCGGCCAACCTCGGTGCCGGGCCGGTCACGTACTGGCGTCGGGTGGGCGGGCCGATCCTCGCCCCGTCGGTGCTCGGCGGCCTGCTGCTGCTGTTCGCCAACTCGTTCAGCGCGTACGCCACGGCGTACGCCATCTCCACCGGGGCGTCGCGCCTCGCGCCGGTGCAGATCCGCTTCTACCTCCAGGGCGACCAGAGCGGTTACGCCGAGGTCGGCTACGCGATCGCTGCGTGGATGATCGTGATCGCACTCGTGGCCATGGGCGGCTACCTGCTGCTGCGCCACCGCGCCGAGCGTTGGCGCCGATGAGCCGCCGAGCACGAGGACGTCGGCGATGAGCCGCGAGCGCCGGCGCGCACCGTGCAGATCGGGTCGTGGGTGGTGCTCATCGCCTGCGCGATCTTCTTCCTGGTGCCGATCATCGCCCTGGCGCGGTTCTCGTTCCAGAAGGTCCCGGTCGTCAAGCTCGGCTGGAGCACGCTGTTCGACAGGTGGACCTGGAGCGGGCTGCTCGCCGGCCTGCGCGACCCCAAGTTCCAGCCGGCGCTGTACTACAGCCTGCGCCTGGTGATCGCCTCGGTGGCGCTCACGCTGGCACTGCTGCTGCCCACCGCGCTGCTGGTGCACCTGCGCCTGCCGAAGGCGCGGCCGCTGGTCGAGGTGCTCACCCTGCTGCCGTACGTGGTCCCGCCGATCACGCTCGCCGCCGGCGCGCTCGGGGCGTTCCGCGACAACGCCGGCTGGTTGTTCCGCAACGACTACTTCCTCGTGCCGTTCTACGCCGTGATGGCCATGCCGTTCTCCTTCCGCGCGCTCGACGCCGGGCTGCGCGGCGCTCGATCTGCGGACGCTGGTCGACGCCTCTCGGTCGCTCGGCGCCGGCTGGGGCCGCACCCTGTTCCGCGTGCTGATCCCCAACCTGCGCGTCGCCCTGGTCGGCTCGGCGTTCCTCACGGCCACGGTCGTGCTCGGCGAGTTCACCCTGGCCTCGCTGCTGTTCAAGCAGACGCTGCCGGTGTTCCTCCAGGACCTGAACCTCCACGAGGCCCGTGGCGGCAGCGCGCTCGCGCTGCTCACGCTCATCGCCAGCGGCTTCCTGCTCGGGCTGATCACGTTGTTGATCGGCAAGCGCGGGGCCGAAGTCCGACGCCGCGGCATCCATCTTCTGACAGGACGACGACCCATGGCCTCCGCTCTCGTCTACGCCAGCGTGCGCAAGTCGTTCGGCACCAACGTCGCGCTGGTCGCGCTCGACCTCGCGCTGGCGCCCGGGCGAGCTCGTCTGCCTGCTGGGCCCGAGCGGGTGCGGCAAGACCACGGCGCTGCGCATCGCCGCCGGTTTCGAGGTGCCCGACACCGGCACGGTCACGCTCGGCGACAGCGACATCACGTGGGTGCCTGCGCACAAGCGCAACATGGGGATGGTCTTCCAGAGCTACAGCCTGTTCCCCAACCTCACGGTCGCCGACAACGTCGCCTTCGGGCTGCGCGTGCGCCGCATGCCGGCGGCGGCGCGGGCCGCACGGGTGGGGGAGATGCTCGAGCGGGTGCAGCTCACCACGCTGGCGGCGCGCTACCCGCACCAGCTGTCGGGCGGCCAGCAGCAGCGCGTCGCCCTGGCGCGTGCGCTGGCCGTGCAGCCGGCAGTGCTCCTGCTCGACGAGCCGCTCAGCGCGCTCGACGCCAAGGTACGCGTCACGTTGCGCGACGAGATCCGCCGGCTGCAGACCGAGCTCGGCACGACCACCCTGTTCGTCACCCACGACCAGGACGAGGCGCTGGCGATCAGCGACCGGGTCGGGGTGATGTCCAACGGGCGCCTGGAGCAGCTGGACACCCCGACCGAGGTGTACCGCGCCCCGGCGAACGCGTTCGTCGCCCGGTTCGTCGGCTCGATGAACGAGGTGCGCGCCAGCCGCTCATCGGGTGGTCGCCTCGAGGTGGCCGGCGTGGCCCTGCGCGGTGCGCCGCCGACCGGCGATCACCGCGGCGGAGGTCGACGTGCTCGTGCGGCCCGAGGACGTCAGCGTGGCGCCGCCGGACGCACCGGGCGCACTGGCCGGGATCGGTCACTGGTCAGACGTTCGCCGGGGCGACGACGCTGCTGAAGGTGCGCCTCGACGTCGTCGACTCGCTCGATGACGGTCGCCGTGCGCGGCACCGACGCGACCTACGCCGCAGGCGACCGCGTCGGCGTCGTGGTCGACACCAGCCGGGCGATCTACGAGCCGGTGGGACCGAAACAGGGGACGACGGACGTCTCGACCGTCCAGCCCCCGAGTGTCCCCGCCCGCGAGTGAACCCGGCCTCCTCGGCCACCACCGTCAGGTTGCCGACCGCGTCGCGCTCGGCCGGCGCGGGGCGCACACGACGGGCCGCGGGCGCCTCGCCGCGGACCGCGGCGTCGGCGGATCTCAGTGTCGCGGTCGCCGCGCGCTCACCAAGGGGGACGCATGACCACGAACGCTGCACCGTCCACCGAGCTGCTCATCGTCGACGTCGACACGCACCTCAGCGAGCCGTGGGACCTCTGGCTGAAGCGGGCGCCGAAGGCGTACGCCGATCGCGTGCCGCAGGTGAAGGAGGTGGACGGTCGACAGCGGTGGGTCTTCGACGGCGAGTCGATCAGTGGCGTCGGCGCGGCGTCGGTCATCGGCGCCGACATGGAGAAGCGCTACGACATGGCGTACATGTTCGGCACCCCGGTCCACGAGGTCGCCGCCGGCGCCTCGCAGGTGGGGCCGCGGCTCGAGCTGATGGACGCCCAGGGCATCTGGGCCCACCTCATCTACCCGAACACGGTCGGGTTCGGCGGTCAGCAGCTCGGCGGCAAGGGCGACCAGGCGCTGCGCAACCTCACCGTCGAGATCTACAACGACGCGATGGCCGAGATGCAGGCGGAGTCCGGCAACCGGCTGTTCCCGCAGGCGATCCTGCCGTGGTGGGACGTCGACCAGTGCCTCGTCGAGATCGAGCGGATCCGCGGCCTCGGGCTCGTCGGCGTGAACACCAACGCCGATCCGCAGGACGCCGGCCTGCCCGACCTCAGCCAGCCGTACTGGGACCCGATGTGGGCGGCGCTCGCCGACGCCGGGCTGCCGGTCAACTTCCACATCGGTGCCAGCGCCTCGCAGGTCTCGTACCACGGCTCGGCACCGTGGCCGTCGATGGACGCCGGCGCACGGATGGCGATCGGCTCGGCGATGCTGTTCCTGGCCAACGGGCGGATCATCGCCAACCTGATCTACGGCGGCGTGCTCGAGCGGCATCCGACGCTCAAGGTCGTCTCGGTGGAGAGCGGCGTCGGCTGGCTGCCGTCGTTCCTCAACGCCCTCGACTACCAGCTCGACGAGACCGCCCGGGAGACGCGAGACAAGCTGTCGTTGAAGCCGTCGGAGTACTTCCGCCGGCAGATGGGCGCGTGCTTCTGGTTCGAGGACGACGGCGCGCTGATCCGTGAGGCGATCAAGCAGGTCGGCGAGGACAACTGCATGTTCGAGACCGACTTCCCCCACCCGACGTGCCTGTACCCGGACCCGGTGCAGCGCGCGCTGGCGGTGTTCGCGCCGGAGAGCGACGAGCTCAAGCGCAAGGTGTTCGGCGCCAACGCCGTGCGGATCTACAACCTGCCGACCCCTGACGGCTCACGGTGACTTCCCAGCCTGGCCGCAGTCCGCTCTGAGCCGATTCCCAGACTCGCAGCGAACGATGAGCTCACTCATCAGCCT
>CAWCFL010000002.1:0-68958 GCA_963794805.1 uncultured Acidimicrobiales bacterium
GGCCGGCACGGGTTCACCATCGAGCGCGATCGGCACTCCTGCGCCAGTGACAGCTCCCGACAGCGGCTACACCCCGCGCACCCCGGTCCGGGTGCTGGACACGCGCGATCCGACGCTCGGCGGTGCCGCCGGCAAGCTCGGCGCGGGCCGCACCGTCACCATCGACGTCTCGTCGGCTGCTCCTGCCGATGCCACCGCGGTGGCCATGACCGTCACTGCGGTCGACCCGTGCGGCCCCGGCTTCCTGACGGTCTTCGACTGCGCGGTCCGCCCGACGACGTCCAACGTGAACTACATGCCCGGCCGCGATACGGCTGGGCTGGTGTTCGTCGCCCCCGGCTCCGGGCGGGTGTGCGTGGCGACGTACGCGACGACCGACGTCGTGGTCGACGTGATCGGCTCGTTCGGGCACGACGGCTCCTCGTTTCGTGCGATCGGCCCGACGCGCTGGATCGACACCCGTGGCGGACCGGCGCTGCGCGGTGACGTCCGCGGGGTGCGCACGACGGGCGCCGACACCACCGTACAGATCGCCGGCAACGGCGACGTTCCGGTCGGGGCGACGAGCGCCTGGGTCAACCTCACGGTCGCCGACCCGACCTCGGCGACGGTCCTCACCGCCTATCCGGGGCCGTGCTCCGCCGCCCCGACCGCATCCACGGTCAACGCCCGCCCCGGTCTGTCCGCTGCAGCCAGCGCCATCGTCGGGCTCGGGCCGGACGGCTCGATCTGCGTCCACACCGTGGCCGGATCCTCGGGCATCGTGCTCGACGTCGCCGGCTGGTTCGGGCCCGGCGCCGGCGGGCTGCGCTACCGGCCGACCGCACCGGCTCGGCTGATCGACACGCGCGAGTCGTCAGCCATCGCCCCGACGGGGCCGACCTCCGTTCCGCTCCCCGGGGTCAGCGTGCTCAACGTCACCGCCGCCGACGCCACCGCGCTGGGCTGGCTCGCGGCCAGGCCCTGCGGGACGAGCGCGACGAGCTCGATCGTCAACACCGCGCCAGGTGAGAGCACCGCGAACCTCACGGTCGTCGCGCCCGGCGCCGGCGGCGCCGCCTGCGTCTCGGCCTTGCGCCCCACCCACGTGGTCGTCGACACCTTCGGCCAGTTCGTGCCGTCCGCCTGAGCATCCGGGCGCCCCGGGCCCGCTCCGTGGTGTTCCTGTCATGCCCTGACCGGAGCCAATCCGGTCGAGACGCGACACGAACGACATTCGACGGACCGGCCCGGGCCCATCTGCCGGTTCGTGTCAGGCCCTGACCGGAGCCAATCCGGTCAGCGCGACACGAATCGCACCGCCCACGGACTCGAGCCACCTCCCTGCGGTTCGTGTCAGGCCTGACCGGACCAATCCGGTCCAGCGCGACACGAACCGCACGCCCACGGACTCGAGCCGACCTCCCGGCCCGCGTCAGGCCCTGACCGGGACCAATCCGGTCCAGGCGACACGAACGACCCAGCAGCGAGGTGCGGCTCACTCGGTCAGGCGTTGGCGATCGATCCAGCCGAGGAGCACGGCGATGGCCCGCGGGTCGTGGCGCAGACGGTGCCCGG
The DNA here is from genome assembly GCA_963794805.1 of uncultured Acidimicrobiales bacterium. Classification (GTDB taxonomy): domain Bacteria; phylum Actinomycetota; class Acidimicrobiia; order Acidimicrobiales; family Ilumatobacteraceae; genus JAODBQ01. The sequence goes on from CAWCFL010000002.1 coordinate 1,558, forward strand.
CACCGGGGAACAGGCGCAGCTCGGCGCTGCCGTGCGCCTCGGCGAGTTGCCGGGCGTCGGCGACGGGGACCGAGTCGTCCTCGTCGCCGTGCATCACCAGGAGCGGTCGAGGGGCGAACCGCCGCGCCGCGTCCGCCGGACGGAAGCGACGCAGCTCGCGCGCCCACTCGTCGAACGCCCTCGGGTATCCGGGCGTGCGCACCGCACCGATCTCGCGGGCGTGCTCGAGGAATCGGCGGGGTTGGGCCGCCCAGTCGTCGAAGTCGGCTCGCGGGCTGAGGAGCGCCGCGCCGCGCACCCGCGGGTCGTCGGCGCCGACGCAGGTGGCGATCGATCCCCCGGTGTTCGTCCCGACGAGCCACAACCCGGTCGGCGTGGCTTCGCTGATCAAGTGGTCGATGGCCGCGCGCAGGTCGTCCACCCAGCCCTGCAAGGAGAAGTCGCCGTCGCTGTCGCCGCAGCCGCGGAAGTTGAACGCCATCGCGGCGAAGCCGAGCTCGTTGGCCACCCGGTCGATGAGCTCGGGGAACGTTCCGCCGCTCTGGCGGGCGTCGAGCGGACCGATCGGGAACCCGTGACAGAGGATCACGCCCGGCAGCGGGCCGGGGCGCCCGGCAGGGCGGGCGAGGTAGCGGGCGAGCTTGAGGTTGTGCCCGGAGAGGAAGAAGCCGTTGCCCTTCACGATGCGCCGACCGCGCCGGCCGCGTCAGGCCCGCGGCTTGCGGTACCGACGTCGCTGGCCGGGCTTGGCGAGCGTGTAGCCCCGGTTGCGCGCTTCGGCGACGGTGTCCGGACCGAAGCACAGACCGGTCTCGGCGGCGATGATCTCGTCGATGACCGCCTTGTCCTCCCACTCGTCGACGTCGTAGAGCAGCTGCGTGCGCTTGTCGCCCAGATATCGGGTGTGCTCGAAGCGGACGGGACGTTGCATCGGTCCGACGATACCCGCGGCCGATCCGCGGCGCGAAGATGCCCCATGCCCGGGACGGCGCCTGTCGAGCGCATCCAGTTCTTCTTCGATCCGATGTGCCCGTGGGCGTATCAGACCTCGGTGTGGATCCGACGCGTGCGTGACGCGGTCGGCGTCGACATCGACTGGCGGTTCTTCTCGCTGGAGGAGGTCAACCGGCCCGAGGGCAAGCGCCACCCGTGGGAGCGGCCGATGGCCTACGGATGGACGCCGATGCGCGTCGCCGCCTTCCTCCGGCGCACGGACATGGACGCCTGCGACCGGTGGTACGCCGCATGTGGGAAGGCGCTCCACGAGGACGGCCGACGGTTCTACGACCCTGCCGTCGCCCACGAGCTCCTCGAGTCGATCGGCGAGTCGGCGGCCGTCTGGGACGAGGCGCTCGCCGACCCGAGCACCCACGACGACGTGCGCGCCGACCACGAGCTGGCCGTGTCCCGCTACGGCGGCTTCGGTGTGCCGATCATCGTCTTCCCCTCCGACCGGGCGGTGTACGGGCCCGTCGTCGTACCGGCACCATCGGGCGACGATGCGCTCGCGCTGTGGGATCTCACGGTCGCCTACGCCAAGGTGCCCGGGCTGTTCGAGCTGAAGACGCCGAAGACGTCCGCCGACATGCGCACGATCGGCGCCGCGTTCGCCCCCTACCTCGGGGCGCGCGAGTGGCAGACCATCGAGAATCCAGCCCCGTAGGAGCCTTCCATGATCCCCAACGACACCATCGCCATGCTCGACGAGACGTGGGCGTCGATCAGCGCAGTCGGGCACGGTCTGTCCGAGGAGCAGTGGAAGTCCGACACCGACCTGCCCGGCTGGACCGTGCAGGACAACCTGTCGCACCTCATCGGCACGGAGCGGATGCTCCAGGGCCTGCCGGGCGCACCGCGGGTCGAGGTCTTCGGCGACTGGGTCCGCAACGACATCGGCAAGTTCAACGAGTACGAGGTGCAGTACCGCCGCGGGCTCACCGGCGCGGAGGTGCTGCTGGAGTTCGACGCGCTCGTCGAGCGCCGGCTGGACACGTTCCGGACCGCCGACGACGCGTACTTCTCCGCGCCGGCGAACACCCCTGTGGGGCCCGGCGACGTGGCGCTGTTCCTGGCCATTCGGGTGCTGGACAACTGGCTGCACGAGCAGGACATCCGTCGCGCGGTCGGCCAGCCCGGGCACCTGTCGTGCGCGGCCGCGGCACACACCGTCGACCGCCTGTGCATGACGATCCCGATCGTCGTCGGCAAACGCGCCCAGACGCCGGAGGGCGGCGCAGTCGCGATCGACATCACCGGCGGGGTGGAACGTCGCGTGGTCGCCGAGGTGCAAGGCGGGCGGGCCGCAGTGATCCCGACGCCGTCGTCGCCCCCACTGGCCACGGTGTCGATGGACACCTCGACGTTCGTCGTCCTCGCCGGCGGCCGCCGTCCGTACGCCGATGTCGCCCCCTCGGTTCAACTCGGCGGCGACACCGACCTCGCCGAGCGTGTGGTCAGCAACCTGAACATGATGATCTGAACCGCGCCGCTCAGCGGCGTCGACGCTGTTCGCACGGGTCGCGGCCGACATGGCTGCCGGCGTCAGCCGCCGCCGATCACCTGCACCTCCCCGACGCCGACGAGCACCGGGCTCGTCGACGTGATGTCCGCCAGCGTGCCCCCGGCGCCGGTCGTGCTGGTCCATTCGACCGACCACACCACCGACGCCGTCCCGTGGTACCGATGATCGTCGAACCCCGTCGTCTTCAGCACCGACGGGTAGCGCGGCGTCCAGGTGCAGGTCTCGCCGCCCCACGGCGGGCACTCGATCGTCGTGGTGTCCCCGGTGACGATCGAGCCGGTGGCGAAGCGGACCAACTTGGCGGTCGCCGTGACGGTCACGCCCAACCCCGGCACCTCGGCCGTGGCCGTCACCGGCGCGATGGGTTCGACGGAGATCGTGGTGGGAGCATTGACGATCTGGAAGTCGAGTCGCCCGGTCAACGACACGACGGGCTTCGGCAACGCTGTGAACGCCTCGTCATAAACGTTCTGAGCCACCTCCCGAGGCGTCGGCCCTCCCACCCAGCGCGTTTGCATCACACCGTCGCAAATTCGAAACCACATCCACTCCGACTCCCCGTTCGGCCCGAGTTGGAAGATGACCGGATAACCGACCCCTCCCATCGACTCCGAAGGCTGCATCTGCGCCCATTCCGTACAGTTCTGCGGAACCGTTGGCGGTGGCGATTCCTGCGAGTGATCCGTGGCGCCCTTCGTTTCCGGCACCAGCTTGAAGGCCACTGGCGTCGGCGACCGCAGACGCGGATGCGTCATCGGTCCCGCCGGCCTGCACTGCCGTGCGGCGCCATGGCATAACGCACCGACCGAGAAGGCCATAAGCGACCCAGCTCAGCCAGCCGCATTGATCGCCCGCCCCGAGCGCTGCGAGGCGCTGCTGATCGGTCACCAACCAACGATCCGCCGTCGAGTGTAAAGCGTGTGCTGATAGCGTACCGTTGCGATCGAATCGTCGACGATCGATCGGCTCCCCGTTCGCGTCCGGAGGCCCGAGCACGATGCCTGGCGTCGTAGAAACACTCGATGACGACCGCTGCGCTGGGCAGTGCCGAACCCCACCTGCTCGATCACGTACCGCGTTCCTCGCTGATCCTCGGCTGCAGTCGCTCGCCGCGCTGCGACTCGACCGGCGACAGCGTCTCGTTAGCGTGGGAAGAGCCGACCCGCTGCGGCGCGATAAATGATCGCAGGATCGCAGGACACTGGGGGCTCGAACGCACTGCGGAGTACGACTGCCCAATAGTCGCGCTACCGCTTGTTTCACAGCCGCGACCTGATCCGGCGAGCCGGTTGTGTCTGGTCCTCCGATCGTGGCCGGCGCCACGCGTCAGTGTCGTGTCGGACCGGTCGCCGACGTCGTCGATCGGTGGCCGTTGTGTGCCGTCGATGGCGGTCGATGGCGTCGTAGGCGTCGACCGACTCGTCGTAGCTGAGGTCGATCGTTGACATCGTTGCTCGTAGGACGTGGTCGGCGCCGTCGAGGTGAGCGTCGCTCACCGAGTCGTCGTGGTCGACACCGACTTCTCGCTCGTACAGCCAGCCGCGAGGATGACGATGAGGGTGAGGACTACCGCGCCGACTGTTCTCATGCCGCCTCCCCTTGGGAAGCCATGAAGTTACTGCGCGTCATCACTGGCACTGTGCGCGCTGAGAGCGTCGCGGCGGCAGGCGTCAGACGTCGGTGGCTTGGGGGCCGACGGCGCCGATGGCTTCGAAGTAGGCGAGGTGGGCGTCGACCACGTTGACCACGTCGACGTCGTCGAGGATCTCGATCCCGGCCTTGTCGGCTTCACCGAGGAGGTAGCCGGTGAGGGTGTCCCCCTCGACGATCACGGGGTCGGCGATGTCCTGGCGGCGGTCGATGACGTTCGTCGGCTGGAGGCCCTTGGCGTGCAGCCAACGCATGTGGATCGTCAGCAACTGCTCGAGCTCGTCGGGCGTCAGCCTGGCCTGGGTCTCCGGGGGGAGGTACTCAGCGACGAACTCGACGGCCTCGTCGACGATGTACACCGACCTCGGGGCCACCGCGTCGAGTCGGTGCGCCTCCCGCCCGACCACGACGGCGGCGATCACGAACACGGCGGCCGCGGCGACGAGGATGAGGACGAACGTGATCGCCGGCACGCCGCCGAGGTTACGGCTGCCGAGGGGCGCGTCACCGTGCGTCCAGAACCGAACTGGACGCCTGTGGTCGCCGCTCGAGCGCGATCAGGCGTCAAGAACGGCCAGAGCAGGGCGGGCGCGGCCACAGGCCGACGCCCCCAGCGAGCCGGTCGGCATCGGGCCGGCGACCCAGCGGCGCCGTGACGAAGCCTGAACGCGCCGACGCTGGCAGCAGAACGGCCCAGAACTGGGTCGATCCGCTGCCAGCGTCGGTCAACACACGACGGCTCACGAGGCCGGAGCGCCGGAGCGCCGGGATCAGATGCCGATGCGCTGGGCGAGCAGCTCGCGGTGGTAGGTCGGGTCACCGAACAGCAGCTCGGACGACTTGGCCCGCTTGAAGTACAGGTGCGCCGGGTGCTCCCAGGTGAAGCCGATGCCGCCGTGGATCTGGATGTTCTCGGCCGTGGCGTGGAAGTAGGCCTCCGAGCAGTACGCCTTGGCCAGCGAGGCCACCGACGGCAGCTCGTCGTTCATCTCCGAGGCGCACCACATGCCGTAGTAGGCGGCCGACTTGGCCGACTCGACCTCGAGCAGCATGTCGGCGCACTTGTGCTTGATCGCCTGGAACGAGCCGATCGGGCGACCGAACTGGACGCGGACCTTGGCGTACTCGACGGCCATCTCCAGCACCTTCTGGGCGCCGCCGACCTCTTCGGCCGACAGCCCGACAGCGGCGAGGTCGAGCACGGTGGACAGGACGTCCCAGCCCGCACCCTCGGTGCCGAGCAGCTTGGCCGGCACGTCGGCGAACTCGAGCTTGGACTGCTTGCGGGTCTGGTCCATGGTCGACAGGTTCGTGCGGGTGAGGCCGGCAGCGTCGCCGGCGACGGTGAACAGGCTGACGCCCTTGCCGGTCTTGGCGGCGACGATGATCAGCGAGGCGGTGTTGCCGTCGAGCACGAACATCTTCGTGCCGTTGAGCTTCCAGTCCGTGCCGGAGCCGGTGGCCTCCATCGTGATGCCCGACTCGTCCCACTTGCCGGACGGCTCGGTGAACGCCAGGGTGGCGATGGTCTCGCCGCTGGCGATGCCCGGGAGGAACTCGCTTCTTCGCCGCGTCGTCGCCCGACGGCAGCAGCGTGTTGGCGGCGAGCACGACGGTGGAGAAGTACGGCGCGCACAGCAGGGCGCGGCCCATCTCCTCGAGCACGATGCCGAGCTCGGTGAACGTGTAGCCCGAACCGCCGAACTCCTCGGGGATCGCCAGGCCCTGCAGGCCCATCTGCTCGCCCATCTGCGACCACACGGCGGGGTCGAAGCCGGTCTCGGTCTCCATCTGCTCGCGCACCGCGGTCTCGGGGCTCTTCGAGTCGAGGAAGGCGCGGACGGTCTTGCGCAGCTCGTCTTGTTCTTCGGTGAAGGCAAAGTTCATGGCCGTCAGCATCGCGGCCGCCGTGGGCCGGTCGCCAGTCGGCTCGTGTACACGCGCGTACACTGCACCGCGATGATCGGCGCCCGGGCAGCTGCGCACCGACCTCGCCCGCCACCTGCGCCGGGCGGCGAGCGGCGAACGCGTCGTGGTGACCGTCGGCGGGCGGCCGGCGGTGGCCCTCGTGGCCCTCGGCGAGTCGACCGACACCGACGACGAAGGTGACGATCGAGACGCTGATCGCCGCCGGCGCCGTCGTCCCGCCGCGACGCACCACCGCCGGTCGACCCCGCCCACCGATCCCGGTGTGGACCGGCGCCCGCCTCGACCGCCTCCTGCGCGAGCTGCGCGGCTGATGGTCGCCTACCTGGACACCTCGGCGGTGCTGGCGCTGCACCTCGACGTGGCCGGCGCGCGCCACCGTGGTCGCGGTGCTCGACGACGAACCGGTCGCCTGCACCAGCGCGCTCGCGCTGACCGAGGCGCTCGCCCTCGTCGACAAGCTGACCGACGAGCCCGCTGCTGCGCGCCGACATCGAGGACGAGCTGCGCCTGCAGTGGGACCGCTACCACGTCGTCCCGCTCGACCAGCGGTGCCTCGACCGGGCGACGGCGCTGATGCGCGAGCAGCCGCTGCGCCTGGCCGACGCCCTGCACCTCGCCGCCGCCGACCGCCTCCCCCGCCCGGTCCGCTTCGTCACGCTCGACCCGGCGCAGATCCCGGTGGCGCTGTCGCTCGGCTTCGACGTCGCCAGCCCATAGCAGGAGCGACACGCACCGTCAGGCTGTCGAGCACACCGATCACGGCGCGAGACTGCGACCAGACGGTGTGGCTCGAGACCGCACCGGGGAGGACACGATGACCACCCTGCACTGGGCCGACGGCCGACTGGAGATCCACAAGGTCGTCGTCGGCTCGTACGACAACAACGTGTTCGTCCTGCGCTGCCGCGAGACCGGCGATGCCGTGCTGATCGACGCGGCCAACGAGCACGAGAAGCTGCTCGAGCTGTGCCAACGGCTCGGCGTGCGCCGCGTGCTGGAGACCCACGGCCACTGGGACCACATCCAGGCCGTCCCGCAGATCCGCGAGGCCGGCTACGAGGTGGGGATCAACAGCGACGACGCCCCGATGCTCAAGGACGTCGGCTACGACGTGTTCATCGACGACGCCGAGGTCATCGAGGTCGGCCGGCTGCGCCTGCACGCGATCAAGAACCCGGGCCACACACCCGGCTCGGTCAGCTTCAAGATCGAGGGTGCGCCCGTGCTGTTCAGCGGCGACACGCTGTTCCCCGGCGGACCCGGGGCGACGAAGTTCCCCGGCGCGAGCTTCGCGACGATCATCGACTCGATCGACACCAGGCTGTTCACCCTGCCGGCGGACACGATCGTCATGCCCGGCCACGGCGTCGACACGACCATCGGCAACGAGCGACCGCACCTGCAGGAGTGGGTCGACCGGGGCTGGTGAGCGTCGACCGCCCCGCCCTGCGCTACGACCAGCGGCCCGCGGACCACACGCCGATCCACACCGTCGACCTGCCGGCCGACGCCGACGCGCGACCGCAACATCGTCGCCTCGGCCTGGATCGAAGCGCCGGCCGAGCTGCTCGCGCTGGGCGACGATCTGCCCGGCCGTCCGGAGGCCGAGTACAAGCGGCGCATCGGGCGGTGGCTGCTGTGGCGCGCCGGACCGGCTGCCGGCGGCGACGCCCGCTACTGGGCCGCCGAAGCGGACGACCTCGGCGTGCAGCACACGTTCCGCCTGTTCCCCGACGGCAACGGCGACGGCGTCGGCCGTCAGCGGCATGCGCCACACCCGCTTCCGGGCGTGGAAGGAAGACCTGATCGGTCGCTGATCTGACGCCCGATCGCGCCGCGCCGGTCGATCCTTGCGTCCAGTTCGCAACCTGACGCTCGAACGGGCCGATCACCGACCTCGACGCCTCGAACGCGCCGATTCCGGGCTTTGCCGGCGTCAAGTTGGCAACCTGACGCACGAGCGCATTTCGTCACTGACGATCCGCGAGGGCTCGTGGGAGCACGCCGAGGTGGCCACATCGGGCGGTCCGGGGAACGCACGTCGGTAGCATCGTCCCTGATGAGCATGGTGCCGGCGACGCTGCCGACCCCTCGGCCGACCGAGCGGTGCGCACCGACGGTCGCCCGCTGCCGGCATTTCGCGAGCAGTTGCGGCGCATCCCGTCGTGGCGCAACGCGCTCTCGGTCGTCGGGCTCTACGTGCAGGTCGCCGTGATCGTCTGGGCGAGCGTCCGCTGGGCGCCGTGGACCTGGCCGATCGCGTTCGTCCTGATGGGACGGGTGCACGCGCAGTTCGCCTCGCTGATGCACGAGGCCGCGCACCGCCTGCTCTTCGCCAACCGCCGGGCCAACGACTTCGTCGGCCGCTGGCTGCTCGGCTACCCCGACTTCACCTCGACCGACGCGTACCGCCGGGTGCACATGGCCCACCACCGCGAGGAGTTCGGTCCGGACGAGCCCGACATGGCGCTCTACGCCGGCTACCCGATCAGCGACGCGAGCATGCGCCGCAAGCTGCTGCGCGACGCCGAGGGGCGCACCGGCTGGAAGCTGATGCGTGGGCTGCTGCGGCAGTGGAAGTCGCCGAACCGTCAACAGCGGGTGACGTTCTGGAAGATCGTCGCCGTGCAGGCCGTGCTGCTCGGTGCGGCGATCGCCTCGGGTCATTGGTGGCTCTACCCGTTGCTGTGGGTGGCGCCGTACCTCACCGTGTGGCGCGTGATCAACCGCCTGCGGTCGATCGCCGAGCACGGCGGCATGGAGCGCTCCAAGGACCGCCGGCAGACGACGCACTCCGTTCGTCAACACGCGCCCGCGCGATTCCTGCTCGTGCCGTACAACATCGGCTGGCACCTCGCCCACCACGTGGACTCCGGCGTCCCGTTCCGCAACCTGCCCAAGCTGCACGCCGCCCTGATCGAGTCCGGCTACGTCGACCCGACGATCGAGTACCCGTCCTACCCCGCCATCTGGCGAGCCCTGCGCCGCCCGGCGTGACGCGGGAGGTTTCCACTATCGCCATAGGGGAAATACACTGGACGCGTGACCGAGCTGTTCCGGATCTCTGACCTGCACGCCCGTCCGGCCGAGGTGGCCAGCGGGAGCACGGAGGACGCGCCGGAGATCCTCAAGGGGCTGTCGCTCACCGTCAACGCCGGCGAGGTCCACGCGATCATGGGGCCGAACGGTTCGGGCAAGAGCACGCTGGCGTCCACCCTGCTCGGCAGCCCGGAGTACGAGGTCACCGGCGGGTCGATCCACTTCCAGGGCGACGACATCACCGAGTGGCCCACCGATCTGCGGGCCAAGGCCGGCGTGTTCCTCGCCTTCCAGTACCCGCAGGAGATCCCCGGCGTCTCCGTCATCCAGTTCCTCCGCCAGGCGCTGTCGGCGCGCAAGGGCATCGACCTCAGCGTCCTCGAGCTGCGCCTGGCCTCGATGGAGTGGATGAAGCGTCTCGGGATGGACAGCTCGTTCGTCGACCGCTACCTCAACGAGGGCTTCAGCGGCGGCGAGAAGAAGCGCAACGAGATCATGCAGATGGCCATCCTCGAGCCGGAGATCGCCATCCTCGACGAGACCGACTCCGGCCTGGACATCGACGCCCTGCGCACCGTGGCCAAGGGGATCCGCGAGATCCGCGTCGACCGCCCGAGCATGGGCGTCGTGCTGATCACCCACTACCAGCGGCTGCTCGACGAGGTCCAGCCCGACCACGTGCACATCATGGTCAACGGCCAGATCGTCGACAGCGGCGGCATGGAGCTGGTCAGCGAGCTGGAACGCAACGGCTACGACGCGTTCAGGCCGGTGCCGGCATGAGCGGCGTGAGTCCCCGGCTCGACCCGCTCGCCCTGCGCAAGCAGTTCCCGATCTTCGAGCGGGAGATCGACGGCGCACCGATCGTCTACCTGGACTCGGCGAACACCTCGCAGAAGCCGCAGTGCGTGATCGACGCGATGAGCCGGTTCACCGAGACCGCCTACGCCCCGATCAACCGCAGCGCCTACCGCCTCGCCGCCGAGGCCACCGATCTGTTCGAGGGCGCGCGCACCAAGGTGCAGCGGTTCATCAACGCGCCGAAGGCCCACGAGGTGATCTTCACCAAGAACGCCACCGAGGGCCTCAACCTCGTCGCCCAGTCATGGGGCCGGGCCAACCTGCAGCGTGGCGACGTGGTCGTGCTCACGCACATGGAGCACCACGCCAACATCGTGCCGTGGCACATGCTCGCCGCCGAGCGGGGCATCGAGCTGCGCTGGGTGCCGCTGACCGACGACGGTCAGCTCGACCTCACCGACCTGCCCAACCTGCTCGACGGGGCCAAGGCCTTCTCCTTCACGGCGATGAGCAACGTGCTCGGCACGATCACGCCGGTGCGCCTGCTCACCGATGCGGCCCACGCCGCCGGGGCGCTGGCCATCGTCGACGGCTGCCAGTACACGCCGCACAACGCCACCGACGTGCAGGCGATGGGCGCCGACTTCTACGCGTTCAGCAGCCACAAGATGTGCGGGCCGTCGGGCGTCGGCGTGCTGTGGGGCCGCGAGGAGCTGCTCGAGGCGATGCCCCCGTTCCTCGGCGGCGGCAACATGATCAGCCGACGTGCGCCTCGACGGGTTCCTGCCCGCCGAGCTGCCGGCCAAGTTCGAGGCGGGCACGCCGCCGATCATCGAGGTGGTCGGCATGGGCGCCGCCGTCGACTTCCTCGAGTCCGTCGGCATGGACGCCATCCGTGTCCACGAGATGGAGACCGCCGAGTACGCGATCACCTCGCTCACCGAGCGCTTCGGCGACGACATCACCATCCACGGCCCGACCAACGTCGAGGTGCGCGGCGCCACGCTGAGCTTCGCCTTCCGCGGCATCCACCCGCACGACCTGTCCCAGGTGCTCGACCAGAAGAACGTGTGCATCCGCGCCGGGCACCACTGCGCCAAGCCGCTGATGCGCCTGCTCGCCGCCACGGCCACCGCCCGCGCCAGCTTCTACTTGTACAACGACGACGCCGACGTCGACGCGCTGGCCGACGCGCTCGACGGCGCCAGCGACATCTTCTCGTTCTGACCCGAACCGCCTGCCCAGGAGACCCCCGATGCCCGGACTCGACGACCTCTACCGCGAGATCATCCTCGACCACTACCGCAGCCCGCGCAACCGCGGCGAGCTGCCCCCGCCGGCCGCCCACGCCGTCGGCCACAACCCGCTGTGCGGCGACGAGATCGACGTGTACCTGCAGGTCGACGACGGCGATCGTCAGCGACATCAAGGTCGGCGGCCAGGGCTGTTCCATCTCGCAGAGCTCGGCGTCGATGATGAGCCAGGCGGTGAAGGGCAAGCCGGTCGACGAGGTCAAGGCGCTCGTCAAGAAGTTCAGGGGCCTGATGTCGATCGACGAGATCGACGGCGACGAGCCCCTGACCGATGTGCCCCTCGGCGACCTCGAGGCGCTGCAGGGCGTGGTCAAGTTCCCGGTGCGGATCAAGTGCGCCACCCTTGCCTGGAACACCCTCACCGAGGCGCTGGCCACCGCCTGAGAGCACGGGCGCGAAGATGACGTCCATGCCGTCGATGCCGTCGTTGGAGACCCTGCCGCCGGACACGCCGATCGAGGAGCTGACGAGGGTCTTCGAGCGCGACGGCGCAGTGATCGTGCGCGACGCGATGACGCCAGATCTGCTGCGCACGGTGGTCGAGGAGCTGACGCCGTACGTCGAGGCCACGTCGCCGGGGCGCGACGGGTTCACCGGGTTCCGCACGACGCGCACCGGCGCGCTCGTCGCCCGCTCGCCGGCGTGCCGCACGCTCGTGATGGATCCGCTCGTGCGGGCGCTGTGCGACGCCGTGCTGCTGCCCAACTGCGAGCGCTACCAGCTGCACCTCACCCAGGTGATCCGGATCATGTCCGGCCAGGTCGCCCAGCCGATCCACCGCGACCGCTGGGCCTGGGGAGCACGGCTGCGGGGCCTGGAGCCGCAGCTGAACACGATCTGGGCGCTGACCCCGTTCACCCGGGAGAACGGGGCGACCCAGGTCGTCCCCGGCTCGACGGACTGGCCGGACAAGCGGGTCGCCACCGCCGACGAGATCGGCTCCGCCGAGATGGATGCCGGCTCGGTGCTCGTGTACAGCGGCTCGGTCTTCCACGGCGGCGGGGCCAACACCACCGACGACGACCGCATCGGGCTGAACATCACGTATGCGCTCGGCTGGCTGCGCCAGGAGGAGAACCAGTACCTGGCGTGCCCGCCGGAAATCGCCCGCACGCTCGACCCCGAGCTGCAGGACCTCATCGGCTACCAGATCGGCCAGTACGCGCTCGGCTACTACACCCCGCCGCTGCCGCCCGGCGAGGGACCGGAGATCGTCGGGCCGGAGTGGGCGCTGCGCGGTGGCGACACCGCCGGCTCCGTGCTCGGCACCGACGCCAACCGTCAGGCGGTGCTGGCGGGCATCGACGCCGCCGCCGGCGACTGATCGCGCAGCCGCTGACCACCGCCATGGGCTACCGACGATAGCCAGGGCATACAATCGGGGTTCCCCCACATCAAGGAACACGATGACGCCCTTCTTCGACGACATCCTCCCCCACCCCGACGGTCTCGACGACGGCGAGCTGGAAGTCATCCACGAGCGCGCCTACATCGTGCGCGCCTACCGGCGAGGTCTCGACCACCTCGTGCTGCGCGGCGCCGTGCGCGACCAGAAGCCGGCCGGGCTGTACATCCCCGACGACCCCGAACCGATGACGATGCACCACATGATCGTCGATCTGCAGATCGCCGTGCCGTCGCTGACGATCGAGGCCGTCGACGTGCGCCTGAGCACCCACCCCCACGACGAGTGCCCCGGCATCGAGGCCAGCTACCAGCAGCTCGTCGGCCTCTCGATCGCCCGCGGGTTCATCAACAAGGTGCGCGAGCTGTTCGGCGGCCCACGCGGCTGCACGCACACCACGGCACTGCTGCAGGCGATGGCCCCGGTGGCCATCCAGTCGATGTGGTCGTTCCGCGCCGCGGCCGCCGAGGCAGAGGGCATCCCGTTCGGCACCAGCGAGTCACGCGAGATCGCCATGGCGGCCAACCGCAACACCTGCCACGTATGGGCCGACGACAGCGAGCTCATCCAGAAGATGCGCAGCGGCACACCGATGGAGCAGCCGGTGTGGATGCGCCGGCGCATCGAGGAGCTCGGCGTCGATCCCGCATCGGTCACCATGCGCGGCTGATGCCTGCCGGCGATCCGCGCCCGACCGGCGCCCGGCGCGTTCGAGCTGATCTGCGAGGTCGAGCCGCCGACGCGACCGGACCTGCGTCACGTGCGCCACCAGATCGGCGTGCTGTCGAAGGTGGCCGACGGGTTCCTCATCCCGGACAACCACATCGGTCGGGCAACCGTGTCGAGCATCGCCGTGGCCCACGAGGTGGAGCTGATGGGCGGGCGGTCGATCGCCTGCCTCAACTCGCGCGACCGCAACCTGCTCGGGCTGCGGCGCGACCTGCTGACCGCGGCGGCCTACGGCGTCGACCAGTTCCTGTTCGTTGCCGGCGACCGGCCGACCTCCGGCGAGCGCACCGGCCAGCTCACGGTGGCGTCGATGATCGCGGAGACACGCGACTTCGAATCGACGGCGAAGATGCGCGTCGGGGTGACCTCCACGTTGCGCCCGTTGCCGGCGTGGAAGCGTGCCGCCGACTTCGTGTTCGCCCAGGTGTCGTTCGACGTCGACGCGCTCTGCGACTGGCGGGCGACGATCGACTTCGCCGGCCCGGTGTACGCCGGCGTGATGGTGGTCGCCTCCGCGGGGATGGCCGCCCGCCTCGCCGCCACGGTGCCCGAGCTGCGCATCCCGGGTGCGGTGGTCGACGCCCTGGCGACGTCGCCCGACGCCGGCGTCGATCTGGCGTGCACGCTCGTCGACGAGATCCGCGCCACCGGTCAGTTCGCCGGGGTGCACCTCATCGGCGTGAGCAAGTACCGCCAGCTCGCCGCCCGCCTGGAGGCCTGAGGCCTTCAGCCCTTGCGCAGGTCGACCACGGTGCCCTCGCTGGCGCGCACGAGCTCGGCCGGGGCGATCTCGAACACGTCGTTCCACGTGCCGGCCGCCGCCCACACGGTGTCGTACTCGAGCAGATCGGGATCGATGAACACCCGCAGGTGCGTGGCGTGGCCGAACGGCGGCACGCCGCCGATCGGGAAGCCGGTCGCTTGACGGACGGCGTCGGCGTCCACCCGCTTGCACTTGGCCCCACCGGCGGCGTGCGCCAGCTTCTTCTCGTCGAGCTGGTTCTTGCCGCTGACGTAGGCCAGCACGATCTCGCCGTCGACCCCGAAGATCAGGCTCTTGACGATCTGTCCGACCTCGACACCGATCGCCGTCGCCGCATCCTGCGCGGTCTTGGTGCCCTCGGGGAACTGGCGCGGCTCGATCGTCAGGCCGCGCTGCGCGCCGGCGTCGACGACACGTTGGACGTTGGGGTGCACGCTCATCGAGCGGCCAGGTTGGCACACCCGCCGTTCTGGTCACCACCAGAAACGAGCAGCCCCGTTCCGGCGGTGACCTCGACGCCCGCCAGGCCGGCGGTTGAGCCGGACCCCGGTCGATCTGGTCACCACCAGTCGGCGACCGCGGCGTTCCGGCGGTGACCGGAACGCCACGACGTCGTTGTCGACGAGGTCAGCCGCGGCCGCCGCGCAGCAGCGAGCCCGGCGTGGCGCCGGTGCACTCGCCGGCCTCGAAGGTGACCTCGCCGTTGACGATGATCTGCTGGTAGCCCTTCGCCCGCTGGACCCGGCGCCACTCCCCACCCGGGAGATCGAACTCGACGTCGCCGATCCAGTGCGGATCGATGTCGAGCTCCTCGAGGTCGTAGACCAGCACATCGGCCGCAGCGCCCTCGCGCAGCGTGCCGCGGTCGTGGAACCCGGCGGCCGCGGCCGCCAGGTTGGACAGCCGGTAGTGGGCCTCCTCGAGCGTGACCACACCCTCGTCGCGCACCAGCCAGGTGAGGAAGTCCGTGCTGTACGCCCCGCCGGTGAAGAACTTGGTGTGCGCGCCACCGTCGGACACGCCCGGGATCGCGTACGGCGACTTCATCATCTCGCCCATGAACTCGGCGTTGGAGCCCTTGTCCGGGCCGAGGAACTCGACGTTCAGGTCGCCGGCCAGCGACAGGTCGATCATCGCCTCGATCGGGTGCTTGCCCTCGGCCTCGGCGATCTCCCCGACGCTGCGCCCGACGTACTTCTGCAGGTTCTGCTGGCGGTTGACGCCCTGGATGATCAGGCCCTTCGGATTGCCACCGATGCCGGCCTGGATCGCCCGAAGCCGCTTGTCGGCCGCATCGGCCTCCTCGACGAGCGCGCGGCGCAGCTCGGGATCCTGCATCTTCTCGATCTTCTCTTCCTTGGTCCCGGTGGTGACGGCGCGCCACGCCGGCGAGGCGTCGTACAGGTTCCAGTGCTCCAGTGTGAACGCGAAGCCGGCGCGGCCGGTGCCGCACTGGGCGTAGATCGGCAGGCCCTTCTTGCGGCACTCCTCGATCCAACGCAGCGGCTTGCGGTGGATCTCCGGGTTGACGCGCGCCGGCGCGACGACATTGAACAGGACCGGCCGCTTGGCGACCTCGGCCAGGCGCTCGACGAACGCATAGTCGTTGGCCAGCCCCCTGCCCTCTGCCTGGGTGATCTGGATCGAGCCCTCGTCGCGCTCGGCGAGCACCTGCGCCAAGGCGAGGATGTCCTCGTCGACCATCGTGTCGGTGACCATCGGCGTGCCGTCGAAGTCGGCCTGCACGGAGTTCGGGCCGAGGCGCTGGATGGAGAAGCCGGCCAGGCCGGCGTCCATGCCCTCGTGCAGCAACCGCTGCATCTCCTTGCGCTCCTGGTCGGTGCCGGCCGCGACTTGGCGGCCTCCAGGCCCATCACGTACGTCATCAGCGACGCGGTCGGCATGTACTGGATGACGTTGACACCCTTGTTGATGCGCTCGAGCGAGTCGAGGTACTCGGGAATGGTCTCCCAGTCCCATGGCATCCCTTCGCCCATCGACGCGTAGGGGATGGCCTCGGTGCGGGTCATCGTCATCATCGAGCGATCACGGAAATCGGGTTTGCACGGGGCGAAACCGAAACCGCAGTTGCCGAGCACGACGGACGTGACGCCGTGCCAGCCCGAGATCGTGCACCACGGATCCCAACGGATCTGTGCGTCGTAGTGCGTGTGGCAGTCGACGAAGCCCGGGGCGACGATCTTGCCGGTGGCGTCGATCACCCGTTCCGACACGCCTCTCGCCCGGCCGCCCAACTGGGCGATCTTGCCGTCCTTGATCCAGACGTCGCCGTTGTAGCGCGGCACGCCCGTGCCGTCGACGATCGTGCCACCGCTGATGTGGATGTCGTAGTCGGCCACGACGCCCCCTCTCGATTGTCCCCGACGATCACATTACTTCGGGTACCCAACCAACGGTCGCACCGAGGAACGCTTCTGCGTCAGAGACGGAACAGGTCGTCGAGCGCGCTCGACGACTTCGCCGGCGGTTCGACCTCGGCGGCATCCGCGGCGAACGCCGCGTATCCGTCGCGCTCGAGCTCGTCGGCCAGCTCCGGCCCACCCTCGGCGACGATGCGCCCCTTCACCAGGATGTGCACGAAGTCCGGACGGAGCAGCTCGAGCAACCGGTTGTAGTGGGTGATCGCCAACACGCCGAGGCCGAGCTCGTTGGTCAGGTCCTCCACCCGCCGGGCGCAGTCGCGCAGGGCGTCGATGTCCAAGCCGGAGTCGAGCTCGTCGAGGATGGCGATCTTCGGGGCCAGCACGGCGAGCTGCAGCGTCTCGTTGCGCTTCTTCTCGCCGCCGGACAGGTCGACGTTCAGCGCCCGATGCAGCAGCGCCGGGTCGAGGCTGATCCGCCGGGCCTCGGCGGCCAGGCGCTCGACGAGGCCGTCGGTGGACTCGCCACGGGCGGCGAGCGCCTCGGTCATCGCCGCGGCCACGAGCACGCCAGGCACCTCGGTCGGGTACTGCATCACGAGGTGCAGGCCGGCCTGGGCCCGCTGCCATGCGGGGATCGCCAGCATGTCGACCCCGTCGAGCGTGACGGTGCCGCCGAGCACCTCGTAGCCCGGCTTGCCCATGATCACGGCCGAGAGCGTGCTCTTGCCCGCGCCGTTGGGGCCCATCACCGCGTGCACCTCGCCGGACGAGACGGTGAGGTCGATGCCGTTGAGGATCTGCCGGCCGGCGACGGCGGCGGTCAAGCCGCGGATCTCCAGGGTGCTCATGACGCTCCCCCGTCGGCGCTCGTTGCGTTGGTGATCGCGTCGACGTCGACCTCGACCATCCCGTCGACGATCTTGACGACGTAGACGGGCACCGGCACCGTGGCCGGCAGGGTCTGCGGCTCGCCGGTGAGCAGGCTGAACGTGCTGCCGTGCTTCCAGCACTCGATCTCCAGCTCGTCGCACCACACCTCGCCCTCGCTGAGCGAGACGTCGGCGTGCGTGCACGTGTCGCCGATGGCATAGACGTCGTCGCCGACGCGCACGACGGCCACCGGCCGGCCGTCGACGTCGAAGCGCGCCGCGGCGTTCGGGGCCAGCTCGGCGAACGGGCAGACGATGCGGCCGCTCACGACTGGCGCCGTTCGAGCTTGGCCTGCACGTGGGCCCGCAGGCGCGAGGCCATCGCCCCCACCGGCAGCTGGCCGAGCACCTCGTCGAAGAAGCCGAGCACGACGAGCCGCTCGGCGACCTCCGGGCGGATGCCCCGGCTCTCGAGGTAGAAGCGCTGGTCCTCGTCGATCGGCCCGACCGTGCTGGCGTGGCTGCACTTCACGTCGTTGGTCTCGATCTCCAGGTTGGGCACGCTCTCGGCCCAGGCGCCCTCGCTGAGCGTCAGGTTGCGGTTCGTCTGGAAGGCGACCGACCCCTTCGCCTCCGGGCCGATGTGGATCAGGCCGGTGTACACGCTGCGGGCGTGGTCCTGCACCGCCCCCTTGAACAGCAGGTCGCTGTTCGTCCGCGGGGCGACGTGGTCCTGCTTGGTGCGGAAGTCGTGCATCTGCGTGCCGTCGGCGAAGTACAGGGCGATCTGCCGGGTGGTGGCGCCCTGGCCGGCGACCTGGGCGTCGGTGCGCACCCGGGCGTAGTCGCCGCCGAGCGCGACCGTGGCCAGCTGGGTGGTGGAGTCGCGCTCGCCGATCGCCTGCTGGTTGCCGAGCTGCCACACCTGCGAGCCGAGCTGCTGCACGGCGAGGTAGCTCACCCGGGCGGCCTGGCGGGCCCGCAGGTACAGGCGGGGCACGACGAGGGCTCGAAGCTCGTCGTCGGTCGAGCGGAACCGCTCGACGATCGTCACCTCACTGTTCTCCCCGACGTCGACGACGAGGCGGGGGAAGATGGCCTGGCCATCGCCGCCGACGATGTGGGTGACGACGATCGGCTCGGGCACGATCGTGCCCTTGGGGATCGTCAGCGTCACCGTGTCGGCGAACGCCGCGTTGAGCTCGTCGAACAGGTCGTGGACCTCCGCGGTGTCGACGTCGGCCTCGCCGTCGCGGTAGCCGTCGGCGCCTTCCACCGTGGTGGTCGATGCCGCCGGCCGGTACGCGTCGAGATCCAGCTCACCGATGCGGCTGTAGCGCCAGACCTCCTCGGCGGCGGTCGGCACGGCCATCGCCGCGGCCCGTTCGGCGGCCGCCTCGCGCGCCGCACCGTCGGGTGCAGCGAAGGGCGCGCACGGCTGCAGGAGTGAACGCTGGCACGGCGTTCGATCCTACCGACCCCCGTCACCGACCCGCCGGCCTGCCGTCCCGGCCACCCACGTTCGTGTCGCGCCGCTGAGGACGCTTCCGGCGCGTACGACCGCGACACGCAACCCGGGGTCAGGACGGGCGGCGGGTGGCGATCAGCGTCGTCGGGCGACCGTCGTCGTCGACGACGGTGCGTGCCGCATCGATCTGCAGGTGGCTGGCGGCGAACGCGGCGACGACGCCGGCGACGATCGACTCGGCCACGGCTCGGCCAGGGCACTCGTGCGGCCCGGCGCCGAACGGGAGCCCGGCGGCACCGATCTCCAGCACCAGCGCGGTCCCGGCGGCGATCGGCACGGCCATCGACCACCGTCGCGTCCACGGCCAACCGTCGCGTACGTGGCACTGCAGGCGCTTGCGCCGCATCGGTCCCGAGCGCCGCCAGCGTGCAGGCGATCAGCGCCGCCGTGGCGTCGAAGTTCTGGTAGAGCAGCGAGGCGGTGGCGACATCGCCGACCGTGGCCAGCAGGCGGTCCGTCGCGGCATCCGCCTCCGGCGTCGCCGGCTCACCACGGCCGATCACCCGGACCACCGCCTCGACGTCGTCGACCGACACCGTGAGGCCCAGGCAACGCCCGAGCGCGAGCGTCGGAACCGTGCGGGCGACCTCGCGGAGCACGTCGACCTGCTCTCCGGCGAGGAGCGATGCAGCGACCTCGGCGGCGACGGCGCGCACGACGGCGGGCTCGATGCGATCGACGGCCGCCACCACCGCCGCTCGGCGCAGCGGATGGGTGTCCGGTTCGCTGAAGCGGGCCATCGCGGCGCGTAGGCGAAGCGTCGACCCGGTCGACGGATCAGCGCTGCGGTGCGGAACGAGCACCGGATCGTCGAGCGCGGCGAGCACGGCTGTCCGTGAGCTGAGCACGGTCTCGCTCATCGAGTCTCCTCCAGGCGGGTCAGCCCCGGCGGCGGAACAGCTTGCGCCAGCCCTTCGACCGCTTGGCGTCGCGTGCGCTGCTCGGCCTGCACATCGGCCATCACCTGCGGGCCGACCTCGTTGAGGAAGTCCTCGGCCTCGTCGAGCACCGCCGCCGCCGAGCCGTCGTTCAGCCCCGGCGGTTCGTCCGGCGTGGTCGGGCTGACCAGGGTGCCGTAGGTCCAGCCGGCGTCGAGCCGCGGCTCGAACTTGGGGCAGCCCGCCGGGCAACGCCACGGTGCGTCGGGCGCCAGGTCGAGGTTGCACTTGCGGACGGTCTCGCCGTTCGCGTACGTGCGGCTCTCGAAGTTGCGACAGTCCTGGCGCATCGACACCACGCAAGTATGGCGGCGGTCTCGAGCCGTGCGGCCTCGCCCACGGTGACTCACACGCGACGAACACCTGCGCAGGCCGATCAGCCGACGCTGCCCTCCATCTGCAGCTCGATCAGGCGGCTCCACTCGACGGCGTACTCCATCGGCAGGGTGCGGGTGATCGGCTCGATGAACCCGTTGACCACCATGCCCATCGCCTGCTCCTGCGACAGCCCGCGGCTCATCAGGTAGAAGAGCTGCTCGTCGGCGATCTTCGACACCGTGGCCTCGTGGCCGATCTGCGCGTCGCGCTCGCCGACCTCCATGTACGGGAAGGTGTTGCTCTCGCTCTGCTCGTCGAGGATCAGTGCGTCGCACTGCACGTGGCTCTTGCAGTGGTGGGCGCCCTCTTCGACGCGCACCAGGCCGCGGTAGGTGGTGATCCCGCCGTCCTTGCTGATCGACTTGGAGACGATCTTCGACGTCGTCTCCGGCGCGGCATGGATCATCTTGGCGCCGGCGTCCTGGTGCTGGCCGGGGCCGGCGTAGGCGACGGAGAGCACCTCGCCCGTGGCCTTCGGGCCGACGAGGTACACCGAGGGGTACTTCATCGTCAGCTTGGAGCCGATGTTGCCGTCGATCCACTCCATGTGGCCCTCGGCCTCGACCCGGGCGCGCTTGGTGACCAGGTTGTAGACGTTCGGCGACCAGTTCTGGATGGTGGTGTAGGTCACCCGGGCCGACGGCTTGACGACGATCTCGACGACGGCCGAGTGCAGCGCGTTGTTCGTGTACACCGGCGCCGAGCAGCCCTCGATGTAGTGCACCTGGGAGCCCTCGTCGGCGATGATCAGCGTGCGCTCGAACTGGCCGGCGTTCTCGCTGTTGATCCGGAAGTAGGCCTGCAGCGGCATCTCGCAGTCCACCCCCGGCGGCACGTAGATGAACGAGCCACCCGACCAGACCGCGGTGTTCAGCGCAGCGAACTTGTTGTCGCCTGCGGGGATCACGGTGCCGAAGTACTGCTTGACCAGGTCCGGGTACTCGCGCAGGGCCGTGTCCATGTCGCAGAACAGGATCCCGCGCTTCTCCAGGTCCTCGCGGTTGCGGTGGTAGACGACCTCGGAGTCGTACTGGCTGGTGACCCCGGCGAGGTACTTGCGCTCGGCCTCGGGGATGCCCAGCTTCTCGTAGGTCGCCTTCATCTGCTCGGGCAGGTCGTCCCACTCGTCGGTCTGCTCGGCCGACGGGCGCAGGTAGTAGTAGATGTCCTGGAAGTCGATCTCCGGCATGTTCACCGCGAACCACTCGGCCATCGGCTTGCGCTCGAACAGCTGCAGCGCCCGCTGGCGGCGCTTGGACATCCAGCTCGGCTCGCCCTTCCACCACGCGATCTGGTCGACGACACCCTTGTTCAGGCCCTTCTCGGGGGCGAACGCGTATTCGATGTCGGAGTCGCTCCAGCCCAGGTTGTACTTGCTGAGATCGAGGTCGAAGGTCGACATGCGGGCTCCAGTGCTCGGTGATCCGGCGGGTCCGGGCGGCGGCGACGCCACTCGAATTACCACTACCCACATAGTAACAATTCCAGGCTCGGACGGCACGACGACGCGGGTCACCCGACCAGGATCGGCACCTCGTCGTAGCGCTTGCCCAGCACGCCTGCCGCGTCGGCGCCGATCCAGTCGAGGCACGCGGTGTACAGCGTGCGCGGATCGACGGTCGGGCGCACGTCGCCGTCGAGCAGGTCGGTCAGATCGACGGTGCCGACCACCCCACCCTTGACGCCCGGGCCGACGGCGAACGACACATTCCCGGCACCGTGGTCGGTGCCCCCGCTGCCGTTCTCCTGCACCCGCCGGCCGAACTCGCTGGTGGTCACGAGCAGCACGTCGAGGCTCGCCGCCTTCGCCGCGTCGAAGAACGCCGTGACACCGCCGGCGAAGTCGGCGAGCAGGCGTTGCTGCGTGTCGGCCTGCCCGCTGTGGGTGTCGAACCCACCGGCGCTGACCACGACCACCTGGGTGCCGGCGTCGGCGGCGAGCAGGCGGGCGGCGAGCGCCAGCCCGCCGGCGATCGTCGCCCCGCCCTCGCGGTCGTCGTCGCCGGCGTCGTCCTGGCCGGCGTTCATCGCCTGGTCGAAGTCGGTGACGGCATCGACGGCACGGGCGAACGCGTGCTGCGCCGCGGCCATCAACGGCACGTCCGACGGCGGGGCGGACAGCAGGCGCATCGTGTCCGGGCTCAACGTCCGGAACGTGAATCCCGACGGCGAGCTGACCGAGGCGCCTTGGCGCGTGGCGCCCGACAGGATCGGCGTCGAGCCGCCGAACGCCGTGGCGTAGAGCGCTCCGGGCTCGGTGGGCAGGCCGTCGAGGACCCGCCCGAGCCAGCCAGGGGCGTTGACGTCGTCGGCCCGCCACCAGCGGTCCATCGACACGAAGTGCGAACGGTTCGGATCCTGGAACCCGATGCCGCGCACGAGGGCCAGCTGCCCGGCGTCCCACAACGGCACGAGCGGCGCCAGTGCCGGATGCAGGCCCACCGCGGTCGTGCCGCTCAGCGCGACGAGATCGGCGTCGGCGATGCCCAGGCTCGGGCGGGCGTCGTGGTACTGGCCGGCGACCGGCACGACGGTGTTCAGCCCGTCGTTGCCCCCGTTGAGCTGCACCACCACGAGTCGCCGACCGCCGAGCAGGGTGGCCTGCGGCGTGGAGGCGGCAACCGCGGTCGGCGCGGCCGTCGAGGCTGTCGTCGGGGCGGCGCCGGTGGTCGTGGTCGCCGGGCCGGTGGTCGGCGGCTGCGACGATGCACCTGTCGGCGACGGCGCGCCTGCCCTCGCCTCCGTCGTGCATGCGCCGAGCCCGATCACCGCGACGGTGCCGGCACCGAGGCGCAGGAAGTGCCGCCGGCTGAGGAAGGTCCCGGTGTCCGCGGGTGGGCGCGACGGTCGGTTCATGACGGCTCCCCTCGAGGGTCGACGGCGTGGCGGCACGATCCCGGCCGGCTCGGTGGGCGCGGAACGCGCTCGCGTGCGTCACAGAACGCGCCCACCGCGACCAGGTGAGCGCGACGTGCGCGCCGCGGCATCGCAGATCGTGCCCGGCACGGTCGGTCGACGCTCATGCGACGAACGCTTCCGGGGACGTGAGCGCGACGGCGAGGCGCTGCACCCCGGCCTTCGCGGCGGCGAGCGCCGCGGACGTCGCCGCACCGAAACCGGTGCTCGGCAGGGCCAGCGCCGCGGCCAGGGCGGCGGGGTCGGCGCCGTTCGCCGCCTCCAGCACGGGGCCGTCGGGCGTGGCCCGGGCCACGAGCGCGGCAAGGTTGGTGCGGGCGACCATCGTGGCCGAGGCGAACCACGCCGGGCCGCCCGGCCAGCCGGCGACGTTCGGCGGGTACATCGGGATCTGGCCGGCGTCGCGCAGCAGCGCCAGCTGGTTCTTGGCCATCGGCGCGGTGAGCTGGGCGCCGGTCACCCGCCGGGCCCACACGAGCCACGGAGCCGGGCCGACGACGACCGGCGCCGTCGTCCCGGCCAGCCCCGCCTGCAGCGTGGCCTGGACGAGCGTGCGCACGTCGAAGCCCGACGCGCCGAACGCGGCCGCCAGTTGGGCGACGAGGTCGTCGGGCGCGGTGCCGAGCAGCTCCAGTGCCACCGTCCGGGCGATGAACGTGGCCATCGCCGGCTGGGCGGTGATCGCCGCGACGACGGTGTCGAGGTCGTGGACGCCGGACTGGCCGAGGTACTGCTGCGGCGAGTCGTCGTGGCGCTTGGCGACGAAGTGCGCCGTCACCTTGTCGGCCAACGCCCATCCGGTGAGCGCCTTCGCCCCGGCCTGCACGTCGGCCTCGGCGAAGTTGCCGACCCCGAGGGTGAACAGCTCGAGCACCTCGCGGGCGTAGTTCTCGTTCGGCTCCGAGCCGGTCGAGGTGCGCAGGTCGAGGTACAGCATCATCGCCGGGTCGACGGTGACGTCGTGCAGCAGCGTGGTGAACGAGCCGAGACCCCCGGTGCGGAACAGGCGGACCTGGTCGACCATCAGCTTGCCGACCTTGACCTTGTCGAACGCGCTGACGAAGTGCCCGTGCCACAGCCAGGCCATGCGCTCGACGATCGGTTGGGCGGACGAGGTCATCAGGTCCAGCCAGGTTCCGATGGCGTACTGCCGCGCCGGCTGATCCTTGCGGTCGAGCGGCAGCTGGGCGTCGTCCCACGGGTCGGCCGACGGCGGTCCACCGGCGCCGTCGGGGTCGATCAGGCGGGCCAGTTCGACAGCCGGGCCGCTGGCCGCGGCGGCGTCGAGCTCGCTCGCCGGCAGCCCGAACCCGGCTCGGCGGTGCAGCCAGATGACGGCATCACGATCGTCCACGGCACCATGATGGCAACTGGATGTGAGCGAACTGTGAGCGCCGCGCTCGGCAGGGGGCGCGTCGGGTCAGGCGGCGGAGGCGGGCCGACGAACGGCGCGCGGTGCCTCGACCTCGATGAAGATGCACTCGCCGGGGCACTGCACCGCAGCATCGATCACCGCCTGGCGGTTGCGCTCGGGCACGAACGCCAAGCTGCCCGAGCTGCCCGGGTCGTTCAGCGCCACGCCGTGCTCGGCGACGTAGGCGATGCCGTCCTCCAGCTGGACGAACACGTCGGGGCAGTGGTCGAGGCACAGTCCGTCGCCCGTGCACAGGTCCTGGTCGATCCACACCCGCATGGTGCCGGCGACGATACCGGCAGGGCGTGGGCGGTCCGCGGTCGACCAGTAGCGTTCGCCGCCGTGCACGAACCCAGAGCAGCACAACGCCCGCACACCTGGCAGCGGGTCACCGGACCGGTCGAGGATCCCTGGGCGTGGCTGCGCGACCGCGACGACCCGGCGACCATCGACTACCTCGAGTCGGAGAACAGCTACGCCGACGAGTGGTTCGCCGATCGATCCGTCGTGGTCGACGAGCTGTTCGACGAACTGCGCTCGCGCGTCCAGGAGACCGACCTGTCGGCGCCGGTGCGCAAGGGCGAGTGGTGGTACGTGGGCCGCACCGAAGAGGGCTCGAGCTACCCGATCCACTGCCGCGGTCGGAGCGCGGCAACGGCGACGGAGCAGGTGGTGCTCGACGAGAACGTCGAGGCGGCGCGACGGCGAGTACTTCTCGATGGCCGCGTTCGAGATCAGCCCGGATCACGACCTGCTGGCGTGGAGCTGCGGATCGCGACGGCAGCGAGCGCTACACGATGCGCGTCCGCGATCTGGACAGCGGCACCGACCTGGCCGACGAGCTGCACGACACCACGTGGGGCGGCGTCGCCTGGGCCGCCGACAGCGCGTCGTTGATGTACGTCAAGCCCGACGAGCAGATGCGCCCGTTCCAGGTGTGGCGCCACGTCCTCGGCACGCCCAGGACGACGACGTGCTCGTGTACGAGGACCTCGACGAGCGGTTCTTCGTCGGCGTCGGGCTGTGCCGCAGCGGCGAGTGGATCATCATCGAGTGCGAGAGCAAGCTCAGCGGCGAGGCCCGGCTGATCCCGGCCACCGAGCCGACGGCGACGCCCGTGGTCATGCGGGAGCGGGTCGACGACGTCGAGTACTCCGTCGACCACTGGGGCGACCGGTTCGTCGTGGTCACCAACCTCGATGCCGAGGACTTCCGGGTGATGACTGCGCCGGCCGACGCGCCCGGCGAGTGGACCGAGCTCGTCGCCCATCAGCTGGGTCGGCGGATCACCTCCGCCGAGCCGTTCGCCGGCCACCTCGTGCTCCACGAGTGGCACGAGGCGCAGACGCGGCTGCGGATCCTGTTCCGTGACGGCACCGAGCGCACGGTCGACCTCGGCGACGAGCCGCACGACGTCGAGCCCGACGCCAACCCGGAGTGGGAGACCACCACGCTGCGCTTCGGCTACCAGTCGTTCACCACGCCGGCCTCGGTCTACGAGGAGGATGTGCGCAGCGGCGCGCGCACGCTGCTCAAGCAGACGCCGGTCCCGAACGCGGACCTGAGCCGTTACACGGCCCGGCGCGAATGGGCGACGGCCGCCGACGGCACGCGCGTCCCGGTGGACATCGTCGCGCTCGCCGGCACGGAGCCCGACGGCACTCATCCGTGCCTCGTCTACGGCTACGGCAGCTACGAGATCTCGATGCCGCCGTGGTTCAGCCCCGGCCGCCTGTCGCTGCTCGACCGCGGCGCGGTGTGGGCACTGGTGCACCCGCGCGGCGGCGGTGAGCTCGGCCGCCGGTGGTACCTGGACGGCAAGCTGCTCAACAAGCGGCACACGTTCACCGACACGATCGCCTGCGTCGAGCACCTCGGTGCAACTGGCTGGGCGGCGCCGGGCCGTGTCGCCATCCGCGGCGGCTCCGCCGGCGGGCTGCTGGTCGGGGCGTGCGCCACGATGCGACCGGAGCTGTTCGCCGCCGTGGTGGCCGAGGT
The DNA here is from genome assembly GCA_963794805.1 of uncultured Acidimicrobiales bacterium. Lineage (GTDB taxonomy): Bacteria > Actinomycetota > Acidimicrobiia > Acidimicrobiales > Ilumatobacteraceae > JAODBQ01. Next base: position 28,133 of record CAWCFL010000002.1, read on the forward strand.
GCCGTTCGTCGACGTCGTGTCGACGATGAGCGATCCGTCCCTGCCGTTGACGGTCACGGAGTGGGAGGAGTGGGGCGACCCGCGCGCCGAGCCGTTCGCCAGCTACATCGCCGCCTACTCGCCGTACGACAACACCGTGGCCGCCGACTATCCGGCCCTGTACGTCACCGCCGGCCTGAACGACCCGCGGGTGAGCTACCACGAGCCGGCCAAGTGGGTGGCCAAGCTGCGCGCCGTGCGCACGAACGACGCGCCGTTGATCTTCAAGTGCGAGCTCGGCGCCGGTCACGGCGGCCCGAGCGGGCGCTACGACCGCTGGCGCGACGAGGCCAAGGTCAACGCCTTCGTCCTGGCGACCACCGCGGGCTGACCGCGCCCGGCTGACGGCCGCCGCCCGACCCAGTTCGTGTCGCGCCGCCAGCGTCGGACGGCGTCGTCAGCGGCGCGACACGAACGATGGATGGCGAGTCAGGCGAGGGCGGCGACGAGCGCGAGCGCGATCAGCACCACGTTGCGGCCGACGGTGGCCCAGCTGATCGGCTTGGTCGTCAACGATCCGAAGCAGGCGCACGGTGGCCGCCGGCCCTGGGCGAGGCGCACCACCAGCAGCCCGGTGAACACGAGCAGCACGGCCGCGGCGACGAGCGCCACCTCCCGGCGGTGCCACTGCACGACCAGCAACGCGCCGAGCACCGCCTCGACCACCGGCACCGCGTCGAGGGCACGCACCGGCGCGCCCGTGTGGTGACCGGCGAGCACCAGCTCGGTCGCCTGCGCCCGCCACTGCGCCGGTCGGGCCAGCTTGGCCACCGCCGACGCCAGGAAGACGACGCCGACGATCACGGCGGCGATCGCGGCGACCACGCCCTCAGGCTAGGGAGCCGGCGGTCAGTCGAGGTCGACGACCATGCCCTCCGCGGCGACGAGCAGCTCGAAGCCCTGCTGGCAGGCGATGCTCGCGCCGCAGCGGGCGATGTCGTCGAGCATGTCGTCGGTGCGGTTCGGGTCGTGGTGGAACATCGCCAAGCGCTTCACCCCGGCGACCCCGGCGAGCCACAAGGCGTACTCGAACGTGCAGTGGCCCCACGTGGACTTCCGCGGGAACTCGGCCACGGTGTACTGCGAGTCGTGGATCAGCAGGTCCACGCCGCGCACCAGGTCCATCGCCGCATCGCTGACCCCGAAGCTGCCGTCTTCGGGCTGCTGGTGATCCGACAGGTAGGCGATGCTGCGACCGCCGTGCTCGACGCGGTAGCCGAACGTCCGCCCGACGTGCGGGATCTCGGCCGCTTCGACCGCGTAGCCGCCGACGGCGAACTTCGACGGCTCGGTTCCGTGGAAGCGGATCGTGCCCGGGAAGTCGCCCAGCTTCACGGGGAACAGCGGCGGGCAGATGGACTCGTCGAACACCTCGCCGAGCGTGCGCCCGTCGTCGGGAGCCGGCGCGTACACGTCGAGCTGGGCGTCCGAGCACAGCAGCGGCGTGAAGAACGGCAGGCCCTGCGTGTGGTCCCAGTGGAGGTGCGAGAGCAGGCAGTTGGCCCGGAAGGAGCCGTCGAGCTGGCAGGTGCGCCCGAAGTAGCGCAGCCCCGTGCCGAGGTCGAGCAGCAGTGGCAGCTCACCGGGCGACTCGACGACGACGCTCGACGTGTTGCCCCCATAGCGGGACACCTCGTCGTTGTCGCACGGCGTCGAGCCGCGCACGCCGTAGAACGTGACCTTCAACCGTGGACCCCCAAGACCAATGACCATAGGCCGCGCCCAGACCAAGCGTAAACCAGCCCGCCGCGTGACGTTCGTCGCAGCTGCCGCCGTGCGTGGGCGTTACGGTGCGCTCATGGACCGGATGCAGCAGCGGGTGGTCGCCGTCAACGACGTCGAGTTCACCTACCTGTGCGCAGGCGACGAAGGGCCGCTGGCGCTGTGCCTGCACGGCTTCCCCGACACGGCGCACACGTTCCGCCACCTCCTGCCGCACCTCGCCGCGGCCGGCTACCGCGCCGTCGCGCCGTTCCAACGCGGCTACGCCCCGACGGCGGTGCCGCCCGACGGTCGCTACCAGACCGGAATGCTCGCGCTCGACGCGATCGGGTTCCACGAGGCGCTCGGCGGCGACGGCGACGCGGTGATCATCGGCCACGACTGGGGTGCCACGGGTGCGTACGGCGCGGCGGCGTACGCGCCCGAGCGGTGGCGCAAGGTGGTCACCATGGCGGTGCCGCCGACCACCGCGCTCGGCGCTGCGTTCCTCGGGAACCTCGACCAGATCAAGCGCAGCTGGTACATGTTCTTCTTCCAGCACGGTCTGGCCGATCTGGTCGTCGGTGCCGACGACTTCGCGTTCATCGAGATGCTCTGGGCCGACTGGTCGCCCGGCTACGCGGCCGACGACGACGTCGCCCACGTCAAGGACGCGCTGCGCGACCCGGCCAACCTCACCGCGGCGCTCGGCTACTACCGGGCGACGCTCGGCGACGGCTTCGTCGATCCGGCGCTGGCCGACGTCCAGGCGGCGGCACAGACCGACCCGCCGCAACCGACGCTGTACCTCCACGGGGCCGACGACGGGTGCATCGGCGCGGAGGTGGCGGAATGGGCCGGCCAGCACGTGCCGGACAACATCACCGTGCGCATCATCAACGGCTGCGGGCATTTCCTGCACGTCGAAGAACCGAAGGTGGTCAACGAGATGATCGAGGAGTTCCTCACATGAGCGAGCCGAGCGAGCACATGGCGATCGAGCGAGCGCCGGCGAGCCGAGCGTCGACGGGGTGCGGGGGCGCGAGCCCTCGGGTGTCATGAGCACGACGCAGATCGATGCCGGCATCGCCACCAAGCCCGTGCTGCCCGACGGGCTGGTCGTGATCGTCAAGGAGGAGTGCGAGTGCTGCCGGATGGTGGCCCCGCTCCTCGCCCGCCTCGGCGCGACGGTGTACACGCAGGACGATCCCGCGTTCCCCGCCGACGTCGCCCCGATCTACGACGGCGACCTCGCCGTCAGCTGGCACCACGACATCGAGACCGTGCCGACGCTGATCCGCGTGGTGGACGGCGTGGAGGTCGAGCGCACCGTCGGCTGGCTGCGCAGCGACTGGCAGCGGATCACCGGCATCGCCGACCTCGGCGACGAGCTGCCGGTGATGCGGCCCGGCTGCGGATCCAAGAGCGTCGACCCGGACCTCGTCGACTCGCTGCGCGCCCGGTTCGCCGGCGACGTGCTCAAGTCCCGGCACATCGAGCTGGCCGAGCTGGACGACGAGATGGAGGTCCTGTTCGACCGCGGCTTCACCGACGGCTTGCCCGTCGTTCCGCCGACGCCCGAGCGCGTGCTGCGGATGCTCGAGGGCACCACCCGCTCGCCCGGAGACATCGTCGCCGTCGTCCCGCCGGACCTCGTGGAGGTCACCGTCGAGAAGATCGCGATCAACGCGGTGATGGCCGGGTGCAAGCCCGAGTACCTGCCGTGGGTGATCACGATCGTCGAGGCGATCTGCAACGACGAGTTCAACATCCACGGCGTGCTGGCCACGACGATGCCGGTCGGCCCGGTGATCATCTGCAACGGGCCGGGCACCAAGGCGATCGGGATGAACGCCGCGGGCAACGTGCTCGGGCAGGGCAACCGGGCCAACCTGACGATCGGTCGGGCGGTGCAGCTCGTGGTGCGCAACGTCGGCGGCGGGGTTCCCGGTGGCGTGGACCGCGCCGCGCACGGCAACCCGGGGAAGATCTCGTTCTGCTTCCCCGAGCTGGAGGACTCCTCGCCATGGACGTCGCTGGCCGTGAGTCGGGGCATCCCCGAGGGGACGAACGCGATCACCGTGTTCCCCGGCGAGGGCCCGCGGGTGATCGTCGACCAGAAGGCCCGCGACCCGTACGCGATCTCCAAGACGTTCGCCGTGTGCCTGCGCACCTGCGCGCACCCCAAGGCCGTGCTCGGGATGGACGCCATCTTGATCGTCGGTCCGGAGCACGCGCGGATCTATGCCGAGGCCGGCTGGACCCGTGAGCAGGTGCTCGAGGAGATCCACGCCAACCTGCAGATCCCCGGCAGCGAGCTGGTCCAAGGTGCCGGCGGCATCGCCGAGGGACTGCCCGAGTCGTTCCGCGACGAGGTGGTGCCCAAGTTCCGTCCGGGTGGCCTGCTGCTGGTGCATGCCGGCGGCGGTGCCGGATTGTTCTCGATGTGCGTCGCCGGTTGGGCCAACGGGAAGATGGGCTCGACCCCGGTGACGCGCACCGTCACACCGTGACGAGCGACACCGTCACGTCGCGACGTCAGCCACACCGTCACGTCGCGACGCAGCGACACGGTCGTGCCCTGACGCGCGCGACGCAGTAGCGTCAGGCGCATGGCCCGGATCCTGCTCGACCCCACCGGCGAGCGCACCGTCACGGAGCGCACGCAGCTCCCCCGCCCGGCAGCGCTCGACGGACAGCGGATCGGCCTCCTGGACATCTCCAAGCCGGGTGGCAAGGTGTTCCTCGACCGGGTGCAGATGCGCCTCGAATCGGCCGGGGCCACGGTCACCCGCTACGCCAAGCCGACGTTCACCAAGCCGGCGCCGGTCGACCTGCGCCACGAGATCGCCACCCAGTGCACGCTGGTGATCGAGGCGCTCGCCGATTGAGGCAGTTGCACGTCGTGCAGTGTGCACGACATCGTCGATCTGGAGCGCCGCGGCATCCCCGGCGTGTTCGTCGCCACGACTGAGTTCGTGCGCGCCGCCGAGGCCCAGTCCACGTCGCTCGGCTTCCCCACCGTCGCCCGGGTGTTCACGCCGCATCCCGTGCAGGACCGCACCGACGACGAGGTGCGCGCCTACGCCGACCTGGTCTACGACCAGATCGTCGCCGCGGTGACGACCACCGTCACCTCGGCCGCCGCCGGCTGACACGGCCCCCGCCGAACTCGCGCTCGACGTGGGCGCGCCCCGTGCGCCTGGGTGGCCCCGTCGCGGCTGTGGTCGACGCCGCTCTCGCGGACGGTCGATCCAGCGACGAACTCCGGCTCACCCGAGTCCGACCCGTGCAGGCGAGTCGCTGGCGTGCCGTACCGCACATCAGCGACTCGAGCGCACGCCGGCGACTCGGGTCGACACCCGGGAACCGAGTCCGACACGTCGAGGCGAGTCGCTGAGGTGCCGAACCGCACACCAGCGACTCGAGCGCACGGCACCGACTCGGGTCGAGCTCGGGACCTGAGCTCTGCAAGTGGGCGAGATCGCGCCGCTGCGGATCCGCGGAGCCAGGTGCGGGCCCGAGCGCCGCGGAGCCCGCTCCCGACCGTTCAGCGCGGCAGGTGGAGCGTGTCGGCGGTGGCGGCGACGAGGCCTTCGGCGACGAGCGCGGCCACCAGCGACTCGGCGGCAGCAGACGGACGACCCATCAGCGACGGTGCCGCCAGCCGGGCGACCGGGCCGGCGACGAGCGCACCGAGCAGACGGCCGCGGGCCTGACGATCACTGCCCGCGTACGGCGCCTGGCGCACGCTCACCCCGGCCGAGCCGGGCGCCGGGTCCTCGCCGACGCCGCCGAACGCGCACACGTCGCCGAGCGGACACGCCGGACACGCCGGCGACGACGGCCTGCAGAGCACCGCGCCGAGGTCCATCAACGCCTGGTTCCACACCCAGCCGTCGCCGGCGGGCACCAGCTCGTCGGCCGCCGCCTGCACGGCACGGGCGGTGAAGCGGCGGCCGTGCACACGGGCGAGCACCCGGGCGATGTTCGTGTCGACCACGGCGACGTCGCGCTCGAAGGCGAACACGAGGACGGCGCGCGCCGTGTACGGCCCGATCCCGGGCAGCGCCAGCAGGCCGTCGAGCGTCACGGGGAAACCGCCGAGCTCGACCACGCGCTGCGCTGCTGCGTGCAGGTTGCGCGCCCGCCGCGGGTATCCGAGGCCGTGCCACATCCGCAGCACGTCGCCGAGCGGCACGGCGGCGCACGCTGCCGGCGTCGGGAACGCTTCGAGGAAGGCGAACCACCGCGGGATCACGCGCGGCACCTGCGTCTGTTGCAGCATCACCTCGCTGACCAACACCGCCCATGGGTCGCGGGTCCGGCGCCAGGGCAGGTCACGCAGCCGGGGGGCGCCCCAGCGGAGCACCGCCGCGGTGATCCGCGCCGGATCGACGGCCGGCGCCGCTGTGCCGGTCACCGCAGGCGGCACCAGAAGGCGGATGTGAGCTGCGGGTGCCCGAGCTCCGGCGAACCGGTTGCCACGACCGCGGCGTCGAGCGCAGTGGACAGCTCGGCGAGCAACGCGCGGCGGTCCTCGTCGGGCAGGGAGATCACGTAGCTGCGCGAGGCGATCGAGGCCATCGTGGCTGCGGGAGTCGTGCTCAGCGTCCAGCGGAACTCGGCGCGCTCGACCGGCCCGAAGCGACCCGCGGCGATGGCCGCGGCGACCGACGACTCGACGCCGCGGCGCACGGCGCCGCTCCCTGCCCGGTCCTTGCGTTCGTCGGTCAGCTGCACCCACGCCGGCGCGTCCACCAGGTCGTCGTCGTTCCACACCAGCCCGAGGCCGCCGCCGGGACGCAGCACGCGGGCGATCTCGGCCAGTGGCGCGGCGGCGGGTCGAACCAGTGGAACGCCTGACCGACGAACACCGCATCGAACGAGCCGTCGTCGAGCGGGATCGCCTCGGCGGAGCCGTCGAGCGACCTCGATGCCGGCCAACGCCGGGACCGCGGCGAATTCGGCGCGCATGTTCGCCAGCGGCTCCACCGCGGCCACCGCGCAGCCGCGTCCGACGAGCCCGCGGGTGAGCTTGCCGGTTCCTGCGGCGAGGTCGAGCACACGACCGCCGGCGGGCAGCGCGCCGTTGGCCGCCCACCAGTCGACGAGCCTCGCCGGGATAGCCGGGGCGACCTGTCTCGTACTCGCCGGCGGCCAGATCGAAGCTGCGCGCCCGGGCGCGCCGCTCGTCCGGGTGGAGCAACGTCAGCCCACCGGGTCGGGCCAGGCGCTCGCCTCGTCGTAGGGCCGGGCGCGCGGCGGGGCGAACTCGCGCTTCCAGACCATCACCCGCCGGCGGAAGTAGCAGACCTCCTTGCCGTCCTGGTTGAACGCCTTGGTCTCCACGGTGACGATCCCCCGGTCGTTCCTGCTCTTCGACGCTGGTCACGTCGAGCACCCGTGTCTCGGCGTGGATCGTGTCGCCGTGGAACGTCGGGAACTTGTGCTGCAGCGTCTCCACCTCGAGGTTGGCGATCGCCGCGCCGCTGACGTCGGGGACGCTCATGCCCAACATCGAGCGAGTACACCAGGTTGCCGACCACCACGTTGCGACCCTGCACCGACTGCTCACCGAACCACGCGTTCGTGTGCAACGGATGGTGGTTCATCGTGATCATGCAGAACAGGTGGTCGTCGTACTCGGTGATCGTCTTGCCTGGCCAGTGGCGGTAGACGTCGCCGACGGCGAAGTCCTCCAGGTGCCTGCCGAACGGTCGCTCATGGATCGTCATGGCCGCTGACGCTAGTGGCGCGGCATGCCCCGACCTCAGGCGTCGGTGTCGTCGATCGTCGGCGGCAGCTCGTCGGGCGTCGTCGGATCCTCGTGCCCGATCAGCGACCCGGGCGGGACGTCGTGCTCCACGGACGGGTCGGGCGGGGCGAGCGCCGTGAGCGCGGCCGTCTCCATCGTCGGTGGCGGCAGGCGGGGACGGCGGTCGAAGCGGGCGGCGAAGTCGAGCGCGCTCTCCTGGCTGGCGGTCGGCTCCGCAGCCAGGTCGCGCAGGCGGCGCAAGCGGTCCTGGCGTTCGATGCTCCACGGGCCGACGCGCAGCGAGGTGTACATCACGCCCCCGAGCACGATGGGGAAGAAGAACTGGGCCAGGCGGTACGTCCCGACGCCGAGGACAGCCGTTGCCCGGCTGACGCCGAAGCCGGTGAGCGCCAAGGGCAGGCCGATGTCGATCGTGCCGAGTCCGCCGGGCAGCAGTGGGATCACCGCGAGCACGTTGACCAGCCCGAACGCGACGAGCAGGGCGTCGACGTCGGGCGCCGGCCCGAACGCCCGCAGGAAGACCCACAACGCGGCGACGTCGAGCAGCCAGTTGGCCGCGGCCCAGCCGATGACACGGGTGAGCAGCCGGCGGTCGGCGACCAGGTCCTCGACGCCGACCGGCGATGTGGCGCACGGCCGCCGCTGCCCGGTCCTCGTTCATCCGCAGCTTGCGGGCGACCCAGCGGAACACCTTCTCCGACCGGTCGCGGCCTTCGAGCAGGCCGTAGATCAGGGCGGCGATGATGCCGAGGAGGATGATCCCGGCGACCGCGGCCGACGCGTACGCCTTGCTGACACCGCGGATCGGGATCGACACCACGAGTGCCAGCCAGAACAGGACGTTGAGCACGATCGCCGACCCGAGCCCGGCGGTGGCCAGGGCGAAGCCGGCGTCCGGTCCGGGCACGCCCGACACCGTCAACAGCCGGTAGCCCAGTGCCGAGCTCGCCGCGCTCCCCCCGGGCACGATGCTGGCCAACGCCTTCGTGCTCAGCTGGATGCGGAACACCCGCCAGCTCGACACCAGCGCGCCGCTCTCACCGAGTGCTGCCCTGGTGAGCAGCGAGTAGGCGAACAGCGCAGCCATCTCCAGGGCGAAGCCGAGGACCAGCAGGACCGGGTTGACCGAGCTCAGCTCCCTCACCGACTTGCGGATGCCGGGAACCACCAGGTAGATGCCGAAGTAGATGACGACGCCGAGCAGCGCCAGCTTCAGCGTGACCCGCACGGGACGGAACTTGCGCGGCCGTGCCGGCCCGCCGGTGTCGTCCGTGCGGACCGCGGGCAGCTCGCCGGTCGGCAGGTGAGCCGGCGGGTCGCGCTCGATCACCACTGCACATTGCTAGCCGAACGACGATTGTCCGCAGGGTCATTCGCCCGTGCGGGGGACGCTCGTCAGGCGTTCTGCAACGCGGCGAACGACGATTCGAGCAGGTCGGCGTAGTGCGCCGGATCGGGCATCACCTCACGGCACGAGGTGAAGGACAGCACGAACTGCTGCTCGTAGCTGGTGACGATGTTGATCAAGCCCATGCCGTCGGCGACGGGACCTGCGCCGAACGAGCGCACCGACTTGGCCCCGGCGAAGTACAGCGGCTCGCGCGGGCCGGGCACGTTGGTGACCACGCAGTTGACCGCGGCGGACCCACCACGCCGGGCGAACGTACCCGCCAGGCGCGTGCCCAGACCGACGAGGGCACCGGGGGCGAGCGACGACAGCTCGGCGAGGTTGCGCGCCCCGATCGCCTGGGTGATCTCCTTGGAGCCGGCCGTCGACCGGTGCACGGCGGCGAGGCGCTCGATCGGGTCGGCGATGTCGGTGGCCAGGCTGACGACCATGGCCGAGACCTGGTTGCCGAGGTCGCTCTTCTCCGACTCGGAGCGCACCGACACCGGGGTCATCGCCCGCAGCGCCGCGGCCGGCAGCTCACCGAGGCCCTCCAGGTAGCCACGCAGCGCACCACCGATCACCGACAGGGCGACGTCGTTGACCGTGGCCCCCTCCACCTTGGCACGCATCGGCTTGAGGTCGGCGAAGTCGAAGAACCGGGCGTCGATCACGCGGTGCGCGGTGACCGGACCGTTGAACCGCGTGCCCGGCGCGTTGCCCGCCGTCTCCTGGCCATGACCCTGGCGGGAGACGCTGATCGCCCGACCGAGCCCCGGCACGAGCCGGGCGGTGGTGCGCGCCGCGCGCATCGGCTGACGGATCATGTTGGCCGTGGCCTTGGAGTACAGCTCGAACGGGGTCGGGTCCTTCTCCGGCTGCCACGCGACAGCGGGCGGCGGCGGATCGTCGAGCGTCGGCGTCGTCGCGTGGATCGCCGTGAGCATCTCCACGCCGGACTTGCCGTCCACGGCGGCGTGGTGCAGCTTGAGCACCATGGCGAACGAGCCCTTGGGGATGCCCTTGATCCCGTCCAGCCCTTCGATCACGTACAGCTCCCACAGCGGGCGGCTGAGGTCGAGCGGGCGGGCGTGCAGCCGGGCCGTCTGGATGCAGAACTGCCGCCAGTCGCCCGGCTTGGGCAGGGCGATGTGGCGCACGTGGTACTCGAGGTCGAACTCGGAGTCCTCCACCCACCACGGGTGGTCGAGGTCCAGCGGCACGCGCACGAGCTTCTGGCGGAACGCCCGGGCCAGGTGCAATCGCGCTTCGAGGTAGGCCAGGATGCCCTTGAAGCTCACCTTGCCGCCTGGCGCGGTGGACGGGTCGTAGATCATCACCGAGGTGATGTGCGTCGGCGCGTGCGGTCGCTCGCTGTAGACGAACGACGCATCCTGACCACTCAGTTGCTGCATGCGGCCCCCCTGGTTCGAGCGCAGTGCGGGCATTGTTCCAGACTCCGGCAGGGCCGCGGTCACGCACCGGCGCGCGGCACCGCGTGCACGAGACGGCGCAGCGAATCGAGCAGCGGCGCCCGGCGCTCGCTCGGGCTCTTGCCCAGGTGGACGACGACCAACTCGCGGTCGGGCACCACCAGGACGTACTGGCCCTCGTAGCCGTGGCAGGCGAAGGACCCGGGGACATCCGGCCAGCGCCACCAGTGACGGCCGTACTCCATGCCGTCGTCGGGATCGGTGGCGACGTAGGTGGCCGCGTGATCGCGCCACCCGGACGGGAGCACCTGGACGCCGCCGGCGACGCCGTCGTTGCGGTACAGCTCGCCGAAGCGGGCGAAGTCGGCGGCCGTGGCGTACACGTAGGACGAACCGATGAACGTGCCGGCCTCGTCGAACTGCGCCGTGGCGCTGGTCATGCCGGCGGGGCTGAACAGCCGCTCGCGCAGGAGGGCCTCCATCCGCTCGTGACCACGCCCGGGGCGGTCGCCGGCGGCGTCGCCGACGATGCGGGCGACGATGTTCGTGGTGCCGCTCGAGTAGTTCCACTGGGTGCCGGGCCGGTGCACGAGCGGTCGCGCAGCGGCGTAGGCGGCCATGTCGGCGCGTCCGTCGCCGAACAGCATCTGCAGGCAATCGCTGCCGGCGGCGTCGGCGTAGTCCTCGACGAAGGCCAGCCCGGAGCGCATCTCCAGCAGGTCCAGCAGCGTGATCGACGCCTTCTCCGTTCCGGACCACGCGCCCACGGGAGCCGGCGCCGCGAGGTCCAGCAGCCCGTCTCCGACGAGCAGGCCCACGGCTGCATGGGTGATGCTCTTGGCCATGCTCCAGGAGATGAGCGTGGTCTCGGCGGTGATGCTCCGCTGCGGCCCGAGCAGGGATGCCGGTTCGACGCCGTAGCGCTCGGCGACGATCTCGCCGCGATGCATCACGACGAGCGCGAGCGAGACGCCGTGCGCGGCGTGCGCGGCGAACAGCTCGTCGCCGATCCCGTCGACGACGGCGAGATCGAGGGTCTCCGCCATGGTGACGCCGACCGTAGTGGCCGGCGACGGGCCGAACCGCTCGGACGAGGACGCTGGTCGGCGGGCCCGCGCTGGGCGAGTGGACGGTGTCAAGAGTGACGCACGGCGCGTCAAGATCGCGTACAGGCGGGTCGTCGTCCGATCGCGCGCGAGTAGAGCTTGACGCATGTCCGGTCGGTTGCTGTTCACCGTCGTCGTCCTCGCCGTGTTCGTCGCGGCGATCGTCTACACCGCGATCTGCGCCCGCCTGACGGTCGAGGCCGAGGCCCGAGCCGACGCCCTCGCCATGTACGAGGTCGATCTCACGTCGGCCACCGCGGGGCGAACCGCCGAGACGGGTCACGCGCCGATCGGCCGCCGACTCGACGACGTCGAGCGCTCAGCGGCCTGAACGCCGCCGCCACGACGCTCTTGTCATCGCCTTGACGGGCAGGGTCGAGGTCTTGACACAAGGCTGATGCGCACAGGGTCCAGCCGCCGGGCAGGCCGCGGTTCACTCGGATCGTGCTCGCCACCCGCTCTGCCGAGGCCGAACCTCGAACGCTCCCCCAACCGGTCGCCGCGCCGGCCCCGGCCTTCGGCGGCCTCGCCGAACCAGCCGGCTACCGCGTCAAGCGCAAGCTCCTCGGGCCGCCGCTGCACAGCGAGCGGCTGCAGCACGAGACGCTCGGCAAGCCCACCGCCCTCGCCGTCTTCGCCTCCGACAACCTGTCGTCGTGCGCCTACGCCACCGAGGAGATCCTGCGGGTGCTCGTCGTCGGCGGCCTCGGCGCCGCCGCGGTGTTCTCGCTGGTCACCCCGATCACCGCCGCCCTGCTGGTGGTCCTCGGCTTCCTGATCCTCTCCTACCGCCAGACGATCAAGGCCTATCCGTCAGCCGGTGGGGCGTACATCGTCACCCGCGACAACTTCGGCCTGCTGCCCGCGCAGGTTGCCGGTGTCGCCCTGCTCATCGACTACATCCTCACCGTGGCCGTGTCGGTGGCTGCAGGGAGCGACGCCCTGGCGTCGGCCGTCCCGGCACTGGCTCCGGTGAAGCACTGGATCGCCATCCTCTTCGTCGTCGTCATCGCCTACGGCAACCTGCGCGGCACGAAGGAGTCGGGCAAGATCTTCGCCGTCCCGACGTACTTCTTCATCGTCAACATGGGCGTGCTCCTGGCGGTCGGGGCGTACCGGTGGATCGTCACCGGGTTGCCCCAGGGCAGCACCGACCTGCCGGGCATGGAGCAGATGGGCACCAAGTCGGGCACCGGGCTGTTGATGGGTGCCTCGCTGTTCCTCGTGCTCAAGGCGTTCGGCTCCGGCGGCGCGGCGGTGACCGGCGTCGAGGCGATCTCCAACGGCGTGCCGGCGTTCCGCCCGCCGGCGTGGAAGAACGCCCGCTCGACCCTGGTGATCATGGGCTCGCTGCTCGGCGTGATGTTCCTCGGCCTGTCGATGCTCGCCGCCAAGACCCACGCGATGCCCTACGACGGCGGGACGCCGACGGTGATCTCCCAGGTCGGCAAGATGGTCTACGGCAACACGGCCGTCGGGCACCTGTTCTTCTACTTCCTGCAGGTCGGCACGATGCTGATCCTGGTGCTCGCGGCCAACACGAGCTTCGCCGACTTCCCCCGGCTGGCCTCGTTCCACGCCGGCGACAACTTCATGCCCCGCCAGTTCATGGTGCGCGGCCACCGGCTGGTGTTCTCCAACGGGATCATCTTCCTCGCCGGCTCGGCGATCGTCACGCTGCTCGCCACCGGCGGCGAGGTCAGCCGGCTGATCCCGCTGTACGCCATCGGCGTGTTCACCAGCTTCACCCTGTCCCAGGCGGGGATGACCAAGCACCACCTGCGCCTGAAGGAGCCGGGCTGGCGCAGCGGCCTGGTGATCAACGCGATCGGCGCGCTGCTCTCGTTCCTCGTGCTGGTGATCGTGGCCGCGGTGAAGTTCACCGAGGGCGCCTGGGTGGTGATGCTGCTCGTGCCGATCATGGTCTTCGGGCTGATGCGGCTGAACAAGGCGTACGCCCGCGAGGACGACGAGCTGCGCCACGACGCGCAGGCGGTGGCCACCGCTGCGGCGCGGCCGCCGGCGCGCACCCGTCACGCCGTGGTCGTGCTCGTCGACGAGCTCGACGCCGCGGTCGCCAAGGCGATGCAGCACGCCCGCACCCTGGCGCCCGACGACCTGCGCGCCGTGCACTTCGATCTCGACGGGTGGAAGACCGACCAGCTGATCGAGTCGTGGCAGCGCCTCGGCCTGTCGCGCTTCCCGCTGGACATCGTCGAGTGCCCCGACCGGCGCATCCCCCGGGCGGCGCTCGAGCTGGCCGCCGAGCTGACCGCCGACGGCGACACCGAGCTGTCCGTGCTGATCCCCCGGCGGGAGTACACCAAGCGCTGGCACCGCCTGCTGCACGACCGCTCCTCGGCGCCGATCGCCGCTGCGCTCGGGCAACTGCCGCAGTGCTCGGTGACCATCGTCCCCTACCACCTCGGTTCGACCGAGCTGCCGCCCGACGTCGCCGAGGTGCTCGTCGCGGCCCGCCCGATGGTGCACCCCGACGGCTCGCGCGCCCTCGCGCCGGCGCGCGACCTCGATGTCGGCGGTGCTCCCCGCCGAACGCACGACCATCGCCGAGATGCCCGGACGCATCCGCACGCTCGTGGCCGGACGGGTGCGCGCGCTGCGCGTGCAGCCGTGGAACGGCACACCGAGCCTGGAAGTGACGCTGGCCGACGAGACCGGCGCGATCACGGTGGTGTTCACCGGGCGCCGGGCGATCCCCGGCATCCGCGTCGGCACGGTGATGAGCGTCGAGGGCACCGCCGGCGCGCACCACGGCATGCGGGCCGTGCTCAACCCGGCGTACACGCTCCTCGTCGAGCCACCGGTCCCACATGCTCCTCACGAACACTGACCACAGGCGCCAGACTGTCGCCGTGGCCCGTGGCGCGCTCCGCATCTACCTCGGTGCCGCTCCGGGTGTGGGCAAGACCGTGGCGATGCTCGAGGAAGGGCACCGACGGGCGGCTCGCGGCACCGATGTGGTCATCGCCGCGGTCGACGCGCACGGGCGGTGCCACACGTCGGCGCGCGCCGCGGGCCTGTCCGTGGTCGGCACCCACCCCGACGCCGGCGGACTCGACGTCGGCGAGCTCGACGTCGAGGTGGTCCTGCGCCGCCGACCCGACGTCGCCCTGGTGGACGATCTGGCGGCGGCCAACGAACCCGGCGCCCGCCACCCGCGGCGGTGGCAGGACGTGGACGAGCTCCTCGGCGCCGGCATCGACGTGATCAGCACGCTGGACATCAGCCAGCTGGAGTCGCTCGGCGACGTCGTCGCGCGACATCACCGGCGTGGCGCCCACGGGGACCGTCCCCGACACGTTCGTGCGCTCGGCCGACCAGGTCGAGCTCGTCGACATGTCACCCGAAGCCCTGCGCCGCCGCCTCGCCCACGGCAACGTCTTCGCTGCCGATCGGGTGGACGCCGCGCTGGCCAACGCGTTCCGGCCGGCGAACCTCGCCGCACTTCGCGAGGTGGCCCTGCGGTGGATGGCCGACCGCGCCGCCGACGAGCTGCGCGCCGCCGCCGACGTCGAGTCGCCCCCGAGCGGGCGGCGCGGCAGCGGCGAGCGCATCGTCGTCGCGCTCACCGGTGCGCCCGGGGGTGACCTCCTCGTGCGCCGCGCCGCGCGTCTCGCCGGCGAACGCCACGGTTCGTTGCTCGGCGTGCACGTCACCAGGGAGGACGAGGACCGCCGGCCGACGCCCGAGCTCGACGCTCAACGACTCCTGCTGGCCGAGGTCGGCGGCACCTACCGGGAGCTGGTCGGCGACGACGTCGCGGCGGCACTGGCCGGCTTCGCCGATGCCGAGCAGGCGACGCAGATCGTGCTCGGCGCGTCACGACGCGGTCGGTGGGACACGCTGCGCCACGGCTCACTCGTCGCCGGGCTCGGTCGCCAGGGAATCGGTGCCGATCTCCATGTGGTGAGCACCACCGGTGCCGTGGCCGCGCCGGTGCAACTGCCGCGCATCGTGCGCCGCCAGGCGATCCCGCCGGCACGCCGGCGCATCGGCTGGGCCGTGGCGACCATCGGTGTGCCACTCCTCTGCGCGCTGTTGGTGCACACCGGACGGCAGGTCAACCTGTCGACCGCGCTGCTGCTCAACCTGGCGCTGGTCATCGTCGCCGCGGTGTTCGGCGGCCTGCTCCCCGGGCTCGTCGCCTCGGTGCTCGCGGTCGGGCTGACCAACTGGTTCCTCACCGTGCCGCTGCACACGCTGCACATCGCCGACCGCGACGACATCGTCGCCCTGATCATGTTCGTCGCGATCACCGTGGTCGTCAGCGCGCTCGTCGACCGCGCCGCGCGGCGGGCGCGCGAGGCCGTCCGCGCTCGGGCCGAAGCGCGCGCCCTGGCGCGCACGAGCGGATCGATCGTCTCGGCGGAGGACCCGCTGCCCGAACTGCTCGACCAGCTCCGCGCCCTGTTCGGCGTGCACACCGCCATGGTGCTCGAGCGCGGGGACGGCGACTGGTCGGTCACCAGCTCGGCCGGCGCCACCGCCGCGCCGGACCCGACGCTCGGACCGAGCAGGGCCCTCGATGCCGACGGCAGCCACCTCCTGGTGCTCGTCGGTGGCGAGCTGAGCCCCGACGACCACGCGGTGCTCGACGCGTTCACCGACCAGTTGATGCTCGGGTTGGAGGCCAGACGCCTGCGTCACGACGCGGCAGCGGTGGACGCGCTCGCCCAGGCGAACGACCTGCGCACCGCGCTTGCTGCGCGCCGTCTCGCACGACCTGCGCACGCCGCTGTCGTCGATCAAGGCCTCGGTCTCCGGACTGCTCGAACCGTCGGTGGCGTTCTCCGACAGCGACCGGGCGGCGTTGCTGGCGAACATCGACGGCGCGGCGGACCGTCTCGACCGGGTGATCGGCAACCTGCTGGACATGAGCCGGTTGCAGGCCGGCGCCATCCAGATCGTGCGCCGGCCCACGGCGCTGGAGGACGTCGTGTCCGCCGCGCTCGCCCACCTCGGCCCACCGGCTGCGAGCGTGGTGATCGACGTGTCCGAGACCGTGCCGCTGGTGAGCACCGACGGCGCGTTGCTGGAGCGGGCGGTCGGCAACGTGGTGTCCAACGCCATCGCCTGGTCGCCGCCCGACGCGCCCGTCCGCGTCGAGGCCGCCACGGTCGGAGGACACGTCGAGCTGCGCGTCGTCGATCGCGGCCGCGGCATCCCCCGCGCCGCCCGGGCCAGCGTGTTCGAGCCGTTCCAGCGCCTCGGCGACCGCTCCAACGACGCCGGCGCCGGCCTCGGCCTGGCGATCGCCCGCGGCTTCGTCGAGGCCACCGGCGCCCGACTGGAGTTGGACGACACGCCGGGCGGCGGCAGCACGTTCACCTTCGTCCTCGAGGCAGCCCAGGAGTCACCCGCATGACGCGCATCCTCGTCGTCGACGACGAGCCGCAGATCCGCAAGGCCCTGAGCGTCAACCTCAGCGCACGCGGCTACGACGTCGACCTCGCCGGGTCCGGCGAGGAGGGGCTCGCCCTCGCCGCGTCGCACCACCCCGATCTGGTGCTGTTGGACATCGGGCTGCCGGGCATCGACGGCGTCGAGGTCGTGCGCGGCCTGCGCGGCTGGAGCACGGTGCCGATCATCATGCTCTCGGTGCGCGACGCCGAGGCCGACAAGGTGCGTGCGCTCGACGCCGGCGCCGACGACTACGTGTCCAAGCCGTTCGGGATGGACGAGGTGCTGGCCCGCATGCGCGCCGCGCTGCGTCGCCACCAGCCCGTTCCGGAGCAGGCCGTGGTGACGACGGCCCACTTCACGCTCGATCTCGGCGACAAGGCCGTGCGCCGCCTGGACGGCTCGGCGCCACCACACCTGACGCCGACCGAGTGGGCGATCGTCGAGGCACTCGTGCGCCATCCCGGCCGACTGGTCACCCAGCGCCAGCTGCTCCAGACCGTCTGGGGGCCACAGTACGAACGGGAGACGAACTACCTGCGGGTGCACCTCGCGGCGATCCGCAAGAAGCTCGAGCCCGAGCCGTCGCGGCCGCGGTACTTCATCACCGAACCGGGGATCGGCTACCGGTTCGCGCCGGACGAGCCCGACTGATCCCGCGCCGTCCCCATCGCCGGGGTGCCGTCACGGTCGAGCCACTTGTGGCCGACCTCGGGCACCGGCGAGGTGGCCATGGCGATCGCCTCGTCCACCCCGTGGGCGTGCTGGGCGAGCATCCGGTGCGAGCTGCGCACGAAGCCGGCGGCCACGGCCCGCTCCATCCACTCGAAGATCGGTCCCCAGAAGCCGTCGACATCGACGACGACGACGGGCTTGGCGATGATCCCGAGCTGGTTCCACGTCAGCACCTCGGCGAACTCGTCCATCGTGCCGAACCCGCCGGGCAGCACGAGGAAGCCGTCGGCCAGCTCGCTCAGCCGGGCCTTGCGCTCGTGCATCGAGGCGGTGACCTCGAGGCGGGTCAACCCGCCGTGGGCCACCTCGGCACCGACGAGTTGCTCGGTGATCACGCCGACGACCTCGCCGCCAGCGGCGAGCGCGGCGTCGGCGACGATGCCCATGAGGCCGACGTGACCGCCGCCGTAGACGAGTCCGATGCCCCGGTGCGCCAGTGCCGAGCCGAGCTGGTGCGCGAGCGCGGCGAACGACGGCGAGCTGCCGGCGTTGGAGCCGCAGTACACGCACAGGCGCGTGGTCGGGTCGCTGGGCACGTCGAACAGACTGGCATACGGACCGGCGCACGACGCTCGTACGATCCGTCCGCCTGCAAGGTTCGGCGGTCAACTTGACCCGTCGGTAACGTGGCACGCCGTGACCGACGCCTCCACCGCGCTGCCCACCGCCGATCTCGCCGCAGCGGCCAAGGTGATCGACCTGGCCGATGACGTGGTCGGCGCCGCCGCTCGCCACCTCGCGGCCACCGGAGGCCCCGAGGTCCAACAGGTGCTGGCCTACGACCTGGCCCACGCGGCCGCCCAGGTGGCCACGGCGCGGGCGCTGCTCGACTACGGCGCCAAGGGCGACATCGAGGGTCGTCTGGCATGTGCGTTCACCGCCGAGATGGTCCACGACCTCATCACCCGCCTGTGCGGACGCGAGGAGCTGTGGGGCCTGGAGCCGGCCCCGATGCGCGCCGCCCATCCGTTCCTGGCCACGTTCCGCACACCCGACGTCATCGCCTCGTTCGCCGACGAACCCGGTCCGCGCCACCTCGACGCCGACTTCGAGATGGTCCAGGACACATTCAGGGCGTTCGCCGAGAAGGTCATCAAACCGCGCGCCGAACACGTCCACCGGTCCAACGAGGACGTGCCCGAGGAGGTCATCAGCGGCCTGGCCGAGATGGGTGCGTTCGGCCTCAGCGTCCCGGCCGACTACGACGGGTTCAACGAGGGCGGCGACGGCGAGTACATGGGCATGGTCGTGGCCACCGAAGAGCTCAGCCGCGGGTCGCTCGGCATCGGCGGTTCGCTGATCACCCGCCCCGAGATCCTCACCCGCGCCCTGGTGAAGGGCGGCACCGAGGCGCAGAAGCTCCACTGGCTGCCCAAGCTCGCCAGTGCCGAGGTGATGGCGGCGGTGGCGGTCACCGAGCCGGACTACGGCAGCGACGTCGCCGGGCTGAAGGTCACGGCAACCGAGGCCGCCGGCCCGAACGGTGAGCCGGGCTTCGTGATCAACGGCGTCAAGACGTGGTGCACGTTCGCGGCGCGCGCCGACGTGCTCATGCTCCTCGCGCGCAGCGAGGCGCAGGAGAAGGGTCACCGCGGGTTGAGCCTGTTCATCGTCCCCAAGCCGCGCGGCGAGGGCCACGGCTTCGACTTCGCCCAGGAGCCGATCGCCGACGGCTCTGCCGGCAAGATGGAGGGTCGGGCGATCGACACGATCGGCTACCGGGGCATGCACAGCTACGAGGTGGCCCTGGACAACTGGTGGGTGCCGGCGACGAACCTGATCGGCGAGGCCGAGGGCCGCGGCAAGGGCTTCTACTACCAGATGGAGGGCTTCGAGAACGGCCGGCTGCAGACCGCGGCGCGGGCGCTCGGGGTCATGCAGGCGGCCTACGAGGCGGCCGTCGAGTACGCCCGCAACCGGGTCGTGTTCGGCCACGAGGTCTTCGACTTCGAGCTCACCAGGGTGAAGCTGGGTCGGATGGCGCTGCTCATCCAGGCGGGCAGGCAGTTCGCCTACGTCGTCGCCAAGATGATGGCCAAGGGCGAGGGGGCGATGGAGGCCAGCATGGTCAAGGCCTACGTGTGCAAGGCCGCCGAGTGGGTCACCCGCGAAGCGATGCAGATCCACGGCGGGTTCGGCTACGCCGAGGAGTATCCGGTGAGCCGCTACTTCGTCGATGCGCGGGTGCTGAGCATCTTCGAGGGCGCCGACGAGCTGCTGTGCCTGCGGGTCATCGCCCGCAAGTTGGCATGACCACCACGCGCCGCCGCCGCCACCTCATCGCCGGCGGCGGCGACACGATCCGCGTCATCGCCGCGCGCGAGCTGCCCGGGCAGGCCGACGCCGGCGAGCTGCTGCTGTCGTGGAACCTGCACCTCACCCTGCGGCGCGATCCGGTCGGCCTGGATGGACCACTGCTCGCCACGGACATCGTCTACCTCGAAGCGCCGCTGGCGTGACCTCCGGCCAGCCGACGATCGTCGCGGCCCACCTGGCGGCCGGGCACGACGGGCTCGCCGAGGTGGCCGTCACCGTGCGCTACCCGAACGGCGCCGAGCGCGGCATCAGCCTGCCGGGCGACGTCGTCGACGCCGCGCTCGACCGCGCCGGGATCTCGGAGCTGGCCGACCTCGTCGGCCGACCATGGACGGCGTTGGCCGCCGAGCAAGACTGACGGCAGCGGCCGTCGATCCAAGGTGACGGCCCCTGTCGTCGAGCATCGCTGACGGCACCCGCCGTCGATCCAGCCTGACGGCACCCGCCGTCGAACCACCCCTGAACGGAGCACCCATGGACCTCGTCATCCGCAACGGTCTGATCGTCGACGGCAGTGGCCTGCCGGGCTACCTCGGCGATGTCGGCATCGACGACGGTCGGATCGTCAGCGTCGGCCGACCACTCGGCGACGTCGACGCCGGTCGCGTGATCGATGCCGGCGGCCACGTGATCGCCCCCGGCTTCGTCGACCCGCACACCCACCTCGACGCCCAGCTGCTGTTCGACCCGCTCGTCTACCCGACCATCGAGCACGGCATCACCACGGTGGTCACCGGCAACTGCTCGCTGAGCATGGCGCCGGTGCGCGCCGGTCAGCGCGACCGCTTCTCGCGCATGTTCCGGCTGATCGAGGAGATGCCCGCCGAGGCGTTCGACAGCGGCGTCGACTGGCGCTGGGGTGAGGGCTTCGACGGACTGATGAAGGCGATGGCCGCCGACCTGGCAGTGAACGTCGCCCCCCTGGTCGGCCACTCGGTGCTGCGCCTGTACGTGATGGGCGACGACGCTCGGCGCGCCGCCACGCCCGCGGAGATCGAGGAGATGGCCGGCGTGCTGCGCGAGTGCCTCGACGCCGGCGCAGTCGGGATGTCGACGAGCTTCGTCGACGTCGAGGACGACCTGCGCCCGGTTCCGTGCCGCTTCGCCGAGCAGGCCGAGCTCGAGGCGCTGTGCGCCGTGCTCGGCGAACAGGGACGGATGCTGCAGATCGTCCACGAGTTCTTCGACCCCGACCTCACGGTCACCCGCGTGGAGATGCTCGGCGACATCAGCCGGCGCCACGGCATCCCGACCACGCTGTCGCCGCTGTTCCACAGCACCGCAGCACCGGAGAGCGCGATGCGCGTGATGGCCGCGGTCGAGCGCGAGGTCGCCGACGGCGCCCGGGTGTGGCCGCAGGTGCAGACCCGCCCGATCGACATCAGCTGGACGCTCGACCAGCGCAGCATCATGTTCCTGGTGATCCCGGGCTGGTGGCCGGTCCTGTCGTTGCCGACCAAGGCGGAGAAGCTCGCCGCCCTTGCCGATCCGGCGGTTCTCGCCCAACTCGTCGCCGGGCTGGACGCGCTCGGCGCGGCACCCGGATCGGGGATGCGCGCCGCCGACTTCGTCATCCGCGAGGTCGCGCTGGAGTCCAACCGCGACCTGGTCGGCCGCACGATCGGCGACGTCGCCGCCGACCGCGGCACGTCCCCGGCGCAGACGCTGCTCGACCTCGCCCTCGAGGAAGACCTCGGCACGTGGTTCATCCGTCCGAACATCGGCCACGTCGACGACGCCGCCGTCGGCGCCCTGCTGGCCCACCCCAACGTCCACGTCGGTGCCAGTGATGCCGGCGCGCACGTCGGATCGTTCGCCACGTACGGCGACATCGGCCACCTGTTCAGCCGCTTCGTGCGCGGCACGGGCGCGCTCACGCTCGAAGGCGCCGTCAAGAAGGTCACCGCCGATCCGTGCGCGATCTGGGGCATCGCCGACCGCGGGCTGCTGCGCGAGGGCTACGCGGCCGACGTGGTGGTCTTCGACCCGGCCACGATCGACCGCGGCCCGGAGGTCGCCTCCGACGACTTCCCGGGCGGCGGCACGCGCTGGATCCGCCGCTCGGTGGGCATCGACGCGGTCGTGGTCAACGGGACGGTCACGTGGACGGCGGACGGCGGCTACGTCGATTCGGCGCGTGCAGGAGTCCTCGCAACGCGGTGACGATCGCGCGCTGCGCGCACCTTGACTTGTGTCGCCCGTCACAGACCATGTTAAATGTCACGGACTGCCCATGACATCTGTCGTGGGTCTGGACGATTCGGGGGATCGGGTGAAGAAGAAGCTCTTCTGCGTACTCGCAGGTGCAGGACTGTTCTTGGCGGCGTGTGGGAGCGACAGCGCCAGCAAGACCACCACCGGCAGCACGTCGGCGGCCGCCAGCACCACGGCAGCTGGTGGCGCCGCCACCACCGCTGCCGGTGGCGCGGCGACGACGACCGGCGGTGGCGCCGGCACGACGGCGAGCGGCGGCGGCGCCACCACGGCGGCGAGCACGCCGGCGCCGGCCGACGACGCGTTCGACCCCAACGGGACGCTGCGCTACGTCTACTCCGTCGGCCCGAGCAGCTTCGACCCGTCGAAGGCCAGCTCCTCGTTCGACAACGTCGCCCTGTGGATCACCTACGACCGCTTGGTGCACATGTCGCCGACCGGCGACGCCGTTCCCGGCCTGGCGACCGACTGGACGTTCAGCGCCGACGGCACCTCGCTCACCCTCAAGTTGCGCGAGGGTGTCAAGTTCCAGGACGGCTCGGCGCTCACCGCCGACGTCGTCAAGGCCAACCTCGACCGCAACAAGGCCGGCGTGTCGAAGGGCGATCTCGCTGCGGTGACCTCGGTCGACGTCGTCGATCCGCTGACGGTGAAGCTCAACCTCGGCGCGCCGGGCGGTGCACTGCCGCTGGTGCTCACCGACCGCGCCGGCGCCATCGTCAGCGCAGCCGGCATCGCCGATCCCGGCCTCGACCTCAAGCCCTCCGGCGCCGGCATGTACAAGGTGGTCGAGTACCAGAAGGACGCCAAGATCGTCTACGAGGCATGGGACGGCTACTGGGATCCGTCGGCCGTCAAGGCCAAGCGGATCGAGTTCCTCATCCTGCCGGACAACGTCGCTGCGTGGAACGCCATCCAGTCCGGCGCCGCCGACGCCGGCCTGATCGTGCCCAGCCAGGTGGAAGAAGCCAAGTCCGCAGGGTTCAACCTGCTGGTCGGCTCGTCGCTCGGCTTCTTCCACGTGCAGTTCAACCGGTCGAAGCCGTACCTGGACAACCCTGAGGTGCGCAAGGCGCTGCAGATGGCCACCGACACCGACGCGCTGATCGAGGGCATCGCCCTGGGCAAGGGCCAGCAGAGCAAGCAGGTGTTCCCGAAGGGCTACTGGGCGCACGTGGACGCGCTCGACGACCCGAACTTCCTGCCCTACGACCCGGCGAAGGCCAAGCAGATGCTCAAGGACGCGGGCGTCCCCGAGGGTCAGAAGTACACGGCCATCGTCCCGTCGACCAACGTCTACCCGGCCCTCGCCGAGGCGGTCAAGGACATGTGGAAGGACGTCGGCATCGACCTCGAGCTGCGCCCGGTGGACGCGGTGCAGACCGCGCCGATCTTCTACTCCCAGCAGGAAGGCGACGTGCTCGTCTCCGTCTTCGGTGGTCGCGCCGACCCCGCCCAGACCCTGAGCCTGCTGTTCACCGCCGGTCCCATCCAGAACCCGGGCCAGCACACCACGCCGGAGATCTCCGCGGCGATCGCCAAGGCCAGCGAGCCCGGCACCGTCGAGGAGCGCACGCCGGCCGTGCAGGCGGCCACGAAGCTCGTCGCCGAGAACGCCATGGACGTCCTGCTGTACTTCCCCGAGGGGCAGACGGCGTATACGGACAAGGTGCTCGGCCTGCAGTCGTGGGTGTCCAGCAAGCCGGAGTTCCGCGGAGTCGGGATGGCCAAGGGCTGACGGCCCGTCGATGACGACGACGTACCGAGGAGACGACCGATGCTGAGGATGATCATCCGGCGCATCCTGATGACGATCCCACTGCTGTTCCTCGTCACCTTGATCGTGTTCACCCTGTCCCAGCTCGTGCCGGGCGATCCGGCGATGACGCTGGCCGGGGAGAACGCGACGCCGGAGCAGATCGCCGAGATCAACGAGAAGCTCGGGTTCAACGACCCGTTGGTCGTGCAGTACGTGGACATGGTGAAGGGGCTGGTCACGGGTGACCTCGGTACGTCGCTCTACTCCACGCAGACGGTGACGGCAGCGCTCGCCCAGGCGCTGCCGGCCACCCTCTCGCTCGCCGCGCTGTCGCTGCTCATGGTGATCGTCGTCGGCACCACGTTCGGCGCACTTGCCGGGATGAAACCGGGCAGCCTGTTGGACCGATCGCTGACGGTCATCGCCTCACTCGGTGTCGCCGCGCCCGCGTACTGGGTGGGGATGATCCTCATCATCATCTTCACGTTCCAGCTGGGGTGGTTACCCGGGCGCGCTGTACGTGCCGTTCACGGACAGCCCGTGGGAGTGGCTCCGCCACCTGATCATGCCGGCGTTCGCCCTGGGTCTCGCCGGGGTCGTCGAAGTCACCCGCCAGCTGCGCGGCTCGCTGCGCGACACCATGCAGCTGGACTACGTGCGCACCGCCCGGGCCAAGGGCATGCGCCAGCACACGGTGATCGGCAAGCACGCGATGAAGAACGCGGCGATCCCGGTCATCACGGTGATCGGCCTGCAGGTCAACGTCCTGCTCGGCGGCGCCGTCGCCGTCGAGCAGGTCTTCGGGCTCAACGGCATCGGCGGGCTGGCGGTCAAGGCGGTGCGCGACCGCGACCTGCCGATGATGCAGGGCATCGTGCTCGTCTCGGTCGTCGTCGTCACGGTGTCCAACCTCATCGTCGACCTGATGTACGGCTGGCTCAACCCGAGGGTGCGCACACAATGACGGATCTGAGCCGCGACTCGGGAACCTTCACCGGGCTGGATCGCGACGACGTCCGACTCCCCGACGCCGGCGGGTCGGCCGAGGTCTGGCGGAATTACGCCGAGCACCACACCGCCGAACAGGTGCTCGACGAGAGCAAACCGCCGGAATCGGCCCGGCGTCGCTTCTTCCGCCGGTTCACCAAGCAGCGGCTCGCCGTCATGGCACTGTGCTTCTTGCTGCTCCTGGTCTTCATCGCCATCTTCTGCTCCTGGCTGGCGCCGTACGACCCCGACAAGAACGACCTGCGCAACGTGCTCGCATCGCCGTCGCGCGCCCATTGGCTGGGCACCGATCAGAACGGCCGGGACACGTTCTCCCGCCTGCTGTACGGCACCCGGGTGTCGTTGATGGCCGCGGTGCAGGCCGTCGGCGTCGCCCTGCTGCTCGGGCTGGTCCCCGGTCTCCTCGCCGGCTACATCGGCGGCAAGGTGGACACGTTCATCATGCGCATCGCCGAGGCGATCATGACGTTCCCGCCGCTGCTGCTGGCGATGGCCATCGTCGGCGTGCTCGGGCCCGGCCTGACCGAGGCGATGTTCGCCGTCGGCCTCGTGTTCGCCCCGCGCTTCGCCCGCCTCATCCGTGGCCTGGTGCTCTCGGTGCGCGAGGAGACCTACATCGAGGCGTCACGGTCCATCGGCACCTCGACCCCGCGAATGCTCAGACGACACGTCCTCCCGAACATCATGTCGCCGCTGATCGTGCAGATCTCCCTGGCACTCGGCTTCTCCATGCTCGCCGAGGCGGCGCTGTCGTTCCTCGGTCTCGGCGTGACCCCGCCGCAGTCCAGTTGGGGCTCGATGCTGCAGAGCGCGTACCGCAACCTGAGCACGTCCAAGTTCCAGGCCATCCCCCCGGGTGTGGCCATCATGCTCACCGTGCTGGCGTTCAACCTGCTCGGCGACGGCATCCGCGACTCGCTCGGTCGCGAGACGAGGAAGGGCAAGTGATGGAGCTCGGTCGCACCGGCGACGCGTTGGTGACGGTGCGCGACCTGTCGGTCGAGTTCGCCACGGGACACGGCTGGGAGCGGGTCGTCAACGGCGTGTCGTTCGAGGTCAACCGCGGCGAGACGCTCGGGATCGTCGGCGAGTCGGGGTCGGGCAAGAGCGTCACCTGTCTGGCGATGACCGGGCTGATCCCGACGCCCGGCGGGCGCGTCGCCAAAGGATCGGTCACGCTCGACGGCCAGGAGCTCATCGGCTTGGAGCAACGCAAGCTCGAGGACATCCGCGGCGACGACGTCGGGATGATCTTCCAGGAGCCGATGACCTCACTGAACCCGGCGTTCACCGTCGGTCAGCAGATCGCCGAGATGGTCCGCCGCCACCGCGGCGTGTCGAAGGGCGCGGCCATGGCCCGTGCCGTCGAGATGCTCAAGCGCGTCGGCATCCCCAACGCCACGCAGCGAGCCAAGGAGTACCCGTACCAGTTCTCCGGTGGGATGCGCCAGCGCGTGATGATCGCCATGGCCCTGGCCTGCGATCCCAAGCTGCTGATCGCCGACGAGCCGACCACGGCACTCGACGTGACGATCCAGGCCCAGGTGCTCGACCTGCTGCGCGAGATGCAGGCCGAGTTCGGGATGTCGCTGATCTTCATCACCCACGACCTCGGCGTGGTTGCCGACATCTGTGACCGCGTCGTGGTGATGTACGCCGGCAGGTTGGTGGAGACCGCATCGATCGACGATCTCTACTTCCGACCGGCGCACCCCTACACGGAGGGTCTGCTCACGGCCATGCCGCAGATCGGCACGCGCGGCGGCGGCCGGCTGGCGTCGATCCCCGGGTCCACCCCGTTGCCGTCGCAGCTGCCCGACGGCTGCGCGTTCCACCCGCGGTGCCCGTACGCCATCGATGCCTGCAAGCGCGGCGAGATCCCCCTCACCCAGCTCGGCGAGGGACGGGCCGCGCGCTGCATCCGCGTCGGCGAGCTCTCCCTGGCAGGTGCCCAGTGAGCACTGTCGCCGCAGCCGCCGACGCGGCCCCCACCGATGCCGGCGACCGCCTGCTGGACGTGCGCGGGCTCCACGTCTCCTTCAAGGGCCGCCGCCGCAAGTCCCCGCGGGTCCGCGCGGTCAACGGCGTCGACCTGACGATCGGACCACGTGAGACGCTCGGGCTGGTCGGCGAGTCCGGCTCTGGCAAGTCCACCGTCGGGCGGGCGCTGATGCGCCTCGTCGACATCGATGCCGGCACCGTGGAGCTGCTCGGCCGCGACCTGGCGGCGATGTCCAGCAAGGACCTGCGCACCGCCCGGCGCGACGTGCAGATGGTCTTCCAGGACCCGTACTCCTCGATGAACCCGGCGATGGTGGTGGCCGACATCATCGGCGAGCCGCTCGAGGTGCAGGCCGGCATCACCGGCAAGGCGCGCAACAAGCGGGTGGCCGAGCTGCTCGACCACGTCGGGCTGTCGCAGCGCCACGTGGACCGCTACCCCTACGAGTTCTCCGGCGGCCAGCGCCAGCGCATCGCCATCGCCCGGGCGATCGCCAACCGTCCCAAGCTCGTCGTCTGCGACGAGGCGGTCAGCGCGCTCGACGTGTCGACGCAGAACCAGATCATCAACCTGCTCGAGGACCTGCAGGCCGAACTCGGCATCTCGTTGCTGTTCATCGCCCACGACCTCGCCGTGGTGCGGCACATCGCCGGGCGGACCGCGGTGATGTACCTCGGGCGGATCGTCGAGGAAGGCCCTTCGTCGCGCATCTTCGAGCATCCGGCGCATCCCTACAGCCTCGGCCTGCTCTCCGCCGTCCCGATCCCCAACCCGCGGCGCCAGCGCGGCAGGCAGCGGATCGTGCTCGCCGGCGAGCCGCCGGACCCGTCCCGCCCCCCGGCGGGCTGTCCGTTCATCACCCGCTGTCCGTGGGCGATGGACGTGTGCCGCGACGAGATGCCCGCGCACACCCCGGTGGAAGGCGGCGGCACGGTGGCCTGCCACCTGCAGACCACCGGTCCGGTGCTGGCCGGGGCGACGATCGAGACGCTCGACGTCCCGACGCCCGCCTGACGTCCCGAATCGTCAGTGACCCTGATTGCGGTCGGTCGCCTCGGCGGGTGCCGTGGCGAATCGTCAGTGACGCAACCCCGGCCGTGGGCCTCGGCGGGTGGCCTGGCGAATCGTCAGTGACGCAACCCCGGTCGTGTGCGTCGACGGCTGGCCGGGGCGAATCGTCAGTGACGCAATCGGGGCCGTGCGACTCGACGGCTGGCCTGGCGAATCGTCAGTGACGCTTCGAACCTCGGCCTGCACCACCGACGAGCTGGTCGTGTCACGGCCGCTGCACCGGAAACCGTCGTCAGCGGCGCGACCCGAACGGACCGCCGGCGGCACCTCGTCGTCGACCGACGATTTCGTCACTGACGATCCGTGAAGGGGCGCGACGGATGGCCGACAGCGAGTTTCGTCACTGACGATCCATGAGGGGTGCGACGAATGGCTGACGATGGGTTTCGTCACTGACGATCCATGAAGGGGGCCGGCGGGATCCCGAGGAGGGGGCAGCGCACTGCGCGGGATGTCGGGCGGATCGATGCCTGCGTCGCCCGTCCCCATCCAGAGGACTCAGTCGTCGAGGGAGCCGAGGAAGTCGATCAGCGCCTCGTTGACCTCGGCCGGGCGCTCCTGTTGGGTCCAGTGGCCACAGCCGGGGAGGATCACCGAGCGGTGCAGCTTGGGCAGCGTCGTCGGGAAGCGGTCGATCGACGCCTGACCCCAGATCGTCGGACCGTCGCGGTCGCCGCCGACGAACAGCGCGGGCACCTCGATCGGCTTGCCGCGAAAGGCGGTGAGGTCCTCCCAGTCGCGATCCACGTTGCGGTAGCGGTTCAGCCCGCCGGTGAACCCGGTGCGCTCGAACTCGCCGGCGTACAGGTCGAGGTCGTCCTCGGTCCACCATGCCGGCAGCGCCTCGGGGAAGCTGAATCGCTCGTGCATCTTCGCTCCCGCGGGGATCGTGGCGATGGTGCCGGCACCACGCATCGGGCTCGGTGCGTCGCCCGACGCCGAGAAGTAGAAGCCCAGCAGCCAGCGGCGCACGTCGGCGTCCAGCTCGGCCTCGGCCCGACCGGGCTGCTGGAAGTACAGGATGTAGAACTCCTCGTCGCCGCCCATCATGCGGAACGCGTCGGTCGGGCGAGTCGGCCCGGCCGGGGCGAAGGGCACCGAGAGTCCGGCCACGGCACGGAACACGTCCGGCCGCAGCAGCGCCGAGTTCCAGGCGATCGGCGCGCCCCAGTCGTGGCCGACGACGACTGCCGATTCGGCGCCGAGAGCGTCGACGAGTGCGACGTTGTCGGCCACGTGCGCCAGCATCCGGTACGACTCGATCGGGACGGGCGCCGAAGACCGCCCGTAGCCGCGCACATCGATGGCCACGGCCCGATAGCCGGCATCGGCCAGCGCCGGCAGCTGGTGGCGCCACGAGTACCACGACTCGGGGAAGCCGTGCACGAGCAGCACGAGCGGACCCTCCCCCGCCTCGACGCAGTGGATGCGGATCCCGTTGACGTTCTCGATGCGGTGGCGCAGTTCGCTCATGGCGGCGAAGCGTGGCACGTCGGGCGGTCCACCGGTCAAGCGCACGGGCCCACGGTCGAACCGCCCCTCGCCCGATCCCGGACGGGAGTGGCCGGGTGGTCGACTGGGGACTCCCCGAGGGCGCGCGGCGCCAGCGCGACACGCCGTTCGCCGAGACCGCCGGCTACGGGCCGAACGAGACCGCCGCGGTCGTCAGCATCCCGTGCACCGGCGCGGGGACGTCGACGGTCCGGCTGCGCGGTTGCACCGAGAACAACACGTGCACCGAGAGCCCGGCCCGGCAGGTGACGATCACCGGGTGAGCTCGGACAGCGAGCGGATGCGGTCGAAGTCTGCGTCGGGGTGATCGTCGAACGGATCGAGGAGGATCGGGTGCAGGCCGGCAGCGCGGGCGCCGGCGACGTCCATCGTCACCGAGTCGCCGACGAAGCCGATCCGTCGCGGCGCGATGCCGTCGAACAGGTGCAGCGCGTGGTCGAAGATCTCCGGGCTGGGCTTGGCCACGCCGACGACGTGGCTGTCGACGATCACGCGCACCGGCGTGTGGTCGCCCGGTCCGACCTGGCACACACCGGCCCGCCGGAGCACGTCGGCGATCTGCCCGCTGGCGTTGCTGACGACGCCGATCGGCACCCCGGCCTCGTGCAGCCGGCGCAGCGCGACGACGCTCGAGGCGATCGGCCAGCGCCACAACCACACGTTGCGCGTGCGCTCGAGCACCAGCGCGGCGACGTCGACCTCCTCGCCGGGCACGCCGACCGACCGGACGTACTCCCGGTTGTACTCCTCCCAGAACGTCTCGCCGCTGCCGGCCGCGCTCTTGGCGGCCATGCCGCGGTAGTGGGCCCGCACGTGCGCGTCGATGTCGGTCGAACCGCCGAACGGTGCGAGCAGGGGGGCCAGGACGGTCGGGTCGGGAAGCACCAGCACCCCGCCGGCGTCGAACAGGTAGGCGTCGAGATCGGGCACACGGTCATCTTGGCTGCCAGCGCCGGCGATGTCTTTGCCGGTTCTGTCGGAGCCCCCTAGCCTCCCAGCGTGCGCAGTCCCAAGGACTTCTTCAAGCCGCTCGCCGTCGGGGCTCCCGAGCCGTTGCGCGAGATCCCGATCCGTCCGAGCCGGGTGATCCACTTCTTCCCGCCGCAGAACGAGAAGGTCACGGCCAAGCTGCCGGAGATCGTCCCGACGGTCGATGTGATCCTCGGCAACCTCGAGGACGCCATCCCGATGGCCGACAAGGAGGCCGCCCGCGCCGGGCTCGTCAAGGTCGCCAAGAACATCGACTTCGGCAACACCCAGTTGTGGACACGGGTGAACAGCCTCGACTCACCGTGGTGCCTCGACGACCTCACCACCCTGGTCACCGAAGTCGGCGACAAGCTCGACGTGATCATGCTGCCGAAGGTCGAAGGTGCCGAAGACATCCACTACGTCGACCGCCTGCTCGCCCAGTTGGAGGCCAAGGCCGGGCTGACCAAGCCGTTGATGATCCACGCGATCCTGGAGACCGCCCGCGGTGTGAACAACATCGAGGAGATCTGCGCCGCGTCGCCGCGCATGCAGGGTCTGTGCCTCGGTCCGGCCGACCTCGCGGCCAACCGGCGGATGAAGACGACGCGCGTCGGCGGTGGCCACCCCGACTACCTCGTCCGCGTCGACCCCGATCCCGACGACCCCGACGCGCCACGCGCCACGTACCAACAGGATCTGTGGCACTACACGCTGTCGCGCATGGTCGACGCCTGCGTGGCCAACGGGATCCTGCCGTACTACGGCCCGTTCGGTGACATCAAGGACGTCGTCGCCTGTGAGGACCAGTTCCGCAACGCGTACCTGCTCGGCTGCGTCGGTGCCTGGAGCCTGCACCCCGTGCAGATCGAGATCGCCAAGCGGGTGTTCAGCCCGCGGGTGGCCGACGTGCAGCACGCCCAGCGGATCATCGAGGCCATGGGCGACGGCACCGGCGCGCTGATGATCGACGGGAAGATGGAGGACGACGCCTCGGTCAAGCAGCACCACGTGGTCGTCAGCCTGGCCAGGGAGCTCGCCGAGCGAGACCCACAGCTCGCCGCGGCCTACGGGTTCACCTCGTGAGCGCCGTCGACGCCCTCCGGCCGCGCCGCTCCGTGCTGTACATGCCGGCGGCCAACGACCGAGCGCTGGAGAAGGCCAAGGCGATCCCCGCCGACGCCATCATCTTCGACCTGGAGGACGCCGTCGCACCCGATGCCAAGACGGACGCCCGGCCCAAGGCGGTCGCGGCCGCCGGGTCGGGTGAGTACGGCCACCGCGAGCTGACCATCCGGTGCAACGGGCTCGACACCGAGTGGGGAGCCGACGACCTCGCGGCCGCGGCGACGTCGGGGGCGTCGGCCGTGGTGATCCCCAAGGTCGGTTCCGTCGCCCACGTCGACGAGGTGTCCAAGCGCCTCGACGCCGCCGGCGCCCCGCCGGACCTGACGATCTGGGCGATGATCGAGACGCCCACGGCGATCCTCGACGTGCGCGCCATCGTCGCCCATCCGCGCGTCAGCGTGCTCGTGATGGGCACCAACGACCTCGCCCGTGAGCTGCGCGCCCAGCTCCTGCCCGGTCGTCAACCCCTCGTGCCCCACCTGGCCGTCGCCCTGCTCGCCGCCCGCGAGGCCGGCAAGGTGATCGTCGACGGGGTGTACAACGACGTCAAGGACCTCGACGGCTTCCGCGCCGAGTGCGTCCAGGGCTGGGAGATGGGCTTCGACGGCAAGACGTTGATCCATCCCGGCCAGGTCGACATCACCAACGACGTCTGGGCTCCGAGCGACGACGACGTCGCCCACGCCCGGCGGGTGATCGATGCGTTCGAAGCGGGGCTGGCGTCCGGCACGGGCGTGATCACCGTCGACGGGCGGATGATCGAGAACCTGCACGTGGTCAACGCCCAGCGCGTCCTGGCGACCGCCGAGGCCATCGCCGCGCTCGGCTGACGGCGCGGATCAACGCACGGACACCACGCCTCGTCGCGATGAGCGCACGAAACCGCCTGATCGCCGCGAAGTGTCGGAGATCTTCGCGCCGATCGGGGCGAACCGCTTGTCATCGACCGAGCCGGATGGTGCGATCGACGCGGCGTGCTGCGACGGGACGCGGTGAGCCCGAGGAGACTTCCGTGAACCACAAGGCCTGATCCACGGTGCGTTGGCCGACTTCGTTGGCGTTCGCCCTGTGGACCGTGGTCGTCCACGACGCGATCAGTCCATGGCAGTCCGGCGCAGCGTGTGGATCGACCGAGGGGTTCGGCTACTGGCCGACATCGGGTCGAACGATCGACGGCACCTCGAACATCGAGCGTCTCCGTCTACGCCTCGTTCGCTACCGATGCCGCCGGCCGCGCCGCGACGTCGACCGACGCGACAACATCGTCGGCTGCGGCCGGGATCGGACCGAGGGTGGACTCGGCTGACTCGCACAACATCAACGGCACGCGGTTCGAAGCACCGGCTCGGCGCCGGCGCGGTGACGTCGATGTCGGTGTTCGTCGCCAGCCCGATCGACGCTGCGCCCTACGACCTCTTCCAACTGGCCATCTACAGCGATCGAGCACGGCGGCACCGGGACCACCTCATCGCGACGAGCTCCAGACGGGCCAGCTCGTCGGCGACGAATGGAACACCGTGCCGATCGTCGCGGACCTGCAACCCGAGACCGCATATTGGCTGCTGTACAACTCCAACGGACGACGGGGACCGTCAACAACCTGACGTTCGGCTACGTTCTCGGGTGATCCGGTGGACACCGTCGTTCACTTGCACCGCGACCTCTCGTACGACACGATGGTCGAGCAGGATCACGTCCCTGGGCGACATGCTGCCGATGTCGCTGGCGATCGGGCTCATCGCAGTCGTGGGGTGGCGGCGACGACGGCGGCAGGTCATCGCCATGGTCGCCGGCTACGTGCGTGATGCTGGCCGTGGGGTGGGCTGATCCGCGAGTGGATGTTCGCGGCGTTCCACAGCTATCCGAGCGGCCACGCGATGCGCACCGTCTACGTGGCGATGTCGGCGGCCTGGATCGTGCGGCGCAGCGTGGCTCACGCATGCTCGCCGGTCTCGTGGCAGCAGTCGTCTGCATCGCGGCCGTGTACGAGCGTGGCCACTACTCCGACGAGA
This sequence comes from uncultured Acidimicrobiales bacterium, assembly GCA_963794805.1. Classification (GTDB taxonomy): domain Bacteria; phylum Actinomycetota; class Acidimicrobiia; order Acidimicrobiales; family Ilumatobacteraceae; genus JAODBQ01. The sequence goes on from CAWCFL010000002.1 coordinate 61,725, forward strand.
TCGTCGGGGGCGTCGTGCTGGCCTGGTCGGTGGCCATGCTGCGTACGCGGCCTCGCCGACCGAGGATCGTCGCCTGACGAGGCGCCCGACGAGGAGGTCCGGGGCGCAGCGCCGCGGCGGACGAGGCACTCGACGCCTGAGCGTCACCCCGCGGCGTCGACCACGGTGCTGAGCGACTTCTCGGCGGGTTCCATGTCCGGCCGGTCGATCTCGTGCAGCCGGCTGAGGTAGGTCACCGCGACGAAGCCCTTCTCCACGGTGCCACCATCGGTGTCGGGCGGCAGGTCCAGCTCGTCGCCCCACTCCATCGCCACCCGGTAGGCACCGTCGTGGCCGACCATGGGCACCAGCTCGGCCTTGGCCACCGGTCGCTGCGGCTCGCGCCCGACCCGGGCGTGACGCCAGCCCTTGATCTCGTGCATCGCGCAGTTCGGCACGTTCAGGTTGACCACCACCGCCTCGTCGGGCAGCGAGTCGACCAGGCCCTCGACGAACGCCGCCGCCACCGCCGCGGCGGTGTCCCAGTGCTGGCCGACGATCATCTGGTCCCACGCCTGACCTTCGACGCCGACTCCGGCGACCGATTGGCTGACGGCCACACCGGAGATGTTGCCGATGCGCCCCGACAGCGTCGCCCCGATCGTGCCCGAGTGGTACACCGACCGGCCGACGTTGGCCCCTGGGTTGATGCCCGACACGACGAGGTCGAACGGCGCACCGAACACGCCGAGCCGGGCGAACATCACGCACAGTGCCGGCGGCCCGTTGAGCGACCAGGCCTCGTCGATGCCGTCGACGTGCTCGCGGCGCGCCTCGGGTTGGACGAGGTGCAGCGCGCCGACCGCAGCGCTGGCGCCGGAGAACTCGCGGTCGGGGGCGATGATCACCACGTCGCCGTGCGGACGCATCGACCTGGCGAGCACGTGCAGACCCACGGAGTCGATGCCGTCGTCGTTGGTCACCAGGATGCGCACGTCCCGCGAAGCTAGCCGACGGCATCGCCGGGCTCTTTGTCCGGTAACGATGAGCGTTCTGTCCGCCCGATCGTGGAACGAACGCTGCGCCGTCAGCGCCTACGATCGGTGACCATGAGCGACGCCTACGCCGACGACCGAGCCCATGTCTTCCACTCCTGGAGCGCCCAGGGCAGCCTCACCCCCCTGGTGGTGGCCGGCGCCGAGGGCAGCTGGTTCTGGACCGAGGACGGCACCCGCTACCTCGACTTCTCCAGTCAACTGGTCAACGTCAACATCGGCCACCAGCACCCCAAGCTCGTCGCCGCGATCCAGGAGCAGGCGGCGACGTTGTGCACCGTCGCCCCGTTCCACGCCAACGCGGCACGCAGCGAGGCGGCGCGGCTGATCAGCGAGGTGGCCAACCTCGGCGGCCCGGTCGACGACCACTTCTCCCACGTGTTCTTCACCAACGCCGGCGCCGAAGCCACGGAGAACGCCCTGCGCATGGCCCGCCTGCACACCGGGCGGCACAAGGTGCTCACCACCTACCGCAGCTACCACGGGGGAACGGGCGGAGCGATCACGCTCACCGGCGACCCGCGCCGCTGGCCGAGCGAACCAGGCGTCCCCGGGGTCGTCAAGTTCTGGGGCCCGTACCCGTACCGCAGCGCGTTCCACTCGACGAGCGACGCCGAGGAGGGCACCCGGGCGCTCGCGCACCTGGCCGACGTGCTGATGGTCGAGGGTCCGCAGACCGTCGCGGCGATCATGCTGGAGACCGTCGTCGGCACGAACGGCATCCTCGTGCCGCCCGACGGCTACCTGGCCGGCGTGCGCGAGCTGTGCGACCGCCACGGCATCGTGCTCATCTGCGACGAGGTGATGGCCGGCTTCGGTCGCTGCGGCGAGTGGTTCGCCTTCCACAAGTGGGGCGTGCAGCCCGATCTGGTGTGCTTCGCCAAGGGGGTCAACTCCGGCTACCTGCCCCTCGGCGGGGTGGTCATCAGCCAGGCGATCGCCGACACGTTCAAGGACCGTGCGTACCCGGGTGGCCTGACCTACAGCGGCCACCCGCTCGCGTGCGCCTCGGCCGTGGCGAGCATCAACATCTTCAAGGAGGAGGGCATCGTCGAGCACGCCAGGATGCTCGGCACCGACGTCATCGGCCCGGCACTGGACAAGCTCCAGGCCAACCACCCGTCGATCGGCGACGTCCGCGGGCTCGGCGTGTTCTGGGCGATCGAGCTGGTGCGCAACCGCGAGACCCGCGAGCCGCTGGTGCCGTTCAACGCCACCGGTGCCGACGCCAAGCCGATGAACGACATCGCCGCGGCGTGCAAGGCCAAGGGCGTGTGGCCGTTCACGCACTTCAACCGGGTGCACGTCGTGCCGCCGTGCACCACGAGCGTGGCCGACGTCGAGCACGGCATCGCCGTGCTCGACGAGGCGTTGGAGATCGCCGACGCACTGGTCACCGGCTGACCGCGCCGGAGCACCCCGACCATCGCCGGCAGGCAGCGATGGCCGAGGTGTCCTGACGGTCACGCGTCGAGCAGGTCCTCGAGGCGGTCGTAGGAGATCTGCAGGCCGCCTTCCATCCCGGCGTCGACGTGTCCGTCGCGGTGCTCCTTGCAGCTGTGGTGCACGACCACGGTCATCGTCGTCACGCCGTCGGCCTCGTCGAGGGTGATGGTGTTCACCGCCTCGGCGTCGGGGAAGCCCTCGAACACCTCGGTGGACACGACGCGTCGGGGCGGATCGAGCTCGCGGTACTCGCCGTGGAAGCCGACCTCCATGTCGCCTTCGCGCACGACGTAGCGCCACCCGCCACCGACGCGCAGGTCGATGTCGCACACGGCCCACTCGGCGGACTCGAAGCCCCACCACCGCTTGACCAGTTCGGGCGTGGTGGTCGCCTTGAACACCAACGCGGCAGGTGCGTCGAACTGGCGGACGATGTGGATGTCGGTGTCGTTGGGCAGGGTGACGACGGCGGAGCCGTTGCGGTTGCTCAGCTGGTTCATGATGGATCCTCCTGTTGTCGGAGCTCGCCGAGCAGGTCGTCGAGCCGATCGAGACGGGTGTTCCAGGTGCGCTCGAAGTTGCCCACCCAGTCGTGGATCGGGCGCAGCGCCGGACCATTGATCCGGTACCAGCGGCGGCGCCCGTCCTGGCGGACGAGCACGAGGTCCACGGCACGGAGGACCGCGAGGTGCTTGGACACCTGCGGTTGCCCCATGCCGAGGCGATCGACGAGCTCGCCCACGGTGACCTCCCCGGTGCCGATGGCATCGAGGAGCTGGCGGCGACCCGGGTCGGCGACGGCGATGAACGCATCCGTCGTCGTCGGTCGGGGAGCCATGTCCCCATCATATACCTATATTGGTATGTGTCAACCTGCCGAGACGTTCAGCTCCGACCTCGACCACACCGTCGGGCCGGCCGGTGCTCCCCCACGTCGCCGGGTCAGTGGGCCAGCGCCGGCAGCCCGTCGATCGACCGGGTGTTCTTCGCCTCGTGGTAGGCGACGAGCTCCTCATCGGACTTCGCCGCGGCCCACTCGACCAGCCTCGTGCGCTCGCCGACGTACTCGTACAACGGCACCGCGTAGCCGCACGAGTCGCTCACCCGGTCGGCGTGCACGACGATCACCGCCCGGGCCCCGCGACCGACCTCGAACAGGCCGGCGACACGGGCGTCGTCCACCGCCAGCACCTCGCCGCGACCGTGGACGCGCACGATCCGCGGCGGACCTTCGAACGCCGACCACATCAGCGTGATCCGCCCGTTCTCGCGCACGTGGGCAATCGTCTCGGCGCCACTGCCGGTGTAGTCGAGGTAGGCGACGGTCAGCTCGTCGATGATCCGCAGCGAGTCGAAGCCCTTCGGCGAGACGTTGACGTGCCCGTCGGCGTCGAGGGGCGCGGTGGCCACGGTGAACATGTGCTGGCGCGCGATCCACTCGGCGACCGGCGGTGTGATGCTCGGATGGACCGTTCCCATCCGCCCAGTCTGGCGGGTGGCGGCGACTGGTGGTGGACGACTAAGCGACCGGCCAGGTACCGCCGCTGCGCAGGAGCGTCTTGAGATCGCCGGGACCCTTCTTGGCCGACGACTCGACCACCTGGGCGGCGACCATCTCGCCGTAGCCGAGGCCGCGGTCGACGTCGCGGAACACACCGAACGGCGTCGGCGAGTGATCGTCGTGAGACAACCGGGCAAGGGCGAACGCCAGGCTCGGATCGTCCCGCGTGGCGTCGTGCACGAGGATCGCGTCCTCGCCGACGTCGGCGACCGCGACGATCTTCAGCTGCCCGTCGGGCTGCATGACCACGCCGCGATGACCATTGGCGCCGAAGCGGATCGGCTGGCCGTCGATCAGGTCGATCATCATCTCCTCGCGCGAGTTCTTCCCGGTGACGCCCTCGAACGCGTGGTCGTTGAACACGTTGCAGTTCTGCAGGATCTCGACGAACGACGCGCCGCGGTGATCGTGGGCGGCCTTGAAGATCCGCTGCATGTGCTTGCGGTCGAGGTCGTGCGTGCGGGCGACGAACGAGGCTTCTGCACCGAGCGCCACGCTGAGCGGGTTGAACGGCGGGTCGACCGAACCGAGCGGGGTGCTCTTGGTGACCTTGCCGAGCTCCGAAGTCGGCGAGTACTGGCCCTTGGTGAGCCCGTAGATCCGGTTGTTGAACAGCAGGATCGTCAGGTTGACGTTGCGCCGCAGGGCGTGGATGAGGTGGTTGCCGCCGATCGACAGGCCGTCACCGTCACCGGTGATGACCCACACGTCGAGGTCCGGCCGGGCGACGGCGACGCCGGTGGCGATGGCCGGGGCGCGCCCGTGGATCGAGTGCATCCCGTACGTGTTCATGTAGTACGGGAACCGGCTGGAGCAGCCGATGCCACTGACGAAGACCGTGTTCTCCGGGGCGACGCCGAGGTCGGGCATCAGCTGCTGGACGGCGAGGAGGATGCCGTAGTCGCCGCAACCGGGGCACCAGCGCACCTCCTGGTCGCTGGTCCAGTCCTTCTTCGTCGTGATGGGAACGATGGTGTCGGTCATGACGGCACCTCCTGGGCCAGGGCATCGGCGATGGCAACTTCGAGTTCGATGGCGGTGAAGGGCAGGCCCTGCACCTTGGTGACCGCCTTGGCGTCGACGAGGTACTCGGCGCGCACCAGGCGGCACAGCTGACCGAGGTTGAGCTCGGGCACGATGATCTTGGGGAACCGCCGGAGCAGCTCGCCGAGGTTCTTCGGCAGCGGGTTGAGGTGGGTGATGTGCATCCAGGCGAGCTTCGTCCCGGCACGTCGGGTGCGTTGCACGGCGGCGTCGATCGCCGCCCACGTGGAGCCCCACCCGAGGATGCACAGCTCGGCGTCCTCGTCGCCGACGATCTCGGCGAGCGGGATGTCGTCGGCGATCCCGGCGACCTTCGCGGCGCGCAGGTGGACCATCCGCTCGTGGTTCTCCGGCGTGTAGTTGATGTCGCCGGAACCGTCCTCCTTCTCCAGCCCGCCGATGCGGTGCATCAGCCTCGGGGTGCCGGGGATGGCCCACGGGCGGGCCAGCGTCTCCGGGTCGCGCAGGTACGGCCAGAACTCCTCGGTGCCGTCGGGCGCGGTGTGGTTCAGCTCGGTGGCGAACGGCACCGAGATGTCGGGCAGCGCGTCGACGTCGGGCAGCTTCCACGGCTCGGCGCCGTTGGCGATGTAGCCGTCGCTCAGCAGGATGACCGGCGTGCGGTACTTGAGCGCGATGCGAGCGGCCTCGATCGCCGCGAAGAAGCAGTGCGACGGGCTGTACGCGGCGACGACGGGCAGCGGCGCCTCGCCGTGGCGGCCGTACAGGGCGATGTTCAGGTCGGCCGCCTCGGTCTTGGTGGGCAGGCCGGTGGACGGGCCGCCACGCTGGATGTCGATCAGCAGCAGCGGCAGCTCCAGCGAGATGGCCAGGCTGGTGGTCTCGCTCTTGAGCGCCACGCCGGGGCCGCTGGTGGTGGTGATGCCGAGGTGGCCGGCGAACGCTGCGCCGAGGGCCATGCCGATGGCGGCGATCTCGTCCTCGGCCTGCACCGTGCGGATGCCGAAGTGCTTGTGCTTGCTCAGCTCGTGGAGGATGTCGCTGGCCGGGGTGATCGGGTAGCTGCCGAGCGTGATCGGCAGCTTGGCCAGCTGGCCGGCGGCGACCAGGCCCCAGGCGAGCGCCGTGTTGCCGCTGATGTTGGTGTACTCGCCCGGCGGCATCTTCGCCGGGCGGACCTCGTAGGGATGGTCGAACAGCTCGGTGGTCTCACCGAAGTGGTAGCCGGCGTGGAACGCGGCGGTGTTGCTCGCCTTCACCAGGTCCTTGAAGCGCTGGTCGATCCACTCGAGGGTCGGCTCGATCGGCCGGGAGTACAGCCAGGAGATCATCCCCAGGGCGAAGAAGTTCTTCGACCGCTCGGAGTCGCGCGACTTGACGCCGAGCGGCTCGGTGGCGAGCGCCGTGAGCGAGGTCATCGGCACCTCGATCACCCGGTAGGCGCGAGCGAGTCGTCCTCCAGCGGGTTGTGCGAGTAGCCGGCCTTGGTCAGGTCGCGCTCGGTGAACGCGTCGGTGTTGACGATCAGCAGGCCGTTCTGCTCGAGCCGGTTGAGGTCGGCCTTGAGCGCCGCCGGGTTCATCGCCACGAGCACGCTCGGGGCGTCGCCCGGGGTGGTGATGTCGTGGTCGGAGATGTGCACCTGGAAGCTGGAGACGCCGTTGACGGTGCCGGCTGGGGCGCGGATCTCGGCCGGGAAGTCGGGCAGCGTGGACAGGTCGTTGCCGAACAGCGCGCTGGCCGAGGTGAACCGGTCGCCGGTGAGCTGCATGCCGTCGCCGGAGTCTCCGGCGAAGCGGACCACGACACGTGAGATCGTCTCGGCTTGGCGCCCTGCCGGGCGCTCGACGGTGTCGGTCATGACACCCTCCCCCTCGGAGGGCACGCCCTCCGGTATGTGGACGGCCGGCCCCCTTGCCGGATCCGTCAACGGCGACGCTACTCCGCGACCTCCGCGGAACCACGGAGCGACTCCGTCTGGGGGTGGTGCGAACCGATTCGGCGCCGGCGGCGTCATCACCACTCGGAGTGACCGATGAGACGACGGTCACTCGGGACGGGGAGGTCGCACAGCGATGGACACCGGGGGCGAACGACACCAGCGACGAGCCGGACGGCCGGTGAGCGTCAGCAATTGAGGCGCCGGGACCGAGCGGGCCGACGACTATCCTCGACCCGATGTCGTGCG
>CAWCFL010000003.1:0-546955 GCA_963794805.1 uncultured Acidimicrobiales bacterium
GACAAGTGGGGCCAGACCAACGGACTCGTCCTGCTCCTGCCTCACGGCTACGAGGGCCAGGGCCCCGAGCACTCCTCGGCCCGCATCGAGCGGTTCCTCACGCTGTGCGCCGAGGACAACATCCAGGTGTGCAACGCCACCACCGCGGCGCAGTACTTCCACCTGCTGCGCCGCCAGGTGCGGCGCGACATCCTCAAGCCGCTCGTGCTGTTCACCCCCAAGGCTCCCTTGCGCATGAAGGAGAGCCGCTCGGCGGTCGACGACCTGGCCACAGGTTCGTTCGAGGAGGTCCTCGACGATCCGTTCGTCGCCGACCCGGCGAGCGTCACCCGGCTGGTCTTCTGCAGCGGCAAGGTGGCGTGGGACGCGATGAGCGAGCGTGACAAGCGCCAGGCGCCGGCGGCGGTCATCCGCCTCGAGCAGCTCTATCCGTTCCCCCAGGACCGCCTGCTCGAGGTGCTCGAGCGCTACCCCAACGCCCGCGAGCTCGTGTGGCTCCAGGAGGAGCCGGAGAACATGGGCCCGTGGAGCTTCGTCGAGGCTCGCGTGTGGCGGATCAAGGAGCGCGGCTACGACCTGCGCCACGTCTCGCGCGTCGAGAGCGGCAGCCCGGCCACCGGCTCCAAGGCGATCCACGACCAGGAGCTCGCCGACCTCATGGACGGCGTGTTCGGGTAGGTCAGACGCGCAGCATGGCGTGGAGGTCGTTGATCGCCTGGTCGGCTGAGATGACCTTGATCGTCCTCATGCCCATCGCCGCGGCGGGCTTGAGGTTGACGCCGAGGTCGTCGAGGAAGACGCACTCCTTCGGGTCCACGCCGAGCAGCTTGCAGGCCATCTCGTAGAACGTGGTCTCCGGCTTGCGGACGCCCACCTTGCTGGACTCCACGACCACGTCGAACCGAGCCATGATCGCGGCGATCGTGTCGGATCGCTCGGAGCTGGCGTGCTGACCGCCGACGTTGTTGGTCAGGCAGGCGAGCAGGTAGCCCCGCGCCTTGAGGTCGTCGAGCAGGCTGACCATCTCGTCGCGCACGTCGCCGGCGAGCAGCGCGAGCACGTCGCTGCCGGGCACCCGGTGGCCGAGCGCCTCGGACTCGCTGGCGAACTCGGCGTCGAACTCGGCGGGGGAGATGTCGCTGCGTTCCAGCCTGGCCCACGCGTTGTCGTGGGGGTTCGTCGCGTTGACCGTGCGGAGGAAGTCCTTCGGCAGACCGTTGGCCTCCTCGTAGCGGTTGAACGTCTCGAACGGGCTGGAGAGGATCACGCCCCCGAAATCCCACAGCACTGCCTTGATCATCCGGCGAACTGTAGGTGAGCACGTCCAACTGGTCACCCATCCGACGAACGACGCCAACCACCTGCTTGACTAGCCAGACGTTATGCCGCAGCAGCCCCAGCACCACGTCGTCGTCGACGGGTCGAACATCGCCACCGAAGGTCGGTCCATGCCGAGCCTGCAACAGCTCGACGAGGCCGTCAGGGCCTACATGGAGGTCGAGCCGGACGCGCTGATCACCGTGGTCGTCGACGCGACCTTCGGGCATCGCATCGACGCCAAGGAGGTGTCGGCGTTCGATGCCGCGGTCGCGGCCAACGAGCTCGTCGCCCCGCCTGCCGGCGCCGTCGGCCGTGGGGATGCGTTCGTCCTGAGCATCGCCGACAAGGTCAAGGCGACGATCCTGAGCAACGACAGCTTCCAGGAGTTCCACGGTCAGTACGCCTGGCTGTTCGACGAAGGGCGCCTGGTCGGCGGCAAGCCCGTGCCGCACATCGGCTGGGTGTTCGTCAACCGCGCCCCGGTGCGCGGGCCGCTGTCGCCGCAAGTCCGTCGCCGACAGCAAGCGCAAGGGCCGCAAGGGCTCCAGCGCGACCAACGAGGTGCGCAGCGGCAGCCCGGAGGCCAACCAGCCGATGCCCGTGCCGAGCGCGCCCCCGCCCGGTGCGGTGCTGCCCAGGCGCGGCGGCGGCCAGCGGCGTGCGCCGGAACAGCAGCCGCAGCCCGCGGCGCCGGACATCGTGCCGGCTCTCGCGGTCGAGGCGAAGATGGCGCCACGGGCCAGCGAGGTCAACGAGCTGCTGCCGTTCCTCACGTTCGTCGAGCACCATCCGCCGGGGACCAGCGTCAGCGCGATCGTCGACTCGTACTCGTCCCACGGGGCCTACGTCACCATCGGCGACGTGCGCGGCTACGTGCCGTTGCGGCTGATGTCCGAGCCGGCGCCGCGCAGCGCCCGCGAGTTCATGAAGGTCGGCGAGTCGGTGACCCTGGTGGTCGAGAGCTTCGCCCCGGCGCGCCGCAGCATCGACCTCGCGCTGCCGGCCATGGCCACCGCCAAGCTGCCGGCGCCGAAGCCGGCGCGGCGCACGAAGAAGGCTGCGCCGGTACCCGAGCCCGTCGTCGAGGACGCCACCGAGACCGCCGAGGCCGCTGCACCGGAGGCTCCCGCACCGACGCGAGCACGGCGGACCAAGAAGGCTGCGCCTGTCGTCGCCGACGTGGTCACCGTCCTCACGGACCCCGCTGCGCTTGCCGCGGCCGCGCCGCCGGCACCGCGGCAAGCGGGCGCGCAAGGCTGCGGCCGCACCCGTGGAGCCCGCGGCGGACGAGACCACGACCGTCGCGCCGCCCGCCGATGCGCACGACGACGTGCCGGAGCCGGCACCGGTGAAGCGGGCCCGGAAGGCATCCCGAGCGAGCTCGCGCAGCGCGTCGACCGCCGCCGCGCCGGAGGCGCCGGTCGAGCTAATCGAGCCCGAACAGCCGCCTGCCACCCAGGAGGCTGCCGAGCCCACGCCGCCCAAGCCGCCGGCTCGTCGGCCGCGCAAGACTGCGGCGAAGGCGGCAGCCGCCGCCGTTGCCGTCGAAGCCGCCGACGCCGCCAGCGACGCACCGCCGCCCGCACCGCCGGCGAAGCGCTCCCGGCGCACGACGCCCAGCTGACGCCCGCCCCCGCCGCCGTCCAGCGCTGATCTGGACGCCGGGGATCGCGTCCGGCGCGGTCTGCGGCGATCACTTCGGATCTGGACGCTTCCAATCGCGCCGCGCGCGATCAGGCACAGGGCACCGGACTGGACGCAGCGGATCGGGCTCTGGCGCCGGCCGGTGCATCGCTTGGTACCGTCGGCTGGATGCGCCTGGCCACGTGGAACATCAACTCGCTCAAGGTCCGCCTGTCGCGTGTGGAGGAGTGGCTGGCCGACGTGCAGCCCGACGTCGTCTGCCTGCAGGAGACCAAGCTGGCCGACGAGGCGTTCCCGGCGCTGGCGTTCGGCGCCCTCGGCTACGAATGCGCCCACTTCGGCCAGGGTCAGTGGAACGGCGTGGCGATCCTGTCGAGGGTCGGTCTCGAGGATGTGACCGTGAACTTCGCCGACGGCGGCGAACCCGACCCGGACGCGCGGATCATCTCCGCCCGGTGCGCCGGCATCGACGTCACCAGCGTCTACGTCCCCAACGGTCGCAGCCTGGACAACCCGCACTACGAGTACAAGCTGCGCTGGCTCGCCCAGCTGCGCCGCCACGTCGCCGCGCGGGCGACACCGGACCAGCCGGTCGTGGTGGCCGGCGACTTCAACATCGCCCCGACCGACGCCGACGTCTACGACCCGAGCAAGTTCGTCGCCGCGACGCACACCAGCCCGGCCGAGCGCCAGCTGCTCGCCGACCTGTGTGACTGGGGCCTCGTCGACGTCTTCCGCGCGCAGCACACCGAGGACCGCATCTACAGCTGGTGGGACTACCGGGCCGGCGACTTCCACCAGGGTCGCGGCCTGCGCATCGACCTCGTGCTCGCCTCGGCGCCGGTGGCCGCCCGGGTGGCGTGGACCGTGATCGATCGCAACGCGCGCAAGGGCCAGGGCCCTTCGGACCACGCTCCGGTGATCGTCGACCTGCTCGACGCCGCCTGACGACGATGAGTGACGCGGCGCCCTTCGACTCCTTGCAGTCGTTCCAGAGCAACATCGAACCTGACGACCCGCGCATCCGCCTGGCCGATGCGTCGCGCCGGATCATCGAGGAGCTCGTCTCGTCGACGGCCGATGCCGAGGCGTTCACCGAGGCCCGCGACCTCCTCGAGCGGGCGGTCGGCGTCCTCGGGCAGCGCACTCATGGGCGCAGCTACGAGGGTGCCGGCGAGGCGGCCATCGCCGACTTCGGGCACTTCGCGTTCGTCGACTACAGCCCGTTCCTGGGCGTGCTCAACCCGCTCGCGCCGCCGATCCACATGTCGTGGAGCCCGGAGCCGGGGAGCACGGAGGTGCGCGGCACCGTGACCTACCCGGACGCCTACGAAGGACCGCCCGGGTGCGTGCACGGCGGGTTCATCGCCGCCGGTTTCGACGAGGTGCTCGGCTTCACCCAGGCCCACGCCAACCGGCCGGGCATGACCGCCAGCCTGACCATCGACTACCGCTCGCCGACACCACTGCACCGCGAGCTGCACTTCCGTGGCCGCATCGTGCGCGTGGACGGTCGCAAGACGTTCACCTCGGCCGAGCTCGTCGTGGCGAGTGACGGGCGGCTGTGCGCCCAGGCGACCGGGCTGTTCATTGCCGTCGGCCAGGAGGTGTTCGAGGAGATGAAGCAGGCTCGCGGAGGGGGTTGACCTCGACGGCGCCGCGCGGCGTCGGGAGCGGACGGAGCCGAGCAGCCGCGGTGACGCTGACGCCGAGGCGGACGGCCAGGTCGTCGACGGTCGGCGGTGGGTCCTCGTGCAGCGAGCGCAGCACCCGCTCGTTGCACACCGCCGCCTCGGGGACGCCGGCGACGCGGGCCACGGCGGTGCGCCAGGTGCGCAGGTCGGCGATCGGATCGGGTGGCGCGCGCCGGGTCAGCCACTGGGGCGGAGCCGGCGCGGGAAGATCGGCCAGCCCGGAAGCGGCCACCGCGTCGAGCCACGGGCTGGGGCCGGCCGCCCGCCCGGCGCGCTGCGCGGCGTGGGTGATGGTCAGCTCCCGCCGGGCGCGGGTGACGGCGACGTAGAACAGGCGCGATTCCTCGGCGCGCTGCGCGCTGTTGGTTGCCGAGCTGTGCGGCACGAGGCCGGCCTCCGCGCCGGTGACGACCACGGTCTCCCACTCGCGGCCCTTCGCCGCGTGGAACGTGAGCACGGCCACCGCGTCGGCCGGCGGCAGGGTGAGGTCGTCGAACGGCCGGCGCGACTCCACCCAGGACCGGAAACCTCCCGGCTCGTTCGTCGCCAGGAAGCGGTCCGCCTCTTCGGCGACGCGCCGACGCACCGCGTCAGGCGCGGCGAGTGCCTCGTCCAGCCAGCCGGCGAGCTGGTCGCGGCTGCCCGCCCGATAGGCGTCGGCGAGGGCGATCTCGAGCGGCGACCGGCCGGCCGCGCGCAACGTGGGCACGCCGGCGTCGCCGAGGCGGCGCTCGAGCAGGGTGAGCTGTTCGTTGGTCCTGGCGATGACGCCGATCTGGCCGGGCCGTAGGCGACCGAGCGCGTCGAGCACGACGCGTACGACGCCGTCGGCCTCGTCGTGCTCGGTGGCGAAGCCGCGCACGGCGACGGCCGGGCCGTCGGGTTGGTCGCTCGACGTGTCGTCGGCCTGGCCGCCACTCAGGAGCGCGGCTGCGCCGGCGCGCACGACCTGCGGCGAGCACCGGTGGTTGGTGGTGAGGGCGACGACCGTGACCGCGGGGTAACGCCGCTCGACCTCCGTGAGCGTCGTGCTCTCCGCACCGTTCCACCCGTAGATCGCCTGGCGCGGGTCGCCCACGAGGCACAGGTCGGGGCGACCACGACGCCACGACTCGAGCAGCGCGTGCTGCAGCGGGTTGAGGTCCTGCGCCTCGTCCACGTAGATGTGGCGGAACCGCCAGCGCACGACGTCGGCGAAGGTCGCGTCGCTGCGCACGGCTTCGACCGCCCGCTCGAGGAGGTCGTCGAAGTCGACCACGCCGCGGCGCCGCTTGAGCTGCTCGTACGCCTGCGCCAGATCGGCGAACCGTGTCGGTGGGACCGAGCTGCGTCGTGCCCGACGGGACAGCTCCTCGTAGTGCGCGGGCGTGACGAGCCGGGCGCGTGCCCAGTCGAGGTCGACCACGGCCACGGAGGGGCTGAGGTCCAGGCGCAGCTGGGTGAGGCACTCACGGACGAGGCGCAGTCGATCGGTGGCCACGCGCGGCGGGGGCTCGTGGCGGGCCAGCGCACGGTCGCGCAGCAACCGCAGGGCGATGCTGTGGAAGGTGCCGGCCTCGATCGGCTCGCGCAGGTCGAGGGCCTGCAGCCGGCGGCGCAGCTCGCCCGCCGCGTCGCGGGTGAACGTCAGCGCCAGCGTGTGGTTGGCGGTCGCCGCACCGGTGGCGATGCGGTAGGCGATGCGTCGGGTGAGGACGGTGGTCTTCCCGGAGCCGGCCGCGGCGATGATCGCCAGTGGTCCGGCCGGGATGGTGACGGCCTCGCGCTGCGCGGCGTCGAGCCCGTCGAGCAGCGCCGCGTGGTCCATCCGCTCACTGTACGGAAGGGGTGTGCGACGGCTGCGTCGGCACGAGCCGACACGGCCGAAGCCCTACGCTCCGGAGATGCCGTATCCGAAGAAGAACCTCAACGCGGACGAGACGGTTGCCCTCGACATGCACCCGCACTGGTGGTACTTCTGGAAGCCGGCGCTCACGCTGATCCTCATCCTGATCGTGGCGATCATCGTGCTCGTCCAGACGGACTCCAACGGCAACTTCGGCAAGCTGATGCGCTGGGTCGTCCTCATCCTCATCGTCGGCGGCGCCGGGTGGCTGGTGTCGCGGTACATGAAGTGGATCAGCACGAACTTCGTGATCACCTCCCACCGGATCATCTTCCGCCAGGGGATCATCTCCAAGGCCGGCATCGAGATCCCGCTCGACCGGGTGATGAACGTCAACTTCCACCAGCGGATCTTCGAGCGGATGCTCGGCGCCGGCGACCTGCTCATCGAGTCCGGCGGCGAGGACGGGCAGAGCCGGTTCACCGACATCCGCCACCCCGACCGCGTGCAGAACCTCATCCACTCGGAGATGGAGAGCCACGCCCAGCGGCGCGCCGGCTACTCGATCCCTGGTGGGTCGAACATGCCGCCGCCCCCGCCGCAGGCCGTCGACGTCACCGCGTCGCTGGAGCGCCTCGAAGGGATGCTCCAGCGCGGCACGTTGACGCCCGACGAGTTCGAGGCGCAGAAGCGCAAGCTGCTCGGGCTGTGAGCCGAGCCGGCGGGTGAGGGTCGTCAGCCTCGTCCCCTCGGTCACCGAGACGCTGCTCGCGCTGGGGCGTGGACGTCGTCGCCTGCACGCGGTTCTGCGAGCAGCCACAGCTGCGTCACGTCGGTGGCACGAAGGATCCCGACATCGCCGCGATCGTCGAGCTCGGACCCGATCTCGTCGTGATGGACCGCGAGGAGAACCGTCTCCCCGACGCCGAGGCGCTCGCAGCCGACGGCGTGACCGTGCACGTCACCCACGTCACCGCGCTCGCGGATGTCGGTCCGACGCTGTCGACGCTGGCCGAGGTGCTCGGCGTGCACGCGGCGGCGGAGCCGACGTCCGCCCCGGTCAGCCCACTGGGCCGACGCCTGCGTGCTCATCTGGCGGCGTCCGTGGATGGCGCTCGGCACCGACACCTACGGCTCGACGTTGCTGGCGCACCTGGGCGTGGGCAACGTGCTGGCCGGCGCCGAGCGCTACCCGGAGATCGAGCTCGACGACCTGGCTGTGGCGCAGCCCGGCTTGGTGCTGCTGCCCACCGAGCCGTACCCGTTCAAGGAGCGCCACGTCGACGAGCTGCGCGCGGCGATCCCAGGTGCCGATGTGCGCATCGTCGACGGGGCGGACCTGCTGTGGTGGGGCGCGCGCACCCCGGCGGCGCTGGTCCGCCTGCGCGCCGCGCTGCGTCAGCCCAGGTTCAGCGCCGCGCTGAACCGCTCGAGCGCGTCGAGGTCGAACGGGGCGCGCAGCGCGAGGTTCACCTGGTCGGCGCCGGCCTCGACGTACTGGCCGATGCGGTCGACGATCTCCTCGTCGGTGCCCTTGAGGACGCCGGGCGCGACGTGCGGGGCGAGCGCCCCGAACTGCTGCTCCAGGCTCTCCTGGGTGAACGCCAGGCCGGTGTTGATCGCACAGCGGATCTCGCCCGGGTCGCGGCCGACGTCGGCGCAATGGCGGTGGAGCACGGCGCGCTTGGCGGCGAAGCCCTCCGGGGCGACGAACGGCACGTTCCACGCGTCGGCGTACTTCGCGGCGATCTTCAGCGTGCGCTTCTCCCCACCGCCGCCGATCCAGATCGGCAGCTTGGCCTGCACCGGGCGTGGCTCGTTGCGCGCCGCCTTGAGCTGGAACCACTTGCCGTCGAAGTCGGTGACGTCGTCGTGCAGCAGGCCGCGCAGGCACTGGATGCCCTCCTCCAGCTGGTCCATGCGCACCTTGGTCGACGGGGAACGGGATGCCGTACGCGTCGTACTCGACGACGGCCCAACCGGCGCCGATGCCCATGTCGGCGCGTCCGCCGGAGAGCTGGTCGATCGCCGTGATCGCCTTGGCCAGCACGGCCGGGTGGCGGTAGCCGATCGAGTAGACGAGCGAGCCGACAGCGCACCTTCGACGTGGTGCAGGCGAGCGCGGCGTGCATCGCCACGGCCTCGAGGCAGGCGGCGTCGTCGGGCTTGCCGGTGGCCCCGTAGAAGTGGTCCCACACGCTGATCCAGCCGAAGCCGAGGTCCTCGATCTTGCGCCACACGCTGCGCAGCTCGTCGGCCGTCGTGTGCTGCAGCCCGACGTGCACTCCGAAGACCGTCATCGGTCCCCTCCCTGGTGATCGCTCGGCAACCCGGCTGGCGCCGACGCGGAACGTACTGTGCGCCCATGCCCAGCGCACAGATCAGCGACGAGCATCGCCATCGAGTACGACACGTTCGGGTCGCCCGACGATCCGGCGCTGCTGCTCGTGATGGGCTTCACCGCGCAGATGACCGCGTGGCGCGACGACTTCTGCAAGCTGCTCGCCGGCCGCGGGCTGTTCGTCATCCGCTACGACAACCGCGACTGCGGGCTGTCGACGAAGTTCGACGGCGTCGCAGGTGGACATGACGGCGCGGCGCTGAAGGCGGCGCTGGCCAAGGAGCCGATCACCGACGTGCCGTACACGCTGAGCGACATGGCCGCCGACGGCATGGGCGTGCTCGACCACCTGGGCATCGAGCGGGCGCACGTGCTCGGTGCGTCGATGGGCGGGATGATCGTGCAGACGATGGCCATCGAGCACCCCCAGCGTCTGCGCAGCCTGATCTCGGTGATGAGCACGATCGGCGACCTCGACTACGGCAAGCCCGATCCGGGGGCGATGCAGGTGCTGCTCACCCCGCCGCCGAACGATCGGGCGGGTGTGATCGAGGCGGCGACGCGCGGCGCGGTGTTCTCCTCCAAGCGGTACTACGACCCCGAGCAGGCCAAGGTCTACGCGGCCACCGCGTTCGACCGCTCGTTCTATCCGGAGGGCGCGGCCCGGCAGCTGGTGGCGATCTACGCCAGCGGCGACCGCACCGAGGCGTTGCGCGCCGTCACCATCCCGACGCTGGTGATCCACGGGCGCGACGACACGCTGATCTCGCCGACCGGCGGCCAGCGCACCGCCGAGCTGATCCCGTCGGCCAGCCTGCTCCTCGTCGCCGACATGGGTCACGACCTGCCTCAGCCACTGTGGCCGGTGATCGTCGACGCGGTGATCAGCCACACGACGTACGCCGGCTGAGACGGTCGCGACCCGCAGCGCGCCTGCCTCGACTCTGCTAATCAGGGGCCCATGTCTGGTCCGCTCACTGGTTACCGCATCATCGAGATCGCCGGCATCGGCCCCGGCCCGTTCGCCGCGATGCTCCTCGCCGACATGGGCGCCGAGGTGGTGCGCGTCGAGCGCGCCCAGAACGTGCGCGGTCCGGCGCCGGACACGCCGTACCCGGACGTGTCGCTGCGCGGCCGGCGCAACATCGCCCTCGACCTGAAGAACCCCGACGGCGCGGCCACGCTGCTCGACCTCGTCGAGCACGCCGACGCGATCATCGAGGGCTTCCGCCCCGGCGTGATGGAGCGGCTCGGCGTCGGGCCCGACGAGTGCCTGGCGCGCAACCCGAAGCTCGTCTTCGGGCGGATGACCGGGTGGGGCCAGGAGGGCCCGTACTCGGCGTGGGCCGGCCACGACATCAACTACATCTCGCTCGCCGGCGCCCTGGCCCACTTCGGCCGCGCCGGCGAGGCTCCGGTGCCGCCGCTGAACATGGTCGGCGACTTCGGCGGCGGCGGGATGTTCCTCGCGTTCGGCGTGGTGTGCGCCATCCTCGAGGCGCAGAAGAGCGGCACGGGTCAGGTGGTCGACACGGCGATGGTCGACGGCACAGCGATCCTCATGGCCATGTTCTGGTCGATGAAGGCCGGCGGCATGTTCGACGAGAACAATCGCGGCACGAACCTCCTCGACACCGGGGCGCACGTTCTACGACGCGTATCGCTGCTCGGACGGCAAGTACATCTCGCTCGGTTCGATCGAGCCGCAGTTCTACGCCGAGCTGCTCAAGCTCACCGGCCTCGACAGCGACCCGGAGTTCCAGCGGCAGATGGACAAGGACCTGTGGCCGCACCTCAAGACCCGCATCCGTCAGGTGTTCGAGACCAAGACGCGCGACGAGTGGTGCGCGATCATGGAGCACACCGACGTGTGCTTCGCCCCGGTGCTGACGATGAGCGAGGCGGCCGAGCACCCGCACAACGTGGCCCGCGACATGATCATCGAGGTCGGTGGGGTCAAGCAGCCGGCGCCTGCACCGCGCTTCTCGCGCACCGTGCCGGAGGTCAAGAGCGTTCCGGCGCACCCCGGCCAGCACTCCCGTGAGGTGCTCGCCGACTGGGGCGTGCCGGCGGCGCGCATCGACGAGGTGATCGCCAGCGGAGGCGTCAAGGCCGCCGGCGGTTGATGCGCAGCCCCGCACGGTGGGCGGTTGATGGGCACGCTCGTCGCCCTGCACGCACATCCCGACGACGAGTGCATGACGACGGGCGGAACGCTGGCGCGCGCCGGCGCAGAAGGCCACCGCGTCGTGCTCGTCGTGGCGACCAACGGGGACTGGGGCGAGGCGCCCGACGACCTCGCTCCCGGCGAGTCCGTGGTCGATCGGCGGCGCGCCGAGACCGAGCGTTCTGCGGCCGTGCTGGGCGTGCACCGCGTGCGTCTGGCTCGGTTACCAGGACAGCGGGATGACCGGCTGGACGCAGAACGCCGACCCGGCCTCGTTCCACCAGGCGCCCGTCGACGAGGCGGCGGCGCGGTTGGCGGCGGTCCTTCGTGAGGAGGTCGCGGACGTGCT
The DNA here is from genome assembly GCA_963794805.1 of uncultured Acidimicrobiales bacterium. GTDB lineage: Bacteria > Actinomycetota > Acidimicrobiia > Acidimicrobiales > Ilumatobacteraceae > JAODBQ01. Next base: position 11,341 of record CAWCFL010000003.1, read on the forward strand.
GATCGACTTACGACTGGCACGGCAACTACGGCCACCCGGACCACGTCAAGGTGCACGCCGTCGGCCACCGCGCCGCGGAGATGGCGGCCACGCCGAGGCTGTTCGAAGCGACGATGAACCGTGACGAGATGGTGCGAGCGATGGAGAGCCGGAGGGCTGGGCGAGGAGTTCGATCCGCGCAAGCCGATGGACGACGGCAACCCGCTCGGCACCCCCGAGGCCGAGATCAACCTGCGTGTCGACGTCAGCGGCTACCTGGCGCAGAAGCGGGCATCGATCGGCGCCCACGTCAGCCAGGCCACCGACACCGCCTGGGTCCGGGACATGAGCGACGAGACGTTCGCGGCCGCGTTCTCGTGGGAGTGGTTCGTCGAACCCGGCGCCGCGCACGGCCTGCGCGAGGGCTTCGTCCTGTAGCTCGCCGCCGCGGCGTGCCGTTCGCCGGCGGTCGGCCAGCGACGCCTCGGCGTCGGGTGAGCCGGTGAGGCGGGATCGCGGCTGCCAGACTCGACGGGATGTCGTGTCGCCTGGTCGCCGTCGGCGGGCTCTTCGGTGTCCTCCTCCTCGCCGGGTGCGGCGACGGCGCGTCGTCGGGCACGACGTCGTCCGTCGGGACGACGAGCTCGGTGGTCGTGACGACCCAGCCGCCTCCGACCCTCACGGCCGTGGCGGCGGCATCCGGTCCGACGATGGTCACCTCGGCGCCGGTGCCGATCACCACGGTCGGCGGCGGCGCGACGACCGTGCGGTCGACCCCCACCACGGTCGGCGCATCGCCGGCGCAGGCCGTCGCGTCGGGATCGACCGGACCGACGTCGCCGGTGGGGGCCACCCCGACAACGGTCGCCGCGACGACCGGGTTGGTGATGCGGGCGAACGGGCTGGGGACGGTGGCCTTCGGGACGGATCCGGACACGACGATCGCGGCGATCACGGCCGCGCTCGGTCCGCCGACGCTCGACACCGGGTGGATGGACCCGTTGTCGCTCGGTTCGTGCCCGGGGACCGAGGTGCGCAGCGTGCAGTTCGGCGACCTCGCGCTGCACTTCGGCGACGAGAGCACCGTGACCATCGGCCGACCGCACTTCTTCGCCTACGTCGACGGCCCGGCGACGGGCGCACCGACCGACGCAGGCGTGTTGACCATCGACGGTGGCGGCTCGGTCGGCACCACGGTCGCCGCGCTACGGGCGGCTCATCCGGCACTGCAGGTGTACCCGGCCGATCCCACCGCGCCGGCGAGCTTCGCCATCTCCGACGGCCTCACCGGCGTGCTCACCGGGACCACCGACGGCGACACGGTGACCAAGGTGCAGGGCGGCATCGGCTGCGGCGAGTGAGCGTCGAGGCTCGTCCGGACGTCGGGGACTCGGGCGACGTGCTGGCGCAGGCGACGTCGACGTGCGAGCCACTAGCGTGGCTCGCGGCGTCGGGCCGACGACGCGGATGGAGGAGGTGCTGATGAAGCAGCAGTGGCCGGTCGAGTCACTCGCCCGCGACGTGCGGTTCCACCACATGCGCATCGAGGATTCGGTGTTCGATCCGCGCAACCTCAACCCGGATGCCAAGATCAACGGGTTGGCCGTCGACTACGCCAACGCCCCGGACAACGCCCGCGGGTTGATGCACGGCATCTTCGTCGGCGAGATCCAGGCGCTCGAGGGCGCCGGGCGCACGTGCTGGGACTTCGACACCGGCCCCGGTCGCGACCAGGCGCCGTTCCTGCTCAAGCTGGACATGGCCCGGCAGTGCTGGGACGAAGCCCGCCACGTGGAGATCAGCTGCAAGCTCAGCGACCACATGGGCAGCGAGATCGGCGAGTTCGCCGAGCAGACGATGCTCTACGAGGCGGCATGCAACCCTGATCCCGTGCTGCGCCTCACGGGCGTCAACCGGGCACTCGAAGGCCTGGCGATCGACGTGTTCACGACGATGCGCAACTTCGGCGACCAGCTCGCCGATCCGGTGCTGGAGTTCGCCGAGGACTGGATGCTGGCCGACGAGGTGACCCACGTGAAGATGGGTAGCGACTGGCTTCGCCAGCTCACGGCCGACGATCCTGAGCGCCGCAAGAACGCCCTCGACTTCCAGAAGGCGGTCGACAAGCTGTTCAGCTTCGGCGGGTTCCGCGGCGAGCAGCAGGAGAACCCGGTGCACCTGGCGCGCAACTTCCGCCGCCTCGCCGGGTTCAGCGACGACGAGATCGGCGAGCTCGTCGACATCGCCGCCGAGGCCTACGCCGAGGCGCAGGAGCAGCAGCTCGTCAGGTCGCAGGCCGCCGGCTGATGGAGGACGCCTGAACGCGCTCGCGCTCTACGACTTCCACAAGGAATGGGCCTGGTTCGTCATCGTCGGCAACGGCCTGGCCGGGCTCTGGGCGCTCGGGGCGAACTGGCTCACGCAGCTGCGCAGCCGTGCCCTGTGGTGGTTCATCGCCATCGCCGAGCTCACCGTGTTCGTCCAGGTGACGCTCGGCGTGATCCTGGTGAACAAGTACAAGCTGCAGTTCCCCAAGTTCCACGCGTTCTACGGGTTCGTGGCCATCATCTCGGTGGCGATCATCTACTCGTACCGCATCCAGATGCGCCACCGGTTGTACCTGCTCTACGGCCTCGGCAGCCTGTTCATCATGGGCCTCGGCATCCGGGCGATGCTCGTCGGCCAGACCCGCTGACGGCGGACGGACGCCGGTGCCTCAGGTGAGCTCGGCGCGCAGTTCGCGCTTGAGCACCTTGCCGCTGGCGTTCTTCGGCAGGGCCTCGACGAACTCGACGCGCTTGGGCTTCTTGTAGCCGGCGAGGTTGTCGCGGCAGACCTGGATGATCTCCGCGGCCGTCGCGGTGCCACCCGGGCTCAGGACGACGACGGCGCAGACGTTCTCCCCCCAGTGCTCGTCGGGCAGGCCGATGACGGCCACCTCGGCGACGGCCGGATGGGTGAAGATGACGTCTTCGACCTGACGGCTGTAGACGTTCTCCCCGCCGGTGATGATCATGTCCTTCTTGCGGTCGACGATGTAGAACAAGCCCTCCTCGTCGACCCGCGCCAGGTCGCCGGTGTGGAACCACCCGCCGGCGAACGCCTCCGCCGTGGCGACCGGGTTGCCCCAGTAGCCCTGCATCACCTGGTCGCCGCGCACGACGATCTCACCGACCTCTCCCGTGGCGACGTCGCGCATGTCGTCGTCGACGACGCGCAGTGACGACAACGCCATGGTCCGCCCGGCCGCAGCGAGCATCTCGGGTCGCTCCTCGATCGCCCGCACGTGGCTCGGCCCGTCGAAGAACAGCACGTTGCCGCTCAGCTCGGTCATGCCGAAGCCCTGGGTGAACTCGACGCCGGGGAACCTGGCCATCGCCCGCTTGAGCACCTCCACCGGCATGGACGAGCCGCCGTAGGCGATGCTCGTGATGCTGCTGAGGTCGCAGCGATCGATGTCGGGGTGCTGCAGCAGCATGTTCAGCATCGTCGGCGCCATCGGCGTGGCCGTGATGCGGTGGCGCTGCACCTGCTGCATGAAGTCCTCGGGATCGTACGAGGTGCGCAGGACGAGCGTGTTGCCGCGCAGCCAGTGGCCGGGGATGCCGTAGCCGGCCACGTGGCACAGCGGGAAGGGCATGAAGTTGACGCTGCGCGCCGATGGCCCCTGTTCGATCATCCAGCTCATCAACGAGTGCAGCAGGCTGCGGTGGGTGAGCATCGCCCCCTTCGGGCGCCCGGTGGTGCCGCTCGTGTAGATCAACCAGGCGAGGTCGTCGTCACGCAGCTCGACGGCCGGCCTGGTCACCGGCGCCGCGGCGAGCAGCTCCTCGTAGGCGACGTCGGCGCCGGTCAACTCGTCACCGAACGTGACGACGGTGCGCAGCGTCGGCATGTCGGCGCGCACCTCGAGCATCGCCGCGAGGTACTTCGGTTCGACGAGCAGTATCGACGCGCCGGCGTCGTCGACGATCTGGGCGAGCTCCACCGGGTTGAGCCGGTAGTTGAGGAAGGTGAGCACCATCCCGGCCATCGGCACGCCGGCGTACGCCTCGACGAACTGCGGCCGGTTCTCCGACAGGATCGCCACCCGGTCTCCGGGCGCGGCGAGCTGCAACAGCCCGTTGCCCAGCTGGTTGCTGCGATCGTGCAGCTCGGCGAACGTGGTGACGCGGTCGTCGAAGATGATCGCGGCGCGGTCGGCGAACTTGTGCGCGGCGAACGCCAGCGCGTCTCCGAGGAGCATCGATCGCCTACTTGATCGCCAACGGGTTGATCGGCGAGCCGACGGCGCGTAGGAACTTGATCGGCGGCGCGGAGAAGAAGAACTCGTAGACCCCGTCGGCCGCGCAGTCGGCGGACAGCTCCTCGAAGTCGAGGATCTCGCCGAGCGTCATGCCCATGTCGCGGATGAGGACCATGTGCACCGGGAGGAGCTCGTCGTCGATGGTCCCCGGCAGCACCTCGATGGCCCAGTTGTCCGAGCACACCGCGGCGATCTCGCGATCGTGCATCCACTCGGCGCACTCGATGCTCAGGCCGGGCTCGCTGGCCATGAACGCCGCCGGGTCCTGCTCCTGCAGGAACTTGCGCCGCCAGCCGGTGCGGAACAGGAGGATGTCGCCCGAACCCAGCTCGACCCCCTGAGCGGCGGACGCCTCGTCGAGGTCGGCAGGTGAGATCGGATAGCCGCCCTCGAGCCAGTCGACGCCCTTGAGCCGGGCGATGTCGAGGAGCACGCCCCGACCGGTGACGCCCTTGGCGATCGAGGTGATCGAGCAGTGGTGCGCGCCGTGCGGGGTCATCGACTCCGACGCCTTGAAGCCGTTGTACATCTGGTCGTCGTAGAACACGTGGCCGAGGCCGTCCCACTGCGACGCCGCCTGCAACGGCATGAAGATGTAGTCGTCGGCGTAGTGGAACGCGCCCGGGAAGTGCTGGTCGGCCCCGGTCTCCGACACCAACAGCACCGGGTTGATCCGGCCTCCACCGGGCTGCGGTCCGCCGGCACCGAACGGGATGCCCAGGTCGAACACCTTGCCCGTGCGGATCAGTTGCCCTGCCGCGACGAGCTTGTCCGGCGTGATCAAGTTGACCGTGCCGCGCTCGTCGTCCGCGCCCCACCGGCCCCAGTTGCTCAACCGCGCGCCGATCTCTCGGAAGTCCACCATGGCGTCGCCCCCTTCGCTCAGGTCAGGGCCCAAGGTCTACCCGGACTGGTCGGACGATGGCAATGTGAGCGCACTCGACAGTCGGGATGTCCGACTGGAATCACTCGTCCGGCTCGTCACCGGTAACGAACCTCGTCTACGCTGAGTGGGTCGTCGCTGGGGGGCCACGGGCGATGTCTCTCGAGTGGTTGCGTTGTGGCGCGCAGAATAGCAATTCAATCGCGAGCAAACCGGGGGGCAGCTTGTGATGACGTAGTGCACCAGAGTTCATCGAGACCAGGCTCATCGGTGTCTGTTGTTGTGCGGAATGTGCTGTCGCCCCACGTGGCGAACGGATCCTCCTCGCGAGAAGCCATCCGGCGTGTCACTGCTGGCGAATGAATCAACTCGTCAGCGGAGACAAATGCGCACCACTCGTCGGCCGCTCTTTCGTTCCTGAACGACGAATCACCGCGAGTGACGAACCAACCTGAGTCGCGATATCGATCTGGTGCCGTTCAAGTCAGTGTCACCAAAGGGGGAACAATGATCTACGAGAATGACTCTTCTGGCAATCACGGGCTCAGCCGGCGGGAGGTGCTGCGCCGACTGGGGCTCGTCGGTGCCGCCGCCTTCGCCACGCCGGCGGTGCTCGCGGCATGTGGGAGCGACGACAAGAAGTCGTCGGCGACCACCACCGGGGCGTCCGCGGGCAGCACCGCGACCTCGGGGGGTGGGGGTGGCTCGAGCCCGGCAGCGAGTGGTGACGTCGGTGCCGCACTCCTCGACGCCCTCGGCTTGAAGTCCAGCGACCAACTCGGCGGGGGGAAGACCTGGCAGATGGGTTCCGTGCTGGCCCTGACCGGCAACGGCTCGTTCTACGGCAAGACGATGAGCCGCGGCATCGACCTCGCCGTCAAGCACATCAAGGCCGCTGGCGGCCCCGAGATCAAGGTCGTCTACAAGGACCACAAGTCGGGCGATCCGCAAGCCGGCGTGCAGGCGATGACCGAGCTCGGCACGTCCGGCATCCCGGCCAAGCTCGCCTCCTACGGCGACGACATCCTGGCCATGTTGCCGCTGACGCAGCAGTACAAGTGCCTCACCCTGGACGGCGGCGGCGCCAACGGCGGCAACGGGCAGAGCCAGGACTTCTTCTGGGGAGCCCGCGCCCTGCCCGGGCTCGACGTCCTGCCCGGGCTGTTCCACTACATGCAGGACGCCTATCCCGACGCGAAGACGATCGGGTTCACCGGCTGGGACCTCGGCGCCGACAACAACGCCGACGGCAAGGCTCGGTTCCTGGACGCGCTGTCGAAGAGCACGCTGCAGTTCAACAACCTGTTCGAGCTCGCCGCGCCGAACACCACCGACTTCGCCAACGTCATCACCAAGGTCAAGGCCAACGAGCCCGACATCCTGATCGTCGGCTCGTTCGGCCAGGACCCTGGCTTCTTCATCGATCAATCCCAGACGGCGAACCTCAAGGCGAAGATCTTCGGGTACGAGTTCACGCCCGACGGCCTCAACGCGTCGAAGGGCGCGTTCGACAGCGTCGGCTGGAACTTCTCCAGCGACTACTTCGACGTGGGCGCGGCGAAGAGCAAGCTGGCCAAGCTGTTCGTCTCCGAGTTCAAGTCGGCCTACGGCGACGAGCCCGACTTCTACGCCGCGAACTACTACGAGGACACGCTCGGCATGTGGGACCTGGTCCGGCGCGTGCTGGCCAAGGGCGGTGACATCAACAGCGGCGTCGACCTGCAGAACGCGCTCAAGGACAAGCCCGAGCTGGTCAGCGTGTACGGCGGCGACGAGACCGCCGCCGGGACGTTCTCCATGGACCCGACGACCCACTCGGTCGTGCGCCGCCAGATGGGCGTGTTCGAGCGCAAGGGCGGCAAGGTCGCGACGCTCGCGCTGTTCAACATCGGCGGCGCCGACTACCAGAAGCTCGCCAACCCGAGCTGAGCCCCCCGCCGGTTGATCACCGGCTCCTCGACGTCAGGAGTTTTGCCGTTGCTCGCGTTGAACATCACCTGGGACCAGGTCAGCCAGCTGCTCGTGATCGGCGTCTACAACGGCGCGGCGTACGGCGTGCTCGGCGTCGGCTTCGCCATCATCCTCGGGGTCAGCGGCCGCTTCCACTTCGCGTTCGGCTTCACGTACGCCCTGGCCGCCTACGCGGTGTTCTGGGCATCCGCACGCGCCGGGATGCCGTACGTCGTCGCCGTCCTGTTCGGTGTGCTGGTGTGCATCATCGTCGGCGTCGCCATCGAGCGCTTCGGCTACCGCACGCTCGCCAGACAGGCCGGACCGGCGGCACTCCTGGCGATCTTCGTGGCGTCGCTGGGCATCGCCATCGCCGGCGAGAACGTCATCCGCCTGACGTTCAGCTCGGCCTCCCAGCAGATCGGCGGAGCGCAGAGCCTGCGCACCGCGATCCACTGGGGGCCGACGTCGTTCCGCTGGCTGGACGTGTGGCAGGTGGTGTCAGGGTTGGTGCTGGTGGTGGGCCTCACGCTCGTGCTGAAGTTCACCAGCCTCGGTCGGGCGATCAAGGCCACACGGGGGAACCCGGAGATGGCCCGGATCATCGGGATCAAGCCCAACACCATCTACGTGGTGTGCTTCGCCATCGGGTCGCTGTTCGCCGGCGTCGCCGCGTACTGGTACGGCGCCAAGTACTCGGTGACGGCGGACATGGGCTTCAAGCCGGTGATCTTCGCCTTCGTGGTCGGCTTCCTCGCCGGCACCGCGAGCTCGCCGATCCGGATCTTCATCGTCGGGATCATCGTCAGCATCATCGAGCAGCTCAGCTCGCTGTTCCTCGAGGTGCGCTGGACCCAGCTGGTCGTCTTCGTGATCCTCGTGGTGTACCTCGGTGCCCTGTCGATCGAGCCGCGCAAGATCTACACCGCGATCCGCCACCCGAGCATGTTCGCGAGCAAGGGGTAGTCGACGATGCAGGTCTGGTTCTTCTACGCCGGCTTCGCGCTGATCTACGTGATGTTCGCGCTGTCGCTCAACCTGCTCCTCGGCTACGCCGGCCAGGTCTCGGCGGCACACGCCGCGTTCGGTGCCGTCGGCGGCTTCCTCACCGGCTACCTCCTGCAGAGCCGGCACTGGAACATCGTGGCCGCAGTCGTGTTCGGCGCGATGGTGGCCTTCGTCGTCGGCGCGCTCGTCGCGCTCCCGGCACTGAAGCTGTCCGTCGAGTACCTCATCCTCCTGACGTTGGCGATGTCGTCGGTGATCATCGGGTTCTTCACGACGTTCGACCAGCTCGGGGGGATCAACGGGCTCACCAGCCTGCCGAAGTCCAACCTGTTCGGCTGGACGTGGCAGAACCCGATCGACTGGATGATCCCGCTGGTGATCGCCGTCACGGTGACCTACGCGATCTGCTGGCGGATCGGTGAGTCGCCGTACGGACGGGTCCTCAAGGGCATCCGTGAGGACGACATGGCGACGCGGGCGCTCGGCAAGAACGTGTTCCGCTTCAAGGTCGTGGTGTTCGCCATCACGGCGGCGATGGCCGGTTTCGCCGGCGGCCTGCTGGCGGCGTTCTTCCAGCTGTCGACGCCCGGCCTGTTCGGCTTCTCGATCTCCCTGTCGATCATCGCGATGGTCATCTTCGGCGGGATGGGCAACCTCACCGGCGCGCTGCTCGGTGCCGCCGTCCTCTCGAGCCTCGACCCGATCCTCAACCGGACCATCGGCCTGCGCGCCGACCAGGCGGGCTTCGTGCGACTGATCGTCTACGGCGTGCTGCTCATCGCGCTGGTCAAGCTGCGCCCGCAGGGCCTGCTGCCAGAGGGGACCTCGCTGTGGGACGTGGTGCGCGGCAAGCGCCGGGCACCCGTCCGCATCGAGATGCTCAAGGCGGAGGGTTGGCGGCCGGACGTGTCGGCGAACGTGGCCGCGCTCGCCGAGGCCGAGGAGGCCTACCTCGAGCACAGCACGACCGTCGTCGGCGTCGGGGCGACCACCTCGGTCGGTGGGAGCGTGGACCCGGAGGTGGCGCGCGAACGACTCTGGGAAGCAGGCGCCGGTGGTGCTCGAGGTGCGCAACCTGTCCAAGCGCTTCGGTGGCATCGTCGCCGCCGACGAGCTCAGCATGACGCTGCGCAAGGGCACGATCACCGCCCTCGTCGGTCCCAACGGCGCCGGCAAGACCACCGTGTTCAACCTGCTCACCGGGTTCATCGAGCCGGACAGCGGCTCGGTCAAGCTGAACGGGTTCGAGCTCATCGACCGCACCCCCGACCTGGTGGCCCGCCGGGGGATGGTGCGCACGTTCCAGGACGTCCGCCTGTTCCAGCAGCTGAGCTGCCTGAAGAACGTGGAGCTCGCGGTCCAGGACCAGCCCGGGGAGCGGCTGTTCCCGCTGTTCTTCCAACCCGGACGGGTGCGCGTCGCCGAGCGGCGGGTCACGGCGCGGGCGATGGAGGCGCTGGAGTTCGTCGGGATGCACGCCTTCGCCGACGTGCCGGCCGGTCAGCTGTCCTACGGCCAGTCGAAGCTGCTCTCGTTGGCCCGGGCGCTGGCCTCCGACGCCGAGGTCCTGCTGCTCGACGAGCCGGCCAGCGGCATCGACACGCAGTGGGTGGACACGATGCTCGGGCTGATCGAGGCGCTGCGCGAGCAGGGCCGCACGATCTGCATCGTCGAGCACAACCTCCACGTCGTCGGCCGGCTGGCCGACCACACGTACTTCATGGAGGTCGGACGGATCACCGCCGAGGGGACCATCGAGGAGCTGACCACCTCCCCGCGGCTGGCCGAGGCGTACTTCGGCACGTCCGACATGGCCGTCCCGGACGTCGCCGGCCCGAGCGTGAACGGCGATCACGCCCCGGCGCTGGAGGTGCACGGGCTGCAGGCCGGTTACGGCACCAAGCAGGTCGTGTTCGACGTCGACCTCGAGGTTGCCGCCGGCGAGATCGTCACCGTCCTCGGTCACAACGGGTCGGGCAAGAGCACGACGGTCAAGACCGTCCTCGGGCTGTTCCCGTCGATGGGCGGCACGGTGACGTTCCTCGGTCGCGACGTGACCAACGTCGACGCGAGCCTCAACGTCAGGGCCGGGATGGCCCTCATCCCGTCGGAGCGGTTCGTGTTCCCGGACCTCAGCGTCCTCGACAACCTGTTGCTCGGTGGCGCCAACGAGGTCGATCCGGCGCGACGCAAGGAGCGGATGGCCCAGGTCTACGAGCTGTTCCCGGTGTTGAGGGAGCGCACCCAGCAGATCGCCGGCACGATGTCAGGCGGTCAGCAGCGGATGCTCAGCCTCGGCCTGCTGCTGATGGCCGGCCCGAAGCTGCTGATGCTCGACGAGCCGTCGCTCGGGCTGGCGCCGGTGATCGTCCAGCAGATCTTCGATTCCGTGCGCGCCCTCGCCCGGCAGGAGAACCTGTCGGTCCTGCTGCTGGAACAGAACGTCGGCCAGGCGCTGCGCGTCACCGACCGGGTGTACGTGATGCGCGCCGGCCGCATCATCCTCGAGGAGACCGCCGAGGAGATGCGAGCCAGACCTTCGTACTGGGACCTGTTCTGACGTGTGGGTCGTCGCGCCGTGCCGCCCACAGCACGGCCGCGCCGCACACGATCGGCGTCAGCCCGCCGATGGCCAACGCGGCGCGGGGCGACCAGCGATCGATGACCACCCCGATCATGAGACCGCCGATGGGCGTGGTGCCCATGGTGCCGAGCATGAACAGGCTCATGATCCGACCCTGGCGGTCGCTCGGCGTGTGCTGCTGGAGCAATGACTGGGTCACCGTCTGGTAGCCGACGACGGCCAGGCCGAAGAACGGCATGCCGATGAGGAACAGGACGATCGTCGGCGAGAACGCGCTGTACAGCAGCGAGGCGCCGAGCAGGCCGCAGGCCAGCGCCATCAACCGCATCGTCGGGTGACGCAGGCGCGAGGCCAGCAGGAGGCCGCCGCCGACGGCGGTGATCGCGTTGAGTGATTCGGCGAGCCCGAAGCCGGCCGCGCCGCCGTGGAACGTCAGCTTGACCAGCGACGAGTAGAAGACCGGGAAGTTGAACGTCAGCATCCCGATGAGCGCGTTGGCCAACAGCACCGTGCGCAGCAGCGGCGAGCGCCAGGCGTAGCGCATGCCGTCGCGCAGCTGGCCGGGCTCGCGGGCGACGGGCGTGCGGGGGAGCAGCTGGCTGCGGTCGAGCAGCAGCAGCGAGAGCACCACGGCGCCGTACGACGCAGCGTTGACGTAGAAGCACAGCGCGGCGCCGCGCCAGGCGAAGATCAGCGCGGCGAGCGCCGGGCCACCGAGCCGCCCGACGGATTGGGCGACCGCCGAGAGCCCGACCGCGCTCGGCAGCAACGGGCGATCGACGAGCTCGGTGAGGAACACCTGCGCCGCGGCGCGGTCGCCGAGCTGGACGATGCCGAGGGCGAACGACAGCCCGAGGATCCAGGCGACGTTGATCCGCCCGGTCGAGGTCAGCACGCCGAGGGCCAGTGCCTCACCACCGGCGAGCAGCGCAGTGATCGTCAGCAGCCGGGGGATCTGCAGGCGGTCGACGACCACGCCGGCCATCGGTCCGAGCACGAGCATCGGCAGGAACTGCACGCCCATGGCCGCGCCGAGGGCCAGACCGCTGCCGGTCAGATCGAGGATCAGCAGCGACTGGGCGACGATCTGGAAGAAGGTGCCGACGTTGGAGATGCCCTGCCCGGTGAGGAACCGGCGGACGTTGGGGATGGCGAGCGCGCTCGTGGCGCGCTCAGGAGAACCGTCGTCGATCAGGCGTTGGCGAGCTTGCTGTCCAGCTCGTCGAGCGCCAGCGACAGCTGCGCCGGCAGCCGGTCACCGAACGTGGCGAAGTGGTCGCGGATCTGCGGCACGGCCTGCTTCCAGCCGTCGGCATCGACGGAGAGCAGCTCGTGGAGGTCCTCAGGAGCGATCTCCAAGCCGGTGGTGTCGAGGTCGGACTCGCGCGGCAGGTAGCCGATCGGCGTCTTCTCGGCATCGGCCGAGCCGGCGACGCGCTCGAACACCCACTTCAGCACGCGGCTGTTCTCACCGAACCCGGGCCACAGGAAGCGGCCGTCCTCGTCGCGCCGGAACCAGTTGACGAAGAAGATCTTCGGCAGGTTGGCCTGGTCCGTGCTCTTGCCGATGGTCAGCCAGTGGGCGAAGTAGTCGGCCATGTTGTAGCCGCAGAACGGCAGCATGGCCATCGGATCGAAGCGCAGGTTGCCGACGGCGCCGGCCTGGGCCGCGGTGGTCTCGCTGGCCATGGTGGAGCCGAGGAACACGCCGTGCTCCCAGTCGAACGCCTGGGTGACCAGCGGGACCGTGGTTCGCCGGCGACCACCGAAGAGGATGGCGCTGATCGGCACGCCGGCGGGATCCTCCCACTCGGGGGCGATGCACGGGCACTGCGACGCCGGCGCGGTGAACCGGGCGTTCGGGTGAGCGGCGGGGCTCTGCGTCTCCGGCGTCCACATGTTGCCCTTCCAATCGGTGGCCCGGGCCGGCTTGTCGTCGCTCATGCCCTCCCACCAGATGTCGCCCTCGGAGGTGAGCGCGGTGTTGGTGAAGATGCTGTTGCCCCACAGCGTCTCCATCGCGTTGGCGTTGGTGTCGTAGCCGGTGCCCGGAGCGACGCCGAAGAACCCGGCCTCCGGGTTGATCGCGTACAGCCGGCCGTCGTCGCCGAACTTCATCCAGCAGATGTCGTCGCCGATGGTCTCGGCCTTCCAGCCCGGGATCGTCGGCACGAGCATCGCCAGGTTGGTCTTGCCGCACGCCGAGGGGAACGCCGCGGCGATGTACTTCGCCTCGCCCTCGGGGTTGGTCAGCTTGAGGATGAGCATGTGCTCGGCCAGCCAGCCGTCGTCGCGCGCCATGGTGGACGCGATGCGCAGGGCGAAGCACTTCTTGCCGAGCAGGGCGTTACCGCCGTAGCCCGAACCGAACGACATGATCTCCCGGGTGGCCGGGAAGTGCACGATGTACTTGTTGTCCGGGTTGCACGGCCACGGCGAATCCGCCTCACCGGCCGCCAGCGGCGCGCCGACGGAGTGGACGCAGGGCACCCACTCGCCCTTCGCGCCGAGCACGTCGAGCGCTCCCTGGCCCATGCGGGTCATGATCCGCATGCTCACGGCCACGTACGCGCTGTCGGTGATCTGCACGCCGATGTGGGCGATGCGCGATCCGAGCGGGCCCATGCTGAACGGCACGACGTACATCGTGCGGCCCTTCATGCACCCCTGGTACAGACGGGTCATCTCGGCCCGCATCTCGACCGGATCACGCCAGTTGTTGTTCGGGCCGGCCTCGACCGCGTCGGCGGTGCAGATGAACGTGCGATCCTCGACACGCGCGACGTCGCCCGGGTCGCTGTGCGCCCAGTAGCTGTTCGGCCGCTTGGCCTCATCGAGGCGGGTGAAGGTCCCGGAATCGACGAGCTGCTGGGCGAGACGGTCGTACTCGTCGGCCGTGCCGTCGCACCAGTAGACGTCGTCGGGCTGCATGATCGCTGCCCACTCGTCGACCCACTGGCGCAGCCGCTCGTTGGTCGTGGTACCGCTCATCCTGAGGTGCTCCTGTCTCGCCGCCGGGGCGCGGCGTGTCGGGGAAGAGTGGACGTCACGGGCTCAGCTGCCCGGCGTCTCCATGTCGCGCTCGCTGCCGAGTCGCAAGGTGGTGGCTCGACCGGTGTCGTCGAGCTCGAAGACGACGCGTTGGCCCTGGCGCAGCATGCGGAAGATCGATCCGTCCAGCGCGCCTGCGGCGAGGTCGTATTCAGTGAGATCGGGGGTGTCGCGCACGACGCTGCCGATGCCCGTGGCCGGGTCGTAGCTCTTGATCACGCCCTGCATGCTCGAGTCGCCCGCCTCGCCAGCTCAGCCGGCTTTGACGACCTTGCCACTCTTGATGCAGCCGGTGCAGACGTAGAGCCGCTTCGGGGCGCCGCCGACGAGGGCGCGCACCTTCTGGACGTTCGGGTTCCAACGACGCTTCGTGCGCCGGTGCGAGTGGGAGACCGACATGCCCCAGCTCGGGTGCTTCCCACAAACTTCACAAACGGCTGCCATGACGCTACTTCCAGGGGTTTCAGCGGAGTTTCCGGGGCGTGTGCCCGCGAACGAGTCCTGTGAGGCTACCAGTGGCACTGCACAACCGCCCAAGCACCGGACCCCTGAAGCGGGCCTTCACGGCATCAGAGTTGTCGATGGCATCCACCGCTGGCAGTGATGGTGTCGACCCCTCACGGTACCGCCGCGCGCCCCCTCGGTACAGTGCTCGCGTGCCCACCCTGGACCTGTTCGGCGCCGATGTGCGGGGCGCGACGGCACGATGACGTCCTCGCCGCTCACGCTGCCCGATCTCGCCGCCATCGACGTCGGCCGGCTGAAGGGCGTCGGCGACAAGAAGCTCGACTCGCTGCACTCCGTCGGCGTTCACACGGTGCTCGACCTGCTCACCACGTACCCCCGGCGATGGGTCGACCGGACCAACGAGGCGCGCGTCGCCGATCTCGAGGCCGGGCGCGAGGCACTGGTGATCGTCACGGTGCGCAGCGTCACCAAGCGCACGATGCGCAACCGGAGGACGATGGTCACCGCCACCGTCGGTGACGGCAGTGGATCGATGCAGCTGGTCTTCTTCAACCAGCCGTGGCGCGAGCGCCAGCTGCGCGCCGACCTCCAGGTGGCCCTGTACGGCAAGGCCGAGGTGTACCGCGGGGGGCTGCAGATGACCAACCCGGTCGTCGACATGATCGGCGATCGCACCGGGCGGATCGTGGCGATCTACCCGCAGAGCGAGAAGGCCGCCTTGTCCACCTGGGAGATCGCCGGGTGGGTGGAGGACGCGCTCGGCCGCTGCGCCGAGCGGGGGATCGCCGACCCGTTGACGCCGGCGCTCGTCGGCCGCCTCGGGCTGCTCGGGCGGCACGACGCGTTCCGCGCCATCCACCTGCCCGAGACGCTCGGCGACAAGGAGAAGGCCCGCCGCCGGCTGGCGTTCGACGAGCTGCTGCGCGTCCAGACGGTGCTCGTGCTGCGCAAGCGGGCCCTCGAGCGCGAGGCGCGGGGCATCCGCCACGTCGTCGACGGCACGCTCACCGGCCGCCTGCGCGCGGCGCTGCCCTACGAGCTCACCGGTGCGCAACGCCGGGCCATCGCCGAGATCGAGACCGACCTGGCCGGCCCGCACCCGATGCACCGACTCCTCCAGGGCGACGTCGGCGCGGGCAAGACGCTCGTCGCCGTCGAGCGCGATGCTCGCCGCGGTGCAAGGTCGCCACCAGGCGGCGCTGATGGCGCCCACGGAGGTGCTCGCCGAGCAGCACGTGGCCGGCGTGCGCCGCCTGCTGGACGGGGTGACGGTGCCCGACCCGGGCAACCTGTTCGGCGACCGCCAGCTGCGCGTCGAGCTGCTGACCAACCGGGTCACCGGCGCCCACCGCAAGGACGTGCTCGCTGGTCTGGCCGACGGCTCGGTCGATCTGGCCATCGGCACGCACGCGCTCATCCAGGAATCGGTGGCCTTCCACAGCCTCGGCGTGGTCGTGGTCGACGAGCAGCACCGCTTCGGTGTGGAGCAGCGTGCGGCGCTGCGCGCCAAGGGCGACGGCGACCTCGTGCCCGACGTGCTCGTGATGACCGCCACGCCGATCCCGCGCACCGCGGCGATGACCGTCTACGGCGACCTCGACGTCAGCGTGCTCGACGAGCTGCCGCCCGGTCGCACCCCGATCACCACTCGCTGGGCCGACGGTCCGGTGATGGAGCCGGAGGCGTGGGCCACGGTGCGCGCCGAGGTCGCCGACGGCCGCCAGGCCTACGTCGTGTGCCCCTTGATCGACGAGAGCGAGAAGCTCGAGGTGGCCAGCGCTCAGGAGACGTTCGACCGCCTGGTCGCCGACGAGCTGCACGGCCTGCGCCTCGCGCTGCTGCACGGCCGGATGCCGTCGGCCGAGAAGGAGGAGGTGATGGAGCGGTTCCGCGCCGGTGGCCTGGACGTGCTCGTGGCCACCACCGTCATCGAGGTCGGCGTGGACGTGCCCAACGCGACGGTGATGGTGGTCCTCGACGCCGACCGCTTCGGCATCGCCCAGCTGCACCAGCTGCGCGGTCGCGTCGGGCGCGGGGTGCACCCGTCCACCTGCTGGCTCGTCACGGCCGGCGACGACGAGGAGTCCGAGGGCAATCCCCGGGTCGAGGCGCTCGTCGCGTCGACGGACGGCTTCGAGCTCGCCGAGGTGGATCTGGAGTTGCGCGGCGAGGGCACGATCATGAACACGGCTCAGAAGGGGCGCAGCGACCTCAAGCTGGCGTCGTTGCGCCGTGATCGAGAGCTCGTCCAGCTGGCCCGCGACCTCGCCTTCGAGCTGGTCGACGCCGACCCGGTGCTCGAACGACACGCGGTGCTGCACGACGAGGTCCGGCTGCTGTTCACCGAGGACGACGAGGCGTTCCTGTTCAAGAGCTGAGTGGGCCGATGGCGCCGGCAGGTGCCCAGCCGCGATGATCATGGCCGTGCGGCACCCGATCATCCCCTGGCGTCCGGCTCGGCGACCATTCGTGGCACGGCGCGTTTGAGCCTCCGCAGCGGTGGGCACGTCGTCGCTCGACCCCCCACGCCAGCGCGCCCTGCCCGGTCGACGGGTGACCCGATGGCCGGCAGGGCGCCGGTAGGCGGGTGGCGATGGCGGCGCGCGTTGGTGGTCGTCGCGATCGGGGTCGGCGGACTCACCGCGTGCGCGGACAACAGCGGCGGTTCGGCCGGAACCACGTCCGCGTCAGCCGTGTCCACCCCGCCGCCGGCGAGCGCGCCCGCCGGCGGTTCGATCCCGGGCTCGACACCCGTCGCGCCGGTCGAGTCCGCACCCGGGAGCAGCCCGTCCCGGCCACCGTCGTCCGCGGTCGGGTCGAGCGCGGCGACGACCACCACCGTCGTGCCGACCGCACCCGAGGCCTGCTCGGTGCTCACGCCCGACGAGATCAGCTACGCCGCCGGGCAGGGGACGCGCTTCGGCGAGGGTCGGCCCGATACGCCGCAGGCGACGCCGTACGGCGACCACACCGCGTGCACGTGGACCAGCACCGACGGACCCGACGCAACCGTGCGGGTGAGCGTGTGGGACGAGCCGACCGCGTTCGACGACGCGAGGACGCAGGTGGGCTCGACCGGCGACGTGACCGGCATCGGTGATCGAGCGTTCGCCTCGACCCTGGCGTCGATCTATGCCGTGGCCGACGGGCACACGATCTTCGTCCAGTTCCAGGACCTCGACCGCGACGACGCCGCCAACCTGGCGGTGACCACCGTGGTGGCCCCGTTGGCGGTCGCCCGGATGTGAGCCCGGCGACCTCCGCGGCGCGTGCGGTCGAGCACGGACCCGGCGACGGCTAACGCGGCAGGCCGAGCACCCGCTCGCCGAGGATGTTGCGCATCACGTTCGACGTCCCGCCCATGATCGTGTAGCCGGGCGCGTAGACGACGCCGCGCGTGGTCTGGTCCCACAGCGTGGCCTCGGCACCGAGCGTGGCGCCGATGAACTCGGCGACGCGCTGCTCGTGCTCGGTGCAGAAGCACTTCGTGGCCGCGGAGAATCCGGCCGGCGCCTGCTTGAGCACTTCGCGCACCACGAGGATCCGCCCGATGCGGTAGCCGGCCTCGATGCCGGCGATCTCCTGGCGCACGATGGGGTTCGACGTGTCGGCCACCGCCAGCGCGTCCTGGTACAGCGCCCAGTTCGACACCAGCCGGTCGATGCCGCCGCGCTCGTGCTCCAGCTGGCGCATGGTCTGCTTGAACGCCCCGCCCTCGGTGCCGACCAGGTTGACCGCAGGCACGCGGACGTCGGTGAAGAACACCTCGCAGAAGTGCCGGTTGGTGGTCATGTCCTTGATCGGGCGGACCTCGATGCCGGGCGTGTCCATCGGCACGATGATCTCGCTGATGCCGGCGTGGGGCGGGCCCTCGGTCGCCGTCCGGCAGATGCAGTAGCAGTAGTCGGCCATCGCCGCGAAGCTCGTCCAGATCTTCTGGCCGTTGATCACCCACTCGTCGCCGTGGCGGACCGCGGAGGTGCGCAGCGAGGCGAGGTCCGACCCGGCCTCCGGCTCGCTCATCCCGATGCACCAGGTGGTCTCACCGGACAGGATCTTCGGCAGGAACTCGGCCTGCTGGTCCGGTCGTCCGTAGGCGATCAGCGTCGGCCCCATCTGCCGATCGGCGAACCAGGACGCGGCGATCGGTGCGCCGGCTTTGATCATCTCCTCGCCGACGATCAACCGCTCGATCGGCGGCCTGCCGCCGCCACCGAACTCGGTCGGCCAGGTGAGACCGATCCACCCGTGCTCGGCGAGCACCTTGGAGAACTCCTTGGAGTAGCCGTTGATCCACGAATCGTTGAACCGCCCATAGGCAGCCACTCCGTCGGCGGCCACCCGGCGGGCCTTGTCGCGCAACGCATCCTGCTCGGCGGTCCAGGAGAACTCCATGGCCGCCACTGTGTCATCTACGGTTCCGGCGTGCCCAGCCGCACCGATGCCGAGGCGCTCGATGCGGCCGACCCGCTGCGCCACTTCCGTGACGAGTTCCTCGTCGTCGACCCGGAGGCGGTGTACCTCGACGGCAACTCCCTGGGGATGCCACCGCGGCGCACGGCGCAGCGGTTGGCCGAGCTGGTGACGGGGGAGTGGGCCAGCGGTCTGATCGGCTCGTGGTCGACCTGGCTGGACATGCCCCAGCGCGTCGGCGACCGGCTGGCGCCGCTGATCGGCGCCCGCCCCGGGGAGGTGGTGGTGCACGACTCGACCACGGTGAACCTCTTTCAACTCGTGCATGCCGGGCTGGCGCTGCGCCCCGACCGTCACGTGATCGCCGTCGACGCCGGCGAGTTCCCGACCGACCGCTACGTGGTCGACGGCATCGCTGGTTCTGCTGCCGGCGGATCGTTGATCGTGCGTCATGGCTTCGAGGAGCTCGACGATGTCGCCGTGGTCGTGCGCTCCGTCGTCGACTACCGCACGGCCGAGGTGGTCGACGTCGTCGCCGAGACGGCCCGTGCACGCGCGTCCGGCGCGGTGGTCGTCTGGGACCTGTCGCACGCCGCCGGCGTCGTGGTGGTCGACCTGCACGCGGCCGGCGCCGAGCTGGCCGTCGGTTGCACGTACAAGTTCCTCAACGGTGGGCCGGGCGCTCCGGCGTGGAGCTACGTGGCCACCCACCTGCAGGCACAGCTCAGCCAGCCGATCTGGGGATGGTTCGCCCAGACCGACCAGTTCGCCATGGGCCCGACGTTCACGCCGCGCCCCGACATCGGCCGCCTGTTGCTCGGCACGCCGTCGGTCCTCGCGTTGGCGGCTGCCGAGGAGGGGATCGCGCTCAGCGCGGAGGCCGGCGTCGATGCGATCGCCGTCAAGGCCAGTGCGCTCACCGGGTTCGGCATCGAGGTGTGCGACGCGCTCGGGCTGGCCACGTCCACCCCCCGCGATCCGCTGCGCCGCGGCGGCCACCTGAACGTGCTGCACCCCGACGCCCGTCGGCTCGTGCCGGCACTTGCGGCGCGCAAGGTGATCACCGACTTCCGCGAGCCCGACGTCGTGCGGATCGGTTGTTCGCCCCTGACGACGCGCTTCACCGACGTCTACGACGGCCTGCGCGCCCTCGCCGACCTGTCCGGCTGACGTTCCGGCCACCGCCGGAGGCGGACGGTCCCGTTCTCGCGGTGACCGGAACACGGCGTGACGGCGGGCGACGGGGAACGGCCGTGGTCAGCGGGCACACTTCCGGGCGATGCGACGCATGCTCGGGGTGCTGGTGGTGGGGGCGACGTTGGTGCTCGGCGCCTGCGGATCGAGCGGAGGCTCGTCGGCGACGACCGCCGCCGGAGCGACCACGGCGGCCACCGGCGTACCGGTGCCCGGCGAGCCTGAGGGTACGAAGTCCTACACCGGGCTGGCCCGCACGCACGTCGACACCAAGGTCGACTATCCGCAGACCCCGCCCGTCGGCGGTCCGCACAACCCGGTGTGGCAGACCTGCCAGTTCTACGACCAGCCGATCCACAACGAGACCGGCGTGCACTCGATGGAGCACGGCGCGGTGTGGATCACCTACGAGCCCGATCTGCCGGCCGACCAGATCGCCACGCTCAAGGCACTCGAACCGAGCAAGAACTACCTGCTGATCTCCCCGTACGCCGAGGGGCTGCCGGCCAACGTGGTGGCCACCGCGTGGGGCAAGCAGCTGTACCTCGACTCGGTCGACGACCCTCGCCTCGCCCAGTTCATCGCCACGTTCGAGCACGGTCCGCAGACGCCCGAGGCCGGCGTGCCCTGCCAGGGAGGCACGACCGAGGTCGTCGGCTCCGCCTGACCGGCGTCGGGCGGCTCAGTCGGCAGGATCGTCGTCGTCGGGCAGCACGAGGTCCCACCGGTCGCGGCAGTCCTCGCACCGGTAGGCGACGATGTCGCCCGGCTCCCACCAGCCGTCCTCGCGCGGCTTCGTCAACAGGTGGCAGCGGCCGCCGCAATCGATGCAGTCGATGGTCGGCTCCGGTTGCAGCACCCTCGTAGTGTGCCGTCGATGCGGGTGATCTCCGGCTCACTCGGTGGTCGCCGGTTGTCCGCGCCGGAGGGCCTGACCACCCGACCGACCACCGACAAGGTCCGCCAGGCGGTGTTCAACTCGCTCGGCCACACGATCGAGCTCGACGATGCCGTCGTCGTCGACCTGTTCGCCGGCTCGGGAGCACTCGGCATCGAGGCGTTGTCGCGGGGTGCGGCGCGGTGCACGTTCGTCGAACGCGACCGCGCGGCGCTCGTCGCGTTGCGGGCGAACATCGCCGCGCTCGATCTCGCCGACCGGGCGACGGTCGTCGCCTCCGACGTGCTCGCGTGGGTGCCGTCGGTGCGCAACGTGGACGTGGCCTTCGCCGATCCGCCGTACGAGTTCGCCGCATGGGCACGGCTGCTCGGCCTGCTCGATGCCGGTCTGGTCGTGGCCGAGTCGGGCGCCGAGGTGCCGGCCCCGGACGGGTGGCAGCAGCGCCGCACCCGCCGGTACGGACGCACGTGGGTGACCGTCCTGGACCGACTACCCTGACCGGCCGCATGAGTGAGCGAAGCGAGCGCATGGCGGCCGAGCGACCGCTAGGGAGCCGGACGCCGATGGGGTTCGGGGGCGCGAGCCCCCGCATGTCATGAGTGAGCGAAGCGAGCGCATGGCGGCCGAGCGACCGCTGGGGAGCCGGACGCCGATGGGGTTCGGGGGCGCGAGCCCCCGCATGTCATGAGTGAGCGAAGCGAGCGCATGGCGGCCGAGGCCATCTACCCCGGCAGCTTCGACCCGTTCCACAACGGCCACCTCGACGTGGTCGAGCAGGCCGTCGAGCTCTTCGGCTCGGTCGTGGTGGGCGCGATGCACAACCCGACGAAGCCCAGCGGGTTGTTCTCGCTCGACGAGCGGCTGGCGATGATCCGGGCCACCGTCGCCCACCTGCCCACCGTCACGGTCGACGCGTTCCCCGGCCTGGCAGTGGACGCGGCGCGCACCGCGAACGTGCACTTCATCGTCAAGGGGCTGCGCACCGGTGGCGATTTCGAGGTCGAGCAGCAGATGGCCCAGACGAACTACTCGGTCAGCGGCATCCGCACCGTGTACCTGCCCTGCACGCCGGCGTTGAGCTTCATCAGCAGCCGCTTCATCCGCGAGATCGCCCAGTACGGTGGCGACGTCGCCGGACTCGTGCCGGCCCCGGTCGCCTCCGGGCTGGCCTCCAAGTTCCCCGCCGGCGGCTGACCGCCGCGCCCGAGCACCTCCGAGATCCATGAGCCACGACGATCACTACGACGAGGAGTACGACGACTACGACGACGACGTGCTCGACGACTCCGACGCCTACGTCCGGGCCAACAACGGCTACGTCGGCGAGGCCGAGGCCATCCTGCGTGATGTCATCGACCTGATCGCCACCGCACCGACGATGCCCCTGTCGTCGTCGCCACGCATCGACCGCGACGACGTCGTCGCCCGGCTGGAGGACGTGCTCCATCGGCTCCCGGGCGAGATGCGCCAAGCCCGGTGGATGATCAAGGAGCGCCAGGAGTTCGTCGCCAAGACCCGTCGTGAGGCCGACGAGCTGCTCGAGGCCGCGCGGGTGCAGGCCGAGCGCATGGTCCAGCGCACCGAGGTGGTGCGCGCCGCCGACGCCCGCGCCCGCCAGATCAGCGAGGCGGCCGATCAGGACGCCCGTCGGCAGCGTCACGAGACCGAGGACTTCCTCGACCAGCGGCTGGCCAGCTTCGAGATCCTGCTGGACCGGTTGCAGAAGACCGTGGCCGCGGGGCGCACCCGGCTGGCCATCGGCAGCACGCGCGACGTTCCCGTCATCGGTGACGAGGACGATCCGACGAAGGGCTTCTTCGACCAGGATCGCTGACGGTCGGGCAGGCCGGGGATCGCTCGTAGCCTGGGTGGCGATGAGCCATCCGCTGCTGATCAACGTCGCCGAACTGCTGCGCCGGCCGGGCAGCGGACGCGATCTCGCCTTCGGCGTCACCCCGGCCGAGCTGGGTCTCGACGACCCACGCGTCGCTGCCGGTGCGCCGATCGACGTGCGCCTCCGGCTCGAGGCGTTGAGCGACGGGATCGTCGTCACCGGGCGCGTCGACGCCCCGTGGACCGACACGTGCCGGCGGTGCCTCGGTCCGGCCGTCGGCTCCACCGACAGCGAGGTGCACGAGCTGTACCAGCACGTCGTCACCGATCCCGATGCGTTCGAGCTCGCCGGCGACCAGCTGGACCTGCGGCCGATGGTGCGTGAGCTGGTCCTGCTCGACCTGCCGGTCACCGCGGTGTGCCGCGCCGACTGCGCCGGGCTGTGCCCGACGTGCGGCGTGGACCGCAACAGCCAGCACTGCCAGTGCTCCACCACCGAGGTCGATCCCCGGTGGGACGCGCTCACGCAGCTGCGCGGCCACGTCGACCCGTGACGACGACGTGGCGGTAGCAGGACGCGCCCCGGCGCCGCTACTCTGACCTGCTGATTTCGTCCGAGACGGCCCCCGGCTCGACGTAAGGGTCCGAAGCACAGGGAGTCCAGATGGCTGTCCCCAAGAAGAAGAAGTCCAAGATGAAGACGCGCAGCCACCGTGCCGGCGCGTGGAAGCTGGGCGCCCCGGCGCGCAGCGTGTGCCCGCGGTGCGCGGCGGCGAAGCTGCCTCACACGGTGTGCCCGTCGTGTGGCTGGTACAAGGACCGCGTCGCGGTCGACGTGAGCTGATCCGCCGCTCGCTCCCGCTCTGAACCCGCGCACCATGTTGCCGATCGCCGTCGATGCGATGGGTGGCGACCGTGCTCCCGGCGACATCCTCGCCGGCGCACATGCCGCCGCCGACGCCGGCATCCCCGTCGTCCTCGTCGGCCCACCGGGGCTGGCCGGCATCGGCGAGCTGCCGCTGATCGAGGCGTCCGAGGTGATCGAGATGCACGACGACCCGGCCGGCGGCGTCCGTCGCAAGAAGGACTCCACGCTGGTGCGCGCGGCCGAGGCGGTGCGCGACGGCAAGGCGTCGGCCATGGTCTCGGCGGGCAACACGGGGGCCACGATGGCCGCCGCGCTCTTGCGCATGGGTCGACTGAAGGGCGTCAGCCGGCCGGCCATCGCGACCACCATTCCCGTCCTCGGCGAACGGCCCAACATCATGCTCGACAGTGGGGCCAACGCCGAGGTGCAGGTGGAGTGGTTGGCCCAGTTCGCCCAGATGGGCTCGATCTACGCCAGGCACCGCTTCGGCATCGACAAGCCGACCGTCGGCCTGCTGTCGATCGGCGAGGAGCCGGGCAAGGGCGACACGCTGCGCAAGGAGGCCTACGAGCTGCTCGGGGCCACGCCGGGGATCGACTTCGTCGGCAACATCGAGGGCCGCGACCTGCTGACCAAGGCCGCCGACGTCGTGGTCACCGACGGGTTCACCGGCAACGTCGCCCTGAAGACGCTGGAGGGCGCACTGAAGTCGATCTTCGGTCGACTGTTCACCGCGTTCGCCGCCACGCCGGAGTCCCAGGCGCACGCCGACGCGCTCGCGCCGATGGTGCAGCCGATCATCAACGAGCTCAGCCCGGACACCTACGGCGGCGCGGTGCTGCTCGGTGTGGACGGCGTGTGCATCATCAGCCACGGATCGTCCGGGCCGACGGCGATACTCAACGCCGTCTCCCTCGCCCGCGACCTCGTCGAGGCGCGGCTGGTCGACGAGATCCGCCTGGCCATCCAACGCCACGCGTAGGAGACCTGTCCGGCTCGACAGGTGCCGGTACCATTCGTCGCCGGCGAGGCGTCGGTGCGCACCGTGCAGCCGTCACGCGACCTGCCGAACCAGGAGAACCCGAACCGTGCCGTCCGATCCCACCACCCCGCTCGACCGTGACGCCGTCTTCGAGATCGTCCGCGGCAATCTCGCCGACATCCTCGAGATCGACCCGGGCACGATCGGTCAGGGCCAGTCGTTCGTCGACGACCTCGACGCCGACTCGCTGGCGCTCATCGAACTGGTCGAGGCGCTCGAGGAGGAGCTCAGCGAGCGGTGCGCCGGCTTCCGCATCGAGGACGAGGATCTTGCCGACCTGAAGACGGTCCGCGACGCGGTCGACTACGTCTACGACCGCGTCAAGGACGCCTGAGGCGTCGGCCGCGTCTGAGCGTGTGAGCCCGAGCGACTTCGAACCGGACCTCGACGGTCTGAGCGCGCGCCTGGGCTACACGTTCACCGACCCCGCGCTGCTGCGCCGGGCGATGGCCCACCGCTCGTGGTGCGCGGAGGTCGGCGGCGAGGCGTCCAACGAGCGACTCGAGTTCCTCGGCGACGCCGTGCTCGGCTGGGTGATCGCCGACGTCGTCTACCGCCGGCACACCGACCTCGCCGAGGGCAAGCTCACCGACCTGCGCAAGAGCGTGGTCAACGCGAAGGCGCTGGCCGAGGTGGCCGGGGCGATCGACATCGGTCCATGGCTGTTGCTCGGCCGCGGCGAGGACCTCGCCGGCGGCCGGCACAAGCCGTCGATCCTGTCCGACGCGTTCGAGGCGGTGCTGGGTGCGGTGTACCTCGACGGCGGCGTCGAGGCCGCACGCCAGCTCGTCGAGCGGTTGTTCTCCGACCGGCTCGTCGCCGCCGTGGCCCAGCTCGACCGGCTCGACCACAAGACGTTGCTGCAGGAGATCAGTGCCCGTCTGTACGACGTCGCCCCGGTGTACGTCGTGTCCGACTCCGGCCCGGATCACGACAAGCACTTCGTGGCCACGGCGATCATCGCCGGGCGGTCGCTCGGGCGTGGCGAGGGCCGGTCGAAGAAGGTGGCCGAGCAGGGCGCCGCCGAGGAGGCCTGCTCGGTGCTGCTCGCCGAGGCCGGCTGAGCCGAGCGTCGACACCCATGCCCGAGCTGCCCGAGGTCGAGACCGTCCGCCGCGGATTGCAGGCCAACGTCGTCGGGAGGCGGGTCGAACACGTCGAGGTCGGCCGGGAGCGCACGGTGCGGCGCACCTCGGCGCAGGCGCTGATCGACGGGCTGACCGGCGTGACGATCACCGGGTTCGGGCGCCGGGGCAAGTACCTCATCGGCGAGCTCGACTCTGGTGACCGGTTGATGATCCACCTGCGGATGAGCGGTCGGGTGCTGCTCGCGCCGAAGGGTTCACCGCGGCCGCCGCACACCCACGTGGTCATGCACCTCGACGCGCTCGATCGGGCGGCCGGCGACGGGCGACCACCCGAGGAGCTGTGGTTCGTCGACCCGCGCACGTTCGGCGAGGTGGTCGTGTTCGACCCGGACAACGCCGCCGCCGAGCTGCCCGAGCTGGCCAAGCTGGGCATCGACCCGGTCACCGACGGGCTGACCCGGGCGGAGCTGACCGCGCTGCTGCGCGACCGCGACCGCCAGCTCAAGGCGCTGCTGCTCGACCAGCACGTGGTCGCCGGGATCGGCAACATCTACTGCGACGAGGCGCTGCACCTGGCCAAGCTGCGCCCCGACCGCCTGGCGAGCTCGTTGACGACCCGCGAGATCGGCCGGCTGCACCGGGCGATCCACGAGACGCTGGCCCAGGCGATCGAGGCCGGCGGGAGCACGCTGACCGACACCCAGTACGTCGACCTCGAGGGCCAGGGCGGCTGGTTCCAGCTGCACCACCGGGTGTACGACCGCGCCGGCCAGAGGTGCCTGACCTGCGGGCGGGCCACGATCGTGCGCACCGTCGTCGCCGGCCGGAGCACGTGCTTCTGCCCGAGGTGCCAGAAGTAGCGGTTCCCGGGTCCCTGCCCGGTGTCCCCGCGTCGCGATAGCTTCCTGGGGCTGTGTTCCTCAAAGCTTTGACCCTGAAGGGGTTCAAGTCGTTCGCCGACGCAACGACCCTCCAGCTGGAGCCGGGGGTCACGGTGGTCGTCGGCCCGAACGGGTCGGGCAAGTCCAACGTCGTCGACGCGATCGCCTGGGTGCTCGGCGCGCAGGCCCCATCGGCGGTGCGCAGCCAGAAGATGGACGACGTCATCTTCGCCGGCACGGCCAAGCGGCCGGCGCTCGGGCGCGCCGAGGTGGCGCTGACGATCGACAACTCCGCCGGCCTGCTGCCGATCGAGTTCACCGAGATCACCGTGTCGCGCACCCTGTTCCGCACCGGGGAGAGCGAGTACTCGATCAACGGCGTCAACTGCCGCCTGCTCGACGTGCAGGAGCTGCTGTCCGACGCCGGCGTCGGCCGCCAGCAGCACGTGATCGTCAGCCAGGGCCAGATCGACGCGGTGCTCAACGCCCGGCCGGAGGAGCGCCGTGGCGATCATCGAGGAGGCGGCAGGCGTCCTCAAGTACCGGCGGCGCAAGGAGAAGGCCGAGCGCCGACTGGACGCCACCGAGGGCAGCCTGCTGCGCGTCCAGGACCTGCTGCGCGAGGTCCGCCGCCAGCTGCGCCCGCTGGAGCGCCAGGCCGATGCCGCCCGCCGCCACGGCGATCTCGTCGCCGAGCTGACCACGCTGCAGGTGTTCCTCGCCGGTCGGGAGATCGCGGGCTTGCGCCAGCGACTCGTCACGCTGGCCGGCGAGCGCACCGGGCTCGGGGAGCGCGACGCCGAGCTGCGGTCGCAGCTCGCCGCGCTCGACGCCACCGTGCTGGCCGCCGAGGCCGAGCTGACGGCGCGTGGCGACACCGATCTCGGCGACGAGATGGTGCGCGTCGAGCACCTGCGCGAGCGGGCGCGGGGCATCGCCGCGGTGATCGTCGAGCGGCGCCGCTCGATGGAGCGCGACCGCGGGCAGCTGATGGACGCCGGCGTGGTGGCCAACCTCGAGGCCGAAGCCGGCGGCCTGGTGGCCGATCTCGGCCGCCGTTCGCGCCGACGTGCTCGCGCTGGGACCGGCGGCCGAGGCGCTGGACGAGGACGAGGCGGCGTACGCCGCTCGGCGGGAGGAGTCGCTGACCGCGGCGACGACGGAGGACGAGGCCGGCCCGACGAACGCCGCGGCGAGTGCCGCGGCCGAGGCGCGCGGTGAGCTGCGCACCCTGCAGGCCGGGCGTCGCCCGGGTGGAGGGCGAGTCCCGCCGCCTCGACCAGCGGCTGAACGCCCTGCGCCGAGCGCGACGCGGCACTCGAACAGCAGATCGAGACCAGCCGGGCCGACCTCGGCGGACGGCGAGGGCGTCGAGGTCGATCTGGTCGGCGAGCTGGAGGCGGCCGAGGCCCGCCGGGCCGTGGCCGAGGAGCGACAGCGGGCCGCCGCCACCGCGCGACAAGCTGCCGGCGACGACCATGCGCCGGTGGCAGTCGCGCGCCGAGGCGCTGCGCATGGCGTTGGAGAGCGCCCGGGCCAAGGCCGGCGCCGACCTGCTCACCGGGGTCGACGGGGTGCTCGGGACACTGCTCGACGTGGTCGAGATCGATCCCGGTTGGGAGCCGGCGGTCGAGGCCGCGCTCGGCGAGGCGCTGCAGGCCGTGGTGGTCGCCTCGCCGGTCGCCGGCCGCCGTGCGTTGGAGGCGCTGCGCAGCGTCCAACGTGCACGGCGCGGTGCTCGCGCTCGGTGTCGGCGGGATCCGGGTCGCCGGACGCGGTCGACGACGACCGCCTCGTCGCCGCTCACGTCCGCAGCACACGACCGGGTGTGGCCGAGCTCGTCGGCCGCCTGCTCGCCGGGGCACGTGCGGGTGCCCACGTGGGAGGAGGGGCTCGACCTCGTCCTTGCGCAGCCGGAGATCGTCGTCGTCACCGAGGCGGGCGACCGCTTCGGGCCGGCGGGATGGCGTCTCGGTGCCGCCGGCGGCGGGGCGACGGCGGCTGCGCTCGACGAGGCCCAGCAGCGCCTGTCCGCCGCCGAGCGCGAGCTGGCGCAACGGCTGGCCGATCTCACGGCCGCCGACGTCGAGCTGGCGCACCGCCGGCGACGCCGAGCAGGCGCTCGCCCGCCGGCTCGACGCCCACGACGCCGGCTTCAGCGCCGCGTCCGGGGCACTGGCCACGGCGCAGCGCGAGCGCCGCGAGGTGCACGCCGAGCTCGCCGCCGTCGAGCAGCAGGTGGTCGACGTCGACGAACGCTGTCCACGTCGAGCGCAACCGGATCACCGAGTTGCAGACGGTGCTGCCGAACCTGGAGGCGGCCGAGGACGCCGAGGCATCGGCCGCTCGGGCACGCCACGCGGCTCGCGCGGCGCTCGACGCCGAGGCCGTCGAGCTGTCGACGCGTCGCCGCCAGCTGGAGGTGCGCGCGCGCGGGTCTCGCCGAGCGCGAACAGCTGCTCGAACGGCGCCTGGCCGACACCGAACGTCGCTTGGAGGCCGACGTCGCGGCGCGCGCCGAGGCCCACGAGCGGCGGCTCGCCGTGGAGCGCAGCATCGCCGCCGTCGACCGGCTCGGCGAGGTGGTCGAGCGCCACCGGTCGTCGATCGAGATCCGCCACCGGGAGCTGCAGGAGATCCGCCAGCGCCAGAGCGACGAGGTGCGGGCCATCGTCGCCCGGCTGGACGAGGCTCGCCGGAGCCGGGCCGACGCCGAGCGCCAGCTCGACGAGCTGCGCGAACGGGCCCGGCGCGTCGAGCTGGACGAGGCCGAGGTGCGCATGCGCCTGGAAGGCGCGGTGGAGGCGCTGCGCCGCGACCACGACATCGAGCCGGAGGCGGCCATCGCCGCGCCGCTGCCGGAGCTGCCCGAGGGCGCTACGGCGCCTGCTCGGGTGCGCGACCTGGACCGCGAGCTGCGCCTGCTCGGGCCGATCAACCCCTTGGCGCTCGAGGAGTTCACCGAGCTGCAGGAGCGGCACACGTTCCTCGAGGCCCAGCTGGAGGACATCCGCTCCAGCCGTCGCGACCTGCTGCGGGTGATCAAGGCCGTCGACCTGGAGATCCAGACGGTGTTCGCCGCGGCGTTCGCCGACGTCAGCACGCACTTCACCCAGCTGTTCGACAACGCTGTTCCCCGGTGGTTCCGGCCGCCTCGTGCTCACCACGCCGGACGACCTGCTGAACACCGGCATCGAGGTCGAGGCCAAGCCGAGCGGCAAGAACGTCAAGAAGCTGTCGCTGCTGTCGGGCGGCGAGCGCTCGCTCACCGCGCTGGCCTACCTGTTCGCCGTGTTCCGCAGCCGGCCGTCGCCGTTCTACGTGATGGACGAGGTCGAGGCGGCCCTCGACGACGTCAACCTGCACCGCTTCCTCGGCCTGATCCACGAGTTCCGCCGCGAGGCGCAGCTGCTGATCGTCAGCCACCAGAAGCGGACGATGGAGGCCGGCGACAGCCTGCTCGGCGTGACGATGCAGCCGGGCGGGTCGTCGAAGGTGATCACCGAGCGGGTCTCCTCCCTCACCTGAGTTCGGGCGCCTCCACCCCCGAGGAGCGGCTCGGTCGCCCCGGGTAGCGTGGCCGGACCATGCCGTGGATCTATCTCGTCCTCATCGCCGTGGTCCTCGTGGTGGGCCTCGGTGTGCTGCTGGTCAACCGGCGGCGCAACGCTCCACCGGCGGCACCGCCGGCTGCGCCCACCCCGTCGATCGACCATCCGCCTCCCGCTGCCCCCGAGGCCGGCACGAACGTCGACACGCTCGTGGCCGACGACGCCACCGGCCGTCGACATCGCCCGTCGAGGACGTCACGGTCGTCGAGGAGCCGACGGCCGTCGAGCCGGAGGTCGTCGAACGCCCGACGTTCCGCGGCCGGATGGCCAAGGCGCGCAACGCGCTCACGGGGGCTCTGCTCGGCGTGCGCAGCCGCAGCGGCATCACCGACGACACCTGGGACGACCTGGAGGAGGCACTGCTGCGCGCCGACGTCGGCATCGGCGTCACCGGCGCGCTGCTCGACCCGCTGCGCGCCCGGGTGAAGGCCAAGGAGATCACCGGGCCCGAGCAGCTGCTCGGCGCGCTGCAGGCCGACATGGCCGGGCGGCTGGCCGACGCCGATCGTGAGCTGCGCTACGAGGCGCCCGCCGAGGGTGCCGAGGGGCCGAACGTGTGGCTGTTCATCGGCGTCAACGGCGTCGGCAAGACGACCACGATCGGCAAGGTCGCCGCGCTGCAGATCGGCGAGGGGCGCAGCGTGCTGCTCGCCGCCGGTGACACGTTCCGTGCCGCCGCCGCCGAGCAGCTCGGCACGTGGGCCGAGCGCAGCGGCGCGGAGATGGTGCGCGGCAGCGAGGGCGGCGACCCGAGCTCGGTGATCTTCGACGCCGTCGAGCGGGCGAGCGCGCGCCACGTGGACCTCGTGCTGGCCGACACCGCCGGCCGGCTGCACACCAAGACGAACCTGATGGACGAGCTGCGCAAGGTGCGCCGGGTGGCCTCCAAGGGCGCCGGGCGGGTCACCGAGGTGCTGCTGGTGATCGACGCCACCACCGGGCAGAACGGCCTCACCCAGGCCAAGGAGTTCGGCGCGGCCACCACGATGGACGGCGACGACGGCAGCGGGCTCACCGGCGTCGTGCTCACCAAGCTGGACGGCTCGGCCAAGGGCGGCATCGTCTTCGCCATCGAGACCGAGCTGGGCATCCCGGTGAAGCTGGTCGGCCTCGGCGAGCAGATCGAGGACCTGGTGCCGTTCGATCCGAACCAGTTCGTCGACGCGCTGTTCTCGGAGAACTAGGAGCAAGTCAGATGTTCGATTCCCTCTCCAACCGGCTCGAGGCCATCGTCAAGCGGGTTCGCGGCAAGGGCCGGCTCACCCAGGACGACGTCGACGAGATCCTCCGGGAGATCCGCACGGCACTGCTCGAGGCGGACGTCAACGTCACGGTGGTGCGCAACGTCGTCGCCCGCATCCGCGAGCAGGCGGTCGGCGCCAACCTGAGCCAGGTCCTCGACCCGAGCCAGCAGGTCGTCAAGATCGTCAACGCCGAGCTCACCGCGATGCTCGGCGGCGAGACGCTGAAGATCAACTACGCCAGCCGTCCGCCGACCGTCGTGCTGATGGCCGGCCTGCAGGGCTCGGGCAAGACGACCAACACGGCCAAGCTGGCCCGCTGGTTCAAGGCCCAGGGTCGCCAGCCGCTGATGGTCGGCGCCGACCTCCAGCGACCGGCCGCGGTGGAGCAGCTGCGCACGCTCGGCCGGCAGATCGACGTGCCGGTGTTCAGCGAGCCGGGCGACCCGGTGAGCACGGCCCGCCGTGGTCTGGAGGAGGCTCGCCGCCTCGGCCGCGACGTGCTCCTCGTGGACACCGCCGGCCGCCTGTCGATCGACGCCGAGCTGATGGAGCAGGTCCGCCAGATCTCCGCCGCGGTGCAGCCCGACTACACGTTCCTGGTGATCGACGCGATGACCGGGTCAGGACGCCGTGGGCGTCGCCCAGGCGTTCCACGAGACCTTGGCCATCGACGGCGTCATCATGTCCAAGCTCGACGGCGACGCCCGCGGCGGCGCGGCGCTGAGCGTCAAGGAGGTCATCGGCCGGCCGATCGCCTTCGCCTCCACCGGCGAGAAGCTCAACGAGTTCGAGCAGTTCCACCCGGACCGGATGGCCAGCCGGATCCTCGGCATGGGCGACATGCTCACCCTCATCGACAAGGCCGAGCAGGCCTGGGAGAAGGACAAGGCCGAGGAGGCCGCCGAACGCCTGCTGGAGGGCGAGTTCACGCTCGACGACTTCCTCGAGCAGATGCAGCAGCTGAAGAAGATGGGCCCGCTCGGCGGCCTGCTCGGGCTGATGCCGGGGATGCCCAAGGAGCTCAAGGGCGCCAAGATCGAGGACGACCAGCTCAAGCCGATCGAGGCGATCATCCGCTCGATGACCCCGCTGGAGCGGCGCAAGCCCGAGGTGATGAACGGCAGCCGGCGCACGCGCGTGGCCAACGGCAGCGGCACCACGGTGAGCGACGTCAACAAGCTCATCAAGCAGTTCGCCGAGATGCAGAAGATGATGAAGCGGATGGGCGTCAGCCTC
This sequence comes from uncultured Acidimicrobiales bacterium, assembly GCA_963794805.1. Classification (GTDB taxonomy): domain Bacteria; phylum Actinomycetota; class Acidimicrobiia; order Acidimicrobiales; family Ilumatobacteraceae; genus JAODBQ01. Next base: position 43,878 of record CAWCFL010000003.1, read on the forward strand.
GGCGGCGGCGGCAAGGGCAAGAAGGGCAAGAAGGGCAAGGGCGGCGAGCAAGCGTCCTGCCGGTCTGCCCGCCGGCTTCGGCGGCCCGGGCGGTCCCGATCTGGAGAGCCTGCTCGGTCAGTTGCCCGCGGGCATGCCCGGTGGTTTCCCGGGCGCCCCCCGTTAACCTTCCGCGGTTCGTTTGTCGAAGGAGCCCCGTTCAACATGGCAGTGAAGTTGCGCCTCACCAGGGTCGGGAAGACCAAGCAGCCGCAGTACCGGATCGTTGCGTCCGACAGCCGCTCGCCGCGTGACGGCCGGTTCATCCAGATCATCGGGACCTACAACCCGCGTACCGAGCCGTCGACGCTGCTGGTCGACAACGAGAAGGCCGTGAAGTGGCTGCGCGACGGCGCTCAGCCGACCGAGCGGGTCAAGAAGCTGCTGGAGATCTCCGGCGCATGGGCCGACTTCGACGCCGCCACGGCGCGGCGAAGTGACCTCGTGACCGACGAACTCGTCGACACCGCGAACCAGATCCCGGCGCCCGTCGCCACCGCGGTGCTCACCCACGTGGTGCGCTCGCTGGTCGACGATCCGGACTCGGTGCGCGTCCATCCCGTCGAGGGCCGTCACCGGCTCAAGCTCGAGGTCACGGTCGGCCCGGGCGATCTCGGCCGGGTGATCGGCCGTCGCGGCCGCACGGCGCAGAGCATCCGCACCGTGGTGCGTGCCGCGGCGACGCGTGACGGCGTCGAGATCGACGTCGACTTCGTCGACTGACCGCGTTGCCCGAACCCGACCCAGGTGACCTGCGCGAGGTCGGCCGGATCGGTCGCCCGCACGGCGTGCACGGCGATCTGTTCGTCGACCTGATCACCGACCGCTCCGAGCGCCTCGCGCCCGGACGCCCGACTGCGCGCCGGCACCCAGTGGCTCACGGTGGCCACCTCGCGGCAGATGAGCGGGCGATGGCTGGTGCACTTCGCCGGCGTCGACGATCGCACCGCGGCCGAGCCCCTCGTCGGGCGCCGGCTGCACGCCGAGCCCCTGCCGGCCGACGCCACCGGACGCGACGAGCTGTGGGTCCACGACCTGATCGGCTCACGAGTGGTCGAGATCAACGGCACCGAACGCGGCACGTGCGTGGGCGTCCTGGCCAACCCGGCGCACGACCTGATCGAGCTCGACGGCGGCGCGCTCGTCCCGGTGACGTTCGTCGTCAGCTGCGTCGACGGCGTGACGACCATCGACCCGCCCGACGGTCTGTTCGAGCTGTAGCCCGAACCGTCGCCGGGTCAGAGGGGCTGGACGTCGACCACGGCGGCGAGGTCGATCGGGCCGTAGACGTGGGGGAACGGCTCGGGGGCGCCGCCGAGCTGCTCGAACACCACGGTGAGCCGAGCAGCGACTCGTCGACGTGGAGGAGCAGCAGGTCGGCACGCCGGCGTAGAACCGCTCGACCACGCCCGGCCACTGCGTCGGCGGTGCTGCAGTGGATGAAGCCCTCGTCGGCCAGCTCGACGCCGCGGGTCGAGCCGGTGTGCACGCCCTCGGCCTGGGAGCGGGCCCAGCGGGCGGCATCGGTGACATGGAAGATCATCGGCAGATCATCCGGTCACCGCCGAAGGCGGACAGTCGGGTTCTGGTGGTGACCAGATCGGGCGGGAATCGGCACGCTCGTAGGCTGGCACGGCCATGCGCGTCGACGTGTTCACCATCTTCCCCGGGCTGGTCGACGCGTTCTGCGCGCGAGAGCCTGCTGGGCAAGGCCCGCTCGACGGGGCTGCTCGACCTGCGCACCCACGACCTGCGCGAGCACACCACCGACGTGCACCGCAGCGTCGACGACGCCCCGTTCGGCGGCGGCGCCGGGATGGTGCTGCGCCCGCAGCCGGTGTTCGACGCCGTCGAGGCCGCCGACCCGCCGCGGCCGCTGCTGCTGCTCGGCCCCGGCGGCCGGCGCTTCGACCAGCGCCTGGCCGAGCGAGCTGGCCGCGCGGCGCACGGCTTCAGCCTGCTGTGCGGGCGCTACGAGGGCGTCGACCACCGGGTGCGCGAGCACCTCGTCGACGGCGAGCTGAGCGTCGGCGACGTCGTGCTCAGCGGCGGCGAGGTGGCTGCCTGCCTGGTGATCGAGGCCGTCGGCCCGCCTGCTGCCCGGGGCGATGGGCAACACGGCGAGCCCGGTGCACGAGAGCTTCGGGGCCGACGGCCTGCTCGAGGAGCCGCAGTTCACCCGGCCGGCGTCGTTCCGCGGCTGGGACGTGCCCGACGTGCTGCGCAGCGGCGACCACGCCCGCATCGAGCGCTGGCGGCGGGCCCAGCGGCTCCACCGCACGCTGCGCGACCGCCCGGACCTGGTCGAGGCCGCCGGCGGGCTGTCCGATGCCGACCGCCGACTGTTGGAAGACGTGCCGCCGGTCCCGTATCCTGCACCGTTCGCCTGTTCTGAGGATCGAGAAGCCGCGCCATGAAGTCCACCGATTTCGTCGACAACGACTACCTCCGCACCGACATCCCCGACTTCGCCGCGGGCGACGAGGTCAAGGTGCACGTCAAGGTGGTCGAGGGCAACAAGGAGCGCGTCCAGATCTTCCAGGGCAACGTCATCGGCCGTCAGGGCAGTGGCGTCGGCGAGACCTACACGGTGCGCAAGCTGAGCTACGGCGTCGGCGTCGAGCGCACGTTCCCGGTGCACACCCCGTCGGTGGTCAAGCTCGAGGTGGTCAAGCGCGGCGACGTCCGCCGGGCCAAGCTGTACTACCTGCGTGATCGCGTCGGCAAGTCCGCGAAGATCCGCGAGAAGCGCACCCACTGATCGGTCCGTCGGTGACCGTCTCGGTGCGATGAGGCACCCCCGTTGAGCTCCGACGACCTCGAGAACTTCGAGGCGGAACGGGAGCTCCAGCTCGCGCAGGAGTACCAGGACGTGGCCGGCATGTTCCGCTACGCCGTGGAGACCGAGCGCCGGTTCTACCTGGCCAACGACGTCAACCTCACGGTCGGCGGCGACGCGGCCAGGCCGGTGATCGAGGTGGAGCTGACCGACGCATGGGTGTGGGACATGTACCGCAAGAGCCGGTTCGTGCCGAAGGTGAGGGTGCTGACGTTCAAGGACGTCAACGTCGAGGAGCTGCCGCAGGCCGAGATCTGACGCGCGTCCACCGCGGCGCGGCCAACCAGGCGCGCGGGCGGTGGGGCGAGCGCGAGGTCGCCCGGTGGTACGAGCACCACGGCGGCGACGATCGTCGACGCGCAACTGGCGCTGCCCGCAGGGCGAGCTCGACCTGGTCGTGCGCGTCGGCGCGACCATCGTGTTCTGCGAGGTCAAGAGCCGGGCCGACCGACGCGTTCGGCGGCGGGCTGGCCGCCGTCGGCTGGGCCAAGCAGCGCCGTCTGCGGGCGCTCGCCGCGGCGTGGCTCGACGGCCACGGACGTCCACGGCGTCGACGTGCGCTTCGACGTCGCCGCAGTCACCGGCACGACGATCGACGTGATCGAGTCGGCGTTCTAGATGTCCCCGCCATGCCCCTCGAAGGAGAGTACGAACCGAGCCCGAGCGAGTGGGTGCGCGACCAGGTGGAGGCCTACGAGCGCTCCGGCGGCACCGAGGCCAACACGCTGCGCGACACCGGGATCCCGATCATCATCCTCACCACCCGCGGCAACAAGAGCGGCAAGCTGCGCAAGTTCGCCGCTGATGACGCGTCGAGCACGACGGCGAGTACGCGCTGGTCGCCTCGATGGGCGGCGCGCCCAAGCACCCGGTCTGGTACCACAACCTCACCGCCGACCCGAGCGCCGTCACCATCCAGGACGGGCCGGAGCCGTTCGACGTCCACGTGCGCGAGATCACCGGCGACGAGCGCGCCGAGTGGTGGGAGCGGTGCGTCGCCGTCTTCCCGCCGTACGCCGAGTACCAGCAGAAGACGACGCGGATCATCCCGGTGCTGATCGCCAGCGCCGCGCTGACGGCCGCGCTCGACGATGGCCAAGTGGTTGTTCAAGAGCGAGCCGGAGTCGTTCGGCTACGCCGACCTGGTGCGCGTGCGAGCGCGAGGGGTGGGACGGCGTGCGCAACTTCATGGCGCGCAACTACATGCGCTCGATGCAGGTCGGCGACCAGGCGATCTTCTACCACTCCAACGCCAAGCCGCCCGGCGCTGCCGGCATGTGCAAGGTGGTCAAGGGCGCCGAGCCGGACCCGACCCAGTTCGAGCCGTCGCTCGAAGTACTACGACCCGACCTCGCCGCGCGACGATCCGCGCTGGGACTGGGTGACGGTGGCGCCGGTGCGCGAGCTGCGCTTCGTCTCGCTCGACGAGATGCGCACGATGCCCGAGCTGGTCGACTGCAAGCTGCTGGCCAAGGGCAACCGCCTGTCGGTGCTGCCGCTGACCGACGACGAGTTCACGGCGATCGTCGCCCGCGGCAAGAAGAAGCCGGACGAAGCGCGTAGCTCAGCTCGGCGAAGTCGGGGCGGGCCCCGTGGGCGGACTCGGCCCGGCCCTTCGGCTCCTCCCAGTCCTCCTGGCGGCCGAGGGCCGTGAGGTCGAGGAAGTAGTACGAGCCGCCGGTGCTCTCCAGGCCGCGGGCGTACTGCGAGTAGGTGTGGAACACCTCGCCGTCGACCTGCAGGAAGCAGCTCCGGCCGGGCGACTCCACGGCTCGGTGGCGTCCGGCTCGCCGTCGCCGCGGGCGAGCGACTCGGCGTTGGTGCGGTAGTTGTACGTGCCGTCGGGTCGTCGGGGTGGATCGTCACGGCGAAGTCGTCGTTGAACGACGTGCCGAACGACGAGTACCACGGGATGTCCCAGCCGCGCTCGGCCTGGTACTTCGCCAGCTTCGGCTAGCGGCGCCAGCGAGACCATCGCGTACGACGTGTCGCGGGCGTGGAGGTGCTCGAAGAAGCCTGGTGACAGCTCGTCGGTGCCGGCCGTGCAGCTCTGGCAGCCGGTGTCCCACGACGGGTCGAACATGAAGTGGTAGAGGATCAGCTGGCTGGCGGCCGTCGAACAGGTCGATCAGGCGGACGGTGCCGTCGGGGCCGTCGAACGTGTAGTCCGTGTCGACGCGGACCATCGGCAGCTCACGGCGCTTGGTGTTGAGGGCGTCGCGGGCCGTGGTCAGCGCCTTCTCCTCGGCGAGCAGTGCGGTGCGGGCGGCGAGCCACTCGTCGCGGGTGGCGATCTTGGGCAGGCTCATGGCAGGTAGGACGACGCCCCGCCGGGCGGACTCATCGAACGTCAGGCGAGCAGCGCCCACAGGAGCAGGGCGATGCACCGCGACGACCGCGGCGCCGACGAACACGTAGTCGCGTGGGTCGCCGGACCTGCTGCGCGACGGATCGAAGCCCACGTCACCGAGCCTTGCTGCGCTGAGAGCCGGATCGCATCACCTCAGTATCGTCGGCGGCGTGGACACCATCGACGTCACCCGCCAGCGAGGGCGTGGTCACGATCACGCTGAGCCGCCCGGAGAAGAAGAACGCGATCAACGGCACGATGTGGGACGAGCTGCTGGCGACGTTCCACGAGATCGGCCAGAGCGCCACCGACCGGGTGGTCGTGATCACCGGCGCCGGCGGCGACTTCTGCTCGGGCGCCGACCTCAGCGGCGGCGAGCCGGCGGCGAGCGGCCGCTCCAGCTGACCGCGATGCGCCACGTCGGCGACGTCGCCCTGGCGCTGCACCGCCTGCCGCAGCCGACGGTCGCCAAGGTGCGCGGCGTCGCCGTCGGCGCCGGGTGCAACATGGCCCTCGGCTGCGACCTCGTCGTCGCCAGCGACAACGCCCGCTTCTCGGAGATCTTCGCCCGCCGCGGCCTGTCGCTCGACTTCGGCGGCTCGCTGGCTGCTGCCGCGGCGCGTCGGGCTGCACAAGGCCAAGGAGATGGCCCTGTTCGCCGAGATCTACAGCGCCGCCGAGGCCGAGACGATGGGCCTGGTCAACCGGGTGGTGCCCGAGGCCGAGCTCGACGAGTTCGTCGACGGGTGGGTGGCCAAGCTGCCGCCGGGCCGCCGATCGCCCTGGCGCAGACCAAGCGGATGCTGGACAACGCGATCGGCCGATCACGTTCGAGCAGGCGCTCGACGACGAGGGCGCGGCGCAGACGGTGAACTTCTTCACCGACGACACCCGCGAGGCGATGGCCGCGTTCCTGCAGAAGCGCGCCCCGAAGTTCTCCGGTCGCTGACCCGGCACTCGCCGCTGCCGCCCGCCGGCCGGGTCGGCCTCAGTAGCGTGATCGCGGCCGTGCGTGGTGCTCGACGGCTGGTCGATCGCCGCGGCCGCGCTGGTCGCGCTCGTCGCCGTGCGGCGACGCCGCGGCCGGCGTCGTCGCCGGCGCGGCCGTGACCGTGCCCGCCGGCGGACACCGGACGGCGCACCGGTCGACACGACGCCCGTCGAGACCACCACGACGACGATCGCCGCCGAGCGGCGAGGACACCGGGCTCGGGCCGGAGGTGGCCGTGCCGGTGCAGAGCCCGCCGCTGATCTCCACGCCCCAGCCGCAGTCGGCGCCGATCGCTCGGCGTGCCGGCCGGATGTCCCGAACCCGCCGGTCGGCCTCGGCGGTGTTCTTCGGCAAGCTCGGCGACAAGGACTTCCGCACGGCGCAGTTCACCGTCGTCGGCAAGGTGCGCGCCGGATCGCTCGACGGCTACGCCGTCGGCGACCAGGTGCAGGTGCGCTACGGCGACGACGTGCGCTTCCTCGCCAAGGGCGACACGTACATCGTCGGGGTGGCGCCCGACACCCAGCTCGGCGTGCTGACGTCGAAGGTGCGCGTGCCCGAGCCGCTGTTCGGCGGCGACGCCGTGGCCGGCGCCGACGACACGCGACATCTCCTGCCCGACCGTCGAGGATCCGGTGATCACCCTCACCGAGCAGGCCACGGAGGTCGACACCGGCCTGTTCACGCCGCTGCACGGCGCCAAGCGCGACCTGCTGCTCGCCGTGCTGCGCCCGCTGCTGATCGCCTTCGCCGTGCTCGTCGCCCTCGTGCTGGTGAAGCAGCTGGCGTTCGCCACGGGCCGGTCGCTGCGCGCCGCGACGGTGACCGAGCACACCGTGGTGAAGCCACCGCGCCGCCGCCTGCGGCCACCACCGGCCGATCGCCACGCCGGACCGCCGACGCCGGTAGCTCGGCGGCCCGGCGGTCAGCCCCCGACGAGCTGGGCGCGCAGCTCGCGCTGCAGGTCCGCCCAGCCGGCGACCTCGATCTCCTCGGCCGGGCCGGTGGTGGAGCACAGGACGAGCACGCCGCCGTCGACCGGCTCGCCGAGCAGCGACTTCCAGGGCGATGCCGTACGCCGCGAGCTGCACGCCGTAGCGGGCCAGGCGATCGGCGCGGTCGCCGTGCGCGTGCGAGCTGGTCGGTCTTGTAGTCGACGACGACCAGGCCGCGCTCGGGGTGGCGCACGAGCAGGTCGATGTAGCCCTCGACGACGCGGCTCGCCGAACGCGGTGGCGACGAACAGCTCGCGCCAGTGCTGCGTGACGCACGCCGGCGCGCACGATCGGCGTCGACAGGGCGGAGCGCGGCGAGCGCTTCGATCGTGCGCTCCATGCCCGAGCACGCCCTCGGCCGCGGCCTGGGAGACGGCCAGCGTCGCGCAGGTCGCGACCCGTCGACGAGGTCGGCGTGTTGCAGCACGGCGTGCACGGCGCGGCCGACGGCGGTGCCGTAGCGGCCGCGCTGCCAGGGCGGAAGGTCGAGGTCGACGGCGTCCTTGCGCAGCGCGGGGTCCTCGCCCCCGGCGTCTGACTGACCGGGCGGTTCGAGCCCGACCACAGCGTCGGTGCCCGTTCCGTCGGCAGCGGTCGCGTCGGTGTCGGTCGTGGCGAGGACGAACTGCTTCGCCAGCGCGGTGGCGCTGAGCACCGACGGCACGGCGGCACGCTCGAGCGCGCGTCCGAGCACGTCGGCACCACTCCTGCTCGTCGGCCCACGGCAGCTCCAGCCGGCGTCGGCGCAGCGACCGGCAGGCGGTGCCCGCGGGCCGGTGGACGCGCTGGCCGGCGCCGTCGGCTGCACGTGGCCAGCAGCGCCGCCGACGTGCGCTGGCAGCTCGTGCTGGCGGACGGTGCGGTGCAGCGAGACGACGAGGTGGTCCTGGGCGCGGGTGGTGGCGACGTACAGCAGGCGGCGTCGCTCGGCGTCGCTCATCAGCTCGTCGACCGGCTTGTACGCCTCGTACACGGCGTCGTCCTTCGCCGCGAGCGTCCACGTGCCCGGCGGCCAGACCACCCGGCGGGCACGCGAGTCCTGCGGGCACGGTGCTCATGCCGGAGACGATCGTGATCGGGGAACTCGAGGCCCTTCGCCGCGTGGACGGTCATGATCCGCACCGCGTCGTGGTCGGTCTCCGGCAGGACCGTCTCGGCGACGAACCGACCGTCGTCGCCCTGCAGGCGGATCCACGTGAGGTAGCGGCGCACGCCGTGGCCGCCGGCCTCGCTCCACGCGCGGGCCTGGTCGAGGACGAAGCGGACCCGCCGCCAGACGTCGCGCCCGTGGCGGGTGGCCAGCGCCAACTCGAGCACGCCGCGCTCGTCGACCAGCGACGTCGAGCAGCTCCGACGGCGTGCTCCACGGGATCTGCCCGGCGAGGCGGCCGATCGAGCGCAGCCCGACGGCGACGGGGTGCTCGGTCGAGCGCCGCCGGCACGTCCTGGCGACCAGTTCCAGCGCATGCCGTGGGTGACGTGCCAGTCGAACAGGTCGCGGTCGCTGCAGCCGTACAGCGGGGTGCGCAGCGCGGCGACGATGGCCAGCTCGTCGGTGGGGTCGTCGGCGCCACGCAGGGCGAGGAGCAGCGCGCGCACCTCCGGTGCGGCGTAGACCAGCGAGCTGTTCTCCGCCCGGTAGGGGATGTCGCGTGCCGCGAGCGCGACCTGCAGCGCGGGCAGCGACGTGCGCGCCGGGAGCAGGATGGTGATGTCGCCGAGCCGGCACGGGGCGAGCGTCCGCGCGTGCCGTCGCGGTCGCGTCGGGCGACGAGCCAGCCCTCGGTGACGGCGCGGACGACCACGTCGGCGACGTCGGCGGCCTCGCGGGCGCGCAGGTCGTCGGCGCTCAGCTTGGCGTCGGCGTGCGGCTCGGCGCCGAGCACGGTGACCGAACCGTGGCGTGCGCGGCCGTGACGCGGCAGGCGTCGAGCGGGTCGTACGCCGGCTGGACGCCGTGGCTCGGCGACGATCAGCCGGGCCATGGTGTGGTTGACCCAGTCGATGACCGCCGGGGTGCTGCGGAAGTTGGCCGACAGCGTGGCCGGCGGTCGCCTGGATCTGCGCCTCGGCACGCGAGGAACTGGGCGATGTCGGCGCGGCGGAAGCGGTAGATGCTCTGCTTGGCGTCGCCGACGACGCACAGCCGGCCGGGCAGCGGGCGCAGCGTGCGTCCAGTCGTCCGTCCTGCGGCGTCGGGGTCGGCGGTGATCCGCACGGCCAGCTCCAGCTGGATCGGGTCGGTGTCCTGGAACTCGTCGAGCAGGATGCGCGTGTAGCGCTCGTGCACGGCGCGGCGCACGTGGGCGTGCTCGGCGAGCAGCTGGCGGGCGAGCACGAGCAGGTCGTGGAACTCCAGTCGGCCGGCGGCTCGCCGCTCGGCGACGGCGTCGAGCGTGAACTCGCCGCAGCAGCGCGCCGAGCGTGAGCCGGCGCTCCTCGTCGAGCGTCGACGAGCTGCTGCCGAGCAGCGCTGCTTGAGCGCCTCCTCGGCGGCGCGCAGCGCGTCGAGCGCGCCGTCCGGCAGCGCCGTGGCGCTTCCAGTTGGCCTTGTTGCCGCAGCGCGCCGGCGAGCGGCAGGTCGGCGAGCTCGTCGAGCAGCTGGAGCACCTCGCCGAACGGCGGGTCGTCGGCGAGGCGCCGGCCGATGCCGGCGATCGTCGCGCGACGTAGTCGCGCCTGGCGGTCGTCGGGCGGCACGTCGGTGGCGGCGATGCGTCGCGCACACGCTCGACCAGGTCGTCGACGTCCGGGTCGACCGGTGGCGGGCGGCGTCGGCGCGACGCGCGTCCTCGACGAGGTCCCAGTTGTCCTGGAAGTCGGCGGCCATCCGCCGCACGCCGCGGTCCAGGCGGAAGCCGTCGTGCTCGCACAGCTCGACGAGGCGCACCGACGGCGGGTCGTCGAGCAGGGCGTCGAGGAAGTCCTCGAAGCGCTCGTCGAACGCGATGGCGCTCTGCACCTCGTCGAGCACGTCGAAGCGCGGCGGCAGCGCGGACTCCACCGGGAACTCGGCGAGGAGGCGGCGGGCGAACGCGTGCAGCGTGCCGACCGGGGCGTGGTCGAGGTCGGCCAGCGCCGCGGTCGGCCAGCGCCCCAGCGGTCGGATCGGACCGTGGCACGGCGACGAGCTCGCGCGCGCAGCCGGTGGCGCAGCTCGGCGGCGGCCTTCTCGGTGAACGTGACCGCGGCGATCTCGGTGATCGGCACGCCGCCGAGCACGAGGTTGACGATGCGGCCGATCAGCGCGGTGGTCTTGCCGCTGCCGGCGCCGGCGGCGACGAACAGCGTGCGTCCGAGCTCGTCGGTGACGAGCCGGCGAGCCGCCGCGTCGGGGGCGGTGGCGACGACGTGACCGGCGGGCGGCGGGCCAGTCGGCGGCTCGGTGACGACGAACAGGTCGAGCTGCTCAGTCATCGATGCCGCCGCGACGGTCGTGGCGCCGCCCTGCTCGTCCGTGTCGTGCTCGTCGAACAGCGCCGCCAGGCGCGGGTCGGCGCGCTTGCGCTCGTGCTCCTCGTAGCGCTCGGCGGTGCCGAGGTGGTCCGGGTCGCAGTACTCGCAGCTGACCCACGGCAGGCGGTGCTGGGCGCGCGCCGGCAGGGAGAAGAACAGCCCGGCGGCGATGCCGTCGACGATCCGCCCGATCGCCGCCGCCGATCGCCGGCCAGACGCCCGGAGCGAACCATCGCACCGCGGCGGATGCCGTGGGTGACGAAGGAGTACTCGGCGCGCACCGCGGGGCGCGGGCGCGTCGGCCGGGGCGAGTGCCAGCGCGGCGGCGGCGTAGGCCGCGAGCTGGAGCTTGCGACCGCCGGCCGTGGGGTCGTCGTCGCTCAGCGAGGTATACCCGGTTGCCGACCCGGTCTTGTGGTCGACGACGTACAACGTGCCGTCGGTCGCCGCGGTCGATGCGGTCGATCTTGCCGCGCAGGCGCACCGAACGCCCGCCCGGCACCTCGATGACGGCGGCCGGGGCGTCGTCGGGTCCCTGTCCCATGCCGAAGGCCAGCTCGGAGCTGACGACGCGGGCCTGCCGCTCGGCCATCAGCCGACCGTCGGCGGACAGCCAGCGGCGCAGGTGGGTGCGCAGCAGGATCCGGCCGGCGGCCCACGACGCCGGCCGTCCGACGCGTCCGAGCGCGGCCATCCGCCGGCCGGCCGCGTCGAGCTCGTCGTGCAGCGCGGCGAGGTGCTCGGCCGTCCAGCCTGTCGCGCCCGGTTGCGCGAGCTCGCCGGGGATCACCCGCCGGTGGAAGTGGTCGAGCGCATCGTGGACGAGCATGCCCTGGTCGGTCGGGCGGATGCGCAGCTCTGTGTCGGGATGTTCGACGACGTCGAGGTGCAGGACGTGACGCATGAAGTACGCATGCGGGCAGGCGGCCCAGGCCTCCAGCCGACTGGGGGAGATGGCCCCGTCGAGCGGCGACGGGATGGCCTGCCCGTCGAGGTCGCCGTCGTACGTCGGTGAGCACGGACGACTCGCGGGCCCGGACCATCGCCAGGCCACGTGCCAACGGCGAGCTCGGCGACGAGCGCCAGCGGATGCGTGTCGATCGACGTGCCGGCGCGGCAGTGGTGGACGAGCGCGCGGATGCGGTGGTGGCCGGCCGTCGCCGGGAACGCGGCCTCGGCGATGCCCGCGGCGAACGACGGCACACTTCGGGTGGTGGCCTCGGCGGTGTCGGGCAGCGCGGCGATCCAGCGCGACGGCTGGCGGTCGGCAGTGGTGCGCAGGTCGCCTCGTGGGCGCAGCACGACCGCACGGTCGGACGCCGCGAGCGCGGCGACGAACTGTCGGCGCTGCTGCTCCACCGCGTCGTCGGCGAGGGCGAGCGCACCGTCGGTCAGACGCCGGTCGGCGTCGCCGAGCAGCGGGTCGGCGCGCGGCGCGACCGGGGAGCTGGCCCTCCGCTGCGCCGAGCACCAGCACCCGGTCGAGCGTCTGGCCGAGCGCGTAGGACAGCGGCCCGATCTGCACGCCGGTGCCGATCCGCCCGACGCGCAGCGGCGAGGCGTCGAGCTCGGCGGCGAGCGTGTCGAGGAACACGGCCCGGGTGACGGGCTCGTCGACCTGGTCGAGCTGGGCGAGGCGGCGGACGGCGGCCTCGACCTGCGCGTAGGCGTCGTGCTCCACCGGGGGCAGGTCGGCGATGCGCCGCGGGCCGCCGAGCCACCGATCGAGCAGCGTGTCGCACACCGCGGCCCAGTGCTGCCACGCTCGCCCGCTGCGCGGCTGGGCCGAGCAGGCCGCGCAGGTCGGCGACGAAGGTTCGCAGCGCAGCGGCTTCCGCGGGCGTCGACCTGCCCGGCCCGTCGCCCGCAGCTCGCGCTCGTGGTCGGACAGGCGGCCCTGCCAGTCGGCCTCGGACAGCGAGACCGGCGCGCACGCGACATCCGCTCCCAGCGGGCGGCCGGCACGGGCCGACCGTCGGCGTCGCGCGCCGGGACGTGGGCGAGCACGGCGAACAGGTCGGCCCGCCGCAGGCCACGCCGGTCGATGCCGAGCACGTCGAGCAGGAGGCGGGCCGCAAGCCGCTCGTGCAGCGTGGTGCCCGGTCGGCCGTTCCAGGCGATGCCGGCCGCGTCGAGCTGCTCGGCGAGCAGCCTGGCGTACGGGTCGGCCACCGGCCAGACCACGGCGATGCGCTCGAACGGAACGCCGTCGCGCGCCGCGGCGACGATCAGGCGCACCGCCTCGCGGACCTCCTCGTCGGCGTCGCTGGCGTCGACGACCTCGACGCGTCGGCCGCGGCGCAGCCCGCCCAGAAGCTTCGATGGCATGGACATCGGTGACGGCTGGCCAACGCGGCGAGCAGGTCGTGCTCGGTGGGCCGCAGCCGCTCAGGGAGGTGGACGACGACGGCCGGGACGAGCTCGGGCACGTGGGCGGACGCCGAGCGCAGCAGGTCGGCCTCGTCGTACCACCGCGTCGGCCAGCTCGCGCGGTGACAGCCGATGGATGCGGACGACCTCGGCGGCTCGCGGCGAGCCGTGCCGGGCGAGCCGGTCGAGCGCGGCGACCGGGACGTGGCGCAGCTCGCGATGGACGTCGCGCAGCGCGCTGATGGTGGCGTGGTGGTGGGCGACGGCGGCGAACATGCCGGGCGCGGCGTGCAGCGCCCGGCGCACGGCGACGTCGACCACCGGCGTGCTCACCGGCCGGCGGCCGGCCGGCGACGAGCGCGGGCGCGCCGAGCAGCTCGGCGAGGCGGTAGGTGGTGACGAACTGCACGGCGGCGATCCCGCCGTTGGCCGCCAGCCATCGGCGGGCGGCGACGCCGACCGAGTTCGACGGGACGACCACGGTGACCGGCGTCAGCCGCGAGCGATCGCTGCGACGTCGTCGATCGCCGCCGCGCAGGGCGACCAGCGCCGGCCGCCCGTCGTCCACGATCTCCGCGGTCCACCCCATGGCGCCGATGCTACGGAGGGGGTGTGCGACGGTTCCGGACCCCCGCGACGCCGGGTCGGCGACGGCGAGCGCGGGTCAGGCGACGGCGGCGGTGGCCGTGGCGCGCAGGTCGGCGACGCGCGTGGGCGAGGCCCGCCGGGGTCGCGGTACAGCGCCGAGCCGGCGACGAGGACGTTGGCCCCGGCGGCCGCGGCAGCGGCAACCGTGGCCGGGCCGATGCCGCCGTCGACCTCGACGTCGACCGCGGCGCTCAAGCCCGGCGGCCTCGATCATCGAGCGCACCTCGCGGATCTTCGGCTCCATCGTGGCGATGTAGTCCTGGCCGCCGAAGCCGGGGTTGACGGTCATCACCAGCACCATGTCGACGAGGTCGAGCACGTGGGCCACGGCGACGGCCGGCGTCGCCGGGTTGAGCGCCACGGCGGCCGTGGCGCCGAGCGAGCGGATGTGGCCGAGCGTGCGGTGCAGGTGGACGCAGGCCTCGGCGTGCACGATCAGCCGGGTGCAGCCGGCGTCGACGTACTCGGCGGCCATCACGTCAGGGGTGAGCACCATCAGGTGGGCCTCGAACGGCAGCGAGGTGTGCGGGCGCGCCGCGGCGATCACCGCCGGGCCGAACGTCAGGTTGGGCACGAACTGCCCGTCCATCACGTCCCACTGGATGCGGTCGACGCCGGCGGCCTCCAGCGCGGCGACCTCCTCGCCGAGCTTGGCGAAGTCGGCCGGCAGGACGCTCGGGGCGATCTCGATGGGGCGGTTCGACGGCACGACGGCAGCGTACCGAGCACCCGGTCCTAGGCTCGAACGGTGCCAGCGACGACGGTGACGATCGAGCGCGTCGTCGCCGGCGGCGCCGGGCTGGCCCACCTCGACGACGGCAGGGTGGTGTTCGTCGACGGCGCCCTGCCCGGTGAGACGGTCGACGCCGTGGTCGTCGACGAACGGCGTGACTTCGCCCGCGGCACTCGTCGGTCGGGTGGTCGAGCCCTCGCCGGCACGCGTCGAGCCGCCGTGCCCGGCGCTCGCCGCCGGTTGTGGCGGCTGCTCGTGGCAGCACGTCGAGCCCGCGTGCGCAGCTCGACCTGAAGGTGGCGATCGTGCGCGACGCGCTGCGCCGCACGGCCGACCTGCCCGACGTCCCCGTGCGCGCCGCCGGCGCGGTGCCGGCGTTCGGCTATCGCACGAGCCTGCGGTTGGCGGCCGCCGCCGACGGCCGCCTCGGGCTGCGCCGCGCCGGGAGCCACGACGTGGTCGCGCTCGACGCCTGCCCGTCGCCCACCCGTCGCTGAGCGCGTTGATCGGGGAGGTGCGCGTCGACGGCCAGGGCGAGGTGGCCCTGCGCGTCAGCGCGGCCACGGGTGAGCGCACCGCGTTCGCGCTGGCCGCCGCGGGCGCAGGGCCGCGTCGCGCCGGGCGCAACAGCCCGTCGAGCCGCGACCGGCGTCCGCCGCGCCTGATCGACGTCCCGCCCGGTGTCGGCGTCGGTCCACGCGCCACGATCCACGAGCGCGTCGCCGGCGTCGACCTGCGGGTGAGCGCCGCGTCGTTCTTCCAGTCGGGTCCGGACCGCGGCCGAACTGCTCGTCGCCGAGGTCGGCGCGGCGATCGGCGTCCAGCACGGTCCGTTGCTCGATGCGTACGGCGGCGTCGGGCTGTTCGCCGCCACGGTCGCCTCGCCCGAACACGAGGTGGTCGTCGTCGAGTCGTCGCCGTCGGCCTGTGCCGACGCACGCGCCAACCTCGACGGCCGCACACGCCCGCGTCGTCGAGACCACGTTCGAGCGCTGGGAACCCGGACCGTTCGACGTCGTCGTCGCCGACCCGGCGCGCCGCGGTCTGGGCACGCCGGGCGCGACCAACGTCGCCGCGACGGACGCGCGGCGGATCGTCCTCGTGAGCTGCGACCCGGTGTCGCTGGCGCGCGATGCCGGACTGCTCGCCGACCAGGGCTACGCGCTGCGAGGGCTGCGCGGTGCTCGACCTGTTCCCGCACACGGCCCACGTCGAGGTGGTCAGCACCTTCGATCGGGTGACCGTGCGAGCCGGTGATCCAGATGGATGAGCCGCTCCGAACACCTGGCGTGCGCAGCGATCCGTCGACCCTCTCGGACGGCGCGCTGGCGATGGCCATGGCCCGCTACCAGCAGGACGCGCTGGCCGAGGCCTACCGCCGGCATGCCGGCGCGGTGTACGGCCTGGCCCGGCGGCTGCTCGGCGGGCAGGCGCAGGCCGAGGAGGTCGTGCAGGAGATCTTCCTGCGGCTGTGGAACCAGCCGGAGCGCTACGACCCGGAGCGCGGCAGCCTGCGCAGCTTCCTGCTCACGCAGACGCACGGACGGGCCGTCGACGTGCTGCGCAGCGACGTCGCCCGTCGGCGACGCGAGGAGCGCGACGCCGTCGAGCCACGCCCTGCCGTCGACGACGTCGATCGGGAGATGTGGAACCTGGCCCTCGCCGACCACGTGCGCGATGCGCTCGGCGGGCTGCAGGAGGGCGAGCGCGAGGCGATCGAGCTGGCCTACTTCGGGGGGCACACGTACCGGGAGGTGGCGACGATGCTCGGCGAGGCAGAGGGCACGGTCAAGAGCCGGATCCGCGCCGGGCTGAAGCGGCTGCGCAGCGAGCTCACCGCATCCGGTGTGACACTGGGGGGCATCTGATGAGCGAGCCCCACATGCCTGACGACGAGCGCCTCGAGGACCTGCTCGGGGCCTACGCGCTCGACGCGGTGGACGACGACGAGCGCCGCCTGGTGGACGAGCTGCTGCGCGTCGATCCGCGCGCTGCCCGTGAGGTCGACGAGCACCGCGAGACCGCGGCGGCGCTGGCCTGGTCGACCACGCCGGCGCCCGGCGGGTCTGTGGGACCGGATCGCCGCATCGCTCGAGGAGGCGCCGCCGGCACCGTCGGGCGAGCTGGCCAAGGTGATGCCGATCGACGTCGCCGCGGCGAAGCGCCGACGGCGGATCAGCGCACTGGGTGCCGCGGCCATCGGCGTGGCCGCCGCGCTCGTGGTCGTGCTCGCCGTCAGCGTGCTGCGCCGCGACTCGTCGACGGTGTCGATGCACGATGCGATGCAGACGGCCCTCGACTCCTCGGACTCGCGCCAGGTCACCCTGCGGTCCGAGGACGGTTCGGTGCAGACCGAGGCGGTGCTCGACAGCCAGGGCCACGGGTTCGTCGCCGCCGATTCGCTGCCGCAGCTGCCGTCGGACCGCACCTACCAGCTGTGGGGGTTGATCGACGGCCGGGCGATCTCGCTCGGCGTGCTCGGTCACCGTCCCGGCGTCGCCTCGTTCTCCGCCGAGGGCAACCTCACCGGCGTTGTTGATCACCAACGAGATCGCCGGTGGCGTGCCCACCGACGGCAACCCCGTCGGAGCGCTCAGCGGGAGCGTCGACCTGAACGGACGTCGGCCGCGCGCCAGCTGCGTCATCGTCCGCTCGACGCGGGCGAGGTAGGCCTGGCGCTGCTCGCGGCTCGACCGGTCGACGCCGTACATCGCCAGCCAGGTGAACCGGGTGCGCACGTCCACGGAGCGTCGCCCGCACCGAGCGGCTGAGCACCCGCTTGCCCGGCTCGCCCTGGACGGTGTTGATCAGCTTCGACGAACCGTGGGTGGTGACCGCGACGAGCCGGCGGACGTTGGCCAGCAGCGGTCGCAATCGGGTGCTGCCTGGGCGCAGCTCCCACGCGACGCCGTTGGCACAGCACGCGGTCGAACCAGCCGGTGAGCGCCGCCGGCTGGCCGCTCCACCACGTGGGGTAGACGAGCACGAGCGTGTCGCACCATCGCAGGTCGGCGACGTGGGTGTCGAGGTCGGGGCGGTCGCCGGGCCGGAGCGGGATGCGGTGCGAGCGGAGCTCGTCGACCGACAGCTCGGCGCGGAACCGCCTCGTCGGCCAGGTGGTGGACGCGCACCTCGCGCACCGCCGGCGGCAAGGCCGGCGAGCACGCGGTCGAGCACTGCCGACTGGAACGACCCGCCGACCGGGTGGCAGGCGATGACGAGCGCCTTCACAGCCGGGCCATCTCGGCGGTGACGCGCCGGAGGAACGCCTCGCGTTGCGCCGCCGAGCTGTCGTCGACGCCGTACATCGCCAGCCAGGTCGTGCGCGTCCGGCGGCCCATCGACATCCGCAGCGCCCTGGCAAGGGTCCGCCGGCCGTTGTCGTTCGTCGCCCACACGAGATCGGCGCGGACGACCCGTACGTGCTGATGCCGAACAGCCGGCGGACGTGCGCCAGGCCGGGCGCCACCCGGCCGGCGTCGTTGAACCGGAACCCGACGCCGGGGACCATCACCCGTTCCAGCCAGCCCTTGAGGATCGCCGGCAGCGTGCTCCACCACGTCGGGTAGACGAACACGAGAGCCTCGGCGGACCGCACGTCGTCGATGTGCGCCTGGACGCAGGGGATCGAGCACCGGATGGTCGCCGTGGTAGGCGTGCGCGTTCGTCGGCGCTCATCGCGGCCCGGAAGCCCTCGGCGTACAGGTCGTGGAGCACCACGACGTGTCCGGCGGCTGCGCAGCGCATCGGCGGCCGCGGTGGCCAGCGCGTGGCTGAAGCTCTGCGGGTCGGGATGGGCCAGGACCATCAGGACGCGCACCGCCGGCACGCTACCGGTCGGTGTCCCGGGCACCCGGTCGAGCCTGACTCCTACGATGGTCGCCGTCATGAGCGAGTGGAGCGAGCGCGGCCAGCGCGGCGAGTGGAGCGAGCGCGGCCAGCGCGGTGAGTGCGAGCGAGCGCGGCCAGCGCGGTGAGCGGAGCGAGCGCAGCCCTCGTGGGGAGCCGGCCGCGGCCTACCTCGTCCGGGTTCGTCTTCCTCGGGCTGGCGTCGACGTTCTCCGGTCCGGCGCTGTCCACGCTGCGCGACCGTGTCGGCACCGACGACGCCGGCATCGGGCTCGTCTTCGTCGGGTCGTCGATCGGCTACGTGCTCGGCTCGTTGCTCGCCGGCCGGCTCGTGGATCGCGGCCACGGGCACCGGTGGTGGTCGATCGCGATCTGCGTCAGCGCTGGCCGGGGTCGCCGCCGTGTCGGTCCTCACGTCGCTGGCGCTGATGGTCGGCGTGTTCGTCGTGCTCGGCTTCGTGCTCGGCTCGTGCGACGCCACCGGCAACACGCTTGGTCCTGTGGGCGCGGCCGGACGGATCCGGCCCGCTGCTCCACGGCCTGCACCTGTGCTTCGCGGTCGGCGCGCTGCTGGCCCCGCTGGCGGTCAACCGGGCGCTGGCCTGGTCGGGCGAGCTGTGGCCGCTGGTCGTCCCGCTCGGTCTGCTCGGCGCGTTCTGCGTCGTTCGAGCTCCTCGCCCGTCCGGCGCCGCACCGCACGCGTGTCGTGCACGCCACCCACCCCGGCGCCCGGCGGGCGCGGACCGGGCCAGATCGTGGCGATCTGCCTGTTCTTCGTGGTCTACGTCGGCGTCGAGAGCGGCGTCGCCGGCTGGATCCACACCTACGTCGAGCAGATCGGCTACGGCGGCGCGGGCACGGCCACGGGTGTGACGGCGACGTTCTGGACGGGCTTCGTCTGCGGCCGGGTCGCGGCCATCGACATCTCCCGGCGGATCCCGCCGTCGCAGATGCTCGCCGCCTCGCTGGCGCTGCTGATCCTGACGTCCGTGGTCGTTCGTCGTCGTCGCCGGGCCGGGCGCGTGGCTGTGGGTCGTGGTGTTCGTCATCGGCCTGGTGATCGCCCCGCAGTTCGCCGCGATGATCGCCTTCGCCGAGGAGCACCTCGCGCTGTCGGGCAGCTCCACGGCGGCGTTCATCGCCGCTGCCGGCCTCGGCGGCCTGACGTTGCCGTGGCTGCTCGGCGTGCTGTTCGACGCCCACGGCGCCGAGGTGCTGCCACCGGTCGTGCTGGTCGAGCTCGTGCCTCGCGGCGATGGCTGCGGGGCTGGCGGCCTGGCTCGTGCTCCGCGGCGAACGGCCGGATGTCGCCGCTCAGCGCCCGCCGGCGACGTCGACGAAGGCGCCGGTGACGTAGCTCGCCGCGGCGGAGTTCAGCCAGACCACGGCAGCGGCCACCTCGTCGGCCGAGCCGGAGCGCAGCATCGGGATGCTCGGGGCCATCCGTTCCAGCCGACCGGGTGCGGCGTGGTCGTGGAAGTCGCTGACGATCAAGCCCGGCCGCACCCCGTTGACGCGCACGCCGTGGGGGGCCAGCTCGCGGGCGAGTCCGATCGTCATCGTGTCGATCGCCCCCTTGGTTGCCGCGTAGTGCACCCACTCGCCGCTCCCACCGATGACGGCCGCCTTCGACGAGATGTTGCAGATGCAACCACCTTCACCGCCTCGGTCGGTGCGCATGCGCGCCGCCGCCTCGCGAGCACAGAGGAACGCACCGCCGACGTTCACGGCGAACAGCCGGGCGAGCATCGCCTCGTGGACGACCTCGACCCCGCCGTAGCCGCCGGCGATGCCGGCGTTGTTCACCAGCGCGTCGATCGTGCCGAGCTCGTCGACCTGCTCGAACAGCGAGAGCACGTCGCGCTCGACGGCGACGTCGGCCTGCACGGCGATCGACCCGTTGCCCAGCTCGGCGGCCAACGCCTCGGCCGCCTCCGCGCTGGCGGAGTAGTTGACCACCACCGTGGCGCCGGCGGCCGCCTCGGCCCGGGCGATCGCCGCGCCGATTCCCCGGCCGCCGCCGGTGACGAGCACGAGCCGGCTCATGGCACGAGGGGGCTCGCGACCCCGAACCCTGGCGGCCTGCTCGCCGGCGCTCGCTGCGGCGCCAGGCGCTCCGCGGCTCGATCGGTCGCCATGTGCCCGCTCCTCATGATCCGCCCCCGAGCCGTGATTCCAGCAAGTTCTCGACCGCCGGCCATTCGCCGGCGATCACGCTGTACATCGCCGAGTCGCGGGCGCCCTCGCCGGGCACGTACGAGGCCCGATGGCTGCGCAGGATGCCTTCGAACGTCGCCGCCGATGCGGGCGATGGCCGTGCGGCTGCGCTCGTTGCGCGCGTCGGTGCAGATGGCCACGCGGGCGACGCCGTAGACGTCGAACGCGTGGCGCAGCAGGAGCAGCTTGGCCTCGGTGTTCAGCGGCGTGCGCTGCGCCGAGGCCGCCAGCCACGTGCCCCCGATCTCCACCTCGGCCGGCAGGTCGCGCCCCGCCCACCACTCGACGTGCAGGTAGCGGGTGCAGCCGACCAGCGCACCGTCGGCGACGCGCCGCTGGGCGAACGGCACGACGGCGCCGGCCTCCTGGTCGGCCAGCAGCGTGCTGATGTAGGTCGACATCGCCTCGGCCGTGGCCGGCACGGCGGTCCACGTGTACGTCGCGCGGTCCTCGTTGGCCGCGGCGACGAGCGCGTCGACGTGCTCGGCGCGGAGCTGCTCGAACTGCACGTGGCGGCCGGCGAGGGTGGGGGCGGGCAGCTTCATCGGGTCTCGATCTTGGCAGTACCGTCCCGCGGATGCGCGCCGTGTTGTGCACCGAGTTCGCCCCGCTCGACCGACTGCAGGTGGTCGAGCGCGAGTCGCCGCCGTGCGGGCCGGGTCAGGTGCGCATCGCCGTCACCGCCAGCGGGGTCAACTTCGTCGACGGGCTGATCGTGCAGGGGCTGTACCAGTTGAAGCCGAAGCTGCCGTTCGTCCCCGGCGGCGAGCTGGCCGGCACCGTCAGCGAGGTGGGCGAGGGTGTCACCACGCACGCGGTCGGCGACCGGGTGTTCGCCAGTGCGGGCCTGTCCGGCGGGTTCGCCAGCGAGGCGGTGGTGCCGGCGGCTGCCGCCGTGCCGACGCCCGACGAGCTCACCGACACCCAGGCGGCCACGTTCGTCCAGAGCTACATGACGGCGCGGTTCGCCCTGGAGCACCGTGCTCACGCCCGGGCCGGGCAGTGGCTGCTCGTGCTCGGTGCGGGCGGCGGCGTCGGCCTCGGCGCGGTGGACGTCGGCGCGGCGATGGGCCTGCACGTGATCGCCGCGGCGTCCACCGAGGACAAGCGCGCCGCGGCGACGGCCCACGGCGCCGAGCGGGTGATCGACTCGAGCACCGAGGATCCCAAGGCGCGCGCCCGCGAGCTGGCCGGCGGCGACGGCGTCGACCTGGTGTACGACCCGGTGGGCGGCACCCAGGGCGAGCAGGCGCTGCGCGCCCTGCGCGACGACGGCCAGTTCCTGGTGATCGGCTTCGCCAGCGGCGACATCCCCAAGCTGCCGGCCAACCAGGTGCTGCTGCGCAACCGCCGGGTCACCGGCGTGGACTGGGGCGGCTGGGCGATGCGCCACCCGGAGGAGAACCGGGCGATCCTCGACTCGCTCGTGGTCGACATCGCCGCGGGCCGGCTGCACCCGGTGGAGCCGGCGACCGTGCCGCTCAGCCGCGCCGCCGATGCGCTGCGCGACCAGATCGAGCGGCGCGTCACCGGCAAGACCGCGCTCGTCCCCGACTGAGGGCCCGGCCGTCACCCACCGCCGGTCGCCGTTGCGTTGAAGGTCGGTCGGGTCGCATCGCTACCGTGCCGGGTCATGCAGGACCGACCGACAGCCGCCGAGCTGCTCACCGCGGTAGCCGACTCGTTGGAGAACGAAGTGCTCCCGACGGTCGACTTCACCGTGCAACACAAGGTGCGCGTGGCCGCGAACATCTGCCGGATCATCACCCGCGAGCTGGAGCTGAGCGCCGACGTCGACCGACGCGAGCACGACGCGCTGGCCAGGTTGGTGCACCACGACGGCTCGCTGCCCGAGCTGAACGCCGACTTCGCCGAGCACCTGCGCACGGCCGACGCCACCGAGCTTCCCGAGGCGGTCGACGTGCTGATCGCCGCGGTGGCCGGCAAGTTGACGATCAACAAGCCCGGCTACACGACCGAGGTCGCCTCATGAGCGTGATCACCCCGTGGGCCGATGCGACGAGCGACGGGCTGGCCCGCTACCTGAGCGAGCTGTGGGACCGCCCTGTGAAGGTCACGCTCGACAGCGTCGCCTCCACCGGGGCCCGCCGGCGCAACGTGCTGTTCACCGCCGACGACGGCTCGCAGGCCCGGCCGCTCGTGGCGACGATCGTCCCCAACCCGGCCCTGCAGATCCAGGAGTTCATGCTCGAGCCCGACATGGTGCGCGTCGCCGAGGACGCCGGCGTCTCGGTGGCCCACGTGGTCGGCGCCACCGAGGACGAGTCGTACGTCGGCGGGCCGTTCTTCGTCACCGAGCGCGTCGACGGCGAGACCGTGCCCCGCCGGGTGATGCGCCTGATCGAGGCCCGTCAGCTGGGCCCGGCCCTGGCCGAGCAGTCCGGCCGTTCGTTCGCCAAGCTGCACCAGGTGCCGCTCGACGCGGCGCCCGACTCGCTGGTGCGCGTGACACGTGACCCGTGCGACGAGGCGCTCGGCAAGCTCGACGAGCAGATCGGCGGGCTGCTGCAGCCGTCGCCGGTCTTCGCGCTCGGCGTGCGTTGGCTGGAGCTCAACCGCCCCTCAGGCGTGTCGCCGGTGACGATCGTCCACGGCGACACCCGCGTCGGCAACATCATCGTCGGCGACGACGGGCTGCGCGCCGTGCTCGACTGGGAGGGCGTGCGCACCGGCGACCCGATGGAGGATCCGGCGTGGATGGCGATGCGCATGTGGCGCTTCGGCAACGACGACCTGGAGGTCGGCGGGTTCGCCCAACCGCCGGAGGTTGCTGCGGCGTACAACGCTGCCGGCGGCACGTGGGACGAGCACCGCTTCCGCTGGTGGCAGATCCTGGGCACGCTGCGCTGGGGGCTCGGGCTCGCCGGCCAGGCGGCACAGCACCTCGACGGCAGCGTGCCGAACGTGATCATGGCCGCCAGCGGGCGCCGCGTCGGCGAGCAGGAGTACGACGTGCTCACCCTCATCCGCCGCCAGCTGCATGCAGCTGACGCCGGCTGATCGGCCCCTGCTGTGCCTGCCCCGACCTCGACGATGCGCTGCCTGGTGATGGGCGGCAACCGCTACATCGGCCTGCACCTGGTGTACGAGCTCGCCCGTCGTGGCCACGAGGTCACGGTGATGAACAGCCACGAGGTGCCCCTGCCGGAAGGCGTGCGCCGGTTGCACGGCGACCGCCAGCAGCCCGGCGTGATCGCCGAGGTGCTCGGGCCGCACCGCGACGACTTCGACATCGTCTACGACAACACCGCGTACCACCCCAAGGACATCGAGCCGATGGTCGGTGTGTTCCGCGGGCGGATCGAGCAGTACGTGTTCACCAGCTCGGTCGCCGCGTACCGGCGCAGCTTCCTGCAGCCGGTCGAGGAGACGTTCCGCAGCCACGACCACACCGACACGTCGCGGGTGAAGGCGTACGGCGTCGGCAAGGTGCAGAGCGAGCGCTACCTGGCCGAGCAGCACGAGGCCGGCGAGTGGCCGTGGACCGCGCTGCGCGTCACCCACTCGTTCGGCCCGATGAGCCCGCTGCCCAGCCGCGAGCCGATCTTCTTCGCCCGCCTGGAGGCCGGCCGGCCGATCCTCGTGCCCGGCGACGGCCTGGCCTTCGTCCACCTCGTGCACGTCGCCGACGTGGCCACGCTGATGGCCCAGATCGCCGGCAACCACCGTGCGGTGGGGCAGCTGTACAACGTCGCCGGGCGGGAGATCACCAGCGTGCTCGGGCAGATGCGGATGATGGCCGCGGCTGCCGGTGTCGAGCCGAACATCGTCCACGTGCCCGTGGACATCGCCCGTTCACTGCGCGCCCCGCTGATCCACTGGGGCGAGGCGCTCAACGGCGGGGCGATGTACTCGATCGACAAGGCCCGGCGCGACCTCGACTGGGAGCCGCGCTGGGGGCTGGAGGCCGGGTACCGCGACTCGTACCGCTGGTGGGCAGGCGGCGGTCGGGAACGCTACGAGTACGACTTCTCGCTCGACGACGAGGTGCTCGCCCGGCTCGGGTCGTGATCGGCCGCGTCGTGAAGGTCCGCATCGGCGTCGCCTACGCGGGGCGTGGCGCGGACGGGCTCGACGGCTTCGGGCGCGCCGTCGAGGCGATGGAGCAGTGCCGCTTCGACTCGGTGTGGCTGCCGGAGACGTTCCTCAACGGCACGGTCGATCCGTTCGTCGGGCTGGCGTTCTCGGCCGCCCGTGCGCCGAAGCTGAAGATCGGCACGCACGTGGTCGGACCGGGGCGCAACCCGTTCCAGTTCGCCAGGTCGCTCGCCCAGCTCGACCGGCTGAGCGGCGGACGGCTGCTGCTCAACCTCGTCGCCGGCATCGACACACCGGAGGAGCGCGCCGCCCAGGGCTGGCCCACGGGCAACCGCACCGCGTGGATCGACACTGAGCTGCCGCGGTTGCGCCGGTGGTGGACCGGTTCGGCGGTGGACGGATTGGCGCTCGACCCGTTGCCCGTGCAGGCGCCGCTCGAGGTGTGGCTCGGCGGCCAGGCGCCGGCGGCCCTGGCGCGCGCCGGCCGGCTCGGTGACGGCTGGATGCCGGGGGCGATCCGCATCGACGACGCGGTGGCCAGCCGGGGCGTGGTCGACCAGGCGGCGGCCGAGGCCGGCCGGGTGATCTCCCCGGAGCACTTCGGCATCAACCTCTCGTACACCTGGGCCGCCTCGCTGCCGGAGATGCCGGTGCGGCGCGGCGATCCGACCGACGTCACGGCTGCCGGCGCGCCGGCGTTGCGCGCGCTCGTCGCCCGCTGGGTCGACGCCGGGTTCAGCAAGATCGTCGTCCGCCCGATCGAGCCGCCCGCCGACTGGCCCGCCGAGCTCGCCCGCCTCGCCGACGCCGTCGTCGACCTCCAAACCTGACGTTCCTGTCGCGCCGTGACCGGCTGAGCGCCGGTCGAGCCGCGACACGAACGTCCAACCCGGCTTCTCTGGTTCGTGTCGCGTCCTGACCGGATCTGGCCCGGTCGAGGCGCGACACGAACGTTCACTGCGCACGTGCGCCCGGGTTCGTGTCGCGTCCTGACCGGATCTGCCCCGGTCGAGGCGCGACACGAACGGCGTGCAGCCGGGTTCGTGGGCGGGCGACGGGACGGTCGAGGATGGCCGCATGGCTGCTCTTGATCGTTGGTCCGCGTACTCCGATCTCACGCCGAGCGTGGCGCATGGCTGGGCATTGGAGGTCGTCACGCCGCCGAGCCGGCTCGGGGGGTCGAACGGCATCACGGTCGGTCCCGACGGGCGCCTGTACGTGACCCAGGTGTTCTTCTCCCAGGTGACGGCGATCGACGTCGACACCGGCGAGCACGAGGTGTTCTCCCCGCTGGGCAGCGGGATCCGCGGTCCCGACGACGGGATCTTCGGCGCCGACGGCACGTTCTACGCCACCGAGCCGATGTTCGGCAGGGTGTCGGCGCGCGCCGCCGACGGCACCTACCGCGTCGTCGCCGACGACCTGCCGGCGGCGAACGGGGTGACGATGGACGCCACCCGGCAGCGGCTGTTCGTCGACGAGTTCCGCCCGGGAGGCCGGCTGATGGAGCTCGATCCCGCCGGCATCGAGCCGCCGCGCATCTTCCTCGAGGACCTCGCCGGGCCGAACGCCCCGGCCGTGGGCCCCGACGGCAGGCTGTGGTTCCCCCAGGTGTTCGCCGACCAGGTGTGGTGGTACGACCTGGACACCGGCGAGAGCCGTCTGGCCGTCGACGACCTCGCCCGGCCGACGGCGATCAAGTTCGACTCGCAGGGCCGGCTCGTCGTGTCGGAAGCGGCTGCCGGTCGGATCACCGCCGTCGACATCACCACCGGCGAGCGCACCACGTTGGCCGAGGTGCCGCTCGGCATCGACAACCTCGCGCTGGGCGCGGACGACCGGTTGTTCGTCGCCCACTACGTCGACGGTCGCGTGGCCGAGGAGACCGGCGGCCGCACGCGGATGCTGTCGGAGCCCGGACTGCTCGGACCGCACGGCCTGGCCGTCGGTCCCGACGGCACGATCCTGTTCGCCGATGGCCTCAGCGCCGGCTGGGTGCGCGACGGCGTGCCCGAGCGGTCGGTCCGCCTCCTCGTCGATCTGCCGACCTTGGCCGTCGGCGTCGCCGCGTTCGGGGGCGGGCAAGCGGTGCTCGGTGCCTCGGGTGAGGTGCTGCTGTACACGGGCGGGGAGCCCGCCGTGCTGGTCAGCGGGCTGACGGATCCCACGTGTCTGCGCGCCGACGGTGACGGCCTGCTCGTCACCGAGCGGCGCGCCGGCCGCGTGGTCGGCGTCGACGCCGCCGGGACGGTCGGCACGCTCGTCGAGGGACTCGCCTCGGCCGCCGCGGTCGAGCGGGTGGCCGGCGGGTTCGCCGTCACGACGGGCACGACCGTCGTCCTCGTCGACGGGCGCGGCGAGCGCCGCACGATCGACGGCTTCGCCGATGCGCAGGGTGTCGCCGCCGCCGGCGACCAGATCCTCGTCGCCGATGCCGGCCGCCACGAGCTCGTCGCCATCATCCTCAGCGACGGCCGGCGCGAGGTGGTCGTCAGCGGCGCCCCGATCGGCCTGCCCGTGGACGGCGTCGTGCCCGCGGCCTTCACCCCGCTCTCGTCGGACGGCGCAGGCGGCGTGCTCGTCGGGTGCAACGGCGACGGTTCGATCCGCCGGCTGACCCGCGTGTAGACGCCGGCTACTGCACCATCCGCTCGCGGCCCTCCCAGAACGGGGCGCGCAGCTCGCGCTTGAGCACCTTCATCGCCCCGGACAGCGGCAGCGGCGTGTCGCGGAACTCCACCGACTTGGGCACCTTGTAGCCGGCGATGCGCTCGCGCGCCCACGCCTTGAGCTCGTCGGGCGTCACGGTCTGCCCGGGATGGAGCACGACGATCGCATGCACCGCTTCGCCCCACTGATCCGACGGGATGCCGATCACGGCCACCTGGGCGACGGCCGGGTGCGAGGCGACCGCGTTCTCCACCTCGCTGGAGTACACGTTCTCCCCGCCGGTGACGATCATGTCCTTCACCCGGTCCACGAGGTACAGGTAGCCGTCCTCGTCGAGCCGCCCCGCGTCGCCGCTGTGGTACCAGTCGCCGGCGAACGCGTCGGCCGTCTCCTGCGGGCGGTTCCAGTACTCGCGCATGAAGTTGTCCGAACGGGCGCACACCTCGCCGACCTCACCGGTGGGCAGGACGGTGCCTGCCTCGTCCTGGATCGTCAGCGTCGTGCCGAGCAACGGCCGCCCGGCGGAGCGGAGCACGTCGCCGCCGCGGCGATGCTCCTCGGGGCCGAGGCAGGTGAGCACGGCGCAGCTCTCGGTCATCCCGTAGCCCTGGTACAGCTCGACGCCGGGCAGCACGGTGCGCAGCCGTTCGAGCACGGGCGCCGGCATCGGCGACGCGCCGTAGGTCAGCGTGCGCATCGACGCCAGCCGGTCCGGGTGGAACGCGGGGTGCTCGAGCATCATCTGGACCATCGTCGGCACCATCACCGACGTGGTCACGCCGACGCGCTCGATCGTGTCGAGCACCGCGCCGGGCTCGAACATCGGCACGAACGTGCTGATCCCGGCGATGGCCGGCACGGTGAGCACACCGCCGAACGACGCGGCGTGGAACATCGGTGTCTGGTGCAGGTACACCTCGTCGCTGGTGAACGGCCAGCGGCTGGCGATCTTGTACGTGTTGACCGTGGCCGCCCGCTGGTCGATCACCACGCCCTTGGGCAGGCCCGTGGTGCCGCCGGTGTACATCAGGATGACCAGGTCGTCCTCCTGCGGAGTGTCGGACAGCTCGGGCGTGCCGACGCCGAGCAGGTCGTCGTAGGCGACGTCGTGGGGCACGTCGCCGCCGCCGATGAGCACCACCCGCTCGATCGACGTCTGCGCCTTGATCCGGTCGACGAGTGGGGCGAACGCCCGGTCGACGAAGCACACCGCGTGCCCGAATCCTGGACGATGAACTCCAGCTCCTTGGGCGCCAGGCGCAGGTTGAGCGGGTTGATCACCCCGCCGCCGAGGAACGCGGCGTGGTACAGCTCGAGGTACTCGTGGCTGTTGAGCGCCATCACGGCGAAGCGGTCGGCCTTGCCGAGACCGAGCTCGCTGCGCAGCGCGCTCGTGAGGCGCAGCGTGCGCCCGACGTGCTCGGCGTACGTCGTCGTGCGCGCCGCGTCGACCGTGGCCACCCGTGCGGGGAACTGCTCGGCCATCGGCAGCAGCAGGCGGTGGTAGACGAGCTCCTTCATCAACGCTCCTTGCGACGACGACCACGACGGCCAGCGCCGCAGGCTACGACGCTGCGTCGATCAGGCCGTGACGCGAGCGGCCACCACCGGTCGTGGCCCGAGCGGTCGGGTGCCGAGGTCGTACGCGGCGCGCACCTGCTCGACCGCGGTTGCTGCAGCGGTGTCGGTGCGCGCGTGCACCGTGGCGAGCACGTCGCCGGCGGCGAGGCGATCGCCGACGGCGGCGAGGCCGGTGAGCCCGACGGCGTGGTCCACCCGGTCCTGCGGTCGGGTGCGGCCACCGCCGAGGGCGACGACCGCCAGCCCGACCCCGCGGGTGTCGATCGAGCGCACGACGCCGGCCTGCTCGGCAAGCACGTCGACCACGACCGGCGCACGCTCGAGGAACGACCACGGCCGTTCGACGAACGTGGCCGGACCGCCGAGGGCGCGCACCATCCGGGCGAAGCGCTCGGCGGCAGCGCCGGAGTCGAGCGCGGCCTGCAGCTGTCGGCGGGCGTCGTCGACGTCGTCGGCCAACGACGCGAGGACGAGCATCTCGGCGCACAGGGCCATGGTCACCTCGTGCATCCGCGGCTCGCGGCGCATCCCGGTGAGGTAGTCGATCGCGTACGCCACCTCCAGCGCGTTGCCGGCGACGCTGGCCAGCGGCTGGTCCATGTCGGTCAGCAGTGCCACGGTGGGGGTGCCGGCGCCGGTGGCCACACCGACGATGCTGCGCGCCAGCGCCTCGGCGTCGCGCGACTTCTCCATGAACGCGCCGCGCCCGACCTTGACGTCCATCACGAGCGCGTCGAGCCCGGCGGCGAGCTTCTTCGAGAGGATCGACGCGGTGATCAACGGGATGCTCTCCACCGTGGCGGTGACGTCGCGCACGCCGTACAGCCGCTTGTCGGCGGGGGCCAGGTCGGCGGTCTGGCCGATGATCGCGCAGCCGATCCGCTCGACCACCTTGCGGAACTCGACCATCGTCGGCGCAGCCCGGTAGCCGGGGATGCTCTCCATCTTGTCGAACGTGCCGCCGGTGTGCCCGAGGCCGCGCCCGGAGATCATCGGCACGTAGCCGCCGCACGCGGCCACCATCGGGGCGAGCATCAGGCTGACCGTGTCGCCGACGCCACCGGTGGAGTGCTTGTCCACCGCGGGACCGTCGAGGTCCCACGACAGCTGCGCGCCGCTGCGGGTCATCGCCAGGGTGAGCGCGACGCACTCGTCGACGTCCATGCCGCGTAGGAACACGGCCATGGCGAACGCGCCGACCTGCCCCTCGGCCACCGCGCCGGACGTGATCCCCTCGACGAGCTCGTCGATCTGCTCGACGTCGAGCCGGCCGCCGTCGCGCTTGATGCGGATGATCTCCTGCGGCAACACGTCAGACGTCCTGCCCGCCGCCGATGGCGGCCGCTGCTTCGAGCGCGTCGAGCAGGCCGCTGGCGCCGAAGCGGAACGTCGCCGGCGTCGCCCAGTCGGGCCCCATCATCTCGTCGGCCACGCGCGAGGTAGCGCGACGCGTCGGCGAGCGTGCGGATCCCGCCCGATGCCTTGAACCCGACGGTTCGACCGCCATCCGATCCCGAGCGGATCGCGTCGAGGATCATCACCGACGCGGCGATCGTCGCCGACACCGCGGTCTTGCCGGTGGAGGTCTTGACGAAGTCGGCGCCGTGGTCGATGGCCAGGCGCGCCGCGGCGCGCACGTGGTCGAGGCTCGGGTACCCGCCGGACTCGAGGATCACCTTGAGGTGCGCCGGGACTGCCACGGCGGCGCGCACCGAGGTGACCATCGCCGCGGCGTCGCCGACGCGTCCTTCGAGGAACGCGCGGTAGGGGAGCACGAGATCGATCTCGTCGGCACCGTCGGCCAGTGCCCGCTCGGTCTCGGCGACCGCCGCGGCGACGTCCTCGCCACCGGCCGGGAAGTTGACCACCGTCGCGATGCGCACGCCGGCCCCGGCGAGTCGTGTGTGGCAGCGACCGACGAACCGCGGCCACACGCACACCGCCGCGGTTCCGGCCGCGGCCGCACGGTCGCAGAGCGCATCGATCCCGGCGTCGGTCGGCGCGTCGCCGAGGTCGGTGAGATCGACGAGCGCGATCGCCCGCCGAGCCATGACCACGTCGTCCGACGACATCCCGCCGAGCATACGAACCCCACGTCCTCGCCTCGCCGACCCGACCAGGCGGGCGGACGCCTCAGACGAGCACTGGGCCGTCGGCGGTGGCGCCGGAGGCGTACAGCGCCTCGATCGTCTCCTCCGACAGGCCGGCCTCGCGCAGGATCTCGCGGTTGTGCTGGGCGAACAGCGGCGCCGGTCGCTGCAGCCGCGCCGGGGTGCGCGAGAAGCGCCACGGCCACGTGGTGGTCGGGTAGGCGCCGACCACCGGCGACAGGATCGTCTCGTACATGACCCCTGGTGTAGATGTGCGGATCGGGGAGGATCTGCCAGTTGGCCAGCACCGGCGCGGCCGGCACGCCGACCGCCTGCAACGCCTCGGACGTCTCGTACTGCTCCAGGCCGGCGGTCCACGCCGAGATCGCCGCGTCGAGCTCGTCGTGGCGCGCCCAGCGACCGTCGAGCGTCGCCAGGCTCGGGTCGTCGGCCAGGTCCGGCCGCCCGATCAGCGGGCGCACGGCGCGCCACTCGTCGGTCGAGCGCACGGTGAGGGCCATCCAGTTGTCGGTGCCGATGCACCGGTACACGCCCTGCGGGGCCACCCGCGGGTCGCGGTTGGCCATCGGCGGGCGCACCTCGCCGGTGCGCTGCAGGGAGACCAGCGCGTCGACGCAGGAGATCACCCCGCACTCGTTGAGCGACATCTCGATCCACTGGCCCTCGCCGGTGCGCGCCCGGTGGTGCAGCGCCGCCATGATCGCCACGGCGGCGTAGTTGCCCGACACCGGGTCGGCGTAGAACAGCGTCGTGCGCGACAGCTGCCCGTCGGGGTAGCCGGTGACCGACGTCAGCGAGCTGGTGGTCTCGATGTTCGCCCCGTAGGCCACCCAGTCGCGCTTGGGCCCGTCGGCGCCGTAGCCCGACATCGACACCATGATCAGCGACGGGTTGACCGCCTTGCAGCTGCTCGTAGCCGAGGCCGAGGTTGGGCATCACCCGGGCGCTGTTGTTCTCCAGCACGACGTCGGCCGTGCGCACCAGCTCGAGGAACGCCGCCTTGCCGTCGGGCGTGGCCAGGTCGATGCACACGCCGCGCTTGTTGCGGTTCATCTCGTAGAAGTACATCGCCCGGTGCCACGGCTGGCGCTGCTGGTCCTGCGTCGGCCCGACCCAGACCAGCGCCCGCGTGGCCGGACGGGTGGCCCACTCGATCTTGATGCTGTCGGCGCCGAGGTCGGCGAGGAACCGGCCGGCCGACCGGGCCGGCCCAGTTCGTCGTGACCTCGATGATCCGCAGGCCCTCCAACGGCGGCCGCTCGGCGGTGACCGTCGCGCCTGCAGCGATCGCCGGCGCGGCGCGGTCGGCGGCCCGTCGTTGGCCCCGAGCGCCGGCGCCGGGCCGCGGCGGCGCCGCCGGCGTGGCCGGTGAACCGGTACGGCTGACCCGGGTAGCGCACGTCGCCGTCGCGCTCCCACCAGTCGCGCGCCGCGAGCTGCTCGTCGGCGAGCACGTCGTGGCCGTCGAGCACCGGGGTGACGGCGATGCGCAGCAGCTGGCCGAGCTCGACGATCTCGGCCACCGTGTGGTCCTCGGCCCACTCGGCCGACCGCGGCGAAGATCCGGTCCATGTTGCAGGTACCAGGTGGGCAGGTCGGCGGTGAGGTTCTCGTCCATCATGTCCGGCCGCTCGATCATGACGAACAGCTCGTCCTTGGGCACGATGCGCATCACGTAGACCCAGCCGTCCTTGGCCCGGATGAGGTCCATCGGCTGGCGGTCGAGGAGCTGGCCGTTCGCCGCCCACGACGACACCAGCCAGGCGTGGGCGGTGAGCGTGGCGTCGAGGTGGCTGATCTCCACGTGCTGGCCGGCGCCGCTGGTCCGCCCGCTCGTAGATGCCGACGAGCGCGGCGAGCGCGGCGTGGGCGCCGGCGTGCAGCTCGGCCTGCGGGCCCGGGCAGCCAGATCGGCTCACGGTCGGGCGCGCCGGTGAAGTACAGGTAGCCGCCCATCGCCCAGGTGACGAGGTCGCTGCTGGCCCACTCGGCGTACGGGCCGGAGCGGCCGAACGGCGAGAGGTCGACGACGACCGGCGCGCTCGGGGCGCTGCTCGATCACCGAGGCGTGCAGCGCCGACGAGCCGTCGGTGAGCACGATGTCGGCGGCGTCGAGCCACGCGGCTGCGGCTGACGCGTCGTCGACGACGACCGACTCCTTGCCGCCGGAGAGGTAGTCGAACAGGTCGTGGGCGCGCAGCGCGCTGCCGTCCGCCGGTTCGAGCAGCACCACGCGGGCGCCGAGGTCGGCCAGCAGCTTGCCGGCGAACCCGCCCGACGACCGATGCCGAGAGGTCGATCACGAGCAGGTCGTCGAGTGCTGCGCTCATGGTGGGAGTAGAGCACCGGGCGATCGGCGCCGACGATCCGGGCGCCACCGGACGCTGTCGGCGACGCGGTCCGGCGAGTGACCCGGAAGTGGGTCGTTCGCCGTCCAGCGTGCCGTCCAGCGTCGCCGTCCAGCGTTGTCGTCCGGCGTGGCCGTCCGGCGTCGGGACCCGGTGTCAGGGCACGTCGAGCACGTCGCCGGGCGGGCCGGCGTGGTGCGGCGAGCGCTCGTGCGGCGGCGTCACCGGCGGGCCGCCGACGGGCACGGTGCGCGAGAGGAACTCGATGACCGACTCCGGCGAACACGTCGTTGCGGTCGCCGGCGACCATGTGCCCGGCGCCGGTGACGTTGACGTACTCGCTCGTCGGGCACAGCTCGAGGAACTGCTGGGCGCCCTCCTCGGTGAGGATGTCGGACAGCCCGCCGCGCACCAGCAGCGTGGGCAGGTTGAGGTTGCGCGCGCAGTCCTCGAGGCGCTCGGCGCGCTGCTCCAGGTTGCGCGCCCCGGTGCGGAAGCGCGGGTCCCAGTGCCAGTGGTAGCGGCCGTCGTCGCCGAGGCGGACGTTCTTCGCCAGGCCGTCGAGCGATCGCGGCCGGGTGCGGTGCGGCTGGTAGCTGGCGATCGCGTCGGCCACCTGGTCGAGCGTCTCGAAGCCCTCCGGACGCTGCTCCATGAACGCACCGATCTTGGCGACGCCGACCGGGTCGATGCGCGGGGCGATGTCGACGAGCACGAGCGCGGTGGCGTCCACCCGGTCCTCGCCGACGGCGACGAGGCTCGTGCCGCCACCCATCGACGCGCCCACCAGGACGGGCCGGCGGTCGTCGAGCTGCGTCGAGCAGGGCTGACGAGGTCGTCGACCATCGCGTCCTGCCCGTACACGCCGTCGGGCGCCCAGGTGGAGTCGCCGTGACCGCGGGCGTCGAAGGCGATGGCGTGGTAGCCGGCGGCGCCGAGCGACTCGCCGGCGCCCTTCCACGCATGGCGGGTCTGCCCACCGCCGTGCTGCAGCAGGACCAGCGGCCCGTCGGGGTCACCCCACGAGTCGCCGGCCAGCGTGACGCCGTTGCTCCCGGCCCACTCGTGCATCGGCTCCGGCGTGCCGGGCAGTCGTGTGCCGGCGCTCACCGCGCCCCGCCGGAGCCGGCTTCGGCCGGTTGCCGGCGTGGCTCGACGATGTAGTCGTCGAGGTCGACGTGCGACGTGGAGGCGAACAGGTCGACGTTGCGGAACGGGTAGTTGACGACGATGCGGCCCTTGTCGTTGCGGTAGTAGGTGGACATGCCCGGGTGCGTCCAGACCATCTCCTCGTGGGCCGCGTCGATGGCCGCGTTGTACTCGTCGTGCACGTCCTGGCGGCATTCCAGCGCGCCGATGTCCTGGTCGATCATCGTGCGCAGCGCGTCGGTGACGTAGCCCATGAGCATCTCCATGACGAACATGATCGAGCCGCCGTGGCCGGGCTGGGTGTTCGGGCCGTAGAGGATGAACAGGTTGGGGAACCCGGGCACGGTGAGGCCGCCGAGGTAGGCCCTGGCGTCGGTGTCGTCCCACACCTCGCGCAGCACCTGGCCGTCGCGCCCGCGGTGTCGAACGCGGTGAGGAAGCGCAGCACGTCGAAGCCGGTGGCGATCACGAGCACGTCGGCCGGGTACGAGCCGTCGGCGGTGAGCACCGCGTCCTCGGTGATCTCGGTGATCGGGTCGTCGACCAGCGTCACCTTCGGGTTGCGCAGCATCCGGTACCAGCCGTTGTCCATCAGCATCCGCTTGCCGTACGGCGGGTACGTCGGCAGCACCTTGTCGACGAGATCGGTGCGGTCGCCGAGCTGGTCGAGCACGTAGCGGGTGAAGTACTCGCGGTGGGCGTCGTTGGTCTTGTTCAGCGAGCGCTCCGGGTGCTCCCAGTCGGGGTCCTTGTGCAGGCTGCGCGAAGATGCGGTCGTTGAACGTCCATGCCAGCCGGGCGCGGTACCAGGCGCGGTACAGCGGGACGTCGCGCAGCAGCATCCGGATCGGGTCGGGCACGGGCGTGCGGAAGTGCTCGAACGGCGCGGCCCAGTGCGGCGAGCGCTGGAAGATGGTCAGCGACTCGACCTGGTGCTGGACCTCCGGGCCGAGCTGCATGGAGCTGGCCCCGTTGCCGATGACGACCACGCGCTTGCCGGTGAGGTCGAGGTCGGCCGGCCAGGCCGCGGTGTGCGGCTTCGGGCCGGCGAAGCGGTCGAGGCCGGGGATGTCCGGGTACTTCAGCGGGTTGAAGATCCCCGTGGCGCTGATGACCGCGTTGGGCTGCACCTGCTCGGTCGAACCGTCCGGCAGGGTGACCGTGACGTCCCAGCGCTGCGTCGGCCTCGTCGTAGGCCATCGCCTCGACCTTGGTCTCGAAGCGGATGTGCCGGCGGACGTCGAACTCGTCGGCGACGTGCTCGAGGTACTCGTGCAGCTCGTCGCGCAGGGCGAAGTACATCGACCAGTCGTAGGGCGCGAAGGAGAACGAGTACAGGTGGTTCGGCGTGTCCACCCCGGCGCCGGGGTAGCGGTTGTCCCACCAGGTGCCGCCGACGGTGGTGCTCTTCTCGAACACGGTGAACGGGATGCCGGCGCGCTGCAGGTGGATGGCCGCGCAGATCCCGGCGACGCCGGCGCCGACGATCACCACGCTGAACCCGTCGGGCACGACCACCGGCTCGGGCTGCGGACGGTCGAGCATCCCGATCTGCGCGCCGATCATCTCGCCGTACTCGTCGGGCACGGCCTCGCCCATGGCGACGGCGAGCATCTCCACGAGCATCGCCGGCTCGGGCGTCGGGATGGCCACCGGTCGGCCGTCGCGCCACGCGAGGATGGCCTCCAGCGCGGCGTCGCGGATCTCCTGCTGCACCGACTCGGGCAGGCCGCCGCTGTCGTTGTCGCCCATGCCCCGCGGGCGCACGGGGCGGTACGGGTCGTGCAGCCAGCGGGTGTCGCCGGTGAGCTGCACCAGCACCATCAGCAGCGTCGGGATGTTGGCCACGGCGACGGCGTCGGCGAAGCGGGCCTCGGTCGACGGTCGGGGAGGGCGGCGGTCGACATGGGTCGAGCGTAAGCAGCCCGTCGCCGACGTCGGCGCATGGGGCGCCGCGCGGTCAGGCGGTGGCGTGGCGGTGTGCCGTCGTGGCCGAGCGCCACGGGCCAGGCCGATCGGTCCGGCCAGCCATTCGCCGAGCAGGTGCCAGGTGCTCCGGTGGCGCGGTCCGAGCACCAGCTGCGGGACGATCCCGAGCCACAGCCACGCCGTCATCGCGATCATCACCATGGTCGCCATCGCCTGCTCCTCGGTGCTCGTGCCGCGGTTCGCGGTCTCACGAGGAGGAGAGGTGCAGCGCGCGCCGATGATGACGCGGTCAGACGAAGAAATCTCGCCGGGGCTCCACAGGCGCTCGCGCAGGCCCGTGGCCCGGGCGATCGGGCGGCCGACGGCACGGCGCACGCTGTCCTCCGACCGGCGACGACCGTCACATGGCGCCGGGCCCGGGTGACCGCGGTGTACAGCAGCTCGCGGGTGAGGATCGGCGACGTCGGCTCGGGCAGGACCACGGCGACGGCGTCGAACTGCGAGCCCTGGCTCTTGTGGATGGTCATCGCGTGCACGGTGTCGACCGCGGCCAGCCGGCGCGGGCTGAGCTCGACGACGGCGCCGCCACGCTGGAACACGCGGCCACGACGCCGCCCGGCGGCGCGCACGACCACGCCGGTGTCGCCGTTGTTCAGCCGCAGGGCGTAGTCGTTGGCGGTGACCAGCAGCGGCCGCCCGACGTACCACGGGCCGTCGCGCGCCGTAGCCGTCGATCGCCGTCGGCCAGCCAGCGCTCGACCCGCGCGCGTCCACCCGCTCGCGCCCGACGGGCCGTGGCGGTGGGCGCACAGGACGCGCATCGCTCCCGAGCGCGTCGAGCGCCGCGCGCCGCGTCGCCGTCGCGCGACGCGGCGACGACGCCGCGGCCGGCAGCGACCACCCGGTCGCGCACCGGGGCGAGCCGCGTCGTCGTCGGCTGCGGTGCGCCGTCGGCGTCGCTCGATCCAGGACGCCGTCGTCGACCGGCCCGAGCGCAGCAGCTCGATCGCCGTCGGCCACGTCACCGCGCGCGGATCGCGGTGGCCAGCTCGGCGATCGTGCCCCCGAAGCGGTGCACGTGGCGCAGCACGACGATGCCGGCGGCGATCGGCGACGTCTGCCCGGCCGGCTCGTCGGCGGTGCCTGCCGGGCCGACGATGTCGCCGAGCACCGCGCCGGCCTCGACCGAGGCGAGCTGGTCGGGGTCGCCGACGAGGATCAGCCGGGCCGTCGGGGCTGACCGCGTCGACGAGCCGGGCCATCATCGCCGTGGAGACCATCGACGTCTCGTCGACCACGACGACGTCGTGCGGCAGGTGGTTCGTGCGGTCGTGGCGGAAGCGGCTGCGGCTGCCGGGCCGCCAGCCGAGCAGGCGGTGCAGGGTGACCGCCGTCAGCGCCGTGAGACGGCGGCGCACGTCGTCGGCCACGTCGAGCGCGGCCGGCCTCGGCGTGCACCGCCTCCTCGAGGCGGGCCGCGGCCTTGCCGGTCGGCGCGGCGAGGGCGATGCGCGGCGGGCGCCGCCCGGCGCGCCGCGGCCTGCTCGTCGAGCAGGGCGACGATGCGCGCGACCGTGGTGGTCTTGCCCGTGCCCGGGCCGCCGGCGACGACGGCGAACGCGCCGGTGCACCGCGGCGGACGCGGCCGCGCGCTGCAGGTCGTCGGCGTCGTGCGCCGAACAGCCGGTGCAGCCCGTCGGCGAGGACGCGCTTCGTCGACGACCGGGGAGCGGGCTCCACGGTCGACCAGCCCGTCGGCGATGCCGCGCTCCTGGCGCCAGTAGCGGTCGAGGTACAGGCGCCGACCGTCGAGGCGCAGCGGCCGCGGCTCGGCGGCTGTTCCGTCGGCGGGCGACGTGACGTCGTCGGCGGCGTTGGCCACC
This sequence comes from uncultured Acidimicrobiales bacterium, assembly GCA_963794805.1. Lineage (GTDB taxonomy): Bacteria > Actinomycetota > Acidimicrobiia > Acidimicrobiales > Ilumatobacteraceae > JAODBQ01. Next base: position 82,095 of record CAWCFL010000003.1, read on the forward strand.
AGCGGGCTGGCGCGCAGTCGCTGCAGCCACTCGGTCACGTCGGGCCACGGCAGGCCGCCGAGGTCGGCCGTCTCGTCCAGGTCGGACGTCGCCGACGTCGCGCAGCTCGGCGAGGTCGACGCAGACGTGCGCCTGGCGCGGGGCGCGCACGGCGAACGCGGCGCCGAGCAGCACCGCCTCGTCGGTCTCGCCGCACGAGCGCGCCGAGGCGCACGGGCGACGTGGACGTCGGCGGCGTCGAGCACGCCGGCGACGTTGAACGCGCGCAGCAGACCGCCGGCGGAGCTCGCCAACCGGGCGTCGTGCGGGTCGAGCCAGGCATCGAGTGCATCGCGGCCCGGTCATCGGCGCACCTCGATCGAGCAGCTCGCTGGTGGCCACCACGAGGGCCGCGGGCGGCCGCCAGACGAACACGCCGCAGCGGGCGCCGTCGTACGACCGGCGTCGCGCGGACCGACCATGCCGCGCACGAACAGGTAGCGCGCCCCGTCGAGGTGGATCGCCGGGTCGTAGTCGGCCAACCGCCAGCGCAGGTAGCGATGCAGGGCGACCAGGTAGAACAGCGCCTGCAGCGGGTAGTGGGCGTGCTCCATCGCGGCGCGCAACGCCGCCGGGCGGTAGTCCCAGGCGGTGAGGGTGGCGCCGTCGCCGCCGAGCCAGTTGGTCTTGTAGTCGACCACGGCGAACCGCGGCGTGCCATCGGCACCCTGGCGACGGAACACGAGGTCGATGCTGCCCGGTGAGGTAGCCGCGGACCGCGGGGGTGAGCAGCGGATCGCGCAGCCGCGTCGCCGTATCCGGCGAGCACGTCGTCGGACGGGAGGTGGGCGTCGAGGAGGTCGGCGAGATCGACGGTGCGCACCGTGCCCGCCGGCGTGTCGCCGCCGGCCAGTGGGAGGTCGAAGACCAGCTCGTCGAGGCGGTCGCCGCGGCGTGATGTCGCGCAGGCGCGGCGTCGTCGTCGCGCGGGCCGAGCGGCGTGTCCAGGGCCAGGCCCAACCCGCGGACGACGTCGTCGATCGGTCCGATGCCGAGCGCGGACGAGCCGCGCTCGGCGCGCCAGCGCGGCGCGCACCTCGGCGTCGAGGTCGGCTGCGGCGAAGTCGGTGTGCTCGAGGACGGCGTGCACCACCGTGCCGGTGCGCGTGCCGCCCGATCATCGTTGCCAGCGGCACGGCGGGCGCATCGTCGGGCGACCCGTCGTCGCCGTCGGCGGTGAGCGCGCCGCCGACGAGGGCCTCGTCGTCGCTGTCCTCGTCCACCGTGGCCACCACGTCGGTCTCGCTGGCCACGCCGGACGCGTGCGGGCGCCTCGTGCGCCAGTGCCGTGAGGCTGCTGTACGACGCCCGCCGCCACGTGCCGTCGAAGCCGCGGTCGAAGCGGCGCACGGCGAGCGACGGTGAGGTGGGTCGGGGGACGGCCCAGCGCCGGCCGGCGCCGCCGGCGCGTTCCGACGGCCACGGCCCCCGCGGTGGCCACTGCGAGCTCCTCCGCCCGGTCGATCACGGCCGCTTCCATCGGCGGCCGGGCGAGGGTGACGTCGGTCGACGAGAGCTGTCCGGCGAACAGGATGCGGGCCAACGCCGACTCCCGGCTGTCCCACGAGGTCGCCCAGTGGACGACGGTCTGGTGGCAGCTGCGGGTGAGCGCCACGTAGGCGAGGCGCAACGACTCGCCGCGCACCTCGGCGACGTGCTGCTCGTGGTGTCCGGCGTATCCGGGGTGCTCGCGCCCGCCGACGTCGATCGTGCGCCGGTTGCCGTCGGCTGCGTCGGCGAACACGGGCAGCGGGTCCTTCGGGATCCACGGCGGCAGCCACAGGTAGGGGCAGTAGACGACCGGGAACTGCAGGCCCTTGCAACGGTGGATGGTGAGCACCTGCACGGCGGCGGCGTCGGTGTCGAGCCGTCGGCTGCGCTCCTCGTCGAGATCGTCCGCCGACTCCTTGATGCGTGCCCGCAGCCACGCGGTGAGCGCGGTGACACCGAGCCGGGCGCGCGTCGCCTCGCGGTGCAGGAGCTGACCGATGTGGCCGATGTCGGTGAGGTGCCGCTCGCCGCCCTCGTCGCCGAGGAGCCGCGCCGGGAGCTGCTCGCGATGGCTGACGGTCTGCGCCAGTGCGGCGACACCTCGGGTGCGCAGGACCGTGGCCCATTCGTGGAGCCGGACGTGGACGTGCTCCCAGGCCTCGTCGCCGGCAGTGGCCACGTCGTCGACGCGCCAGCCGATGAACGGGCTGAGCGCCGCGGCGTGGACCCGCGGGATCGACGACGGCCGCTCGATCGCCGCGAGCAGCGCCAGCCACTCACGCGCCGCCGGCGCACCGAACACGCTGCGCGCGCCCGCGACGACCGCCGGCACGCCGGCGGCCTCCAGCGCCTCGCGCACCGCGGCCATCTCGCGGTGCGTGGGCACGAGCACGGCGACGTGCCCGGGTCCGAGGCGTTCGGTGCCGTCGCCGCGCTCGATGGTCGGCCGGCGAGTCGAGCAGCTCGACGATGTCGGCCGCCACGTCGGCGGCCACGGCTCGGCGGGTGGAGGACGTCTCGGCATAGCCCTGCGGCGTCTCGTCGACGCGTCCGTCGCCACGGTGGACGACGCGCACGCGCAGCGCCGCGGCGTGCGGCGCGTCGCGCAGCCGGGTGCGTTGGTGGGCCGCGGCGGCGCGCACCGTGCGGTACTCGATGCCCTCGTGCCCGAGCGTCGCCGCGTCGAACAGCGCGTCGTACGCGTCGATCAGCCGCTGGTCGCTGCGCCAGTTGGTGTCCAGCGTGGCGACCGAGTCAGCCCGGCCGACCGCGTCGAGGTAGGTGTGCACGTCGGCGCCGCGGAACGAGTAGATCGCCTGCTTCGGGTCGCCGATGAGCACGAGCGTCGTCGTCGCCGTCGCCGAACGCCCGTTGCAGGACGTCCCATTGGACCGGGTCGGTGTCCTGGAACTCGTCGACCATCACGACGTCGAAGCGCGCCCGCAGCCGGCCGGCGGTGGCGGGATCGTCCAGCGCGGCGGCCAGCCGGGTGAGGAGGTCGTCGTAGGTGAGCACGCGCATCGCCCGCTTGCGCCGCTCGAGGTCGGCGCGCACGGCGCCGGCGAGGCGGACGCGCGTGGCCACCGCGTCGTCGCCGGCGTCGAGCGGCACGATCGCGGCCGCCGGCTGGCCGACCACACCGCGGCCGATCTCCAGTGCGACGGCGCGGGTGAGGCTCTGCGGTGGCTGTTGGTGGGCGTACTTGCGCAGGTACAGGTCGTCGACCACCTCGACGACCAGGTCGTCGAGGTCCTCGACGAACAGTGCGTCGGGGTCCACGTCGCCGGCGACGCCGATGCCGCTGAGCACCTGCTGGCAGAACCCGTGAGTGGTCGCGATCGTGGCTGCGTCGAAGTCGGCCAGCGCCTGGGCGAGATGTGTCCGTCGGTCGGCGACGGTCTCGGCCGGCGCGTCCAGCGAGCAGCGCGAGCAGCCGGTCGTCGCCGTCGGGCGCGGCGCCCCGGGCGGCCGCGGCGAGGCCCGCCTCGGCGCTCACCAGCCGCTCGCGCACCCGGGAGCGCAGCTCGCCCGTGGCGGCCCGCCCGAACGTCACCAGCAGCATCCGTTGGATGGGCGTGCCCTCGGCCACGTAGCGGGCGGCGAGCGCGGCGATGGTGAACGTCTTGCCGGTGCCGGCGCTGGCCTCCAGCACCACGAGGCCCGACGGCAGCGGGCCGCAGACGTCGAACGCCGCCGGTTCGCGAGCGCGTCCGCTCACCACTCGTGCCGTTCGTGGGCATGGAGGCCGCTCCACAGGCGGCGGGCGTAGCGGCCGATCCTGGTGGTCTCCTCGTCGGCCCATCCGGGTCCGGACTCGTCGGGGCGCGGCGCTTCCTCGCGCAGCCGGGCGAACGACACGTCCTCACCGAGCACGAACACGTGCTCGGGATCGCGATCCTCGCTCGGGAACAGGCCGTCGGTCTCCCACTCCTTGCGGCCCGAGCGGCGTCGGGCCACGGCCTCCGACGTCGCCGCATAGATCGGCAGCGGCTCGCGCATCCCGCGGCGGTAGAGGTCGACGAGCACGGCGAGCTGTTCGGTGGCCTCGGCCGCGTCGAGATCGGCGATGCGGGCGACGGACGCGCGCTGGCGCTCACGGCCGACGGTGACCGCGTTCCAGGGTCGGCCCGGTCGGTCGGCGGTGAGCACGAGCAGACGCGCCCAGGCCGCCAGGCGCAGCTTCGGCGACAGTCGCGAGTACGTCGCCTGCACCAACGTGTCGCCGTGCAGGCCGGTGACCGTGCCGGCCACCAGACCGAGCGGCCCGAGGTCGACGGCGACGTCCACCGACGTCGCCGGGTCGTCGCCGACGGCGGAACGAGCGGCGTCGCCGATGGCCCGGACCGCCGGGAGCACCTGGTCCAGCACGCGGCCGCCGAGCGGGCCCGGTGGCAACAGGCCGCGCGCCCGCTCGGCCGCGATGGCCGTGTCCAGGTCGATGCCGCCGAGCAGGCTGTCGAGCAGTCGCTGGCCGATGCGCCACGAGTCCAGTCCGTCCAGCTCCACCGGGATCGACTCGGCGAGGTCGTCGTCGAAGTCGGTGAGGCTGATCTCCAGCCGCTGGCGGAGGAACGCCTTCGTCGGGTGCTGCAGGAAGCCGACGAGGTCGTCGAGCTCGACGATCGTGCGCCGCAACGGGGCCAGCGGGTGGTCGAGGAACGCGCCGACCCTTCGCGTGGCCGTCGTCTCGGTGCCGCGTGTCGCCCCCACGAGCGCACCGGCGCCGCGCCGTGCGGTGCTGTCGAAGCTCCACGGGCGGTCGGCGACGATCGCCCCGCTGACGAAGTTGCGGACGTCGAACGGTTGCAACGGATGGTCGACGACGACCTGTTCGCTCGCCCGACCGGACACGGTGCGCGCGGTCGCGTCGATCACGTCGAGGAGCTCGCCGATCGGCACCGCCGGCGGCCGCGGGGTCGTGGTCCGCTCGTCGTGGCCGCTGTAGGTGACCACGAGGTGGTCGCCCGCGGCGAGGAGGGCGTCGAGCAGCAGCTGGCGGTCCTCGTGGCGCACGTCGTGGTCACCGAGCTGCGGGGCACGGGCGACGAGATCGTCGCCATCCGGCGCGCCGTGGCGGGGGAACGCACCGTCGTCGAGGCCGAGCAGGCAGACGACCCGGTGCGGCACGGAGCGCATCGGCACGAGCGTGCACACCGTGAGGTTCCCGGTGCGGAAGTTGGCTCGGCTCGGCCGTCCGGCGAGGCGCTGGCCGAGCAGCGTGCGCAGCTCCGCCAGGCTCAGCACCGGCGAGGTCGCCGCGTGGCCGCCGGCCTCCTGGGCGATGCCGCCGAGCACGTCGTCGAGCTCGCGCCGCTGCCACGACTCGTTGGCCGGGCAGGTGATCAGCGCATCCGTGGCCTCGGCGAGCAGCCGTGGCCCAGGCGGGCATCGTGCGACGCTCGTGGAACGCCGTCACTGCCGCGTGCACGCGGTCGACCAGCTCGGCCAGGCGTCCGGCGAGGGCGATGTCGCCGCTGTCGACGTCGTCGAGCGGGAGCACGCCGCCGACGAGTGGCTCGTCGTCCTCGGCCATGCTGACCCCGAGCAACAGGCGGTCGAGACCGGCACGCCAGGTGTTGGCCTCGAGCACGTCGAGCGGAACGGACGGCGGTGCTCGGCATCGAGCCCCCAGCGGACACCGGCGGTGGCGATCCACTCCTCGATGCGGGCCAGCGCCTCGTCGTCGAAGCGGAAGCGGCGGCGCACCGGCTCGAGGCCGGCGAAGTCGACGAGCTCGGGCGCGGTGACGCGTGAGGCGGCGAGCTCCAGCAGGGCGGAGACCGCGGCGAGCACCGGGTTGACCTGACGGACGGACCGGTCGGCGAGGCGCACCGCGAGCTGCGGAACGCTTCCGGGACGATCGGCCTCCGCATCGTCGGCTGATCCGAACGTGGCCTGCACGAGCGGGGCGAACACCTCGATGTCCGGGCACATGACGATGACGTCGCGCGGCTCGAGGGTCGGGTCGTCGGCGAACAGGTGCAGCACCGCGTCGCGCAGCACCTCCACCTGGCGCGCCCGTCCGGTGCACGAGTGGACCTGGACGCTGCGATCGTCGGCCGCCACGACGAACCGCTCGTCGGCCTCGTCGATCGCCGGTGCCCCCGGCGGGCGACGGTCGTCGCGCACGTCCGCCTGCAGCCGGTCGAGCAACGTCGCCGGCCGGCGCACCACGCCGCGGTGATGGACCTCGTCGTGCTCGCCGATGCTGGCGGCGATCGCCGCTTGCATCGTCGCGCGCATCGCGGCCCCATGTCGCCAGGAGCGTGCTCGCCGGGCGGTGGCGGGCGGCGTCGTCCGCCGCGCGGGCCCACCAGCCGGGCGACGGGTGGAGCAGCAGGAGGTGCACGTCGCGTCCGACGGCGACCGCGTCGAGCACCCGCAGCATGCTCGGGGCCAGCCGGGTGAGCCCGAACAGGGCCAGCCGCGGCGGCAGATCCAGGCGGTGCGGTTCGGCGCGCAGCACCGCGCACGCCGGTTCGAGGCGCTCCGCCGGGCCCGGGACGCCGATGCGCTCGCGCAACTGCCGCCACAACCGTGGCTGCCAGGCGAGGTCGGCGGGCAACGGCGCGCCCCGCCCGTCCACGTCGTCGCCGCCGGCCCAGCGCACGATCATCGCCGGGCGGTGCACCGCGTAGCGGTCGAACAGGTCGGCCACGTGGCGTACGACGCCGAAGCGAGCCGTCGACGGCGACCCGTCGGGCGACAGCCCGGCGTGGGCAGCGACCGGTGCCAGCCAGGGTTCGTCGACGTGCTCGTCGACGACGTCGACCAACGGCCACACCGCCCGTGCCGGGGCCCACGGATCGGCATCCGCGTCGATCCCCGTGGCGGCCTGCAGCGCCCGACCGACGAGACGTCCGGGGAACGGCAGCTCGACGTTCGCGCAGACGCCGTCGGACCGGCCGGGCGTCGCGCCGAGCACCGTGGACAGCTGCTGGGACAGCCAGCGCTCGATGCCGCGCGACGGCACCGCCACCACGTCGGCGGCGAACGGATCGACGAGCGGCCGGGCCAGGACGTCGGCGAGTGCCGCGGCGAGCGTGTCCGCCCGCTCCGCCCGGTGGACGATCAGCATGCCTCGGTCCCTCGCGACGCAGCTGTTCCGGGCACGGGCGCCATCATCGCCCGTCGCAGCGCAGGCGTCACGTCCCGGCGGCGAGCCCCTGGTCGGGGCACCAGGCGCGACGGCCGCAACCCGCCGTCACGTCGTCGGACGGTGGCGTTCGGCCTGGCGTGCGGCGTACACGGCGGCCTCGGTGCGCCGGGACATGCCGAGCTTGGTCAGCAGGTTGGACACGTAGTTCTTCACCGTCTTCTCGGCGAGGTACATCTCGCGGGCGATCTGGCGGTTCGTCATGCCCTCGGCCAGCAGCGCGAGGATCCGCCGCTCCTGCGGGCTCAGCGAGGCGAGACGCCGGTCTTCAGGCGGCGGGTTGCGCAGCCGCTCGATCACCCGGGCGGTGGCGTGCGGGTCCAGCAGCGATTCGCCGGCGGCGATGCGCCGGACGCTCGTGACGATGTCGGCGGCGCGCACCTCCTTGAGCACGTAGCCGGAGGCACCGGCGACGATCGCGTCGAGCAGGGCCTCGTCGTCGTCGAAGGAGGTGAGCATCATGCAGCGCAACTCGGGATGGGCGGCGCGCAGCTCGCGACAGACCTCGATCCCGTTGCCGTCGGGCAGGCGCACGTCGAGCACGGCCACATCGGGACGGACGGCGGGCACCCGCTGCAAGGCCTCGGCAGCCGTGCCCGCCTCGCCGACCACCTCGAGGTCGCCGGCGGCCTCCAGCAGGTCGCGTACGCCACGGCGGACGATCTCGTGGTCGTCGAGCAGGAACACGCGGACGATCCGAGCGGCCTCGAGGATCGCCGCTGTCGGGCGCGGTCACGGTTCGGACTGTACCCAGCGGGCCGCACCGGCGGGCCCGACTAGCCTCGTTGCGCCCGTGGATCCCTACCGGCGTGCAGGAGCCGCACAGCTGCGCCGGCTGCTCAGCGCAGTGATGGTGGTCGCCTCGGAGACCGACCTGCCGACGGTCCTGCGGCGCATCGTCCAGACGGCGACAGATCTGGTCGGGGCCGCTACGGCGCGCTGGGCGTGCTCGACGAATCGCACTCACGCCTCGCCGAGTTCATCACCGTCGGCGTCGACGCCGCCGATCATGAGGCGATCGGGCAGCTCCCCGAAGGGCACGGCATCCTCGGGCTGCTCATCGTCGACCCCAGGCCGTTGCGCCTTCCCGATCTCACCGAGCATCCCGACAGCTTCGGCTTCCCGCCACACCATCCGCCGATGACGTCGTTCCTCGGCGTTCCGATCACCTTGCGCGACCAGGTCTTCGGCAACCTGTACCTCACCGACAAGGCCGGCGACGAGGTGTTCACCGACGTCGACGAGGAGCTCGCCGTCGCGCTCGCCGCTGCGGCCAGCCTGGCGATCGACAACGCCCGGCTGCACGCCCATGCAGCGGCGATGGCCCAGTTCGGCAGAACGCGAGCGGATCGCCCGCGACCTGCATGACGACGTCATCCAGCGGCTGTTCGCTGCCGGGCTGACGCTGCAGTCGACTGCGTCGATGGTGACCGAGCAGCGGATCTCCGATCGGATCATGCAGACCGTCGACGACCTCGACACGACGATCCGCCAGGTCCGCGCGGCGATCTTCCACCTCCAGCAAGCGGCCGAGCGGACGAGCGCTCGTGGCGACGTGCTGCGGGTGTGCGGCGAAGCAGCGGGGGCGTTGGGCTTCGAGCCGGCGTGTCGCATCCTCGGCCCGCTCGACGCGGCGGTGCCCGACGATGTGGCCGAGCAACTCGTGGTGTCGCTGCGCGAGGCGCTGTCGAACGTCGCCCGGCACGCCCGTGCGCGGCACGTCGACGTCGTGGTCGACGGCGCGCGACGGCCGGCTCGTGCTGGAGGTGTCCGACGACGGGGTCGGCATCGCCACCGACGCGTCCCCGGCAACGGGCTGGTGAACCTGCGCCGGCGCGCTCGAAGCGCTCGGCGGCGACGTTCGTCGTCGAGACGCGGCGGCAGTCGAGGGGGGCACCCGGCTGCGTTGGGACTGCGTCGACGTGACGCGGAGTGATCCGGCGGCGCCGCCCAGCGTTCGCGACTGCCCGACGTGACGTTCGCCCCTAGTGGTCGGGGCACGATCTCGCCACGCTGTCCACATGAGGCTCGACGACAACGGCCTGGAGGTGCTCGACGTGCCGACGTGTCGCGCACTGTTGGCGACGACGCACCTCGGTCGGGTCGCCCTCTCGCGCCAGGCCTTGCCGATCGTCGTGCCGGTCGTCTTCACGCCTCGGGTGGGACGATCCTGATCCCTGCCGTCAGCGCGCTGGTGCGCCGCGCCGCCCATTCGGGGGACGTCATCTGCTTCGAGGCCGAGCGCACACGACTCGACCGGCGCGCTGTGGAGCGTGCTGGTGACCGGTCCGCTGGCGACCACCGGCCGGGGCACGTCCGGGCAACTGGAACACGGGTGGAGCACCACTGCGGTCGAGCTGGTCAGCCTGCACGCCTCGTTGCTCAGCGGACGGCGCACCACCCTGCCGGCCCGCGGCCTTACCGCGACGCCTGCCGAGGACGAGAGGAGCTGCACGTGAACGCCACACCCGTCGAGCTGCCGGCCTGGGAGTGCCTGGCCCTGCTCGAGCAGACGCCCGTCGGGCGGCTGTGCATCATCGACGGCGGCGGCCCGATCGCGTTGCCCGTCAACTTCCGGATCGGCAGCATTGGTGCGGCGCGCCAGCTCGTGGTGCGCACGGCGCCGACGACGGTGCTGGCCCGCTACGAGGGTCCGTGCGCCCTCGAGGCCGACCACGTCGACCTCGGTGCAGGCCGGGCCTGGAGCGTGCTCGTCCGCGGCACCATCCGACGCGTCGTCGGGCACCACGCGCTCGTCGATCCCGAGCCGCTCGTCTCGACCAACCGCACCCAGTGGCTGGTCGTCGACGTCGTCGCGATCAGCGGTCGACGTTTCACCGTGCACGGCGCAGGCGCCGACGCCGGCTACGCCGTCGACTGGCAGTCCGCCTGACCGACGTGAGTGCTGGCCCTCGAGAAGGTCGACACGCCGGCAATCAGGGCCGAAGGTCCCACGGACTCGTGGCTCGCGGCCCTGCCGGATCGTCGGGATCCTTGCGATGTTCAGATCATGATCACTGACGACCGCCTCCCCGTTGCCGGACCGACCGAACCGCCGTCGCCTCCGGGCGACGGCGGTGCGCCACGCGGGGGCGACCGGATGGTGCTCGGCTGGCTGGCGTTCGTCGTCGCCGTGGCCGCCCTGTGCGCCGCGTTCTGGGCGATGAAGGCGGACGACGGTGCCTCGGCCGGATCCGGCGCCGGCGCAGCGTCGACCGCGGCTCCCGTCGAGGTCGGTCTCTCGGAGTTCAGGTTCGCCCCCGACATGGTGATGCTCCCGACCGGCGGAGGCCTGCTCCACCTGGTGAACAACGGCTCGGCGGTGCACAACGTGTCGATCCAGCCGAGTGGTCGCACCAGCGGCGACATCCAGCCCGGCCAGAGCAAGGACCTCGATCTCACCGGTCTCGACGACGGGACGTACTCGATGATCTGCGAGATCGCCGGGCACGCCGCGTCCGGCATGACGGGACAGGTGATGATCGGGGGCACCGCCGGCACCGACAGCGCCTCGTCGGCGACCACCGACACCACCATGAGCTGGCAGGACATGGACGCGGCGATGGCCGCCGTCGCCAAGCAGTTCCCCGCGGCCACCGCCGGCCACGGCGGTGACGAGCTCGCTCCCACCGTCCTCGCCGACGGCACGAAGGAGTTCGACCTCACCGCCGAGATCGTCAAGTGGGAGGTCGCCCCCGGCAAGTTCGTCGACGCGTGGACCTACAACGGCGTCGTGCCCGCCCCGGCCATCCACGTGCAGTCGGGCGACAAGGTGAAGATCGTGCTGAACAACCAGCTGCCGGAGTCCACGGTCATCCACTTCCACGGCATCCAGGTGCCCAACGCGATGGACGGCGTCGACCCCTACACGCAGGACCCGGTGCAGCCGGGCCAGACGTTCACCTACGAGTTCACCGCCAAGGGCCCCGCCGTCGGCATCTACCACTCGCACCACGACGCCCAGACCCAGGTGCCCAACGGGCTGTTCGGCGCCTTCCTGATCGACGAGATGCCCATCCCGCAGGTGCTCGCCGACCAGGGGTACGGCACCGTGGACGCAGCACGTCAACATGGTCCTCAACGACGCCGGCACCATCGGTCTGAGCCTCAACGGCAAGAGCTTCCCGGCGACCGAGCCGTACACGATGAAGGTCGGCGAGGTGATGGAGGTCAACTACTTCAACGAGGGCCTGATGAGCCACCCGATGCACCTGCACCAGCCGACCGGCTGGATCATCGCCAAGGACGGCGTGCCCCTCATCGCGCCGATGCCCGGCGACACGATCAACATCGCCCCGGGCGAGCGCTACACCGTGCTGTACAAGGCCACCGAGCCCGGCGTGTGGGCCTGGCACTGCCACATCCTCAACCACGCCGAGGGTCCCGACGGCATGTTCGGCATGGTCACCGCCCTGATCGTGGAGGCATAGCGATGTCGATCACCGCGCACCGCCACGCGACCACCGGCGGCGCAGCTCGCCGGCTGCTCGACGACGTCCGCCGGTTCATGGACGACGAGATCTACCCCAACGAGGCCGAGTACGAGGAGCAGTCGGCGCACGCCGGCGTCGACGCCGACCCGCCGATGCTCGAGGAGCTGTGCGCCGAGGCACGTGTCCGGGGGTTGTGGAACATGTTCCTGCCCGACCTGCAGCCCGGCGCCCCGGGGACGCGGCTGTCCAACCTCGACTACGCCCCGATCTCCGAGGAGCTCGGCAAGGTGCCGTTCGCCTCGCTGGTGTTCAACTGCGCCGCGCCCGACACGGGCAACATGGAGATCCTCAACCACTACGCGACGCCAGAGGTGAAGGCCCGCTGGCTCGAGCCGCTCCTCGCCGGCACGATCCGCTCGGCGTTCTCCATGACCGAGCCCGACGTGGCCTCGTCGGACGCGACGAACGTGTCGTTGCGGATCGATCGGGACGGCGACGACTACGTGCTCAACGGCAGGAAGTGGTTCAGCTCGGGTGCCACCCGCGACCGCTGCGCCGTCCTGATCGTGATGGGCAAGAGCGATCCGCGCGCCACGCGCCACCTGCAGCAGTCGATGATCGTCGTGCCGCGCGACACGCCAGGTGTGCAGGTCGCGCGGCGCCCGACGTTGTTCGGCTACGAGGAGGTCGGTGGACATCCCGAGATCGTCTACTCCGACGTGCGCGTGCCGACGGAGAACCTGCTCGGCCTCGAGGGCGGCGGATTCGCCATCGCCCAGGCGCGGCTCGGACCCGGACGCATCCACCACTGCATGCGGTCCATCGGCGTTGCCGAGCGGGCGCTGTCGTTGATGGTCGACCGAGCGCTGTGCCGCACCGCGTTCGGCACCTCGATCGCGCACAAGGGACTGGTCCAGGACTGGATCGCCGAGTCGCGGCATCGAGATCGACATGGCCCGCCAGTACGTCCTGCACGCCGCGCACCTGATGGACACCGTGGGCAACCAGGGCGCGGCTTCGGAGATCGCCGGGATCAAGGTGGCCGTCCCCAACGTGGCGCTCAAGGTGATCGACCGGGCGATCCAGGTCTTCGGCGCGGCCGGCGTCACCCAGTACACGCCGCTCGCCGGGATGTACGCCGCGACGCGCACGCTGCGCATCGCCGACGGGCCCGACGAGGTGCACAAGATGACGGTTGCCCGACGCGAGCTCCTGCTCCACGATCCGTCCTTCCGGATGCACCCGCTGGGCGTCCGGGCCGACGGCCCGGAGGAGGCACCGGTGCCGTTCGCCCGGCCGTGATCGGTCCGACTCGACGCGTCCAGCCGGGGCGCGAACCCGCTGTCGGCTGAGGCCGTCGACGGCGCGTCGGCCCCGCCCCGGCGTGGTTGGATGGGCCGGTGGCCGCGGTCGACACGTCGCTTCCCGCGGTCGACGAGCCGTGGTGCCTGCACGTGGCCGAGGTCGCCGAGCGGCTCGGCACGCAGCCGAGCACCGGGCTCACCGCAGACGACGCGGCGCTGCGGCTCGCGGCCCACGGGGCGAACGTGCTCGAAGCCGCCGAGTCCGTGCCCACGTGGCGCAAGCTCCTCGCCCAGGTGCAGGACCCGCTCATCTACCTGCTGCTCGGCGCCGTGGTGGTGTCGTTCGTCGCCTGGTTGCTCGAGGGTGCCGACGGCGTGCCGTTCGAGGTGATCGTCATCCTCGTGATCGTCGTGGCCAACGCGGTGCTCGGCTTCGTGCAGGAGGCGCGTGCCGAGGAGGCGGTCGCCGCGCTCCAGCGAATGGCCGCGGCGACGGCCACCGTGGTGCGCGACGGCCGCCAGCAGCGCATGCCCGCCGACGGGCTGGTGCGCGGCGACGTGATGCTCCTCGCCGAGGGTGACGCCGTGTCCGCCGACGCACGGCTCGTCGAGGCCGCGTCACTGATGATCGCCGAGGCATCGCTCACGGGCGAGAGCGAGGCCGTGCTCAAGGACACCGATCCGGTCGCCGCCGACGCCGGGCTCGGCGACCGCGTGGACATGGTGTTCAGCGGTACCGCGGTCACCCGCGGCCGTGGCACGGCGATCGTCACCGCCACCGGCATGGACACCGAGATCGGCAACGTCGCCCGCCTGCTCGGGCAGACCGAGGCCGACTCCACGCCGCTGCAGCGGGAGATCGCCCGTGTCGGGCAGGATGCTCGGCATCGCGGTGGTCGTCATCGCCGTCGTCGTGATCGGGGCGATCCTGCTCACCTCCGACATCGACGGCGCGACCGACGTGGTCGACGTCCTGCTCGTCGGCGTGTCGCTGGCCGTGGCCGCGGTGCCCGAGGGTCTGCCGGCGATCCTCTCGGTCGTGCTCGCGCTCGGCGTGCAGCGGATGGCCAAGCGCCAGGCGATCGTCAAGCGGCTGTCGTCGGTGGAGACGCTGGGCTCGGCCTCGGCGATCTGCTCGGACAAGACCGGCACGTTGACGCGCAACGAGATGACCATCGAGCGCATCGTCACGCCGTCCGGCGAGGTGGAGGTGACCGGCTCCGGCTATTCGCCCACGGCGAGGTCCGCCGTCGGCGGCGCACGCCCTCGAGGATCCGTTGCTGCGTCGAGGAGGTGCGCTTCGTGCTCACCGCCGGGAGCCTGTCCAACGACGCGGTGCTCGTCGAGGAGTCCGACGGGGTGTGGACCGTGCAGGGTGATCCCACCGAGGCCGCGTTCCTCGTCGCCGAGCGCAAGCTGCCGGGCCTGGTCGAGTCGCGTCGGGAGCGGTTCGCCCGGGTCGGGGAGATCCCGTTCACGTCCGAGCGCAAGCTGATGACCACGCTGCAGGCCGACGCCGACGCGCGAGGGCCGGATCGCCGTGGTCACCAAGGGCGCGCCCGACGTGCTGCTCGGCCGGTGCACCCACGAGCGCGTCGCCGGCGAGGTGGTCGAGCTCGACGAGGCGCGCGCGCACGGCGGTGCTGGCCCACGTCGACCGCCTCGCCGACCTCGCCCTGCGCACGCTGGCGGTCGCCTTCCGCCCGCTGCCCGACACCGTGCCGCCTGCCGCGCCGCAGTCCGCCGACCCGGCCCACGAGGTCGAGCAGCGAGCTGATCTACCTCGGGATGGTCGGCATCATCGACCCGCCGCGCGACGAGGCCCGGCGGGCGATCGCCGATGCCCACGGCGCCGGCGTGCGCGTGATCATGATCACCGGCGACCATCCGCGCACCGCGGCGCGCATCGCCGGCGCGCTCGGCATCATCGACGGCGGGCTCGACCGAAGCACTCACCGGCGCCGAGCTGCAGCGGATGGACGACGACGTCGCTGCGCGCCCGCGTGCACGACGTCTCGGTGTTCGCCCGTGTGGCGCCGGAGCACAAGCTGCGCATCGTCGACGCGCTGCAGCACGACGGCAGCATCGTGGCGATGACCGGCGACGGGGTCAACGACGCCCCGGCGCTGAAGGCCGCCGACATCGGCGTGGCGATGGGCATCACCGGGACCGACGTGTCCAAGGGCGCCGCCGACATGATCCTGGCCGACGACAACTTCGCCACGATCGTCGCGGCGATCGGCGAGGGCCGCGGGATCTTCGAGAACATCCGCCGGTTCCTGCGCTTCCTGCTGTCGTCGAACATCGGCGAGGTGCTGACGATGTTCTTCGGCGTCGTGTTCGCCGGTCCGCTCGGCCTCGACGCCACCGAGCGACACCGTGGCCGTGCCGCTGCTGGCCGACGCAGATCCTGTGGGTCAACCTGCTCACCGACACCGCCCCGGCGCTGGCGATGGGGCTCGACCCGCCGCCCGACGACGTGATGGCCCGCCCGCCGCGCGGCCTGACGCGACCGGGTGATCGACACCGAGATGTGGATCGGCATCGTCTGGGTCGGGCTGATCACCGGGATCGTCACCCTGCTGGCGCTCGACGTCCGCCTGCCCGGCGGGCTGATCGACGGATCGGGCACCCTCGTCGAGGCCCGCTCGATGGCGTTCACCACGCTCGTCGTCGCCCAGCTGTTCAACACGTTCAACGCCCGCTCGGACCGGGTCGAGCGCGTTCCACCGGATGTTCACCAACGGCTACCTGTGGGCGGCGATCGCCTTGTCGCTGGCCCTGCAGGTCGCCGTCATCGAGCTGCCGTTCCTCAACGAGGCGTTCGGCACCACGCCGCTGTCGGCCAGCGACTGGCTGCTGTGCATCGTGCCTCGCCAGCGGCGTGCTGTGGGCCGCCGAGGCCAAGAAGCTCGTGCAGCGGATCGTCGTCCACCGTTGACGTCGGCGGGTGCGCCCGGCCGTACACGAGGTCGCCTCGGGCACCGCGGCCGGACGGCTACAGTGCGCTGCCGGAGCTCGACCACGTGGGGGTGGTGCGATGAGATGTCGCCAGCTGATGTTGCTGCTCGTCGTCGTCGTCTCGACGGCCCTGCTGTTCGCCACGCCGGCGCTCGCCGTGGTGAACCCGACGCCGGTAGCTCCCCGAGCGGGAGCGAACACCGAGATGACGTTCACCAACCTTGGCCCGGGCCAGGGCGTCACCGGGTTCATCGCCCAGGCCTCCAACCCTTCGATCCGGTGACCGCGGGCTACCCGATCTCCAATCCCGGCGGCCGGCTGGGTCGCGCAGAACGAAGGCTTCGCCGGGGTCATCGTCGGCACGCCGGCAGGTGGCGGCGCGCCGCTGAGCCTGTACTGCATCGACATCCACACCGAGACGCGACCTGGCTACGGCTACGCGCTCGGCACGTGGTCCGCGGCCAGCGTCCCCAGCGTCGGCTATGTCGCTCGCCTGCTGAACAACTACTACCCGGCCGTGCCCAGCCAGCCTGCCGGCTTGGCCAACCGCAGCGAGCAGGCCGCGGCGGTCCAGGCGGCGATCTGGTTCTTCAGCGACCGGTACGTGCTGAACACGGCTGAGGGCGCTCCACGACACCGTGGCGGCGATCACCGCGGCGGTGATCGCCGCCGGCCCGCTCCTTCAGCCGCCACCGCCGTCGCTGGCGATCACCCCGACCAGCCAGGGCGGTCCGGTCGGCTCAGCGGTCGGCCCGTTCCAGGTCACCTCGTCGCTCGGTGCCGCCACGGTCGCGGCGACCGGGGCGGCGATGTTCGCCGACGCCGCGGCGACGGTGCCGATCGCCCAGACGCCAGTCCGTCGTCAGCGGCACGAACATCTGGTTGCGGTCGACGGGGCCGGACCAGGCGGTGCTCGCCGCCACGTCGCAGGCCACCGTGCCCACCGGCAACGTCTACCTCTACGACGGCAACATCGGCGGCGTCGACCGCCGCGCAGAAGCTGATCCTCGCCGAGACCACCTCGTTGCGGACCACAGTCGACGGCGACCGCGCAGTACCTCCCGCCAGGATCGCTCACCGTGACCAAGGCGATCACCGGCCCGGCCGCGGGCACCCAGGGGCAGATCGTCATCGCCGTGACGTGCAACGGTGAGCTGCTGCAGCCACCGTTCGTCATCCCCGCCGGCACGCCGGCCGGCTCGACGTCGCAGACGTACAGCCCGATCGCCGCCGGGGCGACGTGCCAGGTGGTCGAGACGAGCGACGGGCACGCCACCGGCGTCACCGCCCGATTGTCCGGGAGCGGCACGGTGGTCACCATCCCGTCCGGTGGCACGGCGACGGCGAACCTCACCGACACCTACGAGGTCGGCTCGCTGGTGGTCAACAAGACGATCACCGGCGCGGCCGCCGGCCAACAGGGCGACGTCGTCATCGCCGTCAACTGCGGCGGGCACGCAGCTCGCCGACTTCGTCGTGCCCGCCGGCGCCATGGCCGGCACCTCCTCGCAGACCTACGCGGGCATCCCGGCCGGCACGGTGTGCACGGCCACCGAGACCGCGACGGGGGCGACGGCCGCGCTCGCAGTCACGTCGACGGGTTCGCCGCAGGCGCTCACCATCGCGCCGAACGGCTCGGGCACGATGAACCTGGTCAACACCTACCAGCCGTTGCCGGGCAACGTCGTGGTCACCAAGACGGTCACCGGCGCGGCTGCCGGCCTGCAGTCGGAGGTCGGCATCCTCGTCACCTGCTCGGGCCCGAGGGTCTACGCGGTCGTCCTGCCGGCCGGCGCGCCCGCAGGGACCTACCAACGCAGCATCGCCGGCCTCCCGGCGGGTGCGACGTGCACGGTGATCGAGGCGGTCAACGGCAGCAACGAGGCGGTCGACGTGTCGGCCACCGGGAACCGGCAGCAGATCGAGGTCCCGCCGGCGGCCAGCGGCACGTTGGCGCTGATCAACAACGTCGAGGCCGTGGCCCCGGAGCCGCCGACGCCAGCGCCGCCGCCGGCGCCGGTCCTGCCGGCAACCGGGGCGGGCGATTCCACGGGTGGCGTCGCGCTCGTCGCACTGCTCATCGGTGCGCTCGGCGCCGTGCTCGTCGCCGTCAGCCGTCGCCGCTTCAGGACGTGAGGCGACCTGCCGCCGGATTAGCTTCCCGCGGATGACGGTGGAGGACGTCGAAGCGCCGCTGGTCGACGGCGGTCGACCGATCGGCGCACTGCGCCTCGCGCCCGAGGAGGTCGCCGGGCTGACGGTGGACGTGCTCGTCGAGCGGGTGCGCGCCCTGCAGCCGCTGATCGCCGCGCGTGCCGAGGCGGCCGAGCGCGAGCGCCGGCCCGACGACGAGGTGATGGACGCCCTGCGGCGCACCGGCGTCTACTACCACTTCGTCCCGAAGGTCTACGGCGGGCTGGAGCTCGGGTGTCGGCGAGTTCGTCGAGATCGTGCTGCCGATGGCGGCGGCGTGCGCATCCACCGCGTGGGTCACGTCGTTCTGCATGGAGCACAACCTGATCCTGTCGCTGTTCCCCGCCCAGGCCCAGGAGGAGATCTTCGGCGCCCAGCCGTACATCATCGCCCCGGGTGCGGCGTTCCCGCCCGGCCGCGCCGTGGCGGTGGACGGCGGCTTCCGCGTGTCCGGTCGGTGGAACTACGCGAGCGGCGTGATGAACGCCGACTGGGCGATGGTGTCGATGCTCGTCGAGCGCGGCGACAAGCCCGAGATGCGCTGGATCGTCGTCCCGATGGACGAGGTCGAGGTCCTCGACGTGTGGCGCATGGACGGCCTCGCAGCGACCGGCAGCAACGACGTCGCGCTCCACGACGTGTTCGTGTCCGAGCACCGCACGCTCGACATGGCGGCGATGAGCAGCGGTCGCGCGCCGGGGCGGGCGATCCACGACAACCCCCTGTACCGGCTGCCGATGTCGACGTTCCTCGCGCTCACCGCCGCGCTGCCGCTCGTCGGTGCCGCGCGTGGCGCGCTCACGTCGTTCGTCGAGCGCACCTCGACGCGCGTCAGCGCGGGTGTGCGCCAGGCCGAGCGGGCCACCGTGCAATCCGTGCTCGGCGCGGTGGCGGTCGCCGTGGACGTCGCCGAGTCGATCGTGCGCGAGGCCGCCGTCGACGTCACCCGCCTGGCCGTCGAGGACCGTGCCGGCGACATCCCGGCCCGTGCCACGATCCGCGCCCGCATCTCCTACGCGGCAACGTCGTGTCGCGACGCGGTGCGCCTGATGGTCGACACCGCCGGTTCGAGCGCCCACGACCTGAGCAACCCCCTCCAGCGCGCGGCGCGCGACATCGCCGTGGGCGCGGCCCACGTGATCCAGGACCCGTTGACCACCACGGAGCTGTACGGGCGCATCTTGCTCGGCCTGCCGCCGCAGACGCCCCTGGTCTGACGCCCGGCGCCCTTCGGCAGCGTGCCGCCCGAGTCCGAGGTGACCTCGCGAGTCGCTTGCGTGCGAAGCCGCACGGGAGCGACTCGCCCGAACGTCACGCACCCGGGTCGAACACGCGTGACCGCGGCGCCCGGCACGCGGCAAGGGCTGCGATCGGGCGAGGTCGGGCGACCGGCGAAACCGCCGGGCGACTTCACGACTCCGCCAGACCGCCACCGCGGACCGTGCGATCGTCGTAGCGTCTCGGCGATGGAGCCCACTGCGCTCGGCGCCGCCGAGCTGTCCACGGCCGTCCACCGTCGCGAGCTGTCGTGCCGCGAGGTGATGGCCGCCTACCTGGAGCGGATCGTGGCGCGCAACCCGACGTTCAACGCGATCGTCAACCTGCGGGACGCCGACGTGCTCATGGCCGAGGCCGCGATCTGCGACGAGGAGCTCGCCGCCGGGCGGTCGCGTGGGTGGATGCACGGCATGCCGCACGCGGTCAAGGATCTCGTCGACGCGGCCGGGCTGCCGACGACGTCCGGATCGCCGCTCTTCGCCGAGTTCGTGCCCACGGCGGACTCGCTCGTGGTCAGCCGGATGCGAGCCGCCGGATGCATCGTCATCGGCAAGACCAACGTCCCCGAGTTCGGGCTCGGCTCGCACACGTTCAACGAGGTCTTCGGGCCGACGCGCAACGCCTACGACCAGGCGCGCACCGCCGGCGGGTCCAGCGGGGGCGCGGCCGTCGGGTTGGCGACGGCGATGCTCCCGGTGGCCGATGGCAGCGACTACATGGGTTCGCTGCGCAACCCTGCCGCCTGGAACAACGTGTTCGGTTTCCGGCCGAGCCGTGGACGGGTGCCGGCGTTCCCCGAGCGCGACGCGTTCCTCGGCGGGCTGGGCACCGAGGGGCCGATGGGTCGCCACGTGCTCGACGTCGCCCTGCTGCTCGGGACGCAGGCCGGCGAGGACCGCCGCGTGCCCGGTTCGCTCAGCGGTCGTCTCGACGAGTTGGACGGTGTCGAGCGCGCCCGCTCGACGCTCGATGCGGCCGGCGGCCTCCGCGGGGTGCGCGTCGGCTGGCTCGGCGACCTCGGCGGGCACCTCGCGTTCGAACCGGGAATCCTCGACCTGGCCCGAGCGGGCCTCGGTCGGCTCGGCGCGCTCGGGGCCGACGTGGACGACGTGCGCCTGGCCGTCGATCTCGACGCGCAGTGGCGGGCGTGGCTCGTGTGGCGCCAGCTGCTCGTGGCCGGCAGGCTCGGCCCGCTGGCCGCCGATCCTGCGCGGCGGGCCCTGATCAAGCCGGAGGCGCTGTGGGAGATCGACCAGGCCGCCGGCCTCACGGGGGCGGACGTCGCCGCGGCGTCGGAGGTGCGCACGCAGTTCACCCAGGCGATGGTGGGTCTGTTCGATGAGGTCGACGTACTGGCCATCCCGACCGCCCAGGTGTGGCCGTTCGCCGTCACCGAGCGATGGCCGGCGGCGATCGGTGAGCGGCTGATGGACACGTACCACCGGTGGATGGAGGTGACGCTCTATGCGACGTTCGCCGGCCTTCCGGTCATCAGCGTGCCGCTCGGCTTCGACGAACGCGGGCTGCCGATGGGGATGCAGCTGATCGGCCCGCCGCGCGACGACGTCGGTGTGCTGCGCATCGCCGCCCGGTACGAGACGGCGATCGAGGACCTGGGCGTCGGCCTGGCGTGAGGTTGTGCACGACGCCGTGCTGCTTCGCCGGCCGCGCGATGCTGCCTCGGTGCCTGCGTACCTCATCGTCAACGCCAAGATCACCGACCACGCGAAGCTCGACGAGTACGTGGCCAACGTCGGGCCGTCGTTGGCCGGTCACGAGTTCAAGGTCCTCGTGGCGACCACCGACACCGACGTCGTCGAGGGGTCGGCCGGCGAGCGCACCGTGGTGATGGAGTTCGCCGATCGTGCCGCGCTGCGTGCCTGGTACGACTCGCCGGAGTACCAGAAGGCCCGTGAGCTCCGCCTCGCCGGCACGGACGGCTCGGCCGTCATCGTCGACGGTCTGTAGCGCGAGGACGACGACGCACACGATCTCCCGACACGTGTGTCGGAGGTGGGTCGAACTGGGCAAGACTGCTGCCACGGCGGTGCACCGCCGTGCCGGTTCCACAACGAGGGGGCAGTGGTCGGATGCAGCAGTTGAGTGGGATGGACGCGTCGTTCCTGTACGCCGAGACGCCGCGGGCGCACATGGCCGGGGGAGGCGTGGCGATCTACGACCCGTCCACCGCGCCCGGCGGACGGGTGACGTTCAAGGGGATCCTGGAGCACATCGAAGGACGGATGCACCTCGCGCGGGTGTTCCGCCAGCGGTTGGTGCGCGTCCCGTTCGATCTCGACCACCCGTACTGGATCGAGGATCCCGACTTCGACCTCGAGTTCCACGTGCGGCACATCGCCCTGCCTGCGCCGGGCGACTGGCGCCAGCTGTGCATCCAGGTGGCCCGGCTGGTCTCGCGCCCGTTGGACCTCGAACGCCCGTTGTGGGAGCTGTACGTGATCGAGGGGCTCGACAACGTGGCGGGCGTCGCTCGGGGCAGCTTCGCCTTGGTCACCAAGGTGCACCATGCGGCGATCGACGGCATGTCGGGCATGGAGATGACCACGGCGATCCACGACGAGACGCCGGTGTCCGAGTCGCCGTCGGTTGACGACGGGTGGCGTCCGGGGACGGTGCCGAGCAACGCGGAGCTGCTGTGGCGGGCGGGGATGAACAACGCCCGGCGCCCGATGCACGCCGGGCGGGTGATGTCCCGTGCGGTGCCGCAACTCGGCCGGTTGCAGCGTCAGGTGCAGCGCCGGACGATCACCCCGCCACCGACGACGATCCCGCGCACCCGGTGGAGCGGGCCGGTGAGCGCCCACCGGGTGTTCGACGGCGTCAAGTTCCCCCTCGACGACCTGCGCGCCATGAAGGAGCGGGTGCCGGGGGCGACGATCAACGACGTGGTGCTCACCGTCGTCGGTGGGGCGCTGCGCACCTATCTGCTCAGCAAGGGCGAGCTGCCCACCGATCCGCTCATCGCCATGGCGCCGATCTCCGTGCGCTCGGAGGCCGAGCGCGGCGCGGCGGGCAACATGGTGTCGGGCATGTTCACCACCCTCGGCACGGACGTGGCCGATCCGCAGCGCCGCCTCGAGGTGGTCCGCGAGGGCACGCACAAGTCCAAGGAGTTCACCAACGCGCTCGGGGCGCGCACCCTGCTGGACATGGCCGACCTGGTGCCGGGCAGCCTCGTCGGCCTCGGCGCGCGCACGTCGGCGCGCCTGTCGTTGGCCAACCGGATGCGCCCGGTGTTCAACACCACGGTCACCAACATGCCCGGGCCGCGCCACCCGCTCTACATGGCCGGCGCGCAACTGGTCGGCATGTACGCCGCGGGGATGATCACCGAGGGGATGGGCCTGATCCATCCGGTGATGAGCTACTGCGGCGACATCACCATCTCGTTCACGTCGTGTCGCGAGATGCTCCCCGACCCGGCCTTCTACGCCGATTGCCTGCGCGAGTCGTTCGCCGAGCTCGGCGCCGACCGGGCCGCCAGGGCACCGCGCCGACGTGCCAACCGTCCGGCGCCGACGACGCCGCGGCGCCGGCGCACGTCCGCATCGACCACGGCCGTGTCCGCATGAGCATGGCCGATGCCGAGCTGCCGGACCTCGACGAGCTCGCCGACCTGATCGCCGAGGACGAGGCCCCGGTGGAGGTGCTCCGCCGTCGGCTGCGCGCCCCGGCGATCCCGCTCCAGCTCGCCGAGCAAGGCGTGCTGTTCGAGATCGGGGCGTTGCTGGCCGCGGCACCGTGGCTGCGGGCGACGGGTCGCGGGGATCGCCACCCCGTCCTGGTCCTGCCGGGCTTCATGGGTGACGACACGTCGACCATCGCCCTGCGCTCGTTCATCCGCAGCTGGGGCTACTGGGCGCACGGCTGGCGCCTCGGCTCGAACGTCGGGCCGACCCGCGCGGTCCTCGACGGGATCCGTCAACGCCTCGACGAGATCCACACCCGCCACGGACGCCCGGTGACGCTCGTCGGCTGGAGCGCCGGGGGGATCTTCGCCCGCCACCTGGCCCGGGCCAACCCCGAGCAGGTCCGCCAGGTGATCACGCTCGGCTCGCCGATCCAGATGCACGACGGCGACCGCAGCGCGGCGTCGCTCGTCGCCGACCGGCTCAAGCGGCGCTTCGACCCCACGTTCGGCGGCTCCGCCGACCACGAGCTCGGTCCGTTGCCGGTCGCCTCGACCTCGATCTACAGCCACACCGACGGCGTCGTCCGCTGGCAGGTGTGCCTCGACGTCGCCGACGACCGCCACGAGAACGTCGAGGTCCGCTCCAGCCACGTCGGCCTCGGGTTCAACCCTGCCGCGCTGCTCGTGGTCGGCGACCGGCTGGCCCTGCCGGAGGGCACCTGGCGGCCGTTCCACGCGCCGTACGGGTTGCGCTCGTTCTACCCGAAGCCGGCGAGCTGGCACGAGGTCATCCACCAGCCCCGCCGGCGCGCCTGACGACGAAGGTCGGGTTCTCGGCGGTCAGCTGGGGATCGCCAGCGGTTCGATGCTGCAGCGGATGCCGATGCCCGAATCAGTGATGAAGTGCTCGGGGCGTGCCGGGTCGCGTTCGAGCTTGCGGCGGATGGACGCGAGGTGCAGGCGCACGAGGCGCGGCTGGATGTCGGCCCCCGGTCCCCAGACGTCGTCGAGCAGCTGCTGGTAGGTCACCAACCGGCCGGCGTTGCGGACGAGGTGCTCGACGATGGCCCACTCCGTGCGGGTGAGGGCCACGGCTCGCCGTGGACGGCCGGCCGTCGCCTGGTGCGCGGTGAGGTCGATGGTGAACCAGTCGGTGTCGAGCACCGGCTGGCCGTCGGCGAACGACCCGGCACGGCGCAGCGTGGCCCGGATGCGGGCGAGCAGCTCACCCATGCCGAACGGCTTGGTGACGTAGTCGTCGGCACCGGCATCGAGCGCCCGGACCTTCATCCGCTCGTCGTCGCGCGCCGTCAGCACGACGATCGGCACGTCGCTCCATCGGCGGATCGCCTCGAGCGCGGTGATGCCGTCCACACGCGGCAGGCCGAGGTCGAGCAGGACCAGATCGGGATGGTCGGCGGCCACTCGCTGCAGGCCGTGCTCGCCGTCGTCGGCCTCGAGGATGTCGTAGCCGCGGATGCCGAGGTTCAGGGCGAGCGCGTGGCGGATCTGCGGTTCGTCGTCGACGATCAGGATGGTGGGCACGTCGGGACCTCCGTGGAGCGTTCGAGGATGACGGTGGCGGTGAGGCCGCCGCCGGCGGTGTCGTCGAAGTGCAACCGCCCGTGCATCGACGTGACGAGCCCGTTGGCGATCGACAGGCCGAGTCCGAGCCCGTCGCCGTTGTTCACGTCGTCGAGGCGCTGGAACGGTTCGAGGACGCGCTGGCGGTGGTCGGCGGCGATGCCCGGGCCGTGGTCGACGACGCGCAGGTGCACCTCGTCGCCGAGTGCCGTGGCGTCGACCTGCACGGGCGGTCCGGCCGGCGGGTTGAACCGCAGGGCGTTCGTCACCAGGTTGGCCACGCAGCGCTCGAGGAGCACCCCGTCGGCGAGCACCGTCGGCAGGTCGTCGGCGATCTCGACGGCCACGGCGTCGGCCGGGACCGCGGCGCTGCGCAGCGCTGCCTCGACCACCTCGCCGAGTTGGGTGCGTTGCAGGTCGGTCGCGAGTGCACCGATCTGCAGGCGACTGGCGTCGAGCAGGTTGCCCACGAGCCGGTCGAGCCGGTCGGTCTCCTCCTCGACGGTCGCCAGCGCCTCGTCGAGTTGCGCCGTCGACCAGTGCACGTCGGGGTCGCGCAGCCCGGTGACCATCGCCTTGATCGACGCCAGGGGGCTGCGCAGGTCGTGGGAGACGGCGCGCAGCATCGCCGTGCGCACGGCGTCGATGTCGGCGAGTCGGGTCGCGTCGGCCGCCTGGCGGCCGAGACGGCGGGTGTGCACGGCGACGCTCAACTGATCGGCGATCACGCGCAGCACGCGTTGCTCGTCGGCCGACAGGGCTCGGCCGTGCACGTCGAGCTCACCGGTCGCACCGAGCTCGGGTGAGGCCAGCTCGAGGTGCAGCGAACGTGGGCCGTCGACGTCGCCGGCGACGAGGTCGACCGGATCGACGGCATCGGCGCTGTGCAGGCGCACACCGTCGACCTCGAACGTCGCCCGCAGCTGATCGAGCATCGCCGGGAGCGGGTCCGGTTGGGCGACGAGGTTGGCCGCCGAGCGCGCCAGTGCCTCGGCCTGCAGCCTCGACCGTCGCGCCTCGACGGCTCGGCGCGACGCGGTGTCGACCAGCCAGCCGACGGTGACCGCGACCACGACGAACACCAGCAGGGCAACGACGTTCTCACCCTCGGTGATCGTGAACGTGTGGACCGGGTCGACGAAGTACCAGTTGACGATCAGCGACGCGGCGACGGCGACGACGACGGCGATCAGCCGCCCGCCGATCGCGGCGATGACCAACACGGCCGTGAGGTAGACGAGCAGGACGGTGGACAGCTCGAGCCGGGCTCGGGCGCCGGTGAGGACCACGGTGAGCAACGGGAGGACGACGAGCGCGATCGCCGCCGCCAGGGCGAAGCGCACCCGGTCGCGGCTCGGATGACGACGCACCCGTCGGGGAGCACCGCCGGCGGCCGCCGGCGTGGTGATCACGTGCACGTCGAACGAGGTGGCCTGGCGCGCCAGGCGGGCGACGAACGAGCCGTGGACCAGCTCCTGCCACCTGCTGCGGCGGCTGGCGCCGAGCACGATCTGAGTGGCGTTCACCGACCTGGCGAAGTCGACGATCGTCGGAACCGGGTCGTGGCCGACGACCTCGAACACTTCGCCGCCGAGCTCGCGCACGAGCCGACGCTGCGCCTCCAGGGCCGGTCCGGCGGACCGCTCCAGACCGTCGTCGAGGACCACGTGGACGGCCACCAGCTCACCGCTCAGCCGGCCGGCCATGCGCGCGGCCCGGCGGACGAGCGTCTCGCCGCCGGCCACCCCGGTGAGGCCGACGAGCACCCGCTCGCGCGTCTCCCACGGGTCGGAGATGCCGTTGCGCTCGCGGTAGCCGTGCAACGCGTCGTCGACGCGGTCGGCCACCCACAGCAGCGCGAGCTCGCGCAGCGCGCCGAGGTTGCCCGGCCGGAAGTAGTTCGCCAGGGCGGCGTCGATCCGCTCGGCGGCGTAGATGTTGCCGTGGGCCATGCGCCGGCGGACCGCCTCCGGCGACATGTCGATCAGCTCGATCTGGTCGGCACGGCGCACGACGACGTCGGGCACGGTCTCGCGTTGGGTGGTGCCGGTGATCCGGTTGACCACGTCGTTGAGCGACTCGAGGTGCTGGATGTTCAACGTGGTGATCACGTCGATGCCCGCGTCGAGGAGCTCCTCGACGTCCTCCCACCGCTTGTCGTGACGCGACCCGGGGATGTTGGTGTGAGCGAGCTCGTCGACCAGCGCAACGGCCGGGCGGCGGGCCAGCACGGCGTCGATGTCCATCTCGCCCAACGTCGCGCCGCGGTACTCGATCACAGCCCGCGGCACGACGTCCAGCCCCTGCAGCTGCGCGGCGGTCTGGGCCCGGCCGTGCGTCTCGACGAGGCCGATCACGACGTCGGTGCCCCGCTCGGCGCGCCGACGGCCCTCGTTGAGCATCGCGAACGTCTTGCCCACGCCCGGCGCTGCCCCGAGGTAGACCCGCAACGAGCCGCGCCCGCCCATGCTCAGTCGCCGCCGCCGCTGGAAGCGTCGAGCGCCAGGTTGAGTTGGAGCACGTTCACTGCGGGCACCCCGAGCACGCCGAGCACCCGGCCGTCGGTGTGCTCGTCGATCAACGCTGTCACATCGGCGAGCTCCATGCCGCGGGTCTGGGCGACCCGCGGGGCCTGGAGGCGGGCGTTGGCCACGCTGATGTCCGGATCGAGCCCCGAGCCGGAGGCGGTCACCGCATCGAC
The DNA here is from genome assembly GCA_963794805.1 of uncultured Acidimicrobiales bacterium. Taxonomy (GTDB): domain Bacteria; phylum Actinomycetota; class Acidimicrobiia; order Acidimicrobiales; family Ilumatobacteraceae; genus JAODBQ01. Next base: position 109,387 of record CAWCFL010000003.1, read on the forward strand.
CGGCACGAGCGCGTCGGCGGCGAGGCCGTTCTCCTGGCGGTATGCGGCCACCCGGTCGGCCACCGCGCTCAGCAGGTCGGGGCTCAGCGGCCCGAGGTTGGAGCCCGAGCTGGCCGCTCCGTCATAGCCGTCGGCGCCGGCTGCCGACGGGCGCGGGTGGAAGTACTCGGCGGCGGTGAAGTTCTGGCCGAGGAGGTCGCTGCCGACGATCTGCCCGTCGCGGGTGATCAGGCTGCCGTTGACCCGGTGGTTGAACGCGACCTGGCCGATGCCGGTGGCCACGAGCGGGTAGACGATGCCGGCCACCACGGTGAACAGCAGCAGGACGATCAGCGCCGGGCGGAGCTGGCGGAGGAACGGTTGCATCACTTCACCCCCAGGGCGGTGACGATCATGTCGATGAGCTTGATCCCGATGAACGGGGCGATCACGCCGCCGAGGCCGTAGACGAGCAGGTTCCGTCTCAGGACGGCCGATGCCGCCTCGGCCCGGAACTTGACGCCGCGCAGGGCGAGCGGGACGAGGGCGACGATGATCAGCGCGTTGAAGATCACCGCCGACAGGATCGCCGAGCTGGGGCTGGCGAGGTGCATGACGTTCAGCCGGTCGAGCACGGGCAGCACCGCGGTGAACATCGCGGGGATGATGGCGAAGTACTTGGCGACGTCGTTGGCGATGGAGAACGTGGTCAGCGAGCCGCGGGTGATCAGCAGCTGCTTGCCGACCTCGACGATCTCGATCAGCTTCGTCGGGTTGGAATCGAGGTCGACCATGTTGCCGGCTTCCTTGGCGGCCTGGGTCCCGGTGTTCATCGCCACGCCGACGTCGGCCTGGGCGAGCGCCGGGGCGTCGTTGGTCCCGTCGCCGGTCATCGCCACGAGGTTGCCGCCGGCCTGCTCGCGCTTGATCAAGGCCATCTTGTCCTCGGGCGTGGCTTCGGCGAGGAAGTCGTCGACGCCGGCCTCCTCGGCGATCGCTGCGGCGGTGAGCGGGTTGTCGCCGGTGATCATCACCGTGCGGATGCCCATGGACCGCAGCTCGTCGAAGCGCTCGGCCATGCCCGGCTTCACGGTGTCCTTCAGGCGGATCACCCCGAGCACCCGCCATGCTCGTTCGCCGGCGGCGGGTCGGCGATCGATGACGACGAGCGGGGTGGCGCCGTCGCGCGACACCTGCTCGACGACCGGCAGGAGCTCGAGCGGGACGGTGCCGCCCTCGGTCTCGACGAAGCGCCGAACCGAGTCGGCCGCTCCCTTGCGCACGCTGCGGCCGTCGGTCAGGTCCATCCCCGACATGCGCGTCTGGGCGGTGAACGGGACCAGCACGGCCCCGGGATCGTCGATGGCCTCGAGGCCGAACTCGCGGATGGCCAGGTCGACGATCGACCGTCCCTCCGGCGTCTCATCGGCCAGCGACGAGACGAGCGCGCCTTCGGCGACCTCGGTCTCGGTGACGTCGTGCACGGGGATGAACTCGGCGGCCTGCCGGCTGCCGTAGGTGATCGTGCCGGTCTTGTCGAGCAGCAGCGTGGTCACGTCACCGGCGGCCTCCACGGCCCGGCCGCTCATCGCCAGGACGTTGCGCTGCACGAGGCGGTCCATCCCGGCGATGCCGATGGCCGAGAGGAGGCCGCCGATCGTCGTCGGGATGAGGCAGACCAGCAGGGCGACGAGCACGATGGTCGACTGCTCGGCACCGGAGTAGATGGCGAACGGCTGCAGTGTCACCACCGCGAGCAGGAAGATGATCGTCAGCCCGGCCAGCAGGATCGTCAGGGCGATCTCGTTCGGCGTCTTCTGCCGGTCGGCACCCTCGACCAGGGCGATCATCCGGTCGAGGAACGTCTCGCCCGGCTTGGCGGTGATCCTGACGATGATCTCGTCGGACAGCACCCGGGTGCCGCCGGTGACCGCCGAGCGGTCGCCGCCGGATTCGCGGATGACCGGAGCGGACTCGCCGGTGATCGCCGACTCGTCGACGGTGGCGATGCCCTCGACCACGTCGCCGTCGCCGGGGATCACCTCGCCGGCGGTCACCACGCACAGGTCGCCGATCTGCAGTGCCGACGACGAGCGTTCCTCGATCGTCCCGTCGGTGCGCCGCACCCTGGCGACGGTGTCGGCACGCGTGGCCCGCAATGCGGCGGCCTGCGCCTTGCCCCGACCCTCCGCCATCGCCTCGGCGAAGTTGGCGAACAGCACGGTGAACCACAGGAACAGGGCGACCAGACCGGCGAAGACGTTCTGCTGAGAGGTGCTCGAGCCGAAGTCGCGCAGGAACAGCACGGTGGTGAGCACCGAGCCGATCTCGACGATGAACATCACCGGGTTGCGCATCATCGTGCGGGGGTTGAGCTTGCGGAACGCGTCGAGCGAGGCGCGGCGCATGATCGCCCGATCGAAGATCGACTTCGACGCGGACTCCTTGCGGCGCACCTTCGGCGGACGCTCACCGGCGCCAGCCGGCTCGTGAGGTTGTTGCATCTGCAACGTGGCGGTCATCGTCGCTCCTAGATCGAGAGGTGCTCGAGGATGGGACCCAGCGCGAGGGCGGGGAAGAACGTGAGGCCGGCGACGATGATGATCACGCCGACGATCAACGCGCCGAACAGCGGGGTGTGGGTGGGCAGCGTGCCGGCCGTCGTGGGGACCTTGGGCTTGCCGGCGAGCGAGCCGCCGACCGCCAGTGCCGGGATGATCAGGAAGAAGCGGCCGATGAGCATGGCGAACCCCTGGGTCATCGTGTACCAGTGGGTGCCGGTGCCTTGGAAGCCGAACGCCGAGCCGTTGTTGTTGGTGGCCGAGGCGAAGTTGTAGAGCACCTCGGTGAGGCCGTGTGGACCGGCCTGGTACGTCGCCGCCGATGTGAGCATCACCGAGGCGGCGGCGAAGCTGAGCATGGCCACCGGCATCGCCAGGATGTACAGCGTCACCAGCTTCATCTCCGGCGCCTGGATCTTCTTGCCGAGGTACTCCGGCGTCCGCCCGACCATCAGCCCGGCGATGAACACCGCCAGCAGGGCGAAGTGCAGCATCCCCATCAGGCCGACGCCCACGCCACCCGGGCTGACCTCGCCGAGCATCATGTGCAGCGTCGGCGACAGCCCGCCGAGCGGGGTGAACGAGTCGTGCATGCAGTCGACCGCGCCGGTCGACGTGCCGGTCGTCGACGCGGCGAACAGCCCGCACTGCGCCGCACCGATGCGCACCTCCTTGCCTTCCATGTTCCCGCCGGACTGGGTGGTGGAGATCGACTGATCCACGCCGAGGGCGGTGAGGCGCGGGTTGCCGTTCTGCTCGGCGAACATGGCGAAGGCGGAGAACATCACCAGGAGCAGGGCCATCACGCCGATGAGCAGCCGTGCCTGGCGCTTGTCGCGCACCATCTTGCCGAACGTCACCACGAGCGACAGCGGGATCAGCAGCAGGGAGAAGACCTCGAAGAAGTCGGTGATCGCGTTGGGGTTCTCGAACGGGTGGGCCGAGTTGGCGTTCAGCGGGCCACCACCGTTCGTGCCGAGCTCCTTGATCGCCTCCTGCGAGGCGAACGGACCGCCGGGGATCAGCTGGGTGTCGGTGACGGTGCCGTCGGCGTTGGTCACCGATTCCAGCGTGTGCGCCGTGGTGAACCCGCGGAAGTTCTGGATGACGCCCTGCGACATCAGCACCACGGTGAAGATCAGCGCCAGCGGCAGGAGGATGCGGACCATCGTGCGCACGAGGTCGACCCAGAAGTTGCCGAGCTGACGGGTGCGGGTGCGGATCAGGCCGCGGATGATGGCGATGGACACGACGATGCCGACCGCCGCCGAGACGAAGTTCTGCACCGTCAACGCGAGCATCTGGGTGAGGTGGCTCATCACCTGCTCGCCCGAGTACCACTGCCAGTTGGTGTTGGTCACGAAGCTGACCGCGACGTTCCACGCGCCCCACGGTGAGACCGCGGCGCGGTCGGTCGGGTTGAACGGCAACGATCCCTGCAGGCGCTGGACGCCGTAGACGAGCAGGATCGACAGCATCGAGAAGGCCAGCAGCGACAGGGCGTACACGTTCCAGCGCTGCTCGCGCTTCGCGTCGATCCCGCTGATGCGGTAGATCGCCCGCTCGATCGGGCCGAAGACCTTGTCGCCGGGCGCCTTGCCGCCGCCGTGCACCGTGGCCATGTACCGCCCGAGCAGCGGCACGCAGATGCCGAGCGCGACGACCAGCGCGACCGCCTCGAGGATGGCTTGCCAGCTCATCGTCAGAACCGCTCGGGGAAGACGAGGACGGCCAGCAGGTACACCAGCGCGAGCACGGCGAGGGCCAGACCGATCACGTTGTCGGAGCCCGACTCGGCGATCATGCCGGCACCGCCCCGGACTCGGCGTGCTCGGGTGCGCCACGCTCGATCGACGATTGGGTGACGGCGTCGGGGTCGCCGTCGTCGGGACCGATGATCCGGTCGCACCAGTGCACGTAGGCCACGCACACGGCGATGAACGCGATCGTCACCGAGATGAAGAGGATGTCAGCCACGCCGTCCGGTGTACGCCCACCGGCGCGTTGGTCGGGCGGTCTCGTCGACTTCTTGGCGCGGCCGGCGGCGATCTTCACGTCGCCCGCGTGCGACCGTCGCCCGCCTCCGCCCCCGAGTCCTCCACGTGCTCCCGAGTCGTCCGCGTGCGAATCCGCACGCCAGCGACTCGGGCGGACGCGTCCGACTCGGGGCGCCCACGTCGCACGCGACGTCGGACGTCCGCTGTCCCGCGCGCCGACCGGCCTCAGCTGGCGAGGGCCTCTGGCGACACGGTGTCGTGTCCGCGCCACGAGGACCCCAGTTCGTCGGCCAGGGCGACCATCACCCGACGCTGTTCCAGCGACACGGGCGTGAGCGGACCACCGCGGACGACGAGGTGGCCACGCGTCGCGCCATCGACGACGACGGGCACGGCAACGCCGTCGGGCGGAAGGGCGAAGCCGTGACCGGTGTGCACCATGCTCGTCGTGCGCAGGTGCCCGTCGCGGTGCAGCACCGGACGCGCGCGGTCGTCCGGCGGCGAGATGAAGTCGACGGACTGCACGCCCTGGCGGGTCACCAACTCCTGGCGGATGGCGCCGAGCACGTCGGCCGGAGCGGCGCCGTCGGCGACGAGCGCGGCGACGCCCTCGAGGCCGTGCAGCGCGGCGATGTGCTCGCCGTCGCGCACCCGCCGGTGCGACATGGCGACGCCGACCTGGCCGATCCCGACGCCGATCGCCGCGATCAGGCACACCGTGACGACGTCGTGGACGTCGGAGACGCGCAGGGTGAGGTACGGCTTCGTGTGGAAGAAGTTGAAGCTCAACGCGGCGACGACGCCGGCGAGACCGCCGCCGAAGCGACCGCCGACGAGGCCGGCGAGCACCACCAGCACCGTCAGCAGCAGGGCGACGTTGGCCGGTCCGAGCGTGTCGCGCAGTGGGACGAGCGCCGCCGCGCCGAGGATGCAGGCGAGCGACAGGGCACCGGCGGTGGCCAACGATCCGCCTCGATCAGGTTCGGCTTCCATGGCCCAATCGAACGCGCCGCGGCCACGCGGCGCACGGGTCTGTACGAGTTCTTGTCACCGACGAGCCGAATACGAACGATGCGGTGTCCCGCCGCCGGCGGCGCACGGTTGACATTGAGACGAGAACGTCTTATCGTCTCACGGATGGGGACGAAGGCCGAGGACGCGGTGCTCGACGCAGCGAAGTGCTGCTCGGAGCGCTGGGGCCTGGCCAAGGTGACCATCGACGACATCGCCAGCGAGGCCGGCGTGTCGCGCGCCACCGTCTACCGGATGTTCCCCGGCGGCAAGGACGTGCTGTTCGACGCCTTGCGGGTGCGTGAGACCGAGGAGTTCCTCATCGGCCTGCGCGACCACGTCGAGGGTGCGGCCACCCTCGAGGACCTGCTGCTGCGCACGGTCGTGCACGCCACCCGCGAACTGCGCGCCGACGAGCACTTCGCGCTCGATGCTCGCCTCCGAGCCGGGCGAGGTGGCCGTCGAGCTGAGCATCGAGGGCCTGCCGAGGATCATCCGCATCGCCAGCGTGTTCCTCTGCCCGCTCGTCGAGCCGTACCTGCCACGGCCCGACGCCGCTCGTCTCGTCGAGCTGCTGTCCCGCCTCGTCATCAGCTACTTCCTCGCGCCGAGCGTGCACGTCGACCTCGGCGATCCCGACTCGGCCCGCCGCTTCCTGCGCGCGTTCATCCTCCCCGCCTTCGAATCCTCACTCAGGAGCTGACCCCCGACATGACCGCCACCTTCAACGACAACGAGACCATCCTCGGTCGCGGCGAGATCAACGACATCGACGCGATCCTGGCGATCCCGGTGCACGACCCGACCGAGGTCGAGCACGTCGTCAAGAACAACGCCGACACCATCTTCACCTGGGACTACTCGCTCGGCCGGCCGCCGTTGCGCAAGCTGTACGAGAAGGCCAAGACCGGCCAGTGGAACGGCACCACCGACCTGCCGTGGCACCTCGACGTGGACGTCGAGCGGGTCGTCGCCGCCGATCAGGAGATCCTCGGCACCGGCCTGGACACGAGCGTGTACATCGGCACCCCGGTGGAGAAGTGGGGCGACAAGGAGTGGCTCGAGTTCGGCATCGAGGGCCGCAACTGGATGCTCAGCCAGTTCCTCCACGGCGAGCAGGGCGCGCTGATCTGCACGGCGAAGATCGTCGAGACCGTCCCGTGGTACGACGCCAAGCTGTACGCCTCCACCCAGGTGATGGACGAGGCCCGCCACGTCGAGGTCTTCGCCCGCTACCTGCAGGAGAAGCTCGGCGGTCAGTACCAGGTGAACAGCCACCTGCGGATGCTGCTCGACGACATCGTCAACGACAGCCGCTGGGACATGACCTACCTCGGCATGCAGGTGATGGTCGAGGGCCTGGCGCTCGCCGCGTTCGGCTTCCTCCACCAGATCACCACCGAGCCGCTCCTCAAGCAGCTGCTGCGCTACGTGATGAGCGACGAGGCCCGCCACGTGGCCTTCGGCGTGCTCAGCCTCAAGGAGGCCTACGACGGGATGAGCGACGCGGAGATCAAGGACCGCCAGGAGTTCTCCTTCGAGGCCGCCATCCGCATGCGCGACCGGTTCATGCAGCAGGAGGTGTGGGAGCGGATGGGCATCGACATGCGCCAGGTGATGCCGCTGCTGCTGGCCGACCCCACCCGCGGGATGTTCCAGCAGATGCTGTTCTCCAAGATCGTGCCGAACTGCAAGAAGCTCGGCCTGCTCGACCGCAACGACAAGTGGCTGCGCCACCGGTTCGAGGACATGGGCGTCATCCAGTTCGAGGACTGGCAGGACACCGGCGAGGAGTACAGCGCGTTCGCCCTCGACGCCGAGGACGCGGTCCCCGTCGCCGGGGAGTGACGCGTCGCGCCTCAGCGGTTGCGTGACAGCAGCGCGAGCAGCTTGAGGATCGAGATGTACAGCCACACGAGCGTCACCATCAGGCCGAAGCCCAGGTACCACTCGAGCTCCTTCGGCGCGCCGACCGCCACGCCGGCCTCGATCGTGCCGAAGTCGAGCACGAGGCTGAGCGCGGCGAGCACGATGGCGATCAGCGTCACCACCAGGCCGACCGACCGGAAGCTGTCGCTGTACAGCCAGCCCCAGTTGAAGATCGACAGGATGAAGACGAAGAAGTAGAGGAGCAGGAGTCCGCCGATCCCGGCGGTGACGGCGAAGGCCAGCTTGCGCGTCGGCTTGATCAGCCCGGTCATGTACAGCAGCAGGGAGACGACGAAGACGCACATCGTCGACAAGATCGCCGCGCCGACGATGCCCTCGGTCTGGGCGTCGAACATCGCCGAGATCGCCCCGAGGCAGAAGCCCTCGCACACCGCGTAGACGACCCCGAGCAGCGCGGCCCGCCGTGGCTGGACGGCGATCATGATGCCGAGGAAGAACGCGCCGAAGCTGGCCAGCCAGAAGCCGCCGGGGATGGTGACGGTCGTGTTGGCGTAGCCGGTGCCGAGGTCGACCCCGACCGGCTTGGTGGCCGACGCCCAGCCCCACGCGCCGCCGGCGACGAGGACGATCAGGAGGACGAGCGTCTTCACGCTCACGCCACCGACCGTCATCGACCGCGTGGCTCTCGCCGAAAGGTTCTTCTCGACGAACGTCTCGCTCAACGCCGGGTTCCCCGAGCGCAATCGCGTCGGTGCTGTCGTCGTCGTTGCCATGGCTCCCACTCCCCTCGATCGAACCCCCATACTGCCCGCAGGGCGTGCGATGCTGCGGCTCTTCGAAGCGAGGTGCTCATGCAAGCAGTGACGGTGGTGCCGGGATCGGCGGGATCGGCGCGGTTCGGGTCCGTGCCCGATCCCGACGCCAGCCTCGGGTCGGTGGTCGTCGAGGCGTTGGCCGTCGGCATCTGCGGCACGGACGCGGAGATCGCCAACGGGGAGTACGGATGGGCGCCCCCCGGCGAGGAGCGGCTGGTCCTCGGGCACGAATCGCTCGGCCGCGTCGTCGACCCTGGTCACACCGGCTTGGAGGTCGGCGACCACGTCGTCGGCATCGTCCGCCGTCCCGACCCGGTGCCCTGCCCGAACTGTGCGGTCGGTGAGTGGGACATGTGCTCCAACGGGCAGTACACCGAGCGGGGCATCAAGGAGGTGCACGGCTTCATGTCCGAGCGGTGGCGGATCGAGCCGGAGTACGTCGTGCGCGTCGATCCGACGCTCGGCCTGCTCGGGGTCCTGCTCGAGCCGACCACCGTCGTCGCCAAGGCGTGGGAGCAGATCCTCACGATCGGGCATCGGACGTTCTGGGACCCGCGCACGGTGCTGGTCGTCGGTGCCGGTCCGATCGGGCTGCTCGCCGCGCTCATCGGCGTGCAACAGGGACTGGAGGTCCACGTGCTCGACCGGGTGACGTCGGGTCCGAAGCCGGCGCTCGTGGCCGATCTCGGCGCGACCTACCACAGCGGGAGCGTCGACGACATCGGTCTGAGCCCCGACATCGTCGTCGAGTGCACCGGCGTCGGCTCGCTCGTCAAGCAGGTGGCCCACGCCGTCGCCCCCGGCGGCATCGTCTGCCTCACCGGCGTCGGTCTCCCGACGACGACCTCCGCGGACTCGGTGTCGGCGCTGGCCACCGAGGCGGTGTTGAAGAACCTGGTGCTGTTCGGTTCGGTCAACGCCAACCGCCGGCACTACTACCGGGCGGCCAAGGTGCTCGCCCGGACGGACCGGTCGTGGCTCGAGCGGCTGGTCACCAGACGGGTCGGGCCCGACGACATCGGCGAGGCACTGCGCCGGAGCCCCGATGACATCAAGGTGATCATGGAGTTCGGTCAGCCATGACCGATGAACCATCCCCGGCCGGCCAGCCGCACGCACCCGGCAGCGGCCCGGACGGGCCGCGGCCGGTCCGTTGTTCGACGGACACCGGGCTGCTCACCGAGGGCCCGCGCTGGGACGCCCAGGCCGGTGAGCTCCTCTGGGTCGACATCGTCGGCTCGTCGTTCCATCGCGCCGCGCCCGGCGCCGACGGCATGTTGACCGCGGAGCGCGTGGTCACCGTCGACCGGCACGTCGGGGCGGTCGCCCCGGCGGTCGACGGCGGGTGGGTGCTCGCTGCCGGCACGGGCTTCCTGCACGTCGACTCGGGCGGTGCGGTGCGCGAGCTGGCCCAGCCGGCGATCGGGCGCACGGACGTGCGGATGAACGACGGCGCCTGCGACGCCGCCGGCCGGTTCTGGGCCGGCACCATGGCCTACGACGAGTCGCCCGGGGCCGGGGAGCTGTTCCGGCTGGAGCTGGACGGCACGTGCGTCACCGTGCTGACCGGCCTGACCATCTCCAACGGGATCGGCTGGAGCCCCGACGGCGCGACGATGTACCTCGCCGACAGCGGCACCGCGCGGATCGACGCGTTCGACTTCGACCCGCCCAGCGGCGCCATCGCCCGACGACGAACGATCATCACCGTCGACGAGCCAGGCGTCGCCCCCGACGGCCTCACCGTCGACGAGGACGGCGCGCTCTGGGTGGCGCTGTGGGACGGGGGGAGGGTCCGTCGTTACCGGCCCGACGGAGCGCTGATCGGCGAGGTGCCCTTCGCCGTCGACCGACCGACGTCGTGCGCGTTCGGTGGGCCGGACCGTTCCACCCTCTACGTCACCACGGCGCGGCACAACCTCGACGATGCCGCGCTGGCCCGCCAGCCCGAGGCGGGGCACGTGTTCCGCATCGAGGGCCTCGGGGCCACCGGTGCGCCGTGCAACCCCTATCGCGGGCGGCTCGGTCCGGCGGCGTGAACGGCGGCATGGGCAAAGGCGGCGTGGGCAAAGGCGCCCCCTTCGGCCGTGAGCGTCGTAGCCTGGTGGCCGGCGAAGGCGTTCCGGAGGGAACGTCGTTCTGCCGGCGGGCAGGCGACGTGTGTTGATGACCGACTCATCTGAGATCGAAGCTGTGCTGTGGTCGATGGTCGACGGTGGTGGCACCGACGAGACCATCGGGCTGCTGCGTGACGACGACCGTTCGGCGCGCTGTCCTCGATCGGCTGATCATCGACCTCGGCCATGACCTCGACTCGGCGCGGTCGTTGCCCGGTGACGAGCGCGACCAGGTGGTCGCCGACCTGGTCGACACGCTGGACAGCCTGCGCGACGTCGGTCGACGGCTGCGCGGCGAGCCGCTGCGGCCCGCGCCCGACGCGGTCCGGACGGTCGCGGTCGAGCCCTTGCCGATCGAGCCGGTCGAGCTGCAGGCGTCGTGGTCTGCTGGCGAGCTGGTGGTCTGGGCCGGCGGTCGCGGTGCCGACCCGGAGGACTACGAGGCGCTGTCCGACCGACTCGAACGTGTCGGTGGCCCCCCGGCCGGCTGGCGCCCGCATCCGCCGCTCGGTCTGCCCGGCGGCCAGCGCGCCGATTGCCTGACGATCCCGGTGAAGGACGTACTCGGCTGGCTCGTCGCCGTGGCCGGCGGCGAGGGCCTCGAGGGGATCGGCGCGTCGGTGACGTGGTTGGCGCGCGTCGCCGTGGAGGCGGTGCGCCTGGTTGCGTCCGGCTCGATCGTGCCTGGTCTGGACGTGGCCTCGCGCAGCGCCGGGTCGCAGATCGCCGTGCAGGTGGATTGGCATCCCGCCCTGGTGGACAGCCCGGTGCTCGTCGCCCTCGGCGCGGCGATGCCCGGTCCGGTGGCGCTGCTCGACGGCGCGGCCGGTTCGACCATCGCCGCAGCGGTGATCGCGGCCGTCGTCGAGACGATCGTCACCGAGGTGATCGAACGGATGGAGCTGCCCGCTGCCCCGCCTTCGGTCCATTCGGCGCGCGACCTCAGCGACGCCGTCGTCGCCGGAATGGACGGCTCGTCGTTCCGCGCGCCGGCCGCGTTGGCCAGCGGCACGTCGAGGACGATGGTCAACTGGGCGCGCGGCGTCGTCGCGCCGACGCGACCGCGGCTCGTCGTGCAGGTCGATCCGCCGAGCCCGGGCGGCGTGTGGCTGCTCTCGGTGCACGCGCCCGGCGAACAAGGACGCACGACCCCGATCGATGCGGCCTTGCGCAGCGAGCGCGCCGGCGGGTTGCTGGGGTCCGAGTGGGCGCGGCTCGGTCGGCTCCTGCCCCTGCTCGATCGTGCCAGGCCGACGCGCCGCGGACAGGTGGCCCTGAGCCAGGACGAGGCGTGGGAGCTGATGACCGTCGTCGGGCCGGTGCTGGCCCGGGTGGGGTTCGACGTGCGCGTGCCGGTGCTGTCGCGCCGCAAGGCGACGCCGGCGTTGCGCCTGTCGGCCGAGTCCAGCGGCTCGACGGTGGGTGCGCACCAGCTCAGCCAGGTCGCCTGGTCGGTGCTGTTCGACGACGTCGAGCTCACCGCCGAGCAGGTGGCGACGCTGGCGCGTCAGGCCCGACCGCTCGTCCAGTCGCGCCGCGGCTGGGTGGAGATCGATCGGGTCGACCTCGAGCAGGCCGCCGCGGCGCTCGCCGAACGTGAAGGCGTCGACAAGCTCACCGGCGCCGAGATCCTGCGGCACAGCCTCGGCCTCGACGGCTCGGGCCTGCGTGGTGGCGTCGACGTGCGCGGTCACAGCTGGGCGAGCGACATCGTGGCGAAGGCGTCCTCGGCGATGCTCACGCCGCGCACGCGCACGGATGGGTTCCACGGCGAGCTGCGCAACTACCAGGGCGAGGCGCTCGCCTGGATCGGGTTCCTCGACGCCGCCGAGCTCGGCGGCTGCCTGGCCCTCGACATGGGGCTGGGCAAGACCCCGACGGTGCTCGCCCACCTGGCGGCCGGCAACACCGACGGCATCGACGGCACCCACCTGGTGATCGCCCCGGCGGCCGTCGTCGGCAACTGGGCGGCCGAGGCGGCGCGCTTCGTGCCCGACCTGCGCGTCGTCGTCCATCACGGCGCGTCGCGATCGTCGGCCGCGGACTTGGCGGCGGAGATCGCCGCCGCCGACATCGTCATCACCACCTATGCCACCGCGGTGCGCGACATCGAGGCCCTCACGGACGTCACCTGGGCGACCGTCGTGCTCGACGAGGCGCAGGCCATCAAGAACCCCGCGAGCGAGACCGCCCAGCAGTTGCGCCGGCTCCCCGCGCGCACCCGCCTGGCGCTCACCGGCACACCGATCGAGAACGGGCTCGGCGACCTGTGGGCGATCCTCGACTTCACCAACCCCGGTCTCGTCGGCACGCGCGAGTCGTTCGTGACCCAGCTGGCCGGGGAGCGGGAGAGCGCGCTGCGCACGCTCAACGGGATCCTGCTGTTCCGCCGGACCAAGAGCGAGCCCGAGGTCGCCGCCGAGCTCCCGGACAAGATCGACGAGCTCGACCACTGCTCGATGACCACCGAGCAGATCGGCCTCTACCAGGCCGTGCTGGACCAGCTGGTCAACGACGTCGCCGGCGACGAGCTCGGCCCGGCGAAGCAGGGAGCGATCCTCGCGGCGATCACCGCGCTCAAGCAGATCTGCGACCATCCCGCCGCCTACCGCGACGACGGGCGACCGCTCGCCGGCCGTTCGGGGAAGCTCGCGCGCCTGGAGGAGATCGTCGAGGCGGTGTTCGCTGCCGGCGAACGGGTGCTGGTGTTCACCCACTTCGCCACGTGGGGACGGCGTCTTGCAGCCCACCTGAGCGAGGTCACCGGCGTGCCGATCGCCTGCTACGACGGCAGTCTCGGGCGCACTGCGCGCGACAACCTGGTCACCGAGTTCCAGGACGGCACCGGCCCGGGTGCGCTCGTGCTGTCGCTCAAGGCGGGCGGCACCGGCCTGAACCTCACGGCGGCCAACCACGTCGTGCTCTACGACCGCTGGTGGAACCCGGCCGTCGAGGATCAGGCGCGCGACCGCGCCTGGCGCATCGGTCAGAGCCGCACGGTGATCTCCCACCGGCTGATCTGCCCCGGCACGGTCGACGAGCGCGTCGAGGAGGTGGTCGCCGGCAAGCGGCACATCGCCGCGCTGGTGCTGCCGAAGTCCAGCTCCATCGCCGACCTCGACAGCGAGCACCTGCGCCTCGCGCTCGGTCTGCGCCCCGACGAACTGGTCGCCGAGGACCGCCGATGAGCCGGCGCAGCGAGCGGATCGACGTCACGGTGCATCGATGAGCGCGCGGCGTCAGTCGAACCACACGCGTCGGCGCGTCGCTGCTCGGCCGGTCGCGCCGGTCGACCCCTGGCATCCGGGGGTGCCGCTCGCACCGTTCGAGCCGATCGCCGTCGCCGAGGATCCGGCTGCTCTGGTGCGCAGCCTCGGCGATCCGCCGCTGGCCAACGCCACCGCCGTCGCCGGCTACTTCGCGGCCGTCACCGAGCGCGCCGCGGCCGTCGCCATCGCGCTCGGGCTGAGCGCCGACCTGCTCGCCCCGGCGGACGACGACCGCTAGCACGGCGGGCCGGGTGCCGGTCCGGGTCAGAGATCCTTGGCGAACCAGCGCTGGGCGTACGGATTGGCGTTGTACCGCTCGGTCGTGTGGTAGCCGGCGCGCCCGTACATGGCGATGGCCTCCGACAGGGACTCGTTCGTGTCGAGCACGACGCGGCGCCGACCGTGCGCCCGGGCGGTGGCCTCCAGCGTGGACAGCAGCCGAGCGCCCAGGCCGAGCCCGCGCCACTCGGGGTCGATCCACATCCGCTTGATCTCGTCGGTGTCGTCGTCCACGCGCTGGACTGCGCCGCAGCCGACCGTCGCCTGCTCGCTGCGCACGACGAGGAACGCGCCGTGGGGCGGCCGCATCGGTGCGACGTCGTCGGCGCCGCCGGCGTGTGGATCGAACCCGGTCCGGAAGCGGGTGTCGAGCTCGGCGAAGTACCTCTGGAGCGCGTGGCGCGCGCCCGGCGAACCGGGGTCGACACGCTCGATCTCGACGGTGGCGGCGCGCAGCAGCCGGTCGGCGGTGGCCAGTGCCGCGGCCAGCTCGGCGCGCTGTCGTTGCGACAGCGGGTCGACGAGCTGCCGGGCGACGTCGTCGGAGCGTCGGTCCAGGCGCTGCCATTCGCGCCGGCCGGCGGCGGTGAGCACGACGATCCGCTGTCGCCGGTCCTCGGGATCGGTGTCCACCGAGACGAGGTCCTCCTGCTCGAGCTGTCGGAGCAGGCGGCTGACGTAGCCGGAGTCCAGGCCGAGCCGGCGGCGGAGGTCGCTCACCCGGGCGCCTTGCGCACCGACCTCGAACAGCAGGCGTGAGGGCCCGAGCGGTCGGCCGCTGTCGAGGTACGACTCGGCGAGCACCCCGATCCGCTGGGTGAAGCTGCGATTGAACCGACGGAGCACCGTGACCGTCTCCACGATCTCTGACCATAGTCAGCGGTTCGCCCGCTCGCCGTGTCGGCGGCCGATCGCCGATCCCGGCGCCGTCAACCGCTGCGTTCGAGCTCGACGAACGTGGTGCCGGTGTCGAGCGGGACCGGCTCGCCGGTCAGCGGATCGACGAAGCTGAACGGCGCGTCGGCGGTGTCGCGCGACCACACCACCGGGATGGCCGTGCCGTTGCGGTGCACGACGGCCGGACCGGAACCGACGGTGATCGCGTTCGGCGACCGTGCGTCCACGGGCGAGGGGACGTAGGTCGTGGACAGCTCGACCACGTTGCGCGCCGAGATCTGCGCTCCGGATTCGGCCAGGTGCGGTGCGCCGTTCTGGGATCGCAGGTACTGCCCCGACGCGCTGTCCCAGGCCCAGCCGATCTGGACGCCGTCCATCGCCACGGCGAACGCCGTGTCGGCCACCACGCCTGGGTGGGCAGGTGCAGACCACCCGGCGCCGATCGTCCACAGCGGGCCCGCCGGCCCGGCACCGTGTGCGTTGCTCAACGCGCAGCTCGGGTCGAGCAGCAGGTTGTGCGGGCCGGGCCGGTCCGGTGTGCGGCTGAAGCAGCCGTTGCGTTGAGCGCTGAAATCGACGAGCAGACCGGAGCTGGTCGCCGAGGCGAGCCAATCGTTGACGCCGGGGTTGGCGCCGGAGTAGGCGAATGCCGGACGGTTCATGGCCGACAGCAGGTCGATGTCGGCGATGCGCGCCGAACGAACGGGACCGACCACGTCGGGCATGCGGCTGTGGAACAGGGCGACGAAGCGGGAGACGCCCTCGACGTCCTCCTCGATGATCGCGTCGGCCTGATCGAGCCCCCACTGTGGACTGGCCGGGCCGTAGTTGTCGATCTTCACCGCGAGGATGGGTCGTGCGGCGATCGTTGCGTCCGCGGGCAATCCGGTGAGCGCCGCGACGGAGGAGACCGGCGGCCGAGGTGTGTACGGCGGGTACACCGGCACCCCGGCCGTGGTGACCGAGCCGGGCGGGAGCGTGTCGCTGCGCGTGTCGGTGCGCCGGTTGGGGAACGAGCTGATGCCCACCGCGGACACCGCGTTGACGTCGACGATCATTGCCGCGGGTTTCAGCGTGTAGAAGCACACGTCGCCGTTGTCGTCGGCCTTGACGATCAGCCGGTTCGACGCGACGGGCGAGGCGTGCGGGTCGTAGTTGAGATCGGAACGGCTGATGCCGGTGCTGTCGGTGGGGATGCCGTCGGCGCAGCCGTAGGCGGTCACGTAGCCGGCGTCGGTGACGCGGTCGACGGTCAGTTGGCCCACCACGGTCTTGCCGCCGACGGCCTCGGGGACCGAGACGCGCAGCACGCCTCCGGCGGCGACTCGCGGGGTCGGCGACGGGCGCGTGTCGACGCGCCGGTTGGGGAACGAGCTGATGCCCACGTCGGACACGCCGTTCACGTCGACGATCATTGACGCGGGCTTGAGCGTGTAGAAGCACACGTCGCCGTTGTCGTCGGCCTTGACGATCAGCCGGTTCGACGCGACGGGTGAGGTGTGCGGGTCGTAGTTGAGATCGGATCGGCTGATGCCGGTGCTGTCGGTGGGGATGCCGTCGGCGCAGCCGTACGCGGTCACGTAGCCGGCGTCGGTGACGCGGTCGACGGTGAGCTGACCGATCACCGTCTTGCCGCCGACGGCCTCGGGGACCGAGACGCGGAGCACGCCTCCGGCGGCGACTCGCGGGGTCGGCGACGGGCGCGTGTCGACGTGCCGGTTGGGAAACGAGTTGACCCCGGTGTCGAACGTGACGGCGTTGACGTCGACGATCATCGCCGCGGGCTTGAGCGTGTAGAAGCACACGTCGCCGTTGTCGTCGGCCTTGACGATCAGCCGGTTCGACGCGACCGGTGAGGCGTGCGCGTCGAAGTTGAGGTCAGAGCGGCTGATGCCGGTGCTGTCGGTGGGGATGCCGTCGTCGCAGCCGTACGCGGCGACGTAGCCGGCGTCGGTGACGCGGTCGACGGTGAGCTGACCGATCACCGTCTTGCCGCCGATCGCCTCGGGGACCGACACGCGCAACACCGAGCCCGCCGGGACCTGCCCCTGCTCGGCGGCCGTGCTGGACACGCCGGCCGGCATGATCGGGACGAGGAGCGCGACGCTCATCGCCGCGGCGATCCGGCGTCTCCACCTCGCTGCACCTGGCGAGCCGTGCATGACCGTCGACCGTAACGGCCGTCGGCGGCGCGGCGGAAAGGCAGGCGATCCGGGTCGCCCGCCGACCTCGGCGCCGGCGTCGTCAGCCGCCGTCACGCGGTGGTGTCGACCAACAGCCGCCGCTCGAGGACGACGACGGGGATGAGTCGCTCGGTGCGGGCCTGGTAGTCGTCGAAGTTGGAGATCTGGTCGGCCTGTGCCCGGTACAGGCGGTCGCGCTCGTCGCCCTGGGCGACGCGGGCGCGCACGGGGATCACCTCGTCGCCGACCTCGATCGACACGTCGGGGTGGGCGACGAGGTTGGCGAACCACTGCGGGTTCGTCGGCGCACCACCCATCGAGGCGATCACCACGTAGTCGTCGCCGGCACGGCTGTACGCCAATGGCGACGTGTACGCCCGACCCGACACCGCGCCGCGATGGTCGAGCAAGAGGATCGGCGCGCCGGCGAACGCCGTCCGCAGGCGGCCGCCGGTGGTCCGGTACTCGGCGACGACCGACTCGTTCACCTCGCGCAGACTGCCGCGGTACATCGCCTTGGGTACCTCGATGCGCATCGCTGGATCCTCGTCAGGGGTCGTGCCGGGCCGATCACCCGACGATCCGTCGATCATGCGCCGGCCCTCGCCGCGCCGTGCGGAGGGTCCGCCTGCCAGAAGTCGGCGGCGAGCGCAGCGATCCGGTCGGGCGCCACCTGGGCGACGGCGTGGCCGACGCCGTCGAGGTGGTGGGTGGACGAACCGGGGATCAGGCGGTGGGCCACGCAGGCCATCTGCCCGTAGATCGGCTGGGAGAGCTCGGTGGTGACGACGACGGTGGGGACGTCGATCCGGCCGAGCGCGGAGAAGGTGTGGTCGGCCCGCTCGCCGTGGTACGTGCCCTCCATCGCCGCGAAGATGCGCGTGAGCATCGCGGCTTCGATCGCCGGCGTGCAACGCAACGAGATCGAGCCGTCGGGGAGTCGGTCGAACCCGTCGGTCACGTAGGCCTCGAGGAGGTCCGGGTGCCAGCCGGCGAACCCGCCGCGCTCGTGGTAGTGGGCGAGGGCCTCGCCGCGGCTGGTGAACGTGGTGCGTCGTCCCGGCAGCCGGCGGAGCGTGTCGCGGTGGCCCGCGACGAGCTCGTCGCGCCGGTCGGGTCGCTCGGGATCCGCGGCGGTCGGTTCGATGGCCACGATCCGGCGGAACGCATGCGGACGACGGGGCGCGGCGATCAGCAGGTCGGTCGCGCCGGCGCTGTGCCCGATGGCGTATGCCTCGGCGAGGGCGAGCGCGTCGATCACCTGGACCACGTCGCAGGCGAAGTCGGCGAAGTCGTATGCATCGGCCGGCTTCTTGCTGGCGCCGTGACCGCGGCGGTCGAGCCCGTAGACGACGAAGTCGTCGGCGAGCTGCGTGGCGACGCGGTCCCACACGGACGCGCAGAAGCCGGTGCCGTGGACCAACACGGCCGCGGGTCGGGACAGGTCGTCGCCCCAGCGGATCAGGCCGAGGTCGCCGTCCGCGGTGGGCACGATGAGCCGCTGGCGGACGACGGGTGCCACGTCGCCAGCATCGCGCCGCGCCGGCGATCCACGCCGCAGCCGGACGGGCCGCGCGTCGCACGCGATCGTCAGCCGGCCTCGACACCGCCGGGGAGCAGGCCGAGCTGTGACAGGAAGCCGAAGACGTCGAAGTACATGTGCACCTCGGTGACGAGGTCGCTGTCGACGGTGACGGTGTGCGACGTGCGCGCCTCGACGGCCCTGTTGGTCGCCGGAACGTCGCCGCCGGCCGTCACATAGGTGCCGGTGTGCGTTCCCCGCCACGTCATCTCCAACACGACGCGGTCGCCCTCGCAGATCACCTGCCCGATCGTGTACCCGCCGCCGAACGCGCGCGCCCACGCCATCATGTAGTCGACGATGGCCGCGCGACCTTCGAAGACCCCTTCCGGGCTGACGAGGACCGCGCTCGCGGCCAGCACGTCCTCGAGCTGCCGCTGCTCGTGCGAGTCGTATGCCTCGGCCCACTGGATCGCCACCTTGCGCGGATCGCTCATTTCGTCCCCTCTCCGGAATGCTCGTGCGCTGGCGCGCCGGCGCTTCACGATGCGCCGATGGCTCCATCGACGCAACCGTGGTCGCCACGGGGATCTGCCGCGTCGCGGCATCGAGGTCGGGATGAGGCGAGCTTGATCGCCGAGGAGGCGGCGCGGGTCGGAGCAACGCGCGTCGCGGCGACGCTGCACATCAGCATCCGGACCGTCGAGTTCCACCTGAGCGGCGTCTACCGCAAGCTCGGCGTGCCGCGCCAGAGGCTGTCGGACGCGCTCGACCGCGACCTCGGTGACGAGCCGTGACGAGCCGTGCGAGCTGATCGACGAGGACCGGCTCAGGGCTCGCCGCCCCGATCGACCGTGGAATCCGGCCCCGTGCCGGTGACGTCGAGGATGATGCGCTCCGCCTCGCCACGATGGCGTCCGTGGACGTAGATGCGCGCCGCCGGCGCGCCGCCGAAGATCAGGCCACGAGTGGAGCTCTCGGCGTAGGTCGCCTTGATCCGTTGCTCGGCCAGCTCGTGCACGACCAGCGGCGCCTGCCACAACGCGACCGTCGCCACCCACACGACGGCGTCGGCGTCGTGCGCGGCGTCGACGCGGCGGACGCGGTCGGCGCCACCCGAGTCGTCGGCGCCGAACAGTCGATGCAGCCAACCCACGTCCGTACGATCGCACGCCGACGACGGCCGGCGCACCGACCGCGCCCGCTCACACAGGATCGGGGCTGCGCATCTCGCAGATCTTGCCGTCCGCGCCGAAGCGCATCACCCCTGCGGAGGTGACCACCGATCCGTCGGCGAAGCGGTTCTCGTACACCGCGACGAGGAACTCGCCGCCGATCGGGGCGCGTCGTCGGTGGACGTCGCCGAGGCGGATCAGCGTCGGGCGTGCTCAGGCGGAGGGGACCACGCGGGATCGCGTCCGAGCATGGCGACGATGCGGTCCAGGACGGGCGCGCCGTCGGGCGCGGCCACGCCCGGCGCGAACGCCGCACCGGGCGTCAGCCGTGACGAACCATCGGGGACCGCCTCGGCCACCGTCAGCGCGGCGACGAGCAGGTCGGGCTCCGGCTCGAAGGGCACACCGAGGGCCTTGGCGACGTCCCACGAGTGGACGACGGAGTCGATGAAGTGGAAGCTCATCGCCCGCCGGCCGGAGAAGGCGACGTCGGTCGACAGCTCCGGCAGCGCCCAGCGGCGCTCCAGAACAGCGTCGTCGGCGAACGCGGCGAGGACGCGATCGGCCGCCGCCACGTAGTCGTGCGGTGGATCGGCCAGATCCGCCGGTTGCCACTCGCACACGTCGGTGATGACTCCGCCGGCGGCCCGGGCGAACCCGTCGTGCTGCACGGTCATGTGCGCCAGGAGCTGGGCGAGCGTCCAGGTGCCGCACGGCGTCGCGCGGACGAGATCACCCGCCGATGCCTGCCCGACCAGCGCGATGCTCCAGCGGACCGCTCGGGCGTCCAGATCGCGGATGTCGTCCATCGCCGCTCCTCCTCATGGTCGTAGGTCATCGCTGATGATAGGCGCATGCACATCATCTGTCAATGAGTATGATTCGTCGTCGTGACCGGCCGAGCCGCGCCCGACGGCGAACGGCGGCGCGCCGACCTCGCGGCCATGGTGGTGCCGCTCGGCCGGCGGCTCATCGATGCCGAGGGGCCGGTGCTGGAACGCCACGGCTTGACGATGTGGGCATACGTCGTGCTGAGCGCGCTGGCAGATGCGGTTGCGCCGACCCAGGCGGCGCTGGCCGAGGCGATCGGGGCGGACAAGACGCGCATCATCCCCGTGCTCGACGACCTCCAGGCGCGCGGCCTGATCGAGCGCCGCGCCGACCCTGACGACCGTCGCGCCCGACTCCTGTCGTTGACGCCGTCTGGTCGGCGGCTGCGCGCCACGGTCCAGGTGCAGATCCAGCGCGGCGAGGAGCGCTGGCTCGGCCGGCTGTCCGCTGAGGAGCGCGCCACGTTCCTCGCCGTGCTCGCCAAGCTGACGTCCACCGGAGCATGACGGCACGTTCGAGTGCGCCCCAGGCGCCCCAGGCGCCTCCGTCGTCCGGGCTGTTGCCCGCCTGCGGTCCGCCTGATCGGGCTCACCCATGGCGCGGTACGTTCCGGTGATGGGGACGTTGCGTGACGATCTGTTCGCGCGCATCGACGCGATCGCTGCCGACCCTGACGGCCGACATCGCGGCGGGCGAGGAGCTGCGCCGGCTCCCCGACTCGACCGTCGACGCGCTGATCGGCGCCGGTCTGCTGCGACTGAAGGTGCCCACGGGCTTGGGCGGCCACGAGGCCGAGCCGGGACTCCAGTTCGACGTGTTCGAACGGGTCGCCCTGATCAACGTGGCCGCGGCGTGGTGCCTGTTCATCTGGGCCGACAGCGTCGGTGTCGCGCTGGCCTACCTCCCCGACGAGGGGGTCGCCACGCTGATGGTGGACGGTGAGGTGCCCGTCGTGTGCGGGGGCGGCGGGCTGCGTCCCGGGGTGTTGCGCCCCGTCCCTGGCGGCTACCGCCTGACCGGCAGGTTCCGCTACGGCAGCGGCATGCACGCCGCCCGCTGGGTGCTGCTGCTCGGCCTGGTCACCGACGAGGGCACACGACCGCACGTGCGTGGCTGCCTCGTCGCGCGCGACGACATCGACGTCGAGGACAACTGGTACGTCCTGGGCATGCGCGGGACGGGGAGCGCCGACTACACGGTGCACGATGCGTTCGTCCCCGCCGAGTTGACCTACACCGCCGGCGGTGCGCCGAAGCGTGGCGGACGGGTCTTCCGCACCGGCGTGATCGGCTACCTCGGCTACCCGCTCCCGGCGGTGACGCTGGCGATCGCCCGGCGTGCGCTCGACGAGCTGACCGCCACGGCGGCGAGCGTGACCCGCGGCTACGCCAACCCGCGGCCGCTGATCGAACGGGCGACGTTCCACAGCTTCCTCGGCGAGGCCGACCAACGGCTCAAGGCGGCACGGGCCCTGATGATCGCCAACGGGACCGTGCTGATGGACGCCGTCGACGAACGCCCGGGTGAGCTGCGCGCCGTCGAAGCCGAGGTGCGTGCCGCCGGCGCGCTCGCCGTGCGGGTGGCGTCCGAAGTGCTCGCCGACACCGTGCGCTTCGCCGGCGGCGCCGCGGGTCGAGAGGGCTCCGTCTACGAGCGCGCCGTGCGCGACCTCACCGTTGCCGCCAGCCACCTCATCGTCAACGAGTCGGCGTACGAGAACCACGCGCAGTTCATGCTCGGCATCTCCGGCGCCGACCCGCTCGCCTGAGCGCGTCCGAGGATCGCGCTGCTCCGGTTGACGGACACGGACCGACGGCACCACCGTCGCCGGCTGCGTCCGCCCGATCTCAACCGACCCGTTCGCGCACCTCGGCGAGCACCACCGGATCCGGTTGGCCGTCCCAGGTCGCCGTGAGCCCGATCGCCGGTCGCGGTCCGGGCCGTGGCCGCCGGAAGAACGTCAGCTCGAATCGGTCGTTGTGCAGCACGACGTCGGCCGCGTCGCCGCCGACGTGCTCGAACCCGTCGACCGGCACCCGCTCCAACGTCCACCCGCCGCCGTGGATGCGGATGTTGGTCGGAGCGACGTACCAGCGTCCGTCGTAGACCGCCATGCCGAGAGCTTCCCCTGACCGGTCATGGTCACCGCGGCGAGCATGACCACGAACCGGTCGTCGTGCAGTCCGTCGTACACCCAACGGGTGCCGAGGACGGAGTGCTCCATCTCGGTGATCAGGGCGCCCTCGGCGCCGTCGAGCGGCGCATCGCGGTACGTGAACGGGACCTGGAGGAGCGTGCCACCGGCGTCGACGACGTGGATCTCCATGCCCACGCGACCGTCGGGGTCGTCGAAGCGGTACGAGCCGATCACCTCGATCGGTGCGTCCGGCGAGGGACCCCACGGCTGCGTCGGGGCCCACTCGGCGATGAGCTCGGCCTTGGTCGGCGTGACGGTGGCGCGGTGGAACAGACCCATGGCCGCGCAGCGTAGGTCCGTCGCCGCGGGCCGACCGTGGGTCAGCCGCGACCGAGCTGCGCCGGGTTGGTGCCGGCGAGCACCGAGTCGTAGCGCGAGCGGAGCGCCTCGACCATCCGAGGGTCGGTGAAGATCCAGAACGTGTTCGAGACGACGGCATCGTGCACCAGGTCGGCGACGGCCGCCGGCTCCATCCCCGACCTGAGCTGGTCGACGACGAAGGCGCGCATCGCCTCCTCCTCCGGCGTCGGCTCCACGCCTCGGCGCCCGGCGGCCCACTCGGGACGGTTGCGCGCCGAATCGGCGATGGCCGTGTTCACCCAGCCCGGGCACAGGCATGACACGCCGACGCCCGCTGCGGCCAGGCGCGCGTCCTGGTACAGGCCTTCGGTGATGCCGACGACCGCCCACTTGCTGGCCGTGTAGGCGGAGTGCCCGGGGAACAGGCCGGCCATCGAAGCGGTGTTGACGACGTGTCCGTCGCCGTGCTCGACGAGGTGCGGGAGGAACGCCCGGTGACCGTGGACGACACCCCACAGGTTGACGTCGAGCACCCATCGCCACTCGTGCTCGTTGACCCACTCGCCACCCGACGGTGCGCCGCCGGCGACCCCGGCGTTGTTGCACAGCACGTGGACGCGGCCGAACGCGTCCAGCGCGGCGTCGCGCAGCCGGTCGACGGCCGCAGCGTCGGTGACGTCGGTCGGCACACCGATCGCCGCGGCGCCGGTCGCCACGATGGCCGCGACGGCGTCGTCGAGCTTGGGGACCTCCACGTCGGCCAGCACGACGTTCATGCCCGCCCGGGCGAACCGTTCGGCGAAGGCCCGTCCCATGCCCGAGCCGGCCCCCGTCACCACCGCTGTCTTGCCGTCCAACGTCTGCACGGCGGGATGGCTATCACCCCACCGGTTGCCCCTGCCGAGTCGAACGGAGGTGTCAGCCGATCTTGCCGCTCCATTCCCGCGACTGGCGGACGACGTCGCTGAACGGCTTCGTCGAGTCGAAGCTCGGCTCGCGCGGCAGGCCGAGGACCCGCTCGCCGATGCCGTTGCGCTGCATCTCGTTCGTGCCGGCGGCGATCGCGATCTGCCGGCCGTTGAGGTAGTCGATCGCCGGGCGGCTGGCGGTGTCGTCGCCGGCGGCGAACGCCACGGTCGCGCTCCCGCCGATCTCCAGCGCGAGGCGGGCGCGCTCGGGGATGTACGTGCCCGCGGCCAGCTTGCTGTACGCGGCGACAGCGTGATCGGGCTCCTTCTGGGCCCGCAGGCGGGCGGCGATGCTCTTGCCGAGGTGGAACTGGGCGTAGTCGTTGATGTGCGCCCTGGCGATCGCCTGACGGGCGAGTGGGTCGTCGATGCGGCCGGCCGTCCGTGCCAGGGCGACGAGGTCGGGGGCGAGGGCCCGCGGCTCGAGGATCGCGGTGTTGGACTCGCCGGCGCCGCGCTCGTACACCAGCATCGTCTGGGTCACGGTCCAGCCGCGGTTGACCTCGCCGATCAGGTCGGCGTCGGTGACGACCACCTCGTCGAGGAACTCCTCGCAGAACTCGGCGTTGCCGTTGATCTGGGTGATCTGGCGAACCGTCGACGCCGGGCGCGTCGGTCGGCACGGCGAACCACGTGAGGCCGCGGTGCTTCGGCGCGTCCCAATCGGTGCGCGCCAGGCACATCGCCCAGTCGGCGTAGTACGCGCCGGAGCTCCAGATCTTCGACCCGTTGAGGATCCAGTGGTCGCCGTCGCGGGTGGCCCGCGTGCGGATCCCGGCGAGGTCCGAGCCGGCCTCGGGCTCGGAGTAGAACTGGCACCAGATCTCCTCGCCGGAGAGGATCTTGGGGATGTGCTGCTCGAGGAACTCGGGCGTCGAGTGGGCCAGCAGCGAGCGGCCGATCGGACCGAACGTCACGCCGCCGGCGGCGCCGAGGTCGGGCGTCACGTAGTTCGGCGGCCTCCTCGCGGAACGCCCGCTCGTGCGCGGCGGTGAGGCCGCGCCCGCCGTACTCGGCCGGGTAGGTGATCCCGGCGAACCCGGCGTCGAACAGCTTGCGCTGCAGCGCTCGGGCCGCACTGATGTCCTCGGCGGTGCGGTCCCGGCGGGCCTCGCGCCCGGCATCGGCGGGGCGCGGTGCGAGGTTGGCCCGGATCCACTCCCGGGCCTGGTCGCGGAAGCTGTCGACGTCGATCGTCGTCGTCTCGATCGTCTCGGTCATCTCGTCGTCCTCTCTCAGATCCCGGCTTGCTGGCAGACGTGCTCGCGGTGCCAGGCGGCGTCGCCGTAACAGCTCGGCGTCGGTGGTGATGCGCCGCAGGTACAGGTGCTGGTCGTGCTCCCACGTGTAGCCGATGCCGCCGTAGACCTGGAAGCACGTCTGCACCAGGTCGATGCCGGCGTCGCCGACGAACGCCTTGGCCATGCTCGCCGCCGTCGGCCCGTAGTCGTCGCCGCCCGACGGTGCGGGCAGCGGCGAGCGTGATCGCCTTGCTCATCTCCAGCGCCAGGCTGGTGTCGGCCAGCTGGTGCTTGAGGCCCTGGAACGAGCCGATCGGGCGGCCGAACGCGATGCGGTCCTTGGCGTACTGCACGGTCGTGGTGAAGTCCTGCTCCATCGCCCCGACCATCTCCGCGGCGACGAGCGTGGTGGCCAGCGCCAGCTGGCGGGTGATCAGGTCGTCGCACGCGCCCGGCGCACCGACGACCGCCGATGCCTCGACCCGAGCGCCGTCGAAGCGGACCTCGGCGAAGCGGCGGCTGAGGTCCAACGAGTCGAGCTCGATGACGGTGACGCCCGGGGCGTCGGCGGCGATCAGCGCCTGCGTCGCACCGTCGGGCGTCGCCGCGGTGACGAGCAGCCAGGAGGACGACTCGACGTCCTGCACGGCCCGCTTCGCCCCGGTGAGCTCCAGCCCGCCGTCGTCGAGGACCCGGGCCTCGACACCGCCGTCGAGCCGGGGGCCGGGCGCGTCCACGGCCCACGACGCCGGCGACCTCGCCGTTCAACAGCGCCGGCAGCACCGAGGTCTGCGCCGTCTCGCTGCCGGCCTGGGCGAGCGCGTAGGCGACGACGTTGGTGCCGACGAACGAGCCCGGGCTGCAGCGTGGCGCCGCGCCGGTAGGCGATCAGCGCGGCGTCGAGCGCGCCGTCGTCGGACACGCTGCCGCCGCCGAGCGCCTCGGGCACGAGCATCGAGAACCAGCCGAGCTCGGCGGCCTGCTTGCGGTAGGCCGCGGCGAACGCCGGCGTCCTTCCACGCCCCGTCGCGCACGGCGCGCAGCGGGCAGACATCCTCCATGAACCGTGACGACACCTCGAGCAGCGCTCGCTGATCGTCGGTCGCATCCGTCTCCACCACTCCTCCTGCGCTCGTGCCCCGGCGTCATCTTCGCCGATGGGTCCCCGTCGCGTCGGCTCCGGCTCCCGCGCCCACCCGATCTTCGTTGGTCTCGATCTGGCGCATCGACCTTCGGCCGATGCGCACCTCGCGGACGGACGTCGATCGTGCACGGCACATCCGCATCGAGAGGACCGTGATGACCGACCGACGATCGCCCCTGAGGTGGTGCTCCCTGCCCGCCGTCGCCCTCACCGCCAGCCTCGGGCTGATCGCTCGAGTGGCACGTCGAGCAGACCCTGCACCGCGGCACGACCGACAGGCCGCAGATCCGCACGAAGCACTGGGACTTCGACCCCGACACGGGCGACGTCGACCCGCCGGCGCCCACGCGCCACCCGTTGTCGGGCAGCGAGGTCTCGGTCGAGATGACCGCCGCCGACCCGCCCATCTGGGTCGTCGACGAGGTGCGCGAGATCGACCGGGTGTTCGACGACGACTTCACGATGGTCGCCATCTCGCTGCACCCGAGCGGCGGCAGTCACGACGCCAGCCGGCGCGGCGGGCAGTTCTCCGGTGATTGCAAGGCGAGGATCGACGCTGCCGTCTCCGTCACCTTGCTCGCACCACCGCCACCACCCGAGCCTGCGCCAACGCCGCCGGTCCCTGCGCCGCCGCCGACCAGACCGCCGACCACGCCGCCGTGCCGGTTCGGTCACTGCCAGGCGCCATGAGCGACGCCGATCGCATCGTGGCCCGACCCGCTGCCGCCTGGCGCGCCCTCGTCGCCGCACAGCTGCGGCAGGTCCAGGTCGAGCTGCGCGCTGCCCCGGTCAGCCGACCGACGAGGCCCGGGCGGTCGACGAGGAGCTCGCCGGCGGCTCGCTCATGGGGTGTGGGCGCCAGGCCGTGCTCGGCGCGCAGGTCCGCAGCGCGATCGTGCAGGCCGATCGCCTCCGTCGGTTCCCGGCGGCGAAGGGCGCTGCGTGCGGCGGCCTCGAGCGCGAGGACGTGGGGGAGTGGGAGCGCTGCGGTCCGGGCGCGACGGATCGCCTCGTCGTGATGGGCGATCGATTCGGCGTCGCGTCCGGCGAACTGCCGCCTCGCCGAGCAGTGCCTGCTCCAGGACGATGAAGCGTCCGAACCCGGGTCGCCGCGAGCGCGATCCCGTCCCGGGTCGCCGCGAGATGGATCCGCTGGAGGGCCCGGCCACCGCTGAGCTGGGCGCGGCGGTCGGCGGCATCGGCGACGGTGGTCCGTGTCCGATCGGCGAACACGTCGATGCTCTGCTCGGCGACGGCGAACGTCCACGGCTGGCTGTTGTGCGGGTTGGCCGCCAACACCGCCGCGGCGACCGCACCGAGCGGCCCGGGATCGTCGCGCCACGTGCGCCACGGATCGAACGCCGCGAGAGCGCTGCCGGGGTGGCCGGGGCGCCGACGCCGGTCGGGCTGGGGGTGAGTGTGGACATGACGCCACCGTGGGCCGACAGCCTGTCCCGCCGCTGTCCCTCCGTGGACAGTGGTGGTGCGCTACTCGAGGAAGCCGTCGACGAGCTCGAGGAAGGTGTCGAGCTGGTCGTGTTGGACCCAGTGGCCCGCCTCGTCGACGACGACGTGCCGGGCGTCGGTGAACTCGGCGTCGAGCGCAGCCCTGTCGGCGCCGGAGCGCAACCAGCTCTCCGAGCCGCTGATCAGCAGCACCGGGCAGGTGATGGCCCGCCACAGCTCACGGACCTCCTCGGACGGCAGGTCGAGCACCTGGCTGGCGTGGGTGTAGTTGTCGAACTTCCAGCTGTACGTGCCGTCCTCGTTCTGGTTGGCGCCGTGCACGGTGAGGTGTCGGGCCTGGTCCTGCGACAGGTGCGGGTTGGCCTCGAGCATCCGCTGGTAGGCGTCGTCGAGCGTCGGGTAGCGCCTCGGCAGGCGGGCGGCGAGCGACCGTTGCGCGTCGATCCACCCGCGCATCCGCTCGGTCGTCTGCCCGCGCGGATGGCCCGGGACGATCCCGCCCCATCCCTCGATCACGACGAGCCGTTCCACGTCGTCCGGATAGGTCCCGGCGTAGCGCAGGGCGATGTTGCCGCCGAGGGAGTGGGCCACGATCCGCAGCGGCGCGAGCTGCTGCTGGTGGACCAGTTGGGCGATGTCGTAGACGAACTCCGCCGGGGCGTACATCGACCCGGCGCTCCACTGCGAGTCCCCGTGTCCACGCAGGTCGGGGGCGACGATGTGGTAGCGGTCCTGCAGGCGCGCCGCGGCCCAGTCCCAGTTGTGGGCATGATCGCGGTTGCCGTGGATCATCAGGAGCGGCGGGGCCGACGGGTTGCCCCAGTCGAGGAAGTGCAGCCGCAGCCGCTGCGAGAAGTACGAATGCGACGTCGGCCCCGGCATCCGGGTGAGCCTACGCACGGCGCCGGCGCGGCTCGGCGGTGCCGAGGACGTGAGCGCCGCAGCGGTCAGGGTCGCAGCGCGCGGATGGCGTCCAGCGCGGCCGTGGCACCGTCGGTGATCGCCGCAGGCAAGGCGGGAGCGAGCGTGTCGCCGTCGATCCATGCGTCGGCCACGACGTCCCATCGGCTGCGGCCATCCGTGAGGACGCCGCGCAGCGAGCGGCCGGTCGACGTGCCGTTCGACGAGTTCCATCCGGTCGTACACGCTGACGTTCAGATCGGCGACGCAGTGCTGCTTGAGGACCTCCTCGAACTCGCGCGGCGCGATGGTGAGGGGCTGCGTGGCGAGCAGGTGCGGACGGAGCACGTCCACGAGGCGGTGCTCGTCGAGCACGGCGACGGCGGCGTTGTCGAGTTCGACCGGAGCGTCGCCGCCGCGGATCTCGTGGCCGACCAGCAGGCATGGCTGCCCGCACGCTCCGGCGACCTTGGCGGCGACGAGGGCAGCCGGCCCGCGGCCGAGGACCAGGAGTGGTGTGTCGACGCGCATCCGCTGACCGTCCGCCGTCAGAACACGGCGAGCGGGTTCACCGGGCTGCCGGTGACGCCCTGGAAGCGGATCGGCGCCGAGCGCGAACTGGAACTCCCATCGGCCGAGCCGTTCGCACGTGCCGGCGAGGTCCTCGAGTTGGCAGTTGTCGATCAACCACAGGCCCATGGCGACGATGCCGACCATGTGGATCGGCATGTGCACCGTGCGATAGCCCGACGGCGTGGGGTCCTGGGCGACGTCGGAGGCGAGCATGGCCACCCCGCGCTCGTGGATCCACGGCAGGCACGCGGCCTGGAAGCCCGAACGCGGCGTGTTCGCGTTGTACCGCTTGCCTGCGGCCCGGCGCGCGCCGCCCTCACCGGTGCGCATCAGCACGACGTCGCCCGGCTCGACGGTGATCCCGGCCGCCTCGGCGGCCGCGTCGAGGTCCTCCGGGTAGACGTGGTCGTCGGCGGCGAGGGAGTCGACGCCGCGCAGCCGGGCGATGTCGAGCAGCACGCCGCGGGTCGACACCCCGTTGGACACCGCCAGCACGTCGTGCACCCGGGCGCCCTGGCGGTCCGAGACCATCGACGCGGGCACGCCGCCGTACATCTTCCCGTCCCAGAAGATGTGGGCCAACGAGTCGAGGTGGGTGACGTCGAGGCCGTGGAAGACCATCCCGATGAACTCCTGCGCGCCGCCGGCGCGGCCCTCGCCCATCAGGTTGATCCGACCCTCCTCGCCCAGACCGAGCCCCGTCGACAGCATGTAGCGCTGGTTCTCCACGGTGGCGCCGGGTTGGCGCCCGGTGCGCATGTCCCAGCTGCACGAGACCGACTCACCCTCCTGCACGAGCCGGGCCGCCGCCACGCGCTTCGCCGGCGTCACGTGGTTGAGCGTGCCCAGCCGGTCGTCGGGCCCCCATCGCTCCCAGTTGGACAGCTGGTCGAACCAGCCCAGCACCTCGGCCTCGGCCGGCATCGTCGGCATGCTCGCTCCTCTCGGACCCGACCGGTCTAACCGATCCACGCCGGTGCGCCCGGAGCGGAAGGAATTTCGCCCGGGAGTGTCGATCTGCGGCGATGCCGTTCGTCGTGGAGGTGTGAGACGCCGTTCCGGACGTCTCCGGCGAACACAGGAGCGTCCCATGTCCACCACCACCTCCACGTCCACCTCCAAGGCCACCTCCGCCGCCGGCGAAGCGTCGGCCGTCGCCACGAACGTGCCATGGCGCGCCGGCATCGCCGCTGGTCTGGCCGCCGCCGTCGCGACCACGGCCGTCGCCGCGACCGCCGACGCGGCAGGCCACGCCGCGACCGTCGCCGGCGAGCCGATCCCGGTCCTCGCGTTCGCCCAGCTCACGTTCATCGCCACCCTGCTCGGCCTCGGGCTGGCAGCGGTGATCAGTCGGCTGGCAGCGCACCCCCGGCGTGTCTTCGTCGTCGCCACGATCGCCCTCACCGCCGCCACGCTCGTGCCGGATGCGACCGCTGACGCCACGCTCGGGACCAAGCTCCTGCTGATGTCGACCCATGTGCTGGCCGCGGCGATCGTCATCCCCGTCATCGCCCGTCGGCTGCGCCGGACGCGGGTGTCGGGCGGATCACACCTGCAGGCCGCCTGACCGTCGAGCTGGGCCGACCCCGAGTGGCCGGTCGACGGGACGGGCCGGGCCGGTGCGCGGGGTCCGGGCTACGGTCGGCGCATGCTGATCGTGGGCCTGACGGGCGGGATCGGGTCGGGCAAGAGCACCGTGGCGCGGCTGCTCGGCGAGCTCGGCGCCGAGATCGTCGACGTCGACGCAGTCGGACGGGCAGTCATCGCGCCCGGCGGACGGGCGGAGGCGGGCGTGCTCGCCGAGTTCGGCGAGCCCGTTCGTCGCCCCTGACGGCAGCATCGACCGGCGTGCCCTGGCCCGGGTGGTGTTCGAGCACCCCGACGGGCTGGCCCGGCTCGAGGCGATCAGCCACCCGGCGATCAACGCCGAGCTGACCGAGGTGATCGGCACGCTCCCGCCGGATGGGATCGTCGTGTACGACATGGCGATCCTCGTCGAGAGCAACCTCGGCAGGGCCGACCCGGCGCACCGCTACAGCCATGTCGTCGTCGTCGAGGCGCCGCTGGAGCTGCGCATCGAGCGGGCCGTCGCCCGGGGGATGGCGCGAGGCGCGACGCCCGGGCCCGGGCCGCGGCGCAGGCAACCGACGAGCAGCGTCGCGCCGTCGCCGATGCGGTGGTGCGCAACGACGCCGATCTGGCCGCGCTCGAAGCCGGCGTGCTCGAGCTGTGGACGACGATCACCTCGTGGGTCACCGCTCGCCAGCCGACACCGACGACGCCGTGACCTCGTCGATCGCCTCGCCCGGACGCCCGCTTGAGCCGGGCGAGGCTCGCTTGGATACGTTCCAGCGGTGGCTGAGAAGTACTTCACCGTCGACTCGGTGGCGACGTTCGTCCACCACCGTGGTCCGACGACGCTGCCCGGCCAACCGCCGGCAGCCGGCGGACGGCGCCACCGTCGCTGTGCCTGCACGACGCCGCCGGCAACGGCCACACGTTCACCGGGGTGCTCGACGCGCTGGCCGACGGGCATCCGTCCGATCGCCCTCGACCTGCCCGGCCACGGTCGCTCCGGCGGGCTGGACAGCCTCGGGTGCGATCGGCGCGATGGCCGCGCACGTCGCACGGGCTCGCCGAGCGGCTCGGGCTGACCTCGGCGGTGCTGGTCGGGGAGGGGATGGGCGCAGCGGTGGCGCTGGAGATCGCGGCCACGTGGCCGGCGTTCGCCTCGGCCGTGGTCGCTGTGCGGCGGTGCGTCGCTCGACGCCGGCGCCCGATCCGGCGGTGCTCGACCAGCTCCGCCAGGTGACGGCCGGGCCGGGCCCGCCGCCAGTTCGACACCACCGGCTACGCCCCGGACACGCCCCGTGAGGTGTACCAGCGGGCGTTCGGCGAGTGGATGAAGACCGATCCACGGGCGACGGTCGGCGACCTGGAGGCGCTCACCGACTGGCACGGCGCCGAGCGCGTCGGCGGCGATCACCGCACCGGTGGTGGTGGTCGTCGGCGAGCACGAGCCGGCCGAGGCCCGATCCGCGGCGCAGGCGCTGGCCGTCGGCCGTGGGCAACGGCCGGGTCGTCGAGCTCGCCGGTGCCGGGCGGCGCGGCGTGCTCGAGCAGCCCGCAGGGCCTGGCAGCGATCGTCGCCGACGCCGCGGGCGCAGGGGTGGCGGCATGACGCTCTCCGGATCGGTCGCCATCGCCGGGGTCTACGAGCACCCCACCCGCTTCGCCCCGGACAAGACCGAGTTCCAGATCATGGCCGAGAGCGCCAAGGGCGCGCTCGACGACGCCGGGCTGACCATCGCCGACGTCGACGCGCTGTTCGCCGCGAGCATGACGATGAGCGGCATGGGCATCGTCGACCTCGCCGAGTACCTCGACATCAAGCCCGACTACCTCGACGGCACGAACATCGGCGGCTCGTCGTTCGTCGCCCACGTCACCCACGCCGCGGCGGCGATCCACGCCGGCCTGTGCGAGGTGGCCCTCGTCCTCTACGGCAGCACCGCGGCGTCGAGCGCGATGGCCATCGGCACCGGGATGGGCGGCGGCGAGCGGCGCGATCCGCCGGCGTCGTTCGTCAACCCGTACGGCAACACCATCGTCGGCAGCTACGCACTCGTCGCCCAGCTCCACCGCCAGCGCTACGGCACGTCGGCCGAGCAGCTCGCCGAGATCGCCGTCACGATGCGCCACCACGCCTCGCTCAACCCGGCGGCGAAGATGCGCCAGCCGATCACCGTCGACGACGTGCTCAGCAGCCGGATCGTCTCCGATCCGCTGCACCTCCTCGACTGCTGCATCATCAGCGACGGCGGCGGCGCCGTGGTGGTCACCTCGCTGGAGCGGGCGCGCGACCTGCGCCAGACGCCGGTGACGCTGCTCGGCTGCGGCGAGTCCGTCGCCCACCAGGAGATCGGCCGGCAGGATCTGCTCACCACCGCAGCCCGCCAGTCGGGCCGCAAGGCGTTCGGCATGGCCGGCGTGCAGCACGGCGACATCGACCTGTGCATGATCTACGACTCGTTCACCATCACGGTGCTGGCCACGCTGGAGAACCTCGGGTTCTGCGAGATCGGCGAGGGCGGCGCGTTCGTCAGCGGCGGCCGGATCCGCCTCGGCGGCGAGCTGCCGGTGAACCTCGACGGTGGCGGCCTGTCGTCCAACCACCCCGGCATGCGCGGCATCTTCCTCGTCATCGAGGCGACCAAGCAGCTGCGCGGCGAGTGCGGCGCACGCCAGGTGGAGGGCGCCGAGCTCGCCTGCGTGCACGGCACCGGCGGCACGCTGGGCATCGCCCACAGCGGCGCCACCTTGATCCTCGGGAGCAGCATCGTGAGCGACGCCAAGGTCAACGACATGACCCATCCGCTGCCGTACGCCTCGTGGGAGTCCCGCGGCTGGTGGGAGGGCGCCGGGCGCGGCGAGATCGTGCTGCAGCGCTGCACCACGTGCGGCACCGTCCAGCACAAGCCACGGGCGCTGTGCGCCAAGTGCCTGACCGACACGATCGAGCACTTCGTCGCCTCCGGCCGCGGCACGGTGCACACGTTCACCGTGACGCACCAGAACATGGTGCCGCCGTTCAACGAGCACCTGCCATACGTGATGGCCTACGTCGAGCTCGACGAAGGGCCGCGGCGTGCTGACGAACATCGTCGGCGTCGATCCGGCCGAGGTCGCGATCGGGCAGCCGGTCGTCGCCGACTTCTGGTCCGGCCCCCGCGACGACGGCGAGGCGTTCGCCGTCCCCCGGTTCCGGCCGGCATGAGCCGTCTCGCATGATCCTGGACCTGCACACGCACTCCGTGCGCTCCGACGACGGCCGGGCCAAGGTCGCCAACTACTGCCAGTGGATCAAGAAGAAGGAGCTGCCGCTCGACGGCATCGTGCTCACCGAGCACCGCCAGTTCGACGCCGAGAGCGACTACCGCGCGCTCGAGGACGAGTACGGCCTGGTGATCCTCAAGGCGAGCGAGGTCGAGACCGACTACGGCCACGTGCTCGTGTTCGGCGTCAACGACGACCTGCTCCACGCCTTCGACTTCGCCCGGCTCGACAACCCGATCCGCGACGTGCTGGCGGCCGCCACACGCTGCGGCGGGTACGCCGTGCCGTGCCATCCGGGACGGCGCAACGTCGGCCTGTTCTCGCACTACGCCGAGAAGGGACCCGTCGACGAGGTCGAGATGGTCGAGATCTACAACGGCGGCAGCATCCCCGGCGAGGACGAGCGCTCCCGCGAGGAGGCCGAGCGCTTCGGCTACCGCGGCATCGGCGGCAGCGACTCGCACATCGTCAGCCGCATCGGTCTGTGCGCCACCGAGTTCGACGACGACATCGCGACCATCGACGATCTGGTGACGGCGCTGCGCGCCGGGAGATGTGCGGCACGGACATGGAGGAGCTAGCACGATGGACGTAGATCTGGCGACGGTCCGCGAAGCGTGGGTCGGTCGCGTCTTCCAGGAGATCGACCTCGTCGTCGACCAGGAGCGGATGCTCGAGTGGGCGATCGCCGCCGGCGAGACCGATCCACGGTTCATCGATCCGGGACACCCGGACTTCCAGGCCTCCACGGCGTTCCCGACCCACATCAACGTGGCGCGGATGCTGCCCGACGACTTCCCCCAGTTCGGCTCGGGCCGGGGCATCGACGGCGGCAAGTCGATCGAGTGGCAGAGCCCGATGCGCGCCGGCGACGGCCCTGCACGCCGAGGTGCAGATCGCCGACATCTACGCGAAGACGGGGCGCTCGGGCACCATGGTGTTCATCGTCAACCGGATGTCGTTCTTCGACGCCGACGGGGAGCCGGTCGCCACCGTCGACTGGCGGATGATCAGGCAGGAGTAGGCGACGATGCGCGATCGAGGACGTGGAGATCGGTGACGAGCTCGCCGAGGAGCACCCGGACGTCTCGCTGGAGACCGTCCGACGGTTCGTCCGCGCCGCGGAGATGGACTTCCCGCGCTTCACCGACCACGAGGCGGCGCGGGCCGGAGGGCCTGCCGGGCGCGGTGATCCCCGGGATCATGAGCCAGGCGCAGCTCGCGGCGATGATCCACCGCTGGGCGCCGGGCTGCACGATCGTCAGCCTGGACACGGTCTTCCGCAACTCGATGGTCGTCGGGACGCCGGTGGTGTGCCGTGGCGCGGTCACCGACGTCGGCGACGACGGGATCATCGAGATCGACGTGACGATCCTCAGCGAGGCCACTGGCGCAACCGGCGTGCTCGGCACCGCCCGGGTGCGCCTCGCCGACTGACGATTACGTGCCGGCAGCGGCCGAGCGCGGTCGCCTGCGTGTCGTCGTCGACCGCCCGTCGGCGCGACGGGTTGGCGTCGCCGCCCGCGCCGTGGTCGGCTTCGCCGGTCGCTTCGCCCGCGCCGTCCGGCGCGGCCCGACGGTGGCGCCGGCGGCCGCGGCCAGGTCGGCGAACGAGGCCTCCAGCAGATCCGCGTAGTGGCCGGGATCGGGCAGCATCTCGCGGTCCGACACGACCGAGATGATCAGCTGGCCGGTGTAGCTGCTGATCCCGTGGAGCAGGCCCATGCCGTCGGCGACGCCGGCGCCACCGAAGAACGTCACCAGGCGGGCGCCGGCGAAGTACAGCGGCACCTGCGGCCCGGGCACGTTGCTGACGACGGTGTTGACCAGCGGCGTGGTCCGTGTCGCCATCTCGAACTGGCTGGCCGTCCTGGCCGCGAGCGCGGCGAGACCGCCGGGGAGCATCTCGGAGAGCTCGGACATCTCTTGCGCCCCCGTCGCTTGCGCGGCGGCCTTCGACGTGGTCGTCGACTCGTGGACGGCGACGAGCCTGGCGAGCGGGTCGGCGATGTCGGTCCCGGCCTCGACGACCATCGCCGACACCTGGTTGCCCGCCGTCCCGGCCTGCTCGGACGTGCGCGTCGGAGATCGGGGCCATCACCCGCAACGTCGCGTCCGGCAGCTCGCCGTGCTCCACGCAGGTAGGCGCGCAGGGCACCGGCGACGACCGTGATGGCGACGTCGTTGATCGTCGCGCCCGGCACGGCGGCCTTGATCTGCCGGGCGGTGTCGAACTCGAAGCGGCGCGCCTCGACCACCCGGTGGGTCGTCACGGTGCCGCTGAAGCGGGTACGCGGGGCCGGGGTGATCGCGCGGCAGGTCGAAGTTGCGCTGGGCCATCTGCTCGCGCATCCGTGCCGCCTCGCCGGGGATGCCGGCGGCCATCATCCGTCCGAGCCGCATCGGTCGGGCGGCGGCGTTCATCGCCGCCCGAGCAGAGCAGGTCGATCGTCGACGGCACCGGCTCCGGCGACCAGGCCGGGACATCGGCCGGCGCCGGCGGCATCGGGCGTCAGGTCGTGCAACGCGCTGGCGATCTCCAGCAGCGTGACCCCGTCGACCGCGGCATGGTGCACCTTCGTCATGATCGCGAAGCAGCCCGGCGGCAGCCCGGCGACGTTGTCCAGGCCCTCGATGACGTACATCTCCCACAGCGGACGGCTGCGATCGAGCGGGCGGGAGTGCAGCCGCGCGATCTGGATGCACAGCTGCCGCCAATCACCGGGCTGCGGCAGGGCGATGTGCCGGACGTGGTACTCGAGGTCGAAGTCGGCGTCCTCGATCCAGTACGGGTGGTCGAGCCCGAACGGCACCTCGACGAGCCGTTGGCGGAACGCCCGGGACACGTGCAGACGTTGGCGGACGTGCTCGAGGATGCCCTTGAACGTGACCTTGCCGCCAGGCGCGGTGGACTGGTCGCAGATGTACACGGAGAACACGTGGCCCGGGGCGTTCGGTGTCTCGAAGTACAGGAACGAGGCGTCCAGACCGGAGAGCTGCTGCATCTTCACCACCTCCTGGACGCGCCCCCCGACGCGCCCGCTGCACTGCGGACAGTAACGGACTCGTCGGTGGGCCCGTCGCCGTTCGTACGATCGGGCCATGAAGGTCGGGGTGCTCCAGTTCTTCAGTTGGCCGGAGCGACGCGTGCCGCTGCACACGGTGTACGAGCGGGCGATGCAGCGGATCGTGACGATGGACGAGACGGGCTACGACGCCGTGTGGTTGGCAGAGCACCACTTCACGACCTACAGCGTCTGCCCGTCGGTCCACCTGATGGCGTTGGAGGCGGCGCACCGCACCCGGCGGATCCGCATCGGCACGGCCGTGTCGTTGGCCGCCCTCTACCACCCGCTGCGACTGGCGGAGGAGGTCGCCATGCTCGACCACCTCACCGGCGGGCGTCTCAACTGGGGCGCCGGCCGGGGCTTCGAGCGCGCCGAGTTCGAGGCGTTCGGCATCCCGGGCGACGAGACCGCCGCCCGCTTCCGCGAAGCCGTGGAGGTCGTCCTGGCGGCATGGACCAACGAGCGGCTGACGTTCCACGGCAGGTTCTGGGACTTCGACGACGTCGAGGTGCTCCCCAAGCCCGTCCAGCAGCCCGGGCCGCCCACGTGGGTGGCGGCCACCTCGCCCGAGGCCGTGTCGTGGGCGGCGGCGATGGGCCACGCCATCTTGATGGACCCGCACGCGACGTTCGCCGAGATCGGCTCGAAGTACGCCGCCTACTGCACGGCGCGTGCTGCGCACGGGTTCGGGCCGCCGGGGGACACGCCGATGGCTCGCCTCGTCGCCGTGGCCGCGACCGATGCGGAGGCCCGCGAGATCGCTCGGTCCGGCGCCGCATGGACGATCGGCGCCTACGCCCACGGTGGCGCCACCGGAGAGAGTGTGACCGCAGATGTCCGGGAGCGCATCGACAGCTACGTGGACGAGAAGATCGTGTGGGGATCGCCCGCCCGTGTGCGCGACGAGCTGGCCCGGCTGCGCGAGGTGATGCACCTCGGCTACCTGATGATCGCTCCGCTGTCGCACGACTCGTTCGTGCGCTTCACCGAGGACGTGCTGCCCCACGTCGTACCGTGACCGGCCGCATGGTTCGTCGGCGCCGATCGGGGTCCGTCACACTTGGCCGTCGGCCAGTTGCAGCCCGGGTGACGTGCCCGGGACGTGGCGCGAGGCACGTGGGCGACGCCGAGCACGGAGGCAGAGCGGATGGCGACAACGATCGAGACCGGCACGACCGAGCTGCTCGCGGAGGTGGACGACGGCGTCCTCACGCTGACGATGAACCGACCCGAGGCACGCAACGCGATGACCGGCACGATGACGGCTGCGCTCGCAGAGGCACTGGCCGTCGCCGAGCTGGATCCGCAGGTCAGGTGCATCGTGCTCACCGGCGCAGGCGGTGCGTTCTGCGGGGGTGGCGACGTCAAGGCCATGGCGGCCAGCGGCGACGGCACGGTCGGCAACGACTCGATCGACGGGGCGATCCACCGGCAGCGCGTCAACCAGCGGGCCACGTCGGGCAAGCTGTTCACCATCCCCAAGCCGACGATCGCGTCGCTCCCTGGCGCCGCGGCGGGAGGCGGGCTCGCCCTCGCCCTGGCCTGTGATCTGCGGATCATGGCCAGCTCGGCGTTCCTGACGACGGCGTTCGCCCGCGTCGGCTTCTCCGGCGACTACGGGGGCAGCTACTTCCTCACCCAGCTCGTCGGGTCGGCCAAGGCGCGTGAGCTCTACTACCTGTCCGACCGCGTCGACGCGCAGCACGCGTTGCAGCTCGGGTTGACGAACTGGGTCTGTGAGGGTGACGAGCTCGCCGGGGCCACTCGAGCACTCGCCGCGCGGCTGGCCGCAGGACCCACCGTCGCCTACCGGTACATGAAGGAGAACCTCAACCGGGCGATGAGCGGCGACCTCGACGACTGCCTCGACCTCGAGGCCACCCACCACATCCATTGCGGACAGACCGAGGACCACCGCGAGGCGACCAAGGCGTTCGTCGCCAAGCGCGAGCCGATCTTCAACGGTCGCTGACCCGAGGTCACCTGCCGCGCACGGACCAGGGCGCGCTCAGGTCGGGCGGAGCCAGTCGTTGAACCTGGCCGGCTCCTTGGAGGCGAACGACCGCGACCCCGCCTTGGCGTCGGCGTGGTGGTCGGAGATCGCCGTCTTGGTGGCGATGTCGTCGAGCGCGTGCGGGAAGACCATCTCGGCCGCGTTGTAGATCGACCGCTTCAGCAGCCGCATGGCGACCTGCGGACCGTTGGCCAGCTCCTCGGCGAGCTCCAGCACGGCGCGTTCGAGCTCGTCGTCGGCGACCACCTCGTGCACGAGACCGAGCTCCAGCGCCTCGTCGGCCGAGATGATCCGCTTGCGCATCAGGAAGTCCATCGTGCGGGCCACGCCGAGGTGCTGGACGAGCAGCCAGTGACCGCCCTCGTCGGGCAGCAGGCCGTAGCGCAGCGTCGCACTGCCGACGCGTGCCGACCGAGCGGCGACGCGCAGGTCGCAGGCCAGCGCGAACGAGAAGCCGGTCTGGATGGCGACGCCGTTGATTGCCGCGATCGTCAGCTTGTCGAGGTTGCGCACGGCGACGTTCACCGCCTGGCTGATGGCCCGCAGCGCGTCGTAGGTCCCGAGCGGCGTGCCGTGCCCGGCCCCGATCGGCGCCGTGACCAGACCATCCGTCGACGAGTAGCCCTTCATGTCATCGCCGGCCCAGAACGCCCGTCCGCTGCCGGTGAACACCAGGACGCGGATCGCGTCGTCCATCTGGGCCTGGGTGAGCAACTCGACCAGATCCCGCTTCATGCCGATGGTCGATGCGTTCAGCGTCTCCGGTCGGTCGAACGTCACCACCAGGACGCCGTTGTCGCCGAGCCGCGCACCGAAACCTTGGAACGTCGTGTCGTCCATCCGTTCCCCCCTTCGATCGGAATCGGAAGCTACTGCGCGTGCGTGCGAGCGGCCCGCCCGGCCGGGCGGGGCGGCACGGTTTCGTCGCCCCGGCGGGCGGGTAGGCGCAACCCGTGGATCGCAACGCAGTCGGCAAGGCAGGGCTCAGCGGATGGCGCGGCACGCTCGCGGAGTCCGTCGCGCCACCTGTCGCCCGGCGCACGCCGCTCTCGAGGGACGACGTCCGCGCCCTCGTCGGTGCGGTGTTCATGGCGCTGTCGTGCGTCTACATGGTCGGAGCCATCCGCCGCATCGTGCGCGACGCCTGACGCCCTGATGCCGTACCGGTCCATCGGCCGGGGTCAAGCGAGATCCGACGTCACCGTCACGTACTTGCTCAGGTCGCCGGCATCGGCGTCCTCGCCGGGTGGTGCGCACACCCACAGCGCCCAGTCACGCGGCGCGAGCTCGACGGTGATCGCGCCCGTCGCTGCGGCCCGACCGCGGCGCCAGTCGTAGACGGCGCGCGGGCCGCTCAGCCCGATGTCGGCGAGGATCAGCTCGTCGGCGATCACCCGCCGCTCGGCGGACGTGTTGATCGCGACGACGTACGTCCAGGTGTGGTCGCCCTGCGTCGACGTGGTCGTCGCCCAGGCGAGCCGTTCGCCGCGCGCCGGTCCGCCGAAGAGGCAGTCGTCGATCAGGCCGAGGGGCTGGTCGACGTGGCGGATCCGTCCGTCGTCGTCGCACGTGCGCAGGACCACACGTCGGTCGGTGCATCCGGCACGATCGCCGATGCCGACGACGCCGGCCGACATGTTCGCCAGCAAGGCCTCGAGCTCGGCGTGCTCGTCGCCGTCGATCGGGTCGGCCCCGTCGGGCGGACGGCCGGAGAAGAAGCAGTCCTTGAACGCGGGCAGGCCGAGCGACGAGGCGAGCCGGTTGACGGTGAGGTACCACGTCCACAAGAAGGCGGGGTCGGCGGCGAACCGGTAGTCGTCGCTGGTGCGCACGGCGACGACGTGATCGAGCGTGGCGGCGAGCACCAGATCGGCCGGCGTCGCCATGCACCAGATCAGCCCGATGCCGGCCTCGCCCGCCAGCGCGTCGAGCGCCCGTTGCCAGTCGGCGGCCCGGTCGGGCACGGCGCGCAAGGCGCGCACCCCGAACCAGTACATCAACATCCAGTCCTGCTCGATCGCGCAGACGCCCCACCGGCGGGCGTCGTCGAACCACCGCCGGAAGAACAGCGGATCGACGGGCTGCGCGGCGAGTTCGTCGATCCACCACTGCCCCTCGGTGAGGTACGGCGACCGGGGCGAGATGTGCCGGGCGTGGATCACCAGCGGCGGCTGTCCGAGGCGTTCGCTGAACCGCTCGATCGGGTCCTCGCCCTGCGGCACGGGGTCGAACGCGTCGTCGCGTGGCTGCCACGTCGTCATCCCCGACGGCGGCACCTCGTCGGGGTAGCCGATCTCGGCGATCGCTCGGCGGACCTCGTGCTCGTAGCACCACGAGTCCAGCTCGACGGCCCGCACCGGTACGCCGTCGGCCACGCAGGCCCTCCACCGCGTCGGCGACGCTCGCACCGATGGTCCGCCCGGCCTCGGTGCGGTACCAGTAGGCGGCCCCGTTGTCGGTCCAGTACGACAGGTGCGAGGTGACGGCGTTGGCCTCCCGGCGCCGTCGCGGCCGCCCGGCGCGCACGGCATCGCCCCACCGCCCGAGCACCTCCGCCGCCGTGTCACCCTCGAAGACCCCGAGTGTCGCGCAGAAGCCGGCGGGGACGTCGTCGAGATCACCGTGCCAACCCCAGCGCAGCGCTCCGTCGGCGACGGCGATCACCTGCTCGTGTGGATGGTCCAGCGGGGCCAGCCAGACGTATCGGCCGTCGACACGGCCGAGCAACATCCCGAGCGCCGACGGCGAGTGCAGGTTGTGGGCCGGGTGGAAGTCGAAGTCGAGCGTCGGGCCGGCGACGACCGGCAACGCGAACTGGGTGAACGCGAAGCCGAGGAAGTCGGGCTCGCCGGCGACGCGCAGCGCGACGTGCGCGCTCGGTCGGGCGAACGAACCGGTGGCGACGCCGGTCAGCGCCGCGGTCGCCCGCAACCGCAGCTGCTGCCAACCGTCACCGGCGGTCCGTTCGAA
Source organism: uncultured Acidimicrobiales bacterium (assembly GCA_963794805.1). Taxonomy (GTDB): domain Bacteria; phylum Actinomycetota; class Acidimicrobiia; order Acidimicrobiales; family Ilumatobacteraceae; genus JAODBQ01. Next base: position 151,591 of record CAWCFL010000003.1, read on the forward strand.
GACGACACCGTCGGGAACGGCCACGAGTCCGGGCCGGACGAGCAGATCGGTCATCGAGACATCCTCGCCGCGCCCGCCGTGGGCGTCAGGTCGATGCGTGCTCGTCGAGGAACTCGAGGAGCGCGGCGCGGAACGGCTCACGGCCGGCGCGCTCGTTGTGGATGACGTGACCGGCTCCGTGGACCACGACGACGTCCACGGCGGGTGAGATCGATGCGTAGTGCCCGGCGGCCGCCGGGCTGGCGACCGCGTCGGGCTGGGCCGGATCGGCCGCCATCAACAGGGTCGGCACGCCGAACGGCAGCGCGGGATCGACGAAGTGGCCGGCCATGCCGGCGAGCACGGGATCGAGCACCGTCGCATCGACCTCGAGCAACGACGAGGCCATCGACTCGACCCCGTCGGGCAGGAGGACGTCGGCGAACGTGCCGTGGCCCGACGTGTGCGGTGTCGCCCCGATCACCTCGACCAGCGCGCCCACCGTCAGCTCGGCGCGCTGCGCCTCGGGGATCGCCTCGCGCAGGAACCGGAACCCGTCGAGCAGCGCATTGCCCTCGAGCGACGCCGCTTCGTCGACCGTCAGCGGACCGAGCGGCGGATCCTCGAGGACGGCGCCGACGACGAGGTCGGCGCGCCGCTGGACGACCGCCGCCGCCGTCGCCCCGCCGAGGGAATGACCGACGACCACGCACGGCCCCCCTGCCGCCTGCTCGATCGCGGCGATCGCGTCGGCGACGTATCCGTCGGCCGTGTACCGGCCGGGCGCCCGGTCCGACTGGCCGTGGCCGCGGAAGTCGAGCCGGAGCACCCGGAACCGTCCGGCGAGCTCGGGGACCAGCCAGCTCCACGTCGACCGTGAACCGATGATCCCGTGCAGGAACAGCACCGGCGGTGCCAGCGGATCACCGTCGTCGGCGACGTGCAGGCTGAGATCCCCACTGGCGATGCGCACCGACGCGACCGTATATCATTGGCGACTTGTCAGTGAGCAACCTGCGCGATTGATGACATCCAACAGCGAGATCGGGCTTCTCTACGACGAGGTTCCGTATCCTGACCTGTGTCACGGCCCCACCCACCCGGGCCGTCTCGCGGCAATTGCCGGATTGATGAACATGGAGCCGGTTGCGGCCCAGCGCTGCCGGGTGCTGGAGATCGGCTGCGCACGTGGTGCAAATCTCGTACCCATGGCTTTCGGCCTGCCCGAGAGCACGTTCGTCGGGCTCGACGTGTCCGGTCGCCAGATCGACGCGGCACGGGAGTTCGCCGGCGCGGTCGGCCTGCGCAACGTCCAGTTCCACACGATGGACCTGATGGACGTCGGGCCGGAGCTCGGGACGTTCGACTACATCGTGGCGCACGGTGTCTACTCGTGGGTGCCGCCGGAGGTCAGGGACCAGCTCCTGGCGGTCTGCCGACGCCACCTCTCCGCGATGGGCGTCGCCTACGTGAGCTACAACACCCTTCCCGGATGGCACTGGAACCTCATCGTCCGGGAGATGATGCTCTACCACACGCGGGCCATCGGCGAACCCCGGCGACACGCTCGGGCAGCGCGCGACATGGTTCCCATGCTGAGGTCGATGATCCCCGAAGCCGATCGATCGGTCGCCGCGTCCGTCCTCGATGCGTACGGCACGTCGCACTTCGCGGACTTCGCCGGCGATCCTGCCTGGGAGGAGTCGGCGCTGCTCCACGACGAGCTGAGCGTCGTGAACGAGCCGGTGTACTTCCACCAGTTCGTCGAACATGCCCAGCAGCACCACCTGCAATATCTCACCGGCGCGACATTCCCCCGAGCAATGACGGATGGCCTTTCAGCGGAGGCCCTCGCACAATTGAATGAGATGGCCGGCGACAGGATCGAATTCGAGCAATATCTCGATTTCTTGCGACACGGCGCGTTTCGGCGCACGTTGCTCTGTCATGAAGACGTCGACGTCCGACCGCCGGGCCGATTCCCTGATCTGGGCGATCTGTGCATCAGCTCGGGCGCGCCCACTTCCGGCGACGGCGGGCCGGGCGGGCCGCAAGCCGATCGCTCGGCCGAGCAGCTCGAGCACCCCGTGGTGGCGGCGGCCTTGGCCCATTTGAGCGAGGTGGCCCCACGGGCGATCCCCTTCGCGGACCTGCTGGCCGAAGCGTGCCGGCGTGCCGAGGTCGGCGATCCCGACGAGGCCATCGCCGAGCGACTGTCGACGGAGGTGTTCGCTGTCGCCAGTGCCGGTGACGAACGGGCCGAACTGCTCGGCTACGCCCCCGTGCTCGCTCCGGTCCCGTCGGAGCGTCCGCTCGCCAGCCCGATCGTGCGCGTGCAGAACGTCCGTTCGCGAGTCGTCTGCAACCTGCTCCACGAACCCGTCGCCCTCAACGGCCTCAGCCGCGCGCTCGTGCCACTCCTCGACGGTCGCCACAGCCGCGACGACGTGCTCGGCGAACTCCTGGCCATGCTCGACGACGGTCGCATGAGCAGCTCGAAGCCGCACGACATGCCACGAGCGCAGATCGAGGCGTTGTTGGCCGACGACGTCGACAGCACCCTGCGGTGGCTCGGCCGCGTCGGCATCCTGCTCAGGTGACGGCCGTCAGCTGGCGGTGATGCCGCCGTCCACGGCGAACTCGCCGCCGGTGCAGTACGACGACTCGTCACTGGCGAGGAACAGGGCCACGGTGGCCACCTCGGCGGGCTGGGCCATCCGGCCGAGCGGGACGGCGCGCAGCACCGGGGTGAGGTCCTCCCGGCGCATCACCGGGTTCTCGTAGAGCAGTTCGGTGTCGATCACGCCGGGATGGATGGAGTTGACCCGCACCCCGAAACGGCCGAGCTCCAAGGCGACCGCCTTGGTCATGCCGCGCACCGCCCACTTGGTGGCCGTGTAGCCGACGCCGTTGGCCATGCCCACGAGGCCGGCCGTCGAGGAGATGTTGACGATGCTGCCGCGGCGGGCCTCGATCATCTCCGGTGCCACGGCGCGCATGCCGAGGTACACGCCGAGCTGGTTGACCTCGAACTGCCGGGTGAAGTCGTCCACGGTGCTCTCCACGAGCCGGGCGTAGACGAACGTGCCGGCGTTGTTCACCAGCACGTCCAACCGGCCCTCGGTGCCGACGATCTCGGCGACGAGCGCCGACCAGGCTGCTTCGTCGCGCACGTCGAGGTGGCGGTAGGTCGCCCCGACGCCAGCGGCGGTGGCCGCGCCGCGCACGTCGTCGACGTCGGCGATCCACACCGCCGCGCCCTCGGCCGCGAACAGCGTGGCTTCGGCCGCGCCCTGTCCGTTGGCGCCGCCGGTGATCAGCGCGACCTTGTCGTCGAGTCGACCCACGGCCGGGCGCTACCGCCTGGCCAGCGGACCACGCAGCAGTCGGCCGGGCAGCTCGCCGGTGGGCACGCCGTCGTTGAGCACCGGCTGGCCGGCGACGATCGTCGCGCGGATGCCCTGTGCCTTCTGCACGAGCCGGCGGGCGCCGGCGGGCAGGTCGGCGACCAGCTCGGGCAGCTGCGGGGCGATGGTGTCCGGGTCGATCACGTTGAGATCGGCGGCCATCCCCTCGCGGATCAGCCCACGGTCGGCCATGCCCCACAGGGTGGCCGGCACGTAGGTGATCATCCGCACCGCCTCCTCGAGCGTGAACACCTCGCGCTCGCGAACCCACTGAGGCGAGCAGGTCGGTCTGGATCGACGAGTCCATGATCTGGCTGACGTGCGCGCCGGAGTCGGAGAACGTCATCGCCGTGCGCGGGTGCTTGATCATCGCCTCGATCGCCACCTGGTCCGGCTTCACCGGGAACTGCTGGAAGAACACCTCGAACTTCGACTCGAGGCCGAGGTCGATCATGATCTCCACCGGGTCACGGCCGGACGACTCGGCCAGCTCGGCGAGCGTCGGGTTGCGGCCGTGGGCCCGCTCGAGCACGTGGATCCGGTCGTAGCGCGGCTTGCGCGCCTCGGCGCCCACGGCGCGACCGAAGTCGCCCTCGTTGGCCGAGCGCACGAGGCGCTCGCGCACCTCCGGCCGGCGGAGCAGCTCGGCCTGGGCGTCGAGCGGCAGGGCGCGCAGCTCGGCCCACTCCGGCAGCTTGTCGAACGGCAGGCGGGTCTTGAACGACAGCAGCACGGAGATGCCGCGGCAGTGCGTCTGGGCGAACATCCGCCCGCCCTCGGCGGCGGTCTGGTCGAGCAGGTCGAGCTGGTCGCGCCAGATCTGCGGGTCGGCTGCGCCGAGCACGCCGAACGTCACCGGCACGCCGGTGTCCACCGCCAGGCGGCGCAACCGGCCGTTGGCCTCGGCCCGCGCCTCTGGGTCGCGTGCCGCGACCTGCGACTCGTTGGCCAGCTCGAACAGCCCGACGCCGAGCTCGCCCATCGTGGCCACGAGCTGCTCGATCTCCGACCACTCGGCCAGGCGCGACGCCACGGGGAAGCCGTCGGGGGTGAGGTGGTTGGTGCTGCGCGACGTGGACAGGCCGATGGCCCCGGCGTGCAGGGCGTCGCGCAGCTCGCGCTGCATGGCCGCCAGGTCGTCGGGCGACGACGCCTGCTCGAACGCCCGCGCGCCCATGACGAACGTGCGCAGCGCCGAGTGGCCGACGTACGCCGCGTAGTTGATCGCCTTGGGCAGTCCGTCGACCGCGTCGAGGTAGCTGCGGTAGCTGTCCCACGACCACGGGATGCCGGCGGCCATGGCCTCGCCGGAGATGTCCTCGGCGCGCTCCAGGTTGCGCACGACGAACTCGCGCTGCGACGCCGGTGCGGGCGCCAGCGAGAAGCCGCAGTTGCCCATCACCACGCTGGTGACGCCGTGGTAGCACGAGCAGCTGCCGATCGGGTCCCAGAACACCTGGGCGTCCATGTGCGTGTGGCCGTCGACGAAGCCGGGCGTGACGACGAGGCCGTCGGCGTCGACCTCACGCTTGCCCTGCTCGTCGATCCGGCCGACGGCGGCGATGGTGCCGCCGTTGACGCCGACATCGGCGCGATAGCGCGGCAGCCCCGAACCATCGACGATCGTTCCGCCGCGCACGACGAGGTCGTAGGACATCGGTACCCCCGATCGATCTGCCGGGCGTGATGTGCGGCCCGGGCACCACCCACCGTACTCCTGGCGTCACGTCGGCGCCGACCCGCGCGCACCGCCGATCGATCCTCGTCGGGTACCCACGACTACCGTCGTCGGTGCACCACATGGGGGACGAGAGGAGCGCTCGATGATCCCTGCAGGCATCATCTCCGCCGACGGACACGTCTGCGAGCCGGCCAACTGCTACGTCGACTACATCGACCCGAAGTACCGCGACGATGCGCCGCGCATCGTCCGTCAGGACGACGGCACCGACGCGTTCGTCATCCCCGGCATGCGCAAGCCGGTCAAGCTCGGGTTCATCGACGGCGCCGGGTTCAGCCCGACCGAGCGCGCCGTGCGCGCCCGCACGCTGACGATGGAGGGCGTGCGCGAGGCCGCATACGTCGGCCACGAGCGGATCCCGTTCATGGACCGCGACGGCCTGGCCGCCGAGCTGATCTACGCGTCGGTGGGCATGGGCATCTGCATGCACCGCGACGCCGAGTACAAGAGCGCGTGCATGTGGGCCTACAACCGCTGGCTCGCCGACATGTGCGCCGACGCGCCCGACCGCGTGTTCGGCATGGCCCAGACCGCGGTGCTCGACATCGACTCGGCCATCGCCGACTTCCAGCAGGCCAAGGACATGGGGATGGTCGGGATGATGATGCCCGGCGACCCGGTGCACCCCGACGGCGAGCAGCGCGACTACGACCACCCCGACTACGACGCGCTGTGGGAGTGCGCCAGCGACCTGCAGCTGCCGATCGCCTTCCACATCCTCACGTCGCGCGCCGGCAGCCTGTACGCCGAGACCCGCGGGCACCCGCTGAACAACTTCCTCGGCATCATCCGCGCCATCCAGGACGTCGTCGGGATGATGACGCTCGGCGGCGTGTTCGAGCGCCATCCCGGGCTCAAGCTGGTGGTCGCCGAGAGCGACGCCGGCTGGCTGCCGCACTACATGTACCGCATGGACCACGCGGCGCGGATCAACGCCGAGGGCGGGATCCTCAAGGGCCTGACCAAGCTGCCGAGCGACTACATCAAGTCCAACGTGTACGCCACGTTCCAGGACGACGAGACCGCGTACCACACGCTCCACCAGTTCCCCGTGGAGCACCTCCTGTGGGCCAGCGACTTCCCGCACACCGACTCCACGTGGCCGAAGATCGCGCGAGCTGATCGGGGAGCAGGCGGCACACCTCGACGAGGCCCAGCACCAGGCGATCTTCCGCGACAACACCGCCCGCCTGTTCAACCTCCCCGCCGGCAACCAGTCGTGGCGGATGGAGTCGCCCGTCGCCGTCTGAGGCTCGTCGCCCGATCGTGCGTCAAACTCGGAACCTGACGCCGGATCGCGCCGGATCGGCCGTTGTGAGCGTCAACCTCGCAACCTGACGCCGGATCGCGCCAGCGCTCGATCGTGCGTCAACCTGCGAACCTGACGCCGGATCGCGCCGGATCGGCCGTTGTGAGCGTCAACCTCGCAACCTGACGCCGGATCGCGTCAGGCGGGGCGCCACAGCGGGAGGCGGATGCCATCGTCACCGGGCTCGTCCCAGTCGACCTGGAGCGGCATGCCGACGCGTACGGCGTCCACGTCGCAGCCGACGACGTTGCCGGTGACCCGCGGCCCCTCGGCGAGCTCGACGATGGCGACGACGTACGGCACGTCGGCGGCGAACGCCGGGTGGGTCGGTCGGCGGGCCACGGTGAACGTGTGCACGGTCGCCCGGCCCGATGCCTCCTCCCAGTCGAGGTCGAGCGAGCCGCAGGTGGTGCACGTGGCCTTCGGGTAGGACTGCGCCGCGGCGCAGCGCGGGCAGCGCTGGATGAGGAACCGGCCGTCGGCGGTGGCGTCCCAGAACGGCTGGGTGGTCGGCGACGGCGTCGGCCGCGGACGGGTCACGGCTCGACCCCGAGCACGAGCGCGCACTCCTCGGACATGATCCCGCCGTTGCCGGTGACGAGCGCCATCTCGAGACCGTCGACCTGCCGCTCGCCGCCGCGGTGCTGCACCTGACGGACCGCTTCGGTGACATGGCTCATCGCCCCGGCGAGGCCCGGCTGGCTGAAGCTCAGCTGGCCGCCGTGGGTGTTCACCGGGAAGTCGCCGTTCCACCGCAGGTCGCGCTCGGCGACGAACCGACCGCCCTCGCCGGGGCCGCAGAACCCGGCCTGCTCCAGTTGCAGGAGCACGGTGATCGTGTAGCAGTCGTACAACGAGGCCAGGCCGATGCGGTCGCGCCCGATGCCGGCCTGGGCGAACGCCCGGTCGGCCGCCGGCTTGATCGCCGTGTCGATCAGCGACGGGGCATAGGTGATGGTCTTGTGGGTGATGCACTCGCCGGCGCCGAGCAGCCACGCCGCCGGACGCCCGGTGCTGCGCACCAGGTCGGGGTGGACCACGACGATCGCCGCGGCACCCGCCGACGGCATGACGATCTCCAGCAGGTGCAGCGGATCGGCGACCATCGGTGAGCCGAGCACGTCGTCGACGGTGATCGGCTGGTCGGAGAAGAACGCGTCCGGGTTGCGGCAGGCGTTGTCGCGCTGGTGCACGGCGATCTTGGCCAGCTCCTCGGGCTCGCAGTGGTGCTCGTGGAGGTAGCGGTTGGCGATCATCGCGTAGCCGACGTTGGCCCCGATGTTGCCGAACGGCACCTCGAACTCGGCCCAGGCCGAGGTGTCCCGGCCGGTCGGCTGCCCGCTGCGCCGGGGCTGGGATCCGTCGCGCCGCTGGCGGCGCGATGCGGTGACGCACAGCACGGCGCGCGCCTGGCCGGCGTGGATCGCTGCCGCCGCCCGCCACACCATCCCCGCAGCCGTCGCCCCGCCGAGGTCGACGGTGTCGGCGTACATCGACCCGCAGTCCCATCGTCTCGATGATCGTCGACGGCACGAGCATCGGCACCCCGGCCATCGGGTGGCAGATGAGCCCGTCGATGTCGGCGAGCTCGAGGCCCGGCGTCGGCGATCGCCTGCACACCGATCTTCGCCGTCATGTCGATCGTCGTCTCGCCGTCGGTCCAGCGCGTCGGCTTGCGCTCGGCGACGCCGGTGACCGCCGCCCAGCCGCGCATCCCCTCGGCCGCCACCGTCAGCTCGGCAGTCGGTCGGCGGCCTCGACGGCGAGGCGCAGGCTGCGGTCGATGCGGCCGGGGAAGGCATCGACATCGATGCCCTCGCCGCTCTTCTGCCCGTGGAGGTAGCGGGCGTACACGCCCTGCATGATGCCCACCGACTTCCAGTGGTTGAAGCAGCGGTAGTAGTCGATGTGGCTCAGGTCGAGTCCGGACTGGTCGCTGTAGCGGTCGATCAGCACCTGTCGACCGCAGAAGCCAGGCAGCGTGGTCGGCGGCAGCACACCGCCCTGCACCTCGTCGGGTGATTCGACCCAGGCGTTGACGCAGTAGGCCAGATCGGCCAGCGGATCGCCGAGCGTGGAGATCTCCCAGTCGACGACAGCGGCGATGTGCCCGTCGGTGGCCACGCGGCAGTTGTGCAACCCGTAGTCGCCGTGGACGATGCTCACCTGGGTCTGCTCGGGGAGGCGGGCGATGAGGAACTCGTACAGCCGGTCGACGTCGGGCAGTTCGCGGTTCTTCGACGCGTTCCACGACGCGTACCACCGCTTCAGCTGCCGTCCGACGTAGTCCGTCGGCTTGCCGAGGTTGCCCAACCCGACTTCCTCGGGATCGAGGCGGTGCAGCGCGGCGAGCGTGTCGATGAACGACGGCCCGGTGATCGCTCGTGCGGCTTCGGTGGGGATGTGCTCGGCCGTCTCCTCCGCGGTGTACAGCGAGCGACCCTCCACCCAGCCCATCACGTAGAACTGGGCGCCGGTCACCGAGGTGTCGTCGGTGAAGGCCACCGGTTCGGGCACGGGCACGTCGGTGGGCCACAGCGCGGAGATCACCTTGAACTCACGGCCCATGTCGTGCGCCGTCGGGAGGAGCTCACCGAGTGGCGGCCGGCGGGCGACCATCCTGCGCCCGGCGGCATCCTCGATCCGGTAGGTGAAGTTCGAGTGCCCACCGGCGAGCTTCGTCCAGCGCAGCGGGGGAGCGAGATCGGGCACCTGCCCTGCGAGCCACGTCGTCACGGCCTCGACATCGAACCCGGTCGGCTGTTCCCCCTGCTCGTCCACGGCCCCGACGGTAGTCACGCGGTGCGCGTGACGGCCCGTCGTGCGATCACGGTGCACTCGGTGATGGGCTCCACGGTCGCAGCGCGCGGGCCGACGTCTGGAATGCTCCGGCGTCGTGGCAGTCGGGGAGGGCGTCGTCGACGAGGCGTCCGAGCAGGTCGATGCGGCACGAGGATGGGTCGTCGTCGCCTCGGCGTTCCTGTCGATGTTCGTGGTGTTCGGCGTCGTGTACAGCTTCGGCGCGTTCTTCGACTCGATGGCTGCGGAGTTCGACACCGGCAAGGGGGCCACCGCCCTCATGTTCTCGATCACCACGGCGTGGTACTTCGGGCTCGGGTTGGTGTCGGGCCGGGTGGCCGATCGGGTCGGACCGCGACCGCTGCTGCTCGTCGCTGCGGCGCTGCTGGGCGTGGCGTTGCTGCTGACGTCGCGCGTCGGATCCATCTGGCTCGGCTACCTCACCTACGGGGTGGGCGTCGGCACCGCGGTGGCCTGTGCCTACGTGCCGATGGTCGCCGCGGTCGGAGGGTGGTTCCTGCGCCGACGGACGGCGGCCCTCGGCGTCGCGGTTGCCGGCATCGGGGTCGGCACGCTCGTGGTCGCTCCGATCGCCGAGCGGTTGATCGATGCATTCGGCTGGCGGACGTCGTACGTCGTGCTCGGTGTCGGGGGAGCAGCGCTGCTGCTCGCTCGCCAGCATCGGCGCCACGCGGCCGCCGGTCACCGTGGCGGCCGTGCCGGTGGCACTCGGTCGCGTCGTGCGCGAGCGCGGCTTCGTGATCCTGTACGTCGCCACGGGCCTGGTCTCCGCCGCCCTGTTCGTCCCGTTCGTGTTCTTGAAGGACTACGCGACCGACCGGGGCATCTCCAGCGCGTCGGCCACTGCACTCGTGAGCATCATCGGCGCCAGCAGCGTCGTCGGCCGGCTCGGCCTCGGCGGCCTCGGCTCGCGCCTCGGCGCCACCCGGCTGATGCAGCTGAGCTTCGCCGTCATGACTGCCAGCTTCGCGATCTGGTTGACGGCCGGTGACAGCTACACCCGCCTCGTCCTCTTCGCCGTCGTCATGGGCGTGTCCTATGGCGGCTTCATCGCGCTGGCGCCGGCAGTGACGGCCGGGCTCTTCGGCACGGTCGGCCTCGGGGCGATCCTCGGTGCCCTCTACACCAGTGCAGCGATCGGTGGGCTCGTCGGTCCCCCGATCATCGGCTCGACCATCGACCACACGTCCTACGCGGTGGGCATCCTCATGGCGATGGCACTCAGCGGATCGGCGACCGTCGTCCTGCTCGTGCTCCCGGCAGGTCACGATCGAGTCGTCGCCGCGTCCTCCTGAGGCCTCCCGTCACCCCTGGAGGGCCACCGCAGGATGCTCCGCAGCGCACTCGGCGAGCACCTCGAGCGCCTCGTGCTGGCGCGTCGTGATGCCGAGGCTGGTGATCCCCGACTCGGCCCACGCGTCGTAGCGCTGGCGGATGCGCGACACCGGCCCGACCAGGCAGCGCTCGTCCACGTACTCGTCGGGCACCGCGGCGACGGCTTCGTCCTTGCGTCCGGCGAGGAACAGCTCCTGGATGCGCTCGGCGGCGTCGGCGTAACCCATCCGGCGCATGTGCTGGTTGTGGAAGTTCACCTCGCGCGCCCCCATGCCACCGACGTACAGCGCGATCCCCGGCTTCTGCGAAGCGAGCGCAGCGCCGACGTCCTCGGTGATCCGCACACCCACCTGGGCCTGGATCTCGAAGTTGTGCCACCCCTTGTCGCGACCGGCGGCGCGTGCCCGGGCGAAGCCCTCCTCGAGCCACGGGCGGTACTCGTCCATGCGGCCGGGCACGAAGTGCATCGGCAGCCAGCCGTCGCACAGCTCGGCGGTCAGGCGTACGGTGGCTTCCTTGCCCGAGCCCATCCAGATCGGCAGCTTCGGGTCACCGTGGATGATCGAGCGCAGCGGCTTGCCCAGTCCGGTCGCTCCCGGTCCTGTGTAGGGGAGCGAGATCTCCCGGCCGGCGTGCTCGACGGGCTCCTCGCGCTCGAAGATCCGGCGCATGATCTGGATGTAGTCGCGCAGTCGCCAGTACGGCTTGCCCCACGGCTGCCCGTACCAGCCCTCGACGATCTGCGGCCCTGACACACCGAGCCCGGCGATCATCCGGCCGCCGCCGGCCAGCGCGTCCACGGTCATGCACTGCATCGCGCACATCGCCGGGGGTCGCCCGGCCAGCTGCATGATCCCGGTCCCGAGCCGGATCCGGGTGGTCTGCGCGGCGATCCAGGCGAGCGGGGTGATGGCATCGGACCCGTACGCCTCGGCGGTCCACACCGAGTCGAAGCCGAGCCGTTCGGCGTGCTGGATCAGCTCGATGGGCACGTCGAGCGTCGCCCCCGAGTAGCCGATGGAGAGTGCAAGCTTCATCGCGGCCTCCTGCCTCGGGCGCCGGCTGCGCCCCCTCGGCGACCGTAGCGGGGCGCGATCGGACGACCGCATCCCGGCGTCAGCCGTCGTTCGGCAGCACCTTCTTGACGATGGCCGCGGCGCTCATCGCCGTCGGCCACCCCGAGTAGAACGCGAGGTGGGTGATCACCTCGACCAGCTCGTCCTTGGACAGGCCGTTGTCGAGCGCCCGCTGCAGGTGGCCCGGGAGCTGCTCGGTGCGGTTGAGGGCGACGAGCGTGGCGACGGTGATCAGGCTGCGATCACGCTTGGAGAGGCCGGGGCGTTCCCAGACGTCGCCGAACAGCACGTCGTCGGTCAGCTGGGCGAGCTTCGGCGCGACGTCGCCGATGAGGCGCTGGGCGGCGGAGGGTTGGTCGGGCATCAGGGATCTCCTGCTCGTGGTCGGGCGACGGCGTCAGGCGTCGACGTCGTCGAAGTAGCGGATCGCCCGGCCGCCGGCGACGAGCGGCGCCATCGCCGCGACCGCTCCATCACCCGCCCGCCACGCCCGGTACGCGTCGTCGTCCTCGCGTGTCGCCCACCGCTCGACGAGCAGGACGGTGTTCGGCTTGGCCTGATCGCGGTGCACGGTGACGCTCTCGCACCCCTGACGGGCCCGGGTGTCGCCGAGCGTGTCGGCCAGGACGCGGATCATCTCGTCGACCTGCCCGTCCTTCGCTTCGATCTCCAACAACACGAGGATGCTCATCGCGGCGACCGTACCGGGGCGGCCACCCACCGGCCGGCCTCGGGCGGACACCACCCACTCGGCGCCCGCCTGCCACCCCGAGTCCCACGTGTGCTCCCGAGTCGTAGGTGTGCGAGCAGGCACACCAGCGACTCGGCAGGACACGTCCGACTCGGGCGGACGTCAGCATCGAGCTCGAGCTCACCTTGGGCCCGGAGTCGTCCACGACGAGGTCAGCGGTCGGCCAGCCTCCACCCGCGCTGGCCGGCGAAGCCGCGACGGACCCGGGCGGAGCGACGACCGCGGCGTCTGCAAGGCTGGGCGGATGCGCTATCGACGACTGGGACGCACCGCCCTGCAGGTCAGCGAGCTGTGCCTCGGCACGATGAACTTCGGGCCGCAGACGCCCGAGGACGAATCCTTCGCGATCATGGACCGCGCCCTCGACCTGGGCATCAACTTCTTCGACACCGCCAACCGCTATGGCGGAGGCGGTGCCACCGAGTCGATCATCGGCCGCTGGTTCGCGCAGGGTGGCGGCCGGCGCGAGAAGGTGGTCCTGGCGACGAAGCTGTTCGGGGCGATGTCCGAATGGCCCAACGACGGCCGCCTGTCGGCGCGGCACATCCGCATGGCCTGCGACGACAGCTTGCGGCGGATGCAGACCGACCACATCGACCTCTACCAGATGCACCACGTCGACCGCACGGCACCGTGGGACGAGGTGTGGCAGGCGATGGACACGCTGATCCAACAGGGCAAGATCACCTACGTCGGCAGCAGCAACTTCGCCGGCTGGCACGTCGCCCGGGCCAACGAGGCCGCCACCCGTCTCCACACGCTCGGACTCGTCAGCGAGCAGAGCCACTACAACCTGCTGGTGCGCACCGTCGAGCTCGAAGTGCTCCCGGCGTGCCGCGAATACGGCGTCGGCGTGATCCCGTGGAGCCCGCTGTCGAGCGGCTTGCTCGGCGGCGTGCTCGGCGACTCCGATCGCGCCCGGCGGCAATCGCCGCAGTCGTTGAAGCGGATCGACAAGCTGCGCCCGAAGTTGGAGCAGTGGGAGAAGCTGTGCGCCGACCTCGGTGAGGAACCGGCAGCGGTCGCCCTGGCGTGGCTCCTCGCCCAGGATGGCGTCACCTGCCCGATCATCGGCCCACGCACGATGGCCCAGCTCGACGGCGCGTCGCTGCGCGCGCTCGAGGTCACGCTCGCCGACGACACGTTGACCGCGATCGACGCCATCTTCCCCGGCCCCGGCGGGACCGCCCCGGAGGCCTACGCCTGGTGATCTGAGCCGGAGTTCGGGATCGCGCACACGCCGTTCGCGCAGACGTCGAAGCCCGGCTGCTCGCCGATCCAGCCGCGGCGTACGAGCGCCCCGTAGATCTCACAGCCGATGCACAGCCCGAGCACTGCCTCGGCCCACATCAGCACGAGGCAGATCACGCAGATCGTGCGCGGCACGACGCCGCGGACCCCGAGGTTGGTGATCACCGCCATCGTCGTCGACATCGCCGCACCGAGCGCCCAGGCGAAGCGCTTCGGTCGGGCGGAGACGAGCTGCAGGTGGCGCCTGCTCACGAGCCAGCCGGCGGCGAAGCCGACCGGGCTGTGCTCCAGGCGGTCGACGACGCGGATGGTGAAGTCCACGGCGAACACGAGGCTGACGATGCGGATGAGGACCGGCGTGCTGTCCAGCACGGCGACGGCGAACGCGATCGCGCCGGCCGCCATCGTCAACCCGGCGGCCGCGCGCACCCGGCGCTCGTCGACGAAGGCCGGCCGGTTCATGCCGGCACGGCGATCGGCGAGTCGGTGGGCGCTGCGCTGTCGGCGTCGACGAAGTCCTCGAGGAAGCGAACGAGGTGGTACACGTCGGCGAAGTTGCTCGCCAGACCGAACGACACCCGGACTGCCGCGAGCACCTGACCGCGCTCGCGCATCCCAGCGTGCAGCTCCGCGGCGGTCGCCCGTCGGTCGAACCACGGAACGAGCACGTCGACGTCGATGCCGAGGGCCGCCTCGGCGGCGCCCGGGTTGCAGAAGCAGCCGCTGCGCAGCGAGATCCCGCGCTCGTTGGCCAGCGATTCGATCAGCTGTCCGTCGATCGCCCGGCCGTCCGGCTCGTGGACCATGAACGCCACCGTGGCTCCTCGCCCCTGCGTCGTCCGCGGGCCGAGGATGCGCACGAGCGGTCGCCCGTCGCGGTGGCGCAACACCGCGAGTTGGTCGAGGAACCACGCGGTCAGCGCGCCGACGCGATCATGGATCGCGTCGCGGCCGATCGACTCGACGTGCGCCAGCCCCGAGGTCACGGCCGGCAGGCTGAGGTAGTCGACGGTGCCGTCCTCGAAGCCCGCCGGGCCGTCGTGCAGGACGTGCCGGCGTAGTCCGACAGAAGCGATCTCCACGGTGCCGCCGGCGAACCACGGCCGGGCCAGTGCGGACAGCCGGTCGTGCCTGGCCAGCAGGCAGCCGACACCCGTCGGGTAGCCGAAGATCTTGTAGAACGAGGCGGCGACGAAGTCCGGTCGTACCGCGCCGAGGTCGAGGCGGTTCGTCGGGGCGAACGCCGAGGCGTCGAGGAGCACGTCCCAGCCGTGCTCGTGGGCCTCGGCGACGAGCTCCAGCGGGTGCTGCACGCCCGAGTAGTTCGACTGCGCGGGGAAGGCCAACAGTCGCGGCGCCGCCGACGGCTGGCGGGTCGACAGGATCCGGTGGAGCGCGGCGCGGTCGACGCGCAGCTCGGGCGCAAGGATCGGCGCGTACTCGACCGCGGCGCCGGCGCGTGCGGCGAGCTCGCGGATGCCGTTCACGGAGTTGTGGTTGTCGGCCGTCAGGGCGAACACGCCGCCGCGGCCGAACGGGTACGACTCGGCGACGAGCTTGAGGGCGGCCGACGCGTTCGCGGTGAAGACGCACGTGTACTCGCACGGATCCGCGCCGAAGAACGCGAGCACCGCGGCCCGGGCGCGGTCGACGCCGTGCGTCGACGCCAGCGAGGCGTTGCTGCCCGAGTGCGGGTTGCCGAGGACGCTGCCACCGAGGTGGGCGACGTGCCCGGCGAGCTGCGCCGCG
Source organism: uncultured Acidimicrobiales bacterium (assembly GCA_963794805.1). Classification (GTDB taxonomy): domain Bacteria; phylum Actinomycetota; class Acidimicrobiia; order Acidimicrobiales; family Ilumatobacteraceae; genus JAODBQ01. The sequence continues at coordinate 167,009 of CAWCFL010000003.1, forward strand.
GCGTACAGGCCGCCGCCGGTGTAGTCGACGTAGACGCTGCCGCTGTCGTCGAGCCGTCCGTACTCGCGGCGGCGCAGGTCGGCGAACGAGCCGTCGGGGTCGAAGTCGGGGTAACGCTGGGCGAAGACCGCGCCGGCCGCGTCCACCTCCGCGGCATCCCCCTGGAGGGCTCGATCCAGCATGCGGTTCACCCCGATCGCCGGTGCCCTCCACGGCACAGCGTCGAAGGCACGTGTACGACACTTCGACGCCACAGCAGGTGCGGTGGATACATCCACCGCCGTTCAGCGTCGGTTCGCCCCACTGTGCCGACAACGGGAAAGGCCCCGCCTGGGGGAGCGGGGCCTCTCAACCTGGCCGCAGTGGAGGGGGGCTCCACCGTGTCCTGTCGAGCACGCCCGTTGGGGGTCGGGCACGCTGCGATCTGAAGACAGCATGCACGATTCGCCGCGATCTCTCAAGCAGCAAGATCAGATGTCGCCCATCTCGACGAGAGATCGGCGGGGGACGGATTCCCGGCCGTGCCCGGGCGCGGTGTCGAGCGGTGCCCACTGACGAGCCCGTGGCGGGCCGGGGATACGTTGCCGGCATGAGCACGCACGACGTCGACCTGCTCGCCGAGCGACTGTTCCGCGCGTTCGAGGACAACGATGCGGCGACCATCGAGTCGCTGTGCGAGCCCGACGCCCGGTTCCGCCAGAACGGCCAGGAGCCGCGGCTGATCGTCGACCTGCTGCCCGGTTTCGCCAAGCTCAGCGAGCGCATCGGGCACCACAAGTACACCGAGGTTCGCCGGGAGATCTTCGACGGTGGCTTCGTCGAGGAGCACCGGGCGGTGTCGACGATGCCCGACGGTGCGCCGATGGCCGTCTGGGCGTGCGTCGTCGGGCGAGTCGGCGAGTCGGGCAAGCTCGTCGACCTGCACGAGTACCTCGACACCGCGCAGCGCCCCAGCTCCTAGGAGCTCACCTCGTCGGTCCGCGGCGTGGGCCGCGACCCGTCGTGGCCCACGACTCGACACTGCTGAGGTCGACCGAGAGCGCCGGCGCAGCTACATCGTCTTCGGGTAGTACGCGCCCGCGTCCAACGCGGCAACGTCGTCGCGGAAGCTGCTGGGGAACGGCCACTCGTCCTCCCGGCCGGGCAGCGGGCCCTGGTTGAAACGTCCGGCGACACCGCCGCCGAGCTGCTCGTTGCCGACCAGCGACCACGCCTGGCGCTTGTACGTCCAGTTGTCCGGCTGCAGCTCGTGGCACAGCTTCCACTGCTCGATCGCCGCAGCGTGATCCCCGGCATCCCACAGGTGGCGGCCGAGGTCGAACCGGGCGGCCGCCTCCGATCGGTGCGGATCGCGTGGCTGCGACGCCTCGATCACCTCGTCGGGCGTCATGGCGAACCCGCTGGCCGCGCCGTGGTGCGCCCAGTCGCGCAGCGCGTCGGCGTAGGAGTCCCGGTCCTGACCGCCACTCATCGTGCGCCGCGGGTCGACCGGCTCACGCCCTTCGGCCTCGGCGTCCTCGCGCGCCTTGCGCACCTGCTCCTCCAGCCGCGACGACAGCCACTCCGGGTACTGCACCGGCGCGGCCCAGCCGGGCTCGGGCGGCCGGACGATCATCCCGTCCTCGTCGATCCAGATCACGTTCGGGACGTTGACGACGCCGAACAGTGCGTCCAGCCGATGTTCGGTGTCCACCAGCGACGGGTGCTCGGCGCCCGCTTCCTCGACCCATTGGCGCGCCGACGCAGCGCCGTCCATGTCCATCGACACCGTGACGATCTCGACGCCGAGGGGGTGCAGCTCCGTCCGCAGTGCCTGCCACCCGGGCAGGTCGTAGCGGCAGCCTCAATACGGCGCCCACGAGACGACGACGACCTTCTGGCCGCGCAGCGAGTCGAGGTGGAAGTCGTTGCCGTCCATGTCCTGGAGCACCACGTCCGGCGCCTCGGCCGTGACCAGCGTGCGACCGGTGAATGATTCCGGGCCGAGCGCCCAGACGCCGTGCGCCGCGTCGTCGACCAGCGCCATGCCGAGGCGGTTCGCGGTGTCGAGGAGGTCGAAGTCGCGGTCGCGCGGCAGCGGGACGCAGATCTCGCCCTTGCACGCGCCCTCGGGCTTGATCGCCCAGCCCGTGCCGGCGGCGAACGTGTCGGCGTCGATGTCGAGTCGATCGAGGATCATCTTGTGCGCTCCGTCCGGTCCACGTTCACCATGGGTCGTGGGGGTAGTAGTTCTCCGCGCCGATCGCCTGGATGTCGCTCAGCCAGTCGCTGTCGTACAGCTCGGTCGGGCCTTGGAGCGGGTCGGCGAACGCCCACGCCTGGCGCTTGTAGGTCCAGTTGTCGGGGTACAGGCGATGGGCCTCGCGGAACCACGTCGGCGCGTCGTCGCGGTGGCCACTGCGCCACAGGTGCTGTCCGAGCTCGAACGCCGCGGCAGCACGGGCGTGCTCCGGCGGGCGGGGCTGCGATCGGGCCACGACCTCGTCGGGCGTCATCGCAAAACGGCTCGACGCCCCGTGCTCCACCCAGTCGCGCACCGCGGCCACATATCCCTGGGGGTCGGTGCTGATCTTCTGTGCCTCGGCGAGCATGTCCTTCATCCGCTGCGGTGTGTCGGCCGGGATGTCGGCGTACTTCTTCTCGTTCGTCTCGCGCGGCGGCCAGGCCGGCTCCGACGGGCGGACGAGCATGCCGTCCTCGTCGATCCACACGCCGTTGGGGACGTTGACGAAACCGAACAGCTCGTCGGTGATGTGGGCTTGATCGATCAGCGAGGGATGCTCGGCGTGGGCCGCCTCGATCCACGGCCGCGCCACCTCGACGCCGCCCGTGTCGAGCGCGACGGTGACGATCTCCAGCCCCTTCGGGTACACCTCACTGCGCAGTGCCTGCCACCCGGGCAGGTCCAGACGGCAGCCTCAATAGCTGGCCCACGAGGCGATCAGGACCTTGCGGCCGCGCAACGAGGACAGCGAGAACGTCTCGCCGTGCACATCGGGAAGCTGGAGGTCCGGGGCCACGGCCGTGGTCAGGGCCCGCCCACCACCCTCGGGCCCGAGCACCCACACGTCGGTGACGTCGTCGTGGATGAGCGGCATGCCGAGTCGTTCAGCGAGCACCTGGACATCCAACGGGCCGCTGATCCCCGACGGCATGGGCACGCACCGATCGCCCTTGCACAGACCCTCCGGCTTGGCCTGCCACCCGGTGCGCGTCTCGAACTCACCAGGGTCGACCGTCAACGAATCGAGCAGCATCGTGTGAACCTACCCCGCCGTGGTTCGGCCGAACGCCGGAAGCTCACAGGCTTGATCGGTCTCGATCAGCTCGTGGAGGATCGGGTTGAGGTGCGCGCCCGCCGACCAGGACGGGAACACGCTCGAGTACAGCCCGCCGCCGCCGGCCACGAGGACGAGCACGTGGTCGGGTGAGGGCAGCGCATGGAGCTCGTCGTCGGCATCGCCGGGACCGGCGAACGCCGGGTTGAGCTCGCGCAGGTCGCCGCGCCGGTTGGTGGCCAGCCGGTGGAGCTCGCGCTGCACGTCCGCCCGACCCAGGCCGGCGCGTGCGAGCACGGCAGCGTGGTCGGGGTTGATCGCCACGGCGACCGAACCGGTGCGCATGAACGCGTTGTTCGAGCCGGGGTTGGCGATCGCCCTGGCCAGGACGCGCAGCAGGCGCAGCGCCGAGTCCGGATCATCGGCGTCGTCGACGAACACGACCGAATGCGGTCCTTCGACGCCGATGACCGTGACGACCGAATCGAACGGGTCGAAGCCGGCGGCGACCGAACACGGTTCCCACGGCGACTCGACGATGTTCTCGGCCATGCACATCGTGAACTTCCCGGGTTGGCCGAGCAGCGCCATGTCGGAGCTGCCGGGCCTGGCGCCGCCGATGTTCATCAGGCACAGCCGCACGGCGCGGCCGATCGAGGCGTTGGCCCGATGTCCCGGGCCGAGCGCGCCGAACCCTCCGGCGATGCCGCAGATCGTCGCCAGCGGGCCGCTGACGACGACGAGCGGGCTGGTCGAGTGCGTCGTGCTCTGCGCCTCGGACAGGTCGTACTCCGGTCGGAGCAGCGCCCGCAGGGTGGCGACGACCATCGGCATGTGGTCGGGACCGCATCCGGCCATGACCGCGTTCGTCGCGACCCGCTCGATGGTCGTGTGCGCGCCGAGCGGACCCATGACACCGAGGCTCGTTGTCGGGTCGGCGCCGGTCGCGAGCACGCAGCGCTCGACACGTTCGGGCGTCGGGATGACGACCGGGAGGCCGTCCGTGCAGCCCAGGCGGTGGAGCTGCTCGAGGGCGTCGGCCTCGTCCAGCGCGGTCAGCACCTTCATGCGGAACGTGCCCCCACCGGCTCGTTGTCGGCGAGCAGTTCGCCGCGCAGCACGGCGACGATGCGCGGCGCGAGCGTCTCGGCCAAGCGCGCCATCGCCTCGGCGCCGCTGCCGGCGACCGGGTGCGGCAGGCGCAGGCGAGGCACGTCGGGCATCCCGTTCGACAAGGCGATGAGGTCACCCTGTTGCCAGAACGGCTCACTCACGAGCGCGACCACGGCACGCTCCCGCCGGGCCAGTTCGATCCCGTCACGCACGGTGCCGGAGGTGCAACTGCCTCAATGGCCGTACGCCGCGACGACCGCCGTGCACTCGGCCTGGATCTCCCCGAGGTGCTGCTCGCTGGCGAGTGCGCTGGCGTTGCCCTTGTTCCACAACTTCACACCGATCCCCGGCACCGCGCGTTGCAGGGCGGCGCCGACGTGGTGGAGGAACGCCACCGAGTCCGGGAAGCCGTTGGCGAACAGCCCGATCGTCTCGCCGGCGGCGAGTGGGGTGCGGCCCGTGTACGGCTCGACCGGCGCCACCGACTCACCACGCGGATCCAAGAACTCCATCGCCGCAGTCTCGCGATGGACGAGGCATTCACACGAACCCAGCCCGACCGGGCGTGTCAGTGCGGCACGTGGTGGGTGCCGAGGAAGTGCTCGCGGCGATCGCCGAGCGGGTTCGTGCTGTGCGTCCGTGGCCCCAACGGGAGGCTGGCAGCGATCGCCGCTGTCGCCACCAACGCGAGCAGGCCGAGGTACCACCACGAGATCGTGCCGAGGTCGACGCCGGCGGCGCTCGCACCGAGACCGGCGATCACGACGGGCAGGCTCATGGCCAGGTACGAGGTGGACAGGAACGCTGACGTCACGCCGCCACGGGCGTGGTCGGGGGCGATGCGTTGGATCGTGGCCATCGTGTTCGGCTGGACGATGCCACCGCCGATGCCGGCGATCATCCCGCCGATCACGGCGACCGCCAGACCGCCCGTGTGCGGGGAGACCGCGAACACGGCCAGGCCGGCGACGATGAGGCCGATCCCGATGCGCAACGCCGGCACCTTGCCGTGGTGGCGACGCAGCACGAGCTGTGTGGCGCCGTTCGTGGCGACCACCGCGGCGGCGAAGAGGCCCGCCACGATCGGTTGGGTGACGTGCACGCCGAGCTGCTCGTGCAGGAACGACGGCGACAGGCCGAGGACCCAACCCATCAGCATCCAGGCGGTCGCGCTGGCCAGCGTCGCGGCGACCCACGGGCGGCGGATCGTGACCGGGACGTGCAGCGCCGGCGGCCGCTTGGTGGGCGCGGGAACGTTCGGGCGGGTCTCGGGGATGCGCAGCAGGGCCACGGCCAGTGCGGTGGCGAGAACGATGTCGAGCACGAACGGGGCGACGGTCGGCCACGGGGTGACGGTGGCGAGCACGCCGCCGACGAGCGGGCCGAGGGTCAACCCCGCCGCCGCGGCGACCATCGCCGCGAGTGCTCCGCTGCCGGCGTGCTGGCGCGGATGCAACTCACGGATCGTCACGGTCGACGCCGACATCACCAGCCCGGCGGCGATCCCGTAGATGATCTCGCCGGCGAACAGCCAACCGACGTTGCGTGCCGCGGCGAACGCCAGGGAGCTCACCGCGGTGATGGCCACGCCGGCGACGAGCGCAGGCCGGCGGCCGACGCGGTCGGTCACCCGCCCGAGCGTGAGCATCGACGGGATCAGTGCGGCGACGTACACGCCGAACAGCAACGTCACCATCGCCGAGCCGAAGTGGTACTGGCGCTCGTACGTCGGGAACAGCGGCGTCGCGAAGTTGCTCGCCGCGAGCAGCAGCACCTGGGCACTGATCACGAGCCAGAAGCTGAGTTGCCGCGACCACGTGGGTGCTGCGGCGGGCGCATCGATGAGCGTGGTGATGGGTTCGCCGAGCGGGGTGGTGATCGTCGACATCGTCGGTCTCCTCCGGGTCTGAACAGACAGGTCTGTCTGGAACATCTGTGCACCATAGACAGACCTGTCTGTTATCGTCAACCCCATGAGTGCGACTGTGACCGACAACCGCTCGGCGAGGGAGCGGCTCCTCGCTGCCGCCGACGAGCTGTTCTACGAGCAGGGGATCCACACCGTCGGCATCGACCGGATCATCGAACGCGCCGGTGTCGCCAAGGCCAGCCTGTACAGCGCGTTCGGGAGCAAGGACGAGCTCGTCCGCGCCTACCTCGAGTCGCGCGACGAGAGCCGGCGGGTGCGCGTGCAGGCGGCCGTCGATCGTCACACCGACCCGAAGGCGCGACTGCTCGGGGTGTTCGACTCCCTGGCCAGGTCCGTTGCGCTGCCCAGCTTCCGTGGCTGCGCCTTCGCCAACGCATCCGCCGAGTCGGATTCCGACAGCGTGGCCGCCGAGGTCACTCGGAGCGCCCGCCGGTGGCTGCACGACCTGCTCGTCGAACTGACGACCGCGCTCGGCGTCGTCGATCCGCGCAGCCTGGCGATCCAGCTCGCGCTGCTCTACGACGGTGCGCTCGTGCAGTCGCGCCTGGACCACGATCCGGCCCGGGGCGCGGCGGCGAGGGCCGCCGCCGAGGTGCTGATCGACGCGGTGCTGCCGCCTGCGCCGAAGCGTCGCGCACGCACGGCCCGCGTCATCACGGACTGATCCGGCCTGTCACGAGCGGCCGCGTTCGTCATCGTGCGATGCGCCCCGCAGAACCACAGCGACGACGATGCCGACCCCGTCTGCGGGCGGCATCGTCTCGCTGAGCGGTGCGAGGCCGGTCAGAGGAGTGCGGCGTACACCAGCGAGCGGAGCTGGCCGCCGAAGTTGAACGTGCCCGACGGCAGCAGCTGGGTCATGAACACGACGGCGAGCTCCTCCGACGGGTCGACCCAGAACGTCGTCGACGCGGCGCCGCCCCACATGAACGAGCCGGCCGAGCCGACCGTGCCGGAGGACTGTGGGCCCTTGGACACGGCGACGGTGAGGCCGAAGCCGTTGCCGGCGAAGCCCACCTCGCCGTAGCCCATCGGCAGGGCGAAGTCGGCCATGTCGCCGTCGTCGGGCAGGTGGTTGGTGGTCATCAACTCGAGCGTCTTGCGCGACAGCACGCGCCGACCGTCGAGGGCGCCGCCACCCGCCAGCATCGTGCAGAACCGCAGATAGTCGGCGGTGGTGCCGACGAGTCCGCCGCCGCCGTTGAACAGCTTCGGCGTGCGCAGGTACGTGCTGGTGGCCGGGTCGTCCGTGAGCACCAGTTCCTTGCGGGCGTTGCGCCCGTAGCAGGCAGCGAACCGGTCGACCTTGTCTGCCGGCACCCAGAACGCGGTGTCGACCATGCCGAGCGGCTCGAAGATCGCCGTGCGCAGGTACTCGTCGTACGGCATGCCGGACATGATCTCCACCAGCCGGGCGGCGATGTCCATGCCGTGCGAGTACAGCCAGTGCGAGCCTGGTTGGAACCGCAGCGGCCAGTCACCGAAGGCCCGCGCCATCGACGCGAGGTCGTGGTCGGCCAGCCAGTTGCGCTCCCCGAGAACCAGATCGTCGTTCTCGAAGCCGTATCCGATCCCGGATGTGTGGGTGAGGATGTCGCGGATCGTCGGTGGCCGGTGGGCGGGAACGATGCGTGACCCACCATTGGGGTCCGGCTCCTCGACGGTCATGTCCTTCCACTCCGGGATCCAGCGGTCCACCGCGTCGTCGAGTTGGAAGTGGCCGCGCTCGAACAGCGTCATCATCGCCACGCCGGTGATCGGCTTGGTCATCGAGTACAGCCGCCAGATCGCATCGTCGGCGACCGCCACAGCGCGCTCACGGTCCTGCAGGCCGAAGCTCGCGTAGTACCCGACGACGCCACCGCGCACCACGGCCACCTGCGCGCCGGCGATCTTGCCCGCCTCGATGTACCGACTGCGGAGGTGCTCGTCGATCCATCCGAGCCTGGACTCGTCGAGTCCGGCACCCTCGGCATCCACCTTCACGTGCGCTCCCCCTTCTTCCATTCGCGACGGGGTCCAGGTTGGCACGCTCGGGTCGCTCCGCGTGGGTTCGCACGGCGCGCCGCCCTGCAGCTCTGGAGGTGCGGTGCTGCCGCGCGCCGACGGAGAGGATCAATCCGGCGCGGTGCCGCGCCGTCGTGCCGACCATTCGGGTGGATGGGTGCCGAGGGCCACGACGGGCGTCGCCCACCGTGCCGGCGTCGCCGAGAGCTGCGTCACCGGCGTCAGGTGGGTGAGCCTTCCGAGCAGGGTCGGTTCGTCGACCAACCAGGGCGAGATGTCGCCGAGACCGGTCGCGGTCGTCGGGTCGACGCACGGGCCGTCCTCGGCGATCCACGTCGCGGTCTGACACAGCGAGGCGCGCACGTGGTACGCGCCGCCGTCGATGCTGCGGCGGCGCAGCGCGGCCATCGTGCCCAGCGCCGCGAGGTAGCCGGTGGTGTAGTCGGCGGCGGCGGCGGGCACGAGTCGCGGTCGTCCCGCAGGGTCGAGGCGAGCGCCCTCGGCCATGGCGATCCCGGTGACGCTCTGGGCGAGTTGCTCCCACCCCGGGCGCTGCTGCCACGGTCCGGCGTCGCCGTAGCAGTTGATCGTCACGGCGATGATGCCGGGATTGAGCTCGGCGAGCTGCGCCGGGGAGAACCCGCGTCGATCGAGGGAGCCGCTGCGGTAGCCCTGGGAGAAGACGTCGCCGTCGCGCACGAGTGCCCGCAGCATCTCCACGTCCGCCGCCTGTCGAAGGTCGAGGGACGTGGATCGCTTGCCGTGCCCGGTGTCCATGACGAAGGCGGGCACGTTGTCGAGGTGTTCGCCGTTGACGTGCAGGACTTCGGCGCCGTGCTCGGCGAGCAGGCGGGCACAGGCCGGTCCGGCCAGCACGCGAGTGAGGTCGAGCACCCGGAGCCCGCCGAGCGGTCGCAGCCCGTCGCCGACCGGCACCACCGGACCGTCGGCGATCTTCTCGATCGACACTCGACCGAGCGGGGCGATCGCGGCGCGCTGCGGATGAGCGGCCCACTCCTCGGCGCTGCGCACCATCGCCCCACAGGCGCCGACGGCGGCGAGCGCGTCCTCCAACGCCGGAGCGTCGAACGTGGCCACGCGACGAGCGACCTCGCTGGCGTCCGCCTCGACGCCACCGCCGATCACCTCCACGGTGCGCTCGGCCAGACGAGGGAACGCGCCGTGGAGATGGATCCAACGACCATCGGCGCACTCGTAGAGCGCGACGAGCGGGCGACCTTCGGCTGAACGCGGCGTCGTCGCGCCGTCGAGGCGCTGCACGGCGAAGCTCACGAGCGACACCTCGGCGCGCCGGGCATCGACCTCGACCAGCTGGTCCTGGCCGGTCCGATCCCGCCACAACAGCGCCGCGGCGACGCCGCACGCGCCGAGCGCTGCCGCAGCACGCAACCCGATCGGGAACGTCGACGCGAACACCTGTCGGCCCTCGTCGATCGTCAACCCGATCTCGTCGGTGGGCAACCCGACCTCGGCGAGCAGATCCTCGGCGCTGCGCATCACCACCACCCTCGCACCAACGCCGGACCGGACGTGGCTCGAAGCGACTGGGATGCGGGCGAGTCTGACCGATGTCGCCCGCCGAGACGTCGCCGGTCAGACTGATTGGCGGCCCGGGGGTCGGGCGCAGCGAGACGTGGGGGTCGACGGTGCAACTGGAGCTGCTGGCAGCCGGCTACGGGCTGGTCGAAGGACCACGGACCGACGCGCAGGACAACCTGTACTTCACCGACATCCCCGGTCGGAGCGTCTACCGCCGCCATCCGGACGGCACCATCGACACGTTGGTCACCGGGCGGCCGATGGTCGGCGGCCTGGCACTGCACGCCGACGGCGGTTTCGTCATGTCCGGTCCGACCGTCGCCCACTGGCGCGACGGCGAGGTACGCGTGCTGTTGGCCGTCGACGGCGTCAACGCGTTCAACGACATCCAGCCCGACGCCGCCGGCCGGGTGTACGCCGGGGCTGTCCGTTCCGACCTCACCGACCTGCGCGCCGAGAAGGTCCCGGCGGAGTGCTTCCGGATCGGTCCCGGTGGCAGGGTCGACGAGCTCTACGGCGGCGTCGAGCTGTCCAACGGCATCGGACTGTCTCCCGACGGCTCGACGCTCTACCACGTCGACTCGACGACGAAGGGCATCTGGGTCCACGATCTGGCCGCCGACGGCACGGCGTCCAACCGCCGTCACATCGGTCGGGCCTCCTTCGAGCGCGGCATCCCCGACGGCATGTGCGTCGACGTCGACGGCAACTTGTGGGTCGCGCACGTCGGTGGCCGCCGGGTCGTCAAGCTCTCGCCGTCCGGCGACCAGCTCGACGAGATCCCGGTCCCGGCGAAGGCGGTCACCAGCGTCGCGTTCGGCGGTCCCGACGCCGCCGACATGTACATCGTCACGGCCGATCACCTCGACGAACCCGAGCGGCGTGGGTGCGTGTTCCGTTGCCGGCCCGGCGTGGCCGGTCTCGCGACACCGCTCGCGACCGTCTGAACCGCTGGAACGGAGCCCGGGCTTCGCCGCGTCGACCTGCGGTGCGGTCGGCCCAGATCCTCCGCATCCGCCCACCGTCCTGTCGCGACGCGCACCCCGCCGGCCCTCAGTTCCGCACGTTCTCCTCCGAGCAGGCGGCTGCCGGCCGCGGCATCGTCGGTTCGTCCGGCCCGGGCGTCGAGCGGTCCTTGACGACGTGCAACATCGAGACGCTGAACCACGGGCCGCCGTACCAGTAGCCGCTCCCCAGCCCGCGCAGGCTGCCCGTGCCGATGTGTGATGCGTACCGCCGCGCCTGGAACGAGAGGTCGGCGATGAGCAACTGCCCGCCCGGGCGCAGCACCCGGAGGGCCTCGTCCACGGCTCGGTAGCGGTCCTCCTGGGCAGCGATGTTGTGGATCGCCAGGGCGCTCGTGACGACGTCGAAGCTGTCGTCAGCGAAGGGCAGCGACGTCATGTCGGCGGTGTGGACCTCCACGCGATCGTCGACCCCGGCCGCCGCGGCGTTGGCCAGCGTCGCGGCAGCACCGTTGCCGCTCTGATCCTTGGTCCACAGATCCGCCCCGACGGCGCGACCGCGTGGCAGGCGTCGGGCCGCCTCGATCAGGACTGCGCCGCGGCCGCAACCCAGATCGAGCAGCTGCTCGTCGCCCGCGAGGCCGAGCCGGTCGAGCTCCTGGGCCCAGATCCGGTGCTTGCCCCGCAGCGTGGTGTGCAGGAAGCAGCCGGACTGGGCGAGCAGCACCGTGCCGGCGGCCACCGTGGCGACGCGCCCGGTGCGCCACCGGGCAGCCGCCAGGTAGCAGGCCACCCCTGCTGCGCCGAGCACCGCGGGGAACGGCGGAGCGTCGACCCCGTACTTGGGCCGGTCGAGCGTTGCCGATCGCCCCGTCGGCGACGCGGAGCTGATGGCGGGTGGATCGGTGATTCGTCCAGGGTTCCTTGACATGATGTAAGAGTTAAGGAAACCTGACGGCTTGTCAAGGTTTTGGCCGAGGCGTAGGTTCTTTGATCATGGCTGACCTGCCCGAGGCCGCCCCGCCGGCTCGCCGCCGCCGTGCCGACGCCCAGCGCAGCGTCGACGCGATCGTCGAGGCAGCCCGCGCCGTGCTCGTCGAGCAGCCGGACGCCAGCGTCGAGGAGATCGCCGAGGTCGCCGGCGTGAGCCGCCAGACCGTCTATGCCCACTTCTCGTCGCGCGACGTGCTGGTCTCCGCGGTGATCAACGCCGAGCGCGCCGCGCACCTGGCCGCGCTGGTCGATGCCCGACTCGATCGTGCGCCACCCGTCGACGCTGTTCGTGGGTTCCTCGACATCAGCTGGCGGCTCGTCGACCACTTCCCGCTCCTGCTCGATCCCGCTCTGGCCCGTACCCCGGATCCCGACGGTGAGGACCCCCACCGGCCGGCAGCGGTCGTGCTCGAACGGATCATCCGCCGAGGCCAACGCACCGGCGTCTTCGACCGCACCCTCCCTGCCGGGTGGCTCGCCGCCGCCACCTTCGGACTCGGTCACACCGCCGCCGAACTGGTTGCCGGCGGCGACCTCGACGTGCGCAGAGCGGCGACCCTGCTCGAAGCGAGCGTGCTCCGGCTCTATGGCATCGGCCAGGGCTGAGCACGCGAGCCTTGCTCGCTGGTCGACGTCCCACGGCTCCCTTCAACTCGACTCGGTCATCGTCGGCCGGCCGTCCGAGGCCCACTCAGTCCGCCGTGCACGGTCTCGATGACGCCGCGGACGCGTCGCCGGCCGTGGGCGATGCTGAGTTGCTCGTGGCTGATCTCGCGGGCGATGTCGGCGAGGAGCACGATCGCGACGAGGTTCGCCTGTCCGATGCGGAGCGAGCGCGATGCTCGGGTGCCGTCGACGACGCGGGCGAGGTGGGCGTTCAGGCGGCGAAGACCATCGGAGTGCGGCTGGTCAGCGAGGTACAGGCCGGTCGTGCCGAGGCGCGTGGAGCCTTCGGCGACGATGATGACGTAGTCCCGCCGTGATGGATCGTCGAGGTGGCGAGCGACCGGCAGCACCATCGCCCCGACGAGTGCCTCGAGCGTGACGGCGTCGCGTCGTTCGAGCCGATCGAGGATCGCGTTGCGCTCGTCGTTGATCGGCTCGCGGTGGTTGGCGTAGATCGCCTCGACCAGCCCGCGGCGTGAGCCGAAGTGGTAGTGGATGGCCGACGAGTTGCGCTGCCCCGCGGCCACGTTGATCCGGTTGAGGTCGGCGCCTTCGATGCCGTGTCGAGCCATCTCGTGCTCTGCGGCCCGGACCAGTCGCGCCCGGGTCTGGCCAGCCGACCGGGTGACCCTCGACGCGCTCGACGCGGCGAGCCTGCATCGCGTTCATGGTTGACGGCGCTCATCGTCAACTGATTAATGTACTCCATTACATCGAGGTCACAAGGAGAGCCGGCGATGACGAGCGACGACGTGCAGCGGACGATCCTGCCGATCCCGGATCTGGCCTTCACGGGAACGGTCACGTACGACGCGACGTCGCCGGACACGTCGTTCCCGCCGATCCGCCGCCTCCTGCCGCCGCAGGGCGCGCCGAACGTGGTGGTGATCCTGATCGACGACGTCGGCTTCGGTGCGTCGTCGGCGTTCGGTGGCCCGTGCGCGACACCGACCTGGGAGCGCCTGGCGGCCGACGGGCTGAAGTTCACCCGCTTCCACACCACCGCGCTGTGCTCGCCGACGCGCGCCGCGCTGCTGTCGGGCCGCAACCACCACACCGTCGGCATGGGCGGGATCACCGAGATCGCCACGTCGGCGCCGGGGTACAGCTCGGTGCGGCCGAACACCTGCCAGCCGGTGGCCGAGGTGCTCAAGCTCAACGGGTACAACACCGCCCAGTTCGGCAAGTGCCACGAGGTGCCCGTGTGGGAGGCCAGCCCGGTCGGCCCGTTCGACCGCTGGCCCACACCGGGCAACGGCTTCGAGTACTTCTACGGGTTCCTCGGCGGCGAGACCAACCAGTGGTACCCGGCGATCTACGAGAACACCACGCCGATCGAGCCGTGGGGCGGCCCCGACGAGGGCTACCACTTCATGGACGACATGACCGACAAGGCCATCGCCTGGACCCGCCAGCAGCAGGCGCTGGCCCCGGACAAGCCGTTCTTCATGTACTTCGCCCCCGGCGCGACGCACGCGCCGCACCATGTGCCCAAGGAGTGGGCCGACCGCTACCAGGGTCGCTTCTCCCAGGGCTGGGACGCGGTGCGTGCCGAGACGTTCGCCAAGCAGAAGGAGCTCGGCGTGGTCCCTGCCGACGCGGTGCTCACCGAGCGCAACGAAGGCATCCCCGCGTGGGACGACATGTCGGCGAAGGTCAAGCCGGTCCTGGAGCGGGAGATGGAGGTGTACGCCGGGTTCCTGTCGTACTGCGACCACCACACCGGCCGGTTGATCGACGCCATGGAGGAGCTGGGCATCCTCGACGACACGTTGGTCTACGTGATCATCGGCGACAACGGCGCGTCGGCCGAGGGCAACTTCGCCGGCACGACGAACGAGGCGTTCATCATCAACCACATGACCGACATGGAGGACGAGGACTACCTCGTCGCCCACCTCGACGACATCGGCACGCCGAACTCGTACAACCACTACGCCATCGGTTGGGCCCACGCGATGGACACGCCGTACCAGTGGACCAAGCAGGTCGCCTCGCACTGGGGCGGCACGCGCAACGGCACGATCGTGCGCTGGCCGAACGGCATCGAGGCCAGGGGTGAGGTGCGCCACCAGTTCACCCACTGCATCGACGTCGGCCCGACCATCCTGGAGGCCGCCGGGATCCCCGAGCCGAGCACCGTCCACGGCGTGACCCAACGCCCGATGGAGGGCACGAGCATGCTCTATTGCTTCGACGATGCCGATGCTGCCGAACGGCACACCACGCAGTACTTCGAGATGGTCGCCAACCGGGCGATCTACCACCACGGCTGGACCGCCGTCGCCAAGCACAAGGATCCGTGGGCCGGTTCGACCCACGGCGTCGACGACGACGTGTGGGAGCTGTACAACGTCGACGAGGACTGGACGCAGTCCACCGACCTCGCCGCGGAGCATCCCGCCAAGCTCGCCGAGCTGCAGCGGCTGTTCCTCATCCAGGCCGCCCGGTTCAACGTGCTGCCGCTCGACACCCGCTCGGCCGAGCGGTTCAACCCCGACCTCGTCGGCCGACCGACGCTGATCCGCGGCAACAGCCAGACGCTGTGGCCAGGCATGAAGCGGCTCAGCGAGAACAGCGCGATCAACACCAAGAACAAGTCGCACACCGTGTCCGCCGACATCACCGTGCCCGATGCCGGCGTCGAAGGTGTCATCGTCGCCCAGGGCGGCAGGTTCGGCGGCTGGTCGCTGTTCGCCAAGGACGGTCGTCTGAAGTACTGCTACGCGGTGCTCGGCATCCAGAGCTTCACCATCGCTGCGGATGCGCCGCTGCCGCCCGGGGACCAGCAGGTGCGCGCCGAGTTCGCCTACGACGGGGGCGGCATCGGCAAGGGCGGCACCGTCTCGCTGTTCACCGGCGACACCAAGATCGGCGAGGGCCGCGTCGACCGCACCGTGCCGTTCCAGTTCTCCTTCGACGAGACCGTCGACGTCGGCTGCGACACCGCGCTGCCCGTGTCCGACGAGTACGCCGCCGGCAACAACACGTTCACCGGCACGATCCGCCTCGTGCGCATCGACATCGGTGCCGACAGCCACGACCACCTCATCGACCCGCAGCACGCGATGCAGGTCGCGATGCTCAGGCAGTGACGACGCGCCGATCGTGATCGCGCTGGCCGGCTACCTGGCCACGGCCGGATCATGGCTCGCCGCGCATGCCGAGCGGCGACCGCCGCGATCCGAGATGCGCTGGGGCCGGGGATCCGACGCGGTCGGGCTCTTCCACAACCTCACCGCCGAGGAGGAGCGCGCCCGCGTCGAGGACATCCGCCGCTGGCAACGCCTGAAGACCGCCGCCGGGTACGGCTCGATCAGCTGGCCCGTGGAGCACGGCGGTGCCGGCCTGCCCCGCCAGTATGAGGCTGCGTTCACCACGCTCGAGCGCGGCTTCGTCACGCCGCCGGCGCACGAGGCGATGACGATCAGCCTGAACATCGAGGCTCCGACGATCCTCGCCCTGGGCAACGACGAGCAGCGCCGCCGCCACGTCGGTCCGCTCAGGCGCACCGACGAGATCTGCTGCCAGCTGTTCTCCGAACCGGTCGCCGGCTCCGACCTCGGCGCCATCGCGGCGCGCGCCGAGCGCGACGGCGACACCTGGGTGATCAACGGCCAGAAGGTGTGGACCTCCGGCGCGCACCTCGCCGACATCGGCTACCTCGTCGCCCGCAGCGACCCCGGCGCGCCGCGCCAGACCGCGCTCACCGCGTTCCTGCTCGACATGGACGCACCCGGCGTCGAGGTCCGCCCGCTGCGTCAGATGACCGGCGGCGTGTCGTTCAACGAGGTCTTCCTCACCGACGTCCGCCTGCCGGACACCCAGCGACTCGGCGACGTCGGCCGCGGCTGGCACGCGATGATGACCACCCTCGGCTACGAGCGCGCCGCCGGATCCAGCGGCGGCAACGACCTCGTCGGCCGCCTCCTGCTGCTCGCCCGCCATCTCGGGCGCAACTCGGACCCCGTCGTGCGCCAACGCCTCGCCCGCGGTGTACAGCGACAGCCGCGTCCTCACGCTCACGGGACGACGAGCCTCGGCCAACCTGCGCGCCGGCGGCGTCCCCGGTGCCGAGGGCTCGATCGGCAAGCTCGGCGCCAGCACACTGCTCACCGACCTCGCGGCGATCGCCACCGACCTCGTCGGACCAGCCGCCACCGCGGACAGCGGCGAGTGGGGCACCTACGCGTGGACCGAACTGCTCACCGGCGCGCCCGGCCTGCGCATCGCCGGCGGCACGGACGAGATCCAACGCAACACCATCGCCGAACGCGCGCTGGACTGCCTCGCGAACCTCGCTGAGCGGCGCCGGCCGTGCGTGCCGATCCGTGACGACACGCGTCAGCGACGGTGCCGTTCGGCGGGCCTCAAGGAGTCGCCGGCGACAGCTCGGCTTCTGCGCCGCAACCCGACCGCGGCTCACGCGGCCCGGCGAGCACGAGCGCCACGATGCCGACCGCCACCGAGATGACGCCGCCGACCGCGTCCATCGGACGCTGGAACGCGAACTTCAACACGAACAGCTCGGCCAGCGACGCCAGAAGCAGTCGGATCCAGGTCCGCCGGGTCGGGGACTGCGCGGCGTGACCGAGGAGCAGCACGTTGAACAGCACGTGACCTGAGAACGCCCAATCCCGGGCGAGCGCGACCGCGCTGAGCACCGCGCTGGTCCCGAGGACGGCCCACCATCTGGCGTTCAGCTCGGACCGGAACTGGATGACGTAGGCGACGCCGATGCCGAACAGTGGGAAGGCGTACCAGTAGAGCGCGGTCGCCGGGGAGAGGCGCACCGCCAACAGGCCACCGGCGATCGCCATGCCGGTCGCGACGACACCCCATCGGGGTTGCTCGGCGGATCCGCGCGCCGGGTCGTTCGGCTTGTCGTCGGTGACCGGGTCCTCCGGCAGCGGCGCTGTCCGATGCAGCGCGTCGCGGATGCGGGCGGCGATCTGCGCGAACCTGCCCGCTTCGTCGCGCACCCACGAGATCAGCCGCCGTGCCGGGCCGACGGCGGGCGTCGATGCTGCATCGGACACAGCTGCCGATCCGTCCATCGGGTCAGTCAACCGGATCGGTCACCGAACGACGAGGGCGCACGTCCTCGAGCTGCTCGGACGGCGGGCTCACCCCCCTCGCTCGGCCCGAGCCCGAGCGCCGAGCTGAGTGCGGCGCGCGGCCCCTCTCCGGCGAACGCCTCGACGTGGACGACGAGGTCCATCTCGATGGTCAACACGACGAGCGCGAGCACGCGGTGGTCGCGGACGGCGAGGATGCCGACGCCGTCGTCCACGGGGACGTGCAGCAACGACGGGCCGGCCGGCGGCCCGAGGTAGCGCAGGATCCCCGGCCCGACCAGGTCGGCGCCGACCACGTGCTCGGTGGCGACATCTCCGGTCCCGTCGACCGCCGGGTCGAGCACGGCGAGCAGGCCGGCGAGGTCGCCGTCGGTGCAGGCAGCGATGAAGCGCTCGGCAACGGCACGTTGCACGTCATCTTCGATGGCGAACCGTCGGCCCGACGCCGCCGCGCGCACGGTCCGTCGAGCGCGGCTCGCCAGCTGCCGGCACGACGCCGCGCTGCGCCCGACGATGGCGCCGATCTCCTCGAACGGCAGCTGGAACACGTCGTGCAGCACGAAGGCGGTGCGCTCGGCCGGGCTCAGACGCTCCAGGACGACGTGCATCGACAGCGTCACGCTGTCGACGAGGGCGAGACGATCGGCAGGATCGACGGCCGCTGGGTCCCGGCGGTCGACGGTCGCCTCGAGCGGGTCGGCCGGATGACGACGCCGGGACCGCAGGCGGTCGAGGCAGAGCCGGCTGGTCACGATGACCAGCCATGCCTCGGGATCGTCCAGGCCCGCCAGATCGGTGCGGGCCAGGCGGGCGAACGCCTCCTGCACGACGTCCTCGGCATCGCCGAGGTCCGCCAGCATCCGCAGTGCCAGCTGCAGCATCCGTCGCCGGTGGGCCCGCCAGACGGCGTCGAAGGTCGCCTCGACGGCGTCTGCTGCGGCTGCCCTGTGGTGCGTTCACGACTGCTTGCGGATCCCCTCGCGCCAGATCAACGAGAGCATCGACGGGTTGGCACTGGGAGTCGCGACGGCGATCGCCGCGCCGGGGTGGAGGTCCTCGACGGCCTCGCGCAGCAGGCAATCAGCCAGATCGATGCGCGTCGTGAAGCGGTGCCCGACGTGATCCGGGGCGACCACGTACTGCGACACGGTGTCCGCCGTGCACAACCCGCTCGGGCGGACGATCGTCCACTCCAGACCACTGGACGTGACCAGGGATTCCATGCGGCGCATGTCGGCGTAGACCGTTCGACCCAGCTTGTTGACGACGTACGGCTGCATGACCTTCTCGAAGATGATGCCGCCGAGCGGCCCAGGGTAGGGGTCCAGCGCGGCCGACGTGACGGCGACGAGGCGCTTGGTGCCGGATGTGTGCATGGCGGCGACGATGTTGGTGATCCCATCGGAGTACACGGTGACGGGTTGCTTGGTGAAGGGCACACCCAGGACCGAGACGACCGCGTCGGAGCCGTCGGTGGCGGTGGTGACCGCCACCGGATCGTGGACGTCAGCACCGATGACCGCGAGCCGGTCTCCGTCGATGGGGAAGCCGGCCGGCCGGCGAGTCACGGCGACGACCTCGTGGCCGTCTGCGAGGGCCAGGTTGGTGAGGATGCGGCCGGTCGGTCCGTTGGCTCCGAAGATCGTCAGTTTCATCGCGTGCACCTCGTGGCGGGCTGGGTTCGAGCTGTCACGAACAAGGACGCCGCGACGCTGCGGAACGTGACGACCCGTCCCGCGGCGTCGGCGCCGCCGGATGGCTGATGCCTTCGGCGGCTGGCATCCGTATGGTCGACGTGACAGTGAAGCGCTGTCGCCAGGCCGGACGCTGGTCCGCCGATCGAGGGAGATCCATGAACCGTGTACCCGACTCCGAACTCGTGCTCGTCCCGGGGGGAACGCTGATCACGGCGACTCCCGAGGAGGGGCGCGCCCTTGCATTGACGTTGGCGCGTCACAGCATCCACAACATCCAGCCGGATCTGGATGTCCTCAAGGCGGGCCGGCCCACCTATTCGGTCGATCCGGACAGCCTGATCGCGGCGAGCCAGGTCGTGGCGATCGAGTTCCAGACGATCGCTGCGGCCAACAACTATTGGCGCGGCTGATCACGTCGATCGGCTCGCCGACGGGTGTTGCGTCGCCCGGCGGTCGATCCGTGCCAGCGGTTCCGTCGACAGCCCGGGCGATCGATCCTGCTCGGGCTCGACCTGTCGGTCGCTGCTTCGATGACGGTGATCGGTCTGCACCGGTGCGGTGAAGCTGCTCGGCACGACGCCGGCTCGGTTCATCGCACGGTGAGGATGGTCTTACCGGGCGGGTGTGGTTGCGTGACGCTCTCGAACGCCTGGCGTGCGGCTGCGAGCGGGAACGTCTGCGACACCACTGGCCGCACGTCGCCGGCGTCGACGAGCGCGGCCAACTGCGTCAGGTCGTCGCGATTGGGTTCGACCACGAAGAACGTGGCGCTGACGCCGTAGTGGTCGGCGATGTCCTGTGGCGGCGGTGCGCTCAGCGTCACGATCCGGCCGCCTCGCCGGACCGCCTGGAACGAGCTGAGGAGCGTGTCGCCGCCGACGGTGTCGATGACCACGTCGAGGTCGCTGACGAGCTCGTGGAACGGGGTCGACGCGTAGTCCAGCGCCTGCGTCGCGCCGAGGGTCTGCACGAACTCGAGGTCGTCGGCGTTCGCGGTTGCGACCACCTCGGCCCCGAGCCACGCGGCGATCTGCACGACGTAGACGCCGACGCCCCCGGCACCGCCGTGGACCAGGACGCGTTCGCCGGGTTGGACGCCGGCATGGGCGACGAGCGCCTGCCACGCGGTGAGCGCCGCCAGCGGCAGTGAAGCGGCCTCGGTGGCGGTGACCGTGCGCGGCCGTGGGGCGAGGATGTCCGCAGGCAGGGCGACCAGCTCTGCGGCGGCGCCGTCGTGGGCGAACGGCACGAGTCCGTACACCTCGTCACCGGGTGCCAGTCCGCGAACGTCAGAGCCGACGCCGACGATCGAGCCGGCGACCTCGTGCGCCGGGATCACCGGTGTCCGGTCGCGGCCGTCGGCGTCGGTCCAGCTGAGGTCCCAGGACAATTCGGCGAAGGTGATCCCGGCCGCGTCGACCGCCACGAGGACCTCGTGCGCTTCGACCGACGGGCGGGGTGCCGGCTCGTAGACGAGCGTTTCAGGTCCGCCGCGTCGGTGGGCGCGCACCGCCATCATCGTCGTCGTCGGGTCCAGGGCTGGGGTATCGGGGTGCTCGTGCACGTCGCGACGCTACGACGAAGCCGACCACGGGCCGGAGACCGCGACGAACGTCACGGGTGGACTGCCGGGGCCCGCGGGTCCGGATGCGGGCCGCGGTGACGTCCCTCAGTGCGGTGGTTCGGCTGGGCAGTCGTTCAGAGGGTGGTGATCAGACCGCCGTCGATGACGACATCCGCGCCGGTGATGTTGCTGGCGCGCCGGCTGACGAGGAACACGGTGATGTCGGCGACTTCGTCCGGATCGGTGAACCGGCCGGTGGCCGATGCTGCGGCTTGGTCGTCGACGATGGACCGGGCATCGCGGCCTTGGCGGTTGGCGACCGTCGCGGCGACACCGTTGTCGCCGAGCCACAGCCCCGTACGGACGGGTCCGGGGCTGACGGTGTTGACCCGGATGCGGTCGCGCCCGACCTCCTTCGACAGCGCCTTGGAGAAATTGGCGAGGGCGGCCTTGGCTGCGCAGTAGTCGATCACCGCGGGGTCGGGGAGGAACGAGTTGACCGAGCAGATCGACACGATCGCGCCCCCGCCGGCGGCGCGGAGTTCAGGCAGGGCGGCGCGGGTGGTGCGGACAGCGGCGAGGAACGTGAGGTTGAAGGTGGCGAGCCAGTCGTCATCGGTCACGGACTCGAACCCGTCGAGGCGCACGGGCGCGGCTCCGACGTTGTTGACGACGATGTCGAGCGGACCGCCGTCGACGGCGACCCGGACGAGGTGGGCCGGCCCGTCGGCGGTGGACAGGTCGACGGCGACGGCGGTCACGCTGGTGGTGTCGGCGAGGGCCTGGAGCTCGGCGGTGACGGTGCGAGATCCTGCAGTGACGTGGACGCCTTCGGCGGCGAGGGCGGTCGTGATGGCGAGGCCGATGCCGCGCCCGGCACCGGTGACGACGGCGCGACGACCGGCGAGATCGAGGTCCATGGCGGTCTCAGGCCGTTGCCCGGGCGGCGGCGATGATCGTCCGCGCCACGTCGTCGGGGCGCGACAGCACGTTCACGGTGAGCACCGGGACCAGGGCGCGACCGAGGGCTCGCGGGGTTCGGGATGGGGTTGGCATGGTGGTACTCCAGGTGCTCGGGGGGTCTCGTGACGGGTGGACGCGGCGCGCGGTGCCGGCTTGCGTCGGATGACTTTGGGTGAGTGACTCGGCGGCGTCGACCTGTGCCGCTGGTCGATGAGGCTAGGGGAGTGTTTGGCGACGCCAGGCCACACGGCGGCCCGACGCGCCCCCCGACTGAACGCCTCGCGGCCGACTCGATCATCGCCGCACGTCCAGGTCGAGTGCCGGCGCCGAGTGACGCGCTGTACGGTGCCGGCGATGGCCGAAGCAGCGTCGATGACGGGCGGTGTCCACCTGCCGCAAGCCGGACCGGCGGCATCGGGTGATGCCCTGACCCGGACGGCTCGATTGGCCGAGGACCTCGGTTTCGCCGATGTCTGGGTCAGCGACCATCTGGTCGTGCCGACCGGCGTCGCGTACCCGCCATCGGCGTACGTCCTCGAACCGTTGGCCGTGATGACCTGGGTCGCCGCGGCAACGTCGCGTGTGGGCATCGGCACGACGGTGCTCGTGTTGCCGATGCGCGGGCCCGTGGTGGTGGCCAAGTCGATCGCCACCATCGACCAGCTCAGCGGTGGGCGAGTGATCCTCGGCGCCGCTGCGGGATGGCTCGAAGCCGAGTTCGATGCCCTCGGCGTGCCGTTCGCCGAGCGCGGACGACGTACCGACGAAGCCATCGAGATGATCCGGCGGATGTGGACCGACGACCACATCACGGCCGAGTTCCCGGTCCACGGCGCCCGCTTCGACAGCATCCGCGCCAAGCCCCAACCTGCCGGGCACGTGCCGATCTGGATCGGCGGCCACGCCAAGCCTGCTCTCGAGCGGGCCATCCGGGTCGGCGACGGCTGGCACGGCGGGTTCTTGCCCATCGATCAGACTCGGGCCACGGTCGCCTACCTGCGCGAGCACCGCCCCGAGCCGCAGTTCGTCATCTCGATGCGCACCCGATGGGATCCGCTCATCGACGCACGCGACGACATCCTCATCCAGCTCGACGCCTACCGCGAGGCAGGCGTCGGGCACGTCGTCGCCGAACCCGCACAACGCACCGCCGACGACTACCTCCGCTCGATCGACGCGCTCGCCGAGATCTTCCACGCCGGCGGCGTCACCATGCAGCGCTGAACCCCGCCTCGTGCCACGGGCGTGCGCACTGATCGCCCACCGGAGCACACCCACGGGGTCCCCAGGTACGAGAGGCCGGGGAGTCGGGGGCACAATGGCCCGGATGGGAACGTTGGACGGTCGGGTCGCGCTCGTCACGGGTGCCGGATCGGGCATCGGCGCCGCCACCGCTGTGATGCTCGCCGCCGAGGGCGCCGCTGTCGTCGTCGCCGAACGCGACGCGACCAACGGGACCAACGTCGAACGACAGATCATCGACGGCGGTGGCCAGGCGCTGTTCGTCAGCACTGATGTGACCGCGCGCAGCGATCTCGAAGCATTGTTCGCGTCCACCCTCGATCGATTCGGTCGCCTGGACTGTGCAGCGTGCGGCGCAACGCCGTCGCGCCCGGCTACACCCATTCGGCGATGACCGACCCCGCCGCCGAGGCAGCCCCCGAGATGATGCGCGAGATCATCAGCCGCCACTCGGCGATGAACAGGTTCGGGGAAGGCCACGAGATCGCCGCCGCGATCGCCTGGCTGTGCTGCGACGCATCCAGCTTCGTCAACGGCGCCGTCCTCACCATCGACGGCGGCGACACCACCCGTCTCTACTGACCCGCACCGGCTGCCCGCGAGGAGCGGTGGTCCGACCGTCCGAATCGCGAGCGTTGCCGGACGGCACGACGGCGGGCCACGGACTGTCGCATCTCGGGTTCGCCCTCGTGGACCTCGACCCGCACTGCGCTCAGCGCCGAAGCGGGGGGAAGAGGCGGGCGGCCGGGTCGAAGTCGGCGTACAGGCCCTCTTCGGTGGTCATGTGCATGAATTCGCTCATGCGGGCGATCGCCGCGTCGTTGCCGTTCGTGCTCGTCTGCAGCAGCTCGCGGAGCTCCGCGTGGGCGCCGTCGGGTAGGCGGGCCGCAGTGATCTCGTCGAGCCGGGCGCGGGCCATGAGCAGCGTGCGGGGACGGAAGCGGGTGGGCCACAGGTCCTGGCTCGGTTGGTAGTCGCGCAACACTTGTCGGGCCAGGGTCACCTTGTGCACCTCGGTCGGCCCGTCGGCGATGCCGAGCCAGTCGGTGGCGCGGGTGATCGGCAGCGTGTTGGTCGTGCCGAGCGCTCCGTGGATGTGCGTCGCCTTGTAGGCCATCTCGCGCTGGATCTCTGCGGCCTTCACCTTGCACGCGGCGACGTAGCGCCGGGCGGCGCCGTACCCGTTGTGCTCGATCATCCAGGCCGCATGCAGGATGAGGAGGCGGAACTGCGTCAGCTCCAGCCAGGCGTCGGCGACCATCTCCTGCACCATCTGCTTCTCGGCGAGCAGGCCGCCCTGCGTGTAGCGCGACAGCGCCCGCTCGCAGATCATCTCGAACTCACGCTTGGCCAGGGCGACTGCCCGCATGGCGTGGTGCATGCGGCCCGCGCTCAGCCGCCGCTGGGCCATCTCGAAGGCCTTGCCCTGGTCGCCGATCAGGTGGTCTGCCGGTACCCGTACGTCCTGATAGCGGATGTAGGGGTGGTGACCGAAGCCGACCCCGCGGTAGTCGTCGTCGTCATCGTCGTCGCGACCGCCGAGCTCACCGAAGATGCGCACGCCTGGCGCGTTGCTCGGGACGATGAACATCGACATGCCCTGGTACGCGCTCGCATCGGGATCCGTCACGGCCATGAGCAGGATCAGCTCGGCTTGCTCCGCGCCCGACGAGAAGAACTTGTCGCCGTTGATCACCCACTCGTCGCCGTCGCGAACCGCCTGACAACGGAACCCCGTCGGGTCGGCGCCGCCGTGCGGCTCGGTCATCGAGTAGATCATCGTGATCTTGCCCTCGAGCAGTGGATAGAGCCACCGCTGCTTCTGCTGGTCCGTGCCGAACACGGCGAGCACATCCGACTGGCCGCTGCCCGGCGTCCCCGGCCCGGTCGCGAAGACGTGGGGCGCCCAGTACGACCGGCCGATCACCTCGTTCAGCAGGGCCAGGTTCACCTCGCCGAAGCCCTGCCCACCCTGCTCGGTCGGCAGGTGGGCGGCGTAGAGCTTCCGGTCTTTCACCTCCTGGCGCCATTGCTCGAAGAGCTCAGCGATCGCGCCCTGCGGCCGACCGACGTCGACCACGTCGTAGAGCAACGACTCGATCGGTTCGATCTCCTCGGCCACGAAGCGATCGGCCCAATCGAGTCGCGCTTGCACGTCAGGGTCGGTGCAGAAGTCCCATGCCATGGCCAGATCCCTCCAGATTCATGTACTCGTCACGGATGCTGCCACCGTCGGCACGCCGGCGAAGAAGCCGGGGTACGCCGACGGGATCAGATCAGCGACGCCAGCGAGGTCATCTGCGCCGAACGGACGTGATCAGGGCGACGGTGGATCGACGAGGTTGCCGGCGTCGTCGCGCAGCTCGGGCCCGACGACGCGCGCCCGCCCGTCGCCGAACGGGGCGTCGCGACGACGCAGGGCCTCACGCAGGCCGTCCTCGGCGGCCGTGCGGCGGAACGCCGCCGCCGACTCGGCGAGATGCCCGCGAGCGTCGATCTCCACGGCCAGCCGCTGCATCGTGCGCGCACCCATGAGCTCGAGACCCAGGTTGACCGCCCGCTTGTTCGCCGCCAGCAGCTCGCGATCGACCAGCGCGAGGCGCCGCGCCAGGCCATCGACTTCGGCAGCGAGGAGGTCTGGGGGCACCGACTTGAGCGCGAGCCCGATCTGCGCAGCCTCGGCGCCGGTGACGGTGTCGCCGGTCATCAGCAACCGCTTCGCCCACTGCGGACCGACGTGGTACAGCCACATCTGCGTCGGGAGCACGCCGAGGTCCCGTCCAGGCGGGAACCCGAAACGAGCGTCGTCGGCGCAGATCAACATGTCGCACAACGTCGCCAGGTCGGTGCCGCCGGCCAGGCAATATCCGTGCACCTGGGCGATGACGGGCTTGTGCATGTCGAACAGCGCCATCCGCAACCGCTGGGACCGCTCCATCTGCCAGGTGTCGTCGTCGAACGATCTGCTCCCGCGCCGCTGCACCGGGTCGTCGCTGCCGTGCTGGAGCGGGGAGAGGTCGTACCCGGCACAGAACGCCCGACCCTCGCCGGCCAGCACGACGCAGTGCACGGACGTGTCGTCGTCGGCGTCCCACAACGCCTCGTGCAGCTCGCGGAGCATGGTCGCGGAGATCGCGTTCAGCTTCTCCGGCCGGTTGAGCGTGACCCGGGCGACACCATCGGCGGCTTCGAAACGAATGGTCTCGTACATCCCCACTCGACCTCTCCTCTCGTCGTGACACCGCGACGGTACGTCGCCGCCACGTTGGACCACGATGCAGCAGGCCGGCCGGCGGCGGTCAGCTGGCGATCACGTCCACGGTCGTCACATCGGGCGCAGCCCGGCGAACAGATCGACCTCAGGGGTCGGGGCGGCGGTGCGGTCCTGCTCGCGGATGAACGACTCGACGCCGAACACCTCGTCGAACAACGACTCGGGCATCTTGGCGAACCAGCTCTCGGCGAGTTGGCTGGCGTGGGCGCGCAACGCGTCGCGCTTTCGACCGGCAACCGACGTCGTGTCGACCGTCGTCGTGATCCGCGCCGCGGCTGCCTGCATCTGCTGAAGACGCTGCGGGTCGATCTGTGGTCCTGGCCCGACGTCGACCCCCAGTGCGGTCAGGCGCGTGCGCAGCCGCTCGAAGTCGGTCCATCGCCGAGCAGTGAAGTACAGCTTGGCCGGGATGCCGGTTCGCTCGATGGCCGCGAGCGTGACCCGATTCGCCTGGACATGATCGGGATGGTCGTAGCCACCGAACTCGTCGTAGGTGATCACGACCTGCGGTCGATAGCGCTCCATCAAGGCCGCCGAGACGCGCCGAGCTCTCCTCGATCGGCACGTTGCAGAACGCGTGCGGACGACCCTTGTACTCCCACTCGGCCATGCCCGAGTCCTGATAGCCGAGCTTCTCGAGGACACGCACACCGAGGATGTCGCACGCCTGGTCCAACTCGGCCAGACGGATCGCCGCGACGGCCGCTTCATCGTGGGTGACGTCGCCTGGTTTCACGCCCCCGGGGGCGTCGCCGAGCTCACCGTTGGTACAGGTCACAACGATCGTCCGGATGCCCTCGTCGCCGTACAGCGCCAACACGCCCCCGGTGCTCGACGACTCGTCGTCCGGGTGGGCGTGCACGGCCATCAGCGTGAGGGGAGGCGCCATGCCTCCAGCCTGCCAGGTGCGTCGACCGTGGGGTTCGCACGGTGCGTGACGGGTGTCGAAGCCCCGGGCCTCCTGCGTGGCACCTGCGCGGTCCTCGCCTGCGCCAGGAGGCCGGCGTCAGGTGGCTGCGTTCGGACCGGAGCCCGCCTCGGGCCGCTTCCGCGTTGTCGACTTGGCGGTCGATCGTCGTGCCGCCGGACGCGTCGTGGCGGTCCGCTTGGCCGCCGACCTCTTCGCCGATGCCGTCTTCGCCGGCTTCGACTTCGGCGGCTTGGCGAACCTCAGCATTGCGGACACGCTGTCTCGGAGGGCGGAAGACTGCAGGTCGACGAGCTCCCGTGCGACGCGGTCACCTGCCCGGGCGCGGTCGGCGGCCTTGGCCACCTTCCGCGCGCGCTTCTTGCGCAATCCGGCGTCGCGCAGGTCCTGTTCCATCTTCTTCGCGCCCATCGAGATTTCCTCCTGATCGAGACGCCGGCGGTCGGCAAGTCCTCGCGGTGGCACGTCTGCCCAGCGCCACGGTGTGTCCGGGTGAGTCGTCGACGTGGCTACCCGGAACGAAGTGAGCTGAGACGCAACGTGCAATCGGGCCGATCGAATGCCGCTCCACTGGGACGCCCGTCGACTGGCCCGGCAGCTCGGTGGGCGACACCACCGCAATCGGCCGAGGGAGTCGTGACCGAATGCCGGCTGCGCCCGGCTCGTCGCCTTCACGTCGCCGCCATCGCCGCCATCGTCGCCATCGTCGCTCGATACTGTTGTGTGAACTCGGATCGTCGCCCCAGCCAGTGGTGGGTGTCATCCGACAGACGTTGAGGACGAGTACGAACGATGTCGGCAGAGGACGCTCGGATCGCTCCGGAACGGGCCGCATGGATCCTCGACGCCCTGCCGGACATGGTGTTCGTGTTGGACGGGGTCGGCTGCGTCGTCGAGGCCAACCAGCGCTGCCGATCGTTGTTGGGTTGGACCGACGACGATCTGGGTCGTCACGCCCTGGACTTCGTTCATCCCGACGACGTCGATGTGGTCGTCACCTCGATGGCGTCGATCCGGGGCAAGGCGCTCGGCACGCCGATCGAACTGCGCGTGGGGGATGCCGAGGGGACGTGGCGGTGGATCGAGCTGGTCGGTGCCGACATGCGGGCAACGGACGACGTCGACGGTGTGGTCTGTGTGGCTCGCGACATCACGCAGCGTCGGATGTGGGAGATCGCCGGCGGCGACGTCGCCAAGTTCCAGCAGGTCGTGCAGCATGCCGCGTCGATCACGATGCTGCTCGACGGCGCCGGCACGATCACCAGCATCAACAACGCGTTCACTCGGCTGCTCGGCCACGACCAGTCCGTCGTCGTCGGTCAGCCGTTGGTGACGTTCGCCGCGCCGGTCAGCATGAGCGCGCTCGGCGCCGCCGTCGATCGATGCATCGCCTCGAAGGCGGGCCAGGCACTCGAGGTGGTGATGCGCACCGCTGACGGCACCGATGGAGGACGCCCGCTGCAGTTGGAGATCCGCGACCTCTCCACGGACCCGGTGCTCGATGGCCTCGTGGTCACCGGCTACGACATCAGCGAGCTCGCCGATGTCCGTGACAGGCTGCGAGCGTCCGAGCTCCATCAACGCGCGGTCGTGGCGACGCTCGCCGAAGGCGTCATCGTCGTCGACCGTGACGGCGTGTGTCGTGATGCCAACCCGTCCGCGGCCCGCCTCCTCGGTCTCGACGCACCCGCCGATCTGATCGGCCTGTCGGGCGAGATGATGCCGCTGACGGGTGCGCACGGTGCAGCACTGGAGCGGCAGGCGCATCCGTTGTGGCGGTGCCTGGATCGTGGCGAGCCAGTTCGAGGCGAGGTGTGCTCCGTCGCGTTCCCAGGGCAGCTTCGCCGGATGCGGGTCTCGGTGATCCCGATGAGCGATGCGGATCATCAGGTTGCCGGGGCCGTGGTCACGTTCGACGACGTGAGCGAGCAGCTCGAGGCCCACGAACGGGTCTCCCGCAGCGAGGAGCGCTTTCGAAACCTCGCCAGCACGTCACCCGTGGCGATCTGCGAGATCGACGCCGCCGGGTCGTGGACGTACGTGAACGAGCGCTGGTGCGAGCTCAGTGGCAGCAGCGTCGACGCGGCGATCGGGCATGGGTGGATCGACGCTGTTCACCCCGACGACCGGGACCGGGTGGCCCGCGAGTGGGCGCGTGCTGCGACGCACGGCGTGCGGTTCAAGTCCGAGCTCCGGTACCTCCATCCCGCCGGTGTCGCGACCTCGGTGTACTGGGAGATGGTGCCGATCCGCGACGGCGGCGGTGAGATCGCCGGTTGGATCGGCTCGGCGATGGACGTGACCGCGGAGCTCGCACTGCGCGAGAGCCTCCGCGACAGCGAAGCGCGGTTCCGTCAGCTCGTCGAACACTCACCCGACGTCGTGGTGCGGATCAGCCTGCACCCGTGGCGAATCGACTACGTCAGCCCGTCGATCGTCAACCTCACCGGGCGGATCCCGGACGAGTTCTACGCCGACCCCGGACTCCTGATCGGACACATCCACCCCGACGACCTGGTCCTCATCACCGATCCATCGACGTTGCCGTCGTTCACCGACGAGTTCGCGATCCGGGTGATCGACGGCGGCGGTTCCATCCGCGTGGTCGAGGTCCGCCGCAACATCCTGGTCGTGGCCGGCGTCACGTCGGCCGTCGAGGTCACGATCCGCGACATCACCGTGGAGGTCGCCGAACAACACCGGCTGGAGGACCTCGCCCATCGCGACGAGCTGACCGGACTCCGGAACCGGCGTGCCCTCATGTCCGCACTCGACGGTCGCCTCGCCGGTCGCCAATCCACCTCGGTGATCTTCCTCGATCTCGACGGCTTCAAGGACGTGAACGACGTGTACGGCCACGACGTCGGCGACACCCTCCTCCAAGCGTTCGCGCAACGCCTCGTCGGCGTCGTGCGCGACGGCGACTTCGTCGCCCGTCTCGGCGGCGACGAGTTCGTCGTCATCAGCCAGCCCGAACACGCGAGCGCGCTGGCTGACCGGATCGTCCACGAGCTCGCGCTGCCGTACGTGCTCGACGGACAGTCCGTCATCATCGGCGTCAGCGTCGGTGTCACCAACTTCGACTGGACCGGCTCCCTCCAACAAGCCGAGGACCTCCTCCACCAAGCCGACCAGGCGATGTACGAAGCAAAGCGCCGCGGCAAAGGACAAGTCGTCACCGCCACCTGATCCCTTCGGCCAGCAGCTGTCGCGAGTGCTCGCCAACGACAACGCGGCGCCGACCGAGCCCGGCGCGACAACCGAGCGGCCGCACCACGGCTCCACGTTCGAAGGTGTCGACCTGGCGTTGCCGCTCGACGGGGGCTCGCGCTGCGGCGCGTGGTTCCAAGGGGCCAACACGGCTTCGAGCTGGGGAAAAGGCGTGTCGCGCGCAGCAAGGACAGATCACATGACCGTCACCACCGAGACCAGCCACCGCGACGAAGCGATCCTGCGGACACTCAATGCGGACTACATCCACTCCGATCAACACAGTGACGTGGCTCGTTCCGAGGAGCTCCTCGCGGAGGACTTCACGGCCACCCTGCCGGACCTCGTCTTCCGCAACCGTCAGCAGTTCCTCGATCTCATCGCGCAACCGCGACCCTTCACCGACCTCACCGCCGACGACGTCCGGATCCGGCTGCTCGGCGACGTCGCGCTCGTTCACGGACGGGTCACCTACGTCACGACCCGCGACAAGATCGAGCGCCAGGCCCGCTACACCGACACCTACGCCCGCCGTGACGGCGAGTGGAAGTGCATCGCCGGCGAAGTCGTCGTCCAGGGCGAGTGACGACGCCACCCTCCGAGATGGGTGCTGCGGTCGACTCCTCAGACGTCAGCCCATTGGGCCCGGCTGGTGAAGTTCAGACTGATGCGACCACCGGCTGGCGTCTTCTGCTTCGGGACCTGGTGTCGCCAGTCGTGCTGCGGACGGCCGCCCATCACGACGGGGTCCCCGCCGGCAGGCATGAAACGAACGTGCGCAACACATCGGCCGGTACAGCGACGGCGTCCAGGTCACCGGCCCCGCCCGATGGCTGATGAGCTCCGGCACTCCCGGACTCGACGCAGCCGGCAACCTCCCTGACGACTTCGACACCGAGGCCGAATACGCCTGGGACAACGTGATCGCCCTGCTGGCGGACTGCGGTTCGCTCTCGAGGACCTCGTCAAGGTCACCACCTCGCTCACGAACGCCAACGACATCCCCGCCTACGCGGCCATCCGTACCAGGGTCCTCGGCGACGTCAAGCCAGCGTTCACGCTGCAGGTGGTCGACCAGCTGGTCCGCCCGACGTCCGGGTCGAAATCGAGGTCGTTGCCGCCACCGGGCACGATCGACGACCTCCGTCTGAGGACGTCTTGGCGGGGTGCGTCACCGCCGATCGGGGCGGACTGCTTCAGGCCGGGGGACTGGGTCCAGGCACCGTCCGGGGGCCTGTGCCCATGGCTCCTCTGGGACACCGTTCGATCCGCAATCCCGGTCAGGTGATGCGGGTGATGGCGGGTGGTGTCCAGGTTCCGTCGGTGATGGCGGTGTCGGGCCAGTAGGCGCGCAGGTAGAGGGTGAAGTCGCCGTCGGGAGCGGGGAGCCAGTTGGCGTCGCGGCGGGTTCGGTCGGTGGTGTGGCCTGGGCGTGGAGGGTGAGCGAGCCGTCCGGACCGCGGGTGAGCCCGGTGTTCTTGGTGCCGAGTGAGTAGCGGCCGAGGTCGTTGGGGTGGAAGAAGTGGTGCTCGTTGTAGAGGGTCAGGGACCAGAACCCGCGCACTGGTGGGAGGTCGTCGGCGGGGAACGTGACGGTGTAGTCGTGGGCGCCGTTGAGGCGGTCGCCGTTGGCGTCGAGGTCGCCGTAGAAGTAGCGGGTCTCGACCGCCTTGTTGACGAAGATGTTCGACTTCGCCGCCGCAGCCCGGGTGAGGTAGTCCGTCCCGAAGTTGGCGTTGTTGGTGATCGTCGTCCAATTGCCGGGCAGCTGTTGTCCGTAGCGGTGGAACTGGAACAGCGGGTCGACGATCTCGGCGGCGGCCGTTTGGGCTGCCGCGGTGAACGCGGCGCGCAGATCGGCGTCGGCGGCGATGGCGTCGGCGACTTGGCGGAGCTGGTCGTAGAACGCCTCCTCGCCGGGGCGTGGGGGCACCTCGTCGAGGATCGTCGGGAGTTGCTCGGCGAACTGCTCGGGGAACACCCACTGGGACTCGCTGTCGCCGGTGGCCTGCGCCGGATAGGTCGGCGCCGCCGCCCAATCGACGATCTTGGTCGAACCGTCGAACTCGCCGAGCGGGTACACGGCGATCTGGTTGATCAGCGGCTGGATGGCCGCCCGGTCGTCGGCGGTCTCGTTGAGGAACACGCGAGGGATGCAGATCCCGACAGCGGTCGGGCAGGTGAGCACGCCCGTGACGCCCGGCGGGACGTCGTCGTCCCAGCCTTCGGCGACCACGAGGTAGTTGCCGGGCGCTGTGTCGTACATCGCTCCGAGCTCGGCGAAGCCGTCGGTGCGCTGGTCGCACAGCTGGTACACCCAGAAGCGGTCCCCGAAGTCGGGAACCTGGACCACGACCGGTTCGCGTCCGGGAGCGAGTGGCCCGAAGCCGTAGACCACGTCCTGGTTCGGGCAGGCGACCATCTTCTCGTCGGGCGTGATGTAGTCGTGCAGCATCGCCACGTAGTTCGGTGGGGCGACCGGCACGACGCCACCCATCAACCCTGGCGCCGGCAGCTGGGCAAACGCCGTCAAGCGGTTGTGCAGGTTCACGAGCGGCCAAGCCCACACCATCGCCGTGCGCCCCACCGTCGCCACCCACGCCTCACTCAACCGGTTCACGACGCCATCCATACCAGACGACCTCGAGCGCCCCGGGATCCGTGGAGGCTCTCGGGCCGCCGGCGGATGGTGTCAGCGAACGGCGGCGACGTGTGATGGTCCGGGTTCGATGTGGTGGCGGCGGACGAGCAGCACGATCGCGCAGACGATGTAGGCCAGGACCGCAAGGGCGACGCCGGGATAGCCGGTGTCGCCTTGAGGGATGATGGCTGTCCCGCTGAGGATCATGAAGTCGAACAGCCCGTGGATGATCGAGTTGGCGATGTTGCCGTGAGATACCCGGCGTACGAGGTAGAAGAAGTAGCCGGCGAAGCTCACGGCGACGGCCTGCCCGATCGCGCCTGCGCCACCACCGATGAGGTTGCTGAGGTGGACGAGCCCGAAGACGATGCTCGACCACAGTGCGACCTTGCCCTCGGTGAAGCCGTTCTGGCGGAACACGGTGACACCGACTCCGCGGAACATGGTCTCCTCGGCCCAGCCGACGCACTGCGTGGCGAGCAGCAAGGCGAGGGTGAACCCGATGCCCTTGTCGGCGAGCTCGCCGTAGTTGATCCCGGCGGCGATGCACACGATGAACACGATCGGCACGATCCGCACCCAGCGTTGCACCGGCCGGTCGTCACGCATGACGGGCCGCCACCACCCGAGGAGCGCGACGACGACGAGGGCGAACACGAGCGAGCCTCCGATGGGGACCACCATGCCGAGCATCACTTGGCGGGTGGTCAGCAGACGTCCGTCGTCGACGTCGGCGCTGCCCGACATGGCCGCGCCAAGTCCCTTGAGGACGACCAGGTAGGCGATGACGATCCCGACGAAGGCGAGCACGGACAGGTGACGTCCCGTCCTGGTGTCGCTCCGGGTGGGGGCGGGCAGATCCATCGACTCACGGTAATGAGCGAACGATTGGCCAGCTGAGGATCGTCCGAATGGGGGAACGAGGCAAACGCGCCGCACGCAAGCTCCTCGACGCCCTTGGCGCCGAGCAACGACTTCGGCCGGCCGATCACCGAGGACGATTTGTGGATCTCACTGCGCCACAGCCGACCCGGCCGTGCTGGCGTCGTCGGCTGAGATGGTCTGCCAGCATCGTCAGTCGGATCGGCCGCCCCGAGCAGGATGTCGACGGACAGGCACACCGCCAGCCACTGCCAGGTGTCCGCGGAGCGTTCACCGTCCCAGGCACCGGCGAGCATCGCGGTGAAGCCGACGATCAGCTGCATGCCGCCGGCGACCTGCACCGCTTCCCACGAACCGCCTGATCCGACGACGATCGTGATCGGCACGGCAACGAACGCGACGACCATCCCGACCGCCGATCCAAGACCACGGGCGAGCCAGCGTTGACGGCGCACGACGTCGGGCCGCACAGCCATCGCCGCGAGCACCAGGTTCGCCGCCGCCGTGCCGTACGCGCCCCATGACCACGCCAGCACGCCGATCACCAGCCCGCATGCCGGCACGAGCACGCGGAACGGCCGGCGATCGTGACGGAACCGGGCCAGCGCCTCGTTCGACCCGTACGCCCACATGTTCAGCGAGCGCGTCGAGATGCCCACGAGGATCGCCAACCACAACAACCAACCCGACCACGACATCCCGAGCGGCTCCACGGCGGCGAGCGTGCGCCCCTGCGCGCGGCGAAACATCACCCGATCGACTGACGCCGTCGTCGGTCGCGATCCCGCGCGCATTGTCGGTGCTGACGTAGTCGTGCACACATGGCGAGCCCCCAGACAGACCGAGTGCGCGCCAGCGAGGCAGAGCCGCGCTGGTGCGAAGCGCCCGGGAGCCGGCGACGACGCGGACCTGACGCCGGGGGAGAGGGAACTTGAAGTTGCTGGTTGGGGGGGACCCGGGCTGCCGACCGTTGCGGACTGACGTCCAGCGAACGCTGATCAGACGTGCGCCGTCGGCTCGACGCGGTGTGCGGTCACTTGCGAGCGATCGCGAGCATCGTCGGACCGCTGAGTGGTTCGACGGTGACGGAGCTGAAGCCGCCCGCGCGACACCACGCCTGGACGTCGGCGCCGCTCGCCCCGAAGCCGCCGGCAGTCTCGATGAGCATGTTGAGGCTCATCAGCAGCCCGAACGCGTTGTGGCGGCGTTCGTCGTCGACGAGGTTCTCGACGACCAGCAGCGCGCCGCCGTCCGCGAGGGCCGCGTGTGCTGCCGCGATCAGGCGGCAGCGGCGATCGAGATCCCAGTCGTGCAGGACGTTGCACATCGTGATGACGTCGGCAGGCGGGATCGGGTCTGTGAACATGTCGCCGGCGACGGGCGTGACGCGGCCGGATAGTCCCGCGTCCCGGACTGCACGGGCTGCCAGCGGCGTGACCGAGGGCGTGTCGAACGACGTGCAGTCCAGGTGCGGGTGCCGGGTGGCGAGGACGATCGACAAGTCGGCCGCGCCGCCGCCGACGTCGGTCACCTTGCGATGCTGCTCGAACGGGAACCGCGCCGCGAGCGCGTGGAAGTTGCCGAGCTGGATGCCAGCCATCGCCCGCATGAAGCGCTCGAGGCGGTCGGGATCTGCATCGAGGACGTCCCACAGACTGCCGCCGGTCAGCTTGGCCTCGTTCTGCATCTGGCCCGTCCTCAACGCGTCGGTGAGATCCGCCCAGAACGGGTAGAGCCGGTCGTTGGCCATCTCCAACATGCCGCCGACGTAGGTCGGCTGATGGCGGTCGAGGAACATCGCCGTGGCCGGCGTGTTGCGGTAGCGCGGCGGCACGCACTGGTCGTCCCGGTCGAGGAAACCGAGCGCGGTCAGGGCGTCGAGGAAGTCACGTGAGCCCCTCGGATGCAAGCCGAGCATCTCGCGCAACGCCTCACCGTCGAGGCTCTCGACACCGAGCGCCGTGAACACGCCGAGCTCCACAGCCGAAAGCAGTGCCTTGGACGCCCAGAAGCCGAGGCCGACCTGCAGGATCTGGTCAGGCGTCGGCGGCTCGAGCCCAGCCGGGAGTGTGTCGTGCATCGCGGCATCATCCGCGACCACCTTTGGATTGCCTTCGGACCGGCAAACGGCGGCATCACCCGAGGCACCTCGCGGTCGCCCCATCGGCGGAGATCGTCCAGCGACGACCTCGGTGACATCCGTGAACCCTTGGATGACTCGCCGCGCTGCTCGTACTCGGACGCGTTCTGCCGCACGTCGACGAGGTGCTGTGCAGGTCTTGTACCGGTGAGCGTGCTCAGTCGGCGTCGGCGTCGGCGTCGACGCTCGGACCTCCGGCGAACGGCGGAGTGGTCCGTCCACCGATCGGTTGACAGCAGCTCGCCGCGGACGTCTCGGGGATCTGCGACAGGGCGACGGCCGGACCGAGGTGCGCATTCGACGACACCCTCGCTCCCACTGAGCCCGCGTCGGGCCCGGCCTGGAGACGGACGCGTCGATGCGGGTGCGGGCGGCGGCGTCGCGTCGAAGCCGTGGCAAAACGAATCCCGCCGTTCAAGACCGCTACTGAGTGCGCTTGGTGACCCACCAGCAGCATCCGGCGGCGGCTGACAATGCGAGCGCTGCGAAGATTCCGAGCTCGAGCCACTGCAGGGTCCAGCAACGGTCGGCGGGTAGGTAGCGGACGACGACGTGGAACGCCTGGTTGGCTTGGTTGGTGCAGGCTTGAACGGCACTGTCGGGCGCCGGGAGGTTTGGGTTGAGCCCGATGGTGAACGCGTAGACGGCGAGGGTCGTCGCCATCGCCGGCAGGGTGCGTCTGATGACCGCGCCGATGAAGGCGCCCGACGCGAAGGCGAACGCGGCGTAGCCGAGGATCACGATGTTGCGGCGGTCGAAGATCCCGTAGCGCTTGCCCACCGCCAGCGCCTACACCGCCGGTGTCACGCCACACCTTCGGTGGACTCGTCACGCACCGCCGTGCGATAGATCGCTTCGATCTCCTCCGCGCTGAGCCCGGCCGCCCGTGCCGACCGCAGCCACGCGCCGAGCGACTTGCGGAAGCGGACCTGGGCCGCAGGATCACTTCGCTGCACCCGACCGACGACGAACGTGCCGAGACCCGGACGAGCCCGCACCAAACCCTCACGTTCCAAGTCGCGGTAGGCCTTCAACACCGTGTTCGGATTGATCGCCAAGGAGGCGACCACCTGTTGCGCAGTCGGCAACTGATCACCCGGCTCGAGCAAGCCCAACTGCAGCGCCTGATGCACCTGACGCACCAACTGCAAGTACGTCGCCACTCCCGACGACGGATCCAGATGGAACTCCATCACAACCATGCTTCCACTAATCTCTTAGTGGAAGCATGCAGACTCTGTCCGTGCGTGTCAACCCATCCCAGGATCGACGTCCTGCGAGCGGCCGGCCGCCACGGGAGCTCGATCTGGCCGCGGGCGCCCGACGCTCTCGGTGCAGCAATCCTGAGCGTCGCGGCGGGAGCGGTGTATGTTCCGGCTCGACCGCTGAGTGCAGTGAGCTCGCTTCGCACTGTCCGGTGTGGTGACTCGGACATACGCAAGGAGCGCGGATGACGAAGCCCAAGATCCTCACGTCGTACCCCGGTGTGCTTCTCGAGCAGACCGCCCCGGTCGCGCGTCAGGTCATGTCGGCGACCACGAATGTGACGGCGTTCATCGGCGTGTTCCCGAAAGGGCCGGTGAGCGAGGCCGCCTACGTGGCGTCGTGGTCGGAGTTCGAGGCGCAGTTCGGGGGGCTGTCCGAGGCGTCATCGCTCGCGGCGTACGCGGTGTGGCAGTTCTTCCTCAACGGGGGCAATGGCGCGTGGATCGTGCGCTTGGCCACCCGATGGGCCACGGCGTGTGGGAGCGTCGGGCCACTGATCTTGACCGCGGCCACGCCGGGCGCCGCGATGAACGGGGAGCTCCGCCTCGTCGTCACGGCAGCCACGGCGACCGCCACGCTGACGTACACGCCCACAGTCGGTGCACCGACGGCGATCAGCCTCAGCGACGCAACGTCGGCCAAGACGCTCGCCGATGGGGTCAACCGCACGCCGAACACCCCGTTCACGGCGCAGGCCGGGAGCGTCGCCGTCGCGGATGGGACGCTTACGGGAACGCTGGCAGGCGGGCTCACAGGCGACGTCAAGGCGACGCAGGCGGTGGCCTCTCTCACGCTTGAAGCGACCGCTCCCGGAGCCGAGGGGAACCGCTTCGCGGCGTCGTTCGTGCCCTCGGACGGGAGAGCCACTCCGAGCGCCACGGACGTCGACTTTGCGCTGACCATGACGACGGCACAAGGCCCGCAGGTGATCGAGCGCCTCACCGGCCTGGACGCCTCGGACATGGCATCGCTCGCCGAGACGATCACGACACGCTCGAGCTATGTCGTGGCCAGGGCGATGGCCGCGACGACCGTGACGCCGGCATCACCAGCGGTGATCGCCAACGCGACGGACACCGCTGCCGCGACGATCACGATCGGCGAGGTGGTCCTGGCCGCCCGGGAACCTGACACCGTGACCGACAGGTGGAAGGCATCGGTCACCGCGGCCGCATCGGGGACGGCCGGACTGCTGGATCTCGCGCTCGTTGACCCGGCCGGCAAGCAGAGCCAGACGTTGCTCGACCTGCCGAGTGACGGCTTCGCGTTCGCGTCCGCGGTGGCGCGGCAGTCCAGCGTCGTTGGCCTGAACCCGTTCAGCGGCGGCGCGGATGGCACATGGACGCTGAGCGAGTTCCAGGACGCCGTGCTGACGGAGCTCGGCGTGACCCGCAACGACCCGAATCCGCCGATCCCGCGACTCGATCGGATCGTCCCGCAGAGCTTCAACCTGATGTGCATCCCGGACGCGGTGTGGTTCGACCCGGCGTCATCGGACATCGTCACGGCCGCGCACGCGTTCTGCCTGGAGCGCAAGGCGTTCCTGCTCGTCGACCCGCCGCCGCCCGGTGCGGTGAGGACGATCCCCTCGTCGCTCGGGACGGACGCCCCGCCGGCGACAGCGATCGACCGGATCGGCGATCCCGCGAACCTGCAGAGCCTGTTCTCGACGTGGGCGGACCACGTGCTCGACAGCAACCACAGCGCGGGCGCGACGTACTACCCGTGGGTGCAGATCCCGGATCCGGCCGCCGACTTCCGGCCGCGACATGTGCCGCCGAGCGGGACGATGGCGGGGGTCTATGCGCGCATCGACGACAGCAGCGGCGTCTGGACGACCCCTGCGGGAATGACGGCGACGTTGCAAGGCGTGATCGGACTCGCCGACACCACCATCGACGATGAGGTCAACGGCGAACTGTCTCAACGCGGGATCAACTGCCTGCGGACGTTCCCGACGTATGGGATCGTCGCCTGGGCGCGCGGACGCTGGCCGGCGACAACCTGTTCGACCCGACGTGGAAGTACGTGTCGGTTCGACGACTCGCCAACTTCGTCGAACAGAGCCTGACCGAGAGCCTGAAGTGGACAGCCTTCGAGCCCAACGACAGTGCGCTGTGGTCGTCGATCGTCGCCGAGATCACGCCGTTCATGACCAACCTGTCCGCCTCCGGTGCGTTCGCTTCGCCCGACTTCACGGTCAACTGCGATGCGAACACGACCACGCAGACCGACATGCTCAATGGTGTCGTCAACTTGTCGGTCGACTTCGCACCGACGAACCCGGCGGAGTTCGTCGTGCTGAACGTCCAGGTCGGGGCGGTCGTCGCGACCGCAGCGCCGGCCGTGCCTCGCTGACAGGTCAATCACTCGCCGCCACTGATCGCGCGCTGGTTGGGGAGCCGCGCCACCGCCAACCAATCCGAGAGCACCGCCGGCGGGGCCGGACGGTCAGGGGGCCGACACGCCACGGCTCGCCCAGCTCGCCGTGACAGCTGGTGGCGACCTCTGAGTGATGACCACCGTCCTCCTCCTCTCCGAGAAGACGGCAAGACGACCGATACGGGAATGGCATCGACGATTCCAGCCGTCCGACCCCAACCAGCCGTGTGTCACCTCGGACGGGTCTTGCCGCGGATGCCAGTTGGGTGTGCGCACGCAGTTGTTCCCCGTCATCACACGACATGCACGTCGGCGGCCTGCACGGTCACAACGACGTGGCCGCCGTCGCTCGTGCCGACCACCCTGCCCGCGATGCCGAGTCGGGCACCGGGGAGGACCACCGGCGCCGATGCGGGTGCGTCGACGAGGCGAACCGTGACCGCAAGCCTGCCGACCCTCGCGGTCAGCTCACTTCCGCCGGCCGCAACCACGGTCACCACGGTGACGGCAAAGTCGCACCCCACCGACGTCGACAGGTCCATCGCGTCGAGTGCGACTGGGGGCGCACAACTCGCCGGCGATGCCACCGTCGTCACCGGCGGGGTCACCGTCGCGGCTGTTTGGTCGGCGCCCGTCGCCTGACTGGCCCGGGCGCGGGCAATCGCATGGCGATGGCGCCCCGGCTCACGCCGGCCTCCCCGGCCAACGTCGCCAGATCGGTCCCGGAGAGCTCGTGGCGCACGAGCAGGTCGCGCTCCTCCGGGCTCACCCTGGCGAGCGCGGCGTTCAACCCCGAGGCCTCCTCGTCGTCGAGGGTGCGTTGCTCGGTCGGGAGCGTTCCCGTGCTCGACGAGCTCATGGATGTGGCGGTCCTGGACCGACCGGTGCCGGTGGTGCGAGGCCAACAGGTTGCGGGGCGGTGACGTCGGGCGTTGGCTGGTCCAGGTCGAGGCCGTGCCGATCCCGGGCGCCTGCACCATCCTGACGCTCACCTCGGCCAGCTCGACCTCAACGTGCTGGGCCCCCATGTGGTGCTCGACCCTGTCGGCCTCCTGGTCGAAGCTGTCCCGGGCGCCGGCGCGTTGGTCGGCAACCTGCTGTGTGGCATCACCAACATCCCAACGGAGGGCTCGGCCTCGGCAGTCTGTTGACGAACCTGCTGACCGCCGTCGCCAACCTGCTGAACGGTCTACTGACCGTGTGACGGCGAACGCCGCCGCGCGGGGACGTCGTCGGTCGGGCGGCCCTGCACGGCGTCGTCGTGGACGCCCGCGTCGCGGGACGATCGAGGTTGCTGCGGACCGGCGACGCCGGATCCAGCTTCAACCAGCAGGTCGTCCGAAGGAGGTTCGCCGAACCAACCGCCGAAGCGGCAGGACAGCGCCGCGACACACTCGTCCTCGGTGGACAGTGCTGCCGCGCACCGACCGCTCGGCCCGAGTCGGTCGCCCGGCGCCCGCGTCCGATCGCTGCCGATGTGGCGCACAGCGGGTCGGGGCAGCGACGAGACCGACCTCTCGTCGGGTCTACCCAGTGGTCGGGTCGAGAACTCTTGCCACCATCGGTCCTGCGGTCGCGGCAGGCACGACTGCCGGTTCCGGTTCCGGTTCCGGTGCCGGTGTTGCGATTGATGCCGGTAGCGCCGCTGGTGCCGGCGAGGCCGTAGTCGCCGTGCCGTTGCTGCCGGCCTTGCCGTTGCCGTTGCCGTTGTTGCTGTTGCCCGCGGCGTTGGTGTCCTTGTCGCCGTTGCCGCCCGAGTTCCTGTTGCCGTCGTCGTCGTTGCTGTTGCCGTCGCCGTCGCCGACGCTCTTGCTCTTGCTCTTGCTCTTGCTCTTGCTGTTGCTCTTGCTGTTGCCGTTGCCGTTGCCGTTGCCGTTGCCGCCGGCGTTGTTGTCGTTGCCGCCGGCGTTGTTGTTGTCGTCGTCATCGCTGTCGTCGTCGCCATTGTC
This sequence comes from uncultured Acidimicrobiales bacterium, assembly GCA_963794805.1. Lineage (GTDB taxonomy): Bacteria > Actinomycetota > Acidimicrobiia > Acidimicrobiales > Ilumatobacteraceae > JAODBQ01. The sequence continues at coordinate 208,737 of CAWCFL010000003.1, forward strand.
GCTGGCTCGATCGTCGTCGCCGTCCCCGCTCGGGGAGCCGAGGCGGAGCGTGGCCGATTCGGCGCCGTTGGATGGTGTGGCCGATTCGGCGCCGGTGGACGGGGTCGGTGGGGCGGCGGACGGGGTCGGTGAGGTGGTGGACGGGGTCGGTGAGGTGGTGGACGGGGTCGGTGGGGCGGTGGACGGGGTCGGTGGGGTGGTGGACGGGGTCGGTGGGGTGGTGGACGGGGTCGCGGGTCGCGATGTCCTGTGCCGAAACGATCGGCAGGCCTTCGACGAAGGGCGTCATCCGCTCGCGGGGCGACGACGGCACCACCGGCCGGTCGGGGATCGGCGAGTCGGCGCTCGTCCGCGGTGCGTCTGGCGTCGTGGTCGAAGTGACGTCGGCGCCGACACCCTTGTCCGACGGCGCTTCGGGAGCGACCTCGAGCGAAGCGGGCGGACGGGCCACCGCGCTGCGGAGGCTGGGCGACGTCAGTTGGGTGGCGGTCGGCGGTGGAACGGCGATGCCCATGGACGCGGCCGCGACGATGGCGGCTGCCGATGCCGGGGCGGCGGCGAGGAGGCCGGCGAAGGTGTCTCGCGCGGAGGCCGTCAACGCACGGAGCCAGATCAACAGCGCCGGACCTGCAGTGCTGCGGAGGTGCTCGTTGATCCGTTCCAACTCGGCATGCTCGACGACGCATTCGGCGCATGTCTCGAGGTGCGCTTCGACACGCGCTCGCCGACCTCGGCCGACGGTTCCCCGGAGGTAGCCGACGAGGTTGGCGCGGGTGTCGCGGCATGCCCGCCGTGCGTGATCGTGGTCGTCGGAGCTGGCGCGGTGTTGTTCCAGGTACGCGCTGCCCAGGGCACGGCGGGCGCGCATGGCGCGCACCGCCACCGCGTCCGGCGCGGCGTTCAGTCGTTGGGCGACCTCGCGTCGGGAGAGTTGATCGACTTCGGTCAGACCCAGGATCTGGCGCATCGCGGCGGGCAGCGAGGCGAAGGCGGTGCGCATGACGACGGCCTCGGTGACGACGGCGGCGTGATCCGCGCCGAGATCGACGAGGTGGCCCGAGCCCTCGTTCCGACCATCGAGTGCTCGCGCGGCGACCGTTGCGCCGCATGATGTTCCCGCACTCGTGGCGCACGCTGGCGAACAGGTAGGCGGCGAACGTGTCCCGCGGTCCACGGGCGTTCTGCACGGCGTGGAAGACCTGGGTGAACACCTCCGCGACGGCGTCCTCCGAGTCGGCGTCGTTGCCGAGCAACGAGCGGGCGTATCTGCGCGCGCCCGGTGCGTAGCGCGAGTAGAGCTCACCGTAGGCGTCGGGCTCGCCACGGCGAACGAGGGCCAACAGTTCGTCGTCGTCGAGCTCGCTCACGGACGACCGATGCCAGACGATCATCGTTCCCACCCATCCCTTCGCCACTCGCCGCCCGTCCACGGGGACGGCGCGATGCAGATCTCGAGCCCACCCTCTGCCCCACGATCACCTGACTCAACACCAAGCGGCGCAGATGAGCAAGCTCGTCCGGCTGGTACCCACCGCGTGTGGTTGCCTCTGCGCGATCCGTCGACGCGGGCACCCGACACGGCGCGTCCCCTCCACCCGGACGGGGGTTCCGGCGCACCAATTTGCCAATCGTTGTCATGGCACACGTTCTCGGTGCTTGATCCGTCATCACACGTCGAAGCACGACGCGGCGGTTCCCCACATCGGCGTCGGGAGCTGCGAGTGAACGGATGCTGGCAGGGCCGTCGGGCAGCGGTCTGCCGAACCCCCGGATCGAAACGCGGAGGACGAACCATGATCGCGATGCAGGCGGGCGGAGCGGACCCGGGGAGGTCGTTGCCGAGCGCCCATCTCGCGGCCAGCTCCGGTGTGGGACCGCGGCGGGCGGAGCGCGCCGGCAGGCCGACCGACGGTCGACTCGGGATGCCGCCCGCCACCCCGTTGTTCGCGGTGCTCGGCGATGACAGCGTCGTCGACGCGGCCGACCGTCGAACGCTGGAGTGCCTGTACCGCGCCATCGGTCCTCGACTGCACGGGTTCGTCCGGCGGGCCGAGCCGGCCGATGCCGACGACATCTGCGCCGAGGTCTGGCTCGCCGCCGTCGGCTACGTGCGGCGATTCCGCGGCGACGCCGACGGCTTCGAAGATCTCCTCTTCAAGATCGCCCGACGACGGATCACGGACCACCGTCGTCGTCGGGCACGCCGGCGTACGGACGTGGTCGCCACCGAATTGCTGCCCGACCGTGCCGATCACCATCAGCCCGAGGTCACCGCCATCGAGCAGCTACGAACCCGCGCGGCGGTCGAGCAACTCGTGAGGACGCTGCCGCCGGCCCAGGTGGACGTGGTCGTGCTGCGCGTCATGCACGGACTGTCGGTGGAGCGCGTCGCGACCATTCTCGGGCGATCGCCCGGGAACGTGCGCATCCTGCACCACCGCGCGCTCAAGCGCCTCCGGGCGTCATGAGCCCACCCGACGAGGTCTTCGTCCACCCCCTGGGATTGTGTGAATCGACCACCATCGGAAGGGGAACCCGCGTCTGGGCCTTCGCCCACGTGCTCGCCGGTGCGGTGGTGGGCGCCGGTTGCAACATCGGCGACCACGCCTACATCGAGGGTGGCGCCAGGCTCGGGGACCGGGTGGTCGTGAAGAACGCGGTGTTGGTGTGGGACAAGGTCACCGTCGACGACGACGTGTTCCTCGGGCCGAACATGGTGTTCACGAACGACCTGCGGCCACGGTCGTTCGGCTCCAAGGACCCGGACTCCTTCCTCTCGACGCGCGTCCGCACCGGGGCGACGATCGGGGCGAACGCGACCATCGTCTGCGGCATCACCATCGGGGCGTTCGCGTTCGTCGCCGCCGGCGCGGTCGTCCAACGCGACGTTCCCGCGCACGCCCTCGTCGTCGGCAATCCCGGACGCGTGGTCGGCTGGGTCTGCCGGTGCGCGGCGCGGCTCGACGACGAGTTGTGCTGCGCCTGCGGCGCGCGCTTCGAGCGGCACGACGTGCCGTCGGCGGGGCTCCGCCGGCGGGAGGCGTAACGCCGCACCGGGGTCGTGCGATGACGACACCGAGGACGCATGCAGGGAACGAGCTCGAACATCACGTCGTTGATCCACGATGACACCGGGCGGAGGGGACGGGTGGGGTGACCTTCGCGGAAGCCGTCGCGGTGCTGCGACGCCACAAGCTGCTGGTCACCTACGGCGTGCTCGTCGCGCTGCTGTTGGCCACATTCGCCACGAACCGTCTTGACGGCGCGAAGTTGGTCAGCCGGGACGTGCCGGTGTACGAGTCCAGGGCGGTCGTCGCCGTCCGTCCAGGCGTCGAGCAGACGACGACGACGGTGGCCACGGCGACGACGCTCGCGGAGGTCCCGGTGACCGTCGTCGACGGAGACCCGGCGGCGACGGTGGCGGTGACAACGACGACGACGACGGTCAATGCGCCACCGCTGGCCCCGTTGCCGGCGGTCATCGACAGCCGAGCCATGTACTACACGGCGCTGTCGTTGAAGACCATCGTCGTGTCGCCGGGCTTCGCCGAGGCGGTGAAGAACCGCGCCCCGACGACGGACGGCTCGGTCACCGCCGTCGTCGCCCAGGACACCAACACGATGGTTGTCGTGGTCGACGGCTCGACCCCGCAGATCGCCGAGACCACGATGGCGGCCGCGCTCGCCGAGCTGCAGTCGGTCATCGCGACGTATTCGTCCACCCCGGCGACCCGGTTCTCGCTCGACGGAGTCGTCATCAGCGCCCCGTCGGCACCGTCGGCCACGTCGTCGATCAAGGGTCCACTGACCGCCGCCATCGTGGTCGTCGTCGTCCTCGCCCTGTGGTGGCTCCTGATCCGCGGCGTCGACGACGTCCGCCGCGCCTCACGACGCTCGAAGCGCGCCGCTGCCGAGCGTCGCGCCGCTGCCGCACATCGCGTTGGCGTCTCATCGGACGAGGCAGCCGCGACGACGAACGGGGCCCGCCCGATCCACGTCGCATCGCCGCAGCCCGGCGGCGCGGCCGGCACCCCGTCGGCAGCGGGCAACGGTCAACGGCCAGAGCCGGCGGCCCCTGTGCGGTGACCGCCACCATCGTCGCCGTGGATGCCGGCGCGCCGGCGATGCCGAGCACGGCCCCGCACGATCGCGGGCTCCTCGCCCTCCTCGCTGCGTCGATCGCCGCACTCGTGCTCATCCCTGATCGGTACGACGTGCCGCTGGTCGGCGGGCTCGGGCTGCGTCCGTACCAGCTGCTCGTCGTCGGCCTGGGGGTCGGGCTCATGCGCTCGTTCCGCCGCGGCCGCACGCTCAGCGCCGGGCGGCCGGCGGCCTACGCCGGCCTGCTCGTCGTCGTCGCCGTCGCCTCGGCGATCGACAACTTCGCCCGCCTCAGCGACAACGCCTACCTCGCCGCCATCCGCCTCATCGTCACGCTGGTGGTGTACGTGGTGTTCGCCATCGTCGTCGCCGCCGTGGCCACCACTCGCCGCCGGCGGCGCTTCCTGCTCGGCGTCCTGGTCACGTTCGTCGCCGTCGCGGCCATCTTCGCCATCCGCGAGAGCATGACCCAGACGCCGATCCGCCTGCAGCCGACGCCGCCTGGCCTCGTCGAGCAGCGCGACGCGAACGCCCCCGACGGCGCCGCGCCGACGACCATCATCCGCAACAACGTCGCCCGTCCGTCCGGCCTCGCGGCCAACCCGCTCGAGCTGTCCGCGGTGATGGCCCTCGCCGCTCCCTTCGCCGTGTACCTCGCGCTGTCGGCGCGCTCGTGGGCGGGGCGGCTGTGGTTCCTGGCCTGCCTCCTGCTCGTCGGGCTCGGCCTCGTCCTGTCGATCTCGCGCACGGGCGTGCTCGCGGCGGCGGTGATGACGGTCGTCGCGCTGGTCGTCAACATCCGGCGGCCACGCGTGATCCTGGTCGGGCTCGTCGCCGTCGGCTCGCTCGGCTTCGCCGTCGCCCAGCTGGTGCCACAGTCGGTCGACTCGCTGAGCAAGCAGTTCAGCAAGGACGGCAACTCCGACCCGAGCCTGGCGACGCGGCTGCAGGACTACCAGGAGCTCGACGACCTCCTGGGTCCGCACCCGTGGCTCGGTCGCGGGCCGCAGGCCATCACCACCTACGTGTCGCGCGACGGCACGCAGATGATCTTGGACAACCAGTACCTGCTGGCGCTCGCCGAGACCGGAGTGCTCGGCGTCCTGGCGATGATCGTCGTCATCGCGTCCACGGCGATGGCCGGCGCGCGGCGCCTGCGCGCCGACCTCGGCGAGCGCGGGTTGTTCACGGCCGTCCTCTGTGCCGCAGCAGCGTTCGCCGTGATGTCGGCGACGTTCGATGCACTGCGCTTCAGCCAGGCCAGCGCCATCTTCATGATCGTCGTCGGGCTCGCCTCGACGCCGGACGACAGGGCCCGCGCTGGCGCCCCCCTTGCCCGCGCCGCGGTGGCGGCATGAGCGCAGGTCGCGACCTCGTGGTCTTCGGCACCCATCCGTTCGTGCCCGGCGTGCCGCTCGGCGACTGGCAGATCGCCCGGGCCCTCGGCCGCCACCACCGGGTGTTGTGGGTCGATCCGCCGGCCTCCCCGCTCGCTCCCCGCCGTGGCGCAGCGTCAGCCACGATGTTCTCGCGGCGGCCGGTACCGGCCGGCGACGGTGTCCTCGTCGGCAGTCCGATCGTGCCGACCGGACGGCCGATCCCGCGCCTCGACGTGGCGCTCGAGCGCCTCGTCACCGCCCAGGTGAACCGGTGGACGAGGTTGCTCGACATGGACGAGCCCGACGCGGTCTCGTTCGCACCACGACTCGGTGCGCTCAGGGGCTTGCGCCGGCGCCGCCTCGCGGCCTGGTTGAAGGACCGCGACTGGGCCGCCGTCGGCGTCGGGCACCGCGAATGGCTCCGCCGCCGTCAGGCCGAGTTGATCCGGTGCGCCGACGTCGTCACCGGGGTGTCGCCGGCGCTGGTGGCCGATTGCCGGACGCTCGGGGTGACGGCCGTGCACATCCCGAACGGGTGCGACGTCGAGGCGTTCGCTCACGTCGGCCCGGCACCTGCCCGGATGAGCTCCTTGCCGCGACCACGCGTGCTGTTCGCCGGCGCCTGGAACGAACGGGTCGACGCTGCACTCGTCGGACGACTCGCGAGTCGGCTCCCGCAGGCATCCATCGTGCTCGTCGGCGCGGCGACCGTGCCGGTCCCGTGCGCTCCGAACATCCACGCCATCGGGCCCGTGCCGTACGGCGAGCTGGCAGCCCACATGTGCGCGGCGGACGTGGGGATCATCCCGTACCGGCGCGACCCGTTCAACGACGCCAGCTGCCCGCTCAAGCTCTACGAGTACCTCGCCGCGGGGCTGCCCGTGGTGGCATCTGCCGTCGATGTCGGACTGGTCGGCAACGCCGACGTGGTGCGCCGCGATGACGATCCGGATGCGTTCGCCGATTCCGTGGCCGCATTGATCGGCCACGATCTGCGCACCGCGTGCACGACGCTGGCCGCCGCCCACTCGTGGGATGCGCGGCGGGCGCGCTGCTCGGCGCATTGGACACTGCCGGTGGGGGGGACGAATGACGGCGACGGCGCAGCACACGACGACGGGTCGCCAGCACGTGACCGGGCCGCGCACGGCGCGGTGGATGTACGCGGTCTCGATGTTCCTCGTCGCCTGGCTCGGCGCCCAGGCGCTGGCCGGCTGGAAGTTCGCCAACGGGACGACCTACCCCGTCGTCGGCTCGGCGATGTTCAACGGCCCGCCGAGCGGAGCCGGTCGCGACTTCATGGTTCCCCGGGTCTTCGCCGTCACGGCGACGGGAGAGCGGCTCGAGATGGATCAGCACACGTTCGCGCTCGAACCGTTCGAGTGGCGCCGGTGGGTGAAGAGAAACCTGGAGGACGTCGACGACGCCCACGCCAAGCGGTACGCGGACGAGCTGGCGATCGTGTTCCACGACGCGCGGCCCGACTCGCCGACACCGGTGTCGATCGAGCTGTGGCGGGTGCCGGCGCTCGATGAGCACCTCGACCGCGGGCGGATGGTCAGGAAGGTGACGCTGTGACCGCGTCGATCGCCGGGGATCGCCGGCGCGACGGCGGCCCGGTGACGGTCGTGTGGGGGGCCTGGTCGCGCTTCTGGTTCACCCCGGTCCCGGCAGCACGAGTCGGACTGCTGCGCATCTGGTTGTTCGGCTTCGCCTTCTTCGACGTGCTGCTGCGCAAGGAGGTGTCCGTCGCCATGGGCGATACGCCGCGCCTGTTCTGGCATCCCGTCGGAGCCACGTGGTTGCTCGACCAGGTCGGCGTCGGGCCACCGGGCAGCTGGCAGATCCGCGCCGTCCAGGTCGTCCTGCTGCTCGCCGCGCTCGCCGCGACCGTCGGGTGGCGCTACCGCCTGGCCGGCCCCGTTGCCGCCGTGCTGTACCTCTACTGGCAGTGCCTCGGCCAGTCCTGGGGCGAGATGAAGCACGCCCGCGTCAGCCTGGTGCTCGGTCTGCTGTTCCTGGCGACGGTGTCGGCCAGCCAGCGACGCTCCGTCGACTCGCTGCTCGGGCGCGTCCGCCGGGCCAGGTCGGACATGGCGGTCGGCGGACGTACCGACGCCGCCGAGCCGTCGACCAACGCGGCCTGGGCCGTGCGGGCGATCCAGGTCGGGCTCGCCGTCCTCTACTTCCTGTCCGGGTACTCCAAGCTGCGGTCCATCGGCATCCAGTGGATGTGGGGCGACACGCTGCGCCAGGCGATCCAGGACAAGGCCTCGTCCGGTGAGACCACCGCGCTGGGGTTCTGGGTCCTGCACCACGCGTGGATCCTGGTGCTGTTCCAGGTGATCGCCCTGCTGTGGGAGCTGACGTTCCCGCTGATCTTCTGGCGCCCGATGCGCTACCCGGTGATCATCGTCGGGCTGCTGTTCAACATCGGCCTGTGGACGACGGTGAAGATCGAGTTCTTCGGCGTCCTCGCCTGCTTCGCGGCCTTCTTGCCGCTCGAGCAGTGGGAGCAGGCCGTCCGCAGCCGGTGGGAGCGGCACGGGAGCAGGGCGGCGCCCGTCGAGGTGCACTACCACCCGGCGTGCGCGCGCTGCGCGGGTCAGATCACCGCGGCCCTCGCTGGCGACTGGCCACATCGCCTGCGAGCGGTTCCCGGCGGACACGTCGACGTGGACGAGTTGGCGACGGCGCCGGTGCCGTCGCGGCTGGCCCGCGCCGGGCTCGATCGCTGCCCGGGCACGCCGCCCCACGCGCTCGAGCGCGCCCAGCGCGGGCCTGTCAGCGGCACGGTCAGCGGCACGGTCACCGGCACCGGTCGAACCCGGCCGTGAGACGCTTCGGTGCGGCGATGTCGATCGCCCTGATGGTCGTCGCGGCCGGCTGCAGCGACCACGACCGGTCGACGCCGGCAGCCGGCACGGTGCCGTCGCCCTCGACGACCGCGCCGGCCACGTCACCCTCGACCACCGCTGCGCCTGAACCCGCGACGGCGCCGATCACCAGCGCGGCACCGACGACGGCGTCGACGGTGCCGTGCGCCGAGCACGGCGATGCGATCGCCCCGCCGGTCGCCGCCGCGCCGGCCCCGGCGGTGCCCTTGGACGCCGTCGTGGCGACGCCGGCTGATTCCGTGGACGACGTCGTGCGCAGCGTCGCCGACACGGCGGACCCGGTCGTCGTGCTGCACCCCGGTACGTACCCGCCGATCACCATCCGCGGCGGCGGGCCGTTGACGATCGTCGGGTCGTCTCGCGGAGGTGATCGTGGCCGGCCTGGTGCTCGACGGCGCCCGCGACGTGACGGTCAGCGCGGCTGACGATCGCCGGCAACGAGGACCCTGCGTCGAGCGCGGTGACGATCACCGGCCGCAGCACGGGCATTCGTCTCACCGACGTCACCATCGATCCGGCGCACAACGCCGGCGTCGACATCGTCGGCGGCTCGAGCGACGTCACCATCGACCACAGCCGGATCACCGGTGAGCACGTGATGCACAAGCTCGGCCCGGCGCGCAACGTGCACGTCGGCGAGGGATCACCGGACACCGCTCGCTGGGTGGACGGGATCCGCATCACGGACAACGAGCTGGTGGCCGCCGGTGCCGACGGGATCCAGGTCGCCGGCGCGCGCGACGTGACGATCGCGCGCAACTTCATCCACGACCTCCAGCAGAACCAGGACCACAACGACGGGATCCAGGTCGTCACCGTCGACGGCGCCCTGATCGACGCCAACATCCTCACGTCGCTCACGTCGGACAGCCAGGACCAGAGCATCATCCTCGGCCACCTCGGCGGCGGGGCAGGCCCGAACGCCGACCCGGTGATGCTGGTGCGCGACGTCGTGGTCCAGAACAACCTCGTGCACCACTGGGCCGGTGCCGGCATCACGGTGAACGGGACGATCGACGTGACGCTCGTCAACAACACGTCGGTGGACAACGGGCGCGGCGGCAAGCCGTTCCCCGGCCTGCTCATCGACAGCACGCACGCGCCGAACGAGGACCTCAAGGTCGTCAACAACATCGTCTCGGACATCGTCCTCGCCGGCAGCGCGCCGGCGAGCGTGCAGGTGGGCAACGTCGTCGAAGGCGTCGGCGCCGGTCCGCTCGATCGAACCGGTGATCCGTGCTTCGCGGACCGCACCGACTACCGGCTGACCCCGCAGAGCCCGGCGGTGGACTTCGGCGTCGCCGATGGCGCTCCAGCCGACGACATCACCGGACGACCGCGGACGGATGCGCCCGACGCCGGCGCCGTCGAGCTGTCGTGACCGCGCTCGGCGAGCAGCGCACCGAGACGCGGGCCACAGATGTGGCACCAGGTTCGGTGTGGCGGTCAGCCGCGTTCATGTTCGGCTCGCGCGGCGCGATCCAACTGCTGTCGGTCGCCAAGGGCATCGCCGTCGCCCGCCTGCTCGGCCCGATGAACGTCGGGTCCTTCTTCCTCGTGTCCGGCGTGGTCGGGGCGCTGGAGATCGCCAGCCACCCGGGGTTGAACGACGCCCTGATCGACTCGGCCGACGAACGCCCGCGGCTGTGGCAGGCCGCCTGGACGTTCCTCGTCGTGCGCGGTGCGGTGATCAGCCTGACGCTGGTGCTGATCGCCAAGCCGATCGCCACGTGGCTGAACGCGCCGGACGTCGTCACGATGGTGCGCGTCGTCGCCGTGGTGCCGTTCATCCGCGGCTTCACCAGCTTGGCCATCGACTGGCGCGCCCGCCAGGTCGACCTCCGCCCGACGGCGACGACCGAACTGGTCGCCAACGCCGTCGAGCTGGGTGCGGGGATCGTGCTCGCCGCGCTCACGCACTCGGCCTGGGGGCTGATCGCCGCCATGCTCGTCGGCGTCACCGCGCACGGCGTGGAGCTATCGGTACTCCGGCTTCCAGCCGCGACTGGTGTTCTCCATCGCCGAGGTGCGCCCGTTGATGCGCTACGGCAAGTGGCGCTTCGGGTCCAACCTGACGTACTACGTCTCGACGCGCGCGGACGACCTGCTCGTCGGCCGCTACCTCGGCCGGGTCTCGCTGGGCTCGTACCGCATCGCGTACCGACTGGCCAACCTGCCGACCACGGAGATCGTCTCCGTGCTCGAGAGCGTCGCCTTCCCCGCGCTCGCCGTGCGCGCCCGGGAGTCGCGGGAGTGGGCGATCGCCACGTACCCGCGCTACCTGGCGCTGACCTGCGGGCTCGCCGGCCCGTTGGCGGCGGTGTTCGCCGCGCTCTCCCAACCGATCGTGGAGGCCTTGCTCGGCCCGGCGTTCGCTCCCGCCGCGGTTCCGCTGGCGATCATGTGCATCGCCGGCTACCTGCGGGCGTTGATCAGCACCGCCGGGTCGCTCGTGCTCAGCCTCGGACGGCCGGCGTTGGACACGGCGATGGGTGTCCTGCGGGCCAGCGTGCTGGTCGGGGGGATGATCGTGCTCGCGCCGCACGGCATCATCGGCGCCGCGGTGGCGTCGCTGCTCTCGCTGGTCGTGACCGTGCCGGTGTGGTTCTTCGGCCTGTACCGCGTGCGGGCCCGGCCGTGGCACGCCGTCGCCACCGCCGCCGGACGACTGCCGGCGACCCTCGTGGCCGGCGCCGTGGCGTGGGCCGTCGCCCAACTGCCGTGGCCGGCGTTGGCGCGGGTGGTCGTCGGGTCGACGGCCGGGTTCCTCGCATGGGTCGTCGCCGTCTTCGTGCTCGACCGCCGGCTGGCGGCCGAGCTGACCGCGATCCTCCGTCGGATCAACATCGCCCGGATCCTGCCGAGGTTCGGCTGATGAGGGTGCTGGTCGTCGACGACGAGGTGCGCCTCGCCTCCGGGCTGGCCCGGAGCCTGCGCCAGGAGGGCTTGGCCGTCGACGTCGCCCACGACGGCGAGGAGGCGCTGTGGCTGGGCTGCGAGCATCCCTACGACGTCATCCTGCTGGACGTCATGTTGCCGAAGCTCAACGGCTTCGTCGTCTGCCGCCGTCTGCGCGAGGCCGGCGTGTGGACGCCGATCCTGATGCTCACGGCCAAGGACGGCGAGCACGACATCGCCGAAGCGCTCGACACCGGCGCGGACGACCACCTCGCCAAGCCGTTCTCGTTGGTCGTGCTCCAGGCCCGGGTCCGCGCCCTGCTGCGCCGCGGCGCGGTCGAGCGCCCGACGGTGCTCGAGGTCGCCGATCTGCGACTCGATCCGGCCGCGCACACCTGCACCCGCGGCACCCGGCCGATCAACCTGACGAGCAAGGAGTTCTCCGTCCTCGAGTACTTGATGCGCCATGCGGGGGCTGCGGTCTCCAAGGCCGAGTTGCTGGCCCACGCGTGGGACGTCAACTTCGACGGCGATGCGAACGTCGTCGAGGTGCACCTCAGCGGCGTGCGCCGCAAGATCGACGCCCCGTTCGATCGTGACTCGATCGAGACGGTGCACGGTGTCGGCTATCGCATGGCGGCACCGGCGTGATCTCGCTCGCCGCGATCGGGAGGCGCTGGCCGCTGCGGTCGTTGCGCCGACGCGTGACGGCGGTCGCCGTCGTGGTCGTCTCGGTCGCGCTCGCCGCGCTGGCGGGACTGCTGCTCGCCGTCCTCCACGCGTCGATCGAGCAGGGACGCGAGGATTTCGCCGAGGGCCGCGCCGAGGACATCGCCAGGCTGGTGGCCGAGGCCCCGCAGGTCAACGCTGCGCTGGTGACCGGCGATCGCTTCACCGTCGCCCAGGTCGTCGACGTCGACGGCACCATCGTCGCCGCGAGCACGCCGGCGCTGGCCCGGACACGCCTCGGCGACCTGCCGGGCGATGGCGATCGCGGCGTGACGGTCGACCAGTTGCCGAGTGGTCCGGCCGGCCGGTTCCGACTCGTCGCCGTCGACGCGGTCGGGCCCGATGGTCCGCTCCAGGTGTACGTCGCGACCAGCCTCGAACCTGCGGACCATGCCGTCGCCGTCTGGGCGGTGCGCCTCGCCGCCGTCCTGCCGCTGGTGGTCCTCCTCGTCGGGACGGTCACCTGGTGGGGCATGGGCGCGGCGCTCGGCCCGGTCGAGGCGATGCGCGCCGAGCTGCAGTCGATCGGCGCCGACGGCCGCCGGCGGCGAGTGCGCGTGCCGTCGGGCGCCGAGGAGATCGTCCGCCTCGGCACGACGATGAACGATCTGCTCGACCGCCTCGCGGCCGCGTCGGCGCGGCAGCGCCAGTTCGCTGCCGACGCATCGCACGAGCTGCGCAGCCCACTGGCGGCGATGCGCGTGCAGCTGGAAGCTGCGTTGGTCCGGCCCGACCTCGCTGATTGGGCGGCCACGGCGGAGGACGTGCTCGCCGACCAGGCCCGCGTCGAAGGGATCGTCCGCGACCTGTTGCTGCTCGCCCGGCTCGATGGTGCCGAGCCGCGCCACGCCGAGGTCGATCTCGCCGCGATCGTCGCCGACGAGCTGGACCGCTCCCCGGCCGCGCCGGGGACGACGATCCGTCGTCGCCTGGCGCCGGCCTGCCCGCGTGGGCGGCGACGCCGAGCAGCTCGGACGCGTCGTGCGCAACCTGCTCGACAACGCGCGCCGCCACGCCGACGCGCACGTCGATGTGACCCTGCGCGCTGCCAGGCACGACGTCGCCCTGGACGTCGTCGACGACGGCCCGGGCATCGATCCGGGCGACCGCGAGCGCGTGTTCGACCGCTTCGTGCGCCTGGACGACGCCCGGGCCCGCGACGCAGGTGGTTCCGGGCTCGGGCTGGCGATCGCCCGCGAGATCGTGCACGCCCACGCCGGCTCCATCCGCGTCGCCGAGCGTGCCGGCGGGACCTGCTTGGAGGTCCGCTTGCCGAGGTGGCCGTCGTGACCGTCGAGGACTTCAGCGTTCCTTCAGCAGCACATCGTCACGATGGTGGCGATGATCTCCGCGCTGTCCCCCACCCGCCCGTGAACGAGCCGACGCTGCGCCCCGTCGACTTCGAAGCCCGCGTCGGGCCATCCGTCGCCGGCTGGTTCGGGCCGACGGACGTGCGCGCGTTCCGGGCGATCGACGAGCTCCACGGCACGACCGGCACCTCCGGCGACATCCTCGAGATCGGCGCGCTCGCCGGCCGAAGCGCGATCCTGCTCGGCAGCCTGCTCCGCGGTGGCGAGACGTTGGTGGTCAACGATCTGTGGGACGACCTGCCCTTCGAACCCGGCGCATGGGACTGCATCGATCGCCCCGCGAGCCAGGTCGCGTTCGAGCTCAACTACCTGCGGTTCCATGCGCACCTGCCCAGGCTGGTGGTCGGCTCGTCCACGACGGCGCTGGACGGCGCGGTGGGCGACTCGACGTGTCGCTTCGTCCACGTGGACGGGAGCCACGAGCGGTCGATCGTCACGATCGACGTCGCCACGGCACGGCGCACCTGCCGGCCTGGCGGCATCATGGTCTTCGACGACCACATGAACCCACGGCACCCCGACGTCGCCGCGGCGGTCTGGGGCGCTGTGGATCGGGGCGAGCTGCGACCGGTGGTCGTGACGACCTCGAAGCTCTACGCGGTCCACCCGTCGACCGAGCTGGCGCTCGACGCGCTGGCGTCCTCGGCGATCGACCTCGGGCTCGCCGTCGCGCCGCGGAAGTGCTGCGGTCACGATGCGCTGCGCTTCGAACTGCCGGCGCATCGCGGCTCGGCGTGGATCCCGCCCGCGCTGAAGCCGACCCTGCGTTCGGTCCGGCGGGCCGTGCGCCGACGCCCCCGACGCGCCGGGTGACCGACGATCGCCCGCAGGGGAGGTCGTCGTGGCCGGCGTGACGGCGGTCGTCGTCACGTTCAACAGCGCGGAGGTCGTCGGCGCGTGCCTCGACGCCCTCGCCACCCACGCCCGAGGTGTGCCGGTGGTCGTCGTCGACAACGGCTCGGGCGACGGCACGCAGGACCTCGTCGCCGGCCGCGCGCCCGCGGTCGAGCTCGTTCGGAGCCTGCGCAACGGCGGCTATGCCGCCGGGATCAACCTCGCTGCGCGGCACGCCCCCGGCGACGACCTGCTCGTCCTCAACCCCGACACCCGCATCTGCGCCGGCACCCTCGACGTGCTCGTCGACGCGCTCGCCGTGCCGTGCATCGGCATCGCCGTGCCCCGCCTCATCCAGCCGGACGGGAGCACGGCGTACAGCCAGCGACGCGCGCCCACCGTCGGACGCGCACTCGGCGAGGCGATCCTCGGCGGTGAGCGCGCCGGCCGGTTCGGCGCGCTCGGCGAGCTCGTCGTCGATCCGGCCCTGTACGCCACGCCGACCGTCGTCGACTGGGCGAGCGGGGCGGCCATGCTGGTCGACCGGCGGTGCCATGACGCCCTCGGCGGGTGGGACGAATCGTTCTTCCTCTACGCCGAGGAGAGCGACTTGTGCCTCCGAGCGGCCGACCACGGCTGGCGCACCCTCTACGCGCCCGGCGCCGTGGTCCATCACGACGGTGGGCACGGGGAACGGACGCCACTGCGCGAGCTGATGATGGTCAACAAAGCCGTGCTCTACGGACGCCGGCACGGGCCGCTGCCCACCGTCGCCTACCGCAGCGCGCTCGTGCTCCAGGAGGGCTTGCGGGCGTGGCGCGGCCCCTACCAGCGCGCCGCGTTCTGGCGGCTGCTCGGGCGGCCCAGCCGTTTGCGGTTGCCGCCCCCGTCAGTCCCGCACGGCGGGCTCGAACGGCCGCGCCGCGACGTCCGAGGCGACGATGGCCCGCACCTGAAGGACTCCCTTCCACGCCACGTAGGCGGGCGCCAACGCCAGGGCGGCCCAGGCCCGACGGTCGGCTCGCGCGGCGACGAGGGCGGCGACCACGTCGAGGCCGACGAGGCCGACGAGCACCCCGTCGGCGACGACGAGCGCGCCGGCGCCGGCGACGGCGGCCAGCGCGGCCCCGGCGGCCAGCAGTCCGACGGCGACGGACAGGGGAGGCGTGGCCAGGTGCACCGCCGCTTCGATCGACGACGGCGTCCCGGCCCGTAGGAGGGGCACGACGTAGCGGCGGGCGAGGTGCAGGCGACCCGCCTCCCAACGCAACCGCTGCACGCTGGCCGCCTGCAGGCGACGGCTGCTCTGCGACCTCACCGTGGCGGCGTCGCAGTGCATCGGGACGATGCCGGCGAGCACGAGATCCATCCCGTAGCGGGTGTCCTCGGAGCTGCCGCCGACGGGGAACGGCCACCGCTCGACGACGTCGCGGCGCACGACCATGCCCGGTCCCTTGAGCCGGACGGCGAGGCCGAGACGGTCGCGACCCCGAGGCAGCGACACGCCCTGCAACGACGCGGCCACGGTGGCGGCGTGCGTCATCACGCCGCGGCCGGCGAGGGCCTCGCTGCGCGCCTGGGCAGCAGCGGCGCCGGTCTGCAGGGCAGCGTCGCAGGCGCCGAGGAAGCCGTCGCCGACCACCGAGTCGGCGTCGACCGTGACGAGCGCGTCCCACTCGCGGCCCGCCATGGCGCGCAGACCGTCGTCGATCGCCGCACCCTTGCCCGGCGTCGCGGCAAGCGAGCGTTCCAGCACCTCCGCGCCGGCAGCGGCGGCCAGGGCAGCCGTCTGATCGGTGCAGCGATCGGCGACGACGAGCACGACATCACCGGACCGGCGTTGAGCGACGAGCGGCGTCACGGCGCGGGCGATGACGGCCGCTTCGTTGCGCGCCGGCACGAGCACCAGAAGCCGCCGCTGACGGCCGTCGCGCCGCCGCCTGCGCCGTGGCAGCAACGACGCGGCGGTGAGCGTCGTCAGATGGGCCGCGGCCAACGCGCCTGGTGCGGCGACGGCGACGGCCGCAGCGCACAGCACTCCCCGGCCGAGGCGACCGCTCGTCACGTCGGCGACCACTGCGTGTAGTGGCTGTTCGGGTTGACGAGATAGCGCACCGTCGCCTGGGGCACGTGGGTGACCCGCCACCGGCGGCTGAGCCTGAGGACCAGCGCCCAGTCCTCCTTCTGGCGGGGCGTCCGGCTGAACAGGACCTGTCGATCGCGCCGCAGCACGAGGGCGTTGCTGTCCACGTAGCTGTGCAACCACATCGCTCGGCGGTCGTACGGGTGCGAGAGCACGTCGAACGTCGTGCCGTCAGCGCGCACCCGGTGGAGGTCGGTGTAGACGAGGTCGGCGCCGGCGGCGAGGGCGGCCAGCGACAGTCGGAGGTGATCGGGCCGCCAGGTGTTGTCGTCGTCGAGGAACGACAGGACCTTCGAATCGGTCAACCTGATGCCGACGTTGCGGACCATGCCGAGGCAGCCGTAGTTGCGGCTGAGCGTGAGCGCGACGACGCGAGGGTCGGCAGGGAGATCGGGCAGGCCGCCGCCGTCGTCGACGACCACCACGAGGTGGTCGTCGATGCCCTGGGCCAGCGCCGAGCTCACGGCCTCGAGCAGCCCCTCGGGTCGCCGGTAGGTGGCGACGATCGTGACCACCTCGGCGCGCGGGGTGGAGCCCAGGCGGGTGCGCAGCCGGGCCACCTCGGCGTCCTCGTAGCGCTTGTGACGCCACGTCGCCGGGATGCGCCGGGCACGCCACAGGTACTGGCCGAGGGCCCGGCGGGCGATGCGCACCGATGGCGGCACCGGGAGCCGGCGCCACAGCTGCCGCAACGTCCTCATGCACCGACCAGCGCGGCGACCTCGTCGCACACGCGATCCACCGCCATGTGGCTCAGCAACGGGTCGATCGGCAGCGAGAGCAGTTCTCGCCCCGCGAGCTCGGCGTTCGGGCACGACCGTCGGTACGGCGCCATCGACGGCTGCTCGGACAGCGCCACCGGATAGTGGATCCCTGTCTGGATGCCCTTCGCCTCGAGCGCGTCGCGCACGCGCTGACGCATCTCAACGGCGACGCGGATCACCAGGAGATGGTGGACGTCGCCGTCCTGCCACGGCACGGTGCGCACGCCGTCCGTCGCGAAGCGGGCGCCGTAGTGGGTGGCCAGGCGCCGACGGGCGTCGGTCCACGCCGGCAGATGGGCCAGCTTCACCTGGAGCCATGCTGCCTGCATGCCGTCCAGCCGCGAGCACCAGCCGACCACCTCGTGCTCGTACTTCGTCACGCAGCCGTGGTTGCGCAGGCGCTTGACCACGGCAGCCACGTTCGCGTCACGGCTGATGACCGCCCCGCCGTCGCCCAGCGCCCCGAGGTTCTTGCCGGGGTAGAAGCTGAAGGCCGCCGCGTGGCCCATGTGCCCGACACCCGTGCCGCCGTGATGGCCGAGGTGTGCTTGGGCGGCGTCCTCGAGCACGAGCAGTCCGCGCCCGATCCACTCGGCGATGTGCGCCGGCGGCACGACGTGTCCGAACAGGTGCACCGGGACGACCGCGCGAGTGCGCGGCGTCAGCACCGGCTCGACCGTGCCAGGCGTCAGGAGCAGCGTCTCGGCGTCGACGTCGGCGAGGACGGGCGTGGCCCCGACGTGGACGACCGCTTCGGCGGTGGCGACGAACGTCATCGACGGCACGACGACCTCGTCGCCCGCGCCGACGCCCATCGCCCGCAGCGCCAGGGCGAGCGCGTCGGTGCCCGAACCGACGCCTGCCGCAGCGGGGACGCCATGGACAGCGGCGAAGGCCTGCTCGAAGCCGGCCAACTCGGGTCCCTCGATGAACGCGCCGGTGCGCAGCACCCGGTCGTAGGCCGCATCGAGCTCCGTGCGGATCGTCGCGTGCAGGCGGGGGAGGTCGAGGAAGGGGATCGGGTCCATGTCAGCGTGCTCCTGCGGTGGTGGTCTC
The DNA here is from genome assembly GCA_963794805.1 of uncultured Acidimicrobiales bacterium. Lineage (GTDB taxonomy): Bacteria > Actinomycetota > Acidimicrobiia > Acidimicrobiales > Ilumatobacteraceae > JAODBQ01. Next base: position 226,908 of record CAWCFL010000003.1, read on the forward strand.
GCCGATGTGTTGTTCGCCCTCGACGGCCGGGGCGCCGGCGAGGAGGTGGTCGTAGGCGGCGAGCAGACGCACCGCGCTGGCGTCCCACACGAGTGCCGGCGCCCGGCGCGCCGCGGCCTCGGCCATCGCCCGGCGGCGGGCGCCGTCGAACAGCACCTCCTCGAGGCGAGTGGCGAGATCGTCGACGTCGCCGGCACGGAAGTACGCGGCGGCGTCGCCGGCGGTGGCCCGGTTCTCCGGCAGGTCGGCGACGATCGCCGGCAGTCCGGCGGCGAGGTACTCGGAGACCTTGATCATCGTGCACAGCCTGGTGTACGGGTCGTCGACGTCGGGCGACACCCCGACCGTCGCCGTCCGCAAGCGCTCGTGCACCTCCGCGCGCGGTACCCAACCGGTCCACGTGACGGTGTCGGCGATGCCGAGGTCGGTGATCCGGCGGCGCAGCTCGGGGACGGCCTCACCACGGCCGATGAGCAGCAGCCGGATCGGCCGCGTGTTGCCGCGGCGACGACGGCGAACGCCTCGACGAGCACGTCGACGGTGTCCTGACGACCCATCACCCCCGCGTAGGCCACCGTCGGCACCGGCGGTGGTTCCCTCGGCGACGTCGACGATCGCCGGACCGAGCCGGACGGTGGTGATCTTCGCGGGCGCGACCCCGTCGCCGATGAGCCGTCGCCGACTGCTGTTGTTGCTGGCGATGACGAGGTGCGCGGCTCGACACGACGCCTGCTCCAGGGCTCGCAGGAGACGCTCGAGGGCCACGTGCCGGCCGAGCTTGGCGGCCGCGAGCTCGGGTGCCACGTCGTGCTGGTCGTAGACGAACCTGGTCCCGTCCCGCCGCAGCCACCAACCGAGCGGGAACAGCGTGTCGGGTGGGTTGGCGACGTGGAGCACGTCGATCACCCCGTGCCGGCGCAGCGCTGCCACCGACCGTACGGTGCCGACGAAGCCGCTGACCACCTCGACGAGCTGCCCGACGATGCCGGAGGCGGCCACGTTGCGGTAGCGGACGACGTCGACACCGTCGATGCGCTCACGGCGCGGTGCAGCCCCCGTCCTCGGCGCCACCACCGTCACGCCGTGTCCGGCGGCGGCGAGCGAGCACGCCTCGCGCCACACGCGCGGATCGTCGGGAACGCCCATGTTCTGGACGCACAGGACGACTCGGCTCACGCGGCGCCGCGGAGCAGGGTCCGCTCACCCACTTCGATCGAGATCCCGTCCTCCCGGTACGAGCGGTCGGCCGCCTCCAGGATCTCGACGACCCCGACGCCGAACCAGCCGTCGGAGCGGCACGGCGCGCCCCCGATGCACTCGACGAAGTGCTGCAACTGGTTGGCCAGCGGCTCGTCGGCGGACACGTAGGGAGCCACCGTGTCACCGGTCCGGTAGGTCAGCTGGTGGGCCCCGAAGCCGTCGCCCTCCGGCAGGACGAAGCCCTTGTCGTGCAGCTTGATCGGCTCGTCGGCGTCCATGTCGTCGTACACGAGCATCCGCGTGTCTCCGACGATGATCGTGTTGCGCACCTTGCGCGGCGCCAGCCAGGACACGGACATCTCGGCGACGACCTCCGAGGGGAACTGCATCGTCATGAACGCCACGTCCGGTGAGCCCGAGCGGGTGATGCTGCGGCCCGCGGTCCGGACGGACTTGGGGAACTCGCCGAGCAGGTAGCAGAGGATCGAGACGTCGTGGGGCGCGAGGTCCCAGATCACGTTGACGTCGCTGCGGTACGGCCCGAGCGCGAACCGCGACATCGTCGCGTAGTGGATCGGCCCGAGCGTGCCGTTGTCGATGTACGAGCGGATGACGGCGAGGCGCGGGCTGAAGAGGAACGTGTGGCCGACCATCAACAGCTGCCCGACGTCGTCGGCGAGCTCGGCGAGCTGCCGGGCCTCGGCGACGCTGCCGGCGAGCGGCTTCTCGACGAGCACCGCCCGGCCGGCGCGAAGCGCTGTCTCCGTCAGGGCGCTGTGGCTGGCGACCGGTGTGGCGACGACGACGCCGACGACCTCGGGGTCGTCGAGCGCGTCCTCCAGCGTCGCCCGGCAGGTCAAGCCCGGATAACTGGCTGCCGCCCAGTCGACCAGTGCGCTGGAGGCGTCGACGGCGACGACACCTCGCGGCCCGAGCAACGTCACCATGTTGCGCAGCAGCTTGCTGCCCCAGTAGCCCAATCCGACCAGTGCCAACTTCATCCAACTGTTCCCTTCGGTTGCGAGTGAGTCATGCCGCACCGCGGCCGACGAGGACGACGGGCAACGTGCGCGCCAGGATCCGCAGCTCGTTGCGGACCGACCATGCGCGCCAGTAGTCGACGTCGAGACGAACCATCTCGTCGTACGACAGCTCGCAGCGTCCGGCCACCTGCCATGCGCCGGTCATGCCCGGCTTCACGCGCAAGCGCATCCAGTGCGTCACGTCGTAGTGGTCGACCTCGGCAGCGACGGGCGGCCGAGGCCCGACCAGGCTCATGTCGCCGCGGATGACGTTGATCAGCTGCGGCAACTCGTCGAGGCTGTACCGGCGGAGGAACCGCCCGACGCGAGTGATGCGGCGATCGTTGGTCAACTTGAAGATCCCGTCGTGCGTGGCGCCGGTGCCGTTGATCAGTGCGGCGACGTAGTCGCGGTGCTCGCGGTCGTCGTTGCCGGTCGTCATCGTGCGCAGCTTCAGCATGGTGAACGACCGCCCGTCGAGACCCGGCCGCACCTGCTTGAACAGTGCCGGCCCGCGAGTCTCGGCCTTGACCGCGACTGCGCCGAGGGCTATCACCGGCGCGGCGACGAGCAGCGCGACCGAGCCGAGCGCGACGTCGACGGTCCGCTTGAAGACGCGCGCCCTGCGGTTCAGCGCCGGCGCGAACACGTGGTCGGGATCGTGGCCGACGATGGTCGCGATCGCGGCGCGAGCCTCGTAGGGCAGGTGCGCCCGCATCGCCGCGAACGCCTGGCTGTCGACCACCAGTTCCTGCACGAAGGCGCTGGTCAGCATGGACCCGTCCAGCGCGGTGGGATCCATCGATGCGACCACCTGGCGACGCCACGCCGGTGCCACCGTCCCGACGCGGTCGAGCCAGGCCGCCGGGCCGATGACGCCGACCTTCGTCGGCGCGGATGTCTGCCAAGGTGCACAACGGCGTTCCCGTCGGCGCGGTGGGAGCTCCTCCTGGGACGGCGTTCCCCAGCGGTACGACGGACCCAGCATCGCCGGTTCAAGCCCCCGCCCGCGCGGCCCGGTCGAGCAGGTCACTCTGCGTTTGTCGTCCCACTGCGTCGTCGCTTCCAGCCTCGATCTCGCGGAGCTGGCCGAGCGTCGCGAACCGCGGTTCCGACGAATGGCCGACCTCCGACCTCCTGGGGTGCAATCGTGCGGTGCGGCCCTGCTGTTACAGCGGCCGACCGGCAACGCCGCGGAAGCGGTCAGCTGCGGCCTTCGCCGCCCGGCTCGTCATCGTCGTGGCCGCCGTGGCCATTGCCCGGGCGCGGGCGGTCGGGGCCGTGACCGTCGTCGTCGTCATCGGAGCCGCCCTTGCCGTCCGGCCGGTCGTCGGGGACGGTGACGACCGGAGGTCGGACGGTCGCGACGGGCACCGTCGTGGACGGACCTACGGGGGGCACGCTCCCCGCCGGTGCTGTCACCACAGGTGTCGTCGCGGCCGGTGCGGTCTCGGCGGGTGCCGTCGTGGCGGGTGCCGTCGCCACGGGTGCCGTCGTTCCCGGGGGCGCCGGCACCGCGATGGGCTGGTTGGTGCCAGGAACCGCAGTGGCGGGAGGCGAGGTGCCGGGAGGAACGCTCGACGGGACCTCGGTGGGCGTGGGGGCGGCCGGTGCGTCGGACGGAGCCTCACCGGCCGGCGGACCCGGGGGAGGCGACGCGCTGATCGCCGTTCGGCTCGGTCGCACCGGCGTCGTCGGCGCGACGGCGGGCAGTGCTGCTTCCGCCAACGCCGAAGACAGTGCTGCGTTGGCGGCCGCGAAGACCGAGGCGATCGACGGTCCTGCCTCGATCGGATCGAGTGCGGTCGTTGTCGTGGTCGTGGAAGTGGAGGTCGACGTGGGCAGCATCGGGCTGTCGGTCGGCGCAGTCGGTCCCGCGGTCGTCGTGGTCATCTCGACCGACGCACCACCGGACGAATCCCCGTCGAGCACGCTGATGCCGATCGCCGCGATGGCTGCCCATCCGATGACGGCGCCGCTGACCGCGATCAGCCGACCGGGGCGCCCACGCATGCGAATTCCCACGCCCTGTCATCGTGCGAACGCCCGTGGAAGTTACAGGCGATCGACGATCCGGTCGACCAGGCCTCGCCGAGGCGGCAAGAAGTGCACGACCTCCAACGCGACCACCTCGTCGAGCGTGTCCGCGAACAGTGCCGATGACCATTCCGTGATGCGGTCGGCGCGACCTGGCCGCACTCGTCCGCCGGCGTGAACGGAGCGCTCACCGGTGAAGCCGACGACGTTGCCGGCGTCGTCGACGGCGAGCACGCGCACAGCGCCGATCAACTTGGAACGGGGACGATCGGTCCAGATCCGGGTGCGGGCGATGACCATGCCGGCCTCCAGCCGCACGTCGGATTCCATCCAGCACGACAAACCAGGGCCCTCGAGTTGATCCCGGCGGCACACGGTCATCATGGCGGCGACGATCGTACGGCCGACCTCGTTCACAGCGTGGAAGCGGCTGGCGCGTTTGACCCAGCGTTGACCCTCGGAGGCGAACCGTCGTGCACGGCGCGAGCGTGGCTCGCCTACGCCTCGGGTGGGGGCGGGAGCGCTCGACCGGCCAAGCGTCGGGCGATGTGCTCGGCGGTGCGGATGGCCAACGCGCAGATGGTCTGTGTCGGGAAGTTGGCCGAGGCCGTCGGGAAGGTCGAGCTCCCGGCGACGTACAGGTTGTTCAGCCCGAACACCCGACCGTCGCGATCGACGACGCCCGTCCGCGCCGACACGCCCATCCGCGTGGTGCCGATGTGGTGCCAGGTGCCCTGTGGATTCAACGTCGGCGGCCACTCGTCACCGTCGCCCAGCGGCGGATCGAGCGTGACGTCAGCGATGCCGGCCCGTTGCAGCTCGGCTGCGACGATCTCGAACGTACGGTCGAAGGTGCGCCGCACGAGCGGCGACAGCTTCCAGCCCACCTCGACGCGGGCCATCCCGAGCGCGTCTCGATCGTGTGCCGACAGGGTGACGCGGGCGGCGGGGTCGGGCTCGGGCTCGACGATCGCCTGCAAGCACACTCGCCGGATGAGCGATCGCGGCCGGTACCGGCGGGTGAGCGCGAACCCGCTGGCCGCCACCGGGTGCCGCGCAATCGTCGCCAGGTCGCTGGAGAGGGCGAAGTCGGGCCCGACCCTCTGCTCGCGCCGTTGGAGCAGGCGCCGCACGGCATCGGACGCGGCGGTGTTGTCGCCTGGGAACATCGAACTCAACCACACACGGGCGTTGCCGACACGCTCGCGCTCCTGGACCGCCGGGGCGAGGCCCAGCGCGCCAGCGATGTGCGTCCCCCACGCCCGTACGGCGTCATTGCGGTCGTGGAACTTCGCGTCGAAGAGCTTGTTCGTCGACCAGCCAGCGCGGAACGACACCGAACCCGACAGGATCCGCGGGTGGTCCATGAAGAACCGACCGACGAGGTCGTGCTCGTTGCCGATCCCGTGCGGCCGGTCCCGATTGGACGCGAGCAGGAGGCGCGGGTTCTCGATGCCACCCGCGGCGAGGACGAACACGCGGCCGGCGACGGTGAGCTCGTGGCCGCGCAACGTGCGGCAGCGCACGGACGTCGCGCCGTGCCCTCCCTCGGCGATGGCGACTTCGACCACATTGGCGTGCAACACCGTGCGCACGTGCCTGCTCGCCTGGAGCGCAACGCGGTACTTGCTGCCCAGCTTCGTCGGTGCGGAGAACTGGGAGATCGACGCGACGACCGTTGACGACGGGAGCGGCAGCGCAACCACGTCCTCACGGTCGATCTCGGTGACGTACGCCTCGAGGTCGTAGACGTACGGACCGAGGTCGAGGTACTCGTGGGTCCGCGGGTAGTACGGCGCCAGGTCGGCGGCGCCGATCGGCCAGCCGCTGTGGGCCACCCACTCGCGCCGCTCGAAATCGAGCGCGTCGAACGGGCGACACCATCCGCCCCAACAGTTCGACGAACCTCCGAGGAACCGGCAGCGGCACCCGTCGGCGAACTCGTAGGGAAGTGCCGTGCTGGTGCCCCGAGCGAGGTCACGTGTTGCGCGATCGGGCTGGTCGCCGCCGCTCTCGACGAGCACGGTGTCGACGCCCGCCCGGTCGAGCTCGATGGCCATCGTGATCCCGGCAACGCCGCCGCCGACGATGACGACGTCGGCCGTCAGGCTCCGGCGAGCCCCCAGGCTGCGCGCGTCGACGATCATGACGGCTTGGAGCGTAGATCGGCGCGAAGCCCACGCCGACCCCCTGCTGGCCCCCTCCCGTCGACGAGCATCTCTGGGACCGAACCACGGGGGAGGCGATGACCGCGGCGAAGAATCGTCCGCAAACGGGTAGATCCGGCAGCGTCGGACGCTCACCGGTCGTCGAGCTCAGCTCATGACACTCGGCTCACCTGGTTGAGTCGGGTCCATGGATCGAGTACGGCGCGCGTTGGGCGGCCCGACCGCCTGGAGGGTTGCGTCAGCTGCTGCGTCGTGAGCGTCGTGTAGACCCGCTCGTACCGGGCACACATGCTGGCGGCCCCGAACGTGGCGGCGTGCCGACGACAGGCATCGGGGTCGATCTCGTCGAGCCGGTGCACTGCGGCGACCATCGCGTCCTCGTCGTCGCAGATGAACCCGGTGACGCCGTCGACGACGATCTCCGGGACCGAGCCTCGCCGCAGGGCGATGACCGGGGTGCCGGCGGCCATCGACTCGATCATCACCAGACCGAAGGGTTCCGGCCAGTCGCTGGGGAACAGCGTTGCCGCTGCCGAAGCGTAGAACCGCGGCTTGTCCGCTTCGGTGAGCTCGCCGACGAAGTCGACGTCGTTGGCCTCGAACAGCGGGATGATCTCGCGCTCGTGGTATTCGTGGTCGAGCGGGTCGACCTTGGCTGCGACCGTCAGCGGACGTCCGGCGCGGCTGGCGACGCGCACTGCGGTGGCCGGGCCCTTCTCCGGGTTGATCCGGCCGACGAAGGCGAGTTGGTTGCCGCGCTCGACGCGAGTGGACCGATATGTCCAGAGGTCGAGGCCGTTGGGCACCGTGGCCATCCAGTTGAGCTCGACATGGGACAGCGCTCGTCGCTGGTGGTCGCTGATCGACACGAGGGGCACCCCGGCGTACGAGGTCAGGCCGACGCGGGCGTGTTCGACGTCGAGCCGCCCGTGCATCGTCAGCAACGTGGGGGTTTCGGCGGTGATCGTGAACGGCAGGGTCCAGATGTCGGTGTGGGCGTGGATGACATCGAAGTCGCGTTGCCGGGCGTAGACATCGGCGAGCAGTCGCAGGTGGGTGTGCGGAGCGACCTCGATCATCTGCTGTCGTGTCATCCGCTCGCGCAATGGACCATCGACCGCGGCGACGAGCTCCGCGGAGGTATGAGATCCACCAGCGGCGAAGAGCGTCACGTCGTGGCCGGCGGCGACGAGGCCGTTGCAGAGGGCCGCGACGACCCGTTCGGTCCCGCCGTAGCCGCAGGGGGGCACGGTCTCGTACAGCGGTGCGACTTGGGCGATGCGCATGTCAGCGACCGGTAGGCGAGGCGGGGGTCCCTTCGCCCACGGGGATCAGATGACCGAAGCGCCAACGGAAGGTCCGTTGGCACGAGCTGCACGTCGTCTCGTCGGAACAGTCGTGGCCCAGGTCCGTGCCGCAGCCCGGGCACACCGTGGTGAACAGATCGAACGCCATCGAGCACTCCTTGTCGGGGCTGCCCTTTCCCGCTCGGGCGGATCAGAAACGAGATCTTCTCGATCTCACCCGTCCGGGAGACGACGGGTGTGAGCGGACCGATGGACGGCCCGGCCGCGTCGGTCCCATCGACCGTGAGTTCCCAGCTCGTGCTCGCGGGGGGACGGACGTTCGCGGATGTCGAGTGGCACCCACGGCGTGGTCCACGACGATCTGCGCCATCTGTCCGGACTGGTCCGTTGTCCTGGCGCCGATGGCCGGCACGTGCTGTGGCGCCAGACTTCACCGTCCGCAGACGCCCGTCCTGTCGAACAGCTGATGCTGAACGAGAGCCATACCGAGATCGGTCGGTCGGCGGTGCAGGATGCGTGTCGGCGGACTCGACCTCGTCGATGTTCGATTCGACACGGCTGGAGCGCTGCTCAGCGGTCACGATGGCGTACGGCTACTCCAAGTGTGCTGGTGCCGTCCTCAGTTCGTCGAGCCAGGCGTCGGCCTCTGCGGCCCATCGTGGAGGGACGCGCAGTCGGCTTCGACGATCGGCCCATCTCGTCAGGCCGGGGACGACGAGGCAGAGCACGCCGACGCCGTAGCGGGTCCACTGGCCAGCGCGCGCGGCTCGGAAGTAGTCGTGCGCAGCCACGCGCTGATCACCGGCGCGAAGGTGGAGCCGAGCCAGGTAGCGGTACCACATCCCCCAGTTGATCGAGAGCCCACGCTTCGTCCGCTCGTTCTCGTACTTGGACTCGATCAGCGCGAGCTCCGTCTTGGTGCGGGCGACGCCATGGGCCATGCCGCTGGCGTGCACCCGATAGGCCACCGCCGGGTGGACCACAGACACGGCTGGGGCGGCCAGGGCGAGCCGGATCCACATGTCCCAATCGGCGAGGTTCGACATCTGCGGATCGAACCCACCGACCTCGCGAACGAGCCCGGACGCAGCCAGGACGCCCGATCCGCCGGCAGGGATGCAGTTGTTGCGCAACACTCGAGCGGTGAGACCGGTGAGCGTCGGGGGCTTCTCGTGGCGGACGATGTGCAGCGACGAGTCGACGACCACTGAGCCGACGAACGACCAACGAGCCTTGGGGTGCAACCGCAACGATGCCAGTTGGCGGGCGAGCTTGGTGGGCGCCCACAGATCGTCGTCGTCGGTGAACGCCACCCAGGGGGTGTCGACCATTGCCAGTCCGCTGTTGCGGGCGTTGGAGACACCGGCCGGCTGTTCGTGGCGATGCCATCTGACGCGGTCGTCGACGATCGACCGCAGGACCTCAGCAGTCTCGTCGGACGAGCCGTCGTCGACGATCACGACCTTCAGGTCGACGTCGCGTTGACGAAGCACGGAGTGCAACGTCGACATCATCAGCGCGGCTCGGTTGTGGGTCGGCATCACGACGGTGACCTCGGCCGAGTCCACCGTCGTCACCCGGGTGCCCCGCGTCGGGCGACGGCGCAGCTCAGCGCGCGCGTCGCTCCGGTGTCGCAGCTGGGCTGAACGATGCGACCCCCAAGCACCGTGCCGACCATAACTGCGCATCCGGACGAACCCCCATCGGACGCGGGTGACGTGTCAGCGGCTGCGGCCCTCACGGCGGACGCGTCGCTGGGAGCGGAAGTAGTTCCGCGGTCCGCGGATCGCGCCGTGGACCTGGGCGCGGGCCACGACCGTCGACGTTCGTGAGGGATGGAGGATCGATCGCCATCGCTGGATCGCCACGTACTTGGAGAACGCCCCGATCTGCCAGACGGCGCGAAGGTCGCCGTCGCGCACCAGCGTCGTGAGATTGTGCGCGACGTGTCCTGAGTAGTAGCTGCGGATCTGCCGCTGGAGCTCCTCGGGCGTGCGACGGTGCCGATGCTCCACCCACGCGGTCGGTTCGTAGATCACAGTGAACCCCGCACTGGCGACTCGGTAGACGAGGTAGCTGTCCTCGCCGACGCCCGATGGCATCCCCGGCCCGAGTGCCTCGTCCATCAGCCCGATGTCGGGACGGCTGAAGATGCTCGCACGGAAGGCCGCGTTCGCCGTCGCTCCCAGGTCCCAGGCGTAGAACGGCCGCAGCGTGTCGGCGAACTCAGCCCGCCCGATGGTCTTCTGTGCGAAGCCCTTGCCGAGTCCGCCGGATCCCTCGAAGTCGATCTGCGACGCGGTCTCGAGCTCGAGTGGGACGACGTTGCCACACACGGCCATGACGTCGTTGCGCTCGAACGGTGCGACGAGTCGGTCGAGCCAGCCTGGTGGCACGCGGACGTCGTCGTCGGTGGCGACGAGGACCTCGCCCGTCGCCGCGAGGAAGCCGGCGTTCCTGGCATAGGCCAGCCCACGTCGAGGCTCCTTCACGTGGACCACGTCCGGGAAGCGGTCGAGGACGCCGGCGGTGAGCCCTGATCCGGGGTGGTTGTCGACGACGACGATCTCCACCCGATGCCGGGTGCGATGGCCACACACGAGCTCGAGGCAGGTGGCGAGGTCGTCCGGTCGATCGAGCGTGGCGATCACGATCGAGACGTCGAACTGGCGATGCGCGGACACCGCGCCCTTCAGCTCGAGCGCGTCGATCGTCTCGCCGAGCAGACGAGCGGGGACATCGCGCGGCAGGCCACCCGGGGGCAGCGCGACGATCGACGCGCCGAGGGCGTCGACGATCGACTCGCGCAGCTGGCGCGACGTCACGTGTCGCCCACCGGTCTTGAGACGTGCGCGTCCGATGGCTGCGCCATCGCGGGTGACGAGGACGTCGAGCTGATCGCACATCGGCTCGGCTCGCTCGACCGAGATCGATGCGAGCAGGTCGACGGTGGCGACCTCCACGCGGACGCTGGGTTCCACGGCGACGCTCCAGGCATTCGCGACGGGTGCCGGCGGCGGACCGTTGATCCTGCGGGACCGGCGCAACGGCAGGCCGATGATCGATGCCACGCTCCCGCGCACTTCCGCCAGCGGCAAGGAGACCGGGAGCTGACCACGCGTCGCGACGAGCGCGAGCGAACATCGCCGGCCAACGGCGGCGGAGGTACCACTTCGCCACCCTCGCCGCATCGCGGTCGGACGCACGGCCGGCTCGGCGAGCCGCGCTCACGACCGACCAGACCGAACCGTTGGCCTGGATCTGGCGGCGGAGCTCCGCGAGCGTGCGTCGGTGGATGTGGGACACGACGGCAGCGGGCTCGTAGCGCAGCACCCCTCCGGCGGCGACCACCCGATGGAACATGTCGAGGTCGCCGCCCCCACCGGTCGGCGTGCCGACGTCGAGCGCGGGATCGAACCCACCGCACCGAACCAACGCCACGCGTCGGAACGCCATGTTGGCGCCCGTGCCGAAATCACCCGCCGGCACCATCGCGCCGGCTCCCAGCACGCGCCCGGTCGAGACGTCGGCCTGGAACCATTGCCGGCGGAACCCCCGACCGAAGCCGCCGAGCCGCTCGAACAGCTCCTGCGCGGGGGTCTCCAGCTCGGCCGGGATGACCAAGCCGGTCAGCGCATCGAGACCAGGCTCCTCGTCGAACGCTTGGACGATCGCCTGCGTCCACAGCTCATCGGCCTCGACGTCGTCGTCAGTGAACGCGAGCAGTTCGGTGTCGCAGATCGAGATCGCCCGGTTGCGTGCGTGGTCGAGCCCGGGCCGGCGCTCGACCGCGTAGGTGATCGACGGGAACTCGTCGACCACGAGCCGACGCGTCGCCTCCGACGACGGCGCGTTGTCGATCACCAGGATCGCCGGTGGCAGACGTTGGCGGGTGAGCGCCGTCAGGCACCGTCGCAGCTGGTCGGGGCGATCGCGCGTGCACACCGCGACGGAGATCGACGATCGCGGTGGGCCGGGGGCCGTCGTCGCCGCGTGGGCGATCGACCGGAGGTCGAGTCTTCGATCATCCGTCTCGTTCTGGAGCGCTGCGCACAGTTGGACGCGGACCAGGGCCTCGCCGATCTGACCTGCGATGGCGTCGAGGAGATCGCCCGCTTCGACGCGGCTGCCTCGGACCGGCACGCGCACCACCCCGACTGGTTCCATGCCCGAACGCACGAGCACGGACGCGAAGACATAGCCGGCGAGGCCGTCGAGCGACGTGACGCCCTCGGCGATGTCGATGCTGCGCACCTTGGTCGGCAGGAACCCGAACCGGCGGGCGTCAGAGCGGATCGACGGCTGACGGACCGTGCGCCGCGCGCCGACCTCGGATGCACCTGACAGTCGGCGGCCCGCAGGACGGGGACTGCTCGTCTCACCGATCGGACTCATCCTCCCGGCTCCCGCTCGATCGACCAGTCCACGTCGAGGCCGAGGAGGCGATCGTTCGACACCGGGCGATCGGTGGTGGCGATCGTGAAGGTCACGACACGCTCGTGCCACGCAAGGGTCTCGTACGCGGTGCCGAGCCACAGGTCGACGCAGTAGCTGCCCGGCATCAGGATCTTGGGAATCCCGATGCGCAGGCGGTAGGTCCCCAGGGCATCGATCGGCTGATGCCGCGACTCGACCATGGTCTCGCCGAACAGCCGCACACCGCGAACCGTGGACACCGTGGCGCCCACGTCGAGACCGACGCCCGGCTCGCGTACGACGACGTCGACGCTGATCCAGGCGTTCGTCCATGACGAGAACGACGCCAGCTCGCGTCCGTGCTCGTCGACGATGCCGACCCCGCTGACCTGAGCGCGCGCCTGCTCGTCGGCCGGGAACGTGGCGGTGGCGCCGCCGCCGCCCGTCGAGCGGACGTAGGCGTCGATCACCTCGGCGCTCGGCCCGTTGGCCTTGACCACCCCGTGCTCGAGCCACACGGTTCGGGTGCACAACCTGGCCATCGCCTCCATGTCGTGGCTGACGAACAGGACCGTGCGGCCGCTCTGCTCGATCTCGCTCATCTTGCCGAGACAGCGTCGCTGGAACTCGACGTCGCCGACCGCGAGGACCTCGTCGACGAGGAGCACGTCGGCCTCGAGGTGCGCAGCGATGGCGAAGCCCAGCCGGAGGTACATCCCCGACGAGTAGCGCTTCACCGGCGTGTCCATGAAACCTTCGATCCCGGCGAAGGCGACGATCTCATCGATCCGCTGGCGGACCTCTCGTCGGCTCATCCCGAGGATCGCCCCGTTCAGGTAGGTGTTCTCGAAGCCGGTCAGTTCGCCGTGGAACCCGGCGCCCACTTCGAGCAGCGAACCGACTCGACCGCGCGTCCGTGACAGCCCCTCGGTCGGAGTGGTGATGTTGCTGACGATCTTGAGCAGGGTGCTCTTCCCGGAGCCATTCGCTCCGATCACCCCGACCGCCTCACCCCGCTCGACCTGCAAGGAGACGTCGCGCAACGACCACAGCTCGTCGAGCGACACCGGTGCCTGACCGCGGAACCGCCTCGACAGACCGACGATCCGCTCGCGGAGATCGGCGCCGTCGCCGTTGTGCTCCCCGAGGCGGTACCGCTTGCCCACGCCTTGCAGGTCGATGACGACGTCGCCCATCAGATGATGTCGGCGATCGACCGCTCATGGCGGCGGAAGTGGATCAGGCCGGCCAACAACACGAGGAAGGCGACGACGAACGACAGCGCGAGCGAACCGATCGGCGGGACCTCGGTGTCGAGCAGTGCCGAGCGCAGCAGGCCGAGGGCGCCGGCGAGCGGGTTGGCGTAGTACACGACGCGCCAAGCCTCGGGCACCAGGGTCGACGGGTACGCGACAGGGCTGAGGAACAGCACCAGCTGCAGCCCGAACCCGACGACCACGCCCACGTCACGGTACTTGACGATCGTCGCGCTGAGCAGCAGGACTGGACCTGCGACGGCGACGAGTAGCAACAGCAGGCCGAGCGGAAGGCAGACGACGAACGCGACGGCGCTCGTCCCTGCGCCCAGGACGAGCGAGACGACCACCGTGATCACGATCCCGATGAACAGGTCGATCAGTCCCGGCAGCAGCGTGGCCGTCGGCGGAACGATGCGCGGAAGGGCCACCTTCGTCAACAGATCGCCGTTGGCCAGCAGGCTGCCGGTTCCGGCGGACACGGTGGTGGAGAAGTAGTTCCACGTGATGAAGCCGGCGAGGGCGAACGCGAAGTACGGCGTCGTGCCGACGTCGATCTTGGCCAGCCGGTCGAAGAGGATCGTGAACGTCAGTGCGCCGATGAACGGGTTGAGCGCCGCCCACGCGGCACCGAGGAAAGCTTGCTTGTAGCGAACCTTCACGTCGCGCTGGGCGAAGAACAGGATCAGCTCACGGTGCTGCCAGACCTGACGGATCCGCAGGGCGGGGATGCCCGGCCGCAACGGCGCGTTGACAGCCCACTGGACGGGTTCACCGGTGCCCGCGCTCACACTGCCCCCTGCGGGGCCTCGACGCGCAGCGTGTGCACGAGGCTGTGCTCGGCGTGATGCTCGTCGAGCTCGGCTCGGGTGAGCTCGCCCACCCCGAGCCCGTGCAGGAACGCAAGGGCCGTGAGCACGTTGCCGTGCGACCGCAACGTGGTGCTGCAGCCGGCGAAGCAGTCGTCGCACATCCGGCGCACAGCATGGTGCGTGAACGAGTAGTGCCACGACGAACCCCATTGCCCGTCGTCCATCGGTGAGATGAACGGCACCGTCATCAGCAACACCCCGCCCGGAACCAATGATCGCCGGACGTTGCGCAACGCCGCCTCGAAATCGAAGATGAGATGGAGCGTCTGGGTGAGGATGATGCAATCGAACGCGGTGTCCGGCAACAACGCGTCGTCCTCCAGCGCGCCGACGATCGTCACACCCGGCGCAGTGGGGTCGACGTGCAGCACATCGATCTGCGTGACAGCCGTCCCCCCGAAGCGGCGGGTGTACGCATCGTCGCCGATCTCCAGCACCCGCCCGACGATGTCGCCGCGGTGCTCGCCCAGGAAACCTTCGATGTAGTACCGGTCGACCGGACCACCACGCTGGTAACCGAACTCGCGGGCGATGGGCGTCGTGCGACGCAGGTCGCCGAACCGGACACGACCGACCGGCGGTGTCACCGGTCGCCGGCGCAGCCGGCCGACCTGGAGGCGCAGCTCGTCGCGACAGCGGCGCGCTGCGGCGCGCACCCGCTGGCGGATCACTCGAGCGGCCGTGGCGCGATGTCGACGAGCACCGCGACGTCGTTCGCGGACACTCCGCTGCGTTCCGCACCCCCGCGAACGAAGGGCGTGCGTCCGCTCGGTGGCGCTTCGATGGCGAGGGCCCATGCCATCGGCGCGCTGCCGTCGTGCCGATCCAGCTCCACCGGGGGAACGTCTGTGACGAGTGCGCCCGCAGCGAGAGCCTGCCGGATGCGATCGTTGCCGACGGGCTCGACGGTGACCGTCCAACCAGGGAACGCGTGGCGCGCATCCCTGGCAAGGCTCGTCGAGGTGGGCCACGGCATGCACCAGCGAGTCGATCCTGCTCGACGCGCCGGGACCATGGCGACCAACGTGGTCGCCTCATCGACCTGCGTGCGCAGCTTGCGCAGCTGGTGGGCGGCGAGCAACCACCGGCGGCGAGGCAGCCGCGCGACATTCGTCGACGACTGCGGCCACCCCGAAGCGTGATCCTGGGTCCAGTGGTCGAACAGCCAGGCCACGTCAGCACGACGACCGAGATGCAATCGCACGCGTCGCTCGAGCAGGCGCACGAACGAACGTGCCCGTGCCGTGGGCCCTGCGAACATCGGCGGGCCGTGATCGACGGTCGCGATCTCCTCGGACGTTGATGCCGGATGGGCGCCGGCCGCCACGGCGCTGCTCGCGCGAGCGGATGGGGTCGCGCTCAGGTTGCGCCCGAGTGCGCCGAGGACCGAGGGATCACGGGTCTGCGACGGCACGTAGGCCTCGAGCCACTCGAGGAAGCGGTTCCGCGACGCCGAGGTCGTCACCGGATGCCACTCGCCGGAGCGGATGGCTGCCGCGCAGGCCGAGGCGTCGTGCTGTCGGTACAACGACAACGCCCGCTCGTCGAACACGACGCGCAGCCCGAGGAGCACCTTCGTGTACAGCACCTGGTCCTCGTACATCCCGACGAACTCGTCGGTCATCCCACCGAGCGCCAGGAGACGGTCTCGGCGGATGACGATGCTGCACATCGCCGGGACGTACCAGATGTCCGGACTGCCGTACACGCCGATGAAGGACTCGGCCGATTCGAGAACCTTCAGCATCGGCAACGTCGGCGGCATCGCCATCCTGTTGTCGAGCCGCGCGTCGGCGTCGTCCGGCGACCAGCTGTACCAGCGCCAGGTGCCACCGACGACTGCGTCTGCGCCAGGATGCGCGTCGAGCACGCGCAGCCGATGCGACAACGCCGACGGCATCCACACGTCGTCGCTGTCGAGGAACGTCACCAGCTCACCGCGGGACTCGGCGATCCCGCGATTGCGCGATCGGCTCATGCCCAGGTTGGCGTGCCCCTCGTGGTCCACGTACCTGATGCGACGATCCGCCCGCGCCCAGCGTTGAGCGATCGAGGTGCTCTCGTCGGACGAGCCGTCATCGACCAGGATCAGCTCCCAGTCCTCGCAGGTCTGCGCGACGACGCTCCGGATCGACTCCTCGATGAACCGCGCTGCGTCCAGGAAGATCATGACGCACGACACGGTCGGTCGGCGGCGGCTGGCGGGGACCGGTCCGGCGACCGTCGCCGGCGTCACGGTCGACGCGCCGACTCGAGCCGTGCGTGCAGCTCCGGACCTGGGACGTCGGCGACGGTGAGCCTCGGCAGCAGCATCGGATCGTCCCCGTCGGCCACCCAGCGGTGTTCGGTGGTGACGGCACAGGTGAAGCCCGCCGCGGCCGCCAGCGCAGCGACCTCGGTGTTCACATCGCCGTGCGGGTACGCCAGCGCTCGCGGCGCGTGGCCGATCAGCCCGTCGAGGTGGGCGCGTGCGTCGACCAGTTCGCGCCGGGCGTCGGCGGCGCTGGCGTTCGGCAGGCGGACGTGGTTCACCGTGTGGACACCGATCGACACGAGTGGGTGCGCGGCGAGCTCGACGAGCTCGTCCGTGGTGAGTGGGCGGCCGCTCGGGATGGGCGGGCTCGCAGTAGCGGCCAGGAGTTCGTCGGTCAACGGCTCGATCTCAGCCGGCGCCCGCTTGGCCAGCGCCGCGTGCAGCTTTGATTGGATGTCTGCGCGCGTCCCCATCTCGTCGGCGCTCGTCAGCAGCCCGAGACCGCGAGCGGTCGCGACGAGGGCGTGGATCGGGCGGTTCGCGTCGAGCACTGCCTCGTCGAGGATGTCCCACCAGAACGTCTCGCGGTCGAGGAAGCCGGTCGACACGAACACGGTCGACGGCACGTCATAGTGCTCCAGGACCGGGAGCGCAGCGATCAGGTTGTCGGCGTAGCCGTCGTCGAAGGTCACGACGAAACGGGTGAGACGCCTGAGCGGGCGCCTCCTGGCGACGGCGACGCCGTCCAGTGACTCGAAGCGACCGCTGGACCCGAGGGTGCTCAGCTGGCTGGCGAAGTTGGCCGGCGAAACGGCCAGCTGCCACGGGTCGAAGGTCACTTCGGCGACACGGTGGTACGACAGCACGGCGAGCGGCGCGGTGTGTTCGGCCACGATCTTCCGGAGGCGTCGACGCATCCGGCGTGGTGCGGCACGCGCGGCGCGAAATCGGCCCTCCATGGGCGGAGTATACGAACGGCTGGCGGCCGGACGTGGGCGAGACTCGAGCACTGCTCGACCCGACTGACGGACGCACCTGAGGTCAAGTCCTGAGCTCTCGTCGGGGAGCACTGCCCTGGGCCGACCTGACGGCAGGTGAGCACGGTGGCGTCGCCCCGTCGTGCGCAGTCCGCAAAGCGGCCGCGACCGGGAGCACGCGGCGACATCACCTCGCCGATTCCACCGACATCGCCGGTTCTCGCGGATGGCGCGTCGACGACTCGCGCCACTTGACGACGTCGAGCTGCTGGAGGCGCCAGGTGGGCCGACACATCAACCCGTCTACCTCCAGCAGAGAGCCGGGTCCGACCGACGCAACACGTCGCACAGGTCGAGCGAGCGCCGTCCCCGCAGACTGACGTCCAATCTGTCGAGCGAGCACGCGAGATCCGGCGATCGGCGTCGACCGACAGTCCCCGGCTGGGGCTGGCCGCGTTGCGAGGCCTCGCGTCGCTGCAGAGCCATGGACGTGATCCTTGAGTGGTCGACCGTCCGCATCGGTGCGCTGCAGTCTCGATGGCCGCTCGATCTGTCGCTGCAGGACCCGCTGCCCGCATCCCCCAAGGCCGCTAGCGTCGCGCAACATGCGGTGCGCTCGTGCGCCGATCGTGTCTCTCCCCGGACCCTGGAGACCTGCTCACAGGAGATGAGGATGTTCAGGGATGAAGAGTGTTTGGACGAGCTCGTGACCTCGCTGGAGTCCGTCATCAGTCGGCTCCATGATCGCTTCGCGGACACGCGCGGGGTCGACGCTCAATGGCGTTGGGCGAAGATCTGGGAGCGATGCGCCGCATCTGGGTGGCCCAGCGGCAGCTCGCGAGCATCGTCGATGGCGTCGGCGAATCACCCGACTTCTCGATCGAGCGCCTGCTCGCGTTGGTCGGCGCTCGCCTGGCAGAAGACACTCCGGTCGACCTCGACGCAGCGGACATCGACGCGGGAGCGCCCAGCGCGTCGAAGTCGCCCGCAGACCTTGTCGTGGTCCGCTGGCCGGATGGAACTGGCTCGTCGTGAATCGAGCCAGTTGGACCCAGGTCTTGGAGGCGTCGGCCTAGCCCATGAGGGTGGAGTGCTCGAGCCCGCGATCGGTCCCGACGACGTCGAGGTACCAGGCGAGTGCGTCGACGGTGGGGTCTCGCTCGGTCCGTGACGGGAGCTGTGTGAACCGGTCGGCATTTGCGGGAGGTCGGGGTGGGTGTTGGAGCACGCCCGGGAGCGGACGTTCGCCTTCGATGAGTTCGGGCCGTTGACGATCCAGCCCGTCGGTGGCGCGGCCTGGGCGCCGCGAGGTCGCGCGGTCAGGTTGCGGGCGAGCTACCACAAGCCGCACGGATCGAGGCAGTTCTACGCCAGGTACGCGATCGGTGCTGACCGGTTGACGGCAATCTCGAGCCCTACAAGGGATCGCTCCGACGTTGCGGGCGATCCAAGCCATCCGGGCCAGCGTCGCGAGGCCAGACGATCCACGTCATCTTGGACAACCTCAACCATCACAAGAACCGCGACGTGCGCAACTGGTGCGACAGCAACATCGTCGAGTTGGTGTTCACCCCGACGTACGCATCGCGGGCCAACCCGATCGAGGCGCACTTCGGACCGCTGTGCCAGTTCGTCATCGCCAACAGCGGCCACGCCGACCATCGAGTGCTCGGCCGGGCGATCCGCAGGTACGTGCGCTGGCGAAACACCCACACCCCACGACCCTCAAGTCCTCGCCGCCGAACGCCCACACCGAGCCAAGATCCGCGGCGAAGCCCAACGACGATGGGGCCACCCACGAACCACAGCCGCAGGGCGCGCGAACGTTCGTGGTCAGAGCACGAGCTGGGCTTCGTGTGCGCCCCCTGGGTTTCGAACCCAGAACCTGCGGATGAAGAGTCCAGCCCGGACCGTCCAGATCGTGCGCTACAGTCCGCTGAGCAGGGCATTCGCGGTCGCTCCGGTCCGAGTGGTCGCTTCTGTGCAGTATCTTGCGAGAAGTTAGGCACCTGGATTGGCACCAGGGATTGGGCCTGGTCGCCAAATGTTGGCGGCCATCGCAATCTGCCCACTGGCGGCCAGTGCGACTGCCGTTGGCGGTCACCGTCGTCGAGAAGAATCGCTCGTAGAGATCGTTGGAGCTGGCGGCCGCGTCCTCGACCGGCACCTTGGGCGTAGGCCTGCCGCAGGAACAGCCGACGATAGGGGGATGTGCACGACGCCGTGGTCAACGACAGGACCCCTGCGCCGAAGCCGGGCCCGTTGACGGCCAGACGCTCGCAACGGAGCAAGCGTGCTTGAGTCCGGAGTCGCTCGACTGATTGCCGTCGCGAGCATTCGTGAACGGGAGGAACGACAGGTTGCGGACGCGGGGCGACGTCCCGATCGGAACATTTGCGGATGCACGTTCGAGGACGCTGCCGCAGCCAGACGGAGCGTCGGGTACCGACAGTTCGGTGACGCAGTCGGGGGCGGCCTCGCGAACATTCAAGGGAGGGCGTCCGAGGACGCGGTCACCAGCGACAGTGCGTCGACCGAATCCTCGATGGGCACTTCGATGATGCCTTCGCGGCCCGGCGGATAAGTGTTCGCGGACGTCCGCTATCAGACATGTCGCCCTGAGCGTTTGCGCGCCGCGTTCGGCGTTTCGATCGCGGCGTCGAATGGGTCCGATCCGCGTGTACTCGCACGCGCCGTGGCGGACGCGACGCGCAGCGCCCTCTACCGGCGGTTCGAGGATGGCCCCTGACGTCGCTGCGAGCAGTGGTAGCGGACGCGTGTGTTCGGGTGGGCCGAGGGTACGGGCGCAGGAGCGATAGCCGCCTGCATTGAATCGACGACTTCGGGCGCGGCGCTGTGCCGCTGCCCGCCGACGCAACTCGGAGCGCCAGCGTGGCTGGACCGCCGCGACGGCACCGTCGTGTTCGAGTTCACTCTGCTGACGAGACGATGCCCGGTAGTCGGGCGCCGCGAACCCCCGCGTGAGCCGTAGCGTTTGAGGAAGACGTGATGCGGGTTCGCCGAGTGGTGGCCGGTGTCAGGAGGTACGGCGTGGTCGTCGTGTGGATCGTGTTGGCGGTGGTGCTGGTCGGATTCGAGCTGCACCATTTGGCGTTCTTCGCGATGTTCGGCGCTGCCGGTGCCGCGGCTGCGGCACTGGTTGCCATGGCTGCGCCCGAGGCAATCGTCGCTCAGCTCGTCGTGGCCGTTGCGGTCGCGGTGATCGGCGTTGTCGCTGTACGTCCGTACGTCGGCAAGATCTTCGGCCGTCGTGGGGATGGTGTGGTCGTCCATGGCGTTCACGGTGGACTCATCGGCGCACGCGGGGTCACGGTGGACGAGGTGCCGTACCTCGAGCGTGGCCATGTCCGGCTACTCGGCGAGACGTGGCTCGCCGTCGCCGCCGATGAGAAGCCGATTGCCGCGTCGACGCAGGTCGTGGTGGTCGCGGTGAGCGGAACCACGTTGACGGTGAAGTCGGTCCCAGAGAGGGAACTCACATGATTGCAATCGGACCCATCGGTATCGGCGGCTTGGTGGTCGTGGTCGTCGTTGTCGTCGTGTTGTTGTGGATGCTCAACAAAATGATCAACATCGTGCAGCAGGGCGAAGTAGGTGTGGTCAAGCGCCTCGGCGAGTACCGCAGGACCCATGAGCCGGGGCTGGTGATCATCGCCCCGTTCGTCGAGGGTCTGCAGCGGGTCGACATGCGTGAGATCCCACGACCGGGCGATCGCCAGGATGTGATCACGAGGGACAACGTGGTGGTTACGGTCAACGCCACGATCTTCACCCAGATAGTCGACGCCAAGCAGGCGTTGTTCAGCATTGCCCAGTTCGATGTGGCCATCGACGCACTGGCGCGTACTGCGCTTCGATCGGTGATCGGCACCCTGTCACTCGATGAGGCACTGTCGGAGCGGGAGCGGATCAACCTCGACGTGCAGGCAATGATGGAGGCCGTCACCGACAAATGGGGCATCCGCATCAGTCGCATCGAGATCGTCGAGATTGCCCCGCCGCCGCAGATCCTGCAGGCGCTGGCGCTGCAGAAGACGGCGGATCAGGAGAAGCGCGCCAAGATTCTCCAGTCCGAGGGCAATCAGCAAGCCGCGATCAATACAGCGGACGGTTCAGCCAAGGCCGCCATCCGGTCGGCGGAGGGCGAACGTCAGGCGGCGATCCTGCGCGCCGAGGGCAACCGTCAAGCCGCGATTCTCGAGGCGGAGGGGCGAGCGCAAGCCATCGCCAGCGTGTACGGCGCGATCCGAGCCGCGAGGCCAGACCCTGCGCTCATCGCCATCTTGCAGCTCGACGCGCTGAGCAAGTTCGCCGAGAGCGACAACGCCAAGATCGTGGTCCCCTACGAGAGCGCCGCGTTGTTGGGTGCTGCGCAGACACTCAGATCAGTGCTCGGCGAGACCCCCACCTCACCGAGTCCGAACGGGGTATCTCCACGCGCCACGTCGAACAGCTGACCATGCGCCGTCGGACGACTCGCCGGCTAGCCCCAGTTCGGCGACGCGGGTCGTGGTCCGGATCGCGACCATTCTCCGACGCGCGTCAGGGGACACGACGGCTAACCCCCTTGCTGTCCGGCGCTCGTTCGCAGACACCGACACTCTGCCGGCTACGCGCGTACCTCGCCGGGCACGGTCGCTGTTGTCATATGCGCTCAACGCGTGGTGCGCGGCGCTCGTTCGTTGGTGGCCGCCGACAAACGTGGCGGTTCCTCGGCCCGGTGCGTGGGCGGGTTGACCGCAATTTCTTTAGCGGGCTCTCGCTCCGACGTTGGCGCCAGGTGCGGTCATTTCTGAGGTGGTCGGGACTGGTCTCCGCGGACCTCGTGATCGTCGCCGAGAGCGCCCCGGTCGTGTGTTCTACGGTTGCCACTCCTCACACCTCGGCGTTCGAGCGTTCCGCCGTCGCCGGGACTGTCTTCCACCGATCCGGCCGTTGGAGATGCTTGGGTGCGCGGAGCCTGGCGCAGGCTGGCGTCGATGTTCGCGGTGACTGGTCGCCGATCCGCTCCACCGCAGCGCATCGTGCACAGCCAGGGGTTCGTGGACGCAGTCCTTCCAACGGCGATGGGCAACGATGGTCCAATGACCCTGCCGGCGCAACGAGTCCTGGTCACTGGGGGCGCCGGGTTCATCGGCTCGTGCATCGTCGATCGGCTGGTGGCCGCTGGCGCGGAGGTGGTGGTGCTCGACAACCTCAGTGCCGATGCACACGCGGATCGTCCGAGACTACCTCAATCCTGGGGCGCGTTACGTGTGGGGCGACGTGCACGATCCCGAGGCTTGGGTGTCGGCGCTGGATGGCGTCGACGCGGTGTGTCATCAGGCGGGCAGGGTGGGTCTGGGTGTCGACTTCGCTGATGCGGCGTCGTACGTCGACGTCAACGACATCGGCTGGGTCACGGGGTTGTCGGCGATGCACGACGTCGACTTCTGCGGGCGGATCGTGTTGGCGTCGTCGATGGTCGTGTACGGCGAGGGTCGTTACCGCTGCTTCGACCACGGCGTCGTGCGACCGGCCCCGCGTCGGGTCGCCGACTTGGATCGCGGGCGGTTCGAGCCACCGTGCCCGACGTGCGGCGCAGCCCTGCTGGCTGGCCCGATCCCCGAGGACGCGCCGCTCGATCCGCGCAACGTCTACGCGGCGACCAAGCTGCACCAGGAGCACCTGCTGGCGGCGTTCGCCCGCGAGCATCCGGTGGATGCGTGCGCGCTGCGCTACCACAACGTCTACGGTCCGCGGATGCCGCGCGACACGCCCTATGCCGGGGTCGCCAGCATCTTCCGCAGCGCGCTGGAGGCCGGGACGGCGCCGCAGGTCACCGAGGACGGTCGGCAGCGACGCGACTTCGTCCACGTCGGCGACGTCGCCGCGGTGAACGTTGCCGCGCTGCTGCGCGACGAGCCGATCGTCGGCGCGGTCAACGTCGGCAGTGGCACGCCGCGCAGCGTCGGCGAGCTGGCCGAGGCGTTGGCCACCAGCATGGGCGTGCGTCGCCGGCGAGGCCAGCTGGCCGACGGTCACCGGCGCCTATCGGCTCGGCGACGTGCGCCACGTCTACGCCGACACGTCGCGCCTCGCATCGCTTGCCGTCGGCGAGCCTGTGGCGTTCGCCGCCGGCATGGACGAGTTCGCCCACGCGCCGCTGCGCGCCCCGGTGGTCCGGTCGATGAGCCCGGCCGCCAGGAGGACGCGCTGGTCGACCGGCTGTGCGCCGGCGACGGCGCGGCGTTCACCGAGGTCGTCCGGGCGTACAACGGCTCGTTGGTGCGCCTGGCGTCGTCGTTCGTCCCGTCGCGCGCCGTCGCCGAGGAGGTCGTCCAGGAGACCTGGATGGCGGTCATCAAGGGCCTGCCGCGCGTTCGAGCGGCGCTCGACGTTGAAGACGTGGATCACCGGCATCCTGGTGAACATCGCCAAGACCCGTGGCATCAAGGAGCGGCGCACCGTGCCGATGGCGTCGTTGGCCGACGTCGACGGCCCGTCGGTCGATCCCGACCGGTTCAGCGGACCGCCCGGGCGACGGCGCGTGGTCCGACCCGCCGGCGCACTGGAGCGACCTGCCCGCGGAGGCCGTGGTCTCCGGTGAAACGTTCGCGCTCGTCGAGGAGACTGTTGAACTGCTCCCCGAGAACCAGAGGTGGGTCGTCATGCTGCGAGATGTGGAGGGTTGGTCGTCACGAGACGTGTGCGACCTCCTCGGCATCAGCGAGGCCAACCAACGGGTGCTGCTGCACCGCGCCCGCTCCGTGCTGCGCGGCGTGCTCGAACAACGTCTGGGGGACCGGACATGAGCCTGTTCCGCACCACGATCATCTGCCAGCAGTGGGTCGAGCTGGTCACCGACTACCTCGAGGGTGCGCTGCCCGCGGCGCACGATGCGGGCCATCGATCGCCACCTCGCCGGCTGCCCGCACTGCACCGAGTACCTGGCGCAGATGCGCCGGACCATCGACATCACCGGCTCGCTGCCGGTCGACGAGGACGTGCCCGACGAGCTCATCGAGCGGTTGCTGCAGGGCGTTCGAGGAGCAGCCGCCCGGCGAGCCGTAGCCGCCCGCCGCGCCGCGGCGGACGACGCACGACGGCGGTCACGACCCAGATGCCGGCCAGCACGATGAGCGTGTTGCGCACGTAGGGCAGCGGGAGGATCGACGAGTTGCGTCGGCCGTGCGCCGAAACGGCCGATGAGCGGTGCGGCGAAGACCACGACGAGCAGCGACACCGCCGTCGCGGCGCGCACCGCGCCGCGCGCCGGCACGGGGACGATCCGTCCGATCAACCAGCCGCCGGCGAGCAGCAGCGGCACGAGGACGACGTCGTGCAGCAGGTCGAAGGCGACGACGAACGCGGCGACGGTGAACGGCTTGGCGTCGTGGGCGTCGACGACGGCCCGGCTGACCCCGAAGCCGATGACCAGCCAGCCGACGATCAGTGCCGGGACGAACCACCGGCTGCGAACGGCAGCCGGGTCGTGACCGGACTCGTCGCTCACCGGTCACCCGCGACGTCGATCGTGCGCGACCCACTTGGTCTGCAGCACGCCGGGGCGGTTGGGGGCGATCAGCCGGACCGGGTAGCCGTGGTCGACGGCCAGCACCTCGCCGTCGACGCGCAGCGCGAGGAGCGTGTCGTGGTCGGCGAGCTGGCGGCCGTTCACCGTCGACGAGCGGTAGCGACCGGTGGCCTCCAGCGATCCGACCACCACGTCGCCGCGCGTTGTCGATCCCCGCGGCGTCGAGCACGGCGCGCAACGACACGCCGGTCCAGCTGCCGCGACGCGCTCCAGCCCTCGACGCAGGCGATCGGCAGCTCGCCGTGCGTTGGGGCAGCGCCGCCAGCTCGGCGAGGGAGAACGCGCGCGGCCTCGACCCCACCGGCGCGCACCGACAGGCGGTAGCCGGGATCGGCGGCGACGTCGACCACGCCGGCCTCGATCGCCGTGCGGTTCACCGGGAAGCCCTGCGTGCCGATGTCGGGGTGGCGCGGCGCGAGCAGCGCCAGCCGGCGCAGCGGCGCGAGCGTCTGGCCGCTGGTGGTGACGACCAGCAGTGCCGACGTCGACGCGGCGACGCCGAGGAAGCGGCGCCTGCTGGCGCCGACCGCCGCGCGGCTCGGCCACGGGTCGGCGCAGCGCGGCGCGCGAGATCGTCGCCTTCGCCCCGATGTGCACGATGAGCGCGCCGATGACGACGAACGACACGGCGTAGTGCGCCGCCGGGAAGAAGAACGGCCACGGGTACCACAGGTCGATGTTGGCCAGCCCGGTGACGAGCATGAACAGCGCCCCGCCGACGAGCGGCAGGATGCTCAGCCGCTCGACGGCGTGGAGCACGTCCCGGGCGAACGGCAGGCGGAACAGCCGGGGGAACACCGACCACAACTTGGCGAACAGCAGCGGGATCGCGGCGATGCCGGTGGCGACGTGCAGGCCCTGGGTGAGGCGGTACGTGCCGGCGGGGCGAGGCCACCACTGGAACCAGCTCGGCGGGTGCTGGATGGCGTGCGACAGCAGGCCGGTGGCGAAGCACACGGTGAACGACACCCCGAGGGCGATGCCGAGGATGGCCGCGACGCGGTCGCTGTGCGCCGGCTCGGCGAGCTGCGCCTCGCTCCACTCGTCGAGCCGGCGGCGTGGTGGCGGTCACCGACTCGGTGACCCGCCGTCGTGCCGATCCGAGCATCACGGCGCGGCGCCGACGTGGACGAGCTCGGCTCGGTCGAGGTCCCACACGCAGTGCTGGCGGAACGTGCGCCCGAGGCGGCAGGCGGCGGTGCGCGACTGCGCCGGCACCACGGTGACGATGTCCAGCCACACCCGGTCGGAGCGCGGCTCGCGCCATCCGCCGACGTGCGTCGGTCCGTCGGTCGGCGTTCGCTGCCGCGGCGGCCAGCCAGTGGGCGACGGAGTCGTCGTCCCAGTCCGGCCAGGCGAACACGAGGCAGCGCTCGGGCTCGGTGGCCACGCAGATCCCGGCGCGCGCCGGGCGTCCGCTGGCCAGCTCGATGGTGAACCCGCCGTCGGCGGCGATCAGCCGACGCAGCTGCTCGCGCGACGTCGATCACGAGGCGGCGCCGGCGCGGATCGCGAGGTCCGTCGACGATCGCCTCGACGACGGCGGCGAAGGCCGAGCCGGGCATCGAGCGCGGCGACCTCGGTCGCGGTGGCCATGTCGTCGACGTCGGTCAGCGTCGGCAGCAGCAGCGGCCGGCGCCCGGCGCGCGCCATCGGCCTGCAGCAGGCGTGCGCCGGTGTCGTCACGGCTCATCGGCACGCCGGCGAACAGCCGGGGGAACGGCCGAGCCAGCCCGACCGCCCAGAAGCCGCCGTCGGCGCGCCGGCCCGACGACGTCGCGGCCGCCGTCGTGCAGCATCGCCAGCCCGTCGTCGCAGCAGCGCCGCGCTGAGCTGCGGGGTGTCCATCCCGACGAGCAAGGGCAGCGGGTCCGACGTCGCGCGAACGCGTGGTCGAGGCGCTCGCCGAGTCCGTCGCCGCGCTGCGCGACGACCTCGAAGCCCGGCCGGCAGCCACCGTCCCGGGCGGCCGTCCAGCGCGAGCACCCGGCGGATGCCGGCCATGCCGGCGATCACGTCGAGCGTCTGGGCCAGCGCCGCGGTCGCCAGCGCGGCGGCCTGCTGCGGCGAGCACGGCGGCGTGCAGCGGGTCTTCACCCTGCCGGCGACCGGCTCCTTGGCGATGACCACCACCGTCGGGCGAACGTTCACGCGGCGAGCGCCCGACGCATGTCGGCGACCGTGCGCAGCGTGCCGCGGACCGTGCCGGTGACCTTCGACCGGCCGACCCGCGGTTCGTAGCGCACCGGGACCTCGACGATCGTCCACCGCGCCGCGGCGGCGCGCAGCACCATCTCCAGCGGCCAGCCGAAGCGCCGGTCGGTGATGCCCAGGCTCGAGCAGGTCGACGCGGCGCGCGGCGCGCATCGGGCCGAGGTCGGTGAGCGGCGGCACCGGTCCGCCGGCGCAGCTCGAACGCCAGCGCCCGGTTGGCCACCCGGGCATGGACCGGCCACGCGCCCGCGGTCGGTCGGCGGGCGCCGAGCACGAGGTCGGCCGAGCCGTCGAGCACCGGCGGCGGTGACCACGTCGAGCTGCGCGAGGATCGAGCGATCCGTCGGCGTCCATGAAGCACACGACATCGGACGTCGCCGCCTGCAGGCCCGGCGGCGCACGCGGCGCCGAAGCCGCGCTGCGGCTCGTGCACGACCACGGCGCCGTGGGCCGCGGCGACCGCCGCCGTGGCGTCGGTCGAGCCGTTGTCCACGACGATCGGCTCGATGTCCGGGCCGAAGCGCGCCAGCAGCGCCGGCAGCGCCATGGCCTCGTCGAGGGCCGGCAGGATCACGTCGATCATGCGATGGTCGTCATCGCCAGCCGGCGAAGCGTTACACCGCGGCGCGGATCACGGTGCGGGTAGCGTCTCGGCGATGGCCGCCGACGCACGCCGCCGAGCTCGCCGTGATCGGCGGATCCGGCCTGTACACGCTGCTCGACGACGTCGAGCAGGTGGACGTCGACACCCCGTACGGGCCGCCGTCGGGGCCGATCGCGATCGGCACGATCGATGCCGCCGAGCGGTCGCCGGTCGGTGGCCTTCGTCGCCCGCCACGGCCGCGACCATCAGCTTGCCCCGCACACGATCAACTACCGGGCCAACGCGTGGGCGCTGCACTCGCTCGGCGTCACCCGGGTGCTCGGCCCGTGCGCGTCGGGCTCGCTGCGCGCCGAGGTCCGACCCGGCGACGTCGTCGTCTGCGACCAGTTCGTCGACGCCACGTGGGGTCGACCGGGCACGTTCTTCGACGGCCCGGCGGTGAACCACGCGTCGATCGCCGACCCGTACTGCCCGCAGCTCGGCGCGCTGGCCGCCGACGCAGCCGAGCGCGCCGGGTTCGGCGTCCATCGGTCCGGCACGGTGGTGGTCATCCCCGGCCCGCGCTTCGCCACCCGCGCCGAATCGGCGACCTACCGCCGGCTCGGGCTACGACCTGATCAACATGACCCAGTGCCCCGAGGTGGCGCTGTGTCGCGAGCTGGGCATGTGCTACTCGGCGATCGCGCTGATCACCGACTACGACAGCGGGCTGTCCGATCGGCCGGAGGTCGCCGCCGTCACCCAGGCCGAGGTGTTCGCCCGCTTCGCCGCCGACGTCGACCGGCTGCGCGGCGTGCTCACCGACGTGCTCGCCGCGGCGCCGGCGCCGCGCACGTGCGCGTGCGCCGACAACGGCGTCGACCCGTCGGCGCTCACCAGTGCGACACCAGCACCGCCTGGATGACGATCGCCCACCCCGCCTGGCCGGCGAGCCACCACCGCCGGGTACGCCACGTCGCGGCAACCGCGCCGGCGGCGAGCGCGATCCACGGCATGTACAGCAACCAGATCCGCTCGGTCTCGGCCTTCGACAGTCCGGACACGTCGGCCAGCACCACGCAGGCCAGCGCACCGAGGACGATCACCCGTCCCCGATCGGACCCGAGCCGACCGATGCCGACGAGCACCGCCGGGCCGAGCGCGACGCACAGCACCGCGACGTCGGCGAACAGGAAGTACCAGTACGGGCGGTGGCTGGCGGCGGTGATCGCGTAGAAGTGCCGGGTGTTGTCCAGCCCGTCGAACCACCAGTAGCCGAGCGCGGCGAACGCGCGCGAACACGGCCGCCAGCCCGACGGCCGACGGGACGAGCCAGCGGCAGCGTTGCGCCCGCCAGGCGAGCACGGCGATCAACGGCAGCAGCGTCGGTGTGCCGAACGTGAGGAAGCAGCACAGGCCGAGCACCACGCCACCGCACGAACCAGCGACGATCCGGGTGCGGCCCGAGGTGGTGGTCATGGACACGGCCAGCGCGGCGACACCGATCGCCGAGACGCCGCCGAAGAACGCGTCCATCGACGTGCCCTGCCAGACCGCATACGGGGCGAGCGCCAGGAACGGCAGGGCGCCGCGCAGCAGCGTGGACGGCACCGAAGCGCACCGCCGTGACCGCGACGCCGACGATCGAGAGGGCAGACGCCGACGAACGACAAGCTGGCGGCGACCCACACGCTGCCGAGACCGACTGATCGCAGGCCGATCAGGGCCAGGAGCAGCGCCGGCGGGTGTCCCTGGACATGGATGCTGCCGAGGTGTTGGTCGACGAGGTAGTCGCGCAAGTAACGGCCTGCGGGCTTGGCGGTCGCTACGGATGCGCCAGTACTCGGTCGGGTCGAGCACGGGGCGCACCACCGCGTGCCAACCGTCGGACGCCGCAAGGAGGACGCGTGAACGCGACACTGGACACCGCGCTGGCGACGACCGCCAGCGCCATCGAGGCTCGCTCGGCGAGCTGCGGAAGCACCATCACACCGAGGCCGGCCACCAGGACGGCTGGCACCGCGGTGAGCGCGAAGCGCACGTCCCAGTGTCCGACGAACGGGCCCGCCCCGAGCTTGATCAGCGGATCGGCTCGAGCCAGACGGATCCCTTCGACGAAGGCGAACGTCTGCAGGGCGACGATCGCGATCAGCAGCGTCACAACGATCAGTCGTCCACGTCGACGGGCAGGGTCGTTCGCACATCCGACGACGGGGACGGCCTCCGTCGAGCTGGCGCGCAGCCATCGTGTCGACACGGCGAACCGGCCGCTAGCCGTCGATGCGTCGTGCGGCATTGATCAGTCCGACGTGAGAGAAGGCCTGAGGGAAGCCACCGAGCATCGGCGCGCCGCCGGTCCCGGTCTCCTCGGACATCAGGCCGAGATCGTTGGCGCAGCCGGCCGCGCGGTCGAACCAGGCGCGGGCCCGAGTGGTCTCGCCGCACATCGCCACACATTCAGCCAGCCAGAACGTGCAGATCAGGAACTCGCTGTCGTCAGTGGCCCATCGCCGGACGAGTCCGTCGCCGGCGAGGTGGAGCTCGACGGCCTCGATCGTGGCGCGCATGCGTGGTTCGCCGGCGGGGAGGAAGCCGACGATGGCCATCATCAACACGGAGGCGTCGAGCTCGTCGGAGTCGAACGCGCCGGCGTCGGCACCGGCGGTGTCGCTCCAGGCACGGTCGAGGACGGCGTGACGGATCTCGTCCCGATTCGCCGTCCAGCGTCCGGTGGCTGCGCAGCCGCCGAGGCGGTCGGCCAGGGCGATGGCCCGGTCGAGCGCCAACCAGCACATCAGCTTCGACGACACGTAGTGGCGCTGTGCGTCGCGCGTCTTCCACATGGCGGCATCCGGTTCGCTCCACTGTGCTGCCGCACGATCGGCGAGGACGACGACAAGGTCCTGGAGGCGTTCGTCGAGGTCGCCGAGCTCGTCGCGTAGCACGTGCACGGCGTCGATGACCTCGACGAGGACGTCGAGTTGGATCTGCGTCCAGGTCCCGTTGCCGACGCGCACCGGGAGGTTGTCGCGGTAGCCGCGCAGGTGGTCGAGTGTGCGTTCGGTGAAGTCGCGCTCGCCTTCGACGCCGTACATGATCTGGAACTGCTCGTCGCCGACGCGTCCGGCAGCGTCGACGAACCAGTCGATGGACGGCGTCGGGCGTGGGTGCCTCGAGGGAGGTGTCGCGAAGCTCGGCTCGTAGGTCAGCGACATCTCGACGGCGCCGCCTGGTTCGACGACGAACCACGCGTTCGCCCGCCCCTGCTGGCAGCACAATGGGAGCTGGCAATGCGGCGTGAGCCTGGTCGGTCCGCCGCGCGCCACGACGCCGCCGTCGAAGGGGTCGAGATTCGGTTCGGTCAGCCCATACTCCATGCGCGGCGCGAAGTCGACCTGCACCTCGACGCAGCCGCGGATCCCCTCAATGCGCCGCAGCACGACGTGCGGTGAGTCGAGGCCGATGTCGTGGCCGCAAGCGCCGGCGCGCAACGCCGTCGCGTCGCTGAGCGCGATCTGGCCGTCGGCGGTGGTGAACTCCGAACGGATCACGGCGAGTCGTCGAGGTAAGGCCGCTCGGTCGTGAACTCGCCGACGGGTCCGATGCTCCAATGGCCCGCGTCGGGATCCAACAGCCGTCCGAACACCGACGGCGAGTCGAAGCGGGGCGCGCACCACCAGTCGATCGACCCGGCACGATCGATCAGTGCCGCCGAGTGGCAGTCGGAGACGAACCCGTAGTCGGCGATCGGCGGTTGCACGCGCAAGGTCGCATCGATCTCGGACATCAGCAATCGGTGCTCCCGAGCGGTCCGATCGTTACATCAGGCTGAACGGCGCGCCCGACGGGCGCAGAATCCTCAGCGCTTCGATCGGCCCGACCGTCGCGCCGCTCGCCGGCCGACGGAGGTCGGCGCAGAGTCCGCGGCGAACGACCGCAGGTGGCTCAGGGCGGCGTCGAGGGCGATTCGCAGGGGTCGGGTCGAGCGGGCGGTCTTGGCCAGGAGCAGTCCGCCTTGCAGCGAGGCGATGGTCGCGGTCGACAGCTCGTCGATGTCGGCGTCGTCGCGCACGAGTCCTCGGTCGCGCATCGCGGCCAGTCCGTTGCACAGTCGCCGTTCCCACTCGACGAACGCGTTGTCCAGCAGCGCTCGGGCGGCGTCGTCGGTGGCGGCGAGCTCGCCGGCGAGGGTGCCGAGTGGGCAGCCGAGCTCGCGCGCCGGAACGGGTCTTCAGCTCGACGATCTGGTCGGCCCAGCGCTGCAGGCTGGCCCAGCTGTCGATCGCGTCGAGGGATGACTGCTGCGACGCCATCACGAGGGTGCGGGCGTGATCGACGACTGCGGCGACGAGGTCCTGTTTGCCGGTGAAGTAGTGGTAGAGCTGGCTCTTGCTGGCCTCGGCGTCGACGAGGATCTCGTCGAGGCTCGTCGCGGCCACGCCGCGGGCGAGCATCAGGCTGGCGGCGGAGCGCACGATGCGCTCGCGGCTGGCGAGGCCACGGGCGGTCAGCCCGGTCGTTGGGATGTGACGGGTGACCACGACTGGACTCTACAGTCCAGTCGATTGTACGGTTTGGTCCACTTCGAGGAAGGGGTGCTGGTGACGGTGCGGTTGAACAATGGTGACATCTTCCCGGTGCTCGACATCCCGGCCGTCGGCGGCGGGTCGATCTCGTTGCCCGGTGATCTGGCGGGCTCGTTCGGGGTAGTGCTCGTGTATCGCGGCTCGTGGTGCCCGTACTGCAACGCCCAGCTGACGTCGTTCGCTCGCGCCGGGTCAACGTGGAACGAGCTCGGCGTGCGCGTCGTCGCGTTCTCGGCGGACGCCGAGCCGGCCGCGACGGCAATCGTCGACAAGCACCAGTTGGGCTTCCCGGTCGGCTACGGGGCCGATGTGGACATCGTTGCCGATGCGCTCGGTTCCTACACGAACGACGAGCCGCACTTCCTCCAATCGACGGGGTTCCTGCTCGCGCCCGACGGGAGGGTCATCCTCGCCAGCTACTCGAGCGGGGCGATCGGCCGGTTGACCGCTGACGACGTCGCCGGGTTGTTCCGCTACCTCGCATCCAAAGGCTGACCACCATGGCTGACCGTGACGTCAAGGCGATGACCGCCGACATCGAGACACCGCTGTTCGAGACGACCGCGTTCACCACGCCTCCGCCCCTGCGTGGGGCGACGGTGGCGATCGTCACCACGGCATCGCTGCACCACGCCGACCAGGACGACTTCACGCCCGGCGACACCGGCTACCGGGTCCTCGACGGATCGCGGCGTGACTTCATGATCGGCCACTGGAGCCCGAACTTCGACACCATCGGCTTCGCCGCCGACATGAACGTCGTGTTCCCGCTCGACCGCCTCGACGAGCTCGCCGCGGCGGGCACCATCGGACGCGTCGCCAGTCGGCACCTGTCGTACGCGGGCAACCAGTTCGATCTCAGCGCCGTCCGGCTCGACAGCGGTCCGGCCGGTGCCCGCCGGCTGCGCGACGACGGCGTCGACGTCGTGCTCCTCACGCCGGTTTGACCACTATGCACGCGTACCGTGAGTACGCTCGCCCACGTCTTCGAAGCCGAAGGGCTGGCCACCGTCGCCCTCGGATCGCAACGCAACCAGCTCGAGCACACCGCTCCGCCCCGTGGTCTGTGGTGCGACTTCCCCCTCGGCCGCCCGCTCGGCCGTCCCGCTGACCCTGCGTTCCAGCACCGCGTGCTGCATCACGCCTTCGCCCTGCTCGACGCACCCGGTCCGGTGTTCGAGGTCTTCGGCGAGACCATCCACGACGACGGCACCGAGGTCCTCGCCTGCACCCTGCCGCCACGCCACGATCCCGACCTGCACCCCGCCGTCGACGAAGCACGTGGGCTGCGCCCGGCCTACGACCGGGCCGTGACGGCCTACGGCAACCGCGCCGGCACCGGGCGAGTCGTCGACGCCGACGGCGTGCCCGACGCGGTGCAGGCGCTGGTGCGCGTCGCCGCCGGTGTCCCGTGGAAGGACGCCGGGATCCCCGGCGTCCCGGCCCGCGTCGCCCAGGACATCCGCGGCTACTACGAGACCGCCGCGCTCGGGCTGGCCGACCACGTCCCATCGGCATGGTCTGGTACCCGCTGGTTCTTCGATCGCACCGAGACCGGAGCCGTGCTGCTGCAGGCCCGAACGGCGATGCGCGACGCCGGAGTCAAGCAACCGATCTGGTTCTACATGGCACCCGGCGACCGCTGAGACGTCGCTGCAGGACCCCGAGGAGGACACCATCATGACCGCCACCGTCGAGACCCCGTACGACATCGAATTCTTCTGGGATCCCGTCTGCCCGTTCGCCTGGATCACGTCGCGCTGGGTCGTCAAGGTCGCCGAGCAGACCGGCTACACCGTCGACTGGCGGTTCATCTCCCTGCGCCTGCTGAACAAGCACAAGGACTACGCCACCGAGTTCCCGGCGGGCTACGAGCACGGCCACACCGCCGGGCTGCGGATGCTGCGCGTCGCCGCCGCCGTGCGCGCCGACCTCGGACGAGCCCCCCTCGGCGACCTCGTCACCGCCTACGGCGAGAGCTACTGGGACCAGCCCCGCGGGTCCGGCATGCGCGACCACCTCAGCACCACCGCCCACGCCACCGAGGTGCTCACCGCCGCCGGCCTGCCGACCTCCTACGCCGACGCGCTCGACGACACGACATGGGACGCCGAGCTCGACGCCGAAACCGAGCTCGCCCTCACGCGCACCGGACGCGACGTCGGCACACCGATCATCACCTTCCAACCGCCCGACGGTCTGTCGTTCTTCGGACCGGTCATCTCCCGTGTCCCCGACGACGCCGAAGCGATCGAACTGTGGAACGCCGTCACCACCCTCGCCCGCTTCCCCGGCTTCGCCGAAATGAAGCGCAGCCTCCGCGAAGCACCGCAGCTGGCCATCCTCGGCACGACCGACACCGCGCCCATCCAGGAGGATTGGAAGGCCGGACACCGCGCCGGGCATCTACCCAGCGATGGCGCCGCCTCGCGTTCCGTGCCGTGACCGCCTGCTGATTGACTGCCGCGCCGTGAGCACTGCACCTGCACCGACCGACCGACTCGCTGGCCGCCGAGCGTTGGTCACGATGGCCGACCGCTACACCGGTCCGGCCGTCATCGCACGGTTCGAGGCTGAGGGCGCGACGGTCATCGCCGACACCGACAGCCATCGCACCGCCGACGGCCCGGCTGCCGCTGTTGCCGCCGCGAGCCACGTCGACATCCTCGTCGTCAACCTCGTCGCCCGCTGGCGGCCAGCCCCGCCTACGGACACGACCGACGAGCGATGGCTGGCGATGTTCGACGCCCTCGTCCACCCGACGATGCGCTTCGTGCGGGCGGTCCTGCCGCAGATGATCGAGCGGCGAGCCGGCAAGATCATCGTCGTCACGAGCGCCGCACCGTTACGGGCGACACCGCACAGCGACGCCTACAGCGCCGCCCGTGGCGCCCAGCACGCCTACGTCCAGGCCGTCGGCGCCGACATCGCGCGGCACAACATCCAGCTCAACGCCATCGCCCAGGCCTACGTCGAGAGCGTCGACGCCTTCCAACGCGAAACGTGGGACAGCGAGAACCTGCAGCGGCAGTTGCGCCACGTTCCCGCTCGGCGCGTCGCCGAGGCATGGGAGCAGGCCGAACTGGTCACGTTCCTCGCCTCGGCCTCCAGTGACTTCATCGTCGGCCAGGTCATCCCGTACGCCGGCGGCTGGGTGACCTGACACGAGGCCGCACCCGACACAAGCAGCAGCAGTCGTCGTCGAAACTCACATCGCCATCACACGAGATGATGCAGTGATGTCGTCCGATATCGGGGTAATGCGGCAGCGCTGATGGATCAACACCGGCAACCAACTGCCGGCCACCTCACGCAACGCCTCAGCTGAAGGGGCACTCCACCAGGAGCCCTAATGCCTCTAACGGGGTGCGGAAAAGCTGGGCTGTGACGGGTCGGGTGCTCCCAGGGAGCTCGATCTGTGCTTGTTCAGGTTGTCCGCGTTCGGGTTGTCGCTGACGACCCCTGATCTGGGGGCGGTTGGCCGCCGTGTGCTCATGCTGTCAGGCGAGTTGGGTGTCCAAGGCGGTGATTCGCAGGATGTTGTAGACGGCGGTGGTGATCTTGAACCAGGCCCGGTTGCGTTGGCGGCCTCGGTAGCGGAGTTGTCGTCCGCCGGCGATGGTCTTCATCCAGCCGAAGGGTTCCTCGACGCGTTTGCGGATCCGCATCGACACGCCGTGGCCGGGGTGGCGGGTGGTGCGCCCGTCGATCGCCGATCGTTGACGGCTGGTGTTCTGGGCGACGTGCGGGGTGAACCCGAGCTCGCGAACGCCGGCGACAAAGCCTTTGGTGTCGTAGCCCTTGTCGCCGGCCACGGTCCGGCGGCGGCTGACCGCAGCGAGCGGGACCCGGTAGCCGGCGCCTCGCGCTCCACGGCGCGGGCATCCGCCCTTCGGTGATGACGCTCGCCGATGGCTCACCATCGTGTGCCAGTCGCGTCTGGTCGACCCCAACACACTCGAGGACGAGAAGGTCCGTGTACATGCGCTCGCCAACGAGTACGGCCTACCGCCTGGCCACCCGACGACTTGACGCCAGTCGACGGCGAGATCTCACCTCAGCCATCCATACAAGCGACAGTGTCCGAAGAACGCGACGCAGATCGGCCTGAGCAAGCGTCCTCCAACGCCGGCAGTCTGGTCGATTGGACCGCAGGCGGCGTGGGCCGCTGATCAGCTGAGGGCGCGTAGTGCGGCAAGATCGAGGCGATCGTGCGGACGCATCGGCTCCCCCACGTGGTCCTGCCAATGCTCCTTCGTGTCGATCAGCGCGGCAATCGACAGCACCGGCACCTCCACCCCGTGGATACGAACAGCGCCGGCCTGCAGCGCGCCGGAGACGTACGGCCAGTGTTCGAAACCTGGCGTGACGACCTCGCCGCCCGCCGTCTCCGTCAGGTACGTGATCTCGACCCGGCACGGCCCACCATCGAAGAACTCGCCGGCCGGCTCGGCACCCGGCACGGCCACCAGGCCATGCGTCCGTAGCGCCTCGGTCACGGCATCGCGATCGGTGAGCAACACCGCGAAGTCGATGTCCGAATGGCGGCGCGTGATGCGACCGAGGTGGACGTCGACGGCCCACCCGCCCATCAGCCAATAGTGCACCGGCACACCGTTGAGCGTTGCCGCGAGCGCAACGAGCAGCGCCTGCTGCTCAGCCACTTCAGCCGCCGTGTCGCCAGCCGTCCCGTCTGTCGGCTCGGACGCCGGATCCACGACCTCAGTCTGTCATCGACGCGTCACGGTGTCCGACGGAGCGGCGTTCAGACGACCCGGCGCGCGGAACCAGGCAAGAAGCCCTCATCAGGCAGCCACCAGGTAGCTGTGCGCACAGCTCTCCTCGTCGCCGCGGACGGTGGAACCAAGCGGCGTCCGGGTATCGCGCCCGGCTCACACGGCACCGACCGTCCGGGATCGCCGGATCGGCGCCAGGATCGCCGGCCGCCGAAGCGGGCTCGTTCCCGCGGCGCGATCCTTTGGTGATGGTGCGATGCAGCTCTGCGTTGGTTGGGGTATCGACGATGTGATCGACCCGATGGGCGAGCCGGTGGTGGCTTGTGGATGGGCTGCGGTCCGTCGCCCACGTAGCCGGTCGGCGCTGGCGACGCGATGTGTCGACGTCTGGTGGGCTGGTTCGCTCACCGAGAGATCCGCAGACGTGATCACGGGTGAGCGTCGGTCGCGCTGCCTCCGGCCGCGGCGATGATGGCCTCGACACAGTCCTCGATGGACATGCTGGTGGAGTCGATGGTCAGGTCGTAGAGCGCCGGATCGTCGGGGTTGGCGCCGTAGAAGTGGTGCACGTAGGCCTCCCGAGCTCGGTCGTTGTCGTCGACGCGCTGGGCGGCGGTGTGTTCGTCGACGTGCTCTTCGGCCACGACGCGGGCCAGACGGGCGGCGCGGGGTCCGTCGAGGCGGACGTGGACGGCGTGGGGATGGTCGGCGAGGACGATGGCGCCGGCACGGCCGAGGATGACCCCTCCGCTCCAGTCAGCGAACTCGCGCAGGACCTGCTCGGTCTTGGCCTGGAACACCGCTTCCTCGTCGGGGCCGGCCTCGGCCAGGAACTCCACGGTGGCCCCGTCGGGGAGCGCGGCGGTGGCCGCCCGGGCAATCATCACGCCGATCGACGGTGGCGGGTGCGCGGCGTGGGGTAGCGCCATTGTGGAGGGGTCGGCCAGCTCTTCGGCGACGGCGGCCGGGATGGCGCGGTCGAGGAAGGGCACGCCGAGGCGTCGGGCGAGCGTCGGCCCGACGACGCTGCCGCCGGCGCCGTACGAGGCGGACAGCGTGACGACGGGCGCGCCACCGCGCTCGACCGAGGCGGGCGAGTCCACGGCCGGCGCGGCCGGGCGGGCGCGCAGCAGCGTGTTGAGCCCGATGACTCCAGCACCGAGCGCCGCCACCCCGCCGAGCACGAGGCCCCAGCGCGGACCGGCGTGCTCGCCGACGAACCCCACGATCGGCCCACCGATGGGGGTGGACCCGAGGAAGGCCACCGACCACAGCGCCATCACGCGACCGCGCATCTCCGGGGCGGCCTCGATCTGCAGGGTGGTCGTGCCGAGCGACAAGAACACGACCGAGCCGACGCCGACGAGGACCATGGCTGCCAACGCCACACCGAGGGTCGGGGCGACGGCGGCGATCAGGATCGTCCCGCCGAACACGAACGCCGCCCGGACCAGCCCGGGCGGACCGGCATTGCGGCGGCTGGCGGTCACGAGACCACCGACGACGGCGCCCGCGCCCATCGCCGCGGTCAACGCGGCGTAGGTCGTCGCCGTGCCGTGGAAGGTGAACCTGGCGAGGAGGGGCAAGATGACCTGGAACTCGTACGACAACGTGCCGATGATGGCCATCATCACGAGGGCGTCGCGCAAGATCGGAGTGGACTGCACGTAGCGGAGGCCCTCACGCAACTGGCCCTTGCCCGCGCGGCGCGTGGCGACGGGCTCAGCTGGTCTCCTGCGATCAGGGCCAGCGCCACCAGCACCGCGACGTAGCTCGCAGCGTTGATGAAGAAGCACACGGCCAGTCCGAAAGCACTGATCAGCGCCCCCGCGAGCGCCGGGCCCAGGACGCGCGCCGTGTTGACCATGACGGCGTTGAGCGTGACGGCGTTGTTCAGGTCGTCCTTGCCGACCATCTCGAGCACGAAGATCTGGCGGGTGGGAACGTCGACGGTCGAAACCAGACCCAGCCCCACGGCCAACACATACACCTGCCACAGCTGCACCGTGTCGGTGGCGACGAGGACGGCCAGGACGAGGGCGAGCATCCCGGCAACCGTCTGGGTGACCGTCAGCACCCGGCGCTTGGGCAGGCGGTCGACGAGGACGCCGGCGAACGGTCCGAGGAGCAGGACCGGAAGGAACTGCAGGGCCGTCACCAGACCCAAGGCGGTGCCTGACCCCGTCAGGCCGAGTACGAGCCACGCCTGGCCCACCGACTGCATCCAGGTCCCGCACATCGAGATCATCTGACCGACGAAGTAGCGGCGGTAGTTCGGAACCTTCAGCGACGAGAAGGTGCCGCGCTGAGTTGCCACCACGTCAGGAATGTTCCCACCTGTGCCAGTTCGCCATCATCGCACCCGTCGTGCGCAGCGAGCCCGAACGCCGCGGTCGTCTGATCGCACAGGGCCGGCCCTGCCGGCCCGAACCCCGACAACGCGACCAACGCAGCGCACGGTCGCGTCGGACGGGAACCGAGGGAAAGTCGCCGCGACGGTCCTCGACCCGGCGGTTCCGGACGCACCTGGGCCCAACGACGCGGCGACATTTCCGGACAGCCCGGATGGGTGAGGGACAGGCTCTTACGGGGCCTCGCCGTTGCTCCACCGGATACAGATCGCCGGATA
Source organism: uncultured Acidimicrobiales bacterium (assembly GCA_963794805.1). GTDB lineage: Bacteria > Actinomycetota > Acidimicrobiia > Acidimicrobiales > Ilumatobacteraceae > JAODBQ01. Next base: position 266,762 of record CAWCFL010000003.1, read on the forward strand.
TCGCGCCGTGCATGGTGGAGTTCGCGCTGTTGTTCTGTGCGCCGCCTTGCGTGCGGGGTGGCGGGGATGCCGTCGGCGCCAGCGTGCGAGGTCGGGTGAGGCCGTCTGTGTTTCCGTCATCCGGCGTCCGCCACATCTGTCGACAACAGGATCGCATCGTCGATTCGGAGAGGTTCTCAAGAAGAACGTGAGGAGCGCCGGGCTGCTTGGAGCGCCGGAGGGGTTGCGGTGAGAGGCCGTGCTGGTCGCTTGGGATTCGTGCCGTCAGCTCACTTCATCGCGTGCGGCCGGAATGGCGCGGCCCAGCCGGGATTGGAATGATTAATGCTCGCTGTGGAGTGTGGCGAGTTGCCTGAGGACAATCTGGTGGAGTTGGTGTAGCGAGTACGGGTTGTCTGGTGTGGGTGTTGGGGGGAGGCGTTGTCGTGCCCGCCGGTAGCGGTGGTAGATCTCGGGCTGGCTGTGGGCTTGTCGGTGTAGTGCCGCGATGACGGTGCTGGCTGGGGCGGGTCGCCCGGATGATTCGAGCAGCTCGGCCGCAGCGACGGCGGCGTCGCTGATGTTCATGACGTATCCGGTCGAGGTCGCGAGTGCGTACGCGTCGTTGATGGCTTGTTCGACGGCCGGGCCGTCACTGTGGCGCGCGTGGTCGAACGCGCGGCACATGATCCCGACTTGTTGGTGCATGCCTCCCGGCGGGGAGCCGGCGATCAGTGCGTCGACGATGGCGGTGGGGTCACCGGCTTCAGGGACGTCGAGGGCGACGAAGAACTCGACGAGGTGGAGGTTGGCAGATGCTAGGGACAGGTCGCTGAGTTGGTAGCTGGCTGCCTCGCGCAGGCGGACGAGGGCGTCGGCGAGGTCCCCGGCGATGAACTTTGTTGCTGCGGTGAATGCGAGGGCGAGGACGAGGATGTCGGGATCGGCGAGGCGTCGGGCGGCGTCGAGGGCTGCGTCGCCGATGGTCAGGGCGGCGGCGGCGTCGATGGTCGCCGTCGAGTAGGCGACGAGCGACGAGGCGAACGATTCGCAGGCGTGGTCGCCGTCGTCGATCGATTGTCGCATTGCGGTTCGGACGCGGTCGGCGAGTCGGACGTGGCGGGCGAGGCTCATGTCGTTGACCGCGCCGGCGAGCCAGAACCGTGCTGGCGGGTGTCGACATGCGGCGGTGACGGCGTCGAACAGGATGTCCATCTCGGCGGCGCGTGGGCCGTCGTACCAGGCGGCGATCGACGCGCTGATCAGGGCGGCGGCGTCGTCGGCCCGCTCGGCGGCCAGTGCCCAGGTGATCGCCGCGCGCAGGTTGTCGAAGTCGTCGAGGATCTCGCGCGCCCATCGGCCCGAGAGCCACTGCTCACCGATCGGCCGGGCACTCGTGTGGTGGAGCCACCAGGTCAGGTGGCGTTCGCGCACGACCTCGTAGCGTGGGTCGTCGACGAGGCGGGACACGGCGAACTGGCGGACGGGTTCGAGCATCCGGAACCTGGTCGGCGTCGTGTCGCCGTTGACCTCGACGAGTGAACTGTCCACGAGGGCTCGGAGGCGGGCGGCTACCGACCCGGGGTCGTCGCAGACGGCTTCGGCTGCCTGCAGCGTCCAGCCGCCGCTGAACACGCCGAGCTGAACGAACAGCCGCGCGACCGGTTCGTCGAGCAGATTCCAGCTCCATTCGAGGACGGCCTCGAGGCTGCCATGGCGTCCACGCCGGTGCCGCGAGGTCAATTCGGTGAGCTGCGCTCCGAGCCGTGCATCGAGCTCGTCGGGTCGCATGAGGATCATCTTCGAGGCGGCCAGCTCGATCGACAGAGGAACACCTTCGAGCTGCTGACAGATCGACACCACCGCGGGATCGGTCAAGTCGATGCTGCGCCCGATGGCTGCGGCCCGTTGCACGAACAGCTCGACAGCGGGAGGTGGCTGGTCGCCGTTCGTGACTGCGAGCGGCGGGACCCGGAACTGACGCTCCCCGTCAATTCCCAACGCCTCGCGGCTGGTCGCGATCACCGCGGGGCCGTTGGACACGTCGAGCAACCGGTCGACGAACTCGACAACGTCGGCGAGCAGATGCTCACAGTTGTCCAGGACCAGGAGCATGTCCTGCCCGGCCAGCGCGGTAGCGGCGCGCTCGTGGACCGAGCCGTCGCCACGAAGGCTTTCGGCCGACATGCCAGCGGCCTGAACGGCGGCCAGACCCACCAGTGATCCATCCGTCAACGGAGCCAGATCGACGAACTGCACGCCTCGCGGAAACCGATGGGCGGACTCGGCGGCGACGGCCAACGCCAGCCGGGTCTTGCCGATGCCACCGAAACCCGTGAGCGTCACGAGCCGGTGGTTCATCGCCAACACCCCGACCTCTGCCACCTCATCGGCCCTGCCCAGCAGCTCGGTACGCGGCACCGGCAGGCTGCTCGCCGAAGCGATCAGCGTGGGCGCCACGGGGAACGCGTCGTCGCCCGCCCAGTACGGGCGCCTTCCCGTTGACGATGGCGACCCGAGTGGCTGCTCCTGATTCAGGATCGAACGTTCGACCTCCAACAGCTCGGCACCCGGGCTGAGCCCGAGTTCGTCGCGCAACAGAACGCGAGCGCGTTGGAAAGCGCGGAGCGCATCACGCTGGCGTCCCGCGAGATACAGAGTGCGCATGAGCAACGCCCACCGCCGCTCGCGGAACGGCTCCGCCTCGACCAACTGCTCCGCGACGCCGACCAGCTGACTCGCGTCGATCCCGCCATCGAGCTGCTCGCCGATGTCGACCTCCTGGAGATGCGCGCGCAGCTCCGACAGGCGAGTCGCCGCCATGCGTGCAGGCGGCCAGTCGGCGAGATCCGAGAACGGTGGTCCCCGCCACAGAGCCAACCGTGCAGCTGCCGACCGCCGGGAGTCCTCGAAATCGTGGACGTCGACGCTGACGGATCCCCCCAGTCGGTAACCGGAACCGATCGTCTCGACAAAGGTTGCGCTCAACGTCCCGCGGAGCAGCGAAACGCGATTTCGAATGACCTTCTCCGCTGCCGCGGGCGGCTCTCCGTCCCACAGGGCGTCGACAAGTTCGTCGATCCTGGCAACCCGACGGCTGTCGACGGCTAACGCGGCCAACAGAGCTCGGTTGAGGCGACCGGCGACGTTGACCGAACATCCGTCAATCTCGCCTTCAACCGACCCGAGTATCGCGAGCCGCATAGTCGGCTGACCCTATTCCCTGCCGGGACAGCACCGGGACGAAACCGGGATCGACCTCGGCACGATGCCTTCAACGGCCAGCGAGTCCAAGACTCTCCATTCATGCCGTTTGACCATGAGCGACGAGGGCCAGGTTGCCAGGGTGGGGGACCGAAGGGTGCGTCGCCCCGCGGCGATGAACGGGAGGGTGTCACGTGGATGACATGAAGTTGGCTGAGTTCATGGGCCAGTTGGTCGCCGACATGGGCGGTGCGGCCATGGTCGCGTCGATCATCGTCGGTGAGGAGCTCGGCCTGTACCGGGCCTTGGCCGATGGTCGGCCGGTCACCGCCGATGATCTGGCAGCGGCGACGGGGTGCCACCCGCGTCTGGTGTTGGAGTGGCTCAACGCCCAGGCAGCGTCGGGCTACGTCGAGTTTGCCGACGGTACGTTCCGTCTCCCCGAGGAACAGGCACTCGCACTTGCCGTGGAGGACTCACCGGTCTACATCGCCGGTGGCGCCACGGTGCTCGCCGCTTTGTTCTTGGACAAGGACAAGCAGGTCGCGGCGATGCGCGGCGACGGGGCGATCTCGTGGGGCGACCACCATCCCTGCCTGTTCAGCGGCACCGAACGGTTCTTCCGGCCCGGCTACAAGGCCAACCTCGTCTCGGCCTGGTTGCCGGCGCTCGACGGGGTGACCGCCAAGTTGGAAGCCGGGGCACGCGTCGCCGATGTCGGTTGCGGGCACGGCGCATCGACGGTGCTGATGGCCGAGGCTTACCCGTCGTCACGGTTCACTGGTTTCGACTTCCACGGCCCCTCGATCGCGGCCGCCCGGGAACGGGCCGCCACCGCGGGTGTCGCCGACCGGGTCAGCTTCACACAGGCCGCCGGCACCGACTACGACGAGTCGGGTTTCGACCTGGTGTGCTTCTTCGACTGCCTCCACGACATGGGCGACCCGGTCGGCGCGGCTCGTCACGCCCACCAAGCACTGAACGACGACGGCACCGTGCTGCTCGTCGAACCGTTCGCCGGTGACCGACTCGAGGACAACTGCAACCCCATCGGACGCATGTTCTACGCGGCGTCGACGTTCGTCTGCACACCGAACTCGCTGTCCCAAGCTGTCGCCCGAGGCCTCGGCGCCCAAGCCGGCGAGACCCAACTACGCGACGTCTTCACCGAAGCGGGGTTCAGCACCTTCCGGCGGGCGACCGAGACGCCGTTCAACCTCATCCTCGAAGCCCGCAAATAGACCCCGAACACGCCACCTAACCAGCGCACATAATGGCGGCGCGCGCCCATCCTTGACAGCGCCATACCGGCAGGACTGTCATCTTGGCGACGCCCAACCGGGCTACGCCGGGGCGGTGGTCGTTGGAATACCTGGGCTGGGATTAAGGACTTGGTGGGGCGGATGGCTGGAGCCGTCGAGGATCTGGCGGCTTCCGAGTGGCTTGTCGAGCTGGACCGTGACGGGAAATGCTGGGTTCATCGGGCACGTGGCGATTCCGACTCCGACGACCGTGACCGTGATGGTGACGCCCTCGGCGGTCTGTTGGACATCCGGATCGATCGTGCGTCCGGTCGGGGGCTGACCCCCGGCGCAGGCCTGCTCGGTGGCGAGGACGGTGACGGTGCGTGAGGTCGGATCGAGTGGGTGCGCTGGGTCCAGAGTCAGGGTCGCAGTTCCAACCTGGCCGGAGGTGGAGGAGGTCGTCGTCGGGGACCCACCATCGCTGGACACGGTCGTCGTAGCTGTTGTCGTCGACAGCTGCACAGGGCGAACTTTGGTGCTTCCGCAAGAGCTTCCAACGAGGGCGAGCATCACGACGACGATCAGCGACCGAACCATTTCTATCGACCCTACGACCTCGAGTTCGTGCAGGAACGCGAAGGCTGCCTGCCTCAAGGTCTCTTCTAAGGACTCGCGCGGATAGGCCGTGAGCTGGGACGATGCCGTGGTCCGCAAGGGGACGTCACGCCTGGTCACCACGCCGGTAGGAGATCCGCTGGGCGTAGAGCCGACGTTCGGCCGTCGCCGATCCGCGCAGGTCCTAAGCCTCGATCCACCGATGGGATCGGTGTGAGGTAGCTCACAGATCCATCTGAAAGGTCTCCTGGCCTGGGACGATGTTGGTTCCTACGCCACATCGTTCGACAGAACCAGGAGACACTTCCAGTGACGCGAGTCTCGCATGCGCTCGACCGGATCGAGGCCACCTTCGACGACCCGAACCTGGTCGCCAACGCCGGGCTGTTGCTCGTCGCGACCGTCTCGCAACGGCTCGGGTTGGAAGCGATGATCGACTCGACGGTGCGTCTCGATGGTCGGGTCGGTGGCGCCCGGCCGGGTCGCAAGGTGCTGACGTTGGCGCATTCGTTGTGTGCTGGCGGGTCGCACATCGATCACGCCGACATGCTCCGCGCCGGCTCAACGAGCGCGGTGTTGGGGCATCGGGTGATGGCCCCGTCGACGATCGGGACGTTCTTGCGGTCGTTCACGTTCGGGCACTGCCGACAGATCGAAGCCGTCAACGGCCACGCACTCGAACGAGCCTGGGCCGCCGGCGCCGGACCCGGCGACACGGCGTTGGTGATCGATATCGACTCGACGATCTGTGAGGTCGCCGGCAACCTCAAGCACGGTGCCGGATACGGCTACACCCACGTCCTCGGGTATCACCCGCTGCTCGCCACGCGTGCTGACACCGGTGAGGTGCTCCACGCCCGGATGCGCAAAGGATCAGCGAACACCCAACGCGGCGCCGGCCGGTTCATCGACGAACTGATCGCCCGTGTCCGCCGCGCCGGGGCGACCGGACCGTTGACCGTCCGGGTCGATTCCGGGTTCTGGTCCAACGACACCATCGTCGCGTTGAACCGGTTGAACGTCCGCTACACGATGGCCGTCCGCTGCGCCACGAAAGGCATTGCTGACGCCATCTCCGCGATCGACGAGACCGCCTGGGCAGACATCGACTACACCCCCGACGGGCAAGCCCAAGTCGCCGACGTCGCGTACACCACCGGCAAAGGACAACAACGCGGTGACCCGCCGCCTGGTCGTGCGCCGCACCCGACTCACCGGGACCGCGCAACAACGACTGTGGCCCGACTGGCGACACCACGCGTTCCTCACCGACCTCGACCGGCCCCACCATCGACGTCGACAAGTTCCACCGCCAGTCACGCCGTCGTCGAGCTCGCGATCCGCGACCTCAAAGAAGGCGCCGGGCTCGAGCACGTCCCCTCCGGGAACTTCCACGCCAACTCGCGCCTGGTTGCAATGCGCAGTGCTCGCCCACAACCTGATCCGCTGGACCACCATCCTCGGCAACGCCCGCACCGACGACCAGCTGATCGTCGCCCGCACGACCCGCACCCGACTCCTCACCCTCCCCGGCCGGATCGTCAACCGCGCCGGACGACCAACACTTCGCCTCCCGACCAGATGGCCATGGGCGAACGAGTTCACCACCGCGCTCCGCTCGCTACGCGCCCTCCAACCGTTGACCGGCTGACAACCCGCCGCGGTCAGGCGCGCCGCACAACCACCAGCGCTGACAACGTGAAACCGCACGACGCCTGCTTCACGACGCCCCAACCACGACCCACCACCGGCTCGGCTACGCCGAGCCCGCACGCACACGCACCAGCCCAACCCCAAAGGGCCAATCGGTGGATCGAGGCTAAGCAGCTGCGACGTCCGGGGACGCCCCGCCGGCTCTCGCCTGAGCGTTGAGGACGAGCGTCAACGGATAGGACGAAGATGTGGTCCGCCTGAAGAGATGGTGGAAGCGGTTCGCATGGGGCGACGGGAACCCTCCGCCGCCGCGAGAGCGCTCCCTGGGGCGGATCACTTGTTCCTCGTCGCAGTGCGAGACTGACGAGATGCGCGGGGTGCCGTTTGGGGTCGCGATCGCCGCACTGCTGAGCGTCGCATCGTGTTCGTCGGATTCGGCGACGCCGACGACGATCGAGCCAGCCAAGACCGTCGTCGTCCGCTTCGACACCGTGTCACTGATGTCGGATCGCCGGACACTGGTCGTCGTTGCCCGCAACAGTCCTCAGGGGACTTGCGCCCGGGGTCAAAGTGGCGGTGTCACCGCAGCGGTGAACGGCGACGCCATCGTCGTTGAGGTGCGTCGGATTCTGCCCGAGGTCACACCACCGACCTGCGCGGCGGTGTGCGAATCACCGCTCACCGAGCAGGTCACGCTCCCCGAACCTCTGCCGACGTCAGTCACGTTCGCCGTTCCGCCGAGTTCAGCGCAACCGACCTGCGGGAGCGATCCCGGCGATGCGGCTGCGGACGGCCGAGTTTTGCTGGGATCGGTGGGTTAGTCATCAAGGCGTTGCGGGTCATTCGGTGGCGCCTCGGGTGGGCTGGATGCCTCCGTGCCGTTGGGCTGCTCCTGGCGCTCGGGGTGGCAGTCAGCGGCTGCGATAGCACGTCTCGGAGTCCGAACGCTTCGCGTGTGCCTCTATCAGTGAAAACCACACCGATCGGCGGTCGAGCCCAGCCGGACAGCGTGCGCCGCGGAGAATCATTCGTGTTGACTCCGTCGCAGGTCGTGGACGTCCTCTGCGGGAAGTTCGCGGTGGTGTTCGACAGCCGAAGAGGATCATCAGCGATCGGCACGCTCTCAACGACCGGCGAGTGGCGGCCGGCCACCGCGACCGGAATCACAGTTCCGGCGTGCGCCGTCCCAGCAAGCGCTGCTGCTGTTCGTTACGTGGTCGGAGACCAGGTGCCGACCGGTCCAATCGTCGTCTGCCTCACCTTCGATTTCGAGCCCGCGGCGTGTGCCGGCGTCTCCGTGTTGCCGTAGGGCAAGGTGCCGGTTCAGTTGACCCTCAGCCGGCATTGGAACCGGGGTGCCCGCAATAGCGTCGAACTGTGATGAGCCGCGCCCACGTGCTACTCGCCCTCTGGATCGCCATCACCGCGACATCGATCACTGCGTGCAGCAGCACCGCGACCACGACTGATCCTTCGACGATGACATCCACGCCGGTGCCTACTGCCGACCCTCTGGCGGCAGCGATCACCTCTGAAGCGACGCCAGCAACCAGCAAAGCGGACTCGTCGTCGACGGAGGCTGGCACGCCGAGCCTGAACCCACCTGCCTCATCGGACATGGTCACAACGCTCGAACGCCCTGAGCTGTCGGCACTCTTGCATCGGTCGTGGCGAGTCGTCGCTTATGGAGCCGTTGGCGGCGAGGAGCCGGTCTCCGACGGCTACACCAACACACTCGAGTTCCTGCGAGACACGAACGGGAACGGCACGGCGAGCACGCACGGATGCATCGTCGAGACCTATGCCGTGACGTTCGGCGACGACAACACCTTCGTGGTGGGCAACCACATCGGCACACTTTCCGCCTGTGCGAACCCCTTTGATGAAGGACAGCACGTCGACGACGCTCTCGTTGAGGGCGCGACTGTGCGATGGTCAATTGGAGACGGTGGACAACTGACACTCACGCCTACCGCAACTCCAGACTCGGACGTCTTGTACGAGTAGCTCATGTTGCCCGATCAACTGCACCTAACGCGCACAACGAACAACGGCGCGTGGCCGGCCGGGGCGAGTACCGATCGGCAGTGACGTCTTGCTCCGGATGGCAGAGTTCGACGGCTCTTGGCACCGCGATGGGTGTTTGTGGACCAGACTCCGCTGATGCTGCTGCGGTTCGGGCGCCCGTCGATCGACGACCTGCGGCCTCTGCTCGACGCAGGTCGCGACGCTCGGCTGACTCATGCGCCGGTCGGGATCTCGACCGTCGGCGACGGCCTCAGCGGCTTCGGGGTTGATCGTTGGCAGTGTTCGCTCGGTCGTGACGACTCGAGGTTCGCAGTGGCTGTCGCACCGTTGCGTGACTGGAAGGTTCACCGTCGGGCCGGCCTCGTCGTGTGTACCGATGGCCCTGCTGTCGTGGCCGCGTCGTTGCGATGAGCGCACCGCTGCCGATCGGGTTCGTCGACCTGGCGTGCCGCGTTGTCGCCGTCGACGACGAACCGGACCGGGAGGGGTTCAGCTACGGGACACTGCCGACTCATGCCGAACGCCGCGAGGAAGCGTTCAGCGTGCGCCGCCTACCCGATGGCGAGATCGTCTTCGACATCGTCGCCGTCTCTTGGCCGGCGCACGCCCTCGCGAGACTGTTCCCGCCAGGGGCGCGCCGACTGCAGCACACGGCTACCCCACCGCTTTCTCGAAGCGATGGCCGAACTGGTCGGCTGAGACCACCCCGGCGGTCAACGCGCGGTCCTTCGGCGGTCTCGTACTCACCTTCGCCAACACCATCAGCGACCTCCTCCTCTTCACAGCTGGCGGAGCCGCAGGCGCACCTACAGCGCCTCTCCTCAGCGATCGACAAGCGAGAACTGCCGGACTCCACCGAACGCGCACACATAACGACGCCCAACGACGGTGACGTGCCGCTCCCGATCGGCAGATCCGCGGCCGCAGGAGCGTCGATCACTGGCAACGCGTGTGACGTCCTGGTCACTCAGCCGGCGCTGTAGCGGCCGCCCGCCGCCAGCGGCATCGGCCGGTGTGAGGCGGACGGCGACGACCAGAGCTGCAGGTGGCGCCTCACTCTTCGACAGGCTTGGGTTCGGATGGGGCCCCGATTGTGGCGTGGACGGTGCGGCGGAGGGAACGATGCCATTCGGGATCGACGAGGGCGTCGGGGTCGAGGGCGTCGATGTGGCAGATGCCCATGATCAGCAGCAGGACATCGCGTGCCGCGCGCGTGGCGTCGACATCGGGTCGGAGCGACCCGTCGCGCTGGCCGGCCTCGACCACGTCGGCGATGTGCCGTCGCGCCCGTCGGTGGAAGGTCTGCACCGAGCTGGCCACCTCGGCGTGCTGCGCCGCGGCGTGAGTCAGCTCAACGACCAGGCGGCGCGTGAACTCGCGTTGGGGCTCGGTGTAGGCGGCGACGATGTCGGCGATCCGCTGCGCCGACGTCGACGGCCCGACGTCGGTCATGGTGTCGGTGAACGTCGTCTCGAGCGCGTCGCGAGCAACGGCGACGAGCAGGTCGGATTTGCTGGGGACGTGCCGGTAGATCGCCGCCACGGTGATGCCGGCGGCGGCGGCGATCGCCTGGGTGGAGGTGGCGTCGAATCCCTGGGCGGCGAACAGCTCGGCAGCCGCGCTCATGATGCGGGCCCGGGTGTCCTCACCGCGTCGCCGGCGGCGGTCGGTCGTCACCGGAGGCACCTCCGGCGCTGCGCGGGCAGCTGGCACGCCCGCACCGTAGCGCACCGTTGACATGTAAGCGACCGCTCACTTACAGTACATGCGGTTCGGGGAACCGAGGGGGAGCACCGTGCACACAACGATGATCGAGACGATCCTGGCCAAGCCGCGACGGGAGGCCGCCCGCACCGGCTATCCGGATGGCTTCCCGGTGCTGCCACTGGTACCGGCGAGGCGCTACAGCGATCAGGCCGTTTACGAGCTGGAACGTGAGCACGTCTTCGGCCGGTCGTGGCTGTACGTCGCGCATCTGGACCAGTTGCCGCACGCGGGCGACTTCGTGCGCCTCGAGGGCGTGCCCGGTCCGATCGTCCTCGTCCGCCAGGACGACGGAGGGGTGCGGGCCTTCTTCAACACCTGCCAGCACCGGGGTTCGGCGCTCGTCCTGGAGCCGTCGGGACAGGCCGGGCGTCGGCTCACGTGCCCATATCACGGTTGGGTGTACCGCCTCGACGGGACCTTGGCGGGGTATCCGGATGCTGGCGACTTCAGCGACCTCGACCCGTCGTGCCTCGCCCTCCCGGACGTCCGCTGCGAGACGTGGGGACCGTTCGTGTTCGTCAACCTCGATCCAGGTGCCGCGACACTCGCCGAGTGGATGCACCCGGTTTCCGACGACCTCGCCGAGCTCGGCGACCTCGCAGGCCGGCTCCACCTCGTCGGCACTCGCAGCCGCGACGTCGCCGTGAACTGGAAGCTCCCGGTGGACGCGAACATCGAGACATACCACGTCAACGTCGCCCACCGGCAGACCGCGGCAACGTTCATCGACCAGGCGCAGACCGGCATCTGGCTGTTGCGCAACGGTCATTCGCGAATGCTGATCAAGCTGCGTGACGGCATCGAGGTGTCGAACCCCCTGCCGCCGCTGTTCACGTCGTTCGGTTCGCTCCCGGAGTCGGGCACGTTCTCCTACCACCTGTTCCCGAACCTCAGCATCGTGTTTGGTGGGCTCGGCTTCATGTTCCTGATCACCAACTGGCCCACCGGTCCGCGCACCTCCCGCTACGACGTGCACTTCTGCTCGTCGCTCGCGCCCGCCGATGACGACCGTCACCTCAACGAGCGCATCATCGCCGCCACCGAGGCGGTGCTGTGGGAGGACCTCGCCGTGCTCCCCGGGATGCAGGCATCGATCGACGCCGGTGCGCTCCGGGGCCTCACGTTGTCGTACCAGGAGCGCCGCATCTACCACCTGCACGAGCAGATCGACCGGGCGATCGGCGCCGAGCGGATCGACCCCGCCCTGCGCGTCCCCGCCGTGCTCGGCCCGTTCGTGGAGGGCTGAACGGAGATGGCCGCCATGCACCCCTTCGTCGCCCTGATGCGCACCTACTGCATCGACTACACGAACTCCCACGACCAGACGCTGTACGACCAGATCATGGAGCCCGACTACGTCCTCCACACGATGGGCTTCACGTTGTCGGGCCGGGACGAGGCCTACTCGCCGGCGGTCACCCAGGTGTTCAAGGACTACCCGGGCCTCGGCCTCGCGGTGCACGAGCTCGTCCTCAACGGGGACCGCCTGTGCATGCGTTTCAGCGAGCACGGCGCTGCGGCCGACCACGACGACCGCCTCACCGCGTGGCGCGGCATCGGCCTGTACAAGTGGAACGGTCGGCGGCTGGTTGAGAACTGGGTGGAGCAGGACTACGCCAGCCGCGATCGGCAGCTGGCGAGCGGCGTCCCGAACCCGCTCGACCGGCCGCACCTCGACCCCTGGGTGACCACGCAGCCCGTGCTCGAGGATGCGGCCGCCGTCGACACGGTCCGGCGGTTCCTCGACGGAGGTGATCTCGGCGCCGCCGGCGGTGACGTGGTCATCGACGACAGCGACACGACCGGCACCGTGCAACGGGTGGTCGACGTCGAGCGCGTCACGATCAACGACCTGTTCTCGGCCGGGTCCCGGGTGGCGTTCCACGTGACGCTGCACGGGCCCTACGCCGGCGGCCTGGCGGGCGTCGACGAGACGGCGACCGGCACTCCCGTCGACCTCCACGTGGCCGGCGTCGCCAGCGTCGACGACCACGGAGTCCGCGACCTGCGCGCCGTCAGCGGCAAGCTCGGCATCACGCTTCGACTCGCCTCACGGGCGCGCTCGGCGTGACCTGGTGAGCCGGCCGACCGTCGACCTGCTCGACCCGCAGTTCCACGTCGGCGACCCCCACCCCGCCTACACGTGGATGCGCGCCAACGAGCCTGTCTATCGAGACGTCAACGGCATCTGGTGCGTCACCCGCATGGACGACGTCCGCGACGTCGAGCGCCGGCCAGGCGAGTTCACCTCCAGCCGCGGCTACCGCTCGACGTGGTTCCCCGACGAGACGTCGATGATCTCCGAGGACGACCCCCGGCACCACGACCAACGAACCCAGATCGCCGACCTGTTCACCCGACGGGCAATGACCGGGCTCGAGCCTGCCGTGCGCACGATCGTCACGGAGGCCCTCGACCACATCGCCGGTGTCGGCCTCACCGGCGGCTTCGAGTTCGTCGACGCCGTTGCGGCGCGTATCCCGGCCGAAGTCACCTGCCACCTCCTCGGTTGGCCCCGCGACCGGTGGCGCGATGTGCGGTCGTGGTCCGAACGCCTGATCCGCGTCGACGTGATCACCCGCGACCCACTGGCGATGTCCGACGTCATCCGCGCCAGTCAGGAGATGGCGGCGCTCAGCGCCACGACGGTGGCCGCGCGGCGTGGCACAGACTCCGGCGACGTCATCTGCCGATGGGCCAACGCCACGCTCGACGGCCAGCCGCTGTCCCTTGCGCACATCAACTCCGAGCTCGGCCTCGTCGTGCCCGGCGGCGCCGAGACGACCCGGACCACGCTCTCGCACGCCATGATCCTGTTCAGCGAACGCAACGACCTGTGGGAGCGACTCGCTGGCGACCCGGCGGCGATCCCTCGTGCCGTCGAGGAACTGTTGCGTTGGGTCACGCCTCTTAACAACATGTTCCGTACGGCTACCCGATCCACCACGATCGGGCCGTTGAGCGTCGCTGCGGGCGACCGCATCGCGCTCGTCTACCCATCGGCCAACCGTGACGAGGACTGGTTCGACCGCCCTTTCGATGTCGACCTCGCACGAGATCCCAACCCCCACGTGGCGTTCGGATTCGGGCCCCATCTCTGCCTGGGCGCCCACGTCGCCCGTCTCCAGCTGCGCATCACACTCGAGGAGCTGACCCGACGTCTCGTGCACCTGAAACCCCTCGGTGAACCGCGGTACCAGGCCAACGTTTTCGTCAAGGCCGTCGAGCAGCTCCACCTCGGCGCCGCAGTGCGAAGCTAGAGCTGCGTACGAACCGGCACAACAGTTCGTGGCGAGCCGATGGTCTGGCTGCACGTTGGCGGATCCGTACCGGGCAAGCCATCTCAGCTTCCCGGACCTCGGGCGCTCGCCACTGAGCGTCACGAGTCGGGTCACACATGCCAGCGGGTGAAGGCTGTCGAGGAGACCGCCCGAGCTCCTCACCGATGTCAGATATCACGCGTCCGAGACATGCCTTCAGGCGGTTCGAGACGCGTCCTCAAGCTGTCGGTCGCGGATACCGAACAAGCGCACATAACGCCAGCGAGCGACAGTCGTGGGCCACGCCCGATCGGCAGATCCGCACTCGTACGAAGCGTCCGCGGGCCGGCGTTCCAGGATGCCCCGGCTGTGGACGACCGGTCGGGATTCTGAGATACCGCAACTGGGTGAGCACGCGCACGGCTCGGCTGGCCGTTGGGCGAGGCCAGCGATCGCGACGCCAGCGTCGCCGACCGAGAGTTGGCTGTCGCCTGCGTGGTCTGGGTTCTGGGCATTGTCGGCATGATTTTCGAGGCCACCCCGGCTCAGATGTCGCGTCGTCCAGTGGCATTTGCCGCTCGAGTTGGCACGCGGGACACGGCGGCGGGCGAGATGTGGGGTGTCGCTATGCCCGAGGCGGGCGTGATCAGTTGCTGCTGTGTGGGCTGGCGGCGATGTACTCCTCATTGCCGCTGGGTAGGTCGTCGCCTGCTGTGTCCGTGGGATCGGGCGGTGGGTCCGGCGCGATCAACGTCGTCGCCGCACCGTCGGTGAGGGCGACACGCTGCAGGCTCCTCCCGCCGGCCAACACGGCGGTTCCATCGGTCGACCACGATGCGTGCATCACGATGTCCGCTGGGATGGGCAAACTTCGCTCGCCGCTGCCGTCGGTCGCGGCGATGACGAGCTGCTCTGTCTCACCGCGGACCACCCGCGTCCCGAAGGTCACGAGTTGGCTGTCCGGCGCGAAGACGATTTCTGTCGTTGCTTCGTGTTCGGAGACCGTGCGCGCTGTGCCCGTCGCGTTGTTGACCACGAGCACCGACGCAGAACGTGGGACGGTGGGCGTGCCGGTGGAGTCCACCTGGAGTCGGCCGATCGCGGTGAGTTGGCCGTCGGGCGAGATGGAAATCGTCTCCAGGGCGTCGGAGGTCGGGCGGGGAAAGACGCGCGTCTCGTTGGGGAACGTGTTCCATGGATCGCCGCGTTCGACGGTCAGGCCGTCGCGGTCGGCGGACACGATGCTGAGGCTGCCGTCGGCGAGCCATACGGCGGCAACGTCGATCGGGTCGACCGATGGCGGTGTGCGTTGCCACAACGTTCGCGATGCGGAGCCGTCGACGCGGAACGCGGCGACCGTCTGATTGGGATCGCCCGGGTACGTGGCGACAGAGACGAGCACAGCGGAATCGTCGGGCGCCCAATCGATCACCTTGCCCAATGTGCCACAGTCGTCGCCGCGGTACGCCGGCAGGCCGAGGTCGGCAATGGTCGTCACCTGTCCCGTTGCGACGTCGGCGATCCTCACGGTCCCGTCGACGTTGTCGAGGCTCGCCACCCGCATGCGATCGTGGGACCACACTGGACGGCCGCGCAGGCCAATGGTGGTATCGAGCTCACCGGTGATCTCGTCAATGATGCGCACCTCACCACCATCCACGGCGCACACATCCCAGACTGCGAGCCGATTGGACGGTGCCTGCTCCAGCGAAACCGTGATCGTCGAGCCGGTCATCGGCTCGACGACGGAGGTGTTCGCTTCAGTCACGACAACCGTCGGCTCGGCGACTGAACGAGACGCTGGTGTGGTGGTCGAATCGGTCGACGCGACGACCGTTGTCGGGGCGACGGTTGTCGTCGCCACCGTGGTCAACGTCGCGCCCGGCTTCGATCTCGGGGCCGATCCACAACCACCGACAACCGCCGACACCGCGGCGACGCCGATCAGCGCACAAGTCCAGCTTCGACGCCCCCCCATGCCACCCTCCCCGCTGTCGACATCCATGCAGACCGAACCACGAACGCCCAACACCGGCTCCCCGGGGCGCATCTCGTTCCAGTGCCAGGATCTCACACCGTTGGGAGAACATCCGCCAACTGGCAGGTTCGGCCGTGACGGTGGCGAAGCTCGCCGCCGAGGCCGCTTCGGGAGTGGTAGCTCAGGCACCTCAAGATCCAAGGGCGGCGGCCGAACTGGATGTCGGCCAACGCCCGGCAACCCTGGGGCTGCCCGCACCCGAAATGCTGCAGATCCGTCTCAGCCGTCGCGACCCGCTCGTGATCGCGTCGATCATCCGATACGGCGTCAACACACGTTGAGGCCGGCAACCGGCGTTCAAGGACGCTCAGTCCGGCGACGCTCGTCGGGATTTGTGGATACCGCAACTGAGTGACGTCGGGATGGACTCGGCGTGGCTGGAGTGGGTCCGCTTCGACGCAACATCTCGTCACGCGTTGGTCGTGCACGCAGGCTGGACGGCAGTGCCGCCCGCAGGCCTGTCAGCCGTTCGTTGCCGGCTCGGTTGCGGAGAGAAGGCGCTGGCCGACGGCAATAGCGATAGGCACGATTTCGTCGCCGTCGGAGTGGGTCATCGTCACCCGGACGCTGGAGAGGCGCCAACCGTCTGGGGTGCGGACAGCCTGATCGTCATAGAAACCGGTCGCCAGCCAGCAGGTGGGCCCACCGCCTGCGTCAGCTGGGTCGATCCAATGCTCGGCATGAACGTGGGCGCGGATCGTTGCGTGATCACCATCGATCTCGATTCGGTGGTTGGTGATGCCGTGGTGCGTGGCGGCGTACCCCGTGAACCCTGCCATCAGCCACGCTTTGAGCTCGGCGGACGTCACTGTCACTGCGGGCCCGGCCCCGGCCGACTCGAAGTCCATGCGAACCGAATCCGTGAAGACTCTGAAAACGGCATCGAAGTTCTTCTCATCCAGGATCGTCGCGTACTCGGCGAGAAGCTCCATGATCGCGAACCGATCCTCAACAACGCTCATCACCGCTCCGATCTCAAGCGAGCCGCTCTTCACGTCTCGGAATGACAGTACCGCACCACCTTTTGCACAGGTCACCCTGGCGCACCAGCTGGCCGACTACCTCTGGGCCGGGCGAAGTCAAGCGGCTCAGCTCGTACAAAAGGCACAGGGAATACTCCCGACGTGTCACCCAACGATCACCTCACCGCCTGAGATCCGTTTGCGGCCCGCACCGGCTTGACCACCTCGTCGTCGAGCTAGTCGACCACGACCTCCACGAAATCGATGCCGCTCCTGAGGTCAAAGCCGCCGATCGCCACCGAGCCCGCGGAGCGAGCCGACGAAGTTCCCCGCCATCACTTCACGCAGGCCCGGCGCGTTCGTGAAGAGAACTTCGTCGAGAGCCGCGTACACAGTCAGACTCGCGGCGAGTGCTCGACTCTGTACCAAGACTGCGACAGCATCGCAGCATCGTCATCGAGGAGCGACTTGCCCGCAGGACCGATGCTCGCCGCCACAAAGCGACGCTGACCCGGCGGTTGCGGACACCTCGATACCCGTCGAGCGGTAACATTCTCGGACACTTCGATCTGGGTGAGCGGGCGCCCCTCGGCAGCCCCAGCGCCGTCGATCGCGTGAGTACAGATCGCCCGTCACGTGCGCCCTGACTGACGTGTCGTGTCGTTCATCCCGAACACCGGCCGACGTCGCCCACCGGGGAGGAAAGTCCGGCACGGAGCCGCCCCGCGCTCGGGGTGTGCAACCGTCACTCTGGGCTCGGTGGCGCATCGACCTTGTCCCAGTAGCCAGCGAATTCGTCGGCCACCTCGGGCCAAACCCGTTCACGGCCGTCGTCGAGCGAACCGACCTCGGTGGCCCACCGTCCGAACAGAACGAAGTCGTGCGGAATGACTCGCCCGGCGGCGTCGCGTCGCCCGTCAGGGTCTGGGAAGCGCAGTCCGACTTTGTCGGCGACCCGGCACCAGGCTTGCGGTTGGTCGCCGATCTCCGCGAAGACGCTCTCGTAGTCGCTCAGCGGGTTCGTTCGGCTGCCTCGGCGGAGGAACCGAAAGCCCCAAGTTCGACCTCGGGTTGCCCAGATGAAATCGGGCTCGTCTGTTGAGGGTGCGTTCATCGACGGCTCCTCAACAGGACGCGATCCGCCTCACCCCTCTCCAAGTCCAGCCCGAAGCGAGTCAGCACCTCGGCCAAGTAGTCGTGGCGGTTCCGAGCGTCGGCGTTCAACTTGCGGAGCTGATCTCCGCCGAGTTTGGCTGCGGTGCTCATCGTCGCGGTGACGGCGCTGCGACCGACGAATGCCAGGAGGCGGCCCTTGACACCTGCGAACTTGGCTGTGCTGATGAGCACGTTCGCCAGTGCTTCAGTTCCGGTCAGCAGGGCCTCAGCGACCTTCGGGGGGAGTTGCTTGCGGTCCGCCCATCTGATGTGCCGTTGGAACGGGAGGATGGCGGCAATGGGCAGGATCAGATCGAGACCGATTCTCTCGGCGACCTCGATCCTGTTCGGCTCGAACTTCGCCGAGGACAGTCGCACGTAATCCTCGCCGACGGTGAGGGCCGCCGGCGCGTCGACCAGGCCTTCCAAAACTCTGCGCAACTCTCCGAGGTCAGCCGCTGCCTTGCTGACGATGAGGTCTCTGAACCCGAACACGTCGAGACCCGGGAGGAGGTCAGCCTTCGAAAGGGCCACGACCCAGATACGAGGGAACCGAGCGAGCGGTCGACCACCATCCAACAGCTGATCCTCGAGCCGCATCAGCCCGGTGCGGAAGCTGCCGAACAGCGACTTCAGGTACCGCTCCTCCTCGCCGGCGTTGTCGAGGAGCCGCTGACCATCGACGAGAAGGAACGCAACGTCGGAGCCGAGCAGCGACTTGAACGTCGCGATCCGGCGCCGCGCGATCTCAGGATCCTGCACATCTTCTTCGAACCACTCCCCGGGGTAGTCGTGCCAAACGAGGCGCAGCGCGTCGAACGGCTTCGCGCCGGCTGCGCTGGCGCTCTTGTCTCGCAGCTTCACGAGGAACGAGAAGGTCGTGCTCGAGAACCGAGTCGTTTCCGGACGATGAGCGTCCTTCATCCCCAGGTAGTTGGCATGCAGCTGGTGACCCAGACCCGTGTCGTCCGCCGTGACGGTGAACAGACTCGAGCTCCAGAAGTCCGGTTCCTGCGTCGCACCGTAGAACGACGACACCAGAACAGTCTTGCCGCTACCACTCTCGCCGAACACCGCGATGTGCTGCTCAAGCGTCTCGGCCTTGAGCTGCATGACAGGACCGTACTGCGCAACCCACGCACCGGAGCCGGACCGGCCGCCGGCGCGCCCGGCCGCGATGCGGACGTCGCGTCCTGCGACGGCCGCGCAGCCCAGACCGATGAGTCCGTTGCGATGCCGACGTCAGATCTGCCGCGCAGGCAATGCATTGTCTCCGTAGACCAAGCGAGCAGCCCGAGGAGTCAACCCGCGTCGAAGTCCACGATCGGTCCGCTCGACATCACCTTCACCGCCACCTTGGGCCGAGTACGCGAGGGCGACACGTGGACATGCGTGCAGATGCCCGATTCGGCGGCCGTGTTCGGAACGCGTGGCCTCGTCAAGGTCGCCGGCACCGTCGACGGCGTTGCGTTCCACGGCTCGTTCATGGCGCTCGGAGATGGCACCCACAAACTGCCGATCGCTGCCGCCGTCCGCAACGCCATCGGCAAGAACGACGGCGACGACGTCATCGTTCACCTCGAGCAGCGGCTCAACTAACGCCACCGACCCGGCGTTTCCGGATGCAGTCCGACGACCGGCAGCGGCGGGATATTCGCACATGTCCGACCACGACACCTGGCAAGCACTCGTGCGGCTCGCTTGTCGACGAGTGCGCCGAGCGATGTTGGTGCGCGGCGAGCCCGGAGGGCGGCGAATTGCTACGAGAAGAGGCCCGAAGGGCGTCTTCTCGTCTCCGGAGGCGGTCGAGAGCTAGCCGACCGACTTGCGGAACTCAATCCCACCGGCGATGGCCGTGGCGATGGAGGTGACCTCCACGAACGGTCTCGCCGTGAAGGACAGAATCGGGGCCCATGTAGCAGTGATCGCTGCCACTGCATCCATGTCGTCGGTGTCGAGGATGGCAAAGAAGCCCGAGCCGTCGATGAACCCGGACCACATTTGGATGTCCACCGGCGGCCTCCAGGCGCTGAACAGCGCCAGGATGCGCTCCTGATCGGCCTCGCTAAAACCCCCGGCGTGCGGCGTACACGTCAATAGGATTTTCATGCTGTCTCCCATTCTTTCTTAGGTGACCGAAAGCCTCAGCGCTAGCCGCCGAGGTGAATTCTGAAAGCGGCACGTGAGGACTCCGGTCCGAGCATGTCGAATATGTGCGGCGGGATTCCGAGAGCGTGCGGGTGACGTGCAACCTCAGGTTGGATTTGACCTGGAGTTGATTTCGTCTTGACGCGACCGAATGCGGGCGTCGAAGCCGCCTTCGGAAGTGAACACGTAGAACCGGCGACTGAGCACCGCGTCGTGCACGAGCTCAGCGACCGCATCCGGATCGAGGCCGCCACTCACGGCATCAGCCAAACGGGTGATGATCATCTGCGCGACCTGCGACTGTCCGCGCTCGGATGGCTCCGCCTGGGCGTAGCGGTCGAACTCGGCGATCCGCGTGTGGACGAAGCCCGGGCACAACACCGACACGCCGACGTCGCTGGCGGTCACGGCCAACTCGCGAAACAACGTCTCGCTGAATGCCACGGCAGCGTGCTTGCTGACGATGTAGGGCCCGATCCCGGGGGTGGTCACATAACCGGCTGCGGAGGCAGTGTTGACGAAATACCCGTCGCCATGCTCGGACAGGTGCGGCAAGAACGAGACGACCCCATTGATCAACCCGAACAGGTTGACGTCGAGCACCCACTCCCAGTCACCGATGCCCAGCTCGCTGATCAGGCCCGGCCGTCCGCCAACGCCAGCGTTGTTGCAGACCAGATGCACCCGCCCGAAACGTTCGAGCGCCGCGTCGCGCAACGCGTCAACCTCAGCCTTCGAGGCCACGTCTGTTCCAACGGCCAACACCTTCGCGCCGCCGGCACGAACCTGCTCCGCTGCGACCTCCAGCGCCGCGAAGTCGATGTCGGCCATCACGACGTTCATCCTGGCAACGGCCCATCGCTTCGCCAAGGCCAAACCGATACCACTCGCCGCGCCGGTGACAACGACCGTACGGCCCGCCAATTCTGTCAACATCGTCCGCGCCTCCCCGGGCTCACCACCGACCTAGACACCCTCTCCACCTTCGACACCGCGCGGCCCTTCTTTAACGACCGATCGCCGGGCTGCCGGCGCAAAGGGATCAACATCCGATCGCCGCTCTTCACTGGTCTGACCCCGTCTCAGATTCAGATGTTCACCTTCGCGATGGTGTCCCCGCTCTGAAGTGTCGCCCTCGGCCCGGACCTTCGGGACTGGCTCGACCTGATGGGATCGTGCTGGGCGGTGATCCGGCCGTCGAGATTCTCGGGGATGTGCGACTTCTTGCATCTCACGTCGCTCCCGTCACGACGCAGGACACGTCGCCCAGGCGGCGACGATGAGCCAGGAACTGCTCCACATCCCCGGCGCGTTCACGATTTCGGTGAAGCGCTTGCCATGGTCGTCGTAGGCCCGGTCGAGCACGGGCTGGGCCGAGGCGATCGACGTGTTCAGCCAGGTGTTGAACGAGTCTCCCGGGGTGCTGAGGAAGCCTCGGATGTCGTTGCCCACGCCGTTGAGACCGGCTTCGACGAGCAGCCTCGGCAGCATCAACCCGAAGTCGATGTCGAAGCCGATCATCTCGTTCAGCGTGGCGAACCAGCCGTGCGCCAGCTCGGCGAAGTCGGCCGCGACCGGGTGCCGCGGGTCGGCGCAACCCGTCCCCATCGGCTCCTCGACGAGGATCCGTCCGCCGGGCGCGAGGAGTCCGGCGATCCGCGCCAGCGCCGCGGAACCGCGATCGAGCCCCAGGTGGTGGAGCAGGAAGCGGGCGTGGACGACGTCGAACAGCCCGAGGTCGTCTACGGGATCGGTGGTGATGTCGTGGCGGACGGGGCGGAATCCGGTCGCGGTGATCGCCTCGATCCAGCGGGCGTCGATGTCGGTGGCGACGACCTCGCCCTCGGCACCGCAGCGGGCCAGCATCGCGAGGGCGATCGAGCCGCGACCTGCGCCGACCTCCAGACAGCGGTCGCCGCGGCAGATGCCGACGCGGGCGAGACGGTCGAGTGTCCCCTCGTCCATGAACGTCTCCAGCTGGTCCAAGCGCCGGGTCTCGACCGTCGGACCGGCGTTGCCGAACATGTACGTCCCGTCGCTCATCGGTGCGCCTCCGGCAGTGCCGGGCGGCGGCCAGGCGCGCGAGCATGGCGGGCGTGATCGAGGTCGGGCTCGATGGCGGTCATGTGCGCAGCAGTAGCACGGCCGACCTTGCAGGGCGCCTGCACGCGCGCTTTCGGCGATGAGCTTCGCCGTCCTCGGCCCGCTGCTGGTGGCCGGCCAACCCGTCAGCGTCGGCCAGCAGTCCCGGTTGCTTGGATTGCTGCTCGTTGAGCACGACCGGCCCGTGGCCACGCGCGAACTGGCGCGGTGGGTGCTCGATGACAACCGGGCCGATGATGCCGCGCAGATCCAGGTGCTCGTGGCCCGGCTGCGCCGCCAGTTGCGCGAGCGCGCAGTGCCGTCGTCGGTTGACACCGTCAATGGCGGCTACCGGCTGAGCCTCACCCCCGCCTCGCTCGACGCAGATCGCTTCGAAGCGCTGCTGGGAGACCCGATGGCGACGCGAGCGGGGCTCGTCGCTGCCCTGAGGCTGTGGCGCGGCGAGGTTCTTGCCGGGCTCGGGCTCGAGTCTCATCCGGCGGTCGTGCGCCTCGAGGAGCTGCGCGCCGACGCGCTGGAGCGGCTGTTCACGGCCGACCTCGACGCGGCGCGGCCCGGGCTGCTCGCCGAGCTGCTCCCGGCGTGCCGCCGCCGTCCCGATCGGGAGCGCCTGCAACTGCTGGGGATGGCTGCGCTGTACGCCGCGGGCCGCCAGGCCGAGGCGCTGGCGGTCTACGAACGTGCCCGCCAGCACCTCGTCGTCGGGCTCGGCGTCGAGCCTGGCGACGCACTTCAGGGCGCGCGCCTCGCGATCCTGCGGCGTGACGGCATGGCGCTGCGCAGCCTGGCGCTCGGCCACGACGCCACGAGCAGTGCGGCGCGCCCTGTCGATGGCCACTCGCCCGTGTGGACCACCGGGCCGCGCTATACGACGAGCTTCGTCGGACGCACCAACGACGTCGCCGTGGTGCGCGACCGCCTCGCCGAGCCGGGGGTGGTCACGCTCGTCGGACCCGGCGGGATCGGCAAGACCCGCTTGGCGGTCGAAGCGCTGGTTACAGCGACTGCAGCCGGGCGCCCGGTGTGGTTCGTCGACTTCGCGGCGATCTCCGGTGACGACGTCGCCCGGTTCGTCGGTCGAATCATCGGCGCCCGACAGCAGGCCGGGCGCACGCCACTCGACGCTCTCGTCGAGGTGATCGGCGACTCGGGCGGCGTGCTGGTCGTCGACAGCTGCGAGACGCGCCTCGCCGAGATCGCCGCGCTCGTTCGCACGTTGCGCGCCGCGTCCCCCAGGCTGACCGTGGTGGCGACCAGTCGACGGCGTCTCGGCCTCGACGGCGAATGGGTGCACGTCGTCAGCCCGCTCGACGGCGACAGCGAGGCACCGGAACTGTTTCAGCACCGTGCCCTCCACGCCGACCCTGAAGCGGTGCTCTCTGTCGATGACGTCGACGCACTACGCGAGCTGTGCCGCCGGCTCGACGGGCTCCCCCTGGCCATCGAGTTGGCCGCCGCGCGCATCGGCACCATCGGACCGGCGGAGCTGCTCACACACCTCGACGCGCGCTTCACCCTGCTGCGCGACGAGCGGCGACCACGCGACTCGCGCCACCGCAGCCTGGAGGCGACCATCGAGTGGTCATATGCGCTGCTCGACGACACTCAGCGCGCCTTGCTACGCAGGCTCGCGTCTTTCGCCGGGGCCGCCGGACTCGACGACCTGATCGCCGTGTGCGACGAGCTGCGCCTCGATGCGCTCGCCGAGCTGGTCGACCGATCGATGGTCGTGGCGACGCGGTCGTCCGGCATCACCAGATATCGGTTGCTCGACACGATCCGTGCGTTCGCCGAGGAGCGGGCCCGGGCCACCGGCGAGCTGGCCGACGCCGAGCGCCGCCACGCCGAGCACTACGCCCGACGCGTCGCCGCCCTGCTCGTCGAGCTGCGCGGCCCCGGCGAGGTCGCCGCTGTCGCGGCGCTCGACGCGATCTGGCCAGAGGTGGTCGCCGCCGTCGGGCGCAGCCTGCGGCGCGGCGACGCGGCCACCGTCGCCGAGCTGGTCGCCGGGCTCGGATTCGAGGCGGTCTTCCGCGAGCGTGGCGAGGTGGTCGAGTGGGCAGACCGGGCGCTCACCCTGCCCGGCATCCTCGACCTTCGGGTGGCCGACGAACTGCTCGGCACGGCTGGCCTGGCCGATTGGGGCTACGGACACTTCGAGCGCGGCCTGCGGCGCGCCGAACAAGCCGTGACCATCCACCGTGAGCAACGCACGAAGATCACCCCCGACGTCGCCGCCGCGCTGCCGATACTCACCTCGATGACCGGCGATCTGGCTGGGGCAACCGCAGCACTGCGCGCCCATGCCGCCGAGGCGCGCGCCGACGGCGTGACCTACGCCGAGACGCACATGATGATCATCGACGCGATGAGCCTCGGCTACAGCGGCCGCGACGAGGAGGCCGACGCGGCCATCGACGCTGCCGACCAGCTCGCCGCACGGCTCGGCAGCCGACTGCTGCACACGATCGCCGCGTTCGCCCGCACGATCGTCGTCCTCGACCGTCGGCCGGAGGAGGCGGTCGGCCACGCGCAGCGCACGCTGCAGCTCGCAGCGACGATACGCGCCACCTGGTTCCTCGGCGCCGGGGCCAACTACCTCGTCGCCGCACTCGCCCGCACCGACGATCCGGCACGAGCCCTCGATCCGCTGCGGCACAGCCTCGACCGCCAGCTGGCCGGAGGTGCGGTGCAAAGCGTCGCCAACGCGATCCGCAACACAGTCGTCGTCCTCGACCGCCTCGGTCCGAACGACGAGGCGCTGGCCCTCCTCGGCTGGCTCGACGTCAACCGCCCATCCATACCGGGGACGCCGGGCATGCGCGAACACCCGCAAACATTCGGCCGGCGGATCCGCACCTCGGTCGGCGAGACCGTGTTCCGCAGCGCAGCCGCCGCCGGCGCCATCCTCACCGCTGCCGAAGTGATCCGCGTCGCCCTCGACGCACTCCCGTCGTAGCTTCGCGACGATCCACGATGTCGCGGAGCCGCACGGCTGTCAGTCTCGACACCCCCGCGACGGCAAGCACCTCGACGATCTTCCGCTGCCCGCGAGGTCTCGGCCAACCGGCGTTCCCCGATACGTACGGGCGGCCGCTCGCGGCGGCGTTTACGGAGCCGCTCGCCAGAAGCGCCGCCAGTCCGCTGCATTGTGGTCTCCCGCGGCCGTTTTCGTCGTGCGAGTGCGGCGCCCCCGCAGAATGGCGGCATCGGCTCGATTGGTCAGAGAGGATCGATCGCCGCTGCAAACGTCTGCACGGCGATCTTGCTGTTTCGCACGACAAAGGTGTCCGTTCCGAGCCGGATCTTCGCCGCGGCGCAGTTGGCATGCCAGGCGATGAACGCAACGTCGCCGCAGACATCTACTTGGTCCATCACGAACTCGTACGTGCCGGGCGCGAAGATGCCGGCGAAGAAGCCGTCGAAGGTCGCTCGCAGCGCTTCGAGTCCACGAACGGTTCCGTCGGCCGTCATCAGCACCGACTCCTCGGTGTAATCGCCGAGCACCATCGCAGTGTCGCCACTGATGAGTGCGGCCAGGTGGTGATCAAGTACCGACTTCGTGTCCATTCTCAGCAAACCCCCTGCTCGGTGACACTGCGCGTCCCTGAGATCCTTGCACGCCGAGCCAGGTACCGATTCCTCAGTCGCGCAAATCGGTTCGAGGGACCCTCCACCGGAGCCGCGAGGACCTGGTCCCGACACTCTCCGCCGCCAGGCGAACAGCGCGGTCGTAAACGCCTCGTCCGATATCGCGCGTCCGGAAACACGCATCGAGCGGCGAGAAACACCGCCCGCTAACTGTCGGTCGCGGATGCCAGACCAGGCACATAGCGACGTCGATCGACGGTCGTGGGTCGCGCCCAACAGCAGCTCGGGGCACCGGGTAGATCACCCATTCCGGCGGGCGTCGCAGTTGCTGCGCCGGTGGCTGATCGACGCGGGGTACCGTCGGCTGGATGGCAGCGAGGTCGATCTGGAGCGGAACGATCACCTTCGGGCAGACCGACAATTTTTCCGCACCAGGTCTGACCGTCATCGCGCAGCTTCGCCGGAAGGCTCCAGCGCTGGGTGGCCGGCGGTACTGCCGTTGGAGCTGCGGCTAGTGTTCGCTATCAAGCGGGTGCGGCGGGTCATGTTGACAACTGTTGATAGTTGGGCCAGGCTTTCGACTGTGAGTCGGAACACCATGAGCTTCGCGTTGCCCGAGTCGTTGCGTGACTACATCGATGCTCGCGTCCAGTCCGGCGAGTACGGCAACACCAGCGAGTACCTACGCGACCTGATCCGACGTGATCAGCAAGAGCAGGCCGCGCGTCGACTGCGTGAGCTCATCACCGACGGTCTCGAGTCGGGCCCGGCGGTACCGCTGACCAAGCGTCGGATCGCTGAGCTGCGCAAGCGCGCCCTGCTCGAGCGGTCGTGACGCCGGCCGCACTACGCCCACAGGCAGAGGCCGACCTCGTCGAACGAACCGGCTACTACCTCGCCGAAGCTGGCACGGATGTCGCCAACCGGTTCTTCGACGCGGCGCTCGCAGCGCTAGGAGCGACGGAGCGGATGCCCGGCGTCGGCTCCCCACGTCTCGGCGAGGTGGCTCACATCCCCGGGCTCAGGGTGCGCCCGGTCGAAGGCTTCGGGTGCGGCTGGTTCTACTTCGTCCATGCCGATCACCTCGACGTCGTGCGGCTGCTCGCAGACGCCCAGGACCTCGCAACCATCCTCGATCAACTCGACGACCAGTAGCCGGCGTTCCCGGGCATGTGCGCCGCACGTTCGCGGGTGTTCATACCGGATACCTCGCTCGGGTGGGCCGACGGGCGCGTCGGGCCGTGGACGACGTGCCAGTGACGAAGCCAGGGAGTGGTCGACGCTTGAGCCAGGATCGTCCTGGGTCACGAGTTCTTGGCGGCGCGCCGGGCGGTCTTAACTTAACGCGATTCCACCTCTTGCGAGTCCAGCATGGGCCCACGGTCGATCAAGGTGCAGTGGACCGCTCGCCCGCGGAGGGGCCATGACATTGGTGTGGAAGCGCCGGGATCGAATCATGCGTCGCGATCTAGCTGCAGGACGTTCGTTCCCCGGTCATGACTTCAGCGGCGTCAACCTCGCCGACGTGAACATGCGCGGCTACGACCTGCATGGTTGCCGGTTCGCCGGAGCCGACTTGACCGCCTGCGACCTGCGCGAGGCAATCCTGGTGGACTGTGATTTCACGAACGCCCGACTGACCGGCGCGCAACTCGACCGCTCTGACCTAAGCGGCTCGTGCCTCAACGGCGCCTACCTCATCGCCACCGAATTGCCCGGGGCGTGCATGGACAACGTCTCCGCCATCCGAATCATCTACGACCAAGCAACGGTCTGGCCCACCGGGTTGCGACCTCCGAAACCGACCGTCGGGCTCCTCCACGGGGCCCGCTGGGACACCACCGAGTAGGCCATGTTTGAACGAAGCGTACCGGCGTGCGGTGACGCGCAGGCCCTGCGGGTCGAGCCGGAGTTCGCAGAGACGGTTCCCTCCCTGGCTGGCCGTCGTTAGAGGACGCGGAACTGCCGATCTGGCGCGAGCTGCCACCTTCGCGCATCGTCGTTATGTCGGCTCGTTCGGTGTCCGCTGCGCAGACCTCGGCGTGTCACTCGTCAGGGTCCGGTTGCGGCAGGTGGAGGATCCATTGATGCTCGGACGTCGACGAGTGGTCGGTCGGGGACGGTGATGAGTCCTCGGTCGGGTCGATCGAGGTCGAAGGAGATGAACAGGATCAGCAGCACGACCACTGTGGCGACGAGTGCGGTCAAGAGCCCGCGTCCGAGCAGGGCGAGGTAGAGCGACAGGGCACCGAGCGCGACAGCGCTGCCGAAGACCAACAGGACCAACACGGTGGAAGGCACGCGGTTGCGGAGCGACGCGACGCGGTCGCTGTGTGCGTCGAACATGTCGTTGAGGGTCTCGATGTACAGCCGTGGTGCGGTCTCGATCGGGTCCGCGGTGACAGCGTCCCCGGCGAGGCGCCACAGGTCGCGTTGCAGTTGGTCCATCCGTGCCGAGGCGACATCGAAGGCGGGAGAGTCGGGCACCTCGTCGGCCACCACGAGTGCGGCGTCGGTGTACTGCTCGAGCAGATCGAGCGACGCGGACCGGTTGGGTTCGGCCAGCAGCTGGGCGCGCAGGAACGTGGTGCCGATCGTGTCTGCCTCATGGACGAGCACAGCGCGTCGCGTGTCGTAGCGACCGACGGCCATGGTGAGCCCGAACGCGAGCAGCAGCCCGACGAGCCCGAGCAGGGTGCCCTGAACGACACCGACCGGTTCGTGGCGAACGCCGGGTCGGTCCCTGAGGCGGCGTCCAATGATCGTGCCGATCCCCACCGTGCCGCCTACCAGGACGCACAGCACCAACGCCAGCGTCAGCGTGCTCATGCGGAAGAACATCGGCGACACACTCGCAGCACGAGGCCACCCTCGTTGACAGCCCACCCATCGAAGCGATCGCCTGATCACCACGCCGTCGGGCTGCCGCCGATCGTCGATCGAGCGACGAGTTGCTGCACGCACGCCGACCTGCCGATGTGGCGCGCTCCAGACGGCGTCAGCGGCGCCGCAATGAGCGCGCGTTATGTGTGCTGACACGAACCACTCGACGCGGGCTCTCTGCGTGGCGGGAGCACGCCGGACCGCCATCACGAGAGGTGTCCGCCGTCAGGGGCTCCGACTGTCGGGCTGGATCTCACGGTACGACTGGCTAAGGATCGGCCGGGCGTGCGGAACTCGTCGTGGACGCGCCCGGGTGCGCTGGTCACGGATCGAAGCCGGCGCGGTACTCCGTCGGTGTCGTGTCAGTGAGGTCACGGAACGCCGTCTCGAACGCGGAGAGGGAGTTGTACCCGACGTCCATCGCGATGCGGGTGACGGAGCGGTCGCTGCCGGCGAGCAGTTCGATCGAGCGCAGCACCCGCAGCCGTCGCAGCGCAGCACGCCACGTCATGCCCAACTCCTTCTCGAACCGCCGCGCGAGCGATCGCGGCGCGAGCCCGACCTCGGCGGCGACGTCGTCGAACCTGGGCTCGTCGGCCAGCCGCTGCGCAGTGATCGCCAGCGCACGACGGACCTCCGCCGACCGACCGCTGGGCATCTGCGCCCGGCTGGGCCGCTCGGCGAGCGACCAGGTCGCCTGGGCGAGCGCCTGGAACATCGTCGTCGCGTAGTCGTCCAGCTCGGCGTCCTCGTCGACCCATTGCGAGCACTCGAGGACGAGCGCGCGAGCGAGTGGGGTCATGTCGACCACCGCCAGTGCGCGCGGCGGGGCGGCGACGAACCCGGTGCCGAACAACACCGACGCGGTCGTCACCTGTTGCAGGATCGTGATCTCGATCGGGACGCCGGCGCGGATCAGCGCGGCCCGCGCCGGTGGGAGCGTCCAGCTCGTGGCGTCCACCTCGAGGCGCAGCACACCGCGGAGCGCGTACAACAGGTAGTGGCGGTCGACGCACAGCCGTTGCGGCGGCGACGGCTCGAAGTCGCGGACGAAGCTGAACGCCGGGCTGGTCACCGCTCGATCTTGCCGGTCAGGCGACGGTCTCGATCAGCTCGACGCGATACCGGCGGCTGGATGGCGGCGCCGTCATCAACGGGCGCAGGACCTGACCGGATCGGGCGAACACATCCGATGCCAGGTATCCGTCGAACGCCGCCTGGTCGACCCACTCGTGGAGCACGGTGATGTCCGTCCCGGTCTCCGGTGAGGCGAACACATGGAACGCGAGGCACCCGGGGATCGTGCGGACGATCGGCTGCTCGCGCCGCAGTTGGGCGACGGCGAACGGTCGATCCGCGACCGACGTGGAGAGCTCGACGATGGCGATGAGGGCGGGGTTGGTCATGCCGCCACCATGCGCCGCCGCCGCCGATCGTGCCGCCGTCGAACGGACGCAGACCCGCTCGCACCGGCCAACCGACGAGTCCGACCGGCCGGCGACTGCGCGGCGTCAGTCGCCGGTCGCGCCGTCGATCGCCTCACGGATCAGGTCGGCCTGCCCGAGATGACGGGCGTACTCCTCGATCATGTGCACCAGGATCCAGCGCACGCTCTTGCGGTCGCGCCCGGCGGGCCGGCCCTGTTCGAGCTCGTCGAGCGACCCCACGTCGCGCAGCACCGTCCGCGCCGCAGCGATCTCGGCGGTCAGTGCGGCCAGTGCGTCGTCGATGGTCGCGTCAGGAGGTGGGTGGAAGTCGCCGTCGCGATCGCCGAGGGGATGGGCGTCGCCGTAGAAGATCGGCGGCGCGTCCTGGTCGGCGAGCCCGCGCCGGAACCAGGTGCGCTCGACCTCGGCGAGGTGGCGGACGAGGCCGAGCATCGTCAGGTCGCTCGGCGGGCACGTGGCGCGGCGGGACTGCTCGTCGCTGAGCCCCTCGGCCTTGCGCAGGAGCACGGCGCGCTGGAAGTCGAGGAACGTCTCCAGCGTCGTGCGCTCCTCGGCGACCGGCGGGTCGGCGGGGATCGCGGTGTGCGGTTCCGCCACGGTCAGGCGTTGGGGGTGATGAGGTACTTCTCGCCGGTCGCCTGCTTGGCATAGCCGTGCAGGGCGTCGGGGCTCAGCGCATCGACGAGGGAGATGTGTCGGGTGTAGCTGCTGGCGAACGTCGTCGTGATCTCGTCGGCGACGCGGCGACGCATGCGGGCCACCTCGTCGGGCCCGGCCGTCGCCATGTACGGGGTGAGGAGCCAACCACCCACGCTCCAGGCCATCCCGAAGTTGCGGTTGATCTCCGTCGGGCCACGGTCGAGGCCGCCGTAGATGTACACCTGCTTGTGGGTCGTCGATCCGTAACGGCTGTACTCGGTGGCCGCAGCGATCGCCGCGGTCTCCATGCAGGACAGGATCTGCCCGGCGAGCCGACCGCCGCCGACGGCGTCGAAGGCGATGGTTGCACCGGTCGCTGTCAGCGCGGCGACGAGATCCTCGATGAACGAGTCGGCCGACGAGTCGCACACGTGGGCGGCCCCCGCGGCCTGCAGCAACTCCACCTGCTGCGGCGAACGAACGATGTTGACGAGCGCGATGCCGTCGGCGATGCACAGCCGGTTGAGCATCTGGCCGAGGTTCGACGCCGCAGCGGTGTGCACCAACGCGGTGTGCCCCTCGCGTCGCATCGTGCCGACGTGGCCGAGGACGGTCAGCGGGTTGACGAAGCATGCCGCCCCCTCGACCGCGGTGACACCCGCCGGCAGCTCGAGGCACTGCGACACCTGCACGCAGCGGTACTGCGAGTACATCGCCCCGCCGAGCAGGCCGACGGTCGTGCCCAGGAGGGCCTGCGCCGCAGGCGACGAGCCGGCGGCCACGACGACGCCGCCGCCTTCATTGCCGACGGGCATCGACTCGCCGACGCGGCCGGCCATCGTCCGCAGCATGCCCGGCGGGACCTGCGCGGTCACCGTCGAGGCTGGCCCGGACCCGTCGAACGTCGCCGCTGCCATGTCGGCGCCGCCGAACAGCAGCCCGAGGTCGGACGGGTTGAGCGGTGCGGCGTCGACGCGGACCAGCACCTCGTCGTCGGCCGGCACCGGCACGTCGACGGTCTGCAGCGAGAGGTGCAGCGTGCCGTCGGCGTCGACGAGCGAACGCAGCTGCGAGGAGGTGGCCGGGATCTGGTCCATGTGACATCCTGACGCCCGCAGTTCACGTTGGCCCTGTCCGCACCTGCGCCGCTCGACGGCGGTAGCGCGCGGCCAATGGAGTCGGCTCGTCCGGCGAACTTGGCCCTGTCGCACCGGATGGGAGCATGGACCCAGGCCACCACCGAAGTGGACCGCCCCGGATGAGGACCCCAGCCGACAGCGACAGTTGCGACGAATAACTGATCTGTACTTGCCTTGGCAGGTCAGCTGCCGTCGTTCGGTGCGCTGATTATGTGTCCTCGTGGTGGTTGATTCGGGCATCCTGTAGGGGTGGTCGATGTCGTTGGGTGGGCGATGGCATCGGCGGCTAGGGACGCGCTCCGCGCACTGGCACTGGTTCGGAAGGGACGGTCTCGGTGTTGGGTTGACGATCACGGCTGGTGGCTGATCAACGTCGAGTTCCAGCCGTCCGGCTACGCCAAGGGTCGCTATCTGAACGTGGGCGAGCAGCACTTCTGGGTCGTCCGTGACTACCTCTGTTTCGAGGACCTCGAGCGTCCGCTCGGGGCCTCTGCTTTCGTCGCGTTCGCCGGTGACGAGGCCACCTTTACCACTGCACTCGGACCTGCCATGCAGGCTGCGGTGGCCGCAGTTGAGCGGCGCCGCACTCAGCATGGCGTCGGCGTCGAAGCGCTCCGTCGACTTGCCGCAGCGAGGGACGATCTGAACGCAGGTATCGCCGAGGCGCTCCTGGGAGACCCCGAGCTTGCCCGCGGGCGGCTTGGGGGCAGGATCCACGAGGCCGACCGAGATACGGCTGACGGGTATCGCGGGCTGACCGCCGGTGAGGCGGCAGACCATGCCTGGTCCGCCGTGAACCAGACCAGGGGCCGGTTGGGCCTCCGGTCAGTCGAGACCTCGAACTGGAACACGTAGCTGCCGATCGGTACTGGTCGCGACGGGCCGCGTGACGTCGTTCTGTGCTCGCGTTCAGGGCGCGTCTCGACCGTTGAGAACGTGGGATGATCGCCGGGATCGCCCGGGCAGCGCGTTGGCGATATTGAGAATCCGAGAGTTCCATCCTGTTGGAGCGTCCAGGAAGTGCCATCGGGGTTGGCGGTGATGCCCGGGAAAGCCGCGGAAAGCCGCCGCATTGGGTTCAGCTGGGGGTCGTGCCGTCGTTCGGGGTGAGGACGGTGTGGAGGATGGTGTCGACGAGGTGTTCGTCGACGGCGGAGTGGGTGATGACGGTGCGGTAGTAGATCGGGCCGATGAGCTGGTCGATGGCGGTGTCGATAGGGACGGTCGTGATGGATTGGTTGGCGCGAAGGCGGGTTTCGAGTTCGCGTCGGCGTGGTTCGTTGACGCGTTCGCGGAGTGCTGCGGCGAGTGACTCGTCGGACGCTGCTTCCGAGACGAGGGCGCCGATGACTCGTCGTGAGCGTGGTTCGGACAGGGTGTGGGCAATCTCGAGCATGTACGTGCGCAGGTCGAGGCGAAGGTTGCCGGTGTCGGGGACTGGATGGGCAGCGAACACTTCGGCGAGGGCGTCGCTGATGGCGTCGACCCGTGATCCCCAGTAGCGCTCGAGGGTGGCGGTGCCGATGCCTGATCGGGCGGCGATGGCGTTGTAGGTGAGGCTCGACATGCCGGCATCGGCGAACAGTCCGAGCGTTGCATGGGCGAGTCCGAGTCGCTGTTCGGGGTCTTCGGGGAGCCGGAGGGCGGCGCCGTCGATGAGTCGCTCGATGTCGGTGTCCTTGGCGCGTGCCGGGAGGAATCGGAACGCGATGAACGCGCCGAACAGGGCGATGATCCCGCCGACGATCACGGTTCGGTCGAGGGCGTGGATGAATGCCGAGTTGGCTGCCGTCGTGATCAGGCGGGCCACGTCGGGGGGTAGTTCGGCGGCGGCGAACGACGCCGCGCCGACGGAATCCTTGACTGCCGCGGCGAGTGCCGGGGATGCTGCCTGCACGGTGGCGAAGCCGGGATCAGCGGTGATCGTCGACGAGTACACGGCGGCGGTGATGCTGCCGAGGATCGCCACGCCGAGCGCGCCGCCGATCTCTCGTGTCGTGTCGTTCATCGCCGAGCCGACGCCTGCTTTCTCCGGTGGCACCGAGCCCATGATCGACTCGGTGGCCGGGGCCATCGCTAGGCCCATGCCGACACCGATGAGGACCAATACGACGGCTACCAGTGGGTAGCCGCTGGTGTCGGAGACGAACGAGAACACGAACAACGCGGCGGCGACGAGGAACAGGCCGAGGGTGACGACGATCTTGGTGCCGAACAGGGACACCAGCTTGGCGCTGGTCGGCGCGGCGACCATCAACGACACGGCGATCGGTAACAGTGCGACGCCTGATTCGAGCGCCGTGTAGCCGAGGACGAACTGCAGGTACTGGCTGACGAAGAACAGCGACCCGAACATGGCGAAGAACACGAAGGTGACCGCGATCGACGCGGCGGTGAAGCGTGGGTTGGCGAAGAAGCCGAGCTCGAGGATCGGATGGTCCGTACGGCGTTCCCAGAGCACGAATGACGTCAGTGACACGACCGCGACGACGAACGAGCCGATCACGAGCGGATCGGTCCAGCCTCTGCTCGGACCTTCGATGATGCCGAACAGCAGGGTGACCAAGCCGACGATCGACAACAGCGCGCCGAGGATGTCGAGGCGCGGCCGCGTGCTCATCCTTGGACTCCGGCACCAGCACCATCGCCCCGATGATCGTGAGGATCACGACGGGGACGTTGATCAGGAAGATCGAGCCCCACCAGAAGTGCTCGAGCAGGTAGCCGCCGGCCAACGGGCCGATCACCACCCCCAGGCCGGACACGCCTGCCCAGAGCGCGATCGCCCGCGCCCGTTCGCGCTCATCGGTGAACACGTTGGCGATGATCGACAGCGTCGCCGGCATGATGAACGCCGCCCCGAAACCCTGGACAGCACGGAACAGGATCAACGCGTTCGCCGAATCGACCTGTGAGCAGGCCAGCGACCCCGCGCCGAAGATGGCCAGTCCGAGCACGAAGCAGCGCCTTCGACCGAGGCGATCACCCGTGTTGCCGGCGATCAGCAGAAACCCGGCGAACACGATCGTGTACGCGTCGACGATCCACTGCAGCTGACTCGAAGTGGCGTGGAGCTCACGAACCATCGTCGGCAACGCGATGTTGACGATCGTTCCGTCGATACCGACGACCATCAACGCCAGACACACCACACCGAGCACGACCCAGCGACGCGAATCGAACGAGTCCACACCCTCCGGTGGCCGCTCATCGAGGTCGACCGCTGATGCCGCCATGCCGACGCTCCTCATCCAATCGGCCACCGGGCGTGACCGCCCGACCAGTTTGACCGATCCGCGCGCGTCGATCGCGGCTACCGGGTCGCAGATCCGCAGACCCAACCATGTGCGGCTGCGCCGGGCCTGGCCAGACGACCTTCCTGCTTGATCAGGTTGACCACCGCGGTCCACGGCGTCGAACGCCGAGGCTCGGCTCGTGCCCGTCGTTGCGTGGCGACGTCAACCGCTCGATGTATCCGGGGGCGCACCCATCCGGTTCGCGTAGTAGAGGGGTTCACCGAGTCGATGGAGTAGGTCTTGCTCCGTCTGGAGCCATGCGAGGTGCTTCTCTTCGTCGGCGAGGATTCCTTCGAGCATCACTCGGGTCGTCGCGTCGTGATCGGCAGATGCCGCTTCGGCCGCGGCGTTGAGGCCGGACGGGGCGAGGCGCTGGATCTCGAGATCCTTGTCCAGGACTTCACCAACCGAGGCGCCGATGTTTGGGGTACCGAGCGTGAAGCTCGGTGTGCCGCCCAGGTCGAGCAGCCGTTTCATCAGAGCGGCGATCGTGATCGGCTCATCGGCGGTGCGCGCCTCCATGCTGCGCGCCAGGCCGGCCAATCCCCACGAGTCGAGCAGGGCGACGTGGCTCTGGTGCTGAGCGACGGCGGTGTAGTACACACCCAACAGACCGTTGAGCATGTCCACCGTCGATGTCGCCTCGGAGTTCACGACTCGACTGTAGGGCGGTCGCCGATGCGAGTCCGACGTGCACCGAACCGCATATATCGCCGACACCGACCACACCACGCTTCACTGAGATCATCCGCGGGATCTCTCCGTCGGCTCGTTTCGACGTCGTGTAGCGGCCTCGACACAATCGACCGAATCGCGCTCAGCCGCGACGACCCGACACTCGGTCAGGACGGCGGCGACGACGAGGGGATCGAGGACACCGTTTCGTCCCAGTGTCGAACGTCTTGCCGGTCGGGAACCGCCGGTGGTGCGGCGGACTCTGATCGACGACGCTCGTCTCCCGGCGAGGTCCTCGGTGAGCAGTGCGCGGACGGCTTCGGCTGGGTCCCAGTGTTGAGGCAGAGCAAATCTGGCTGAATTGGTGCAACTCGCGGTCGACCCCCGGGCGCGCCATAACGACACTTGACGACGCGATCACGCCGCGCCCCGATCCGGCATCGATCCGTGCGGTCTGCGTCCGCTAACAATCAATGTGTGAGGACCTCGCCGGCTCGAGCGTGGGCAACCATTCGGTTTGTCAACTGCTTGAGCTCGATCAGGGAGGTCCTCGATGAGCATGGATGCGGGTTGGATCTGCATCGTCAGCAGATCACGTTCGACGCGCTGACACTCGAGTCTGGCGAGGTGTGGCGGGGCCGGGTGTGGCAGCCGGACCGGGAACGGTTCCGCCGATGGCTCGTTCACGACGTCGCTCAGCGCGCCGGCGGTCATCCGGTAGCGATGGCGGTGGAGGGCTGCACCGGCTGGCGTTACGTGGTCGAGGAGATCGAGGCTGCCGGGTTCGAGGCGCACGTCGCCGAGCCGGCCGACACGCAAGCGGCGCGTGGTCGCAAGCATCGAGCCAAGACCGACCGGTCCGACGCGCAGTTGTTGCGCGAGTTGCCGGTGTGGTGCGAGCTCGGCGACTGTCGTCGCTTCTCACGCTCCGGCCAAGTCGTGCGCCACACCGGACTGGACGTCAGCGTCGACCAATCCGATCTGCATCGCGCCCACGGCCACCTCACTCGGCAAGGGCCGTCGACGTTGCGCTGGGCGCTGTTCGAAGCAGCCCACAACGCCTCTCGTCATGGCAGCCCCGATCACGACTACTACCTCAGCGTGAAGTCCCGTCACGACGGCAAGCTGGCAGCGATCTCCGTCGCTCGTCAGTTCGCCCGCCGCTGCTACCACCTGCTGCGCAACCTCGATCCCGACGTCGTCTACGCCGACGCCGCCTGAACACCTTCGCCGGCAACGGCGTCCCGAGGCGGCCAGATCAACATCATCAGTCTCCGCCGCGGTCAGCTCCCGCCACGCGCACGCCCGCCGGTCTGTGGCCGGACGGCCTTCTAACACTGACGCGACCGCGCTCCCCACGGGGGACACCCGAATCACGATTGTTGTCGCCGACGACATCACGCTCGTCGAGCACCTAGGAAACGCAGGGCGCCCCCACGCCGCCGTCAACCGGCCCATAGCCAGCACGCACCGGCCCTCGCGTCGGTCAAGGTCGTTCGTCCTCGCTTCGCTGCGGGCGCTCCACCTTGACCGACACCTGCGGCGCGAAGCAGCTCGCACCGAAGAGGCCTTGACAACCAGGGCTCACACAGGAAACGCGCGCCCGAAATTGCCCGGAAGCCGGATCCAGAGCGCGCCCTGGAACTGTCGGTCGCGGATGCCAGACCAGGCACATAGCGACGTCGATCGACCCGGGGGTGTCCCATCGACGCGCCGCCCACTGACCGGCCGCGGGCTCGCCGCTGGGCGAGGCGGCGCAACGTCCTTCACGGTCGTGGCCGCTGGCCCCGTCCTCAGCGCTGGCGGGGTTCGCCGACGTGGAGCTCGCGCTCGCCCTGCCCCGCGGCATCCGCCCACGACCTCGCCCAACAGGTGGCTCGGCTCCTGCTGTTGGAAACGCGCGTCACAGTCGGCGTTCGTGACCTTCCTCCACTTCGATTTCGGGCTCTTCGGATATCAGCGGGGTGTGATGGTGGCCAGTAGGTGCCAGCGGGGTTGTCCGGTGTAGAGCAGGGGGCGGATGCGGTAGTGGTCGAAGCGGCGGAAGTACAGCCGGCCTAGCCGTGTGTTCAGCGATCGAGTCATCTCTCGGCGAGCAACACAACGATTGCGCGATTCGCGGACGTTGACCTCGGACAACGCGCGCGTTCGGGCCTCGTTCGTCTTGGGCCGTGTGGCCTCTCCCGGCCTTCTGGCGGCCCGTGCGTCTGCTCGCCGCATGGGCTGACGGATTGGGGATCGTGTGGATGACACAATGGCCGGATCAATTCAGTCCGGGTCTTCTTGAGCGAGGAGCTCGCTTCGGCGGGGCTGCGGCAAGCGGTCATCGACTTGTGCGTTGCTGCACACGGAGACGACGAATTCCGGTACATGTTCACCAAGTACTTCGCATCAGGCGCGCGCCATTTTCTCGCCTACGACGGCGACACACTCGTGAGCCATGCGGTCATCACGACGCGCGGTGTCCAGCCCGAAGGGCTCCCGATCCTGCGCACTGCGTTCGTCGACGCTGTCTCGACTCTGCCGTCGCGTCAGAACCAGGGCTTCGGCACGGCGACCATGCGACGCCTCGCTGAGGGGATCGCCGACTACTCGATCGGATGCCTGCAGACCGACCGAACGTCGTTCTACGCTCGCCTCGGATGGGAAGAGTGGCGCGGGCCACTCGCCGGGCGGAGCAACGACGGGCCGATCCCGACGCCAGACCAACGCGGCGTCATGGTGCTGCGCCTTCCGATCACGCCCCCGCTCGACCTCGATGCCACGTTGACCATCGAACGTCAACCTGAGCGCATCTGGGAGTGACTACCTCGGACGCAACTGCGGGCAGCGGCGCCAGCACTACTGCAGATCAGCCCGCCGCCGGCCGAC
This sequence comes from uncultured Acidimicrobiales bacterium, assembly GCA_963794805.1. Taxonomy (GTDB): domain Bacteria; phylum Actinomycetota; class Acidimicrobiia; order Acidimicrobiales; family Ilumatobacteraceae; genus JAODBQ01. The sequence goes on from CAWCFL010000003.1 coordinate 305,460, forward strand.
ATGCGCAGGAATCCGAGAGACCAACGCGGCGTCGACGACGCCGTCTCATTGGCATTCGAGGGCACCGTGCGCTCGCCATTACGGCGCGATGTTTGGATTACCTCCGATGGGTGAGTAGCGGGCTCCGATGTTCGTGGTCAGGCGTAGAGGTCGCCGTTCAGGTACTTCATGCCCGAGTCACACTGCACGGTGAGCACCCGGCGCCCTTCGCCGAACCGTTCGGCGACCCGGATGGCGGCCACGAGATTGGCGCCGCCGGACGGACCGCCCCAGATGCCTTCCTGCGCTGCGGCCCGACGGGCCATCTGGAATGCGTCGGCGGTCGACACGGCGATGACCTCGTCGTAGGGCACGGCGCCGTCCTCGCCGGGCACGAGGTGCGGTGGAACGAATCCCACGCCACCGCCCTCGATCCGGTGGGTGCCGGGCGGACTGCCTGAGAGCACCGCCGACTCGGCTGGCTCGACCGCGACGCGGTGCGTGTCGGGCCACCGGGTGGCGATACCTTCCGACGTGCCGATGAGGCATCCGCCGACGCCGACGTAGACGCACACAGCGTCGATCCGACCGTCGATCTGGTCGACCGCCTCGGTGCCGATGCCCCGGTAACCGACGAGCGCATCGCGGTTGTGGAACTGGTCGGTCGCGTAACCGCCGTCTTGGGCCACGATCTCTGCAGCTCGCGCCTGCATCGCCGGGATCAGCCCAGGGTGGATGCCGTCGGGGCTGTCGATGATCTCGAGTTCGGCACCGAAGGCTGCCATCGTGCGCAATTTCTCCTGGGCGAACGCGTTGGACGTGACGATCCTGAGCCGGTACCCCTTGATCGAACAGACGAGCGCAAGCGAACTGCCGGTGGAGCCACCTGTGTACTCGACGACCGTGCCGCCCGGCTGAAGATCGCCGCGCTGCTCTGCGCCCTCGATCATCGCCAGTGCCATCCGGTCCTTGTAGGAGCCCGTGGGGTTGGCCGCCTCGAGCTTGACCCACACCTCGGCCGCACCCCGCGGCGCCAGCGTCGAGAGCCGCACGACCGGCGTGTTGCCGATTCCCGCCAGCGCTCCCGGTCGATTCCCCATACGGGAACGGTAGCCGGGCGGCGTGTCCGGCTCTCCCGACCATCGGGGACACGGCGGCGGCGACACCGTCCAACGCGCCGAGGCGCACCTGATCCGAGCCTGCCTGACCGCCGTCGCCGATCCGCCGTAGCCGGACCGCTGTTCGATGTGGCGGTCGCCGCGCTGCGCTCCTCGGGCACCCCCTGCCACCTCGCCCACGGCCTACTCGACCACGCCGAGCTCCTGCTCAGCATCGGTGATGACACGGCAGCCGCCGAAGCGATCAACGAGGCCAAGACGATCGCCGACCGCCTCCGCTGCGCGCACCCGTGCATCAACGCGCCAACCGACTGGATCGAGCCACCACGGCCGCGGACTGACCGCGGCTTTCGACGGCGATCGACTGCCAGTCCCGCTCCACCACCCCGCCGCACCTATCAGGGTGCGGAAAGCTCGATCCGGAGGCCGAATCGCAGCGCGTCGGGCCTGGGTAGATGGATCGCGGCGACGCCGGAAAACGTGCCGGGCCCGGACGCGCCGACCTGACTGGTGCGCGTGTCCGCGAATGTTCGCCAATAACGCAACGGTCGGTGCCGTTTCCACCGTCCTCGAACTGTTCCTGGATAGTCCGCTTGATGGTCGAAAGTATCGCCTCTCGGATGTTGAGTTGCGGCCGGGTACGCGTCGCCTGCGGCGGGGTGGGCCGCACGGGGCTATTTGAGGCTGGCGATGAGTTGGGCGGCGAGGTGGGCACGTCGGTCGTCGGGGAGGCTCATTGCTTGGCGGAGCAGGGTGTCGACGTTTGGAGGTTCGCGGGACGTGGTCGTTGTGCTGGCGAGTTCGGCGAGGGCTTGGATGGCATCGGCTCGGGTGCCGTTGTAGCTGCGGACGACGCGTCGGCGGTGGCCGTCGTTGTCGGTGCCGGCGGACACGACGAGTTTCCAGCGGTCGGGTCCGATGTTGGTCATCGATCCGCGACCAGCGCGGTGCCCGGCTGGTCGTTCGGCGTGGCTGGGTCAGGCGGAGGTGGTCGAGGTGGACGCAGGCTGGGTTGTCGGGGCAACCGCGGACGTTGCTGCCCGATGGTGGCTGGCCGTGGGCCAAGATCCAGGCGACGTAGGGAGCTGATTCGAGGCGGCCATCGATGCGCAGCCGTCCGGTGCCTGAGGCGGAGCGTGCGCCCGTCCAGATGTGGTGGGCGCCGGTGCGGTCAACCTTGGTCTCGAATCGCACTCGAACGTCGGGGTCCATGACGCAGAGTATACGATAGCGTATACTCTGGAGTCTATTGGCACCTCGTAGGCACCCGCCTGCCCGACGCGTTGAGGCAGTTGTGCCTTCTGACCTGGGCTTTCGTGTGCGCCCCCTGGGTTTCGAACCCAGAACCTGCGGATTAAGAGTCCGTTGCTCTGCCGTTGAGCTAGAGGCGCGATCGCGCTCGGCAGTGTAGGCGGACACGGTGGACCGCCCAACTGCCTCGCGTGGGGTGACCGACGGGGCTCGAACCCGCGACTTCCAGGACCACAACCTGGCGCTCTACCAGCTGAGCTACGGCCACCATGGTGGGCCGACAGTGTGCCATCTCCGTCGGTCGTTCGCACCATGGAATGGACACCTCGCTCCTTGCGGCGCGACGTCTCGTCACGGCTCGGTCACCACGGATTCCGTTGCCTGTTAGGCTCTATGAAACGAGATTCGCAAGGAGTCGATATGAGCACCGCGGAATCCATCCAAGCGTGCACCCTGTCAGAGCGGGCCAAGGCGATCACCCAGCGGGAGCTGGGCACCTACATGGACCGCACCGTGGCCTCCCGGCGAGCGACCGACCGAGCCCGACGGGTCCTCCCGATGGGCGTCCCGTCGAGCTTCCAGGCCTACGACCCGCACCCGATCGTCGTTCGCCGCGCCCAGGAGGCGTGGATGGAGGATGTCGACGGCAACCGCTACATCGACTTCGACATGGGTTTCGGCGCGCTCTTCGCCGGCCACTGCCACCCGCTGGTGCGTGCAGCGATCGAGCGCCAGCTCGACGACGGCACGCTGTTCGTCACACCGTGCGAGTCCAACGCCGAGGTCGCCGAGCTGCTGCGCGACCGCTACGGCCTGCCCATGTGGCGGTTCACCAACTCCGGCACCGAGGCCACGATGGACGCCATCCGCGTGGCCCGTGGGCTCACCGGCCGGGCCAAGATCGTCAAGGTGGAGGGCGGCTACCACGGCCATCACGACGAGGTGATGGTGTCGATGAAGCCGGCGCTCGACCTGGCCGGCCCCGCTGACTCGCCAGTCTCCGTGGCGGCCACCGCTGGCATCACCGACGCGGTGCTGGCGGACACGATCGTCGTGCCGTACAACGACCTCGGCGCGCTCGAGCGGGCGCTTGCCGGCGGCGACGTGGCCTGCTTCATCGTCGAGCCGGTGATGGAGAACATCGGCATCTGCCTGCCACGGCCGGGCTACCTCGAGGGGGTTCGGGAGATCACCCGCCGCCACGGCACCCTGTTGATCTTCGACGAGGTGAAGACCGGCATCACCGCCGGCTGGTCGGGCGCCACCGGAGCACTCGGCGTCCGGCCCGACCTCGTCACGTTGGCCAAGAGCATCGGTGGCGGGCTCCCGGTGGGCGCGTTCGGCGGTACGGCCGAGTGCATGGACCAGATCACCGCCGGGCGGGTCCTGCATCTCGGCACCTACAACGGCAACCCGCTGTGCATGGCCGCGGCCAAGGCCGTCCTCGCCGACGTGTGCACGCCGGTGGCCACTGCCGAAGCCATCGCCCGCAACGAACGGCTGCTGGCCTCGTGCGCAGCGGTCATCGACCATGCCGGACTGCCCGCCCACGTCGTCCAGTTCGGCGCCAAGGGCTGCGTCACCTGGTCGTCGACACCGGTGCGCGACTATCGCGACTACCAGGCCACCGACTTCGACCTGGCCTTCGCCCAGTGGATCCACGGCATCAACCGCGGCATCCTCCTGCCGCCCGGGCTCGACGAGCAATGGCTCGTCTCGGTCTGCCACGGCGAGGACGACACGATGCGCTACGCCGACGTGTTCGCCGAGTTCGTCGCCGAGCTCACCGCCTGATCTGGACCGGCGCGCGCTCAGCTCCAGTGGCGCTGCTCGTGGTAGCGGTAGGTGCTGACCGGCGAGCTCCACCGTCGGCGGCGACGGATCAGACCGCTGCCCACGAGCAGGGCGATGCCCGCGCCGACGAAGACGACGTCGAGGGCGATCACCAATGGCAGCGCGTCGTTGGCCAGCTCCACGGGCACCCTGGCCCACGGACTGTCGCTCAGCGCGGGGATGGCGAAGCGCGGCACGACGTAGCCGAGCACGGTGATCAGCACCGCGAGCAGCAGCATCCCGAAGCCCAGGCTGCGGAGCAGCACCTGGCGGTCCGGATGGGCGGTCAGGCCGATCAGCCCGAAGACGATCGCGGCGATGCCGCTGACGGGCACCAACCAGTCGAGCACCTCACGGGTGACCGACAGCGCCTTCACCTCCGGGACCGGCAGGATGATCGGTGCCATGCCCATGACGGCGTCGTTGCGCACGATGTTGCGCACCTGCTCGTCGGTGATCTGCACCGGTGCCTTCTGCGCGCCGATCAGGTGTGCATGAGCGTCGTGGAGGATCACCGCCATCTGCTCGGACATGGCCGCGGCCGTGGTCGGATCGTCGAGGTACCCCTCGATCACGGCGCGGACCGTGTCGGGCGGCGCGCCCAACGATGCCGCCGCGTTGTCGGCGACGAGCCCGACGACCTCGGCGCGGATCGCCGGATCGGCGAGGACGTCGCGGGCGGCCTGCTCGGTACGCGCCGGGCTGAACGCGGTGCGCTGCAGGAACCACCCACCGATGCACAATGCCGCGCAGAAGTAGGCAAGTCCGAACAGGAAGCCGGCGAGCGTTCGACGCACCGGGGCAGTCTTGCCGATGCGGACCGGCACCGACCGGCGACGCGCACGCGATGATGGCGCGATGACGGCACCGACGATCGGAACGGCGTTCTGGCGCGGGCTGCGCCTGCGCTGCGCCTGGTGCGGGTCGCGCCGGACGTTCATCCGCCGATGGCTGGGCAAGTACGAGCGGTGCCGCACGTGTGGCTTGCGCTGGCGGCGCGAGGAGGGCTTCGAGCTCGGGCCGGTGGCGTTGAACACCGTCGTCACGTTCGCCGTGCTGGCGATCGGGATGCTGATCGGCTTCGTCGCCACCTACCCGGACGTCGCCGTCGGGCCGATGATCGCCGTGCTCCTCGGCGTCGCGATCCTCCTGCCGATCCTCATCTATCCGCTGACGTTCACGGTCTGGTTCGCCTTCGATGTGCTGACCCATCCGCCCACCGAGGATGAGCTCGCCGCGGCCGCCGCGGCCGTCGCCGTGCCGGTCGGCGACAGCCTCGAGTAGCCCGTCGTCATTGCTTGCATCGAACGACTGTTCGGAACTACACTGCTGTCGTTCGTCGCCGGCGTCGCTCGGAACCGTGGCACGGGAACCGTGTCACACCCCCTCCGTATGGTGCCGTCATACCGCATCGGAGCAGTGGCTCCCCGCAAGCAACTCGCCACAGGCAGGAACGGAGCACACCGTGAGCACAGATCGCGACAAGGCACTCGACATGGCGCTGGCCGCCATCGACAAGCAGTTCGGCAAGGGATCCATCATGCGGATGGGGGAGAAGGGCTCGATGGCCGTCGAGACCCTCTCCACGGGCGCGCTGGCACTCGACCTGGCGCTCGGCGTCGGCGGTCTCCCGCGTGGCCGGGTGGTCGAGATCTACGGCCCGGAGTCCTCGGGCAAGTCCACCTTGGCGATGCACGTCGTCGCCGAGGCCCAGCGCAACGGCGGCATCTGCGCCTACGTCGACGCCGAGCACGCCATGGATCCGGCCTACGCCCGGGCCATCGGGGTCGACATCGACCAGTTGCTGATCAGCCAGCCCGACACCGGTGAGCAGGCGCTGGAGATCGCCGACATGCTCGTGCGCTCCGGTGCGCTCGACGTGGTGGTCATCGACTCGGTCGCCGCGCTCACGCCCCGCGCCGAGATCGAGGGCGACATGGGCGACACCCACGTCGGCCTGCAGGCCCGGCTGATGAGCCAGGCCCTGCGCAAGCTCACCGCCAACCTCAACCGCACCAACACGATCATGATCTTCATCAACCAGCTGCGCGAGAAGATCGGCGTCATGTTCGGCTCGCCGGAGACCACTCCGGGCGGCCGGGCGCTGAAGTTCTACTCGTCGGTGCGCCTCGACATCCGCCGCATCGAGAGCATCAAGGACGGTGGCGAGGTCGTCGGATCGCGCACCCGGGTCAAGGTCGTGAAGAACAAGGTGGCCCCGCCGTTCCGCCAGGCCGAGTTCGACATCATGTACGGCAAGGGCATCAGCCGTGAGGGTTCGGTGCTCGACCTGGCCGTCGACATGGCGATCATCAAGAAGTCCGGGGCGTGGTTCACCTACGAGGGCGAGCAGCTCGGTCAGGGCCGGGAGAACGCCAAGGGCTTCCTCACCGACAACCCGGAGATCATGGTCGAGATCGCCGAGAAGCTGCGGGTGGCGGCGGGCATCGGCGATGTCGTCGAGGTCAAGGAGGACTTCACCGCCGGCGACGAACGACCGATCAACATCGACTGATCGTCGATTCCCGCCCGGCTGCCGACTGCGTCGACCGGCGATCGATCGTCCCCACGTGGGCGGCACGATCGCACGGTCGGCGAGGCGCCGTAGCCTGGTGCGCCGTGACCCGCAGCTACGTCGTGCACACCTACGGCTGCCAGATGAACGAGCACGACTCGGAGCGCATCGCCGGGCTCCTCGACGCCGACGGGCTCGTCGCCGTCGACGATCAGGCGGAGGCCGACGTCGTCGTCGTCAACACCTGCTGCATCCGCGAGAACGCCGACAACCGCCTGTACGGCAACCTCGGCTGGCTGAAGAGCTGGAAGGCCGGGCGCGACGGGCGCCAGATCGTGGTTGCCGGGTGTCTGGCGCAGAAGGACCGCGACGTCGTGCGCGAGCGGGCACCATGGGTCGATGTGGTGCTCGGGACGCACAACGTGCACCGCGCGGCCGCGCTTGATCGACGAAGCCCGCCACGGCGGCCCCGTCACGGAGATCCTCGACGAAGCGGTGCTCGACGACCAGGCGATGTTCCCGAGTGCCCTGCCGGCGCGGCGAGAGACGTCGTACAACGCATGGGTCACGATCCAGGTTGGCTGTGACAACTCCTGTGCGTTCTGCATCGTGCCGGCCGTGCGCGGTGTGGAGATCAGCCGCCCGTTCGGCGACATCGTGCAGGAGGTCCGCCGTCTGGCGGACGACGGCGTCACCGAGGTCACGCTCCTCGGGCAGAACGTGAACAGCTACGGGCGCGACCTGCAACGCGCTGCCCGGCTCGCCGGTGACGAGTCGGTACGGGCCCGTCCGCTGTTCGCCGAGCTGCTCGTCGCCGTCGGGGCCGCGCCCGGCATCCGGCGAGTGCGCTTCACCAGCCCGCACCCCAAGGACATGCGCCCGGAGACGTTCGCCGCGATGGCCACGTCGTCGGCGGTCTGCGAGCACCTGCACTACCCCCTGCAGTCCGGCAGCGACCGAGTCCTCGCGGCGATGCACCGCGGCTACACGGCCGAGCGCTACCTCGCCCGTCTGGCGCAGGCGAGGGCCGCCGTCGACGATCTGGCGGTGTCCACCGACATCATCGTCGGGTTCCCCGGCGAGACCGAGGCGGACTTCACCGCCACCCTCGAGGTGGTCGCCGCAGCAGAGCTGGACTCGGCGTACACGTTCCAGTTCTCGCCCCGGCCGGGCACCGAGGCGGCCACGATGGTCGAGCGGTTCGTCGACCCGGCCGTGGTCGCCGAGCGCTTCGCCCGGCTCAAGGTGGTCGTCGAGCGCAGCGCACTGGCCAAGCACCGGGCGCGCATCGGCCGGCTGGAGGAGCTCCTCGTCGAGGGCCCGAGCAAGCGCGACCCGGACATGCTCACGGGCCGCACCCGGCAGAACAAGCTGGTGCACCTCGCGGTGGCGTCGCCGATCCCGTCGGGGACGTACGTCACCGCCGAGATCACCGACGCCGCGCCGCACCACCTCAGCGGTCGTCTGGTCGACGTCGTCGCCGCGCCGGTGCACAAGCGGCGCATCCCCGTCCTCGCCGGCTGACCGGCGGGGCGTCGTGCGGCAGCCGAGCGTGCCGACCTGGCCGGCCTGGCCGCTCGTCGTGCTCGGGCCGACGGCATCGGGCAAGAGCGAGGTGGCGATGGCCGTCGCCGCCGCCGATGACCACGTGGAGCTCATCGCCGTGGACTCGATGCAGGTCTACCGGGGGATGGACATCGGCACGGCCAAGCCGTCGCCGCACGACCGGGCGGCGGTGGTGCACCACTGCCTCGACCTGGCCGACCCGTCCGAGGACTTCACCGTCACGCGCTTCGCCGACGCGGCGAGCGACGCGCTCGCCTCGATCGACGGCCGCGGACGCCGCGCCGTGCTGGTCGCCGGCACCGGCCTCTACCTGCGCGCCGTCACCGACCCGATGGACGTCCCGGGTCGGTGGCCGGACGTCCGGGCCGAGTTGGAGGCGCGCCTCGACGTCGTCGGCAGTGCGGCGCTGCACGCCGAGCTCGCCGCCGCCGACCCGCCGGCGGCGGCGCGCATCGACCCGGCGAACGCGCGACGCACGGTTCGCGCGTTGGAGGTGACCATCGGAGCGGGGCGACCATTCAGCTCGTTCGGCCCGGGGATCGGCGTCCACCCCGACATCGGCTTCACCATGGTCGGGCTGCGCTGGCCGCGGCCGGTGCTGGCCGAGCGCATCGAACGGCGCGTCGCGCAGATGATGACGGCTGGTCTGCTCGACGAGGTCGTGGCCCTCGCCGACCGGCCGGCCGGGTGGTCGCGCACGGCCCGGCAGGCGCTCGGCTACAAGGAGCTGCTCGAGCACCTCGACGGTCGGATCAGCCTCGACGAGGCCGTCGCCGCGACCGTCACGCGCACGCGCCAGTTCGCCGTCCGCCAGGAGCGATGGTTCCGGCGCGACCCCCGCGTACGCTGGGTGGACCTGCGCGACGACCCCGTCGCGGAGGTGCTCGCCGCCCTCGGCGGGCCACCGGACCGATGATGACCCGCCAGCTCACCCTCACCAAGCACCAGGCCCTGGGCAACGACTTCCTCGTCGTGTTCGAGCCATTGGTCGACGATCTCGCCGCGCTCGCCCGACGCCTGTGCGACCGCCGTCGGGGCGTCGGCGCCGACGGCCTGCTCGTGGGCTCGGCGGCCGCGGGCTACGACGCGCGGATGGTGCTGTACAACGCCGACGGCTCGCGGGCGGAGATGAGCGGCAACGGCATCCGCTGCTTCGCCCAAGCACTGGTCGAGCGGCTCGGCCACCAGCGCCCGCAGCGGATCCTCACCGACGCCGGCGCTCGACTGGTCACGATCGCACCGACGGAGCGCCCCGGTCGGATCGAGGCCTCGGTCGACATGGGTGAGGTGTGGGACATCGCCGAACCGGCCGATTGGCACCGCATCGGCACCGACCCGCACCGTCCGGTGCGCCACCTCAGCGTGGGCAACCCGCACGCGGTGGTCGGTGTGGAGGACGTCGCCGCCGTCGACCTCGTCACGATCGGGTCGATCGTGCCACAGGTCAACGTCGAGGTCATCGAGGCCGGCCCGGAGGTGCACGCCGTCACGATGCGCGTCCACGAGCGCGGTGCCGGCATCACCGAGGCGTGCGGCACCGGCGCGTGCGCCAGCGCCTGGGCGGCAGCGGCCTGGGGACTCGTGCCGTCGAGCGCGGAGGAAATCCTCGTGCACATGGACGGTGGCGATGCCAAGGTTCGTTTGCACGCCCCGTCCGCGGGTCGGGTCACCCTCATCGGCCCGGCCGAACGGATCGCCACGGTGCTCGTCGACATCGACGAGCCGACCACCGAACAGGAACCGAGCACCACCAGCGCATGAGCACCCCGTACGACGAAGCCCTCGGATCCACGCTGATCGAGCGCACCCGGCGGGAGCGGATCGTGCTCGTCGGCGTCACCTTCCCCGGGTCGACCGAGGACGACACCGACGCCAGCCTGGACGAACTGGCGCTGCTGATCGACACCGCCGGTGCTGACGAGGCCGGCCGGATGGTGCAGCGGCGCGACTCGCCCGATCACACGTGGTACGTCGGCAAGGGCAAGGCCGAGGAGCTGCGCGAGCTGTGCCTCGCCGTCGACGCCGACACGGTGGTCTTCGACAACGAGCTCGCCCCGGCCCAGCAGTACAACCTGGAGAAGCTGCTCGGGCGGACGGCGCTGGACCGTACCGCGGTCATCCTCGACATCTTCGCCCAGAACGCCCACACCCTCGAGGGCAAGGCGCAGGTGGAGCTGGCGCTGCTGCGCTATCGCCTGCCACGCCTGCGCCGCGGCGCATCGGCCAACCTGTCGCAGCAGCGCGGCGGCGTGGGCAGCCGGTTCGGTTCGGGCGAGACCAAGCTGGAGGTCGATCGCCGGCGGATCAAGCGGCGGATCACCAAGCTGGAGTCCGACCTGCGCGAGCTGTCCAGCACTCGAACGCTGCAACGCAAGGGTCGCAGCCGCAGTGGCCTGGCCAACGTGACGATCGTCGGGTACACCAACGCCGGCAAGTCGACGTTGCTCAACCGGCTCACCCGTGCCGGCGTCCTGGTCGAGGACCGCCTCTTCGCCACGCTGGACCCGACCACCCGCCGCCTGGCACTCCCCGGCGGCGAGCCGGTCCTGCTCACCGACACGGTCGGCTTCGTGCGCCGGCTACCTCATGGCCTGGTCGAGGCGTTCAAGAGCACGCTGGAGGTGGCGACGAACGCCGACTTCCTGGTGCACGTCGTCGACAGCGCGGCCGCCGACCCGGACGGCCAGATCGCCGCCGTGCACACCGTGCTCGGGGAGATCGGCGCGCTCGCCGTGCCGGAGCTGCTGGTGTTCAACAAGTCGGACGTCGCCCCTGACCAGGCGAAGGCGATGGTGGCCGAGCACGAGGGCTCGGTGGCCATCAGCGCGCACACGGGCGACGGCATCGTCGAGCTCCTCCAGACGCTCGGTGACCGCCTGCGCGCCCTGGGCACGGTGATCGAACTGCTGGTTCCCTACGACCGCGGCGACGTGCTCGCGTCGGTTCACCGGGAGGGTGAGGTGGTCTCCACCGCCCACGAGGACGGCGGGGTGCGCGTGCGCGCCCGTCTCGCCGGCGCGTCTGCCGGGCGGTTGCACGAATACGTCGTCGACGCACCCTGACGTGTGCTGCGCCGCAGGGATTCGGTGCAGTCACCGTTGTTCGGAGCATGCTGGTGTCGATGACTGAGCTCGTCGGCTTCGTGCCCCCGCCGTACCCGTACGACCGGCTGGACCGCCTGGCCCCGCTCGCCGAGCACCTCGACGGCGGCGTCGTCGACCTGTCCATCGGCACGCCGTGCGACCCGCCGCCGCCGGCGGTCGTCGCCGCGCTGAGTGGATCCGACAGCGAGCGTGGCTATCCGCCGAGCATCGGGTCCGAGGCGTTGCGTCGCGCCTACCGCGACTGGCTGGCGCGCCACTTCGACGTCGATGTGCCCCTCGATCAGCTCGCCGCCTGCGTCGGCACGAAGGAGCTCGTGGCGACGACGCCGCAGTACCTCCGTCTGCGCCGCCCGGGGCGCGACACCGTGTTGTACCCGGCCGTGTCGTACCCGACCTACGAGATGGGTGCGACCCTGGCCGGTTGTCGCGCCGTCCCCGTGCCGCACCTGCCTGGTGGTGGCATCGACCTGGCGGCGATCGACCCGGATGACGCCGGCCGGGCCCTGCTGTTGTGGGTCAACAGCCCGTCCAACCCGACCGGCGCGCTCTCCGACCTCGCTGCGGCGGCGGCCTGGGGTCGGGCGCGCGACGTTCCCGTTTTCAGCGACGAGTGCTACGCGGACTTCACGTGGGACGGCCCTCCGTCGAGCATCCTGCAGTCGGGGCTCGACGGCGTCGTTGCCGTGCACTCGCTGTCGAAGCGGTCCAATCTGGCCGGCGTGCGCGTCGGCTTCTACGCCGGCGACCCGGAGCTGCTGTCGTACCTGCGCGAGGTGCGCAAGCACGTCGGCATGCTCGTCCCCGGTCCCGCCCAGGCGGCCGGGGTCGCCGCGCTCGGCGACGAGGACCACGTGCTCGTCCAGCGCGATCGCTATCGCCGCCGACTGGAGCGGCTGGCGACGATCCTCGGATCCTGGGCCGGTCTCGATGTGCCGCTGCCTGCCGGCGGCTTCTACCTGTGGTTCGACACCGGCGACGGGTGGGCCTTCGCCGAGCGGTTGATGGCCGAGGGTGGCGCGTTGGTCAGCCCGGGCGACTTCTACGGCGCCGGGGGAGCGCACGACGTTCGCGCGGCCGTGGTACAACCGGACGACCGCATCGAGCTCATCGCCCGACGACTTGGAGTGCACTGAATGTCGTACCAACCGTTCCCGGTGTCGGTGCCCCCGGCGGTGCCGGCCAGCAGGCCGCGGCGCAATCCGGTCCTGCTCGTCGTGGGCATCGTCGTGCTCGTCGCCGGGGTGGTTGGTGGCGTGGTCCTGCTGATGTCGGCGTCGTCGTCCACCGAGGACAGCGTGAAGAAGTTGGCGCGCGCCCCCGCCGGCTGCACCACGACGCTGGACTTCGACAGCGCCGGAACGTTCCTGGTGTTCTTCGAGCAGCAGGGGACCGTGAGCGGCTTGGACGGCGACTGCGCGGGTGGCGACGGCTCGTACGGCCGCAGCCACGGCGACGTGCCGGATCAGACGTTGACGCTGGCCGGCCCGGATGGTCAGGCGGTGTCGATCGATGACGCCTCGGGCGCTTCGTACGACGCCGGTGGCTTCGTCGGCACACAGATCGGCAAGGTGCAGATCGACGGCGCCGGGGAGTACCGGTTGACGGTGTCGCCCGATGATCCGAGCGATACGAACTACGCCGTCGCCATCGGCAAGGACCCGACGGGCAACGAGGACACCCTGCGCATCGCCGGCTTCGCCGTCCTGATCGGGGGTGTGGTCATCGGCGCACTGCTGATCGTGTTCGGCCTGCTCCGCCGCGGCGGCCCCGTGACGACGCCCGCCGCAGCAGTGCCGTGGGCTCCGGCCGGTCCGCAGCCGGCGGTGTGGCCACCGGCGGCACCGACGGCACCGCCGTACGGCGCACCGCCGCCACCCGCCGTCGGTCCGGTCAGCCCGTGGGGGCCGGCGCCGGCGAGTCCGCCTCCGGGCGGGGCTCCGTACCGGGTGCCGAGCTGGAGCGCCCCACCGTCGGGCCCACCGTCTGGCCCGCCGTCGTCACCGGACGATCCGACCCGCCAGCAGCCGACGCCCGATCCGTTCAGCCGGCCACCCCAGCGCTGAACCCACCAGAAGCCGGGCTCGTGCCGCGCGGCGTGGTCACATGCGGCGCAGGACCGTGACCACCCGTCCGTAGACCTGCACCTGGTTGGCGTCGAACGGCATCGGTTCGAGACGCTGGTTGGCCGGGATGAGCGTGACCGTGCGTCCCTCGCGGCTCCAGGTCTTGACCGTGGCCTCCTCGCCCGGGATGCCGGCGATGACGACCTCGCCGTTGCGCGCCGTCGACTGCTTGTGGGCCACGACGTAGTCACCGTCGAGGATGCCGGCTTCGATCATCGAGTCGCCCCGGACGCGGAGCATGAACAGGTCGCCGGGACCGGTGAAGTCCTCGGGGATGGGATAGGCGTCCTCGATGTTCTCCTGGGCGAGCACGTCGGTGCCGGCCGCGACCTCGCCGACGAGGGGCACATGGCGCGCCGGTCGCCGCTCGATCGTGCCCCCCGATGTCGGGTCGAAGCGCACCTCCATGGCCCGCGGCTTGGTGGCATCGCGCCGCAGGAAGCCCATCCGCTGCAGCGAGGCCAGGTGGCTGTGCACCGTGGACGGCGAGGTGAGGCCCACCGCCTCGCCGATCTCGCGGACGCTCGGCGGGTAGCCGCGGTCGCGCAGGCTCGACTCGATGTAGTCCAGGATGCTGCGCTGGCGTGCGGTGAGCTGCTCGGTCATGGGCGTGATCGTACACGCGTTCGTGGGGGAGGTCAAACACCCGTTCGTGCCCGGCATCCCTTGACGACGAACGACTGTTCGTGGCACTGTACGAACAGTCGTTCGCGAACAGACGTTCGTGCCCGTCACCTGATCGTCGAGGAGTGCCATGACCACCGCCGCCATCCACCGCCCACGTCTCGTGGAGCGCCAGCTGGTGTTCCGTCGCCGGCGGCTGGCGGTCGCCGTGCTCGTGGCCCTCGTCGCGTTCGTGCTGGCCCTGCTCATCGGGGCCGGCCAGGTCCTGGCGAACCGTGGGGGTGACCCTGCCTCCACCCCTGCGGTTCGTCCGGCAACGCAGTACGTCGTCCAGTCCGGCGACACCCTGTGGTCGCTCGCCGAGCGGTTCCACGGGCCGTTCGCCCGTGGCCCCTACCTGGACCGGTTGGTCGACGCCAACGGCGGGTCCCGTCTCGAGGTGGGTCAGCTCGTCGTGCTCCCGTAGAGGCCCGTGCATGTGCGCAGTAGCCTCCCCGGCGATGCGCTGCCCGACGTGCCACGCCGACGACACGAAGGTGATCGACTCCGCGAGTCGAACGACGGCATGGCCATCCGCCGGCGGCGATCGTGTCCCACCTGCGCCCACCGCTTCACGACGTACGAGCGGATGGAGGAGGTCCCGCTCGTCGTGGTCAAGAGCCACGGCGGTCGCCAGCCGTTCGACCGGTTGAAGATCATCGCCGGCGTCACCGCGGCATCGAAGGGTCGACCGGTCACCCGCGCCGAGGTCGAGGCGCTCGCGGATCGCGTCGAGGACCACGCCCGTCTGCACGGACGGGAGATCGACTCGGCGGAGCTCGGTCGGGCCGTGCTCGAACAGCTCCGCTGCCTGGACGAGGTGGCCTACGTCCGCTTCGCCAGCGTCTACAAGAACTTCGACGCGGCCTCTGACTTCCAGCGCGAGCTGGTGCTGCTGGAGAAGCTGCAGGGCGACTGATCGACCGTCGCGGCCGATGCGGGCTCAGGCCCGCGTTCGATCGCGGACGTAGCGGGTGAACAGGAAGCCATCGTCCTCGAGGACGTGCGCCAGCC
Source organism: uncultured Acidimicrobiales bacterium (assembly GCA_963794805.1). Classification (GTDB taxonomy): domain Bacteria; phylum Actinomycetota; class Acidimicrobiia; order Acidimicrobiales; family Ilumatobacteraceae; genus JAODBQ01. The sequence continues at coordinate 320,626 of CAWCFL010000003.1, forward strand.
GCATCGGGCGGGTGGTGGACGTGGCATGCGTGGTGAGGCGCGACCCCGCGCCGCCGGCGAGCAGGGGGGCGATCGTCAGGTTGAGCTCGTCGATCACGTCCGCATCGAGGAGGGCGCCGTTGAGGCCCGGACCACCCTCAGCCTGCACCACGTCGGCGTCGAGCTGGGCGAGGGCACCGGCCAGGTCCACGCCACCGCGACCGGCGCGCACCGAGTCGATCGACGACGGCGGAGCGTCCTCCGGCAGGATCAAGAAGCCGGCACCGCCGGCGAACAGGGGCAGCGACGGGTCGACGGCGCCGCTGCGGGAGACGACGCCGATGCGCTGCCCGGCCTTCTTCGGCGGCCCGTACCCCTCGGCGCGCACCGTGCCGGCGCCGACGATGATGAGGTCGGCGAGACCACGCAGCGTGGCCAGGACTTGGCGATCGGCCTCGCTCGACAGCGCCGTCGAGCGCTGGTCGACCGCCGTGGTGCCGTCGAGGCTCGCCACCATGCACAGCGCCACCCACGGCCGGTCCGCCGGGCGGGGCCGCGGCACGTCGTAGGCCAGTCGAGCGGTGACCGGCTCGGGGCCGTCACCGCCAGCGGCGAGGGGGAACAGCCGGTGCACGACGACGATGTTGTCATCGACGACGCGCGCACCGGGCATCGCCGAGCCTGTGGACATGTGGATGACATCCTGCGTGGACACCCCGTCGTCACCCCGGTTGGTCGCTCGTTGGCCCGCTATTCACATGTAGCCCACAGGGTTGTGCCTCTTCCTGCCCACAGGACGCTCGCCCTAGGGTGGCGATCCGTGGATTGCGTGCGGTGCTCGTCACGGTGCGGGGCGCGGATGGGCAGTGGAGCACGGCGAGGCAGGAGGACCTTGCGGCGGCGGCCGCTGCGGGCTGAGGCCTTGACCTGCGACCCTGCGCCGTGACGAGCGCCGCGCGCGATCCCGATCGTCACCGGCGGCCAGCGGTGTGTCCGACACTGCTGTAACTACGCTGGTGAGATTCAACATCTTGTAGACTTGTCGACGCGTCGAGGCCGACGGTCACCACATCTTGTGGTTGCTGCCGAGGTCGGAGCAGGAGGATCATCCATGTCAGTCGCACCCGAACGCCTGGCCATCGGCATCCGCCGACACTTCACCACCCGGGGTACTCATCCCTACGACGAGGTGACGTGGGAGCGGCGCGATGCGCGGATCACGAACTGGCAGGACGGGTCGGTCGCCTTCGAGCAGACGGCGGTGGAGTTCCCGGTGACCTGGTCGCAGAACGCGACGAACATCACCGCGCAGAAGTACTTCCGTGGGCACCTCGGCACGCCGACGCGCGAGCGCTCGTTGCGCCAGGTGATCGACCGCGTCGCCGACACCATCGCCGACTGGGGGGCGGACGGGGGCTACTTCGCCGACGACGACGAGGCCGCCGCGTTCCGTGACGAGCTCAAGGCGATCCTCGTCACCCAGCGGGCGGCGTTCAACAGCCCGGTGTGGTTCAACATCGGTGTGCCCGGCGTTCCCCAACAGGCCAGCGCGTGCTTCATCCTGGCCGTCGAGGACACGATGGCCGGGATCCTCAACTGGTACCGCGAGGAGGGAACCATCTTCAAGGGGGGCTCGGGGGCCGGGATCAACCTGTCGACGATCCGCTCCAGCTACGAGCCACTCAACGGTGGCGGCACCGCCAGCGGCCCGGTGAGCTTCATGCGCGGCGCGGACGCCTCGGCCGGGACGATCAAGAGCGGGGGCAAGACCCGGCGCGCGGCGAAGATGGTGATCCTCGACGCCGATCACCCCGACATCGAGGAGTTCATCTGGTGCAAGGCCCGCGAGGAGCGCAAGGCCCGGGTGCTGCGTGACGCGGGCTTCGACATGGACCTCGACGGGTCGGACAGCTTCAGCATCCAGTACCAGAACGCGAACAACTCGGTGCGCCTCACCGACGAGTTCATGCAGGCCGTGCTCGACGACGCCGATTGGACGCTCGCTGCGGTGACCGACGGGCGGCCGATCCGCACGGTGCGCGCCAGGGACCTGTGGCACGACCTCGCCCAGGCGGCGTGGGAGTGCGCCGACCCTGGCCTGCAGTTCGATTCGACGATCAACCGCTGGCACACCGCCGCGGCGACCGGGCGGATCAACGCGTCCAACCCGTGCAGCGAGTACGTCCACCTGGACAACTCGGCGTGCAACCTGGCGTCGATCAACCTGCTGCGGTTCCTCGGCGACGACGACCACTTCGACATCGAGGCGTTCCGCCACACCGTCGAGGTCGTCCTGACCGCCCAGGAGATCCTCGTCGGTCGGGCGGACTACCCGACCGAGCTGATCGGCGACACCACGCGAGCGTTCCGCCAGCTCGGCCTCGGCTACGCCAACCTCGGTGCACTGCTGATGGCCCTCGGTCTGCCGTACGACTCGCCGGAGGGGCGCGCCTGGGCCGCGGCGCTGACCTCCCTGATGACCGGGCACGCCTACGCCACGAGCGCGCGCACCGCCAGTCGCATGGGCCCGTTCGCCGGGTTCGCCGAGAACGAGGTGCACATGCTCGACGTGCTGCGCATGCACCGCGACGCGGCCGACGCGCTCGACGGGGCCGGCGCGGTGCCCCCGGCCCTGCTCACCGCGGCGCACGAGGCGTGGGACGCCGCTGTGCGCGACGGCGAGGAGCACGGTGTGCGCAACAGCCAGGCGACGGTGCTCGCGCCGACGGGCACGATCTCGTTCCTGCTCGACTGCGACACCACCGGCATCGAGCCCGACCTCGGCCTGGTGAAGTTCAAGAAGCTCGTCGGCGGCGGGACGATGACGATCGTCAACCAGACGATCCCGCGGGCCCTGCGCCGTCTCGGCTACAGCGCCCTGCAGGTCGACGAGATCGTCGCCTACATCGATCGCGAGAAGAGCATCCTCGGCGCACCGCACCTGGCCGTCGAGCACGTGCCGGTGTTCGCCTGCAGCATGGGCGACAACCCGATCCACTACGAGGGGCACGTGCGGATGATGGGGGCCGTCCAGCCGTTCATCTCCGGGGCCATCTCGAAGACGGTGAACATGCCCGAGGACGCCACGGTCGAAGACGTCGAGGCGCTGCACCTGTTGTCCTGGGAGCTCGGCCTGAAGGCCGTGGCGATCTACCGCGACAACTGCAAGGTCGGCCAGCCGCTGTCGACGGCGACGAAGCAGCCGGCGATCGTGGTCGAGCCGGACGCGGTGCTCGCCGCACCGCAGATCGTCGAGCGCATCGTCGAACGGACGGTCGAGCGCATCGTCAACCGGCCCGTGCGCCGCAAGCTGCCGCGCAGCCGCCGCGGCCGGACGTTCGAGTTCCGCGTCGCCGACTGCAAGGGCTTCGCCACGATCGGCGAGTACGACGACGGTTCCCCCGGCGAGGTGTTCCTCACCGTGTCCAAGCAGGGCTCCACGCTCGCCGGCATCATGGACGCGCTGGCCAAGAGCATCAGCTACGGCCTGCAGTACGGCGTGCCGCTGCGCGCCTTCGTCGAAGCGTTCACCAACATGCGCTTCGAGCCGGCCGGCATGACCGACGACCCCGACCTGCGCTTCGCCTCCTCGATCGTCGACTACCTGTTCCGCCGCCTCGCGCTGGAGTACCTCGACTACGACGAGCGCGCCGAACTGGGGATCTTCTCCGTCGGCGAGCGGCTGCAGCCGACGTTGCCCGGCGTGGAGGAGAGCGTGATCGCCACGTCGTCGGGGACCGAGCTGGTCACCGACCCGAAGAGCATCCCGTCGGCCGCCGATCTGGTGGTGCAGCTCGACCTCGGCGTCGCCCCGACGGCGCCGAACAACGACCTGACCAACCCGGACGGGCTCGCCCGCCCGGTCGTGCCCGCGCCGGCACACCGCACGGTGCGCCACCACGACGCGCCGATCTGCATGCAGTGCGGCGTGCAGATGGTGCCGGCGGGTTCGTGCCACGCCTGCCCGAGCTGCGGCAACACGAGCGGCTGCAGCTGACAGCACCCCGGCGGGCGTGACCAGGGCGCGTGCACAGCGTTCACCTCGCCGTCATCGGCGGTCAACCGAGCGTGCCTACCGTGTCCGTGTGAGCATGGCCAACGACCCGAGCGACGTCACGACCAGCTTGATGGCGCCGCTCAAGCCGCAGGTGGTCGTGCTGTTCGGCGCGTCCGGCGACCTGGCCAAGCGCAAGCTCCTCCCGGGTCTGCTGCACCTGCACCGCGCCGGGCTGCTGCCGACCTGCCGGGTGATCGGCACCTCACTCGACGAGTTCGACCACGACAGCTTCCGCAACATGGCCGAGGCGGCGTGCAAGGTGTTCGCCAGCCGCGAGGTGACGCCGGCCCAGTGGCTGGCGTTCGCCGAGACGTTGTGCTTCGTCCCCACGCAAGCTGGGGCCGCGGCGCTCGGCGCGGCGGTGAAGGAGGCCGAGGACGAGCTCGGCGACGACTCCCGCCGTCTGCACTACCTCAGCGTCCCGCCGAACGCCGCTCGCGAGGTGGTGCAGGTGCTCGCCGACGCCGATCTCGTCGACCGCAGCCGGATCATCATGGAGAAGCCGTTCGGGACCGACCTGGCCAGCGCCCGGCGGCTCAACGCCTCGTTGCACGAGACGTTCGACGAGAGCCAGATCTTCCGCATCGACCACTTCCTCGGCAAGGAGGCGGCGCAGAACATCCTCGCGTTCCGCTTCGCCAACGGCCTGTTCGAACCGATCTGGAACCGTGCGCACATCGACCACGTCCAGATCGACGTACCCGAGACGTTGTCGCTCGAGCAGCGCATCGGCTTCTACGAGTCCACCGGCGCGTACCGCGACATGGTCGTCACCCACCTGTTCCAGGTGCTCGCGTTCATGGCCATGGAGCCGCCGACGGCGCTGGCCCCGCAGGCGATCAGCGAGGAGAAGAACAAGGTCTTCCGCTCGATGATGCCGATCCTGCCGAGCGACGTCGTGCGCGGCCAGTACGAGGGCTATCGCGAGGAGCCGGGCGTGTCGCCGTTCTCCGACACCGAGACGTTCATCGCCCTGCGCTGCCGCATCGACAACTGGCGGTGGGCCGGTGTGCCGTTCTTCCTGCGCACCGGCAAGCGCATGGCCGAAGGCGCCCGGATCATCTCCATCGCCTTCCGCGAGCCGCCCAAGAGCATGTTCCCGGCGAACTCCGGCGTCGGAGCGCAGGGCCCGGACCACCTGACGTTCGACCTCGCCGACGCCTCGAAGCTGTCGCTGTCGTTCTACGGCAAGCGCCCCGGTCCGGGGATGAAGCTGGACAAGCTCAGCCTGCAGTTCGCCCTGCACGAGACGGGCAAGGCGCGTGACGTGCTCGAGGCCTACGAGCGGTTGATCCACGATGCGATGAGCGGCGACCACACGCTGTTCACCACGGCCGAGGGCATCGAACGGCTGTGGGAGCTGTCGGGACCGCTGCTCGCCTCGCCGCCGCCGGTGCGCTCCTATCCGGTCGGCTCGTGGGGCCCGAACGCCATCCACCAGCTCGTCGCGCCGCATGCCTGGCGCCTCCCGTTCGAGCGGGCGTGGCGTGAGGCCCACTGACCGGGATGACGCTGTTCGCCGACGTCGTGGCCACGTCGCAGGCGGTGGCCGCGACGCCGAAGCGGTCCGAGAAGGTGGCCGCGCTCGCCGCCCTGCTGAGGGCGTTTGCGCCCGACGAGGTGCCCGCCGGCATCGGGCTGCTCGTGGGCGCGCCGCGCCAGGGACGGCTCGGGGTGGGATGGGCACAGCTCGGGGTTCGCCGTCCACCGGCGGCGGCCACGGCGTCGTTGACGATCGCCGACGTCGATGCGGCGTTCAGCCGCCTCGCCGCGGCGCAAGGCAGCGGGTCGCAGCGCGATCGTGGGGCCACGCTGGAGGAGCTGCTGGGCGCGGCGACCGCCGACGAGCAGGACCACCTGGTGCGGGTGATGATCGGCGAGCTGCGCCAGGGCGCCAACGAGGGCGTGCTCACCGACGCCGTGGCCAAGGCGTCCGGCCGGTCACTGGCCGATGTGCGCCGGGCGGCGATGCTGCTCGGCGACCTCGCCGCGGCGGCGCTGCTCGCCCTGTCGGGGGCCGACCTCGACGTCGGCCTGACACCGCTCGTCGGCGTCCAGCCGATGCTCGCGGCCACGGCGACGTCGGTCACCGACGCGTTGGCGCTCACCGGTCCGGCGAGCGTCGAGTGGAAGCTCGACGGCGCGCGCATCCAGGTCCACCGCGCCGGCGACGACGTGCGCGTGTACACGCGCACGCTGCACGAGATCGCCAACCGCGTGCCGGAGATCGTCCGCGCCGTGCTGGCCGTGCCGACCGACGACCTCGTCCTCGACGGCGAGTCGCTCGGCCTCGACCTCGACGGCAACCCGCTGAAGTTCCAGGACACGATGAGCGCGTCGACCGCGCTGCGCCCGTTCTTCTTCGACGTCCTCCACGCCCACGGTGAGTCGCTCATCGACCGCCCGCTCGTCGACCGCAAGGCCGTGCTCGCCGACCTCGTCCCTGCGTCGTTGCGCCTGCCCACGTTGGACACCGCCGACGCCGACGCTGCCGAGGCGTTCGCCCGGTCGTCGCTCGACGCCGGTCACGAGGGCGTCATGGTCAAGGCGCTGAGCTCGCCGTACCAAGCCGGCCGCCGCGGGGCCACGTGGCGCAAGATCAAGCCGGTGCACACGCTCGACCTGGTGGTCCTCGCCGCGGAGTGGGGCCACGGTCGTCGCAGGGGCTGGCTGAGCAACCTGCACCTCGGCGCGCGCGGCGAGGACGGCGGGTTCGTGATGGTCGGCAAGACCTTCAAGGGTTTGACGGACGCGCTGCTCACGTGGCAGACCGACGTGCTCCAGCGCCTGGCGATCGGCGACGAGACCACGCGCGAGGCCCACGTGGTGCACGTGCGACCGGAGCTGGTGGTCGAGGTCGCGCTCGACGGTGTGCAGCGCTCCACGCGCTACCCGGGCGGCGTCGCCATGCGCTTCGCCCGAGTGCGCCGCTACCGCGAGGACAAGACGCCGGGCGAGGCGGACACGATCGAGCGGGTCCGCGCCCTGCTCTGACGTGGCGGTCTCACCGTGCGCGTGGCGGCACGCGCACCTCGACGGTCGTCGGCGGCTTCACCGCCGCGTGACCTGCCGGTCCCGAGGCGCCTGGCTCTAACGTCGGGGCCCGTGACGGTGCGGGTGATGACCTGGAACCTGTGGTGGCGCTTCGGTCCGTGGGAGCAACGCCAGCCGGCGATCGACGCCGTCGTCGCCGAGCAGCGCCCAGACGTGCTGCTCGTTCAGGAGGTGTGGAGCGACGCTGGCGTGGGGGTGGCCGACCGCCTGGCCGGCGTGCTCGGCGGCGTCGCCGTGCAGACCGCCGACCGGCGCGCCGCGGCGGGCGGCCTCGGGTTCCACAACGCGATCGTCAGCCGCTGGCCGATCGAGGCCGTCGAGGAACGCCGGCTGCCGGGACCGGATGGGCGGCCCGGGCACCGGCGGATCCTGCTGGCCGACGTGCGCACGCCGTGGGGGCCGTGGCCGTTCGCCAGCACCCACCTCGACTACCAGTTCGACCAGTCGGCGACCCGCCTGCGGCAGATGGCCACCATCCTCGACGCCGTGGTCGACCGGCGGGGCGACCCTGAGTCGGACCTGCCCGTCGTGATCGGCGGCGACTTCAACGCCGTGCCCGACAGCGACGAGGTGCGCATGGCCACCGGTCGCGTCGCGCCGTCGCGCCCCGGCGTCCTGCTCAGCGACTCCTGGGAGCACGTGGGTGACGGCCCTGGCCCCACGTGGCGACGGGACAACCCGTACCAGGCGGGGACCGCATGGCCCCAACGCCGACTGGACTATGTGTTCGTGAGCTGGCCGCGACCCAAGCCGGTGGGCAACCCGGAGTCGGCGTGGCTCGCCGGCCTCGGTCCGGTCGATGGCGTCGTGCCCAGCGACCACGCCGCAGTCGTCGTCGAGCTGACCACGCCAGCGATGTAGTTCGCTCCCGCGATGCGCTCGCGCCGCTCGCCGCCGCCTCCGTGGCGGCGGGTCCGTCGGGACCGACCCGTCGAGCTACGGCCCCAGAGGACAGCGATAGCGTCGGGCGGCCATGGCGACCTTGCGCTTCAGCTTCGGCACGATGGGCTCGGGCAAGAGCACGATGGCGTTGCAGATCCACCACAACCTCGCCAGCCGGGAGCTGTTCGGCCTGTTGCTGACGATGCTCGACCGCGAAGGTGCCCAGGTGACCAGTCGCCTCGGGGTCGCTGCCGAGGCGGTCGACGTCGGTGGCGGGATGGACCTCTACAAGCTCGCCGTCGACCACTGGCCGCTGCACTACCTGGTGTGCGACGAGGCGCAGTTCTACACGGTGGCGCAATGCGACCAGCTCGGACGGGTCGTCGACGACCTCGGCGTCGACGTCTTCGCGTTCGGGTTGATCACCGACTTCCGTGGCGAGCTGTTCGAGGGGACCAAGCGCCTGCTGGAGATCGCCGACGAGCGCGTGCCGATGCAGGTCGAGGCGCGCTGCTGGTGCGGGGCACGCGCCACGCACAACGCCCGCGTCGTCAACGGGGAGATCACCTACGAGGGCGAGACCGTGGTGGTCGGCGACACCGACGATGCCCCGGCTGCCCCATTGTTCGGCGACGTCGTGCGCTACGAGCTGCTGTGCCGCGCCCACTACCGACTCGGCGAGCTCGGCTGAGCCGGGTCGGCGTCAGGTCGAGGAGGCGATCGCCAGGACGATGATGAGCGCGACCGAGGATTCGACGATGCCGAGGACCAGACCGGCGATGGCCATGCCACGACCGGTCCGCCATCCGTTCGAGTCGGCGATGCGCTTGAGCGCGACGGCGCCGAAGATCACCGCGAGGATCGATGTGATCCAGTAGCACCAGACGAGGCCGAGCACGAGGGAGGCGATGGCCAGGCCATCCACCTTCGGGGTGACCGGTGGCCCGCCTTGCGGGCTGTACGGCGTGTAGCCGAGCGGTGGCGGCTGTTGGCCGTAGCCCGGCGCCGGGTACGGAGTCGCGCCATGGCCGGAGGGCGGCGGGGGCGGCTGCGGTGGTGGTGGTCCTCCCCAGCCTGGAGGCGGTGCGTCCGACATCCCGTGGATCGTACGTGCTCGTCGAGCCTGGTCGGAGCATCTCCCGAGGCCTCGGCTGCCCACCGCCACGGCCATCTCGGTGGCGACTTGGTGCACTCCGGCGTAACATGCGCTTCACCGTCCGGGCCAGCGTCGTCCCGAGCGCCACCCAGCCGACCCAGGCTCGCTCGCGAGCCCGACTTCGTGGAAGCGGAACTCGATGCATCCATCCCACGCGGATCTTCCCGCGCCCTCGGGTCTGTACGACCCTCGTTTCGAGCACGACGCCTGCGGCGTCTCGTTCGTGGCCAACATCCACGGTGAGCGCAGCCGCGAGCTGGTGCAGCTCGGCATCGGCGCGCTGTGCAACCTGGAGCATCGCGGCGCCACCGGCGCCGAGGCCGACACCGGCGACGGCGCCGGCATCCTCATCCAGGTCCCGCACCGGTTCCTCGCCGCGGTCGCCGGCGTGGAGCTGCCCGCCGAGGGCGCCTACGCCGTGGGCATGGCGTTCCTGCCGGCCAACCCGGTCAACGCCGAGAAGGCCATGGCGGCCATCGAGCGGATCGTCGTCGACGAGAACCTGGCCGTGCTCGGTTGGCGTGACGTCCCGGTCGATCCGTCGTGCCTCGGTGCCAGCGCGCGGGCGGTGATGCCCAGCTTCCGTCACCTGTTCATCGCCGATCCTGCCGGCGCCGTCGGCATCGCCCTCGATCGCAAGGTGTTCGTCGTGCGCAAGCGCATCGAGCACGAGCTGGACCCGGAGCAGTCCACCTACTTCCCGTCGCTCAGCGCGCGGACCTTGATCTACAAGGGGATGCTGACCACGCCGCAGCTGCACGAGTTCTTCGTCGACCTCGACGACGAGCGCATCGAGTCGGCCATCGCCCTGGTCCACAGCCGCTTCTCGACGAACACGTTCCCGTCATGGCCGCTGGCGCACCCGTACCGGTTCATCGCCCACAACGGCGAGATCAACACCGTCCAGGGCAACCGCAACTGGATGCGCACCCGCGAGTCGCTGCTGGCCAGCCCGCTCCTGCCCGGTCTGGAGCGGGCGTTCCCGATCTGCACCCCCGGCGGGAGCGACTCGGCGACGTTCGACGAGGTGCTCGAGCTGTTGCACCTCGGCGGCCGCTCGGTGCCCCACGCGATGATGATGATGATCCCCGAGGCGTGGGAGAACCACACCACGATGGACGTGGAGAAGCGGGCGTTCTACCGCTTCCACGCCTCGCTGATGGAGCCGTGGGACGGCCCGGCGTGCGTGTGCTTCACCGACGGCACGCTGATCGGCGCGGTGCTCGACCGCAACGGGCTGCGGCCGGGCCGGTTCTGGGTGACCGACGACGGCTTCGTCGTGCTGGCCAGCGAGGTCGGCGTGATCGACATCGACCAGTCGAAGATCGTCCGCAAGGGCCGCTTGCAGCCGGGCCGGATGTTCCTCGTCGACACCGCCGAGGGGCGCATCGTCGAGGACGAGGAGATCAAGCGCCGCCTCGCCCAGGAGCAGCCGTACGGGCAGTGGCTCGACGACGGCATCGTCAAGCTCGCCGACCTGCCCGAGCACGAGCACGTCGTCTACAGCCACACCAGCGTGCTGCGCCGCCAGCAGGTGTTCGGCTACACGCACGAGGAGATGAAGATCATCATCGCCCCGATGGCCCGCACCGGTGGCGAGCCGCTCGGGTCGATGGGGACGGACACGCCGATCGCCGTGCTCAGCGAACGGCCGCGCCTGCTGTTCGACTACTTCCAGCAGCTGTTCGCCCAGGTGACCAATCCGCCACTCGACGCGATCCGCGAGGAGGTGGTCACGTCCGTCGGCTCGACGGTGGGGCCCGAGGGCAACCTGCTCGCGCCGGGGCCGGAGAGCTGCCGCCAGCTGGTGCTGCCCTTCCCGATCATCGACAACGACGAGCTGGCCAAGATCACCCACATCAACGACGTCGATCTGGACCTGGAGGACGACGGTCCGACCGGCCCGTACGCGCACCTCGCGTGCGCTGTGGTCAGCGGCCTGTACCGCGTGGCCGGCGGCGGCCTGGCCCTGCGCCGGGCGCTGGACGCGGTGCGCCACGAGGTCAGCCGGGTCATCGAGGGCGGCGCGCGGATCATCGTGCTCAGCGACCGCAACGCCGACGAGGTCTATGCGCCGATCCCCAGCCTGCTGCTCACCGCGGCGGTGCACCACCACCTCATCCGCGAGAAGCAGCGCACGAAGGTCGGGCTCATCGTCGAGTGCGGCGATGCTCGCGAGGTGCACCACATGGCGCTCCTCGTCGGCTACGGAGCCGGCGCGATCAACCCGTACCTGGCGTTCGAGAGCATCGAGAACATGGTCGACCGCGACCTGCACAGCCTCGGTGGGCTCGACCCGCACAAGGCGGTGAAGAACTACATCAAGGCGTCCGGCAAGGGCGTGCTCAAGGTGATGAGCAAGATGGGCGTCAGCACCGTCGCCAGCTACACCGGGGCGCAGATCTTCGAGGCCATCGGGCTCGGCCAGGAGCTCGTCGACGAGTACTTCTCCGGCACGGTGAGCCGCCTCGGTGGCATCGGCCTCGACGAGATCGCCATGGAGGTCGCATCGCGCCACGCGATGGCGCACCCGTCCCGTCCCGAGGAGCGCGCCCACCGTCGTCTGGAGCTCGGCGGCGAGTACCAGTGGCGGCGCGAGGGCGAGGTCCACCTGTTCAACCCGGAGACGGTGTTCAAGCTGCAGCACGCCACCCGCGCCCGGCGCTACGACATCTTCAAGCAGTACACCGCGCTGGTCGACGAGCAGGCTGGCCGGCTGGCGACGCTGCGCGGGCTGTTCGCCTTCAAGGAGGGGGAGCGCCCGCCGGTGCCGCTCGACGAGGTCGAGCCGGTCGGCGAGATCGTCAAGCGGTTCTCCACCGGGGCGATGAGCTACGGCTCGATCAGCATGGAGGCCCACGAGACGCTGGCCATCGCGATGAACTCGATCGGCGGCAAGAGCAACACCGGTGAGGGCGGCGAGGACGTCGAGCGGCTGTACGACCCGGCGCGGCGCAGCGCGATCAAGCAGGTCGCCAGCGGTCGCTTCGGCGTCACCAGCGACTACCTGACCAACGCCGACGACCTGCAGATCAAGATGGCCCAGGGCGCCAAGCCCGGCGAGGGCGGTCAGCTGCCCGGCCACAAGATCTACCCGTGGATCGCCAAGACCCGTGGCAGCACGCCCGGCGTCGGGCTCATCAGCCCGCCGCCGCACCACGACATCTATTCGATCGAAGACCTCAAGCAGCTGATCCACGACCTCAAGTCGTCCAACCCGCTGGCCCGCGTGCACGTCAAGCTCGTCGCCGAGGTCGGCGTCGGGACCGTCGCCGCCGGGGTCAGCAAGGCCAAGGCCGACGTGGTGCTGATCTCCGGGCACGACGGCGGTACCGGCGCCTCGCCGCTCACGTCCCTCAAGCACGCCGGCGCGCCATGGGAGCTGGGGCTCGCCGAGACCCAGCAGACGCTGCTGCTCAACGGGTTGCGCGACCGCATCGTCGTGCAGGCCGACGGGCAGATGAAGACGGGTCGCGACGTGGTCATCGCGGCCCTGCTCGGGGCCGAGGAGTTCGGCTTCGCCACCGCGCCGCTCGTGGTCAGTGGCTGCATCATGATGCGCGTCTGCCACCTCGACACCTGCCCGGTCGGCGTGGCCACGCAGAACCCCGAGCTGCGGGCGCGCTTCAGCGGCAAGCCGGAGTTCGTCGTCAACTTCATGGAGTTCATCGCCGAAGAGGTGCGCGAGCTGATGGCCCAGCTCGGCTTCCGCAAGGTGGCGGAGATGGTCGGCCACGTCGAGTCCCTCGACACGCGCACCGCGGTGGCCCACTGGAAGGCCAAGGGCCTGGACATCTCGCCGATCCTCGCCGTGCCGCAGAACCCGTACAACCAGACGCTCCTCAACTCGGTCGGCCAGGACCACGGCTTGGAGGAAGCGCTCGACCAGCAGCTCATCGAGCTGGCCGAACCGGCGCTGGCTCGGCGCGAACCGGTGCACATCGAACTCCCGGTGCGCAACGTCAACCGCACCGTCGGCACCGTGCTCGGCAACGCCGTCACCCGGCGCTACGGCGGGGCCGGGTTGCCCGACGGCACGATCGACATCCACCTGCGCGGCTCGGCCGGCCAGAGCTTCGGGGCGTTCGTGCCGAAGGGGATCGCGCTCACGCTCGAGGGCGACGCCAACGACTACGTCGGCAAGGGGTTGTCCGGCGGCCGGATCGTCGTGCGCCCCGACCGCACGGCCACGTTCGAGGCGTCGCAGAACGTCATCGCCGGCAACGTCATCGGCTACGGCGCAACGGCGGGAGAGATCTTCCTGCGCGGCGTGGTCGGCGAACGGTTCTGCGTCCGCAACTCCGGTGCCACCGCCGTCGTCGAGGGTGTCGGCGACCACGGCTGCGAGTACATGACCGGCGGCCGGGTGGTGGTGCTCGGCCCGACCGGTCGCAACTTCGGCGCCGGGATGAGCGGTGGCATCGCGTTCGTCCACGACCCGCACGAGACGTTCGGCGCACTGGTCAACGGCGAGATGGTCGAGTTGCAGGCACTCAGCGAGGCCGACGGTCGGTGGCTGTTCGACACCGTCGGTCGCCACGCCGCGCTCACCGGCTCGCCGTTGGCGCAGGGCCTGGTCGACGACTGGGACGCCGCGGTCACCACGTTCAAGCGGGTGATGCCGATCGACTACCAGCGCGTGTTGCGGGTGATGGAGCAGGCCCAGGCCGACGGTCTGGACGAGGCGGCGGCGATGGATCGAGTGATGGAAGCGAGTAGGGGCTGAGATGGGCGAGGTCACCGGGTTCTTGAAGTGGGAGCGGACGACGCCGACGCGTCGTCCGATCGAGGTGCGCATCCTCGACTGGAAGGAGGTGTACGAGGAGTTCCCGAACGACTCGCTCACGCTGCAGGCCGGGCGGTGCATGGATTGCGGCATCCCGTTCTGCAACAACGGTTGCCCCCTCGGCAACCTGATCCCCGACTGGAACGATCTCGTCTACCGCGACCACTTCCGCGACGCCATCGACCGCCTGCACGCGACGAACAACTTCCCCGAGTTCACCGGCCGGCTGTGCCCTGCGCCGTGCGAGTCCGCCTGCGTCCTCGGGATCAACTCCGACCCGGTGGCCATCAAGCAGGTCGAGGTGGAGATCATCGACCGCGCCTGGGACGAGGGGTGGGTCACCCCGCAGGTGCCCAGCGTCAAGACCGGCAAGCGCGTCGTGGTCATCGGCTCCGGTCCTGCAGGGCTGGCCGCCGCCCAGCAGCTCACCCGCGCCGGCCACGACGTGGTGGTGCTCGAGCGTGCCGACCGCATCGGCGGGCTGCTGCGCTACGGCATCCCCGAGTTCAAGATGGAGAAGCGCCACGTCGACCGGCGCATCGCCCAGATGGAGGCCGAGGGCACCGAGTTCCGGACCAACGCCACCGTCGGCGACGGCGTGGACATCGAGGTGCTCCTCGCCTCGTACGACGCGATCGTGCTGGCGTGCGGGGCGACGGCGTGGCGCGACCTGCCGATCGAGGGCCGTCAGCTCGCCGGCATCTACCAGGCGATGGAGTACCTCCCGCCGGCCAACCGGGTGCAGCAGGGCGACCTCGAGTCGTCCCCGATCGACGTCAAGGGCACGCACGTGGTGATCATCGGCGGCGGCGACACCGGCGCCGACTGCCTCGGCACCGCGCACCGCCAGGGTGCCGCGTCGATCACCCAGCTGGAGATCCTGCCCCGGTCGCCCGAGACCCGCTCGTCGGACAACCCGTGGCCGCAGTTCGCCATGACGTTCAAGGTCACCTCGGCCCACGAGGAAGGTGGTGATCGGTTGTTCAGCGTGAACACCGAGCGCTTCGTCGACGACGGCAGCGGGCACGTTCGCGGGCTGCGGATCCACGACGTGGAGATGGTCGCCGGCCGTTTCGAGAAGGTCGAGGGCACCGATCGCGAGTTGCTCGCCGATCACGTGTTCCTGGCGATGGGCTTCGTCGGCCCGGAGAAGGGCGAGTGGCTGGAGCAGCTCGGTGTCGGCCATGACGAGCGCGGCAACGTCGCCCGGGACCAGCGCTACATGACCAACGTGCCGGGGGTGTTCGTCGCCGGCGACATGGGTCGCGGCCAGAGCCTCATCGTCTGGGCCATCGCCGAGGGCCGCTCGTGCGCCGCCGGCGTGGACGCCTGGCTGATGGGGGAGTCGCAGCTGCCCTCACCGATCCCGCCGACGGCTCGCCCGCTGCTCTGAAGGTGCCTCGGCTGACGAGGACTTCGGCCGTAGGCTGGCTGGCCATGCGTTCTCGTCTGATCGTCGCCGGCTTGGCCCTCATGGGGGCCGTCGGTCTCGGCGCGTGCGGGAGCGGCTCGTCCGGCACGTCGAGCAACTCCACCATCTTGCCGCTCACCCCGACCAACTTCGCGACCATCCCCACGGTCCCGGCCACCACGACCACGACCGTCGCTCCCGCTCCCGGCGAGGCGATCGCCGGGGAGACGGTCTATGTGATCGTGGCGGGCGACTACCCGTCGACGATCGCCCGCAAGTTCAACGTCAAGTTCCAGGACCTGCTGACGCTCAACGGCTGGACGTTGTCGGGCGACCAGGTCACCAACTTCCCGGCGGTCGGCACGGAGATCAAGATCCCTGCCGGCGCCACGCAGCCGGCCACGGCCACGGCCACCACCGCGGGCGGGGCCACCGCCACCACCACGGCTGGCGGCTCGGCGAAGTCCACCACGACGACGGCGGCGGGCTCGTCCAAGTCGACCACCACCACGGTGAAGGGTGCCACCACCACCACGACCGCCGACGCCTCGACGCCGACGAACTCGGCCGGACCGTGCGTCGAGGGCACGTACACGATCCAGAAGGGCGACATCCCGATCAACGTCGCCAAGAAGTTCGACCTCACCGTCGACCAGCTCAACGCGGCCAACGCCAACACCAAGGGCTACAAGGCGTTCGCCATCGGCGCCAAGATCATCATCCCGAAGGGTTCCAACTGCTGACGATGCTGTCCATCGTCGAGGGCCGTGTCGTCGGCTGCCTGCTGGAGAAGGAGCGCACGGTCCCGGACCAGTACCCGTTGACGCTCAACGCGCTCGTGGCCGCGTGCAACCAGTCGACGGCACGCGAGCCGGTCATGCACGTCGCCGAGCACGAGGTGCTCGACACGCTCGGGGCGCTCAAAACGGCGGGATCGGTGCGCTTCGTCCATCCGTCGCACGGCCGCAGCGTCACCCGGTACCGGCAGGTCTTCGACGAGCACCTCGGTCTGGAGCGGCCGGGGATCGCGCTCCTCGCGGTGCTGCTGCTGCGTGGGCCGCAGACCGCGGCCGAGCTGCACAGCCGGGCAGCCAGGCTCTACGACTTCGGCTCGGCGGCCGACGTCGAGGCGGCGCTGCACGGCCTCGCCGAACGCGAGCTCGTGCGGTTGACGGACCGCCAGCCGGGCCAGTCGGCGGCCCGTTGGCAGCAGCTCGTCGCCGAGGAGGCCGACGTGGTCCGCACGTCGGGTGCCGAGCCGGCGGCACGGCACCAGCCCTCGTCCACGGCGTTGACCGACCGACTGGTCGAGCTCGAGGCTCGCGTCGCCCGCCTGGAGTCAGCGCTGGCCGACCTGCTCTGACCGGGTGCCGGCGGCGCGGCGGCCTCGGGTCGCCGATCGCGGTCGTCCCACGGCGAGGTGCGTGCGCCCGGTGTCTGTGTTCGCCGCCGCCGTGACGGTCGGCTCGACGTCGGCACACTCGAAGTCGTTCGTGCGCAGCTTGAGCAGGATGCGGAACAGCTCGCTCGCCTCGGCTTCGTCCAGTTCGGCCAGGCCGAACTGCACGTCGGCCAGCGAGGCCGCCGTGCGCCGGGCCACGTTGCGCCCACGACGGGTGATCCGCGCGAGCCGCGAGCGGCGGTCGGCCGGATCGGCGAGGCGCTGGACCAGCCCGACCTCGGCGAGCGCGTCGACGGAGTTGGACACGCTCGTCGGGTGGACCATGAGCCGCTCACCGATCTTGCCGAGGGGCAACTCGCCCTTCCTGGTGAACGACAACAGCATGAGCACCTCGTGCTGGCCGAACGACAGGCCGTAGGCGCGCAGCACCTCGACGTTGCGGTCACGGACGATCGACTCGGCGCGCAACAGCGACAGCGACGCCTGCAATCGCGGTCCGCTGTCGTAGCCGTGGATCGCCCACTGGTTGGTCGCTTCGGCCACGGGGTCGACCTTCAGCGGTCCCCGTCGCTTCGCCATGGCGGCGATGGTAACACCGGCCTCCACAGCCCATTCCGGTGCACTCCGACCATTCCATGCATGGAACGACGATCTGTCCGAATGTCTATTCGTGGAGCACTTCTTGACGTTGTTCCACGCGCGGAGTATCGTCCGCCCTGGTCGTGCACCGGTGCCCGCGGTCGTGGGCACCTCACATTGGGGGAATTGCTCTATGGATCGTCCGTTCAACGCGCCTCGTTCGCTCTCGCGTCGTCGCTTCATGGAAGGACTCGCCGGCTTCGGCGCACTCACGCTGATCGCCGCGTGCGGCAGCTCCTCGGACTCGAAGTCGACGAGCGCGCCGACGACGGGCGCCACGCCGACCACAGGAGCTGCCCCGACCACCGGCGCGGCCGCGACGCCGACCACCGCGGCGGCGGGCACGACGCCCGCCACCTCCGCGGCGGACATCGGGCCGCGGGCGGGCCCACCGGAGCTCGCCGGCGACACCGACGCCGTGCTGCGCGAGGTCCTCGACGCCGATCAGCGCGTGGTGGAACGGCTGCGCGCCGACGGCGCGGTGTTCGGCCCACGCGAGGAGCGCTGATCGGGCTGACGGTTCGATCGACCGTCGTCCGCGCCTGCCGCGAGAGGTCCATCGCCATCGATGCCACCGACCTTGCCCAAGAGCACGACCAGTTGCTCGGCATCACCGCTGGACAGGCCGCCGAGCGCACGCACCGAGCCGCGCAGTTGACGGGCGAGTCGTTCGACGCCCGCCCTGCCCGACTCGGTGATCCGCACGATGGTCGCCCGCCGGTCCTGTGCGTGCGGCATGCGGGCGACCAGCCCACGGCGCTCGAGCTGGTCGACCGTGTGGGTCAACGTGGTCGGATGACGCCTCAGTGCCCTGCTGAGCGAACCCATGGTGCGCTCGCCGTCGATGGTCAGCAGCAGGAGCACCCGTGCGCTGTACCGGATCGGGGTCGGGCCGAGCGGCTCGACGCCGGACGTGTCGAGGCTTTCGATCAGCTCGCCGACGCGCAGGATCAACAGCGCCGCGCGCAGGTGCGCCGACGCAGGATCACCGTCCGCTGCACGCCCCACGTCGCCTCCTTCGCTCCGGCCGAGGTGACCATCTCGTTCCGAGTGGCGGGTACTCGGACTCTACGACTAACGTATGGATCAGATATTCATCCTGCCCAAGGGTTTGAGGGCGAGCAGGTGAGTCACGAGGGGGCCTGTACGTGATCGTCGGGGATCTGGAGCAGTTCGCCGATGGGCGTGACGTTCGGGAAGCCGTGCCGTGGTCGAGTTCTTCCAGCAACTGATCAACGGGGTCTCGCTGGGCAGCGTGTACGCGCTGCTGGCGCTCGGTGTCACCCTGGTCTGGGGGGTGCTCGACGTCCTCAACTTCGCGCACGCCCAGTTCATGACCTGGGGCACGTTTGCCACGGTGCTGTTCCTCAACCGCGGCTACCCGGTCGTGCCGTCGATGCTGTTCGGCATGGCGACTGCGGCCGTCCTGGCGATGGTCGTCGAGGAGGTCGTCGTCAGTCCGCTGCGCCGGCGATCCGACGACCTGTTCGCCCCGGTGGTGGCGACGATCGGCGTCGGCTTCATCTTGCAGACCGTGCTCAAGATCCGCACCGACGGCGAGCTGAAACCCGTGCCGCGCGCCGGGTTCCCGACGGGCACGATCGCCGTCGGTCAGCTGACCATCCCCAAGCTGCAGATCCTGGTCCTCGCCACCACCATCGTGTTGATGGTCGTCCTGGGCGTGTGGCTGGCCCGCACGCGCAGCGGCCGTGAGCTGCGCTCGGTCGCCTACTCCCGCGAGATCAGCGAGCTCCTCGGGATCAACGCTCGTCGGGCGTTCTTGACCGCGTTCGCCGTGTCCGGTGCGCTGGCGGCGATCGCCGGCACGTTCGTCGGTGTGCAGACCTCACTCGTCTCCTACAGCAGCGGCGACCCGCTGCTGCTGGTGATCTTCGCGGCAATCGTGATCGGTGGGATGGGTTCGATCCCCGGCGCGGTGCTCGGGGGACTGGTGCTCGGCGTCAGCCAGACGATGGCGTCGGCGTACGTCTCCACCGAGCTGGCCCAGGGTGCGGCGTTCCTCCTGATGCTCATCGTGCTGCTCGTCCGGCCGACCGGGCTCATCCCGCAGAAGGCGGGTGCCCGTGCTTGATTGGTTCGAACTGCACAGGTTCATCATCGACACCGCGTTGTTCACGACGTTGATCACGATGAGCATCTTCGTCGCGTTCAACGCCGGGGTGACCTCGCTCGGCTCGATCGGCTTCATGGCGGTCGGCGGTTACACCACGGCGATCGTCACCGCGAAGCACGGTTGGCCGGTACCGGTCGGCGTCGTGCTCGGGGTCCTCATCGGCGGGCTGCTCGCGTTCCTGTTCGGCTTGGCCGTGCTGCGCCTGTCGGGGATCTACCTCGCCCTGGGCAGCTTCGCCCTGGCGCAGACGACGATCGTCTTCATCCAGGCGTCGTCGTTCACGAACGGTGTCAACGGGATCATCCAGATCCCCAAGCGGGTCACGACCGTCGCCGCGGCAGGCGGTCTGGTGGTGCTGCTGGTCGTGCTGCAGCTGATCCGCCGGTCGCACTTCGGTCGGGCCCTGCGCACCGTCCGGCTCGACCCGGTCGTGGCGCTCGGCCTGGGCATCAACGTGCGCCGTTACCAGACGTTCGCCTTCGTGCTGAGCGGCATGGTCGCCAGCTTCGCCGGAACGCTCGAGGCCCACGAGTCCACCGTCGTCAGCCCGTCGCAGTACAACTTCGTGCTGCTGACGATCGCGCTGACCTATGCGATGGTCGGCGGCGTCGAGCACTGGCTCGGCCCACTGATCTCCTGCGCACTGCTCATCACGTTCCGCGAGTGGACGCGCAGCTCCGGGACGGACAAGCAGAACCTCGCCTTCGGCATCTTGCTGGTCCTCGTCCTGTTGCTGCTCCCAGGAGGTCTGGCCGATCCGAAGATCGGCAGGTTCGGTCAGTGGCTCCGAGGTTCGATCACCGGGTCCCGGCGCCGAGAACCGCAGGTCGTGGTCAACGAGGACGACGACACCGTGGTGACGATCACCGAGCCGAGCACGCCATGAGCGACGCGGACCCACGTCCGGCGGCACCGCCAGCGCCCACCGAACCCACCGCGTTGATCGAGGTGCGCGGCGTCGGCAAGCGCTTCCAGGGCGTCGCCGCGCTCACCGACGTGGACCTCGACATCCGGACCGGCGAGGTCCTCGGCCTGGTCGGTCCGAACGGTGCCGGGAAGACGACCCTCGTCAACGCGATCACCGGCTACATCGCTCCGAGCTCCGGAGAGGTGCGACTCGATGGCCGCGACATCGCCGGGATGCGCATGGACCGGACGGCGCGGCTCGGCATCACCCGGACGTTCCAGCACCTGCGGCTGCTGGAGCGCTCGTCCGTCCTGGAGAACGTGCTGCTCGGCCGGCACCAGAGCTTCACGGTGACGCCGCTGACGATGTTCCGCAGACGCCACCGCGAAGAGCGTCAGCAACGCGCCGAGTCGCTCGTCCTGCTCGACGAGCTCGGCCTGGCCCACCTGGCCGACACGCCGGCCGCGAGCCTGCCCTACGGGATGCGCCGACGGATCGAGATCGCGCGCGCCCTGGCGGCCGAGCCGCGCGCGCTGCTGCTCGACGAACCGACCGCGGGGATGACCACCTCGGACGCCGACGACATCGGCGAGATGATCGTGCAGACCGCTCGCCGCGGGGTCGCCGTGATGCTCATCGAGCACAACGTCGGGCTGGTCACCAAGCTCTCCGACCGCATCGCGGTCCTCGACTGGGGCAAGATCATCACCGTCGACCGACCCGACGAGGTCTGGAAGGACGAACGGGTGCGCGCTGCGTACATCGGAGGGGTGGTGACGTGAACGACGACGCACTCACGATCGACGACCTCCACGTCAGCTACGGCGCCGTCGCCGCCCTGCGCGGTGTCTCGATCCGCGTCGGGCACAAGGAGGCCGTCGCGGTCGTCGGACCGAACGGTTCGGGGAAGACGACGTTGTTGCGCACCCTGTCGGGCTTCGTCGTCCCGCGGTCCGGGACGATCCGGCTCGACGGCAAGCCACTCGTCGGACAGCGGCCCTACAAGATCGCCCGTGCCGGCTTCGCCCACGTCCCCGAGGGACGTGGCACGATCGGGTCGCTGAACGTCGTCGAGAACCTGCTGCTCGGCGCACCCCGTTCGATGCGCAAGGCGCAGGCGATGGCCCGCGCCGACGAGCTGTGTCAGGCGTTCCCTGCGCTCGGCCGCTCGCGGACCCGCGACGCGGGCATGCTGTCGGGCGGCGAGCAACAGATGCTGGTGACCGCCCGTGCGCTGATGTCCGAACCGAAGGTCCTGGCGATCGACGAACCGTCGATGGGACTGGCGCCCATCGTCGTCGGTGCCCTCGTGGAGATGCTCCACACCGTCGTCACCCAAGGCGTGTCCGTCCTGCTGGTCGAGCAGAACACCGCGCTTGCCGCAGAAGTTGCGACCCGCAGCTACGTGCTCGTGCGCGGCAAGGTCGAGGCCGAGGGATCCGCCGACACCCTGCCGACCGACATGATCGCCACGTACCTGGCCTAGGAGTCCGCCGATGCTCACTCACCGCTCGATGCTGCGCCGTAGTGCCTCCGCCTACGGCACGCGCACCGCGCTCGTCGGCGAGAGCGGCCGCACGCTCAGCTACCGCGAGCTCGACGCGACGACCGACCGTCTGGCCGAAGCGTTGGTCGGCAGCGGACTGCAGCCCGGCGACCGGGTGGTGTGGCTGAACGACAACTGCGTCGAGTTCCTCGTCGCCTACTACGCCACGGCCAAGGCCAACCTCCTGTTCGCCCCGCTGAACTACTGGCTGCGGCCCGCCGAGCTCGACCAGCTGGTGTCGCTCGTCGATCCCGCATGCCTGATGATCGGCGCCCGCTACCTCGACGTGGCCGATGGCTTCGCCGGCCGCACGACGGCCACCGTGAACGTGGCCATCGACGTCGAGCGCGTCGGCTGGACGTCGTGGTCGGCGATGTTCGAGCGGGCTGGCTCGCTCGCCGACATCGTCGACGACGAGCAGGCGATCCACGAGATCGTCTTCACATCGGGGACCACGGGCCAGGCCAAGGGCGTGATCCGCTCGCAACGGGCTCGCGTGCTCGACAGCACGTTCGCCGCCCTCGGGTTCGAGCTCACCCGCAACGACCATCTGTTGTTCTTCGGGCCGCAGTTCCACATCGGCGGCGGATCCGTCGTCGGGCAGCTGCTCATCCAGGGAGGCACGGTCGGCGTGATGACGTTCGAGCCCGCCGAGGCGGCGCGGCGCATCGCCGCCGGCGTCACGTACGTCCTCGGCGTACCTGCTCACTACAACCTGATGTTCGATGCCGGCGTGCTCGACGGCGTCGACCTGTCGCACGTGCGCGGCTGCTACGTGGGCGGCAGCGTGGCGACGCGCGGGCTGTTCGAGAAGATCCGGGCGACGTTCCCCCGGGCGGATCTGGTTCATGGCTACGGGTCCACGGAGTCCGGACCGCACTCGCTGTCGCTGCGCGGCGAGGACTTCCTGCAGCACTTCGGATCGCTCGGCCTGCCGATCCCGGGCAGCGAGGTGAAGGTGGTCGGTGGCGACGGTGAGGCGGTTCCCGTCGGCGACATCGGCGAGCTCTGCGTGCGTTCCGAAGCGGTGATGGCGGGCTACTTCCAGCGACCCGAGCTCACCGCCAACGTCCTCGACGCCGACGGCTGGCTGAAGACGGGCGACCTGGTCCGCCAGGACGCCGACGGCTACTTCTACCTCGCCGGGCGGGCCAAGGAGCTGATCATCTCCGGCGGCGAGAACGTCTATCCGAAAGAGGTCGAGGACACGATCGCGCTGCACGATGCGGTCGCCGAGGTGGCGGTCATCGGCGTCCCCGACGAGATCTACGAGGAGCGCGTCGTCGCCGTCGTCCGGGCCCATCCCGACGTCGATCCGCCGCCGGCGAGCGAGCTGATCGCGTTCGTCCGTGGCCGTCTCGCCGGGTTCAAGACCCCGAAGGAGGTGCACTGGGTCGACGACTTCCCGCGCACCGCGATGGGCAAGATCGTCAAGGAGGACCTCAAGCGCACGTTCGGGGGCAGCGTGTTCGAGGAGGAGCCGGCGCATGGCTGAGCCAGCCGCTCATCACCTCGAGCTCACGCCGCCGGACGAGCGCGGGATCGCTCGGCTGGCGTTCGACACCGGACGCCCGGTCAACGCGATGACCCTGCCGGCGGTGGAGGACATGCTCGAGCTCAGCCGGGATCTCGCCCGGCGCGACGACATCAGAGTGCTGACGATCGAGGGCACCAAGGCAGCGTTCAGTGGCGGCGCCGACCTGCGCACGATGGCGCAGCTCGACGAGCAGGGCTACGTCCACTACCTGAGGACGGAGTTCGAACTGTTCGAGACGATCGAGGCGCTGCCGTTCATCACCGTGGCCGTCATCGTCGGCCCGTGCCTCGGCAACGCCGCAGAGCTCGTGCTCGGCTGCGACTTCCGCATCGCATCGACGTCGGCGAGCTTCGGGCTGGCCGAGACGCGGGTCGGCTTCCAGGGACCGAGTCAGCGGATCACCCGCTACGTCTCGCTCGGGATCGCCAAGGATCTGCTGTTCCGTGGACGGATCCTCAGCGCGTCCGAGTGCCATGCACTCGCGCTCGTCCACGAGGTGGTGCCGCAGGAGGAGCTGTCGGCCCGAGCCGACGCCTTTGCCGCCGAGCTCGCCCTCCTGCCGCCCGTCGCCGTGCGCTTGACGAAGCGCAACCTGGCCGCGGGGTACTCGGAGACGTCGTCCGGCGCCGACCTCGAGATCCAGGCGGCGCTCGAGTGCTATCGCACCGACGATTTCCGTGAGGGCGTCGCTGCGTTCTTCGCCAAACGCCAACCCAACTTCACGGGACGCTGACCGGCGCACCGTGACCACCCCGCGTCCGAAGGCCCGAACTGCCGTCGGATCGGCGGCGTCGACTCGACGCCGAGACCAACACCAGAGGGGGAACATGCACATCCACAGGAAAGCGGCGTTCGCCGTCGTCATCGTCGGCTCACTGATCGCCGCAGGATGCGGCAGCGACAAGAAGTCGACGAGCACGACGGCCGCGGCGACGACCACCGCCGGCGCAGCCACCACCGCCGGCTCGGCGACCACTGCTGCCGGTTCGGCCACCACTGCGGCCGGCTCGGCGACCACCGCCGCCGCGGCGTCCAGCGCGCCGGCCAAGCTCGACCTGCCGGCGACGATCAAGATCGGGGCACCACTGGACACGTCCGGCTCGGCCGCCGTGGCCACGGTCGGCGCCGACGAGAAGGCGGGCATGCAGCTGGCGATCGACGAGATCAACTCCAACGGCTTCCTCGGCACGACCAAGCTCGATCCTGACTTCGTCGACACCCAGGCGGCCAAGGACGTCGCCACGCAGACCGTGATCGCCATGACGACCACCGACAAGGTGGACGCGATCATCGGCTTCTCGCTCACCCCGTCGTTCCAGGCCGCTGGACCGACCGCGCAGGCGGCGAAGATCCCGACGGTCGCCGTGGGCCTCTCGGGGACCGGTGTCACCGAGGTCGGCGACTACATCTTCCGCGTCTACGGCCCGTTGAACAACCTGTACGACGTCACCGATCCGGAGATCATCGCCGCGCTCAAGCCGAAGACGGCGGCCTACTTCTACTCGTCGGACAGCTCGAACGTCGTCGACCAGAACGATCACCGTCGCAAGATCATGGAGGCCGCCGGCGTCAAGACCGTGGCGAACGTCGGCACCGCATCCGACGCGATCGACTACTCGCCGCAGCTGACCCAGATCAAGGCGGGGAACCCCGACGTGCTCGAGGTGAACATCAACGGCGGGCAGAACGCGACGTTCCTGACGCAGTACGCGCAATCCGGCATCAAAGCCCAACTGCTCGGCGGTGTCAGCTGGGGAGATCCGACCCTGCTGGCCAACCCGACGCTGCAGTGCGGCATCTACGCCACGACGTGGGACGCGACGAGCACCACCGGCACGAACCAGGCGTTCGTCAAGAACTACACCGACAAGGTCGGCCGCCCGCCCAGCTCGTACTCCGCCTGGGGGTACGACGGCGTCTACCTGTACGCCACCGCGGTGAAGAACGCTGGCACGGTCGACCACGCCAAGGTGCGTGACGCGCTCGCCGCGACCAAGGACTTCTCCGGTGCGCTCGGCGTGTACGGCTTCGACGCCAATCGCCTCCCGCAGCAGACCGGCGTCATCCTCCAGGTCGATGGTGGCAAGGCCGTGCCGTGGACGCCGGGCAGGGCGTGCACGCCGGCCTCGTGATCCGTCCATGACGCTGCGCGTCGGTGCCCGCGCTCATGCCGGGCACCGGCGCTGCGTCACCGGTCGGCCATGACGCCCCGGGATCAGACGCCTGCGGCGCCGTCGCGCAACAGCCGACCGACCTCGCCGGCCGACAGACCGATGACGTCGAACAGCACGTGCTCGGTGTGCTCGCCGAGCAGGGGTGGCCGGCGGGGGATCGGGCGTTCACCGTCGAGCAGGAACGGCAGCGCCGTGTGCC
Organism: uncultured Acidimicrobiales bacterium; assembly: GCA_963794805.1. Taxonomy (GTDB): domain Bacteria; phylum Actinomycetota; class Acidimicrobiia; order Acidimicrobiales; family Ilumatobacteraceae; genus JAODBQ01. The sequence continues at coordinate 346,489 of CAWCFL010000003.1, forward strand.
AGTGCAGCCCGACGGTCGGGTGGGACACGGCGACGTAGAAGCCGGAGTCGTGCATCGCCCGGTTGGCCGCCTGCGACGGGCCGTCCACCATGATCGACGCGCCGATCCCCACGCCGCGCAGCAGGCGCACGGCTTCCGGCGGATCGAAGCCGCGCGTCCAGCCCGCCACCGCGGCGTCGATCATCGGTGCTGCGGCGAGCCGGCCGTCCGCGCCGGCGAGCGCCGGATCGGCGAGCGCAGGGTCGCCGATCAGCTCGACGACCCGCGCCCAGGCCGCGTCGTCCTCGACCGACAGCGCACACCACTGGTCGTCGCCGGCGCACGGGTAGCAGCCCTGCGGTGCGTGGTCGAGGCTGCGGTTGCCCAGCGCCTCGATCGTCCCCGGCAGCAGCTGCGCCTGGAGGAACTTGTCGGCGATCGACCACAGGCACACCTCGAACTGGGCGCTGTCGAGGTGCGCGCCGGCGCCGGTGGCGTCGCGCCGCAGGAGCGCGGCGAAGATGCCGATGAGGCCCTGCTTGCCGGCCATGTCGTCGGGGTAGCTGAGCACCGAACCCACCGGGTACGGGTCGTCGGGGTGGGCCCAGATGCTCGTCATCCCGGCGAAGCTCTGCAGGTTCGGGCCATACGTCACGAACGTCTCGTACGGTCCGGCACCGAGGCCCTGGCTGCTCATGTAGATGATGTCCGGCTTGATCGCCCGGACGCTCTCGTAGTCCATGCCGAACTTGCGCATCACCGGTCCGCGCATGTTCTCCATGACGATGTCGCTGCGGGCGACCAGCGCGCGCAGCACGGCGCGGCCGTCCTCGCTGCCCGCGTCGATCGTGCAGCTCATCACCCCGAGGTTGACCTGGTTGAACGTCGGCGTGTTGTTGACGTCGCCGCTGAAGTCGCCGCCGAGCTGGCGGAAGAAGTCGAGGCCGTTGCGCGACTCGATCTTGATCACCTCCGCACCGAGCTGGGCGAGCAGCGAGCCGGCCTCGGGGACGACCGCGCCGACGCCGAAGCTGATCACCCGCAGGCCGGCGAGCGGGCGACGAGTCGGTTCGACCGGCGCAGCGGGCACGACGCGCCTCGGGCGTTCGGCGAGCATCTCGACGAGCCCGTCGGCGTGCTCGTCGAGGCGCGGCGCGACCGTGATCGGACGCTCGTCGGCCGCACTCAGCCGCAACGGCGGCCGGAGCATCTGCACCGGCCCGAGCTCCGGATCGTCGACCTCGCCGAACAGCGCGCGGGCGCGCACGTGCGGATCGCGGATGACCTCGTCGATCGTCAAAGCCGGGGTGACCGGGAGCCCGAGGGCCTGCCCGCGGTGGAAGACGTCGTCGACGGTCTGGTCCGCGAGGATCTCCGACGCCGTGAGGAACACGGCGTCGAAGTTGTCGTTGCGGAACTGGAACGAGTCCCACACCGGGTCGACGAGGACGTCCGGCTTGCCGAGCAGCTCGAGGAAGGCCTGCCACTGGCGCATCGTCGCGGCGATGACCCGGACGTAGCCGTCGCGGCAGGGCAGGACGTAGAACGCGCCGCTGCCGGTCCGCGCCGTCTGGATGCCCTGCCCGGCGGACACCATCCCGTACGAGTGCAGGCTGCGGATCCAGTTGATCAGCCCGGCGATGCCGGCCTCGTCCAACGGGACGTCGGCCACGTGGCGTCGCCCGAACGTGCGCTGTTCGCGCACGAGCAGCACCGCCAGCGCCGCGGCGTACGTCCCGGCGGCGTCGAGCGCCAGCCACGACGGCGCGTTGCACGGTGGCTGGTGCGGCCATCCACTGGAGGAGAGCGAGCCGCTCGCGGCGAAGGCGACGAGCGAGGACGCGCCGATGCCGGTCGTCCCGGTGATGCGCACCACTGAGGCCGACGACGTCGTGGTCAGCTCGACGAACGGCGATCCTTCGTGCTCGATCACGACGTCGGCGCGGGCGAGCAGCTCGGCGAACTGCCGGCGATGGGTCGCGTCGCCGGCGTCGAGCACCACGCTGCGCTTGCCGACGTTGCGGCTGAGGAACGGGACGCTGCGACGCGACGGGCTCGCCGCGTCGACGTAGGGGTGGCGCGTCCGCGTGTCGGCACCGCCCGGCGGCTCGACGAGCCACACCTCGGCACCGAGGCCGGCGAGGGCCACGCCCGCATACTCGGTGAGGCGATGGGCGACCTCGACGACGACCACGCCGTCCAGCAGGCTCAGACCGGCGGGGCCGTTCGGCGCGCTCACGGCATGATCCCGTGGCGGAAGCCGACCCGTGGTTCGCCGGCGCGCATCGCATCGAGCACGCGCGCCACGCGGGCGCGCGTCTCGTTCGGATCGATCACGTCGTCGATCTGGAACGACTCCGCCGGGGCGAAGTTGTCGCTGTAGTCGAGGTACTCGGCCTCGAGGTCCTTGACGTCGACGAGGCCGAGCTCGATCTCCCGCCGGTGCGCGGCGCGCACCGCGCCGCCGAGGGGCATCGTGCCGAACTCGGCGGTGGTCCAGGCCAGGGTGAGCACGGCGCCCATGCCCTTGCCGCACATCGCCGCGCCGCCCATCCCGAAGCACTTGCGCACGACGATGCTGACCATCGGCACGTCGCACTGCCCGAGCGCGTAGGCCACACGCAGGCCGCGCCGCAGCGTGCCGGCGCGCTCCGCCTCGGCACCGGTGAGCACACCGGGCACGTCGGCGAAGAACAGCAGGGGGATGTGGAACGCGTCGCACAGCTGGATGAAGTGCGTCGCCTTGTCGGCCGCCGGCCCGTCGATGCTCCCGGACCGGACCATGGGCTGGTTCGCCAGGATGCCCACGGGGTGGCCGCCGACGCGGGCGAGCGTGGTGATCATGTTGCGCGCGTACTCCGGCTTGATCTCCAGCCCCGACCCGCCGTCGACGATCAGCTCGAGCACGCGGCGCATGTCGTACGCCCGCTTGGACGACGCCGGGATGAGCGCGAGCACGTCGCCCGGCGGAGGTTCGACCGCGTCCGCGAGGGGCGGGAGCTGATCCGCGTTGGACGGGAAGAACGCGAGGTAGCGGCGCACGAGCGCGAACGCGGCGTGCTCGTCGGCGACCTCGTTGTCGGCCACGCCGGAGATCCGGGTGTGGACCTTGCTGCCGCCGAGGTCCTCCTTGGAGATCCGCTCGCCGATGGCCGCCTCGACGATCGGCGGGCCGCCGGCGGCGAGCATGCTGATGCCCTCGACCATCACGAGGAAGTCGAGCAACGGGGCCATCAGCGCCGGACCGCCGGCGCAGGGTCCGAGCACCACCCCGATCTGCGGCACCCGGCCGGACAGCTGCGACATGGCGATGAAGAACGCGCCGCCCACCCACGATCCGCGCAGCGATTCACCGGTGCGCGCCCCGACGCCGTCGAGCAGCCAGATGACGGGCAGCTGCCGCTTGAGCGCGATCTCCAGCAGCCGGTCGCGCTTGAGCATCCCGACCTTGCCCTCCGAGCCGCCCATCACGGTGAAGTCCTCGCCGCCGACGAGCACCTCGCGCCCGTCGATCCGCCCGTAGCCGACGACGAGGCCGTCGGCCGGGGTGGTACGACCCGCCATCGTCGATCGATCGCTCTGCTGGGTGGCGTGCATCCCCAGCTCGAGGAACGAGTCGGCGTCGAGCAGCACGTCGAGCCGCTCGCGGATCGTCAGCTTGCCGTTGGCATGTTGGCGGGCGACGCGCTCCTCGCCGCCCATCGCCAGCGCGGTGGCCCGCCGCTCGGCGAGCCGAGCGAGCGCTGTCGCCCGGGGCGACCCGGCGACGGTTCCGGCTTCGGTAGTGGTCATCGTCGCGCTCCTCGTCCCCGCCAGTCCTGGCGCATCACTTTCCCACGGCCCGATCCCCAGGGTCCCAGGTTGCGCCGCGTCCACCGACACCGGCGGGCGATCGTCCACCTTGCAGAACTTCGGACTCCTGCATAATGATCGTTTCCGACATTAGGGGGAATGGTCAGAAGCGGCGGGCACGAGTGACGTGATGGCTTCGCGTCGGGCAGCCAAGGAGGACCGGAGTGGACGCAGCAGATGAATCGACGACGTGACGCCTCCGGGGCGGGCAGGGGCACGCGTGGCTGAGCACCAGGCGGCCGTTGCCGCGATGATCGCCAAGCGGACGAAGATCCGTGAGGAGATGGGCGGCGCGGCGCGGATGGCCAAGCTCGCCGCCGACGGCGTGCCGAACGCGCGCCAGCGGATCGAAGCGCTGCTCGATCCGGGTTCGTTCGAGGAGGTTGGCACGTTCGCCCGCTCCGAGCGCGCCGCCGACGCCGACTCGACGCCGGGCGACGGCAAGATCGGCGGGGTCGGCACGATCGAGGGGCGCCCGGTCACCGTGGTCGCCGACGACGTCACGGTCAAGCGGGCCAGCAGCTCGGCGACGAACCACGTCAAGCTCGAGCGCCTGTGGGAGTCGGCCATCGCCGACGGCCGGCCGATCGTCAAGTTCGCCTCGATGGGTGGGGCGCGGATCCCCGACATGCTCGGCTCGGACGGCTTCGTGCGCATCCCGCCGTCGCTGTACCAGATGCGCCGGGCACGCCAGGTGCCGCTGGCCACGCTCGTCGTCGGCGACTCGTTCGGAGGGTCGACGTTCGTCTCCGCGCTGAGCGACTTCGTCGTCCAGGTCGCCGGCACGTGCATGGCGGTGACCTCGCCGCGGGTGATCGAGCTGGCGACGTCCGAGCTGGTCACCAACGACCAGCTCGGCGGGCCGCACGTGCACGCCACGGTCACCGGCCAGATCGACCTCGTCGCCGACGACGAGGCGACGGCGTGCCGCGCGGTGCGCCGGTTCCTCTCCTACCTGCCGTCGAACGCGTGGTCGCGCCCGCCACGAGCCGAGCCGATCGAGCCCGAGCCGGTCGACCTCGAGGAGATCGTGCCCGAGCGCCGGCGGCGGGCCTACGACATCCACCGCGTCCTCGATGCGGTGGTCGACCGCGACTCGTTCTTCGAGCTGCGTCCCGACATCGGCCGCAACCTGGTCACCGGGTTGGCCCGCATCGACGGCCAGTCCGTCGGTGTGCTCGCCAGCCAGCCGATGTACCAGGCGGGCTCGCTGAGCACGGACAGCTGCGACAAGGCGGTGCGGCTCATCTGCCTGTGCGACGCGTTCGGCCTGCCGCTCGTGTTCCTCCACGACACCCCGGGCTTCGTCGTCGGCACGCAGGTGGAGTACGACGGCCTGCTGTACAAGGCGATGCTCTTCCAGCAGGCGGTGGTGCTCGCCAAGGTCCCCAAGTTCTCCGTGGTGCTGCGCAAGTCGTTCGGCCTGGCGTGCCACGTGATGGCCGGGCCGGGAGCCGGCGCCGACATGGTCTGCGCGTGGCCGGGCGCGGAGATCAGCTTCATGGATCCCAACGTCGCCGCGAACGTCGTGTTCGCCCAGCAGCTCGAAGGGCTCACCGGCGAGGCCCTGCGCCGGGCCACCGATCAACTGGCCGAGCAGGTCGCCGAGAACACCGATCCCTACGGAGCCGCAGGACTGATGAAGATCGACGAGATCATCGAACCGAACGAGACGAGGGCGCGGCTCACCGCGGCCCTGCGGCGCAGCGCCGGGCGGCGGATGGTCGCTCCCGAGGACCGGCCGCTCGCTTCGTGGCCGACGTGCTGGTGACCGGCATGGGCGACGACCTGCTCGACATGTTCCGCCTCGACGGGCGCACGGCCATCGTCACCGGTGGCACCCGCGGCCTCGGCCGGGCGATCGCCGGCGCGTTCCATGCGGTCGGGGCCAACGTGGTGATCTGCGGGCGCAAGCAGGGGCCGGCCGAGGCCGCCGCTGCCGAGCTCGGCGATCGGGTGCTCGGCATCGCCGCGCACCTCGGCGACGAGGACGCGCCGCAGCGGCTGGTGAACGCCGCTGTGGAGCGCTTCGGTGGCCTGGACATCGTCGTCAACAACGCGGCGATCTCCCTGTCCACCCCAGTCGGCGCGCTCTCGCGCTCGGCGCTGACGAAGTCGCTCGACGTCAACTTCGTCGGCCCGGCGATGCTCGTCGAGGCCGCCCTGGCGCAGCTCGAGGCCAGCGACCACGCGTCGGTGATCAACATCCTCACAGCCGGCCTGCAGCACCACAGCCAGCTGCTCGCTGCCTACCTCGCGTCGAAGTCGGCCCTGTCGATGCTCACCCGCTCGATGGCCGCGGAGCTGGCCGTGAAGGGCGTGCGGGTGAACGCGATCTCGCCCGGTCCGTTCGCCACCGACATGGCCAGCGTGCTCGACGACGCGGTGCTCGCCCCGATCGTGGCCAAGACGGTGTTCAAGCGCCTCGGCGATCCGTCGGAGATCGTCGGCGCGGCGCTGTTCCTGGCGAGCGATGCGTCCACGTTCGTCACCGGGTCCACCGTGGCGGTGGACGGTGGCGCGGCGATGTGATGGCGGCGCCCGTCAGCCCGGAGCGGTGTCCGTGCCGCTGGCGAAGACGGTGCCGTAGGCCTGGCGCAGCGCCAGCTTGTCGACCTTGCCGACCGAGTTGATCGGCATCTCGTCGACGAACTCCACCCGCCGGGGCCGCTTGTACCCGGCGAGCGAGCCACGCACGTGCTCGACGATGGCCTCGGCGGCGACCGATTCGCCCGGCCGGAGGCGGACGACCGCCGTCACGCACTCCTCGTAGATCGGGTCGGGCGTGCCGATGACGGCGACCTCCTGGACGGCCGGGTGCTGGCTGATCACGTCCTCGACCTCGCGCGAGTACACGTTCTCCCCGCCGGAGATGATCATGTCCTTGCGCCGGTCGGCGATGAAGAACCAGCCGTCCTCGTCACGGCGCACGAGGTCGCCGGTGCGGTACCACCCGTCGGCGTCGAGCACGCTCGCGGTGAGCTCCGGGCGGTGGTAGTAGCCGTCCATCACCGCCGGGCCGCGCAGCAGCAGCTCGCCGACGGTGTTCGCCGGCACCTCCTCGCCGCCGCCGTCGACCGCGCCGTCGGGGTCGCCGGCGGCGACCACCCTGACCTCGACGCCCGGCACCGGGATGCCGATCGTGCCGGGACGCTCGAGGAAGCCGGTGCCACGGATGCCGATGGAGTGCGGACCGGACTCGGTGGAGCCGTAGCCGTGGGCGATCTCGGCGTTGGGGAACGCCGCCTGGATCCGCTCGAACAGGCGCACGGTGGCCACGCTGCCGCCCATGTACACGCCGCGCACGTGGCGCAGGTCGAGCCCGTCGAGAGCGTCGGACTCGAAGAGCATGTTGAAGTGCGCTGGGACGCCCATCAGGTAGGTGACGCCGCACTCGAGGTTGCGCGCCAGCTTCTCGGGGTCGAAACGGGCGACAGTGGTCGTCTCCCCACCCTGGACGAGCAGCTGCCCGGGCACCGACCCGCCGCCGATGTGGAACTGCGGTCCCGACCGCAGGAGGTGGTCGTCGCTGCTCAACCGGAACGTGAGCGCAGCAGCCATGGAGTCGATGATCCGCTTGCGCTGCGAGCGCATCACGCCCTTGGCCTGACCGGTGGTGCCGCTGGTGAACACCACCTCGTGCAGTGCGTCCTCCGCCGACGGCGCGCCGTCATAGCGCCGGCCGTCGCGCGACGAAGTCGGGCCAGGCGACGTTGGGGCGCGACGACTCCGTGCTCCGACGATCGTCGAGGCAGATCAGCTGACACTCCAGTCCGTCTGCAGCCTCCTCGAACACCGCGAGGTGCGCCGGTTCGACGAACGCCAGGCGCGGCTGCACCAGCTCGAGCAGCGGGCGCATCTCGTGCGGGCGCAGCCAGTAGTTCAGCGGGGCGAAGACGATCCCGGCGATCGCCGTGCCGTAGTAGGCCGCGAGGTACTCGTCGCGGTTGCTCGACAGCCACACGACGCGATCGCCGGGCTCGATGCCCGCGGCGCGCAGCCCACCGGCCAGGCGCCAGGACTGGTCGGCGAGCTCGGCATAGGTGACCGTCGGGCGGTCGAAGCTGCTGATCGCCGGCCGGCCGCCCCATGCGCTGCACCGCGGCGCGCAGCATGTGCGCGTGTGTGAGCATCAGCCCTCCCAGTCCGCGATCCCCGCGGCGTGGAGCGCCTGCTCGCGCGCCCGCCCGATGTCGTAGTGCTTGGCCGACACGATCCGCTGGGCGTACAGCCCGCCGCCGGACTGCACGTTGGTGACGTGGTGCCAGCCACCCAGGCCGTCGGCGGTGACGTCGCAGATGGCGTGCATCAAGCGCATGCGCGACTCGCCGCTGACGCCGGCGCGGGCCTGCATGTACTTCTCGACGAACGGGCGGGTCTCCTCGTCGCTCGGGGCGTAGGCCGAGTTGATGATCTTCACCCCTGGGCTGTTCACCGGCACGGCTCCGGCGATGGCGTAGTCGTCCTCGCCGGCCTTCATGCTCTTCGTCGGCATCACCATCAGGTCGTGGCCGAGCGATGCGCCGGTGATGTGCAGCTTGGCGCCGCGGACCACCACGCCGGAGCTGTCGCGATCGACGATGTGCACGTAGGCGTCCGGGTCGGGCTGCTTGGACGGCGACAGGCTGCGATCGCCCTTCGCGTCGGTGATGCACTCCGTCACGCGGATGTCGGCCAGGGCCGCGTTGCGCTGGTAGTTGAGGACGTTGTCGCTCCACTCCGACTGCGCCGCCTCCAGGCGGTCCGCCGCGGTGAGCATGGCCATCAGCGCGCCGAACGTGGTGCGGGTGACGATGTCGGCCTTGCGCAGCACGGGCACCCGCTCGCGCAGCTCCTCGACCGAGCGCGGCGGGTCGAGCAGCTTGCTGATCGCCCCCGGTGTCGGGTCGTAGTACGCGTCGTACGTGCGCGACACCCACTCGGCGGCGTTGCCCAGGATCGGGTTGGCCGTCAGCGGCGTCACCTGCTCGCCGTGGAAGAACGTCTTGCGGCCGTCGTCGAGCGACTCGAGGTAGTCGGCTCCTGTCATCATGGTCGGGATCTCCTGGTTGGGGGTCGGGTCGGCGGACGGGTGACCAAGGTCGGCGTGCTCACCAACTGGTCGGCCAGTTGGCCAGGGCATGGGCGTGATCGGCGGCGCTGCGGCCGTCCATCAGTCGTTCGAGGTTGGTCAACAGGTGGGCGCGGGTGGTGGCCGGGTCGATCACGTCGTCGATCGACATCACGCCCGCCGGGCCCCAGACCGACGTGTTGCCCTGGAGCTCCTCGGCCCGCTTGGTGCGCCGCTCGGCGCGCTCGTCGGCCGGGAGCGCCTCGAGCTCGCGGCCGTACAGCACGTTCGCCGCGACGGCAGGATCCATGAAGCCGAACTCCGCGGCGGGCCAGGCGCACAGGTAGTCGGCGCCCATGTTGCAGCCGGCGAGCAGGTGGTGGGCGAGCCCGTAGGCCTTGCGCAGCACGACCGTCAGCTTCGGCACGGTGCTGTTGACCAGGGCCTGCTGCAGCATCATCCCCTTGAACAGCAAGCGGTTGTGCTCCTCGACCGTGCCGACCATCAACCCGGGCGTGTCCTGCAGGAACACGACCGGGAGGTTGAACGAGTCGCACAGCACCAGGAGCCGGGTGACCTTGTCGCAGCCGGCGGCGCCGAACGCCCCGGCGTGGTGCAGCGGCTGGCTGGCGACGACGCCGACGGGGTAGCCACCGAGGCGGGCGAGGCCCGTGAGCAGCCCACGGTCGCGTGCCGCGCCGAGCTCGAGCAGCTCGCCGGCATCGAACACGACGCGGATCACCCGGCGCATGTCGTAGGCGCGCTTGCGGTCCGGCGAGACGATCTCGGTCAGTCCTCGGCCCGGCGCAGGGTCCGCCACCGGTTGCCGTGGCGGCATCCACTCGGCGCCGCGCGGCAGGTAGGACAGCACGTCGCGCACGACCTGCACGCCCTGCGCCTCGGTGTCCACGACGATGTCGGCCTGGCCGGAGATGCGCCCGTTCACGTCGGCGCCGCCGAGCTCCTCGGCGGTGACCACCTCGCCGATGGCCGCCTCGACGACCCGCGGCGACGTGACCGACATGCAACTGCCGCGCAGCTGCACGACCACGTCGCTGAGCGCGGCGTGGAACGACGACCCGCCGTGGGAGTTGCCGGTGATCAGCGTGAGCGAGGGCACCCGCCGCCGGCGCTGCCCGTAGAGCGGCAGCGCGGCCAGGCGGGAGAACTCGTCGGAAGGCATGATGTCGGGGATCCGCCCGCCGCCGCACTCGCCGAGGAAGACGAACGGCACGCCGGTGCGCACCGCCTGGTTGTAGACACGCTCGATCTTGCGCGCCCCGGCGATCGAGCTCGTGCCGCTCTTGACCGTGACGTCGTCGGCGACCACCGCCACCCGGCGACCGTCCACCATGCCGAAGCCGCAGATCTTGCCGTCGCCGGGCGTGGCGTCGATGTCCTCGACGCGCACCGAGCGGACGAACACGCCCACCTCGTCGAACGTGCCGGCGTCGAGCAGGAGGTCGATGCGCTCACGGGCGTTCGGCGCCCCCGCGGCGCGCAGCTGCTCGACCTTGCGCGCTCCGCCCATCTCGGTGCGGATGCGCTCGCGTCGAGCCTCGGCATCGGCGACCGCGTCGTTCGGCGCGGCCGCAGGTGCTGGGTCTTTCGATCCGTCACGGGCGCGATCCACCCAGTGCCCCCTTTTCCGACCGTCGACGGGCGACGTCGCTTCGCCGACGAGATGTTACACATGACAAAATATCGGTGTGCCCACACAATATGCAAAGCGACGAGCTGCCCGGAGACGATCATGACCTACGCCCTGTCCGGCCTCGAGGGGAAGGTCGCCGTCGTCACCGGCGCGGCGAGGATGCGCTCGATCGGCCGCTCGATCGCCGTCCGCCTCGCCGACGCCGGATGCGACGTCGTGCTCACCGGCACGCAGCGGGACCCGAGCACCTTCCCCGCCGAGGAGCAGGCAGCGGGATGGACGGGCATCGACGCGGTGGTCGGCGAGATCGAAGCTCGTGGCCGCCGGGCGCTGCCGACCGTCCTCGACATCGCCGACGCCGCGTCGATCGCCGGAGTCGCCGACGCGGCCATGGCGACGTTCGGGCGCGTCGACATCCTGGTGAACAACGCCAGCGCGAGTCGTGGCGAGGACCGCAAGCCCGTCCTCGACCTCGACCCCGCGCTGTGGCGCACGGTGATCGACGTCAACCTCACCGGGTCGTTCCTGATGTCGCAGACGTTCGGCCGGCTGATGGTCGACGGCGGTCGAGGCGGGTCGATCGTCAACATCTCGTCGATCGCCGGCAAGCGCTTCGACCCGAACACCGCGGCCTACGCGGCGTCCAAGGCGGGCCTCCACACGCTCACCGCGTGCATGGCCCAGGAGGTCGGGCGCCACGGCGTGCGGGTGAACGCCATCTGCCCGGGGATGATCGACACGTCGCGCCTCGACGACATCGGCCGGGGCTCGGACCGCTGGAACGCCATCATCGACGGCGGCATCCCGCTCGGGCGTGTCGGCACCGGCGACGACATCGCCGCGACCACGTTGTACCTGTGCTCCGACGACGGCTCGTGGGTGACCGGCCAGTGCTGGAACGTCGACGGTGGCTCGGTCGTGCAGCACTGACCGCGCCCCTCGGTCAGGGCCTCGCCCCCCACTCGACGTGTCGGGCCGTCGGGCCGTCGGGGCCACCCGAGTCGGTGGTGTCGGCCCGAGTCGGTGGTGTGCGCCGAGTCCGTGGTGTGCGCCCGAGTCGGTGGTGTGCGCCCGAGTCGGTGGTGTGCGCCCGAGTCGGTGGTGTGCAGTTCGGCACGTGTGGGACTCGGGTGCACGTGTGGGACTCGGGTGGCGGGTGGGCGCCCGAGTCGGTGGCGGGGGACCGGGCTATGGACGCACACCGACCTTGGGGCGCGGGCCGAGGTGGCGCGGGCCGCCGCGCAGCGCGGCCTCCAGGGCGCGGATCAACCGCGGGCGGGTCTGGCGCGGATCGATGATGTCCTCCACCCCGAGCGCCTCGGCAGCGGGGAACGGCGAGATCAGCCGCTGCAGGCGCTCCTCGATCTCCAGTCGCTTGGCCTCGGGATCGGGGTCGCTGTCGATCAGTCGGCGGAACGCCGCATCGATGCCTGCCTCCACGGGGATCCCGCCGAACTCGGCGGTCGGCCACGCGAGGCTGATCGTGTGGCCCACCCGCCGGGTCACCGTGCCACCGAAGCCGTAGCACCGGCGGACGTTGACGTTGAACAGCGGGACCGACAGCTGGTTGAGCATCCACAGGGCGCGCATCCCACGACGGATCACGCCGCTGGCCTCCGCCTGCGGACCGACCATCAGGCCGGGCACGTCGACGAAGTACACGAGCGGGATGTGGAACTGGTCGCACAGCTCCATGAAGTGCACCTGCTTCTCGGCGGCTGCCGTCGTCACCGCCCCGGCACCGACCTGCGGGTTGTTCGCCAGCACACCGACCGCGTGTCCGTTGAGTCGGGCGAACGCGGTGATCAGCGAGCCGCCCCAGTACCGGGTGATCTCGAACAGGTCGCCGTCGTCGACGACCAGGCTGATGAGTCGGCGCATGTCGTACCCGCGCTTGCGGTTCTCCGGGATGATCGTCAGCAGCTCCTCCTCGCACCGGTCGGGCCGGTCGGTCGGCACGTGCTCCGGCGGCGACTGCCAGACGTTCGTCGGAAGGTAGGACAGGAATTGGCGGACCTGGCGCAGGCAGTCGAGCTCGTCGTCGGCCTCGTTGTCCACGGCGCCGCTGCCGTGGGCGTGGATGTGCGAGCCGCCGAGGTCCTGCTTCTTGATGTCCAGGCCGATGGCCCGCTTGACCACGGGTGGGCCACCGGCGAACAGCTCACTGGTGTCCTTGACCATGCACGACCAGTGCGACAGCATCGCCCGTCCGGCCGGGCCGCCGGCCACGGAGCCCATGATCGCGGCGACGACGGGCACGGTGCCCAGCAGGTTGACGATGTCGGTCCAGTCGAGGCCGGTGGGCATCGACACGCCGCGGTTGTTCAGCAGGCTGCCGATGTTGAACCCCGCCCCGTCGTGGAGGAGCACGAGCGGCAGCTGGTACTCCGTCGCCACCTGCTCGACGAGCTGCGGCTTCTTCGAACCCTCGGTGCCGCCCTTGATCGTGAAGTCCTCGCCGCCGACGACCACGTCGCGACCGTCGATGCGCGCCAGGCCGCAGACGTACGCGTCGGGGGCGAACGAGTCGTCGCCGTCGTCGAGGTAGGAGCCGGCGGTGATCCCCAGCTCGAGGAACGTGCCGTCGTCGACGAGCGCATCGATGCGCTCGCGGATCGTCAACTTGCCCCGAGCGTGGTGCGCCTCGACCTTCTCGCTGCCGCCCATGGCCAGGGCGCGAGCGTGCCGTCGGCGGATCTCCTCGATCTCCTCAGCGCGACTCACATCGTCTCCTTTGGGTGCATCCGAATGTCGGATGACCCTACGTGAGCACGGTTGGCGACATCTCAGCGTCGACCGAGCCGTCGAACACCGTGGACACGAGCCACGCGTAGCGCCGGCGCGTGGCCCGCCAGACGAGCTTCAGCGGCAAGGGCGCGTCGGCGAGCAACCGCTCGCGGGCCTCGCCCTGCAGCGCGTCGACGACCCACGGGACGTAGAACGTGACGCCCTGGCGACGGGCGGCGCGCATCGCCGCTCCCTGCACGGCATCGAACTCGGCGGCGCTGTAGTGCCGGACGAACAGCGGGATCACGTCGGCGTCCTCCACCGCGAGGTGCGTCACCAGGTGGTCGCGCAGCGCCATGGACGTGTCGCGCAGCTTGCCGCGAGCGATGGCGAACGGCGTGTCCCCGCCGGCGACGGTGGTCGCCGCGGCGAGCCAGCGCTCGAGCAGCTCGTCGAGCTCGCGGTGGTCCGCGTCGAGGCGGTCGAGGGTGCCGCGCGCCGCCGGCACCCGGCGGGCGAGGTCGGGGAACAGGAAGCGATCCTCGGCCTGGTGGTGCTCGAGGAGCTCGTCGACGAAGCCCGCGCGCCCAACGGGCCAGAGCGTGTCGGCGTCGACCGTCGTGCTCGTCGGTCGCCTCCACGGCGGCCACGAAGCGGGTCGTGTCGAGCCGCATCTTGGCGTGCAGCGCGAGGTAGAAGGAGAGGTCAGGTGTCGGTTCCATGCGCACACCGTGCGCCGCGCCGATTGGAGATCGATTGGAACGGTCAGCGCCGTCGTTCGGCATCCACCTGGGCCAGCCACAGGGATGAGCGCATCGAGGTGGCCACGGCGGCGGCCTGTTCGAGCGCCCGTTGCGTCGCGGCCTCGTCACCGAGAAGGCGGTCCACGCGGGCGAGGGTGAGGGCGACCGGTCCGAGCACGAGGCCGCCCGAGCCGGCGATGGCCACCTGACGGTGGAGCGGCCGGAGCACGCCGACGTGGCGGGCGGCGAACCCGCGGTCGCCGGCGAGGACGGCGGCGTGCAGCGCGGCACACAGCAGGGGCGCGCGGTACCAGTCGTCGCGCAGCGGCCCGTCGAACGCGTGCAGCAGCGCAGGGACCTCGTCGACACGTCCGGCGCGGGCGAACGCCCAGGCCCTGCCACCACACCGCCGTGGCGGCGTACGGGGTGGCGGCCAGGTCGTCGAGCGCGGCCTGCGCCTCGTCGGTCCGCCCGAGCTCGACGGCCACCTGGGCGCGCAGTCCGGCCCGCGTGACGCCGGCGACGGCAGGGCGTGAGCGGCGCATCGCCGCGTAGACGTCGTCGGTCACCCGTGCCGCCTCGTCGAACGCGCCGCGGGCGACGAGGACCGACCACTCGGCGTACCGCAGGTACGTCCACTCGGGCGGCGTGCGCACAGGATCGGCACCGGCGCGTGCTGCGGTCAGGTGCTCGTCGAGCAACGGCGCATCACCGACCTCGTAGGCCGCGGTGAACCGGGTGAGGTGGGCGATCGGTGCGAAGCGGGCCGGCAGCGCGCCGTCGGCCGCGAGCGCGACCAACCGGTCGCCGGCGGCGACGCGCACCGCCTGCCCGGCCGGGCGCCACGCCGCCCAGCACTGGCGCAGCAGGACGCGCGCTTCGAGCAGGGGGTCGCCGACTCGCCCGGCGAGCGCGACCGCCTCGTGGGCAGCCGCCAGTGCGGCTGATCCGTCGAGCGCGTACAGCTCGGTGGACAGGGCGGCCAGCAGCTCGGCGCGATGTGCGGGGCGGGCCTCGCCGAGCCGGTCGAGTGCCCGTCGCAGCACGCCGATCGTCGCCTCGTCGACCTCCGACCAGTCGAGTCCGGACCACAGGTCGTCACCATTGATGTGGCGGATCGCGGCGACGACGCCGTCCACGTCCGCCGCGGTCGTCGGCGATCCGCGCGGCGGCGACGAGCGCCCGCCGCCCGGCCATCGCGTCACCGGCCGCGGCCCGCGCGGTGCCCAGTTCGGTGAGCAACGCGAAGCCGCGTCGCTCCGTCGCCCGGCGCGCCGAGTCGAGTGCGTCGAGTGCCGCGATGCGAGGTGCTCGGCGGCTTCCACCGGGGCGTTGGCCCGGCGTGGCCCGCTCGCGCGGCGCGCCGGCCGTACTCGACGGCCGCTGCCGCCGTCCCCGCCTCGGCGCCGGCGTGCGCGTGCACGGCCAACACATCGATCACCCCGTCGAGATCGCCGGCCCACCGTCGGGCGATGCACGTCGGTGATGGTCGCATGGGTGCGGGCGCGGCGCGCCGGCGAGACCTCGGCGCGCAGGGCGTCGGCGACGATGCCGTGGGTGAAGCTCAGCCGGCCGATCGTCGACGGAGTCCGGGCCAGGAGGCCGGCGACGATGGCCGGATCGAGCGCGTCGAGCACCTCGTCGAGCGGCTCGCCGACGACACCGGCGAGCACGGCGAGCTCGAGCTCCTCGCCGATGACCGCCGCCGTCGTCAGCAACCGCTGCGTCGGCGGCGGGAGTTGCGACACGCGCCGGCGTACGACGTCGTGCACCGCGGCCGGCACCGACGACCGCCGGGTCGGCGGCGCCACCGAGCGCGACGAGCGCCTCGATGAAGAACGGGTGACCGGCCGAGCGGGCGTACACCTCGTCGACCAGCTGCTCGGGCCGGCCGGCCAGCCAGCGGCCGACGTCGGCCCGCGGCAGGCCGCCGAGGTCGAGGCGCAGCGCATCGTGTTGCAGCGCGGCGAGGCAGGCGTGCACCGCCGCCCGGGCGATCGCGTCGTCGGTGCGCACCGTGACGACGAGCGCCGAGCCGGCAGGCAGGTCGTCGGTGAGCCCGCCGAGCACCTCGAGGGACGCGGCGTCGCACCACTGCAGATCGTCGACGACGAGCACGAACGGGCCACGCGCCCGGCGGACCGAAGCGGCGATGGCCACCCGCGTGACGAGCGGCTCGTCGCCGACGGTGACCACGACGTCGTCGGCGATGCCGAGAGCGGCGAGCCGGTGACCGATGGCCGACCACGGTCGCGTACGGCACGTCGGTGGTCGTCGCCTGACCGCGGGCCCAGACGGTCGGTGGGCCCGCCGAGGCGGAGATCGCGGCACGCACGAGCGATGTCTTGCCGATGCCCGCCGGGCCGCCGACGATGACACCGCGGATGTCCAGGCGACCACCGGCGACGGCCGCGCCGATCCGCTCGAGCTCGGCGCGCCGTCCGAAGAACGGCGCCGTGGCGGGCCGTCTCGAC
Organism: uncultured Acidimicrobiales bacterium; assembly: GCA_963794805.1. Taxonomy (GTDB): domain Bacteria; phylum Actinomycetota; class Acidimicrobiia; order Acidimicrobiales; family Ilumatobacteraceae; genus JAODBQ01. Next base: position 362,968 of record CAWCFL010000003.1, read on the forward strand.
CGGCTCGCGTCGGCGGCCCCCAGTCGAGCGACGGATCGTGGTCGAGGATCGCGTGCTGCAGGCGGACCAGCTCGGGACCGGGGTCGACGCCGACGTCGTCGCGCATCGTGGTCCGCGCGTCGTCGATCGATCGCAGCGCGTCGACGGTCCGGCCGGCGCGGTACAGCGCCAGCGCGAGCTGCTCGCGTCGTCGCTCGCGGTACGGCGCCGCGGCCACGGCGTCGACCAGGCCGGGGACGAGCTCGGCGGACGCGCCGGCGTCCAGCTGCACGTCCACGAGCAGCTCCTCGAGGTGGGCGAAGCGCTCGTCGAGACGCACGCCGGCGGCGACGAACAGCGGTTCGTCGGCCAGCGCCCCGAATGGGCGGCCGCGACGGAGCCGCACTGCCTGTTCGGTCAGCGCCGCCCCGGCGGCGGGCGGCCACCCGTCGCGCAGGTCGGCATCGACCTGTCGTGCCAGCCGCTCGAAGCGGTGCACGTCCACGTCGTCGGGATCGGCGTCGAGCACGTAGCCGTCGTCGCGCCAGCGCAGCGACGCGCCGCCGGGCAGCGACCGGCGCAGATGCTGGACGCGTAGCCCGCGCAGCGACACCTCCGGACGGGGCGGCGGATCGTCGCCCCACATCGCCTCGATCAGCCGGCCGAGTGACACCACCCGGCCGACGTCGAGGAGCAGCGACGGCGAGCATGGTGCGTGGCTTCGGCCACCGAGGTCGGCCCATCCCGCCTCGGTGCGGATCCCGATGTCGCCGAACAGCACGAACGGTGGCGGCTTCGGCTCCTCGGTGACGGCGCGACGCCGGCCAGTCTGCTGCTGGCCCTGGGGCGCGGTCGAGTCCCCGGGCCGCCGCCCTCAGCGGCGGGCGCGGACCAGCCAGCACGCGGCGGGCAGCTCGACGTGCGACCGTCGCGACCGTCGACGAGGTACGACGCGATGTCGGCGCGGGCGCCGACGAGCCCGGACCGCGATCCGCTTCGGCGCACGTCGGCGAGGAACCGACGGCCCGCTGTCGGAGTCGAGCAGCAGCGTCATCCGGCCGTCGATGCCGTCGTCGCCGGGCGCCAGGTCGTAGCGCGCCACGGTGTCGAGCGGGTCGATCTCGATCGCGCTCCAGCCGGCGTCGATGAGGATGCCGCGCAACCTGGCAGGGTCGGCGAAGGCCATCGGGCCGGGCGCCAGCGGGTCCATCGGCGGCGGCGGCGCGGGCATCGCGTCGAGCAGCCGGCGCGCGCCGGCGGCGATCGCCGGGTTCTCCGCGAGGGTGCGCCAGCAGACGAACGTCAGGCGTCGCGCCCTCGTCGACGGCGCGGCCGAGGTTGGCGAACGCGGCGACCGGGTCGTCGAAGAACATCACCCCGAAGCGCGACACGATCTGGTCGAACGGTCCCGGCAGCGGCTCGCTCTGCGCATCGGCGACGAGGAACGTCAGGTCGGCGAACCGCCGGCGGGCACCGGCGATCATCGTCGCGGAGATGTCCACCCCGACCGGCGTGCGCACCACGGTCGGCGAGCGCCGCGCTCAGCGTGCCGGTGCCGCAGCCGACGTCGAGGATCCGCTCGCCGTGCTCGACGGTGATCGCCGCGAGCAGGTGCCCGGTGATCTCGGCGAGCATCCGGTCGAACAGCCGCACGTGCTCGACCCATGCCGGCCCGCTGACGTCCGTCCACTGCTGCCGCATCGCATCGTTCGCCATGCGCCGATTCCTAGCCGCTCCGTCGGCGGCGACGTGTGACGAGGCTCAGCCCAGGTCGGGCCAGCGGCGTTGCTGGCGGCGGCGCATGCCGGCCTTGCCGAGCTTGCGCTGCTCGGTGAGCGCCCACTGCCGGCGCCAGCCGGTGTACTCCGGGCCGGTAGCTTCGGCGACGCGCCCTGCGCGGCCCGGCGCCGGGCCGTCCAGGCGTCGGTGAGCGCCTCGTCGCCGAGCATCGTCACCGCGGCCTCGATGCGCGCGCTGAACCGTCGGGTGGACTCGCCCTCGCCGCGCGTCAGCGGCGAACCGAACACGACCTTGGTCTTGCCCGGCTTGGGGCGCTTCATCCCCTTGCCGAAGATCGCTCCGGTGCCGTCGATGAACACCGGGACGACCGCCGCGCCGGTGCGTCCGGCGAGGTAGGCCGCACCACCCTTGAAGTCCTGGCCCCAGCCGTCGGGCGAGCGACCGCCCTCCGGATAGATCACCATGCTCCAGCCGGTGTCGAGCAGCTTGCGCAGCTGGTCGCTCGACTTGCGGCCGGTGGACTCGCGGTCGATCGGGATGGCGTTGAGCGCCAACGCCGAGAGCACGCCCTTGACCCGCGTGTCGAAGAAGTAGTCGGCCGCGGCGGCGACGACGAACTTCGAGCGCCACGGCTCGGGCACGGCGAACGACATCAGCGCGGTGTCGAGGTGGCTGTGGTGGTTGGGGGCGAAGATCACCGTCGGCGGATCGTCGAGGCGCTGCAGGTCGGCGAGGCGGTCCACGCCGACCACCTCCGGGTCGGCGAGGAGCTTGACGCCGAGGCGCACCGGGCCGGCGGCGAGCACGCCGCGGGCGAGCCGGGCGGGGTAGCTTGCGCGCCCACTCGGTGTCGAAGTCGGCGCCGAGCGTGCTCGGCTCCTCGGGCACCTCGACGCCCCTCGGCACCAGCGGGGCGCGGTACGGGAAGCCGACGCCGCGCACCGGCCTGGCGACACGGGCGACGGCCGACTCGGCGGTCGACGCCGAGCCGCGCCGGCGCGTCGCAGCCGCTCAAGGGCCACCTGCGTGGGGAGATCGTCACGAGACATGTTGCACCTGCAACTACTTGACGTCGCAGACCATGATCGGCGGCGTGTGCAGATGGGTGATGGTGGGGGAGCGGCCGACCACGTCGCTGGCGATCTCGAACGCGTCGTCCATCGTCGACGCCGGCGTGAAGCCCAGGCGGCGCACGGACCGGACGTTGCCGCCGACGATGATCATCTTCGAGCAGTGCTGCATCCCGTGCGATCCCCAGTACCACATGTAGAACGGATGCACGCCGTGGTACGCGTAGCTCGTCTTGTACAGGTGGCGGTACCACTCGTCGGTGGCGAAGCGCTCCTCGTACTTGGCGCTCATCACGTGCGGGTCGGTGGTCTCCGACAGCACCTGCTCGAAGAAGTCGATGTAGCTCGGGTGGTGCACGGGGTGGAAGTCCCACGGCGTCGGGTGGGTCATGATCACCACGCCGCCCTCGCGCACGAGCGGCTTGCCGCGGTACATGTTGAACAGGTACCCGAGCCCCATGCACATCACCAGGATCGGGTTCATGATCGAGTTGACGTTGTACGGGCAGATGTACGGGATGCCCATCGTCAAGATGTCGGTCTGCCCCTCCACCTCGACGAGCTGCTGGCGATAGACGTTCTCGGTCGTCACCTTGTGCACCTCGCCGACCTCGCCGGCCTGGATCGAGGTCATCTGGTGCGGCGCCTCGATGCCCATGAAGATCTTGCGGGCCAGCCGCGACGGCGTGCGCTTGAGCGACGCAGTCGTGCCCACGTAGGTCGCCCGGTCCCGGCCCGTCCACTCCCACTCGCGCTTGGCCATGAACTCGAACGGGCTGGGGAACGTGTCGGTGTTCATCGTCGTCTCGATCTGGAAGACCTTGACGCCGGCGTCGACGAGCACCTTGCCCATCCGCCAGTTGCTCTTGTGCAGCTCCGAGCGGTGCTGGTCCATGAAGCTCCGGCTGGCCTCCATGGTCTCCGGGTTGTGGTGGTGGCGCAGGCTGCGGTAGCTGGCCAGCCCGGTGGCCGTGCTCTTCCACCCGCCATCCATGGCGACGAGGTTGATGTTGACGTACACGAGCAGGTCGCTCTCGGCGGCCCGCTTGTTGATCTCCACCTCCTCGCCCTCGGGCGTGGCGCCGATGAACAGCAGGTTGTCCGGGTCCTCGGCATCGTGCTGGGTGAGCATCCCGCGCGGGGCGAACGCGTCGTAGACCCGGTCGCCGACGGCGTGGCGCAGCTCGGCCTCGGTCATCCGCCGGTGCAGGGCGAGCGCGACGATCAGCTGCACGTCGTCGACACCGGCATCCGCGGCCAGGTCGAGCACGGCCTCGATCACCCGCTGGCGGATGTCCGGCCGGCGCATCTTCGGCAGGGGCAGGCTGATGTCGTCGAACGCGATCGTCAGCTTCATCCCGGGGAACAGCAGCTCCGGCAGTGGATCCTTGTCGATCGGGTTGAGCAGCGCGTGGCGGATCGCCCCGTCGACGTCGTCGAGCGGCTTCAGCGGCTCGGGCGGGTAGATCACCCGGCTGCGATCAGCCGGGAGCTTCTCCAGGCTGACGTTCTCGCCGCGCCAGAACATGATCGGCGGCGTCGAGCGGTCGACCTCCAGAACGAAACCAGGACGGGGCATCCGAATCAGTGCTTCCTCATGTCGAACGCGATCTTGATCGCGTCGCGCGGGCCGGCGTTGGCGGCGTGGGCGATGGCGGAGTCGTACTCGTCGAGCCGGTAGGCGGCGCTGACCATCCGACCGAGCTGGAACCGGCGGACGAGCTCGATCGCCGCGTCGAAGTCCTCCCGGCGATAGGCGTAGCACCCGGTGATGCGCACCTCGCGGTGCCACATCGCGGTGAGGTCGACCTCGACGACGGCGGGCATGCCGACGAGCACGACCTCGCCGCCCGGGGCGACGATCGACAGCGCCTGCTGCAACGACTGGCTGGTCCCGATGCAGTCGAACACCTGCGCCACGCCACCGGTGAGCTGGTCGCCGGCGACGAGCGACGACGACCTGCTGCGGATCAGCCGGGGCAGCTCGCCGGGCGCGCAGACCGTGGCGCCGAGCGCCCTGGCGAAGCGCTGCTGCGCCGGATACTTGGCGGAGATGATCGCCGTGCCGCCCTGATCGCGGCCGGTGATCGCCGCGAGCGTGAGCAGCCCGACCGTGCCGGCGCCGATGATCGCCACGTCGCCGCCGGTGTGCAGCCGGGCCGCGCGGGCGGCGCACGCGGTCGGTTCGATCATCACCGCGTCCTCGTCGGTGAGGTCGTCGGGCACGTCGACGAGCTGCAGCGGGTGGGCCACCAGGCCCTCGCTCCAGCCGCCGCCGGTCTCGCCGCAGAACCCCGTCTGCAAGCCGGGCTTGACGTGTCCGAAGGCGACGCGCTCGCAACGGTTGATGTCGCCCGTGGCGCACGCGGCACAGACCGGATCGACGCCGCGGATCGCGCAGTGCAGCACCGGGATCAGCACCACCCGCCGGGACCCGACTTCGCGCGACGACGTCGGCGACGATCTCGTGGCCCAGCGTGAACGGGAAGCTGACGATCGAATCGAAGTACGCGCCGGCGTGGCCGTTGACCGTGGCCAGGTCGCTGCCGCAGATGCCCGACATCCGCGGCCGCAGACGCAGCCACTCCGGCCCGGGCAAAGCCGGATCGTCGGCGCGGACCAGTTCCAGCGGCCCGGCCTTCGCGGCCGTGGTCGGGGCCACTGCGGAGAGGACCTTGGCCAACCCCATCCGGCCGATCTTGCGATCCATCTGCAACGCCTTCATCGCCGACCTCCACGCCCGACGGCGACGCTGGACGGGATCCGGCCCACATGTGGCTCACCCACTGGACAGCGTCGGTGGACAGCGTCGTGTGCGGTGTTCATCGGGACGCCGACCCGGTGAACGTGCGCCGGCGATCGCGTTCGGTGAGCATCGGGCCGAACGGCAGCTTCGGGCGCGGGGCGCCCGGCGCCTTGCTCCACTGCTCCACCAACCAACCTCGCTTGCGGGCCAGCGCCGCAAGACGTGTCTCCGGGTTGACGGCCACGGGGAAGCCGACCGCCTCCAGCAGCGGCAGGTCGCTGGTGGAGTCGGCGTAGGCGACGCTCTCCTCCAGCAGGAGGCCCTCCGCCGCGCAGTAGTCGGCCAGGACCTGGGCGCGGGTCTCGCCGGTCGGCGGCACCTGGGACAGCTCGCCGGTGTACGTGCCGTCGTGGTTGCGGGTCATCTCAGCGGCGATGATCTCGTCGAACAGCGGCCGCAGCCCGGCGACGGCGAAGTCCAGCGCGCCGGTGATCAAGATGGTGCGGTGCCCGAGGGCGCGGTGCTCGCGCACCCGGCGGATGCCGGCGGGGAAGCTCTTCATCAGGACCAGGCGGGTGAACAGCTCGCCGGAGTCCTCCTCGATCTGGGCGATCGGGGCGTTCTCGTAGCGGCGGTAGAAGTGGCGCAGGAAGTCGCCGCGATCCTGACGGTCGAGCGACAGCAGGCGTGGCGCCTCGGCCAGCGTGCGCGCCAGGTAGCGCGCCCGCTCCGGCCCGTTGAGCCGGCGGGTGGCGAGGAACGAGTAGCTCTCCACCACGTTGCTGGCGATCAGCGTGTTCTCCAGGTCGAACGCGGCAACGTGGCGCTCGGGGGAGAGGACGGCGCGGCGCAACCGTGCCGTGCGGTCGGTGCGCGTCTTGCCCGGGGTGGTCTTCACCCGGGCGTGGGTGACGATCGAGGGCAGGTGGATCTCGGTGATGTACGTCGGCCAGTGCACGGCCCGCGGGTCGAGCTCGAACGTCAGGCGGTCGTCGTCCGGGAGCAGTGCCTGGACCGCGAGCAGGTTGTCGACCGAGTACACGGCCTCGCACAACGTGTACAGGCCGTACAGCTCGACGTACTGCAGCGCCCGTTCGACATCGGCCTTGCGCTCCTCCAGCTTGGCCGCCAGCGTGGCCTGCTTGCCGCGCAGCGGCAGCTGCTGCAGCGCGCCCTCGGCCTTGCCCATCAACGACTTCGCCCGGCGCAGCTGGCCCTCGACCTTGCCGCGCCCGGGGAAGCGGAACTCGGGGAGCACGATCGGCTGGCCCTCGGCGTCGTACAGCGGGTGGGCGTTGAACCACTCCTGCACCTTGGCGATGAGCAGCCGGTAGTGCAGCGGGTTGGTGCTCCCGCTGGCCACGTGGGTGATGGCCGGCGCGCGCTGCGGTCCGAGGGCGGCGACGGCGATGATCGCGTTGACCACGATGTCCACCGGGATGACGTCGATCGTCCCCTCGGGGTTGCCGGGGAACTGGCTGAGCATGCCGCGGGCGTAGCTGATGATCACCGGCTCGGCCATGCGGAACCCGCGGATCCAGCCCGGGTTCGGCTCGGCCAGCGCCGACTCGATGATGCTCGGGCGGACGATGCTCACCGGCACGGCGCCCTTGGTGTCGGTCAACGCCTGCTCGCCGAGCGCCTTGGTGAACGCGTAGGCGTCGGGCCAACCGACGCTGGCGGCGCGCGCCCGTCCGGCCTCGACGAGCTGGTCGCGCACCCAGGTCTCGCGCAGTGACTCGGTCTTCGTGGCCAACGCCGGCGCGCCGGCTGCGCCGAGCTCGCGACGGGCGCCGTGGCGGAACTCGGCCAAACGCGGCGGCAGCCGGCTGGCCGCCTCGGCGTCGCTGCGCATCCGCCGCGCCGCGGCGACCTCGGAGCGCCAGCTCAGCCCGACGTCGAACGGGCCGGCGCTGACGAGCTCCTCGGGCGCCATGCCGCGTCGGTTGCCGGCGACGTAGCACGTGCTCACCGCCACGAGGTGCGGGGTGACGCCGAGGTCGTTGAGCGTGGCGGCGATGCGCGTCGGGCCGAGGAGGTTGATCTCCACGGCGCTGTCGAGTGGCGAGTCGAAGGCCACGGCTGCGGCCGAGTGGATGACGATGTCGCAGCTGGCCAACGTGGCCCGGTCGGCGTCGTTCAACCCGAGGCCGTCGGTGCTCACGTCGCCGGCGACGACCGCCACGCGCTCGGCGGTGAGCGCCTCGAAGGCGTCGCGGCCGACCTCACGCCGCAGCCGGTCGAAGGCGTTGTTCTTGAAGATCTCCCGGCGGACGCGCTCGTCGACCGACGTGCGCTTGCCGGGCCGCACGAGCAGCACCAGTCGACATCCGGGCACGCTGCGCAGCAGCCGTTCGATGAGGGCGGTTCCGACGAACCCCGTGCCCCCGGTGATGGCGATGCGCTTGCCCGCCAGCTCCTCGGCGATCATCGTCGGACGTTCTAGCACACGTCGTCTACCATTTGGTAGACATGCCGCGCACCGACACCCGCCAGCGGATCCTCGTGGCCGCGACCGATCTGTTCGGTCGCCGCGGCGTCGAGGCGGTGTCGCTCGACGTGATCGCCGCGGACGTCGGCGTCGCCAAGCAGACGTTGCTGTACTGGTTCCCGAGCAAGGACGAGCTCGTCGGCGCGGTGCTCGCCGACGTGGCCGCGCAGCTCTCGGTGGTGATCGCCGCCGCGGTGCGCGCCGCGTCCGACGATCCGCTCGAACGGATCGAAGCCGTGGTGCGCGCCGTGTTCCGCCCGGCTGTTCGCCGGCCGGCATTGCTCGGCCTCGTGCGCGAGATCAGCCGACTCCCGCCGCCCACGGCCGACCGCCTGGTGAACGAGATGGCCCCGCTCGTGGACCAGGCCGTCGCCTACCTGGCATCGGAGATGGAGAGCGGTCGCCTGCGGCGCGCCGACCCGCGACTGCTCGCCGCGCTGTGCTACGCCACGGTCACCGGCATCGCCACCGAGCCCGAGGCATTGCGCGCCGTCGGCTGGGACGCCTCGGCCGCCGGCCTGCGCCGGCTGCGTGCGGAGCTCCTCGCGTTCCTCGCGCCGCCGCGCTCGCTCCGTGACAGGCTGAACCGATGCCCACCGCGGACGTCAAGTCGCAGCTCCACGACTACCTGCAGGTCGGCCGGGACGCGTTGCTGTGGAAGCTCGACGGCCTCGGCGAGTACGACCTGCGCCGGCCGATGACCGGGACGGGCACGAACCTGCTCGGCCTGGTCAAGCACGTCGCCAGCGTCGAAGCCGGCTACTTCGGCGAGACCTTCGGTCGCCCGTTCCCCGAGCCGCTCCCGTGGTACGACGACGATGCCGAGCCGAACGCGGACATGTGGGCGACGGCGGACGAGCGCGTCGCCGACATCGTCGGCCTGTACCGGCGAGTGTGGGCGCACAGTGACGTCACCATTGCGGCGCTGGCGCTCGACGACACGGGACACGTCGCGCACTGGCCGGTCGACCGGGCCACGGTGACCCTGCGCCTGATCCTCGTCCACGTGATCGCCGAGACCCATCGCCACGCCGGCCACGCCGACATCGTCCGCGAGCTGATCGACGGAGCCGCCGGCCTGCGCGCCGACCACGACAACCTCGCGCCCGGCGACATCGACTGGTGGACGGCCTACCGAGCACGGCTCGAGGCCGTCGCCCGGCAGGCGGCCACCGGGTGAGACGAGCTCGCCGATGCCACGGCGCAGCGCGGTGTCGGGCTGCGCCGTAATGTGCCCGGCGGGGCACGCATGACCACACCACTGGAGCTCACCTATCGGCCGCTGACGGCCGACCTGCGCACCGCGGTCGCTGCGTTCGCCAGCCGCATCCCCGAGCGCGACCGCGGCTTCCTCGACCGCTTCCTCCTGTACGACGTGGCCGTCGCCAGTTGGACGCAGGCGACACCCGCCCGGCGGATCGTCGCTGTCGACGGCGACGACGTCGTCGGCCTGGTGACGGTCGAGCCGCAGCGCGGCTGGATGGCTCACGTCGGCGACTTCCGCGTCGTCGTCCAACCGAGTGCTCGCGGTGCCGGCGTCGGCGCACAGCTCATCGAGCGCGGCACGGAGCTGGCCGCGTCGCTCGGGCTGGGCAAGCTCAGCGTCGAGATCATGTCGTCGAACGACGGCGGTCTCGCCCTGTTCGAGCGGCACGGCTTCGAGCGAGAGGCCATCCTGCGCCGACACGTCCGCGACGGCGACGGGGCGCTGCAGGACCTGGTGGTGCTGGCGCTCGAACTGTCGCCCGGCTGACGGGTCCGTCTCAGTACGGCTCGACGTAGCTCGCGGTCGTCGTGCGGGTGACGATCACCCGCGGCACGATCGCGCTGACGACGATGATCACCACGGCGGCGAGCACCATCAGCCAGGCGAGCGACGACTCCAACGCCAGCGTGCGGCGGAACGACTCGGCCTGGACGGCGCCGACGAAGCCGCCGATGCCGAGGAGCGCACCGAAGAACGTCGCCGCGCCGCGGCTGAGCGTGACGGCGCACAGCAGCAGGCACGCACCGAAGGCGATCTCGATGATCCCCAGGATCGCCGTGTGGGTGAACCCGAGGACCTCGACGACCGGCTGGTCCCACGGCCCGTCGGTGCCGGCGCGCACCAGGGCGATCAACCCGATGAGCAGCAACGCGGTGCCGATGATCCCGACGACCACGGAGTCCCACGCATGGAAGAGGCCCCACGATGTCGTCACCCGCCGGCGCTGCACGGGCTGCAACGGACGTTGCACGACGACCTGCTGGACCGGCACCGGCTGCTGGACCGCAACGGGCTGGTCCACCAGCACGTGACCAGGCTCGACCGCCACCGGCACCTCCGGCGTGGCCCGCACGACACGCACGGCGCCGCCAGCAGCTGGATCGGCAGTACCCACTGCTCGGACGACGGGATTGGGTTCGTAGCTCATGGTGGTTCGCTCCTCGGCGGGTCGATCGCAGCCAGCGATCCACCGGTACCGATTACCGAACGGGCGACACGGCAAACACGGCCGGCGCGGCACCCCTCGTCGGCGGTGCGAGCATGGCCGTGATGCAGATCGGCATGTGCTTCCCGCGCGAGCTGCCCGCATCGCTCATCAGGACGTTCGCCGAACGCCTCGATGGCGCCGGGGTGGACGAGCTGTGGGTGATCGAGGACTGCTTCTACACGGCGGGCATCAGCCTGGCCGCCACAGCGCTGGCGCGCACCGAGCGGCTGACCGTCGGCATCGGCATCCTCCCGGCCGTGGCCCGCGCTGCGGCGATCACCGCGATGGAGCTGGCCACGCTCGCCGAGCTCGCCCCGGGACGGGTGATCGCCGGCATCGGTCACGGCGTGCAGGACTGGATGGGCCAGATGGGCGTCCGTCCGGCGCATCCCGTGGCCACGCTGGAGGCGACGATCGGCGCCGTGCGCCGGCTGCTCGGCGGTGAGGAGGTCACCGTCGACGACGCCGGCGTGCACCTCGACCATGTGCGCCTCGACCGTCCGCCATCCGTCTGCCCGCCGGTGCTCGCCGGCGTGCGCGGGCCACGATCGTTGGCCGCCGCCGGCCGGTGCGCCGACGGCGTCGTCCTCGCCGAGCTCAGCGGACCGGCCGCGGTGCGTGACGCGATCGTCGCCGCGGGGTCACCACCGGGGTTCGACGTGGCGGTGTACTCGACGATCAGCCTGGATCGCGACCGGCGCGCCGGGCGCGCCGCGATCGCGCCGTTCATCGTCGAGATGGTGGCCGAGCCCTCGCCGGGACTGCGTCGCGCGCCGTTCTTCGACGACCTCCGCGACCTCGTCGCGCGCGGCGGTGCCGACGCCGTGGTCGACATGCCCGACGGCTGGTGGACCGAGCTCAGCGGCGCCGGCACGATGGACGACGTGCTCGCCCACCTGGCCGTCCTGGAGGCTGCCGGAGCACAGCACGTGGCGTTCTTCCCCGCACCCGAGCCGGACATCGCGCTCGCCCAGCTCGAGGATGTGATCGCCGTCGCCGCCGTCACCGCGCGTTGACGGTCAGCTGGTGAACTGGAACGAGCCGAGGAACGCGGCGATCGGCCCGTCGTCGGCCGTGAGCGTGCCCGGTCCGGTGACGATGTTCTGGTAGATGATCAGGTCGTCCAGGTACACCCGCTGGATCACCGTGCCGTCCACGCCGTTGTTGGTCACCTGGGCGGAGAACTCCCGGCCGGGGCGGCCCTGCAGCTCGATGTCGTGCCCGTCGATGAGCGTGCCGTTCACGTTGGCGATCGCCTGGTCCTGGGCGCCCTGCAGGGCTTGGTCGACATCGAGCGTGTAGCCCGCCGGATACTCGCCGCGCGCGGTCCCGACGAACGTCTGACCGGACGACGAGCTGGCGATGTCGAGCGCCAGCGTCGAGCCGTCGGGCAGCGGCGCGTCCTGCGTCTGCTCCTTCGGCGTGCTCGGGAAGGAGACCGTGAAGTCACCCTGCGGTGAGGTGTAGGTCACCCAGTTCGTCGGCACCGTGGCAGTGCCACCTGGCGCACTGGCGGCGGTGGCCGCGCTCGTCGTCGGCGCGACCGTCGTCGCCTTCGCGGTGTTCGCCGAAGCGGCCGTCGTGGCCGCGGCGGTGTCGGCGGAGTCCGTGGCCTCGACCGCTTCCGCGGTGGTCGTGTCGGACGACTTGGAGTCGCTGCTGCACGCGGCGACGCCGACGGTCAGGGCCAGCGCGGCGGCGAGGCCGGCGGCGTTCGAGCGCAGGCGGTGGTGCATCGTGGCGTCTCCTTCGACGGTTCGGTGAGCAGTCCTACCCGGTGCGCGGCTGGGCCGACACGGGGGATCACTCCCCGCCGGGGACCGTCAGTGCACCGTCAGTGGTCGGTCCGCCGTCGCCGCCGAGCGTGGCGTTCCAGTGCCAGCCGGACGAGCTCGTCGATCAGCGCCGGGTACGACAGCCCCGTGGCCTGCCACAGCTTGGGGTACATCGAGATCGGCGTGAACCCGGGCATCGTGTTGATCTCGTTGCACAGCCAGCCGCGTCCGCCCTCCTCGAAGAAGAAGTCGACGCGTGCCAGCCCGTCGGCGCGCAGCACCTCGAACACGCGCACGGCGAGCGCGCGCACGGTGTCGGCCTCGGCGATCGCCAGGGGAGCAGGGACCAGCGCCTGCGAACCGTCGTCGACGTACTTGTCGGCGTAGTCGTAGAACTCCGCGCCAGGGACGATCTCACCCGGCACGCTGGCTCGCGGCGGCCGGCCACCGAGGACGGCGACCTCGATCTCCCGTCCGGTCACGGCCTCCTCGACGATGACCCACTCGTCGTAGCTCAACGCCAGGCCGATGGCCTCGCGCACGGCCTCGATCGTCTTCGCCTTGCTGACGCCGATCGACGAGCCCATGTTGGCCGGCTTGACGAACAGCGGCAGCCCGAGCTCGTCGGCAAGGCGCGCCGGCGTCGACGGCGTCAGCTCGTCCTCGCGCAGGGCGACGTAGCGCGCCTGGGCGATGCCGTTGGCCGCGAGGACCTGCTTCGCCATCGCCTTGTCCATGCCGACCGCGGAGCCGAGCACGCCGGCGCCGACGTAGGCGATGTCGGCCAGCTCGAGGAGGCCCTGCACCGTGCCGTCCTCGCCCATCGGGCCGTGGAGGATCGGCAGCACCACCGTGGGCAGGTCGCCGTCGTCGGCGAGCACGTCGCCGGGGGAGATCGCCTCGCCCGCGGTGTCGAGGTGATCGGGCAGCTCGCCCGGACCCTCGGCCAGCGCCTTCTGCGCACCGGTGGCGAGCGACCACGAGCCGTCGCGGCCGATGCCGATGGGCGTGATCCGGTAGCGCGCCGGGTCGGCGGCGCGCAGCACGTGCGTGGCGCTCGTGCAGCTGACGTCGTGCTCGGCCGATCGGCCGCCGAACAGCACGACGAGGTTGACCCGGTCCGGCACGCCCATGTCGCCCGACGGTACCGTGTGCGCCGATGCGGTTCCGGGCAATCGAGGTGGCATCGGCCACCGGCGGTCGCCTCGTCGGACCCGACGTCGAGCTCGACGGCGTGTCGTTCGACTCCCGTGACGTGCGCCCCGGCCAGCTGTTCGTCCCGCTCATCGCCGACCGCGACGGCCACGAGTTCATCGGCGCCGCGCTGGCCGACGGTGCGGCTGCGTACCTCACGTCCAGGCCGTCACTGCCTGGCTCGGCGACGGCGATCGAGGTCGACGACACCCTGCCGCGCGCTGATGGCGCTGGCCACCGAGCTGCGGCCGCGAACGGATCAGCGGTCGGGTCGTCGGCATCACCGGCAGCGTCGGCAAGACCAGCACCAAGGACCTCGCCGTGGCGGCGATCGGCGCGAGCCGCGCGGTGCACGCCAACGCGCGCAGCTTCAACAACGACCAGGGCCTGCCGACCACCATCCTCGCCACGCCGCCGGGCACCGAGGTGCTCGTGGTCGAGATGGGGATGCGCGGACCGGGCGAGATCGCCAGGCTGTGCGCCATCGCCGCGCCGCAGGTCGGCGTGGTCACCCGCGTCGCCGAAGCGCATGGCGACCTGCTCGGCGGCATCGAGGGTGTCGCCCGGGCCAAGGGCGAGCTGATCGAAGCGCTCCCGGCCGACGGGACGGCGATCCTCAACGCCGACGATCCGCGCGTCGCATCGATGGCGGCGCGCAGCGACGCGCCGGTCCTGACGTTCGGCGCCTCGTCGGGCGCCGATGTGCGCGTCACCGACGTCGTGCTCGACGATCTCGTGCGCGCCTCGTTCACCGTGCACACCCCGTGGGGCGCCACGCCCGTGCGCCTCGGCGTCAGCGGCCGGCACATGGTGGAGAACGCCGCCGCCGCGCTGGCCATCGCCGGCGTGGTCGGCGCCGACCTCGCGGCCGCGGCGCACGCGTTGGCCGGTGCCGGTCTGTCGCCGATGCGCATGCAGCTGTTGCGCAGCGCGTCGGGCGGCGTCATCGTCGAGGACTGCTACAACGCCAACCCGACGTCGATGCGCGCCGCGCTCGCCGCGCTCGCCGAGTTGCCGGCGAGCCGGCGTGTGGCGCTGCTCGGCCTGATGGCGGAGATCAGCGACAGCCCCGCCGAGCACCGGGCGATCCGCGCCGAGGCCGAGCGGCTGGGCATCGAGGTGCTCCCGGTCGGCACCGACCTGTACGGCCTCGCCCCGATCGACGACCCGGTCGCGGCCGTCGGCGCGCTAGCCGAAGGTGACGCCCTCCTCGTCAAAGGCAGTCGGGTGGTCGGCCTCGAGCGATGGGTCGGAGTCCTGCAGGCCATGTAGGCGGTCGAGCCGGCGCAGGTCGCACCACCATGCGAGGAACACCGACCACACGGCACCCACGAGCAGCACCCAGCGCGCCCCGATCGCGTCCATCATCGGACCGAAGATCAGCGGGCCGATGGCCACGGTGCCGCCGAAGGCGACGAACCACAACGACATCAGTCGCCCACGCTCGCGGTCGTCGGCCCGGCTCTGGAAGATCGTCGACATCGCCGTGGTGGTGGCGAAGTAGCAGAAGCCGAGCGCGAAGCCGACGGTGAACGCGCCGATCGGCTCACGGGCGAGGGCGAAGCCGGCGAGGGTCACGGCGAACGACAGGAAGCCGAGCTGGATCAGGCGGCGCTGGTCCCAGGCGACGAACACCGTGCCGATGGCCAGGCCGCCGAGGCACGCGCCGAGGCCCCACGTGGCGTACAGCCACTTGTACGTCGAGCCCTCCTCGTCGATGCCGAAGTTCAGCCGGGCGACGGCGGGGAACAGGCCGACGAACGGCAGCGAGATCAGCGAGAACGTGAACAGCGTCAGCAGGAGCCGGAGCAACGCCGGCCGGCGGCGGGCGATGCGCATGCCGGAGGTGAAGGCCTTCATCGCCGGTTCCTTCTGGACGCGCTCGTGCGGCGGCAGGTGGGTGATCCACAGGGCGAAGATGACGAACAGGTAGGTCAGCGCGTTGAGCAGGAAGAACTCGGAGGTGGTCACACCGAACTGCGAGAGGATGGCGACGATCACCGGACCCATCACCCGCGAGCCGTTGATCATCACCGAGTTCAGCGAGATCGCCCCGATGAGGTCGGTCTTGCGCACCAGCGTCGGCAGCATCGCCGCCCACGCCGGGGCGTTGAGCGCGTTGCCGCAGCCGACGCCGAGCGCGACGAGGTAGAGCCACGGGAGTGGGGCGTCGGCCGCCGCCAACGGGGCCAGCGCGGCGCTGAACACGAGCTGCACGAACTGCATGGCGATCAGCCAGCGGCGGCGATCGAAGCGATCGGCGATGACGCCGGCCGGGATGCTCAGGATCAGCAGCGGACCGAGCTGGGCGAAGGCCACCAGGGCGACCGCCGAGGCGCTGCCGGTGCGCTGGTAGACGTACGCCGGCAGCACGACGTTCTGCATCCACGTGCCGATGTACGAGGCGAACGAACCGGCCCACATCCGGCGGAAGTCGGGATAGGCGAACGCCGCACGGGCGCTGCCCGGCATGTACGGATGGCGGATGTCCGCGACCGGCGTGTGCTTCTTCATCGTGACCCGATCACACGGGGGCTCTGCCCCCGTGGATGCCCGCACACGTCATCCGAGCACGAGGTCGGCGTACACCGGGAGCACGGCCGGGGGCCCGCCGACGAGGAACGTCGTGATGCACGTCTCCCGCCAGCGGTCGAGCTCGCCGCGGATCTTGTCGAGCGGGCCGACGAGGGCGACGTCCTCGACCATCTGCAGCGGGATGGACGCGGCCGCCTCGGCCTTCTTGCCCTGCAGGTACAGGTCCTGGACCTTGGTGGCGACGTCCTCGTAGCCCATCCTGGCGAACACCTCGAAGTGGAAGTTGGCCCCGCGGGCCCCCATCCCGCCGGCGTACAGCGCGAGGTTCGGGCGCACCTTGTCGGCGCACGCCTCGACGTCGTCGCCGATGACGATGGTCATCGGGCAGGCCACCTCGAAGCGCGCCGCCTTGCCCGTCTCGCCGGACCGGCCGAAGCCCTCGTCGAGGCACCGCCGGTAGTGGGCGTCGTCACGCGGGCTGAAGTACAGCGGCAGCCAGCCGTCGCAGATCTCCGCGGCGAGCGCGACGTTCTTCGGCCCCTCGGCGCCGAGGAAGATCGGGATCTCCGGGCGCAGCGGGTGCACGGTGCTCTTCAACGGCTTGCCCAGGCCGCTGCCGCCGACGAGCGGCATGTCGTAGAACTCGCCGTGGTGGTCGACCGGCTTGTCCCGGCGGATGATCGAGCGGATCACCTCGACGTACTCGCGGGTGCGCGCCAGCGGCTTCGGGTAGGGCTGCCCGTACCAGCCCTCGACCACCTGGGGGCCGGACGCGCCGAGGCCGAGGATGAACCGTCCGCCGGAGAGGTGGTCGAGCGTGATCGCGGCCATCGCCGTGGCCGCCGGCGTGCGCGCGCTCATCTGCACGATGCCCGTTCCCAAGCGGATCGTCGAGGTGTGCGCGCCCCACCAGGCCAGGGGCGTGAGCGCGTCGCTGCCGTAGGCCTCGGCGGTCCATGCCGACGTGTAGCCGAGGCGCTCGGCGTCCTGGATGCCCTCGAGCGCGCCGGTCGGCGGTCCGCTGCCCCAGTAGCCGGTGGAGTAGCCGAGCTGCAGGTCAGATCCCATCGGGCCCAGTATGGTGCCGCGACCGATGGCAGGGGCCGAGAGCGGGTTCGACGGGGTGCGGCAGGTGACGCTGGACGACATCCCGGCGGCGTCGACCACCCTGGCCGAGGCGTTCCACGACGATCCGATCAAGTGCTTCCTCGTCGGCCGTGACGAGGTACCCGTGGCCACGTCGCTGCCGTTCTTCCGGGTCTTCCTGAAGATGCAGATCCCCCACGGCCTGACGTTCGCCACGCAGGGCTTCGAGTCGGTGTCGGTGTGGGCGCCACCGGACCACTGGAAGGTGCCGTTCTCCCAGATCGCCCGGAACACGCCGACGTTCCTCAAGCTGTACACCTGGCGGTTCCTGCCGAACCTGGTGGTGCTGTCCGACATCGAGCGCCGGCATCCGAAGGAGCCGCACTACTACCTCGAGTTCGTCGGCACCTCGCCCGCGGCGCAAGGAAAGGGGATGGGGACGAAGGTCATCGCCCCGATGTGCGCGCGGGCCGACGCCGAGGGCGTGGGCCTGTACCTGGAGAGCTCGAAGGAGTCGAACGTGCCGTTCTACTCACGCTTCGGCTTCGAGGTCCGCGAGACGCTGCAGCACCGGCGGCACGGCCCGAAGATGTGGCTGATGTGGCGCAGCCCGCGCTGATTGCGTCGTTCGTGCGTGGGCTGTCGCCGGAGCGCCGAGCGCCGGGGTCAGTGCCCCGGGTCGAAGCGCACCGGGAGGCTGGCCGGGCCGAAGATGCCGACGCCCTCGGGCTTCCACGTCGTCGGGCCGTCGAGCGCCAGGTCGGGCATCCGCTGGGCGAGCAGGGGCAGTGCCTCCTGCAGCTCGGCGCGCGCCAGCGCGGCGCCGAGGCAGTAGTGGATGCCGGAGCCGAACGTCAGCTGCGGTGAGCCCGGCGCCGGCGAGGTGATGTCGAACGCAGCCGGGGCGGCGAAGATGTGGTCGTCGCGGTTGGCCTCGGCCAGACCGACACCGAGGAACGTGCCCTCGGGGAACAGCACGCCGCGGTACTCGATGTCCTCGCTGGCGAAGCGACCCGGTGCCGCGCACGGCGCCGGCGTAGCGCATCGTCTCCTCCACGGCCCGGCCGGCGAGCTCGGGCCGCTCGGCGAGCAGCGCCCACTGGTCGGGGTGCTCGGCGAACAGGGCGACCGCGCAACCGAGCTGGTTGCGCGTCGTGTCCGTGCCACCGACGATCACCGCGTTGACCATCATCACCAGCTCGTCGTTGTCCAGCTTGTCGCCGGCCTCCTCGGCGGCGATCAACGCGGTGAGCAGGTCGTCGGCAGGCTTGTCGCGCCGTTCGGCGATCATCGCCCGGGTGTACTCGTCGAGGTCGTCCTGCGCCTTGATGATCATCTCGAGCTTGCTCGGCATGTCCATCGAGAAGATCTCGAGGATGTCGTTGGCCACCCGGCTGAAGAACTGCCAGTCGTCCTTGGGTGCGCCGAGCAGCTCGCAGATGATGGGGATCGGGTACGGCTCGCAGATGTCCACGGCGATGTCGGCCCGCCCGGCCGGGGCGACGGCGTCGACCAGCCCGTCGACCACCTCGCGCATGAACGGCCGCAGGCGGTCGGCGGCCCGCGGGGAGAACGCCGGCCCGACGAGGCGCCGCAGGCGGGTGTGCACGTCGCCTTCGGCGGAGAGGATGCTGACCCGCTGGCGTTCGAGGAACTGCTGGTCGGTCACCCCGAACAGCTCGGGCAGCCGGCCGGCGGCGTTGTGCCACCGCTTGTCGCGCAGGATGGCGACGGTGTCCTCGTAGCGCCACACGCTGAAGCCGAACGCGTCACGGATCAGCCACCGCTCGTCACCGAGCCCCAATGCCTTGTCCCGGCGGGCGGCGAAGTCGCCGTCGGCGGCCGAGATCTCCGGCAGTTCCAGCTCGTGCACCAGCGTCCCCATCGTCCCGGACGTTACCGGCCGGTAGCCGCGCAGGTCGTGCCCGTTGCCGTCGGCGGATCGTGGGACAATGGTCGGCGTGAGGGCGACGAACGGAGAGCAGCCGGTGGCACCGCCCACGCTGCGCCACGTCGTGCTCGTCGGGGGCACGCCGGCCGAGTGGTCGGCGATCGGCGACCCCGCATGGGGGCACCGGTTGGCCGAGCTGGGCAAGGTGGCCGATCACGTCGGCGCCGGCTGGCTCGCGCTCTACCCGTACGGTCCTGGTGAGGATGACGGCGGCGCGGCGCCACCGTCGACCGCGCCGCCGCGCACGGAGACGTCGGCGCCTGCACCGTGACGGCCGCGATGGAGCCCGACGGTCGGGCGCGGCTGGTGCGCGCCGTCGAGCGCCTGCGGCTCGCCGGCACACCGATCACGGAGGCTTCGATCGCGGCCGGGCTCAACGCCCCGGCGACGGTGGACCCAGATCTCGTCGTCGTGCTCGGGCCGGGGCACCGGTTGCCGCCGTCGCTGGTGTGGGAGCTGGCCTACAGCGAACTGGTGTTCCTCGACGTCGCCTGGAGCGACCTCCAGCCGGCGCACCTCGAGCGCGCCGTCGACGAGTTCCACCATCGCCACCGCCGCTTCGGCGGACTCGACTAGCACACTCACCAGGGTGGGTACCCCGCTGTATCGCGACACCGCCGTGGTGCTGCGCACGTACCGGCTCGGCGAGGCCGACCGCATCGTCGTGCTGCTCACCGAGCACCACGGCAAGGTGCGCGCCGTGGCCAAGGGCGTGCGCAAGACGATGTCGCGCTTCGGTGCCCGACTGGAGCCGATGAGCCACGTGCGCCTGCTGCTGGCGAAGGGTCGCGAGCTGGACATCGTCAGCCAGGCCGAGGCGGTGGAGTCGCTGGCGCCGATGGTCGATCGACCTCGACCACATGACCAACGGGATGGCCGTGCTCGAGGCCGTCGACCAGATGACGCTCGACCGCGAACCGGCGCCGCACCTGTACAGGATGCTCGTCGGCGTGCTGCGCACGATCGGTGAGCGCTCGGGGCCCCTCGTCGTGCCGGCGTTCTACTGGAAGCTGCTGGCCGTCGAAGGCGTTCGTCCGCAGCTCGACGTCTGCGTTCGCTGTGGCGAGACCGAGCCGCTCGTGGCGTTCGACCTCGACGAGGGTGGCGTGCTGTGCCGCGCCTGTCGCAGCGGGTCGGCGATCAGCCCCGAGGCACTTGCCCTGATGCGCCTGGTGCTCGGCGGCCGGCTCAACGAGGCGCTCGCCGTGCCGGCGTCGCCGGCCACCCACGAGGTGTCGACGTTGGCCACGCGGGCACTCGAGCACCACATCGAGCGCCGCCTGCGCACCGTGGCCATGTTCGAACACTGACCAATAGCCTGCTCAGCCAATATGGCAGCGACCGACCTCGAACAGATCGTCAACCTGTGCAAGCGGCGCGGGTTCGTCTACCCGACGGCGGAGATCTACGGCGGTTTCCGGTCGAGCTACGACTACGGCCCGCTCGGATCGCTGATGCTGCGCAACGTCCGTGACGCATGGATCCGCCCGATGGTCCAGCAGCGCGACGACGTCGTGCTGATCGACGCCGCGATCCTCGCCCCGCCGGCGGTGTTCGAGGCCAGCGGCCACCTGGCCAACTTCACCGACCCGCTCGTCGACTGCACGTCGTGCAAGCAGCGCTTCCGCGCCGACACGCTCGAGGACCCGACCACCTGCCCGAACTGCGGGGCGAAGAACAGCTTCACCGAGGCCCGGGCGTTCAACCTGATGTTCAAGACCGAGGCCGGGCCGGTCGAGGGTGCCGGCTCCACCGTGTACCTGCGGCCGGAGACGGCGCAGGGCATGTTCGTCAACTTCGCCAACGTGCTGCAGACGAGCCGTAAGAGGCCGCCGTTCGGCATCGCCCAGGTCGGCAAGAGCTTCCGCAACGAGATCACGCCCGGCAACTTCATCTTCCGCACCCGCGAGTTCGAGCAGATGGAGATGCAGTTCTTCGTGCCGCCCGCCGACGGACCGAAGTGGTACGAGTACTGGTGCCGCACCCGCCTGCAGTGGTACATCGACCTCGGCATCCCCGCCGAGTCGCTGCGGCTGCGCCCGCACGACGCCGACGAGCTGAGCCACTACTCGGCCGGCACCTCGGACGTCGAGTTCCTCTACCCGTGGGGCTGGGGCGAGCTCGAGGGCATCGCCCAGCGCACCGACTACGACCTCAAGCAGCACGCCGCGCACAGCGGCCAGAAGCTCGACTACTTCGACCCGCAGACCAACGAGCGCTACGTCCCGTTCGTCATCGAGCCGGCCGCCGGGCGTGAACCGCTCGATGGCCGCGTTCCTGCTGTCGGCGTACGACGAGGACGAGGTCGGCGGCGAGGCGCGCAGCGATCCTGCGCCTGCACCCGCGCCTGGCCCCGTACAAGGTGGCGGTGCTGCCGCTGTCGAAGAAGGACACGCTCACCCCGCTGGCCAAGCAGGTGTTCGCCACGCTCGCCGAGCGGTACATGGTCGACTACGACGACACCCAGTCGATCGGCAAGCGCTACCGCCGCCAGGACGAGGTCGGCACACCGCTGTGCGTCACCGTCGACTTCGACTCGCTCGACGATGCTGCGGTGACGATCCGCGACCGCGACTCGACCGAACAGGTCCGCGTCCCGATCGACGCCCTGACCGCCGAGATCGCCGCCCGCCTCGGCTTCTGACACTTCGCCGGGCGTCCGTGCTCGGGTCCTGCCCGACCCGGCCGTCCCTCGCCCGGCTCCCCTCACGAATCGTCAGTGACGAAACCGTCACCCGGGTGGTGTCCGGCGCAAACACCATCGTTCCGGTCGCGCCTTGACCGGCGGCGATCCGGTCGAGGCGCGACAAGAACCGTGTCGTGTGCAGCCGATGGCCCGCCTCGCCTGCCGACCTCGGCCCGCCTGCCGACCCGGCCCGCGAGGTTTCGTCACGGACGGTTCGCCAAGGCTGGAGGTGGAGCGCCGTCGTGTGATTTCGTCACGGACGATCCCTGAGGGGAGCGGGCGGGTCGGCCAGGGGGAGGGCGATCCACAGGCGGGCACCGCTCGAGGGGGCGGCGCCCACGCCGACGGTGCCGCCCATCGCCTCGACGAGCTCGTGGACGATCGCCAGCCCGAGCCCGCTGGAGCTCTCCTGGCGCTGCGGCCGTGACCGGCTGACGTACAGCCGCTCGTAGACGTGGGGCAGGTCGTCGGCGGCGATGCCCGGGCCGTCGTCGTCGACGGTGAGCACGCCATGTCCACGGTCCACGCCGACGGAGACGACGACCTCGAAGCGGGCGTACTTCAGGGCGTTCTCGATGAGGTTCGCCGCCACCTGCGCCAGCCGGTCCGGGTCGGCGAGGACGAGCACAGGAGGCCCATCGGGCGCCCGCAGCGTGACACCACGGTCGGCCGCGTCCGGGGCGAAGCCCGCCGCACCGGCGATCGTGGCGGCGGCGAGGTCGAGCGCCGCCGGGTTGCAACGAGAACGAGCGGCTGCGCAGCTTGGCCAGGTCGAGGAGGTCGGCGACCAGCCGTTCCAGCCGCTGCGACTCGGACCGGATCACCGCGGCCGCTGCGGCGGGCGCGGCGGCGCCGTCGGTGATCGCCTCGGCGTAGCCGCGGATCGAGGTCAGTGGCGTGCGCAGGTCGTGGCTGACCGACAGCAGGAACTGCTGCTCCAGCACCTTCGAGCGCTCCAGGCCCTCGGCCATCGCCGTTGATGCTGCGCAGCAGCTCGGCCAGCTCGTCGTGGTCGTCGGCGTGCAGGTGGCTCGACGCGCGTCGACAGCTGACCGGCGGCGATCCGCTGGGTGGCCGCGGACGCGTCGCGCACCCGCCGGGTGAGCCGCCGGCCGAGGAACGACGGCCGCGACCGCACCGAGCACGAGCGTCGCGACCGCCGCCACCAGGAAGTAGCGCACCGACGCACCGAGGCCGGCGTTGGCCTCGCGCGTCAGGACGACGACGACGAGCCGCCCGTTGCTCGTCGTCGTCGGTGCCGCGGCCCACACCGTGTTGCCGCGGTTGCCGCTGACCGTGAGCTGCTCGGCGAGCCGCGCCGGGTCGATGTCGTCGAGGCGTGATCCCGGTCGGCAGCTCGGTGGCGTCGAGCTGACCCCCGGTGCCGGAGACGAGGACGGCGACGTCGTCGATCGGCAGCACCGCCCCGAACGGTGCGCACGAGCCGCAGCCGCCGGCGCAGCTGCGCCGGATCGGTGATCGTGCTCAGGTCGAGCGTCGTCGTCGATGTTCGCCGCGACGCGCTGCGCCTCGGCGCGCAGCTGGCGCTCGGTCGTGTGCCGGGCACGGAGGTTGGCCAGCACGAGCGTCCCGCCGCCGACCAGGAGCGACCGTGGCCAGGACGACGCCGACGATCAGGATCGTCAAGCGCGGCGGGTCATCGACGGGCCAGGGTGTCGCCGAGATGTGAGGGATCTGTGAGCACGACCGCGCTACCCGAGCCGGTAGCCGATGCCCCACACGGTGGCCAGTGGCAGGTCGTCGCCGAGCTTCTTGCGCAGCTGGCGGACGTGGACGTCGACCGTGCGGTCGTCGCCGTACCAGTCGGCACCCCACACCCGGTCGATCAGCTGCTGGCCGACTGAGGGCGATCCCCTGGTTGCGCGCGAGGAAGGCGAGCAGGTCGAACTCGCGGGTGGCCAGCGCCACCGACTCGCCGCGCCGGCGGACCTCTCGCCGGGCGGTGTCGACCTCGAAGTCGTCGCCGATGCGCACCAGCGTGGTCGTCGGCGGTGGCCGGCGGCTCGCCGCGCCGCAGGATCGCCTTGACGCGGGCGACGACCTCGCGTGGCGAGAACGGCTTGACGACGTAGTCGTCGGCGCCGAGCTCCAGGCCGAGCACTCGGTCGATCTCGCCGTCGCGCGCCGTGAGGAACATCACCGGCAAGCGAGGTCGTCGCGCGGATCCGCCGGCAGACCTCGAAGCCGTCGATGTCCGGCAGGCCGATGTCGAGCACCGCGAGCGCCAGGCGGTGCTGGGCGACGAGCTCCAATCCACGTTCGCCCGTGGCCGCCTGGAGCACGCGGAAGCCGGCCTCACGCAGGTACAGGTCGAGCAGGTCGGCGATGTGCGCGTCGTCCTCGATCACGACGACCGTGCGCTCGCCGCCGCCATCGGCGCGTCCATCGGCCACGGCGTCCATCGTGGCACGCTGCTACGTTCGCCCGCAGACGCCGCAGGGGTTGCGGCGCAGGTTCGAGGAGGACACGGATGAGTCAAGTGGCGATCTGGGCAAGGATCCCGGCGCAAGCCGGGCAAGCGCGACGAGATGATCGCGGCGATGCAGAGCCGAGTACGACCACGTCACGCAGAACGAGCCGGGGACCATCTACTACATCCTCCACCACGACCCGAAGGACGAGGACGCCGTCTACTTCTACGAGCTGTACACCGATCAAGCCGCGGCGCAGGCGCACGGCGAGTCGGAGGCGATGAAGGCGATGGGCCCGTGCTGGCCCCGTTCCTCGGCGGCACGTCCGGAGCTGAAGTTCCTCAAGCCCGTCCAGGGCAAGGGCCTCTGACGCCACTCAGGCTGATGGCGACGACCTACCTCGACCGGATCGTCGCCCGCCATCGTTCGTCGGCTGCCGCCGACGACCGGTCGGTCGACGCGCTCGCCGAGCGGGCGTCGGCGATGCCGGCGACGCGCGCGCTTCCGCGCCGCGCTCGCCGGGTCCGACCGGCTGGCGGTGATCAGCGAGATCAAGCGCCGGTCGCCGTCGAAGGGCGACCTGGCGCCGGACCTCGATCCGGCGGTGCTCGCCGGGCGGTATGCGCAGGGCGGCGCGTCGTGCCTGTCGGTGCTCACCGACGAGGAGTTCTTCGGCGGGTCGGTGGCCGACCTGCAGGCGGCGCGCGCCGCCTGCACGCTTGCCCGTGCTGCGCAAGGACTTCACCGTCAGTCGCGGCCGACGTGTGCGACGCCCGGCTGATGGGCGCCGACTGCGTGCTGCTGATCGTCGCCGCGCTCAGCGCCGACGAGGTGATCGCCTTCCACCGCCTGGCGGTCGAGATCGGCCTCGACGTGCTCGTCGAGATCCACGACGAGGCCGAGCTGGACGTCGCCCTGCAGGCGGGGCCACGTTGATCGGCGTCAACCAGCGCGACCTCGTGACGTTCCAGGTGGACCACGAGCGTGCCGTGCGGATGGCCGGGCAGATGCCGGCCGGCGTGGTCAAGGTGGCCGAGAGCGGTGTCCGTGACGGCGACGACGCCCGCGCGCTGCGCGCCGCCGGATACGACGCCGTGCTCGTCGGCGAGACGCTGGTGACCGCGGCGGATCCGGTGGCCGCGATCGCCGAGCTGCGGAACTGATCGGGTCGGACCGACCCGCCGGCCTCTACGCTCGACCGCGGATGTTCGTCAAGATCTGCGGGATCACCAACGAGGACGACGCGCTGCTCGCGGTCGCGATGGGCGCCGACGCCGTCGGCTTCGTGTTCGCCCCGTCGACGCGCCAGGTCGCCGCGCAGCAGGTCTACGACATCACCCGCCGGCTGCCGCCGGAGATCCTCACGGTCGGCGTGTTCCGCGACGAGCACCCGGAGCGGGTGATCGACATCGTCAACCGCGCCGGTCTGCGCGCCGCCCAGCTGCACGGTCACGAGACGCCGGCGATGGTCGCCGAGGTCGCTGCGCAGATCCGCTGGGTGATCAAGTGCGTCGTCGCCGGCTCCGCCGACGCCCGGCGGGCGAACGAGTACGCCACCGACCTGATCCACGTCGAGACGGCGACGCCCGGCTCGGGCAAGGTGTTCGACTGGGGCCTGCTCGGCGAGGTGCCCGAGGGCCTGCGGGTGATCCTCGCCGGGGGGCTCGACCCCGACAACGTCGCCGAGGCGGTGCGCCTGGCGCAGCCGTGGGGCGTCGACGTCTCCACCGGCGTGGAGAAGACGCCGGGCCGCAAGGACGCGCTGAAGGTCAAGGCGTTCATCGAGCGGGCCAAGGCGGCGGCGCCGGAGCGGCACCTCGGCCCCGACGAGCTGCCCTACGACTGGGCCGACGAATGAGCACCACCGCGCAATCCCTGATGGGCGAGCCGTCGGCCACCGGGCGCTTCGGCGAGTTCGGCGGACGCTTCGTGCCCGAGACCCTGGTGCCGGCGTGCGAGGAGCTCGAGGCCGCGTTCCGCGAGGCGTGGGCCGATCCCGGGTTCCGCGCCGAGCTCGACGCCATCCTGCGCGACTACGCCGGCCGGCCGTCGATCCTCACCGAGTGCCACAACCTCGGCCACGACCTCGGCATCCGCCTGCTGCTCAAGCGCGAGGACCTCAACCACACCGGCTCGCACAAGATCAACAACGTGCTCGGGCAGGCGCTGCTGGCCAAGCGGATGGGCAAGACCCGCCTCGTCGCCGAGACCGGTGCCGGCCAGCACGGCGTGGCCACGGCCACCGCCGCGGCGCTGATGGGCATGTCGTGCAAGGTGTACATGGGTGCCGTGGACGTCGACCGCCAGGAGCTGAACGTCTTCCGCATGCGCCTGCTCGGCAGCGAGGTCGAGGCGGTGCACAGCGGCAGCCGCACGCTCAAGGACGCGGTCAACGAGGCGATGCGCGACTGGGTGGCCACGGTCGGCGACACGCACTACTGCCTCGGCTCGGTGATGGGCCCGCACCCGTATCCCGTGGATGGTCCGCGAGTTCCACCGGGTCGTCGGCCAGGAGGCCCACCGAGCAGAGCGTCGCCCTGCTCGGCGACGTCCCCGACATCGTCACCGCCTGCGTCGGCGGCGGATCGAACGCGATCGGCATCTTCTCCGGCTTCGTCGACACCCGCAGCCGCCTCGTCGGCGTCGAGCCGGCGGGCGGGGCCGCCGTGTCGCGGGGCCAGCCCGGTGTCGTCCACGGGATGCGCAGCTACCTGATGCAGGACGAGTACGGCCAGGTGCTCGAGGCCCAGTCGATCTCCGCCGGCCTGGACTACCCCGGGGTCGGGCCGGAGCACTCCTACCTGTCGTCGATCGGCCGGGCGGAGTACCCGACGGTCACCGACGCCGAGGTGATCGAGGCGTTCCAGCGCCTGGCATCGAGCGAGGGGATCATCGCTGCGCTGGAGAGCGCCCACGCGCTGGCCTGGGTGATCCGCGAAGCGCGCACGTTCCCCGGCGCCACGGTGCTGATGAACCTGTCCGGTCGCGGCGACAAGGACGTCGCCCAGATGATGGACATCCTCGAACGATGAGCGAGCGGCAGCGAGCGCATCGACGGCCGACGCTGACCGCCAGGGAGCCGGCCGTGGATGGGGTTCGGGGGCGCAGCCCCCGGATATTGCGATGAGCGGCCACAGCGTGCAGGCGCTCGGGTCGATGGAGACAGCGTTCCGTTCGAAGCGCGACGCCGGACGCAAGCTGCTCGTGCCGTACATCACCGGCGGGCTGCACGGCTGGCAGGACGCGGTGCGTGCCGCCGCCGCGGCCGGCGCCGACGGCATCGAGATCGGCATCCCGTTCTCCGACCCGGTGATGGACGGCCCGGTCATCCAGCGGGCCTCGCAGCTGGCGCTCGAGCAGGGCGCCACGCCGGTGTCGATCCTCGAGGAGGCCCGCGACCTCGACGTGCAGATCCCGCTGGCGGTGATGACCTACTACAACACGGTGCACCACCCGGGCCCGGTGCGCTTCGCCCAGCAGCTCGCCGCCGCCGGCATCGCCGCGGCGATCGTGCCCGATCTGCCGCTCGACGAGAGTGGTCCGTGGTGCGCCGCGGCCGACGAGTACGGCATCGAGACCGTGATG
The DNA here is from genome assembly GCA_963794805.1 of uncultured Acidimicrobiales bacterium. Lineage (GTDB taxonomy): Bacteria > Actinomycetota > Acidimicrobiia > Acidimicrobiales > Ilumatobacteraceae > JAODBQ01. The sequence goes on from CAWCFL010000003.1 coordinate 390,712, forward strand.
CTCGCCGCGCCCACCGCGCCCGACGCCCGCCTGCCGCGCATCGCCGCCCGGTGCCGCGGCTTCGTCTACTCGGTCGGGCTGCTCGGCGTCACCGGCGAGCGCGACAGCCTGGCCGCCACGGCGACGGCGCTCGCGGCACGGCTGAAGGCGATCACCGACGTCCCGGTGCTGGTCGGGGTCGGCGTGTCGAACGCGGCGCAGGCGCACCAGGCCTGCCAGGTCGCCGATGGCGTCGTGCAGGGTGCGTCGGTCGTGCGTCGCCTGCTCGACGAGGGTGCCGACGCCGTCGGCGACTACGTCGCCGAGGTCCGCGCGGCGATCGACGCATGAGCGACGCCGCAGCACCGTCGGGCCCGAGTGCGGAGGAGTGCGAGCTGTGCGAGGCGGCGCACACGACCGACTGGTTCTACGAGGACGACCTGTGCTGGGTGGCCGAGTGCGAGATGTGCTGGGTGCCGATGGTCGTCTGGAAGCGCCACGATCCGAACCCGCCGGCCGAGCTGCGCGACGTGATGCTCGGCCACCTGGCCGAGGCCGTGGCTCGCGAGTACACGTTCGAGCGGCACGTCGTCGACGAGAACATGCGCACCATCCCGACGCACTACCACGCGCATGCCCGCCCGCGTGGCGGCTTCTACGGGCACGGGCTGCGGCGCACCTGAGCGGTCCGGCGAGCCTCGGCCCGACGGATCGACCGTGCCTATGCTCGGCCGCATGCTCAGCCCCGGTGACGACGCCCCGCCGATCTCGTTGACCGACCAGCACGGCGAGACCACCACGCTCGCCGACCAGCTCGGTCATCGCACGTTGGTGTTCTTCTACCCGAAGGCCGACACGCCCGGATGCACGGCCCAGGCGTGCGGCCTGCGCGACGTGGCCGGCCAGGTGGGCGACACGACGATCATCGGGATCAGCCCGGACAAGGTGGCCGCCCAGGCCAAGTTCGACAGCAAGTACGGGCTCGGGTTCCCGTTGCTGGCCGACATGGACCACGAGGTCGCCGAGGCGTACGGGGTGTGGAAGGAGAAGAAGAACTACGGCCGCACGTACATGGGGATCGAGCGATCGGCGTTCCTCATCGGGGTCGACGGCAAGGTCGAGCAGGCGTGGTACAAGATCAGCCCGAAGGACACCCCGCTCAAGCTGCTCGCCGCGCTGGGCGACTGAGATGGCCGGACTGCCCGAGCCGTCGGCCATCCTCCCGCACCGTCCGCCGTTCCTGTTCGTCGACGAGGTGGTCTCGCTGGAGCCTGGCGTGCGCGCCACCGCCCGCTGGCACCTCACCGGTGACGAGTGGTTCTTCGCCGGGCACTTCCCCGGGCGGCCGACGCTGCCGGGCGTGCTGATGTGCGAAGCGATCGCCCAGGTCGGCGCGATCGCCGTGCTCACCGACGAGCGCTACGCCGGCAAGCTGCCGCTGTTCGGCGGTCTCGACGGCGCCCGCTTCCGTCGTCAGGTGGGCCCGGGCGACACGCTCGAGCTGTCCGTGGAGATGGGTCGCCTGTCGTCGCGCGCCGGCAAGGGCAGCGGCAGGGCCGTGCTCGGCGGCCAGACGGCCTGCGAGTGCGACCTGATGTTCGTGTCGTGTGACGGCGGCTCTGAAGCGCGATCAGCTCGGCGGGCTGACGATCACGCTGCCGTTGTGGCCGCCGAAGCCGAAGTTGTTGGACATCGTCGGACCCGGCGTCCACGGCCGGGCCTCGCCGACCACCAGGTCGATGTCGAAGTCCGGGTCGGGCTTCTCCGTGCCGGCCGTCGGCGGGATCAGCCGCTTGCTCGAACGACAGCAGCACCGCCGCCAGCTCCAGCGCCCCTGCGGCACCGAGCGCATGGCCGGTGACGCCCTTCGTCGACGTGACGGGCACGCCGGACGGACCGAAGACCTCGGCCATCGCCGCCGCCTCGGCCGCGTCGTTCAGCGGCGTCGAGGTGCCGTGGGCGTTGATCTGGGCGATGTCGCCGGGCGACAGGCCGGCGTCGGCGAGGGCCAGCTTCATGCAGACGATCGCCCCGGTGCCGCCGGGTGACGGTGCGGTGATGTGGTGCGCGTCGGCGTTGCTGGCCGCGCCGAGCACCTCGCCGTGGATCGTCGCGCCGCGGGCCACGCGCGGCCTCCCACTCCTCGAGCACGAACACGGCGGCACCCTCGCCGAGGACGAAGCCGTCGCGCGACTCGTCGAACGGCTTGCTCGACCCGGACGAGCTGAGCGCGGTCATGTTGGCGAACGCGGCGACACCGACGCGGCAGTTGGCCGCCTCGGAGCCGCCGGTGACCACCGCGTCGCACATGCCCCAGGCGATGAGCCGGGCGGCGTAGCCGATGGCGTGGGTGGACGCGGCGCACGCGGTGGTGATCGTCTCGTTCGGGCCCTGCAGCCCGTAGCGCATCGAGATGGCCGCGCCGGCGGCGTTGGGCATCATCATCGGGACGAGGAACGGCGAGACCCGTCGTTCGCCCTTCTCCAGCAGCACGCCGATCTGGTCCTCGGTGGACTTCAGCCCACCGACGCCCGTGGCGAAGATCGTGCCGATCCGGTCGGGCCGTCGCCGACGGCCGCCCGGCGTGGTCGAACGCCTCGGCGGCGGCGGCGATGGCCATCTGCTCGACCTGGTCGGCGCGGCGTGCTTCCTTGGGGTTGGCGTAGTACGGCAGCGGGTCCCAGTCGGTCGAAGCCGAGCGAGCGGGCCCCGGTGATCCCCGGGCCGTTGAGGCCGTCCCAGAACGCCTCGCGCCCCATGCCCGTCGGGGCGACCACTCCGTAGCCGGTGATGGCCACGCGCCGGCCGCGCCCGTTCATCAGAGCTTGGCGACGACGAGGTCGTAGGCCTGGCCGACGGTCTCGACGCCCTCGAGCTCCTCTTCCGGCACCTCGATGTCGAACTCCTCCTCCAGCGCCATGACCAGCTCGACGAGGTCGAGGCTGTCGGCGTCGAGATCGTCGCCGAACTTGGCCTCGGGCACGACCTTGTCCTCGGACACCGAGAGCACCTCGACGGCGCACTTGCGGAAGCGGGCGAACAGTTCTTGATCCACGAGGAATCTCCTTGATCTGGTGAGAACGGGGTCGACCCTAGTGCGAGGGCCGACGACGGGCGAGTGCCGTGCTCAGTGGCCCATGCCCAGTCCGCCGTCGACCGGGATGACCGCCCCGGTGATGTAGGCGGCGTCCGGTCCGGCGAGGAAGGCGACGACACCGGCGATCTCGTCGGGGGTGGCCATGCGCCCGAGCGGGACGGCGGCGGTGAGCTCGGCGATGCGCTTGTCGCCGAGTGCGGCGGTCATGTCGGTGGCCACCGGGACCGGGTGCGACGACGTTGGCGGTGATGCTGCGCGAGCCCAGCTCGCGGGCCACCGAGCGGGCCAGGCCGACGAGCCCGGCCTTGGAGGCGGCGTAGTTCACCTGCCCGGCCGAGCCGAGCAGCCCGACGACCGAGGAGACGTAGATCAACCGGCCACGGCGGGCGCGCAGCATGCCCTGCGCGGCCCGCTTGGTGACCCGGTAGGCCGCGCGTGAGGTTGGCGTCGACGACCGAGGTGAAGTCGTCCTCGCTCATCCGCAGCAGCAGCCCGTCCTTGGTGATCCCGGCGTTGGAGACGAGCACCTCGACGGGTCCGAACTGCGCCTCGACCTCGGCGAAGGCCGCGTCGACGGGTCGCCGCGAGGTGACGTCGCACTTGACGGCGAGCAGCCCGTCGGGCGGGGGCGAGGAGTTGTACGTGACGGCCACCTGGTCGCCGAGCGCGGCGAACCGCTGCGCGCACGCCAGGCCGATGCCGCGCGATCCGCCGGTGACGAGGACGACGCGGCCCGGTGGGGGGCCGTCGCTCACAGCGCGTTGACGGGGTCGGCGCCGCCGCCCCAGCGCAGCACCGCGCTGGCCGCGGTCATGCCGGCGCCGAAGCCGACGAGCAGCACGAGGTCGCCGTTCTCGACACGCCCGCCGTCAGCGCGTCGGCGAGGGCGAGCGGGATCGACGCGCACGACGTGTTGCCCGTGTTGTGCAGCACGGTCGCGGCCCGCTCGATCGGGATGCCGAGGCGCTGGCAGGCCGCCTCGATGATGCGGATGTTGGCCTGGTGCGGGCACGACCAGCTTGATGTCGTCGACGGTGACACCGGCGGCCTTCATCGACTTCTCCGCCGAGTCGACCATGATGCGCACGGCGCGGCGGAAGACCTCCTTGCCCTCCATGCGGATGAGCGAGCCGACCTCGGCGTACAGGAAGCGCTCGGCGGACCCGTCGGCGTCGAGGTCCCAGCCGAGCAGCTGTCCCGGACCCTCGACGGCCTCGAGCACCACGGCGCCCGAGCCGTCGGCGAACAGGATCGCCGTGTTGCGGTCCGTCCAGTCGGTGATCCGGGCGAGCGTGTCGGTGCCGATGCACAGGATCTTCTTGGCCCCGACGGCGATGAGCCCGTGGGCGGCGACGAGGGCGTAGGTGAACCCGCTGCATGCCGCGTTGACGTCGAACGCGCCGCAGCGCAGCCCGAGCTCGTGCTGCACGGCGGCCGACGACCCCGGCACCGTGCGGTCGGGCGTGGTGGTGGCCAGGACGATCGCGTCGATCTCCGCCGGGTCGACGCCGGACATCTCCAGTGCTTGACGGCCGGACTCGATCGACAGGCCGACGGTGGTGCCACCGACGTGGCGCTGGCGGATGCCGGTGCGCTCGACGATCCACTCGTCGGAGGTGTCGAACATCTGCTCCAGGTCGTGGTTGGTGAGGACCTTCGGCGGTAGGGCGGTGCCCCACCCGGTGATGACGGCCCCCCGGGTGCCGGGTGGTGTGTTCGGCATGGGATCCTCTCTCCCTCGTGCGTCGGTGCGTCTAGTTGGTGCGCAGCCAGGCGATCGGTTGGCGCAGCGTGACCCGCTCGCCGGACAACGCGATGTAGCACTGCAGAACGCCGGCGAACGCCGAGCGGACCTCGGTGTCGCCGATGTGGCCGAGCACCGAACCGACGACGATCTGCGATCCGTCGGCGATGTCGCCCGTCGGTTCGAACACCCCGGCTGCCGGGCTGACGACGAGACGCTCGGCGGCGAACAGGTGCTCGCCCTCGAACGGATCGGCGCTCGTCGTGGCGCCGGCGTCGACCCATTCGAGCAGCTTGTCGAGGTCCTCCGGCGTGGCCACCGAGATGCGTGCGGGCGCCGTCCACGGTGCGCTTGGCCATGCCGGTGAGCGCACCGCCGGGGCCGAGCTCGGCGAACGAAGTCGACGCCGAGATCGGACAGCGTGAGCAGGCAGTGCTTCCAGCGCACCGGGCTGCTCAGCTGTGCCGACAACAGGCTCGCCCACTCGGCGCCGAGGTCGTGCGGCCGGGCGTCGACGTTGGAGATGACCGGCACCTCGGTGTCGCGCGGGTTGGCCTCGGCGATGGCCTTGCGCAGTCGGTCGCGGGCCGGGGCCATGAACGGGGTGTGGAACGCGCCGGACACCTGCAGCGGCATGACCTTCTTCGCGCCGAGCTCCTTGGCGACGGCGGTCGCCGCGGCCACGCCCTCCGGCGAGCCGGCGATGACCACCTGGCCCGGCGCGTTGAAGTTGGCCACCCACACGTCGCTGTCGGCGCGCCGGCAGGCGATCTCGACGAGGTCGTCGTCCAGCCCGAGCACCGCGGCCATCGTGCCCGGGTGGTCCGTGCCGGCCTGGTACATCGCCTCGGCGCGCTCGACGACGAGACGCACGCCGTCGTCGTAGGACAACGCACCCGTGGCCGTCGAGCGCGGTGTACTCCCCAAGGCTGTGGCCGGCGCACACGCTGGGTTCGAGACCGAGGCGCTCGGCGGCATCGAGGACGATCAGGCTCGACACGAACGTGGTGAGCTGGGCGTTGCGTGTGTCGCGCAACTCCTCGGCATCGGCGTCGAGGAGGAGCGCAGCGATGTCGCGCTCGGCCACCTCGGAGGCCTCGTCGACCAGCTCCCAGCTGTCGTGGTCGGCCCACGGGCGACCCATGCCAGGACGTTGCGAGCCCTGACCTGGGAAGGTGAACGCAAGCATGGTGAGATCACCGTAGTCCGCCGTCGCCGTGTCGTGCTGCGATCGAGCGACCGGCGGCCTCCGCTCCGGTACGCTCGGCCGGTCACTGGCCCGAGTGGCGGAATGGCAGACGCGACGGACTCAAAATCCGTTGTCCGCAAGGGCGTGTGGGTTCGAGTCCCACCTCGGGCACTCTGTATCAGACCAGGTCAGGCGCGATGAGCCGCCCCAACTTCGCCGAATCCTCGCTCCTCGGAGGGTGGCGGCCACGGTCGCGTCGGGCGGCGCGGGCGGCGAGGCGGCGGCGAGATCGCTGTGGACCTGGCGCTGGAGTTGGTCGAACCAGGTCAAGGTCTGGCACCGCGCTGTCGGCCTGTGAGCAAACCTCCGACACGGTGGAAATCCCCGGCGGCGCAGCTCGAGGAGCTGCGGATAGCCGATGCCGAAGGCCGGTTCTCGCGGCTTGTCGCAGTGTGCCTGAAGTGTCGCTAAGTCTTCATCCCCTGTGCCCGTTTGTTGCCGCTCACTCGCCGCTTCGATCAACCGGTTGGCCGTCAATCAGTTCACCTCTGCACAGGGCCCTGAGTTGCGCCGTGACATGAACACCTAGGTCGAACGACTCAACCACTCCCGATCCTGGTTCTCTGCGGTCTGCCCACCGGCACTCTGTGGCGACACATGAGGGGACAGGCGACGGCGCGTCTCTCGACGGGAGGTTTTCGTGAGGACGGGTTCGCGGTCGCAGGGGCGCGGCGAGACGGCTGCCTTGCACTCGGATCGACCTCGGTTCGGGCGACGTCGAACTGGCCGTACGCGGGTCGCACTCGTCGGTCTGGCCGTCGCGTCGATCGCCGTGCTCGCGGTGACCGCGCTGGACGCACCTTCGTCGGCGGCAGGACCCGTCGGAAACGGGTTCGTCGTCACTGCAGGTGACCTGAGCTTCATCCTCAAGCAGATCAAGATCGCCGAGCGCCACGCGGCGACCTTCACGCCCGACAACCCGTGCGGGACGCTCGTCGGTCCTGCGTCCGACCAGATCCCCGACCGCCTGACGTCGTACGGGCTGCGCACCGTCGACGGCTCATGCAACAACCTGTTCGTGGGTCGGGAGACCTACGCCGCCGCTGACGTGCCGTTCCCCCACCTGGCCACGCCGACGTACCGCGTCGCGGAGCCGATCACCGCAGCGCTCCCGGTGGGTCGGCCCGGTCCGACGAGCTACAAGCAGTTCAAGCCCGGCAACGTCGTCATCGACTCCGAGCCGAGGACGATCAGCAACCTGATCGTCGACCAGACGTCGACCAACCCGGCGGCGATCGCCGCGGCCGGGTACCCGGTGCGCAGCCAGGGCAACCCGGGCCAGTTCCCGTGCACGACGGACCCCGACGAGACGGCCAACCCGCCGGTCGCCGGCGTCCCGGCGGGCTGCGTCCCGTCGCACCAGACGCTGTTCATCCCCAACGTGACGACCGATGTCGGCCTGTCGCCGCCCTACAACTCGCTGTTCACGTTCTTCGGCCAGTTCTTCGACCACGGCGTCGACCAGACGGTGAAGGACCAGGGGACCGTGTTCGTGCCACTGAAGGCGGACGACCCGCTGCGCACCGTCGGCCCCGACGGCAAGGCCGGTACGGGCGACGAGGTCCCGGCATCGCAGGCGTTCATCGTGCTGTCGCGCGCCCAGGTCGGGCCGGGGCCCGATGGGAAGCTGGACGACGACCCGGCCACGCCGAACGTCGACGAGTCGGCCGACAACACGGGCGCCACCAACACCGACTCACCGTGGGTCGATCTGAGCCAGGTCTACACGTCGCACTCCTCCCACCAGGTGTTCCTGCGCGACTACTCGCTCCTCAACGGACGGCCGGTGACGACCGGGAAGATGCTCGGCGGTCTGCCTGCCGGCCAGACCTACGCCGGTTCGCCCGCCGGGATCGACGGCCTTGCGACCTGGGCGTCGCTCAAGAAGCAGGCAGCCGCGAAGCTCGGCCTGCTCCTCGTCGACAAGGACGTGACGAGCGTCCCGATGCTCGCCACCGACCCGTACGGCAACTTCATCCCCGGCCCGGTGCGTGGCCTGCCGCAGTACGTCACGGCCACCGGCCTCGTCGAGGGTGACATCGCCAGCCCGGTTGCCGTGCCGGCGAACGTCCTGTCCTTCAACACGCCGTTCCTGACCGACATCGCCCACAACGCCGATCCGTCGCCGGTCGACACCGACCACAACCCGGGGACTGCGCCGGTGGCCCCGGCGCCGGACGCCGACAGCACCCCGTCGGCGGACTTCGCCAACCAGCCGGCCGGCACCTACGACGACGAGCTGCTCAACTCGCACTTCGCCTGTGGTGACGGTCGGTGCAACGAGAACATCGCCCTGTCGTCGATCCACCAGGTCTTCGACGCCGAGCACAACCGCCTGGTGGACGACATCACCAAGACGCTGAACGTCCCGGCCAACGCCGGCCTGCTGGCGGACTTCCGGGCTGCGCACCAGGTGGACGGCGCCGGGCCCGACGTGAGCTTCGGGTTCGGTGGACGCCTGTTCCAGGCCGCCCGGTTCGTCGCCGAGTTGGAGTACCAGCACACGGTGTTCGAGGAGTTCGCCCGCAAGATGGTCCCGGCGATCCGGCCGTTCCACGTCTACTCGCCGGACATCGACCCGGCAGTCGAGGCGGAGTTCGCCCACGCCGTCTACCGCTTCGGCCACTCCATGCTCGACGAGGACGTGGCTCGCGCCGACACCAACGCCGACGGGTCCACCCGCGACAACAGCGTTGCGCTGCTGACCGCGTTCTTGAACCCGCCGGAGTACTTCGACAACGCGGTCGATCCGTCACACCCGGTGTACACACCCAAGGAGGCGGCCGGCGCGATCGTGATGGGCTCGTCGGACCAGGTCGGCAACGAGATCGACGAGTTCGTCACCGAGACCCTGCGCAACAACCTGCTCGGCCTGCCACTCGACCTGGCGACACTGAACATCACCCGCGCTCGTGACGCCGGCGTACCGCGGCTCAACGAGTTCCGCCGGGCCGTGTTCGCCGACACCAACGACGGCCAGCTCACCCCCTACACCAGCTGGAGCGACTTCGGCCAGCACCTCAAGCACCCCGAGTCGCTGATCAACTTCCTCGCGGCCTACGGCACGCACCCCACCATCACGTCGGCAACGACGCTGCAGGCCAAGCGCGACGCGGCACGCGCCATCGTCGACCCACGCCCGGCTGTCACCGACCCGAAGACCGGGGCGGTCATCACCAAGGCCGACGCGATGCCCGACGACGCCGCCGACTTCATGTTCAGCACGCCTGGCAGCGCATGGGCGAGTGACGCCAATGGGCAGACGACGACGGGGCTCGACGATGTCGACCTGTGGGTCGGCGGTCTCGCCGAGGTCACCAACTTGAATGGCGGACTGCTCGGCTCGACGTTCAACTACGTCTTCCAGACGCAGCTCGAGAAGCTGCAAGACGGCGACCGCCTGTACTACCTCGCCCGCACGCCGGGCATGAACCTGCGCACCCAGCTCGAGGGCAACTCGTTCTCCGAGATGATCCAGCGCACCACCGACGGCACCAACACCCTCAAGGCCGACGCGTTCGCCACCGCCGACTGCAAGTTCCAGCTGTCCGCACTGAAGGGCACGGCCGCGGCCTTCAAGTCGGACGGAGCTGCTGTCGCCGACGATCCGAACACCCCGGACTGCGACGAGAACCTGCTGTTGGTCCGATCACCGGACGGGACGATCTCGTACAAGCAGCACAACTCCGTCGATCCGTCCGGCGTCAACGGCCAGAGCGTGTACAGCGGCACCGACGGCGTCGACCGCGTCAAGGGCGGCAACGACAACGACACCGTCTGGGGCGGGCCCGGTCGAGACATCATCGACGCCCAGGGTGGTGACGACACCGTGCTCGGTGGTGAAGGCGACGACATCGTCACCGACCTCGACGGTGCCGACATCCCCAAGGGCGGGCCGGGCAACGACGCGATCGACGCCGGCCCGGGCAACGACATCGTGATGGGCAACGAGGGCCAGGACTTCCTGCTCGGCGGGGCCAACGACAACGAGACGTTCGCCGGACCCGGCGACGACTTCATCAACGCCGGGCTCGGTGCCGACACGGTGTTCGGGGACGGTGGCGACGACTGGATCGAGGGTGGCTCCGGGCAGGACCTGCTGCAGGGCGACCACGGCGCACCGTTCTTCGACGACCCCGCCGAGACCGCTCCCGGCAACGACATCTTCATCGGTCAAGTCGGTGAGAACGACTACGACGCCGAAGGCGGCGACGACATCATGGCGCAGAACGCGGCCATCGACCGCAACGCCGGCGCAGGCGGCTTCGACTGGGCGATCCACCAGTACGACACCGTCGGGGCCGACGACGACATGGCGATCAACCAGCAGCTCGCCGGGCTCCCGCTGCCGATCGTGGTGAACCGCGACCGCTGGCAAGAGACCGAGGCCGACTCGGGTTCGGCGTTCAACGACGTCATCCGCGGCGACAGTCAAACGGGCGTCGTCGGCGGCGCCGGTTTCAGTGGTTGTGACGCGCTCGACCCGGCAGGCGTCGCCCGCATCGCCGGGTTGAACAAGCTGGTCACGTCGTTCCCGTCGCCGCTGCAGCCGGTCCTCGACGTGTCGGCGCTCGGCACCTGCCCGCTCGTCGGTGCCGGCGCCACGCCCGGCGACCCCGGCAGCGGGACCATCTGGGAGGAGGGCAACATCCTCCTCGGCGGCACCGGCAGCGACCTTCTCGAGGGCCGCGCCAACAACGACATCATCGACGGCGACCACTCGCTCAAGGTGGCGATCACCGTCCGCGACCCGAAGAACCACGACGTCGAGATCGGGCGCACCGACCTCATGGAGAACAAGGCCACGTCGGGCACATTCGGTCCCGGCACGTCGGGCCTGACCCTCCAGCAGGCGGTCTTCGCCGGCTTGGTCAACCCGGGTGATCTGGTCGCGGTGCGCGAGATCGACATCCCGACGTCCAGTCCGACGCCGGACGCCCGGCTCGCGGGCGACTGCCCGGCCGCCAGCGCCGACGGCACCGTCCACCTCCTGGCGACGACGATGAACTGCGACACGGCGTCGTACTCACGCTCCTTCGCCGTCATGGACGGCGGTGTGGTCCTCGCGACGACCGGCAACTACACGGTGAAGAAGAACGCCGACGGCAGCGTGACGGTGGCTGACACCTCGTCCGCAGCGGGCGTCGCCGACGACAAGGGGCCCTCCGGCGGTCACGGCGTCGTCAAGGGGTTCTCCGGCGGTGACGGCGTCGACACCCTGTGGAACATCGAGAACCTGCGGTTCTGCATCGCCAACGACGCCGTCAGCAAGAAGTGCACTGCCTGGCAGGACATCTCCGTCGACCAGGCAGCGGCCGCGAGCAGCCCGCAGGCGACGGCGACGTTGTCGACCTCGACGCTCGACTTCGGGACCAGGGCTGCCGACTCCGCAGCGGTCACGCTGCCGCTCGTCGTGACGAACACCGGCGACGGCGACATGGGCTTCGGCGCTGAGTTCCAGATCCTCGGGAACGACGCGGCCAGCTTCTCGCAGACCAACGACTGCTCGTTCGTCACAGCCGGCGGCCGGTGCACGTTCAACGTGACGTTCACGCCTGGGACCGCCATCGGCGCCGAGTCAGCGCACTTGGTGTTCACGACGACGACCGCGGTCAGGGAGATCAACGTCGCGTTGGTCGCCCACGTGGTGAGCAACTCGGCTCCGGCGAGTGCCGGCACATCGACCATCGCTGCCGCCCCGCCGATCGTCGCCGTCGGCGGCAACCCGGGCACCGTCACCGTCGTGGCGCGCGACGCCAACGGTCACCAGCTCACCACCGGCGGCGCCGCCGTCATCGTCACCCAGACCGGCGCAGCCGCACTCGACCCGGTCGGCGTCGTCGACCACGGCGACGGCACCTACACGCTCGGCTTCACCTCGCCCAACCTCGTCGGCACCAGCGTGTTCTCGTTCACCGTCAATGGCGCGACCGGCACCGGCACCGCGACCGTCGCCTACGTCGCCGGCCCCGCCGACGCGAACCGCTCGACCATCGTGGCCGCCCCGCCATCGATCACCGCGGACGGCGTCGCCACAAGCACCCTGACCGTCACCCTGTTCGACGCCAACGGCAACCAGCTGACGACCACGAACGACACGGTCGTCGTCAACCTCACGTCCGGCACCGGCACCCTCGGCGCCACCACGGCAATCGGCAACGGCCGCTACACCGCCACCGTCACGGCACCCACCACTGTCGGGACCGGAACCTTTGGGTTCACCGTGAACACGTCCACCGGCACAGCCACCGCCACCGTCAGCTACGTCGCCGGCATCGCCGACGCCGGACGATCGACGATCACCGCCAACCCGACCACCCTGCCAGCCGACGGCACCTCGACGGCCACCGTCACCGCGACCCTCTTCGACGCCAACGGCAACCGGATCACCACCGGCGGCGCCACCGTCGTCGTCGCCGTGTCGACCGGGGTCGGCGCGGTCGGAGCGACCACCGACATCGGCGACGGCACCTACACCGCCATCGTCACCGCACCGGCCACCGTCGGCGCCGACACCTTCGGCTTCACGGTCAACGCCACCGTCGCCACCGCCGTCGCCACCGCCACCTACACCGACATCACCGCGCCGCCAGCACCGACGATCACCTCACCGTCCGCCGGCAGCTCGACCAACGGCCCGACGCCGACGTTCACCGGCACTGGCGAGCCAGGCGCCACCGTCACCGTCACCGACGGCACGAGCACCACCGCGTGCACCGCCACCGTCGCCGGTGACGGCACCTGGGCCTGCACGCCGACCACGCCAGCCACCGACGGCCCCCAGCACTACACCGTCACCCAGACCGATCCGAACGGCAACACCAGCGGCACCACGACCATCACGGTCACCGTCGACACGGGCCCACCCGGCAGCCCCAGCGTCAACCCGACCGACGGGACGACGATCAGTGGCACCGGCGGCGAACCCGCCACCACGATCATCGTCACCACCGGCGACGGGACACCCGTCTGCCAGGCCACAGTCGGCAACGACGGATCATGGTCGTGCACCCCCGCGATCCCGATCCCGCCCGACACCGCGTTGACGATCGTCGCCGTCGATACCGCTGGCAATCGCACGACACCGACCAGCCGCATCGACACAGCGCCTTCCACACCACCAACGTCAACACCAACGGTGCTGACCATCGACCTGTCGATCCCGAGCATCCAACGCGGCACGACCCAGACCGCCACGGCTCGAGGCTTCCAACCCGGTGAGTTGGTGTCGGCGACGATGTTCTCGGACCAAGTGCTCGTCGGCACCGTCACCGCCGACGCCAACGGCGCCGTCGTCTTCACCTGGACCATCGGACCGGAGATCGACCTCGGCATCCACACCTTCACCGCCACCGGCGCGCAGTCGGGCAGCGTGTCGGCAACGTTCCTCGTCGACGACGCCGCTGAGCCGTTGCCCGCGGACGGCTTCGGCACCGCTGAGCGGTTGCCAGCGAACGGCTTCGCCACCGATGACCGGTTGCCCGCGACCGGCTTCGGCACCGCCTCGGTCCTCCTCGTCGGTGCCATCAACGTTGGCATCGGACTCCTCATGCTCCTCCTCGTGAGGGGTCGGGCTCGCCGCAGAGCCCGTACCAGGACGCCATGACTCGAGCCTGACGTCCGGGTTCGCTTCCGATGATGCGCCCACCGGATCCGGGAGGCGTGACAACGCCGGCCCGGCGACTGAACGGTCCAGCTCTCGACCCGGATGCCCGCGCGACGAGCTCGACACCGCACTTTCGAGCGGCGTGTCAGGGCGCTGACGACGTCGGCACAGTGCAGTCTCGGCGACGATCGCCTGGTGCGCTTGCCGACGAAGCGTCGACGGAGTTGCTCGGGTGCGGTTGGCGTTGGAGGGCCGCTTCGACGATCACCACACGTTGATGTTGTCGTTGCATCTCGGATACATCGATCAGCTCAGCGCAACGATTGAACGGCATTCTCGGGAGGTGCAACGCGAGCTGGACCCTTTCGTTGAGCAGGTTCGATGCCTCGACCCTTTCCTCGTTGGCGAATGGTTCGAAAGTCCTAGTGTCGTTTTCACGGCGGGTTGGCACCCTTCTAGCGGACGGAGCAACGGACCTTGATGGGTCCTTGATGGGCGGGAGCCATTTTGATGGAGACGACCGAGGGGTTTGACGCGGAGTTTGCGCCGACTGGGCGGGGCTTGCATATTCCTCGGCGGTTGTTCTTGCGGCTGGGTGCGGTGGGTGGGGCGGCGGTGGCGTTGGCGGTGGCGTCGGATGGTGTGGCGCCGAACTTGCGGCGGCGGGGTTTGTTGTCGGGCGATGGGGTGTTCGATGCGGCGTCGATCGCTTGGGCGGACTCGATTTACAACGAGTCGTTCCCGACGAGCCCGTTGATCGTCAATCCGTTCAACGATCCGTTGGTTGTCCCGAAGGCGCTCGCGCCGACGCAGTTGTCGGAGTTCGGCGGTTGGAAGAGTCCGCCGGGGCCGGGGCAGGGGCAGCAGAACTCGCTGGGCAATCAGCAGCATCAGATCTGGCCGGGTCAGGTCGGGTATCAGGATCCGCTCGTGTATGCGATCAGGGTCAAGGTGGCCGGGCATTCGTTCACGACCTCGAAGGTGTTGCCGATCGACGCCAATGGTCGGCCGACGGTGTCGTTCGACGCGGCTGGCAAGCAGGTGGCTGCGGGAACGTTGCGGGATCTCCCGGCGAGCACGATCTACGGGTTCAACGGCCAGTTCCCGGGCCCGATGATCAACGCCGAGTATGGGCGACCGGTGATCGTGCGGTTCATCAACGAGCTCGACCAGAACCCGGAGAACTACGATTGTCAGGACTTCGGTGCGCCGGACCGGTCGATGCTGATCCACTTGCACAACGGTCACACGGCGCCGGAGAGCGACGGCAACCCGCACTATTCGATGCGTTACGGCCCGCAGCACCACGGTTACCGGCCGGGGATGTGGGTGGACAACCTGTACCTGAACTGGCCGGCTGGCGGTCTGGACTGTGAGAAGCAGAGCTTCTTCTGGTTCCACGATCATCGTATGGATCACACCGGGTCGAACGTGTACAAGGGCATGGTCGGGTTGTTCCCGATCTACGACCCGAAGAACGGTATGGACATGGGCGACGAGACCCAGGGTCTGCGCCTGCCCGGGGTGCGCACGAACAACCCGGACGGTTCGTTCGACGTCGACTACGACGTCCCGTTGGCGTTCTCCGATTTCCGTCTCGACGACGGGGTCACCGTGCACCAGGACATGCACGACGGGATGGGCGAGTTCCCCGCGGCGAAGAACCCGCGCAAGCACCCGGAGTGGTGGGGCAAGACGTTCTACAAGCACTTCCCCAACCACGGCTTCGTCGGTGACGTCTTCACGGTCAACGGCACGGCGTCGCCGGTGATGGAGGTCAAGCGGCGCAAGTACCGGTTCCGGTTCCTCGACGCGTCGGTGGCCCGGATCTACGAGTTCAAGTTGATGAGCTCGACGCAGGGCCCGAAGTCGTCGGCCTCGCTCGGCTACGGCGGCGCCGAGCTGCAGGGCCAGTACCGCATCCCCGACGGCCAGCAGTGCATGAAGTTCACCCAGATCGCCTCCGACGGTGGCCTGCTGCCGATGCCGATCCCGCGTGACTCGTTCGAGCTGTGGCCGGCCAAGCGGCGCGAGGTGATCATCGACTTCACCAAGTACATGGACGGCACACCGACCACCAAGGGCGACGTCGTCTACCTGACGAACGTGATGAAGATGCCCGACGGGCGGATGTGGAACAGCTCGTCGCGGTTCTCGTCCGACCCGAAGTACATGGTGCCGGTCCTCAAGTTCGTCATCGGCGACGACGCACCCGACAACAGCCAGATCCCGACGACGATCATGCGTGACCTACCGCCGCTGCCGAACAACTGGCAATCGATGCTCGACAACCGGCTGATCTTCGAGGTGCAGCGCGGCAGCGCCGGCGGCGAGATCGAGTGGTTGATCAACGGCAAGCAGTTCGACCCGACGAAACCGGCGACAAGCCTGAAGAACCCGGCCGGCAAGACCCCGCTCGCCCAACAGAAGAAGAACAGCTTCAACCTGTGGGAGATCCGCAACGGCGGCGGCGGCTGGGTGCACCCATTCCACCTCCACATGGAAGAACACCGCACAGTGATGCGCAACGGCAAGGACGTCACCAAGAGCAGTCCCAACCATCCCGACGACCTGTCACGCGAGGACCTCGTAGCGCTCGACCCGAGCGAATCGGTGATCATCTACCGCGGCTTCCGCGACTTCGTCGGCCCCTACGTCGGCCACTGCCACAACCTCGCCCACGAAGACCACGCCATGATGTTCGGCTGGGAGATCACACCATGAGGCCACAGTCATGACGATCACCGAACGCCCAGTTCCTGCACTGGAGCGTCATCGACTCCCACGCCCGCGAAATGGGCCACCGCAGGAGCGTTCTTCTTCGCCGTCTCACTGGCCGAAGGAGTGCTCGCCGCCCTACTCGTCGTCCACCTGCGACCGTGGGTCGCCGCCACGACGATCGCGGTCAGCGCCGTCCCGGTACTCATCTGGGCCTGCGACCGCACCATCGGCCTCCCGTTCGGACCCACCGCCGGCGTACGCGGCACCATCGGACGCTCCGACGTCCTCTCCGTCGTGTTCGAGGTGACCACGATCGTCGCGCTGCTGCCGTTCGTCATCCACCGCCCCAGCCACGACCACCGACGCATCGGGCTCGTCGGACGGATCGTCATCATCACCTCGAGCATCTACGTCGCCGGCTTCTCCTACTGGGCCATCTTCGGCGACCTGTCGAGATCCCACTTCCACTGACGGCTGCGGCCGGGAACCGCCGGCCGCCCACCCCAAGAACCAAGCAACAAGAGAGGTACATACTGTGAACATCCATCGGACTGCTTCGACGCGGGCGAAATCGCCTGCCTCGAAGTCCAGAGCGACAGGATCGCACCGGAAGCGGGCGGCGCTGGCCGCAGGCCTCGCTGCAGCTGCGCTGCTGCCGGTGCTCATGAGCTCCGGCTCCGGTTCCGCCGCGGCACCGCCGCCGGCACACCCCGGGCCCGCGGGCCCCAACACCGTCGGCCTGAAGCAGGTCGGCCCGATCGACGAGACCAACGGTTTCCCCATCTCGTACACGGACACCAGCGGTCAGCGGCTCGAACTGTGCCTCGCCACCAATGATCCGTACTGCGTCATGGGCAACCTGCCCACACCGGGCCAGCCGCTGGTCTTCCCGACCAACTTCCCCGACGAGGCGTTCTGGTCGATGGCCGACGCCAGCCTGGCGACCAACGCCAACGGCGGCAAGGCCCTGCTGGTGACCTCGCTGGAGGCGGCGTTCGCGGGCGACGTGGCGCCAGGCCAGCAGATCTCCTTCGGCCGGATCCGGCTCCGCGTCTCCGGCTTGATCGACGGGGCGGACTACAAGGTCACCCACCCGTTCGGCCTCGACACGTACACCGCCGAGGCGGGCAACGGCAACATCGCCGGCGCGGCGCGCGGGATCAACGTCACCGAGGACATCGGCGACCTCGTCGGCGGCTCCACCTTCGAGGCCGCGCTGGGTAGCCGCCCCGCGCCGTTCCTCAAGTGGGACCCGGCCATCGCCCCGGCCGCGCCGGCTGGCCACCTCGGTGACCCGACCGTCGACCACCAGGTCACCGGCAGCCCGTACGGCACCAACATCTTCCGCATCGAAGGCCCCGCCGGGTCGTTCACCGGATCACCGAACCTGTGCGCCAACCCGGCGCTGGGCGACAGCCCGACGGCGACCGACGACTGCATCGAGACGAACCTGTTCTCGATCATGGGCAAGAACGCCACCCGCGCCGGTGTGCAGGTGACCAAGACCGTCACCACCAAAGACAGCGGCGGCGGCAACTTCATCGACCTGTTCGCCAAGTCCCAGCCGGGCCAGGCCCTGGTCATCACCGGCACCGGCATCGCCGCCACTGCGATGCGCCAGGACGGCAACGGCGGCTACTACGCCCGCATCCGCGTCGACGGCGCGGCGCCGCCCGACTTCGCCGTGACCAACACCACCGACAACCCCAAGACGGTCGATCACGTCGACCCGACGCAGTTCAGTGACAAGGTCCACGTCAACAGCGCGATCTACGACAACGACACCAAGACGCTGATCGTGCTCGCCCAGTCCGGCGACCCGGCCGCGGCGTTGACGCTGGCGGGTTACCCGACGGCCGTGCACGACACGAGCGGCACGTCGCAGCGGTTCACCGTCTCCCTCGACGCTCCGCCGGCCGACGTCAACGTGACCTCGACCAAGGGCGGCAGTGACGGCGACGACGTGGTCATCACCGGCGCAGCCTTCACGGCCCAACAGGTGGTCGCCGCGATCACAGCGGATGCCACCAACGTCGCCACCGGCCAGAAGGTCACCCTCGACGGCACCGGGTCGACCGGCACGATCCTCAGCTACGCCTGGACCCAGACCAGCGGCCCGTCCGTGACGCTCACCACCCCCACCGGGTCAGTGGCCAGCTTCACGCCGGCCGCCGCCGGTCAGTACACGTTCACACTGACCGTCACCGGTGCCGGAACGGGCAACACGTCCAGCCAGAGCATCACCATCACTGCCCACAGCTCGGCGGCCCCGACGGCCAACGCCGGACCGGACCAGTTGAACGTGGCTCCGACGTCGACGGTGACGCTCAGCGGCAGCGCCTCGGCGTTCGCCGCGAGCTACAGCTGGAGCCAGACCGGTGGGCCGGCCGTCACGCTGTCCCGGACGGACGTCGCCAACCCGACGTTCATCGCCCCGGCCAACACGACGCCGCAGACGCTGACGTTCCAGCTGACGGTCAAGGACGCGGCTGGCCTCCACCCGTCGACCGACACGGTCATCGTCACCACCGACCCGGACGACCTCGGTGTCGCCTCGGCGCAGTTCAAGCGGGGCGGTGCCGAATGGCGCATCCGTGGCACCGCCCAGTACTGCTCGGCCAACAACGCGGTCACCTTCACCTGGAACAAGCCGGGCGCGACCCCGGTCGTCCTCGGCACGCTGACCCCGGCGCTCGCCGCCGGTGTGTGCAGCTACGACTTCCGGTTGAAGAACGCCCCGACCGCGGCCCAGCCGACGGCCGGCGGCACGATCACGGCCACCTCCGTGATGGGTGGTCTCGCAGCGAACCAGACGTTCGTGTTCGGCTGATCCCAGCCATCACGAACGGCGCCTCGGAGGGGCGGGCAGCGACCAGCTACCCGCCCCTCCAGCGCGTCCGGACCGAGGACAAAGCGCATCGCGTGCGACACGGCGGCGCTCGGCTCGGCGACGTATCCGTGGTCGGTCCAGGCCGCCGTCGTCGGCTCAGACGTCGGTTCAGCTGTGCTGGCGCTGGACCTCGCGGAGAGCAGCGTCGGGAACTCGGCGCTCGCCGTGTCCTCGGTCGCCAGCACTCCGACGCACACGAGCGGGCACGGCGCTCGAAGCACCCGCCATTGCAACCGGGCGAGCGGGACGAGGTTTCGATGATGGGACCGCGGGCTCGCTCGCTAGGGCGTGTGGGTTCGAGTCCACCTCGGGCACGTTCACGACTCGACCGGCGTTCGGCGACGGGCGAGGCGTGCGTCGCGCGCCTCGCTCATCGCCGCGACGATCTCGGCGCCGGGTGAGCGGGCGAGGAGGTCGACGGCCGGCGCAGCCAGGCGATGGCTCCAGTTGTGCTCGCCCTCGGTGCCCGGGCTGTTCGGCCGCACCGTGGACCCGGCGAGATCGTCCACGGTGGCGAGGACGAGGCGGGCCGGCCCGGCGGCGATCGCCCGGTGCGCGTCCACGAGCACGTCGGCGATCGTGGCGTCGCGGCCGCCGAGCTCCTCGAACGGCAGGCGCTCCTCGGACTCCTCGCCAGACCACACGCCGGCGACCGTCGGCAGGTCGTGGTTCGTCACCGTGCCGAGGATCGGCTCGCCCCACGTCGTCGTGTCCGGCTCGAACATCCACACCTTGGTGCCGAGCATCTGCGTCGCGGCGAGCACCTCGCGCACCTCCGGCTCGACCACGCCGAGATCCTCGCCGGCCACGAAGCCACCGGCGCGGTGGGCCTCCAGGCACACCAGGGCGAGCAGGTCGTCGTGGGGCAGGTAGACGTACGCCCCGTCGGCCGGACCGCCGCCTTCGGGCACCCAGAACTGGCGGAACAGACCCATCACGTGGTCGATGCGCACGCCGCCCATCGAGCCGAACGCGAGCGCGCAGCATCCCGAGGAACGGCGCGTAGCGCGCCTGGCGCAGCCGCCACGGCACGAGCGGGGGCAGGCCCCACACCTGCCCGTCGGCGTTGAACGGGTCGGGCGGCGCGCCGATCGTCACGCCGTGGGCGAAGAGGTCCTGGTGGATCCACGCGTCGGCGCCGTCGGGGGAGCAGCCGACGGCGAGGTCGCCGATCAGCACGCACGGCATCGCGGCTTCCGCGGCATCGGCCAGCTCGGTGGCCAAGAGCCACTGCGTCCAGGCGACGAGCTCGTGGCGGGCGATCAGCCCTGGATCGTTCAGCCGGGCGACGACGCCGGGGGCCGCCGGGTGGCGCACGTCGTCCGGCCACGTCCGCCAGTCGGGGCCGTGCTCGCCGGCCAGCGCGTCGAACACGCAGAACAGCGTGAGGTCGTCGCCCTGGGTCTCGGCCCACCACCGCCAGCGCTCGTGGTCGCGCACGGCGGCGAACGCCTCGGCGAGGGCATGGCGCTTCGCTGCCCAGACCGCATCACGATCGATGCGCCCGCCGGGGGTGTTGTCCACCGACACCGGCACCGGGCCACGCAGCGGGGCGAGCAACGGGTTGAGCCAGCGGCGCGAGCTCGGGTAGTAGGGCGAGTCCTCCTGCGGCGTCGTCGGCGCCGGCGCGTGCAGCGGGCTGAGCAACACGGCCACGCCGCCGCGGGCCGCGACGGCCGCCCCGAGGTCGCCGACGTCTTCCAGGTCGCCGATGCCCCAACCGTCGCGTCGCCACAGCGAGTAGACCTGCGCCGCCACGCCCCAGCCGAACGGTGCCGGGGGGCACGACCGCGGATGGACGACGAGCCACGTCGCCGGACCCCCGTCGACCGGCTCGAGCCAGTGGTACCCGGCCGGGACGTCGGCTGCGAGCACGTCGACGACACCACGGTCGATGCCGCCTTCGAGCACCAGTCGACACGGGCCGAGGAGCTCGTGGCGTGTGCCGACGGCGACGAACCATTGCGGTGGCCCGGGAGGTGGATCGCCGATCGCGACACGCAGTGCGGCGCGCGTCGCCGCCGACGTGGGGTTCCACGCGCCGTCGATGCCGTAGTACCCGTCGGCGATCCCCCACGCATCCAGCACGCCACATGTTCGCGGGAATGCTCACGCCCGCACGAACGACGCTGGTCGGACAAGTCACGCCCGCACGAAGAACGCTTCTTAGACTGGTCGTGTGGGGCGTCGGTCCATCGAACGCAAGCTGCGCCAGGTGAGCAGCAGGTTGCGTGCCCTGCGCGAGGAGCTGCGCGTCGCCGACGAACAGCTGGCCCACCTGCGCGACGAGGCCGACGACATGGGGATCCGGGCGCTGGTCGCCGAGACCTCGCACGCCGGCATCGAGGCACGTCACGCGCAGGGCCATGCCGATGCGATGGCCAAGCACCGCGCCCACCTCGTCGCTTCGATCACCGAGCTGGAACGCACTCAGGACCGGCTCCTCGACGAGCTCACCGCCGCCACCTGACGGATCGGAGGTCGGGCGCTAGCGTCGCCTCCCGTGACGATCCGAGTCGTGATTGCCGAAGACGAAGCCATCATCCGGCTCGATCTGCGCGAGACCCTCGAGGAGGAGGGCTACGAGGTCGTCGGTGAGTCCGGGCGCGGCGACCAGGCGTTGGAGCTGGTGCGCGAGCTGAAGCCGGACATCGCCATCCTCGACATCAAGATGCCGCACATGGACGGTTTGGAGGTCGCCCGGGTGATCACCCAGGAGCGGATCTGCGGCGTGCTGATGCTCACCGCGTTCAGCCAGCGTGAGGTGGTCGAGGACGCCCGCGACGCCGGTGCCCTGGCCTACCTGGTGAAGCCGTACCAGAAGAGCGACCTGATCCCGGCGATCGAGGTGGCCATCGGCCGGTTCCGCGAGCTGCAGCACCTCAGCGGCGAGGTGGACGCACTGGGCGAGCAGTTGGAGGCGCGCAAGCTGATCGACCGGGCCAAGGGCCTGCTCATCGACGAGGCCGGGATGAAGGAGAGCGAGGCGTTCACGTTCATCCAGCGCACGGCGATGAGCGAGCGCACGCGCATGCGCGACGTGGCCGAGCGGATCATCGCCGGCACGTTGCGACCGTGAGGCCCGCCCGATGAAGCTGATGTTGCTCGACGGCAACTCGCTCACCTACCGCGCCTTCTTCGCCCTGCCCACCGACATGGCCACGGCTTCCGGGCAGGTCACCAACGCGGTGTTCGGCTTCACGTCGATGTTCATCAACCTGGTGAAGGACCACCAGCCCGACGGCATCCTCGTGACGTTCGACCGGCCGGAGCCGACGTTCCGCCACGAGGCCAACCCGACGTACAAGGCCAACCGCACCGCGGCGCCCGACATCCTCCGCCAGCAGATGGGCCTGGTGCGTGAGGTGCTCGCCGCGCTGCGCGTCACCGTGATCGACCTCAGCGGCTGGGAAGCCGACGACCTCATCGCCACGATCGCTACGCGCGCCGAGGCGCTCGGGCACGAGGTGCTCATCGTCACCGGCGACCGCGACTCCTACCAGCTCGTCCACGACCCGCTCATCCGGGTGCTGTACAACCGCCGCGGGGTCAGCGACTACGCGCTGTACGACGAGGCCGGGATCGCCGAGAAGACCGGGGTCACGCCCACCCTGTACCCGCAGTACGCCGCGCTGCGCGGCGACCCGAGCGACAACCTCGACGGCGTCCCCGGCGTGGGCGAGAAGACCGCGGCCAAGCTGATCAACAGCTACGGCGGGCTCGACGGGATCTTCGCCAACGTGGACAAGCAGACCCCGAAGTTGAAGGCCTCGCTGGCCGAGCACGAGGCCCGCGTTCGACACAACCACGAGCTGATGGTGCTGCGGCGCGATGCCCCGATCGAGGTCGACTTCGACGCGCTCGGCGTGCAGCCCGACGAACCCGAGGTGTCGCGGCTGTTCGACTTCCTCGAGTTCCGCAGCCTGCGGGCGCGCCTGGACGAAGCGCTCGGCGCCGTCGGCGCAGCACCGCTCACCACCGGCGCGCCCTCGACGAACGAGGTGATGGAGGCCGAGATCGTCGTCGCCGACGATGCGTCGAGCGCCGCGGCGCGCATCGCCGCGCTGGAGATGCTCGATCTCGCTGCCGCCTGGGTCGGTGATCCAGGCCGCAGCGACGTGGACGGCATGGCCGTGGTGCTCGATCGCGCCGCCGCCGACGTGCTGTGGATCCCCGCTGCGGCCGCGCACGACGATGCCGTGCTCGCCGCCGTGGCCACCCACCCGGGTCTGCGCAGCCACAACGCCAAGGCCCTCATCCGCTGGATGCTCGGACGCGGGCATGCGGTCGTCGGGCTGCGGCTCGACACGCAGATCGCCGCCTACCTCATCGACCCGGCCGACACCCGGTACGCGCTGGCCGACCTGCTGCAGCGGTACACGCCGTACCAACTGCCCGTCGACGACCCGCAGGCCTCCGGCCAGCTCGACTTCGGCGGCGAGGGCGACGACGGGCGGGTCACCACCGCCCGTCAGGCGCTGGCCGTCAGCCACCTGTCGGCCGCCCTGGAGGCCTCCCTGGACAAGCAGGGGATGCTCGACCTGTACCGCACGATCGAGAACCCGCTCGTCGACGTGCTGGCAAAGATGGAGCACGTCGGCATCGCCGTGGACGTCACCGAGCTGCGCCGGCTCAACGACCGGTTGACCGCCGAGGTCGAGCGGCTCGGCGCCGAGCTCGTGCGGGTGGTCGGCCGGCCGTTCAACCTCAACTCGCCCATCCAGTTGCGCGAGATCCTGTACACCGAGCGTCAGCTGGCCCCGTCGAAGAAGACCAAGACCGGCTTCTCCACGGATGCGGCGACGCTGGAGAAGCTGCGCGACCAGTGGCCGGAGTTCATCGACCCGCTGCTGCAGTACCGCGAGGTGGAGAAGCTGCGCGGCACGTACGGCACCGGCCTGCTGGCCGAAGTGGCACCCGACGGGCGGATCCACGCGACGTTCAACCAGACGGTGGCGCGCACCGGCCGCCTGTCGAGCGATCAGCCGAACCTGCACAACATCCCGGTGCGCCGCGACGAGGGGCGCCAGTTCCGCAAGGCGTTCATCCCCGCGCCGGGCAGCGTGCTGCTCGTCGCCGACTACAACCAGATCGAGCTGCGCTGCATCGCCCACCTCGCCGAGGATCCCGGGCTGATCGAGGCGTTCACCTCGGGGACCGACATCCACAACGCGACCGCGTCGCGGGTGTTCCACGTCGAGCCCGCGGCGGTCACGCTCGACCAGCGGTCGAAGGCGAAGATGGTGTCCTACGGGCTGGCCTACGGGATGGAGTCGTACGGCCTGTCGCAGCGGCTGAACATCCCGGTGGAGGAGGCTGCGGGCATCCTCGACGCGTACTTCGAGGCGTTCCCCAACGTGAAGGCGTACATGGACCGCACCGTGATCGAGGCGCGCATGCGCGGCTACACCGAGACGCTGTTCGGCCGCCGCCGACCCATCCCGGAGCTGTCCAACTCGAACTTCCGCATCCGCCAGGCCGGCGAGCGCCAGGCGATGAACGCCGGCATCCAGGGGCTCGCCGCCGACATCTTCAAGGTCGCACTGGTGCGGGTCGACCAGGCGCTCGTCGAAGCCGGCGTCGTCAGCCGGTTGGTCCTGCAGGTGCACGACGAGGTGCTCGTCGAGGTGCCCGAGGGCGAGCGCGACGCCGTCGGTCCCCTGGTGATCGACCTGATGCGCCACGCCGCCGAGCTGAACGTCCCACTGGAGGTCAACGTCTCCTGGGGCAGCACCTGGGCCGACGCGAAGAGCTGAGACTCGTGCGTCGCGCCGAACCCGTTCGAGCATCGTCGAACACGCGAATCCGGGCGCGGTGGCGCCGCTTGGGTCCGTGAGTGGCGAGGGTGAGGGTCGCGCGGCGGCGCGACCGCCAGGGAGCCCGCCGCAGGAGGGGAGCAGCCAAAGCGAGCGCAGCGAGCGGCGGCCAGTCCCCGACCACCAGCACTGGTTCGAGCCGATCGCCGCCCATCTGGGCCGGGCGTACCTGCGGTACTCGTTCACCAAGGGGACGGTGCAGGAGGTCGACCACGTCGTGCGCATGCTCGGGCTGCAGCCCGGGGACCGGGTGCTCGACGTCGGTTGTGGGCCGGGGCGGCATGCGCACGAACTGGCCCGGCGGGGCATCACCGTCCACGGGATCGACATCAGCGCACGGTTCGTCGAGCTGGCCACCGCCGACGCGCCACCGGGGGCGACCTTCGAGCGGCTCGACGCCCGCCACCTGCCCTTCGACGCCGAGTTCGATGCGGTCGTCTGCCTGTGCCAGGGCGCGTTCGGCCTGATGACGGCGAACGGCGACGACCGGGTGGTGCTCGCCGGGATCTCCCGGGCGCTGAAGCCCGGCGGTCGGCTGGCGCTGAGCGCGTTCAACGCCTACTTCGCCGTCAAGTACCACGAAGCGGCCACGTTCGACGCCGATTCCGGGGTCAGCCACGAGCGCACCGAGGTGCGCGACGAGGCGGGCACGCCGCAGGAGGTCGACCTGTGGACCGGCTGCTACACGCCACGGGAGCTGCGCGTGCTCGCCGAAGTGGCCGGCCTGACCGTGGAGACCATCAGCTCCGTGGAACCCGGTGGTTACGGGGAGATGGCCCCGAGCACCGAGTCACCTGAATTCCTGGTGATCGCCCGACGTACCTGATGACCTGACGCAAGCGCGCTGGTAGCCTCGACGGGTCCGGAACTGGTCCGGGCGTGTTTCCCGTCCCTCCGAAAGCGATCGTTCCCTTGTCCGACACCACCTACGCCACTCCCGCCGCCGAAGCCCACTGGGGCACGTTCGACGAGGAGGGTAATTACACACCCCGAGAGATCGTCGCCGACGATCTCGGCATGTCGTTCGCCGACGCCATCGACGGCACGCTCGTCGACGTCGAGGACGGTCAGCTCGTCACCGGCACCGTCGTCAAGGTGGACAAGGACGAGGTGCTGCTGGACATCGGGTACAAGAGCGAGGGCGTGATCCTCGCCCGCGAGCTGAGCATCCGCAACGACGTCGACCCGCACGAGATCGTCGCCGTCGGCGACAAGGTCGAGGCCCTCGTCCTCCAGAAGGAGGACAAGGAAGGCCGGCTGCTGCTCAGCAAGAAGCGGGCGCAGTACGAGCGGGCCTGGGGCACGATCGAGAAGATCAAGGAGGCCGAGGGCACCGTCGAGGGTCCGGTGATCGAGGTCGTCAAGGGCGGCCTGATCGTCGACATCGGCCTGCGTGGCTTCCTGCCGGCGTCGCTGGTGGAGCTGCGCCGTGTGCGCGACCTCACGCCGTACGTCGGCAAGGTCGTCCAGGCGAAGATCATCGAGCTGGACAAGAACCGCAACAACGTCGTGCTCAGCCGTCGCGCCTACCTCGAGGAGACCCAGAAGGAGAGCCGCGACAGCTTCCTCACGAACCTCAAGCCGGGCGAGATCCGCGAGGGCACCGTGTCGAGCGTCGTGTCGTTCGGTGCGTTCGTCGACCTCGGCGGCATGGACGGCCTCATCCACGTCAGCGAGCTGTCGTGGAAGCACGTCGACCACCCGGGTGCAGTCGTCGCCGTCGGCGATCCGGTCACCGTGCAGGTGCTCGACGTCGACTTCGAGCGCGAGCGCATCAGCCTGTCGCTGAAGGCCACCCAGCAGGATCCGTGGCAGGAGTTCGCCTCCACCCACGAGGTCGGTCAGCTGGTCTACGGCCGGGTCACCAAGCTCGTCCCGTTCGGCGGGTTCGTCCAGGTCGGCGACGGCATCGAGGGTCTCGTGCACATCTCCGAGATGTCCACGCACCACGTCGATTCGCCCGAGCAGGTCGTCACGCCCGGCGAGGAGCTGTGGGTCAAGATCATCGACCTCGACCTGGCCCGCCGGCGCATCAGCCTGTCGATCAAGCAGGCCGCCGAGGGCGGAGAGCTGGCCGAGGAGTACCGCCAGCACTTCGAGATCGACGAGCACGGCAACTGGACCGCCGGCGCCGACGACACCGAGCGCGAGGCTGCGTGGGCCGAGTACTACGACGAGAACGGCGAGCTCACCACGGCGCCGGAGGCGGCGGCCGAGCCGGTCGCCGAGGTGCCCGAGGGCTGATCCGCCCGCGAGAACTGAACTGGCCACCACCAGGACCGCTCAGTGCGGATCTGGTGGTGGCCAGTTGCGCGTCCGGGCCCGGACGCGCCGATGAGGCGAGCGGTGCCCGCGGCAACTGCGGGCACCGCTCACCTCGCGAGCGCGGTCAGCGCCCTCGATGCCGCCGTGCCGGCCTCACGGCGTGGTCGACTCGGTCGGGCTGGCGGTCGCCGTGACCGGGCCACCCGGGTGGCCGGGCCCGGGCATGTCGTCCATCGCCGAGCGCATCGCGGCGCACTCCTCGGCGGTGCCCACGCGGGCGTCGGCACTGGACAGCACCGTTGCCCCGTCCGGCGGCGGGGGCAACTTGCCGGCGTCGTCCGCGCCGGCGACGCCGACGATGTGGATCGACGTGGCCACTCCGACCTCGGCGCCGTCCTCGGGCAGACCGGCCACCTCGCCGGCGCTGCTGACGATCGACGGCCCGCCGTCCTCGGTGCTGGTGCGCGCACCGCTGCCCGTTCCGACGGACGGGTCGAACGCCGGGACTGCCGGGAGGGCGACGTCGTCGAACGTGCACGTGACCGGATCCTGGCCGTCGACCGCGCGGATGATCGTCAACGTGCCGGTGGTGCCGTCGGTCGATGCGGCCATCGCGCTGGACGAGATGAGCGCACCGCCGACGACGGACACGCAGGCCACGCCGAGCGAGGCGCCGGCGATGAGCATGGTTCGCTTGTTCATGGGCTTCCTTCCTGGCCCCCGCCGATCGGGGGCTCGGTCGGCATGGTGCGCGAGCCGTCGCTGAATGGAACCACGGCCGAACCTGAACGGGGACTGAACGGCGCGCCTCGGCCGACGGGGAACCGGTCGGTACGGTGCGGGCCGTGCGCGTGCTGGTCGTCGAGGATGACGAGGCCATCCGCACCGTGCTCCGTCGGGGACTGGCTGCGGAAGGCTTCGAGGTCGACACCGAGGCCGACGGGCAGGCCGGTCTGTGGCGAGCGCTCGGCGGCGGCTACGCGGCGATCGTGCTCGACCTGCTGCTCCCCGGGATGAACGGCTACACGGTGTGCGCCCGGCTGCGCGCCGAGGGGGTGTCCACGCCGATCCTGGTGCTCACGGCGAAGTCCGGCGAGTACGACCAGATCGACCTCCTCGACTCGGGTGCCGACGACTTCTTGACCAAGCCGGCCAGCCTGGCGGTGATCGCCGCCCGGCTGCGCGTGCTCGTGCGCCGCGCCGGCGCGCTGCCGACGAACCGCATCGAACGTGGCGCGCTGCTGTACGACCTGGCCACGCGCGAGTGCCACGTGGGTGGCGAACCGGTGGTGCTGACCAGCCGGGAGGACCAGTTGCTGCGCCGTCTGCTGCTGGCCAACGGCGGCTGCGTGCACCGCCAGGAGCTGTTCGACGACGTGTGGGGGGTGGACGCCGGCGTCGACCCGACGAACCTGGACATCTACCTGCGTCGGCTGCGCGACAAGCTCGCCCCGGTCGAGGTGACCAACGTGCGTGGGCTCGGCTACCGCATCGCCGCACGATGACCAACCCACTCGTCGGCATCCGCGGCCGGGTCACGTTCACGGTGCTCGCGGTGTCGGCGGTGCTGTTCTCCGTGCTCGGCACGATCGGCTTCGTCGCGGTGGCGCACGGCGGCCGCGACGCCATCCGCGAGCGCGTCGACGACGTGCTCGACCAGCTCGAGAGCAACATCCGTTCGGGCAGCGGCGTGGTCACCATCTCCACGGCCGATGGCGTCCGCGCCGGCATCGCCGCCGACGGTCAGCCGTCGACCGTGGCGGGCGACATCAAGATCGTGCGGCACATCGAGGTCGACGGGACGTCGGTGGTGCTCGTCGGCAGGAGCTCGCAGGCACCGCTCACCGACAGCCTGCGCTCGCTGTACCGCGGGTTGTGGATCGCCATCCCGTCGGCGTCGGTGCTCGCCGCGCTGATGGCCGGGCTGGCGACGCGCCGCGCCCTGCGCCCGGTGGCGGCGATCACCGCGTTGGCCGACACGATCGGGACCGGCGAACGCCACGGCCCGGAAGGCGCGCGAGTGCCGGTCCCGGACACCGGCGACGAGGTCGAGCACCTGGCGCGCACGGTCAACGACATGCTCGAACGGATCGAGCGCGGCCGTCTCGCCCAGCGGCGGTTCACATCCGACGCGGCACACGAACTGCGCACCCCGCTGATGGCGCTGCAGGGGGAGCTGGAGCTGACCGGTGGTCGCGCGACCGAGATCGACGACGCCACGCTCGGACGCCTGGAGGTGCTGGCCCACCGGCTCGGTGACCGGATCGACGACCTCGTGCTGCTGTCGACGCTCGACGAGGGTCGTCAGCCGGTGCGCGTACCGACGTCGCTCAGGCGCCTGGTGGCCGACGAGGCGGCGATCACCACGCCGTCGGCGCTCGTCGGCGGCGACGAGCGCGTCGTCGCCCTCGACCCCGGCCTGGTGGCCCGTGCGGTGCGCAACATGCTGGTCAACGCCGGTCGGCACGCCGCGCACCAGGTGGCCGCGACGGTGGAGACCGAGCAGCGCGCCGACGGCGACCGGCTGTGGTTGCACGTCGACGACGACGGCGTGGGCATCGATCCGGGCCGGACCGCCGACGTCTTCCGCCGCTTCGCCCGGCTCGACGAGGCCCGCTCCACCGACCGCGGCGGTTCCGGACTCGGCCTGGCCATCGTCGCCAGCGTGGCCGCCGCGCACGGGGGCGGCGTGGCGGCCGGCGACGGACCGCTCGGTGGGGCGCGGGTCTCCCTGTGGATCCCGTGCCTCAGCTCAGCTTGACGATGCCCATCCGCACCGCGGTGAGGACGGCCTGCGTGCGGTCGCGGGCGTTGAGCTTCTCGTAGATCGATGCGAGGTGGTTCTTCACCGTCTTCTGGCTGATGTACATCCGCTGGGCGATCTCGGTGGTGCCCAGCCCGTCGGCGACGAGCTGCAGCACCTCCTCCTCGCGTGCCGAGACGATGCCCTCCTCCATCTTCTTGGCCTCGTCGAGCATCGCCGTGGCCAGCCGCGGCGACATCGGACGGTCGCCGTTCGCCGCCAGCTTGATCGCCATGATGACCTCGGCGATCGACGAGTCCTTGGTGAGGTAGCCGACGGCGCCGGCCTTGATGCTGCGGTCGATGACGTCGCGGTCGGCGTGCATCGTGAGCATGACGACGCGCTGGCGAGCGTCGGCACCCATCAGCCGCTTCGTCGCCTCGACGCCGTCCACCGTGGGCATGGACACGTCCATCAGCACCACGTCGGGATGCGTCTCGAGTGCCAGCTTGACCGCCGTGGCGCCGTCGCCGGCCTCGGCGATCACGGTGATCCCCTCGCCCTCGAGTGCCCGTCGCAGGCCCTGGCGGAGCATGGTGTGGTCGTCGACCAACATGACCGTCAGTCCCACCGCTCGATCCCCTCTCCCATCTGCATGTCCACTCTGATCTCCGTCCCGCCGGATTCGTGGCGCTTGGCGGTGAGCGTCGCACCGATGTTCGCCGCTCGTTCCCGCATCCCAACCATTCCATATGAGTCGGGCCGGGTCGGCGTGCCGCCGATCCCGACCCCATCGTCGCGCACCGCAGCGGTGATGTGGTCGTCGCTCTCGTGGACGACCACATGGAGGTGCTTGGCACGCGAGTGGCGCTCCACGTTGGTCATCGCTTCGCGCATGATCTGCCAGACCTCTCGTTCGATCATCAGTGGCAGCCTGCCCTCGATCGTCACCCGGTGGGTGCAGCTCGATGCCGCTGCGCAGCTGGACCCGTGGCAGGTAGTCGTCGAGGAGGCGGCCGAGGTCCTTGTCGTCGGCTCAGCTCGGTGCGCAGGTCGTACAGGGTCTCGCGGACCTCGGAGACCACGGCGCTCACCTGGGTGCGCAGCTCGCGCAGCACCGGTTCGACCTTCGCCGCGATCGTGGGAGATGGCGACGGCGCGGTCGACCTCGAAGCCGATCGTGGCCAGCGACGAGCCGATGTGATCGTGCAGGTCGCGGGCGATGCGCGAACGCTCCTCGTCGGCGGCCATCGTGCGGATCTGGCGGAACATGCGGGCGTTGTCGATGGCGATGCCGAACGGCTCGGTGAGGCCGTGGACCAGCTCGACCTGCCGCTGGTCGAACGCCGACGGCCGTTCCGACTCGATCGGCCAGCAGACCGACGAGGGCTCCACGAGCGCGCAGCGCCGCGTAGAGGCCGCTCGCCGAGCGGTCGGACAGCCCCTCGCCGGCGGCGACGACGCTCGCGGCGCACCGGCCGCGGCGCACCGACGGCGTCGCGCAGCGCAGCGGGCAGCTCGTCGAACGGGAACTCGGCGAGCTGCTCCAGCCCGCGCATGCGGATCGCCGTGGCCACGCCGGTGCGGTCGAACAGCATGACGACGACGATGTCGCTCTGCATGAGTCCGTCGACGCGCGAGACGGTGGAGTCGAGCACCTCGTCGAGGTCGAGTGACGCCGGCAGGGTCTGGGCGACGCGCTGGAGGGCGAAGAGCAGCGAGTTGGCCTCGGCGAGCATGCTCACCCGATCCTGCGCGAGTCGCTGCTGGCGGGCGCTGTCCAGTGCCGATCGGTGCGCGAGGCCGCTGGTGAAGGCCACCATGCCCGAGGAGCGCGGACCACACGGCAGCGTGCTGCAGCGCGGTGTGCGGCATCGTTGACGATCACGTCCTGGAGCGTGATCGTGGCCACCGCGCAGGCGGCCAGCTCGGAGCTGAACAGCCAGCCGGCGGCGAACCCGGCGAGCATCCCGGCAGGCACGAGGCACAGGGCGAACGGCGAGGACCACGATCCGGTCGCGAGGATCAGCACGGTGCACAGCACCTGCTCGAAGGCGATCAGCGCCCGGACGCGCGAGTCGTCGCGGTACGGGATCGGGCGCAGGCAGGTGATCGCGGTGTAGACCGCATAGGTCGCCGTGGCGACGACCACGGCGGTGCCGCCGAGGTGCTCGTCGGACATCGCCCGGAACGTCGCCCCGAACAGCGCGGCGAGGCGGAACGGCCACAGCGGCGCGGTGGTCAGGGTGGGCGATGACGCTGTCGTCGGTCGGGCGGCCGGGCCCGGCGCTCGACGCCGTGCGGCGGCACGTCGACGGTGGACCGCGGCGACGTTCGACCAGCGGCCAGCCGACCGGCGCCGGCGCCGCGTCGGCCGGCTCGGGCGCCGATCTGGGTCCGTCGTGTGCCACCGTGGCGGCATGCTAGGCCCACCCCCTGCGACCCGATGCCCCTTCGGGTACGGTGGCGCGCGTGATCGTGGTCGGCCTGACGGGCGGCATCGGTTCGGGGAAGTCGACGGTCAGCGAGCTGCTGGTCCAGCGCGGCGCCGTCGCTCATCGACTCCGACGCCATCGTCCGCGAGCTCCAGGAGCCCGGTTCGCCGGTGCTGGCGACCCTCGCCGAGCGGTTCGGAGACGAGATCATCACGGCCGACGGGGCGCTCGACCGCCAGGCGTTGGCCGGCAGGGTCGTTCGACGACGCCGAGGCGGTGAAGGCGCTGAACAAGATCGTCCACCCGGCGGTCGGCGTGGAGACGGCCAAGCGCGTGCAGGCCTACGTCGGCACGGACGCGGTCGTCGTGCTCGACATCCCGCTGCTCACGGAGAACCCGCGCGACAACCTGCAGGGGACGATCGTCGTCGACGTGCCCCGTGGAGGTGCAGGTGGAGCGGCTGCGTGCGCTTCCGCGGCTTCGACGAGGCCGACGCCTGGGCCCGCATCGCCCGCCAGGCGACGCGCGAGCAGCGGCTGGAGCGGTGCCAACTTCGTCGTCGACAACAGCGGCGCGCCGGACGACCTCGAGCCGCAGCTCGAGCAGCTGTGGGCCGTGGCTGACCGCGCTGCCGCAACTCCCCGCCGACTTCGACTTCACCGCTCGGCGCGAGTCAGCCGGCGCCAGCCTGAGCCGGGCGAAGATCTCGTCGTCCACCACCTCGCCGGTCGGCACGAACCCGTTGCGCAGGTAGAACGGCGCCGGGGAGCCGAAGCCGGGCATCCCAGCCGACGTCGAGCTGCGGTCGCCTCCCAGGCGACGGCCTGCTCCGATCACGAGCGCAGAGCGTGCGCTGGCCGATGCCCCGGCGCTGGTGGCGGCGGTCGATCATCAGCCGCCACAGGAACGGGCGCGGCATGCGTCGGCGGTCGGCTGCGGCCATCATCACGAAGCCGACGAGCTCGCCGTCGGCCTCGATCGCCCGGAACCACGGCACGAGGCGTCCGCCGGCGTCGTCGGTCGCCGGGACGAGCGCCTCGGCGAAGCGACCACAGGTTCGGCGCCACGAGCCGCTCCTGCCAGCCGAACGTGGCCAGCCGGCCGACCGTCTCGCAGGTTGCTCGTGCGGTGATCTCGCACGAGGCGCACCTCGCCGGGCGGCGCGGTCGGCCGGGCGAGCCAGGCGGCGCGCTGCTCGCGCAGCAGGCCGTAGCGCGGCGTCGTCGAGCCACTCGCCGCGGATCAGCTCGGACCGTGCGGCCAGTGCCCTCGGCTGGAAGCCGAGGCCCTCGAGCAGGCGGATCGACGGGAGGTTGAGCGGGTCGACCGATGGCGCCGACGCGGTGGACGGCCGGATGCAGGGCGAGCAGCCGGTCGACGAGCGCGCCGACCGCCTCGCTCGCGAGCCCGCTGCCGTGGTGCGCCGCGGCGAGGGTGTAGCCGATGGTGGCCACCGCGCCGTGCGCGTCGAGGCCGACGGAGATGTCGCCGATCAGGTCGCCCGTCGAGGTCGACGGCCAGCTGGCACCACTCGCCGCGGGCCAGGCCGAGCCCGCGTCGCGGGCGTACCTGGCGATCGGCCTCCGGCGCGCGGCCGAGCGGGTACGGCAGCGTCCCAGTCCTGGTAGCGGGCGACGTCCGGGGTCGTTGCGGTAGGCGGCGAGCATCGGTGGCGTCGTCGGGCCGGAAGGCGCGGATCGTCAGCCGCGCGGTGCGTGAACGGGACGAACGGCTCGGACGTGCACCGGCGGCAGTGAACCACACGGTCGTCGGTCGAACGAGCGTTCGCCGTGTGACACCCCCTGGGTAGGATGTGGGCGTGTCCATGACTGCCAACTCCGCCGGGGTCGAGGCGCCGTTCAAGGTGGTGTCCGACTTCCAGCCCGCCGGCGACCAGCCCAAGGCGATCGCCCAGCTCAGCGAGGGCGTCAACCGCGGCGACCGGTTCCAGACGCTGCTCGGCATCACCGGCTCGGGCAAGAGCGCCACCATCGCCTGGACCATCGAGAACACCCAGCGGCCCACGCTGATCCTCGCCCCGAACAAGTCGCTCGCCGCCCAGCTCGCCCAGGAGATGCGCGAGTTCTTCCCGAACAACCGGGTCGAGTACTTCGTCAGCTACTACGACTACTACCAGCCCGAGGCGTACATGCCCTCGAGCGACACGTACATCGAGAAGGACTCGTCGATCAACGACGAGATCGATCGCCTGCGCCACTCGGCCACCGCCGGCCTGCTCACCCGGCGCGACGTCATCGTCGTCGCCTCGGTGTCGTGCATCTACGGCATGGGCAACCCGGAGGAGTACCGGGGGCAGATGATCGACCTCAACGTCGGGGTCGACTACGACCAGCGCTAGCATCCTGCGCCAGCTCGTCGACCTGCAGTTCGACCGCAACGACATGACCCTCGGCCGCGGCAAGTTCCGCGTGCGCGGCGACACCATCGAGGTGCACCCGAGCTACGAGGAGCACGTGCTGCGCATCGAGATGTTCGGCGACACGATCGACCGGATCACGATGATCGACCCGCTCACCGGCGAGAACCTGCGGGACATGCCCCGGGTGCAGATCTTCCCGGCCACGCACTACGTCGCCGGCGACGAGCGGATGCGCAAGTCGCGGTCGTCGGCATCGAGGCCGAGCTGCAGGAGCGGCTGGCGTGGTTCGAGGCCAACGGCAAGCTGCTCGAGGCGCAGCGGCTGCGGATGCGCACGCAGTACGACCTGGAGATGATCCAAGAGGTCGGCTACTGCAACGGCATCGAGAACTACTCGATGCACATCGACGGGCGCAGCCACGGCGAGCCGCCGTTCACCCTGCTCGACTACTTCCCGAAGGACTTCCTGCTGGTCATCGACGAGAGCCACCAGGCCATCCCGCAGCTGCACGGCCAGTACCTCGGCGACCTCAGCCGCAAGGACATCCTCGTCGAGCACGGCTTCCGCCTGCCGAGCGCGCGCGACAACCGGCCGCTGCGCTTCGAGGAGGTGCTCGAGCGGATCAACCAGTGCATCTGCCTGTCGGCGACACCTCGCCGAGTGGGAGGTCCAGCACTCCACCCAGGTCGTCGAGCAGATCGTCCGTCCGACCGGGCTGATGGATCCGGAGGTCGTCGTCAAGCCCGACCAAGGGGCAGATCGACGACCTGATGGAGATGGTCAACGATCGCGATCACCCGCGGCGACCGCGTGCTCGTCACCACGCTGACCAAGAAGATGGCCGAGGACCTCACCGACTACCTGCTCGAGCAGGGCCTGCGGGTGCGCTACCTGCACAGCAACATCGACACCATCCAGCGCATCGAGATCCTCCGCGCGCCTGCGCCTCGGCGAGTTCGACGTGCTGGTCGGCATCAACCTGCTGCGTGAGGGCCTCGACCTGCCCGAGGTGTCGCTGGTGTGCATCCTCGACGCCGACAAGGAGGGCTTCCTGCGCAGCGAGACGTCGCTGATCCAGACGATGGGCCGCGCGGCGCGCAACGTCGACGGCCAGGTGGTGATGTACGCCGACAAGATCACCGCGTCGATGCAGCGGGCCATCGACATCACCCAGCAGCGGCGGGAGATGCAGCGGGTCTACAACGAGGCCAACGGGATCAACCCGCAGACCATCCGCAAGGCGGTCGGCGACATCCTCAGCCTGCTGCGGCCCGACGACTCCGCGCCGGTGCCCGGCGGGCGCAACCGCCGTCAGCGCGAGCGCGACAAGGTGCAGCGCGAGCTGAAGTCGCTGCCGCAGCAGGAGCTCGGCCGCCTCATCCAGACCCTGGAGGAGGAGATGCACGAAGCCGCCGCCGAGCTGAAGTTCGAGTACGCGGCCCGGCTGCGCGACGAGGTCAACGAGCTGCGCCGCGAGATGCGCGACGCGCAGTAGTCAACGCTGCGGCGACGCGCCGGGGTCGCGTGAACCCCAGGCGCGCACGGCGAGGAGCACGAGGCCGAGCAGGATCACCACCACGAGCGCGATGTTGGCCACGGTGGCGCTGGCGCGCACCACGGCCACGGCCGCCACCACCGCGCCGGCAGCCAGACCGACGGCGATCGTCGTCGCCGTGGCGGCGACCTCCGGGCCGGCCGGCGCATCGTGGTCGACCCCGAGACGGCGGGCGAGCGCAGCGATCTCGGCGCCGGCGAACACCCCGGCGCACGTGGCGATGGCCGCGGGATGCCCGCGACCGAGCGCGACGAGCACCGCGAGGCCGCCGACGACGATCGCCGTGGTCACATCGCCCTCCTCGTCGCGCAGCACCGATCGGGTGGCCAGGACCCCGGCCACGAGGCCGACGACCAGCGGCCACCGGCCGAGAGCCACCGGCGCTGCGGCGGTGGCGATGCCGGCCAACGCGGCGAGGGCCACGACCCTCGCGTCGAGCTCGATCACCGGGCCACCTCAGCCGCCCACCCGCACGCGGCGGTGCAGACGGTTGAGGAGTGCCACGATCCCGCCGAGGTCGGCGTCCGAGGTCCACTGGGCCACGGCACGCCGCCTGCACGAGGTCGTCGTGCCACTGCTCGATGCCGAGGGCGAAGATCCGCCGGGCGAGCACCTCGGGGGCGTCGACGGGCCGGTGGATAGAGGTCGTCGAGGGCGAAGCTGCACCACCATCACCGGCCGCCCGGCGCGGTGCAGGGCGAGCAGGTCGAGCGGCGAAGCGTTGGTCGATCAACGGGGTGAACGCGAGGATCAAGGCGTTGGGTGGCAGCCGGCTCAGCGGTTGGCGGCCGTGCGCGCTCTCACCCGCGACCACCAGGCCGCCGATCGACAGCAACGTGTTGAGCAGGTCGTAGCGGGCGCGGTCGCCGCTGCGCGGTCGCAGCTGGGTGACCACCCGGCCCTGTGCGGCCAGCCCGACGCGATCCTGCACGTCGAGGTGCAGCTGGGCGACCGACCAGGCGGCGCGGGCCGGCGCGCGTCAGCGCCGCCTGGGCGGTGACGCTGGCGGTGCCGATGCCATCGGCGAACGTGTCGAGCAGCAGCACCACCTCGCCGCTGCGGTCCGGGTGGCGGCGGTTGGTCTGCAGCTGGTCGGAGCGTGCGCTGGCCCGCCAGTTGATGTCGCGCAGCCGGTCGCCGGCGGCGAACGGACGCAGCTCGGCGAAGTCGAAGCCGTCGCCGACGAGCCGGGAGATGTGCACGCCGGCCGCCGACTGGGAGGCCGGCGGCGGGAGCAGCTGGCGCAGGTGCTCCGGGCTCGGCAGCACGTTGAACGACGGCGAGTCGTCGTGCACCAGCTCCCACACGGTGACGCCGAGCGGCCGACGCAGCGACAGGTTCACCGCGCCGAGGCGGTGGCTGCCCCACGTGTCGGCGCGCACCGTGAACGGCGCGGTGATCTTGTCGCCGGCCGGGCCGACGGTCCAGATCAGCGCCGGCTCGGGGTCGACCGGCCGACCACCCCGGCCGGTTGTCGACCGACGATCGTGGTGATCGTGCCCCGCGGGCGGACCACCTCGATCGGCCCGTGCACCTCGTCGCCCTCGAACGACGTCGCCGACTCGAACGAGATCCGCCCGATGACCTCGATCGGGCGCACGCTGCGCAGGCCGAGGATGAGCACGGCGGCGAACGGTGCCGCCAGGGCGAGGTCCATGCGGCTCGCCGCGCAGCAGGGACGAGCGACGATGAAGCCGATGGCCAGCGTCGCGTAGCCGAGCGCCCGCCGGTCCCGGCGAGGTTGGATCAGTGCCACGACGGCGCCGGGACCGAACGGATCGGCCTGGGCGACGACGGTGATCGGGTCGACCCGCCGGGCCCACGCCTCGGGTGTCAGCACGACCCGGTGGGCCAGCGCCGGGACGGCGACCTCCTTGACGTCGTCGGGCGTGACGAAGTCGCGGCCGGCGATGACGGCCCGCGCCCTGGCGAGCTTGACGACGGCCAGCGATCCACGGGGGCTGGCGCCGACGGCCAGCTCGCGTGCCGCCCGGGTGGCGCGGATGAGGTCGACGACGTAGCCGGTGATCGCCTCGTCGACCTCCACCTGTTCGAGGCACCGCTGGACCATGTGGAACTGGCCCTCGGTCGAGGACCGGCATCGGAGGTCGACCTCGTCGGCGCCGCGTTCGAGGCGGCGGCGCACGATCTCGACCTCGTCGGCGCGTTCGGGCAGGCCGATCGTGGTGCGCAGGATGAACCGGTCGAGCTGGGCCTCGGGGAGGGGATAGGTGCCCTCGGACTCGATCGGGTTCTGCGTGGCGATCACCAGGAAGGGCGTCGGCAGGGCATGGGCCACGCCGTCGGCGGTGGTCTGGCGCTCCTGCATCGCCTCCAGCAGCGCCGCCTGGGTCTTCGCCGGCGCGCGGTTGATCTCGTCGGCCAGCACGAGCGAGGCGAAGATCGGACCCGGGCGGAACTTCGACTCGCGGCGTCACCAGGTCGAGCACCGTGGCGCCGGTGATGTCCGCCGGGAGCAGGTCGGGGGTGAACTGCACCCGGGAGAACGACAGGCCGGCGGCGGTGGCGATCGACCGGGCGGTGAGCGTCTTGGCCACCCCGGGCACGTCGTCGAGCAGCACGTGGCCGTCGGCGAGCAGCCCGGCCATGATCAGCTCCAACGTCGGGCGCTTGCCGACGATCGCCTTGCTGACCTCGTCGATCACCGCGCGGACCAGCGCTGCCGCGTCGGTCGGGGTGAGGGGCGGCAACGTCTCCGTCGCCGTCGTCGGTGGGTTCACAGGCGTTCGACCTCCTCGATGAGCGCAGGCAGTTGGTTGCCGGGGACCACCACGCCGTCGTCGCCGAGTCGCGTTGCTTGCAACAGAGGTAGGCGGTCGGCGAGACGCGGCGCACGGATCGCCGCGTCGTGTTCGGTGATCGTGGTGGACAGTCCGTGGTGGTACCACAGCCGATGCTGCAGCGCGCTGCGCAGCGGGCGCAGCACGACCGCCGACAGCGGGTCGCGCCGGCGCAGGTGCTGCGCAGCTCGTCGGTGAGTGCAGCGCCAGCTCGCGCGGCAGGTCGGCCGGGGCTCGCGGGTCGGGCCGTCGGCCGATCCCGTCGGCGGGTTGCATGCCGCGCAGGGCTCGGGACACGACGACGATCGCCAGCACGGCGGCGATGCCGACGGCCAGGGCGCGCAGCAGCAGGCCGGCGATGGGCGGCTTGGCGACGGCGACGACCAGGGTCGCCGAGCGCGGCGCCGGCCGACCACCTTCAGCCACCGCGGAACCTCGCTCACGGCGTGGCCGCCGCGGTCTCGGCCTGTCGAGCGGCGGCGACCTCGCGCAGCTGCGTCGCCGACGTGCGCAAGGCGTCGCGGACCTCGTCGCGGTCGGACTCGGTGAGCGGATGGGTGCTGAACCGGGCGACGAGGAACTTGCCGACGACCACCTCCATGTGCATCGGCCGGCACGCCGAGCGCGACGAGGCTGCGGCGCAGGTGCTCCTCGGGTGCCTCGTGGGCCAACCGCGGGCACCCGGCTTCGGCGAGGCCGTCGAGCAGGCGGACGTACGCGGCGATGATCGCGGTTCGCGGATCCACCTCGTCGCTCGATCGAGTCGGCGCTGTCGTCGAACGAGTCGGCCGCGGCGTCGACATCGAGCTCCTCGTGGAGGACGCCGGCGGCGTTGCGGTTGCCCCAGTTCAAGCCGCCGCGCAGGCTCAGCCGGGGGATGCTGGAACGTGCGGCTGAAGCCGAGCACGAGGAGGAACAGGAGCACCAGGCCGATGATCGCCAGCACCGTGCCGACCCAGCTGGGCAGCTCGCCCGGCGGCGCGTCCTGCTTGGGCAACGTGTCGTTCGGGATCACGTTCCTCGGCGTGTCGCGCACGTCGACCGATCTGACGACGGGCACGTCGGGATGGAGGGGTGCGGTGGCCACGCCGGCGGTCGCCCCGACCGAGGCGACGATCAGGACCACGAGTGCGACGGCGGCACCCGACGCGAGCCCGAGCACGCCGGTGCGCGCCGGGCCGAGGCGGCGCAGGCCGACGACGAGGAGCAGGCCGATCGCCGCGCCCAGCAAGGCACCGATCAGGGCACGGAGGGCGAGGTCGCCAAAATCGGCAACGCCGTCGTCGAAGCCGTGGAGCACGCCGGTGCCCGCGGCGCAGACGGCGAGCAGGATCACGAGCGCGCCGACGCCGACCGTCGCCCGCCGTGCGGACGTGTCCGTCCGACCGGGTGCCGGTGCCCCGTCGACCCCCTGCATCGCCTTGGTGTAGCACAACCCGGCGCGCCGCACTCATGCACGCGGGTGGATCCGGCACAAACACGTGTTCGCCGTCGGGCCCGGCGGTAGCCTCGACGGGCATGCCCCCCGCAGCCACCGACGCCGGCAAGATCGTGGTCCGCGGCGCACGCGAGCACAACCTGCGGAACATCAACGTCGAGCTGCCGCGCAACAAGTTGGTGGTGTTCACCGGCCTCTCAGGGTCGGGCAAATCGAGCCTGGCGTTCGACACGATCTACGCCGAGGGACAGCGGCGCTACGTGGAGAGCCTCAGCGCGTATGCCCGCCAGTTCCTCGGGCAGATGGACAAGCCCGACGTCGACGTCATCGAGGGCCTCTCGCCGGCCATCTCCATCGACCAGAAGTCGGCCAGCCGCAACCCGCGCTCCACCGTCGGCACGATCACGGAGGTCTACGACTACCTGCGCCTGCTGTACGCCCGCATCGGGGTGCAGCACTGCCCCAACGACGGGGCGACCCTGCAGCGTCAGACGCCGCAGCAGATCGTCGATCGGGTGCTCACGCTGGCGGAGGGCACCCGCTTCCAGGTGCTCGCACCCGTGGTGCGCGGCCGAAAGGGCGAGTACGAGACCCTGCTGGAGGACCTCTCCGGCCAGGGCTACGTGCGCGCCCGGATCGACGGCGAGGTCGTCGACATCGCCGACTTCCTCAACCGCGAGGAGAAGCTGGCCCGCTACGAGCAGCACCACATCGAGATCATCGTCGACCGCCTGGTGCGCCGCGAGGGGATCGAGCGGCGCCTCACCGATTCGCTGGAGCAGGCGTTGAAGCTCGCCGAGGGCGTGGCCCAGGTGGAGTTGGTCGCCCGCGAGGGCGAAGGCGACGGCGAGATCCTCACGTTCAGCCAGCACCTGTCGTGCCCCACCTGTGGCACGTCGTACGAGGAGCCGGCGCCGCGCAACTTCTCGTTCAACTCGCCCTACGGCGCATGCGCGGCCTGCGACGGCCTGGGCACGCAGTTCGAGGTGGACCCTGAGCTGCTCGTCCCAGATCCCGACGTGTCCCTGCGCGCCGGGGCGATCGCCCCGTGGCGCACGGCCAACACGCAGTACTTCACGCGCATGTTGGAGGCCGTCGCCGACGCCTACGACATCGACATCGACGCTCCGTACCACACGCTCACCGCCAAGCAGCAGAAGGTCATCCTCCAGGGCGTCGACGGCAACCTGAAGGTCAAGTACAAGAACCGCTACGGCCGCAGCCGGGAGTACAGCACCGCCTACGAGGGCGTCATCCCGTGGATCAAGCGCCGCCACGAGGGCGCCGAGAGCGAGTGGAGCCGGGAGCAGTACGAGGGCTACATGCGCCTCGTGCCGTGCTCGACGTGCGGCGGCGCCCGGCTGAAGCCGTCCTCGTTGGCGGTCACGGTGAACGACCGGAACATCTCCGAGGTGTGCGACCTGGCGATCGGTGAGTCGTCGAAGTTCCTCGCCGCGCTGGAGCTCAGCGAGCGCGACCGGATGATCGCCGAGCGGGTCACCAAGGAGATCAACGCCCGCCTCGGCTTCCTGCTCGACGTCGGCCTCGACTACCTCACGCTGTCGCGCTCGGCGGGCACGCTGGCCGGCGGCGAGGCGCAGCGCATCCGCCTCGCCAGCCAGATCGGCAGCGGCCTGGTGGGCACGCTGTACGTGCTCGACGAGCCGTCGATCGGCTTGCACCAGCGGGACAACAAGCGGCTCATCGACACGCTCATCCGCCTGCGCGACCTGGGCAACACCGTCCTCGTCGTGGAGCACGACGAGGACACCATCCGCACGTGCGACTGGATCGTCGACATCGGCCCGGGTGCCGGCGAGCACGGCGGCGCGGTCGTCTACTCGGGCCCGGTCAAGGGGATCCTCAAGGTCAAGGACTCGATCACCGGGCAGTACCTCTCCGGCAAGAAGTCCGTGCCGGTCCCGACCGTGCGGCGGCTGCCGGGTGCCGGCCACGTCACGGTCAAGGGAGCACGCGAGCACAACCTGCGCGACATCGACGTGAAGATCCCGCTCGGCTGCTTCGTCGCGGTCACCGGCGTGTCCGGCTCCGGGAAGTCCACGTTGGTGCGCGACATCCTCCTGCCGGTGCTCATGCAGAAGATCTACAAGTCGAAGGCGGCCGCCGGGCGGCACAAGACGATCGCCGGCATCGAGCAGCTCGACAAGGTGATCGACATGGACCAGTCGCCGATCGGGCGCACGCCGCGGTCCAACCCGGCCACGTACACCGGCGTGTTCGACAGCATCCGCAAGCTGTTCGCCTCCACCTCGGAGGCCAAGGTGCGCGGGTACATGCCCGGGCGGTTCAGCTTCAACGTCGCCGGCGGGCGCTGCGAGGCGTGCGCCGGCGACGGCACGATCAAGATCGAGATGCACTTCCTGCCCGACGTGTACGTGCCCTGCGAGGTGTGCAAGGGCGACCGGTACAACCGCGACACGCTGGACATCGCGTTCAAGGGCAAGAACATCGCCGAGGTGCTCGACATGCCGGTGTCGGAGGCCGTCGACTTCTTCGCCAACCAGCCGTCGATCGGGC
The DNA here is from genome assembly GCA_963794805.1 of uncultured Acidimicrobiales bacterium. GTDB lineage: Bacteria > Actinomycetota > Acidimicrobiia > Acidimicrobiales > Ilumatobacteraceae > JAODBQ01. The sequence goes on from CAWCFL010000003.1 coordinate 433,969, forward strand.
GGCACATGCGCACGTTGGCCGATGTCGGCCTGGGCTACGTCCGCCTCGGCCAGCCGGCGCCGACGTTGTCGGGTGGCGAGGCCCAGCGGGTGAAGCTGGCCTCCGAGCTGGCCAAGCGGTCCACCGGCCACACGATCTACCTGCTCGACGAGCCGACCACCGGGCTGCACTTCGACGACGTCCGCCGCCTGCTCACGGTGCTGTCCCGCCTCGTCGACCAGGGCAACACCGTGCTGGTCATCGAGCACAACCTCGACGTCATCAAGACGGCCGACTGGCTGATCGACCTCGGTCCGGAGGGTGGCAGCGGCGGCGGCCTGGTCGTCGCCGAAGGCACGCCCGAGCACGTGGCCACGGTGGACGCCAGCCACACCGGCCGCTTCCTGCGCCCCCTCCTCATCGGCTGACCCCTGCCGGGCACGCTGTCCCGCCACGCTGTCCGGCGTGTGACCCACTTCCGGGCCAGTGGCCGTCCAGCGTCGCCGTCCAGCGTCGCCGGCCAGCGTCAGGCGACGGCCAGGGGCCACGTGATCAGGGCGCGCAGCTGGGCGACCACCCAGTCCGGTCGATCGCGGATGTCCTCGTAGCGGAAGACCACCACGCGCAGACCGCAGCGCGTCAACTCGGTGCGCCGTTGCTCGTCGGCCTGCAACTGGCGCCGTCCGGAATGCGTGCCGTGACCGGAGACCTCGACGACGAGGTCGCCGAACTGCATGTCGACGCGAGCGATGATCCGCCCGTCGTCGCGGTACACCCGTCGCAGCACGGGACGAGGAAGACCCGCCTCGCGGACGATGTGCAACGTCCAGCGCTCCAGGCGGCTCTCGCCACCGGTGTCGACGAGGGCATCGAGGAGCACGCGGCCGTGGTTGATGCCGCGGTTGTGGCGGGCGATCACCTTCGTCCGCAGGCGCTGCTCGCTCACCTTGCGGAGGCGGATGGCGGAGTCGATGGCGTTCTCGATCTCGGCGCGGCTGAAGTCGAACAGCGGCGCGTCCAGGATCAGTCGCTCGGCCGTCAGGCAGCGGAACCCATCGATCGTCACGGTCGAGCCGGCGTCGAGATCGTGTGCGGTGGACGCCAGTCGAGCCGGGACGACGATGCCTTTGGCACGTCGAGGAACGAGAGCCTCGACCGCCTCGGACGTGAACCCGTCGAGCCCGTGCAGCCTGGCGGCGGTGCGTCCGGCGAGGAAGCCTCGACCGTCGAGCTCGACGATCGCACTGGCGAGCTGGCGCTGCCACGTTGGCGGCGCCCCGGCGACGGCGTAGGACCTGGGTCCGAGACGCTCGAGCAACCCGCCGGCGAGCCACCTCGACCGCGTGCTGGAGGGGAGCCCCGAGCGTTCCAGTTGCTCGACGCCGACGACTCCATGGTTGGCCGCGGCGATGGCGGCGATCGAGGCGAAGCGCTCGTGCATGCCGACACGATGACGAAGGGGTGTCGCACGGAAACGACCGAGGCGGCGGCACCAACGCTGGACCGGCACGCTGGCCGCCGAGTGACCCGGAACTGGGCCGTTGACGGGACAGCGTCGTCGTCCAGCGTCGGACCGCACGGGGCGGGGGAGGGAGACCGTCAGCTGCCGCGCAGGCGCTTGCTCAGCTCGTTCAACCGTTGCTTCTCCTGGCGGCTGAGCGAAGCCATGCCGGAGGCCGAGATCTTGTCGAGCAGCATGTCGAGCTCGATCTGGTCGGTGGTCTGCCCCGAGGACGTGCCCCACGGGCCGGTGATGACCGACGACGGCGAGGCCGGCACCGGCTTGCTGCGCCGGGCCCGGGACGCGGCCGGCACGGCGCGCCGCCGATGGCTGCCGCCGATGCGCGGGATCCAGTGGAGCGCCTCGAGCATGCCGCACTGGCGGGCGCCGACCACCCCGATGGCGATGGCGAACAGCTCGAGGAACAGCTGGTTCCAGGCGCGGGCGCCGGTGAGGCTGAGCACCTCGATGCCGACGAAGACCAAGGCGATGATCCACGCCGGGATGTTGAAGAAGAACATCGCGCTCGGGTTGTCCAGGGCGAAGATGACCAGCAGAGCCGTGCCCAGGATGCTCAGCCCGTAGGCATACGGGTTGTCGCCGCCGAAGTCGATCGACGAGACGAGCAGGGCAGGCAGCACGGTCATCGCCAGGATCAGCCAGGTGAACCGCTTGCGCCCGACCTGATCCTCGACGCGATGTCCGAAGAACCAGAAGAACACCAGCGTGAGCACCACCCAGATCTGTGTGGGCGGGTTGACCAGCGGCCAGGTGACCACCCGCCACAGCTGGCCCTCGCGCACGGCGACGACGTCGAGTTGGAACTTGCTGAGGAGCTCGGTGGACAGGGCGTAGACGAACATCGAGCCGACACCGAGGAGCACCATGAGCGCGGTGGTGGTGATGTCGAACCCGCCGACGCGGAACCAGCCGTCGCGCTGGCGGCGCTCGGGCAGTTGGAACTGGTAGCGCCCTGGCATCGGTCGCCAGGCTACTCAGCGAGGGGAGCGGCCCCTCGGCGCCCGTGCCCCTCGGCGCCGCTGACGACCGGTCGTATCCTCGGACCCGATGGTCACTCGCCCGCCCGCCGGCACGATCCCGGACACCCCGGGCTCGTACCAGTTCAAGGACGCGCTCGGCCGGGTGATCTACGTCGGCAAGGCCTCGAGCCTGCGCCAGCGGCTGTCGAACTACTTCCAGGACCCGCGCAACCTGCACCCGCGCACCGCCCAGATGGTCGCCACGGCCGAGTCCGTCGAGTGGATCGAGGTGCGCAACGAGGTCGAGGCGCTGATGCTCGAGTGGACGCTGATCAAGCAGCACCGCCCGCGCTTCAACATCCGCCTGCGCGACGACAAGAGCTACCCGTTCCTCGCGGTGACGCTCGACGAGCAGTTCCCCAGAGCCCTCGTGATGCGCGGTCGCAAGCGCAAGGGCACCCGCTACTTCGGCCCGTACGCCCACGCGTACGCCATCCGCGACACGCTCGACCTGCTGCTGCGCAGCTTCCCGATCCGCACGTGCAGCCCGGGCAAGTACAACGAGCACCATCGCCTCGGCCGGCCGTGCCTGCTGTTCCACATCGAGAAGTGCAGCGGGCCGTGCGTGGGCGAGATCGACGAGCACGACTACCGCCGCCTGGTCAACGAGCTGTGCGACTTCCTCGACGGCGACACCGATGCGGTCGTCCGCCGGCTGAGCTCCGACATCGCGCTGCCGCCGCCGACCTGGAGTATGAGCGCGCGGCGCGTCTGCGCGATCGCCTGCAGGCCGTGCAGCGGGCGATCGAGAAGCAGCAGATGGTCGCCGAGACCAACGAGGACATCGACGTCATCGGCATCGCCGACGACGAGCTGGAAGCCGCGGTCCAGGTGTTCTTCGTCCGCCGCGGTCGCGTGGTCGGGCGCAAGGGCTTCATCCTCGACAAGGTGGAGGACGTCAGCGCCGGCGGGCTCGTCGACCGGATCATGGAGGAGATGTACGGCGACGAGCCGCCCCTCGGGGTCCCCAAGCAGGTGCTCGTCCCCGTGGTCAGCGACGACGTGGGCACCTACGAGGAGTGGCTCACCCACCTGCGCGGCAGCCGGGTGCAGGTGCGCATCCCCCAGCGCGGCGACAAGCGCGCCCTGCACGAGACGGTGACGCGCAACGCCAAGGAGGAGTTCGTCCGCCACCGCCTGCGGCGCGCCGGCGACCACAACGCCCGCAGTCGGGCGCTCACCGAGCTGCAGGACCTGCTGCAGCTCCCGGAGGCACCGCTGCGCATCGAGTGCTACGACATGGCCCACCTGCAGGGCACCGACTACGTCGGGTCGATGGTGGTGCTCGAGGACGGACTGCCGAACAAGCGCGAGTACCGCCGGTTCAAGGTCAAGGACGTGCCGGGCAACGACGACTACGCGGCGATGGAGGAGGTGCTCACCCGCCGCCTCGTCGCCTACCTCAACGAGCGCGACCACCCGCTCGACGAGGAGCTGCAGGACGGCGTTCGCCGGCGCCCGAAGCGCTTCCAGTACCCGCCGCAGCTGCTCCTCGTCGACGGCGGCAAGGGCCAGCTCGCCGTCGCCGAGCGGGTGGTCGCGTCACTCGGCCTCAGTGACGAGATCCCCATCGCCTCGTTGGCCAAGCGCTTCGAGGAGGTCTTCGTGCCGGGGCGCAGCGAGCCGGTCAACGTGCCCCGGGGGAGCGACGCGCTGTTCATGCTCCAGCGGATCCGCGACGAGGCCCACCGCTTCGCCAACACGTTCCACCGCGAGCTGCGCGGCAAGCGGATGACCTCGAGCTCGCTCGACGGCATCCCCGGTCTCGGTGAGGCGCGCAAGAAGCGGCTCACCGCGGCCATGGGCGGGGTCAACGCGGTGAAGAAGGCCTCACTCGACGATCTCCGCGCCCTGCCGTTCCTGCCCGACGCCGTGGCCGACGCCGTCTACCTGCACTTCCACGAGACGCCCGCCTGACGGGGTCAGAGGAACTGGTGGAGCACCTCGTCGTGGAGGCGCTCCCAGCCGGCCTTGCGCGCCTCGGCGGTGGCGCCGAGACTGAAGTCCGGGATGGCCAGCTCGTCGACGCCGAGCTCGGCGTACTGGTTGATCAGGTCGGCGAGCTCGCTCGGACCGCCGACCAACGACCGCCGGTCGGTCATCCGCTCACGCAGCTTCGCCGCCCGGGCGTCGTCGTCGGTGAGGAACACCATCGCCTGAGCGGAGGTGTGGACCGTGGACATGTCGCGACCGACCGCGGCGCACGCGGTGGCGAACTTGGTGCGCTGCTCGGCGACCAGCCCAGGATCGCCCCAGGTGTTCCACTGGTCGGCCCACTTCGCCGTGAGGCGCATCATCCGCGGGCTGCCGGTGCCGACGAGGATCGGCAGCGGCGACTGCACCGGCTTGGGCTGGAACGGGGCGTCGCGGATGGTGAACGACTCGCCCTCGAACGACACCCGGTCCTCGCGGAACAGGCGGTTGATGATCTCGATGCCCTCGGCGAAGCGGTCGACGCGCTCCTTCGGGGCCGGGAGGTCGAAGCCATAGGCGTTGTGCTCGTTGATCTGCCAGCCGGCGCCGATGCCCAGCACCGCGCGTCCGCCGGTGATGTGGTCGACGGTCATCACCCGCCGGGCCAGCAATGCCGGATGGTGGACGGTGAGCGGGGAGACCATCGACACCAGGCGCAGGCGGGGCACGACCGCCCCGATGCTGCCGAGCATCGTCCAGCACTCGAAGCCGGGACCGTCGACGAAGCTGAGGTCGCCGGTGTTCGGCATGTAGTGGTCGGCGTCCCAGAAGCCGAAGAAACCATGGGCTTCGGCCCACTGGGCGAGGTCGAGGGCCTCGTCCCAGGAGCGGTCGAACGAGATCCACATCGAGAGCTGCATCTCCGTGTCATACCATCCACCACGCATGCAGAGCCCGGCCGAGGACAACGCCCGACTGTGGGAGGACCACGCCCGGTGGTGGATCGACGGGTTCACCGAGGGTGCCGACGCCGAATACGTCGAGCAGATCCTGCCCCTGGCGGCCGACGAGCTGCGCGGTGCGACGCGCATCCTCGACGTCGGCTGCGGTGACGGTCAGGTCAGCCGGCTCGCCTGGAAGCTCGGCGCCGAGCTGGTGGTGGGGGTCGACCCGACGCGGAACCAGATCGACGTCGCCCACGAGCGCGGCGGCGGACCGGCGTACGTCCGTGCGCCGGCGGCGCGCCTGCCATTCGTCGACGAGTCGTTCGATGCGGTCGTCGCCTGCCTCGTGTTCGAGCACATCGACGATGTCGACGAGGCCATCGCCGAGGTCGGTCGCGTGCTGCGACCTGGTGGGCGGTTCTGCTTCTTCCTCAACCATCCGCTGCTGCAGACGCCGAACAGCGGGTGGATCGACGACCAGTTCCTCGACCCGCCCGAGCAGTACTGGCGCATCGGCCCGTACCTCACCGAGGACGCCACGTTGGAGGAGGTCGACAAGGACGTGTTCATCCGCTTCATCCACCGTCCACTGGGTCGCTACGTCAACGCGCTCGCTGCCAGCGGTCTGCTCATCGAGCGGATGGAAGAGCCCGCCCCGCCCGCCGGCTTCCTGGCGAGGGCGGAGGAGTACACGCACGCGGCCACCATCCCGCGCCTGTTGTACCTGCGCACCGTCAAGGTCTGAGTCTCTTACGCTGGTCGCATGGCCGACATCGTCCTGATCACCGGGTTGTCCGGCGCGGGGCGGTCGGGTGCGGCCGACGTGCTCGAGGATCTCGGCTGGTACGTGGTCGACAACCTGCCCACGTCGCTCGTCGAGACCGTGGTCGAGCTCGCCAGCAAGCCGGGCAGCGGCATCGACCGCCTGGCGCTGGTGTCGGGGCGCCAGCACGTGGACCTGCTGTCGCGCGTCGCCGTGCTGCGCGCCGCCGGTCATCGCGTACGCACGTTGTTCCTCGACGCCAGCACGCCCGAGCTCGTGCGCCGCTACGACTCGACGAGACGCAAGCACCCACTGGCGGCGGAGGCCGACGGGTTGGTCGAGGCGATCGAGATGGAGCGGGAGATGCTCGACCCCGTTCGCGCAGTCGCCGATCTGGTGATCGACACGAGCTCGATGAACGTCCACGAGCTCAAGGCCAAGCTCGTCGGCGCGTTCGACAGCGGGGACGGCCAGCACCTGCAGATCGCCGTGGAGAGCTTCGGCTTCAAGCACGGGATGCCGATCGACGCCGACATCGTCATGGACGTCCGCTTCCTGCCCAACCCGCACTGGGACGACGCGCTGCGCCCGCTGAGCGGCCACGACCCGGCGGTGCGGGCCTACGTGCTGGACCGTCCCGAAGCTGTCGAGTTCCTCGACCGGTTCGACGCCCTGCTCGGTTCGCTGTTGCCGGCCTACCAGCTGGAGGGCAAGAGCTACCTGACCGTGGCGATCGGCTGCACCGGCGGGCGCCACCGCAGCGTCGCCGTGGCCGAGGCCCTGGCTGGGCGGTTGCGCGAAGCCGGCTACGACGTGCGCACCGGCCACCGAGATATCGCCCGCTGAAGCGCGGCGAGTTATCGTCCACGCGACGGCATCAGGTCATGGCGGTCGGTCGCACCCGTGGACGAGCGTCGTCCGTGCGGGCGTGAGCACCCGTTCGGACAAATGAAAGGACGCTCCTCGACATGGTTCGCGTAGGCATCAACGGCTTCGGCCGCATCGGCCGCAACTTCTTCCGTGCGGCCAAGCAGCGCGGCGTCGACATCGACTTCGTCGCGGTGAACGATCTCGGCTCGATCGAGACGATGGCCCACCTGTTGAAGTACGACTCGGTGCTCGGCATCCTGCCGTACGACATCAAGGCCACGAAGACCGGCATCTCCGTGGACGGTGACGAGCTGCGGGTGCTCTCGGAGCGCAACCCGCAGGACCTGCCGTGGAAGGAGCTCGGCGTCGATGTCGTCATCGAGTCCACCGGCTTCTTCACCTCTCGCGCGGCCGCCGCGGCGCACCTCGACGCCGGCGCCCCGTTGGTGATCGTCTCGGCACCGTGCGACAACGCCGATGCCACGTTCGTCTACGGGGTCAACCACAAGACGTTCAACCCGAGGACCGAGCGGGTGATCTCCAACGCGAGTTGCACGACGAACTGCTTCGTGCCCGTGGTCAAGGTGCTCGACGATGCGTTCGGCGTGGAGAACGGCCTGATGCAGACCGTGCACGCGTACACCGGCGACCAGCAGCTCGTCGACGGGCCGCACAAGGACCTGCGCCGGGCCCGTGGCGCGGCGATCAACATCGTGCCCACGTCCACCGGCGCCGCCCGGGCGACGAGCCTCGTGCTGGAGTCGATGAAGGGCCGCCTCGACGGCACGTCACTGCGCGTGCCGGTGCCCACCGGTTCGATCGTCGACTTCACCGCCAACCTGCGCACGCCGGCCACCGTCACCCAGATCAACGCGGCGTTCGCCAAGGCGGCCAAGACCGGTCCCCTCAAGGGGATCGTGCGGTACACGGAGGACCCGATCGTCTCCAGCGACATCGTCGGCGATCCGCACAGCGCGATCTTCGATGCCGGTCTCACGGTCAGCCTCGGCGGCCTGGTCAAGGTGCTCGCGTGGTACGACAACGAGTGGGGCTACTCGAACCGCCTGGTGGACACCACCCTCTTCGCCGGCGCCAAGGTCGCCGGCAAGAAGCGATAGTCCACGTGGCGGGCAAGCTGCCGCGCCTCGCCGATCTCGGCGACGTCAGCGGCAAGCGGGTGCTGGTGCGCACCGACTTCAACGTGCCGCTCGACGGCGGGCGGATCTCCGACGACTTCCGCATCCGTGCGGCGCTGCCGACCATCGAGTGGCTCACCGAGCGCGGCGCCACGGTGGTCACCGCCAGCCACCTCGGGCGTCCGAAGGGCACGCCCGACCCGAAGTACTCGATGGCCCCCGTGCGCGAGCGGCTCGCCGAGCTCGCGCCCGGCGTCGAGCTGCTCGAGAACCTGCGCTACGACCCGGGCGAGGAGGGCAACGACCCGGCGTTCGTGGCCCAGCTCGTCGACGGCATCGACGCGTACGTCGACGACGCGTTCGGGGCCGCGCACCGCGCCCACGCCTCCATCGTCGGGCCGCCGAAGACCCTGCCGTCGGCGATGGGGCTGTTGCTGGAGAAGGAGGTCGACGTCCTCCTCGGCCTGCGCAACCACCCCAAGCGGCCGTTCGTCGCCGTGCTCGGTGGCGCGAAGATCAGCGACAAGCTCGGTGTGGTCGAGGCCCTGCTGAACACCGTCGATGCGCTCGTCATCGGCGGGGCGATGTGCTTCACGTTCCTCGCCGCGCAGGGCTACCCGATCGGCGACTCGCTGTGGGAGCCCGATCAGGTCGATACGTGCACGCGACTGCTGGCCTCGGGCAAGTCGATCCACCTCCCCGAGGACATCGTCGGCGTGGATGCCAGTGGTGGGTACTCGACCTTCGGCCTGCGCCTGCCGGACGGGGCCAAGGGCTTCGACATCGGGCCGGGCAGCGCCGCGGCGTTCAGCGACGTGATCATGGACGCCCGCACCGTGTTCTGGAACGGCCCCATGGGAATGTTCGAGGACGACCGCTTCGCCGCCGGCACGAGGACCGTCGCCCAGGCGATGGCCGACACGAAGGCGTTCACCGTGGTCGGCGGCGGTGACAGCGCCGCGGCGCTGGCCCAGTTCGGCCTGGACGACGAGGTCGACCACGTGTCCACCGGCGGGGGCGCCTCACTGGAGCTGCTCGAGATCGGCGACCTGCCCGGCCTCGAGGCGCTGCGCGGAGCCCCGAATGCCTGAGAGCTCGCGCCGACCGCTCATCTCCGGCAACTGGAAGATGCACCTCAACCACTTCGAGGCCATCCAGACCGTGCAGAAGCTGGCCTACCTCGTGGGCAAGGACGACCTCGTGGCCGTGGACGTCAGCCTGCATCCGCCGTTCACCGACATCCGCAGCGTGCAGACCGTGATCGAGACGGATCGGCTGGGCTTCGCCCTCGGCGCGCAGCACTGCCACTGGGAGGAGAAGGGCGCCTACACGGGCGAGGTGGCCCCGGTGTTCCTCGCCAAGCTCGGTGTCGACTACGTCATCGCCGGGCACAGCGAGCGCCGCGAGCTGTTCGGCGAGACCGACGAGATGGTGGCCAAGAAGGTCGCCGCCGTCCAGGGGCTGGGCATGACGCCGATCCTCTGCGTCGGCGAGACCAGCGACGAGCGAGAGGCGGGGTCCACCGAGGACAAGGTCCTCGGCCAGGTGCGCGTCGCGCTCGCCGGGCGCACCCCCGAACAGGTGAGCGAGCTGGTCATCGCCTACGAGCCGATCTGGGCGATCGGGACCGGGCGCACGGCCACGGCCGACGACGCCCAGGCCGTGTGCGCAGCCATCCGCGTGTGCGTCGCCGGGGAGTTCGGCGCCGACGCCGCGGGTGAATTGCGCGTCCAGTACGGCGGCAGCGTCAAGGCCGCCAACATCGCCGAGCTGATGGCCCAGCCCGACATCGACGGCGCGCTCGTCGGCGGCGCCAGCCTTGATCCGGACGAGTTCGCCCGCATCTGCCTGCTCGGGAGATAGTTCGACGCAGGGCGAACGGACGCCCGCGCACCGTGCGCTGTGCTGGAACACACGCGCCAACCGTTCACACAAGTCGGAACAGGGGCGGTACGACTTGCCCGAAGTGCGTGGTACTCTCACGCAACTCACACCGATCGGGGAGGACGGTGTGGGCTTTGAGGTCGGACCTCGAAGGCGGCGCTCCCTCGCGTCGTCGGCTCCGGCGCAGTTACCTCCCTCCGTTCCCAACAGGAGGACCACTACGTGAAGACCAGGAAGCGCAACGCATCGTTCGTTGCACTTGCCGCCGGTCTTGCACTCATCGCTGCCGCGTGCGGTAGCGACAGCGAAAGCAAGACGACCACCGCGGAGAGCACGGCGGCTACTGCCGCCGGCGTTACCACCACGGTTGGCGGGGCAACGACGACGACGGGCGCCGCGAAGACCACGACAGCTGCCGCAGCCGCGACGAGCACTCCGAGCACTCCGGGTACCGGTGCCGCGACTGGCTCGAGCGTCGCCGCCGGCAGCGGCGCGGGCATGAAGATCACCTACGAGATCAACCCGAAGGCCGTGTGGGACGACGGTTCGCCGATCACGGTGAAGGACTTCCAGTGCGTGTTCAACGCGACGATGAAGACCCCCGGGACGTTGACCACTGCGGGCTACGACCAGATCACCTCGGTCGACCAGGGCGCCAACGACCATGAGGTCGTCGTCACCCTGAAGAGCGTCTACGCGCCGTACAAGAACCTGTTCTCCAACCCTGGTCCGATCAAGGCGGCGGCGTTCCCCAACGGGTGCGACGACGTCAGCGCCGAGATGCAGTCGTCGATCCCGTTCTCCAGCCGTCCATACAAGATGGACTCGTTCAGCGCCGACCAGGAAGTGCTCGTCGCGAACCCCAAGTACTGGGGCGACGACGTGGCCAAGACGTCGAAGATCGTCATGGTCCCGAAGTCCGACACCGACACCGAACTGGCCTCGATCCAGTCGGGTGAGGTCGACTTCATCTTCCCGCAGGCCTACTCCGGCATCGCCGACGCGCTGAGCAACCCGAACATCAAGTCCACCCCGGGCTATGGCACGCAGTACGAGGCGCTGTGGATGCAGCAGAAGAGCGGGCCGTTCGCGGATGCCGCGTTCCGCCAGGGCTTCGCCCACATGGTGGATCGCAACGAGATCCTGACGAACATCTACGCCCCGATCTTCCCCGGCGGCCAGCTGCTGAACTGCGGCCCGTGGGTGCCGACGATCGGCAAGTGGTGCGACCAGACGATCTTCGCCAACTACCAGGACAACGCGGCCGGTGAGAAGGCGCTCACCGACGGTGGGTACACGAAGAACTCCGACGGCATGTGGGAGAAGGGCGGCAAGGTCCCCCAGATCCGCTGGATGGTCAACGCCGGCAATGCCCGCCGTGAGGACACCCAGGCGCTGATGATCCCCGAGTTCAAGAAGCTCGGCTTCGACGTCGTCGCCGACAACTGCGATGCCGCCTGCGTGTTCCAGAAGCGCCTGCCGGCGCTGGACTTCGACCTCGGGATGTACATCCAGACGACCGCACCGGATCCGACGGTGACGACGATCCTCGCCTGCGAGAACATCCCGAGCGACGCCAACAGCGGTGCCGGTCAGAACACGGCCGGCTGGTGCAACCAGGCGGCCACCGACCTGATGCACAAGTCCGACCAGGAGCTCGACGTCAACAAGCGTGTCGACGAGATCCACCAGATCGGGCAGTACCTCGCCACCGACGCCGTGATGCTCCCGCTGTACCAGTTCCCGAACGTGGCCGCATGGCGCACCGACAAGATCGACGGACCGATCGACGCCGACGTCGCCAACTTCCAGGGCTGGCAGAACATCAACGAGTGGACGGCCAAGTCCGGCGACCAGATCACCATCGGCGCCGAGCAGTGGCCCGACTGCGTGAACGTGATCACCCAGTGCCAGAACTCCTCGTGGGCGGCCTGGCTCGGGATGATGAAGGTGTTGAACAACGCCTTCGACACGACCAACGACGGCAACTATCAGGCCACCAACCTGTTGACCGGCGAGCCCACCGTCCAAGTGCTGAGCTGAGCACGGGGACCCATCTCCACAGATAAGACTGGGTGGGGCCGGCTCGCCGGCCCCACCCAGCCACATCTCCCATCCGTTCTTGGAAGCAGGGGAGGACGGTCATGTTGAGGTTCATCTCCAAGCGGTTGCTCTGGGCGATCCCGACGCTGCTGATCGTCACGTTCCTGGTGTTCGTCGCGATCCGTGTCGGCACCGATCCGGTGAAGGCCTACGAGCGGGCCAACGCGCACCTCTCTCAGAAGCAGATCGCCCAGTTCAAGTCGAAGAACGGGCTCGAGGGGTCGATCTTCCAGCAGTACTTCACCTGGCTCGGCAACTTCGTCAGGGGGAACTGGGGCGTGTCGATCGTCGGCAGCCGCCCCGTGTGGCCGACACTGAAGCACGCGCTGGCCAACACCATCGTTCTCGGGCTGTTCGCCTCGGCGATCGGCATCACCGTCGGGCTGGGCGTCGGCATCCTCTCCGCCTTGAAGCAGCACTCGGCGTTCGACAACGGTGCGTCCGCCGGTGCGTTCGTCGGCCTGTCCATCCCGCCGTACATCTCGGCGATCCTCCTGCAGATGCTGTTCGCGGTGTACCTCGTGCGGTGGCTGGGGCTGAGCGGTCCGCTGCTGCCGACCTCGGGGATCTACCCGCCCGGCCACGAGGGCTTCGACCCGGTGCTGCGGGTGAAGTACATGATCCTTCCTGCGATCGTGATCGCCATCCAGACCATCGCCATCTACAGCCGCTACATGCGCGCCTCGCTGCTCGAGGTGAAGAACTCGGAGTACATGCGCACGGCCCGCTCCAAGGGCATCAGCGAGCGCCGGGTGATCGTCAAGCACGCCTTGCGCAACGCGATGATCCCGATCGTCACGTTCGCCGCGCTCGACCTCGGGGCGATCATCGGCGGCCTGATCATCACCGAGCGGATCTTCGAGTACCGGGGCATGGGCGACTACTTCCTCACCGCGTTCTCCAACGGTGACTTCAAACAGCTCATGCCATGGATGGTGATCGTCGTCATCTCGCTGATCGTCTTCAATCTCATCGCCGACATGATGTACGCCTGGCTCGATCCCCGCATCCGGCTGAACTGACGCAGGAGACCCACGATGTCCGAGCTCCTCGAACCCAGTGTCCTCCTCCCCAAGCCGGACGTCCCGATGCCGGACGGCGTGCCGGCCGACGACATCGACGAGTCCGAAGGCCTGCTCTCCTCCATCTCGCCGGGGCGGATGGCGCTCAAGCGGTTCCTCCACCACAAGGTCGCGGTGGTGTTCGCCGTCATCTTCCTGATCATCGTGCTGATGGTCCTGTTCGCCCCGTGGACCGCGCGCTATCCGGAGAACTTCCGCCTGCCGCCGATCAATGGCAAGGTGGCCAGCAGCCCGCCGAGCAGCGAGGCGTGGTTCGGCACGAACTCGAAGAACTTCGACCTCTACTCGCAGATCATCTGGGGTGGGCGGGTGTCGCTGTTCATCGGGTTGATGGTGGCGATCTGCGCCAGCCTGGTCGGCACCGTCATCGGTGCGATCGCCGGCTTCAAGGGCGGCAAGCTCGACGACATCCTGATGCGCGTCACCGACTTGTTCCTCGCCTTCCCGACGATCGTGCTGCTGCTCGTGCTGCGCAACATGTTCCACAACATCAGCTGGTTGGAGCCGATCTTCGGTGGCCTCAAATCGGTGCGCTTCATGGTCGTCCTGCTCGTCACCCTGACGTGGATGGCCGTCGCCCGCATCGTGCGCGGCGTCGTGCTCAGCCTCCGAGAGCGGGAGTTCGTCGAGGCGGCCATCGCCCTCGGCTCGTCGTCGAAGCGGATCGTGATCCGCCACCTGATCCCCAACTCGATCGGCCCGATCATCGTCTCGCTCACCACGGCGGTCGTCGGGGCGATCGTCGCCGAGGCCACGCTGTCGTTCTTCGGCTTCGGCATCGATCCCGTCACGCGGACCAGCTGGGGCACGTTGCTCGCCGACGCGAAGGGTGGCGTCATCACCGGTCAGTGGTGGCTCGTGGTCTTCCCCTCGTGCGCGTTCATCCTGACGATCCTGTGCATCAACTTCATGGGCGACGCGTTGCGTGACGCATTCGACCCCAAGCAGAACCTGAGCTGATGTCGACACCCGAACCTTCCAACACCGGCGTCGTCATCGCCGAGCCGGCGCCTCCCGTCCTCCAACTCGAGGACTTCCGCGTCTCGTTCCCCACGTTGAACGGCACGGTGCAGGCCGTGCGCGGCATCGACCTGGAGATCGGGTCCGGCGAGCTCGTCGCCATCGTCGGTGAGTCGGGTTCGGGCAAGTCGGTGACGTTCCTCGGGCTGATGGGCCTGCTGCCGTCGAACACGGTCATCGGCGGCTCTGCCAAGCTCGACGGCTTCGAGCTCGTCGGGGCGAAGAAGAAGACGGCGCGGCGCCTGCGTGGCAAGCGGATGGCGATGATCTTCCAGGATCCGCTGTCCGCGCTGAACCCGGTGCACCGCATCGGCCATCAGATCGTCGAGATGATCCGCTCGCACCAGGACATGGGCAAGAGCGAGGCGATGTCCCGGGCCATCGAGCTGCTCGATCTGGTCGGGATCCCTCAGCCGAAGGACCGCGCCCGGCAGTTCCCCCACGAGTTCTCCGGCGGCATGCGCCAACGAGTGATGATCGCCATGGCCATCGCCAACGATCCGTCGCTCCTCATCGCCGACGAGCCGACCACCGCGCTCGACGTCACCGTGCAGGCGCAGATCCTCGAGGTCATCCAACGGATCCAGCGCGATCTGCACACGGCTGTCGTGCTGATCACCCACGACCTCGGCGTGGTCGCCCGCGTCGCCGAACACGTCCAGGTGATGTACGCGGGGCGCTCCGCGGAGCGGGCCTCGGTGAACACGCTGTTCGCCGACCCCACCCATCCGTACACGGTCGGCCTGCTGCACTCGTTGCCCCGTCTCGGCCAGGAGCGGCTGCACCCGATCGGCGGCGCCCCGCCGAACATGTTGCGCCCGCCGTCGGGCTGCGCGTTCCGCCCGCGCTGTGCGTTCGCCGAACCCGTGTGCGCGGGCGAGGTCCCCTCGCTGCGCCCGTACCACCAGTCGGAGACCGCGTGCGTGCGCGTCGAGGAGCTCAACCTCCGCGAGGTCGAGGTCGTGGCCACGGAGGAGGTGGCGTGACCGACAACGGGACGCCCGTGAACGGGACGCCCAACCAGGCCGGCACGAACGGGCACACGCCGCGCGAGGTGCGCCTCGGTGACGACGGTCGGCGCATGGTGCCGGTGCTCGAGGTCAGCGACCTCGTGAAGAACTTCACCGTCACCAGCGCCAAGGGCTTCCGTTCGGTCAAGCGCCACGTGCAGGCCGTCTCCGGGGTGTCGTTCACCGTCCACGAGAACGAGACCATCGGCCTCGTCGGCGAGAGCGGCAGTGGCAAGACCACCGTCGGCCGGTGCATCCTGCGCCTCCTCCAGCCCACCTCCGGCAGCGTGCGTTACAAGGGCCAGGAGCTCACCGACCTCGACCCGGCGCGCATGCGCCGGCTGCGCCGTGAGCTGCAGATCGTGTTCCAGGACCCGTACGCCTCGCTCGATCCGAAGATGACCGTGGGCGCGTCGATCACCGAGGCGCTGGAGATCCAGAAGATCCCCGGCAATCACCGCGAGCGGGTGGCCGAACTGCTCCAGCTCGTCGGGTTGGCGCCGGATCACGCCCGCCGGTTCCCCCACGAGTTCTCCGGCGGTCAGCGCCAGCGCATCGGCATCGCCCGCGCGCTCGCCCTCGACCCGACGCTGGTGGTCCTCGACGAGCCGGTTTCGGCGCTGGACGTGAGCATCCAGGCGGGCGTGGTCAACCTGCTCGAGGACCTGCAGTCACGCCTGAACCTCAGCTACGTGTTCATCGCCCACGACCTGTCGGTGGTCCGCCACATCAGCGACGTCGTCGCCGTCATGTACCTCGGCAAGCTGATGGAGGTGGGTCCGGCGGAGCAGATCTACACCGCGCCGGCGCACCCGTACACGCAGGCCCTGCTCTCGGCCGTACCCGAGCCCGATCCCGTGATCGAACGCACCCGCCAGCGCATGGTCCTGCAGGGGGACGTCCCCAGCCCGATCAACCCGCCGAGCGGTTGCCGCTTCCGCACCCGCTGCCCGAAGGCCCAGGAGATCTGCGCCCAGGAGGAGCCTGAGCTGATCTTGCGCGGCCAGCAGCATCCCGTGGCGTGCCACTTCGCCGAGGTGGTCACCGGGGTCGTCGTGCCGACGTCCTGATCGCCTGATCATCCGCCGACGACGCCCCGCTCGACGTCGATAGGCTCGCCTGTCGTGCGCGATTTCGTCATGTACTCCACCCTGGTCATCAACATCGTGTCGACCATCGGCATGGTCGGCGGGATCTTGCTGCACAGCGGTCGCGGCGGCGGCCTGTCGGACATGTTCGGCGGCGCGGGCACCACGGCGCTCGGGTCCACCTCCGCCGAGCGCAACCTGACGCGCATCACCACCGTGTTCGCCCTGGTGTGGTTCTTCAGCGTGGTGGCGCTCGGCTTCCTGTTGGTGCGCTTCTAGCACCGGGGTACGCTGGCACGCCCACGACACGTCGAAGTGGCGAAATAGGCAGACGCGCCAGCTTGAGGGGCTGGTGTCCGAAAGGACGTGGGGGTTCAAGTCCCCCCTTCGACACCAGGATTTCCAGACGAACGCCCTGGTCAGCAGTGGTTTCTGACAAGGAAACGAGTGCTCCAAACGCCGTTTGTCCGCGATTTGTCAGCACGGCTCTCATGACACTCATGTCAAGCGGGTACCGGGGCTTGACACTCTCATGCCTCGTCGTGGGCCGACCAGCGGCTTGATCGCGATCCAGCGGGGCGGCCCTTGCCGCCCGGCCGAGGGCGGCCCTGATCCGCGAGGCAGCCCGGCTGACGGTCAGCCCGGCTTGCCGGCGAAGAGCCGGCCGCCCGTTTCCGGATGAGTACACCGCGGCCGAGCGGTGGCTGCAGTGTCGGCATTCGACGGGTGCCACCAAGCAACCAGCGCACGTCCTCGACTGTGAGCCGTCCGGTGACCGATCAGCAGTTGCTGCGCCAGCACGGCGTGGCGCCGATGCGCCTGGATCGACTGCCCCGTCTGGCCCGCCAGGCTCAGGTGCAGGGCGCGTGGTCGACCCTCGAGGATCTGGCCCTACTTGACGTGCACGTCGACGGCGACGGTCAAATTCGACTTGGCGGCATGCCGCGGGGATCGGGTGGCAGTGGCGACGCGTGTCCAGCTCCGCAAGATCGGTCCCGGCGTGTCGCGCAAGTCCCAAATCGTGCAGGTGTCCCTTTTGATGGTTGCAGTTCACTGAGATCGAGCGGCGGTGATCGGCGAGTATGTGGCGCTCTACAGCGGGTTGGCCGGGTGCTCCCGGCGGCCCCCACGACTGCACGACTTGCTGGCGGTGGCGACGACGAAGGGGAGCAACGGTGACGCCGCCGGTTGTTCGGTCGATGCGGATGGGCGCCGCATGACGAAGCGGAACTTGCCCAGTCTGTTGCGCTCCACGTCATTGCAGGAGTCCGGCTACGACGAGGGCGGAGTGGTCGTCGCGGCGATCGTCGAGGACATCTGCGCGGCGTGGCTCGGCGATCCCGGGCATCTGACGGTCGGGGGAGCGGTCAGCCACCCAGGATGTTCGAGTTGCCGTCGGTCCAGATCACCACGAGCTCGCGGTGCTCGATGCGCCAGCCATCGGGCGTGCGTGCGTAGCGGTCCTCGTAGCGGCCGCCGACCATGAACAGGTCGCCCCCCGGGGTGCCGGCCTTGACGTGCTGGGCCTGCAGGTAGCACCGCCCGGTGGCCCTGTCGCCGTCGATCTCCACCTGGTGGGTGGCAACCAGGTGCTGCGAGGCGTCGAGCGGTACGAGCGCGTCACGGATGCGTTGCTTGATCGCATCGCGGCCCTCGAGCAGCCGGCCGAGTTGCGCGGTCGCGTTCGCCAGGAACACGTCGTCGAGGTCGTCGAAGCGGCGACCGTCGAGCGCCCACGAGTAGGCGATGGTCACGTCGATGATCGCCTGGCGATCGTCCACCGCTAGCTCCCTTTCCTCGTCGACGAAACCCTCCACCTCGCGACGACGGCCGACTCTAGTGCAATTGGTCATGAGGAAAGTGCCATCATGGGCCATGGGGAATGGAGGGACGATGAACGGGATCCTCGACGGCGTACGCGTGCTCGATCTCAGCGCGGGCATCGCCGGGCCGATGACGGCCATGCTGCTCGCCGATCACGGTGCCGATGTGGCCCGCGTCGAGCGACCCGACCGCGCCGGTGCGTCGTCGCCCGGCGAGGTGGTGTGGAACCGCGGCAAACGCCGGATCGCGCTCGGTCTCGGCACCGCCGAGGGGCGCGCCGCGCTGCACGATCTGATCGGGCGCGCCGACGTGCTCGTCGAGTCGTACCGCCCCGGGGAGGTGGCTGCGCTCGGCCTCGACGCGGCGACGACGGCGGTGATCAACCCGCGCCTCGTGCACCTGTCGATCACCGCGTACGGCCGGGACACGCCGGCGGCCGAACGTCCCGACGTCGAGTGGCTCGTCACCGCGCGCACCGGGCTGCAGGCCGACCAGCGCGGCTGGTACGGCACGCGGATGGACCACATCATGGGCGTCGACCTCGCCGACCCCGGGTTCGCCGTCCCGCCCGGCGCCGACCAACTCGGCTGCCGCGAAGGGCCGATCTTCCTCGCGGTGCCCTGGGCCAGCATCAGCGCGTGCCTCCTGGCCACGGCGGCGGTCAGCGCCGGCCTGTACGTCGTTGAGCGCACCGGTCGCGGCCAGCACGTGGAGACCTCGCTCGCCCAGGCGGCGATCGTGGCGAACGCGATGGGGTGGCAGCGCGTCGCCCGGAGCCACCCGAGCTACCGGTTGTGGTACTTCGACCGGCGGGCGCCGAAGGGGATCTTCCAGGCGGGCGACGGGCGCTGGCTGCACCAGTGGGCACCGTTCGAGCATGCCTTCCTTCGGGCGAACGCGGCCGGTCTCGACCTCGACCCGCCCGTCGCGCTCCAGGGCGCCGACTACGAGGCCACCGTGCAGGCCCAGGCGGAGGCGTTCGTCGACACCGCGCGGGCGATCGCCACTCGGCCGCGCGACGAGTGGGTGCGCCTCGGCGCCGAGGCCGGCATCGGGCTGCAACCGATCCTCTCGCCGGAGGAGGCGCTGCTCGACGAACCGCTGGCCCGTGAGGGCGTGATCGTCGAGCTCGACGACCCGGAGGTCGGCGTGATCCGCCAGGTCGGCCACGTCTACGGTTTCGACGGCGTGCCCAACCCGCCGATCCGTCCACGACCGGCGGAGGCGGTCGGCGCCGCAGCGGTCACCGCCGAGTGGCCCGCGCGTGCCGCGGCGGCATCAGGCGCGCTCCCGCCGGCGCCGCTGGCCGGCGTCGTCGTGCTCGACCTCGGGCTGGCCATCGCCGGACCGTTCGGCACGCAGATCATGGCCGACCTCGGGGCCACGGTGATCAAAGTGACCTCGCTCGACTTCGATCTCACCGACGCCATCTACGTGGGTTCGAGCCGAGGCAAGCAGGCCTTGGCGGTGGATCTCAAGCACTCGAGTGGGCGGGAGATCGTCGAGCGGCTCATCGCCGGGGCCGACGTCGTGCACCACAACATGCGCACGGGCGTCGCCGAACGCCTCGGCGTCGGCTACGAGCAGGCGCGAGCGATCAACCCCGGCATCGTGTACTGCCACACGCGGGGCTTCGAGCGCAACGGACCGCGGACCGCGTTGCCCGGCAACGACCAGATGGGCCAGGCGCTGGCCGGAACGGCCTACGAGTCGGGCGGTACGCATCACGGCACGCCGCCGATCTGGCAGATGCTGGCGTTCGGCGACACCGCCAACGGAATGCTCTCAGCCGCCGCGGTGATCCAGGCACTGCGTCACCGGGACCGGACCGGCGAGGGGCAGTTCGTGCACACCTCGATCCTCAACGTGTGCATGCTGTTCAACAGCTCCACCTTCGCCCGGCCCGATGGCCGCGGAGCCGAGCGGGCGCGGATCGATGCTGGGCAGTACGGGTTCTCGGCGCTACAGCGTCTGTACGAGACGTCCGAGGGATGGCTGTGCGTCTTCGTCACCACCGACGCCCAGTTCGACGCGCTGCGCGCCGCCGTCGGCGCCGCGTCGACCGCCGAGGCCGACGATGCGGCATTGGCCGACGAGCTGGCCGCGATCTTCGCCACTGCCCCGGCGTCGAAGTGGTTCGCCGTGCTCGACGCCGCGGGTGTGCCGTGCGAGATCGCCTCGGCGACGTTCGCCCGCGAGCTGTTCGACGATCCCGACATGCACCGGCGCGGCTGGGTGGCGCGAAACGACCATGTCGATCTCGGCACGGTCGAGCACGTGGCGATGCCGTTCTCGTTCTCGGCGACCGCCCGACAGAACCTGACCGGCGCACCGGTGACCGGCCAGCACACCCGGCCGATCCTCACCGGCGTCGGCTACACCGACGCCGAGATCGACGCACTCGTCGCCGATGGCGTGGTGCGCGAGCGGCGGCCGGCGTGAACGTCGAGCTGTCGGTCCACGACATCGTCGCCGCCGACCTCGTCGCGCTCGGACGCGCGGCGGAGGACGCCGGCTTCTCCACGCTGCGGCTCGGTGAGCATGTCGTGCTGCCCGTCGACGACGCCGCGGAGCACCCGACCAGTGGCTCGGCGGCGAACCGCAGCCACCTGGCGCGATCATCGACCCGTCGACGCGACTCGTCGATCCGCTCGTCGCGCTCGAGCGCGGTGGCCGCGGTCACCGAGCGAATCGCGCTGGTCACGGGCATCTACCTCGTCGGCCTGCGCCATCCGCTGGCCGTGGCGCGGATGACGCTCACGCTCCAGGACGTCTCCGGGGGCGGTTCATGCTCGGCGTCGGATCTGGTTGGTTGGAGGAGGAGCCGCGGTGGGCGTCCCCTTCACCGAACGCCGGGCGCGCTTCGACGAGGCCCTCGACGTGCTCCGCCTGGCGTGGCCGGTGGGGAGTTCGGCTATGCCGGCGAGCACGTCGCCTTCGACCACGAGCTGGCCAGTCCCGAGCCGGTGACCGTGCCGCTGATCCTCGGGGGCGACACGGAAGCCGGCGCTGCGCCGCGCCGCACGGATGGCCGACGGTTGGTTCAGCTCGGGGAACCCGACGTTCACCCGGGCCGTCCGGCCGCGCGACCGGTTGGCCGAGCTGTACGCCGAGGGCGGCCGTCCGGCACCACTCCCTGTCCACGTGCGCATGGCCGGCGCCGACCACGAGCTGGACCGCTACCGCGAGAACCGCTTCGCTCACGTCACGGTGTGGCCCAACCAGCTGTGGCCGGCCGAGGCACGCTGGTCAACAAGCAGGAGCGCTTCGCCGCGGCGGCCGCCACGCTGATCGCGGCAACATCTTCCTCATGAGGAATTGAGCCAGAGAGCTTGACGGCCGCACCGGACTGCTCCATCATGATTCGGCCGGTCACACCGGCCCAGGGGGAAGGGGATCTGATGGAACGTCGTTCGCGTCGTGACGTCTTCCGGCTCGCGGCTCTCAGCGCGATCGCGCTCGCCGCATGCGGCTCGGATGACAAGTCGAGCAACTCGTCAAGCCCGCCGACGTCGGCGTCGGGCAGCACCGCGCCAGGCAGCACCGCATCGGGCAGCACCGCGTCGGCCAGCACCGCGCCGGCCACGAACGCTGCGGCGTCGGCAACCACCGCCGGCGGCTCATCGGCAGCGACCACCGCTGCGTCAGGCTCGGCGCCGGCGAGCAGTGCCGCATGGGACGAGATCGTGGCCAAGGCGAAGAAGGAGGGGACGCCGACGATCTACTCCAGCCAGGGCCTCGACGTGCTCAACGACCTGGCCGCGAAGTTCAAGGACAAGTACGGCATCGAGCTGCAGGTCGTGCGCGGCATCGATTCCGAGCTGATCCCGAAGATCGAGGCCGAGGCCAAGTCGGGCAACGCCGTCGCCGACGTGTTCGCCTTCGCCAGCACGCAGTGGGCGGTGGACAACTCCAAGACCGGTACGTTCGTCGCCCCGGTCGGCCCGTCGTTCGACAATCCGGACTACAACCGGGCGAAGCTCGTCTCGGCCGACGGGACCTACTTCGTCTCCACCGCCGCAGTGTTCGGCTACGGGTGGAACACGGACCGCTGGAAGCAGGGCCTGGACGGCTACGAGGCGCTACTCGATCCGGATCTGGGCGGCGGCAAGATCGGCGTCATCGACGTGCACACGTCCAATGTGCTCGTCGACTTCTACATGTTCCTCGAGGCGAAGAACGGGCCCGACTACCTCACCGAGCTGGCGGCGCAGAAGCCGATGATCTACCCGAGCGGTCTGGTGATCGCCCAGTCGCTGACGTCGGGCGAGATCGCCGCATCGGTGTACAACGGCCCGCTCGTCGACGAGAAGGCCAAGGGCGCCCCGGTCGACTTCGCCATCCCCGACGGTGCCTGGGGCGCGCCATTCAACACGGCCATCCTGAAGGCCTCCGAGCACCCCGACGCGGCGCAGCTCGTCGCCGACTTCATGATCAGCCCGGAGGGGCAGGCGGCGCTGGCGCGCAAGTCGGCGTCGGTCCTGCCGAACATCTCCGGCTCGGTGACGACGGTCGACAAGATCACCCCGCAGGACCTGAGCAAGCTGACGCCCGATGTCGTGTCCGCGTACCAGGCCAAATGGGACGCCATGTTCAGGCCGTGATCGATGTTGACCTCGAGGTCGGCCGCCGAGCCGGCGACCCCCGGCGGTCACACGTGGACGCGCGCCACGGTCGTCGACAGCACCCAAGGCGAGCGGCAACTCGACGTCGTCGTGCCGCGTTCGGCGATCAGCGCCTCGCGCGCGTTCCGCGGGACGGCGCGTCGGGGGCGACACGCCGCTGGGTCGCCGACGACGAGGTGCTCGTGTCGTTCCGCCGCCTCGGCGGCCCGGGTGTTCGGCGCACTGGCGAGCCAGCAGCGCGAGGTCGCTGAGTAGCCTGTGATGTGATCAGTCGAGGTGGTACAGCTTGGCGGCGTTGTCGTGGAGGACCGCCTGGAGGTCGGCTTCGGGGAGGTCGCCGAGGTCGTTGGCGATGTACTGGCGCGGCTCGACGGCCACCGTGGCCGGTCCGGGGGACATCGACGTCGGGTGGGGGAAGTCGCTCTCGTAGAGGAAGCATTCGGGGCCCATCTGGTCGATGGCTGCCTTCACGGTGTCGTTCTCGAACCAGAAGCAGCCGTACATCTGCCGCTTGAAGTATTCGCTCGGCAGGAGGTCGTACTCCGGGTGCTCTTGGGGCACGCCGCAGTTCTTCCACTGCCAGTCGAGGTGGTCGAGGGCGAACGGGATCCAGCCGACGCCGCTCTCGACGGAGACGAACTTGAGCTCGGGGAAGCGGTGGGTGATGCCGCCGGTGATCAGGTTGGCGATCACGGACACGTTGGCCACGCCGAACTGGACGCCGAAGCCGGCGTAGTTGGCGTGGTCGCCGGCGCCCTCGTAGGCGCGTTCGAAGATCGACATGTCGCCGGAGCCGATGTGGAAGTTGACGGACATCCCCGTGTCCTGGCACTTGGCCCACAGCCGGTCCCAGTGCGGGTCAGCCAGCTTGGGCATGCCCCAGAAGAACGGTTCGCCGGTCATGATCACGCCCTTGTGGCCGAGGGCGATCGCCCGGTCGATCTCCTGCTCGGTGAGCTCGAGGTCCCAGAACGGCAGGGCCATGATCGGGATGAACCGGTCCGGAGCGGCAGAGGAGTACTCGGCGAGGAAGTCGTTGTACGCCTGCACGCAGGCGAGCATGAGCTCGCCGTCGCCCATCGTCAGCATCTTGCCGGCGCCGAAGCCGGCGACGTTCGGGTACAGGACGGCGCCCCAGATCCCGTACTTGTCCATGATGTTCAGCCGCTTGGACGCGTCCCACGTGGCCGGATCGACGACGTCCAGCGACGGCGGGTGCTTCGGGGGAACTCGTTCCACCCGGCCTGCGCGGCACTCGCCGCAGCGCCGATGCGCTTCTCCCCGAAGTACCAGGCGTCCTCCTGGAACTTCTCGTCGAAGCGGACGTGGGGGACCTTGTCGCCCCACTTGCGCACGTCGAGGCGCGACGTCCACAGGTCGTAGGGCTCGATGACGTGCGTGTCGGTGTCGATGACCTTGAAGCGGTCGACTTCGGACTCCAGCATGGTGGTGGCTCCTTCTGCGCTGTACGTGGGTTCAGGGACGGGCGGCCGCCGGCTCCCAGTTGGGGAGCACGACGCCGTCAGCGAGGTCGTCGAAGCGGACGTCCATCGGCATCCCGATGGTCAGGTCGGGGTTGCCGTCGAGGTGGCCGAGCAGGCGGACACCCGGGACGTCGTCGAGATCGACGAGGACGATGGTGTAGGGGACCGGGTACGCCGGATGGACCTGGTGGTCGGCGACGGTGAACGAATGCAGCGTGCCGGTGGTGCCGGCCGGGCGCCACTCGCCCTCCCAGCTGCCGCAGGCGCGGCAGTAGGCCCGGGGGACGTGGAGCACGCTGCCGCAGCCCGAGCAGGCGCGCACGACGAGCTCACCCCGCGCGGCAGCCTCGAAGAACCCGCCGGTGTCGTGGTCGTCGACGACGGGCTGCAGGGGCGCGGTCACGAGTCGCTCCGTAGGATCAGCGCGCTGCCGGGCGGCAACGGCGTGTTCGTGACCAGGCAGGTCTGCGCACCGGGCACCTGGGCCGTGCTCGTGCCGCGGATCTGGCGCACGCCTTCGACGATGTGGTTCATCCCGTGGATGTATCCCTCCGACATGTGCCCGCCTCCCGTGTTGATCGGCAGGCTGCCGCCGGACTCGATCGCCCCGCTGGAGACGAACGCGCCGCCCTCGCCCTTGGCGCAGAAGCCGTAGTCCTCGATCTGCAGCAGGACCGTGATGCTGAAGCAGTCGTAGAACTGGGCGACGTCGATGTCGGCGGGGCCGAGACCGGCACGGCGGTAGAGCGTCTCGGCGACGGCCTTGGCCGGGAGCGTGGCGATGTCGTCGCGCAGCACGACGGGGAACTGGATGCCCGGTTGCGGGTTGACCAGCGTGCCCGACGCCGCCGCACGGATCAGCACGGGCGGGTTCGGCGCCTCACGCGCCCGTTCGGCGCTGGTGACGATCACCGCAGCAGCGCCGTCGGTCTCCAGGCAGAAGTCGTACAGGCGCAGCGGGCGGGAGATCATCCGCGCCGACAGGTAGTCGTCCATCGTCAGCGGACGGCTGTACATCTGGGCGTGGGGGTTCTCGTTGGCCCGGTTGCGGCAGGCGATGGCGATCGCCCCGAGGTCCTTCTCGTTCGTCCCGTACTCGTGCATGTGCCGCTGGGCGATGAGCCCGAAGATCTGGCCCGGCGTCAGCAGCCCGTAGGGGAGGAAGAACTCGTCGTACGTGCCCGCACCGCCGACGCTGGCCGACGTGACCGGGCTGAGCCCGAAGCGCCGCCCGCTGCGCCCGTTGAGCGAGCGGTAGGCGAGCACGTTCGTCGCCATGCCGGAGACGACCGCGGCGACCGCCTGGGCGACCATCGCGCACGGAGCGACACCGCCCGGACCGGCATCGCCGTAGTAGTCCAGCCGGGTCATGCCGAGGGCGTCGACCAGGTCGTTGGAGCGCACCGCGTCCATGTCGCAGCGGACGATGCCGTCGATGTCCTGTGGCGTCAGCCCCGCGTCGGCGATGGCCGCCAACGACGCCTGCGTAGCCAGCGTGAGCACGCTGCGCCCGGAGTCGCGGCTGAAGTCGGTGGCGCCGATCCCGCTGATCGCACAACGGTCCCGGTGGTGGAAGTTGTCGTCATCCCTCATGGCGGCCTCCGGCCTCGCAGGCGCATCGGGCCCGGTCCGACGGCGCCCCCAATGGCCCGCGCCGACGACCAAACTGTACGCCCGACGGTGGGGCAGTCGTCAACTCCTCATGAGAAATTCGTCCACAATCCTCCGGAGGAACCTCGGTTGACAGAGCTCGCGAAGCCAACCATAATCATCATGATCAATACGCGCTGTCGGGCGCGTCCGGGGAGGGAGCCGAGTGTCAGGTCCACTCGAGGGCGTACGTGTACTGGAGGTGGCCAGCTTCGTGTTCGTGCCGGCCGCTGCCGCCATCCTTGCTGATTGGGGTGCCGAGGTGATCAAGGTCGAGCATCCCGAGTGGGGCGATCCCGTCCGCCAGGTCGCCGCGTGGGGTGTGCCCGCCCGGGTGAACGGCGTGGGTCATCTGTTCGAGGTGACCAATCGCGGCAAGCGAGCCATCGGCATCGACATCAACACCGCCGAGGGCCGTGAGATCCTCATGTCGCTCGTCGACACCGCCGACGTGTTCCTCACGAACCTGCTGTCAGCGGCGCGCACCAAGCTGGGCATCGAGCCCGACGACATCCTCGGGCGCAACCCGCGGATCGTCTACGGGCGGGGGACCGCGGAGGGCCCGCGTGGGCCCGCCGCCGGCAAGGGCGGCTTCGACGGGATCACCTACTGGGGCCGCTCCGGCGCGGCGATCGGCGTCACGCCGGCTGGCCAGGAGTTCCCCTCGCCGATGCCCGGGCCGGGCTTCGGCGACCTGCAATCGGGCAGCGCGCTGGCCGGTGGCATCGGCACGGCGCTGTTCCAGCGCGAGCGCACGGGCGTGGGCACGATCGTCGACGTCTCACTGATGTCGGCGGGCCTGTGGGCCATGGCCATGACGGTGTCGGGGGCGAGCGTGTTGGACGTCGACGAGCTCCCGGCCGCCGACCGCACGCAGACGGCGAACCCGCTGACCAACGTCTACCGCACGAAGGACGGGGCGTTCATCGCGCTCGGCTTCCTCCAAGCGGATCGCTACTGGCCGGAGTTCTGCATCGTCGTCGACAAGCTCGACTGGGTGGTCGACGAGCGCTTCGCCACGATGAAGGCCCGCGCCGAGCACAGCACCGCCTGCGTGACGATGCTCGACGAGCTGTTCGCCGAGAAGACGTTGGCGGAGTGGGAGGAGTTGCTGTCGAGCCAGCAGGGACAGTGGGACGTGTTCCTCCAGGCCGGCCGGGTGCGCGACGACGAGCAGGTCCAGGCAAACGAGTTCGCCCAGACCGTTCAGCACGAGGGTGACGGCAAGGTCGTGCTCGTTCCCGCGCCGGCGCAGTTCGGCGGCGAGGTCTCCAAGCTCGGACGCGGGCCGGCGTTGGGTGCCGACACCGATGACCTGCTGACCGAGTTGGGTTATGACGCCAGCAGGGTCGCCGAGCTCCGCGAGCGTGGGGTCGTCGGCTGACCGTGGCGAACGCGACGATCATGATGAGGAAGTGCGACAGCACACCAGAGGAGGATGCGTGAGCGTGACCGAGGACCACAGCCCGCAGGTGACCGCGAGCTTCAACGGCACTGCACCGGCCATGACGCACTGGCAGCAGATCGACGAGCTGCGCGAACAGCATCGCTTCTTCTGGAACGACGAGGCCCAGGGCTACTGGGTGCTCACCCGGTACGACGACATTCGCGAGGCGTTCCAGACCCCGGAGGTGTTCTGCAACCACTCGATCATCGCGACGAACCCGGATCCGTCGTTCCGCTTCCTGCCGTCGTTCAGCGATCCGCCGATCCACATGGCCTACCGGCGGCCGATGAACCCGTGGTTCTCCCCGGGCGCGATCAACCAGATGGAGCCGCGCCTGCGCGAGCTCGCCCGGGTGGAGGTCGAGCGAGTCGTCGCCGACGGCCGGTGCGACTACATGGCGGCGTTCGCCGACCGCTACCCGGTCGCCGGGTTCCTGGCCTCGATGGGTCTGCCGATGGACGACGCCGACTTCTTCGTCTCGATCGTCCACCGCATGTCCGGGGCCACCGGTGGCGATGCCTACGCGGTGGACCAGATGAACAACGCCTGGGGCGAGCTGGCGGCCTACTGGGCGGAGATGCTCGCCGATCGGCGCAGGCACCCGCTCGACCCGACGGTCGACTTCGTCACGATGATGAGCCAGTCGAAACTGAACGACGACCCGATGCCCGATCAGGACATCCTCGACATCATGGTCACGCTCACCCTCGGCAGCCTGGACACGCTGAAGAGCCAGCTCGGCTGGCAGATGTGGCACCTGGCCACCCACCCCGAGGATCGACAGCGCCTGATCGCCGATCCGGCGCTGATCCCCAGCGCGGTGGAGGAGTTCCTCCGGGCCTACCCGATCGTGTCGATGGCCCGCAAGGTCACCCAGGACGTCGACTTCCACGGCTGCCCGATGAAGAAGGACGACATGGTCCTGCTCACCATCCAGGCGGCGACGCGCGACCCACGGATGTTCCCGGAGCCCGAGAAGGTGCTCATCGACCGCAACCCGAACCGGCACATCGCGTTCGGTGCCAGCGAGCACCGCTGCATCGGCTCGCACCTGGCGCGCGCGGACCTGCGCCTGGCACTCGAGGAGTGGCTGCGGTTGATCCCCGAGTTCCGCGTGGGCACGGACGAGCCCCTGCTGGCCAAGGGCGGCCAGATCTCCCTGCTCGAGCTGCCGCTCGAGTGGCCGACGCGCTGACGCGTCGATGAAGCCCGCACCCTTCCAGTACCACGCCCCGACGACGATCAGCGAGGTCGTCGCCGCGCTCGACGCGCTCGGCGAGGAGGCCAAAGTCCTGGCCGGCGGCCAGAGCCTGGTGCCGATGCTCAACCTCCGCTTGGCGCGCTTCGAGCACCTCGTCGACATCGGCCGCGTCGCCGAGCTGCGCGGGGTCGAACGGGTCAACGGCCATGTGTCGATCGGCGCGGCGACGCGCGACGTCGTGATCGAGCGCGCCACCCAGGTGGCGCGCGACGTGCCGCTGCTCGCCGCGGCGACGCCGTACATCGGGCACTTCCAGATCCGCAATCGCGGCACGATCGGTGGTTCGCTTTCGCATGCGGACCCGGCCGCCGAGTATCCGGCGGTGGCGTTGGCGCTGGAGGCGACGTTCCACGCAACGTCGGTGCGCGGCGCCCGGGCGATCCCCGCGGCGGAGTTCTTCGACGGCGTCTGGTCGACGGCTCTGGCCCGCGACGAGCTGCTCATCTCCATCGACTTCCCCGTGTGGAGCGGGCGCTGCGGCTTCGGCGTCGCCGAGTTCGCCCGGCGGCACGGCGACTTCGCCATCGCCGGCGCGGTGGCCGGCGTCGAGCTCGACGGCGAGCGGGTGGTACGCGCTGCGCTGGCCCTCTTCGGCGTCGCCGGCGTGCCGCTGCGCCTGGAGAACGTCGAGCAGGCCGTGCTCGGCAGGGCTATCGGCGGGATCGACCCTGTTGAGCTCGGCGCGCTGGCGTTCGAGGGGATCGACGACGTGACCGACGAGGCGCTCGTGCCGCAGGGGTACCGTCGCCGGGTCGGCGCGGCGATGGTCGCCGACGCCTGGCAGCGCGCCGTGGCGGATGCACAGGACGGAGCAGGCAATGGATGAGCGGGTCGCCGTGAGGTTGACGGTCAACGGCGCGGCGCGCCAGATGTTCGTCGAACCGCGCAAGACGCTGGCCGACGCGCTGCGCGAGGACTTGTCGCTCACGGGCACGCACCTCGGGTGCGAGCACGGCGTGTGCGGGGCGTGCACGGTGCTCGTCGACGGCGACGCGGTGCGCTCCTGCTTGATGTTCGCCGTGCAGGTGGAGGGCGCCGACGTCGTCACCGTCGAGGGTCTGGCCGCCGGGCCGGGGCGGCTGAGCGACGTGCAGCAGGCGATGCACGAGTGCCACGGGCTGCAGTGTGGGTTCTGCACGCCGGGGTTCATCGTGTCGATCACCGCGCTGCTCGGGCGCAACCCGGACCCCGACGACGAGGCGATCCGCGACGGCCTGTCGGGCAACCTGTGCCGTTGCACCGGCTACCAGGGCATCGTGGCGGCGGTGCGTTCGACAGTCACCGCCCGCGCCGGTGGCGAGGTCCCCTCGTGACCGCGCTCGACGAGCACGTCCAGGCGGCGGCCGGCAACCGCTTCGTCGGCCAGCGGGTGCAGCGGCGCGAGGACGCCCGCCTCGTCACCGGGCACGGCACGTACGTCGACGACATCGTCGTGCCGGGGATGCTGCACGTCGCCTTCCTGCGCTGCGACATCGCCTGCGGCACGATCACCCACCTCGATGTGGCCGCGGCGCGTCGAGCTGTCCGGCGTCGTCGCCGTGTTCACCGGCGCCGACCTCAACGGCGACGTCAGCGCGGCGTGGGTCGACTTCGAGGGCGGCGACGGTGGCCGCCCGTTCCGCGCCATGGCCGAGGGCGACGTGCGCTTCGCCGGGGAGGCGGTCGCCCTCGTCGTCGCCGAGTCGCGCTACATCGCCGAGGACGCCTGCGACCTGATCGATCTCGACCTCGAGCCGATCGATGCGATCGTCGGGCACGACGCGGCGCTCGACCCGACGGGCCGCCCGGTCCACCCGGGGCGTCCGAACAACATCCACGGCGAGATCCCGGCGGTACCGAACCCGAAGCTGGACGCCATCTTCGAGTCCGCCGCGCACGTCGTCACCGAGACGTTCGATCAGCACCGCTACCTGTGCGTGCCGATGGAGTGTCGCGGCGTCGTGTCGATCTGGGACGGATTCCGCAACGAGCTGGTCGTGCACACGTCGACCCAGGGCGCGCACGGCGTGCGCGGCTTCCTGTCGCGTGCGCTGGACCTGCCGGAGAACCGGGTGCGCGTCATCATGGGCGACGTCGGCGGCGGCTTCGGACAGAAGATGTTCATGATCCCCGAGGAGCTTGCCGTGGTGCTCGCCGGCAAGCGGCTCGCCCGCCCGGTCAAGTGGATCGAGGACCGGCGCGAGAACCTCATGTCCGGCCAGCACGCGCGCAACGACCGGATGACGATGAGCGTCGCCCTCGATGCCGAAGGCCACATCCTCGGCGCACGCGCCGATCTCGTCGAGGATGTCGGCGCGTTCCCCGCAGCCGGCAGCAGCGCGATCGGCTTCGTCGGGCTGCTGTTCACCGGCCCGTACAAGATCCCGCGCACCAGCTTCTCCGGCAAGGGCGTGTACACGAACACGTGTGGACGGTGCTCGTACCGCGGGCCGTGGATGATGGAGACCACGGCGCGCGAGCAGATGATGGACACCATCGCCAGGCGGCTCGGGATGGATCCGCTGGAGCTGCGCCGGCGCAACGTCGTCAACGAGAGCGACCTGCCGTACACCACCGCCGCGGGCATGGTCTACAGCGAAGTGTCGATCGGCGAGTCGCTCGAGCAGGCAGCGTCGATGATCGACTACGACGCGTTCCGTGCCGAGCAGGCGGCTGCCCGCGAGCAGGGTCGCCTGGTCGGCATCGGGCTCGGGCTGTACGTCGAGCCGTCGGGTCTCGCCATCGGCAACATGGCCAGCGAGGGGGCGATGGTCAGCATCGGGGTCAACGGCCAGGTGCAGGCGCTGATGAGCAGCGGCAACCACGGCCAGAGCCTGGAGACCACCGTCGCCCAGGTGATCGCCGACCGCCTCGGTGTCGACGTCGACGACGTCACCGTCATCCAGGGCGACACGGCGTCCGCCCCATTCGGGCCCGGTACCGGTGGCAGCCGCAGCGCGGTGATCCTCAGCGGGGCCGCCGACTCGGCCGCCGGGCGGGTGCGCGACAAGGTCTTGGAGATCGCTGCCCACCACCTCGAGGCCGCGGTTGAGGACCTGACGATCGAGCGTGGCCGGATCTCGGTCGTCGGTACGCCGACGAGGGCGACGTCGATCACCGACGTCGCCCGGATGGCCTACCTCAATCCTGCCGCGCTGCCGCCTGGCCTGGAGATGGGTCTGGAGGAGAAGTCGCGCTTCACGCCGAACGCCCCGTTCACGTGGTCGAACTCGTGCCACGCCTGCGTGGTCGAGGTCGAGCCGCGCACCGGCGAGGTGAAGATCCTGCGCTACGTCGTCAGCGAGGACTGCGGGGTGATGATCAACCCCGACATCGTCGAAGGCCAGATCGCCGGTGGTGTCGTGCAGGGCATCGGCGGGGTGCTGTACGAGCACATGGTCTACGACGAGGCCGGCAACCCGCAGTCGACGACGTTCGTCGACTACCTGCTGCCCACTGCGGCCGAGGTGCCGACGATCGAGTACGGGCACATCGAGACGCGGGCGAGCACCAACCCCGGCGGCTTCAAGGGGATGGGGGAGGGTGGGGCGATCGGCTCGCCACCGGCCGTGATCAACGCCGTCGCCGACGCGGTGGCCCACCTGGGAGCGCGGCTCACCCGTCAGCCGCTGAGCCCGATGACCGTGTTGGCCGCGATCGATGCCGCTGGAGAGGGTGTCCGATGACCGAGGAGAACCGTCGACTGGTGCTGCGCGAGCGCCCGACCGACGAGGTGACCACCGAGCACTTCGAGATGCTCACCGGACCGGTGCCCGAGCCCGGCCCAGGCGAGGTCGTGCTGCGCACTCGCTGGCTGTCGTTCGACCCGGCGCAGCGCGGCCGGCTCAACGACGTGCGCAGCTACGTGCCGCCGGTGCAGATCGGCGAGACGATGAGCGCCGATGGGGTCGGCGAGGTCGTCGCCTCCAACGCGCCGGGCATCGACGTCGGCCAGTTCGTCGTCGCCCAGACGGGGTGGCAGGACTACGTGGCGCTCGATCCGGCGACTGCGGGACGCTTCGAGGTGGTCCCCGCCGACGTCGACGAACCGCACCACATGCTCGGACTGCTCGGCCTCACCGCGCTCACCGCGTACTTCGGGATGCTCGACATCGGTCGACCGGTCGAGGGCGATGCCGTGCTGGTCACCTCTGCGGCCGGCGCAACCGGCTCGATCGCCGGGCAGATCGCCCGGATCCACGGCGCGGCGCTGGTCGTCGGCACGGCCGGCTCGGAGGACAAGCGCGCTTGGGTGCGCGACGTCGCCGGGTTCGACGAGTGCCTCGACCACTATGCGGACGACATCCTCCGCCAGATCCGCGGGGCCAACCGCGACGGCTACCAGGTGATCTTCGACAACGTCGGCGGCACGCTGCTCGACGCTGCACTGTTCAACATCGCCGAGCGAGCCCGCGTCGTGCTGTGCGGGTCGATCTCCACCGGCTACAAGCCGCAGCGCCCCGACGTCGGGATCTACTACTACCAACTTCTGACGATGCGCCGCAGCCGGATGGAGGGCTTCCTCGTCACCGATTACGCGGCGCGCTTCGACGAGGCTCGTCGCGACCTGTTGACGTGGTCGAACGAGGGCCGTCTGGTACAGCAGTACGACGTCCTCGACGGCCTCGAGCGGGCCCCCGAGGCGCTCGCCCGCCTCTTCCGCGGCGGCAACCTCGGCAAGCAGCTCGTCAAGCTGTAGACGCCACGCCGCGGCGCGATCCGGCGTCCAGAAGCGAACTGGACGCAGCCGGGTCGCGCATGTGGCGAGACCCGGCGTTCACAATGGAACTGAACGCCCTCGGGCGCGCCGGGCGAGCACTCGGCCGCCGCCACGCACCGGCCGGCCAGGGCTCCGTAGAGCCCTGGCCGGCGGTGTCGCGGGTCAGGCAGGGTCGGCGGTGAACTCCTGGGTCCAGCCGATCTGCATGTACTTGTCGGCGATCACCCAGCGACCGTCGACCTTGCGCACCGTGTCGTAGTACCGCGCCACGATCTTGCGGCACCTGTCCGGTGCGTCCGATGTCGTCTGATGCGACGTGTGGTAGGTGAGCGTCGTGGCCTCGGTGTCGCTGACGAAGTCGACGTGGTACACGTTCAGCATGTGATGCTGCCATGTGGCCGTGCTCGTCATGTCGTCGATCCACTTCAGCAGGTTGTCGGCGCCGTTCACGATGGTGTCCTCCCCATACTGGCCGCGGATGTCCTCGGCGAACGTCGCCCGCAGGCCCACGTGGTCCTTGGCGTCGATGGTCGACGCGTAGCGCAGCAGCAGGTCGACGATCTCCTGTCGGTCGAGCAGACGTTGCAGGTCGTTCGCGGCCATCAGACGCCCCAGAGCGCCTTCCACTGGTCCTCGAACCCGGGGACGCCCTGATAGTCGGCGGCCGGGCTGGGCACGTTGTCCTGCGTGTAGATCGGCGCCGGGGCGACGACCTCGTCGACCTTGGTGTCCATGCCCTGGTCGTGGCGGGCCATCGCGTCGACCATCATCCAGGCGGCGGAGACACGAGGCAGCGTCTTCCACACGCTGGTCGTCTTGTCGATCAGCGACTGGATCTGGTCGACGTTGGGCACGCCGCCACTGAGGTGCACCTTGTCGGCGAGGCCGGCGGCGGCGAGCGCCTCGGGCAGGCCCGTGCCGAGGTCACCGATGGCCAGGTTGACGTTGGTGATGTCCGGGTGCGCCTGCAGGTACGACACGACCTGGCCGGGCACGTTGCCGCCGGTCAGGTCGGCGATCGTCGTCTCCAGCTTGTCGTACTTGCAGCTCGTGCAGTTCTTGTCGAGCCAGTCGGTGGTCTGCTTCTCGGCGTACTGCAGGATGGTGAAGTCGGGCAGGTTGACCAGGAGGAACTTCCCGGCGCCGTCGGAGTCGGAGATCATGTAGTCGGCGAGGTTCTGGGCGTTGGAGGCGGTCGTGTTGAGGCCGCCGACGACGGCGACGATGCCCTTGGCCGGATCCGATTCGTTCTCGCCGAACATGGCGAACACCGGGATGTTCTTGCCCTTGGCCGCAGCCAGCGCGGTCTCGAACGCGGTGATCGGCTGGCCGGAGATGGCGATGAAGTCGGCGCCGGCGTCGACGGCCTGCTGCATCGCCGCGTTCGGACCCTGCGGGTCCGATGGGTCGTAGGTGATCGTCGTCAGGTCCCAGCCGATGGCCTTGCTGGCTGCTTGGAAGCCGCCGGTGATCGGGGCGATCGACTGGATGTTGCCCTCCAGCCAGTACAGCTTCTTGCCCGTCGCCGGCTTCGACTTGAGCTTCTCGGTCACCGGGATCTGGGTCACCGGGTCGAGCAGCGGCTGGATGCGGCCCTTCGCGGCGTCGGCCGCCGCCTGGCCCGCGGTACCGCCGGATGCGGCGGAGCCGCCCGTTGCGCCGGCGGCGGTGGTCGCCGCTCCGCCCGCCGTGGTCTTGCCGGCGGCGGCGGTCGTCGCCCCGGCACTGGTGGTCGAGCTCGACTTGTCGTCGCTCCCGCAGGCGACGAGGCCGACCGCGAGCGCACCCGCGGCGACGAAGGACAGGACACGTTTCATTTCTCTCCCCCTGATTGGCCGATCGTGGATCGGGTTGGTTGGTCGAGAGTGGGAGCCGACGAGGGCACCACTCCCGCCGCGTCGACGGTCGCACCTGCGTCCGCCGCCGGAAGGTCGGCTGCTGCCTTGGGGCGCAGCCGTGGGATCGTGCGCCGGCTGGCGAAGGCCACGGCGACGAGGAGGGCCAGGCCGTTGAACAGCGGCGTGATCCAGTAGACGCCACCGCTGAAGGCCAGTTGGAGTCCCTTGACCCCGAAGGCCAGGGTGTAGACGGCGGCGATGGTGCCCCACACGTTGGCCCGGTTCTTGAACTGCGTCGAGCCGAAGAACACGGCGGCGAACGCCGGGAACAGCAGCGGGGGACCGAACGTGTTGGAGAACGAGCCGACCTTCGCGCCGTAGATGATCCCGGCCATTCCGGCCACGACCGCAGAGGTCATCAAGGAGCCCCACACCATCCGATCGGTGCGCACGCCGGCGAGACGGGCTGCCTCCGGGTTCGCCCCGCTGGCCAGCAGGTGTCGGCCGAGCGGGGTGTGCTCGATGACGTACCAGATGATGAAGGCGATGATCAGCAGGTAGATGACGACGATCGGGAAGCCGCCGATCTCGTGGCGACCGAAGTCCAGGTAGCCCTTGGAGTACACGCCGACGATCTGGCGGTTCTTGGAGATCCACAGCGTCGCCGCGGCGAGCACCTGGCTCATGCCCAGCGTGGCGATGAACGAGTTGACCCGGAACTTGACGACGATCAGGCCGGACAGGAACCCGACCGCGGCACACGCCGCGAGGGCGACGATCGCCGCGAGGAAGGCGTTGAGCCCGGTCTCCTGCTGGAACCAGCTGACGATCACCAGGGCGAAGGCGAGCATCGCCCCGCAGGAGAGGTCGAACGCGCCCGCCGACAGCGGCACGAGCACCGCGAGACCGAGGATGCCGATGACGACCTGGTCGGCGAGGACGATCTTGAACGTCGTCGTGCTGAGGAACGTGTCCGGGATCCACAGCGAGAAGATCACCAGGATCAGGGCAAGGAGATAGAGCACGCTCGCCTTGCTCAGCCCGGGCAGCCACTTGGTCATGAAGATGTTCCTTCGATGGTCCCTCCCACAGGCAGCAGTTGGATCTCCTCGATCCGTTCCGTGGTGATGTCGGCTCCGTGCAGCTCGGCGATGACGACGCCACGCTGCAGGACGATGACGCGCGAGCACAGGCGCTCGAGCTCGGCGCTGTCCGACGTGCACACCACGGTGGCGGTGCCCTCGGATGCGGCGAGGTCGATCAGCCGGTGAATGTCCGCCTTGGAGCCGACATCGACGCCCTGCGTCGGTTCGTCGAGCACCAACACCCGCGGCGCGCAGCGGAACCAGCGGGCCATCACCACCTTCTGCTGGTTGCCGCCGGAGAGCTGACCGATCAGCGCCTCCGCCTGCGGCGGCCGAACGTCGAGGCGTTGGATCCATTCCTTGGCCTCGGACTTCTCCGCCGCGGTGCGCAGCCACCCGCCGGACCAGAACGGGCGCAGGTTGCCGATGCTCAGGTTCTCGCGCACGGTGTCCATGCGGAACAACGCATCGTTCGGTCGATCGGCGGGCACCGCGCACAGGCCGGCGTCGATCGCGTCGCGCGGCCGGAACTGGCGGATCACCTTGCCGTCCACGCGCACCTCGCCGAGGCGCAGCCGGCGGCCTGACAGCAGGCTGGCCAGCTCGTCGCGGCCGGACCCGGTGAGCCCGGCGATGCCGACGACCTCGCCGGCTTGCACGTCGAGGTCGATCGGGGCCAGCTCCGCGCCACCGACGCCGCGCAGCGACAGCACCGGCGGGCGGTGCGTGTCGGGCAACTCGACCCGGGTGTGCGCCGCCGACTCGGCGACGAGCTCGCGCCCGAGCATGAGGTTGGCCAGGGCCTCGTGGGTCAGGTCGCTCGAACGCTCGGTGGCGATCCGCCGGCCGTCACGGAGCACGGTCACGCGATCGGCGATCTCGAGCACCTCGTCGAGGTAGTGCGAGATGAAGAGCACAGCGGTCCCACCCTCGGCCACACGGCGCATCGCGGCGAAGAGGCGAGCTACCTCGGCGCCGGGGAGGGCGGCGGTCGCCTCGTCGAGCACGAGCAGCGGGAACAGCGTGTCGTCGCCGGTGCCGTCGAGCGCGCGGGCCACGCCGACCGCGGTGCGCTCCGACTCGGCGAGCTCGCCGATCGTCCGGTTCGGGTCGATCTCGTATCCGAGGCGGGTGAGCGCGGTCTTGGCCGCGTTGCGCTCACCGCTGCGGTTGAGCAGCGACAGGCGGCGCATGCGTCGACTCATCCGGAAGTTGTCCGACACGGTCATCGACTCGACGAGGCCAAGGTCCTGGTGCACGAAGCGCAGGCCGGCGTCGAGCGCGGCGGTGGCCGAGCCGAGCTCGAACGGCACGTCGGCGACCTCGGCGACAGCGCCCGGATCCGGCTCGTGGTAGCCGGCCAGGATCTTGACGATGGTCGACTTGCCCGAGCCGTTCTGCCCGACGAGCGCATGGATCTCGCCCGGGCTGATCTCCAGGTCCACGGCGTCCAGCGCCTGCTGGCCGGGGAACGTCTTCGACAGGTTGCGGATGCGCAGCGCGGCAGGTGTGTACATCGCTTGTCGGTTCCCCTCCTGTCGCCCCCGATGAGATCGCCGTCACATTATTTCTCATGATGAAAAATGTCAACGAATTCATCCGGATGAATGCTCGACGGTCAGAGCCGATCCAGCAGCTCCGCAGCTCGCTCGCTGAGCGGCGTGACCGGCGCGCCACGCTCGCCCATGCGCGGGTCGGTGCTCTCCCCGCGCACGAACCGCTGGTACAGCTGCTCGAGCACGACACAGGTCTTCCACGTGGCGAACGCCTCGAACCACGGCACAGCCGACGTGTCCAGCCCGCTCCGTGCGCCGTAGCGCTCGACCACGTCGGACCGTGTGGGCAGCCCCATGTGCTGCAGGCCGGGAACGTGCAGCGGTCGCCGGCCGTCGACGTCGGACGGATCGGGCCAGTAGTTGAGCAACACGCCGAGGTCGACGAGTGGTTCACCGATGGTGGCCATGTCCCAGTCGAAGATGCTCTTCACCCGGTCAGGGACGGCGGGGTCGAACTGGCAATTGTCGATCTTGTAATCGTTGTGCAGCACCGACACGCGCGTCGCCACGGCGGGACGGGTCTCGGCCAGGCGGACCCCAACGGACGACATCAGCGGCACGCGCCCGGTGTCGACGAGGTCCCAGCGCTTGCGCCAGCCACCGACTTGGCGCTCGACGAAGCCGTCCGGCTTGCCGAGGTCGCCGAGGCCGATCGCCTCGGCGTCGAGCAGGTGGAGGTCGGCCAGCGTGTCGACGACGGCGAAGCCGATGCGTCGGGCGACGTCGTCGTGGTGGGCCATCGACGTCGGGACGTGGTCCCAGACGACGACGCCGCGGCGGTACTCGACGACGAGGAAGTCCGAGCCGACGACGTCGTGGTCCTCGCAGAACAGGTAGCCGCGGGCGACGCGGTCGAAGTGCTGTGCGAGCGCGTGCACGGCGCGGAACTCACGGCGCATGTCGTGAGCCCCTGGTGCGAGCCGGCCGAACGGTGGCCGGCGCACGACCAGCTCGGTGTTGCCGATGGTGACGAGGTACGTCAGGTTGGCCGAGCCGTTGGGGAACTGCAACACGCTGAACAGCCCTTCGAGACCGTCGATCTTCGCTCGCAGGTAGGCGTCGAGGCGCGGCCAGTCGAGCTCCTCGCCCGGACGGACCGGCGCGACTTCGACGTCGCGAGCGGCAGGCGAGCTGTGGTCCGACCCGGCGTCAGTCATCGATCGTGATGGCACCCTCGGGGCAGCTCAGCGCTGCGTCCCTCGCCGCCGCCTCCTTGTCGGCCGGCACGTCCACAGTGGTCCCTCGCTGGGTGACGAAGCCCTCGTCGTCGTACGTCAGGAGCTGAGGAGCCAGCGTGTAGCAACGCCCATGGCCGGTGCACATGTCCGCGTCGATCGTCAGCCTCATGATGTGGGTCCTCCACGCAGGTCGATCCCTCGTCGACCCCCTGTCGACGTCATCCGAGCATATTTATCATGATGAACTGTTGTCAACCCGGAAGATGCATCGTCGATAGCGTTCCGTCGATGGCGGCACCCCCCGACAAGACCACACCCACGCGACGGCGTTCGACGAAGGTCGCGCGCAGCTTCCTACCGATCCGGACGACCGCGGCGGTCCTCCGGCCGCTCAAGGCGTCCGAGAGCGTGGCACGCGACATCGTCGACGACATCGTCGTCCAGCGGCTGGGTGAGCGAGACAACCTCCCGTCCGAGGCGGCGATGCTCACCCACTATGGCGTGAGCAGGGAGACCCTTCGCGAAGCGCTGCGCTTGCTCGAGGTGCAGGGCCTCATCTCGATCCGTCGCGGACCGGGCGGCGGTCCGATCGTCGGCGCGGTGGACCCGGCCAACCTCGGGCGGATGTCGACGCTCTTCTACCACCTCGCGGGCGCCACCTACGGCGAGCTGTTCGAGGCCTGGGTGCGTAGCGAGCCGATCATCGCCGACCTGGCGGCCGTCAACCCTGACCGGGAGGCGGTGCGTGCGGCGATGGCTCCTTATCTCGCGCACGAATGGCGCTGAGGACGAGGCGCTCGAGGAGTTCGTCGTCCACCACACTCAGTTCCACGCCGTGGTCGGCTCGCTGGCCCGCAACAAGGTGCTGCAGCTGTCGCTCATGGCGACCGGTCAGATCATCACGCACCACGTGTTCAGCAACGCCGACCCGCGCGACGTGCCGCCGCACGATCGAGGCCGACCACGGCGCGATCGCCACGGCCATCGTCAAGGGCCACCGGGTCCGGGCCCGCGAGCTGATGGAGTCCCACCTGCTGTCGATCGTCGAGGTCTACCAGGACACTCTTGGCTCGCAGATGGACGACTACATCGGCTGGCGGTGACGACCGCCGTCTCGGTCGAGGCTGCGGCGATCAGCCGGTCGGGAATGGCGATGAGACGGAGACACCGCCGTCGACGGTGATGACCGTGCCGGTGGTGAAGCTCGACATGTCCGAGGCGAGGTACAGCGCGGTTCCGACGATCTCGCGGGGCTGGCCGAGTCGGCCGAGCGGGTAGTGGTCGGCGGCGAACGCGCTGAAGCTCTCGACGTCCCACGCCTTGGAGATGTCAGTGAGGAACGGGCCGACCATCACGCAGTTGACCCGCACCTTCGGCCCGAGTGCCTGTGCGAGCCCGATCGTCATCGTGTTCAGCCCGGCTTTCGCGGCCGCGTAGGGGATGTCGTGCACTTGGGGGCGGAGAGCGGCGATGCTGGAGATGTTGATGAGGGATCCTCCGTCGCCGATGGCCATTCGCTCACCGATCAAGGCGCTCAATCGGAACGGACCCTTGAGGTTGACGTCGATCACCTTGTCGAACAGCTCCTCGGAAGCCTCGCCGATCGACGGGTACACCGGGGCGATGCCGGCGTTGTTGACGAGGATGTCGACATGTCCGAACTCGTCGAACGCCGCGTCGGCGAGCGTGCTGAGGTCGTTCCATCGTCCGACGTGACAGGCGATCGGCAGCGCCCGTCGTCCGGTCGTCGAGCGGACTTCGTCGGCGACGGTCGCGCATGTCTCGATTCGTCGGCTGGCGATGACGACATCGGCACCGCAAGCGGCGAAGGCGAGCGTCATCTCCCTGCCCAGGCCGCGGCTTGCCCCGGTGACGAGGGCGACCTTGCCGGTGAGATCGATGTGCATGTCAGCTTTCCCCTTCTGTCAGTGCCACTCGATCAGCTTGTCGAGGACGCTCTCGTCGGAGTTCGTCTCGAAGTACTCGGCGACGCGGTGGAGGTGGGCGTGCATCTCATCGCGGGCTTTGATCGGCTTGCCGGCGACGACGGCTTCGACGATGGCGTGGTGGTCGTCGTGGATCATGGTGCGGACGCTGCGCGGGTCGGCCGTGATGACGACGTGATGGGTGACGATCTGGCCGATCGACATCAACGACAACTGCATCACCCGGTTGCCGGCGAGTGTGCCGAGCGCGCTGTGGAAGGCGGTGTGGTGGATGACGAACTCCTCGACCGAGTCAGGGCTTGGCTCGTCTGCACCGGCGCGGTACGGCGCAAGGGTGGTGCGGACGAGCTCGCGGTCGGGATTGCGTGCCGCTCGTTCGGCGAGATAGCCCTCGGCGACGGCCCATGCGTCGAACAGCTCGCCGTAGTTCGCGCCGCTGAGGTAGTAGTACAGCGACGAGGCTCGGCCGAGGTTGGCCGGGTCGACCGTGCCGACGCTGGGCCCGCCGCCGGGTCCACGGCGGATGACGATCAAGCCCTGTGCCTCGAGCAGCCGGAGGCCTTCGCGGAGCGATTCGCGGCTGACGTTGTACTGCTCGAGCATGCGCGCCTCGGCCGGCAGGCTGTCGCCGGAGCCGAGCCCGGCTTCGACGATCCCGACGGCGATGTCGCGGGCAACCGTTTCGGCGGTCTTCAGTGGTCGCATCGCGGCGCTCCCGGTGACGATCTTCAACCGGCCTTGGCGGCGCACCCCGCACAGGTTAGCGACCGTGGACGCAGCCGGTCTGCATTCATCATGATATAAGTGAGCCAGCGGTGACCTGGCTTGTGGACGCCCGGCGTATGGCCGATCGGCCGTGGGTGCGCGGGCTCCAGCTCCGGTGTCGGACATCGGGTGGCGTCAAGCTGTCCGTGGGCGCCAGTTGGGTACCGTGACCGGCCGGGCCTGGTCGTCATCGCTGAGCGGTTCGAACCAGATCTCCATCGGCATGCCGGCGAGCAGTTCGGGGGCTCCGTCGACTCGGCCGGCGAGGTGCAGGTCCGGGTCGGCGTCGAGCGCGACGATGACGACGGTGTACGGCGTCGGATAGGCGGGATGCACCTGATGGATCACGACCGTCCAGGAGTACAGGGTCGCCGCCCCGTCGATCAGGTCCCAGCCGCTGTTCCAGCTGCGGCAGTGACGGCAGTACATCCGTGGCACGTGGAGTGCGGTGCCGCAGTCGCGGCAGCGGCGCACGACGAGCTCGCCGCGGGCGGCAGCGGCGAAGAACTCGCCGGTGTCGAGGTCGTCGGTGGTCGGCAACAGGCGCGGCGGTGTCGCTGTGTCCATGTTCAGCCCCTTCGCAGGATCAGTGCGCTGCCGGGCGGGAGCGGGGTCGCTGTGACGAGGCAGGTCTCAGCACCGGGCACTTGGGAGGTGGAGGTGCCGCGCATCTGGCGGACGCCTTCGAGCACGTGGTTGAGGCCGTGCATGTACCCCTCGGACAGGTGTCCGCCTCCGGTGTTGATCGGGATCGTTCCGCCGATGTCGATCGCTCCGCTGGCGACGAATGGTCCGCCGTCGCCTTTGGCGCAGAACCCCCAGTCCTCGAGCTGGAGGAGCACAGTGATGCTGAAGCAGTCGTAGAACTGCCCGACGTCGATGTCGCCAGGCCCGAGCCCGGCGCGGCGGTACAGCAGGTCGGCGGTCGCTGTTGCCGGCAGCGTGGTGATGTCGGGTCGGGCCAGGACGGGGTACATCGTGCCGGGTTGTGGGCTGGGGGTCGTCGCTTGGGCGACGGCGCGGATGAGCACCGGTGGGTGCGGCGAGTCCTTGGCCCGCTCGGCGCGGGTGACGATGACAGCGCAGGCGCCGTCGGACTCGAGGCAGAAGTCGAACAGTCGCAGGGGCGTGGAGATCATCCGTGCGGCGAGGTAGTCGTCGAGGCTCATCGGTCGGTCGTGCATCTGGGCGCACGGGTTGGCGTTGGCCCGCTTGCGACAGACGATGGGGATCTGTCCGAGTTGTTCGGGGGTCGTGCCGAACTCGACCATGTGGCGTTGGGCGAAGATGGCGAACACCTGGCCGGGGGTCAGGAGGCCGTAGGGCATGTACAGCTCGTCGTAGGTTCCTGCTCCGCCGATCACCGACGATGTCGCCGACGACAGGCCGTAGCGGCGGCCTGA
Source organism: uncultured Acidimicrobiales bacterium (assembly GCA_963794805.1). Lineage (GTDB taxonomy): Bacteria > Actinomycetota > Acidimicrobiia > Acidimicrobiales > Ilumatobacteraceae > JAODBQ01. Next base: position 477,064 of record CAWCFL010000003.1, read on the forward strand.
ACGACCGTTCAGTTCGCGGAACACGAGCACGTTGTGCGCCTGCCCGGACAGGATCGCGCCGACCGCCTGGCCGACCATCGCGGCGGGGGCGACACCGCCGGGGCCGACCTCGGACCAGTAGGTGACGTTCGGCAGCCCGGCGGACTCGACGAGGTCGTGGTGGTACACGGTGTCCATGTCGCAGCGGACGATGCCGTCGATGTCGGTGGGCTGCAGGCCGGCGTCGTCGATCGCCGCAAGGGTGGCGTGGGTGGCGAGGGTCAGGTCGCTGCGGCCGGAGTTGCGCGAGTAGTCGGTCTGGCCGATGCCGACGATGGCGCACCGGTCTCGATGATGGAACTCCTCCAGAAGTGTCATCGCCTGCTCCTCGACCCCCTCGTTCCCGAGCAGAGTAATCTCATGATGAATCATGGTCAAGGTCGCGAATTCATCATGAGAATCTCTTGACGCTGGATCAGAGCGCGAGTACCTTGGCGTGAAGCCGCGTGGGGCGGCTGGCGCGTTCGAGGAGGTTCGACCGATGAGTCCTGTCGCGGTCACCGACATTCCGATCATCGACACCGACACTCATGTCGTCGAACCACCCGACCTGTGGACGTCGCGCCTGTCGAGCAAGTGGGGCGAACTCGTCCCGCACGTCAGGTGGGACGAGAAGGCCGAGGAGGAGGGCTGGTTCATCGGCGACAGTCGGCTGGGTGCGGTCGGCTCGCCGGCGATGGCCGGCTGGCACGAGCACCCGCCGTATCACCCGCGTCGGTTCGAGGACACCGACCCGCGTTCGTGGGATGCGACCAGGCGGGCAGGGCTGATGGACGAATACAACATCCGGGCACAGATCCTCTATCCGAACGTCGCCGTGTTCGACGCGAAGACGATCCTGTCGGTGGTCGACACCGACCTGCGGTTGGCCTGCATCCAGGCGTACAACGACTTCCTCGTCGACTTCGCCGCCGAGGCCCCGGGGCGGTTCGTCCCGGTCACCGGCCTGCCGTTCTGGGACCTCGATCTGACGCTCGCAGAGATCGAGCGCTGTGCGGCGCTCGGGCACAAGGGGATCGTGTTCACCCAGGACCCGTCGTACTTCGGGCTGCCGCAGCTGACCGACCGCCATTGGGATCCGATGTGGCGCTCCGTCGAGGAGAAGGGGCTGCCGGTCAACTTCCACATCGCCTCCGGCGACCTGGACCCGTTCGACGTGGGCCATCCCGACAATGGCCTGCACGCCAATTATGCGGCCATGGGCGTGTCGTTCTTCCTGGCCAACGCCAAGACCATCGCCCAGCTCGTCACCGGTGGGATCTGCCACCGCTTCCCGGAGCTGAACTTCGTCTCGGTGGAGAGTGGGATCGGGTGGATCCCGTTCGCCCTCGAAGCGCTCGACTGGCAATGGCAGAACTGCGGCGTCGACAAGGAGCACCCCGAATACGCGCTGTTGCCGAGCGAATACTTCCGCCGGCAGATCTACGGCTGCTACTGGTTCGAGCGCGACTCGGCGATCCACGCGATGGAGCAGATCGGCTACGACAACGTCCTGTACGAGACCGACTTCCCGCACCCGACCAGCATGTCGCCGGGGCCGGCGAGCACGGCCCAGCGCCCGCCGGACTACCTGCGCGACACGTTCAGCGGGCTCGACATCGCCGACATGCGCAAGGTGCTGCACGACAACGCCGCGCGGATCTACCACCTCGACTGAGCCTCGCGAGCTGCAACACCCTGGGAGGATCGATCGTGGCTGAGTCCCCGTTGCACGTTGTGTTCTGCGCGAGTGGTCGTCCTGGTCTCGCCCAGGTTCGCCAGCTGCGAGTGTTGGGTCATCGGGTCCGGGCGGTCACCCGTCAGACGCGGCTGAACCCGCTGCTGCGCGGAGTCGATGTCGTTCGCGCCGATCTGAACGACGCCGACTCGGTGGCGCGGGCCTGCCACGGCGCCGACGTCGTGCTGTACACGGCACCGACGTTCGCCGAGCACCGTCGGGGCGTGGGGCACATCGAACTGGTCGGGCGTTCGGCCGTACGTGCCGGCGTCCGGCGCGTCGTGTACAACACGACCTCGTGGTACCCGAGCGAGCCGATCGGTGTTCCGAGCATGGATCGCGGCGCGGCGTTGAAGTGCGCCCTGCTCGCGACGTCGGCGCCGGTGACGATCGTCCAACCGTCACTGTTCATGGACAATCTGTTGACCCGCTGGGTCAGGCCCCATCTGCTGCGCGACGATGAGTTCGCCTACCCGCACGCGGAGGACCTCGAGGTCAGCTGGATCAGCCTCGACGACGTCGCCCGGTTCATGATCGCCGCGGCGGAACGCGACGATTGCGCAGGCGAGACGATCGACATCGGTGGACCGGAGGCCGTCCGCCCGGCACGGGTGGCGGAGATCCTCGGCCGGCGCCTCGGACGCCAGATCAGCTATCGGCGGCTGTCGCCACTCGAGTTCGGTGAGCGGATGTACGAGGTGTTCGCCTCGTCGACCGATGTCGACCGGGCGACCTACGTTTCCGATCTGGAAGCGCACTACCGGTTCAAGAACGTCGCGAATCCGTTCCGAGTGCCGATGGAGGCGACGGCCAACCGGTTCTCCATCCGTCCCGAGTCGCTGTCGGAATGGTGCGCTCGGCAGTGCTGGGACGATGAGCACGAGTCGATCGGCTCGGTCTCCGGGTGAGCCAACTGCGCGAAGGAGCAGAGTGATGGCCGAGCGAATGCTCGACGGCAAGTCCGTGATCGTCACTGGCGCGGCGCGCGGACTCGGTGCCGAGATCGCTGCGACGTGCGTACGTCACGGTGCAACCGTCATCGTCGACCGACGTGCTGGCCGACGAGTTGGGGGCGGCCGCGACGGCACTGGGCGAGTCGGCGACGGGCAGGCGGCTCGATGTCACCGATCCGAACGCCTGGCAGCAGTTCTCCACCGAACTGCTGCGGACCATCGGACGGCCGGACGCGTTGGTCAACAATGCCGGCATCGTCCGCGCCAAGTCGCTGATCGACTCGACTGTCGACGACCTCGAGGCGAGTCTGGCGGTGAGCGTGCGCGGCACGTTCCTCGGGATGCAGATGTTCGCCCGTCTGCACGTCGACACCGGCTGTCAGCGGCCGGGATCGATCGTCAACATCGCCTCGGTGCGCGGCCTGATCGGCGGTGCGGCGACCACCACCTATTCGGCGAGCAAGTTCGCCGTGCGCGGGCTGACCAAGGCGACGGCCGTCGAGCTCGGGGCCATGGGCATCCGTGTCAATGCCGTGTGCCCCGGCCCGATCGAGAGCGACATGACCGTGGGGAACCCGCAGCTGTCCGAGCTGGACTGGGACGGCTACGTCGCCCAGCTGCCGATCCCCCGGCTCGGCAGGCCGGTCGACGTCGGCGAGGCCGTGGCCTGGCTGGCCTCCGACGCGAGCGCCTTCGTGACCGGCGTGGACCTGCCAGTGGACGGCGGTCTGACCGCGACCTCGTACAGCGTGACCAGGCGATGACGGACGGAACGGCTCGGCTGGCCGGCCGACGAGCGCTGATCACCGGCGGCGGGAGCGGCATCGGCCGAGCCGTGGCCGTCCGCCTGGCGACGGACGGCGCCGCGGTCGGCGTCGTCGACGTGCGCGAGGGAGCGGCTGACGTGGTCGCAACGACGGTCGTGGCTCAGGGCGGCACGGCGATCGCGATGACCTGTGATGTTGGCGACGAAGGTTCCGTCGAGGCGGCGGTCGGCGCTGTCGCCGAGCGCTTCGGTGGCCTCGACACGGTCGTCACGTGCGCCGGGGTGGCGCTCGGTGGATCCACCCACGAGACCGGCCTGTGGATGTGGGAGCAGACCATGCGCGTCAATCTCACCGGGACGTTCCTGGTCATCAAGCACACCGTGGCGCACATGCTGGCCGCCGGCGGGGGAGCGTTCGTGACCATCGGATCTGTCGGGTCGCTGGTCGCCGCCGGGCGGAGCAGCGCGTACGACGCTTCCAAGGGTGGCGTCCTCCAACTGACCAGAGCTGTTGCCGTGGAATACGTCGACGACGGGATCCGGGCGAACTGCGTCTGCCCCGGGATCGTCGCCACCGACCTCGGCGCCAACAGCGCAACGATCGCCACTGAGGCCGCGCCGGTGTCGGCGTACCGCCCGCCCGCCGAGCGCGTCCAGGTGCCGATGAGCCGGCGGGCGGACCCGGCCGAGATCGCCGCCGTCGTTGCCTTCCTGTGCTCGTCGGACGCCTCGTTCATGACCGGCGCGGCGGTGGCCGTCGACGGCGGCTTCACCGCGATCTGAGCAACCACCCGAAGAGGAGTTCCAACGATGACCTCGACCGCAAGCGAGCCCGACCAAATCCTGGGTGATCCCCTGCCGGACATCCTGATCGAGTTCTGGGAGAACTTGGCCGACGGCAGGTTCGTCGAAGCGGCCAGCTGCTTCGGGCCGAGCGGCGTCCATGCCGTGGGTCCGGCCGGTGGGGACGAGACCGCGCCGCGGACGGTCTCGATCGGGCCGGCGCAGATCGAGCAGCAGCTGCAGCGAGCAACGGACCCGTCGGGCGGCACCTGCCGCGCGTGTGCGTCACCGCCGGCCCGGGTGGTGCTCGTCGAGGGAGTGCTCCACGACGGTCAGCGGCCGATCGGCACGGTGGTGTGCAGCGTGACCGTCGGCGCGGACGGGTTGATCGACCGCTACCTGGCGTTCTCCTGCCGCGTGGCACGCGTGATCGGATCCCGACCGACGTGCCGATCGAGCGGACGCCGGGCGACGCGGCGGCCGTCGTCCACGACTACTTCGCCCGCCTCGACGAGGGCGACTTCGCCGGGGCCGCAGCCACGTTCTCGATCGATGCGCTCTACTCCCATCCGCCGTACCGGCACACCGGCATCGACGACCCGGACCGGGTCGAGTTCCGCGGTCGGGCGGCGTTGGAGGCGGCGTTCAACACCCGGGGGAAGGCGTCGTTCGACCACGAGGTCGTCGCGCTCGGGCAGCGTGGTCCGCACTGCGTGTTCGAGGGCGCGGTCAACAACCTTCCGGGACGGCGGGTCGGGGAGCTTCATCTCCAGTCTGTCGCTCGCCGACGACGGGACGATCCGCCGCTACGTCAGCTTCTACTGCGAGCCAGGAGTCCTCCTCTCGTGACGCACGATCGCGACCGATCCTCGACGTGATCGCCCGTTATGCCCGCGTGGTCGACGACCGCGATGTCGACGGGATCGTCGGGCTGTTCACCGAGGACGGTCGGATCGACTTCGAGGGCGGCGAGCAGTCCGGTGTCGGCCACGAGGGCATCCGTCGCGTACGAGACGGCGTTCGCCTCGCCGCGCACGGCGGGTTCCAGGCGTCGACCCATCTGATGGGCAACACGTTGATGACGATCGACGGGGACGGAGCCCACGCCGAGACCGACGCGGTGGCGTTCATCGCCTCGTCGACGACGGTCGTGACCGCGGGTGCGCTACAGCGACGACCTGGTTCGGGAGTCGGCCGGATGGCGGATCGCCAGCCGAGTGCATCGCAGCACCTGGCAGTCGGAGTCACCGGGCCGAGCCCACGGACCGCCCGCCGTCGGATGGTGTGCGTTCGCCCTCAGGGCAGCGCGGTGCCGGGAGTGAGACCGGCTCGACCGCCGTCGACGACGATCGTCGAGCCGGTGACGTACGACGCCGCCGGCGAGCACAGGAACCGCACCACCTCGGCGACCTCCTCGGCGCGTGCCGGGCGGCGTAGCGGCGTGCAGGCCATGGCCTGCGACAAGAGGCCAGGCGCAGCCGCGGTGATCGCCGGATCGGCGACCGCGGCCCGGGCCACGCAGTTGACACGGATCCCGGCCGGCGCCAATCGTCGGCCATCACGTGGGTCAGCGCGCCGAGCGCTCCCTTCGACGCCGAGTAGGACGGCACGTGCGGATTGCCCTGCGACCCGTCGACCGATCCGAGATGGACGATCGACGAACCGCCTGCCGCACCGCCGCGGTCGAGCAGCGCCAGGAACGCCTTGGACGCCGCGACAGGGCCCAGCACATTCGTGCGCACGACCGCTTCCCAGGCGATCATCGTCGAGTCGCGAAATCCCGTCCAATCGATGCCGAAGTGGCAGTTGACGAGCGCGTCACCAAGGCGTGGTCTCGAGCGACTGATGCGGCGACGCCTGCCAGGTCGTCGAACGAACTGATCTCGGCGATGAACGGGAGCACGTCACCCCCGGTCTCGCGTGCCGCGCTGGAGGCGAGGCCGACAGCGGTGGGAGAGCCGTCGACCGCGACGACGGTGTACCCATCCCCGGCAAACGCCGCCGTCACCGCCCGCCCGACCACGTCGCCGGCGCCGACGACCACGACGACCCGCCCGTCCCCTGTCATCGCTCGTCCTCCACACAACCACGGAGATCAATCATGATGTTTCGCGACCAGTAGTTGACAGGAGGATGCCATCCTGACCACAATCATCATGATCAATTGGATCCGAGGGGGAGGGGTCGTGATGACCGCACCGATGCAGGGCATCCGCGTTCTGGAGGTGGCGATCTACGCGTTCGTCCCGTCTGCTGCGGCGATACTGGGCGAATGGGGTGCCGACGTGTTGAAGGTCGAGCATCCGGTGATGGGTGATCCGGGTCGCAACACCGCGGCGTGGGGTGTCCCCGCTGAGGTCAACGGCGTGTCGCACCTGTGGGAGGCGGTCAATCGCGGCAAGCGGGCGATCACCCTGGACATCGTCGACGGCCGGAGGGCCACGCGGTACTGATGCAGCTGGTCGACGAGTCCGACGTGTTCATGACCAACTTCCTGCCGTCCGCGCGCCGCAAGCTGGGCATCGAGCCCGAGGACAAATCCAGGGCCGCAACCCGCGGATCATCTACGCCCGCGGCAGCGCTCAGGGGCCCCGCGGTGAGATGTCCGAACGCGGCGGCTTCGACGGGGTGACGTTCTGGACTCGCACCGGCGCCTCACTCGGTGTCACCCCAGCCGGAGGCGCCGGTCCCGCTGGCGATGCCGGGGCCGGGCTTCGGGGATCTGCAGTCCGGGGATGGCGCTCGCCGGTGGCGTCAGCGCGGCCTTGTTCCATCGTCAGTGCACCGGCGAGGCGGCCGTCGTCGACGTGTCGTTGATGTCGGCCGGGCTGTGGGCGATGGGGATGACCATCTCGGGGACGAGCGTCCTGGACGCGGACACGCTGCCGCACCAGTACCACGCCGACTCGACGAACCCGTTGGTCAACGAGTACCGCACCAAGGACGGCGGGTTCATCGCCTTGGCGTTCCTCCAATCGGACCGGTACTTCCCGGAGTTCTGCGTGCTCGTCGACCGAGTCGAGTTGATGGCCGACGAGCGGTTCTCCGACTCGTCCTCCAGGGCGGAGCACCGCTGAGGCGCTGGTGGCGTTGCTCGACGAGCTGTTCCTCGAACGAGATCTCGCCGACTGGCAGGCGCTGCTGGGCACACAGGACGGCCAATGGGACACCGTCCAGCCCGCCGGGTTGGTGCAACACGACGCACAGGCGCTCGCCAACGGCTACGTCCAGCGGATCGAGCACGACGGCGACGGCAAGGTCGTCCTCGTCGCCGCCCCCGTCCAGTTCGACGGCGAGGCGCCGGTGCTCGGGAGGGCACCCAAGTTCAGCGCTGACACCGATGCGGTGCTGAAGGCTCACGGCCTGGATGCCGCGGCGATCGCCGATCTGCGTTCGCGCCGGATCATCGCCTGACAGCACGGACGGGCAAGGTCGACACCCGTTGACGACGATCGTCGCCGGACCTGAGCCAGCCGTCGGGCCTCGCCCGGGGGAGGACGAAGGCCCGACAGCGACTCGTTCCGTTGTCGGCGGTGCACGTCGCGTCGCTCACGACCGCCGGTCGGCTCAGCTCACCGTGGCGGTCGGCTCGACGAGACCGAGGTCGGCCGCACGCGGTCGCGAACGCGGCCCGTTTGGCGGTCGGGTCGCCGGCGGCCGGCCACAGCTGGTCGGCCCAGATGAGCACGTGCTCGAAGCCGGCGGCCTCGTAGCGGTCGAGCGTCACCTGATCCGGCTCGGCGATGCGCACGTAGATCGGGAAGTCGCCACCGGCTCCGCCCTCAGCGCAGCTCGAGCACCCGGTCGCGGAGGCGCACGGCGTCGTCGAACGACGGCGTGCCGGAGCTGAACCAGCCGTCACCGAGCTGCGCGGCGCGGCGCAGCGCCCGTTCGGTGTTGCCGCCGAGGATCAGCGGGACCGCGACGGGCGCGGGCGAGACCTTCACCCGGCCGAAGTCGAACAGCGTCATCGTGGTGGTCGAACTCGGCGCCGCTCCACGCCTGGCGGAGGATGTCGATCGTCTCGTCCATCCTGGCGGCGCGGTCGTCGAACGGCATCGCCAGCGCGTCGAACTCCTCCTTCAACCAACCGGAGCCGACCCCGAGGCTGAACCGCCCGCCGGCGATGTCCTGCAGCGTCAACGTCATGCGCGCGGTGAACAGCGGATGGCGCAGCGGGAGGATGAAGATCCCGGTCGCAAGCCGGATCTGGGTGGTGACGGCTGGCGCAGCCGGCCAAGGCGACGAGCGGGTCGAGCAGCTTGGTGTCGGGCTGGACGATCGGCCCGGTGTGGTGCTGGTGTGCGGCGTCGCCGGTGGTCGGGTGCTCGCTCCCGTAATCGCTCGGCAGCACGATGTGCTCGCCGAGCCACAGGGATTCGAAGCCGAGCTCGTCGGCGGCGACGGCCAGCTGGATGAGGTCGGTGGCAGCGATGTCGTAGGCGGACAGCCCGACTCGAAGCGTCATCGTGGGGCTCCTTCGTGGAGGTTGGTGAGGCGTTGGAAGCTCGCAGCCGACCGCGGCGCGGCCCGGCCAAGCCGGTCAGAGGCTGCTGAGCGCCTTGCTGCCGCCGAGCAGGACGGCGATCACGACACCGATGGCGGTGACGAACGACATGACCAGGGCGATCGCGGCGACGAGCGGGTACGAGCCGTTGCTCCAGTAGTCGAACAGCACGGTGCCCATGACCTGGGTCGTGGACGACCGCACCAGGACGGAGGCGGCGAACTCGTGGGTCAGGAGCACGAAGATCAGCGCCGCAGCACCGCCCAAGCGCGGCCCGCATCAGCGGCAGGACGACCTTGAGGTTGGCGCCGATCACGCTCGAGCCGCTGACTCGGGCGGCCTCGACGTAGCCCTCGCCGAGCGAGATCAGGGCGGAGACCTGCATGCGGGTGGCGAACGGCAGCATCAGCGTGACGTACACCAGGATCGACGACCCACGGGGTGCCGTAGAGCACGAACGGCCCTTCGGTGTAGGTCAGCAGGAAGCCGGCGCCGAACAACACGGCGGGGACGCCGAGGGGGATGGCGACGAGGAAGTCGGCGGCGGCGCGCAATGGTCCGAAGCGCTTGCCGTTGACGATGACCGAGGCGGCGATGAAGCCGACGGGGAGGCAGATCAACATCGCGATGAGCGAGAACTTGACGCTGTTGTAGACGGCGTCGGTGACGCTCGACTCGTCGAAGATCTGGCGGAAGTTGTCCAGGGTGAACTTGCCGACGTCGATCTTGGCGCTCCAGAAGTTCGACAGCGAGACGACGACGAGCGCGCTGACCGGCAGGACGGTGGCGATGAACGTGTAGCCGCACAGCGCGACCGCGGCGAGCTTGGACGGGCGGCCGGGGGAGCGGAACGCCTTGCCGCCGTGGGTGACGAACCGCTTGCGGTCACGCAGCAGCACCTTCTGCATCGCCACGACGATGACGCCGAACACCAGCAGCGTCGAGCCGAGCGCGGCGGCGCTGCCGTACTGGACCGGGGTCTGGCTCATGTCGGTGTAGATCTGGGTGGTGATGACGTCGATGCCGGCGGTTCGTCCCGAGCAGCAGCGGGGCGGTGAACTGTCCGAGGCCGAGCAGCAGGGCGACACCGCCGCCGTACAGCAGCGTCGGGCGCAGCAGCGGCAGGGTGACCTTGAAGAACACGCCGATCTGCGACGAGCCAGAGACCTGCGCAGCCTCGAGGTGCTCGGCGCTGATGCTCTCGAAGCCGGCGGCGACGAAGAGGTAGACGAACGCGGTCAGCCCGATCCCGGTGATGATCACGATCCACGGCAGCGTGTAGATGTCGATCGGGCCCTCTTCGAGGTCGCGACCACCACGGCAGCCTGCGCAGTGCGGCGTTGAGGTAGCCGGGCCGCGGCGACAGCAGGAACGCCCAGCCGACGACGCTGGCGATGGCCGGGACCACGATCGGCAGCACCGGCACGACGCGCAGGATGCGCAGCCGCGGTGGCAGCCGGGTGGCAGCCATCGCCAGCAGCGTGCCGAAGACCATGGCGATGGCCAGGGAGCCCAACGCCAGGCCGACGGTGTAGCCGATCGTGCGCCAGATGCGGTCGGCGCCGAACGCGGTGCGGTAGCCGGCAGCGCCGTCGGCGAACGCCTTGGACTGCAGCCGCACCAGCGGGCCGAGGACCACGTAGGCGATCCCGCCGATGAACGCGACGAGGCCGAGCGGCTTGAGGATCCGGCGGACGGTCGAGCCGACGTCGGGAGCCGCCTTGGTGAGCGTTGGCGTGATGGTTGTCATCGGTCAGCTCCCGACCGCAGCGGCCGGCGTCGACGGCGTCAGCTCACCGACCGCTTCGGCGTCGGCTGTCCGGTCGGCCTCAGCCTCGTAGAGCATGGCGTCGGCCGGTTTGAACGAGATGATGACACGGTCACCGGCGGCCAGCCGGCGGGCGAAGCTTCCGCTCTCGCCGCTGGAGATGCGGGCGAAGAGACGCGTGCTCCCCAGGCGGGCGACGACGTCCATCGTCTTGCCGCCGTACTCGGAGTCGACGATCGTGGCGGTGGCGGTGGTGCGGTCGCCGGGCACGGTGGCGTCGCTCGGATGGATCTCGACGTCATCGTTGCGCAACCGCAGGGCGACGGTGCCGCCCAGCGGCGCGGCCATGCAGCGGGGCACCACCGAGCACCTGACCGTCGCATCCCCAACCGTTGTCGGCGCGCTCGCAGACCAGCCGGTTGGACATGCCGATGAACGCGGCGACGTACTCCGTCGCCGGGTGCTCGAAGACACCTTCGGGGGTGTCGTACTGCTCGATGCGTCCGTTGCGCATGATCGCCAGCCGATCGCCGAGGGCGAGCGCCTCGGACTGGTCGTGGGTGACGAACACGGCGGTGAAGCCGAGCCGGCCGTGCAGCTCGTGGATCTCGGCGCGCACCTGATCGCGCAGGCGGGCATCGAGGTTGCTCAACGGCTCATCGAACAGCACGAGCTCCGGGCGGGCGACTAGGCCGCGGGCGAGGGCGACGCGCTGCTGCTGGCCGCCGCTGAGCTGGGCGGGGTAGCGGTCGAGGAGCCCGCCGCAATCGACGAGCGCGGCGGTCTCCTCGACCCACCCGTTCTTGATGCCCTCCTTGAGGCGGCGGGCCTTGAGCGGGTACTCGATGTTCTTGCGGACGGTCATGTGCGGCCACAGCGCGTACGACTGGAAGACCATGCCGATGTTGCGCTTGTCGGGCGACAGGTTGACCCGGCGCTCCGCGTCGAACATCGTCGCCGACCCGAACTGGATCTGACCAGTGTTCGGCGTCTCCAGCCCGGCGAGGCACCGCAACGTCGTGGTCTTGCCGCAACCGCTCGGACCGAGGAGGACGAGGAACTCGCCCTCCTCGATCTCGAGGTCCAAGTCGTCGACCGGTGTGGCCGGCGGCTTGCCGTCGAAGCGCTTGGTCATGGAGTGGATGCTGACGTGGGACACCTGCTCACCTCATCTTTTCGATCGCAGCGAATCGCTGACCGCGGTACATGACTACTTGAACAGAGAGTTCCACTTCGCCTGATAGTCGGCGACGAACTCGGGTGTCAGGACGTCCAGGTTCTGCACCCGGACCTTGTCGACGGTGGTCACTGCGCCGGTGATGTTCGGCAGCACCGCGGCGGACTTGCGGGCCAGGGCCTCCTGGCCGGGCTCGGTGACCATGAAGTTGGCCAGCACCTGCGCCGCGTTCGGGTGCGGGGCGGTCTCCAGGATGGAGGTGTTGAAACGTGCCCCCCACACCTCGGCGGCCAATCCGGAGTCGACCGGGGCGCCCTTGGCCTTCTCGTCACTGAGCACCTGGACGAACGAACCTGCGGCGATCTCACCGGAGGTCAACGCCTGCGCCATCGGCAGCGAGCTGGGGTAGATCTTCGGGTCCTGGGCGGCCAGCTTGGTGACGAAGTCGGCGCCGTAGTTCTCCTCCAGGTACTGCCAGAAGTCGACGATCGACGGAGCGGATGGTTCGATCACACCGATCTTGCCCCCGGCCAACTCAGGATCGAGCAGGTCCGAGTAGTCCTTCAGGCCCTTCGGGTAGCGGTCGGTGTTCCACCCGAACGTCAGGATCGCCGCGGTCGAGGTGAAGTAGCCCGTGTCGTTCAGGTTGGCGGCCTTGTCGTAGGCCGGGTCGTCGAAAGCCGGGCCGACCGGGGCGACGAACCAGGCCCTCGCCGCCGCGCTGCTTCGACCAGGCCGCACTGGCCTGGGCGATGACGTCGGCGGTCCCGCTGCCGGTCTGGTGCTCGGCTTCGACCTTCGGGATCAGCGCCGAATCGATGTCGCGGACGACGGTGACATCGATGCCGTACTCCTTCTTGAACCGATCGGCCATGTCGTTGAGCTGATCGAGCCCCTGGGAGGAGTAGATCGTGACCTTGCCCTCCTTCTTGGCGTCGGCGACGATCTTCTGCCAGTCGGCGTCGCTCATCCCGGCTGGGGCCGGCGTCGAAGCTGCCGCCGAACCAGCGGTCGCCCCGGACGCCGTCGTCGACGCGCTCCGGGCAGTCGTCGCCGACGCGGCGGTCGTCGCCGACGCGGCGGTCGTCGCCGACGCGGCGGTCGTCGCCGACGCTGCCGTCGCGGGCGGCGAGCTCCCCGAATCTGCCTTGTCGTCGCTGCCGCAGGCGGTCGCGACGAGCATCATCGCCGTCACGGCGATCAGGCCACGGGTGAGGCGACGCGAACGAAGCCTTGATCTCATCGGAACTTCCCCCTCTGGTCGAGCGGTCCCGGCGTAGTCGCGTCGAGACGGCTATTCATCATGAGGTTACTGCTGCGTGACTCGACGTGTCAAGAGGCACATCGTATTTGTCATGATGATTGCAGCGGCGATCCGCGGCGTCCCACGGAGCACAGCCCGGGACACAGGCTAAAGATCATGATGAACTCTTGACGAGGGGGGCGGGATAGGCGATCGTGATGCGGGTGAGCGCTACACAGCAACAGCTGATCGACCTGGTCGTGATCGGCGGCGGCATGGCCGGGCTGACCGCCGCGGCACACGCCAGCCGAGCCGGAGCGAGCGTGGTGATCGTCGAGCGGGCCGACGAGCTCGGCGGATCAGCCCGCTACGCCGGCTACCTGTGGACGGCGCCGACGGACCATGTGCTCGCCGGCGTCGACCCCGACGGCGACCCGGCACTGCGCCACACGTTGGTCGACGGGTTCGCCGGTGCGCTCGCCTGGATCTCCTCCTTGGATGTCCCCGTCGACGATGAGGTCACCGTCCTGCGCTACGGGCGAGGGCACCGCATCGACACCGCCGCCTACATCCGGGCCTGCGAACGGGTGGTCACCGACTCCGGCGGCGAGATCCTGGTCGGAGCGAGCGGAGCGACTGCTCGTCGTCGCCGGCGTCGTACGGGGTGCGGCGGTGCGCACCGCCGCCGGTGAGCATCGTCGCATCGAGGCCACCACGACCCTGCTCGCCAGTGGTGGTTACCAGGGCGATCCCGACCTGACGGCGCAGCTGATCCATCCCAACGCCCCGCTGATGCCGTTGCGGTCCAACCCGACCAGCAACGGCGAAGGTCTCCGCCTCGCCCGGCAGGCGGACGCCGCCTTCGGTCAACCCGATGCCGGGTTCTACGGCCACCTCGTGCTGGCCGACGTGCCGTTGGACGACCCGATGCAGTTCGCCAACCAGACCCTCTACTACTCCGAGCACTCACTGCTGTTCAGCCGGCGCGGCGAACGGTTCATCGACGAAACCCTCGGCGACCATCTCAGCGCGATCGCCGCCGTCGAGCAGCCCGACGCCCGCGTCCTCGTCGTCGCCGACCAACGGGTGCGTGACGAGTGGATGCTCGGCGAATACGTCGAGGGCATCACCCCAGTCGACCGCTTCGACCTGTGCCGGCGCCGCGGCGGCCGCTTCGCCCTCGCCGACAGCCTCGACGACTTCGACTACCTCCCCGAAGAATGGGGCTACCCCGGTGCGACGATCCGGGCGCGCATCGAAGCCTTCAACAGTGCGGCGCGCAACGGGCAGGCGGTCCAACCCGGCCGCAGATTCGATCCGCTGCCACTCGACGCGCCTCCCTACTACGTGGTCGAAGCGCAGGCGGCGATCACCTTCACGTTCGGCGGAGTTCTGATCGACGACCGCGCACGGGCGCTCTCCGCCGACGGCGCAGTCATCCCCGGCCTGCTCGCTGCCGGCGCCGACGCTGGAGGGCTGTTCGTCCGTGCCTACGCCGGGGGCCTTGCCGCCGCAACGGTGTTCGGTCTGCTCGCCGCCGGCACTGCTCTCGACGAACGCTCGCGTCGGGACGCGGCGGCCAGCGAGCCGTCGTGGGCCGAGATGCAGCCCTCGGAGCGTCACCGATGAGCGAGGTCGGCACGGCGAATCGGGAGCGGCCACTCCTCGGGCAGTGGGCGGTGGTCACCGGAGGATCGATGGGCATCGGTCGGGCGGTGGCCGAGCGGTTCGTCGACGGCGGCGCCAACGTGGTGATCGTGGCCCACGGTCAGAAGTCCCTGGATGAGGCGGTTGAACTGGTGCGATCGTCGGCGAGCGCAGATCAGGAAGTGTTCGGTATCAGCGCGGACGTCGCATCGCGCCCAGCCGTCGACCAGCTGTTCGACACGCTGCGTTCACGCCTTCCGTCGCTCAACATCTTCGTCGCCAACGCTGGCACCGGGTACGTCACTCCGTTCCTCGAGATGACCGACCAGGAGTTCGACGCAGTCGTCGCGCTGAACTTCAGCGGCACTATCCGATGCGTCCAGCTCGCCGGACGGATGATGGTCGCCGACCCGCAGCCGAACTCGGCGATCGTGCTCGTCTCCTCGATCCGCGCGCTCGGGCGCGCGTCCGGGCCGACTCGTCTACTCAGCAACCAAAGCCGGCGTCAACCAGGCCGTCCGAGTCGCCGCGGTCGAACTCGCACCGTCTGGGATCCGGGTCAACGCACTCTCACCCGGAATCACCGAAACACCGTTGACGGCCAAGAACCCCGCCGCTTTCGCAGAGGCGGTCGCCAACGTCCCGCTCGGGCGCGCCGGTAGCCCGGCCGACCTCGCCGAGGCGGCCTACTTCCTCTGCTCGCCGACCTCGAGCTTCATCACCGGCATCAACCTGGTCGTCGACGGCGGCGAATCCCTGTTCTCCTGAACCGACGCCGCGGACGCCGTCTCCCCACGTCCAATGGAGCACACACGTGCCGAGAACGCAGTTTCACGATGACCGACACCACTGACACCCTGGCGACCGACTTCGAGAACATCGTCGTCGAAGGTCAAGCGGATCCCCGCCCGTTCTACGCCGAGCTGCGCAATCGGGCGTCGGCCTACCGAACCCCGTTCGGGTTCTGGTACGTCACGCGCTACGACGTCGCCAACGCCATCATGCGTGGCGACTCCGGCTGGAGCGTTGCGGCCAGCTCGTCCTCCCACGGTCCGCGCCACAACCACTTCTCCTCCCGCGTGATGGCCCAGATGTTGCTGACCATGGATGGGATCGACCACACCCGTCTGCGGCGGCTGGTGAGCACGATCTTCACAGGCCGCGCCGCCGAACGGCCTGCGGGCCGCGGTCGACGCATCAGTCCGACGCCGGCTCGACGACATCATCGGACGTACCGAGGTGGACATGTTCACCGATGTGGCCCAGATGCTGCCGACCGAGGTCATCCTCGACGTCCTGGGCATCGGGCACGAGCATTCGCTCGCGGCAGTCGCCGTGGCCGACTCCCTCATCGCCATGCACGAACCAACCGCGACCGACGCGACGATCGAGGAGGCCGACCGCTCGTTCCGTGCTTTCGCCGACCTCGTCGTGGCCGAGGCGCCCCAGCGGCGAGCCCAGCCTCGTGCCGACCTTCTGACAGCGCTGGTGCAAGCTGCTGACGGGTCGGATGCGCTGAGCGACGAGGAGCTCATCGCCATGGTCAGCGGCACCTTCCGGCGGGGCAGACAAGCACCCGAAAACCTATTAGTCCGCGATTTGTCAGCACGCGCAGCTGTAGTCGTTGAGTCACGTCCGTCGCGATGACGCGTTCGGGGACAGCAGACCGGTTCGTGCGACGACGATCTGAAGGTCAACGGCCAACGAGTGACTTGGCGTTCTCGGCGTCAATCGTCATCCACTCGCGACTCGGGAGAGGGCGCCGGGAGACGCTCAGCGCACGTAAGGTTGGTCGACTGCGCATCGTGCGGACCGGGGGGAGGCGTGATGGGTGACGAGGCGGATCGCGTGGCTGGGGTGCCTGCGTGGACCGATGCGTTGCGTCGGCTGGGCGAGTTGGCGGCGCAGGTGACGACGGCGGCACAGTCGGCGGCGGTCGCCGGGGCGAAGGCCACGCCACCGGCGCTGGCACAGCCGCTGGCGCGCTATGCCGGCCAGTTGCTGGCTGTCAGCGCGGCGATCACGACGCCGTTGCGGCAGTTGCTGGACGAGCAGGAGCGGCTGGTCGCGATGATGGCCGATTGGGCCGAACAGCATCGTCAGATGTCGGAGAAGATCGCCGATTGGGCCGTGCAGCAACGCCGTCTGAGTGAGCAGATGGCCGATCTGGCGCGGCCGTTCCTCGATCAGTCGGCGATGCTCGAGAGCCTCGAGGCCGGATGGAGCGACCGCTCGACCGACAGCGAGCCGCGAGCCCCGCGCTCGAGCACCGCGGCGAAGAAGACGTCGGCGAAGAAGACGTCGGCGAAGAAGGCGTCACCGCGCTCGAGCTGACCAAACGGGGACGGGGTCGGATGCCCGATCGAGTTGGTCGGCGTGCGCTCGACCGGTGTCGGTCGACTTTCGACGAGATGCGCTGGAGGTTCGACCCCGTCGGCACGGGCGACCGGGTCGGGCGCCGCCATGGCTGCTGTGTCCGGAGCCGGTTGAAGCGAGCACCGTCGAGGGTCTCACGGGACGCGCCCGTTCATCAGGAACCACGGATCAGCCTCGCGACGCGCTCGGCGGCGTCGCTCTGCATCGGTGGCATCACGTGCGTGTAGATCTCTCGCGTGATGTGGGTGCTGCTGTGGTTGAGGCGCTCGCTGACGATCTTGATGTCGATGCCGGCGCTGAGGGCGAGGGTCGCCCAGGTGTGCCGGAGGCCGTGCAGCGTGATCGTCGGCAGCGGGTGGTCCGGTTGGTTCCGGTTGAAGTACTCCTGCTTGCGATCGAACTCGCGTGAGAAACGCTCCGGGTGGTACGGCTGCCCGTCGAACCTGCAGAACACGTAGTCCTCGTCGTGGTAGCCGGGCCCGAGCCGCAGCTTGGCCTGGACCTGCTCGACGCGCAGGCTCTCGAGCATGGCCACGGTTCCACCGTCGAGGCGGATGAGGTGCGCCTGCTTGGTCTTCGGCAGTTCCTTGATGATGACCCGGTGATCGAGGGCGGTCACCTGGCGGGAGATGACCGCGGTCGCTTGGTCGAGATCGATGTCGGTCCAACGAAGCCCGAGGCACTCGCCACGCCGGCAACCGCTCGTTGCCAGGAACACCCAGGCCGGCAGGTACTGGCTGCAACCGGAGTACGCGAGGAACGACCGAAGTTGCTCGGCGCTCCATGCCTGTTGGCGGCGGACACGTCCGCCGGCAGCCGATGGGGGACTGGCAGCGTCGGCGACGTTCCTCACCACGCGGTTCCAGCGGAGCGCGTCCTTCAGCGCAGCGTGGAGGATCGTGTGGATGTACCGAACCGTCCGGGGAGCGACGCCCGGCGTCTGTTCGGAGGCGTGCACGTCGGTGCGTCCGCGCCGCAGCATCGCCGCGACCGCGTTCTTCGTCAGGCCCGCCTCGTGCTCGAACTCGGTGCGGAGGCGCTCGGCGAGCTCGGTGTACGTCAGTCCCTCGTCGCGGAGTGCAGCCGCCCGATGACGAAGTTCGGGTGATCGCCCGGGCCGAGGGCCGGGTCGGTGCCGACCCGACTCGAGCAGCTGTCGGTAGAGCTGGTTGAGATCGACGGGCGACAGCTTCTGCAGTGGGATTGCGCCAATCCGCGGGATCACGTGGAGTCGGAGGTTTCGCTCGTAGGAGTGCCACGTGCTCTCCTCCAGCACGGGAGGGCGCCGGGACGGCAGCCACTGCTCGGTGAGGAAGCTGGCGAGCGAGAGTCGCTCGGCCTTCACGTACGTGCCGGTGGCCAACGCGTTCGCCGTGGCGATCCGCGCCGCCTCTGCCTCACGTTGGGTCTTGAACCCACCCTTGCTGTGTTGCTCGCGTCGGCCATCTGGTCCGATGACGTAGACGTAGTAGGTGTAGGTCGAGCCGCGGCGCTTGATGTTCGGGCGGCTGTTGCCGGCCCGTTTGGCTGTGGGTGTCTCAGCCATCGTCGCTGCTCCTCGTCCGAGCTTCTCGAACCGCCCTCGCCTTCGCCATGTTCTGCCAGGAACGCAGCTGGCCGGCGAGTTGGGTCAAGGCCTTGCGCCATTCGTCGAATCGCTCCAGCTCCTTCATCGCAACGGCCTCGAGCGCATCCTCCGCCCGCCAGGCAGCACGACTCTGGGCGTCGGTGAGGTCGCTCATCCCGACTTCGCCGAGGAACTGGCGGAGTCGGGTGGACATCACGTCCTCGTCTCCGGGAGTGCCGAAGATGGTGTCGAGGAGTTCGGAGAGGCTGATGCCGGCCCACGGATTCTCCTCGGACTTCAGGCGAAGCATTTGTTGCGAAGATTGGCTGGGTCGCGGCGGCATGAAGAAGAAACCGACCGGGACGCCGAAGCAGCGGGAGAATGCCACGATCTCGTCGGCGGTGAACTGGCGGACGCGTCGTCCGTCGACCGAGCGTTCAGCCGCTGAGAACGTCGCCTTGGACCAGCGCGAGCCGATGTAGCCCTCGAGCTGGGCGGCCGCCTCCTCCTGTGTCCATCTGCGCAGCGCCCGAGCCTCGGCGAGGTTGTAGGCGACGATCTGATTCGGCGAGATCTGCACGTACGGGTCATCGGCGTCCTGCCTCGTTCGACTCATCAGACCTCCAGTCGCTGTTGGCTCAACGCTAGACGAGTCTGCAGCACTGTTGACGAACCAACGACAGCGGCGTAGTTTGTTGGTCCCCAGACATGTCAACACCCCGGTAGACCGAGGTTGGAGGTGTTCGATGAACCCGCTGCCGCTCGACGAGCCGCCCGACGTGCTCACGATCCCCGAGGCGGCCCGGTTCCTGCGGGTCAGCACGGGCGCCGCCTACGGCCTCGCCCGTCGCTACCGGGCGACGGACGGCCACGAAGGCCTTCCTGTGTTCATGGCAGGCGAGCGCATGATGCGCATCGCCAAGCTGGACCTGGTGCGCTATACATCAGCGGAGGCAGCGCACGACGCCTGGGCGGCGAGCACTGATCCCCGGCGGATTGTGACGAAGGCTGCTGCGATGACGCCTCGAGCTCGCCGACTGTTGATCGGCGCCGACGCTGCGGACGTACGCCGACGGTTGGGCCCGACCGCGTGGATGGTGCTCGAGGAGCTACTCCTCACGTGCACCGGCGACGCCGGTCGGCGCGTTTCGAGTTCCTCGGTCCGATCCCTGGCGGATAATTCAGGACTGGCGAAGGACACCGTCGCTCGCGCACTGCTGCGCCTCCGGCGCGCACACCGGGTCACGCCGCACCAGTCGCGCACCACCGGCACGTTCGCGGCCGGAACCTATGAGCTGACGATCCCCGACGGCGTCACCGTTCGAAGAGGACTGCACCACTCGAACCAGTGCCTCCACGTCGGACCGCACTATGCGTACAGCTCACGATCAGCTCGCCCTCGCGATCGACGCCTGACCGGACACGACTGCCATGACCGACCTCCCGAACAACGCACCGATGAATGACAGACAGGTGCCCGCGAGCGGTGGGGATGTTCGATGCTGCGAGTGACCACGCTGTATGCGTCGTCGGCGGGAGCGACGGCGGCGTACTACACCAAGTACCTGGCCGCTGCGCCAGGCGAGATCCCCGGACGGTGGGCCGGGGCCCAGGCAGCGGCCTTGGGACTTTCCGGCGACGTCACCACCGCTGAACTCGAGATGCTGCTCAGTGGCCGTGACCCGATCTCGGGCACGAGTCTCGGGCAGGCACTTGTCGATCGACCGACGTCGCATGGCACGGTGATCCGTGCGGTGGCCGGGTTTGACGCGACGTTCTCGGCGCAGAAGTCGTTGTCGGTGTGGTGGGCGTTGACCGGCGACGACGGACTGGCCGAGTGCCACGACGCGGCCGTCGCTGCGGCAGTCGACTACGTAGAGCGGTTCGGTTCGACGACCCGTGTCCGCTCGAATGGGTCACGGCTGCACCCCGACAGTCAGGGTCTGATCGCCGCCGCATTTCGACAGACGACTTCGCGCTCGGATGATCCGCAGTTGCACACCCACGTGGTCATCTCGTCCAAGGTGCAGACCGTCGACGGGCGCTGGTTGGCGTTGGATGCCCGTGTGCTCAAGCAGCACCAGCGAGCGATCGGTGGCCTGTATCAGTCGGTGCTGCGCGCCGAGTTGACCAACCGGTACGGCGTGCAGTTGGCCGAGATCGTCTCCGGTCAAGCGGAGATCGCCGGCGTCCCGGTCGAGCTGCTGGCCGTGTTCTCCAAGCGCGCCGCCCAGGTCGACGCTGCGGTCGCCGACGAGCTGGACGAGTTCCGCCGTCGTGAGGGTCGCTCACCGACCCGATTCGAGCGGGCCGCCGTCGAACGGCAAGTGGCCGCCGACACCCGCCCGCACAAGAGCGGCGATGGTGTCCCGGATCTGCGGACACGGTGGCGCAAGGAGGCCGCGGCGGTCGGGGTCACGCGCGGACTCGTTGACCGCGTCGATCGGTGCTGCGGCTAGAAGTGTGGCGGCGGGGCGGGAGGCGACGATCAGCGAGGTGATCGCGGAGCTGTCGGCGACCCGGTCGGCGTGGCATCGGATGGACATCGTCCGGGCTGTCACCGACCGGCTCGCGGCCCGACCCGACTTCGACGCGAGTAGGTGGGTGGCGTTGGTCGACCGGTGTGTCGAGCGGGTCGTCGAGCGTTGCGTCGACCTCGACCCAGCGACGTCGAGAGCCTCGGTGCGTAGCGTCGGATGGTCGTTCGGTGTGGATCGAACCCGTCGCCGCGCACGTCACTAGCGAGCTGGTCCTCGCTCAGGAGGAACGCATCGTGTCCTGGGCATTGGACACCCAGCTCGACCCTCCTCGTGCCATCCACCACCGTCGAGAGCCGGTCGCCTCGACGTCTTGCAACGCGACGCCGCGGCGACTGTCGCCGGCTGGGACCGGCTCGCGGTCGTCGTCGGTCCAGCGGGTGCGGGCAAGACGAGCATGCTCGCCGCCGCAGTCGCCGACCTGAACCGCAACCGACGGCCCGTGATGGGTCTGGCACCCACCGCGAAAGCGGCCCGGGTGTTGGATCGAGACACCGGTGTGGTCGCCGACACCGTCGCCAAACTGCTCCACGACTGGGACCGCCCGACCGGGCCGACGTCCGAATGGCGGTTCCATCCCGGGACCACGCTGATCATCGACGAAGCCGGAATGCTCTCGACTCCGAACCTTCACCGCCTCGTCCAACTTGCCGAGCAGCAACAGTGGCGCCTCGCCCTCATCGGCGATCCACACCAACTTCAGGCGGTCGGCCGCGGCGGGATGTTCGGCGAGCTCGTCGCTGCGACTCGCCACGTCGAGCTCGAACGGATCCACCGGTTCACCCACGACTGGGAAGCAGCCGCGTCCCTCAAGCTGCGACACGGCCACCCAACCGTCCTCGACACCTACGAGGCGCACAACCGCATCCATGCCGGCACGATCGGCGAACACCTCGACACCATGGTCGCCGCCTGGAAGTACCACCACGCCCGCGGCGAGTCGCTGGCGATCACGACCACCACGAACGACCACGTTGACCTGATCAACCACACCATCCACGCCGCCCGCCTCCAACTCGGCCAGCTCGACGAGACGCGATCGGCAACCACCGTCGACGGGTCGCTATGCGTCGGCGATGTCATCGCCACCCGACCGCAACGACCGCCACATCGCCACCACCGACGGCGACATCATCCGCAACCGCCAACTCTGGACGATCACCGACATCCGCCCCGACGGAGCAGATGACCGTGTCCCAAATCGACGGACACGACACTGCCATCCTCCCCGTCGACTACGTCGCCCAGCACGTCCGGCTCGGCTACGCCGCCACCGAACCCGGCAACCAATCCGACACCCACCACGCCAGCATCACCCTCGCCACTGCAGCGACCACCTGCCGAGGCCTGTACGTCGGCATGACCCGCGGCCGCGACTACAACCACGTCGTACGTCATCACCGACAACAACGATCCCGGCGAGGCCCGCGACACCCTCGAACGCATCCTCACCAGCGACCGCGCAGACACGCCCGCCCTACGCCAACGCCACAACCTCAGTCAACTGACCCGATGTGAAACGCCGCCGGCTGAGCGACTTCGGCCGCGGTGCGAAATTCCCGCCTGGCTCGACCAACTTCAACGCGACGCCCTCAAGACCCGCGACCAGCTAGGAGTCGCGCTCGACCAGCAACATCAAAAGCGGGATCGGATGGTCGCCAACCTCGATGGCGCGCGCGGAAGCTTCGACGCCGCCGACCGGGCGGCCGCACCGTACGACGCACCGCTCCGCACCGCGTCGTTGGCCGTAGAGCACGCCGAAGATCGGCTGCGCACGGCCCGCCGCTCGGTCGAACGAGCCGGCATGCTCCGAAAGCGCAGACCACACGCCGAACTCGCCAACGCGCTCGAACAGCACGCCCGGGCCAGCGCCGATCTGGCCCACGTTCAGTCGGTCGCGAAGCCGTTCCTCGATGAACGCCGGCGAACAGGCGACGCCCTCGACCTCGAGGAACGGGCGGTTCGCAGCTTCGACCGGCTGAGTTCGATGGATGGCTTTGAGCGGCGTCATGAGACCGTCCGGGCGCTCGCCACCGGACTCAGCACCTGGCGTGTGTGGGCCAGCGGGCGAGCCATAGACGTCGGAGTCCTGATCGACTGCGTCACCAACCTCGACGCCACGAGCAATCAGAACGCCCATGCCCTCGCCGACGTCGTCCGGTCCTGGGCCGATCACAACCACCTCGACCTTGAGCCGCAACGTCCCCAGCCCGTCGCCCGCCACGACTCGTCGATCGGCATCGAATTGTGAGGCATGGTTGAGGACTCACCCACGCGACAGATACCGGTCGGTCAATCGGCGCGGCATAGAGGCGTCGACCACTGATGCTCAAGTTCCTCGACATCGCCGGCCGCCTCGTGCAGCGAAGGGTGGCCGAACAGTGAACGACGACGTAGATGCGCCCACAACCGGG
This sequence comes from uncultured Acidimicrobiales bacterium, assembly GCA_963794805.1. Classification (GTDB taxonomy): domain Bacteria; phylum Actinomycetota; class Acidimicrobiia; order Acidimicrobiales; family Ilumatobacteraceae; genus JAODBQ01. Next base: position 500,558 of record CAWCFL010000003.1, read on the forward strand.
CCGGCTCGCCGACCGCCATGGCGGGTGCGAGTTCTCGTCACGCCAGGATTTTCGCCTTTTGTTCCTGGAATTCTGCTTCCGTCAGGACGCCTTGGTCCTTGAGCGCAGCGAGTTTCGTCAGCTCATCGATCGGATCAGGGGCAGGAGCGACTTCGACGTACTGTGGCGCCGGGGCATATTGCGGTTGGGCGTACTGCGGTTGCTGTTGCGGGGGTGCGGCTTGGTCGTTTTGCGCCCACCGGTTGGCTTGTCGGCGGGAGACGCGGGTGCTGACCGCGGTCGCTGTGCCGGCGACGACTCGCTGCTGCGGGGAGAGGTCGGCCCACAAGCACAAGAACTTGACGACGACTGAGCAAGTCGGGGTGCCGAGCTATCCACCACTGCGAGATCGATTGGGTTCGGTCTTCGTGCCAGCAGACCCGAGGCGATGCGAAAAGCACTGCGCCACACCCACGCCTCGACATCAGCGACGGCGTCGCCGCGGCGCAGGCCTGCGCGAACGCCTCGGCCTCGACGTCGCACGTTAACTCGGCGTCACCGGTGAACGACAACAACGATCGCCACAGGCGGAGGTGCACCGACCGATACACCACCTCCACCCGTCCTGACCCCCCACGTCGCCCATCATCACCACTACAGGGCACCCACCGGCTCGGTTCGTTAACACGGCCAGCCACATCGGTGCCGCCACGCCCTCGCGCGACGGCGACACCCGACCGGACCGTCTGCTCTACGCGCTGGCTGCCCTGACCCGGCGCGGTCCGACGCCCCAACGTTGCCTGCCGCGGCACTCGTGACCGCTACTGTGCGGCTTCGACGACTGGCCTCCGACCGCTGGATCGCCGGCGGCGACCCGTCCGAGGTGATGCGTAAATCGCGTTCTATCGACGAGCGCCACTGCGCCCGAGATCGCCGGGACCCTCGCCGCGCCGTGGCGTTGTAACGGCCTGCACGTAGCGGCGAACGGGGCGGGGATTGGCCACACTTGTGGCATGACGATGCATCCGACAACCGGGTTCGACCTCGATGAGGTGGACCGCCTCCTGACGACTACGAAGCAGGTTCGCAAGCGTCTCGATCTCCGCCGGGACGTCACCAACGACGTGTTGCTCGAGTGCATCGAAGTCGCCGGGCACGCACCGATGGGTGGCAACCTGGAACGCAACCGGTGGTTGATTATCAAGGACCCGGAGCTGAAGGCGGCGATCGCCACCCGCTTCGCGCAGGTCGGCCGGCCGTACCTCGCGGCGAACAGCGCACTGCGCACCGACGACCGGAGCCTCAAGGTAATCGAGTCGGCGGAATTCCTGATCGACCACCTCGCCGAAGTTGGGGCGCTCGTCATCTCGATGCGCCTGGATCGCCCGCCCTTGGCGCCGACCGCGCAGGGCGAGGTTGCCGCCTACTACGGCTCGGTGCTTCCCGGCGTGTGGAGCTTCCAACTCGCAGCGCGCGCCAGGGGGATCGGCTCGGCATGGACGACGTTCCACCTCGAGCATGAGGCGGAGATCGCCGAACTGCTCGGCATTCCGCCGACGGTCACCCAGGTGTGCCTGCTCGCCGTCGGCTACTACACCGGCGCGACGTTCACCCCAGCGCCCCGCCGGCCGGCGCGCGAGGTCACCTATTTGAACCACTGGAGGAGCCCGGTCACCTGAACGACTACACGTTCACCATTCGAGCACCTCGGTCGTCCAAAGCACTCACGAGCAGACCCAACCGAACAACAACCGAAACGCGGGGGTAAACCATCCGATACCAAAACGTGAACCCCGCGGGGGTTCGCAGCGTCCGCTACCGCCAATGGCAGACGCTTCGTGGTAGCGCCGAGCTGCGATCGGTAGTGATCGCCGCGGGCCATTTGACGTCATTCGGTGCGCGGGCGCCGCGGCGTGCTCGACGGGCTTTGGAGCGCGCTTCACCTCGTCGAGTTCGGCCGTTCTCGGAGTCGCGCTTTCGGCGTTGGCCCGCCCTGGGGGCGGCGTTCTCGGCCGAGAGCCGAGATGCGCGTGGCATCTCCATGCTGACCGCGGTCGTTCCGATCCGCGTCACTCCTGTTGTCGGCGTCGCCATGCGTGCTCGCGCTCGGTGGATCGGCATCGTCGGGATCGGCGGCAATCCGAGCGGCCTGGTGGAGCAGACCGCTCGATCGTCGAGCGGCGCGAGTTGGCTGCTTGATGAGTTAGCACTGTGCGGAAATTCCCTACAGCCGTCGCGAAGAGCCGTCGATCGCCTGCTCTGTTGGGTCATCGAAGGTGCCGTCGGCGCTCTACGGCGATTCTGGACGACTGTGGACAACTCCGCGCCAACCGGCTCGCAGCTTTTCCGCATCGTGTTAGGCGACTCGGCGATACGAGGTCCGTGCTGTACGGCGGCGCCGATCTGGCCGTTCGCCGCGACAGCCGTCACGACGGACACGTAGGTGGCGTCCGGCTCTCCCTCGGGAAGGGGACTGAGCAACCTCGCCATCTGGTCGATCACAGGTCCTACGAAAAATCCATCGGCGTTCTCGACGGCGCTGTTAAAGGCGGCGTCGGCGCCGAGCTTGTCGGTGGCGACCTCAACGCGTCGCCTCCTCGGCGTTGCGTCGATGCACCCCGATCTCCCGCTGATCGGTACGTCGCGACCGGCCGGTCAAGGTCATTGGGCAGGCGCGTTCTCGACCGGCCCGTTGACCGCGTTTCGCTCTGCCGTGGCTTGGGGGCCCTCGATCACGTGTACGGGTGCGGGTCGGTCGGGGCGCGTGGCGGCGAGCGCCGCCGGCGCATGCGCCCGCGCGTCAGCCGATCGAGCCGGCGTCGTGATGATGCCCATGGCCGCGCTCTCGACGTGCCTTCACGTCAGTGAGCTGCCGGGCCAGCTCCACACTCACCTCGGACAGCGCTTCGTCCAGTCCAGGGCGCACAGAAGTCGCCACGAGACGCGGGCAGTTGGCGATCGTCGCCTCCAGCGTCGTGCGCTGGCTTCGCGTCTCACGGTCCTTGACCGACACCAGCAACTCGACGGCCTCAACCCGAAACGACCGCAGCCGCGCATCAAGCCCGGCCAACCGGCGCACAACCCGCTCCCGATCGTGCTCCCCCAGCCCGTGCCCGAGGCGAAGGTTCGCCTCCAACGACGCAGTCCCTGCCGAAGCGGTCATCGCGCCCTCCTTCAGCGTGATCGTCCCAACCCGGACCACCACCCTCTCGACGGTACCGGCTCCACACGCCAACCAGCCACCACCGATGTGAACACCCGGACCGTGGCCCTCATCGAGACGCTCTGGCTCCAGATGGATCAATCGGCTGCGCAGCGGAGGGCCTGCCGGAAGCTACGGCCGATGACCGCTGAGCCCATGACGACCATGCTGAACTCACCAGACCCGCGCCCAGATCCGACAGATCTGCATCGGTGGAGCCACAATGAGCCCCTGTAAGGAGCCTGGCCCTCACCCGTCCGGGCTGTCCGGAAATGTCGCCGCGATGCGGGCAGGCGCGTCCGGGATCGCCGGATCGACGGCGTCGCGTACGTGTTCTCCAGTGCTTGCTGGTGACCGGAGTCGTTCAGCCGCTGGTTGAAGTAGGCGACGACGGCGTAGGCCGCGTGGCGGTCATGGTTCTGTCGCCGCCGGTCGTAGATCGCGGTGGTACGGGGGATGAACACAGCGCACAGCGTGTGCGGGTGGACCGATGGAGTCCATCTCGCCTGCGATGGAACGAGTTCAACGGTCGGCGGTGCGCGTGTCGAGCCGGTTTCGATGGTCGGGTCCCGCGAGTGCGGCGAGCACGCACCTGTCGTCCGGTGCGCGTCGATGGCATCGCCGCGGCGCGGTCAGCCGATGTAGGTATGGGCGTGGCGGATGGGATCGAGGTCCGTGCTGTCGGGGCTGCAGTCGATGGGGTAGCCGCACAGCAGCGAGAACGGGAGTTCACACTGGAGTTCGTTCCACAACTCCTCGAGGCGCATCGCCGAGATCGTCATTCCCCGGGACCACAGGAGGCCGACCATCTCGCCATACACGGACACGCCGGCCGGGTTGCGCGCGCAGACGGTGGACAGCAGCGTGCCAATGCTCGACCGGAAGCGGCCACGGTCGGGTTGGCCATCGACCAGGATCGACGACAGCGTGGTCTCGGCGTCAAGAAGCCGACACACGTCTCCCTCGAATGCGATGCAACGTTGGTGGAGGTCCGCCTCGATCCACTGTCGGTGTTCTCCGGTCGCAACGACAACGGCTGCTCGTCCTTGCGCCCGTGCGTCATCGATCATGTCGACGATCGCCGCAACAGCGTGATCGTTGCTGCGCGAGAAATGCACCCCGTGAGCGCCTCGAAGCCGCCGTGTCGCACGCGAGCGGTGGAGGCGTCGCTCCCCGTCGGATCGCACTCGACCTCATTCTCCGTCTTGGTCCGTTCTATCTCGAGCGCGAAAGGAATCGCAGAGGCGGACCGGCTTCCCGAGGCGACCTGGTGAAGCCGAACTCCCAGCGGGCCGGCGCGGTGGTGTCGCCGGACCTGATCGACGTTGGGTTGCAGCCGTTCCACCAAGCGTGTCAGTTGAGTGATCAGAGCCTGCATGACGGCGACAACGCCAAGTGACCCCTCAAGCTCTGACGCCGTAGGAGGTTGATCGTGTTCAGCGACGAACACAGCGGCGAGTTCGTCCAACGTGTGGGCGAGATCTGCAATCTGCTTCAACAACCGCTGATCTTGCAGATCTTTCCCCTTCCCAAACGTGACGTGTCGGCAGGTTCAACCGGCGGCGACGCTCGATCGTGCCAGGCCCGCACGCTCGGTGCAACCCCACCATCAAGCATCGCCGGGCCAACGATGAAAGCTGTTGCGTCCAGCGGCCGGCGGTGGTCGCCTCGGAATCGCGCTCTGCTGGCGTTCCGTCAGTCGAGCGAGATGCGCTCGCCGTTGCTGCGCTCTGATCTGAGAAGAATTGCCATCGCCTCGCGCTCGGGTTGGTAGCGCCACCGGGTTCCAGGCCTCGTGATATCACGGCCTTGACCGCTCGCCGCTCGCCGCTCTCCGCTCTCCGCTCTCCGCTCTCCGCTCTCCGGTCGACCGGGTCGACCGGGTCGACCGGTCGACCCGGTTCGAGGTCCGGTTGGGCGTGCGACCGGAGGCGTCAGTCAGTCGTAAACCTCGGCTTCGATCGTGGGCACCGCAGATTGCGGATCGTCGGCAAGGGCAACAAACCGGCGTTGATCCCCCTCGTGCCGCGCACGGCGCGAACGATCGACGTCGCTGCAGGGGATCCTCGCGACGGCCCGATCCTGGTCCGCCACGACGGGCAACGCCTCGATCGGCGTACCGCCCACCGCTGGCTCCGCTCGATCGGCAAGCAAGCCGGCATCGGCGACGTCCATCCGCACATGCTCCGCGCCGCGTTCATCATGGCCGCCCTCGACGCCGGCGTGCCGGCCGAACCGCCATCGCCCGCCTCCGCGACGGAACCGTCGTCGACCGAGCCGCCAACCGAGCCAGGCCGACCGTCGAGCGATGCTCCGGTGAGTCGTCCTGGCCGACGTTGGCTCGGACGGTGTCGCTTGTCCGCGGATTTGTCAGCACTTTGTCCGCGAACAGGACGAAACTGGCCGAAACCAGGTGTCACCAGACAGCACCATCGCCGCCTCGAAATGCCTCCTGGGCTGGTCTAACTCGAACTCGACATCACTGGCGTCGACCCCGAAACCCGGAGTTCAAGTCCCCCCTTCGACACGGGTTCCCCTGGGCAGACCCGGGCTACAACCCAAAAAGCACGTGTCGAAGCGGTGTCCCCGTTTCGACGGCGGATGACCCACTTCTTGGTAGTCGTGTCTGCCCGCCCGCCAGCCGCCTCGACGCACCTCGTGAGCGCAGCCGACCGAACCGGCCGTCTCCCTCGCCTCCTGGCCACGTTGGTCGCCGCCGGAGGATCCGGATGGCGACAGCTACGGTGACCATGCGATGGACTCGGGCGTTCGGGGGATGGACGTATGGCTCGATCGAGTGTTCGTCCTGTCGGAGATGGGACAGGCCATCCGCGATCTCGATTGGGCTTCGACGTCGCTCGGTCCGATCGCGGGTTGGCCGGAGGGCCTTCGGTTGGCGGTGTCGGTGTGCTTGTCGTCGCGGTTCCCGATGATGGTCGCGTGGGGGCCGGATCTGATCAAGATCTACAACGACGGGTACCGGCCGATGCTCGGCACGCGCAAGCACCCGGCGGCGCTCGGTTCCCCGGCGCGGACGGTGTGGCCGGAGATCTGGGAGCACATCGGACCGTTGTTCGAGTCGGTGATGTCGACGGGTGTGCCGACCCTGGAGACGGACCAGGAGTTGATCCTGGAACGCAACGGCTATCCCGAGGAGTGCTTCTTCACGTTCTCCTTCAGTCCGTTGTTCGACGGCGGCGCGATCGGCGGTGTGCTGTGCGTCGCGTCGGAGACCACCGAGCAGATCGTGGACCATCGTCGACTCGAGTGCCTGTCACTGGTGCAGTCCGAATTGGTCAACTCCGAGCAGGTGACCGACGTCTGCGCGCGCGTGGCGGCGACGCTGGCCGGTGTCGCCGGTGTGCGTGACTGCGACATCTACCTGCAGGTGGCCGAGGACTTCGTGCTGGTCGCGTCGACGCGGCGAGGCGCGGTGGCCCAGGTGGACGTGTCGTCGTTGCTGACCCGGACAGAGCGAACGCCCGTGGTGGTTGGTGGGGACGGCACCGAGACGATGCCTGCGAGCGAGTACGTCGTGCCGATCGGCGGTTCCTTCGGCGGCGTGCGCGGAGCGATGGTGTTCTCGCTGAACCCTCAGCGGCCGTTCGACACGGGCTACCGCACGTTCCTGACGCTGATCGCTGATGTCGTCACCAGCGCCTTGGACGGCGCCTACCGACGGACGGTCGAGATCGGCGAATACCGGCGGATCAGCGACACGCTGCAAGCCTCGCTGCTGAAACCCGTCAGTGATCTGCCGACGGTGGCGGCGCGCTACCTGCCGGCTGTCGGTCGTCTCGCCGTGGGCGGCGACTGGTACGACGTCATCGACATGGGCCCCACCCGACGCGGCCTGATCGTCGGCGACTGCGTGGGCCATGGCCTGCAGGCAGCGACGGTCATGGCCCAGCTGCGCAGCGCGGCACGGGCGATGATCCTCGAGGGCAGAGATCCGGCCGCGGTCCTCGACGGACTGGACACCTTCGCGTCGTCGACCGACGGTGCCGCGTGCGCGTCGGTCGTCTGCGCCGTGTTCGATCGCCACGAGCACACGCTCACGTATGCCCGAGCCGGCCACCCCCCACCGCTGATCGTCAATCGGAGCGGCGTCACCTGGCTCGACGACGCCGGTGGCGCGTTGTTGACCATCGACAACGGCCGAGCGCGCACCACTGCGACGGTCGACGTGAATGACGCCGACGTCCTCGTGCTCTACACCGACGGCCTGATCGAACGCCGAGGCGAATCGCTCGACATCGGACTCGACCGACTGGCGGTAGCGGCCACCGAGTTGTACGGGCACACCGTCCAGCGCATCGCCGAAGACCTGATCCGACTGCTCAGTCCAGAGACGACCCGAGACGATGTCGTGATCGTCGTCAAGCAACTCGTCAGCACGACGCGCAGTCCGAGTGGTTCGTAGCGCACTCGACGGCGTCGCTTGCCGACCGCGAAGCGCTCCGTCTCGTCACATCACGGACCACGGTGAAGAGCTCACGGCGCGAGGTTGCCCGGTCGCGCTGGCGTCCGGCAGCCCCTCAGAAGTGGGGAAACCAGGTTTCGCCGAACGTGGACCCTGGTACTCGCAGCGCCGTGACCGCAATCAAATCGTTGTGGGCGTCGGTGCAAGGCGACCCGGTGTTCATGCGCCGGGTGAACGGCTGGCTGACGATCTTCTGGGTCGCGATGATCCCCGTTTCGATCATGCTCGGACTGCTCACCAGCGTCGTGTACGTGTCCGCGCTCTCCCTGTGGTCATTGGTCTCCGGGCACTGGTCAGCATGGCAAGCAGCGCGGGTCGAAGTAGCACAACAAGCCGAGATCGAAGCCCAGCAGCAGGATCCAGTCGAGGAAAAGGTCGTCGATCAACTCATCGCCCGCACTGACGTCAGCGCGCGTCCCGACGCGGCGGTCGCCGGCACGACCCCGGCCCATCGTTCAACCGACGAACGACTCGATGACCTGATCGCGGCCGTCACCGATCTCCAGCGAGCGCTCGCTGCCCAGGGCACGAGCGTCGTTGGCTCCGACATGCGAACCGCAGCCCAGCTCCCGGACACGCCGGTCGCCGTGGCGTCAGTTCCGAGGTGACGACGACGCCCGAGCCGGCGGCAGCAGACCGACAGTGCTGACCGACGGAACGCCGTCGCCGTGGTGCCTCACGTCGCCATGCCGCGTCGGTGGGCGACCGCGGCAGCCTCGCCGCGGGTGGCGACGCCCAGCTTGGCGAGGATGTGTGAGACGTGGACGCTGGCGGTCTTCTCGGAGATGAACAGGGTGGAGGCGATCTGCCGGTTGGTGCGACCGGCGGCGATCAGGCGCAGGACGTCGCGTTCGCGGGTGGTGAGATCGCCGATGCCTCGGGTGGCCGTCGGCACTGCGGGGCGCGAGTCGAGGTGGCCGCGTCGGGCGACGCCGTCGATCTGGCCGAGCAGGGGCGCAGCGCCGAGGGCGGTGGCCAGCTCATGGGCGCGCCCGAGCTGATCGTCGGCGCCACGACGATCGCCGGCGGCGGCGAGCACCACGGCGAGGCTCGTCCGGGCGCGAGCCTCGTCGTAGGGCGCGCCCAGCCGGGCGGCGGCCTCGATCACCGCATGCCACACGTCGGCGTCGGGCCGGCCGGTGATCCGGGTGTGCTCGGCCTCGGCCTCCACGGCGGCGGCCACGACTCGGGCCGATGGCGTCGTGCCGCCCTCACCGGCCGCGAGCTGGCGGACGAGCGTCAAGCAGCGGCCGACCGCGTCGGCGCGGGTGGCGTCGGTGGTGCGGCGACCGCCGAGGCGCTCGTGGCGGTCGGCCTCGATGCGCAGCGCGGTGACGCACAGCCGCGCGGCCATGTCGTCGTCACCGGTGTTGGCCACGGCGTCGAGACCTTCGAGGGCCACCTCGAAGGCGGCGTCGAGTTGGTCGCGCCAACGGGCGAGCTCGGCCAGGCCGTTGTGGACGAGGCCGTTGATCCGGCCGTCGCGCAGCCCGATCGTCACCGCCTGGGCGGCGCGCAGCGCCTCCTCGGCACGATCGAAGTGACCTCGCCCGACGTCGAGCGTGCCACGCACGAGGTCGAAGGCGACGCGTTCGATCCCCGTGGGACCGCGCCGTTCGACGGCCGAGGCGATCGCGTCGGCCTCGTCCCATCGCCCGAGCTCGGTGAGCGCACCCGCCGCGATGCACTCGAGCAGGCCGCCGTACGTGCGCTGCCGTCCCTGCCGGCGCGCCGCCGCGGCACGGTCGAGGAGGACGTCGACGACCTCGCCGAGACGGGACGCGTCGGCCGCCACCTTCTCCAGGTGCAGGCAGTTCCAGGCCAGCTCGGCGACATCGCCGGTGGTCTCGGCGATGCGCGCCGCGGCGAGGAGCTCGTCGAACGCCTCGGTGGCGCGGCCTTCGGTGGCGAGCGCGAGGCCGAGCGCGTGGCGAGCGAACCCCTCGTCCGCCCGGGCGCCGGCCGCCACGGCACAGGCGACGGCCTCCTCGCACCAGCGCAGCGCGTCGGCAGCCTTGCCCTGGCGGGTGAGGTGACGACCCATGGCGGTCAACGCTCTGGCCCGCTCGGGCGAAGGCGGCCGGGCGGGCACCAGTGTCAGCGCGACGTGGTAGGCGTCCAGCGCCTCGCTGCTCGCACCGCGTCGGGTCAGGTACCACCCGAGGCGTTCTGCGAGGCGTCCGGCGCGGTGCGGCTCGGTCGGCCCGTCGAGGTGGTCCAGCGCCTCGCGGGTGAGCTCGACGGCGCGGTCCAGGCGGCCGGCGCGATTGGCGGCTTCGGCCATGTGGGCGAGCAGCTCGACCTCGTCGAGCCCGGCCGCGGCCAGGGCGTCCGGATGGGCGTCGGCGAGGCGCCGCGCCGAGTCCCACTGGTCGAGCGCGGCGGTCGGGGCGTGCTGACGCTCGGCGTCGTGCGCCGCGCTGATCGCCGCGGCGAGGGCTTGGTCGCCGACCCCCGCAGCCAGCCAGTGCGCGGCGAGCTGGGCTTCGGCACCGGCAGTGGCCAACGCCGGGTCGGATGAGATCGCGCCGGCCAGACGGGTGTGCCAGACGGCCCGGCGGGCCGGCAGCAGCGAGTCGTAGACGGCCTCGGCGAACGCTGCGTGGCGGAACACGACGCTGTCCCCGTCGGCCACCAGCACCGTGGCGGCGACGGCTTCGGCGAGCGCATCGGCGTGCTCCTCGGCCGACCCGTCGGCGACGGCGTCGAGCAGGGCGACCCGCACCCGGCAGCCACCGACGGCGACGACGTCGAGGAGGCGGCGGGCCTCGGCGCTGAGCCGGGCGACACGGCCGAGGACCGTGTCGCGCAGCGTCGACGGCACGCTCGCCTCGCCGCGCCGGGACGCGTCGAGCAGCTCCTCGATGAGGAAGGCGTTGCCGTCCGAGCGCCGGTAGATGTCCTCGACGGTGACAGCCGGTTGGGTGTTCCCCGAGCGCAACGACACCAGCGCGGCGGTGTCGGCGCGCCCGAACGGCGCCAGCGCGACGCTGTCGACCGGCGGCAGCCGCCGCAGCTCGGCGGTCCACTGCTGCAGGAGCGGGTTCGTGCCGAGCTCGTCGCGCAACGTCAGCACGAGGACGGCGGGCATGTCGGCGAGGTTGCGGACGAGGTAACCGAGCAGGTCGAGGGTGGCCGCGTCGGCCCAGTGGAGGTCTTCCACGACCGCGACGACGACGCCGCCCACGGCTCCGGCGGCCAGCCGCCCGAGCAGGCCGAGCACGGCTTCGAACAGCGGACCGTGGCCCCACGGGTCGAGGTCGGCGGGGCGGGTGGCGAGCTCGGGCAGCAACGTCGCCAGCGCCGCCGCGCCAGGGCCGAGGAGGTCGCTCACCTCGCTCGCGGTGCGTTCGCGACGCAGGGCGCGGATCGCATCGATGAGCGGCGCATAGGGGTATGCGGCGTGTTCGAGCTGGACGCAGTGACCGACGAACCGGGCGGCGCCGACGGCATCGGCGACGGCCAGCCACTGCTCGACCAGCCTGGTCTTGCCGACGCCCGCCTCGCCACTGACGAGCAGCACGGCCGGCTGTCCCGCGGTGGCCTCCCCGATCGCCACGCGGAAGCGATCGAGCTGCTCGGTTCGCCCGACGAAGCCGCGAGCAGTCGCCCGGGTGCGCACCGCGGCGACCCTACCGGCGCGCCCGATGGCGCTGGCCGTCGGGTGAATGAGGGGGTGTGTAAGGCATCGTCCCGATGACCCCCGCGCCGACCCTCGCGCACACTGGCCGGACAGCCCGAGAGTTGAGGAGTTCGCGATGCGCGACGACGTCAAGACCTACACCGACCACGCCTACCGGTACCCGACGATGGTCCGCCACAACGGCGTCGTCATCGCCTTCGCCATGGACGAGCACCGCCGGATCCGGTACACCGTCCTCGACCTGGCGGCGACGACCGCGTCCGATCCGCTCGACTCGGCGGGCTGGAGCGCCAACCCGACGGTCGTGATGTTCTCCGGCGAGATCGCCCACGTCGGGTACGGGGTCGCCGACCAGACGACCCTGCCCCTGGTCAAGTTGGGCACCTCGGCGCCGGTCGCCGCGGGGGTCACGGTGCGCGAGGACGAGAAGGACGTGTTCCTGTCGTCGACGGCGCGGCTGACTGCGGCGGTGCCGTTCCAGGTCCTGTCCGACGGGCGCTTCGTGTACGTGCTGCGCCAGGCCATCACCGATCCGGATCCGGCGGCGCTGGACGCCGCCCACGCGACCATCGCCGATCCGCACGCTGCCGCGGCGGACGTCGCCGCGGCCCGCGACGTCGTCACGGACCACGACCAGATGGTGTACGTGCTCGACGACGCCGGGCGGCCCGTGCTCGACCTCGGCGGACGGCCGGTGCCGCTGGTGGCCGGCACGCTGCTCGTCGACCGCTTCGTGCTCGTCGGCGACGAGCTGCAGCCCAAGCTGGAGGTGCGGTTCAAGCGCAGCCGCAGCAAGACCCGGCCGCAGTCGAGCAAGGACAGCCTCGGCGCAGCCGACCTCGAGGGCCGACCGTTCGTCGAGCCCACGCAGGAGCTGCGCTTCGTGCCGGCGTTGAGCGGCGGGCGGTTCAGCGCGCTGCTCGTGCCCACACAGGTGGCCGACGTGTTCCGCTGGCAGCTGTTCGCCGTCCACGCGGCGGACGGCCTGATCTGGTCGTACAACATCGAACGGTCGGACGACGGTCTGTTCGACACCCTCGGCACGCAGGCCTACACGTGCGTCGACCATGCCGATGTGTACGCCCTGGCGGCGGGCACCTGTCCGGCGTCGAGCGTCGACGATCCGACGCAGGTGTGCGCCAAGCCGCTCGTGCCCGTGGTGCCGACCAGCGGTGCGGCCGGCTCGGCGTTGTCGTTCGACGGTCAGGGAGGCCGTGTCGAGCTCTCGCCGGGCGTCGTGATCGGTGCCGATTTCACGGTCGAGGCGTGGATCGAGGTCGACCAGAACGGGTCGGTCGGCGACCGGATGCTGTTCGGTGCCCCCGGTGCGGACCAGGCGCACACCGGGCCGTCGGTGTGGATCTCCGACGGCACGAAGATCGGCGTGGGCTTCGGCGACGGCTCGACCTGGCACGAGTCGGTGTCCGGCGAGCTCCTCACCGCCGGCTGGCACCACCTCGGCGTGGCGTTCGACGGGGCGGTCGTCCAGGTGTACCTCGACGGGGTGCCGGCGTTCGGTACCGCCGACTTCAAGGGCATCGTGCCGGTCGCCACCGCGGTCACCGAGCTCGGCGCGGCCGCCGGCGGCTTCGCCGGCGTGCTCGACGAGGTGCGCATCTGGCAGGTGGCCCGTGGTGCGTCGTCGGTGCGCGCCGGGATGCACCGCCGGCTGACGGGGCTGGAGCCCGGGCTGGTCGGCTACTTCCGGCTGGACGAGGGGCGCGGCACGAAGGTTGCCGATCTGGCCGGCGGCGACAGCACCGGGATGGTCGACGGCGCGAGCTGGGTGACGTCGGATGCGCCGATCGCCGACAGCGTCGGGCTGTCGCGGTCCACCGTGCGCTTCGACGGCCAGACCGTCACCGGCGGTCTCAGCGCCGCGCTGTACTACGAGCAGGAGAACGTGGTCAGCGGGTACGACGCGACACCCAAGCCGATGAAGCAGGCCGCCCGGGTGATGCTCGCCGCCGCGGTGGCGTCGGGCGCCGGGCAATCGGCGATCGCCGTGCTGGACCACGGCGTCGCCGCCGACGGCACGCTGGCCCGGCTGACCACCGACGTCGCGCTCACCGACCTGGTGCTGCCGCAGACGGCCGGCGCCTCGCCGAACTCGTTGCTCGACCAGCTGGCGACGCTCGAGTCGCGACGCGCCGGACTCGACGCGCGGGTGAGCACGCTGTCGTCGTCGGTCGCCGACCTGTCGACGACGGTCGATCAGCTCGACGGCCTGCTCGCCGCGGGCACGACGCCAGTCGTCTTCACCGGCTCGCTCGCCGCCCTCAACACGGCGGTCACCAAGCTGCTCGCGCACGAGCGTCACCTGCACGACCTGCAGTACAACGGCGGCGACATCGAACGGGCCCTCAAGCAACAGCTGATCGACGCGACGAAGGAGCAGATCGCCATCGACAAGGCGCCGCTGCAGGCCGCCCAACCCGGTCTGCAGTCCGACCTCGACACGGCGCGCGCCGACCTGCAGCAGACCCAGGCACGCCTGTCCGCCGTCGAGGCGTCGCTGGCCGACATCCGCCGGGCCGTCGATGCCGACGTCGTGCTGGCGATGCCCCTGCTCGCCGTCGACGGCGCCGGGCTGACCGTGAGCGGCGGCGCGCTCGGGTTCGTCGCCACCGGCGACACACCGGTCCTGTTCGACAGTGCGCTCGGCCGCCTGGCGCTGTACGTGCGCGACACCCACGACCAGTTCCTCGTGGCCTACTACGACACATTCACCGGCCGGTCCGTGTGGACGGTCCCCGCGGCGGCCGGCGTGATGGCCTTCGTCGCCCGCTCGACCGACCCGGTGTTCGACGACATCACCGTCACGGTCGACGCCCCCGCCGGAGCGTCGACGTGCACGCTGACGGTCGTCCTGGGCGGCCCGGTGCCGGTCACCGAGACCTGGCGCGACCTGCCGACCGACGCCGAGCAGCTGGCGGCGATCGTCAACGGCACCCCACCGGAGCCGGTCTTCGTCGGCACCCTCGCCGAGCCACTGGACGCCGGCGCCGACCGGCTCGTGCTCGCCGGCGGCCTCCCGCTTCCCGTGGCGGCCGGTGCGCTGATCGACGTCGACGGCGTCATCGTGCGTGTCATCGAGGGCGTCGCGCGCAACGCCACGTCCCTCAGCGTGAGCCCGGCCGGACTCGACCGGCCGGCCGGCACGGCAGCGTTCATGGTCGTCTACGACGACGCGGCGAGCGCGGCCACGACGGCGATCGGCACGTCGCTGACCACCGGCTCGCGCCTGGTCGTTGCCGATGCACGCGGCGCCCAGGGAGCAGTCATCGGCGGATCCGCCCGGGCGGTCGGCTCTCCCGCGGCGACGAGGTGGTTCGCCGACCCGGCCGGCACGACCCTCGACTTCGACGGGCGCAGCGTCGCCGCCGGCGTGCTGGCACGCACCGCGCTGACCTTCGACGGCGCCCACGACGGGGTCACCCTGACGACGTCTGCGGCACTGTCGATCACCGGCCAGATCACCATGGAGGCATGGGTTCGACCGACGGCGACCGACGGGATCCGCGACATCGTCGCCCACGGCTACACGCTGTCACCTGACGCGGAGGTCTACCTACGGGTCAACGACGGCCAGTACCAGACGGGGTCGTGGGACGGCGACGACCACTTCGCCGGTGCGCCGATCCCCGCCGGCGACGTCGGTACCTGGGTGCACCTCGCCGGCGCCTTCGACGGCAACTCGTGGCGCCTGTACCGCAACGGCATCCTCCTCGCGTCCCACGACGATCCGCGAGGTGCCCTCGCCGTCGACCAGCGGTGGGGTGTGGGTGTCGCCGGTGACGGCACGGAGCGGTTCTTCGCCGGCGATCTCGACGACGTGCGCATCTGGGACGTCGCGCGCAACCCGCAACAGATCAGCGAGGCGCTCGGCAGCCGCCTCGGTGGCACCGAAGCCGGCCTCGTCGGCTACCTCTACGCCGCCGACGGGCGCTTCCAGGACCACTCGGCGTCCGCCGGCGTCCCCGCCGTGGTCGGCGCGCCGAAGCCGGCCACGTCGCCGCCGATGCTGGCGGAGCTGAGCGGCTTCGACGTCCCCGCCGACCTCACCATCGAGGCGTGGGTCAACCCGACGCACACCACGGATGTGGCACGCGTCGTCCAGCACCAGTCCGATGCGTCGAACTACGCGCTCGGCCTGCACCTGGCGCGCACCGCGTTGCACTTCAACGGCACCAGCGACTCGGCGCTCATCGCCGGTACCCCGGCGCTGGACATCACGGGGGCGATCACGCTCGAGGCGTGGATCAACGCCGAGAAGACCGATGGCCTGCGCGACGTCTTCGCCCACGGCTACACCCTCGACCCGGCCGGCGAGGTGGTCCTGCGCGTCCAGAACGGCAGCTACTACGTCGGCGCCTACGACGGCACCGACCACGGCGTCGCCGCGCCGATACCGGCGACCGACCGCAACACGTGGATCCACCTCGCCGGCGTCTACGACGGCTCAGCCTGGAGCCTGTACCGCAACGGCGTGGTCGTCGGCACGGCCGCGGGCCCGGTCGGCGCAGTGCACGTCGCCGGCGACTGGTCGATCGGCGCCGCGGCGCAGACCAACGACCGGTTCTTCGCCGGGGCGATCGACGAGGTGCGCCTATGGCGCATCGCCCGCACGGCCGATCAGGTCAACGCCGACATGAACCGCCGCCTCGCCGGCACCGAGCCCGGGCTGGCCGGGCTGTGGCGGGCCGCCGGCGCGACGATGCGCGACGTCACCGCCGGCCACCACGACGCGACGATGCGCGGCGCGCCCACGGCGGTGCCCGGCGCGCTGCCCGCCTACACCGTCGTCGCCACCGCCGGGAACCGCACGGTGGAGACGTCCACCCAGCTGCCGTCGGGCCAGTGGACCCACCTCGCCGCGGCGTACCAGCAGGCCTACGGCGTCCACCTCGCGGGCACGGGCGCGTACCTCGATGCCGGCGCAGGCACCACGCTTGACCTCACCCGCGACCTGACGATCGAGATCGGCGTCACCCTCGACGACCTCCACGCCCCGCACGGCCTGATCAGTCGCGGCGTGCTCGGCGACGGCTCGCACGACGACGTCCCGTACTCGCTGTTCGTCGGCACGGACGGCTCGCTGTCGTTCGCCTTCGAGGACTCCGACCACAGCGTGCAGACGGTGACGTCCCCGCCGGCGCTGGCCGCCGGTGCGTTCCACCGGCTGGGCGTCACCCGCAAGCGCAACGTCGACGTGGCCGCCCCGAGCGCCGCACAGGGCTCGACCGGCGCCGTCGTGTCGTCCTGGGACGACATCACGATCTACGTCGACGGAGTCGTCACCGTCGCCTCGCGCTACACCGGCAAGGATCCGGGCTCGACCAGCGCGCCGACCACGATCGGTCGCGCCTACGCCGTCGGCGGTGTCGAGATCCCGCTGCGCGGCTCGCTCGCCGAGGTCCGTCTGTGGAACACGGCACGCGCCGCCACCGACCTCGGCTCCGTGCTGCACGGCGACGAGATCGGCCTGGTCGGCTGGTGGCGTCTCGACGACGGCACCGGCAACGTGGCCACCGATTCCAAGGGCTCCAACGATGCGATCCTGCGCGGCGCGGCGTCCTGGGTGAAGTCACCGGATCCGACGTCGTCGAGCTTCACCCTGTACATGGACGGCGCCGCGGTGCCCACGCTGCCGGTCGCGGTCGGCACGTACCGGGACGCCGAGCCGCAGTTCACGATCGGCGCGCTCGGCAACACGACCGTGTCGGAGCGCTACCGCGGCCAGCTCGAGGAGGTGCGTTTGTGGCGCGTGGTGCGCACCGTCGAGGAGATCCACGACAACCTGTTCCGCCGGCTCACGGGTGACCAGCAGGACCTCGTCGCCTACTACACGCTCGACGCCGAGCCTGGCGGGATGATGAGCGATCACGGCCCGCGCGGCAACGACCTCATCGTCGCCGCCGGCTCCTACACCCTGTCGACGGCGCCGCTCGGCGAGGACGCGCCGCAGCTGCGCAACGCCCTCATCGGGACACCGACCGCGTTCAACACCCAGATCCACAGCGCCCCCTCCGTGAGCGAGTACGCCGACCTCGAAGTGGACGCCGACAACATGACGGCCGGCGTGTTCAAGCGCTGCTACGGCTACGTCGACGACGTCGGCGGGTGGAACCTGATCACCGGCTTCAAGGTCGGCGACATGAGGAACGAGTGGGTCGGGCAGGTGCAGTTCAGCCCGCAGCTCATCGGGTTCATGGAGGGTGCGCCACCGGTCCCGAGCGAGAACCTCACCGTGCAGGACAGCTACACCGACACCAGCTCGGTCGCGCTCACCGAGGCGGCGACCACCACCTACACGTATGCCAACTCGCGCGATTCCGGCTTCAACGCTTCGTTCGAGCTCGGCGCGTCGTTCGGCGACAAGTCGCAGACCTTCGCCGGCCTGGTCGAGATCGAGGCGCCCCTCGGCCTCGGCGTCGGCGAGATCGAGCTGACCAGCGTGGAGGACGTCAGCGTGTCCGGAGGGCTGAAGTCGACGTTCGAGACCTCGCTGAGCTGGCTGAACTCGTCGTCCACCGGCACGGGCACGACGACGACCCGCCTGAGCACGCTCGGCCTCAACGGCTTCAAGGAGACCAGTCCGGCGCATCCGGCCGTCGGCACCCGCTACGTGCCCGACAACTCCGGCTTCGCCCTCGTGCAGTCGCAGAGCGCCGACGTGTTCGCCCTGCGTCTGGTCCACACCGGGGCGCTGATCGCCTACCAGATGCGACCCAACCCGGACATCCCGAAGGACTGGAACATCCTCACGTTCCCGATCAACGCGTCCTACACCAAGCAGGGCACGCTCGACGGCAAGATCGGCCTGGAGCCCGACGCGGCCTATCCGCAGGCGCTGACGTACAGCAACGACATCAGCTACTTCAAGCCGGTCGAGGCGTACGCACTCAAGCAGCAGATCACCCGCGACGCCCAGGAGCTGGCCACGCTGTACAGCCAGTTCGGCGTCGATCCGAACATGTTCTCCGGCGGCGCCAGCGCGACGCTCCCGCCGCCGGTGCACCACGACCTGGTCAACACCTACGTCTGGACGGCCGCCGGCGGACAGTTCGCCGAGACCCAGCAGTCGCTCGACAGCTACGACGAGACCGTCGGCGGTGCCTACACGTTCCAAGGCCTGGCCGGCGGCAACGTCAGCGTCGACGCATCCATCCTGACCGTCGACGCGACGTTCGACCTGCAGGCGCTGTTCGGCGGCCACCTCGAGCTGTCCGTGCAGAAGGAGGCCAACACCCAGCTGTCGTTCGGCGTGACGTCGGCGTGCAGTCCCGAGCAGGACATCTCCGTCGTCGACGGCAACGGCCACCGGACGCTGCAGGCCGGCAAGGTCGACGCCTACCGCTACATGACCTTCTACCTGTCGCCGCGGACCGACCACCACGACCTGTTCTTCAACCAGGTCGTCGACCCGATCTGGCTGGCGCAGAGCAACGATCCTGCCGCGGCGGCCCTGCGCCAAGCGCGCCAGGACGCCAAGCAGCCCGCCGCGTGGCGCATCCTGCACCGCGTCACCTACGTCAGCCGTGTCCTCGGCCCGCTGGCCACCGCCCAGGCGACGCCGCTGGAGCAGGCACTGCAGACGCTCGACATCCCGAGCAACTACGAGCTGATCAAGGCGCTCGAGCCGTTCGTGCGCGACAAGGCCGCGCGCTACGTCGACTTCGCCGCCGCGGTGCGCCGTGCGGTCGCCACGTACCTGCCCGACCTGCAACCGCACCTCGACCAGATCCTCGCCTACCTCGTCCTCTACTACGGCGTCGACGACGCGCCGCAGCTCGCCGCGTAGCACGACCCGCCGGCCACGACGGGCCGGCCCTCGACCATCGAGGACGAGGGCGGGCCCGTCAGCTGCGCGGTGGACCCGTGGCGTCGAGGCGGGGTGCGAGGAGCGGAAAGGAATCGACGGCCCGTCGGGCGCGGTCGAGCAAGCTTCCGCCAGCTTGTCGACGCTGTCAGTTCTGGCAGACGGGGCACCACAGCGATGAGCGTGCTGCGATTCGGCGCCAGGCCAGTGGTCGTGCACAGCGCGGGCAGGTGGGCTGTGGTTGGTTGCGCTGGCTGGACAGCCAGGTGGGTCCGCGGGGGATGTGTCCCGCGGCGACGGCTCGACTCAGGACGTGGCGCAGCGTCCGGTGGAGTTGGTGGCGTTCCTCGCTGCTCAGATCCTCGCCGGATCGTGTCGGGTCGAGCCGTGATCGCCACAGGATCTCGTCGGTGAGCATGTTGCCGAGGCCGGCGATGAGGGACTGGTCGAGCAGGGTCGTCTTCAGCGTTCGCCTGCCGGCGAGCTCGTCGAGTTCGGCTCGCGTGATGGTGCGGGCGTCGGGGCCGAGGGCGCCGGTCACGGCGCGTCGTTCGGCGTCCGACGTGACGATCGCGACGGTGGCGAGGTTGCGCGGGTCGTTGATCACGAGGCGGGACGTCCCGAGTTCGATGACGAGTCGGTCGGCGAGTTGCCGTTCGACGTCGAGCGTCCATCGCAGCGACCCGGTCATGCCGAAGTGCACGACGAGCTCTGGTGCGTCGGTGACGATGAACAGCCATTTGCCGTGACGCCGTGCTGCGCAGATCGTTCGACCGTGCAGCTCGGTCTGCAGTTCGCTCGGGCTGGTCGATCGAAGGATCTTGGCGTCGTGGACCGTCACGTTGCGGATGGCCAGTCCGATGGCATGGGTGCGCACGACGCGGGAGAATTCCTCGACATCCGGGAGCTCGGGCATCGTCGGGCTACCTCACCGGGGTCGGTTCGCCCGGGGGTGGGACGACTCGGACGGCATGCCGCCCTTGTTCCCTGGAGCCGATCGGACCAACCGACGAGCCGTCGTGGTTGATCTGCCGTCGCCGCCGGGCACGGGATTGGGGTGACCCGCTCGACCGTGTTGCTGGACATCGATGGCACGCTCGTCGACAGCAACTACCACCACACGTTGGCCTGGTCTCGGGCGTTGCGCCGTGGTGGGATCGTCGCGCCGATGGCGGAGATCCACCGGGTGATCGGGATGGGCGCCGATCATCTCCTCGAACGGTTCGCTGCCGGTCGCGATGAGCCGTTCGAGCAGTGGTGGCACGCCGCGTTCGAACCGTTCCTCGACGAGCTCGCGCCCACGCCCGGCGCCGCGGACCTCGTCGCCCGCCTCGACGGCCTGGGATTCGTGAACGTGTATGCGACATCAGGGAGCGCACAGGACGTCGGTCGTCTCCGCACGATCATCGGGGCGGACGCGTCGATCACGGCCGCGGTGAACTCCTCCGAGGTCGCAGCCACCAAGCCCGATCCGGACATCTTCGAGCTGGCGATGGCACGCGTCGACGCCGACCGGTCGCGCACCCTGGTGCTCGGCGACAGCGTTTGGGACGTCCGGGCGGCGACGGCGTGTGGCCTCGGTTGCGTCGCGGTCACATGCGGCGGCACGAGCGCAGCTGAGCTCGACGCCGCCGGCGCGCTCGCGACCTACCGCGACCCGCGCGATGTCCTGCAACGGTTCGACACGTCCCCGTTCGCCGCGCTGGCGGGCTGACGGACCGGCGCGTCACCCGGCCGGGTACGGCTCAGCTGACATCGCCAGTGGGCATGGTCGCAGCTGCCTGTGGCGTGGGCTGCCGACGAGGACAGTGGCCTGAACATCGCCCACCGGATGTTCCGCTGGTCGGCGCTCGGTTGGAAGGTGCAGGCGGAGCTCCCGAACCCGGTCAACTTCGATGCCGCCTCGGCTCACGTTCGGCCGGAGGACCTCGCCGCCAACGTGCCCCACGGACCCGACGTCGGCCCTGGACGCGGTCGGTTCGATGGTCGACGCCGGCTTCGACCAGCTCGCGTTCGTCCAGATCGGCGACGATCAAGACGGGTTCTTCCGCTTCTGGGAACACGAGCTCCAGCCGGCACTGGCCGAGTTCGCTTGATGCGCGTCGTCGTTGGCACGAGGGGCAACGTCGGGCCGGCCACCACTCCAGCGATCGTCGCTGACGATCAGCGTTGGGAACACAACGCCGGCGCCGGCTCGCTGACGGGTTCCGGCCGGAGCTCGCAGTCGGGGGCTTCTGCGTTGTTGACTCGGCGGTCGATCGTCGTGCAGCCGGCCGCGTCGTCGAGGTCCGTCTGGGTGGCGACTTCTTCGCTGCTGCCTTGGTGGCAACCGTCATCGTCGATTCGTCGGATTCGCGGGTCGCTGGCTCCCCCGTCCGAATGGACGGCATCGAGGAGCGCGCGATGGTCCGCGGATCAGGCCACTACTGGTCCCGTGCCGGGGTTGGTCACGGGCTGCACGGCGGGTTGGCGTGGCAGGAACATGGTGGCGCCGAGGCCGATGATGCCGACGACGGCGAGGACGATCATCGCCAGGGCGTAGGACTGTTTGGGGTCGGCGGTGATGCCGGCGACCATGATCGTGCCGGCGATGGCGGTACCGAGGGTCGAGCCGAGGTTGGAGATGCTGCGCGAGAGACCGGAGATCTCGCCCTGTGCGTTCTCGGGGAATGCCGACTGGACGATGTTCACCGACGGGGTGAGCATCACGCCGAGACCGAGGCCGATGAGCAGCAGGCCGGGGGCGAATGCCCACGCCGACGGCGATCCCTTGACGAGGGCGAGCAGAACGACGACCCCGATGATCGTGGTGACGAACCCGCCGGCGATCAGGGTGCGCTGCGGGCGCCGTTTGGCCAACCGTTCAGCGGCCAACGACGACGCCAGGATGCCGAGCGTGGCCGCAGTGAAGATCACCCCGGTCTGGATGGCGTCGTAGCCGCGCACGACCTGCAGGTAGGCCGACACGACGAACGAGGTGCCCATCAGCATCAGCCACTGCACGTTCTGGGTGATCAGGCCGAGGTTGGACAGGCGGTTGCGGAACAGGTCCGTCGACAGCAGCGGTTCCTTGCCGTCGCGCTCGAAGTGCCGCACGTGAACGAAGAAGGCGACGAGCACCAGCACGCCGGCGGTGACGAGCCCGAGCGTCCACCAGCCGTTGTTGTCCGCGGCGAGGATGCCCAGCACGACCAGCACCAACCCCACCGCCGACAGAACAGCGCCGAGTGTGTCCGGCTTGCGAGTCGGGTCGGCCGGCAACGGATCCTCCAGGCGGCGACTCAACAGGATGATCGCCAGCACGACGATCGCTTGGAACACGAACGCGGCGCGCCAACTGATCGCCGAGGTGATCAGGCCGCCGAGCAGCGGTCCCGCGGCCGCACCGATGCCGCCCAGACCGCTGATCACCCCGAATGCCCGGGCGCGTGACGTCGTGTCGTGGAACAGCAGCGTGGTGAGGATGTACACCGGCGGGATCAACATCGCCGTGCCGACGCCCTCGAGGATCGAGTTGCCGAGGATCAACACCCCCAGGTTCGGCGACAACGCGCTGATCAATGCGCCGATCCCGTAGATCGTCAACCCGACGGTGAAGCACCGCTTGCGTCCCCACCGATCGGTCAACTTGCCGCCCGGGATCATCAGCGCGGCCATCACCAACAAGAACAACGTGATCGCCGTCTGCACACCCTGAACGGTGGTGTTCAGGTCCTCGCTGATGTCGGTGATCATCACGTTCATGTTCGAACCGGCGAAGCTGCAGATGAACTGGGCCAGCGCCAACGGCAGCAACGCCCGGCGCAGCACCGGTGACATCCGGCCGCCGCCCGCCGCCTGCGACGCGGTCACGACGACCGCCCAGACCCGACGCAGACACGACGTCGGCCTCCGGCGAGGCGGCCAGAGCGGCTCGCACGTGCAGCGATCGGCGGGGGGAGGCTCGCCATGACCACATCCCTTCTCGTCACTCCGACGCGGAACCTGGGGTCGCGAGCGGGCATTTGGCGTTGTTGGTTCGTGGGTGCTGAACCGGCCCTCTCGGAGTCGGCTCCTGCGACGAGAGGCTAGTCCGAGCCGGCTGAGCGCTGCGTCGCGATCGGGCGGCACCAAGGTGACCCCCGTCGGGGGGACTTGGACGCCGCCTTGGGGGACCCCTGAACGGGCCCAGCGTCGCCGGTCATGTCAGCGTCCTACCGTCGGCCGCAGCGCGTTGCCCGTCTCCCGGCCGCCGATCGCCGACGATCCGGCGAGCCCGCGCCAGTCGGCTGAGGAACGACGCGGACGCCGGCGGATCCCTGGTCGCCGGACACGGACGTCACCACGTGTTCCCCGATCCGAATGCTCACAACCAGGACCCGTGACCTCGCTCGGATCCTCCCGGGGCGCCGCCCTCGGCCCGACGTACGACCCGGCGCGTCCTACGCGTCGAGGCGATTCGGCTCACCGCCATCGACGCCATTCGCGGTCCACGAGATCGGACTCCTCCGCCAGGTCGAGTTCGAGTGCGTCGCCGCTGACGACCGCGTCGAGGTCGTCCATCGGTGAGATCCACTGGCCGCGAACGATCGCGGGCTCGGCTCCCGAACACCATCGCGCGACGGTGAACCCGGCCGGCGCGACGAGCGCCACCGACGACTGGGCGTCGAGGTGAGCAACGAGGAGATAGCGCGTCGTGCTGGCGCCGGCCGGGAACTTCCACAGCTTCACGACGTGCTGTTGCCCAAGCTGCTGGGATTTCTGCATGCACGGTCGCGACCGACTCGGCTCGAGAGCTCGGCCAACACTGGGGCCACCGAGAGATCGAGCTCCCGAGAGCACTCGACCGGGGTTCGCGTCGTACCGAGCCTCGACGAGAGAGTCCGGCGTCCGCGAGCTCGCTCATCTGCTCAGACGCTCCGACCGCCCACCATCAGATCGCGGCACCGAAAGCGGCGTACGCGCCCCGATCCCGGTCGGGTGATCCTGGGTGGGCGCCCGGCCACTGCCCGCGAGCAGGGTCACCCGGCCCTCCCCGCCGCCCAGAACCACGTGGTCGCTCCAACACCGAGCCCGCGACATCCGGCGATACGCCGGTTGCCCCGGTCGTCGACGAGGACCGGTCCGTCGACGCGTTCGCCGATGGCCACGTCGACCGCCCGGGAACTCGTGGTGTCAGCCGCCTCGTGGCGATCTTGCCGCTCCTGCGCAGCACCGTCAGGGTGCGATGGACGGGCCCGAGGCCGAGCGCGTCGATCCGGGCGCCCAGTGCTTCGGAGACCTGCACGCCGTTCAAGGCCAGCAGTGACACCACGGCGTGGTCGCGTGGGCTGGACAGTCCGGCGGCGACGAGGATGCGTCCTGACCGCGTCGTGCGGTGCGCGCGTGGTTGGCTCGTCGAGGAGGGCTCGTCCATCACCTGCCGCGCCGCCGCGTCGTCGGACCGCCGGGCCGGGCCAGACGATCTCGTGGTGCGCGCGGCGGGCGAACATCGTGGTCGTCGTGCGATGGCCCGGGAGCGTGATTCAGCGGGGCGGGGTGAGGAGCGCGCGCAGGATCTCGAGTTGTGGTCCGGTGGGGACGAGCTCGGGTGCGGTCTCGGCGATGACGGCCATTCCGGCTTGGGCGAGGAGGGCGAGGACGGCGAGTTGATGGGCGGTTTCGGGGTCGAGTTCGAGTTGTTCGTAGATGCCGGCGAGGAACTCGATTCGTCGCGTTTGGACGCGGCGGATGGTGTCGGCGATGGCGGCGCTGGTCTTGGAGGCCTCGGTGAGGGCGAGGTCGATCCGCCCGGTTCCTGGGGTTGCCGCGACGGCGAACAGTCGCTGGAGCCGCTCGTTCGGATCGTCGATCGTCGAGAGGCGAGCGATCGCGTCGGTGACGTAGCGACGCTCCCAGAGCTCGACCACGGCGTCGATCAGGTCAGCGCGGTCTTTGAAGTGCCAGTAGAAGCTGCCCTTGGTCGTGCCGAGCCGCTTGGCGAGCGGTTCGACGGCGACGGCGGCGATGCCACCTGACTCGAGCGCGGTCAGCGCGGCCTCGGCCCACTCGGTTCGTGACAGTCCTGCATGTCCCTTGACCACGGCCATACGGTAGCGTACGGTCGTGCCATACGCTACCGTATGGAGGACTTCATGAGTGTGGACATCGCTACAGAGCGAACCGTCAGCGACGGTTTCGTCCTCGTCCACCGGACGCTGATCAACACGGGTCGACGTTTGACGACGGTGCTCCGGCGCAGCTGCGAACCCCTCGACCTGTCGGGGCTCGCCGGCGTCTGGAGCTTCTACTGCGCTGGGCTCGCCGAGCACCACGAGGGCGAGACGCAGGTCATCTTCCCGCTGGTGACCGAACGCGACGCCACGTTCGCCCAGCTCGAGGCGTCGATGGCCGGCGACCACGCCGAGCTCGACGGCCTGCTCGCTGCCGCCCAACGGGCAGTCGAGGCAGCGCTGTCGAACTGCACGTCAGCCGAGCGCGGCGCGGCCGCCGACGCCGTCGCCGCACTGGTCGGCGCCCTCGACGCCCACCTCGGCCGGGAGGAGGCGCTCGTGCTGCCACGAGTGGCCGCGGTGATCGCTCCGGACGAGATGACCGCGATCGAACGTGGCTTCCTGCGCCGGATCGGGGCCCGCCGCATCGCGATGACGGTCGCCGCGCTGGACGAGACGGCGCACCGAGAGCACCTGCCGATGCCGCCACTGCCATTGCCGGCGCGGCTGGCGTTGCCGATGTGGCGGCGGCGCTACCGGCGCATCCTGGCCGGCGCCGGGATCGTCGATGTCGGCGGTACGTCGTGACGCCGCCGGTGACGAGCTCGATCGACGGCCCGATGACCGATGAGCTGCGCGCCCTGATCGAGCGATCCGTCGTCGCCCATGTCGCCACGCTGGACCGTGCCGGTCGTCCGGTGACGTGGCCGATGACCCCCTACCTCGACGAACGCGGTGCGGACATCGAGGTGAGCACCGGCGTCACCTACCCGGCCAAGGCCGAACGCGCCCGGCGCGACCCGCGCACGTGCATCGTGATCGGCGGTGGCGACGAACCGCTCGTGCGGGTGACGGCACTGGCGACCGTCCACGACCGGGACCTCCAGCGCAACACCGACCGGTTCGTCCGCCAAGCGACACTCAAGACCGGGACGAGCTGGAGCCGCCTGCCAGACCGGATCATCCGCGCCCAGGCCTGGCACTGGGTGCGCATCTACGTCACGTTCACGCCGGTCCGCATCGAGTGGTGGCCGAACGGTCGGATGTACGGTCCCGCTCGATCGTGGTCGGCCCCGACGACGCTGACCGCCCCTCCATCGGACCCGCCCCCGGAGGGCGCGTCTCCGGGTGGCTGGCAACGATCCCCGGGGCCGTGGAGGCAGCGCGCCGAGTACGCCGTGACACACCTTGGCCACCCGATGCTGACGGTGACGGACCCGGACGGCTTCCCACAGATCGTCACCGTCGTCGTCACCGGCATCGACGCCCGAGGTGTACATCTGGCCGTCCCAGATGGGGCCGACGTCGGGGCCGGTCCGGCATGTCTGACGTTCGACCGGGTCCACGGTGACGGCGAATTCCTCGGACAGGAGAACGCCGCATTCACCGGCACTTTGACGACCGACGGCACCCGCTTCGAGGTCGACCGGTTGCTCCCCGACTTCTCGCTCCCGGCCCGCGGGCTCGCCAAGCACTGGGCGTTCATCTCGGCGCGCCGGCGGTTGAGCCGCCGGCTCACCTTCGAATGCGCCCGCCGAGACCAGCAGATCCCGCACATCCATCTGCCGTGACCCGCCGCACGCTGGCACCCACCGCGAGCGGATCTTTGTGCGTGCGTTGTGTGCGGCCGGGCGCGATCATCGGCGCTTGGCCGTGCGATCGACCTGAGGGTCGCTTGTCGGCGAGCGCTGCTCGTCGGTCGGGCTCGACCTCCCTCAGCGTCGTGCGGCGCGTTGGCTGGCTGGCGGTGCTCGGTGCCGGCGACGTTGGGCCGGTGTTCCTCCCTGTTGGTGGGCGGTTCGCCGGAGATGGTCCTCAGGCCGCGGCGGCGTCGTACGGCGGCTGGACGTACACCCGTTGCGGGCTGATCCGCACGACGAGGCGCTCGGCGCCGGGCTCGGGCGGCGGGGTGGCGCCGCCCATGTACAGGTCGTACATCACCTGGTGGAACGCTGCGTCGGGGTCGTCGGTCAGCGTCACCGGGCCGGAAATGGTCGCGTAGGTGTTGGCGTCGAGGCCGTGGAGCAGCAGGTTGACCCGTGGATCGCGAAGCATGTTGGTGGTCTTGCGGCGGCCCTTGATCGTGCTGAACAGGATGTCGTCCCCGTCGCGCATGACGAAGATCACCGAGGTCTGCGGCTGCCCGTCGGGGTTGGTGGTGGCGAGCACCGCGAGGTGGCGGCCGGCGAGGATCGTGGTGACGGTGTCGTCGAGTGTGGTCATGCCCGTATCGACTCGCGCCGACCGTTCGAAGAATCGCGCGTCGCGGCGATGCTTTTCGGCGCCCGCGCGAGTCGACACGTAACACGATGCGCACGATCGACACGAACGGGTTCGAGGCGGCGACGGCCGGGTACCGGCGGGAGCTGTTCGCGCACTGCTACCGGATGACCGGTTCGGTGCACGACGCCGAGGACCTCGTGCAAGACACCTACCTGCGCGCCTGGCAGGGCTTCGACCGCTTCGAGCAGCGCTCATCGGTGCGCACGTGGCTGTACCGGATCGCCACCAACGTGTGCCTGACCGCGCTCGACCGGCGTCGGCGACGAGCGCTGCCCTCGGGTCTCGGGGCGCCGTCGACCGACCCGTTCGCCCCGCCGGCGATGGCGCCGGGCGATGTCAGCTGGCTGGAGCCGGTACCGGACCGGCTGGTGCTCGACGAGCTCGGCGATCCGGCAGAGCTGGTCGCGATGCGCCACAGCGTGCGCCTCGCGCTCGTCGCCGGCCTGCAGCTGCTGGCCCCGCGCCAGCGCGCCGCGTTGGTGCTGTGCGACGTGCTCGGTTGGCCGGCCGCCGATACCGCCGACCTGCTGGGGATCTCCGCCCCGGCGGTGAAGAGCCTGTTGCAGCGGGCCCGAGCTCGCCTGGCCCAGGCCGCGCCACGCGACGACGATCTGGCCGAGCCGACCGATGTCGACGCCCGGCGCGTGCTCGACCGCTACCTCGCGGCGTTCGAACGCTCGGACCTCGCTGAGATCGAGCGACTGCTCGGCGACGACGCGGTGCTCGAGACCACTGGTTCGACGAGCTGGTTCGCTGGCAAGGCGACGTGCCTGCCGTTCATCGCGACCTACGGGATCGGCCAGCGCGGCGAGTGGCGGATGCTCCCCGTGCGGGCCAACGGGCAGCTGGCCGCCGCCGCGTACCGACGCGACGGCGACGGCGTCCACCGCCGGTTCGCCATCGTCGTACTGGCCACCACTTCAACCCAACTCACACGCATCACGCTGTTCTGCGACCCGGACCTGTTCGACCACTTCCAACTGCCCGCAACCTGCTCAATCGACGCGTCCGGTGTGACCGAAGCACCTGCTCGACCGATTCCCCGTCTCGGCTGAACGAGTCTTCAACGACAAGTGTGCGCAGACGACCGAGTCCCTCGACCTCCGACCATCGTCGCGAACTCACACCGATGGGGGTCGAGTGGCTCCGACGACGCCGCCGCGCCACCGCCGAGACGATCCGCATCGTGGGGCCCACATGAAGTGTGCGGACAACACGGTGGGGGTCGGTGGACAGCACGCACGACGCACCGGCGGCGACGTGATCGAATGTCGCGATGGTCGACGGCGCGTCACCGATCGTCGAGGTCCGGGGCCTCAAGCGGACGTTCGACCGCGACACGGCACCGGTGCGCGCCCTGCGCGGCGTCGACCTGACCGTTTCGGCGGGCGAGTTCGTCGCCGTCACCGGTCCGTCGGGGTGCGGAAAGTCGACGCTGCTGTCGATCATCGCCGGCCTCGACGTCGCGGACGAGGGCACCGTCGTCGTCGCTGGGGCGGAGATGGGTGCATTGGACGGCGACGCCAGGGCCATCCATCGCCGGACCGCGATCGGCGTCGTCTTCCAGTTCTTCAACCTGCTCGACTCGATGACCGCTGCACAGAACGTGGCGATCGCGGCGATGCTCGCTGGCGCGACGCGTCGGGCGGCCGATCGGCGGGCGCGCGAGCTCCTCGACCTGCTCGGGCTCAGCGACCGGCTCGACACGCTGCCCGCACGATTGTCTGGCGGCCAGCGTCAGCGGCTGGCGATCGCGAGGGCGATGGCCAACTCTCCCGCGGTGCTGCTGGCCGACGAGCCGACCGGGGCCCTCGATACGGATGGCGGCGCCGACGTGCTGCGCCTGTTCACCCGCCTCCACGACAGTGGGCAGACGATCGTTCTCGTCACCCACGACCCGGTGATCGCCGGCGCGGCGCAGCGGGTCGTGTCGATACGTGACGGCCGCGTCGTCGACCTCGCGGCTGCACGACCGGGGTGAGTGCGTGGTGGGCGGCCCTGCGCCACGAGGCGCGGCGTCACGGCTTGCGCAGTCTGCTGCTCGTGGCGTTCGTTGCCGTCGGTGGCGGGGTGGTCCTGTCGGCGTTCATCGGGGCGCGGCGCGACGCGACCGCAATCGACCGGATGACGGGGCGCGTCGGCCTGGCCACTGCTGCACTGCTGCCCAACGACCCCGCGTTCGACTGGGCGCCATACGCCGCGCTGCCCGGCGTGCGCACCCTGCAACGTGTCGCCATCTCCTACTTCGACGTCGTCGACCACCCCGACGTGTACACCGACTTCCCCCGCGTCGGCCCGGCCACGGGTGAACCCGTCGAGGGTGTGGTGCTCCTCGCCGGTCGGCGGGCCGACCCGAGCCGCGCCGACGAGGTCACGATCGGCGACTCGATGGCGGCCAACGCCCACGTCGCCATCGGCGATGAGCTGACGCTGCGGATCCAGCCGGCGGCCGTCGTCGCCGCGATGCTGGCGGGCAAGCCGCCGCCCGACGTCGCTCCGATCGACGTGCCCGTCCACGTCGTCGGCATCGTGCGCGGCGGCGTGTTCGCCGGCGGTCTGCAGACCACCGACGCGTTCTACGCGCAGCACGCCGCGGACCTCGTCCCCCCGGGGGTCGGCTACGTCAATGCCCTCGTCCGTCTCGAGGGTGGGCAGGGACAGCTCGCAGCGTTCAGCGAGCAGGTCGACCGTCTCGCCGGGCGACCGATCGAGGTGATGGACGTCGACGATCTGATCCGTGGGGCGCGGCGGGCCATCCAGATGGAGACGGCCGCAGTTCTTGCGTTCGCCGTGACCGCTGGGCTGGTCGTCGTCGTGCTCGGGGGGATCTGGATCAGCCGGATGGCCGGCGCGTCCGCCGAGTCGCTCCGGGTGCTGCGCGCGCTCGGATTTACCCGGCGCAACGCGGTGACGCTCGCGGCTGCACTCCCGGCGCTGGCCACGGCGCTCGGCGCGCTCGGCGCCGTCCTCGTCGCCGCGCTGCTGTCGGGCCGTTACCCGATCGGACTGGGTCGTGGACTCGAGCCGTCGCCCGGCCGCCGCGCCAACCTGGCCGGCCTGGCGATCGGGGTGGGGGTGATCGTCGGGCTCGGCGTGACAGCGTCGCTGCTCGAGGCACGACGCGTCGAGCGCCGTGCGACGAGCGGGGGATCGGTGACGGCGGCCCGTCGCTGGAGTGTCAAGCAGCCGCTGACCGCGTCGATCGGCGGGCGGTTGGCCGTCTCTGGGCGCACCGAGGGCGGCAGCCGGGAGGCGACGGCGGCTTTGACGTTCGGGATGCTGGCTGTGGTCGGTGCACTGACGTTCGGTGCCGGGCTCCACCGCGCCGCGACCGATCCATCCCTCAGCGGCCAGCGGTTCGATGCCGGAGCCGGAACCGTCGGCAGGGGTGATCCACCGACCGACCTCGCCGCCTCATGGAAGGACGATGCACGCGTCGACTGGGGGGCGCGGATCCTCGACCTCGTGGCCGACCTCGACGGCAGCCCCGTCTCATTGTTCGCCGTCGAGGACCTCAAGGGTTCCGAGGGCGCGGTCGCGCTGGGCGGCCGCCTGCCCGAGGCGGCGGGCGAGATCGCCCTGGCGCCGGGGGAGTTGCGCCGCCTCGGCATCACCGTGGGCAGCGACGTGCACTTGGCCGACGGGACGCCGCTGCACGTCGTCGGCGAGGTGTTCACGCCGACGGTGGGACACACCGGCTACGACAACGGTGGACGTATCACCACGGCGCAACTGGAGGAGATCGAGGCGTCCGGCACGGCGGTGAAGTTCGACTCCCTCGTCGTGCGGGGCACCCGGGCGCTGTCCGATGCTGAGCTCGACGAGGTGTGGCTCGGCCGGGAGCATGAACGCGCCGGCCTCGTCGAGGTGCAGACCGATCTCGGCCGGACCACGACATTGCCGCGCCTGCTGGCGTGGTTCGCCGGCACGCTCGCCGCACTGACCGCGGCGGCGGTGTTGGTCGTGACGACGAAGCGCCGCCGCCGGGAGGTGGCCGTGCTGCAGGTGCTCGGGCTGACCCGTCGTCAGGCGCGACGCATCGTCAGCTGGCAGGTCCTGACGTCAGTCGGTGTCGCCGTGGTCGTCGGTGTGCCCGTCGGCTTCGCCCTTGGCCGCACGCTGTGGGAGACGATGGTCGACGGTGTCCCGCTGCGCTACGTCACCCCGACCGCCTGGGGGGCGATCGGCGTCGTCGTGCTCGGCGTCGCCGTGCTCGCCGGCCTCCTCGCCTCACGCCCGATCACGCTGACGGCGGCGGAGGAGCCGGGGCTGTGCCTGCGCGCCGAATGACCCGTCGCCGCGCTCGGCACCCAGGTCGCGGCCGCGACAATCGTGCCGGTGTCGCGTTGGCTTCGCCACTGGATCCGGAGCGCCTTGCCCGACGACCTGCGCTCCTCGCGCACACGACTGGTCACGGTCGCTGATGCCGAGCGACGCCGGCTCGAGCGCGACTCGCACGACGGCGCCAGGCCGACCTCGCGGCCATCGCCGTCAAGGTGCAGTTGGCCCGCGCATTGGCCGCCGAGCCTTCGGCCGTTGTCGGGGTGCTCGACGAGATCGAGAGCGCGTTGCACGCGGCGATCGTCGCCTTGTGTTCGTTGGCGCACGGGATCTTCCCGCCGCTGTTGCTGGCCGACGCGTGGCCGGTCGCCGCGCCCGCTCGGGCTGACGTCCGCATCGGCCGGATGAGCCGCTCGCTTCCCACGCGAGATCGAGGCCGCCGTGTCCTTCTGTTGCACTCAAGCGGTGCACCAATGCGGCCAAGCACGCCGGGCCGCAGGTGCACGTGACCGTCGACGTCGAGGAACGGGCGACGTGTTGATGTTCACGCTGCGAGACGACGGGCGCGGCTTCGACAGGACCGCAGCGACCCGGCGGCCACGGCTTCACCAACTTGGTGGACCGAGGGCCGTGGCGACATGCACGTGGCGGACTGCTTCGACCGCACCGGTTCGGGCTGAGGGGCTGTGGTTGCTTGGCCGGATGGGACGGCCAGGGCGATGGTCAGGTGGACGACCGACCCTCGTGCGGTGCGACCCGCTGGTCGGCGCAGGACGTGCCGCCGGTCAACGGTGTTCGGTGATCCGCACGAGTTGTCCGTGGTTGCCGGGACCGAATGGCCCGTCTTGGCCCGAAGCGATGCTCCAGTTGGACACGTAGACGCCGTCGGTGGTGACCCCGACGCCGCCCGGGAAATGCAGTTGGCCAGTGCCGAGCGTGCGTCGACCGGTCATTCCGCCGCCCCATGGGACGACGACGACGTCGCCGTCGGGGGACGGGCCGTTCGCGTCGAAGCCGGTGGTGAACTCGGAGACGTACAGGTCGCCGTGCTTGCCGAAGGCGATGCCGGTGATCGCCGACAGGCCACTGGCGTAGATCGTCGCGGTCGCCGCCCCTCGTGCGAGGCGGTAGACCGCGGCGCCGCCGGGTCCGGCCTCGAAGTCGAGGGTGCCGATGTACAACGCGCCGTCGGGGCCGAAGGCCAGCGATGTCGGGACGGGCTGGCTGTTGGTCGACAGGACGGTGGCCACGCTGGTCGTGCCGTTGCGGACCTTGACGACATCGTTGCCCGCGGCGTCGGCGACGTAGATCGTGCCGTTGCGCGGCGATGCCGTAGGGATCGGTGTCGGGGCCCTGCCCGTCGGGATCGGTGGAGCACTCGATGGTGCTCGCGTCGCCGACAGCACTGACTCGGTCACCGCCGAACAGTTGCAGGACCTTGCCCACCTGCGCCTGGATCTCCGCGGGGATGCCCGGGGGCAGGTCGCAGGTGCCGGTGGCGATCCCGTACAGCTTGAGCTGGCTGATGTCGCGCGAGCGCACCCCAGCGGGGTCCGGTGATCGCCAGCGCGTCCACTCCGGTGACCTCATCGGGGCCGCCGCCCTCGCCCGGCGATGAGACCGACAGCAGGCCCGTTTGCACACGTTCGGTCACGTTGCCGAGCACTGCTGTCACTGAGCCGGTGAGTCCGACGCACGGCGCGCCCGGGGCACAGGTCGACGGATCGCCGCCCGTGCCTGCTTCGGCGACGGCAACGGCGGGCCCGAGCGTCACGATCTGACGCGGGCTGTTGAGGTTGTCGGCCACCACCGTGAACGTCGGTGGCCGCTTGGCGCCATTGCCGTCCGCAGCCGCCGGCATCGCGCCGATCATCCCGCTCAACAGCAGCATGCCGGTGCAAGCCCCAATGAACCGTCGCATCACGCCTCCCCAGGCTCGATCACGTTCGCGCCACTCAGGGCGCAGGTGAACAGAACCACGCCGTCATCAAGACGGTCCATCACCCGTTCGGGCCTTTACCAGCGCCTCCCGACCGGCCGGAACGGAAGGCCTGGGAGACCAACCGACACCGGCAGGCGGTTCACGAGCCAACCCGACCGACGATCGACCGGCCGCGACGAACCTTGAACCGACGCGATCGGCACCTCACTCACAAGTCGGCGCTGCAGCTCTCCGCGGTGTGGTGTGTCGCGCGGAGCCTGTCCGCTCTGGTTCAGGTGGTGTTGGTGAGGAACTCGACGACGGTCCGCTGGAACGCCGGGTCGCTGCAGGTCATGGCGTGATCACTCGAACCAACCACGCGTGAGATCGCGTTCGGGATCAGCCCGGCGAGCCGGGCTGCGTCGCCTGGTCCGTCGTCGTGACCGCCATTGGCAACCAGCACCGGACGCGTCGCCCGGGCCAGCCGGTCGATCGGAACCGGTTCAAGGCCCACGATCGCCGCACCCAGCGGACGCGAAGTCGTGGTCGTCGTCGAGGCGGGCTTGAGCACGCCAGAACTTCAACTCGGGATGCTCGTTCCACGTCCCGTTCCAGAAGCAGTCGGCCAACGTCGCGGCCGCCTCATCGGCCGCCGTCCGCAGGGCGGCCGGCGGCCCGGTGCCGCACGCCGCAACCGAGCCCAGCCGATCGTCAAGTCCGAACAGGCGCATCGCGGTGGATGCCCCCATCGAATAGCCGACCACGTCGAACCGGTCGACTCCGAGTGCGTCGACAACAGCGATCACGTCACGGGCTTGCGCGTCACCCCGATACCGGTCCGGGTCGGCCGAGCGACCCGAGCGCCCATGACCGCGCGCGTCGATACCCACCACCCTGGCACCGGCGTCGACAAGCCGCTGATGAAACGAGGGCGCCTCGATCGGCCCGACGCGACCATCCGGCTGCAAGCCATAGGACACCCGGAAGTTGGAGATCGACGTCATCGAGTAGCCGTGCAACATCACGACGACCACGCCGTCTCCGCCCGAGTCGCTGAACCAGATCGACGTCCCATCCCCCGACTCGACCATGCCCATCTCGTGAACCCCCGTCGACGACCCCAGCCACAACGGCGCCTGACAGGGCACCGTACTGCTTCAGCACCGCACTTGTTCGTGGTGGCGTCACCCAGGTGGCCTGGTCCGAACTGGCTGGACGACGGGATTCCATTGCTCGATCGTCTGCACGACCCAATAGACCAGAAATGGTGCCAGCTCGAGGATCTCCAACACCAGCACGTTGTGGCGCCAGCCCGGCGCAGCGAGCGTGGCGATGCCCACGGCGA
Source organism: uncultured Acidimicrobiales bacterium (assembly GCA_963794805.1). Lineage (GTDB taxonomy): Bacteria > Actinomycetota > Acidimicrobiia > Acidimicrobiales > Ilumatobacteraceae > JAODBQ01. Next base: position 535,708 of record CAWCFL010000003.1, read on the forward strand.
TCGCCGACGCGGGCATCGAGATCGCGATGGCGGCGTACCAGGCGCGGTAGTTGGTGTCGGGTGCGTTGTACGCGTTGGCGACGATCGCCGGCCAGAGGAAGACGAACATCAGCACGGCCGAGATCATGTGTGCGTTGTCGCGGACGAGATCGACGGTCACGTACAGCGCGACGCCGATCGCGGCCACACCTGCTGCGATCGTCAGCCCGACCTTGTCGTGATGCCGGAGCTTGACCGGGTCGCCCTGTGCATGGCCGATCGCCGACAAGATCACGAACGAGACGATCGCGACGATGAGCACCGTCAACATGTTGTTCACGAGCAACTCGTGATGCTGCTGCTCGGTGATCTGGAACCCGACATGCGAGATCACCGATCCAGTCACCTCCGACGCTTGGTGCGGGGGGACGAGCGGAACCAGCAGCGCCATCATTCCCGCCAAGTTCAGCGAGACGTCCTCGATGACCGTGCGGCCCTTGATCGCGATCAGAAACCCGCCAATCGCAATGAGCGCACCGGTGAAGATCGGGCGCGACGCGGTGTAGTAGTAGGCGGAGATCGCTCCTTCCCAGCCCGGGGCCCGCATCCGCTCGATCACCATCGAGACGAGGATTGCCAGCGCCATCATCGCGAGCGAGAGCCGGAGGAACCGATAGGTGTGCTTGAACATGTCGTCGGGGTCGAGCGGGTCTCTGCCGTCATCGACCCAAATGCCACGCCACTTGCGCACGATCCAGTACGAGCGCGCACGCTGGCGCGGAGTCTCGATCATCTCGTCTCCCATTGTCGGCCGTTCACCCAGACAGATACCGTGTCACTTCAGCGGCCCTCGTGGGTGACCGCGATCGAGCGGGCCCGCGCGACGGCACGTGCCGTCACGCCCGAGCTCACCAACCGACGAGCGGCTGGGCGGGCCGGACAGCCTCGGAGTGCCGGCTCGCGACCCCGACGACATGGCGGCGTCGCTCACGTCACATCGGTCGTGCGAGAATCGTTCGTGGCCAGGGACCGGCGCACGACCAACGGCGATCGATCGGCGGCGTCGATCGTCGCACCGTTGTTGGCGGTGTTCTTCCCGCAGGGCGTGCCCGTTCGATTCGAGTTCTGGGACGGCACTGCGGTGGGCCCGGACGGGTCTCATGGCACAGTGGTGGTCGCCTCGCCTGATGCGCTGCGGCGGTTGATCTGGTCGCCCGGCGAGCTCGGTCTCGGGCGCGCCTACGTGAGCGGAGACGTCGATCTCCGTGGCGACGTCCTCGGCATCTTGCGCTCACTGGAGGCTGCAGCGTCCGGGCACGGCATCGGCTGGCTCGGGCTTGGCCGGGCGCTGCGGGCGGCGCGAACGCGCGGGTGCGCTTGGTGGACCACTCCGAGCCCCCGAGGAGGAGATGCGTCCGCGGGGTCGGCGCCACACGCGACGCCAGGACGCGCGAGCGATCAGCCACCACTACGACGTCGGCAACGAGTTCTACAGACTGTTCCTCGGACCGTCGATGACGTACTCGTGCGCGCGCTTCGCCACGCCCGAGACCGTTCTCGCCGATGCCCAACGCGCCAAGGTCGACCTGATCTGTCGCAAGCTCGGCCTCCACGAGGGCGGGCCGAAGCGCCTCCTCGACGTCGGCTGCGGGTGGGGATCGATGGTGATCCACGCCGCAGCGACCTACGACGCGACAGCGGTGGGCGTGACGATCAGCCGGGAGCAGGCATCATCGGCTCGTCAGCGCGTCGCCGAGGCGGGGCTGGCCGACCGGGTGGAGATCCGCCTCCAGGACTATCGGGAGTTGCGTGGTGAACGCTTCGACGCGGTCTCCTCGATCGGGATGTTCGAGCACGTGGGCTCCGAGCGGATGAGCGAGTACTTCGCCATCCTGCGTCAGCTGGTCGAGCCTCGAGGCCGCCTGCTGAACCATGCGATCTCCTCGGTTGGCGGCTCGAGAGTCGACCGCCGGTCATTCGTCGGCCGCTACGTGTTCCCCGACGGTGAGCTGATCGACGTCGGCCAGGTCGCGCTGGCGATGGAATCGGCCGGGTTCGAAGTTCACGACGTCGAGTCGTTGCGCGAACACTACGTCCGGACGCTCCAAGCATGGATCGCCAACCTCGATCGATCCTGGGACGACGCCCTCCGGCTCGTCGGCCCCGGACGAGCGCGCGTGTGGCGGCTCTACTTCGCCGCCGCGGCACTCGGGTTCGAGAACGGCGACCTCGGCGTCCATCAGGTCCTCGGCGTCGTGACGGATCCGCGCGGCGGGAGCGGGATGCCGGCGACGCGCGTCCATTGGGAGCCGACCACTGCATGCCTTGTTCGAGGCGCCCAATGATCTCTTCGAGGCGCCGTCGAATGCTGCGCGCGAAGACGGCCGTCGTGGCGTCGCGTACGCGGGCGTGGTCGCCGGGCGGTGCCTATTGCGCGAGGAGTATGTCGGCGGCGCGGAGTCGGCGAGCGAGTCCGACGAGGAGGCTCTTTGCCAAGTGAGGTGAGTCTTCGACGAGAGTGCTGAACTCTCGTTGTCCGATGACTTCTGCGACGAGGTCGGTCGCGGCGACGATCGTTGCTGTTCGAGGTCCGCCGTCCAGGAGTGCGATCTCTCCGAAGAAATCACCGACTCCGATGGTTGCGACCGTGCGTTCGCCGATGTCCACCCGCGCTGCACCTGCAACGATCGCCATGAACTCGTGACCGTTGTCGCCCGCTCGGGCGAGCACTTCCCCGGCCGGGAACCGAAGCTGGGTCGTGGTGCGGGCGATGAGCTCGAGTTCTTTGTTGGTGCAAGCTGAGAACAGAGCGATACCCTTGAGGTGTTGGATGACTGCCCGGTCTTGTTTCATTGTCTCATCCTTGGATCGGTCGTGGATTCGACGTCCACGTTCATCTTGAAATGACGCGGCGTATCTGAATATTTGCGATGACGCTGCGTCACGGTGGTCTCACTGTCGCGATTCGCTGAACGAGGGTGGTCGTGCTGTGTGAACTGACGCGGGTGATCAAGCGCGTCGTGCGAGGGCGGCGGTGAGCTCGGTGCGGTTCGCGACGTTGAGCTTGACGTACACATGCGCGAGGTGGGTCTTGACAGTGCCGGCGCTGATGAACATCTGCTTGCCGATCTCGGCGTTGGACGATCCGGTCGCGGCGCGGGTGACGACGTCGAGTTCGGTTGGTGTGAGGCTGTCCCATCCCGAGCTGGGCCGTTTGCGGTCGCCGCGTGCCCGGTCGATGTAGGCGAGCAGCTCGTCGAGATCGAGTGCTGCGCCGGCCGCGAGCGCCTCGTCGAACGTTGCGGGATCGGCCTGGGCGATGATCGCCGCACGATCTCGAGCGACGAGCGCGTTGGATGACGGTGGCCACGACGTCGTGCCGCCGCGCTTCGCTGTCACGGGCCCCCCAGATCCGCGCCGCTTCGAGTGGGTGCCCGCGTTTCGCGACGATGACGCCGAGCGCCTCGAGCGCATCCAGACGGTCGAGGTGGGAGCCGCACGCGTTCACTGTGCGAAGTGCCGTATGGACGGCAGCTTCGGCTTCCGCGAGGTTGGCGTGCGTGTCCTCCTGCGCGTTGAGCAACGCCGCGATGATGTCGAGCATTGCGCGCTCGGCGAGCACTCCCGGCGGGGCGATCGCGTGACCGAGCGAGACACGTTCGCGGGTGACGGTCACATCACGGCGCATGTAGGCGAGCGCTGCGCCGACCACGACAAGCCGCACCCCGATGACCGGATAGAACTCGGCGAGGGTGTCGACATATCGTTGGTACGCCACCTCGGCCTGATCGAGGTCCCCAGCTGCCGCGTACGTCAGGGCCACGTTGGAGCTGAGGACCAGCTCTGCGGCGCCTGCTCCGGCACGTGTCGCCGATGCAAGCGCGTGTTCTGCCAACGACGTCGCGTCCGGGTCGCCTCGGGCAGCGAGCACCAGGCTGCGCCAGTAGTCGATGATTCCCGTGATGTTCGGATCACCGGTCCGGCGGGCTTGACGGCCGGCTGAGTCGAGCAGTTCGAGTGCGCGCGGGAAGTCGCCGCGCAGTGATGCCGCCCATCCGCGCCCTCCGATGTCCCAGGCGAGGAGCTGCGCGCTGTCGAGACGTCGCGCGTCGGGCAGTGTCCGGTCGAGCCACTCGAGCGCATCGTCGACGTTGCCCATGTACAGGTGTGCGTATCCGGCGATCTGACCGGCGTCGGTTGCGCACCAGAGATCACCGTTGGCGCGCGCCAGTTCCGATGCGCGGGTCACCTTCTCGAGCGCAGCGAGTGGGTCAGCCGATGACTCGATCGTGCCGGCCGTGCTGAGCGAGCGGGCGATGTGTCGCTCGTCGCCGATGACTTCTGCTCGTGCGAGTGCGTCGGTCGCGAGGTCGTACGCACGGAGGTAGTCACGCGCTGTAGAACGCCAGGTGCGCCGCACCCCAGCGGGCCGGAAGCTGCAGACTCGTGTCGCCATCGTCGTGCGCGAGACACCACTCGAAGATCCTTCTCGCGTCTGCGAAGTAGCCGACGCTCGCCCAGTAGAACGTGAGATCGCCGAGCATCGTCCACACCGTCGGGACGTCGCCGCGGTCCATCAGCCAGCCAACGCGCGACGGTCAGGTTTGCCTGTTCTTCCCCGAGCCGTGCGACCCACGTCTCGAGGTCGGGTCCATCGAGTCCTGGTGCCGCCGCGCGGGCAAGTGCGGCGAAGACCTCGGCATGGCGTTGACGTGCTGCGTGCGCCTCGTCGGCGTCGGCGAGTCGCTCTTCCGCGTACTGTCGGATGGTTTCCAACATCCGGAACCGTGTCGGTGTGGTCTGCGTGTGCGCGGCGAGAAGCGACTTGTCGACGAGCCGGGTGACGAGGTCGAGCACCGCATGTCCAGCCACGTCGTCGCCGGAGATGACTGCTTCTGCTTCCGTGAGCGTGAACCCGCCGGCGAAGACAGCGAGCCTGCGGAGAAGCGCGCGTTCCTGGTCGTCGAGCAGCGAATATGACCAGTCGATCGATGCTCGGAGGGTCTGGTGGCGCGGCACGAGCGATCGTCCGCCACCGGTGAGCAGCCGAAACCTGTCACGGAGCCCTACCGACACCTCCTCGAGCGACATCACTCGCGTGCGCGCTGCCGCCAACTCGATCGCCAACGGGATGCCGTCGACGCGCTGGCAGATCGAGGTGATGTGCGTCAGGTCCTCATCCCGCGGCTCGTAGCCGGGCCGCACCAGACCGCAGCGCTCGATGAAGAGCTGCGCCGCCTCGCTCTCGCCGAGGCCCGACGCCGTCGGGTCGATGTCGGTCGACAGCGACGGCACCCTGCTCACGACTTCGCCCGGGACACCGAGTGGCTCTCTGCTGGTGGCGAGCACGGTCACCCCGGGTGCAGCGGCGAGCAACGCTTGTGCGACCGCGGACGCAGCATCGATCACGTGCTCGCAGTTGTCCAGCACGACGAGCGCAGGCGCATCGAGCACTCGTGAGCGAACGAGCTCGGCGAATGACCGCACCGCGTCCTGCTTCAGGCCGACGGCACGCAACACCTGATCGGTCACCCCGTCCGCGTCGACGACGGGCGCGAGGTCGACGAACCACACGAACTCGACCCGGTCGACCCGATCAGCCGCAGCCTGCACGGCGAGACGCGTCTTCCCACATCCCCCGACTCCAGCGAAGGTGACCATCCGATGGTGGTCCAGCAACCCGGCGACCGCAGCCAGCTCGTCGACACGTCCGACGAACGACGTCAACAACACGGGCAGGTTGTTCTCGACCGTGTCGACCGAACGCAGCGGCGGGAACTCCGTCGGAGCCCCCACCCGCTCCAACTGGAACAGCCGCTCCGCCAGCGTCAGGTCGCGTAGCCGATGCTGCCCGAGATCTCGCAGCGTCGATCCGGCGGGCACCTCGTCGGCGCCCAGCCGAGCGGCTGCGTCGCTGACAAGCACCTGCGCGCCATGCGCGAGGCCACGGATCCGGGCGCACCGGTGGAGGGCGACACTGCGATACGTCCCATCGTGTCGGGCTGTCCCGACACCCGTGTGGATCGCGATCCGCACCGCAGGGGCAACCCCACCTGGCCAGAGGTGTACGACGATCGCGAGCTGCAGGTTCCACGCCGCGGCGAGCGCGTCGCCGGCCCGCCGGAACACGGCCACGGAGGAGTCACCTTCGCCCTGCTCAATCGGGCGGTGCCCGCCGTGCACTGCGACCACATCGGCGATGAGCTGTTCGAGGTCGGTGAGCACCTGGTCCATCTCGTCGGGGTGCGTCTCCCACAACCGCGTCGAGCCCTCGACGTCGGTCATCAGAAAGGTCACCGTTCCCGACGGAAGCTGCGCATACGTGCCGACGGTCACCGGCCGATCGTCGCGCAGATCGTGCACGGCCTTCACCCGTGCGACCGGGGGAAGCGCCCCCAGAAATCGTCCATCGCGACTTGGTCGAAGTCGTTGATCTCCCAATCGACGATTCGCCCATTCGCATCGAAGGTGAACGTCCACACACCGCGGTCAGACACGACGGCGCCGTCGCGACAGACCGTCAGCTGAACCAGCACTGCGATCCGTGCGGCGCTGATCAGCGTGTCGATCACCTCCGTCGTCGTATCCGGAAACGCGGCGCCGATCTCCGCCGCATACGCCAACACGGCGTCTCTGCCGTCATACGTCCCAGCCCACTCCGCGACCCCACTGGCGCGCAGCCTCACATCGTCGTGCAGCCGGTCGAAGAGCTCCGCGTCGAGCGACACGAGAAGCTCACCCAAGCGAGGCGCGAACGTTGCCGTGTCGAACTTCGCCGGCTGCTGACCTGTCAAAGTTGTCATCACACGGCCTCCGATTCGTTGAAGTGTTGCCACGCTCGCTCATCCGCCGGCCGAGAACATCTGCCAATCGGGAGATGCTTCCGTCGCCATCGAGCGCACCTTCACCAGCATCCGCCTGCAGACGGACGCCACCGGACTCGAATCCCGATCGCCCGCTCGAGCGCTCGGACACCCGTTCGGGGCAATCGTGGCGTCGCGTCGCCGTTGGACGGCGCTGACCTGCGCCGGGACGGCTGTGGGCACGGCGACGTCAACATCATCCGCTTAGGGTGATGCCTGCACCACGCTGCGTGCCTACGGTCGCCGGAGCCGGAGGGGCTGGGCAACCTCCGCAGTTGGAGCGCGCCACGATGGGACATCACCGGTGGATCAGGATCTTGGGATCGCGGTCGCGCTCGTGCGGCACACCGTTGGTCGTCGTGCTCGCCTCCGTCCTCGTGCTCGCCGTTCCCTCGGTCGGTCACGCCGGTGTGGGGAGCGCCGTCTCCGGTCTCGTCTGGGCGGACACCAACCGTGACCAGACCCGCCAGACGGCGGAGGTCGTCCACGCGGGGGTGACGGTGCAGGCCGTCTCGTCGCCGGGCGGTGCGGTCATCGCGACCACGACGACGGCGGCGAACGGTACGTACACGTTCTCCAACCTGGCCGATGGCGCCTACACGGTGGTCGTCACGTCGCCGGGGGCCTTCGTCGCTCCGGCCACGGCGACCGGACCGGGCAACGACTTCGCGCGACGCGGCGTCCCGCCGCCGGGCCAGCCCGAGCAGGGGATCTCGGCGCCCTTCACGATCGCCGGGGCGACACGCGTGACGGCGTTGGATGCCGGGTTGCAGCCGGTCGCCGACCTCGTGATCCAGCAGCTGCCCACCGCAACCGGCACCTGCCAGGACCTCGCGCAGGTCGGTACCGCGCCGTTCGACGCGACGAACGGTGGCGGCAAGTCGACCGGCACCGGAGCCGGCGCCTGCCTGTTGCGGACGGGCGACTCGGCAACGCAGAACCACGCGGTGTCGCTCACCGGGCTACCGACCGGGGTGAGCGTGCAGAACGTCGTCGCCGAGTTCACGATCTCGTCGACGGACGGCGCCACCTTCCGCTTCAGCGGTCCCGGGGCGAACGGCCTGCCGACGGGTTGCCTCGTCGCCGGCGTGACGCCGGCGTCGACCATCGTGCGCAACGCCGACGGTTCGCTCACCCTGCGCTGCAACATGGGCACGTTCACCTCGGCCGTGAAGCCGATCACCGTGCCACTGCTCGCCGACTTCACGTCCGTCGACGGCTCGCACCTGCACGTCACCGCGCGGGCCACGGCGGCGGCCGGCGACGCCGGCACCTCGCCGTCGGTCACCGGACCGGACATCCAGGTGACGGGAACGCCGCAGTGGGACCTGCGCAAGTCGAACTACGGCTCGAACACCACGATCTCGCTGCAGACGATCAACGGGGTGCAGCAGCGCGGCTACGCCCTGCAGTACATGGTCTCACTGGCCTCGACGGCGACGAGCGGCAAGGGCAACAGCGGGTTGCAGAGCCCGATCACGTTCGTCGACCGGGTCAACACCTACCCGAACGCGGTCATCCTCGGGTGCCGCATGGCCGACGGCAACGACGGCTTCGGCGGCCAGATCGGCTCGCTGGGTTGCCCGGCGCGGGGTACCGCCCAGGGCCCCACCGGCTTCCCGCTGCAGTTCAACAGCATCGGCGGCGTGACGAGCACCACCACGGCGGTGCTGACGATCTTCGTGCCCGAGCAGGACGCGTACCGGGCGATCAACCCCAGCTGGCAGCCGGGCCAGCCCGCTCCGACCGGCAGCACGCCGGTGAGCAACTGGCTGGTCAACACCGACGGCTGGCGAGATCCGCAGGGCAACCTGAACAACGCGACCGGGTTCGAGCCGGGCTGGAACGGGACGACGGCGACGGGCAACAACGTCGTCAACAACGCTCCGTTGAGCGTCGCGCCCGCGTTGCCCGGTCCGCCGGGTGGGGGCAAGTTCTACTTCAGCCCGCTCGGCGGCTGCTGTTCGCCCGTGGCCGCGGCGGGCAACCAGGTCGGCAGTGCCGTGAGCATCACCACCGACGTCAACACGACGATCACCAACCCGATGCTGTGCGACGTCTTCGACGTGTCCGTGTGGCAGCTCGACACGAACGTCTTCCCGGTGCCACCTGCCGGCTACGTGTTCGAGTACGCCCAGGGCCCGAACGCCGACAACCTGGAGAACGGCCCGCGGAACCCGGCGAACGGCCTGTTCCCGTTCGACTCGGCGCCACTCCGCGCCGCCGCGACGGGATGCAACACCAACCCGGGACCCTGGGTGGCCGGGCAGGCAACGAACGCGGCGACCGTCACCGCGCTGACCAGCGCGTTCGGCGTCGGCTGGCAGCAGACCGTCAACATCCTGAGGATGCGGCCGATCGACCCGGCCACGACGCTCGGGCCGCAGTCGTCGCTGCGGATGAACCACTACATGCACGCCAGGGCGCGTTACAACGGCGGCCCGAACGCAGGGCGGCTGATCCCGGCCGGCGTGCGGGTGCCCAACGAAGGAGGTATCACCGACCCGACGGTCGCCGCCGGCTGGCGGACGAACGAGGCGCTGCTGACGTTCACCCCGCTGAGCCTGGCCATCGCCAAGTCCACCCCGCAGAGCCAGTACCTGCCCGGCGACTCCGTCCGCTGGACGATCGCCAGCAGCGTCCCCGTCGGTGCGAGCGGCGAGACCGTGCACCAGGTGGTGATCACCGACACCCTGCCGGCGCGACTGCAGTACGACCCGACGTGCACTGCGGCGGGCCTCCCTGCGGGCGTCGGCGCGTCGTTCAACCCGGCGACCAACACCCTCACGTTCAACCTCGGCGACCAGGTGATCGGCTCGACCCTGCCATCGCCGCTGCCGTCGCTGGTCGTGTGCACGGTCGCGTCACCGCTGACCCCGCCAGGGACGTCGATCGTCAACGCGGCGCAGATCTCGTCGCCCGACTCGACGAACTCGCCGACCGGGCAGGCGTCGGTCCTGATCAACGGCAGCGGGCAGCTGGCCATCCAGAAGTCGGTGTCGCCGGCGCTCATCCAACCGGGGCAGACGTTCACGTGGGGCCTCGACTGGTCGAACACCTCGGCCAACCTCGACTTCCTCGCGCCCGACGTCATCGACGTCCTCGCCTGGAACGGCGACGCCGCCACCGGTGCGGCATCCAAGCGCGACCAGTACACGTCGGACTTCAACGGCACCCACCGCCTGGTCGGTGCGCTGTCGCAACCGACGTACACGGCCGGCACGGCCACCGGCGACGTTCCGGGGACGTGGTTCTACGCCACCGCCGCGCCGAGCACGATCAGCGACGACGCTCGGGCCACGTCGAACACGACGCCCGCTCCCGGCACCGCCGGGAGCGTGTGGCAGAGCGCCGCGCAGATCCAGGCGGGTTCGGGCTTCGGCGCTGTCACCGCAGTGCGGTTCGTGTCCTCGACGGCGCTGCTCCACGGCTCCGCGGTGCACGCCGGGATCGCCGAGACCGCCACCCCTGCGGTGCAGAACGGCTCGATCCGGCTGAACGACGTGTTCGTCAACCGGGCCCAGATCTTCTCGCCGACGTTCCCGAACCAGCCGCTGAAGTCGAACGAGCCGTACGTGCTGATGCCCGGCTGGTCGATCGGGGACCGGGTGTGGGCGGATCACAACGGCACGGGCACCTTCTCCACGGTGCCGTCACCCGCGTCGGTTCCGCTGGCCGACATCCCGATCGAGGTGGTCAACGCCGCCGGCACCGTGATCGCCACGACCACGACCCGCGCCGACGGGCGATGGCTCGTCGAAGGTCTCCCGGCCGGCACGTTCCGGGCGCGGATCCCGGCGTCGGCGTTCCGCGCCGGCGGACCGCTGGCGCAGTACCACGTGTCGACCGTCGGGGCGAACGCGGATCCGGCGATCGGCGAGACGCTCGGGAACAAGAACACCGCCACCACTGATCCGGCGACCACGGGGCTGACGAGCTCGCCCGTCCAGCTCGCCTACGTCCTCGACGGCAACGGCGTCGTCACCGGCGGCAACCAGCCGCCCAGCGGGGCCAACGACCCCGGCAACATCAGCAACCCGTTCGTGCCGGTCGGCTTCAAGAACCTCAACATCGACCTCGCCCTCGCCCCGACGCCGAGCATCAGCGTCGTCAAGTCGGCGAACCGGACGACAGCCGATCGTGCCGGCGACGTGATCACGTACAGCTTCCTGGTGACCAACACCGGCACGGCGATGCTCGACGACATCACCGTCACCGACGCGTTCGCCGCGCCCGCAGGGCCACCGCCGGGGGTCAGCTGCGCGTCCTCCACGTTGGTGCCCGGCCAGTCGACGACGTGCACCTCCGCGTACACGGTGACGCAGGCAGACGCCGACCTCGGCCGCATCGACAACGTGGCCACCGCGTCGGGCACGCCACCCGTCGGCGCACCGGTGACCGCCAGC
>CAWCFL010000004.1:0-564839 GCA_963794805.1 uncultured Acidimicrobiales bacterium
GGTGCGGGCCACCCTCGCCGCGGCGCCCCACGCCGCCTGCGACTCCTCGACGCGGCCGAGGCGGGCGAGGAGCTGGGCGCGCCCGGCGTGGGCGTACGGGTAGCGGTCCAGCTCCGTCGCGACGGCGAGGACCTCGTCGAGATCGGCGAGGCCGGCCGCCGCACCGAGCAGCTGCCCGATGGCCAGGCACCGGCCGATCGCCACCGTCGGGCTCGGCTCGATCAGCAGCAGCGCGTCGTAGTGGTGCACGATCCGGTTCCAGTCGGTCGCCTCGAACGATGGCGCCCGCGCGTGGTCGGCGGCGATCGCCGCCTGCAACGCCAGCGGACCGGCGCGCGGTCCCGACACCTGATCGACGAGGGCCAAGCCCTCGGCGATCAGCGCTCGATCCCAGCGATCCCGGTCGGCGTCCTCCAGCAGCACCTGTGCGCCGTCGGGTTCGAGCCGACCGCCAGCCCGCGCCTCACTGAGCAGCATCAGGGCGAGCAGCCCGCTCGTCTCCCGGTCGTCGGGGCGCAGCGCGTGCAGGGCTCGGCCCAGGCGGACGGCGTGCGCAGCGAGGTCGTCGTCGCGCAGTGCCTCGCCGGCACCGGCGGTGTGGCCCATCGTGTAGGTGAGGTGCACGGTGCGGCGCACCGCCGGCATGCGCTCCTCCACGGCGATGTCGTCGGGCAGCTCGATCGCGCCACCGGCCGCGGCGATGCGCTGCTTGGCCCGGGTGAGGCGCGCCGCCATCGTCGGCGTCGGCACGAGGAACGCCGCGGCGATGGCGGCGGTGGCGACACCGCAACCGAGCCGGAGGGTTAGCGCGACCTGCGCCTCGTGGTCGATGGCCGGATGGCAGCACAGGACCACGAGGCGCAGCTCGTCGTCGGCGACGACCGGCGGGGTCTCCTCGAACGCCATCGTTGCGTCGCCGGCGAGCGCCGGCACCAGCTCGCGCAGCCGGACGATCCGACGGATGCGGTCGATCGCCCGCCGCCGCGCCGCCGTCAGCAACCACGCCTCCACCGATTCGGGGACACCGCGCTCGGGCCACACCTGCAGGGCGAGCATGAACGCATCCGCCGTCGCCTCCTCGGCGATGTCGATGTCCCGGGCCAGCCGCATCGTCGCCGACAGCACCCGCCCCCAGTAGTGGCGGTGTGCGTCGGCGGCGACGTCGGCCGGATCACTCACGTCAGGTCATCCTGCAGAGAAGTCCCAGATCGGGCGGATCTCGATGTAGCCGTGGGGCGCCGGGCAACGCTCGGCGATGCGCCGGGCCTGGGCGTCGTCCTCGGCCTCGACGAGGTAGTAGCCGCCGAGCGCCTCCTTGACGTCGGGGCTCGGGTTGTCGACGGCGGCCACGCCGGCCGTGCGCGTGCCGCGCAGGAACGTCGCCGTGGCCAGCGGTTGCAGCGCCTCGCCACCGAGGCTCTTGCCGCCGAGCTCGTCGAGCTCCGTGGCGAACGACATGTGCGCGGCCATCACCTCGTCGAAGCTGGCCTGGCCGCCGGCGGCGAAGGCCGACTCGTCCTCGTGGATCAGCAACAGGTACTTGGGCATGACTCTCATCCTCTCGCAGCGCCGCCACCCGATGTGACGGTCACTCCTCAGTCGAACGAGCCCGCCGCGATTCGACAGGGAATCAGCCGAGATCGACCGACGCCGCGGCGTCGGGGTGCTTGTCCAGCCAACCCTTGGCGAACGGGCACTGCGGCACGACCCGCCGTCCGCCGGCGATCGCCTTGGCCAGCGCGGCCTGCACGAGCACGCCGCCGAGCCCATGCCCGCCGAGCTCGTCGGGCACGACCGTGTGGACGAGGGTGAGCACCCCGTCGTGATCCGTGTAGTCGAGGTGGGCGAGGTGGCCGTCCATCCGCAGCTCGAGGCGGTGACGCTCGGTGTTGTCGATCACGTCCGGGTTCATCGCGCCACCCTACGGAGCACATCGTCGATCGGGATCGACCGGGGCGCCGCACCGCGCGCGGCGGCGTCCCGGGCGAGGGCGCACAGCGCCTCGTTGATCGGCGTGGGCACGCCGTGCAGTCGACCGAGCAGGACGATCTCGCCGTTCAACCAGTCGATCTCGGTGGACGTGTCGCCGCGGGCGAAGCTCTGGTACGTCGAGCTGCCGTGGCGCTCCCGCCCGGGGATCGGCGCCATCTTCATCGCCACCCGTCGCTCGGCATCCTCCTCGTCGGTGGCTCGGGCGAGGCCGGCGGCGGCGAGCACCGCGTCGCCCTCGGCCCGGACGGCCCGGCCGAGGTCGCGGGTGCGGTCGTCGCGCTGCTCGACGACCAGCGCGTCGAGGATGTTGCGCAGGTTGGCCAGCAGCTTGGTGTGCTTCCAGCGCATCACGTCGTCGAGCGCCCGGCTGGCCAGACCGGACGCCTCGAACGCCGCGGCGAGCGCGTGGCTGGCGTCGTTGGTGCCCGACGGGTAGCGACCGAGGTCGAGGATCGCGTTCTGCGGCTGCCCGAACGTGTCGACGACGCCGGGTTCGAGGAACACCGCCGGGAGCATCACGCAGATCCCCTGGACGTCGGCGAAGCGGCGCAACGCCAGCCGCTCGTTCTCGATCCCGTTCTGGGCGCAGGCGACGGTGATCCCCGCCGGAGCGTGGGCCGCGAGCGCCTCGAGCGCAGCCTCGGTGCCCTGGGTCTTCATCGCCAGGACGACGACGTCGCCGTCGGCCAGCGTGACCTCGTCGATCCGCTCGACCGCCGGCACACGGATCGTCGCCGTGCCCGCCGGGTCGTTCAGCGTCAGCCCGCCGGCGTTGATCGCCTGGGCGTGCGCGCCGCGGGCGACGAGCACGACGTCGTGCCCCGCCTGGTGGAGGCGCCCACCGATGACGCTGCCGACCGCGCCTGCGCCGAAGACCACGATGCGACGGGTCATCGCCGACTCAACACGCGGCGAGCGCCGAAGCGCAGCGGAGGCGGCGAGCACGGCAGGCGCAGGGAGCCGCTTGCGGCGAGCGGAGCACGATCATGGACGGTGCCTCTTGACGCCGCCGTACTTCATGCGCGTGTCGCTCATCGACGCGACGCGCACATCATCTTGGTTGACCGCGGCGTCGACGACCTCGCCGATGAACAGCGTGTGCGTGCCGAGGTCGACCGACTGGCGCACGGCGCAGTCCATCCACGCCACGGCGTCGACGAACACCGGCGCGCCGGTGGTCGCCGTCGTGATCGCCAGCCCGTTCAACTGGGTGTCGTCGCCCTGCGCCGGCTTGGAGAACTTGACGAACGGGCGGGTGTTCTCGGCGTCCCACAGGTTGACGGTGAACGACCCGCCGGCGGCGATCAACCGGTGGGTGACGGCGCCGTTGTCCACGCCGACGCCGATCAGGACGGGCTCCATCGACAGCTGGGTGATCCAGCTCGTGGTCATCGCGTTGCGCTCGTCCCCGGCGCGCGAACCGACCAGCGCGAGGGCATTGGGGATCTTCCAGGTCACCCGGTTGACCAGCTCGTCGTCCATCCGCCCGAGGGTACGTCACCCCCGCCGCGGGTCGTACGGTCGGTGCATGACCGACGGACAGATCGTTGCCAGCGGACTCGCCTTCCCCGAAGGGCCGGTGTTCCACGACGGCGAGGTGCTGTTCACCGAGATCACCGGCGGGCGGATCTCCGCCTGCGCCGCGGACGGTTCGGTGCGCGTCGTCGCCGAGACCGGTGGCGGCCCGAACGGGGCGACGATCGGTCCGGACGGGGCGTTGTGGATCACCCAGAACGGCGGGATGGGGCACGGTCCACGGGCCCAGGCCGGCATCCAGCGGGCCACGCTCGACGGCGCCGTCACCCAACCGTTCACGTCGGTCGCCGGGATCACCCTGGAGGGCCCCAACGACCTGTGCGTCGGGCCGGACGGACGGCTGTGGTTCACCGACCCGCGCGGTGAGTCGGACCCGGGGAGCAACGGTCTCAACGGCCGGCTGTTCGCCGTCGACATCGGCACCGGCGACGGCGAGCTCGTGGCCGAGCTCGAGCCGGTGTTCCCCAACGGGATCGCCTTCGACGGCGACGGGGTGCTGCACTGGACGGAGTCGTTCACCCGCCGGGTCATGCGCCTCGTCGGCGGCGCGCCGGAGCTGGTCGGCCCAGCTTCCCGAGCGGTACTTCCCCGACGGGATGTGCTTCGGCGCCGACGGGACGATGTACGTCGCCTCCACCTACGGCCACTGCGTGAGCGTGATCGACGGGTCCGGCGAGATCGTCGACCGGTTGATGTGCGGTGACGGGATGCCGACCAACTGCTGCTTCGCCGGCACCTCGCTGTACGTCACCGAGTCGCGCCGCGGCACGCTGTGGCGCTTCGACCTCGGCGTGGAGGGCCTCGCGCTCGGCGCGTGACCGCTCAGGTCGCGTGACGGCTGCTGTTCGAAGATGCGGTCGATGCGCTCGAACCGGCGGCGGATCGCCTGGCGGCTCTCGTCGTGGGGCAGCACGTACAGGCGGTTGCCGACGATCGCGTCGACGGTGAGCGCGGCGACGTCGTCGACGTCGAGCACCCGGCCGGCGAGGTCGCTGTTGTCCTCGTCCTGATCCTCGACGAGGTTGCCGGCGTCGGCCCCGCCGTACTCGCCGGCGCGGTTGCGCTCGGAGCTGCCGATGTTCGTGCCGACCCGCATCGGGCACAGCACCGACACGCCGATCTCGTTCGGGCGCAGCTCGCGGGCCAGCACCTCGGCGAGTGCGACGACGCCGTACTTGGCCACGCAGTACGGGCCGAGGCCGACGTTCGGCACCAGCCCGGCGAACGAGGCGGTGAACAGGACGTGGCCGCCCTCGCCCTGCTCGATCATCCGCGGCACGAACGCCTCGACACCGTGGATCGGGCCCCACAGGTCGACGTCGATGATCCACCGCCAGTCGTCGTGGGTCATCTCGGTGATCGGACCGCCGACGGCGACGCCGGCGTTGTTGAAGATCACGTGGACCTTGCCGAGCCGGGCGAAGCACTCGTCGGCCAGGGCGTCGACGCTGTCCTTCTTGCTGACGTCGCAGATGATGCCGTGAGCCTCGACGCCGGCCTCGGTGAACGCGGCGACGGCGGTGTCGAGGGCGCTCTGCTCGATGTCGGCCAGCACGAGCTTGGCCCCCTTGGCCCCGAGCTGCTTGGCGACGGCCAGGCCGATCCCGCTGGCTCCACCGGTGATCATCGCCCCGGCCCCCTGGAAATGCTCCATCCGTCCAAACCCCCTCGTCGACGACTGCCGGCCGAGCCTGGCATGTTTCGGCGCGGCCGTGAGAACCGGACACAAGATGTCCGGTTCCGTTCCGTACCGTGCCTCCCATGACCGAGACCACCTCCACCGGAATGACCGCCGAAGCCCAGGCCGAGGCCGCCAACCGCGCCGCCCAGCTGCCCGACGCCCGCCCGCAGTTGCAGGCCGCGCTCGACCTCGCCGTCGCCACGGCGCGCAACGTCGGCGCGGACCAGCTCGGCGCCCCGACGCCGTGCACCGAGTACGACGTCGACTCCCTGATCCGCCACCTCGCCGGCGCCGCCGACCGGTCGATCGAGGCGGCCGGCGACGATCCCGTGCACGAGCTGGAGGAGTACGTCGGCGTGGAGCCGCAGGCGGTGGTCGACGCGCTCGCCGCGACGGCGGCATCGTTCGGGGACACCTGGGCCGACGACGCCCTGCTCGACCGCGTGGTCGAGCTGCCGTGGGCCACGCTGCCCGCCCGGGTGCTGATCGCCATCTACCTGGCCGAGGTCAGCACGCACACGTGGGACCTCGCCGCGGCCACCGGCCAGCAGCCGGCGTTCGACGCCGGATCGATGGAGATCGCGCTGGCCACGATGCAGATGGGTCTGCCGGCCGAGGGTCGTGAGCAGACCCCGTTCGGCGCCCCGGTCCCCGTGGCCGACGACGCCCCGGCGATCGAGCGCCTCGTCGCCTGGACCGGCCGCAACCCGGCGTGGTCGGCCGCCTGACCCGCCGGGGCGGCCGGCGCCGGCGATTCGAGATGTGCCGCCCACGTGCGCACATCTCGAATCGCGTCCGCGTACGGTGGGCTCATGCCGCTGCAAGGTGAGTACGAGCCGGGGACCCTCGAGTGGGCCCGCAAGCAAGCCGATCTGATCGAGTCTTCCGGAGGGACCGAGGGGACGGAGATGAACGGCATGCGCGTCATCGTCGTCACCTCGGTCGGCAACAAGACCGGCAAGCTGCGCAAGTCCCCGCTGATGCGGGTGGAGCACGACGGTCGGTACGCGGCGGTGGCGTCGCTCGGCGGGGCGCCGAAGAACCCGGTCTGGTACCACAACCTCGTCGCCCATCCGCACGTCGAGGTGCAGGACGGGACGCTGAAGCAGGACATGACGGCCCGCGAGGTGTTCGGCGACGAGAAGGCCGAGTGGTGGGAGCGCGCCGTCGCCGCGTTCCCGAACTACGCCGAGTACCAGGCCAAGACCGAGCGGGTCATCCCGCTGTTCGTCCTCGAGCCGCTCGCCGACTGAGCGGGCCGGCGCGCCGTGGTCGCCGACTTCGCCGAGGCCACCCGCCAGTGGCAGCAGGAGGGGTTCGCCGTCGTGCCCGGCGTCGTGCCCGCCGACGAGATCGACGCCGTCGCCGGCGACCTCGCCCGCCTGTACGGCGCAGACTCCTTCGACGACTACAACCAGGCGCGCGGCTTCGGCGACGGCGACCCACTCGGCAAGCAGTTCCGGTCGTCGCAGTTCGACGGGATGCGCGGCTTCCCGCAGCCCGGCTGCGATGCCCTCAACGACCTGTTCGTGCACCCACGCCTCGTCGCCTTCGCCCGCAGCGCGCTGGCCGACGACGACCTGCGCATCTACCAGGCCGCGGTGTGGGCGAAGTGGGCCGGGGCGATCAACTACGAGCAGCCGCTGCACCAGGACGGCAACCACTCGCTCGTCCCGCCGCGGATGGAGCCGGGCTTCTGGCACCTGGAGACGTTCCTGTACCTGACCGACGTCGACGACGGCTGTGCGCCGCCGCGGCTGGTGCCGCGCCGCTGGTCACATCTCGCCGCCGACGAGATGTACGACCACGAGATCGTCGCCACCGGCCGGCGCGGCACGCTGCTGGCGTACCGCTCCGACGTGTGGCATCGGGGCACCGACTTCGCCCGTCCCGACGCCGCGCGCGCCGTGCTCGTCGTCGGGTTCCGTCCTGCCGCCGCCGAGTGGTTCGGCTACGACGCCTTCGCCCGACAGGGCAACAGCCGGGTGTTCGCCGACTTCGTCCGCGGCAAGTCGCCCGACGACCTCGCCCTGTTCGGCATCCCCCGTCCCGGCCACCCGTACTGGAACGCGGCCACCGTCGAGGCGATGGCCGCCAAGTACCCCGGCCTCGACCTCACCCCCTGGCGCCGAGCCCTCCCGAGCTGAGTGATGCGCGGCGTGCCGCCGCGCATCACTCTTCTCACGCTCGGCGATACGGCTGGAGGCCGCCGACGGGGACGCGGCCGAGCTTGCCGGCGTTGTAGTCGTCGATCGCCTGGGCCAGCTCGTGGCGGTGGTTCATCACGAACGGGCCGTACTGGGCGACCGGCTCGCGCAGCGGCTGGCCGCCGAGGAGGATGATCTCCAGCGGCTCCGATCCGGTGTTGTCGACCTGCACCGCGTCGCCCTCACCGAACACGATCGCCTGCCCGGCCGTCACCGGGCGGTGCTCGTCGCCGACGCCGCCGCGCCCGGACATCACGTAGGCCAAGGCGTTGAAGTCGGCCCGCCACGGGACGACCAGTCGGGCGCCGGGCGAGACCGTCGCGTGGGCGACGGTGATCGGGGTGTGCGTCGAGCCGGGACCGACGTTGCCGGCGATGTCGCCGGCGATGATCCGCAGCAGCGCCCCGCCGTCGGGCGAGGCGACGAGCGTGACGAGGTCGGCCTCGAGGTTCTGGTACGCCGGCGAGATCATCTTCGACTTCGACGGCAGGTTGACCCACAGCTGCAGGCCGTGGAACAGCCCGCCGGAGACGACCAGTGACTCGGGCGGCGTCTCGATGTGCAGGATCCCCCCGCCGGCGGTCATCCACTGCGTCGCCCCGTTGGAGATCACCCCACCGCCGCCGTGCGAGTCCTGGTGCAGGAACGTGCCGTCGATGATGTAGGTGACGGTCTCGAAGCCGCGGTGCGGGTGCCAGTCGGTGCCCTTCGGCTCGTACGGGGCATAGTCCACCTCGCCCATCTCGTCCATCATGATGAACGGGTCGAGCTGGTCGGACGGGATGCCGGCGAACGCCCGGCGGACCGGGAAGCCTTCGCCCTCGAAGCCCCGTGGGCCGGTGGTGACCGAGCGCACCGGGCGCACCCGCGTCTCGGGCGAGACGGTCGGCAGCTTGGTCAGGGTCAGTGTGTCGGCGGTGACGGCAGGCATGGTGTGTCCTCCTCGGGACGAATGTTGCGATCGCAATGATTCAACACCACAACAACCGCTGATATTTCAGTAGCGGACCACGCCGGGGAGTCCGCCGCCGGCCTCGATGCTCTCGCCGTTGATCACGAACGACAGCGGGGAGGCCAGGAAGACGGCCAGCGGGGCGAGGTCGTGGGCGTCGATCATCTGGCGGATCGAGTTGGCCGACGGGATCCGCTCCTCGATCATCTTGGCGAGCGCGACGGCGTCGGCGTCCGCAGGATCGACATCGGCCGACCGCACCGTGCGGGTGAGCCCGGGGTGCACGCAGTTGACGGTGATCCCCGAGGGGCCGAGCTCGTCGGCCAGGTTCTTGGTCATCGCCGCGACGGCGACGTTGCGGATCGTCCCGATCGTCGATCCGGTCGTGCGGCTGGCCAGGCCGGCGATGTTGATGATCCGCCCCCAGCCGCGCTCGCGCATCGCCGGGGCGACGAGCTGGGCGGCGAACAGGTAGCCGAGCACCTTGACGTCGATCTCGGTGAGCAGCGCCTCGCGGGTGATCTCGCCCAGGCGAGGCGGCTTGCCCCGCCCGGCGGCGGTGGCCGCGTTGTTCACCAGGATGTCGATCGGCCCGATCGCCGCCGTGGCCTCGCGCACGAGGTCGGACACACCCTCGCGCGAGCCGGTGTCGGCGGCGATCGCCGACGACCGTCGAGCCGGTCTCCAGGGCCAGCTCACGTGCCGTTTCGGTGATGTCGTCGAGCCGGCGCGAGCAGATCGCCACCGAGACGCCCTCGGCGGCCAGTGCCAGGGCGATCGCCCGGCCGATGCCGCGGCTGCCGCCGGTGACGAGCGCCCGCTTGCCGGACAGCTGCAGATCCATCTCGTCATTCGACCACGTATCGTCGGCGGCCATGACAGCGGCACAGGTCAACGGGATCACCATCGAATACGACGTCCACGGCGACGAGGACGGCGAGCCGCTCCTGCTCGTGATGGGTCTCGGCGGACAGCTGATCGACTGGCCGGAGGCCCTCGTCGAGCTCCTCGTCGAGGCGGGCTTCAAGGTGATCCGGTTCGACAACCGGGACATCGGACTGTCCACCAAGATCGACGCACCGGCGCCGACGGTGCGCCAGCTCCTGCTGGCCACGCTGTCGCCGCGCTTCGCCCATCCCGCCTACCACCTCAGCGACATGGCCGACGATGCCGCCGCCCTGCTCGACCACCTCGGCATCGCCAAGGCCCACGTCGTCGGCGCATCGATGGGCGGGATGATCGTCCAGTCGCTGGCGATCGGCCACCCGGACAAGGTGCTCAGCCTGACGTCGATCATGTCCAACACGGGCGACCGCAAGCACGGCAAGATCACGCTGAAGCTGCTGCGCAAGATGCCACGGGTGCTGGCCCGCAGCCGCAAGGACCCGATCGCCGGCGGCCTCGAGGCCGGGCGGCTCGTCTCCGGTCCGCACTTCGACGAGGCCGAGATGCGCAAGCTGATCGCGGCCGACCTCGCCCGCGACCCGGACCGCGACGGCGCCGGCCGTCAGACCATCGCCATCGCCGGCAGCCCCGACCGCACCGACGGACTGCACCGGGTCACCGTGCCGACCCTCGTCATCCACGGCCTCGTCGATCCGCTGGTCAAGCCCGACGGGGGCATCGCCACCGCCGAGGCCGTGCCGACGGCCAAGCTGCTGATGTTCCCGGACATGGGCCACGACCTGCCCGTCGAGCGGTGGAACGAGGTCGTCGAGGCGATCGCGGCGAACGCTCGCGAGGCGACCTCACCCCGAGCGGCCGGCCAGGCCTCCCCGGTCTGACGGGCGATCAGGGCGGAGCGCCGGCCCCGAACGTGATCTGCCGGCCGTTGATGGTGACGGTCCGGCCGCGGTTCGAGTTCGACGAGCTCGTCGCCGAGCTGGGCAGCGGCTTGTCCAGCTCGGCCACCACGACCTGCTGACCCTCGGTCACGCCGGAGGTGATCTGCGTCCACACCGGGCCGATCACGCCGACCTCGACCCGCGTCGTGGTGACCGTCGTGCCGTCGTACACCTGCACCGTGTGGGTCGAGCCGTCGGTGGTCACCGCCGAGGTCGGCACGGCCAGCGTCGCCTCGGTCGAGCCGGTGACGATCGCCACCGATCCGATGCCGCCGTTGTGCAGCGCCGAGGTGTCGCCGTCGAGGGCGATGGCCACGGCGAAGCTCGACGTGCCGGCGGTCGAGGTGGTCGGCACCACGGCGACGGACACGACCTTGCCGTTGAAGGCCGTGGACGAGCCGTCCGGCAGCACCGTCGCGGTCGCCCCGACCTTGACGTCGGCGACGTCGGCCAGGCTGACCGTGGTGGTCGCCTCGTACCCGCCGGCGCCCTCGATGACGATCGTCTCGGTGGTCGAGCCGGCCGAGACGCTGTCGCCGGGGGCGATGTTCACGGCGATCACGGTGCCGTCGATCGGTGAGGCGATCGTCGCCTGGGCGACGGCGAGGTAGGCGACGTCGAGCGCGGACTGGGCGGCGTCGACGTCCTGCTGGTAGCCGGCGATGTCCGACGCCGTCGGGGACTTCGTCGTCGCCCCACCGCCGCCCGCGCCGGCGCTGCGCGTCGCGCCCGCCGCCGCTCGAGGAGCGGCCGGAGCCACCGCCGCCGGTGCGGCCGCCGGTGGTGCTGCTCGGAACGTCGGACGATGGCGTCGTCGTCGCCGGTCGACGGGGTGCTCGTGGTGGTGCTGGTGTCCGACGTCGAACCCGACGTGGTCGACGGCGATGTCGGCGGCGATGTCGTCGCCGTGGTCGCGGCGGGCGCGGTGGTCGCCGGCTCGGCGGTGGTCGCCGTGGCGGCGTCGTCGGCCCACTGCTGGAGCAGCGAGTCCAACGCCGACGAGGCGTCGGCCAGATCGTTCTGCGCGCCCTTCACCTTGTCCTGCTTGGACACCACGGTGTTGAGCGCGCTCTGGCAGGCGTTGACCGCAGACGACACGGCGGAGGGATCCGTGTTGTCCGGGTCGACACCGATCGCCGAGCACACCGACGTCGCCGAGTCGAGGGCACTGGCCGCCTCGGAGATCGCCGAGTCGACGTCGTGCTGGGCCGCGGCGACGCCAGCGCGGGCCGCGGCGAGGCCATCGGGGGCGTCCGCCGGGAGGAGCGCGAGCGCTCGGGTCACGGCCGCCGGGGAGAGCACGAAGGATCGGCCGGCGGCGCCACCGACCAGCGAGCTGACGTCCTTGCCGTCGATCGCCTCGGCCAGGATCAGCTGGGCCTTGTCCAGCGCGGCCTCCTTCGACCGCACCGTCACCAGCAGGTCGGCGGTGTCGAGCTGGGCGAGCTGCTGGCCGGTGGTCACGGTGTCGCCGACCGCGACGTCGACGGTGGTCACGGTGCCCGAGTTGGGGAAGGCCACGTCGGCCTGGACCACCGGCTGGATCGTGGCGACGCCTTCCAGCGTGGCCGTGACCGCCTGCTGGCTGGCCGTCGCCAAGCGGTACACGGTGGGCTTCGAGCCGGTCGTCTGGGCGACGGCGAGGCCGCCGCCGGCGAGCAGCACGAGCACGACGGCGGCCGTCACCGTCCGGCGGATGCGTCGCCGGCGCCGGTACGCGCCGCTGGTGATCTCGTCGGGGAAGAGGGAGGTGGCAGGGGAGCTCACGGAACGGTCCTCACTCGCTGCGCAGCGCGTCGATCGGCGCCAGACGGGCGGCGCGGGATGCGGGGTAGACACCGAAGACGATGCCGATGGCGATGGCCATGGCGATCGCGCCCACCGACGCCGGCACCGACAGCAGCACCTTGGTGTCGGTGACCTTCGGCAGGATCACCGCACCGCCGATGCCGACGGCGACGCCGAGCAGGCCGCCGGCCAGGCCGAGGATCGAGGCCTCGACGAGGAACTGGCGGCGGATGAACCGCGGCCGGCCGCCGAGCGCCTTGCGCAGGCCGATCTCGCGGATCCGCTCGGTGACCGAGACGAGCATGATGTTCATCACCCCGATCCCGCCGACGAGCAGGGAGATGACGGCGATCCCGCCGAGCATCACGGTCAGCGTCGAGTCGACCGAGCTGGCCGCCGACAGCAGCGACTCCTGGGTGGCGATGGAGAAGTCGGCGCTGGTCGCCGAGGTGATCCCATGGCTGTTGAGCAGCAGCGCGTCGGCCTCCTGGTAGGCGGCCGACAGGGTGTTCGAGCCGGTCGCCTTGACGTAGATCGAGCTGACCGAGTTGCGTGACGAACCGCCCACCAGCAACTGCGCATACGTGCTGTGCGGCACGAGCGCCGTGTCGTTGTTGCGCGTCGACTCCGACGAGCTGAGCGGCGTGAGCACGCCGATGACCTGGAGGGCGACGTTGTCCATCGTCACCGTCTGGCCGACCGGATCGACGGCGTCGCCGAACAGCTCGGTCGCGGTGTCGGGGCCGAGCACGACGACGGCGGCGACGTCGGCATCGTCCTGCGCGGTCAGGAACCGGCCGGTCTCGACGGTGCGCGACCGCACCTGCTGCCAGCTCGGCGACGTGCCGACGACGGTCGTCGTCCAGTTGGTCGTGCCGGCGGTCAGCGCGCCGTTGGACGAGGTCTCGGCGGCGACGGCCTGGATGTCAGGGGCGGCCGACTTGTCCGACAGCGCGGCAGCGTCCTGCAGGGTCAGCGTCGAGGCGCTGCCGAAGCCGCCGCGCACGCCGGTGCTGCTGGTCGTGCTGCCGGGGGAGACGACCAGGAGGTTGGTGCCCGAGCGCGTTGATGTCGTCGCGCACCTTGGCGCGGGCGCCCTGGCCGAGGCCGACGGTCAGCACCACCGCGCTGATGCCGATCATGATCCCGAGCATCGTCAGGGCCGAGCGCAGCCGGTGGGTGCGCACCGCGTCGCCGGCGGTGCGGAACGTGTCCCGCCACCTCATGATGTCGTGGCCAGTGCCGTCTCGGACGGGACGATCCCGCCGTCGTGGATCTGGATGATCCGCTCGGCGCGGGCGGCGACGTCGGCCTCGTGGGTGATCAGGATGATCGTGCGGCCGCTGGCGTGCAGCTCGTCGAACAGGGCGAGGATGTCGGCGGTCGCCGACGAGTCGAGGTTGCCGGTCGGCTCGTCGGCCAGGATCATCCCCGGTTCGGTGACGAGCGCCCTGGCGATGGCGACGCGCTGCTGCTGGCCACCGGACAGCTCGCCGGGGCGGTGGTGGGCCCGGTCGGCCAGGCCGACGACCTCGAGCGCGGCGAGGGCCCGGCGCCGTCGCTCGGCCGGCTTGATCCTGCTGTAGACGAGCGGCAGCTCGACGTTGCGCCACGCCGACAGGTAGGCGAGCAGGTTGAACTGCTGGAAGACGAAGCCGATGAACCGGTTGCGCACGTCGGCCAGCTGGTTCTCGTCGAACCCGGCGACGTCGTGACCGGCGAGGCGGAACTCCCCGCTGGTCGGCACGTCGAGGCAGCCGAGGATGTGCATCAACGTCGACTTGCCCGAACCGGACGGACCGACGATCGCGACCATCTCGTTCTCGTCGATCCGCAGGGAGACGTCGCGCAGCGCGGCCACGTCGATCTCCCCGGTGCGGTAGATCTTGCTGACTCCGGCCAGCTCGATGACCGGTGACGGCTCCGGCTCGGTCGAGCGATCCGACGGAGCGTCGGTCGGTGCGCTCGAACCGACGGCGGGATCGGCGTTGCGGTGGCGCCGGGACATCAGCCGGCCACCGTCGTGCTCGGGGCGACCGGCGCCTGGCCGTCACCGGTGGGAGCCTGCCCGCCGCGGGGGAACTGCCGCCCCTCGCCGCCGCCGGGGAACTGGCCGCCGCCCTGTCCGGCGCCGCCCGGGAAGCCACCCTCGCCCGTCCGACCGCCTTCGCCGGTGCCGGTGCGCCCTGCCGGGATGGTCACCTCGATCAGCACCTGCTCGCCGGCCTGCAGGCCGCTGGTGATCTCGGTCTCGTTGCCGACCGTCGAGCCGGTGACGACGGTGCGCCGCTCGGTTGCGCCCTCCGCGGTCCCGTCGGTGGCGATCAGCACCGTGGACGTCGCCCCCTCGGTCGTGATGGCCAGCGTGGGGATCAGCACGCCCTCGTGGCTCGATGTCGTGATCGTGGCCGAGACGGTGGAGCCGATGAACACCTTCGTCGGGTCGCCGTCGAAGCCGACCGTGACGCTGTACGAGGCGACACCCGACGTGGCCGTGGCGATCTTGCTGACCTCGCTCACGGTGCCCGTCGCCGTCGCCGCGGCGGTCGCCGTGGTCGGGCGGTTCGTCCCGTCGGCGTTGCCCGTCGTGGTGCCGTTGCCGGTGGTGCTCCCACGCGGGAAGTTCCCACCGGCCGCCGGGAAGTTCCCCGCCAGCGGGGAAGTTGCCGCCGGCGGGGAAGTTCCCGCCGGCGGGGAAGTTGCCGCGACGGGTGTTGGTCTGGTTGGACGTGGACGTCGAGTCGGTGGAGATGCTCAGGGCGACCGTCTGGCCGTCGGCCACCTTGGCGATGTCCGTCGTGTCCACCGACAGGTCGACGGTGTACTTGCCGGTGCTGACCACCTGGATCTGCGCGGTCGAGGTGCCGCTCGACGAGCTGTTCGAACCGGTCTGGCCGTTGCCGGTGGACGAGCCGACCGAGCGTGGCGTGGCGCCGCCGCCGGTGCCCGAGCCGCTGACCGACGTCCCGCTCGTGCCACCGCTGCCGAGCTGCTGCCCGACGGTGAGGTTCATCGCCGTCACGGTGCCGTCCGTGGTCGCCTTCAGCGAGGCGCCGTCGAGCGCGGCGGAGGCGGCGACGGCGGCGTCGTAGGCCACCTTCAGGGCCGACTCGTCGGCGGCGAGCTGCTCGGCGGATGCGTCGGCGTCCTTGTCGTCGTCGAGCTTGGCCT
This sequence comes from uncultured Acidimicrobiales bacterium, assembly GCA_963794805.1. Classification (GTDB taxonomy): domain Bacteria; phylum Actinomycetota; class Acidimicrobiia; order Acidimicrobiales; family Ilumatobacteraceae; genus JAODBQ01. Next base: position 15,172 of record CAWCFL010000004.1, read on the forward strand.
GTGCCGTCGCCACGGTCGCCTGCGCGGCGTCGTACGCGGACTGCAGCTCGGTCGGGTCGATCGTCGCCAGCACCTGGCCGGCGGTGACGGTGTCGCCGACGGCGACGTTCACCGCCGTGACCGTGCCGCTCGACGTGAAGCTGAGGTCGTCGGTCGTCGCCGCGGCGACCGTGCCGGTTGCGGCGACGGTGTCGCTGACGGTGCCGGTCGTGGCCTCGACCACCCGCTTGATCGTCGTCGAGTTGCCCGACGCCCCGGCGGATTGCTCGTCCTTCGATCGCCAGCCGAACCACCACGCCGCCGTGGCACCGATCCCGGCGACGACGACGAGGAGGGCGACCCACCTGATCCAGCGGCCGCGTGAACCCGCTGGACGGGCAGTGCTCGGCGACATCTCGGCTCCTCTTGCTCGACGACGAAGGTCGGCGGCCATCGTCGACCGGCCCACTCTGAGCATGCTCGGAGGTTCCTCAGAGAAGCCTCAGAGCCCCCGATTCACGAAGAATTCTCACGTTTCTCCGCGTGCGGAGGAGGACCTCTTGGGCGACGGTGGCGACGAGGTCGCCGGAGCGGGTGCGGATCGAGCCCAGCGCCAGGCCACGGCCGCGGCCGGTGGCGACGGGGTGCAGCTCGCTGAGCAGCCAGTCGTTGACGTCGACCGGGCGGTGGAACCAGACCGCGTGGTCGAGGGAGACCGACTGGCGGGCGGCGTCGTCGGCGAGGTGGGCATGCGGCTCCCGGGCCGCCCGGGTCGGCCCGTGGTCCGACAGGTAGGCGAGGGCGTGCTGGTGCAGCAACGCGTCGTCGGGCACCGGCGCGGTCGGACGGAACCACGCTCGCCGGGCCAGCGCCGGCCCGTCGACAGGCTGGTCCTCGACGGGGACGTCGCGCGACTCGAACCACCGGCTGGCGTAGCGCCCGACCGGCAGTCCGTCGGGTCCGGGCACGCCGAGCACGCCCGGTTCCGCGTAATCGTGACCGTCCTCGTCGCGGTGGAAGTCGGCGGTCAACACGAGCACGACGCCACTGGACTGGCGGGCCACCACCCGCCGGGTGCCGAAGCTCGTCCCGTCACGGGTGCGTTCGACGTCGTAGGTGACGTGCTCGCCGCCGCGGCCGGCCTGGAGGAACGAGGCGTGCAGCGAGTGGGCGCCGCGCCCGTCGACGGTGAGCTGAGCGGCGCGCAGCGCCTGGCCGACGAGCAGCCCGCCGAACACGTGGCGCTCCTCGGTCGGGTAGGTGCTGCGGAACGAGTCGCCGTCGCCGTCCAGCGCCAGCCGGTCGGCCATCGTGGCCGCCTCCGGCAGCGCCTCGCTCATGCGCTCGGGGAGAGCGCCTCGAGCGCGTCCCAGTCGAGCGCCCGCGGCCGCTCCGGGTCCGGCGACAGCGGCTGGATGCACACGTGCGTGGCCCCGGCGTCGTAGTGCGACTGCACCCGGTCCCGGATCTGCTCGGCCGTGCCCCAGGCGACGACGGCGTCGACGAACGCCGGGTCGCTCTGGTTGATCTGCTCCTCGGTGAAGCCCAGGCGCAGCCAGTTGTTGCGGTAGTTGGGCAGGCCGGCGTAGTAGCCGATGGCCGTGGACGCCAGCGCGGCGGCCCGCCTCGGCGTCCGCCGTCAGCACCACCTTCTGCTCGACGCACAGCAGCTTGTCCGGACCGATGATCTGGCGGGCGTGGGCGGTGTGCTCCGGGGTGGTGAAGTACGGATGAGCACCGTCGGCTCGCTCGGCCGACAGCTCGAGCATCTTCGGGCCGAGCGCGGCGAGCACCCGCTGGGGCGGCTGCGCCGGTTGACGCGCCGAGTACGGCGAGGCGTCCATCCCGTCGAGGTAGGCGCGCATCTGCGACAGGGGATTGGAGTAGTCGAGCTTGCGCAGACCGGCGACCATGGGCGCGTGGCTCACGCCGATGCCGAGCACGAAGCGCCCGCCGGTCTGCTCGGCGAGCGTGTTGGTCACCTGCATCATCATCCCGGGATGGCGGTGGAACACGTTGGCGATGCCGGTGGCGAAGCGCAGCGACGTGGTCTGGGTGGCCAGGTAGGCGACGTGGGCGAAGGGGTCACGCCCGGTCGTCTCGGGCAGCCACAGCGTCGAGTAGCCGAGGTACTCGACGCGCTCGGCGAACGCCGCGGCCCCGGCCGCGTCCATGCCGTCGGTGAAGTACCAGACGCCGAGCGTCGAGAGGGGGAGCGGAGCGGCGGCGGCAGTTTCGGCGGTGGTGTCGGACATCGGGCGGAGTCTGCCAGCCCGATGTCCGACACCACCGGGTCAGGCCGGGGCGGTCACCGGCGATGCGTCGCTCGGCGGGCCGAACGTCGCCTGCACCGTCGCCGGCTTGGCGCCGACAGCGGTCGTGTAGCTCACCCCCGTCAGCGTGCCGTCCGTGACGGTGGCGGTGAGCGGGACGTCACCGTCGGCGGCGACGCCGATCGCCGTGGCCGGCACGGTGACCGTCAGCGTGACCGTCGTGCCCTGGGCATCGGCCAGCGCCACGGAGGTCGGCGCCCCGAGCGCGGTGATCGGATCGGCCGTGGCCGGCGGGTCGTCGACCTGTTGCCACTCCTGCCCGGCCTGCTGCACCCACGTGCCGTCCGGGGTGATGACGTACTGGACGGTCGCCCCGTTCGACGTGACGGCGAAGCGCTGGCCATCGGCGATGCGGTCACCGTCCGCGGTGAGGATCGCGGTGCCGTCCACCGTCGCCACCGTGGTGAAGTGGTAGTTGGCGCCGAGCCCGACCAGCCCCTGCTGCAGCGTGGCTGCGGGGTCGATCGGTTGCGTCGTGGCTGGTGGCGCGGCGGACGGGGGGAGGTGGTCGCGGCGCTCGGTCTCGGAGTCGTGGCGACCGAGCTCGCCGTCACGGTCGTGGTCGTCGACACGGTCACCACGGCCGTCGTCCCGCTGGTGGTCGCCGGCGAGCTCGAACCGCTCGCGCAGCCCCCGGCGATGGCGACGAACCCCATCACGGCGGCGGCCAGGCTCGCGCCCCGGGAGGGGGCACGAACCTGGCCGTCGACCGAACGAGTGATCCGGGTGATCGCCGAGCGGCGGTCAGCCACGACCGCCGCTGCCGTCGCCTCCACGACCCGACGAGCCGTCGTCGCCACCGGAGTGGCCGCCGCCGTGGCGGCCGCCGTCATCGGACGAGGTCGGGGTGGAACCGGTCGTCGGCGTCGAGCCGTGGCCCGGCCGGTCACCGTGCTCGTGGTCGCCGTGATCGCGGGTCGTCGTCCGTCGTGCTCGTCGGCGTGTTCACCGTGGGATCGGTGATGTCGCAGCGGAACTTCTTCTCGACGTCGACCTTGATCTGGCCGTCGTCGTTGGTCCGCACTCGGATGCGGATGCGCTCGCCGGTGGCGAAGCGGACATCGGCGGACTTGTCGTTGGTCTTGACCTGGGCGTCGCTCGGAGTCGCCGAGACGTCGCTCAGCGTGCCGTCCTGGGCCACCGTGTAGTCGATCTGTGCGGTGCTGCCGTCGCACAGCGGGCCGGTCCACGTCTTCGCCCCGGCGGCAACGGCAGGATCCTGGGCGACGCCACGGATCGCCGACAGGGCAACACCGACTGCCGCTCGGCTCGTCTCGTCGGATTGGACGACCGACGCGGTGATCGACAGGGTGCGCTGCTGACCGCCGCTGCTGAAGGTCACCGTGGCGCGAGCGACGCTGCTGCGAGTGCCGGAGCGGTGCTGCGTCGCACTGATCGTGGCCGACGAATCCGTGCTGGTGACGCCGGTGATGTCCGGGCCGCCGTCGGCCGCAGCGCCCACCGTGAAGTCGACCGTCACCTTCGAGCCGTTGCCGAACGGATCACCGGACCAGCTCCCCGGACCGGAGATGTCGGCGAGCGTGGTGCCCCGGGCCGACACGGACTGGCCGCCGTGGTGGGCCTGGACGCGGACCTTGGCGGTGCCGTCCGCGTTGACGAACGACACGTTCCTCGGCCGATCCTTGACGGCGGTGAAGCCATCGGGCGGAGTGAGGTCGACCGAGGCGATCTGCCCGGACGGGTCGGTGGACACGTCCACCGCCAGCGAGCGCACCGAACAGTGGCAAGGTGACGGTGTCGTTCGCCGCGACCAACGCCGATGAGGGTGGTGTCGACGACGTCGTCGCGCCGTCGTCGTCGCTGCGTGCGGAGGCAACGCCCCCGAAGCACAGCGTCGCACCGGCGGTGAGCACCACCGCCCGTGTCAGCCATCGTCTCATCCGTGAACCTCCGCGTTCGTGTCGCCCACGTGTGTGACACGACTCGACCGCTGCCCGGGTTTGGCACGAGTACCGTTCGTCCATGATCGAGCGTCGACCGTTCGGGCGAACCGGACACCTCAGCACCCGGGTGATCTTCGGGGCCGCAGCCCTCGGCGGGATGAGCCAGGGCCGGGCCGACAGCACCATGGAGCTGGTGCGATCCGCCGGGATCAACCACATCGACACCGCCGCCGGCTACGGCCAGTCGGAGGTGCGGCTGCAGCCGTTCCTCGCCGCCCATCGCGACGAGTTCTTCCTGGCGACGAAGACCGGCTCGCGCTCGGCCGACGGCGCGAGGGCGGAGTTGGAGCGCTCACTGGAGCGGATGGGAGTCGACCACGTCGATCTGATCCAGCTGCACAACCTCGTGGAGGAGGACGAGTGGGCCGTCGCCCACGGTCCGGACGGCGCCGTGTCCGCGCTCGTGCAGGCGCGCGACGAGGGTCTCGTCCGGTTCATCGGCGTCACCGGTCACGGCGTGCGCATCCCGGGCATGCACCTGCGCAGCCTGGAGCGCTTCGACTTCGACTCGGTGCTGTTCCCGTACAACTACGCGCTGCTGTCCCGCCCCGGACTACCGGGCCGATGTCGAAGCGTTGCTGGAGCTGTGCGCGGCCCGCTCGGTGGCAGCGCAGACGATCAAGGCCGTGGCCCGGCGGCGCTGGGCGCCGTCCGCCGACGGGCCGAAGTTCAGTTGGTACGAGCCGTTGCCCGAAGGCGATGCGCTGTCGCGCGCCGTCGCCTACGTGCTCGGCCGCGACCAGCTGTTCCTCAACACCACCAGCGACGCCCGCCTGCTGCCCGCCGTGTTCGCCGCGGCCGACGGCTCCCCGGTGTCGCCGAGCGACGACGAGATGGCCGCCGACCGCGACGCCGAGGGCGTCGAGGCCCTGTTCGACGGCGCCGATCTCGAACGGATCTGACGGCGGGTCGGTCAGCCGAAGACGACCTTGGCGGCGGTCTCGCCGAGCAGCGCCACCCGGCCGGGCTGGTGTCCGTTCGGGATCATGTTCAGGGTGAAGCCGTCGATCCCAGCGGTCATGTCCTTGGCGAGCTGCTCGCCGACCGTGTCGGGATCGCCGACGATGATCCGCCCGGTGACCATCCCCCGCTGGCTCTCGGTCAGCCCGATGCGCGTGGCGTACGCGTCCACGTCGGCCCGGGCCTCCTCCATGGTCGGGGCGATGCACACCGAGCGCTGGTACGACACGGTCAGCTCGCTGCGGTCACGACCGAGCGCCTCGCAGTGCCCGGCGAGCACGTCGAGCTTGCGCGGCAGCTCGTCGATGGCGCAGATCATGTTCGACTCGTCGGCGTACTGGGCGACCATCCGCAGCGTCTTGCGCTCGCCACCACCGCCGATCATCACGGGGATGCGTGACGCCGGCGCCGGCGAGTTGATCGCCTCCTTCGCCGTGTAGCGCTTGCCGTCGAGCGACGGGCGCTCGCCGCGCAGCATCGGGACGATGATCTGCAGCGCCTCCTCGAGCTTCTCGAACCGGTCGGTGAACGTGCCGAACTCGATGCCGAACGAATCGTGCTCGAGCTGGTACCAGCCGGCGCCGATGCCCAGCTGACCACGCCCGTTGGAGACGATGTCCAGCGTGGTCACGGTCTTGGCCAGCACCGCCGGGTTGCGGTACGTGTTGCCGGTGACGAGGGCGCTGAGGCGCACGTTCCTGGTCTCCCGGGCCAGCGCCGACAGCACCGAGTAGCACTCCAACATCTCGTTGTCGGCCGGGCCGATCATCGGCAGTTGGTAGAAGTGGTCCATCACCAAGACGGTGTCGAAGCCGGACTCGTCGGCCTCCTTGGCCTGGGCGGCGACGACGTCGAACAGCGTCGCCGGGGTGGTGTCGGGGTAGGTGAAGTTCGGGATCTGGTAGCCGAGTCGCGTCATGCGACAGTCCTACACCCGTCACTCAGCGCTTCGCGCCGCCGCCGCGATGATCGGTCAACGCTTCGCGGCGCCCTTGCGGTGCTTGCGGTCGAACGGGCGGTGCTGCTGTCGCGGGTCGCCGCCACCTTCGACGTAGCGGCGGATCTCGGGCCGCTTGCCCTTGATCGTGCTCCGCTTCAGGGCCTCGATCACGGTGTCGACGTCGCGCTCGGGCACGCCGACGGTCGAGAACTTCTCGGCGACGTAGATCGGCCCGATCTGCTTGCCGTTGAGGTGGGTCTCGTTGGCGATCGCCCCGACGAGGTCGGCCGGGCGGATGCGATGGTGCTTGCCGACGGCGATGTAGATCTTGCCGGTCGGGCCATCCTGCTTGGCCGCCGACGGACGGTCGCGGTCGGGCCCCTGCTTCGACACCGACAGGTCCGGGATCTCGGGCTCCTCGGCGGTCGAACCGTGGGCCTCGTGGACGAGGCGCAGCGCGGCGGCGGCCACGTCGATCTCGTCGTACTCGCTGCGCAGGCTGCGCACCGCGGTGCGGAACGGGTCGAGCTCCTCGTCGTCGGCCTCCAGCGCGACGCGCAGCGCCGACAGGGTGAGCTCCATCTGCCGGGCGCGCAGGTCGGCGACCGACGGCACCGGCTCGACGGCGATCGGCTGGCGGGTCAGCCGCTCGATGTTGCCGAGCAGTCGGCGCTCGCGCGGCTCGGCGAGGGTGATCGCCACGCCTTCCCGTCCGGCGCGGCCGACGCGGCCGATGCGGTGGACGTAGCTCTCCGGTGCGGACGGGACGTCGTAGTTGACGACGTGGGTGAGCACGTCGACGTCGAGCCCGCGGGCGGCGACGTCGGTGGCGATGAGCAGCTCTGCGGCGCCGCTGCGCAGCCGCGACATCACCTTGTCGCGTTGCTCCTGGGTCATCCCGCCGTGCAGCGCCTCGGCCCGGTAGCCGCGGGCGATCAGCGTGTCGGTCAGCTGGTCGACCTCGACCCGGGTGCGGCAGAACACCAGGGCGGCGGTCGGCGCCTCGATGTCCAGCACGCGGCCGAGCGCCGCCGGCTTGTGTGACCGGGGAACGACGTAGGCGACCTGACGAACTCGGGGAGCCTCACCGGTCGCCGGCGCCGCCGCAGCGATGCGGATCCGGACGGGTTCGCGCTGGTGCCGCCGGGCGACCTGCTCGATGCGCGGCGGCATGGTCGCCGAGAACAGGACGGTCTGGCGCTCGCCGGGCATCCGGTCGAGGATCGCCTCGATGTCCTCGGCGAAGCCCATGTCGAGCATCTCGTCGGCCTCGTCGAGCACGACCATGCGCACGCCGGTGACGTCGAGCGAATCGCGCTGGAGGTGGTCCTGGATGCGTCCCGGCGTGCCGACGACGACATCGACGCCGCGCGACAGCGCCTGCAGCTGGCGGAAGATCGGCTGGCCGCCGTACAGGGCGACCACCCGGGCCCCCATGCCCCGCCCGTAGCGGAAGATCGCCTCGGACACCTGGATCGCCAGTTCGCGCGTCGGCACGAGCACGACCGCCATCGGAGCGTCGCCGCGCGGGGACTCCACGAGGCGCTGGAGGATCGGCAGGGCGAACGCCGCGGTCTTGCCCGTCCCGGTGGCGGCCTGACCGAGCAGGTCGTGCCCCGTGAGGAGCTGGGGGATGGCCTCGGCCTGGATCGGCGTGGGCTCCTCGTACCCGAGCGCGGTGAGCGCCTCGGTCAGCGCAGGGGCCAGTCCGAGCGCGTCGAAGTCAGAGATCTCGGACATAGCGGTCAAGGATGCCGTCAACTCGGACGTTCGTGTCGCGGTCGTGACCGTGGAAAGCCCGGTCAGCGGCGCGACACGAACACTGCGACCCCGCCCGTCTCCCTCGTTCGTGTCGCGGTCGTGACCGTGGAAAGTTCGGTCGCGGCGCGACACGAACGCAGAGTTCGACTTCACCGCCCGCCCTCCGGCGTGGTGAGCTAACGCTGTGAGCCTCATCGACGAACTCGACGCCTTCATCGACGCCAACTGGGATCCGGACCTGACGGTCGCCGAGTGGTGGGAGCGGCTCGGCCTGTCCGGCTGGGCGGCGCCGTCGCTGCCGGAGAAGGCCTACGGCAAGGGCGTGTCGCGGGCCGACTCGCTGGCCGTCACCGCCCGCCTCGGCGAGCGCGGCGTGCTCGGCGCGCCGACCGGGCTGGGCATGCTCCTGGCCGCCCCGACCATCGCGACGCACGGCTCGCCCGAGCAGGTCGAGGAGTTCATCCGCCCGATCGTCACCGGCCAGCGGGCGTGGTGCCAGCTGTTCAGCGAGCCCGGGGCCGGCTCGGATCTCGCCGGGCTGGGCTGCAAGGCGGTGCGCGACGGCGACGAGTGGGTGATCAACGGCCAGAAGGTGTGGACCTCCGGCGGGCAGATCGCCGACATGGGCATGCTCATCGCCCGCACCAACCCGGACGCGCCCAAGCACCAGGGGATCACCTGGTTCGCCTTCGACATGCACCAGGGGAGCGCGGTCGACGTCCGCCCGCTGCGGGAGATGACCGGCCGGGCGCTGTTCAACGAGGTGTTCATGTCCGATGCCCGCGTGCCCGACTCGTGGATCGTCGGCGGCCTGAACAACGGCTGGGCCGTGGCCAACACGACGCTGATGTTCGAACGCGCCGGGCTCAGCGCCGGCGGCTCAGGCGGCCACGTCGCCCTGGCCAACGCCGGCACGATCGCCGGGGACCTGCCCAAGCGGGTCGGCGACTTCATCAAGCCGCGCACGCCCGGCGGGGGCGGCGGCGGCGGGGCGATGGTCGCCGGCGCCGAGCGGCTGTTCACCGCGCTGGCCAAGGCCAACGGCAAGATCGACGACCCGACGGTCCGCCAGCAGCTGATGAAGGTGCACACGCTGACCGAGATCGCCCGGATCACGGCGTTGCGCGCCAAGGCCGAGCGTGAGGCCGGCCGGGAGCTGCCCGGCGTGGGCAACATCGGCAAGCTGGCGATGAGCGACCTGGTGCGCACGTGCCGCGACCTCGGCCTGTCGATCCTCGGTCCGGCCGGGACGCTGCACGGCTACGACTCGAAGTCGACCGCCGCCCTGGCCGAGGCGACCGGCAACCCGGCGGCGGCGTACGTCACCGAGATGGCGATGTTCGCCCAGGCCCCACCGATCTACGGCGGCACCGACCAGGTGCAGAGGAACATCCTCGGCGAGCGCATCCTCGGCCTGCCGAAGGAGCCGAACAACGACCGCGTCGTCCCCTGGAGCGAGCTGCCGAGAAACGGCTGACGAAGGGCGCCTTCACCGGCCGGGAGATGCGTCCGACGCGGCATCGACGCTTGGGTCCGTCGGAGGCTCGTGCCAGGTCGCACCCGGCGGCGCGAGCGCCAGCGAGCCCGCCGGACGGGTTCGGCCGCAGGCCGACCATCAGAAACCGTCGCAGGGCCAGCTCTGCGGCGTTCGAACCGCAGGCACCGTGGACGCCGCCGCCAGGAGGCGTCGCCGCCGAGCACAGGAAGATGTCGGGGTTCGGCGTGCGGTAGCTGCGCAGGCGGACGGTCGGGCGGAACAGCAGCTGCGTCCCGGCGAACGAGCCGGTGTTGATGTCGCCGCCGACGAAGTTGCGGTCGTAGGCGGCGAGCTGCGCCGGCGCGGTCACGTGGCGGGCGAGCACCACGTCGCGGAAGCCGGGGGCGAAGCGTTCCAGTTGCGCCTCGATCGCCGCCGTGGCGTCGACCACCGAACCGTTGGGCACGTGGGCGTAGGCCCACAGCGTGTGCTTGCCCGCCGGCGCCCGGGACGGGTCGCACTGCGACGCCTGGACGGCGAGCACGAACGGGCGCTCGGGCATCCGCCCGGCGGCGACGTCGGCCTCCGCCGCGGCCACCGACGCGAACGTCCCGCCGAGGTGCACCGTGCCGGCGTCGGCGACGGCAGGGTTGGCCCATGGCACGGGTCCGTCGAGGGCGTAGTCGACCTTGAACGCCGCCGGCCCGAAGCGGTAGCGGCGCAGCCGGTCGCGGTACGACGCCGGCAGGTGGTGACCGCAGATCGAGGCGAGCTGCAGTGGGTCGGTGTCGAACAGGGCAACCCGGTGCGGCGGCAGGGCGTCGAGCGACGACACCGGGTGACCGGTGACGATCGTGCCGCCGGCCTCGGTCAGTCGCGCCGCCAGCGCATCGACCAGCCGCTGCGACCCACCTTCGGCGAACGGCCAGCCGACCGCGTGACCGGACGCCGCGAGCATGAGTCCGAACGACGCGCTGAACGGCCGGTCGAGCGGCAGGAACGAGTGCGCCGCGCAGCCGCCGAACAGCGCCGCCCCTTCGGCGGTGCCGAACGTCCGGGCGACCCACGTCGCCGGCGGCACGGCGCGCAGCCCGAACGAGGCCATCGCCAGCGGGTGCCGCGGGACGCGCAGCAGCGGCTGCAGCACCGACGCGACGATGCCGTCCCAGTCGCGCACCGCGCCACCGACGAGCCGCCGCCAGGCGCGGCCGTCGCGTCCGAGCCCGTCGATGGTCGCGTCGAGCGACCGGTGGAGCAGCGCCGCCCGCCCGCCGTCGAGCGGATGGGCCAGCGCGATCGGCGGATGGACGTAGCGCACCCCGTGGCGCTCCAGGTCCAGCGAGCCGAAGATCGGCGACGCCGCGCCGAGGGTGTGCACCGTCGCGCAGCGATCGTGGACGAACCCGGGCAGCGTCAGCTCGGCGCTGCGGCAGCCGCCGCCAACGGTGTCGTGGGCCTCGTACAGCGTGACGCTGCGCCCGGCGAGCGCGATGCGCAGCGCGGCGACGAGCCCGTTCGGCCCGCCGCCGACGACCACCGCATCGACTGCCTCAGCGCTCATCGTCGGTCGTCGATCACGACCCTGGAGGCGCCGCCATCAGGCACGTTCGAGCGTCACCACCGGGATCACCCGGTCGCCGGCCTTCACCTCGTACTCGGCGAACCCCGGCATGCGCGAGGCCTGCTCGGCGTACAGACGGTCACGCTCCGGTCCGGTGACCTCCTTGGCCGTCGCGTCGTAGCGCTCGTCGCCGATCTCGACGGTGACGCTCGGGTTGGCGACGAGGTTGTGGTACCACGCCGGGTGCTTCGGGGCGCCGGCCATCGAGGCGAAGATCACCACCCGGTCGCCGTCCGGCAGGTACACGAGCGGCGTCGTGCGCGTCGCGCCGGACTTGGCACCGACCGTCGTCAGCAGCACCATCGGTGCGCCTTCGAACGGTCCGCCGACCTTGCCGGCGTTGGCCCGGAACTCGTCGATGATCTTGGTGTTGAAGTCGTTCACGGCGGTGACCCTACGGAGCGGCGCAGCGTGACCATCACCTCCGCACCGACGAGGCGTTCCAACGGCTCGGCCAGCGAGTCGATCACCGGTGACGAACCGACGTAGGCCTCCGGTCCCTCGGTGCAGCACCACGCCATCGTCGAGCCCTCCGCCCCCCAGTCCGCACGTGACCAGCGCCGCACGGTGGCCACCTCGGTGCCGTCGGGCTGCGCCGCCCAGTCGACGCGGATCGGCAGCTGCCAGCACACCGACGGCTTCCAGTCGAGTGGCGACTCACCGGCGTCGAGCGCGGCGAGGTGCAGCGCGCATCCAGCTCCACCGGCGAACCCGGGTCGGTTGAGGAAGATGCAGGCCCCGTCGACGACCTTGGTGTTGGTGCGCGACGGCGAGCTGAACACGTCGTCCTCGTCGACCGCGGCGGCGTGCTCCCACAGCGCGGGCGGGATCATCTTCGCCAGCGCGGAGGTGGTCATCGCCTCCTCGGCATCGCCCATCTCCGCCCCGACCGAGCAGCACCCGAGGCCCAACGACGGCGCAGGCACGTCGCCGATGCCGAGGCACCCGTGCCCCCAGATGCACGTCCAGTTGGACGTCAGGAACGATCGCTCGAAGCGCCAGCGCACGTCGCCGTCGGCGACGTCGACGAAGGTCACGTCACGACAGCAGCGATGGCGCGGCCTTGGCCGCGTCGAAGCGCTCGGTGACGTCGGCCCAGTGGACGATCTCCCAGAACGCCTTGACCCAGTCGGCCTTGACGTTCTTGTACTGCAGGTAGAAGGCGTGCTCCCACGCATCGATGACGAGCAGCGGGATGGTGCCCGACCCGGTGTTGCCCTGATGGTCGTAGATCTGCTCGATCAGCAGGCGCCCACCGCTCGGCTCCCAGGACAGCGCTCCCCAGCCGACCCCCTGGATCGACGTGGTCGCCTCGCTCAGCTGACCCTTGAACGCGTCGAACGACCCGAAGTGCTCGTCGATCGCCGTGCCGAGCGCACCGTCGGGCTTGTCGCCGCCGTCCGGGCTCATGTTCGTCCAGAAGATCGAGTGCAACACGTGCCCCGACAGGTGGAACGCCAGGCTCTTCTCCAGCGCCGGGAGGCTGGCGAAGTCGCCCTTGTCGCGCGCCGCGGCGAGCTTGTCCAACGTGTCGTTGACCCCCTTGACGTACGCCGCGTGGTGCTTGTCGTGGTGCAGCGAGACGATCTCACCCGAGTAGTGCGGCTCCAGCGCGGCGGGGTCGTAGGGCAGGTCGGGCAACGTGTACGGCGCGGGCATGGTCGGTCTCCGATCGTCGACAGCGGACGTGGTTGGAGCCAGTTCTACCCGAGATGGGTGAGTGCCGAAACGGCCGGCGGCTCACGGCACACTTGCGTCATGGCTGATGTGCTCGACGTCGATCTGGTCATCCTCGGCGCCGGGTCGGGGAACTCCCTGATCGTCCCGGAGATGGACGGTTGGCGCATCGCGATCATCGAACGCGACCTGTTCGGCGGCACGTGCATGAACCGCGGCTGCATCCCGTCGAAGATGCTGATCTACGCCGCCGACGTGGCCGACACGATCCGGCACGCGTCCAAGTACGGGGTCCACGCGACGTTCGACGGGGCCGACTGGCCGGCGATCCGCGACCGGGTGTTCAACCGCATCGACCCGATCGCCGAAGGCGGGCGGCAGTACCGCCACAGCCTCGACAACGTGGTCGTGTTCGAGGGCGACGCCCGCTTCGTCGCCGAGCGGACGCTCGAGGTCAACGGGGTCCAGGTGCGTGGTGATCAGGTGGTCATCGCCGCCGGCGCCCGGCCGTTCATCCCCGAGGTCCCCGGCCTGACCGATGGCCCGTTCCACACCAGTGACACGGTCATGCGCATCGACCGCCTGCCCGAGCACCTCATCGTGCTCGGCGGCGGGTTCATCGCCGCCGAGCTCGGCTACGTGTTCCACACGCTGGGCTCGAAGGTGACGATGATCAACCGCGGCAACCTGCTGCTGCGGGCCGAGGACCACGACATCTCCGCCCGGTTCACCGAGCTCGCCCCGGACCTGTTCGACGACGTCGTGCTCGGCGCGGCGATCGATCGGGTGGTGCACCGCGAGGGCGGCGTCACCGTCCACCTGCGCAACGCCGCGGGCGAGCGGGCGATCGAGGGCGACGTGCTGCTCGTGGCCACCGGCCGCCGGGCCAACGGCGACCAGCTCGACGGGCCGGCCGCCGGCATCGAGGTCAACGGTGACGGGCACGTCGTCGTCGATCACTTCGGGCGCACCTCGGCGCCGGGGGTGTGGGCGCTCGGCGACGTCAACGGTCGCCACCAGCTCAAGCACATGGCCAACGGCGAGGCCAAGGTCGTCACCCACAACCTCCTGCATCCCGACGACCTCCGCCGGTTCGACACCCGCGCCGCGCCCCACGCGGTGTTCACCAACCCACAGATCGGTGCCGTCGGCCTGACCGAGGACAAGGCTCGGATGACCGGCCGCCCCGTGTCGGTGGTCATCCGCGACTACGGCGGTGCGGCGTACGGCTGGGCCCTGGAGGACACGACGAGCTTCGTCAAGCTGATCGGCGACCCGCACACCCGCAAGCTGCTCGGCGCCCATGCGATCGGCTACCAGGCCTCGCTGCTGATCCAGCTGTTCGTCCAGGGGATGCACCTCGGGCAGACCGTCGACGAGCTGGTGCACGGCCAGATCTGGATCCACCCGGCGCTGTCCGAGGTGGCCGAGCAGGCGATGCTCGAACTGGTCGACGAGATGGACCGCGCCGGCGGCTGACACTCTCACCGGAGTCTCACCTTCGCGGCTGGCGCCTCTCACCTGTGATCGCGAACGTATGCGAGGCGAAACCTTCGAGCTCGGCTCGCCGGAGCGCAACTCCCGCCCCGCTCCGGTGGGCCGAGCCGAGAGGATCCTGCAGTGCAGTTCGTGACCACCGACGCGTCCGCCCGGCAAGATGAAGCCGTGAGCACTGGACGCATCCTGTTGGCCGATGACGACCGGGCGATCCGCGACTCGCTGTCGCGGGCCCTCGGACTGCAGGGCTACGAGGTCGTCCAGGCGAACGACGGCGCCGCAGCGCTGGCGATGGTCGAGAAGGACAAGCCCGACGTGGCCATCCTCGACGTGATGATGCCCAACGTCGACGGGCTGACCGTGTGCCGCGTGCTGCGCGCCGAGCGCAACCGCCTGCCGATCCTGATGCTCACGGCGCGCACGGAGACGGCCGATCGCGTCGCCGGTCTCGATGCCGGTGCCGACGACTACCTGGCCAAGCCGTTCGAGCTCGACGAGCTCCTCGCCCGGGTGCGCGCCCTGCTGCGCCGGGCGAAGCCGGACGACGACTCGGCGTCGGTCACCACGTTGCACCTCGGCGACCTGCGCATCGAGATCCAGGCCCGCCGGGTGTGGCGCGCCGGACGGGAGGTCGAGCTGTCCAAGACGGAGTTCGACCTGCTCGAACTGCTCGTGCGCAACCAAGGCATCGTGCTGGACCACACGACGATCTACGAGCGGATCTGGGGCTACGACTTCGGCCCGGACTCGAAGAACCTCGCGGTGTACATCTCCTACCTCCGCCGCAAGCTGGAGGAGCCGGGTGAGTCCAAGCTGATCCACACCGTCCGCGGCGTGGGTTACACCGCCCGAGCGGACTGAAACGTGAGCCTGCGGCTCAAGATCATCCTGGCGCTGATGACGTTGGCGGCGACGGCGACGATCTCCGTGGGCGCGTGGTCGTACGTCAGCACGCGCAACGAGCTGGAGCGGGCGGTCGACCACTCGCTCGACATGGCCCTGAACACGCGCTATCCGGAGCAGGCCGCACGTGCCGCGGCCAGCGCACCGGGCGGGCGGCCGCGCAGCTTCGACCAGATCCTCGTGCAGGCGATCGACGCCGACGGGACGATCACCGGACTCTTGCAGCAACAGGTGATCGAAGTGACCGACGCCGACGTCCAGGTGGCCGTGGACCGCACCGGTGAGTCGCGCCACGACGTGACCATCGACGGTGAGAAGTACCGGGTGCTGACGGTGCCGTCGGCCACCGGCGGGGCGATCCTGCTGGCCCGCTCGCTGGAGGAGACCAGCGACTCGCTGGACGCGATCCTGCGGCACACGTTGTGGGCGGTGGTGATCGCCCTCGTCGCCTCGGCGGTCATCGGCTGGCTGATCGGCCGCCAGCTCACCCGCCGGCTGCAGCGCCTCACCGCGGCGGCGTCGGAGGTGGCCACCACCGGGCGCCTCGACGTCGAGGTCCCGACCGAGGGCACCGACGAGGCCGCCCAGCTGGGCACGGCGTTCAGCGGCATGCTCGGCGCGCTGGCCCGCAGCCGCCAGGAGCAGACCCAGCTGGTGCAGGACGCCGGCCACGAGCTGCGCACGCCGCTGACCAGCCTGCGCACCAACGTCGCCGTCCTGCGCCAGTTCGAGCGGCTGTCGCCCGACGAGCGCGACCGGCTGATCGCCGATCTCGACAGCGAGAGCCGCGAGCTCACCGAGCTGGTCAACGAGCTGGTCGAGCTGGCCACCGATCGGCGCGACGCCGAGCAGTTCCAGCCGGTGCGCCTCGGCGACATCGCCTCGCGTGTGGTCGCCCGGGTGCAACGCCGCACCGGACGGGACGTCCGCCTGGTCGCCGACAACTCGGCGGTCGACGGGCAGGCCGCAGCCTTGGAGCGGGCGGTGCTCAACCTCGTCGACAACGCCGCCAAGTTCGCCGAGGACGGCCCGATCGAGGTCGTCGTGGTGGACAACACGGTGACGGTGCGCGATCACGGGCGGGGGATCAGCGACGCCGACATGACCCACGTGTTCGACCGCTTCTTCCGCGCCGTCGACCAGCGCAGCAAGCCCGGTTCGGGGCTGGGGCTGGCGATCGTCAAGTCGGTGGTCGACGCCCACGGCGGCACGGTGTTCGCCCGCAACGCCGCCGGTGGAGGCGCCGAGCTCGGGTTCTCGCTGCCGCTGACGGCGCCGTCGGACCCGGACGCGGCGATGGTCCCCGTCGTCGAGCGTCGCCCCTGACGTGTCCGAGCGCTGGGCGGATGGCCGGTCGTTCCGGTAGAACGGATGACCGTGTCGAGGGCTGAGCGCGCGCCACGCGGGTCGCGGCCGCCGATGCCGGCGGGGTTCTGGACATTGTGGACGACGGTCGCCATCGACCTGATCGGCTTCGGCATCGTCGTGCCGATCCTCGGCCAGTACGCCGAACGGTTCGGTGCATCCGGCTTCACCGTCGGTCTGCTGTTCGCCGTCTACTCCCTGGCGCAGCTCGTCGGTGCGCCGCTTGCTCGGCCGCCTCTCCGATCACATCGGGCGCAAGCCGGTCATCGTCATCGCCCTGCTCGGGACGGCGGTCGGCAGCTTCATCACCGGTGCGGCCGGCGCGCTGTGGGTCCTGTTCGCCGGACGGATCATCGACGGCGCCTCGGGCGGCAGCCTGTCCGTCGCCCAGGCGGCCGTCGCCGACATCGCTCCGCCCGAGCAACGTCCGCGATTGCTCGGGCTGCTCGGCGCGGCGTTCGGCGTCGGCTTCGTCCTCGGCCCGGCGATCGGCGGCCTCGCCGCGCTGGGCGGTCCGCACGTGCCGTTCTACGTCGCCGGCGTCCTGGCCACGCTGAACGCCATCGCCGCCCTCGTCCGCCTGCCCGAGACCCGTCACGCCGCCGAGCGCATCCACGACGGCGTCCACGTGCCGCGGTCGAAGGTGCTGCGCCGGCTGGCGCTGATCGGCTTCCTCACCACGCTGTCGTTCGCCGCGTTCGAGGCCACGTTCTCCCTGTTCGGCAAGCGCCGCTTCGACCTCACCGAGTCGGGCACGTCGGTGCTGTTCCTGTTCATCGGCCTCGTGCTGGTGGTGATGCAGGCCGGCGTGTACCACCGTCTCGTGCGCCGTCGCGACGTCGCCCGGGTGTACCTCGGCGGCGTGCTCTCGCTGGCCGCCGGGCTGGCCTTCGTGGCGGGGGCGACGACATGGCCGGTGCTGATCGTCGCGCTCGTGCTGCTCGGCATCGGCCAGGGCGTGGCCAACCCGGCGGTGACGACGCTCGTCGCCGCGCACGCACCACCCGAACGGCGTGGCGAGTCGCTCGGCTTCCAGCAGTCGGCGTACTCCGTCGCCCGGATCGTCGGGCCGCCGGCGGCGGGCGCGCTGTTCGACCGGGCGGTCTGGAGCCCGTACGTCGCCGGCGCGCTCGGCTGCCTGGTGGCCGCGGTCCTGCTGCTCGTCTGGCGCATCAGCGGGGAGACCTCGCTGCCAGGACGCGTTGTCGAGCCGCAGTCCGTCTGACCTACGGTCGCGTCCATGACGACCAACGAGCCGGAGCCCAAGCGCAGCGAGGATCACGAGTTCCCGTTCATGGAGCTGTTCAACGCCGAGGACGCGATCGAACACCCCGGCGAGCCGCTCGAGGACGAGGATCCGACGACGACAGCGACGCTCCCGCTCCCTGAAAAATCGTCCGCTCGACGGGGTGGACAGCGAGGTTACCCATCGGTAAGGTTACCCACAGGTAACTTACGCCAAGGGGGCTGATCGCTATGGCCGAGTTCTCGCTCAACGAGGACCAGCTGCAGATCCAGAAGTGGGTCCACGACTTCGCCGAGGACGTCATCCGTCCCGCCGGCCACGAGTGGGACGAGCGGGAGGAGTTCCCGTATCCCATCGTCGAGCAGGCCGCCGAGATCGGCCTGTACGGCTGGGAGTTCATGCTCAACGCGTTCAGCGACCAGACCGGCCTGACGCTGCCCGTCGCCATCGAGGAGCTGTTCTGGGGCGACGCCGGCATCGGCATGGCGATCATGGGCTCGGCCCTCGCCGCCGCCGGGATCTCCGGCAACGGCACGCCCGAGCAGGTGATGGAGTGGGTGCCGCAGTGCTATGGCGCCGCCGACGAAGCTCGCGCTCGGGCGCGTTCTGCGTCAGCGAGCCCGACGCCGGCAGCGACGTGTCGTCGCTGCGCACCCGGGCCGTCTACGACGAGGCCACCGACGAGTGGGTGCTCAACGGCACCAAGGCGTGGATCACCAACGGCGGCATCGCCGACGTCCACGTCGTGGTCGCCGCGGTCGACCCTGCCCTGAAGGGTCGTGGTCAGGCGTCCTTCGTGGTACCCCCCGCCACGAAGGGCCTGACCCAAGGTCAGAAGTACAAGAAGCACGGCATCCGGGCGTCGCACACCGCCGAGGTCGTCCTCGACGACGTGCGCGTCCCCGGCCGCTGCCTGCTCGGCGGCAAGGAGAAGCTGGACGCCAAGCTGGCCAAGGCTCGCTCGGGTGGTCACTCGGGCGAGAAGCAGCCGGCGATGGCGACGTTCGAGGCCACCCGCCCGTCGGTCGGCGCCCAGGCGCTGGGCATCGCCCGCGCCGGCCTACGAGTACTCGTTGGAGTACGCCAAGGAGCGCCGCGCCTTCGGCAGGCCGATCATCATGAACCAGGCGATCGCCTTCAAGCTGGCCAACATGGCCGTCGAGATCGACGCCTCCCGCCTGCTGATCTGGCGAGCCGCATGGCTGGCGCACAACGGCGGCTACACAGCAACGGCGAAGGCTCGATGAGCAAGTACAAGGCGTCCGAGGTGGCCGTCCGGGTGACCGAGGATGCGATCCAGATCCTCGGCGGCTACGGCTACACCCGCGAGTACCCCGTCGAGCGCTGGCACCGCGACGCCAAGATCCACACGATCTTCGAGGGCACGTCGGAGATCCAACAGCTGGTCATCGCTCGGGCGATATCAGGCCTGCGCATCGAGTAGGACCTTGGTCGTTGCGCCACATGGTCGGACTTCCAAGCGCTTGTCCTCAACGCTCCTCCCGTGCGCGGGGGCATGCGCGACGCGCTGTGGCTCTCGACCGAGCTCGATGTCGGTCCGGGGTGGGCCTCGCACCGCCCCCCTCGGTCAGCCACGACCTCGACACTCGAACGTCGAGAAAGGAGAGTCGCGCTGACTCGACCGTGCTTGACGGTGGGGATGGCTGTCATCGAGCGGCGCTGTCGTCGAGATCAGGTCGATGGAGCCTGCTCCGGCTCCCGTGACAGCGTGCGAAGCTGCTGCGGGGGCGACAGAGCGCGGAGGTGCCGATGGCTGCCATGGTGCGCGTGCAAGCGGTGCGGGGCTACCGGCAGTTGGTCGGAGAACTGGGGGGCGAGCCTGGGCGTCTGCTGCGGGCCTCGAAGATCCAGAGCGCGGCGTTCGATCAGCGGGACGCCTTCATCAGCTTCGACTGCATCGTGCAGCTGTTGGAACGGTCAGCTCGTGACCTGGCATGTCCCGACTTCGGCCTTCGCCTGGCCGAGTGCCAGGACATCGGGATCCTCGGCCCGCTGGCGGTAGCGATGCGCTCGTCGGCCACGGTGGGGGAGGCGATGCGCTGCGCGTCGAAGTACGTCTACGTGTACAACGCCGCAATCGGCTTCTCCGTCCGCTCCGATCTCGGAGACGACAACGCGGTGTTCGCCTTCGACGTCCTTGCCGGACGCGGCCCTGAGCGTGCCCAGACCGTTGAGCACGGCGTCGGCATCACGTGGCGCATCGTGAGCATGCTCTCCGCCGGACGGAGTCGGCTGCGTCGGGTCTGGCTGCCGCACCCCGCGGTCGCCACGCGGGCGGGCTACCGCCGGCATCTGGGTGCGCCGATCGAGTTCGAGGCTCCGATGGCGGCGCTGGAGGTCGATCGGAGCGATCTCGAGCTGCCATTGGGCGAGCACAACGAGGAGCTGCGTGCCCTTGCGGTCGACTACATGAAGCTCAAACTTCCTGCACGATCCTTGTCGCTCGCCGTCCAGGTCCGCGCCGTGATCGAACGGCTGCTGGGTACCGGCGCGTGCGGCTACGCCGAGGTGGCCGACGCGCTCGCCATGCACCCACGCACGCTGCAACGGCGGCTGCGGGGCGAGGGCACGACCTTCGAGGAGGTCAAGGATCAAGCCCGACGGGATCTGGCTCAGCGCTATCTGGCCCATCCGGAGGTGCCGCTGACGCAGGTCACGGCGCTGCTCGACTACGGCGAGCAGTCGGCACTGACCCGAAGTTGCCGACGCTGGTTCGAGATGACGCCTCGGGAGATGAGGACCGGCATGGGCTCCGGTACGGCGGCCGTCGCGCTGGCGTGACTGACGTGTCGCCAAATGGCAAGGAGTTGTCGTCAACCGTCAAGACCTCGAAGCGCGTTCGGCGGACAATGGGGCCATCACCGAGATGGCCCTCCGCCACCTCCGAGCAAAGGACGTTACGTGAACAGCCCGAAGTACGAGGCAGATGAGAAGGTCGGCGCAGTGGCGGTGGCCCTGACGATCGTCGCCGTCGCAACCATCCCCGCAGCATTCTGGGCATCCATCGCTTGGCTCGTGTGGGGCCGGCTCCCCGCCATCGTCGTCGCGACCATCGCATTGCTGGGGTCGATCTTCGTCATCGGTCTCGTTCGCTCCGGGCGGGAGGTCGAGACACCTCGTCCGGCGGCCCGGGAAGAGCTCGAGCCGACTCGTCTCGTGCCTGCCTCTGCGATGCCGCAACGCGCGGCCTGATGGCCGGCGCAGGCAGCACGTGCTCTTCCCAGTGATCCTCGTCGCGCTGCCGACCCCGGCCGGCGCCGAGTTCAGCACGTCCTTCGGCGGCTGAGGCGAGCGGTCACAAGATCTGGTCGGAGGACAGCGGGGTCCGATCCGACCAGTACGAGGCAGGTCCCGGGGCAACCCCGGGACCTGCTGACGTTCACAGGGCGACACGGACGAGATGTCAGGACTCGAGCCGCTCGTGCGAAATCGACCTCGACCTGGCACCCGGCTGGGAGGACTCGGTCGTCGAGGACGCCGTCGCTGACGAGGTCCTGCTCGAGGACATCGAACCGCGCGAATGCGACGCGAACGTGATGGTGGAGCTCGGCGACGCAGTCGGCCTCGGCCGTGATCTCCGCCTGGATCCATCCGCCTGATCCGTCGCCGGTCAGCCGGCGACGACGGCGAGCCAGCCAGCCCGGCGCCGGCTCTCGACGTGGGTCAGAGGGCCGACAGCATCAGGGAGATGGCGAAGCCGATCGCGACCAGCGCCCCCGTGGCGACGTGCTCGACCTCGTACGCCTCCGGGAGCATCGTGTCGGTGATCATCGCCAAGAGCGCGCCGGCGGCGAACCCCTGGGCGAACGCGCCGGTGCGGCCGCTGGCCGGATCGAGCAAGGCGTAGCCGAGCGCGGCGCTGAGTGCCGAGACCGCGATGACGATCAGCCACATCCGGACCACGCGGGTGCGCGACCAGCCGGCGATGCGCAGGCCGCTCGACGACGAGAGGCCCTCGGGGAGGTTGCTCAGGAGCACGCCGACGAGGAGTGCGACGCTCACCCCGCCCTGCAGGACGGTGAGGCCGAGCACGAACGACTCGGGGATCCCGTCGAGCACCGAACCGAGCACGATCGCCAGCGGCGAGCCGTCGGCCTGCGCACCGCCGGAGTCCTTGCGGTCGCCGCCGCCGCGCCGGTCGAGCCACCAGTTGCCTGCGGTGAACGCCGCGGCTCCGATGAGCGTGAACATGCCGACGGGCGCGGCGTCGGTCGTCTTCAACGCTTCGTCGATCAGCTCGAAGGAGATCGAGCCGATCAGCAGGCCGGCGCCGAGCGCCATGACGATGGCGATGAACTGCCGACCGGGCGTGACCACGTAGGCGATGAGCGCTCCGACGAGGAGGGCCGACGCGCCGATCGCCCCCCAGCCGAACGCCTCGATCACACCTGCAGCATTGCCGCGCTCACTGCGTCGCCGGGCACGCCGGATCGGCGACGCCGGGGGACGCCCGAACGGCCGCCGAAGGCGGCGCGCTCGGGTTCATCGCCGACAAGGCGGGCGACGCCATCGACCGGATCCAGGGCACCAAGGACTGACGGAGGCCGCGTCGGCGGCGCCGCGGCTCAGACGGCGGCGACGTCGAGACGACGCTGGGCGACGCGTCGGGCGACGCGCTCGCTCTTGGCCAAGCGGGCCATGAGCCGGTCGCGGGACCGCTCGGCGGCGTCGTCGAGCCCCGTGAGGGTGTCCACGCTCCAGTGCCGGAGCACGACCGGAGCGAGGATCTGGTCGTGGTGGATCGCCAGGTCGTAGATCCCTGCACGGGAGATGGCCGCGGCGTGGGCGGCGAACCCGGGGATGCCGGTGCCGGGCATCTCGAAGCCGACCACCTGGCGCTCGATGGCCTGCACGGCCGCCGACGGATCGAGCTCGATGGCTGCCTGGGTGAGGTCGCGGTAGAAGAGGTAGTGCAGGTTCTCGTCGGCGGCGACGCGCATCATCACGTCGTAGCCGGCGCTGTCGCCGAGCAGCGCCCGGTGTTGCGGTGGGCGATGCGGGTGGCCAGCTCCTGCAGCGCCACGTAGGCCAGCGCGTCGAACGGCCGACGCCGGCTCGGGCACCTGACCGGTGGAGACCTGGTGCATCCGGCTGCGCTCGAGCGCCACCGGGTCGACGGCGCGGGTGACCATGAGGTAGCCGTAGATCACCATCGAGTGGCGTCCTTCCTCGGCGGTCCAGCGCTTGGACCACGCACCCCACGCGCCGTCGTCGCCGAGCGCGCGCTCGATGGTGCGGAAGTAGTACGGCAGGTTGTCCTCGGTGAGCAGGTTGACGATCAACGAGCTGCGCACGGCGTCGTCGATGAGCGCGCCGCCGAGATCGGCGTCGTCCTCCGACCAGTCCCTGCCGGCGACGAAGTCCCGGCCACGGCTGTACGGCACGCACTCGTGGGGGAACCACTCGCTGGTCGTCGCCAGGTGGCGCGCCATCAGCTGCTCGACGGTCGGTTCGAGCTCGCGCAACACGCTGGCGTCGTCCATCGCGACATCCTACCTACCAGTAGGTAGGGAACACGACGCGACGGCGCGATCCGCCGTCAGCCGGGTTGGTGCCCGGCCTTGCGTCGGGCCCGCAGCCAGGCCGGGTCGGGCACGACACGGATGACCCGGGCGCGCAACCTGCGCATCCCGGCGACGAAGCCGCCGGGCAGGACGAACATCAGCACGATCACGCCAGCCCGAACACGATGCCGTCGGCCGCGCCGCCGCCCGGCCGCAGCAGGTCGAACAGCGGGGCGGTCAGCTGGCGCAGACCCGGGGGGATGCCGCTCTGGTCGAACGTCCAGTCGGACATGTAGTACGGAACGAACAGATAGACGAACGCGCCGATCGCCGCACCGGAGATCGTCCCCGTCCCGCCGATCACCAGCCCGACGACGAGGAAGATCGCCAGCTTGTAGTCGTACTGCACCTCGGACGCGAACGGCCGGACGAGCATCAGCATCGAACCGGCGAGGCCGCCGTACATCGCGCTGATGCCGAACACCAGCGCCTTGTACGGCGCCACGTTCACGCCCATCGAGATCGCACTGGGTTCGTTGTCGCGCACCGCCAGCAGCGCCCGGCCCGGGCGGCTCTTGACGAGGTTGCGGGCGAGGATGAACAGCACGGTCGCCAGGACGATCGAGATCGAGTACACCCACAGCGGACCGGCGAGGCGCCCGGTGTCGGCGAAGGGCAACCACGACGGCGCGTTCAAGTGGGCCTTCGTGCGCGGCGGGCCCTTGCCGTTCGTCCCGCCGGTGAGCCAGTCGAAGTGCAGGACGAGCGACGGGAAGACGAACGCGATGACGAGCGTGATGATCGCCAGGTAGACGCCCTTCACGCGGATCGCCGGGATGCCGACGAGCAGCCCGGCGGCGAAGCACACCGCGGCGGACATCGGCAGCGTCGCCAGGTAGCTCCAGTGGTGGTCGGCCACGAGGATCACGGTCGTGTAGGCGCCGAGCCCGATGAACGCTGACTGCCCGAGCGAGAGCTGGCCGGAGTAGCCGATCACCAGATCGAGGCCGACGATCGCCACGGCGTAGGCGATCACCTGGTTGAGCTGGTTGATCCGCAGGGGCTTGTCGATCGACCCGGGGGTGAAGCCGAACTTCGTGGCGAACGGCACGTAGACGATGGCGCCGGCCACGAGCAGCCAGGGGATCACGACGTAGAAGCGGTGGGCGACGGAGCCTTGACGCACCTCGATCGGCATCAACCCCACGTCGCTGGTCCCATCGGCCGTCAGTATCACCGGCGCCGTGCGACGGGCGCGAGCCGGGTGCTCCCGCCAGTTCCGCGCGGCGGCACGCTGCCCGATGGCCTCGACGCGGCGTTGTCGACCGCACCGTTCTCCGGCGGCGAGCGCCGGCGGCTCGGCCTGGCCCGGGCGCTCGTGCGCCATCCCCGCCTGCTGGTGCTCGACGACGCCACGTCGAGCCTGGACACGGCCACCGAGGCGCAGGTGCAGGCGACGATCGCCGCTGCCGGGGCGGGCGCGACGACGGTGGTCGTCGCGCACCGGGCGGCCACCGCAGCCCGTGCCGATCTGGTGGCCTGGCTCGACGGCGGCCGGCTGCGACGCGTCGGCCGGCACGCCGACCTGTGGGCCGACGCCGACTACCGCGCCGCGTTCGCCGCCGACGTGCCGGCGAGCGACGGCGGGCTCGCCATCGACACCCCGCCGTGCACCGGTTCGGCGACGGCCGAGCGCGAGTGGTCGGAATACAGGACCATGCGCGTCGGCGCCACGGTCGACGATGACGTCCGCTCGTCGGTGAGCGCGCTCGAACCCGTCGCGTCCACGAGCGCGGAACGGCGCGTTCGCCGCGGCGACGGCCAGCGTCGCCGCAGCGGCCGGCGACCTCGAGCTGGCCCGGCACGCGCTCGCCGGACTGCGTGCCTGCGGCTTGCGCGCCGGCGCTGCCGGGAGCTGCTGGCTGGCGACCTTGACGGCCGTTGCCGACGCGGCGCGTGCCCTCGGCGACGTCGGCCTGGCGGCCGAGGTCCACGAGCTGCTCAGCCCGTTCGCCGACCTGCCCGCGATGGCCAGCCTCGGCGTCGCCTGCCTCGGGTCGGTGCACCACCCCCTCGGCGTGACGGCGATGACCGTCGGCGGCGCCGACGGCGCCGTCGCCCACTTCGAAGCCGCGCTCGTCGCCGACGTGCGCCTCGGCAACCGGCCCGCGCACGCCATCGCCGCGGCCGAGCTCGCCGCGGCCCTGGAGGCGCGTGGCGCGCCCGGCGATGCCGGCCGGGCGGCCGCGATGCGGGCCGCGGCGATCGCCGCGGCCGAGCGCGTCGGGCTCACCGGCTGGCTGGCGACCTGGCGGACGGCCTCGGTGCCGGCTCCGGGCGCGGTGTGCCGACGCGATGGCGGGATCTGGACGTTCGGGCTCGGCGGCCGCACGGTGGCGGTGCCGCACAGCGTCGGCATGGACTACCTGTGCGAGCTGGTGGCCAACGAGGGCACCGAGATCGCCGCGGTGGAACTTGCCAGCGGCCACGTCGTGGGCGGGCGCCGGGACGGCCCGCAGATCGTGCTCGACGACGCGGCGAAGGCCGCCTATCGCCACCGTGTCGAGGACCTGCGCGCCGAGATCGACGACGCCGAGGCGTGCCACGACATCGAGCGCGCCGCCCGGTCGCGCGAGGAGCTCGACGTGCTCCTCGACGAGCTGCGCCGGGCCGTCGGCCTCGGTGGCCGTACCCGGCGCTTCGCCGACGACGCCGAGCGCGCCCGCGTCTCGGTGCGCAAGGCGATCATGCGCGCGGTCAACGCGGTGCGTGCCGTGGACGCAGTGCTCGGCACGCAGCTCGCCGAGCGGATCGTCACCGGCACACGGTGCGCGTTCACGGCAACGGGCCCGCTCGCCGCCGCCGCGGCCGTCGCCTGACGCCGCGTCCGGCACGCTGCCGCTCACGCTGTCCGCTCACGCTGTCCGCTCACGCTGTCCGCTCACGCTGTCCGGCGGACGGCCCGGTTCCGGGTCACACGCCGTCCAGCGTCACCGTCCAGCGTCGGGGATCGGACGGCGAGGTTCAGACGGCGAGGTCGAGGCCGAGCCACTCGGCGGCGTTGCCGGCGAGGAACCCCTCCACGGTGGCCTCGTCGGCCCGGGCATCGGTGAGCGAGCGCTCGAAGCGGCCGAGCGGGTCGCGACCGCCCTCGGCGTGGGGATAGTCGGAGGAGAACAGGAACAGTCGGGGATCGGCGAGCGCGCACAACCCGCCGACGTCCTCGAACGGGTACGGCGTGAACCGCAACTGGGCGGCGGCTTGCTCGGACGGCAGCCGGTCGAACGTCGCCAGCCGCGGCTCGCTGCGCTGCCAGATCTGCACGGCGTGATCGAGGCGTCCGAGCATCCCGGGAACCCATCCGGCGCCCATCTCGATCGCCCCACCGCGCAGGCGCGTGGTGGCGTTCGAGCACGCCGTCGAGGACGAGCACGTCGAGGAACCGCTCGACGGGATGGTGGACGACGGCGAAGTCCTTGGCGCCGATGATCTCCGCGCCGGTCGGGCGCTCGGCGGCAGGTGCGCCGTCGTCCATCCACGCCTCGCCGATCGGCAACGGACCGCTGCCGACGTGGAGCACGAACGGCACGCCGCGCTCGGCGAGCACGCGCCCAGAACGGTTCGTGGTCGGCGTGGCCGGGGGAGCGACCGCCCGGGGCGCGCGCCGGGAACCACACCTCGCGCAGCCCGAGGTCGAGTGCCGCCTCCAGCTCGATCAGCGAGCGGCCGGGGGCTCCCGAGCGACCGTCGGCGGCCCCCACCTCGTCGAGGTCGGCGAGCGCGACGCCGTGCAGGCGCGGATCGGCGTCGCAGAACGCGGCCATCGCCCGGTTGTGGGCGCGGTAGGCGGCGTAGCGCAGGTCGGGATCGGCGATGGCGAACAGCGGCGCGCAGATCGAGGAGAACACCACCTGGTGGCGGAACCCGAGCAGGTCGAGCGCCGTGGCCCGCTCGCCCGGGTCGACCCCGCCGAGCGCGGCGTGCCACTTCGGTCCGCGCTTGATCAGCTCGTCGCCGAGGCCGACGAGGTCGGCGCGCTGCTCGTCGCTGTGCCGGCCGGTGGTGAGATCCAGCCCGCTCAGCCCACCGGTGAGCGCCGGGAGGCGGTCGCGCACGCCCGGGTCGGCGTGCTCGGTGAGGAACGTCGGCCGCTCCATGAGGTGGGAGTCGGCATCGACGATCACCCGGTCGCCCGCGTAGGTCATCGGGGCCGAGCCTGGCAGACCGCGTCGATCGTACGATCGCAGCGTGCTGGACGACGCCTGGGCCACCCGATCCGCCACCGATCTCGCTGCCGCGCTGCGCGCCGGGGAGATCACCAGCCGGGGGCTGCTCGAGCTGTACCTCGACCGCATCGACCGTCTCGGTCCGCCGCTCAACGCGGTGATCACGCTGGCGCCCGAGCGGGCGTTCGCCGAAGCGGACGCCGCCGACGCACGTTTCCGCGCCGGCGGATCGCTGCCGCCGCTGCACGGCCTGCCGGTGACGATCAAGGACGCGATCGAGACAGCCGGGATCCGCTCGACGGGTGGGGCACGCGAGCTGCATCGACCACGTGCCCGGGCACGACGCGCCGGCCGTCGCGCGGCTGCGCGCCGCCGGGGCGATCGTGTTCGGCAAGACGAACCTGCCGCGCTGGTCGGGCGACGTGCAGAGCTACAACGAGATGTTCGGCACGACCAACAACCCGTGGGACCTCTCGCGCGTCCCTGGCGGATCGTCGGGCGGCCCGGCCGTCGCGGTCGCCGCCGGGTTCACCGCGTTCGAGCTGGGCACCGACATCGGCGGTTCGGTGCGCATCCCGTCGCACTGCTGCGGCACGTTCGGGCTGAAGCCGAGCTACGGCGTCGTCCCCCAGCGCGGCTACCTCGACAGCGTCGGCGGCGGCACGACGGACGCCGACATCAACGTGTTCGGACCGATGGCCCGCAGCGCCGCCGATCTCGACCTGCTGCTGTCGGTGCTCGCCGGTCCGGTGCCGGCCGACGACGTCGCCTGGCGGGTCGAGCTGCCCGCCGCGCGGCACACGTCGCTCGCCGGGTCTGCGCCTGGCCACCTGGCTCGACGACCCGGCGATGCCGGGCGAACGGGCCATGGTCGACGTGCTGCTGGGCCGCCGCCGACGCGGCCCGCTGCCGCCGGGGCGATCGTGACCGAGGTGCGGCCGCCGGTCGATCCCGGCGAGCAGTACGACGTGTTCCGCCGGCTCATCGGGCCGGCGGTCTCGGTGAGCACGCCGGGCGAGGCCGGCGAATCGCAGGCCGGATCGCACGCCGAGTGGCTGCGCCTGGACCGCCGGCGCGCCGCGTTGCGAGCCACCTGGGCCGACTGGTTCGCCGACTACGACGCGCTGCTCACGCCGGTGCTGTGCACGACGGCGTTCCCCCACCTCCAGGAGGGCAACTTCCTCACCCGCCAACTCGTCGTCGACGGCGAACCGCGTGAGTACCTCGCGGTCACGTGGTGGACGGGCATGTTCGGGGTGATCGGCCTGCCCGTCGCCGTCCCGCCGGTCGGCCGGACCGCCGCCGGCCTGCCCGTCGGCGTGCAGGTGGTCGCGCCGTACCTGCGTGACCGCGACGCGATCAGCGTGGCCGGACTCCTCGCCGAGGTGGCCGGCGGCTACGAGCCGCCACCGGGCTGCTGAGCGGCGCGCCGGCTGCGGCTCAGTCCGATCGCGCCGAGAGCACGCAGAACTCGTTGCCCTCGGGGTCGGCGAGCACGTCCCAGGTGGCGCCGTCGGACTGGCCGACGTCGACGCGCGTCGCGCCACGATCGAGCAGGCGGACGATCTCTGCGTCCCGGTCGTCGGACGTGTGCGGGGCGAGATCGATGTGCAGCCGGTTCTTCAGCTGCTTGCCCTCCGGCACGGGGACGAACACGAGACCGGGCGGGGTCTGCTCCCACGGGATGGCGGCCGAGAACTCGTCGGTGACGTGGGCGGGGACGATCACCACCTCGTCCTCGGACTCGTAGACCGCCCGCCACCCGAGCGTCTCCCGCCACCAGGCGGCTTGGGCGGCGACGTCGCGGCAGTCGACGACGATGGTGTACCAGCGCAGTGCCATGGACGTGGCCCTACCCGCTCCCGGTCGTCGTCGACCGCCGGACGCGCGTCAGCCGGCGGTCGCCGGCGCCGCGGCGCTGTCGCAGTGGGTGGACGCCCACGTGGTCAGCTTGCCCTGGCGCGCGGTGACCTTGGTGATGCGCGTGTTCGTCGTGTCGATCCGCTTCGAGAGCTTCGCCGCGGCCTGGTCGCGCCCGGCGGCCGTCGCCGCGGCGTCGGCCTCCTGCAGGAGGTGCAGGCGTCCGTTGAGCAGGTCGAGGTGGGCCTGCTGCTGGGCCTGGACCTCGTCGAGGTGGGCGCAGACGAACGCGCCCTTGGCGCCGGTCGGCGTGCCGGCGCCGGTGCCGCCTGGCGCCGCGGCGGCGAATGCCGTGGCCCCGGCGCCGATGGTGAGCGCACCGGCAGCGATGCCGATGCCGATCTTCCTGCTGAGCTTCATCTCGATCTCCTCGTCGACGGCCGTCGTCGGCGGGGTGCCGGCGCTCGTGTCGATCGGGTGCCAGTGTCGGATCGGGATGTGAGCGAAGTGTGGGCCGCGCGTGATGAACCGTGTGCCGGCCGGCGTGGAACCGGCGCACCCGGGGCGACGACCTGTGATGCGTGTGGCGATCCCTGTTGACTCCCGGTCGCGCCGGCGGTCGGTGCACGGGGCTGGCGCTGGCCGCGCTGGCCGCGCTCGCCCCGCTCGTGGGTCCTGCGCCGGCGCACGGCGGCAGCTCCGGCGCGGTGACGTCCGACTACCGCGTCGAGCTCGGCGGCGCGACTCCCGCGACGCCGGGGCTGCACGTCGAGCTGGTCGACGTGGCCGGCACGCTGCGTCTCACGTGGGGCGGCCCGGGCACGCTGACCGTCGAGGGGTACGACGGCGAGCCGTACCTGCGCATCGATCCGTCGGGCGTGACGCGCAACGTGCGCTCGCCGGCCACGTACCTGAACCAGAACCGCTACGCCCGCGTCGAGATGCCGGCGATCGCCGACAGCAGTGCGCCACCGCAGTGGGAGCAGCTGTCGAACGGCCGCACCGTGTCGTGGCACGACCATCGCACGCACTGGATGGACGTCGTGCCACCGGCAGTCGTGCAGGCCGACCCCGCGGCGCCGCACGTCATCATCGACCGGTGGCAGGTTCCGCTCGACGTCGACGGCCAGCCCATCGCGATCAACGGCCGGCTGCTGTGGGTGCCGCCTCCGGACGGCGCGCCGTGGTGGGTGCTCGCCGTCGGTGGTGGGATGGTGCTGCTCGGGCTGCTGCTGACGCGCCGGTGGCGCACGATCGCCGTGGTGGCAGCAGCCGTGGGCTGCGTGACCATGACGGTCGACGGCTTCGGCTTCCTGGCGCGCAACCACCAAGGCGTGCTGCCGTGGGTGTGGGCGTTCGGCTGGCCACTGGTGGCGGTCGGCGCGACCGTCGTCCTCGCCGTGCAGCTGCGCGCCCACCGTGACCGGATGCCCATGGCGATGGCCGTCGCCGGCGTCGTGATCGGGGTGGTCGGCGGCATCGACCGCTTCGACGGCATCACCCACAGCCAGGTCTTCTCCGGGCTCCCGGACTGGACGGCGCGCGCCGCGTCGGCCCTGTCGATGGCGATCGGCGCGGCGCTGGTGGCCCGGTTCCTGGTGGACGTCGTGCCCGCAGCGATCACCGGCCGCCGGCTGCAGACACCGGGCGGTCCGGCGGACCCGGACGGAACCGAGGCGCAGCCGGCAGCGACCGGAACGGCATGACGGTGGGCGCGCGGTGAGCTGCGACGTCTGGCAGGAGGCCATCTCCGCGTCGGCCGACGGTGAGGACCCGGGCATCGACGAGCGGTTGCTCGCCGCCCACCTGTCCCGCTGCGCGTCGTGCCGGGCCTTCGCCGACTTCGCCGAGCGCGACCGGCGCCGGCGGCTGGTGCGCCCGGCCGAACGGATGCCCGACCTCGCGCGGCGGGTCGCCAAGTGGGCGGCCGTGCTCGACCGCGCCGGTCGATGGAGCGTGGTCCGCGCCGTGCTGGCGGGCGTCGCGCTCGAGATCATCGCCTTCTCCCTGCCGGCGCTGGTGCTCGGTGACGAGCACCAGACCTCGGCGCACGCCGCCCGCCACCTCGGCGCGTTCACCGTCGCCTACGGCGTCGGCCTGCTGGTGGTGGTCGTCCGGCCGGCTCGGGCCCGGGCGATGCTGCCCGTGGCCGCCGTCCTGGCCGGCGCGCTCGTGATCACCGCGATCATCGACCTCGTCGACGGCGAGGTGCCCCTGCTCGGCGAGACCCAGCACCTGCCCGAGGTGCTCAGCGTGGTGCTCGTGTGGCTGCTCGCCGTGCCCTCGCCACGCCGTGCGGCGGCCCGCGCCCGCCCGCCGACGCCCGCCCCCCTCCGCATCGTCCGCAACACCGCCGAGGCCCCGCCCGCCGAACACGCCGGCTGACCGCCGCGCCGCAGCAGCCGACTGCGGCGTCGGCGGGCACGCGTGGTGCGGTCGGGCGCGATCTGGTCGTGGCGTCGCCATCTCGCCCCACCTGCTCGTCTCGTGCCTGGTCGTGCCACCAGCTCACGCGTGCGAGGCGTCGGCCGAGGCTCAGGTCGTCGGGACGCTGGGCGCCGGGGCCGACGTGGACGTCTCGCCGAGGGCGTTCGTGATCGTCGACGTCAGCGTGTCCATGTCGATCTCGCCACTGCCCCGCCAGCGCACCACGCCGTCCTTGTCGAGGAGGACGAAGGCCGGCCACGAGGACATGCCGTAGGCCGACGCGGCCTCGTACGTCGGGCTGTCGGCCATGATCGGCCACGGGAAGCCGGCCTTGCTCAACCAGCTCGACGGCGGGTAGTTCGGCTGATCGGACGACGTCTGCGTGGCGATGCCGACCACGTCGACGCCGGCGGGCACCTTGCCGTCCTGCTGCCACTGGACGAGCTTGGGCAGCTCGCGCTGGCAGTGCGGGCACCAGTGGGCGAGGTAGACGACCAGGGTGGCATCGGACTTGCTGCCGCCGACGTTCACCGGCGTGCCGTCGAAGCTCAGCCCGGCCAGCGTCGGCGCGGTGACGCCGAGCGCCGGGTCGGAGCCGCTCTCGGGGAACGCTGCCAGGGGGGTGCCGGTGACCGTCACCGGTTGCGTCTGCTCCAACCCGGCGGTCGACGGTTCGTCCTTCGACGATCCGCTGCTGGCCAGCACGGCGATCACCGCGGCGAGGATCGCCAGTGCGGCGACGATCACGACCACCAACCAGACCGTCTTCGACACCCCACCGGCGTGCGCTGGCGAGGTCTTCGCCGTGGACGACGGGCGCGGCCGTTTGCCGGACGTGTTCGGCTTGGCATAGGCCGGCGTGGCCTTGGCCCTGCTGGTGTGCGGCTTGTTGGCCATCAGGTGCTCCTGGGGTTCACGGTGCTCGGCGGCCGAGCGTGGCGAGGTTGACGATCGCGAGGAACCCGCACCCAGCCATGAACGGCAGGGTGACGAAGCCGAGCTCCTCGAACCAGATGTAGTCGCACGGCACCGCCGCCGAGCAGGCGCCCGTCTCCAGTGACGGGAAGCGCTCCAAGAGGTAGTGGTACGTGGAGATCACCGCGCCGATCGAGGCGAGCACCGTGACGTAGAGCAGCACGTCGCGGATCGCGACGCACGGCGGCGATCACCAGGACGATCGACAGCGGGTACATGGCGATGCGCTGGTACCAGCACAGGGTGCACGGCGTGTAGTGGGCGACCTCGGAGAAGTACAGGCTGCCGAGCGTGCAGCCCACGGCGATCGCCGCGGCCAGCCCGGTGGCGACGGGCGCGAACGCGTCCAGCGCCTGCGCCGCGCCGTCCGATCGGCGGGCCGCCAGGCGCCAGGCGGCGAGCCCCACGGTGAACGCCAGCACGGCGACCGCGAGCAGGGCGGTGAAGGTCTGGACGGCAGGTGTGGTCATCGGCGTTCGACGTGCAGGTCGGCGCACGGGCGGTCGCGGTTCCGCTCTCACCTGGTTACTACCGTGACGGCTCGTGCACGACGACGCGCGGCCGAGCGGTGGGCGCCGCCGCCGCTGACGGGCGTGACCGCCGGTTCCGCGACCGGCTGCTCACCACCGTCGATCTCGTCGCCACCGGCGTGTTCGCCCTCGAGGGCGCGCTCATCGGCATCGATGCCCGGCTCGACGTGTTCGGGGTGCTGGTCATCGCCGTCGTCACGGCGACGGCCGGCGGCATCCTGCGCGACCTGCTGATCGGCGACGTCCCGCCGGCGTCGATCCGCAACGTGCGCTACCCGATCACCGCCATCGCCGGCGGCGTGGTGGCGATCCTGATCGGTTCGATGATCACCGGTCTGACGCCGTCGTGGGTGCTCACCGGCCTGGACGCCGCCGGCCTGTCGCTCTTCGCCGTCACCGGCACGGCCAAGGCGATCGACGCCGGCCTGGTGCCGATGATGTGCGCGGTGATGGGGGCGCTCACCGCCGTCGGTGGCGGGACGGTCCGCGACGTGCTGCTCGGCGAGGTGCCGGCGGTGCTGCGCTCAGACATCTACGCCGTCGCCGCGCTGTTCGGCGCGGCCGTGATGCTGCTCGTGCTGCGGGCGGGCGTGCGCCGGCCGATCGCGATGGCTGTCGGCGCGGTGGCCTGCGGCGCGTTGCGCCTCGCGTCGGTCGCCGGCGACTGGAACCTGCCGGTCCCGGGACGCTGACGCGTCGCCGGCACATCGCCGGCCCGCGAAGAAAATCCTCCGTTGGGTCTTGCGCCGGTGTAATTCCACCGGTGTAACTTTGGCGGACCACAACATCTGGGCAGCACTGCCCAGCCGGTCGGGGGCAGCCGCCACATCTAGTGGTGCGTGGGCGACGGCGGCGACCAACTGTGAAACGAGGACGTAGATGACGTTGATCGAGGAGCCGGCCACATCCGTCGCCGAACGAGGGCGGGACCAGACCCCCCACGACCAGGCACCCCACGACCAGACGCCCTGGGGCCTGGAGAGCCCGATGCGGGTGCGCAAGCGCAACGGTGGCCTGGAGCCGATCGACCTGAACAAGATCGTGCGCGCCGTCGGCCGTGCCGCCCGCGGCCTGGAGGGCGTCGACCCGATGCGCGTCGCCACGCGCACCATCAGCGGCCTGCACGACGGGGCCACCACGATGGAGCTCGACGAGCTGAGCATCCGCACCGCCGCGGCGCTCGTGAGCATCGAGCCGAGCTACAGCCGCCTCGCCGCCCGCCTGCTGGCCACCTTCGTCCAGAAGGAGGTCACCAACCAGGACATCTACTCCTTCTCCCAGTCGATCGCCGCCGGCCACCGCGCCGGGCTGATCGCCGACACCACCGCCGAGCTGGTCAGCCTGAACTCGCGCAAGCTCAACGAGGCCGTGGAGACCGACCGCGACTGGCTGTTCGAGTACTTCGGCCTGCGCACCGTCTACGACCGCTACCTGCTGCGCGACCCCGAGGGTCGCCTGGTCATCGAGACCCCGCAGTACTTCTTCCTGCGCGTCGCCTGCGGCCTGGCCACCACGGCCGAGGAGGCCATCGAGCTGTACCGGCTGATCTCCTCGCTCGACTACCTGCCGGCCACGCCCACGTTGTTCAACAGCGGCACCACCCACCCGCAGATGTCCAGCTGCTACCTGCTCGACTCGCCGTAGCGACACGCTTGGAGAACATCTACGACCGCTACAAGGACGTCGCCCGGCTGTCGAAGTTCGCCGGCGGCATCGGCCTGGCGTTCCACCGGGTGCGC
Organism: uncultured Acidimicrobiales bacterium; assembly: GCA_963794805.1. GTDB lineage: Bacteria > Actinomycetota > Acidimicrobiia > Acidimicrobiales > Ilumatobacteraceae > JAODBQ01. The sequence continues at coordinate 50,177 of CAWCFL010000004.1, forward strand.
AGCCGCGGCTCGCTCATCCGCGGCACCAACGGCCTGTCCAACGGCATCGTCCCGTGGCTGAAGACGCTCGACTCGTCGGTCTCGGCGGTCAACCAGGGCGGCAAGCGCAAGGGCGCGGCCTGCGTCTACCTGGAGACCTGGCACGCCGACATCGACGAGTTCCTCGAGCTGCGCGACAACACCGGCGACGAGGCCCGGCGCACGCACAACCTCAACCTGGCCAACTGGGTGCCCGACCTGTTCATGGAGCGGGTGGAGAAGGACTGGACCTGGAGCCTGTTCGACCCGAAGAAGGTCCCGCACCTCACCGACCTGTACGGCGCCGAGTTCGAGCGGGCCTACGTCGAGGCCGAGCAGCAGGAGCTGTTCGAGCGCCAGGTGCCGGCCCGCCAGCTGTACTCGCGGATGATGCGCACGCTGGCGCAGACCGGCAACGGGTGGATGACGTTCAAGGACCCGTCCAACCTGCGCTGCAACCAGACCGGCGGCGCCGGCAACACCGTGCACCTGAGCAACCTGTGCACCGAGATCCTCGAGGTCACCAGCGCGGACGAGACGGCCGTGTGCAACCTCGGCTCGATCAACCTCGGCAAGTTCGTGGTGCTGGGCGAGGACGGCACGCCGGCCTACGACTTCGAGCGCCTCGGCGAGGTGGCCCGCACCGCGCTGCGCTACCTCGACCGGGTCATCGACATCAACTACTACCCGACCGACGAGGCCGGGGCGTCGAACAGCCGCTGGCGCCCGGTCGGTCTCGGGGTGATGGGCCTGCAGGACGTGATGTTCAAGATGCGCCTGCCGTTCGACTCGCCCGAGGCCCGCGACCTCAGCCGGCGGATCCAGGAGGAGATCTACTTCCACGCCCTGTGGACGTCCACCGAGCTGGCCGAGGCCAACGGCCCGCACGACGCGTTCGCCGAGACCCGCGCGGCGGGCGGCAAGCTGCAGTTCGACCTGTGGGGCGTCACGCCCACCGATCCGGCGCGCTGGGAGCCGCTGCGGGCGCGCATCGCCACCCACGGCCTGCGCAACTCGCTGGTCATCGCCATCGCCCCCACCGCCACCATCGCCTCGATCGCCGGGGCCTACGAGTGCATCGAGCCGCAGATCTCCAACCTGTTCAAGCGCGAGACGCTGTCGGGCGAGTTCCTGCAGATCAACACGTACCTGGTGCGCGACCTGCAGGCCCGCGGCCTGTGGGACGAGGAGACGCAGAGCGCCATCAAGCGCGCCGAGGGCTCGGTGCAGGACATCGCCGAGATCCCCGCCGACATCAAGGCGCTGTACCGCACCTCGTGGGAGCTGCCGATGCGCTCGATCATCGACATGGCCGCCGAGCGCGGGGCGTTCATCGACCAGAGCCAGTCGCTCAACCTGTTCGTCGAGTCGCCGACCATCGGCAAGCTCAGCTCGATGTACCTGCACGCCTGGAAGCAGGGCCTGAAGACCACGTACTACCTGCGCAGCCGCCCGGCCACGCGCATCTCCCAGACCACCGCGGCGGCGAGCACCGGCGCCCCTCCCCCCGAGGCGTCGGTGACGCCGCTGGTGGCCGCGCCGGAGCCCAAGCAGTTCACCGACGAGGAGGCCCTGGCCTGCTCGATCGAGAACCCCGAAGCCTGCGAGGCGTGTCAGTGAGCGCCGTCGAAGCCCTCGTCGCCCCCGTCGCGCCGGTCGCCCCGTCGGCGCCCGCCGCCGAGCCGGCCCAGCGGGCCATCCTCGATCCCGGGCTCGACCTCACGCTGCGGCCGATGCGCTACCCGGAGTTCTACGAGCGCTACCGCAACGCCATCAAGAACACCTGGACCGTCGAGGAGATCGACTTCTCCGACGACCTCGTCGACCTGCGCAACATGCTCCCGGCCGAGCGCCACCTCGTCAGCCGGCTGATCGCCTTCTTCGCCACCGGCGACTCGATCGTCTCGAACAACCTGGTGCTCAACCTGTACCAGCACATCAACGCGCCCGAGGCGCGGATGTACCTGTCGCGCCAGCTGTTCGAGGAGGCCGTCCACGTCCAGTTCTACCTGACGCTGCTGGACACCTACCTGCCCGACCACGAGGAACGTGCGGCGGCGTTCGCGGCCATCGAGAACATCCCGTCGATCCGGGCCAAGGCCGAGTTCTGCTTCCGCTGGATGCACTCCATCTCTGGGCTGAGCGAGCTGCGCACTCCCGGCGACCGCGCGACGTTCCTGCTCAACCTGATCTGCTTCGCCGCGTGCATCGAGGGCCTGTTCTTCTTCGGTGCGTTCGCCTACGTGTACTTCCTGCGCTCCAAGGGCCTGCTCAACGGCCTCGCCGCGGGCACCAACTGGGTGTTCCGTGACGAGAGCGGGCACATGGACTTCGCCTTCGCGGTGATCGACACGGTGCGCCGTGAGGAGCCCGGGCTGTTCGACGACGATCTCGCCCGCCAGGTGGAGCAGATGATGGTCGAGGCGGTGGACACCGAGATGCTGTTCGTCGCCGACATGCTCAGCGACGGCGTGCCCGGCCTGTCCAGCGTCGACACCCGTGAGTACCTGCAGTTCGTCGCCGACCAGCGCCTGGTCCGGCTGGGCATGCCCAAGCGCTTCGGCAGCAAGAACCCGTTCGGCTTCATGGAGCTGCAGGACGTGCAGGAGCTGTCCAACTTCTTCGAGCGCACCGTGTCCGCGTACCAGACCGGTGTCAGCGGCGAAGTCGCCTTCGACGAGGAGTTCTGATCGCCGCCCCCGACGGGGTGAGTTCCACGGGAAACAGAGCGTTCACACCGGGGACCCAGAACCATGAGTGCATGCATGGAAAGCTGCCATCCATCGACGTCGAGATCGGTTGCACGTTCGAGTTCGAGAGCGCTCGGCCGACGCATGCCGTGGTGATGGTCGAGCCGCACTTCTCCGAGGCCGGCCGCGTCGATCGAACGGCGCTTCGAGCTCGATCCGCCGAGCGAGACGGCCGTGTACCACGACCACTTCGGCAACTCGTGCCGGCGCGTCGACCTGGCCGCCGGCAAGGTGCTGATGACGTTCGACGCGCTCGTCAGCACCGACGACCAGCCCGACCCTGAGGTGCTGGACGCCATCGAGGTCCCCCCGCACGAGCTGCCCGACGAGGCGTTGATGTTCGTCCTGCCCAGCCGGTTCTGCGAATCCGACGTGCTCGCCGACGACGCGTTCCGCCTGTTCGGCCACGTCGCCCCGGGCTGGGGCCGGGTCCAGGCGGTCAGCGACTGGGTGCACGGGCACCTGCGCTTCCAGTACGGCACGTCCTCGCCGTCACTGTCGGCCAAGGACGTCATGGCCCAGGGCGTCGGCGTGTGCCGCGACTTCACCCACCTGGCCATCACGATGTGCCGGGCGCTGAACATCCCGGCGCGCTACGTGTTCGGCTACCTGCCCGACATCGGAGTTCCGGATCCAGGGACGCCGATGGACTTCTGTGCATGGATGGAGGTGTTCCTCGGCGACAGCTGGCACACGTTCGACCCGCGCAACAACGAGCGGCGGATCGGCCGGGTGGTGATCGGGCGCGGCCGCGATGCGGCCGACGTTGCGATGGTCACGTCGTTCGGCAGCGTCAGCTGCACTCGATGCTCGTACGGGCCAACGAACCGGCGGCCTCGACGCCGTGATGCAGATCGCCCAGCTCCTGCACGAGGACCACCTCGACGTGCTGCCGCGCGGCGACGACGGCAGCCTCCTCGAGGCTCGGGTCGCGCTGTACGTGCTCGACCAGGAGGTGGCCTACGAGTACACCGGGCCGATCGCCGACGTCCGTCAGCGGCTCGTGATCGTGCCCCGGCCGCGCCACGGCGACCAGTCGCGCATCGCTCACCGGCTCGACGTGGCCAGGGATCGGGAGCCCGTCGCGCACGAGGCGCGCCAGCAGGCCGACCGCTTCGGCAACGCCGTCGTCCACGTGCACGCCGATCGGGTCGACCGAGTCGCTGCGCTTCGGCGTGCGCGCCGTCATCCGTCGCGACCTGACCGTCGAACCGCTGCACGACTGGCCCGACCCGCGTCCGACCGTCACCCGGCTCACGGCGGCCGACGACGCGCTGCGCGAGGTCGCCAGCCGAGCTCGGCGGCGACGACGTCGGCGAGCTCGCCGACCGGGTGTGCGCGCTACGTGCACGACGCGTTCACCTACGGCCACGGCGTCACCGGTGTGCGCACGACCGCGGCGGAGGCGTGGGCCGGTCGGATCGGCGTGTGCCAGGACATGGCCCACGTGATGATCGCCATCTGCGCCAGCCTCGGCGTCGCGGCCCGCTACGTCTCCGGTCACCTCGTCGGCGACGGGGCCAGCCACGCCTGGGTGGAGGTCTTCGACCCCGACCGGCGCGAGGTCGTCTCCGTCGACCCGACGCACGCTCGGCGCACCGACCTGCGCTACGTGGTCACCGCCGTCGGCCGCGACTACACCGACGTCGCGCCCACCGCGGGCACGTACGTCTCCAAGGGCGGCCGTGGCCGGCTCGAGCGTGCGCAAGCGCATCCGCCTCGCCCACGTCGACTGACTACGACGTGGGCGCTCCCACGGCGCGCCAGTCCTTGCCGAACCACTTGGCGATGCGCTCGGTGCCGAAGTCGGCCTTGTGCACGGCGAGGTCGGGCGATGGGCCGTCGATGTCGCCGAACGGCGCCTGGCCCTTGAGGAACGTGACGTTGACGATGGCCACCTCGTGGTCGCCGAGCTCCAGGTAGCACATCCCGCTGCCGCCGTACGTGGAGGTCGACGACTCCCCGCGGGCGCTGGCGATGATCCGGTCGGCGACCACGGCGGCCTGGCCCTCGGCGAACACACCGGCCTTCGGGGTCCCGACGCTGGTGACGTCGCCCACCGCGTAGACGCCGGGGAAGGCCGTCTCCAGCGTGAGCGAGTCCACCGGGATCCAACCGTCGACGGTCATCCCCGAGTCGGCGACCACGGTGGGCACGTGGTGCCTGGGCACGCCGAGGAACAGGTCGTAGGCGATCTCCCGGCCGTCGGCGATCAACGCCACCTTGCGCTCGGGATCGAGCGCGGTGACCAGCGAGTTCGGGTGCCACTCGATGTCGCGCTCGGCGAACGCGTCGAGCACCGCCTGAGCGGCCGGCGGCGACGGCGGGATCGGCACGGGGAGCGGCATGACCAGGGCGATCGATGACTGATCGCGCAGGCCGCGGGCCACGAGGTGGTCGTGGACCAGCAGCGCCGTCTCGCTCGGCGCCGGCGGGCACTTGAACGGTGTGGACGTGACGCCGATGACCACTCGGCCGCCGGCGAAGCGGTCGATCACGTCACGCAGGGCGAACGCCCCGGCGACCGTGTAGAACTCGTGGCCGCCTTCCAGCAGGCCGGGCGTGGCCGCCGGGTCGAGGTCGGCGCCGAGGGCGACGACGAGGACGTCGCCCTCGAACGGTCCGGCGTCGGTCTCCACCCGCTTGGCCCGCGGGTCGATCGCCGTGATCGTCGTCCGGACGAACTGCACGCCGGGCTTGACGATGTCGGCGTAACGGTGGAACACCGACTCGGCCGGTGCTCGCCCGAACATCACGTCGAGCTTGGAGAAGCCGAAGACGAAGCCCTCACCCTTGTCGATGAGCACGACCTCGACGTCCTCGCCGAGCTCGTCCGACAGCCTCGCCGTCAGCTCCAGCCCACCGAACCCGGCACCCAAGACAACGACCCGCATGGGCTGCGACAGTAGCGGCGAGGCCGGGTCGCGGGGCGAGCGCGCCCAGCGTCTGGCACGGTGCTGAAATCCACGAGTCGGCTCGGCAGAGCACGTCGCTGACCTGGACCGCTCGCCTCCCACTGCCGGCCGAGAGCACGCTTCAGCCCCCTGTTAGCGTTGATCTGATGCCGACGCCGTCCACCATCGTCTTGTGGGACCTCGACGGCACGCTGTTGCGAGCGCGGCGCACCGGCACCCACAGCTTCGTCGCCGCGCTGGAGACCGTGGCCGGTGTGCCGATTCCCCACGACGACGCAGAGTGGGGCCAAGCTCGACTTCGGCGGGCGCACCGATCCGAAGATCGCCGAGATCCTCCTCGAAGCGTCGGGGAGCGACGTCGCCCTCGCGCCGCGGCTGCTCGCCGAGGTGGAGGCCGAGTACGCCCGCCGGGAGGACGAGTTCGCCGCGGTCACCGATGCACTCGACGGAGTGGAGGCGGCGATCGCCGCGCTCGCCGAGCACGGCGTGGTGCAGGGCCTGGTGACCGGCAACCTCGAATCCGTCGCCCGCCGCAAGGTGCGCGCCGCCGGGCTCGGCGACCCCCTGCGGTTCGACATCGCCGGCTTCGGCAGCGACCACATCGAACGGCCCGAGCTGGTGGCCATCGCCATGCGCCGGGCGCAAGCGGCGGGTCTCACGGTGGACGTGACACGGGTGTGGGTGATCGGCGACACCCGCCGGGACCTGTCCTGTGCCCGGGCGAACAACGTGCGCTGTGCGCTCGTGGCCACCGGCATGACGCCGTTCTCCATGCTCGCCGGGCTCGGCGCCGACATCACCGTGCCGTCGCTCGACGCCCCCGAGGCGGTCGAGATGATCGGCCTGATCGTCGGCGAGTCGACGGTCGTCGCCCGATAGCCTGGTTGCCGGCGAAGGGGAGTAGCTCTCCGCCGGGAGATCGACACGCTGGGCGATGAGCCCCGGTCCCCGGGCCCGTCCCGACGGGTGAGCAAGACCTTCGACCAGACGAACCACGAGCAATGGGTCGTCCGGTCGAGGCACCCTGACCTCTCCCGGGCATCCGGGAGGAGGAACCGACGATGGACGCGCTGCTGCTGTCGTTCGCCGTGATCTTCGTCGCCGAGCTGGGCGACAAGAGCCAGTTGATGGCGTTGACGTTCGCCACCCGCTACAAAACGGTGCCGATCCTCATCGGCATCACCATCGCCACGGCCACGGTGCATGCCGTGTCGGTCCTCGTCGGTGGCCTGCTGGCCGTCGCCCTGCCGACCCGGGCGATCACGTTCGTCGCCGGTCTGGCGTTCCTCGGCTTCGCCGCATGGACCCTGCGCGGCGACAAGCTCGACGAAGAGGAAGCGTCCAAGGCGCAGCGGTCGAACCGCAACGCGATCGTCGCCGCGAGCACCGCCTTCTTCCTCGCCGAGCTCGGCGACAAGACGATGCTGGCGACGATCACGCTGGCCTCGACGCACAGCCTGTTCTGGGTGTGGCTCGGCTCCACGGTCGGCATGGTCGCCGCCGATGCGCTGGCCATCGGCGTCGGACGCATCCTCGGCACGCGGCTGCCGGAGAAGACCATCCGCTACGGCGCGGCGGTGGCGTTCCTCGTGTTCGGCGTCCTGCTGGTGATCGAGGCCGCGGTGAGCTGACGCTGGACGGTCGGCGACCCACTCGTGGGCCGCTCGCCGTCCAGCGTCGGCGGGTTCAGCGGTGGCGGGCGCCGGGCACGCGCAGCACGGTGGCCGCGGCGGCGTGGCCGGCGAGGCAGGCCGATCGCACATCGGCCCCTGCGGTCAGGGCTGACAGGAAGCCACCGGCGAACGCGTCGCCGGCGCCGGTCGTGTCGCGCACGTCGTCGACCGCGCACGCCGGCACGTCGGATCGTCTGCCGTCCGTCTGCAGGATCACCGCCGATGCGGCGCCGCGCTTGACCACGACGGTCCACGGCGGCGGCCCGTCGAGCACGCCGAGCGCGTCCGCCTCCGCCTCGTTGGCGAACACGACGGCTGGAGCCAGCTCGGCGAACGTGGCCCGCAGCCGAGCCGCACCGAGCGCCTCGACCACCGAGGTGGCCGCGACGTCGAGCGTCACCAGTCCGCCGTGCGCGCGCACCGTCCGTGCGGCGGCCTCGATGGCCTGTGCCATCGCCGGGACGAGCAGGCCGTACGCCGGGACGTGCAGCACCGTCGTGCCCTCGAGCCACGAGGCGTCGACCTCGGTCAGCTCGCCCGCCGCGGCACGGTCGGGGAACATCGTCCGCTCGCCGGTGGGGTCGACGAGCACGACGACGGTCGCCGTGCGACCCGCCCGCTGGACGCGCACGTCCACGCCCGCCCGGCGCAGATGCTCGGCGAGCGAGTCGCCGGCGCCGTCGGCCCCGACGCGACCGACGAACCGCGCCGGACACCCGGCAGCGGCCACCGCCGCAGCGACGTTCGCCGCACTGCCGCCGGGCGAGCGCGACACACGGGACGGGTTGTCCGTCCCGTGGGCCACCGGCGCGCCGACCCACACGACGACGTCCTCGACGAGATCACCGATCGTCGTGACGACCCCATGCGCCTCACGCCCGCTCACACCACTGCCCGATCATCCGCCCGCCAGGGGCCGGTCGCACGGAGGGAGCGGCCGGAGCGCCGCAGAGGCCAGTCCCGACCACTCAGTACAGCGCGCCGACATGCGCGAGGGCCAGGCGGATGAGGCGGTCCTGGCCGCCGGTCATCTCCCGGCGGACGCGGTCGGTGACGGCCTCCTTGGGGGTGAACCAGGTGAGGTCGAGCGCCTCCTGCGTCGGGACGCAGTCGCCGGCAACGGGGACGACGAACGCCAGGCTCACCGCGTGGTGGCGGGGATCGTGGTAACCGCTGACGTCCGGGGTGGGGAAGTACTCGACCACCGTGAACGGGGCCACGCTCGGGGGGATGTTCGGCAGGGCAACCGGGCCGAGGTCCTTCTCCAGGTGGCGCAGCAGCGCGTCGCGGATCCGCTCGCCGAACAGCACCCGTCCTGACACGACCATCCGGCTCAGCGAGCCGTCGGCAGCCTGGCGCAGCAGCAGACCGACGTGGGTCACCTGGCCGAGCTCGTCGACGCGCACGGGCACGGCGTCCACGTAGACGAGCGGCACGTTGGCCCGGATGTTGTCGAGGTCGGCCCGCGAGAGCCAGCCGGATTTCGTATCGAGTTGATCGCTCATCGAGGTCCTGTGAAGTAGCCGTTCACGTCGATGATGACATGTGACTGCCGGTAGACGAAGACGTCCACCGCGCCGCCGGCTCCGAGACCGAGCAATCCGGCGTTGGCCACCGGCGAATTGGCGTCGTAGTTCAGGTTCGACGTGGATGGTGCCGGCGTGCCGCTGGGGTACACCTTGAAGTAGCCGACCGCCACGCCCTGGTCGGCGGTGAGGTTCGTCGACACCGCGCTGGCGTCGGCCGGCACGGCGCCGCCGACGAGCGCGACCGGCCGGGTCTCCCCACTGGCGAACGGTGCTCCCGAGCGGCTGTCGTAGGCGCGGTAGGGCCGGGTGGCGACGAACAGCCCGGTCGGCGCCGCCGGTGCGCCGTCACCGGTGATGTAGCCGACGACGTCGACGATCGCCTCGCTCGATGCGTAGGAGAACACGCTGATCGTGCCGTCCGCCGCGACCGGGATGATCGCCGTGTTCGCCGACGGCAGGTGCGGCAGGTAGTTGACGGTGCTCGTCCCGACGCCCGGGACGCCGGTGGGAAACGCTCGCAGGAACCCGGGCTGGTCGGCGTCGTCGGACGTCACGTTGACCACGAGGGCGCTGACCCCGCCGGCGGGCACTGCCGTACCCGCGAGGCGCGGCACGGTCACCGACTCGCCGGGACGCAGCTTGCGTGGGGCGGCGAAGCCGGCGGGCAGCGGTCCCGGTGGTCGGGAGTCCATCCACCGCTCGGGCTGGATGCCGACGAAGCGCCCGGACGACGGCGATGCGTCACTCGCCGGGCCGAACCACCCGAGGAGGTCGACGACGACGTTGCCGCCGGCGGGCATGTACAGCGTGATCTGGCCGCCGACGCCGACGGGCACGATGGCGAAGTTCGGCCGTGGCGCGCCGATCACGGACACGTTCAGCGTCGACGTGGCACCCACGGTGGCCTGCAGCGTGGGCAGCGCCTGGATGTAGTGGGCGTCCACGCTGTCGACCGAGGTGATGTTGACGGCCACGGCCGACACCCCGGTGACGGGCACGCCGCTGATGCCGGTGACGGGCAGGTCGAGGATGCCGCGTGCCGGCTGCGCACCGATCAGGTTGCCCGGGCCCACGGAGGAGGAGGGGCGCGTGTCGAGGATCCGTGTCGGGGTGAGGCCGTGGTACTGGGCGGGCGTGCTCGGCGCCGGCGGTGCCGGGACGGCCGGCAGCACGATCTTGCCGTTGCCCGACGCGTTGTCCGGGCCGGGCCCGCCGATGTCCGCCGTGACGTGGCGGACCAACGCGGCCAGTGGCTCGCCGGGTGTCGCCAGCCCGGCGCCGAGCAGCAGCGCGGCGACCCCGGCCGCGGCCGGCGACGACGCCGACGTGCCGGCGAAGCACGGCGCGTAGATCGTGCTGAGCACGCACGAGGGCGCGGCGACGTCGGGCTTGGTGCGTCCGTCGTTCGTCGGTCCCTGGGAGGAGTAGTCGGCGACGCTGTTCGCCGTGGCCGAATCGAGCGCGCCGACGGCGATCATCGCGTGGTTCGCCGAATCGACGGCCGGCTTCGCCGCGCTCCCGGCGGGGTCGCCGGCGTACTCCAGGTTGCGGAAGGTCGAGGCGATCTCGAGCTGGTCGGGTGTCGCGCCGATCGGCGTGGCGCCGTTGCGCACGATCCGCAGGTAGCTGACGTTGCTCGCCGTGCACCAGAAGCCGTCGGCGCCCTCGAGCGGCGCGGCGCCGGCACGCTGGTCGGCGTCGAACGCGCCCTGCACGCCGGGCGCCGCCGGCGCCAGATCGACGGGCACGAGCGAGGCCGGGTTGTTGTGCAGACCACCGATCTGCGAGCCATCGGCCGGCTGCCACACCTCCACGCGGTAGTCGGTGCGCTGCACGGCCGGCAGGTACCAGTCGTTGGCCCAGCGGACCCCGTCGAGCTCGAAGCATCCGTTGACGCCGTCGAGGCGCAGCAGCGGATCGCCTGGGGCGAACTCGACGGAACCGTCGGACCGGGTGGCCGCGACGTTGACGCGCAGGTAGCCGGCGCGGGCGTCGTTGCCCGCCGAGTTGAACCAGACGATGCCGCGAGCGGCGGCATGGTCGACGACCGCGTCGATCGGACCGGTGCCGTCGCCGGGGCCGTCGTAGGCCGAGCCGAGCGAACGGGTGATGATCGTCACACCGCGATCGGCGAACCAGTCGACGGCCGCGAGCAGGTCGCTCACCGTCCCGACGGTGGCGATGAACACGTCGGCGTCGGGGGCGACGTCCTTGACGATCTCGGTGGTGGCCAGCCCATGGCGGTCACCGAGGGCGCTGTTGATCGATCCGTCGGCGTTGCACAGGCCACTGCCGGTGCTGTCGAGGCACAGCATGTGGCCGTTGCCGACCGTCGGCGTCGGGCCCTGCTCGCTGGGGTTCCACTGCGCGGTGGTGAAGAAGTCGATGATCCCGACGCGCACGCCGCCGCCACGGATGCCGGCGTCCTGCCACACGGTGGCGTTCATCCCGCCGACGGCGTCGGTGACCGTCGTGCCGAAGCCGGCGTCGATCTCCTCGGGGCGCTGGTTGACCTGCCGCGGTGCCTGGATGTCGTCGACCCCGGCCGACCGGGCCAGCACCGATGCCTTGGCCACGGGGACGACGGCCTGGACCACCTCGCCGGGCACCGAGCCGGTGACGGTGCCGCCGAGGCGTTGCACCGTGTCGGCCACCGTGGCGTCGTCGGACGTGTGCACCTCGACATCGACGGTGGGCGTGACCCCCTCGGAGTGCCGCGCGGTGGCCGCGGCGATGTCGTCGAGCAACTGCGGATCGCTGATCGGCGGACCTGGGCCGGCGCCGGGACCCGGCGCGACGAGCGCGTCCGCCACGGGTGGCCGGCTCACCGCGTCCGCGGCGGCGACGTGCTCGGGACGCAGCGGCAGCGGCGGCGGCGTCGCGCCGGCGGCGCCCCCGGCGACGCCGAGCACGGCGGCGGCCACCGCGGCGGCCAGGAGCGAGCGCCCCAGATGTCGTCGCATGTCGGTCAGTCGGTCAGTCGGTCGGTCGGTCAGTCGGTCAGTCGGCAGTGCGACGTGGCCGCCGGGAGCGCCGCCGCGACGGCTGCGGGTCGCGGCGGGGCAACGCCGGCGCCACGACGGTGGTCTGCTCGTCGACGTCGAGCCGGAAGCCGTCGGTGTCGAGATCGGTCGGATCGGAGTTGGAGGCGACGACGACCGGGATGTCCTCGCGCGGCTTGCGGCCGAGGGCGATGTCGACGCCGAACAGCCCTGCGGCGAGCACCGCCCCGGCGGTGCCGTGGCGCCGGCGGGCGACGTCGACCGGACGGGCTGCCGGCTCGAGCACCAGGTCGTCGTCGGGTGTCACGTCCTTGTCGTCGGCCGGGTCGACGTCGTCGGCGCCGGACGGCTGCTCGGTGTCGTCGCTCACCCACGGCACGCTACTTCCGGACCGCACGCCGTCGACAGCGCCGGCGGGATCATCGGCCGGCGCGCCCGCCGCGGCCGGCGCGCCGCCGCGGGCCGGCGCGCCGTCGCGGGTCGGCTCGGTGTTGCGGGTCGGCGCGGTGCGCGGCCGGTTCTCGCCAGCCGTGCCCGGGCTCGGCGATGGTCCCCGATCGCGGTGGGCCGGTCGCGTAGCATCACCGTCGTGCAGGACGAGGCTCGCACACGTCTCGCGGGGCCGCGACATGTGGCCTCTGCGCTGCGGACCGCACTCGTCGGCCGTGCCGTGCTGCGCTTCGACGCCCAGCACATCGACGGGCCGGCGCCGCATCGCGGTCGGGTGGTCGAGCACGTCGAGTCGCGCCGGCGAGAGCTCGATGTCATCTGGGACGACGGCTTCGTGCTGCACAGCCGGATGCGCCTCGGCGGCGCCTGGCACGTCTACCGCGAGGGCGAGCCGTGGCGGCGGTCGTCGAGCCACCTGCGCGTGGCCATCACGGTGCCGGGGTGGGTCGCGGTGTGCTTCGCCCCTGCCGACGTCGAGACGTTCCGCGAGTTCGATCCGCAGCGCCATCCCGCGTTCGGCCGTTGCGCACCCGATGTCGCCGAGCCGGCTGGCGAGGACGACGTCCAGCGCAGCGTGGCCCGGCTGCTCGACCACCCCGATCGGCAGGCGTACGTCGGCGACGCACTCCTCGACCCGCACGTCGCCGTCGGCATCGGCAACGTCTTCCGCTGCGAGGCGCTCTACGCCTGCGGCGTGCACCCCTGGGCGGCGGTGGGCGAGCTCTCCGCCGCAGACGGCGCCCGGCTCATGACCACCGCATCGGCGATGGTGCGAGCCAACGTCGAGGCGGCCACCGGCGTGACGCCGAACGACACCCGCGAGTCGCTCCTGGTCTACGGCCGCAACGGCCAGCGCTGCGGTCGCTGCGGCGACACGGTGCGCGTCGACCGGGTCGGCGACCGTCAGCTCGTCTACTGGTGCGCAGGCTGCCAGACGGCCCACGACCCGTGGCTGGCCCACCGGCGGTCAGAGGCGGCCGAGACGACCGATCCGCATCCCGCCGACATCCGCCACGACGTCGATCCGCCCTGGCGTCGAGCCGCCGGCTGACCGGAGCCCACCCGCCTCCGAAGTCGCGTTCTCAGTCGGGTGCCACCCGAGTACGACGCGTGCGGGCGAGTCGGTGACGTGCGGTCCGGCACGCAAGCGACTCGGGTGCCCGCCGGCGACTCGGGTGTCCGACCCGCGCGCCCCGGTCGATCATGCTGCGGCGCGTCGGGTGACGCCTCCCGTCAAGCCGGCTCGACGCGCAACAGGGCGTTGTTGTCGATCGATGTCACGTAGAGCTCGCCGTCGGGTCCGGCGGCCACCGACGAGACTGCCCCGGGCTTGCCGAGTGGGACCTGGCGTCCGGCCTGCTTGCCGTTGATCTCCAGCGCGAGCACCACGCCTGCGCAGTAGTCGGCGTAGACGTACCAGCCGTCCAGCGCTGGGATCGCCGAGCCGCGGTAGCGCGCGCCCCGCTGATCGAGCAGCCGGCGTCGCCGTGGGGGTACTCGAAGATCGGATCGACGGCCCCGTCGGTCGGCTGGTCGTCGTTGTACCGGTGGGATCCCTCGAACGCGCTCCATCCGAAGTTGGTGCCGCGTCCCCCACCCTCGTCGGCCCAGCCGACGTCGATCTCCTCCCACGCGGTCTGCCCGACGTCGGCGATCCACAGGTCCTTGGTCGACGGATCGAAGCTGAACCGCCACGGGTTGCGCAGGCCGAACGACCAGATCTCCGGTCGTGCGCCGCTCACGCCGACGAACGGGTTGTCGGCGGGAACGGTGTAGGGCTGACCGCCGCTCGCTCGCGGGTCGATGCGCAGGATCTTGCCGAGCAGGTCGCCGCGGTCGAGGGCGCGCCGGTCGGGATCGCCACCCGACCCGCCGTCGCCCATGCCGATGTACAGCATGCCGTCGGGCCCGAAGGCCAGCTGGCCGCCGTTGTGGTTGGCGAACGGCTGGTCGATCTCGAGCACCTCGCGGCGCGACGAGACGTCGAACGTGCCATCGGCGCCGACCGTGAACTCGTCGATGTGCGTGTTGCCGCCGTCCGCGCCGGTGTAGTCGACGTAGGCCAGCGGATCGGTCGGGTGGAACGCCAGGCCGAGCAGGCCCTGCTCGCCGCCGGCGGTGACCTGCGCGCCGATGTCCAGGACGGGTGGACCGACGGAGCCGTCGGTGTCGACCGCGACGACGCGGCCGGGTCGCTCGATGACGAACACCCGGTCGTCGCCCGGACGCACGGCGATGCCGGTCGGCTGTTCGACGTCGGCGACGTGCACCACGTCGGCGGTGGGCCCCGCGCTCGACGGCGGTGAGCTCGGCGTGGCCGCGCCCGTTCCCGTCGTCCCGGCCGGCGCAGCGGTCGTCGTGGTCGACGGCGCAGTTGCGGCCGTCGTCGTATCGGCGCCGTTGCCGGGCGCCGTCGTCGTGGCGGCGGCTGTGGGCGCCGCCGCCGAAGTCGCCGATGTGGCCGGCGTCGCCGATGTGGCCGGCGTCGCCGATGTCGCCGAACCTGCCGAATCGTCGTTCCCGTTGCTGCTGCAGCCGGCCGCAATCAGCGCGAGCGCGACGAATGCCGCAGCCAGCGTCGGGCGCCACCGCGGGGCGCTCAACGCAGCTCCTGTCGGACGAGGCCCTCTTGGACGACGGTGACGGCGAGGCGGCCGTCGCGGGTGAAGATCGCCCCGCCGGCCAGCCCGCGTGCCGCGCCGGTGGAGAACGACGTCTGGTCGTACAGCAGCCACTCGTCGGCGCGGAACGGGCGGTGGAACCACATCGCGTGGTCGAGGCTGGCCATCTGCAGGTCGGGGCTGTCCCACGACCAGCCGAACGGCAACACGGTGGTGTCGAGCAGCGTCATGTCGCTGGCGTAGGTGACCACGCAGGCGTGCAACGTCGGGTCGTCGGGCAGCCGGCCGTCGGCGCGCAGCCACACCCGCTGGGAGATCGCCGGCTTGCCCTCGCGGGTGAACGGATCGCCGTCGATGTACCGCAGGTCGATCGGACGGGGCCGGTCGTACCACTCGCCCATGCGCTCCTTGTACGGCTCCATGCGCGACTTGAAGTCCGGCAGCGAGTCAGGGTCGGGCAGCCCCGTCGGCATCGCCAGTTGATGGTCGGGCCCAGCCTCCGAATCGTGGAAGCTCGCCTGCAGGTTGAAGATCGCCCGGCCGTGCTGGATGGCCACGACCCGCCGCGTGGAGAAGCTGCGGCCGTCGCGGATGCGGTCGACGTCGTAGAGGATGGGCACCGCCGGATCGCCGGGGCGCAGGAAGTAGGCGTGCAGCGAGTGGACCATGCGGTTCGGTTCGTCGACGGTGCGCGTCGCGGCGACGAGCGCCTGGCCGGCAACCTGGCCACCGAACACCCGCTGGCGGCTCTCGTCGGGCGAGCGGCCGCGGAAGATGTTGACCTCGATCGGTTCGAGGTCGAGCAGGGTGACGAGGTCGTCGAGCGCGGTCACGCGGTCATGATCGCAGGCGCGCACGGAACGACGCACCAAACCGTGGCGGCGTGGCCGGTCCGGCTCGCGGGCTCGCGGTTATGGTGCGCGCCATGTCGATGCTGCTGCCGCTGACGCCCGACGAGTTGCTGTCCACCACGCGTGCCGTGCGCAAGCGGCTCGACTTCGACCGACCCGTGCCCGACGACCTGGTCCGCGAATGCGTCGGCCTGGCGATGCAGGGCCCGTCGGGGTCGAACAACATGACGATGCGGTTCGTCGTCGTGCGCGATGCGGACAAGCGCGCCGCCATCGGCGAGATCTACCGCCAGTGCTACGGGGTGTACACGCAGCTCGACGGGATCTACATCGGATCGATCGACAAGGGCTCGTCCGAGGCCAACGCGCAGCAGCGGCGCAGTGCGTCGTCGGCCGACTACCTCGGCGAGCACATGGGCGATGCGCCGGTGCTCGTGATCCCGTGCACGCCCGGTCGCATCGACGGCCAGCCCGGGATGGTGGCCGCGTCGGCGCTCGGCAACGTGCTGCCGGCCATGTGGAGCCTGATGCTCGCGGCACGCGCGCGCGGCCTGGGGACGTGCTGGACGACGCTGCACCTGATGCAGGAGCAGGCGGTGGCCGAGATCCTCGGCATCCCGTTCGAGCACGTGCAGCAGCTGTGCCTCAGCCCGCTGGCCTACACCGCGGGCACCGACTTCAAGGCGGCAGCGCGCCCTGACCCGGACACGATCATCCACTGGGACACCTGGTGACCACCGCGGCGGTGATGCCCGCCGACCTGCGGGCCCACGCGTTGTCGGCCAAGGGTTTCATGCCGCCGGACGAGGGCGATGCGCTGTTCGATGCGGCGATCGACGCGGCCGCTGCCGTGCCGGGCCTGCCCTTCGTGGAGGTCGGCTCGTACTGCGGCCGCTCGACGATCTGGCTCGGCGCCGCCGCCCGGCTCGCCGGCACGGTGGTCTATGCGGTCGACCATCACCACGGCAGCGAGGAGAACCAGGCGGGCTGGGAGCACCACGACCCGACGGTGATCGACGCGCGCACCGGACGGATGGACACGCTGCCCACGTTCCGCGCGACCATCGACGACGCGGGCCTCGACGACGTCGTGATGGGCGTGGTCGGGCGCTCGGCAACAGTGGCCGCCCACTGGCGCACGCCGCTGGCGTTCCTGTTCATCGACGGCGGCCACGGCCTCGAGCCGGCGCGCGCCGACTACCGGGGGTGGACGCCGCACGTGGCCACCGGCGGCACGTTGGCGATCCACGACGTGTTCCCCGACCCGGCCGACGGCGGTCGACCGCCGTACGAGGAGATCTTCGTGCCGGCCGTGTCCAGCGGCCGCTTCCGCCTGCGCGTCGCCCACGGCAGCCTGCGGATCCTCGACCGGGTGGACTGACCGCGAGCGCCGGTCCGCCGGACCGCCGCGCAATACGCTGACCGCCGATGTCGAGCCCGCCGCCCCCGCCGCTGCCCGACCCCGACGACGATCGCCGGCTGGCCGAGCGCCGGGAGCGCGCTGCGGCGGCCAGGCGCCGTCCGCCACCGCCGTCATCGCAGTCGTCGACATCACCGTCGTCATCGCGATCGTCGCCATCGCGGTCGAACCCGCGGTCGACGGCACCGTTGCCGGCCCCGTCATCGTCGACGTCGGCGTCATCGGGACGCCCGCCGTCGCGCTCGTCGCGCTCGGGTCCGTCGCGTCCGGCGAGCGCGTCCGGACGACGCAGGCGGATGTCGCCGCGCACCTGGGCGATCCTCCTCGCCGTGGGCGTCGTGCTCGTGATCATCGTCATCGGCACGATCATCGGACGCGGTTCGTCGGACGGCGCGACGACGATCAAGACCGACGCGGCGGTGAGCACGCTGCAGTCGCTGCTCGACGGCGTGCAGCGCGACACCGCACTCGGCAGCTGCCCGTTCGGACCGGTCACCGCGATCGTCCACGACGTCAGCGACGACGTGGCCTTCGCGTCGACGCCCGACGAGGCGCCGGCGATGATCGTGAAGGGTGATGCGACCGCGGTGGACACCGTCCTGTGCGCGGCGAGCACGCCCGACGACCGGCTGCACACGTCGCGCACGATGTACGTGTACGCAACTCCGGTGCCGAAGGGTTCGTACACCGATTACCTGACGTCCACCCTGCTCGACGGCGCCAAGGTGAAGTTGGCCGACCCGCACAAGTACGCCGGCGGCACGATCTACGCGTGGTGCACGACGCCGACGGCCGACATCAAGGGCGGCTGCGGCGCGGACTGGGTGGCCGGTGACGCCACCGTCGTGTTCGGCATGCAGGTGGCGGGGGGCGAGGTCACCGCCGACCAGGTGACCGCCGCACTCCAGCACCAACTGCCGGCGCTCGTCGAGCGCTTCGGCACGGATGCTCCGTCGTCGGCGAGCGTTCCAACCAGCGCGACCCCCGACGAGTCGACGGGTTCGTCCGGGGTGGTCGGCGGATCCGTGCCCACGACCGTCTCCTGACCGCGCCGGCCGGGCGTCAGCGGACCGCTGGTCCGTCGAGCTGCCAGTGGCGGCTCATCGACGAGATCCACCGGTCGTCGCCGGCGGGCATGAACGTGAACCGGGTGATCGCCCGCTGGCCACCCTGCAGGTCGCCGTACAGCAGGTCCACGGCGAACCGCTGGCGCTGGGCGATGGGGCGGCTCACCAGCGCCCGCTCGGCGTCGTCGTGGTCGCGGATGGCCGCCTGCCAGAAGCCGAGGTCGCCAGGAGGCACGAACATGTCGCGCCCGTGCATGCGGAACTCGTCGAGCGGCTCGTGCGACCCGCCGCCGCTGGCGGACATGATGTCGTGCACCGGGTGCCAGCCCTGCAGCACGGCGATGCCGCTGCCGGCGTTGCGCAGCGGGAGCACGAGGTAGACCACGTCGTCCTGCTCGTGGGCCGCGGCGTAGACGCCCTCGACCATCACCCAGTGCTCGTCCATGAAGTTGACCTTCTGCCTGCCGTCGTCGAGACGGGCGGGCACGAGCACCGGACGGAGCCCGGCGAGCAGGGCGGCCTCGGCCAGGCGCGACGAGCGGTTCGCCGAGCGGGTGGCGGCGAACGTGGCCACGGCGAGCACGAGCGTGCCCGCGGCGGTGGTGAGCGCGGCGACGGTCTCGGCTTGCACCGCCCCGAAGCTAACGGGGGACGAAGACGCCGCTGGCCGGGCTGGTGGCGGTGATGGCGTCGGCGGCGAGCACCACGGCGGCCCCGGTGTAGGCCGACACCTCGTCGAGCGGGAAGTTCTCCTCGCTCGGGTAGACGACGCCGGTCCAGTAGGCGCCGTCGGCGCGGCGGTGCGAGCGGGTCCAGGCGAGCAGGTCGGTGGCCGTCGACCGGTCGCCGATCACGGAGTGGGCGATCGAGCACTCGGCGGTCTCCGAGGCGGTGATCCACGCCTCGTCGCTGACGCACCGGATGCCCTTGCCCTCCATGGCGAACGTGTCCCAGCCGTCGGCCAGGCGGGCCTTGGCCGGCTCGCCGACGAGCGTGGCGGTGAGCACCGGGTAGTACCAGTCCATCGCCCAACGCTCCTTGGGCTCGAACGCGTCGGGTGCGTTGGCCACCCGCTCGGTGAGCACCGCCGCGGCCGCGGTCCACTCGCGATGACGCTCGCCGAGGACCTTGCCGAGGCGGGCACCACAGCGCAGGGCGTGGGCGATGCTCGCCGATCCGGTGAGGAGCGCGTAGTCCCACGGCGCATCGTCGGCGTTGCGCGCCCACAGCACCGTGCCGTCGGCGCGGCGCATCGACAGCACCCAGTCGAGCGCCGCACGCACGGTGGGCCACAACTCGTCGAGCACCGCCCGGTCGTGGGTGCACAACCAGTGGTGCCACATCCCGGTGCCGATGTAGGCGCACACGTTGGTGTCGAGCTTGGCCTCCTCCACCGATCCGTCGGGCAGGTAGTAGTTCCACCAGCTGCCGTCGGGACGCTGGATGTCGGCCAACCAGCGGTAGGCGTGCGCGGCCTCGTCGTGCAGGCCGGCGACGTCGAGGGCCATCGCCGTCTCCACGTGGTTCCACGGATCGCAGTGGCCGCCTGGGAACCACGGGATCATCCCGGTGGCGAGCTTCAGCCCGGCGATCCACTCCGCGGTGGCGCGCACCTCGGCGGCGCTGAGCACCCCCGGGAGATCGGGCAGCGAGGTCATCCGCCACCTGCTCGACCAGCGTCGTCCGTGCGGGCGTGAGCGGGTGGGCGCGAAGGATCAGCGTCCGTGCGGGCGTGAGCGGGTGGGCGCGAGGGATCCGACGCGGGTTTGTCGGCGTAGACGATGAAGCTCTTGCCGAGCACGGGCGACAGGGTCCGCTCGACCACGCGCATGCCACGCGGCTGCTCGACGATCTCCCACTCGAGCACCTTGCGGTAGGCGTTGACCGCCTTGCTGTCGGTGCGCCGCGGGCCGACGGCGCACTTCAGCCACCAGTACGGCGAGTGCAGCGCGTGGGCGTGGTGGCTGCCGCTGACGTCCAACCCGGCGCTGCGCAGCTTGGCCTTGAGCTCGGTGGCGCTGTAGATCCGCACGTGGCCGCCGACGCTCTTCGGCGCGTGGTACTCGTCGCTCAGCCGCCAGTTGACCTTCTCCGGCCACTCGGTCGGCACGGTGGCGGCGAACGTGCCGCCCGGCTTGAGCACCCGCTGGAGCTCGCCCAGCGCGTCCACGTCGCCCTGGATGTGCTCGAGCACCTCGCTGGTGATCACCCGGTCGAACGTCGCGTCGGCGAACGGCAGGCGGGTGGCGTCGCCGCGCAGCGCGCCGACGAAGCGCTCCGGGGAGATCTCGCCGGCATCGATCATCGCCGCGAACGTGGCGCGCGTGGCCACCACCTCGTCGTCGGCGTAGTCCAGGGCAACCACGTTCGCGCCGGCGCGGGCCAGGGCGAACGCGTGGCGGCCGAAACCGGCGCCGGCGTCGAGAACCAGGTCGCCCGGACGGACGCCGAGGCGATCGAAGCGGATCGTCAGCATCAGGGAGTCGTCGGCCGAGCTGCGCTCAGCCGCCCGTTCCTCGCCAGCTTGTCGATGTTCGCCGGCATCGCCAGCACCTCCCGGTACTGGTCGACGGTGAGCTTGGCGCAGTGCGTCCAGCTCCACCGCTCGACCACCCGGCGGCGGCCGTTGTCGCCGATGCGCGCCCGCAGGGCCTCGTCGTCGAGGCCGCGGCGCAGGGCCGCGAGCAGCGACTCGACGTCGCCGGCCTTCGCCTGCAGCACGGTGTCGCCGTCGCGACCGGTGACCTCGGGCAGCGCACCGCCGTCGGTGGCCACGAGGCACGTGCCCGTGGCCATCGCCTCGATCGCCGGGAGGCTGAACCCCTCGTACAGGCTGGGCACCACGGCCAGCTCGGCCTCGGCGTACAGCTCGACGATGCGCTCGTCGCTGACCCCGCTGACGAAGTCGATGTGCGGCCGCAGCCCGAGCTTGTCGATGAGGTCGTTGCTCGCGCCCTCGCGCGGCTTGCCGATGATCGTCAGGCGCACGTCGTCGCGCTCGGTGCGCAGCTTGGCCATCGCCTCGAGGAGGTAGGCGAGACCCTTGAGGGCGACGTCGGCCGACGCGGTGGTGATCAACCGGCCGGGTTGGCGGGCGACCTGCGGCAGCGGCTTGAACAGCGCGGGGTCGACGCCGACGGGCACCAGGCGCATGCGGTCGAGGCTGACGCCCATGTCGGTGTGGATGTCGGCGATGCTGTTCTCGCTGACGACCACGATGCGCGGCATCCTTTGGGCCACCCGACCCTGCATCTTGACGAACGAGTACCACCGGCCGATGCTGCGCCGCTTGCCGCGCGTCTTCGTGGCGGCCATCTCCAGCGCGCGGTCGCGGGTGATCGGGTGGTGCAGCGTGACGACCGTCGGGATCATCCTCTCCACCGAGAGCATCCCGTAGCCGAGGCACTGGTTGTCGTGGACCAGGTCGAAGTCGCGCGTGCGCGCCTCGAGCGCGTCGCGCACGCGGACGGAGAACGCCAGCGGCTCGCCGAACGTGCCCTTCAGGTGGCTCAGCGTCTCGACCACGTCGCCCTTGGACTTCATCTCCCAGTACGCCGGGAAGCGCCCGGGGTAGTGCTCGTTCCACAGATCGAGGCTCGGCAGCTTGTGCAGCTCGATGCGCTCGTCGAGCACCGGGTACGGCTGGCCGCCGTAGGTCTCGACGGTGTGGCCGAGGTCGACGAGCGCCTTGGTGAGGTGCCGGGTGTACACGCCCTGACCGCCGACGTGCGGCTTGCCCCGGTACGTGAGGTAGGCGATGCGCAACGGCGCATCGTCGGGCAGACCGGGGGGCGGCATGACGAGTGAGGCTACCCGTCGGTAATCGTGCGCCTCTCCCACCGATGGTGCGGCGAACGTCCAGCCCACGACGTCGCCGTTGCCGCCCACGGCGGGAGCGGGCGCGGCGCGACAGACTCGGGGGATGAGGGCGGTCGTGCAGCGTGTGCGTTCGGCCAGCGTCACCGTGGGTGGTCCGGACGGTGACACGGTCGTCGGCCAGATCGGGGCCGGGCTGTGCGTGCTGGTCGGGGTCACCCACGACGACAACGAGGTCCAGGCGGGCAAGCTCGCCGAACGGGTGTGGCACCTGCGGGTGATGGACGACGATGCCGGGGTGATGAACCGCAGCGTCGCCGACACGACCGGCGAGGTGCTCGTCGTCAGCCAGTTCACGCTGTACGGCGACACGAGCGGCGGCCGCCGTCCGAGCTGGATCAAGGCGGCGCGGCCCGAGCACGCCGAACCACTGGTCGCCGCGGTCGTCGACCGGTTGCGCGAGCTCGGCGCGACGGTCGCCACCGGCCGCTTCCGCACCGAGATGCAGGTGGCGCTGGTGAACGACGGCCCGGTGACCGTCATCGTCGACGTCTGACGCCTCCACGTGGTCGGCGGCGGGCGCCGGAGCCGGTGGTGTTCGTGCGAGTCGGTGGTGTGCGGTCCGGCGCGCTGGCGACTCGGGCGCCCGTGTGGGACTCGGCCCGCCGGTCCGTCCGTCGCGCTAGCTTGTGCGGCTCAGCGGACGGGTCACGGAGGTTCCCCAGTGACTCGAGCAGATGGTTCCCACCGGCTCGCGTGCCGCGCCCGCGTCGGGCTCGTCCTCGTGACGATCGCGACGATCGGCGGCCTGATCGGTGCGCCGGTCGCCCGTGCGGCGCTCCCGAGCCCGGAGGCGACGGCGCCGACACAGCCCGACAGGGTGCTCGACACGCGCATCGGGCTCGGTGCCACAGGACCTGTCCGCCCCGGCACCGTCGTGCGCTTGCCGATCCCCAAGGCGGCCGCCGCCGCGGCCACGTCGGTGATGCTCAACCTCACCGCCACCGAGGCCTCCGGGCCCGGCTGGGTGCGCGTGTGGCCGTGCGGCGCGGCGCAGCCGTCGACCTCCTCGCTGAACTTCGTGCCCGGCCAGATCGCGGCCAACGCGGTCGCCGTGCAGCTCGGTGGAGGGGCCGTGTGCCTGTCGACCTACGCGCCGGTGCACCTCGTCGCCGACGTCACCGGCTGGTTCACCGGGACCAGCGACTTCACCGGCACCGCACCGAACCGGATCCTCGACACCCGCGAGACGGCGAACCCGTTGCGTCCCGGTGTGGAGCGCCGGCTGCAGGTGGGCGGCACGGCCGGTGTCCCCGCGGGGGCCCGGTTCGCGGCGCTGAACCTCACCGTCGACCAGCCGGCCGAGGCCGGGTGGGTGGTGGCCTACCCCTGCGGATCGCCGACCACGTCGTCGACGGTCAACTTCACCGCCGGCGAGATCGTCGCCAACCTGACGTTCGTCGCCCTGTCGGGCAACGACGTGTGCCTGCGCTCGTACGGCACGACCGACCTGGTCGTCGACACGTACGGCTGGTCGGGCGGCGGCGGCGACCTCCGGGTCCAGTCGCCGCAGCGCCTCGTCGACACGCGCACGTGGGCCTACGGCCAGCTGCACAACGGCCAGCGGATCGACCTGCGCGTCGCCGGTCTCGCCGGCGTCCCCAACTCGGCTGCCGGCGCGCTGTTGACGGTCACCGTGGCCGACACGTCCGGCAACGGCTTCGTCACGGCATGGCCGTGCGACCAGCCGCTGCCGACCGCCTCGACGATCAACACGTGGCCCGACCAGCTGCGCTCCAACCTGGCGATGGTCAAGCTGTCGGCCGCCGACGGCACGGCCTGCCTGCAGCTGTACACCGCGGACGACACGTCGCTCGATCTCGTGGTCGACGCCGTCGGCTGGGTGAACGGGACGGCCTCGCGCGGCAACCCGTCGCCGACGCCCGCCGCGCCGACGCCACCCGTCACGCCTGCACCGGCCCCGTCCGCGCACTTCACCACGCTGGCGCCCGGCAGCACCCTGCCGAGCGACGCCCAGTGCGCCGCGGCCGTGCGTCCGGCGAACGAGATCCGTCCGGACAACGCCGGGTACAACGCCACTCGCGGCTCGACCCAGCAGAGCGGCTGGTTCTCCCGGGTGACCGGCAACTTCACCGGTACCACCGACCAGATCATCCAGTGGGCGGCGTGCAAGTGGGGCATCGACGAGGACATCGTCCGCGCCCAGGCGGCCAAGGAGTCCGCCTGGCACCAGGACGCCGCGGGCGACTGGACCACTGGTTCTTGTGCCCCCGGGGCGCCGCGCAACGGGTCGAGCTGCGCGGACTCGGTCGGCGTGATGCAGGTGCGCTTCTCCGCCCACTCGGCGGCGTTCCCGTCGGCGCTGACGTCGACCGCGTACAACGTCGACTATGCGCTGGCCGTGATCCGCTCCTGCTTCGAGGGTCGGGAGACCTGGCTCAACAACGTCGAGCGCGGCCGCGACTACGCCGGCGGCGACCTGTGGGGCTGCGTCGGGCTGTGGTTCTCCGGCCGCTGGTACGTCGGCAACGCCGACTACCTCGCCGTCGTGCACGACTACCTCGACCGACGGGTGTGGGCGCAGCCGGACTTCCCCAACTGGTGACCGGCTGAGCCCGTCCCGGGACCGACGGGTGGATCAGCCCGGGGCGGGCTCGCGGCCGCCTCGCGCGCGGATGTCGTCGAAGCGCTCACCGAAGTGCCAGCGATGGCCCTCGAGGTCGGTGGCCTCGTAGCGTCGCTCGCCGAAGAACGCGTCGTCGAGCTCCATCGTGATCGTCGCCCCCTCGGCCACGGCGGTGGCGTAGTGGGCGTCGACGTCGTGCACGTAGACGTTGATCATCACGGTGGTCAGCCCGGCCTCGAGCGGGCTGTGGATGTGGTGGACCTCGACGTTGGCCCGACCGATCATCACCACGCCGGTGCCGCAGCGCAGCCAGCACAGGTGGTTGCCGTCGAACTCCAGCCGGGCCTCGCGCTGCTCGACGAAGCCGAACACCCGGGTCAGGTACTCGAGCGCGGCGAGCTCGTCGCGGTAGGCCAGCCGGGGATAGACGTCGGGCGTCACCAGGACGCCGGTGGTGGCATGGGTGTCGTCGATGGTCGACATCAACTGCTCCTTGGCTCGGGAGAACACCGCCGGGTCGGCGGGGTCGTCGGGTTCGATGCGGTCGGGCCGCAGTCGGCTCACAGGATCGAGGTCGCTCACGGTCTGCTCCTCGTGGGATCGGCACGCTCCGCCGCGGCGATGGTTTCGGTGAGCTCGCGCAGGTGACGGCGGGCGCGGTGCAGACGCGAGCGCACCGTGCCCACCGGCACGTCGAGCGAGCTGGCGATGTCGGCGTAGTCGAGCTGCTCCCACGCGTGCAGCACGAGGACGTCGAGCTCGAGCTGTGGCAGCCGGGCGAGCGCCTCGGCCACCAGGCGCCAGCGCTGCGCGGCGTCGACCCCGGCGGACACGTCGTCGGCCAGGTCGAGCGGGGCGCTGCGGTCGGCGGCAAGTCGGGCCACGGCGTGCACCCGGCGGATCTCCCGCCGGCGGTGCTTGGCGACGAGGTTCGTGGCGATGCCGTACAGCCAGGGGCGGGCGCTGGTCTCGTTGCCGGCACCGCTGCGTGCCGGGTCGAACGTGGCCCGTCGCTCGAAGGCGATGCGGAACACCTCGCCGGTGATCGTCTCGGCCTCCTCCGGGCCGAGGCGACGCACGAGGTAGCGGTGCACGACGGTGGCATGGCGGTCGAAGATCGTGCCGAACGCGGCAGGCCGGTCGATCGACTGGGCGATCACCCCGGCGTCGCTCGGCTCCTCCATGGCCTCTTCTTCCCCGCAACGGCGATCAGGTTCGCCACGACGGCGAGGACGGCGATCGGCAGGCTGCCGAGGTGGGAGTACCACGTCCGGTCGGTGTACGTCGTGATCGTGTGGTGGATGACGGCCTGCTCGCTGATCGACGTGCGGTCGATCACCTGGCCGCTCGGGGAGACGAACGCGCTGAACCCGGTCGGCGCGGCCTGGGCCACCCACCGCCCCTGCTCCACGGCGCGCAGCCGGGACGAGGCGATCTGCTGGCTCTGCAGCACGGTCCACGTGTAGCTGCTGCCGTTCGTCGGGTTGAGGATCATCGTCCCGCCGTGCACGACGCCCTCGTTGGCCCGGCCGCCGAAGAACACCTCCCAGGAGATCACCACGCCGACCTTCAGCCCGCTCGGCAGCGTCAGCACCGCCGGCCCCGTGCCGGCCACCGCGTCGCGCGGGACGAGGTTGGTCGGCGCGCCGATCGCAGACAGGAGACTCCGGAGTGGCATGTACTCGCCGAACGGCACCCGGCGGACCTTGTCGTAGCGCGACGTCACCGTGCCGTCGGGGGCGACGATCACCTCCGCGTTGAGGAAGTGGTCCGGTCCGGCGTCCTCGGTGACGCCGACGGCGAACGGCGCACCGACGCGCGCCGCTTCCTCGCCGATGGCTGCGGCCTGCTCGCTGCCGATGAACGTGTCCACGTCGACGACGTTCTCCGGCCACACCACGAGGTCCGCCGATCCGGGGGCGATGGAGTGTGACGCGTCGAGGTGGCGGGCGAAGACCTCGGCACTGTCGCCGGCCTCGACCGCGTGGGTGCCCTGCGGGCCGCCGCCCTGGACGATCGTGACGCGCAGCGGACCGTCCGTGGCTCCCGCGCCCGTCGGCGCCACGCCCGCCACCGGCAGCAGGAGGAGCGCCGCGGCCACGCCGATCAGCGCGGCGACGCGGGCCCGTCGGTCGAGCAGCGCGCCGAGCCCGAAGCCGATCTGGAACGTGACCCACGTGAGCAGCAGCGCGCCGCCGACGCGGACGATGGGCAGCAACGGTCCAGCGGATTGACTGATCGCCAGGCTGGCGAGCGGCACGCCGCCGAACGGGAAGACGAAGCGCAGCGCCTCGGCCGCGGTGTGCGCCGCCGGCCGGCCGAGCAGCCGCCAGCGTCCCGTGGGGGCGACGAGCGCGGCGACGGCGTGGTAGCCGGCGTAGATCGCCCCGGCGGCGATGTAGCCGGGCGGCGTGAGGAACCACATCCAGCACATGCCGACGAGCAGCCAGGAGGCGGCGAACAGCCAGGCCAGCCCGAGCCGTTGACGGCGGGTCGGCTCGGCGCCGAGGGCGATCTCGAACAGGGCGATGCCGGCGAAGGCCAGTGGCCACCAACCCCACGGCGGGAGCGAGACGGCCACGAGGAGGCCACCGCCGACGGCCAGCGCGGCGCGCGCCCACAGCGGCCGCGGGCGGGTCGGCATCGAGGTGTCCTACGCGGCGAGCGCGAGGTGGACGACGAGGCGATGGCTCGTCGAGCCGGGAGGGGTGCAGGCGAACAGCGTCGCCGTGTGGTCGGGCGTCTGGTCGATGATCCGGATCGCGTCGGGGGTGACGACCTCGGTGGAGACCACGGTGTAGACGAACCGTCCCGCGTCGGTGGTGAACACCACCTCGTCGCCGTCCACCAGCTTGTCGATGTTGCGGAACGGCTTGTCGTGGCTCACCCGGTGGCCACCGACGACGACGTTGCCGACGTCGCCCGGCATCGCCGTGCCCGGCCAGTGACCGGGCCCGCGGTTGAGCGTGGTGAGGGTGACGCCCTCGTAGAGGACCTTGCTCACGCCGATCTTGGGGATCTCGATCGACCCGAGGGCCACGACCGCTTCCTTGCCGTTCGGGTCGGCCGGCGGCGCTGCCGGGGTCGGCAGCCCGGCCGTCGGGTCGTCACTGGCGGCTGCGGTGGTGGTCGGCGCCTCGGTGACGACGGTCGTCGCTGCGGCAGCGGTTGTGGTGGTGGAGCCGATCGGGACCGGCGGCGACGTCGACGTGCTCACGGTGCGCGGTGCGGTGACCGCGACGGCGGTGGCCGGCACCGTGGTGCTCGTGCTGGTCGAGGCGACGGTGTCGGAGTTGATCGCGCTGCTCGAACCGCAGGCGGCCAGCGTCGCCGCCAGGACGACCGCTGCCCAGGCCCGGCGCACGCTCACGGCCGTCATTCTGGCAAGGTCCCGAGGTGCTGCAGCACGCGGCCGGCGGCCCCGGTCCCGGAGCGCACGCACGCCGGGATGCCGATGCCGTGGTAGCTCGCGCCGGCAACGGCCAACCCCGGTGGCAGGTCGGCCTCGACGCCGGCGATCACCCCGGCGTGGTGCGGGCGGTACTGGGGGAACGCACCTGGGAACCGGCTGATGCGCACGTCCGTCGGCTGCAGGTCGAGATCGAGGTGCCGCCCGACGTCGCCGAGCGCCCCGGCGAGCAGCTGCTCGTCGGACAGGTGGAGCACGGGCAGGCCGTCGCGCCCCAGCGAGACGCGCAGGACCACCTTGCCGGGCGCCTGCCAGTGGGCCCACTTCTGCGACCCGAACGAGGCGGCGGTGACGAGTCGCTGGCGCGGCTTGGGGACGAGGTAGCCGCTGCGTCCCGACAGCCGCCCTGGCCACGTGGCGGCATCGACGGCCAACGTGACGAGCGCGACGTCGGCGGTGGGGATGCGCCGGAGCACGTCGCCGGCGGCCGGTGCCGACCGGCCCAGCAGCCGCGCCGCGGCGACCGACGGGCAGGCGAGGACCACCGCGTCGGCCGGCTCGCCGTCCACCCGCCAGCGGGCACCGTCGGCGGCCAGCTCGCTGACCGTGCACCCGCTGCGCAGCTCGGCCCCAGCAGCACGGGTCCACTCGGCGAGCGCCTGCACGAGCTCGCCGACGCCGCCGCACGGGGCGTAGAACACTGGCCCCGCGGGTGCCGGCGGTCGTTTGCGGCCGCCGAGCAGCACGCTGCGCGACCGCGCCGCCAGCTCGGCGATCTGGGGCACCGCGGCGAGGCTGAACCGATCGGTGTCGGCGGCGTAGATGCTGCCGACGAGCGGATCGACGAGCCGCAGGTGCACCTCCCTGCCGAAGCGGGCGCGCACGTAGCCGCCCAGCGAGTCGGCGTCGAGCGAGGTGCGCGGCCGCAGCGGTTCGGTGGCCGCGCGCAGCTTGCCCGGCCACGTCAGCAGGTGCGTGCGGGCCAGGCCGAGGACCCCCGTTGGCATCCCCAGCAGCAGGCCGTCGGGGATGTCGTGCAGCGCGTCCCACCACACGGCCGCCTTGCCGCTGATCGGTGAGGTCAGGCGCTCGCCGAGGCCGACGTCGCGGGCCAAAGCCGTGGCCCACGGGACGCGGGCGAGGAACGCGTCGGCACCTTCGTCGACGGCGGGGAGCCCGGCGAACGGTGACGTGCGGATCTTGCCGCCGAGCACGTCGCCGGCATCGAGCAGCGTGACCCGCGGCGGCGTCGGCGCGCTCAGCAGGGCATGGGTCGCACTCAGCCCGGCGATGCCCCCGCCGACGACGACGACGTGCATCTCAGCCGAGCTCGACGATCCGCCGGGCGAGCGCGGCCATCACGGTCGGGTCGTCGTTGACGCACGCCGTCCGTTGGAAGGCGATGCCGTGGCCCATGGCCCGTTGTGCGGCCTCGACGTCGAGGTCGTAGAGCACCTCGAGGTGGTCGGCGACGAACCCGACGGCGCTCACCAGCACGCCGGGCGCGCCGTCGGTCGCGAGTGCGTCGATGACCTCGAGGACGTCGGGACCGAGCCACGGCTCCGGGGTGCGCCCGGCGCTCTGCCAGGCGATCGCCCACCGGTCGGCGGACAGACCCACCTCGGCGGCCACTGCGGTGGCGGTCGCCCGCAGCTCGTCGGGATACGGGTCGCCTGCGTCCAGGATCCGCCTCGGGAGGGAATGGGCCGTGAACAGCACCTGGGTGCCGTCGGGCATCGCCGCGAGCCGCCGGCGGAGGTCGGCGGCGACGAACGCGACGTAGGCCGGCTCGGTGGCCCACGAGCGGACGCCGTCGGTGGGGATGCCGTGCGCCTGCGCCGCGGCCGACATCCGTCCCAGGTACTCGCCCACCGAGAACGCCGAGAAGTGCGGTGCCAGCACCAGTCCGACGATCCGTTCGACCCCGGCCGCGGCGAGCTCGTCGACAGCCGCCTCGATCTTCGGCTCGGCATGCTTCAACCCGAGCACCGTCCGGTAGTCGCCGGGCAGCGCGCTCGTCGAGCCCACGCTGGACGGCGGCCCGCTGCGCCTCGGTGCGCGCCGCGAGCGGGGAGATGCCGCCGATGGCCGCGTACCGCCGGGTGAGGTCGGCGAGCTGCTCGTCCGTCGGCGGGCGGCCGCGGCGGATGTCGGTGTAGTACGGCAGGATCTGCTCGGGGGTGCGCGGCGTGCCGTAGGCCATGACGACGACGCCGATGCCGGCGCCTCCAGTCGTCATCGCGGCCCGGGTGTCCCGCTCATCGGGACGTGGCGGCGTGGACCAGGTCGGCGACGGCCGCGAGCACGTCGGGATCGGCGTTCGGCGGCACGCCGTGACCGAGGTTGAAGATGTGACCGGGATGGCCACCGTTGTCGGCGAGCACGGCACGGGCGCCGTCGAGGGCGACGTCGCGGCCGGCGAGCACGAGCGCTGGATCGAGGTTGCCCTGGACGACGAGGTCCGGGTCGAGGCGCCGGCGGGCCTCGCTGATCGGCGTGCGCCAGTCGAGCCCGAGCACGGTGGGCCCGGCGTCGAGCATCGAGCCGAGGAGGTGGTCGCAGCCGATGCCGAAGTGCACGCCCGGCGCCTCCGGGTGGCGGGCGGCGACCCCGACGAACACGGCCGTCGAGTACGGCAGGACGAAGCGGTCGTAGTCGGCCTTGGACAGCGCGCCGGCCCACGAGTCGAACAGCTGGAAGGCGCGGGCACCGTGGTCGAGCTGGGCGCTGATCGACTCCACCGCGTGCTGCACGAGGCGCAGCATCACCGCCTCCCACAACCCGGCATCGGTGCGCATCAGCCGCTTGGTGTGCTCGTACGTGCGGCTCGGTCGACCCTCGATCAGGTAGCTGCCGACGGTGAACGGCGCGCCGGCGAACGCGAGGAGCGGCACGTCGTGGGGCAGTTCGCCGACGAGTGCGTCGATCGTCGCCAGCACGTACGGCGTGTGCGTCGCGGCCTCGAGCTCGGGCAGCCGGTCGAGGTCGGCGGACGTGCGCAACGGCTGCTCGGCGACCGGCCCGGTGCCCGGGGCGACGTCGATGCCGAAGCCGACGCCGTGAGCCGGCACGACGATGTCGCTGAACAGCACGGCCGCGTCGACGCCGTAGCGACGCACCGGCTGCAGCGTGATCTCGGCGGCGAGGTCCGGGCGCTTGATCGCGTCGAGGATGCTCCCCTCGCCGCGCATCGCCCGGTACTCCGGCAAGCTCCGTCCGGCCTGGCGCATGAACCACACCGGCGTGTGCGCGGTGGCCCGGCCACGGGCCGCGTCGAGGAACGGCACGATGCGCTCGCCGGCGCCCGGTACCACCGGCGAGGGATCGACCACCGTCATGCGTCCGGCACGCTACCGCCGCCCACCCGACCCGCCCCAGCGCCCGCGCCCGGCCCGGGGAGGTGAGCAACGCCCGCGCCCGCGCCCAGGAGGGCCGGCCGGAGTGGCACGTCGCCGGTCCCCACCACGAAAGTCGCCGGGAACAAATAGAATCTTCCAGCCCCATGACGCAGCAGCATCCTGATCTCGAAGACGAGCAACGACGCATCGACT
The DNA here is from genome assembly GCA_963794805.1 of uncultured Acidimicrobiales bacterium. Taxonomy (GTDB): domain Bacteria; phylum Actinomycetota; class Acidimicrobiia; order Acidimicrobiales; family Ilumatobacteraceae; genus JAODBQ01. The sequence goes on from CAWCFL010000004.1 coordinate 81,896, forward strand.
TCGCTTATGAGTGCCTCGAGCGCAGCCGCGTCGACGCGTGGAAGATGCGCAACCTGCACGAGGGCACCCTCGGGGGCACGTTCCAGGCGCGCTACGAGCGTGACGTGTTCGACGAGGCCGTGGTCAACCGGCTCACCCACCTCGACCTGGGCGATGCCGCCCTGGTGTTCGGCCGGATCGACCGCCATGCCGAGCGATCCGACGCCGCGCCGGACGCGAGCCGTCCGGCGTCTCGCTGGGAGAGCTTCCACATCGGTCGCCTGGCGGTGGCCGATGAGCACAGTGACCCGGTGGTGGTGGACTGGCGGGCCCCGGTGGCCGAGCCGTTCTACCGCGCCACCGGCCGCGATTCGATGGGCCTCGCCCGGCGCCGGCACTTCGCCGTCCACGGCCGCGAGCTGCTCGGCATCGAGGACGAGCTGTTCGGTGAGGGCCACCTCGGCGTGCCCGAGGGCACCGAGCCGAGCACGAACGGGCACGCCAACGGCGACGGTCTGTCCAGCACCGACGGCAACGGCAACGGCTCGGTGGCTTCGGGCCTGCGCGGCTACTCGACGCTGCTCGCCGCGTTGGAACGCGGCCGCACCGGTCAGCTCGGCGACATCGTCGCCACGATCCAGGCCGAGCAGGACGAGATCATCCGCAGCCCGCAGGCCGGCGTGCTCGTGGTCCAGGGCGGCCCGGGCACCGGCAAGACCGTGGTCGCGCTGCACCGTGCGGCCTACTTGCTGTACACGTACCGCTTCCCGCTGGAGGACCAGGGCGTCCTGGTGATCGGCCCCAACCGGGTGTTCCTGCGGTACATCGACCGGGTCCTGCCGAGCCTCGGCGAGGCCGGCGTGGAGCAGGTCGTCCTCGCCGACCTCGTGCCCGATGTCGAGTGGGCGCGCTACGCCATCGATCCGCCGGACGCACCGCTGGCGGCCACGACCAAGGGCGACATCCGCATGTCGCTGGTCATCGACCAGGCCGTCACCGATCGTGAGCGCCCCCTGCGCGAGGACCTCGTCGTCCCCTTCCGCACGGGCTACCTGCGCCTGCGGCGCGACGAGACCACGCGCATCGTGCGCAACGCGCAGCGCCGCTTCCGTCGGCACAACGCCGCCCGGCGGTTCGTCGAGGCCGAGGTGTGGTCGGCGATGGCGGCCACGTGGCGTGAGCCGATCACCCCCACCGAGGTGCGCGACGGCGTGCGCCAGCTGCCCGAGGTGCGCGCCGCGCTGGAGCGGATGTGGCCGGTGCTCACCCCGGCAGAGCTGCTGCACGACCTGTTCGGCAGCAAGGCGCTGCTCAAGCTGGCGGCACACCGCCACCTCGGCGAGGTCGAGTACCTGTCCCTGCACCGCCCGCGCCGGGACGACGTGGGCGAGGTGCGCTGGAGCGCGCAACGACGTCGCCCTGCTCGACGAGGCCCGCAGCTACCTCGGGGCGCGCCCGACCCGTTCGACCAACGGCACCGGACGAGCCGACGAGGCCGACGAGATCCGCACGTACGGCCACATCGTCATCGACGAGGTCCAGGACCTCACGCCGATGCAGCTGCGGATGGTCGCCCGCCGGTCGTTGAACGGCAGCATGACCGTCGTCGGCGACCTCGCCCAGGCCACCGGGGCGCTGGCGCCCGACGACTGGGACGACATCCTCCGCCACCTGCCCACCCAGCGCCCGTCACGGGTCATCGGGTTGAGCGTCGGCTACCGCATCCCCGAGCAGATCATGGCGATGGCCAACAAGGTGATGATGGCCGCCACACCGTCGCTGCGCGCGCCGACCAGCGTGCGCGCCGGCGACGAGCACCCGGTGCTCGTCGAAGTCACCGACGGCCGGCTGCTCGACGCCGTGGTCGCCGCCACACGGCAGATGGACGGCGAGATCGCGGACGGCAACATCGCCGTGGTCGTGCCCGACTCGATGTTCGACCGGGTGTCGGACGTGCTCGAGGCGGCGGGCGTCACGCACGGCCGGGCGACGCGCACCGGGTTGGACATGGGCATCACCGTGGTGCCGGTCAGCGTGGTCAAGGGCCTCGAGCTCGACGGCGTGGTCGTGGTCGAGCCGGCGGCCATCGTCGCCGAGGAGCAGCAGGGTCTGCGTGCGCTGTACGTCGCGCTCACCCGCAGCACCAAGCGGCTCACCGTGGTCCACGCCCAGCCGCTCCCGCCGGCGATGCGCTGACTCTGCCGGCCGCGGCCTCAGCTCGAGGCGAGGAAGCTGCCGACCAGCGCCTGCAGGTTCTTGTAGGCCTTGTCGGCGTCGGCAGCACGGTTGAACCGGGCCGCGTCGAGGCACTTCTGCGACGTTCGCCTCGAAATCGCCGAGCAGCTCGGGTCGGCTGGCCGCCACCTCCTGCTCGGACGCGTTCCACAATGCCTGGACCTGCTCGGCGATCGCCGTCTTGTCGCCACGCTCGGTGATCGCGCTCGACAGGGTGCCGGCCGTCGTCACGAGCGCGCGGCAGGAGGTCGGCGGCCGCGCCCGTCGGCAGGGTGGTCGACGCGGCGACGACCGGGACGCTGGGGATCGACGAGTCGTACTTGGTGTCGCCGCACGCTGCCATGAGGATCGGGACGCCGAGCAGCGCCAGCGCCGCCGCTCCCCGTCGCGCAGCCCTGACGGCTGCGCGGGTCACACCCGGACCAGGATGCGGTCGCTGGCGAACGCGCCGACGCCGACGTGGCGCCCGTCGATCTGCACCGTGATCGTGCCGTCGGGCGACGCGGCGGTGATCGAGCCGATCTTGCCCGGCTGGATGCTCGAGGCCTCCAGGTAGTCGAGCAGGCCGGGGGTGAACTCCAGCTCCTCGGTGATCCGGCTGACGGTGAACTCGCCGCCGACGCCGACCTCGCTGAGCGTCACCGTGGTCGGTGCGAGGTACTGCGAGCCGGGGATCGGGTTGCCGTGCGGGCACGTGGTGGGGTTGCCCAGCACGCGGTCCAGCGCGTCCTCCACCTCGGTGCTCATCACGTGCTCCCACTTGCCGGCCTCGTGGTGGGCGAGCGCCCACGACAGCCCGAGGATGTCGGTGAGGAACCGCTCGGCGAGACGGTGCCGGCGCACCACGGTCTGGGCGAGCTTGGCGCCGTTGGCCGTGAGCCTGATGGCGCTGCCGTCGGTGGTGACGAGGCCCTCGACGTCGAGGCGGCGGATCATCTCGCTGACGGCCGGGCGGCTGACCTGCAGCCGGTCGGCGATGCGTGCCTGGATGACGGCGACGTCGTCCTCGGCCAGCTCGAAGATGCACTCGCAGTACTCCTCGAACGCCGGGTGGTGCTCTCCGGGCGTGGGCATGAGGCGAGGCTACCGGCCGCTGCGCAGCCACTCGTCGGCACGCTTCGGCCCGCCGTTCGAGCTGCTCGTTGGTCGCCGAGCCGACCGAGGTGATGCCGACCGTGCGGTTCAGCTCGGCGTTGACCTTGGCGTGCCCCCAGCCGGTGCGGTCGACGAGCGCCCGGGCGAGGTCGAAGTTGCGCGTGCGCAGCAGCTCCTTGCGTTCGGCGACGCTCACCCGGCCACCGGTGGGGTAGCCGGCCTCGGTGGGCACGTCGGCGAGCTCGACCACCGCCTCGGCCGTGGCCGTGGTCGGCGGCTCGGGCACCTCGGGCTCGTCGTCGAACAGCGTCAGGCCGTCCTCGGTGAACGCGTGCACGCTCATCCCGGTGGCCACCGCCGACAGCACGCTGAACAGCGACAACTGCTCGGGCGGCTCCTCGCCGCGCGGCCACCGTGGCCAGGTCGTCGGCCAGCGCGGCCGACGGCGTCGTCGTCGGCCTGGTCGGCCGGCGGACGCAGGACGTGCCGGCGGGCGTCGGCGATGCGGAACGCGTGGGTGCGCAGGCGCGGGTCGTCGGGGATGAACACGTACGCCTTCTGGCTCGGCCGGCCGGCCTGCCAGCGCACGAACCGCCCGACGGCCTGGCGGAAGAACAGCTCGGTGGCCACGGTGGTGGCGTACACGCCGACGCGCAGCCGGGGGATGTCGACGCCCTCGCTGACCATCCGCACGGCGACCAGCCACGGGGCGCGTCGACGAGGCGAACGCGGGGATCTTGCTTCGACGCCTCCGGGTCGTCGCTGACGACCACCTCGACGTGCTGGCCGAAGCGCCGGCGGAGCAGGTTGGCGATGCCCCGGGCGTGGTCCTGGTCGACGGCGACGCCAGGCCGCCGGCGTCGGGCTGCTGGCCGCGGATCGAGGTGAGCCGCTGGTGGGCCTGGTCGAGCACGCTCGGCAGCCACTCGCCGTCGAGGCTCAACGCGGCGCGCAGCCGCTGGGCGACGCCGGTGCGGTCGAGCTCGTCGTGGAAGTCGGCGCGCTGCACGATGCGCCGTCGGGCGACGTCCACTCCATCAGCCCGTCGAAGCGCGGGAAGTACACCGGGCGCACGACGCCGCCGTCGCGCAGCGCGTCGGCGTAGCCGTAGGTGAAGTCGGGCTGGGCCTCGGTGCCCTCGCCGGTCTCGGCGTAGCGCACGAACGGGATCGGGTTGGCGTCGCTGCGGAACGGCGTGCCCGACAGGCACAGGCGCCGGGCGGCCGGCTCGAACGCCCGGCGGATGCTCGTCGCCCCAGGCCCGCTCGTCGCCGGCGTGGTGGACCTCGTCGAGCATGACGAACGCTCCGTCGGCGATGCCCCGCAGGCGCGTCGCGGTGTCGCCGTGGCGACGTGCTGGTACGTGGTGACCAGGCCGTGCACGTCGCGGGCCAGGCCGTCGGCCGGCGACCAGCCGTGGTCCAGCTCCAGGCCGAGGCGGTGCGCGGCCTGGGCCCACTGCAGCTTGAGGTGGCTGGTCGGGGCGACGACGATCACGCGGTGGCGTCGCCGCTGCCGTGGCGTCGGCGAGCGCGGCTCGGGCGCAGGCCAGGGCGAACGTCGTCTTGCCTGCTCCGGGGGTGGCCACGGCGAGGAAGTCGCTGGTCGTCGAGCGCCGTGAACTGGTCGAACGCGGCGCGCTGCCAGGGTCGGAGGTGCACACGGTCGGACATCGGAGCCACGCGAGTTGTCGCCGCCGACGCGCCGATCGACCCGTCTGGCCGGCCGGCACGGACAACCGTCGTCACACCCCTGTCGTAGCCTTGTCCGCATGGCTGATCATCCGGTGCTCGAGGGGTTCTCGCCGGCGGTGCGGGAGTGGTTCGCCACGTCGTTCCCCGAGCCGACGCCGCCGCAGGTGCAGGGCTGGCCGGCCATCCTCGGCGGCGCGCACACGCTGGTCTGCGCGCCGACCGGCAGCGGCAAGACGCTCACCGCGTTCCTCGCCTCGATCGACCGGCTGGTCACCACCGCCGCCGGCCGATCCGAAGGCGCGCACCCGGGTGCTGTACATCTCGCCGCTGCGCGCCCTGGCCTTCGACGTCGAGAAGAACCTGCGCGCCCCGCTGATGGGCATCGGCCTGGCCGCCGAGCGCCTCGGCGTGCCGTTCCACGCAGCCGTCGGTGGCGATGCGCACCGGCGACACGTCGGCCAAGCGATCGCGCCAGCAGCTGATCCGCCGCCCGGCCGACCTGCTGATCACCACGCCCGAGAGCCTGTACCTGATGCTCACGTCGAACGTCGCGCGACACGCTGGTCAACGTCGACACGGTGATCATCGACGAGATCCACGCGATGGCCACCACCAAGCGCGGCGCCCACCTGATGCTCTCGCTGGAGCGGCTGGAGGCGATCACCAGCCGGCCGCCGCAGCGCATCGGGCTGTCGGCCACCCAGCGGCCGCTGGAGGAGGTCGCCCACTTCCTCGGCGGCCACGCCGACGCCGGGGCGCCGCGCCCGGTCACCATCGTCGACGCCGGCATCCGCAAGCCGCTGGAGATCGAGGTCGTCGTGCCGGTCGAGGACATGGGCGACCTCGGCACGCAGCGCCCGACGGCAGGCAGCGCTCGCAGCGGCAGCATCTGGCCGAGCATCTACCCGCGGATCCTCGCAGCAGGTGCTCGCCCACCGCACCACGATCATCTTCTGCAACGCCCGCCGCCAGGCCGAGCGCCTGGCCGCCAGGCTCAACGAGCTGGCGCTGGACGAGGGCATCGAGGTCGCCGACCGGCGAGCTGGTCAAGGCCCACCACGGGTCGCTGGCCCGCGAGCAGCGGGTCGTCATCGAGGACCAGCTCAAGCGCGGGCAGCTGCGCGGCCATCGTCGCCACGCAGCTCGCTGGAGCTGGGCATCGACATGGGCGCGGTCGACCTGGTCATCCAGGTCGAGTCGCCCGGCGCGGTGTCGCGTGGGCTGCAGCGCATCGGCCGCGCCGGCCACTCGGTCGGCGAGCCGAGCAAGGGCACGATCTACCCGAAGCACCGCGGCGACCTGCTCGAGGCGGCGGTCGTCACCCGGCGGATGGTCGACGGGCAGATCGAGTCGCACCCGCTTCCTGCGCAACCCGCTCGACGTGCTCGCCCAGCAGATCGTCGCCCACGTGGCCATGCACCCCGACGTGCCGGTCGGCGACGCTCGCCGCGCTGGTGCGCCGCTGCGCCGTGCTTCGCCGAGCTCAGCGACGAGCTGCTCGACAACGTGCTCGACCTGCTCGCCGGGCGCTACCCGAGCGAGGAGTTCAGCGAGCTGCGCCCGCGGATCGTGTGGGACCGGGTCGGCCGGCACGCTGCGCGCCCGCGACGGGTCGAAGCGGCTGGCGGTCACCAGCGGCGGCACGATCCCCGACCGCGGGCTGTTCGGCGTGTTCCTGCCCGACGGCACCGCGCGTCGGCGAGCTCGACGAGGAGATGGTCTACGAGAGCCGGCCCGGCGAGACGTTCCTGCTCGGGGCGAGCACCTGGCGCATCGAGGACATCACGTTCGAGCGGGTCACCGTCACGCCCGGCGCCGGGCGAGCCGGGCAAGATGCCGTTCTGGCACGGCGACCGGCCGGGCCGCCCGCTCGAGCTCGGTCGGGCGCTCGGCGCGTTCCAGCGCGAGATCCGCGCGCTGCCGACGGACGAGGCGCTCGCCCGGCTGATGGAGCACCACTCGCTCGACGCGTTCGCCGCCAACAACGTGCTGCTGTACCTCGACGAGCAGGCCGAGGCCACCGGCGTGGTGCCCGACGACCGCACCGTCGTGGTCGAGCGGTTCCGCGACGAGATCGGCGACTGGCGGGTGTGCATCCTCACGCCCGTTCGGCACGCCGGTGCACGCCCCGTGGGCGATGGCCATCGAGCGGCGGCTGATGGAGCGCTACGACATGCCGGTCGAGACGATGTGGGGCGACGACGGCATCGTCATGCGCCTGCCCGAGGCCGCCGACGAGCTGCCGATCGACGAGCTGATCATCGATCCCGACGAGATCGACGAGCTGGTCGTCGGCGCGCTGCCGCAGACGTCGCTGTTCTCCGCCCGGTTCCGCGAGTGCGCGGCCCGGGCGCTGCTGCTGCCGCGCCGCCGGCCCGACCGGCGCACGCCGCTGTGGCAGCAGCGCCAGCGCGCCGCCGACCTGCTGGCCGTGGCGGCCAAGTACCCGACGTTCCCGATCCTGCTGGAGACGTCGCGCGAGTGCCTGCAGGACGTGTTCGACCTGCCGGCGCTGCGCGAGGTGCTCGGCCAGCTGCGCAGCCGGGCGGTGCAAGGTGGTCACCGTCGACACGCCGAAGGCCTCGCCGTTCGCCCAGAGCCTGCTGTTCAACTGGATCGCCGCGTACATGTACGAGGGCGACGCCCCGCTGGCCGAGCGCCGCGCCGCGGCCCTGGCGCTCGACCGCGACCTGCTGCGCGACCTGCTCGGCGCCGAGGAGCTGCGCGAGCTGCTCGACCCGGCCGTGCTCGCCGACGTCGAGCTGGAGCTGCAGTGCCTCGCCGACGGTCGCCGGGCGCGCTCGGCCGACGAGCTGCACGACGTGCTGCGCAAGGTCGGCGACCTCACCGAGGCCGAGGCCGATCTGCGCAGCGAGGGCGACGGCCAGGCCTGGCTGGCCGAGCTGCTCGCACGCGCGGCGGGCCGTGCGGGTGGTCGTCGCCGGCGAGCAGCGGATCATCGCCGCCGAGGACGCGGCCCGCTACCGCGACGCGCTCGGTTGCGCGCTGCCGCTCGGCCTGCCGCAGGCGTTCACCGAGCCGGTCGCCCATCCGCTGGAGTCGCTGGTCGCCCGCTTCGCCCGCACCCACAGCCCGTTCCTCGCCGACGAGGTGCGCCCGCCGCTTCGGCGTGCCCGTCGAGCGGGTCGCCGGCGCGCTCGACCGCGCTGGAGGCCGAGCGACCGGGTCGTGCGCGGCGAGTTCCGGCCGCAGGGCAGCGGCGCGCGAGTGGTGCGACGTCGACGTGCTGCGCCAGCTGCGCCGGCGCTCGCTGGCCGCGCTGCGCCGCGAGGTCGAGCCGGTCGACCCGGAGGCCTACGCCCGCTTCGTCCAGGCGTGGCACGGCATCCCCGGCGAGCGCCGCGGGCTGGAGGCGCTGGTCGAGGCGCTCGGCCAGCTGCAGGGCGCGGCGCTCGTCGCGTCCACGCTCGAGACCGAGGTGCTCGCCGCCGCGCCTGGCCACGGCTACCGGCCGGCCGACCTCGACGAGCTGTGCACGGCCGGCGACGTCGTGTGGGTCGGCGCCGGTGGCGCTCGGCGCCAACGACGGCCGGGTGCGGCTGTACTTCGCCGACCAGCTGCCGCTGCTCGCCGCCGTCGGTCGAGCCGCGCCGAGCGGCCCGACGGCGCGCTGCACGACGCGATCCGCGCCCAGCTGGAGCAGCGCGGCGCCAGCTTCTGGCACCAGCTGCGCGCCGCGGCGCCGGGCGCCACCGACGCCGAGCTGCTCGCCGCGCTGTGGGACCTGGTGTGGGCCGGCGAGGTGACCAACGACTCGCTCGCCCCGCTGCGGGCGATGCTCGGGTCGAAGCGCGCGCTGAAGGCCGTCGGCCACGCCGAACCGCGGCCGGCCGCGACCCGGGCCGGCTGACCCGCATCGGCCCGCCGGCCGGCGCCGGACGGTGGAGCCTGGTCGAGCCGCTGCTGCTACCCGCAGCCGACGCCCACCGAGGCGGCCCACGCCATGGCGCTGCAGCTGCTCGAGCGCTACGGCGTGGTCACCCGCGAGGCCGTGCTCGCCGAGGGCGTCGTCGGCGGGTTCGCCTCGGTGTACGGCGTGCTCAAGGTGCTCGAGGAGCGCGGCCAGGTGCGCCGCGGCTACTTCGTCGACGGCCTCGGCGCCGCCCAGTTCGCCGTGCCCGGCGCGGTCGACCGGCTGCGCTGCGTCGCGCGAGGTGCCCGACGCCGAGCTGCACCCCGAGCTCGTCGCCGCGCCGGTCGTGCTCGCGGCCACCGACCCGGCCCAGCCGTACGGCGCGGCCGATGCCGTGGCCCGGCAGCGCCGGGCCGCCCGGCGCGCTCGGCCGGCGCGCTGGTCGTGCTGCGCGCCGGCGTGCCGCTGGCGTGGTTCGACCGCCGCTCGGGCCACCTCGTCACGTTCCCCGCCGCCGCGCGACGATCCCGGCTGGGCCGAGGCGCTGGCCGTGCTGGTGAAGGACGGCCGGGCGCGCAGCGTCGAGGTCCGCAAGCTCGACGGCGAGGCGGTCGCGCCCGGCGGCGAGGCGGCCGCCGCGCTGCGCGCCGCCGGGTTCACCGAGGGCTACCGCGGCTTCGTCGTGCGCGGCTGACGCTCGCCGCCGCCGCCGGCAACCGCCGCCGCCCGCCGCCGAGCTGGCCGTCGCCCTGGCCGTCGCCCGACGCTGTCCGGCGACGCTGGACGACGTGTGACCCATTTCTGGGCAGCCACCGGTCCAGCGTCGGCCGCCGCCGGACGCGCCGCCGACCGCGGACGCGCCGAGCGGTCAGCCGGGCTGGACGGCGCGCAGGCCGGCCCAGGCGAGGTCGGCCACCTGCTGGCCGATCAGGTCGGGGTCGAAGCCGCCGCCGAGCTCGACGAGGTAGCGGCTGACGCCCTCGGCCATGCCCGACCAGGCCCTGGGCGAGCACGCGGCGGTGCACCGGGTCGACGTCGACGGCGATCAGCGGGCTGATCGCCGCGGCGGCCTCGGCCGTCAGCCGGCGCACGGCCGCGGTGGCCTCGTCGTCGCGGCTCGCGCCGGTGCCGTACAGCAGGAGGAACGCGTCGTGGTCGTCGGCGACGAAGCGGAAGTAGGCGCGGAAGCCGAGCTCGGTCATCTCCCGGCCGATCGTCGCCCCGGCGGTGGCCTTGGTGATCGCCGCCAGCAGCCGCCGGCCGACCTCGCCGAGCAGCGCCAGGTACAGCTCCTGCTTGGACTCGAAGTGCTGGTAGAGCACCGGCTTGGTGACCCCGGCGGCCTCGGCGACGTCGTTCATCGACGTGCCGTGGAACCCGTTGCGGGCGAAGACCTGCACGGCGACATCGAGGATCTGCTCGCGGCGGGCCGGTGCGGGGAGTCGGGGTGCCATACGGTTACCGAAGGGTAACCGGCGAGCGGTCAGCCCCGGCGCCGGGTCTCAGAGCCCGCGTTCGCGGTCCTCGCGCTCGGCGGCCTTCACCGCGTAGCCGAGCACGATCGACGGGGCCAGGAGCACGAAGCCGGCCACCATCGACACGATGACGATCGTCGCCACCGCCGCCGGAGAACCCGATGGCGAAGCCGATGACGAACGTGGCGATGGCCACGGCGACGAGCAGGTAGCCGATGCGGTTGGCCAGCAGCGTCCACTTGGCCACCTGCGCCCGGCGGGCGCGCACCGGGTCGCCGGCACCGGCACCGTCGGCGGTGGAAGGGCTTCTGGTCACCGCCAGAACGATACGGCCGGGTTCCGGCGGTGACCAGAACCCGCGACGGCGACCCGACTCGGCGAGCCGGCCGCCGGTGCGGGCGATGCCGCCCGGCTAGCCGTACCATGCCGGCGATGAGCTGCGGTGGTCGAGCTCGTCGATGCGGTCGCCGTCCTCGGTCGGTTCCCGGCGCTGGCCGGCGCCTCCCTGCAGGTCGAGCGGGGCGAGATCGTCCTGCTGCGCGGCCCGAACGGCGCCGGCAAGACCACGCTGCTGCGGCTGTGCGCCGGGCTGCTGCCGCTCGAGCGCGGCACGGGCCGGGTGCTCGGCTACGACCTCGCCGACCGACCGCCGGTCGGTGCGCGCCCGGGTCGGCCTGCTCGGCCACACGAACGGGCTTGTACGCCGACCTCACCGTGCGCGAGAACGTCCGCTTCTGGGGCGCCACGGTCGGCGCGTCACGCCGAGGAGGTGGCCGCGTCGATGCACCGCCTCGATCTCGACGGCCGCCTCGCCGGCGTCAAGGTGGCCAAGCTGTCGGCCGGCCAGAAGCGGCGCACCGCGCTGGCCTGCCTCGTCGCCCGGCGGGCCGAGCTGTGGCTGCTCGACGAGCCCCACGCCGGCCTCGACGCCGCCGGCCGCGACGAGCTCGACGCCACGCTGCGCGCCGCGGTCGCTGCCGGCGCCACGGTGATCGTCGCCAGCCACGAGCTGGAGCGCGCCGGCAACCTGGCCACCCGGGTCGTCGACGTCGCCGGCGGCCTGGCGAGCCAGCAACGAGCCCAGACATGAGCGACGGATCATGAGCGGGACACCGTGAGCGCGTTCGCCGTCGCCCGGCTGATGGCCGCCAAGGACCTGCGCATCGAGCTGCGCAGCCGCATCGTGCTCAACCAGGTGGTGCCGTTCGCCGCTGATCGTGCTGGTGATGTTCGGCTTCGCCCTCGACGCCGACGCGATCCTGTCGCGCGTCGCCCCCGGGCTGATCTGGCTGGCGACGATGTTCAGCCTGCTCGTCGTCGTCCAGCGGTCGTTCGCCGTGGAGACCGCCGACGGCGCGCTCGACGCCCTGCAGGTGGCCGGGGTCAGCCCGGCCGGCATCTTCCTCGGCAAGGCGGCGGCCCTGGTGGCTGCAGCTGCTCGTGCTGCAGGTGCTCGCCGTGGTGGTCGCCGTCGTGCTCTACCAGCCGCCGAGCGGGGCCACCGGCGAGCACCTGCGCATCGACCTCGCCCGGCCTCGGCCTCCTCGCCGTCACCCTGCTGGCCGCTACCTGCGGGCTGGCGTTCGTCGGTACCATCTACGGCGGTCTCGCTGCCGGGGCCACTGGCCGCGAGACGCTGCTCCCGCTGCTGCTGCTGCCGGTGGTGGCGCCAGTCCTGATCGGTGCAACCCGGGCGACCCAGGCGTCGCTCCACGTAGGAGGAACGTCGATGCGCGAAGGATGGGCGTGGATCGCCCTGCTCGTGACGTTCGCCACGGTGTTCGGCATCGGCGGCTCGCTCGCCTTCGGCTCGCTGATGGACGACCAGTGAGCGTCCGATCAGTGAGCCTCGTCAGCGCGCGGCCCGACCTCGCACCGCGCTTCACCCGCGCCCTCGGCATGGCCACGCTCGTCGGCCTCGTCTGGTTCGTCGCCTTCGGCCTGTTCTTCTCGCCGACGACGCCGTGCAGGGCAAGGGCGTGCGCATCCTCTACATCCACGTGCCCACCGCGTGGCTGGCCTACCTGGCGTTCATCGTCACCGCCGTCGCCAGCGCGGCGTACCTGTGGAAGCGCACCCGCAGCCTCACGTGGGACCGCATCGCCGGCGCCAGCGCCGAGGTCGGCGTGCTGTTCATGGGCATCACCCTGCTCACCGGCAGCCTGTGGGGCCGGCTGTCGTGGGGCACCTACTGGGTGTGGGACTCGCGGGTCACCACGACGGCGTTCCTGTTCATCACCTACGTCGGCTACCTGGCGGTGCGCAACCTCGGCGGCAGCCACCACCAGCGGGCCAAGCGCAGCGCGATCATCGCCCTGCTGGCCGTGCTGGAGATCCCGCTCGTGCACTTCAGCGTCAGCTGGTGGCGGCCGCTGCACCAGGGCGAGAGCGTCGCCTCCGGCAAGCTCAGCGGGCTGATGCTGTTCAGCTTCTTCATCGGGATGATCGTGTTCACGCTGCTCTACGTGTGGCTGGTGCTGCACCGCCAGCGGGTGATGGCCATGCAGGACGCGCTCGACGACCGCGGCCTGGAGGACGCCCTGGCCGAGCGCCGGGGCGAAGCCGTGGCCGCCTCGTCGGCCGGCACGGCGAGGACGCAGCTCTGATGCAGACGTCGTTCGTCGCCATCTGCTACGTCGCCACGTTCGGCGGCATCGGCGCTGCTCACCGCGGCGATGATGCGCCGGGCGCGCAGCCTGGCCAGGAGGCTGCCGCCCGAGGACCGTGCCGTGGACCTGAGCCCGCGCACGCTCACCGACGTCGACGACGGGCCCGACGCGCCGGCCCCCCGCCGGCGCAAGCGTCCGTGGGCGGCGCTCGTGGTGCTCGCCCTCGTGCTCGTCGCCGGCGGCGTCGCCGTCACCAAGTTCCTCAGCTCGGCCATCGACTACTACTGCAACGTCGACGAGATCGGCCACAAGAGCGGCTGCGACGTCGGCCGCGACCTGCGCATCCAGGGCACGGTGGACGAGGGCAGCATCAGCAAGCACGGCGACGTCACGGACTTCCGCATCTCGTTCAACGGCGTCGACGATGCCGGTGCGCTACCAGGGCGGCCAGGTCGGCCTGTTCCAGGAGTGCATCCCGGTGGTCGTCCACGGCAAGGTCGATGCAGACCGCCGACGGCGAGCAGTTCCAGGGCACCGACATCGAGGTCAAGCACTCCAACGAGTACGAGGCCCAGCACCCCGACCGGGTCGACGCCTCGACCGGCAAGGCGGAATCCGCAGCATGCTCGCAAGCGCAAGCCTGAACGCCGTCCTCGGCCAGTCGGCCCTGATCCTCGGGCTGGTCGCCTCGCTGTTCGGCGCGCTCGGCCTCGGGATGGCGGTGCGCACCGGCAACCGGGCAGTGCTGCGCACCGCGCCGCGCTACGCCTGGCTGGTCCTGTTCGCCGCCGTGGCCGCGTTCGTCGTCATGGAGCGGGCGCTGATCACCCGCGACTGGGGCCTGGCCTACGTGCAGAAGGTCGGGGCCACGTCGACGCCGCCGCTGTTCAACTTCACCGCCCTGTGGAGCGCGCTGGAGGGCAGCATCCTGCTGTGGGTGCTGGTGCTCGCCGGCTACACCGCCGCGGTGATGCGCAAGTACCGCAAGCGCCTCGACGACCCGCTGGTCGGCTGGGCGATGGTCGTGATGTTCGCCGTCTCGGCGTTCTTCTTCTTCCTCGCGTTCGGCCCGACCGACGTGTTCAAGACGGCCGGCGCGGCCCGACTTCACCCAGTGCTGCCTCGGCCCCAACCCGCTGCTGCAGAACCACATCCTCGTGCTGTTCCACCCGCCGATCCTGTACCTCGGCTTCGTCGGCTTCACCGTGCCGTTCGCCTTCGCCATCGCCGCGCTGATCACCGGTCGCGTCGGCGAGGGCTGGCTGGTGGAGACCCGCCGCTGGGCGCTGTTCGCCTGGGGCTTCCTGACGATCGGGATCATCCTCGGCGGCTGGTGGAGCTACGAGGTGCTCGGCTGGGGCGGCGTCGTGGGGCTGGGACGCGGTCGAGAACGCCAGCTTCCTGCCGTGGCTGACCGGCCACCGCGTACATCCACTCGGTGATGGTCCAGGAGCGCCGCGGGATGCTGCGCGTCTGGAACATCAGCCTGCTCGTGGCCACGTTCGCCCTGACGATCCTCGGCACGTTCCTCACCCGCAGCGGCGTGGTCGCCAGCGTGCACGCGTTCAGCGACGGCGGCGATCGGGCCGTGGCTGCTGGGCTTCTTCGGCGTCGATCGTCGTCGTCTCGCTCGGGCTGATCGCCTGGCGCGGCGACCGGCTGCGCTCGCCCGGGGCGATCGACTCGCCGATCTCGCGCGAGGGCGCGTTCCTGGCGAACAACGTGCTGTTCGCCGTGTTCGCCTTCGTCGTCCTGCTCGGCACGGTGTTCCCGCTGATCGTCGAGGCCCTGCAGGACCGCAAGATCACCGTCGGCGCGCCGTTCTTCGACCGGCTGAGCATGCCGATCGGGCTGACCCTGCTGTTCCTGATGGCCGTCGCCCCGGTGCTGCCGTGGCGCAAGGCGAGCACCGAGCTGCTGCGCGACCGGCTGTTCTGGCCGGCGTGGTGCGGCGCCGGCGCGCTGGCCGTCGCCGTGGTCGCCGGCGCCGACGACCTGTCGGCGCTGCTCGCCTTCGCCCTCGGCGGGTTCGCCGCCGGCGCGGCGCTGCGCCAGCTCGTGCTGGCCACCCGCCGCCAGGGCTGGCGCGGCCTGTTCGGTCGGGCCAACGGCGGGATGATCGTGCACCTCGGCGTGATCATCATCGCGGTCGGGCTGGCCGCGTCGAACAGCTTCAGCTCGGTCAGCGAGCTGCACGCTCACCGCCGGCCAGCCGGCGAAGTACGGCGGGCACACGTTCGAGCTGGTCGACGTCACGCTCGTTCAGCGACGCCCGCTCGGCCGGGGTGCGCGCCGCGCGTGCGCGTCGACGGCGGCCAGGTGTACGCGCCGGCGCTCACCAAGTACCTCAACTTCGGGCAGATCGTGCCGACGCCGAGCGTGCAGAGCGGCCCGACGCGCGACATCTACCTGACGCTCGAGGGCACGCCGCAGGCCGGCGACACCACGGCGACGATCAAGGTGGCCATCAAGCCGATGGTCCTGTGGCTGTGGATCGGCGGCGCGCTGATGGCCGCTCGGCACGGTGCTCGCCGCGTTCCCCGGCCGCCGCCGGCGGCGGCCGACCGATCCCGTGTCCGCTCCCGTCGCCGAGACCCCGCCACCGGAGCTGGTCGATGCTTGACGCGCCGCCCGACAGCGGATCGCCGGCCGCGCCGGCACGTAAGCGGCGCGTCGCCCCGTGGATCGCGCTCGGCGTCGCCGTGGTCGTCGTCGCGCTGTTCGTCGTGCTCGCCGGCAGCCCACGACCGAGCACCGACAACGTGTCCAACTTCGCCGTCGGCAAGCCGGCGCCGGCGATCACCAGCACCACGCTCGACGGCAAGGCGTTCGACCTCAGCCGGCGCAAGGGCAGCTGGGTGGTGCTCAACTTCTTCAACACCACCTGCCTGCCGTGCAAGGCCGAGCACCCCGAGCTGGTGCAGTTCGCCCAGCAGCAGCAGTCGCTCGGCGTCGACGGCGCCGAGCTGTACACGATCACTGGGGCGGCGACAACGAGTCCGACGTGCGCACCTGGTTCGCCGACAACGGTGGCGACTGGCCGATCGTCGACGACCCGAACGGCAAGATCGCCGTGTCGCTCGGCGTGGCCCAGGTGCCCGAGACGTGGATCGTCGACCCGCACGGGATCATCGTCCAGCGGATCGCCACGCAGATCACCGCCGACGCGCTGTCGCAGACGGTGCAGCGCTGGCGCGAGGCCGAGTCCGGCGTGCCGACGACGTGAGCTGGCAGCGCACGATCAAGCGCTGGCCGATGTGGGTGGCGCTGGTGCTGGTGGTCGTCGGCCTGCTGGCCGTCGGCGCCACGCGCTCGTCGGGACCGCGCACCGCCGACGAGCGGCTCGAGTACGTCAGCTCGCGGCTGGCCTGCCCGATCTGCGAGGGCGAGAGCGTGTTCGAGTCGCGCAACAGCGACTCGGAGGCCATCCGCACCGAGATCCGCGCCCAGATCGCCCAGGGTCAGCTGAGCGACGACCAGATCATCACCTACATGACCGACCGCTACGGCGCACAGCTGCTGCTGGTGCCCAAGGCGACGGGCATCGACGCGCTGGTGTGGGCCCTGCCGGCGGCCGCGCTGGTGTGCGCGATCGTCGGCCTGGCGTTCGCCTTCCGCCGATGGCGACGAGCCGTCGACACGGTGCCCGACGACGACGACCGGGCGCTCGTCGCGTCCGCGCGCGCCTCGCCCGACCCCGGGACCGCCTCGACCGTGTCGCGCTCCGACCGGGTGGATCCCGGTCAGGGCGCGACACGAACGGCCGACGAGCGCGAGCCCGTCGAGCCCGGTCGAGCCCGTCGAGCCCGACGAGCCCGTCGTCGAGCCGGTCGTCGAGCAGCCCGACCACGAGGGGGACGCGGCCTGATGAGCCCGGCGACCGACCCCGACCGCCTGGCCCAGCTGGAGGAGGAGCGCCGCTTCCTGCTGCGCTCGATCGACGACCTCGAACGCGAGCACGACGCCGGCGACGTCGACGACCACGACTTCCCCGCGCTGCGCGACGGCTACGTGGCTCGCGCGGCAAGCGTGCTGCGCGAGATCGACGAGGGCCAGGTCGGCCCTGCCCGTCACGCGCCGCCGCCCCGGCGTGGTCCTCGCGGTCGTCGTCGCCACGATCGCCTTCGCCGCGTTCGCCGGCTGGCTCGTCGCCCGCTCGTCGGGCCAGCGCGACGGAGGACGGCACGGCCGCGGCTGGCCCCGCCGACGAGGTCACCCAGCAGCTGTCGGTGGCCCGCGCCGCGGCGGCGCGCGGCGATTCGAGCACGGCGATCCAGGCGTACCAGCAGGTCCTGCAGCTCGATCCGCAGAACATCGAGGCGAACACCTACGCCGGCTGGCTGATCGTCACCAGCGGCGCACAGAGCGGACGGTCGGACTTCGTCGACGCCGGCGTCGCCCAGCTGCGCCGGGCGATCAGCGTCGACACGACCTACACCGACGCCCACTGCCTGCTCGGCGTCGCCCTGGCCCAGTTCGTGGCCACGCCCGAACCCGTGGAGGCCAAGGCCGAGCTGACCACGTGCCTGGCCAACGATCCGCCGCAGGACGTCCGCGGCCTGGTGGAGCCGGTGCTCGCCTCGCTCGACGGGACGGCGTCGTCGACACCGGTGACATCCACTCCGTAGCACGCTGCTGAAACTGTGCTCTCGGCCAGCAGCGGCCGCACCCGGACGGGCTCAGGCGTCGGGCGGCGGCCAGCACCTGGCCGAGGTGAACGTGCCGTCGTCGTCGCGTCGCAGCACCCACGTGCTGCCCTTGCGCCAGTCGGGCGGCGAGGTCAGCTCGCACCCGCGGCGCACCAGGGCGTCGATCACCTCGCCGATCACGTCGCCGTGGCTGCACAGCACCGCACCGTCGGGCAAGCCGCACAGAGCTCCAGCACCGCCGGGAAGGGCGAGCCCTCGGCCAGCCGGTCGTCGGTCGTGGACCGGCTCGGACATCAGGTGGGCGAGCGGCTCGAGCGTCTGCACGCAGCGGGTGAACGGGCTGCTGACGAGCGTCGTCGCGCCGCGTCTTGGCGAGCCGGCGGGCGATCGCCGTGGACTGGCGCTCGCCGGCCTTGGTCAGCGGGCGCAGCTCGTCGTCACCGTCCCAATCGGCCCGCGTCCCGGCCTTGGCGTGGCGGACGAGGTACAGCACTCACACCTCGCCGGTGGCCCGGCGGTGGCGGGCCGACAAGCCGCGGACGAGGAGCAGGTACGCCACCGCGGCCGCCGTTCCGGCCAGGGCGATCAACACGTTCAACGCGACGTGCGAGTCGAGCTGCTTGGCCAGCGTGCGCAGGGCACTGTCACCGTTGGAGTTGCGCAGCTGCGAGATCAGGCCGACGTTGGAGAACAGCGCGGCGATCGGGACGAGGCCGTAGAGCACCCACCACACCTCGACGATCGGTGACACCTTGGACTCGCGCCAGCCGTCGTCGCTCGGACCGATGTCGGGGTCGCTGGCCTTCCACAGCTCGCGGAACATCAACCACGGCACGACGTACAGGATGCACGGCGGAGCGAACCACGAGCCGATCGCCCAGCCGGGCGCGAAGCGCAGCCCTTGGCGGCCGATGACGCGCACGTTCTGCGCCATCCTGAACATCCACACGATGGTGATCGGGGCGATGGCCAGGACGAGGTACTGGACCAGGCTGCCGATGTTGAACTGGCTGGCGTCGCGGAACGAGGCCGACGAGATCTCGCCGTTGACGAACTGGCGGGCCTTGTGGGCGAGCTGCACGGTGCCGACGACGTTGAGCAGGCTGAGCGGGATGTAGATCGCCAACAGGATCACCAACGCCTTGGACAGCCCGCCGGTGCGCTGCACCCGACGGTTGACCGACCCGCGGTCGCCGTAGGCCACGTAGCCGGGCGGCGGACCGGCCGGCGGCGGTGGTGGAGGCGGCCCGGTCGGGCGTGGCAGCCCCGACGGCGGCGGCTCGGGGAAGTCGCTCATCCGCAGCACTGTACGTCCGCGGCCTCGGCGCCGAGCACAATGGACCGATGGGCTTCTTCGACCGCAACCGCAAGGAGGTCGAGGCGCGCGGCTACGACATCGCCCGCCTCCCGCCAGGCCAGTACCTCACCGATCGCTTCCCGGTGCTGCACGTCGGCGACGTGCCCGAGTACGCGCCGGGGGAGTGGAACCTGCAGATCACCGGCCTCGTCGATCGGCCGTTCACCATCGATCTCGACGAGCTGCGGGCCATGCCCGCGGTGTCGCCGACGTTCGACATCCACTGCGTCACGAAGTGGAGCAAGTTCGACACCACGTGGACCGGCGTGCGCCTGCGCGACCTGTTCGACCGCGCCGGCGTCCAGCCGGCGGCGACGCACCTCATCGAGCACGCCGAGTACGGCTACACCACCAACGTCGCGCTCAGCCGACGCGACCGGCGACCAGGCGATCGTGGCCTACGAGTTCGAGGGCCTGCCGATCGAGCCGGTCCACGGCGGTCCGGTGCGCATCGTCATCCCCCACCTGTACTTCTGGAAGAGCGCCAAGTGGGTGCGTTCGCTCGAGCTGCGCGACGGCGACCAGCCCGGCTTCTGGGAGCACAACGGCTACCACAACCACGGCGACCCGTTCCGCGAGGAACGGCACTGGGGGGATTGATCAGGACAGGATCTTCAGGCTGGGGCTGAACACCTTCTTCGGACGCAGCTCGGTGGCGATGCGCCGGGCGATGTCGTGGAACGCGCTGGGCCGACTCGCTGTCGGGGTCGACCGCGGTGATCGGCCGGCCGTCGTCGCCGCCCTCGCGCAGCGCCGGCACGAGCGGCAGCTGGCCGAGCAGCGGCACCTCCAGCTCGTCGGCCAGCTGCTGGCCGCCGCCGGCGCCGAACAGCTCGTAGCGCTTGCCGTCGTCGGCGGTGAACCAGCTCATGTTCTCGATGATCCCCTTCACCGGCAGGTTGACCTTGGCGGCCATCGCCGCGCTGAGCCGGGCCACCTTCTGGGCGGCGGGCTGCGGCGTGGTGACCACGTAGACCTCGCCACGCGGCAGGTACTGGCTGAGGCTCAGGGCGATGTCGCCGGTGCCGGGCGGCATGTCGATGAGCAGGAAGTCGGGCTCGTCCCAGAACACGTCGGTGAGGAACTGCTCGAGCGCCTTGTGCAGCATCGGGCCGCGCCAGATGATCGCCTGGCCCTCGGGCACGAAGTAGCCGATCGAGATGCACCGCACGCCCCACGCCTCGGGCGGCACGAGCATCGAGTCGATGACCACCGGCTCGCGGTCGCCGGTGCCGAGCATGCGCGGCACGGAGTAGCCGTAGATGTCGGCGTCGACCACGCCGACCGAGTGGCCCTGCGGCGGCGAGCGCGACGGCGAGGTTGACGGTGACGCTGCTCTTGCCGACGCCGCCCTTGCCCGAGGCGATCAGCAGCGGGCGGGTCTTCGAGCCGGCTCGCTGAACGGCACCTTGCGACCCTGGGCGTGGCCGTGGGCCTGGCCCTGGCCGGCGCTGGCGCCGGGATCGCCGTGCAGCTTGATGCGCAGGTCCTCGCGCTCCTGGTCGGTCATCACCGTGAAGTCGAGGGAGACGGCGCGCACACCGCTGAGCGGGGTGACCGCGCCGGTGACGCGCGACGGTGATCTCGTTGCGCAGCGGGCAGCCGGCGACGGTGAGGGCGATGAGCACGGCGACGTCGCCCTTGCGCGAGATGTCGACGTTGCGGACCATGCCGAGGTCGACGATCGAGCGGCGCAGCTCGGGATCCTCCACGGGGCGCAGCGCGTCGATGATCTGCTCGGTGGTGACGGACGGCATCGGTGGGAGCCCTTTCGACGGCGTGCAAGGCGGGGCGGCGAGCGAATTAGCACTACGCCCATAGGTAGAATACCGGCGTGGGTGTCAAGCGGTCCGGTGCGCTGCCGCATCGGCGCGTTCACCGCCACGGTGTCGGCCATCACCGACGCGTTCGGCGACCCGACCCGCCGCAGCATCTACCTGTTCGCCCGCGACGGCGACGATGCCGGCGTCACCGCCGCCCAGGTGGCCGAGCGCTTCGGGCTGCACCCCAACGTCGCCCGCCACCACCTCGACAAGCTCGCCGCCGGCGGCTACCTCGAGGTCGCCGTCGAGCGCGCCGAGGGCGCCGGCGCCGGGCGCCCGTCGAAGCGCTACCGCGTCGGTCGCCGGCGCCGATGTCGACGTGCCGGTGCGCAGCGAGGACCTCGTGCTCGCCCTGCTCGGGCGGACGCTGGCGATGCTGCCCGCCGACCAGGCCGAGGCCGTCGCCGAGCAGGTCGGCCAGGAGTACGGCCGGGCGATGGCCGTCTCGCTCACCGGCACCACCGACACCGGCGCCACGTTGGCGGCCGGTCAGCGCTCGCTGCGCTCGGCGATGCAGGCGGTGGCCGACGCGCTCACCGCCCACGGCTTCGCCGCGCACACCGACCAGCGCAACAACCAGCTGCGGATCATCTCCAACCACTGCCCGTTCGGCGACGTGGCCATCGAGCACCCGGTGGTCTGCGCCGTCGACCGGGGCATGGTCAAGGGGATGCTCGCCGCGCTGTACGGCGACGCCGATGTGTCCACCGCGGCGTCGCTGCCCCAGGGCGACACGTTCTGCGCCACGGTCGTCTGACCGACCGCAGCGCTACCGGCGAGCGGCCGAGTACTCGGCGGCGCGGGCCAACGTCGCCTCGTCGCTCTTGGCCACCGAGCCGCTGTCGAACGGCGGCTGCGGGTCGTACTCGATCATCAGCTGCATGGCCTTCGCCGCGGTCTCGTCGACGAGCAGCTCGGACGAGGCGCAGGGCCATGTCGATCCCGCTGGAGACGCCCGGCCGAGGTGATGATCCGCCGATCGAGGTGCTCGACGACGCGCTCGGCGACGGGCGTCGCGCCGGTGGCGGCGAGCCGCTCGTAGGAGCCCCAGTGGGTGGTGGCGGTGAGCCCCTGCAGCAGCCCGGCGCCGCCGAGCACCAAGGAACCGGTGCACACCGAGGTGGTGTACGTGGTCGTCTCGTGCGCGGTGCGCACCCAGTCGAGCACCTGCTCGTCGTGCATCAGGGCCCGGGTGCCGAAGCCGCCGGGGAAGACGACGATGTCGGGGTGGGCGATCTCGTCGTACGTCAC
This sequence comes from uncultured Acidimicrobiales bacterium, assembly GCA_963794805.1. Lineage (GTDB taxonomy): Bacteria > Actinomycetota > Acidimicrobiia > Acidimicrobiales > Ilumatobacteraceae > JAODBQ01. The sequence goes on from CAWCFL010000004.1 coordinate 103,937, forward strand.
GTCGGCCGTGACGCCGAGCATCCCGTTCTCGGTGCGCACCTCGCCGCGCTCGGCGCCGACGAACACCACCTCGTAGCCGGGCAGGCGCTGGAGCACCTCGTACGGCCCGATGCCGTCGAGCGCGGTGAACCGGGGGAACACGGGAATGGCGATCTGCTTCATGGGGTCAGCACTTTCTGGTCGGTGGGCGCGGTGCCCTGGCGGGTGAAGCGGCGGCGGTAGGCGTCGGGGGCGACGCCGAGGTGGCGGTGGAAGGCCCGGCGGAGGGTCTCGGCGGTGCCGAAGCCGCAGCGGCGCGGCGACGACGTCGAGGGTCGCGTCGGTCGTCTCCAATGCCTGGCGGGCGGCCTCGATGCGCACCCGCTCGACGTACCTGGCCGGCGACTCGCCGACCTCGTCGGTGAACAGCCGGGTGAAGTGGCGAGCGCTCATCGCCGCGGCGTCGGCGAGCACCGGGACGCGATGGTCCGCCGCCCGGCGCGGCCTCGATCGCGGTCTGCGCGGCGCGGACCGCCGCCCGGTCGGCCCGGCGCGACCACACCGACGTGGCGAACTGGCTCTGTCCGCCGGGGCGGTGGAGGAACATCACCAGCCAGCGGGCGACGTTCTGGGCGACGTCGGCGCCGTGGTCGTCCTCGACCAGCGCCAGCGCGAGGTCGATGCCGGCGGTGACCCCGGCTGAGGTCCACACGTCGCCGTCGCGCCGGTAGATCGGGTCGGCGTCGACGGTGATCGCCGGGAACTCGCGTGCCAGCCGGGCGGCCCGGGCCCAGTGGGTGGTGACGGTGCGTCCGTCGAGCAGGCCGGCCTCGGCACCGAGGAACGTGCCGCTGCACACCGTGGTCAGTCGGCGCACACGCGGTGCGGCGGCGCGGATCCAGGACATCAGCGCCGGGTCGCGGCGGGCCGCGCTGGACCCGTCGCCGCCGGGCAGCACGAGCGTGTCGATCGCCGTCGCCTGCGGGTCCGGCAGCGGGTCGCTGACGAGCCGCAGCCCGCTCTCCGTGCGGACCACGGCACCGTCGCGCCGAGGCGATCGTCAGCCGGTAGCCGCGGCGCGCCCCCGCCGCGGACGGCGGCGTCCGCGCCGGCGAACACCTCGTGCGGCCCGACGACGTCGAGCGGCTGCACCCCGTCGAACGCGACGATGACGACATGGCGGGCGGGCGGCACGGCCTCATCGTGGTCCCGACCGGCGATGGCGTCAACGACACGATCCCCACGGTTTCGGACACCGAACGTACGCGGCGCCTCGTCCGCCACGCCGCGGTGAGCGGTTGCGGAGGCACGACGGCGCTCGGGCCCGTACGCTGGGCGGCTCCCGATCGAAAGGATCCCTGTGGACGTACGCATCGGCGTCACCCAAGCCCCGCGCGAGATCAACGTCGAGGTCGCCGACGACACCGACCGCGCCGCGTTGCGCAAGCAGGTCGAAGCGGCGCTCACCGGCGCGGTCGACGTGCTGTGGCTCACCGATCGACGCGGCCGGGAGATCGGCGTGGCCGCGGCCAAGATCGCCTACGTCGAGGTCGGCGCGGCCGACGGCGAGCGGCGCATCGGCTTCGGCGGCTGAGGCACCGGCTGCGTGAAGGGCATCATCCTCGCCGGCGGCACGGGGAGCCGGCTGTGGCCGATCACCCGCGGGGTCAGCAAGCAGCTGCTGCCCGTCTACGACAAGCCGATGATCTACTACCCGCTGACGACGCTGATGCTGGCCGGCATCCGCGACGTGCTGGTGATCACCACCCCGCACGAGCAGGCGCCGTTCATCAGCCTCCTCGGTGACGGTTCGCAGTGGGGGATCAGCATCCAGTACGCCGTGCAGCCCGAGCCGAACGGGTTGGCCCAGGCGTTCGTCATCGGCGCCGACTTCGTGCGCGGCGGACCGTCGGCGCTCGTGCTCGGCGACAACATCTTCTTCGGCCACGGGCTCGTCGAGCAGCTCGAATCGGCGCGGCGCGCACCGCCACGCCGGGTCAAGGGGGGCGACCGTCTTCGGCTACCGCGTGCGCGATCCCGAGCGCTACGGCGTCGCCGAGATCGACGAGCACGGCACGGTGCTGAGCATCGAGGAGAAGCCGGTGGCGCCGCAGCAGCAACTACGCGGTCACCGGCCTGTACTTCTACGACGAGCAGGTGGTCGACATCGCCGGCTCGTTGGCCCCGTCGGCGCGCGGCGAGTACGAGATCACCGACGTCAACGCCGAGTACCTCCGTCGTGGCCAGCTGCGCATGGAGGTCCTCGGTCGCGGCTACGCCTGGCTGGACACCGGTACCTACGACTCGCTGCATCGAGGCCGGCAGCTTCGTGCACACGCTGCAGAACCGCCAAGGCCTGCAGGTCGCCTCACCCGACGAGGTCGCCTTCCGCGCCGGGTGGATCGACGCCGACGCGGTGCGCGCCATCGGCACGTCGATGAGCAAGAACCCCTACGGCCAGTACCTCCTCGCCCTGGCCGACGAAGCAGGCACATGACGGGCCTCCTCGATCGTCAGCTGCTGTTCGTCACCGGCAAGGGCGGCGTCGGCAAGACGACGATCGCCGCGTCGCTGGCCGAGCTGGCGGTGCAGCAGGGAAAGCGCACGCTGGTGTGCGAGATGGACGCCAAGGGCGCCCTGGCCAATGCGTTCGACGCCGCCGAGTTGGAGTTCGAGCCGACGGAGGTGCGCCCGAACCTGTTCGCCATGGCGATGAACACCGAGGACTCGTTGCGCGAGTACCTGCGGCTGTTCGTCCGCATCCCCCTCGTCGGGCGCATCGGTCCGCTGGCGCGCACGTTCGACTTCGTCGCCGACGCGGCGCCGGGCGTGAAGGAGATCCTCGCCGTCGGCAAGCTGTGCTACGAGGTCCGCGAGCACCACTACGACCTCGTCGTGGTGGACGCCGAGGCCAGCGGGCACATCGTCGCCCAGATCGGCGCGCCGAACGCGATCCGCGAGCTCGTCCAGGTCGGCCTGGTCCGCGACCAGACGGACTGGATGATCGAGATCCTCTCGGACCCGGCGCGCACCGGGCTGGTGATCGTCACCACGCCGGAGGAGATGCCCGTCACCGAGACGATCGAGCTGCTCGGCCGGGTGGAGGCCGACACCTCCGTGGACATCGCCGCGGTGGTGGCCAACCGGGTGCTGCCGTCGCTGTTCTCCGAGCGCGACGCCGAGGTGTTCGCCGCGCTCGGCGGAGCGCGACCACAGGAGGTGCTGCGCGCCGCGACGAGCCCGCAGGTGGCGACGGTGTTCGCCGCTGCCGAGCTCGCCGAGGCCCGCTTCCGCATCGGCAACGGCCACCTCGCACGGTTGCAGGGCGTGCTCGGGGAACGGTCGCCGATGGTCTTCGTCCCCGAGCTGTTCACCAAGGCCGCCGGCCGGCGAGTGGTCATCCAGGTTGCCGAGCAGTTGTCCGCGGAGCTCGAACTGACGGAGCTGAGCTGATGGCGACGCGCGTGCAGACAGCCGTGGCCGAGCTCCTGGCCGCCAAGGAGATGGTCGTGGTCTGCGGGAGTGGGGGCACGGGCAAGACGACGATGGCCGCGGCGCTCGGTGCCCGTGCCGCGGCGACCGTCGGTGGGCGGATCCTGGTGCTCACCGTGGATCCGGCGCGCCGCCTGGCCACGGCGCTCGGCGTGGGCGCGCTGGGCAACACCGAGGTGCGCGTGCCCGACGCGGCGTTCGAGGCCGCCGGCGTGAAGCCCCACGGCGAGATGTGGGTGGCCATGCTCGACACCAAGGCGGGCTGGGACGAGCTGGTCCGGCGCCACGCGCCCGACGCCAAGCTGCGCGACCAGGTGCTGGCCAACCCGCTGTACCGCAACATCACCAGCCGGTTCGTCCACAGCCACGACTACATCGCCATGGAGCGCCTGCAGGAGCTGCACGCGTCGGGCAAGTACGACCTGGTGATCATCGACACCCCGCCGTCGCGCAACGCGCTCGACCTGCTGGACGCGCCGAGCCGGATGAAGGAGTTCTTCGGCAGCCGCCTGCTGCGCTGGCTCACCGTGCCGTACCGCTCGCGGATCTTCACCGTCGCGTCCAAGCCGTTCTACCAAGTCGCCGACCGCATCCTCGGCTCGCGCTTCCTGCAGGACATCGCCGAGTTCTTCATCCTCTTCCGGGCCATGGAGCCGGGCTTCGTCGCCCGCGCCAAGGAGGTCGAGAAGCTGCTCGTCGACCAGCGCACGACGTTCGTCGTGGTCACCACGCTGGAGGCCGCGCCGGCGCACGAGGCCCACTACCTGGCCGACGAGCTGCGCCGGCGGAAGATGCCGCTCGGGGCGTTGGTGCTCAACCGGACGTTGCCGGCGGCGATCCGCCAGCCGGCGGCCAACAAGGCTGCCGGGCAGCTGGCCACCGCGGCGGACGACGCGAGCATGGTGGCCGAACTGGCCGACGTGGTGGGGGCGACGCCCGACGAGGTGCACGAGGTGCTCGCCGAGATCGCCGAGCGTTTCCACGACACGTCCGTCGTGGCCGCACGCGAGGCGGAGCGACGCCGTGAGCTGGCCAAGGTTGCGCCGATCGTGGCCGAGGCGCCGACGATGCGCGACGACATCCACGACATCGCCAGCCTCTTGGCACTGGGCGAGTTCCTGCTCTGATGGTCGGGACTGGCGTCCGTTCGCTGCGCTCGCTTTCGCCGCTCCCTCCGTGCGCGTCGTCGCTGGCGCTTCCCTCGGCGCGGCGCTCCCGGCAGCAGCTGTGGCTCCGTCCTACCTTCGCTTGAGGGCGCGGCGGACCCGGCTGGTGGATGCGGCGACGACATCGCGCGGGTCGCGGAGGACGAGGCCCTTCTGGACGAGGCGCGACTTCAGGTCGGTGTACGGCGGGTACATCAGCGCCGGGTCGAGCTTGGTGGAGCGGGTGAGCACGCTGCGGCGGTGGCTCAGCGCGTCGAAGCCGGCTCGCCCGTGGTACGCGCCCATGCCGCTCGGGCCGACACCGCCGAACGGCAGGTTCGGGTTGCCCACATGCATCAACGTTCCGTTGACGCATGCGCCGCCGCTCGTTGCAGATGCAACGACCTTGTCGTTCTCGTCGTCGTCCGCGCTGAACGTGTAGAGCGCCAGCGGATGATCACCTGCGTTGACGATGGCGATCGCCTCGTCGAGGTCGTCGACGGCGATCACCGGCAGGATCGGTCCGAAGATCTCCTCGGCCATCGGCGGGTCGGCGGTGGTGATGTCGGTGAGCACCGTGGGGGCGATGTACCGGCGGTCGGCGTCGGCCTGTCCGCCGTGAGCGACCGTGCCGCTGTGCAGCAGCTTCTCCAACCGGTGGAAGTGGCTGTCGTTGACGATCCGCCCGTAGTCGTTGCTCGTCGCCGGGTCGTCGCCGTACATCTCGGTGATCGCCGCACCGAGGGCGGCGACGAGCTCGTCGTGCACCGGTCGCTCGACGAGCACGTAGTCCGGCGCGATGCACGTCTGACCGGCGTTGACGAACTTGCCCCAGGCGATGCGCTTGGCGGCCACGTCGATGTCGGCGTGACGGCTGACGATCGTCGGGCTCTTGCCGCCCAGCTCCAGCGTCACCGGCGTGAGGTGCATGGCCGCGGCGTGCATCACGATCCTGGCGACGTTGCCGTTGCCGGTGTAGACGATGTGGTCGAAGCGCTGGGCGAGCAGCTCGGTGGTCTCGCCGGCGCCGCCCTGCACGAGGGTCACCGCCGGATCGGCGAGGTCGGCGATCAGGGCGCCGAGGGCCTCGGCGGTGTGCGGGGCCAGCTCGCTCGGCTTGAGCACCACGGCGTTGCCCGCGGCGATGGCCGCGCACGCCGGCGCCAGCAGGAGCTGGACGGGATAGTTCCACGGGGCGATCACCGCCACCACGCCGAGCGGCTCGGATCGCACGACCGAGCTGGCCGGTTGCAGGGTGACGGGGGTGGCGACCCGCTCCGGGCGGGCCCAGTGGTCGAGGTGGGCGAGCGTGTGGTCGATGTCCGCCGTGCAGAAGCCGAGCTCGGTGATCCACGCCTCGAGTGACGGCTTGCCGAGGTCGGCGGCCAGGGCCGCGAGCAGGTCGCCGCGGTGCTCGTCGAGGAGATCCTGCAGCCGCCGCAGCGTCGCCCGCCGCCAGTCCAGCGGCCGGGTACGGCCCGAGGCGAACGCCGCCCGGGCGTCGTCGACGATGCCGGCGATCTGATCGAGGGGGGTCGCGGTGAGCGTCACCGTCCCAGGTTACGAAGTGGGTGGCGTACCGTGATCGCATGTCGGACCGGCAGCCAGCGGTCGTCGAGGCCACGGCCGCGGCGATCCGTCGGGCGGCCCAGGCTGCGCAGTTCTCCGGCCTGGTCTCGGTCGCCACGCCGGGCGCCGGGTGGACGATGGCCATGGGTCCGGCCGATCGCGGCCACGGCGTGCCGGTCACGGACGAGACGCGCTTCGGAGCGGCCAGCGTCAGCAAGGCGTTCACCGCGTTGGTGGTGGTGAGCCTGATCGTCGACGGCGTGCTCGGCCTGGACACGCCGGCGCGGACCGTGCTCGGCGCGGACCTGCCACTGATCGACGATGCGGTCACGGTGGAGCACCTGCTCGCTCATCGCTCGGGCATCGGCGACTACCTCGGCGAGGATGCGACCGGCGACATCACCGACCAGGTGATGCTGGTGCCCGTGCACCTGCTCGCCGAGACCGAGCAGTACCTCGGCGTACTCGGCGGCCACCCGCAGGTGTCGCTGCCGGGGGAGCGCTTCGCCTACAACAACGGCGGCTACGTGGTGCTCGCGCTGCTCGCCGAGCGCGCTGCGGGCGTGCCGTTCCACGACCTCGTCCAGCAGCGCGTGTTCGATCCGGCGGGCATGGCCGGCGCGGCGTACCTGCGCAACGACGAGCTGCCCGGCGACGTGGCGGTCGGCTACCTGTTCGCCGATGGCTTGCGGACCAACGCGCTGCACCTGCCGGTCCGCGGCAGCGGCGACGGCGGGGCCCAGATCGGCGTGGCCGACCTCGACGCGTTCTGGCGATCGCTGTTCACCGGCAGCGTCGTGCCCGAAGCGTGGGTCCGCGAGATGGTCCGGCCTCGCAGCACCACCGAGTCCGGCCGGGACCATTCCGGCCTCGGGTTCTGGCTTCCGGCGGACCGCCCCGGGGTGGTGCAGCTGGAGGGCTACGACGCCGGCGTGTCGATCCGCACCGAACACGACCCGGGCTCGTCACGCACACGCACGGTGGTGTCCAACTGGAGCGAGGGTGCCTGGCCGGTGTGGACCGCACTCGACGAGGTCGGCGTCTGATGCGTCCGTGACGCCCGCCCGCCCGTTCGGCCGCAGTCCGTCTGGCACACTCGGGGGATGTCGTCGATCGGTGATCTGACCAGGCAGCACACCGCGTTGTCCGGGCCGAGGTGGCCCATCTCAAGCAGCTGCTCACGGAGTGTGGTCTGCTCGCCGATCTGTGCTTCGCCGACCTGCTGCTGTACGTCCCGACCGTCGAGGGCACGTGGCTGGTCGTCGGCCAGGTGCGACCGGCCACGGGGCAGACGATCTACGTCACCGACTACGTCGGCGCGGTGGCCGACGCGGAGCGGCCGCTGCTCAAGGCGGCCCTCGAGGAGGGCGAGATCTGCGAGGGCGACATCGTCGTGTCGTCGCTCGCCGGGCCGGCGCGGATGATGGCCATCCCCGTGCGCCTCGACGGCCGGGCGATCGCCGTGCTCACCAGGGAGTGGTCGAGCCGCTCGGATCGCCTGTCGGGTGACCTGGAGCGCACCTACGTCGGCATCTTCCAGCGGTTCGCGGCCATGATCGCCCAGGGCTCGTTCCCCTACGGTGGGCCGGTCGGTGACTCGAGCGCGGCGCCGCGCGTCGGCGACGGGGTGATGGTGCTCGACGAGGATGCCCGGGTCCGCTACGTCTCGCCGAACGCGGTGTCGGCGTTGCACCGCGTCGGCATCAGTGCCAACGCCGTCGGGCTGCGCCTGGCGGAGCTGGGGTTCAACGACGCACCGGTCCGCCGGGCGTTCGACACCATGGCGCCGGTCATCGAGGAGTTCGATCAGACCGAGGACGTCACGCTGCTCACGCGCTGCATGCCGATCCTGTCGGGGGCACCGCCGCAGGCCTCGGTCACCGGCGGGGTCCTGCTGCTGCGCGACGTCACGGAGGTCCGCAAGCGCGACCGCCTGCTGCTGAGCAAGGACGCGACGATCCGCGAGATCCACCACCGGGTGAAGAACAACCTGCAGACGATCTCCTCGCTGCTGCGCCTGCAGGGCCGCCGGCTCACGTCGCAGGAGGCCAAGGCGGCGGTCGCCGAATCCGTGCGGCGCATCCGCACCATCGCCCTCGTGCACGAGACGCTCTCTCGCGAACCGGGCGACGACGTCGCCTTCCTGGAGATCGTCCGGCCCCTGCTGCGCCTCGCCGAGGAAGGTCTGCAGTCGGCGGACCGGCCGATGCGCTTCAGCGTGCAGGGCGACGGGGGCCGACTGCCCTCGACCATCGCCACACCACTGTCGGTGGTGCTCACCGAGCTGCTGCAGAACGCGGTGGACCACGGCTTCCCGGAGACCGCCGGCGGGGGCAACGTGGTCGTGCACCTGCGCAACGAGGACGGTGAGCTGCACATCATGGTGGTCAACGACGGGCGCGGGCTGGACCCGAGCTTCGAGTTGAACAAGGCCACCGGGCTCGGCCTGTCCATCGTGCGCACGCTGGTCACCACCGAGCTCGACGGCACGATCACGATGCGCCCCGGACAGCCGGAGGACTTCGAGCTGGTCGGCCTCGGCACGCAGCCGAAGGGCGCCGGCACCGTCGTCCAGCTCACCGTCCCGGTGTAGCCACGATCGGCGGGGCACGCGTCGCTGGTCGTACGCTCGGCAGCGGGCGAAAGGGGATGCCGATGAGCGCTGTCACGGAGCAATCGACCACCACGAACGAGTCCGGCGAGGCCGCATCGCCACTGGACTACGAGGTCATCGTCATCGGAGCCGGGGTGTGCGGGATCTACCAGCTGCACCGGCTGCTCGAGCTCGGCGTGCCGTGCACCGTGCTCGAAGCCGGTTCGGACCTCGGCGGCACGTGGTACTGGAACCGCTACCCGGGCGCGCGGTTCGACTCGGAGAGCATCAGCTACGGCTACTCGTTCTCGCCCGAGCTGCTGCAGGAGTGGGACTGGAAGGAGCGCTTCTCCGGCCAGCCGGAGAACCTGCGCTACCTGAACTTCGTCGCCGACAAGTTCGACCTGCGCCCGCACATGCAGTTCGACTGCACCGTCGAGTCGGCCAGCTGGGACGACGACGCCACCTGCTGGCGGCTGCACCTCGACGACGGTCGCACCCTCAGCTGCCGGTTCGTGATCATGGCGGTGGGCCTGCTGTCGGCGCCGACCATGCCGCGCTACGAGGGCATCGACTCGTTCGCCGGCCAGTCGTTCCACACCTACAACTGGCCCGACGAGCCCGTCGAGGTCGCCGGCAAGCGCGTCGGGGTGATCGGCACCGGCGCCACGGGCGTGCAGGTGATCGGCGCGCTCGCCGACCAGGTGGGCGAGCTGACGGTGTTCCAGCGCCGGCCGAACTGGTGCGCCCCGCTGCACAACGCGCCGATCACCGCCGACGAGATGGCCGAGATCAAGGACCGCTACGACGAGATCTTCGCGATCTGCGCGCGCGAACGCCCGGCGGGTTCATCCACCAGCCCGATCGCCGCCCGTTCTTCGAGGTGCCGCGGGAGGAGCGCCTGGCGAAGTGGGAGCAGCTGTACGGCGAGCCCGGTTTCGGGATCTGGCTGGGCAACTTCCGCGACACGTTCATGGACGAGGCGGCCAACGCCGAGCTGTCCGAGTTCATCGCCGGCAAGATCCGCTCACGCGTCGACGACCCCGTGGTCGCCGAGAAGCTGATCCCCAAGGACCACGGCTTCGGCGTGCAGCGGGTGCCGATGGAGACGCGCTACTACGAGGCGTACAACCGGCCGAACGTCCACCTGGTCGACCTCAAGGAGACGCCGATCGAGCGGATCACCCCGCAGGGCATCCAGACCGACGACGGCCGGCTGCACGAACTGGACGTCATCATCTACGCCACCGGCTTCGACGCGGTGACCGGGGCGTACGACCGCATCGACATCCGCGGTGTCGGCGGGCAGTCGCTGCGCGACAAGTGGCGTGACGGCCCGAAGACGTACCTCGGCATGCAGGTGGCCGGGTTCCCCAACATGCTGATGCCCAGCGGCCCGCAGAGCGGTTCGGCGTCGACCAACTACCCCCGGGGCATCGAGCTCGGTGTCGACTGGGTCACCGACCTGCTCCAGCACATCTGGGCGAACGGGTACCAGCGGGCCGACGCCGACGAGCAGGCCGAGCAGGCCTGGGCGGACAACGTCCGCGAGCTCTACGGGATGATGCTGATGCGCAAGGCGCAGGGCTGGTTCACCGGGTACAACTCCAACGTTGCCGGCCACGAGAAGGGGACGATCCGCTACCTCGTGTACAACGGCGGCACGCCCAAGTACCGGCGGACGATCACCGAGGTGGCCGAGGACGGCTACGCCGGCATCGAGCTGCGCTGACGGGCGACGTAGCGCCGCCGCAGGATGCGCCGCTCCTCCTCGGAGGTGCCTCCCCAGATCCCCGAGTCCTGGTTCGTCTCCAGCGCGTAGTTCAGGCAGTCCCGGTTCACCGGGCACTCGCCGCACACCTGCTTGGCCCGCTCGATCTGCACGAGCGCGTTGCCGGTGCTGCCCACGGGGAAGAACAGGTCGGGATCGGTGTCGCGACACAGCGCCTCACGCCGCCAGGTGTAGTCGGCATTGGCCAGGACGAGGCTCGACGCGAGGATGGTCACTTCACGCTCCGGAACAGGATCGAGGGGTGCGGATGGGTCGCGGGAGAGCCGTTCACCGTTTGTTCACGGTAGGAAACAAACGAGCGGTTGACAAGAGAACGGCATGAGTCGTCCTCATAGTTCCTGACGATGGGGGGTATCTCAAGTGCACGTGATCGCCCATCGAGGCGCCTCCGTGGCCGAACGGGAGAACACGATCGCCGCGTTCCGCGCCGCGTCGGAGATCGGCGCCGACGCGGTCGAGCTCGACGTGCGGCGCACCGCGGATGGGGTCCTGGTCGTGCATCACGATGCGCTCGTACCCACAGGTGACGGAAGTCACCCCATCGACGACCTCGACCTCGCCCGCCTGCCGACTCATGTCCCGACGCTCGGTGCGGCACTGGACGCGTGCACCGGGATGTGGGTGAACGTGGAGATCAAGAACGATCCGCGCGAGGCCGGGTTCGACGCGACGGACTCGATCGCCGACGAGACGATCGCCCATCTGCTGGCTCGCGGCACCGACGCGCGCTGGCTGATCTCCTCCTTCAGGATCGAGACGGTGGACCGTTGCCGCGCGCTCGCCCCGCAGATCCGCACCGCCTGGCTCACCGCCACGGTGCCTCGTGGCACGGCCGAGATGCTCGTGGCGCGTGGCCACTCCGCGGTGCACCCGTGGGTCGAGCGGCTCGACCGCCCCACGGTCGACGCCTGTCGTGCCGGTGGGGCTCGAGGTGAACACGTGGACGTGCGACGACCCGGTGCGCATGGCCGAGCTCATCGCCTGGGGCATCGACGGGATCTGCACGAACGTGCCCGACGTGGCGATCACTGCGCGTGCGGCAGCGGCCGCACGAGGTTGACCGCGTCGGGACGGTGCTCGAACTCCAGGCGCGGCGTCTCGCCGAGGTAGTCGCCGTCGAGCTGGTAGGGGAACGGCGTCGCGCTGGTGATCGTCAGCGTCTGCAGGTCCGTGCGCAGGTCGAGGTGCGTGCTCGGCGACACGCCACCGCCGCGCAGCGCCCCGCCCAGTGAGCCGAGGATGGCCCCGAGGCGCATCGTGCGGAACGTGACCGCCACGAGGCCGCGCTCGAGCGTCGCCGCGGGGCTGAGGTCGAGCGGGCGGTTGCCGAGGAACGTGTACGGGTTGGTGTTCAACACGATCGTGAAGTAGCCGCGCGGCTCGTCGGCGGCGCCGTCGCTGGACACGGTGAAGTGCGGGTGCCTGCGGTCGTACCCGCGGGCCCAGGTGCGCGCCGCGGCGTAGATGAACAGCGGATGGCCGACCCACCGCTTGATCGAGGCGCGCGTCTCCACCTGGCGAACCACTGCGGCGTCGAAGCCGACGCCGGTGTGGAAGCAGAAGTACCGGCCGTTCACGTGGCCGAGCCCGATCGGGTGGACGTCGCCGGCGGCGATGCCCCCGGCCAGCAGCCCCGCGGCCTCGACCGGATCGTTGGGCAGGCCGATCGTCCGGGCGAAGACGTTCGTCGATCCGCCGGGGAGCACGCCGATCGCCGCAGCCGTGCCCGCGGCTCCCGTGGCGACCTCGTTCAGCGTGCCGTCGCCCCCGAAGCCGATGACGACGTCCACGCCGCGCCGGGCCGCGTCCTGGGCGAAGCGCGTCGCGTGTCCGCGGCGGTTCGTCTCGACGATCTCCACCTCGTTGCCCACGCTGAGGATGCGGTGCACGACCACGGTGTTGCGTGCCGTCACCGAGGAGGCGAAGGCATTCACCACGAGGAGGACGCGCACCGGGGCACCGTAGCCGTGCCGCCCTGTCGACGATCCCCGCGACCTGGGGCGCGCTGGTTGGGGTGCTGGTGGACCGACCGGTAACAATGACGACCCATGAACGTCATCGTCTGTGTGAAGCAGATCCCGGACCCGGCGCTGCCCCAGTCGCTCGATCCGTCCACCAAGACCCTCAAGCGCGACGGCAAGCTGATCCTCGACGAGTCGGACAGCTACGGCGTGGAGATGGCGTTGCAGCTCGTCGGCAAGGCCGGTGGGGGCGAGGTCAGCCTGGTGTCGATGGCGCCCAACGGTGAGACCAGCGGCATGCGCACGGCGCTGGCCATGGGTGCGGCCAAGGGCGTGCTCGTCAGCGACCCGGCGCTGCAGGGCACCGATGCGCTGACCACGGCGAAGATCCTGGCCGCCGCGGTGCAGAAGCTCGGTGGGGCCGACCTGATCATCGCGGCCACCGAGTCGAGCGACGGTTACACGGGCACCGTGCCCGAGCAGATGGCCGAGGTGCTCGGCCTGCCGTCGATCACGTTCGCCAAGACCGTCGACATCGACGGCACCAACCTCAAGGTCAACCGCCAGACCGAGTCCGGGTTCGACGAGATCAGCTGCCAGCTGCCGGCGCTCGTCAGCGTCACCGCCGGCGTGGTGGAGCCGCGGTACCCGAGCTTCAAGGGCATCATGGCCGCCAAGTCGAAGCCGATCGACACCGTCACCGCGGCCGACCTCGGCGTGCAGCCCGTCGGCTGGGCCGGCGCCGGCCAGGAGATCACCGAGATCGGCCAGGCCGCCGAGCGCCAGGCGGGCGAGATCATCGAAGACGATGGTGAGGGCTTCGCCAAGATCGTGTCGTTCCTCGAGAGCAAGAAGGTCATCTGAGATGAAGATCTGGGTCTACGCACAGGCAAGCGACGGGGCGCTCACCTCGGGCACCTTGGAGCTGCTGACGAAGGCGCGCTCGCTCGGCGACGTCGAGGCCTTCCTCGGCAGCGACGCCTCGGCCGTGGCCGGCGCGCTCGGCGAGTACGGCGCCACGAAGGTCTACGCCACCGGCGATCTCGGCGGGCACCTGCCCGGCGTGGCGGTGGCCGCGGCCATCAAGGCCGTCATCGACGGCGGCGACACGCCCGACCTGATCATGTTCCCGCAGTCCTACGAGGCGCGCGACGTGATGGGCCGTCTGTCGGTCAAGCTGGACAAGACGGTGCTGACGAACAACGTCGACGTCGCCGTCGACGGGTCCACCGTCTCGGTCACCACGCCGGTGTTCGGCGGCAACACGCTGGTCACGTCGGCGTTCACCGGCGAGGGCCCGTTCCTCGCCGCCTTCCGCCCGAAGAGCTTCGTGGCCGAGGCCGCGGGAGGCGGTGCCGCCGAGGTGGCCGCAGCGCCCGTCGGCGACCTGGGAGCCACCGGTGGCGCCAAGGTCGAGGCGGTCCACGTCGAGGAGCACTCCGGGCCGAAGCTGGACGAGGCGACCATCGTCGTGTCCGGCGGCCGTGGTCTCGGCGAGGCCGGCAACTACGGCACGATCGAGACGCTGGCCAAGCTGCTCAAGGGTGCGCCGGGCGCGTCGCGGGCCATCGTCGACGCCGGCTGGGTGCCCTACAGCTACCAGGTCGGCCAGACCGGCAAGGTCGTCAAGCCGGACATCTACATCGCCGTCGGGATCTCCGGCGCCACCCAGCACATGGTCGGGATGAAGGGGTCCAAGACGATCATCGCGATCAACAAGGACAAGGAGGCGCCGATCTTCGGCATCGCCGACCTCGGCATCATCGGCGACGCGCAGAAGATCGTCCCCAAGCTGATCGAGGCCCTGCAGGCCCGTTGAGCGCACCGGCCATGATGGCCGGGTGGACTTCGTCGGTCGTGCGGACGAGCTGACGCTCGTTCGCGGCGCGCTCGTCGACGCATCGAAGAGGCGGTCCTCGGTCCTGTGGGTCGAGGCCGCCGCCGGCGCTGGCAAGACGGCGTTCGTCCAGCACGTCGTCGAAGCGGCGCCGCCGGCCACGCTGGTGCGCCGCGTCGGTGCCGAGGAGATCGCCGGCGGCGTCGCCTTCGCGCTGGTCGACCAGTTCGGCGTGGCCCACGACGAGCACCCGTTCGTCGACGGCATCGACGAGGGCTTCATGATCCACGACTTCGCCATCACCCGCCGGTACGTGGTGCTCGTCGTCGGCCCCCTGGCGTTCGACCTCGAGGCGATGTTCCACGGCGGGTCGCCGCTCGACTGGCGCCCGCAGCTGGGCACCAGGATCGCCGTCATCCCGCGCGACCGCCAGGGCGCGACGACGTGGGTGCACACCGACGCGTTCTGGGCGTGGCACTACGCCAACGCGTTCGACGATGGCGACCTCGTGCAACTGGACTTCCCGTGCTCGTCTGCGCCGAAGATGGCGCTGCCCGACAGCGCGTTGCCGCCGACCACGGGCGGCTTCACCCGGGCGACGATCAACCCGGTCGCCGGCACCGTCGAGCTGCACCTGCTCGACGACCATCTGCTGGAGTTCCCGCGCATCGACGACCGGCGCACCGGCCTGCGCCACCGCCACCTCGTCGTCGCCGGCCGATCCGCCGACCCCCGGGTACTGCCCGGCGAGCACGACCAGCTGCACCAGTACGACATGGACGCCGGCACCAGCGTGCGCTACGACGCCCACGCCGCCATCGGCGAGGCCGTCTTCGCCCCCCGCGCCGGCAGCACCGACGAGCTCGACGGCTACTACCTGACGTACGCCACCGAACTCGACGCCGACCGCACGTCCCTGCTCGTGTTCGACGCCGCCGACGTCCCCGCCGGCCCGATCGCCCAGGTGCGCATCCCGCCGCCGAGTCCCCAACGGCCTCCACGGCAACTGGTTCCCCGCAAGTTGAACCTGTCGGACGCCGGCCAGGATCGGTGGTCGGCCTCCTCGCGCCGGTCGGGTGACGCAGCCCGCCGTCTCGGTGCCGATGGACCGCGTCGAGCAGCGAACAATCGCTCGTGCGAACTGGCTTCGACGCAGCCGGTCAGCCGGTGAGCGGCGGTGGGTTGGCGACGGCCTCCGGATCGGTGCGCTCCGGCGGTCGCGTGCCAGGGGCGTTGATCCGGTTGTGGAAGGTGCACAGCAGTCGGGCGTTGCCGGCCTCGGTGGCGCCGCCGTGACGCCAGGGAACGATGTGGTCGACGTCGCAACGGTCGATCGGCTCATCGCATCCCGACGGGTGCTGGCAGTGGCGATCGGGGGCTTCGATCGCCCGGCGCAGGACGCCGACGAAGCTGCGTCGAGGTGAGGCGGTGATCGGGCGATGCGTCCCGTCGAAGACGATGGTCTGCATGTCGACGTCGTCGAGGTGCGGCACGACGCTGCCGAGGGCGGTGGCCACCTGGGTGCCGTCGATCGGGTCGAGGTGCCCCACGACGTGCGTCTCCCCACCGACGCCGGCACCGAGCGACAAACTCGAGGATGGCGCGTCCGGTGGCGGCGATTCGGCGCCGAGCTCCTGGTCGGCCCGTTGGCGAAAGTCGTCGACGACCCTCGCGCACTGATCTGGCATCCCCGCCAACGCGCGCGCCCGGTGCAACAGCCTTCCCGCAGTCGCCCTCGACGTGCGGGCATCGCGCGCCAGCCGGGCACGCGCCGAGCGTGAGCCATCGTCGGCCCACACCTGTCGTACGTCCCACCGAGCGGCCAGTCGACAAGCGGCCGCCGTCAGCAGGTGTGACGCTCGCATGAACCCGATCAGCGTCTCGTCCAGCTCGGCGTCGCCCAACCCATCGAGGTCGGCGTCGGCCAACGCCCCAGCGGACTCGGTGACCCGCTCCAGGCATTCGGCGACGTCCATGCCTTCATGATGACGAACACCTGTTCGACTGTCAACACCGTCTGTGCTGACCAACTCCGGGGTCACCGTCCATGCGGCGGCGTTCCAACCGTTCGCCTCCGAGCAGACCTGCTGCACGCCGCGCGTCTCAGCCTCGGACCGCCCTGCGACGACGCCCGAGGCCGTTCTCGGCTGACCGCGCCGGCCTTCGGCCGCTACCCGTCAGCGCTCGCGCAACTCCACGTCGAACCACTGCACCAGGGGCGGGTCCAGCGGGTGGAGGGAGATGTCGACGCGCAGGTCGGCGTGCTCGCCGCGGATCGTCCAGGCCCGGTCGGCCGGCGTGTCGCTCGACTCGGCGAAGACCTCGGCGAGTCGGCCGGTGCGCGCCAACGCGGTCGGTGATCTGCGCCCGCCGGCGCTCGTACGAGCGATCCTCGGCGACGTTCGCGGTGAACAGCCCCTCGACCTTGGCGTCGTCCCAACCGGATCGCAGCACGCCCGTGAGCGCCTGCTGTGCGGCGACCGTCTCCGGCCATGGTGTGCACGCCGGCGGGAGGTCGGTGGCGTCGAGCAGCGCGGCCATCGCCGCGGCAGCCGGGACGGACACGCCGGCGTACGTGGCGTTCTCCAGGGCGACCACGCCGATGCCTGTCGCCGGGTGCCAGCGGATGTGCGCGCTGAAGCCCGGATATCCACCGGAGTGGTAGACGACCGTGCCGCGACCGCGCTCGACCTGCTCGACGAGGCCGAAGCCGTACGCCGCACGGGGCTGGCGGTCCACGCGCGGGACGGCCTCCACCGGCCGCATGCGGACGCCCTGCTGCATCTCCCGCCGGCTGGCGGCCGACAGTGGGCCGGCCGCGGCGCGCGCCGGGTCGTCGGCGTCGACGAACCACTGCATCCACCTGGCGAGGTCGGTGACGGTGCTGAACAGCCCGCCGATCGGGGAGAACGCCCCGGGCGCGGAGAACGGCATCGGCGACCAGGCGTCGTCGATCCGCTCGAAGCCGATGGCCACGCCGCCGGCACTCGGCACCGCCGAATCCCAACCCGTGCCGCTGAGCCCGAGCGGCTCGAGGACCTCGGTGCGCACCACGTCGTGGAACCGGCAACCGGCGCGCTCCTGGATCACCCGGCCGATCAGGGCGTAGCCGAGGTTGCTGTACTCGAACGTCGTGCCGGGGACGGCGATCGCCCGCACGCCGGCACCGATCGCGGCATCGAACGCCTCGTCGGTCAGCGCCTCCTGGCGGTCCGCCCACGGGTCGTCGCTGGCCAGGCCGCCCGACATGTGGGCGAGCATGCGCACCGTCGGCACGGGCGAGTCGGCGGTCGGCAGGCGCAGCCGCAGCTGCGGCACGATCGCGGTGATCGGCTCGTCGAGGTCGATCAGCCCGCGGTCGCGCAGCAGCAGCAGCGCCGCCGCGGTGAAGCTCTTGGTGACCGAGGCGATGCGGTACGCCGTGTCCACGGTGGGCCGTGTGCCGGCGCCGTCGAGCGCGCCGAAGCCGTCACCGGCCACGAGCTCGCCGCCGGCGAGCACGCCGTAGACCGTGCTGGGTGCAGCGCCCGACTCGTGGCGCGTGGCGAAGATCCGCCGCACCTTGGCCAGTGCCTTGGCGGTCGGGAGGGTGCGGACGGTGCTGCCGGCGGCCATCCGCCGGACGCTACCGAAGCCGCCTGGGACGCACCTGGACGATTGCGCGACGTCAGTGGTGGTGGTGCGCCGGGTCGTCGATGGGCAAGCCGGCGGCGAGCAGTCGATTGTTCCGTTGGATGCTGAGGATCACCGCGCCGGCGAGCAGGGCGCAGATCACCGCGAGCGACAGGTACGTGTTCACGTGGATCCAGTGGCTGATCGTCATCTTGATGCCGACGAACACGAGGATCGCCCCGAGCGCGTGCGACAGGTAGTGGAACTTCTCCTTGGCGTTGGCCAGCAGGAAGTACATCGCCCGCAGACCGAGGATGGCGAACGCGTTCGAGGCGAAGACGATGTACGGCTCGTGCGACACGGCGAGCACAGCCGGCACCGAGTCCACGGCGAAGATCACGTCGGTGAGCTCGATGACCACCAGGGCGGCGAACAGCGGGGTCGCGGCGCGCTTGGCGTTCTGCACGGTGAAGAACTTGTGGCCGTCGAACTCGTCGGTCACCGGCATGAACCGCTTGAGCAGCCCGAGCCCGGTCGTCTTGACGTCGTCGCCCTCGTCGGCGCGGTGGCGGACGATCTTGATGCCCGTGTAGATGAGGAACACGCCGAACACGATGAGCAGCCAGAAGAACCGGGCGATGAGCGCCGAGCCGACGAGGATGAACACCAGGCGCAGGGCCAACGCACCGAAGATGCCCCAGAACAGGACCCGGTGCTGGTACTTCAGCGGGATCGCCATGCTGGCGAAGAGGATCGCCCAGACGAAGACGTTGTCGACGCTCAGCGACTTCTCGATCAGGTAGCCGGAGATGTACTCGCCGAACGCCTGACTGCCGAAGCCGATGGCGATCACGCCGGAGAACGCCAACCCGCAGCAGATCCAGACGATCGTCTCCTTCGCCGCCTCGCCAGGCGACGGCTCGTGGTCGTCTCGATGGCGGATGAGGTCGATCGTCAGGAGCAGCGCGAGGAGGAGACCGAGCCCCACCCAGGCCCACACCGGGACGTCGAGGTCGACGAAGTGCGAGCTGGAAGCACTGGCGAGCATGGTTGGGGACATCGGGGGCCTTCCGGTAGACGTGACGGTCTCACCGGAGGTCTCTCCCGTCCGCGATGTCGCGGACCCACCGGCCCGGGCCCAGGTGGACCGTGATGACGAACCGGCGACGGTAGGGATACTCCCCTCGCAGTCCGAACAGCGTAGCCGGGTCGCGCGGCGGTCGGCGCCGCCGAGCTCGGCTCAGTCGGCGTCGTGGGCGCTGATGGCCCAGGCGTAGCCCTCGGCCGGATCCTCGACCGCCAGCTGCAGCTCCCAACCGAGCGGCGGTTCGCCGGCGTCCCACCACCACCAGCGCAGCTCCGTGGCCAGCTCGCCGACCTCGTCGGGCGGCAACGGCCAGTCCTCCAGCGCGGCGCCGAGCGCGGCGACCAGCCACCACGTCCCGAACCGGCCGATCGCCGCCCCGCGCCGGCGTCCGTGGGCGCCGCCACCGGCTCCCGCCCAGGCGAGCCACGTGAGCGCGGCGCGATGGTCGATCGCCGTGATGCGCGGACGGGTGACGCCGAGCGCCGCCACGGCGTCGGCCACGCCGCCCTCGACGCAGGCGATGTCGACGCGTCCGTTGGACGATGCGGTCCACGTCTCCAGCAGCTGGCGCACGGCGAGCGTGACATCGGGATCTTCGACGCCCGTGGCGGCACGTTGCCGCACGATCGTGGCGCGCCGGTCGACGGGGCCGTCAGGATGCCGTTCGGGCCACGGCGGCGGGTCGGCGGTGAGCCCGTCGTCGGTGTACGTCGCCAGCAGGTAGGCGGGCTCCCACGGCTGGAGCGCCGGTGGGATGTCGAGCACATCGGGGATGCCGAGATCGGCGAGGGCCGGCGCGCTGATCGGCTCGCCGCGCAGGGCGCGCTCGTGGGCGACGAAGCCGAGCCGCGGACCC
The DNA here is from genome assembly GCA_963794805.1 of uncultured Acidimicrobiales bacterium. Classification (GTDB taxonomy): domain Bacteria; phylum Actinomycetota; class Acidimicrobiia; order Acidimicrobiales; family Ilumatobacteraceae; genus JAODBQ01. The sequence continues at coordinate 123,860 of CAWCFL010000004.1, forward strand.
GGCGGGACGTGCGCGGCGAGGTCGGCGAACGTGTGGTGCATCGCCACCACCTCGGTGAGCGGGCCGATCGTGAACCGTCCGCTGTCCTCGTCGAGCACCCGCGCCGCCCATTCCGCGGGAGCCCACAGCGCGAGGCGGTACTCGGCCAGCGTCGCCGCCGGCCACAGCTGGCGACCCGTGGTCAGCGCAGCACGGGTGCGGTCGCGCAGGCGCAGCAGCCCGGCCCAGTCGCCGGAGGTCGTCTCGGCGTCGATCAGCCGCACGAGCCCGTCGAGATCGGCGCGGTGGATCAGGTCGTCGAGCGCCGGATCGGCGTCCGGTGGTCCTGGCGGGTCGCCCGGGTTCACACCAGCGGCCATGGATAGCGCCGCCCGGAACCGTCCACCGGGAACTGCGGATGGGCCACGATCCAGCGGGCCCGCTCGGCGATCGCCTCGACCTCCTCGTCGTCGAGCAGCGCGGCCAGCTCCAACGGCACGCCGGCAGCGATGCGTGCGGCGAGCGCGACCAGATGTGCGTCGATCGTCTCGCCGCCGAACTCCCACACCACGGTGCGCAGCTTGAACTCGGCGGCGAAGCACAGGCCGTGATCGATGCCCCAGATGTGGTCGTCGGCGTCGATCAGCACGTGGCCGCTCTTGCGGTCGGTGTTGTTGGCGATCACGTCGAACAGGGCGACCTCACGCAGACGGTCGTACAGGTCCTCGCGCGATTCGTGGATCGTGAAGTAGTGCTGCTGGTGGTCGGCGTCGACGAACCACTGCAACGAGCCCTCCCCGAGCGGCCCGTCGCGGATGATCGTCGGCGGGACGAGGTCGAGGCCCATCGCCTCGCTGAGGTGGTACGCGGCCAGCTCGCGGCGGTGGAGACCCGGCTCGAAGTCCCACAGCGGACGCTCGCCGCGGGTGGGTTTGTAGATCGCCTGCGCGGCGTCGTCGCCGCAGGTGACGTTGACGAGGAACGTGGCGTTGCTGCTCCACGGCATGCGCCCCTCGATGTCGATCTCCCCGCGCCCGAGCAGGACCCGCTGCGCCGCCCGGTCGCCGCGGTCGAGCACGTCAGTTCATCCGGGGGCAGATGTGCCCGGCCGGATCCTTGGGGAGCCCGCAGAACACGCAGGCCGGTCGTCCGGCGCCGACGACCGACGTCGCGTGGTCGCAGAAGCCGCGCGCCTGGCTGCGGGTGAGGAACACGCGCAGGTGACCACGGTCCTCCACGGCCACCGGGTCCGGCTCGCCCTCCTCGTCGGTGGCGACGACCTCTTCGAGTTGCACGAGCACCCGGTCGTTGGGTCGGTCGTAGCCCAGCCCGACCGGGCCGAGGACGAAGGCCGCCTCCACCGGGTCGGCCAGCTCCATCGCCGCCGCCAGCGGGCGGTCCGACACCGCCGGCAGGTCGTCGAGCACCTTGGCCAGGTAGTCGGCGATGGCCGACGCCTGCAGCTTCTCGCACTTGACGGTGACGCGCGTCGGGCCCCGCCTGGCCTGGAGGAAGAACGTGCGTGCACCCGGCTGGCCCACCGCGCCGACGGTGAACGCGTCGACCTCGTCGAACTCGTAGAACACGCCCATCGTCAGTGCCTCACGACCCGCTTGCTCACGACGGTCGCAGCTCGGCCAGCGAGGCGCCGGTGGAGTTCACCGTGAGCACGATCGGGCCACCGGTGGCGTAGGCGACGGCGCTGACCGAACAGGTGCTGATGACGATCCGCTGGAACAGGTCGAGGTGGGTGCCCATGGCGTGGGCCACGAGCGCCTTGATCGGGTCGGCGTGGGAGACGCACACGATCGTGCCGCCGGGGTGCTTGGCCCGCAGCCGGTCGACGGCGGTGACCATGCGCGCCTGCATCTCGGTGAAGCTCTCCCCGTTCGGGAAGCGGAACGTCGACGGGGCGCGCTGCACGGTGCCCCACTCGGGGAGCTTCATCAGCTGCTTCAGCTCGGCGCCGGTCCACTCGCCGAAGTCGCACTCCAGCAGGCCGCGGTCGATCTGCACCCTGAGGCCGCGGGCCTTCCCGATCGGGGCGGCGGTCTCGCGGGCCCGCTCGAGCGGCGAGGCGTAGATCGCATCGACGGTCTTCAGCTCGGCGATCCGCTCCGCGACGCGCGCGGCCTGCTGGGTGCCGGCCTCGGCGAGGTGCAGGCCGGGAGCGCGGCCGGGCAGCACGGCACCGGTGGTGGGCGTCTGGCCATGGCGCACGAGGAGGACGACCGTGGAGGCCGGGGGAGCGGTCGTCTTCTTGGCGGGCATCTCGACGGTTGAACCTAACGTCGGCGCCGTGGAATGCGACGCCCCCGCCGGCTGGTCGGCACTGCACGACGAGATCGTCGGCTGCCGGGCGTGCCCCCGGCTCGTCGCCTGGCGCGAGCAGGTCGCCCTCGACAAGCGGGCCGCGTACCGCGACGAGGAGTACTGGGGACGCCCGGTTCCCGGCTTCGGCGACCCCGACGCCACGGTGCTGGTGCTCGGTCTCGCCCCGGCCGCGCACGGCGCGAACCGCACCGGACGGGTGTTCACCGGTGACCGCTCCGGCGACTTCCTGTTCGCCTCGATGCACCGCACCGGCTTCGCCAACCAGCCGTCGTCGGTCGGGGCCGACGACGGACTGCGCCTCGCCGGGGCGTGGATCACCGCCGCGGTGCGCTGCGCCCCGCCGGCCAACGCGCCGACGCCCGCCGAGCGCGATGCCTGTCGGCCGTTCCTCGTGCGTGAGTTGTCCCTGCTCCGACGGATGCGCGTCGTGGTCTGCCTCGGCGCGTTCGGCTACGCGGCCGCGTGCGCGGTGCTCGGCGTCCGGCCGCGACCGCGCTTCGCCCACGGGCTGGAGGTCACCGCCCCGGACGGGCGCACGCTCGTGTGCTCGTACCACCCGAGTCAGCAGAACACGTTCACGGGCAGGCTCACCCCGCCGATGCTCGACGAGGTGCTGACCAGAGCCCGCCGGCTCGGCGAGCAGGGCTAGCGTCCCGGCGATGCAGACGCGTCACCCGTTGCGCGCGGCGATGTTCGCCGCAGTGATCCCGCTGGTGGCCGTCGCCGTGTTCGGCAACTCGTGGTTCACCGAGCACGTCCGCAACAAGGGCCACAGCCCACGGGTCGACCGTCTCGTGACCACGGTGGCCCCGTTCCCGTGGACGTTCACCCCGCGCCACGGACGCGGGTTCGGGACGATCTGGGCGGCGCAGGTCGTCGGCATCGTCATCGTCGTCGTCGGCGTGTTCCTCGTCGTCTGGGCCGTGGCCCGTCACGCCACCGGCTTCTCGTTGTTCCTCGGCGCCTGGGGGGTCACCGTGCTCGTGGCGATGGTCGGCGCATTCGTGTTCGTGTTCATCAGCTACGGCGTGCTGATCGGCGGCGCCGGCGCGGAGGCGCTCGGTCGGTTCTGGTACTCGGTGTACCAGAGCCAGGAGGTCACGCTGTGGGGTGCCGCCGTCGGCTTCGCCGTCGGGTTGATCGCCGCACTGCTCGTCGGTGGGGTCGACAACCGGCCCGAGTACGTCACATCGGCCCCGCTCGCCGGGAGCGCTCCGGTGTGGCAGCCCGTGCCGGAGACGGCGGCGGCACCGGCGTGGTCGACCCAGCCGTACGTCACCGACCCGGTCACCACCGCGCCGCCCACCGCCACGTACCCCGTGTTCGAGCCGTCGACCCCGCCGCCGGCGCCGCGCCCGCACGGCGACCCGACCGTCGTGATGGTCCAGCCGACCGACTGGGAATCGCCGGCGCCCCCGCCTCCTCCTCCGCCGTCGACATCACCGCCGCCCACGCCGCCCGCCGACGAGTCCTGACCGCAGTCGGACCGACCGATGGCCGTCGACGTCCAGCACAGCGCAGCAACGCTGCGCCGGCGCAAGGTGCTCAGCCGCACGTGGGGCGCCGTCGTCGTCGCCTGGTCGCTCGTGCGCACGCTCATCGTCTGGGCGGCGCTCGGCGACTACGGGATCAACCCGTGGGCCTACCTGGGCATCGACCTCGCCTCGGCGCTGGTCGACGCGTTCACGACCCCGCGGATGGTGCTCGCGTTCATCGACAACCAGTACCGGGCCGCCGCCAAGTGGCTGATGATCTCGGCCGCGGCGTTCGTCGTGCCCGACCTGTACATCTTCCTCGGCACGCGCACCCTGCCGTGGCGGGTGGTCTTCATCATCCTGGCGATCATCCTGGTCACCGCGACGGTCGCCACGGTGAGCGTCGTGCGCAAGGTGCTCGTCGGACGGCGCGAGCGCGAGGCGCTGGTCGAGGAGATCCTGCACGGCAGCTGAACGACACGTTGCCAGCCGTCATGCGGCGCGTGCCATCATCTGCGGGATGAAGGCCGCGCTGCTGATCGAGAGCCTCACCGGCAACACCCGTCGGGCCGGCGAGCTGATCGCCGCCGACCTGCAACAGGTGGGGTGGTCGATCACCGGGGTGTCCAAGGTCAAGCAGCCCGACTTCGGGTCGATCCAGGAGGCCGACATGGTGATCGTCGGCACCTGGGTCCACGGGCTGTTCGTCGTCGGTCAGGCGCCGTGGGGCGTGGCGGCCATCTCCCAACTGCCGACGATGAAGGGCAAGAAGGCCGCCGTGTTCTGCACGTTCGCGCTGTCGCCTGGTTCGACGCTCGACAAGCTCACCACCGTGGTCTCCCGACTCGGCGCCGAGGTCATCGGCGGTCTGGCGCTCAACCGCGGCAAGCTCGAAGCGCACAGCGAGGAGTTCGTCGCCCGGCTCGTGGAGAACACACCGGCCATCGCCTGACGTCCAGGGCCCGACGTCCAGGGCCCGACGTCCAGGGCCCGACGTCCAGGGCAGGCGCCGGTCACGGCGTGGCGTGCACCATCAGCGCGGCGCCGACGATGCCGGCCTCGTTCTGCAGCTCGGCGACGACCAGCTCGGCGCGCGTCGACAGGTACGGGAAGAACTTGTCGGCCTTCTTCGACACTCCGCCGCCGATGATGATCAGGTCCGGCCACAGCAGGGCGTCGAGCCGCTCGAGGTACTCGTCGACCCGCTCGCCCCACGTCTTCCAGTCGAGGTTCTTCTCCTCGCGTGCGCGGGCGCTCGCCCGCGTCTCGCCGTCCTTGCCGCGGATCTCCAGGTGTCCGAGCTCGGTGTTCGGCAGGAGCACGCCGTCGTTGAACACCGCACAGCCGATGCCGGTGCCGAGCGTGATCATCACCACCACGCCTGTGCGTCCCTTGCCGGCGCCGAAGCGCATCTCGGCGATGCCCGCCGCGTCGGCGTCGTTGAGCACCGTCACGGTGCGACCGGTGGCGGCGCCGAAGATCTCCGCGGCGTCGGTACCGATCCAGGCCTTGTCGATGTTCGCCGCGGTGAGGAGCTTGCCGTCCTTGACGACGCCGGGCATGGTGATCCCGATCGAACCGGGCAGCCCGAAGTGACCGGCGACCTCGCCGACGACCTCGGCGACGGCCTTGGGTGTGGCCGGTTGCGGCGTCTCGACACGGAACCGTTCGCCGGCGAGCTCGCCCGTGGTGGTGTCGACCGGCGCGCCCTTCACCCCGGAACCGCCGACGTCGATGCCGAGGACCACATGCTTGTCTGCCACGGTGGCATCGTCGCACGAACGGCATACTTCCGGCGTGTCGTTCGAGGTCGGCCAGGTCATCGATCACTACCGGCTGGAACGAGAGCTCGCCAGCACGCCCGTCCTGACGGTGTTCGTCGCCTTCGACCTGCGCCTGCTCCGTCGCGTGGCGCTCAAGGAGCTGGCCAGCGCCCTGAGCGCCGACGCGACGTTCCGGAGCCGCTTCGCCCACGACGCAGCGCGCGCCGCACAGCTCGACCATCCGTCGATCGCCAGCGTGTTCGACTCCAACGAGCGCGACGGCTCGCTGTACTTCGTCACGAAGTACGTCGAGGGTTGCTCGCTCGCCGAGCTGCTGCGCTCACGTCCCGTGCCGATCCACGAGGCGATGCGCTACCTGGATCAGGTCGCGGGAGCCCTGGACTACGCGCACCGACGCGGCGTGATCCACGGTGACGTGAGCCCGGCGCGGGTCCTCATCGCCACCGACGACGATCCGCACTCGGCGGTGCTGTTCGACGTCGGGATCGGCAAGGAGATCGAGGCGGACGACGACGGCGGACCCAACTGGTTCCACCCGGCCAACGGCGACTGGGGTCGAGGCGGCTCGTCGGCCGACCTCGACGAGCGACGCGTCGACCTCGTCGGCTTGGCGCGCACGGCGTTCGAGCTGCTCACCCGACGCGCTCCGCAGGACGCTCTCGCCAGCGCGTCGATGCTCGAACCGCAGCTGTCGTCGAACGTGGACGCGGTCTTCGCCGCTGCGCTCGGCGACGTCGACCGCGAGATGACCTGCGCGCAGTTCGTCGGTGCGCTGCGCCGGTCGATCCCCGCAGCCGTGCAGGCGGAACCGACGCTCGTGCCCGGCAGTCCGCTGCCGCCGCCGGAACCGGCGACCGCCGTGGTGTCCCCGGCGCAGGCGCAGGTGCCGACCAATCCCGCTCGGCGGCGCCGATCGGCATTGATCGCGTCCGCGGTGACCGTTGCCGTGCTCGTCACCGGCGTGGCGTGGTGGCAGGGGGGCAGACCGACGCAAGCGGAAGGGAGCGTCTCGCCGCCACCGCCACCGACCGTGCCGAGCACCGTTGCACCGGTCGCGGCGCCGAGCACGCCGTCGCCGTCGCCGGCCGAGCCGACGACCACCGCCCAGCCCACGACCACATCGCTCGTGACGACACCGGCGGCCACGCCACCGACGGAGCCGACCACCGCGCCGGCACCGTCACTGAACGACTTCGGTGACATCATCGGTCAGCCCGTCGTCGAACCGCAGAGCGCGCCCGGGCGCGCTGCCGTGGCGCTCCAGGAACGGCTGCCGCCGGTCGACTTCACCGACGACGGCACGCCCGCGGCGTTCTACGCCGAATGGCTCAGGCTGACGACCGTGACGCCGTCGACGCCGGTGGTGGCCACCGCTGACGGCTACTCGATCGACGCAGGGACACCGGCGGATCTGTCGGCCTTCCAGGTCGACGAGGACGGGCTCGTCGCCAGCTTCATCGAATGCGCGAACGGGTCGTGCGCGTCGCTCACCGACGACATCGTCGTGAGCCCGGACTGCTCGCCGGGCCCGGACTGCAACGCGTTCGCCACCGACGACGACGCCGTCCTGGCCGTGCTCCGGGCGACCGTGCTGCTGCGCAACCCGTCGATCACGTTGATCTTCTCGCTGACGTCGTCCGGGCAGCCGGTCGTGGCGGTGAGCGACCCGAACAACACCGTGCGCTACGACGCCGAGACCGGTTGGTTCGCGGTGACGCTCGCCGCTGCGCCGCCGGAGGGCACCGACACGCTGGTGACCGTCACCTACGAGGACGGCTCGCGTTCGAAGATGATGATCAGCTACGGCTGAGCGGTGGAGGCCGTCGAGGCCGGATCGGGCGTGACGTCGAGGTTGAGGATGCCGTCCTGGCTGACGGTCGGGCGGATGCCGGCCTCGGGAGGGGCGAGCTGCTCGACCGTGATCGTGCGACCCTCGCAGTCGGTGAACGTGCGCGTCTGGCGGACTTGGCTGACCTTGCACGACAGCGGCCGGTCGGCAGGGTGGGCGAGGTAGATCCGCCAGCCGTTGAGCGGGTCGTCGCCGGAGTGGTCGAGCACGATCGTGCGGTCGCCGTCGGTGCCGAGCAGGTCGGGGAAGATGATCGGTCCGTCCTCGGCGACGATGGCGGCGTACGAACGCGCCGGTCCGGGCGTGAACGTGTCGCTGGTGAGGAGCCCGCCCTGCGAGCTGCCACCGGAGATCGTCGCGGCGACGCCCCACAGCGCCAGGCCGATCACCCCGATGAGGACGATCCCGATGGCGACCGGCACGACCGCCCGGGCGAACGGTGTGCGCAGCTCGGGCAGCTTCGGCGCAGGCACCGGCTCAGTATGGCGACGGACCCAGACGAGCACACCGGGACACGCGCGGCCGCGCGACCGCCAGGGAGACGGTCGCCGGAGGGGAGGGCGAAAGCGAGCGAGCGAGCGGACGCCAGTCCCCGACCACCTGAATTGAGTCGCTGTGACGGCGGGCCGTAGGGTTCCGGCGGCCATCGGGCCTGCCAGCGCCGTCGGAGGAGCATCGTGGATCTGTTCGAGTACCAGGGCAAGCAGTACTTCGCCCGCTACGACATCCCGGTCAGTCCGGGCGGCGTGGCCTACACCGTGGACGAGGCGGTCACCGTGGCCGAGCAGGCCGGCTACCCGGTCGTGGTCAAGGCCCAGGTGCAAGTCGGCGGCCGGGGCAAGGCCGGCGGCATCAAGCTGGCCGACAACGCCGACGAGGTCCGCCTCCATGCCGGGAACATCATCGGCATGGACATCAAGGGCCACCTCGTCAAGCGCATCTGGGTGGAGCACGCCAGCGACATCTCCAAGGAGTACTACGCGTCGTTCACCCTCGACCGCAGCGCGAAGAAGCACCTGCTGATGATCAGCGCCGAGGGCGGGGTGGAGATCGAGACGGTCGCCGAATCCAACCCGGACGCGATCATCCTGCTGCACATCGACCCCGTCGACGGGTTGAGCGCGGATGCGGCGCACAAGGCTGCGGTGGACGCCAAGATCGACGACGAGGCCGTCGACGGCGTCACCGAGATGCTCGTCAAGCTGTACCGCTGCTTCACCGAGGGCGACTGCGACCTGGCGGAGATCAACCCGCTCATCCTGCGGCCCGACGGTGGCGTGCACGCGCTCGACGCGAAGGTGTCACTGGACAACAACGCCGCGTACCGCCATCCCGAGTGGGACGAGTACCGGGCCACCGAGGAGCTCGACGAGCGCGAGCAGATGGCCCGTGAGCACGACCTGCAGTACATCGGCCTCGACGGCACGGTCGGGATCATCGCCAACGGCGCCGGTCTGGCGATGAGCACGCTCGACGTGGTCAACCAGGTGGGCGGCACTGCGGCGAACTTCCTCGACATCGGCGGCGGGGCCAATGCCGACGTGATGGCCGCCGCCCTCGAGGTGATCAACTTCGACCAGAACGTGAAGAGCATCTTCATCAACATCTTCGGCGGCATCACCCGCGGCGAAGAGGTGGCCAAGGGCATCGTCGAAGCGCTCGGTCGCGTGGACCTGCGGGCCCCGATCGTCATCCGCCTCGACGGCACGAACGCCGAGGAGGGTCGCCAGATCCTGTTGGATGCCGGCATCCCCGAATCCAAGCTGACCTCCAAGCCCACCATGCTCGACGCCGCCCGTGCGGCCGTCGCCATCTCCACGTCGGCGCAGTCGACCAACCAGAAGGGCAGCAACTGATGGCCATCTTCGTCAACGCCGACACCAAGGTCATCGTCCAGGGCCTCACCGGCGGCCAGGGCAAGTACCACGGCCTGCGCAACCAGGCCTACGGCACGCAGGTGGTCGGAGGGGTGACGCCCGGCAAGGGGGGCACCGACGTCGAGGGCATCCCGGTGTTCAACTCGGTCGCCGAGGCCGTCGCCGCCACCGGCGCGACCGCGTCGTTCGTCGCCGTGCCGCCGAAGGCCGCCGCTGCCGCGATCCTCGAGGCGGCAGCCGCCGGGATCGGCCTCATCGTGTGCATCACCGAGGGCATCCCCGCGCAGGACGAGGCCAAGGTGTTCAACACCATCCTGCGCGACCACCCCGGCACCCGCCTCCTCGGGCCGAACTGCCCGGGGATCATCAGCCCGGGCAAGTGCAACATCGGCATCACCGCCGGCGAGATCGCCGCACTGCCGAGCGCCGACGGCCCGAACGTCGGCATCGTGTCGCGCTCGGGCACGCTCACCTACCAGGCGCTGTACGAGCTCAAGAACCTGGGCATCGGCGTGTCCACCTGCGTGGGCATCGGTGGCGACCCGGTCCCCGGCACGAGCTTCATCGACTGCCTCGCCGAGTTCCAGGCCGACCCGGAGACCCACGCGATCATGATGATCGGCGAGATCGGTGGGTCCGCCGAGGAGGAGGCCGCCGAGTTCATCGCGGCCAACGTCACCAAGCCGATGAGCGCGTACGTCGCCGGCGTCACCGCGCCGGCCGGCAAGAAGATGGGCCACGCCGGAGCGATCGTCTCCGGCGGCAAGGGCACTGCCCAGGGCAAGATGGACGCCCTGGCGAAGGCCGGCGTGAAGGTCGGGTTGAACCCCACCGAGGCCGGCGAGCTGATGGCCGAGATCGTCGCCGACCTGAAGAAGTAGTCAACGGGCTCCGTGCCCGCACGCGAAAGGACCCCCGCCCGTCGGCGGGGGTCCTTCGTCGTTGCGGGCTCAGGCGGGCGGTGGGGGCGGCGGTGGTGGTGAGCCGGCACCGGGCGGGGGAGGCGGCGGTGCCTGTGGCGGGTACGGGGGTGACGGGGGAGCGCTCGGCGGGGAGGCGGCACCGGGCGGCGGGACACCCTGCGACGAGGCGCCGGGGGCGGGCGTGGTGCTCGAACCGCCGCTCGGGATGTTCAGTGCCTTGTCGCCGAGCCCGAGCAGACCCATGATCGATCCGGCGGCCATGGCCAGCGAGCCGAGCAGCATGAGGATCTGGCCGGCGCCCTTGTCGGTGCCCTCCAGGCCGGTGAACAGCCAGCCGAGCATGATGCCTGCGGCACTGATGCCCCACGTGGCCAGGATCTGCGGCCACGTGAACGTGAGCACCTTCTCCGGGAGCTTGACGCCGACGAGCTCGAGGATGACGACCACGAGCATGGCGACCCCGAGGATCACCGGGATGATCGTCTGGGGGAACAGCAGGTCGCCACTCCAGGCGCTCTCGCCGTTGTCGCCGATCGTGTAGAAGCTGAGGAACGAGAAGATGAACACGACGAGCCCGCCGATCCCCATGACGAGGCTGGCAACCGTGATCTGCTTCTTCATCGTGGCGTGATCCCTCCGTCGCTCGACGCGGCCGAACGTACACCTTGTTCATCGCCCGATCGCGCACCTCGACCGGCCCCGTACGCTCGGCGACATGCCCATCGCGCTGCTGTCCGTGTACGACAAGACCGGGATCGTGGAGCTCGCTGCAGGCCTGCACGATGCCGGTTGGCGCATCGTCAGCAGCGGTGGCACGGCCCGCGAGATCGCCGCCGCCGGTGTGCCGGTGACCGACCTCGCCGACCTCACCGGGCTGCCGGCCATCCTCGACCACCGCGTCGTCACGCTGCACCCGAAGGTCCACGGCGGCCTCCTCGCCGATCCGACGAACCCGACGCACCAGGCCGACATGGCGGCGCACGGGATCGAGGCCATCGACCTCGTCGTCGTCAACCTGTACCCGTTCGACTCGAACCCGAGCATCGAGCTGATCGACATCGGCGGACCGGCCATGGTCCGCGCCGCGGCCAAGAACCACGCCCACGTCGGCGTGGTGGTCGACCCTGCGGACTATGCGGCCGTGCTCGCCGAGGTGCGCGCCGGCGCGGGACTGAGCGACGGCACCCGCCGGCGCCTGGCACGTGACGCGTTCGCCCGCATCGCGGCCTACGACGCGCAGATCGCCGCGTGGTTCGACGAGCCGACGTCAGCGGTCGACGGCGGACCGGCGCTGCCCGACGGTCTCTACCTCGCGCTCGCCAAGCAGCAGTCGCTGCGCTACGGCGAGAACCCGCACCAACAGGGCGCGCGCTACCTCGCGGCCGGTCGGCGCAGCTGGTGGGACGAGGCCGTGCAGCACGGCGGCAAGGAGCTCAGCTACCTCAACCTCTACGACACCGAGGCGGCGTGGCGCGGCGTGCAGCGCTACGGCGAGCCGGCGTGCGTGATCGTCAAGCACGCCAACCCGTGTGGTGTCGCGGTGGGCGTCGACCTGTTCGATGCCTACGTCAAGGCCAACGCCTGCGACCCCGTGAGCGCGTTCGGCGGGATCATCGCGCTGAACGGTCACGTCACCGGCCCGGTGGCCGAGGCCATCGCCCCGGTTTTCACCGAGGTGGTCGTCGCCCCGTCGTTCGACGACGACGCGCTCGAGGTGCTCGCCCGGCGCAAGAACCTGCGGGTGCTGTCGGCGCCCGTGCCCTACGGCGCGCCACTCGACGTGCGCTCGATCGACGGCGGCCTGCTCGTGCAAGAGGTGGACGTGGTCGACCTCGACCGCTCGCGGTGGAAGGTGGTCACCCAGGCCGCGCCCACCGACGCGCAGCTCGACGACCTGGCCTTCGTCTGGCAGGTGTGCGCCACGGTGAGCAGCAACGCCATCGTGCTGGCCAAGGATCGCCAGACGTTCGGGATCGGCGCGGGCCAGCAGAACCGGGTGGACAGCGCGCGGATCGCGGCGACTCGTGCCGACGGCCGAGCAGCGGGCGGCGTTGCCGCGAGCGATGCGTTCTTCCCGTTCCGCGACGGCTTCGACGTGTGCGCCGACGCCGGCGTGCTGGCCGTCATCCAGCCGGGCGGCAGCGTGAACGACGCCGAGTCGATCGCCGCCGCCGACGAGCGCGGCATCGCCATGGTGCTCACCGGCGAGCGTCATTTCCGCCACTGAGCCGGACTGGTGGTCGGGACTGGCCTCCGCTGCGCTTCGGCTGCTCCCTCCGTGCGGCGGGCTCCCTCGCGGGTCGCGCCGCCGCGCGTGCGCGTGGCCCGAGCTTGGCGTGCGGGCGATGGGTAGCCTCGGGCCGCCATGGCTCGCATCGCCGATCTCCTCGCCGCGGGGCGGACGTTCTCCTTCGAGTTCTCCCCGCCGAAGACCGACGCCGCCCAGCTGTCGCTCGGACGCACCATCGCCGAGCTGGAGCCGCTGGCACCCAGCTTCGTCAGCGTCACGTACGGCGCCGGTGGCAGCACCCGCGCCCGCACGCAGCAGGTGGTCACCTGGATCGGTCGGGAGACGGGCATCTCGCCGATGGCCCACCTCACGTGCCAGAGCCACGTCCGCGGCGAGATCCGCTCGTTGCTCGACGAGTACCGCGACGCCGGCGTCGAGAACATCCTCGCCCTCGGCGGCGACCCACCGCTCGAGCCGGCCGATGCCAAGCCGAGCGACTACCAGTACGCGATCGAGCTGATCGACGAGCTCGACGGCTACGGCACGTTCTCCGTCGGTGTCGCCGCCCATCCCGAGGTGCACCCGCGTTCGCCGGACCGCACCGCGGATCGCCAGCAGCTCGCCGCCAAGCTGCGCCGCGCCGACTTCGCCATCACCCAGTTCTTCTTCGAGACCGAGCACTACCTGCGACTCGTGGACGAGCTCGCCGACCTCGGCGTGGACAAGCCGGTGCTGCCGGGGATCATGCCGGTCACCAACCTCGGCCAGGTCCGACGGATGGCCGAGCTGAGCGGCGCCGCCGTGCCGGCGTGGGTGGTCGCCCGGCTGGAGTCGGCGGGCGACGACCCCGACGACGTGCGCCGAGTGGGTGTCGAGCTGGCCACCGAGCTGTGCGCGGCGCTCCTCGATGCCGGTGCGCCGGGCCTGCACTTCTACACGCTGAACCGCAGTACGGCGACTCGGGAGATCTACGCCTCGCTCGGCCTGCCGACGCGCTGAGCGAGACCGCGCACGGCTCGGTCAGGGCACGCGGCGGGGCACGTCCGGGTGCCCGGCGCGGCGGGCGATCACGTCCGCCACGAGCCCGGTCCAGCCGGTCTGGTGCGAGGCGCCGAGCCCGGCGCCGTCGTCGCCGTTGAAGTACTCGTGGAACAACAGCCGGTCGCGCAGGACGGGATCGTCCTGCAGCAGCGCGACCTGGCCGAAGCACGGCCGGCGGCCGTCGACGCCTCGGCGGAACAACGTGGTCAGCCGGTGCTCCAGGTCGTCGGCGATCTCGTCGAGGGTCAGCTCGGTCCCGCTGCCGGTGGGATGCTCGACGAGCAGATCGGCGCCGAAGTAGCGGGCGAAGCGGCGCAGCGAGGCGACCACGATGTAGTTCACCGGGAACCACACCGGACCGCGCCAGTTCGAGTTGCCGCCGAACAGGAACGAGCGCGACTCGGCCGGCTCGTAGCCGACCTCGTAGGTCGTGCCGCCGAGTGCCAACCGGAACGGGTGGTCGCGGTGGTGGGCCGACAGGGCGCGCACGCCGTGCGGTGAGAGGAACTCGGTCTCGTCCAGCGCGTAGCGCAGCAGCCGGCGCAACCGCTCGGTGTCGACCACCGACAGCAGCCGGCCCTCGTGCGTGTCGAGCACGTGCACCTGGTCGATGTGCGCGGCGTACTCGGGCTTGTTGGCGATGAACCACTCGAGGTGCTCGGTGAACGCCGGGAGCGCCTCGAGCGTCGCCCGCCCGAGCGTGATCGTCGCCCCGAGCGGCAGGAGTCCGACCATCGAGCGCACCCGCAGCGGCAGCTCCTCGCCCGTGTCGAGGGCGATGATGTCGTAGTAGAAGCCGTCCTCCTCGTCCCACATCCCCCGGTCGTGCATCGCCGCGGCGATGTACGCGAAGTGCTCGAGGAACTTCGTGGCGACGTCCTCGTAGGACGGTGCGTGGCGGGCCAGCGTGATCGCCATCTCCAACAGGTCGAGGCAGTACATCGCCATCCATGCGGTGCCGTCGGCCTGTTCGAGCGTGCCGGCCACCGGGAGCGGCGCGGAGCGGTCGATCGGTCCGATGTTGTCCAGCCCGAGGAAGCCGCCCTCGAAGATGTTGTTGCCCTCGGCGTCCTTGCGGTTCACCCACCACGTGAAGTTGATCAGCAGCTTGTGGAGCATCCGGGCGAGGAAGTCGTAGTCGCGCAGCCCGTCGATCTCGAACACGCGCATCGCCGCCCACGCCTGCACGGGCGGGTTGACGTCGTCGAACGACCACTCGTACGCCGGGATCTGGCCGTTGGGGTGCATGTACCACTCGCGGCACAGCAACAGCAGCTGCTGCTTGGCGAACGCCGGGTCGATGTGGGCGATGGCCACGCTGTGGAACGCCAGGTCCCAGGAGGCGTACCACGGGTACTCCCACGGATCCGGCATGGAGACGATGTCGTGGTTGTTCAGGTGGGTCCACAGGTGGTTGCGGCCACGGTGCCGTTCGACGGGCGGTTGCGGCTGGCCGGGGTCGCCCTCCAGCCAGCGGTCGACGTCGTAGTGGAAGAACTGCTTGCCCCACATCATCCCGGCGAACGCCTGGCGCATCACGAGCGCCTCGTCGTCGTCGACGTCGCCGGCCAGCGCGGCGTAGTACTCGTCGGCTTCACGCTCGCGCTCGGCCAGCGCTGCGGCCCAGGTGTCGTCGAGGGGCATCGCGGTGGGCGCGAGGCGCAGGCGGATCTCGACGGTCTCTCCGGGAGCCGCGGTGAGCTGGTACCACAGCGCGCCCTTCGTCCCGGTGCCCGTCGGGTTCACCGTGGCCGCGCCGTGGACCACGTGATCGCCGATGCCGTCCTTCGGGTAGGCGGGGCCGGGTGTGCCCCACAGCACGCGGGTGTTGGAATCGTTGTCGCAGGCGAGCGGAGCGGGATCGCCGTCGCCGGTGAGGACCATCCGGCCGAAGTCGAGGTGGTCCATCTCGATCGTCGTCGCCGTGGCGTGCAGGCTGGGCTTGTACGCCGGCGGGTCGCACCAGCTCCACGTGTTGCGGAACCACACCGTCGGCAGGATGTGGAGCGTCGCCGTCGCCGCACCGGCGTTGCGCGCCCGCAGGCGGATGCACCAGTCCTGTGGCGCGGCCTTGGCGTAGTCGACGACGACGTCCCACCACCCGTCGTCGAGCACGCCCGTGTCCCACAGCTCGAGCTCGTCGTCGTGGCGCGACCTTCGGGCGTTCTCGGTCGTCAGCGCGCCGTAGGGGAACTCGCCCTGCGGATACAGGTAGGCCCAGCGCATCCACGAGTGCGTCGGCGTGGAGTCGAGGTACCACCACAGCTCCTTGGCGTCCTCGCCGTGGTTGCCGGTCGGTCCGTCGAGGCCGAAGATCCGCTCCTTGAGGATCGGGTCGCGGCCGTTCCAGAAGGCGAAGGCCAGCAGGCGGTGCTGGGCGTCGTCGCAGATCGCGCCGAGGCCGTCCTCGCTCCACCGGTAGGCCCGGCTGCGCGCCTGCTCGAAGGGGAACGACCGCCACGCGTCGCCGTCCGCGCTGTAGTCCTCGCGCACCGTACCCCAGGCACGCTCGGACACGTACGGCCCCCACCGACGCCACTCGGCCGTGAGCGGACCGCCGGCGAACGACTCCGGCCCGTCACCCATGCGCCGCGCACGTTAGACCCGCCCCACGCATGACCGCCCTGCTCGGGCTCTCGTCGGCGATACTGGGGCCGCTGTGAGCCGCCCTGCCCCCATCCTCGCCCCGCCGCGATCGCAGCGCCGGCAGCTCAGCCGTGTGCCCTACCTCCCCGGCCTCGACGGGATGCGCGCCTTCGCCGTGGTCGCGGTGATGATCTACCACGCCAACCACAACTGGTTGGGCGGTGGCTTCCTCGGCGTCGAGGTGTTCTTCGTCATCAGTGGCTACCTGATCACGCTGCTGCTCATCGGCGAGGACGAACGCAAGGGCTTCGTCGACCTCAAGCAGTTCTGGGTCCGCCGCGGCCGGCGCCTGCTCCCCGCGCTCATCGTCGTCCTCGCCGCCGTCGCCGTGTACATGGCCCTGTTCGACCGCGGGCCGATGGGCCGCACGCGCGGCGACTTCGTCGCCGGGCTGTTCTACGGGAGCAACTGGTACCAGGTGTTCGTCGGCCAGGGCTACACCGCCGCCGGTGCGTTCGCCCCCCTGCGCCACCTGTGGTCGCTCGCCGTGGAGGAGCAGTTCTACCTGCTGTGGCCGCTGATCATGGTCGGCATCCTGCGCCGCTGGCGCCGGCGCCTGCCGCAGGTCGGGCTGTGGTTGTTCGGCATCAGCGTCGGCATCGCCCTGCTCGTCGCCGTGCTGTACCGCAGCGGCGACGTGGCCACCACCTGCGCCGCGGGGAGCATGAACGGCTACTGGAAGATCTTCGGCCGGTGCATCAGCACGAACGACGCGCTGTACCTGTCGACCATCACCCGCTCCGGCGGCCTGATGCTCGGGGCCGGGTTCGCCATGCTGTGGCGGCCGATGGCCATCATCCGCGGTCCGCTGCGCAACCGCAGCGGCATGCTCGATGCCATCGGCGTGCTCGGCCTCGTGCTGCTCGGCCTCTTGATGTGGAAGCTGACGCTCACCGATCCGGGCTCGAACTTCGGTATCCGCTACGACCCGTGGCTGTACCGTGGCGGCTTCTTGTGGGTGAGCATCACCACGTTGATGGTGATCGCCGCCGTCACCCACCAGGCCAGCCACCTCGGTCGCTTCATGGGCAACCCGGTGCTCAACTGGATCGGCACGCGCAGCTACGGGTTGTACCTCTACCACTGGCCGATCTACCAGATCATCCGCACCTACGCCGGTGTTCCGCTCACCGGGCAGCAGTTCGCGCTGGCCATGGCGATCACGCTCCCGGTCACCGAGCTGAGCTACCGGTTCATCGAGACGCCGGTGCGCAAGGGTCGTCTCGGCGAGTGGTGGCGGGCCCGCCACGACCTGCGCCGCCGCCCCGCCCACCCACTCGACAGCCGGCGTCCGGTCTACGCGCTCAGCGCCGTGCTCCTGGCCGTCGTCGGCTTCTCGGTGTTCAGCATCGTCCGCGCCGACAACCACTGCGTGGGCGACGTCGAGTGCACGCTGCAGCAGGCCGGGTCGGCCATCACCGACGTGCCGACCACGGTCGCCGGCACGCCGACGAGCGTCGCCGCGCCGTCCACCGACGCTGCCGGCAACACGCTGGACCCGGCCACGACGGCCGTGGCAACCACCTCGACCCTGCCGCCACCACCGCCGGAGATGTCGGCGTTCGGCGAATCGGTGATGCTCGGGGCCGAGCGGCAACTGGTGAACGGCGGATTCGTCGTCGACGCCCGGGAGAACCGCCAGGCGAAGGAGATGGTCGCCGACATCCAAGCCGCCGCGGCCAACGGGCGTCTCGGACCGGTCGTCGTCGTCCAGGTCGGCACGAACGGCACCGTCACCGACGCCGAGCTCGAGGCGATCGTCGCCGCGGTGCCGGCGACCACTCGGCTGTCGTTCCTCACGGTCAAGGCCGACCAGCCGTGGATCGACCCGAACAATGACAAGATCCGCAACCTGCCGGCCACGCATCCCGCCGTCGGCGTCATCGACTGGCAGTCCGCGGCCGGTCAGATCGCCGACCAGCTGAGCACGTCCGACGGCGGTGCCCACCTGAAGACGAAGAAGGCGATGCAGTTCTACGCCAACATGATCTTCGACGGCGTCGGCCGCGGCGACCTCGACCAACCGATCGAGTAAGCGGACCCTCGTCCTCTTGTCGAGGGTGACGTCGAACCTTGGCGGAGAGTCGGCATACTGACGGGTCGTGCAGGCCTGGCCGCCTCCGCGCGCCAATCAGGCGCAGATCAGTCGACTGCCCTACACACCGGGGCTCGACGGCCTCCACGCGCTCGCCGTCATCGCCGTGATGGTGTACCACGCCAACCACACCTGGCTGCCCGGCGGATTCCTCGGCGTCGAGATCTTCTTCGTGATCAGCGGCTACCTGATCACGCTCCTCCTGATCGGCGAGCACGAACGCCGCGGCAGGATCAGCCTGCGACGGTTCTGGCTGCGCCGCGCCCGTCGCCTGCTCCCGGCACTCGTCGTCCTCCTGGTCGGCGCGGCCATCTACCTGGCGTTCTTCAACCGTGCACCTCAGGGTCAGGCGCGGGGCGACTTCGTCGGGGCGATCTCGTACGGCAGCAACTGGTACCAGATCGTCGCCGGGCAGGGCTACACCGCAGCCGCAGGCGTTCGCCCCGCTGCGCCACCTGTGGTCGCTGGCGGTCGAGGAGCAGTTCTACCTCCTGTGGCCGTTGGTGATGGTCCTCGTCCTGCGCAGCACGAAGGCTGCGGCGCGGTTGCCGAAGGTCGGCCTGTGGCTGTTCGTCGCCGAGCGCGACGGTCGCCGTGGCCATGGCCGCACTGTTCGTGCCCGGCGACGTGGCCACCACGTGCAGCTCGGCGTCGATGCACGGCTACTGGACGATCGCCGGGCGGTGCATCAACGTCAACGAGGCGCTGTACCTCGGCACGTTCACCCGGGCCGGCGGCGTCATGCTCGGCGCGGCGATGGCCATGTGGTGGCGGCCGGTGGCGATCATGCGGGGCCCGTTGCGCGACCGACCCCGTCGCCTCGACCTGCTCGCCGTGCTCGGTCTGGCCGGCCTGTGGCTGCTGTGCTCGCGGCTGTACCTGTCCGACGACGGCACCAACCTCGGGCTGCGCTACGACCCCTACCTGTTCCGCGGCGGACTGTTCCTCACCGGCCTGGCCACGTTGGCGATCATCGCTGCGGTCACCCATCGGCGCAGCTGGACGGGCAAGGCGCTCGGCAACCCGCTGCTGCGCTGGATCGGCCTGCGCAGCTATGGCCTCTACCTGTTCCACTGGCTCGTCTTCGAGATCATCCGCAAGGAGGCCGGGATCAGCCTCACGGTGAGCCAGTTCGCCGTGGCCATGGCCGTCACCGCGGTGATCGCCGAGCTCAGCTACCGGTTGGTCGAGATGCCGGTGCGCAGCGGACGGCTCGGCGAGTGGCTGCGCGGCGAACGGGTCGCGCGCACGCGCCGGATGTACAACCGCCGGCGCTGGATGGTGGCCCTCGCCGCAGTCGCTGCAGGCTTCGCCGGGTTCGCCGGCGTGAGCATCGCCACCGCCGACGACGTGTGCGTGGGCGCGCTGGAGTGCAGCCTGCAGTACGCCGGGGGTACGGCGCCGTCGCCGGCGAGCGTGCCGCCGGCACCGACGACCAGCACGACCGTCGCGCCCACCACGGTGGCGCCGACCACGGCGGTCTCGGTGCCCGAAGCACTCGTCCGCGCGGTGCCGCCGCCCGAGCTCGACCCGATCGCCACGGCATCGACGACCACCGCCGTCCCAACGGCCGAGCCGACCACCACCACGACATCGGTCGCACCGTCGACCACGACCGCCGCGCCGTCGTCCACCGAGGCCCCGACGACGACGGCACCGGCACCGGCACCGGTGAGCTCCGTGCGCACCGAGCAGGCCGGTGCGCCACCGCTGGCGGTCGGGGAGTCCGTGATGCAGGGCGCGACGAACCAGCTCGCGGCCGGAGGCTTCCGCGTGGACGCGCAGCAGAGCCGCCAGGGCGCCGACATCGCCGCCATCGTCGAGAGCTACCGCGCCCAGGGCGAGATCGGCTCGATCGTCGTGCTCCAGGTGGGGACCAACGGTTCGGTGTCCGACGCGACGTACGACCGGATCATGGCCAGCCTCCCGGCCGACGTCACGCCGTACGTCTTCTTCATGACGGTCCGTGCCCCACGTGGATGGATCGACGCCAACAACGCCCGGATCAACCGCTTGCCGGAGCGCTACCCGAACGTCCACATCATCGACTGGAGCGGGATCTCGGCGGCGCAGGGCGTGAAGTTCTGCAGCGACGGCTTCCACATCGCCTGCAGCCCGACCTCGGAGCAGACCTACGCCAACGTCGTGTTCGACTCGATCGGCCGCCCGGACCTGTCCAAGTAACCGCAACGAGCACGCAGCCCCCGTGGGTGCGGGTTTCGGCGCCGTCGCAGCGCGGGCCTACGCTCCGCTTCCATGACCACGCCTGTTCGAGTCGCCGTCACCGGGGCCGCCGGCCAGATCGGCTACAGCCTCCTGTTCCGCATCGCCTCCGGGTCGATGCTCGGCCCCGACACGCCGATCGCCCTGCAACTGCTCGAGATCACGCCGGCGCTCGGCGCCCTCAACGGCGTGAAGATGGAGCTGGACGACTGCGCCTTCCCGTTGCTCACCGAGATCGTCTGCACCGACGACGCCAACGTCGCGTTCGGTGACGCCGACGTCGCCCTCCTCGTCGGGGCGATGCCGCGCAAGGCGGGCATGGAGCGCAGTGACCTGCTCAGCGCCAACGGCGGGATCTTCAAGCCACAGGGCCAGGCACTGTCGGCCAGCGCGAAGAAGGACGTCAAGATCCTGGTCGTCGGCAATCCGGCGAACACGAACGCGCTGATCGCCCAGCAGAACGCACCCGACCTGGACCCGAAGCGGTTCACCGCGATGACCCGCCTCGATCACAACCGGGCCATCAGCCAGCTCGCTCAGAAGACCGGCACCACGGTCAACGACGTCACCAAGATGACCATCTGGGGCAACCACTCGGTCACCCAGTACCCCGACCTGTTCCATGCCGAGGTCAACGGCAAGAACGCGTACGAGCTCGTCGGCGACCACGTCTGGGTGGACGGTACGTACATCCCGACGGTGGCCAAGCGCGGCGCGGCCATCATCGAGGCCCGCGGCGCATCGTCGGCGGCCTCGGCGGCCAATGCCGCGGTGGACCACGTCCGCACGTGGTCGCTCGGCACCCCGGACGGCGACTGGGTGAGCATGGCCATCGTCAGCGACGGCTCCTACGGCGTGCCCGAAGGCCTCATCTCCAGCTTCCCGGTCACGTGCAAGGACGGCGTGTACTCGATCGTGCAGGGCCTGGACATCGACGACTACTCGCGCGGCAAGATCGACGCCTCCACCGCCGAGCTCGCCGAGGAGCGCGACGCGGTGAAGGAGTTGAACCTGATCTGACTGGGCGGGCACTCGGCGCGCACCGACCCAAGCGACCCGCCTCTCGGGTCGATCTCCTCGCGCCGTCCGCTCGCGCGCCGCTCAGCTCACCGCGACCGCGCAGGCCACCTGCATCATCCGGTCGACGCCTCGGCGCAGCTCGTCGTCGCTGATGCGCTCGCTGGCGCCGCCGGACGTGATCAGGTCACTGACCGTCACGAGTCCGACCGCCTCGATGCCGTGGATCGCGGCGATCGTGTACAGGACAGCCACCTCCATCTCCACGCCGAGGTGGCCGCGATCGGCGAAGCGCTGCAGCACGCCCGGACGGGGGTCGTAGAACAGCCCACTGGACACGACCGAGCCGACGTGCACCGTTGCGCCGCTGGCGCGTGCCAGGCGAACTGCGGTCTCGACCAACGCGTAGGTCGCCACGGGTGCGTGCGGGTCGCCGCCGGTGAGCAGTGAGACGGTGCCGTCGTCGGATGTTGCGCCGAGGGCGACGATCGTGTCGGCCATCCTCAACGAGGGCTGCAGGCCGCCGGCGGTCCCGACGCGCACGATGCGCTGCACCCCGAGCTGGATCAGCTCGGTGTAGTAGATCGCCGCACTCGGCCCGCCCATGCCGACGCTCTGCACGCTGATCGGCGCGCCCTGGTACGTGCCGGTGTAGCCGAGCGCGCCCCGCTCGGTGTTGACGCAGCGGGCTCCCTCGTCGAAGAACGTCTCGGCGATGTACGTCGCCCGTCGCGGGTCGCCGGGAACGAGCACCGCCGGTGCGTAGTCGGACGGTTCGGCGCGGAGGTGCACGGGCATCGGCGCATGGTACGGCGCACGTCGTGGGGCGCCTGCGGCCATCAGTCGGTTCGATCCGAGGTTGGGGCGGTCGCCAGCCCGGCGGGACCTATCATCTCCGGACCACCGATGATGGAGTCGACCTGATGACGAACGAGGTGAGCGATCGACACGCCCCCGAGCGGTCGCTGCAGGAGAACGGGTACGTGCTGGTTCCCGGAGCGGTTTCGAAGGAGCGCCTCGCGGAGCTCGACGGTCGCCTCCGGGAGGCGTACGACCGCAGCGTGCGCGAGGGGGTGCTGTTCGAAGGCGGCGGCCGCATCAGCGGGCACCTCAACTGCTTCCCCGGCGCGGGATCGAGCTTCGTCATGGAGGACCTCGCGGCGAGTGGCGTCATCGACATCCTCCGAACCGTCACACCGGACGGCGTCGATCGGCTGCGGGTCAATTGCAACATCAACCTGCCCGGCAGCGTGGCGCAGCACTACCACATCGATGGCTTCTACTTCGACGAGTTCTATCTGTGCACGATCGCCGTCATCGACACCGACGAAGTCAACGGCGCGCTCGACATCGTTCCCGGTAGCCATCGTCGGCCGTACAAGTACTGGGAGTTCGCCTCCGGACGGGTGGCTCGTGCGGCTACTCGGATGCCGATGCGCCAGGGCGACGCGCTGATCCGGAAGTCCACGGTCTGGCACCGCGGCATGCCCAACCACAGCGCCACGATCCGGCCGCAGCTCACCTTCACCTTCGGGGAGTTGATCGCCCCCAGCGACGATCCGTTCGCGGAGCACGGCGGAGAGATCACGTTCTGGCCGAACTGGTACGGCACGGGCATGCGCAGCCGGGTCCGCGAACGCGTACGCGCGAAGGCGCCGATCGTCAGCTCGGCGCAACGGTTCGCGAGCTCGCTCGTCGGCCGCGAGTCGACGACCTAGGCATGTCGTTGCCCACGGTCCGCTTCGGCATCCTCGGCGCGGGCTTCGTCGCCCGCGTCTTCGCCGACGATCTCGCCGCCGTCGAGGGTGCCGCCCTCACGGCGGTCGCCTCGCGCACGATGGAGGGTGCATCCGCATTCGCTGCGGCGTATCCCGGCGTGCGGGCACATCGCGACCTGGCCGAGTTGTTGGCCAGTGGCGACGTCGACGTGCTGTACATCTGCACGCCCCCGCACCGCCACGCCGAGGACTGCCTGCAGAGCCTCGAGGCCGGGGTTCCGGTGCTCTGTGAGAAGCCGTTCGCCGACGACGCCGCGACAGCCGGGCAGGTCGTCGCCGCGGCTCGCGCCGCCGGACTGTTCTGCATGGAGGCCATGTGGATGCGCTTCCTCCCCGCGGTGCGGGCGATGGCGGATCTGGTCGAGTCCGGCCGCATCGGCGAGCCGCGTGTGCTCCTGGCCGACTTCGGGATGGCCAACGTGTTCGACCCGACGCACCGCTACTACGACCCCGATCGGGGAGGGGGCGCGCTGCTCGACCGCGGCGTCTATGCCGTGGCCCTCGCCGTGATGCTGTTCGGCGCACCGGACGCGGTGGCGTCGCTGCGGGCGACCGTCCCCACCGGTGTGGACGGCGACAGTGGCCTGCTCCTGCACTACCCGGGTGAGCGTCTGGCGGTGCTCTCGTCCTCGCTGACGTCCTGGACGTCGAACACGGCGGCGGTGAGTGGAACGGCGGGGAGGCTCGTGCTGGAGACGCCGTTCCATCGGAGCGAGCGACTGACGCTCGCGCCCTACACCCCGATGGCGGTGACACCACCGATCGACCCGCCGGCCCCGAGTCGCAAGCAGGTCGCGCTCGGCCGGCTCCAGGAGAGCCCCGCCTGGCCGCCACTGCGTTGGGCTTCCCACAGCGCAGTCGGCCGTCCGTTGATGCGCACGGCGCGGCGCATCCTCCACCCGTCGCCGAACGAGACGTTCGACCTGCCCATCGAGGGCGTCGGCTACGGCTACGAGGCGGCGGAGGTCGTCCGGTGTCTCCGGGCCGGCGAGACCGAGAGTCCGTCCATGCCGCTCGACGAGACGCTGATGGTCATGAGGATCATGGACGACGCCAGTGCGCAGTGGGCGGGCCGCTGAGGCTCACTTCAGGAAGCGGCTGGTGGTGTTGTCGGCGAGGACCTTGCCGCCGGTCTGACACGTGGGGCAGTAGGCCACGGTGTAGCCGCTGTAGCTGACGCTGCGGACCGTGTCACCGCACACCGGGCACGGTTGGCCGGCGCGGTTGTGGACCCGGCCCGGGCGATCGGCCGACGAGCTCATGTCGGATCGGGTGCGCTCGTAGGCCAGGCCCTCGTCGACGGCCTCGTGGATGGCCGTCACCACCTTCGCCGCGCCGTCGGCGCCGAGCTTGCCGGTCATGGCGAACGGGCTGATCTTGGCCCGGTGGCAGACCTCGTTGGCCAGCATCCGGCCGAGGCCGGCGATCATGTGCTGGTCCCGCAAGTAGCCGTGGACGCGCATGTTGTGCCCCTTGAACGACTCGGCCAGCTGTTCGGCGGTCACCTCCAGCGCCTCTGGGCCGAGGCGATCGAGCGGCGGCCCCTCGGGCGCGCCGCCAGCGGCCGGCGTCGGCACGCACCACACGCCGGCGCGCCGCTCCGTCCCCGCCTCGGTGAGGAGCAGCGCAGGTTGGGTGCCCTGGAACACGAACCGGGCCTGGCCGTTGCGCGGCTTGGCCGACTGCTTGGCATCCACGAGCAGCCGTCCGCCCTGCATCAGGTGGACGATGAACGTGACCGGCTCGAAGCGAGCCAGCAGGTACTTGCCACGACGCCCGACGTCGAGCAGGGGCCGCCCAGAGGCCTCCGACGGCGCCGGCGCGGCCGTCTTCAGCACGGTGAAGTTCAGCGGCACGAAGCGCTGCAGGACGGCACCGGCGAACAGGTCGGTGAGCCGCTCGGCGTGGGCCTGCACCTCGGGGAGCTCGGGCATGGGCTACCGGTAGTCGGTGTGGTCGCGGACCGACGCGAACACACCGTCCAGCGCGGCGAACACCGGCTGGGCGTCGATCAACTTCTGCTGGTCGCCGGTGAGCCGGATGCGGCCCTTGATGAACGCCTCCTGCGCGGCCAGTTCGTGCGTGGCCACGGCGACCGCCGTGTCCCAGTCCTGCACCATGCGCACATCCTCGGGGAACGCCGCGCCGGCCCCGAAGCCGGCGGTGCCGTCGGCCAGCTGGAGGTGGTAGGTGACGTCGCCCTCCGGCCCGCTGGTGACGACCTGGGTGACGCCGATCGGATGTTCCGTGGCCAACTGCGCCAGCTCGGCGTTGCCGGCGACGTGTGCGGAGAGGGCATCGAGCCATTCGAGGCTGAGGTAGCGGTACACCGCAGGCAGTTTGCCCGCCGGCCGAGGGGTCTGTCGCCACCGGGCCGCGCGCCGCCACGCGCGTACGCTCGCCGGTCGTGGTGGTGGCGGCCGACGAGGGGAGCCACGCCGACGTCGCCGTGGAGGCCTGGTGGTTCTGGGGCGCCGATGCCGGCGGTGCCGGCGGTCTGTTCGTCGGGTTCGAGGCGCGTGGCCGGCGGTTCGACTACTGGGCCGGGCTGGTGCGCCCGGACGAGCCGTACCTGTACATCGAGGAGCTCGACGGCGTCGGCCGCCGCGCCGGGCTGGAGATCAAGCCCGCGGAGATGTGGGCCGACCAGGTCTGCGACGTCCCTTTCCAGCAGTGGAGCGTGGGCAACGAGGCCCACGGGGTGCTCCTCGACGATCCCGACGAGGCGTGGCGGCGGGCCCACGGCACGCTCGTGCCGGTGACGTTCGACGTCGAGTGGCACGCCACCGCGCCGCCGACGCCGATCGAGCGGGGCTACGTGCAGATGGGTGAGATCGACGCCCGCATCGAGCTCACCGAGGGCGTGCTCGCCCTGATCGGTCCCGCCCGCCGGGCCCACGTGTGGGGCGTTCCGTACCTCCCCGACACCTGGGCGATGCCCGTCACCGACATCTGGCGGCGGGCGCCCTATCGGCGCAGCGACGGCCAGCTCGTCGATCAGGTGCTCACGGTCTCCGGCGAGTGGCTGGCACTCACTCGGCGCTGACACCCGAATCCGTCGGCGTGGACGGCCAGGTGCGGCCCGTTCGTGTCGCGTCGCTGACGACGCTCCCGGTCCGTGGCGCCGCGACGCGAGCCCGGGGGAGCGGTGCGGGGCTGTCGCCCGTGTCGCGCCCTCGACGACGGTCCGGGCGCGTGCGGCCGCGACACGAACGCAGGCGGGGGTGGCGGTCCGGCGGAGGTCGTGGGCGACAGACTGGGCGGCATGGCTGCCCAGCGGGACATCTTGGAGGAGTTCGATCGCCAACGCCGGGCGCCGGCCGCACCGTCGATGCCGGCGACGCCGGGCCTGGTGGTCGAGGACCGGGCATCGGGCTTCTGTGGCGACGTCGTCGCCTGCACGGCCGAGGCCGTCACCCTGCGCGATCGTCACGGCAACCGCCGCCTGTTCACGCTCAAGCCGGCGGGCTTCCGCCACGAGGGCCGCCCGGTCACCCTGGTGCGGCCGGCGTCACAGACCGCCAGGGCGTCCACGCAGACCAACAGCGGCTCCGTCGCCGCCGCCACGCCGGCGCGGGCGACCACGGCGCGCGCCAGCCGGATCTGGGTGGAGGGCCGCCACGACGCCGAACTGGTCGAGCACGTGTGGGGCGACGACCTGCGCGAGCTCGGCATCGTCGTCGAGCCGTTGCACGGCGCCGACGACCTCGTCGGCGCGGTCGCCGAGTTCCGGCCGGGTGCGCGGCGCCGGCTCGGCGTGCTGCTCGACCACCTCGTCGCCGGCTCCAAGGAGTCGCGCCTCGCCGCCCAGGTGCGCGATCCCGACGTGCTCGTGGTCGGCCACCCGTTCGTCGACGTCTGGGCCGGCATCCGCCCGAGCGTCGTCGGTCGGCAGGAGTGGCCCGACATCCCCCGCGGCGTCCCGTGGAAGGAAGGCATGTGCCGGGCCCTCGGGACGGACCTGCGCACGTTCTGGCCGCAGCTGCGCAACCGGGTGAGGACCTACGCCGACCTGCGTCCCGAGCTCGTCGGCGCCGTCGAGCGCCTCATCGACTTCATCGCCGAGTAGCGACTCAGTCGATGGTGATCGACTCCTCGGCCTCGACGGAGCCGGGGGCGGCGTGCCGATGGCGGAGGTACTCGATGATCATCGGGGTGATCGAGATGGCCACGATGATCACCGCGGCGACCTCGAGGTTGTTCTTGATGAACTCGATCTTGCCGAGGTAGTAGCCGAGCATCGTCACCCCGACGCCCCACAGCACGCCGCCGATGATGTTGAACGCGACGAACGTGCGGTAGTTCATCTTGCCCACACCGGCGACGATCGGGGCGAACGTGCGCACCACCGGCACGAAGCGGGCCATGACGATCGTCTTCGAACCGTGCCTGTCGAAGAACAGCTGGGCCTTCATCACGTTCGCCGGGTTGAACAGCCGCCCCTGCGGGCGGGAGAACAGCGACGGCCCCACCCGCCGACCGAACCAGAAGCCGACCTGATCGCCGGCGATGGCCGCGGCGGCGGCCACCGCGGCGACGGCCGGCAGTCCGCCGGGCAGCGTGCGGCCGCCGGCGCTGGAGGACAGGAACCCGGCGAAGAACAGCAGTGAGTCGCCGGGCAGGAAGAAGCCGATCAGCAGTCCGCTCTCGGCGAAGATGATCGCCGCGAGGACGAGCAGGCCGCCCTTGCGCAGCCAGTCATTGGCGAAATCGAGCAGGCCGAGCACGTCGGCAGGCTACCGGCGAGGCCGGTCGCGCCCGGGTCGCCCCGGGCGCGACGGCGACGTTGGTCAGACCTTGACGGAGACCGGCGGCACCGAGCCGGCGGCGACGATCGTCGACTTCTGGCGGCTGGAGTAGACGATCGCCCCGATCAGCACCGCCAGCGCGGCGGCGGCGATGGCGAAGCGGGCGCCGTCGTTGTCCTGCAGCGAGATGATCGCCGGGAGCACCAGCAGTGACACCAGGTTCATCACCTTGATCAACGGGTTCAGCGCCGGACCGGCGGTGTCCTTGAACGGGTCGCCGACGGTGTCACCGATGACGGCGGCCTTGTGGGCGTCGCTGCCCTTGCCGCCGTGGTTGCCGTCCTCGATGTACTTCTTGGCGTTGTCCCACGCGCCGCCGGCGTTGGACATGTAGTTGGCCATCAGCTGACCGACGAGGATCACTGCGGCGAGGAACGCACCGAGCGCCTTCCAGTCCATGCCGAAGCCGATGACCACGGGGGTGAGCACCGCGAGCAGGGCTGGCGTGGCCAGCTCGCGCAGCGAGGCCGTGGTGCAGATGTCGATGACCGGGCCGTAGTCGGGCAGCTTCTCGCCCTTCATGATCTTGCCGTCGGCGAACTGGTTGCGGACCTCCTGGACCACCACGCCGGCGGTGCGGCCCACGGCGCGGATCGCCAGGGAGGAGAACAGGAACGGCACGGCGCCGCCGATCAGCAGGCCGATGAAGATCTTCGGGTCGGCGACGTTGATCGCCAGTGCCGGCAGGCGCACGACACCGTCCTTGAGGTTCTCGGCCACCTCGCCGAGCTCGGCGCCGGCGGTCTCGATGAAGCTGGCGAACAGGGCGACGGCGGCGATGACCGCCGAGCCGATGGCGAAGCCCTTGGTGACCGCCTTGGTGGTGTTGCCCACGGCGTCGAGGCTGACCATGATCCGCTCCGGCTCACCGTGGAACTCGCCGCTCATCTCGGCGATGCCGGCGGCGTTGTCGCTCACCGGGCCGAACGTGTCCTCCGAGACGATGACACCGGTGGTGGACAGCATGCCCATGCCGGTGAGGGCCACCAGGTACAGCGAGAAGGTCAGGTTGCCGTTGCCCAGCGTGAGCGCCACGCCGATGGCGATGGCGATGGCGATCACCGCGTACACCGACGACTCCATGCCGCTCGCAGTACCGGCCAGCACGACGGTGGCCGGGCCGGTCTCGGCGCTCTCGGCGATGTCCTTCACCGGCGAGTACTCCGTACCGGTGTAGTACTCGGTGAGGCGGCTGATGCCCTGGGCCAGCACGAGCCCGATGGCGACGGCGCCGAAGCACTTCCACCCGGCGTTGTCGTGGTCGTTGCCGACGTAGAGCAGCGCGATCAGCAGCGTGCCGAGCAGGGTGAGCCCGCCGGCGACGATGAAGCCGCGGTTGATCGGCTTGAGGGCGTTGGTCTCGCCCTCCTTGGCCTTCACGGCGAACACGCCGAAGATCGAGGCGACCACGCCGATGGCCCGGGCGGCGACCGGGAAGATCAATCCGAGCGCCGGGTTGGCGCCCACCGAGTTGAACGCGGCGACACCGAGGATGATCGAGGCCACCAGGGTGACCTCGTAGCTCTCGAACAGGTCGGCGGCCATGCCGGCGCAGTCGCCGACGTTGTCGCCGACGTTGTCGGCGATGGTGGCCGGGTTGCGCGGGTCGTCCTCGGGGATGCCGGCCTCGACCTTGCCGACGAGGTCGGCGCCGACGTCGGCCGCCTTGGTGAAGATGCCGCCGCCCACCCGCAGGAACAGGGCGAGCAGCGAGCCGCCGAACCCGAAGCCGACGAGGATCGCCGACGAGGTGTTCTGGAACAGCATGATGATCGTCGTCGCGCCGAGCAGACCGAGGCCGACGGTGAACATGCCGGCCACGCCGCCGGTGCGGAACGCCACGTCGAGCGCCCTGGGCATGCTGTTGGTCAGCGCGGCAGCCGCGGTGCGCACGTTGCCGCGCGTCGCCAACGTCATGCCGATGTACCCGGTGAGGCCGGAGGCCACGCAGCCGAGGATGAACGCCAGCGTGCGGAAGGCCCCGGCCTGGCCGAAGCTCAGCGCCGACGAGCCGTCGGGCTTGGCGATCGACGTGGAGGTGAAGAACACGATCGCCGCGACCGGGATGAGGATGACCGCGATCGTCTTGAACTGCCGGTTCAGGTAGGCGCTGGCCCCCTCCTGGATCGCCTTGGCGATCTCGCGCATCTTCGGGCTGCCCTCGTCCTGCGCCAGCACCGACTTGGCGAGGTAGAAGCCGATGGCGATGGCGATCAGCGCAGTGAGCGCGGAGAGGACCAAGACGGTCCATTCACCGCCGTTGAGGACGAAGTCTTGGTAGCCGCCTTCGGCAGCGAGCGTTGCTGGCACCGGTTGTTCTCCGGGTCTCTCGGGCGCGCCACGGAGGTCCGGGCGCACTGGGTTGGCAAACGGGGAGAGAGCATAGGGATGCGGCCGCCAACTCATGAAGTTCTTGCGCGCGAGGCCCCGGCGCTACCGTTCGCTGCGATGGCACAGGCGATCCAGACCAGAGGGCCGGTGACCGGTACGGCCGTCGGCCGCAAGAAGCGCCGCAAGTTCTTCCTCACCGATCTGTACGGCACCACGTTGGGCAAGAAGTACGTCATGGCCCTCACCGGCATCGCCATGATGGGCTTCGTCATCGCCCACACGATCGGCAACCTCAAGATGTACCTCGGGCCGGAGGAGATCAACCACTACGGCGAGTTCCTCCGTGAGCTGCTCGTGCCGCTGCTGCCGCGCACGGTGACCCTGTGGCTGCTGCGCATCGGCCTGATCGCCGCCGTGCTGCTGCACATCCACGCCGCGTACGGCCTGACCATCATGAACCGCCACGCCCGCTCGGTGAAGTACCAGGGGCCGCGCGACTACCAGGTGGCCAACTTCGCCAGCCGCACGATGCGTTGGACGGGGATCATCGTGGCCCTGTTCGTCATCTTCCACCTCGCCGACCTGACGTGGGGATGGGTCAACACGGCGGGCACCGGTGGCACGTTCATCCGCGGCAACGTCTACGGCAACGTGGTCAACAGCCTCAGCCGGTGGTGGGTCTCGGCGATCTACATCATCGGCAACATCGCCCTCGGCATCCACCTGTTCCACGGTGCCTGGAGCCTGTTCCAGTCGATGGGGTGGAACAATCCGCGGTTCAACAAGTGGCGGCGGGGGTTCGCCGTCGGCTTCGCCACGCTGATCGTGGTGATCAACGTGTCGTTCCCGCTCGCCGTGCTCGCCGGCATCGTCGACACGTGAGCGTCCAGGAGGCAGCAGTGAACGTGACGCTCGACGCCAAGGTCCCCGAGGGGCCGATCGCCGACAAGTGGGCGACCTACAAGGAGGACGCCAAGCTCGTCAACCCGGCGAACAAGCGCAAGTACAAGATCCTCGTCGTCGGCTCCGGCCTCGCCGGTGCCGCGGCGGCGGCGACGCTCGGCGAGCTCGGCTACCAGGTGGACGTGTTCACGTTCCACGACTCGCCCCGCCGGGCGCACTCGATCGCCGCCCAGGGCGGGATCAACGCGGCGAAGAACTACCACTACGACGGCGACTCCGTGCACCGGCTGTTCTACGACACGGTGAAGGGCGGCGACTTCCGTTCGCGCGAGTCCAACGTCCACCGCCTCGCCGAGGTCAGCGTCAACATCATCGACCAGATGGTGGCCCAGGGCGTGCCGTTCGCCCGGGAGTACGGCGGCCTGCTGGACAACCGCAGCTTCGGCGGCGCCCAGGTGAGCCGCACGTTCTACGCCCGTGGGCAGACCGGCCAGCAGCTGCTGCTCGGCGCCTACCAGCAGCTCGCCCGCCAGATCGGCCTGGGCAACGTGCGGCTGTTCAACCGCGTCGAGCTGGTCGACACGGTGCTCGTCGACGGCAAGTGCGCCGGCATCGTCACCCGCGACCTGATCGACGGCACGATCGCCTCCCACGCCGGGCACGCCACGGTGCTGTGCACCGGCGGATACGGCAACGTGTTCTTCCTGTCGACCAACACGATGAACTGCAACGTCACCGCGGCGTGGCGGGCGCACCGCCGGGGGGCGTTCTTCGCCAACCCGTGCTACACCCAGATCCACCCGACGTGCATCCCGCAGAGCGACGACACCCAGTCGAAGCTCACGCTGATGAGCGAGTCGCTGCGCAACGACGGCCGGGTGTGGGTGCCCAAGGAAGCCGGCGACGAGCGGCCGGCAGCGCTCATCCCCGAGGACGAGCGCGACTACTACCTGGAGCGGATGTACCCGAGCTTCGGCAACCTCGCGCCGCGCGACATCTCCTCCCGCGGCCAAGCGGGCGGTCGACTCGGGTCGCGGCGTCGGCCCGCTGAAGAACGGCGTGAACCTCGACTTCGCCGAGGCCATCGGCCGCCTCGGCCAGGACGTCGTCGAGGAGCGCTACGGGAACCTGTTCGAGATGTACGAGCGGATCACCGGCGAGGACCCGTACTCCACGCCGATGCGCATCTACCCGGCCAGCCACTACACGATGGGCGGGCTGTGGGTGGACTACGAGCTGATGACCACCATCCCCGGCCTGTACTGCGCAGGTGAGGCCAACTTCAGCGACCACGGGGCCAACCGCCTCGGCGCATCGGCGCTGATGCAGGGCCTGTCGGACGGCTACTTCGTGCTCCCGGCCACCATCGCCCCGTACCTCGCGCCGATGCTCAACAAGCCGATCCCCGGCACCGACCACGAGGCGTTCAAGCAGGCCGAGGCCGAGGCCAAGGCGCGCTTCGACGGCTACCTGAACGTCAACGGCACCCGCTCGCCCGACCACTTCCATCGCGAGCTCGGCAAGATCGTGTGGGACTACTGCGGGATGGAGCGCACCGAGCAGGGCCTGGAGAAGGCGCTGTCGGAGCTGCCCGCGCTGTACGAGGAGTTCGGCAAGGACCTGCGGGTCACCGGCGACAACGTGTCGGTCAACCAGACGCTGGAGAAGGCCGGGCGGGTCGACGACTTCTTCCAGTTGGCCATGCTGATGTGCCGCGACGCCTTGGAGCGCCGGGAGAGCTGTGGCGGGCACTTCCGCGTCGAGTACCAGGACGCCGAGGGTGAGGCGGCCCGCGACGACGAGCACTTCGCCCACGTCGCCGCCTGGGAGTGGACCGGCGACCCGATGAACGCCATCCGCAACGAGGAGCAGCTCGAGTTCGAAGCGGTGCACCTGGCCACGAGGAGCTACAAGTGAGCGCGACCGCCAACGGCCAGCCGGCCGTGCACCACGGCCAGCAGATCACCAACCTGACGTTGAAGATCTGGCGGCAGAAGGGCCCCGAGGACCGCGGCCACTTCGAGTCGTACAAGATCGACGCGATCAGCGACGAGGCGTCGTTCCTGGAGATGCTCGACGTGCTCAACGAGCGGCTGATCGACGAGAACCGCGAGCCGGTCGTCTTCGACCACGACTGCCGCGAGGGCATCTGCGGCACGTGCTCGCTGATGATCGACGGCGTGGCCCACGGCCCCCGAGCGCGGCACGGCGACCTGCCAGCTGCACATGCGCAAGTTCCACTCCGGCATGGAGATCACCGTCGAGCCGTGGCGGGCCACGGCGTTCCCGATCATCAAGGACCTGATGGTCGACCGCTCGGCGTTCGACCGGATCATCGAGGCCGGCGGGTACATCACCGCGCCGACGGGCGGCGCGCCCGACGCCAACCTCATCCCCATCGCCAAGCCGGTGGCCGACGCGGCGATGGACGCCGCCGAGTGCATCGGCTGTGGTGCGTGCGTGGCCGCCTGCCCCAACGGGGCGGCCAACCTGTTCACCGGGGCCAAGATCACCCACCTCAACCTGCTGCCCCAGGGCCAGGCCGAGCGCTACGCCCGGGCCGAGGCGATGGTCGAGACGATGGAGCAGTACTTCGGCTCGTGCACGAACCACGGCGAGTGCGAGGCGGCCTGCCCCAAGTCGATCTCCATCGACGTCATCGCCGTGATGAACACCGACTACCGCAAGTCGAAGTTCAAGAACCGCAAATCCCTCGACCGGATCTGACGGTCGGCCTGCGGCGTGCCTCCGACGGATCCAAGCGTCGGCAACCCGCTCGCTGTCCGACGACGCTGTCCAGCGAGTGAATCACTTCTGGGCCGCTCGTCGTCCAGCGTGGCGGGACAGCGTGGGTCGAACAGGCGGCGTCGGCCGGGCGAGCGATCCAGTGCTGACGTGGGGCGCGCCGCCGGGGCTTGGGTCCTTGGGCGGCTGGGGCTGTCGAGCGCGCGGCGACGACGGTCGCGACGTAACGGTTCGTGGCGATCTGCTCGTCGTGCTCGATGGTCAGGTCGAGCCACAGCTCGCCGGGGGCGTCGGGGACCACGAAGCGGACGATGCCGACGCGGGCGACGCCGTCGGCGGCCACGTCGCCCTGCCAGCGCCACGTGTGGTTGCTGCCCGGCCAGCGCAGCGTGGCCGAGCACTCGGCGGCGTCGAGCGGGCGGCGCAGGTCGTTGACCACGTGCACGTCGAGCGCGAGCGCGGCACCGGGGTGGAGCAGCTCGGGGAGCTGGTCGGCGATGACGATCACCGGGCGGCAGGCGTCGACGACGGACTGGAGGGCCAGCTTCGGGTGGCGCTCGTGGTCCAGCAGGCTCCAGGAGATCGACGGTGCCGCGTCGTTGAGCATCATCAGCGTGAAGCCGCCGGTCGGCTGGTACTTCAGGCGGCGCATGGTCTCGATCTGGTGGCGCAGGAGGGTGGCCTGGTAGTGCTGGGTGGCCGTGCGCCACGACTCGAACGTCGGGTGCGGCGCCGGCGGCACGTGCCGCTCGAACGGCGCCGGCTCGTAGCCGTACCGCTCGGTGAGCTCGGCCCAGTCCAGCTCCGGCCACCGCTCCGGGTGGAGGAACCCTGCCGCCTGCGGCAGCGAACGGGCGCCGAGCTCGCTGACGAAGCGGACCATCCGCGGCATCGTCGCGGCGAACCCGGTGAGGTCGGCCTCCTCGCCGTAGTACCAGCCGAAGTGCAGGTGGCTGTCGGTGCCGTCGAGCTGCGGAAGGTGCGGGACGACCCCGCTGTGGGCGACGACCGGACGGGTCTCGTCAGCTGACTCGAAGGCCCGCTTCACCCAGCGGTCGAGCACGCTCTTGTTCCAGGTCGGCAGCTGTTGGTTGAGCACGTGCTTGGCCGCCGAGTCGCCGACCACCTCGCCGCGGTCGCCGTCGACCGGCAGCGGCTCGTTGTGCGCGCACCAGGTGATGATCGACGGGTGGTGGCCGAGCAGGTCGACGGCCTCGCGCGCCTGGCGCACGGCCTGCTTGCGGATCGTGCGGGCGTACTTCCACTGCAGCGGGAAGTCCTGCCACACGAGGACGCCGAGCTCGTCGGCCGCGTCGTACAGCTCCGGGCGGCCGATGTGGCCGAGCACGCGTACCAGGTCGAGCCCCGCCTCGCGGGCTGCCTCGATGTCGGCGCGGACGGCGGCTGACGTCGCCTCGCCGATCGCCATCTGGGTCGGCGCGAGGCATGCACCCTTCATGAACATCCGCTCGCCGTTGATCGAGAACACCCAGTTCTGCACGGCGACCTCGCGCAGCCCGGTGCGCACCTCGCGTCGGTCGCTGGGGGCGCCTTCGACGTCGACCTCCACGGTGACCGTGGTCAACGCCTGCTCGCCCAGCGTCCACGGCCACCACAGCCGCGGCTCGTCGATGTCGACGGTCCACGTGACGTCGTTGGATCCCTGGGCCAAGGGCTGCTCCTGGCTGGCCAGCTCGACGCCGTCGACGATGGTGCGCACGACCGCGGCACGCTGCTCGTCGGCGTCGAGCCGGGCGCGCAGGCGCAGGTGGGCGCGGGCGTCGTTGACGTCGCGGCACAGGACGCGCAGGCGGTCGATGCGCACCGGCCCGGTGGTGTGCACGCGCACCGGCCGCCACAGCCCGCCCGGGTTCCACGACGGGTCGGCGCAGTCCCAGTGCTGGAAGACGCCGGTGATGTTGCGCTTCGCCGTGCGTTGGCGCTGTGGTGGGCAGGCGACCTCGACGGCCAGCACGTGCTCGCTGCCGAGCCCGGACAGCGGGGTGATCTCGAACGTGTGCGGGAAGAAGTAGCCCTCGGGGTCGCCGAGGTACGCGCCGTCGAGCCACACGTCGGCCTGGTAGAAGACGCCGTCGAGCGTGATGAACTGGCGACGGCCCTCGGGGAGCGCGTCGAGCTCGAAGCGGTGGCGGTACAGCAGCGGGCCGTCGCTGTCGGCGAACGCCGGTGTGCTGCGCCAGTGCCCGGGGACGGCCACGGTGGGCCACTCGCTGTCGTCGTGGTCCAAGCCGACGCCCTCGCGGCGCAGGTCGTCGTCCGCTTCGCTGGCCCGCCACGTGCCGTCGAGGTTCACGCGGGCTGCTCCACCCGGGCGAGCGTATAACCCGGATCCCACGACCCGCCGGAACGCTCCGGCGGGGGCGGCGCTACTGTCGAGGCATGTCGAACCGTGCTGCCACCCTTGGTCAGTTGAAGGCTTCCGGCTGGCAGTCGGTGCCGGTCAAGGAGGAGATCCGGCGCAACGCCGTCACGAAGATCGCCGCCGGCGAGCCCCTGTTCGAGGGAGTCCTCGGCTACGAGCACACCGTGATGCCACAGCTGGAGAACGCACTGCTCGCCGGTCACGACGTGATCTTCCTCGGCGAGCGCGGTCAGGCCAAGACGCGCATCATCCGCTCGCTCACCGGACTGCTCGACGAGTGGATGCCGATCATCGCAGGCAGCGAGATCAACGACGATCCCCTGGAGCCCGTGAGCCGCTATGCCCGCGACCTCGTGGCCGAGCACGGTGACGACACCCACATCGACTGGGTGCACCGCGACGACCGCTTCGGCGAGAAGCTGGCCACGCCCGACACCTCGATCGCCGACCTCATCGGCGAGGTGGACCCGATCAAGGTGGCCGAGGGCCGCTACCTGAGCGACGAGCTGACGTTGCACTACGGCCTCGTGCCGCGGACGAACCGGGGCATCTTCGCGATCAACGAGATCCCCGACCTCGCCGAGCGCATCCAGGTCGGTCTGCTCAACGTGCTCGAGGAGCGCGACGTCCAGATCCGCGGCTACAAGGTCCGCCTGCCGCTCGACGTGATGCTCGTCGCCTCGGCGAACCCGGAGGACTACACCAACCGCGGCCGGATCATCACCCCGCTGAAGGACCGCTTCGGCAGCCAGATCCGCACGCACTACCCCTTGGACACCGAGACCGAGACCGCGATCATGCGCCAGGAGTCGCGGCCGCCGTCGGTCGGCAACATCTCGGTGCACATTCCGGCGTACATGGAGCAGGTGGTCGCCACGTTCAGCCAGCTGGCCCGCGGCAGCAGCCAGGTCAACCAGCGCAGTGGTGTGAGCGTGCGCCTGTCCGTGAGCAACCTGGAGGTGCTCGGGGCCAACGCCCTGCGCCGTGGGCTGCGCGCCGGCGAGCACTCGGTCGTGCCGCGGATCTGCGACCTCGGCGCGCTCGCCGCATCCACCAGCGGCAAGGTCGAGATCGAATCGCTCGAGGAGGGCCGCGAGGGCCAGATCCTGGAGAACCTCGTCCGGGCGGCGGTGCTCACCGTGTTCAAGGAGGTCGTCCCGCACGAGGAGGTGCGCGAGGTGATCGCCGCGTTCGATGAGGGCACCGTGGCCCACACTGGCGAGGACGTCGCCTCGGCCGACGAGGCCCGCCTCGTCGAGCAGGTGCCGGCGATGCGCTCCGCCGTGGCCCGGCTCACGGGCGGCGACGAGTCGCCGGCTGCGGTGGCTGCCGCGGTCGAGTTCGTGCTCGAGGGCCTCCACCTGAGCAAGCGCCTGAACAAGGACGCCTCGGGCAGCAGCGCCACGTACCGCAGCCGCGGCTGAGCGCAGCTCAGCCGCACGGCCGAGCGACCGACAGGGAGCCGGACGTGGATGGTGTTCGGGGGCGCAGCCCCCGGAGGCTGCGGCTGAGCGCAGATCAGCCGCGCAAGCGGGCGTAGCCCTGCTCCACGTCCCAGACGTGGTGGTACGGGTCGTGCACGAGGTAGCGGCCGAACGACTCGACGGTGAACACCGCGCCGTCGGACCGCCGGCCGACCCGCGCCCATTGATCGTCGGTGATCCGCTCGAACGCCCGAGCGAGTCGTTCGCCGTCGGAGGCCAGGTCGCCGACGAGCTCGTCGACATCGGCCTCGTCGTAGCGCGACTCGGCGGCGGTCTCGTCCTGGTCCCAGTTGGCGAACAGCGGATCGTCCTCGTCGAGCATCAGGCCGAGGCGCATCAGGAACAACCGGTGGACGTCGCGCACGTGGCAGCCGTACTCGAGCGCCGACCACACGTCGGGCGTCGGGCGCTCGCGGACGAGCGGATCGTCGAGCAGCGCGATGAGGCGGAAGTTGGCGGCGCGCAACGTGGTGGCGACGCCGGCGCGCGGCACGTCACCGGCGTCGAAGCCGCACTCCGGGCAGGCTCGCTGCAGCACCCACGTCCAGTCCTTGGTGTCGGCCATCCGGGAGTGCTAGCACGCAGCCCGCACGAACGACCGGGGGTTACCCGCGAGCGGCGACGAACGCCTGGCCACTGTCCTTGAGCTCGCCGGCCGCGGTGGCGATCGCGTCGTCGATCGGCGGGTGGTCGACGAACGGTGTGATGCTCACGGACGTGATCGCCAGCTCCCCGGCGGCGCGCTCGATGCCCCGCCACATGGACTGGACCGACTCGGCGCGTGCGGTGTCGGTGGCCCCGTCGGGTCGCAGCGTCACGGCCAGCGGGCGTTCGGGCCCCTGCTCGGCAGCCCGGTAGACGACGGTCTCGACGTCGCCGCGAACTGCGAGGCCGACGATGTCGCAGGCACCCTGCGAGGTCGGCGAGCTCGCGCTCGGCGCGCCCGGGGATGAAGAACGTCCCCTCGCGCAGCCCGTCGAGCCAGACGCCCCAACGCAGCTGATCGATCCGGCTCGCCGCCTCCGCTGCCTCGGGGCTGTCGTCGGCCGGGCGGACGACGGCGACGTCGAGGGACGTCATCACGGGCGGCCCACCGCGCAGGATGCGCCACGCGTCGCGCCAGGCGACGACGAGCGTGTCCATCAGTTCGCCGTGTCGACGGGGGTCGGCCGGCACCAGGCGGCGGGCCATGGCGAACGGCGTCTCGATCGGCACCCACCCGGCGGCGACGTCGCCGAACACGTCGGCGCACGACTCCACCCAGCGTGGCCACCAGCGCGCCGCGGTGCGGTCGTCGGTGAACCCGCCCTCGTCCTCGAACCACGTGGGCACCTGTGGCTGCAGCAGGCGCAGCCAGGGCGCGAGCCCCAGGGCCGCAGCCGCCGTCGCCGCGCTCAGGACCGCTTCCACCACGTCGCCGTCGAGCAGGCCGCTCTTCGGCTGGGCACGTGCCCAGGGCACGTCGAGGCGAACGCTGGTCAGGCCGATCGACGCCGCCAGGGCGAGATCGTCCTGGAGTCGGGTGGGCTGGTCGACGTCGAACGCGACGATCGCGCCGAGCGCGACCGGCAGGTCAGCCACCGAACGGCAATCGGGTCCACAGCTCGCCGGTGTCGTTGCGCAGCGGCACGTCGGGGTTGCCGCTGAGCTCGACCACGTCGATCGGGCCGGGGAAGCCGCGCAGCTCGACCTCGCCGTGCGGCGTGACGATCACGCCCTGTGGCAGGCGCTCGATCTGCATCGTCGGCATCAGCACCTCGAACGGGCCGGCGGCGTCGCACAGCCGGGACGCCATGTTGACGGCCGAGCCGATGTAGTCGTCGCCCTCGAAGAGCAGGGCGTGGCCGGTGGCGATGCCGACGCGCAGCGACAGGGGCGCGCACACCTCGGCCGAGCGGTTCTCCAGCTCGAGGGCGAAGCTGATGGCGTAGATCTGCTCGGTGGACACGATCATGCACCCGTCGCCGAGCCACTTGGCGATGCGGACGCCCTGCTCGCTGGCGATCTCCCGGCACAGCGTGCGGAACGCGCCGAGGATCCGCCCGGCGGCGTCGTCGCCGAAGGCGGCCGTGTAGTTCGTGAACCCGGAGAGGTCGACGAAGACGAACGTGCGCGGCACTCGCATGACCGGAACGATACTCCGCGCCGGCGAGCATGTGCTTGCGTTCACAAGGATGTCGCCTTCCCGTCACCGAATGAGCCGAAGGACCCAACCCGCGGGATCACAGCTACTCTCGTCCATGGCAGCTCGGTTCACGTACTCACGCTGGGACGGCACCCAGAAGGGGTTCGAGCTCGACGCCGATGGGCTCTTCGACGAGCTGACCGACGACCTGCTCTACCACGGCGACGTCAACTCGGCCCTGCGCCGGCTGATGCAGCAGGGCATGCAGGACCGCAACGGCGAGCGGGTGCAGGGCCTGCGCGAACTGATGGACAAGCTCCGCCAGGCACGCCAGGAGCGGCTCGACCGTGGCGACCTCGGCGGCGTCTACAAGGAGATCGCCGACGAGCTCGACGACATCGTCGACGAGGAGCGCCACGCCATCGACAACGCGTCGCGCGACGCCGAGCGCAGCGGCGACGAGCGGCGCGCCGAGAACGCCCGCAGCACCGCCGAGGACCGCAACTTCCGCCTCGACATGCTGCCCGACGACCTCGCCGGCAAGGTGCGCGAGCTGGAGTCGTACGACTTCGAGTCGGCCGAGGCCCGGCAGCGCTTCGAGCAGCTGATGGACAAGCTCAAGCAGCAGCTGATGCAGCAGATGGTCGACCAGATGTCGTCGGCGATGCAGAACATGACGCCCGCAGGACATGCAGCGGATGAAGGACATGCTCGCCGGGCTGAACGAGATGCTCGAGAAGCGCGAAGCGGGCGAGGACCCCGGCTTCGAGCAGTTCATGGAGCAGTTCGGCGACTTCTTCCCGGAGAACCCCGAGACGCTCGACGAGCTGCTCGAGCAGATGGCCCAGCGGATGGCCGCGATGCAGGCGATGCTCAACTCGATGTCGCCCGAGCAGCGGGCGCAGCTGCAGCAGCTCAGCGACCAGCTGCTCGACGACATGGACCTGCGGTGGCAGATGGACCAGCTCGGCCAGAACCTGCAGGGCATGTTCCCGAAGATGAACTGGGGCCAGAGCTACGACATGCAGGGCATGGACCCGATGGGCATGGGCCAGGCGATGCAGACGATGCAGGAGCTCGGCGAGCTCGACCAGCTGGAGAACCTGATGCGCAACGCCACCAACCCGGGAGCGCTGGCCGAGGCCGACATGGACCGGGTGCGCGACCTGATGGGCGACGACGCGGCGCGTTCGCTCGAGCGTCTGGCCGAGCTGACCAAGATGCTCCAGGAGGCCGGGCTGATCGAGCAGAAGGAGGGCCGGCTCCAGCTGACGCCGAAGGGGCTGCGCAAGATCGGCTCCAACGCGCTGCGCGACCTGTTCACCAAGCTGACCAAGGACAAGACCGGCCAGCACCAG
Organism: uncultured Acidimicrobiales bacterium; assembly: GCA_963794805.1. Taxonomy (GTDB): domain Bacteria; phylum Actinomycetota; class Acidimicrobiia; order Acidimicrobiales; family Ilumatobacteraceae; genus JAODBQ01. The sequence goes on from CAWCFL010000004.1 coordinate 165,248, forward strand.
ATGGACCGGCTCGGCCAGGGCCACGAGCGCACCTACGAGACCAAGCAGTACGAGTACGGCGATCCGTTCAACCTCGACCTGCACCGCACGATCCGCAACGCCCTGCGGCGCAACGGCGCCGGGACGCCGGTGCACCTGTCGCCCGACGACTTCGAGATCGAGCGCACCGAGCACCTCACCAAGTCGTCGACCGTGCTGATGCTCGACCTGTCGCTGAGCATGCCGATGCGCGACAACTTCCTGCCGGCCAAGAAGGTGGCGATGGCGTTGCACTCGCTGATCACGTCGCAGTTCCCGCGCGACTACATGGGCATCGTCGGCTTCAGCGAGACGGCGCGGATCCTCACCGCGGCGCAGCTGCCGGAGGTGTCGTGGGACTTCGTCTACGGCACGAACATGCAGCACGGCTTCATGCTGGCCCGCCAGCTGCTGGCCAAGCAGACCGGCACGAAGCAGATCATCATGATCACCGACGGCGAACCGACGGCGCACATCACCCCGCACGGCGACGTGTTCTTCAACTACCCGCCGGTGCAGGAGACCGTCGAGGCGACGTTGCGCGAGGTGGTCCGCTGCACCAAGGACGGCATCCGCATCAACACGTTCATGCTCGACGCCAACAGCTACCTGAAGTCGTTCATCGAGCGGCTGACGTCGATCAACCGTGGCCGGGCGTTCTTCACGACACCCGAGACGCTCGGCGACTACGTGCTCGTCGACTTCATCGAGCACAAGAAGCAGTTGGCCCGCGGCCGCCAGGCGCGGCGGGCGGGCTGAGCACCGCCCGGCCGATCGCGCGATTCACCTGCTCGCAGGGCGCTCGGAAATCCGCCCTTGCGCGGAATCGATGTGATAGGGAAGAATGACAGTGCTGTAATTACAGCGGAGTCGTCACGTTGGCGCCCCGCTGCAGCGACGAAGGCAGGGGTCGCACATGCACATCGAGCTCACATCGGACCAGCGCAGTTGGCAGGACGAGGCGAACTGCCTCGGCGTCGACCCTGATCTGTTCTTCCCCGAGCGGGGAGCATCGACGCGGGAGGCCAAAGAGGTCTGCCGGGGTTGTGTGGTGCGCATGGACTGCCTGGAGTACGCCTTGGACAACGGCGAGAAGTTCGGCATCTGGGGCGGTCTGTCCGAGCGCGAGCGCCGCCGTCTGCGCCGCCAGCGGGCACAGGCCACCCGGCGGTCCACGGCCTGACACGGGGTCTGTTCACCGGGACTTCGCCCGGCGAGGTTCGCCCGCGATCGCCTCGGGGTAGGCTCGCGGCATGTTCGCGTTCCTGGACTCCCCGGTCGAGATCGGCATCATCGTGCTCGTGGTCCTGCTGCTGTTCGGCGGCTCGCAGCTCCCCAAGCTGGCCAAGAACCTCGGTCAGGCGCAGAAGGAGTTCAAGGACGGGCTGACCGCCGGCCAGCGAGCCGATGAGGCCAAGGAAGCCGCGGCAGCCGGCGTCACCACCACCACGGTCACCACGCCCGCCGCGGCGGTGCCGCCGCCGGTCACCGCGCCGGTGACCACGGCCGTCACCACCGACGCCGAGCGCGCCGAGGAGCTGCGTCGCCTCGAGGCCCGGATGGCCGAGCTCAAGGGCGAGCAGCCCCGCTCGACGGAGCTCTGACCCGCCGACGGACGAACGCCGGGCCGGCGCCCTGCGCCGCTCGGCCCTGGCGTGGCGTCCCGTCGCGTCAGATCGTGACGCGACGGCGCTTGAGGATGCGGCGACGCTCGCGCTCGCTGCAGCCACCCCACACGCCGTGCTCGATGCGCTGATCCAGCGCGTACTCCAGGCACTGGCCCGCCACGGGGCAGTCGGTGCAGATCTTGCGGGCGCGATCGACGCCCACCCCATCACTGGGGAAGAACACTGCCGGCGGGTAGTTGCGGCAGTTCCCGGCGCTCATCCATTGGCTCTCGGCATCGAGCTCGGGGCTGTCACTGCGTTGCATCGGGTCTCCTTGTTCGACCGCGACGGAGTCGCGGCTGGTGTTCGCCCGCACCAAAGGCCCCTGAAGGCACTCCGGGAGCGAGGAACGTCGTTGACTGAGACGTCGACGGCGGTCGCCCGGTTCCCGAGATTGGCCACAGCCTAACCGCGCGGACCCACCAGTACACTCGCCGCCCGTGACCATGACCGATGTCGTCAACGAGCCGCCGCGGGCGCACGCCAGGATCGTGTACCTCGGGCCGGTGTCGCCACACTGGGAGGTCTACGGCGACTACGGCGAGCGCACCGTGCTGGAGGAGTTCCGCGCCCGGGTGCTCGCCCGTCTCGTGCTCTTGCCGCGCGACGATCCGCAGTTCCGACGCAACCGCGAGCGCATCGTGCGCGACGCCGAGCGCGAGCGGATCTCCATCGAATGGGACCTGGGCATCCCCGAGCACGGCTGACCAGGAACGCAGCGCGTCCTGCTCCGAACTACCCTGTCGGCTCATGTCGGCACGGCTGATCAACCGAGAGCTGAGCTGGTTGGAGTTCAACCGCCGCGTGCTGGCACTGGCCGCCGAGCCGTCCATCCCGCTCCTCGAACGGGTGAAGTTCGCGGCGATCTGCTCGTCCAACCTCGACGAGTTCTTCCAGGTCCGCGTCGCCGCGCTCAAGGACCAAGTGGCCGCCGGCATCGTCCGGCCGGCACCTGACGGGCTGACGCCGGCCCAGCAGCTCGCCGAGAGCGGCGAATCCGCCGTCCGGTTCGTCGCCGAGCAGGAGGCGCTGGTCCACGACCGGCTGCTGCCCGCGCTGGCCGAGCGGGGCATCGAGGTGTGCTCGTGGGACGCCCTCAGCGTCGACGACCGCAAGTTCCTCGTCGGCATCTACGACCAGCGGATCTTCCCCGTGCTCACCCCGCTGGCCGTGGACCCGGCGCACCCGTTCCCGTACATCTCCAACCTGGCGCTGAACCTCGCGGCGATGGTCAGCGACCCGCACACGGGTGAGCGGCGCTTCGCCCGGGTGAAGGTGCCCACGGTGTTCCCCCGGCTGCTGGCCCTCCCTGACGGGCAGCGGTTCGTGCCCGTCGAGCAGGTGATCGCCTCGCAGCTGCACTCGATGTTCGTCGGCATGGTGGTGGAAGAGCACGCCGTGTTCCGCGTGACGCGCAACGCCGACCTCACCGTCGAGGACGAGGACGCCGACGACCTGCTCGCCGCGGTGGAGATGGAGCTGCGCCGGCGACGCTTCGGTGGCGGCGTGCGCCTCGAGGCGCAGGACACGATGAGCTCGGAGATGCTCGAGCTCCTCGTGCGCGAGCTGGAGATCGACGAGGGCGACGTCTCCCGTCACCGCGGCTTGATCGACCTCACCTGCCTGTTCCAGCTGCACGCGCTCGACCGTCCGGAGCTCAAGGACCAGCCGTGGCCGCCGGTCACTGCCGGACGTGTCGCCAAGGCGCAGGAGAGCGGGCGCAGCTTCTTCTCCGTGGTCCGCGAGCGGGCCTTGATGGTCCACCACCCGTACGAGAGCTTCGCCAGCAGCGTCGAGCAGTTCATCGCCGGAGCGGCCGACGACCCGCGGGTGCAGAGCATCAAGATGACGATGTACCGCGCCGGCGGCGACAGCCCCATCGCCCGCAGCCTGATCCGCGCGGCGGAGCGCGGCGTGCAGGTGGCGGTGCTCGTCGAGCTCAAGGCGCGCTTCGACGAGGCGACGAACGTCAGCTGGGCCAAGGCGCTGGAGCGGGCCGGGGTGCACGTCGTCTACGGCGTCGTCGGGTTGAAGACGCACGCCAAGTGCGTCCTCGTGGTGCGCAACGACGACGACGGGCTGCGCCGCTACTGCCACATCGGCACCGGCAACTACAACTCGAACACCGCTCGGCTGTACGAGGACCTCGGGTTCATCACCTGCGACCCGGCGATCGGCGCCGACGTCACGCAGCTGTTCAACCACCTCACGGGGTACAGCCGGGCGCACAACTACCAGGCGCTGCTCGTCGCGCCGCGCGACATGCGCAACCAGCTCACCGACCTCGTCGATCACGAGGCGTCGTTCGGGCCCGAGGGGCACATCTTCGTCAAGCTCAACTCCCTCGCCGACCCCGACATGGTCGAGGCCCTCTACCGGGCCAGCCAGGCCGGGACGCGCGTCGAGCTGTTGATCCGCGGCATCTGCGTGCTGCGCCCCGGGGTGCCCGGGTTGAGCGAGACCATCCGGGTGCGCTCGATCCTCGGCCGGTACCTCGAGCACTCGCGGGTGATGCGCTTCGCCCACGGCGACGGCACCGAGCCGTTGTTCCTCATCGGCAGCGCCGACTGGATGCCGCGCAACCTGGATCGCCGCGTCGAGGTGCTCGTGCCGGTGCTGCACCCCAAGCACCAGCGCTGGCTGGAGCAGGTGTTCAACTTCGCGCTCGCCGACGACGTGGTGCGCTGGGAGCTGGACGCCGAAGGGTCCTGGCAACGCCGCGGACCGTCGCAGTTCGTCGTCGGGGACAGCCAGGAGCGGTTGTACCGCTGGGTCGCCGACCAGCAGCTGCAGCGTCGCTGAGCGCGGCGCCACCGGCGCTCGGTGCTGTCGGCGCCGAACGGATTGGCCTGCGGTTCGCCCTCCGTTCACCCTCCGTTCACCTGCGCACGACGTGGGCGTCACGTCGGCTTCCTACGGTCGCCACGTTCATCCCCTGACAATGAGGAGACCTTCGACGTGAACAAGCGAAGCACGCGCTGGGCCATTGGTGGCCTGGTGGCGATGACGCTCTTGGCGGCCGCCTGCGGTAGCGACAGCAAGTCCAGCGACACCGCAGCCGCGACCACAGCAGCATCGGCCACGACGGCCGGTTCGGCGACGACCGCCGGGTCGGCCACCACCGCCGGAGCGGCGACCACGGCCAAGTCAGCGTCCACGACGGCTGGTTCGGCGACCACGGCGAAGCCGGCGACGACGACGGCCGGCTCGTCCGCCGGCACGACGCCGGCGAAGGCGAGCGGCACCCTGCAGGGCAGTGGGTCGACCCTCCAGTTGGCGTATCAGCAGGAGGCGATCGACGCCTTCCAGAAGGCCAACAGTGGCGCGACGATCACGTACGGCGGCGGCGGATCCGGCAAGGGCCGCACCGACCTGAAGAACAAGACCGTCGACTTCGCCGGTACGGACTCGGCGTTCGCCGATGCTGATAAGCCAGCCGAGGAGATCCTGTACTTCCCGATCCTCCTGGCCCCGATCACGGTGTCGTACAACCTGTCCGGGGTCGACAAGCTGCAGCTGTCGGCGGACACGATCGCCAAGATCTTCCAGCGCCAGATCACCAAGTGGGACGACGCAGCCATCGCCGCCGACAACCCCGGCGTCAAGCTGCCGTCGACCGACATCGTGGTCGCCCATCGCACCGACGGCTCGGGAACCACGCAGAACTTCACGGAGTGGTTGGCCAAGGCGGCGCCGACGACGTGGACGCTGAAGTCCGGTTCAACGGTCGAGTGGCCGGCCGACACCCAGGGCGGCAACGGCAACGCAGGCGTGGCCCAGATCGTGCAGAGCACCGCCGGGGCGATCGGCTACGTCGACCTGTCCGACGCCGTGGCTGGCAAGTTGACGTATGCCGATGTGAAGAACAAGTCGGGCAAGTACGTGGAGCCGACTGCGGAATCGGCGACCGCGGCGGGTGATGGCATCACCGTGCCGGACAACCTGGTGTTCAGCGCTCTCGACTCGCCGGCACCGGACGCCTACCCGATCACCGCCCAGAGTTGGGTGGTCGTGTATTCCAAGCAGCCCGCTGGCCAGGTGGCGCTGCAGAAGGCCTACATCGGCTATCTGGTCGGCGACGGCCAGAAGCTCCTCACTGACATCGACTATGCGCCGCTGCCGAAGTCGATCCAGGACAAGGCGATCGCTCAGCTGGACAAGATCACCTCCTGACCAGCTCACGCTGATCGGGTGCACCACACGCGACGATGACCACCACCATCGCCTCACCATCCCCGAGCACGGCAACGCCGTCGCTGGACCTGCGCGGTAAGCGCAGGTTCGGCGACGGCGCGTTCCGTTGGCTCGTGCTCCTGTCCGGCATGTCCGTGCTGGCGATCCTGATCCTCATCGCCTGGTCGACGACGAAGGAGGCCTGGCCGATCTTCAGCGACCGGGCCGCCGAGTTCTTCACGACCAGCCGGTGGGCGCCGAGCGAAGACAAGTTCGGTGCGCTGGCGTTCATCTTCGGCACGTTGGTGACGTCGGCGATCGCGATCGTGCTGGCGGTGCCGCTGAGCATCGGCATCGCGCTGTTCATCACCGAGGTCGCGCCGCAATGGCTGCGCAAGTCGGTGGTGTCCGTGCTCGACCTGCTGGCCGTGGTGCCATCGGTGGTCTTCGGGCTGTGGGGCATCCTGGTGCTGGCCGATCCGATCAACAGCTTCTACAACCACGTCAGCGACGCGCTCTCGGGGGTCCCTGTGATCGGCCGGCTGTTCGAGGGCCCGACCAGCGGCCGGTCGTTCTTCACCGCCGGCGTGATCCTGGCGATCATGATCGTGCCGATCATCACCTCACTGACCCGGGAGGTGGTCGCCACCACACCGACGCTGGAAAAGGAGGCGGCGCTCGCGCTGGGAGCGACGCGCTGGGAGATGATCCGCGTCGCCGTGTTCAGTCACAGCAAGGGCGGGATGGTCGGGGCGACCACGCTCGGGCTCGGCCGGGCGATGGGCGAGACGATCGCCGCCGCCCTGGTGATCGGCTCCAACCCGCAGATCACCGCCAAGCTGTTCTCGCCCGGCTATTCCATGCCGTCCGTCATCGCCAACGAGTTCGGCGAGAGCTCGCAGCTGTGGCGTGCCGCGCTGGTCGGTCTCGGTGTGACGCTGTTCGTCATCACCATCATCATCAACCTCGCCGCGCGTGGCCTGGTGAACCGCTCGATCCGCAAGTCCCGGGGGGCGTGACGATGAGCACCGCCACGACCTCCTTGCCGAGCACGTCCGGCCCGGCGTCGATCGACCTGTCGCCGCGTCGTTCCGGGCGCAGCGTGCGCAACGTCGTCGCCACGGTGCTGATGGGGCTGTCCCTCGTCGTCGTGATGGTCCCGCTGGTCTTCGTGCTCGTCACCGTGATCTCCAAGGGAGCGTCGGCGATCTCCTGGGAGTTCCTCACCGCGGACATCCCGCCGGCGCGGCGCACCGGCCCGGGGATGGGCCCGGCGGTCGTCGGCACGATCGTGATCACCGCGACGGCCACGCTGATGGCCGTGCCGCTCGGGATCCTGGGCGCGATCTACCTCAACGAGTACGGCGCCACCGGTCGCCTGCCGCACGTCCTGCGGTTCTTCGCCGATGTGATGACCGGGGTCCCGTCGATCATCATGGGCCTGTTCATCTATGCCGTCTGGGTCGTGCGCTTCGGGACGAGCGGCGTCACCGGTTTCGCCGGCGCGCTGGCACTCGGCTGCCTGATGCTGCCGATCGTCATCCGCTCCACCGAGGAGATGCTCAAGCTGGTCCCCGACCACCTGCGCGAGGCCAGCTTCGCCCTCGGTGCCGGCAAGGCGCGCACGATCATCCGCGTCGTCCTCCCGCCCGCCTTCCCCGGGATCCTCAGCGGCGTGCTGCTCGCGGTGGCCCGCGCCGCGGGCGAGACGGCCCCACTGCTGTTCACCATCGGTGCGGCCACGTCGGTCAACTGGAACGTGTTCAAAGGGCCGAACACGGCGCTGTCGGCGCAGATCTTCTCGAACGCCCAACAGCCGTTCGCCGGCGCCCAGGAGCGGGCGTGGGGCGCGGCGCTGACCTTGATCGTCATGGCCTTCGTGCTGATGTTGGCGTCGCGCGCCGTCGCCGCGTTCATCGGTCGACGGGGGACGCGATGATGAACGAGCGAACGGAGAGGACGATGACCGAGACCTCGGTCGGCGAACACGATCACGAGACCCACACGGAGCAGCCCATGGCCGTCGATTTCCGGCAGAACGTCGATGCCGCGACCGAGCAGACGGACGCCGCGGCGCCCACGGTGTTCGAGTTGGACAACCTGGAGGTGCACTACGGCTCGTTCCGCGCCGTGCGCGAGGTCACCATGCGCATCCGCAAGAACGAGATCACCTCGTTCATCGGACCGTCGGGGTGCGGAAAGACCACGGTCCTGCGGTGCCTGAACCGGATGAACGATGTCATCCCGTCAGCGCGCGTCGGTGGCAAGCTGACGTACCACGGCCAGGACCTGTACGCGCCGGACGTCTCCGCCACGGAGGTGCGCCGGCGCATCGGCATGGTGTTCCAACGGCCGAACCCGTTCCCCAAGAGCATCTACGACAACGTCGCCTACGGCCCGAAGGTCAACGGCGTGCGCGGCAAGAGCAAGCTCGACGACCTCGTCGAGCAGTCGCTTCGTGGGGCGGCCCTGTGGGACGAGGTGAAGACCCGGTTGAAGAGCTCGGCGCTGGGCATGTCCGGCGGTCAGCAGCAGCGGTTGTGCATCGCCCGGGCCATCGCCGTGGAGCCTGAGGTCATCTTGATGGACGAGCCGTGCTCGGCGCTCGACCCGATCGCCACCGCCCGGATCGAGGACCTCATGCAGGAGATCAAGTCGCGCTTCACGATCGTCATCGTCACCCACAACATGCAGCAGGCCGCCCGCGTCAGCGACCGCGTCGCCTTCTTCACCACCGAGGTCAACCCGGAGAGTGATCGGCGCACCGGGGTGCTCGTCGAGGTCGACCAGACGTCGAAGATGTTCTCGACGCCGGGCGACGAACGTACGGAGGCGTACATCTCGGGGAGGTTCGGCTGATGACCGAGGAGCTGCGCAAGGGCTTCCACGACCAGCTCGAGGCAGCGCGCAACGACCTCGCCCTCCTGGCCGCGACGGTGACCGAGCTCATCCCCCGGGCCACGGCGATCCTGTTGGAGGGCGATCTGGAAGGCGCCGACTACCTGATCCGCGGCGACGACGAGGTCAATGTCCGGTCGATCGAGCTCGAGGAGCGCTGCTACCAGCTCATCGCGCTGCAGGCGCCCGTGGCCACCGACCTGCGCCAGGTGATGTCGCTCGTGCGGATGGTCGCCGAGATCGAGCGTTCGGCCGACCTGTGCGCCAACATCTGCAAGGCGGCGCGGCGCATCTGGGGCCACGACCTCGACCCCAAGCTGCGCGGCATCATCACCTCGATGGGCCAGCAGGCGCGCCAGCTGTACACCGCGGCGATGGACGCGTTCATGGAGAACGACCTGGCCAAGGCATCGGCGATCGACGACATGGACTCGTACCTCGACAGCCTGCAGAAGCAGTTCGTCCAGGCGATCTTCGAGAGCCACGCGGGCGGGCGCATCGACCTGCAGGTGGCCGTGCAGCTGGCCATGGTGGCCAGGTTCTACGAACGCATCGGCGATCACGCGGTGACGATCGGTCAGCGCGTGGAGTTCATCATCACCGGCTGGCTCCCGGAGAACAAGGGTGCCGAGCGGTACCGCCTGCGCAACGACGACGTCACCGGAGTGAGACAGGGCCAGTGACGTGACGGTGTTCGGGCGCAGTCGTCGCGCCGGAGAGCTGATCCAGCTCGAGCGCGACCGCGCCGCCAGCGAGCGCGACGAGGCCGAGGCCGAGCGACACCGTCTGCGGACCGCGCTGGACGCGCTGGGAACCGGCGTCGTGCTGGCCGATCGTCACGGCGTCCTCCAGGTGCGCAACGCCGCAGCCGGGGCGTTCTCCGGCCACGAGGCGGTGCTGATGAAGTCGGCCGTCGACGGCTTGCTGCGTGACGCGTCCAACGGGATGGCCGGCACGCGCACCGTCGAGTTCGTCGGGCCGCCGCGCCGGGTGCTGCACCTGGAGGCCGAGCCACTCGCCGAGGGGTTCGCCCTGGCGACGATCGACGACGTCAGCGAACGAGCCAGGCTCGACGCCGTGCGCACGGACTTCGTGGCCAACATCAGCCACGAGCTGAAGACCCCCGTCGGCGCACTGGCCGTGCTCGCCGAGGCGGCCGCCGACAGCGACGACCCGGACGTCGTGCGGCGGCTGACGACGCGCATGGTCGAAGAGGCCCACCGTGCAGCCCGGACGATCGACGACCTGCTCGAGCTGTCGCGCATCGAGCTCGGCGGCAAGGCGCTCCAGGGCGTGGTCGACGTGCACGAGGTGGTGCTCGACGCCATCGAACGGTCGCGGACGCCCACCGGTCAGCGCGACGGAGCAGTCGTGCTGGCCACGCCCGAGATGCACGCCAAGGCGCTCGGCGACAGCCGCCAGCTCGTGTCGGCGTTGACCAACCTCATCGACAACGCGATCAAGTTCAGCGACCCGGGCAGCGCGGTGGCCGTGTGCATCGCCGAGCACGACGGGTGGGTCCACCTGGCGGTGGAGGATCACGGCGTGGGGATCCCGGCGCGCGACCTCGACCGCGTGTTCGAGCGGTTCTACCGGGTGGACCAGGCTCGCAGCCGCCAGACCGGCGGGACCGGGCTCGGGCTGGCGATCGTCCGTCACGTGGCCACGAACCACGGCGGCGACGTGCTGGTCGTGTCGGAGGAGGGCGTCGGCTCGACGTTCACGTTGCGCATCCCTGCGGCCGCCGGTCGCGTCGAGGAAGGTGGCTGATGCAACAGCCGATGGTGCTGGTGGTCGAGGACGAGAGCAGCTTCGTGGACGCGTTGACCGTGGGCCTCGGCCGCGAGGGCTTCCGCGTCTCCGTCGCCGCGGACGGCGCAGAGGCGCTGGACCGCTTCGACGCGGTGCGTCCCGATCTCGTCCTGCTCGACGTGATGCTGCCCAAGATCAGCGGTGTGGACGTGTGCCGCGAGCTGCGCAAGCGCAGCCAGGTGCCGATCATCATGGTCACGGCCAAGAGTGCCGAGATCGACACCGTGGTCGGGTTGGAGGTCGGCGCCGACGACTACGTGACCAAGCCGTATCGCATCCGCGAGCTCGTCGCCCGGATGCGCGCGGTGATGCGGCGCACCTCGACCGACCTCGCCGGCGACGTGCCGTTCGGCTCGATCGTCGTCGGCAACGTGGCCCTCGATCCCGACGAGCATCGGGTGACGATCGGCGGCGACGACGTGGCCCTACCGCTGAAGGAGTTCGAGCTGCTGCACCTGTTGCTGGCCAACGCCGGACGGGTGCTGCCACGCGAGACGCTGATCGATCGGGTGTGGGGCAGCGACTACGTCGGCGACACCAAGACGCTCGACGTGCACGTCAAGCGGCTGCGCGGCAAGGTCGAGACCGACCCGGCGAACCCCACACGGATCGTCACCATCCGCGGCCTGGGCTACAAGTACGAGCGCCCGCGCTGACGGCGTCGGTCCGTCGTCTCGACGGGCAACGAATCCCTGAAACTCCACGGTGCGTTCAACTGGCGGTCACCGAGCGTTGGCTCGGCCGACGAGTGCCGTGCCTACGTTCCGCCATCGTGCACGACCGACCGGTGGTGCCGACGGGAGGATGACGATGCACGGCCGAGCACGACCGCCACGGATGATCGCGCTGCGACGGGGGGCGATCGCCGCCGGCATCGCCGTCGCCGGCGCGGTGGTCGCGGTGCCGGCGACGGGCACCGTCCACGCCGCCGGTGGGCTGATCGTCTCGGAGGTCGCGCCGTGGTCGAGCGGGAGCTCCAGCGTGGCGGCCGACTGGTTCGAGGTGACCAACACGAGCGGCGTGCCGATCGGCGTCACCGGCTGGTCGGTCGACGACAGCTCCGCCAGCTTCGCCGCCTCGGTGCCCCTCTCCGGGATCAGCTCGATCGGTGCCGGCGAGTCGGTGATCTACCTCGAGAGCGCGACACCGGCGATCGCGACAGCGTTCGTCGACGCGTGGTTCGGCGGGACGAAGCCTGCCGGGTTGCAGATCGGCACCTACAGCGGCTCTGGCGTCGGCCTGTCGACGGGCGGCGACGCGGTGAACCTGTACGACTCGACCCAGGCGCTGCGCGCCTCGGTGACCTTCGGCCCATCACCGGGAGCGGCCCCGTTCGCCACGTTCGACAACGCGGTCGGGCTGGACGCCACGGCGATCTCCACGTTGAGCAGCCCCGGCGTGAACGGCGCGTTCGCCGTCACCACCGCCGCCGACAACATGGTGGGCTCGCCGGGCACGATCGTCAACGCGCCGGGCACTCCGCCGCCGAGCTCGACCACCTCCACCTTGGCACCGACCACCACCGTGACCCCCGGGCTATTGGCGTGGCCGGGCGACCCGACCGTGCGCGACGCCTCGTCGTTCGCGTTCGGCGGCAACATGAGCGGGCTCATCGCGGACCGGCCGGGCGGCACCACCCCCGGTGTGCTGTGGGCGGTCCGCAACGGGCCCGGCTCGCTGTTCCGCCTCGTGTGGGACGGCACCAAGTGGACGCCGGACACGACGAACGAGTGGACCTCGGGCAAGGCCCTGCACTACCCCGACGGCAGTGGTGACCCCGACGCCGAGGGTGTCACGTTCGCCGGGCCGAGCTCCGCCGGTGGGATCTTCGTCTCGACCGAGCGCAACAACCTGAACAACGGCGTCAGCAAGCTCAGCGTGCTGCGCTACGACACGGCCGCAGCCGGCACGTCGCTGAACGCGAACATGGAGTGGGACCTCACCGCCGATCTCCCGCCGACCGGTCCGAACCTCGGGCTCGAGGCGATCACCTGGGTCCCCGACAGCTTCCTCGTGGCCAACGGCTTCGCCGACGAGCACACTGCGGGCACGTACGACCCGGCGACGTACCCGAACCACGGCGACGGCCTGTTCCTCGTCGGCGTCGAGGGCAGTGGCATGGTGTACGCCGACGCGCTCGACCAGGTGGGCGGTGGGTTCGTGCGCGTCGCCGCGTTCACCAGCGGGTTCCCCGCGGTGATGGAGCTGCAGTTCGACCGCGACCTGAACGAGCTGTGGGCGGTGTGCGACAACACGTGCGGCGGCCAGCACCACGTGCTGCGGATCGCCGCCGGGACCGGCCGCTTCGCCGTCGCCGAGGCGTTCGCCCGGCCGACCGGGCTGCCCGACTTCAACAACGAGGGCTTCGCCATCGCCCCGGCGACCGAGTGCGTGGCCGATCGCAAGCCGGTGTACTGGGCCGACGACACCGAGGATCTCGGGGTGGCCATCCGCGCCGGCAACATCCCGTGCACGGCGGTGGTCACACCCCCCGCCGACGTCCCCGAGTTCCCCGCCGTCGTGCTCGCCTCGATCACCGCGCTCGGGCTCCTCGGCGGCGCCGTGCTCATCGCCCGTCGCCGGCGGGCGGTGCCAGCCGCCTGACCGCCGGCCGGCGTCAGCCCTGTGGCTCGTAGACCGACAGCAGGTGCAGCTGCCGGTCGAACGCCCACGTGAGCGGCTTCGGGTACAGCCGCAGCCGGCCGCGCCGGCTGACCTCGGTGAGGCCGGCGACGTCGGCGGCGTGCTGCCAGCCGGCCTCGTCGAGGTAGTGGTAGGGCAGGACGACCCCGTGGCCGCGGTTGCCCACCCAGTCCATCAGCCGCAGCGTCGGGCGGGCCAACGGCCCGGCAACGAGGTGGTCCTTGACCACGACCGCCCTCGCCGCGACGCGGGCCGCTTCCGCGAGCGAGTGCGTCGGGTCGGGCGTGTGGTGGAGCACGTCGACGAGCGTGACGACGTCGTACGCGCCGTCGCCGAACGGCAGCGTGTGCCCGTCGAAGGCCGTGACGCGGATCTTCGTCTGCGGGCGGATCATCACGTCGACGCCGTCGATGCGCAGGTCCGGGCGCAGCTCCATCAGGCGGGCGGCGATCGATCCGTCACCGCAGCCGACGTCGAGCACCCGGGCGTCCCGGCGCACCGCGCCGGCGAGCGCGCCGGCGAGGACCTCCACGCGCCGGCCGAAGACGGCCGAGCCGTGGACGGCGTTGAGGGCCCGCGCCGGGCCGCTCGCCGGCTTGGCCGATGGAGTCGCCGTCGTCACGTTCGTCTTCCAGGTCGTGTGGGCGACAGGTGCGAGTCGCCGACGACGATCGCCCGGGTCATGGTGCCGGCGCCCGAAGGGTGATCAGCTGGCGGGCGAAGCCGATCATGAACTGCCGGGTGGCCAGCAGGCGGGCGTTGTCCGCCGGAGTGGCGCCCACGCCGCGCAGCGCGTCGTCGATGTTCAGCTGCAACGCACGAGTCGCGCTGGTCGACAGCGGCGGCGAGGTGAAGCGGTTGGTCGGCTGATCGTTCATCACCAGCGTCACCCGCTCGTAGCGCGTGCCACTGGGCGTCTTGATCGGCCAGTGCCAGTACAACGTCGTCCAGGTCAACGTCGTCGCCGGGCTCGTCCATGTGAGCAATCCGCCGACCACGCCCGAGCCGAGATCCACGCTCTGTCGCCCGTGCACCGCGTAGTCGTGGAACGTGTAGCAGGCCTCGACGCCGTACGCCGAGAACGCGGCGCGGTCGCTGGTGTCGATGACGTCGGCGGTGATCGGCACGTTCGCCTGCAACGCCTCGGCGCCGCTGCCCTGGAACGCGTACTGGTAGCGAACCCACGTGGAGTCGTTGCCGAAGAACCGGCGGTACTGGTCGTACTCGGTCAGCTCGTCGAGCCGCCAGCCCGACGGCGTCTCCCGGCTGTCGGCGAAGCTGGCGAGCCGCGGCGAACCGATGCTGTCGGCGATGCCGTCGTACTGGCGCAGGTTGCCGTTGAACATCCCCACACCGAGGGCCATCAGGCCGACGATGCCCATCGACACGAACGTCGGGGCGCGGCGGGTGGTCGGCCACGGACGGGCAGGATCGGGCGGTGCCGATCGGGCGGGTCGCCGCCGGAAGCGCAGGCCGAACGGCCGCATCACCAGGATCATCGCCACGACCGCGAGGTTGAACACGACGAGCCCGGTGTACGGGTGGAAGCCGTCGATGGCCACCCGCTGGCCCCACTGCTCGGCGGCCCAGAAGATGACCAGGATGCGCACCAGGTTGAGCAGCCACACGAGTGCACCGCCCACCGCCAGCCACAGCAGCTTGCGCCGCCGGGGGCCGTCGACGACGAGCAGGAACGCACCGGCGACGAGGGTGAAGCCGACGAGGCCGTTGGCCCCCGAGCACGTCGAGGCCACGCTCATCTGGATCGGCCGTCCGGCGTGCAGCACCTGGAACGTCGCGTCGGTGCCGGCGACCTTGGCGGCCACGGGGACGTGGCGCAGGACCATGTCCAGGCTGCTGATGGTGGCATTGGTGAAGTCACCGAGGTAGCGCTGCAGCGCCAGGGTGTACGGGTACGGCCACGCGAGGAACATGAACAGCACGGCGACGCGGTACTTCCACAGCGTGCGCACCCCGAAGACGATGCTCACCGCGCCGGCGACGAAGAACGGCAGCGTCAGCAGGTCGACGTGCCACTCCCAGAACTCGGTGGACAGCCGTGCCGGGAGCACGATGTTGGCCAGCATCGCGCCGGCGCACAGGGCCAGCCCGATGATCCAGTCCAGTTGACGGTCGTGGATCGCCGGCCCAGGGTCGTTCGTCCGGCAGGCGATCGCCAGCGCGAGGGCGATGAACGGCACCAGCGCCACGTGGGCCACGGGCGTGTCCAGGCGCATCGCCTCGAACAGCGTGGCCAGCGACGTGCGATAGGCCATGAGCACGGTGCCCAGCACGAGCGCCGGGCGCACCCAGGTCCGCACGCGGGCGAGGTCGATCGTCGCGCGGCGGGGCTGCGGGAGGACGACGGCCACGGCCTCAACGTATGACGCGCCCGGCCAGGTTCTCCGTTGCGGCCTGCAGTGTTCACCGTGCCGACACGCCGCGGTCAGCCGCTGTTCGTGCACCGCGGCGAAGGTGGCCGAGTCCGCTGCCGACGACCCGATCAGCCGGAGGTTCAGACGTGACCCCGTTGCCCACCAGCCCGATCCCGCGGGTCGACTCGGGACCCTTCACCCATCGCCCCCCGATCTTCGGGCTGGGCGATGTCGCCGTCGTCGTGGCGACGCGCAACGACGCGCGCACCGTCCTCGCCACGCTCGAGCGCATCCCCCACCGCGTTGGCGACGCGCGTCGGCGCGGTCGTGGTGCACGACGACGCATCGTTCGACGGAACGGCCGAGACCGCCCGGCAATGGGCCGGCCGTCACCTCGACGTACCGGTCACCGTCGTCGAGGGTGGGACGAGCGTTGGGTCGTCGGCGAACCTCCTCGCCGCGTTCGGTTGGGCGACGAGCCGCGGGTTGCGCATCGCGGTCACCGTGGCGGCCGACGGCTCGTCGACGCCAGAGCTGGTGGCCAACGTGCTGCGGCCCCTGGTCCACGGTGCGGCCGACGTCGTGCTCGCGCCGGTGGGTCGCCGTCCGCCTGCTGCGCCGCCCGTGGCGGTCCGCCGGATCATGACCACCCGCTGGAACCGCTCGACCGGCCTGCACCTGGTCGACTGGTTCAGCACGGTGCGCGGCTACCGGCTCGATCGCCTCGGCGTCGACCGCTTGGCCCACCTCGCCGATCATCCACACCTCGAGGTCGCGCTCGTCCGCCTGGCCGCGGCGCGCCGCCTGCGGGTGGTGCAGCCCCAGCTGACGCGCCGCCGACGGGCGGCCGAGCGGTCGACGACGCGCGGATGACGGGAGATCGACGAGCGGCCGACGCCCAGGTGAACTCTGGGTGGTCGGCGCCGTGCGCGAACGGGGTGCCGAGCACACTCGGGGAGGTGGACGGCGGGGTCGAGCTCTCGGTGGTGCTGCCCTGCCTCGACGAGGCGGCGACCGTGGCGACCTGCGTGCGCACGGCGATCAGCCACCTGCGCGCCGCCGGTGTGGACGCCGAGGTGATCGTCGCCGACAACGGCTCCACCGACGGCTCACCGCAGCTGGCCCGCGAGGCCGGCGCGCGGGTGATCCACATCCCGACCGCGGTTACGGCGCGGCGATCCTCGGCGGGATCCATGCCGCCCGCGGCCGGTACGTGCTCATGGCCGATGCCGACGACAGCTACGACCTGGGCAACCTGCTGCCGTTCCTCGAATCGCTGCGCGCCGGCAACGAGCTGGTGATGGGCAACCGCTTCCGCGGCGGCATCGAGCCCGGCGCGATGCCGTGGCTGCACCGCCTCGGCAACCCGGTGCTGTCCGGTGTCGGCCGATTGTTCTTCAACGTGCCGATCGGCGATTTCCACTGCGGCATCCGCGCGTTCGACCGCCGGCGGGTGCTCGACCTCGACCTGCACACGACCGGCATGGAGTTCGCCAGCGAGCTCGTGGTGCAGAGCGCGCTCGCCGGCCTGCGCATCTCCGAGGTGCCGACCACGTTGCGCAAGGACGGCCGCAGCCGGCCGCCGCACCTGCGCACCTGGCGCGACGGCTGGCGGCACATCCGCTTCCTGCTCCTGTACAGCCCCGGCTGGCTCTTCTTGCTGCCCGCGTACCTGCTGCTCTTCGGCGGCCTCGTCGGCGGGGCGTGCACGGTCGCCGGCCCGCACCGGATCGGCTCGGTCGTCGTCGACACGGGCACGTTGATCGTCGCCGCGCTGGCGGTGCTCACCGCGGTGCAGCTGCTCGTGCTGTGGCTGGCGGCGCGCTCGTTCGGCGCCGCGCTCGGGCTGCTGCCGCGCTCGTCGGCGTTCGAACGGCGGATGCGCTTCCTGACGCTGGAGCGCGGCATCGTCGTCGGCCTGCTCGCGTTCCTCGGCGGCCTGGCCGGCGTGGTGGTCAGCTTCGCCCGCTGGCGCGACCTGCACTACGGGCCGCTCTCCGGCTCGGGCCACCTCCGCTGGCTGATCGTCAGCTCGACGTCGGTGGCCATCGGACTGCAGCTGATGTTCGGCAGCTTCCTGCTCGGCATCGCCACGATGCGCGTCGCCCGCGACGCGCCGGCGTTCATCGAAGACGACGCCGACGGCCTCGTCGTCGACGTCGCGCATGTCTGACGCGGTCCTCGACCGGCCGCCTCGCCTGCGGGCGCTCGACGTCTCGCCGACGAGGCCGGCGGCCGCTGCCGTCGCGGTGTCGACGACGCAGCGCGTCCGCTGGCCATGGGTCTGCGCCGCGGTGTGCTTCGTGCAGTACCTGCTCGTCGGGGTGTGGCTGATCGACGGGCAGGGCTACACGATCGGTGATGCCAACGCGCGCACCACGAGCGCCTTGGTGATGGTCCTCGGACGCGACCCGCACCTCGGGGCCATGGGCTTCTACTGGCAGCCGTTGCCGATGCTCATCCGCATCCCGTTCGTCCTCGTCCTCGAACCGATGGGTGCGACGATCTTCGCCGGACCGATCTCCACGGCATTGTGCGTCGCGCTCGTCATCCCGGTGCTGGCCCGCATCGGCCGGCTGCTCGGGCTGCGCACGCCGGTGATCGCCACGTTCGTCGGGCTCTACGCGCTGAACCCGGTGACCGTGTTCACCGCGGCCAACGCCATGAGCGAGGCGGCGTTCGCGCTGGTGCTCGCCCTGGTGCTCCTCGGCGTCGTGCGCCTGACGCAGGCGCCCTCGGCGAGGAACCTCGCGTTCGTCGGGATCATGCTCGGCGTCGGGGTGGCCACGCGGATCGAGTTCATCCCCCTGTCGTTCGCCGTCCTGTTCGCCTGCCTGCTGCTCGTGCCCCGGCCCTTGTGGAAGCGGGCCACCGCGGTCGTGCTCGTCCCGCCGGTGTTCGTGTTCGCCATGTGGTCGTGGGCCAGTTCGCTGATCGCCGGCGACGCGCTGTACTGGTACCACGCCGGCAAGGAGGTCGGCGCGTCCGTGACCTATCGACCGTGGCTGCCCGATCCGCTCACCACGCTGTCGATCGTCGGCTACGTCCTCACCATGGCGATGGTCGTCGCCCCGGCGTTGCTCGTGGCGGTCGCCGTCACGATCAGGCCGCGCCGGGGGATGCGCGCGCTCGTCGGGCTCACCGCGATCGCCGCGGCACAACCCGCGTTCGTCGCCCTGCAACTGAAGCTCGGCGTCAGCACCGGTGAGCCGCGCTACTTCTCGCTGCTGCCGGTGTTCGGTTGCGTGCTGTCGCTCTGGGCCGTCTCCCGCCTCGACGGCGCCCGCCGCTGGCCGCGCCGCGCCGTCGTCGCTGCGTTGACCACCGCCATGATCGTCGGTGCGGTGGGCGCGACGATCGTCCACGCCCGTCCGAACGTCACCCAGATCACGCGAGACGGTGCGTTCTACGCCGCGCTCCTCGGCCGCCCGGCACCGGAGCACACCGACCTCGTCGAGATGCTCCGGCCACTGGCCGACCGGCTCGATCCGCTGCTCGCCCGCGGCGCGACCGTGGCGATGGACTCCAAGGCGGGCACGCTGATGCTGCTCACCCGGCACCCCGAGCGGTTCGTCCTCCCCGAGGACCGTGACTGGGAGCAGATCATGGCCGACCCGCAGGACCGGTTCGACTACGCCGTCGTCCAGCAGGTGTTCACCTCGGGTGCGTCGGAGGTGCTCGACCAGGCGATGAAGTCGGTCCAGGGCGGCACGTTCCAACTCGTCGACACGTACGGGGAGTACGAGCTGTACCACTTCGAGCCGGCGGGCGGATCGCCCTGATCGGCGACGGCCTCAGCCGTCGGGCCGTGCTCGGCTACGCGGGTGCCGTCGGGCTCGGCGGGCGATCGCTGGCGAACGACCGGGGCCTGCCGACGGGGGCCATCGTCAGCGCGGCGGACGTCGTCGCCGATGTCACGACGTTCGGCGCCCGCGGCGACGGACGCACCGACGACAGGTCGGCGATCCAGGCGGCGATCGACACGACGCGCCCGAGCGGCGGTTCCGTGCTGTTCCCGCCCGGCACGTACCTCGTCGGCGACTCGCTGATCGTCGACTACGGGTGCCGCCTCGTCGGTTCGGGCGCCGCGGCGACCACCCTGCGGATGGATCCTGGCGTCGTCCGCAACCTGGTCGTCGGCGGCTCGAGCTTCCCGGTGCGCGTCGAGCTCCACGACCTGACGCTCGACGGCGGGCTCGGCGACCGTGCCCGTGACGACATCCCGCCCGGGGACGGTGTGGTCTCGGCCGCCGCGGGGCTCGCCGCCCGCGGGGTGGTCGCGTCGCTGCAGTTGACGGGTGGCACGTGCCCGGTCGGCCACGGCGACGTGCTGCGTGCCCCCGGCCAGCCGGCCGTCGTGGTCAACGACGCGGGCACGCTCGCCGCCGGCGCGAGCGGCTCGGTCTACGTGTGCGAGTGGGCGCCCGACGCGGCGCTCGCGGCCGGCCACCATTGGACCGTGTTCCGCTCGGGCAACCTGATCACCGGGTGCGGTCGGCTCGTGGTGCGCGGCTGCCTGCTCGTCGGCGCCAAGCGCCACGCGATCCAGATGGACAACGCGACGCAGGGCAACCTCTCCGGGTTGGAGATCGGTGGCCAGCAGGGGTGCGCGCTGTTCGCCCGCGCGTCGTCGGACTTCGCCGTCTCCGACAGCTGGCTGTACGGCTGCGGCGGCCCACACCTCTACCTGCGTGACTCGGTCGACATCCGCGTCCACCACTGCCTGCTCGAAGGCAGCGCCGGGGCGAGCATCTACGCGGACTGGGGTGAGCTGGAGGTTGACCACTGCGGGCTGTGGGGCGGTCGCACCGGGCTCGTCGTCGCTCGCCGCGCCGGGTGGGTGCGCCTCACGGGGCTCAAGCTGCGCGAGCCCGGCTACGGGGCCGGCGATGCGACGCAGCTCGGCTCGAGCGGCTACAGCGGCCTGCCAGGGCGCCCGGCGATCGACGTGCAGCACGGCGACGACGACGGTGCCGGGCTGATCGCCACGGGCTGCTCGCTGCAGTCCGCGGTGGACGGCACGGGGCCGATGGTCCGCCTCGTCGGCGGCAGCCGGTCGAACCTCAGCGCGCTGGAGTGGTCCCCCGACGTCTCCTTCGCCGCCGGCGAGCGACCGTCGAGCATCGTGCTCGACGCCGGCCGCGGCACCATCGTCCGCGGCGTTCGCGGCGTTCCCGATCAGCCCTGACCGGCCGGCGGCGCCGGTGCTGGCGGTGGCGACGGCGGTTGCCCGACGCCGCTCAACCCGTGCTGGGTCTTCTCCCAGTAGCTGGGGTTGACCACGAGCTGCAGCAGGGCCTTGATCGAGGCGACCGACATCATCACCCAGTAGAGCGGCAGGAGCAGCGCGGCGCGGAACACGCCCTTCACCCGCAGGTCGAACGCGGTCACCAGGCTCAGGTAGTAGTAGGTGAAGTTCCCGGCCAGCCAGCCGAACAGGCCGGCGTAGTAGATCGGCCCGGGCATGATGTCCTGCAGGAACTGGGGTTGCAGGGTGAACCAGATCAGCAGCAGCAGCCACGAGATCGGGTTGAGCACGGCCAGCAGCGGGGTGCCGCCGACGAACAGGTTGAAGCGGATGAAGCCGCCGGTGCCGAGGTCGCGCCACAGCTGGCGGGGGTGGCGCATGTGGACGAGCCAGGTCTGGGCGTAGCCCTTGTACCAGCGCGAGCGCTGCTTGACCCAGTTGACGAAGTCGGTGTTGGCCTCCTCCATCGTCACCGAGTCGAGCACCGCGACGCGGTAGCCCAGGCGGCGCAGGCGGACGCCGAGATCGGCGTCCTCGGTGACGTTGTACGGGTCCCAGGCGCGCATGGCCACGAGCAGGTCGCGGCGGATGTGGTTCGACGTGCCGCCGAGCGGGATCGGCGCGTCGACGTGCGACAGGCCGGGGAGGAACTGGGTGAACCACATCCGGTACTCGATGGCGAACCACCGGGTGATGATGTTCTCGCCGGCGTTGAAGAAGCCGAGCTCGGCCTGCACGCAGGCCACCTCCGGTCCGCACGCGGCGAACGTCGCGGCCACCTTGCGCAGCTGCTGCGGGTCGGGCCGGTCCTCGGCGTCGTAGATGCACACGTACTCGCCGGTGGCCTGCAGCAGCGCGTAGTTCAGCGCCTTCGGCTTGGTCTGCGGTCCGCCCGGCGGGACGACGACGACGCGGAACGGCGCCTGCAGAGCGAGCGCGTCGGCGGCGTCGATCGTCTCGTCGTCACCTGCCTCGAGCACGAGCAGGATCTCCAGCCGGTCGCGGATGTAGTCGAGCTTGGCCAGGTGCCCGACCACTTCGGGCAGCACCTCGGGCTCGCGGTACATCGGCACGAGGATGGAGAACGTCGGGAAGCTGCGCCCGCGGATGCGCAGCAGGTCCTCGTCGGTGAACGTGAAGCGCTGCTGGCGCCCGGCGCGTACGGCGAGATCGATGCGCATCGCCAGCACGGCCGTGTACAGCAGGATCAACGCACCCATCGCCGCGGTGGCCGTGGCCACCGGGGCGAGGACGAACGCCGCGACCATGGCGACCACGAAGATCGCCAGGCCGACGGCCTGACGGGTGGACAGCCGGCGGCGGGCCGACAGCTCGGGGAACTCCTCCGCCAGCCCGTCGATGCTCGCGTGCAGGTCGGTGTCGACCTGCGCCGCGGGCGCGGTCACCGCTGTCGGCTCACCCGGCGCCGCTCTCGGCCGGCGCGTCCAGCTCGCGTTGCTGGGCACGGTGGTGAGCGTAGGCGCCGGCACCGACCAGCGCGACGGCCGCCGTCACCGGCAGCAGGATCGGCAGCCCGGCCTCGGGCACATCGGCCGGCGGGGTGGCGGTGGCCCGGGCACCGGCGGTGCGCTGCAGCGTGACCTTGTCGATCGCCACACCCCCGGGACCGTTGCGGTCGCCGTCGGAGACGATGGTGACCGACATCGTGGTCATCGCGCCGCGCGGTGCGGGCACGACGTCCATGCGTGCCAAGGCGTAGTCCAGGTAGCGCATCTGCGACCAGTCGACCGTCTCGGTGCCCGCGGTCCCCGGGCCGGTGAACGTCTTGACGCCGGTGTACGAGGTGGTCGCCCCGGCGCCGGTGTCGTGCGTGCGGTAGCGGTCGGTCGTGCCGGTGGTGTCGGCCGGCCCGGGGCTGTTCTGCCACAGGTAGCGGGGGCGGCCGGCCGAGCCGACGGTGACGTACGTCGTGCCCAGGTTGGCGTCGAAGCTCGTGCCGTCGGGTGTCTGCGCCGTGCTGGCGTAGGCCCCGCTGGCGTTCGCCCGGATCGGGTTGGTCCGCTCGGCCTGGTGGTTGTGTCCCGACAGCACGAGGTCCACCTTGTACTGGTCGGAGAGCACGCCGACGAGCGCCCGCACACCGAGGTCGGAGGCGTGGGCGCCCGACGTGGAGAACGCGCAGTGGTGCATGAACAGCACGATGAAGTCCACCGTGGAGTCCTGGTTCCAGGCGGCGAGGGTGCTGTTCACCCACTGGAACTGGGCGCCGCCGCTGTAGCCGGTGTTCGTGGTGATCTCGTACGACAGGTCGTTGGCGTCCACGCTGATCACGCCGACGTTGCCGTAGACGAAGCTGTACACCGACGGACAGCCCCCCGGCCCGTTCTGCGGCAGGTCGAAGCGGGCGAGGTGGCCGTTGTAGCCGTGGTTGCCGTACAGCGCCTCCATGTCGTGGTTGCCGGTGGAGATCATCCACGGGATCTTCGACGCCGACGCCTCGATCTGCGCGAGGTACACGTCCCAGACGTACGGGTTGTACGCGTTCTTCCCGGCGAGTGCGTTGCCGTGGCTGCCCGAGGCCAGGGTGTTGTCCACGGGGAGGCCGGTGCCGCTCGGGTCGGCGTAGGAGACGTCGCCGTTCATCAGGTGGAACGCCGGGTTCTGGGCGGCGACGAGCGCCGTCATCGTCTCCGCCGGGCGCGGGTCGTAGGCCAGCACCGGATCGGTCGGGCTGTAGTAGTTGTCGTCGAACGAACCCGTTGGCCAGGTGAACGCGGTGTTCGACGCGTAGGCGAACGCGGGGTCGGTCGGGGTCGTGTTCGTGCCGTGGTCGCCGAACGAGGTGAACGTGAACGGCGCGGGAACGGCGACCCCCGCCGTGGCGTTCGTGCCCAGCCCGCGACGGTCGGGCGCAGTGGTGAACGTGCCGTCGCCGGTGGTGGTGCCGTCGCTCAACTCGAAGCGGTAGTGGTACGACTGCCCCGGACGGAGACCGGTGATCAACGACTTCGCGTAGAACTGGTTGCCGGCCAGGGTGATGCCCGGTGGTGAGTTGGGCACGACGCCGGTGAGGTTGACGATGTCGGCACCGACGGTCGAGCCGTAGCTCGTGTCCCGGCCGTAGCGGATCAGCGCGCTCACCGTGGACGCGTTGACCCCGGCGGGGAAGACCACCTGGGCGGTGAGGCGAATCGAGTTCGTCGGGTCGTTGCGCCCGACGCTGGCGAACGAGACGTGGCGTCCGACGATCACCGCGCCGCTCGGACCGCTCGTGCCCCCGCCGGCGGCGAACGCCTGCTTCATGAACGGGAAGTTGACCAGCGCGATCGCTCCGGCGCCCATCAACGCGCCACGCAATGCCGCCCGTCGGCTGATGCGGTTGCGGCTCCAGTGGGCCTCGAGCTGCTCGTGGTGCTCGTCGATCGTCGGTGCGATCGCCCGGCCAAAGGTCTCGATCTCCATGGGCAGGAGTCGAGTCCGCGCACGAGGCCAGGAGGTGAACGCCCGGTCAACGGCGGATGTCGCCGGCGCGAGCGATCGGCCAACTCGGACCGCCGTCATCGAACGTTCACCAGCCGTGCGATCCGCGTTCACGTCAGCCGCCGGGGCCGACACCGGCGAACCTACGATGACCCGGTGAGCAACGAGCGTCTGCGGGTCGACGCCGTCGCCCGACCGCGTCAGCTGCGTCGCGCCGCGTCCCCGCAGGTCCCGGTCTCGCGCTTCCGCCGGCTCGCGGTCGTGCACGCGCTGCTCGCCGCCGGCGACTGCGCCATGGCCGCCGTGCTCGTCGGCTCGGTGTTCATCAGCAGCCCCGACGCGGCGCGCAGCAAGGTGCTGCTGTTCCAGCTGATCTCGGTGGCCCCGTTCGCCATCGTCGCGCCGCTGATCGGACCGTGGCTCGACCGCATCCCCGGCGGCCGGCGGTTCGTCGTCCAGCTCACCGCGCTCGGCGCGCGCCGCCTTGCTGCTCCTGATGATCCCCAACGTGGACAGCGTCCTGCTGTTCCCGCTGGTGTTCGGGATGATGGTGTTGCAGAAGACGTACTCGGTCTCCAAGTCGGCGCTCGTGCCCCTCGTCGTCGCGCGACGACGAGGAGCTCGTGGAGGCCAACTCGAAGCTCGGCGTGATCGCCGGGGTGGTCGCGGCGATCGCCATCGGACCGCTCACCGGCCTCGGACACCTCGCCAGTGCCCTGGCCCTCGTGCCCGGCGCCGCGCTGTGCGTGGCGGCCGCGGTGCGCGCCCGTCAGCTGCCCCGCGACCCGGTGACGACCGGCCCGGTGCAGGCCGACGAGAAGGAGGAGATGCGCTCGATCGGCATCCTCGTCGCCGCCGGGGGGATGGCCCTGATCAGGGCGTCGGTCGGCTTCCTCACGTTCCTCCTGCTGTTCTACCTACGTTCGACGTACGGGCTCGGCTCGCTCGGCGTGGCGGTGGCCGGCGGTGCCCTCGGGTCGGTGCTCGGCAACCTCGCCGCCCCGGTCATCCGCCGCAAGGCGAGCGAGGAGCTGATGCTCATCGCCTCGCTGGCCCTCATCGCCGCCACCGGGCTGCTCACGGCGCTGGTCGGCGGGCTGATCTCGGCGGTGGTCCTGTCGTTCGCGGTGAACGCCGCGGCGTCGGTCGGCCGGATGGCGTTCGAGTCGATCGTGCAGCGCGACGCGCCCGACGCCAACCAGGGCCGGGTGTTCGCCCAGTACGAGACGCGCTTCCAGCTGTCGTGGGTGCTGGCCGGCATGGTGCCGGTCCTGTTCACCATGCCCGGCCAGGTCGGCTACCTGATCGTCGGACTGATCGCCACGTTCGGCACGGTGACGGCGGTGGTCGGCGCCCGGGCCGAACGCGCCGGACGGCCGCTGCCGCCCACGCTCACCGCCCGGGCGCGTCAGACGTTGCGCAAGGAGGTGGCCCGGCGTCGCCGGGCGCGGCGCGCCGGGCACGACGAGTTCGACGTGCTCGAGCCGGGTTCGCCACTGCCGCCGCCGCGGCCGGGCGACAAGCGCCGCTGATCGCCTGCGTCTACAGCTCGAGACGCGCCAGCCACAGGCCCGGCGCGTCGAGCTCGGCCGGGGTGGGCAGCGCGCCGGGACGGCTGAACAGCCCGCCGAGCGCCGGTTCGCCGACCCGGTCGACGACGCCGGCGATGAACGTCTTGCCCCGCTGCACCTGCTCGTGGGTGAGCTTCAGCCCGAGGAGCCGCTCGATGTACAGATCGTCGGGGGACGTCTCGACCCGCCGGCGGCGCACCGCCTCGGCGATGCGCAGGGCCTCGCCGCCGATGACCCGTGCCGCCACGGCGTCCACCAGGTAGTCGACGTAGCCGACGATCGCCGCCGTCGCTGCGTCGAGCTGCGGCGCGAGTGCCGCCTGCTCGCGCGACTGCACCGCGCCGAGCAGCAGGGCGGGATCCGACAGCGCCCGCTGCATGGCCTGCATCGGGTCGCCCCCGTCGAGGTCCAGCTCCGTGAGCTTCTCGGCGACCGCCGTCGGGTCGGGATGGAACGCGCCGACGTGGCGGCGCACGAGCTCGGCGTAGTCGTCGCGCAACGAGGTGATGGAGAACAGGCTGTGGCCGATCATCTCGTGGGCCAGGACCCACAACCGCATCTGGTCGAGCGGCACCTCCCACTCGGCGGCGAAGCTGTCCAGGTTGGCCGTGACGATGAGCAGCGAGTTGTCGGCGCGCGGGATCGGCAGGTCGTACTGGCCGAACGCCCTGGTGGCCATCCGTCCGACCATCGACCCGACGGCCATGCCCATCATCGAGGGCGCCATCAGCGCACTCAGGTTGGCCATCATCGCCATCATCTGGTCGCCGCCCAGCCCGAGATCGTCGGTGGCGTCGAGCTCGGATCCCGGCTCGCCGCCGGCGGTGAGGGGCGGTCGCTTGCCGAGCGAGCTGGCCAGCTCGGTGAACAGCGGGCGGTAGGCCTCCAGGGTGCGCTGGGCCCACGTGCCCGGGGCGACCGGGGTGACCTCGGGGAACGTCGGGTCGAGGCCGGTGACGTCGCGCACGTGCAGCTCGGCGATGCGCGCCAGGTCGGCGAGCGCGATGCGCACGCCGGGATCGACGTTGGCCGCGCTGGTGCTGGCGGTGCCCTCCGACGCGAGGTGGGCGAACTGGCGCGCCGCGTCCCAGTTCAGCGGTCCCTGGCCGGCCAGCGCCTTGGCCAGGTCCCCGAACAGGGGGATGTTGCCGAACGGGTTCGCGCCGAGCGGATCGCTCTCCTCAGCCATGGACCAATCCTACGGGCCCGCCGGCGGGACTCGGCCCCGGCCAGGAGACAGCTAGCGTCCGGCGGGTGACGCGATCGGTGTGGGTGAGCGACGCATCGAGCGCGCTCGGGTCGCGGGTGGTGGCCCGGCTCAACGGCTCGGCCGGGTTGGTCGACCAATCCGAGTGCGACGTCCTCGTGTGGCTCACCGCAGCCAACGCCGAGGCCCGCGCCCGACGACACGAGAGCGCCACCGAGGGGATCACCGCGGCGCTCGTCGCCGCGCAGTCGGCGCGCCACGTCGTGCTCGTGTCCTCGGCGCTGGTCTACGGCGCGTACGCCAACAACCCCGTGCCGCTCACCGAGGACGCCGCCCTGCGTCCTGACGTGCAGTTCGCCTTCGCCCGCCAGCTCGGCGCGGTGGAGCAGCTCGTCGACGAGTGGCGACTGGCGACGAAGGGTCGCACCGTCACGGTGCTGCGCCCGGTGCTGGCCATGGCCGCCGACGGCACCGGCCCGATGGCCCGGGCGCTGGCCGCGGGGATGGGGCAGCGCGCCGGGGAGGACGACCCGCCGGCACAGTTCCTCCACCTCGACGACCTCACCAGCGCCGTGCTGCTCGCCGTCGGCCGTGAGCTCGACGGCGTGTTCAACGTCGCCCCCGACGGCTGGGTGCCGGGGGAGCGGGTGCGCGCCCTGTCCGGCGAGGTGCCGCGGATCAAGCTGCCCGAGCGGCTGGCCGAGATCGCCTCCCGGCTGCGCTGGCGCTTCCAGCGCGGCCCGATCCCGCCGGGGCTGCGCAGCTACACGCGCTGGCCGTGGCTGGTGGCCAACGACCGCCTCAAGGCCGAGGGGTGGCACGCCACGGTGACCAACGAGCAGGCGTACGTCGAGGGCACCGAGGCCAAGTGGTGGACGATGGTGACGCCCAAGCGCCGCCAGGAGCTGACGCTCGGGGCCAGCGCACTGCTGGCCGTGGGTGCGGTCGCCGTGGTGACCAGGCTGATCGTGCGCGCTCGCCGCCGACGGCGTTGAGCTGAGCCGCCGCCCGACCGGCGCGGCTCAGGCGCTCGCCGGTGAGGTGGCCAGCACCAGGTCCACGGTGCGCTGTGAACCGTCGGCATGCTGCACCGTGACGCTCACCGAATCATCGGGACGGTGCTCGGCGAGCACCTCGAACAAGTCGTCGCTCGAGGCCAGCGGAGCTGCGTCGATCGCCACCACGGCGTCGCCGGCGACGATCCCGGCGGCCGCGGCCGGACCGTTGGGGTCGACGGCGTTGATCGTCAGCGAGCCCTGCGGGTCGGCGTTCAGGTACACGCCGAGGTACGGCTTGGACGGTCGAGTGGTGGCCGTCGACCCAGCCGTGGCGCTGTCCAGCGCGCTGCGCAGGGTGCGTTGATCGATCGTCACCAGCTTCGGTCCGTTGGTGCCCTTCGAGCACAGGGCGACCACCCTCCCCTGCCCGTCGACCACCGGGGTCCCTTCGGCCACGTCGGTCCCCGACCACGACTGCAGCCACAGCGTGCCGCTGGAGTTGACGTGCAGCGCGACGGTGGCCGGGGTGGCGCCGAGCAGTGTGACCGTGTCGCCGTCGTGGGGCGTGCTGGCGATCTTGAACGCGGCCGCCGCGGGGGCCTCGGTGCTGGTCAGCAAGGCGATGCCGTTGACCGTCAGCGCCACCGTGGCGGACGCGGTACGGCCGTCGTCGAAGGCCAGCGTGACCGTCTCGTCGGCGTCGCGCACCGCCGACGCGGTGGTCAGCACGACGGGGACGCCGCCGACGACCACGGCGATCGCCGTGCTCGAGGTGTCCCCGCCGCCGGTGACGCGGATCGTCGCCTGCGGTGCGCTGTCCATGCTCGACGGCGATCCCGCGGTGGGACCCGTGGTCGTGCCGCTCGACGGGTCGCTCGTCGGGGCCGAGGCGTCGTCCGTGGTGCCCGGCTGGGCGTCGGAGTCAGCGGTGTCGGCGGTGTCGCCGCTGTCCGCAGTCGACGGCGCTTCGGCGCCCGTCGCCGTCGTGTGGTCCGTTGCCGTCGGACGCGCCGTGGTCGCCGGCGTCGCCGTCGTGGTGGGCGCCGTGGTGCTCGGCGCGTGCGTGGTTGCGGCGAGGGTGGCCGCGCCCCGACCGGTCCGCCCGTGCTGCGCACCGTGCTCACGGCGCGCGTCGGCACGACCACCTGAGTGGTCACTGCGTTCGGCCGCCCGCCGGCACCCGTGGGCACCATCGCCCACAGGACGGCCAGCGCGAGGATGCCGCCGATCGCCCCCGTGGTGACCAACAGGCCACGTCCGACCGCGAGCGGCGGCTCGGATCGTTGCCACGTGGCCTCGCCGATCTCGGACGGGTGCCGCCACGCCCGTTCGTGCCGTGGCACGGGTGCGTCGGGGTAGCGCTCATCCTCGGGCTCCACTCCGTCCACGATCGGGACACGATAGTGATGCGATCGAGGGTGCGGAGGTCGCCCTCCGCCGGCAGACGGCTACCATCGTCGGTCGTGCGACCACCCGACCACGGCGACGAGTGGCTGGCGCTGACCGCCGATCCGCTGACGGTGGGTGAAGCCTACGAGTGGTGCGTGCGCGGCGACTGCGGCGCGGTCGTCCTGTTCAGCGGCACCGTGCGTGACCACGCCGTGGACGAGGCCGGTGCGTTGCGCCAGGGCGTCGGCCACCTCACCTACGAGGCGTACGAGGAGCAGGTCGTCCCCAAGCTGGCCGCCATCGTCGAGGAGCTGCGGTTGCGCTGGCCGACGGCCGGGCGGGTGGTCCTGTGGCATCGCATCGGGCGCATCGAGCTCGCCGAGTCCTCGGTGGTGGTGGTCGTCGCTTCCCCGCACCGCCCTGAGGCGTTCGCCGCCGGGCGCTATGCGATCGACGCGATCAAGGCGTCGGCACCGATCTGGAAGCACGAGGAGTGGGAGAGCGGCGCCGGGTGGGGGACGGGCGCTCACCGGCCCGTGGCGGCATCCGAGGTGCCCACCACGGCCTCGAGCTCAGGCCGCTGACGTTGCTGCCGATCGTCCTCATCGTCGTCGCCGCGGCCGCGGTCGTGGCCGTGTGGGCCTTCGTCGTTCGCCGTCCGCGCCAGGACCCCGGCATCACCGGGTTCCGCAAGCACATCGACGCGCTGTCGCCCGAGTCGCGCCGCGAGGTCCAAGAACGCGTGCGCGAGCAGCACGAGCGCGACGAGCCGCCCGCAGGGCCGACCGGACCTGTCTGACATGGCCCGCGACCTGGCGATCGACCTGGGCACGGCGAACACGCTCGTGTACATGAAGGGCAAGGGCATCGTCCTCAACGAGCCGTCGGTCATCGCCCTCAACCGCCAGACCGGCGAGGTGCTCGCCACCGGGCGCGAGGCGTGGCAGATGATCGGACGGACCCCCGGCTACATCGTCGCCGTGCGGCCGCTGCGCGGCGGCGCGATCACCGACTTCGAGATCACCGAGCGGATGATCCGGCTGCTCCTGCAACGCGTCGGCGTCAGCCGCTTCACCCGCCCGAAGGTGGTGATCTGCGTGCCGTCGGCGATCACCGAGGTCGAGCGCCGCGCGGTCACCGACGCAGCCCGCCGGGCCGGCGCCGCCGACGCACAGCTGATCGAGCAGCCGATGGCCGCGGCGATCGGCGCCGACCTGCCGATCGACGAGCCGGTCGGCAACATGGTGATCGACATCGGCGGGGGCACGAGCGAGACCGCGGTGATCAGCCTCGGCGGCATCGTCGCCCTGGAGGCGGTTCGTGTCGGCTCGTTCGACATCGACGCGGCCATCCAGGCCTACGTGCGCCGCGAGCACGGCATCGCCATCGGTGAGCGCACCGCCGAGGAGGTCAAGGTGGCCATCGGCTCGGCGGACGTCACCGAGGACGAGAGCCAGGCCGAGGTGCGCGGCCGCGACCTGATGACCGGGCTGCCCAAGACGATCCTGCTCACCCCGGAGGAGATCCGCTTCGCCATCGACGACGTCGTCAGCAGCATCACCGCCTCGGTGATCCGCTGCCTGTCGAAGGCGCCGGCCGAGCTGGCCCAGGACTTCCTCGTGCGCGGCATGTTCCTCGTCGGCGGCGGGGGGCTGCTGCGTGGCCTCGCCCAACGCATCCAGCGCGAGACGCAGGTGCCGGTGAAGATGTCCACCCAACCACTGGAGGCGGTGGTGATGGGTGCCGGGCACTGCATCGAGCACTACGACGCGCTGAAGTACATGTTCATGGGCGCGCGCCGCTAGCGAGCGGCAACAGGCTGGTGAGCACGTGCTCCCAGCCCTCGGCCAGCGGCACGCGGGCGTCGGCCGAGGGATGGACGCTGCCGGTGAGCAGCTCCGAGCAGCGGGTGGTGAGGGCGATCGCCACGACGTCGCCGACGGCCAGCGCCAGCGCGATCCCGGCCTCGACGTGCAGGACCGCCGCGTCGAGGTCGCCGGAGCGAGCCTGCGCCGTGGCCGCGCCGACACGCGCCATCACCTGGTCGAGGTACGAGCTGGCGCCCTCGTCGGCGAACACCTCCGCGGCGTGGGCCATCGACCGCTCGATGTCGTGCTCCATGCCGCTCACCAGCGAGCCGACCGCATGGGCGAAGGGATGGTCCCACTCCGGATCGGGCAGCGACTCCAGGGCGGCGACCGCCTCGTCGAGCCGCTCGCACTGGGCGAGGGCCATGGACAGCAGGATCAGCGGCTCCCAGGCTTCGCTGCCGGCGGCGCGCATCTCGGCGATCGCGTGCGTCGCATGGGCCGCCGCCAGCGCGCCGTCGCCGCGGTGCATCGCTGCGCCGGCGATGGCCAGCAGCGGGTTGGGGCCAACCGGGGCCACCTCGGACAGGGCGAAGAGCTCCTCCTCGGTGCGCAGCGCCGCCGCCGTGCGCCCGAGCGCCGTCTGGGCGCGCAACAGGGGAGCCATCGCCTGGCTGAGGCCGTAGCGGTCCTCCAGCTTGCGGAAGCGCTTGCGGGCCTGCTCGGCGAGCGCCGCCGCATCGTCGAGCTGGCCCTGCCACAGGCGCAGGTTGGCCTGCAGCGTCTGCATCATCGCCGCCGCCCACGTGTCGCCACGCTCCTCCGCTTCGGCCGCCACCTGGGTGGCCAGCTCCTCGGCGACGTCGAAGTGGCACAGGAAGAACTCGACGTAAGCCAACAGGCCGAGCACCCAGCCGACCCCGTTGCGGTCGCCGAGCTCCTCCAACGTCGCCGCCGAGTGCTGCAGCTTCTCGTGGGCTGCCTCGAAATCGCCGGACATGAACCCGATCCAGGCCCGGTGCTGCTCCACCCAGGCCATGCCCCGGCGGTCGCCGAGCTCACGGAACAGCGCGTCGGCCTCGCCGAAGAACCACTCGGCGTCCACCAGCGACCCGCCGAACAGCTCGATGAAGCCGCGCGAGCGCAATGCCTGGGCGAGGAGGTCGGGCCGGTCCAGATCGCGCAGGATCTCCACGCTGAGCCCGAGCTCGGCGCGGGCCTGCTCCATCTTGCCGGTGGCGTGGAGCATCGTGCCGAGGAGCCGGCGGGCCTCGCCCTCGGTGGCCCGGTCGCCGCAGCCGATGGCCTCGGACATCACGGCGTCGAGGTCGGCGCGGGCCTCGTCGTAGTTGCGCTGATCGACGAACGCGCTCGCCCGCAGGATGCGCAACCGGGCACGGGCCGCCTCTGGATCGCCGAGGCCTTCGGGGGGTGGATCGTTCGGTGCGCCGAGCAGGTCGAGCGCGCGAGTGGCCTCGTGCACCACGGCGCGCAGCCCGCCCGAGTCGAGCGCCCTGGCGGCCGATTCGATCAAGGCGTCGATCGCCTGGGCGCGCACGGTTCGTGGCACACCGGTGACCGGCCCGAGCTCGGACTGCAGCTCGGCGGCGCAGGCGAGGTGGTGGGCGATGCTGTTGGCGATGGCCGTACCCGGCTTGGCGTCCTGGGACTCCATCATCCCGCGGCCACGCCGGCGTGGCGCACGGCGCGCGATGCCTTGGTGAGGGTCTGGTAGGCCGCCTCGCGCACCGAGTCGCTGCGGAACTCCCACCGGTCGCCGCGCACCTCGAGCAGCCCGAGCTCATCGAGCTCGCGCACCGTGGACCGGGCGAAGCCCTGGTGCAGCGCGTTGGCGAACTTCTCCAGGTGGAGGATCGAGCCGGCGCTGCCGAGCGTGGCCGCGTTCTCGACGACCTGGCGCTGGGCGCTGGTCAACAGGTCCAGGCGGGCCCCGATCAGGCTGCGCAGCGAGTCGGGCAGCTCGGTGGCCGCCCCGACGCGCGACAGCGCCGCCAGCTCCTGGAGGAACAACGGGTTGCCGCCGCTGCGTTCGTAGAGCTGGTCGAGCAGCCGCTCGTTCGGCTCGCGACCGGCGAGCAGGCTGCGGGCCAGCTCGTCGGTCTCGGCGTGCGACAGCGGCTGCAGCGCCAGCGAGATGACGCTGAGCCGCTCGCTGTGCGGCGGCCAGATGATCTCGCTGCCGGCGCGCATCGCCGTGACCAGGGCGAAGGGCTGGCGGGCGAGCGCGTGGACGAGGTGGTCGAGCAGCTCGACGAGGCGGTTGTCGGCCCAGTGCAGGTTGTCGACGGCGAGCACTGTCGGCTGGTGCTCGCTCATCCGCTCGAACGCCTTGGTGACGGCCCAGTGGATCGACGAGCGCGGCACTTGCCGGGTCGAGGTGGTCGATCGGCGAGGGGTGCCCGTGGATGTGGGTGAACACGTCCATGATCCGCTGGGTCTCGGCAGGATCGACGAGCGGCGACATCTCCGCGGCGCGCTGGGCGCTCTCGACGCGCAGCTCGTCGGGGGAGAGGCTCGGGTCGACGTCGAAGTGTTCGGCCAGCGCCAGGGCGATCGGCCAGTACGGGCTGGCCTGCCCGTAGGCGATGCAGTGCGCGTGCAGCAGGCTGACCTCGCGCGTCGCGCACCCGGCCAGGCGGTCGAGCACCTCGGTGACCAGTCGCCGCTTGCCCACGCCGCTCTCGCCGATGAACGACAGCACCACGGCGCGCTCGTGCTCGATCGCCTGCTCGAGCGCGCCCTGGGCGATGGCCAGCTCGGTCTCCCGCCCGACCATCGGCACCTCCAGCCGGTGCCGGCGGCGCACGCCGGGCGGGGCGGTGGCGGCGACGGCCAGCCACGCCTTGATCGGGCGCTCGCGGCCGCGGGCGAGCACCTCGCCGGCGGACTCGTAATCGATCGTGTGGGCGGTGAGCCCGTGCGTCGCCTCGCCGACGATCACCCGGCCCGGGCGGAGCCATCGATTGCAGCCGTGAGGCGGTGTTGACCACGTCGCCCATCGCCGTGTACTCGGTGCCGGCGAGCGTGCCGACGAGCACCTCGCCGGTGTTGATGCCGACGCGCATGCGGATGTCGATGCTCGCCGTCGGGGGTCGCTGGGCCATCGTGCGGTTCAGCGTCTCCTGCATGCGCAGCCCGGCGCGCACCGCCCGCTCCGGGTCGTCCTCGTGCGACACGGGCGCGCCGAACAGGGCGAGGATGCCGTCGCCGAGGAGCTTGTCGACGCGGCCGCCGTACTCGGTGACGTCGTCAACGAGGCGGGCGAACGCCCGGTCCACGAGCCGTTTGGCCTGCTCAGGGTCCATGTACTCGGCGAGCGTGGTGAATCCGACGAGGTCGGCGAAGAGCACCGTGACGATCCGCCGCTCCTCGTTGGGCAGCACCCCGAGCGTGTGACCGCACGACGGGCAGAACCTCGATCCGTCAGGGATCGTGGAGGCGCACGACGGGCAGACCATCAACCTGCGAGCGTACGGCAATCCGCACGAGGTCGGATGCCGAAAGGAGCGCCGACCAGTACCGTCGGGCGGATGGTGGACGCGGTCGTGACGGCGCGACGGGCGCGACGGTCCAGCACGCGCCGTGGCGGCCGAGTGGGCCGCCGCCCCCGGTTCGTTGGGCCCGGGGGCACCCGCAAGTGGTCGACACCGTGATCGCGGTGGTGCTGGCGATCGCGGCCGTCGGCTCGGTCGTTGCCCACAGCCACCGGACCGGCGAGGCGCGGCCGGGCCTGTTCGTGCTCGCGCTGGCCACGTCCGTGCCGCTCATCGCCCGCCGGCGGGCGCCGCTCGCGGTGCTCGTCGTGGTGGTCGGCGCCCAGGTCGGTCTCGAGCTCGCCGGCGCCGACGGTCCGGGGTGGCTGGCGGCGCTGCTCGCCGGCTACACGTTCACCAGCCGGAGCGCGACGATGACCCTGCGGCGGATCCTGCTGTGCGTCGGCGCCGCGGCCGTGCCCGTCGCGGTCGCGGCCCTCGCGGGGCCCACAACCCGGTGATGTTCGTCCCCGGGGCCGTGTTCCTCGCGCTGGTGATGATCGTCGGCGACCGCGTCCGCCGCGGTCGGGAGCTGAGCCGGGAGATCGTCGACCAGGCCGCCGAGCGGCAACGCAGCGCCGCCGAGCTGGCTCTGCAGGACGAGCGCCGGCGCATCGCCCGCGAGCTGCACGACGTGGTGGCCCACAGCGTCAGCGTGATGGTCATCCAGGCCGCGGCGGCCCGCCGCCAGCTGGCCACCGACCCGGCGCCGCGACCGCGGCGCTCGTCGACGTGGAGGAGACCGGGCGGACGGCGATGCACGAGATGCGCCGCGTGCTCGGCGTGCTGCGCGGCGACGACCCGGCCGGCACGATGGCGCCCCAACCCGGCGTGGCGTCGCTCGCCGACCTCGTCGATTCGACGACGGATCTCCCGGTGCGGTTGCGCCTCCCCGCCGAGGCCGAGCTCGCCGACGTCCCCCAGGCGGTCGCGGGCTCAGCGCGTACCGGGTGGTCCAGGAGGCGCTGACCAACGTGCGCCGCCACGCCGGCGTCGTCCACGCGGTGGAGGTCACGGTGCAGCGCGTCCCCGGCGCGCTCGTCGTCGAGGTGCTCGACGACGGTCGGGGCGCGAGCGTCGCTGCCGCTGCCGGCGGCTTCGGGTTGGTGGGGATGCGCGAACGTGTCGGGATGTTCGCCGGGCAGCTCGTCGCCGGGCCTCGCCCGGGTGGTGGTTGGCGGGTGCGGGCCACGTTGCCGACATGACGATCCGCGTCGCCCTGATCGACGACCAGGCGATGGTGCGCGCCGGCTTCCGGATGATCCTCGAGTCCGAGCCGGACATCGCCGTGGTCGGCGAGGCCGCCGACGGACGCGACGCCGTCGGCCTGGTCGCCCGATCGCGTCCGCACGTCGTGCTGATGGACGTGCGCATGCCGCACGTCGACGGCGTCGAGGCCACCCGGCGGATCCAGGCGGTGGACGACCCGCCGCGCGTGCTGATCCTGACCACGTTCGACCTCGACGACTACGTGGACGCCGCCCTGCGCGCCGGCGCCAGCGGCTTCCTGCTCAAGGACGCGCCGGCGGAGCAGCTGATCGATGCCGTGCGGGTGATCGCCCGTGGCGACGCGCTGCTCGACCCGTCGGTCACCCGCCGGGTGATCGAGGAGTTCGCCCGGCGGCCGACGGTCGACGCGGCGGCGACGCCCGGGATGCGCGACCTCACCGAGCGCGAGCGCGAGGTGCTGCAGCTGATCGCCCGTGGGCTGTCCAACGCCGAGATCGCCGAGCGCCTGTACCTCGGTGAGGCCACGGTGAAGACCCACGTCGGTCGGGTGCTGACCAAGCTCGGCCTGCGCGATCGCGTCCAGGCGGTCGTCGTCGCCTACGAATCGGGGCTGGTCACGCCCGGCGCCGGCGAGTCGTGAGAACGGGCGATCCGCCGCGTTGCGGACCCCCGTCACCCCGAATGCGGATGCGACCACCCGCTGCGGGAACTACAACGGGGGGATGACAGAGCAGAGCACGCTGACCGCCGCGGCCGGCGCGGTGGACGCGACCAAGGTGTACGGCGCCGGCGACAGCGAGGTGCGCGCCCTCGACGGGGTCACGGTGTCCTTCGAGGCCGGCAAGTTCACCGCGATCATGGGTCCGTCCGGATCGGGCAAGAGCACGCTGATGCACTGCCTCGCAGGTCTCGACGAGCTCACGTCCGGGGCGGTGTACATCGGCGCGACGTACCTGGCGAAGCTCAACGACAAGCAGCTCACCGAACTGCGGCGCACCGCGGTCGGGTTCATCTTCCAGGCGTACAACCTGATCCCCACGCTCACCGCCGAGGAGAACATCACGTTGCCACTGCTGCTCGGCGGCAACAAGGGCGACCAGCAGTGGATCGACCGGGTGATCGACACCGTCGGGCTGCGGTCGCGCCTCAAGCACCGCCCCAGCGAGCTGAGTGGCGGCCAGCAGCAGCGCGTCGCCGTCGCCCGGGCGCTGGCCAGCCAGCCGACGATCATCTTCGCCGACGAGCCCACCGGCAACCTCGACAGCCGCACCGGTGCCGAGATCCTCGACTTCATGCGCCGGGCGGTGCGCGAGCTCGGGCAGACGATCGTGATGGTCACCCACGACCCGGTCGCCGCGAGCTATGCGGACCGGGCGATCTTCCTCGCCGACGGCCGGATCGTCGACGAGATGGCCGAGCCGACGGCCGAGCGGGTGCTCGACCGGATGAAGCGCTTCGGGGAGTGACATGCTCCGGCTCTCGCTGAAGAACGTCCTGGCGCGCAAGGGCCGCCTGGCGCTCACCGCACTGGCGATCATCGCCGGCACCACGTTCCTGTCCGGCGTGTTCGTCTTCAGCGACACGATCCGCGGCACGTTCGACACGATCTTCGCCAACGCGTTCGCCAAGACCGACGCGTTCGTCCGCTCGACGAACAAGGTCGACGCGGGCTTCGACACGACACGCGACCAGATCCCCGACTCGATGATCGCCACGGTGGCCGCCGTTCCAGGCGTCACGTCGGCGACGGGCGACGTCCAGGGCTTCGCCCAGATGAGCACGGCTGCCGGCAAGGAGATCGGCGGCGGTGGCCCGCCGACGTTCGGCAGCGTGTTCACCGGTGCGCCGACGTCGCCGTGGAGCATCAAGGAGGGCCGGGCGCCGTCGGGCGGCAGCGAGGTGGTCATCGACCAGCACTCGGCGGACCAGTACGACGTCAACGTCGGCGACAAGGTCAGCGTCACCACCCAGGTCGGTACCCAGCAGTTCGACGTGGTCGGCACGGCGCGCTTCGCCGGCAGCGACACCACCGGCGGCGCGTCGTGGGCGTTGTTCGACCTGCCGACCGCGCAGTCGTTCGTCATCGGCAAGCCAGGGCTGATCGACTCGATCGACGTCGGCGGTGACGGCTCGCTCACGCAGCAGGAGTTGGCCGACCGCGTCGAGCAGTCCTTGCAGCAGGCCGGGAACACCAACGTCGAGGTGCTCACCGGCAAGCAGATCACCGAGGAGAACAAGAGCGACATCGAGCGCGGCTTGAGCTTCCTCACCGTGTTCCTGTCGATCTTCGCCCTCATCGCCATCTTCGTCGGCAGCTTCATCATCTTCAACGTCTTCAGCATCTCCGCGGCGCAGCGCCAGCAGGAGAACGCGCTGCTGCGGGCGATCGGCGCGAGCCGCGGGCAGGTCACCCGTTCGCTGCTCGTCGAGGCGCTCGTCGTCGGCATCGGCGGCTCGCTGATCGGCTACATCGCCGGCATCGGCCTGGCGCGGGCGATCCTGTGGCTCATGGAGCAGGCCGGGTTCGGCGTGGGCTCGAGCAGCTTGGTCATCAAGCCGACCGGCTTCATCATCACGATGCTCGTCGGCGCGCTCGTCACGCTGCTGTGCGCCATCGTGCCGGCGATCCGCTCGGGACGCATCCCGCCACTGGCGGCGATGCGCGACGTCAGCGTCGACCGCGCCGACATCTCGCGCAAGCGGATCATCGTCGGGGCCGTGTTCCTCGTGGTCGCGGCGATCGGCATCATCCTCGGGCTCGGCGGCGCCACGGCGATGCTCGGCGTCGGCGTGGTCGGGCTGTTCATCTCGCTCATCGCGCTCGGACCGCTCGTCGCTGCGCCGATCGCCCGGCTGGCCACCCCGGTGCTGACGAAGATCAGCGGCGTCATCGGTGCCGTCGCCGGGCGCAACGCGGCGCGCAACCCCAAGCGCATCGCGCTCACCGCCGGCGCGCTCGGTGTCGGTCTGGCGCTGCTCGTCGGTGTCGCCACGCTCGGGTCGTCGGCCAAGGAGTCGGTGCGTCAGCAGGTCGGCGAGCAGTTCCTCGGCGACTTCACCATCACGCCGAGCGGCGGCAACGGTGGTGGCGGATTCGGCGGCCTGCCGAGCGGCCTCGCCGAGAGCATCGCTCAGTTGCCCGACGTCGAAGCGGCGGCCGGGCTGGGAGCAACTGCGGTCAACATCCAGGAGCCGGGCGACACCGAGGCGAGCGGCAAGCTCGTCGCGGTGGTCGATCCGACCCAGGCCGGGCCGACGCTCGGGCTGACGTTCACCGCGGGCAGCTGGGACGATCTCACCGCCGACGGGCTGGTCGTGTCCAAGGACCATGCCGACGGCGCCAACCTGGCGCTCGGCGACATGGTCGCGGTCACGTTCCTCGACGGATCCACCAAGCAGCTCGCCGTCCAGGGCATCTTCGACTCGAAGATCTTCGGCGACTACGTCCTCAACCGGGCGACGTTCGAGGGCACCAGCAACCCGGTGTTCGACACCGTCATCGTCGTCGCCAGCAAGCCTGGCTCCGATCCGACGACCACCGCGACACAGGTCAAGGGCGTCGTCGACCAGTACCCGACGGCCAAGTTCCAGACGCGCGACGAGTACATCGACAGCCAGACGGCGCAGGTCGACACGTTCCTCAACTTCATCTACGCCCTGCTCGGCATGTCGATCTTCATCGCCATCCTCGGCATCGTCATCACGTTGCTGCTGTCGGTGTACGAGCGCCGACGCGAGCTCGGCCTGATGCGCGCCGTCGGCACCACTCGGGGTCAGGTGGCCGGCAGCACGTTGTGGGAGTCGGTGCTCACCGCGTTGATCGGAGCTGTGATGGGCGTCGTGCTCGGCCTCGTGCTCGGCTGGGTGGTCGTGCGCGCCTTGCGCGACCAGGGTCTGTCGGCCTTCGCCGTGCCGACCCTGTCGATCGTCATCTTCGCAGTCGCGGCCATCGTCCTCGCCGTGATCGCGGCGATCATCCCGGCGCGCCGCGCAGCGAAGTCGGACATCCTGAGCGCCATCGCCACGACTTGATGCTCGACGGACACGACATCGCCGGCGGCGCACGCGCCGTTCCGGTGTCGCCGTCGGCTCAGGCGGCGGGGTCGCGCGGCGGGGCTGGGCCGTGGCGGTCGGGTGCATCCAGGGTGAACCAGCGCGACTCCCAGCGTTCGCCGGTGGGGCCGGGGTACGCCGGACCGGTGGGTGGTGAGCGGTCGGATGGGTCGGCCCGTGGGCCGGTGAGCGGTCGGCCGCGGGCGTCGGTGAACGAGAGGCCGTCGGTGCGCTCCGGATTGCCGGTGATGCCGAACTCACCGGCGTGGTGGGCTCGGTGATGCCTGCCGCACAAGGCCAGGAGGTTGTCGGGGTCGGTGCGGCCACCGTCGGACCAGTGGACGAGGTGGTGGACATCGAGGTGGAAGCGGCTGGTGCACGCCGGATGGCGGCACACGCGGTCGCGGTCGAGGATCAGCCGGCGCAGGTCGTTGGGCACCACCCGAGTCGTACGACCCAGCCGGAGGGGCCGGCCGGTGGTCTCGAACACCGGACGCACCTCGCCGTCGCAGGTCAAGCGGCGCAGCACGGCGTCGGGGACGTGCCGGCCGGCGTTGAACCACGCCCCGGCATCATCGAGGTGCAGGTACACCCGGAATCGATCGGCGCGCGACGCCGACGTGACCGCCGACAGCGACGTGCGCGCCATCTCCACCAACGCATCCCACGGGGTGACATCCGTGGCACCCGCGTGGAACAGGCGATCGCGCGACTCGGCCAGGGCAGCCAGCAGCAGCTCACCGTCGTCGGGCGGTCCAGCCGCGGCGAGGGTGAACCGGCCGTGCTCGTCGTGGCCGGTGC
This sequence comes from uncultured Acidimicrobiales bacterium, assembly GCA_963794805.1. Lineage (GTDB taxonomy): Bacteria > Actinomycetota > Acidimicrobiia > Acidimicrobiales > Ilumatobacteraceae > JAODBQ01. The sequence continues at coordinate 206,134 of CAWCFL010000004.1, forward strand.
GCACCTCGGCGGCCGGTGGCGCGGGCAGCGGTTCGTCGGCACGCTCAGCGCCGGAGTCGTCGTACGGCAGCTTGGACAGCACCCGTTGGAGCTGGCCGACCATCGCCGTGGACACCAGCTCGCCGACCTGCGCCTCGAACGCAGCGGGCACGTGACGGGCGACGACGTCGAGCTGGTCGAGCGACGCCCGACCAGCACGCAGCTCGGCGGCGCACACGGGCAGCTCTCCGACCCGCCGGGCCAGGCGGACCAGTTCCTTGGCATGGCCGTGGGACACGCCGGTCCGCCACTTCACCCAGTGCTCGGGGGAGCAGATGCCGCCCTGCTGCCACAGGTTCAGCCGCAGTGCCTCGGCGATCTCGTCGACCAGCTCGCCGTGCAACCGGTTCAGCGCACCGCACGTGGCGGCGATGCGCTCCTGCAGGCCGTCGATCGCCCGGTCGCGAGCCCTCCCCAGCGGCACGACGACGCCGTCATCGATGCTCGCATCGGCTCGGCCGATGAGGTCCTCGACGGCTGCGGCACCACCCATGCTCCGATCGTACAGACGTTCGATCGAAGCGTCAAGCGTCGCCGGAGGCACGCCGGATGTTGAGGCTGGCGCTGCGCAGCGTGCTCGCCCGATGGGGGCGGATCGTGCTCACCGCGCTGGCCATCGTGGCCAGCACCGCGTTCCTCTCGGGCACGTTCATCTTCCGCGACACGGTGGAGCGGACGTTCGACGCCCTGTACGCCGACCTGTACGAGCGCGTCGACGTCTACGTGCAGTCGTCGAACACGGTGGAGCTGGCGTTCGGCTTCGAGTCGCGCGACCGGTTGCCGAGCAGCACCGTGGCGCAGGTCGCCGCCGTCGCCGGCGTCGCCGATGCCCAGGCCTTCGTCGAGGACGACGTGGCGGTGATCGGCCGAGACGGCACACCGCTGGAGCGGCCGACGGGACCGACCGAGGGTGGCACGATCAACGACGGCGAGCTGTCGGTGTGGAAGGTGGTCGACGGGCGCCGGCCGACCGCCGACGGGGAGGTGGCCCTCGAGCGCCAGACGGCCAGCGACGCCGGCTACCGCGTCGGCGACACGGTGAAGCTGAACGCCAACGGCGGTTCGCGCGAGTTCACCCTCGTCGGCATCGTCGCCTACAACGACGTCGCCTCGCCGGGCAACGGCACGTGGGCGTTGTTCGACGAAGCCACCGCGGAGGCGTTCGTCGGTCGGCCGGGATTCGTCGACGCGGTGCTCGTGCGCGGCGACGGCTCGGTGTCCGGAACCGAGCTGGCGGCGAGGGTCCAGGCGAGCCTCGATCCCGACGTGGCCGAGAGCCTCACCCGCGCCGAGATCACCGACCAGCAGCAGACCGAGGTGGGCAAGGCGCTCGGCTTCGTCACCATCTTCCTGTCGATCTTCTCGTTCGTCGCGCTCGGCGTCGGCGCGTTCGTGATCTACAACGTGTTCTCGATCACCACGGCGCAGCGCCAGCGGGAGAACGCGCTGCTGCGCGCGGTCGGCGCGAGCCGTCGCCAGGTGACGACTGCGCTGCTGGTCGAGGCCACGGTGACCGGGGTCCTCGGCTCGCTGCTCGGCCTGGTCGGCGGCATCGGTCTGGCGCTCGGCATCCGCAACCTGCTCGATGCGCTCGGCTACAGCATCCCGGCGCGCGGACTGGAGCTCACCGGCACCACCGTGATCGTGACGATCGTCGCCGGCCTGTCGGCCACGCTCGTCGCCGCGCTGATCCCGGCGGTGCGCGCCGGACGGGTGTCGCCGGTCGCGGCGATGGTCGACACCGCATATGAGCGCGCCGGTTCGGTCCGCGTCCGCTTCATCCTCGCCGGCATCTCGATCGCGCTCGGCAGCGCGGCGATCGGGGTGGTGCTCGCCGGAGCGGACGCGCTCCTGCTCGGCGCGGGCATCGGCCTGGTGTTCGCCGGCGTGCTGCTCGTCGGACCGGCGATGGCGAAGCCGATCGCCCGCGTGCTCGGTGCGCCCGTCGAAGCGGTGCGCGGCATCACCGGGGCGATGGCCCGGGGCAACGTGCAACGCAACCCGAAGCGCACGGCCCGCACCGCCGCGCCGGTCCTCATCGGCGTCGCGCTGGTCACCGGCGCCACCGTGTTCGCCGCGTCGATCAAGGCCCAGCTGCGGGCGACGATCGGTGCCACCGTGCGCGCCGAGTACGTCGTCAACTCGACCAACGGCGGCTCGGTGAGCTTCAGCCAGGACTTCGTCGACGAGGTGCAGGCGCTGCCCGAGGTCGGCGCGGCGACCGGTCTCGGCTTCGCCCGGCTGACCTTCGCCGACGGCACCTCCGCAGTCGGCTCGGCGGTCGACGGGCAGGGCGCGGCGGCGCTGCTCGACTACACGTTCCTCGCCGGGTCGTTCGCCGACCTGACACCCGACGGCCTGCTGATCAGCGACGGCGAGGCCAAGCGCCGCGACCTCGCCCTCGGCTCGACCGTCGACGTGCTCATCGACGCGCAGCCGCGGGCGCTGACCGTGCAGGGCATCTACGAGACGAGCACGATCGCCCAGGCGCGCATCTACGACGCCCGGATGTTCGACGGCACCGGTGTGAACAACCCTGCCGGCGTCGTGTTCCTCGACCGCGCCGAGGGCGTCAGCGACCGGCGGCTGCGCGCCGCCGTCGACGCCGTGATCGACCAGTACGGCATCGGCGAGCTGCAGTCGCGCGACGAGTTCGTCGATTCGCGCAGCGACCTCGTCGACCAGAGCCTGACGTTCGTCTACGGGTTGCTGGCGCTGTCGATCGTCATCGCCGTGTTCGGCATCGTCCTCACCCTGCTCCTCGCGGTGTACGAGCGCCGGCGCGAGACCGGCCTGCTGCGCGCCGTCGGCATGTCCCGCTCACAGGTGCGCATCACGGTGCGCTGGGAGAGCGTGATCACCTCGCTGTACGGCGCGCTGGTCGGCGTCGTGCTCGGCCTGCTGCTCGGCTACGTGGTGATCCTCGCCCTGCGCGACGAGGGTCTGCGGCACTTCGCCGTGCCGGTGGGCAACATCGTGGCGATCCTCGTGCTGGCCTTCGTGCTCGGTGTGCTCGCCGCGGTGATCCCGGCCCGTCGGGCCACCAGGGTCGACATCCTGCGGGCCATCGCTACAGACTGAGACGATGGCCGGGTACTCGCAGTCGACGCTGACCACGAAGCTGGGCCTCACCGGCGACGCGGTCTTCACCACCGTCGGCGAGCCGCCGACGTTCGCCGCGGCGCTCGGCGACCTCGGCGACGCCGTCTGGCAGCGCTCGCTGCTCGCTCCGCTCGACGTCGTGGTCGTGTTCGTCACCGCTCGCGCCCAGCTCGCGCCGCTGTGGCCGCGGGTCACCAAGCCGTTGGTCCCGGCCGGCGCCGCCTGGGTGGCGTGGCCCAAGCGGACGAGCGGGATGACCACCGACGTCACCGAGGACGTGCTGCGCGAGGTGCTGCTGCCGACGGGGTGGGTGGACAACAAGGTCTGCGCGATCGACGAGCAGTGGAGCGGCCTGCGCTTCGTGCTGCGCAGGGAGCTGCGCCCCGGCGCCAAGGAGTCCAAGCGACCGGGCGACAAGGTCCGGCGGGGGTGAGCACGTCGAGCGCGGAGAACGGCCGCAGCGGGTTGATCGTCGGGCGGTTCAACCCGCCGCACCTCGGCCACAGCTTCATGATCGGCTGGGCCGCCGAGCGCGTCGAGCGGCTCGTGGTGTTCGTCAACACGCGCGACGGCGAGCTCGTGCCGGGCGAGCTGCGCGCCGCCTGGCTGGCCGAGCTGCACCCCGATGTCGTCGTCGTCGAGGTGCGCCACGACCTGGACACGAACTTCGACGACGAGGCCCTGTGGGCCGAGTGGATGGCCCTGTTCCGGTCACGCTGGCCGCACGAGTCGGGACCGGACGTCGTGTTCAGCAGCGACCCGTACGTGTCGGGCATCGCCGCGCGCTTCGGCGCCGAGGCCGTGGTGGTCGACGCCGAGCGCACCACCGTGCCGATCAGCGCCACGATGATCCGCGAGCACCCGGCCGCCCACCTCGACCGCCTCGCGCCGAACGTGCGCGAGTGGGTCGAGGCGAACCTCGTCTGACTGCTAGGGCGTGCGGCCGATGAACGCCAGCAGCTTGGTCTGCACGTCGGCGTCGGCGGGGACCTCGACACGCGGTCCGTACTGGCCGCTCTGGCGCAGCACCTCGTCCATCGGCAACATGCCCTCGAGCATCGCCGCGCACTTGTCCGGGTCGAGCGTCTCGTCCTGGCCGGTGGCCCGGGCGAGGTCCCAGCGGTGGAGGAAGACGTCGCTCGTGTAGATCATGTCGATCGCCTGCTGGAGCGGCATCGCCCCGATGTGCGGGAAGTCGTGCACCCGCTCGGCGCTGGCCGGGTCGTCGAGCAGCGCCTGCACCGCCCCCGTCTGCGTCCGCCAGGCGGCCACCGGGTCGTCGGCCACCGACGGGCCAGCCGGCAGGGCGATCCCCGCCGACCACTGGAGGAACCCGGGGAACCACTCGACGAGGTGGCCGACGACGTCGCGCGCGGTCCAGCCCTCCGGCGGTGCCGGGTTGTCCCACGCGTCGGGCGCGGTGCCCTCGACCGTCGCCGTGAAGGCGGCGGCGATGCGCCGGTGCTCGTCGGCCGGACCCGCGCTCACAGGTCGCCCACGAGTGCGTCGAGCTTGGCGTAGCCCTGATCCACGCCGGTCTGCATGTCGCCGGCCAGCCACTGGTCGCGCACCTCGAAGCTGTCGACGAGCGACTGCGCGTGCAGCCGGGTGCGGCCGTCGCCGAGGTCCTCGAACGTCAACGTCTCCAGTGCGACCTGCTCGGGCGAGCCGTCGAACGTGAACGTCTGGACGATGCGCGCCTCGCCGATCTCGTGGAAGCAGCCGTGGAAGCCGAACGTCAGGCCGTCGCGCTCGGCGACGTACCGCCACCGCCCGCCGGTGGTGGCGTCCCAGTCCTGGATGGTGGTGACCATCGCCGTCGGGCCCACCCAGCGGGCGAACAGCTCCGGCTCGGTGTGCGCGCGCATCAGCTGAGCCGGGGTGGCGTCGAAGTCGCGGGTCATGCGGATGATCGGCAGGGCGCGATCGGCCTCGATCGAGACCTGGTGGGTGGTGTTTCCGGTGACGCTCATGATGCTGCTCCTCGCAGTGCGTGACGGGAAGAGGCGGGCCGCTCGGCGTCCTGCAGCTCGGCGAGCACGGCGTCCAGGCGTTCGTAGCGCTCCTGTGCCTGGCGGCGGTAGCGCTCGATCCACTTGGTCAGCAGGTCGAACACCTCGGCCTCGAGATGGCACGGCCGCCGCTGGGCGTCCCGGCGCTTGCTCACGAGACCGGCGTCGGCGAGCACCCTGACGTGCTTGGACACCGCCTGGACCGACACCGCGTACGGCTCGGCCAGCTCGCCGACCGTGGCATCACCCTGCGCGAGCCGGGCCACCATGTCGCGCCGCGTCGGATCGGCGAGGGCGGCGAAGACTCGGGACAGCTGGTCGTCGACCGTGACGTCGACCATGACGGCTCCTCTTCAACTGATTGGTTGAAGAGGAGCCTACGCCATCAGGCGATCGTCTGCAACCACTTGGTTGAATAGGCCATCGGGGTCACTGCTTGTTCGGCTGGGGGAGCGTGCGCAGGTACGGCTTCACCGCGGTCCAGCCCTGGGGGAACAACTGCCTGGCCTCGTCGTCGGTGACGGCCGAGCCGATGATCACGTCGTCGCCGTCCTTCCAGTTCGCCGGGGTGGCCACCTTGTAGCCGGCGGTGAGCTGGAGGCTGTCGATGACGCGCAAGATCTCGTCGAAGTTGCGGCCCGTCGACGCCGGGTAGGTCAGCGTGAGCTTGACCTTCTTGTCCGGGCCGATGACGAACACGGAGCGGACGGTGAGCGTGTCGTTGGCGTTCGGGTGGATCATGTCGTACAGGTCGGCGACCTTGCGCTCCGGGTCGCCGATCATCGGGAAGTTCACCGGCGTGCCCTGGGTCTCGGCGATGTCGGCCTCCCACCGCTCGTGGCTGTCCACCGGATCGACGGACAGGCCGATGACCTTCACGTTGCGCTTGTCGAACTCCGGCTTGATCTTGGCCACGTAGCCGAGCTCGGTGGTGCACACCGGGGTGAAGTCCTTGGGATGGCTGAACAGCACGCCCCAGCTGTCGCCGAGCCACTCGTGGAAGTGGATCTCGCCTTGGGTGGTGGGGGCGGTGAAATCGGGGGCGATGTCGCCGAGACGAACGGCCATGGTGCTGGCTCCTTTGCCACATGTGCAGGGCATCCGGCGCCCTGAGGGCGGCAACAGTAGCGACAATCCCGACGAAACAGGTCGGCTATCCGCCGCCGGCCGACGGGCGCCGGCGGGACCCGTAACGTGGTCATCGTGGCCCGTCATCGCGTGGTGATCATCGGCGCCGGCTTCGGCGGTCTGGCCGCGGCGCGGGGCCTGCGCCGGGCCGGCGCGCGGGTGACGATCGTCGACACCAACAACTTCCACACGTTCCAACCCCTCCTGTACCAGGTGGCCACCGCCGGGCTCGACGGCGCCGACATCGGCTATCCGATCCGCGGCATCTTCCGCCGCCAGCGCAACGTCGACGTCCGCATGGCGCGGCGTGGTGGGCATCGATCTCGACCGCCGGCTGGTGCACACCGATCCGGGGAGCCCGCTCGAGTTCGACTCACTGGTCGTCGCCGCGGGCGCGGTGAGCACCTCCTTCGGCATCCCCGGCGTCGACGAGCACGCGTTCACGATGAAGTCGCTCGACGATGCGCTCGCCGTGCGCCAGCACGTGCTCGCCCGGTTCGAGGAGTCGTCGGCCGACGTCGACGCGGCCACCGACGGTGCGCTCAACGTCGTCATCTGCGGCGGCGGCCCCACCGGTGTGGAGCTGGCCGGGGGGATGGTGGCCCTGTTCGACAACGTGCTCGCCAAGGACTTCCGCCACCTCGACGTCGGTGATGCCCGCGTCATCCTCGTCGAGGCCGCCGACCGCTTGCTGGGCACGTTCTCCACGCCGAGCAGCGCCATCGCCCAGCGGGTGCTCGGTCGGCGCGGCGTCGAGGTGGTCACCGGCGTGGGGGTCGCCGCGGTGGAGCCCGACGGCGTGGTGCTGGCCGACGGCCGGCACATCCCGGCGCGCACCGTGGTGTGGACCGCGGGGGTGGCTGCGTCGCCGGTTGCGGCGATGCTCGGGGTGCCACTGGCCCGGGGCGGGCGGATCATCGTCGACGAACGGCTCGGCGTGCCGGACCACCCGGGTGTGTACGCGATCGGCGACATCGCTGCGGGTCGTGACCAGCCCCTGCCGCAGGTCGCCCAACCGGCGATGCAGGGCGGCCGGTACGTCGCCGAGCGGATCGTCGCCAGGCTCGCCGGCCGCGAGGTGGCCGAGCCGTTCAGCTACCACGACAAGGGTTCGATGGCCACGATCGGGCGCCACGCGGCAGTCACCGAGCTCCCCGGCGGGCGGCGGCTCAGCGGTCCGATCGGCTGGCTGGCGTGGCTCGGCCTGCACATCGTCTACCTGATGGGCTTCCGCAACCGGGTGAGCGTGCTGCTCAGCTGGACGTGGAACTACCTGACCTACGACCACGCGGCGCGGCTGCTCACCGGCGAGGAACCGCCGCCCACTTGATAGGTGACCAGATGGTCACCTATCATGCGGCGATGGCCGTGCGCACCACCGACCACGGCACCGACCACGACACCGACGATGCCGTGTTCCGCGCGCTGGCCGATCCGACGCGTCGGGCCATCCTCGACGCGCTGTTCGCCGTCGACGGCCAATCGCTGCAGGCCCTCGGTGATCGGTTCCCGGCGATGACCCGCTTCGGCGTGATGAAGCACCTCGCCGTGCTGGAGGCGGCCGGCCTCGTCGTCGCCCGCCGCGCCGGGCGCCAGAAGCTGCACCACCTCAACCCCGTGCCGATCGGCGAGATCGCCGACCGGTGGATCAGCAAGTACGCCCAACCGTTCACCCGTGCGCTCGTCGACCTGCGCGTCGAGCTCGAAGCCACCTAGGAGGCCGCCGTGGCCATCACCGCCCACGTGTACCAGACGTTCATCCGCGCCACGCCCGAGCAGGTGTGGCAGGCGATCACCGATCCGGCGTGGATGTCGCGGTACTTCCACGGCACCGCGCCCGATGCCCCGTACGAGGCCGGCAAGCCGTACCGCACCACGGTCGTCGCCGCCGGCAGGCCGGCCGTCGAGGGGGTCATCGAGGAGATGGACCCACCGCGCCGGCTGGTCCAGACCTGGCGGGTGCTGTACGACGCGGCGATGTCCGAGGAGCCGCCGAGCCGGGTGACCTGGGAGATCGATCCGGTCGGCGACGGTCTCACCCGGGTGCGCCTGGTGCACGGCGACCTGGCGGCGAGCCCGAAGACATGGGCCAACGTCAAGGACGGTTGGGTGTGGGTGCTCGACTCGATGAAGTCGCTGATCGAGACGGGCGAACCGTTGCCGGCGCTCGATCCCACGGCGCTGACGCCGGTCACCGCCCCGGTCGACGAGTGGCACCGGACCCAGGCCGTGGAGGCGAACAACTCGATCTGGGACCTGCTCGACCAGACGGAGCGCACCCCGGCCGACGACGAGGAGCTCGTCCGCCGGGCGTATGCCGCGGCCTACCACTGGGACCGCGCCGCCGGCGCCGTACCGGCCAACGCGGCGCGGCGCCGACTCGATGATCGCCAAGGCGCAGCTGGCCGTCGGGCAGCCGGCACTGGCGCTCGTCGCCGCCGATCGGTGCATGCTGGCGTGCCTGGCGCACGACCTCGGCGACTTCGACCTGGCCTACGCGCACGAGGCCCGGGCCCGGGCGCTGCACGCCCTCGGTCGCACCGGCGAGGCCGCCGTCGAGTGGCGGGCCGCGCACGAGGTGCCCATCGCCGACCCGGAGGACAAGCGGATCCTCGACGGCGATCTCGCCGTCCCCCTCGGCTGACGGGACCCCCTGGCGGGACCCCCTGGCGGGTCCCCTGACGGGCGCGCTGGAACGAGGGGACAGGGGTCGCGCTAGCGTCGCCGGGTCCGGGTGGACGGGGCACGACCGTCGACCCGTCACGCCCCTGGAGGGCTGTCCACCCATGATCCGCCGCCATCTGCTCTCCCGTGTCCTGACCATCGCCGGCGCCGCCGTGGCGATCACGTTCGCCGCCGCCGGTGGCGTCCCCGCTCGCGCGGCGAGCGGCGCCGTCGAGACGATCGGCGCCGACGCCAGCGCCAGTGCGCCGGCCGTGCGCCTCACCCCGCCGACCACCACGAAGGCCACGACGAAGAGCACGACGACGACCACCAGGCCGCCGACCAAGATCGGCGCGCCGGTACCGGCAACGCTGACGCCCATCGTCTGCGGCACGCCGTTGGACAACTTCGGCGACAGCCGGACGGCGACGCGCGCGCACGAGGGTGACGACATCGTCGCCCCGCAGAACACGCCGGTGCTCGCCGTGGTCGACGGCACGCTCACCGATCAGGTCAAGGTCGGCGACGCGAACTCGTCGCTGTCGGGCAACGCCTGGTACCTGCGCGACGACGCCACCGGCGCGTCGTACTTCTACGCCCACCTCGACCACTTCGCCGATCTGCCGATCGGCGCGACGGTCAAGAAGGGCGACGTGATCGCCTACGTCGGCGACACCGGCAACCCGGCACCGGGCTCGTACCACCTGCACTTCGAGGTTCACCCCGCCGGCCGCAGCGGCGCCGCAGTGAACCCGCAGCCGTACCTCGCAGTGACCCGCTGCCCGACCTGAGTCGGCAGCGGCGGCGGCTCAGCCGGGGCGCAGGGCGATGTTGAAGCGCCGCTCGAACTCGTCGTAGTAGTCGCTGTCGTGCTCGTGGGCACCGAGCGCCACCCACTCCTCGTCGGTCATCCGCGACCGACCCTCGACGAACTCCGGACCGGCCCAGCTGACGGCGTAGCGCAGCTTGGGCGAATCGGTGGTGAGCGCGTGGTCGATCAGCTTGGCCACCTCGAACGGGTCGGTGGCCGCGGCGATGCCCGCGGCGTAGAACTGGAACATCCGCCGGTACTGGGCGTCGTACGCGCCGGTCAGGTTCGGGGCGTCGATGTTCTTGGCGAAGATCGCGCTCTTCGTCACGCCCGGCTCGATGATCACCACGCGGATGCCGAACGGGGCGAGCTCCTGGGCGAGCCCTTCGCACAACCCCTCGAACGCCCACTTCGACGTGACGTACGGCGACTGGGCCAGTGCCGCCACACGGCCGGTGATCGAGGTGATGTTGACGATGGCCCCCGAGCGGCGCTCGCGCATCCCCGGCAGCACCTGCTGCAGGCAGCGCACCGCGCCGCACAGGTTGACGTTCATCAACTCCAGGTACAGCGACGGCGGGCACTCCTCGGCCACGGCGTTGCCGCCGATGCCGGCGTTGTTCACCAGCACGTCGACCCCGCCCGCCTCGGCGAGCACCTCGGCGAAGCCGGCGCGCACCGACTCGTCGTCGGCGATGTCGAGCTCGACGAGCTTGACCTCCACGCCGGCGTCGGCGGACATCGCCTGCAGCTTGGCGGCACGCTCGACGCTGCGCACGGTGCCGTAGACGACGTGGCCCTGTCCGGCGAGGTGGATGGCGGTGGCCCGGCCGATGCCGCTGTTGGCTCCGGTGACGACGACGACACTCATGCGGCGACTGTACGGCTCGCCGTGCGCCGCTGGTAGATCGTGGCGCTGATCCAGCTGCCGAGCGCGAGCAGCGGATAGCCGACGGCGATCGCCGCCGCGGCCACGAGGTAGGCCCACCACTCGGTGACGGGCAGCTCGAAGATGTCGCGGGTGAACGGGAAGATGAAGAACAGCACGAACAGCGAGGCCATCGAGATCACCAGCACCCCGCGCATCAGGTTCAGCGGGCGGGCCACCCGGTACAGGTTCAGCAGGGCGATCGAACCGGCGGTGAGCACGCCGACCGTGCGTGCCTCGTCGACGTCGATGTGCGTGTCGATCTGGACGATCTCGAACACGGCCATCGTCAGCCCGGCGATCACGACCCCGGCCGGCACCGCCCAGCCGAGCACCCGCTGGAGGAAGCCGCGGTGGACGCGCTCGCTGTTCGGCTCGAGCGCCAGGAAGAACGCCGGGATGCCGATCGAGAACCAGCTGAGCAGCGTGAGGTGGATCGGCTGCAGCGGGTAGTCGAGGGCGATGACGCCGACGAACACCGACAGCACCATCGAGTAGACGGTCTTGGTCAAGAACAGGCTGGCGACGCGCTCGATGTTGTTGATCACCCGACGGCCCTCGGCCACCACCCGGGGCAGCGCCGAGAAGTTCGAGTCGAGCAGCACGAGCTGGGCGACGCCGCGGGTGGCCTCGCTGCCGGACGCCATGGCCACGCCGACGTCCGCGTCCTTCAGCGCGAGCACGTCGTTGACCCCGTCGCCGGTCATCGCCACCGTGTGGCCACGGTGCTGCAGGGCCCGGACCATCGCCCGCTTCTGGTGGGGCGTCACCCGCCCGAACACGGTGTTCTCGTCGAGCGCGTCGGCCAGCGCGTCGAGGTCGTCGTCGTCGGGCAGCTGCTTGGCGTCGATGTTGTGGTCCCACGCGTCCAGTCCGGCGCGCCGGGCGACGGCGCCGACGGTGACCGGGTTGTCGCCGGAGATCACCTTGACGGTGACGCCCTGCTCGGCGAAGTACGCGATCGTCTCCGCGGCGTCGCCGCGCACGACGTCCTCGAGCAGCACGAGCGCGCGAGCCTCGACGCCGGGGAGCTGCGGCGCGCCGGGGTCGCCGAAGCCGCCGTCGCAGTGGGCCAGCAGCAGCACCCGGCTGCCCGCCGCGGCGTGCTGCTCGACGCGGTCCTTGAGCCCGCCGTCGTAGGCGTCGCCGAGCACGAACTCGGGCGCGCCGAGCACCCAACCCCCGTGGTCGGCGAAGCTCATCGCGCTCCACTTGCACGCCGAGGAGAACGGCACGCGCCCGGTCGCCTGCCAGTCGGCACCCGCCGGGGCTCGCTCGGCGAAGTGCTCCTTCACGGCGTTGAGCGTGGCGTTCGGATCGGGGTCGTGCCCGGCCATCGCGGCGAGCGCGGCCTCGACCTCGGCGCCGTCGGCGCCGTCCTCCGGCTCGATCGACGCGAGTGCCAGGCGCCCCTCGGTGATCGTGCCGGTCTTGTCGGCGCACAGCACGTCGACGCGCGCCAGCACCTCGATCGCCGGCAGCTCCTGCACGAGGCAGCGGCGCTTGCTGAGGCGCACGACGCCGACGGCGAAGGCGACGCTGGTCAGCAGGACGAGTCCCTCCGGCACCATCCCGATGAGCCCGGCGACGGTGGAGATGATCGCGTCCTGCCAACCCTGGTCGAGGCGCCAGAACTGGCTCGAGGCGAGCAGCAGGCCGACCGGGATGATCGCGTAGCCGACCCACGTGACGATGAGGTTGACGTCGTTGCGCAGCGGCGAGTTCACCAGGGTGAACCGCTTGGCCTCCTCGGCCAGCTTCGCCGCGTAGTTGTCCGCGCCGACCTTGGTGACGCGCACGTGGCCGGTGCCGGCGACGACCGCGCTGCCCGACAGCACCTCGTCGCCGGGGTCCTTGGCGATCGAGTCGGCCTCGCCGGTGAGCAGCGACTCGTCGATCTCCAGGTTGTCGACGTCGAGCACCTCGCCGTCGGCGACCACCTGCTGGCCGGTGCGCAGCTCGACGACGTCGTCGAGCACCAGGTCGCCGACCGTGAGCTGGCGCACCTGCCCGTCGCGCACGACGTGGACCTGCGGAGCGCTGACCACCCGGAGCGCGTCGAGTGCGTTCTTGGCGCGCAGCTCCTGGACGATGCCGATGACGCTGTTGGCCACGATCACCCCGCCGAACAGGGCGTTCTTCGGTGAACCGGCGACGATGACCAGCGCGCCGAGGATGGCGACGATCAGGTTGACGGGGGTGAACACGTTGGCCCGCACGATCTGGCGCACCGTGCGCGTCGGCGCCGCCTGGATCGTGTTGACCTGGCCCTTGGCAACCCGGTCGGCGACCTCGGCGCTCGTCAGGCCGGTCGGCCCGGACGGTCGGGACGCGTCGCGGTCGTTGCTCGGTGCGTCGAGGTCGGTCGGCTGGCCCACCGTGCAACGGTACCCGTCAGGATCTCGGCGATCCGGCGGACAGTCGGCGAACGGACGTCAGCGATCGGGGATGACGCGCGAGTGCAGCGGGGTGTGCACTGCGTGGGCATCCGTTGCCTTGGCGTTGAGGCGGATGCGCTTGGCGCGCACGATGGGCGCGCCGCCGGGCGCGGCGAGGTAGAAGCGGCGGTCGTCACCGGCGACCCACGTGGTCCCGGCGAGGTCGGCCATCGGTCGGGCGCGGAACGACACGGCGGTGGCCAGGACGGTGGCGTCGTCGGGCGCCCCACGCAGCTCGATCATGGTCAGCGCGTGCGCCGCGCCGGCGGCGATCGGCACCTGCACCAGCCGGCTGGGCACCTCGACCCACGGGTTGGCCCGCAACACCTCGGCGGTCCGCCGCAGCCGCCGCCCGGCGTGCACGGCGATCGCCGCGATCACCAGTGCCGGGACGAGCGCGACGAGCCAGGGGATCGGTGCCGGGTCGGCGCCGTCGCCGATGACGCTGACCGCTGCCGGGCGGAGGTGGTCGTAGGACACCTCGATCTGCTGGTCGACGGCGTAGCGCTCGATGCGCTGGTCGAGCGTGGCCGTGCCGGTGTGGGCCACGCCGTCGGCGTCGACGAAGTCGAACGTGATCTGCCCACCGGTGCGCGCGTGGCCGAGGTTGTTCACGTCGACCGCGGTGATCGTGGCCGTGGCCCGCGCGCCGGCGGCCTCGGCGGCGACCCCGTTGCGGTGCGCATCCCACAGCCAGAGCGCCGCGGCGGCCAGCGTGACGGCCAGCAGCGCGGCGCCGGCGCAGAGGATCCACCGCAGGCGCAGGTTGCGCCGTGTCGCCGGGGCGTCGAACGCTGCGCCGGTGAGCGTCGGACCGCTCGTCGCCATGCGACCGTTCTACCCCCATCCGTCGGCGGCCGCCAGGCCCCTAGCGCTCCTGCGCCTCCTCGGCCAGATCGCGCACGAGCGCGAGGAGCTCCCGGTCCGTGCCGCGTGCGCCGAGGAAGGCGATGCCGAGCGGCAGCCCGCTCACCTCGGCCATCGGCGCGACGACGACCGGGGCGCCGGCGAGCCCGGCGATGCAGGTCAGCCGAAGGGTGCGCAACCGGTGGGCCTGGTGCTCCTCGATGTCGCCGTCGGGCAACGGCGCGACGCCGGACGCGCCGGGCGCCACGAGCACGGTGCCGTCGCGGGTGGCCTCGCACACCGCGGCGCGCACCACCGCGCGGATCGCGTTGGCCTCGGCGATCTGGGCGTCGGTGACGGCGGCCGCGGCCTCGAAGCGGGCGGCGATCCCGGGTCCGAGCCGCGGGTGCGCGGCGGTGAGCCACGCACCGTGGACCTCCCACGACTCGCGGCCCTGGAGGTGGCGGAACGCGGTGACCGCGGCATCGAGATCGATGCCCAGCTCGATCACGGCGTCGGCACCGAGGCGCCGAGCCGCCTGGACGGTGGTGACGGCGACCTCGTCGGAGGAGTCGCGCAGCGGCTCGGCGGCGAGCGCCAGGTGCACCCGCGGTGCCGACCAGTCGGCGCGCTCGACCGGCGGGCTGAGCAGTGCGTCGGCCCCGTGCACGAGCAGGTCGGCGTTGGCCGCGAACAGTCCGACCACGTCGAACGAGGGCGACAGCGCGACGACACCGTCGATCGGCACCGCGCCGTAGGTCGGGCGCCAGCCGTAGATCCCGCAGTAGCTCGCCGGGATGCGCACCGAGCCGCCGGTGTCGGTGCCGAGGGCGAGGTCGGCCAAGCCGGCCGCGACCGCCGCAGCCGAGCCGGCCGACGAGCCGCCGGGCACCCGCCCTGGCGCGTTGACGTTGCGCGGCATGCCGTAGTGCACGTTCGTGCCCGAGAGCGAGTAGGCCAGCTCGTCGGTGATCGTCTTGCCGATCACGCTGGCGCCGGCATCGAGCAGTCGCTCGACGGCAGTCGCGTTCGCTCGTCGCCGGGGCGTGCTCCTCGGCGAACGTCGGGTTGCCCGCGCCGGTCACCGTGCCGGCCACGTCGAACAAGTCCTTGCACCGCCAGCCGGGCGCCGTCGAGCGGACCGCCGACACGGCCGGCGGCGAGCAGCCGCGGCGAGCTGACGAACGCGCTGCACGTCGTCGCGCGGCACGGTGATCACGTCGTGCTCCCGGTCGAGACGGTCGTCTCACGCATCACCGGTCAAGGTACGACGCCTCCGTTTCCCCGGCGTTTCGGCACGGAGAACAACACCCACGGTGCGTTCGTGCGCGGCCGGAATGCGGCGGCGGACGATCGATTCGGTGGTCGAGCGACTACGGTACGAATCGCACAGCGGGCGATTCGAGAGCGGAGGCAGGGTGGCGAGGGTGCGAGCGGCGGGGACGCGTGGTTGGCGCCTGGTGACGGTCGTGGCGATCGTCGCCGCCGCGGTCGCCGTGGTGTCGCACGTCCGACGATCAGCCGCGCGCGGCGATCCGCGACGCGTTCAGCCCGCCGGTCTACGCACTCGCAGGAGAACGGGGCGATCACGCTGATCGGCAACTCGCAGATGACCTGCCCGACGGCCGCCAACGGCTGCGCCACGGCGCGCTCGGCGGCGCCGATCGACGAGCGGCTCGAACACCGCGATCAACAACGACTTCACCATGGCGTTCCTCGACCTCGACGGCGTCGGCGGCGACGACGAACTCGACGTCGGCCGACCTCGCCCTGCCGGGCGGCTCGGTCGTGCTGTTCGCCAAGCTGCTGTGGGGCGGCCGGCGCGACGCCGGCGACGGCGGCAGTCGCCGCCGGCGGCGAACATCGACCAGGTGCAAGTGGCGCGCGCCGGGCCAGGCCGACCTACACCACGGTGACGTCGACGAACACCGTCGCCCCCGACCTCGGCGGCACCGACGGCCACCCGTACCAGGCGTCGATCGACGTCACCGGCCTGGTCGCCGCCGCCGGCAACGGCACCTACTGGGTCGCCGACATCCAGGCGGCCACCGGCGCAGGACCGCTACGCCGGCTGGTCGCTCGTGGTCGCCTACCGCAACCCGTCGCTGCCGCTGCGCGACCTGTCGGTCTTCGAGGGCTTCGCCGACGTCACCACCACGCCGGCAGCGAACAGCATCGGTGACATCCCGATCTCCGGGTTCCTCACGCCGGCCACCGGCACGGTCAACGCGTCCGTCGGCTTCGTCGCCTGGGAGGGCGACCGCGGCCTCACCGGCGAGCAGGTGCTGCTCAACGGCACGCAGCTGAGCGACGCGTCCCGGCCGGCGACGAACTTCTTCAACTCCGGGATCACCGACGCCGGCGTGAACATCACGGCGCGCAACGCCAACTACGCGAACAACTTCGGCGTCGACATCGCCAACGTGGTGGCCAACGGCGTGCTGCCGAACAACGCCACGTCGACGACGCTGCGTGCTGACGACGAACCAGGAGTTCTTCTACCCCGGCATCGTCACCACCCAGATCGACCTGTACACCCCGGCGTTCAACCCGATCATCGAAGACGGTGACCAACCTGTCCAACCACTCGCCGGCGCAGATCGGCGACACGCTGCAGTACCAGGTGTCGTTCACCAACACCGGCGCCGACTTCGCCGACAACGTCCGTCGTCACCGACGTGCTCGCCGCCGAACCAGACGTTCGTGCCCGGCTCGATCACCGTGACCGCCAGCCCGGGCGACGTGAACAACGGCAACAAGACCGACGCGGCCGGCGACGACATCGCCGAGTACATCGCCGGGTCGCGCACCGTGCGCGTGCGCATCGGCACCGGCGCCACGGCGACGGCCGGGCGGCACGCTCGCGCCCAACGCCACCGTGACGTTCACGTTCCGGGCGACGCTCGACCGGCTGTCGGCCGGCACGACGTCGACAACAACGCGACGCTGGCGTACCGCGCGCGCACGATCGCCAAGGACTTCACGTTCACCGGCAACGTCGTCGCCACGCCGGTGCGCGCCGCTCGCCGACCTCGGCGGTGACGAAGACGTCGTCGCCGACGTCGGTGGTCGCCGGCGGCACGGTGCAGTACCCGATCACCGTCACCAACAACGGGCCGAACGCCGGCCGACGGGTGTGCTCGGTGGTCGACACGCTGCCGGCCGGCCTGACGTTCGTCAGCGCCGACGCGCCGCCGGGCACGTCGTGCTCGGCGAGCGGGCAGGTGGTCACCTGCGACGGCGGGCACGATGGCCAACGGGGCGCGGCCTGACGTTCACCATCACCGCCACGGTGCCGCCGGCGTCGACGGCCACGTCGGTCGTCAACACCGTGCGCGTCGTCGTCGTCGACGTCCGACGACGTGCCGGCCAACGACACGGCGTCGGCGACCACCACGATCACCCGCTCGGCCGACCTCGTCGCCACCAAGTCCGGCCCGAGCGGGCACCATCAACGCCGGGCGCGAAGGTGACCTACACGATCGCGGCGACGAACAACGGCCCGTCGACGGCGACGACGGTCCGGCTGACCGATCGCGATCCCGGTCGGGCACGACGTTCGTCAGCGCCACGCCGACCGGCACGTCCGCTCGGCGACGCTGTGCGCACAGGACGGCGGCAGCGTCGTCTGCACGATCGCCGCGCTCGCGCCCGGCGCAGACGATGACGGCCACGGTCGTGCTCGCTCGTCGGCTCCGGCTTCAGCGGCCGCGACGCTGGCGAACACCGCGTCGGCGACGTCGGCGGTCACCGATCCGAACACGACGAACAACACGGCGACGGTCAACACGACGATCGGCCGAGTCGCCGACGTGCGCGTCACCAAGGCGGTGCGCCCGACGACGGCGAACGCCGGCGCGCGGCGTGACCTACACGATCGTCGTCACCAACGACGGCCCGTCCGACGCCGCAGGCCGTGACGGTCAGCGATCCGGCCGTCGCCGGGCTGACGTTCACGTCGGCGGCGTCGAGCCGCGGCACCTGCACGATCACCGGCCGGCGCGGTGTCCTGCGCGATCGGTCTGCTCAGCCCGGGCTCGTCGGCGACGATCACCGTGCTGGCCACCGTCGACGCCGACGTTCGCCGGCGCGTCGATCGTCAACACGGCCACGGCCACGTCGACCACGGCCGATCCGACGCCGGCGAACAACTCGGCCACGGCGACGCTGGCGGTGACCCGCAGCGCCGACGTGTCGATCGTCAAGACCGGCCCGTCGACGATCACCGCCGGCGCCGACGTCGACGTACACGCTGACGATCGCCAACGCCGGGCCGTCGCAGGCCACCGGCGTGACGGCCACCGACACCCTGCCGACCGGCCTGACGTTCGTCTCGAGCGCCGACGGCTGCACCGCGGCCGGCCCGACGGTCACCTGCACGGTCGGCACGCTGGCCGGCGGCGCGTCGGCGACGCGCACGTTCGTCGTGCACGCCGCCGGCGACGTGCCGGCGACCGTGGCCAACACCGCGACGGTCGACCGCGACCACGACCGACCCGAACGCCGGCGAACAACTCGCTCGACGTTCACGTCGAGCGGCGCCAACGTCGCCGACGTCGCCGTGACGAAGGCGATCCGCCCGCCCCGCTCGTCGCCGGCGGCCCGATCACCTACACGATGGTCGTCACGCAACAACGGCCCGTCGACGGCCACCGGCGTGGCGCTGACCGACACGATCCCGGCCGGCGTGACGATCACCGTGCGCCGACCGCGGCCGGCCGGCGACGTGCACGTCGGCGCCGCAGATCCAGTGCACGATCGGCACGCTCGCCGCCGGGGCGCCGGCGCACGGTGACGGCCACCGGCACGATCGCCGCCACCACGGCGGCCGGCACGATCCTCGCCAACACCGCCACGGTGTCGTCGACGTCGCCGACCGACCCGACGCCGTCGAACAACACCGCCACCGCCTCCGGCACGGTCACGACCGTCGGCCGACGTCGGCGTCACGCTGACCGCGCAGCCAGCCGACGATCGCCGCCGGCTCGGTCGAGACCTACACGCGTGCGCGTCGTCAACAACGGGCCGTCGGTGGCGCGCAACGTCGTCGCCACCGGCCAGGTGCCCGCCGGGCTGATCCCGATCGTCGGCTCGAGCGGCGGCGCCTGCGTCCTCACCGGCCAGATCGTGACCTGCCGCCTCGGCGACGCTGCCGCCCGGGTTCACCACCGCGACTCCCGGACATCACGCTGCAGGCGACGGTCGATCGCCGAGCTACCCGCCGGGCCGATCATCGGCGACCGCGTTCGTCGGCTCGGACACGCCGGACAGCAACCCGACCAACAACTCGGACCCGGAGACGATCACGGTCATCACCGAGCGCCGACCTGGCGATGACGAAGACCGGCGCCGGCCAACCTCGTCGCCGGCGGCGAGGCGACGTACACGCTGACCGTCGTCAACAACGGGTCCGTCCGACGCGATCGAACGTGTCGATCACCGACACGCTGCCCGCCGCGCTGACGCTCGTCTCGACGTCGCCGTCGACCGGGCACGTGCTCGCCGTCCGGCCAGACGATCACGTGCACCGACGCCGCGCCTGCCGGCGGGCAGCTCGATGGTCGTCAGCGTCAAGGTGCAGCGTCGGCACGACGGCGGCGTCGCCGGTCGCCAACACCGCCACCGTCACCGCGCGCCACCACCGACCCGGCGCCGGGCAACAACTCGTCGACGACGTCGACGCCGGTCACCCAGGCGGCCCACGTCACGCGTCAGCCAAGACGGCGTCGCCGAGCCCGGTCGTCGCCGGCGCGTCGATCGACGTACACGCATGACGGTCGCCAACAGCGGCCCGTCGAACGCCGCCGCCGTCGCGCTCGCCGACACGCTGCCGGCCGGCGTCGCTCGTGCTGCCCGGACGGCGTGACCGCGCCGGCCGACGGCACGTGCACCGTCGCCGCCGACCGCACCAGCGTCGGCTGCGCGTTCGCCGTCGATCCCGGCCGGGCAGTCGCGCATCGTCACCGTCGACGCCAACGTGCCGGCCGACGCGGCGGCGGGCGCGACGATCACCAACACGGCGACGGTCACCAGCCCGACGCCCGACCCGGACGCCGGCACGCGGACGGCCGTCGGTCACCACGCCGGTCACGACGTCGGCCGACGTGGTGATGCTCAAGACGCCGCTCGACAACGGCGTCGACGCCGGCGACCAGCACGGCTACCTGCTCGTCGGTGACCAACAACGGCCCGTCGGTGGCCCGCGCCGTGACGATCAGCGACCCGCTGCCCGCCGGCACGACGTTCGTCGTCGGCGACGCCGACCGAACGGCACGTGCTCGCCGAGCGCCGGCACGCGTGACGTGCGCCATCGGCGACCTCACCCCGGGCCAGGTCGCCACCGTGCAGCTGACCGATCCTGCTGGCCGCCAACCTCGGCGACACGACGCTGACCAACACGGCGACGCGCGACGTCGACGACGACCGGACCCGAACCCGGCGAACAACACCTCGACGGTCGTCGCAGCGGGTCACCCGCCGCGCCGACCTGGCGCTGACGAAGGCGATCACGCAGCGGGCCGATCGTCGCCGGCGCGCCGCTGACCTACGCGTTGACGCTGACGCAACAACGGCCCGTCGGACACCGTCGACGCGCACATCCTCGACCCGATCCCGGTCGGGACGACGTTCACGTCGGCGACGCGCCAGCGACGGCGGCACGTGCGAGCTGCTCCCGGCCGACACCGACCACCGTGCCGGTCACGCCGGCGCAGGTCCGCTGCACCTGGGCCCAGCTCGCCGTCGGCGAGACGCGCACGGCGACGATCACGTTCGGCGTCCCCGACGACGACGCCGGCCGGCACCGATCATCCACAACACGGCCACCGCCGACTCGGCGGCGATCGACCCCGACCCCGAGACCGGCGACGGTCGACGCGCCCGGTCGTCGCGCGCAGCGACGTGTCGGTCACCAAGACGCTGATCTCCGGCACGCCGATCGCCGGCGGCACCGTGCGCTGGCAGCTCGTCGCGCGCAACGCCGGGCCGTCGGTGGCCACCGGCGTCACCGTCGCCGACGTCGCGCCGGCCGGGGTGGCGTTCACCGCCGTCACCACCACGGCCGGCACGTGCACGCGTCGGCGCCGCGCCGCTGTGCACGCTCGGCACGCTGGCCGGTCGGCGGCGACGGTCACGGTCACGCTCACCGGCACGATCGACGCCGGACTACGCCGCGCCCGACGGTGACGAACACGGCCACGCGTCGCCTCGACCTCGACCGATCCGGACCCGGCGAACAACACCGCGTCGAGCACGCCGACGTCGGCCACGAGCGCCGACCTCGACGTCGTCAAGACGGCGGCGTCGACGCACGTTCGTCGCCGGTGCCGCCGCGCGAGTGGACGATCACCGTGACCAACAACGGCCCGTCGACGTCGCGATCGGTCGTGGTCAACGACCCGATCCCGGCCGGGCTCGTCGACGTGACGGCGACGTCGTCGGCCGGCGATCGCCTGCAACGTCGGCGCCAGCGTGTCGTGCCCGCTCGGCGACATCGCCGCGCGGCGCGACGGCCACGGTGACGATCAGCGGCACGATCACCGCCGACTTCGTCGCCGGCAGCATGACGAACACGGCCACGGCCACGGCGGGCACGCCCGATCCCGCAGCCGACCAACAACTCCTCGACGCGTGACCACGCCGGTCGGCACGAGCGCCGACGTGCGCATCACCAAGACCGGCCCGGCGACCGCGGCGCCCGGCGAGCCGATCACGTGGCAGCTGACCGTCGCCAACGCCGGCCCGTCGGTGGCCCAGGCGGTGGTCGTCACCGACGAGCTGCCGGCCGGAGCTGCATCGGCCCGCGGGCCGTCGTCGGCGGCACGCCGTGCACGATCACCGCCGGCGTCGGTGCGCTGCGAGCTCGGCGCCGTGCCGGTCAGCGACGGCACGGCGGCGACGAGCCGGGTCGTCACCGTCACGGCGACGATCGATCCGGCGTCGACGCTCGGCGTCGATCACCAACATCGGCGACGGTCGCCGTCGTCGACCACCGACCCGGATCCGACGAACAACAGCGCCAGCGTCGACGACCACGCTGACGCCGAGCGCCGACGTGTCGATCACCAAGGCGACCGACGCGGCGACGATCGTGCCCGGCACGAACGACCTCGTGGACGATCGTCGTCGCCAACGCCGGCCCGTCGGTGGCCCGCACGGTCAGCGTCACCGACGCCGTGCCCGCCGGGCGTGACGGTGCAGTCGGCGCAGCTCACCGTCGGCGCGACGACGACGCCGTGCACGGTCGCCGGCGCGGTCGGTGACCTGCGCGATCGGCGACCTGGCGCCCGGCACGCCGGCGCGCATCCACCTCGTCGGCGCTGGTCGACCAGGGCTGTCGCGGCCACGACCGCTGAGCAACACCGCCACGGTCACCGACGCCGACGACCGACCCGACGCCCGACGACCACAGTCGCACGTCGACACGCCGGTCGTGCCGTCGGCCGACGTGCGCATCACGCAAGGCCGTCGACCTGTCCGGCGGCGCGCCGGTCGCCGGCGGCCCGATCCGCTTCCTCGATCGACGTCACCAACAACGGTCCGTCGGCGGCGCAGGCCGTGGTCGTCGACGACGTGCTGCCGGCCGACGATCGATCCGGCGACGGTCACCGTCACGCCGGCCGGCGTGCACGTACACGCCGGCGACGCGCGCCGATCCAGCTGCCCGCTCGGCGCGCTCGACGCCGGTGGGCGACGCGTCGACGATCGTCGTCGACGGCACGCTCGCTGAGCGACGCCACCGAGGTGACCAACACCGCCGACGGTCGGCAGCGCCGACCGCCGACCCGGTGCTGGCAACAACTCGTCGACGGCCACGGCCGTCAGCGACCAGCTCGCCGACCTGTCGCGTCGCCAAGACCGGGCCCGCCACGGTGCTCGCCGGCGAGCGCGTCGACGTGGACGATCACGGCGGCCAACAACGGCCCGTCGGATCGCCGACGGACGTCGTCGTCACCGACGCGTGCCGGCCGGCGTCACCGACGTCCAGGTCGATCCCGCCCGGCGGCACGGCACCTGCACGACGACGCCGACGGTCACCTGCACGCTCGCCGGCCCGCTCGCCGTCGACGACGACCGTCGTGCGTCACAGGTCGTCGGCGCTGGTGCCCTCCGGCTCGCACGTCGCCACGCTCACCAACTCGGCGGCAGGTCGACGTCGACGACGCCCGACCCGAACGGCGGCGAACAACAACGACTCGGTCACCACCACGGTCGGCGCGAGGCGCTGCTCGCGGTCACCAAGTCGGCCGACCCGGCGCCGTTCGTGCCCGGCCGCGACGCCGACGTACACGATCGTCATCGACCAACGCCGGGCCGTCCGACGCCGAGGCCACGCTGGCCGCCGACACGCTCGACCCGATCCTGACCCCGAGCGGCGCGGCGGTGCCCAGCCAGGGCACGTGCACCTACACCTCGGCGGTGCTCAACTGCGCGCTCGGGGTCGTCGCCGCCGGCGGCTCGGTCACCGTGCGCATCCCGGTGCACGTCGACCCGGCGACCACCGTCACCGACGCTGACGCAACACGGCGACCGTGTCGACGGCCACGCCGGCGCCGCCGGGCGCGCCGCCGGCACACGGCGACCGTCATCTCCGCGTCGTCGCCGCTCGCCGACCTGACGCTCACCAAGACCGGCCCGGCCGAGGTCGTCGCCGGCACGCCGATCTCCTGGAGCCTCGGCGTGTCCAACGCCGGGCCGTCGGTCGCCGCGCGACGTCGTCGTCACCGACACGCTGCCGCCGGGCCTCGGCGACGATGACGATCGTGCCGAGCCAGGGCGCGTGCACCGCGGTCGGTCGACGCGATCACCTGCCAGCTCGGCGACCTGGCGCCGGGCGCGCGGCGCGCACGATCCAGGTCTCCGGCACCGTGCCGGCGGATTCGACCGCGACGGCGCTCGTCAACACGGCCACCGTCACCTCGCCGGCCGCCGAGCCGGCGCCGGACCCGACGACGGGCGGTCGGCGTCGACCACCACCGACGGTGGTGACGAGCGCCGACATGCCGTCGCCAAGCGCGCCGACGCGACGCCGCCGTGCCCGGCGAGCCGGTCCAGTGGACGATCACCGTCGGCAACGCCGGGCCGTCGGTGGCCCGCGACGTCCACGTCGCCGACACGCTGCCGGCGGGGCTGTCCAACGTCGCGTTCGTGACGCCCGCCGGCGTCACGTGCGACGACTCGCCGCCACCTGCGACATCGCCACGTGGTCGGCGTCGGCGCCGACGCCGGCGATCGAGATCGACGGTCACCGCCGACCTGCCGGCCGACGCCACGGCCGCACCTGATCAACGAGCGTCGCCGTCAGCGCGCGCCACCCGCGGATCCCGACCTGGGCAACAACCAGGCGCTCGACCACGACGCCCGATCAGCCGATGGCGGACCTGGCGATCACCAAGGTCGGGCCGGCGAGGTCGTCCGCGGCACGACGATGACCTGGACGATCACCGTGACCAACACCGGACCGTCCGTCGCCCGCGACGTCGTCGTCGACGACCCGGTCCCGGCCGGGGTGTCACGCGGTCAGCGTCGACGCCGACCGCCGGCGGCGTGCACGCCGACGTCGACTGCACGCTCGGCGACGTCGCCCCCGGCGCCCCGCCGATCGTCATCACGGTCACCGGCACCGTCGCCTCCGACTTCGCCGGCGACGCGCTGACCAACACGGCGACCGTCACCAGCGCCACCGCCGATCCGATGCCGACCGACAACGACGTCGACGTCGGATCGACGCAGGTCACGTCGCAGGCGGCCGCTCGTGCTGGACCAAGACCGGCCAGGAGCCGGCCGTCGCCGGCGGGCCGATCGCGTGGACGATCACGGTGCACCAACAACGGGCCGTCGGTCGCCCGCGCCGGTCGCTCGTCGACGACCCGCTGCCCGCCGGCGTGCTCGGCGCCAGCGCGTCGCTCGTCGGTCGGGACGTGCGACGCGACCGTGCGCTGCCTGCTCGGCGACGATGGCGGTCGGCGGCGACGGCGACGATCACGATCATCGGCACCGTCGACCCGGCGTGGCCGGGCGGTCCGATCAGCAACGGCGCCACGGTGCTGTCGCCCGACCAGCTGCCGACGGCCGCCTGCCGCCGGTCGACACCGACGTCACCCGCTCGGCCGACGTGTCGGTCGTCAAGGCGCTGACCGCGGGCGGCACCGTCGCCGGCGGGCCGGTGTCGTGGACGATCACCGTGGCCAACGCCGGGCCGTCGACCGCCGACCGACGTGGTCGTCACCGAGCGCTGCCCGCCGGCCGTGCTCGGCGCCGACGGCGACCGACGTCGGCCGGCACGTGCACGATCGACGGCCGGCACGCTGACCTGCGCGCTCGGCACGGTCGCGCGCCGACGCCCGGTGACGATCACCGTCGCCGGCACGATCGCCGCCGACTTCCGCGGCACGCTGACCAACTCGGCCACGGTGTCGTCGTCGACGCCCGATCCGGACCCGGACAACTCCAGCTCGACGGTGTCCAGCACGGTCGGCGGCGTGATCGACCTGACGATCACCAAGTCGGTCGACCGGCCGCAGGGGCTGCGTCGGCACGACGGCGACGTTCACGGTCGTCGCCGGCAACCTCGGGCCGTCGACGGCGACGAACGTGATCGTCGACGACCAGCTGCCCGCCGGGCTGACGTTCGTCGCCGCCCGGCCGTCGGTCGGCACGTTCGACGCCGGCGGCCGGCGTTGGACGGTCGGCACGCTGGCCGCCGGGGCGTCGGTGACGATGCAGATCGACGTGACGCTGGCCGCGTGGGCACCCAGACGAACATCGCCACCGTCGGCCAGGTCGCCGCGCCGGCGACCGCAGGCGATCACGCCCGACCGGCGACGACGAGACCCGGCTGGACAACAACACGGCCAGCGCCTCGATCGACGTGATCACGGCCGGCGCCGAGCTGCCGGCGACGGGCTTCGGCGGGTGGCTCGTCGTCGAGCTCGGCGTGGTCGCCATCGCCGCCGGCGCCGCACTCGTGCTGCTGGCGAAGCGTCGCCGCGTGCGCGGCGCCCGCTGAGCGAGCGGTCATCCTCGTGTCACAGCTCGGCTCGGCGAGGTCGACGTCGCGCCCGTCCGCACCGTCGCCGGGCGCCGTCGCCGGGCGACGCCATCGGGGGCTGGATAGCCTCCTGCCGCCGCCTCCGTAGCTCAGGGGATAGAGCATCGGTTTCCTAAACCGTGTGTCGCAGGTTCGAATCCTGCCGGGGGCACCAGCGATGTTCGCGGCACGTCGACGAGCCCGCTGGAGAAGGCGGTCGCAGCTCGCAGTGGGCTGATCCGCGTCGAACGCGTCAGGGCACAGGAGCTGCAGCCAGACCGATCAGGTCGTGGCGTCAGATGATGGCGCCGGCGTGCTTGAGCGCCTCGATGCGTTCCCACTCCCAGCCGAGCTCGAGCAGCAGCAGCTCGGTGTCCTGGCCGAGCTCGGGGGTCGCCCGATCGGTGAAGCGCGAGTGGCCGGAGAAGTCGACGGGTGAGGCCACCATGCGGGCCACCGTGCCGTCGCTCACGGGGACGTCGACGAAGCCACCGGCGGCGTGCGCCTGCTCGTCGTCGACGAGCTCGTGGGCGTGCTGCACCTTCGCCCACCACACGCCGGCCGCGTCCATGCGCCGCCCCCACTCGGCGCGCGAGCCCGACCCGAAGCGCTCCTGCAGCGTGGCCGTGACCTCGACGGCGTGGTCCCGTCGGCCGTCCATCGTGGCGAACCGCGGGTCGTCGCGCAGGTGGTCCAGCCCGAGCGCGGTGGCCATGTTCGGCCAGTGCCGGTCACCTTCGAGGCCGAGCAGCCAGATCCACTCCTCGTTGGCGCAGCGGTAGCCGGTGAGCAGCGGGTTGGGCACGGAGCGGACCGACGCGGCGAGCGTTCGCGAACCGGTGCGCAGGCTCGTGTTGATGTCGGCACCCATCTGGTACATCCCGGCGCGCAGCAGCGACGTCGACACGAGCTGACCCACGCCCGTCCGCTGGCGGGCGAACAGCGCGGCCGACAGGCCGCCGGCGAGCGACATCCCCGTCAGGTGGTCGCCGAAGCCACCGCGCTGGTACGGCAGGTCCTGGCCCGGTGGCGTGAGCGCGGCGGCCACCCCGGCGCGACCCCAGTACGCGCCCATGTCGTAGGAGGCACGGTCGCGCTCGGGGCCCTCGAGCCCGTATCCGGTGATGCTCCCGTAGATCACCTGCGGATACCGGGCGTGGACGGTCGGCCAGTCCAGGCCGAGCCGTTCCAGCCCGCCCGGCCGGTAGTTGGTGACGAACACGTCGGCATCGGTGAGGAGCGCCGACAGCACCTCCTGGCCGCCGTCGGTGCGCAGGTCCACGGCGACCGAGCGCTTGCCGCGGTTGTCCAGCTCGAACGGCGGGTTCATGTGGCCGCCGTAGGCCCAGGCCAGCCCGCGGAACGGATCGCCGGCGATCGGCTCGACCTTGACGACGTCGGCGCCCCAGTCGGCGAGGATCGACGCGCACGCCGGCGCCGCCAGCCACAGCCCGAGCTCGATCACGCGGACGCCGCTCAGCGGGCCGCTCGTCGACGGGGTCTGTGCCTGCTGTTCGCTCACCGGCGCCCGACGGTACTGCGGAGACCGTGCCGGACGGGAGATGGGACGGCGGACGATGTCACCACTCGGGAGCAGCTGCGCCGCGGCGGCCCTGCTTCTTCTGGGCGACCTGGCGCTTGGCCGCGAGCCGGCGCTCGACCGAGCCGCGCGTCGGCCGGGAGCGCCGGCGCGGCTCGGCGGGCGGCCGGGCCGCGTCGTCGAGGAGCTCGGCCATCAGGCGCAGGCACTCGAGGCGGTTGCGCCACTGGCTGCGCGACGTCTGGCTCGCCACGCGCACGCCAGCGGGGTGGGCGAGGCGCAGGCGCTCGAGTGCGGCGGGCGCGCCGTGCACGTCGTCGACGTCGACGTCGAGCGTGACCTTCGTCGCCGTCTTGTTCACGTGCTGACCACCCGGACCGCTGGCGCGGCTGAACGACCAGCGCAACGACTGCCCGGCGACGACGAGGCCCCCGGGGGTGCGCAGGTCGTCGGGGCTGTCCATGCCGACGAGTGTGCCCGACGGGGCGTCGCGAGCATCGGGCGGTTTGACAAGAATCGGCGCATGACCGTGTTGGAGGACCTCGACGTGCCGATCATCCAGGCGCCGATGGCGGGCGGACCGTCCACGCCTGAACTCGCCGCCGCGGTCGGTGGGGCGGGCGGCCTCGGCTTCCTCGGCGCCGGCTACCTGTCGCCGCAGCGGTTGGCCGACGACATCGCCGCCGTCCGTGTGGCCCACGATGGTCCGTTCGGCGTCAACGTCTTCGTCGGCGACACGTCGGGGACCGCCCGCCCGTCGGTGGACGCCTACGCCGCGGAGGTCGCCGAGGAGGCGCACCGCGTCGGTCGTCGCGCCCGGCGTTGCGCGTTCGACGACGATACTTCGCCGCCAAGATCGACGTGCTGTGCGCCGACCGGTCGCGGTCGTGTCGTTCACGTTCGGCTTGCCGCCGGTCGACGCCGTCCGCCGCCTCGCTGCCGCCGGTTCGGAGGTCTGGATCACCGTCACGTCGCCGGACGAAGCGCTGGCGGCCGCGGAGCTGCAGCCGGACGCCCTCGTCGTGCAGGGCGTCGAGGCGGGTGGTCACCGCGGCGTCGTCGTCGACGACGACGAGGCGTCGGACCTGACGCTGCTCGCCGCACTGCAGCTCGTCGGCGCGGTGGTCGACGTGCCGCTCGTCGCCACCGGGGGGCTGATGACGGGCGCGGCCATCGCCGCGGTGCTCGTCGCCGGTGCCGCGGCCGCCCAGCTCGGCACGGCGTACCTGCGCTGTCCCGAGGCGGGCACGTCCGACGTGCAGCGTGCGGCGACGGCAACGACGACGCGGACCGTGCTGACCCGGGCGTTCAGCGGCCGGCTGGCACGTGGTATGGAGAACCGGTTCCACCGTGATCACGCCGCCACCGCGCCGCGCGCCTACCCGGAGGTCAACCACCTCACGGCACCGCTGCGGGCGCACGGCCGGGCCGTCGGCGACGCCGACGTCGTCAACCTGTGGGCCGGGCAGGCCCATCTGCTCGCCGAGGAGCGACCAGCCGGCGAGCTCACGCTGGCGCTCGCGGCCGAGGCGCGCCGAGCGATCGCACTCGCGGCGAGCCGCCTGGCCACCTGACGCCGCGGCGACGTGCCGCACGTACGGTCGTCGCCGTGCTGGTGGACCTGCTGTTCGATCCCTTCGGCGGGCGCTGGGAGGATCTGCGCGACGCGGCCATGCTTGCCGAGGACGCCGGCTTCGACGGCGTGTGGCTCTACGACCACCTCGCCGGATCCGTGCACGGCGCAGGGCACGTCCTCGAGTGCTGGACCGTGTTGAGCGCGCTCGCCGCGGCGGTGCCGCGGCTCACGCTCGGTTCGCTCGTGCTCAACGTGGCCAACCGCGACGCCGGCACGTTGGCGGTGATGGCCGCCACGCTGCAGGAGGTCAGCGGCGGCCGGCTGCTGCTCGGCGTCGGTGCCGGCGGTGGCAGTCGGACACGCCGTACGCCGCTGAGCAGCGGGCGCTCGGTCGGAGCGTCCCGACGGACCGGGTCCGCCGGGCCGGCGTGGAGACGACCATCGCCACGCTGCGCCAGGTGTGGTCCGGGTCGGCCGGCGGCGCCGGCGGCTTCCTCCGGCCCGACCCGTCGCCGCCGGTGATCGTCGGCGGCTTCGGTCCGAAGATGGCCGAGCTCGCCGGACGTCTCGGCGACGGGATCAACGCGCCCGGCCGGCCCGTCGCTCGGCCGCCTGCTCGACGTCGCCCGCGAGGCGCATGCCCGCGCCGGGCGCAACCCGGACCGGTTCGTCGTCACCACGTCGGGCTCGCCGACCGATCAGCGGCTCGACCGACTCGGCGTGGACCGGGTGATCACGATGATCCACCCGCCGTACACCGCAGCGGTCGCCCGGGTCGCTGCCACGCTCGGGTCGTGCCTGAGCCGGCGGCAATCCGTTGCACGGCCGTGGCGCCGGGATGATCGGATGGGTCGATGTCCAATGACAACCCACCCGCGAGGCTCATCCAGGCAAGCCGTCTGGTGACCGCCGATCCCGTCGTCGTCTTCGAGCTGATCGCCGATCCGTCCCGTCAGCCGCCGTGGGACGGCAACGACAACCTGCTGTCGGCCGCGCCCGGCCAGCGGGTGCACGCGGTCGGCGACGTGTTCGTCATGAACCTGACCAACGGCGGCGTGCGGGAGAACCACGTCGTCGAGTTCGAAGAGGGACGGCGCATCGCATGGCGTCCGGCGGAACCCGGCAAGGAGCCACCCGGTCACCAGTGGGAGTGGCGCTTGGAGCCGCAGGCCGACGGCTCGACGCTCGTCACCCACGTGTACGACTGGACGGAGCTGACGGACGAGTCCCGCTTCGACAAGGCCCGCTCGACGACCTCGGAGCAGCTGGACGCGTCGCTCGCCCGCTTGGCCGAGTCGGCCGAGACCGGTTGAGGGTTGTCAGCGCGGCGGACGGTCGGCGATCACCCCGTCGGCCTCGAGACGGTCGATCTCGTCGTCGCCGTAGCCGAGCTCGCGCAGCACGTTGCGGTTGTCCGCGCCGAGACCGGGAGCACCGACGACGGCGTACGTCGCGTGCCTCGAAGTGCACCGGGTAGCCCGGGAACCGGGCGAGGCCGACGTCGATCTGATCCCACTCGACCATGAACCCGCGGGCGGCGAGGTGTGCGTCGTCGACGAGGTCGCGCGTGGTGAACGCCGGGCAGGCCGGGATGCCGTGGTCCTGGAGCTGACGCGCGGCCGCAGCGCTCTCCCGATCCAAGGTCCAGCGCGACAGCACCGCGTCGATGGCGTCGTGACGGGCGAAGCGCTCGCCGAGGGGCGCGTCGCGCAGTGCCGCGAGCTGCTCGTCGGCGACGAGGTCGACGAGTCGTCGCCACGCGGCGTCGTCGGTGACGGTGAGCGCGAGCCAGCGATCGTCGCCGGCGCAGCGGTACACGCCCTGGGGCGCGTGGTCCGGCGAGCGGTTGCCCTGACGCGGCGGCGTCCGCCCGGTGGTCGACGCGGCGAGCAGCCCGTCGCCGACGATCGACACGAGCGTCTCCAACTGGGAGAGGTCGACGTGGACGGCGTTGCCGGTGCTCCTGCGCTCCCACAGGGCGGCCAGCGTGGCGAACGCTCCGTGCACGCCGCCCACCGCGTCGGCATAGGCGATGCCCAACCGCAGCGGGCCCTCGCCGGCGTAGCCCATCGCCTCGTCGATGCCGCCGAACGCCTCGAGGATCGGGCCGAGGGAGAAGTGCGGGCCCATCGGACCCGTCTCGCCGTAGCCGGTCATCGCGATGGTCACGGCCGACGGGTTCAGCGGCAGGACCGCTGCGGCGTTGACGCCGAGCGAGGCGGCACCGCGTGGCGAGTAGTTGTTCAGGACGATGTCCGCGTGCTGCAGGAGGCGCTCGAGGACCTCCTTGCCGCCGGGCGCCTTGCCCTCGAGCGCCAGGCTGCGCTTCCCGCGGTTCATCTTGTTCCAGATCCCCGAACGGTTCCAGAAGCGCTCGCCCGGGTCCGCGTTCGGGAAGATCTCGGCGCGGATCGTCGGGTCGACCGTCGTCCCCCACGTCCAGCCGGGGGCACCGATGCGCCGCCGGCGCGCGCTCGCTGCCGACACCGCGGCTCGTCGGCTGCTCGACCTTGACGACATCGGCGCCGAAGTCGGCGAGGAACCGTCCGGCGAGCGGACCGGCCCAGGCGATGCTGAACTCGGCGACGCGGACCTCGCCCAGGTCGATCGACGGCGGCGTCCGACGATCGGCCGGCGCCGCACGCACCTCGGCGAGGAACGCCGCCGTGTCCGCGCCGTGCGGCCGGGTCGGGAGCCCGGAGCGCGGCGGCGGGCCCGGCTCCAGGCGGAACGGACCATGGGGCATGCGCGCCGACGGCGAGATGTCCGGGCGTTGCGCCCACTCGTCGCGGACCGCCAGCTGCTCGGCGTCGAGCACGTCGAGGAAGTTGTTCAGCCGGGCGGTCGGCACACGGCGCTCCTGCAACCGTTCGACCACCTCGTCGACGGTGTGCGCGGCGAGCCACGGCCGCAGGTGGGCGTCGACCTCGTCGGCGCGGTCGAAGCGCGCGCCCGGGGTGGCGAGGGACCGGTCGGCCAGCAGGTCCCACGCCTCGCAGACGGTGCACACGTCCTCGAACCGCTCCTGCGAGGGCGAGGCGATCATGATCCACCCGTCCTTGCACTCGTAGATCGCCAGCGGGTGGTAGTTCTCGAAGCGCATCCCGGCGCGCTCCTTGACGACGCCGGTGTGGGTGTACATCGTCAAGCTCCACTGGTGCCCCGAGGCGACGGCCTCCATGCTGCCGACGTCGACGAGCTGACCGGTCCCCGTGCGCGCCGCGTCGATCAACGCCACCGCGGCGCCCACCGCGGCGGTCGCGCCGGTGAGCAACGAGGCCCACGGCCCGCCGCCCTGCAACGGCTCGCGTCCCGGTTCTCCGCTGACGTACAGGTAGCCGCCGGAGGCCCAGTCGACCAGGTCCGAGGTGCGCCACGTGGAGTACGGGCCGGTGAGGCCGAACCCGCTGACGACCACGAGCACCGTCGCGCGGCGCGATCCGGGCCAGGCGCGCCCGGAGGTCGAACGCCACCCGCGGGTCGCCGTCCACGGTGAGGATCACGAGGTCCGCCCAGCGCAGGACGGCATCGCCATCGGGACCGTCGATGTCCACCTCCACCGACCGCTTCCCGGCGTCGAGGTGCTCGTGGACCGCGCTGCGCGTCGCCCCGGCCTCGTCCTCGACGAACGGCGCCAGTGCCCGGGTCGGTGCGCCGCCGGTCGGTTCGACGAGGACGACGTCGCTGCCGGTGGTGGCGAACATGCGGCCGCAGTACGCGCCGGCGACGGATCCGGCCAGCTCGACGACCCGGACGTCACGCATCGACTGGTGCCTCCGTGACGCCGGCCGGCGTCGATCGCCGGCGGCGCTTCAGCCGCCGCCGGCTGCTCGCCGCCGGGTCGAGCGCGTCGCGCAGCGAGTCGCCGAGGATGTTGAACGCGAGCACGGTCAGGGCGATGGCCAGGCCGGGGGCGTAGATGGCGTTCGGCGCCTGGGCGACGAACTGGGAGGCGCGCCGCAGCATGATCCCCCAGCTCGACGTCGGCGGCTGCACGCCGAGACCGAGGAACGACAGGCTCGCCTCGGCGAGCAGCGCCAGACCGAGCAGGAACGTCGCCTGGACGATGACCGGCTGGATCATGTTGGGGATGACGTGCCGGGTGACCGTGCGCCACGACGAGCTGCCGAAGCCGACCGCGGCGTCGACGTACAGGCGGTCCTTGGTCGACTGCACCTGCGTGCGCGTGATCCTGGCGATGCTCGGCGAGAACACCACGCCGACGGCGACCATCGCGTTGACCAGTCCGGGTCCGAGCGCAGCGGCGATGCCGAGGGCCAACACGATGGCCGGGAAGGCCAGCAGGGTGTCGATCGCCCGCATCAGGATCGTGTCCGACCACCCACCGGCGTAGCCGGCGATGAGGCCGATCGGCACGCCGATGGCCAGCGCCACGGCGACGGCGATGAGGCTCGCCTCCAGCGACACGCGCGCCCCGTAGACGAGGCGCGACCACACGTCGCGGCCGAGGTCGTCGGTCCCCAGCCAGTGCGCGCCGGAGGGGCCGCGCAGGTTCGCCGGGCTCTGCTGGGCCGGCGAGTAACGGGTGACGAGCGGGGCGAAGATGGCCAGCAGGATGACGATCAGCAGGAAGATCGTCGCTGCCTTGGCGCGCCCGTCGGACCACAGCCAGTCCACCTTCGAGCGAACCCGGCGGCGTCGTGGTGGAGTGGGCTCCACCACGACGTCCTCACTGGCCACGCGACGGTCGATGTCGGCGGCGATCGGTTGGTCGGCGGACATCGGCGAGCCTCCTATCGGATCCGCGGGATCGAGCAGCCGGACGACGATGTCGCACACCAGGTTGGTGACCAGCACGATCACCACCATGACGAGCACGACACCCTGGACCACGCGGAAGTCGTGCTTCTGCGTGGCGTTCACCGCGAGCGTGCCGACGCCGGAGATGGCGAACACCGCCTCGATCACGACGGTCGCCCCGAGGAACCGGTTGACCTGCAGGCCGAAGATCGTCACGAGCTGCGGCGCGCAGTTCTTCAGCGCGTGCCGCCACACGATCTGGCGCATCGGCAGGCCCTTGGCGCGCAACGTGCGCACGTAGTCCGAGGCGAGCACCTCGATCATCACCGCGCGCAGCTGACGGGTGACCTCGGCGGCGCCGACGATGCCGATCGCGATCGCCGGCAGGATGACGTGCTTGAGCGACTCGACCGGGCTCGTGGTGATCCCGACGAACCCGGTCGCCGGCAGCAGCTTCCAGCGCAACGACACGAGCGACACCAGGATCAGGCCGAGCCAGAAGCTGGGCATGGCCACGCCGAGCGAGGAGGCCGTGGTGATCGCCTGATCGCCGGCGCTGTTGGCCCGCCGCCCGGAGGCGATCCCGAGCGGCACCCCGATGCCGAAGGAGATGACGAGCGCCACGGCCACGATGTGCAACGTCGGCGGGAACGTGCGCTTCAACGAACCCCACACCGTCTCGCCGCTGAGGATCGACTTGCCGAGGTCGAGGTGCACCGCGCTGGTGAGCCATCGCCAGTACTGCACGAGGAACGGGTCGTTCAGTCCGAGCCCGCGGTCGCACCTCGGCCAGCCGCTGCGCCGTCGCGCCTTCGCCGAGGATCGTGATCGCCGGATCGCCAGGGATGAGCTGGATGAGCAGGAACACGATGAACGTGGCGAACAGCAACGTCGGCAACAGGATCAACAGCCGCCGCAGCACGACGCGGCCTACAGACATTCGTTCCCTCCGGGGCCCTCGATGCCGACCGGACCTACTTCTTCAGCCAGAGGAACGACAGGTCGATCTTGCCGTACACGTTCGGCGTGAAGCCGCCGACCTTGTCGTAGTAGGCGTTGATGTCGGGCTGGTGCAGCAGGACGAGCCCGAGGGCCTGGTCCTGGAAGATCTTGACGACATCGTGGAACGCAGTGGCCCGGTCGCTCTGCTCCTGCGAGCTGCCGGCCTTGGCCAAGGCGTCGGTCATGCCGGGGACGTCGAGGTGCCCAGGGTTGTAGAACGCGCCCGTGGCGAACAGGCTGTTGGCCGTCTGGCTCGGGTCCGGACGCCCACTCCAGCCGGCGGAGTAGATGTCGTGGCTGAGGTTCTCGAAGAAGCTCGACGTCGCCGCGCCGACCTCCATCGCCTCGAACGTGACGTCGATGCCGACCGCCTTCAGCTGCGCCTGGAGGATCTCGCCCTTGCGCTGCTGGCTCGACGCGTCGTAGGTCAGGCCCTTCAGCGTCAGGCCGTTCGGGTAGCCGGCCTGGGCGAGGAGCTCCTTCGCCTTGGCGGGATCGTGCGGCCACGCATTGGCCAGATCGGGCTGTGCCGCCCAGTAGCCCGGCGGGTACGGCTCCACGGCCGGCTTGGCGGTGCCGAAGACGAACGCCTGGTTCAGCGCGTCGCGGTCGATCGCGTAGTTCACCGCCTGGCGGACCTCGACCTTGTTGAACGGCTCCTTCGAGTAGTTCAGGTAGCAGCTGTCGAACCCCAGTGAGGGGACCACGGACACCGTGATGTCGTCGTGCGACTTCAGCGTCTGCAGGTTCGACGCGTCGATCTTCATGCTGAACTGGGCCTCGCCGGCGAGCAGGCTGTTCAGCCCGGTCTGGCCGTCGGGGATGTAGCGGATGGTCAGCTGGTCCAGGTAGGGCATGCCGGACTGCCAGTACTCGGTGTTCTTCGTGCCGGTCAGGTGGTCGTTGGACACCCATTCGACGAACTTGAACGGCCCGGTGCCGACCGGGTTGCGCTTGTAGTCGTCGCCGAACTTGGCCACTGCCGTCGGCGAGGACATCATGCCCGGCCGGTCGGCGAGGATCAGGATGAGCGACGAGTCCGGGCGGCTGAGGTTGACCTTGACGTGCGTCGGGTCGATCACCTCGGTCGAGGCGATCATCGACAGGTCGGCCTTCACCGTGGTCTTCGGGTCCGACAGCGACCGGTCGAGGTTGAACTTGACCGCGTCGGCGTTGAAGTCCGTGCCGTCGTGGAACTTCACGCCGGACTTCAGGGTGAACGTGATCCCGGTCGTGTCGTTGAACTCCCACGACTCGGCCAGGCCGGGCAACGGCTCGAGCGTGTCCGGGTTGAAGTTCACCAGCCGGTCGTAGAACGGGTAGAGCGACATGTGGTCGTTGCCCGAGTTGCCAGTGATCGGGTCGAGCGACGACGGGTTGGACACGTGGATCGCCGTGAGCTTGCCGCCCATCACGGGCTGCGCGCCGGCCCCGCCGGCCGCCGTCGACGTGCCGCCCGCCGCGCTCGTGCTCCCCGTGGCGCCCGTGCCCGCGGAGGCTGAGCCGCCGGCGGTCGAGCCCGTGGTGGCCGGGGACGTGGTGGCGCCGGCGGTCGTCGTCGCGCTCGTCGAGTCGCTGTTCGAGTCGGAACCGCACGACGCGAGGAGCGCCAGCCCGAGCATCGCGGCCAGCGCTTCGCGGCGGTTCGGTCGCCAAGGATCAGGGTGCATGGTCCCTCCATCTCTCTTCTGGTTGAACGGATGAGGTCTCGGTCGGGCCGCCGACGCGGAGGTTCACGCGCCGGCCGCGCAGCTCGAGCGAGTCGGCGAAGTGGCAAGCCACCTGACTGCCGCCGACGTCGCGGAGCTCCGGTTCCTCGGCGGCGCAGCGCTCGACGGCGTAGGTGCAACGGGTGCGGAAGTGGCAGCCCGACGGTGGTGCCAGCGGGCTCGGGATGTCGCCCTGGATCGCCGGGGGGCGAGCCTCGCGGTGCGTGCTCGGCACGGCCTGCGGCTCGGCGCCGAGCAGGGCCTCGGTGTACGGGTGACGGGGGTGGGTGACGAGCGACCGCGTCGAGGCGACCTCGACGAGCTTGCCGAGGTACATCACCCCGATCTCGTCGGACACGTGGGCGACCACGCCGAGATCGTGGGAGATGAACAGGTAGGCGAGCCGCAGCTCGCGCTGCAGGCGCAGGAGCAGGTTCAACACACCGGCCTGCACGGACAGGTCGAGCGCGGAGACGGCCTCGTCGCAGATCACCAGGGCGGGCTGCAGCGCCAGTGCCCTGGCGATGTTGACCCGCTGCTTCTGGCCGCCCGACAGCTGGTGGGGACGCCGCTCGCCGAGCGTGGGGTGCAGCTCGACGAGCCCGAGCAGCTCGCTCACCTCGCGTTGGACCGCCTCGGCGGATCGACCACCGGCGATCTGCATCGGTTCGGCGATCGAGCGGCGGACGTCCATCCGCGGATCGAGCGACTCGTGCGGGTCCTGGAACACCATCTGCACCCGCCGGCGGGCCCGGCGCAGCTCGCCCCGCCCGAGCGTGTCGAGGCGGACGCCGTCGAGGCTGACGGAGCCTCCGGCCAACGGCACCAACCGGGTGATCGCCCGGGCCACCGTGGACTTCCCCGACCCCGACTCGCCGATCAGGCCGAACGTCTTGCCCGACTCGATCCGGAACGACACGCCGTCGACCGCTCGCAGCTGCAGCTTCGTGCCGCGGACGGGGAACGTCACGCGCAGGTCGCGCACGTCGAGGAGCGTGGTCACCGGCGCGCCGTCGACGACCGTCACGGCGCAGCGACGGCCGAGATCGCGCCGGGAAGTTCCAGCTCCTGGTGACGACAGCAGCGCACGAGGCGCTGACCGCTGGGCACGAGGTGCTGCGGTGCCGCGCAGGCCGGCGCGGCGTGCTCGCAACGTGGTTCGAACCGGCAGCCCTGCGGCATGGCGTCGAGCAGCGGCACGCGTCCGCGGATCGTGTAGAGCTCGCCCTTCTCCAACTCGGACTGCGGGACCGAGCGGATCAGCCCCGACGTGTACGGGTGCAGCGGTCGTTCGAGGATCGTGTCGACCTCGGCCTGCTCGACGACCTGTCCGGCGTACATCGTGACGACGCGGCTGCACGCTTCGGCGACGACGCCGAGATCGTGTGTGATCAGCAGGATCGCCGTGCCCCGATCGGCGCTCAGCTGGTGGAGGAGGTCG
The DNA here is from genome assembly GCA_963794805.1 of uncultured Acidimicrobiales bacterium. GTDB lineage: Bacteria > Actinomycetota > Acidimicrobiia > Acidimicrobiales > Ilumatobacteraceae > JAODBQ01. The sequence continues at coordinate 244,159 of CAWCFL010000004.1, forward strand.
AGGATCTGCGCCTGGATGGTGACGTCCAGCGCCGTGGTCGGTTCGTCGGCGATGAGGACCGACGGTTCGGCCACCAGGGCGATCGCGATGAGGATGCGTTGGCGCATGCCGCCCGACAGCTGGTGCGGATACGCCTCGGCGCGTCGGGCCGCGTCGGGGATCCCCACCGAGGCGATCAGCTCGACCGCGCGCGACGCCGCGGCCCGGCGGGACACCTTGCGGTGGGCGCGCAGCGTCTCGGCGATCTGGTCGCCGACGCGGAAGACGGGGTCCAGGGCCGTCATCGGCTCCTGGAAGATCATGCTCATCTCCCGGCCACGGACACGCTCGAGCTGGCGGTCGCTGAGCCCGACGAGGTCGCGGCCGCGCAGCAGGACCTTTCCGGTGACCCGGCTGAGATCGGGCGGGAGCAGCCCCATCATCGCCAGGGCCGTCACCGACTTGCCACTGCCACTCTCGCCGACGAGACCGACCATCTCACCGGGCTGCAGGGACAACGACAGGCCGTCGACGGCCTGGACCTCGCCGGAGGTCGTCCGGAAAAAGATGTCGAGGTCGTCGACCTCGAGCACAGCAGCCCCCACTGTCCCCCCTTCTCATGTCGGAACATACAGACATGCGCCGACCCGGCTGCGGTTGGGCGCACGCCGTCAGCGCCACGTTGACTGCCGTTCGTGACGCGACCTACCGTCGCCGCTCGACGACCGGGGGCCCCGATGACGGACATTGATCCACTGGACGAGCTGCGCACCCGCGAGGAGCTGGCCCGACGAATGGGTGGTCCGGAAGGCATCCAGCGCCAACGCCAACGCGGCAAGCTGCTCGTCCGCGAGCGCATCGGCCTGCTCGCCGACGAGGGCTCGTTCCGCGAGTTCGGCATGCTCATCGGGCAGGCGACCTACGCGGACGGCCGGCTCGCCGACTTCACCCCGAAGGGACACGTCGACGGCACCTGCCTGATCGACGGCCGCAAGGTGATCGTCACCGCCGGCGACTTCACGGTCCGAGGTGGATCGGGCGGCGGCCCCGAGGGCGGCCTCGGCGTCGAGCTGCGGGCCAGCGAGCGGGCGAAGGAGTGGCTGCTCCCGTACGTCCGCCTGCTCGACGCCGCCGGCGGCAGCGTGCGCAGCTTCGAGGACCTCGGGCGCACCTACCTGCCCGACGGCAACTCGTTCACGGCTGTCGAGGTCGAGCTGATGAACCTCGTGCCGGTCGTGTCGGCGGTGATGGGCTCGGTCGCCGGGCTCCCGGCCGTGCAGGTGTGCATCGCCCACTGGAACGTCATGGTCACCGAGACGGGGCAGGTCTTCCCCGGGGGCCCGCCCGTGGTCAAGGCGGCGCTGGGCTACGACATCACCAAGGAGGACCTCGGGGGTGCCCACGTCCACGCATACGGCAGCGGCGTCGTCGACAACCTCGCCGACGGTGACGCGGATGCACTCGCCCAGATCCGCCGGTTCCTCTCCTACCTGCCGACGAACGTCTACAAGTTGCCGCCGCGCGGCGAGCCCGCCGAGCCGCGGCGCGCCGCGTCGACGCTGCGCGATGCCGTGCCGCGCAACCGCCGCGTCGCCTTCGATCCGCGCCCGATCCTCGAATCGGTGGTGGACGAGGGCTCGTTCTTCGAGATCGCCCCGAACTACGGCAAGCCGCGGATCACCGGGCTCGCCCGTGTGGACGGCTTCCCGGTCGGGATCATGATCAACAACCCACGTGCAGCCGGCGGCTCGACGAGCGTTGCCGCCGGCGAGAAGGTGATCCGCCTGATGCAGCTGTGCGACCTGTTCCACCTGCCGCTCATCTCGTTCGCCGACGAGCCGGGCTTCATGGTCGGGCTGGAGTCGGAGCACCAGGGCATCGAGCACGCCGGCGCGCGCATGGTGTGGGCCACGTGCCAGACGCGGATGCCGATGCTGACGTTCGTCATCGGCCGCCTGTTCGGCGTCGCCGGCCAGTGCCACCACCGACCGTCGGGCATGTTCCGGCGCTATGCGTGGCCGACCGCGCGGTGGGGGTCGATGCACATCGTCGGCGGTGCCGCGGCGGCCTACCGGCGCGAGATCAACGACGCCGACGACCCGGTGGCCAAGCTCGCCGAGGTCGAGCGCCAGCTCGAGTCGCTGGCCTCACCGTTCCGCACCGCGGAGGCCACCGGCCAGGACATCATCGACCCGGCGGACAGCCGTTCGTTGCTCGTCGAGTTCGTCCACGACGCGCAGGAGATCCTCGCCCTGCAGCTCGGGCCGCCGGTCACGCCGTACCGGCCGTAGGGCCGCCCGCTGCGCCGCCCGTCACGGGCGGAACGTGCGACCCGACGGGCGTGGCCCGTCGGCGGCCAGGCGGTGGTAGGCGGTGCGCACCCAGCGGCACAGGATCGGACGGGTGTCGGCCGGATCGATGATGTCCTCGACGAGGAACGACTCCGCCGTCCTGAACGGCGAGCGGACCGCCTGGAGGCGGGCGTGCAGCTCGGCACGCGCCGCGTCGGGATCGGCCGACTCCTCGATCACCCGCTTGTAGGCCGCCTCGACGCCGCCTTCGAGCGGTAGGGACCCCCACGATCCGGACGGCCAGGCGACGCGCAGGGAGTGGCGGCCCTCGTTGCGATGGGTGGCCCCGCCGACGCCGAAGCACCGCCGCACGAGCACCGACGCCCACGGGATCTGGGTCTCGTGCACCGCCGACAGCGCACGGCAACCGGCGCGCAGCGTGCCCGCCCGCTCTGCCGCCGAGCCGATGAGCACGCCCGGGTTGTCCACGAGGTAGACGACCGGGAGGTGGAACGTGTCGGCGAAGTCGACGAAGCGGGCGAGCTTGTACGACGCCTCGGTGGAGAAGCCGGCGCCGTCGAAGTTGGCATCGGTGCCGAGCACCGCGACCGGGTGGCCGTCGAGCCGGGCCAACGTGCCGACGACGGCGCGCCCGCAGCGCGCCCCGATCTCGAACACGCTCCCGGCGTCGCAGATCGAGGCGATGATGGCGCGGATGTCGACCGGTCGGCGACCCTTCGGCACCGCGTCGCGCAGACCGGGATCGCGCCGCCTGGGGTCGTCCTCGCCGGCGGTCACCGGCGGCAGCTCCCACACGTGCGCCGGCAGGTAGGAGAGGAACCGGCGGATCTCGGCGAACGCCTCCGCCTCGCTGTCCACGGCGTTGTCGATGGTGCCGGCGCGGGTGGCCACCTCCCACCCGCCGAGCTCCTCCTTGGTGACCTGCTCGCCGCTCGCCGCCTCGACCAACGGCGGCCCGGCGGAGAAGACCTGCGCCGCGCCCTTGACCATCACCGAGAAGTGGGAGGCGGGCGCCTCGGCGGCCGGCAGTCCGGCCAGTGGTCCGAGCGCCGCAGCGACGACGGGCACCGTCGACAGGTTCTTGACCGCGTACTCCCAACCGACGATCTCCGACACGTACGAGACGCCCATCGATTCGATCGACTTGACGCTGCCGCCGGCGCCCTCGAGCAGCCGGACGAGCGGCACGCGCATGTCGTGGGCCATGCGGTCGGCGTACGGGCGCTTGGCGCCGACCGACGCATCGGACGCCCCGCCGCGCACGGTGAAGTCGTACCCGGTGACCACCACGGGGCGCCCGTCGATGTCGGCCGCACCGAACACGAGGTTGGACGGCGTGAAGCCGACCAGTTGGCCGTGCTCGTCGTACTCGCCGCGCCCGGCGAGCGCACCCACCTCGGCGAACGACCCCGGGTCGCACAGCTCGGCGATCCGTTCGCGAACGGTCAGCCGCCCGAGCGAGTGCTGCCGGGCGACCGACGCGGCGCCGCCCTGCTCGGCGGCCAACGCCAGTCGGTGGCGCAGCTCGTCGAGCTCGTCGCTCCACACCGACGGCCGGTCGTCGGCGCGCTCGGGGGTCGCGGCAGCAGGTTCGAACGAGGTGGTCATGCTTGCGCATGCTGGCACCTCGCGCCGGCGCCCCGGCTATGCGGCGGGCGCCGCCGGGGCGTCGAACACGACCTGGATCACCAGCTCGTCGGTGCCGCGCACCACGGTGAGCGCCAGCGCCTCGATCCCCGGTGCATCGAGCGCGTTCTGCAACGCCTCGACGTCGGTGAGCTCGGTGTCGCCGGCACGGACGAGGAGATCGCCGACCTGGACGCCGGCGCGCGCCGCCGGGCCGCCGTCGACGATCTGGCGCACGAGCAGCCCGGTGCGCGCCGCGAGCCCCACGGCGCGGCGCAGCTCGTCGGCGACCCGCGGCGGGGCGAGTGCCACGCCGAGGGTGCGCCGCTGCGGGCTCTGGCCGGCGATCAGCTCGGCGAGGCGGGCCTGCAGGGCGGCATCGGTGGTGCGCGCCAGGTAGAAGCCCTCGCCGGCGCGGTGTGTGTTGACCCCGAGCACGTGGCCGTGCAGGTCGACGACCGGCCCACCGGAGGAGCCGCGCGCCAGGGGAGCGGTGTGCTCGAACCCGCCGCGCACGACGCGGCCGCGGGGCCCGTCGAACGACCGGTCGACGCCGCTGACGAAGCCGGCCGTCGCCCGGGAGCGGTGGCCGCCGCGGGCGAGCGTGACGACCGGTGTGCCGACGGCCGGGGTGGCGTCGGCGAAGGTCAGCGCCGGCGCATCGCCGGTGGGGACGTCGAGCACGGCGAGGTCGCCGTCGGCGTCGATGCCGTGCACGCTCGCCTGCTCGACGCGCGCGTCGGCGAACGTGACCGACACCGTCTCGTCGCGCAGGTTGTGCGCGCTGGTCACCACCCGGTTCTCGGCGACGACGAAGCCGGTGCCGCGCCCGTTGCGCCCGATGCTGACCACCGACGCGCCGGCGCCGGCGTCGATCGACCCGATGGCCGCGCCGATCTGCTCCAGCGCGCCCGTCTCTCCTGTGTGCGTCTCGTTCATCGTGAGCCTTCCTTCGGGAGTCACTTGTGAATTGCAAGTGACACTACACTCGCCGTCGTGGATGTCAACGGAGACGCGCGATCGGCTGCCGCGACCGATGCGCACCGCGAACTGCGTGCCGCAGTGGACGTCGTCGGCGACCGTTGGGTGCTCCTGCTCGTGCACGCCCTGGCCGGCGGTCCGCGCCGCTTCGGCGACCTCAGCCGCGACCTGCGCGGCGTCGCCCCGAACGTGCTCACCGACCGGTTGCGCCGGGTGGAGCGCGCCGGCCTGGTCACCGGCACCGCTTACCAGCACCGCCCCCGCCGACTCGTGTACGCGCTCACCGCGGCGGGCGAGGAGCTGGCGTCGGTCGTGCCGGCGCTGGCGTCGTGGTCGAGCGACCGCGGCGGATCGGCGACGCCGCGCCACGACCGCTGTGGCTCGCCGTTGGAGCTGCGGTGGTGGTGCCCCGAGTGCGCGACCGATGCCGGGTCGGACGGCGGCCGCGCCACGGGTCCGGAGGAGCCCGACGTCTGGCTCTGAGCGACCGCCGTGCTCAGCTCCCGAGGCCTTGGCGGTGGGCGAGCACGATGGCCCCGGGCCGATCGGGCGCGTGGATCTTGGCGAACACGTTGGACACGTGGTTGCGCACCGTCTTCGGGCTGAGCACCAGCCGGCGGGCGATCGTGGCGTTGTCCAGCCCCTCGGCGACGAGCACGAGGACGTCGAACTCGCGATCCGTCAACTGCGGGAACGGCCGGGTCGGCAACGCCCGTCGCGACTGGATCAGCTCGGTCATCGGTTGGACGAGCGTGTGGTCCACGACCACGTCGCCCGCCGCGGCCGCCCGCAGCGCGTGCTCGATCTGCTCCGCCCCAGCGCCTTTGATCAGGTAGCCGCTGGCGCCGTCGCGCAGCGCGGTGAGCGCGCCGTCGAGGTCCTCCGACATCGTCAGCATGACCACGCGGACCGTCGGATGGTGCTCGGCGAGCCAGCGGTTGACCTCGAGCCCGGAACGATCGGGGAGCCCGACGTCGAGCAGCACGACGGTCGGCGCCGCCGTGTCGATCAGCTCGGCGACCTGATCGGCGCGCTGCGCCTCGCCGACGAGGACGATCCCGTCCATCTCCTTGATCGCCGCGGTCAGCCCGAGGCGGAACATCGGGTGGTCGTCGACGATCGCCACCCGCAGCTGTGCCGGACGGGGGATCACGGCACGGCCATCGGCAGGCAGACGCGCACGTGGGTGCCGTGCGGCGCGGCGAGGTGACCCGGACGGATCCGCCGAGCTCGTCGGCGCGCTCGCGGATCGCCGTCCAGCCGACACCGATCGCCGCCTGGTCGACGATCCCGATGCCGTCGTCGACCACGTCGATGTCGACGGTCGGCCCGGTGGCGATCGTCAGCCAGCACCGCCCCGCCTGCGCGTGGCGCACGACGTTGGTCACCGCCTCGGTGACGATCCGGTAGGTGGCCACCTCGACGGCCGCCGGGAGCACGATCGGCGGGTGCGGCATGGTCAGGTGGAACTCGAGGACGTCGCCGAAGCCACGGGTGAACTCGCCGACCGCGGCGACGAGCCCGAACTGGTCGAGCGCCGTCGGTCGCAGGTCGCGGACGATGCGCTTGACCTCGATGATCAGGGCATCGACCTCGTCGGCGACCCGGTCGAGCAGCTCGCGCGGCGAGGCCAACGCGGCGCGCGTCCGGCGATCGATCGAGCTGGCGGACGGTCGTCCGCAGCCCGAGCGAGACGCCGGTGAGCGCCGGCCCGAGCCCGTCGTGCAGGTCGCGCCGCAGGCGCCGCCGCTCCTCTTCGCGCGCCGACACGGCCGCCACGGTCGATCGCCGCAGCTGCGTCGCCAGGCCCACCCAGCCGACCGCCAGGCCGAGCGGGGCGACGAGCGCGGCCAGCACCCGCTCGTCGCGTGCCCGCAGGAACGGGCCGTGCTCCCAACCGACCACGAGCCGGCCGACCACCTCGTCGCGTTGCTCCAGTTCCACCGTCCGCTCGTGGGTGGTCGGCGGACCCGTCGCCGCGGCGCGGTGCCAGCCGGTCGGGGTGCGGACGTCGATGGCCACCGCGTCGAGGCGCAGCTCGCGCTGCAGGCTGATCGCCAGCGCCGGGAGCAGCTCGTCGCCGGAGTTCGCACCGACGTGGTCGACGACGCCGCGGACGACCTCGAGCGGATCGTCGCGGGTGCCCCACGCCAGCCGGTCGACGGCGTTGCGGACGCGGTGGCGGAACGGATCGACGAACACGGCGACGATCGCGGTCGTCCCGACGAGCAGCCACGTCGGGCCGCTGCCGCCGACGAGCCGCCCGAGCCCGGCGACCACGCCGGTGTAGACGACGATGATCGCGCCGCAGAAGGCGATCCAGCCGATGACGTCGTGCGCCAGCCCGTGGAACCGACCCGGCCGTTCGCGCAGCGCCCGGATCAGCACGCCGACCGTCAGCAGCGGCAGCGTCGCCAGCATCAGCAGCGGGCCGACGACGTCGACGCCCGGGAACCGCCACCCGCCGATGTCGAACCGCTCCGGCACGAGCGCCAGCCACGCGGTCACGGCGCCGAAGGCCAGCCAGCCGAGCAGCGGATCCTCCGCGTGCCACCGTCCCGAGCGCCACCATCGCGTCACCACGCACACCGTGGCGACCGTGGCCGATGCGGCGACGAGCCAGGTGGCGACGTCGACGAAATCGGTCCCGGCCTGCTGGCGGCCCACGGCACGGCCCACCGCGGCGACGGCGATGAACGCTGCCGTCGACCAGAAGACGAGCTCGTGGACGGGCCGGCGCCCGCGCAGGACGAGCTCCCACGGCACCGAGCGCGGCGAGCGCACCGGCGGCGATCGACCGCGCCCAGCGCCGCGCGCCGGGGACCATCCGCCAGACGGTGATGTGGTCCGACTGGGCGACGTAGCCGCCGGCCTGGGTGGCCAGCGCGGCGACCACCGCCATGGCGCCGCCGACGAGCAGGCACGCCCCCAGGCGGCGATGCCCATGGCGGGCGACGAGGGTGGCCCCCGCCAGCGCGTCGACGAACCCGACGACCAACCATGCGAGCAACCACCAGTTCTCACTGGGTTCGTGACGGGTGTTGGCGATGCGCAGGCCGATGACGAGTGACGCCGCGACGGTGCCGGCGAGCGCGACGCCCGCCGTGAGCACGATGGTCGCCCGTGCGGCTCGCGCCGCGGACCCGCTGTCGTTCATCCCATCCTCCGTGCCGAGGGTATGACGGCTGGAGTCCCGGGCGGATGGTACCGCGGTCCCGAATTGGGCCCGACCGACGCACGGGACGCACCGGGCAGTGATCGTGACCGCGGCCCGTGGCCGGGGGGACACGCGGCGGCGGACGATCGCCGCGCACCAACCCGCTCGAAGGGAGCACCCCATGTCCACACGCACAGCGGCTCGCGTCGGCATCGCCGCAGCCATCCTCACGCTCGTGCCCGCGGACGTCGCCACGGCCGACGGCACGCACGGCGACCACGGCCACGGTCGTGACGTCCCCCGGCTCGTCGGTCGGGCCGTCATGCCCGTGGAGACCTACGCGCCCGGGCCGCCATCGGGCGCCGGGACGCTGCCGCCCGGCCAGACCGAGGCCGTCGTCAACGGCATCCACTTCCCCACGCCGTCGCAGCCCGTCGAAGGGTTCTCGGCGGTGATCGACGGCCGCCGTCAGGGTGAGCTGCTGGCGATGCCGGACAACGGCTACGGGTCGAAGGCCGGCTCCAAGGACTTCCTGATCCGCGCCTACACGATCAACCCCGATTTCACGACGAAGCGCGGCGGATCAGGTGCGGTCGCCGTCGGCGACTTCATCCAGTTCGCCGACCCGGACCGCCTCATCGGGTTCCCGATCGTGCGCGAGGCGACGGCCGAGCGCTGGCTGACGGGCGGCGACATCGATCCCGAGTCGTTGCAACGCGACCGTCGCGGCGACCTCTGGGTGGGCGACGAGTTCGGCCCGTGGATCCTGCACTTCAGCGCGTCCGGCCGGCTCCTGGAGGCGCCGATCAGCCTGCCGGACGGCCTGATGTCGCCGAACAACCCGCACCTCGTCGGCACGCCGAACGTCCTCAACAGCCGCGGCATCGAGGCGATGGCGATGACCCCGAACGGGCGCAAGCTGATCGTCGTGGTCGAGGGTGCGGTGGTCGGCGACGATCCGCTGTCCCGGCGGATCTACCGCTACGACATCGGCACGGGCAGGTTCACCCGGCTGGCCGACTACCTCACCGACGTCCCCGACCGCTTCATGGCCGACGCCCAGGCCCTCGACGACGACCACCTCGCGGTGATCGAACGCGACGGCGGCCGTGGCGCGACCGCCGTCGCTCGACCGGTGTACGAGGTCCACCTGGCCCCGGCCGGCCGCACCACCTCGAAGTCGTTGATCGTCGAGCTCGCGGCGATCGCCGACCCCGACCTGGTGTCGCTGCCGGCCCTGCATCCCGGCGACATCGGCCTGGGCAACCCGTTCCGGGTGACGTGCGAGTCGATCGAGTCGCTGCACGTGCTGTCGCGTCACCGGATGATGTTCACCTGCGACAACAACTTCCCGAACACCGGGCGCAACCCGGCGCTGGCCGACGACACCGAGTTGATCGTGGTCGAGGTCCGCTGACGTCGGGCGTCCGTCCTGTCACCCGACCATGCCCCCGCCCGCGGGGGCGGCCTACGCTCGGGGACCGTTCGGCGGCATCGCCGCACGCCGAACGGTCCCACCGGGGGGCCGAAGCGGAGAAGTCGAAGGGGAACGCTGATCATGCGCGAAGCAGTCGTCGTGTCGTACGCACGGACCGGGCTGGCCAAATCGGCCCGCGGCGGGTTCAACATGACCCCGGCCATGACGATGGCTGCTCACGCGATCAAGCACGCCGTGGCCAGGTCCGGCGCCGATCCGGCCGACGTCGAGGACGTCTACCTCGGCAACGGGGCCCACGGTGCGGGCAACCTCGCCCGACTGTCGGGACTGCTCGCCGGACTGCCGGTGACCACCGCCGGGGCCACCGTGCAGCGGCACTGCTCGTCGGGTCTCAACGCCATCGCGCTCGCGGCCAACTACATCAAGGAGGACGGCGCCGACGTGGTGGTCGCCGGCGGCGTCGAGTCGATCTCGATGCCCAATCCCGGCTTCGGCGGCAAGGCGAACATGGACCCCGAGCTGGAGGAGATGTACCCGGCGATCTACATGGCGATGATCGAGACCGCCGACATCGTCGCCGAGCGCTACGGCGTGAGCCGTGAGTACCAGGACGAGTACTCGCTGCAGTCCCAGCTGCGCATGGCTGCTGCCCAGGAGAACGGGCTGTTCGCCGAGGAGATCGTGCCGATGGACGTGCAGATGCAGACGATCAACAGCGAGACCAAGGAGACGTCGATCGTCGACTACGTGGTCGACCGCGACGAGTGCAACCGCCCGCAGACCACGATCGAGGGCCTGGCCAAGCTCAAGCCGGTGCGCGGCGAGGGCAACTACATCACCGCCGGCAACGCCAGCCAGCTGTCCGACGGCGCAGCCGCCGTGGTGCTGATGGAGGCCAAGGAGGCCGAGCGCCGCGACCTCAAGCCGCTGGGCGCGTTCCGCGGCTGGGCGGTGGCCGGCTGCGAGCCCGACGAGATGGGCATCGGCCCCGTGTTCGCCGTGCCTCGCCTGCTGAAGCGCCACGGCCTCACCGTCGACGACATCGACCTGTGGGAGCTGAACGAGGCGTTCGCCAGCCAGTGCCTGTACTCACGCGACCGCCTGGGCATCGACCCGGAGAAGTACAACGTCAACGGCGGCTCGATCGCCGTCGGCCACCCCTTCGGCATGACCGGGGCACGTTGCGCCGGCCACATCCTCCAGGAGGGCCAGCGGCGCAACGCCAAGTGGGGCGTCGTGACGATGTGCATCGGCGGCGGCCAGGGCGCCGCCGGGCTGTTCGAGATCTTCAACTGACCAGGAGCAACAAGAAATGGACTTCACACTGCCCCCCGACCTCGTCGAGTTCCTCGACAAGATCGACGACTTCATCGAGACCGAGATCAAGCCGCTGGAGCAGGAAGGCGACAACATCCGCTTCCTCGACCACCGCCGCGAGGACGCCCGCACCGACTGGGACCGCGGCGGCCTGCCCAACGCCGAGTGGGAGGAGCTGATGCGCGAGGCCCGCAAGCGGGCCGACAAGGCCGGCATCTACCGCTACTCGTACCCGAAGCGCCTCGGCGGCATGGACGGCACGAACCTCGGCATGGCCGTGATCCGCGAGCACCTCGCGGCGAAGGGCCTCGGGCTGCACTGCGACCTGCAGACCGAGCACACGATCGTCGGCAACATCCTCGGCGTGATGCTCATGGAGCAGTACGGCAGCGACATGCAGAAGGAGTATTGGCTGCCGCGGATGACCGAGCACGGCGGCGGCTTCGCCTTCGGCATCACCGAGCTCAAGCACGGCTCCGACGCGACCTGGATGGACACCAACGCCTACCAGGACGGCGACGAGTGGGTGATCAACGGCAACAAGACGTGGAACACCGGGCTGCACAACGCCACCCACGACGTGATCTTCGCCCGCACCTCCGGCGAGCCCGGCGAGGGCACCGGGATCACCGCGTTCATCGTGCCGACCGACACGCCTGGCTTCGAGATCGTCGAGTTCCTGTGGACGTTCAACATGCCCACCGATCACGCGACGATCAAGCTGACCAACGTCCGGGTGAACAAGAACACGATCTTCGGTGACGAGGGTCGTGGCCTGCAGGTGGTGCAGAGCTTCGTCAACGAGAACCGCATCCGTCAGGCCGCGTCGTCGCTCGGGGCCGCCCAGTTCTGCATCAACGAGTCGATCAAGTACGCGATGGAGCGCAAGCCGTTCGGCAAGGCGCTGGCCTCGAACCAGGGCATCCAGTTCCCGCTCGTCGAGCTGCAGACGCAGTGCAACATGCTCCGCCTGCTCATCCAGAAGACCGCGTGGCAGCTGGACACCGAGGGCGAGTTCTCCGCATCGGCCGAGGTGTCGATGTGCAACTACTGGTCCAACCGGCTGTGCTGCGAGGCCGCCGACCGGGCGATGCAGGTGCACGGTGGCCTCGGCTACTCGCGGCACAAGCCGTTCGAGCACATCTACCGCCACCACCGCCGCTACCGCATCACCGAGGGCGCGGAGGAGATCCAGATGCGCCGCGTCGCCGGCTACCTGTTCGGCTTCATGGGGCAGAAGTCGCCCAAGGGCGTCAGCGCGGAGGCCGCGCCGGCGACCGAGGCGAACGAGACCGTCGAGGCCGCCGAACCGGCGACCACCTGATCTGCAGGACGGTCGCCGGTCGCCGCGCTCAGCGGAAGACCGGCGGCCGCTTCTCCAGGAACGCCGTGACCGCCTCGTGGTGCTCGGGCGTCCTGTACGACACGGCGAGCGCGGCGCCCTCGCGGCGCTGGACGGCGTCGAGGTCGGTCTCCGCGGCGTTCTCCGTGAGCAGCGCCTTGATCATGCGCAGCTGCGGCGGCGGGTTCTGGGCGAACTCGCCGGCGACGGCGAGCGCCTCGTCGACCACCCGCTCCGGCTCCACCACGCGATCCACGAGACCGAGCGCCTTGGCCTCCTCGGCGACGAGCGTCGCCCCGCTCAGCGCCAGGTACGAAGCGTTGCCGAAGCCGCAGCGCGACACCAGGAAGTGCGACGAGGCCAGCTCGGGGACGAGGCCCATCTTGACGAAGCGGGCCGAGATCTTCGCCCCGGTGGCGGCGACGAGGTAGTCGAACGGCAGCACGAGCGTCAGCCCGATGCCGATCGCCGGCCCGTTGATGGCCGCGACGAGCGGCTTGGACGAACGGCACAGGCGCACCCAGTCGCCAGCACCGCCGCGCTCCGCCGCCGGCTCGGCCTCGGCCTTCGGTGTGGCGCCGGCCTTCGGCTCGAGGTTGGCGGCGAACTGGCCGCCGATGTCGGCGCCGGCGCAGAAGCCGCGTCCGGCGCCGGTGAGCACGATCGCCCCGATCGAGGCGTCGTCGTTCGCCGCGGTGATGTCCGCGGTGAGCTCGGCGCTCATCGCCGGCGTCCACGCGTTGAGCCGCTCGGGGCGGTTGAGCGTCAGCAGCAGCACGTCGCCGCGCTGCTCCGCAAGCGTCAGTCGGTCGGTCATCGTTGCCCTCCTCGAGCCAGTCCGGTGTGGTTGCGGATCCTTCCAGCTGTGCCGTCGGAGGACCTCAGCGTGGTGTCGCGGTGGCGTCGTAACCTCCACGGCATGTCCGTCGACGACCGCCTCCTCGAGCTCGGCATCGAGCTGCCCACCGCGTCTGCGCCGGCAGGCAACTATGCGGGCGCCGTGCGCACCGGCTCGTTGCTCTACCTCTCCGGCGCCGGGCCGGCGCGTGCCGACGGCGGCTTCGTCACCGGCAAGGTCGGGCGAGATCTCGATGTCGACGCGGCCGTGGAGGCCGCTCGGCTGGCGGGCTTGCAGCTACTCGCCACGATGCCGCGCGCGCTCGGTTCGCTCGACCGCGTTCGCCAGGTGGTCAAGACGTTCGGCATGGTGAACTGCGCGCCAGGCTTCAATCGCACGCCGCAAGTGATCGACGGCTGCTCGAACCTCCTGGTGGACGTGTTCGGTGACCGTGGTCGCGGCGCCCGCTCGGCCGTCGGAATGGCCGAGCTGCCGTTCGACATCGCCGTGGAGATCGAGCTCGTCGTCGAGGTCACCGACTGACGACCTCGACGCCGCCTCAGGCGCGAGCAAGTGTTCCGGACACATGTCACCGCAGGGGCGCCGGCCGCCGAGCCACACCACGTGGTGTCGTCCGCCGGCGTCCTGACACACTGCGACGGTGATCGAGCCTGCGTCAGACGGCGCGCCGTGGTACCTGCCGGTCGAGCGACGAGGTGGAGCTGTTCGAGGCGGCGTACCACGCTCGGCTGCCCGTGCTGCTCAAGGGGCCGACCGGGTGCGGCAAGACCCGGTTCGTCGAGCACATGGCCTGGCGGCTCGGCCCGGGCGGGCACGCCGGCGGTGAAGGCCTGGTCACCGTGGCCTGCCACGAGGACCTCACGGCGACCGACCTCGTCGGCCGCTACCTGCTGGCCGGCGACGAGACGGTGTGGATCGACGGGCCGCTGACCCGGGCCGTGCGCTCCGGGGCGATCTGCTACCTCGACGAGATCGTCGAGGCGCGCAAGGACACCACGGTCGTCATCCACTCGCTCACCGACCACCGGCGGGTGCTGCCGATCGACAAGACCGGCGAGCTGCTCGACGCGCACCCGGACTTCCTGCTGGTGATCTCGTACAACCCCGGCTACCAGAGCGTGCTCAAGGACCTCAAGCCGTCCACCCGGCAGCGGTTCATCAGCCTCGAGTTCGGCTACCCGGCACCCGACGTCGAGGCGACGATCGTGGCCCACGAGGGTGGCGTGGACGCCGTGCTGGCCGATCGCCTGGCGGAGATCGGCTGGCGGGTGCGCGACCTGCGCGAGCACGGCTTCGAGGAGGGCGTGAGCACGCGGCTGCTCGTGTACGCGGCACAGCTCGGCCCGGCGCGGCGTGGACATCCGTCGGGCCTGCGACGTGGCCGTCGTCCGCGCGGTGAGCGACGACGTCGACGTCCAGCAGGCGGTGGCCGACATCGTCGACGTCGTCCTCCCGTGAGCACGGATCCGCCCGAGCGACGCCGGTGAGCGCGACGTTCGAGGCGGTGCAGCGGGCCGCGGCGATGTTCGCCGAGGCGCTCGTCGGTCACCCGGTGCGCTTCGAGGTCGACGAGCACCAGGCGCCGTCGGGCCGCCGCCCGCTCGCCGCGCTGGCACGGCGAGCAGGTGGTGGTGCTGCCGCCGAGGATCGCCGCGCTCGGCGACGACGAGCTCGACCGCAGGGCGTTCCGCCACGCGGTCCTGCACCAGGTGGGCTACGAGCAGTTCGGCACGCGGGCCTTCGACGTCGCCGGCTTCCTCGCCGCGCACCCCGACCGCCCGGCGTTGCCGACCGTGTTCGCCGCCGTGGAGGAGCGCCGCGTCGACGCGGCCATCGTGCACCGCTTCCCCGGAGCCGCCGGTGACGTCGCCAGGGCGAGGACGCTCGATCCACCGGCCGGACCGGCGCTGGCGGTCGTGCTCGATGGGCTGGACCGGCGCACCGATCTGCACCGCTGGACGCGTGGAGGACGCCGCTGCGCTGGCGCTGGCGCTGTGCCCGGTGGCCGTCGCCGGTGAGCGCCTCGACGAGCTCGAGCTCCTGTCGTCGCCGGACTCGCCGGCGCCGGTCGGTGCCGGCGCGGCGGACGGCGACCCGGCCGACCACGAGCTGACGATGCTCAACGTCCTCAGCTTCGTGGCCGATGTGGAGGAGGTGCCGCCAGGTCTCGACGGCGAGGGGGCGGTGGGCGACGGCGAGCTGCCCGACGCCGCGCCGCGACGGGCACCGAGCGACGGCGAGCACGACGACGACCGGCCGGCCGTCCCGGCGCGGTTCGCCGCAGCGAGCGAACCGATGGCCGGGCGCAGCTACCTGTACGACGAGTGGGACCACCTCGGTCAGCGGTACCTCAGCGCATGGTGCCGGGTGAACGAGCGGCCGTTGCGCGGCGGCGATCCGAACTTCATCGTCGACGTCCGCCGGCGCCATGCCAGCGCTCACCCGTCAGGTGCGCCACCAGTTCGCCCGGATCACGCCGCAGACCTGGCGGCGGATGCGGCGCGAGCGCGACGGCGGCGAGCTCGACCTCGACGAGGTCGTCGCCGCGATGGTCGACCGGCGCGCCGGCACGATCGACGACGACCACCTGCACGTGCGCTCGGTCCGCGGGGCGCGCGAGGTGGCCGCGGTGTTCCTGCTGGACATGAGCTCGTCGACGTCGACCCCGATCTCGCCGCCACCCCCGCCACCGCCGGTCGAGCTCGAGGAGCCCGACACGATCCTGTACCGCGGCTCGCCGTGGGACGAGGACGAGCCCCCGCTGCCGACCGGACCGACGGTGCTCGACGTGGCCAAGGAGTCGTTGGCGGTGATCTGCGACGCGCTGCACCTGCTCGGCGACGAGCACGCGATCTACGGCTTCAGCGGTTCCGGGCGCGACGGCGTCGAGCTGTACGTGGCCAAGGACTTCGCCGAGACGCCGTCGGCGCGCACGTGGGCCCGGCTCGCGGCGATGCAGCCGCGTTCGTACACCAGGATGGGCCCGGCGATCCGCCACGCCACCGCCCGCCTGCGCCGGCACGCGGCGCGCACCCGGTTCCTCGTGGTGGTCTCCGACGGCTACCCGCAGGACCGCGACTACGGCCCGACGCGCGGCGATTCCAGCCTACGGCGTCGCCGACACGGCCAAGGCGTTGGAGGAGGCCGAGCGGCACGGCATCGTGACGTTCTGCATCACCGTCGACCCGGCCGGCCACGACTACCTGCGGGTGATGTGCCCCGGCGAGCGCTACGCGGTGATCGACGACGTCGCCGCCCTGCCCGTCGAGCTGCCCAAGCTGTACCGGGCGTTGGACACGCAGGCCGCGGCCGGCGCGGGCGCGCTCGGCGGCGGCGAGGGTTGGCCGGCGGCCCATCGGGGAACGGTGACACGTCGGGCCCCGAGCCCGGGCGATGATGTTCGGCTTGAGGTCTGGTGCGTTGACGAGCGACGGTGAGCGATGAGCGACGGCGACCCTGCGCTCGACCGCGCCGTGATCCTCGGGGTACCGGTGGCGGAGCACGTCGCTCCACCGGTCGAGCACCGCGGTCCGCAGACCTGGTCGGACGTGCCGTGGCGGACGATCTTCGGCGCGGTCGCGCGTGGTGCTCGGCACGTACATCCTCGTGCAGGTCGTGCTTGATGACGGTGCAGGTGATCACCTGGGTGGTGGTCGCCGGGTTCTTCGCCATCGTCCTCGCGCCGGCCACCCGCCGGGTGCAGGCGCGCGTCGGCGGCCGGCGCAACCTGGCCACCGGGATGGTCGTGTTCACCACGCTCGGCGCGGTGTTCGGCCTGCTGGCGCTGTTCCTCCTGCCGGTGCGCACCCAGCTGATCAGGATCGTCACCGACCTGCCTGGCACGGTCGACGACGCCGCGTCCGGCAAGGGTCCGATCGGCGGGCTGGTGACCAAGCTGCACCTCAGCAAGCTCGTCCAGGACCACCAGACCGAGCTCAACGACTTCGCCGAGAAGCTCAGCAGCTCGTCGTTCCAGTACCTCGCCACCGTGCTCAGCGGGCTGATCGCGTTCCTGACGATCACCGTGCTCGCGTTCCTGTTCCTCAGCCAGACCGAGACGATGGGCAAGGCCGCGCTGAACCTCGTGCCCGTCCGCCGGCGCGAGGCGGTGCGCACCACGACGATCGACGCGGCCGCCGCCGTCAGCGGCTACATGATCGGCAACCTGATCATCAGCGCGATCGCCGGCACGACGGCGCTGATCTGCCTGCTGCTCCTCGGCGTGCCGAGCCCGTTCGTGCTGGCCCTGTGGGTGGCCTTCGCCGACCTCATCCCGCTGGTCGGCGCGACGCTCGGCGCGGCGGTGGCCGTGCTCGCCGCGTTCTTCCACTCGCCGACCGCGGGGATCATCGCGATCATCTTCTTCATCGTCTACCAGCAGATCGAGAACAGCGTCCTGTACCCGTCGATCATGGCCAAGCGGGTGAAGATCAACCCGCTCATCGTGCTGCTCAGCGTGCTGTTGAGCGTGGCCATCTTCGGCTTCATCGGCGCGCTGCTGGCGGTGCCCGCGTCGGGCGCGATCCAGGTGGCGGTGAAGGCCGTGCAGCTCGAACGACGACGGGAGAAGCTCGTCGTCGCCGACACCCCGACGCGGGCGGCGCCGGCGCCGGCGCCGGGCGATCGACGAGCTGTCCAGCCCGGCTGCACCGGGTGGTCCGGCGCCGGACTGACCGGCCATCAGATGCTCACGGGGACGTCCATCGTCACGCTGAACCCGGCGTCGACGCTGCCGGTGATCGTCGGGTTCTCGTTCGTCGTGCCGTCGCTGAACACGTTGTCGGTGGACAGCGACACCTTGGCGTAGTTGGCGCTGCTCGCGCTGTACAGGCTGGTGGCGAACACCAACTGGTTGATCGCGTCGGGCATGGCCATCTGCGACGTGGCCACGGCGTTCGAGGCGCTGCTGATCGAATCCACGCCCGGGTAGACCTCGTAGTGGATGTGCGGCCAGCGGCCGTCGTAGCAGGCCGGGTAGTAGCTGAGGAACGTCAACTGGCCGTCGGTGTCGGTCACCTGGACGCCGCGCAGGTAGTTCTCGCCGGTCAGCCCGGTGGCGTACAGCGAGTAGTTGCCGCCATGGTCGCAGTGCCACAGGTAGATCGCCGCACCCTCGACGGGTTGGCCGGTGGACACGTCGATCACGGTGAGCGTGATCGTCGTCGGTACACCGCCGGGATCGGTGGTGCTCGACCCGAAGCTCGTGCGGATGTTGCTGCGCACGATGCCGCTCTGGTCGAGCACGTCGACCCCGTTGGTCCCGTCGCCCGGGTACGGGCCGGCGGTCTCCTCCGGCACGGTGGTGAGACCGGTGTCGGCGTTGGTCGTGGTGGTCCCGCCACTGCCGCTGCCACCGGGTGGCGTGCCCCCTCCATCCGGTGGTGTGCCCCCGCCACCGGGCCCGCCGCGGCATCGTGCCGGCGGGCGAGGTGCCGGCGGTCGAGGTGCTCGTGGTCGAGCTCGCCGTGCCCGACGCCGAACCGCTGCCCTTGGGCAGCAGCGCGCAGCCGGCGAGGAGCGCCGCGGCGCTGGCGCCGAGCGCACCGGTGATCGCCCGCCGGCGGGTGACGATCGTCGTCAGGTCACCGATCAACGTGGTGTGACCGGGATCGTCGTGGTCGACATCGTGGTGGTCGAGGTGCTCGTTCATGACCCCACGATCCGCGGCGCGGCTCGGGAGGGCGTCAGCCGCGCCTCAGAGGTCGCTGGGACATGGGGCGGGAACGGTACGTGTCGCGCCCTCACCGGAACCGTTCCGGTGAGGGCGCGACACGAACGCATGGGGAGGGGTCGGGGGAGGGGAGAAGCGGTGTCAGTTGGCCGCGGGGTCCACCACCGGGATGGCCAGCGCATTGCGCAACGCGTCGTCGGGATCGACGGCGTGCTTCACCGCGGCGAGCCGGGCGACGGCCGCGGCGGAGAACGCCGCCATGCCCCGCTCGTGCTTCTCCTCGCCCTCGAGGAAGTTGTGGTACGCCGCACCGGTGACGAACGGGGCGAGCGCGCCGCGCACCGTGCCGAGGTAGTCGTCGAGCGCCGCCCCGTGCTCGGGGCCGAACACGATGCCGACCATCTCCAGCAGCAGCTCGCCGGAGCGGCCACGGGCGTTGGCCACGCCGGCGGCGTTGCGCCGGATGGCGCCACCGGCGTGGCGCACCTCGGTGACCAGCAGCATCGGCGGCTGGCCGGGGCGCGGTGCGCCGGCGGCGACGAGGATGTCGATGGCCTCGTCGGGCAGGGCGTCGAACCACTCCGTGGTGACCATCGCCGGCATCGGGTCGACGGGGTCGTTGCTGATCGTGTCGGCCATGCTGAACGGCATCGCGCCGAACATGTCGATGGCCGGCGTGCGCCAGTTGCGCCACCCGTCGATGAGCGCCTGACCCTCGGTGAGGTCGCCGCTCCAGCAGCCGCGGACGATGACGAACGACTGGCCGCGCAGTGGTTCGGGCACGATGTCCATCGGCGGGAAGTTCATGATCAGCACCGACGAGGTCAGCTGCTCGTCGGCGTCGCGGATCCAGTCGCGGTAGCGGGTGATGACCTCGCGTGGCCATCTCCACGGGGTACAGCAGGTTGCCCGCGTAGACCGTCGACACCGGGAACAGCTCGATGGTCATGCCGGTGATCACACCGAACGCCCCACCGCCGCCGCGCAGCGCCCAGAACAGGTCGGTGTTCTCTGCGGCCGAGGCGCGCACTGCGGTGCCGTCGGCGAGGACGACGTCGAAGCTGCGCACCGCGTCGGAGGACAGGCCGTAGCGCCGCCCGAGCCAGCCCATGCCGCCGCCGAGCGTGTAGCCGATGGCACCGACGTCGGTGGTGCTGCCGAGCAACGGGGCCAGGCCGTGCTCCTGGGCGGGGGCCAGCACCGCGCCCCACTTGGCCCCGCAGGCGACGTGTGCCGTGAGGCTGGCGGTGTCGATGGTGACGTCGGTCAGCCGCGAGGTGACGATCAGCACGCCGTCGGTGGCGGCGCGGCTGAAGCCGTGGCCGGTGGCCTGCACGGTGACGGTGGCGCCACGGGCGTGGGCGAAGCGCACGGCCTCGGCGATGTCGCCGACGTCGGCGGCGACGACCACCACTGCGGGGGTGTGGACGAAGCGGACGTTCCAGGCGGTGCACGCCTCGACGAAGCCGGCGTCGGTGCCGGCGAGGACGTCGCCGGCGACGGCGGCGCGCAGGGTGGCGATGGCCGTCGCGTCGATGGTGTTGCAGGTGTCGAGGGCGGCGGCGGTGGTGGTGACGTACATGGTTGCGAGCTCCTGTGAATGGGTCGTTCGTTGACCCCCTCAACGTGCGCTCGTCCGCTTGCAGCCCGCCTGCGAGGCACTTGCAGCCGGCCGCGCCGGCACCACACGCCCGCGTCGGCGCCGTGTCAGCCGGCGAGGAAGCCGAGCGTGCGCAGGTCGGCGGCCAGGCGCGCGGCGACGCCGTCGGCGCCCTGCCCCATCGCCACGTCCTGCGCCAGGGCCAGTTGCGCCGCCACCTCGGCTGCGTCCGCGCCCGCCGCGGCGCCGACGGCGGCACGCGCTGCCAGCACGTACGGCTCGTTCCACCGCTCGCCCGTCTCGTCGAGCACGGACTGGGCCCGTTCGAGGGTGCGCGCGGCTGCGGCGACGTCGCCGAGCACCAGGTGGCCGACGGCCAGCCGGGTCATGTAGAAGGGCATGACGGTCTTGGCCCCCATGGCCAGGTACTGCTCGATGGCCGCTTCCATCTCGGCGACTCCCTCGGCCGCCCGGTCGAGCGCGATGAGCGCACTGCCGTGCACGCAGTGCACCGCGGCGAGGAAGAAGCCGAACGCCGCGTCGGTCTCCACCGCCAACGCCCGTTCGGAGGCGAGGAGCGCCGTGTCCCACTGGTGCGCGAGCGTCGCCCGCATCGCGTCGGTGAGCTCCATCGTCATCCGCTGGTGGGGGGCCAGCCGCTCGGCGCTCATCATGTGCAGCGGGAGCTCGTCGAGCGGGTCGCCGGCCATCACGTGGACCATCGCGTGGAAGCCGAAGCAGATCGTCCGGTGGTCGACGAGCGGGTTGATCAGCTCACCCATCGGCGCGCTCGCCGCCGCCGACTCGTGGTTCAACACCGCCCGGTCGAGCGCGGTGACCGCCTCGTCGATGCGTCCCTCGTGCCAGCACTGGACGCCCCAGCTCGACGCCGCCGCGGCGATCACCAGCGGATCGGGGTTCTCCCCGGCGGCGGCGACGAGCTCGGTGGCCAGTCGACGGGCCGTGGCGATGTCGCCGGCTGTCGCCACCCCGGCCCACTCCGTCCACAGCAGGTCGATCAGCGTGTCGATCTCGTCGGCCGAGCGGGCCAGCTCCTTGGCGTGGGCCAGTGGGGTGTGGCGCAGGGCCTGTTCGTAGCCGTAGCGGGCGCGCCGCACGGCGGCGAGCCGGCTGATGAGGGCGAGCTCGGCGCCGACGTCGGTGCGGTCGGCGGGCAGGGTGCGGCGCAGCTGCAGGGCGCGATCGAGCAGCTCGTCTGCCTGCTGCAGGCCGAACCGCCCGGTGGACACCATCGCCGCCCGCTCCAGGGCGTCGGCGACGCGCTCGGCGGGGGCGACCGACGCCGCCTGCCACAGGTGCTCGGCGACGATCTCGGCGACGTCGGACGGTCGATGGCTGCGCGCCTCGATGGCGTCGGCCGCCCTGAGGTGCAGTCGGGCCCGGCGCAACGTGGACATGTCGTCGAGCACCACCTCACGGACGAGGCCGTGGCTGAAGTGGACCGCCCCGACGACATCGTCGTCGTCGAGCAGCAGGCGGGCCGCGAGCGCCGGCTCGAGCCGATCGAGGCAGTCGTCGACGGGGATGGCCATCGCCGCGGCGAGGAGTCCGACCTCGGCGAGCGGACCGAGCACGGCGGCCATCTGCAGCACCTCAGACGTCGGTCCGTCGAGGTGCGCCAGCCGGCGGTGGACGACGTCGCGGACCCCGGCGGGCACGCCGATGCGTCGGACCACCTCGCCCTCCGTGAGCTGCGGATCGGCCGCGTAGAGGCGGGCCAGCTCGGTCATGAAGAACGGGTTGCCGTCGCAGCGGCGGTGGATGGCGCGCGACGACGTCGGCCGAGGCCTGCTCGCCGATCGCCTCCTTCACCAGGTCGTGCGTGGCGTCGAGCGGCAGACCGGCGAGGTGCAGCCGGTGACTGGTCGGACGGCGGGCGAGGTCGGCCAGCGCGTGCACCACGGCGTCGTTGCGCCCCATCTCCAGCTCGCGGACGGTGAACACGAAGATCACCGGCGAGCCGATGACGTAGCCGGCGAGGAACTCGATGAGCTCGAGCGACGACAGGTCGGCCCACTGCAGGTCGTCGAGGGCGATCATCAGCGGACCGCGGCGGGCTGCTTGGACGATCAACTGGGCGAGCGCCTCGTAGACGCAGGTAGCGACCGGCGTCGGCCTGGTCGATGCGGCCGCGGGGGCCGCTCGACCACTTCAGCTGGTCGATCGCCTCGCGATAGGCGTCGGGGAGCTGCTCGGAAACGTCGGTGAGCCCGTTGATCGTGCCCATCCACGTCCAGAACGCCGGTGCGGCGCCGCTCTCGTAGCTGCGGCCCCAGAACACGTCGAAGCCGCGCGTGGTGGCGTCCTCGGCGAGCTGCTCGAGCAGCCGGGTCTTGCCGATGCCCGGCTCGCCCTGCAGGATCACCCACTGGGTGAGGTTCTGCGCGGCGGCGTCGAGTGCCCGGGCCAGGGTGGCCTGCTCGGGGCCACGGCCGACGAGGCGGCTGCTGACCACGCCGTGGAAGTGCCGGCCGCCGCGGTCCGGGGTGGCCGGCGTCGAGGTCGCCGGCGACCTCGACGCGCGCCGTCGGGTCCGTCGACGAGGCGGTGACGGACCAGGCCGCCGTGGTGCCGCTGTCGGACGACGCGGGCTGCGGCGGCGCGAGCGCCGGATCGTGGTCGAGGATCTGGGTCTCCAGGCTGCGGATCCGCAGGCTCGGGTCGACCCCGAGGCCGTCGACCAGGCGGCGGCGCAGGTCGTCGATGACGCGCAGCGCTTCGGCCTGGCGCCCCGAGCGGTACAGAGCGACGGCGAGGTGCTCGCACAGGCCCTCACGCAGTGGATGCTCCTCGACGAGGTCGTGCAACTCGCCGACCACCAGGTCGTGGCGCCCGAGCAGCAGGTCGGCGCGGACGCGGTCCTCGATGGCCGCCAGGCGGCGCTCGTCGAGCCGGGTGGCCACGCCGCGCGCCCAGGGCTGGTCGGCCACGTCCTGCAGTGCCGGGCCGCGCCACAGGCCGAGCGCGCCGGTCAACACGGCCTGGGCCTCGACGATGGCCCCGTCGCCCAGCAGCTGGCGGCCACGGTCGGCCTCCACGGCGAAGCGCCGCGCGTCGACGTCGTCGCCGCTCACGCCGAGGCGGTAGCCACCGGACTCGAACACCAGGCGCCGGACCCCGTCGGCGGCCGTGGACGAGCGCAGGGCGCGCCGCAGGCGGGACACGTAGCTCTGCAACGTGCTGGCCGCCGACGACGGCTGGCTCTCCGGCCACAGCCGGTCGAGGATCGTCTCCACCGGCACGATCCGGTCACCGGCGACGAGCAGCATGGCCAGCACGGCGCGCGACTGCGCGCCGCCGACGTCGACGCTGCGCCCGTCGTCGTCGATCGCCTCGACGGGCCCGAGGACCCTGAACTGCATGCCGCCTCCCGGTGCGTCTGCTCGCCGCGCCGGCACCACGGCCAGGAGGCCTGGCGGGCGGTCGAGCGCCAGCATGCTAGACGGCGCCGCTCGGCACGGGCGGCAGCATCGGCAGCTCGCGCAGGGCCTCGACGGCCATCGCCACGTGCGGTCCGCGCAGCGCCGGTCCGTCGCGCGGGGACGATCGCCGCGAGGTTGCGCTGGGCGATCCGGTCCACGGCCCGGCGCCACCACGCAGGGTCGACGGCGTGCACCCACGGGCAGTGCCAGTGGTGGAAGCGGACGAACGCGTCGCGCCACTCGTCGACGTGCGCGTCGTCGAGCACCGCGGGCGCAGCGGGGAACGGCGCCGACCAGCACTCGGCGCTCCAGTACGTCGACGTGCTGGTGTCCAGCAGGCCGACGGTGCTCGGGGCGACGTGCAGCGGGGGCCGCTCGACGACGAGGGCGCGGTCACCCGTGTCGAGCACGGCGCCGTCCTCGACGAGCCGGCAGCGGCGCTCCGGGAGCACCAGTCCCGGTCGCGGCAAGGTGCTCGGCGGCGAGCCACGTGGTGACCACCGTGGCCTGCGTGCAGGCGGCGAGCAGCCCGAGCACGTTGCCTGCGTGGTCGGGGTGCGGGTGGGACAGGAAGATCCAGCGGACGTCGGTCGGCTCGATCAGCTCGAACAGCGCAGCGCCGTCCGCCGGTCCGGTGCCGATGACCACCGGCTCGGCGCCGCGGATGACCACGCAGGACGCCGTCGACGCGACGGTCTCGCCGGTCGGGCCGGGGGGCCGGATGACGAACGTCTCGGCGGCGATCTCGAAGGTGCAGTGGGCGACGATGCCACCGTTGTCGCGTGCGCCGGTTGGTCGGCGCTTGACGCCCGCTTGATCGGCCGGTCCGAGCTCACCACGCCAGCTCGCCGACCGCGTCGGCGAGCTGGTGCAGCGTGCGGACCTCCTTGACGGCGGTGCAGCTGCGGCGGTACTCGTCGATCAGCGAGTCGGTGCGGCCCCACGTCGCGCTCGGGTCGGGGTTGAGCCACAGCACACGGCGGGCGCGGGTCGCGATGGCGGCGAAGTCGTCGATGTTGGGAGCGCGGTGGTTGCCCCGGGCGTCACCGGCGATGACGAGCGTGGTCCGGTCGCCGACGACGTCGTCGAGGTGCTCCTCGCGGAACTGGCGGAACACCGCGCCGTAGTCGCTGTGTCCGTCGAGCCCGACGACGCCGCGGCGCTCGACGAGGCGGTTCACGGGGATGTCGAAGCGCGCGTTGCGGAACACGTCGGTGACCTCGGCGATGCCGTCGACGAACGCGAAGCTGCGCACGTCGCGCACCTCCGTGTGGAGCGCGTCGACGAGCGTGAACGTGAACTGGGCGAACTCGGCGACCGAGCCGCTGACGTCGCACAGCACCACGAGGTCCGGTCGGTGCGGTCGTCGACGGCGCGTGGCGACGTCGAGCGGGACGCCGCCCGATTGCAGCGACCGGCGGATCGTGCGGCGGACGTCGACCCGACCGGTCGGGCGCAGCCGCCGTCGCCGGCCGACGCGTGCCGCGAGCCGGCGGAGCAGCGGCTGCAGCACGCGCCGGAGCTCGTCGCGCTCGGTGATCGACAGGTGCAGCAGGTCGAGCTCCTCGACACGGGAGGCTGCGGGCGACGGCCTCGTCGAGGACCCTGGTCGCCGTGCGAGCCGGACGTGGATCTCCCGCTCCAGCTGCCGGCGGAACCGGTCCAGGCGTTCGGCGATGTCGTGGCGGCGCATCAACAGGGCGAGCTCGTCGAGGTCACCGGGGCGGCGCAGCTGGTGCATCGCCGCGCTGAGCATGCGCGACAGGTCGATGGCCCGCAGCACGCGGTGCAGCGCCCTGCTCGCGGATGCCTCGTCGTCGTCGAGTCCGCCGTAGCGCGCGACCGCCTCGTCGGCGAGCGCACCCAGCGCCACGTCGTCGCCGGTGACGAGTGCGGCGAGCACGGATGCCTCGAGCGCGCCCGCCGCCCCGGGCGCGGCAGCGGTCGTCGGGCCAGGCGCCGTGCCGCGCCGCGCCGCGCCGGCCGGGCCGTCGGCGAACAGCGCGTCGAACGCCTCGTCGAACCGGCCGAGCGGATCGTGCTCCTTGACGAGCGCGGCGCGCAGGCCGTCACGCACGAGCCGACGGTCGCCCACGTCGATCGCCGGGAGCACCCGGATCGCATCGATCACCTCGCCGGTGGACACCTCGAACCCGGCGGCGCGCAGCCGCTCCGCGAGGAGCACGACGCGGTCGATCATCGGTTGCGGGGCGAGGACGTGTTCATCGGTGCTCCGATCGTCGCGCTCGCGTCGCCGGCTGCTTGACACGCTGCCCGGGGAGAAGCAGGCTGCGCTGGCGGGCGCGTCGTCGGGGCACGGGCGCGGCGACACGGAGGGGACACGTGAGCGGCTACATCACGCGGTTCGGATCGCTCGACTCGTACGACAAGGGCGGCATCGAGGTCATCAACGACGATCCGAAGCACTACGCCTTCTCCAACATCTTCGAGGTGGCCGGCTCGTCGAAGCCGTGGGAGAAGGTCGCCGTGGCCAAGAACGTCCGCTACGTGCTCGAGGTCATCCGTGCCGAGGGCACCAGCGAGTGGCGCACGTGCGCGCACGACGAGTTCGCCACCGTGCTCGACGGCGAGATCCGCGTCGAGCTGGTCGGGCTGGACGAACCAGCGGTGCCGGCCGACAAGGAGGGCTCGGTGGCCCTCGCCGCGCCGCCGACAGGTCCGAAGATGGGGCACCTCGTCCTCGGTCGCGGGCACCTCGGCCTGCTGCCGGCGAACAGCGCCTACCGTTTCGTCGCCGAGCGCGTCGGCGTCATCCTCCTGCAGACCATCCAGGGCGACGACACCGTCGAGCGCTGGGCCGACATCTGCCTCAGCTGAACCGGAGACACCGATGACGATGACCGACATCCAAGCGACGCCGCCGAACCAGCACGGCTACCGCGAGTTCGCCCTCGGCGCGTTCCGCTTCCGGCGCGACGAGTACTTCGCCCACATCAGCTGGCCCACCGGCAAGCACGTCGCCAGCGTCGACTCGTTCCTCCGAGCGCTGCAGCGCGACGTCGCCTGGGACTTCTTCTACGGCACCGTCAACTTCGACGACGTGTTCGGCACGGTGAACCACTACGGCACCGTCGACATGTTCGCCGGGCGGTTCAACGACGCCTATCGCAAGGCCGAGCTGGACCACACCGAGAACTTCGCCACGCCGCTCATCCTCGACACGTTCAAGGGCATCCTCGCCGACTGGACGAACGCGGCGTTCGACCCGTTCGCCAGCCCGGCCGAGACGGACAAGCCGTTCGGAGTGAAGGACGGCGACAACCTCGCGGCGATCACCCGCCGGCGGATCGCCGCCAACCGGATGGTCGGCGTGCCCGGCGACGAGCAGATCCGCACCGACGCCACCCACCCGATCAACCGGATGTTCGCCGACGTGGCGCAGGACGAGCCGGAGGTGCACGCCGAGCCGGGCTTCGAGGGCGAGGTCGCCGCGTTCAACCTGTTCGCCTACCTCAGCCGCAGCGACGTCACCTGGAACCCGAGCGTCGTCACGGTGTGCAAGGACAGCCTGTACTGCCCGACCACCGAGGAGTACGTCCTCCCGGTCGTCCACGGCAACGACCGGGTGGAGTGGTTCGTCCAGCTGAGCGACGAGATCATCTGGGACGTGCGTGACCGCGACACCGGTGCGCCGCGCGCCAAGGTCACGATGCGCGCCGGCGACGTCGGGGCGATGCCCGCCGACATCCGCCATCAGGGCTACAGCCCGAAGCGGTCGATGCTCCTCGTGTGGGAGAACGGCGACCCCGGGCTGCCGGAGCGGATCAGCAAGGGCCTCGAGAACATCTACCCCGTCGAGTTCTGACCTGCCATGACGCAGGGGGGCGATGCGCCGGCCGAGCTGCTCGACGAGGTGCTGGCGCGCTACGCCGACTCGCCCGACGCCCGCCTGGCGCAGATCACGCGCGCGGCGATCCGCCACCTCCACGCGTTCGTCGAAGAGGTCGGGCTGCAGCGCGACGAGTGGTTCGCCGGCATCCAGTTCCTCACGGCCACGGGGCAGATGTGCGACGACGTCCGCCAGGAGTTCATCCTGCTGAGCGACACGCTCGGCGTCAGCACGCTCGTCGAGATGGTCACCCACGGTGGCTCGGACGGCGCCACGGAGAACACCGTGCTCGGCCCGTTCCACGTCCCCGGCGTCGCCGCCTCGGGCGTTCGGCGCGTCGATGCTCGTGGACGACGACCCCGGCGAGCGGGTGGTGATCCGCGGCCGGGTCACCGACGCCGACGGCACGCCGCTCGCCGGGGTGACCATCGATGCCTGGCAGAACGCGTCGTCGGGCTGCTATGCGTGCCAGCAGCCCGGCGTGCAGCACCCCGACAACCTGCGCGGCATCTACTGCACCGACGGCGACGGCCGCTACGAGCTGCGCACCGTCCGGCCGGTGCCGTACTCGATCCCCGACGACGGACCGGTCGGCCGGCTGATGAAGGCCAACGGGCGCAACACGTGGCGGCCCGGGCACACCCACCTGTGGTTCACCCACGACGGGTGCAAGCCGTTGATCACCCACCTGTTCGACGGCTCCAGCGAGTTCCTCGACAACGATGCGGTGTTCGGCACCCGCCCGAGCCTCGTGCGGCCGTTCGTCCCGGACGCGAACGGCGAGCTGTCAGCGACGTTCGACGTCGTGCTCGACCGGGTCGTGACGGGCGCGGCGTCGCCGGCCTGAAGCCGTCGATGCGCGTCGCGATCGTCGGTGGTGGCATCGGCGGCTGCACGCTGGCCCTCTCGTTGCACGCCGCCGGCATCGTCGACGTCACGATCCACGAGGCCGCGCCGGGGCTGCGCGAGCTCGGCGTGGGCATCAACCTCCTGCCCCACGCGGTGCGCGAGCTCGACGAGCTGGGCGTCGTCGAGCGGTTCGCCGCGCAGGCCGTGCCGACCGGCGAGCTGAGCTACCACAACCGCTTCGGCCAACAGATCTGGGTCGAGCCGCGCGGCTCGCCGCCGGCTACCGGTGGCCGCAGTTCTCGCTGCACCGCGGGCTGCTGCTCGCCTCGCTGCACGCGGCAACCGTCGACCGGCTCGGCGCGCGGTGCGTCCGCTTCGGCGAACGCATCGATGCCGGCCGCGCGCCGGAGCTGGACGCTGATGTGGTGGTGGCCTGCGACGGCATCCACTCGGCGCTGCGCACCCTGCTCGCGCCCGACGAGGGACCGCCGCTGTGGAACGGGGTGACGATGTGGCGCGGCACCACGGTGGCCGCACCGTTCCTCGGCGGCCGGCGGATGGTCCTGGCCGGCGTCGTCGCCCGGCGGATGGTCGTCTACCCGATCCGCGATCTGCCCGACGGCCGGCAGCTGGTCAACTGGGTGGCCGAGTGCCGGCTCGAGGACGGCCGGCCGATGCCCCGACAGGACTGGCTGAACGTGGCCGATCCGGCCGATGCGCTCGACCACTTCGCCGACTTCCGCTTCGACTGGCTCGACGTGCCCGCGCTGATCGCCGGTGCCGAGGAGGTGCTGCGCTACCCGATGGTCGACCGTGACCCGCTGCCCGGGTGGCGCCGCGGCAACATCACGCTGCTCGGCGACGCGGCACATCCGATGTACCCGGTGGGCAGCAATGGCGCGTCGCAGGCGATCATCGACGCCCGCGTGCTGGCTCGCGAGCTGGCGCTGCAGCCGTCGGTCGAACAGGCGCTGGCGGCGTACGAGGAGCAGCGCCGGCCGGCGACGAGCGCCGTCGTGCTGGCGAACCGCCGGGCCGGGCCGGAGCAGGTCATGGAGCTGGTCGCCGAACGGGCACCCGACGGGTTCACCGACCGCGATGCCGTGATCACCGCCGACGAGTTGGCGTCGATCGCCGCCGAGTACAAGCGCGCCGCCGGCTTCGACCCGCAGGTGCTCAACGAGCGACCGTCGTTCAGCGTGGACGGCGAATGACGTCGCCGCGCCGATCGGACGCGGTCCATCATGAGCGCGATGGACCCTGACTGGATCATCGTCGGCGGCGGCTCTGCCGGTTGCGTGCTCGCCGCCCGGCTGAGCGAGGACCCGACGACGAACGTGCTGCTGCTCGAGGCCGGACCGGACTGGCGCGCCGCCGACGCCCCGGACGCGGTGCGCTCGCTGAACCCCGGCACGGTGATCACCGACCGGCGGTTCGCCGACCTGCGCTACCCGTCGTTGCTCGCTCGACGGACCACGGAACAGGAGCCGGCCGTGCTGTGGCGCGGGCGCGGCATGGGCGGCAGCTCGACGGTCAACGGGATCCTGGCGATCCGTGCGCTGCCCGAGGACCACGACGACTGGGGCATCGACGGCTGGCGGTGGGACGACCTGCTGGCGTGCTACCGCCGGCTGGAGCACGACCACGACTTCGCCGGCGACCCCTGGCACGGCGCCGATGGGCCGCTGCCCATCATGCGCATGCCGCAGGACCGGTGGGGCGCGGTGGACCACGCGCTGGCGACCGCGGCAGGGGACGCCGGCCATGGCTGGTGCGCCGACCACAACGCGCCGAGCGGATCGGGTGTCTCGCCGTACGCGGTGAACGCAGATCCGGCCACGGAGTCGCGGGTGACGACGAACGACGCGTACCTCGAGCCGTTCCGCGACCGGCCGAACCTGGAGATCCGCGGCGACGCGCTCGTCGACCGCGTGCTGTTCGAGGGCGGCGATGCCGTCGGCGTGCGCGTCCGCCTCGACGGCGAATGGACCGACGTCCGCGGTGGCGAGGTGGTGCTGTGCGCCGGGGCGGTGCACTCCCCAGCCATCCTCCTGCGCTCGGGGATCGGTCCGGGGCTGCCCGTCGCCAACCTCCCGGTCGGCCGCCACCTCCAGGACCACCCCCTGTGCTTCGTCACCCTGCCGCTGCGCGCCGACGCGCTCCCTGCATCGCCCGCCGACCGGCACACCAACGTGTGCGTGCGCTACTCGTCCGGGCTCGACGGCGCGGGCCGCAACGACATGTTCATGGTCGGCATGAACATCACCACGTTCGCCCCGATCGGCCTGCTCGGGGTGTGGGTCAACGAGTGCCGTTCCGAGGGGAGCCTGACGCTCGCCTCGGCCGATCCCACCGTTGACCCCGTCGTCGACGAGCGGATGCTCGACGACGAGCACGACCGGTTGCGGATGCGCGACGGGCTGCGTCGGCTGCTCGACCTCGCCCGTTCGGGGGCGGTCGGTGCCATCGTCGACGCACCACCCGGCGCGACGCACGGTGTGTCGCTCCCCGCGCCCGATGCGCCGGACGCCGAGCTCGACGCGTGGATGATGCACGCGGCGACCGATGCCCAGCACATCTGCTCGACGGCGCGGATGGGTCCGGTCGGCGAAGGCGTGGTGGACGCCGCGTGCCGCGTCCACGGGGTCGAACGCCTGCGCGTCGTGGATGCGTCGGTGCTGCCACGTGTGCCGCGGGCCAACACCCACCTCACGGTCCTCGCCGTCGCCGAACGCGCTGCCGAGGTGATCAGGGGCGGCGTTTCGCGCTCGTCATGACCCCGACGGACCGCGCGACGAGCGGGTACGTTCGCGATCACCGCTCGACAAGGAGGTCGCCATGCGTGTGCTCATCGCCGTCGACGGCACCGAACACTCGGTGACCGTCGTCCAGGCCGCCCACCGGTTGTTCGGCGACGCCGCCGAGTACCTCGTGCTCAGCGTCGCCCAGGTCCCCGTCGGCGGGTACGCCGCGCCGTTCGGCACGATCAGCCCGATGGCTGCGCCGATGATGCCGGCCGACACCGCGGCCCTGTGGCCGGGAGACGTCGAGGAGTCGAGCGAGGCGGCTCGAGTGCAGGCCGAGGACGTCGTCGGCTCGACCGATCTCACCGGTGCCGACGTGATCGGCGAGGCCGGCGACCCGGTCATGGCGATCGTCGACGCGGCCAAGGCGCACGCGGTCGACGTGATCGTGGTCGGGCACGAGGACCGCTCGTGGTTCTCCCGCGTGTTCGAGGGGTCGGTGAGCAAGGACATCATCCGCGAGACCGAGGTTCCGGTGCTCGTCGTACCGAGCGGTGTGAAGCACCGCCACCATCACGGCCACGACCATGGCCACGACGACGCGCCGGCGTCGCCGCTGCCGGCACCTCCCGAGGTGGCGTCGTGATCGTCGTCGGCGGCTCGTTCGCGGTGGACCCGGCGCAGCGCGATGCGTTCGTCACCGAGCGCGTGCCGATGATCCGTCGCTCGCGCGCCGAGCCCGGCTGCGAGGAGTACACGTTCGCGCCCGACCCGATCGACGCCGGTCGGGTGGTGCTCGTCGAGCGTTGGACCGACCAGGCGGCGCTCGACGCGCACCTGGCCGCGCTGCGCAGCGACCCGCCGACGCCGGCTCCCACGGTGTCCGCGACGAGCACGACGATCACGCTGTACGACGTCAGCGGCGAGCGCCCCCTGGTGCGCTGAACCGGTCATCACCTGTCCGGTTCAGCGGCGCACGATCGTGTCATCCGCTCGGCGCACGCGGCGCCGACCGACCAGGAGGAAGCCACATGGACTGGAAGCTCGAGCTCGTGATCATCCCCGTCACCGACGTCGACCGGGCGAAGGCGTTCTACGTCGACCAGGTCGGCTTCGTCGCCGACCACGACCACACGGTGAGCGAGGAGATCCGCTTCGTGCAGCTCACGCCGCCGGGCTCGGCCTGTTCGATCGCGTTCGGGCACGGCCTCACCGACGCCCAGCCCGGGTCGGTCCGCGGCCTGCAGGTGGTCATCGACGACGCCGACCAGGCGCGCCGGCAGCTGATCGAGCGCGGCGTCGCGGCAAGCGACGTCGACGATCAGGCGTGGGGCAGGTTCGTCTACTTCACCGATCCCGACGGCAACGCCTGGTCGCTGCAGCAGATGCAACGCAGCTGAGGGAGAACCCGCTCTCGTAGTGTCGGCGCATGGTCATCGCCGGTTGGATCGTTCTCGGTCCCATGCTCGCGGCGCTGGTCACGCTCCTCGCCGGCCGCCTCCTCGGCGCCCGGCGAGGTTGGCTGTCCCTGGTCATCTCCGGGATCGTCGGCTTCACCGCGGCCGTGGTCGTCGCCGGTGCGCTCAGCTCGTGGAAGTGGTCCACCCTCGGCATGGTCGTCCTCGCGCTGGCGTTCGGCACGTTGTTCACGATGGCGATGGCGATCATGTTCGACCTCGCCGCACCGGTCGGGACGTTGAGCCGCGGCGAGGCGGCCGGCCTGGTGACGATCACCAACCCGGTCGCCGGTCTACGGCGCAAGCTCCTGCCGCTGCGGCGCTACCGCCAGGTGCTGGCCATCGCCCACCGCAACGGCGTGGTCGCCCCCGGCCGCGACCGCTCCGCGTTGCCGGCCGGCGTGCGCCGCACGCTGGAGGAGTCCGGCGGGCTCTTCGTCAAGCTCGGACAGGTGGCGTCGACGCGCAGCGAGGTCCTGCCGCGCGAGTGGTGCGACGAGCTGGCGCTGCTGCGCTCGAGCGCCGCACCGGCACCGGAGTCGGAGATGCGCGCCCACGTCGCCGCCGCGCTGGGCAGGGATCCCGACGATGCGTTCGCCACGTTCGACTGGACGCCGATGGCCAGCGCGTCGATCTCCCAGGTGTACCGGGCCACGTTGCACGACGGCACGCGCGTCATCGTCAAGGTGCAGCGCCCGGGCCTCGACGAGACGCTGGCACTGGACGGCGCGGCGGTGATGCAGATCGCCCGCGTGGTCGAGCGGCACACGACGCTCGGGCTCTCGGCTCGCCCGGTGGACCTCGCGCAGGAGTTCCTCGACGGCGTGGCCGAGGAGCTCGACTTCCGCATCGAGCTGCACAACGGCGTCGAGCTGGCCGAGGCGCTGGCGCGGACGCGCGGGGTGCACATCCCCCGTGTCCACCCCGCGCTGTCCGGACAGCGGATCATCACCCAGGAGCTCATCGACGCGCCGAACGTCGGGGAGGTCCTCGTCGGTGCGGCCGACACAGGCGTCGACACGCGGGCGATCGCCGACCGGTTGGTCGGGCTGTTCCTCACGCAGATCTTCACCATCGGTGTGTTCCACGCCGACCCGCACCCGGGCAACATCCTCATCGAGCGCGACGGCACGATCGTGTTGATCGACCTGGGCGCGGTCGGGCGACTCGGCCCGGGCCATCGTCAGGCGGTGCTCACGATGCTCGTCGCCGCCGGCCAGGGCGACGCCGCGGGGCTGCGTCAGGGGCTGGAGCGGATCACGGTGTTCGACCGGCGCGTCGACGTGCGCGCGCTGGAGTTCGCCCTGGAGACGTTCCTCGCCCGTCACCTGCGCGTCGGCGGGGGCATCGACGCCGCGGCGTTCGAGGACCTCACCGTGCTGATCGGCGATTTCGGCATCCGCCTGCCGCGGTGGTTCGGCACGCTGAGCCGCACGCTGGTCACCCTGGAGGGCACGCTCAAGGGCCTCGACCCGGACTTCTCGTTGGTCGATGCGGCGCGCACCCACGTCGGCGCCGTGGCCCCGAGCCTGACCGACGTCAATCCGCAGCAGATCATCCAACACGAGCTGATGGCCCAGCTCCCGCGCCTGCGGCGGTTGCCCGAGCGCGTCGACGAGCTGCTCGGGCTGGCCGTCAGCGGGCGGCTCAGCGCCCAGCTGTCGATCCTGTCCGACGAGCGCGACGAGCGCCTCGTCACCCGCCTGGTCGACCGGCTCGTGCTGGCGCTGATCGCCGCGGCGACGATCATCGGGTCCGTGCTGCTGCTCGGGGTCCGTGCCGGGCCCGAGCTCGGTTCGGTGACGGTGAACGAGGTGCTCGGCTACTTCGGGCTCGGGGCCGGCACGATCCTGGCGTTGCGCGTGGTGGCCGGGGTCATCCGCGACGGCGAGACGTGACGCCGGCCCCCGTCGGTGCCTACCGGCGGTCAGGTGTCGAGTGAGGCGTACGTGGCCCGCAGGACGGTGTGTGCCCGGTCGTCGCCGACGGTGCCCTCGCCCATGCGGTTCATCACGTAGGCCATGGTGATCCCGGCGTCGACGTCGTTGACCACCAGCGAACCGCCCCACCCGCCCCAGTAGCAGACCCGCTCGTTCGGTGCGATCGGGTTGCGCGGCGAGTTCAGCCCGTAGCCCACGCCGAACGTCACGCCGATGCCGAGCACGAGATCGCGCCCTGCGGCCTGGACGTCGAAGATCCGGTCGATGACCTCCTTGGAGAGCAGCTCCACGCCGCGTGCCGAGCCACCGGCCGACACCACCGACTGGGCGAGGGCGACGCTGCGGGCGTTGCCGTGGCCGCCGGCCGCGGGGATCTCGGCGCGCCGCCAGGGGATGGTCCACGACTCCTCGGCGACGAGCCGCGGGTTCGCCGCGCGATAGGGGATCGAGTCGCGCTCGATCGCCGAGCTGCCGTCGGCGCTGCCGAACTGCAGCGGTGGGGCGGGGATGACCAGGGCGACCCGGTCGTCGCACTCGGGCGGCGTGCCGATGTGGAAGTCGGCTCCGAGCGGCCCGGCGATCTCCTCGGCGAAGAACGTGCCGACCGATCGGCCGTCCACCCGCCTGACCACCTCACCGACGAGGTTGCCCTGGGTGATCCCGTGGTACCCGGACTTCCAGCCCGGCTCCCACCACGTCGCCTGCTCGGCGAGCAGCCCGCAGACCTTGTCCCAGTCGTACAGGTCCTGCGTCGAGATGCGCTGCTCCCACGCGGGGAGCCCGGCCGTGTGCGACAGCAGGTGGCGCACGAGCACGTTGCCCTTGCCGTTCGCGGCGAACTCCGGCCAGTACCGCTCGACGGGCGCATCGACGTCGACCAGGCCGCGGCTGGCCAGCACGAGCAGCGACAGGCAGCTCATCGTCTTCGTCGTCGAGTAGACGTTGATGATCGTGTCGCGCTCCCATGGCCTGGTGCCCTCGCGGTCCTGGGTCCCGCCCCACAGGTCGACCACGAGCTCGCCGTCGATCGTCACCGCCACCGAGGCGCCGACGTCGCCGTTGTCCGTGAAGTTGGCGGCGAACGCGTCCTTGACCGCGCCGTAGCCGTGCGGGCAGCTGCCATCGATGTCGACCATGGGTTCCTCGCTTCTCGTGTCGTGTCGTGTCGTGTCAGTCGGCCGGACGCGGATCGACGTCCACGTGCCGGAGGGTGAACAGCCAGCGCCCGTCGACCTTGCGCAGCTCGTCGCGGTACACGCCGATGGAGGCGATCCGCCGGCTGGTCGTGACGGCCAGGAGGTAGCACGTCATCGTCGCCCGGTCGCCGTGGACCTCGATGATCTCGTTGTTCGTCCAGTGGCGGCCGCGGCCCTGGTTGATCGCCTGTTGCCGCTCGGCGAAGGCGAGCAGGTCGGCACCGACGACGCGCACCGGCTCGGACTCGACGCCGGTGGACTCGAACGCCCCGTCGGCGGTGAAGCAGGCGACCCATGCCGGCGCGTCGCCGCTGTCGAAGGCGAAGTTGTAGCGGGCGAGGAGCGTGCGGATCTGTTCGTGGTCACCGACGTCCATCGAGCCCCTTTTCGTCCCTCGGTCGAACGTACCCGCCCCGGGTCGAGCGTCGAGGTGTCGGGCAACGGCGATGAGTTCGCGCGACTGCGACGTCGGAGGAGCGTGGCCATCGAACTGCAGCACGAGCCGACGATCATCGAGCGTCCGGCGCAGGCGTACGTCGGGATCACCCGGACGATCACGATGACGACGTTCGCCGAGATCGCCGACCGGATGCCGGGCGTGTTCGGCTGGTTGGCCCAGCACGGCGTGGCGCCGGCCGGGCCGCCGTTCTTCCGCTACCTGGTGATCGACATGGAGCACGAGCTCGTCGTCGAGGCCGGCGTCCCGGTGGCCGGGCCGGTCGTCGAGAACGGCGACCCCGGCGGCGACGTGCAGGCGGGCACGCTGCCCGCCGGCCGGTACCTCACCGTGGTCCACACCGGCCACCCCGACGAGCTGCTCGACGTGACCACCGCGTTCCTCGCGTGGGCCGACGACCACGGCCTCGCGTTCGATGTCGAGCCGTCACCGTCGGGTGACCTGTGGGGTTGCCGGTTGGAGCTGCTGCTGACCAACCCGGGCGAGGTGCCGGACATGCACGATTGGCAGACCCAGCTGCTGTTCGAGCTGGCCTGACCCACGCGTCGCTGCCGGACGACTCGTCGGCTACTCGTCGTACTCGTGCTCCGGCGCGGGGTAGGTGCCGTCGGCGACGTCGGCGATGAACTGCTGCGTGGCATCGCGCAGCGTGCCGGCCAGATCGGCGTAGCGCTTGACGAACTTG
The DNA here is from genome assembly GCA_963794805.1 of uncultured Acidimicrobiales bacterium. Classification (GTDB taxonomy): domain Bacteria; phylum Actinomycetota; class Acidimicrobiia; order Acidimicrobiales; family Ilumatobacteraceae; genus JAODBQ01. Next base: position 281,062 of record CAWCFL010000004.1, read on the forward strand.
GGGATGCGCCCGGTGGTCAGGCCGGCCCAGTCGGTCCACACCAGCAGCTGGCCGTCGCAGTGCGGGCCCGCGCCGACCGACAGGGTGGGGATCGACAGCTCCTTGGTCACCTGCGCGGCCACCGCGGAGGGGACCATCTCCAACACGACGGCGAACGCCCCGGCGTCCTCGACCGCATGGGCGTCGTCGATCAGCGCCGCGGCTCCCTCGCCGCGTCCCTGGATCACGTGGCCGCCGAGGCCGTGCTCGCTCTGCGGGGTGAAGCCGATGTGGCCCATCACCGGGATGCCGGCGCGGACCACGCTCTTGATCTGCTTGTGGCTGCGCACCCCGCCCTCGAGCTTGACCGCGTGGGCCTCGCTCTCCTTCATGAACCGGATCGCGGTGTGCAGCGCCTCGGTCGGGCCGACCTCGTAGGAGCCGAACGGCATGTCGGCCACCACCAGCGCGCGCTTGCAGGCGCGCACGACCGCGCGGGTGAGCGGGATCAGCTCGTCGGTGGTCACCGGCAGCGTCGTGTCCCGCCCGAACACCGTGTTGCCGGCCGAGTCGCCGACGAGGAGGAAGTCGATCCCCGCCTGGTCGAAGACGCTGGCGGTGAGGTAGTCGTAGCTCGTCAGGCCGGTGATCTTGATGCCCTGCTCCTTCGCCCGGGCGAAGTGGCGGATGCGCACGCGCTTGAGCGTGCTGGCATCGTCGGCCGACGTGCGCCCGTACGTGGGCTGCTCGTCACTCATCGCTCACCCGGGGGCTGCGCGCCCCCGAACCCCATCGACGTCCGGCTCCCTGGCGGTCGCTCGGCCGTCATGCGCTCGCTGCGCTCACTCATGGGGAGACCCTAGGCACGACGACGTTCAGGACGGACCGTCGGCGGTCAACGTCTGGCGAACCACCCGGCGCAGGAGCTTGCCGGTCTCGTTGTACGGCAGCTCGTCGAACAGCTGGATCTTGGTCGGCTGCTTGGTCGAGCGCAGCCGCTCGCGCACCCAGGAGGCCAGCTCGGCCTCGTCGGGGTGCGTGCCGGGCTCGGCGACGACGGCCGCGGCGATCTCCTCGCCCCACTCCTGCGACGGCACGCCGACCACGGCCACATCGGCGACGTCGGGGTGCTCGCGCAGCACGTCCTCGATCTCGCCGGGGGAGATGTTCTCCCCGCCGCGGACGATGACGTCGTCGAGCCGCCCGGTGACGTAGAGGAACCCGCCGTCGTCCAACCAGCCGCCGTCGTTGGTCGGGAACCAGCCGTCGATGGCCCGCGACTCGCGGCCGACGTACTCGCCCGACACCTGGTCGCCGCGCACCCAGATCTCGCCGGGGGTCCCGGCCGGGACGGGTTCGCCGAGCTCGTCGCGGATCGACACCTCGATCGCCGGGCTGGGCCGGCCGACCGACCCGAGGCGGCGGCGCACGTCCGGGTCGTCGGAGGCGATGGCCTCGCGGTGGTCGTCCGGACCGAGCACGGCGATCGTCGAGCTCGTCTCGGTGAGCCCGTAGGCGTTGACGAACCCCGTGTTCGGCAGCATGACCATGGCCCGCTGGACGACCTCGACCGGCATCCGCCCACCGCCGTAGCTCAGGTGGCGCAACGACGGCAGCAGCGTGTCGCCGGCCTCCATCGCGTCGAGCACCCGGCCGAGCATCGTCGGCACGACCATCGCATGGGTGATGCCGTGCTCGGCGGCGGTGCCCACCCAGATCTCCGGGGTGAACGCCGGCAGGTAGACCACCCGGCGGCCGATGAACAGCGACGAGACCACGGCCGAGATCCCGGCGATGTGGTACGGCGGAACACTGACGAGGGCAGCCTCGTCCTCGCCGGCGGAGGCGAAGTCCAACGTCTGCAGCACGTACGCGCTCGAGGTGGCTGTGGCGCAGCACGGCGGCCTTCGGCTCGCCCGTGGTGCCGGAGGTGAACAGCAGGACGCCGATGGCGTCGGTGTCGGGGATGAACAGCAGCTCACCCTCCTCGGGGGCGGTGGCGATGGCCGCGGCCTCCTCGGTGGTGACGATGTCCAACCCGTCGATGCCGTCGAGGCGGCCGACCATGTCGGCGTCGACGACCGCGACGCCGGGCGCGGCACGCTCCGCGACGCGGCGCAGCTCAGGATCGGTGAGCCGGTAGTTGAGCGGGGTGAACGCCGTGCCCGCCAGCGCGGTGGCGAACAGGGTGCGCGGCACCGCCAGGGAGTTCGTCCCGAGGAACACGGTGCGCTCGTGACCGCCGACCTGCAGGCGGTGGGCGAGGGCCCGCGCCTGGTCGCGCAGCTCCCCGTAGGTGATGGTGCCGCTGGCATCGCTGAACGCCGGGCGATCGGCGAGCGCGTCGGCGGACATGTCGAGCAGGATCGACAAGTGCATGGCAAGAACCCCCTCTTGCTGCGTGTGTGGTGAGGCGCGTCAGTCCGACGACGGCAGCGCCTTGGCGCCCTTCTCGGCCAGCGCGTCGGCGCCGATCGACAGCGAACCCGAGCCGGCCTTCGTCACCAGCACCTCGAGGCCGCTCTCCTCGTCGGCGTAGCGCTTGCCGATCTGCGTGCCACCGGAGAAGTCCGGGTCGAGCGGCGACTCCGACGTGTCACCCATCGGCGCCACCGGAGCGCCGCCACAGCGCAGGTCGACATCGCCCCCGGGGGCGCGCACCACCATCAGCTCGGTCGTGTCGGCGGTGCTCTTCAGGCGCAGGCCAGGCTTCAGTTCCACAAGTGTCCCCCGGGGATGCTCGATCGATCGTCGGCGCGACGTGTGTCGCGCTTCACACTGTGCCACGCCCGGCGGAGGCGATGGTAACTGCACCGGCCCGGTCGCCGCCGACGGTCGGGGAACGGCCGCTCGCGGTCGGGCCGGCGGATGCCGCGCCACCGCGGCGATCGTCTGTCGACGCTGGTCCCTGGGTACCGCGACGCCATGGCCACGAACACCACCGACCCCACCGCTGCGCACGTGGACGAGGAGCAGCTCACCAAGGAGCAGCTCGTCGACGCGCTCAACGACGACCTGCGCTCCGAGCTGCAGTCCATCGCCCAGTACGTGCAGCACGTGGCGATGATCACCGGGCCGGAGTACACGAGCACGGTGGACGAGCTGAAGGTGCACATCAACCAAGAGGTGGCCCACGCCGAGGCGCTGGCCGAGCAGGTCGCGTTCCTCGGCGGGACCCCGGCCACCACGGCACGCGAGGTGCCGGCGTTCGTCGACTCCCGCCAGGCCTTGCAGGCCGACCTCCAGCTCGAGACCGAGCAGCTCGACCGCTATCGCGATCGGGTGCGCCAGGCCACCGATCTCGGGCTGGTGGACGTGGCCGAGGCGTTGCGCCCGCTGCTCACGCAGACCCAGGAGCACGTGCGCGATCTGCAGTCGGCGCTCGGCGACTGAGGCCTCGGCGACTGAAGCGGGCGCGCTCGCGCGTGGCACGCTCGGCGCCATGGCAGACGACTGGCAGACCGTGACCGTTGAACAGCTCGCCGTGGGCGACCGAGTGCGCTTCCGCGACTCCGAGTTCGACATCGCCAGGATCGACGCCAACTTCCTCGGTCGCTCCTCGATGGTCTGCCTCATCGAGGACACCCCGACGCGATGGCATGCGTACCCGGCGCAGCTCAGCGGCGAGATCGAGCGCGCCGCCGGCTGAGCGGGCTGTCAGGCGGTGGGGCCGTCGTCGCCGGTGGTCTCGCCGGGGGCGGAGTTGCCGGGGGCGGCATCGTCACCGCGCCGGTCGCGCAGCGCGCCGAGCACGTCCGCGTCCTCCGCGGACGCGGCCGGCCCGAAGCCGAGCACCGCAGTGCCCTGCGTGGCGCAGCGCGGACAGGTCAACGCGACCACGGCGACCATGTCCGCCGGATCGGAGGCGCCCTCCAGGCGACGCAGCGAGCTCATCTCCGCCTCGGTCGCCGGGAACGTCGCCGCGCACTCGTGGCACTCGAGCGCGGCGCCGTCCACCGCGGTGAACGACCCGGCGAAGCCGCCGTCGGCGTAGGCCGTGAGCAACTCGGTGAGCGTCGACGTCTCGGACGCGTGGATGGGCGGCTGCTCGGTGGTCATGCACGCCGGGTACCCGCCGCGGCGAGACCCGACACCGCCGGTCGTCCTCGCGTTGGCCCGGCGTGATGCGTGCCTCAGGTCTCGAACTCGGTCAGGCGCTGCTGGAGACCGATCAGCGGGGCGAGCGGGTCGCCGGCGGCAGCCAGGCGAGCGGCGACGGTGCCGATCGTCCACCGGTCGGGCCGCAGCTCCGGGTCGTCGAGCTCGTCCCAGGTGATCGGCACGGTCACCGGCGCGCCGCGTGCGGGTCGGGCGACGAACGGGGCGACCAGCGTCTTGTTGATCGCGTTCTGGGTGTAGTCCAGGCGCACCTTGCCGTCGCGCTTGGCCACCTGCCACTCCCAGGTCACCATCTCCGGCACCGTCGTCGCCACGGCGTGCGACAGCTGCTCGACCCACGCCCGGGTCTGGTCGAACGTCGTCCCGTCGGCGACGGGCACCCAGATCTGGATGCCGCGCCTGCCGGTGACCTTGGGCATGCCGCGGACACCGAGGTGGTCGAGGGCCGTGCGGTGCAGGCGGGCCAGCGCGAGCACGTCGTCGAACGAGCTCGCCTCGCCGGGATCGATGTCGATCATCGCCCACGTCGGATGGTGCGGGTGGGCCACCGTGGAGATCCACGGGTGCAGTTCGATCGCGTTGAAGTTCGCCGCCCAGGCCAGCGCCGGCGGGGAATCGAGCACGAGGTAGTCCTGCGCCTCACCCGGCTTGGCGTCGGGGTGGCGGAACGTCTCGATCCACTCCGGCGTGTGCTTCGGCGCGGATCGGTGCCAGTAGCCGGGGTGGTCGACGCCGTTCGGGAAGCGGTGCAGGACCACGGGTCGGCCGGCGAGGTACGGCAGGATCGCCGGCGCCAGCGTCGCGTCGTGGCGGACGAGGTCGCGCTTGGTCATCGCCCGCTGGGTGCGGGTCGCCGGGAACAGCACCTTGTCGAGGTGGGTCAGCTTCACGTCGCGGCCGCCGAACGACCACGTCCCGCCCTCGCCGAGCGCGTCCAGTGCCGCGAGCTCGTCAGGCGTCGGCGGCGCCCAGATCACGTCGCTGCGCCACGTGGCCGCGGGCGTGTCCTTGACCTCGTCGTTCGTCCGGCCGGTCTTCACCGAGCGCGGGTAGTCCTCCGGGTCCCAGCCGGCCACGGCGTCGTCGTCGTGCTTGTGCAGCAGCAGCCATTCCGGCTTGCCCGAACGCCCGCCCGCCGGGCCGCGGCCGCGGCGGACGAGCACGAAGCGCCCGCGCAGCTTCTCCCCGTGGAGGTCGAAGTGCAGGTTGCCGGCCTCCAGGGCATCCAGTGGGTCGTCGGCCTCGGCGAGCTCCCACGTGCCCCAGTCCCACACGACGACGTCGCCGCCGCCGTACTCGCCGGCGGGGATGAACCCTTCGAAGTCGTAGTAGTCGAGTGGGTGGTCCTCGACCTGCACCGCCAACCGGCGGGTGGCGGGGTCGAGCGTCGGGCCCTTCGGCACGGCCCAGCTGAGCAGCACGCCGGCAGCCTCGAGGCGCAGGTCGTAGTGCAGCCGGGTGGCACGGTGGCGTTGGACGACGAACCGGTGTCCGCCGGTCGCCGGCGGACCGGTCCCCGATGGCTCGGCGGTGATGGTGAAGTCGCGCTTGGCGCGGTAGCGGTCGAGCCGGTCGGCGCCGGTGGGGTGGGCGGCTGAGCTGGCCACCTACGCACTCTTGCGTGCCGACGAACGCGCGCTGCGCTTGGCGGCCGGCTTGCGGCGGGCCTTCGACGCGTTGACGCTGGCCTCCAGCGCGGCCATCAGATCGAGCACCTTGGTGTCCTGCGGCGTCTCGTCGTCCTCGGTCTCGGCGATCTTCTTGGTGCCGCGCTTGTCCTTGGCCACGATCCGCTTGCGCAGCTCCTCGGCGTAGGTGTCGTGGTACTGCTGCGGCTTCCAGTCGGCGGCCAGCCCGTCCAGCAGCTGCGTGGCCATCGTCAGCGCCCGCGCGTCGGGCTTGGCCCCTCGCTTGGGCAGCTCGTCGATGTCCCGTCGGGGCACGACCTCGTCGGCGAAGCGCATCGTCGACATCGCCAGCACGCCGTCGAGCGGCCGCACCGCGGTGAGGTACTGCTTGTCGCGCATCACCACGCTGCCGATGCCGACCCGCTCGCGCTCCTCCATCACCGCGAGCAGCAGCCCGTAGGCCTTGTTCGCCGCATCCCCGTCGGGCGCCAGCCAGTAGGTGCGCTCGTAGTAGATCGGGTCGATGTCGGCGAGGGCGACGAAGTCGGTGACGTCGATCGCCTTGGTAGACGCCGGGCGCAGCTCCTTCAGCTCGTCCTTGTCGAACGTGACGTAGCTGCCCTTGCGCACCTCGAAGCCCATCTCGATGTCGTCGGCGTCGACCTCGCGGCCCGACTTCTCGGCCACCTTGCGGTTGCGCACGCGCGAGCCGGTCTTCTTGTCGAGCTGGTTGAAGTGCACGTCGTGGTCGCGGACGGCGCTGAACGCCTTGACCGGCACGTTGACCAACCCGAAGCTGATCGATCCGGTCCAGATGGGACGGGCCATGCGTCGGTCGTACCCGCGCTCGGGCTGCGGCAACCGTCGGGTCGGGCTCAGGCGCGGTCGTCGAGCAGCTGCCAGAGCCGGCGCTCGTCGCTCGCCAAGCCGGCCGGCTTGGGTGGTGCAGCGCCTGTCCACCGCTCGGCGAGCTCGCCGTCGTCGAACGCCGCGTAGATGGTCGGGTGCACGTAGCTGCGCTTGCACACCGTGAGCGTGTTGCCGAGGTGGGCGGCCACCTCGCGCACCGCGTCGTTGATCGCCCGGCTGCGCTCGCGGTGGATCCCGGCTGCTCGGCCGACGACAGCAGCGTCGCCCCGAGCACGGATGCGTCCCAGGTGCGGAACGTCTTCGCCGTCGCCGTGGCGCACGAACGGGCCTGGAGGTAGGCGTTGACGTCGGTCGAGGTGATCGGGCGCACCGCGCCGTCGTCGTCGGTGTACTCGAACAGCAGTTGGCCGGGCAGGTGCTGGCAGGCGTGGACGACGCGGGCGACCGCCGGGTCGGCGATGGTGACGTCGAACTCGTGCGCCGACTTGCCGGTGAACTGCAGCCGCACCCGTTGGCGGCTCGTGGTCGCGTGGCGGTTGCGCAGGGTGGTCAGCCCGTACGAGCGGTTCGCCGCGACGTACTGCTCGTTGCCCACGCGCAGCGCCGTCGTGTCGAGCAGGCGCACCACGGCGGCCACGACGCGGTCGTGGCTCAGGCCGCGTTCGGCGAGGTCGCGCTTCACCGCTCGGCGCAGGCCGGCGAGGTCCAGCCCGAACTGGCGCAGGTCGTCGAACTTGGCCGACTCGCGTTCGTCGCGGAACGCGTCGTGGTAGCGGTACTGCTTGCGGCCCCGGGCGTCGCGCCCGGTGGCCTGCAGGTGCCAGTCGGGCTTCGGCGCGATCCACACGTCGGTCCACGCCGGCGGGATCACCAGCGCCTCGATCCGCGCCACCTGGCGCTCGCTCGCCGGGCGCCCGCGGCTGTCCACGTAGCGGAACGTGCTCCGTCCGAGCCGGCGGAACCCCGGCTCCGCGTCCGACCCGTACCGCAGCTTCGCCGCCGTCGCGGCGGTGCCCGTCGTCGTCACGCCCGCCCGCATACCCGCCGCCCACCCGAGCCCAACCCCGCCGTTCATGTCGCGGCCGCACGCGCCGGATCCGTCGTAGGGGGCGCGGCGCGAACGGGTCAGCGGGCGAGGTGGGCGGCGGCGAGGATGCCGTCGAGGAGGCGGCAGCACTCGTCCTCGGTCATCGACTCGACCTCGGCGGCGAAGCGTCCGGAGGCGAACGCGCTCAGCGCAGGACGACCGGCGCCGGCGCTCACGTCGACGAACAGCTCGAACGCCTGACGCTCCTCGGCGACCACCCAGAACGCCCGGTGCGGCGCCCAGAACGCCTCGTCGAACGTGGCGAACACCTTGGCGACCGGACCGCAGGCCATCCGGCCGAGTGCCGCGCCGACGGCGTCGGGCAACGGCGGATCGAGCGCGATGAGGTCGCGTTGCAGCACCGGCAACGGCACGGCGAGCACGACGGCCGGTGCGGTGAACCGCGCGCCCATCGCCGTCACCGCCGTCCATCCGTCGGCCGCCGACAGCGCGGCGACCCGTTCGCCGAGGCGCACGTCGATCCCGGCGGCCACCGCTGCGGTGAACGTGTCGATGCCCGAGGTGATCAGCTCGTCGCCACCGGGGAGGTGGTACGGCTCGGCGCGGTTCACCAACGACAGCTCGTCGACCGGCGCGGCGTACTGGTTCTCGAACTCACCGCGCAACCAGGCGCGCAGCACGGCGGCGACGTGCGGCGGCTCGTCGAGCGCGGCGACGGCGGTGCGCAGCACGGGCCCGACGGCGACGTCGTCGTGCGCGGCGATCGCCGCCGCGGTGGCGGCGTCGAACGCCTCCTCGACGGCTGCCCGGGCGCCGAGCAACCGTGAGCGATCGTGGTCGGTGAGCGCACCGTGGCCGGCGACGAACGCGGTCGTGCGTTCCCACGCCCACGGCACCGACGACACGTGTCCACCGAGCGGGTGCCCGACCGTGCCGTGCAGCCACGCGCCGCCGAGGTTCGCCGGCCAGCCGAGCGAGCGGTCGGTGGCTGCCCGGCCGCCGATCGACTGGCCGGCCTCCAGCACCGTCACCCGCACGCCTGCGTCAGCCAGTCGTCGTGCCGCCGCCAGCCCGGCCAGCCCGGCACCGACGACGAGGACCGACGCCGGCTCGGTCGCGCAGTCGTCGCCGAGGATCGCGTCGGCGGCGCGCAGCCCGCTGGCCCACGCGCCGTGCATCGTGCCCGGCCCGTCGACCGAGGTGTGCTCGCCGGCGAGCCACAGCCCGGCCAGGACCTGACCACCGAGCACGGCGCGGTCGTCCGGTGTGCCACCTGGTCGGAGGAACGAGTAGGCGCCACCGAAGTCGACGCTGGTGACCCAGCCGGACACGACCGAGCGCCGGGCCGCCCGCGGATCCGTCCGCCGGAGCATCACGGCCACGGGTGCGCCGTTCGCCGTCGCCCGGCCGACGGTCCGCCAGCCGCGGTCGAGGTACCAACCCTCCTGGCCGGCGGTGAACAGGTGGACGTCGTCGAACCCGAGCGACGCGGCGAGGGTGAGGCAGGCATCGGCCAGCAGCGCCCCGATGCCGTGACCGCGCCGGGCCGGCACGACCCAGAGGCTGGCCAACCACGGAGTGACTGCCTCCCAGCCGTCGAGGTCGTCGGTGACGAGCAGCGACACCGAGCCGACGAGCGCGTCGAGCGTGCGGACGGGGCCGTCGAAGGCGACGAGGGTGCGCGGCACGCCCGGCGCCGACGACATCGCCTGCAGCTCGGCCAACGCGATCTGCTCGTTCCACATGTCCGCGGCATAGAGGCGCGACCACTCGGCAGCGTGCCACGCAGCGAGCGCGGTCTCGATCGCCGCTCGCGCCGGGAGCTCGGCGAGGTCGACGATCTCCACCACGTTCGCCAGTGTGCTCGGTGAAGCGGTAGTACACGACGATGACCGACGAGATCACCGGGTACGACGCCGTCGAGGGCTACTGCGGGTCGTTGAGCTACGCGCCGGGGGAGCGGGTGACGATCCACGCGTCGAGCACCGCGCCGAGCTTCTCCGTGCGCATCGAGCGGTGGGGTGCACGGCGTGAGCCGGTGTGGGCGTCGGAGCAGCTGCCCGGCACGGCTCATCCACTGCCCGGCGACGCCGACGCGCACGGGTGCCGTTGGCCGGTGGCGGTCGCGCTCGATGTTCCCGCCGAGTGGCGCAGCGGCTTCTACGTCGTCACGTTCACGGCCGACGGCGCGCCGGCGGACCGGGCCACGAGCCACGCCTGCTTCGTCGTACGAGCGGGCGCCCGGCGCGCGCCCGAACCTCCTCGTGATCGCGACGAACACGTACAACGCGTACAACGCGTGGGGCGGACGCAGCCTGTACACCGGGGGCCAGGAGGTGTCGTTCCGCCGGCCGTTCGGGCGGGGGATGATCGACCGCCGGCCGAGCGAGCGCGACGACCGCAAGGCCCGGCCGCGCCGGCGCGGCGAGGAGCCCGACGTGGACGGCGAGATCTACCAGGCATACCGCTTCGCCAACGGTCTGCCCGGCTTCATGAGCTCGGCAGGGTGGTTCACCTACGAGCGCCGCTTCGTCGAGTGGGCCGAGGCCGAGGGCATCGAACTGGACTACGCGATCTCCGCCGACCTCGAGCGTGGACCGGACGTCGTGGCCGGCTACGACCTGGTGCTCGGCGTCGGCCACGACGAGTACTGGTCGGCGCCGGCCCGCGACACGGTCGAGGCCCACGTGCGCGCCGGTGGTACGTACGCCAGCATGTCGGGCAACACGATCTTCTGGCAGGTGCGCCTCGCCGACGGCGGCGACACGATGGTCTGCCACAAGTACTCGGCACACGACACCGACCCGATCGCCGGCAGCGACCCGGCTGCGGCCACGGGCATGTGGTGCGACCCGCTCGCGGCACCGTCCGGAGTCGGCGTTCCTCGGGGCCAGCTCGGCCTACGGCCTGTACAGCCGGTTCGGTCAGGCCACGCCACGCGGCTCGGGCGCGTTCACCGTCTACCGCGCCGACCACTGGCTGCTCGCCGGCACCGGGCTGCGCTACGGCGACCTGCTCGGCGCCGATCACGGGGTGGTCGGCTACGAGACGGTCGGCTGCCGCATCGCCTTCGACGACCTGCAGCTGCCGGTGCGTGCCGGCGGCGACCACACGCCCGAGGACCTGGAGATCGTCGGCTTCACCCCGTCGTCCAACCTGGCGATGGGTGAGTACCCGAAGTCGATCGCCGCGCTCGACGACCAGGGCGACCTGGAGTTCATCGCCACACGTCTGTACGGCGGCGTCGACGAGGCTTCGTTGGCCCGGGTGCGCCACGGCAACGCGGTGATGGTCGTGGCCCGACCGTACGGCGCTGCCGGCGGCGAGGTGATCACGATCGGCAGCACCGACTGGGTCTACGGGCTCGACGCTCCGGCCGACCCGGCCGTCGCCCAGGTGACCCGCAACATCCTCGGCCGTCCGGCCCGGGGCGCGTCCGCCCGACGCGTAGCGTCGGGCTCATGAGCGAGCGGAGCGAGCGAATGCGGCCGAGCGACCGCCACGGAGCCGGACGCCGACGGGGTCCGGGGCGCGAGCCCCCGCATGTCATGACCGACGTCGTCGTGCGCACCCAGACGAACGCGGGGATCGCCACGATCACGCTCGACTCGCCGGCGAACCGCAACGCGCTGTCGTCACGCCTGCTCGAGCAGTTGACGCACGCGCTCGACGGCATGGTTGCCGACGACGCGGTGCGCGTCGTGGTGATCACCGGCGCAGGCAACACGTTCTGCGCCGGAGCCGACCTCAAGGACCCGCCGGGCAACACGCCGGGCGAGCGGTTCGGCTTCCCGACGATCCTGCGGACCGTCCTCACCTGCCCCAAGCCGGTCATCGCCCGAGTCAACGGACACGTGCGCGCCGGCGGCATGGGCCTCGTCGCCGCCTGCGACATCGCCGTGGCCCCGACCGACGCGATCGTTCGCGTTCGCCGAGGTGCGCATCGGGGTGATCCCGGCGATCATCGCCGTGGTCTGCCAGCCGGTGATGTCGCCGCGCGCGTTCCGCCGGCACGTGCTCACCGGTGCCGTGTTCGACGGTGTCGAGGCCGCAGCGCTGCGGCCTCGTCACGGAGTCCGTGCCGATCGACGACCTCGACGCCGCGGTCGCGCGCTACGCCGAGGACCTGCGCCGCGCTGCGCCCGGGGCGATCGCCCGCTCGAAGCTGCTGATCGACGACCTGCCGCGCAAGCCCGATCGACGAGCAGTGGACGTGGACCGCGGGCATCTCCGCCGTCCAGTTCCAGGAGCCCGACGCCGTCGAAGGCATCGCCGCGTTCCGCGAGAAGCGCGACCCGAACTGGGTGCGCTGATCGTGACGTTCGATCGCGCCGCGGTGCGCGACGCGGCGGACTCCCTCGAGCGGTAGGTGGCGCTGCGCCGGCGCATCGACCTCGCCCCCGGTGTGCAGGCGGCGATCGTCCACGACGGCGACCTGGTCAAAGAGCCCTCCGTCGAGGTCGGCCGGCCGCTGCGCTGAGCGGGACGGGCCGCGGGGGCACCCCACTGCGCCCGGTCTGCCCGAAGGGGCGGGAACCAGGCGGCGTCGGCCGGCCGTCGAACCGGCATGAAGCACCGAGCACTGCTCCTGGCTCCCGTCGCCGCCCTGCTCCTCGCGGCATGTGGCTCGACCGCCACCGGCGCGCCGGCCGATCCGAGCAGCCCGCCGGGTTCCACCGCGTCCGGACCGCACGGCCGCGGCTGGATCGGCGGTCAGCCGGACTTCACCACGAAGGTCAGCTCGGCCGGCGGCGACATGGACGGCGCCACGCGCGTGGTGCCGGCTGCGTCGCCGACAGGTGGTGCGGCCGTCGCGTCGCCTTCGCCCTCGCCTTCGCCTTCGCCGTCGCCCGGGACGGACGGCCCGTTGCAAGCCGGCAGCGTGGACGACAACGCCGACTTCGCCGGCTACCTCGACTACCTCCAGCGCTACCAGTCGCTCGGCCTCCCGGGCGCACCGTGGATCCGACCGGCCGCATCGTCGTCACGGTCACCGGCGCCAACGGCCTGCCGGCGATGGGCGCGACGGTGACGATCACCGCGGCCGACCAGCCGGTGACCACGTTGCGCACCGGTGTCGACGGGCGAGCGATCTTCCTCCCGGCCACGTCCGGCGACACCCGGGCGAGCTACCACCTCGCCGTCGACGGCGGCGCCGCCGACGCGGCACCGGGCACCGACGTCGCGCTCACGTCGACCGGCACTGGTGGGGCGGCCGCCGGCGTGCCCGTGGACGTGCTCTTCCTGCTCGACGTGACCGGCTCGATGGGCGACGAGATCGGTCAGCTGAAGGAGACGATCGGCGAGGTCGCCGACCAGCTCGAGGCGCTGCCCCAGCACCCCGACATCCGCTTCGGGATGACGCTGTTCCGCGACCAGGGCGACGCGTTCGTCACCTCGACGTTCGACCTGACGAGCGACATCGACGCGTTCCAGGCGGCGCTCGCCGACGTGCAGGCCGGCGGCGGCGGGGACACGCCCGAGGCCGTCGACGAGGCGTTCGCCGCGGCGCTCGACGAGCCGACGTGGCGCGACCCGGCGTCCACGGCGCAGTTCGTCTTCCTCGTCGGCGACGCGGCCCCGCACGTCGAGCGCGACGTCCCGCAGCCGTACCCCGCATCGATCGCCGCGGCGCAGGCCCGGGGCATCACCGTGCACGCGATCGCCGCATCGTCCACCGACGACACCGCCGAGCACGCGTTCCGGGCGATCGCCGAGGGCACCGGCGGACGCTTCGTCTTCCTGGCCTATGGCGCCGCCGGCGCGGCGCTCGGCGAGCACACCGACATCGCCAGCACCGACTACGAGCAGCTGAGCCTCGACGCACTCGTCGTGCGCCTCGTGGCCGAGTCGCTGGCACGCCTCACCGGCACCGGCGTCGTCGTGCCGATCGTGCCGTCCACCACGACCATCCCGCAGCCGAACGGCCAGCAGCAGGGTGACGAGCCCGGACGCGCAACGAGTGGGGTGCCGGTGCCGGGGAGCAGCACCGGCACCCCACTCGCGCAGGTTCCCGCCGGATGAGTGCCCGTCAGGACATGATCAGCGCGCCGTTGATCCCGGCCAACGGGTTGTCGCCGGGGAAGAACGCCCGGCCGTTGGGGAACACGTCGCTCGGCGTCTGGGCCAGCCCGGCCATGCGCAGCACGGCCGCGTGCCGGGCCTCGACGCCGCCGATCGTCATGATCGTCGAGCGCAGCGCCGGGGTCGACAGCGCCCCGCCGGCGAACACGTAGGTCTGCGCCGCAGCCTCCTCGAGCATCACCGCCAGCTTCACGGCGTCGCCCTCGGTCTTGGCCGCGGCGAGCGCCGGGGCGATGAGCGCGTCGTAGACCGCCTTGTTCTGCTCGGTCACGGCCTTGCCGCCGGCCTTGGTGATCACGCCGTTGAGCGCGTCCAGGTGCTGCTGGTGGTGGCCGGCGAACATCGTCGCCGCGTCCTTGATCGCCTGCGTCGTCAGCAGCGCGGCGGCCGTGCCGTAGACGTCGACGGCGAGCTTCTCCAGCGACGCCGCGGTGCGCGCCAGGACGAGGTCGTCGGCCCCGCCGGCCGGCACGGTGCCAGGCGTGGTGCCCATCGTCGACGGCGACATCGTGCTCGGCGACATCGTGCTCGGCGACATCGTCGTCGCCGAACCGGCGGTCGTCGCCGCTGCGCCGGTCGTCGCGGGCGCGACCGTGGTGGTCGTGGTCTTGGTGTCCTTGTCGGATCCGCAGGCGGCGAGCACGGCGGCGCCGATGATCGTCGCGCCGCCGAACTTGAACAGCGTGCGCCGGGTGGTGGTCGGCACGCCGAGCACGGCGGCCTTCTCGTCGGTGCTGATGCTCGGATCGCCGCCGACGATCCGGTCGAGCAGGCTGCGCCACGGAGGCATCGCCCGGTCGTTCATCTGGTCGATCGAGCGCAGCTCGCGGCGGAGCTCGTCGTGGTTGAGATCGTTGGTCATCGTGGTTCCTTCGATGGGTGCGGTCGCCGGCTCAGGCGAACACGGCCGGGTCGAGGCCGGCCTTCGGATCGGTGCCGTCGCCGAGCGCGGCGGACTCGAACGCGCCGGTCGGGAAGCAGTCGGTGACGGGCCTTGCCGAGCGCGAGGCCGAGCACCACCTGGTGCTGCGCCTCGATCGGCAGGATCGTGGAGGTGGCCTTGGCGTAGGCCGGGTCCTGCAGGAGCGTCAGCGCGCCGGCATAGGTGTACGCCGCCTGACCCTCGAGCGTGAACGCGAACCCGAGGGCACCGGCTTCGTCCTTCAGGCCTTGCAGCGTCGGGGTCACCGCGGCGACCAGCTTGGCGTTCGGGCCGGTGGCCTTCTTCGCGCCGGCGACCGAACCGAACGCGTCGGCGTGCTGCTGGTGGTGCTGCATGAACAGCTGGGCGACGGGCAACGTGGCCGGCGTGAGCAGCGGGGCGGCCATCGTGTAGACGGCCACAGCGGCGAGCTCGATGCCCTGGGCGTAGCCGGCGATGTCCTGGTCGTCCAGGGTCGCGGCCCGGGCGAGGCCCCCGAGGAGGAACGGCGCGGCGAGCGCCACGGCGCCGATCGTGGCGCCACCGGCGACGAGGCGGCGGCGGCCCTGGCGGGCGGCGTCGAGGTGGAGGTCGGCGGCCTGCTCGGCGGAAGTCGCGCATGCCCTCGCGGTGCGTGTGGTCCACCTCCTCGACGAGGTGTTGCAGCTCCTGTTGGGTCAGCTCCATGGTGGTCTCCTGGTGGTGGTTGCGAGGGTTCGTCCGACGTCGATGGCGCGTGTGCGGTCGCTCAGGCGACCGTCACCGTGCCGGTCATGAACGGGTGGAACGAGCAGATGTACGAGTAGGTCCCGGCCGTGTCGAACGTGACGGTCATCGACGCACCGGGTTGGATGGCGCCGGTGTCGAAGTTGCCCGAGCTGGTCGCGGTGTGCGGCTGGTTGTGGTTGTTCGTCCACGTGACGGTGGTTCCGACCGGGACCGTGATGTCGGCGGGCTCGAACTTGAACGTCGCCGATGGACACCGTGTTCGCGGCGACCGCCGCCGGCACGCTCGTGGCGCCCCCCGCCGGCGAAGGGGCCATCGAGGTCATCGACGTCATCGGGGCGACGGTGGTCGACGGCGCTGCCGTCGCCGGGGCTGTCGTCGCCGGGGCTGCCGTCGCGGACGCTGCCGGGCTCGTCGCCGGGGCACTCGTGCCGGAGGACGTGGCATCGCTGCCGCAGGCCGCCATCGAGAGGGCGGCGGCGATGCCGAGGCCGGCGATCGAGATCCGTCGAACGTTCACGGTCATGGTTCGGTGCCGGCCGTCGTGCGGATGACATCACCATGCGTGACGGGCGCTGACTGATCGGACAGGGCCGCTGACTGATGGTCCTGCCAGTCGCAATCTGCGGCGTGGGTTCCTAGCGTCCGCGGCGTGTCGATGACCACCTCCACCACGAGCGCGACCGCGCCGCTGATCACGCCCAAGCTGGACGCGTTCCTGCGCGACTCGGCCGGCGTGCCGACACCGTTCGTCGTGGTCGACGTCGACGTCGTCGAGGAGCGCTACCACCAGCTCGTCGGCGCCGTGCCCCAGGCCCGCGTGTTCTACGCGGTGAAGGCCAATCCGGCGATGCCGATCCTCGAGCGCCTCGTCGCGCTCGGGTCGGCGTTCGACGTCGCCAGCCCGGCGGAGATCGACCGCGTGCTGCTGGCCGGCGCCGATCCGTCGACGATCTCGTACGGCAACACGATCAAGAAGCGGCGCGACATCGCCTATGCCGCGTCGTGCGGCGTGCGCCGGTACACGATCGACGCCGAGGCCGAGCTCGACAAGCTCGTCGACGTGGTGCCCGGCGGCCAGCGTCTGCGTGCGCCTGCGCCACGAGTGCGGGGGCGCCGACTGGCCGCTGTCGCGCAAGTTCGGCTGCGAGGCGGCCGAGGTCACCCGCCTGCTGGTGCTGGCCGGCGAGGCCGGGATGGAGACCGGGGTGTCGTTCCACGTCGGCTCGCAGCAGCGCGACCTCGGCGCGTGGGACGACACGTTGGAGGTCGTCGCCCGGATCTTCGGGCGCGCCGGCGAGCTCGGCGCGGCGCCCGCGTTCCTCAACCTCGGTGGTGGGTTCCCCGGCACGTACCGCGAGGGCGCACCGGCGATCGGCGAGTACGGCGTCGCCGTGCGCAGTGCGCTGCGCCGGTGGTTCCCCGAGGGCGTCGGTCCGGAGCGCTCCGGCATCGAGGTGATGATCGAGCCCGGTCGCTACCTCGTCGCCGATGCCGGCGTGCTGCGCAGCGAGGTCGTGCTCGTCAGCCGGCGCTCGATCGAGGACCAGGAGCGTTGGGTGTACCTCGACTGCGGCAAGTTCCACGGCCTCGCCGAGACGATGGACGAGGCGATCCGCTACCGCCTGCGCACGCCGTACGACGGGGCGGGCGTGGCCACGGGCCCGGTGGCCATCGCCGGCCCGACGTGCGATTCGGCCGACGTGCTCTACGAGAAGAGCGCGTACGAGCTGCCGCTCGCGCTGGCCGAGGGCGACATGGTCGACGTGCTCTCGGCCGGTGCGTACACGACGACGTACAGCTCCATCGGCTTCAACGGCTTCCCCCCGCTGGCCGAGATCTGCATCTAGTTGGTCGGACTTCGTCCGACCGGTGCGGCTGGTGTGCTGACATGGGCGGATGGCGAGCGCTGATCTGACGTCGGAGACGGTCGAGCTGTTGCAGACGTTGATCCGCAACCGGTGCATCAACGACGGGACGGCCGCGTCCGGGTTCGAGACGCGCAACGCCGATTCGCTGCGTGCCTACCTCGGCGACGCCGGGTTCGACGCGCAGCACTTCGAGCCGACACCGGGCCGTGGCTCGCTCGTGGCGCGCATCGAGGGCACCGATCCGGACGCGCCGAGCCTGTGCCTGATGGGCCACACCGACGTCGTGCCGGTGAACGAGAGCGGTTGGTCGCGCGACCCGTTCGGCGGCGAGCTGATCACCGATGCCGACGGCACGACCGAGGTGTGGGGTCGCGGCGCGGTGGACATGCTCAACCTGACGGCGTCGATGGCCGTCGCCTTCCGCCACCTGGCGACCACCGGGTTCCGCCCGAAGGGCGACCTCGTCTACTTCGCCGTGGCCGACGAGGAGAGCGGCAGCGCGCACGGCGCGCAGTGGATGGCCGACCACGAGCGCGACGCGATCTTCGCCGACTACGTCCTCACCGAGAGCGG
Organism: uncultured Acidimicrobiales bacterium; assembly: GCA_963794805.1. Lineage (GTDB taxonomy): Bacteria > Actinomycetota > Acidimicrobiia > Acidimicrobiales > Ilumatobacteraceae > JAODBQ01. The sequence goes on from CAWCFL010000004.1 coordinate 298,883, forward strand.
AGGGCTGCACTCCGGCGACGCCGAGTCCCCGTTCATCACGGTCAACGTCGGTGAGAAGGGCGTCGCCTGGCGCCGGTTGCGCCTGCACGGCACACCGGGCCACGGCTCGGCGCCGCTGCGGGCGGACAACGCGCTCGTCAAGGCGGCGGCGGTGATCCAGCGTCTCGCCGACTACGCGCCGGCGCCGCGGTTCCACGAGCTGTGGAGCGAGCGGGTGCGCACGCTCGGCGTGGACGAGGAGACCCAGCGGCTGTTGCTCGATCCCGCCCATGTCGACGACGTGATCGCCCAGATCCCGGCGAGGGGCAGCGCCGCCTACCTCCACGCCTGCACCCACACCACGTTCTCGTGCAACGTGGTCGGCGGGCGGTTCAAGACGAACGTCATCCCCGACGCCGTCGAGCTCGAGGTCGACATCCGCACGCTGCCGGGCGAGACGCCCGCCGACGTCGAGGCCCACCTGCGCGCCGCGCTCGGCGACCTGGCCGACGAGGTCGAGGTGGAGCCGATCATGAACGACATGGCCACGATCAGCCCGACGGCCACGCCGCTGTGGGACGCGCTCGGCCGGGCGATCGGCCGTCCCGTTCCCGACGTCGCGGCTCACGCCCGGAGCTCGTCGTCGGGTTCACCGACTCGCGCATCTACCGGTCGATGGGCTCGATCTCCTACGGCGCCGGCCTGTTCAGCCCGACGCTCGACCGCGGTGAGTACGCCACCCGGTTCCACGGCAACGACGAGCGCGTCGACGTCGAGTCACTGGCGCTGACCACCCAGCTGTGGCTCGACGTCGTCAAGGAGCTGTGGGCGTAGCGCGAACGAGGCCTACGACGGCGCCAGCTGGAACGTCGGCCGGTAGTCGTCGCTGGGCACGCCGTCCCAGTGGTTGTGGTCGATGCGACCAGATCACCGCGTCCGACGTGATCGCGCCACGGCACCCACGCGGCGAAGTAGGTGTTGCACACGTCGGTCGCGGCACTTCACCGGCTCCGGTACGAGGGCGTGCAGCGTCCACGGTCCCGCAGCGGTCGGCCCGTCGAACAGCTCGATCGTGTGACCCCACCAGTCGTCGTTCTTGACGATCATCTGGAAGCGCCAGCCGTCGAACGTCACCTGCACGGGATTCACCCGGCTGGCGGTGATCGCCGACGACGACCACCGGGACGGCGGCCGCCGGGTCGTCGACTCCAGCCGCCGCCGTTCCAGTACTGCGGCGTCGCCTCGAGGTGGTGCAACGGCACCCGGGCGAGGCGCACGAACTCGGCGCACGGGTCGGGGCCGAGGGCCGACCAGCCGAACTGACGGTCGCAGTGCGAGTACAGGTAGGTGAAGCGCCGGTGTCGGACGACGATCGACCAGCCGTACAGGTCGGCGGTGGCGTTCGGGGCCAGGACGGCGTCCACCGGCTCGAGCGTGGTGGCGTCCACGGTGACGAGCCAGGTGGCCAGCGGTTCGGCGTTCGCCAGGTAGTGGTCGCCGAGCTCGTCCATCTCGGCGACGAACAGCTGGATCGTCCGACCCCCTGCGGCCGGCGAGCCGCCGAGGATCCAGAACCAGTGGTGGTGCGGGTCGGTCTCGTCGGCCATCAGCCACGGTGCGCTGCCGTCGTTGAGCAGGCGCGAAGCACCGCCCGGACTGGATGAACCCGGCGTTGTGCACCAGCTGGCCGCCGATGATCGCGTCCTGCACGGTCCACAGCACCCGACCGTCGGGCAGGCGGATGCGCGGGGGTAGTCGCCGCCGGTGTAGGCGCCGAGCGGCTGCGACCAGAACCGGGTGAACGAGGCGGCGTCCGAGCCCGGCGGCGCACCAGTCGCCCGCGGTCCGGCGAGGTGAGCGGGCGAACGGGTCACCCGCGGGCGGCACACGCCGGGCGCGGGCGGCGGCACCGGCGGTCCCGCGCCCCCGGCGCGATGACCGAGACGGCCTCGGTGGTCGACCCGGCAGGGGGTGCAGCGGCCATGGCCCGCGCCGCGTCGCCGGCGTCGCTCCGGGCCGGGGCGATCGCGATGAGCGTGGCGACGGCGGCGACGACCACCGGCCAGCGCGCGACGTGGCGTGGTGTCACCCGAGTGAGTGCCATGGATGCCGGCCGAGCGTACGCGTGTGACGACGACCACATGGCGGCCGGGGCACCGTTGCTTTACAATACGGAACCGTTCCGTATCGAAACAGGCCGAAGGATCACTGCATGACCGCGACGAACGAGCATCCCACCTTTGAGTTCGACGAATCCCTGGACGGGCTCGACCCGCACGTCCACGCCCGGCGGTGGTGGACGCTCGCCACGCTGTGCGTCAGCCTGCTGATCATCGTGATGGACAACACGATCCTCAACGTCGCCATCCCCAGCCTGATCGACGATCTCGGGGCGACCAACAGCCAGGTCCAGTGGATCGTCGACGGCTACACGCTCGTGTTCGCCGGCCTGCTGCTGACCACCGGCAGCCTCGGCGACCGCTTCGGTCGCAAGCTGGCGCTGCGGGTCGGGCATCATGATCTTCGCCATCGGCTCGATCCTGTCGGCGCTGTCGGGCACGCCGAACCAGCTGATCGCCGCCCGCTGCCTGATGGGCGTCGGCGGCGCGCTGATCATGCCCTCCACCCTGTCGATCCTCACCAACGTGTTCCGCGACCCGCGTGAGCGGGGTCGGGCGATCGCCATCTGGGCCGGCTTCTCCGGCCTCGGGGTGGCCCTCGGACCGGTGCTCGGCGGCCTGCTGCTCAACCACTTCTCGTGGGGCTCGGTGTTCTGGATCAACGTGCCGATCGCGATCATCGCCATCGTCCTCGGCGTCTTCTTCGTGCCGGAGTCGAAGGACCCGAGCGCCCCGCGGCTCGACCCGCTCGGCGCCGGCCTGTCGATCGTCGGCCTCGGCGCCCTGCTGTTCGCCATCATCGAGGGCCCGACGGACGGCTGGGGCAGCGGCTCGGTGCTCACCGCCTTCGTCATCGGCATCGTCGGCATCGTCTCGTTCATCCTGTGGGAGCGGCACACCGACCACCCGATGCTCGACATGAACTTCTTCAAGAACCCGCGGTTCACCGCGGCGAACCTGGCGATCACGCTGACGTTCTTCGCCATGTTCGGCTCGATGTTCCTGATGACCCAGTACTGGCAGTTCGTCCACGGCTACACGCCGCTGCAGGCGGGCATCCGGCTGATCCCGTTCGCCATGGTGATGATGGTCACCGCGCCGCTGTCGGCCCGGATCGTCGAGACGTTGGGCACGAAGGTGGTCGTCACCACCGGCCTGCTCACCGTGACGCTGGCCCTGCTGCTGCTGTCGTTCATCCACCCGCAGACGGGCTACTGGACCGTCATCGGGGCGATGTGCCTGATGTCGGTGGGCATGGGCCTGACCATGGCCCCGGCCACGGAGAGCGTGATGGGCTCGCTGCCGCGGGAGAAGGCCGGCGTCGGCTCGGCGGTCAACGACACCACCCGGCAGATGGGCGGCGCCCTCGGCGTGGCGATCATCGGCACGCTCGTGGCCAGCGTGTACTCGTCGGGCATCACCTCGATCGCCAGCGCCTTCGGCCTCACCGCGGCGCAGACCACGGCGGCCAAGGGCTCGCTCGGCTCGGCGCTGACGATCGCCGCCGACCCGAACTCCGGGCGTCACAACCCGGCGGCGTTCGCCCAGGCGGCCAAGGTGCACTTCGTCGACGGCCTGTCCACCGGCCTGCGCGTCGGCGCGGTCATCGTCCTCGTCGCCGCGGTCGTGGCGTTCAAGTTCCTCCCGGCCTTCGCCAACGACCCGCTGGCGCACCCCGACGCGACGTCGGCGAGGACGGGCTGACCGACGCCGACCGGATCGGGGCGATCGACGGCGCGACCGTCGCCGGCGAATGACGACGCAGGCCAGCGGCGCCCGAGCGTCCGCCGGCGCGGGCGTCCGCTGCGACGAGGCGTGTGGGCCGAACATCCTCGAGGCGACGCTCGACGTGGTGGCCGACGTGGGCTACGCCGGGCTCACCGTCGAGGCGGTGGCCCAGCGCGCCGGCGTGGGCAAGGCGACGATCTATCGGCGCTGGTCCTCGAAGGAGGCGCTGCTGCTCGACGCGTGGCTGTCGTGCATCGCCCCGATCGCCGAGCCGGACACGGGCACCCTGCGTGGCGACCTGGCGTTGATCTTCAACGCCGTGAACCACGGCCGTCCCGACGACGTGATGCGCCGGATCTTCCCCCAGATGATCGCGGCATCGAAGGTCGATCCGGATGCTCACACCACCTACCAGGCGTTCGTCGACGAGCGTCGCCGGCCGTTGCAGTCCGTGCTCGCCCGGGCCGTCCGGCGGGGCGAACTGCCTGCGGACGCCGATCTGGGCCTCGTCCACGACCTGCTCGTGGCCCCGCTCACCTACCGGTGGCTGGTCAGCGACGGCGACGTCGGTCCGGACGTGGTGCAGGCGATCATCGAGATCGTCCTGACCGGTGTGCGCGGCAGCTGAGCGGGCCGCAGATCGGCGTTGCCTGCGCGCGGTGGGTGGCGGCTGACCGAACGGCGAGGCGCCGGGGATGCAATGATCGGCAGATGCTCGAGGAGCTCGACGGGAGCTTGCGCAACTTCCTGCGTGCCGACGTGCCGCTGCGCGCCGACGAGGTCGACATCGAGTTCGCCACGCCCGACAAGGAGTGGAGCTCACGCCTGAGTCGGTCGACGCTGAACCTGTTCCTCTTCGACATCCGCCGCAGCACCCGGCGGGCGCTCACCGGTCGGACGGTGCGTCAGGACGAGCGCGGCTACCGGCAGGCGTACCGGACGCCGATGGTGCGGGTTCGCTACCTGCTCACCCTGTGGACCGCCGAGCCGGCCGACGAGCACCGGGTGCTCGGCGACGTCCTGCGCCTGCTGGCCGTGAGCGGTGAGGTGCCCGCGGCCCATCTCGCCGGTGACCTGGCCGATCTGGGCAGCCCGATCGAGCTGGGCCTCGGCTCCGAGGACGACCAGCGCGCCGCGGACATCTGGGGGCCGCTCGGCGTCGCCCCCCGGGCGAGCCTCGAGCTGGTGGTCACCCTGCCGGCACGGCGGCCGATCGAGACGCCGGTCGGTGCGCCGCCGACGGAGATCCGCACGAGCGTGCTCGGGACGACCGCCCCGACCACGGTCGGGACGACCGCCCCCACGACGGTGTCGCGTCGGCGGCGGGCCCTGGTCGAGGAGCAGCCGGGCGCGGGACGTGGGGGCGAGGGATGAAGCGGCCGGGATACGGGACATGCGCGTCGATCTGCTCACCCCCCTAGTCAGCCTGCGCGCCAGCCAGCGCGCCGCCATCACCCTGCAGGTCCGCAACGACAGCGACGTCATCGAGCAGATCGTCTGCACCGTCCCCCAGCTCGACCCGGCGTGGTACGAGGTCAGCCCCGTCGCGCTGAACCTGTTCCCTGGTGAGCTCGGCGAGCTGCGCCTGACGCTCGCCCTGCCGACGACGTTCCCGGCCGGCCGTCACGAGCTGAACGCCTCGGTCGTCAGCCGGGTGCGCGGTCAGACGCTCCTGCAACCGGTGGTCATCGACGTCGAGCCGCTGTTCGACATGCTCATCGTGGCCAACCCGTCGGTCATCACGGCGCGCCGCCGGGGTCGCTACCTCGTCACGCTGCAGAACCGCGGCAACACGCCGGTCGAGATGGCCGTGCGCGCCGTCCGACACGGAGGCGGCGCTCACCCTGGAGCTCGATCGCCCGGTGCTCACGGTCCAGCCGAACGAGCAGCAGACGACCGCCCTGTTCGCCCGCGGCAAGCGGCCGTGGTTCGGCGCTCCGGACACCCACACCATCGACGTCACCGCCGAGCGGCTGCCCGACGTCCTCGCCGACCGGCTGACGCTGCGACTCAAGCCTCGTCTGACCGCCGGGCTGCTCACGGCACTGACGCTGGGAACGATCGTCGCCGTGTGGGCCACGGTGCTGCTGCTCGAGCGCGAACGCGGCGTTCGGCAGCAACACGCCGACGAAGACCGTCCCCGGGAACTTCACCAGCGGCGGTGTCGGCATCGCCTCGCTGGATCCGGCGCTCGTCGGCAGCCAGATGGCCGGGACCGTCACGGCCGCGTCCAACGGGACCCCGCTGGCGCGCATCACCGTCGAGCTGTGGAGCGCATCCAGCGGCGAGTTCGTGACCGCGGTGGCCACCGCCAGCAACGGGGGCTACTCGCTCGACGCGGTGCTGCCGGGCCGCTACCGGCTGCGCTACCGGGCCGAGGGCTTCGAGGAGCGCTGGTACCCCGACCAGACGTCGGCGACCACGGCGCAGGTGCTCGTCGTCATCACCGGGAAGCCGCTGGAGGGGCTCGACCAGGCGATGCCCGGTGCGCCGGGCGAGCTGACGACCACCGTGGTCTCCGTCGACGGTTCGGCCTCGCCGGTCCACGTCGAGGCACTGGCCGCCGACGTCCCCGACGCCACGCCCGTGGCGATCGACGGCACGGCGGGCCAACCGGTGGTCTTCAGCGGGCTGACCACGCCGGCCACGTACCGGATCACGGCGACGTCGCCCGGCTACCTGCCCGCCGAGGTCACCCAGGCGCTCGCGGCCGGCCAGGTGCTCACGGCGAACCCCATCCGCCTGGCCGCCTCGGCGGGGACGATCAGCGGCACGGTGGTCGACGGCGCCGGTGCCCCGCTCGGCGACATCACCATCACCACCACCGTCAACGGCAAACCCGCCGTCACCGTGACGCCGACGAACGGGGCGATCGGCACGTTCTCGTTCACCGGCCTGCCGACCCCGGCGACCTACGTCCTCGAGCTGCGCGGCAGCGCCGTCGGCACCAACGTCGTGGCGATCCGCCTCGACGCCAACCAGTCGTCCACCGGCCAGACGATCCCGATGATCTCGGCCACGGCCACGCTCTCGGGCATCGTCACCGCCGACGGCGCCGGGCTCGGCGGGGCCACCGTGGCCGTGAGCGGCGGCGGCTTCGCCAGCACGGCGACGACGTTCACGGCGAACCCGCCGGGTTCCTACACCATCACCGGGCTGCCGGAACCGGGCACCTACGTCGTGACGGTGTCCGCGCCCGGCCGGGTGTCGTCGTCGTCGACCGTGACGATCGCCGCCGGCCAGCCGACGGCCAACGTCGACGCCGAGCTGCTGCCGGCCACCGGGCGGGTCTTCGGCACCGTCACGCTCAACGGCCAGCCGGTCGGAGCGGCCACCGTCGCGGTGTCCGACGGTGGCGCCGCGCCGGCCAGCACCGTGAGCGCCAACGTCGGCAACGTCGGCAGCTTCGAGGTCGGCGGTCTGGCGCCGGGCATCTACAGCGTGACCGCCAGCTACGGGGCGGGGACGGCCAGACCGCCCGCACCGGTCACCATCCTCGTCACCGTCGGGGTCAACCCCGAGCAACCGGGCCAGCCGGTCGTGCTGGCATTGACGTCATGAGCCCGCAGCCGAGATGAGCGAAGACCTCGTTCCCGTCACCGGCCGGACCGGGCCGATCCGCGTCGGCGTCACCCCGAGCGTCGTGCCGGTCGTGCCGCGGCTCCGATGCCGTCGTCACCGTCGCGTTGGCCAACGACGACCACATCATCCGCTCGGTGCAGGTCGGCATCCTCGGGCTCGACCCGGCGTGGGTCGTCCTGCCGGCCGAGGCCATCGCCCTGTTCCCCGGCGACTCGTGCACCGTCGAGCTGCAGATCCGTCTCCCGCTCGACTTCCCCGCCGGGGCCAGGCGGGTGGCCATCGAGGTGCGCGACACGATCGGCGACCTCGTCCCTGCGCTCGTCGAGTTCGACCTGCTGATCGAGGCCGCCGAGCAGCTCCAGCTGCGCGTCGAGCCGACGAACATCAACACCGGCCGTCGGGGCACGTTCACGGCGACGGTCACCAACCACGGCAACGCCCCCGTGGACGCCGTCGTCCGCGCCGCCGACCCCGAGGGGGTGACGACGACCGCGTTCGTGCCGATGGTCGTGCCCGTCCTGCCCAACGCGGTCGGTGTGGCCCACGGCGAGATCACCGGCAAGCGGCCGTGGTTCGGCTCACCCGTGGTCCGCCTGCTCACCGTCGGTGTGGCCGCCCAGCCTCCGCCGCGCCGCGCCCATCGACCCGCTCGCGCCAGGTGGGCCGCCGCCCGGCGGGGTCACCACCCTCGTCGCCGTCGTCCACCGGCCGTGGTTCAGCCGGCGACTGATGACCCTGTTGGGACTGCTCCTCGCGGCGACGGTGTTCACCGTGGTGCTCGCGGCGACGTTCGCCCACCTCGCCGACCAGTCGAAGGCGAACGCCGCGCTGCTGCAGAAGTCCTTGGGCGGCGACGAGTCCTCCAGCGGTTCGGGCACCGCGCCGACCACGGTGGGCGGCACGGTCACGTCGTCCACCGGAGCCCCGGTGTCCGGCGTGGCCATCGTGCTGTTCGGCAGCGCGACCGGTCCGTCGGTCACCGTCGCCCAGACCGTCACCGACGACAACGGCGGCTACCAGTTGGCCAACGTGAAGGCCGGGACGTACCGGGTCAAGTTCGGCGGCGCCGGGTTCACCGACGTCTGGTACCCCGACGCGCCGACGTTCGACGAAGGCGCCGACGTGGTGGTCGAGGAGAAGCCGCTGACGCTCGACGCGCAGCTCGTCGGACAGCCGGCGAGCATCGCCGGCAAGGTCACCGGCGAGGACCTGCTGGGCGCCACCGTGGTGGTCCGCATCCCTGCGGACACGTTGCCCGATCTCCCGGACGCGCCCAGCACCACCGCGGCGGCCGACGGGTCGAGCGCTGCCGCGGGCACCGGTCCGGTCGTCCAGACGGTCGCGGTGGACTCCGCCGGGGCGTACACGATCAGTGGGCTGCCGACGCCGAACACCTACGAGCTCCTGGCGACCAAGCCGGGCTACGTCAGCCGGCCGCGCACGGTCAAGGTCGCCCCGGGCGACGAACTCACCGATATCGTGCTCGACCTGCTCAAGGGTGACGGGAACATCAGTGGGACCGTCGTCGACGCCACCGGCCAGCCGATCACCGGCGCCGAGGTCCTCGCCAGCGACGGGACCAACGCGACGAGCACGGTCACCCTGTCCGCCGATGCGTCCGGCGCCGAGGCGGGCACGTTCGAGCTGCAGAACCTGATCACCCCCGGCACGTTCTCCCTGTCCGTGCGCCACGACGGCTTCCTCACGACATCGGTCACCGTCCGCCTCGATGCCGGTGTGTCCTCGCCGCCGCAGACGATCGTGCTGCGACCTTCCGCGGGGAGCGTCGGCGGCACGGTCAACGCCACCGGCCCGGGCGCCGGACCGCTCGGTGGCGTCACCGTCACCGTCTCCGGTCCGGAGTTCAGCCGCGCCACCACCAGCCTGACGACCGACCCCGTCGGCAGCTGGCAGCTCACCGGCGTGCCCCTGCCCGGCACGTACACCGTGACGTTCAGCGCCGGCGGGTTCAGCACCCAGGCCATCGGCGTCGAGCTCAGCCCGGCCGTGCCGCAGAACCTGACGCTCGAGCGCGACGCTCACACCGGCGACGTCGAACGTCACCGGTCGGGTGGTCGAGGCGAGCAACGGCGCGGGCATCGCCGGGGCGACGGTGTCGCTCACCGGCCAGGGTCAGACGCGCACGGCGCGCACGGCCAACTCCCCGGTCGGCTCGTACGGCTTCGCCAACCTGCCGCCCGGCGCGTACACCATCACGTTCCAACGCACCGGCTCGCCCGACCTCACGCTGGCCATCACGCTGCAGCCGGGGGACAACCCACAGCCCGACGCGGCGATCGAGCTCCCCTCGGGGATCTCCGGCCAGGTGCGGGTCAACGGACAGCCGTTCGCCGGCGCGGAGCTGCGCATCTACCTGCTCCAGACCGGCGGCCCGCCGTACCCGTTCGACCCGCCGACCGCGACGGCGCACACCGACGCCGACGGCAACTACGCCGCGCTGGGCATTCCCGCCGGCCAGTACATCGTCGACGCGTACATCAACGGCCAGATCCAGCCGCCGTCGCAGCATGCGGCGGTCAGCCCGGGCCGACCCACGCCGAACATCGACTTCGACATCAACACCGCGCCACCGACGTCGGCGGCGGCGCCGACCGCGGCTGCGCCCACGTCGACCCAGACCTCGACGACACCACCCAGCACGCCACCGAACTCCCCGCCGGACACGACGCCGCCCGCGTCGACACCGACGGAGACGACGCCTGCGCCCAACCCCCCGGGATCGGTCGGATGACCACCACCTTGCACGTCGAGCTCCACACGACCGAGCTGGTGCTCGCGCCAGCGCAGCCCGCCAGCGTCGGCGTCCGCGTGCGCAACACCGGCGGCGAGCCCCTGGTGCTCACCCTGCGCATCGCCGGACTCGACACCGCCGGCGGCGCGCCCGGCGCGTCGCTCGGCACTCTCGCGCCCGGCGCCGCCCTGACCACGACGGTGCACTTCGCGCTCCCGGCGGAGACGGCCGCGGGCGACCGCCTGGTGGCCGTCCAGGTGCTCGGCAGCCCGCCGGCGGGGCGGCCCGGCCAGCCGATCGAGCCGGTGAGCGCCACGGCGCACCTGCGCCTGCGCGTCGGCTCGACCTCGCGTCTGGCGCTGCGCCTGGCGCGGGCCGAGGTCGACGGCCGCCGACGCGGCAAGCTCGTCGCCGACCTGCACAACCAGGGCACCGAGCAGCTCGACCTGCGGCTGTGGGGCGAGGGCGCCGACGTCACCGTCGCCTTCGAACGCGCCGAGCTGACGCTGCCGGCCGGTCACAGCACTCGCGTCCGCGGCACCGTCAGGACGGGCGGGTTCACCTGGCGTCGCGCCGAGCGGCGGGCGTTCGTCGTCACGGCCCAGGGCAACACCACGCCGGCCACCACCGCCGGCAGCTACGTGCAGAAGGGCCTGCTCCCCGGCGCTGCTCACCACGGCATTGGCCGTCCTGCTCGTGCTGGCGCTGTGGGTCACCGGTCTGGTGTGGCTGAACAACCGGTTGCGCTCGCCGGCCACCGTGCACGGGTCGGTCGCCAGCAGCGAGGACGGCACCGGCATCCCGACCGGCGGATCGGGCAGTGACGGATCCGGCGGTGGGGCAGGCGGGGGGGCGCCGGTGGCACCGGCGCGGATGGCACCGGCGGGGCGGGCGGCTCGGCCGGCGGCGCCGGTGGCGAGGGCGGCGCGTCCGCCCTCACCCAGGTGCCCATCGCGGTGATCGGCACCGTCGACGGCCCCTCCGACCGGGTCGGGACGTCGGCCGTCCTCGACCCGATCTCGCTGGGCACGACGACGCCGCCCGACGAGCCGACCAAGTTGGCGGCGTTCACCTCGGTACGCCGTTCGGCCGCCGCCGTCGCGCCGCCGCAGCGCACCTCCACCGACGCGGACGGTCGCTTCCGGTTCAACGACATCGGTTCATCGCCCGGCCTGTACCGGCTCACCGTCTTCCGGCCCGGCTTCGACGTGTCCAGCCAGGTGCTGCAGATCGACGGCAGCACGCCGAACGTCGAGGTCGCCGTGAAGCTCACGCCCGCGGCGGGTGGCTTGTCCGGCGCCATCACGGACAACCGGGGCAACGCGATCGGCGGGGCGACCATCACGGTCACGGCCACCGGGCCCACGGCGACCGCCGGCACGTCCAGCGCGCCGACGGCCTCCTCGCTCAGCAGCCGATCGGGCCTGCGCTCCACGGGCGGCACGTCCTCGGCCGCGGGCGACGCCACCACCTCGACCACCGTCGCTGCCGGCTCGAACGCCACGAACCAGACCGACGCGCTGTCGTCGAGTGGTGCGCTGCAGTACTCGACGGTCACCGACGACGGCAACGGCAGCTGGCGGCTCGACGGCGTCGCCACGCCGGCCACCTACGTCGTGCGCATCACCAAGGACTCGTTCGCCTCGGCCAGCCTGATCGTCACGCTCGACGGGGGCCAGGCGAAGAATGGCCTCAGCGTGGGCCTGGTCCCCGGAGCCGGGACGGTGCACGGCATCGTCCAATCGGGGTTCACCGGCGTCGGCGCCCTGAGCGTGACGCTGGCCAGCAGCACCGCGGCACTTCACCACCACCACGCGGACCGACGACCCGGTCGGCGCGTTCGAGGAGCCGGGCATGCCGCTCGGGATCTACGCATTGACGATCGAGGGCGACGGGTGGCAGACGTACGCCAGCCAGATCGAACTGACGAGCGGCGACCTCGATCTGGGGATCATCGGCGACATGCGCCGCTCGTCGGCGACGGTCAGCGGCGTCGTCCGCCAGCAGGTGGTCTCCTCGACGAGCAACGGGGTCAGCTCGTCGTGCACGTTCCCCGAGCACGACGACGATCCGGCCATCGAGCTGCGCCCGTGCGGCGGCGTGGGCATCACCGCGACCAACGGCGAGCACACGTACCGGACGACGTCGTCCACCGGCGACGGCTCGTACCTGCTCACCGGCATGCTGCCGGGCACCTACTCGATGAGCTTCGAGCGCGCCGGGTACTCGACGGTCCTGTTCACCACCACCGTCGCCGCCGGCGACGTGGTCGACCTGGCCACCACCGACCTGACGATGTTGCCCACGGGCAACCTGGCCAACGGCGCCGTCAGGATGTTCGTCGGCTCCGTCGCCAACCTGCCGCTCACCGGCATCACCGCCCAGGTCATCGGCCAGCAGGGCGGGCCGACGCCGTTCCCCACGGCACCGAGCGGCACCACGCCGATCCTCCTCACCGGGCTGCTGCCCGGCACGTACAACGTGCGGATCAGCGCCGACGAGCACGACACCGCGCTGGCCCAGATCCAGGTTCCCCAGGGCGTCGAGGTCAACGGCGGCACCGTGCTGCTCACGCCGCTGGCCTCCATCGGCGGCCTGGTCAGCGGCTTCCAGTCACTGCCCGTGCCGAACGCGGTGGTGTTCGTCACGCCGGACCCGACCGACCCGAACGCAGCGTCGTTGCTGATCACCCCGAAGGGCACCCCGGCCAACCCGGACGGGGCGTACCTCGACGCCGATCCGGCCGTCGGCGAGGTGCGCCGCTGCCAGCGCAACGTGGCCCCCGCCGGCTCGGCCGCCGACGTCCGCCAGGGCCTGTGCACGACGACGAGCACCGCCGGCCGCTACGACTTCGTCCGCCTGATGCGCACGGGTAAGTACCTGGTGTACGCGCCGATGAACAACGTCGTCGACGACTCGAGCCAGGTCGCGTTGGACCACACGCTGCGCTCGTTCAGCGTGCTCACCACGGTCGGCCAGCAGTCGAACCTCGACCTCGCGCTGGTGCGCTACGGGGCGATCGTCGGCTCGATCCGCACGCCCGACCCGACGAACGGCACCGACTTCATCGACCTCACCGGCGTCGAGGTGACGGCGACGTTCTGCCAGCAGACGCCGGGGTCGTCGAGCGCCACGGACTGCGTGATCCCGCCGACCGATCCGCTGGCCCAGCAACCCAAGGGCCGCGTCTCGTTCGGGGCAAACGGGACCTACCGCGTCGACCGCCTGCCGCCACCCGGCACGGACCCGGCGACGGGCGTCCCGGTCGCCAGCTACCTCGTGCGCTTCCACAAGGACGGCCTCGCCGACCAGTACCGCGTGGTCAGCGCGCCGTCGCTCAACGAGGAGCGCCTGCTCGACGTGGTCATGCTCCCCGAGCCCACGCAGGTGCGGATCACGCCGTTCTGGACGAACGCCGAGGGCGGAGCACGGCAGGAGCCGATCGGTGCAACGGTCACGGTCTCGGGCATCGTCGACTACACCACGTCGCCCTTGGCCCCGGTGTCCGGGACGGCATCCGGGCCGCTCCTCGGCGGCACGTTCGACAGCAAGCCGACGACGTTCAAGTCCGGGTCGATCACCGTGACGGTCGTCGCCCCCGGCTTCGCCCCGGCGTCGACGACCATCTCCCTGCTGGTCCCTGGTCCGACGGATCCGCCGAACCCGGACATCGTCTACGAGGTCCACCCGGGGGGCACGACCATCCTCACGGCCAACGTGGCGATGAGTCCGACGCCGCGCACGGTGAGCGGCAACCTGGTCGTCAACTGCTGCAACACGCCGGCGCTGTCCAACCTGCCGATCTCGCAGGCGCCGGTGGTCTTCGCCGCGATGCAGGCCCGCCTGCAGGTCGGCAGCACCACGTACACCGCGCCGCTGACCTCCTCCGGCGCCTACTCGTTCTCCAACGTGCCGCCCGGCCACTACACGCTGACGTTCGCCGTCGACACGACGAACGACACGCACCAGATCTTCGGCAACATCGACCTGCCCGCCCCCTTCGCGGTGACGGTCAACGCCAATGCCGACTTCTCCGTCCCCGTGCAGACCGCCCGCCTGCATCCAGCGGTCATCAGTGGACGGGTGCTCGACGAGGACAACGTCGACGGCGCTGGGAACAACCTCCCCGTCGCGGGGGCCGAGGTCACCATCCCCGAGGTGCCCGCGGTGCCGGGTGTGCCGTCGCCGAAGGCCACCACCGATGTCAACGGCAACTTCTCCCTGACCGTCTGGGACGTGCCGCGCGACATGGCGGTGGTCATCACCAAGAACGACGGCCGCCAACCGACCACGTTCCCCGGCGTGACGTTCAACCCGGGTGGTCGACAGCAGCGCGACTTCGTCATCGCCGGGCCGAAGGGCAGCATCGCCGGCGAGGTGCGCGGCCGGGACAACACCGCGGCGCCGACCGCCCCACCACTCGGCGGGGTGACGATCACGCTCACCGACGGCGGCGCGCCGGCTGGTACGACGACGAGCTCGGCGACCGGCACGTTCTCCATCCCCGGCCTGCGCGCCGGCACGAACCACGACTACCGGCTGACGTTCAGCCGGCCGGGCTACGTGTCGAGCACCGTGGCGGTCTCGGTGTCGGCCAACCAGACGACGTTCGTCACCGTCGAGCTGCAGGCCGCCGGCCGGTCCGTCGGTGTCGTCGTCGTCTCCCAGACGCAGGTCGCCGGTGCCGACGTGCCGCTCGGCGGCGTGACGGTCTCGGCGACGCTCACCGGCATCCCGACCGGTCCGACCAACGTGCCCGTCGTCGGGACGACCGACGCCAACGGGCAGGTCGCGCTGTCCCTGCGCCCCGGCAACTGGTCGCTGGTCACCTCGGGCGGCGCCGTGGCCACGGTCGCCGGGGTGGGCACCGCACCGCACACCGACAACACGGCCACCGTGGCCATCGCCGTCGGCACCGATGACGTCGCCGGCCCGACGATCCGCCTGGCCGGTCCGTTCGCCTCGGCGTCGGGCATCGTCGTCGGCAAGGCCAACCCGGCGGCCACGGCCGTGCCGATCGCCGGCGCGACGGTGACGATCACCACCAGTCGCGGCAGCGTCACCGCGCAGACCGATTCCACCGGTGCCTTCGGCTTCGCCGGTCGCATCCCCGTCGACATCGCGGCCTCCACGCCGTACCAGATCGCAGTCGACGCCCCAGCCGGCTACGACGACTACGGGCCGGTCGCGGGGACGCCGGATCTGCCGATCTCGCCGTCGGCGACGATCGGCACGATCGTCGTCAACGCCGCATCGCAGGGCACCGTCGTCGAGGTGTCGGGTCGCGAGGCCGCCGCGCCACTGCTTCAGGGCGTGCTCGTCACCGCTTCGCTCCAGGGCGCACCCGACATCCAGCGCGCGGGCACGACGGGAGCCGACGGGCGCACGTCGTTGGCGCTCCAGCCGGGGACGTGGACGCTGGTCACCTCCAACGGGGCCAGCGCGACCACCGGCACGCCGCCCGTGGCCAGCCCCCACGGGGACGTCGGCGGGTCGGTGTCGGTGAGCCTCGGCGCCACTCCGCCGGTCGACCACGCTGCGCCCGAACGTGCTCGTGACGGTCAGCATGCACGTGCTGTCCGTGCACGGCGGCGACGTGCCCGGGCTGCCGCCGACACCGATGAACACGGCCACCGTCGTGCTCACCCGGACCGACGTGCCGGCCCCACCCGAACCGATCACCATCTACCCGGCCGCCTCCGTGGACGCGAACGGCAACTACCGCGTGGCCGTCACACCCGGGCCGTACCGCGTGGATGCCAGCGCCGCCGGGTACACGCCGTTCGCGACCACGCTCACCGTACGCGGCCGGCGTGCCGCCGAGCCTGGAGTTCACCCTCATCGAGCAGCCGATGACCCTGTCCGGTCAGGTGATCTCGACCGACGGCACGACGGGCATCCGCGGCGTCACCGTCCGGTACACGACGACCATCGGCACCCAGCAGTTCACCGGCGTCACGGTCCACGGACATCAACGGGTTCTACGCGGCGCGCCTCGCCGCCGGCCTGGCGTGGACGGTCGCCTTCGACCCGAGCACCTCGCCGGACCCGGCCACCCAGGCGATCCCGGTGCTGTACCGCTACGTCGGTCCCGTGGCCGGCGGGTCGCTGGTCACGCTGAACCACAGCCTGTTCACCGACGTCGTCGCCCTCGAGGTCACGGTGAAGGGCGTGCTGCCCGGGTGCACGGCGCCGTGCGCCACCCACGACCTCGGCGCCGCGGCGGCCCTCACGCTGACCGACGCAGGCACCGACGTCGACGGGCGCCAGCGGGTGGTCACGTTCGTCGGGATCAACACGACGAGCGTCGGTGGCGTCCAGATCGGCACGTTCGCCAGCGTCCCGCGCCTGACGAACCTGACGCTGGTCGGCAAGGCCGGCGGCTACTCCGACGCCAGCCTGGCGGTGAACACCGCGACCCTGCCGGAGACGCTCCTGTACCTCGCCGTCGCCGACCAAGCGCTGCGTCGAGCTCGACCTGGCTGCGATCTCGCGCGCCGCCGCCGTGACGGTCACCGACGACGCCGCGCAACCGGTGGGCGCGGCCGCCGTGGCGTTCCGACCGGCCGGGACCACCACCGTCGCCGGGTCGTGCACCACGAGCGCGGCGGGCACGTGCACCACGCCGCCACTCCCGCCGTTGTTCGGCGCGTATGGCCACTACGACGTGGTCGTCACGCCCGGCGACACCACCCACGGACAACGCATCGTCACCGCCGACCTGCCGCCCGGCACGGGCAGTGCGCCGATCGCCGTCACCGGCGTGCCGTTGCTGCCACGGGTGGCCACGCAGCCGACCGACCAGCGGGCGTGGGTGGGCGACCCGGCGACGTTCGTCGCCTCGGTCGCCGGGTCGCCGTCCGATGACCGCCCAGTGGCAGGTGAGCACGAACGGCGGCACGTCGTTCGCCGACATCCCCGGTGCGTCGACGGTGGTCTCCACGGGTGCGGCCACGGCCAACGCCGACGTCAGCTACAACCTGCCGGCAACGGCTGCGGACGACGACGGCCACCGGTTCCGTGTCGTCGTCACCCGGACCCCCGATGACGGTTCGCCGGCGACGACGGTGCAGAGCAACGCGGTGGCCCTCACCGTGCTGCCCGCGCCGGTGCTGACGAGCGGTCCGGTCGACGTGAACCTCGCGGCGACGGCCACCGACACGATGACCGCCGTTGCCGACGGGCCCGCCGGGGTCGGCGCGACCGCCACCTGGGAGACGGCGCCATCGGCGGACGGGCCGTGGACGGGCGTCCCCGCCGGGCAGATCACGACCACCGGGCTGGGCCACGTCACCAGCACGTTCGACATCGCCGCAGCGGTGGCCGACGGCACGAACGTGCGCGTCGCGTTCGAGCTTCACCCCGCCCGGCCTGGCGGCACGGTCGACGCCGCAGAGCGCGCCCGCCGTGGTGCACCGTGCACCGCCGCCGACCACCGCCGAGGCAACGACCACCACGGCAGCCACGACGACCACCACGGCTGCGCCGGCGACGTCGACCACCACGACGACCGAGGAAGCCACCACCACCACGTCCACCACCACCACGACGACGATCCCGTGAGCGGTCGCCCCAGACGCTGGTGGACCATCGGCAGGGCCGTCGCGTTGCTCGCGCTGGTCGCCGCTGTCAGCGCGTGCAGCGACGACGACAAGCCGACGCGCGACGCGTCGGGTGCCGTCACGCAGTCCGGCACCGTGTCCGTGTTCGACCTCAACGCCGGCGACTGCCTCGACCCGCCGGCCGACGTCAGCGGCGAGATCGCCGACATCAAGGTGGTGCCGTGCGCCGACCCCCACACCCAGGAGGTCTACGCCAAGGTCGACTCCACCACCTCGGCCTATCCCGGGGCCGAGGCCCTGGCGACGGAGGCGAACGGGCTGTGCGTCACGGCGATGCAGGAGCCGCCGCTCAACCTGTCGCCCGACGACGGCTACTTCTGGAGCTACCTGTTGCCCTCGTTCAACGGGTGGAACAAGGACAACGACCGGACCATCGTCTGCGTCTTCGTGTTCCCCTCGCAGACCGCCGTCACCGGCTCGGTGGTACGCGCAGGCCGTTGCCGGGACGGTGCAACCCGGCGCCCCACCACCGGTGTCGGCGGTCCCGCCGACCCTCGACGAGGGAGGTTGATCCCATGGGCATCGCTGTCGCCACCGGCGCCACGTTGCAGTGCTCGTTCGGCATGGCGCCGTCGACGCTCAACGTGCTGCCGACGAACCGCACGCTGGCGGGCGGTCCACCGCTGGCCACGATCATGGACAACATCCCGTTGGTCAACATCCCGCCGTTCGGGATGTGCACGTCGTTGGCCAACCCGATGGTGGCCGCCGCCACCGCCGCGGCCCTCGGGGTGCTGACCCCGATGCCGTGCATCCCGGTGCCGGCGGGACCGTGGGCCCCGGGCTCGCCGACGGTCATCTGCGGCACTGCCCCGGCCCTCACCGACTCGTCGCTGTGCATGTGCGCCTATGCCGGCGTGATCAGGGTCCTGGTTCCCGGCCAGTTCGCGGTCCAGGTGCCCTGACCGCCACGTTCCGCGGCTGACGTCATGCCCACGTTCCGTGGTCATGTTCGCGGCCACGGAACGTGGTGGAGCAGGGATGCCGAGTGCGCACGGCACTCCGTCGTGTGACTAAGGTCGGTGGCGAGGACGCGACCACCGACGCCGCAACTGGCGTCGCCCCGGAACGGTCCCGGCATCAAAGTGGGACGGATCTCCGCCGCAGCGGGGAGCAAATGGTCGTGCGAGCGCGGCCGGAACGGGAGGATGGAATGCCGAGCTACCTCAGCCCTGGTGTCTACGTCGAGGAGGTGCCCTCCGGATCGTCGTCGCTCAGCGCTGGCGCGACCGCGATCGCCGCCTTCGTCGGGTTCACCGAGAAGGCGCCGAAGAGCGCGACGGAGACCCGAACGGGGAGACCCCGCGGCTGGTCACCAGCTGGGCGCAGTACGAGTCGCTGTACGGCGGCTTCATCGAAGGGGCCATGCTGCCCCACGCCGTCTACGGCTGGTTCAACAACGGCGGGAGCACGGCGTACATCGCCCGGATCCCGCACGTGACACCGTCGACGGAGCCGAGCCAGCTCGCCCTGCCGGCCGCCGACAAGTCCGCCGCCCCGAAGGGCGAGGTGGTCAACATCACGTCGAAGGAGCCCGTGGAGGGCATGACCGTGACGGTGGGTGTCAACACCGACGTCGACCCCAGCGACCCCGCATCGGCGCCCACGTTCGACATCACGGTCCTCCAGGACGGCAAGCCGGTCGAGAGCTTCGAAGGGCTCACGGTCACGCCGAAGGCGGAGAACAACGCGGCGACGGCCACCAAGGACTCCAAGACCATCACGGTCACGGTGGCCGACATCCCTGCCGACCTCGCCGACCTGTCGATGGCCATGCCCAAGCCGGGGACGTACCCGGTGAAGGCCGGTCCGAGCACGCCGATCCAGATCAAGGCGCCGTCGTTCATCGGTTCAGAGACGGCCCGACGGGGCATCAACGGCCTCGCCCTGGCCGACGACGTGACCATCGTGATGGTGCCCGACCTGATCACCGCGGCGAAGACGGGCAACGGCCCCGACGACTTCGACGCCGGCCTGTGGCGCGCCGTGCACACGGCGATGATCTCGCACTGCGAGCAGCACGGCAACCGCATGGCGATCCTCGACCCGCCGCCCAACCGGACGGTCCAGCAGATGAAGGACTGGCGCGTCGACGCGCAGTACTCGAGCGCCTACGCGACCATGTACTACCCCTGGGTCAAGGTCTCCAACCCGATCCAGACCGAGGGCGCGCCGGCCGAGTTGACCATCCCGCCCAGTGGTCACATCGCCGGCCTGTGGGCCCGCACGGACGAGACCCGTGGCGTGTGGAAGGCCCCGGCCAACGACACGCTGCGTGGCGTCCTCGGGCTGGAGCGGGACATCACCATGGCCGAGCAGGGCGTGCTCAACCCCATCGGGGTCAACTGCATCCGCCCGTTCGGCACCCGCGGCATCCGCGTCTGGGGCGCGCGCACGCTGTCGCCCGAGTCGGACTGGCGGTACATCAACGTCCGCCGGCTGTTCAACATGGTCGAGACCGCGATCATGGAGGGCACGCAGTGGGCCGTGTTCGAGCCGAACGACCTGAAGCTGTGGGAAGGCGTGAAGCGCACGCTCAACGCGTTCCTCCGTGGCCTGTGGCGCGACGGTGCGCTGTTCGGCGCCACCGCCGAGCAGGCGTTCTTCGTCAAGTGCGACGCCGAGACCAACCCGCCGGAGTCGATCGACGAGGGCAAGCTCGTCGTCGAGGTGGGCATCGCCCCGGTCAAGCCGGCCGAGTTCGTCATCTTCCGCATCAGCCAGTTCAAGGACGCGGCCGCCTGAGCGCGGCCCTCAAACACGAGAGGAGTTGAGTCATGCCCGAAGATGCGAAGCACGATCAAGAGTTCGTCGGATCGCAGTTCACCTTGGAGATCGGCGGTGTCGAGCTCGCCAGGTTCCAAGCGGTCAGCGGCTTGAACTGGGAGACCGAGGTCATCGAGTTCAAGGACACCACCAAAGAGGGCAAGGTGATCATCCGCAAGCGGCCCGGCCAGACCAAGTTCCCCGACGTCACGTTCAAGCGCGGCATGTCCGCCGACGGCAACCTGCTCAAGTGGTACAAGACGGTGATGGACGGCAAGGTCGAGCGCAAGGAAGGCTCGATCGTCGTCTACGACCTCTCCGGGACCGAGATCGACCGGTGGAACTTCGAAGGTGCCTGGCCGTCCAAGTGGAGTGCGTCCGACCTCGAGGCCGGGAGCGATTCGGTGATGATCGAAGAGGTCACCATGGCCGTCGAGCACATCGAACGCAAGAGCTAGGAGCGAGTTGAGCGGGCTGCAGACCGAGTTCGAGTTCTTCCTCCCGAAGGGCTACGTCGACGAGTCGGGTCAACTGCACCGTGCCGGCACGATGCGGTTGGCCACGGCCCGCGACGAGCTCGATCCGCTGCGCGACCCGCGGGTCCGCGACGCCGACGACCCGTTCCTGACGATCCTCGTGCTCAGCCGGGTCGTCACCCGGCTGGGCACGGTCGTCCCGATCACACCGCGGGAGATCGAGAACCTGTTCGCCGCGGACCTGGCGTACCTGCAGGACGTGTACGGGGCGATCAACTTCGGCAGCCAGGACGAGATCGATGCCGTGATCGACGACACCGAGACCCGCTCGGCCGCGGTCCGCGCGCCAACTGCGCCGGCGCGCCGGCCGGCACCACCGATCGACGAACCAGACGAGTCCGAGGAGGACGACGTGGCCGCCGTGGCCGACGACGACGACGACGTTGCCGCGGCGAAGGCCATGTCGCGCCGCCGGCACGTCGAGGAGGTCGGCCGCCGGCAGCCGTGAGCCCGGCTGGTCGGCTCGGCGATGAAGCGCTACCCGGAGCAGGCGCTGTGGGACGAGATCACCTATCTCGCGTACCACCTGCACTGGGATCTCGACACCCTGCTCGATCTCGAGCACCACGATCGCGGTCGGCTGATCGACGTGGTCGCCGATCTCAACCGCCGCTCGATGGAGGCGTTCCGCAATGGCTGACGACGTGCAGGCCGTGCAATGGGACGGCACCTACCTGTCGACCTTCCTGGTCGAGGTCGACGGCGTCGAGCTCGGTCGGTTCAACGAGGTGTCCGGCCTGCAGATCGACGTCGAGGTGGAGGAGTACACCGAGGGCGGCGAGAATGGTTTCGTCCACAAGCTGCCGGGGCGGATGAAGTGGCCCAACCTGGTGCTCAAGCGGGGCATCACCAAGGAGGACGTGTTCATGTCGTGGCTGCACGACTCCGTCGGTGACGGGATGGCCACTCGCAACGGCAAGTCCAAGCGCACCACGGCTGCGGTGACGCTGCTCGGGCCCGACGGCGTCACCCGCCTGCGATCGTGGAGCGTCGTCGACGCGATGCCCATCCGCTGGACGGGCCCGTCGTTCGCCTCGGATTCCACGTCGGCGGCGGTCGAGGAGCTGGAGATCGCCCACCATGGGTTCCGCGCCAGCTGACGACGGCGCCGTCGTCGGGCGACCGATGCCCCTCGGCGTGCGCGCCCTGGTGGCCGGCTCGCCGCTGATCGGGCGCCGGCTCGGCGTCGTCGCCCGGCGGGCCAGCGCGTTCGGTCGGATCGTCGGCGTCAGCGGCAGCGTGCGGCGCGACGCCCTGCCGGGGGCCGGCCCGGCGCTCGACGTGGTCCGCCTTCCCGAGGGGGTCTGGCCGCTGCCGCGCGAGGCCGAGGATCCGCTGCGCGCCGTCGTCGCCGCGGACCCGGGCATGGCGGCCATCGCCCGGATGTACGGCCGCCATCGGCGAGCGTCGACCAAGGAACCCGTGCGCCGCGGCCTGCCCAGCTCCGCCCGCCGCGGCGCCGCCACCGCGAGCGGCGCGCTCACCGGCCCGAGTGCCGTCGCCCGGCGGCTGCAGCCCGCCGAGGTGCGCGTCAGGCGCAACGAAAGTCATGGCGCCCAAGCGTCGGCCCCGGGCCCGCCCCCGGCGAGGTCCGGATCGTCGGCCGCCACGCCGCGGCGCGCCGGTCCGGCGCGCCGTCCGGCCACCACGACGACCGGTGGCCCGGCGACGACGGCTCGCCCGGTCGATCGTGGCGCCCCGACGCCCGACGCGTCGGGCGCCAACGCCGAGGTCGTTCGGGCGGCCAACGCCTACGCCCGCGCGGACAACGCCTCCGCCAAGGCGGCGGCCTTCGCCGCGGCGATGGGCATCGTCGCCGCCGCGCCGGACAGCGGTCGTGGCGATTCGTTCAGACCGCCGACCGCCGGTTCCGGCGGCGGCGCGGAGACCGGGGATCCTGCGGCGACCGACCGGCGTCCGGATCGTGACCCGGTCGTCGCTCGCCGCCCGGCGCTGTGGGCCGCGGCAGCGGGCCGCCGTGGTGGCTTCGGTGACGACGCGGGCGGGACAGATACGGCCGGCGGCCAGGGCGACGACGGGATCGATGTCGGTGGTGGGAATGGGACGGTGGTGCGCCGGTCCGACGGACCGGTGCCGCCGTCCTCCGCCGGCGGTCGGAGGGCCCCTGGCGGGTCGCTGGGTGGCGGAGTCTCCGCCGGCCCGGTCGATCCGCCGGCGGGTGCTCCGACCGTGCGGCGTGCGCCGTCGCGCCGCGGCGACGGTGGTGGTGGCGGCGATGGTGGCGTCGGCTTCGCCGAACCGCGACGAGCGTCGCGCGCCGGCGACGGCAAGGTGCCGGAGATGGCGTGGCGGGCGACAGCAGGCGACCCTGCTGTCCAGACGGCCCACGGCTCGCCGGACCGGCCCCGATCTGCGCCGCGCGACCTCGCCGGCGCAGCAGCCGTGGCGGTCGCCAGCGCACCGCGGCTGGCTCCCCAGCTGCGCCGCAGTGTGTTCCGCCGCAGCGAGTTCCACCGGGCGGCCACCGGGCCGGTCTGGCGCGGCGGCCTGCCGGGCTTCCACGCCGCGTCGGCCGCCCGCACGCCGAAGTTCGCCCCGACGTCGATCGACGCGGCTCGTGCCGATGCCCGAACGCACCGCGTGGACGCCGGCCCAGCCGGTGCGCGGCGGCCACCGGCGACGACCGCGATCGGCGCCACGCACCGGTCACCCCTCGCCTGGCCGACGAGGAACGTGCTGTCGCGGACGTCGGCGTCGGCGTCGGTCGCCGCGCCGCCCGACGACATCCGCCCGGGGCCGCTGTCAGATCGTCGCGGGCGGGTCGCGCTCGAGCATGCCGGTCGTGTGCTGCGTCCCGGGTCGATCCGTCGTGCGATGGCGGCCGCGAGGTCCGTCGACCCGGCGCGGACGCCATCGAGCGTTCGAGTCGCCGGGGGTGCGCCAATCCCCACCGCGGGGGCCGGTCGCGCCGGCGTCGACCCGACCGCCATGCTGTCGGGTGAGCCTCGACGAGGCGGCGGGGCCGCGGCCGGTGGCCACCCGGTCCCGGCCGGCGGGTCGGTCGGATCGTCCACGGCTCGTGCGGCCGGATCCGCGCCTGGCGCGGTCGGGTCCGCGGCTCGTGGCGCGGGCGGATCTGGCGTTGGCCCGGCGGGATCGTCGACCGGTCGCACCGGCGGATCCGCTCCTGGCGCGTCCGGGTCGTCGACTGCTGCCGCGGCCGGGTCCGCTCCAGGCCCGGCGGGATCGTCGACGGGTCGCACCGGCGGATCCGCTCCTGGCGCGTCCGGGTCGTCGACTGCTGCCGCGGCCGCGTCCGTTCCGGCGGCGTCTGGGGCGGCGACTGGTCGAGCCAGTGGGCAGGCGAGCGGGCCGACAGCATCCGCTGGTGGCGGCGGCCCTGCCCGTGGGACGTTCGGGTCGGCCACGGACCGTGGTGATGGCGGTCGTGCAACAGCATCCGGGTCGGCGCCCGCCGTCCGGACGGGCAGGGCCACCTCGCCGGCGAGCTCCACCGCGGCCGCCGCCGGCCGTCCGGTGCGCGGGTCGTCGGGCGACGTCCGTCGGGCGGGGTCGGCGTCGTCCGCCGGCGCGGGTCGTGTGGCCGGAGCGCTCGTCCGGGCGACGGATGCCGTGGCTCGGCGTGCTGCGCCTGCCGGCGGTCGCCCGACCGGAGCCGGCGTCGGCGCGTCGCCGTCCGGCGTGTCCTCGGGGTTCTCGTCGGCCACCCGCTCGTCGGCGAGTGCGCCGGCCGCGAGCCTGTCCTTCCAACGGGCGACCTCGGCCGCTGCGCTCTCGTCTCCCACGCCTGCCGGCGCCCCGTCGGCCGAGGGCACGGTGGGCGACGGTCCGGCGCCCGCAGCCGAAGGAGTCACGTCGTGGGAGCGCGACCCGTGGGAGACGATCGGGCGTCGTGCCGCAGCGTTGCCCCTCGCGGCCCGCCAGACGTTGGCCGCGGCGCTCGGCTCCGGGTCGTCGACCGTCGCCGAGTCGACGGTCGCCGAGTCCACGGTCGGCGGGTCCACGGTCGCCGGGTCCGTCGGTGCCCCGCCCGCCAGGCCGGCTGCGCCGAGCCGGGCCGTACCGCCCGCTACGCCGGCGGTCGCCGGCGCGCTGCCACCGCCCGATGCGCGGGCCGTCCCGAACGAACTGCCGGCGCCCGGAGCTTCACCTGCGGCGGAAACGTCGGTCGCAGGAGCGTCTCCGGCGACAACCTCGGTCGCCGCAGCTGCACGAGCCACAGCCGCCCGGGCCGCCGGAGCGTCTCCGGCGGCAGGTACCCCGGCGAGCGACCGGTCGGCGACGGCGATGGCGACGGCGACTCCGGGCAGCGGTGCTGCTCCCCGGCTCGGATCTGCCGCAGGTGATCCGCTCGGCGGTCACGCGCCGGCGGCGACCGCAGCGCCCTCATCCCGCCTGCCGAGCACGCCATCGAGCGCCGCCGCCGTCGATCGGGCGATCGGCGGATCGTCGTCGACCTCGTTCGCCGCGCCGTCGACGGTGCGGCCGCCGACCGTCGCCGGCGTCGTCGGGATCACCCGGCGAACGCCGGGTTGGACCGCCTCGTCCACCGCCATCCACCGAGCGGCCCGAGCGGCGTCGGTGGTCGCCGCCGCACGGCGTCCGAACGCCTCGGCGCCCGCTGCGGTCGCGACGGCCCACGGCGCGACCGCCGGGTCCTCCACCCGGCCCGCTGCGCTCGTCGTGCCCGCACGACGTCGGCACGCCGACGGGCCCGGCCGCGCCGACTCGTTCGCGGCGACGTCGTCCGGCCCGCGTCGACCGATGTCCCTCGCGCGAGCCGTCGATCCGCCCGCCCGCGTCCTCGCCGGCGAGGCGCTCGCGGCGACCATGCTCCCGGCCGCAGTTGTCGGCACCGACCCGGCGACCGTGCGGATGCAGGACCGCTTCGTCGAGGCGCTCGCCGCGGCCACGTCGCCCGGGAGGCAGGTCACGGCCGACGCCGCGCCGGGCCGCACCGACGCGGTCGTCCCAGCGGGGTACGGCGGCACGTCGAGCGGCGGGGTGGTCGGAGATGGTGCACCGGGTGGCCCGATGATCCGCCGGACCACCCAATCCGCGGGCCGCCAGACCGGCGCCGTGCACCTGCGCCCCGCAGCCGGCCTGCCGGTGGTGCCGAGCGCGGCCCTCCCGGCTCGCTTCCGCCCGCTCACCACGTCGCTCGTGGCCCGCCGGGTGCGCATCGCCCACGGCTCGGCCTCCCGGGCAGCGCTGCGCGCCGTCGGACGTCCCGGCGCAACCCTGGGCAACGTCGTCCACCTGGCCAGCGCGCCCGACGCGTCGGTGGCCACCGCCGAGCTGCTGGCCCACGAGCTGGTCCATGCGGCCAACGCCCCGGCGCGCCCGCGGTTCTTCGCCGAACCCGGTCACGACGCGGAGGAGCGGGTGGCCCGCCAGGTCGGCCGGCTGGCGCGCACCACGCGCCCAGACAGCGATCTGCAGGTGGTGCGACGCGCCGCGGCCGCGCCGGTGATGCCGCGCGTCGTCCAGCGGGTGGAGGTGCCGTCGTCCGCGCCGGCTTCGTCAGCCGAGCAGGTCGTCCGCCGGGCAATGGGTCCGGTCGCACCGCAGGACGGCCAGACGATCCGTCGAGCGACCCGTTCGAGCGGGGTGTTGGTCGCGGGCTCGGACGAGTCCGATTCCGATTCCGACTCGCCCAGATCGACGACGAGCTCGCGACTGAACGAGCTCGGTGAGCTGCTGCGCCAGCTCGAACAGCGGGTGCTCAACGAGCTCGAACGGCGCGGCGGGCGTACACGAGGAGGTTGGTGACGTGGCAGAGAAGGCCTACTTGGAGACCGAGACCGGCGGTCGGATCAACTGCCTGTTCAACCCGGGTGAGCTGCAGATCACGATGGCCAGCAACTGGACGGGGGACACGATCCCCGGCCAGTCCGGACCCTCGCTCAAGTTCGACGGCGGCCAGTCCGGTTCGATGTCGCTGGAGCTGTTCTTCGACACCACCGACAAGGGACTGACCGTCGCCACGCACACGAACCAGCTGATGAAGCTGACGCAGATCGACTCCTCGCTGCCAGGTTTCAGCGAGGCGACGAACAACGGTCGCCCGCCGTGGGTCAAGTTCCACTGGGGCGGTTTCCACTCGTTCCGCTGCGTGGTCGCCAGCCTGACGATCACGTTCGTCTACTTCGCCGCCGACGGCACCCCGCTGCGCGCCAAGGCGAACATGAGCCTCACCCAGTACGAGCCCGACGACACGTGGCCCGCGCAGAACCCGACCTCGGGCACGCCCAAGCCGGCGGCCGCCCACCAGGTGCAGCCCGGCGAGAACCTCGCGCTCATCGCCGCCCGCTACTACGGCGACGCGACGAAGTGGCGACCGATCGCCGCGTACCCGGGCAACGGCATCACCGACCCGTTCAGGCTCCGTCCCGGCTCGATCATCGACATCCCCCGGTTGGACGACGACCGATGACCGACGAGCTGACGAACACCGCGACCGTCTCGGTCGACGGCACGCCGGTCAACCTCGAGGCGCTCGACGACCTGCGCATCAGCTTGTCGCTGCTGGAGTCGTCGACGGCAACCATGCGCCTCGTCGACCCGAACTTCGTTCTGATCGACAGCTCCTTGTTCGCCATCGGGGCGACGATGGTGGTCAAGCTCGGAGCGGCGGTGGGGACGACGGTGTTCGACGGCGAGATCGTCGCCATCGGCGTCGAGCAGTTGCGCGGTCAACAGCACAGGATCGTGGTCGAGGCGATGGACAAGTCCCACCGGCTGTCGTCCACGGTGAAGCCGACGACGTACCTCAACCAGACCAGTTCGGCGATCGTCTCGAGCATCGCCACTGACCATGGCCTGCAGGCGCAGGTCACCGCCACGACGAAGACCCACGAGTACCTGCTGAAGACGGTGAACGACCGCAGCTTCCTCGACGAGCTGGCCGACGACGTCGGCTACGAGTGGTTCGTGCGCGGCAGCACCCTGACGTTCCGGCCGCGACCCGCCCCCACCGCTCTCGCAGCGACGATCGATTGGTCGACCGAGCCCCGGCTCCGCCGACTGCTCGCCAGGGCGAGCGCCGTCGACGGGGCCAAACAGGTCCAGGTGCGCGGCTGGGACGACGCCCGCTCGTCGGAGATCTTCGCCACGGCCGACGCGTCGACCGCCGACGTGCAGGCGATCGGGGCCAACTCCACCCTGGCCACCGAGACGTACAGCGTGGGCGCCAGCACGTTCGGCGGCACCATGGTCATCGTGCCTGGCGTACTCCTCGACCAGGACGAGGCGGACCTGCGCGCCAAGGCCATCGCTGCCGACCTCCAGGCCTCCACGCTGCGGGTCAGCGGCGAGTGCGACGGCGACGCGCGCATCGCCCCAGGTGTGTGGATCAAGGTCGACAACTGCGGCGCGAAGCTCTCCGGTACGTACTACGTCACCGATGTGGAGCACATCTTCGGTGCGCGACAGACGCTCGTCACCAGCTTCCGCCTCAGCGGCCATGCCGCCACCGGGCTCTCGGCCCGGCGCGGCCAGGGCGGTCCGGTGCCGTTCGGCCAGGTGGGCCTGGTCATCGGGGTGGTCACCAACGTGAAGGACGACGAGAAGAAGATGCACCGCGTCAAGGTGCGCTTCCCCACCCTGCCGAACGTCGAGAGCACGTGGGCGAGGGTGGTCACGCTCGGCGGCGAGGCGGCGAGCGGCATGGAAGCCCGGCCGGAGGTCGACGACGAGGTGCTCGTCGGCTTCGAGCAGGGCGACCCGCGGCGGCCGTTCGTCATCGGTGGCCTGCTGTCGAAGACCGACGCCTACCGCACCGGGGCGATCAACGGCGACGGATCGATCAACAAGCGCGGCATCCGGACGCGCAACGGCAACAAGCTGGAGATGTTCGACGGCGACAGCCGCTCGGCCGGGACCGGTCGGTACATCGCCATCGTCGGCGCCGACGGCGCCACCGAGATGCGCCTCGGCGACGACAACATGGCGATGAAGACGAAGAACGGCAACCCGATCACGATCCAGTCGGGGACGGCGAAGATCACCCTGGACAACGGGAGGATCACCATCACCGGCGACGCGGTCGAGTTCAAGGCCACCCAGGGGTTCAAGGCGCAGGGCATGACCGTCGACCTGAAGGCCGACACGGCGATGGGGCTCGATGCTGCCACGAGCTTCAAGGCCCACGGCGCGATGGTCAACGTGTCCGCCGACGGGATCGCCGAGATCAAAGGCACGCTGCTCAAGCTGAACTGACATGAGCTTCGACACGGAACCCTCGTACATCGGCCGCGGCATCTCGTTCCCGTTGCGCATCGAGAACGGCTCGATCGCCATGTCCACAGGCGTCGACGACATCGACCGGGGCATCCGCGTGGTGCTCTCCACCGCCCCCGGCGAGCGGGTGATGCGGCCGGCGTTCGGCTGCAAGATCTGGGACCTGATGTTCGAATCGATCAACGCCAACACGCTCGGGTTGATGGAGGAGGCGACGCGCGAGGCGTTGTCGCGCTGGGAGCCGCGCATCGACGTGGTGAGCATCGACGCCGTCCCCGACGAGGCCGGCGACGGGCTGGTGCGCATCGCCGTCGCCTACCGCGTCAAGGTGACCAACGATCGGCGCAACCTCGTCTACCCGTTCTACGTCATCCCCGGCGAGGGAACCACCGACGAGGAAGGACCATCGTGAGCCTGCCCGTTCCGGACCTCGACGACCGCAAGTTCCAGGACATCGTCGACGACGCCAAGCGTCTGATCCCCAAGCTCCTGCCGGAGTGGACGAACCACAACGTCTCCGACCCAGGTGTGGCGCTGATCGAGCTGTTCGCCTGGATGAGCGAGATGATCATCTTCCGGCTCAACCAGACGCCGGACAAGCTGTACACCCAGTTCCTCAACCTCCTCGGCGTCCGGCCGTTCGCCGCCCAACCCTCCACGGTCGACCTGACGTTCTGGTTGTCGGCGCCGACGGACCAGACCGTGACGGTCCCGACCGGCACGGTCGTCTCCGGCGTCGACCCGACGAGCCCGGCGCGCCAGGTGATCGAGTTCGCCACGGCGGCGGACCTGCACATCGAGCAGCCGACGCTGACGGCGGCGCTCACCGGTCACGGCGAGACCGGCCTGACCGACGTGTTCGACGACCTGCGCTACGACCGTGACCGGGTCAAGGTCTTCTCGTCGGAGCCGATCAACCCCGGCGACTGCTTCTACCTCGGCTTCGCCTCCTCGCTCGCCGGCCAGATCCTGCGACTCGACGTCACTGCGGTGCCCCACGGCGTGGGCATCGACCCCGGGGTCCCGCCCGTGGCGTGGGAGGTGTGGTCGGGCGAGTACTGGGTGCCGTGCATCGTCGACGAGGACACCACCGGAGGCCTGAACCGCAACGGGTCGATCACGCTCCTCGTGCCCGGCCGCCACGAGGCGGTGACGCTCGAGCGCACCCGCCGGGCGTGGTGGCTGCGCGTCCGATACCTGAAGGCGGTCAAGGACCAGCCGACGTACCACCAGTCGCCGGAGGTGCTGCGGCTGACGGTCACCACCGTCGGCGGGACCGTGCTCGCCGAGCACAGCGTCACGGTCGCCGACGAGATCCTCGGGCGCAGCCTCGGCCGGCCGGCACAGGAGTTCCGGCTCCGCCACTCCTCGATCCTGCCGCGCCACGAGACGGGCGAGACCGTGCGGGTGAGCGCACTGCACGGCGAGCGCGTGCTGGTCAACGACTGGGAGGAGGTCTCCGACTTCTCCATGTCGGGTCCCCACGACCACCACTTCGTCTGGGACGACTCGCAAGGCGTGATCGTCTTCGGCCCGGCGGTGCGCTACCCCGACGGCACGATGGTCCAGCACGGCGCCGTGCCGCCCGACGGCGCCATGATCGAGGTCACCGCCTACCGCCACGGCGGCGGTGTCCACGGCAACCTCCCCGCCGGGACGATCACCAACCTGTACACGGCGATCCCGTACATCGCCCGGGTGGTCAACCGTGAGCCGTCCCTCGGTGGCGTGCAGGCGGAGTCCCACGACAACGTCAAGGTGCGCGGGCCGATGACCTTGCGCACCGGCCAGCGCGCCGTGACCACCGGTGACTTCGAGCGGCTGACGCTGCACTCCACGCAGGTCGCCCGCGCCCGGTGCCTTCGTCCGACCCGGCCAGGCGATCCGGTGAAGGTGCTCGTGGTGCCCGCCGTGGACAAGCCGCCCCGGCAGTTGCGGATCGACGACTTCGTGCTGCGCGACCCGCTGTACCACACGGTCGCCGAGTACCTCGACGAGCGGCGCGTGCTCGGCACGGTGGTCGAGGTGACCACGCCGTACTACGTCGGCGTGAGCGTTGCCGCCCTGGTGCGCGCCACGCCCGGGCGGCCGGTGAAGCCCCTGAGCGAGCAGATCGTGGACACCGTGAACGCCTACCTCAGCCCCCTCACCGGAGGTCCGGACGGCAGCGGCTGGCCGTGGGAGGTGCCCCTCACGACCGCGTCACTGCAGGCCATCCTCACCGAGGTCCCCGGGGTCGTCTCCGTGGACGAGCTCGTGCTGTTCGCCGTCGACCTGCGCAACGGCCGGCGCCTGGGCGAGGCGGTGCAGTCGCTGCACCTCGACGAGCGTTCCCTGTTCCTCAGCTTCAGCCACCAGGCGGTCATCAAGTGAGCGACCGGGAGCTGAGCAGCACCACCGGGTTGCCGGTGGCCACGGCGGACCGTCGGGCCGAGCAGCTCGGATACGGCGTGGGCTGGCTCACCGGGGTGCTGCCGCTCGGCATGCAGGCGGACCCCACGCTCGTCGCGTTCGTCTCGATCCTGGAGGAGGTGGCCTCCACGCTGCGAGCCGGGGCGGACTCGGTCAGCCACGCCGCCGACGTCGACGTCACCTCGCCGGAGATGGTCCGCTACCTCGGCTCCTGGGTCGGCGCGCTCGCGCTCAACGCGTCGTTGTCCACCGCCAGACAGCGCAAGATCGCCAAGGCGACCGGCGCGACCCTCGGTCGGCGCGGGACAGCCAGCGCGATCCACACCGTGCTCACCGCGCTCACCGGCGGGGAGGTCGAGATCGACGACGACGGCGGCGTGTTCCGTGAGGGGCACGCCCCGCGCTCGTCCGGCACGGTCGGCGTGCACGTCGAGAAGACCGGCCACCTGCGCGACCAGGAGCTGGTCGAGCTGCTGCTGTCGATGATCCCGGCGCACCTGACCGTCACCGTCACCTGTTCCGGCAGGACGCTGTACCCACCGCAGGAGGCGCCATGACCCAGCCCGGACGCGAGGAGGAGCCGACCGCGGGCGCCGGCGTCACCGCCGATGTCGCCGAGCACGCGCTCGGGCCCGTGCCCGACGAGTCGACCGTCACCGCGGCACAGGGTCAGGCCACCGCGCCCGCCGCCACCGAGACCGCCGACGTCGCCGGCCTGGAGCCCACCGAGTCCGTCGCGCCCGACGATCATCTGACCGGCTCGACTGGTGCCGCCGACGCGGAGTTCGCCGGTGAGCGGACCCCGCTGACGCCGGTCGTCGAGACGGCCGCGAACCCGTTGACCGTCTTCGACGGGGCGAGCGGCGAGTCGTCGGTCGTCGTCGACGGCGCGCGCCACAGCGCCGACGAGCCGCTCGACGACGAGCTGCCGACGGTCGACCCGACGAGATCGGCCGCACTGACGCAGACGGAGGTGGTCGCCGGCGTCACACGTGTCGTCTGCCCGAGCTGTGAGACGGTCTGGGAGGGCAACGATCTGCGGCCACACGCGGCGTGGTTCTGCGCGCAGTGCCAGTTCCCGTTGTTCTGGGCGAACGCCGGGGTGCGCACGGCGGAGACGTCGACCGACGACGCGCTCGCCCGCCTGCCGGGCACCGTCGGGCGATCGACCCTGTCGGCCATCGACTGTCCGAACTGTGGCGAGCACAACCCGCCGGACCCGACGGCCAACTGCTGGCGTTGCCACGCGCCGCTCACTCCGCGCGACCCGCCGCCGCCGCAACCGGCGCCGCAGGTGTTCATCGCCGCGCCCGTCATCGAACCGCCGCGCCGGCGGATCTGGCCGTGGATCGTCGCCACCGGCGTGCTCAGCCTGCCTCGCGTTGGTGCTGCTGATCGTGCTCCTCTGGGGCGATTGAGGCGGCTCATCGGCGCCACGCCGGAGTCTCGCCGCCGAGCACCCCGGGTAGCTCCCGACGAGCGAGCTGTTGGTTCGACCGATCAAGGGGAGCAGACGATGAGCGGGAACGCCGACGAGGCCAAGGGCCGCGTGAAGGAAGCTGCCGGTGCGCTGACCGACGATGACGACCTCAGGCGGGAGGGCAAGGCCGATCAGGCCGCCGGCAAGGTCAAGCAGGCCGCTGAAGCGGTGAAGGACAAGGTGGACGACGCCGTCGATGCCGTCAAGGACGCGTTCATCCACCGCAAGGACGATTGAG
This sequence comes from uncultured Acidimicrobiales bacterium, assembly GCA_963794805.1. Taxonomy (GTDB): domain Bacteria; phylum Actinomycetota; class Acidimicrobiia; order Acidimicrobiales; family Ilumatobacteraceae; genus JAODBQ01. The sequence continues at coordinate 332,321 of CAWCFL010000004.1, forward strand.
GCGAGGCTCGGCCGGAGTGCCGAACGGGGGACCGATCCCCCGAACAGGGGTATCGCACCTCGGCGGGTGATCCGGTAGACCGGGAGTTCGCATACAGTTCCCCCGAATGAGGAGCGCTCCCGAATGACCGAAGCCGGCACCAATGACACCCTGCGCGTGCACGTCACCCCTGACGGGTCGATCGTCGCGTCGGGGGACATCGACGTGGCCGGCGGACCGCTGCTCGAAGCGGTCATCATCGATCGTGAAGCGCAGATGGGGGAGTCGACCCCGATCGTCATCGACCTGGCCGACGTCGCGTTCATCGACTCGTCGGGTCTGCGCAGCCTGCTGAGCGCCAGCCGCCGCGCCGGCGAACGCGCCACCACCGTCGTGCTGCGCTCGCCGTCGCCGTCGGTGCAGCGCCTGCTGGAGATCACCGGCACGACCTCGCAGTTCCGCATCGAGGACGGCGCGTGAGCCCCACGACGGCGGTCCTCAGCGGGCCGGTGGTGGTGCAGGTGCCCGCCCAGGCCTCGATGGCCCGGCTGGTGCGGCTCGCGGCAAGCTCGCTGGCGGCGATGACCGAGATGGACGTCGACGACATCGAGGACGTCAAGATCGTGGTCAGCGAGGTGATGGCGGCGCTGATCGAACATGGTGACGGCCCGGACATCACGATCAAGCTGGAGCTCGAGCCGGATCGACTGACGATCACCGGCTTCACCGATGCCGCCGTGTTCGTCGCCGACAGCACCGACCTCGCGCTGAGCGCCACCGTGCTGGCCGCCATCGCCGAGCAACACGCCATCGAGCACGCCGACGGTCGGCTGCTCATCGTCGCCTCGTACGCCACGGCCAACGCCTCGGCCAACATGTCGGATGGCTGAGCAGGTCGCGACTCCCAAGGACCGCACTCCCGACCCGCACGAGCGGGCGGTTGCCGACGCGGCGAACCTCGAGCGGTTCAAGCAGTGGCGGGCCACGGGCGACACCGAGTTGCGCGACCGCCTGGTCATCGACCACCACTGGATCGCGGCGCGCGCCGCCCGGCGCTTCGCCGAGCGTGGCGAGCCGTACGACGACCTGTTCCAGGTCGCCTCGCTCGGGCTGTTCAAGGCCGTCGAGCGGTTCGATCCCGAGGTCGGGTCGAGCTTCCTGGCCTTCGCCATGCCCACCGTGGTCGGCGAGATCCGCCGGCACTTCCGCGACCACACGTGGAGCGTGCGCGTCCCGCGGCGAGCGAAGGACCTCAAGGGTGCGCTCACCGCCGCGGTCAACGAGCTGTCGCAGGACCTCGGGCGGGCTCCCACCGTGGACGAGATCGCCGCCCGCCTGCATGTCGACGCCGAGACCGTCCTCGAGACCATGGAGGCGTCCGCCGCCTACCGGACCTCGTCATTGGACCTCCCGCCCGGCGAGCAGCCCTCGGCGCTGCAGGCCGCGCTGGCCACCAACGACGTCGACCTGCGCTCGATGGTCGACCGAGCGGCGATCAGCCAGCTGCTCGCCGAGCTCCCCGAAGCGCGAGCGGCGGATCCTCTACCTGCGGTTCTTCGAGCAGCTCAGCCAGGCCGAGATCGCCGCGCAGGTCGGCACCAGCCAGGTGCACGTCGGCCGGCTGCTCCAGTCCAGCCTGGCCAAGCTGCGCGCCCACCTCGATCCCGACGACCTCACCTGACGGCAGCGCCCGACGACGCGTCGACCCTCGTCGACGGCGATGTGTCGGCATCGGTGGTGACGGGTAGGGCGAGGGGTCCCTCCAGTGCTGAAAGGAGCACGCCGTGGCCCGTTCGTCCACCTCGACCCCTTCCGCCGGCCGTGGCGCAGCGTCGACCAAGCGCGTCGCCGGCGACCGGCCGGTGACGTCCACCCATCGGGCGGCGTTCACCGCGCCGGGCCTCACGGGCGAGGACGGCGCCCACGTGGCCGACGTCCTGCAGAACCGGCTCGGCGCGGTGCTCGATCTGGCGATGACCCTGAAGCACATCCACTGGAACGTGGTCGGGCCGGCGTTCATCGGCGTGCACACGATGCTCGATCCGCAGTACGCAGGTGTGGCCCTGATGACCGACGCGCTCGCCGAGCGCATCGCCACGCTCGGCGGCGTGCCGAACGGGCTCCCCGGTGCGCTCGTCGCCACCCGTGACTGGGACGACTACGAGCTCGGCCGGGCCGACACCCAGGCGCACCTCGGTGCATTGGATCTGGTGTACCACGGGGTCATCGCCGCTCACCGCGCGGCGATCGACGAGGTCGACGACATCGATCCGGTGTCGGGCGACCTGCTCATCACCCAGACCGGCGCGCTCGAGGAGTACCACTGGTTCGTCCGCAGCCACCTCGAGGACTACGCGGGCGGGCTGAGCACCGCCGGCGCGAGCACCGAGCTGTCGGCGGCCACGGCCGCGCTGCGCAGGTCGCGCAACACCGGTGCCGGATCTGCCCGCGCCGGATCTGCCCGCGCCGGCGCCGCCCGGCCGGTGAAGGCGAAAGCCGCAGCGCCGCGCAAGCGCCGCGCGGGGTAGGTCGGACCTGTCACATCGGCGGGCCCTGGCCCGTCGAGATGGCATGGACTCGACCATCACATCCGAACCCCCGGCCGCGACGGCCACCACCGACGTCGTCGTCGTCGGCGCCGGACTCACGGGTCTGGCCGCGGCGGCGCTGGCCCGACGGCGCGGGGCGCGCGTCGTCGTGCTCGACGGGCAGGTTCGTGGCGGCCGTGGCCGCACCGACCTGGTGGACGGGTTCCGCTTCAACCGCGGTGCGCACGCCCTGTACCTCGGCGGCCACGCCGTACGGGTGCTCGACGAGCTCGGCATCCGACCCACGGGCGGCCCGCCGTCGAACGACACGTTCGGCCGCCGTGACGACCTCGTCGGTCGCCTCCCCGCGGACGCGCGCACGTTGCTCTCGACGCCGCTGCTCGGCTGGCGAGGTCGGGTCGCCGTCGGCCGTCTCCTGCGTCACGTGGCCCGATGGGCGCCGGGCGACCTCGGCCATCTCACGGTGGGCGAGTGGATCGACGGCTTCGGCATGCCCGACGACGCCGCCGACCTGATGCACGCACTCGTGCGCGTCGCCAGCTACGGCCATGCGCCCGACCGGATGAGCGCCGATCTCGCGGCGACGCAGATCCAGCTCGCGCTCGGCGCGGGGTCCGCTACCTCGACGGCGGTTGGCAGACGATGGTCGAGGCGCTGGCCGACGGTCTGGACATCCGGCGTACCTCCGTGGTCACCGTGCAACGTGACGGGTCCGACGTGATCGTGGCCACCGCCGACGGCGCGACGATGGCGGCGTCCTCCGTGGTCGTCGCCGCCGGCACCCCGGCAGCGGCCGCCGCGGTGCTCGGTCGTCCGCGGTTCGAGTGCGGGCCGCCGGTCGAAGCCTCGTGCCTCGATCTCGGCACGTCCCGCCCCGCCCCGCATCCGTTCCTGCTGGGCATCGACCGACCGCTGTACCTGTCCACGCACCACCCGCCGGCCGAGCTGGCCCCCGAGGGTCACCAGGTGGTCCAGTTGCTGCGCTACCTGGCACCGGCGGAACGCCCTGCCGCGGACGTCCTGCGCACCGAGCTGGTCGACCACGCCCGTCGTGCCGGCATCACCGCCGATGACATCGTGGCCAGCCGGTCACTGCACCGCATGGTGGTCTGCGGCGCGCTGACCACCGTGGAGCACGGCGGCATGGCCGGACGCGTCCGGGTGACCGACAGTGGAGTGGAGGGCGTCTACCTCGCCGGCGACTGGGTCGGCGACGAGGGCCACCTGCTCGACGCCGGGCTCGCCAGCGCGCGACGCGCCGCCGACCTGGCCGTCGCCCGGCTCCGCGCCCGGCATGAGTCGGCGGGCGCGGCGCGTGGTGCGGCGAGGGTCGCACCCTGCTGTTCGCCGGCGATGCGTGCCCGGGCCCCGCATGGCGCGATCCTGACGGCGATGTCGGGCCGCACCGTCACCTCGGGAGCTGCCGGCGGCGAACCGGCCGCCGGCACCGCCGACGCGCACCGGCGGATGTCGCCGTCCGACGTCGACGTGTATGAGCGCGAGCGGCCACGGCTGCATGCCGTCGCGTACCGGATGCTCGGCTCGATGATCGACGCCCAGGACGTGGTCCAGGACGGCTGGTTGCGCTGGGAACGGCTCGGCCCCGACGGCCGGTCCGCGGTGGCCAACCCGCCCGCCTGGTGCACCACCGTCGTTGCCCGCCTGGCGCTCGACCGGCTGCGAGCGGCGCGCCACCAACGCGAGGAGTACGTCGGCCCGTGGCTGCCCGAGCCGGTGGCCACCACCGGCGACCCTGCCGAGTCCGCCGAGCTGGCCGAGTCGCTCACCCTGGGCTTCCTCACCGTGCTGGAGCGGCTCGGCCCGGTCGAGCGGGCAGCGTTCCTCCTGGCCGACGTCTTCGGCGAGCCCTATTCACGCGTCGCCGAGGTGGTCGGCCGCAGCGAGGACGCCTGCCGCCAGGCGGCCTCGCGCGCCCGCCGGCGAGTTCGCGACGAGCGCCGCTGGAGCGCGCCGACCAACGGTGCCGTCCTCCTCGAGGCGTTCCTCGACGCCTGCCGCCTCGGCGACGTCGACGGGCTGCGCAGCCTGTTGGCGGCCGACGCGACCCTGGTGAGCGACGGTGGGGCACTCGTGCACGCGGCACGCCGACCGGTGGTCGGCGCTGACCGGATCACCCGCCTGCTGATCAACCTGGCCAAGAAGTTGCCGCCGGAACTGCGGATCGAGCCGCTCGAGATCAACGGTGAGCCCGGATTCGTCGGTCATCTCGGCGGCGTGGCGGTGCTCGCGGTCGCGCTCGAAGCGAGCGTCGACACGGGCGACGAGATCGCCGCCGTGCGCATCATGGTCAACCCCGACAAGCTGCGCGCCCTGCCGGGCTGAGCCCGGGCTCGGCGCTCACCGGCCGGCGAGCGGGCTGTGCCATCATCGCCTCGATGTCCGAGCGCCGCCGCTGCCGCCGCCGGGTTCGCCTCCGCCCCGGGCACAACCGGCTGGTGGCCTCGCCCCGCCGGGGCTCGGCCAGGGGCCGCAGGGGCTCGGCCAGGGGCCGCCGGGGATCGGCCTGCCGCCGCCCGGTGGGACGCCGTCGTTCGCCCCGCCGACACTGCGCGGCGCAGGTTCCAGTGGCTCGGGCACCGCCGCGGCCCAGCCGTCGCCGTCGGGTACGCCGTGGTGGCGAGGGAGGTCGGGGATCGTCGCGGCAGGGGTCGCCATCATGGTGGCGATCACGCTGGGCGTGGTCGTCGTGGCCGTGTCCGGCGGCGATTCGAGGTCCACCTCGACGACCGAGCGCACGGCGGCGTCCGACGGCGCGCCGGCGCACACGGACACGACCCGAGCGCGACGCACGACGACCGTGCCACCCACCCGCCCGGCGACGACGTCGCCACGAACCGCGCCGGCCACCCGCGACAGCGTCGAGGACACCGGCGCGCCGTTCTCCATCCCGCCGCTGACCGACCCGCCCTCGACCGGGGCAGCGCCGAGCACCTCGGCCGGCGCTCCGAGTGGTGGGCCCGTGCCCATCGGGGCGACCGTCGACTCGACCGCGGACCACCTCCGGTTCACCGTGCTCGACATGATCGACGATGCGCCCGCCGGCGAGTTCAGCAAGCCCGCCGCCGGCGACAAGTTCGTGGCGATCCGGATCAACGTGGCGAACACCGGTGCGGGTCCGGCCAACACGTTCGCCGACGTGTCCGCCACCCTGATCGACGCCGGCCGGCAACGGTTCAACCCCGCGTTCACCGACGCCGACGTGGGTCCGTCGTACCTCGTCTTCACGATCCCGGCAGGCGACATGCGATCGGGCTGGCTCACCTTCGAGGTGCCCGAGGCGTCGTCGCCGCAGCGCTTCCAGTGGCAGTTGGACCGCACCACCGCCGAGTGGGACCTGCTGGCGACTCGCCAGGCGCCGTCCGGCCTGGCCGCAGTCGCCCCGCCAGAGGTCCCCTTGGGCAGCGCGGCGACGGTCACCGGCGCCGACGACGTGCCGTTCGAGCTGACGGCCGACCAGGTGGTCGACGATGCGGTCCCGAGCGTCGGTTCGGTCGAGCCGGGGACGCGCCTCGTCGCCGTCCAGGTCACCTACCACAACGTCGGCAACGCCAGGATCGACGAGTTCGCCGAAGGTTCCCTGACGCTGATCGATCCCGACGGACAGGAGCTCGGGCCGTCGTTCCTCGGCACTGCCGCCGGGCCGGGCTTCGACGGCGACATCGAGCTCGCACCCGGCGAGAGCCGAACCGGGTTCGTCACGTTCGAGGTTCCCCGTGGCGTGACCCCCGTGAAGATGTCGGGCACCTACCTCACCGCCGAGCCCGACGTGCTGTCGATGGCGTTGTCCTGAGACGTCGGTACCGACCGTGGTGAAGGGCGCCGGCCGGCCCACCGCCGGGACGCCGGCGATCGTCGCGCTGGCGAAGGCGGGCGTCGACTTCGCCGTGCACGAGTTCCACCACGAGCCGTCGGGACGCAACTTCGGGATCGAGGCCGCCGATGCGCTCGGCGTGGAGCACGACCGCGTGTTCAAGACGCTCGTGGCCAACGTCCACGGCGCGGGCGGCGCGACCCAGGCGGTCGGCATCGTCCCCGTGACCGGACAGCTGTCCCTGCGCGAGCTCGCCGCGGCGATGGGGGCCAAGCGCGCCGAGATGTGCCCGTCGGACGTGGCCGAACGGTTGACCGGCTACGTCGTCGGGGGCATCAGTCCGTTCGGCCAGAAGCGTCTGCTGCCGACGGTCATCGACGAGACCTGCGAGCTGTGGGACACGATCTTCGTCAGTGGCGGCCGCCGCGGCCTCGACGTGGAGCTGGCCCCCGGCGCGCTGATCGGCCTCCTCGCGCGCGATCGTCGCGGCGATCGCCGATTGACCGGCGCGATCGTCGCGGCGACCGCCGATCGACGGGCTCAGCGCGCCCGACGACGCAACAGCGCCTCGATCCGCACGACCCGCAGCCTCGCCGGCGGATGGCTGTACCACAGGCGTTCCCAGCGCGTGGCGTGGGTCGTCGGCGTGCCCATCACGCGGCGCAGCGCGTTGGCCAGGGGCCGTCCGAAGCCCATCTCGACGACGCGCCGATCCGCCTGGAACTCGGCGTTGCGCCCGACCACGTTGGCGATGGCGTTGGTCACCAGCAGGCCGGCGAGGAACACCCATGACACGGCGCGCAGCATCGCGCTGACCAGGCGCCCGACGGCCGTGAGGCTGGCCGACTCGCGGGCGAACGTGTCGGTGGCCGCGGTGGCGACGTTCTGCAGGAACACCCCGATCCGGGCGAGCACCATCACCGGCAGGCTGAGCCATTGGCTGATCGTCAGCGCCACGGTGTGCAGGCCGAGGTGGTGGCTGAGCTCGTGCGCGAGCACGCCGGCCAGCTCGTCGCGTGGCAGCTCGCCGAGCGCGTAGCTCGTGACGACCACGAGGTTGCCGCCGCAGGCGTAGGCGTTGAGGTCGTCGGCCGGCAGCACGGCGACCGTGTACCGGTGGCGCGGCAGGCGGTTGGCCTGCAGGACGGAGCGCCACGCCGTGTCCAGGGTGGCCCGCTCGTCGGCCGTCGGCCGGCGGGCACCGACGAGGAGGGCCAGCACGCGGACCTGCACCGGTCGGACGAGGAGCACGAGCCCGACCACGAGGTAGCCGACGACGAAGGCGACGAACGGCACGGGCCACACCAGGCGGACCAGCAGCCACCACACCGCAAGGGCCACCAGCCACACGGGGATCGCCGCGATGGCCGGCAGCACCGCGGTGAGCGCCGACGATTCGATGTGCCGCCGGCCCGGCTCGCCCGCCGACGACCGTGGCCGCGACCCGCTCGGGCGAGGGCCGGCGGTGCGTTCGCCGGGCACGCTCATCGCCGCCGGGCCCGGGCCATCTGTCCAGGCTACGGACAGCCGATGCCCGGTCGCGTCAGGTCACCGCCGGCCGTCGCCGGCTCGCCGTGAGACCGCCGACCACCCAATCGCCGACCGCGACGGCGAGCGTCTCGACGTCGCCGTCGACAGCGCCACTGCGCAACGCATGGCTGAAGGACGACACCGCGCCCATCACCCCGACCGCGTGCAGGCGCGGATCGCCGGCGTCGACCAGACCTTCGGCCTGGCCCTCGGTCACGAGGCGCACGACGTCGGCGGCGTACACGTCGCTGCCCTCGCGCAACAGACCGGACACGGTGTCGTCGCGCCGTTCGACGTCCAGCAGGGCGAAGTACGACTGGTGCTCGGCCATGAACCGCACGCTCGCCGCACTTCCCTGGCGGATGCGGGTGAGCGCGTCGGCCGCCGGGTCCATCGCCGCCGCCTGGGCTCGGCGCAGCTCGTGGCGCATGGTGCGGACGAGCTCGGCGAACAGCGACTCCTTGGTCGGGAAGTACCAGTAGAACAGGCCCTTGGCGACTCCGGCCGCCGCGCAGATGTCGGCGATGCGGGTCTGCTCGTAGCCGGCCTCGGCGAACAGCTCCTCGGCGGTGCGCAGCAGCTGCTCCTTGCGCTCGCGCCCCTGGTCGGTGTGCCGTCGCTCGTCCTCGCCGCCGGCGGCGAGCACGGTCACCTCGTCGCTGACCTCGGGCATGGCCGTAGTCCAGCAGGCCTTGACCGACGGGTCAATCCGGGGTCGATGAACGGTGCCTACACTCGCGACCCGTGGGGGCCACACGCCTTGAGCGCATCGAGCTGCACCAGCGCAACCCGAAGTGGAAGAACGCGCCGGTGCGCATCGAGATGAGCGAATGCATCAACTGCGACGCCTGCCTGCGCCACTGCCCGCCCCACTTCGGGGCGATCTTCAACCACGGCGCGGACGTGGTGATCATCCCCGAGCTGTGCAGCGGCTGCGACAAGTGCCTCCCGGCCTGCCCGGTCAACTGCATCTACCCGTTCCCCGAATGGGAGCTTGCCGCCGTTCCCGCCGACTGGTGGCTCGAACCCCTCGGCGCCGACGATCCGTACACCTGAACCTTCTGCGATGATTCGGGCATGAGTCATCCTGTTCTTCCGGGGGCGGAGCCGCTGAGCCACGACGGCGTCGGCCCCAACGGTGCGCTGGTCATCCACGGGTACACCGGGCAACCCGTCGTCGATGCGCGAGCTCGCCGAAGCGTTCGTCGCCGCCGGCTTCCACGTCGAGATGCCGCGCCTGCCGGGCCACGGCAGCCACGTCGACGACATGGTGCCCACGGCGTGGCCGGACTACGTGGCCGAGGTCGAGGCCGCCTACCAGCGGCTCGCCGCGCGCGCCGGCTCACGTCGTCGTCGCCGGGCTGAGCATGGGCGGCGCGCTCACCCTGCGCATCGGTGCCGACCACCCGGAGATCGCCGGGCTCATCTGCATCAACGCGGCGACGGCGCCGATCGGGCTGGAGGACATGGTCCCGGTGATGCAGGACATGCTCGACCAGGGCACCGAGGTGGCTCCCGGCATCGGCAGCGACATCGCCGATCCCGACCAGACCGAGAGCGCGTACGAGGGTGCGCCGATCCGGGCGATGCTCTCGCTCGTCGAGGCGCTCGGCGACCTCACCGCGGCGTACCCGTCGATGAACATCCCGCTGTTGATCCTGGCTTCGCCGCAGGACCACGTCGTCCCGCCGGCGCATCAGGACTACCTCGCCGAGCACTACGGCGGCCCGGTCGAGCGGGTCGTCCTGGAGCGCAGCTACCACGTGGCCACGCAGGACTTCGACAAGCAGCTGATCTTCGATGCCAGCGTCGACTTCGCCAGGAAGGTGACCGCCAGTTGATGTTCGCCTCGATCCCGAGCCCGTCGAGCGGCTCGATCAAGATCGGGCCGATCTCCATCCACGCCTACGGGCTGATGATCGCGCTCGGCGTGCTCGCCGCGGTGTGGCTCGCCGGCAAGCGCCTGGAGAAGGCCGGGACGGGACACAAGCGAGGACATCCAGGCCGTCGCCGTCGGCGCGGTGATCGCCGGCGTGATCGGCGCCCGGCTGTACTACGTCATCACCGACAAGTCGCAGCCGTGGAAGGACCCGGCGCGGGCCCTGCAGATCTGGAACGGTGGCCTGGGCATCCCCGGCGCGCTGATCGGCGGCATCGGCGTGGGCATGTGGCTCACCAAGCGGCGTGGGCTCTCTGCGCTGGCCATGGCCGACGCCTGCGCCCCGGCGATCCCGCTGGCCCAGGCGATCGGCCGGCTGGGCAACTGGTGGAACCAGGAGCTGTTCGGCAAGCCGACCACGCTGCCGTGGGGGCTGCGCATCGACGACGAGCACCTCACCCAGAACGGCATCACCTACGCGCACGGCACCCTGTTCCACCCGACGTTCCTCTACGAGGCGCTGTGGAACCTCGCGCTGTGCCTCGTGCTCATCTGGATCGGCAACCACCTCAGGCTGCGACCCGGGCGGCTGATGGTGATCTACGTGTTCGGCTACTTCCTCGGCCGGTTCTGGATCGAGGGGCTGCGCATCGACAACGCCAACGCCGGCGGCGGGCTGCGGCTCAACCAATGGGTGGCGCTCGTGGCGATGGCCGCGTCCGGCGGTTTCCTCGTGGTCGACTGGTTGCGCCATCGCGACGACCCGGAGCCGGCGCTGGTGATGGCGGCGGGGTCGACCGGTGAGGCGGACGATCCGGCGGCGGCGGCGCTCGACGACGCGCCCGGGCCGGGCGAGGAGCTCGAACCGGATGGACCGGGCGGACCGGGCCAAGCGGAGGAGCCGGCCGACGCCGCCGAGTCGACCGACGTCGCCGAAGGGGGCGAGCGGACCGAGTCGATCCCGCCCGTCGATGACGAGTACGTTCCCGCGGATGAGTGACGACCTCGTCCTGATGGAACGCAAGGATCCCGGCATCGCGATCCTCACCCTCAACCGCCCGGACCGGATGAACGCCTGGACCGGCCCGCTGTCGGCCCGGTACTTCGAACGGCTCGACGAGTGCGAGGCCGACGACTCGGTCAAGGTGATCGTGATCACCGGTGCCGGCCGCGGCTACTGCGCCGGTGCCGACATGGACAACCTGGCGGCGGCGGGCAAGCAGCAGGGCAACGCCGGCGGCGACAGCCCGGTGGCCTCCACCGAGTCGCGCGACGTGTGGGAGACCACCAAGGTCTCCAAGCCGACGATCGTGGCGATCAACGGCGCGTGCGCCGGCATCGGCCTGGTGCAGGCGCTGATGTGCGACCTGCGCTTCGCCGCGGAGGGCGTCAAGTTCACCACCGCGTTCGCCCGGCGTGGGCTCGTCGCCGAGTACGGCATCTCGTGGGCGCTGCCGCGCCTCGTCGGCACCGCCAACGCGCTCGACCTGCTGATGTCGGGTCGAGTGTTCCTCGCCGACGAGGCCAAGGCGATCGGGATGGTCAACGACGTCGTCCCGGCCGACCAGCTGATGGACCACGTGCTGCACTACGCGGCCGATGTCGCGGCGAACTCGTGCCCGACGTCGATGGCCGTGATGAAGCGCCAGGTCTACGCCGACTCGGACCGCTCGCTGCAGGAGTCCTCGGATGGGGCGATCCCCTTGATGAAGGCCTCGCTCAAGCGTCCCGACTTCGTCGAGGGCGTGCAGAGCTACCTGGCCAAGCGCCCGCCGAACTTCGGACCGGTCCTGCGCGACGCCTGACCGCTCACATCACGGCGTGCGCCGTGATCTCGCTGGGTCGGGTTGCGACGGCGGCCGTATCCTGGCTCCCCGTGTCTGAACGCATCTCTGCTGCCGGTGTTGCCAAGGTGGCTCGGTTGGCGCGGCTCGATCTCGCCCCCGACGAGCTGGAGCTGATGACCGCCCAGCTGTCGGGCATGCTCGAGCACTTCGCCGACATCGACGCCCTCGACCTCGCCGCGGTGGAGCCGATGACCCAGCCGTACCCGTTGGTCAACGTGCTGCGCCCCGATGTCGTCCGGCCGAGCCTGGACCGCGACGAGGTGCTCGCCGCGGCGCCGGCGGCCGAGGACGGGCGCTTCCGCGTGCCGCCGATCATCGGGCTGGCGGACTGATGGGCGCTCGTTCCATCGCCGCCGCCGTCCGCGCCGGCAGCACCTCCGCCGCATCCGTGGTGGATGAGGCCCTCGCCGCCATCGACGGACGCGAGTCCGAGCTGCATGCGTTCAACCTCGTGCTCGCCGACCGCGCCCGCGCCGAAGCGGCAGCGATCGACGGGCGCGTCGCGGCCGGCGACGACCCCGGCCCGCTGGCCGGCGTCACCGTGGCGCTCAAGGACAACATGTGCACCCGCGGCATCGACACGACGTGCTCGTCGAAGATCCTCGAGGGCTGGAAGCCGCCGTACGACGCCACCGTCGTCGAGCGCCTCCGTGCGGCCGGCGCCGTCGTGGTCGGCAAGACGAACCTCGACGAGTTCGCCATGGGCTCGAGCACGGAGAACTCGGCGTTCGGACCGTCGCGCAACCCGCACGACCCCTCGCGGGTGCCCGGCGGGTCGAGCGGCGGCAGCGCCGTGGCCGTCGCCGCCGGGTTCTCCTCCGTCTCCCTCGGCAGCGACACCGGTGGTTCCATCCGCCAGCCGGCCGCGCTGTGCGGCGTGGTCGGGGTCAAGCCGACGTACGGCTACGTCAGCCGCTACGGGCTCGTCGCCTTCGCCAGCAGCCTCGACCAGATCGGCCCGTTCACCACCTCGGTGGAGGACGCCGCGCTCGTGCTCGACGTCATCGGCGGGCACGACCCGCTCGACTCCACGTCGATCCCCGAGCCGCACCCGTCCTTGCTCGACGTGTTCGACCAGGGGGTCGAAGGCCTGCGCGTCGGGCGGATCACCGACCTGCCGGCCGGCGCCGACCCCGACGTGGTCGAGCGGCTGGAGATGGCCTTCGACGCGCTGAAGCAGGCCGGGGCGACGATCGTCGACGTGCAGGTCCCGGCGTTCAGCTTCGGGCTCACCGCCTACTACCTCATCGCCCCGGCGGAGGCCAGCAGCAACCTGGCGCGCTACGACGGCGTGCGCTACGGCCGGCGCGTCGAAGCGCCCGACACCAACGCGATGTACTCGGCCACCCGCGAGGCCGGCTTCGGCGCCGAGGTCAAGCGGCGGATCATGCTCGGCACCTACGCCCTGTCGGCGGGGTACTACGACGCGTACTACGGCAAGGCCCTGAAGGTCCGCCGGCTCATCGCCGACGACTTCGATCGCGCCTACCAGGACGCCGACGTGCTGCTCACCCCGGCGTCGCCCAGCGTCGCCTTCGCCTTCGGGTCGAAGGGCGACAACCCGCTGGCCATGTACCTGTGCGACGTGTACACGATCCCGACGAACCTGGCCGGCCATCCGGGGATGAGCGTGCCGTTCGGCACCGGGGCCGACGGCCTGCCCGTCGGCGTGCAGGTGCTCGCCCCGGCGCTCGGCGAGCCGCAGATGTTCCGCACCGCACGCGCCCTGGAGCGGGCGATGGAGGACGACGCCCGATGAGCCTCACCGAGGGAACCCCGATGCCCGACGGCACGGTGATCGACGGCTACGCGCTCGTCGTCGGCCTCGAGGTGCACGTCGAACTGGCCACGGCCACCAAGCTCTTCTCCGCCAGCGCCAACCGCTTCGGCGACGAGCCGAACACCAACATCGACCCGGTGACGCTCGGCCTGCCCGGCGCCCTGCCGGTCCTCAACGAGCAGGCCGTGGAGCTGGCCATGCGCATCGGCACGGCGCTCAACTGCACCATCCAGCCGTGCACGTTCCACCGGAAGAACTACTTCTACCCGGACATGCCCAAGGCGTACCAGATCAGCCAGTACGACCAGCCGCTGAACGTCGACGGCTGGCTGGAGCTGCCCGGTGGCAAGCGCATCGGCATCGAGCGGGCGCACATGGAGGAGGACACCGGCAAGAGCACGCACTACGGCGGCGCGGGCGGCCGGATCCACGGCAGCGAGTACTCGCTGATCGACTTCAACCGCGCCGGCGTGCCGCTGGTGGAGATCGTCAGCCGGCCCGACATCCGCACCGCGGACGAGGCCCGGCAGTACGTCACCGAGCTGCGCGCCATCCTCCTGGCCGTCGGCGCGTCCGACGCGAAGATGGAGGAGGGGTCGATGCGCGTGGACGCCAACGTCAGCGTGCACCTGCCCGACACCCCGTTCGGTACGCGCTGCGAGATCAAGAACGTCAACAGCGTGCGCTCGCTCGGGCGGGCCATCGAGTACGAGATGCAGCGGCAGATCGACATCGTCAGCAGCGGTGAGTCCGTGCGCCAGGAGACGCGGCACTGGGACGAGAACGACGGCCGCACGCACACCTTGCGCAGCAAGGAGGACGCCGACGACTACCGCTACTTCCTCGAGCCCGACCTCGTGCCGCTCGTGCCCTCGGCCGAGTGGGTCGCGCGGGTGCGCGCGGCGATGCCGATGCTGCCCGCGGCGCGTCGCTCGCGTCTCGCCGTCGGCCACCGGGGTGGCGCCCGACAGCGAGGCGGCCATGGTCGTCGTCGACCGCGGCCAGGACGACTACGTGCTCGCCGTCGGCCACCTCGGCGGCGACGTCTCGCGGGCGCTGGTGCACGTCAAGGAGGCGTTCGCCGACGCCGGTCCCGAGCCGGCCGTGCCCGCCGAGGACCTGGCCCTGCTGATCAAGCTGGAGACCAGCGGGGCGCTCACCGCCACCCAGGCCAAGACGGTGCTCGCCGAACTGGTGGCCAACGGTGGCGGCGATGCTTCGGCGATCGCCGCCGCAAAGGGCTTCGAGGCGATGGACAGCGGCGCGCTGGAGTCGCTCGTCGATCAGGCGATCGCCGACAACGCCGCCGTGTGGGCGAAGTTCGTCGGCGGCGAGGGCAAGGCGATGGGCGCCCTCGTCGGTGCGGTGATGAAGGCGAGCAAGGGCCAGGCCGACGGCAAGGCCGTCACCGCCCTCCTCAACGCCAGGAAGGGCTGAGCGCGCCAGCAACCTCGGGCGCGATCCGTCGTCAAGTTCCGAGCTTGACGCTTGATCCGGCCGCATCGGTGCAATCCACCGTCAACCTGGTCCGGCCTCCCCGCCTCCGGCCGGGCTGGCCAGGGTCAGGCGCGCAGGACGAGCATGAACTGGCCGGCGGCGGGCTCGACGTCGGCGGTGACGTGGAAGCCGGGGGCGAGGCGCGACACGCGATCGGTGAGCCACTCGGCGGCGGCGAGGCCGTCGGCGCGCGTCGGGCAGCGGGCGACGATCGTGCGGCCGCCCTTGCGCTGCAAGGCCTGCACCGTCTCGACGATCGGTGCGGGCTCGAACACGAACAGGTCCGTCGACCACGGCACCACGGCGGCGATCGCCCCCTTCTTGGTGTTGCACGCACGGTGCGCGAGCCGCTCGACGACGGGGGACTTCGCCTTCGACTTCGTGGTGATGCTGTCCACGCTCGGGCCGCGCGGGTCGTTGACCGACATCTGCGGATCGACTGGCTCGTCGCACAGCCAGCAGCGCCAGCCGTCGCGCTCGCCGACGTCGTCGACGCGGCTCACAGCTCGCCGGCGGCGATGAGCTCGATGGCCGTCCGGCACGTGCGGTGGAACGCATCGGCGGCCATCCGCAGGTGCTCCTCGGGCGTGTCCTCCTCCTTGGTGTGCGACAGGCCGGCGATCGACGAGGAGAAGATCATCACCGTCGGGATCTCCCTGGCCATCTCGCTGGCGTCGTGCAGCGCGCCCGAGGGCAGCTCCACGTCGTGACCCTCCACCTCGCGCACCGCGGTGCGCGCCGCATCGAGCAGCTTCGGGTGGAACGGCATCGGCGGGATGCGGAAGATGTGCTCGAGCTCGACGGTGCAGCCCTCGACCGCGGCAGCCGCACGGGCGGCGTCGATCGACTCCGCGTACATGTCCGCCAGCGACTCCGCCGAGATGTGCCGCATGTCCAGCGTGATGCGCGTCTCCCCGGCCGTGGCGGTGACCACGCCCGGCCACAGCGTGGCGCTGCCGACGGTGGTGACGCCGACGTGGCGCTTGCCGATCTCGGCGACCTCCAACGCGAAGCGTGCCGCAGCGCGGAAGCTGTCCCGGCGCATCTCCATCGGCATGGTGCCGGCGTGCGACGCCTGGCCGGTGAAGATCAGGCGCTCGCGCTCGATGCCCTTGGTGCCGGTGACCGTGCAGATCCCGAGACCCATCGACTCGAGCACCGGACCCTGCTCGATGTGCACCTCGGCGTAGGCCCGCACGTCGGCCATCCGGGTGCGCGCCGCGTCGAGGTTCTCGATGTCCACACCGTGCTCGGCGAGCACCGCCGGCAGGGCGTTGCCCTCCCTGTCGGTGAGACCGCGCAGGATGTCGATGTCCAGCGTGCCGACGGACGCCGCGCTGCCGAACAGGCTGCGGCTGAAGCGCGCGCCTTCCTCGTCGGCCCAGTCGACCAAGGCGACGGTGACCGCCGGAGTGCCCTCGGCAGCCAGCGCGCGCAGCAGCTCCAGACCGCTCATCACCCCGAGCGCGCCGTCGAGCCAGCCGCCCTTGGGCACGCTGTCGAGGTGGCTGCCGACCACGAGCGTCTCCGGCCGTGCGCCGCGCAGCACGGCCCACAGGTTGCCCGCAGCGTCGGTGTCCACCTCGACGGGCAGCGTGGCCAGCGACTCGCGCAGCATCGAGCGGGCTTCGAGCCACTCCGGGGTCCAGGCCAACCGGCGCGAACCCTCGGGGCCGCCGGTGCGGTCGTCGAGGGCGCGGAGGTCGGCGACGACGCGCGCCGGGTCGAACGTCGAGGTGGCGGTGTCGGTCATCGCTGCAAAATACCGAGTCGTCGGCGGGAGACCGCGCGAGCCTGAGCCGCATGGGGATCGAGATCCGTGCGCCGGGCGAGGACGACGTCGAGGAGATGTGCCACGCCGACGGGCGGGCCTTCGGCTTCCACTACACGCCCGAGCGGCTGGCCGAGCAGCGTGGCGTGCTGGATCTGTCGCGCTTCCGCATCGCGCTCGACGGCGACCAGGTCGTCGGTGTCATCGGCTCGTTCGCCTTCGACGTCTCCCTCCCTGGCGGCACCGCGGTGCCGCTCGGCGCCGTCACCTGGGTCGGCGTGGCGGCCACCCATCGCCGCCAGGGCCTGCTGCGCGAGCTGATGGACGCCTGCCACGCCGACATCGACGAGCGCGGCGAACCGGTGGCGATGCTGTTCGCCAGCGAGGGCGGGATCTACGAGCGCTTCGGCTACGGCGTGGCCACGCGCATCCGGGTCGTCGAGATCGACAAGGCGGCGGCCACGCTGCGGCCGGCGCTCGTGCCGCAGCCGGGGAGCGTGCGCTTCGTGCGCGGCGACGAGGCCGACGAGCACGTCGCCGCCACCTGGGAGTGCTACCGGCGCAGCCGGCCCGGCGAGGTCAGCCATCCCCAGGTGTGGCACGACACGATGCTGGCCATCCGCGGCCAGGAGCGCTTCGGCGCCTCGCCGTGCTGGTACCTGCGCCACGACGACGGCTACGCCGCGTACCGCATCCGCGAGTCGTGGGGCGACGGCCGCCCCGGGCACACGCTCGACCTCGTCGAACTGGTCGCGGTCACGCCCGAGGCGCACGTGTCCCTGTGGCACGTGCTGTTGAACGTCGACCTCGTGGCCACGATCACCACCCGCCAGATGCCGGGCGACGACCCGCTCCCGTACCTGCTGACCGACTCGCGGGTGGTGCGCACCACCGGCAACATCGACGGCGTGTGGGTCAACGTGCGCGACCTGCCGACGTGCTTCGGTGCCCGGTCGTACCGCACCGCCGATCGGCTGGTGGTCGAGGCCGACGGCGTCCGCTGGGCCATCGACGGCTCGCCGGACGGGGCATCGGTGACGCGGGTGCGCAGCCGCCCCGACCTCGTCGCCGAGCACGACGCGATCGGTGCGCTGCTGCTCGGCGGTGTTTCGGCCACCGCGCTCGCCGGCGGCCGGCGGCTCACCGCGCGCAACGACGAAGCGCTGCGCCGGGCCGACGCGTTCTTCGGCTGGCCAGTCGCCCCGATGTCGCAAACGCACTACTGACGACCTGGTCGTCACGGTTCCCTACGCTGCGGCACATGCCCAAGCTGACTGCCGACGAGGTCGGCGCGTTCCTGCATGAGCCCGGACACCTGGTGCGCGTCGCCACCGTCGACGACGACGGGATGCCGCGCAACGTGCCGCTGTGGTTCATCCTCCACGACGACCAGGTCGTGTTCACGCCGCGACTGCACTCCGTGCTGCTGGCCAACGTGCGGCGCGATGCACGCGCCGGGTTGACGATCGACGAGGAGGCGCTGCCGTACCGCAAGGTGACGCTGCAGGGCAGCGTCGAGGTGCTCTACGAGCCGGGCAGCGACGACGACTGGCGCGACCTGTACCTGCAGATCGCCATGCGCTACGTGCCCGAGGACGGCGCCCGGGCCTACGTCACCGGCACCGACGACCAACCGCGGGCACTGCTCGGCATGCGCCTCGACGGAGCCAAGGTGTCGACGTGGCGGATGCCGGTCGGCGACGAGGCCGGCACCGGGATCTGGGCCCGCAGGTACTACCTCGACGGAACGAAGATGGCAGCCGTCGCCGACGGAGGCTGACGGCGGTTGACGGCGACCGATCAACCTGCGTACGCGGCGAGCACGTCGACTTCGAGCTGGAGCTGGTCGGCCGCATCGTCGCGCCCATTCGCCCGGTAGGTGGCGATCGTGTCCTGGCGATCGTCGATCTGCCGCGCGACGATCGCCGCGAGGTCGACATCGCCGAGCGTCAGCCGCTCGTGCTGCTCGAGGCGGCCGTGCACCTCCAGCGGCGCGGCGTCGATCGGCGGCGCCTCGGCGTTGGCCACCGCGCCCATCAACGTGCGCAGGGCGCGGATCGACGGCTGATCGCGCCGGCGCATCGCTGCAGTGAGGTCGGCACGCAGCCGTCCGGTGAGCTCGTCGACCGCTGACATCCGCTCGACCGTACGGCGTCCACGCGCCGCGTCCGTCCCGTGTTTACCGCCGGGCGGGGTTGCCTCGCCGCGCCCCTTCGACGTTCGTGTCGCGCCGCTGGCGACGCTTCCGGCGTGTGGTGGCGCGACACGAGGCCGGAGCGCTAGACCGGGCGACGTGGCGACGACGGTGGCACCGGACGATCCGGGCGCGCAGCGGCTGGCGGCCGCGATCACGACCGGTGGCCACGATGCCCTGCGGGCGCTGCTGGTCGAGCGACCGGAGCTGGCGACCGTCTACGTCGGCAGCGCGCACACGGCCCGCTCGTCGCTGCACCTGGCCACCGACTGGCCCGGCCACTTCCCGGGCGTGGCCACGACGATCGAGATCCTCGTCGCCGCCGGCGCCGACCTCGACGCGCCGTTCATCGGCCGCCACACCGAGCGGCCGCTGCACTGGGCGGCGTCGAGCGGCGACGTCGTGGCGCTCGACACGCTGATTGCTGCGGGCGCCGACCTCGAGGCGTCCGGCGGGGTGCTCACCGGCGGAACGCCGCTCGACGACGCAGTGATCTTCGACATGCTCGAGTGCGCGCACCACCTCGTCGATGCCGGTGCGGCGGTCGCCCTGTTCCACGCCGCGGCGCTGGGCATGGAGGAGCGCATCCCCGGTCTGCTCGAGGGCGCCGATCGCCAACGTCTCGACTCGGCGCTGTGGCACGCCTGCCACCAGCGCCAGACGCCCGCTGCCCGACTCCTGCTCGCCGCCGGTGCCGACCCGAAGTTCGAGGGCTTCGACGACCAGACGCCGCTCGATGCGGCCCGGGCGACGAACGACGTCGAGCTGATCGCCCTCGTCGAGGGTGCCGCCGACGGATGACCCGAGGCCGAGGCCCGCCGGCGACGTGTTGCCTCCTAACGTTGCCGGGTGCCCCCGCCGCTCCCGCCGACCGAATCCGTCCGACCGGGCCTGTGGTCGATCGGCGTGCCGTTCCCGGACAACCCGCTCGGCTACACGCTCGTCTATCTGATCGAGTCCGATCGTGGCCCGGTGCTGGTCGACGCCGGATGGGACGACGACGAGTCGTGGGATGCGCTCGTCGCCGGGTTCCGCGACGCCGGCAGCGACATCGCCGAGTGCTACGGCGTGCTCGTGACGCACGTCCATCCCGACCACCACGGGCTGTCGGGACGGGTCCGTGACGCGTCGGACGCGTGGGTGGCGATGCACGAGCGCGACGCGGTCACCGTCGAGCACCTGTCGCGCTCCATGGCCCATGAGCACCGCCGCGACCACGAACCGGCACAGACGTTGCCCGACTTCACCGACGAGCTGATGTCGGTGCTCGTCGACGCCGGCGCCACCGAGGACGAGCTGGCCGCCGCGCCGGCGCCCACCGCCCGTCGGCGGGCACGACGGTTCCGCCCGCTCGCAGCACCCGATCGCACCGTGGACGACGGCGAGCGCGTCGACGTCCCCGGTTGGGACATCCGCGCCGTGTGGACGCCCGGCCACACGCCCGGGCACCTGTGCTTCCACGCGCCCGAGCAGCGCCTGCTGCTGTCGGGCGACCACGTGCTGCCGTCGATCACCCCGCACATCTCCATCTCCCGGCGCGACCGCGGCGGCGACCCGCTCGGTGACTTCCTCGACTCGCTGGCGAAGGTGTCCGGCCTCGAGGCGGACGAGGTGCTGCCGGCGCACCGTCAGCGCTTCGGCGACCTCGCCGGTCGGGCAGCGGCGATCACCGACCACCACCTCGACCATCTGCGCGACATCGAGGCGATCCTCGCCGACGGGCCGGCGTCGCTGTGGCAGATCGCCGCGCGATTGAAGTGGAACCGGCCGTGGGCAGGACTTCCCCCTGGCGTTGCGCCGCTCGGCGGTGAACGAGACGGCAGCGCACCTGCGCTACCTCACTCGGCGCGATCGCGCCGTGCGCTTCAAAGGGATCCGCCCGTTCACGTTCGCCCTCCCGGAGGGCACGCCCGGCTGAGCGCAGCTCAGCCTGCCCGAACAAGACGGCTGAGCGCCGAGCGACCATCGGTAGGGTCCGCTCCATGGCCGTGTACCTCTGCCACCAGTTCCCCGACCTCCACGAGCACGACGCCGTGGTGGTTGACGCCGCGCCCGGACGGGTGCACCTGGACCGCAGCGCGCTGCACCCCGGCGGCGGCGGGCAGGTCAGCGACACCGGGTGGGTGGAGCATGCCGGTGGCGTCGTGGCGATCACCGGCGTGGAGACGGTGGACGACGTCGTGTGGCACGTGCTGGCCACGCCTGTCGAGCTCGCCGCCGGACCGGTCGTCGTGCGCGTCGACGCCGAACGCCGGGCGCGGGTCGCCCAGCTGCACACCGACTCGCACATCCTCAACGCGATCGTCTTCGAGCGCTTCCCCGGCACGCTCGTCACCGGCGCGCAGATCAACGACGACGGCACCGGCCGGATGGACTTCGACCTGACCGAGATCGACAACGACGTGCTGCGCAGCCTCGACGTGGCGGTGAACGACATCATCCGGCGGGAGGTCGAGGTGCGCAGCACGTACGTGGATGCGGCGCAGGCCGACGCCGTCGCCGGTCTGGTGCGCAGCCTGTCGGTGGCCCCGCCGCCGACGCCCGATGGTCGGCTGCGGATCATCGAGATCGACGGCATCGACCGCCAGGCGTGCGGTGGGACGCACCTGTCGAACACCGGCCAGTCGCTGCCGCATCCGGATCACCAAGGTGGAGAGCAAGGGCAAGCGCAACCGGCGGATCAGGTTCGCGCTCGACACGATGAGCGGCGCCGCGGTCCGGCGATGACTCCTCCGACGCCGGATCGTCCACCTGACATGAGCCTCGAACAGCAGCTCCGCCCGCACGTCGAGTCCGGTCACGTCCCCGGCCTGGCGGCGCTCGTCGCCCACGGCACCGAGATCGTCCGACGTCGCCGTGCTCGGGACGCCGAGCGTCGACGACCCGACGCCGCTGCAGCGCGACGCGATCTTCCGCATCGCCTCGATCTCCAAGCCGATCGTCGCCGTGCTGGCGATGGTGCTCGTCGACGACGGCGTGCTGCGACCTCGACGACCGCGTCGACACGTACCTGCCGGAGCTGGCCGATCGGCGGGTGCTGACGTCGATCGGCGCGTCGCTCGACGACACCGTCGCCGCCGAGCGGCCGATCACCGTGGAGGACCTGCTGTCGTTCCGGCTCGGCTTCGGGACGAGCATCGAACCTCGACTGGGGCGGGCCCGGGCTGCCGATCCAGCAGGCCGAGCGCGAGCTCGGGTTGATGACGCTCGGGCCCGCCGTGGCCGCCGCCGGTCGATCGACGACGACGAGTGGATCCGCCGCTTCGCCACGCTGCCGCTGATGGCCCAGCCCGGCGCCGAGTGGATGTACAACACCGGCCTGCAGGTGCCGGGGTCCTGCTGGAGCGGGCCGCCGGGCAAGCCGCTGCCCGAGCTGCTCGACGAGCGGGTGTGCCGGCCGCTCGGGATGGTCGACACCGGCTTCCACGTCCCGCCGTGCGTCGATCGGACGGTTGACGACGGCGTACGCCCCGACCGACGGACGGCGCTCGACGTGCTCGACCCGGCGCGGTGCGACGAGCTGGTGGGCGACGCCGCCGGCGATGAACAACGCCGCCGGCTGGTTGGTCGTCGACGCTCGACGACCTGTGGGCGTTCGTCCGGATGATGGCCGGCGGCGGCGTGCACGACGGCGAGCGGTTCCTCAGCCAGCAGTCGTTCGCCGCGCTGACGACCGACCGGCTCACCGCCGGGCAGCGCGCGGCGAACGCCATGTTCCTCGGCGACGGACGCCGGCTGGGGTTTGGGCATGGCCACCCCGCTCGACGGGCGTGGCGGCTTCGGCTGGGACGGCGGCACGGGCACGACGTGGAGGACCCATCCGTCCACGGGCGTCAGCGGGATCCTGCTCACCCAGCGGGCGATGACGCTCGCCCGAGCCGCCCGCAGCTGTTCACCGACTTCTGGGCCGCGGCGCGCTGAAGCGCCCCGGCCACGTCGGGCCGGAGCGCTTCGCCTGGTGCGTCCGACTGGCCGGGCTACTTGACCTCTCGGCGCAGCGAGCGGGTGACGCCGATCGCCGCCGGCACGACGACCCAGAGGGTCACGGCCGTGAGCGTCTGGCCGAGGTGGTCGAACGGGTGGCTCGAGGACAGGTGGTCGTAGGCCGAGAACACGTCGAACCACGGGGCGGCCTTGCCGAGCAACGGCTCGGACACCTTGGCCCACACCACCGGGGCGGCGAGGAAGGCGCCGATGGCCACCGTGGTCTGCGCGGCCAGGGCACCGAACGCCGTGGCCATGATCACCTGGGCGGCGACGATGATCACGTACGAGCGCAGCTCGCGTGCCGACCCCGGCCCAGGCTGGCGCCGCCGTGCACGGCGCCGCCGATCGCCGTGGTCAGGACCGTCAGCACCACGCCGATGGCCAGCGTGGCCATCGCCAGGAGCATCGAGGCGGTGAACTTGGCGGCGAGCACCCGGCTCCGGCGCGGGGCCAGCGTGAACGTGGTCAGCGCCGTGCGTTGCGTCCACTCGGCGGTCATCGCCAGCAGGCCGATGATCGGGGCGAGGAAGGCGACGACGCCGGCCATCGCCGCCGCCGTAGTCGCGGAACGACACGCCGTCGGCCGGGATGGGCCAGCGACCAGCCGAGGCGCGAGCGCGCTGAGGCCGACGATCGACGGCGAGCAGCCCTCGTCCGCTGCGGGTGTCGGTGGCCTTGCGCAGCTCGACGCGCAGCAGCGTGGCGAACGGCGAGTGCCGGGTCGTCCGGCGGGCGGTCGGTCGGTGGTGGGCTGGGGGAGCAGGGTGGTGGTCATCGTGGTGGCCTCGTTTCGTCGATGGGTGCGGTGGTGGCGGTCGGTGGCGGTCGGGTGTCGGCGCTCATGCCGCGACCTCCTCGCGTCTGCGGTCGTCGCTCGTCAGGGTGAAGA
Organism: uncultured Acidimicrobiales bacterium; assembly: GCA_963794805.1. Lineage (GTDB taxonomy): Bacteria > Actinomycetota > Acidimicrobiia > Acidimicrobiales > Ilumatobacteraceae > JAODBQ01. The sequence goes on from CAWCFL010000004.1 coordinate 356,055, forward strand.
ACAGGTCCTCGAGGTCGGCGCCGTCGCCGTCGCGCAGCTCGACGAGCACCTGCTGCGCGGCGGCGGCGACCCGGCCGACCTGCTCGGGCGTGGCGGCGACGCGCAGGCGCGCCACCGTCGGCCGGGGTCGACCTCGCAGCCCGGCGGCGCGCAGCGCGGCGGCGAGCGCCGGCGTCGTCGAGGCCGCGGACGAACGTGCCCTGGCCGGCGAGGAGCACGTCGAGGCGCGTCGTCGGCGACGATCCGCCCGCCGCTGATGACGACGAGGCGGTCGACGGTGGCCTGCACCTCGCCGAGCAGGTGGCTGGACAGCAGCACGGTGCCGCCGCCGGCGGCGAAGTCCTGCAGCAGGTGGCGCATCCAGCGGATGCCCTCGGGGTCCATGCCGTTGGCCGGCTCGTCGAGGATCAGCACCTCGGGATCGCCGAGCAGCGCGGTGCCGATGCCGAGGCGCTGGCGCATGCCGAGCGAGTAGTTGCCGACCCGCCGGTTGCCGGCGCCGTGCGAGCCCGACGCGCTCGAGCATCTCGTCGGCGGTGCGCCGGGGCAGGCCGAGGAGCATGGCCGCCAGGCGCAGCGTCTCCAGACCGGTGCGGCCGGGGTGCTGGGCGGCGGCGTCGAGCATCACGCCGACGACCCGCCCGGGGTTGGGCAGCTCGGCGTAGGCGCGGCCGCCGATCGTCGTGCGCCCCGACGTCGGCGGGGTCAGGCCGGTGACGGCGCGCAGCGTGGTCGACTTGCCGGCGCCGTTCGGGCCGAGGAAGCCGGTGACGTGCCGGGCCGGCACGGTGAACGAGACGTCGTCGACGGCGACGTGGTCGCCGTAGCGCTTGGTGAGGTGTTCGACGGAGATCATGGAGTCGATCGTGCGCCGGGCCGGCGACGGCACATCGGCCGCCCGTCGTCGCGACCATCGACGAAGGTCGATGCGCACGGCCCGCCGGATCGTCGACCTTCGTCGACGGCCGTGCGCGCACCGATCTCCGTAGCGTGGACGCCGTGACGTTCACCGGCTCGCCTGCGGTCGACGATGGCAGCGCGTCGGCCCGCGCGCCCACGACGTCGCGTTCATGGTCGATCGCCGCGCTCGGCGTGCTCGGCCGTGGCGTTCGGGCGACCAGACGAGAGCGGCGCCCGGCTGGTGCTCGAGGTCGTCGTCGCCACGGTCGGCGTCGGCGCTGCTGTGGTGGCGGCGGCAGGCGACCGCTGCTGGTCACGCTCGCTCGGCCTCGTCGTCCTGCTGATCACCGGCGATCCGCTGGTCGGCGGTGATCGGCCTGTTCACCCTGGCGATCCGCCGGCGCGACCGTGTGCTCGTGCTGACGACCGTGGCCGGCGCGGTCGTCGCCGCGGCGCGTGGCGTGATCGACCAGGGCTGGGACGACCTGTTGAGCAACGTGCTCGGCGCGGTGCTCGGCGCCGGCTTCTTCGCCGCCGCCGGCGCGTACATCGGGGCCCGCCGCGATCTCGTCGGCATCGCTGCGCGAGCGCGCCGAGCGGGCCGAGCACGAGCGCGAGCTGCGCGCCGAGCAGGCCAGGGTCGGCGAGCGGGCGCGCATCGCCCGGGAGATGCACGACGTGCTGGCCCACAAGGTGTCGCTGATCGCCCTGCACGCCGGCGCGCTGGAGGTCAGCGCCGACGACGAGCGCAGCACAGGTGCGAGTCCGCGGCGCTGATCCGCACCACGGCCGCCAGGCGATGGACGACCTGCGCGAGGTGCTCGGCGTGCTGCGCGCCGGCGGCGGCCAGGACGAGGAGCTGCGCCCCACATCGGCACCGAGGACATCGAGCGGGTCGTCGAGGCGTCGCGGGCGGCCGGCGTGCGGGTGAGCGCTGGACGTCGACGCTCCGGCGTGCTGCCCGACGCGGTGGCCCGCACCGCCCACCGCGTCGTGCAGGAGGCGCTGACCAACGTGCACAAGCACGCCCGCGGTGCGGCGACCGACGGTGACGATCGCGCGGCGACGCGAGCCGCGGCGTGACGATCGAGGTCGTCAACCAGCGTCCGGTGGCCGGCGGACGCGCTGCTGCCCGGCTCGGGCGCCGGGCTCGCCGGGCTGCGCGAGCGGGTCGACGCTCGTCGGCGGCACGCTCGACGCCGGGCCGACGCCGGCGGGCGGCTGGCGGGTCGCCGCCTGGCTGCCGTGGCCGGCGACGCCCGCGCCCACCGCACCCGTCCTCGTCCGCGCGCGCCGACGCGAGCTGAGCGGTGAGCGCAACAGTCGGCGTGCATCGCTCCCCTCAGCGGTGGCTGCCTGCTCGCACCGCCCGACGCGGTGAGTGATGAGCCGGACGTCGTCGCGCATCGCTCACCGCGCCGGCGGACACGAGCGGCCCGTGATCCGCGTCCTGATCGTCGACGACGAGGCGCTGGTGCGCGCCGGGCTGCGGATGATCCTCGAGTCGGCCGACGACATCAGCCGTGGTCGGCGAGGCCGACGACGGCGCCGACGCGGTGGAGGCGGTGCGCCGCTGCCAGCCCGACGTCGTGCTGATGGACGTGCGCATGCCGCGCCTCGACGGCCTCGCCGCGACGATCGCGGTGCGGGCCCTCGACGAGCCGCCGGCCGTCGTCATCCTGACCACGTTCGACCTCGACGACTTCGTGTTCCGCGCCCTGCAGGCCGGCGCCGCCGGCTTCCTGCTCAAGGACACGCCGCCGCTCGATCTGCTGCAGGCCGTGCGCGTCGTGGCCGCGGGCGAGTCGATGCTCTCGCCGTCGGTCACCCGCCGGCTGATCGCCCACTTCGCCGCCGACCCACGCAGCTCGCGCGAGCAGGACGCGCCGGGCCCGTCTCGACGGGCTTGACCGAGCGCGAGGTCGAGGTGCTCGCCGCCGTCGGTCAGGGCAGTCGAACGCCGAGATCGGCGCCGGCGCTGTTCATGAGCGAGGCGACGGTGAAGGCCTACGTCTCGCGCCTGTTCACCAAGCTCGATCTGGCCAACCGGGTGCAGCTGGCGATCCTGGCCCACGACGCCGGGCTGCGCACTGAACGCCGCGGGTCGCCTCAGGCGACGACGGGCACCGCGGCGAGCGCCTCGGCCAGCTCCTCGTCGGTGAAGCTGGCGTCGTCCATCTGCCCGGCGAGGTACTGCTCGTAGCTGGCCAGGTCGAGGTGGCCGTGGCCGCACAGCGCGGTGAGGATCACCTTCTCCTCGCCGGACTCCTTGCAGCGGTTGGCCTCGCGGATCGCCGCGGCGATCGCGTGGGTCGGCTCGGGCGCGGGGAGGATGCCCTCGGTGCGGGCGAACGTCAGCGCCGCGGCGAAGCACTCGAGTCTGCGGGATGGCCTCGGCCTCGGCCAGGCCGAGCTCGTAGACGTGCGACACCAGCGGGGCCATCCCGTGGTAGCGCAGGCCGCCGGCGTGGATCGACGGCGGGATGAAGTCGTGGCCGAGCGTGTGCATCTTCATCAGCGGGGTGAGGCCCATGCGTGTCGCCGAAGTCGTAGCGGTACTCGCCGCGGGTCAGGCTCGGGCACGCCGCCGGCTCGACGCAGCGGATCGTCGGGTTCATCTTCCCGGCGAGCTTCTCGCGCAGGAACGGGAACGCCAGGCCGCCGAAGTTGGAGCCGCCGCCGGTGCAGCCGACGAGCACGTCGGGCACCTCGTCGACCATCGCCATCTGCAGCAGGGCCTCCTCGCCGATCACCGTCTGGTGCATCAGCACGTGGTTGAGCACCGAGCCGAGCGCGTAGCGCGCGTTCGGGTCGGCGACCGCGGCGGCGACCGCCTCGGAGATGGCGATGCCCAGGCTGCCCGGGTGGTCGGGGTTCTCGGCGAGCAGGCTGCGGCCGTACTCGGTGACGTCGCTCGGCGACGGGTGCACCGTCGCGCCCCACACCTGCATCATGATCCGGCGGTACGGCTTCAGGCGGTACGACGCGGCCACCTGCCACACCTCGCACTCCATCCCGTACTGCGCCGTGGCGAAGGCCAGCGCCGAGCCCCACTGGCCGGCGCCGGTCTCGGTGGTCAGCTTGGTGACGCCTTCCTGGTGGTTGTAGTACGCCTGCGGCACGGCGGTGTTCGGCTTGTGCGACCCGGCCGGGCTGACGCCCTCGTACTTGTAGTAGATGCGCGCCGGGGTGTCGAGCGCCCGCTCCAGGCGGTGGGCGCGGAACAGCGGGCTCGGGCGCCACAGCTGGTAGACGTCGAGCACGCCGCCGGGGATGTCGACGTAGCGGTCGGTGGTGACCTCCTGGCCGATGATCGCCATCGGGAACAGCGGGGCCAGGTCGTCCGGGCCGACCGGCTGCATCGTGCCCGGGTGCAGCGGCGGGGGCGGCGGCGACGGCAGGTCGGCGACGACGTTGTACCACTGCGTCGGGAGCTGGTCTTCGCTGAGGAGGATCTTGTGCGGCACGGCCATGCCGGCGGATCGTAGGGTGGCCGGTCTCGCGCCGTGTGCGGCGGACGCCGTCGACGCGATGCGCTCGGATCCGGCACGGATCGGCGCCGGCGTCCGCCGGCGTCGGCTACGGGAGGCGGCGACCGGCGAGCGCGGCGATGGCCGCCGGCGTCGCGACGCCGGCAGGGAGATCGGCGCTAGCCACCGGCGCGGCGAAGTGCGCCTCGATCGGGACGTGCCCGGCCCAGTGCGGACCGTCGAGGTCCTCGGGCTCGTCGATCGGGTCGCCGGCGCGGATCTTCGCCGACACCTCGACCAGCTCGACGGCGATCACCATCGTCTTGCGGATCTCGCTCGTCGTCGGCCTCGCGCGCCGTGTCCCAGTTGGCCACGACGTGGTCGCTGATCAGCCGCAGGGCGCGCACGTGCTCGTCCGGGTCGTCGACCCGGCGGGCGATGCCGCGCACGACGACGCCGCGGTAGTTCATCGAGTTGTGGAACGCCGAGCGGCCGATGACGAGCCCGTCGACGATGCGTCACGGTGACGCAGATGTCGGTGCCGACGGCGGCGCGCAGCATCGCGTTGGCCACCGAGCCGTGGAGGTACAGCCACTCGTCGGTGCGGGCGTAGGCCATCGGCAGCACGATCGGCCCGTCGTCGGTGACGACGCCGACGTGGGCGATCAGCCCGGCGTCGAGCACGGCGAACACCGCCTCGCGGTCGTACTCGGCGCGGATCGCCCCCCGCCGCAGCCGCACCCGCTCGCTCGCCGGTCCCGCGCTCGCGGCCGTCTCAGTCATCCGGCCATCATCGCGGCCGAGCGCCGTCCACCCGGCCCGGTTTGGCCTCACGGTGTCGCGCCCCGACCGGGTCGGCGCCGGTCAGGACGCGACACGAACTCGGGTTACCGGCGAACCTGGGGCGTGTTCGACCAGTCGCCACCAAGGTTCGTGTCGCGCTCCGACCGGCACTCGCCCGGTCAGGGCGCGACACGAACCGTTGTCAGCGGAGCTGGTCGCCCCACACGACCGAGTCGCGCAGGATCGGCTTGAGGACCTTGCCGCCGGCGTTCCGCGGCAGCGGCTCGTCGCGGAAGGTGATGAACTGCGGGACCTTGAAGTCGGCGATCTGCTCCGAGCGCCCACGAGCGGATCGCCGCTGCCGACGGGCGTCGACGCCGGGGCGGGGGACGATCACCGCGCCGACCTTCTCGCCCATCATCGAGTCGGGCACGCCGAGCACGGCCACCTCGAACACGTCGGGGTGCTGCACGAGCGCGTTCTCCACCTCGACGCAGTACACGTTCTCCCCGCCGCGGTTGACCATGTCCTTGAGCCGGTCGACGATCTGGACGAAGCCGTCGGCGTCGATGCGCGCCAGGTCGCCGGTGTGCAGCCAGCCGTCGACGAACGTCTCCGCCGTCCGCTCGGGCGCGTTCCAGTAGCCGTGCACCACGTTCTGTCCGCGGACCAGCAGCTCGCCGACGCCGGTCGCCGGATCCACGGCCGGACGAGGTCGACCTCGGTGACCGGCGCCGGGAAGCCGACCGTCTCCGGGCGGGTGGCGCACCACTCGTCGGGCAGGAACGTGGCGATCGCCGTCGTCTCGGTGAGGCCGAAGCCGTTGCCCAGCCGGGCGTTGGGGAACGCGGCGCGCACTCGGCCGACGAGCTCGGGCGCCATCGGCGCGCCGCCGTAGCTCAGGTGGCGCAGCGCTGCTGGTGTCGAACGCGGCGAAGTTCGGCTGGTTGATCGCCAGCCACCAGATCGCCGGGACCGACGTGGCGATGGTGATCCGCTCGTCGACCAGCGCGTGGAGGAACGGCTGCACGGAGAACGACGGCATGATCACCGTCGTCCCGCCGCACCACAGCGTGAACATCAGCTGGCTGCAGCACCCGGTGACGTGGAACAGCGGCACCGACACGAGGTTGCGCAGGCCGCTCTCGCCGGCCGTGCCGGTGACCCGCACCCGGTTCTCGCACGTCGCCAGGAAGCACGAGTGGGCGAGCATCGCCCCCTTCGGGAAGCCGGTGGTGCCGCTGGTGTAGAAGATCGCCGCGAGGTCGTCGATGTGCCCGCCGTCGACGGCGAACGGCGCGCCGTCGGGCAGCGCGGTGCCGGCGTCGATCACGACGCGGGCGCCGCTGTCGGCGACGACGTAGTCCACCTCCGGCTCGCTGAACCGGGTGTTCACCGGGACGGCGACGGCGCCGGCGAGCAGCGCGCCGAAGAACGCGACCACCCAGTCGACGCCGTTCGGCAGGTGGATGGCGACACGGTCGCCGGGGCCGACGCCGACGGCGCGGAGCCCGCCGGCGACGCGCGCCGCCCGGTCCCACAGCGCGCGGTACGTCAGCCGCTCGCCGCCGACCTCGACGATCGCCTCGCCGTGCGGATCACGCTCGACCGAGCCGCGCAGCATCCCGACGACCGTCGCCGGCAGGATCGTGTAGCGCAGCACGCCGTCGTCGCCGCGCTCGATCCCGTCGAGGGCGAACGGGGCGAGCGGCGAGGTGCGTCCCTGCTTGATGATCGTCATGCGGCCGGCGATCCTGCCACGACATCCGCTGGAGTGTCAGATGGCCGCGCGCTCAGGCGCGGCCGGCGCTGGCTCGACCGCGACGGGCGAGCGCGTCGATCGTCACGGCGGCGATGAGCACCGAGCCGGTGACGATGTAGCGCACGTCGCTGGGCTTGCTCAACAGGGCCATGCCGTTGTCCACCGAGTAGATCACGAGTGAGCCGAGGAACGCCGACCATGCCGAACCGCGGCCACCGAACAGCGACGTCCCGCCGATGACGGCGGCGCCCACGGCGTACAGCAATGCGGTGCCCTGACCGGAGCCGGTGTTGATCGACGTCGTGTAGGCCACGAGCAGGATCGCGCCGGCGGCGGCGAGCGTCGAGGAGAGGATGAAGATCGACAGGCGCACCTGCTGCACCCCGATGCCGGCCCGCCGAGCGGCCTCGATGTTGCCGCCGGTGGCGAACACGTGGCGTCCCCACGGCGTGCGCCGCAGCACCAGGTCGATGATGATCACGAAGCAGATGAAGATCAGGACCATCAGCGGCAGGCCGCGGTCGAGCGTGAACGTCAGCGTGGCCACGAACAGGCCGCCGAGCACGACGATGAACCGGAACACGAGGTTCCTCAGGGGCGGCATCACCAGTCCGGCGGCGCGCCGCCGGGCACGGTCGCGCAGGACGAACACCGAGTATGCCACGCCCATCACGATGGCGATGATCCACGAGACGAGGTTGCTGTAGAACGTCTGACCGAGGTTGATGATCGTCTGGTTGGTGACGTAGATCGAACCGGTCGGGCCGAGCACGCGCAGCAGCAGGCCGATCAGGATCAGCTGGCCGGCGAGGGTGAGGATGAACGCCGGCACGCGCACCCGGGTGACGAACAGGCCCTGGATCAGGCCGACGATCGCGCCGGTCACCAACCCGGCGATGATCGCCAGGGCCGCCGGCCAGCCGTGGCGCAGGTTGAGGACCACCATCGCCGCTGCGGCGAACGCGCCGGTGGAGGTGATCGCCAGGTCGATCTCGCCGATCAGCAGGACGAGCACGACGCCGATGGCGATGGTGCCCCCCGGTGCCAGCTGGAGCATGAGGTTCGTCAGGTTGCTGGCGGAGATGAACCGGTGGTTCTCGAACCAGAAGTACGTCCACACGCCGATGAGGGCGACGACGACCGGCAACGTGCCGAGCTCGCCCTGGGTGATCCGCCGGCCGGAGTCGGAGAAGAACCCGCCCAACCCCTTCTGCGGGGCGATGAGTCGGGGGTCGACGTAGACGGGGTCGACGTCGTCGGGGATGATCGTCATGGAGATCCAGTTCCTCAGGCGGCGTCGTCGGTGCGGGCCGCGGCGCCGGTGATGGCGGCGACGACGGCGTCGGGCGTGGTCTGGGCGGTCGTGAACGTGGCCACCCGCCGACCGAGGCGCAGGACCACGATGCGGTCACTGACCTCGAACACGTCGGACAGGTTGTGGCTGATGACGACGACGCCGAGCTCCTGGGCGCGCAGGGCGAGGATCAGGTCGAGCACCTCGCGGGTCTGGCTGACGCCGAGCGCCGCAGTCGGCTCGTCGAGCATCACGATGCGCGGGTTGCCGAGCGTCGCTCGAGCGACCGCCACCGACTGGCGTTGACCGCCCGACAGCGAGGCCACCTGGGTGCGCAGGCTGGGGATGCGCACGGACAACCGGCTCATCAGGCCCTGGGCGTCGTGCTCCATCTTCGCCTCGTCGAGCAGCCCGAGGTGCGTCGCCTCCTGGCCGAGGAACAGGTTGCCGACCACGTCGAGGTTGTCGCACAACGCGAGGTCCTGGTGCACGGTGGCGATGCCCGCGGCCGCGGCCTCCTTCGGCGTGGTGATGCGCACCTGCTGGCCGTCGATCAGCATCTGTCCGGAGTCCGGCGGGTTGGTGCCGGAGAGCGCCTTGATGAGCGTCGACTTGCCGGCGCCGTTGTCGCCCACGAGCGCGACGACCTCGCCGGCGAACACCTCGAAGTCCACCTCGGACAGCGCCTGGACCGCACCGAAGCGCTTGCTGGCGTGCACGAGCGCGAGGAGCGGCGTCGCGCCGGGGGGCGGCGCGGCCGCAGCCGTGTGGAGGTCAGTGGTGGTCACCGGTGGTCGTCCAGTCGTCGTCGGGCTCGGGCATCGGGCATCGGGCAGCAGGTCGGCACGCGCAGCACGGAACCGCCGACCCCGGCGCACGAGCATGCGCCGGGGTCAGCGGTCCGGATGGCATCAGGAGATGCCGGCTGCCTTGCAGGCGTCGGCGAATGCCGCGGTGCAGATGTCGCTGGCCTTCCAGAAGCCGTCGGCGATGACGTCCTTGACGTTCTCCTTGCGGATCACCTGCGGGGCCAGGATGATCGAGGCAACGTCGATCTTGCCGTTGTTCTCGGTCCCGGTGGTCTGCGCCTTCTGGCCGCTGGCCAGAGCCACGGCAGCGGTCGCGGCCTGCTCGGCCTCCTGCTTGACCGCCTTGTAGATGGTCATGTACTGCTCGCCGGCGAGGATCCGCTGCAGTCCGGCGACCTCGGCGTCCTGCCCGGTGACCGGCGGCAGCGGCGTGACGCCCGCTGACTTCATCGCCGCGATGGCGCCGCCGGCGGTGCCGTCGTTGGCCGCGTACACGCCGATGAACTGGTCCTTGCCGACCTTGGTGATGGCCGCGGTCATGTCGTTCTGGGCGTTCTCCGGCTTCCAGTCGATCGTGTCCGACTCGGCGGCGATCTTGAACCCGGAGCCGTCGAGCACGCTGTGCGCGCCCTGCTTGAACAGCGTGGCGTTGTTGTCGGTGGGCGAACCGTTGATCATGATGATGTTGCCCGACGTCTTGCCGTCAGCCTTGAGCTTGTCGACGAGTGCCTGGGCCTGCAGCGCTCCGACCTTGCGGTTGTCGAACGAGATGTACAGCGCCAGGTCGGCGTTCTGGATCAGGCGGTCGTAGGAGATCACCGGCACGTTCTTGTCGTTGGCCAGCTTGACGATGTTCGCCGCGGCCTGGCCGTCGACCGGGTCGAGCACCAGCACCTTGGCCCCGTTGGTCAGCGCGGCCTGGGCCTGGGTCTGCTGCTTGTTGGCGTCCTGGTCGGCGTTGGAGTACAGCACCGTGCACGTCGAGCACAGGCTCTTGACCTTGGCCTCGAACAGCGGGTGGTCCTGCGTCTCGTAGCGCGCCGTCTGGGTCTCGGGCAGCAGCAGGGCGATGGTCGCCCCGCCTGCACCGGCCGCCGTGCCACCGGCTGCGGCCGTGGTGGCGGCACCGGCGGCAGTGGTGGCGGTCGCGGCCTTCGTGGTGGCGGTTGCGGCCGCCGTCGTGGCGGTCGCGGCCTTCGTGGTGGCGGTCGCGGCCGCCGTGGTGGCGGTCGCCGCTGCCGTGGTGGTGGCGGCCTTGCTGGTCGTGTCGCTGCTCTTGCTGTCCGAGCCGCATGCGGCGAACAGCATCGCTGCCGATGCGGCGAGCACGCTGGCGCGTGCCGCGAACTTGCTGTTGATCATCCGGTCTTCCCCCTGGATCGTGTCGAGCTCGCATGACGCGAGCCGGTCGAATCTATGCCCGGCCGCGTGAACGAGGGGTGAACGTCGATGTCTCGATGTCAACGATTCGTGAACGGCGGCATCACGAAGCGGTAGCCCTGGCGCGGCTCGGTGACGATCAGCGCCGGCCCGCCGGGCGACTCCAGCTTGGCCCGGAGTCGGCGGACGTACACCCGGGTGTACTCGGTCTCGGTCGCGTAGCCGGGACCCCACACCTGGCGCAGCAGCACCGCGTGGGTCAGCAGCTTGCCGGGGTTGAGGACGAACTCGCGCAGCAGGGCGAACTCGGTCGGCGTCAACCGCACCTGCTGGCCGGCCTTGGTGACCAGCTCGGCGGCGAGGTCGATGCGCAGGTCGAGCACGTCGATCGGTGGCGAGTCGGCCCCGGCCGGCGCCGGTGGGCGCGAGCGACGCAGGGTGGCGGAGATCCGGGCGAGCAGCTCGTCGATGCCGAACGGCTTGGTCATGTAGTCGTCGGCGCCGAGGTTCAGGGCGCGCACCTTGTCGGTCTCCCCGCCACGCGCCGACACGACGATGATCCCCAGGCTGGAGCGCTCGCGGGCCGCGCGGCAGATGTCGAAGCCGTCGGCCGCCGGCAGCGACAGGTCGACGAGGGCGATGTCGGGGTGCTCGCGCTCGAGCAGGTCGATGGCGTCGGACCCGTCGCGCGAGACGATCACCCGGAAGCCGCGCACCGCGAGGTTGGAGCGCAACAGGTCGACGATGTTGCGATCGTCCTCGACGATCAGCACGGTGGTCTCGTCACCCGTCTCGTCACCCATCCGAACGCGCCCCGGCGACAGCCAGCGAACCCAGCGCCGGTTCGATCGGCAGCACGAGCCGGGCGCGGGTGCCGGCGGCGGTGCCACGGCCGTCGCGCCGCGGTTCGAGCCGCACGGTGCCGCCGTGGGCCTCGACGATGCCGCGCACGATCGCCAGGCCGATGCCGGCGCCGCGGCTGCGTGCTCCGGCGACGTACGGCTCGAACGCCCGCTCGGCGGCCGTCTGCAGTGATGCCGCCCCCGCTGTCGCACACGTCGATCGTGGCCTGCCGCGGCCCGGCGCTGATGCGCACCACCACCGGCTCGGCGCCGTGGTGCACGGCGTTGCCCAGCAAGTTGACCAGCACCTGCTCGAGGCGGTCGTGGTCGGCCCACACCGCGGGCAGCGGGTGCACGGTCTCGATGCGCACGTCGTGCAGGTCGGGCACGAGCGAGACGGCCTGCTGGGCGATCAGCTCGAGGTCGCACCAGTCGGTCTGCAGGCGCAGCCCGCCCGTCTCGATCACCGACGAATCGAGCAGGTCCGCCACGAGGCGGCCCATGCGCGCCGTCTCGCCCTCGATGCGCGCCAGGAACTCGTCGGTCGACTGCGGGTCCCACTGCACGTCGGTCTGGCGCAGCGTGGACGCGTAGCCGTGGATCGCAGTGAGCGGGGTGCGCAGCTCGTGGCTCAGGCGCATCAGGAACTCGCGCTGCAGGACGCTGGAGCGGCGCAGCGCCCCGGCCTCCTTGCGCTCCTCCTCCATCGACTGGCGCTCGATCGCCAGGCCGAGCGTGCGCGCCGCGTCGTCGAGCAGGTCGAGGGTGACGTCGCCCGGGTGCGCCGCGCCCGGTGCCTGGCCCCACAGGGCGACGAGCGCCCCGGGGCCGGTGGGCAGGCTGATCGGCACGGCGACGACGGCGGCATCGTCCTGCGCCATGCCGTCGTGGCCGCACACCTCGGCGGCGCGGCACAACTCGGCCTCGGTGAACGGATCCAGCGACGACCCGTCGGCGGCGACGCCGGCGCGCGCCGTCGGCGGCGAGGTGTCCGTGTCGAAGATGGCGACAGCCGCCGCACCGATGCCCGCGCACAGCGGCAGCAGCGCCACGCCGATGTCGTCGCCGCCGGGCGCCGGGCCGGCGAGGCGGTCGAGCATGCCGCGCAGCGACTCGAGGATGCGGTTGCGCCGGGTGACCTCGCCGAGCAGCCGCTCGCGCTCGATGGCCGATGCGGCGAGGTTGGCGTACAGCGCGGCGAGCTCGAGCTGCGGGTCGTTCGGCGTGCCGACGTGATGGGCGTAGGCCGAGATCACCCCGAGCAGGCCGCTGCCGCCGACGATCGGGATCGCCCAGGCCGACAACACCCCGCCTTCGATGAGCGCCGCGTCGAGCTCGCCACGTCCGCTGCGCAGGTCGTCGACCAGCACGGCCGTGCCCCGCGCCCCGGCCACGCCGGTGGGGCCACCGAGCGGGCCGAGCGGCAGGCGATCGACGAGCGCGGCGAGCTGCGGCGTGAGCCCGACCATCGCCCGGCGCACGAGCTGCGGTGTGCCGCCCTCGGGCGTCTCCAGGAGGTGGACGCACAGCCGGTCGACGTTCAACGCCGCGGACAGACCGGACACGATCAGCGGCAGCGACGCCGCCGGCTGCAGCTCGGCGAGCTGGTCGACGAGCCCGCGCAGTTGGTGCAGCTGCTTGCGCGCTGCGGAATCGGTGGCGGCGCCGGTGATCAGGGCGACGACGTCGTCGGGGTGCACCTCGGACGTGGCCACGTCGGCGACCACCCGACCGTGGCGCAGCACGACGATGCGATCGGCGAGGGCGAAGACCTGCTCGAGGTTGTGCGTCACGAGCAGCACCGCCGTGCCCTCGGCGCGCAACCGGCGGATGAGGCGGATCACCGTGGCCGCCTCGGTGACGCCGAGCGCCGACGTCGGCTCGTCGAGAACCAGCACCGGTGGCCGGCGCACGAGCGCCCGGGCGATGGCCACGCCCTGGCGCTGACCGCCCGACAGCTGCCCGGCGGGACGGTGCAGGTCGTCGATCTCGATGTCCAGCGACCGCAGCAGCTCGCGCGCCCGGGCGTGCATCGTGCGTCTCCGCGAGCACCACCTGGCCGAGCTCGCGCCCGAGGAACAGGTTGGCGACGACGTCGAGGTTGTCGCACAGCGCGAGGTCCTGCCAGACCACGCCGAGCTGGTCGCCGTGGCGAGGGGCGACGGTGTCGCCGATGGCGATGTGGCCGCGGTCGGGGCTCAGCTGGCCGGCGATGCAGCGCACCAGCGTGGTCTTGCCGGCGCCGTTCTCCCCGACGAGCGCGACCAGCTCGCCGGGCTGCACCGTGAGCGAGACGTCGTCGAGCACCTGGTTGCGCGCGTAGCGGCGCGACACCCCGCGGACGCGCAGCGCCTGCGGGCTGCGGCCACCCTGAACGCCCTCGTCCCCCACAGGAGGCGGAGAGTACCCTCGCCCCCATGTCCGAGTCAGCTGAACCCACCGCATCGGCGACAACGGGAACACCCGTCGACGTCAAGCCGCGCAGCCGCGACGTGACCGACGGCATCCGCAAGGCGCCGGCCCGGGCGATGCTGCGCGCCGTCGGCATGGGCGACGACGACTGGGTGAAGCCGCAGGTCGGCGTGGCCTCGGCGTGGAACGAGGTCACCCCGTGCAACATGACGCTGCACAAGCTGGCGGCCCAGGTGAAGCTCGGCGTGCACGCAGCGGGCGGCTACCCGTTGGAGTTCGGCACCATCACCGTCAGCGACGGGATCAGCATGGGTCACGAGGGCATGCGCGCCTCGCTGGTGTCACGTGAGGTCATCACCGACTCGGTGGAGACCGTCGTGTTCGCCGAGCGCTTCGACGGCTTCGTCGGCCTCGCCGGCTGCGACAAGAGCATCCCGGCCATGCTCATGGCCGCGGCCCGGCTCGACCTGCCGAGCGTGTTCGTCTACAACGGCAGCATCATGCCGGGTGACCATCACGGCACGGCGCTGGACATCACCAGCGTGTTCGAGGCCGTCGGCGCGTGCGCGCTCGGCAGCATCACCGAGGAGGAGCTCGGCGAGATCGAGCGCAAGGCCTGCCCGGGTGAGGGCGCCTGCGGCGGGATGTTCACGGCCAACACGATGAGCTCGATCGCCGAGGCCATCGGCATGTCGCTGCCGGGCACGGCGTCGCCGCCGGCCATCGACAGCCGCCGCGAGGGCGACGCCCGGCGCGCCGGCGAGGCCGTGGTCGAGCTGCTCCGCTTGGGCATCACGCCGCGCCAGATCATGACCAAGGCCGCGTTCGAGAACGCCATCGCCGTCAACTCGGCGCTCGGCGGCTCGACCAACGCGGTGCTGCACCTGCTGGCCATCGCCCACGAGGCCGGCGTGGCACTGGAGCTCGACGACTTCAACCGCATCGCCGCCAAGGTGCCGCACATCGCCGACATGAAGCCGGGCGGCAAGTTCCACATGAGCGACCTCGACCGCGTCGGCGGCGTGCCGATGGTGATGAAGCACCTGCTCGACGCCGGCCTGCTCGACGGCTCGTGCCTCACCGTCACCGGCAAGACGATGGCCGAGAACCTCGCCGAGATCGACCCGCCGCGGCCCGACGGCGTGGTGATCCACGACCTGGACTCGCCGGTGCACGCCGAGGGCGGGCTCAACGTGCTCACCGGCACGCTGGCGCCGAAGGGCTCGGTGGTCAAGGTCGCCGGGCTGAGCAAGGAGCAGATGCGCTTCGAGGGTCCGGCCCGCGTGTTCGACGGCGAGGACGGGGCGATGGACGCCATCATGAGCGGCTCGATCGAGCCGGGCACCGTGCTGGTCATCCGCTACGAGGGCCCCAAGGGCGGACCGGGGATGCGCGAGATGTTGGCGATCACCGGTGCCCTCAAGGGCGCTGGGCGCGGCGGCGACTGCGCGCTGATCACCGACGGCCGCTTCAGCGGCGGCACGTGGGGCTTCTGCATCGGCCACGTCGCTCCCGAGGCGGTCGACGCCGGCCCGATCGCGTTCGTCCACGACGGCGACCGGATCCTCATCGACGTGCACGAGCTGAAGCTCGACCTGCTCGTCGACCCGGCCGAGCTGGCGGCGCGCGCCGAGGGCTACCAGCCCCCGCCGCCGCGCTACCCGAGGGGCGTGCTGGGCAAGTACGCCAAGCTCGTCCAGGGCGCCGAGACGGGCGCCGTCACGAACTGATGTCGAGCGACATCGAGCAGATCAGGCGGCTGCACCACACGTACGCGTTCACGTTCGACAGCGGCGACTTCGACGGGTTCGCCGCGCTGTTCGAGCACGGCACGCTGCACCTCACCGGGGTCGACGACCCGGCGACGGGATCCGCCGCCGTGCGCCAGCTGCTCGATCGTTGCGTGCTGCTGTACGACGGCACCCCGGCCACCAACCACCTGATGCACAACCTGATCGCCGACGTCGACGGCGACACGGCGCGCTCGTCCACGTACGTGCAGGTGCTCCAGGGGCTCCCGGACTTCCCGCTGCAGACCATCGCCACGGCGATCTACCGCGACACGCTCCACCGGCGCAACGGTGGCTGGACGTTCACCGAACGGGTCACCGAGGGCAGCCTGCGCGGCGATCTCTCCCGTCACCTGCGCCGCCGGCGCGACCGCCCGCCGCGCGTCGACTGACCCGGCGCCGGTCGTCAGCCGTCAGCAGGTCGGCGACGTCGGGTGACGACGCGGTTGGTGACCCGCCAGCCGTCAGGCGTCTTGACCACGTCGTCGTAGTACGACGCGGTGCCCACCAGGCCGCCGCCGAGGAGCGCGACGATGCGGAAGCGCAGCTGCACGCCCGACGGCGTCTCGTCGACGTAGATGTTGGTCATCATGTGCGTCCGCGGGTGCTCGGCCTCGACGTCCATGAACTCCTTGATCGCCGCCAGGCCCTCGCAGCGCCGGGCTCCGAGGTCGGTCATGTCGAAGACCGCGTCGGCGGTGAAGATCTCGTCGAGCCGGTCCCAGTCGCGGTCGTCGATCGCGTCGCCGTAGCGTCCTGGCAGCTCGTGGAGCTCGAGGCGATCTGCAGTGTCCATGACGCAGGAGCCTGTCATCCGTCCGGTCCACGACGGGAGCCGAACCGTCACGAGCGGGGGAGTCCGATCGTTGCGGCCATGGTGGCCACGGTGGCGTCGAACAGCGCGGCGTGCTGCCGGACGACGTTGTGCGTCTGCCCGAACAGCTCGAAGGTGACCATCCCGAACATCTGGCTCCACGCGGCGATCATCGTGACCACCACGTGGTCGGGCAGGTCGCTCCCGGCGGCCGCGCGGATCGCATCCAGGTCGCGGCGCAGCGCGGGCGACACCGTCACGGGCACGACCGGCGGTTGTTCGAGGACGCCGACGCGGTGTGCGTCGGCGACGATGCCGACGAGCGCGAGCGTGGTCCGCGAGGCCGGTCCGATCGTGTCTGCCGGCGCCTCGTAGCCGGGGACGGGCGAGCCGTACAGCAACGCGTACTCGTGGGGATGGGCCACCGCCCAGGCACGAACCGCGCGCCCGGCAGCCAGGAAGCGGGCGGCCGGCGAGCGACCTCGGCCGGCAGCCGCGGCGGACTCGACCGCGTCGCCGAGTGCGTCGTAGGCCTCGATGATGAGCAGCGTCAGCAGGTCGTCGCGGCTGGCGACGTAGCGGTAGATCGCCGACGAGACCATCCCCAGCTCGCGGGCGACGGCGCGCAGCGAGAGGGCCGCGGCACCTTCGGTGGCGAGCTGCTCCCGCCCGGCGCGCAGGATCTCGGCGGTGATCTCGGCGCGGGCCCGCTCACGGACACCCTTCGCGGTCGGCATGGAACCAGTCTGCCAGATCGGGAGTCACAAATGTGAGCACTGCTCTTGCATTTTCGTTCCTGAGATGATTCACTGATCTCAAACGAGAGCACTGCTCACAGATTGAAGGACACCGCCATGAACGAGACCACCGCCCCCACCCGCTACCTCGTCCCCGACGCGTTCACCCGCAGGGTGTTCAACCCGCTCGTCGGCTGGCTGACCAGGATCGGCGTCAGCGTCAAGGGATCACGGGTCCTCGCGGTGCGTGGTCGCACCTCGGGGGAGCTGCGCACCACGGTGGTCAACCTGCTGACCGTGGACGGCGTGCGCTACCTGGTCGCCCCGCGCGGCGAGACGCAGTGGGTGCGCAACCTGCGCGCCGCGGGCACCGGCACGTTGCGCGTCGGCCGGCGAACCGAGGCGTTCGTCGCCGAGGAGCTGGCCGACGACGTCAAGCCGGTCGTCATCCGCGCCTACCTGAAGGCGTGGGCCTGGGAGGTGGGCAGGTTCTTCGACGGGCTGAGCGCCGAGTCGCCCGACGCCGACATCGCCGCCGTCGCCGGTGGCTTCCCGGTGTTCCGCGTCGTCTGACGGGTGGGCCGGCGGTCAGACGTCGTCGTCCTCGGCGAAGCGCCACTCCACCATCCGCACGCGTCGTGGTGAGCTCGCCAGATCGGAGAACCTGGCGACGTCCGCACCGATCACCGCGCGGTCGTGGTCGTCGCCGAAGAATCGCTCGGCCATCTCCTGTTCGGAGGCGAACGCACACAGGGCGACGCCGTCGAACGGCCGACCCTCGAGCACGCGGTCCACGCTCACCTGGTGGTAGTGCCACATGCCCGGATGGTGGCGCAGCGCCAGCGGGGCGTGGACGTCGCGCCAGTGCTCGTCGGCCTGGCCGTGCGTGAGGTCCGGGCGGCGCACCATCGTGTACGCCGCGGTCACCCCGGGCGTCGCCGTCCCGGCCGCCCAGAACCGCCGCTGGTGACGCATGCGCCGCACCGTCACCGCGTAGAGGCCGATGTCGGCGACCGCGCCGAGCGCGGCGCGGTCGTCGCCGATCACCAGGCTGGCGAACGTCGGCGGCCGTGGACCTTCGACGGCGATCAGCGCGCGGCCACCGATCGACCGGGCGACATCGAGCGCAGGCGCACCTCCGCGGCTTCCCAGCGCAGCGAACATGACCGCACCGTAGCGGCGACCGTCCACTGCCGGAGCGGGGCAGGCCTCTTGACTTTCCCACTGGGAAAGATGCACACTTGTTTCCCAGGAGGAAAGTCATCCTCCTCGTGAACGGCGAGGTCCAGCAATGCACGAGATCGATCCAGCAGCCGCCCAGTTGGCGCTCCACGACGTGGACGAGCGCCGCCGGCAGATCGCCGACGAGGTCCGCGTGCCGGCGGCGTACTGGTGGGGCGTCGCCGGCGGGTGGATCGTCCTCGGTGTCATCAGCGACACGGGCAACGCCGTCGCCTCGCTCGTGGCCACGTTCGTCTTCGGCGCCGTGCACTCGGCCGTGGCCCCCCGTCTGCTCAGCGGCCGCCACGGATCCAATCGGCTGAGCGTGCGCGCCGAGGTCGCCGGACGGCACATGGCCGCCGTCCTGCTGGCGTGCCTCGTCGGCCTGGCCGGAGTGACCGTGGTCCTCGCACTGCTGGCCAATGCAGACGGCGCCCGCCATCCAGCCACCATGGCGAGCGTGGTGGTCGCCGTGGCCATCCTCTGCGGCGGGCCCGGGCTCGTCGCTGCGCTGCGCCGGCGGTCCATGCGCACGGCGGGGCACTGATGGTCGCGCCACGGTTCGACGAGCTGATCCACCCGAGCACCCGCCTGTCGATCGTCGCCCTGCTGGCCTCGGCGGACTGGATCGAGTTCTCCTACGTGCGCGACCGCCTCGGGCTCTCCGATTCGGCCCTGTCGAAGCAGTTCGCCACGTTGGAGGCGGCCGGGTACGTCGTGCTCGACCGACCGAGCACCGGGCGGCCGCGGCGTGTCACCGTCGCACTCACCGACGTCGGTCGGTCGGCGTTCGACGGCCATGTCGCCGCCTTGCGCGAGGTCCTCGCCAGCGCCACCTCGGCGTCTGCGGCAACCTCCGGCGACTGACCCCGCTGGTCGGCAATCGGGATCAGTAGACGAGCGCGCTGGCCAGCTGGCCGTCGGTGATCGCCGAACGCAGCTGGGCGTGGTCGCGGGCGTTCTGCTCGGCGTAGGTGAACGCGAACGCCGACAACGCCGAGGCGAAGCCCCCGCCCCTGCCGATGTACGCGTCGATCGCCCGGGCGTCGCCGGAGCGGGAGTGGGCCCGGGCGAGCACCTCGCCGCACGCCGCGGCGAACTGCACGAGCCGCGGGGCGATGCGCGTGCTGTCGGGGATCACCTTCATGTCGCGGAACTGGCGGACGTAGAAGTCGAAGCCGGCCGCCGAGGTCCAGCCGGCGAAGATGTCGGTGGCGGTCTGCAGGAGCCGCTTGCCGCGGACCACCCGCTCGCCGTGCGTCGCCGCGATGCTCGGGCCGAGGTGACGCTCGTACACGGACGGGCCGGCCTGCTTGATCTGCAGGAACAGCGGGTCGCCGTCCCCGCCGCGACCTTCCAACAGCACGAGGTACACCTGCATGCCGACGCTGCCGACCCCGACGATCTGGCGTACCGCGTCGACGAAGCGGAAGCGCTGCAGCAGGTGGCCGAGCTGCGGCGCCAGCGAGCGGTAGTAGGAGTCGACGACCTCGTGGGCCACATCGGATTGGCGAGGGTCGTCGATGGCCACGCGGAACGGCGGCTCGAGGCGGATCCGCCGCCCGCCATCGACGGCCTCGGTGAGCCGTTCGTACACACCCTGGCTGGTGCGCTTGCGCGCCTGCTTCTTGATGAACGCATCGAGCCGGGCGCGGTCCTCGGACTCGAAGAAGCCGAGCAGGCCGGACACGTCGACGCGGGCGTACCAGACCTCGAGCTCGTTGGCCCGGCTGTAGCGGCCGATCGCGCTGCGGTAACCGCCGAGCACGGCGGCGACGGCGTCGGTGGCGGTCGACTCGGGCAGGCCGTTGTCCCGGGCGAGCACCACGACGCTCGTCGCCAGGCGCTTGACGTCCCACTCGAACGGCCCGGGCAGCGTCTCGTCGAAGTCGCGGAGGTCGAACAGCAGGTTGCGCTCCGGCGTGGCCCACAGCCCGAAGTTGAGGACGTGGGCGTCACCGCACAGCTGGACCGTCAACCCGGTGTTGGGCGTGGCCGCGAGGTCCGCGGCCATCACCGCCGCGGCGCCGCGGTAGTACGTCCACGGCGACACCGCCATCCGCGCGTGCCGGATCGGGACGAGCCGTTGGACGCGCGTCTCGTCCTGCTCGCGGATGGTCTCGAGCGCGTCGTGCTGGCGCACGACCGGGTCCCACGGCCCGAGGGCACCGCGGCCGACCACCTTGCGGGCCCGCTTGCCGGCGTCGGCCAGCTCGTGCAGGTAGGGCGAGGTCAGCGGCATCGGCGCATCCTGCCATGAGCCTCGTCTTCGCCGCACCCGGCGGTTGTCCGTAGCGTGACCCGCCGGTGCCGTCAGCTTCGTTCGCCCCGTTCCGTTCGCGGGCGTACACGATCATGTGGATCGGGGCGCTGGTGTCGAACATCGGCACGTGGATGGAGACGGTCGCGCTCAGCTACTACGTGGCCGACACCACCGGGAAGGCGTCGTGGGCCGCCATCGTCGGCGCCGCCGGGTTCCTGCCGTCGGCGATCCTGGGGCCGATCGGCTCGGCGATGTCGGACCGCCTGCACCGCGGGCGGGTGCTGATCGTCACGAACTCCCTCTCGGCGATCATCGCCGGGGTGCTCGCCGTGCTGGTGACCAGCGGACGGGCGACGCCGGCGATCATCGCCCTGCTGTCGCTGGCCACCGGATCGGTCGGCGCGTTCGGCTTCCCCGCGTTCCAGAACGCGCTGCCGCGCCTCGTGCCGCGTGAGCACCTCGTCGCCGCCGTCGGCTTGTCGAACGCGCAGTGGAACCTCGGTCGGATCATCGGTCCGTCCCTCGCCGGTCTGGCCATCGCCCTCGGCGGCATCGGGACGGCACTGTGGTGCAACGCGATCAGCTTCATGGCCGTGATCGTCTGCGTGCTGATCGTCCGTCTCGGACCGTCCAGCGGCGAGCGCCGCCCCGTGTGGCGGGCCCTGGCCGACGGCTTCCACTTCGCGCGCACGAACGTGGACATGCGCCGGATGGTGCCGCTGATGGTCATCACGATCCTGATCGGCTCGCCGTTCATCGCCTTCGTCTCGCAGATGGCCACCGTCGTGTTCCACGGCGACGAGCGATCGACGTCGTTGCTCGTCGCCGCGCAGGGCATCGGGGCCGTGGCCGGTGCGTTCACGCTCGGCTGGTCGACCCACCGCTACGGGTTGTGGCGGGTGATGATCGGCTCGATCGCCGTGTTCGGCGCGGCGTTGATGTTCTACGGCGCGGCGCCGGCCCTGTGGGTGGCGGCGATCGGCCTGGGCGGGTGCGGCTTCGGCTACGGATCGTCGTTCACCACGTTCGCCGGCGTCAGTCAAGGCTCGGCCAGCGAGGACATGCGCGGCCGCGCGCTGGCGGTGAACACGTTCATCCTCGGCGCGCTGTACCCGATCGGTGCGCTCGCCCAAGGCGCGCTCTCCGACCGGTTCGGGCTGAAGGGCGTCACCGTCGCGTCCGGTGCCCTCCTGATGGTGGGTCTGGCCTGGCGGCTGGTGGTGATCCACCGCACGCCCACCCTGACGGTCGCCGGCGATCAGGTGCCGCGGGCGAGCACCTTGTTGTAGAGCAGGCGCCAGCCGAACAGCAGCACGAACGTGACGACCGAGGTGACGATGATGAACGACACGGCGGTGCCGCGGTCGAACACCAGGTTGCGCAGCACCATCCCGAGCGCCACGGTGACCACCCAGATGACGGCCACCGCGGACAGCGACGTGGGGCGGCGCCAGGCGCGGGCGATCAGCCAGCCGGCGGCGAGGGCGATGAGGAACGGTGCGGCCACCTTGAGCGTGGCGCCGAGGAACGACCCGTCCTCGTGGTGGCTGCGCCGCCCGAGCACGACGAAGAAGAGCACGCAGAGCACGTCGACGCCGAACGCGACGACTGCCACCGCGGCGCTGGAGCGAGCCGGCTTCGCCGGCGCCGGCGCGGTGAGGGTCATTCCAACTTCCCGAACGTGCCCAGCTGGCCCTTGTAGAACAGCAGGGGAGCCGGGTCGGCGTTGACCTCGTCGCCGATGTGCTCGAACTCGCGGATCCGGCCCATCACGAAGTGGTGGTCGCCGGCGTCGACGATGCCCTCGATCGTGCAGTCCATCCAGGCGATCGCCCCGTCGAGCATCGGCGACCCGGTGACCGGTGCCGGGCTCCAGCCGACACCTTCGAACGGGTCGACCACGTCGCTCTTGGCGAACTGCCAGCACAGCTCGGCCTGGTCGTGGGCCAGCACGTTGACGCAGAACGCCTTGGTGGCGACGATCTCCTGGTAACGGTCCGAGCTGATCATCGGCAGGAAGCCGACGAGCGGCGGGTCGAGCGAGACCGAGGCGAACGAGCCGATGGTGAAGCCGATCGGCCGACCATCGTCGATGCCGGTGATGACCGTCACGCCGGTCGGGAAGTGGCCGAGCACCCGGCGGTACTTCATCGGATCGATCACGACGTGCGGTGGCTCAACGTCCTCGTTGCTCACACGGCGATCGTAGACGGCCGCCCGGCGACGCCGCCTGGCCTGGTCCGCGCGCGATGGTGGGGCATGGACGACAAGCGCACGATCCGCCGCCGGATGCGCCTGCTGCTGGACGTCATCGACGACCGCCTCTTGCGCAGCGTGCAGCTGTGGGGTGCGGTCGCCGCCCTCGACGAGTACGCCGCGGCCACCACCGTGATGGCCTTCTGCGCCACGCCTGGAGAGCCCGACACCGACGCCCTGTTCGCCCGCCTGGCCGCCGACGGCAAGGTGCTCGTCCTGCCCCGGGCTGCCGGCGACGGGCTGGAGGCGGCCTTGCTCGGCGACGGGTTGGCGGTGGGTCCGCACGGCGTGGTCGAGCCCCTCGGACCGGTCGTGGATGCCGGGGCCGTCGACCTCGTGGTGGTGCCCGGCCTGGCGTTCACCACCGATGGCGTCCGCCTCGGACGCGGCGGTGGGCACTACGACCGCTTCCTGGCGACGTGCCGGGCTCCCGCGGTCGGTGTGTGCTTCGCCGAGCAGCTCGTCGACGTGCTGCCCGTCGAGCCCCACGACGTCCGCATGACCCGGGTGCTCGCCGCCTGAGCCGTCGCCCACCGGCGCCCGTCGTTCGGGGTGGGCGCGTCCTGTCGGTCGCGTCGCAGCCCATCCGATGGGTGGCGGAAGTGGGCGGCACGGCGCCGGGTTGGACGCGAGACTTGGCCGATGTCGTTCACCGCCGCCGAGTTGGACCGGGCCACCGAGGTCGTCCGACGGTTCATGCAGCCGACGCCCCAGTACCGCTGGCCGTTGCTCGAGGCCGAGGTGCCCGAGGCCGCCGAGGTGTGGGTGAAGCACGAGAACCACACGCCGACCGGTGCGTTCAAGATCCGTGGCGGTCTGGTGTACATGGAGCGCCTGCGGCGCGAGCGCCCACACGTCCGCGGCGTGATCAGCGCCACCCGGGGCAACCACGGGCAGAGCCTGGCGGTCGCCGGGCGCGCCGCCGGCCTGGACGTGACGATCGTCGTGCCGTTCGGCAACAGCCCGGACAAGAACGCGGCGATGGTCGGCTTCGGCGCCGAGCTCATCGAGCACGGCGCCGACTACCAGGTCGCCCTGGAGCACTCCCGGGTGCTCGCCGCCGAGCGCGGGCTGGAGCCGGTCGGCCCGTTCCACGACGAGCTGGTCCAGGGCGTGGCCACCTATGCCAAGGAGCTGTTCGACGAGGCCGGTGAGCTCGACGTGGTCTACGTGCCGATCGGCATGGGTTCGGGGATGTGCGGCCTCATCGGCGTGCGCGACCTGCTCGGGCTGCGCACCGAGCTCGTCGGGGTGGTCGCCGAACAGGCGCCGGCGATGGCGCTGTCGTTCGCTGCGGGCGCGCCGGTGTCGACGGCGACTGCCACCACGTTCATCGACGGCGTCGCCTGCCGGGTGCCCGACGCCACGGCCGTGGCGACGATCAACAAGGGTGCGGCGCGGGTGGTGCAGGTGAGCGAGGACGGTTGCGCCGAGGCGATCCGCGTGCTGCTGCGCACCACCCACAACATGGTCGAGCCGTCCGGCGCCACCGCCTTCGCCGGCCTGCTCGCCGAGCGCGCCATCGACCCCGACGTCGTCGCCGGCAAGCGCGTCGGCGTGATCATGAGCGGCGGCAACCTCGACGGCCGCCTCCTGCCCGACCTGCTGGACGGCCGCACCCCGGCGCCCTGAGCCCGCCGGCCGCTGGCACGGCTGCCCCACGCCGCCGGCTCGGAGGTGGCTCGGACCGTCAAGGCACAGCCCGATTCTCGTCGCGCCTGCGTGCACGGTTTCCGTCGTCAGCGGCGCGACACGAAGGTCGGGTGGACTCCGGACTGGAGGCGACCGCCGGGGCGCGTCGCGGGCGGTGTGCCAGCCTGGCGGCGTGCTCGTCGTCGTCGCCGCCGAGGACGAGGTCGCCGGGGTGTGCGCACGGCTGGACGGAGCCGAGGTCGGCGCCGTGCGGGTCGTTGCCCCGAGCGCCGCTCGACGACTGCTGTTGGTGACCGTCGACGACGCCTGGGCCGCGGAGCGGATCGCCGCCGACCTGCGCGCCGAGGGCCGCATCGCCGTCGTCCGGCCCGAGGGCGGGCCGCGGCTCGAGGAGTGGATGCGCCACACCCGTCCGATCACGATCGGGGACCGGATCGGCGTGTGCTTCGCCTGGTCCGAGCACGACCGCGCCGGGCTGCCGCCGGTGGTCGAACTGGGGACCGGCGGCTTCGGCAGCGGCCGGCACCCCACGACCCGCCTGCTCGTGGAGGAGCTCGCCGAGCGGATCTCCGGCGGCGAACGGGTGCTCGACGTCGGCTGCGGCAGTGGCGTGCTCGGCCTGTGCGCGCTCGCGCTCGGTGCCGCTCAGGTGGTGGCGATCGACGTGAAGCCCGAGGCGGTCGAGGCCACCCGGCGCAACGCCGCGCTCAACGGCATGGAAGGGCGCATGACAGCCGTGTTCGCCCCGCTCGCCGAGATCGACGGCACGTTCGACGTCGTCCTCGCCAACATCGGCCGGTCGGCGATCGTCGAGCTCGCCCCCGACCTCGTCGAACGCGTGGCGTCAGACGGCTGGCTGGCCGTCAGCGGCATCAACACGACGCAGGCCGACCAGGTCGCCGCCTTCCTGACCCCCCTGCAGATCGAGTCCCACCGCAGGTCGGAAGAGTGGTCCGCCCTCGTCCTCAGGCACGCGGATCGAGCCGATGTCCCCAGGGCCTGAAGGCCGCGAAGCCGTGGGCGAAGGACGGTTCCGCTTGGGCCCGAACGTGTCGAGCGAGCGGTCGCGGCGGCGGAGCGACCGCCAGGGAGCCCGCCGCAGGGAGGGAGCAGGCGAAGCGCAGCGGAGCCCAGTCGCGACCGATCACACGCGGTAGTAGTCCTGGCCGAGGTGGGTGATCTGGTCCTCGCCCATGATCCATCGCAGCGTGTTCTTCAGCTTGGTCAGCTGGATGAACAGGTCGTGCTCGGGATACAGGCCGGGGGCCACCTGCGGGCTCTTGTAGTAGAAGCTCAGCCACTCCTGGATGCCGCCGAGGCCGGCGCGCTGGGCGAGGTCGCTGAACAGCACGAGGTCGAGGGCCAGCGGCGCGGCGAGGATCGAGTCGCGGCACAGGAAGTCGACCTTGATCTGCATCGGGTAGCCGAGCCACCCGAAGATGTCGATGTTGTCCCAGCCCTCCTTGTTGTCGCCACGGGGCGGGTAGTAGTTGATCCGCACCTTGTGGTACACGTCGCCGTACAGGTCGGGGTGCTTGGCCGGTTCGAGGATGTCCTCGAGCACGCCGAGCTTGGACTCCTCCTTGGTCTTGAAGTTCTCCGGGGCGTCGAGCACCTCGCCGTCGCGGTTGCCGAGGATGTTCGTCGAGTACCACCCGGCGAGGCCGAGCTGGCGGGCCTTGAGCATCGGCGCGAGCACGGTCTTGATCAGCGTCTGGCCGGTCTTGAAGTCCTTGCCACTGATGGGGATGTTGCGCTCGGTGGCGAACTGGCGCAGCACCGGCGTGTCGACCGTCAGGTTCGGCGCGCCGTTGGCGAACGGGACGCCCTCGAGCAGCGCGGCGTAGGCGTAGAGCATCGACGGGGCGATCTCCGGGTCGTTCGCGTCGATCGCCTTCTCGAACGAGTCGATGTCCATGTGCGCCGGGCCGGGCTCGATGTAGATCTCCGTGCTCGCCGCCCAGATCATCACCACGCGGTCGAGCCGGTTCTCGTCGCGGAAGCGGTTGATGTCCTCGCGGATGCTCTCGAGCATCGCCCGCTTGCCGCGCACGTTCATGATGTGCTCGCCCTCCAGGCGGGTGGCGTAGCGCTTCTCGAACGCCGCCTCCATCGGGCGGATGTCGCGCAGCACGTCGGCGATCTGCTCGACGTGCTTGCCGCCTTCGAGCACGCCGGCACGGGTGGCGGCGACGTAGGCGTCGTCGGGGAACACATCCCACGCGCCCCACACGATGTCCTCGAGCGCCGCCAGCGGCACGAAGTCCTTCACCAGCGGGGTGCGGTCCTCGGTGCGCTTGCCCAGGCGGATCGTGCCCATCTGCGTCAGGCTGCCGATCGGCTTGCTCATGCCGCGCTTGACCAGCTCGACGCCGGCGATGAGGGTGGTGGCGACGGCACCGAGGCCGACGGTGAGCACCCCGAGGCGGCCCGTTGCGGGCGCGACGGTCGGGGTCGGTGGCGTTGACATGGGCGCGAGGCTACGGAGTCGCGGCCACCCCGGTGGAGTTCGTCGTCCGCCGGCGACCGACCTCGGCGACGAGACCGCGCACCAGGCGGGCGGACGTCTCCGTCGCCTCGACGAACGGGACGTGCCCGACGTCGTGCTCCACGTGCAGCCCGGCGCGGCGCATGTGGCTCCACGTGGCCAGGTGGTTGCGCAGCGGCACGTGGCGATCCCGGTCGCCGGCGACGAGCAGCACCGGACAGCGGATCTCGCCGAGGCGATCCTCGATGGCGAACGTGCGCATGGACCGGGCCGCGCCTTCGATGTGCACCGGGCTCGCCCGACGGACCGTCGCCTCCAGTGCGGCCAGTGTGGTGTCGTCCGGTGTGCGGTGGAACGCGGCGAGCAGGAGGTCGTGCTGCTCCTGCGGCGTGGGGTGGGCGAGGTGCTCGGCCGTCGCGTCGTCGACGAAGTCGAGGCCGCGCGTCGACACCGGGGCGAACAGCACCAGGCCGCCGACGAGGTCGGGCGCGTCGAGGGCGAGCTGCAGCCCGATCCCGCCGCCGAGGCTGTGGCCGACGATGACCACCGGTGCGAGCCCTTTGGCGCGCATGAGCTCGGCGAGGTCGGCGGCGAGCTCGGGGATCGTCGAGCGCTGCCAGATCGCCGGTGCCGGGCTGGCGCCGCACCCCGGGAGGTCGACGACGACCTGTCGGATCGGGTCGTCGGCGAGCGCGGCGAGCAACGGCGCCCAGACCGTCCCGTCGTTCTGGAAGCCGTGGACGAACAGGATGTTCGGCGCGCCGCCGTCGGCCGGATCGAGCGAGGTCCACGCCCAGGTGCGGCCGCGGACGGTGCTGAGCTGAACGGTCGTCATCGGCGACATCTTCGTCGTCGAAACCGGTCATCCGGCGACCGGTCTGCCATCGCTCCTCGGCGACGACGGTCCCGCTCAGTAGCCTCGGCGCACGTGACGAACTTCGACCGCACGCCCGGTGGCGCCGTGCTGATGGACGGGCTGCGGCTGCGCGACGAGATCGTCGACGGGCTGCGGGCCACGATCGAGGCGGCCGGCTCGCCGCCGGTGTGCCTGGCCACGGTGCTCGTCGGCGACGACAAGCCCAGCCACAGCTACGTGCGGATGAAGCACCAGCGCGCCGCGCTCGCCGGCATGGTCAGCCGCAACGAGACGCTGCCGGCCACGGCCACCCAGGCGGAGGTCGAGGCGCTCGTGGAGTCGCTCGTCGACGACCCGGGCGTGCACGGGATCCTCGTGCAGCTGCCGCTGCCCGCCGGTCTCGACGAGAACCGGGTGATCGGGCTGATCCCGGCGGACAAGGACGTCGACGGCCTGACCACCGAGTCGCTCGGTCGGCTGGTGCGCGGTGAGCCGGGTCTCGTCGGCTGCACGCCGACCGGCGTCATGCGCCTCCTGGATCGCTACGGCGTGGCCACCGCCGGCGCCCGGGCCGTGGTGATCGGCCGCTCGACCCTCGTCGGCCTGCCGCTGTCGCTGCTGCTGGCCCGCAAGGGCACCGATGCCACGGTGACCATCGCCCACAGTCGCACCGCCGACCTGCTCGACGTGTGCCGCGCGGCCGACATCGTCGTCGGCGCCGCCGGGCAGGCGGGGATGATCACGGCGGCCCACGTCAAGCCCGGTGCGGCAGTGATCGACGTCGGCGTCTCCCGCTCGGCGGCGGGCATCGCCGGCGATGTGGCGTTCGACGAGGTCCAGGCCGTGGCCGGGGCGATCACCCCGAACCCCGGTGGCACCGGGCCGATGACCGTCGCCTGCCTGTTGGAGAACACGCTCACCGCCGCCCGGCTCCAGGGAGCGTTCAGCGACCCGACATGACGGAGCGTTCGGCGACCCGACATGACGGTGCGTTCAGCGACCCGACATGACGGTGCGTTCAGCGACCCGACATGACGGTGCGTTCAGCGACCCGACGTGGGTGCGTTGTCCGCCTGATCGGGTAAGCCTGTGGTCATGAGCGATGAGCAGGACGTAGCCGAAGCCGTCGACGAGGAGATGACCGGCAACGACGCCGTCACCAGCGACGAGGTGGGCGCATTCGACGACGCCCCCGACCGTCCCGTCGGCCTGCCGTTCGCCGACGCCGACGTCACCGACGAGTCGCTCGCCGAGCGCTCGGCGCGCGAGGAGCCCGAGCTGCTGGAGGACGACCCGGATCTGCCGCTGCGCCTCGTCGAGCCCGACGTCCTCGTCGACAGCGATCTGCTGGAGCACATCGACGAAGACGGCGACCTCGCCGAACCCGACTGACGGGCCGCACCCGAGTCGGACGTGGCCGCCCGAGTCCCCGGCGTCCGGTCGAGTCGCCGGCGGGCGAGTTCGCACGTTCGGGACTCCCGTGCACGCGCGGGACTCGGGTGGTGGTCGATGGTCGGGGTCGGCGGCGGCCGCCCGAGTCGCTGGGGTGCGGTAGCGCACGCGTCCGACTCGGGAGGCCGTCTGGGACTCGGGCCCGGGTGTGGGCAGACGAGCTCGACCCCGACCAGCGCTCAGGCGAGCAGGGTGCGTTGGATGGGGGCGGGGAAGCGCACGGTGTGGCGCACGTCGCCGAACAGCTCCTCCAGTTCGCCGAGCTGACGCTCCAGCGAGTGGCGGGCCGGGGTCGGGACGTCCTGGAGCAGCTGGTGGACGATCCGGCCGTCCTTGCGCTGCACCCACGAGCCGACGATCTCACCGTCGACCCACAGGGTCGGGCCGCCGTTGCCGTTGCGATCGAACACCAGCGCCCCATGCTCGCCGAGGTACCACGACCGCGCGTTCCACCCCATCGTCGTCGGGTCGAGCCCGGGGAGCGCCGCCGTCCAGTGAGCGGGGGAGCGAACCACGTCGAGATCGTCGGGGAGCAGCCACCCGGTCTGCGTGTCGTCGCCGCCGTCGATGTCGACCTCCACCGCCTCGACGGCACGCAGCGCGGCGCCGACGTTGCCGGCGGCCAGCGCCGAGCCACCAGCGAACGTCGTAGCGTCGTCATCGGGCCGAACGCGCGCAGCACCCGACGGACGAGTGACGCCCGCGCCGGCGCCGGGTCCAACCCGTGGAGCCCGCCGGGTACGACCGCATCGGTCGGCCACCACTCGTACTGGCCGTTGATCCAGGTGCCCGCCGGCCGTCCACGGATGATGTCGCCGTCGAAGCCGAGGAGCAGCATGACCCGCGTGTGCGCGGCCGGCGACGCCGCGTAGGTCTTGCCGACCGCCATGTGCAGCGGTCTGGTCAGCTCGGGCACCTCCTGGCCGATCCGCCGGGTGCTCGCCGAGCCGAGCCGGTGGAGTGCGGCGAGGGTGTCGCGCTTGGCGGCGCGCAGCCAGGCGTCGCCGTCGTCGGTGATCCCGCTCGATTCGATGAGCTTGACGGTGCGGTTCCACTCCGGCCGCACGAGGCCGACGGTGCACGCGGCGTGGGCCTCGCGGGCGACCTCGGGGCTCATCACCCACAGGGTGCGACGCATCGCGTGGTGGCGCACGACGGCGTGCTGCTCGTACAGCGCATCGCTCACCGCGGCGATCGACGGGTGGGCCATGCGCGCCGTCGCCGACAGGTAGACGGTGACCGGGTCGCTGGAGTGCAGGGCGACCACGGCATCGGCGATGGCCGCGACGTCGTCGGTGTGCGTCGACGGCGCCAGCAGATGGCGCCGGGCGAGCCGCGCCCGGCGCTCGGCGATCGTCACCCGTCGGCGGGCGCCGGACATCGGTGGCTCAGGCGGCGTCGCTGGCCGACGACAAGGTGGCGCACACCTCGGTGGCGATCTCGACGAAGCGCTGCGCCGCCGGGAGCAACGTGCGTCCCTCGCGCCAGGCGATGCGGATGTGGCGCGGCGGCAGCGCCGGGAGCATGTCGCGCACGACGATCCCCTGGTCCGTCGGGTCGATCGCCAGGTACGGGCGGATGGCGTGACCCATGCCCGAGCGGACCATCGACTGGATGGCCGAGTTGTCGTTCGACCGGAACACGTAGCTCGGATCGATGCCCAGCACGCGCAGGTCCGCCTCGAGCGCGTTCTGGCAGCTGCCGCCCGGCTGCTCGCCGATCAGTGGCAGATCGGCGACGTCGGCGGCGCTGATCGTCGGGGAGACCTTGACGGCCGACGGGGAGATCAAGAAGAACGGATCGGTACACAGCAGGCGGTGCTCGACGCCCTCGAACTCGTCGAGCTGGGACCCGATGGCGAACGCCAGGTCGAGCTCGCCGGCCTGCAGCGGGACCATGATCTCGTCGAGGTTGTTGTACTCGACGCAGCGGATGTCCAGCTCCGGCGACTCGCCGAGGATCCGGCCGACGACCGCCGGGAGGATCTTCACCGACACGCTCTGGAACGAGCCGATCACCAACCGCCCGCCGCCGGCGAGGAGCTTCTCGACGTCGCGCTCGGCCTCGCGCAGCTGCTCGAGCACGGCCTCGGCGTGCGTCAGCAGCGTCGTGCCGACCGGCGTGAGCTCGACGCGCCGCGAGCCGCCGGGGCGGTCGAACACCTTGTGGCCGACCACGCGTTCGAGCGCGGCGATCTGCTGGCTGACCCCGGACTGGCTGAAGCCGAGGCGGTCCGCGGCCCGACCGAAGGACCCTTCGGCGGCCACGGCCTGCAGCGCCTGGAGGTGGCGGATCTCGACGTCGTGGAGGTGGATCGGCTTCATAAGTGAACCTGATCATACCCCCCAGACTTAATCGCTATACATCATCGTCCCAGCTCCGTACCATGAAGGCATGGCCCTGCAGCTCACCCCCATCCCCGTCATGAGCCGCCGCGCAGTGGTCGCCCTGGACGATCTCGCCTGGGCGATCGACCGCGACGGCATCGCCGCCCACGAGGCGGGCGTCCGTGACGATCGTCGCCCTCGCCGAGGACCACGGCCTGCGCCCCGTGCTCACCGAGGTCCTGCGCGACCCGGCGTCGCCGGCCCCCGTCCGCGAGCGGGCGTTCGGCCTGCTGGCCGTGTCGTTGGCCCGGACCGTCGGCGATCTCACCTCGTCCTACGCGATCGCCGCCTGACGCAGCACCCTGTCTCCCCAACGCCACGCCGGCACCCGATCCGCTCGTCGCCGAGCGGGATCGGTGCCGGCGTTCGGCGTTCTCCGGCCGACGCCGGCCGGCGAACAGGGTTGCGATCCGCCCGGCGACGATGGCACAATCGACGGCGATGCGTACCCGACTCACCACCCTGCTCGTACTCATCGACTAGACGCACGTCCACATAGCGCGTGCGTCCCTGGCCTCCCACAGCGGGAGGCCGTTTCAGTTTTCGGGCACGTTGCGCCAGATCGCCACGAACGGAGCAAGTCGAATGAAGATCACCGGGGCCCAGGCCCTGATCAAGTCGCTGGAGATGGAGGGCACCGAAGTGATGTTCGGCCTCCCCGGCGGCTGCATCCTGCCGGCATACGACCCGCTGCTCGACAGCAGCATCCGCCACATCCTCGTGCGTCACGAGCAGGGCGCCGGCCACATGGCCGAGGGCTACGCGCACGTCACCGGGCGGCCCGGCGTGGCCATGGTCACGAGCGGGCCGGCGGCCACGAACATGGTGACGCCGCTGATGGACGCGTACATGGACTCGATCCCGATGGTGGCGATCACCGGCCAGGTGCCGACGTTCGCCATCGGCACCGACGCGTTCCAGGAGTGCGACACGATCGGCATCACCCGCTCGGTCACCAAGCACAACGAGCTGGTCATGACCGCCCAGGACGTGCCGATGGCCGTGCGCCAGGCGTTCCACATCGCCACCACGGGCCGGCCCGGGCCGACGCTGATCGACGTGCCCAAGGACGTCCTGACGAACACGATGGAGTGGCACTGGCCGACCGACGACGAGGTCGCCGACAGCCTTCCCGGGTACCGCCCGACCACCAAGGGCCACCCGCGGATGATCAAGGAGGCCGCCAAGCTCATCCTGGCCAGCGAGCGGCCGATCCTGTACGTCGGCGGCGGCGTCCTCAAGGCCCACGCGGCCGAGGGGCTGCGCGAGCTGGCCGAGATGACCGACATCCACGTGGTCACCACGCTGATGGCCCGGGGCGCGTTCCCCGACGACCACCCGCTGTGCCTGGGCATGCCGGGCATGCACGGCAACGCCACGGCGATCACCGCCCTGCAGAAGGCCGACCTGCTGATCACGCTCGGCGCACGGTTCGACGACCGGATCACCGGCAAGGTGTCGACGTTCGCCCCCGAGGCCAAGATCATCCACGTCGACATCGACCCGGCCGAGCAGGGCAAGGTGCGCAAGCCGGACGTGCCGATCGTCGGCGACTGCCGCCAGGTGATCACCGAGATCATCAAGGCGATCCGCGCGCTGCGCGACGGCGGCACGGAGCAGGCCGACACCGGCGCGTGGAAGAGCCGCATCAGCGGATGGCGCGAGCAGTTCCCGCTGACGTACGAGCAGTCGGAGCCCGGCGACGCGCTCGAAGCCGCAGTTCTGCCTCGAGCAACTGCGCGACAACGCACCCGAAGGCACGATCCTCGTCAGCGGCGTCGGCCAGCACCAGATGTGGAGCAGCCAGTACTGGCGGTTCAACGAGCCGTACACCTGGGTCAACTCCGGTGGGCTGGGCACGATGGGCTTCAGCGTGCCGGCCGCGATCGGCGCCAAGGTCGGCCGGCCGGACCGCACGGTGTGGGCGGTCGACGGCGACGGTTGCTTCCAGATGACCGCCCAGGAGCTGGTGACCGCCAGCGTCGAGCGCATCCCGATCAAGGTCGCCATCTTGAACAACAGCTACCTCGGCATGGTCCGCCAGTGGCAGGAGATGTTCTACGACGAGCGCTACAGCGAGGTGTACCTGTCGCCGGAGCTGCCCGACTTCGTCAAGTGGGCCGAGGCGATGGGCTGCGTCGGCATCCGCGTCGACAGCCCCGAAGAGGTCCAGCCGGCGATCGACAAGGCCAACTCGGTGGACGACCGGCCGGTGGTCGTCGACTTCCGTGTCGACGCACGGGAGAAGGTCTTCCCGATGGTCCCGGCCGGCTCCAGCAACGACGACCTCGTCCTCCCGGGCGAGCAAGAGACCCGCAAGGGCGCGCTGCGATGAGCGTCACGCAGATCCACGTGTGCAGCAGCGCGCCGTGCAACGAACACGAACACGAACACGAAGGGAGCGCTCCGGTGAGCGACTCACAGCAACCGACCACGACGACCTGGACGCCGGACTGGCTGATCCGCACCTCGCCCGCAGCGGCCGTGGCGATGTCCGAGCACCGCGAGCGCGTGGCCCAGGCCGCAGGCCCGGCGAGCGCCACGGCGCACGAGGAGATCCGTTGAGCTCGATGGAGCACCACCACATCCTCTCCGTGCTGGTGCAGAACCGATCGGGCGTGCTCGCCCGCGTCGCCGGGCTGTTCGCCCGGCGCGGGTTCAACATCTACTCGTTGGCCGTCGCGCCCGCCGAGGACGAGGGGTTCAGCCGGATCACGATCTGCGTGGACGTCGAGGAGACGCCGCTCGAGCAGGTGGTCAAGCAGCTGTTCAAGCTCATCGAGGTGGTCAAGATCAGTGAGCTCGACCCGCGCCGCTCGGTCGAGCGCGAGCTGCTGCTGGCCACCATCCGGGCGAACCCCGACGACCGTCACCAGGTGATCGAGCTGGTCAACATCTTCGAGGGCAAGATCCTCGCCGTGGGCCTCGACGCGGTGACCGTCAGCCTCGAGGGACATCCCGACAAGCTCGACGACTTCGAGGACCTGCTCGGTGGGTATGGCATCGTGGAGCTGCAGCGCACCGGACGGGTCGGCGCTGCCCAAGCTCGATCGCTCGGCGCGACTGCGCGCCGTCAACTCCAACAAGGGAAAGGCTGGCTGAGATGGCCGCGAAGATGTACTACGAGGCGGACGCCGATCCGTCGATCATCCGAGGTCGCAAGGTGGCGATCATCGGCTACGGCAGCCAGGGTCACGCCCACGCGCTGAACCTCAAGGAGAGCGGCGTCCAAGTCGTCGTCGGCCTGCGCGAGGGCTCGGGCTCCAAGGCCAAGGCGGAGAACGCCGGCCTCGAGGTGATGACCATCGCCGATGCGGCCAAGTGGGCCAACGTGATCATGCTGACGATGCCCGACACCGAGCAGAAGGCGACGTACGAGGAGTTCATCAAGCCGCACATGCGCAAGGGCAAGGCGCTGGCCTTCGCCCACGGGTTCAACATCCGCTTCAAGCGCATCCGCCCGCCGAAGACCGTCGACGTGATCATGATCGCCCCGAAGGGCCCGGGCCACCTCGTGCGCCGCACGTACACCGAGGGCGGCGGCGTGCCCTGCCTCATCGCCGTGCACCAGGACGCCAGCGGCGAGGCGCACGCTTTGGCGCTGAGCTACGCCGAGGCGATCGGCGGGGCGCGCGCCGGCGTGATCGAGACGTCGTTCGCCGAGGAGACCGAGACCGACCTGTTCGGCGAGCAGGCCGTGCTGTGCGGCGGCGTGACCGCCCTCGTGCAGGCGGGCTTCGACACGCTCGTCGAGGCCGGCTACCAGCCGGAGATGGCCTACTTCGAGTGCCTCCACGAGGTGAAGCTGATCGTCGACCTGATGTACGAGGAAGGCATCACCGGGATGCGCTACTCGATCAGCGACACCGCCGAGTACGGCGACGTCACCCGCGGGCCGCGGATCGTCAACGCCAAGACCAAGGCGGAGATGAAGAAGATCCTCAAGGAGATCCAGTCCGGCAAGTTCGCCAAGGAGTGGGTCGCCGAGAGCGAGGGCGGCCGCGAGCACTTCAACCAGTTGCGCAAGGAAGGCTCGGCCCACCAGATCGAGGAGGTCGGCGCCCAGCTGCGATCGATGATGCCGTTCCTCGGTGCCGGCAAGCAGAAGGTCGCCGACGTCTCCGGCGGCTGAAGTCGTTCGAGGTTCGTGTCGCCGCACGATCGGCACGTGCGCCGCGTGCGGCGACACGAACATGCCCGGACGGGCAGAAATATGACTGGATGGGTCGGGATTTAACGGAGTAGCGTGCCGCGCATGAGCGACCAGTGGGGCTTCGAGACACGTCAGATCCACATCGGCGGCGAGCCCGATGCCAGCACCGGGGCGCGGGCGGTGCCGATCTACCAGACCACGGCGTACGAGTTCCGCGACTCGGCGCACGCCCAGAACCTGTTCGCGCTCGCCGAGATCGGCAACATCTACACGCGGATCATGAACCCCACGCAGGGTGCGCTGGAGGCCCGGCTGAACAGCCTCGAGGGCGGCGTGATGACCGCGGTCGGACTGCCCGGCGCGCTCGCCGTGGGCAGTGGCCAGGCGGCGACCACGATCTCCATCCTCACCCTGGCCCAGGCCGGCGACCACGTCGTGTCCAGCCCGTCGCTGTACGGCGGCACGTACAACCTGTTCCACTACACGTTCCCGAAGATGGGCATCGAGGTCTCGTTCGTCGACGATCCCGACGACCTCGAGCAGTGGCGCGCCGCCATCCGCCCGAACACGAAGGCGTTCTTCGGTGAGGTGCTGGCCAACCCGAAGAACGACATCTTCGACCTCGAAGGCGTCTCCAAGGTGGCCCACGACCACGGCATCCCGCTGATCGTCGACAACACCGTCCCCACGCCGTACCTCATCCGCCCGATCGAGTGGGGCGCCGACATCGTCGTGCACAGCCTCACCAAGTTCATCGGCGGCCACGGCACGTCGATCGGTGGGGCGATCATCGACGGCGGCACGTTCGACTTCGCCGCCAGCGGACGGTTCCCCAACTTCACCGATCCTGATCCGAGCTACCACGGCCTGGCCTACTGGCCGGCGCTCGGGCCCGGTTCCTACATCATCAAGGCGCGCGTGCAGATGCTGCGCGACCTCGGCTCGTCGGTCTCGCCGTTCAACGCGTTCATGTTCCTCCAGGGCCTGGAGACGCTCAGCCTGCGGATGGAGCGGCACTTCGAGAACGCCGCCAAGGTGGCCGAGTTCCTCGTCGGGCGCGACGAGGTGGAGAGCGTCTCGTTCGCCGGTCTCGACGCCAGCCCGTGGAAGGAGCGGGCCACGAAGTACGGGCGGGGCAAGGGCTACGGCAGCATCATCGCGTTCATCATCAAGGGCGGGGTCGACGCCGGCCAGCGCTTCGTCGAGGCGCTGGAGCTGCACAGCCACGTGGCCAACATCGGCGACGTGCGCAGCCTGGTGATCCACCCGGCGAGCACGACCCACAGCCAGTTGACCAACGAGGAGCAGGTGTCCACCGGCGTGCACCCGGGGCTGGTGCGCCTCAGCGTCGGCCTGGAGTCGATCGACGACATCCTCGCCGACCTCGACGCCGGCTTCCGCGCCGCCAAGGCCTGAGCCTCGTCGCCACGTTCGTGTCGCGCCGCTGACGGCGAGTTCCGGCGCGTGCTGCCGCGACACGAACCGGCTCGGTGGCAAGGCCGAGGGCAAACTCGGCGTCGTCCGCTGGGACCGTGTGGCACGCTGCGCACATGGCTGCCGTCGTCGCCTTGAACATCGACGACGGGCACCACTTCACCAAGCGGTCGGTGGACCACGTCGAGCTCGTCGCCGGCGTCGGGATCGTCGGCGACGCCCACGCCGGACCGCTCGTGCAGCACCGTTCGCGGGTACGGACGAATCCGGATCAGCCGAACCTGCGTCAGGTCCACCTGATCGACGCCGAGCTGTTCGACGTGCTCGCCGTCGCCGGCTTCCACGTCGGTCCCGGTGAGCTCGGTGAGAACGTGACGACGACCGGGCTCGACCTGCATGCACTCGCCGTGGGATCGATGCTCCTGCTCGGCGACCGGGCGCTCGTGGCCGTCACCGGGCTGCGCAACCCGTGCCCGCAGATCGATCGCTTCCGACCCGGGCTGCTCGACGAGGTCCGCGGGCGCGATGACGACGGCAACGTCGTCCGTCGGGCCGGGATCATGGGTGTCGTCGTATGCGGCGGCGCGGTGCGCGTGGGCGATCCGATCGGCGTGAGCAGCCCGCCCGGACCACCGCGACCGCTGCAGCCGGTGTGAGCGTGACGGTCACGGCGCCACGCCCGGCGTGGGCACCCAGCCGAGCACGACGTCGGGCTCCCTGACGGAGAACGTCGTACGTGTCGGATGGGCGGCACGGATGCGGTCGAGCATGAACAGTCGTCCGGCGCCGCGCAGCTGACACCAGGCGATCAACGCCCAAGCCCCGTTGGCGAGGTAGAAGCCGGTGGGTTCGACACGGCGCACGGTGCGCACCTCGTTGCGGTCGACGTAGGTCAGGCGCACGACCGTGTGGGCGCGCACCGCGTCCTCGAGCACCGAGCGGACCCGAGGGCTCCCAGCGCCACCCGCGGGCACGGCGAGCCGGAAGCGGCCGCGCAGCTCGTCCACGGTGACCCGCTCGGGCGCATCGAGTGAGTCCAGCAACTTGACGATCGCCGTCGACGCCGAGGTGGCGAACGGCGCGTCGCCGGCCAGGTGGGCGGCGACCACCAGCGCGACCAGCTCGGGCTCGGTGAGCGTGACGACGGCGGAGCCCCGCCGGGCGGCCGAACCGGTGCCGCCGCCGCGGCCGGGTACGCCGTAGATCGGCAGCCCCGCGGAGCGCAGCGCAGCGAGGTCGCGCTCGATCGTCCGCCGGGTGACGCCGAGCTCGGTGGCGAGGCGGCTCGCCGACACGGTGTGCGGCCGCGCCTGGCGGATGTGCTCACTGATCGCGTACAGGCGCTCGATGCGGCGGATGCCGTCAGCTTTGCAGGGAAACTCCGACAGGACGTTGTCGCAACCAGGGTCGATCATCGAACCATGACGTCGATCCCCGCCTCCCCCATGTTCCTCGGTCTGCGCACCGTGATCTACCCCGCCCCCGACCTGGAGGCGACGAAGAGCGCGTTCACCGCGCTGCTCGGCGTCGAGCCGTACTTCGACGAGCCGTTCTACGTCGGCTTCGAGGTGGCCGGCTACGAGCTCGGGCTGGAGCCCGACGCCGACCCGTCGGTCGGGCCGGTCGCGTACTGGGGTGTGTCCGACATCGCCGCGGCGATCGAAGCGCTCGTCACCGCCGGGGCCACGGTGCGCACGGCGCCGTCCGAGGTCGGCGGCGGCATCAAGACGGCCACCGTTCAGACGGCGCACGGCGAGGTCGTCGGCGTGATCGAGAACCCGAACTTCGCCGCCGGGCCGCGGCCCACCTCGGCCAGCGGTGCCGGACGCTGACGCCGATCAGCGCCCGCCGAGCGTCGGCGCACGTCGCCGACCACCGGCTCCGCCTCGGCCACGAGCACCACCAGCGCCGAGCGCCCCACGCGCCGGACGGTACCTCGGACCGATGTCGTCTCGCGCCGCGATGTCGACGTCGCCGCGCGGCACGCCGCGGACGCGGACGTCCCTCGGTGCGAGTCCACCGCGTGTCGGCTCGTACGCTCCGGCGCGATCGACCAATCGGAGGACAAGTCGTGGTGAACCTTCCCCTCGCCGACGTGCGCGTCGTGGAGATCTCGTCGGGCATCTCGGCGGCGTTCGCCGGCCGGCTGCTGCGTGGCTACGGCGCCGAGGTCCGCCACGTCGGCGCCTCCGGCGTCGTGCCGCTCACCGCCGACGAGACGACGTACCTGCACGCCGGCAAGCGCCACGAGGATGTTCCCGCCGATTGGGATGCGCTGTTCGCCGGCGCCGACCTCGTCGTCAGCGACCGCCAACCCGCGCAGCTCGTCGCGCTCGGCATCGACTGGGAGGACGTCCGGCAACGCCACCCGCACCTCCTCGTCGTGTCGGTCACGCCGTTCGGCCTCACCGGGCCGTACCGCGACTTCCAGGCGACCAACGCAGTGTCGTTCGCCATGGGCGGGATCATGTCGCTCACCGGCGACGCCGGGCGGACCCCGCTCGTCACCGGCGGCCGCCAGGCCGAGAAGCTCGCCGGGCTCAACGCCTTCAGCGCGGCCGTCACCTGCTGGTACGGGACGCACCGGCACCGCGCCGGTGACCTCGTCGATCTGTCGGCGCAAGAGTGCGCCGCAGGGATGCTCGAGCTCTACGGGCCTGCGACCGCCACGGGCCTGCCGGTGTTCGTCCGCCTCGGCAACCACACCCGCGGCCAGTGGGGCGTGTACCCCGCGCTCGACGGTTGGGCCGGCGCGTTCTGCCTCGAGCGCCAGATCCCCGCGCTGTTCAAGCTCCTCGGCGACCCCGAGCTGGCCGAGCCGCGCTTCGCCGATCCGCTCCTGCGACTCGTCCCGGAGAACGACGAGCAGCTGACGCTGAAGATGTACCTGTGGTTCATGGACAAGACCAAGGACGAGCTGCTCGCCCTCGGGCTGGCCAACAAGGTCCCCGTCGGCGTGGTCAGCACGCCGGCCGACCTCATCGGCCGTGAGGGCCTGGAGGTGCGCGGGGCGCTCGAGCAGATCGGGTCGGCGACCGTGCCCGCCCGTCCGTTCGGTGGGTTCGGGTGGCGACCATCGGACGACGACGGCAGCGCGTCGGCCGCCGCCGTCGAGTGGGCGCCGCGTCCGTCCGCCGAGGGCGAGCGCGGCCGACTGCCCCTCGAGGGGGTGCGCGTGATCGACCTGTCGATGATGTGGGCCGGGCCGTTCGCCACCTTGCACCTGGCCTCGATGGGCGCCGACGTCATCAAGGTCGAGTCGCCGTCCGCCTGGGACAACATCCGCACCCTCTCGCCGCAGCCCGGTGTCGAGGACCCCTGGAACTCGGCGTACTACTTCAACGCCTACAACCGCGACAAGCGCTCGTTGACGCTCGACCTCGCCCAGCAGGAGGGCCGCGACCTGTTGCTGCGCCTGCTCGCCGGCGCCGACGTGCTGCTGGAGAACTACCGCGCCGACGTGCTCGACAAGCTCGGTCTCACGGTCGACGTGCTGCGCGCGGCCAACCCGAACCTGGTGACGATCAGCATGGCCGCGTTCGGCAAGGAGGGCCCCGACTCGCACTACGTCGGATTCGGTCCCGTGATCGAGCTGATGTCCGGCCTCGCCTCGCTCACCGGGTACGGCGACGGCGAGCCGTTCAAGACCGGC
Source organism: uncultured Acidimicrobiales bacterium (assembly GCA_963794805.1). Taxonomy (GTDB): domain Bacteria; phylum Actinomycetota; class Acidimicrobiia; order Acidimicrobiales; family Ilumatobacteraceae; genus JAODBQ01. Next base: position 396,863 of record CAWCFL010000004.1, read on the forward strand.
ATCTCCTATTGCGACCCGATCGCCGGGCTGCACGCGGTGGCGGCCACCGCGCTCGGCCTGGCGGCGCGCGACGCCGGCGAAGGCGGCCGCTTCGTCGACCTCGCCCAGCGCGAGGGGGCGATGACCCTCATCGGTGAGGCGTTCGTCGCTGCCTCCCGGGGTGAGCCGGTCGTCCACATCGGCTGTCGCGACGACCGCTTCGCCCCGCAAGGCGTCTACCGCACGCTCGGGGAGGAGCAATGGCTGGTGATCTCCGTGCGCACCGACGACGAGTGGCGGACCTTGTGCTCACTGATCGGGCGTGACGACCTCGCCGGCCTCGACCTCGACGCGCGGCGTGCCCGTCACGACGAGCTCGACGATGTGCTCGGCGCCTGGGCCGCGACGCAGCGACCCCAGCTGGCGATGGAGGCCCTGCAGGAGAACGGCGTCGCGGCCGGCCGGGTGCTCGACACCGGCTCGATCCTCGACGACCCGCACCTGCTGCACCGTGAGTACTGGGCGTACCTGCCGCACCCGAAGATGATCCGCTACAAGCAGCAGGGCGTCACCTGGCGGTTGGTCGAGGCGGCGCCCGGTCCGCGGCGGCACTCGCCGATGTTCGGCGAGCACAACGTCGAGATCCTGTCCGGCGAGCTGGGCCTGACCGAGGACGACCTCGCCGGGCTCGCCGGTCGCGCCGTGATCGCCGACGCCCCGATCAACCCCGGCGTCGGCTGATCCACGGCGGCTCGGCAGCCCGGCAGCCCCGGGCGAACCGCTGAGACGACGGTTCGTGTCGCGCCCTGACCGGACTGGTTCCGGTGAGCGCCTGACAGGAACGCGAGAAGTCAGGGCCCGTCAGACGACGGCGGGTCGTCGGGCGGAGGGTGCTGCTCGCGCAGGAAGCGCTCCAGCTCGGCGGCGAGGTCGTCGGCCGAGGGCAGGGCGGCTTCGGCGCGGCGGTCGTACTCGCGCTCGAGCATGCGCACGTAGGACGCTGCCTGTGGATCCTCGGCCACGGCTTCGTCGTGCAACGTGCGCCAGCGCATCGCCTCCTCGGACAGCCCGGCGTGGCCCGTCGGCTCGCCGAGGACGTGCTCCAGGTGGCGCAGCAGGGCGATCGACGACTGCGGGTGCTTGGCGTTGCCCAGGTAGTGGGGCACGCCGACGCGCAACGAGACGGCGGGGATCCCGGCCCGGTCCAGCCGCTCCTGGAGCACGCCGACCAGCCCGGTGATCCCCTGGTACTGCGGACGGCTGAGCCCGAGTGCCCGGGCCAGACCCTCGTTGGTGGTGCTCCCGACCACGAGCGGCAGGCGCGAGTGCGGGACGGCCTCGGCGCCCGCCCCGACCGTGACCACGACCTCGCAGGCGAACGTCGTCGCCACGCCGACGATGCATTCGGCGAACGTCGCGTAGCGCAGGTGCGGCTCCACGCCGCTGAGGATGATCAGGTCGTGGTTCGACACCGTCGGGTCGCGCCGGCGCAGGATCTGCACCTCGTTCTCCGGCCAGCGGGTGAAGCGGTTGCCGTCCTCGTCGAGCACCGTGTTCGGCCGCTCCTGGGTGAAGTCGAAGAACGGGTCGGGCTCGATGGCCCCGACGATCGGCGCGTTGCGCCCCTCGACCATGTGGTCGAGCGCATCGGTGGCCGCCTGGGCGACATCGAACCAGCCGCGCAGGGCGACGACCATGATCGGCCGGTGCAGCGGCGCCATGTCCTCCGTGGCCAGGACGAGGACGTCGTCGACGTCCATCAGCGGTTGCGGCCGCGGCTCATGCGCGCAGCTCGCCGACGACGTGGTCGATGCACGCCGTGAGCGTACGCACGTCGTCGGGCTCGATGGCCGGGAACATGCCGACGCGCAGCTGGTTGCGGCCGAGCTTGCGATAGCTGTCGGTGTCGACGATGCCGTTGGCCCGCAGCGCGGCGCAGACCGCGTTGGCGTCGACCCCACCCTCGTCGGGACCGGCGAGGTCGATCGTGCCGACGACGTCGGAGCGCTTGGCCGGATCGGTCACGAACGGTGACGCCCACTCGGTGCGCTCGGCCCACGAGTACAGGTGGGTGGCCGACGTGGCCGAGCGGTGGGCGCACCAGTCGAGCCCGCCGTTGCCCAGCATCCACTGCAGCTGGCTGTCGAGCAGGACGAGCGTGGCCAGTGCCGGCGTGTTGTACGTCTGGTTCTGCAGCGAGTTGTCCAGGGCGATCTTCAGGTCGAGGCTCGCCGGCACCCAGCGCGTGCCGGCGATCTGGCGGATGCGCTCGAGCGCCGGCGGCGAGCACGCCGCGAGCCACAGCCCACCGTCGCTGGCGAAGCACTTCTGCGGGGCGAAGTAGTACACATCGACCTCGGACGGGTCCCAGCGCAGGCCACCGGCGGCCGAGGTGGCGTCCACGGCGACGAGCGCGTCGCCCACCGGACGGCGCAGCTGCATGGCCACGCCCGTGGACGTCTCGTTGTGCGTCAGGGCCACGAGGTCCACACCGTCGGGCACCCTGTCGAGCGTCGGATGATCACCGGGCTCGCTGCGGACGATGACCGGCTCGCCGAGGTGCGGGGCGGTGCCGGCCGCCTCGGCGAACTTCGAGGAGAACTCGCCGAACACCGCGTGCTGGCTGCGCTCGCGGATCAGGCCGAACGTGGCGACGTCCCAGAACACGGTGGTGCCGCCGTTGCCGAGCACGATCTCCCAGCCGTCGGGCAGGCCGAACAGCTCGGTCAGCCCGGCGCGCACCGAGCCGACGAGGTTCTTCACGGGCGCCTGGCGGTGGCTCGACCCGAGAATGTTGGCGTTGGCCGCGCCGAGGGCGAGGACCTGCTCGGGACGGATCTTCGAAGGTCCGCAGCCGAAGCGCCCGTCGGACGGCAGCAGCGAGCGGGGGATCGTGATGGCGGTCGGCTCGGTCGTCTTGGCGGCGGTCACCCGACCAGTCTGGCGGATCGTCGCCCGGTCCGGCCCGCCCGAATCCGCCCGCCGACGCGGACCGAGCGGCGAACTCGCTCCCGACCGGAGCGTGAGCGCCAGTAGGCTCGCCTGACGTGAACCGCACCAGCACGCGCCTCGCCATGATCGCCGAATCGGCCACGCTCGCCGTCGACGCCAAGGCCAAGGCGCTCAAGGCGCAGGGCGAGGACGTCATCGGCTTCGGCGCCGGCGAGCCGGACTTCCCGACGCCGCAGCACATCGTCGAGGCTGCGGCCAAGGCCTGCCACGACCCGGCGATGCACCGCTACACGCCGGCCGCCGGCCTGCCGGCGTTGCGCGAGGCCATCGCCGCCAAGACGGCGCGCGACTCGGGCTTCGAGTGCAGCGCCAACCAGGTGCTGGTGACCAACGGCGGCAAGCACGCGGTGTTCGCTGCGTTCGCCGCGCTGTGCGACCCCGGCGACGAGGTCATCTGCCCGGCCCCGTACTGGACGACGTATCCCGAGGCCATCACCCTCGCCGGCGGCGTGCCGAAGGTGATCGACACCACGGAGGAGACCGGCTTCCGGGTCACGGTCGACCAGCTCGAGGAGGCGCGCAACTCGCGCACGAAGGCGCTGCTCTTCGTCAGCCCGGACAACCCGTCGGGCGCGGTGTACCCGAAGGACGAGGTCGAGGCGATCGGTCGCTGGGCCGTCGAGCACGGCATCTGGGTGATCACCGACGAGATCTACGAGCACCTCACCTACGGTCCGCACGAGTTCGTCTCGATGCCGACGGTCGTGCCCGACATCGCCGACCAGTGCATCATCGTCAACGGCGTGGCCAAGACCTACGCGATGACCGGGTGGCGCGTCGGCTGGATGATCGGGCCGACCGACGTGATCAAGGCGGCGATCAACTTCCAGTCGCACTCCACGAGCAACGTGGCCAACGTCGCCCAGGCCGCGGCCCTCGCCGCGGTGAGCGGCGACCTGTCGGCCGTGTCGATGATGCGCGAGGCGTTCGAGCGGCGGGGCACGACGATGCACCGGATGCTCAGCGACATCCCCGGCGTCACCTGCCTGGCGCCGCAGGGCGCGTTCTACTGCTACCCGAACCTCACCGCGCTCCTCGAACGCGACTTCGCCGGCCAGGTGGCGCACACCACGATGGACCTCGCCGACCTCGTGCTCGAGCAGGTGAAGGTGGCGTTCGTGCCCGGCGAGGCGTTCGGCACCCCCGGCTATGCGCGGTTCTCCTTCGCCCTCGGCGACGACGACATGGTCGAGGGCATCCGGCGCATCGCCGAGCTCGCCGCGAGGTAGCCAGCTGCGGCCACCGGGCCACCGCGGCGGCCGCCGCGGCCGCCGATCCTGCCGCGGTCGCTGGCGATCTTGACGCCCGAACGCGCCGTATCGGCCGTTGTGAGCGTCATGTCAGGAACATGACGCCTGATCGCGCCGGCCACCCGTCGCGGCGACGCTGCCGGGCGGGCGGACGGGCGATCGACTGGCGAGCGTCAGACGCCGACCGGCACGGCGACGTCGACGTCGACGTCGTCATCGCCGGCGAACGTCAGCGGCGAGGACGCGTCGACGGGCATCGACGCGAGGAACGCGGTGGCCTCGAGCAGGTGGTCGACCGAGTGGGCGGTGCCCTGCAGGTCGATGATGATCTCGTCGACGCCGGCCTCGCGGGCCCGCAGGACGTCGTCGCGCACCTCCACCGGCGAGCCGGTGAACTCCGCGCGGCCGGCGCCGAGCGGCAAGGCGGTGAGCTTGACGTTGGCCCGCACGACGAGCTGCAGCGACGACGGGTCACGCCCGTACGCCGCGGCCGCCCGCAGCACGCTGTGCCACATCGGCACGGCCGCGGCCACCGGCACGCCGGCGGGCGTCCAGCCGTCGGCGCGGCGGGCGATGCGGTCCAGTCCGGCCGGGCTGTACGCCGCGAGCACCAGCGGGACGCGCCCACCGGCCGGCTTGAGGCCGATCACGCTCGGGGCGATCACCTCGCGGCTCGTCGTCACCGAGACGATGTCCTCGCGCCACGCGGCCGCGAGCACGTCGAGCACCTCGTCGAGGCGTGCGCCGAGCCGCCGCTGGGCGACACCGATGGCCGCGTACTCGTCGGCCGACCAGCCGACACCGAGGCCCAGCACGAAGCGTCCGCCGGTGAGGCGGTCGAGCGACGCCGCGCTGCGGGCGAGCATCAACGGCGCATAGAACGGGGCGACCAGGACGCTCGTGCCCAGTGCGATCCGTCGGGTGTGCGCCGCCGCGGTGGCCAGTGCGAGCAGCGGATCGAGCACGACCGACTGCTCGGAGGGCAGTGCTCCGTCCGGGCTGGCCGGGTAGGGGGTGCGCGGGACGACGGGCGCCATCTGGCGGTCGACGGTCCACAGCGACGAGAAGCCGGCCGCCTCCGCGGTGACGGCGACCTCGACGAGGGCGTTGACGTCGGCGAACTGGCCGAGCTGGGGGAGTCCGAGTCCGATCTTCATGTGGTGATCTCCTTCGAGGAGCCGGACGGGTCGTGCCCGGCGTTCGTTGATGGATCACAGTCAGCCACGAGCCGCTGACAGGGCGCTTGCAACTCGCTGGACGACGCATTGACCGCCGCATGACCGGCCGTGCTCATGACCGGCCGATGTCCTGGTCGCGGGATGCTGACGCTGCTACGGCCACCAGAGCGACGAATGGCGGGCGAGGCCGGTGACGACGACCAGGACGACGCATTCGGTGACGACCTCGGCGGCGCCGAGCACGTCGCCGACGATGCCACCGATCTTGCTGTCGGCCAGCGCCGCGACCACCCACGTGGTCAGTGCGGCAGCGAGGAACAGCGGACCGATCCACCAGCCGACGGCCGCCGCACCGAGCGCCGCGGCGACGAGCAAGGAGATCCACACCGCCGCCGAGCCGAGCTCGGCGGCAGCGCTGGCACCGAGCCCGTCGAACGTGGCCGGCGGCATCGTCGCGGTCAACACCACCGCCGCGGCGCGGCCGAGCACGGCGGCGACGACGAGCGCGGCGAACATCATGGCCGGGCCGGGGAGCACGGCCACGCACGCGACGCGCACGACGATCGACGCGCAGATCGCGCACACGCCATACGTGCCCTGGCGGGGATCCTTGAGGATCTGCAGTCGACGTTCGACCGTCGAGCCGCCACCGAACGCGTCGGCCGTGTCGCCCAGGCCGTCCTCGTGGAACGCACCGGTGATCAGCAACCCGAGCGTGATCGCGACCGCCGCGGCCACCGGCGGCGGTACGCCGTACCAGAGCGCCGCGGCGGCGCCGCCGACGATCGCCCCGACGATCGCTCCGACCACAGGGAACCACGGAACGGCCCGCCCGAGCTCCGGCCGGCGATCCTTGACCTCGATCGGGATGCGCGTCAGGAACTGCAGTGCATCGACGAACCCGTTGACCACGTCGCCTCGTTGCTCTCCTGATCGCGTTCGTTGAGGTTCTAGCCGAACCACTCACTGAACGTGGGCACCTCGGTGACGCCGGCACAGGCCATCGCCACCAGCGGCACCGCAGCCATCGCCCCGGAGCCCTCGCCGAGGCGCATCTCCAGGTCGAGCAACGGCTGCTTGCCGAGCCGCTCGAGGAGCCGGCGGTGACCCGGCTCGGACGAGCAGTGGCCGACGAGGCAGTGGTCGAGCGCACTGCGGTCGAGCACCTGCAGGGGGAGCGCGGCCGCGGTGACGACGTAGCCGTCGATCAGCACCGGCAGCCGGCGATGGCGGGCGGCGACGATCGCCGCGGCCATCGCCACGAGCTCGGCGCCGCCGACCTCGCGCAGCACCTCGAGCGGGTCGAGGACGCCGGCGATGCGGTCGACGCTCTGGCGCACGGCCTCGCGCTTGCGCGCCAAGCCGGCGTCGTCGACGCCGGTGCCCCGACCGACCCAGGCCGCCACCTCGCCACCACCGAGCGCAGCGGCGACGGCCGCCGCCGCGGTGGTGTTGCCGATGCCCATCTCCCCGAGCACGAGCAGATCGGCGTCGAGCGCGTCGACCGCGTCGCGCCCGGCGGTCACCGCCTCGTCGAAGCGCTCTTGGTCCATCGCCGCCTCGAAGCGGATGTCACCGGTGGGCCGTCCCACGCCGACGTCGACGGCCTGCACCGTGGCCCCGGCGACCGCGGCGAACGCCGAGACCGTGGAGCGTCCGGCGCGGTAGGCGGCGAGCATCGCCGCGGTCACGTCGGTCGGGTACTTGCTCACCCCGGCAGCGGTGACCCCGTGGTCGGCGGCGAACACCAGGCCCACCGGTCGGCGCACCGCCGGGTGGTCGGTCTCCTGCCAGCGCGCCACCCAGGCGGCGACCTCGTCGAAGCGAGCCAGCGCCCCGGTCGGGCGGAGGATGTCGGCGGCCCGCGCGGCGATGGCCGCGGCGGCCGCGTCGTCGCCGGCCGGCAGCGTGGCGAGCGCACTCGTCAACCAGTTCTTCACAGCAGCTCCCATGGGTCGCGCAGCTCGACAGCTCGCCCGGCAACGAGCAGCAGGCTAGTGGCGGCGACGGCCCCGACGGCCTGGTTGAGCCGACCGAGCAGGTCCCGGTACCGGCGGCCGATCTCGGTCTCCGGGTGCACCCCGAGGCCGACCTCGTTGCTGATCACGACGCTCGGCCCGGGGCGCTCGCCGAGTGCGGCGAGCAGGTCGGCCGTGCGGTCGTCGACGTCGTCGGTGCCTGCGTGCAGGACGTTGCCGAGCCACACCGTCAGGCAGTCGACGATGACCAGCGCATCGGGCGGGCAGTCGCGGACCGCGTCGGCGAGCTCGACCGGCTCCTCGATCGCCGGCCACCCTGGCCGCTCGGCGCGGTGACGCTCGATGCGTGCCCGCAGGTCGTCGTCGAACGCCTCGGCCGTGGCCACGACGACGACCGCTCCGGGGTGCCGTCGGCCGATCTCGACCGCCAGCGACGACTTCCCGCTGCGCGCCCACCGAGCAGGAAGGTGATCGCCCCCATCGTGGGGAGCCTACGGACCGGGCCAGTAGCCTGCCCCGGTCGCCACCTGCCGCCCGGCAGGTGACGTCCGCTCGATCGCAGCGAAGTCCGGTGAGATCCCGGCACTGACCCGCAACGGTGGTTCGTGGCTTCCCGTCACGGCGAGTCCGGTCGCCTGCACGTGTGCGCAACCGAAAACCCTCGAGGCAAGGGCGGTTCGCGGTGGTCTCCACCCGTCCCACGCTTGTCCTCCACACCTTGGAGGATGACCCATGAAGCACCGCTGGCTGATCGCCGCGGTCGGCGCGACCACGTTGGTGGTTGCCGGCTGCGGCTCCGACAGCAAATCGGCGAGCACGACGGCCTCGACCACCGCCTCGGCGGTCTCGACCACGGCCGCGGCCACCGCCTCGGCCTCGACGACCGCCGCGGCCTCGACCACCGTCGCGACCTCACCGGCGAGCACGCCGGTCGGTTCGACGCCGGCCGTCGCGGAGAAGATCGTCAGCCTGTCGCCGACGGCCACCGAGATGCTCTACGCGATCGGCGCCGGCGACCAGGTGATCGCCGTGGACGAGTACTCCGACTATCCCGCCGAGGTGCTGCAGAAGCCGCACGACCTGTCCGGTCTGGACCCGAACGTCGAGGCCATCGCCAAGCTGCAGCCCGATCTCGTGGTGGTCTCCGACGACTCCGGTGGCCTGGGCGACCAGTTGAAGCCGTTGGGCATCGACATCTGGGTGGGTCCTGCTGCGGTCACGTTCGACGACATCTACACGCAGCTCGAGCAGCTCGGCGCAGCGACGGGTCACGTCCCCGAGGCCGCCAAGGTGGTTGCCGAGATGCAGACTGACATCGCTGCCGCTGTGGCTGCGGCCCCGGACACGTCGGCCGGGATGACCTACTACCACGAGCTCGACCCGACGTTCTACAGCGTCACCTCGAACACCTTCCTCGGCACCGTGTACGGCCTGTTCGGGTTGAAGAACATCGCCGACGGCGGACCGGTGGGCAACGACTACCCGCAGCTGTCGTCGGAGTTCATCGTCTCGGCCAACCCCGATCTGATCTTCCTGGCCGACACCAAGTGTTGCGGCCAGGACGCCGCGGCGGTGGCCGCCAGGCCCGGCTGGGACGCGATCACCGCGGTGAAGAACGGCACGGGCGTGATCCCGATGGACGACGACATCGCCTCCCGGTGGAGCCCACGGATCGTCGACTACATCCAGGCTGTGTCCGACGCGCTGGCGAAGCAGCCGGCCCGCACCGGCTGATCAGTGGCGTCGATGGGGTCCGGGCGCGAGCCCCCGATTGACGTGAGCGAGGCGCCGGTGCTCGCCGCCGCACTGCCGACGAGGCGCACCGGGTGGACCACCGCCAGGTGGATCGCCGTCGGCGTGGTGGTGCTCGCCGCGGCGCTCGTGCTCGGGGCGATGATCGGCCCGGCGGGACGGATCTCGTCAGCCAACTGGGACATCGTCTGGAACATCCGCCTGCCCCGCGTCGTGCTCGCCGCGCTGGTCGGGGCGATGCTGGCCACCGCCGGGGCGAGCTACCAGGGCGTGTTCCGCAACCCGCTCGTCGACCCGTACCTGCTCGGCGTGGCCGCCGGTGCCGGGCTCGGGGCCACGATCGTGTTCGCCTGGGGCCGCGCCGCGAGCACCGGCTGGCTGGTGGACCCACTGCCGCTCGCCGCGTTCGTCATGGCCCTCCTGGCGGTGGCCCTCACGTATGTCGCCGGGGCGGCGTTCGGTGCCGTGCGCAGCAGCGTCACGCTGGTGCTCGCCGGCGTCGCCGTCACCGCGCTGGCGACGGCGGTGCAGGCGTTCATCCTGCAGCGGCACAACGACGTCATCAAGGTCGTCTACTCGTGGATCCTCGGCCGGTTCACCGGCTCGACGTGGGCCGACGTGCGCCTCGTGCTGCCCTACATCGCGATCACCATCGCCGTGCTCCTGGCCCACCGCCGTCACCTCGACGTGCTGCGCGTCGGCGACGACGAGGCCGCCGCGCTGGGCACCGACGTCCGCCGCCTGCGGCTCGTCGTCGTGGTCGCGGCGACGTTGGGCACGGCGGCGGCGGTCAGCGTCAGCGGCCTGATCGGCTTCGTCGGGATCGTCGTGCCGCACTTCATCCGGCTGGTCGCCGGCGGGTCGTACCGCCGGCTGCTGCCGCTGTCGGTCCTGTTCGGTGCCGCGTTCATGATCCTCTGCGATCTCATCGGGCGCGTCGCCCAAGCCCCCGCGGAGACGCCGATCGGCGTGGTCACCGCGTTCATCGGTGCGCCGTTCTTCATCATCGTGCTGCGCAAGCGGGCGTCGGCCTCGTGAGGCGGTGCCGATGAGCTCGCTGGTGTTCACCGACGTGTCGGTGCACTACCGGGCGCGGGTTGCGGTGTCGTCGTTCTCCGCGGCGGTCGCCCCCGGCGAGTGGCTGTGCCTGATCGGGCCGAACGGAGCCGGCAAGTCGAGCATCCTGCGTGCCGCCGCCGGGCTCGTCGAGCACGGCGGGACGATCGCCGTCGACGGTTCGCCGCTCGCGCTTCGCCACGCCCGCCGGCGCGCCGAGCTCGTGGCCTACGTGCCCCAGGCGCCGGAGCTGCCCGCCGACATGACCGGCTTCGAGTACACCCTGCTCGGGCGCAACCCGTACATCGGCTGGTTCGCCCAGGAGAGCCGCGGTGATCGGGAGCTCGTCGCCGGCGTGTTGCACCGGCTGGAGCTCGACGAGCTCGCGCCGCGTCCGCTCGGCACGATGAGCGGCGGCGAGCGCCAGCGGCTGGTGATCGCCCGAGCGTTGGCCCAGGAGGCGCCGATCCTGCTGCTCGACGAGCCGACGAGCGCGCTGGACATCGGCCACCAGCAGCAGGCGCTGGAGCTGGTGGACCGCCTGCGCCACGAGCACGGTCTCACGGTCGTGTCGGCGATGCACGACCTGACGCTCGCCGGCCTGTACAGCGACCGTCTGGCGCTGCTGCACCGCGGTTCGGTGGTGACCACCGGCGACGCCGCGCACGTCCTGCGGCCCGAGACGCTCAGCGAGTTCTACGGCGTCAGCGTGGCCGTCCACCACGAACCCGACGGCACCGTGGTGGTCATCCCCAAGCGCACCCGGTGATCCGCGGGCGGATCACCGGGCGAGCTCTGGCGGTCAGTCGATGTCGAAGCGGTCCAGGTTCATCACCTTGTCCCACGCCGCGACGAAGTCGTCGACGAACTTCTCCTTGGCGTCGTCGCAGGCGTAGACCTCGGCGAGCGCCCGCAGCTCCGAGCTCGACCCGAAGATGAGGTCGACCCGGGTGCCGGTCCAGCGGGCGCTCCCCGTCGCACGGTCGTGCCCCTCGAACAGGTCCTCGGCCTCGGAGGTGGCCGTCCACTCCGTGCCCATGTCCAAGAGGTTGACGAAGAAGTCGTTCGTCAACGTCTCCGGCCGGTCGGTGAACACGCCGTGCGGCGGATTCGCCGGCGTTCGCCCCGAGCACGCGCAGTCCACCGACGAGCGCGGTCATCTGCGGTGCGGTGAGCTTGAGCATGAACGCCTTGTCGAGCAGCAGGTGCTCCGCGGCCAGGTCGTGGCCCTTCTGCAGGTAGTTGCGGAAGCCGTCGGCGGTCGGTTCGAGCACGGCGAAGGACTCGACGTCCGTCTGCTCCTGCGTGGCGTCGGCACGACCGGGGGTGAACGGCACCTGCACGTCGTGACCGGCGGCCTTCGCCGCCTGCTCCACCGCGGCGCAGCCGCCGAGCACGATCAGATCGGCCAACGAGACGGCCTTGCCGGAGGTCTGTGCGCCGTTGAACTCCTGCTGGATGCCCTCGAGCGCGGCAACCACGCGGGCCACGCCCGATGTGACGTTGACGTCCCACTCGGCCTGCGGCGACAGGCGCAGCCGCGCGCCGTTGGCCCCGCCGCGCTTGTCGGTGTCGCGGTACGTCGAGGCCGACGCCCATGCGGTGGACACGAGCTGGGACACCGACAGGCCGGCGCCGAGGATCTTGCCCTTCAGCGCGTCGACGTCGGCCTCGTCGATCAGCTCGTGGGTGACCGCCGGGACCGGGTCCTGCCACAGCAGCACCTCGTCGGGGACCCACGGGCCGAGGTAGCGCACGACGGGACCCATGTCGCGGTGCAGCAGCTTGAACCACGCCCGGGCGAACGCGTCGGCGAACTGGTCGGGGTGCTCGAAGAACCGCTGGGAGATCTCCTTGTAGACCGGGTCGGTGATCAACGCCAGGTCGGTGGTGGCCATCATCGGCTCGACGCGCTTGGACGCGTCGTGGGCGGCCGGCACGGTGCCCGTTGCCTCCGGGTTCTTCGGCTTCCACTGCTGCGCGCCGGCGGGACTCTTCGTCAGCTCCCACTCGTAGCCGAACAGGTTCTCGAAGAAGCCGTTGTCCCAACGGATCGGGTTGTTCGTCCAGGAACCTTCGAGGCCGCTGCTGATGGTGTCGTCGCCGCTTGCCGGACCCGAAGCCGCCACGCCAGCCGAACGCCTGCTGGGCGATCGGCGCGCCTTCCGGCTCGGGGCCGACGTACTTGTCCGGGTCGGCTGCGCCGTGGGTCTTGCCGAACGTGTGCCCGCCGGCGATCAGGGCGACGGTCTCCTCGTCGTTCATCGCCATGCGGGCGAACGTCTCGCGGATGTCGCGCGCCGAGGCCATCGGGTCCGGGTTGCCGTTGGGGCCCTCGGGGTTGACGTAGATCAGGCCCATCTGCACCGCGCCGAGCGGGTTGGCCAGCTCGCGGTCGCCGCTGTAGCGCTCGTCCTCGAGCCACACCCGCTCCGGGCCCCAGTACACGTCGTCCTCCGGCGCCCAGATGTCCTCGCGGCCGCCACCGAAGCCGAACGTCTTCAAGCCCATCGTCTCCAGCGCCCGGTTGCCGGCGAAGATCAGCAGGTCGGCCCAGGAGATCTTGCGGCCGTACTTCTGCTTGATCGGCCACAGCAGCCGGCGGGCCTTGTCCAGGTTGACGTTGTCCGGCCAGCTGTTCAGCGGGGCGAAGCGCTGCGCGCCGGAGCCGCCGCCGCCGCGCCCGTCGGCGATGCGGTAGGTGCCCGCGGCGTGCCAGGTCATGCGGATGAAGAACGGCCCGTAGTGGCCGTAGTCGGCCGGCCACCAGTCCTGCGACTGGGTCATCAGCGCGTCGACGTCGCCCGCCAGGGCGTCGAAGTCGAGGCTGTTGAACGCCGCGGCGTAGTCGAAGTCCGGACCCAGTGGGTCGGCCTGCGGGTGGTTCTGCCGCAGGATCTTCAGGTTCACGCTGTGGGGCCACCAGTGCTGGTTCGCCGTGATGCCCACGGCCTGGTGTGCGGCGCTCATCACCGGGCACGTCGCGGTCGACGGCTCGTCGCTGGTGGTGACCGTGCCGTGTTCGTCGTTGCTCATGTCTCTCCTCGGTGGTTCGTGTGGCTCATGTGGCTGTCAAGTGGCTGTCGCCCCGCGCGGCGCCGTGCGGGGTGCCGTCGGCGGTCTGCCGGCACGTCGGACACCGCCCCCAGTAGATGACCTCGGCCTCGTCGATCTCGTACCCTGCGTCGTCGGCCGCGGCCAAGCATGGCGCGGCGCCGACGGCGCAGTCGACGTCGACCATCCGCCCGCAGCTGCGGCAGATCAGGTGATGGTGGTTGTCGCCGACCCTGGCCTCGTAGCGCGCCGCCGACCCGGCCGGCTGGATGCGTCGCAGCAGACCCATCTCGGCGAGGACGCCGACGGCGTCGTACACCGCGCGGCGAGAGACCGCGCCGATGTCGCGCCGGACGATCTCGACCACCTCGTCGGCGGTGAGGTGCGGCTGGGCGGACACGGCGCGCAGCACGGCGAGGCGCTGCGGCGTGACCTTGAACCCCCGCTGCCGGAGGAGCTCGGCCGGATCGAATCCCATGCGCACACTATGTGCAAATTACGACCCGTTGTAAAGACCCACGGGGGCTCCGCCCCACGTGCACCCCCCACCTCACGCGGACGTCTGCTCGCGTGAACCTCGGCGCACAGCCTGCCCATGGCTCTGCCCTCGCGGCCGCCGGCTCGCGCGGGGTCAGCCGTCGAGGTCGCTGGGGTCGAAGGAGAGCAGGCCGCTGGCGACGATCGCCGCGCTCATGATGCGGCCGAGCTCGCGCAGCCGGCGGCAGCCGTCGTCACCGAGCGGTTCGTAGGCCGCGAGCGCGAGCTCGTCGGTGCGCGCCTCGACCCAGTCGCGGTGGCGGCGGCCGGCGTCGGTCAGCGTCAGCCCCGCGTCGCCGGTGAGCCACCCGCGGCTGCGGAGCGCGTCTGCCGCCGCACGCCACTCGTCGTCGGGCCAGGCGCGTGTCGCCTGCAGGACGCCGGCGGGCACGTCACCGGTGGCCGCGTGGATGAGGAGCGCATCGACGCCGCGCACGCCCTCCACCGTCAACGCGGCGACGTGACCGTCGCCGCGGAACTCGCGCAGCAACGTCTGCGCGTGCCAGACGACGAGGTGCGGCTCGTCGGGCCACCGAGCGCGGCGTGGCCGGCGAACAGCGGCCGACCTTCGGGGTGCTGTGCCGCGGTCTCGGCGGCACGACGGACGAGGCCGGCGAGCTCGGACATCTCCGCGCCGTCGAGGTGCTCGCCGAGGCCCCGCCGCAGCGCACGGTCGACCACCCGGGAGCGAGCGGCGAGCACGTCGACCGGCGACGCCAGCGACCACGCGCCGTCCATCGCCCGACGCACGAGGTCGGGGTAGAAGTTGAAGAACGTGGCGATCACGACCTCCGCGTCCACCGCGCCCATCGCCGCCGAGCGCGAGGCGAAGTAGCCCAGCGCGGTTGCCCCGAAGGCCGATCGCCGCGTACTCCTCGGCCGCCTCCGGGACGAAGTAGACCATCCCGTGCAGCGCCTCGAGCGCCCGCCAGCACTGGCGTGCCACCTTCTCGTCCACCGTCGTCCCCCGTCTGCCGCGTACCGGCCCGTGACCCTACGACGCGGCGCACCGTCGAGGAGCCGTCCGTCGGCACGCGCGTAGGGTCGGTGCATGGCGCGCGTGCTGTTGCAGGGCGGATCGGTGTTCGACGGGTCGGGCGCCGAGCCCACGGTCGCCGACGTGGTGATCGAGGACGGCCGCATCCTCGATGTCGGGCCCGGCCTGGACGGCGACGAGGCCGTCGACTGTGCCGGCCACGCGGTGCTGCCCGGGTTCGTCGACTGCCACGTGCACTTCATGATCAACGGCCAGCTCGACCCGATGTACTCGGTGCGCCGTCCGTTCTCACTCGGCTTCTTCGAGGCGGCGGAGAACATGCGGGCGACGCTGGACGTCGGCATCACCACGGTCCGCGAGGCGGGCGGGTCGGACCTCGGGATCAAGACCGCGCAGGAGCGGGGGATGATCGCCGGGCCACGGATGCAGATCTCCATCGCCATGCTCAGCCAGACCGGCGGGCACGGTGACGACTGGCAGGTGTGCGGCGCGCACATGCCGGCGTTCTTCATGCCCCACCCCGGCCATCCCGAGTCGATCGTCGACGGCCCCGACGAGATGCGCCGCAAGGTGCGCGAGCTCGTGCGTGCCGGCGCCGACGTGATCAAGGTGGCCACGAGCGGCGGCGTGCTGTCACCGCGGGACGATCCGCGCCACGGCCACTTCCGCGATGCCGAGCTCGCCGTGCTCGTGGAGGAGGCCACCGCGGCGGGACGGTTCGTGATGGCCCACGCCCAGGCGACCGATGGGATCAAGGCCGCGGTGCGCAACGGGATCCGCTCGATCGAGCACGGCATCTACCTCGACGACGAGGCGATCGAGCAGATGCTCGCGCGCGGCACCTACCTCGTCCCCACGCTGATCGCGCCGCGTGGCGTGCTCGAGGCCGCCGAGGCCGGCGTGCCCGTCCCGCCCGAGGCCGTGGAGAAGACGAAGATGGTGATGGTGGCGCACACCGAGTCGGTGCGCCGGGCGATCGCCGCCGGCGTCAACGTGGCCATGGGCACCGACAGCGGTGTCACCCCGCACGGGCAGAACCTGCGCGAGCTGGGACTCATGGTGGGGTGCGGGATGACACCGTCGCAAGCGCTGGTGGCCACGACCCGCACGGCCGCCGAATTGCTCGGCATCGCCGAGCACACCGGCACCCTCGAGCCGGGCAAGGTGGCCGACGTCGTCGTGCTCGCCGGCGACGCCCTCGACCTCGACGACCTCGGCGCACGGGTGCGGCGGGTCTACCAGTCCGGCGCGCTCGTCAGCTCCGGCCGGCGAGCCGGGGACGTCAGCTGATCGCCACGTCGACCGCCGAGCTCGTGGCGGGCTCGTGGACGACGCCGGCGGCGACGAGCTCGTCCACCGCGCCGTCGTCCTTGCCGAGCAGGTCGTGCAGCACGGCCCGCGTGTCGGCGCCGAGCTCGTGGGCGCGCAGGTCGGGCTCCTCGGGCACGCTGGCCACGCGGATCGGGACGCCGGGGATGGTGATCTCGCCCCACACGTCGTCGGGCACGGTCCGCACCCCACGGCGCTCGACGTTGTGCGGGTGGTGCACCGCTTCGGCGACGGAGTAGACGATCTCGGCGCACACGCCCAGCTCGTCGAGCCGCTCCATCACGACGCGCGGATCGCCGACGGAGGTGACCCACCCGGCGACGAGCGCCTGCAGCTCGCCGTGGTGCTCGACGCGCAACGTGTTCGACAGGTAGCGCGGATCGGTGCCCAGCTCCGGGCGGCCGATGGCCTCCGACAGGCGGCGCCAGTCCTCGTCGGCGACGCAGGCGATGAGCACCCAGCGATCACCGCACAGGTAGAAGCCGCCGGGCGCGACGGGCGGCGGGTTGCTGCCCGCCGGTCCGGGCTCGATCGCCCCGCGCGAACCCGAGTACTCCTGGATGTTGATCTCGTGCGAGTGCAGGTACGTGTCGAGCAGCGACACCTGGATCCAGTCGCCGAGGCCGGTGCGCTCACGCCGGTACAGCGCCATGGCCACGCCGCCGAAGCCGTGGACGCCGGTCATCGTGTCGCCCATCGCGGCGCGGTACATCATCGGTGGGCCGCCGACGCGCCCGCTGACCCAGGCGATGCCCGACAGCGCCGCGCCGATCGTGTCGTACCCCGGCTTCTGCGACAGCGGGCCGCCGTAGCCGAGCGCGGTCACCGAGCACAGGATCAAGCGTGGGTTGGCCGCGTGCAGGCGTTCCCAGCTGAGCCCGAGCATGTCCATCACACCGGGGCGGTAGTTCTCCACGAGCACGTCGGCGCTGCAGGCGAACTCGAACAGCAGCTCCTTGCCGCGATCGGTGCGGTAGTCGATGCACACGCTCTTCTTGCCGCGGTTGGCCTGGATGTAGTAGCCGGACCGGCCGTCGCGCAGGTGTGGCAGCGAGCGCGACACGTCGCCGTTGGGCCACGCCTCGAGCTTGATCACGTCGGCCCCGAACTCCACCATCAGCCGCGACACCGTCGGGCCGGCGAGCACGCGCGCCATGTCGAGCACGACGACGCCGTCGAACGGCAGCGGGCCGAGCTCCTGGCCCTGGTAGCCGATCATCGCTTGGCCTCGGCGAACGCCCCGTGGGCGGCCTTCTTCTCGTCGGTGCCCGAGAGGATGAACAGCTTGTAGTTGTCGGCGGTGAGCGCTTGGCGCAGTGGCATCTCCATGGCGTTGATGATCGACTGCTTGGCCAGCCGAACCGCAGCCGGAGGCAGGGCGGCGAGCGTCTGCGCCGCTTCCTTGGCGCGTGTCGCGAGGTCCTCGGGGGCGACGACCTCGCTGACCAAGCCGATGCGCGCCGCGGTCGCCGCGTCGACCTTCTCGCCGAGCAGCACCATGCGCGACGCCCACTCCGGGCCGACCACGCGTGTGAGCCGGCTGACGCCGCCGGCACCCGGGAGGATGCCCAGGCTCACCTGCGGGAGGTAGAAGCGGGCGGTGTCGGCGGCGATGGTGACGTCGGCGGCGATGGCCATCTCCACGCCGGCGCCCACTGCCCATCCCTGCACCGCGGCGACCACGGGACGGGTGCACCACGCCACCGGCGTGTCGACGCCGGCGCCGCGCTGCGTCGATCAACTGGGCGACGATGTCGGTCGCCGCGTGCATGTTCGGGTCCTTGAGGTCGGCGCCGGCGCAGAACGCCCGGCCCTCGCCGGCGAGGACGACGGCGCGCACCTCGGGGTCGGCCTCGACCATCGCGAAGGCCTCGGCGATCTCCGCCGACAGCTGCCGGCTGAGCGCGTTGAGGCTGTCCGGTCGGGCGAGCGTGACGAACGCGACGCCCCCTTCGACCGCGTAGTGAACGGTGTCCACGGTGTCCTCCTTCGACATGGTTGCATCGAGCTTCGAGGAACCGGCCCCAGCACGTCTCCCCGGTTGACAAGCTTCGAACTTGAACCATATCATTCAGATCTGAAGTAGTTGAGGCCGAGCGTCTGGGGGCGTCGTTGGAGGCACTGCTGTCGGTGGACCGTCTGTCGGTCACGTTCAAGGCATCCGATCCGGGTGCTCCGAAGAGCCACGCCGTGCGTGACGCGACGTTCGCCATCGGCGCCGGACGGATCGTCGGGCTCGTCGGCGAATCGGGCTCGGGCAAGACGGCGACCGCGCTGGCGCTCCTCGGCCTGCACGACCCCGACGTCACCGACGTCGCCGGGACGGCGATGTTCGAAGGCGCCGATCTGCTGCAGCGGCGCGAGGACGCGATGCGCAAGATCCGCGGGGCGCGCATCGGGATGGTCTTCCAGGAGCCGATGACCGCGCTGAACCCGTTGCTGCGCATCGGCAAGCAGGTGCAGGAGGTGCTGCACGCGCACACCGACCTCGACCGCGCCGCGGTCCGCCAGCGGGTGGTCGAGGTGCTCGACGACGTCGGCATCCCCAACCCGCAGGCGCGGGCCAACGCCTACCCGCACCAGCTCTCCGGCGGACTGCGCCAGCGGGCGATGATCGCCACGGCGATCACGTGCCACCCCAAGCTGCTGATCGCCGACGAGCCGACGACGGCCCTCGACGTCACCCTGCAGGCCCAGATCCTGCGCCTGCTGCGCGAGCTCGTGCAGCTCGAGGAGATGTCGGTGCTGCTCGTCACCCACGACCTCGCGGTGGTCGCCGAGACGTGCGACGACGTGGTGGTGATGTACGCCGGCGAGGTCGTCGAGACCGGCACGACGGCCGAGGTGATCAGCAACCCGCTGCACCCGTACACCCGGCGCCTGCTCACCGCCCGACCGCAGGCCGACGGCTGGGGCGCGCGCCTGACGCCGATCCCCGGACGCGTGCCGCCGGCCACCGACGAGCGCCGCGGCTGCGCGTTCCTCAACCGCTGCGACTCGTCCGGCGACGGGCTGCGACGGAGCCGCAGACGCTCGACGACTGGTCGGCCGGCCGGTGCGTGCGCTGCTGCCGGGCGCGGCTGCTGACGGCGAGCGCGTCGTGACGCAACGCGCTCGAGATCCACGACGTGCGCGTCACGTACCGCAGCCCGGGCGCGCTGCCCGTGCCGGCGGTCGTCGGCGTGTCGCTCGAGGTGCCCGCCGGATCGGCGCAGGCGCTGATCGGCGAGTCCGGATCGGGCAAGTCGACGCTCGGACGTGCCGTGGCCCGATTGGTGCCGGTGGACAGCGGCACGATCGCCGTGGACGGCGTCGCCGTGCAGGGGCTGTCGCGGCGCCGCGCTGCGCCGCCACCGGGGCGCGGTGCAGATGATCTTCCAGGATCCGCACTCGGCGTTGAACCCGCGCCGTCCCGTGCTGTGGTCGGTGATGGAGCCGCTGCGCGTCTCCGGCGTCGCGCGAGGCGAGGCCCGCCGGCGTGCGCTCGAGGCCCTCGACCGCGTCGGCATCACCGACTGCGCAGGCCGAGCGCTACCCGCACCAACTGTCGGGCGGGCAGAAGCAGCGGATCAACATCGCCCGCGCGCTGATCTGCCACCCGAAGGTCGTCGTCTGCGACGAGCCGGTCGCCGCGCTCGACGTCTCGCTGCAGGCCGAGATCATCAACCTCCTCGTCGACCTGCAGCACGAGGACGGGATCACGCTGCTGTTCATCACCCACGACGTCAGCCTGTTGCCGCACCTGGCCGACGGGCTGGCGGTGATGTACGTCGGCGAGCTCGTCGAGACCGGGCCGGCGCGCGACGTCGTCGACCGGCCGGCGCACCCGTACACGATCGGTCTGCTCGCGGCGGCGCCGCGGCTCGACCAGGGCCCGGCCGAGCCGGTGGTCACCATCGTCGGCGAGCTGCCCGACCCGTCGACACCGCCGAGCGGCTGCCGGTTCCACCCGCGCTGCCCGTTCGCCACCGAGCTGTGCGTGTCCACGCATCCCGGAGCTGCGCCCGTTCGGTGACGGCGCGCGGCGCGTCGCCTGCCACTACGCCGAGCAGATCGCCGCCGGGGAGATCGTCGGCGTGCATGCCGACCTCGCCGTCGACCAGTCAGCGCCTCGCCACGCGCGAGGCATCGGTTCCAGCACCACAAGGGGGATCCATCCGATGAACGTCCAACACTCCCGGCGCCTGACGCGTCGGCGACGTTCCTCGCTGCGGCGACACTCGTCGCCGCGGCCTGTTCGAGCGACAAGAAGGAGTCCAGCTCCACGTCCCCGGCCACCACGGCGGCAGCGGCGGCCACCACGACCGCAGCGGCCGCGGCGACGACCGCCGCAGGCGGATCGGCAACGACCGCGGCCGGCGGGGCGGCGACCACCACGAAGGGGGGCTCGACGGCCACCACGAAGGCGGGCTCGACCCCGGCCGCAGCGTCGACGCCCGCCGGGCCACCGGCGCAGGAGGGCGGCACGCTGCGCGTCCGGGTTCCGGCCAACCCCTCGTCGCTCGATCCGCAGGCCGGCCCGTCCGGCGGCGACCACCAGATGCTGTACCCGATGTACGACACGTTGATCACGTTCGATCCGGCCACGCTGAAGCCGCTGCCGAACCTGGCCAAGTCGTGGGAGTACACCGACCCGACCACCCTGACGCTCAAGCTGCAGGACGGCGTGACGTTCCAGGACGGGTCGCCGATGGACGCCGCCGCGGTCAAGGCCAGCCTCGACCGCTACAAGACGCAGACGAACAAGGCCGACCTGTCCAACGTCACGTCGATCGACGCGCCGAGCGCCGACACCGTCGTGCTCCACCTCGGCACCCCGGACTCGTCGATCGTGCTCGGTGCTCGCCGACCGCGCCGGGATGATCGTCGGGCCGACGGCCACGTCCGACAGCGCCAACTTCGCCGCCCACCCGGTGGGCACCGGGCCGTACAAGTTCGTCTCCTTCGAGCCGGGCAACAAGCTCGAGCTGGAGCGCTACGACGGCTACTGGAACCCGAACAGCGTGCACCTCGACAAGATCGACTTCATGGTCATCGCCGACCCGAAGGCGGCGGCGAACGCGCTGCAGTCGGGTCAGGTCGACTTCTCCGACAACCTCGACACGGCCGATCTCGATTCGCTCAAGGGCAACAGCAAGCTGCACACCCAGGCCGACATCGGCGAGTGGTTCAACATGATCTACTTCAACCTCGCCCAGAAGCCGCTCGACGACCCGAAGGTGCGCACGGCGATCAACATGGCGCTCGACCGTGACGCGCTGATCGCCGGTGTGGCCGACGGCGAGGGCGAGCAGGCGTGGCTGCCGGTGCCCAAGGCGCACTGGGCGTACGACGAGACGAACATCAACGCCTGGCCGCACGACATCGCCGCGGCCAAGCAGCTGATGGCTGACGCCGGCTACGCCGACGGGGCGAAGATGACGATGGTCGCCACGCCGGACGCACCGTCGGCCCGCGAAGCGGAGATCGTCAAGGACCAGCTGTCGCAGATCGGGATTGACGTCGAGGTCACGACGATGGACTCGAACCAGGCGATCTCGCAGTACTTCCAGTCGCAGGCGTTCAACAGCTTCCTGCGGCGTGGTCCGGCCGACCGGACCCGGGTCAGACGTACCTGCGGCTGTTCGCCAAGGACACGTACCAGAACCCCGGCAAGGTGGCCATCCCCGGCCTCGACGACGCCATGGCCAAGGCCGTGTCCACCGACGACCTCGACCAGCGGGCGGCGTCCTACGTGGACGTCAACAAGATCCTCAACGAGGCCGCCCCGTACGCCCCGCTGTTCTACCGCCCGGACGTCACCTCGTTCTCGACGAAGGTGCAGGGTTACCAGGCGAGCCTGCTCGGCAAGCCAAAGGTCCAGTTCCTGTGGCTGTCGGCCTGACGGTCGCCACGCCGACAGCGGCCGTCGACACGGCGGTCGTCGCTCCCCCCAGCAGGAGCAGGTCCCGGCGCTGGCGCCGGGGCCTGCTCAGGCTGGCGAGCTTCCTGATCACGATCGTGCTGGCCACGTTCGTCTCGTTCGTGCTGATCAAGCTCGTCCCCGGCGATCCGGCCACCGCGATCGCCGGGGAGAACGCCACGGCGGCGCAGCTCGCCGAGCTGCGCCACAAGCTCGGGCTGGACAACGGGCTCATCCACCAGTACCTGCATTGGGCCAGCGGGGCGATCCACGGTGACTTCGGCACGTCGCTGTACACCGGCCAGTCGGTGTGGCAGATGATCAGCCAGCGGCTGCCGGTGACGGTGCAGCTCGTGATCTACGCCACGCTGCTGTCGCTCGTGATCGGCATCCCGCTCGGGGTGATCGCGGCGATGCGCCGCGGCAAGCTCGCCGACCGGGTGCTCACCGGGCTCAGCTCGCTCGGCGTGGCCGTCCCCAACTTCTGGTTGGGAATGGTGCTCGTGACGGTGTTCGCCCTGACGCTCACGTGGTTCCCGGCAACGGGCTTCGTCAGCATCAGCGACGGGTTCGTGCCGTTCCTCAAGTCGGCGACGTTGCCGGCGATCACGCTCGCCGCGGCGGGCATCGCCGAGGTCGCCCGTCAACTGCGCAGCGCGCTGATCGAGATCTTCGCCTCGGACTACATGCGCACGTCGCGGGCCGCGTGGCCTGCCGCGGCGCACCGTCGTGTGGAGCCATGCGTTCCGCAACGCCGGCGTGACGATGCTGACCATCGTCGGGCTGCTGGTCAGCCGGATGCTCAGCGCCACGGTGGTCGTGGAGACCGTGTTCGCCATCCCCGGCATGGGCTCGATGATCGTCGACGCGGTCAAGCAACGCGACTATCCCGTGCTGCAGGCGACCGTGTTCGTGCTCGCCGTCCTGGTGCTGCTGGTCAACGGCGTCGTCGACCTCCTGTACCGGCACATCGACCCGAGGATCGACGCATGATGGCCCGCCCCGCCGACGCGTTGGTCGCCGCTCCCGCCGACCTCGCCCACCCGGCCTTCCCCCGCCCCGGTGTCGAGCCGGCGCGCACCTCCCGACAGCCGATGATCCGCCGCTGGCTGCGCCAGGAGCGCGGTGGCGTCGTCGCCTTCCTGTTCCTCCTCGCGGTGGTGCTCATGGCGATCTTCGCTCCGCTCGTCGCGCCGTACGACCCGCTGAAGCAGGACATCCCCAACCGCCTGGCGAGCCCGTCCTCGGCGCACTGGCTGGGCACCGACGACATCGGGCGCGACGTCCTCAGCCGTCTGCTCTACGGCGCGCGCGCCTCGCTGTGGGCGTCACTGCTGGCGGTGACCGTTGCCGCGGTGATCGGCATCCCGCTGGGCCTGTTCGCCGGCTACGCCGGCCGCTGGGTCGACGCCTCGCTGATGCGCATCACCGACACGATCCTGTCGTTCCCGGCGCTCGTCCTGGCCGTCGGTGTCACCGGCGCGCTCGGCGTCGGGTTGAACACGTCGATGTTCGCCATCGGCATCGTGTTCGCCCCGAGCGTCGCCCGGCTGATGCGCGGCCGCACGCTGACCGTGCGCCAGGAGCCGTACGTCGAGGCGTCGGCGCTCGCCGGCAGCCGCACGAGGTGGATCATCGTCCGCCACGTGCTGCCCAACGCCGTGCAGCCGGTGCTCGTGCAGCTGTCGCTGCTGTTCGCCGGCGCCCTCCTCGCCGAGGCCGGCCTGTCGTTCCTCGGGCTCGGCGTGCAACCGCCCACACCCAGCTGGGGAGCGATGCTCGGTCGGGCCTACGGCTACCTCAACAAGGCGCCGGCGCAGATGCTCGCGCCGGGCATCGCCATCGCCCTGTGCGCCCTGTCGTTCAACGTCCTCGGCGACGCGCTGCGCCGCCAGCTCGACCCCCAGCAGCGCCGCTGACGCCGCGCCGGGACCGTCACCGACCTCCACCGAAAGGACCTGCCATGCCAGCCGTCAAGTACTCCGTCGCGGACGGGATCGCCCGCATCACCCTCGCCCGACCGGAGGCCCTCAACGCCACCAACCGCGAGCTCGGCGAGGGCGTCGGCGCCTCGGTCGACCAGGCCGCAGCGGATCCCGACGTGCGCGTCGTCCTGCTCGACGCCGAGGGGCGGGCGTTCTGCGCCGGCGCCGACCTCAAGGACGCCAACACGCACAACGCCAACGACATCACCGCCCACATGACGCCGTCGCACAGCGGGCTCGACCGCCTGTCCGCGTGCCGCAAGCCGATCGTCGCCGCCGTGCAGGGCTACTGCGTGGGCGCCGGCGTGGAGATGGCCATCGCCGCCGACGTGACGATCGCCGCCGACGACGCGATCTTCTTCCTCCCGCAGGTGAAGCTCGGCATCCTCCCCGGCGCCGGCGGCGTCAGCCGGCTCGTGCGGCGCATCGGCGAGCCGTGGACCGCGCGCATGGCGCTGCTCGGCCAGCGGATCGACGCGCCGACCGCGCTGCGCATCGGCCTGGTCACCGAGGTGGTCGCCCGCGACGATCTCGCGGCGCGGGCCGACGCGCTCGCCACGGCGCTCGCCGAGGTGCCGCCGGCCGCGGTGCAGCTGACCAAGGAGTCGATCAACCAGTCCTACGACGTGCCGCTGGCGACGGGGCTGATGGCCGACAAGTATCGGCTGTTCGTGCTCAGCGGGACGCCGGAGAAGGAGGCGTCGCACGCCGCGTTCCGCAACCGCGACGCCGCCGGCGCGGCATCCTGAGCGCCCGTCGACCCGACCACCCGCATGACTACCCTGGAGCAGACAACATGAACTACGGCCTCTCGATCCCGTTCGACGGCGTCGCCCTCGCCGACCACGGTCCGCTGTTCGACGCCGCGGCCGCAGCCGGCTTCACCGACCTGTGGTCGATGGAGGTGAGCGGCAACGACGCGTTCACCCCGCTCGCCTACGCGGCCATCACACACCCCGAGCTGCGCCTCGGCACGGCCATCGTCCCGGCGTTCACCCGTTCGCCGGCGCTCATCGCGATGTCGGCCGCTTCGCTCGCCGACCTCAACCCGGCGGAGGTGCTGCTCGGCATCGGCGCGTCCTCGAACGTCATCGTCGAGAACTGGAACGGCGTCCCGTTCGTCGATCCGTACCAGCGCGTCCGCGACGTCGCCGTGTTCCTGCGCCGGCGCGTTCACCGGCGAGAAGGTCGACATGGAGTGCCCGAGCTTCACGATCAAGGGCTTCCGGCTCGGGCGGGTGCCGGCCAAGATGCCACGCGTGCTCATCGCCGGTCTGCGGCCGGGCATGCTGCGCCTCGCCGGCCGGGAGTCCGACGGGGCGATCCTCAACTGGTTGTCACCCGACGACACGCGACGCGTCGTCACCCACGTCAACGACGTCCGCTCCGAGCCGGCCGAGATCGTCGCCCGGCTGTTCGTCATCGCCAGCTCGGACATCGACGCGGTCCGCGCCCACGCCAAGCGGGCCATCGCCGCGTACCTCAACGTGCCGGTGTACGCCGCGTTCCACGAGTGGCTCGGCCGAGGTGAGATGCTGTCGCCGATGTGGGCGGCCTGGAAGGCGGGCGACCGCAAGGCCGCGCTGGCGCTCGTTCCCGACTCGCTCGTCGACGAGCTGTTCATCTACGGCACCCCGGCGGAGTGCCTGGCGCGCGTCGACGAGTACGTGGCGGCAGGCATCACCACCCCGATGCTGTCGATCGCCTCGCTCGAGGGCTCGCCCGAGCGCCTCATCGGCGAGTTCGCCCGCACCCGCAGCCCAGCCGCCGCCGGAGACGCCAGGGCTTCATGACCGGTAATCCGATCGCGGACTCCTACGACCGGTGGAACGAGCTCGGCTGGGAGGCGCCCGACGAGATGGCGGCGTTCATGTCGCTGCTGCGGGCCCACCGCCTGCTCGTGAACCGTGTCCACGAGGCGCTGTCGGAGTACAACCTGTCGATCACCGAGCACGCCTCGCTCGTGTACCTGGCGATGAGCGAGGACCACCGCCAGCCGCTCGGCAAGATCGCCGAGCGGGTGCTCATCGGCGCGGGCCGGTGCAACTACATGATCAACAAGCTCGAAGGTGCCGGGCTCGTGCGCCGCGAGCCCCACCCGTTCGACGGACGCACCACCCTGGCCGTGCTCACCGAGCACGGCCAGGTCGTGGTGTTCGACGGGTTGCGCCGGATCGCTGCGATCCGCAACGGCTTCAGCGGGATGACCAGCGAGCAGCTGCGCGAGTTCCGCGACCTCGTCGGGATCCTGTTGCAGGACGACGAGCGCCCCCGACGATCGTGACGACGGACGCGTCCGCGTCGGCGTCCGCCCGCCGGCGGACTCAGGACGGCGTGTACCACTCGTCGCCGCCGAGGCAGGCGACGAACTCGCTCGGGCCCCACGTGCCGCGGAAGTACGGGCTCACCGGACCGGGCTCGTCGAGCGCCGGTTGGACGATGCGCCACTCGTGCTCGACGATGTCCTCGCGGGCGAAGCGCCGCTGGGATCCGGCGAGC
Organism: uncultured Acidimicrobiales bacterium; assembly: GCA_963794805.1. Classification (GTDB taxonomy): domain Bacteria; phylum Actinomycetota; class Acidimicrobiia; order Acidimicrobiales; family Ilumatobacteraceae; genus JAODBQ01. Next base: position 423,372 of record CAWCFL010000004.1, read on the forward strand.
GCGTCGCCGAGCAGGCGCTCGTAGGCGTCGCGCCGCTCGCCGAGCGCCGCGGCGAAGTCCACGGCGAGGTCGACCGTCTCGCTGTCGAGGTTCTCGCCCGGCGTCTTGGCCTGCAGCGAGAACGTCACCCCGTCGTTGCTCCCGAGGCGCAGCCGGGCGAGGTTGCGCTCGGGCACGGGCCCACCGGCCTCGTCGAACAGCATCCGCGGCGGCTCCTTGAACTCGACCACCACCTCGGTGGCCGCGGCGCCGAGGGCCTTGCCGCAGCGCACGTAGAACGGCACGCCGGCCCAGCGCCATGAGTCGACCTCCAACTTGGCGGCGACGAACGTCTCGGTCTGCGAGTCGGGGGCGACGCCGGGCTCGTCGAGGTAACCGACGTACTGCCCGCGCACGAGCGCGGTCGGGTCGAGTGGACGCATCGGCGGCGAGCACCTTGGACTTCTCGTCCGAGAGGTGGCTGGCCTCGGGTCCGACCGGCGGCTCCATCGCCACGAGCGACATCACCTGCAACAGGTGGTTCTGCAGCACGTCGCGGATCGCGCCGACGCCGTCGTAGAAGCTGCCCCGCCCCTCGACGCCGATCGTCTCGCTCATCGTGATCTGCACGCTGCGCGACGTAGTTGCGGTTCCACACCGGTTCGAGCAGCGTGTTGGAGAAGCGGAAGACGAGCACGTCCTCGACGCTCTCCTTGCCGAGGTAGTGGTCGATGCGGAAGATGCGTTCCTCGGGGAACACCTCGTGCAGGGTGCGGTTGAGCTCCTGGGCACTGGCCAGATCCCGGCCGAACGGCTTCTCGACCACGATCCGACCGCGGTCGTTCAGCCCGACCGAGGCGAGCGACGAGGCGACCTTCGGGAAGATCGACGGCGGGATGGCCATGTAGAACACGGCGCAACTGCTGTGGTGCTCGTCGAGCGTTTCGCTCAGCTCCTTCCACGTGGCCGTGTCGGAGTAGTCGCCCTGGATGAGGTCGAGGCGTTCGATCATCCGGTCGAGCACGGCGGGGTCGGCGTCCTGGTGCGACGCGAGGACCGCCTCGCGGGCGTGGTCGCGGAACGAGTCGTCGGTCCAGTCGCTGCGGGCGACACCGATCACCGGCACCTGCAGCGAGCCGTGTTCCTCCATCGAGTACAGCGACGGGAACAGCTTGCGCTTGGCCAGGTCGCCGGTGGCGCCGAACAGCACCAGGGCGTCGGCGACGGGGAGGTCGTTCATGCCGGCACCTGCGCGGTGGGCACGCCGTCGAGGGACGCCGCTTCGGCGGTGGGTACCTCGACGTGGCCACCGAACTGGGCGCGCATCGCCGACAGCAGCTTGTCGGCCATCAGCGCGTTGCCCCGCGACGAGAAGCGGGCGAACAGCGCCGTGCTCAGCACGGGGACGGGCACGCCCTCGTCGATCGCCGCAGTGAGCGTCCAGCGGCCCTCGCCCGAGTCGCTGACGTGGCCCTGGAAGCCGGCGAGCGCCGGGTCGGCGAACAGGGCGTTCGCCGTGAGGTCGAGGAGCCAGCTGGCGACGACGCTGCCGCGCCGCCAGACCTCGGCGACGGACGCCAGATCGAGGTCGTACTGGTAGTACTGCGGGTGGGTGAGCGGCGCCGTCTCGGCGTCCTGCTTGCGGTCGGCGGCGCCGATGTTCGCTCCGGCCAGGATGTTCAGGCCCTCGGCGTACGCGGCCATGAGGCCGTACTCGATGCCGTTGTGCACCATCTTGACGAAGTGCCCGGCGCCCGACGGTCCACAGTGCAGCCACCCGCGCTCGGCAGTGGTCGGTTCGCCCTCGCGGCCGTGCGTGCGTGTCGTCGCCGATTCGAACCCCGGTGCGAGGGTGTCGAAGATCGGGGCCATCCGCTCGACGGCGTCGGCGTCGCCACCGACCATCAGGCAGAACCCGCGCTCCAGGCCGAACACGCCGCCACTCGTGCCGACGTCGAGGTAGTGGATGCCGTGCTCCTTCAGCGGGCCGGCGCGATCGACGTCGTCGCGGTACCACGAGTTGCCGCCGTCGATGAGCGTGTCGCCCGGTTCGAGCAGCGGGGCGAACTTGGCGATGGTGTCGTCGACGAACGCCGCCGGGACCATCAACCAGATGTTGCGCGGCGCGGCCAGCGCGTCGACCAGCTCCTGCGGCGAGCGGGCGCCGCGCACGCCCTCGCCCTCGATCGTCTCCACCGGCGCTGCCGTGACGTCGTAGCCGACGCAGTCGAACCCGGCGCGGTGCAGGCGACGGACCATGTTGGCCCCCATCCGGCCGAGGCCGACCATGCCGAGCTGCACCGGTGGCGCAGCCGTCGGCACGGCCGGAGGCGGTGGGGTCGGCGGGGGGAAGGACGTGCCGTCGGACATGCAGCACAGGTTGCCACGCGGGCGAGACAGTACGTTCGTCGTCGTGGCCGACGACCTGCCGAACGACCTGCAGCGCGAGCTCGACGGCGTGCGTGCCGCGCACCAGACGTTGGCAACCGTCGTCGAGGGCATCGACGACGAGGTCGCCCGCCGTCCGTCCCTCCTGCCGAGCTGGACGGTCGGTCACGTGCTCACCCATCTGGCGCGCAACGCCGACGGGATGCGCAGCATGCTCGACGCTGCCACGCGAGGCGAGGTCGCGTCCCAGTACCCGGGTGGCGCAGCACAACGCAGCGGCGACATCGAGGCCGGCGCCGCACGCCCCGCCGCGGAGCTGGCGGCCGACGTCGTGACGAGCGCTGCAGCGCTCGAGGCGGCCGCCGCGGCGCTCACCCGCGAGCAGTGGGCCACGGGGCACGGCGCGTCCTTCGGCGGGACGACCCCGATCGCCGAGGTGCCGTTCCGCCGGCGGCGCGAGGTGGTGGTGCACCTCGCCGATCTCGGCCTGGCCGATCACGACCCGTGGCTCGACTGGCCGGCCGACTTCGTGCGCGCCGAGCTCGGGCGGATGACCATGCAGTGGGCCAGCCGCCGGCCGATGGGCCTGGCCAAGCTGCCGCCGGAGGCGATGGCGGTGCCCGATCAGCAGCGCCTGGCGTGGCTCTTCGGCCGCACGTCGATCCCCGGCCTGGAGGCCGCCGACGCGATGTGAGTCGCGGTCGTCAGAGCCCCGGTGGCAGCAGGCGGTTGACGTTCTCGAACCAGAAGTACAGCACCACGAGGAACGGCACGAACGAGACGAGCACGCCGAGCCAGATGCGCCGCTGCCGCTTGGCCAGGACGTAGCCGCCGAAGGCGATCGCCGCGAGCAGGAGCCCCCAGACGAGGATCTGCGGCCACGCGGCGCCGTCGTCGAACCAGCCGCCGGCGAACGCATCCTCGCTCGCAGACGGCGGCGTGGCCGCGGCAGCGCCGGCGGTCGTCCCTGCCGTCGCAGGTACCGAGCCGGCGCCGTCCGACGGCGGTGCCAGCGTCGGCCCGGCGGTCGCCGGTGCCGGCGTGCCCGTCGCGTCCGACGTCGACGGCGACGTCGACGTCGACGGCCCGGTCGAGGCCGTGCCCGCGTCCGTCCCGGTGTCGTCACCCGGCAGGACCTGTGTGCCGTCGCCACCTGCAGTCGGCGTGGACGTCGGTGTCGGGGCGAACAGCGTGCTCGAGCGGGTCGGGTCGAGCTCGGCGCGCACGATGATCCGCTGCCGCGCCGTGCTGATCGGGTGGCACGACGAGAGCACGAGCGTCGCCCGCGTGGGGTCGGTGGTCGGGACCACGAGCGCGTAGTCGCTCGGCGAGACGATGTCGGTGCCGGTGACGACGTAGGTGAACTGCGGTCCGCGCTGACCACCGATGTCGGGGTAGGTGAGGATGATCGTGTCGCCCGGGCGGAGGTGGTCGACGTCGTAGAACGGCGCGCCGTAGGTGGTGCGGTGGCCGGCGATCGCCGCGTTGCCCAGCTGACCTGGCAGCACCGACTCGGGGAAGTGCCCCGGACCCTTCTTGAGCTGATCGAGCCCGACGCCCTGGACGACGATGTGGTCGACGCCGATCGAGGGGATGCGCAGGTGCACGAGCGGATCGCCGACGTCCGCCGGAGGGAACGGGTACGGGACCTGCTCCGGCCCGCTCGTGGTGGTGGTGGTGGTGGTCGCCGCCGTGGTGGAGGTCGCCGCGGTCGTGCCCGCCGCCGTGGCCGGCGGGGCGGTCGTGGCCGGGACGGTGCTCGTCGGGGCGGTGGTGGCGTCGATGCCGGCGTGGTCGAACTGATCGTGCAGCTCGTTCTGCGCCTGCGCCGTGTAGATCCCGGTGCCCCACAGCTGGTAGGCGACGAAGGCGAACAACAGCAGGCCGATGACGATCAGCACCTTGCCGATCCCACCCACGGCCCAGCGCCAGTCGCGCGGCTGGCGCGGCCGGTCGAACAACCAGTGCCGCTTCGGCTCGGTGACGACCACGGACCCGTTGCGGGTCCGCCGCTCGCCCGTCGCCATGGCGGCCGATGGTAACGGTGGGACCGTCGGCCACCCCTGCGCCCCGAGCTGCTGGCAGCCCGATCACTCGTGTCGCGGTCGCACGCGCCGATTCCGTCGTCGGCGGCGCGACACGAGCGGGACCGGGCGATCGACCGAGCGATCGACGAAGCGCGTCAGGGGACGGGCGCGGCGATGCCGTCGAGCCAGGCGGTCGCCGTCTGGTAGCCCTCGTCGATCACCCGCGGCGCGTCGCCGACGGCGAACGTGGTGACCAGCGACGGACGCGCCGGGACCTCCACGGTCGTCAGACCTGCCGGTGGCCGGGCGAGCATCGTCCTGCCATGGGCTTCGACACCGAACGTCGAGGCACGGAAGAGCAGATCGATGGCCCGCAACCTCGGCGGCCCCTCGGCGAGCGCCGGCACGGACAGCACGACCGCGCTGGCCGCCCCGAGCGCGACGGTGAGGTCGAGCGGGACGTCGGCGACGACGCCGCCGTCCATCAGCCATCGCCCGTCGCGCCACACCGGCGGGTACACGCCGGGGAACGCCGCACTGCCGAGGACGGCGGACACCACGTCACCTTGCGTCAACGCGACGGCCCGCCCAGTGGTGACGTCGGTGGCGACGACCGCCAATCGGGTCGGGGCGTCCTCGATCTGACGCTCGCCGAGCGTGCGCCGGACCCACTCGGCCCCGCGACGGCTGTCGAGGAACGACTCCCGTCGACCGGTGAAGGCCAGCGCCAGACGACCCGGGTGGACGCGCAGGAGGTCGCGGCGGCGCACCGAGCGCCACACCTGCTCCAGTGCGGCCAGCCTGTCGAGTCCGGCGGACCAGGCGACGAAGGCTGCGTTCAGCGAGCCGGCGGACACCCCGACGAGCAGATCGGCGGTGACCTCGTGTTCGGTCAGCGCGCGCAGGACGCCGACCTGGTACGCCCCGAGGGCTCCGCCGCCGGGCAGGACGAAGGCCAACGGCCGTGGCAGCAGGCGCAACGACTCGATGCTCACGATCCCATCCTGCCGTCGACGGCCGGCGCCGGCGCAGTGCGGTCTCATCCCCCGGGTTGCCGGCTGCCGAGGTCGGCTGCGCTGAGGAACAGGTGGTACTGCTCGTCGAGCACCAGCTCGGCCGGCGAGCCCGCCGGCAGGTTGACCAGCTTCCAGTCGCTGTACGCCCGCCAGTAGGCCTGCACGTCGCCGTCGGGGTCACCGGTCGGCACCGGCGGCGGTGGCGTGCTCGGCGGGAGGTCGCCGGCGTCCACCAACGTGAGGTAGCCGGCCATCACCGCCGTCGCCGCCGCGCCGAGCAGGACGCGCTGCTGCTCGGCGCGCGCCGCATGGTCGACGTCGCCGGGCGGCGACGGTGCGCCGAGCCAGCCGGTGCGGTCGGTCACCCGCTTCACCTCGGTCACCGCCTGAGCGGCCATCTTGGCGATCGTCGCACCCTCGGGGCCCATCAGCCTGCCGCCGTACGTGATCGCCTTGCCGATCAGCTCCCAGGTGGCGTCCCACGAACCCTTGGCGTCCTCGGCGGCGCGGACCCGACGGTCGACCTCGAGCTGGACGAGCATCCCCATCGCCGCGGCGACGGCCTGATCGTCGCGATGCCGATCGGCCATGCCGGTGAGTTGCCCGCCCGCGTCGTCCATCCGGACGAACAAGGCGTCGCGCGAACTGCCGTCGTCGAGGATGAACGCGAGGTCCGCTCGCCGGCCGGCGGCGTCGGTTCCCCAGTCGTCGGTGCCAGGCCCGTACTGCACGAGCCACGGAGCGGCGAGTGCGCCGAGCGTCGACCGCGACTCGAACGGATGCGCGGTGAACACGAGGTCGTTGCGCGACAAGGCGTCGAAGTGGGCGAACCAGTCGGCGAACGCGTGGAGCACCAGGTGCGCCTCGGTCGTCCCGATCGACGACGGCGCGGTGCCCTCGAGGGCGACGCGTTGCGCGAGGGACGAGTCGGCGGCGGACCACCAGAGCAACTGCGGTTGCGCACGCACGGCGACGACGAACGCGGTGGCCGCGCCCGGCGTCGCCAGGATCGTGGCGAACAACAGGTCACCGGACTTCGGGCCCGGGTGCCGATCCTCCGGCCACAACGGCGGGCGACCGGTGTCGAGACGATGCAGCACCTCGACGCTCAGCCGCGCGAGCGTCGTCGGGTCCAGACCGGCCCGGGCGACGAGCGCCGCGGCGGCGTACGGCTCCATCGTGCGTGTCAGGGCTGGCAGGCTGCCGACACCGTGGACCGCCGCGTCGATGTGGGCGATCGCCGCGAAGGTCGCGTCGACGTCGTCGACCTCGGTGGCCACGCTGTCCGGCACCGTGGCCGGCACCGCGTCCGCCGTGGTGGACCGCCCGTCGAGCAGGTCGAGGCGCACATGGCCGAGCTCGTCGGCGAAGGCGTCCCACCGGTCGAAGCCGCCCGCGAGGGCGGCTGCCAGGATCGGGTCGGCGGCGATCGACGTCAGCTCCGCGGCCAGCCATGCCTGTTCGCCCGGTGTGTCGACGACGTGGTGCAGATCGCCGTCCTGGAGCACCGCGGCGAGGGCGCGCACCTCGTCGACCGTGGGGGGTGCGGTCGGAGGTGCGCCCATGGTCACGGCCAGCGGATCGGTCTCGACCACCTGCCAGCCGGAGCGCTCGGCCATCGCCCGTGCCAGTGCGACGGCAGCATCGTCGAGGTCGAGACGGGTCGCGTCGACTGCTCCCAGCGGGTCGCAGCGGTCGATCCGCTCCAACAGCGGCACCCACAGCTGCTCGAGGTGCAGGGCGGCGTGACGGACGCGGCCGACGGCATCGCTCGCCAGCGGCTCGTCGCACGTGCAGCCGCGCAACTCGTCGAGCGCGGCACGCATGGACGCGGCCAGCACGCCGATCCGTTCGGGGTCGTACGCGAGGTAGGTCGTCATCGCGGGCCGGTGGCGGGCGTCGTGTCGCCGACCGCGATCGACGCGGCGCGTTGATCGAGGGCGCGCGCCCGGGCGCGCAGCTCGTCCGCGCTGATGGCGATCGAGTTGCACAACATGGTCAGATCGGCGACGCAGTCGTCGGCGGCGGGGCCGAGCCACACGTCGGGCCCGGCGCGCGCCGCCAACCCGGTGACACCTGCGGCGTCGAGCCTCGCGGCGAACGCACGCAGGACGCCCGCCCGCCGCCGCAGCTCGATCGCTTCGGGGTTCGGGACGAGTGGCGCTCCCATGTCATCCCCACTGTCGGCGCCCGAACGCCCTCGGCGGCAACTGCCCTCGACCCGCCTGCCCCTGACCGCGGTGGCGTCAGTGGACGCACCCGGCTCGTGCGGGCGTGCAGCGGGTGCTCAGTCCAGGGCGCGCCGGACGACGTGGTGCGGCAGTGCGGTGGTGGCGTCGATGAACCCGTCGCCGACGACGTCGAAGCCGTGCCGGGCGTAGAACCGCAGCGCCGCGTCGCGCGCCCGGGCCCACACGAGACGACCCCCGGCACCGGCGCAGCGCAGGCAGCCGGCCTCGACCAGCACACCACCGACGCCCGTGCCGCGCACGCCGTCGGCGGTGGCCATGCCGCGCAGCTGCCACTGACGCTCGGTGTCCGGTGGGTCGTCGGGAAACGCGCGCGGGAGCCACGTCGAGGTGCCGACGAGGACGCCGTCCAGACGTGCGCCGAGGTGCATCGTCCCCGGCGTGTCATCCTCCGCCCAGGCGACGACCGCGTCCGGGTCGCCGTTGCGCAGCACGGCGCGGCGCAACCCGTACGTGTCGTCGCGCCCGATGTCGATGACCTCGACGTTCATCGGTCCACCGCGACCGTGGTCCCGTGCCCGGCGGCCGACACGTACATCGCGTCGACCACACGATGCGCGGCCACCGCCGTCGCCAGGTCGGGAGTGGCCGGCTGGCCGGTCCGGATGGCGCGCACGAACTCGCCGTCCGGGTTGGCCTCACCGTCGCGCGTCGGCGCGACTGCCGCCTCGAGCGCCGCTCCGTCGAGCGTGGCGCCGTCACCGTCGTGATCGGTCCACGACACGGGACCGAACCAGTCGTCGCCGTCGATGACCACGTGGCGGCGCTCGCAGAACAGCTCGATCCGACGGAGGCTCGGCCGCGCCAGGTTGTCGTGCCAGACGCTGTTCAACGTGCCGAGTGCGCCGCTGCGGAAGCGGATCGTCGCCGCAGCCACGTCCTCGATCCCGTCGTGGCCGTGGAAGTTCGTCGTGTGCGCGCTGACCCGCTCGATCGGCCCACCCAGCAGGTGGAGCATGTCGACGTCGTGGATGCTGTGCTCCAGCAGCGTGCCGCTGCCGACGAGCGCGCGGTCGGCGCGCCACGTCGATCCGTAGTGACCCTGCACCGGGATGAACTGGTCGTCGCGCATGACCACCGACATCAACCGGCCGGCGGCAGGCTCGTCCAAGAGGTGCTTGGCCCAGAGGAACGCCGGCGAGCGGCGCAGCACGAGGCCGACCTGGTTGACGATGCCCGCATCGAGCGCCAGCTCGGCCATCGCCTCGGCCCCGGCGAGCGTCGTGGCCAGCGGCTTCTCGCAGAACACGTGCCGGCCGGCGGCCACCGCCTTGGCCAGCTGGCGGGGGTGCTCGCTCGTCCACGTGCAGATGTACACGGCATCGCACCCGGCGATCACTTCGTCCTCGGAGCCGCAGACGGTGTGCCCGCTGGACGCGGCGAACGCCGCCGCACGGTCGACGTCGGGATCGAACACGCCGGCGCGCTCGACGTCCGCGCCGCTGCGCCGCAGGCTCTTCGAGTGGTACGTGGCGATCAACCCCGCTCCGAGGAACCCGACGCGCACCGACCCCTCCGCCACGCCCGCCGACGGTACCCGCGACCCGCCCGTCCACCGGAGCGCGACGTTCGTGTCGTGTCGCTGACGACGGAATCGGCGCGTCTGGCCGCGTCGCGAACGGGGGTCGGATCAGGCGGTCGAGGAGCCGGCGGTGAGCTGGATCGTGCGGTCGGCCACCGTCGTCGCCTCGTCGATGTCGTGGGTGACGAGCACCGCGGTCGTCGACGTCGTCCGCAGCAGGGCGGCGAGGTCGAGGGCCAGCCGGTCGTGCAGCTCGCGGTCGAGGCCGGTGAGCGGCTCGTCGAGGAGCAGCACGGCGGGTCGCGGTGCGAGCGACCGGGCGAGTGCCACGCGTTTGGCCTCGCCGCCGCTCAGCCGGTCGACGGAGCGGCCACCGAGGCCCGCCAGCCCCACCAGCGTCAACGCCTCGTCCACCGCGGCGCGCATCGACGCCCGGGGCACGCGGCGCATCCGCAGCCCGAAGCCGACGTTGCCGGCGACGTCGAGATGGGGGAACAGCTGGTCGTCCTGGAAGACGAGCCCGACGTTGCGCCGGTGCGCGGGCGTGCGAGTGACGTCGTGCCCGCCGATCCACACGCTCCCGCCGTCGGGTTCGAGCAGCCCGGCGATCACCCGCAGCACCGTGCTCTTGCCGCTGCCCGACGGCCCGACGAGTGCGGCCACACCACCAGCCGGCAGGGCCATCGACAACTCGTCGACGACGAGGCGCGCGCCGAAGCGGACCGTGAGCTCGCGTACCTCCAGCGTGGCCGGGCCGGCCTGGGCTGCGCTCACGATCGCTCGCCCGCCCCGGCGAGCACCTCGACCGCGACGAGCACCGCCCCGGTGAGCACGAGCAGCAGTGTGGCGGTGGCGAAGCCCTGGGCCCGGCTGAGCTCGCCGGGACGGCCGAGCAGCTTGCCGACGGCGATCGGCAGCGTCTCCCGTCCGGTGCGGGTGAGGAACGTGGTCGCCCCGAACTCGCCGAGTGAGATCGCCGCGGCGAACCCGCCGGCGACCACGAGCGGCCTGACCAGCGCCCGGCCGTCGACCTCCAGCCACGCCCACGACGGGGATGCGCCGAGCGTCGCCGCCGCGGCCCGCAGATCGGGCGGCACGGCGCGCAGGATGGGCAGCAGCAGCCGGATGACGAACGGGATGGCGACGAGCGCCTGACCGACGGGGATCAGCCACCACTCCGCGCGCCAGTCGAGCGGGGCCCTGCCGAACGCGAGCAGCATCCCGAAGCCGATCGTCACGGCCGAGGTCCCGAGCGGGAGCATCGCGCCCGTGTCGAGCACCCGGCCGGCGCGCCCCGCGGCGGCGATCGCCACCGCCGCCAGACCACCGACGAACGTGGCCAGGGTTGCCGCCACCACGGCGTAACGCAGCGATTGACGCATCGACGCCCACACGTCCACACCGACCGACAGTCCGCGGCGCGTCGTCCCTCCGAGTTGGCGCCACGCATCGAGCGACCACCCGTCGCCGACGTCGAACGAACGGCGGATCATCGCCAGCAGCGGCACCGCCATGGCGATCGCCAGCAGCGTGGCGGTGCACGTCACGAGCCGTCGTTCGAAGACGCGGCGCGGGGTGCGGCGAGTCGCCCGGCCACGCAGCGCCACGGCCGCCCGCCGCTGCTGGCGGGTGGACACCGCGACCAGCACGGCGAGCACGGCGAGCTGGAACATCGCCAGGACGGCCGCCCCGCCGACGTCGCCGAGCTGCGTCGCGCGGCGGGCGATCTCGACCTCGATGGTCGGGTTGGCCGGGCCGCCGAGGATGGCGACCACGCCGAACGAGGTGAACGTGAACAGGAAGGTCACCGACGAGGCCGCCCACAGCGCCGGCCGCAGGACCGGGAGCACGACGTGGCGCAGGACCTGCGACGGCGACGCACCCAGGGTGCGGGCCGCGGCGGTGAGGTCGGTCGGCAGCACACCCCACATGCCCCCGACGATGCGCACGACGACGGCGATGTTGAAGTACACGTGGGCGAGGATCACCGCTCTCGCCGTGGACTGCCACCCACCCGGCAACACGGCGAGGAACGCCGCGCCGACCACGACCGTCGGGAGCATGAAGGGAACGGTCACCGCGGCGAGCAGCACCCGTCGCCCGGGGAAGCGGAACCGGGCGAGCACGTACGCCGGGACCATCCCGACGACCAAGGTGAGCGCGGTGCTGGCGAGCGCCTGCCACAGGGTGAACCACAGCACGCCGCCGAGCCCGGGCGCGGCGATCGTGTGGGCGATCGTCCCCGGGCGGACCACCTTCGCCAGCAGCGCCGCGAGCGGCCACGCGTAGAAGACGACGAGCAGCACGACCACGGGTGCGCCGAGCGCCGTGAGCACCCAGCGCGGCAGCCGGTTCCACCGCGGCGTCGCGCCCCCGAGCGTCCCCGACGGGGGTGCGCGTCGGCGGACGCATCTGCGGTGGACGATGCCCGAACCCTGTTCGTGTCGCGGCCTGACCGGACAGGTTCCGGTCCGGGCGCGACACGGTCGGGATCGTCGACCACGACTGCAGCCGCGGGCGGCACGGCTTCGACCCTGTTCGTGTCGCGCCCTGACCGGACAGGTTCCGGTCCGGGCGCGACATGGTCGCTCCCGACCCGGGCCGGGAGCGGGGTCAGCGCAGGACCACCTGGGTCCACTGGTCCTGCCACGTGCTCCGGTTGGCCTCGATCTTGGCGGGGTCCATGGTCAACGGTTGCGCCGGCACCACGGCGTACTTGACGAACACGTCGGGCAGGGCGACGCCGGTGCGCGCCGGGTACACGTAGAGGTTCAGCGGCAGCTCCTGCTGGAACCGCTCGGACACGAGGAAGTCGACGAGTCGTTGCGACTCGGCCTCGTGCTTCGTGCCGCGCAGGACGCCGGCGAACTCCACCTGGCGGAAGCACGTCGACGGCACCACGCCGGTCGGGGCGGTGGCCGGCGGCTCCGCGGCCTCGATCACCTCGGCCGGCGGGCTGCTGCCGTAGGACACCACGAGCGGGCGATCACCCGTCGAGCCGCCGGCGCCGCTGAAGTCGTCGTAGTACGCGGTGGTCCACGAGTCCTCGACCTTCACGCCGTTGGCCCGCAGCTGCCGCCAGTAGTCCTGCCACCCGTCGTCGCCGGAGTGGGCCACGGTTGCCAGCAGGAACGCGAGGCCGGGCGACGACGTACCCGGGTTCTGCACGACGAGGAGATCCTTGTACGCCGGCTTGGTCAGGTCGTCGAGTGACGTGGGCACGGCGACGCCGTGCTCGGCGAACCACCCGGCGTCGTAGTTGACGCACACGTCTCCGAAGTCCACGGGCGTCGCTTCGCCGTTCGGCACGAGCGCCGTGAGGGCCGGCTCGAGGGAGCCGGCGTCGGCGCTGCGGTACGGCTGGAACACCTTGCCGTCGACGGCTGCCGACAGGAGCGTGTTGTCCACGCCCCACATCACGTCCCCCTCCGGGTTGCCGGCGGTGAGCACGGCCTTGGTGACCATCGTCCCGGCATCGCCGGCGACGGCCAGCTTCACGCCGATGCCCGTCTCTGCGGTGAACGCGGCGAGCGCGTCGTTGAGCGACGTGTCGGACACCGGGAACGAGTCGTACACGACCATCGTCAGGTCCGCAGAACCACTCGTCGGTGACGTGCCCGGCGACGACTCGCTGGACGGCCCTGCGGTCGAGCCGGTCGAGCCGGTCGAGCTGGTCGAAGCGGTCGAGCCGGTCGATCCGATCGTGCCGGTGCCACCCGTTGCCGCCGAACTGGTCGTCGGTGCGAGGGTGCTCGCCGACGTCCCCTCATTGCCACGGCTGGCCGACGAGCACGCCGCGAGCGCCGTGGCGGTGACCAGCGCAGCGAGGACGAGACGGCGCTTCACGGGATCACCACCGTGAGGACGCCGTCGGTCACGGCGATCGTCGTCGGACTGCCACGCACCGTCGACGTCTCGTTGCTCACCCCGAGCGCCGATCCCGCGAGCAGCTCGGCGTCGTGCAATGGCCAGTGGGCGTCGGTCACCTGCACGCCCCGGCACGGTCCGTGGAGCGCGAGCACCGAGAACGTCGTGCCCGGCGGCTCGTCGGCCAGCACCGTGCAGCGCCCGGGGTGCAGCACGTGCACGCGCGTCTCGCCGAGCAGGGCACGCACCGAGTGCAGCCCCGCGAGTGCGGGCGCGCCGAGCGCCACGAGCGTGCCGAGCGTGTGATCCAGCCGATCGCCGGCGCCGCCGAGCAGCACGAGCTCGGTCGCCCCATCCGTCGCCGCCGCCTGGGCCAGCGCCAGCTCCGTGTCGGTGGCGTCCTTGTCGCGCGGCCGCTCGTCGACCTCGACCCCGTGGGCGTACGCCCACATCCGCCCACCTGCGGTGATGCTGTCCAGGTCGCCGACGAGGGCGACCGGGGCCAAACCCAACTGCACGGCGTGATCCAGGCCGCTGTCCGCGGCGATCACCACCGCGTCGCCGTCGACCCACTCGAGGCCGCGGCGGGACAACTCGCCGCCGCCGATCGTGACCACCACTTGCGTCATGCGCTTCCCTCCGCTGGCATTACCCAGATCAGGTCGAGCGGTCGGCGGCGGCGGCCACCCTCTCAGCCCGCCGTTCCTGCGAGCTCCCGGTAGGGGAGCAACGCTACCCCGAGCGGCGCACCACCGTCATCACCACCAGGCTGGCCACGACGATCAGCATCCCGACGATCTGCAGCGGTTGCAGGCTGGCGCCGAGCAGCACCACCGACCAGCACACCGCCAGCGCCGGCTGGGCGGCCTGCATGATGCTGATGCTGGCAACCGGGACGGTCCGCTGGGCGAAGACGATCAGGGCGTGCGCGGCCGTTCCGGTGAGCAGGATCAGCCCGATGATGTACGGGACGGAGTGCCACGTGACCGCCAGCAGGTCACCGGTGACGAACGCGATGGGCAGGATCGTCAGGGTGGCGATCGGCATCACCGAGGCCATGATCGCGATCACGTCCATGCCGACGCGCATCACCCGGCTGGTCACCAGGTAGACGCACCAGAACATCATCGAGGTGAACGCCATCGCGTTGCCCAGCCAACTGGCCTCGCCGTTGGCCGGCGCGCTCGAACAGCACGAGCGCCAGCCCGGCGAGCGTCGTGACGCCGAGCAGGATCAGCGTGGCGTTGGCCTTCTCACCGAAGCGGATCACCCCGACGGGCACGAGCACCACCGGCGTCAGCGAGACGATGAACTCGGCGTTGGCCACCGTGGTGTGCGTGACCGCGCTGAAGAACAGTGTGATGTTGACGCCGAACGCGATCCCCGGGACGATCGCCATGCGCAGCTCGCGGCGGGTGACGAAGCGGCGCTCGACGACCCACAGCGTGATCGTCCAGATGATCGTGGAGCCGAGCATCCGCCAGAACGCCATCGTCGGTCCGGGGATCCCGGCCTTCTTGATGAGCGAGCTGCTGACGCTGAACATCAGTACGGCGAGCGCGACGCCGAGCATCCCGAGGAGCATCGAGCTGCTCGCCGGACGCGCCCGCCGGCTCGTTCCGGTGGTGGTCGGCGGGGCGCTCATCGCCCCTGCATCATGACGTGGGCAGGGCCGTGCGCCGGATGTCGGGCTCGATGTACACGAGCGTGGCGATCGGCACCGCGGCACGCAGCGACCGCTCGGCGTCGTCGATCGCGTGAGCCAGGCCGGCGTTGTCCAGCGCGTGGTCGAACTCCACCTTGGCGGCCACGAGCAGGTCGTCCGGGCCGAGGTGCATGGTGCGCAGGTGGATGATCCCGAGCACGGAGTCCGGGGCGGTCAGCGCGACCTCGATGGCCTGCTGGTCGTCCTCGCTGGCCGCCTCGCCGATCAACAGTCCCTTCATCTCGATGGCCAGCACCGCGGCGATCACCATCAGCAGGGCACCGATGGCGATCGAGCCGACGGCGTCCCAGCGCGAGTTGCCGGTGATCTCGGCCATGGTGAGGCCGACCACCGCGCAGAACAGGCCGATCAGCGCGCCGCTGTCCTCCAGCAGCACGACGGGCAGCTCGGGCGACTTGGTGGTGTGGATGAACCGCCACCAGCTGGCACCGGGTCGCTTGGACGGGCGGGACTCGTGCACCGCGGTGCGCAGCGACCACGACTCGAGCACGACCGACACGCCGAGGATGACGAACGCGACGCCCACGCTCTCCACCTCGTGCGGATGGAGGAGCTTGTCGACGCCCTCGTACAGGGCGAACAGGCCACCGAGGCTGAACAGCACGAGGGCCACGACGAACGCCCAGAAGTAGCGCTCCGGCCCGTAGCCGAACGGATGGGCCGCGTCGGCCCGACGCTTGCCGCGGCGCGAGCCGAACATCAGCAGCGCCTGGTTGCCGGTGTCGGCGAGGGAGTGCATCGCCTCGGCCAGCAGGCCCGCGGAACCGGTGATGACGAAGCCGATCACCTTGGCGACGGCGATGCCCAGGTTCGCCAGGAACGCAGCGATGATCGCTTTGCGGCTCCCCTCGTTCATCCGGGAAGATTGGCACACGGTCCCCACGCCGAACGGCGGCGCGGGCGTGTCCCCTGGGGGTTGTCGATGAGCGACGAGACGAAGCTGGTCGACGGGCGCGTCGCCGTGGTGACCGGCGGTGGACGAGGCATCGGACGGGGGATCAGCGAGCTCCTCGCGGCGCACGGCGCCACGGTGGCGGTGAACTACCGGCGCGATGCCGACGCGGCGGCCGACACGGTGGCGACGATCGAAGCGGCCGGTGGCAGCGCGCGGGCCTACGCCGCGACGGTCGACGACGCCGATCAGTGCCAGGCGATGGTCGACGCGGTGGTCGCCGACTTCGGCGGCATCGACATCCTCGTGTGCAACGCAGGGATCGCCTCGCGCGGCAACTCCGTCGTCGACACCGACCCGGCGGAGATGATCCGGGTCGTCACCACCCACGCGTTCGGCCCGCACCACATGGCCCGCGTCGCGCTGCCGTCGATGCGCACCCGGGGGCGCGGTGACATCGTCATGGTCTCGTCGATGGCCACCACCGGCTACGGCGCCAACGGTGCCCCGTACAACATGGGCAAGGCGGCCATGGAGGCCCTGGCCTGGACGCTGGCCAAGGAGGAGAAGCCGCACGGCATCCACGTCAACGTGGTCGCCCCGGGCATCGTCGAGACGGACATGGGGCTGCGCCTCAGCCGGGCCCGCCTCGGCAACCGCGAGCTGCAGGACCTCCGCTCGCTCGACGCCACCTCGCCGTTCGGTCGCGTCTGCCAGCCGCTCGACGTGGCCAACGTCGTGCTGTGGTTGTGCAGCGCCGGCGCCGGTTACGTCACCGGCCAGCGCATCGAGTGCAACGGCGGGGGGTAGCGTTTTTCCCATGACCACGAGCCCGTTCGCAACCGAGAGTCCGCTGGCCGCCACGGCCGGACCGGCCACCGACGGCGACCGCACGATCGTCGACATCACGGCGGCGGCGATGACCGAGCTCATCGCCCTGCGCGCCAGCGAGCCCGACGCGGAGCACCTCGGCCTGCGCCTGGAGATCATCAGCGAGCCCGGCGAGGACTTCCGCTACGACCTCAGCCTGGAGACCGTCACCAAGGCGGCGTTCACCGACGAGGTGCGCACCGTCACCGTCGGCGGCGACAGCCTCAAGGTCATCATCCCCGCCCGGGACCTCGACCTCCTCCAGGGAGCCGTGCTCGACCACAGCGAGTCGCAGGGCCTCGTCATCCGCAACCCGAACCGCCCCAAGGCGCCGAGCGTCGAGGGCCTGACGAGCGACGACGCGCTGAGCGCGGAGATCGAAGCGCTCGTGTCGAGCGAGGTCAACCCGGCGCTCGCCGCGCACGGCGGCTTCGTCACGTACGTCGGTCACGACGGCGAGGGCACCGTGTACATGACCATGGGCGGCGGCTGCCATGGCTGCTCGATGAGCAAGATGACCATGCTCGACGGCGTCCAGACGATGCTCTCCGAGCAGATCCCCGCCGTCGAGCGCGTCAAGGACCTCACCGACCACGCCTCGGGCGAGAACCCCTACTACTCATAGTGGTTCGGGGCTCCGCCCCGAACCCGTGCGGCGGGCTCCCTGGCGGTCGCGAGCGCCGCGCGTGGCTCCCGCAGTGCCTCCCCCGGACCCAAGCGGCACTGCCCTGCGTCCTCTGCCGTGCCGTTCATGTCGCGCCCTGACCGGATTGTTCACGGTCACGGCGCGACACGATGGCCGTCGGGGAGCCGAACCCGGCGGGGGCACCGAACGCTCGGACCGACGAAACCCACCCGGTCGAAGCGAGCACGACGCCCACTTGGGCCCGAGGACGGCCGTTTCCGTAGCATCGTCACATGGCAGGACTGGTCGGTTACGGCGCGTACATCCCGTATTGGAGGCTGCAGCGCAGCGCGATCACCGCGTCGCTCGGCAGCGGCGGCGGCAAGGGCCTGCGCAGCGTGGCCAGCTTCGACGAGGACACCAGTTCGCTCGGCGTCGAGGCCGGACGCAACGCGCTGGCGATGGCGCCCGCGGGCTACTCGCCGACGACCATCGCGTTCGCCACCACGTCGCCGGCCTACGCCGACAAGACCAACGCCACCGTGATCCACGCCGCCCTCGGCCTCGACCGCGGCGTCGCCGCGTTCGACACCGTCGGCTCGGCGCGCAGCGGCGTCGCCGCCTACCGCGTGGCCAGCGCCGCCGGTGGCGTGGCCGTCCTCAGCGACATCCGCACCGGTCTGTCCGGAGGCGCCGACGAGTCCAACGGTGGCGACGCCGCCGTCGTGCTGTGCTTCGGCGACGGCGACGTCATCGCCGAGGTCATCGGCGGTGCTTCGGTCTCGGCGGAGTTCGTCGACCGCTGGCGCGAGCCGGGTGCGGCGTTCTCCAAGCAGTGGGAGGAGCGCTTCGGCGAGTACGCCTATGTGCCCCTGGCCGAGGAGGCCATCGGCAACGCGCTCAAGGACAGCGGACTGGCCATCGGCGATCTCGACCGGGTGATCATCACCGGCCTGCACAACCGTGCCGTCGCCAGCGTCCGCAAGAGCGTCGGCGCGTCCCCGCAGCAGTTGGGCGACGACCTCACTGCCGAGATCGGCAACACCGGTACGGCGCACTGGGCGTTGCTGCTGGCCGACGCGCTCGACACGGCCGAGCCCGGCCAGAAGATCCTCGTGGCCAACCTGGCCGACGGCTGCGACGTCGGCATCGTGCAGGCCACCGCGGCGCTGCCCGCAGCCCGCCAGCGGGCGCGCTCCACCGTCCGCAGCCAGATCGAGGCCACCCGCACCGATCTCACCTACTCGCAGTTCCTCACCTGGCGCGGGTTCCTCCACCGCGAGCCGCCGCGCCGCCCCGAGCCGGACCGGCCGGCCGGTCCGCCGTCGCTGCGCACCACCTCGTGGAAGTACGGCCTCGTCGGCAGCCGCGACGAGAACGGCTTCGTCCACCTGCCGCCCTCTCGGGTCAGCATGGGCAGTGGCGAGATCGATCACATGGAGGAGGTGCGCATGGCCGACGTGCCCGGCACCGTCGCCACGTTCACCGTCGACCGCCTGGCCTACAGCCTCAGCCCGCCCGTCGTCGCCGCGATCATCGACTTCGACGGTGGCGGACGCTTCCAGTGCGAGCTCACCGACGTCGACCCCGCCGCGGTGAAGATCGGCGACCGGGTGCAGATGAGCTTCCGCCGGATGTACACGCAGGACGGCATCCACAACTACTTCTGGAAGGCGAAGCCGCTCGTCGGCTGAGCGCAACATCACGGCGAAGCCGCGACCGGTACATTTCTCTCAAGCGCAAGGAACGGAGCACGACCATGGCATCACACGGGATTCGCGACAAGGTCGCCATCGTCGGGATGGGCTGCACGAACTTCGGCGAGCACTGGGACAAGAGCGCCGACGACATGCTCATCGAGTCGTCGTCGGCCGCACTCACCAGCGCCGGGATCAAGCTCGACGACGTCGACGCGTTCTGGCTGGGCACGATGGGTTCCGGCTTGTCCGGCCTCACGCTCAGCCGCCCCCTGAAGATCCAGCACAAGCCGGTCACCCACGTGGAGAACTTCTGCGCCACCGGCAGCGAGGCGTTCCGCAACGCCTGCTACGCCGTCGCCTCCGGCGCGTACGACGTCGCCATGGCCATCGGCGTGGAGAAGCTCAAGGACTCCGGCTACTCCGGCCTGGTCGTCAGTTCGCCGGCCAACGACGGCACGTCGGCCACGGTCACTGCACCGGCGTCGTTCAGCCTGCTCGCCCCGGCCTACGCGAACAAGTACGGCGTGGACAACGACGAGCTGAAGGACGTGCTCACCCGCATCGCCTGGAAGAACCACAAGAACGGGGCGCTCAACCCGCGGGCGCAGTTCAAGAAGGAGGTCTCCAAGGAGACCATCGCCTGCAGCCCGATCGTCGCCGGTCCGCTCGGCATCTTCGACTGCTCCGGCGTCTCCGACGGTTCGGCCGCGGCGATCATCGTGCGCGTGGAGGATGCCTACAAGTACACCGACCATCCGATCTTCGTGAAGGCACTGTCGTTCGTCGCCGGCCCGGCCACCGGCCCGATCGACCCGGCGTACGACTACACCACCTTCGACGAGGTCGTCGCCACCGCCAAGGACGCGTACCACCAGGCCGGCATCACCAACCCGCGCGCCGAGCTGGCCATGGCCGAGGTGCACGACTGCTTCACCCCGACCGAGCTGGTGCTGATGGAGGACCTCGGCTTCGCCGAGCGCGGCACCGCCTGGAAGGAAGTGCTCGCCGGCACGTACGACCTCGACGGTGAGCTGCCGGTGAACCCCGATGGCGGCCTCAAGTCGTTCGGCCACCCGATCGGCGCGTCCGGCCTGCGGATGCTGTTCGAGGCGTGGACGCAGCTGCGCGGCGAAGCCGGGCCTCGGCAGATCGCCTCGGTCGCTGCGGGCAAGAACAAGGCGCTGACCCACAACCTCGGCGGCTCGCCGGGGGCCTGCGTCAGCTTCGTCAGCGTGGTCGGCTCCGAGCTCGACTGACGCAGCCGCCCTTCCAGGCTCGTCCAGCGCCCCGGCCGTTCCGACGGCCGGGGCGCTGCGCGTCCCGGCGTCGTCCGTCACGAGGGTCAGAGGTGGGTGCGCAGGAACGACTCGACGGCGGTGCACAGGCGCTCCCGGTCGGCGTCGAGGGTGGCGACGTGGCCGCCGTGCTCCAGCGTCAGCCGGCGCACCGGGCCACCGAGCGCCGCGGCGATCGTCGCGGCGGAGGCCGGGTCGACCACGTCGTCGTGGCGGCTGGACACCAGCAGGACCGGCTGGAGGACTCGCCCGAGCTCGATCGAGGCGATGCCGGCGGCCATCGCCAGCAGCGCGGCGATCGGCAGGCGTTGGTAGGCCACCTCGCCGGGGAACGTCGGTGCATCCTCGAGCCATTCGTGGCCGCGCGTCAGGCGCCATTCGAGCCCGTCGACCGCGTCGGGGTCAGGAGCGGGCGGGTTGACCGCCACCACGGCCCGGCAGGCGCCGGTGGCGGCGACGGCGAGCGCCAGCGCGCCGCCCATCGACTGGCCGACCACCGCATCCGCCGGCCACTCCAGGGCGAACGACAGCCAGTCCGCCCAGCCGACGCCGAGCAGATCGTCCGGCGTGGACCCGTGTCCCGGCAGCGTCGGGGCGAGCACCTCGTGGCCCGCCTGCCCCAGCGTGGCCACGAGCGGCCACATCGCCGCCCCGGTACCGCCGAGCCCGTGCAGGCACAGCACCCGTGACACGACGTGCGCGGGCCTCAGCCGAGCGCGGCGCTGAGGTCGGCGACGATGTCGTAGCAGTCCTCCAGGCCGACGGAGATGCGCAGCAGCCCGCCGGTGACGCCCATCATCTCCGCCTCGCGCGGCGTGAGGCTGGCGTGGGTCGACGTCTCCGGGTGGCAGATCAACGTCTCCGGACCACCGAGCGAGGTGGCCACCCTGGCGAGGCGGACCCTCGACAGGAGCGCGTCGGCCGCCTCGCGTCCGCCGTGGACGTCGATGGCCAGCACGGTGCCACCGTTGCGCATCTGCCGCTTGGCCAGGTCGAACTGCGGGTGCGTGGCCAGCCCCGGGTAGTGCACGGCGGCCACGCGCGGGTGGTCGCTGAGCGCCTCGGCGAGCGCCAGCGCGGTGGCCGCCTGCTGGTTGGTGCGCACCGCCAGGGTGCGCACGCCACGCAGGGCGTTGAGCGCGTCGAACGGCGAAGCCGTGGCGCCGTGCAGCACGGAGTAGGCCCAGATCGAGTCGAGCAGCTCACGCTCGCCGGCGACCACACCGAGCGTGGCGTCGTTGTGCCCGGCGATGCCCTTCGTGGCCGAGTGCAACGACAGGTGCACGCCGTGGGCGAGCGGCTGCTGGCCGAGCGGGGTGGCGAACGTCGAGTCGACCACCGTGAACGGGCCGCGCAGCGCACCGAGCTCGTCGAGGTCGACCAGCTCGAGGCGCGGGTTCGAGGGGGTCTCGGCGAGCACCAGCATCGTGCGACCCGGGCGCACGGCCGCGGCGAACGCACCCGGCTCGGTGCCGTCGACCAGCGTCACCTCGATGCCGAAGCGTTGGCACGGTCCCTGGAGGAAGGCCAGCGTGCCGGCGTACAGCTGACGCTGGGCGACGAGGTGGTCGCCGGCCGAGCACAGGGCGAGCACCACGGTGCTCAACGCGCCCATGCCCGAGGCGAACGCCAGCGCCGACTCGCCCCCCTCCAGCTCGGCGATGGCCTCCTCGAAGGAGCGGACCGTGGGGTTGGCGTAGCGGCCGTAGAACTCGTGCGCCCGGGCCGTGGTCGCCCGACGGTTGGCGTCGGCCAGGTCGGTGCTCTCCCACACGCTCGTCGCCCACAGTGCCGGCGCCAGCGACGAGCGGCTGTGCGCCCGCCCGGCCGTGATCACGGTGGTGGCAGGGCGCCGCGCGGCCGGCGCGCTGCCCTGGTCGGAGTCGGCGGCGGGCACGTCGGTCATCCGCGCCAGGCTACGCGGCGGCGACGCAGCGCTCCCACCGAGATGGGCCCCGGCGGACGAGCGCGCTCGACCCGCGCCGCTCGGCCGAGTGGTCCGGTCACTGCCGGAACGTGACGGTCGGCTTCTGGCGGTGACCAGAACGTCGTCGTCGCCACACGACCGTCGGACCCGGCAGCCCGGCAGCCCGGCCGTCCGGCCCACCACCACCACTGCCGTCGCTCGCCCGGCTTCTAGGCTCGGCGCATGCCCGATCTCGGAGCGCTGTACCGAGCGAGCCGGCTGCGCGTCGGCGATCTGCTGGACGGCGTCGACCCTGCCACGGGGGTGCCGGCCACGCCCGGGTGGAGCGCCCACGACCTGCTCGCCCACGTCGCCGGCATCGCCGAGGACGCGGCCAACGAGAACATGGCCGGCGCACCCGGCGACGCGTGGACCGCTGCTCAAGTGGCTCGCGGCCGGGCCAAGTCGGTCGACGAGCTGCGCGCCCAGTGGGCGGTCCACGGCGAGCGGATGGAAGCGTTCCTCTCCTCGCCGGCCGGCGCCCAGGGCGCTGCCGGGTTGGTCGACGTCAACTGCCACGAGGCCGATCTGCGCCACGCGTTCGGGCTGCCGCCGGCGCCCGACGAGGCGTTCGTCGGATGGGCCGCGCCGATCCTGCTGGACGCGTTCCATGGCGCCGCATCGGCCGCCGGCCTGCCGGCGATCACCGTTCGCGTCGAGCCGTTCGAGCTGATCCGCAGCCGGCTCGGTCGGCGCACCGCCGAGGAGGCCGCGGCGCTGGAGTGGTCCGCCGATCCGGCGGCGTACCTCGACATCTGGTTCATGTTCGGCCCACGCACCGAGCCGCTCGGCGAAGCGGGTCGATGAACGGGATCGGCGCGCTCGACGAGGTGGTCTTCGACTGCCGCGACCCGGAGCGTCTGGCGCCGTTCTGGCTGTCCGTGCTCGGCGGGGAGGTCGTGCGCAGCGGGGCCGAGTGGGTGTCGATCCGCACGTCGGCGGGTGTCGGCATGGCGTTCCAGCGTGTGCCCGAGGCGAAGGTCAACAAGAACCGCATGCACCTGGACGTCGCCGTGGTCGACCTCGCGCTCGGCGTGCGCCGCGGCGGTGGCCCAGGGCGCCACGGTGTTCGGCCGGATCCATCACGACGCCTACGGCAGCTTCCAGGTGATGCTCGATCCCGAGGGCAACGAGTTCTGCTTCGTGATCAACGCGTGATGTCCCACGCCGGGCCGAGCGGCCGGGCTCAGCCGCCGAGCGCCGCCGCGTGGTGGTGCAAGAGCCCGTTCGAGCTGATCGCCGTGTCGTGCTCGAACGTCCGCACACCGTGGCGGTCGGTGAACGTGCCGCCGGCCTCCTCGACCACCACCATCGGTGCCGCCAGGTCGTAGGGCGCCAGCCCGACCGCATCCACGGCCAGGTCGATGGCGCCCTCGGCCACGAGCATGTGCTGCCAGAAGTCGCCGAAGCCGCGGGCGCGGTAGGCGGATCGTTGCAAGTGCACCAACTCGTCGCCGCGGCCGATCTCGTCCCACCCCGGCGAGAACGTCAGGCTCACCTGGGCCTCGTCGAGCGCGGCGACGGTGGACACGTGGCACGGTCGGCCACCGGCGCTGAACGCACCGAGGCCACGCGCCGCCCACCACCGCCGGCCACCGAGCGCGGGCGCCGACACGACGCCGACCACCGGCTCGCCGTCGTGCACCAACGCGATCAACGAGGCCCACACGGGGATGCCGCGGACGAAGTTGCTCGTGCCGTCGATCGGGTCGACCACCCATCGCCACGGCGACTCGGGATCGCCGAGCAAGCCGTGCTCCTCGCCGAACAGCCCGTGGCCCGGCCGCTCGGCGAGCACCATCGACGAGATCGTCGACTCGGTGTTGCGGTCCGCCTCGGTGACCTCGGTGCGGTTCGCCTTCCAATCGAGGTGGAACGAGCGGTTGGTGAAGTAGGGGAGCGCGACGGCGTCGGCCGCGTCGGCCAGTCGCAGGGCGAGGTCCAGCTCGGCGCGCAGCACGTCGGGCGCGGGCCAGCGGGGCGCGTCGAGATCGGCCATCGCCGGCTCAGCGGCCGACGGCCCGGCGCACCGAGGCGGCCAGTCCGGCGGCGTCGAGCCCCAGCCCGGCGAGGATGTGGTTCACCTTGCCCTGGGGGATGAACCGCGTCGGCAGGCCGAGCGTGGTGACCTCGACCCCAGGTGCCAGCGCGTGCACCTCGTCGGCGATGGTCATCCCGATGCCGCCGTCGCGCACGCCGTCCTCGCAGGTGACGACCGCGCCGTGGCGCGCCGCGTCGGCGATCATCGCCGGATCAAGGGGCGCACACGCAGCGCACGTCCCAGACCGTGACGTCGATGCTCTGTTCGGCGAGCGCCGCGGCTGCCTTCGTCGCCGGGACCAGCAGCCGCCCGATCGCGAGCAGGCACACCGAGCCGTCGCCGTCGCACACCTTGCGCCCGAGCAGCCCGACGCCGACGTCGTGCTCGGGCACCTGCGGCGCGGCGCCGTTGGGGTAGCGGATGGCGACGGGCCCATCCTCCATCAGCTCGATCGCGTCGTGCAGCATGACCTGCAGCTCCTGGGCGCTGCTCGGCGCGAGCACACGCATGCCCGGCACCTTCGACAGCAGGGCAAGGTCGTAGACGCCGTGGTGGCTCGGCCCGTTGTCCCCGGTGATCCCGGCGCGGTCCAGGGCGAAGATGACCGGCAGCCGGTGCAGGGCGACGTCGTAGACCACCTGGTCCCATGCCCGGTTGAGGAACGTGCTGTAGATCGCCACCACCGGCCGCAGCCCGCCCATCGCCATGCCCGCCGCTCCGGTGACGGCGTGCTGCTCGGCGATGCCGACGTCGAAGAAGCGCTCCGGGAAGCGGGCCTCGAACGGGATCAGCCCGGTCGGCCCGGGCATCGCCGCGGTGATGGCCACGAGCTTCGGGTGGGCCTCGGCCTCCTTGACGATCGCCTCGGCGAACGCTTGCGTGTAGCCGGTGGGGACAGCCTTCGGCGGGCCCACGGCGGGATCGAAGATCGGCGCGTCGTGCAGGTGCTTCTCGTCGTCGTCCTCCGCCGGCGGGTAGCCGCGACCCTTCTCGGTGATGACGTGCACGAGCATCGGGCCGTCGGCGGACAGCTCGGCCGCGTTGTGCAGGTTGCGCTCGAGCTCCTCGATGTCGTGCCCGTCGATCGGGCCGACGTAGCGGATGCCGAGCGCCTCGAAGAACGCTGGTGGCTGGAGGAACTCGCGCACCGCGGCCTTGAACGCCTCGACGCTGCGCTCCGCCTGCGGCCCGACGAACGGGATGTCCCGCAAGAAGCCCTCCAGCCGGCGCTGGCGCCGGACGTAGACGGGGTTCAGCCGGATGTTGGTGAGGCTGTGCGAGAGCTTCCCGGTGATCCGGTCGGGCAGGCTCGGGTGCTCACCGGTCGTCTCGTCGTAGGGCGTCGGCATGGCGATGAGGTTGGAGATCGTCGGTGCGTAGCTGCGGCCGTTGTCGTTGAGGACGATGACCACGCGCTGGCGCGAGTGGCCGATGTTGTTCAACGCCTCGTAGGCCATCCCGCCGGTCATCGAGCCGTCGCCGATGACCGCGACCACATGTCGGTGGTCGTTGGCCTTGGCGTCGCGGGCCACGGCCAGGCCGTAGGCGTACGACAAGCTCGTCGAGGCGTGGCTGTTCTCCACGAGATCGTGGGGGCTCTCCTCCCGGCACGGGTAGCCGGACAGCCCGCCCGCCTGGCGCAGCTGGGTGAAGCCGGCCTGGCGTCCGGTGACGATCTTGTGCACGTACGCCTGATGGCCGGTGTCCCAGACGATCGCGTCGGTCGGCGAGTCGAAGACGCGGTGCAGCGCCAGGGTGAGCTCGACCGCGCCGAGGTTCGAGCCGAGGTGTCCGCCGGTCTCGGCCACTGCCTGCACGACGAAGTCGCGGATCTCGCCGGCGAGCTCGTCGAGCTCGGGGTAGCCGAGCGCGCGCAGGTCCTCCGGTCGCCGGATCTCGTGCAGCGGCATCGTGCAGACGCTACCCGTTGACCCCTGGCCGGGTACGACGGACACCGGGGCGGGTACGGTCGGCGGCCATGGCAGGATCGCTCTTCGACCTCAGCGGGCACGTGGCACTGGTCACCGGCGGCAACAGCGGCATCGGGCTCGGTTTCGCCGACGGCCTGGCCGCCCAGGGTGCGACGGTGGTGATCTGGGGGACGAACCCGCAGAAGAACATGGCTGCGGCGACGACGCTGCGCGCCCACGGCGGCGAGGTCGCCGACATGATCTGCGACGTCGGCAACCAGGGTTCCGTGGTCGCTGCGACCGCGGAGGTGGCCGAGCGGTTCGGGCACATCGACTCGTGCTTCGTCAACGCCGGCGTCCCTGGTCGGGCACCGAGCTTCGTGGGGATGACCGATGACGAGTGGCACCGGGTGCTGCGGGTCAACCTCGACGGCGCGTTCTACACCGCCCAGGAGTCGGTCAAGCAGATGGTCGCCCAGGGCACGGGCGGGTCGATCGTGTTCACCTCGTCCGGCTCGGCGTACTTCGGTCAGCAGCGCGGGCAGCACTACGGCGCGAGCAAGGCCGGGCTGATCTCGATGTCCAAGGGGATCGCCGTCGAGTACGCCCGCTACGGCATCCGCTCGAACGCCATCGTCGCCGGCTGGACCGAGAGCGAGATGACCTCCCCGGCGCTGCGCACGGACGCGTTCAATGCCAAGGTGCTGCCGCGTGTGCCGCTGCGCCGGTGGGGCGACGGCGGCGACTTCGCCGGCATCGCCGTGTACCTCGCCAGCCGGGCGAGCTCGTACCACACCGGTGACGTGATGACGATCGACGGCGGCTACTACTCGTTCTGAGCTGCCGTGGAGCGGTGGCACGATCACGCAGGGTGGCGCGCTGGCGCCGGCCGATCGTCCGACACTACGTTTCGTGGCCAGCGGAAGAACGGGGAGCGGGATGAAGCGAGCTTTGATGGTGGTCGTCGGCGCGGTCGCGATGACCACGGTGGTGCCGATCGCGACCGAGATCGCGTCCGCCCACAACAACACCGTGAGTGGCGTGGCCGACTGCCAGGCGAACGGGACCTACACGGTCACCTGGACGATCGGCAACGACTTCTCCTCGCCGGTCACCGTGGACATTCGGGGCCACACGCCGGCCGGCTCGACCGTCACCGGTCCGTCCGCTCCGATCGAGTTCGGGACCACGAGGACCGCGCTGCAGACGGGGATCGCCGGCACGGAGACGAGCGCGAGCATCAACGTGCACGGCGACTGGGCCGATTTCAGTTCGAACGACACGACGGCATCGGTGACCATGAACGGGCTCTGCACGCCCACGCGCACGGTGCTGCCCGTCGCGCCGGCGTTCCATGACGGGACGTGCACGGAGCAGCCGTCGATGGACATCCCGCCGGACACGAACGACTACACCCGCCAGATCGTCGGGACAGCGGGCTTCGGCAACACGGTGACCGTGACCTTCAGCGCCGCGTGCCGGTGTCACACTCCTCGCCCCGTTCACGTTCAGGTTCACGTTCGCCGCGCAGCCGGAGGGCTGCGACACCACGACGACCGCGACCACCACCCCTCCGCCGGACGACTCGACGACCACCACCACCACGTCGCCGTCGGACGACTCGACCACGACGACGACCGTCGAGAAGACGCTGACGTTCCAGGTGCTCGGTCCGATCTGCGTCGCCGACCACCCGTACATCCACTGGCAGCTGACGGCGACCGGGCTGCGGCCCGACCAGAACCTGGCGACGATCACCATCACCGACGTCAACGGCAACGTGGTGGAGACGCTGACCGATCAGCCGCTCGTCGGTGAGACGTTGTGGCCTGGCGCCTCCGTCGATCCGGAGGACTGGCCGGGCTGGGTGAAGATCGGCGGCGTGTGGTTCGTCGACCCGTCCGACGCCGTGCTGCGCCAGGGCGTCTACGTCCGGGCCGACATCAACCCGACCGCCGGACCGCTCTTCGTCGCCTACCCGGAGGCCACGGCGGCGTGCTCGCAGCCCGAGGCGCTCGAGGCCACCACGACCACGGCCGCGGCGGCGAGCCTGGGAGGCTCGTTGCCGGTGACGGGCACGTCGAGCAGCAGCACGCTGTGGATCGCGTTCGGCTTCCTCGGGCTCGGTGGCGCGGCCTTGATGATCGCTCGCCGCCGCCGACCGGCGTGATCCGGCGGCCGACCACCTGACCCCCGGTCCTCGCGCTGCGCCGTGCGAGGCTGACGGGCATGGGGAGCTCGACTGACGACCGCGTGCCCGTCGACGGGCACGCGGGCCAACAGGCCGTCGCGGCCATGATGGCGTTCGGCACCGA
Source organism: uncultured Acidimicrobiales bacterium (assembly GCA_963794805.1). Classification (GTDB taxonomy): domain Bacteria; phylum Actinomycetota; class Acidimicrobiia; order Acidimicrobiales; family Ilumatobacteraceae; genus JAODBQ01. The sequence continues at coordinate 451,760 of CAWCFL010000004.1, forward strand.
CACGATGTTCACGCTCAACGGCGGGCACATCTGGCCGTTGTACGACGGGGCGCGCAACCTCGGCATGCGCGTCGTCGACACGCGCCACGAGCAGACGGCGACGTTCGCCGCCGAGGCATACGCCAAGCTCACCCGGCGGCCCGGCCTCGCCGCCCTGACCGCGGGGCCGGGCATCACCAACGGGGTGTCGGCGATCACCAGCGCGTGGTTCAACGGGACGCCGCTCGTGGTCCTCGGCGGCCGCGCCCCGGAGGGTCGGTGGGGCGCCGGCTCGCTGCAGGAGATGGACCACGTGCCGGTCGTCGCCTCGATCACCAAGTCGGCGGGAACGGTGAAGGACGCCACGACGGCGGCGGCCGCGGTGCACGAAGCGGCCGTCACGGCGCTCACCCCGCATCGCGGGCCGACGTTCCTCGACGTGCCGATGGACGTGATGTTCGCCCCGTCGGCCGGGTCGATGCCGGCAGTCGATCCGACCGCGCGACTCGGCCTCGAACCCGATCCCGACGCCTTGGCCGCGCTCGCCGAGCTGATCGGCAACGCCGCGCGACCGGCGTTCGTCGTCGGCAGCGACGTCTACTGGGACGGCGCGTGGGGCTCGTTGCGCGCCGCCGCGGAGCACTTGCGGGTCCCGTGCTTCTTCAACGGGCTCGGCCGCGGCACGCTCCCGGCCGACCACGAGCTGGCCTTCCTGCGCACCCGCGGCCTGCTCAAGAGCCGCGCCGATCTCGTCGTCGTGCTCGGCACGCCGCTCGACTTCCGCCTCGGTTTCGGCCACTTCGGCAGCGCCCAGGTCGCCCACGTGGTGGACAGCGAGGGTCAGCGGGCCCACCACGTCGACGTGCCGACGGTCGCCGGCGACATCGACGCGACGCTCCGAGCGCTCGCCGAGGTCGCGCCCGGTCGGGGCCGCGCCGACTGGATCGCCGAGCTCAGCGCCGCTGAAGCCGCTGCGCGCTCATCCGACGCGGCCCTGCTGGCCGACGACGACGCGCCCGTTCGGCCGAGCCGGATCTATGGCGAGCTCGGCCGGCGCCTGGCGCGCGACGCCGTCGTCATCTGCGACGGGGGCGACTTCGCCTCGTACGCCGGCAAGTTCGTCGAGGTGTTCGAGCCGGGATGCTGGTTGGACACCGGACCGTACGGCTGCCTGGGCAACGGACCGGGCTACGCGATCGCCGCGCGCACCGTACGTCCGGACGCGCAGATCGTCCTGCTGCTCGGCGACGGTGCCGCCGGGTTCAGCCTGATGGACGCCGACACGATGGTCCGCCACGGCCTCCCGGTGGTGATGGTGGTCGGCAACAACGGCATGTGGGGGCTGGAGAAGCACCCGATGCAGGCCGTGTACGGCTGGGACCTCGCCTGCGACCTGCAGCCGGCGTGCCGCTACGACGAGGTGGTCCGGGCGCTCGGCGGTGCCGGGGAGACCGTCGCCGATCCGGCTGACCTCGGCGCGGCGCTCGACCGCGCCTTCGCCTCCGGGGTGCCGTACCTGGTGAACGTCCTCACCGAGCCGAGCGACGTGTACCCGCGGTCGTCGAACCTCGGTTGAACGGGCCGCGGCCCGTGCGTGCCGACTACTCGGTCTTCGCCAGGAACTTGGCGACATCGACGAGGACGCGGGTCACCTTGCCGGCGGCGACGAGGCCCTTGGCGTCGGACGCCGACACGGTGAAGACCAGACGCCGTCCCTCGATCTTGTCGAGGATGGCCTCCGCCTCCACGGCCTGTCCGACGGCCGTCGGGTGGAGGTGGTCGAGTTGGACGCGCATGCCGACGGTCGTGCACCCGGCGCCGAGCCGGCCGACGAGCGCGGCGCACGTGGCCTCCTCGCACAGCGCGACGATCCGCGGCGTGGCCAGCACGGCCACCTCGCCCGAATGCATGGCCACGGAGGTGTCCTTCTCGCCGACCACCATGGAGGCGACCCCGCGCATCCCCACCTCCGCACCCACGCTCTGCAGGCTACGGCTGTTCGCCGACGGCGGCCAACCGGCCCGGCGCGCGGGCCATCGGTAGGCTCGACCCGTGATCGATCAGGACGTCTTGGAACGGGTGCTGGCCAGCGCGGTGCGCACCGGGGCGGAGTTCGCCGAGGTCTACGCCGAGGACAAGCGCACGACGTCGGCGTCGCTCGACGACGGACGCATCGAGCAGGTCACGAGCGGCCGTGATCGTGGCGCAGGCATCCGCGTCATCAAGGGCGAGACCACCGGGTTCGCCCACACCGCCGACCTCTCCGAGCGCGGCCTGCTGGCCGCTGCCGAGGCGGCCGCGGCGGCGGCGAGCCAGGGCGACGGCGAGGCGCGGGTCATCGCCCTCACCCCGCGCGGCGACCATCGCGTCAGCCCGGTGGAGCGCTACCCCGACGAGGTGCCCAAGGCCGACCGGGTCGCGATGCTGCGCAGCGTCGACGACGCGGCGCGTTCGGCCGGCGGGGCCATCGTGCAGGTGTCCGCCGGCTACGCCGACTCGCGCAAGCGCATCGTGGTGGCCAACACCGACGGGCTGATGGCGACCGACGAACAGGTCCGGGCGATGATGCGCGTCAGTGCCGTTGCCGCCGGCGACGCCGGCATGCAGACGGGCTACCAGAGCATGGGCCGCACCACCGGCTACGAGATGTTCGAGCAGTTCGATCCGCGCGACCTGGCGCGCGATGCCGCCCGCCAGGCGCTCACCAAGCTCCAGGCCCGACCGGCGCCGAGCGGCTCGCTGCCGGTCGTCATCCAACGCGGCAGCGGCGGGGTCTTGTTCCACGAGGCCTGCGGCCACGGCCTGGAGGCCGACCTCGTGGCCAAGGGTGCCAGCGTGTACCGCGGCAAGCGCGGCGAGCTCGTCGCCTCCCCGCTCGTCACGCTGGTCGACGACGGCACGATGCCCGGCGAGTGGGGGGCGATCGGCATCGACGACGAGGGCCACGAGAGCCAGTACAACGTGCTCATCGAGGACGGTGTGCTCACCGACTACATGTGGGACCACATCCGCTCGCGCAAGGAGGGCCGTCGCCCGAGCGGCAACGGCCGACGGCAGAGCTACATGCACCTGCCGATGGTGCGGATGACCAACACCTACGTGCTCAACGGCGCCGAGGACCCCGACGACATCGTGCGCGGCACCGACTACGGCGTGTACATCGCCCACCTCGGCGGCGGCAGCGTGAACACCGCCAGCGGCGACTTCGTCTTCGGCATGACCGAGGCCTACCTCATCGAGGACGGGCAGATCACCGAGCCGTTGCGCGACAGCAACCTCATCGGCAACGGCCCACAGGTGCTGCGCGACATCGACCTGCTGGGCAACGACTTCGCCATGGGCAACCCGGGTACGTGCGGCAAGGACGGGCAGGGCGTACCCGTCGGCGACGGTCAGCCGACGCTGCGCGTCAAAGCCCTCACCATCGGCGGGACGGCGGCCTGAGATGACGCTCACGTCGTCTGCCACCGACAACCGTTCCACCGACGAGCTGCTGGCCATCGCCGACCGCGTCGTGGCCATGGCCGAGACGGGCGAACAGGTCGAGGCGTACGTGTCGCGCGACAACGAGACGTCGATCCGCATCTACGAGGGCGAGGTCGAGCACTTCGTCAGCGCGCAGAGCTCGGGGATCGGCATCCGCATCATCCGCGACGGTCGCACCGGGTTCTCCTATGCCGGCACGCTCGACGACGACGCCGTCGCCGATGCGCTCGCCCAAGCACGCGACAACGTCGCCTTCGGCACCAGCGACGAGTGGGCCGCGCTCGCCGAACCCGACGGCGTGGACGTGGTCGCCCAGGAGCTGTGGAGCGAGACGCTCGCCGCGTACCCCACGGCGCGCAAGGTGGAGCTGGCCAAGGAGCTCGAACGGCTCGCCCTGGCGACCGACCCGCGAGTGCGCGTCGACGATGCCAACTACTCCGACGTCGCCGGTGAGGCGGCGGTGGCCACCACCACCGGCATCCGGCGCAGCGGTCGGGAGAACGGCTGCTACCTCGTCGTCTCCACGCTGGCCGACGATGCGGACGAGACCCAGACGGGGTTCGGCTTCACCGTCGGCCGCTCGCCGGCCGACTTCGACCTGGCCAAGGCGGCCGGCGATGCGGCCAACCGGGCGACGAGGCTGCTCGGCGCCACCAAGCCGGCCTCGCGCCGGCTCACCGTCGTGCTGGACCCCTATGTCACGGCGAGCTTCCTCGGGATCATCGGCGGCACGCTCAACGGGGAGAGCGTCACCAAGGGCCGCAGCATCTTCAAGGACCGCGTCGGCGAGGTCGTCGCCAGCGACGTGGTCACGCTCGTCGACGACCCGACGAACCCACTGGCCTACACGGCCACCGACATCGACGGAGAGGGCCTCGCGGCGCGCCGCAACGCGCTGATCACGGGCGGTGTGCTCAACGGCTTCGTGCACAACAGCTACTCGGCACGGCGCGCCGGCACCCGTTCCACCGGCAACGCGGTGCGCGGCGGCTTCAAGGGCACGCCCGGCGTGGGCTGCCTGGCGCTGCAGATCGCGCCCGGCGCTCGTGACCAGGCGGCGCTGATCGCCGACATCGACGATGGCGTGCTCATCCAGTCCGTGCAGGGCCTGCACAGCGGCGTCAACCCGATCAGCGGCGACTTCTCCGCCGGCGCCTCGGGGCTGCTCATCGCCAACGGCCAGCTCGGCGGCCCGGTGCGCGAGTTCACCATCGGCTCCACGTTGCAGCGGATGCTGCTCGACGTGGTCGAGGTCGGTGGTGACGTCGACTGGCTGCCGATGCGTGCCGCCGGCGTCAGCCTGGTGATCCGCGACGTGACGATGTCCGGCGCCTGACGCTTCCCAGCCTCGGACGGGACGAGCGAAGCGGGGCAGGATCAGCCGAGGGCGGCGGACAGCGGTCGGCAGTGGATGCCGAGCCCGGCGGCGCGTGAGCTGTCGAGCACGACGCGACCCGGACGGTCGTTGCCACCACCCGCGGCCGTGCGGACCGCCGCGTCGCCGAGGTCCATCCAGCGGGCCATCGCCTGCGCCAGGCCGGCGCGGCTGATCGCCTCGAGCGCGGCGACGTGCAGCGGGCCGCCGATCTCGGGCTGCTCGGCGATCGCGTAGATCGCCTCGGCGACGTCGGCCGCGTGCGTCGGGCAGCGGACCTCGTCGGTGAACCACGTCACCGGCTCGTGGTCGCGCAGATCGATCTGCCAGGGTGCGAGGCGCGCCGTGCCGTACAGCAGCGAGGTGCGCAGGAGCACCGCGTCGGGGCAGGCGTCGACGACGCGCTGCTCGGCCTCGGGCCTTCCACCTCCCGTAGTCGTGGATGGCATCCGGCGTCGCCGCCTCGTCGTAGGGCAGCTCCCGGCCGACGAAGACGAGGTCGCTCGACAGGTGCACGAGCCGCGCGCCTGACGCTGCAGCCGCCTCGGCGATGTGCGTGCTGGCGCCGACGATCGACGCCGCGTCGCGCCGGTAGGCGAGGTGGACGATGACGTCCGGCTTCCAGTCGCCGACCGCGTCGAGGACTCGCTCACGGTCGCGCAGGTCGAGTGCCGACGAGTCCGGTGCCACCCACGCCCAGCTGTCGGCCTCGCTCGCCTCGGCGAGGTGCCGCCCGAGGAACCCGCTGGCGCCCGTGACCAGCATCTGCCGGCTCCGTCGCGGGTGCCACCAGTGCGACTGCCGTGCGTGCGCCACCGCCGCAGCGTAGGCACGCATGGGGATCGGCGGACGGCCGGTCGTTAGCGTTGGGCACCGTGCCAGCACCGCAGCAGGCGGCGATCGATCGCCATCCGCACCTCGTCGAGCCGTGCCCATCGGGGTGGGTGCGCGTCGATCTGCACAGCCACACGATGTGGAGCGGCGACAGCACGACGACGCCCGACGAGGTCGAGCGAGCGGTGATCGAGTGCGGGCTCGACGTGCTCTGCGTCACCGATCACAACGCCATCCGCGGGGCGGTCGAGCTGGCCGAGCGCCTGCCGTGCCGGGTGATCGTCGGTGAGGAGCTGCGCACACACGCGGGCGAGATCATCGGCCTGTTCCTCACCGAGCGGGTGCCCGTCGGCACGCCGCCTGCCGAGGCCGCCCGGCAGATCCGCGACCAGGGCGGCGTGGTCTACGTGCCGCACCCGTTCGATCCGATGCGGCGCAACATGGCCGAGCCGGCGCTGCGCGACCTCGCCGGGCGCGGCCTGCTCGACGCGGTCGAGGTGCTCAACGCGAAGACCTCGCTGCGCAGCCTCAACGCCCAGGCTCAGGCTTTCGCCACCGAGTTCGACCTCGCCGGCGGCGCCGGCAGCGACGCCCACGTGCCCGACGCGCTGGGCGCGGCGTACGTCGAGATGCCCGACTTCGACGGCCCGGCCGACTTCCTGGCCAAGCTGCGTGGGGCCCGGGTGGTCGGCCACCACTGGGACCGCGCCCGTCCGTGGTCGGCGCGCATCCTGCCGGGTACGACCACCGAGTGAGCGGGCTGACCGGAACGCCTGACCGGTGGGACCGCCAGGCCATGGGGGCGGTCAGGTGGCGCCGGCGCCGATCACGCCGATGACCACGGCGCCGCCAGGCACGGCCTGGGCCACGGCGGCCGCATCCTCGGCGGCCACCGCGACGACTGCCTGCTCGTCGTCGACCACGACGACCGTTCCGTCGGCCAGGCGCCGTCCGTCGGCGAACGTGGCCACGTCGTCGCCGACGTGCACGGTGGACGCTCGCTGGGGGATCGGGATCGCCACGTCGCCGGGTGGGACCAGGCCGGCGGGCCCGATCGTGGTGACGTCGCCATCGACGAGCACCTCGCCCGTGCCGATGCGTTGGCGTGCGGTCGCCCCGACGGGCGCTGTGGTGAGCGCCGTCGCCGGGATCAGGCCGACCGGGTAGGAGCGGGCCTCGGCCACGACGTCGCCGCCGGGCTCGGCCGGCGCCGTGGCGACCCACACGGTGCGCCGGTCGCCCCACGAACGCCGCTCGGCATCCAGGCGACGCATGGCGCCGGCGACGCCGACGGCGACGACCGCCGCGGCGATGGTGACGGCGAGCCACCAGACCCAAGGATGACGGACCACCAGCAGACGGAACCTGGTGACGACGTGCATGACGACCTCCCGAACGCGCGAACCGAACAGGTTGGGGGAAGGTCCCGCCACGCTAGCGGGGAGTGCCGCGGCCGCGGCGACGCTCAGGAAGCGGCGGCGGCGCCCGACGCCGAGCCCGACGAGCCGGCGCCGGACGACCCCGAACCAGAGGGGGTCGGCGTGCTCGCCGGGGTGGTGGATGCCGGCGTCGAGGCCGTCGACGAGCTGCTGCTGTCCGACGACGAGTCGCTGGTCGAGCTGCTCTCCGACGTCGAGCCATTCGACGACGAGCTGCTCTTGGAGCTCTTCCCGCGGCTGTCGGTCTTGTAGAAGCCGCCGCCCTTGAACGTCACGCCGACCGGGGTGAAGACCTTCTTGACCTTGAGGATCTCGCCGCTCGTCGGATGGGCGGCCTCGGTGAGCGCGTCCTCGGTGAAGGACTGCTGGACCTCGATGGTCTCGCCGGTGTCGACGAACTTGTACACGTAGGTGGGCATGGACGGACCTCGGGGCGGGGGCTAGCAGTCGCGGGCTTCGAGTGCTAGATCTTAGCAGGGTGCTGAAACAGTGCTCTCGGCCGGCCGCGGTCGCCGAGAAGGTCCAGGTCAGCGAGATGCTCTGCCGAGCCGACTCGTGTCGTTCAGCATCCTGCTAGCGGCCGTCGGTCGGCGAGCCGACCCGACGGAAGCGGTCGGGAACGTCCACTGCCAGGCCGTGCTCGTCGACCTCGAACTCGTCGCGCGAGTGGTGGCTGGCCACCGCCCACCGGCGGTCGGCCAGGCGGACGTAGCGATGGACGACGCGTTCGGCGAGCAGCGTGTCGGTGTCGATGGCCACGACGGGCAACTCGGCCGCGTCGCCCTCGTGGAGCTGCAGGCGGCGGATCGGCAGGATCGTGGTCAGCGGCGTGCACGCGAGGTGGACGTCGTAGCATCCGTCGAGGTCAGGTCGGTGCGCGCCGTTCATCTCGCCCCACCGTCCGGAGCCGTCGGTGGCCAGCCAGAGGTCCGGTTCGTCGAGGTCGCGGAACAGGAGGAACTGGCGGACCTGCCACGTGGCCGACGTGCGGATGGCGTACTGCACGCGCTCTCGGCCGACGAGGCCCGTGATCGTCCAGCCCTCGTTCTCCCAACGCAGCGTCGCCGTCTCGTGGTGGGCTCCGTCCCACGTCTCCCAGTGCACCTCCTCGCCATCGGCCGAGAAGGGTGCGTACGCCGCTGTCATGGGTCCCAGTCTGGCGGCGACTGCGCCCACCGGTACCGTGGCGGCGTGATCGAGCCGGGCGAAGCGCGCACCCACGTGCTGTCGAAGGTGGTGGTCCTCGACGTCGTCGAGGTGCCGGTGACCGAGGCGCGCGGCCTGGCCCTCGCCCGGGCGGTGGCAGCGGTCGAGGACGTCCCGCCGTTCGTCAACTCGGCCGTGGACGGATACGCGGTGCGCAGCGCGGACGTGGCCGTCGTGCCCGTCGAGCTCGCCGTCGTCGGCGAGGTGGCGGCCGGCGCGGCCACCGACCACGTGCTCGTGTCCGGCGAGGCGATCCGGATCATGACCGGCGCGCCGGTCCCGGCCGGCGCGGACGCCGTCGTGATGGTCGAGGACACCGAGCGACTCGACGCCGGCCGGCGGGTGCGCATCGGCGCGGCCGTGGACGCCGGCACGGCGCTACGGGGCATCGGCGACGACGTGCGCGCCGGTACCGAGCTGTTCGGCCCGGGCACCGTCGTCACCCCGGCGGTCGCCGGTGTGCTGGCCAGCGTCAACGCCCGCACGGTGCGCGTCACCCGCCGGGCGCGGGTGGCGGTGCTGTCCACCGGCGACGAGCTGGTCACCGACGGCTCGCCGTTGCAGCCGGGCCAGATCCGCGAGAGCAACCTGACCATGCTGCTCGGACTGGTAGCCGAGGCCGGAGCCGAAGCGGTCGACCTCGGCGTGGTGCGCGACGACGAGGACGCGCTCGCCGCCGTGCTGCACGACGCGGCGACGAGGTACGACGCCGTCGTCTCCAGCGGCGGGGTCAGCATGGGCGACTACGACGTCGTCAAGGCCGTGCTGTCGCGCCTGGCCGACATGCGCTGGATGCAGGTGGCCATCAAGCCGGCCAAGCCGTTCGCCTTCGGCCTGCTCGAGGGCGGCGGTGGACGTCAGGTGCCCGTGTTCGGCCTCCCGGGCAACCCGGTCAGCTCGCTGGTCAGCTTCGAGCTGTTCGCCCGGCCGGCGCTGCGCACGATGATGGCGCTGCCCGTCGTGGATCGGCCGCGGGTCGCCGCGCAGGCCGACGCTGCGTTCCGTCGTCGACCCGACGGCAAGACGCACTACCAGCGGGCGGTTGCCGCGTTCGCGGCCGACGGCCGGGTGCACGTCACGCCGGTCACGGCACAGGGCAGCCACCAGCTGGCGGCCACGTCGCTGGCCGATGCGATGGTGGTGCTGCCCGACGGCGACGGCGCGGCGGCGGGCGCCGAGGTCGACACCATCCTCTTGTGGTGATCGACGGGAGCGGCCCCGCGAGGCGCGGCCAGTAGCCTGGGCCGGTGGACCTCGTCGACCCGTTCGGACGCACGATCCGCGACCTGAGGATCTCGATCACCGACCGCTGCAACTTCCGCTGCACCTACTGCATGCCGGAAGAGGGCATGCAGTGGTTGCCACGCTCGGACGTGCTCTCCTTCGAGGAGATCGTCCGCCTCGCAACGATCTTCGTCGAGCGCTACGAGGTCGACGGCCTGCGGCTCACCGGTGGCGAGCCGACGGTCCGCGCCCACCTGCCGGTGCTCGTCGCCAAGCTCGCCGAGCTGCGCGTCCCGCGCACGTCGGCGTCGCCGCTGGCCGGCTGCAAGCCGGATCTGTCGATGACGACGAACGGGGCGACGATGCGCCTCGTGGCCGGCGATCTGCGCGCGGCCGGGCTCGACCGGGTGAACATCAGCCTGGACACCTTGCGCGCCGAGCGCTTCCTGGCGATCACGCGGCGTGACGAGCTGGACCGTGTGCTCGACGGCATCGAGGCCGCCAAGGAGGCCGGCTTCTCGCCGGTGAAGCTGAACGCCGTCATCGAGCGCGGCGTGAACGACGACGAGGTCGTCGACCTCGCCGAGTTCGGCCGGGACCACGACGTCGAGGTGCGGTTCATCGAGTTCATGCCGCTGGACGCCGACGGCCACTGGGCGAGCCGGCAGGTGGTCAGCCAGGACGAGATCGTCGCCGCCATCGCCGCGGTGCACCCGCTCTCGCCGGTCCCCGCCCGCGGCGCGGCGCCGGCCGACACGTGGCGCTACACCGACGGCCGCGGAACGGTGGGCGTCATCCCGACCGTCACCAAGCCGTTCTGTGCCGACTGCGACCGGGTCCGCCTCACCGCCGACGGCAGGTTCCGCACGTGCTTGTTCGCCACCGACGACCACGACCTGCTGTCGCTGCTGCGCACCGGCGCCGACGACGCGGCCGTCGCCGCGGCCATCGAGCGGGCCGTCGGCAGCAAGTGGGCCGGTCATCGGATCAACACCGTGAACTTCATCCGCCCGGCCAAGTCGATGAGCCAGATCGGCGGGTAGCAGGGTGCCGAAATCGTGCGCTCGGCGGGCAGCGGTCGGCGACAGGTCGGTCCGCGACGTGCGCTGCCGAGCCGACTCGCGTCGCTCAACATCCTGCTGAGGGGCACCAGCCCCGAACCTCAGGCCGGTTCTGGCTCCAGCTCGGCTCGGGTCCACTCGTAGCGGCGCGCCTCGGGGACCGCTCCCTCGACCTCGACCACGTGGCGAGTGGCCCCGACGATCGCGTTGCGCACGAGGTTCAGGCCGTACAGACCGGGGAGCGCGTCGATGCGCTCCTCGACGCGGTCGATCAACTCGGCTCCCTCGCCGGCGCCGAACAGGTACGCGGTGGCGAACGACGTCTCGATCTTGGGCACGTCACCGTTGCCCACGGGTGCCCACTCGTGGTTGAGGAACCACTTGGTGACCTTCTGCGCCTTGCGCTCCTGCAGCAGGTCGCGCGCGGCCGAGGCGTAGTAGCCGGCGTGGCGGCCTTCCTGGCGCATGATCCGTCCGAGGAGCTCGGTGAGCGTCGGGTGGTCGGCGATCTTGGCCAGACGGTTGTACGCCGCATTGGCCGTCCACTCGTTGATCGCCCCCCAGGTCATGTGCACCGCGGGGAAGTGGCGGACGAAGTGGCCGAGCGACCAGAACACGATCGGGCTGAAGAACAGCGTGCGGTGGTTCCAGCTGCGCATCGCCGTGAGTCGCGGGTCGTGCGCCGGGCGGTCGTGCATCGCCAGCACCCGGCCGAGGGCCTGGCCGTGCCAGTACTCCTCGTAGTTCCACAGCGTGAGGAAGGCGGTGAACTGCGGATCCTTCCAGGACGGCATGAGCAGCAGCTCGCGGGTGTACAGCACGGTCTGGTACTCGATGTCGTGCATGTAGCCGATGCACCGCAGGACGTGCTCGTCGAGCGGGTTCGCGCGGAAGGTCTCGAAGTCGATGTCGTCGGTCTTCAACCGACCACCCTGCTCCTGGAACTTCTCGATGGGGATCATGTCGCTGTCTCCGTCGCTCCGTGGTCCGGCGGATGGTCCGTCCAGAGTATCGGATGCCACCGGCGAGCCGAGGCGTGCCGGAGTAGGGTGACCGGTCGAATGAGCGACTTGTCCTTCACCCACCTCGACCCACTCGGTCGTGCCCGCATGGTCGACGTGACGCCGAAGGAGCCGACTCACCGCCGAGCGGTCGCTCGCTGCCGCGTGTACATGAAGCCGGAGACCACGGCCGCCGTCGCCAACCGCGAGGTCACGAAGGGCGACGTGCTCGCCGTGGCGCGGGTGGCCGGCATCCAGGCCGCGAAGCGCACGAGTGACACGATCCCGCTGTGCCACCCGTTGCTGGTCGGTTCGGTCTACGTCAACTTCGAGATCGGTGACGACCACATCGCCGTCGAGGCCCAGGTCGACACCGTCGACCGCACGGGCGTCGAGATGGAGGCGCTGCACGCCTGCTCGATCGCCGCGCTGACCATCTACGACATGTGCAAGTCGGCGGATCGGGGCATGGTCATCGGTGACCTCGCCCTGTGGGAGAAGACCGGCGGTCGCAACGGGACGTACCGTCGGACCGATAGCGTTGCGACGACTGTTACGAACGTAGTAGAACCGTAACAACAGATGACCGAATCCGACGGGCCCCGCACTCACGCGTGCTCGTCGGTGACGTCAGCGTGAACACGCCATGAACCAAGGACCTCACTGATACTCATGGGCAAGATCGTCCTGTTGGCGGTGGCCGCGGCCTGGGCCGCGGTGTTGATCCCGCCGCTGATCCGATCCCGCATCGAGAACCGTCCGAACTCGTCGGTGACCGACTTCCGCCGGCAGTTGTCGACGCTGCAGCGCACCGTGCCGGCCCGGGGCATGGCGCCGATGCGCTCGATCGGTCGGCCGCTCACGCAGGCGCCGAACGCCCGGACGGCCGCTCGTCAGGCGTCGTCGGGTCAACGTTCCTCGAGCGGGGCCGGTCGCGGCCACCTGCACGTCGCCTCGCTGGATCGAGCGGCGCCGTCGCGCACCCACGCCACCGCCCCGACCCGGCGCCCGACGCCACGGGCCATGCGCCGCCGCCGCCGGGCCAACGTGCTGTTCTTGTTGGTGGCGACGTTCGCCCTCACGTTGTTCCTGTTCGCCACCACCAAGAGCGACGCGATGATGTACGTGTTCGTGCTGTCGTTCTTCTCGCTGATGGGCTACTGCTACAAGCTCGTCCAGCTGCGCAACCAGGAGCTCGATCGGCACTCGACCGACGCTCGCTGGTATCACGCCGCCTGACGCATCAGGTGCTCGGCTCGTTGGCCGGGGCGTTGCCGTCCCGCTACAGTGAGCGCCGCCCAACGGGGGTGTAGCTCAGTTGGCAGAGCGCAACAATCGCACTGTTGAGGCCAGGGGTTCAATTCCCCTCACCTCCACCCGCACGGCCAGACGAAGCGGCCCTGCCCGACCTGTCGGGCAGGGCCGCTTCGTCGTCGGTCCAAAGCCGGGTCGGCACCTGCCCACTCCTCCCACAGCGGTGACCTGAATGACCCATGGGCCCGCAGGCCATCTCCGCTCGCTGGCCGCCGCGGCCACCTGCGTGGCGCTGGTCATCGCCAACCTCGGTGCCGGTGCCGGTGCCGGTGCCGACGCGGCTGCACCAGTCACCGAGCACCGGGCGGTGACCCGCGCCAGCTTCGACGCGGCCCGCCCTGCGCCGCGAGCGGACGACGTCACCTTCACCTTCACGCAGGCAGACGGCCCTGCCGACGGCTGGACGCAGCTCGACACCGACGAGCAGGTCACCGTCGTCGGCAACCGCGCCCAGGTCATCGCCCCCGACATCCAGCACCTCTCCTACATCGTCGTGTCGGGCATCGATCTGACCGGCGATCTCCAGGTGGACTTCGACTGCTGGGCCCCGCTCGGCATCGGTGACGGCTACGTGTCGGTCGCCGTGCTCGACGACACGACCGGGGACGGCTATTCGGTCGTCGTCGGCAACGCGGTCCACATCTACCCGTACACCCGGCTGATCCCCGGCAGCTACCTCACCAACGTCGGCAGGACGACGAACGCCGATCACGTGACGTTCACCCGCACCGCGGCCGGCGCGATGGAGGTGTTCCTCGACGGCGTCTCCACGGCAACCGCGACCGACACGTCCAAGGCGACGGGACCGGCCATCGTCCTCGGCTACATGGCCAAGAACTATCCCGCCGACGTGACCTGGGTCGACAACCTCAGCTTCTCGAGCACCATCACCGGGCCGCCCACCGCGGTCGGCAAGGTCCACGGGGATGTGAGCCTCGAGGCCGCCGGTGCGCTCGCCGTGGCGAACCTGGCCGCTGGTGCAGCCCTGGGCGCCGCCGGCGCACTCACCCACCGGTGAGGTCAGGGTGCCGATCCCAGGACGCCTGTCCGCCCGTTGCACCGCGGCCTGTCCCAGCGCTCGACGCCGGCGTCGCGTGGCGCGCGAGCCTGGGCCGATGGATGCGCACGATCGCCAGCTCGTCGGGGCGTTGGCCGAGGTCACCCGACCGAACGTGCTCGAGCTGTCGCGCCGGCTCGGCGTCGCGCGCAACACGGTCCAGGCGCGCCTCGACCGCCTGCAGCGCGACGGTGCCCTGCGCGGCTACGAGCCCGTGGTCGAGCTGCCCGCGCTGGGCTACGCGGTCCTCGCGTTCTCCACACTGGAGATCGCCCAGGGCAACGAGGGCCGGGTGGTGGCCGGCCTGGCCGCGATCCCGGAGGTGATCGAGACGCACAAGATCACCGGGCCCGGTGATCTGCTGGTGCGCATCGTCGCCCGCACCAACGACCACCTGAACGAGGTGCTCGAGCGCGTCCTCGCGCTCCCCGGCATCGTGCGCACCACGTCGTCGCTGGCGCTCGCCGCGCACATCGAACGTTTGCACGTCGACGTCGACGCCGCGCTCGCACTGTCCTGATCACGCGCCGGCGCACACTGCTGCGCGCCGGAGCCGTCGACGAGACAACCTGCGCAGCCGCGCGGGGACGTGTTGACCGTTGGCCGACCGAGGCGTACGCCTGTCACATGGTCACGAAGACGCTCGTCGATCCGCCGACCACGCCGGCGGCACTGCTGCGCGGCTGGGACTGCATCGAGCTGTGGGTGGGCAACGCCCGCACGACCGCCGGCTTCTTGATGTCGGCGTTCGGCTTCCACTGCACCGCCTACTGCGGCCCGGAGACCGGGGTGCGCGACAAGGCCAGCTACGTGCTCGAGCAGGGCGACATCCGCTTCGTGGTCTCCGGTGCGCTCGACAGTGCCTCGCCGATCGCCGAGCACGTGCGCCGTCATGGCGACGGCGTGCACGACCTCGCCTGGCTGGTCGACGACGCCGCGGCCGCCTACGAGCTCGCCGTCACCCGCGGAGCCCGTCCCGTGCGTGCGCCGTGGACCGAGACCGACGCGAACGGCGAACTGCGGCTGGCCCAGGTGGCCGCCTACGGCGAGACGGTGCACACGTTCGTCGATCGCAGCCGCTACCCGGGCGACCTGCTGGAACCCGGCTACACCTCCGAGGGCCTGCCCAACCCGGTGCAGCACCGTCCCGTCGGCCTGACGCACGTCGACCACGTCGTCGGCAACGTCGCCCAGGGCGAGCTGGCCGATTGGGTGCGCTTCTACGCCGACGTCATGGGCTTCGCCGCGATGCAGCACTTCGCCGACGACCAGATCCGCACGGAGTACTCGGCGTTGATGTCGACGGTGGTGTGGAACGGGTCGAAGATCGTCATGCCGATCAACGAGCCCGCCGAGGGCCTGCGCAAGAGCCAGATCCAGGAGTACATCGAGCACTACGACGGCGCCGGCGTGCAGCACCTCGCGCTGTCCACCGACGACATCGTCACCACGGTGCAGGAGCTGCGCGACCGTGGCGTGCGGTTCATGGAGGTACCCGAGACGTACTACGTCGAGGCCCGCGAGCGGCTCGGCCGGTTCGACCTGCCCTGGGCTGACTTGCAGCGCCTGAGCATCCTCGCCGACCACGACGAGGAGGGCTACCTGCTGCAGATCTTCACCGAGACGATCACCGACCGTCCGGCCGTGTTCTTCGAGATCATCCAGCGCTGCGGGGCGCGCGGCTTCGGCGAGGGCAACTTCAAGGCGCTCTTCGAAGCGATCGAGCGCGACCAGGAACGCCGCGGGAACCTGTAGGACCGAGAGGAGCGCAGATGCCGCACTACCGCCGAGTGGGTGACGTGCCCAGGAAGCGACACGTCGCCCACGACGTGACGTTGGCCGACGGCCGGCGCGTGCTCGCCGCCGAGGAGCTGATGGGTGCCGAGGGCTTCTCCGGCGCGTCGACGTTGCTCTACCACCGCTCGTCGCCGAGCGCGATCGTGCGCATCGACGCCGCCGAGGGCGGGCCGGTCGAGCGCCGGGAGAACCTCCCGCTGCGACCGCACCACCTGCGCACCGGCCTCCTGCCGGCCGGTGCCACCGAGCTGCTGGGCAACGACGACGTCCGCGTCGCGTGGACGGAGCTGACGTCGTCGACGCCGCTCGTGCGCGACGCGACCGGCGACCAGCTGGCCTACGTGCAGCACGGACGCGCCGTGCTCGACAGCGTGTTCGGCCGCCTGCCCGTCGGTCCGGGCGACTACGTCGTCGTCCCGCGCTCGACGACGCACCGGTGGTCGGTCGACGCGGGCGAGACGCTGCAGCTGCTGACGATCACCGGTGGCGGGCACATCGACGTGCCGGCGAAGCACCGCAACGAGCACGGCCAGTTCGTCGAGGGTGCGCCGTTCTCCGAACGTGACGTGCGCGGACCCGACGCGGAACCCCTCCTGGAGGACGGCGCGGAGGTACCGGTCCTCGTGCGGACGCGCACCGGCTGGTCCGTCCACGTGCACGCCACGCACCCGTTCGACGTGGTCGGCTGGGACGGCTACCTGTACCCGTGGGCGTTGCACATCCTCGACTTCGAGCCGATCGTCGGCCGGCTGCACCAGCCGCCGCCCGTGCACCAGACGTTCGCCGGCAACGGCTTCGTCGTCTGCTCGTTCGTCCCCCGCCTGTTGGACCTCGATCCAGAGGCGATCCGCACCCCGTACCACCACGCCAACGTGGACTCCGACGAGGTGCTGTTCTACTCGAGCGGCGACTTCACCAGTCGTTCCGGTTCGGGCATCGGCGCCGGCTCGATCAGCCTGCACCCGGCCGGCTTCGTCCATGGCCCGCAGCCGGGCAGCGCGGCGAAGAGCCGCACGGCGACGCGCACCGACGAGGTGGCCGTGATGCTCGACACGTTCCGGCCGCTGCTGCTCACCGACGCAGCGCTGGCCGTGAGCGATCCGGACTACCCGTGGAGCTGGGCAGGCGGGCGCATGGGGTCGGCGCAGCGATGACCGCCGCCCCGGCCGGCCCTGCCGCTCCGGCCGTCCTCCTGCCGGCCGACCACCCTGGCGCTCGCGACGCGGCGTACCTCGCCCGGCGGGTGCACGTCGCCGAGGCGTCGGCGCGTGCCGGCATCGACGGTCGACCGCCACACGTCGACTACACGGCCGCGGAGGACGAGGTGTGGCGCACCGTCTCCGCCGCGCTGCGTCCGCTGCACGACGAGTACGCGATCGCCGAGTACCGCGACGCGGCGCGTCGGCTCGATCTGCCGACCGAGCACGTCCCGCAGCTCGCCGACGTCAGCGAACGGCTCGGCGCCCTCACGGGCTGGCGCATCGCCGCCGTGCCGGGGCTCGTGTCGACGGCCGATTTCTTCGGGGCGCTCGCACGGCGGTGCTTCCCGTCGACGCAGTACGTCCGCCACACCTCCGTGCCGTTCTACACACCCGAGCCCGACGTCGTGCATGAGCTGATCGGCCACGCCAACTCGCTCGCCTCGCCACGGCTCGCTGCGTTGTACGAGCGCGCCGGGCACGTGGGCGCCCGGCTGACGGACGCGGGTGATCTCGAGCGCTTCGGCCGGGTGTTCTGGTTCACGCTCGAGTTCGGCGTGCTCCATGAGCGCGGCGCGCTGCGCGCCTACGGTGCCGGGTTGCTGAGCTCGTTCGGCGAGATCACCGAGTTCCGCCGAGCCGAGATCCGCCCGTTCGACACCGCGGCCATGGCCAGGTTCACCGACTACGAGATCTCCCGCTTCCAGGACGTCCTCTTCGCTGCTGATTCCCTGGACGAGCTGGAAACGGGCTTCGCCGCGTTCCTCGCATCATTCACCGCCTGACGGCCTCGGCCCCGCCCGCGCGCCGAATCGTCACGGACGATCCGCGAGGAGCCAGGGATGCCATTTCGTGTCGCGCCCTGACCGGAACCATCCCGGTCATGGCGCGACACGAACCCTGATCTCGGCCCCGGCCTCCGAATCGTCACGGACGATCCGCGAGGGCACCGTGATGCAGGTTCTTGTCCTGCTCTGACCGGATCGTTCCCGGTCGGGCCGCGACACGAACCGTGCCGGCGCCCTGGCGATGGGGTGGGCCCGGGTCAGGTGGAGGGGGAGGCGAGGGCGGCGTCGAGGGAGGCCAGCAGCACGCGTTGGGAGACCTGGGCGACCTCGTCGGAGGTGCGGTCGAAGTCGCCGGCGAGGGATTGGGTGGTGAAGCCCGACAGGTGGACGGCGACGGCGTCCACCAGCCAGGTGGGTGGCCGATCCCGTCCGCCGCGGGCGCGCCACATGCCGTCGGTGACTCGCACGGCGAAGCGGCGACGGCCCTCGCGCCGCTCGGCGGCGGCCGCGGCGAGCTCGCCGTCGAGCTCGGGCTCCAACGCCGACAGCTCCCAGTAGAGGCGTCCGTTGTGCGCGTTGAGCCGGTGGGCGGCGACGAGCAGGTCGAGCAGCCACTCGTCGACCCGTGCCCCGTCGACCACGTCCGGCAGCTGCTGGCCGTACGAGCGCAACCCGTCGCGGATGGCCGCGGCGAACAACCGCTCACGCGTGGCGAAGTGACGGAACACCGTGCGCCGGCTGACGTCTGCCGCGGCGGCGACGTCGTCCACCGTGGCCGACAGACCGCGGCGGGCGAGCACCTCGCGGGCGGCCCGGGCGATTCGGGTACGGGCGACGTCGCGCTGCTCGTCGGCGAGCGACAGGACCTCAGACGTCGCCGGAGACATCGCTCACCTTGTCACTCATGAGTGCCACAACGTACCATGCGAGTGCCACGCGGCCAGAGGCGCCGCGAGAAGGGGACGGATGGCGCTCGAGCTGTGGACCACGGGCATCGCCCATGCCAACCACGCACCGCGGCCGCGGCGCGCGCCGAGGCGGCGGGCTGGGACGGCATGGTCGTCGTCGACTCGCAGAACCTGTCCGGCGACACCTTCGTCGCCCTCGCCCTCGCCGGTCGGGAGACGAGCAACCTGCAGCTCGGCACCGGGGTGACGAACCCGGCCACCCGCCACCCGGCCGCCTGCGCCGCAGGCATCGCCAGCGTCCACGTCGCCAGCGGTGGGCGCGCCCACCTCGGCATCGGTCGCGGCGACTCCGCGCTCGCCCACCTCGGCCTGGCGCCGTCGTCGGTCGCCGACCTCGGGCACTACGTGCGCATCGTGCGCGCCTACCTGCGCGGCGAGTCGGTGCCGTTCGACGAGCTGCGACCCTACGAGCACGCCGACGCCAGGCCGGTCGCTGCGCTCGGTCTGGCCGACACCGCCGCCGACAGCTCGCTGCACTGGCTGCCGAAGGACCTGGCGCCCGTTCCGGTGGAGGTCGTCGCCACGGGACCGAAGGTGCTCGAGCTCGCCGGCCGCGACTCGGATCGCGTGCTGCTCGCAGTGGGCGCCGATCCGGACCGGGTGAGCTGGGCGATGGACCACGCACGTTCCTCGGGGGCCACGAGCTTCGCCGCGTTCGTCAACGTCGTCACCCATCCCGACGTGGACACGGCGCGCACGCTCGGTGCCGGCGGTCTCAGCCTGTTCGCCCGGTTCTCGGCGATGGACGGCACGGTGCGCACGCCGATCGACGCCGAGTCCGAGGCCGTGCTGCACAAGGTGCACGACGCGTACGACATGCACGACCACTCGCGCGCCGGCTCCGCCCAGGCGAGCCAGCTGACGGCCGGTTTCGTCGACCGCTTCGGCATCGTCGGGCCGGCCGAGCACTGCGTCGAGCGGCTGCAGCGGCTCGTCGACCTCGGGGTCGACCGGCTGATCGTCGTCGGGCCGTCGGCCGACGCCGATCGCGACGAGGCCCGCCGGGCCCGCGACCTGTTCGAGCACGACGTGCTCCCTGCGATCCGGCAGTACGTGCCGGAGAAGGAAGGTTCCTCCCATGTCGCATGACATCGTCATCAAGGGCGCCACCATCGTCGACGGCACGGGCGCCGAACCGTACGCCGGCGACGTGGCCATCGACGGCGACCGCATCACCGCGGTCGGACAGGTGGACGGCCGGGCCAAGCGCACGATCGACGCCGCCGGCGCCACCGTCACGCCCGGCTTCGTCGACGTCCACGCGCACTACGACGGGCAGGCCACGTGGGACGACCTGCTCACCCCGTCGTCGTGGCACGGCGTCACCACGGTGGTCATGGGCAACTGCGGCGTCGGGTTCGCCCCGGTGCGGCTTGCCGACCGCGACCGGTTGATCGAGCTGATGGAGGGTGTCGAGGACATCCCCGGCGCCGCGCTGCACGAGGGCCTCGACTGGGCGTGGGAGAGCTTCCCGGAATACCTCGACGCGCTCGAGCGACGGCACCACGACATCGACGTCGGCGCCCAGTTGCCGCACGGTGCGCTGCGCCTCTACGTGATGGGCGAGCGCGGCGCCAACCGCGAGGAGGCCACGCCCGAGGACATCGTCGCCATGGGGCGCATCGCCCGCGAGGCGATGGAGGCCGGCGCCATCGGCTTCACCACGTCGCGCACCAAGAACCACCGCACCAGCACGGGGGAGTGGACCCCCACGCTCACGGCCGCGGCCGACGAGCTGGCCGGCATCGCCTCGGCGCTCGGCGACCTCGGCGTGCTCGAGGTGGTCAGCGACTTCGCCCACCAGCGCGAGGAGCTGGAGACGGTCATCGGGATGGCCGAGGTGTCCGGCCGGCCGCTGTCGATCTCCATCGCCCAGGCCGACCGCCGTCCGGAGGCGTGGCACGAGCTGCTCGACGCGATCACCGCGGCCAACGCGCGCGGCGTGCAGGTGAAGGCCCAGGTGGCCGCACGGGCCATCGGCATCCTCCTCGGCCACCAGGCCACGATGAACCCGGTCAATGCCTCGCCCACGGCGCGCCGCCTGGCCGACCTGCCGTTCGACGAGCGCATCGAGCGGCTGCGCGACCCCGACGTGCGCGACGACGTGATCTCGGAGATGAGCGCGCACCAGAGCCGCTGGTCGTGGGACCGGATGTTCCCGCTGGCCGATCCGCCCGACTACGAGCCCAGTGCCGAGCAGAGCGTCGCGGCGCGGGCGGCACGCGGAGCCACCACGCCGGAGGCGTTCGTCTACGACCACCTGCTCGGCCAGGGCGGCACGGCGATGCTCTACTCGCCGCTGCTGAACTACGCCGACGGCAACCTCGACGTGGTGCGCGACATGCTCCGCCACGAGCACACCGTGGTCGGTCTGGCCGACGGCGGGGCCCACGTCGGCACGATCTGCGACGCCAGCTTCCCGACCACGCTGCTCACCCACTGGGTGCGCGACCGCACCCGCGGCGCCAAGTTGAGCCTGGCGCACGTCGTGGCCAAGCAGACCTCGCAGACGGCTGCGGTGGTCGGGCTCGGCGATCGTGGCCGGCTCGCTCCCGGGATGCGCGCCGACGTCAACGTCATCGACCTCGACGCGCTCACCCTGCACCCGCCGACGATGAAGTTCGACCTCCCCGCCGGCGGCAAGCGACTGCTGCAGCGCGCCGACGGCTACCTGCACACGATCGTCGCCGGCCAGGAGACGTACACGAACGGCGAGCACACCGGCGCCCTCCCCGGCCGCCTCGTGCGCGGCGCCCGACCCGCCCCGACCGCCTGAAGGAGCCCCGATGACATCGACCATCGACCGCAACGAGACCGGACCGATCAGCGCGTGGCCGTTCCCCGTGATCAGTGCCGACTCGCACATCACCGAGGCGCCGGACACCTATCTGAAGTACATCGACGCGGCATGGCGTGATCGCGCGCCACACATCATCGACGGCGGCGAGGGGATCGGCGACATCTACGTCGTCGAGGGGATGCCCAAGCCGATCTCGATGGGTCTCGTCGCCGCCGCCGGCAAGCCGCCGGAGGAGATCCGCGTGAAGGGCACCAAGTTCGACGAGCTGCACCGCAGCGGCTGGGACGCCACGGCGCGCCTCACCGATCAGCGGCGCGACGGCGTGTCCGCCGAGGTGATCTACCCGACCGTCGGCATGGTGCTGTGCAACCACCCCGACCCGGACTTCAAGCGGGCCTGCTTCCAGGCCTACAACCGGTGGATCGCCGACTACTGCGCCGTCGACCCGGCACGGCTGCTCGGCTGCGGTCAGAGCGCGATGCGCTCGCCGGAGGAGGGCATCGCCGACCTGCACGAGATCCGCGACCTCGGCCTGCGCGGGATCATGATGCCGGGCCTGCCCGGATGCGACACCGACTACGACGACCGCGTGTGGGACCCGTTCTGGGAGGCGGCGATCGAGCTCGGCCTGCCGCTGTCGTTCCACATCCTGACCACCCAGTCCGGCCGCACCCGCGGCCCGAAGATGAACAGCTTCCTGTCGATCGTGCGCGGCTGCCAGGACATCATGGGTCTGCTCGTGCTCGGCGGGGTGTTCGAGCGCCACCCCGATCTGCGGGTGGTCTGCGTGGAAGCCGACGCCGGCTGGGTGCCGCACTTCATGTACCGGATGGACCACGCGTACAAGCGCCACCGCTACTGGCTGCCCGCAGGTCAACAGCTCTCGAAGCTGCCGTCGGAGTACTTCGCCGAGAACATCTACACCACGTTCCAGGACGACTGGACGGCGTTCAAGTTCGCCAACGACATGAACTGGCACCGGCTGATGTGGGCCAACGACTTCCCGCACAGCGACTCGACGTGGCCGTGGAGCCAGGAGATGCTCGAGGAGCACGCCCGCCAGCTGACCCCCGAGCAGCAGTCGGCCATCCTGTGCACGAACGTCGCCGATCTGTACGACATCGACCTCGAGGCGCTGGCGATCGGCTGACCCCGACCACGAGGACGGTTACGAGAACGGTTCTTGCTATCATCGAGCCGTGGCTGGGCGAGATGCGCTCGTGCTCGACGGGGTGACCGCGGCATACGACCGGGATCCGGTGGTGCGCGGGGTCACCGGTCGAGTGCCGCACGGTGGTTCGTTGGCGCTCATCGGACCGAACGGCGCCGGCAAGAGCACGCTGATCAAAGCGATCCTCGGTCTCGTGCCGGTGGTGTCCGGCACCGTCGAGGTGCTCGGCACCACGCCGCAGCGGGCGCGCGGCGAGGTGGCCTACGTGCCCCAGGCCGACGTGCTCGACCGTGACTTCCCGGTGAGCGTGCTCCAGGTCGTGCTGATGGGCCGCTACCGGCGCATCGGCTGGGTCCGCCGGCCGAACGCCGCGCACCGGAAGGTGGCCATGGACGCGCTCGCCGAGGTCGGCCTGGCCGACCGCGCCCACGAGCGCTTCGGCGTGCTCTCCGGCGGCCAGCGCCAGCGGGTCCTGCTCGCCCGTGCCGTCGCCCAGGAGGCTCGCCTGCTGTTGCTCGACGAGCCGTTCAACGGCGTCGACGCCACCACCACCGATGCGCTGCTGCACGTCCTCGCCCGCCTGCGGGAGACGGGCGTCGCCGTGGTGATGAGCACCCACGACCTGTCCGTCGCCCATCTGGCGTGCGACGACGCGTGCCTGTTGAACGGCGACCAGGTGGCCTTCGCGGCCATCGTCGAGGCCCTCACCGCCGATCACCTCAAGGCGACGTACGGCACCTCGGCACTGCTCGTCGACGGGGCCACGCTGCTCGCCCGCTGAGCGAGCCTCGGAGCGACGGTGCACGACCTGATCATCGAGCCGTTGCGCGCCCCGTTCATGCGCCGCGCGGTGATCGAGGTGGTGCTGCTCGGCGTGCTCGGTGGCGTCGTCGGCGTCCACGTGCTGCTGCGCCGGTTGTCGTTCCTCACCGAGGTCGTCCAGCACACGGTGTTCCCCGGCATCGCCATCGCCTTCGCCTTCGGGCAGTCGCTGCTGGTCGGCGCGCTCACCGCGGCACTCGCCTCGGTGATCCTGCTCGCGCTGCTCGGCCGTCAACGGCGCATGGATCCGGATGCGGCGATGGCCGTCGTGTTCGCCGTGTTCCTGGCGATCGGCGTGGTCGTCGTCAGTCGCCGCCGTGGGTTCCAATCAGATCTCACCGCCTTGTTGTTCGGCCGCATCCTGTCGGTCGACCAACGCCAGATCATCGACACGCTGGTGATCGCCGTGGCCTGCCTCGTCGCGTTGGCGATCGTCCACAAGGAGCTCGTGCTCCGGGCGTTCGACCCGGCCGCCGCCGAGGCGATGGGCTATCCGCTGACGCGGCTCGACCTCCTGCTCGAGGTGGTGATCGCGCTCGCCGTCGTCGCCGGCATCCGCGCCCTCGGCACCGTGCTGGTCGTCGCCCTGATCGTCACGCCCGCGGCCACCGCCCGGCTGGTGTGCACGCGGATCGGGACGTCGATGGTCGTCGCTGCGCTCATCGGCGCGCTCGGCGCGTGGGCGGGCCTCGTGATCGCGTGGAACGCGTCCGTCCGTCACGACACCCGTCTCGCACCGGGGGCGACGATCGTCGTCGTGCTCACGGCGGTGTTCGCGATCGTCGCCGCGGTGACCGGGCTCGCCGGCCGGCGTCGTCGACCTGCCAGAACGGGGATCACGGCGGTGGCCGGGTGAGCAACCTCGTCGACAGCTTCGGCTCGCCCCTGTTCCGCCGGGCGCTGCTCGAAGCCGTGCTCGTCGGCCTGCTCGCCGGCGTGGTCGGCGTCCACGTGATCCTGCGCCGGCTGCCGTTCTTCGTCACGGCGATGTCGCACGCCACGTTCCCCGGGGTCGTGCTGGCGTCGATCCTCGGTTTCAGCGTGTTCCTCGGAGGCGCCGCGTTCGGGCTGGTCGTGGTCGCTGCCGTGCTCGTGCTCGGCATGAAGCGGGCGCTGGACGACACCGCCGTGATCGCCGTGGTCCTGGCGGGCAGCTTCGCCCTCGGGATGCTGATCATGTCGACGCGCGCTTCGGCGTCGAAGGACATCTCGGCGCTCCTCGTCGGCTCGGTGCTCACCGTCACCCGTGGCGACGTGCTGACCACGATGGTCGTCGGCGTCGTCGTCCTCGCCGTCCTCGGGGTGCTGCACAAGGAGCTGACGTTCGGGGCGTTCGACCGCGCCGGGGCCGCAGCGGTCGGCTACCCGACGGGCATGCTCGACGCCGTGCTCCTCGTCGCCGTCACGGTGACGCTCGTCGCCTCGGTGCCTGCCGTCGGCACGCTCCTGGCCATCGCC
Organism: uncultured Acidimicrobiales bacterium; assembly: GCA_963794805.1. Classification (GTDB taxonomy): domain Bacteria; phylum Actinomycetota; class Acidimicrobiia; order Acidimicrobiales; family Ilumatobacteraceae; genus JAODBQ01. Next base: position 476,739 of record CAWCFL010000004.1, read on the forward strand.
CTGCTCACCGTGCCGGCGCTGACGGCACGCCTGTGGACCGATCGGCTCGGCCCGATGATGGTGCTCGCCGCGGCCCTCGGGGCGCTCAGCGGCTTCGTCGGGTTGTGCGCCGCGGCGCTGTGGAGCATCGCCGCCGGTGGCGCGATCGCGCTGACCGCCGGCGCCTTGTTCGTGACGTCGCTCGGCGTGGCGCTGGTGCGCGACGGACGTGTGGTCAACCCACGCAGTCGGCGCACTGGCCGACCAGATCCAGTCGGTGGTGTCGCAGGGTGAACCCGGCGTCGGCGGAGATCTCGGAGAGCGCGTCGTCGAGCTTGTGCTCCAGCCCCGGCGGCAAGGTGACGTCGCGCACCTGACCGCAACCCGTGCAGATCAGGTGGTGGTGGTGACCGGTGATGTCCTCGGCGAGCTCGAAGCGCGCCCACTCGTCACTCGACGCGACGCGCTGGACGAGGCCGGCGTCCTCGAGCACCGTGAGGTTGCGGTACACCGAGCTCTGCGGCATGCCCGCTCGTGCTTGAAGGATCTCCGGGATGGTCAGCGGGCGGTCGCTGTCGGCCAGCAGGGCGACGAGGCTCGACCGGCTGGAGGTGTAGCGCTGACCGGCCTGGTTCAGCCGAGCCGAGGCGATGCGGTCCAGCTCGTCGTCCACGACCGCGACGTTACCCGAGTTGTTGAGAATGGATGAGAACGTGCGGCGCGTGCGCCGGAGACCTCCCCGGTTTGGGGGGCAGGTGGGTCGGGTACGGTGGCGCCATGTCGCAGATCACCGAATCCGTGAGCTCACTCGCCCAGGACCTGGGCGGAACGGTCGTCAGCCTCGCCCAGGAGGTGGCCGCCAAGGCGTCCGATGCCGCCGCTGCCGCGGGCGACAAGAGCCGCGACCTGGGCAAGCAGGCCACCGAGGTCGGTGCGTTCTGGGTGGACACGGCGCAGAAGAAGCTGCAGGACAAGGGCGTCATCGCCAAGCCGAAGCGCAGCAAGAAGCCGCTGCTGGTGCTGCTCCTGCTGGTGATCGGCGGCGTGGTGGCGTTCAAGGTGCTCAAGGGTCGGTCCGCAGCCGATGCCGCGCCGTACCGTCCGGAGACCGATCGCCTGGCCGACAGCACCGGCGTCAGCGTCGGCTGATCGCGCTCATCCGTCCAGGGCGCGGGTGACCAGCTCGAGCAGGTCGTCGTACGCGTCGCTCGCCGGGAACGCCGGGAACTCGGCGGCGATGGACGGCGGTGCGTGGAACCAGAACCCGGCATCGGCGGCGCCGAGCATCGCGGCATCGTTGTACGAGTCGCCGGCGGCCACCACCCGGTAGTTCAGTGACTGCAGCGCGCGCACCGCGGCGCGCTTCTGGTCGGGCATCCGCAGGCGGTAGTCGGCGATCCGGTCGCCGTCGACGACCAGCCGGTGGCACAGCAACGTGGGCATCCCCAGCTGGTGCATCAGCGGCGCGGCGAACTGCTCGAACGTGTCCGACAGGATGAGCACCTGGGTGCGCCGGCGCAGCTCGTCCAGGAACTCGACCGCGCCGGGGAGCGGCCGGAGACCGCCGATGGCCGCGGTGATCGCTGCCAGGCCGAGGCCGTGCCGCTCCAGCAAGGCGAGCCGCCCGCGCATCAGCACGTCGTAGTCCGGCTCGTCGCGCGTCGTGCGGCGCAACTCGTCGACGCCGGTGCGCTCGGCCACGGCGATCCAGATCTCCGGCACCAACACGCCCTCGAGATCGAGCGTCACGACGGTCTGCTGGGTGCCGAGGATGGCGGGGGACGCCGTCGGGGAGCCATGGGTCACGGGGGCCTATTCTTCCCGACGGCGGTGCATGACCCACCAAGCGCCGGCCAGGGGGTTCCAGAGGCGATGCCGATCAGCACGATGCAGGACGAGCCGTTGCTGCTGCGCACGATCCTGCAGCACGGACGCCGCGTCCACGCGACCAAGCAGGTGATCACGTTCACCGGAGACGGCTACACCACCGCCACGTTCGCCGAGGTGTCCGACCGCGCCGACCGGCTCGCCGCGGCGCTCGCCCGCCTGGGCATCCGCGAGGGCGAGCGCGTCGGGACGTTCATGTGGAACAACCAGACCCACCTGGAGGCGTACCTCGCCGTGCCGTGCATGGGCGCGGTGCTGCACACGCTGAACATCCGCCTGTTCCCCGACCAGCTCGCATTCGTCGTCAACCACGCCGAGGACCGGGTGATCATCGTCGACGCGTCGATCGCCCCGCTGCTGGCCAAGGTGCGCGACCAGCTGACCACGGTCGAGCACATCATCGTCAAGGGACCCGGCGACGCGTCCATCCTCGGTGAGACGCTCGACTACGACGAGCTCCTCGCCGCCGAGGACACCGGGTACGACTACCCGCTCCTCGACGAACGCTCCGGCGCGGCCATGTGCTACACGAGCGGCACCACCGGCAACCCCAAGGGCGTGATGTACAGCCATCGCAGCAGCTACCTGCACTCGGTGATGGTCACGTCGTCGGCGAACATCGCGATGAGCGAGCACGACCGGATGCTGGTGATCGTGCCGATGTTCCACGCCAACGTGTGGGGCACGCCGTACGCCGCGTGGATGATCGGCTCCGATCTCGTGTTCCCCCAGCAGTTCCTCCAGGCGGCACCGCTGTCGCGGATCATCGACGACACGCGACCGACCCTCACCGGCGCAGTGCCGACGGTGCTCAACGACCTGCTGCACAACGCCCCGGACACCGACATGTCGTCGTTCCGTCTGGTGATGGGCGGCGGTTCGGCACTGCCCAAGGCCCTGTTCGAGGGCTACCGCGACGTGTTCCACGTGCCGCTGGTGCAGGGCTGGGGGATGACCGAGACGAGCCCGGTGTGCACGATCGGCCACCCGCCGAGCGACATGGGCGACCGCGACGAGATCGACTGGCGGGTCTACGCCGGCAGGATCCTGCCGGGCGTGCAGTTGCGGATCACCGACGATGCCGGCGAGGAGGTCGCCTGGGACGGCGAGTCGCTCGGCGAGATCGAGGTGAAGGGCCCGTGGATCACCGGCGCGTACTACGGCGTCGACGACCATGAGAAGTTCCACGACGGCTGGTTGCGCACCGGCGACGTCGCCTCGGTGACGGAGAACGGCTACGTCGGCATCAGCGACCGGGCCAAGGACGTCATCAAGTCCGGTGGGGAGTGGGTGTCCTCGGTCGACCTGGAGAACACGATCATGGGCCATCCCGACGTCGTCGAGGCGGCGGTGATCGGCGTGCCCGACGACCGCTGGGACGAGCGCCCGCTCGCGTGCATCGTCCGCAGGGAGGGCTCGACGCTCACCGCCGAGGAGCTGCGCGCGTGGCTGGCGCCGCGCACCGCCAAGTTCTGGCTGCCGGAGCGCTGGACGTTCATCGACGAGGTGCCCAAGACGAGCGTGGGCAAGTTCGACAAGAAGGTGCTGCGCGCGCGTTACAAGGCCGACGACCTGGCGGTGGAGACGCCGGCCTGACCGGAGGGGTCAGGGGCGCGGGGCGACGCCGAGGGCCGCGGCGAGCGGCGTCGCCTCGCGCTCCAGCAGCGCGGCGTTCACCCGCTGGCGCTCGAGGATCTGGGCGAGCGTCCGGGCGCCCTGCGGGATCGGGTGCTCGGCGAAGAAGCCCTGCACGTCGGCGACGACCTGCGGTGCGGTGAGCAGCTTCACCGGATCGACCATGCGCACGATCGTGTTGTCGGGGAAGCGCTCGTTCGCCTCACTCCAGCGCTGGCGCACCGCGTTCCAGGCCATCAACCCGTTGAACCGGTTGGCGATGCACCGGTTGAGCAGGAACGGGGCGTTCTGCGTCTTGACCTCGCCCGACCAGGCGAAGTCGATCGTGCGCTGGATCTGCTCGGCCTCGGGGAACTCGGCGAGCGCGTACATGTAGCGCAACTGCTCCTGCGGCGTGGACGCGCTGCGATAGGTGGCGAGGTAGCGCTCGTAGTCCGCGTCGTTGCCGACCGCGGCGATCGCGCTGGTCGCCGCCGAGACCAGCTCCGGATCGGTGCTCGCGCCGTCGAGGATCGCCCGACAGCGTGCCTGGGCGTCGCCGTCGTTGCCGAGCACCGCCAGCAGGCCGATGAGCAGCCCACGCCGCTTGCCCGCCAGGTCGCCCTCACCCGCCACCGGCTCCCAGCCGAGCGCCGCCAACGCCGGCGCGACGAGCGCGGCGACCCGCGCCTGGAACGCGCCGTACGCCTCCCCCTCCAGGAGCCGCCCGAGGCCGCGCAGACCGATGGCGATCGCCTGCCACACGGCCAGGTCGGCATCGGCGGCGAAGCCCTCGACGAACGTGAGGAACTCGGCGGCGCCGAGCCGTCCGGCGACGACCGCGTTCCACGCGTCGTCGACGAGGTTGTAGCGGTCGACCACCGTCAACTCCGACAGAACCTCGGCCAGCCGCCCGCGCAGGACGTCGTCGTAGGCGACGCGCATGAAGCCGTTGCCGCCGGCGTTGACGACGACGGTCGCGTCCGCGCTGGCGAGCGGGACGCGCAGCTCGGCACCCTCGAGCAGGACCTTCGACTCGACGCCGTCGATGCGCAGGTGCACGGGGACGACGAACGTCGTGGTGTCGGTCGAGTCGCCGAAGGCGAAGCGCTGCTGGTCGAGCACGAGCGTCGAGCCGTCGAGCCGGGCCGAGACGAGGGGAAAGCCGGGCTGCCAGATCCAGCTGTCCATCAGCTTGCGGACAGGCTCCGACGAGCCGACGTCGGCGACGGCCGTCTCGATGGCGTCCCACAGGTCGCTGGTCTCGGTGTTGCCGTACTCGTGGACGGTCAGGTAGTGGCTGACCCCGCGACGGAACTGCTCCTCGCCGAGGTACTGCTCGAGCATCCTCAGCAGCGAGCCGCCCTTCTGGTACGTGAGCACGTCGAACATCCCCTCGCAGTCGCGCGGCGCCTCGACCGGGAACTCGACCGAGCGGGTGCTCGCCAGGGAATCGACGTCGAAGGCGACCGTGCGCTCGAGGCTGAACGACGTCCAGCGCTGCCAGTCGGGGCGGAACGCCGAGGTGCACGCCGTGGCCATGAACGTGGCGAACGCCTCGTTCAGCCAGATGCCGTTCCACCAGCGCATCGTGACGAGATCACCGAACCACATGTGGGCCAGCTCGTGGGTGATGACGTCGGCCACGTTCTGCAGCTCGGCCTGGGTGGCCGTCGCCGGATCAGCCAGGAGGACGTTCTCGCGATAGGTGATCAGCCCGAGGTTCTCCATCGCCCCCGCGGCGAAGTCCGGCAGGGCGACCATGTCGCACTTGTCGGTCGGATAGGGCAGGCCGTAGAAGCGCTGGTACCAGTCGAGGCCGTGCGCCCCGGCCTGGAGGGCGAACGCCGTCAGGTGCTCCTTGCCGGGCACGTGGATGATCCGCAGCGCGATGCTGCCGCCGCCGGCCCGGGGGACCTGGACGGGCGCCGTGGCCTCGAGCGGCCCGACGATGAAGGCGACGAGGTAGGTGCTCATCGGCATCGTCTCGCCGAAGCGCACCGCGACCTTGCCGCTGTCCAGCTCCGTGCGCTCCACCTCGGGGCCGTTGGACACGGCGAGTTGGTCGGGGTCGACGATCAAGGTGACGTCGAAGACGGCCTTGAAGTCCGGCTCGTCGAAGCAGGGGAACGCCCGCCGACAGTCGGTCGCCTGCATCTGGCTGGTGGCGATGACCCGTTCGCCGCCGGCTGCGTCCTGGTACGTGCTGCGGTACCAGCCGCGCAGCTTGTCGTTCAGCGTGCCGGTGAAGTCGATCGACACGAGCGCGGTGCCGACGCCCTGCGCGGTGTCGATCGTCAGCCGCTCGGTCGCCTCGTCGAGCCCGTACGTACGCGGCTCGCCGTTCACCGTGATCCGATCGATGCCGAGGTCGATGGCGTTGAGGACGATCCGGTCGACCTGGTCGTTGACCGCGACCTCGATGTCGACCGTGCCGGCGAACGTCGCCGCGGCCAGGTCCGGCTGCAACGTCAGCTTGTAGCGCGTCGGCACGACGGATCGCGGCAGACGGTACGGGTTGGCGGAGGCAGGAGCAGTCACGTCGGCCGAGGCTAACCCGGGTCCGGTGCAGCGACATCCGGCCCAGGTAGCGTGTCGCGCCGTGCCAGACGTCGCCGCGGCGATCGAGTTCGATGTCGTCGGGGTGGGCAATGCGCTCGTCGACGTCCTCGGACATGCCGATGAGGGGTTCATCGGCGCGCACGACCTGGTCAAGGGCTCGATGACCTTGGTGGACACCGACCGGGCCCTGCACCTGTACAAGGCGCTGGGCGGGGCGATCGAGATGAGCGGCGGCTCGGCGGCCAACACGATGTGTGGCGTGGCCTCGCTCGGCGGGCGGGCCGCCTACATCGGCAAGGTGAGCGACGACGACCTCGGTGCCGTGTTCGGTCACGATCTGCGCGCCGTCGGTGTCGCCTTCCGACCCGGCGCGGCCGACGCCGACCTGCCCACCGGGCGATGCATCATCGTGGTCACCCCCGACGCCGAGCGGACGATGCACACGTACCTCGGGGTCTCGTCGCTGCTCCACGAGGGCGACATCGACGAAGCGACCGTGGCGGCCGGGCGTGTGCTCTACATGGAGGGCTACCTCTACGACCGTCCAGAGGCGAAGGCCGCGTTCCGCAAGGCAGCGGGCATCGCCCACGCGCACGGGCGCGAGGTGTCGCTGACGCTCAGCGATTCGTTCTGCGTCGATCGCCACCGCGTCGACTTCCGGTCGTTGGTGGCGGAGGAGGTCGACATCCTCTTCGGCAACTCCGACGAGCTGATCGCGCTCTACGAGGCCGCCGACCTCGACGCTGCGGTCGCCGCCGTCCGGCGCGACTGCCGGCTGGCCGTCGTGACGACCGGCGCCGAGGGCTGCATCGTCGTCAGCGCCACCGGCATCGTGTCCGTGGGTGCCGTGGAGGTGCCACGGGTGCTCGACACCACCGGTGCCGGCGACCTGTTCGCCGCCGGGTTCCTCTACGGCTACACGCGCGACCTGCCCCTCGACGAGTGCGCCCACCTCGGCGCCGTCGCCGCCGCCGAGGTGATCTCCCACGTCGGCCCCCGACCCCTCGTCGAGCTGCGCACGCTGCTCTAGTGGTCGGGACTGGCGTCCGCTCGCTGCGCTCGCTTTCGCCGCTCCCTCCGTGCGGCTGGCTCCCTGGCGGTCGCGCAGCCGCGCGTGCGCGGGCGACTGCCTCCTGTGGGCCCAAGCGGCCGGGCCCGCCGCTGACAGGTCGTCGGCGGCGCGGGCGCGCGACTCCAACGGGTCTCGCTGGGCTGTGAGGCAAGGGTTCGCTGGCGCACTCCTCCGCCTACATTGTGCCGATGAGCGACCTTCGCGGCGAGACCGAGCGTTGGCTGGCAGCTGAACCGGACGAGGACATGCGAGCCGAGCTCGTCGGGCTGCTCGCCGGGCCGGACGAGGAGCTCGCCGAGCGGTTCACCGGGCGCCTGCAGTTCGGCACCGCCGGCTTGCGCGCCGCGGTCGGGGCCGGGCCGCAGCGGATGAACCGGCTCGTCGTGCGCCAGGCGGCCGCCGGCCTCGTCGACCACCTCCTCGAGACGGTGCCCGACGCCGCCGAGCGTGGGGTGCTCATCGGCTACGACGCGCGGCGCAAGAGCGACGTCTTCGCCCTCGACACGGCGCGCGTCTGTGCGGCACGGGGGGTCCGGGCGATGCTCTTCGAGCACGTCGTCCCGACGCCGGTGCTGGCGTGGAACATCACCGAGGTCGCCGCGGCCGCCGGGGTGATGGTCACCGCGTCGCACAACCCGCCGGCGGACAACGGCTACAAGGTGTACCTCGGCACCGGTGCCCAGATCGTCCCACCGGACGACATCCGCATCGCCGCGTGCATCGACGCCGTCGATCCGTGTGCGGTCGACGTCGCCGCGGTCGATCACCCGGCCATCGAGCACGTCGGCGCGGCGTTGATCGAGGCGTACCTGGACGCTGTGCCGGCCGTGCGCCTCCTGCCGGACCTGCCCGGCGTACCGGTGGCCTACACCGCCCTGCACGGGGTGGGGGGTGCCACGCTGCTCGCCGCGTTCGACCGCGCCGGCTGGTCGCCGCCGTACGTGGTGGCTGCCCAGCAGGAGCCGAACGGCTCGTTCCCGACGGTGCCGTTCCCCAACCCGGAGGAGCCGGGGGCGATGGATCTCCTCCTGCAGCTCGCGGCCGAACGGCGCGCGGCCATCGCCATCGCCAACGACCCCGACGCCGACCGCCTCGGTGCGGCGATCCCCCAGGCCGACGGGTCGTGGCGTCGGCTGTACGGCGACGAGATCGGCTGGCTCCTCGCCGACCACATCCTGCGGCACACCGCCGGCGACGACCGCTTCGTCGTCACGACCCTGGTGTCGTCGTCGATGCTCGGACGGATGGCCGCCGAGCATGGCGTGCACCACGCGGAGACGTTCACCGGGTTCAAGTGGATCGGGCACACCGTGCTCGAGCACCCCGAGTGGCGCTTCGTGCTCGGCTACGAGCAGGCGCTCGGCTACCTCGTCTGCGGACGCCCGCTCGACAAGGACGGGATCACCGCCGCCGTGCTGCTCGCCGAGGTGGCCGCGCTGGCCGCGGCAGAAGGCGTCACGCTCCAGGAGCGACTCGACGCTCTCGCGGAGCGCTACGGACGACACGTGATGGCCGAGCGGTCGTTGCGCATGCAACCACCCGAGGCGGCGGCACTCGTCGCCGACCTGCGGGCCAACCCCCCGGCCGAGGTCGGCGGACGCCCGGTCACCGCGACCATGTGGTACGACGAGGCCGGCCTGTTGCGCCTGCAGCTCGGCGACGCCGTGCGCGTGCAGATCCGTCCGAGTGGCACCGAGCCGAAGGTCAAGCTGTACGCCGAGGGGATCGACGTGGACCCGACCGACGCGCTCGACGCGCTCGCCGCGCTGGCCGGTGCCTGAGCGCCGCCCTGCTCGTGTGCCGCCGAGCGCGGCGCCGGCTCAGCCCGAGGCGGCGAGGTGGGCGAAGCGTCCGAGCTCGGTCGGCTTGACGATCCGCCCGGCCTTGCGCAGCTCGCCCACCACGCCGAGCACGAGTTGGTCCATGGTGATCGGCGTGCCGGCGGTGGCGGCACGGAACGCGGCGTTCACCGTGGCGTTGCGGATCTGGCCGCCGGTGAGCTCGAACTGGCGGGCGATCCACTCCAGGTCGACGTCCTCCCGTGGCGCCTTCGGCGGCAGGTTGTGCTCCCACAGGACGAGGCGCTCCTCCATCGCCGGCACGGTGAAGCCGATGCGCACGTGGATCCGCCGGAGGAACGCGTCGTCGATGTTCTTCTCGAAGTTCGTGGCCATGACGACGAGCCCGTTGTAGCTCTCCAGCCGTTGCAAGAGGTACGAGACCTCGATGTTCGCGTAGCGGTCGCGCGCCTCGCGCACCTCGGATCGCTTGCCGACGAGCGCGTCCGCTTCGTCGAAGAACAGCAGCAGGTTGCCGGCCGACGCGGCGTCGAACATCTCCTCCAGGTTCTTCTCCGTCTCGCCGATGTACTTGCTGACCACGGTCGACAGGTTGACCTTGAACACGTCGAGCCCAAGCTCCAGGGCGAGCACCTCGGTGGCCATCGTCTTGCCGGTGCCCGAGGGCCCGGAGAACAGTGCGACGAGCCCGCGTGACGGCGCCGGCAGGAAGCCCCAGTCGTCGTACACGAGGTCGGCATGGTGGTAGCGGTCGACGATGGACCGCAGCAGCGCGGTGGCCTCGGGCGGCAGCACCAGCTCGCTCCACTGCCTGGTCGGCCGGATCCGCCGGGCGAGGTGCTCCAGGCGCCCGCCGGCCAGCCGGCGCACGGCGGCGTCGAGGTCCCCGCCGTAGGCCGTGATCGCCCGGCTGACGTCGTCGAGCTGGGTCATCGTCAACGGGTGGGTGCGCGGCGTGTCGCCGAGCTGAGCGGCCCACTCGGCGTCGGTCGGCAGCTCGTCGCCCGCCTCCACCGATGTCCATGCCCGGGCCGGGAGCTGGTCGAGCGGCAGGTCCGAGCGCGTCGAGATCGCCCAGGCGAGGTGGGTGGCCCGCTCGATCCACCGCCTGCCGAACGCCGGCAGCGTGTCGCCGATCTCGACGATCACGCCGGCACCGGTGAGCGTGGCCTCGCGCACGATCGCGGCCCACGCGGCCTCGTCGGCGAGCTGAGCGGTGACCAGGAACTGCTGCCCCGCAGCCACGGCGGCTGCGGCCATCCGCCGCCTGGCGACGTCGGGTCCGGTGACCACGACGAGCCCGGCCCGGCCGCCGGGGCCGTCGATCAACCGCACGTCGCCCGGCAGGTCGGGGTCGCGGCTGACGTCGCCGAGCAGGGCCCACACCACGGGGTTGCGCACGGCGATGCGCTGGTCGGACCAGGCCAGGTCGTCGACCAGGTCGACCAGCGCGGCACGGCGCAGCGCCGATTCGGGCGCGAGCGCCAGCACCGCCTGCTCGTCGAGGATGCGGGCGACGGCGTCGACGGTGAGTGCCGGCTCGCGCTGACCCTGGACCTGAGCGACGAGGCGGCGCAATCGACGATCGGCATCGCAGGCCACGGCGAGCGCGAGGACCTCCGCAGAGGTCGGGTCGAGCCCGGCGTTGAACGCCACCATGGCGAACGGGTTCGGCTCGCCGAGCGCGGCATGGAACGCTGCCCGGGCCTCGTCGAGCTCTCGGTCGAGCGCGACGAGCTCGCTGTCGTCCGGCGGCTGCTCGCCCTGGCTGCGGGCGAAGCGGACGACCGCGGCGCGGGCCATGCCGAACCACGCCGGCGTCTCGGACGAGGGCGCCTGGCGGATCCGTCGCACCCTGCCCGTCGTCACGTGATCAGCTTGTCAGGGCAGCGCGGTGCCTCAGGCGCTGGCCGGCGAGCCGAACTGACGGTCTCCGGCGTCGCCCAGCCCTGGCACGATGAACGCGGTCTCGTTCAGCCGCTCGTCGATCGACGCAGTGAACACCTGCAGATCGAGGCCGGCGTCGCGCAGCAGCTGCAGGCCCTCGGGCGCGGCGAGCACGCAGACGACGATGATCGGCCCGGACGCCCCGCGCTCGATGAGCAGCTGGCACGTGTGGGCGAGCGAACCGCCGGTGGCCAGCATCGGGTCGAGCACGATCACCTGCCGGCCGGCGAGGTGCTCGGGGAGCTTGTTGACGTACGGCTTGGGCTGGAACGTCTCCTCGTCGCGCGACACGCCGATGAACCCGACGTCGGCGTTGGGCAGCAGTTCCTGCGCGGCGTGGACGAAGCCCGAGCCCGGCGCGCAGCACCGGTACGACCACGGGTTGGCTGGACAGCACCCGACCGTCGGTCTCGACCAACGGTGTGCGGACGCGCACGACGTGTGTGGTCAGTGTGCGCGTGGCCTCGGCGATCAACAGCGTGCCGATGCGCTCCAGCTCCTGACGGAACAGCGCGTTCGGCGTCGACTCGTCGCGCACCCTGGTGAGCGAGTCGGCGATGAGCGGGTGTTCGACGACGTGGACTTCGACGGCCATCCGCCGAGCATGCCAGAGGTCGAGGACTCAGCGCGCGGCCGACGGTCTGCTCGGCGCGGGCGAGCGCGTAGCGCGGCTTGACCAGGCCGTTGATGATCTTCAGCCGTTCGGGGAACGAGGAGAACGCACTCTTCATCGCGTTGACCGTGATCCATTCGAAGTCGTCGAGACCCCAGCCGAAGGCGTCGTGCAGCTGGCGCAGCTCGCGGGTCATCGACGTGTCGCTCATCAACCGGTTGTCGGTGTTGACCGTGACGCGGAAGCGCAGGCGACGGAGCATGCCGATCGGATGGTCGGCGATCGTCGCGCACACGCCGGTGTTGACGTTCGACGTGGGGCACAGCTCCAGCGGGATGCGCCGGTCGCGCACGTACGACGCGAGGAGGCCGAGCCGCTCGTCACCGGCCGGGCCGGTGATGTCGTCCACCAGGCGCACACCGTGGCCGAGCCGCTCCGCGCCGCAGAACTGCACGGCCTCCCAGATGCTCGGCAGCCCGAACGCTTCGCCGGCGTGGATCGTGGCGTGGAAGTTCTCCCGGCGCACGTACTCGAACGCGTCCAGGTGGCGGGTGGGCGGGTAGCCGGCCTCGGCCCCGGCGATGTCGAATCCGACCACGCCGGCATCGCGCCAACGGACCGCCAGCTCGGCGATCTCGGCGCTGCGCGCCGCCGTGCGCATCGCCGAGAGGATCGCGTAGATCGTCAGGTCCGTGCCGGCCGAGCCGCGGCGGAAGCCGTCCATCATCGCCTCGATCACCTCGTCGAGCGTCAGCCCGGCCTCGGTGCACAGCTCCGGGGCCATGCGCACCTCGGCGTAGACCACGCCGTCGGCGCGCGAGGTCCTCGGCGCACTCGAAGCTCACCCGTTCGATGGCGTCGCGGTGCTGCATCACGCCGACGGTGTGGGCGAACGTCTCCAGGTAGAGCACGAGGTCGTTGCGCTTGGCGCCGCGGTTGAACCACTGCGCGAGCTCGGCGACGTCGTGCGTCGGCAGGTTGCGGTAGCCGAACTCGCTCGGCCAGCTCGATCACCGTGGCGGGCGCAGACCGCCGTCGAGGTGGTCGTGCAGCAGCACCTTCGGGCAGGCTGCGGAGCAGATCGTCGTTCATGCCGCGGGCCGCGACTGCTGGACCTGGGCATCGCTGAGCACCGCTGCCATCGTCGAGATGGTAGGCGCCGCTCGCGGGCGTCCCTACCCTGTCGCCATGAGCGAGCTGACGGTCCTCGGGCACACGGTGCGCGAGCCGATCGCCCACGTCGAGGTGTTCCCTGCGCCCGAGCACGTGACGACCGTGCGGTTCACCACCGACGAGGTGGCCTCGATGTGTCCGGTCACCCAACAGCCGGACCTGTCGCACGTCGAGATCGAGTACCTGCCGGGCTCGTGGTGCATCGAGTCCAAGAGCCTCAAGCTGTACCTGTGGGGCTTCCGCGACCGTGCCGTGTTCGCCGAGGCGCTCGCCGCGGAGATCGCCGGTGAGGTGATGGCCACGGCCCGGCCGGCGTGCGTCCGGGTGACGCTCACCCAGCGCCCACGCGGCGGCATCGAGGTGCAGGTCGTCGCCGAGCGACACGCCGGGGACTGAGCGGTGGTCGAGCTCGCCGACGAGCAGTCCGGTGGCGCGTCGAGCGCGTTCCGTTCGATCTACCGTCACGGCCTGGCGCGCCTCGCTGCGTGCACCATCGTCACGACGATCGGCCAGCCGGCGGCCAACGCCGCCGCGGTGCTGGAGGTGGCCGGCGAGTGCGCGGCCGAGGGCGTGGCCCTGGCGGTCTTTCCGGAGCTGACGCTGTCGGGCTACTCGATCGAGGACATCGTCCTGCAGGACGCGTTGCTCGACGCAGTGGAGGTCGGCCTGGCCACGATCGTCGCCGGTTCGGCCGACCTGCTGCCGGTCCTCGTGGTCGGCGCGCCGCTGCGCCACGGCCACCGGATCTACAACACCGCCGTCGTCGTCCACCGCGGGCGGGTGCTCGGGGTCGTGCCCAAGTCATACCTGCCGACGTACCGCGAGTTCTACGAGCGCCGCCAGCTCGCTCCGGGCGACGACGTGCGCGGCACGATCCGCCTGGGTGGCGGTCTCGGCGTGGACGTGCCGTTCGGGCCCGATCTGCTGTTCGCCGCCGACGACGTCGCCGGCCTCGTGGCCCACGTCGAGATCTGCGAGGACATGTGGGTGCCGATCCCGCCGAGCGCCGAGGCCGCGCTCGCCGGCGCGACGGTGCTCGTCAACATGAGCGGCAGCCCGATCACCGTCGGGCGCGCCGAGGATCGTGCGTTGCTCTGTCGTTCGGCGTCGACGCGCTGCCTGGCGGCCTACGTCTACGCCGCCGCCGGCGCCGGCGAGTCCAGCACGGACCTGGCCTGGGACGGGCAGACGATGATCCACGAGAACGGCACGCTGCTCGCCGAGACCGAGCGCTTCCCGGCCGGGCCGCAGCGCGTCGGTGGCCGACGTCGACCTCGAGCTGCTGCGCGCCGAACGGACCCGGATGGGCACGTTCGACGACAACCGCCGCCAGCACTCGGCGCGCACCGACGCGTTCCGTGACGATCCGCTTCCGTCTCGACCCGCCATCGTCCGACCTCGGCCTGCGGCGCCGGGTCGAGCGCTTCCCGTTCGTGCCGTCCGACGCAGCGTCGCCTGGCGCAGGACTGCTACGAGGCGTACAGCATCCAGGTGGCCGGGCTGGAGCAGCGCCTGCGGGCGATCGGTCAGCCGAAGGTGGTCATCGGCGTGTCCGGCGGCCTCGACTCGACGCACGCGCTGATCGTCGCGGCGCGGGCGATGGACCGTCTGGAGCGGCCGCGCTCCGACATCCTCGCGTTCACCCTCCCGGGCTTCGCCACCGGCGAGCGGACGCGGGCCAACGCCGTGCGGCTGGCCGCCGCGCTCGGCGTGACGTTCGAGACGATCGACATCACCGACACCGCCCGGCTGATGCTCGGCAACCTCGGCCATCCGTTCGGTGCCGGCGAGCCGGTGTACGACGTGACGTTCGAGAACGTGCAGGCCGGGCTGCGCACCGACTACCTGTTCCGGGCGGCCAACCAGCGCGGCGGGATCGTGCTCGGCACGGGCGACCTGTCCGAGCTCGCCCTCGGCTGGTGCACCTACGGCGTCGGCGATCAGATGTCGCACTACAACGTCAACGGCGGCGTCCCCAAGACGCTCGTCCAGCACCTCATCCGCTGGGTCGTGAGCGAGCAGCTGTTCGACGACGACGTCGGCGTGGTCCTCACCGACGTGCTCGGCACGGAGATCACGCCCGAGCTGGTGCCCACCGGCGAGGACGAGGAGATCCAGTCGAGCGAGGCCACCGTCGGTCCGTACGCGCTGCAGGACTTCCACCTGTTCCACGTGCTGCGCCACGGCCTGCGACCGTCGAAGGTCGCCTTCCTGGCCTGGCACACGTGGCGCGACCCGGCCGTCGGTGCCTGGCCGCCGGGCTTCCCGACCGACGAGCGTCCGTCCTACTCGCTCGCCGAGGTGCGCCACTGGCTGGAGGTCTTCGTCCAGCGCTTCTACGGCTTCGCCCAGTTCAAGCGCTCGGCGCTGCCCAACGGCCCGAAGGTCGTCGCCGGCGGCTCGCTGTCCCCGCGTGGCGACTGGCGCGCCCCGTCGGACCTGTCGGCGAAGATCTGGCTCGACGAGCTCCGCACCAACGTCCCCGACGCCTGACGGTACGAAGACGCCAGCCGGCGCTGGAGGCGCGTGCCCGGCCCGCGTCGAACCAGCGTTGTCCGTGCGGGCGTGAGCGCTCGTGCGCCCACATCAGCGTCGTGAGGAGGTTCCTACTGTGACTCGTACGGTTGGCCGGCGGCCTTCGGGCCGCGGCTGCGGCCGACGAAACCGGCGACGACGACGATCGTCGCCAGGTACGGCAGCATCGAGATGAACTCGCTGGGGATGCCGGTGTTGAGGAACGCCAGCTTGTCGGCCAGGGAGTCGAACAGGCCGAACGCCAAGGCGGCGAACAGCGCACCGATCGGGTTCCATCGTCCGACGATCACCACGGCGAGGGCGATGAACCCGCGGCCGCCGGTCATGTTCGGGTTGAACTTGCCGACGTTGGAGGCGAACCACGAACCGCCGAAGCCGGCGATCGCCCCGGCGATGATCACGTTGCGGTAGCGCACCCGAATCACGTTGATGCCCAACGTGTCGGCGGCGCGCGGGTGCTCGCCGACGCTGCGCGTGCGCAGGCCCCAGCGCGTGCGGAACAGCAGCCAGGTGAGGGCGAACACCATGGCGAAGGCGATGTACACGTAGATGGTCTGCTCGAACAGCACGGGACCGATCACCGGGATCTTGTGCAGCCCCCAGATCTTCAACGGCTTCTGGGTGGCGACGTAGTTCCAGTTCTGGTGCTCGGTGAGCAGCCGCTTGGACAAGAAGTTGGTCAGCCCGAGCACGAGGAAGTTGATGAAGAAGCCGACGATCACCTGGTCGACCTTGAAGCGGATGGCCATCCACGCCAGCAGCCATGCGAGGAGCGCGCTGGTGATCATCGCGGCCAGTGCACCGACCCAGAAGTTGGTCAGCGAGCCGACGAACACGGCGACGAACGCGCCGTTCAGCAGCATCCCCTCGATGGCGATGTTGATGATGCCCGAACGCTCGCAGATGATCCCCGACATCGCCCCGAAGATGATCGGCGTGGAGTAGCCGATCGTCGACACGAGCACGCCGATGAACGAGAAGCTGGAGCCGGCCGCCGCCCAGGCGAGGAACGACATCAGCAGCAGCACCGACACGATCGCCAGCACGACGTTGGTCAGCTTGCCGAAGCCGCGCATCAGTTGGACGCCGGCGAGGACGGCGAACACGGCCACGGTGAACCAGGCCATCGTCTGGCCGCCGAGCGTGAACGACCGGCCGCCGTCGAGCTTGAACACCGCGTCGCCGTCGTGCCCGGTGAACAGCACGGCGACGAGCACCGCGAGCACGAGGTAGGTGATGCCCAGGTTGCGTGCCCGGCGGCGCTCGGCGTACGAGCGCGGCGGCGCGGGCTCGGTGTCGCCGAGGTGGGGGAGCGGCGTCTCGATCACGAGCCCCACCCACGGAAGCTGAGCCCGAGGCCGCCCCCGCTCGACTTCAACCGCCAGATCATGCGCGTGAGCATCGGGGCGGCGATGAACAGCACGATCAGGGCGCGGATGACCAACACGAGGTCGAGCGGCACATCGGCGTCGAGCTGCATCTGCGTCTTGCCGGCCTCGAGCGCCCCGAACAGGAGGGCTGCGAGCACCGTGCCGCTCGACGTGTTGCGCCCGAGCAGGGCGACGGCAATGGCGTCGAAGCCGATGTCGCCGGCGAACGTCGCCGTGACCTGCGGCGTGGTGCCGAGCACCTTGATCGCCCCGCCGAGGCCGGCCAGGCCACCCGACATCGCCAGCGCGGTGACGGTGAGCGTGCCGATCTTCATGCCGGCGTAGCGCGCCGCATCGGCGTTGGTGCCCACGGTGCGCAACTCGAAGCCGAGCTTCGACTTGCGGAACAGCCACCACATCCCGACGGCCGCGGCGATCGCGATGAGGAACCCGATGTCGGCCCGCAGGCCGCTGTCGATCCACCCGAGCAGCTTGGGCAGGCGGGCCTCGGACGACACGGTCTTGGAGATCGGGTTGAGCGACCCGGACGGCTTGAACGCGTCGGTCTTGAGCATCCACAGCGCGAGGAACCCGGCGATGTAGTTCGACATGATCGTGGTGATCACCTCGTGGGCGCCGGTGCGCGCCTTGAGCAGGCCGAGCACCCCACCCCAGATGCCGCCGGCGACGACGCCGGCGAGCATCGCCAGCGGGATCTGCACGATGCCCGGACCGTGCATGCTGAAGCCGACGTAGACGGCGGCCATGCCGCCCATCAGCAACTGGCCGGTGGCGCCGATGTTGAACAGGCCGGAGCGGAAGCTGAGCGCCACGGCGAGCCCGGTGAGCAGCAGCGGCGTGGCGAATACGAGTGTCTCGCTGATGCCCGACCAGCTGCCGAACGCGCCGACGAACAGCGCCTTGTACGCGTCGGCGATGTTCGTCACGATGCCGCCGAAGTCGCCGTGCTTGAGGCGGTCGATGTCGGTTGCCGCGACGATGAGGGCACCGACGATGAGCGCACTGACCACCGCGAGGGCGGGGACGAGCAGCACGTTCTTCGCGTCGAAGCGCTCCATCCGTTCCTTGAACGACGGCTTGGCCGTCCCCGATCGCGGTTCGGGCGTGCCGGAATCGGTCACCGGTCCACCGTCCCCGTGAGGCGAGCCTTCGCTGACCGGTCGGCGGCGCGAGCGCCAGCGAACCCGACGACGACGGGGTTCGGGGGAGCGAGCCCCCGTGTCGGCACCGTCACAGCCGACCGTCCGTGGTCATGTCGTCGGGCTCCTCGGTGGTCGTCGCGGGCGGCGGTGGTCCGTCGGTGGTGATGTCCGGGTGGGCGCCGGCCATGTACAGCCCGACCTCATTGTGGTTCGTCGTGGCGCGGTCCAGATCGGCGACCACGCGGCCGCCGAACATCACCAGCACGCGGTCCGCGAGGGCCATCACCTCGTCGAGCTCGGTGCTCACCACGAGCACGGCGACGCCGGCGTCGCGCAGGCCGACGATGCGCTCGTGGATGTATTCGATCGAGCCGACGTCCACCCCGCGTGTGGGCTGGCTGGCGATCGTCAGCTTCACGTCGCGGCTGATCTCGCGGGCGACGATCACCTTCTGCTGGTTGCCGCCGGACAACGTGCCGGCCGCTGTCCCCGTGGACGGCGTGCGGATGTCGAACTCGTCGACGAGGCGCTCGGCCGCCCGCTCGACCACCCCCCAGTGCATCAGCGGGCCGCTGCTGTACGGCGCGTCGTAGTAGCCGGTGAGCGCGACGTTCTCGAACACCGTGAAGTCCTTGACCATCCCGTCGCGCTGGCGGTCCTCGGGGATGTGGGCGATGCCGTCCTCGTGGCGCTGCCGCGGGTTGTGGTGGGTGATGTCCTGGTGGCCGAGCAGCACCTGACCGGACTCCGGTCGGCGCAGCCCGACGAGGGCCTCGACCAGCTCGGTCTGGCCGTTGCCCTGCACGCCGGCGATGCCCACGAGCTCGCCGGCGCGCACCTCGAACGAGACGTGGTCGACCAACGTGCGGCCGTCGGTGTCGACCACCGAGACGTCGTCGACCAGCAGCACGGGTTCGCCGGGGTGGCTGACCGCCTTGTGCACCGTGAGCTCCACCGGGCGCCCGACCATCATCTCCGCCAGGCTGCGATCGTCCGCATCGGCCGGGAGCACCTCGCCGACGGTCTTGCCGCGGCGCAGCACGACGATGCGGTCGGCGATGCGCAGGGCCTCGCGCAGCTTGTGGGTGATGAACACGATGCCCTTGCCGGCGTCACGCAGCGAATCGACGATGCGGAAGAAGTCCTCGATCTCCTGCGGCGTGAGCACGGCGGTGGGCTCGTCGAAGACGACGATCTCCGCCTGGCGGAACAGCACCTTGATGATCTCGACGCGCTGTTGCAGCCCGACGGGCAGCTCCTCGACGAGCGCCTCGGGGTCCACGTCGAGGCCGTACTCCTGGGAGATGCGGCGCACGTCGCGGTGCGCGGCGCGCAGGTCCAGTGCGCCGCCGGCCAGCGTCGGCTCGACGCCGAGGACGACGTTCTCGGCCACGGTGAACACGGGCACGAGCATGAAGTGCTGGTGGACCATGCCGATCCCGGCGGCGATGGCGTCGCGCGGCGAGGTGAACGTGCGCGCCACGCCGTCCACGAGGATCTCGCCCTCGTCGGCGTGGTACAGCCCGTAGAGCACGTTCATCAACGTGCTCTTGCCCGCGCCGTTCT
Source organism: uncultured Acidimicrobiales bacterium (assembly GCA_963794805.1). Taxonomy (GTDB): domain Bacteria; phylum Actinomycetota; class Acidimicrobiia; order Acidimicrobiales; family Ilumatobacteraceae; genus JAODBQ01. The sequence continues at coordinate 496,019 of CAWCFL010000004.1, forward strand.
CCCCGAGCAGGGCGAGCACCTCACCGCCGCGGACCGTCAGGTTGACGTCGTCGTTGGCCACGACGCCGGGGAACCGTTTGGTGATGCCGCGCAGCTCCAGTTCCATCCGTGACGTCTCCCGCGTTCTCGCTCGGCGCGTGGTCGTGCAACCTAGTTCCTGGGGCACAACGAGAAGTGGGGTCCCGAAGGACCCCACTGCGCTCGTTGCCCGACGTCAGTCGATCAGGGCTGAACCATGATCTTGCCGTCGATGATGTCCTGCTTCAATCCGGCGATCTCGGTCTGCAGCGCCTGGGGCACGTCGGCCGCCTGATCGTGGAAGGGAGCGAGGTCGAGGCCCGCGTTGGCCAGCGTGCCGACGTAGTCGGCGCCGACCTTGCCGCTGGTGGCGACGTTGCGGATGGTGTCGACCACCGAGGCGTCGATCTTCTTGATCACCGAGGTGAGGTACACCGACTGCTCGTTCGGGTTCGACAGGTACTGGTCGACGTCGACGCCGATGACGCGCAGCTTGCCCGCGTTCTCCTTGGCGTACGCCGAGGTGCCGAGGCCCACCGGACCGGCGACGGGCATGATGATGTCGGCGCCCTCGTCGACGAAGCCCTGCGTGAGCTTCTTGCCGTTGTCCAGGTTCTCGAAGTCACCGGTGAACGAACCGTCGGTGCCGTCCCAGCCGAGGACCTTGACCTTGGTGCCGTGGACCTCGTTGTACTTGTTGACGCCCTGCAGGTAGCCGTTCATGAACGAGGTCACCGTGGGGAGCTTGATGCCGCCGTAGGTGGCGACGGTGCCCGTCTTGCTGACGCCCGCCGCGAGGTAGCCGGCGAGGTACGACGGCTGCTCGGTCGAGAAGCCGAGTGCCCGCACGTTCGGCAGGTTCTTGTCGTCGGTCGAATCGTCCGGCGTGCCGTTGTCGTCGTTGGCGTCGGCGTCGACGATGGCGAACTGCTGATCGGGGTTGGCCTTCGCCGCCGCGGCGGTGGCCGAGCCGAGCAGGAAGCCGACGGACACGATGACCGTGCACTTCTTCTTGAGGAACGCGTCGATGTTCGGCGCGTAGTCGGCGTCGCTCTTGGACTCGAGCAGCGCGCCCTGGCTGCCGAACTGCGCCTCGGCATCGGTGATGCCCTTGTACGCGTTCTGGTTGAAGCCCTTGTCGTCGGCGCCGCCGGTGTCGGTGACCTCACAGGCGAGCACCTTGGAGCCGTCGACGCTGCCGCCTGCGGGGGTGCTGCCGGCGGTGCCCGCCGCAGTGGTCGGTGCCGCCGTCGTCCCGGCCGCCGCCGTGGTCGGTGCCGCAGTGCTACTGGATTCCTTCTTGTCGCTCCCGCACGCCGCCGCCGTGATGGCGAAGCCTGCGACGAGCGCGAGCGCGCCTACGCGCTTGCTCTTCCGCATCTTCAGTTCTCCCCCTAGGAGTGTGTCGAGCAACCGAACCAGCGCTGCCACCCGCTCGGCCTGGACGGAATGTCCGTTCGGGAGGTTACCGCAAGGAGTGGTGATGGCTCCCTCGCCGCACGCAGCCGTAGCATGGCCGTGATCTCGATGGCCGCCTCCCCGTCCTCCGACTCGCGCCCGCCGGCCACCGACCCCGACCACCGGCGCGCGCCCGGTCACAGCGGGTCGCCATCAGCCGTCCGCCCGGTGTCGCGTCGTCGTCGTCGACCTACCCGGCAGCAGTACCGCCGCCGCCGAGTCCTCGCGCTCAGCGTGGTGATCGTCGTGCTGCTGGTGGTTGGTGTCGTCGCTCGAGCGATGTTCGGTGGGGACTCGTCGTCGGCCTCCTCGCCGGGATCGAGCGTGACGCCGACCGCGGACCCGGCGGCGCCGACGGACGGTTCGGCGCCACCCGCAGCCGCGCCCGGGGCGAGCGCCGCCGCCGATCCGGCGGCGGCGTCCACGGTGGCCAGCGTGCCCGATGCCGCCGTCGGGGTGCCCAGCGGCGAGAACCCCGTCCGCCTGTACATCGCCGGCGACTCCGACGCGGGCACGTTCGGCCCGTACCTGCAGACGCTGATGAAGAAGACCGGCATGGTCGACGTGACGCTCGACTACAAGGTCTCCAGCGGTCTGTCCCGTCCGGACTTCTTCGATTGGCCGGCGCGCTTCGCCGAGCAGTTGCCGAAGGTCAACCCCGGCATCGTCGTGCTCACGTTCGGGGGCAACGACGCGGAGGGGTTGTCCGACAAGTCCGGCACGTTCGTGGTCAACCAGCCCCAGGGCGGCGACAACCCCGACGCCGAGTGGCGCGCCGAGTACGGGCGGCGAGTGGGCGCGGTGATGGACGAGCTCACCCAGGGCGGGCGCACCCTGATCTGGGTCGGCATCCCCAACGACGACAACCCGGACGTGACGGCGCGTCTGGCCGTCCAGGACGCCGTGGTGCGCGAACAGGTCGCTGCCCACCCGGGCGTGGTGTTCGTCGACACCTGGCAGATGTTCTCCGGCCGCAACGGTGGCTGGGCCGACTTCGTCGTCGACCCGCGCGACGGTCAGGGCAAGCCGGTGCGGGCCAAGGACGGCTTCCATCTCAACACGGAGGGCGCCGAGATCCTCGCGTTGAAGATCGCCGACGTCGTCACCGCCGACCTCAAGGCCCGCGGCGCCTCGCTGTAGGGATCCTCACGAGACCCCCGTCCGGCCGAGGTGAGCGGTGCCCCCAGCAGGCGCGGGCACTCCTCACCGCTCAGCAGCCGGGCGGCGGGGAGAAGCCGCCGATCAGTTCGGCGAGCTGGCCGGCCACCCAGATCGTCGTCCGGTCGCGGTACGCGTCGCCGATGATCTGCATCCCCACCGGGAGCCCGTCGCTCGTCCGTCCGACGGGCACCGCGGTGCCCGGGAGGTACGTGCTGATGGCCAGGCCGGCCCAGAACAGCTGGGCGAAGTACGGGACGTCCGTGCCGTTGACGGCCATCGTCCGCGCCGACAGGGGCTCGGAGTGGTCGTGGAGGAACGGCGGGGTGGCGGTGATCGGCGCCAGCAGCACGTCGTGGTCCTGGAAGAACGCCCGCCACGCCCAGCGGTGTCGATCGCGGGCCTCGGCGGCGACCAGCACGTCCCGGTGGCGGGCGGTGGACAGTCGCAGGTTCTTCGCGCCCTCGCTGCGGTCGTCGTCGGCGAGTGCGTCGGCCTGCGCGACGAGCGTGTCGAACTGGGGGTTGCGCGCGCTCATCGTCGCCAGGAGCAGCTGCAGGTACGTGTCGTTGGCCTCGCCGACATCGAACGCCGGCCGGGCGTCGAAGTCGAGCTTCGCTCCGGCGCGCTCGAGTGCCCGGGCGGCGTCTTCGATCGGGCCGGTGACGCGGTCGTCCACCGGTGCCAGGTCGGGTTGATCGAGCCACACCGCAACTCGCAGACCGGCGAGCGACTTCGGCGGGGCGGGGAGCCTCAGCCGGTAGCCGTCCTCCAGATCCGGGCCGGCGGTGACCTTGAGCGCCAGCGCGAGGTCCTCGGCGGAGCGGGCGAGCGGACCGACGACCGAGATCGGACCCTCGCCGACCAAGAGCTCGCTCAGCGTGTGGCCGCGCTTGGGCACGATCCCGTAGGTCGGCTTGTGCCCGTACACCCCGTTGTACGCCGCAGGGTTGCGGATGCTGCCCCCGATGTCACTGCCGAACTCCAACCCGGTGAGGCCGGCCGCGAGCGCCGCCGCAGCACCGCCCGACGACCCGCCAGCCCCGCGGGTGAGGTCCCACGGGTTGTTCGTCGTGCCGTAGACGTCGTTGTACGACTGGAAGTCGGCCAGGCTCAGCGGCACGTTCGTCTTGCCGAAGATCACCGCACCGGCGGCGCGCAGCCGGGCGACGGCGACGGCGTCGGTGGTGGCGACGTTGCCGGCGAAGGCCGGGAAACCGAACGTCGTCGGCTGCCCGGGGATGTTGAAGCTCTCCTTGACCGTCATCGGGACGCCGTGCAGCGGGCCGACCTTCGCGCCCTTGGCACGAGCACGGTCGGCGGCACGGGCGTCCTTCAGCGCTCGCTCCCGGTCGTCGACGACGATCGCGTTGATCGCCGGGTTGAGCCGGTCGACCCGCTCGAGGTAGGCGCGCAGCAACTCGACCGCCGACACCTGTCCGGTGCGGACCGCGCGGGCCAGCTGCCCGGCCGATCCGAAGGGGAACGCCGCCACCGACTCGACCGCCTTGGAACCCTTGGCCACTGCAACCCCCAGGACTTCATCCGACTCGACGCCCATCCTGGCGCGTCGAGCGGACCGCGGCGGCGTCGGATGTCGGGACGGTCGACGATGGCCGCCGCTCGGCGATCAGCGCGCCGCTGTTCTTCGTCGTCGGTGCGCTACCGCGACCGACCGACCCGGTCACGGCATTCGATGATCACATCGGCCGCGCGACGCGCATCGTCGAGCGTGGTCCTCCACGACGACACGCTGATGCGCATGGCCGGCTCGCCGCGCCAGATCGTCGGTCCGCACCACACCCGGCCGTCGGCCTGGACCGCGGCGAGCACGGCCGTGGTGGTGGTGGCGGCGTCGTCGAAGCGCACGAGCACCTGGTTGAGGACCACGTCGTTGACGATGGTCGCGCCAGCGCTGCGCAACCGCTCGGCGATGGCCACGGCCGCGTCGCAGGCATCGGTCACGAGCCGCTCGACGCCGGCCCGGCCCAGGGTGCGCAGCGCCGCCCAGACCTCGATCTGGCGGGCCCGTTGCGACGACTGCGGGGTGTGGTGCATCGCCTCGAACTGGTCGCCCGAGGGGAGGTAGCCGGCGGCGGCACGGAACGTGCGGGCGAGGTCGGCCGGACGGCGGACGAAGGCGATCCCGCAGTCGTAGGTGACGTTCAGCCACTTGTGGCCGTCGGTGGCCCACGAATCGGCACGGTCGAGCCCGCCGACCAGGTGGGCGCGCGAGGGATCGGCGCAGGCCCACAACCCGAAGGCGGCGTCGACGTGCAGCCAGCCGTCGCGCTCGCCGACCCAGTCGGCGATCGCGTCGAACGGATCGAACGCGCCGGTGTTCACCTCGCCGGCCTGGGCGCACACCAGCACCGGCCCGGGCACGTCGGTCGGCAGGAGGTCGGCGCGCAGCCGTCCCTGGTCGTCGGCCGGGACCTCGACGACACGACGGCGCCCGAGACCGACGAGCCCCAATGACTTGCGCAGCGTCGAGTGCGCCTGCTCACCGATCACCACCGTCACGGGTGGGGCGCCGAACAACCCGTCCTCGGTCGCATCCCAGCCAGCCGTGGCCAACAGGGCGTCACGTCCGGCCGCGAGGCACGACGCGTTGGCCACCGTCGCCCCGGTGACGAACGCCACGGCCGACTCGCCCGGCAGCCCGAGCAGGTCGAGCAGCCAGCGGCGCACGACGCCGTGCAGCGTCGCGGCCACCGGCGACATCACCGGCAGCGCCGCGTTCTGGTCCCATGCCGCGGCGAGCCACGACGCGCCGAGCGCGGCGGGCAGGGTGCCGCCGGTGACGAACCCGAAGTAGTCGGGACCCGTCGACGCGACCGTCGCCGGGCCGCCCACCTCGTCGAGCATGCGCAACGTCGCGTCGATCGGCTGGCCGGCGACGGACAACGCCTCGTCGAACGCCGCCAGCGCGTCGAGCGCCGTGGCGTCGGGGAACACCCGCCGCTCGTCGATCGTCGTGGCGTAGGCCAGCGCCCGGGCCGCAGCGTCCTCCAAGACCGGTCGGTGCGAATCCATCGGCGGAGCCTGCCGCACGGGCTGCCTGGCCGCCAACGGGTTCGCCGCGGCCGGACCGGTCACATGGTGCGGCCGCGCTCCAGGATGGCCAGGCGCCGGGCCTCGACCTTGTCGGCGCTGAAGTTGGACTGCGACCAGGCCACGGAGTCGCGCGTCTCGATCTGCCAGGCCGGCTCCTCGGCGTTGATCTCGTTGTACGTCGCCAGGATCTGGCGCACGCCCTGCTGGTCGTTGCCGATGATGTCGGCGGCCAGCTTGCGGGTGAACGGGATCAGCTCGTCGTGGGCGACGACGTGGTTGACCAGTCCGAACTGCAGCGCCTCCTCGGCCAGCATGAAGTTGCCGGTGAGGCTCATCTCCCTGGCCCGGCGCACGCCGATCGCCTGGGGCAACAGCACCGTCATGCCCCAGCCGGGCATCACCCCGACGCGGGTGTGCGTGTCGCCGAACTTGGCCCGTTCGCTGGCGACGAGGAAGTCGCAGTTCAGCGCGAGCTCGAAGCCACCGGTGATCGCCACGCCGTTGACCGCCCCGATCAGCGGCTTGGTCCTGCCGGCGAACGGCCCGCGCCCGGAGCCCCCGCCACCGCCCATGCCGTCACGGTCGCCGCCGAGGCGGTTGCCGCCGGAGCCGAGCTCCTTGAGGTCGAGGCCGGCGCAGAACGCCGGGTCGCTGCCGGTGAGGATCAGCACGTCGACGTCGTCGCGCCCGTCGGCCTCGCGCATCACCTTGGGCAGCAGGCTGCGGACCTCGTTGTTCAGCGCGTTGCGCGCCTCGGGGCGGTTGATGGTGATGGTGGCGATCCGCTCGCTCACCTCGACAAGCACGACGTCGGGCATGGCCGACACCCTGCCACCGCCGCTCGAGCGCTTCACAAGCGAGCGACTCGGCGGCCGCCGGCGTCACTCGGCCGGGCGGAACTCCAGGCGCAGGTCGCCGAGGCGCACGAGCGTCGCCGAGATCCATCCGCCGAGCGCGCCGAAGTGCTCGTCGAGCAGAGTGCTCGCGCCGTCGGCCAACGTCTCTTCGGCCAGCTCGTACAGCCCCTCGTAGGTGAGCTCGATGGCGAACTCCGCCCGGTCGGGTTCCTCGTCCATGTAGGCGATCTCGACGGTCGCCCCGACGCGCTCGAGGCGCTCGTCGCCGATCAGTGGGCTGGTCTCCGGGGTGACGGCGCGCACGACAGCCGGGTCGGGTTGCTCGACGAGGCGCTGCACCCGGAAGACGATCTCCATCTCGATCGCCGGCAGTCGGTCGAGCACCTCGTCGACGTACCACCGGCGATACGCCGTCTGACTCCACGACGGCCAGTCGAAGGCCACGTGGGCGACGACCCGCGGCGGCTGGCCCTCGCCGGGCAAGCCGTAGCTCGTCTCCCACGACAGGTCGCCGAGCAGGACGTCCACCTGGAAGTGCTCGTCGAACGCCTGACGTTCGAGGAACGCAGCCTCGAACGCCTCGCGCAGCGCGCCGATGGCGTCGGTGAACACATGGTCGAGCATTCCCGGCGTGACGCTACCGTCACGCCCATGTCGCTCGTACTCGTCAACAAGGCCGATGGCGTGGCCACGCTCACGCTGAACAACCCCGAGGAGCGCAACACGCTCACGGCGCCGATGGTCGCCGACATCATCGCGGCGATGGACGAGATCGAGGCCGACGAGTCGATCGGCGCGGTCGTGGTCACCGGCGCGGCGCCGGCGTTCTGTGCCGGGGCCAACCTCGGCAACCTCGCCGAGGCCACGGGCGACAGCCTGTCGGGCGTCTACGAGGGCTTCCTGCGCATCGCCCGCAGCCCGCTGCCCACGCTGGCCGCGGTGAACGGTGCGGCCGTGGGGGCCGGGATGAACCTGGCGCTCGGCTGCGACGTGCGCCTCGCGGCGCGCCGGGCGAAGTTCGACACCCGCTTCCTGCAGATCGGCCTGCACCCCGGCGGTGGGCACACGTGGATGTTCCGACGCATCGCCGGGCCGCAGGCGACGATGGCCGCGGTGATCTTCGGCGAGGTGCTCGACGGCGCCGAGGCCGAGCGCGTCGGCCTGGTGCATCGCTGCGTCGACGACGACCAGCTGCTGGACGCGGCGCAGACGATGGCCGCGCGGGCGGCATCGGCGCCGCGCGAGCTGGCGATCGTCACCAAGCGCTCGATCCAGGCGATGGCCGACATCTCGGTGCATGCCGACGCCGTGCAGCGCGAGCTGGAGCCGCAGGTCTGGAGCACCAAGCAGCCGTGGGCCGCGGAGCGGATCGCGGCGATGCGGTCGAAGATCAGCAGCAAGAAGTAGGGCCGCCGAGCCGGCAACGCTGCGTCGCCGGTCGCGCGCCCATTGCGCGAATCGCGCAGCTTTGTTACCTGGAGGCCTTCCCCGGGTGGACGTCACTGCGCTACGTTCGGGTGACGGAGAGAGAGTTCGCCGTACGTTCCGACCACGTCCTGGCCAGCCAGGAGAAGTTACCGGAGGTACTCATGAGCCAGCGCCATCGCAGCGATGCTGCGGCGCCCCCGCCCAAGATGGATCTGCGGGCCCACGCGCACAACGAGCGGCACCGGATCCAAGCGGAGCTCAACGCAGTGGCGGCCCAGGTCAGCTCGGGCGCGCAACCCGACGAGGTCCACGAACCGGGCCGCGCCTGGGTGCCGCAGCACCATCACGACGCCGAGCGCGGCAGGTCGACGGCAGTGCGATCCGGTCAGCGCCACTGGAAGATGAAGATGTGGAAGCGGCGCACGTCGCTGCGCCAGGCGAAGGCCAAGCTGCTGCGCCTCGCCGCCGAGCAACCCTGACCCTGACCGCCCGTCCAGGCCGGAGGTTCACAACCAGGCGGTCGCCAGCTCCTCGTGGCGGATCGCCCACTCCTCGATCGTCAGCCCGTAGCGCACGTGGTCCTCCCACGTGCCGTTGATCTCCAGGTAGCGCTGGGCCACACCCTCCTCGCGGATCGCCAGCACCTCCATCACCCGGCGGCTGTTCGCGTTGCGCGGCACGATGCAGATCTCCAGACGGTGCAGGTGCAGGTCCTCGAAGGCGAAGCGGGCGAGGACCACGACGGCCTCGGCGACGTAGCGGTGGCCGGCTCGCGCCCGGTCGATCCAGTAGCCGATCGTGCCGTTCTGCAGAGCGCCCCGGGCGACGTTGTTCAGGTTGACCTCGCCGGCGAAGGCGTTGTCGACGAACAGCCCGAAGCCGTAGGCGAGGCCCATCTGCCGCTCCCGGTCGCGCGCCGCGCAGCGCGAGGCGAACGCGTCGCGGTGACGGGTGGGGTCGACGAGCGTCGCCGAGCGCATCGGCTCCCACGGGATCAGCCACGACTCGTTGCGCACGCGCACCTCGCTCCACGCGGCGAAGTCGCCGGGCGTCAGCGGGCGCAGCACCACCCGCCGGCCGTACAGCCGGAACCCGGAGGGCTGGACCATCGACGGGTGGCCGTGGCGCTCGCTCATCGCGGCGCGGCCGATTCGCCGGCCTCGGCAGGCCGGCCCGGATCGACGGGCGGATCGACCACCTGCACGTGATCGAGCCGCAGGCGGCGCATCACGGCGACGAGCACACAGCCGGCTGCGACCACCACGTCGACGTCATCGGCGGCGAGGCCCGGATTGCGCGCCCGATCGACACGCCGTTCGGTGGCCACCGTGCGGAACACGTCCTCGGCGGCGTCCCGGCTGAGGCCGAGCGGCAGGGTCGCCGGCGCGCCGACCTCCACGTCGGCGACGGCCGACGTCCCCGGACCGCAGACCTCGAGCGCTTCGAGTGGCGGCGACGTCGGCGGGCGCGCGCGCAGCACGTCGTCGAGGGTGTCGTGGACCTCGCCGATCGCGTTGGTCAGCTCGTCGGCGCGCGGCGGGTCGCCGTGCAGGTTGCGGCCGACCGCGTCGGTCCCGAGTGGCGTCGTCAGCACGTGGTCCGCCGCCCGGAACGTGCAGTCGAGGCGGTCGAGCTGCACGTGCAACACGTTCATCGACCGGCGCCCGCGCCTCAGCGCACCAGCTCGGCGGCGACCCACGCGCCGACCGGGTCGTCGCCGCCGGCGAGGTGCCAGGCGTAGTGCGCGTGCAGGCACTTCACGCCTTCGCGCGTGCCGCCGACGCCACCACTCGGGCGCGGCCCGGCGTGGTCCGGCCGGCAGCGCCGCGTCGCGCTCGGCCGCGTAGCGCCGGTGGGCGTCGGCGATCAGCGCCGGATCGATCGTCGCCTCCGCCCGGCGCACGCCGCCGGCCGCCTCCAGCCGGCTGACGGCGACGACCGCGACGCGGCCGACCAGCCAGTAGCGGGTGGGCATCGGCGTGCCGTCGTCGAGCAGGGGTGCGTTGCGCAGGACCACCGGCGCGCCGTGGTGCGTCGCGCACGACGACGTCGAACGCCCCGCGAGGCCGCCGCCCGAGCAGGGCCTCGACGCTGGCGAGGTCGAGCGTCGGCCGTCGCCGTCACTTGCGCAGGCGGCGCAGCACGACGAAGAGGATGACGAGTCCGCCGATGAACGGCAGCAGCCGCTTCAGGATCGCCCCTCCGGCCAGCCCGGACAGCTCGACCGGCTCGGCGGCCGGGCCTTCGATCTTGCGCACGACCGGCGCAGCCGGGGCGCCGTTGCTCGCACTCGCGCCGGGGCTCGCCGCCGTGCCGGCGTCCGTCGTGACGGCGGCGACGTCGGCCGGCGCTGCCGGAGCCTCGGTGTCGGGCGCGGCCGTGGACATGTCGCCGTTCGTCGCGGCCGCCTCCGGCTGCTCGTCGAGCATCGTGTTCAGGTTCGTGGCGAACTGGCCCATGATCTTCTTGCTGACGTCGGCCATGATGCCTCGACCGAACTGGGCGACCTTGCCGGTGACCCGCAGGTCGGTGGCCACGACGCACTTGGTGACCTCCGGCGAGACGCTCTCGAGGGTCGCCGTGATCAGCGCGTCGGCGTTGCCCTTGCCGCCCGTGTCGCGGCCCTCGGCCTTGAGGACGGCCCGGTGGCCGACGTCGTCGCGCTCGGTGAAGCTGGCCTGGCCCTTGAACGAGGTGGAGATCGCGCCGAGCTTGACCTTGACCAGCCCGCGGTAGATGTCGCCCTCGATCTCCTGCAATTGGGCACCGGGCATGCACGGGGCGATGCGCTCCACATCGGTGAGCACCGTCCAGGCCTCCTCGATGGGCCGGTTGACGATGAATTCGTTCAGGAGCTTGTCCATCGCGCGAGGTCCTCCGCCGTGTCGATGTCTGCGGCAGAGCCTACGCAGGCCACCGTCCGGACACGGTCTCGTAACCTGCGCAGCAGCGACCGGGCACCCTCGTCGCCCTCGTCCGGCAGCTCGTCCCAGTGCTCGGCGGCGATGCGGACCGGGTTGGGGCCCCAGCTGCCGTCGTAGGTGGCGACGACGAGGCCGCACTCCGCGGGTGCGTCGGCGACGGCGCGCCACGCCGTCGGCGGGGACGAACGGTTGGTCGGCGAGGCCCACCTCGATCGCCTCGGCCCCGTGACCGCGGGCCACCGCGAGCGCCGCCTGCAACGAGGAGGCCTGACCGGTGGCCCACGCCGGATTGTGCACGACGGTGACCGCACAGCGCTGCCCTGCGGCAATCGCCGCCACCTCGGCGTCGATCGGTGCGGCGCCGGTGACGACCACCGCCGTGTCGAAGCCGGCCTCCAGGAGGTGGTCGAGGCTGTGCCGCCACAGTGGCCGACCGTCCAGTTCGGCGAGCAGCTTGTGCCCCGCGCCGCCCGCGGTGCCACCGGCGGTGAACCGGCTGCCACCGCCGGCGGCGAGCAGGACCGGGATCACCCGCATCGGCTCGACCACATCCGGCACGTTCTACCCCCGGGTGAACGGCCGGCAAACAACTCTCGTCGACTTCTTGACGTTCCCGCGTTGAATGTTGCAGTTTCGTGTCGGTAGTGTCGCAGCGATGACGGGCCGGGAGGCCGGTGCAACGAGGCGCCGGCTACCCCCTCCTGCCCGTCAGCGGTGGCGCTCTCGTTCGGCGCTCTCGCCGTGGGTCGAGCCCTGCTCGACACCTCGACCTCAGCGCTCCCGAACCACGGGTGCTCAACCGCAACAGGAGGACGTCAGGCATGACGCTTCGCCGTCGTCTTCGGACGATCGTCCTCAGCACTGCCCTCGTCAGCGGCGGCCTCGTCGCCGTGCCGCTGGCGACGAGCACCGCTGCCGCAGCGGCGCCGGTGATCCGCAACGACCCGCTGGCCCCGGTCGCCCAGCACGCCCTCGACTCACTCGTCGAGTTCGACGCCACCGGCGACCTCGAGGCGCACGGCACGTACAACATCGGCCCGGCACCTGCTCGCCGCAGGCGATCGCCGATCGGCTGCAGGTCGACGCCGTCGCCCTCGAGGCCGCGTGGCGCACCGCCGACATCCCCCACCAGAAGGCGCTGATGGCCGCGTTCAGCCAGCTCGGCACGCCGTACCGGCACAACACGTCGAAGCCCGGCGTCGGCTTCGACTGCTCGGGTCTGACGACGTACGCCTGGAGCCAGGCCGGCGTCACCCTGCCGCGCCAGAGCGGCAGCCAGATCAGCACGATCGCCAAGCGCACCGCCGACACGGCCGAGGCCGGCGACATCGTCTACTACCCGGGCCACGCGATGATGTGGCTCGGCGTCGGCACGGCGATCGTCCACGCCCCGTACACCGGTCGCACCGTCGAGGTCGACTTCGTCTCCAAGAGCCACCGGTCCGTCCGCTTCGGCGACCCGACCGGCTGACCGAGTCGAGGTGCCGGCACTGGCCGATCTCGTCGACCCTGCCGTGGGCCGCCCCGGTCGCTGTCAGGCGTGGATGGGGCCCTCGGCGTCGCGCAGGCTCGGGGCCGAACGGCCGGTGCGGGAGGCGATGATCTCGGCGCAGATCGAGATCGCCGTCTCCTCGGGCGTGCGCGCCCCGAGGTCGAGGCCGATCGGCGACATCAGCCGGGCCAGCTCGTCGTCGTCGACGCCGGCCTCGTGCAGCCGCTCGCAGGCGCTTGGCGTGCGTGGTGCGGCTGCCCATCACGCCGATGTAGCCGACGGCGGTGCGCACCGCGCCCTGCACCGCGGGCACGTCGAACTTCGGGTCGTGGGTGAGGATGCACACCGCGTCACGCGTCCGGTCAGCGTGTGGCCGCGCTGGTCGAACAGCTTGCCCGGCCAGGACACGACCACCTCGTCGGCCATCGGGAAGCGTCGCCGGGTGGCGAAGATCTCCCGGGCGTCGCACACGGTGACGCGGTAGCCGAGCACCTTGGCCACCTTGGCGAGCGCCGCGGTGAAGTCGACCGCGCCGAAGATCCACATCACCGGCGGCGGAGCCCACGACTCGATGAACACCCGCACGACCGGCGTGTCCATGCAGGTCCTCGGGCGTGGTCTCGCCGTGCGGGCCGTAGTGGCGCACGCCGCTGCGGCCGGCCTCGAGCTCGGCGCGCGCGTCGCGGGTGACGATGCGGTCGAGCTCGGGGTCGCCGAGCGTGCCGCGCAGCGCGCCGGCCGGCTCGACGAGCAGCTTGGCGCCGACGCTCGGGCCGTCGATCACCGTGGCCAGGCACACCGGCTGCTCGGCGCGGATGCGCGCCTGCAGGTCGTCGTACAGCGAGCTCACCGGGGCTCACCAGTCGAGCGGCTCGACGAACAGGCGGATCGTGCCGCCGCAGGTGAGGCCGACGGCGAAGGCCTCGTCGTCGCTGTAGCCGAACGTGATCACCCGCGGCTTGGCCTCGCCGTGGAGGATGGCCAGCGCCTCGGTGACCACGGCGCCCTCGACGCAGCCGCCGCTGACGCTGCCGGCCACCTCGCCGTCGATGTTCACGGCCATCGCCGCGCCGGGCAGCCGCGGGCCGGAGCCCTCGATGTCGACGACGCGGGCGATGGCCACGGGCGTGCCGGCCTGCTTCCAGCGGTCGATGTCGTCGAGCAGTTCGCGCATGTCGTCGTCCTCATGGTCTCCGGGTGTCGCCGGCGATCACCGCCGCCAGCTCCTCCATGGCGGCCAGCGAGTGGCCCTCCACGAAGTGATCAACATACGGCAGGGCCGCGGCCATTCCCCGGGCCAGCGGGGCGTAGCCGGGGGTCACCTTCAGCGGGTTGACCCAGATCAGCGAGTGGACGACGCGCTGCAGGCGCTGCATCTGCTCGGCGAGCAGCGCCGGGTCGCCGCGGTCCCAGCCGTCGCTGAGGACGACGACGATCGCGCCCGCGGGCCATGCCGCGCGTGCCCCACTCGTCGTTGAACGTGCGCAGGCACTCGCCGAGCCGGGTGCCGCCGCTCCAGTCCTCGACCCGCTCGGCGGCGCGGCGCAGGGCGCTGTCGGGGTCGTGGCCGCCGAGCTCGCGGGTCAGCCGGGTCAGCCGGGTGCCGAGGGCGAACGCCTCCACCCGCTGGCGGCCGCCGACGGCGGCCTGGACGAAGCGCAGCATCGCCCGGGCGTACGGCTCCATCGAGCCGCTGATGTCGAGCAGCAGGACGAGCCGGCGCAGGCGGTCGCCCGGCTCGCGCCAGGCCCGGCGGATCGGCTCGCCGCCGGCGCGCAGCGCGTGGCGCATCGTCCGCCGCAGGTCGGGCTGGGCGCCGCGCCGCGACCGGTTGCGAGCGGAAGCTGCGCCGCGGCGGGCCGGCGAGGCGCAGGCGGGCCATCAGCTGCTGCGCGAGGCGCAGCTCGTCGTCCTCGTAGGCGGCGAAGTCCTTGTGGCGCAGCACCTCGGCGGCGGAGAAGCGCAGGACGAGCTGCGGGTCGCTGTCGGTCTCGTGCTCGCCGTCGTCGTCGTCGTCGTCGGCGGCGTCCTCGTCGTCGACGGCCAGCGTCACCCGCTGCATCTCCGGCTCGACGAGCATGCCGTCGGCGCGTCGCGCCGCTGCCAGAACACGGCGAACGCCCGGTCGTAGACCGGGATGTCCTCGGGGTTGCGCACCAGCGTCGCCCGGCCGGCCCAGTACGCCGCGTCGCGGTCGTCGATGCCGACGCGGCCGAGCGCCTCGACGTAGGTGGTGACGCTGCCGATCGGCACGTCGAGGCCGGCGCCGCGCAGCACGCGGGCGAACGCGACGGCGATGCGCTCGGGCGTCGTGCTCGGTGCGTGCGTCGACACCGGCGGTGCTCAGACGGCGGCGACGGCGCGGGCCGTGGCGTGCTGCACGAGGCCGTCGAGGCCGTGCTGGCGGGCCCGCTCCTGATCCTCGCGGTACTTGAGCACGGTGCCGAGCGTGGCGTCGACGGCGCGGTCGTCGAGGCGCTCGACGCCGAGCGCGGCGAGGGCCTGCGCCCAGTCGATCGTCTCGGCGACACCCGGCGGCTTGTACAGGTTGAGGCCGCGCAGCGACTCGACCGCCGCGGCCACCTGGCGGGCGAGCGGCTCGATCACGTGCGGCACGCGCAGGCGGACGATGGCCACCTCGCGCTCGAAGCCCGGGTGCTCGACCCAGTGGTACAGGCAGCGGCGCTTGAGCGCGTCGTGGACGTCGCGGGTGCGGTTCGACGTGAGCACGACGATCGGCGGGCGGGCGGCGGTGAACCGGCCGAGCTCGGGGATGGTGATCTGGTAGTCGGAGAGCACCTCCAGCAGGTACGCCTCGAACTCGTCGTCGGCCCGGTCGATCTCGTCGATCAGCAGGATCGGCGGCGCGTCGCCGTCGTGGTCGATGGCCTGCAGCAGCGCCCGCTTGAGCAGGAACCGCTCGTGGTACAGCTCGTGCTCCAGCGCGTCGGTGCCCAGCCCGGTGGCCTCGCCGCTGGCCTCGGCGGCGCGCAGGTGGAGCAGCTGGCGGGAGTAGTCCCAGTCGTACACCGCCTGGCTGGCGTCGATGCCCTCGTAGCACTGCAGGCGGATCAGCTCGCCGCCGGTCCAGCGGCTGAGCACCTTGGCCACCTCGGTCTTGCCGACGCCGGCCTCGCCCTCGAGCAGCAGCGGTCGCTGCAGCGCCATCGCCAGGAAGATGCTCGTGGCCAACCCCTCGTCGGGCAGGTAGCCGTGGGCGCCGAGCGCCTCGGCGACGTCGGCGGGGCTGCTCGGCGAGACCATCCGCGTCCAGGCTACGGCCCGGCCGCCGCGCGCCCGGCCCCCGGCCGTCGTTCGTGTCGCGCCGCTGACGACGGATTCGGCGCGTGCGGCGCGACGCGACCGGGTCGGCGGCGCACGGCTCGGCTGGCACGCTGAGGCGATGACGGGGACGACGGCGACGACGGCATCGACGGCGGCGACGATGCGGACGATCCGGCTGCACGCGCCGGACGCGACGACGGTCGACGTCGTCGTGCAGCCGGGCGACGGTGGGCTCAGCGTGCGCACGCCGCTGCACCGCGCCGGGCGGGTTCGCCGGGACTCGTACGTGGCCGCGGCCGGCGACCGCTACTGGCTGATCGTCGACGGCGGTCGGGCCGCTGCTCGACCCGCACTGCCTCGACCTCGACTGGGTCGACGGCGAGCCGGTGTCGGTCGTGCGCGACCCGTGGCCGCGGCATCCCCAGGGCGCGCCGCTGGCGCTGGCCGACGGCGTCGGGCCGGTGGTCTACGAGGCCCACGTGCGCGGCTTCAACCGCACGTTCGCCGGGATGGTCGAGCGGCTCGACCACATCGCCGCGCTCGGCGTCGACGTGATCGAGCTGATGCCGGTGCACCCGTTCGACCCGTCGGACAACTACTGGGGCTACATGCCGCTGGTGTGGGGCGCGGTGCACCGCCCGTTCGCCGCCGAGCCCGACCGCGCCGCCGAGGAGCTGGCCGACCTCGTCGCCGCGGTGCACGAGCGCGGGCATGCACGTGTGGCTCGACGTCGTGTTCAACCACACCGGCGAGGGCGACGCCGTCGCTGCCGACGCGCAGCCTGCGCGGCATCGACGACGCCAACGCCTACCGCCACCACCCCGACGGCGTCGTACGTCGACGACAGCGGGTGCGGCAACGACATCCAGCCGGCCGACGAGGGCGTCCGCCGCCTGGTGCTCGAAGCGCTCGATCGCCTCGCCGACCTCGGCATCGACGGCTTCCGCTTCGACCTCGCCTCGCTGCTGACGCCGCGACGGCGGCGGGCTGATCGAGCAGATCACCGGCTGGGCGTACGCCCGCGGCGTCGTGCTCGTCGCCGAGCCGTGGGACCTCGGCGCGTACATGCTCGGCGACGGGTTCCCCGACCGCACGTGGCCGCAGTGGAACGACAGGTTCCGCGACCAGGTGCGCGGCTTCCTGCGCGGCGAGCCCGGGCTCGTGCCGGCGATGATCCAGCGCATCGCCGGCAGCCCGGACGTGTTCGGCGAGCGAGCTGCGCAGCGTCAACTTCGTCACCGCCCACGACGGGCTGACGATGCACGACCTGACGATGGTCACCGACGATCACTTCCACTCGTGGGACTGCGGCGAGTCGTTGCGTTTGCAACAGCTGAAGAACTACTTCACGCTGCTGCTGCTGTCGGCCGGTACGGCGATGTTCGTGATGGGCGACGAGGTCGGGCGCACCCAGGGCGGCGAACCCCAACCCGTACAACATCGACGGGCCGGTGAACTGGTTCGACTGGGATCGGGCGCGGGAGTGGGGCGAGCTGCAGACGTTCGTCGCAGCAGCTGCTGCGGCTGCGCCGCGAGTGCCCGCCGGTCGGGCACCGCTTCTACGGCGTCGACGGCGCCGCCCGACACCGGCGGCGGGTCGCGCTCGGTGGCCTTCGCCACCGACGACCTGTACGTGATGGTCAACGCCTGGTGGGAGCCGCTCGACGTTCGACGTCCAGGAGCCGGGGGATGGGTCGTCGTCGCTGGCGACCGTGCCCAGCGTGGTGGACGGCCCGGTGCCGCCGCGCTCGATCCGCGTCCTGCGGCGCGCCTGACCCGGCTCAGGCCGGCGAGGCGCCGTAGACCAGGCCGAGGCCCTCGGCCTTGTAGCCGAGCAGGGTCAGCAGGTCGTCGGAGGCGAACTGGCGGACGCAGCGGGTCGAGCGACAGGAACCAGTTCTCCTGCGTGGCGGTAGATCGGCCGGGTGTACCAGCCGAAGACGCCGGCGCGGCGCTGGTCGGCCGTGCGGTTGAACCCGGTGCGGTGCCAGATGCGGCTCTCGAACACGACGAGCGAACCGGCCGGCGCCTCCATCGGCACGGCGACGACGTCGTCGTCGGGCTCCGGCGGCGATGCAGCAGGTGGCTGCCCGGCACGAAGCAGGTCGCCCCGTTGTCGGCGGTGAAGTCGTCGACGCACCATGCCGCGTTGGCGCCCTGCGGGTCGGTCGGCCACGGCGTCGGCACGAAGATCTGGTCGGCGTGCAGCACCATCTCGCCGCCGCCCGGTCCGGTGATGTTGGCCGACAGGTTGCCGAGCAGCATCGGCCAGTCGAGCACGGAGCGCAGCAGGCGCAGGGCCACCGGGTGCTCGGCGAGGTCCTCGAAGATCGGCGCCCGGCTGAGCACGTTCCACACCCGCTGGTTGGTGTCGTCGTGCTCGTAGTCCAGCCCGAACTTGCTGCTCCCGGCCGCGGGCCCGATCCTGCGCGGCGGCGGCGTACAGGTCGTCGTGCGCCTGGCGGAGCACGTCGCCGGTGAGCACGCCGGTGACCGCGCAGATCCCGTGGGTCGCGCAGGTCGTGCTCGGCGCGCTCGACGTCGTCGGTCGGCGCCGGCAGCGACGTGGTCGTGTCGATCGTGGTCATGGCGACCTCCTGACTCGCACATGCTCGCGCCGACCGGCGCGCTCCGATCGGCGGCGTCGGCGCGGGCGGGGATGATGGCGCGATGCGCGCCCTGCAGTACCGCACCATCGGATCCCGTCCCGAGCTCGTCGAGGTGCCCGACCCCGAGCCGGGCCCCGGCCAGGTGCTGCTGCGGGTCACCGCCGCCGGGGTGTGCCACTCCGACGAGCACGTCATGTCGATGCCGGCCGAGGCGTTCCCGTTCCCGCTGCCGCTGACGCTCGGCCACGAGGGCGCCGGCGAGGTGGTCGCGCTCGGCGACGGGGCGACGGGCGTCGGCGATCGGCGAGCAGGTGCTGGTCTACGGCCCGTGGGGCTGCGGGGTGTGCTGGCAGTGCAGCCGCGGCTGGGAGAACTACTGCACTCGAGCCGCCGAGCTGGGCATCGCCCCGCCGGGCCTCGGCGCGCCGGGGGCGATGGCCGACCTCCTGGTCGTCGACAGCCCGCGCCACCTCGTGCCGATCGGCGACCTCGACCCGGTGGCGGCCGTCCCGCTGACCGACGCCGGGCTGACGCCGTACCACGCCATCAAGCGCTCGCTGCGGCAAGATCCGTCCGGGCGGGTGGGCCGTGGTCATCGGCGCCGGCGGCCTCGGGCACATGGCGATCCAGCTGCTCAAGGTGCTCGCCGGGGTGCGCGTCGTGGCCGTCGACCTCGACGAGCGCAAGCTGGAGCACGCCGCGACGGTCGGCGCCGACGCCGTCGTGAGGTCCGGACGCGGACGCCGCCGCGGCGATCCGCCAGATCATCGGGCCGGACGGGGCGACGCTCGTGCTCGACGTCGTCGGCATCCAGTCGACGATGGACCTCGGTGTGGCCGTCGCCGGCATCGGCGCCGACGTGACGATCGTCGGCATCGGCGACGTCCGGGCCAGCGCCCACGTCGGCTTCGGCCACCAGGCCCACGAGGTGTCGGTCGCCGTCGATCTACTGGGGCGGCCGCCACGAGCTGATCGAGCTCGTCGACCTCGCCCGCGCCGGCGTCATCGAGGTGACCACCGAGCGGTTCTCCCTCGACGACGGCGTCGAGGCCTACCGCCGCATGGCCGAGGGCTCCCTCATCGGCCGCGCCGTCGTCGTCCCGTAATCCAGGGCAACGCCGCCGACGCCGCTCGCGTGCCGGCTCGTCGATCAGCTGTCGAAGCCGAGGCCCATGCGGTCGAGGGTGCGCAGCCACAGGTTGCGCTTGCCGGTGCGGTCCTCGCGGCCCATCGCCCAGCGGGTGGCCTGGATGCCGGCGAAGCGGAACGGCTCGGGCGGGAACGGCAGCGGCTTGGACTTGACGAAGTCGGTGAGCGTCGCCCGCGACCGGCGGCCGTCGAGGAGGTCGAGCATCACCTCCGCGCCGAAGCGCGACGAGCCGACGCCGAGGCCGGTGTAGCCGAGCGCGTACGCCAGCCGGCCCTGCATCGCCTGGCCCCAGAACACGCAGAACCGGCTGCACGTGTCGATCGCCCCGCCCCAGGCGTGGGTGAAGCGCAATCCCTCGAGCTGCGGGAACGTGGTGAAGAAGTGCTTGGACAGCGTCGCCCACGTCTCCGGCCGGCTCTCCAGCTCGGTGTTCACCTTGCCGCGCCAGAAGTAGATCGTGTCGTAGCCGCCCCACAGGATCCGGTTGTCCTCGGTGAGCCGGTAGTAGTGGAACTGGTTGGAGATGTCCGACACGCCCTGCCGGTTGGCCCAGCCGAGCGAGGCCAGCTGCGCGGCGGTGAGCGGCTCGGTGACCATGCAGTAGTCGTAGACCGGCACGACGTAGTGGCTCAGCCGCTTGAGCAGCGGCTTGAACGCGTTGGTCGCCAGCGCCACCTTGGCGGCGCGCACCCGCCCGAGCGGCGTGGTGACCAGCACGCCGACGCCGTCCTTGTCCAGCGCGGTGGCCTTGGTGTCCTCGTAGATCCGCACGCCGAGGCCCATCGCCGCCTCCTTGAGCCCCCACACCAGGCGGGCCGGGTCGACGAGCGCGGCGCGGTCCTTGCGCCACAGCCCGCCGATGTACGTCGGCGAGCTGACCTGGGCGCGCACGCCGTCGGCGTCGAGCCACTCCACCCGCTGGCCGAGCGAGCGCAGCTGCTGGTAGTCGGTGCGCAGCTCGTCGACGTACGACGGCGGGTGCAGCGTGGTGGCGATGTCGAGCACGCCGGTGCGCTCGTAGTCGCAGTCGATCGAGTAGCGCGCGATCGCCGCCTCGATCTCGTCGAGGTTGCGCAGGCCGAGCTCCTCGAGCACGGCGAGCTCGTCGCCGAAGCGGTCGCAGCCCGTTGGCCACGCCGTGCGTCAGGCTCGACTCCATGAACCCGCCGTTGCGCCCGCTGGCCGCCGAGCCGACCTCGTGCGCGTCGATCAGCACGATGTCGCGGCTGGGGTCGCGCTCCTTGGCGATGATCGCCGTCCACAGTCCGGTGTAGCCGCCGCCGACGATGCACAGGTCGCAGCTCTCGGTGCGCACCAGCGTCGGGTTGCTGTCGGGCTCGTCGACGTCGTCGTACCAGTACGGGTACGGGTCGGCGTCGGCGATGGCGTCGAGGTGGAAGCCGGCGAAGCCGTCGTCGCCGTCGGTGCTCGGCTGGTGGCTCGATCGGTCGACTCTACTGGGCGGGCGGCGAGCGGGCTCGGCGGACGCGCCGACGGTCGGCGCGGCGGGCGCACGTCGATGTCGAAGCGGTCGAAGCGGGCGTCGAAGCTGGCCACGGCGTCGACGCCCTCGCGGTGGATCGACGCACGAGCAGCGTGGCGAAGTCCGGGTCCTCGCCGCTCGGCGCCGTACGACGTCGAGCGAGGCGTTGCGGTGCTGCTCGGCGATGCGCAGCTCGTCGACGCGGGGCGAACAGCGAGGCGCGGACGTTGGGGGCCAGGCCGTGCAGCGAGTCCGACGTGGCCGTCGAGGAGCACCTCGTCGCGCTCGTAGCGGTCGAGCAGGTCGGCGTACTCGGCGACGGCGTCGGCGTGGAACGGCTCGTCGTGGTTGATCAGCGCGGCGATGAACGTCGAGTCGAGCAGGACCCGCGGCGGGTCGAGCCCGCCCATCGGCTCAGGCCAGCCCGGCGAGGGCGACGCGGGCCCGCCCGGCGCGTCTGGCGCCGGCTGCGGCGCTCCATCCGGTTCCAGAACCAGAACGACGCCGCCGACGATGGCCCAGCCGACGAGCCCGTCGATCACCCAGTGCTCGCCGAGGTAGACGAGCGACGTGAGCATCAGGACCGGGAACACCAGCACGAGCGGCCTTGAGCCACTGCGGCTTGAGCCACGGCAGGAAGAACGCCGGCACCATCAGGGCGAACGAGGCGTGCAGCGAGGGCATCGCGGCGATCGCGTTGCCGTTGCCGAGGGCGATGTTGTACGAGTGGACGAAGCCCTTGAAGCCGATGTGCACCACGCCGCGGCCCGGGTCGCGGTGCAGCGGCGCGAGCAGCTGGTACTTCTGCGACACCATCCACGGCGGCGCCGTGGGCAGCACGACGAACATCGCGCAGGCGACGAGCAGCAGCGTGGCGAAGCGCTTCATGAACCGCACCCACTGGCGATGGCTGGCCACCCACAGCACGGCGATGGCGACGACCGGGAGGACGAAGTGGGTGTGGTAGATGCGCGACGCGACGACGTCCCACCAGCGGACGGTGCTGTGCCAGAAGTGCTGCTGCAGCACGACGTTCGGGTCGTTGCCGAAGAACAGGAAGCGGTCGATGTCGCGCATCGACTCGACCTGCACCGGGAAGCCGAGGGCGTCGGCCGCGCCGCGGGTGCGCTCGTAGGCGTACCACATGGCCGCGTACAGCAGGCTGTCGATGGCCAGCTGCCGCCACACGTGGCGCGGCCGGCCGATGAACGCGCAGCCGAGGAACAGGACGACCGAGATCGTCACCGAGATGCGGTCGAGCGGCAGGCCCTTGACCCGCAGCCACCACATGTAGCCGAGGGCGTAGGCGACCATCAGCGTGATCCGCACCGGCCGCCACAGGTCCTCGGGCACGACGTGGCCGAGCGGGGTGCCCTGGCGGAACGTCGGCTGCTGGGCGCGCCGGCAGCCGTGGTGCCGGTCGCCGACGTCACCTCGGCGCACGCTACCTGTCGTTCATCCGGAGCGGCCATGCTCAGCCGCTGGCCGCCGCGTCGGGATCGGCCTCGGCCGTGGCGCAGGCGTCGGGGTGGTCGGTCGACCAGGCGTAGATCTCCAGCGCCGGGCTGCGCTGCTCGCCGTGTGCGCCACGCGTCGAGGTACGGCCACGGCCAGATCACGCCGCGGCGCACCGACCACTCCAGGCCGGGGCACGGCGGGGAGATGCCGAAGTGCAGGTGGCAGGCGCTGGCGTCGCCGCTGCGCCGATCTCGCCGAGGCGCTGGCCGGCGGTGACCTCGGCGCCGGCCTCGATGCCGTCGTCGATCGCCTGCAGGTGGGCGAGGTAGTAGCGCACGCCGTCGTCGCCGAGGATCGCGACCGTCAGGCCGCCGCGCGTGGCCGGGTTGTTCTCCTTGCGGGTCCAGCCGTCGACGCGACGGGCCTGGAGGACCCGGCCGTTGACCGGCGAGACCAGCGGCGTGCCGCAGCCGGTGGCTGGCGAAGATGTCGCTCGCCGGGTAGTCGTGGTGGGCGCGGCCGTAGCTGATGTGCACGCCCGCCGCCACGGGCACGACGTACGGCGTCGTGGTCGGGCGGGTCGTCGTGGTCGTCGGCGATCGTCGTGGCGGCGCACGTGCCGATCGTGGGCGGCGTGCGCGGCCGCGACGTCGACGGCCGGCGGTCGGTCGGCCACGCGGTCGGGGCAGCGACGCCGACCGGGATCAGCGCCGGGCAGCGGCGACGGTCGGCGCCGCCCGCCGCCGGACGCGCACACCGGCGAGCGCCACGGCGAGCCGGCGACGGAGCGCCGCCAGCGTCGCCGTCGACCGCCGGCCGTCCCGCCGGCCGCGGCGTCACGACAGCGTCACCTCGGACACCGGGGCGTAGTCGAACCCGGCCGTGCCGGGCGGGGTGGTCACGCGGATCGTCATCCGCACCTTGCTCGCGGCGACCGGCGCGGGCAGGTCGATGGTCTGCATCGTCGGCGAGTCGACGTCGAGCTCCTGGATGATCTCCTCGCCGCCGTCGAACGTCCAGCTCACCTCGGCGATGCGGCGCATGTCGAGGAACCGGTCGTAGCCGCTGCACGGAGTCCTGCTTGGCGTAGCCCGGCACGAGGCCGACGGTGGTCACCTCGACGCCCTTGCGCAGGGTGAACTCGACGTACTGGCCGCCGCCGCTGCCGACCGTCATCCACGCCGAGTCGTTGCGTGCCGTCGAGCACGTTGATCGGGCTGTAGTCGGTCGGCTGGCCGCACGAGTCGACGCTGTCGGGCCGGGTGGCCGACGAGCGGACGGCGCTGACGGTCGCCGACATGTCGGCCGGCACGTTGCCCGAGGTGGCCACGGTGGTCGGCGGCGGGCTGGCGCGGTGGTGCGGCGTGTCGTCGGCCGGGGCGTCGGCTCGGCCGCGGTCGGCGGGCGCGGCCGGCGTGCCGTCGGCGCCGGCGTCGGTGGCCGGCTGGGTCGGCGGCCGGCGTGGTGGCGGCGACGGTGATCGGGGCGACGGTCGGCGGCGGGCCGTTCGCCGGTGGTGGCCGGGCCGGCGGCGGCGTGGTCGGCGGTTCGGTGGTCGCGGTCGCGTCGGTCGGCGCCACGGTGGGGCGCGACGGTCGGCGCCGCGGTCGTCGGCGGCAGCGTGGTGGACACCGGCGGCAGGGACGACGTCGTCGTGGTGGCGGCCAGCACCGACGGACCCGCTCGGATCCGGCTGCGGCGGAGGTGTCGTCGCCGCGCAGCGCGAGGTAGGCGACGACGCCGGCGACGACGATGAGGGCGAACGCCGCGCCGATGGCGAACGGCCGCCAGCCGCGCGGCCCGGGCCCGGGCGTGAGCGGGACGTACTCGCGTCGGCGGTCCCGTCGGAGGCGCCGGGCGGTGGCCGGCGGTGGCCACGCCGGCGCCGGACCGGCGCCGGCGACGTGCGGCATCACGGTGGTGCGCGGTCGAGCCGGCGACGGCGTCCACGCGGCGGCGCGCCGCGGCGGCGCCGTGCCGCGCGCCGGCCGCCGCCGCGGTGCCGGCGCGCGGGTGGCGGCCAGCGTGCGCGCGCCGCGGCGTCGATGAACCGCGCGCCGCAGGAGTTGCAGAACGCGTCGTCCTCGCCGACGGCGGCGCCGCAATGACCGCAGTACATCGATGCCTCCCCGTTCGCCCGGCGCGCCACCCGGTCGTGGCTGCTCAGGCGTGTGAGGGTAATCCGCCGATCCGCCGCGGTGACCGCGCCGCCGGCGCGCGGCGACCGCGGTCGGCGCGCCGGTGCGTCAGCCGGCGCAGGACTCCAGGGCGCGACGCACGAGGACCTTGGCGAGGTGGGTGCGGTACTCGACGCTGGCGTTGAGGTCGGCCTGCGGCTCGGCCTCGGCGACGGCCTGCTCGGCGGCGTCGGCGACCGAGGCGCCCTGCGCCAGCGCGCTCGACGACGCTGGTGGCCAGGATCGGCGATCGAGCCCATGTTGACCAGCGCCACGCCGGCGTCGCCGTTGCGCCGCCAGGCGGCGACGCCGACGGTCGCCCAGTCCTGGGCCCGGCGGGTGAACTTCTCGAAGCCCCAGCCGGCGCCCTGCATCTTCGGGACGCGGATCTCGGTGAGCATCTCGTCGGGCGTCGAGCGCCGACGTGAGGAAGCCCTCGTAGAAGTCGGTGGCGGCGATCTCGCGCGTGCCGTTCGGGCCCTGGGCGACGTACGTGGCGCCGAGCGCCAGCGTGACCGCCGGCAAGTCGCTGGCCGGGTCGGCATGGGCGATGCTGCCGCCGATGCGTGCCGCGGTGGCGCACCTGCGGGTCGCCGACGAAGCCGGCGGCGTGGGCCAGCAGCGGCACGTGCTCGGCGAGCACGGCGCTGTTCTGCACGTCCATGTGCCGGGTGAGCGCGCCGATGGCGATGACGTCGCCGTCCTCGCGGATGTAGCTGAGGTCCTTGAGCCGGCCGATGTCGACGAGCACGCTCGGCGAGGCCAGGCGCAGCTTCATCAGCGGGAGCAGGCTGTGGCCGCCGGCGAGGAACTTGGCGTCCTCGCCGTGCTCGCCGATGAGCGACACGGCTTCTTCGGCCGAGCCGGCCCGGACGTAGTCGAACGCTGCAGGGATCATCGCCGTGCCCCGATCAGTTCCCGGCCGCGCACGCCAGCACGGCCTTGACGATGTTGTGGTAGCCGGTGCACCGGCACAGGTTGCCCTCGAGGCCCTCGCGCACCTCGCGCTCGGTCGGGTGGGGCTGCTCGTCGAGCAGGCTCGTCGCGGCCATCACCATGCCCGGCGTGCAGTACCCGCACTGCAGGCCGTGGTTCTCCATGAACGCCTGCTGCATCGGGTGCATCTCGCCGTCGGTGGCCAGGCCCTCGATGGTCGTCAGTTCGCTGCCGTCGGCCTGCACGGCGAGGATCGTGCAGCTCTTCACCGCCTCGCCGTCCAGGTGCAAGCGTGCACGCGCCGCACGACGAGGTGTCGCAGCCGACGTTGGTGCCGGTGAGGCCGAGCGTCTCGCGCACGTAGTGGACGAGGAGCGTGCGCGGCTCCACGTCGTCCTCGTGCGCGGTGCCGTTGACGGTGACGCGGATCTGCACGAGTTCCCCTTTGCTCGATCGGTGGGCCGACGCTGGCCCGCGGCCGACATCATGCCTCATCCACGGCCGATGCCGCAGCACCAGCGGCGCCCGCGCTACGGGGTGACGCCGAACGTCGAGCGCACCAGCGCCGCAGTGTCCTGGAGGTGGCCGACGAACGTGTCCTGCGGATCGCCCGCCACCGCCGATTGGCGGGTCTGGGCGAGGGCGTCGAGGATCGCCGCGCGTTGCGCGCGCGGTCGATCCACGGAGCGTCGTCGAGCGCGTGCTGGGCGCGCGTGACCGCCTGGTCGATCGGCGCGAGCACGGCCTGGTCGAGCGAGTCGGTGCCGGCGAGGACCTTGGCGTACTCGACGTCGAGGCGCTCGAGGCCGGTGGCCACGTCGTCGGCGTCGTGTCTGCACGGCGGCGATGCGGTCGCCGACCGACGGCACCTGCTGGCGGCCGATGAGCAGGCCGACACCGAACGCGAGCAGCCCGACGACGACAGCGGCGATCACGGCGCGGGTGCGCCGCTTGCGCGCCGAGACGTAGAGGGCCATCAGCGCTCCCGCCCGACGAGGTAGCCGACGTCGGTGCGCCCGGCGTACGGGTTCGCCGCCGGGTCGAACGAGGCCGAGCTCGACGAGCCGCCGATCCGTCGAGGATCCACACGGTCGGGCGCAGCGTGACCGGTCCGCGGTACTTGATGTGCTCCGTGAACACCTCGCCGACGTGCTCGCCGTCGGTGCGCACGCCCTCGACGTCGACCACGTCGTCGCCGTAGCGATCGAGCACGCGGACCCGCTTGGCGTCGTCCACCACCCAGAACCGGCCGTGCTGCTCGACCGTCGCCCCCTTCGGTGCAGCGCTGCGCACCGTCGACTCGTCGCACTCGCTGCGCCCGGGCAGGGCGCCGGCCTGCAGCCCGACGGCGCCGGTGGCGACGGCGCGCACCGTGGAGCGCTCGGGGACCTCCTCGAAGCGGACCTCGACGCTCGCCGGGCTGGCACCGGCGGCGACCACCTCGGCCTCGACGTCGTCCATCATCGCCTCGATCAGTGGCCGCGTCGGCGTTCGCCACCGTGCGCTCGCGCTCGGCGCGCAGCAGCGACAGCGCATCGCCGATCGACGAGATCACCTCGGCGTGCGGTGGGATGACCAGCGGCCAGCCGAGCATCGCCGCCACCCGCCGGGCGAGGCCACCGGCGCCACCGCCGACGCCGACGATCGACGGCTGCTGCCAGCTTGGCAGTGCGTGCCACCGTGAGCGCCAGCTCGCAGGCCTCCTCGCCGGCGGCCTGGAGCATGTGGTCGGCGATCGTCTCGGCGTCGAGCTTCATCGTGCGCCGCGAGCAGCTCGAACGCCACGCGCGGCGCCATCGGGTGGCGCGGCGCAGTAGTCGGCCGTCGTCGGGGATGCCGAGCAGGTTGGCCGCGCAGGTCGTGGTGAGCGCCACCCGCTGCGCCGTCGGCGTGCGCAGCATGACGTAGTCGTCGGGGTCGCCGGGCAGCGGCGCGCCGATCTCAACGGTCGCGCCGACGCAGCTCGGCGGGGTCGGTGAACGAGGCGTAGCGCAGGCCGGCGATGTGCGCGCTGCGCGGCCCGATGCCGTGCACCCGGCCGCGGCGGACGCGCACCATCGAGCCGCCGGCGACGCCGACGACGCGCACGTCGACGCTGCGCAGCGCCGTGGCGTGCGAGGCGACGCGCACGTACGACAGCGCCGGACGGCCGTTGCGGATCGCGGCGATGTTCGTCGACGTGCCGCCGACCTCGATGACCACCGCGTCGGTGACGCCGGTGTAGCGCAGCGCGCCGGCCACCGACGCCGACGGGCCGGAGTACAGCGTGCGCACCGGCGCGGCGCTGAAGCCGGCGAGGTCGGTGGCCCCGCCGTCGCTGCGCATGACCATCACCGGCGCGGTGATGCCGGCGGCGCGCACGCCCTCGGCGACGAACGACGCGGTGCTCATGGCGATCGGCAGGATCGACGCGTTGAGCGCGGCGGTGACGGTGCGCAGCTCCAGGCCGTAGAGCCCGCTCAGCTCGGTGGACGTGCACACCGGCAGGTCGGCGGCGCGGGCCATCTCGGCGACGGCGGTCTCGTTGCTGTCGTCGTCGGGGGAGAACGCCTCGGCCACGCACACCGCGGCGACGCCGGCGTCACGGAAGCCGTCCAGCGCGGCGCGCACCGCGTCGGCCGGCAGGCCGTCGGTGACGTCGAAGAACGCGTGGCGGCACGTGCAGGTCCTTGCCCGGCGCCAGCTCGACGTCGCGCAGGCGGGTGCGCTTCTCCACGCGCGACAGGTCGGGTCGGCGGCCCATGCCGATCACGCCGACCTCGCCGGCGTCGCCCTCCAGCAGCGCGTTGACCGCCTGCGTGGTGGAGTGGGTGACGAGCTCGATCTGCTCGGCGCCGACCTCGGCGGCGAGCTTGGCCACGGCGTCGACGACCCCGGCGGCGACGCCGCCCTCGGCGCCGTGCGTGGTCGGCACCACCGCGCTGGCGACGATCTCGCGCGTCGCCAGCTCGACGGCCACCGCCTTGGTGAACGTGCCGCCGACGTCGACCCCGACGCGCAGGCTCACCGGCGTGAGATGCGTGCGACGTGGCGCTCATGCGGTGCGGAGGCGGCGCGACGGGCGGTCGGCCAGGCGGGGGCGCAGGACGAACTGGTAGAACGCGCCGAGCACGTACACGGCTGGCGAGGAGCGACCTGGGCGAGGAGCGACCACACCGTCGGCCAGATGCCCGTGGCCTCGGCGAGGAAGATCGGCAGGCGCGGGCCGCTCGTGCGCCGGTAGGTGATCACGTCGGCGGCCTGCAGCGTCTGCACGGCGTTGCCGAGCAGGGCGATCGAGGTGACCATCACCATGCACCACGGCGGCGTTCATGAACGTGCGCACCGGCAGCTTGCGGCCGAGCTTGAACACGGCGAAGGCGACGCCGGTGAGGGCGACGCAGGCCAGGCCGACGCCGAGGAGGATGTACCAGCCGAGGCCCTCGCCGAACGTCAGCAGCGACTGGTAGAACAGCGCCGTCTCGAAGCCCTCGCGGTACACGGCGGTGAAGCCGACGAGCCACCAGCGACGCGGTCGACCCCACCGACACCGCGCTCCACAGCCGGGCGCGGACGAACTCCATCCACTTGCGGTGCTCGAGCCGGGCGATCAGCCAGAACGACACGTAGAACAGCACGGCGACGGCGACGAGCGCGGTGATCGCCTCGAGCACCTCGCGGCCGACGGGGATCAGGCCGAAGATCGTCGGCATCAGCAGCACGGTGGCCACCGTGGCGCCCGCCGGCGAGGGCAACGCCGTAGAGGATCGGGCGGATGTACTGCGGGCTGCGCGCCGCCTCCAGGTAGCCGAGCAGCACGGCGAGCAGCAGGACGACCTCGAAGCCCTCGCGGAACAGGATGAGGAACGACTGGCCGGCGACGAACGCCGGCGCACCGACGCCGGCGTCGGTGAGCTTGCGCTCGGCCTGGTCGAGCAGGCCGCGCAGCTCGATGATCTCGTCGCGGATCTCGTCGACCGGCTTGTTGTCGGAGATCGCCGTGCGGATCGTGGCGAACTGGAACTCGGTCTTGATCGTCAGGCGTTGTCCACGACGCGCAGCGGCGTCTCGACCAGCTCGAAGTGCGACAGGTAGCCGTCGCGGGCCTGCTGCAGCGCCTGCTCGGCGTTGCCGCCCTTGAGCAGCGCGAGCGTCTCGTCGACCGAGCGGCGGGTGTTGTCCAGCTGCTGGATCGCCTCCTCGCGCGACACGCCGCCGGCGGCGACGGCCGTGCCCGAGCCCAGCGAACCGGCGGCGACGAACGCGACGAGCAGCGCTGCGAGGACGGCGAGCAGGCGGCGCACGGCGGTGGGATCAGCCCGCGTGGGCGGCGGTGTACGCCTCGGACATCGTGCGGAACGCGCCTGCGGCCGACGTCATCCCGGCGACGTCGGTGGCCAGCGCCGCCTTGCTGAACAGGGCGAGGGCATCCTCCGCCGAGAGGTACGCCGCGGCGTCGTCGACCCGGATGTTGCCCTCGTAGACGAGCCACGAGTTGTTGACGGCATCGACCGAGGTCCGGCTGGCCGTCGCCGGCGCGGCGACCATCGCGTCCATCAGCTGCTGCGTGCCGGCGAGGCCGCTGACGACCTGGGCGTCGGGCACCGTGGTGTACGTCTCCACCGTGGCGTCGTCGGTCGATTTCGCATCACTGCCGCACGCGATCAGCAAGCTGCCGGCGAGCGAGCGGCCGCGCCGAGACCACAGGCAAGCCGTCGAGCCGTCATGAGGGCGACTCTACAGATGGAGTGTTAGGCATCCCTAATCGCTCCGGCGCTTCTTGCCTGGTTCCCACCCGCAAGGGTTTCGCCGCGGGGGCGATCGGCAACACTGTCGGGTGATGACCGAGCACCCTGGACCTGCCCCACAGAACGCTGCCGCGGGGATGCCAGCGCCGCCGTCGCCCGAGGCGTCGCGGCTGCTCACGGGGACGCCGCTGCCCTCGTTGGCCGCGTCCGGCGCGGGCGACGGCGCTCGGCGGCCGCCCGTGCGGTGTCGCCGGCGGTGCTCATCGACCTGCTCACCGATGCCGGGCTGCGCGGCCGCGGCGGCGCCGGGTTCCCCACCGGCTTGAAGTGGCGCACCGTCGCCTCGTACACCTCGCCGGCGCAGCCGACGCCCGTGGTGGTCAATGCCGCCGAGGGCGAGCCGGGCACGTTCAAGGACCGGGCGATCCTGCTGGAGAACCCGTACCTGGTGCTCGAGGGGGCGCTGATCGCCGCGCACGCCATCGGCGCCGGCGAGGTGATCATCGGCACCAAGGCGTCGTTCACCCACGAGCGCCGCCGGCTCGACGACGGCGATCGAGGAGATCGGCGCCGCCGGCTGGACCGACGGCATCGCGGTGCGCATCGTCGACGGACCCGGCTCGTACCTGTACGGCGAGGAGACCGGGCTCCTCGAGGTGATCGAGGGCCGCCCGGCGTTCCCCAGGGTGTCGCCGCCGTTCCGCCGTGGCGTGGACCCGACCGCCCGGCGCACGGGGCACTCCGCGTCGGGCGCGGCGTTCGCCGAGGAGGGTGGCGACGGGTGGTACGCACCAGCGCTGGTCGACAACGTCGAGACGCTGTCCAACGTGCCCGGCATCGTGCGCCGAGGCGCGGCGTGGTTCCGCAGCGTCGGCACCGACATCTCGCCCGGCACGATCGTGTGCACGGTGACGGGCAGCACCCGACGGCACGGCATCGGCGAGTTCGCCATGGGCACGCCCTTGCGCGTCGTGCTCGACGCGCTCGGCGGCGGTCTGGCGGATGGCCGGCACATCGCGGCCGTGCTGTGCGGGGCATCGGGCGCGCCGGTGCTGCCGCCGCAGCTCGACCTCCCGCTGACCTACGAGGACTTCGCCGCGGCCGGCCTCGGGCTCGGCTCGGCCAGCTTCATCGTCGTCGACGACCAGGTGCCGATGGGTCGCATCGCCGCGTCGACGGCGCACTTCCTGGCGATCGAGAGCTGCGGTCAGTGCGAGCCGTGCAAGCGCGACGGCCTGGCGCTCGACGACCTGCTGCACAGCGCCACCTGGGATCGCCGGGCGATCGACTCGCGCCTCGACACGGTGAACCGCGGGGCGCGCTGCGCGCTCGCCGGACAGACCGAACGGGTCGTCGGCGCGTTGGTGGCACTCGCCGAGGCGGCGCCCGGCGGCGCCGACTGGGACGACGAGGTCAACGCGATCGTCCCGCTGGTCGAGATCGTCGAGGGCCGGGCCGTGCTCGACATGGCCTCGCTGGCCAAGCGCGCCGACTGGAGCTACCCGGAGGACGGGCCGGAGAGCGGTGCCTGGCCCGCCCAGCACCTGGCCGACACCGCGGTCGAGGTCCGTCCGTCACACACGCCGGAGCCCTCCGACGAGGCCGACGACGCCGAGGGACACGACGGCGCCGACCACGCGTTCGACCCGCTGTTCGCCTCGCACCGCACGCTGGAGGCGCAACTCGACGCGCTGCGCCGAGCGCCGGCCGGCGAGCGCGCCGCCGCCGTCGGGGTGCTGCGCGCCGAGCTCGACGCCCACCGCCGGGTCACCCAGCGCTTCCTGTTCCCGATGGTCGAGCGGGTGCGTCCCGAAGACGGCGAGGAGATCGCCGACTTCCCCGACCACCACGAGCGCAACGCCGTCCGCCTGCTCCACCGCCTCAGCGCCGACCCGGCCAGCGCCTCGCCCCAGCTGCTCGACGACATCGCCGCCGACGTGCACACGTCGATCGTCGAGCTGGAACGCCGGGTCCTGCCCGTCCTGCAGGCCGACCTCGACCCCGACGCAGGAGGACGAGCTGCGCGACGGCATCGAGAGCGAGCTCTCCCGCTAATGCGCCCTGAGGTGAGCGGTGAGCGGAACGCTCCGCTCACGACTCACCTCGGTGACGCAGGCGTCAGCCCTTCGCTGCGCGATGGCCGTCCAGATGCGCTCGGGGGTGCACGGCATGTCGATGTGGCGCACGCCGAGGTGGCTGACCGCGTCGACCACGGCCGACTGGACGGCCGGGGTCGAGCCGATCGTGCCGCTCTCGCCGATGCCCTTGGCCCCGATCGGGTTCATGAACGTCGGCGTCTCCATGTGGACGACCTCGACGCTCGGCAGCTCCATCGCGGTGATGAACGCGTAGTCGGCGAGGTTCGACGTGATCGGGTTGCCGTCGGAGTCGTAGCGGACCTCCTCGAGCAGGGCCTGCGCGGCGCCCTGGGCGATGCCGCCGTGGATCTGCCCTTCGAGGAGCAGCGGGTTGAGCACCCGGCCGGCGTCGTCGCAGGCGACGTGCTTGATGAGGCGGACCTCGCCGGTCTCGGTGTCGACCTCGACGACGGCGACGTGCGCCCCGAACGGGAACGTCGCCCCGCCGGCCTGGAAGAACGTGGCGTGTGCCAGGCCCTCGGGCAGGTCGGGCTCGCCCTTGGCCGCCTGGGCCAGCTCGGCCCACGACTTGGCGACGGCCGGGGTGCCGGCGACGTGGAACGCGCCGTTGTCCTTGTCCAGCTCGATGTCGGCCTCGTCGGCCTCGAGCAGCTTGGCGGCGAGCTTCTTGGCCTCGTCGACCAGCTCGCCGGCGGCCTGGTACACGGCCGCGCCGCCCTGCTGCAGCGAGCGTGAGCCCATCGTGCCGGCGCCGGACGGCACGAGGTCGGTGTCGCCCCAGACGACGTCGATCTGGTCCATCGGGATGCCGGTCTGCTCGTGGGCCAGCATGCTCCACGAGGTGACGTGGCCCTGGCCGTGCGGCGACGTGCCGGTGTAGACCACGGCCCGGCCGTCGTCGAGCACCTCGATCTTGGCGTGCTCGCCGAACGGCGGGACGCCGCCGGTGATCTCCACGTACACGCTGACGCCGATGCCGAGCTGCTTGGCCCCGCCGGCCGCGCGCCGCTCGGCCTGCTCCTTGCGCAGCTCGGCGTAGCCGGCCGCCTCGAGCGCCTTGTCCAGCGCGCCGACGTAGTCGCCGACGTCGTAGGTCTGCCCGACCACGGTGGTGTGCGGCTCGAGGAACGGGGCGATCAGGTTCTTGCGCCGCACCTCGACGGGGTCCATGCCGATCTCGGCGGCGAACATGTCCATGATCCGCTCGGCGGCCGCGGTGGCCTCCGGCCGACCGGCGCCGCGGTAGGCGGTGATCGGCGTGGTGTTGGTGACGACGCTGGTGGTGCGGCACTCGATGTTCGGGATGTCGTACACGGCCGACGCCATCGGCCGGGTCATGAACGGGGCGAGGATCGTGCCCATCTCGGCGAAGCCGCCGCAGTCCTGGATGACCTGCAGCCGGTAGTGGGTGACCTTGCCGTCGCGGGTGCCGCCGAGCGTGGCGTACTGGATCTGGCCGCGGCCGTGGCCGAGGACCATCATCGCTCTCGGTGCGCGTCTCCTGCCAGCGCAGCGGGCGGCCGACCTTCTTGCTGATCGCCCCGAGGAGGATCTCCTCGGGGTAGCAGGTGATCTTGGCGCCGAAGCCGCCGCCGACGTCGGGCGTGATGACGTGCACCTGGTCGTCCTCGAGGCCGTTGCCGGCCTTGATCGCGTCGCGCGCCGCCTGGCGCGCCCTGGGTGCTCAGCCACTGGTGCAGGCGGTCGCCTTCCCACACCACGGCTGCACCGCGCACCTCGAGCGGGCACGGTGCGACGCGCTGGTTGATGAACCGGCCCTTGACGACGACCTCGCAGTCGGCGAAGTACTCGTCGCCGGTGACGTCGGGCGCGCCGACGGCCGTGGAGTCGAACACGACGTTGCTCCCGGCTGCGTCGTAGATGCAGCGTGGTGGCGGCCATCGCGGCCTCGGGATCGACGAGCACCTCGAGCGCGTCGTAGTCGACGATCACCTGCTCGGCGGCGTCCTCGCCCTGGCGGCGGGTCTCGCTGACGACGACGGCGATCGGCTCGCCGACGAAGCGCACCTTGCCGATGGCCAGGTTGCCGCGGGTGACGGCGGGTTGAACGCCGCCGGCTCCTCCTTGACGCCGAGGTCCTCGGCGGTGAGCACGGCGATGACGCCCGGCATCTCCAGCGCGGCGGACGTGTCGATCCCGGTGATCGTCCCGTGGGCGACCGACGAGCGCACGTAGGTGACGAACGCGGCGTTGGCCAGGCGCGGCTCGTCGGCGAGGTCGTCGACGTACTTGCCGCCGGTCGGTGAGGAACTTCGGGTCCTCCTTGCGCAGGACGCGGTTACCGAGGATGCTGCCAGGCACGCGAAAGGCCCCCTAAGACGTGGTCGCACCCGGCGGATGCGGCTCGCGGCCGACAGTACCCGACGATCTGCCGCCGGATGCCACCGCCGGGGAGGTGGGCGGGAGCTGTCGACCACCGAGATGGTCGACGCTGTCCGGTGGGTGCCCCAGGAGTGGGTCACCGACCGTCCTGCGTGGCGGTCCAGCGTCAGGGTGCGGCGTCGGGGACGGCTTCGGGGAGCGCCGTCGGGGGCACCGTGACGCTCGGGTCGAGCGTGGTCGGCACGTTCGGGTCGGCGACCGCCGGAACGATCGTGGCGGGCTCGGGCGCGACCGTCGTGGACGCCGCCGTGGTGGTGACCGTCGCGGCCTCGCTGCACGCGAACGGCGACGATCTGGGCTGACGCCGTCGTACGGCCAGCCGACGGGCAGGGTGATCGGTGCGTCGGGAGCGGGCATCACGGTGACCCGCTTCTCGCCGAGCTCGCCGAAGCCGATCTCCTCGCGTGCCGCCTCCTTGATCCCGTCGGGCGTCTGCAGGTAGTTGACCTCGGCGGCCAGCTGGGCGTTCGCTGCGGTGAGCACGGCGAGCTCGCGCTCGCGCTCGGCGAGGTCGTCGCGCTGGTGGAACCACGACTTCACCGGCAGCACGAACAGCGCGGCCATCAGCGCGCCGACGATGACGATGGCGACGACACCGATGAGCAGCCGATACCCGGGCGCCTTGACCAGCCGGCGGTCGTGGGCGATCGGGCGGGTGAGGTCGCCGAAGCGCGTGCCGTCGACCGTGCCGTCGGTGCCACGCGGGGTCGCCTTGGTGACCGAGCGCGGACGCCTGATCGCAGATGTCCGGTGCCCGTCGCTCACGGGTTCCCATTCTTCCATGCTGGCCTTCGCCGGACCGCTCATGCCCGCACGGACGACGCTGGTTCGACGGCGTGCTGGCGCCGGACACCGCTGGTTCGACGGCGTGGCTGGCGCCGGACACCGCTGGTTCGACGGCGTGGCTGGCGCCGGACGACGCTGGTTCGACGGCGTGGCTGGCGCGTCCGACCGTCAGCGCATCCGGCGCAGCTCGGCGGATTCGCCGAGCTGCTCCTCGATGCGCAGCAGCTGGTTGTACTTGGCGACGCGGTCGCTGCGCGCCGGTGCCCCGGTCTTGATCTGGCCGCAGTTCGTGGCCACGGCGAGGTCGGCGATGGTGGTGTCCTCGGTCTCGCCGCTGCGGTGGCTCATCACGCTCGTGTACCCGTTGCGCGTCGCCAGGTCGACCGTGTCGAGCGTCTCGGTGAGGCTGCCGATCTGGTTGACCTTGATCGAGCACGCTGTTGGCCACCGTGCGCTCGATGCCCATCCGCAGGCGCGCGACGTTGGTGACGAACAGGTCGTCGCCGACGAGCTGCACCTTGCCGCCGAGCTCCTTGGTCAGCGCGGCCCAGCCGTCCCAGTCGTCCTCGGCCATGCCGTCCTCGATGCTGACGATCGGGTAGGTGTCCACCAGGCGGGCCCAGTAGGCGACCATGTCGGTGGCCGAGAGCACCTTGCCCTCGCCGTCGAGGTGGTAGGCGCCGTCGCGGTACACCTCGCTGAGGGCCGGGTCGAGGGCGATGGCGATGTCCTCGCCCGGCTCGTAGCCGGCGCGCTCGATCGCCTCGACGAGGAGCTTGATGGCGTCCTCGTTGGTCGCCAGGTTGGGGGCGAAGCCGCCCTCGTCGCCGACCGCCGACGACAACCCGCGCTCGTGGAGCACGGCCTTGAGCGTGTGGTACGTCTCGGTGCCCCAGCGCAGCGCCTCGCGGAAGCTCGGCGCGCCGACGGGCATCACCATGAACTCCTGCATGTCGATCGTGTTGTCGGCGTGCACGCCGCCGTTGAGCACGTTCATCATCGGGATCGGCAGGACGTGGGCGTTGGGGCCGCCGAGGTAGCGGTACAGCGGCATGTCGAGCTCGTCGGCCGCCGCCTTGGCGACCGCCAGCGACGTGCCGAGGATGGCGTTGGCTCCGAGCCGGCCCTTGTTGTCGGTGCCGTCGAGCGCGTTCAGCTCGGTGTCGATGAACCGCTGCTCGAACGCGTCGACACCGTCGAGCGCGTCGGCGATCTCGCCGTTGACGTAGCCGACCGCGGTCTGCACGCCCTTGCCGCCGAAGCGCGGCCCGCCGTCGCGCAGCTCGACCGCCTCGTGCTCGCCGGTCGACGCGCCCGACGGGACGGCGGCCCGTCCGGTGGCGCCGGAGTCGAGCGTGACCTCGACCTCGACGGTTGGGTTGCCACGCGAGTCGAGGATCTCACGCCCGACGATGGAGACGATGTCGCTCATGGGCGAGCAGGTTAAGCGGACGGGCACGTGCGCGCCCGCCTGCTCTCGCCGGCGCGGACGACGCTGGTCAGCGTGCCTTGATCTCGTCCCACAGGGCGTCGAGCACCGCCAGGTCGCTGGCGTGCAGGTCGATGCTGCGCTGGCGCGCCAGCGCCTCGACCGCCTCGAACCTGCCGCGGAACTTGTGCGCCGCCGAGCGCAGCGCGGCCTCCGGCTCGATGTGCAGGTGGCGGGCGACGTTGACCACGGCGAACAACAGGTCGCCGAGCTCCTCGTCGACGTGCCGCGGGTCGTCGCCGCGTGCCGCCTCGACCAGCTCGGCCGCCTCCTCGGCGATCTTCGGCAGCGCGCCGTCGACATCGGGCCAGTCGAAGCCGAGCTTGGCGGCCTTGCGCTGCACGGCGTCGGCGTACATCAGCGACGGCTGCGACATGGCCACCCCGTCGAACACCGAGGTGCGCTGCTTCTCCTCGCGCTTGATCGCGTCCCAGTTGCGCAGCACCGTGGTCGTGTCGTCGGCGATGACGTCGCCGAACACGTGCGGGTGCCGGCGCACGAGCTTGTCGTGCACGCCGCGGGCCACGTCGGCCATCGTGAACCGGCCCTCCTGCTCGGCGATGGTCGCGTGGAACTCGATCTGGTAGAGCACGTCGCCGAGCTCCTCGATCACGTGCTCCTCGGTCGTCGGGTCGGCCGGGTCGAGCGCCTGCAGCGCGTCGACCAGCTCGTAGGTCTCCTCCAGCAGGTAGCGCACGAGCGAGCGGTGGTCCTGCTCGCGGTCCCACGGGCACTGCTCGCGCAGCGTGCGCGCCAGCTGGTGGAAGCGCACCAGCTCGGCGCCGACGGGCGCCCCGAGGTGCGGGACGTAGATGCACGTGAGGTGGTCGGCCTCCACGGTGCGATCGAGGTCGGCCCACGTGGTGCGGACGACGAGCTGCTCGGGCGTGCCGAGGCGCTGGAGGATGACGACCTCCTCGTCGCCGGTGGCGTCCTCCACGGCGAGCTTGATGTCGCTCAGGACCCAGTTGGCGTGCGTGTGGGCGACGAGCAACGGGCCGGTGAGCCCGGCGGCCGCCGTGGCGAACTCGTGGCCGTCGATCAGCCGGACGCCCGCCTCGACGGGATCGATGCCCAGCGCCGTCCAGGCGACGTCGAGGAACGACATCGCCGGGAGCACATCGACGTCGACGCGCGGGTCGTCGAGCAGGGCGCGCACCGTTCGCTCGAGCACGAGCGGCGAGCCGGGGACGGCGTACAGGATCTCGCCGTGCTCGGCGGCCGCGGCAGCGAGGCGGTCGACGATCTCGGCGTACACGTCGGCGAACGTGTCGGCGTGCTCGTAGACCTCGTCGAACGTGGTCGCCGCGCCGACCAGCGCCGCCGACGGGTGCTGCGACGTGCGCAAGAAGCGGTGCGGCTGGGTGGCGATCGCCTCGAGCGTCTGCACGGTGACGTGGGCCGGATCGCCCGGGCCGAGGCCGACGACGGTGATCCGCGGCACGCTCACGCGCGGCTCACCCCGTGGTCGTGCTGGGCGCGGCGGGAGCGGACGTGCTCGTCGGCGCCTCGCCGGACGGCGCCACCGTGGTCGTGGCCGTGTCGGTGCCGAACGGGATCACGGACGCCTGCGCCGCGTCCCAGTAGCCGTAGCGCGAGTCGACGTGCACGTCGGCCGCCTTCACGGCTGCTTGCAGCTTCGCCGAGTCCAGCGTGCCCGCCTGGAGCTGCGTCTGGAAGGAGATGTAACGGGTGATCAGGTCGCGCGTCACGCCGGCGGACGACTCGAACGAGGACTGGTAGTTGCCGCCCGCAGTGGTGAGCACCTGGTTCGCTGCCGCCCCCTGGTCGTCGAGCTGTGCGGCACCGTTGGCGTTGACCGCTTCGAGCACGATCCAGATGCTGATGACCCGGTCGGCTTGGTCGGGCAGGCTCGCCTGATCACCGTTGAGCTCGCCGGTGCCCAACCCGTC
The DNA here is from genome assembly GCA_963794805.1 of uncultured Acidimicrobiales bacterium. GTDB lineage: Bacteria > Actinomycetota > Acidimicrobiia > Acidimicrobiales > Ilumatobacteraceae > JAODBQ01. Next base: position 534,926 of record CAWCFL010000004.1, read on the forward strand.
CTGCACGACCTCGTTCTTGAGCATCGCGTCGAGGTCGTCGCGGGTGAGCTCGACGCCGTCGACCGAGGCGACCACGTCGGGCTTGTCGGTGGAGCTGCACGACGACAGGGCCACGACGCCGAGCACGACGAGGAGGGCCAGGAGGCTCCGGCGGATCACGCCGGCTGACGATAGCCACCGGCGGCTGGTGGCGCCCATCGTCATGCGTCGGCGAGCGCCGGCTCGACCACCGGCGGGATCAGCTCGCGCAGGAAGCCGACGAGGTACGCCGCCGGGTCGACGCCGCGCTTGATCGGCACGACGAGCTGGTGCTGGTCGTCCTTGACGAACGCGTCGCGGTTCAACCGCCGCAGGCGCATCTCGGCGCTGGTCTTCAGCTCGATCGGCCCGAGGCGGGCCTGGTTCGACTGGATCGACAGCTCGCGCAGCCCGAGGCGGTGGCACTCGGCGCGCAGGTAGCCGACGTCGAGCAGCGCATCGGCCGGCGCCGGCACGGGGCCGTAGCGGTCCTCCCACTCGACGCGGATGTCGTCGACCTCCGCCTGGGTGTGCACGCCGGCGAGGCGCCGGTAGGCCTCCAGGCGCAGCTCCTCCTTCTCCACGTAGTCCTTGGGCAGGTAGGCGTCGGTGGGCACGTCGAGCTTGACCTCGCTCGGCTCCTTCACCGGTTCGCCCTTCATCTCGCCGACGGCCTCGGTGACCATCTGGCAGTACAGGTCGTAGCCCACCGCGGCGATGTGCCCGCTCTGGGCCTCGCCGAGCAGGTTGCCGGCACCGCGGATCTCCAGGTCGCGCATGGCGATCTTGAACCCGCTGCCGAGGTCGGTGGTCTCGCCGATGGTCTTCAGCCGCTCGTAGGCCTCCTCGGTCAACCGCGCCTCGGCCGGGTGGAACAGGTAGGCGTAGGCCCGCGAGCCACTGCGCCCGACGCGGCCGCGCAGCTGGTGCATCTGGCCGAGGCCGAGCAGATCGGCGCGCTCGACGACGAGCGTGTTCACCGTGGGCATGTCGATGCCGCTCTCGATGATCGTGGTGCACACGAGCACGTCGTAGCGGCCCTCCCAGAAGTCGACGACCACCTGCTCGAGCGTGCCCTCGTCCATCTGCCCGTGGGCGATGGCGATGCGCGCCTCGGGCACCAGCTCGCGCAGCCGCCCGGCGGCCATGTCGATGGTCTGCACGCGGTTGTGCACCCAGAACACCTGGCCCTCGCGCAGCAGCTCACGGCGGATGGCCTCCACCGCGACGCGCTCGTCGTAGCCGCCGACGTAGGTGAGGATCGGCTGGCGGTCGGCCGGCGGCGTCTGCAGCAGGGACAGGTCGCGGATGCCGACGAGGCTCATCTCCAGGGTGCGCGGGATCGGGGTGGCGGTGAGCGTGAGGACGTCGACGTTGACCTTCATCTTCTTCATCGCCTCCTTCGCCTGCACACCGAAGCGCTGCTCCTCGTCGATCACGAGGAGCCCGAGGTCCTTGAAGTGGATGCTGTCCTGCAGCAGGCGATGGGTGCCGATGACGCAGTCGATCTCGCCGCTGGCCAACCCGGCGACGACCTGCTTGGCCTCCTTGGCGGTGAGGAACCGGCTGAGCACCTCGACGCGGATCGGGTAGCCGGCGAAGCGGTCGGCGAACGTGTTGCCGTGCTGGGTGGCCAGCAGCGTGGTCGGGGCGAGCACGGCCACCTGCTTGCCGTCCTGGATGGCCTTGAACGCCGCCCGGATGGCCACCTCGGTCTTGCCGAAGCCGACGTCGCCGCACACCAGGCGGTCCATCGGCCAGGCGCGCTCCATGTCCAGCTTGGTGTCGTCGATCGCCGTGCGCTGATCGGGCGTCTCGACGTACGGGAAGGCGTCCTCCATCTCGTGCTGCCACGGCGTGTCCTGGCCGAACGCGTGACCGGTCGCGTTGACCCGCTGCTGGTACAGCAGCACCAGCTCCTGGGCGATCTCGCGCACCGCGCTGCGCACCTTGCCCTTGGCCTTGGCGAAGTCCGCTCCGCCGAGGCGGTGCAGCACCGGCGTCTCTCCGCCGACGTACTGGCGCAGCGCGTCGATCTGGTCGCTCGGCACGTACAGCTTGTCGCCGCCCTTGTACGACAGCAGCAGGTAGTCGCGCTCGATCCCGCCGATCGTGCGCTTGGCCATGCCCTCGTACTTGCCGACGCCGTGCTGGTAGTGCACGACGTAGTTGCCCGGCTTGAGGTCCTCGAAGATGCTCGCGCCCTGGCGCTTGCGCGGGCGGGCCCGGCGGTGCGCACGGCGGCGGCCGGTGAGGTCGCTCTCGGCGATCACCGCCAGCTTGGCGCCCGGCAGCGAGCAGCCGCGGTGCAGCGGGGCGATGGCGATGTACCCGCCCGGCTTGGTGAGGTCGGTGCCCGGGCCGGCCATGCGGAAGTCCAGGCCGCGGTCGAGCAGCAGGGCGTTGAGCCGCTGGGCCGAGCCGTCACCGTCGGCGGCGACGACCACGGTGTAGTGCTGGGCGAGCAGCTCGCGGATCCGGTTGCCCAGCCCGTCGCCGTCGCCGACCACCGGGCCCCAGCCGCTGGCGCTGACCATCGGCGAGTCCGGCGACTCCGGCGTGGCGGCGATGGTCCACACGCTGTGCTGCTTGCCGATCAACCGGTCGGAGTCGGCGTGCAGCCGGGGGAAGGCGACGTCCGCATCGCGTGCCCAGGTGCTGGCCAGGCTGCGCGCCAGGTCGTCCTCCTCGGCCAGCAGGTCGTTGGCCCGGTCGCGCATCCGCCGCGGTTCGACGAGCGCGACCTTGGCCGATGCGGGCAGCACGTCGGTGAGCAGCGCGTCCTCGTCGACGAGCCACGGCAGCCAGCTCTCCATGCCGTCGAACAGCGCGCCCTCGGCGAGGCGCTCCCACTGCTCGCGACCCCATGGCTGGGTGGCGACGAGCTTGGCGGCGCGGGCGCGCACGTCGTCGTCGAGGACCAGCTCGCGGGCCGGGAAGATCAGCACCTCGGCGAGGTCGTCGGTGCTGCGCTGGTCGTTGACGCTGAACTCGGTGAGCCGGTCGACCTCGTCGCCCCACAGGTCGATGCGGATCGGGGCGTCGGCGGTGGACGGGTAGACGTCGAGGATCGCCCCACGCATCGCCACCTCGCCGCGGTGCTCGACGAGCTGCTCGCGCCGGTAGCCCATGTCCACCAGGCGGTGGAGCACCGCCTCGGCGTCGAGCACGTCGCCCTTGGCCACGCGGACCGGTTCGATCCGCGTGGCGCCGGGGCCGAGACGCTGCAGCAGGGCGCGTACGCCGGCGACGACGATGGCCGGCTGACGATCGGGCGTGCGCAGCCGCCAGAGCACCTCGAGTCGCCGCCCCATGGTCTCCACGCTCGGGCTGACCCGCTCGAACGGCAGCGTCTCCCAGGCGGGGAACAGCACGACCTCGCCGTCGGGCATGTACTGGCTGAGGTCGTCGTACAGCTGGCCGGCATCGGTGCCGGTGGGGCAGGCGACGATCAGCGGGCGGCGCCCGGAGAGCTGGGCGAGGGCCGCGAGGCTGACGGCGCGCGCCGCCTCGGGCACGGCGACGAGCCCGTTCGGATCGCCGATCGCCTGGGTGAGCGCCGGCTCCGAGCGCAGCAGCAGCGGGAGGTCTTCCAGGCGCATGGGGTGCTCCAGCGTACCGACGCCCCGCCCGCCCGAGCGCCGCCGTGCTGCTCGTCCCGGTCACCCCGTTCGTGTCGCGCCTGGACCGGGACCGGCCCGGTCAGCGCGCGACACGAGCTGGCGCTGCGGCCTGGTGCTGCGGCGCCGGCTCGCACCCCGGCTCCCGTTCGTGTCGCGCCTGGACCGGAGACGGCCGGTCAGCGCGCGACACGAGCTGGTGCTGCGGCACCGGGCTCACACCCGAATCCGGTTCGTGTCGCGCCTGGACCGGGAGACGGCCCGTCAGCGCGCGACACGAACGACGATCGTTTCGTCACGGACGGTCCACCACGACGAGGGCCAGCCACCTCCCGGGGAGGTGGGCGAACCGGCCGTCGAGGGTCATCGAGCCGTCGAGCACGGCGGTGAAGCGGTCGCCGGCGACCTGGAGGCGCACGTCGTGGTGGTCGAGGAGGCGACCGCCGAGCGTGCTCCAGGCCTTGTACGCGGCCTCCTTGAGGCAGAACGCGAGGTGCGCGTCGAGGTCCTCGTCGGATCGCAGGACCAGGCGGGCGACATCGCCGTCGAGCGGGCCGTCACCGGCTGAGATCGATGCCGAGGGCGATCACGACGGCGATGTGGTCAGCGCGGCGACCACGAGGCCGTCGTCGTGGGACAGCGACCCGACGATGCCGTCAGGCAGGACGGGCGCCCGCGTCGGGCCGACCGGGATGGCCACCTCCTGGCCCGATGAGCGCGCGCAGCAGGGCCCGACCCGTGGCGAACTCGGCGCGCCGCCGGGGCACGGCGCCGGCGACCGCCGTGCGCTCCGTGGGGTGCAGCGCGGCGACGTCGTCGGGCGACGATCCAGCCGCGCAACCGGTGCGCACCCCGGGCGGAGCGAGCTCCGCCAGCGCGATCGTCGAAGGTCAGGCCGTTGGTCTGGCGCATGGCCACGTCGACGCCTTCGGCGACGATCGCCTCCACGGCATCGGCGGCGCGCTCGACGGCCACGTCGAGCAGCTCGCGCTCGGCGGGGGCGAACCGGGACAGCACGTGGTCGGCGCCGCGCTCCTTCGACGGCGGCTTGCCGATGCCGATGCGCACGCGCACGTAGTCCTGGGTGTGCAGGTGCGCGGTGATGCTGCGCAATCCGTTGTTGCCGGCCAGGCCGCCGCCGGCCTTGACCCGCACGGTGCCGGGCGGCAGGTCGAGCTCGTCGTGGACGATGACCAGCGCACGCCGGGTCGGCGAGTCCGTGGCGCTTCATCAGGGCGCGCACGGCGATGCCGCTGTCGTTCATGTACGTGGTCGGGAACGCCAGCAGCACGCGCTCGACCACCGATCATGGCCTCGGCGACCAGCGACCGGTCGCGCGTCGCCGGCTTCCACGTCGACGCCGGCGCGCGACGCCACGAGGCGCACGGTCTCCTCACCGACGTTGTGCCGGGTGCGGCTGAACTCCTTGCCCGGGTTGCCCAGCCCGACGACGAGCGCGTCGATCATGGCTCACCCGACGACGAGCGGATCCGCGGGGCGCGGATCAGTCGGCGGAGGATCGCCGGCGGCGCTCTCGCCGTCGGCGGCCGAGTCGGCACCCTCGCCGTCGCCCTCGGCGGTCTCCGGCGTGGCGTCGCTCTCCAGCTCGGAGGCGCGCATGATGAGGATCGTCACGACCGGGGTGTCCGGGTCGCCGTTGGCGGTGACGCCCGTCGGCATCGGCACGTCGCCGAGGCGGATGACGTCGCCCGGCTGCATGTCGGTGATGTCGATGACGAACTCGTTGGGCATGTTGTTCGGCGTGGTGGTGACCTCGATCGAGTCGACCGCCGGATCCACCAGGCCGTTCTCGGCGATGACGGCCTTGGCTTCGCCCTCGAGGCGCAGCGGGACGGTCGACGGTGATCTCCTCGTTCATGTTGACCTGGAGGAAGTCGATGTGGCTGACCGTGCGCTTGATCGGGTGGCGCTGCATGTCCTTGACCACCGCCGGGTAGCTGCGACCATCGACCTGCAGGTCGAGCACGGTGTTCGCCCCGGCGGGACCGCTGAGCGCGAGGCGCAGCTCGCGCCGCTCGACGGTGACGCTGACGGGGGTCATCCCGTGGCCGTAGAGCACACCGGGGATGTGGCCTTCTGCACGGAGACGGCGGGCGGCCGGGGAGCCGGTGGCGCGGCCGATGGTGGCGACGAGTGGGGTTTGCGGCATGACGGCCTCGCGAGCTCGGATCAGATCAAAGGACGCGGGAACGCTATCGGCAGATCAGGCCTGATTCTCCCCGCCGAAGATCTCGCTGACGCTGGTGTCGTCGAACACGGCGTTGAGCGCGTCGGCGATGATCGGGGCGACCGACAGGACCTCGATCTTGTCGATCTGCTTCTCCGACGGCAGCGGCAGCGTGTTCGTCAGGACGATGCGGCTGACGGGGGCGTTCTTCAGCCGGTCGACGGCCGGGCCGCTGAGCACCCCGTGGGTGGCCATCGCCCACACCTCCGTCGCCCCGCGGGCCATCAGCAGCTCGGCCGCGGAGACGATCGTGCCGCCGCTGTCGATCATGTCGTCGGTGAGGATGCACAGCCGCCCGTCCACGTCGCCGATGACCTCCTTGGCCTCGGCGATGTTCGCCGTGCCCTTCGGCCGGCGCTTGTAGATGAACGCCAGGTCTGCGCCCTTGTCGTTGAGGTGCTGGGCCATCCGCTCGGCCACCTTGATGCGGCCCGCGTCGGGGGAGACGATCACCGGGTTGTCGGCGTGGGTGCGCACGTAGTCCTCGAGCACCGGCATCGCCGTCAGGTGATCGACCGGGCCGTCGAAGAAGCCCTGGATCTGGCCGCTGTGCAGGTCGATCGAGACCATCCGCTTGGCGCCGGCGGACTTGAACATGTCGGCGATCAGCCGGGCCGTGATCGGCTCGCGGCCCTCGGCCTTGCGGTCCTGGCGGGCGTAGCCGTAGAACGGGCAGACCGCGGTGATCCGCTTGGCCGAGGCCCGGTAGGCGGTGTCGATCATGATCAGCTGCTCCATGATCGAGTCGTTGATGCTCCGACCGTCGCAGCCGTAGTGCGTCTGCATGATGAACACGTCGCTGCCGCGGATGCTCTCGGCGAAGCGCGGCCGCATCTCGCCATTGGCGAACTCGGTGAGGTTCGGGTTGCCGAGCGCCAGGCCGAGGTGCTCGGCCACCTCCTCGGCGAGGGCCGGGTGGGTGCGCCCGGAGTAGAGCGCCAACCGCTTGGTGGTGAGCTTCTCCATGGGCGACCCGTCCTTCCCGCCGTCAGTCCGTCGCGGCAGTGTAGAAGGCGCCGGTGACGGCGCCCTCAGGCACCGAGCTGCCCGGCGGGAGGTGGGCGAACGGGCCCACCCGGGCACCGACGCCGATCTCGCTGTCGCGCCCGACGGCGTTCTCCACGAAGGCTCCGGCGCCGACGGTGCAGTCCACGAGGCGCGTGTCCGGGCCGATCTCGCAGCCGTCGCCGATCGACGTGGTGCCCTGCAGGATCGTCCCCGGGTAGATCGTGATGTCGCGGCCGAGGGTCACGGTGACGTCGACGAACGTCTGGCGTGGATCGAGCATCGTCACGCCGTTCATCAGCCAGTGCCGGTTCGTGCGGCTGCGCAGCTCGCGCTCGGCCAGCGCCAGCTGCCAACGGTCGTTGACGCCCTGGGTCTCCTCCGCGGTGGCATGTACCGCGCCGACGCGATGGCCCATGGCCGCGAGCGATCCGATCACGTCGGTGAGGTAGTACTCGCCTTGGGCGTTCACCGGGGTGACGTGGCGCAATGCCGGACCGAGCAGGTCGCGGCGGAACGCGTACATCGAGGTGTTGACCTCGTGGACCTGCCGCTCCTCGTCGGTTGCATCACGCTCCTCGACGATGCGCAGCACCCGTCCCTCGCCCGACTTGACTGCCGCGCGGACCACCCGCCCGTAGCCCGTGGGATCGTCGAGCGTGGTGGTGAGCAGCGTCGCCGCGTGCTCGTTCATCAGGTGCTCGGTGATCAGTGCGTCGAGCGTGTCCGGCTGCAGCAGCGGGGTGTCGCCGGGCAGGACGACCACCGTCGACGTGTCGTCGAGGTCGTCGCCGGGGAACGCGCTGAGGCCGACGAGCGTCGCGTCGCCCGTCCCGCGCTGCACGGTCTGCTCGACGAAGCTGACCTTCGCCCACGCCGGCGCCTGCTCCTGCACCTTCTTGGTGACCCGTTCGGCGCCGTGCCCGACGACGACCACGGTGCGATCCACGTGGAGGTCCGCGAGCGCGTGGATGACGTGCATGACCATCGGCCGCCCGCAGATCAGGTGGAGCGGCTTCGGCCGAGCCGACCGCATCCGGGCGCCCTCGCCGGCGGCGAGGACGATCGCCGAGACTGCCATGCGTCCGTTCTAGCGCCTCGCCCGGCGAACGAGGTGGCACACGTCGTGCGCCCGACACGATCAGGTCGTTCGACCCATCGGCGGTCGCGAGCGCAAGCTCGCCTTCGGCCGGCGCGACGGCGTGCCCGTAACGTGCCCGGCGATGGAGCGCAGGACCTGATCGGCGTGTCGCGACGCGGCAAGGCATACATCGTCGGGGCGTACGAGCATCCGCTGCGCGACATCCCCGACCGGTCCGTCGCCGAGGTGCACGCCGAGGTCGCTGCCGGGGCGCTGGCCGACGCCGGCCTGACGTTCGCCGACGTCGACGCGTACTACTGCGCAGGCGACGCGCCCGGCTTCGGCGCCATCTCGATGTGCGAGTACCTCGGGCTGCGGTGCCGCACGTACGACTCCACCGAGACCGGTGGCTCGTCGTACCTCGTCCACGTCGGGCACGCGATGTCGGCGATCGCCGCCGGGCAGTCGCACGTCGCCCTGATCACGCTCGCCGGCCTGCCGCGCCACGGCGGGAGGGCGCCTGGCGGGGGAGCAGCGTTCGGCTCGGCACCCGAGGGCGAGTTCGAGAACCTGTGGGGCGCGTCGGTGCCCGGTCACTACGCCCTCGCCGCGCGCCGGCACATGTACGAGTTCGGCACCACCAGTTCGCAGCTGGCCGAGATCAAGGTGGCCGCGTCGCTGCACGCGCAGCACAACGCCAACGTGTTCCTGCGCGACGTGGTGACCGTGGACGAGGTGCTCGCCTCGCCCCTCGTCGCCGATCCGCTGCACCGCCTCGACTGCTGCGTGATCACCGACGGCGGTGGCGCGTTGGTGGTCGTCAGCCCCGAGGTGGCCGCGACGCTCTCGCGGCCGCGGATCAAGCTCCTCGGACAGGGCGAGTCGGCCAAGGACACGATGGGTGGGCGGGTCGACCTGACCTACACCGGTGCGGTGCGCTCCGGTCCGGCGGCGTTCGAGGAGGCGGGACTGACGACCGGTGACGTGCAGTACGTGTCGATCTACGACAGCTTCACGATCACGGTGCTGATGACGCTGGAGGACCTCGGCTTCTGCGCCAAGGGCGAGGGCGGTCGGTTCGTGCAGGACGGACGGCTCGTCGCCCCGCACGGTGGTCTGCCGTTCAACACCGACGGTGGCGGCCTGTGCAACAACCACCCGGCGAACCGCGGCGGGATGACCAAGGTGATCGAGGCCGTCCGCCAGCTGCGCGGGGAGGCCCATCCCGCCGTCCAGGTGCCCGACTGCCGCATCGCTCTGGCGCACGGCACCGGTGGCACCCTGTCCACGCGGATGATGAGCGCCACCCTCCTCATGGGACAGGAGGACGCATGAGCGAGCGCGGCGTCCACGGGGAGCGGGGTGAGCCATTGCTGCCGACGCGTCCGCCGCGGCGCAACCCGGAGACCGCAGCGTTCTGGGACGCGTGCGCGGAGGGACGTCTGTCGATCCCGCGCTGCGACGAGTGCGCCGAGCTCATCTGGTACCCGCGTCGGTTCTGTCCGTTCTGCGGATCGCGGTCGGTGACCTCCACCGACGTCTCCGGGCGCGGCACCATCTACACGTTCACGATCATGCGCCGCGGCGACGGGCCGTTCCGTCCGCTCGCGCCGTACGTCCTGGCCTACGTGCGCCTCGACGAGGGTCCCGTGGTGATGACCAACATCGTTGGCGTCGACCCCGAGTCGGTGGAGATCGGCCAACCGGTCGAGGTCGTCTGGGAACCCGCCGGCGACACCGACAACATCCCCCGCTTCACGCCGTCCTGAGCCGAGCTCCGGGGAGAGGATTCGAACCCCTATACGCGGCACCAAAAACCGCTGTCCTACCATTGAACGACCCCGGACGGTCGACGTGCCAGGTTAATGGCGGCAGTGGACCGCCGGCTTGGAGTTGGGCAGGGGGGAGTCGGCCGCTAGCGTCTGGCGAGCTATGGGCTCATTGATCAAGAAGCGCCGCAAGCGCATGCGCAAGAAGAAGCACAAGAAGATGTTGCGGCGCACGCGCCACCAGCGCCAGCGCGGCAAGTGATCTGACGCCGCAAGGCGTCCGACCCGACGAGTTCTCTCCGACGACCGCCTTCGGGCGGTCGTCGCGCGTCCGGCGGCCACTGGCGGACTCATTCGTGTCGCGCCGCGACCGGATTCAGCCCGGTCGGGCCGCGACACCAATGCCGGCGGCCGGGGTGTTGCTCAGGTCGGTGCGTCGGGGGCACTCGCGACGCCCGTCCGCGTTCTCGTCAGGACGACCTCGGCACCGTCGAGGCGTTCGTCGAGCCGACGGTGGTGGCCGATCAGGAACCAGGTCGCGCCACTGCCGGCGAGCGTCGGTTCGACGCCTGCGGCACGGGTGATCCGGTTGCGCCACTCGACCAGCTCGGGCACGGCGTGCAGGGCGGCCGGCGCGAGATCGTTGGGACCGTCGGCGCTCGGACCGCCGAGCTCGTCCCAGGCGCGGTAGACCGCCGGCGTGCTGACGTGCACGGCCGGGATGATCAGCGTGATGTCGAGCGGCTCCGGCGTCAGCGGCTGCACGTCCTCGCCGATGCCGCGCACCCTGGCCCGTCCGCCGACGACGCAGAACGGGATGTCGGCCCCGAGGCGCGAAGCGGCGACGAGGTCCGTCCAACCGCACCACCGCAGCACGGCCGCAGCATCCGCCGATCCACCGCCGAGCCCACCGCCGTGAGGGATGGCCTTGTACAGGTGCACGGCCGCGCGCCGACCGGCGAGCGCCAGCGCCCTGCTGACGAGGTTGCCGTCGTCGGTCGGAACGCCGGCCGCGTAGGGCCCGGTGATGGCCAGCCCGCGACCGCCGGGCGTGATCGTCAGCCGGTCGGCGAGATCCAACGTGACCATCTCGGCGTCGATCAGGTGGTAGCCGTCGGCGCGCACGCCGGTGATCCGCAGGCTCAACGTCAGCTTGGCCGGCGCCTCCACGATCGCGACGGCACTCATCTCGCCGCCAGCCATGCGTCCGTGAGCGCGCCCCACTCGACGACGCCGAGCTCCTCGGGGCGGCGCGTGGCATCGATGCCCGCCGCGTCGAACGTTGCAGGTGCAACGACATCGGCGAGCGACCGGCGGAGCATCTTGCGCCGCTGACCGAACGCGGTGCGCACGAGGTGGAACAGATCGGCCGGCGGCGACGCCACGGCCGGTGTGGCGCGACGGACGATCTCGACCAGCGCGGACTCGACGTTCGGCCGCGGGACGAAGACCGAGGCCGGCACGAAGCCGACGATGCGCGCCGTGGCCCAATAGGCGATCTTCACGCTGACCGCGCCGTAGGCCGACGAGCGGGGCGCCGCGCACATGCGCTCGCCGACCTCGCGCTGCACCATCACCAACATCCGCGCGATCTGGGGCACGCCGTCGAGCAGATCGGCGACGAGTGGCGTGGCCACGTTGTAGGGGAGGTTGGCGACGAGGGCCCAGCCGGTCGTCTCGCCCAACAGCGCGGGCCAGTCCAGTCGCAGCGCGTCGCCTTCGACGACGCGCACGTCGGTGTCGACGAGGACGTCGCGCAGCACCGGCACCAGCCCGCGGTCGATCTCGACCGCGGTGACCGCGGCGCCCGTCTCCGCCAGGGCAAGCGTCAACGACCCGACCCCGGCGCCGATCTCGACGACGCGGTCGCCGGCACCGACGCCGGCGAGGCGGGCGATGCGCCGCACGGTGTTGGCATCGGCGACGAAGTTCTGTCCGAGGTCGCGCCGTGGGGCCAGGCCGTGGAGGTCGAGCAGCTCGTCGATGCGGGCGCGGTTGTGCACCGCTACCAGGTGATGCGGACGGCGATCGGCGCGTTGGCGATGTTGGCGATCTGCGCCAGCAGGTCGGTGTTGACCAGGATCCCCACGCCGGACGGGAGCTTCACGGACAGATCGTTGCGGCAGACCACCGACTGGCCGTTGCTCAGGTTCGTGATCGTGATCTTGATGCCGCCGCGGGCCGCCGACGTGGTGCACCCGAGATCGCTGCGATAGTGGCGGTACGACGCGCGGATGTCGGCGTGGTGCGCTGGCAGCGGCGTGCCCTGCTGCACCGGGACGAGCTGCGTGGCGTCCTCCGCGCCGTCGCCGCTGCCGAGGAAGACCGGGGCGTCGGGCTCGTAGACGGTGACGGTGACGGCCACCCCGACTGCCTGCGGTGCGTCGATGCCGGCGGCCGCCGCGGTGGGCGAACCGGACGTGGCCGCCTGGTCACGGCTGCTCATCCACAGGGCCGGCAGGGCGACGACGGTGAGCGCGATGGCGAACGACAACCGGTGGCGGTCGTGCGTGTTCATCGTCGTGCGCTGCGTGGTTCGGTCATGTCGATTGCCGCGCGCGGGGGAACAGCCCCATTCGCCCGCAGGGAAGGGAAAAGCTACGGATGCACGGCGGGAAACGCAAGGCGTGCGTTCTGCGCGGTCGAGCGCGCGCACTGCGTGAGGGGACTGCGTGGCGCACCTCGGCGAGCCGGGCGACGACCTCGGCGACGTAGGCCGGCTGGTTGGTGCGGCCGCGATGGGGGACCGGGGCGAGGTACGGGCTGTCGGTCTCCGCGAGCAGCCGATCGGCCGGGCACAGCTGCGCTGCGGCGCGCACGATCCGCCGCGGTCTTGAACGTGACGATGCCGCTGAAGCTGACGAACGCGCCCAGGTCGAGGCACCGGCGGATCTCGTCAGGGCCGCCGGTGAAGCAGTGGAAGATCGTGCGCTGCGGCACTCCCGTGGCGTGCAGCACGTCGAACGTGTCGTCCCACGCATCGCGGGTGTGGATGACCAACGGCAGCGCCCGTTCGTCGGCCAGCGCGATCTGGGCGGCGAACGCGTCACGTTGCGCGTCGCGAGGGGAGTGCTCGTAGAAGTAGTCGAGGCCGCACTCGCCGATTGCAGCGATGTGCGGATCGTCCAGCAACTTGACGATCGACTCGACACCGTGAACGGCCTCGTGCGGATGCAGTCCCGACCGTCGCGTAGACGCCGTCGTACGCCGCGGCATGGGCCAACGCCTGTGCGCTCGTGTCCGCGTCGCAGCCGACGTCGATCATCGTGTCGACGCCAGCGGCGCGCGCCGCGGCGATCACCGTGTCGACGTCGGCGCCGCGCGTGTCCCACAGGTGGCAGTGGCTGTCGGTGTAGCCAGGCCCGGCGTCGAAGTCGCTCATGTCTTGCGCGGGAACAGCGGCTCGCCCTTCGTCACCGGTACCCCTCCGGGGTACCCGCCCCACGCGACATCTGCCGGCACGCGCTGATCGCTGACCGCGCCGTCCAGCCCGATCCGCTCCCAGATCGTCTGGCACGTCGACGGCAGCACGGGCGAGGCGAGGACGATCACGATGCGCAGCGCCTCGAGCGCGTCGCCGAGCACGGCGTCGACGGCAGGACCAGGCTCGGCCTTCCAGGGCTCGTTGGTCTCGAGGTAGGCGTTGGTCGCGCGGATGAGCGACCAGGTCGCCTCCAGGGCGCGGCTCGGTTGGGTCTCCGCCCATGCGGCGATGGTCGCCTCGACCGCCGTCGTGGCGTCCGCCGCGAGCGCGGAGTCGGCCGCCGGTGCCGGCCCGATGCCGTCGCACTTGCGCCCGACGACGGTGGCGACGCGCGAGAGCAGGTTGCCCAGGTTGTTGGCCAGGTCGCTGTTGTACCGGCCGACGAGGCCCTCGTAGGTGAAGTCGCCGTCGTTGCCGTACGGCGTCTCGGCGAGCACGTAGTAGCGGAACCCGTCCACGCCGAACTCGTCGGTCAGGTCGAGCGGGTTGACCACGTTGCCCGCGGTCTTGCTCATCTTCTCGCCACCGCTGAGCAGCCAGCCACCGACGGCCCATTGCGTCGGCGGCTCGATGCCGGCCGACAGCAGCATCGCCGGCCAGTACACGCAGTGGTGGCGGATGATGTCCTTGCCGATCAGGTGCCGTGCCGGCCACCAGTGCTCGAACGTCGCCTCGTCCGTGCCGAAGCCGACGGCGGTGAGGTAGTTGGCCAGCGCGTCGAACCACACGTAGGCGACGTGCCCCGGGTCCCACGGCAACGGGATGCCCCACTTCAGGCTCGTCCGGCTGACCGAGAAGTCGCGCAAGCCACCTCGGATCAGCCCGAGCGCCTCGTTGCCGCGGAACTCGGGGACGATCGCCTTCGGGTGGGCGGCGTACCAGTCGAGCAGGCGGTCCTGGAAGCGGCTCAGGCGGAAGAAGTAGTTCTCCTCCTCGTAGTACTGGACCTCGATCTTGTGGATCGGGCACAGGTGGCCGTCGATCAGCTCGTCGTCGGTGTAGTACTCCTCGCAGGCCACGCAGTACTTGCCCTTGTAGACGTCGAGCTCGATGTCGCCGGCGTCGTAGCACCGCTGCAGCAGCTCGGCGACGCCCACCTTGTGACGCGCTTCGGTCGTGCGGATGAAGTCGTCATTGGAGATGTCCAGCTGCTGCCACACGTCCTGGTACAGCGGAGCGATCGAATCGACGAAGGCCCGCGGCGTCTGGCCGGCGGCGTCGGCTGCGTCCTGCACCTTCTGGCCGTGTTCGTCGGTACCGGTGAGGAAGTAGACGTCCTCGCCGAGCAGGCGGTGCCAGCGGGCCAAGGCGTCGCCGACGATCGTCGTGTACGCGTGGCCGAGGTGGGGGCGCGCCGTCACGTAGTAGATCGGCGTGGTGAGGAAGTACGTGGCGGCCACGGTTCCGAAGGCTACGGCGCGGCACGACCCGCGGTCCCGTGGGATTGGCCGGCCGGCCGGCTTCGGACAGGATGGCGCTCGTGACGGAGTTCGCCGATGGGACACGGGTGGGCGCCGACGGGCGCGGCGAGATCGCCGAGGGGTGGGACATCGGCGGCAACGCCAACGGCGGGTACCTGCTGGCCCTGGCCACGAGCCACCTGCGTGCCGTGTCCGGACGTCCGGATCCCGATCTCGGTGTCGGCCCACTACCTCGCGCCGGGGTCGCCGGGCCCGGTGCAGATCGACGCCGCCGTGCTCAAGGCCGGCAAGCGCTTCACCATCGTGCGCGGCACGATGCATCGCGACGGCAAGCCGATCCTCGAGGTGCTCGGCTCGTTCGGCGACGTCACAGCCAACGCCGGCGGGTTCGGTCACGACTCGCTCGTGCCCGTGGCGATCCCGCCGATCGAGGAGTGCGTCCGCCGGATGCCGTCGCAGGGGGGTGTGGAGGTCGCCATGATGGACCGTCTCGACGTGCGCCTGCGCCCGACCGACGTCGGGTTCGCCTCCGGCGAGCCCAGCGGGCAGGCGGAGGTGGCCGGTTGGTTCGCGTTCGCCGACGGTCAGCCGCTCGACACGCTCGCCCTGCTGCTCGTCTGCGACGCGCTGCCCCCGTCGGTGTTCAACCTGGCGGGGATGCCCGCTGGCTGGGTGCCGACGCTGGAGTACACCGTCCACGTGCGCGGCCGCCCGGCTCCCGGGCCGGTGAAGTGCGTGTTCCGCACGAACCTGATCAGCGACGGCTTCCTCGAGGAGGACGGCGAGGTCCGCGACAGCACCGGCAAGGTGGTGGCCATGTCCCGCCAGCTCGCCCTGGTGGCGCGCGCCTAGCGGATCAGGCGTTGGGCGTCGCGCACGAGGGAGCGCACCTCGGACTCGTCGGCACCGGAGGCGACGAGCTCGCCGATGCGCCCTTCGAGCTGCTCGGCGCGGGCCTCGTCGAACACGTCGATCCGCTCGTCGGTGGTCACCGCGTTCACCGCCATGAGCACGATCGCCGCCAGGGTCATCGCCGCCCCGAAGGTGAGCACCAGCGCGTTGTTGTTGTTGACGATCGAGGTGACGATGATCCCGGCGATCCCGACGACGAACACCGCCGCACAGCCCCGGGTGATCCAGGTCTTCGTCACGACACCGATTGTGCCCGACCTGTCGACGCCCGCCGGCCAGCGTCGCGTGTCGCCCCCGCCAGCGTCGTCCGTGCGGGCGTGAGCACTGGTTCAACGTGACAACGGCTTGTACTTGATGCGGTGGGGGGTGTCGGCGGAGGAACCGAGCTCCTTGTGGCGCCACGCCTCGTACTCGCTGAAGTTGCCCTCGAACCAGCGCACCTGGCTGTCGCCTTCGAACGCGAGCACGTGGGTGGCGATGCGGTCGAGGAACCAGCGGTCGTGGCTGATGACGACGGCGCAGCCGGGGAAGCTCTCCAGCGCCGACTCGAGCGCGCGCAGCGTGTCCACGTCGAGGTCGTTGGTCGGCTCGTCGAGCAGCAGCACGTTGCCGCCGTCCTTGAGCACCTTGGCCAGGTGGACGCGGTTGCGCTCGCCGCCGGAGAGGTCACCGACCCGCTTCTGCTGGTCGCTGCCCTTGAAGTTGAAGCTGGCGCAGTAGGCGCGGCCGTGGATCTCCCGGTTGCCGACCTTCATGTGCTCGATCCCCGCAGTGATCTCCTCGAACACGGTCTTGTCCGGGTCGAGGGCATCGCGCGACTGGTCGACGTAGGCCAGCTCCACCGTGTCGCCGACCGTGACCGAGCCGGCGTCGGCCGGCTCCTGGCCGGTGAGCATCTTGAACAGGGTCGTCTTGCCCGCGCCGTTCGGCCCGATGATCCCGACGATGCCCGCCTTGGGCAGGGAGAACGACAGGTCCTCGATGAGCAGGCGGTCGCCGAAGCCCTTGCCGAGGTGGTCGACCTCGATCACCGTGTCGCCGAGGCGCTTGCCGACGGGGATGGTGATCTCCAACGCGTCGGCGCCGCGCTCGGCCGCCTCGGCCTCCGATTGCAGCTTGTCGTAGGCCGCCAAGCGGGCCTTGCCCTTGGCCTGGCGCGGCCTTCGGCGCCATGCGCACCCATTCGAGCTCGCGTGCCAGCGTGCGCTGACGCGCCTCGTTGCTCTTCTCCTCGCGCGCCAGCCGCTCCTGCTTCTGCTCCAACCAGCTCGAGTAGTTGCCCTCGAACGGGATGCCCCGGCCGCGGTCGAGCTCGAGGATCCACTTGGCCACGTTGTCCAAGAAGTAGCGGTCGTGGGTGATCGCCACGACGGTGCCCGAGTAGTCCTGCAGGAAGCGTTCCAGCCACTCGACGCTCTCGGCGTCGAGGTGGTTGGTCGGCTCGTCGAGCAGCAGCAGGTCGGGGTGGCTGAGCAGCAGCCGGCACAGGGCCACCCGGCGCCGCTCCCCACCTGACAACGTGCTCACGTCGGCGTCGTCGGGCGGGCAGCGCAACGCGTCCATGGCGATCTCCACGTTGCGCTCCAGGCTCCACGCGTCGGCGGCGGCGATCTTGTCCTCGAGGTCGGCCTGCAGCGCGCCGATCTTGTCGTAGTCGGCATCGGGATCGGCCCACATGGCCATCACCTCGTTGTACCGGTCGATCACCGACTGGACCTCGGCGACACCGTCCATGACGTTGCCCTTGACGTCCTTGGCCGGGTCGAGCACCGGCTCCTGGGCGAGGTAGCCGACGGTGAAGCCGGGCGTCAGCCGGGCCTCGCCGGTGTAGCCGTCGTCGAGCCCGGCCATGATCCGCAGGAGGCTCGACTTGCCGGCGCCGTTGGCCCCCAGCACGCCGATCTTGGCGCCTGGGTAGAACGACAGGGAGATGTTCTCCAGCACGGTCTTGTCGGGCGGGTAGAAGCGGGCCAGCTTGTAGCACTGGTAGATGAACTCGTGAGCCATGAGGATCCTCGATGCGGGGAGAGCAGCGGATCAGGCTAACGGCGGCCCGTCGCGGTGCCCGGGAGCCGCGGCGAGCCCTGCTACGTTCGCCGCAGGATTTCACAAGCAAGGAGTGTGGAAATGCTGCTCGCGTCAGATCTGTTCACCCGAGACGGGCTCGCCCAGATCCTGTTCCGCTGGCTGCACATCGTCGCCGGGATCACCTGGATCGGGCTGCTGTACTTCTTTAACGTCGTGCAGGTGCCGGCCTACGCCGAGTTCGAGCTGCCGCCGAACGAGTCGACGGGCGGTCGGGCGCGGCTGATCGCCCTCGACAAGGTCACCCGAAAGGCCCTGTGGTGGTTCCGATGGGCGGCCGTCGGCACGTTCCTCACCGGGATCATCATCGTCGGCCTGACCGAGAAGTACTTCTCCAACTCGCCGGGATGGGCGAACACGGCGATCCTCACCGGGATGCTGCTCGGCACGATCATGCTGCTCAACGTGTGGGGCGTCATCTGGCGCAACCAGAAGATCGTGCTGGCCAACGCGGCCAACGTGCTGGTCGGCGGCGAGCCCAACCCGGCGGCCGCCGCAGCCGGCCGCAAGGCGCTGATGGCGTCGCGGCAGAACACCATCTTCTCGGTTTCCATGGTGTGGTTCATGGTGCTGCGCGGTCACGGAGCTGTGGCCTACGGGGCGAACGACCTCGGGACCGGCAAGGGGTTCGGCTACTGGGCGGTCACCCTGCTGATCATCGCCATCCTCGAGGTCAACGCCCTCGGCCTGTGGCCGTGGAAGACCGCGCCGAACAAGGGCCTCAACGTGATCTACGACGGACCCGGCGTGCGCAACGTGCTGTGCACCGCGTTCGGCCTGTGGGTCGTGTTCGTGATCCTCGGCGAGCTGATCTTCGGCTGACACCGTGGGCGGAGCCCACGGTGCTGGTTGGTCGTTCGGTCGTCGGGGAGACGGCGTCGCGGTCGGAGGCGGCCGGGGGCACAGCCCCGACGGTCAACTGACCGTGAGGGTCGACTTCATCGCGCTGTGACCGGGGATCTTGCAGATCACCGTGTAGGCGCCGGGCCCGATGTCGAACGTCTCGGTGACCGTGTCGCCCTTCTTGCCGAGGTCCTCGTGCTCGGCCACCTGCGTGCCGTCGGCAGCGACGACGTACAGGTTGTGTCCGAGGCTGGAGTCGTTGCGGCCCTGGACGACGAGCTTTCCGGCCGTCGACGTGGCCGTGTAGGCCGGCGCGTCCCAGCGGATGCCTTCGACGGCGGTGATCACCACGTCGGCCTTCGGCGCGACGGTGGTCGGTCCGCTGGAGCCGCCGTCACTGCCGCAGGCGGCGAGTCCGGCGGCGGCGAGGGCGAGGGCGAGCAGGGCGACCGGGGGCGGCGCATACGGCCGGCATTGTAGAAGTCGTTCCTTCGGAAATGCAACGCGCCCCCCGTCACAGCTGGTGGCGCCAGCTACCTGGGACGATCCGTGGCCGGGCGCAGGGGTCCGAAGCGTGACAAGTACCATCGAAGGCGATGACTGCCACCGACAACGCGAGCACGGACTTCGGGGCGAACGCCTGGCTCGTCGACGAGATGTACGAGCGCTACCGCAGCCGATCCGACGTCGGTCAGCGACACCTGGCAGGAGTTCTTCGAGGACTACAAGCCGTCGCACATCCTCGCCCAGGCCGCCGCCGCGACACCGGTGCCGACGGTCGAAGCGGCCACGCCGGTCGCGCCGGCCGTCAACCGGCGCCGCCGGCCCCGCCCGTGCCCGCCGCGTCGGCCGCCGGCCGCCACCGCCCGGCTGCCGCCGCTGTCCCGGCCGAGGAGGCCGGCAAGCTGATCCTCGGCGCCGGGCTGGCCATCGCCAACAACATGGCCAAGAGCCTCGACGTGCCGACGGCCACGAGCTTCCGCAACGTTCCGGCGAAGTTGCTGGAGATCAACCGCAAGGTGATCAACGGCTACCGCAGTCGCAGTGGGCAGGGCAAGGTGAGCTTCACCCATCTCATCGGCTATGCCGTGGTGCGAGCCATCGCCGACGACGTGCCGACGATGAACAACGAGTTCACCACCGGCGCCGACGGCCGGCCGCGGCTCGTTCGTCGCGAGCACGTCAGCATGGCCCTGGCGGTCGACGTCGACAAGGGCGGCGGGCAGCGCACGCTGGTCACGCCGATCATCCGCGACGCCGACACGCTCGACTTCGCCGGCTTCCTGCGCGGCGTACGAGGACCTCATCCGCCGGGTCAAGGCCAACAAGCTCACCGTCGAGGACTTCCAGGGGGCGACGATCTCCTTGACGAACCCGGGCACGATCGGAACGGTGCAGAGCGTCCCCCGCCTGATGCCGGGGCAGGGCGCGATCATCGGCGTCGGCTCGATCGACTACCCCGCCGAGTTCCAGGGCGCCGACGAGCGCACCCTGTCGTCGTTCGGTGTCAGCAAGGTGGTCACGATCACCAGCACCTACGACCACCGGATCATCCAGGGCGCCGAGAGCGGCCTGCTCCTCAAGGGCGTGCACGAGCGGCTGCTCGGCGAGCACGACTTCTACCACGAGGTGTTCGCCAGCCTCGGCGTGCCGTACGCCTCGGTCAAGTGGCGCACCGACCTCAACCCGGACACCACCGAGGACGCGATGCTGCACAAGCAGATGCAGGTCGCCACCCTCATCCGCGTCCACCGCGTCCGCGGCCACCTCATCGCCGACCTCGACCCGCTGCGCTGGCAGGAGCCGGTCATGCCCGTCGAGCTCGATCCGGCCACCTACGGGTTGACGATCTGGGACCTCGACCGCGAGTTCCTCACCGGCGGCGTCGGCGGTGTGCCGAAGATGTCGCTCGGCAAGCTGCTCGGGGTGCTGCGCGACGCGTACTGCCGCTCGATCGGCATCGAGTACATGCACATCCAGGAGACCGCCGAGCAGCGCTGGATCCAGGCGCGGGTCGAGGGCGCGTCGTTCGCGGTCGCCAAGGAGCAGAAGTACCGGATCCTGGAGCGGCTGAACGCCGCCGAGGCGTTCGAGAAGTTCCTCGCCACCAAGTACGTCGGTACCAAGCGCTTCGGCCTCGAGGGCGCCGAGTCGGCGATCCCGATCCTCGACCAGCTGCTGTCGATGGCCGCCGACGGTGGCCTCGACTCCTCCGTCATCGGCATGGCCCACCGCGGCCGGCTCAACGTGCTGGCCAACGTGATCGGCAAGAGCTACAACCAGATCTTCAAGGAGTTCGAGGGCCACGTCGACCCGACGTCGGTGCAGGGCTCCGGCGACGTCAAGTACCACCTCGGGGCGACCGGCAAGTACGAGAGCCCGGCCGGGGCCGACATCCGCCTCGAGCTGGCCGCCAACCCGAGCCACCTGGAGACCGTCGACCCGATCGTGCTCGGCATGGTGCGGGCGATCCAGGACCAGATCGACCCGCCGGGGTCGTTCCCCTCGCTGCCGATCCTGATGCACGGCGACGCGGCGTTCGCCGGACAGGGCGTCGTGGCCGAGTGCCTGGCGATGAGCGACACCAGTGGCTACCGCGTCGGCGGCACGATCCACCTGATCATCAACAACCAGATCGGCTTCACCACCAGCCCGCAAGCGGCGCGCAGCTCGGTGTACTGCAGCGACGTGGCCAAGACCGTGCAGGCCCCGATCTTCCACGTCAACGGCGACGACCCCGAGGCCTGCGTGCGCGTCGCCGCCATGGCCTTCGAGTACCGCCAGACGTTCCACAAGGACGTCGTCATCGACATGGTCTGCTACCGCCGCCACGGGCACAACGAGGGCGACGATCCGAGCTACACCCAGCCGTTGATGTACAAGGCCATCGCCCAGCGGCGCAGCGTGCGCAAGCTGTACGTCGAGGCGCTCGTCAAGCGCGGCGAGCTCACCGTGGAGGAGGCCGAGGGGGCGTTGGCCGACTTCCAGGCCAAGCTGCAGTCGGCGCTCGACCAGACGCGCGAAGAACGCGCCCGGACGCGGTCAAGGTGGCCAAGCCGCCCAAGCCGCAAGGCGTGCTGCCGCACGTCCCGACGGGCGTCGACCGCGCCGTGCTCGACGGCATCTTCGACCACCTCACCGAGTATCCCGAAGGGTTCACCGCGCACCCGAAGCTCGTGCGCCAGTTCGAGCAGCGCTCCAAGCTGTACCACGAGCAGGGCATGATCGACTGGGCCACGGGCGAGGCCCTGGCGATGGGCTCGCTGGTGCTCGACGGCCACGCCGTGCGACTCGCCGGCGAGGACAGCCGGCGGGGCACGTTCAGCCAGCGCCAAGACCAGGGAAGGCACGCTGCAGGTCGAACTGGCGCATCTGAATTATCAGCGCAGCCGCCTGGTGCGATCCTGGACCCATCTGGAGCGCCAGCGCGGCGGCTTCGGCTTCATGGGCGGCCCCGGCGAAACCCAGATCGAGGCCGACCGCCGCCTGATCGGCGAACGCATCACGCGGCTCGAGAACGAGATCAAGAAAGTGCAGGCGACCCGGCGGCTGCATCGCGCCGGCCGCCAGCGGGTGCCATATCGCGTCGTAGCCCTGGTCGGGTACACCAACGCCGGCAAATCGACGCTGTTCAACCGGCTGACCCGCGCCGACGTGCAGGCCGCCGACATGCTGTTTGCAACCCTGGATCCGACCTTGCGCGCGCTCACATTGCCGCATGGCGGCAAGGCGATGCTGTCGGACACCGTCGGCTTCATTTCCAATCTGCCGACCCAGCTGGTCGCGGCGTTTCGCGCGACGCTGGAAGAGGTGCTGGAAGCCGATATCATTCTCCACGTCCGCGACATCTCGCATGAAGATGCCGAAGCCCAGGAGCGCGACGTCGATACCGTGTTGCGCCAGCTCGGCATCGATCCGAATGCGGGCCAGGGCATTCTCGAAGTCTGGAACAAGATCGATCGCTTCGACCCGGACGAGCGCGAGAATCTGCGCAATATCGCCGCGCGCCGGCCGCCGGAGCGTCCGTGTTTCCTGGTCTCCGCCGAGACCGGGGAGGGCGTGGATGCGCTACTTGCCGCGATCGAGGACCGGCTCGCCGCGACGCGGATGACGCTGGATCTGTCGATCGATGCTTCCGACGGCGCCGGCATCAGCTGGCTGCACCGCAACGCCGAGGTGCTCAACAAGGAGCTGCACGATGGCCGCTTCGACATGACCGTGCGCGTCGACGAGACCAAGCGCGACATCGTGGTCAACCGCTTCGACGCGGTGCCGCACCCGGTGTAAGCGCTTCATCGTCCTCGCCGGTGCGCAATTGCGCATGCGGACCGTCACTCCCTCGTTTTCGCCTCGTTCCACAGCGCGTCCATCTCGGCCAGCGATGCGCTGTCCAGCGAGCGCCCCTGCGCCGCCAGCGTCTGCTCGATATAGCCAAAACGGCGTTCGAACTTGGCGTTGGTGCCGCGCAGCGCCAGATCGGGATCGGCCCCGACATGCCGCGCCAGATTGACCAGCGCGAACAGGAGATCGCCGGTTTCGTCGGCGAGTTCGTCGGCATCGCCGTGATCGAGGGCGGCTTCGATCTCGTCGGCCTCTTCGCGAATCTTGCGCAGCACCTCGCGCGGATCGTTCCAGTCGAAGCCGACGCTGGACGCCTTGCGCTGCAATTCCATCGCGCGGCTCAACGCCGGTTGTCCGGCCTTGACGCCGGACAGCAAGGATCCATTCGTTGTGATGTGGCCTGGCGGCCGCCGTGCCGCGCGTTCGGCCTTTTCCTCGGCCTTGATGCGTTCCCACGCGCCCTTCACATGTTCGGGCGTTATCACGCCATCCTTGTCGGCGAAAACATGCGGATGCCGCCGGATCATTTTGCGTGTGATGGCCTCGACCACGTCGGCGAAGGCGAACGCGCCCTGTTCCTCCGCCATGCGGGCGTGGAACACCACCTGCAGCAGGAGGTCGCCGAGTTCGTCGCACAGATCGGGCAGATC
The DNA here is from genome assembly GCA_963794805.1 of uncultured Acidimicrobiales bacterium. Classification (GTDB taxonomy): domain Bacteria; phylum Actinomycetota; class Acidimicrobiia; order Acidimicrobiales; family Ilumatobacteraceae; genus JAODBQ01. The sequence continues at coordinate 558,403 of CAWCFL010000004.1, forward strand.
GCCGCGCGCGATGGCGTCGGTGACTTCGTAGGCCTCCTCGATGGTGTAGGGCGCGATGCTCGCAAAATTCTGTTCGAGATCCCAGGGGCAGCCGGTGCCGGGGGTTCGCAGCGCCGCCATGATGTCGAGCAGGCCTTTGATGTCGCGGGAAGGGAGCATGATGCACCAGTCAGAAATTGATCATGCCTGTATGCCGCAAGACGCCCGGCCATCCCAGCAAAACGAACCGGATCAGGCATGGTTTCCACCGATTGGCGCTGGCATCGATGGGTGCTATGGGCATCGCCATGGACAAGGCGTCGAACGACAAGTTCCGAAACGAGACCGCGCTGGTGCTGTTCTCCGGCGGGCAGGATTCCGCGACCTGTCTGGCGTGGGCGCTGGCGCGCTTTGCGCGGGTCGAAATGCTCGGCTTTCGCTACGGCCAGCGCCACGCGATCGAGCTTGAATGCCGCGCCGATCTGCTTGACGGCATGAAGGCGTTGCGCGCGGATTGGGCGGCGAAACTCGGCGAAAATCACACGCTGGAGATCCCGACGCTGGCGGAGATTTCCGATACCGCGCTGACGCGCGACGTCGCGATCGCGATGGGTGCGGACGGCCTGCCCAACACCTTCGTGCCCGGCCGCAATCTGGTGTTCCTGACTTTCGCCGCGGCGCTGGCCTACCGGCGCGGCATCACGCATATCGTCGGCGGCATGTGCGAGACGGATTATTCCGGCTATCCGGATTGCCGCGACGAGACCATCAAGGCGTTGCAGACCGCACTCAATCTCGGGATGGCCAAATCGTTCGAATTGCACACGCCGCTGATGTGGCTCGACAAGGCCTCGACGTGGAAGCTCGCCGATGAACTCGGCGGGGCAGGGCTGGTCGACCTGATCCGCGAACATTCCCACACCTGCTATCTCGGCGAACGCGGCGCGCGTCACGACTGGGGATATGGTTGCGGCGAATGTCCGGCCTGCGCGTTGCGGGCCAAGGGCTGGCGCGAATATGCGGCGGGCAGGAGAGCTTCGTAAGCGCCCGGTCTGGCGCTACGCTGCGAAATCTTCCGGCCGCAATTCGATCGGCGCGCCGTGCGGCGTGCGGTCGGCGGCGTGGTCCCAGGCGTCGCGATAGCGGTGCAGGGTCTCGGATGTCGCGACGCCTTTGGCTGGCGATCAGCCGTTCCAGCGCGGCCAGCCAGTGCCGGTAATAGGTCTCGCCGGTATCGGGATCGCCGGCGGCCTGCGCGCGCTTGATCTCGTCGGCGAGCGTGGCCGCCCATTCGTTCCAGGTGAACAGCCCGCGCTCATGCAGCGCCAGCGCCATCGCGAAGGCCTGCGCTTCCCACGGCTCGCGAAACACCGGCCCTTCGGCGTCGCAGGGAATGCTGGGGACGGCGCGGGTCGCGCGCGCCGCGGCAGCGTCCATCACGCCGGCTCCAGATACGGCTCGAACGCATCGACGGATACTTTGACCGTCGGATCGGCGTCCGGGCCCCACAGCTCGGCGCCGTCGAACACGACGGTGTAGAGCCATTGCGGATTTTCGCCGGCCTCCATCGCAGCCGTATCGGGATAGACACTGCAGCCGAGGTTGAGCTCGACCACGCCGACATGGCCGCGCACGTAGCGCGGCAGCCGCGTATGCGTCGTCGGGTTGATGTTCCTGGCGCGCACGCGATCGCCCGGCTTGAATTTCGCCGGCGCGGGCGGCGTGCGTCCGAATTTGCCGCGCACCATCACGCGCTCGACCTGGTCGACCGTGAACTTGCCGTGCTTGAGCGGCTTCGGCGGCGTCACCGCATGGGCCGCGGCGACTTCCTCCGCCGTGATGTAACCCTTGGCGATCAGCATGTCCTCGAGACCGAGGAACCATTTCCGGTAGTAGGAGCTGGTGAGGTAGACCTCGGGCGGCAACGACTCGCGGTAGAAGCGCGAGGTATCGATGTTGAAGGCGCCGGCCGCGCCCATCGCCCGCACCATCGCCAGCACGCGGCCTTCCCATTCGGTATGAAACATCGGCTCGTTCGGCTCGGGCTCGACCTTGCCGAAACCGTCCATGCCGCCCATGTCGTGCACGCCGTTCATGACGGCGCGCCCGGCGTTTTCGGAAATCCCGTGCCGATCATGGAGTCGCGCGTCACGATCTCGGCGAGCTGCGCCTCGCTCCAGCCCTCGGTGCCCTCGGGCCGCATCGGCAACACCAGGAAGCGCGTCTCGGCGGTCGAATCCCAGACCCGGATTTCGGTTTCCTTCGGCAGGCTGACGCCGAAATCGGCGAGCACGCCGCGCGGGTCCTTGACGGCGCGGGAGCGGTAGGGCGCCGCTTTGTACCAGATCGGCGGCAGCCCCAGCATTTCCCAGGGGTAGCAGGAGCACAGCGTGCACACGACCATGTTGTGGCGCTGCGGCGTGTTCTCGACCGCGACGAGATGATCGCCGACCCGGCTGACATGGCCGAGCGTGCTCACGGCCTTGCTGGCATCCTCCAGCAGCGCCTGCTTGAACGCCGGATCGGACCAGGCCTTGGCGACGACCTGCGCGCCATTATGCGGGCCGATCTTGGTCTCATAGGCCTGGACGATGGCATCGAGCGCGGCCGGGTCGATATAGCCCTTTTCGCTCAGGATGGTTTCGAGCGCGCGGACGCGCAGCTCCATCTCCGACAGTTCCGAATGGTCGTGATCGTGATGATGATCGTGGTCATGGTTGCTCATGGCCACCAGAATAATCCCATGGTCCGGCGCTGTCGAGGTCGCCGCTGCCCACAAACCGGCATGGGCGCTGCTATGCTTTCTCCGCTATCATCGCCAAATCAGCCGGCAGGGAGAATGCGTCTTGACGAGGTTTGTGACCATTGAGAAGGGCCTCGGCCCGGAAGGCCGCATTGCCGTGGTTCGCTTCGACCGTGGCGACGGCATCAACGCGCTGTCGCCGGAAGCGTTGCGGCAGCTCACCGATGCGGCGCGCAGCTTTGAAGATGACGGCGATACCTCGGTGGTGGTGCTGACCGGCGGCAAGGATGCGTTCAGCGCCGGATTTGACCTCAAGGATTCCGAGGGCCGGTCGCGCAAGACCATGGATATCGGAACGCTGCGCCGGCACCTGAAGCTCGGCCCCCGACTGAGCCGCGCCTGGCAGGAGATGGAGCAAATCACCATCGGCGCCATCGAGGGGTTTTGTATCGGCGGCGGCGTGGCGCTGGCGGTGGCGCTGGATTTTCGCGTGAGTGGGCCGCGACGCCCACTTGCGGGTGCCCGAAATCGGACTCGGCATGAACATGAGCTGGCAGAGCATCCCGCGGATGCTGCATCTGATGGGACCGGCCCGCACCAAGCAGGCGGTGATCCTGGCCGATCAGCGCATCAGCGCCGACGAGGCCCATGAATGGGGCCTGGTGGAGGAGGTGGTTGATCCCGGCAAGGCGTTCGACGCCGCGATGGCGATGGCCGCCAAGGTCGCCGCCCAGCCGCCGATCTCGGTGGCGATGACGAAACTGACCGTCAACCGGCTGGCGCACGCCCTCGACGACCTCGCCAGCCACATGGACGTCGATCAGTTCGCACTGGCAAGCCTGACCGAGGACCACAAGGAAGGCGTCGCGGCGTTCCTGGGCCGGCGCAAGCCGCGGTTCAAGGGACGATAGGGGCATTTCGAGCGAACGTGTTGCTGGCCCGGCAGCGTCACGGCAAAGATGGACCGGGGGTCGCCGTATCAAGGGATTTTGACTATCGGCGCCGCCCGCTTGCGGATAGTCAGCACGGGAAAGAACTCGAAATCTCCCAACCCTTTGCGGGAAAAACATGAAATTCAGGATATGGACGATCTTTGCCGGCGCGGCGCTTTCGGCCGCTGTGCTCATGGGGCCGTTGGCGGCCCAGCAGCCCACCGGAGCAGGCGCCGGCCTACGGGCCGGAACTGGAGGGATTCGACTATCCGTTCCCGGTTCAGCGCTTCGCCTTCACCTCGCAGCGGCAGCCGCTGCAGATGGCCTATCTCGACGTCAAGCCGGACCACCCGAACGGGCAGACGGCGGTGCTGCTGCACGGAAAGAACTTCTGCGCCGCCACCTGGGAGCCGACCATCAAGGATCTGGTCGCGGCCGGCTATCGCGTGATCGCGCCGGATCAGATCGGCTTCTGCAAGTCGAGCAAGCCCGCCGCTTACCAGTTCACGTTCAAGCAGCTTGCCGGCAACACCCATGCACTGCTGGCCAAGCTCGGCGTGGAGAAGCCGGTCGTGGTCGGCCATTCGACCGGAGGCATGCTGGCGGCGCATTACGCGCTGATTTATCCAAAGGACGTCAGCCACCTCGTCCTGGTCAATCCCGTCGGGCTCGAGGATTGGTCCGCGAAGGGCGTACCTCCGATCTCGGTCGACCAATGGTATGCGCGCGAGTTGAAGACCAACGCCGACGGCATCCGCGCCTACGAGAAATCGACCTATTACGCGGGCAAATGGGAAGACCGCTATGAACGCGCGGTCGATATGCTCGCCGGTCTCAATAACGGTCCGGGCAAGGAAGCGGTCGCCTGGGACTCGGCGCTGATCTACGACATGATCATCACCCAGCCCGTGGTGTACCGGTTCGGCGAGATCTCGGTGCCGACCTTGCTGATGATCGGCCAGAAAGACACCACAGCCATTGCGAAGGATTTCGCACCGCCGGAGCTTCGGCCCAAGCTCGGCAATTATCCCGAATTGGGCAAGGCGGCTGCCAAGGCCATTCCGCGGCGCCAAGCTGGTCGAGTTTCCCGAATTCGGCCACGCGCCGCAGATGACGGACCCCGAAGGATTCGACAAGGCGCTGATCGCGGGCATCTCGAAGCCCTGAGCCCGGGACTATGTTTTCGGCGCCGCGCCACGACCGTGTCTCGGCGCCGAACGACTATGCTTGGTGTCCTTGGGTCACCGCAAACAGCAGCAGCGAACGGCCGGTCACCTGATAGACGCTGCCAAACTTAAACACGGTCTTCTGAGACGGCGTCGGGAATATTGGTGTCGACCAGCAATGACCAGGCTTCGCCGCCTTCAAATTCTGGAAAGGTGAAATCGACCAGTCCTTCCTAGCTGTTCATGACGATGAGAACGGTTTTGTCCTCCCCGCGCCGTTTGATTCCGGTCTTCTGGGCGCGGCCATCCAGCATCATGCCGAAGCATTTCATCGACGCATCCTTCCAGTTCGCGTCCTGCATCTCGTGGCCATTGGCGTTGATCCAGGTCACGTCCTTGACGTCGAGCGCCTCGTCGCATTGCCCGGTCAGGAATCGGCTGCGACGCAGCGCAGGATAGGCCTGGCGCAGCTTGATCAGGCGCTTGGTGAACGCGAGCAGATCGTTGGCGTCGTCACCGAAATTCCAGTCGAACCAGGAGATGTCGTTGTCCTGGCAATAGGCGTTGTTATTGCCACGCTGGGTGCGGCCGAATTCGTCGCCGCCCAGCATCATCGGCGTGCCCTGCGAAAACAGCAGCGTCGCGAGCATGTTTCGTTTCTGGCGATTTCGCAACTCGATGATCGCCTTGTCATCGGTCGGCCCTTCGACGCCGCAATTCCACGAGCGGTTGCTGGAATTGCCGTCCCGGTTGTCTTCGCCGTTGGCTTCGTTGTGCTTGTCGTTGTAGCTGGCCCAGTCGTTCAGCGTGAAGCCGTCATGGGCGGTGATGAAATTGACGCTGGCCCAGGCGCGGCGGCCGCCATGATTGAACAGATCGCTGGACGCGGCAGATGCGCGGCGTCAATTCCGCGACGGTCGCTTCTGCCCGCCAGAAATCGCGCACGGTATCGCGGAATTTGTCGTTCCATTCCGCCCAGCCCGGCGGAAAGCCGCCGACCTGGTAGCCGCCGGGTCCGCAGTCCCAGGGCTCGGCGATCAATTTGACCTGGGTCGAGCAGGGGATCCTGATCGACCGCCTTCAGGAAGCCGCTCTGCTCGTCGAATCCGTAGACTTCACGCGCCAGAATGGTCCCGAGATCGAAGCGGAAGCCGTCGATATGCATATGCTCGACCAATAGCGCAGACTGTCGGCAACCATCTGGATGACGCGGGGATGCGACAGATTCACGGTATTGCCGGTGCCGGTGTCGTTGATGTAGCGGCGCTTGTCGGCGGGAAGCCGGTAGTAGCTGACATTGTCGATGCCCTTGAACGACAACGTTGGGCCGAGTTCGTTGCCTTCGGCGGTGTGGTTGTAGACAACATCGAGGATGACTTCGAGGCCGCCGGCGTGCAGACTGCGCCACCATCTCCTTGAATTCGCGCAAGCTGTTGGGAACATCCGAAGCGTAGCGCGGATCGGGCGCAAAGAAGCCGATGGTGTTGTAGCCCCAGTAATTGGTGAGCTTCTTTTCCAGAAGATTGCTGTCATTGATGAAGGTATGGATGGGCAACAACTCGATCGACGTCACCCCAAGCGCGGTCGAGATAATCCACCATCGGCTGGCTGCCGAAA
>CAWCFL010000005.1:0-456889 GCA_963794805.1 uncultured Acidimicrobiales bacterium
CAAGGCCACGAGGAGCACCCACTCGCCCGTCCAAGCCGCGGCGAACGAAACTGCGCCCGCCGCAGGTTGCGGCTCGCCGTCGTGACCGCGAACGAACGAACGGCAGAGCGGAGCTGTCGACGCCATCGCGGCTCGGGATCTCGGTCGTCGGGGCGACCGGTGTCGACGGAGGACCGTGTCTGTGGCATGGCGCGCTCCGATCACCGGCAGCTCCCGGCACCTCTTCCCGTGCACGGCAGCGTAGTGAATTCGTCCAGTCCAGTCGCCAACACGCCACTCACCTCGGACGCGCTCCGATCCGCCGGCGAACTACTCGACGGCGCGGCCCCGGAAGCGCTCCAGCGCGGCGACCGAGAGGCGCGTCCCGGCGGCCTCCAGGAGCTCCACCACGTCCTGGGTGCGTCGGTCGAGTCGTTCGGCCAGGACGAAGGCCAGGTCGGCCACGATCGCGGTGGCGAGGCGGTCGTGGCGGGCGAGCCTGCCCTGGATGTCCTGCGCACCCCATGTGATCATCCGCACCTGCGAGCTCGCTCTGGCTGTGGCAGTGCGGCGAGCCGACGGTACGAACAGGGCGAGCTCACCCAGGATCGCCCCGGGACCGAGGGTGGCGAGCACACGCCCGCCCTTGATCACCTCGACCGTTCCTTCGACGACAGCCGAGACGCCGTCGGCGAGGTCGCCCTCCTCGAAGATCGTCGAGCCCGACGAAGCGTCGCTCAGCGTGATCTGGCGGTCGAGCTCGTCCATGTCGTCGTCGCTCACGAGCCGGAACGGTCACGTCGCTCGAATCGTTGCTCGTCGCTCCGCATCCACGCGCGGTCTCCGTGACTGTCGACGGGGTCGGTCACGCGATCCTAGGCGGCTCGCCCACGAAGCCCATCTCACGCCACGGGCGACGGGCCGCCGCCCGTCGTGCGGACGTCGCCCCGTGAACAGCGGGCAGTAGGCTCGCCAGCTCAGGGAGGCGGCGGATGGGTCGGAGTCAATCGCGGTTCGTCGACCGAGCGTCGTGGCTCTGCGGCTGCCTCTCGACACTCCCACGATCCCCTTCGATGATGCAGCAACCGGTTGCACGCTCTGGTTGAAGCTCGACTACCTGCTGCCGAGCGGATGCACCAAGGATCGGATGGCGACGAACATCGTCGCCCATGCGATCGCGACGGGCGAGGTGTCGCCGTCCACCGTCGTGGCCGAGGCGTCGAGCGGCTCGACGTCGATCGCACTGAGCATGGTCTGTGCGACGGTCGGCGTGCCGTTCCGCGGCGTACATGCCCAAGACGGTCAGCGGCGAACGGGTGTTGATGATCCGCCGTCTCGGCGGCGAAGTCGTCCTGACCCCGGCGTCGGAAGGGATGGCCGGCGCGCTCGCCGCCTTGCTCGAGGCGGGTACGGAGTCGGAGCTGTTCGCCGCCCAGCAGTTCGAGAATCCGCGCAACGTGTTCGCTCATCGGCATTCGACCGGACCGCAGCTGATCCAGCAGGTCGGTGTCCGGCTGCATGGCTTCGTCGCCGGCGTCGGCACGGGCGGCACCCTGATGGGCGTGGCGCATGCGCTGCGCGACCACGGCCACGACACGGTCGTCGCTCAGGCGACGCCGACGGTGATCAACTCGGAGGGCGACCCGGAGGTGAGCGGGGGGATCCCGGGAGTCGTCGACGGCATGAGCCAGCTCCTCGACCCCGGCGCCGTCGGTCTGGCCGACCCCGTGCTCGTCCCCGAGTCGGAGGCCGTCGCCACCGCACGGTTCGCCCGTCGCGGCTTGGGCATCGGACCGTCGAGCGGCCTCAACATCGCCGCCGCACGACGGCTCGCGGCGATGCTGGGCCCGGGACACCACATCGCCACGATTCTTCCCGACCGCATGGAGCGGTACTTCTCGACCGCGCTCTTCGACGACGTGGCCGCTGAGCTCTAGCACCGTCAGCGCCACAGGCGGTGGCGTGGTCAGCCCTCCTCGGCGAGGAGTGAGGTGTCGAGCTCTCGCTCCGGCATGACCTGGATGAAGTACTCGGCGCCGAACATGTCCTGGAGGATCGGATCGGGGAAGATCCTCGGATCGATCGGGTATTGCGAGCGATGGGCGGCAACCGCACGCATCTTGTGACCGACGAAGCCGGTGACGTCGATGCACACGCTCACGCCGGCGTCGATCTGATCCCCGACGGGAGCGATCTGGTCCGCAGCAGCTGGTCGGGCGCGTCCCGTCCGGCGACGGGCGCGGTGGTCGCCGAGAACGTCAAGGTGGTCACATCCTCGACAGCGACCACGTGGGCGTTGCGTGGTCGTCCCGCGGCGATGCCCTGCTCGCCGATGAACTCCCCGGGACCTGACCGGTCGACCACCCGGACACGACCGTCGTCGTCCTCGCGCCGGATCTCGACGTGGCCCGAGAGCAAGAAGTACATGGTGGTCGCCACCTGGCCCTGCTCGATGACGTACGAACCGGACGGGAACCATTCGAGGTTGACGAAATCGCCCGCGTAACCGAGCGCCGTCGCCTCGCGCGAGAAGACCGACATCGCCCGCACGAAGTCCTTGGTGCCCTTGAAGCGTTCTGACAGCTCCACCACCCAATCGGCCAGGCGGTCACGGAGCAGCATCCTGCTCCGCGGCAGGTGGCAGTGGAAGAGCCGGATCGAGGTCGTGGGTCGCATCTCGAAGCACGCGGTGGTCACCGCGGCTCCGACGGCCACGTGGTCCGGATGGCCCGAGAACCCGTCAGGTGCGAACGTGATGACGACATCGGGATCGAGCTCGTCGATCAGGTCCGACGCCAGCCCGACCAGGATCTGACGGTCGATGTCCAGGAGCCCGCCATCTGGATGGTCGAGACACCTGGTCTCGGTGAGCCCGAGCTCATGACCGGCGGCCGACAGCTCCTTCGCCCGAACTGCGCTCAAGGTCGCCCGGGTCGCCACGCCCGCGTCCCTGATCTGTCCTGCTCCGCCCTTGGTGAACGAGACCACCCGGACGTCGGCGCCGGCGCTCGCGTACTTGGCGAACGTCCCACCGGCACACATCGTCTCGTCGTCGGGATGAGCGAAGATCCCCAGCAGGCGCGGAGGCCGATGACCACCTGGACCGCTCGCCGACGTGCTGTGCGCCACTGGTCGCCGTCAGACCCGACGAGCGCATGGGCCGTCGCCGGTGGGTGTCGTCAACGGAACCGGATCGCCGGGTCCGCGTTGAACTTGACGAAGTACTGCACCCGTCCATCGGACTGATACGTGATGGTGATGCACGGGATCGGCTCGGGGACGCCGAACCTGTCGCGCAACCTGGCGACGAGCAGTCGGTTGTTGCACTGCGCGGTGATGCGCGTGTCGTCCAGGTAGACCGCAGCCTTGAGCCGATCGGCTACCGACACCTTGTTGGCCGTGACCACCGTGATCGCGGCGACGGGTCCGTTCGGGCTGTTCGTCGGGAAGCCGAGCTGGTAGCCGGTCGTGCACGGCGAACCGCCACAGCTGCCCGGGCCCCCGGCGTCCGGCGCGATCGTCACCGTCTCGTCGAACTCGGGCGGTGCGCTGAACGACAGTGTCGATCTTCCCGGGTCGGTGGCCGTGGCGTTGCACACCGTCGAGCCCGAGCAGTCGACGACGACCGTGCCGGCGGGGAGCACGTCGACGGTGGAGCAATCCGACACCGAACCGGAGCCGATGGCATCGGTGGCCCGGGCGATGGCGCAGATCGGGATGTCGTTACCGGGCGCCACTCCGCTGAGCGTCGTCGAGAACGACGTCGTGCTCTGCCCGTTCGCGCTCACCGGGACGTGCGCGGCGACGACACCGTTGACGGTGATGTCGACGCCGTCGAGCGTCGAGTCGATGGTGTCGGCGACCACCTGGGGCAGTGTCGCCAAGGAGGTGACCACCGAGCACCCGCTGCCCGGCGCTCCGGCCACGATCGCCTGCAACAGCGCCGCGCTGCACCCTGCGCCGGCGATGGTGAACGCCTTGATCACCATGTTGGCGATCCCATCGACGGGGGCGAACGTCCCATCGCCGTCGGTGAGCAGGACCATCAGGTCACCACTCGCCGCGGACGGCGGCGCGAGCAGGTCTCGGGCGCGGGTGATGCCGACGTCGAACTGGGTGGAACCGCCCGACGTGAAGCCACTCAGATTGTTGCTGAACTGGCCGGGGGCGACGAGGGGCACGATCTGCGGCGACGGGAAACCGACCACGCCGACCCGGGCGATGGGCGAGCGAGCGTCGTTGGCGTCGGCGATGACGCCACGGGTTGCTGCCTTCTCGCAGTCGAGCACCGTGTTCGTCGGTGTGCCGCACGCGAGGTTCGTCGTCGTCGACGTGCTGCCGGAGGAGTCGAGCACGAAGACGAGATCCGTGTCCTTGTCGGCGGCGCCCTGGCCGAGCTCGACCGTGCCCGACACCGGGATGGTCGTGCCGGCGACGAACGAGGCGCCGTCCACGGGGCTGGTCAACGTCGTGGTCACGGCGGTGCCGCCACCGATCGTTCCCGAGTCTGCCTGCACCGTGCCGACCGGCACGAGCACCGTCACCGCAATTGCGGCGCACGCGAACTTCCAGCGCATGATCCCGTCTCCCTCTTCGCGTCGACCCGAGCGGGGTGTCAGCGATGCTCTATCACTATCAGCTTTTCCGATCGGGGGAGGATGCGGGGCGCCTGGGTTCGGTGTGCCTCTACGTCAGGCCGACGGCAACGCGTCGGGACCCGCCGATGCGGCGACGACCACCTCGGCGAGCGCGCGGTCGGTCGCATTCGGGGGACTGTGTTGAGTGCTGGCGATGTGACGGGCGTGGCGTGCGGCGATGTCGGGGTCGGCGGCGAGCTCGACGTGGAGCGCGACGGCCTGCAGCCACTTCGAGTCCCATCGACGCTCCCGGTCGAGCGCGAGGTCCGCGATCCACCACGCTCGGTCCCGCTCCGGTTGCCGGACCCGGGACGGCAGTCGGCGGAGGCGCTCGGTCCGGTCGAGGTCGTCGCGCACGATCGAATCGACGAGCACGGCGTCGGCTCGCGTGATCGACACGTGCAACATCTCGATGCCGAGGGCGCGTCGGCCGCCGTCGGGACTGGCGAGCGCGTGTCGCGTCGCCGAGATCCGTTCCTCGCCGTAGCGCACGGCGAGCACCGCGAGGACCCTGTCGCGGATCAGTGTGAGCAGGTCCTCGAGCGAACGCAGCAGCGCCTCGTCGGCTTCCGACATCGAGGTCGCGGCGAAGAGGGCGCGTGCGCCGAGCGCGGCATCCTCGACGAGGAGCCGGTCGAGGACGGGCTCGGCGACCGAGACGCCGTGACGGGCCAGCCCGTTCAGGCCGGCGATGGAGACGACACGGTTCGGGTGGTCGACGAGAGGTGTGAGGATGGTGGTCGCCTCGTCCGCGGCGACGTCGACGGCGCCGACCAGTGCCAGCATCCGTGCCGGCAGGGCACCGGGCTCGGTGAGGCGACGCGCGGCCAGCGTCAGCGCCGGCGCCCCGAGTCGGCGCGCTGCTTGGATCGCCGCAGGGAGCGTCGCCGGGTCGCCCAGACCGGCGAAGACGTCGTCGACCGTGCGACTGTCCGACGATCGCACCGCGTTCAGCGCAGCGATGCGCACGCTGGCGTCGGGATCGCGCAGGAGGCGGTCGAGCAGTTCGGGTCGATCGCCTGGGTGGACGTCGGCGAGCACCAGGGCTGCGGCGCGACGTTCGCCGGCCTCGTTCGATGCCGCGAGCAGGCGAACCTCTGCGGAGGCCGTGGTCGCGGCCTCGCCGTCGCCGCGGCCGGCCAGGATGCCGAGCGCCAGGAGGCGGATGTCGCGGTCGTCGTGCTTGGCGAGCTCGGCGACATCGGCCGACGAGAGGTTGGCGGTGACACCGAGGTCGAGGCCGAGCCGGAGGTCGCGCACGTCGTCGGTCAGCAGGAGGCGCCGCGCCGCGGTCTGTTCGTCGTCAGTCACGGGCAGGGCGGCGTCGGGGTCGAGCCCGCGTCGACGGAGCCGGACCCCGAGGGCTCCGCGGTACTCGCGGTAGGCGACGACCGCGGCGACGGTCCAGGCCGAGCACAGCACGAGCGCGAACGCGACGATCCAGCTGGTGCCGAGATCGAGTGCGGTCATCAGCAGGAGCACGATGCCGGTCGCGCCGATGGCCATCGGGACGCCGATGCCTTCGACGCTGGCCTGGACCGCCATCCGCTCCTCGACCGGGAGCAACTGGAAGATCGCGTTGATCGAGCCCCGGGTCACGCCGTCGGTCAACGACAGATCGACGATCCGGGCGGAGACGACGAGCGTGAACAGCAGCAGCGACGACGCGCCCGGGCCGAGGGTGGCGACGAGCATCGCGATCGTCAAGATGGTCACCACGGCCGGGTTGGCCACGAGGCCGACTCGAAGTCCGAAGCGGGTCAGCAGCCACCCGGCGAGGAGGAGGAGGAAGGCGAGGTCGACCGCGTTGAGGAGCCCGGTGTACACGGCGACGAACCGGGTCAGCTCGGACGCCTCCGTGTAGCGGGCGGCTGCCCGGTCGAAGACGAGGAAGTCGAGGACCTGGCTCCCCATGGCCGACAGGAGTTGGTAGGCGAACACGAGCACGATGAGCCGGGTCGCCAACAAGGAGCGCATCGAGCGCTTGGGGTGGCCCTCGGCCGATTGGTCGACGAGCGTCAGCTCGGCGGGCCTGCGCCGGGCCGTGACGGCGACGAGCACCATGAACACGGCGCACGACGCCGCGGACACGGCGATCAGGTGCTGTGGCTCGCCGAGCATCGTGAGCAGCGGCACCGCGGCGAAGCCGCCCGCCATGAAGCCGACGACGAAGCCCGCCACGATCCGCGGGAAGTACCGCTTGATCTGTTGGAGGTCGAGCAGCCGGCCGGCCTGACCGCCGATGATGACGAAGCCCAGCTGGAGCAACACCGGGAACATCATCAGGTCGATCGCCGACGGCCACGAGGAGCCGGAAGCGACCATGATCGCCCAGGTGGCGAGCAGCGTCGCGGCGATCGAGGCGAGCACCGCCACGGCGACCGTCGGCAGGGTCCAGCGTCGCAGCGAGCGAGCGATGACGACCGACGCGCTCGAACCGAGCGCAGCGATCCCGACATAGGTGAGCGGCAGCCATTCGGCGCCGTAGGCCGCGAGGAAGATCCCGTTCGCCGGGATCACGAGCAGCGCTGCCGCGATGCCGAGACCCACGGCCTGTGCTGCCAGCAGCAGCACGGTCGCGCGGGACCGGTCGACGGTCATGTGGACTCGAGGTGGGCGCTGGTCGCCCTGAGCCTGGCGACGAGTGCGGCGATGATGCTCGAGGCGAAGACCGGCTGATCGGCGATGAGGTCGTCGATCGTCGCCTTGTGCACGCGCAGGAAGCCACTGGGCGTGATCGCCTTCACGGTCGCCGAGCGCGGTTCGGGCACGAGCACCGCGAGCTCGCCCACCGTCGAGCCGGGTCCGGCCTCCACCAGCACACGCCCGTTGACCAGGATCTGCACCCGTCCGGTGAGGATGGCGTAGCAGCTGTCCTCGACGGCACCCGCCTCGATGAGGACGTCGCCGGCCTCGAGCGTCACCTCTTCGGCCGCGGCGGCGACGGCGGCCAGGACGTTTCCGGGGGTGGCGGCGAAGAGGTCGATGCGATGCAGTGCGGCGACCCGCTCGACGATCAGCATCCCGCTCTCCCGATCGACCAATCTCGATGGCGCGACATCGCAGCAACGTAGTTTGCGCTCGCGCCGCGTCGCGCTGGCCGCGCGCGGTGGTCGAGCTGACTAGCGTCGATGGCGCGTCGTCGACGTCGACCGATCGTCGTAGCGTCGATCGTGGCGTCGATCGAGGAGGCCCGTGGCGGAGTTCGAACCATTGACACCGCCGCTGGACGACGGCGACGAGTTCGACCGCTTCATCTCGCCGGACATCCGTGCTCGCCTCGAGGAGCGCTATTGGCGGCCCATCGAACGGGCCACCGTGGCGGAGTCGTTCCTGACCGATGAGACCTTCTTCGCCGACCCGGGTTCGCACCCGGCGACGTTCTCCGATCACGGCGTCGTCCACGTGCGCGACGTCGCCCGTCGCGCGGCCCGGCTGGTCGGCCAGCTCGACGGCGGGTTGCTGCCGTCGCGTCCGCCGGAGCGCCGCGAGGTCGTGGAGGGCAGCGCGGTGCTGATGGCCTACCTGCACGACATCGGCATGGTGGCGGCGACGCCCGCCGGGCGGCGCGTGCACCCGCAGTACGCCGCGCAGACAGCGCTCGGCGCCGGCTTCGACGACCTGGCCGACCAGCTGTGGTCGACCGACGCGGCACGCCTGCGCTCGCGCATCGAGGCGGTCGGGCTGGCGACGACGGCCGTCCCCGGTGACGTGGTGCTGCGTGAGGTCCTGGCGCTCAGCCTGTGCCACAGCAAGAGCGCGGTCCCGGCGCACCTCCTCGACGACCGGGTCGCCCTGCGTGCGCTGATGATCCGAGGAGCGTTCACCTCCCTCGACCGCCAGACGGCAGAGCCACGCGAGGCCCTGCGGACGTCGACCTTCGACGGGATCGACACGGCTCCGTTCGTCGAGCGGTACCGCGACGTCACGGGCGAGGCGTTCGGCTGGCTCGTCGACACTCGTCCGGCGGCCCGGGAGTTCGTCGACGATGTGATCGACGCCATCCGGGTGCTGCGCGCCGCCGACGCGCTGCGCCAGCGTGGCACCACGCAGCGGACCAGCGCCGGTTACGAGATCTGCGTGGATCGGCGCAGTGGCCTCGCGGTGATGGCGCTGCGGAGCCGTGACCGGCGCTTCGGTGCGCTCGTGTGGGTCGACAAGCACCACAGCATCGCCGAAGGCAACCTCCGGATGGTCGAGCTGACCGCAGACGGATCGTTGCGCGTCGCGTTCCACCGGGGTGACTTCAGCGACGCCGGATCGATCGATCGAGTCGTCATGGCCTCCGTCGAGACGATCGCCGACATCGAGGCCGACGTGCTCGGGAGCTTTCGCCAGGCTCCGAACGCGCCGCGAGCGGAGCGCTTCGTCGAGGTCGTCCCCCCGCCGGACAACCCGGAGTTCGCCACCCTCGTCACCCGAGCGCTCGAGGCCCACCACCCGCGACTCCTCGGCCGAACACGACTGCTCGACGAGCCCCACCCGGTCCCGCGCCACGAGGAAGCCGACTGGTATCGCCGCGGTGTCGCCGTGACCGACGATCAGGTGGAGATCGACCACTGGTTCGTCCAGCTCGCACGGCACGGCCTGAACATCGACACGATCGATCGGCGAGCCGCCTTGCGCGATGTCCGTCGGTCACGACTCCAGGCCGGCGAAGTGGTGCTCTCGCCCGGAACCGCCGCATCGGTCGTCGTGATCCCGCTCGGTCCCGGCACCCGCGTCGAACCGGTGGGCGGCTATCGGTCGGAGCCCCTCCACCCGTGGCTCCCGATCGGTGTCACCGGGGTGGTGCGCGGCGCCGAGCGCAACGCGGCCGTCGTCGCCGAGACCGAGGTCGACGTGCTGGCGATCCCCGCCGAGCGCTACCTCGCCGATTGGTTCAAGCCGTACACGTCCGATCAGCTGCGAACCGCGTGGGACCAGTGGCTCGCCGTTGCGAGCAGTTGAGGCGCGCCGAACCGCAGCGACGCACGTCCCGGCCGGATGGACGACCAGGCCAGGTCGAAGCGACGCACCGGGGGTGCGAGCGGCGCACGGCGGTCAGAAGACGGTGGTCCAATCGTCCTTGATGCTGACGACGGTCCATCCGTCGGTGGCCGCCCGTTCGAGTGCTTGGTCGGCGCCGGTCGTGTACGCGAACTCGCGCTCGGCGTCGTCGTGCAGCACGAGCAGCCGCAGCGTGGGGTGCTCGGGGTGGTGGGTGAACTCGAGCATCGGAACGTCGCCGTTGGAGTTGCCGGCGGCGAGGATCGGTCGGCGGCCGGTGCGGTTCCAGATCCGCACGGGCTTCTCCGGCCCGTCGTCGAGGTAGTCGACCTCGGGCTTGTGGGTGATCGTGCCGCCGGGGCGGTCGCTGGTGTACGCGAAGGTGCTGCTGCTGCCGATCACGCGTTCCCGGGGGATGCCGTACATGTCCTGGCTGATGGGTCGCATGAAGTCGCGGCCGCCGCCCGAGGCGATGTGGTTGGAGAACCCGTTGGCCTCGAGGTACCCGAGCAGCTCGACCATGGGGGCGTAGGCACAGCGCACGTACTGGCGGCCGAGCGTCGGGTGCTGCGTCGTGCGGATGAACGCGTCGGCCTGGGCCTCGAAGTCCTCCACGCTGATCCCCGCGTAGGCGGCCAGGATCCCGCCGGCCAGCGTGCGCACGTTCGTGTCGTCGCCCGCGTAGTGCTCGGCCATCAGGGAGCCGAACCACGCGACGTCGTGCTCGGCGACGGCCTTCCACGGCTGGCGCTCGGCGAGCGTCGGGTCGTCGCCGAGCATCGTCGCGAAGCGACGCAGGATGAAGTCGAGCTGGATCGGCATCGGCTGCTCGCACCACAGCGTGCCGTCGTTGTCGAACACCGCGATTCGCTCGACGGCGGGTACTGCACCGTCGGCGACGGTCCGCTCGACGAACTCGACGATGGCCCGCTTCGCCGGCCCGTCCGACCAGCTCGACAGCACCGCCGTCGAGCTGGTCGCGCCGCCTGGGCTCACTCGCGCATCAGCATCGCCGCGGCCTCCCGCTCGAGGTCGACGTACGGCTCACCGCTGACGTCGACGGCGACGCGGCGGATCGTGCCGCCGGTGAACCGCCACGGCAGCTCGCCGGGGTAGTCGGCGGTGACGCCTGCGCCGCTGTCGCGGCCGATGCACAAGCCCTCGCCGGCGATCATGAACTTGCCCGGCTGGGTCCTGAAGCGCGTCTCGCCGACCTTGGTGTCGCCGTGCCACAACGAGAGCATCCCGGTGGCCACGCCGGGCGGGTCCTCGCCGTCCTTGTCGAACGAGGCGGACAGGATCACGTTCTCGCCGGTCGGCACGTCCACGTCGGCGACGAGCCGCTCCTCGGCCATCCCGACGAAGTTGTAGACGTAGGTCAGCCGGTTGTCCTTGACGTACAGGGCGTGGCCGCCGAAGTGCGAACCGTGGGCGAACAGCACGCCCCCGGCCCCTGGCGCCGGGATGTCGACGAGGGCGCCGATCGTGAACGACCGGTTGCGGACGTTGACGGCCTGCGACTCGGGCACGTCGGCGGCGTCGGGGAAGTAGACGTAGCGGTTGCGCGGAGGTGACAGCACCGGACGGGGCGTGAGCATGATCTCCAGCGCCGAACGATCGTCCAACGGGAACGCGTTGTTCGCCCCGGCCTCGGCGTACCAGAGGTTCACCAGCTCGCGCGCCTTCTCCGGGTGCTCCTCGGCCAGGTTGTGCATCTCGGACCGGTCGACGTCCACGTGGTACAGCTCCCACTCGTCGTCGTTGAAGTTGCTCCAGCCGCTCAACGTCGGGTGGTTGGTGATCGCCTTCCAGCCGTCGTGCCAGATGCCGCGCGAGCCGAGCATCGAGTAGAACTGCGTGCGACGGGCGGTCGGCGCGGTGGGTGCGTCGAAGCTGTAGCGCATGCTCACGCCGTCGAACGCCGTCTGGCTGTGTCCCTTGATCACACTGGGCGGCTCGACGCCGAGGACGTCGAGGATGGTCGGCACGAGGTCCACGGCGTGGTGGTACTGATCGCGCAGCTCCCCGCGTGCCTCGCTCCCAGCCGGCCAGGAGATGATGCACGGGTCGCTCGTGCCGCCGTTGAACTCGTAGCGCTTCCACATCTTGAACGGCGTGTTGAAGGCCATCGCCCAGCCGTTCGGGTAGTGGTTGTAGGTGGTCGGGCTGCCGAGCGCGTCGAGGAGGGGCAGGTTCGCCTCCATCGTGTCGGGGATCCCGTTGGCGAACTTCATCTCGTTCACCGAGCCGTTCGGGCCGCCCTCGCCGGAGGCGCCGTTGTCCGACACCACGACGACCATCGTGTTCTCCCGCCAGCCGAACTCCTCGAGGAAGCCGAGCAGGCGCCCGATCTCGGAGTCGGCGTGGCCGAGGAACCCGGCGTAGACCTCGGCCATGCGGGCGAACAGCGCCTGCTCGTCGGCGGTCAGCGAGTCCCACGGGAGCGTGACGTCGAGCGCCGGGAACGGCTTGCCGTCGGGTCCCGAGCGCGTCTCCGGCGTCCCGAT
Source organism: uncultured Acidimicrobiales bacterium (assembly GCA_963794805.1). Taxonomy (GTDB): domain Bacteria; phylum Actinomycetota; class Acidimicrobiia; order Acidimicrobiales; family Ilumatobacteraceae; genus JAODBQ01. Next base: position 12,113 of record CAWCFL010000005.1, read on the forward strand.
CGGGTTGATCGGCGGCAGATCCGTGTCGGCCGGGACGATGCCCATCTCCTTCTGGCGGGCCAGCGTCTCGGCGCGCAGCGCCTCGTAGCCCTGGTCGAACCGGCCCTTGTACTTGTCGATCCAGGCCTTCGGTGCGTGGTGCGGGGCGTGACACGCCCCGGGCGCGTAGTACAGGAAGAACGGCTTCTCCGGGGCGATCGCCTTGGCGTCGCGGATGAACTCGATGGCCTTGTCGGTGAGGTCGACGGTGAGGTGGTAACCATCCTCCGGCGTGGCCGGCTGATCGACGGTGTGGTTGTCGTAGACCAGATCGGGATACCACTGGTTCGTCTCCGCCCCGAGGAACCCGTACCACCGCTCGAATCCGCGCCCGGTCGGCCAGTTCCTCCGTGTCGAGGCCAGGTTCATCTCGTCGTCGGGGCACAGGTGCCACTTGCCGACCATGTAGGTGTTCCACCCGAGCTCACCGAGGATCTCGGAGATCGTGCCGTTCTCCGGGGGGATCGTCCCGCTCGCGTTGGGGAAGCCGATCGCCGCCTCGGTGATGCAGGCCATGCTGTTGCGCGTGTGGTTGCGACCGGTCAGCAGGCACGAGCGCGTCGGCGAGCACAGTGCCGTCGTGTGCCACTGCTGGAAGCGAACACCATCCGCCGCGATCGCATCGATGTTCGGTGTGTCGATCGGGCCGCCGTAGCAGCTCATGGCCGAGAAGCCGACATCGTCGAGGACGATGTACACAACGCTCGGGGCCCCGTCGGGCGCCTTCGGCGGCTCGAACGGCGACCAATCCGGCACCGAGTCCCTGATGTCGACGTTGATCGTGCCTCTGAACGACTCGGTCATGAGGTCCTCTCTCTCACCGCCGAGGCGGCGTTCGTGATTGTCCGATGCCGGCCCCAGGCGAAGCCTGGGGGAGCGCGGCGGATCTCCCCGGAGTCAACACGCCCCGCCGACCACCAACATCCACCAAACCGGATGAATCGCTGCCGTCACCCGCTGACTATCCGGCAGCGAGCCCGCGGAGAGCGTCGCCGAGCAGGAAGACGCCCGCGAGCGCACACGCGAGCGTGAAGAGCACCGGTCCGGACTGCTCCAGACGATTCGTCACCTCCGCCAGCCAGCTGTCGGCGCCGTTCGGCCGCCGTACGACGTAGGTCAGCAGGCCGAGGAGCGCACCCGTCGAGAAGATGGCGAACACGGCGAGACCGATTGCGGCGTCCGGCAGACCCACCCGGTCGCGGGCGACGACGATGGCGGCCGCGACCGTCAACGTTCGCGGTTGGATGAGCACTCCGAGGATGCCGGACCGCCGCGGTGTCAGCCGCTCGAGTTGGCGCAGGATGGGTGCCGGCGGCGGGTGGGGAGCCGACGCGTCGTGGCGGCTGCGCCACCGGCGGACGGTCACCGCCATGAGGACGACGGCAAGGATCAGCTCCACGACGGACAACCAGGTCGTCTGGTTGGAGCTGTCGCGGCCCGTCGCGCCGGCGTCGAACGCGACGAAGGCCGCGACGAAGAGCACTGCCAGCGCCGCTGCCCACCCGACGAGGAACCCGATCGCGTTCAGCCGTCCCTGTTCGGTCCGCAGCACGAGGACGAAGATCGCCGGACGAAGCGGGTCGAGGGAGGCCAGCAGTCCCAGAAGGCCGACCGTGATCAGCACCGGGGGTTCCACGAGGGCATCAGGGGTTCGGTCGCCTCACGGATGCACGCCGCGGGCCTCGCGGACCGTCTCGATGTCGCCGATCGCCTCGCCGGTGACCCGGCGGAACGGACGGGCCAGGGGCCGATCCTCGTCCGCCAGCGTGTTGGCCGGGTCGAGGTGGCCGAACAGCTGGATCAGCGGGGCCACCAGCCCGGTCCACCCGGTCTGGTGGGACGCGCCGAGTCCTGCGCCGTTGTCGCCGTGGAAGTACTCGTAGAACAGGACCAGGTCCCGCCAGTGCGGGTCGTCCTGGAAGCGCTCCGTGCCGCCGTACACCGGCCGGGTGCCGTCCGGCGCGCGCAGGAACGTGGCGATCAACCGGTCGGCGATCTCCTTGGCCACCTCGAACAACGTCATCTGGTGGCCCGAGCCGGTCGGGCACTCGATCGTGAACCCGTCGCCGTAGTACCGGTAGTGCTGGAGCAGGGCCCGGACGATGAGCAGGTTCACCGGGAACCACACCGGCCCACGCCAGTTCGAGTTGCCGCCGAACATGCCCGTCGTCGACTCCGCCGGCTCGTACTGCACCCGGTAGGTGACGCCCTCGACGACGGTCTCGAACGGGTCGTCGAGGTGCGCCCGGGAGATCGACCGGATGCCGTGGGGCCCGAGGAAGCGCTCCTCGTCGAGCATGCGGTGCAGGATCCGCCGGAGCTTGTCCTCGTTGACCAACGACAGCAGCCGCCGTCCGTTCACGCCGGGCACGAACGGGTCGGCGATGTTGGCCAGGAGGTCCTTGTTGCGGTCGAGGTACGTCTTGATCCGACCCGTGAGCTCCGGGTGCTCCTCCAGCACCCTCGCCGAGATCACGGTGGTCGCGCACAGTGGGAGGAGGCCGACCAGTGAGCGCACCTTGAGCCGCTTGCCCGTCCCGTCCGGGAGGCGCAGCACGTCGTAGAAGAAGCCGTCCTCCTCGTCCCACATCTCGTCGGGGTGGTCGCCGATCGGATCGACGGCCGCGGCGATCCAGAAGAAGTGCTCGACGAACTTGAACACGAAGTCGGTGTAGTCCGGGTCGTCCCTCGACAATTCGAGGGCCAGCTCGAGCATGTTCTGGCTGAACAGCGCCATCCACGCGGTGCCGTCGGCCTGCTCGAGGCGGCCGCCGGTCGGCAGTGCGGCGCTGCGGTCGAACACGCCGATGTTGTCCAGCCCGAGGAAGCCGCCCTCGAACACGTTCTTGCCCGACGGATCCTTGCGGTTGACCCACCACGTGAAGTTGAGCAGCAGTCGGGTGAACGACTGGCGCAGGAACGGCAGGTCGACGGCACCCATGTTCCCGGCGACGCTGTGCATGAACAGCGTGGCGAAGGCGTGCACCGGCGGGTTGACGTCGCCGAAGTTCCACTCGTAGGCCGGGATCTGCCCGGTCGGGTGCAGGTACACCTGGGAGAGCATCAAGTCGAGCTGCGACGTGGCGAAGTCCGGGTCGACCATCGCCAGCGGCACGCAGTGGAAGGCCAGGTCCCACGCCGCGTACCAGGGGTACTCCCACTTGTCGGGCATCGAGATGACGTCGTGGTTGATCATGTGGAACCACGCGTGGTTGCGTGCGCCGACCTTCTCCGGATGTCGCAGCGGATGGGCCTTGTGCTCCTGCAGCCACACGTCGACGTCGAAGTAGTACGACTGCTTCGACCACAACATCCCGGCCAGCGCCTGGCGCATCACCGCCGCGGCGTCGGCCGACACCGTGTCGGGCGTGATGGCGGCGTAGAACTCGTCGGCATCGCCCAGGCGCGACGTGACGACCTCCTCGACGTCGGCGAACGGATCCACCGACGGCTGATCGCCTCTGGTCAGGCGGATCCAGGTGGACACCGAGCCGCCGGCCGGGACCTCGAGACGGACGTGCGCGGCAGCCTTGGTGCCCTCGCGGGCAGGGTTCACGGTCGGTGCGCCGTCGAGGACGTGATCGGCGATGCCGTCCTTGGGGTACGCCGGCGAGTCGGCGGCACCCCACAGGCGGGCCGTGTTCGTTTCGTTGTCGCAGAACAGCAGCTCGGCGTCGTCGGCGGCGTGGAGGTGCCACGTGCCGATCTCGGGGTGATCGGCGCGCACGACGGATCCCGATCCGTCGACCGCGCGCAACATCGGCCGCTCGATGTGTGGCGGGAAGTCCCAGGTGTTGCGGAACCACAGGGTCGGCAGGATGTGGATCGGCGCGACCTCCGGACCGCGGTTGTGGACCGTGATCCGAGCGACGATGTCCTCGGGCCCCGCCTTGGCGTAGGTCACCTCGATGTCGAAGTAGCGGTCCTCGTCGAAGATCCCCGTGTCGAGGAGCTCGTACTCCATCTCGAACCGGGACCGAGAACGGTTGGTGGTGATCAGGTCGGCATAGGGGAACGCCCGCTGCGGGTACTTGTACAGCCAGCGCTGGTAGCTGTGCGTCGGCAGGTTGTCGAGGTAGAAGTAGTACTCCTTCACGTCCTCGCCGTGGTTGCCCTCCGAGTTGGTCAGGCCGTAGAGCCGCTCCTTGAGGATCGGGTCCTGCCCGTTCCAGAACGCCAGCGCGAAGCACATCCGCTGGTGGTCGTCGCTGATCCCGGCCAGGCCGTCCTCACCCCACCGATAGGCACGCGACCGCGCCTGATCATGGCTGAAGTACGACCACGCGTCACCGTCGTCGCTGTAGTCCTCGCGCACGGTGCCCCACTGACGTTCACTGAGGTACGGCCCGATGAACCGCCATGGCACGCCGGTCCGGGCGTCTCGCAAGCGGCGTTCCTCAGCGGTGAGATCCATCGTCCCGGGAACGTATCGCGACTCCTCGGATCGGCGCGCGAGCCGACGATCCATCCGGGCTACCTTGCAAATGCGAACGACTCGCATTCTTCCCGGCGCATGGCCGGCGGCTGGACAGGGGCTCGGATGCACATTCCTGACGGTTACCTGAGCCCGCAGACGTGCGGTGTGCTGTACGTCGCCGCGGTGCCGTTCTGGGTGACCGCCGGGCGTCGAGTCCGCAAGGTGGTCAAGAACCGGTACGTGCCACTGCTGGCACTGGCAGCCGCGTCCTGCTTCCTGGTGATGATGTTCAACGTGCCGATCCCCGATGGCACCACGGCGCACGCCGTCGGCGGCGTGCTGGTCGCGGTGCTGCTCGGTCCGTGGGCCGCCGTGATCGCGGTGAGCACGGCGCTGTTCATCCAGGCCTTGTCCTTCGGCGACGGAGGGGTCCTGGCGTACGGCGCGAACTGCTTCAACATGGCCATCGTCATGCCGTTCGTCGGCTACGCCGTCTACCTGCTGCTCGCCCGCCGGAGCTCGTTGACATCGGCGCGGCGGCCGCTCGCTGCGGGTGTCGGGGCCTACGTCGGCATCAACGCGGCCGCGCTGTGCGCGGCCATCGAGTTCGGGATCCAGCCGGACCTGTTCTACAAGACCTCGGCGAGCGGTGCGCACATCCCGTTGTACGCACCGTTCCACCTGTCGCAGACGATCCCGGCCATGTTGTTCGCGCACGTGCTCGTGGCCGGTTTCGTCGAGCTCGCGCTCACCGCGGGGGTGATCGCCTACCTGCAACGGGCCAACCTGCCGATCCTGCGGATCAACCACCCGGCCGTGCCGGAGGACGACAGCGGGCTGCCGCCGCGCAGGATCGGTGCGCGCCGCCCACTGATCGGACTCGGCGTCATGGTCGCTCTCGTGCCGCTCGGTCTGCTGGCCACCGGCACCGCGTTCGGCGAGGACGGCCCCGACGACCTCGACCTGCGCCGATACGGCCTGGACGCAGTCCCGGCCGGACTCTCGAAGTACGCCGACTGGTGGAGCCACTCGCTGTTCCCCGGCTACGACCTGAGGAGCGCCGACCATCCGACGTTCGGCTACTACGCGTCGGCGATCGTCGGCACCCTGCTCGTCGTCGGTGTCGTCGTCGGCGTCTTCCAGCTGGTCCACAGGTGGCGACGACGCCACGCGGTCGACGACCCCGAGCGGGACCTCGAACCGTCGGCGAGTCCCGGTTGACCGCCACCGACCAGCCCGAGCGCATCGCGCCCGAGTGGCTGGTCCGCAGCGAGGTCGGCCTGTGCCCGTGCGGGTGCATCGGCAAGCGTCGGAAGGGCAACTTCGTCGCCAAGACCCTCGACGGTGCGTCGGGCCTGCTGCGCCAGGCCATGTTCTCCGACGACGTCGCCGCCGGACCGGGCCTCCTGCAGCGGCTCGACCCCCGCGTCAAGCTCGTCACGTTGATCGGTCTCCTGGTCGTCGTCGCGTTCGTCCGGTCGATCCCGATGCTCGTCGCGACGTACGCCGTCACGCTGCTGATCGCCGTGGCCAGCCGGCTGCCGCTCGTCGCGTTCGTCAAGCGCGTGTGGCTGTTCATCCCGATCTTCACCGGCATCGTCGTGCTGCCGGCCACGCTCGACGTGATCACCCCCGGTCACGTCGTCGTGCCGCTGGGCACCTGGTTCGGCCACCAGCTCGGCATCACCAGCGAGGGCCTGCACGCCGCGGCGATCATCGTCGCCCGCGTCGCCACGTCGGTGTCCCTCGTGGTGCTGCTCACCCTGACCACGCCGTGGAACCGGCTGCTGGCTGCGTTGCGCGAGCTGTTCGTCCCGAAGATGTTCGTGCTCGTGCTCGGCATGGCCTATCGCTACCTCTTCCACCTCCTCGGCTCGGTCAGCGACATGTACCTGGCGCGGCGCAGCCGCACCGTCGGCACCGACGCCGACGTGGTCTCGGACCGCAGGTTCGTCGCCGCCTCCGCCGGGGCTGTCTTCGGCAAGGCCCACGCGACGTCCGAGGAGGTGTACCTCGCGATGGTCGCCCGTGGCTTCACCGGTGACATCCGGACGCTGCGCCGCGGCCACGTCGGGTGGGTCGATGCCGCGTGGACGATCGCCTGCGTCCTCCTCGCGGTCGGCATCGTCGGGATCGACCGTGTCGTCGCCTGACCTCCATCTGGACCGGCACCCGGACGGGCAGCGCACCGGCGCGGCGGCTGGCGCCGGACGCGAGGTGCTCCTCGAGTGCCGCGATCTGAACTTCCGGTACCTCGGGCGGTTCACCGCCCTCGACGGCGTCTCGGTGACGGTCGGACGAGGCGAGCAGTTGGCTCTCCTCGGGGCCAACGGTTGTGGCAAGTCGACCCTCCTCAAGGTGCTCGACGGCCTCCTGTTCGCCGACTCCGGCAGCTACCGGGCGTTCGGCCAACCGGTCACCGAGGACAACCTCGAGGACCGGCAGTTCTCCCGCGGCTTCCGCTCGCGGATCGGCTTCATCTTCCAGAACTCCGACGCCCAGGTGTTCTCACCGACGGTCCGCGAGGAGATCGCCTTCGGCCCGCTGAACATGGGCCTCCCGCTCGCCGAGGTCGAGGTTCGCGTTGCCGACACGCTGCGCATGCTGGAGATCGACGACCTCGCCGACCGCGCCCCCTACCAGCTCTCCGGCGGTCAGAAGAAGCGTGTGGCGATCGCCTCGGTCCTCGTGATGAACCCCGACGTGCTGCTGTTCGACGAACCGACCGCAGCACTCGACCCGCGCACCCAGCAATGGCTCGTCGAGCTGATCGTCGAGCTCGGCGAGGCCGGCAAGACCATCGTCTTCGCCACGCACGACCTCGACACCCTCCGCGTCGTCGCCGACCGCTGCATCGTGTTCACCGAAGACCACCGCATCGCTGCCGAGGGCCCGCCCGCCAGCATCCTCGACGACCACGACCTGCTGGTCGCGGCCAACCTCGTGCACGTCCGCCGTCACCGGCGCGACCCCGGCCCACGCTGATCGGGCTCCGACTGCAGGCGCGCCGTCCCGGACGCGTGTGGTCCGTCAGCCGTCGGTCGACGAGCCGTCGCCGAGCCGCGAGGCACGAGCCGGGACACCAGCAGGGCGACGATGGTCACCATGTAGATCTGACCGAGGAGGGCTTCGAGCACCGCGCACGCCCGGCCGAGGTTCCCGGCTGCCGTGAAGTCGCCGTAGCCCACGGTCAACTGCGTCATGAAGCTGAAGTAGAGGAAGTCCGCGCTCGTCGGTCGAGTGGTCTGGACGAAGAACGCCGACGAACCCACGGCGCCGATGGCCGTGTAGATGTATGCCCAGAGCATGCCGAAGAGCACGTAGATGCACAGGGCGGCGAGGACGGTGCGGATGTCGATGATGCGCCGCCGGAACACGGACCTGGCGATGGCGATCGGGGCCAGGGCGACCAGGCCGGCGTTGAGCAGCGCCGTCGCGCCGTCGCCCGGTCTGCCGAACGCCACGAGCGACAACGAGCCGGCGAAGGCAACCGCGGCGACCACCGTGGCCACTCGCCGGACGCGCAGCGAGACGTCCGAGGCGAACAGCGCGGCGAGCAGGGTGCCGCCGGTCAGGGCCACCTCGATCGGTCGTGACCACTTCGACGTGCTCGCGGTCATCAGCCACACGAACATCACCAGCAGGAGTGCCAGCACCACCCCGAAGCGGTATTCCACACGGGTGCCCCGGCCGCGCTCGTCCGGGCTCGACATCGACTCATCTTGCCTGATCCCGGCGAGCTCCCCCGTTCCCATCGACATGGCCTTCCCCCGTCCGTACGGTGAGAGGAATGGCCAGTGCGTCGCGTGACGAGCTCGAGGCGGCCCACTGCTGGGAGCGTGACGACCTGGTGGCGCGACGCCCGGCGATGACCGAGTTCCGCCAGTCGGCTCGCCTGCACCAGGCGCGTTGGCGGGCCACGCACGACCATCCGATCGGCACGCAGCCGATCGTGCCCAGGCCTGGCGACCCGCGGACCAGGCTGGTGGGGAGCCGCATGCCGTTCGACCACGCCGCGTGCCACCGGGGCGAACTTCGTCACGCCGGCGGCGCTGGACGCGGTCAGGCGGCGCGTCGCCCGGGTCGAGCCGCACCAGAGCTTCGACCACCAACGGCTGTGGGCCGACCTGCTCTCCTCGGCGGCACTGTCGTTCAACCTGTTCGGCGATCTCGCCGCCGATCCGTCGGCCGCCGACCGTGCCGCGCACCGATGGTTCCCGGAGCTGCCCGGGTCAGTGGGCGAGGTCCGCTTCGCCCACTCTCCGGGACGCTGGGATCCGGCCTACACCAACAGCCTGCGGGCCTTCGCCGCGGCGTTCGTCACCGGCCGGTCCGATGCGCCCCGCGGCATCCTCGCGTTCTCCGTGCGCTACCACGAGCGCAGCCACCCCGAGGTGCCCCGGCCGGAGAACCTCGCCCGCTACCGGCAGGTGGCCGAGCGGTCCGGCGCGTTCCGCCCGCAGGCACTCGGCGCGCTGCTGCGGCGCAGCGACCTGTGCGAGCTGTGGCTGGAGCACCTGCTCCTGCTGTCGATGCTCCAGCATCCGGACCGCGGATGGGCGTCGGGGCGGTTCGTGCTCGTCCATCCGGCGGGCAACGTCGACGTCGCCGGCCAGTGCGCCCGCTACCGGGAGCTGCTCGTCGACGACGCCACGTTCGCCACGATGACGGTCGAGGAACTGCTCGACGGCGGTGCCCTGGTGCCCCCAGCCGTCGCCGCCCTGCGCGAACGGTACGTGTTCGCCGGCTCGCGCACCGGCGAGCGCTGACCGCCACCGGGGTCGGGCGCGGCTCGGACGACTGCAGCGGGCATCCTGTCGGAGTGCGTCGGACGTCGAGGTCGTCGGGTCGCGTGGCCGTCCTGTTGGCCGCGGATCAGCGGCGCGGCCGGGCGCCGGACCATTGCGTGAAGACCGGGCAGGCGACGTCGTCGGCGACGCGGGCGACGGCCGTCGACCTCGCCGGTGCCCAGTGGTGGCAGCTGATCGCCGGGTCCGTGCTCACCCGGCTCGTCGCCGTCGTGCTGCGCCGCCCGCGCCTCGCCGTCGTGATCAACCTCACCCCCGCCGCCTGGGCGGTGTGGCGGTGGCGGGTCCTCGTCGCAGTGGTGTTCGCTACCGGCGGCGCCGGCTTCGCCCTCGTCGGGCTGATCGGCGGGCGCACCGGCTTGGTCGTGCTCGGTGCCCTCGTCGTCGTGTGCAGTTGGCTGTGGCGGATCTGGATGGCGCGCTGCTGGTGGTTCGGACTGCGGTTGCGCGACCACGACGGCCACGTCCTCGTGCACCGCGCTCGTCGGTGTCGTTCGACGCAGACGCCCGGCGGCTGTTCGTCGAGGCCCAGCGGCGGCGCTGATCGACGTCCGGTCGGGCCGATCCAGGTCGCGCCGGCGTTCGCCGTGTCGGTGACGACGTCAGCCCGGCTCTGGCGTCGACGCCAACCGCCGGCGGCGCTCCCGCGCAGCGTCCTGGACATCGCTCCAGACGACCGCGAGCGCGTCCTCGAGGGCGCGACCGTCGACGAGCGCGCCGAGATCGGTGCGCGTGCGTTCGGCGAGCGCGACCGACTCGGGTTCGAGGACGAGGTTGCGTTGCACCATGGGGTGCGCGCGTCCGCCGCGACCCAGCGGACCGACCAGGAACATCGCGGTGGCCAGCACGACCCAGACGTCGTCGAGCACCTCCGCCGCACGTCGATCCGGGTCGGATGGGTCGGTGGCGATCACGTTGACGTCCGTGATCCCGATGAACGACAAGGCGGCGGCACACATCGCGCACGGCTGTTGCGACGACCAGATCGTCAACGCCGCCGTGTCGGTCGTGGTGGCCAGCCGGGCGAGCGCGTTCATCTCGGCATGGGCCACCGGCGTGCCCTCGAGCGGGTCGGTGCCGGTCGGCGGGTCGTAGGCGCGGTTTCGTCCCTCGGCCACGATCACGCCGTCGCGGTCGAGGACGACGGCACCCACGGCCAGGCCGCCGGCGCAGAGCGTCATGTGCGCGAGCTCGAGCGTTCGCCGAGCACCGTGTGCGAGGGCGTCCCACGCCGCCCGAGATGGAGCTGTCACGTCACGATCCTGCTCCAGCCGTTGGTTGCACCTCGACACCTCTGTGTCCGACGCGCCGTGGTCGAGGGCCCACCCGAGGTCCGCGCGGGCGTACGCTCCGCGGTGATGACCGCGGACCTCCACACCGTTGCCGAGGAGTCGGCGCGCGTGCGCGGCCTGGTGGTCGAGGCCGTCGACGCGGCGGCAGACCTCATCGCCAGCGACGAGGTGAGCCGGAGGTGGGATCAACCCAGCGCGCTCGCCGGGATGACCATCGGCGCGCTCTGTGCTCACCTCGTGCGCGCCGCCGGAGCCACGTTGGCCTACCTCGATCGCACCGATCCCGCTGCCCGACCCGATGCTGCGCTGCTCACCCCTGTCACCTACTTCCACGCCGCCATCGACTCGCCGATCCATGAGCGGATCAAGGAGGTCTCGGCGACGGAGGCCTCGGTGGGCCCTGCCGAGCTCGCCGCCAAGGCCACGCAGGTCGCGTCGACGATGCGCGTCCGTTTCTCCGAGGAGCCCGCCGACCGCCTCGTTGCCGCGCTCGGCGGCCGGATGCTCTCGCTCGACGACTTCTGCCGCACCCGGCTGATCGAAGTGCTCCTGCATCTGGACGACCTCGCCGCCAGTGTGGGGCTGGCGTGCCCGGCGACCAGTGCAGCCGGCCGCACGATCGTCATCGACATCCTCATCGGCATCGCCCGGATGCAGCACGGGGATTGGGAGGTCGTGCACGCCCTGGCCCGTGAGGAGCGCCGCAGCACCGGCGTGTTCCCGGTGTTCTGAGGGCGCGGGCACGGGGTCGGCGATGGATCCAGCAGCGGATGGTCGAAGCCACGGCGGTGAGCAGGCCGGCGAGCGACTCGCGCCGGTGGACGCCGCCATGATCGCCGAGTCGTTGCCCGACGCGGCGGTCATGATCGACATCGCCGGACGGATCATCTGGGCGAATCGGGCCGCCGAGCGCCTGTTCCGCGTGCAGGTCGAAGCGATCGTCGGTGCCGACGTCCTCGACTTCGTCCACCCGGACGACGTGCAGCTCGCCGCGCTGTCGATGACGAGCGTCCAGTCGAAGGAGGTCGGCACGCTCATCGAGCTGCGTGCACGCGTCGACGGTGCCTGGCACCTGGTCGAGGTGGTCGGCGCGCCGATCGACGGTTCGATCCTGATGACGATCCGCGACCTCACGGAGCGTCGCCGCTGGGAGGTGGCCGGCGACGAGACGGCTCGCTTCCGGTCGATCCTGCAGAACGCCCCGTCGTTGCTCTTCCTCGTGTCTGCGTCCGGCGTCGTGCGGGGCTCCTCGGGAGCACTGACGCGGTTGCTCGGTCACGACCAGGAGTGGCTCGAGCAGCGGTCGCTCCTGGACCTGGTGGCGTGTGACCAGCGCGAGCTCGTCGAGGGCGCGCTCGCCGAGGTCGGCGACGCCGGTCAAGGACATCGGGCCCCGTTGACCGTCGACGTCGCGCTCCGCCATCTCACCGGCGAGCACGTCCCCGTGGCCCTGACGTTCGTCAGCCTGCTTGACGATCCGACTGTCGAGGGGCTCGTCGTCACGGGCCATGACATCACCGACCGCCTGCGGATCGAGGAGGCGCTGCGTCACGCCAACTCCCAGTTGCTGGCGACGCTCGAGTCGACGGCGGACGCGATCCTCGTCGTGGACCTCGACGGGCGCATCACCACGTTCAACGACAACTTCGTCAAGCTGTGGGGGTTGCCTCGACCGATGCTCGAGGCGGGCGACCAGGATCAGGTGTTCGTCGCCGCCGCCCGGCAGCTCGTCGACCAACCGGCCTTCGCCGCGACCGCCCGCGACCTGTCCGTCCACGTGCAGGCGCGCAGCGTGGACACGCTGGAGTTCACCGACGGTCGGGTGGTCGAGCGCAACTCGCTGCCGCAATGGATCGACGGACGGATCGTCGGTCGGGTCTGGAGCTTCCGCGACGTGACGGCGAACCGCCAGCTGGAGCGCCAACTCATCCACCAGGCCTTCCACGATCCGCTCACCGGCCTGGCCAACCGGGCCCTCTTCCACGACCGCGTCGCCCAGGCGATCGCCGGGTCGGCGCGCCGCCACAGCGAGCTCGCCGTGCTGTTCATCGATCTCGACAGCTTCAAGACGGTCAACGACAGCCTCGGCCACACGGCCGGCGACCAGCTGTTGATCGCCGTCAGCGAACGCCTGCGCCAGTGCGTCAGGCGCGGCGACTCGATCGCCAGGCTCGGCGGCGACGAGTTCGCGGTGCTGATCGACGGGTTCGACGGGGCCGACACCGCATCGACCATCGCGCAGCGCATGGTCGAGGTGATGCACGAGCCGTTCGCCATCGACCACCGCCACGTCGCCGCCACGGCGAGCATCGGCATCGCCTACCACCACGTCGGCACCTCCGCGGAGGACCTGCTGCGCAGTGCCGACATGGCGATGTACAGCGCCAAGGCGGACGGCAAGAACTGCATCGCCGTGTTCTCGCCGCGGATGCACCGTGCCGCCGTCCAGCGCCTCGACCTCGAGGAGGACCTGCGTCGCGCGGTCGCTCGACGTGAGTTCGTGGTCCACTACCAACCGGTCATCGAACTGCGCACCGGCTCGGTCCACGGCTTCGAGGCCCTCGTGCGTTGGGCGCACCCCGACGGCCGGTTGCGGTCGCCGGCCGAGTTCATCTCGGCCGCCGAGAGCGGCCCGCTGATCGACCAGATCAACGATCACGTGGCCGCCACGGCATGCGCCCAGCTCGCCGAGTGGAACCGCGGGCGCGCACCGCTGACGATGGCGATCAACGTCAGCGCCCACCAGCTGCGCGACGAGACGTTCCCGACGAGCCTGGCTTCGATCATCGTCGACAAGGAGCTGGATCCGTCGTGGGTCACGCTGGAGATCACGGAGCGCACGCTGATGCGCGAGCAGGGCGGCGCGGCGCAACAGCTCCGCCGCCTCCGCCAGCTCGGCGTGCGCATCGGCATCGACGACTTCGGCACGGGCTACTCGTCGCTGTCGTACCTACAGCAGTTCCAGGTGGACGTGTTGAAGATCGACCAGTCGTTCATCGCCGAGATCGCCACGCATCCGCGGGTCAACCTCACAGCGGCGATCGTCAACATCGCCCACACCCTCGGCCTCGTGCCCATCGCCGAGGGGGTCGAGGACGAAGCCCAGGCACAGGCGCTGCGCGAGCTGGGGTGCGACCTCGCCCAGGGCTTCTACCTCGGCCCGCCCGTCGATGCTGTGGACGCCTCGCGGCTGCTCGTTCGGTGAGGTGAGGGCGCCACGCCGGCATCGGTCGGTGGCTGGTGCACGTCGGCGGCCAGTACCTTGCGTTCGGCACGGGCGGTCCCCCCACGGCGGCCGGTGCTCGCCGACCGAGTGAAGGAGCCAACCTCGACGATGCCGACCGCGGAGGGAGCCAGCGACGCGCCGATCGGCGAGCCGCCGGCGGACGTCGCCACCCACGGCGGCCTGGAGCGGCTCGTCGTGTTCGGCGACGCCGTCGTGGCGATCGCCATCACCCTGCTCGTCCTCCCGCTGGTGGAGCTGCCCGGCGAGTCGCCCGGCGTCGGGGCGCTCGATCTCGTCCGCGACCACGTGTGGGACGTCGTGTCGTTCCTCATCTCGTTCGTCGTCATCGCCCGGCTGTGGCTCATCCACCACGCCCTGTTCGAGCGCGTCGAGCTGTACGACCGCCCGCTGCTCAAGGCGCAGTTCCTGTGGTTGCTGACGATCGTCGTGCTGCCGTTCCCCACCGAGCTCCTCGGCACCAGCAACAACTCGCAGTCCGCCAGCGCGATGTACATCGCCGTCCTCGCGGCGAGCTCGTGGTGCCTGGCGTGGATGCGCGCGCACATCGACCGGTCCCCCGCGCTGCGCAACGCCCTGCCCGCCGCGCCGCGAACGCTGCCGTGGCTGACGCCGGGGCTGATGACGCTGGCGTTCCTGCTGGCCCTGACCGTCCCCGACCTCGGGGCGTGGGCGTTGCTCGTCGCCGCGCTCGACGGACCGATCCATGCGCTCCACCGCCGCCGCGCCCGCGCCGTCAGCGGGCGCGCCCGCTGATGGTCGTCGTCGAGGCCGGCGATCACGGCAGTGCGGTGGTCGAGGCGAGCGCGATCGACACCGCATGGGCGACGTTCAGCGAATCGACGGTCGCCCGGATGGGGATGCGCACCGCACACGTCGCCGCCTCGATCGCCGCGTCGCTGAGCCCGGGTCCCTCGGCACCGGCCAGCAGGGCGAGGCGCGGCGGCACGTCGAGGCGGCCGATCGGCGCGGCCCCGGGTCGAGGTGTCAGCGCCCACACGGCGAACCCTGCGTCGCGCATCGTCGCCAGCGCACCCGGCCAGTCCGTGGCGCGGGCGATCGGCAGGTGCAGCAGCTCGCCCATGGACACGCGCACCGATCGACGGTTCAGGGGATCGGCGCACGACGGGTCGAGCACGAGCGCGTCCGCGCCGAGCGCCCGGGCCGCACGGGCGATCGCCCCGAGGTTCTCCTGGTCGTTCAGCCCCTCGACGACCACGACCCGTGTCGCGCCGCTGATCACCGATCCCACGGTGGCCGGCGCCACCCGTTGCGCCGCGGCGAGCACCCCGCGGTGGAGGTCGAAGCCGACGATGGCGCGCAGCACGGCGATGTCGGCGACGTAGATCGGCGCGTCGAACCCGTCGAGGTGCGCGGCCAGCCGGGCCAGGCCGGTGGGCGAGGCGAGGATCGATCGCACCGGGTACGGCGATGTCAGCAGCCGCTCGACGGCGAGCGCGCTCTCGACCACGAACCAGTCGGCGGCGCGTGGCGTGCGCAGGTCGGCGTAGTCGGCGAGGCGCGGATCGAGCGGATTCTCGATGGAGACCGCCACGCCGGCGACCCTACGCTCGCCCGATGTCCACCGCCGCAGGCGTCCCGCTCACCATCGTCGACGCGTTCACCAGCTCGGCTTTCGCCGGCAACCCGGCCGGGGTGTGCCGGCTCGACCGGTGGGTGGACGACGCGTGGCTGCAGGACGTCGCTGCGGAGCTGAACCTCGCCGAGACGGCGTTCGTGGTGCCCCGCGCCGAGGCAGATCACTACGACCTGCGGTGGTTCACCCCGCAGGTGGAGGTCGACCTGTGCGGCCACGCCACGCTGGCCACCGCCCACGTGCTCGGTCGGGCCGGCACGGTCACCTTCCACACCCGCAGCGGCGAGCTGCGCTGCACACTGCTCGACGGACGCGTCGAGATGGACTTCCCGGCTATCGCCAGCACCCCCGTGGCGCTCGATCCGCGCGTGGTGGAGGCGCTCGGCGCACGGGTCCGCTCCGCGGCGACGGGCTCGTTCCTGCTCGTCGAGCTGGACAACGCCGACGTCGTCCGCGAGCTCAGCCCCGACCTCGCCGCGGTGCGCGGCGTCCACAGCCACGGGGTCATCGTCACCGCCGCCGGCGGGCCCGCCGACGACGTCGACATCGTCTCGCGCGTGTTCGCCCCGAACCTGGGCATCGACGAGGACCCGGTCACCGGGTCGGCGCACTGCCAGCTCGCGCCGTGGTGGGCCGCCCGGCTCGGGCGCACCGAGCTGCGCGCCGAGCAGGCGTCGAGCCGTGGTGGTCGCCTCGTCCTCCGGCTCGACGGCGACCGCGTGGTGCTCGCCGGCGCGGCGGTCACGATGATCGACGGGCACCTGCTGGCGCCCGTTCCGGCCACCACGGGCTGAACGTACGCTGAACCGATGCCACCCCTCGACGGCCGGTACACGTTCATCCCCGGGGCGAGCACCGGGCCGACGATCGTCGGCGGCTCGGGCGTGTACCTGCACACCGACGACGGCCGGGAGATCCTCGACGGGGCGGCCGGGGCCATCGTCGGCAACATCGGCTGGGGCCGCGCCGAGGTGGCCGACGCGGCACGCGAGGCGATGGCCGCCGGCGGATACGTGCTGCCGCTGTGGCCCACGCCACACCGGCTGGCGCTGCGCGACCTCCTCGTCGACCGCTGGCTGCCCGACGGCTTCACCCAGGTGTTCTTCACCAGCGGTGGGAGCGAGAGCACCGACTCGGCGTTGCGCCTGGCCCGCGCCTACCAGCTCGCCAAGGGCCGCCCGTCGCGCTGGAAGGTCATCGGGCGCCACCCGAGCTACCACGGCATGACGCTCGGCACGATCGCCGTCGCCAGCCATTCCGGCCGTCAGGCGGGCTACGAGCCGATGCTGCTGGCCTTCCCCAAGGTCCCGTGGGACGATCCGCAGGCGGTGCTCGACGTCATCGAGCGTGAGGGCCCGGAGACGATCGCCGGGTTCATCGCCGAGCCGATCACCGGAGCCGCCGGCGCGTGCCTCACGGCCAGCGACGACTACTGGCGGACGGTCACCGAGATCTGCCGGCGCCACGACATCCTCCTCATCGCCGACGAGGTGATGACCGGTTACGGGCGCACCGGGTTGAACTTCGGTCACCAGCACTTCCCGTTCGAGCCCGACGTCATCGTCGGCGGCAAGGGCCTCGGCGGCGGCTACGTCCCACTCGGTGCCGTGGCCACGCGCGACGACGTCGCTGCGCTGCTCGCCGGCGCCGGGTTCATGTTCTTCACGTTCACCGGCAACGACGCGTCGTGCGCCGCCGCCGTCGCCGTGCTGCAGATCGTCGAGCGCGAGGGCCTCGTCGAGCGCGCCGCCAGGGTGGGGGAGCGCCTCGGCGCCGCGCTGCGCGATGAGTTCGCCGAGCACCCTGCGGTGGCCGACGTACGTGGGCGGGGGATGTTCTACGGCGTCGAGCTGCGCTGCAGCCGCGACGCCGTGGTGGCTGCAGCGCTGGCGCGCGACCTGTGGGTCTACCCGGCCGGCTCGGGACCCGTGCCCGACGCGGTGATGGTCGCCCCGCCGTTGGTCATCACCGAAGCGGAGTGCGACGAGCTCGTCCGCCGCCTCGGCGCGGCGCTCGCCGACGTCACCGGCTGACCACGGCGGCGAGGCCGCCGGTGCCCAGGTTCGTGTCGCCGCAGAGACGACACGTGCGCTTCGTGCGGCGGCACGAACGGCGGTCGCCCCGTCGCCAAGGCATCACCCCGGGACCGCCCCGGTGCCGGCCTGTCATGCTGGCGGCATGGATCACGTGGTGGTCGTCGGGGCGTCGCTGGCCGGGTTGCGGGCGTGTGAGCAGTTGCGCACGGCCGGCTACGACGGCCGGGTGACGTTGATCGGGGCCGAGGCGCACGAGCCCTACGACCGGCCACCGTTGAGCAAGAAGCTGCTCGCCGGCGACTGGGACGCCGATCGCATCCGGCTGCGCAAGCCCGGTGAGCTCGACGACCTGCGCATCGACACGCGCCTCGGGGCCACTGCGGTCGGCCTCGACGCCGGGCGCCGGGTGGTCGACCTCGACGGTGGCGCCGAGGTCGCCTACGACGGCCTGATCGTGGCCACCGGGGCCAGCCCACGTCGTCTGCCCGGCCAGCCCGACGCCACAGGGATCCATGTGCTGCGCACGCTCGACCATTCGCTCGCGCTGCGCACCGAGCTGCGCGAGGGTGCGCAGGTCGTCGTCATCGGCGCCGGCTTCATCGGTCTGGAGGTCGCCGCCACCGCCCGCGGGCGAGGCTGCGAGGTCGTCGTGCTCGAAGGGCTGCCGGCACCGCTCGTGCGTGGCCTCGGTGCGGAGATGGGCACGGCCGTTGCTGCCGTCCACGCACGCAATGGTGTCGACGTCCGCTGCGGCGTCCAGGTCGCCGGCATCGAGGTCGGGGAGGGACGGGTGCACGCCGTCGCGCTCGCCGACGGCTCCGAGCTGCCCGCCGACGTCGTCGTCGTCGGCATCGGTGTCGCCCCGCAGGTCGACTGGCTGGCCGGCAGCGGCGTCGAGCTGCGCGACGGCGTGGTCTGCGACGCGACGCTGTGGACCGGGCTGCCGATGGTCTACGCCGCGGGCGACTGCGCCCGGTGGACGAACCCGCTGTTCGGCGACGATGGCGAGGAGATGCGCGTCGAGCACTGGACCAACGCGGCGGAGCAGGGCGCGGCGGCGGCGAACAACCTGTTGGCGGTCGCCGGCGGCGGCGGGGCGACGCCCTATGCGCCCGTGCCGTTCTTCTGGAGCGACCAGTTCGACAGCCGGATCCAGTTCCTCGGGCGTGCGGCCGGCGTGCCGGACGAGCACGTCGAGGTGGTCGCCGGCGAGCTCGACGGAAGGTTCTGTGCGATGTACGGGTTGCACGGTCGGCTGCGCGGTGTGCTCGGCGTGACCATGCCACGGATGGTGATGCCATTCCGCAAGATGCTCACGGAGCGTGCCTCCTGGGACGAGGCGCTCAGCAAGGCGGAGGAGCTGCGCCCGACGTGACATCAAACCTGAGTCGAGGCGACTGAGGATTCTTGGGAGTCGTCGGTACCATCGCCTCATGACTGACACGTCCGGCACGTCATCCACCTCCACCATCGGCGAGCGCCCGCTCCGCCGCCTCCCCGTCCTCGCCGTGCCCGCCGTGGTGCTGCCCGGCACGGTCCTCACGCTCACCCTCGAGAGCGACGCCGCGCAGGCCGCGGTGCGTGCCGCCCAGGCCGGCGACGGCCGAGTCCTGGTGCAGTCCGAGGCCGGCGGCGACCTCGGCGTCGTCGGCGCCGTGCCCAACACGGGCTCGCTGCCGGGCGGGCAGCTGGCCGCCATCATCCAGGCCGAGAGCCGCGCCCGGGTCGTGCGCACGTTCGTCGGCGAGCGCTCGGGTTCGTTCGCCGAGATCGAGATGGTCGTCGAGGAGCGGCCGTCACCGCGCGTCGAGGCCGCCGCCCGCGAGCTGCGCGTGGTGCTCGAGGAGATCGCCAAGCTGCGCAACAGCCGCCGTCTCCCCGACATCCTGCGCACGATCGCCGATCCCGGCGCGCTGGTCGACGCGGTCACCGCCTGGAGCGATGCGCCCCAGGAGCACCAGACGGCGATCCTCCACGCCATCGACCTGGAGGCGCGCGTCGCGCTGGCCACCCACTGGGCCAAGGACCACCTCGCCGAGCTGCAGGTCACCGCGCAGATCCGCGCCGACGTCACCGAGGGCGTGGACAAGCAGCAGCGCGAGTACCTCCTGCGCCAGCAGCTCAGCGCCATCCGCAAGGAGTTGGGCGAGGGCGACGACGACGTCGTCGAGCAGTACCGCACGCAGCTGGCCGAGGCCGGACTGACGGAGAAGGCGTTCAACGCCGTCAGCAAGGAGATCGACCGGCTGGAGCGCACGAGCCAGCAGTCGCCCGAGCACGCCTGGCTGCGCACCTGGCTCGACCGCATCTTCGAGATGCCGTGGAACGTGCGCACCGAGGACGCGCTCGACCTGCCCGCGGCGCGCGAGATCCTCGACGCCGACCACTACGGCCTGCAGGACGTCAAGGACCGCATCGTCGAGTTCCTCGCCGTCCGCAAGCTGCGCCACGACCGCGCCAACCAAACTGAGGACGCCGGGGGCGGCACTGACTCGTCCGTCGAGGCGCGGCAAGCGCCTGTCGGGAGCGGCCGAAGCGCAGCGGCGGCCAGTCCCGACCGATCAAACGGGTCCGTCTTGACGCTCGTCGGGCCTCCCGGCGTCGGCAAGACCTCGGTGGCCGAGTCGGTCGCCCGGGCGATGGGGCGCAACTTCGTGCGCGTCTCGCTCGGCGGCGTGCGTGACGAGGCCGAGATCCGTGGTCACCGGCGCACCTACGTCGGCAGCCAGCCCGGGCGCATCGTCCGGGCCATCCTCGAGGCCGGCAGCATGAACCCGGTCGTGCTGCTCGACGAGGTCGACAAGCTCAGCCCCGGTGGGTGGAGCGGCGACCCGACGGCGGCGCTGCTCGAGGTGCTCGACCCGGCGCAGAACCACACGTTCCGCGACCACTACCTGGAGATCGAACTCGACCTCAGCCAAGTGGTGTTCATCGCCACGGCCAACGTCGCCGACACCATCCCGGCGCCACTGCTCGACCGCATGGAGTTCATCCGCCTCGACGGCTACACCGACGAGGAGAAGGTGTTCATCGCCGAGCGCTACCTGCTGCCGCGCCAGCTGCGGCTGGCCTCGCTGCGTCCCGACGAGGTCACCGTCACCGAGCCTGCGCTGCGGGCGATCATCAGCGGCTACACCCGTGAGGCCGGCGTGCGCAGCCTCGAGCGCGAGCTCGGCAAGCTCACCCGCAAGGTCGCCGGCAAGCTGGCCACCGACGCCGACCTCGGCGCCGTGGTCGTCGAGCCCGACGACGTGCGCACCTGGCTCGGTCGGCAGAAGGTCGACGACGAGGTGCCCGAGCGCACCAGCGTCCCCGGCGTGGCCACCGGTCTGGCGGTCACCGGGGCCGGTGGCGACGTGCTGTTCATCGAGACCACCGCGTTCCCGCTCCCCGGCGGCGAGGGCCATGGCGAGCCGAGCCTGACGCTCACCGGCCAGCTCGGCGACGTGATGAAGGAGAGCGCGCAGATCGCGCTCAGCTACGTCCGCTCGCACGCTGCCGAACTGGGTGTGGATCCGGAAGCGCTGAACAAGCGCGTCCACGTCCACGTCCCGGCCGGCGCCGTCCCCAAGGACGGCCCGTCCGCCGGCGTCACGATGACCACCGCGCTCGTGTCGCTGCTCACCGATCGTCCGGTGAAGTCGACGGTCGGGATGACCGGCGAGATCACCCTGCAGGGCAAGGTCCTGCCGATCGGCGGCGTCAAGCAGAAGGTGCTCGCCGCCCACCGCGCCGGGCTCACCGAGGTCGTGCTCCCCAAGCGCAACGGCCCGGACCTGGAGGACGTGCCGGAGAAGGTCCGCGAGCAGATGACCTTCCATCTGGCGGACACCTACGCCGACGTGTTGGCCGCCGCCTTCTGACCCGTCCGTCCCCGCGAGTTGAGCGGTGCCTGCAGCAACTGCGGGCACCACTCACCTCGTCGGGTCGAACGACACGTGCGGTGGATCTACGCTGTCCCCCGTGCCGCGACTCGACGCCGAGCGGGTCGCCGTGTGGCGCGGCCTCGGGCAGTTGATCGACGATGTCCGCCGCGAGCTCGACGTCGGGATGATCGAACGCCACGACCTGCCGCTCGCGTGGTTCGAGGCGCTCAGCACGTTGCGTGACGCCGGTGGGCGGCTGCGCGTCGTCGAGTTGTGCACGCAGCTCGGCGACGTGGTGTCCAGCACGTCGCGACGGCTGGTGCGGATGACCGAGCGCGGGCTGGTCGAACGCTCCACCGAACCAGTCGCCGGTGACCACCGCTCGGTCACGGTGGCGCTCACCGCCGACGGCCGGGCCGCATGGCGCGACGCCAACGTCACCTATCGGCGAGTCGTGCAGGCGCGCTTCGCGGCGAAGGTCACCGACACGGACCTGTCGGTGCTGCAGCGGCTGCTGGCCAAGGCGCAGCGCGCCTGACCGGGCGTGTCCTGCCGGCTGGCGGCCGATTTCACCCCGCCGAGCGGCGTGCAGCAAGCTGTTCCATCCCCTCGTGGCCACTCCTCCAGGGAAGGAAGGCACTCCAATGACCACCGCAGTGATCGTCGATGCGATCCGCACACCCCTCGGTCGGCGCAACGGCAAGCTCAAGGACTGGCACCCCGTCGACCTCGCCGCGGAGACGCTCTCCGCCCTCGTCGACCGCACCGGGATCGACCCCGGCATCGTCGACGACGTCGTCATGGGCTGCGTGATGCAGGTCGGCGAGCAGGCGGTCAACGTCGGGCGCAACGCAGTGCTCGCTGCCGGCTGGCCCGAGGACGTGCCCGGGACCACCATCGATCGTCAATGCGGTTCCAGCCAGCAGGCGGCGCACTTCGCCGCGCAGGGGGTCATCGCCGGCGCGTACGACGTCGTCGTCGCCGCGGGTGTCGAGGTGATGACCCGGGTCCCGATGGGCTCGGCGATGGCCGACGGCAAGTTCGGCTTCCCGTTCGGGCCGAAGGTCGGCGCGCGCTACGCGCCCGCCGGCGGCCTGGTGCCCCAGGGCATCTCCGCCGAGCTGATCGCCGACAAGTGGGGCATCACCCGCGAGGACATGGACCGCTTCGGCGTCCGCTCACAGCAGTACGCCAGGCGGGCTACCGACGAGGGCCGCTTCGACCGGGAGATCCTCCCGATCCTCGGGGCCGACGGGCAGATGGTCACCGTCGACGAGGGCCTGCGCGACACCACGATGGAGTCGCTCGGTGCGCTGAAGCCGTCGTTCAAGCCGGCCGACGAGGGCGGCCGGGTCACCGCCGGCAACTCGTCGCAGATCACCGACGGCGCCGCGGCGCTCCTGATCATGAGCGAGGAGAAGGCCAACGAGCTCGGCCTGCGCCCGCGTGCCCGGTTCGTCAACTTCGCTCTGGCCGGCGACGACCCGCGGATGATGCTCACCGCGCCGATCCCGGCGACCCAGCGGGTGCTCAAGCGCGCCGGGATGACGCTCGACGACATCGACCTGGTGGAGATCAATGAGGCCTTCGCCTCGGTCGTGCTCGCCTGGGAGCGGGAGATGCACCCGGACATGGACCGGGTGAACGTCAACGGCGGGGCGATCGCCCTCGGGCACCCGCTCGGCTGCTCGGGCGCCCGGCTGATGACCACGCTGCTCAACGAGCTCGAGCGCACCGGTGGTCGCTTCGGCCTGCAGACGATGTGCGAGGGCGGCGGCATGGCCAACGCCACGATCATCGAACGGATGTAAGCGCTCGTAGATTGGACACGTGCCGGCGCTGTCGACCGTCGTGTGGGTGGGGGCCGGCATCCTCATCGGGCTCATCCTGTGGAAAACCGGCATCGGGATGATCCGCAGCCTGACCACCCCGTTGCCTCCGCCGCCGCCCGCGGGCGAGATGCGCAAGATCAACGTCAAGTACCGCTGCAGCGTCTGCGGCCTGGAGATCAAGCTGATGCTGGCCCCCGACCAGGATCCGCCGCCACCGCGGCACTGCCTCGAGGACATGGACATCGTCGCCCCGCTGTACGACTGAGTGTCGCCGACTTGTCCCCAGTCTGTGGACAAGTCTGTGTGGGAACTACACCGATGTGACTTCTGCCGGGCCCACCACGAGCGTCGTCATCGCCACTTCGTGGCCACGAACAGGCCGGCGAGCAGCAGTCCCAGGCCGACGATCACCGGTGTGTTGGTGTCGGTCCACACGAGGTAGCGCAACATGATCACCACCACCGCCGCGGCGATCAGGACGATCATCGCGATGGGCACCCACCGGGGGCTCTCCTTCATCGACTGCGGCGTCGGCGGCGTGTAGCGCGACGAGGAGTGCACGGCGGCGTGCTCGTGGCCCGCCGCGGAGACCGGCGTCGACGTCGCCTGGCCGGGACGTGTCCCCTTCGGGGTGACGCGGCCGGTGGTCTTGCGCTTCGGGGGAGGCACGGGCCGGGAGTCTACGAGCCGTCCCGGCGCGATGCGCCGCCGTCGGACCAACGCGTTCGACAACGTGGCCGCCGCCCGGGCAGGCTGGGCGCATGGCCCGGGTGCTGGTGATCGACAGCTACGACAGCTTCGTCTACAACCTCGTGCAGTACCTCGGCGAGCTCGGCGCCGAGCCCGAGGTGGTGCGCAACGACGAGCTCACCGTCGTCCAGGCCTTGGATCGCCGCCCCGATGCGGTGCTGCTCTCGCCCGGCCCCGGTCGCCCGGAGGATGCCGGGATCATCTGCGCGGCGATCGAGGCGTTCGCCGGGCGAGGTGTGCCGGTGCTCGGGGTGTGCCTCGGCCATCAGGCGATCGGTCATGTCTACGGCGCGTCCGTGGTCCACGCCCCGCGGCTGATGCACGGCAAGACGTCGTTGGTCGAGCACCACGGTCAGGGCGTCTTCGCCGGGCTGCCCTCGCCGCTCACCGGCACTCGGTACCACAGCCTGGTCATCGACCCGGCCACGCTGCCCGAGTGCCTGGACGTCACCGCCACCAGCGACGACGTGGTGATGGGCGTCCGCCACCGCACGCTGCCCGTCGAGGGCGTGCAGTTCCATCCGGAGAGCATCCTCACCGGCGAGGGCCACGAGCTGCTGCGCAACTTCCTGCGCACGATCCCGGCCGCCGCCGTCTCCTGAGCCGGGCGGGAACCCGCCGGTCGCGACCGTCGGACCGCGTCCGGGGTCTCGACGGGGGTCGGGTCAGGGGGTGGTGACCGTCGTGGTGGCCGTGGTCGTCGTGGCCGCGGCGGTCGTCGTGGTGGCCGGCGCCTTGGTCGTGGTCGGCGCCAGGGTGGTGGAGGTGGTGGTGGTCGCCTTCGTGGTCGTCGGCTGCACCGCCTTGCCGACGGTCAACCGGACGGTGCTGCCCGGGTCCACGCTCGTGGTCGCGTCGGGACTCTGGGAGATCACCATGCCGTCGTCGGTCGAGCCGAACGCCACGGTCACGTAGCGCACCGTCACCTGCAGCCCGACGCCGCCGATCGCATTGCGCGCGTCGGCCTCCGTCGTCGCTTCCACGTTGGGCACCTGCACCTGTTGGGGACCGCTGGACACGATGAGCGTGATGGGCGTGCCGCGGGCCAGCGACGAGTTGGCCTGCGGGTTGGTGCCGATGGCGGTGCCCCTGGTCACCGAAGCGCTCGCCTGGTTCTGCACGGTGACGTTGAAGGCGAACGGTTCGGCGCGCAGCGCGTTCGTCGCATCGGCCTGGCTCTGGCCGGTGACTGCCGGGACGGTCACCTGGCCGGGGCCGCCGGAGACGACGACGTTCACGGTGCTGCCGCGCTTGGCCTGCTGGCCGGCGGCCGGCTCGGTGCGGATCGCGCTGCCCTGGGCGACGGTGTTGTCGTTGGCCGTGGAGCTGGAGACCAGGAAGCCCTGCGTCTGGAGCTTGGCGGTGGCGTCGGCGAGCGAGAGGCCCTTGACGTCGTCGACGGGCACCGACTCGGCGACCGGGTTGAACGTCAGCGTGACCGCTCGACCGACCTCGACCAGCGTCTGCGCCGGCGGGTCGGTGGCGTAGACCTGGTTCTCCGGGTAGGAGGCGTTCGGCTTGGGGTCCTCGGTGAAGGTCAGGTCGAGGTCGCTGAGCTGCTGCTTGGCCTGGTCGAGCGGTAGGCCGACGAGGTTCGGCAACGTCACCGTGGCCGGCACCGTGGTCCCGGTCTGGGAGGGGTCGTCGCGCAGCGCCCGGTACAGCAGCCACCCGCCGAGCGCCAGGATGAGCACGGCGAGCACCCCGGCCACGGCCCACCACACGCCACGGTTGTGATCGTCCTCGGCCGGCGGGTACCCCGGTGTCTGGCGTTGCGCCGTGGTGCTGGCGAGCACCGTGGTCGGGTTGGTCATCGCTGCGCCGGCCATCACACCGGTGGCCACCGCCGGGGCGGCCACCGGTCGGGAGATGCCGACCAGCGCGAGCACAGGCTCGCCGGCGCGGAACCGGCGCAGGTCCTCGCGCAGCGCGTCGGCGTCGGGGTAGCGCAGGTCAGGCCGCTTGGCGAGCAGCTTGGCGACGATCGCCTCGAACGGGCGCGGGACGTCGGCGACGAGCTGGTTGAGCGGCTGCGGGGCGTCGTGCACCTGCTTGTAGGCGATGCTCACCGGGTTGTCACCGGTGAACGGCGGTCGTCCGGCGACCATCTCGTAGAGCACGATCCCCAACGAGTACAGGTCGCTGCGCGGGTCGGGCTGGGCGCCCTGGGCCTGCTCGGGGGAGAAGTACGTCGCCGTCCCCATCACCGCGCCGACCTGGGTGAGGTTCTTCTCCGTCGGCGCGTTCATCGCCCGGGCGATGCCGAAGTCGGCCACCTTCACCTGGCCGTTGCTGCCGATCAGGATGTTCGCCGGCTTGATGTCACGGTGCACCACACCGTTGCGGTGGGCGAAGCCGAGCGCGGCGGACACCTCGCTGGCGATCTCCGCCGCCTGGACCGAGTTGATGTGCCCGTTGAGCCGCAGCACGTCGGCCAGCGTGCGACCCTCGACGTACTCCATGGCCATGAAGTACGTGTTGGCGTACTTGCCCCAGTCGTAGACGCTGACGATGTTCGGGTGGTTGAGGTTGGCCGCCGACTGCGCCTCGCGGCGGAAGCGCTCGACGAAGCTCGGATCGACGGCGAACTCGGGGAACAGCACCTTGATCGCCACCGGGCGATCGAGCAGCAGGTCGCGCGCCAGGAAGACGTCGGCCATCCCGCCGCGCCCGATCCGTTGCTGGACCTCGTAACGGTCGTTGAGGACGGTCCGCTCGTTCTTGCCTGTCACTGCTGCCTGCTCCGTCGGTGGCCGGGGGTCGGCACGACGTCGGTCGAGGCTACCGACCCCGGGGAGTGGGCTGACCGTCGGACATCGAGCGCCGCTGCCTGCACCGTCACGGCTGCGACGGCGTCGGGACGTTGTTGGCGAACATGTAGTCGAGCACGGCTTTGGCGATCGGGCCGGAGAGGCGACCTCCGGTCCCGGCGCTGATCTCGTCGTTCTCCCCGCCGCGCAGCATCACCGAGATGGCGTACTTCGGGTTGTCCGCAGGGGCGAAGCCGATGATCCAGGCATTCGACTTCTCCGGCTGCCCGGCGGCGTTGAGCTGCGCCGTGCCGGTCTTCGCCGCGGCCTGGATGCCGTTGGCCAGTCCCATCTGACGACCCGTGCCGGTGTTGACGACGCCGATCATCAGCGTGGTCAGGTCGGCCGCGGTGGACGGCAGGATCGGGTTCTTCCACACGGCCGGCGAGGTCGTGGTGAGCACCCCGCCGTCGTGGTCGAGCGTCGTGTCGATCGTGTACGGCTTCATCATCTGCCCGCCGTTGGCCACCGTGCTGGCGACCATGGCCATGTGCAGCGGCACCATCTGGTCGTTGCCCTCGCCGAACCCGCCGATGGCCAGGAGCGGCAGGTTGTTCGTGAAGTCCTCGACGTCGCCGAAGAAGCTGGCCGCCGGTGCCGGCAGGTCGATCGGCAGCTTCTCGCCGACGCCCCACTTGTTCACCCCGTCGACCATCCGCTGCGGTCCGAGCGCCAAGGCGGTCTGGGCGAAGGGGATGTTGCAGCTGCGGGCGAACACCTCGGCCATCGTCCCGCCGCACAGCTCGTTCTCGAAGTTGGTGATCGGGTCCGTCGTCTGCGGTGGCAGCCACTCGCGGGAGTTCTCGAACGCGCTCTCCATGGTGAGCACGCCGTTCTCCAGCCCGATCGACGTCGTCAGCACCTTGAACGCCGAACCCGGCATGAACCGTTCCTGGTACGCGTTGTTCAGCAGCGGCTTACCGGGGTCGGCATTGAGCTGGTCGAGGTACGCGTTGGCCTTGCTCGTGCTGTGGACGGCGACGAGGTTGGCGTCGAAGCTCGGGTTGCTGACCATCGCCAGCACCGCCCCGCTCTTGGGGTCCATCACCACGACCGACCCCTCGACGACCGGCGAGCGCGACCTTGGCCACGCGCTGGACGTCGTCGCGCATCACCAGGTGGACGCTGCCGGTGTTGTCGTTCGGGCCGAGGATGTTCGGCAGCGCACGCACCTGCTGTTCGGGCGTGTCCCCCATCAGCACGTCGTTCTGGGTCCGCTCCAGCTGCGTCGACCCGAAGGCGAACGTGTAGTAGCCGGTGATGTTGCTGAAGAAGTCGCCCTCCGGGTACGTGCGCTGGAACTTGATCGGGTCGCCCGGCTGGCTGGGCACGCTCTCGGCGATGACCACGCCGTCGGACGTGACGATCGGGCCGCGCGGGCGGCTCATGTCCCGTTCGGTCTGGCGCTGGTTGCGCACGTCCGCGTTGAGCGACTCCGCCCGGCGCACCTGGATCACGTTCAGCTGGACGAACAGCACGAGATAGCAGACGAGCAGCGCGAGTGCGAGCCGGCGGATCTGCCTGTTCACGCCGTCGCCCCGGCCGCGGCCTTCGTCCTCGTCCGCGCACGGCGCCGCGCGCGCCGCGCCTCGAAGCGCTCGCCGATCGTCAGCGTGTCGGGCACCTCGCCGAACTGGCGGGCGCCGGAGTCGCTGATCCGGATGAGCAGGGCGAGCAGCACGTAGTTGGCCAGCAGGCTCGAGCCGCCGTAGCTGACGAACGGCAGGGTGATGCCGGTGAGCGGCACCACGCGGATGACGCCGCCGATGATGATGAACGCCTGCACGCCGAGGATCGCGGTGAGCCCGGTGGCGAGCACCTTCTCGAACGGCCGCTCGGTGCGCGTCGCGATGCGCAGCCCAGCGCCGATGATCAACAGGAAGGCGATGAGCACTGCCGTCGCCCCGACGAGGCCGAGCTCCTCGCCGATCGCCGCGAAGATGAAGTCGTTCTTCACCTCGGGGATCTTGTTCGGGCTGCCGAGACCGAGGCCGGTGCCGCTGACGCCGCCGTTGGCCAGGGCGAAGATCGACTGGATGATCTGGTACCCCTTGCCCTGGTACTGCGGCCACGGGTCGCGCCAGATCGTCACCCGGGTCTGCACGTGGGCGAACAGCTTCCAGGCGAGGAACGCCGCGCCGGCGAACATCACCAGGCCGATCGCCAGGAACGCGGCCCGCTCGGTGGCCACCCAGATCATCACGACGAACAGGGTGAAGAACAGCAGCGACGAGCCGAGGTCCTTCTCGGCCACCATCACCACGACGGCGAAGGCCCAGGCGAGCACGATCGGCAGCAGGTGGCGCGGCTCGGGCAGGTGGAACGGGCCGACCTTCCACGTGCCGGCGGCGATCAGCTCGCGGCGCTCGGCGAGATAACCGGCGAAGAACAGCGCGAGCAGGATCTTGGCGAACTCGCCGGGCTGGAAGTTGATCGGCCCGATGCTCACCCAGATCCGTGCGCCGCCGAAGCTGGCGCCCACACCGGGGACGAGTGGCAGCAGCAGCAGGCCGGCGCCGAGGAACAGGAACGTCCACTTGTAGCGCGCCAGGTCGGTGGCCCGTTGCACGACCAACAACACGCCGACGTAGGCGATGATCGAGATGAACGCCCAGGTCGTCTGCAGGCTGGCCAAGCGGTCGCTGAGGCGGGCGATCATCACGTAACCGAGCCCGTTGAGCAGCGCGGCGAGCGGCAGCAGCGTGCTGTCCGCGCCGGCGGCGAGCATGCGGTTGGCCAGGTGGGCCACCACGAGCAGCACGAGCAGGGCGATGAGGAACGGCACGATGATCTGCGGGATCTGGGCGTTCTTGCCCAGCGAGGCCAGCGTGTAGGCGGCCGCGGTGATCACCGCGGCCATCAGGATGAGGCTCAGCTCGGTGTTGCGCCGTCGGGCGGCGATGGGCGATCGCTCGGCCATGTCACCCGGTGGCCGCGCCGCTGGTGGTGACGCCGGCGGACGTGCTCGGCGCCACCGTCGGTGTGGCGGTGGTGGGCGCGGGGGCGGTCGTCGTCGGCGCAACCGTGGTCGGCGACGTGGTCGTGTTGGTGACGAGCGTCGTCGGCGTGGAGACCACGGTGTCCGGCGTCGTGGTGTCGTCGTTGCTGACGCGGACGGCGATCAGCACGACGGCGAGGGTGACGACGAGGGCGGCGATCAGGAGGACGAGGAACATGCGGACGTTCATCCTGCGCCGTTTCGGCGTCGAGGTGGGCGCGCCCGCTGCGGTGACGACCATCGTCGTCGACGCGGTCTGCGCCGGGTCGTCGGCCACGTCGCCGGCCACCGCCAGGGGATCGAGCGCTTCGGGGCCGCCGACGAACGCCAGGCCGTCGTCGTCGTCGTCGACGTCGATCGCGGCGAGGCCGCCGGCGCCGAGCCCGCTCGTGGCCCGAGGCGCCAGCGCGGTCATCGGATCGGCGCCGGCGAGCACGTCGGCGACCACCACGGTCACGTTGTCCCGGCCGCCGTGCACGTTGGCCAATGCGACGAGCTCCTCGGCAGCCTCCTGCGGATCGTCGAACTCGTTGAGCAGGCGCTGGATCTCGTCGTCGGTCACCTCGTCCACCAGGCCGTCGCTGCACAGCACGTAGCGGTCGCCCTGCACGAGCCGCAGCGTCCACGTGTCCACGCGCACCTGCGGTTCGATGCCGAGGGCGCGGGTGACGATGTTGCGCCGCGGGTGGGTGCGCGCTTCGGCCTCGGTGATGTGCCCGGTGGCCACCAGCTCCTGCACGTAGCTGTGGTCGATGCTCGCCCGGCGCAGCACGCCGTCGCGGTGCACGTAGGCGCGCGAGTCGCCGACGTTGACCAGCACGAGCTGCTCCGCGTCAGCGCCGAACTGGTCGTCGTCGACGTCGCGGATCAGCGCGATCGCGGTGAGCGTCGTGCCCATGCCGCGCTGGTCGGCGTTGGCGTGGGCTGCGGCGAAGATCGAGGCGTTGGCCTCGGCGACCGCAGCGACCACCACGTCGAGGTTCGCTGCGCCACCGCCGAGCCGCTCGCGCACGATGTCCACGGCGATCTGGCTGGCCACCTCGCCGGCCTGGTGGCCGCCCATGCCGTCGGCGATGCCCAGCACCATCGGCTCGGCGACGTAGCTGTCCTCGTTCTCGGTGCGCACGCGGCCGGGGTCGGTGCACACGCCCCAGGCGAGCGCCGGGCGGGTGGTCGGTGTGGTGTCGCCCATCGGCTACTGCGCCTCGAAGATCGTGTTGCCGATCTGCAGGCGGTCGCCCTTGACGATCTGCAGCGGCGCGCTGAGTCGCTTGCCGTTGACGTACGTGCCGTTGGTCGAGCCGAGGTCCTCGGCCACGGCCGCTCCCTCGATGACGTACACGCGGGCGTGGAGCTGGGAGACGAACGAGTCGTCGGGGATCGTCACCGTGCACGCGTCGGAGCGGCCGATCGTGATCTCCTGGCCGAGGGTGAAGGACGCGCCGCGGCGCACGCGCGGCTGGGCGATCACCAGCTGGTTGACGGCTGCCTTCTTCGCCGCCCGCCCGCGCTGGGGCACGTTGACGGCGTACGGAGAAGGTGCTGCGGCCATCGGCACCGGGACTGCCGTGGCCATGGTCATGTCCTGCTGACCGGTGGGCCCGGCGCCGTACGGCTGGTTGGTCACCGGCATCGACGCAGCGCGCGCCTTGCCCTGCCGGGGCCCGCGCACCTCGCTCCACACGGCCCACAGCACGCGGGCGAAGAACAGGTAGAGCAGGGCGAGCAGCCCGTACTTGAGGATGTCGAGCAGCTGATCGGTGACGGCGATCACGGCTCGCCGTCCCTGGTTCGTTCCGTGCGCCACGGCCCGACGGACGTGACGAGGCGGTGGCGCAAGTCGCGGCGCATGTGGGTGCGGGTGGTGGCGACGACGGTCGGAAAGACCGGCGTCACGATGCTTCGAAGCGCAGGTGCGTGGCGCCGACGCTGACGATGTCGCCGTCGTCGAGGACGTGCTCGCCGTTGATCCGCATCCCGTTGACCTTGGTGCCGTTCGTGCTGCCGAGGTCGACGAGGACGAAGCTGCTGCCGATCGGGCGGACCTCGGTGTGCCGGCGGCTGACGTTCGGGTCGTTCACCGGGATCGTGCAGTCCGGGAGGCGACCGATCGTGCTCACCCGGCCACCGAGGTTGACCCGCTGACCCGACGGCAGGACGAGCGATCCGGCGCCCGAGCCCCCGGCCGACTCCTTCATCCTCGACTGCACGTTGAACCGCCCCGGCTTGAGCCCGTTGTCGACGTCGAGGTCGATGATCACCGGTCCCATGAAGTGGTAGTGCTCGCTGCGGGCGTACTCCCGGGAGGTCTCCGCCAGCTCGATCTTCAGCGCCTCCTCGATGTCGCCGAACCCGGCGTGGTCCCGCGCGCTGAGCGTGAATCGGAACTCGTTGGGCACGATCCGGCGCCCGCGGACGTCGACGCTGCGGTGGTCGTCCATCTCGCGGAAGAGCCGTCGGCCGAGCTCGACCGGCTTGATGCTCGCTCGGGAACCACGGGAGAACACGCCCTCGACCATACGCTCTAGACCCCGCTCGAAGGACTGCAAGCCCACGCTGGAAGGCTACAGGCCTCCGCCGCGGCCCGGCCGGACAGCCCGTTCCGGTCGGTCGTGGCCCCACGCTGTCAGCAGGATGCACACCTCCCGGTCGTCGTTCTGCCAGCTTCATCAAGGTTGGCCGCTGACCAGGCGGTGTGTAGCGTGAGGCTCCCACTCGGGCGAGTGGCGGAATGGCAGACGCGCTGGCTTCAGGTGCCAGTATCCGTAAGGATGTGGGGGTTCAAGTCCCCCCTCGCCCACCACGCGAGAATCTCCTGTTCAGCAGCGGTTCGCTGACTCCGTCGTGGTGCGAGAGCGCGATCCTCAGGATCGCACCGTGATCATTCGATCACTGAGCCGAGTCGGAGGATCTCGTCGACCTCGTAGTCGACGGCGTTGGCTGACTGGCGCACCGAGGCCGCGACGAGCATCAGCCCGACCAGGAGCGCCGAGGTGGCGATCAACACGACGATCAACGCCGCGTCGGCGGCGGTCGAGCTCGGGACGGTGACGGCGATGGCGACGAGGAGCATGGCGATGACGACGAAGAGCACGGCGAGGTAGAGGGCGAGCAAGGCGTTGCGCAGCAGGAGGTGTCGGCGTACCAGGATCGGCAGTTGGACGTCGATGAGAAGCAACCGTGCCCTCGTCCCAGCCGGCAGCTCCGCCGACGTCGTCAAGTCGCCGCGGCTCGTGGTCAGGCACGACAGGCGTTCGGCCGCCATCGCTCGCATCCGGTCGTTGACCCCTGCGTACATCGTGTGGATGCCTCCGGCGAGGATCGCGGCCGTCGACATCAGCACCACGGGCGCGAGCATCGCCTGGATCGCCCGAATCCCGACCTGATCCACGTCGATGTCTCCTCGCTGGCTGGGCCACGTGGCCGAAACGGTCATCGACGAGCGCGAACCGCCCGGCGCCGCCGACGACCACCACGTGGGCGTTGGGCTCTTGCATCAATTCGTCGGTCGGGCGGCGCTCCACGTTCTCGGACCGCGCATCCCGCCGCGAACACTCGGCGACGAGACGAAGGACGCTCATCGAGCATCGACCCCGGTCACTTCGGCGCAGGCTAGAGCGGACCCGGGACGAACCACCGGACGAGTCCCGCGCGCGACAGGAACGCACACGAGGTTGCCCGTTTGGCCGTCACGCGGTCATCGGCGGTTGGCCGGCCGTTCATCCGGGGGTCACCCGGGCGACCAAATACTCGCTGCCCAACGTCGCCACAGGAAGGGGACGCCGATGCGGTTCCTGGCCACTTCGCGGTTGGTCGACGGCGTCAGTCGCGATCAGCTCATCGACTACTTCGACCAGCACTTCGTGGAGTCGTCGACCTGGGAGATGGTTCGGACGCACGTGGTCGCCGACTACATGTTCAAGGTCGGCGACGAGCCGGGGATCGTGCTGTTCGTCGATGTCGAGACGAGCGCCGAGGCCCGGGCCGTGGTCGACCAGTTGCCGGTCGTCGAGCGTGGGCTGCTGAGGTTCGAGATCGACCCAGTCAGTCCGGTCGCCCGCTTCTCGCCGTGACCGGCAGCCACTGGATCAGGCTCGGGACCAGCGCCCGACGTTGGTCGGTGCGGATCGTCAGCGGTGTGCCGATCCCGCCCGGCGGCGGCGTGACGACTCGGCCCGAGCGGGCCTCGAGCGCGAGAGGTCCCGTCAGACGCTGAGCGCCAGCGACCCGGCGGTGATCGACGGGTAGAGCGCGTCGGCGCCGGCAGCGGCTGCTGCCCGGCCCAGCCGCGTGGCCCACGAGGTGTCGTCGCCGTACTCGTGGCGCCAGGACCACAGTCGCCGGCTGAGGTGTTGGAGCGGGTACTCCTGGGTCATGCCCATGGCGCCGTGGGCCTGGTGTGCGGCGCGCGTCGCGGCGGCCGCGGCCTGACCGGCGAGGAGCTTCGCCGCGGCGATCTCGAACGTGGCCGGGCCCCGCTCGGCCGCCGAGGCGGCGACGTCGGCAGCCATCGTGACCAACGCGGCGTTCTGCGCAGTGTGGACGAGGTGTTGCTGGACGGCCTGGAACTGGGCGATCGGCCGACCGAACTGGCGTCGCTGGCGTGTGTAGTCGACGGTCATCCGGCTCATCCGGTCGAGGGCGCCGGCCATCATCAACGCCCGAGACAACGCGCCGCGCCGGCGCAGCGCGTCCGGGTCGATCCCGGGCGGCGCCGGCGCCATGTCGGCGGTGGCCCGGTCGAACACGAGGGTGTCGCGCGGCTCGCCGGCAAGGTTGGTGCCCGGCGACACGGTCGCCGCGTCGGTCGCGATCGACGCGATCGCCCACTGATCTCCGTCGGCGACCAGGGCGACGAGACGTTCGGCGCGGCTGCCCCACGCGACGCGCACGGCGCGTCCGGAGATCGTCGTGCCGGACAGAGCGAGGGTGTCGTCGGCGTGATGCGCGACCGTGACGGGACCGCCGGGCAGGGAAAGCCCTGCAGCAGCGATGAGCCAGCCGCCGAGCAATCCCGTCTCGGCGAGCGGGATCGGCGCGGCGTAGGCGCCGGCGACCTTGAGGATGGCCGCGGCGTCCGTCAACGTGCCGCCCGATCCGCCGGCGGACTCGGCGATCGACACCCAGGGGAAGCCGGCGTCGACGACCGACTGCCAGACCGTCATGCGCCCAACGATCGCGCTCGGCATCCTGCACCGCGGCGTGCGTGCACGTGTCGGCGAACAGCCGGTCGGCCGAATCGACGAGCAGCTGGTCGGTCACGACCCCAACCCCTTCGCCGCGACCGAGCGGAGGACCTCGATCGTCCCGCCGCGGATCGTGAACGACGGACCGGTGAGGATCGCCGCCGCCAGCAGTCGTTCGAACAGCGACGCCGACTCGGGCGACGGCTCGAGGTCGACGAGCTCGACGACACGCTCGAGGACGTCCTGTTCGAAGCGGGTCCCCATCTCCTTGACCAGTGCCGACTCGACCGCAGGGGCCTCGCCACGATCGATCTTGCGGGCGATCGACAGCGACAGCTGGCGCAACGCCCACCATCGGGCGACGACGTCGCCGAGCAGCAACGCACCGCGCTCACCGGCAGCGCTGTCGGGGTGCTCGCGCAACCAGTGCTCGACGACGAGGTAGGTCGACAGCCAGCGGTCGGGTCCGCCGCGCTCGAAGGCCAGCTCCGACGTGTTCTGCGCCCACCCCATGCCGACCCCGCCCAACACGAGCTCGTCGGGCACGAACACGTCGGTGAGGACCACCTCGTTGAAGTGCGAGCTGCCGTCGAGGAACCGGATCGGATTGATCTCCAACCCGTCGCTGTGCAGGTCGACGAGCAACTGGCTGAGGCCATGGTGGCGGTCGTCCTCGACATCGCTCGTACGACAGAGCACGACGAACCAGTCGTTCTCGTACGCGCCGCTGGTCCAGATCTTCGTCCCGTTCAGCAGCCAGCCGTCCTGGGCGCGCGTCGCCCGGGTCGACACAGAGGCCAGATCGCTGCCCGAATCGGGCTCGCTCATCCCGATGGAGAACGACAGCTCGCCGCGACAGATCGCCGGCAGGAACCGCTGCTTCTGCTCCTCGGTCCCGAACCGGTTGATCACCGGTCCGGTCTGGCGATCGGCGACCCAGTGATGACCCACCGGCGCACCCCACCGCAGCAGCTCCTCGACGACCACGAAGCGATCGACCGCGGTGCGATCCCGACCTCCGTAACGTGCCGGCAGGGCCATCCCGACCCATCCCCGGGCCGCCAGCGACTTGGAGAAGGCCGGGTCCCGGTGCGCGCCCATCCCCAGTCCCGGATCGAACGTGCCCCTCGGCAGCTCGGATTCCAAGAACGCGCGGACCTCGCCTTGGAGCTCCAGTTCCGCGGCGGTCAACTCGGTCGGCTCGAACCTCATCAGCGTCCTCGTCCTTCGCGCGCGTCGCCAGGCGACGGGCGCGGGCCGCAGCGTCGCGCCAGCGGTCGCGCTCGGCGTCGATGCTGCACTCGCAGGTCAACCGCCTCGCTCATCGCGCCGACCGTACCCTCGACACCACCAACCCCTCGGGCCCGGGATGCTCGTCGCCGCACGCGGGACGCTGCCAACGACCCGACGAAGGCCGACGGGTCGTCGGGCTCGGCTTGTATGGTCGTCGACCCTGATCGAGCGAAGGGTGAGCACATGCCACTGCCTGGGCAACGTCTGCGGGCGTTGGGTTTCCTCACCATCGGGCTGTTCGACGAGCGGAACCCGGCAGCCGGACACGAGCAGACCCTGCGCACCATCGAACGGGCCGAGCAGCTCGGCTTCGACAGCGTGTGGCTGCGCAACCGGCACCTGCAGTTCGGCATCTCCTCGCCGGTCGCGGTGCTCGCCGCGGCCACGCAGCGAACGTCGCGCATCGCGCTCGGCACCGCGGTGATCCCGATGGGCTGGGAGAACCCGCTGCGCCTCGCCGAGGACCTGGCCACCGTCGACCTGCTGTCCGGCGGCCGGCTCAATCCGGGCGTCTCGGTCGGATCCCCGCTCAACTACGACGCGGTGAAGGCCAACCTGTACCCGCAGACGGCCGACCTCGAGGACTTCTCCAAGGATCGCGTGCTCCGGCTCCTGGCCGCGCTGCGCGGCGAGGCGGTGAGCACATTCAGCGGCACCGTCGGCATCGAGCAGTTCTCGCCGCGCGTCCAGCCGCATGCGCCCGGCTTGGCCGAGCGGGTGTGGTACGGCGGATTCCGGGACTCGGCGATCTGGGCCGGCCGACACGGCCTGAACTACCTCACCAGCTCGGTGGTCAACACCGAAGGCAGCACCTCGACGGACTTCGCCACCATCCAGGCCGAGCACATCGACGCCTACCGGGCGAGCCACATCGCTCCCGAGCGGGCACGCGTGGCCCAGGGGTTGGTGGTGATCCCGACCGACTCGGCCAGTCGCGCGCAGGTCGCCAAGTACGCCGCCTACGCACGACACCGGTTCGAGCGCACGCTGACCCCTCAGGGACCACGGGGCATCGTCTTCTCCCCGGACCTCGTCGGCCCCTCCGACGAGTTGGCGGAGACCCTGTACGGCCACGCCGGCTTCCAACGAGCCGACGAGGTCGTCTTCGCGTTGCCGTTCAGCTTCGACGAGGCCGACTACGTGCAGATCATCACCGACATGACCACAGCGCTCGGGCCGAAGCTCGGCTGGACACCGCCATCGAGCACTCGGGGATGACCCTCAGTTCACCAACGTGGCGATCACCCCGCCGAGCAGCAGGCCGGCGCCGAGGCCGGCGGTGACGTCGAGCGGGTTGTGGGCGCCGACGTAGACCCGGCCGATCATCACCGCCAGCACGAGGACGACCGGGACCCACCACCAGGCGGACGGGAGGTTGGCGGCCACCACGCAGCCGACGCCGGCCACCAGGATGACGTGACCCGACGGGAAGCTCGGGCCCGACGAGGGGACGTCGCCGCGCAGGATCGCGTCGACCTGGCTGGTGCCCGGGCGTTGCCGTACCGCCAGCGTGTCGGCCATCCGCTTGCGCACGAACCGCTCGATCACGAGCTTCAGGACCGTGGCCGCCAGGACGCCGATGGCCACGGTGAAGTCTCGGTCGATCGCCGCCACCACGAGCCCGGCGAGCGCGCCGACCACGAGGTTGCCGAGCTGCATCGGCGGCCACAGTGGCCAGTAGAGCCAGCCGGGGAGGCCGTTCACCGCGTGGAACACGCGAGATTCGGCCGGGCTGATGACCGGCTGGCGAGCAGCAACGACGGACAGCGAGACGATGAGCAGCCCGTTGCCGGCCACGATCAACCACCACAGGTTCATGGCGTCGCCCCGGCGATCGCGCCGGTCAGGCGGGTGCGGACGGCGTCGAGGAGGCCGTCGTTGGCCTTGAGCGCGGCGCGCGTCGCCCCACTGAGCGCCCACGGGCGGAGGCGGTCGACCGCGTGGGTCAGTGTCGCCCGGTCGACCGTCGAGGTCGCCAGGTCGACGGCCCGCTGCGGACCGACGTACACGCTCGACGAGGCCATCAACTCGGCCACGTCGGTGGCCAGCAGGAGGTCGGAGGCGGCGACCTCGCTGAAGCCGAAGTCGATCAGCCACGCCTGCCCGTCGTCGTCGAGGAACACGTTCGCCAGGCGCAGATCGCGATGGGCGATCCGGTGGCCGCGCAGCCGGCCGACGAGATCCCAGATGGCCGTGAGGATCTCGTCGGACACCTCGCTCGGCTCGAGCCGGTCGAGGGACTTGCCGGCGATCGCCTCGTAGGCCAGGACGTAGCCGTTGGGCTCCGCGGTCGCCAGTGCGCGCAG
The DNA here is from genome assembly GCA_963794805.1 of uncultured Acidimicrobiales bacterium. Lineage (GTDB taxonomy): Bacteria > Actinomycetota > Acidimicrobiia > Acidimicrobiales > Ilumatobacteraceae > JAODBQ01. The sequence continues at coordinate 50,587 of CAWCFL010000005.1, forward strand.
CGGCGGGGTGCGCACCCCGAGCCCGGCAGCCATCAGCGCGACGAAGGCCTCGTGCTCGACGCTGCGGCGCAGCGAGCTGAACGGCTTCTCGTCACCGAAGTTGTGCGGCAGCAGGCTGCGGTAGACGCGGAACAACCGGTCGGCGCTGCGCTCGTCGGCGCCGAGGGCCTTGACGAACAGCTTCGTGCCGTCGGCGCCGACACCGAAGTACGGCGTCGACCCGCGAGCGTCGACACCCGCCCGGTCGAGTTGCTGGACGGGCAGCCCGACCGCAGCGAGCCCGTCGACCACTGCGCCGATCGTGGGTCGCCGTGACGGCGCCCCGCCGACGACCAGGATCGCGGCACCGCACAGCCAGCCGACGACCCACGCCAGCACCGCGTCGAACGACACCGGCGCCTGGAGGAACTCGGTGACCACGAGGCCGACGACGAGCGCCCAGCCGGCGCGACGCGCCTGGCGGCTCGACCACGGCGCCGCCGCGGTGAGGACCGCGGCGACCGCGGCGATGCTCGCCGTCGACACGTACCCGTCGGTCGTCAGCAGTCCGAGGCCCGCGTCGAGGGTGACGGCATCGTGACCAGGACCAGGGCCGACAGCATGCCGCAGCCAGTCGAAGACCACGACGGCCACGACGCCGGCGACAGCCACCGTCACCAGCATCCGCCACCGCCGGCGGTACACGATCCACACGAGCCCGCCACCGAGCAGGACCAGGCCGAGGATGCGCGTGCCGATGACGACGACGGCGAAGATCCAGTGCGGGACGGCGTCGAGCCCGCGCAGCAGGTCCGAGGCGAACGTCACCAGCGTGTCGCCGAACAGCCACTCGACACCGAGCAGGATCAGCACCACGACGGCCGCGACGACGAGCCGGAGGATGTCCACCGGCGACCGCTGGATCGGCTGATGCTCGTGACGGTCGGCGGATCGGTCGGGGGTGTTCGGCTGCGTCTCCAACGGGAACACCCCTGACGTCGAGTGAACTGGTTCGTGGCCAGGGTGCGCGGCATCCGTCAGCCGCCCAGCCCCGCCGCGAACGGGTGGCGTGCGCAACTCGGCGATCGGTGGGGGATGATCGACGAGCTCCTGCGCCCGACGCCGAAGCCATTCGGCGCCGAGCGCGAGAAGCGTGCTTCGTGCGCGATCCGGACGAGTCGTCCGGACGAGGGCGTCAGGCCAGGAGCTTGGCCTTCTGCGCGGCGAACTCGGCGTCGGTGATCACGCCCTGGTCGCGGAGGCCGGCGAGCTTGGACAGCTCGTCGGCGCTGGATGCGCCGCCCGAGGCGGCCGCGGTCTGGCGGACGTACGCGTCGAACGCGTCCTTCTGCACCTGCGCCTGCTGGATGTCGCGCTTGGCCATGTCGCCGCCGTGGACGATGAGGTAGATCAAGGTGCCGAGGAACGGCACGATGATCACGAAGATCGACCAGAGCGCCTTGACCCAGCCGCTCATCTCGTGGTTGCGGAAGATGTCGCTGAAGATCCGGATCAAGATGATGATCCAGGCGATCCACAAGAAGACGATCAGAATGGTCCAGAAGAACCCCAGCAGCGGATAGTCGTAAGCAAACATCGTCGTTCCTGTCATCTCGTGCGGTCACGTGCCCCGGCGTCGCCGGAGCCCATGTCATACACCATCGACGAGATGTCGTGGTGGACCGACGACCATCCGCGGTCGGCCATCGGTCGAGGAGCACAATCGCGCACATGATCCGCGCGATCCTCACCTTCATCGTGATCTTCCTCGTCGCCACGTTCCCGGCGACGTGGTTGCTGATGCTGTTCCTCGGCAACATCGGCACGAACGTCAGCTACTGGGGGACCCTCCCCCTCGGGATCCTGACCTCGGCGCTGCTCGGCGGGGTCTCCGCCGATCGCTACCGACCCTGAGACCGGTCAGCGCGGACGGTCGCCGCGCACCGTGATCCGGCGCATCACCCGACGTTGACCGCGGTAGTCGTGCACCGCGTAGTGCTGCACGCTGCGGTTGTCCCACATCGCCACGGAGCCCGGACGCCAGCGGAAGCGGCAGGTGAACGGCTCGGCCGTCGCGTGCTCGAAGAGGAACCCGAGCAGGGCCTTCGACTCCTCGCGGCTCATGCCCTTGATGCCGATGGTGAACGCCTGGTTGACGTACAGGCTGCGCCTCCCCGTCTCCGGATGGGTGCGCACGACCGGATGCTCCACCCGGCTGGCCGCGGCGGTGGCCGCACCCGTCGTGACCATCGCCCGGCTGCGCTGCGAGAAGCCGCCACCGCCGTACTGCAGACCGGCCGAGTGGACGCCGACGAGGCCGTCGAGGAGGTGCTGCATCGTCGGGCTCAACGCCTCGAACGCCTCGGCCTGGCTGGCGAACAGCGTGTCGCCGCCCGTGGCCGGCACGTCCACCGCGTACAGGATGGATCCGAGGTCCGGCTCGTCGAGGAACGTGACGTCGCTGTGCCAGCCGCCGCCGAAGTTCACCCGGTCGTCGGGCTCGGTGACGATGTCGAGCACCTCGGGATGCTGCGGGTTGGCGGCGACGAACGGATGGGTGCCGAGCTCGCCGAAGCACCGGCCGAACGCCAGCTGGTCCTCGACGGACAGCTGCTGGTCGTGGAAGAACAGCACCTGGTGCTCGTTGAACGCGGCGCGCAGGGCGGCGACGGTCCCGTCGTCGAGCGAGCGCAGATCGACGCCGCGCACCTCGGCGCCGAGCGCACCGCTCACCGGCTGCACGTCCAACGTGACCATCGCCGCGGACGTTACCGCCGCCGGCCGCCGGGCACTTGACGCTGACGACGGCGCGCTGGCCGCCGCCGCGCTGGAGGGCGGCGCCCGACCGGCTGTCGACGAACGACGGTGGCGCGTCGGCCGCTCAGCCAGGTGGCCGGTCGGCAGCGGCCGCCGCGGACGAGCGGGCGGCGGCGATCACCCGGGCGATCTCGTCGATGACCAGTCCCGGCTCGGTGAACGGCACCATGTGACCGGACTGCAGGGCCATCACGTGGCGACCCTGACGGGCCAGGCGGACGCGCACCCGGTGGGCGGTGATCAGCTGGTTGCGCTTGCCGCGCTCGAGTGCCGAGGCGACCGCGCCGGAGATCACCGTGAGCGGCACGTCGGGCAGGGTGGGGGGATCGCTGCGCAGCGCGCGGAGGTCGTCGATCGAACCGGCCAGCTCGGCGCACTGGGTGCGCACGGCAGCCACCGTGCCGTCCTCGGCGCGCAGTGCCGCGGCTTCGTCGTCGGGCAGCCTCGCCGCGCGGCGGCGGGTGGACAGGCGGAAGACTCCGACCCGGGCGAGCGCCGGCGACAGCCGCAGCACGGCACGCGTCATCCGCCGGTTGCCGTCGCCGAAGAACACGTTGGCACCCTCGTCGGTCGGATCGACGAGCACGAGCCCGGCGATCCGCGCCGGCCTCGCGGCCGCCGCGGCGCGCACGACCGGGCCGCCCCAGCTGTGGCCGACGAGCACGAACGGGCCGTCGCCGAGCTGATCGAGCACCTGGCCGAGGTCGTCGACCAGTCGGGCCAGCGTGCGCGGCGCGTCGTCACGCGGGCTGCGGCCCAGGCCGCTGCGGTCGTAGGCGACAGCAGCGGTGATCTCCGCGATCGCCGGGAACACCGCACCCCACATGTGGTGCGACGCACCCATGCCCGCCTCGAAGACGACGGTCGGGCTGCCCGCCCCGGCGCGCACGGCGAACAGGTCGCGGCCGTCGGTGGTGTGCAGGTGCAGCTCGTGCTGCTCGGTGGACGCCATCCGCCAGATCACTACCACACGGTTGCGACCTACGCTCCGGGTCGATGAGCGACATCGTGGTGCGACCGGTGGGCTTCGTGCGCAGCACGCGGCAGGAGGCCCGTGACGACGACTGGGATGCCGAGCGCGCGTCCATTCAGCTGACCGCCGAGTTCGGCGAGGCGGCGTTGCGCGGGCTGGACGAGTTCAGCCACGTCGAGGTCCTGTTCGTCTTCGACCAGGTGCGGCCCGAGCAGATCGAGTTCGGCGCCCGCCGGCCGCGGGGTCGGGCGGACTGGCCGGAGGTCGGCATCTTCGCCCAGCGCGGCAGGAACCGGCCGAACCGCCTCGGCCTGACGACGTGCGCGGTGCTCGGCGTGGACGGTCGCACGGTGCACGTCAGCGGGCTCGACGCCGTGGACGGCACGCCGGTGCTCGACCTCAAGCCGCACATGGCGGAGTTCGCGCCACGTGGCGAGCTGCGCCAGCCCGCCTGGGTCGGCGAGCTGATGCGCAGCTACTGGAGCTGACGGATCGCCGCCGTCTTCACGGCCCCTGAACGCGGCGAGCTCAGCTACCGCTGGTCTGCGGCAGTCGCAGCATGCCGTAGGCGCGAGCGGGGCGCAGGCGGACGACGGTGCGCTGCTCGCTGACCATCGCAGCGCGGTACGTCGTCCCAGTCGGGATGCTCGCCGGCCAGGTGGCGGTACAGCTCGACGAGCTCGGCGACCGTCGGATCGTCGTCGGCGGCGGCGACGGGCGCCAGCTCGACCGCGCCCTCCAGCACCACGTACGCCCAGAAGTCCTGCTGGGTGACGTGCAGCGCGGCCCACGGCTCGCGCTGCAGGTTGGCGTACTTGGCACGGTTGGCGGTGATCGAGACGCGCACGACGCCGTCGGCGTCGACGTGGTGGATCACGTTGGACAGCTGCGGCCGCCCGTCGCGCTTGATCGTGGTGAGCACCGATTGGCGTTGGGCGCGGGCGAAGTCGATGGCGGTGGTGAGCTCCATGCGCCGATCAACGACCACGGGCCGCCGGGCATTCCGCGGTGACGGTCGGGAGCAGTCAGTCGCGCAGCTCGGCGAGCGCGAGACCGGCGACGGCGAGGAGCACGACGGCCACGAGCCCGCCGGCGTGGACGGCGAGCGCGGTGCCCTCCAACGGGGTGATCGCGATGCCTGGACCGCCGCGGGTGTTCGGCTGCGGCGGGTTCAGCACCCCGGCCCATTGGGCGGCGAGCGCGGTGGTGGCGCCGACGGCGAGCGCGGTGGCCCACCGCTTGCGCGAGACGAACGCGACGACGCCGACGACACCGACGACGGCCAGCGCACCGAGGCGCAACCACGAGGGCAGCGTGCCGAACGTCGGCACGCTCAGGTTGTCTGCCCACGTGCGCGCCCCGGTGGGGATCAGCGCGCCGACGATCATCGTGGCCACGCCGAGCGTGCCGAGCACGGCGATCGCCGGGTTCACGGACGCGCCGCCCTCGCGCCACGCCCCGAAGCCGAAGGCAAGGGCGCCGAGCGCGAGGGTGCCGGCGGCGACCAGGGCGTAGAAGCCAGGCTCCCAGGTGATGGTCACGCTGCCGGTGACGAGTCCGACCCGGCGAGCCTCGTGGAGCTGGGCGACGACCAGGGACACGTCCATCGTCGCGATGCTGGCGAGCGCGGTGGCCGCCCCGGCCGCGAGACCGGCGCCGACGCGCCGCCCGACGAGCAGGACGGCGACGCCGATCACGGCGACGATCGCCACGGCGAGCATGACCACGAACGAGTTCGACCGCAGATCGTCCATGGCGAAACGGGCGCGGGTGCCGTCGGCGAACCGGTACGACCCGACCGTGGTCGCGCAGCCGATGAGTCCGAGCGCGCCCGCGCCCACAGCGAGGATGGTCACCGGTCCCGGGCGCAGCGGCGCCCCGACGACGGTCGGCTGGCTCCGCGGGGTGGGCCACGGGTCGACGGCGAGCGGTCGCCAGGTGACCCCGCCCGTCGGGACCGGTGGTGCGCCGGTGCCGGTCGGCGACACCGCCACCGGGATCGGCGACGTCTGCTCGATGATCGTGATCGGGACCGGGTCCACCTGCTGGCGGACCGGCGCGGGGCCGGCGGTCGGGCCGAACGCCGGCAGCACGGCCGTGGCGGTGACGTCGACCGAGCTCGCCGGGTCCACCGCGGGCAGCTGGGCGGTCGCCGCGACGGCGCCAGGGTCGAGCTGGTTCCCGCACTCCATGCAGAACCGCTGAGCCTCGCGAGTCTCGGCGCCACACGTCGGACAGGCCACGCTCGCTCCTCGGATCGGGGTGCCGTGACGCCGGCAACCGTGTGCGCAGGATACGGCTGGGGGACGACGGCCGGGGAGGCGGTCGCGCCGGTCGGGCCGTCGCGCTCGTCAGGCCGTCAGGCGTTTCCGTCGATGGTGGGCGGCCCGGCGATCCACGATCCGTGCGGATCCGTCAGGGCGAGCGCGGTCGTGCCGTCGCGGACGAGGACGAAGTGGAGGCGACCTCCGGCGTGCGGCGGGGCGATGAGGTGGCCGAACGTTGCCGGGACGATCGGTGGCCCCTCGTTCGACAACCACACCGTCCCGGGATGCCCCGCGAGGCGGGCGGCGAACCGCTGGCGGGCGGCCTCGTCCACGTAGCCGAGCACGGCGGAGTGGAAGACGACGGGTGTCGACCCGCGGGGCGCGTCGGCGATCGCCGCGTCCACCTCGTCGAGGAGGTCACCGCGGATCATCCGCGGGGGATCCGCGGCGGCGACGGCGGCTGCGGCGAGGAGGCGCTCGCGGCGGTGCTCGTGCTCGGGCCAGATGCACGCGGCGAGCCAGGCGAGGTCGTCCGGATCGCCGGGATCCAGGGGATGCACGTCGATGCCCGTCCGCGACACGACGTCGGGCACGCGCCGGGGCACCTCGACGGTCCCCGACGTGCGGACGGGCACGTGCACCGCGGACTCCACCAGCGGGGGACCGCCGTCGTAGGTCACCGCGTAGCGATCGGGATATAGGCACAGGCCGGCCGAGGCGCCCACCTCGATCAGCGCGAGCGGCCCGTCGAGTGCGGCGAGGATCGGCAGGAACGCGCCGGTGCGGGCGGCCTCGTTCGTCTGCGTCGCCCGGGCGCGCAACAGGTCCTCGACATCGGTCCAGCGGTCGAGCACGAACGCGCAGAACTCGTCCGCGTCGAGCGGGGCGTCGAGGAAGCGTCCCGCGGCGAGCAGCAGGTTCGGCTGGCGCTTCGGTGCCGGGAGGCCGTCGAGCCGGGCGAGCAACCGGTCATCGGCGGCGACGGCGTGGCAGATGCGCTCGTACGACGGTGACGAGCCGGCCGCCTCGAACTCGGCGAACCAGCGGAACCACGCGGCCGTGTCCATCCCGCCAGCATCGCTCGGCGCGGCGTGCGCCGTAGCGTCGGCCGGATGGACGACGGTGTCCCGGTACGGCGCGGATGGGGTCGGTTCGCGCCGTCGCCGACGGGCGTCCTGCACCTCGGCAACCTGCGCACCGCCCTGCTCTCCTGGTTGCTCGCTCGCCAGGCCGGATTCGGTTGGCTCGTGCGGATGGAGGACCTCGACCCGGTCACCGCGTCGGTGGGCAACGAGACGGTGCAGCTCGCCGACCTCGCCCGCCTCGGGCTGCGGTCGGAGGCGCCCGTCGTGCGGCAGTCCGAGCGCTTCGACCGGTACGAGGCGGCGATCGAGCGGTTGCGCCACGCCGATCTGGTCTACGAGTGCTTCTGCACGAGACGGGAGATCCGCGAGGCGGCGCAGGCCCCGCACGTCGATCTGCCGGACGGCGCATATCCCGGGACGTGCCGCCGGCTCGACGCCGCAGCGCGCCGGCGGCTCGAACGCGCCGGTCGCCGGCCGGCGTTGCGCCTGCGGACCGACGGTGAGGAGCTGGGCTTCGACGACCTGGTGCTGGGACGAGTGGTAGGCGCCGTCGACGACGTCGTGCTGAGGCGCAACGACGGCGTGCCGGCCTACAACCTCGCGGTGGTCGTCGACGACGCCGAACAGTGCGTCGCCCAGGTGGTGCGCGGCGACGACCTGGCATCGTCGACGCCGCGGCAGTTGCATCTGCAACGACTCCTGGGACTGCCTGAACCGCGGTACGCGCACGTGCCGCTCGTGCTCGGCCCGGACGGCAGCCGTCTGGCCAAGCGTCACGGCGCGGTCTCGCTCGGGGCGCTGGCCGAGCGCGGCGTCGATGCCAGTCGGGTCCTCACGTGGCTCGGCGCCTCCATCGGTGCGTGTGCGTCCACGGATTCCGTGACCGTCGACGACCTCCTCGCCGGGTTCCGCCTCGACGCGCTCGCACACGAGCCGTGGCGCCCGGACCTGCCGGCACTGTCTGGCACGATCGGGACATGACCGACGAGGCCGGCGTGCTCGATCAACTGCTCGGCTACCGCGGGGCGATCGACGAGGGCGATGGCTGGCGGGAGGCCGCGCCGGATGTCGTCGTCATGCCGTTCTGGACGCCGGCGTTCTGCCGCACGATCATCGCCGCGGCCGAGGCCGTCGGCGTCTTCGAGCCGAGCGACGACGACCCGGTGCCGGGGCACGAGGTGTCGTTGGCGGTGATCAGCCCGCGTCTGTTCGAGGCCGTGCAGCAGGACATCGGCGTGCGCGTCTGGCCGAAGCTGCGCGAGTCGTGGCCGTGCATCGACTACCACGGCCTGCGCGACGTGTTCGTCATCCGCTACGCCCTCGGCGAGCAGGAGTCGCTGCGCATCCACCACGACGTCGCCCAGGTCTCCGGCTCGGTCAAGCTCAACGACGACTACGACGGTGCCGAGCTGGCCTTCCCGCGCCAGGGCTTCACCAACGCCGACGTCGCCGTCGGCGAGCTCGTGGCCTGGCCGTCACTGGTCACCCACCCGCACCGCACCGATCCGCTGCGCCGTGGCGTCAAGTACGCACTGACCGTCTGGTGCGAGCTGCCGACCTTCGACTGAGCCGGGTCTCGACGTTCGTGTCGCGCCGCTGACGACGCTGACGATGCTGCCGGCGCGTGGCGCCGCGACCGGAACGGGGTCCGACGGAGCCGGCGAGCTGGGCCGATGCCGCGCACCGGGTGCGACTGACCGCGGCGGCGTCGAGCGCGCCCCCACTTCACGGAGCGCGGTCGGTAACCTGGGCCGCTCACGGCCCGACGGCGGCGACGAAGGCAGGCTTTGGAACACATGGGCAAACGCAGCAGGACAGCACGCACGGCGTGGTTCGCAGCCATCGTGGTGGCCACGTCGGCAGGTGTCGGAGTCGCCGGCGCCGCCGCTGCCCCGCTCGCCGCCACCGCCCCGGCCCCGCCGACCGATCCGGCAACCACGGCACCGCCCGCCACCGAGGCTCCGGCCGCGGCGCCCACGGACACCGCCGCGGCGGCCCCGGCGGCGGTCGCCGCGCTGCCCGCCGGCGTGGTCCTGCCGCCCGCGCCGGCGTTGGCGTCCAACGTCGAGGCGGTCGAGTGGGCCGCCCAGCAGATCCCCGCTGTCGGCAGCAAGAGCGGTGCCGCCACCAAGCTCGTCCAGCAGCGCCTGCTCGACCTCGGCTTCTGGAACAGCGGGCCGGACGGCCAGTACGGGTTCGCCACGACCCAGGCGGTGATGGCCTTCCAGAAGTACAACGGGCTCAAGGCCTCGGGCAGCGTGGACAAGGCCACCGCGATGGCCATGACCTTCGCCACCGAGAAGGCCCATGGCCAGACCAACGCGGGCAACGTCGTCGAGGTCGACAAGGCCAAGCAGATCCTGTACATCGTCGCCGACGGCAAGACGTTGTGGGCCTTCAACACGTCCACCGGTTCGGGCATCGCCTACGAGGCGGCGAACCACAACGACCCGACGAAGATCGAGTCGGGCGACGCGCAGACGCCGAACGGCCTGTACACCACCAACCGGGAGCGGCCCGAGGGCTGGTGGGAGGGTGACCTCGGCAAGATCTACCGGCCGAAGTACTTCAACGGCGGCATCGCCGTCCACGGCATGACCAGCGTGCCCAACCACCCGGCCTCGCACGGTTGCGTCCGCCTGAGCACGATGGCCATGGACATGATCTGGGACCAGAACCTCATCCCCCTGCACACCACCGTGTGGGTGCACGAATGATCTGGTCGGGACTGGCGTCCGCTCGCTGACGCTCGCTTTCGCCGCTCCCTCCGTGCGGCGGGCTCCCGAGCGGTCGCGCCGCCGCGCGTGTCGGGCGACTGCCTCGCAGGGACCCAAGCGGCCATGCCGTCCTCCGCGGGCGTTCCTCGTTAGTCGGCCGTGGGCGCGATTGCCGGCGCAGCGTCGTCCGTGGGGACGTGAGCGGCCGTGCGCACACGCAACGGTCGGTTCTCGGCGGTGAGGCAGCGGCCGGTCTGGAGGTCGAAGCGCCAGCCGTGAAGGGTGCACACCAGTTCGCAGCCGTCGATCTCGCCGAACACGGCCAGGTCGGCGTGGCGGTGCGGGCAGGTGCGCTCGACGATCCACTCGCCGAGGCGGATCTCCTCGGCGGCGAGGCCGCGCTGCTCGGGGTCCAGCGTGCGCAGCGCCTCGGCTTCCGTGCGGCGCATGCGCTCGGCCGACAGCGACTTGAAGAAGTTGTAGACGTACTCGTTGAACGGGCCCTCGCGCCAGGCGCGGAAGCGGCACGACAGGAACAGGGCGTTGCTCCAGTCGACGGCGCGCTGCGCGGTGACCGTCTCGACCAGTTCGCGCTGGATGTCGAAGCTGAAGGCGAACGGTTCGCCGTCGTGGTGGCGGACGTCACCGGCGGGGAAGTCGATCAGGATCGCCTCGTCGCCGGCGCGCAGGAGCACGTTGGCCCCGACTCCGGCGCGCACCGTGGGTGCCATCGCCAGCAGCGGTCGCCACCAGCCCTGCAGGGTGGCCAGCAGGTCCTCTGTCGGCGTGTGCCAGCCGGCCTTCAGCCGCTCGAGCCACGGCGCCCAGTCGGCCTGGTACTCGGCGAGGTAGGCGGCCTTGTCGGCGAAGATCGCGGCGACGTCGGCGTCGGGGAGCGGATGGGTGACGGTGCACTCGCCGTCGACGAGGTCGATCACCGTGCCCGGGATCGCCAGGATGCCGGTGCGCCCTTGCGCGGCCAACAGATCGAGGAAGACGCGCTGATCGGCGAAGATGCTCGGCTCGTCGCCGGTGATCACGTTGAGATGGAACAGCTCCGGGTCGAGGAACACCGGCGGGCCCGCGCTGGGCACGACCGCGGCAGCATCGACGGCCTCGACGTAGCGCATCGCCCGGGTGAGCTGGCTGTCGACCTTCGCGTCGACCAGCGCGCGCATGCGCGCCGGCGGTTCGTCGTAGACCATCGGGTACCAGATCGCCCCGCTGTACTGCAGCCAGTGCAGGTCGACGCGACCACCGCGCCGAGCGCCGCGAGGTCCGTCGTGCGGCAGTCGTTCTGGTTCACGAGGACCGCCGTGCCGTCGTCGACCACCAGCGCCGAGTCGCCGCCGGGACCGTCGGTGATGCTCGTCTCGACGTGGATGGCGACGCTCAGGTGCTCGCCGAGCTGCAGCGGCTCGCCGTCGCGCGTGCGCACGAAGCGGGTGAAGCCGAGGGCGCGCAGCGTGCGCTCCTGCTCGCGTGTCGGGTACCCGGGCAGCAGGACGGTCGTGTCGCGGCTGACGTGGGCGGTGAGCCACGGCTGGTCCAGGTGATCGGCGTGCAGGTGGGAGACGTACAGGTACGTCGGGTGCTCGATCCGTTCGCGCAGCTCGGCCGGCAGACGGTCGTTGCGCGGGAAGACGAACCACGAGCCGAAGAACGCCGGGAGGAACCATGGGTCGCACAGGATCGACCCGTCGGCGGTGTCGATGAGGATGCCGGCGTGGCCGATCGAGGTGGCGCGCATGCGCAGGCGAGGCTACCGACCGAGGTGGATGAGGCGCCGGGCACCCGTCCGGCGCGGCGTCGTCAGGCCGCGGCTGATCAGGCGACGGGCGGGTCGGTGAACTGCTGACCGGCGCGCGACACGTGCTCGGTCCAGGTGTTGCCGTCCCAGTAGCGCAGGTCGAAGCGGCCCGCCGGATCGGCGTACCAACCCGCGGGGACCGTGCTGCTGCTCGCTGCCGCTGCGGCGGTGGCCGTCGAGGGCTGCGAGGCGGCGCTGTAGCCCGAGGAGGGGTCGGCGGCGGCGGCCGCCGCCGCCGGCGTGCTCGACGATGCCGGAGACGCCGTGGACGTCGAGCCCCAGCCGGCCGGCTCGCTGGCTGCGGCGGCTGCCGCAGGTGCGTAGGTCGACGTGCTGCTCGACGAGGTGTCGGCAGGGTCGGCGGATGTGCCGACCGTGCTCGCCGCGGCGGACGAGGTGCGGCTGAGGATGGCGGCGATCTCCGTCCCCGTGTTGACGAGGCTCACCACGTCCCAACCCTCGGCCGACTTGTCGGTCAGCTTGTTGGCCAGGCCGGCGGCGTCGTATGAGGAGGCGGTCACGGAGGTGAATTCCAGCGGCATGGCCCGGAGGTTAGTGCGCCCGTCAAGCTGCCCACCCGGTGAGCCACGACCTCGCGCGGGTGGAACCTCGCCGGCCGTCAGCTGGGCATGACCAGCGCGTGCACGTCGGTGCCCGACGGTGGTCCGTCGTAGGTCAACTGCCCGTCGCGCAGCGCGAGGAGGCGGCCGACGCGGTTGACGAACGTCAGCTCGTGCGTGGCGACGATGAGCGTCGCGCCGCGCTCTGCCGCCTCGTCGAACAGGCCGAGCACGGCGCGCTTGCCGGCCTCGTCGAGGCCGACGAAGGGCTCGTCGACCAACCACACGCGGAACGGGCGAACGCACGCCAGCGTGATCGCCGCCTTCTGTCGCAGGCCACGGCTGAACGTCGTCGGGATGTCGTCGCGTCGCGCGGTGAGGCCGACGGCTTCGACGAGGCGCTCGGCCGTCGGCTCCCAGTCGTCCACGCCGTGGAGCCGGGCGACGTACTCGAGGTGCTCCCACAGCGACAGGTCGTCGTAGAACGTCGGCGTGTCGCTGAGCCAGGACAGCGCCCGGCGGGCCTCGACGGTGCCCGAGTCGTGCCCGGAGATGCGCACTCGCCCGGCGGACGGGTCGAGCAGTCCGGCGGCCATCTTCAACATGGTCGTCTTGCCGCTGCCGTTGTGCCCGACGAGCGCGACGTGCTCGCCCGCGGCGATCTCCAGGTCGAGCGGTTCGAGCGCCGGGCGGTCGCCGTAGGTCTTCATCAGCCCGACGGTGGACAGCGCGGGACGGGGGGCGGCGTTCATCGTGCGCTCCTCTGCTGGGCGGTCTGTTCCCGGCCCTCGTTCATGAACCCCTTGATGGCCCGCGACAGGTCGTCACGCTTGCGGACCCACCAGGCGCAGGCGGCCACGATGAGCGCGGTGCCGAGCGCGCCGCGCACGGCCGCGCCGAGCGTGCTGTCGCCGCGCTGCACCGCCTGGCGCACCAGCAGCACGTTGATCGTGCCCACGAGGCTGACGACGAGCGGGATCAGCACGCGCAGCATGGTGGTGACGCCGGCCATCTCCGGCGGGAGGAAGGCCTGCTGGCCGGACGTGGCCGCCGGATCCGGCGCGTCGCGCACGATGCTGACCACCGAACCGGCTGCGCCGCCGAGGATCGTCGGCACGCACAGGATCGCGGCGATCTCCGCCGAGCCGGTGACGCCGAAGCTGCCGTGACCGCCGACGCTCGCGGCGACGGTGGCCGCGACGGCGGCGACGAGCGCGAACGGCACGAGGGCCACCGCCGGCGCTGCCAGGTGGCGCACCATCAGCGAGCCGCGCTCGATCGGCAGCCGGTCGGCCATGTCGGGTTGGTCGACCTCCTGGGAGAGCGGCTCCATCGCCTCCAGGCCGAGGATGAACAACAGGCCGGCCGTCACCAGCAAGGCCGGGGTGGTGCCGCGTACGACGAACGCCTGGCACACGCCGGCGCCGGCAGCGAGCACCGCCATCCGCAGCAGCCGGGTGGCCGGCATGCGCAGCAGGCTGTGCCAGCCGCGCCGCCACACCGCGTGCTCACGCTTCGTGCGCGGCACGCTCACCCACGGCCGGCGACGGGCCTGCTCCTGGTTGAGCTGGCGCCGCAGGAGGATGACGGTGCGCAGATCCTGCATGGTGACGGCGAAGTGCAACTGGGCGACGAGGCCGCTGCGGCGGGCCAGTGCGTCGAGCGACGTGCGCGCCAGCAGCGACCATGCCGACGACGACGAGCGCGACCGCGGCGACGATCGCCAGCGCGTCGATCGGGTGCTGCCGCCAGCCCCACAGCGCCAGGCTGCCGAACGGGGTGCCCGGCGCGGGGATGTGCGTGAACGCGGCGACGGTCTGCCACCCGACCAGCCCGATCCCGACGATCGTGGTGAGCCACTGCGGCAGGTGCGCGGCGTGGGCGACCAGCGCGCCGCCGACCCAGAGCGCGGCGACCACCAACCCGAACAGCAGTCCCGAGCCCGTCCAGGCGAGCGTCGAGCCCGGCAGGCGGCGCCCGGCGAGCTGGCCGCCGATCGCCCCGAGGAGGCCGCCGATGTACGCCGCCGAACGCAGTCGCTGCACGGCCGGCCGCAACAGCGCGCGCCGTCGGTCGACGGGCGACAGCATGATGTACGTCACGTCCGGTGCTTCGAGCGCCAACGGGCCGCCCTGGGCACCGCTGCGCACGCCGGCGGCGAACGCGCCGACCGCGAGCAGCCCGAGGATCGCCGGGGCGTTGCGGTCCACCGTGGCCGCGGTGGCGGCGCTCACCGGATCGTCACCGACGAGACCGCTCAACCACAGGATCGCCCCGCCGCCGAACAGGGCGAGCAGGTAGACCCGGTACGCAGCCTCGAACCACTCGAGGTTGCCCAGGCGGTGCCGCTGACGGGTGCGCCGCAGCGCCACCATCGCCGTGGTCTCGGCGCTGCTCATCGTCCGCCCGCGCACATCTGCGTCGATCGGCGGCGCTGCCGACGTTCGTCGTCGGCTCGGGTGCCCTCCAGGGCCGCAGGGGTGCTCACGTGCCGAGTTCGGCGGCGCGTTCGGGGTCGGCCGACCAGCCCGACCAACTGGCGACGTAGAGCCGGGCCGGCGGCAGGCCGGCGTGCTCCAGCGCAAGGACGTTGGTGCACACGCTGACGCCGGAGCCGCAGTAGGCGACGACATCGGCGGTGGCGTTGTCGATGCCGCGGACGGCGTAGTGGGCACGCAGCACGTCGACCGGCTTGAACCGGCCGTCGGCGCCGAACACGTCGCTCGCCGGCGCACTGCGTGCACCGGGGACGTGGCCCGGCCGCGGGTCGACCATCGTCACGTCACCGGTGAAGCGCTCGTGCGACCGGGCGTCGAGGACGGGCGAGCCCGCGGCCGCTGCGGCGGCGGCTTCGTCGGCGTCGGCGAGGCGGTCGGTGGGCCACGGCCGATCGGTGAACTCGCCGGGTGCGCCCGGGGGCTGCCCGGGGCCGGCCTCCACCGGCCCGCGCCACGCGCCGAGGCCACCGTCGAGCAGGCCGGCGTCCACACCGAGCATGCGCAACATCACGACGAGCCGACCGGCCGTGATCCCGCCAGTGTCGTCGTAGGCCACGACGATCGAGTCGTCGCCGATGCCCAGCTCGCTCATGGCGATGGCGAACGCCTGCGGTGTGGGCAGCGGATGGCGTCCCTCGGTGGCCGGCCGGCCGCTGGCGGAGAGCGCGTGCTCAAGGTCGACCCACCGAGCACCGGGCAGGTGGCCGTCGCGGTACGCGGCGAACCCGTCGCGCCCGTCGAGGTACCACCGCACGTCGGCGATCACCGCCTCCGGGTGGGCGTCGAGGAAGTCGGCGTCGACCACCGGGGGGATCACGGCTGCATCCTGCCAGCGCTCGCGGCCGATTCCGCAGCGTGCAGCACGTCGCGCAGCGGGCGCCCGAGCGCGGCGGCGGCAGCGACCGCGTCGTCGTGCTCCACCTTCGCCCGCCCGGCGCCGAGCTTGACGCGCACGACGTGCCCGTCCACGGTGACGGTGCGCTCCTCACGGGCCTGTGGCCAGCGCTGCACCACGGTGCCGCGCAGCCCGAGCGTGCCGGTCTCGCGCACCAGCACCGCGGCGACCGCCTCCGTGAGCAGCGGATCGCACAGCGCGTGCACGGTGTGCGCCGGACGGCCCTTCTTCATCACGATCGGCGTGGCCCACGCGTCGTGCGCCCCAGTCGCGAGCAGGGCGGCGATGGTGTGGGCGATCACCTCGCCGGTGGCATCGTCGATGTTGCTCTCCAGCAGCTGCGCCGGCTGACCGGGCGCCGGCACCACGGTGGGCGTTGCCGCGTCGCCGACGACGACCTGCACGACGTTCGGGCGCCCGGGGATGTCGGCCGTCCCGGCGCCGTAGCCGACGCTGAGGACGTCCATCGCCGGCATCGGGCCGAACTCGTCGGCGAGGGCGGTCATCAACGCGACGCCGGTGGGGGTGGCCAGCTCGCGCCGGTCGTCGATGCCACGGCTCGGGGCACCGCGCCGGGCGAGCAGCTCCAGCGTCGCCGGCGCCGGGTTGGGCAGCACGCCGTGCGCGGCGCGCACCGTGCCCTGCCCGACGGTGATCGGGCTGCAGACGATGCGCTCCACGCCGAGCGACTCGAGCGCGGCGCAGACGCCGACGATGTCGACGATCGCGTCGAGCGACCCGACCTCGTGCAGCTCGACGTCGTCGACGTCCATCCGGTGCATCGCCGCTTCGACCTCGGCGAGCGCGGCGAACGTGCGCTGGGCACGATCGCGCACGCGCCGCGGCAGGTCGGCGTCGTCGAGCAACGTGCGGATCTCGCGGTACGGCCGGTGCGGGTGCCGGTCGTCGTGGTGGTCGGGACGGTGGTGGTCGTGGGCGGGGTCGCGGGCGTCGGCATCCGCCGCCGGATGCTCGTGGTGCCCGTGGACCACGACGACGGCGCGTGAGGCCGCGATCCCGCAGCGCAACGCCGGCTCGAAGGTGAGGGCGTATCCGTCGACCGGCAGTCGTCCGACCAGTTCGCCGACGACGAGCTGGTCCGCGCCGGCGTGCACGAGCGCTCCGAGCGTCATGTCGCCGGCGGTGCCGGCGAAGCAGTGGAACCACGCGGTGCGAACCATCGGCAGGTGTTTACCGGAGCATCCGGACGATCGCGCAGGCTGCGCCGAAGCCGTTGTCGATGCCGACCACGGTGACGCCGCTGGCGCACGAGGCGTGCATCGCCAGGAGCGCGGTGATGCCGTCGAGCGCGGCTGCCGTAGCCGACGCTCGTCGGCACGGCGACGACGGGGGCGGAGGTGAGCCCACCGATCACGCTGGCCAGCGCGCCCTCCATGCCGGCCACCACGACGACAGCCGCTGCCGCGGTGACCCGGTCGAGGTGGGCGAGGAGGCGGTGGATGCCCGCCACCCCGACGTCGACGAGCCGGTCGGCCTCGATGCCGTGCGCGGCCAGGGTGATGAGGCACTCGTCGACCACCGGCACGTCGCTCGTTCCGGCACTGACCACGAGCACCCGCCGGCCGCCGGGCTCCGAAGCCGGCACGACGTCCGGGGCGCGCCACAGGAGGCATCCGCCGCGCTCCACTGCGCCGGGGTGGATGGCCTGCACCGCCTTGCGCTGGGCGTCGTCCACACGCGTGAGCAGCACCGGGCCGTCGCCGTGCTCGAGCAACTCGCCGACGATCGCCACGCACTGCTCGGGCGACTTGCCCCGCCCGTACACCGCCTCGGGCATTCCCTGGCGCAGGTGCCGGTGGTGGTCGACGAGCGCGTCGCCGACCTCGGCGAACGGCAGGCGGCGCACTTCAGCGACGACCTCGTCGGGCGTGACCGATCCCGCCCGCAGCCCGTCGATCAGCTCACGCAGGCGCGCTTCGTCCACCACACCATTGTGCCGGGATGCTCGGCAGAGGAGCGCGTGTAGCCACACGCGGCTCGTGCTCGCGCGGTACTGTCGGACGATGGACGAGGTGAAGGGGTGCACCTCGACCGGTCGCCGGCGGATGTACGCATCGCTGGTGTCGGTCGTGATCGGTGTCGGATTGCTCGCAGCGTGCGGTTCGGACGACCCGAAGAACACCACGCCGAGCACCCCGAGCTCGGCCGTCAGCGTGCCGAGCACGGCGGCGGTCACCACCGCCGCAGGGGCCACCACGAGCGCCGCCACGGCCACCACCGCTGCCGGCGGGGCGGCGGCCACCACCGCGGGAGGCGCCAGCACGGCGCCGCCGTCGACCACCGCAGGCACCGGGCAGTACACGGTGGCCGCCGGTGACTCGCTGTTCGCCATCGCCAAGAAGTACTGCGTCTCCATCGACACGCTGGTCGCGGCCAACGGATGGGCCGACGGGATCAACCACGTCATCCACCCCGGCGACGTGATCACCATCCCCGCCGGAGCGTGCAGCGTGTCGACGGCCGCGCCGTCCACGACGAAGGCGGCGACCGCAACCACGGTTGCCGGGGCGGCCACCACGAAGGCCGCCGGCCCCACCACGACGAAGGCCGGGACCACCACCACGTCGAAGCCCTGAGCCGGTTGTTCCGGCGGACTGCGCCGTCGGCCATGATCGAGCGGTGACCGACCGCCCCGCCTGCCCGGCCGACGCCGGGATCACCGACGACGAAGCGTCCGCCCGCGAGCTCGCCGCCCGCGACCACGCCGGCCTGTCCGTGCGCGACCTGGGCCACGCGCTCATCGGGCACAACAACCCGCCGGAGCTGCTGGAGATGGTGGCGATGTCCGTCGAGGCGATGGCCGTGCAGCTGGCCAAGGGCTCCGACCGGTCGCGTCCCGGACGGGACATGCAGAACCAGGCGGCCTCGCCGCCCCCGGCCGACGGGGAGACGTTCACCAGCCACCCGGACCGCCCGATCTCCGGTGCGGCCAGCCCGTGGGGCGTGGACCTCGAGGTGAGCCGCGAGGGCGACGAGGTCGTCGGCCGGTGCACGCTGCGCGCCGCCCACGAGGGCCCGCCGGGTCGCAGCCACGGTGGCGTGGTGGCGGCGACGTTCGACGACCTGTTCGGCTTCGTGCTCACCGTCCACCAGCTCGCCGCGTTCACCGGTGAGCTCACCATCCGCTACATCGCCGGCGCGCCGTTGTTCGAGCCGCTCGAGCTGCGCGCCCGGCTCGTCGGCCGGGAGCGGCGCAAGCTGTTCATCGCCGGCGAGGGCCGGTCGGCGCACGGCGTCTTCGCCACCGCGACGGCGACGTTCATCTCCCTGCCGGATCCGGAATGAGCGACCGATGAGCGGGGCCACGGTGCTCGTCGCCGGCGCGAGCGGCGTGGTCGGCACGGCTGCGGTGGAGCGCTTCCTGGCCGACGGCTGGGACGTCGTCGCCGTCTCCCGTCGGGCGCCCGAGGTCGACGGAGGCGGATCGCTGCGTCACCTGCCGGTCGACCTCCGCTCGGCGGACAGCTGCGCCGCGCTGCTCGCCGGCGAGCGGGCCGTGACCCACGTCGTGTACGCCGCGGTGTCCGAGAGCCCGGGCCTCACGCCGGGCTGGTACGACCCGGCGCAGATGCGGCTGAACGAGGCGATGCTGCGCAACCTGCTCGACGCGCTGCGCCGCACCGGCGCCGAACTGCACCATGTCGGGCTGCTGCAGGGCACGAAGGCGTACGGCGCGCACCACCACCCGATCCGGGTGCCGGCACGGGAGCGGTCGGCGCGCGACCCGCACGAGAACTTCTACTGGCTCCAGGAGGACCTGGTCCGCGAACGAAGTGGCGTCGACGGCTGGACGTTCACCATCCTGCGACCGCAGCTGATCGTCGGGCCGAACCACGGCGTGGTGATGAACGTGCCGCCGGTGATCGGTGCGTTCGCCGCGATCCAGCGCGAGCTCGGTCAGCCGTTCGCCTTCCCCGGCGGGGCGCGGTACGTGTGGGAAGCCGCCGACGCCCGGCTCGTCGCCGGTGCGCTGGCCTGGGCCGCGACCACCGAGCGAGCCGCCGGCGAGACCTACAACGTCACCAACGGCGAGGTGTTCGAGTGGCGCGACCTGTGGCCGGCGATGGCCGACGAGCTCGGTGTCGAGACCGCGCCGGACGAGCCGTTGCGTCTCGCCGACCACCTCCCGGCGCACGCCGCCGTGTGGGACCGCGTCGTCGCCCGTCACGGCCTGCGCCCCATCGCCCTGGCCGACCTCCTCGGCGAGTCGCACCACTACGCCGACCTGTGCTTCGCCGCCGGGGAGACCACGCCGCGGCCGCCGACGTTCCTGAGCACCGTGAAGATCCGCCAGCACGGCTTCACCGAGGCCCGCGACACCGAGGACACGTTCCGCTGGGCGTTGCGCACGTTGATCCAGCGCAGGATCATCCCGGGACCGCGCTGATGCCGGGCGAGCCGGCACGGCGCGCTCAGGTCGCCCCGTCGCGCTCCTGGGCGCGCGCCAGCGCGATGTCCTGGCTCGCGTCGCGCCGCTCCCACTCGGCGGCGAACACGGTGAACCCGGCGCGGCGCATCGCCGCCAGCACCTGCTCGTCGTCGTCGACCACCACGGCCACGGTGCGTCCACGTGCCAGACGCCGGGCGACGGCCACCTTCACCTGTGCCGCCGGGCGCCGATCGCCGTCGCCACGCATGACCAGCTCGTGTCCGCCGATGCCGAGGTCGTCGAGCCAGCGCTCGGTCACGGCCCGCAGCGATTCGGGCCGACCGGTGACGTAGACGATCTCGTGCTCGTCGGCGAGTGTCGTCACGACGGCCACGCCCTCGGGGTGCGCCGGGTCGTCGCCGGCGGCGGCGAAGAACGCGCTCCAGTCCTTGCGCCGGCCCGTGAGGTGGCCGAGCCGGTGGCGGACGTCGGCCACCACACCATCGAGGTCGACGATCGCCACGGGTCGGGCCTCGGCATCCATTCGATCGACCGTATCCACCGGCGCACGTCACCGTCTGTGAGCCATGGAGCATGCGCCGGAGACCGCAGCGGCAGGCACCGATCGGCTGGTGGCCTACGCCCTCAGCCTGCCGGACAGCGTCGGGACGGACCGACGCGCTGTGGCGCTTCGGCGGCAGCGTCAGCACGTTGCGCGCGCACAACGCCACGGTGCCGGTGGCGCTGTACGTCTTCGGCGAGGTGCCCGACGAGCTGGCCTCGCTGTGCGCCGTCCACGACGTGACCGTCCACCAGCTGGAGCCGTTCGCCACCCGCCTCGCCAGGCTCAGCCCGAACGCGTGGCCGGTGCTCGTCGGCGACCGGCTCCTCACCCGCCTGCTGGTCCTCGGCGAGCTCGCCACGCTGGCCCCGCGCCAGGTGCTCCTGTTCGACCAGGACACGATCGTGTTCCGCGACGTCGACGAGCTGTTCGCCGGGTACGGGCATGCCGACCTCGTCGCCCGCGAGGAGGTGCACTGCGACCGCAGCGCGCACGGCATCGATCGGCGGATGCTCGATCAGCCGCTGCTGGCCCGCCTCGCCGCGCTCGAGGGACTGCCGGCGGTACCACCGTTCGACCCCGGCGTGATGCTGTTGAACCACGACCTGTGCGCCCGCCTGGCCCCGTTGGCCGCGCGCCTCGTCGACTACGCCTGGCGCCTCGCGGTCGGGGCGAGCCTGCGCCCGGGCCACCCGTCGGTCCCCACGCGGGGAATCGATCTGGCGGCGATGCGGATCACCGACGACGACGTCCTGCGCGCCCTGCCGTTCCCGTCGGCGGACCAGCGCCTGCTCGTCGACGTGGCCTGGTGGCTCACGCTCGCGCACGTCGCCGGCTTGGACACCGACGACTTCGCTCCCCGGCACGTCGCCGTCGGCCACGAGGTGGCCACGCTCGGCACCGGCGACGACTGGGTGGTCGGCCACTTCGCCGCAGACGGCACCGGGCGCCTCGCCGGCTGGCTGCACGAGCGGGTGGTGTCACTCGCCTGAGGTGACCACCAGCTTGCCGAAGAACTCGCCGGCAGCCATCGCCTGTTGGGCGGCGAGCAGCTCGTCGAACGGACGGACGCTGTCGATGACGGGTCGTCTGCCGGCGGCGGCGAAGGCCGCGAGCATCAACCCGAAGTCTGCGGCGCGGTAGCCCCCGGCGCCGATCAGCGACCGACCCCAGTGGTACACGTCCGTGAGGGCGAACGCGGCCTCGCTGCCGGTGGTCGTGCCGCACAGGACCATCCGCCCGCCGATGGCCAGCGAGGCCACGGACTGGCGGAACAGGGCCGGTCCGACGTGGTCGACGACGAGGTCGACGCCACGCCCGCCGGTGATCTCGCCGACCGCGGCGGGGATGTCGTCGCGGCGATGGTCGAGCGCGTGGTGGTAGCCGACCTCCAGCGCCCGGGCGACCTTCGCCGGGCCGCTGCACGTCGTGATCACCGTGGCCCCACGGGCGAGCAGCAGCGTCAACAGCGCGCAGGACACGCCCGAACCGGCGCCGTTGACGAGCACCGTCTCCCCGTCGACGAAACCGCCCGCGTCGAGTGCGTGGAACGCGGTCATCCCGGCGACGGGCAGGGTGGACGCGTCGACGAAGGACATCGTCGTCGGGGAGCACGACGCAGTGGTCGGCGGGCGCGGCGACCAGGTCGGCGAAGCCGCCGGGCCGTGTGGAGCCGATCGTGCGGAGCGTCTCGCAGTACGGCGCCAGGCCCGAGGTGCACCGGTCGCACACGCCGCAGGTGCTCACCGGATCGATCATCACCCGGGCCCCGAGCGGCGGTCCGACGTCGTCGGGCAGGTCGGCGGCGCGTTCGACCACGACGCCGGCGACGTCCATCCCGGCGATGTGCGGCAACGAGAAGCCACGCACCACCGGTGCGGCGCGCTGCAGGAGGTCGAGGCGGTTCAGCGCGCAGGCGCGCACCGCCACGACCACTTCACCGGCGCGCGGGCACCGGGTCGGGCACGACCTCGACGGCGACGACCTCCTCGCCGCCGAAGCCGCGCTGGACCTGGGCCCTCACCCGCTCAGCTCGCCGGCCAGATCACCTTGCCGTCGCTGCCGTACAGCGAGGCCGCGAGCTTCGCGTCCCACGACTCGGTGAACGCCGGCGCTCCCTTGGGGAACACGCCATCGGCGACGTAGGTGTCGAACTCCGTCTTGAACAGCGCCGGGTCGATCAGGCCGATCGGCTCACCGGCCGGGGTGCCCTCCTTGACCACCTTGATCTCGGTGTTCCAGCGGTACGTCTCGCCCTCGGTCGTCAGGAAGTTCTGGTTGCCGGCGGCGTTGATCTGGTCCACCGACATGGCCACGGCCGCGGCCGGGTCGGCGATGGCGTCCTCCATGCCGCGCAGCGCGGCGCGGGTGAAGCCGGCGACGGCGGTCGGGTGCTTGTCGGCGAAGTCCTTCGACGTGTAGATCAAGCCGAACGTGCCCGGGGTCTTGGTGGTGGCCGGATCGAACAGGGCGTACTTCACCCCGCCGGCGTCGAGGGCCCGCGGCTCGTTCGACTTGTAGACCGGGAGGGCGTCGATGTCCAGCTGCATCTGGGCCACCGGATCGAAGCCGTCGAGCAGCACCTCCTTGTAGTCCGTGCCGCGCTCGAGGCCGGCGTTGGCCAGCATGGCCACGACCGACGGGGGGATGTCGCCCTTCACGCCGATCGTCTTGCCCTTCAGCTGGGCGAGGTCGGTGATCGTCGGGTCCTTGGTGACCAGCGCCTCGATCGGCTCCTTGCCGTAGTCGACCGTGGCGACGAACTCGGCGCCGCCGGTGGAGAAGTTGAGGATCTCGGTGAAGTTGCCGGCGGAGGAGAACTGCGCCTGGTTGGCGGCGACGATCGGGTAGTTCGTGGTGGAGAAGCCCGGCTTGAGGTCGACGTCGAGGCACATCTTGTCGAAGTAGCCCTTCTCCTTCGCAACGACGACGTCGATGATCGACGCCGACGCGCTGAAGTCGAAGCTGCTGATGTAGGTGATCTTCCCGGCCGCCTTGTTGGCTGCGCACTCCTCGGCGAGAGATGCCTGCGGCCGTGACGCCGCTCGCCGCCGGCGTGCTCGACGGCGTGCTCCCGGTCGTGGTGCTCGACGGCTTCGGCCCGGACTCCGTCGGCGTCGAGCCGACGGTGGTGCTCGATGGCTTGGGGCTGGAGCCCTGCGTCCCCGCCGCAGTCGTCGCCGACTCGGTGCTCGTCGGCTTGGGCGTCGTGCTCGACGACGAGTTGGAATCGCTGCCGCACGCGGCGACGGCGAGGGCGAGCGCGAGGACGGTCGCACCGGTGGCCATCCGTCTGGTCACGCTGATCATCTGGGCTCCTTGGTTGTTGGTGATCTGGTTGGGCGGGCGGGATCGCGTCAGCTGCGCTGGCTGGCATGCCAGTGCAGCACCACGCGCTCGATGCCGCTGATGAGCACGATCGCCGCAGCGCCCATCGCCGCGAGCACGTAGACCGACGCCCACAGCTGCAACGGCAGGTTGTGGTTCTGGGCGACCTTCACGGCGTACCCGAGGCCGCTCTGCACGCCGGCGAAGAACTCGCCGAGCACGGCGCCGAGCAGTGCCAGACCGACCGCGACGCGCGCCGCGACGAACAGGTTGGGCTGCGCCGAGGGCAGGCGCAGGCGGACGTAGATCTCCCACCGGCTGGCGTCGATCGAACGGGCGAGCTCCAGCAGATTGGGGTCCACCGAGCGCAACCCGGTGATCCCGTTCACCAGGAACGGCACGCCGCAGACGATGGCCGTCATCGTGACGATCGGCTTGAGCCCGAAGCCGAACCAGATGACGAAGGCGGGCGCGTAGGCGATGAGCGGGGTGACCTGGGCGAGCACGACGATCGGCATCACCAGCCGCTCGAGGAAACGGGAGTGGGCGAGGATCGATGCCAGGACGAGTGCGACGACGAACGCCACGCTGAACCCGAGGAACGCCTCCCACAGCGTGGTGCGCGCGTTCTCCATGTAGAACGTCAGGTCGCTGAACAGGTGCGACAGGATGCTGCTCGGCGTCGGCAGCTCGTACTCGGGGATGTCGAACACCTTGGTGACGAGCTGCCAGGCGAGCAGGAACAGGCTGAGGCCGAGGACCGGCGTGACCGCGACGAGCACGATCCGCCCGAACGGCCGGTTGGCCCAGGGTTCGCGGGGGATCGACCCGGCGGCGTCGACGGAGTCGGTGGCGGCGGCCATGGTGCGCATCAGTGCTGCGCTCGCAGGTCGGTGCGCAGCACCTTGACGATCTCGTGGAACGCCGGGTCGTCCTCCATCGCCGGGGTGCGCGGCCGAGGGAGGTCGATCGTCCGCTCGGCGGCGATGCGCCCCGGGCGGGCGGCCATGACCATCACCCGGTCGCTGAGGATCGCCGCCTCGGTGACCGAGTGGGTGACGAAGACGACCGTCGAGCGGGTCTGCTCCCACAACCGCAGGAGCAGGTAGCGCATGTCGGCCCGGGTGATCTCGTCGAGCGCGGCGAACGGCTCGTCCATCAGCAGGATCGGCGCGCCGAGGGCGAACGCGCGCACGAGCGAGACGCGCTGCTGCATGCCGCCGGACAGCTCGTGGGGGAACGACTTCTCGAAGCCGGTGAGACCGACCGCATCGAGGAGGCCGGCCACCTCGGCGTCGCCGAGCGGGCGGTGCGCGGCGCGGCACCGCCGGTGCAGCTTGCTGAGGAAGCGCACGTTCTCGCCGACGTTCTTCCACGGCACGAGTGCCGGGGTCTGCGGCACGAGCCCGTACTGCTTGCCCTGGCGCGCCGCGTCGGCGCTGCCGCCGGACACCTCCACCGTGCCGCGCACCGGGCGCTGCAGGCCGCCGATGATCCGCAGCAGCGTGGACTTGCCGCAGCCGCTCGGCCCGAGGAGGCTGACGAACTCGCCGGCGTCGATCTCCAGGTCCACCCCGGCCAGCGCGTTGACCGCCCGGCCGCGGTGGCTGAACACCTGGTGCACGTCGCGCAACGTCACGAGCGGATCGACCGTGACGGTCGGTTCAGCGGTGGCCGTGGTGTGCATGTCGCGAGTCAACCAAGCGCGCCGGGCACCTGGACAGCGGGATCCTGACACATGGTCTGACCATCAGACCAGGCACCGCGTGCGCCGGCGCGGTGGCGCGCGTCACGGAGGCCATGAGCCGACCGTACGGGTCGCGCTGTGAACGGATTGTTTCGTCCTGTTGCGAGCAGACGACAAGTCGACGCGCTCGCGCGGGGCGTGCTCATGGCGCCGCGAGGAGTCGTCGGCGCCACTCGAGCGAGCAGCGGTCGGCCTGGACGTTGACGAGGGTGGTCTGGTCGAGTGGCAGCATGCCGGGCACCATCTCCAGCATCCGCTGGTCCTCGGCGCCGATCGCCAGGTCGAAGCGGATCACCTCCTCGGCAGACACGGCGAAGTCGTCGTTGCGCCACACGACGAAGGTGAACAGCGCGGTGACGTCGTCCACCGGCGTCGACAGCAGCAGGAGGACGTGCTCCAGACCGGTGGCGTAGCGGATCGTGCTGCGCACGTGGAACGGCAGCTGGAACCCGGTGGTCATCGAGCGCTCCACCACATCCGCCGCCTGCGCACTGGCCAGCGCGCCGGCGTCGTCGTTGTTCGCCAGCACCTCGTAGCGGTAGCCCGTCCAGCCGGCGTCGAGCTCGACGATCTCCACCTTCGGGACGAGCGTGTCCTGCGCGCGCCCGAAGGTGCCGGCGTGCACGAACGGGAAGTGGCTGATGTCGAGGAAGTTGTCGACCATGCGCGTCGCCGACGTGCGCCACAGCTCGACCGGCGTGTTGATCCGGCGGAACGCCGGGTCGTCCTCCTGGCAGATCGCCGGCACGTCGGTGGGCGGCGTACCGAGGCACACCCACACGAGGCCGTAGCGCTCGACGCAGTGGTGCGTGGCCAGATGGGCGCGTGGCGGCGGGGGCACGCTCTCGGCGGTGGACGGGACGCGCGTGCAGCGGCCCTCGGCGGCGAACGTCCAGCCGTGGTACGGGCACGACAGGCAGCCGTGCTCGACCGTGCCCCGGCTCAGCGGCGCTTCGCGGTGCGGGCAGCGATCCGCGGCCACGACCACCACGTCGTCGGGGCCGCGCCACAGCACGAGGTCGCGTTCGAGGAGGCGCACCGGCGTCGCCGCGCCGCGAGTGACCTCCGCGCTGCGGGCGACCACATGCCACGCGTCGAGCACCGCCGGCTGCGACGCCAGCACGCCGCGAGCGGCGTCGCCGTCGTCGGTGATCGCCATCGTGCGACCATACCGACGCGCGCGCCGGGCTTCGTCTCGCTCGTGGGCGTCGGCTGATCGCTGGGCGCATGCCAAGCTGTGCTCGTTCTGGGGACCTGGGGGGCTGCCATGGGCGTGTTGGACGATGTGTCGGTGGTCGAGCTGTCGATCGCCATCGCCGCGCCGAGCTGTTGTCGGATGCTCGCGTTCCACGGTGCGGACGTGGCCAAGATCGAGTCGCGGACGAACCCGGACGTCGCCCGGTTGTTCGGTTCGGCGTGGGCGGTCGGGATCGAGCCGGGGCCGTACCAGGACTCGTCGCCGTACCTCGCCGAGATGTCGGCGAACAAGCGCTCCGTCGGCCTGGAGCTCAAGCACGCCGCGGCGCGCGAGGCGGCGCTGCGCCTGCTGGCCACCGCCGACGTGTTCGTCACCAACTACTCGACCCCGGCGGTGCGCGCGCTGGGCCTCGGCTTCGACGACGTGGTCGCGGTGAACCCGTCGATCGTCTACGTCGCCCTGCCCGGGTTCGGCTCGGATCCGAGCCAGCCGTACTACGAGTTCCTCGCGTGGGGGCCGAACCAGGCGCCGCTCGTCGGGCTCGACGAGATGACGGGCTACCCGGACCAGGTTCCCGCAGGCATCGCCACCATCTCGCCGCCGGACTACTTCGCCGGACTGCACGCGCTCACCGCGTTGCTCACCGCGTTGGAGCACCGCGACCGCACCGGTGAGGGCAGCTTCATCGACGTCGCCCAGTTCGACACGACGGTGTCGAGCCTCGGGCCGTTCCTCCTCGACCACGCGCTCACCGGTCATGTCGCCACGCGCACCGGCAACCGGCTCGACTGGGCCGCGCCGCAGGGCGTGTACGCCTGCGCCGGCGAGGAGCAGTGGGTGGCGCTGACCGTCGCCGACGACCGCCAGTGGCTGGCGCTCGCCGCGCTGCTCGGCGACGAGGCGATCGGCGAGGAGTTCGCCACGCTCGACGGGCGTGTGGCCAACCACGACGAGCTCGACGTGCTGATCGGGAGGTGGACCGCCACCCGCTCGGCCGACGACCGCCGCCGGCGCGTTGCAGGCGGCCGGGGTCGCTGCCCACGAGGTGCTCGACAACCACGGGGTGCTCCACGACCCGCAGGTGGCCGAGCGCCATTGGTTCCAGCTGGTCGCCTCGAAGCGGTTCGCCGACGGCGACGCGTTCAGCGGCAATCCGATCCACCTCGGCGAGACGCCGGGGAGATGGTGGCGTGCCGGGCCGTCGATGGGCGAGGACACGGTGGCGACGCTGCGCCGGCGGGCCGGCATGTCCGCCGACGAGGTGGACGAGCTCATCGCCGCGGGCGCGTCGTTCATCGACGCCGAGCCGGACCTCAAGCTGCGCCGCCCGTACATCGACGACCCGGAGGTGCTCACGCTGCTGGGCGCCGCGGTCGAAGCGGGCGGAGATCGGCGGTGACCGGCCGCTGGCGGGACGGCCGCGGTCGGCCCGTGGTCGGGGCTGCACGTGGTCGAGCTCGGCAGCGGCGTGCGCGGCGGCTCGGGTGGATTGGCCAGCGCGTACGCCACGCGGATGTGGGCGGCGCTCGGCGCCGAGGTCGTCGTGGCCGAGCCCGACGACGGCCACCTCCTGCGCCACCTCCCGCCGTTCGTCCCGGGCACCGACGAGTCGCTGTGGTGGGCGTACTTCGGGCAGGGCAAGCGTTCGGTGGTTGCGCCGGCGGGGAGTGCCGCGCTGGCTGCGCTCGTCGAGTCGGCCGACGTGGTGATCGGCGACGTCGACCCCGTCGCCGGGGCGCCGTCGCCGGCCCACGAGCGCCAGGTGGTCGTGGCCATCTCGCCCGTTCGGGCTCACCGGCCCGCGACGGGAGTGGGCCGGCTCGGAGCTGGTCGCCTGGGCGTCGTCCGGGGTCGGGTACACGCTCGGCTTCCCCGACCGTCCGCCGGTGTGCCTGGCCACGCCGGTGCAGTTCGCCGCCCACACGACCTCGCTGTTCGCCGTCAACGGGGCGATGCTCGCGCTGCGCGAGGTGCGCCGCAGCGGTCGCGGCCAGGTCGTCGACATCTCGATGCAGGAGTGCTGCCTGGCGCTGGCGCCGGAGACCGGCGTGCCGCTGTTCCTCGACGACGGCATCCACCGCGCCCGCCCGGGCAACCGGCGCAACGTCACCCGGCCGTGGGGCCTGTACCCCTGCGCCGACGGTTTCGTCTCCTACCTGATCATCCAGCCGGCGCACTGGCGGGCGATGGCCGAGTGGATCGCCGAGGCCACCGGCATGGACGCCGTGCTCGACGAGGTGTTCCTGGACATCCACGTCCGCTGGGAGGTGTCCGACTTCATCGACGAGTGCACCGAGGCGCTCACCCGCCCGCGGACCAAGCTCGACCTGTTCGTCGAAGGACAGCGGCGGGGCATCCCGACCACCCCGGTCAACACCATCGCCGACCTGCACAACGATCCGCACCTGCAGAGCTCGGGCTTCTGGCGTGACGACGAGGCCCGCGCTGCGGCGCGATCTCCGTGCCGGGCGCCCCGTTCCGGGTGAACCATGACTGGTGGAGGTGGACATCTGCGCCGGCGCTCGGCGAGCACACCGCAGCGATCCTCTCGCCCACGTCCGGCCCCGCGTTCGTGTCGCGCCGCTGACGACGTTGACGGTCGTTGTCGCCGCGACACGAACCCGGCGCGCGGGCTCGTCGTCGCTCAGCGGTGCAGGCCGAGGGCGGCGAGCGCGGCGCGGACGGCGGTGACGTCGACTCCGAGGCCGACCCACGCCGTCGCGGTGGGGCCGAGGGCGTAGCGGCCGGCACGCACCGAGTCCTCGAGGACCACCGCGGACGGACCGGACGGCGGCCCGACCTGCACGGCGCTGACCGTCACACGGGTGCGCGGCCGGACCGTGTGCACCAGGAGCGCACGACCGTCGATCTCGACGCGTTGATGGAGGACGAGCCGACCCCCGGGCTCGCCGTGGCGCCCGAGCACCACCTCGTCCACCCACCGGGCCTCGCCATCGGCCACGACCCGCATCACGCTGCGCACCTCGTGGTCGCTGCCGGCGACAGACACCAGCGGCTCGGGCCACGTGTCGAGGTGGGCACCGGCGCCGACGGTCGCGTCGACCTTGCTGCACGATCGCGATGCGCACGCACCCGGCTGCGCGAGCGTCGCCGCGACCGAGCGCAGCATGACGCAGAGCGCCATCGGCGACGGCGATGTACGTGCTACAGCTCGTCGCCGCCGAGGGGGCCGGCGGCGCCGCCGAGCAGGTGGACCGTCAGTGGCGCCGACGCCGTCTGAGCGCAACAGCAGCGGTCCCTCGCCACGGATCACGTCGGCGACACTGCGACCGTGTGCGTCGAGCTTGACGCGCAGCTCGGCGCGGGCGCGGATGTCAGCCGCGTGGCGTCGGCGGGGCCGTCGTGTCGACGGCCGGCGACCTCGTCGTCACGCCCGCGCCGGGTGACTGCGCCAGGCGTCGAGCTCGGCCCGCACCCAGTCGGCCACGGCGGCTGCGCCGCCGGCTCGACGAGCGACGTGAACGCGATCGGCAGGTCGCCGCGGCGGGCCTTGGCGTCGCGGTCCATCACCCCGAGGTCGGCGTTCACGAACGGCGCGAGGTCGGTCTTGTTGATCACCAGCAGGTCGGCCGTGGTCACGCCGGGCCCGCCCTTGCGCGGCACCTTGTCGCCGCCGGCGACGTCGATCACGAAGATCTGCCGGTCGACCAGCGCGCGGCTGAAGATCGCGGTGAGGTTGTCGCCGCCGCTCTCGAGCAGCGTCAGCTCGACCGGCGCGTTGCGCTGCCTCGAGTTGCTCGACGGCGTCGAGGTTGGCGGAGATGTCGTCGCGGATCGCGGTGTGCGGGCACGCGCCGGTCTCGACCGGCACGATGCGGTCGTCGGCCAGCACGGCCATGCGCCGCAGCGCCTCGGCGTCCTCGGTGGTGAAGATGTCGTTGGTGACCACGACGATCGCTGACGTCGTCGGCGCAGCAGCCGGCACAGCGCGGCGACCAGCGCGGTCTTGCCGCTGCCGACCGGGCCGCCGATGCCGATGCGCAGCGGGCGGTCCCGCGGTGCGGCCGAGCGCCCACATCGTGTCGTCGGGCGTGCTCGTCGTGGTGGCCGTGGGTGTGGCCGTCGCCGGGATGATGCGGCTGGCCGGGGTTGTGATCAGGAGGCAAAGAGCCTCACCTCCCAGGTGGCGTGGTGCTCGGCGAGCACGTCGGCGAGCAGGCCGACGTCGGCCGGCAGCTCGGCCGGTCGGCGGTCGCGCGGTCGGCCGCGGCCGTCGGCCGCGAGGTCGTCGAGCGTCGGGCGCCAGCGCGGCGCACAGCGCGGCGACGTCGAACGGGTCGAGGCCCAGCAGGCGCACGGCGGCCGTGGTCAGCGCGCCGACGAGGTGGTGCAGCTCGCACAGCGCGGCGTCGGCCGGCGTGCAGCCGGCGGCAGCGGCGACGACGCCCAGCGCGACCGGCTGCAGCGGCCCGTCGGCGATCGCACGCGCGCAGCCTCGTCGTACGATCGGCTCGGCCAGGCGCGCTCGGCCGGCGCGCAGCAGCTGGCGCCCGAGCGTGCGGCTGACGGCTGCGCAGGCGCGGCGACGCCGGTGCGCGATGCCCGAGCTCGTCGATCCAGCGTCCGTCGACGGCGTCGCCGGCACCGCGGCACGCCGCGGCGGCGAACGCGGCATCGACCGGCCCGGTCGTCAGCAGCCGTCCGTCGACGAACGCGCGCAGGTCGGCCACGTCGGCGCACGTCGCCGACGCGCGACTGGCTGGCCTCGCACCGCCGGCCTGTGGGCGTGGGCGCCCGTCGGGAAGCGCCGTCGGCGAGCAGCAACGAGCGCGAGCGTCATCGACGCGCTCATCGGACGTGCCGCATCAGAACAGGAAGTAGCGCTGGGCCATCGGCAGCTCGGTGGCCGGGTGCTCCTCGATCAGCTCGCCGTCGATGCGCACCGCGAACGTGTCGGGGTCGACCGTGATCGACGGCATCGCGTCGTTCTCGGGCAGGTCGGCCTTGCCCAGCCGGCGGGTGTCTGCCGACGGCCGCCAGCCGGCGCGACGAGCCCGAGCCGCTCGGCGAGCCCGTCGTCGAGCGCCGCCTGGGCGACGAACGTCAGGCTCGATGGCCGCGGCGGCTCGTGGCGCGGCGCCGAACATCGGGCGGGGCGAGCACCGGCTGCGGCGTGGGGATCGACGCGTTGGCGTCGCCCATCGCCGCCCAGGCGATCATCCCGCCCTTGACCACGACGTGCGGGCGGACGCCGAAGAACCGCGGGTCCCACAGCACCAGGTCGGCCAGCTTGCCGACCGCGATCGAGCCGATCTCGTGCGTCGAGGCCGTGGGCGACCGCCGGGCAGATCGTGTACTTGGCGACGTAGCGCCGGGCGCGGTGGTTGTCGGCCGCGCCGTCGCCGGGCAGCGAGCCGCGCCGGCGCTTCATCACGTGCGCGGTCTGCCACGTGCGCATGATCACCTCGCCGACGCGGCCCATCGCCTGCGCGTCGCTGCCGATGATCGAGATCGCCCCCATGTCGTGCAGCACGTCCTCGGCGGCGATCGTCGACGGGCGGATGCGGCTCTCGGCGAACGCCAGGTCCTCGGGCACCGACGGGTTGAGGTGGTGGCAGACCATCAGCATGTCGAGGTGCTCGGCGAGCGTGTTGACGGTGTGCGGCCGGGTCGGGTTGGTCGACGACGGCAGCACGTTGGGATGCGCGGCGACGGTGATGATGTCCGGGGCGTGGCCGCCGCCCGCGCCCTCGGTGTGGTACGTGTGGATCGACCGGCCGGCGATCGCGGCCAGCGTCGACTCCACGTAGCCGGCCTCGTTCAGCGTGTCGGTGTGGATGGCCACCTGCACGCCGGTGCGGTCGGCGGCACGTGAGGCAGGCGTCGATCGCCGCCGGCGTGGTGCCCCAGTCCTCGTGCAGCTTGAACCCGCCGGCGCCGCCGAGCACCTGCTCCCAGCAGCCCGTCGTGCCGACACGGTGTTGCCCTTGCCGAGCAGCACGACGTTGACCGGCCAGCCGTCGAGCGCCTGGTGCATCCGGGCCAGGTGCCAGCGCCGGCGGTGACGGTGGTGGCCTTGGTGCCCTCGGCCGGGCCGGTGCCGCCGCCGATGACCGTGGTGATGCCCGCCGCCAGCGCCTCGTCGATGATCTGCGGGCAGATCAGGTGCACGTGGCAGTCGATCGCCCCGGCGGTGAGGATCCGGCCGTTGCCGGAGATGATCTCGGTGGACGGGCCGATCACCAGCGTCGGGGTCGACGCCGTCCATCGTGTCCGGGTTGCCGGCCTTGCCGATGGCCGACGATGCGCCCGTCGCGGATGCCGATGTCGGCCTTGATCGACGCCCCAGTGGTCGAGGATCAGCGCGCCGGTGATCACCAGGTCGGGCGTGCCCTCGGCGCGGCGTGCGTGCGCCGACTGGCCCATCGACTCGCGGATCACCTTGCCGCCGCCGAACACCGCCTCGTCGCCGCCGACGCAGCGGTCCGCGCTCGACCTCGATCACACAGGTCGGTGTCGGCCAGGCGGACGCGGTCGCCGGCGGTCGGTCCGTAGAGGCGGCGGTAGCGGGCCCGGTCGATCTCAACCATCGAGTGCCATCCCCGGCGACCTCGCCGCGCAGCCCGGCGACGATCCGCTCGCCCGCCGAGCGGCACGAGCGTCGACGGTGCGGGCGATGCCGGGCTCGAAGCGCACCGACGTGCCGGCGGGGATGTCGAGGCGCTGGCCGTGCGCGGCGTCGCGGTCGAAGCAGCAGCGCCGGGTTGGCCTCGGCGAAGTGGTAGTGCGAGCCGACCTGGACCGGCCGGTCGCCGCTGTTGACCACCTCCAGCGTGGTGACCGGCAGGCCGGCGTTGAGCGTCGATCGCCCCGTCGGGGCCGCTGACCTCGCCGGGGATCATGGCCTCACGGATCGGCTGGTGCAGGGTGACCAGCTTGGTGCCGTCGGGGAACGTCGCCTCCACCTGCACCTCGTCGATCATCTCCGGCGACGCCGTCCATCACGTCGTCACGCGCCGATGCACGTGGCGTCCGGCCTCCATCAGATCGACGACGGTGCGCCCGTCGCGCGCCGCTTCGTAGACCCACGACGTGAGGATGGCGACCGCCTCGGGGTAGTTGAGCTTGAGTCCGCGCTGCCTGGCGGGCGAGCGCCACCTGCGCGGCGACGTGCACCAGCAACCGTTCCTGTTCGTGGGGCGACAGCAGCATCGGCGGGGACTGTAGGAGGCCGATGTTTCCAGGGTGTTACCCCATACACGGGGGCTGCGCCCCGTGGACCCCCACGCGACCGATGGCTCGTCGGGGTCAGACGGTCGCGGCGCGTGGGTTGGCGGTTCCCGGACCGGTCAAGTCGGCGACCATCGCGTCTGTTCGGGGTCAGTGGACGTCGGGGACCAGTTGGCGGGTGCGGTCGACGCAGGCCTGCAGCACGGGACGCAGCGCTGCCGGCGTCGCCGGGTCGGCCAGCTCGACGAGCCCGGCGTGCACCGTGCGCGAGCCCGGGTCGACGCAGATGGCGACGGGCCACGGCTCGGTGGCGAAGTGGCCGGGCACCGTCTCGGTGACGCGCACGCCGGCGAGGAGCCCATCTGCGCGTGCGCGGGTCGTCGTACGTCCGGCCCGGCCCGGCGTTCCCATCCCGGAGATCAGGTTGCCCACGCTCCAGAACACCAGGGCACCGTTGACCCGCTCGACCGGCTGGACGACGTGAGGACCGTGCATGACGACGACGTCGACGGGCACGGCCGAGGTGATCGCGGTGACGAACGCCCGGTCGTCGTCGGTCGGTCCGCGCTGCAGTTCGATGCGCAGGTGCACGCTGAGCGACGACGACGTCGGCGCCGGCCGCACGCACGGCGCGCACGTCGTCGACGACGCGCCGTGCGTCGTCGAGGTCGTAGTTCAGGTTCCACGGGGCGAGCCCGGCGAGGTCGGTGTTCGTGTACCGGGTGTACGACAGGTGGCCGACGCGCACATCGTTGACGGTGACAGATCTGCGCCGCCGGGTCGGCCTCGGTCGGGCTGCGTGCGGTTCCGACGTGGCTGACGCCGCTGGCGTCGAGGGCAGCGAGCGTCTCGTCGATGCCGCGCTGCACCGAGGTCGTTGCTGTGGTTCGACGCCGTGCTGCAGCGGTCGAACCCCGTGGCGGCGATGCCGGCGGCCACCTCGTAGGGCGACACCAGTCGGTTGCCGCCGAACTGCGACGGGCCGAGGTTCAGCGCCGGCTGCCCCGGCCCGCTCATCGGCAGCTCGACGTGGCAGATCGCCAGGTCGGCCGACGCGACGATCGGGGCGATCGGGGCGAGCAGCGCCCCGAGGTCGTAGCGCTGCCCGGGCGCGGCCCGTGCCGCCATCGCCGCGAGGACTGCACTCTCGGTGAGGATGTCGCCACTTGCCACGATGGTGAGGGCGCGCCGCGGCGGGTCGAGACGAGCGGCGGGTGCACCGGCGCTGCCGGGCAGGTCGATCCCCGCAGCGCCGAGGAGCGCGGCGACGAGCAACGCGAACCGGGCCCCCACCACGGGCGCACACTAGGTGCGCTGAAACTTGATACGAGTCGTGTCAAGTTTCTTGTCGAGGCGTACACTTCCGCCATGGCTCTCGACCCGAAGAAGTGGACCGTCAAGACCAACGAGGCGTTCGCCGCGGCGATCGACCGGGCCAAGGCGAACCACAACCCCGAGTTGACCCCCGACCACCTGATGGTCGCCCTGGCCAGCCAGGACGACACGATCGTCCCGCCGCTGCTCAGCAAGCTGGGCCTGGCCCAGGGCACGGTGCGGGAGAAGGCGGAGGCCGCCGTCGCCCGCCTGCCCAAGGCCGTCGGTGGCGACGAGCCGCGCCTGTCGCGCGAGCTGAACAACGTCGTGGAGAACGCCCAGCGCTACCAGAAGGACCTGCGCGACGACTTCCTGTCCGTCGAGCACCTGATCCTGGCGATGAACGCCCGCCTGGGCATCGGCAGCGAGGAGCTGTTGTTGGCGTTGAAGGAGGTGCGCGGCAGCCATCGCGTCACCAGCCCCGAGCCGGAGCAGAACTTCGCCGCGTTGGAGAAGTACGGACAGGACCTCACCGAGCGGGCCCGCGAGGGCAAGATCGACCCGGTCATCGGCCGCGACGAGGAGATCCGCCGGGTCATCCAGGTGCTCTCCCGACGCACGAAGAACAACCCCGTCCTCATCGGCGAGCCCGGCGTCGGCAAGACGGCCATCGTCGAGGGCCTCGCCCGGCGCATCGCCGACGGCGACGTGCCCGAGGGCCTCAAGGACAAGCGCCTCATCTCCCTCGACATCGGCTCGATGATCGCCGGGGCCAAGTACCGCGGCGAGTTCGAGGAGCGGCTGAAGGCCGTCCTCAAGGAGATCACCGACGCCGCCGGCGAGGTGATCACGTTCGTCGACGAGCTGCACACCATCGTCGGCGCCGGCGGCGCCGAGGGGGCGATGGACGCCGGCAACATGATCAAGCCGATGCTCGCCCGCGGCGAGCTGCGGATGATCGGCGCCACCACGCTCGACGAGTACCGCAAGCACGTGGAGAAGGACGCCGCGCTGGAGCGCCGCTTCCAGCAGGTGTACGTCGGCGAGCCGAGCGTGGAGGACACCATCGGCATCCTGCGCGGCCTCAAGGAGCGCTACGAGGTGCACCACGGCGTGCGCATCCAGGACTCCGCGCTCGTCAGCGCGGCCGTCCTGTCCAACCGCTACCTGACCAACCGCTTCCTGCCCGACAAGGCGATCGACCTCGTCGACGAGGCGGCCAGCAAGCTGCGCATCGAGATCGACTCGCTGCCCACGGAGATCGATGTCGTCCAGCGGCGCATCCTGCAGCTGGAGATCGAGCAGGTCGCCCTGTCGAAGGAGACCGACACCGCCTCCAAGGAGCGCCTCGACGTGCTCGAGGACGAGCTGGCGTCGCTCAACGTCCAGGTCGCCGAGATGAAGAAGCACTGGGAGGGCGAGAAGCAGGCCATCGAGGCCATCCGCACGCTCAAGGAGGAGCAGGGCCAGCTCACCCAGCAGCTCGAGCGGGAGAGCGACCTCGCCGTCGCCGCCGAGATCCGCTACGGCCGGCTGCCCGAGCTCGAGCGGCGCATCGAGGACGCCACCGCGGCGCTCGACGAGCTGCAGAAGGGCGACCGGATGCTCAAGGAGGAGGTCGACGCCGAGGACATCGCCGAGGTCGTCAGCAAGTGGACCGGCGTGCCGGTCACCCGGCTGATGGAGGGCGAGATGAGCAAGCTCGTGCACCTCGAGGAGCACCTCCACCAGCGGGTCATCGGCCAGGACGAGGCGGTCACCGCGGTGGCCAACGCCATCCGCCGCTCACGCGCCGGGCTGAGCGACCCGAACCGGCCGATCGGCTCGTTCATGTTCCTCGGGCCCACCGGCGTCGGCAAGACCGAGCTCGCCCGGGCCGTCGCCCAGTACCTGTTCGACGACGACAAGGCGATGGTGCGCATCGACATGGGCGAGTACATGGAGAAGTTCTCCGTCACCCGCCTGATCGGGGCGCCTCCCGGCTACGTCGGCTACGACGAGGGCGGTCAGCTCACCGAGGCGGTGCGCCGCCGGCCGTACAGCGTGATCCTGCTCGACGAGATCGAGAAGGCCCACCCCGACGTGTTCAACGTGCTGCTGCAGGTGCTCGACGACGGCCGGCTCACCGACGGCCAGGGCCGCACGGTGGACTTCACCAACGTCGTGCTGATCATGACCAGCAACCTGCCCGGCGATCCGCTGTCGTTCTTCAAGCCGGAGTTCATCAACCGGGTCGACGACATCATCCGCTTCCGGTCGCTCACCGAGGACGATCTGGCACAGATCGTCACCATCCAGCTCGAGCGGCTGGTGCAGCGCATGGCCGAGCGGCGGATCACGCTCGACGTCACGGCCGCGGCCATGTCCAAGCTGGCCCACGAGGGCTACGACCCGTCGTTCGGTGCTCGTCCGCTGAAGCGGGTGATCCAGCGCTCGATCAGCGATCCTGCGGCGGTGATGATCCTCGGCGGCCAGATCGGCGAGGGCGACACCCTGCGCGTCGACGTCGACCCGGACGGCCGCCTCCCCTGGTGGCCGTCCAGCCCGCACCGGTCTGACGGGCCGCCGAACGGCCGGTCAGGCGATCAGCGGCGGGTCCGTCAAGAAGCCGCTGAGCGGCGGGCAGCCGTGCTCGTGCCACCGGCGCCACCAGGCGATCGTCGCCGGGTGGCGCTCGTGGTCGTCGAAGTCGATGCCCATCGACGATCCGGTGAACGCGCTGCCCTCCATCCACGGCATCTGGAACAGCTCGAGGTGGTCGATGGCCGCGACGAGGTCGGCGTACGGCAGGTACCCGCCGGGGTCGTCGAGGTCGAAGGGCGAGGCGACGGAGCGGAACGCGTGCCCGGCGGTGTCGACGTTGAGGTACAGCCGCGTGAACGCGTGCTTGTGCAGGTAGATGTCGGGCTGGCCCGGGGTGCGGACCATGCCCATCATCATGAAGTCCTCGATGCGGAAGAACTCGGCGAACTGCTGGCCGGCGACCGCCCGCTCCACCTGGTGCAGACCGGCGCACCAGTGGTTGCAGGCGCCGGCCTCGTCGGCAGTGGGGAACAGCATCGTCGGTTGTGGGTGACGGCGGCGACGTGACATCGCGGGCCTCCTCGGATCCGTGGGGATGGGTGGCTCGAACGAGCGATGCGGTCGCCGCAGCGACGATGCCCCCACGGTACGGATCGAGTCCGGGCCCGTCAACGCCCGAGGGAATCCGCCGCGCCCGCCGGGCCGCCTGCGGACGGCAGTCGAGGCGTGCGCGGAACTGTCCGGCTCACCACTCACCGCCGCGAGCGAGCGGGCCGGAGCCGGCTGGGGATTGCGGTTACTGGCGGATGGCGGCGGCGTTGGCGTGGGCCGGGAAGCCTTCGTGGCGGCTCATCGCCAGGATCGTCGGGGTCATCCGCGCCAGGGCGACGGCGTCGGCGCGGGCCACCGCGGTGCGCTTGAGGAACGCCTCGGCGGTGATCCCGCTGGCGACGTGGGCGAAGCCGCCGGTGGGCAGGCTGGCCGGGCAGCCGATGACGAAGTTGCCGGCGGAGAACAGGGTGTGCTGGCCGACGAGGATCTCGCCGGCGTTCACCAGGCGGTCGAGCAAATCGTCCTCGGCGGCCGGTGACACCGCCACCTGGAGGTGCTCGGGCGCCCAGCGGTTGGCGACGTCAGCGGCGATCGACAGCGAGTCGACCAGCACGCAACCGCCGTTCGTGCCGAGCGAGGCGGACGCCGCCTCGGCCCGGGCCGCCGGCAAGGCCGCGATCTGGTCGTGCAGCGCACCGTCCACTGCCTCGGCGAGCGACCGCGACGGGGTGATCAGCAGCACGGCGGAGTCGGTGCCGTGCTCGGCCTCGTTGAGCAGGTCGGCGGCGACGAGTCGCGGGTCGGCACTGTCGTCGGCGATGACCACGCTCTCGGTCGGCCCGAGGATCATCATCGTGGCCACGCCGTAGCGCTGCATCTCCACCTGGGCGCAGGCCACGGGCGGGCTGCCCGGTCCGACGATCTTGCGCACCCGGGGGATCGACGCCGTGCCGAAGCCGAGCGCGGCGACGCCGGCCGGGCCGTTCACCCGGAACACGTCGCGCAGCCCGAGCTTGCGGCACACCACGAGCACGGCGGGGTCGATGCGCCCGCTGCCGTCGGGCAGCGGCGGCACGACCAACGCCACCTCGGGCACGCCGGCGACCATCGCCGGGACGCCGAGCTGGTAGGCGACGCTCGGGTACGACGCCTTCCCGCTGGGCACGAACAGCCCCGCCGAGGAGATCGGCGTGACCTTCTCGCCCACCCGCAGGCCGGGCTCGCTCTCGAAGCTCCAGTCCGCGGCACGCGCCATCAGCTGCTCGTTGAACGCCCGGAGGTGGGCGATGGCATCGTCGATGGCCGCATCGACGTCGTCGTCGACGCACGCCGAGTCGAGCTCGTCGTCCGGCGCCCGCAGCTGGTCGGGTGACAGGTCGACGTGGTCGAAGTCGTGCAGCGCCCGGCACACGGCCTCGTCGCCGTGCTCGCGCACGTCGTCGATGATCGTCCCGA
Source organism: uncultured Acidimicrobiales bacterium (assembly GCA_963794805.1). GTDB lineage: Bacteria > Actinomycetota > Acidimicrobiia > Acidimicrobiales > Ilumatobacteraceae > JAODBQ01. Next base: position 90,447 of record CAWCFL010000005.1, read on the forward strand.
TCGCCCGCTTGAGGTCGGCGTCGAAGATCGCCTCCAGGCCGCGGTTGCACAACGCGGCGCGGGCCGGCTCGTCCATCTCCGCCCAGCGCATCCGACGCATCATCGGCGCGAACCTACCGGCGGCGTCGGGCCCTCAGCCGAGGACTTCCGTCCTCCACAGCGCCGGCTGGATCGAGGCCAGCACCTCGGTGGTGCCGTGGCCGGCCATCAGGTCGTCGTCGGCGAGGTTGTTCATGAAGTTGTCGGTGTACCGCTGGCCGCCCTTGTCGCCGAGGTAGCGGCTGGACATCCGCAGGATCGCGTCGCGGGTGCCGTCGCCGAGCTCGGTGAGCGTCACGGGGCCCTCGACGGCCACGTAGCGGTACACGCCCTTGGATCCCGGATCGACGACCGACAGCGTGGCCCGGCCCTCGGCACGGATGCGGTGGGCCTTGGCCGACGTGGCCCCCATGCACATGTCGACCGTGCCGCCGACCGTGTACGAGTACCAGATCGGGGCCAGCAGCGGCCCCTTGCCGACTCGGCCGACGGCGATGTTCCCGAGCCGCACCTCCAACAGGAACGCATCGCGCTCCTCGTCAGTCATCGCTGCCATGGACGTTCCTTTCGTTCTGATCTCGGTGGGATGCGCCGACGCCGTCGACGAGCAGGTCGGCGAAGAAGCCGGCGGCCTCCTCGACGGTGGTGGCGCCGTGCGGATCGAACCACTCGACCGCCCAGTTGGTGATCGAGAAGACCGCCATGGTCACCAGCTTCGGGTCGATCGGGCGGATCTCGCCACGGTCGATGCCCTGCTGGAGGATGCGGGTGACGATGGCCTGGGTGTCGCGCCGGCGCTGGCGCGAGACCTCCAGCTCCTCGGGCGCCAGGGAGCGGAAGTCGTGCACTGCGACGCGGGCCTGGCTCGGCGCCTCTGCGGTCATCTCGAAGTACACGAGGAACACCGCGCGCAGCTTGTCGCCGCGTGGACAGCGACGACGCCTCGAGCGGTTCGAGCACGGCACGCGCCCGCGCCGAGTAGCGCCGGAGGATCTCGGCCAGCAGCTCCTGCTTGCTGGCGATGTGGCTGTACAGGCTGCCGGCGAGGATGCCGACCTCGTGGGAGATGTCGCGGACGCTGGTGCCGTGGTACCCCTTCTCGCCGAACAGCTCGGCGGCCACGTCGACGATGGCCGCGCGCGCCGGGCGGTCGGGGTCGGCGGTGGTCGGGCGGCGGCTCACGGGGTGGACCTGTCGACGGCGATCAGAACAACCGCAGGCGGGTGAGCGACTGGTCGCCGACCATCACCTCGACCTGCTCCTGGAGGTGGCGCAGCAGGCGCGGCTCGGTGAAGATCCAGAACTGGTCGCGCAGGATGGCATCGAGCACGAGGTGGCCGACCTCGTCGGGTTGCATCCCCTGGGCGAGCGCCTGGGACATCTTGTCGCCGAGCTTCTCGGCCTGTGCGGTGCGCGGCGAGGTGTCACCGCGGCGAGCGCGGCGGTTGTCCATGCTGTTGCGGCTGATGTCGGTGTTCACCGCACCCGGGCAGAGCACCGACGCGTGGACCGGCGACTTGGCCGAGCGCAGCTCGCGCTCGAGCGTGGCCATCAGCGCGACGACCCCGTGCTTGGCCACGTTGTACGGCCCGGCGGCCCCACCGGCAACGAGGCCGGCGACCGACGCGGTCGAGTTGATGTGCCCCTCCTCCTGCTGCTCGATCAGCGGGAGGAACACCTTGATGCCGTAGATCGGCCCCCACAGGTCGATGCCCAGCACCCACTCCCAGTCGTCGATCGACGTCTTCGCGATCGGGGAGAACATGCCCACGCCGGCGTTGTTGCACAGCACGTGCACGGCGCCGAACGCGTCGATCGTCGCTGCGGCGAGCGCTTCGACGTCGGCGAGCTTGGAGACGTCGGTGGGCACCGCGATCGCCTCGTGCCCGTCGGCGCGCACGCCGGCGACGACCTCGTCGAGCACATCGGCGCGCACGTCGGCGGCGACCACCTTCATGCCGGCCGAGGCGAAGGCCCGGACCATGCCCAGCCCCATCCCGCTGGCCGCGCCGGTGACCACGGCGACTCGCCCTTCGACGGTCTTCATGTCGATCTCCCCAGTTGACAAACAAACACTCGTTAGTAACACTGGCGGTTCGGCAGCCGATCCGTCAAGGGGGCGATCGTGCCTGGCCGAACCGGAGCGCACGCAACCATGAGGATCGGGATCACCGTCGGGCTCGGCGCTCGGGCCGAGCGCACCATCGCCGGCCTCATCGAGCGCGCCGCCGAGGTCGAGCGCGCCGGGTTCGCCAGCCTGTGGATGCCCGCGGCGTTCTCCTTCGACGCGATCACGGCGCTCGTCGCCGTCGGCGTCGACCACGTCAGCGCCTGGAGATCGGCACCGCGGTGGTCCCGACGTTCCCCCGCCATCCGGTGGTGATGGCCCAGCAGGCCCTCACCGCCCAGGCGGCGCTCGGCGGGCGGTTCACGCTCGGCATCGGCCTGTCGCACAAGGTGATGATGCAGGACTCGCTCGGCCTGAGCTTCGAGCACCCCGCCGCCCACCTGCGCGAGTACCTGGCCGTCCTGGCGCCGCTGCTCGCCGGCCGGCCCGTGTCGTTCCACGGCGACGAGTACCAGGTCGAGGCCGCGGTGGACGTCGAGGGCGGTGCGCCCGTGCCACTGCTGATCGCCGCGATGGGACCGGTCGTGCTGCGCCTCGCCGGTGCAGCTCACCGACGGCACGATCACCTCGTGGGTCGGCCCGCGCACGCTCGACGAGCACACCGTGCCCACCATCCAGCGCGCCGCGAGCGAGGCCGGTCGACCGGCGCCACGGGTGGCCGTCGGGTTGCCGATCATGCTCACCGACGACGCCGACGGCGCCCGGGAGCGCCTGGCGGGCCGGTCCGCGTGGTACTCGACGTTGCCGTCGTACGCCGCGATGTTCGAGCGCGAAGGCGTCGACGGGCCGGCCGGGGTGGCGCTCATCGGCGACGAGGCGGCACTCGACGCCGGCCTCGGCCGGTTGCGCGACGCCGGTGCCACCGACTACCTCGCGCAGATCATGGCCGACGACTCGGCCTCCGCTGCCCGAACCTTCGACTACCTCGCCACACGATGTGCGAGTTGATCCGACACAGGAGCATGTGATGAGCGACATCGATCTGGCCGCCGTCATCGGGTTCGACCCGGTGATGGAGATGGGCGCCGAGCCGGCGGAGATGAAGGCCAAGTACCTCGCCGAGCGCGACAAGCGCCTGCGCGACGACGGCAACGAGCAGTACGTCGAGGTCGAGGCCGAGTTCTCCCACTACGTCGACGATCCCTACGTCGAGCCGGGCTTCACCCGCGAGCCGGTGTTCGACGACGTCGAGTTCGCCATCATCGGCGGCGGCTTCGGCGGCCTGCTGATGGGCGCGCGGCTGCGCGAGGCCGGCTACACCGACCTGCGCATCGTCGAGAAGGCCGGCGACTTCGGCGGCACCTGGTACTGGAACCGCTATCCCGGGCGCGATGTGCGACGTCGAGTCGTACGTCTACCTGCCGCTGCTCGAAGAGCTCGGCTACATCCCGCAAGCACAAGTACTCCTTCGCGCCGGAGATCCTCGAGCACAGCCGCAACATCGCCCGGCACTACGGCCTCTACGACAACGCCCTGTTCCAGACCGGCGTCACCGAGCTGCGCTGGGACGAGGCCGACGGCGCGCTGGATCATCTCCACCGATCGCGGCGACCGGTTCACGGCGCAGTACGTGGCCATGGCCAACGGCCCGCTGAACCGGCCGAAGCTGCCGGGCATCCCCGGCATCAACGAGTTCAAGGGCCACACGTTCCACACCAGCCGCTGGGACTACGACTACACCGGCGGCGACTCCACCGGGAACCTCGACAAGCTGGCCGACAAGCGCGTCGGGATCATCGGCACCGGGGCCACCGCCATCCAGTGCATCCCGCACCTCGGCGAGCGGCCAAGGAGCTGTACGTCTTCCAGCGCACGCCGTCGTCGGTCGACGTGCGCAACAACGCCGAGACCGATCCCGAGTGGGCCGCCTCGCTGACGCCCGGCTGGCAGCAGCGGCGGACGCGACAACTTCAACATCCTCGTCAGCGGCGGCGACGCCGAGGAGGACCTGGTGAAGGACGGCTGGACCGACATCTTCCGCAGCGTCACCGGCACCGCGGCCAAGCAGGTGTCCCGCAAGGTCGGCCGGCGGCTCACCGGCCACGAGCGCGCCGAGCTGATGGAGCTGGCCGACTACCGCAAGATGACCCAGGTGCGCAACCGCGTCGACGCGATCGTCGACGGACGCCGACACCGCCGAGAAGCTCAAGCCGTGGTACCGCCAGTTCTGCAAGCGGCCGTGCTTCCACGACGAATACCTGCCGACGTTCAACCGGCCCAACGTGCACCTCGTGGACACCGACGGGCAGGGCGTCGAGCGGCTCACCGAGCACGGCGTGGTGGTCAACGGCACCGAGTACGAGGTCGACTGCCTGATCTTCGCCACCGGCTTCGAGGTCGGCACCACCTACACCCGGCGCGCCGGCTACGACATCATCGGCCGCGACGGCGTGACGCTGTCGGAGCACTGGCACGACGGGATGCGCACGCTGCACGGCCTGCAGACCCACGGCTTCCCCAACTGCTTCTTCCTCGGCTTCACCCAGACCGCGGTCACCGTCAGCGTGCCCTACGCGCTCAACGAGCAGGCCAAGCACGCCGGGTACATCATCGACGAGGCCCAGCGCGCGCGACGCCGGCGCCGTCGACATCACCGCCGAGGCCGAGCAGGCCTGGGTGGACGAGATGAAGGACAAGGCCCGCCTGGGCGTGAAGTTCTACACGGAGTGCACGCCGGGCTACTACAACAACGAGGGCAAGGTCGGCGCCGCCGGCGGGTTCTTCTCCAGCCTGTACGGCGCCGGCCCGATCCACTTCTTCCAGCTGCTCGACGAGTGGCGCTCGACGCGGCGAGCTGGCCGGCGAGGTGTTCACCGAGCGGCCGTCGAGCGCCGAGCCGGCAACGGGCGGTCAGCGGCTGAACCGCGCCGGGAGATCGTCAGCAGCGTCGCTGCGGCGATCGGGGTGATCGTGCGGACGTGGTTCCACGCGGTCCAGCCGGCGGAGTACGCCGACCAGCGGTGGCCGGCGTCGGCGACGTTCGGGTCGACCCGGGCGAGGGCGTCGTTGTGCGGCACGTGGTACACCGCGGTGACGACGATGGCCACGAGGTAGAGCACGGCGGCGAGCACCTGCAGGGCGGTGCCCGGCTCGCCCCAGCGCCTCATCGCCGAGATGCCGACAGCCACCGAGGCCACGGCGGTGCCGAACAGCAGCAGCATGAACAGCGGGTTCGGAGCGGCCTTGTTGATCGCCTGCATCGCGGCGATGCTCTGCGACGGGGTCAGCCGGTCGAGCGCCGGCATGACGAACGTCGAGAAGGCGAAGAACACGCCGCCGGCCACGCCACAGCCGACGGCGGTCGTGGTGACCAGCGGGCCGAGGTAGGCGGGCGTCGTGCCGGCCGTGGCCAGCGGCACTGCCGGTGCGTGGCGGGTGATCGGGTCGAGCAGGTGGAACGTCATGACGCTCACTGGACCACGAACGGTTGAGTCGATCCATAGCTGCACCGCGCTGATCCATACGCCATCGTCTACGCTTGGACGGATGGACGTCGTCCAAGGGCTGCTCGACGGCGTGCGCGCCCACGGCGCGTTCGTCCTGCGGACGTTGATGCAACCGCCGTGGTGCATGCGCATCGAGGACGAGGCGGCGATCACCGTCGTCGCTGTCGTCAGCGGGCACGCCTGGGTGGCGGTCGACGGGTTCGACCCGCAGCGCCTCGACCGCGGCGACGTGGCCATCGCCCGCGGCCCCGACCACTACACCGTCGGCGACGACCCGGCCACGCCGGCCGACATCCTCATCCACCCCGGCCAGCGGTGCACCACGTTCAACGGGCGCGACCTGGCGATGAGCATGAGCCTCGGCGTGCGGACGTGGGGCAACACCGCGGATGCCGAGCACGGTGCTGCTCACGGGCACCTACGAGGAGTCCACCGAGATCAGCCGACGGCTGCTCGCCGCGCTGCCGCCACTTGCCGTCGTGCGTGCCGGGCAGGGGCGCTCACCGCTCGTCGACCTGCTGGCCACCGAGATCGCCGAGGACAGCCCCGGCCAGGTCGCCGTGCTCGACCGCCTGCTCGACCTGATCCTCGTGTCGGCGCTGCGCACATGGTTCGCCGCCGACTGGTCCAACGCCCCCCACTGGTGGACGGCCGATGCCGACCCGCTCATCGGGCCAGCCCTGCGGATGGTCTACGACGACCCGGGACGGGCGTGGACCGTCGCCGTGCTGGCGCGCGAGGTCGGCATCTCCCGCGCCGGGTTCGCCCGGCGCTTCACCGAGACCGTCGGCGAAGCGCCGATGACGTTCATCACCCGCCTGCGCCTCGCGCTCGCCGCCGACCTGCTGCGCGGCGACGACACGACGATCGCCGCCGTCGCCGGCCAGGTGGGCTACGCCAGTCCCTTCGCGTTGAGCACCGCGTTCAAGCGGGAGTTCGGCCTGAGCCCGCACCAGCACCGAGTGGCGCACGCTGCGAGGGCTCAGCCGTCGTCGACGTCGACGGGGTAGGATCTCGACACGTTCCGTTCGCCGAGCCTGGAGCGTTGCCATGCCCGTCACCGTCGTCGTTGGCGCCCAATGGGGCGATGAGGGCAAGGCCAAGGTCATCGACCTGCTCGCTGCCGACCACTCCTACGTGGTCCGCTACCAGGGCGGGCACAACGCCGGCCACACCGTGGTCGTCGGCGACGAGAAGTACGCGTTGCAGCTCGTGCCGAGCGGCGTGCTCTACCCGCACATCGTCCCGGTCATCGGCAACGGCGTGGTCGTCGACCTGCCGACGCTGTTCACCGAGATCGACACGCTCGAGGGCCGGGGCATCTCCTGCGCCAAGCTGCGCGTCAGCAGCCAGGCGCACCTGATCTTCCCGTGGCACCAGACGCTCGACGCACTGTTCGAGTCGGTGCGCGGCGACGCCCGGATCGGCACGACGCTCAAGGGCATCGGCCCGGCGTACGCCGACAAGGCCCGGCGCGAGGGCATCCGTGCCGGCGAGGTGCTCGATCCTGCGGGGTTCGCCACCTCGGTGAAGGGCGCCGCCGTCGTGCACAACGCCGAGATCGTCGCGCTCGGCGGCGAGCCGCTCGACGTCGATGCGCTCGTCGCCCAGTTCGCCGAGCTCGGGGCGCGCCTCGCGCCGTACGTCACCGACACCGTCGACCTGCTGCACGCCGCGCTCGACGCCGAGGACAACCTGCTGCTCGAAGGCGCGCAGGCGACGTTCCTCGACCTCGACCACGGCACCTATCCGTTCGTCACGTCGAGCAACCCGACCGCCGGCGGGGCGTGCGTCGGCACGGGCATCGGCCCGCGCTACCTCGATCGCATCGTCGGGATCACCAAGGCGTACACCACGCGCGTCGGCAGCGGGCCGTTCCCCACCGAGCTGCTCGACGAGACCGGCGAGAAGCTCGTCGACATCGGCCGCGAGTTCGGCACGGTCACCGGGCGGCGCCGACGCACCGGCTGGCTCGACTGCGTGATGCTGCGCAAGGCCGTGCGGCTGAACTCGCTCACCGAGCTGGCGCTCACGAAGCTCGACGTGCTCGACACGTTCCCGGAGATCAAGGTGTGCACCGAGTACGACGCCGACGGCTCGCCGGTGTACGCAGTGCTCGACGGGTGGATGTGCGACATCGGCTCGACCACCGAGCGCGACAAGCTCCCGGAGAACGCCAAGGCGCTCGTCGCCCTCGTGGAGAACGAGGTCGGCATCCCGGTGAAGATCGTCGGCACCGGCCCGGCGCGCGACGCCTACGTCACCTGGCAATAGACCGGTGATCCCGCGCTACACGCTCCCGGAGATGGCCGACATCTTCTCCGACACGGCGCGCTTCGGTCGCTACCTGGAGATCGAGCTGCTGGCCACCGAGGCGCACGCCAAGCTGGGCATCGTGCCGGCCGAGGACGCCGCGCAGTGCCGGTTGAACGCGCCGGTGACCGACGAGGCGTTCGTCCAGGCCGTCAGCGATCGCGAGGCGGTCACCGACCACGACGTGGCCGCGTTCGTCGACGTCGTGCAGGCGGCGATCGGTGCGCCGGCTGGTGCGTGGATCCACTACGGGCTGACGTCCAGCGACGTGGTCGACACGGCCTGGTGCTGGATGCTGCGCGACGCCGCCGACCTGCTCATCGACGCCGCCACCGACCTGCTGCGCACGGTGATCGCGCTCGCCGACACCCATCGCGACACGGTGATGATCGGGCGCACGCACGGCATCCACGCCGAGCCGACCACGTTCGGCGCCAAGGTCGCCCTGTGGGCGCTGCAACTCGATCGCGACCGCACCAGGTTGCGCGCGGCGCGCGAGTCGGTGGCGGTGTGCAAGCTCAGCGGCGCGGTCGGCACGTACAGCAACATCGATCCGGCGGTCGAGGAGCACGTCGCCGCCGCACTCGGGCTCACCGCCGTGCCGGCCACCCAGGTGATCGCCCGCGACCGCCACGCCGAGTACCTCTACGCCGCCACGTCGGTGGGCACCACGATGGAGCTCATCGCCGTGGAGCTGCGACACCTGCAGCGCACCGAGCTGAGCGAGGTGCAGGAGGGCTTCAAGCCTGGTCAGAAGGGCTCCAGCGCGATGCCCCACAAGCGCAACCCGATCAGCGCCGAGACCATCAGCGGCCTGTCGCGCGTCCTGCGCGGCAACCTCCAGGCCGGCTTCCAGGACGTCGCCCTGTGGCACGAGCGGGACATCTCCCACAGCTCGGTGGAGCGGGTCATCCTGCCCGACAGCTCGCTGCTCGCGTACTACGTGCTGCGCCGGATGAAGCGCCTGCTCGACGGCCTGCAGGTCTTCCCCGAGCGGATGGTCGCCAACCTCGAGGCGAGCCACGGCCTGGTGTTCAGCCAGCCGGTGCTGCTCGGCCTCGTGCAGGCCGGCATGACGCGCGACGCCGCGTACCGCGTGGTGCAGGAGAACGCGGTGCGGGCGTGGGCCGAGGCCGTCCCGTTCCGCTCCCTGCTCGAGGTCGACGAGCGGGTCACCGTGTCGGCCGACGTGCTCGACGAGGCCTTCGACCTGCAGCGCAGCACCCGCCACGCCGGCCGTGCCGTGGACGCCGCCCTGGCCATCGAGGTCTGACCAGCCGACCCGGAAGCAGCCGTGGGCGCGGCTCGCCACGCGCGCCAACCGGCGGGCGTTGTGGGCGCGATTCGTGCCGCCGCCGACCTCGACGCCGGATCGCGCGCCTGGTGCGGTTGTGAGCGTCAAGTCGGGTTCTTGACGCCGCCGCTTGGGTCCGTGCGCGTCGAGCGAGGGTGTACGGCGACGGCGAAAGCGGGCGCGGCGAGCGGACGCCAGTCCCCGACCACCAGCTCAGTCGACCTCGTGCGTTGCGTCGAGGTAGTCCTTCAGGCTGTTGACCAGGCGCTCGCGGTCCGGCGTGCGACCACCGGCGCCGTACATCGCTCCGCTGCGCGGCATCGGCTGCGGCGGGTCCTTGGCGTAGGCGATGGCGGTGGCGAGGTCGGCGGCGAACGCCTCGGCGATGCCCGGCTGGGTGTTCGGCCGGGTGATGCAGAAGTGCAGCGCCGGCGGCAGCTGCAGGCCGTTCATCCGCCAGCCGTTGGACGCCAGTGAGTCGTTGACGTGGTAGATGTCGATCGGCTGGCCGTCGGGCCCGGCGGTCGACGACGGGTCGGCGCGGAACGCGACGTTGAACAGCGAGTCGCCGATCAGCGACAGATCCGGCTGGGCGCGCACCGCGTCCTTGACCTTGCCCGCCGTGGCGAAGATCTCGGTGGCGATGGCCCGGTAGCCGTCCTTGCCCAGCGCCAGCATCGCCGCCCAGGTGGCGGCGATCAGGCCGCCGGAGCGGCTGCCGCCCATGCTCGGCGAGGAGTACATCCCGCCCGGCCAGCCCTGCACGATGTAGTACTGCTCGCGGCGCAGCGACTTCGGCTTGAACAGCAGCACCGAGCTCCCCTTCAGCGCGTAGCCGTACTTGTGGGTGTCGGCGGAGATCGAGGTCACGCCGGGCACGCGCAGGTCGAACGGAGTCGGGTGGTAGCCGCAGTCCTCCGCCCAGCCGAGGATGAACCCGCCGAGGCAGCCGTCCACGTGCAGGCCGAGGTCGTGCTCCTGGGCGAGCGCGCCGAGCTCGGTGATCGGGTCGATCAGCCCGTGTGGGTACGTGCCGGCCGTGCCGACGAGGGCGACCGTGTTCGGGGTGATGTGGTCGCGCACGAAGTCGAGGTCGACGACGAACCCGTCGGTCACCGGTGCGCTGACGAGCTCGATGCCGAAGTAGTGGAACGCCTTGTTCATCGCCGGGTGGCCGGTGACCGGCATGATCACCTGCGGGTGGTCGATGCCCTTGCGCGCCCGCCCCCACTCCCGGTACGTGAGCATCGCGGTGACCAGGCTCTCGGTGCCGCCGGAGGTGATCAGGCCGCTGGTGTCGTCGTCGCCGTGGAGCATCGACGCGGTCATCGAGATGATCTCCGACTCCATCTTCGTCGCGCTCGGGTACATGTCCCGCTGCAGCACGTTGGCGTGGGCGAAGTGGCCGTACGCCTCGGTGAGGAAGCCGTAGTGGTCGTGGTCGCCGGAGTAGATCGACCCGCTGACGCGGCCGGAGTCGCCCTTGGCGTCCTCCTCCTTCTGCATCTGGGCGATGGTGTCGAGGATCTCCGTGCGGCTCACGCCGTGCTCGGGCATCTCCCGGTTCACCGGGAAGCGCCCGGTGTACGGGTGCAGCGAGACGTTGGGTCGACCGGGATGGCTCATGAGGAGGCCTCCTGTGGGTCAGGCGCCGTTGATGCCGAAGGAGACGGCGAGGGTGGCGCGGGTGGGGATGAGGGGGGTGGCGCGGGTGGGGACGGCACGGGCGCGAGTGGCGTGTGCAGGATGCGGAACGTCGGGCCCCAGCGGTCGTGGGCGTCGACGAACGCAGCCAGCGATCGCCCGTAGAGCTCGGCGACCGCCGGGTCGGGATGGTGCACCTGCTCGATGCGCAGCGCGGCATCGGCGTCGTCCCACGTGAGGCGACCGGTCTCGACGAGCGCCAGCAGGGCCGCCCCGTGGGCGTTGGTCACCTGCGGATCGGCCAGTCGGCGGACGTCCGCGCCGACGACGTCGGCGAGGATCTGTCCCCACACCGCCGACGCCGCGCCACCACCGCCGAGCGAGATCGACCGGTCCGACGAGCCGGCGAGCGCGGTGACGAACGGGATCAGCCACGCGGCGTTGAGCGCAACGCCCTCGAGCACCGCCCGTGCGAGATCGACGCGTGACGAGGTGAGCCCGAGGTTGGCGAACGCGCCGCGCAGGTGACGCTCGAAGCCGGGCGCCATCGACCCGACGAGCCACGGCAGGAACATCACGCCGTTGGCCCCGGGCGCAACCGCGGCTGCGGCCGCGACCACGCGGTCGAAGGCGTCGTCGGGCATCGCCGGGCCGAGGCCGTCGTCGGGGTAGATCAGGTTGCGCACGAGCACGTCGAGGGCCTTGCCGCCGATGCCGTTCTCGGCGACGACGAACCAGCTGTGGGGGAGCGGGCTCGGCGCGGTGAACAGGCCGTGCGCCGGATCGCGGCGCGGACTGGGGACGTGCGTGGCGACGACCGACGTGGTGCCGATGATCAACCCGCAGCGCGCCGGCAGCCGGGCGCCGGTGCCGACCGCGGAGGTGACCGAGTCGATCGTGGCCCCGGCGACGAGTGCTGCCGTGGTGAGGCCGAGGTGCTCGGCGGCCTCGGCGGTGAGCCGGCCGCGTGGCGCCCCGAGTGGGACGAGCGGCGGCAGGCGATCCGGGTCGACGCCGGCGAGACCGACGAGCTCGTCGTCGTACTCGGTGACCCCCCACGTGGCGTTGTCGATCACGCCGAGCGGGAACATCGTGCCCTGGGTGGCGGTGACGTGGCCGGTCAGCCGTGCGGCGATGGCGTCCATCGGTTCGACGAAGGCCGCGGCCGCGTCGTGGACGTCGGGCCACTCGTTGCGGATGAACGCCACCTGGGCCGGGCGCCCGCCCGGCGACGGCGGCACGCCGTGCACCTCGGCCCACCGGCGGGCGCGGCCCGGTGACGCGGCAAACGGGCTGTGCGCCCCGGCGCGAGCGTCCATCCACATCACGGTGTTGGCCAGCGGTCGACCGTCGGCGGCGACGGCCACCGTGCTCGTGTACTGGCTCGTCACCGCGATCAGCCCGACCTCGGCGCCGCGGATGTCGGCTCGTTCGAGCGCGTGGCGCACGCAGCGCCCGAGCGCCTGCCACCAACCCTCCGGGTCCTGCTCGGCGGCGCCATCAGCGCCGAACAGGAGCGGCAGCACCTCGCCGGCGTGGCTGCGCACCCGCCCGTCGGGATCGACGACGGCGACCTTCAACCCCGTCGTCCCCAGGTCGACGGCCACGACGTGACCGCGCTCGCTCATGATCCCCGGGGGCTCGCGCCCCCGTACCCCGTCGACGTCCGGCTCCCTAGCGGTCGCTCTTGGGGCTCGCGCCCCCGTACCTCGTCGACGTCCGGCTCCCTGGCGGTCGCTCGGCCGTCATGCGCTCGCTCCGCTCGCTCATGGCCCGACCGCGGCCGGTGCATCGTCGTCGGAGGTCGTCGGCTGGGCGATGTGGCTCGGCGCGTCGCCGAGATCGCCGGGGAAGTGGCAGGCCACCTGGTGATCGGGCACGCCGTCGGCCGCGGCCGTCAGCACGGGCTCCTCGTCCGCGCAGCGCTGCTCGGCGCGCCAGCAGCGGCTGCGGAACCGACAGCCGCTCGGCGGGTCGATCGGGCTGGGCAGCTCGCCGGTGAGCACGATGCGCCGCCGGGCGAGCTGCACCGTCGGGTCGGGGATCGGCACGGCCGACAGCAGCGCCTGCGTGTACGGGTGCTGCGGCGTGTCGTACACGGTGTCGGCTGCGCCGATCTCGACGATCTTGCCGAGGTACATGACCGCCACCCGGTCGGCGATCTGGCGGACGACGGCCAGGTCGTGGGCGATGAAGATGTACGACAGCCCGAGCCGTTCGCGCAGCTCGCCGAGGAGGCGGACCACCTCGGCCTGGATGCTCACGTCGAGCGCGCTGACCGGCTCGTCGAGCACGAGCAGCGCGGGGAGATCGCCAGGGCGCGGGCGATCCCCACCCGCTGGCGCTGACCGCCGGAGAACTCGTGCGGATAGCGGTCGAGGTGCTCGGGACGCAGCTGCACCAGCCCGATCAGCTCGTCCACCCGTTCGGCGACGCGCGCCGGCGGCTCTCCGTGCACCTCCAGCGGCTCGGCGAGGAGGCGGCGCACGGTCATCCGCGGGTGCAGCGACGCCTGCGGGTCCTGGAACACGATCTGCAGGTCTCGGCGCACGGCGCGCATCGGCCCGTGCGCGAGCTGGGCGATGTCCCGGCCGCGGAACATGATCGACCCACTGGTCGGGTCGGTGAGCCGCAGGATGCACCGCCCGGTGGTCGACTTGCCGCAACCGGACTCGCCGACGAGGGCGAGCGTCTGCCCGGCGGCGACGTCGAAGCTGACGCCCGACACGGCGTGGACGACCGCCCGGCGGTTGTGCTCACGGACGCGGAACTCCTTGACGAGGTCGCGTACCGACAGCAGCGGCTGCTCGGCGCCGAGGGTTTCGCTCACGGTGTCGCTCACCGTTCCGCCAGGGCGACGGCGCCGTCCGGGGCGACCACCGAGCAGGCGACCGTGCTCGTTCCGTGCGGCACGAGCACGGGCTCGTGCACGTCGCACGCCGGCACGGCGAGCGGGCAGCGCGGCGCGAACGGGCAGCCCGGCGGGAGCGACAGCGGCGATGGAGGCACGCCGGGGATCGCCGCCTGGACGGCGTCGCGCCGGTCGAGGCGTGGCAGGCACGCGAGCAGCCCGCGCGTGTACGGATGACCAGGATCGGCGAACACCGGGCCGACGGCGCCGTGTTCGACGATCCGACCGGCGTACATCACCGCGATGCGGTCGGTGGCCCCGGCGACCACGCCGAGGTCGTGGGTGATCAGCACGAGGGCCAACCCGCGATCGCGCTGCAGCGTCGCCAGGACGTCCATGATCTGCGCCTGCACGGTGACGTCGAGCGCCGTCGTCGGCTCGTCGGCGATGAGCACCTCGGGTTCGTTGGCGATGGCCATGGCGATCATCACCCGCTGGCGCATCCCACCGGACAACTCGTGCGGGTAGGCATCCACCCGTCGGTCCGGCTGGGCGATGGCCACCTGGCCGAGCAGGTCCACCGCCCGGGCGCGCGAGGCGCGCTTGGTGAGCGCGGCATCGTGGGCGCGCATCACCATGTCGAGCTGACGACCGATGCGCAGCACGGGGTTGAGCGACGTCATCGGGTCCTGGAAGACCATCGACACCTTGGCACCGCGCACGGTGCGCAGCTTGGCCGGTGCCAGGCCGACGAGCTCGGTGTCGCGGTACGCGGCCGAGCCGCTGACCTGGGCGCCCTGGAGCAGCCCGAGCGTCGCCAGCATCGTCACGCTCTTGCCCGAACCGCTCTCGCCGACGACGGCCACGGCCTCGCCGGCGTGCACGTCCAGGTCCACGCCGCGCACGGCGCGCGCCGGGCCGGCCGGCGTGTCGAACGTGACCCGCAGGTCGCGCAGTCTCAGCACGAGGTCGGTCATGGGCGCGCCGCCTCAGGTGTCCCGGACGTCGAACGTGTCGCGCAGCCCGTCGCCGACGAAGTTGAAGGCCAACACCACCAACAGGATGCCGATTCCCGGGGCTGCAGCGATCCACCACTGGTAGAAGTTCGTCGCCCCCTCGGTGATCATCGCCCCCCACTCCGGCGACGGCGGGCGGGCGCCGAGGCCGATGAAGCTCAGCGAGGCGACGAGCAGCACGACCTGACCGAAGTCCATGGTGGCATTGACCATCACCGGTGTGTACGACATCGGGAGCACGTAGCGCCGCAGGATCAGCCAGCGCGACGCGCCGATGGCCACCGCCGAGTCGACGAAGTCGCGCTGGCGCACGGCGACCACCTGGGCGCGCAGGAGTCGGGCGTACACCGGCCACCACACGAGAGCCATGGCGATCACCGCGTTGCGGATGCTCGGGCCGAGCGAGGCGGTGATGGCCATCGCCAGCAGGATCGGCGGGAAGGCCATCGTGATGTCGACGATGCGCATCAGCACGGCGTCCAGCCATCCTCCGAAGAACCCCGACGCAGCGCCGACGATCGTGCCGAGGATCACCGCGGCCGTGATGACGATCGCCGCGACGGGCAGGGAGATCCGTGCGCCCCACAGGGCGCGGGTGAACACGTCGCGCCCGAGCGCGTCGGTGCCCATCCAGTGACTGCCGCTCGGCGGCTGCAGCCGCGCGCCGACCGGGTCGAGCGGGTCGAACGGGGTCCACAGCGGCAAGGTGAGGGCCACGAGGATCCACAGGGCGATGATGATCAGGCCGATGAGCGCCGGCCCGCGCCGCCACGCCGGCCGGCGCCGGCGGCGGAACACGCCGGTGTGCGTGACCGCCTCGACCGGCACCGTGATCGGGGGCAGCGCGCTCACGAGAGACGGATCCGTGGGTCGGCGACGGCGTAGGCCACGTCGGTGACCAGGTTCGTCAGCAGGAACGCCAGGGCGCCGAGCGCGGAGACGCCGACGATCGCCGGGAAGTCGAGCTTGCGCGAGGCCTCGACCGCGTACGTGCCGAGCCCCGGCCAGGAGAACACGATCTCCACGAGCACCGCGCCGGTGATCAGGTAGGCGAAGGAGAACCCGACGATGGTGATCGTCGGCAGCAGCGCGTTGCGCAGGGCGTGCTGGTTGACGACGGTGCGTTCGCGGATCCCCATCGCCCGGGCGACGCGCACGTACTCCATGGAGAACTCGTCGAGCAGGCTGGCGCGCACGAGGCGGGAGACGATGCCGACCACGGCCCAGCCGAGCACGAACGCCGGCAGGATCAGGTGACGCAAGGCGTCCCAGAACGAGCCGATGTCGCCGTGGAGCAGCGAGTCGATCGTGTAGAAGCCGGTGATCCGGCTGGGCGGCGTGGCCCGGGGGTCGAATCGGCCGGGGCCGGGCAGCCAGTGCAGTTGGGCGTAGAAGATGTACAGCCCGAGCAGCCCCGCCCAGAACGCCGGGAGGGACGAGCCGAGCAGGGCGAAGAAGCGCGATCCGTGGTCGACGGCCGTGTTGCGCTTGCGCGCCGACAGCACGCCGAGCGTCAGCCCCCCGATCACCCCGATCATCAGGGCGAACAGCGTCAGCTCGAGCGTCGCCGGCAGGCGGTCCCACAGGTCGCTGAGCACCGGCCGGCGGGACGTGAACGACGTGCCGAAGTCCCCGCGCAGCACGTTCTTCATGTACGTCACGTACTGCACGGGGATGCTCTGGTCGAGGCCCCAGCGGGCCTTGGCCGCGGCGACGATCTCCGGGTTGTTCAGGTTGCGCTCGCCGACGATCGACACGAGCGGATCGGCCGGTGTCAGCCGGGAGATGACGAACACCGCGGTGATGATCCCGATCAACAGGAACGGCATCACCGCCACCCGGCGGATCAGGTAGCGAACCACCTAGCCACGACTGAGCAGTGACAGGTCGAGGTTGCAGCAGGCGCTGTAGTGCATGCCCTTGATGTTCGACCGGCTGGCGAGGAACAGGTTCGGGTTGACGATCGGGATGATCACCTGATCGTCGATCATCTTCTGGGCGAGCTGGTTGTAGATCTGCGCCCGTGCCGCGTCGTCAGGCGTGGCGAACGCCTTGGACAGCAGGTCGTCCTGCGTCGGGTCGACGGGCAGCCGCGTCCACGTGGTCCACTGCGAGTCCTTGACCAGCCCGAAGTACTGCACGTACTGGCTGGAGTCGGTGTGGTCCGGGGCGAAGTACAGCATCGTCACCGGGATGCCGTCGGAGCCGATCTTGTCGGCCCACACCGAGATCTCCACCGGGTTGAGGTTGAGCGTGATCCCGACGGCCTTCAGCTCGGTCTGCACCTCCTGCATCGCCGTGGAGAAGTCCACGCCGTAGACGTTGAGGGACGGGAACGTCGCGTCGAACGTGTACGTCTTGCCGGCCAGCAGCTTCTTGGCGTCGTCCAGGTTCTGCGCGGGAGCGGCGAGGCCGTCCGTGCCGGCGAAGCCGTTGGGGATCGGTGACGGCTGCGGGCGACCCTCGCCGCCGACGGTCACCTCGACGAGGTGGTCGTAGTCCAGCGCCTCGCGGATGGCCTTGCGCACGTCCGGCGTCAGATCGGCGCCGTCCTTCGCCCCGGGGCTCAGGGCGAGGTAGACGAAGTTGAAGCTGGGCACCGGCGCGACGGTGATGTCGTTGCCGGACATGCCCGACGCGGTGTCGGCCGAGATCTGCATGGCGATGTCCACGGCGCCCTGCTCGAGCTGCTGACGCTGGGTGACCGCTGAGTCGGTCTGCTTGATGACGACCTCGGGGAACTTGGGCTTGTTCGCGCCCCAGTAGCTGTCGTTGGCCTTGAACCGCAGCTCGCTGCCCTCGGTGTACGACTCCAGCGTGAACGGCCCGCTGCCCGCCGAGTTCGACAGGAACCACGTCTCGGCCTTGTCGGTGGAGGGATCGGTGGTCGCGCCCTGGGCCTCGGCGACCTTGCTGTTGACGATGCCCAGGTAGCTGGCGTTGACCTGCGCGAGGAACGCCGAGTTCGGTGCGCTGAGCGTGACCTTGACCACCTCGGGGTCGGTGGCGTCGATCGACTGGATCAGGCTGACGAGGTAGGAGCTGGCCGCCTTGAGGCCCTGCAGGCGCTCCCACGAGAACTTCACGTCCGCGCTGGTCACCTGGCTGCCGTCGGCGAACTTGGCGTTCGGGTCGAGGTTGAACGTGTACTGCGTGAGATCGGGGCTCGCGGTCCACGAGGTGGCCAGCCGCGGCACCAGCGTCTTGTTGTCCGGGGCGAGCCCGATCAAGGTCTCGTAGACCGCCGTCATGAAGATCTGGCAGGTGTCGCAGTAGGCGCGCTGCGGGTCCAACGAGTTGACGTCCATGCTGCGGGCGATGACCAATGGCTGAGCGCTCACCGCCCCGCCGCCCGCCGGAGTGCTCGCGCCGCTCGCTGCCGCGGTCGTCGGCGCGGAGCCGGTCGCCGCGGCCGACGTGGTGCTCGAACTGCTGTCGCTGCTGCACGCGGCGAGGGCGAACGCCGCCGTCACGCCGATGGCCGCGGCCATCCGCCACGATCGAATCCGATGAACGACCATCTTGACCATCCCCCTGACGCGCGCTGCCCGGTGCAGTCAGTGCAGTAGAGCGCGGCCGCTGCGCGTCGTCAAGTGTCGCGCATACTGTTGACCGCATCGTGACGTGAGCGGGGAGGGACTCGGATGAAACAGCGCGAGCTGCAGCGCTTGCGCACCCGCCAGAACCTCGCCGACCACGCCCTGCGGTTGTTCGAGCAGCAGGGCTTCGACGACACCACGGTGGAGCAGATCGTCGCCGCGGCCGGGGTCAGCCAGCGGACGTTCTTCCTGCACTTCTCGACCAAGGCGGCTGCCGCCTTCCCGGACCACGCCGAGCGCGTCGAGAGCTTCCGCGCCCGGCTCGGCCGGGGTGGACGCGCACGACAACCCGTTGCCCCATCTCGTGCTGATCATGGCTGGTGGATTGAGTCAGCACACGCCGGCACGGCGCATCCGCTACGGCCTGTTGGGCTCGGTCACCGCGCTGCAGGACGAGGACGCGCGCACCGATCGCGACTACGAGCGGGTCATCGCCGAGTACCTCGAGCAGCGTTGGGGGACGACCGTCGACGCCCGCCTGCGCGCCGAGGCCATCGCCAACACGACGATCGGCGTCGTCCGCGCCGCGCTGATCGCTTGGAGCATGCACGGTGCCGACCCGGTCGCGTCGAGCTACGCGCTCGATGCGGGCCATGCTGTGCTCGCCGTTCGAGCTCCCCGACACGATCCCGGCGGACGCCGTGCTCCCGTCGCCGGCTGCAGTCGCTGCACCGAATCGGCGATCGTCGGGTGCGGCGGTTGATGGCCGCCAGGGCGGGCGCCAGACTGCGGCCCGTGCCCGAAGCCGCAGCTGACGATCTCGTCCACCGGATCAACGCCATCGCCCGCCTGACGGGCACGTTCACCCTGCGCAGTGGACAGGTGGCCGGCGAGTACTTCGACAAGTACCGCTTCGAGGCCCGCCCGGACCTGCTCGACGAGATCGCCGCCGGCCTCGTCGCCCTGCTGCCGCCCGACACCGAGGTGCTCGCCGGCCTCGAGCTCGGCGGCGTGCCGATCGCCACGGCGATGTCCTTGCGCACCGGGCTGCCCGCAGCGTTCGTCCGCAAGCAGGCCAAGCCCTACGGCACGGCCCGACTCGCCGAGGGCGCGGAGGTGGCCGGCCGGCGGGTGACGGTGATCGAGGACGTCATCACCACCGGCGGGCAGGTGGTCATCTCGACGAACGACCTGCGCGCCCTGGGAGCGGTGGTCGACCACGTCGTCTGCGTCATCGACCGCAGCGCCGACGGTGGCTCGGCGCTCGTCGCGGCCGGCCTGACGATGACCGCCCTGATCACCAAGACCCAGCTCGACGCCGCCGAAGCGCTTCGCTGAGCCTCAGGCGAACAACACCCCCGGGTTGAGGATGCCCTGCGGGTCGAGCGCGTCCTTGATGGCCCGCAGCGCGGCGGCGGTCGCCGGACCCTTCACCCGCTCGAGCCACTCGACCTTGGCCACACCGATGCCGTGCTCGGCGCTGACCGTGCCGCCGAGCTCGACGACGCCGCCGAGCACGTCAGCGGTGATCGCCGTCGCCGCGTCGCCGGCGCCGAGCACGTTGAGGTGCAGGTTGCCCTCGGCCAGGTGGCCGAACGCGTAGAGCTGGGCGGCCGGCGCATGCCGGGCGATGGCCGCCTCGGCGAGGTCCACGGCCGCGCGCAGGGCGCCCACGGGCACGGCGACGTCCAGCTTGAGGGGGACGCCCCGGGCGTTGATCGACGTCGAGATGTTGTCGCGCACCTCGAACAACCGGGCTCGCTGCGCACCATCGGCGAGGACACCGGTGCGCTCGCCGACGGCTGCCGCCGAGCGCGTCGGTCGGGTCGGTCCGACCGGCGCAGTCCACGAGGACGGCCGCGCCGCCGTCGGGGATCTGGAGCGGCAGGTGCAGACCGGTCTGCTCGGCGACCAGGCGGGCCGCCGCGCCGAGCACCACCTCGACCGCGTCGAGGTCGGAGAGCGCGCGCAGCGCCGTGAGCAGTCCCGGGGCGTCGTCGAGGGAGTCGAGCACGACCATCGCCGCCGCCGTGTGGTCGAACCAGCGGGACGAGCCGCAGCCGGGCTGCGGTGACGACGGCGAGCGTCCCCTCGCTGCCGCACAGCACGCTCGGCAGGTGTGGGCCGACGGTCTCCTTCGGCAGCCCGCGCAGATCGGCCACGATCGTGCCGTCGGCCAGCACGGCCTCGACGCCCATCACCTGTGCGCGCATCGTGCCGAACCGCACGACCCGCGATCCGCCGGCGTTCGTGGCCACCGCGCCGCCGACCGTCGCGGTCGCCCGAGCTCCCCAATCGACGCCGAAGTCCAGACCGGCGGCGCGGGCGTGGCGCTGCAACGCCTCGATCGTCGTGCCCGCCCCGGCGGTGACCTGCGACAGCGGGAACGTCGACGGGGTCGAACCGGGTCAGGTGGCGCAACGAGAGCACCACGGGGCGCCGCTCGCGCGGCACGCTGCCGCCGACCAGTCCGGTGTTGCCGCCCTGCGGCACCAGCGCCACCCCGTTGGCCGAGCAGGTGGCCACGACGGCGGCCACCTGTGCGGTGTCTCGCGGGCGCACCACGCACCACACGTCGCCCCGGTAGCGCCCCGTCCAGTCGACCTCGTAGCCGGCGCGCAGCTCCGCGTCGGTGACCACCGCATCGGGCCCGACGAGCGCTACCAGCTCGCGCACGCAGCGCGTCGGCTCCCACACAGCAACACTACGTTCGCCACCAACGGTGGTTCCCGGTCTCGTACCATGTCGCCACCCGGCGAACGTTGCCGCGCGTCGCCGTCGCCGGGGTCCCGAGCACCGATGGCCGACGATCACGCACTCCTCGCGGCGGCACGCGCCGGCGATCAGACGGCCTTCGCCGCGCTCTACCGCGGGCACCACCGTCGCGCGATGCACGAGGCCCGCAAGGTGGTGCACAACGTGTCCGACGCCGAGGACTGCGTGTCCACGGCGTTCGCCGCCACGTTCCAGGCGATCCGCAAGGGAGGTGGTCCGACCGAGGCGTTCCGCCCGTACCTGCTGACCACGGTGCGCAACTCGGCGTTGCAGCTCGTGCGGCTGAAGCGCTACGGCTCCGAGATCGCCACGGACGAGGTCGAGCCGGCAGCCCACGTCGACCTGTACGAGATCGGTGCCGACCCTGCCGTGCGCAACGCGTTCGCCAACCTGCCGGCGCGCTGGCGCGAGGTGCTGTGGCAGACCGAGATCGAGGGTCGCCCACCGCGCGAGCTCGCCGCAGAGTTGGCGATGAGCGCCAACTCGGTGGCCGCGCTGGCCAAGCGGGCGCGCGACGGCTTCCGTCAGGCGTACCTCGCCGAGGCGGTCGGTCCCGAGCCGCACCCGTGGGCCATGGAGCGTCTCGACCTGTACCGCGAGGGCGCGCTCGACCCGCGGACGCGCGACCTCGTGGAACTGCACGTGGAGAGCTGCGCGAGGTGCCAGGAGGCGCTCGCCCCGGTGCCGATCTCTGCGGCGAGCGTGGGCGTGATGCTCCTCGCCGCCGGCGCGGTGCCGCTGGTCGGTGCGTCGGCCGGTGGTGCGGCGGCGGGCGGCGCGCTCGTCGCCGGGGTGCGCCACCTGCGCCCGCGATGGACGATGGTCCCGGCGAAGCTGGCGACGGCCACGGCGGCGGCGGTGGCCATCGTCGGCACGCTCCTGGTCGTGGCGATCAGCGCCCGCTCCGACGACCGCCGCTCGGAGCGCCCGTCCAGCACCGTCGTGGCCAGCCGGCCGACGTCGTCGAGCGGCGCGGCGGTGGCCGGTGCGTCGGTGACGACGGCCGTCGCGCTGCGTCCGAGCCCGTCCAGCCGCGTGCCGGCGACCGCCACGACGGCAGTGAGCACGACGGCGACGACGATCACGTCCCCGGTGACGGACGGACCGACGACCGAGCGAGTGGCCGGCGACACGAGCACCACCGCGAGGCGGGCGTCCTCGACCACACGGCGGGTCACGGCCCCCCCGCCAGGTTCACCGTCGGTCGCCCAGGTCGACCCGACCGACGCCGAAGCGACCACGGCCGAGCCGAGCCCCCCGAGCCCCCCGGACACACCGGCGCCGACGTCGGCTGCGCCGACCGACGCATCCACGACGCCGGCGACCGAGGCCCCGACCGCGCCCACCACGCCCGCCACACCGACGCCCGCGGCCCCTCCCGCCCCGACCGCAGCGCCGCCGACCGAGGCCCCTCCGACCGAGGCACCGACGACGGAGGGGACGACGACCACCACGCCGGCCCCGAGCTACGGAGGCACGCTGGAGCTGCAGCGTCGGCGCGACCGTCGTACACGGTCACCGTGCGGGCCACCGCCACCGACGGGCTTCCGGCGGGCACGACGATCTCGCTGCGGTTCTCCAGCCCCGCCGCATGGTCGGCCACGATCACCAGGCGCGTCGAGCTGCACGGGCCTGCCGCAGGCGGCGAGCGGTGAGGCGGGCGAGGTGCGCACCGTGTCGTGCTCGTCGCCGGCGCTGGCGCAGGACTCGTCGGCCATCGTCTCGTTCGCCACGGGGGGCAGCCAGCCGGTCACCGTCGTCGTCACCGCCCAGCGCCCGGGCGGCCTCCCGGCGACGCAGTGCGACCCGCAGTCGGCTTGTTGAAACGGCGCCGTGCACGCGACCACTAGCTTCTCGCCGTGACCACGCGGGGCTCGACAGTGCGGCGCATCGGCGCAGCGAAGGCGACGCTGATCGCGGTGCCGCTCACCGCGGCGGTCGTCCCCCTCGTCAGCTACCTCGGTGTCGTCAGTGTCGCGGGGGTCGTGGCCGGTCGAAGGGTCCGTCGGTCGTCGACGGGAACGACGCAGGACGCCGGCGGCACACGCTTCGCGATCCTCGTGCCGGCGCACGACGAGGAAGCGGTGATCGCCCGGTGCGTCGGCAGCCTCGTCGACATGGCGTACCCGGCGGAGCGCTTCGGGGTGCACGTCGTCGCCGACAACTGCACCGACCGCACCGCCGAGATCGCCCGCGGAGCGGGTGCTCACGTCCACGAACGGACCGATCCCGTCGACCCCGGCAAGGGTGCTGCGCTGAACTGGCTCCACGACCGGCTCGTCGACGACGGCGCCGCGTACGACGCGTTCGTCGTCGTCGATGCGGACACCACCGTCGACGCCGGCTTCCTGGCGGCGATGGACCGGGCCGTGCGCGACGGGGCGCACGCCGCCCAGGGCTTCTACGACGTGCTCGATCCGGGAGCCTCGGCGTCGGCCTCGCTGCGCGCGGCGGCGCTCGCCTGCCGGCACCACCTCCGGCCGCTCGGGCGCACCGCCGTCGGCGCGTCGTGCGGCCTGTTCGGCAACGGGATGGTCTTCACCGCCGACACCCTCGCCTCGCATCGCTGGTCGGGTCACCTCACGGAGGACCTGGAGATGGGGGTCGAGCTGCTGCTCGAGGGAGAACGCGTCCGCTACGTGCCCGATGCCCGAGTGCGCGCCGAGATGCCCGACGCGCTGGACGCCTCGGTCACCCAGCACCAGCGGTGGGAGGCCGGCCGGGTCCAGGTGCTCAAGTCGACGTTCCCCGCGCTCGTCCGCGCCGTCGGCCGCGGGCCGCGCGGACGTCGGCTCGCCGCGCTCGACGCGGCGTTCGACGTCGCCGTCCCGCCGTTGTCGGTGCTCGTCGCCGCTCAGGTGGCCGCCGGAGCCTGTGCAGGTGCAGCCCGCGCTGCTCGCCGGGGGCCCGTGGCGTCGGCGCCTCCTCGCGCTGAACGTCGCGTCGTCGGCCGTGCTCGTCGGGCACGTGCTCGCCGGGCTGCGCTCGGTGTCCGCTCCGGCGAGCACGTACCGGGCACTCGCGTCCGCGCCGCGGCTCGTGCTGTGGAAGGTCGGCCTGTGGCTGCACGTGGTCGGCGACGACACCGCGGTGGAGTGGCAGCGCACCGAGCGCAACGCCGCCGGAGCGGGCGACGCGGCCGCGTCCCGCGGCACCCGGGTGCTCGCGAGCTCGCCGAGCCCACGGAGCACCCGGGATGATCGACCCCGTGCCCGTGCTGGGCATCCCGATCGACCGGGTCGACATGCACGGTGCGGTCGCCGAGATCGAGCGGCTCGTGGCGCTCGGTCGCGAGCGTGCCCGCACCCACCAGGTGGTCACGGTGAACGCCGACTTCGTCGTCAACGCCCTCGCCGATCCGGCCGTGCACCGCGTCCTGCGCGACGCCGACCTCGGCCTCGCCGACGGCATGCCGCTCGTCATTGCCGCTCGGGCGTTGGGCCTGCCGACCCCGGGCGCGTCGCCGGCGCGGACCTCGTCCCGGCTCTCGTGGCCCGCTCGGCGCAGACCGGCATGCGCATCCACTTCTACGGCTCGGCGCCGGGCATCGCCGAGCAGGCCGCGGCAATGCTGCTCGCCCGGTCACCGGGTGCGCTGGTCACGGCGGACAGCGGTGGCATGATCGCCGATCCCGACGCACCGCCGACCGAGGTGATCGAGGCGATCGCCGCGGTGGATCCCGACGTGCTGTGCGTGGCGCTCGGCAACCCGAAGCAGGAGCGGTTCATCGCCGCGACACGGGACGGGCTGCGCACCCCGGTGATGATCGGCGTCGGTGGCACGCTCGACCTCCTCGTCGGCAAGCGGCGTCGGGCACCGCGGCTCGTCCAGCAGATCGGCATGGAGTGGGTGTTCCGCGCCGCGCAGGAACCGGGCCGGCTGGGGAGGCGCTACGCCAAGGACCTCGTCGTGCTCGGCCCGACGCTCGGGCGGCACCTGTGGGCCGCGCGCCGCTCCACACGGCGGGCGACGGAGGACGTCGCCCACGCCGGCGGGCCCGGCTGGCGCGTCGATCTCGGTGGCGTCGACCGGCTGTCGATGGCCTCGATCGCCGCGCTCGTCGGCGATCACCGCGCCGCGCACCAGGGCGGTGCCCGGCTGGAGATCGCCGGTCTTTCGCCGGCGGTGGTCGCGCAGCTCACCGGACTGCGGCTCGGCCACCTGGTGACGCCCACCTCGACCTGACCCGGACCGCCGTGACCCAGCCCGCCCGGGTCACACCCTGAGGACGGCGTTGACGTGCGCCTGCAGCTCGTCGATGCCGATGCCGGTGGATGCGCTCACCCACAGCACGTCGCCGGGTTCGAGCCCGCACGCGGCGGCGAGCTGCTGGCGACGTCCGGCGCGCTTGGACGGGCGCACCTTGTCGACCTTCGTGGCCACGATGGCGTGGGGCACCTCGCTGTCGCTCAGCCAGCTGAGCATCTGCGTGTCCAGCTTGGTGGGGCCGATCTCGGCGTCGACGAGCACGAACACGAGCTCGAGCGTCGGCCGTTCGAGCAGGTACCCCTCGATCATCGCCTGCCAGTGCGCCTGCTCTCGCTTGGGCACGGCGGCGTAGCCGTAGCCGGGCAGATCGACGACGGTGGCGCCCGACGGCAGGACGAACAGGTTGAGCAGTTGCGTGCGTCCGGGCGTGTTGGACACCTTGGCGAGCTGACGGCGGTTGGCCAGCGCGTTGAGCAACGACGACTTGCCGACGTTGCTGCGACCGACGAACGCCACCTCGGCCGGCGTGTCGGGCAGGTCGGTGTGCCGCTTGGCCGACGTGACGAACGTGAGCTGCAGCGGCACCGAGCCACCGTACCGAGCGCCGTCCGGAGTGGCGCGCTGGACGCACTCGGTGGAGATGACTTGTCTCGGGGGTCCCGAGTCGGCAGGCTTGCGCCGGCGAGAGGAGCTCGGTTGACTCACAACCACGTGGCGGATGGCGCGCGCAGCGCACGATGGTTGGTCGCAACGGCCCTGGTGCTGATCGTGGCCGGCTGCTCGAGCAGCTCGTCGGGCGATGCGACCACGTCGGTCGTCGCGCCGTCGTCGTCGGTGGCGACGGCCGCGGCCGGCGCCACCTCGTCCACCGCCGTCGCCGCGAGCACGACGACCGTGGTCGGCCCGTCCTCGACCTCCGCGCCGGGCTCCACGACGGCACCCCAGGCCACGACGAATCCGTCCACGACGATCACGTCCACGACGATCACCTCCACGACGGCGTCGGCGGCGACGACGGTGGCGGCCCCCACGACGGCGGCCCCCACGACGGTGGCACCGACCACCGCGGCACCCGTCAGCACCTTCCCGGTGCTCGTCCAGGGCGGCGTCGTGATCGTGGCCAACGCGTCGGGCATCGACGGCGCGGCGTCCAGCCTGGGCGACACCTTGGCCGGCCTCGGGTTCCAGACGGTCCGGGCGACGAACGCGGCTGGCTACGAGGGCAAGTTGAACACCAGCAAGGTGTACTTCAGCGGTGAGGGCTACCCCTCCGCCTACTCGATCGCCCAGCTCATGGGTGGCGTGGCCGTCGCGCCGATGCCCACGCCGCCGCCGATCAGCAACGCGCTCGAAGGGCTGCACGGGGCGAACGTGATCGTCATGCTCGGCAGCGACCTGGCCGGCGAGGCGCTGCCCGGTCGGCCCGCCTGACCCGGCTGATCCGATCCGCCCCGACGGCGGTCGGGCGGCCACCCGTGGGGAACTACCCTGCGCAGTTGGGGAAAGGGGTGTGCCGATGAACGTCCAATCGATCCTCACCGCCAAGGGCAACGTGGTCGCCACGGTGGCACCGGACGCATCGCTGGCTCAGGCCGCGGCCGAGTTGCGCGATCGGAGCGTCGGCGCCCTGGTCGTCTCCGTCGACGGTCAGGCGATGGTCGGGATCATCTCCGAGCGCGATGTCGTGCGGGCCCTCGCCGCCCACGGGGCGAGCGCGCTCGGACGGACGGTGGCCTCGACGATGTCGACGAACGTGGTCACGTGCCGTGCCGACGACTCGGTGGAGTCGTTGATGGCGGCGATGACCGAGCGGCGCATCCGCCACCTGCCGGTGGTCGCCGCCGACGGGTCGCTCGCCGGCATCGTCTCGATCGGCGACGTCGTCAAGCAGCGCCTCGGGCAGTTGGAGAGCGAGAACCAGGCGCTGCACGAGATGACCGTCGCACCCAGGGAGCCGCTGAGCGGCCCAGCAGGACGGCCGCTGAGCGGCCCAGCAGGACGGCCGCGGATCCCTGTGGTCGAGCGGGGCGTCGATCCCCGGACCCCACGCTTTTCAGGCGTGTGCTCTGCCGACTGAGCTACTCGACCGTGTGCCGTCGAGCGCACCGCTGTGCGCTCGACGTTTCGTGGATCGCCCGGAGGCGATCCAGCGGTCCCGACGGGACTCGAACCCGCGACCTCCGGCTTGACAGGCCGGCGTGAACTCCAACTTCACCACGGGACCAGGCTGTGACCAGCGAGGTCTTGCACCCCCAACGGGATTCGAACCCGTGCCGCCACCTTGAAAGGGTGGTGTCCTCGGCCACTAGACGATGGGGGCAAAGGGACGTTCTCCGGTTGAGAGCGTCGAAACGTTAGCAGCAGGTCCCGCGAGTTCCCCCCAGCAGATCCGCGCCCCGGACCATGGGTACGTTGCCCGATCGTGCGCCTCGCTACCGAGCCCTCGCTCGATCCGACCGACTACACGTTCGTCCATCGCATCCGCGTCCGCTTCGCCGAGACCGACGCGATGGGCATCGTCCACCACTCGCGCTTCGTGCCCTATCTGGAGGCCGGCCGCGTCGAGTACCTCCGGTCGATCGGCCGGCCGTACACCGCGTGGCGCGAGGCCGGCATCGACGCCGCGGTGCTCGAGTGCTGGGTCCAGTACCGCCAACCGCTGCACTTCGACGACGAGGTCGACGTCCACGTGGCGCTGGTGTCGGCCACGCGGACGACGTTCGAGATGGCCTACCTCCTCACCGTGGGCGACCGCGTCCACGCGTGCGCGGTGACCGTGCACGGCTGCGTCACCACTCAGGGGCGTCCGACGCGCCTTCCGGAGTGGCTGCCAGCGCTCGCGCGTGCTGACAACCGGTGAGCGGCCGACGACGCTCGGTGCAGCGTCGCCGGATCGAGATGACAACGTGGTTACAGGATCGCGCGAGGCGGCGCCTCGGCTCGAAGTCGTCACCCGCCTCATTACCGTGACCGGATGCGTGCCTTCATGCGTCGCGGATCGGACCTGCGGTCGCAGTGACGATCGGGATCTGCACCGACTCGGGCGCGCAACTCCCGGCGGAACTGGCCGAGCGCCTGCGCATCCAGGTCGTGCCGCTCACCGTGCGCGTCGCCGAGCGCGAGTTCCTCGAAGGTGACGAGCTCGACGCCGACCGCCTGTACGAGCTGCTCGCCGCCGACGACGGCGATGTCCAGATCGTCGCCCCCAGCCCCGGGCAGTGCGCAGCTGCGTACGAAGACCTCGTGAGCGGTGGGAGCACGTCGATCGTCGCCCTGCACTCGAGCGTCGGCGGGTGCAGCTCGCTCAGCGCGGCCCGTCTGGCGGCACGCGCCGTGCCCGTGCCCGTGCGGATCGTCGACACCGGCACGTTGAGCTTCGGGATCGGCTGCTGCGCCTGGGTCGTTGCCGAGGCGATCATCGGCGGGGCATCGGTGGAGGAGGCCGTGCGGCTCGCCGAGTCGGTCGCCAAGGACGTCGATCACTACTTCTCGCCCGGGCTCGTGGTCGACGGCGGTGTGGCGGGCTACCCGATCCTCGATGGCTTCGCCCCGGACACGACACATGTGGCGCAGGCAGCGACGCTGGCCGAGGCGGCGACGCTCATGGCGGCCCAGGTGCTGCGTGGCGATGGGCGGCTGCGCGTCGGCGTCGGTGCTGCCGGTGCCGAAGCCGTCCCGTTGGCCAACGCGCTCGCCACCGTGCTCGCCGCCTCCGGGCGCGACCTCGACCTGGTGCGTTACCGCATCGGCGCCGGGGTGGCCGCCCGGCTGCGCCCCGGCACGGTGGGCTGCTTCGTCGTCGGCGGGTAGTCCTCCGGCCGGCCGGCCCTGGTGGCGGCCTCCGGCCGGCCGTGTCGTGTGGCGGCCTCCGGCCGGCCGTGTCGTGTGGCGGCCTCCGGCCGGCCGTGTCGTGTGGCGGCCTCCGGCCGGCCGTGTCGGCGATCGACTACCTTGCTCGGATGATCCAGTTGGATCGGGTGACCAAACGGTTCCCCGATGGAACGGTCGCCGTCGACGAGCTCTCCCTGGAGGTGCCCACCGGTGAGGTGCTCGCCCTCCTCGGCACGTCGGGCAGTGGCAAGACCACCACGCTGCGCATGGTCAACCGGTTGATCGAACCCACCAGCGGCTCCATCGTCATCGACGGACGAGACGTGCGGGCGCTCGACGTCCACGAGTTGCGCCGAGGCATCGGCTACGTCATCCAGCAGGCCGGGCTGTTCCCCCACCGGACCGTCGTGGACAACATCACCACCGTTCCGCGGCTGCTGCGCTGGGACCGCAAGCGGGCCCGCGACCGGGCGTACGAGCTGCTCGACCTGGTCGGGCTGGGCGCGGGGATGGCCCAGCGCTACCCGGCGCAGCTGAGCGGCGGACAGCAGCAGCGCGTCGGCGTGGCCCGGGCCCTGGCCGCCGACCCGCCCGTGCTGCTGATGGACGAGCCGTTCGGCGCCGTCGACCCGATCGTGCGCGCCCAGCTGCAGCTGGAGTTCCTCCGCCTGCAACGCGAGCTGCACAAGACGGTGGTGTTCGTCACCCACGACGTCGACGAGGCGATCACGGTCGGCAACCAGGTCGCGGTGCTGCGCACCGGCGGTGTCCTGGCCCAGCTGGGCACGCCGCGCGACGTGCTGTCTGCGCCGGCCGACACGTTCGTCGCCGACTTCATGGGTGCCGACCGGCAGGTCAAGCTGCTCGGCCTGATCCCTGCGTCCGCCGTCCACCAGCGTCCGCTCGCCGACCTCCCGAGCGACTGGGAGGTGGTGCTCGATGCCGAGGGACGCGCCGCGGGATGGCGACGCCGAGGTGAGCCGGTGACGTTCGAGGTCCTCACGCCGGTCGGCCCCGACGCGAGCGCGCGCGTCGTCCTCGAAGCTGCGCTGGCCAGCGCGACCGGCGCTGCGGTGCACGTGGACGACGAGGGCCGGCCGACCGGCTTGAGCACGCTCGCCGACCTGTCGCGCACGGGGACGGACGCGTGCTGATCGCCGACGCGCCGCCGTACTGGAACGGCCCGCAGCTGTCGGGGAACTGGGACGTCATCCGCTACTACACCGGCGAGCACATCCGCTACACGCTCATCGCCGTCGCGCTCGGCATGGTGGTCGCGTTCCCGGTCGCCTACGCGGCGCACCGCCGCGCCTACCTCTATCCGCCGGTGCTGGCCGGGACGAACATCATCTACGCCATCCCGTCGCTGGCCCTGTTCGCCATCCTCGGGCCGATCCTCGGCTACACCAACGACAAGCCGATCATCGTGGCGATGGCGCTGTACACGCTGGTGATCCTGGTGCGCAACGTCGTGGAGGGCCTGCGCGCCGTGCCCTACAGCGTCACCGACGCGGCCACCGGCCTCGGCTACGGGCGGTTCCGCCGGTTCCTCGCCGTGGAGCTGCCGTTGGCCGTGCCGACGATCATCGCCGGCCTGCGCCTCGCCACGGTCAGCACGATCTCGCTGATCACCGTCGGCGGCGCCATCGGCAAGGGCGCGCTCGGTCGGATGTTCGCCGACGCCATCGACCGGCAGATCCCCGTCGAGCTGTGGGCCGGCGTGCTCGCGGTCATCGCCCTGGCGTTGGTCGCCGACACGCTGCTCGTGGCGATCGGGCGGCTGTTGACGCCGTGGACGCGGGCGGTGCGACGCGGGTGAGCGTCCTCGGTGACGGGCTGCAGTGGCTGTTCGACAGCCAGAACTGGTGGGGCCCCCGCGGCCTGTTCCAGCGGGTGGTCGAACAGCTGGCGTACTCCGGCGTCGCGCTGCTCATCGCCTTCGTCATCGCCTTCCCCACCGGGTTGTTGATCGGTCACACCCGGCGGGGCAAGAACGTCGCCTCCGGGTCGGCCAACCTGCTGCGGGCCATCCCGACCTACGGCGTGGTGTCGCTGCTGTTCATCTGGAAGCCGCTGACGCTGTGGCCGCTGCTGTTCGCCCTGGCCATCCTCGCGGTGCCGCCGATCATGTTGAACACCGCGGCGGGCATCTCCAACGTCGACCCGCAGATGCGCGACGCAGCCGTCGGCGTCGGCCTCACGGGCTGGCAGGTGCTCGCCAAGGTGGAGACGCCGAACGCGCTGCCGCTGATCCTCGCCGGCGTGCGCAGTGCGGCGAACCAGGTGATCGCCACGGCCGCCATCCTCGGGGTGAAGGGCCAGGGAGGGCTGGGCATCTTCATCTTCAGCGGCTACGCCACGCAGCGCTACGACGTCGTCTTCGGCGCGTCCATCGCGATCGTCGTCCTGGTGCTGATCGTCGAGGCCCTGTTCGCCGCGTTGCAGCGGCGGCTGGTCTCGCCAGGTCTGCGCCTGGCCATGGCGGGGAACAGGAGCCGCCGCAGAAAGATCAGTAGCGTGGTCAACAATCTGTCGGTGGCACCGGCAGTGTCACTGGTGGCGACGGACTCGGCACCCACGGGGAGGAACCCATGAAGGCTCACGGTCGACGCAAGACCCTCGCGCTCATCGCGCTCATGTCCGCTGGAGCGATCGCGCTGGCGGCGTGCGGTTCGGACGACAAGGCGTCGTCGACGACATCCGCGGCGGTCACCACCGCGGCTGCCGGCACCACTGCGCCGGCGGCGAGCACGCCGGCCGCGGGCGGTGCCAAGCCGACGATCGTGGCCGGTTCGGCCGACTTCCCGGAGAGCCAGCTGCTCATGGAGATCTACGGCCAGCAGCTGGAGAAGAACGGTTACACGGTCGATCGCAAGCCGGCCATCGGGGCACGCGAGGTGTACTACAAGGCCATCAGCGCCGACCCTCCCGAGATCACCATGGTGCCGGAGTACACGAACTCGTTGCTCAGCTACGTCGTCAAGTCCAAGGACCCCAACGCCCAGATCACGGCGGCCAACGTCCAGGAGCAGATCGCCGCGCTCGGACAGGCCCTGCCCGCCTCGCTCGTCGTCGGCACGCCGTCCACCGCCGAGGACAAGGACGTCATCGTGTGCACGAAGGCCGTTGCCGACAAGTACTCGTTGAAGACCCTGAGCGACCTGGCCAAGGTGTCCGGCAACATCACGCTCGGCGCACCGCCGGAGTTCGAGACCCGCTCGCCCTTCGGCATCCCCGGCTTCAAGGAGAAGTACGGGGCCACGTTCAAGTCGTTCGTGCCGCTGAAGATCGGCGACATCCCCGCTGCCCTCAAGTCGGGTTCGGTCGACTGCGGCAACCTGTTCTCGACCATGTCGGTGATCACCACGGAGAACTTCGTGGCGCTCGACGACGACAAGGTCATCGTGCCCAACGAGGCCGTGCTGCCGCTGCTCACGAAGACCGTCGCCACCCCCGAGGTGCTGGCGATCCTCGACGGGGTCAGCGCCAAGCTGGACACCGACACCCTCAAGAAGATGATGGTCGAGATCGAGGTCGACAAGAAGGCCCCCGACGTCGTCGCCAAGGAGTACGTCGCGACGCTGAGCTGAGCTGGTGGTCGGGGAGCGGGCGCCGCTGCGCTTCGCCCGCTCCCCTCCTGCCGCTGGCTCCCTGGCGGTCGCGCAGCGGCGCGTGGCTGGTCCCTCGACTCGCCCGGACCCAAGCGGCACTGCTTTGACCCGACCCAGCTACACGGCAGCCCTCACGGCGGCGTCGAGGAGGTAGGAGAGGTAGCCGTAGAGGTGGTGCTCGCCGACCAGCGGGTCGTCGGGTGCGACGTCGTCGAGGTCGTGGTCCTCGCCGACATCGAGGATCGTGCCGAGGACGAGGCGGAGCGCGTTGAGCGACTGCATCAACGCCGTCAGGCCGGCCTCGTCGAGCACGCGTGTGCTCGCGCAGCGCCGTCGACACGGTGGTGAGCGCCTCGAGCCGCGAGGCCACGAGGTCCTCGCGCATCAACCGCTGGTACTCGGCCTCGGCCTCCTCGTCCGCCTCGAGGTGGTACGCGGGCGGGAACATCCGCCGCAGCCCTGGCCCGGCGGCGTCGGAGGTGAGCAGCGCGGACAGCTCGCCGAGGAGCCGGACGAGCAGGTCGCGCTCGGCGTCGTCCAGTCCGATGGCGTACCCGCCGGCGACGCGCTCGATCGGCTGGCGGCGGCTTGCGCCGGCGGATCACGCGTCGTCCTGCTGCATGGTGGCCCACAGCCCGTGCTCGTGCAGGCGGAACACGTCGATCTCGGCCTTCTCCTTGACCCCGCTCGACACCACGGCGCGACCCTTGTGGTGGACGTCGAGCATCAGCTCCGTCGCCTTCTCCAAGCTGTAGCCGAACAGCTTCTGGAACACGAACGTGACGTAGCTCATCAGGTTGATCGGGTCGTTCCACACCAACACGATCCACGGACGGTCGGGACGCGTGGCCTCGTCGCCACGCGGCTCGTCGAGCTCGACGGGGGTGGGTGCGGGAGCCATCACGACCATTCTGCCGCCACCGGAGGTGAAGACAGGAGGGTGATCGCACGCAGGAACGGCGTCGTCCGAACCGTGTGCTGCCGGACCGGCGTCGTCCGTGCGGGCGTGTGCACGTCCGCGGATACGAGGGCGGTTGGTCGGATGACTGGCGCACTCGTACCATGGGCCGCGATGGCCGTCGGCACTCGACCTCTTGTGCCCTCGCGCCTGGCGCCAGGTGGCATCGTCCACGGTGGCCTTCGCCACCCCACCACGGTCCTCGGCGGGTTCATCGCGCTGACCAAGCCGCGGATCATCGAGCTGCTGCTGATCACCACGATCCCGACCATGGTGCTCGCCGCGGGCGGGTGGCCGCCGATCCGCCTGATGGCGGTCACGTTCGTCGGCGGCACGCTGGCCGCCGGTGGGGCCAACGCCTACAACATGGTCGTCGACCGCGACATCGACCGGCTCATGCCGCGCACCCAGGGACGCCCACTGGTCACCGGGCTCGCTGACGCCGCGCGCCGCCCTGGTGTTCGCCACGGCGTTGGAGATCGTGGCCTTCGCCGTCCTCTGGGTGGGAGCCAACCTGCTGTCGGCGGTGCTCGCGCTGTGCGCCACGCTGTTCTACGTCTTCGTCTACACGCTGTGGCTCAAGCGGACGAGCACGCAGAACATCGTCATCGGCGGTGCGGCGGGGGCGGTGCCCGTGCTGGTCGGTTGGGCGGCGGTGCAGGACCGGCTCGGGTGGGCCCCGGTGGTGCTGTTCCTCGTGATGTTCCTGTGGACGCCGCCGCACTTCTGGGCGTTGGCCATCCGCTACGCCGACGACTACCGCGCCGCTTCGGTGCCGATGCTGCCGGCGGTGGCCACGCCCGAGGTCACCGCGCACAAGATGGTCGGTTACACCGCGGCGATGGTGGCCTGCACCCTCGTGCTCGCCCCGGTCGCGCACCTCGGCTGGATCTACCTCGGGGCCGCCACCGTGCTCGGTGCGCTGTTCCTCGGCGGCACGCTGTGGCTCGGACGTGACCCCACTCCGGCGCGCTCGATGCGCGTCTTCGGCTACAGCATCACGTACGTCACGTTGCTGTTCGTGGCGATGACGGTCGATGTCCTCGTGCACGCCTGAGGACGGCCCCGTCCGCCTCTCGCGCCGCCCCGCCCGTCACACGATCGGATTTCGGCCCGCTCGACCCCCTATGGGTAATGTCGCACCCGACAGACCTCGAACCGTCAGCTCGGACGACCGCGTATCTCACGCCCCGACCCACCGAGACGAGTCCTCACGCCTATGACCACGATCGACACCCACGCCACCGGCACGGCCGCACCATCCGGCGATGCCGGAGTGGTCGGCACGTCGTCGACGTCGGGCTCGCTGGGCGGGTTCGTCGGCTGGGTCACCACCACGGATCACAAGCGCATCGGCCGGATGTTCATCGGTGGCAGCCTCCTCGCGGCGATCGGGGTGGCGGCGGTGGGCGTGCTCCTCGGCCTCGACCGGGTGTCGCCGACCAGCTCGCTCCTCGGCGACGACGTCGTGCCGCAACTGTTCGCCATGTTCCGCTTCGGCCTGATCAACGCGGTCATGGTGCCGGTGATCCTCGGCCTGGCACTCGCCGTGGTGCCGCTGCAGCTCGGCGCTCGCTCCCTTGCGTTCCCTCGTCTCGCGGCGACCGGATTCTGGCTGTGGGTCGCCGGGATCGTCCTGGTGGTCATCACCATCGCCTCGAACGGCGGTCCCGGTGGCGGCGACCGCCGGATGGTCGAAGGGTTCCTCGTGGCCCACATGGTCGTCGTCCTCGGCCTGTTCGCCGCGGCGGTCTCGCTGGTCACGTCGGTGCTCACCACGCGCGCCCCGGGGATGAACATGCGTCGCGTCCCGCCGTTCAGCTTCGCCTCGCTCGTCGGCGCCCTGGTCGTCGTCGTCGGCTTGCCGATGGTGCTCGGCTCGCTGATCCTCAGCCTCGTCGACTACCGCTACGGCGGCTCGGCGTTCGGCGGCAGCAAGCAGCTGTGGGACCACATCGGCTTCGGGTCCACGCAACCGCTCACCTATGCCCTCGCCGTGCCGGTCCTCGGCATCACCGTGGACACGCTGGCCACCGCGTCCGGTCGACGGCTGCCGATGCGCGGCACCGTGTTCGCCGGGTTCGGGCTGGTCGCGCCTCGGGGTCCTCGGAGCCATCGTCCAGTTCCCCGCGGGATTGCGGCGCAACGTCTTCGATGCGTCGTTCGGTACCGCGCTGAGCGACATCGTGCCCTACGCCTTCATGCAGCTGCTGCCGATCCTGGGCGCGCTCATCGTCCTCGGCGTCGGCGGCATGTCGTTGGCCAAGGGAGGTGCCCGGGTCACCGCAGGGATGATCTTCGGTCTGCTCGGGGTGCTGTTGGTGCTGGCCGGCATGCTGGCCAACGCGGTCTTCTACATCGGGGACGCACAGCTCGGTGGCACGGTGTTCGAAGAGGGCACCCGGGTGCTCATCAGCTACGGGGCGATCCTCGCCGTGCTCGGTGGCATCGTCCACTGGGGCCCGAAGCTGTGGGGTCGCACGATGCCCGACAAGGCCGTGATCCCGTTGGCCCTGTTCGGCTTCCTCGGCACCGCGCTCGCCGGCCTGCCGTACCTCATCGCCGGCTTCGCCAAGCAGCCGGCCGATGTCGTCACGTATGCCTACGCCGGTCCCGCACGCGCTGTGGAACGTCCTCGTCGTCGCCGGACACGCCCTGATGGTCGTGGTCGTCGTCGCCTTCGTCGGCCCTGGCGGTCTCCTCGTTCACCTCTGACGCCGACGACCGGCGCGCCGGTGACGACCCGTGGGACGGCCAGACGCTGGAGTGGACCACGTCGTCGCCCGCGCCCGAGGCCAACTTCGCCGAGGTGCCGATGATCTCATCGGCCGAGCCATTGCTCGACCTCAAGCAGGACGCCGGGAGGACCTCCTGATGATCGCTCTCCACACCGGCCCGGCACCGTCGCCGCGCCGGCAGCTGTTCGTCGGCACGGCCGTCGTCGGCGCCGGCATCATCACGCTGTTCGGCGCGATGCTGGCCACCTGGATGCGCATGCGCGACGACGCGCTCGACAGCCACCGGGCTGTGGCTGCCGAAGAAGATCATCGTGCCCGGGGTGGCGACGCAACGTCGTGCTCATCGCCTTCGTCCCGGTGTGTCATCTTCGCCCAGTGGGCGGTGTACGCCGCCCGTCGTGACGATCGGCCCAACGCCGGTCTGGCGCTCGGGCTCACCGGCCTGCTCGGGCTGGCGTGGTCAACGCGATGGTCTACGTGTTCAACCAGATCCGCCTGCCGATCCACGGCGGGGCGTACAACTCGATGTTCTACGCGGTCACCGGCACGTTCACGCTGCTCGGCGGTGGTCGGCGTCGGGTTCACGCGTGGTCTGCCTGTTCCACTACCTCGGCGGGCGCAGCGCCGAACGGGAGATCGTCTGGCCGCCCATGCCCTGTACTGGTACGTCCTCGCCGCGGTGTTCGCCGCGGTCTGGCTCGTGGTCTTCGTGACGAAGTAGGCGACGGATGCTCACCACGGGTTCCAAGCTCCTTCTCGGCGGCGCCGTCGCGTCCACGCTCGGGGCCATCATCTGGGGCGTCAGCAACAGCGGCGCCAGCGGCTGGGTCGGCGTCATCGGTCTCCTCAGCGTGGCGGTCGCGTTCTTCCTGCTGTTCGGCGTCAACGCTGTACGTGCGCGACTGCAACGTGCCGGTCACCGCGCCCGACGCCGCCACTGGTTCCGCCGCCGCCCGCCCGCCCGTCGGGCGCAGCGGATGGACGCTGGTGCCTGGCGTTCGGCGTCGGCCTGGTCGCCCTCGGGTCGTTCACCAAGCCGATCGTGTTCAAGGCCGGGGTCATCGTCGTGCTCGCCGCGCTGGTGGAGTGGATGGTCCAGGCGTGGAGCGAGCGGGCCTCGTCCGACGCGGCCTACAACGCCAGCCTGCGCAAGCGGCTCCTGCACCCGCTCGAGCTGCCGATCCTCGGCGCCGTCGGCGCTGCCGTGCTGATCTACTCCTTCTCCAGGATCATGCTGTTCCTCTCGAAGAAGGGCGGTCCGTTCGCGTTCATCCTCATCGGGCTGCTGATCCTGATCTTCGCCACGATCTTCGCCCTGCGGCCGACGCTGAAGCGCGGCGTGGTCATCGCCATCTGCGCGATCGGTGCGCTCGGCGTGGTGGGTACCGGCGTCGCCATGGCCGTCGGCGGCCAGCGGGTGATCGATCGCCACCCGACCACGGCCGACGACGAGGGCGCGCAGTGCCTGCGCGACTACGACACCGTCGAGGCCAGCGAGGAGTTCAAGGAGATCGAGCACCACGCCTCCCAGCGCGTCGGTGACAAGAGCAGCCCGGCGGCGCAGGTCGTCCTGGAGAACGGTCAGCTGCGCGCGTACATCGTCGGCTTGCCCGAACCCCAGCAGTCGATCCAGGTCGCCCGCTCGAGCCCGGTGAACATCCTGTTCACCAACCGCGACGCCGGGCCGTCCCGGCTCACCGCGTTCGCCGGGTCCGAGGTCACCGAGGTCAACGGCACCGAGGTCCGCACGGACCGCCTGGAGTGCACCACGCTGATCCACCAAGATGGACAGACGATGTTCACCGTCAACTTCCCCAAGCCATCGGCGGCGGCTGAGGCGGGCAAGCCGTACTCGCTGACGGTGCCGGGGCTCGACGGCCAGAAGATCGAAGTGGTGGTGCTGTGAGTGCTCCAGGGGCGGACGAGGAGATGAGGTCGCAGTTGCTCGACGAGGTGCCCGAACGCAACGGTCGCGGACGTACGCGGGTGCTCCTGCTCGCCGGCGGGCTCGGCGCGCTCGGTCTTCCTCGCCGGCTGCGCGAAGGACGCCCCGCAGGACACCTGGCAGCCGGCCGGCACGAACGCGCGGAAGATCAACAACCTGCAGCAGCCGGTGTTCCTCATCGCCGGGATCGTCGGCCTCATCGTGTTCATCACGGTCGGCTACTGCGTCGTCAAGTTCCGCGATCGCGGGCAGGACATGCCCAAGCAGACCCACGGTCGGCCGGCGCTGGAGATCACCCTCACGATCATCCCCGCCGTGATCTTGTTGGTCGTCGGCGTCTTCACCGTCAGCACCGTCTTCGCCCTGGCCAAGACGGACGACACCCAGTGCGTGGTCAACGTCACCGGCCAGCAGTGGTGGTGGGAGTACGACTACCCGGCGCAGTCGCGGGTGCATGCCGGGAGGCATCACGACGCCCATCGTCACCAGCGGCGAGCTCGTCATCCCGAGCGACACGCGGGTGCTGCTGCACATCACCAGCCGCGACGTCATCCACAGCTTCTGGATCCCGCGGCTCAACGGCAAGCGCGACGCCGTGCCGGGGCGCGACCAGACGCTGCGCATGGAAGCCGATCAACCGGGCATCTACGACGGGCAGTGCACCGAGTTCTGCGGCCTCAGCCACGCGCGCATGCGCATGGCCGCGGTGAGCCTGCACGTCACCGACTTCGCCACGTGGGTGGCCAACCAGACCGCGGCCTACACCCCACCCGAGGCCGGCACCCTGGCGGCCACAGGCGAGTCGACGTTCATCGCCCAGTGCTCGCGCTGCCACAGGTCAACGGCCTCACGAGCACGAGCAACGGCGTCACCACGCCGGTCATCGCCAACCCGGATCAGTACGAGATCTCCGGCGCCGCGCCGAACCTGACCAACCTGATGACCCGCACCACGTTCGCCGGAGCGACGTTCGACCTCCTCACCACCGAGTGCAAGGACAAGTTGTACAACGCCCCACCGGACCAGTTCGGCGCGCTCTACCTGCAGGGCGTCACGCCGGACTGCTTCGACCAGGTCGAACCTGCGCACCTGGATCCGCAACGCACCGGCGATGAAGCCGATGTACGCCGCGCCGAAGACGAGACTGACCGACGGCAAGTACCGCGGCATGCCCGACCTGAACCTCACCGAGACGCAGATCGACGAAGCTCATCGCCTACCTGCAGCAGCGGAAGTAAGGAGACCAACGATGACGGTCCTCGAACGACACGCAGGTTCGGCGCCGGTCCAGCCCACGTTCGTCAGCAACAGCCACGGCGATGGGCGTGTTCCGCCGCCCGGTGAGCACCACGGGCTGGAAGTCGTGGGTCTTCACGGTCGACCACAAGAAGCTCGGCATCATGTACGCCGCGTCGCGGCGATGTTCTTCTTCCTCGTCGGCGGCCTCGAGGCGCTGGCCATCCGCACGCAGCTCGCCCAGCCGGACAACACGTTCCTCAGTGCCGGTCTGTACAACGAGATGTTCACGATGCACGCCACCACGATGGTGTTCCTCTTCGTGATGCCGATGACCGCCGGCTTCGCCAACTACCTCGTCCCGCTGCAGATCGGCGCACGTGACGTCGCCTTCCCGCGGATCAACGCGTTCGGCTTCTGGTGCTTCCTCGTCGGTGGGCATCTTCATCAACACCTCGTGGATCCTCGGTGGTGCCCCCGACGGCGGCTGGTTCATGTACCAGCCGAACGCCAACCCGATCTTCTCGCCGAGCCACGGCGTCGACTTCTGGGCGCTCGGCCTGCAGATCACCGGCATCGCCTCGCTCACCGGCGCGATCAACCTGATCGTCACCATCCTCAACATGCGGGCACCGGGCATGAAGTTGATGAAGATGCCGGTGTTCACGTGGATGGTGCTGGTCACCCAGTTCCTGCTGCTGTTCGCCATCCCGGTGATCACCGTGGCGCTGTTCCTGCTCACGTTCCAGCGGGAGTTCGGGGCCACGTTCTTCAACGTCAGTCAGGGTGCCGATCCACTCCTCTGGCAGCACCTGTTCTGGATCTTCGGGCATCCGGAGGTGTACATCCTCATCTTGCCCAGCTTCGGCATCGTCAGCGAGGTGCTGCCGGTGTTCAGCCGCAAGCCGCTGTTCGGCTACAAGTTCGTGGTCTTCTCCGGCGCGGCCATCGGCTTCATGGGCTGGGGCGTGTGGGCCCACCACATGTTCGCCAGCGGCCTCGGTCCGGTGAGCGTCGCGGTGTTCTCCGTGAGCACGATGCTCATCGCCATCCCGACCGGCGTGAAGATCGTCAACTGGACGCTCACCATGTGGGGCGGCAAGTTGCGCTTCACCACGGCGATGCTGTTCGCCATCGGCCTGATCGTCGAGTTCACCATCGGCGGGCTGTCGGGCGTCACCCACTCGGTGTCGCCGAGCGACACCCAGCAGACCGACACCTACTACATCGTCGCCCACTTCCACTACGTGCTGTTCGGCGGCGCCGTGTTCGGCATCTTCGCCGGCCTCTACTACTGGTGGCCGAAGGTCTTCGACAAGATGCTGAGCGAGAAGCTCGGCAAGTGGAACTTCTGGCTGATGGTCATCGGGATGAACCTGACGTTCGGCCCGATGCACATCCTCGGCCTGCAGGGCCAGCCGCGACGCATGGTCGTGTGGGACCAGAACGCGCACGGGCGAGGGCTTCTTCAACCTCGCGTTCTGGAACAGGGTGGCCACGGCCGGCTCGTACATCCTGGCCATCGGCATCTTCCTGTTCGTGGTCAACGTGTTCATCACGGCGCGCAAGAAGGAGCACGCCGCGCTCGACCCGTGGGACGCGCGAACGCTCGAGTGGATGACCGCCAGCCCGCCGAAGGAGCACAACTTCGACGCCATCCCGAACGTCCACGCGCTCGACGAGTTCTTCCACCGCAAGTACGAGGAGGTCGAGACCGACGACGGCCCCAAGCTGGTCAAGGTGCGCACCGCCGAGGAGATCTACGCCGATCAGCAGGCGCACGCCGACAAGCACATCCACATGCCGTCGCCGTCGTACTGGCCGATCGTGCTCGCCGTGGCGCTGCCGATCATCGCCTACGGCGATCATCTTCAGCCGCTGGCTCATGCTCATCGGCGGGGCGATCGTGCTGCTCGCCCTGTTCGGCTGGTCGCTCGAGCCGTCCGTCGCCGACGACGCCGACTTCGTCGAACCGCCTGCCGAGGGCGAAGGCCCGCCCGAGCTCGGCGACGGCGGCGAGGCGGCCCCGAAGGAGTTGAACCCCGTTGGCTGACACCGACGTCCCGCTCACCGAACCGGCGCCGGGCGAGGAGGTCGCCGAATCGGCGGCCGACTGGCTGGCCACCGACGAGGCCGTCCCGGCGATGCCCGACGACTACCTCGGCGACAACCAGGGTGGCTAGGTCATCGACGCCGGCGACACCACCGCCACCGAGCCCGATCGTGGCCATGCGCTCGAGCACTTCCACACGTCCACCGGGTTGTCGAACAACAAGATGGCGATGTGGCTGTTCCTGGCCAGCGAGTGCCTGCTGTTCGGCGGCCTGATCGCCACCTACATGCTGTACCGCGGCCGGCACGAGGGTTCGCCCGGACCGGCGCAGATCTACGACATCCCGTTCACCTCGGTCAGCAGCCTTCGTCCTGCTGATGAGCTCGCTGACGATGGTGCTCGCGGTCAACGCGGCCCAGGCCCGCGACGACCGCAGCACCACGATCTGGCTCACCGTCACGGCGCTGCTCGGGGCCACGTTCGTCGGCGGCCAGGTCTACGAGTTCACGTCCTTCTACCACGAGGGTCTCGGCTTCACCACGAGCCTGTTCTCCTCGAGCTTCTACACGCTCACCGGGTTCCACGGCGTCCACGTGTCGATCGGCATCATCATGTTGCTGGCGATGGCCCGATCATCAGACGCAGCAAGGTGCCCGGCGACAAGGCCGAGGTGGTCGAGCTGATCGGCCTGTACTGGCACTTCGTCGACATCGTGTGGATCGTCATCTTCGTCCTCGTCTACCTGATCCCGGCATGAGGCACCCATGAGCACCGCCATCGAACCCTCACCCAGCACTCGACGGGCACGCCGAGTCGGTCGCCCACATCCCCGGGGCGCACCAGACCACGGCGTTCTACGTCAAGATCGCCGTCATCCTGGCGTTCATGACCGCGCTGGAGACGTCGACCTACTGGATCGACTTCGGCCGGCTCATGGTGCCGATGCTGCTGATCCTGATGAGCATCAAGTTCTTCATGGTCGTCTCGTACTTCATGCACCTGCGCTTCGACAACCGGCTGTTCTCGTTCCTGTTCTACGCCGGACTGTTCCTGGCGGTCGGGGTGTACGTCGCCGCGCTGGCGACGTTCGAGTTCTTCATCGGGACGTAGGTCCCCGGAAGGTCGTCGTGTGCTGCTCGCCTACGCCAACCCCTGGCGCTTCCAGGCGAACCCCGAGGTCTACGTGCTCGTCGCGTTCCTCGTCGGTGCGTTCATGTACATGGTCCGGGTGATCGGACCGTCCGCCGTGGCTCCCGGCGAGCCGGTCATCCGCCGCCGCCAGATCGTCTGCTTCGTCGCGGCGATGGTGCTGTTGTTCGTCGCCAGCACCTGGCCGATCCACCAACTCGGCGAGGAGTACCTGTACTCGGTGCACATGGTGCAGCACATGATCCTCAGCTACTTCATGCCGCCGC
The DNA here is from genome assembly GCA_963794805.1 of uncultured Acidimicrobiales bacterium. Classification (GTDB taxonomy): domain Bacteria; phylum Actinomycetota; class Acidimicrobiia; order Acidimicrobiales; family Ilumatobacteraceae; genus JAODBQ01. The sequence continues at coordinate 133,488 of CAWCFL010000005.1, forward strand.
TCCTGTTGCTGGCGACGCCGGAGTGGTTGCTGCGCACGCTGATCGGCCAGGGCCGCATGTACCGGCTGCTCACCGCGCTCACCCGGCCGGTGGTTGCCGGCGTGATCTTCAACGCGATGGTCATCGTCACCACATCCCCGCCGTGGTCGACCACTCGGTGCAGAGCGCGCCGTTGCACTACACGCTGCACTTCATGCTGGTCATGTCCGCGCTGATCATGTGGATGCCGGTGGTCGGGCCGTTCCCCGAGCTGCAGATCGAGCTACGGCGGCGAAGATGATCTACCTCTTCGCCCAGAGCGTGATCCCGGTGATCCCCGCCGGCTGGCTGACGTTCGCCGACGGGGCCGTGTACAAGGTGTACGACGAGCCGGTGCGGGTGTGGGGGATGAGCGTCACCGACGACCAGCAGCTCGCCGGGGCGATCATGAAGATCGGTGGCTCGATGTACCTGTGGGGGATCATCATCTTCATGTGGTTCAAGCGCTTCGGCACCGGCTGGAAGGAAGAGGCCACGTACCGGCGCACCGGTGAGGGAGCCAACGGCATCGCCTCGGCCCTGTCGCCGTCGGTCGCCGACATCGACGCTCGCGACTGGGTGCCGCGCGAGAACGTGCCGGTCACCGCTCGTTCCGAGCCGATCAAGTCGTAGGGGTCCGCTCGACTCCTAGTCCCAGCGGAACGTGAGGGCCGCGATCGTGGGCGCCACCACCGCCCACACGGCGAGGACGATCCACGACGTCGTCGCATGGGTGCCGGCCTGGGCCAGCGCCTCGCGCAGCACGTCGGCGAGTGCCCCGGACGGCAGCGCGTAGGCGACCGCACGGATGCCTTCGGGCAGCTTGCTGAACGGGATCACCATCCCGCCGAGCAGGAGGAGCACGAGGTACAGCCCGTTCTGAGCACGGCCAGGTTGACCTCGCCGCGTAGGCGACCGGCGAGGGTCAGGCCGATGCCGGCGAAGGCCAGGGTGCCGAGCACGACCGCGCCGGCGGCGGCTCCCCAGTTGGGCGCGTCGGGTCGCCAGCCGACGGCGTAGGCGACGGGGACGAGCACGGCGAACTGCAGCAGCTCGACGGCGGCGACGGCGCTGACCTTGGCGGCGATCAGCCGCGGTCGGCCGAGCGGCGTCGTGCCGAGGCGCTTGAGCACGTGGTACGACCGCTCGAACCCGGTGCCGATGCCCAGGCTGACCATCGCCGAGCTCATCACGGCGAGGGCGAGGATGCCGGGGGCGAGGAAGTCGACCGGGTCGGCGGTGCCCGTCGGGAGCACGTCGACGAGGCTGAAGAACACCAGCAGCAGCACCGGGATGATCAGCGTGAGCAGCAGTTGCTCGCCGTTGCGCACGACGAGCAGGAACTCCATCTGCAGCTGGGCGAGGTAGCGCCTCATCGGTGGCGACCGCTCCCGCGTGGTCCAGCGTTCACGTCGGTGGTGAACGCCCAGGAGCGCGTTGGGCGCGCTCGGCGGCGTCCAGTTCGCTCCTGGACGCCGTGGATCGCGGCGGGGTCTCGCCCGATCACCGGCGACCCCGGCGCCGCCGGCGGGCGGGTGGCTCGGCGTCGGACGCCTCGGCAGCGGGCCGGTCGGCGGTCAGTCGGCGGAACACGTCCTCGAGCCGTTGCGCACCGCCGCGCACGTCGTCGAGCGGCAGGCCCTGCTCGGCCAGCCAGCCTGCGAGCCGGGCCATCAACCGCGGGTCGGGCGACGCACTGATCACGTACTCGCCGTCACCGACCTCGTCGACCGTCACGCCGACCGCCACGGACAGCGCGCCGAGATCGAGGTGCGCCGCGCTGCGGAAGCGGATCTCGTCGTGGCCCCGTCGCAGCTCGGCGATCGTGCCGTCGGCGATCACCCGACCACCGTCGAAGATCACGGCGCGGTCGGCGAGCCGCTCGGCCTCGTCGAGCTCGTGGGTGGCCAGCACCACGGCACAGCCGCTGGCCGCGAGGTCGTGGACGATCGCCCGGATCGTGTCGCGCCCGTTGACGTCGACGCCCGAGGTCGGCTCGTCGAGGAAGGCCACGTCGGGCTCGGCGGCGAGGGCCAGGGCGAGCGACAGGCGCTGCTGCTCGCCGCCGCTGAGGCGCCGCCACGTGGCCGCCGATCGAGGCGTGAGGCCGACCCGGTCGACGAGCTCGCGTGGGTCGACCGCCGTCCCGGCGAGGGCGACGTGATGGCGCACGGCGTCGAGGACGCGCACGCTGGGATACACGCCGCCCTCCTGGAGCATCACGCCCATCCGTTCGCTGAGCTGGCGCTGCTGGCGCGCCGGGTCGAGGCCGAGCACTCGCGCCGTGCCGGCCGATGCCGGCCGGTAGCCCTCGCACACCTCGATCGTGCTCGTCTTGCCGGCGCCGTTCGGCCCGAGCACCGCGGTGACCTCGCCGTGGCGGGCGACGAACGAGACATCGTCGACGGCGACGAGATCCCCGTAGCGCACGGTGAGCGACTCGACCTCGACGGCGGTGCCTATGGCCGGCGAAGTCACCGGAGCGACGATACACACGGGCGCTTCGCCCCGGCGGGCGCCCGAGACCCGCTGGCGTCGGCGTGCCGGGGAGCGATCCGGGCAGTCGGGGCGGAGACCCGACCGTATCCTGGTGCGACTGTGATCGATGTACGGCTGCTGCGCTCCAGACCCGACGAGGTGCGCGCCGCGCTGGCCCGCCGGCACGAGCCGGTCGTGCTCGAGCAGCTCGACGAGGTCGTCGCCCTCGACGGGCAGGCGCGCGACGTCGTGTCCGAGCGTGACGCCATCCGCGCCGAGGTCAACGACCTGTCCAAGCGGGTCGGTCAGTTGCGCCGCGCCGGCGACGTCGCCGGCGCGGAGGAGCTGCAGGCGCGCAGCCGCGCGCTCGGCGACCGCGAGCGGGTGCTCGACGACGAGCACGACGCCGTGCAGGAGCGCCTCCGCGACGTGCTGCTGCGGATCCCCAACCTGCCGCACCCCGACGCACCCGACGGCACGAGCGACGCCGACAACCCGGTCCTCGTCGGCCCGAACAACCTGCCGGCCACGTTCGCCGATCACCAGCGCGTGCCGCACTGGGAGACCGCGGCCGCGCTGGGGATCCTCGACAACGAGCGGGCGGTGAAGATCAGCGGGGCGATGTTCACGATGCAGCGCGGTCTCGGCGCAACGCTGTCGCGGGCGCTGTGCCAGTACGCGCTCGACCGCAACGCCGATGCGTTCGAGGAGATCCGCCCGCCGTCGCTGGTCACCACCGCGACGCTCACGGCGACCGGTCAGTTGCCGAAGTTCGCCGACGACGCGTTCGCCGTCGAGCGCGACGACCTGTGGTGCATCCCCACCGCCGAGGTGCCACTGACGTCGATCTACGCCGGCGAGGTGCTCGACGAGGCGGAGATGCCGCTGCGGATGATGGCCTACTCGCCGTGCTACCGGCGCGAGGCCGGCTCGGCCGGGCGCGACACCCGCGGCATGCTCCGCGCCCACGAGTTCGACAAGGTCGAGATCCTCGCCGTGGCCACGCCCGAGCAGGCGCCGGCACTGCTCATCGAGCTGCGTGATCGGGCCGAGGCGCTGATCGCCGGGCTCGGCCTGCCGTACCGGATCATCGAGATCTGCACCGGCGACCTCGGCCAGAGCCACCATCGCAGCTTCGATCTCGAGGTCTACGCGCCGGGCGTCGACGCCTGGCTGGAGGTCAGCTCGGTGAGCTGGTTCAGCGACTACCAGGCCCGCCGCGGCGACATCCGCTACAAGGTCGCCGGCCAGCGCGGCACGCAGATCGTCAACACGCTGAACGGATCGGCACTCGCTGTCCCCCGGGTGTGGGCGGCGATCGTGGAGAACTTCCGCCAACCCGACGGATCGGTGACCATCCCCGAGGCGCTGCACCCGTACACCCGAGGCGCCACGGTGATCACGCCGCGACGATCGGGACTGGGACGATCGGGACTGGGATGATCGGGACTGGGATGAACGGGCGGGGATGAGCGACGAGCTCGCCCGCCGGCGGGAGGACTACGAGACCGCCGGGCTCGACGCCGCCGACGTGCTCGACGACCCGATCGAGCAATGGCACCGGTGGTACGCCGAGGCCGCCGGCGCAGGGTGCGTGGAACCCAACGCGTTCGTCCTCGGCACCGTCGATGCGGCGGGCTTCCCCCAGAGCCGCTACCTGCTGGCCCGCGGTGTGGACGGGCGCGGCTTCGTCTTCTTCACCAACTACGAGTCGGCCAAGAGCGCCGAGCTCACCGCTCACCCGCAGGCGTCGATGCTGTTCACCTGGCTGCAACTGCACCGCCAACTGCGCGTCGCGGGCACCGTGGAGCGCGCCTCGGACGAGGAGAGCGACGCGTACTTCGCCTCCAGACCGCGTTCGTCGCAGCTCGGCGCCTGGGCGTCGCCGCAGTCCCGACCGCTGCCGGACCGGGCCGCGCTCGAGGCCCGCGTCGCTCAGTTCGAGACGACGTTCGCCGCGGTCGACGACGTTCCCCGCCCCGCGTTCTGGGGTGGCTGGCGGCTCACGCCGCTGATGATCGAGCTGTGGCAGGGCCGTCCCAGCCGCCTCCACGACCGCCTCCGCTACCACCGCGCCGACCCGTCCTCGCCGTGGGAGCTCGTCCGCCTGGCGCCCTGAGCCGCGCCTGCGCCCGCGGCACGCTCACGACCGACTCCGAACCCGTCCGTGGTGGTTCGTGTCGCGCCCTGACCGGAATCCTTCCGGTCGAGGCGTGACAGAAACGGTTCTGGCTGAACTCCCGCGTGCCCTCAGGAATCGTCAGTGACGAATCGACGCCCGGCACCCGTGCCGGCCGGTTCGGCCGTTCGTGTCGCGTCCTGACCGGAACCGTGCCGGTCGAGGCGCGACACGAACCCGTTGAGCTCGGAGGCGTGACGTGGCCGAGGCCCGCACGTCAATCGTTGCGCGGTGGCTCGTGTGACATCCGACCTGGAAACGCGCTTGCGATCGCGAGCAGCGTGCCGCAGGATTGATTGAGCACTCACTCAATCGTTGTCGCCCGAGGGTCGGGCAGATGGGAGCCTTCAATGTTCGCTCGGCTGGGCGCGTTCGCCTATCGCCGTCGGGGACGTGTCGTCCTCGGCTGGATCATCGGTCTCGTCCTCGTCGGCGCGATCGCCGGCGGCGTCGGCTCGGGCTTCACCTCCAAGTTCGGACTGCCCAACGGCGTCGAGAGCAAGCGCGGCCTGGACATCCTCGATGCCCGCTTCGGCGGCATCGGTGCCGGCCAGAGCGGCTCGATCGTCCTCAACACGCCGAACGGATCGGTCACCGATCCCACGGTGCAGAGCGAGTTCCAGGCGTACCTCGACGAGGTGGCCAAGATCGACGGCGTGTCCCAGGTGTCCAGCCCGTACGCCGACGGCGGGGCGCGCCAGATCGCCAGCCAGGGCGCCGACGCGGGCAAGATCGCCTACGCCTCGGTCGCCTTCCCCGGCGACGCCACGCAGAACGACCTCAAGGATGTGTCGTCGAAGATCAAGGACATCGCGCCGACCATCCAAGGCGCCGAACATCGAGTACGGCGGCCAGGCGTTCTCCTCGTTCGAGGCCCCGTCCTCGGAGCTGCTCGGCATCGGCTTCGCGGTGATCATCCTCACCCTGGCGTTCGGCTCGGTGCTGGCCACCGGCTTGCCGATCGGCACCGCGCTGGCCGGCATCGCCGCCGGCTCGGTGGCGCTCACCCTGCTGAGCAACGTGTTCACCATGCCCGACTTCGCCACCACGATCGGCGTGATGATGGGGCTCGGGGTGGGCATCGACTACGCCCTGTTCATCGTCTCCCGATATCGAGAGAACCTGCATCACGGTCACTCGGTGGAGGAGTCGATCTCGCTGGCGATCGACACGTCGGGCCGCGCCGTGGCCTTCGCCGGCCTCACCGTGATCATCTCCCTGCTGGGCATGCTGACCATGGGCGTGCAGTTCGTCAGCGGACTGGGCATCGGTGCTGCGGTCGTCGTGCTGATGACGATGATCGCCTCGCTCACCCTGTTGCCGGCGCTGATCGGCTTCGCCGGCCGGCGCACCGAGGTGGCCCGCTGGCGCGGCGCCATCGCCGCCGGCTTCGTCGCCCTGTCGCTGCTCGGCCTCGGGCTGAAGATCTCGCCGTTCCTCATCGGCATCCCGCTGGCGGCGATCGTGCTGATCGCCAGCTTCGTGTGGGCGCCGCTGCGTCGTGAGGTGCCCCAGCGGGCGGTCAAGCCGCGCCAGCAGCAGCTGGCCTACCGCTGGAGCCGCAGCGTGCAGCACCACCCGTGGCGCGTCCGTCGTCATCGGCGTGGCCGTGCTGGCCACGCTGGCCATCCCGCTGTTCGGCCTGCGCCTCGGCTTCTCCGACCAGGGCAACGACCCGTCGAGCAGCACCACGCGCAAGGCCTACGACCTGCTCGCCGACGGCTTCGGTCCCGGGTTCAACGGACCGTTCATCCTCGTCGCCGAGTTGCCCGCGGGCACCACCACCGACCAGTTGCAGGCCGTGACCAACGCGGTGCAGCAGACCCCCGGCGTCGCCTTCGTCAGCCCGGCGCGCACCAACGATGCGACCAACCCGACGGCTGCCGTGTGGAACGTGGTCCCCACCACCGCGCCCCAGGACCAGCGGACCACCGACCTCGTCGATCACCTGCGCAACGACGTGCTCCCGGCCGCCACCAAGGGCACCGACGTCGACGTGGTCGTCACCGGCTCGGTGGCCACCCAGGTCGACTTCTCCAGCTACCTCGCCGGTCGCATGCCGTACTTCTTCCTCGCCGTGCTCGGCCTGTCGTTCCTCTTGCTGCTGGTGGTCTTCCGCTCGCTGCTCGTGCCGGTCAAGGCCGTGATCATGAACCTGCTGTCGATCGGTGCGGCATACGGCATCGTCGTGGCCATCTTCCAGTGGGGCTGGCTGAGCGGCCCCACCGGCATCGAGGCGGCACCGATCGAGCCGTTCCTGCCGATGATGCTGTTCGCCATCGTCTTCGGCCTCTCGATGGACTACGAGGTCTTCCTCCTGTCGCGCATCAAGGAGGAGTGGGACCGCACCGGTGACAGCAAGGAGTCGGTGGCCGACGGCCTGGCCGCGACGGCGCAGATCATCACCGTGGCGGCCGCGATCATGGTCGTGGTCTTCGGCAGCTTCCTGCTCGAGCCCACCCGGGTGATCCGCCTGTTCGGTCTCGGCCTCGCCGTCGCGGTGCTCCTCGACGCCACGATCGTGCGCATGCTGCTCGTGCCGGCGACGATGGAGTTGCTCGGCGACCGCAACTGGTGGATCCCGAAGTGGATGGACCGGGTCCTTCCGAACATCAACGTCGAAGGGCCGGTGGATACCATCGACGCCGAGTTGGCCGAGGAGCGCGCAGTGCTCGCGGCGAGCGAGGGGGGCAAGAAGGACGTGGAGGTCTCGTGACCCAGGGCTCGGGCGCGGCGGTGGTGGCGCCACGGCGTCAACTGCTCGCGCCCGACGCCCGTCGCGCGGCCATCATCGACGCCACGTTGCCGTTGCTCGCCGAGCACGGCCCGGCGACCACCAGCGCGCAGATCGCCAAGGCTGCCGGCATCTCGCAGGGGACGATCTTCCACGTCTTCGGCGACAAGCAGAACCTGATCGCCGCCGCCGTCCGTCACCTGATGGACATCGAGCCGTTGCTCGCCGAGATCGAGTCGTTGCGCGGCGACGCGCTCGCTGCACCATCGGCTGGCCGGATGTGCCGACGTGCTGCACCGCCACCTCGTGCGGGCGATGCCGGTGATCATGAAGTGCGGGATGCCCGACGGCCACGACGCCAAGGGCGACCTGGCGATCCGCGCCCAGGCATCGATCGCTGCGTTGCTGGAGCCCGACGCGGCGTCGCTCACCCGCCCCGTCGGCGAGCTGAGCGGGATGTTCTTCTTCTTGTGCATCGCCTCGGCGCAGCAGGTGGTGATGGGCGAATCGGCGATGGCCGGCGGCGACGACCTGGCCACCCTGTTCCTCGACGGCGCCCGACGGCGGAGGCGCTAGCCCCAGGTCGTTGCAGCTGCAACGAGGCCGTCGACGAGGGCCTCGGTGTGCGGGGTGAGGCCGGGGCCCTCCCAGTCCGCCCACAGCGCGCTCGAGCCGCGCACTCGCGGGGGCAGTTCGATCTGCACCCCCTGCCGGCGCGGCAGGTTGACGGGGTTGGTGTCGTGCAGGCCACGCAACTCGCGCGGGATCGCCTCGAGGTCGGTGAGGATCGCGTACGCCGGCAGCCGGTCGCGCAGTCGATCACCGACGTGCTCGGCCAGTTCGCGGTTGCGTCCACCGAGCAGGAGCGAGGTGAACAGGCCGCGGCGGCCGAACCCGTGGATGGTGATCACGACGTCGACGTGGTCGACGAAGGCCGCGAGGCTTCGGAGAGTCCGTGGGCGACACCTTGTGCGAGGGGATGTGCCAGTTGAGGTCGGCCGGCTGGCGCACCGCGTAGCAGCTCGCGCCGCTGCGTTCGGCGGCGGCCGCGGCGATGACGTCGGTCATCTCCTCGAGCGAGCCGCCGTGGTACGCCATGAACCCGAAGGGGCTGCGCAGCACACAGTCCTCCTCGACGCCGGGGGTGGCCAGCAGCTCGGCGAACGTGCCGTCGCGCGTCGCTTCGACCGCGCTCACGAACGTGCCTCGGGGCGCCGGTGCAGCGTGTAGGCGAGCACGACGGCCGCGCCGATGACCACAACGGCCAGCGTCACCACGGCGGTCTGGTTGCGCTCGATGAACCCGCCGAGCGACTCCTGCCACGACGTCGCCTGGTTGATCAGCCGGTCGTCGGGGACGGCCTCGGTGATGCCGTGGTACCAGTACCAGGTGAGGTACAACCCGGTGAGCAGGACGAACACGCCGGCGATGTACTCGAACACGCTCAGGCCACGGCGCAGCACGCGCAGCATGGCCACGTTGGCCATCGCCAGCGTGACGGTGAGCCCGGTGACGATGAGGGCCATGCCGAAGCCGTACCACAGGAAGGCCAACAGGCCGCGGCCGATGCCCTCGGTGGTCACCGCCCCGAGCACGTAGGCCATGAACGTCGGGATCGTGCAGCCGATCGAGGCCACTGCGTAGGCGATGCCGAAGACGAACATCGAGCGCACCGTGCGATCGCGCTGACCGACGTCGAGCTTCGGGGTGGTGAACGGCAGGCGGAAGCCGAACAGCATGGCGATGCCGAGGACGACCAGGCCGAGGCCGATCGCCAGCGAGATCCACGCCGCCTTGACGACGAACCAATCGGTGGACCACTTCGTGATCGCTCCGATCACGGCGAACACGAGCAGGAACCCGGCCGACACGGCGAGGCTGACGAGCAGCGCGCGGCGGATCGACGCCCGCTCGGTCCCGCCCGGGCGGAGGTTCTCCATGCCCAGGAAGTACAGGAGGTAGGTGGGCAGCAGGACGAAGCCGCACGGGTTGATCGCCGCGAGGAGCCCGGCGGTGAACGAGGCCGCGAAGCGCGCGTCGAGGGCGATCATCCGAGCAGTTGCGCGGCGTCGGCGCGGATGTCGTCGAGGTCGATCTGGCCGGTCTGCTTCATGATCGTCCCATCGGCGCGGACGAACAGCGTGACGGGCTGCGTGCTCAGGCCGAGCGCCGTGGCGAGGCGGCCGTCGCCGTCGTAGTAGAGCTCGTAGTCGACGCCGCGGTCCTTGGCGAACTGCACCTCCGAGGGCAGGCTGGCGTAGGCGTCGATGCCGACGAAGCGGATCTTGTCGCCGAGCTCTCGGTGCGCGGTGACGAAGTCGGGGAGCTCCTTCTTGCACGGCACACAGGTGGAGCTCCAGTAGTTGATGACCAGGGGTTGGCCGATCAGCGCGGCGGTCGACAGGACGTCGCCGTCGGCCGTGCGCACGTCGGCGGCAGCCAGACGGGTGCCCGTGACCGCAGCGTTCGTGTTCAGGGGTGCCTGGTCGAACGGGGTCGAGGCGTCGATCGTCACCGAATCGTCGGCGTGGTCGTTGGAATCGTTGCCCGAGCTGAGGCCGTAGATCGCGAAGGCGGCCACGATCAACACCGCTGCCACCAGGGATCCGATCAGCAGTCGCGGGCGGATCTTCACGGCGCCTCAGGCTACTGGTGGGCGGTTCGGGCGAGCCTGCGGGCTCGCGGCCCCCTGCCACCGCACATGGGGGGCGGGGCGGTGGCAGGGGGCGGGCCCGTTCAGCCCTGGGGTCGACGAGCGTTGCCCAGGACCGGAGAACGGTGGTCCGGAGCGACTACGCGACGAGGTGCGGCGGGATGGGGACCTCGTCGACCTCGACGACCGGTCTGGGGTGCTTGGGTGGGCGGCCGCGTGGCCGCTTGTTGACGACGATCCGCCCGGTCTCGATCAGCTCACCGCCCCACACACCCCACGGCTCGGCCCGGACGAGCGCTTCCTGCAAGCAGGACTCGCGCAGCCCGCACTTGCCACAGATGGCCTTGGCGCGGGCGATGTCGAGGGGGACGTCCGAGAAGAACAGGTGGGTGAGCGTGCCGTGACCGTCGGCGCAGCGAGCCTGCGGTCGACGGACGGTGACGGGGCCGACGATCTCGTCGAACTCGACGTCCAGGATGTCGATGTCGTCGATGTCGTTGATCTCGTCGAGCCCGGTGGTGGGCGTGTCGGATGGAGTGGTGATCGTCGCTTCGAGGATGTTCGTGGCGTACATGTCGTGATCCTGTTTCTCGGACGAGGGGGCGAAAGGGCAGAAAATGAGAAAGGCCGCCGGGATCTTGCGATCCCGACGGCCTCGGAGGCTGCTGGCGGCGTAGGTCTACGTCGCTGGCTTCCCGAGGCGTCGGGCGGGGCGCTTGATGGAGGTGCCGTTCATGAGGTCGAAGCTCATGCCGAGACCCATCCGGGCGCGCCACTGGTAACCATGAGCGGCTGCACACGGGCGCGCGACGGTGGCCATGTCGGCTACCCCCTGTGCATGCGTCGTGCGAATCGTCATGGCCTGCCTGCTCGTCTGCCGGTCGCCCGGCTTGTCGTGTTCGTCGACCGCCTCTGCCGAGACGACCGCTCGCTAGGCAATCACGCCGAGTGGCGCGCCGTCAACCGATTTCAGTGGTTGCGACCGGTGTGGCTGTGGTCACATCGGGGACCACCAGCGGGGCGAGCTCGCGCACGAAGACCCGCTCGCGGTACCAACGCAGCTCGGCGATGCTCTCGCGGATGTCGTCGAGGGCCCGGTGGCTGCCCTGCTTGTGCGGCCGGCCACGGTTGAGGTCCGGGTACCACCGGCGAGCCAGCTCCTTGATGCTGCTGACGTCCACGCTGCGATAGTGCAGGTGGTCCTCGATCTCGGGGAGGTAGGCGGCGAGGAACCGGCGGTCGGTGCCGATCGAGTTGCCGCACAGCGGCACGGTCGACGGCTCGGGGATGTGCTCGCGCAGGAACGCCAGCGTCTGCGCGCCGGCCTCCTCCAGGCTGGTCGTCGAGGCGCGGATGGCGTCGAGGAGCCCGCTGCGGGTGTGCATCTCGACGACCACCTGGTCCATCTCGGCGAGGACGTCGTCGGGCTGGTGGACGACCAGGTCGGGTCCTTCGGCGACCACCTCGAGTTGGTCGTCGGTGATGATCGTGGCGATCTCCACGATCCGGTGCCGCCCCGGCTCCAGCCCCGTCATCTCCAGGTCCATCCAGGCCAGCACGCTGCGCACACTAGGCGCCGTCCGCCGCGACGGGCCGCCTGCGGCCGGTCCGGGCTGGGCGCGGTACCGTCGCCGGCGATGGCCGATCCCGTTCCCGCTGCGCCGCCCACCGAGTCCTTCGACGACGTGCCGATCAAGCCGGCGGCCACCGTGATGCTGCTGCGCGACACCGACGACGGGCCGGAGGTGTTCATGCTCCGGCGCACGGCGCGCGCCGTGTTCGCCAGCGGGATGTACGTGTTCCCCGGTGGCAAGGTCGACGCGGCGGACGGCGAAGGCCACGAGGGCTACCTCGTCGCCGCGATCCGTGAGTGCTACGAGGAGGCGGGGGTGCTCCTCGTCGAGGAGGCCGACGGCGAGCTGATCGGCGACGGCCATCCGGCCCTGGCGCACCGCGAAGCGGTGCACGACGGCACGCTGAGCATCCACGACCTGTGCTTGGAGCACGGCCTGCGCCTGGCGACGGACCGGATGGCCTACGTGGCCCACTGGATCACGCCCAAGGGTGAGGCGCCGCGGCGCTTCGACACCCGCTTCTTCCTCGCCGTGTCGCCGACCGAGCAATCGCACACCCACGACGACGGCGAGACCGTGGCCAGCGAGTGGATCCGTCCGGCCGAGGCGCTCCAGCGCCAGCGCGACGGGCAGATGGCGTTGATGCCGCCGACCATCGCCACGCTCGAGTTCCTCGCCGCGCACGCCACGTCGGAGTCGGCGCTCGAGGCCGGGCGAGCCGTGGGTGAACCTCCGGTCATCCTGCCGAAGATCCGTTGGGGCGCCGATCGGGCGATGCTCGGCATCGCCATGCCCGGCGACGCGGACTACGACTCGCTCGGCTGAACCACCCGGTCGTCGCGCCGCCGCGGGCTGCGGTCGCCGTCAGCGACCGGACAGCTCGGCCACCACCGGGGCGAACGCGTCCACCTGGTCGGCCTGCAGGGCGATGTACGAGTAGCCCCACCGCTCGCGGCGGGCGAGCAGGATGTCGACGATCTCGGGCACGGTGCCGACGAGGATCACCGGCGACGCCAGCACCTCGTCGGCCGGCGCGGCGAACCGGCGGCTCAGCCGCGCGCCGATCGTCGTCCGGTCGGCGGTGACCGCGGCGACGGAGATCCACGCGCTGAGCTCCAGCAAGTCGAACCGCGAGCCGGCGGCGGCGCGCAACAGGGCGATCTTGTCGTCGATCCGGTCGGGGAGCGCGTCGCGTGCGCTGGCCTCATTGGGCGAGCTGGGCAGCGACGGGTTGACCCCGACGATGTCGGCGTGGCGCGCGGCGAACGTCAGCATCCGCCGTCCGCCGCCGGCAATCAGGATCGGCGGGCCGCCCGGCCGGTGCGGCTTGGGGGTGCCGTCGAGGTCGTCGATGCGGTAGTGCTCGCCGGCGAAGGAGAACGGCGCCGGCCCGAACAGCCCGCGCAGCACGGCGACGTGCTCGATGAGCCGGTCGACGCGCACCGCGGGCGGGTCACGAACCACCCCTGAGCGGGAGTAGTCGAGCGGGTTGTACCCCGCGCCGAGCCCGACCTCGAGGCGTCCCTCGGACAGCACGTCGATCGATGCCAGCTCGCGGGCCAGGATCGCCGGGTGGCGGAAGTCGCAGGCCAGCACCATCGGCGCAACCGTCAACGTGGTGGTCGCGGCGGCGGCCGTGGCCATCGCCGTGAGTGGTCCGAAGCCCTCGTGGAGGTGGTCGGGCACGAACAGGGTGGCGTAGCCGAGCGACTCCAGCCGGCGAGCCGAACCGGCCCACGACGTGCCGGGGAACGGCCCCATCATCTCCACGCCGAAGCGGAACCGGCGGGGGTGCCCGCCGTCGCCGTTCACGAGGCCGACTCGACGTCCGATCCGACCCGCTGACGGGTGCGCACGCGCACCGGCTCACCCGCGCCCGGGTCCTTGGCCTCCAACGCGGCCACCATCTGCGACAGCACGCGTGCTGAGCAACCGGCCATGTTGACCGGCGGAGCGACCTCGTCGACGAGCTTGTCGGCGATGGCCCGGAACGCTGCTGCGGCCGGCCCGTTGCCGCTCAGCACCACCGGCTCACCGGCGTCGCCGGAGGCCGAGACGGCCGGCTCCAGCGGCACCTGGCCGAGCAGCTCGACGCCGATCTCGTCGGCCAGGGCCTGCCCGCCGCCGCTGCCGAACAGCTCGTGCACGTCGCCGTGGTGGTCGGTGAACGAGGTCATGTTCTCGATGACCCCGCAGACCCGCAGGAAGCTGCGCCGGGCCATGTCGGCGGCACGCGCCGCCACCTTCTGGGCGTTGAGCGCCGGGGTGGTGACGATCAGCAGATCGGTGCGCGGCAACATCCGCGCCAACCCCATCTGGACGTCGCCGGTGCCCGGGGGCATGTCGATGAACAGGTAGTCGAGCTCGCCCCAGTGGACGTCGCGCAGGAACTGCTCGACCGCCTTGGCCAGCATCAGCCCACGCCACATCAACGCGGTGTCCTCCCCGACCATGAAGCCGGTGCTGACGACCTTCAACAACCCCGTGCCGACGCGCCGCTCGTTGGGGATGATCTTCGGCTTGTCCGAGCCGTCGACCGCCTGGGCCTCGAGCCGCTCGTCGATGCCCAGCAGGCGCGGCACGGAGAAGCCCCAGATGTCGGCGTCGAGCACGCCGACGGTGAAGCCCTTGGCGGCCACCGCCGCCGCGAGGTTGACGGTGACCGAGCTCTTGCCCACGCCCCCCTTGCCGCTGGCCACCGCGAGGATCCGCGCCGTGGTCGGGATCTCGGTGTCGGGGGCGTTCTCCCGCGCGTTCCAGCGCGCCTTGAGCATCACGTCGCTGCGCTCGTCGCTGGTCATCTCGCCCCAGTCGATGTGCACGGCGCTGACGCCCGGGTGCACGGCGACGCGGGTCTCGACGTCCTTCTTGATCTGGCCGCGCAACGGGCAGCCGCCGATCGTCAGCTTGACGCCGACGGCGACCACACCATCGGCCGAGACCGTGACGCCATCCACCATGCCCAGTGACACGATGTCCGCACCCAGTTCTGGGTCGATCACCGACCTGAGCAGGCCGGTGACGTCCTCCACGGTGGGAGGCGGCACACCAGGTCGCGCGGTCGACGGGATCACGCATCCAGTGTACGGTCGGCCGCTCGGTACACTGGTCGGCGAGTCCGCCGAGAAGGAGACGCCCCCGTGATCACGCTCACCGATACCGCCGCCACCAAGGTCAAGGATCTGCTGGAGGCCGAAGGCGCAGCAGACCTGGCATTGCGCGTCGCCGTGCGCCCCGGCGGCTGCAGCGGGTTCTCCTACGAGATGTTCTTCGACGGCGACATCGCCGCCGACGACGAGAAGGCCGTGTTCGGCCCGGCCGACCGCGCCGTGCAGGTGGTCGTCGACCCGGCGTCGGCCCAGCTGCTCGAGGGCGCCACGCTGGACTACAAGGACGGGCTCAACCAGGCCGGCTTCGCCATCACCAACCCGAACGCTACTCGCAGCTGCGGTTGCGGCCAGTCGTTCAGCTGAGCGACCGGCGGTCCGCCGCGCTCAGCGGCTGAGCAGCGCGTCCACGCGCTGGTCGATCTCGGTCTGGTCCCAGATCCCGTCGAGTCGATCGACGATCTGACCGCCCGGCGTGACGAAGTACACGGCAGGTTCGTACTCCAGCGGTCCGAGCGCGTCGATGATCGGCGCGAGCTGCGTCCCGGCGTTGTCGGCGTAGACGTCGGCGTGCACCATCACCGCAGCATCGCCGACCCGTTGGTGCGAGCTCACCAGGAACTCCAGCGCCGGGGCACATGCGCCGGTCTGGCAGTGCGCCGGCGTGCCGACCATGAACACGAGTGGCTTGCCGGCCTGGAGCGCCTGGGTGAGCGTGAGGTCGTGCAGCGGGCACGGGTCGGGCGTGAGCGAGCAGTACGGCTCGACGCCGCGGTGATCGTCCACGGTCGGAGTGTCGAACGGCTGCAGGGTGGCGCCGACGTACGGCATGGCCACCTTCGTCGGGTCGAACACCCCGAAGTTGCCGCTCTGCGGGTTCCCGCCGTCGATCGCCAACCGGTAGAAGCCGGCCGTCGGGATCGTGAAGCGGAACGGCCAGTACGCCTGCGGGATGCCGTCGTTGTGCTGGTCGGCGGTGAGCGTGGTGACGGTCTTGCCGTTGGCGTCGAGGATCCTCGCCTCAGCGTCGTCGGGCCGGACGACAGCAGCGTCTGCTCGGCCACCAGCGACAGGGCGAGGCGGCTCTCGCCGGGGACGAGCAAGGGTGAGTCGGTGAGCCGCAGCGCGAGGTCGTAGCTCGGCGTCGCCTTGGCGTCGCTGCCGCACGCGGCGAGGACCAGGGCGGCACCGCCGGCCGCGCCGACCGCGAGGAACTGCCGCCGGGTCGAGCGCATCACGGGCCACGACCGTAGCGCCGCGTCGCGCCGGTTTGCCTTCGGGCTGGGTCGCTCGCGGCCCGTCAGCGCACGTCGGCCCGTCTCCTACGATGCCCTCATATGACTGCGCCCGTCGGCCCCTATTCGCCCGTCGTCCGTGCCGGTGACTGGATCATCGTCAGCGGCCAACTCGGCCTGCGCGACGGCAAGCTCGTCGACGGTGGCGTCGCCGAGCAGACCGCCCAGGCCATCGTCAACGTCGCCACCCACCTCGCGTCGATGGACGCGACGCTCGGCGATGTGGTCAAGACCCTGTGCTTCCTCACCGACATGGACACGTTCGCCACGTTCAACACGGCGTACATCGCCGGGTTCGGCGACCACCGCCCGGCGCGCAGCACGATCGGCGTCGCCGGCCTGCCCGCCGGTGGGGCGGTGGAGGTCGAGGCCTGGGCCTACAAGCCGGTCGCCGACTAAGGTCGACCCCGTGCCCGGCGCCGTCATCATCCTGCTCGTGCTGGTGGTGTTCCCGGTGCTCGTGTGCCTCGGGTCGGCGGCCATCGCCGCCGCGCTCGGTTGGCTGCTCAACCGCGACGGCGAGGTGCGCAACGAGGGCAGCGAGCTGCTCGAGCTGAACACCTGAGCCGAGTCGCGTCCGATGCCCGGGATGCACGTCCACGACGGGCCGATCGAAGCGCTGACCAACGAGATCGTCAGCTACGCGGTCGGGCGCATCTCGCTCGACGTGCCACCGCTCGACGGGCCACGCACGCCGGCCGATCTGCGGCTGCTCGCCGGCGCCACCATCACGCCCGGCCGGCATCGGCGGTCACGAGGCACTGCGCGTCTTCGCCGACGTGCTCGCCCCGGCGTGCATCTCCGTCGACCACCCGCGGTTCCTGGCGTTCGTGCCCGCCGCGCCGACCGAGGCGTCGATCCTGTTCGACCTCGTGGTCGGCGCGTCCAGCATCTACGCCGGCTCGTGGCTGGAGGGCGGCGGGGCGGTGTTCGCCGAGAACGAGGCGCTGCGCTACCTGGCCGACCTCGCCGGGCTCCCGGCCGAGGCGGGTGGGGTGTTCGTCAGCGGCGGCACGGCCGGGAACCTCGAGCGCGTTGATCGCCGCCCGCTATCGCTGGCGGATGCGTGCCGCCGGCCGTCTGGACCGGGTGCGCGGGCTGATGCTGGCGTCCAAGGGCGCGCACTCGTCGATCGCCTCGGCGGCCCGGGCGATGGATGCCGACGTGCTCGTCGTGCCCGCGGACGACGTCGGCCGGCTGCACGGCGCGGCCCTGCAGGCGACCGTGGCCGACCTGGCCGACGCCGATCGGGATCGGGTGTTCGCCGTGATCGCCACCGCCGGCACGACCAATGCCGGGGTGGTCGACGACCTCGCCGGTGCGGCGAGCGTGGCCGCCGAGCTGGGGACGTGGCTGCACGTCGACGGGGCCTACGGAGGTGCCGCGCTCGCCGCGCCGACGGTACGCCCCCGCTTCGTCGGCATCGAGCGGGCCGACAGCTTCATCGTCGATCCGCACAAGTGGCTGTTCGCCCCGTTCGACTGCTGCGCCTTGCTGTACCGCGATCCCGACCTGGCCCGCGCCGCGCACACCCAGCACGCCGAGTACCTCGACGTGCTGCACGGCCCTGCCGGCGGCACCGTCGACGCCGAGTGGAACGCCAGCGACTTCGCCCACCACCTGTCGCGCCGGGCGCGCGGGCTGCCGTTCTGGTTCAGCCTGGCCACCCACGGCACGGACGCGTACCGCGACGCGGTCGAGCAGACGCTGGAGGTCACCCGCGAGGCGGCCGAGCTGATCGACGCCGCGGACCACCTCGAACTCCTGATGCGACCGGAGCTGAGCGTGCTGCTGTTCCGTCGCCTCGGCTGGTCGCCGGCGCGCTACCAGCTGTGGAGCGACGAGGTGCTCGCCGCCGGCGAGGCATTCGTCGTGCCCACGTCGTGGAACGCTGAGACGGTGCTGCGCCTGTGCATCGTCAACCCGCGCACGTCGATCGACGACATCGCCTGGATCGTCGACTCGTTGACCGCCGACTGAGCACTGGAGAACCACATGTCGTCCGACCTGCTGCTGTGCAACGCCCGGCTCGTGGCCACGATGGATGGCGCGCGGCGCGAGCTGCCGGGCGGCTGGGTGGCCGTCACCGGCGGGCTCGTGCAGGCCGTCGGCGGGTCGACCGACGAGCCGCCCGACGCGGCCGAGGTGGTCGACGTGGCCGACTGCCTGGTGACACCGGGCCTGATCAACGCCCACCACCACCTGTACCAGAACCTCACCCGGGCCTACCCGCCGATGACCGACAAGCCGCTGTTCGGCTGGCTGCAGTCGCTGTACCCGCTGTGGCGGGGGATCGACGAGGAGGCGGTGTACGCGAGCGCGTTCGTCGGTCTCGCCGAACTGGCCCTCAGCGGGTGCACGACCTCCTCCGACCACCTCTACCTCCACCCGCGCGACGCCGGCGACCTGCTCGGCGCCGAGATCGCCGCCGCCCGTGAGCTCGGCGTGCGCTTCCACCCGACACGCGGATCGATGTCCCTCGGCGAGAAGGACGGCGGTTTGCCGCCCGACGACGTGGTCGCCGACGACGACGACATCCTCGCCGCCAGCGAGGCCGCGGTCGCCGCCCACCACGACCCCGAGCACGGGGCGATGGTGCGCATCGCCCTGGCCCCGTGCAGCCCGTTCACCGTCACCGAGGAGCTGATGGTCCGCTCCGCCGAGCTGGCTGAGCGTCTCGGTGTGCGCCTGCACACCCACTTCGCCGAGAACGTCGAGGACGACGCGTTCTCCCTCGCCACGTTCGGCTGCCGGCCGACCGAGTACCTCGAGCGCACCGGGTGGAGCACCGAGCGGACGTGGGTGGCGCACTGCGTGACGCCCGACGAGGGCGAGGTGCGCCGCCTCGGCGCGGCCGGCATCGGCGTGGCCCACTGCCCGAGCAGCAACCTGATCCTGTCGTCGGGGATCGCCCCGGCGATGGCCCTGCGCGCTGCCGGCGTGCGCGTCGGGCTGGGCGTCGACGGGTCCTCGTCGGCCGATGCCGCCTCGCTGTGGTTGGAAGCGCGCCAGGCGATGCTCATCGCCAAGCTGCGCGACGGCGCCCCGGCGGCCACGGCGCGCACCGCGTTGGAGATGGCCACGCTCGGGGGAGCCGGGTGCCTCGGACGCGACGGCGAGCTCGGTGTGCTGACGCCAGGGGCGGTGGCCGACCTGGCCGTGTGGCGGCTCACCGGGCCGTCGTTCTCCGGCGCGGTGGCCGATCCGGTCGAGGCCTGGCTGCGTTGCGGACCGGCAGCCGCCTGGCACACGGTGGTCCACGGCCGCTTCGTCGTGCGCGACGGCCACGCCGTCCACCCCGACCTGCCCCACGTCCTGCGCGCCCACGCCGCCCACGCGACGCGCATCCAGCAGCTCGCCTGACGCCGAGGTTTGGTCCGGTCGTGCGGCGGATGGCACACGGGCCGCCGTCGCTCGCGCTCGCCGAGACGCCAGAATTGACCAGATGCCGACGGACCGCCTGCCTGGGATGGGTCGCCGCGCCTTCCTCGGGGTGGCGCTCGGCGCGGTCCTCGCGGCGTGCTCGCAGACCTCGCGCTCGTCGAACGGCGCCGGCGGGGCGCCCGCGGCCGGAGGTTCGACCGTCGCCGTGCCCGGCGTCGCCGTCCCCGGGGGCACGATCGGCGGCGCTCGCGCCGGCCTGTCGACGGTGGGGATGATCGGCGACTCGATCACCAAGCTCTCCACGCCGGCCCTCCAGGCGGTGTTCCAGGCGCAGGGGATCACCCCGACGATCGACGCCGAGGTCAGCCGGCGGATCAAGGTGGGCAACGGCAAGGGCGAGCCGCTCAACGGCGAGCAGGTGCTGACCAACCTGAAGAAGTTCGGTCTCGCTCCCGATGCGTGGGTGTTCGCCCTCGGGACGAACGATCTCAACTCCTACGACGCGGCTGGGTACGCCGAGCTCATCGACACGATGCTGGGGATGACCCCGGAGGGTGTGCCGGTGGTCTGGGTGGACACGTACGTCCCCAAGACGCTCGAGCGGACGAACACGTTCAACGAGGTGCTCCGCCAGCGCGTCGCCGCCCGACCGAACACGACGGTGGCCTCGTGGTTCGACGTGGCGTCAGCGGACCGCAAGGACCTGATCTCCAAGGACCAGATCCACCCGACCGATGCCGGTCAGGCGGCCTTCGCCGGCGTCGTCGGCAAGGCCGTCGCCGCGCTGCACTGAGCGTGGGCTCGCCCACCGGCGGGCTATGCCGACCAGCGGCTCTGGCCGAATCGATACCCGACGGAGCGGACGGTCTGGATGAGGTTGGCGTGCTCCTCGCCGAGCTTGGCCCGCAGACGACGGATGTGCACGTCCACCGTGCGCGCCCCGCCGTAGTACTCGTAGCCCCACACCCGGCTGAGGAGCATCTCCCGGGTGAACACCTTGCCCGGGTTCTGGGCGAGGAACTTGAGCAGCTCGTACTCCATGAACGTGAGGTCCAGCGGGCGGCCCTCGATGAGCGCCTGGTAGGTCTCCAGGTTGAGCGCCAGTCCGCCGTACTCGACCATCTCCGGGCGGCTCTCGGTGCCCCCGCGGAACAGGATGTGACGCAGCCGGGCCTCGACCTCCATCGGGTGGAACGGCGTGAGGCAGAAGTCGTCGAACAGCTCGTCGCGCAGCTCGAGGTCGGCCAGCTGGCCACCGCTGACCAGGACGAGCAGTGGCGAGACGGGGATGTCGCGCTTGCGCAGCATCCGGCAGAACGCCCAGGAGCCCTCGGCGTCGTCGGAGCAGGACACGACGGCGCCGGCCCAGCCGGTGACCGGCTCGTTGCGCGCCGCTTCCTCGGCCGACGAGCAGCCCTTCCACCGGTAGCCGGCGAGGTCGAGCGTGCGCGCCAGGTCGGGCGGCGGCGGGTCGGGGTAGACGACGATGAGGTCCATGAAGTCGCCCATTCTCTACAGCATCCGCAGGTAGCGCTCGTGCTCGAACGCACTGACGTGGGTCTTGTACGCCTTCCACTCGCTGCGCTTGTTGCGCAGGAACCACTCGAAGATGTGCTCGCCGAGCGCCTCGTGGACCAGCTCGCTGCGCTCCATCACCTTGAGCGAATCGCTCAGTGACTGCGGGAGCTGGTCGATCCCCAGCTTCGGCGAGATCGGTGTCGCTCATCTCGAACAGGTTGGCATCGGCCTCGACGGGCAGCTCGTATCCCTCGCTGACGCCGTGCATCCCGGCGGCCAGCAGGACGCTGAACGCCAGGTACGGGTTGCACGCCGGGTCGGGTGAGCGGTACTCGATCCGGGTGGCCGCGCTGTTGCCGCGGCGGTTCACCGGGATGCGGATGAGCCCACTGCGGTTGTTGCGCGCCCAGCTGACGTGGACCGGCGCCTCGAAGCCGGGCACCAGCCGCTTGTAGCTGTTGACCGTCTGGTTGGTGATCGCGGTGATCTCTGCGGCGTGGCGCAGCAGGCCGGCCATGAAGCTCTTGGCCAGCGACGACAGGTTGTACGGGTCCTCGGCATCGAAGAACGCGTTGTCCTCGCCGTCGAACATGCTCAGGTGCATGTGCATCCCGCTGCCCTGCACGCCCTCGAGCGGCTTGGGCATGAACGTGGCGTGGACCCCCTGGCTGGCGGCCACCTCCTTCACCACGAGCCGGAACGTCATGATGCTGTCGGCCATCGTGAGCGCGTCGGTGTGCCGCAGGTCGATCTCCTGCTGGCTCGGGGCGTCCTCGTGGAAGCTGTACTCCACCGGGATGCTCATCGTCTCGAGCGTGCGGATGGTCTGCTTGCGCAACGTGCCGGACACGTCGTTGGTGGTGAGGTCGAAGAACCCGCCCTCGTCGAGCGGCACTGGCCGCTGTGCCGGCGACCGGCGGAGCGAAGTAGAAGAACTCCATGTCCGGGCGCCACGTAGAACGTGTAGCCGCGCTCGTGCGCAGCACCGAGGTTGCGCCGCAGCACCTGGCGGGGATCGCCCTGGAAGGGGCTGCCGTCGAGGTTGGCGATGTCGCAGAACACGCGGGCCTCGGTGGACCGCGGGTCGCTCCACGGGAGCACCTCGAACGTGTTCGGGTCGGGGAACGCGAGGACGTCGCTCTCCTGGATGCGGCTGTAGCCGTCGATCGACGAGCCGTCGAACGTCATCCCGTCCTCGAGCGCGTTCTCCAACTCGGCCGGGCTGATGGCGAAGCTCTTCAGGTTGCCGAGGACATCGGTGAACCACAGGCGGATGAGGCGAACGCCACGCTCTTCGACGGTTCGCAACACGTAGTCACGTTGTTGCTCATGCACCTCGGTCACCTCGGCAGTCTGGTCGGTGGAGTCGATGTTTCAAAAGCACGACAGGGGGCCCCGGCTCGCCGAGGCCCCCTGCGTTCGAGTCGGTGATCAACCTGCAGCGACGCTCTCGAGGATCAGCCGGGTGACGGTGTACGGGTCGCAGTTGGCGTTCGGGCGGCGATCCTCCGCGTAGCCCTTGCCGTCGTGGGCGACCTGCCACGGGATGCGGATGCTCGCGCCGCGGTTGGAGACGCCGTAGCTGAACTTGTTGTACGGAGCGGTCTCGTGGGCGCCGGTGAGGCGGCTCTCGATGTCCGCGCCGTAGCCGGCGATGTGCTGGGCGACGCGCTTGCCGATGGCCTTGCAGGCGGCCTCGATCGGCTCGTAGCTCTCCCGCATCGCCTTGGTGGAGAAGTTGGTGTGGGCGCCGGCGCCGTTCCAGTCGCCCTTCTCCGGCTTGGCGGCGAAGGAGATGATGACGTCGTAGTCCTCGGCGATGCGGTGCAGCAGCCAGCGGGCGACGTACAGGTGGTCGCTCACGGTGAGCGCATCGGCCGCGCCGACCTGGAACTCCCACTGGCCGGGCATGACCTCGGCGTTGGTGCCCTCGATCATCAGCCCGGCATCCATGCACGCCTGGGTGTGCTCCTCGATGATCTCCCGCCCGATCACCCGGCCGGTGCCGACGCCGCAGTAGTACGGGCCTTGAGGGCCCGGGAAGCCGCCGCCGTCGGGGAAGCCGAGCGGCGTGCCGTTGGCCTTGAGCATCGTGTACTCCTGCTCGATGCCGTAGATCATCTCCAGCTTGGCGTGCTTCTTGGCCACCTTGGACAGCACCGCACGGCTGTTGGTGACGTGCGGCTTCATGTCCCCTGCGTTGAGCACCTCGCACAGCACGAGCATGTTGTCGCCGCCGCGGATCGGATCGTGACACGAGAACACGGGCTGCAACACGCAGTCGCTGCTCTCGCCGGTGGCCTGCTCGGTGGACGAGCCGTCGAACCCCCAGATCGGCAGCTCCTTGCCCTCCTGCATGATCTTCGTCTTGGAGCGCAGCAGCGGGGTCGGCGACACGCCGTCGAGCCAGATGTATTCAGCTTGGTAGGCCACTCATGTTCCTTTGTCCGTGGAGGAGCACGCCGCGCACGCGGGTGATCGATGACGGCACGCAGGCTGTCAGCGAGCCATTTCTCCGCGGTTGCTCAACTGTGAACGCTGTGTGAAGGTGCAGGCCAGGGCGTGTCGCGGGAACCCGTCGGCGTGTGCCAGCGTCGAACGGCCATGGATCGACGCTCCTTCCTGATCGCCGCCGTGGCGGCACCGTCACTGATCGTGGTCGTGACCGCGTGCGGCGACCCGAACGCCGCGCCGGGCGACACCGCGCCCGGCAGCGCGGCACCGTCGACGACCACGGCGGCGCCTCCCACGCAACCGTCCACGACCGCCGGGGGAGCCGGGATCGCCCATCCCACGGGCCCGACGACGTGGTCGTGCGCGTCAGCCAGGAGGGTGGCTTCGTCCCCGCCGGCGTGCTGTTCGGACGGGTGCCCGACCTCCTGGTCAGCGGCGACGGCCGGCTGTTCCGGCCCGGGATCCAGACGATGATCTTCCCCGGCCCGCTGCTGGCGCCGATCTCGGTCGGGTCGATCACGCCGACCGGCCTGGACCGGCTGCTCACCGTCGCCCAGGCCAACGGGCTGCTCACCGATCCGGTGCCGGAGTACGCCGCCAACCCGCAGGTGGCCGATGCCACCACGACCGTGGTCGACCTGGGCACCGCTGCCGGGCGCGTTCCACCATGCGGCGTACGGCCTCGGCCTCGTGCCCGACGGGCAGGGCGATCCGGCCAAGGAGCTGACGCCCGAGCGCGGCCACCTGCTGGCGTTCGTCACGGCGACCCAGGACCTGGCGGCGACTGTCGGCGCGGGCGAGCTGGGCCCCGAGGAGGTGTTCCAGCCGGCGGACTACCGCATCCAGGCCCGGACGGCCGACCCGACCAGCGTCGCCGGCTCCACCGACGAACCCCAGCCGACCGTCGTGCCCTGGCCGCCCGAGACGGGAGTGCGCCTGGCCGATGCGGCCACCTGCGTCGTCGGCAGTGGCGAGGCGCTCGCCGCCACCCTGACCGAGCGCGAACATGCTGACGTTCTTCGTCGAGGACGGGATCACCTACCAGGTGAGCGCCGTCGGCCGGCTGCCCGGCGAGTCCTGCTGAGGAGCGGACTACGGTTCGCCCAATGGGCCTCGCCGACGAGAAGTACATCGCCTTCACCACGTTCAAGCGCGACGGCACCGCGGTCACCACGCCGGTCTGGGTGGTCGGGCTTGGAGGGCGGCAAGCTCGGCTTCTGGACCTCGTCGGGCTCGGGCAAGGCCAAGCGGCTGAAGAACAACCCGAAGGTCACCGTGCAGCCGTGCAACTCGCGCGGCAAGGTCACCGAGGGCACGACGCCGACCGACGGCACAGCGGTCACGGCCACCTCCGGTCCGGAGGTCGACGAGATCCAGCCGAAGATCAAGGCCAAGTACGGCGTGATGGTGTCGATCAGCAAGTTCTTCAACAGCGTCGGCGCGTTGATCAAGCGCAAGAAGCAGCCCTACGGCGACACCGGCGTGGTCATCACCCTCAGCTGAGCGGGCGCGGTCGTCCGCGGGCGCAGGCGGATGCACAGGTTGGCGGCGACGGCGGTGAGCACGGCGGCGGTGGCCGGCCAGCTCAGGCCGTGGTGCTGCAACCAGCTCGTGGCCGGGATGGAGACGATCGCCCGGCTGAGGGTCACCGCGGCGACGAGCACCGCCAGTCCGGTCGCCGGTCGGCGCGGCGTGAGCAGTGCGCCGAGCGGCATGCCACTGATGATCGCCAGCTCGAAGCCCATGAGGAACACGCCGAACGCCGGCAGCAGCAGCCACACGTGCGCGGCGCCGAGCGCGACCACCGCGGCCATCGGCGCCATCAGCGCGCTGCCGATCATCACGCAGCGCTCCTTGCCCCAGCGGTCGGTGCGCTGCATCGACACGACGCCGGCGACGAGCTCCAGCACGCCGAGCCCGAACGTCACGGCGGCCAGCTCGCCGGCGCCGAAGCCGAAGCGGTCGTCGAGCCACGAGCCGTAGGTGACGAACAGGAACTGCGCGCTGGCGGCGAGCATCGCCAGCGACGAGCGCGGTGGGCACCACCGTGCGCCAGGACACCCAGCCGCCGGGGTCGTCGTGCGTCGACACGTGGCGAGGTCGCTGCGCCTCGTCGGGCAGCCGGCGGGCCAGCGCCACGGCGGCACCGACCACGAGCACCGCGGCGACGAGGTAGGCGGCGTGCCACGAGGTGACGGCGACGAGCAGGCCGAGGACCGAGACACCGAGCAGCAGGCTCGTCGACCAGGCCACCTCGGTGATGCCGATCACCCGGCTGCGGTGTCGCCACGGGACCCGGTCGGCGATCCACGCGCCGAGGGCGATGTCGTAGCAGACCTTGCCGAGCGACAGCACGCACAGGCCTGCGCCGAACTGCCACAGCTCGCCCGCCGACCCGGCGATCAGCGCGCCGAGGGCGACGACGCACAGGCCGACGAGCATCGCCGTTCGCCGGGCGACGCCGTCGACCACGCGTCCGATGAGCGGCGCCGAGAGGGCGACGAGCTCGCTGGCGGCGATCGCCACGCCGATGCGCCCGAGCGACACGCCGAGCCCGGTGGCGATGATCGCCAGGAACGGCGCGGCGAAGCGGTAGGCGACGTTGTTGACGAACCGGGCGACCGACAGCAGCCCGATGTCGGCACGCACCTCGGGCGCGTACGAGTCGTCGAGCAACGGCCGGGGCACGTCAATCGACGGTAACGGCGAACCCCGAGCACACCCCGCCGATATCGTGTCGCCCCCGTGGCACTGATCGTCCAGAAGTACGGCGGCACCTCGGTCGCCGACGCCGACCGCATGCGCGCCGTGGCCGAGAACGTCGCCATCACCAAGCGCCGGGGCAACGACGTGGTCGTCGTGGTCTCGGCGATGGGCAAGGCCACCGACAACCTCATCGCCCTCGCCGACAGCGTGTCCAGCACGCAGCCCGGCCGGGAGATGGACATGCTGCTGACCACCGGCGAACGGGTCTCCGCGGCACTGGTGACGATGGCCCTGGCCTCGCTCGGCGTCGACGCCATCAGCTTCACCGGCAGCCAGGTGGGGATCATCACCGACAACGTCCACCGCAAGGCGAAGATCGTCGAGGTCAAGGGCGACCGGGTCCGCGAGGCGCTCGCCGCCGGCAAGGTGGCCGTGGTGGCCGGGTTCCAGGGCGTCAGCCTGGACAAGGAGATCACCACGATGGGGCGCGGCGCCAGCGACCTCACCGCGTCGGCGCTCGCCCAGGCCCTCGATGCCGACGCCGTGCGAGATCTACACCGACGTGACGGGGGTGTTCAGCGCCGATCCGCGCATCGTCCCCCAAGCGCGCAAGCTGCCCCACGTCAACTTCGACGAGATGCTGGAGATGGCCGGCGCCGGCAGCAGGGTGCTCGCCCTGCGCAGCGTCGAGTTCGCCCGCAACCACAACGTCGCGCTCCACGTGCGCTCCGCCTTCACCTGGGAGCCGGGCACGTGGGTCACCGGTCAGGAGCCGAGCATGGAAGAACCGATCATCTCCGGCGTCGTCACCGACATCAGCGAGGCGAAGGTCACGATCCTCGCCGTGCCGGACCGTCCAGGGATCTCGGCGACGCTGTTCGAGGCGCTCGCCGGGGCCAACGTCAACGTCGACATGATCGTGCAGAACACGAGCCACGACGGCACGACCGACATCAGCTTCACGATGCCGATGGCCGACATGGCCCATGCCGAGAAGGTCGTCGCCGACGTGGCCCAGGCCATCGGGGCCCGCGGGGTGTCGCACGACGCCACCATCGCCAAGGTCAGCCTGGTGGGCGCGGGCATGAAGTCGAGCCCGGGCATCGCCGCCAAGATGTTCCGCACGCTGGCCGACGAGGGGATCAACATCCTGATGATCTCCACCTCGACGATCCGCATCAGCGTCGTCGTCACGGCCGCCGACATGGAGCGCGCCGCCCGCCGCCTGCACACCGCGTTCGGCCTGGACACGGGCAACGACTACTCCGCGCCGTTGCCCGAGCGACGTTGACGTGATCGCCGGGCTGCTCACGCCCGCACGGACGACGCTGGTCGTTCACGTCGGCGCCGGAGTGCTCTCGCCCGCACGGACGACGCTGGTCCGACGTCCGTGCCGACGTCACTGACCGCTCACGCGCGCCCGACGCCGCTCGGATCGCGCCATCACCTGCCAGACTGAACGACTCATGGCCCGCAAGCAACACGTCCCTTGGCGCGCCGCGGGGACGGCGTCGGAGGCGCAGGCGACGGCCGACGACGTGGTCCGCGAGACCGGCTGGGTGTTCAACAACGTCACCGGCGGTGACCTCGCCGAGTTCGTCAACAGCGGTGACCACGAGGTCGGCGCGTTCATCAAGGCCTTCGACCTGCCGACCGGGTTGGACGAGACGGTCGTCGAGATCGGCGCCGGCATCGGTCGGATGACCGCGGCGTTCACCCGTGAGTACGGCCGCGTCGTGGCCTGCGACCTGGATGCCGCCTTCCTCGAGCGGTGCCGTGAGACCGTCGCCCAGTTCGGCTTCCCCGCACGCCTGTCGACGATCCACGTCATGGACGGGCACACGCTCGATGTCGGAGACGACTCCGCCGACGTGGTGTTCAGCTACATCACGCTGCAGCACTGCGCCGACGACGACGCGCTCGGCCTCACCCGCGAGGCGGTGCGCGTGACCCGACCGGGCGGCAGGATCGCGCTGAACTACCGCACCTGGGTGGACGCGGACGCCCTCCTGTGGCCGGCCGGCAAGGTGGTGCGCGTGCTGTGGAAGGTGCCCGGGGTCGGTCGGCTCCTGTCGCGCTGGCGGTGGTCGACGCGGGTCGGCTGGCAGGCCAACCGGTTGACGCCGGCGCCGGTGCTGCGCGCCGTCGGCGAGCAGCTCACCGACATCCGACTCGTCCGCTCGCCGAACCGCCGACCGTTCGTCATCAGCCGGACGACGGACGAGACCTTCGACGGCGTCAACCCCAGCCACTGGTGGCTGGTCGCCACCGTGACCTGACGGTCGGCCTCCCGCGGACCCAAGCGTCCCGCTCGCTGTGAGCTGGAGCGGTGGCACGGCTATTCCGGACCGCCATCCACGGGGCGCCGTTAGCCTGTCCGGCCATGAAGATCGGTGTTGTCGGCGCCACGGGCCAGGTCGGCTCGGTGATGC
This sequence comes from uncultured Acidimicrobiales bacterium, assembly GCA_963794805.1. GTDB lineage: Bacteria > Actinomycetota > Acidimicrobiia > Acidimicrobiales > Ilumatobacteraceae > JAODBQ01. Next base: position 162,020 of record CAWCFL010000005.1, read on the forward strand.
GCGCCATCCTGGCCGAGCGCCAGTTCCCCGTCACGGAGATCCGCTACTTCGCCTCGTCGCGCTCGGCGGGCACCACCCTGCCGTGGCAGGGGACCGACATCACCGTGGAGGACGCCGAGCTGGCCGACCCGACGGGGTTGGACATCGCCCTGTTCTCCGCGGGGGCGACCTCCTCACGGGCGCTCGCCCCGAAGTTCGCCGCCGCCGGCGTCACCGTGATCGACAACTCGTCGGCGTGGCGCATGGACCCCGACGTGCCCCTGGTCGTCAGTGAGGTCAACGGGGCGGAGATCGTCCACGCCCGCAAGGGCATCATCGCCAACCCGAACTGCACGACGATGGCGGCGATGCCGGTGCTCAAGCCGCTGCACGACGAAGCCGGCCTGGTCCGCCTCGTGGCCGCCACGTACCAGGCCGTCAGCGGCGCCGGGCTCGTCGGCGTCGACGAGCTCGACAAGCAGGTCCACGAGGTGGTCGACCGGGCGCGCGACCTGACGTTCGACGGCGCCGCAGTGGCCATGCCCGTTCCGGCGAAGTTCGCCCGGCCGATCGCGTTCAACGTCCTGCCCTACGCCGGCTCGGTCGTCGACGACGGTTCGTTCGAGACCGACGAGGAGCAGAAGCTGCGCAAGGAGAGCCGCAAGATCCTCGGCATCCCCGACCTCCTCGTGAGCGGCACCTGCGTGCGCGTGCCGGTGTTCACCGGGCACTCGCTGAGCCTCAACGCCGAGTTCGCCCGTCCGATCAGCGTCGAGCGGGCCACCGAGCTGCTCGGCGCGGCGCCGGGCGTGGTGCTCAGCGAGATCCCCACCCCGCTGCAGGCCGCCGGCCAGGACCCCTGCTACGTCGGGCGCATCCGCCGTGACGAGTCGCTCGCCGACCCGAGCCGCGGGCTGGCGCTGTTCGTGTCCAACGACAACCTGCGCAAGGGAGCGGCGCTCAACGCGGTGCAGATCGCCGAGCTGCTGCTGCGCTGAGCAGTCCGGCGGCGCGGTCCGCCGGGCGGTTGAGATGGCCTCGCGTCAGCGGGCGCGTCGGCGGCGGCTGGACGCCTTCAGCGCCGCGCCGAGCCCGATCAACGCTGCGGCGGCGACGAGGAGGATCCCGAGGTCCGCACCGTGATCGGCAGTCCTCTGGAGCCCGGCTGCGTCGGCGTCGGCGCGGTGGACGGCGGCGCTGCCACCGGTGCTGTACCGGCGACCGCGGCGAGCACCTCGATCGAGCTGCTGGCCTCGCGCATCCCCGGATCGGGCGCGGCCGTGGTGACGCCGCGGTCGCCGTGTTGACCAGCGCTCCCGGCCTCGCAGTGGCGGCCAGTGCGGTCATGACCTGCACCGTGACGCTCTGTCCCGGGGCGACGTCGCCGATCGAGCACGTCGCGGCTGCGCACGGCCCGGTCGCCGTGGCGGCGATCGAGACCAGCGCGAGTGGCGCTGGGAGCTCGTCGGTGACGACCACGCCCTGAGTGACCTCCTGGCCGCTGATCGTGCACGGCGCGCCGTCGATGGTCGCCGCGGCCGGGGCGAGCCCGGCGAGGAGGACGTCGGTGACGGTCGCCCCGGTCGACAGCGCCGGCCCTTGGTTGGCCACCGTCACCGTGTAGGCGAACGTGCCGCCGGCGAGCAGCGCGGTGTGCAAGCGATGGTCGACAGTTGACTCGCGTGCCGGCCGGTGCGCGCGTCAGGGGCAGGCGCAGGGGAGCGCGCCGCAGCGCGGGCAGCCGTCGGCGTAGCGCTGGATGGCGGTGTCGAGGTCGATGCCCATCTGGTTGGCCAGGGTGACGACCCAGGCGAGGACGTCGGCGAACTCGTGGGCCTGCTGGGCGGGTGTCCCCTTGCGCACGGCCTGGGCCAGCTCGCCGACCTCCTCGCACAACCAGGCGACGGTGGCCGACACGCCGCGGGCGCGATCGCGCTCGCCGTACGTCCGCTCGATGACGTCCTGCAGCGCGGTGATCTCCATCGGGGCCGAGCCTATGGTGCGGACGGTGGCCGTACGGGGTGGACAGTGAGCGGGCGCAGCGAGCGAACCGACGGCACGGCGCCGGAGCGAACCGACGGCACGGGGCGCGAGCCGGGACGGCTGATCGGCGAGGGCCGCGACTCGCTCGTGTACGACGTCGGCCGGGGTCGGGTGCTGCGCCGCTACCGAGTGGCCAAGGACACCGCGGCCGAGGCCCGGATGATGACGTGGGTCGGCGAGCACGGCGTGCGCGTGCCGCACGTCTTCGATGCCGACGGGGCCGACCTGGTGATGGAGCGGATCGACGGTCGCGCCGCGCTCGACGGCCTGCTGCAGCACCCGTGGCAGCTGCCCGCCGTCGGACGGTTGCTCGCCGACCTGCATCACGGCCTCGACGCCGTACCGGTGGCTCCGTGGATGCCGGTGCGCGCGCTGGACGATGCCGAACCCGATGGGGTGCGCCTCGGCGTCGTGCACTGCGACCTGCACCCGGACAACGTGATGGTCACCGCCGACGGTGCGGTCCTGATCGACTGGACGCGCTCGGGGGCCGGCGACCGGCGGATGGACCTCGCCCAGACGTGGCTGATCGTCGCTGAGCTCGGCCTGCCCGACGATCGACTGGGCCGCGCCGTCCACGCCGTCGCCCGCCGGACGCTGCTCGGCGCGTTCCTGCGCGGCGTGGACCGCGACGGCGCGCACGGTTGGTTGGCGCGGGTCGCCGCGGACCGGTCGAGCGATCGGAACACGTCGGCCGACGAGCGCCGCCGCCTGACGGCGTACCTCCGCCCGGCATGAAGCCACCGGCTGCTGCCACACTGGGGTGATGCTCGACTGGCTGGTCGTCGCCGACGACCGCACCGGGGCGCTGGAGGTCGCCGGGGAGATGGCTGCGACCGTCGGGCCCGTCGAGGTCATCGCCGGCAGCGAGAGCTGGACACCGACCCGCAGGGCCGCCGTCGTCGACGTCGGGAGCCGGCACCTCGGGCCCGACGCGGCCGCCGACCGTGCCGCGGCCTCGGCGGTGATGGCAGCGCGCCACCGAGCCCACAAGATCGATTCCACCCTGCGCGGGCGGTGGGCGTTCGAGCTCGTCGCCGTTCGACAGGTGACCGGCGAACGTGTCCTGGTGGTCCCCGCGCTCCCGCAGCTCGGCCGTACGTGCGTCGGTGGCACCGTGCACGTCGACGGCGAGCCGCTGCAGCTCGACGATCCGCGCCACGGCTCGGTGATCGCCCGGCCGGTGCAGCTGCTCGTCGAGGCCGGCGCGGGATCAGCGGCGTCGCTGGCGACGGTCGGAGCACTGCGGAAGTGGCTGGCCGACACCGACGGCGAGCCGTTCGCGGTGTGCGACGCGACGAGCGACGACGATCTGGCCGCGATCGCCCGGGCGTGGGCCGCGCACCGCCGCGTCGTCTTCGCGGGCACGTCGGCGAGCGTGGCTGCGGCGGTCGCGGCCACGGCCACCCGGGTTGCTGCCACCGCGGCGGCACCGGTGGCCTCTGCCGTCCCGTGCGGCGCCGGCACCGGGAGCCTGGCGATCGACCTCTGCCGACGGCCGGCGCTGGTCGTCGTCGGCAGCCTGCACCCGGTGGCCAGGGCGCAGTTGGCCGCGCTGCGCGGGGCCGCGCTCGACGGCGTCGAGCTCCTGGCCACCGAACCGACCGACGGCGCAGTCGACGCGCCGGCGGCCGACCGCGCGGCTGCGCTGCTCGCCGGCGACGCGCTCACGCACCTCGCCGGCGCGACCGTCGCCACGTTGCTCATCGTCGGCGGCGACACCGCCGCGGCGGTGCTCGGCGACCGTCCGATGGTCGTCGGAGGTACGGTGGCGACGGGCATCCCGTGGGCTCGACGGGCCGACGGCAGCGGGCCGCTGGTCGTCACCAAGGCCGGCGGCTTCGGCGGCCCGAGCACGCTGGTCGACCTGCTCGGCGGGCACGGCGGCGAGGTGCGATGACGACCGAACCCTCACCGATGGCGATCACGATGGGCGACGCGTCCGGCGTCGGCCCGGAGATCGTCCTGCGCCGGCACGTCGAGGTCGGTCTCGGTGACCACGTCGTCGTCTACGGCGACGCAGCGATCCTCCGCCATGGCGCGGCGCTGCTCGGTCTCGACGTGGACGTGCAGGCCGTCGAGCTCGGCGATCCCTGGCGCCACGGTGCGCTGCACGTCGTCGACCTCGGGCTGCTGGCCGCCGCCGACCACCGTCCGGGACAGCTCGACGCGGCATCGGGCGCGGCGGCACGCGACTACGTCCTGCGGGCCACCGACGACGCGCTCGCCGGCCGCGTGGCCGGCATCGTCACGATGCCGATGAACAAGGAGGCGACGCAGCTGTCCGACGCCGGCTTCGTCGGCCACACCGAGCTGATCGCCGAGCGTTGTGGCGCGGCGAAGGTGACGATGATGCTCACCGCGGCGCTCGACGGTGGCGGCTCGATCGCGGTCACCCACGTGAGCACGCACTGCTCGCTGCGCGAGGCGATCGACCGGGTGCGCCCGGCGCGGGTGCTGGACGTCATCGAGCTCACCGACACGACGCTGCGACGGTTCCTCGACCGACCGCGCATCGCCGTGTGCGGCCTCAACCCGCACGCCGGCGAGCACGGCCTGTTCGGCTCCGAGGACGTCGAGCAGGTGGCCCCGGCCATCGCCGCCGCTGTCGAGCGGGGGATCGACGCCAGCGGCCCACATCCCGCCGACACGGTGTTCTTCCAGGCGGTGCACCGCCGGCGCTACGACGCCATCGTGTGCATGTACCACGACCAGGGCCACGGGCCGATGAAGCTGCTGGCGTTCGATTCCGGCGTCAACGTCACGCTCGGGCTGCCGATCATCCGCACCTCGGTGGATCACGGCACCGCCTTCGACATCGCCTGGCAGGGCGTGGCCTTCACCGACTCGCTGCGTCCACGCGCTCGCCTACGCCTGGCGCCTCGCCGGCCGGCCGGTACAGGTCGGCAGATGAACCGTGGGTCCGCCGGCGTGCCGGGACGAACGAGCAGGACGTGACGCGATGAGCGACGAGGTGCCGTTCCACCGGATCCGCCTCACCGGCGAGGAGCCGTTCCTCGCCGATGTGGCCGCGTCGACGGATGCGAGCCTGGCCAGATGTGGCGTCGACCTGCCGGCCGGCGGCGAGGTGGCCGTCGCCATCGGCTCGCGTGGGATCGCCGACCTGCCGGCGATCGTGGCCTGCGTCGTCGAGTGGGTGCGGGGTCAGGGCGCCGTGCCGTTCCTCGTCCCGGCGATGGGCAGCCACGGCGGGGCGACGGCCGAGGGTCAGGCGGAGGTGCTCGCGTCCTATGGCTTCGCCGACGGGTGGATGGGCTGCGCGGTGCGCTCGTCGATGGACGTGGTGCCCGTCGCCGGCGACCACGACCTGCCGGTCCCGGTGGTCACCGACGCCCACGCCGCCGCCGCCGCCGCCACGATCCTCGTCAACCGGGTGAAGCAGCACACCGACTTCCACGGCCCGTACGAGAGCGGGCTGATGAAGATGGCCGCCATCGGCCTGGGCAAGCGGGTGCAGGCGGAGGCGCTGCACGCCTACGGCACGTACGGGCTCCGTGAGCTGATGCCGCACGTGGCCCGCCACGTGCTGGCGAACACGAACGTGGTGCTCGGCGTGGGCATCGTGGAGAACGCGCTCGACCAGACGATGGCGGTGCGCGCCGTCCCTGCGGGCTCGATCGCCGCCGAGGAGGGTGAGCTGCTGACGCTTGCCGCGGCCCACGCGCCGCGCCTGCCGATCGACGCACTGGACGTGCTGCTGATCGACCGCATGGGCAAGGACATCAGCGGTGCCGGCCTCGACACGAACGTGGTCGGCCGCGTGATGATCAACGGCGAGCCCGACCCGCCGGCGCCACGCATCGCGATGATCGCCGTGCATTCGCTCACGCCGGCGTCGCACGGCAACGCCACGGGGATGGGCCTGGCCGACGTCGTCACCCGCCGACTGGCCGACGCCGTCGACCACGACGTCACCCGCACGAACGTGGTCACGTCCGGCTTCCTGCTGCGCGGCAAGCTCCCGGTGGTCGCCGACGACGACCGCCACGCGTGGGAGCTGTGCCTGCGCGGCGCCGGCGTGGTGGACCGCTCGACGGTGCGCGCGGCGCGCATCGTCGACACGTTGCGGTGCCACGAGCTGTGGGTGACCGCTGCGGTGCTCGGGGACCTGGCCGATCGCGCCGACGTCGAGGTCGTCGAACGCGACGTCGTGCTCCACGCCGCCGACGGGACGCTCCACCCGTTCGGCGGCCCGCCGAGCTGACGCGCGAGCGAACTTCCAGTTCGCAACTGGACGCTCGATTCCGCGGGACACGCGCTCGACGGCGTCCAGGACGGACCTGGACGCCGGATCGCGCGGTCGGCTACTTCTTCTTCGTCTTCTTGGACGAGCTCTTCTTCGCCGCACCGTTCGCCGAGACGAGCTCGGTGAGCGCGCATTCGATGCGCTCCAGACGGGACTCCAACGCGGCCACGTCGGCCTGACCGTTGGTGGCTGCGGGCTGCGCGGAGATCTGCGCGTAGCAGGACAGCAGCTTGCGGCCGGTGTCGCGCTCCTCCGCGACGTAGCGCCCCATCAGCTCACCGGTCTTGACGTCCATGGTGATGTCGTTGAAGAAGTTGGCGAAGATGTCCTTGCGTTCCTTCGGCGCCCGGTTGAAGCCGAGCTGCTCGAACTTCTCGCAGTCGGTGAGGTCGGTGCGCTTGGCCATGGCCACCCGCCCCGGCAGCGACGTGTCCTCCTTGGGGATCACCGAGAAGCCGAGCTCGTTGATCCGCTTGTCGAACTGCCGGGCGTGCTCGCCCTCGCGCAACGCAACGGTGGCCAGCACGGCACGCACGTCGTCGTTCGGCGTCGCCGACGCCCACGCTTCGAACAGTTCCTCGCCGCCACGCTCGCCGACGGCGATCGCATTCAGCAGCCCCAGGTACGACGGCTTCTCGCTCATCCCAACTCCCCTTCGCTCAACGTGGCGGGAACGCTACCGACCCCCGCCGCGCCGCTGGGCATCGGGAGCTTCAGTCCAAGCTGCCGGTGGCGAACAGCTCCCCGAGCCGTTCGTCGTCGTAGCCGAGCACGCCGGTGAGCACGTCGACGGTGTCCTGGCCGAGCAGGGGCGGGGTGCCGTGCGCGCGGCCGGGGGTGTCGCTGAGGCGCATGCGCGTGGCCTCCACGGTGATCGTCCCGTGCTCGGGGTGGGGGAGCTCGACGTAGTGGCCCTGGTGAGTGAGCTGTGGATCGATCAGGCAGTGGCTCGAGTTCTGCACGCTGTGCGCCGGCACGCCGGCGCCGATCGCCGCGTGCATCGCCTCGTCCGGGGAGCGCGCCGCCGTCCACGACTCGACGAGCTGGTCGAGCTCGGCGCGGCGTGCCAGGCGGTCTGCCGTGGACAGCTCGGCGAGGTCGTCGCGCCCGAGCAGCGCGGCGAGCGCCCGCCAGTCGGCGTCGTCGCGACAGGCGATGGCCACCCACTCGTCGTCACCGGTGCTGCGGTACACGCCGTGCGGGGACATGTGCGGATCCTCGTTGCCGATGCGCGACTGGGTGCGGCCGTTGACGGTCTGGTCGAGGATCGCCGGGGTGAGGAAGTGGACGCACGACTCGGCTTGGGAGAAGTCGATGTACTGACCCTCACCGGTCGCCCGGCGGTGCTCGAGCGCGGCCAGCACGGCGCACAGCGACAGGCGCGGCGAGGGGTAGTCGCTGTACGCGCCGAACGGCCCGGAAGGCGGCCGGTCGGGCCAGCCGGTGAGGTGGAAGAACCCGGCGAGGGACGCGCCCATCGTGCCGAACCCGGCGTACTTCTTCAGCGGTCCGGTCTGGCCGAACAGGCACGTCGAGACCATGATCAGCTGCGGGTTCAGCTGGCGCAGCCGCTCCGGTTCGAGTCCGAGGGCGAGCTTGCCGCGTGGCGAGTACGACTCCATGAGGACGTCCGCCCAACGCACGAGGTCGTCGAGCACCTCCTGGCCGCCCTCGGTGGTGAGGTCCAGGCTGAGGCTGCGCTTGCCGGTCGTCATGTTGAACAACAGTCCCGACGAGTCGGTCCCGGGGGTGTCGTTGACGAACGGGCCGACCGTGCGGGCGACGTCGAGGTGCCGGCTGTTCTCGATGCGCACGACGTCGGCACCGAAGTCGGCCATCACCCGCGTCGTCGCCGGGCCGGACATCGCCCAGGTCATGTCGAGCACCTTGATGCCGGCCAGCGGGGCCGCGGCGCTCGCCCCCCGCTGCGACGGGGTGGCCGGCGGGCGTTCGGTCCACGGCGCGGTGCGCACCGCGTCGGTGTGCTCGCCGAGACGAGGGGCACGACCGAGGCGCCGCGGCGGCACCGTGGCCGACCAGGCGTACGGACCCGGCGCGATCACCGGGTGATCGACGAGGAGCAGCGGATCGTCGACCTGGTCGAAGTAGTCCCGTGCGGCGAACTGCTTGCTGGTGACGACGTCCTCCGGCGTCGTCACCGGCGCGATCAGCAGCATCCGGTCGCTCGCCGCCTGGAGCAGCTCGTCCTTGGTCTTCGTCGCGCAGAACTCGCCGATGATGCCCTTCAGCCGCTCGAACTCCGACAGCGGCTCGCGGCCGTCGTAGAGCATCGCCGTGTACTGGATCCAGTCCTTGTCGCGGGTGGCCTCGTCGCAGAAGCCCTCCTCGTGGATCCACTCCATCAGCCGTCTCGAGAATGGGCCGATCGACGAGCCGAACAGGAACGTGATCGACACGAAGCCGTCCTGGCACGCCCAGCGCAGCTGCACGTCGAGCGGTCCGGCCTTGACCCCGCCGGACATCCGTCGGGCGTCGTCGCCGTGCAGTGCGGCGGCGAGCGAGTAGCTCTGCGTCGCCTGCGTCATCGACTGCTGCGCCGACACCTCGACGTGTTGACCGAGACCACTCGCGGCCCGCTCGGCGAGCGCCATCATCACCCCGGCGGCGGCGTCGGCGGAGGCGTGCAGGTAGACCTGCGGGACCGAGGTGCGCACCGGGGCGCGATCCTCGTCGCCGGTCATGGCCAGCTGGCAGGCCGCGGCGTTGATCGTCAGATCGGTGGCCGGCCAGCCGGCCTTCGGCCCGGTCGCGCCGAAGGCGGTGATCGACGCAGTGACCAGCGCCGGGTTGGCGGCACGCAGCGCGGCGAGGTCGACGGGGACCGCACCGCACTCGAACACCGCGTCGGCGTCGGCGCACAGCTCGGCCAGCGCCGCCTGCCCCGCGGCCGTGTCGAGGTCGATCACGGTGCTGCGCTTGCCGCGGTTCCACCCCCAGAACGTCAACGACCGTTCGGGGTCCTCGACGTCACCGGCGAACGGGCCGCGCCGGCGCGCCGCGCTGCCCCCGGGTGGTTCGACGAGCACGACGTCCGCGCCGAGGCCGGCGAGGACGAACGCCGCGAGGTTGCCGCGCTCATCGGTGAGATCGACGATCCGGTACTGCCCGAGCATGTGCGCCACCCCCATGTCTGCAACCACGCTGGAAACGGTGGAGCGTAGCCAACGCCGGCGCAGGACCCGTCTCGGTCGATCGAGCCCGGACGCCGGGGCGCAACGCGGTGCCGAGGGCGGTTCACATCCCGGTCGGCTCCGCCGGCGGGCGTGTCGCAGCGCTCCGAACGCAACTTGCGGCCCGGCGTAGCATCCGGTCGATGGGCGGGCGGTCGCGATGACGTCGCTGCCCGACGCGGCGCTCGACCTCTACGGCCTGCCGCCGGGCGAGTTCGTCGGTGCGCGCAACGCGCTGGTCAAGTCGCTCAAGCGCGACAAGCGGACCGACGACGCCGCCGCGGTCGCCGCGCTGCGCCGTCCGTCGGTGGCCGATCACGCGATCAACGCCGCGGCGCGCGCCGACGCGCAACTGGCCACCGTGTGGGCCGCCGCCGTCGTGTCGGTGGCCGACGCGCAGAGCGCGGCGATCGGCGGTGGCGACGCCGACGACCTGCGCGCGGCCACGATCGCGCTGCGCGAGGCGACGCGCGAGCTGGCCGACCGCGCCGTCGCCGTGCTGGCCAACGAGTCGAAGCGCAACGAGGTGCTCGGTGCGCTGCGGGCCGCGACCACGCGGCCCGGTGCGGCGATGGTCGCCGCCGGCATCCTCGGCGCGGCCGACCCCACCGACGAGCTGTTCGCCGGTGCACCTGAACCGCCAGCCGCCGCGGTGCGCCCGGCGGCCGGTGCGCCGAAGCAGAGCGGCGGCCGGCGAGCGCGAGCGTCGAACGCGGCAGGCGTGGGCGACGTCGGCGCGGACGAGGAGGCCGCCGCACGAGCCGCCCACGCCGTCGAACGGGTGCGCGTCGCCGAACGGGCCGTCGCCGACGCGAACGCCCAGCGTGCCACCGCCGAGGCCGACGAGCGCGCCGCGCGCGCGGCGCTCGACGCGGCGCAGGAACGCCTGGCGGAGGCCGCGGCGGCCGCCGACGCCGCGGCCGCCGAGCTCGCCGACGCGCGCGACGCCGCCGAAGCGTGGGCGACCTGACCACCCGAGTCCCCGGTGCTCACCCGAGTCCCAGGTGCTCACCCGAGTCCCCGGTGCTCACCCGAGTCCCAGGTGCTCACCCGAGTCCCCGGTGCTCACCCGAGTGCCGGGTGCTCATCCGAGTCGTTCGGGCACCGACGTGGTCCTCCAGCGACTCGGGTGGACGTGTGCGACTCGGGTGGACGTGTGTGACTCGGGATCGTCGGCGACGCCCGAGTGTCAGCTGTTCATGCGAGTCGTTCGGGCACGGACGTGGTCGTCGTGACGCGGCCGGCGCCGCCAGTGCCTGGGGTCGCTCGTGCTCGTCGGTCGGTTCGGTGATCAGCGTCGTCATGACGGTTCTCCGTCGGCACGAATATCCGGCACCGTGAACAGCCTTCGGGAGCGTGAACATCACCCGTCCGCGGCCCGGCGCCCAGGTCGCGCGACGGCGGGGGCCCGAGGCGTAGCGTGGGCCGATCGACCGAGGACCGCTGGTGGAGCGCGACGACGTCGTGCGCGACCTGTCCGTCGCGTGGGCTCGCGTGCGCGGCGGTCGCGGGGAGATCGCGCTCGTCAGCGGCGAGGCCGGAGCTGGCAAGACCGCGCTGGTCGACGAGGTCGTCGGTCACCTGGCAGGTGCGCCACGTGTGCTGCGCGGCGGTTGCGACCCACTCGCCGCGCCGCGACCGTTCGGACCGTTGCTCGACGCAGCCGCCGACGTAGCTCCGGACCTTGCCGCCCGCCTGACCGCCGGTGCCAGCCGCGCCGAGGCCTTCGCTGCGGCGACCGGCCTGCTGGCTGTGGCTGACGGCGAGCCGGTGGTGTTCGTGGTCGAGGACGTCCACTGGGCCGACGAGGCCACGCTCGATCTGCTCACCTACCTCGGGCGACGGATCGGCTCCCTCGGCGCCTGGCTGGTGCTGACGATGCGCGACGACGAGGTCGGCCCTGACCACCCACTCGCGCTGCGCCTGGGCGAGCTGGCCGGCGGGATCCGCTGCCGCAGTCGGCTCCGGCCATTGACACCGGCGGGGGTCGAGCAGCTCGCCGCAGGGCGTGGCGTCGACCCCGTGGCCCTGCACCGGATGACCGGCGGCAACCCGTTCTACGTCACCGAGGTGCTCGCCGCCGGCTCGCCCGAGCTCCCCGCGTCGGTGCGCGACGCGGTGCGCGCCAGGGCGGCGCACCTGCCGCCGGACGCTCGTGCGGTCCTCGACGGTGCAGCTGTCGTGCCGGGCCGGGTCGAGCGCTGGTTGCTCGAGGCGATCGTCGACGGCGATGCCGCCGATGTGCCTGCGGGTCTGGACGAGTGCCTCGAACGCGGCCTGTTGGTGAGCGGGGCGCGCGGCACGGTCGAGTTCCGTCACGAGCTCGCTCGGCTGGTGGTCCTCGACGCGTCGCCGCCCGGACGACGCCGAGCCCGCCACGGCAGGGCGCTGGCCGCCTTGCGCGGGTCGGCGGCCGGCGCGGCCGGTGGCGCCGGCGGCGCCCGTGCCGCGTTCCACGCCGTCGAGGCCGACGATGTCGCTGCCATCGCCGAGCTCGCGCCCGCCGCCGGTCGGGCGGCCGCGGCGGCCGGTGCCCACCGTGAGGCGGTGGTGCAGTTCGAGGCCGCGCTGCGCGCCGCGGATCAGCTGTCGCCGGCGGAGCAGGCCGGCCTGTTGTTCGACCTCGGTCGTGAGCTGGTGCTCACCGGCCGCGGGATCGACGGCGTGGAGGTGCTCGACGAGGCTGCGGCAGCCAGCCGGGCGACGGCCGACGTGGACCTGGAGGTGGCCATCCTCGTCGAGACGGCGCGCGCCGCGAGCACGCTCGGTCGCCGACGCGAGGTCGGCGAACTGCTGCACGCGGCCACTGCTGCCGCAGCTGGCGGCTCGGCGCTCGCCTCGGCGCTCGTCGAGCAGCTGCGTGGTGCGCGGAGCTGATGCTCGCTCGCCGGCTCACGGAGGCCGCCGAACACGGCCAGCGGGCCATCGTGCTGGCGGAGTCGGTCGGCGCCACCTCCGTCGTCGGCCGAGGCCCGCATCCAACGCGGGACCGCGCTGATGATGACCGGCGCCGGCGAGGGCATCACCGAGATCGAACGGGGCGTGGCCATCGCGACGGCACAGGGCGACGACCGGCTCGTCGCGCTCGGACACATGCAGATCGGCTCCGGGATGGGTGAGCTGCGACAGTACGCCGTGGCGGTGCCGGCGCTGTCACGCGGGATCGCCTGGTCCGCCGACCACGACCTGGTGACGTCCGAGTGGTACTGCACGGCGTGGCTCGCCCGCTGCGACCTCGAGCAGGGTCGGTGGGACCAGGCCGCAGGTGCTGCCGCCGGGCTGGTGCGCACGCCGCGCTGCGTGGGCATCGCCCGTATCGTCGCGCTCGTCACGCTCGGCTCGGTGCGTGCCCGGCGCGGCGACCCCGACGCCGGCGACCTGCTCGACGAGGCGGTCGAGCTGGCCCGCCGCAGCGCGCACCTGCAACGGCTGTGGCCGGTGGCGGCGAGCCGTGCCGAAGCCGCCTGGCTCGCCGGTCGACCCGCCGCCGAGCTCGACCTCGTCGACGAGGTGTTGGGCATGGCGCTCGACCTGGACTACGCACGGGCCGTCGAGGAGCTGGCGTTCTGGCGACGCCTCGGCGCCGGCGGGGCAGGCACCTCGCCGTGGTCGGGCTGCTCGCCCACGGGACGTGCGCCCGGTGCCGAGCCCGTCACGCCGTTCGGGATGGCGCTGCGCGGCGACGCCGGTGCCGCGGCCGACGGGTGGGCGCAGGTCGGCTGCCCCTACGAGCAGGCGATGGCGATGCTGCTCGCCGGCGAACGGGAGTCGCTCACGGCAGCATTCGCCATCGCCGGGCGGCTCGGGGCGTTGCCACTGCGCGCCCGTGCGGCGGCCGCGCTGCGCGCCGGCGGATGGCCCGTGCCGCGTGGTCCGGTGAACGCCACCGCGGCCAACCCGGCGGGGCTCACCGAACGCCAGCTCGACGTGCTGGCACTGCTGGCCACCGGCGCGACCGAACCGGGAGATCGCTGAGGCCCTGGGCATCAGCGCGAAGACCGTCGACCACCACGTCTCCGAGCGTGCTGGCCAAGCTCGGTGCGCGCACGCGGGCCGAGGCGGCCGTCGCCGCACAGCGCATGGGTCTGCTCGCTGGGTGATCGATCGCCCGAACATGGGGTGATCTCCCGATGTGCGCCGAGGTGCGCCGTGGCGCACGATCACCACGTCGACACCGGATCCGCCGGACGACGACGAAGGAGTGATCAGCATGCCGAAGTACGTGATCGAGCGGGAGCATGCCCGGTGCCGGCAACCTCACCGCCGACCGAGTTGCGCGCCGCGGCGTGCGGCTCCAACGAGGTGCTCGCCGACATGGCGCCCCGGGCCCAGTGGCTGGAGAGCTACGTCACCGACGACAAGCTGTTCTGCGTCTACATCGCCGACGACCCCGAGACCGTGCGCGAGCACGGCGCCAAGGGCGGCTTCCCGGTGACCGCGGTGCACCACGTGCGCGCCGTGATCGACCCGACGACGGCCGGCCTGAGCGAGACGCGGCTCGAGCTCAGCTCAGCTCAGCTCATCATCGTGTCGACGCGCTGGACGGCGTCGATCATCTCGTCGACCATGTCGAGCACGACCCGGGTCGCCGGCTTGACCTCGTTCATCGAGCCGACGATCTGGCCGACGAAGTAGTTGGCCAGCTGCCCGGCGCCTGACGACATGTCGTGCGCGGCGCGGTCGATGCGCATCGACGCCTCGGCGATGAGCATCGGCTGCAACGGCATCGGCAGCGTGCCCGGCGAGGCCGGCGAGTCCCACTCGTCGGTCCACGCCGAGCGCAGCTGCCGGGCGGGCTTGCCGGTGCGGCTGCGCGACCGCAGCGTGTCCGACGACGTGGCCGCGAGGAACTTCTCCTTGACCAGCGGGTGGGTCTCGGCCTCCGCCGTGGTGAGCCACACCGAACCGCACCACACGCCCTCGGCGCCGAGCGCGAGCGCAGCGGCCATCTGCCGACCGTTGCCGATGCCGCCGGCGGCGAGCACCGGCACGGGGGCGACGGCGTCGACCACCTCGGGGATCAGCACCATCGTGCCGATCTCGCCGGTGTGGCCGCCGGCCTCGTGGCCCTGGGCGACGACGAGGTCGACGCCGGCGGCGACGTGGCGCACGGCGTGAGCCGCCTTGCCGGCCAGGGCGGCGACCTTGATGCCGAGCGCATGAGCCCGCTCGACCATGTCCGGCGGCGGCGCGCCGAGCGCGTTGACGATCAGCTTGATCGGGTGGGAGAAGGCCACGTCCATCAACGGCACGGCCTGGTCGTAGGTCATCGGTGCGGCGTCGTCGTTGCCGTCGCGCCGGCGGCGCGTCGTCCTCGACGAGCGGCGGCACGTCGTAGCGGCGCATGATGTCGTCGACGAAGTCGCGGTGGGTCTGCGGGATCATGTCGCGCAGCTCGGAGCGCTTCAGCCCGCCGTCGTCCTTGCCGACGTACTTGGCCGGCACGATGATGTCGACGCCGAACGGCCGGTCGCCGACCTCCTCGGCGATCCACCGCAGGTCGATGTCGAGCTCCTCGGGGGTGTGGCTGGCGGCGCCGAGCACGCCCAGCCCGCCGGCCTTGGTGACGGCCGCGACGACGTCGCGGCAGTGGGTGAAGGCCAGGATCGGGAACTCGATCCCGAGCATCTCGCACACGCGGTTCTGCATGGCCGCGACCGTACGTGGCCCGGACGGGCGTCCGCTCAGGCGAGCTCCGGCTTGCGGCACTCGACGAGCATCCGGGTGGTGGTGGCGACGAACGGTCCGTCCGCCTCGATCTGCTCGTGCAGCCGGCGCAGCGCCGGCAGGTGGTCCTCGACGGTGAACCCCGGAACCATCCAGATCACCTTGCGCAGGAACCACACCACCGCGCCGATGTCGAAGAACTCGGTGCGCAGCCGTTCCATGCGCAGGTCGACCACCTCCAGCCCGGCGTCCTCGGCGCCGGCGCGGGCCAGGTCCGGGTGGCGCCGGTGGCGGCCCTCGGCGGGTTGCGGCCCGAGGAACCACTCGACCAGCTCGAACACGCTCGCCGGCCCGACCTGCTGGGAGAAGTAGGTGCCGCCCGGGTCGCAGCACCCGGGCGATCTCGACCCACCACGCGGTGACCGGATGGCGGCTGACGACGAGGTCGAACGCCGCGTCGGCGAACGGCAGCGGCGGCTCGTCGTCGTCGGCCACCACGGCGATGCCGCGCGGGTGCAGCAGCGCGGTGGCCTTGGCCAGGTTCGGCGGCCAGCCCTCGGTGGCGACCATCAGCCGTGGGAACGTCCGCGCCTCGGCGAGCACCTCGCCGCCGCCGGTCTGGATGTCGAGCGCCGCGGCCGACGGCCGGATCGGCGAGCCGCGCGGCCATCGCCCGGGCGTAGCCCCACGACGGCCGCTGCTCGGTGGCCCGCCCGTCGAGCCAGCCGAAGTCCCAGCCGTCGACCGGCGCTGCTTCGGCCTCGGCGACGAGCTCGTCGAACGATCGCGACGCTGTCGCGAGCGAGTGGCACGCTCAGCACTGCACGCCGCCGTCGACGACGAACTCCTGGCCGGTGCAGTAGGCCGAGCCGTCGCCGGCGAGGAACAGGACCACGTTGGCGACGTCGTCGGGCACGCCGAGGCGTTGCAGCGGCGTGGCCCGCTCGGTCCTGGCGTCGCTTGTCGTCGTCGTGCATCTCCGGGAAGTGGGCGATCATGTCGGTCTGGATGAAGCCCGGGTGGATGCTGTTCACCCGGATGCCGTAGCGCCCGAGCTCCTTGGCGGCGACCTTGGTCATCCCGCGCACGGCCCACTTCGACGCCGAGTAGGACATCGAGCCGAACGTGCCGGCCAGCCCGGCGATCGAGGAGATGTTGACGATCGAGCCGCCGTTGCCGGCGCCGATCATCGCCCGCGCCGCGGTGCGCATGCCGAGGAACGTGCCGGTCTGGTTGACCGCGAGCACCTGCTCCCACTGCTCGAGCGTCTCCTTCACCAGGACGGCGGCGCGCAGGATCCCGGCGTTGTTCACCAGCACGTCGAGGCGGTGGTGCGGTGGCGACGATGTCGTCGACGACGGTCTCCCACTCCTCCTCGGACGTCACGTCGAGGTGCACGTACGGGCCCCGATGTCGGCCGCGGTCTGCGTCCCGTCGGCGTCGAGCACGTCGGCGAGGATCACCGTCGCTCCGGCCTCGGCGAACAGCCGGCCCTCGGCGGCGCCCTGACCGCGCGCCCCGCCGGTGATCAGGGCCACCTTGCCTGCGAGCAACGTTGCGTCAGCCATCGCACACTCCCCTGCACTCTCGACGGCCCGTGGGCGTCGGCCAGCGAACCTAGCCAGGGCCCTGCGGATTGCCACGATCGACCGATGGCGGGCACCTAGCGTCGCGCGGATGTCCGAGCCGACGCGCCTCGCCGAGCGGCCGGCGCGCCTCGAGGTCGACCAGCGACCGCCGGCACGGCGACCGGAGGGGCGCGCCGCCCGGGTGCATCGCCCGCCGCGGTTCGGCAACCAGCCGGCGCTCGACGGGCTCCGGGCGATCGCCGTGCTCGCCGTGGTCGCCTACCACGCCGGGCTTCTCCTGGATGACCGGCGGGTTCTACGGCGTCGAGGTGTTCTTCGTCGTCTCCGGCTTCCTGATCACGTCGTTGCTGCTCGACGAGCGCGAGCGCAGTGGAAGCGTCGCCATGGGCCAGTTCTGGATCCGCCGGGCCCGCCGGTTGCTGCCTGCGCTGCTGACCATGCTCGCTCGCCGTGGCCACGTGGGCGTGGCTGTTCGGCTCGGCCGAGCAGCAGTCGCAGCTGCGGCGCGACCTGCCGTGGGGTCTCGGCTACCTGGCCAACTGGGGGCAGATCACCGGCAACGTGCCGTACTACTCGTCGTCGTCGCCACCGCTGCTGCGCCATCTGTGGTCGCTCGCCGTCGAGGAGCAGTGGTACCTGCTGTGGCCGCTGGCCTTCGTCGCGCTCGCCGCGCTCGGATGGTCGCTGCACCCGGCGAGCCGCTGTGCTCGCCGGCACGTTCGTCGTCATCTGGGCAGGCATGGCCGTCGTGGGCGCCGGATCCCTCGCTGCGCCGCTGCGTGTCCCGTTCCTCGGCACAGGTCGACCGCACCAACCTGCTGTACCTGTCGTCGCTCACCCGCGCCGGCGGTCTCCTGCTCGGCGCCGCAGCGGCGTTCGTCTGGCGACCGTGGCGCATCGGCCGGCGCGGCCGGCGGCGACAGCTCACGGGCCTCGAGTGCGTCGGGCGCCGCGGCGCTCACCGTGGTGGTCCTCGCGTTCTGCTCGGCGCACCTGGCGACGTCGGGCACGTTCGTCTGGACGCTGCCGCTGGTGTCGATCGCCTCGCTCGTGGTGGTCTGCGTCGTCGTGCACCCTGCTGCACCGACCCTGCGGCGCGTGCTCGGGGCCGGCCCCCTCGTCGCCGTCGGCAGGCGCAGCTACGGCATCTACCTGTGGCACTGGCCGATCTTCGTGCTGTGCGCCGCCGAGGGCGGCGCCGGGTGGCGCGTCGCGCCGGCGGTGGCGCTCACCGCGCTCGTCAGCGAGCTGTGCTACCGCTACGTCGAGACGCCGATCCGGACGGGCACGTGGCGCACGATGCTGTCCGGCGCCCGGGGCGTTCCGCCGCGCTCGCCGATGGCCACCGCTGCACTCATGGCGCTGCCCGTGCTGTTGGTCGTGGCGCTCGTCGTCCACTACGCCGGCGTCCGCCCGTTCGACCGCGCCGCCGGCGGGCACCGAGACCGCCGTGGCCGCCGCGCCGCCTGCCGCGGCCCCGGCCGCCGCACCCCAGGCCGCCGGCGCAGTGCCGGTGAACGTCACCGTCGTCGGCGACAGCATGGCCCACGCCCTCGTGATCAACCGTCCGAAGGGCTTGAGCAAGTCGCTGGCGGTGAGCGACGGGTCGATCGACGGTTGCGACGTGTTCGACGCCGGAACCGCCACCAGCTCGACCGGCTTCGAGCTCGGGCTCGGCCAGTGCCGCGGTTGGGCGCAGCGCTGGGCCAAGGCGGCGAGCGACCACCGGGCGGACGTCGCGCTCGTCGTCATCGGTGCCTGGGACGTGCTCGACGTCGTCCGCCCGGACGGCGTCGCGGCTGGTCTTCGGGACGCCGGCGTTCGACGCCGGCGTACCTCGGCCAGTTGCAGCTCGGCATCGACGCGGTCGCCGCGACCGGCGCCAAGGTCGCGTTCCTCGAGGTGGCCTGCATGCGCCCCGTGGCGGCCAAGGGGGCGGCGACGCCGCCGCTGCCCGAGCGAGCCGACGACGCCCGCGTCGCCCACCTGTCCGCACTGCATGCGCGCCGCCGTCGAGCGCAACCCGCAGACCGCGGCGTTCGTCAGCGGTCCGGCGCAGTGGTGCAACGGCTCGCCGATCGCCACCGACGTCGGGTACCGCTGGGACGGCGTCCACGTGTACAAGCCGGGCGCCAGCCTCATCTTCCAGGCAGTGGCCGCGCAGCTGCAGACGTTGGCCGCCAGCTGATCGCGTAGCGAGTCGTACACTCTGCGTGAGCGTCACGAGGCAGCAGCGCCCCGTGGCTGAGTGGGCTGCCTGCGGCGCACCCGCCCAGCGCGCGAACCGGGAGGACGGCGCGGCCGATGACAGCTCTGGCAACGGCAACGGTCGACGAGCAGGTCTCGCGCCGCGGGCCGATGCGCCCGCGGCGCCTGGTCAGCGCCCGGGCCAACCGCAGCAAGCGACTGGCCTCGCACCTGTTCCGCTGGGCGACCTCATCGCCCTGGCCGTCGTCACGGTGCTCACGGTCGCGGCGCGCCTCGACGATCCCGATGGGCTCCTCGACGCGTCCCTCGGGCGAGGTGCTGCCGCTCGTCGTCGGCGCACTCGTGCTCGGCCGGGCGATGCGCTCGTTGGCGCATGTACCGCTTCGCCCGCCGGGAGGGCCTCGTCGTGCACGTCGGTCGCGTGCTCCTGGCCGGCACCTTCGCCGTGGTCGCCGCGCTCCTCGTCGACTGGCTGGTCGGCCGTCACGGTCCGGCTGCGACCACCTGCCTCGCCTGGACGGTCGCGGCCGCCGGCACCCTCGTCGTGCTGCACGCGATCTGGTGGTGGCGGGTCCACCACTGGCGGGCGGCCGGTTGGTTGGTTCCCAACGTGATCGTCGTCGGCGCGACCGAGCACGCCGGAGGAGCTGATCGCCGAAGCGCTGCGCCGCCGTCACGTGAACGTCGTCGCCGTGTTCGACGACCGTCTCGCCCGAGCTCCGGCAGCGGTGCTCGGCGTCCCGGTGCTCGGCGACGTGGATGCGTTGCTGACGCACCGGATCACCCCGTTCGTCGATCTCATCGTCGTCGCCGTCGACCCGGAGGCGACCCGCCGGGTCCGCGAGATCGCCGCGCGGCTGGCGATCCTGCCCAACGAGGTCGACGCTCGGTGGTCCAACCCGACGGCAGCAGGCGCGCGCAGCGCGGCGATCGACCGGCTCGACGAGTCGCCGCTGGCCCCGCTGTCGGGATCCAGCGACCTCGAGCGCAAGGCCTTCGCCAAGCGCCTCCAGGATCTGTTGCTCGGCGTGCCCATGCTCGTCCTGCTCAGCCCGGTGTTCGCGCTGATCGCCGTGCTCGTCAAGCTCGACAGCCGTGGCCCGGTGTTCTTCCGGCAGCCGTCGCCACGGGTTCAACAACGAGGAGATCGTCGTGTGGAAGTTCCGCACGATGCGCGCCGGACGCCGCGGACAGCCGGGCGGAGCAGCAGGTGACGGCCAACGACCGGCGGGTCACCCGAGTCGGGCGGATCCTGCGTTCGACGAGCCTCGACGAGCTGCCACAGCTGCTCAACGTGGTGCGTGGCGAGATGTCCCTGGTCGGGCCGCGGCCCGCACGCGATCGGGATGAAGACCGGCGAGGTCGAGTCGGCTCGGCTCGTCGCCGAGTACGCCCATCGCCACCGGATGAAGCCGGGGATGACCGGATGGGCGGCCGTCCACGGATCGCGCGGCCCGCTCCACGAGGCCGACGACGTGCAGCGGCGCGTGGCCCTCGACGTGGAGTACATCGCCCGTCAGTCGTTCTGGCTCGACCTGTGGATCATGGTGATGACCGTGCCGAGCATGTTCGGCGACCGCCACGCGGTCCGCTGACCCTCGGGTCGGTTGGTCGGGTCGGTTGGGCGGGTCAGTTGGTCGGGTCAGTTGGTCGGCTCGCGCTGACCGGGCGGTGCTGGGCCGTCGCCGGCTCGTAGCGCTGGGCGCGGCCGCGGCCGGTCCGCTTCGCCTGGTAGAGCGCGGCGTCGGCGTTGCGCACCAACTGGTCGGCGCTGACGAGCAACGCCGATTCGCTGGCGACCCCGGCGCTGGCGCCGATGCGCACGACGGTGCCGTCGATGTCGAACGGCTCGCTGAGGTCGGCGATCAACCGCTCGGCGAGGTCGACGGCCTCCTGTGGATGGGAGAACTGCTCGCACATGACGACGAACTCGTCGCCGCCGATGCGGGCGACCACGTCGCCGCGCCGGACGGTGTGGGTGAGCCGCTCGCCGACGGCGCACAGCAGCTCGTCGCCCGTGGCGTGGCCGTGGTTGTCGTTGACCGCCTTGAAGCCGTCGAGGTCGACGAACAGCACGGCGACGTGCTCCTCGCGTCGTGCGCCGCGCGCCAACGCCTGGTCGAGCAGGTGGAACAGCTGGCTGCGGTTCACCAGACCGGTGAGCGGATCGTGCGTCGAGCGGTGCCGCAGCTCGGCCTCGGCCTCCTTCAGCGCGGTGACGTCGACGATCTGCATCGCGCAGTACATCGGCGACCCGAATCGATCGTCGACGAGCGAGAACGTCATCTCGGTGTGCACGACCTGGTGCTCGGCGCCACACGAGGCGTGCCGACAGCCGGCCGACCCGCGGCGAGCCGGCGACCACGCCGGCGAACAGCTTCCCGACCGCAGCGAGGTCCTCGGCATGCACGAGGTCAACGAGCGTCTGTCCGACGAGCTCGTGGATGGTCGACTCCAACGCTGTCGCGAACGAGCCGTTGACCCGCAACAGACGACCGTCGAGGCTCACCTGGGCCATGCCGATGGCCGCGTCCTCGAACATCCGCTGCAGTCGTTCGCCGGCCTCGCTGACGATCGCCGCGCCGTCGCGTCGCGGCGCGGTCGGGCGGGCCGAGAAGACGGTGATCAGCTCCCGCACGCGGCAACGCGACGTTGCTGGCGATGACCTCCAGCGGCACCCACTCGTCGACGCCGCGCAGACGGAACAGCACCGGCTCCTTGACGCCCTGCCCGCTCGCCTTGGCCGACACGAGGAGCTCCAACCCGAGCGGGAGGTCGTCGGGATGGATGAGGTCGACGACCGAACGGCCGCGCCACTCGTCGAGGTTCGTGCCGAGCACATGGCCGCTGCGCTGGTTCGCCCAGCGGATCACGTTGTGCTGGTCGATGATCGCGACCAGTTCGGCGACGTGGTCGACGACGACGGCCACGACGGCGTCGAGCTCCGCGTCATCCACGGGGACCACCTTCGCACCCTGCGGGACCCCCCGCGCATTCCTGGCCGCTCGGTGCGCTGAGTCGACCGCGGATCGTGGTCAGTCGTCGCTCGTCGTCGCGGATGTGGCCGTCTGTCGTCACCTGTGGGTCGGCGCTCGGCGGCAACGGCCGAACGCAGTCGGGCGGTGAGCACGCCGCAGTCGGCGGGGGCTCGCCTCCATTATGGCGGCGCTTCCGCAGACGCCGCAGCCGCCGCCCCGTCGGGCGGCCACTGAACACTGGTCGGGGTGGGGAGATTTGAACTCCCGGCCTCCACGTCCCGAACGTGGCGCGCTAACCAAGCTGCGCTACACCCCGCGGATCCCCGGCGAGCCGGGGAACAGCGGCTGCGATGCTACCCCGCAGCGCCACCGTCTTCCTCAGGCGATTGCCCGTCGGCCCCGATCGGCGCACCATCGCCGCCCTCGGTCGGGCCGTCGACCAGGGCCACGTCGCCGCTCGAGCCCCGGCTGCGCCAGCGCCGGCGCGAGGTCGTGGCCGGCAGCGGCTGGGCGACGTCGGGCAGGCCGATCACCCGTCGGGCCGCGCGCTTGAGCATCAGCGCATCGACCGGCTTGATCAGCCACTCCTCGGCGCCGCAGCGCTTGGCCAGGTGCACGTCGGCGCGACGGTCGAGCAGCATCAGCACCCGGACGTGGGGGAGCATCCCGGCGCTCTCGTCGAGGCGCAGGCCCATCGTGACGGCCATGGCCCCCATCGAGCCGATCTGCAGGTCGAGCACGGCGAGGTCGGGATGGCGGTCGCGCACCGCCTCGGTGACCGCCCGACCGTTGCGGCACACCGTGAACGACACGTCCGGGCCGCCGAGCGCGGCTTCGACGTCATTGATCACGTAGTCGGCGTCCGTGCCGATCAGGATGTGCACAGGGCGACGTTAGTGGGCGGCGTCAATCGAACAAGAGAGAGCGGATCGTGGACAGGCCGTCGAGGTCGTGCACGTCGCCGGCGAGGAGCGGCACCCAGACGGTCGCCGATTCGGCGTCGAGGCCGAGCTCGCCGAGCAGCTCGGCGAGGTGCTCGTGCTCCTGCGCCGACGCCGCCTGCAGCTCGGCCAGGTTGTCGTACAGCGCGGCCGCCGACGCGGCCCGCGGTCGACGTTCGGGCAGCTCGCCGAAGGTCGGCGTCGACCGGTTGACGACGAGGGCGTCCACCTCCAGCCCCGCTGTGAGCAGCCGTGCGGCGAAGTACGCCGCCTCGCCGACGGTGTCGCCGCGTGGTGAGGCGACGAGCACGTAGCTCGTCACGTCGCTGCGCAGCAGGGCGAGCACCTCGTCGGCGCGCTGGCGGAAGCCCGTCTCCATCCCGTCGAAGGCCTGGAAGAAGGCGATCGCATCGGTGAGCACCTCGCCACCGACCACCCGGCCGATCGAGCGCAGGATCGGCTGGGTCGCGATGTTCAGCATCCGCAGGCCACGTCGCGTCGGCAGCATCATCATCTTGAACAGCGGGTGGTCGAGGAACCGGGTGATCACGCCGGGGGCATCGAGGAAGTCCAAGGCGTTGCGCGTCGGAGGCGTGTCGACGATGACGACGTCGAAGCGGTCGTCGGCGTGCAGCGCGTGCAGGCGCTCTGCGGCCATGTAGTCCTGCGTCCCGCTGAACGATCCGGCGACGTTGCGGTAGAACGGGTTGCTCAGGATCCGTTCGGCCTGCTGCGGGCTCGCCGCGTTGGCCGCCACCAGACCGTCGAACGTGGTCGCCGTGTCGAGCATCAGCGCCCACAGCTCACCACCGCTCGATCCGGACTCGATCGGCAGGCGGACCGGGTCGTTCGTCAGGCCTCCGGGCACGCCGAGCGCGTCGGCCAGCCGCTTGGCGGGATCGATCGTCACCACCACGGCCCGCCGACCGAGCGAGGCGGCCTGCAATCCGAGCGCTGCAGCGGTGGTCGTCTTGCCCACCCCTCCGGTGCCACAGCAGACGACCACCTCGGCGGTGCCGACGGCGTCGGCCAGCGCCGTCACGCCAGGCCTGCGGCCACGGGCAGATCGAACGTCGTCGCCAGCTGTTCGATCGCTGCGGCGTCGAGCATCGCCCCGGCGTGCGCCGGCAGGGGCAGTTGCACGAGGGCCAGCTCGGTGGCCAGGCGAGCGCACTCGTCGCGCTGCAGCCGGCGGCGGGCGTTGCGGAACACGGCGGCCGTGCGCACCGGCGACGGCTCGGGCGCATCGTCGACGTCGAGGTCGTCGCCGACGTCCACCGCGTTGACCACCACGGGGCCGAGGTGCACGCCAGCGCGCTCCTCGAGCGCGTAGGCCGTCTCCACGAGTTCGTTGATCGGCGTGGTCTCCGGCAACGTCACCAGCACCACCTGGGTGCGCGTCGGGTCGCCGAGCATCGTCGCGACCTCCTGCGCCTGCGTGCGCAGCGGCCCGCCGCGGACCGTGGCGAGCATGCCCTTGGCGGCGCACAGCATGGTGATGGCGTGTCCGGCGGCGGGGCCGTCGACGAGGATCACGTCCCAGTCGCCGCTGCGTTCCAGCTGCTTCACCTTGCCGAGGACGACGATGTCGTCGATGCCCGGCGCCGCCGTGGCCACCACGTCGATCACCCCGCTGCTGATCAGCCGCTTGGACACCCGCTTGAGCCCGTGGGTGTCGAGGTACTCCGACAGTGCGTCCGCAGCGGTGATCGTCTGCGAGGGCACCTCGCCGACGAGCCCGTGCAGCGCCGGTTTGCCGTCGAGCTCCAGGACCAGCGTGCGCAAGCCGCG
The DNA here is from genome assembly GCA_963794805.1 of uncultured Acidimicrobiales bacterium. GTDB lineage: Bacteria > Actinomycetota > Acidimicrobiia > Acidimicrobiales > Ilumatobacteraceae > JAODBQ01. The sequence continues at coordinate 186,674 of CAWCFL010000005.1, forward strand.
ACGCACTGCCGCGCGCGCCAACACGGCGGTTACCGTTGTCTTGCCGACACCACCTTTGCCGGCGACCACTGTCAGGCGGGCAGCGGAGAGGAAATGCAGCGGATCCACGCTCTTCGGAGGCATTTGTGCGCAGACTAGCGATCGCCTTGATCACGGCCGCCCTGGCGCTGGCCGTCGGTCTCGGGCTGGGCGCGCGCAGCGTGGGCGCAACGACACCGCCGAGCGTGCCGGCGCCGTCCGGCACTGCCTCCGCGGTGGCCACGGCGAACGCCGTCGACCTCGCTCCCGTGGACGTCTTGCAGGTGTCCGGCCTGTTCGACGCGGTCATCGTCGACTCGATCCGCAGCGCCATCGACGACAGCGCGGCGCGCGGCTCACAGGCCCTGATCCTCCAGCTCAACACCACCGGTGCCGTCGTCTCCCGCGAGACGATGAGCGAGCTGCTCACCGAGGTCGCCGACGCCCCCCTGCCGATCGGCATCTGGGTCGGACCGTCGAGCTCGGCCCGGGCCTACGGCCTGCCGGCGCAGCTGTTCGCCGTTGCCGACGTCACCGCGATGGTCCCCGGGAGCCGCATCGGGCACATCGGCGAGCCATTGACCTACGGCGACGGGCAGGTCGTCGACTTCGGTGCCGCCACCCCGCTGCTGCGCGCCGGATCGATGAGCTTCAAGGAAGCTCGGGCCGCAGGCGTGCTCAAGCTGGACACCGGCGACGTCGGCGTGCCCACGGTGCGCAGCATGGTGCTGGCCCTCGACGGCGTGACGGCCCGTGGCATCGTGCTCGACACCGTGGTCGACCAGCTCCAAGACGACGGGTCGGTCCAGGCGACGAGCACCCTGGTCCGGTTCGACGGGCTCGGCCTCGTCGACCAGCTGATGCACACCGTCGCCAGCCCGGCGATGGCCTACCTGCTGTTCGTCATCGGCGCGGCGCTCCTGATCTTCGAGTTCTTCACCGCCGGCGTGGGCATCGCCGGGTTCGTCGGCGCGGTGTGCCTGATCCTCGGGTGCTACGGGCTCGCCGCGCTACCCCTGCGACCGGTCGCCGGCGTCCTGCTCGTGCTGGCGATGCTCGCGTTCGCCGTCGACGTGCAGGTCGGCGTGCCCCGACTGTGGACGGGCGTGGGCATCACCCTGTTCATCGTCGCCTCGTGGTTCATGTACGAGCCGATCCCCGGCAACGACATGCGCCTCAGCTGGGTCACGCTCATCGTCGGGATCGGCGGCGCGATGTTGACGTACATCGTCGGCATGCCGTCGATGGTGCGCACCCGGTTCGCCACGCCGACGATCGGGCGCGAATGGATGATCGGCGAACAGGGCGAGGCGGCGGTGGCCATCGACCCCGACGGCGTCGCCGTGGTCAGCGAGGCGCGGTGGCGGGCGCGGACGAACCGGGCCACGCCGATCCCCGCCGGCGCTGCCCTGCGGGTCGTGGCGATCGACGGCGTCACGCTCGAGGTCGAACCGCTGGAAGGTGCGGCGCGCGACTACCGCGAGCGCCGAGCCAAGAGCTGAGCGTGAACCCGGTCGTCGTCTCCAAGCGGACCTGGGTGCAGGGTCGGCCGGCGGCCTACAGCGTTGCCGGCGAGGGCATGCCGGTGCTGTTGCTGCACGGCTGGGCGCTCGCCCATCACACGTATCGCGGGGTCATCCAGGCGGTGGCCGCGCAGGGTTGCCGGGTGATCGCCCCGGCCATGCCCGGGTTCGGCGGCACGGGCGCCCTCCCCGGTTCGTCGTTCTCCATCAGCGGCTACGGCCGCTGGGTGAGCGACTTCCTCGGGGTGCTCGAGGTCGCCGAGCCCGCCGTGGTCGTCGGCCACTCGTTCGGCGGTGGCGTCGCCGTGCGCCTGGCGTACGAGCACCGGGCCAAGGTGCGCTCGTTGGTGCTGGTCAACGCGATCGGTGGCTCGTCGTGGCGCCGGGGCAACACGTTGCGGAGCATCTCCGAACGTCCGCTGTGGGACTGGGGGCTGCACTTCCCGTCCGACGTGTGGCCGTTGCGCCAGGCCACCAAGGTGGTCCCGGTGATGGCCGAGGACTTCGTGCCCAACATGCTGCGCAACCCGCGAGCGATGATGCGCGTCGCCAGCCTGGCGCGGCGCGCCGATCTGCGTCACGAGCTCGAGCAGCTGCGCGATCAGGGCCTGCCGATCAGCATCATCTGGGCGACGCGCGACGGCGTCATCCCCCGCGAGTCGTTCGAGGCGCTGTGCGTCGCGTCGGGCGTGGAGGGCACGGTCATCGAGGGTTCGCACAGCTGGTTGCTGGCCGAGCCGGACCGCTTCGGCGAGGTGATCACCAACGATCTGCGCGTCGCCCAGGCGGCGCGCGAGCTGGAGCAGCAGCACGCCCCGAAGAGTCGCCGACGAGGCATCCGCCGGGTCAAGTCGCTGCGCGATCGTCGCCCTGCACCAGACGCCGACCCGGCAGCCTCAGGTCCTCCCGCCGTCGGGTGATGCCGCGGTCGTCCAGCTCGGTCAGGAGCGGGATGGCGAACTTGCGGGTGATGCCGGCGGCGTCGCGGAACTGTGACGTGGTGAACCCGTCCGGCTGCGCGGCGAGCAGCTCGGCCGCACACGACGCCGCGGCGGCGACGGCGTCGGGATGGAAGCAGATGCCGTCGCGCTCGACGACGAAGCCGCGGCGCACGAGCTCGCGCACGTCGTTGCGCGGCACGTCGGTGACGTCGGGTGGCTGCATGCCGCCGGCGGCGAGCCGGTCGAGCAGGGGATGGTCGCGCCAGCGGTCGCCGGCGCCGGCGAGACCGGCGATGCCGGCGCGCACCTCGATGCCGTCGAGCCCGGCGATCATGGCGCGCTGCACGTCGTCCAGCGTGGCCACGTCGAGCCCGCCTCCCGCACGTTCCCGGAGCGCCGCGGCCATCGCGGTCGCCGCGTCCGGGTCGACCGCCCAGCGTCCGACCGTCGGCGCCACTCGCGCCCCGGTGAGTGCTTCCAGGTCGCCCACGTCGGTCGGGCCGCGCTCGCGCACGATGCGCCACACGTCGCGGTCGGGACGGGCGCGTGCCGCCGGCAGCACGGGATCGACGTCGAGCACCTCGCCTCCGCCGACGGTCTCGGCGCGGCCGCTCTCACGCAGCACGTAGCGGTCGCCGCTCACGAGCGGCAACGGTGCCGAGAGGTGGATGCGGACGAGGCCGTCGCCACCTGGTGGGATGTCCGCCGTGCCCAGCACCCGGACTCGCACCGGGTGCTCGCCCGACCCGATGTGGGCGACGTACGCGCCGCGCCGGGACACGTCGTGGCCGAGCCCGTCGAGCACGTGCAGCGTGGCGTCGAAGCGCGTCGTCGGCCGCCACTGGCCGGCGACGAGGACCGCGTCACCGCGCCCGACGTCGGTGTGATCGATGCCGACGAGGTTCAGGGCGACACGGTTGCCGGGTCCCTGCTGCTCGATCCGCTCGCCGTGGGTCTGCATGCTGCGGATCCGCACCGTGCGCGCCGCGGGGAGCACGTCGAGGCGCTGATCGGTGTGCAGCCTCCCGCCCGTGAGCGTGCCCGTCACGACGGTGCCGCTGCCGCGGGCGGCGAAGCTGCGGTCCACCCACAGACGCGGCCGCCCGCGATCGGCGGCGACCGGGGTCATGGCTGCGAGCCGCTCGAGCGCGCCGATGAGCTCCTCGTAGCCGTCGCCGCGTGACGGCGCTGCAGGCGACGATCTCGGCGTCGCGGAACGTCGATCCGGCGAGGTGGTCCTCCACTTCGAGTCGTTGCAGTTGCAACCACTCGTCGTCGACGAGGTCGGACATCGTCAACGCCACGAGACCGTGGCGGACGCCGACCAGCTCGAGGATCCGCAGGTGCTCCTCGGTCTGCGGCTTCCATCCCTCGGTCGCGGCGACCACGAGCAGGCAGGCGTCGACCGCCACCGACGCCGGCGAGCATGTTGCCGATGAAGCGCACGTGCCCGGGGACGTCGACGAAGCTGATGCCCTCGCCGCCGGGGAGCGTGGTGTGGGCGAAGCCGAGGTCGATCGTCATCCCCCGGCGCTGCTCCTCGGCGAAGCGGTCCGGGTCGGTGCCGGTGAGCCAGCGCACGAGCGACGACTTGCCGTGGTCGACGTGCCCGGCCGTCGCGAGCAGGATGGTGGAATTCACCAGTCGGCCCGGCACAGGGAGCGACCGGGTCGCGTCCACGGCTGCGCAGCTGCCCGTCGAGGCGACAACTTCACCACCCTGCTACGACGCGCATCGGCGCAACGCGGCGGCCAGTTGCCGATCATCGGCGGCCGACACCGAGCGGAGGTCGACGAACGTCGCGCCGTCGCGGCTGCGGGCGATGACCGGGGGCTCGTGGGCGCGCAGCGTGTGCGAGGTGGTCGCCCGCGAGGCGGACGGCGACGGACGGGATCGTCGCGCCCGGCGCCGAGCCGGCACCGGGGACCGCCTCGCTGTCGACGACCTCGCCGCAACCGGCATCGGCGGCGACGGCGTGGGCTCGGGCACGCAACCGAGCCGCTGATTCGGTGGCCATCTGCCAGAACGGGACGACGGTCACCGCGGTGCGATCGAGGTAGCTCAGCGACACGGCCTGCAACGCGGCGAGGACGTGCCCACCCGGGCGCAGGGCGCGGGCCAGTGGGTGGCGGAGGCAGGCGGCGACGAGGTCGGCTCGACCGGCGATGATCCCGGCCTGCGGGTCCACCGAACAGCTTGTCGCCGCTGAACGTGACGAGCGCCGCGCCGTTGGCCAGCGTCTGACGGGCAGCCGGCTCGCCGGCCAGCCACGCCGGCGGCGCGCCGGACAGCCACGGGCAGGTCTCGTCGAGCAGGCCGCTGCCGAGGTCGGCGACCACGGGGAGGCCGAGCGTCGCCAGCTCGCCGACCGGCGCGGCTTGGACGAAGCCCTCGACCCGGTAGTTGCTGGGGTGGACCTTGAGGATCAGCGCGACATCGGCCCCGGGCCGGTCCCGGGCGGCGGTGTAGTCGGCTGGTCCGGGTGCGGTTGGTGGTGCCGACGTCGACCAGGCGGGCACCGCTCTGGGCCATCACCTCGGGGATGCGGAACCCGCCGCCGATCTCGACGCTCTCGCCGCGGCTGACGAGCACCTCGCGTCCGGCGGCGAGCGCGCCGAGCACGAGCAGCACGGCCGCAGCGTTGTTGTTGACCACCATCGCCGCCTCGGCGCCGGTGAGCCTGGCCAGCAGTCCGCCGACCGCGGCCTGGCGCGAGCCGCGCTCGCCGCTGCGCAGGTCGAGCTCGAGGTTCAGCGCCGCGCCCGGATGGTCGACCGCCAGCGGGGCCCGTCCGAGGTTGGTGTGCAGGAGCACACCGGTGGCGTTGATCACCGGTCCGAGCAGGCTGCGGCGCAGCTCGCCGGCTCGTCGCCCGAGCCGTTCCGCGTCGTGCTCGCCGGCCGCGATCGCCGCCCGGGCGAGCTCGACGCACAGCGCATGGGGCAACCCGCTGGACGCGATGGACCGGGCGAGCGCGTCGACGCTCGGCGGCCGTCCCGCTGCGTTCCCGTCACCGCGCACCATCCGCCGGAGCGTACGTCGCCCCGTCCGAGCCCACCCGGCTCGGTTCGTTCGTGTCGCGCCGCTGACGACGGTTCGGCGTGCGCCGCGACACGAACGGGAAGAGCGGCGGCGCGGTTCGTTCGTGTCGCGCCGCTGACGGCCGTTCCGACGCGTCCCGCCGCGACGCGAACGGTGCCGGGGGCGGGGGACGTACGCTCGGGCGCCGTGCTCCCGGTGCCCGTCGTCCGCCTCGATCCCGATCTGCCGTTGCCGACGTACGCCCATCCCGGCGACGCCGGGCTGGACCTGCGCGCCCGAGAGGACACCACACTCCCCCCGGCGGGCGGTCGGGCACTGGTGCCCACCGGGCTGGCGGTGGCCATCCCGCCGGGCCATGCCGGGTTCGTGCTGCCGCGCAGCGGTCAACGCGCTCAATCACGGCGTCACCGTGGCCAACGCGCCGGGGCTGATCGACGCCGCCTACCGGGGCGAGCTCAAGGTCGTCCTGCTGAACACGGATCCGACGGCGCCGTTCGTCGTCAAGCGCGGCGAACGCATCGCCCAGCTCGTCGTCCAGCGGGTCGAGGAGGTCGCCTGGCAGGAGGTCGACCGGCTCGACGACAACGACCGCGGTGGCGGATTCGGACACAGCGGTCGGCACTGACCCCGCGAGGATCGCCGCCATCGAGGCAACGAGGGTCGACAGCTGGTTGTGGGCGGTGCGCCTGTTCAAGTCGCGCTCGATGGCCACCGATGCGTGCAAGGGCGGCCACGTCAAGGTCAACGGTCGACCGGTCAAGGCGGCCAGCCCGGTCAAGGTCGGCGACCGCGTCGAGGCCCGTGCCGGTGGCCGCGTGCGGATCGTCGAGGTCGTCAAGCTGATCGACAAGCGCGTGGGCGCGCCGGTCGCCGCCGAGTGCCTGATCGACCACAGCCCGCCACCGCCCCCGCGGGAGATGGTCGACCCGTTCTTCGTCCGTGACGCCGGCGCCGGGCGCCCGACCAAGCGCGACCGTCGTCAGATCGACCGCATGCGTCGCGGCTGATCGCGCATCTGGTCACCACCGGAGTCGAACAGTCGCGTTCTGGCGGTGACCAGACCCGCGGTCCAGCCGATCGTCAGGCGAAGGCTGGCGGCAGTCCCCGACCACTCAGCGCGTGCCGCAGCGGCCTGCCGCGCTGGCGATGCCACTCGTGCGTCGCGGCTCGCGGATCTCGTGGCGGTCGAGGCCATTGGTCGTGTAGCCGAGGCTGATGCCGGTGGCCGGGTCGCCCCAGGCGATCTGCCCGCCGGCTCCGTTGTGCCCGACGGCGAGCGGCGACACGGTGTGGCCCATGCCGCGCAGGTTCGTCTTGCCGTCGTCGCCGGCCTGGATCAGCCCGAGCGTGCGGTTGGCCGGGACCCCGGACATCACGTCGGGCAGGTGGTTGCGCACGTTCGCGCGCACGTCCTCGATCACGTCCGGCTTCCACATCTCGCCGGGGTTGTGCAGGACCGCCTGGTAGTAGATCGCCAGGTCGCAGGCGCGCATCACCCCGCCGCCACCGGGCACGCCGACGCGCTGGGCGGCGAGGTCGTTGAACCCCACCAGGGCCTCGTCGGTCACCTCGCCGACGTCCAGCGAGCGCACGCCGAACACCGCTTCCAGCTCGTCGGGCGACGCATGTTCGCCGCACAGGATCAGCTCGGCGGCGACGACGTCCTGGTTGGCCAGGACCCGCGGCAGCCCGGCCGGCGTCGTGACCCGCTGCTCGACGACGTCACGGAAGTCCTGCCCGGTGACGCGTTCGATGATCTCCGACAGCACCCAATGGGCCGACGTCGGGTGGTACTGGTACTTCGTGCCGGGCTCCCAGTTGAGCCGCCACTTGGCGAAGCGCTCGACGCGCCCTGCGCTCGTCGCGCCGAGCAACGGCGGCATCGGCGCCAGCGGGAACCCGCTCGTGTGCAGCATCACCTGCTCGACCGTGATCACGTCCTTGCCGTTGGTCCCGAACTCCGGCACGTACTCGACCACCCGCTTGGACACGTCGACCAGCCCGTCGCCGATCAGCGCCCACATCGCCCCGGCGACGAACGCCTTGGTCGCCGAGAAGACCACGTAGCTCGTGTCGTCGGTGGCGTCACCGAACGTCTCGAACAGGACGAGCTCGCCCTCGTAGGCCAGCGCCACCTGCGCCGACGGGAGCAGCCCGTCGTCCACCTCGCGCCTGGCCCGGGCGACCAGCCCGTCGATCGCACCCTTGTCCAACCCCATCGCCGACCCCCTGTGTCTGACCTGCGGCGAGACTACGAACCCGGCTAGCGCCAGGCGAACACCGGCTGCTCGAAATGGTCGACGCGCGCACCGATGCGGCCCTCGATGCCGACCCAGCGGAACTGCACCAGCACCGCGGCGGTGGGCGCATGGATCAGGTCCCCGCCGAGCGGCAGCTGCACGACGGGCCGATCGCTCTCCGGGATGGAGACGAACCGCGGCGAATCCTCGCGGCACAGCTGGTGCAGGCCGATCCGGTACGTGTGGGCGACCTCGGAGGGATCCTCGTGGAGCTCGGGGCGGCCGCCGCCCCAGACGACGACGGGCGACATGACGAAGCCCGAGCGCGTCGGGTAGTCGTCGAGCCGCCCGAGGATCGACTCGGGCCCGAGCTCCACGCCGAGCTCCTCGTGCAGCTCGCGCAGCGCGGCCTGCTCCACGGTCTCGCCGGCGTCGAGCCGTCCGCCGGGCAGCGCCCACTGGCCGGCGTGGCGGTTCATCTTCGCCGCTCGTCGGCACAGCAGGAACGCCGCGCCGCCGGCGACGCCGCGCATCCGTCCGTCGAGGCCGGTGATGTCGCCGGGCACGATCGACATGTCCGCCGCCGGGTTCGGATCGTCGTCGTCGTCCGGATCGCTGTCCACCACGACGATCGCCACTGCGGCGTGGCGCCGCTCGGCCAGCGGCACCTCGACACGCTGGTGGGCGGCGATGTTCGCCGCGATCCGATCGCGCAGCTCGTCGGTGTAGGCGATCACGTCCCGAGCTTGCCCCACTGCGGCTCGCCCACCCCGATCGTGTCGCGCCTCGACCGGAATGGTTCCGGTCAGGGCACGACACGAACCCGCACGCCAGCGGTGCCGCCGACCCGTTCGGTCGCTCCGACGGATCGTCCGGTCAGGACTCGACCGCCGGGCACCTCCGCCTCGGTGGGCGGTCGCCGGGGCCGGCGGCCGGAGGAGCGGACTCAGTCGAGCAAGGCGTCGGCGGCGGCGAGGCCGCTGAGGATCGCGCCCTCGACGCGCGGGCCGGCGAACGCGTCGCCGGCGAGCACGAGCGGGGCGGCCGCTTCGGCGAGGTAGCACGGCTCGGGCCAGATCGTGCGCGGCGTGGCGAACCGCCACCGCTTCACCTGGTGCTCGACCACTGTTGCCTCGCCGATGAACGGGGCGGCGAGGTCGAGCAGGGCGGCTGCCGTCGCTGCGCGGTCGGCGTCCCACTGCGCCTCGCTCCATGCCGGGTCGGCGTGCACCGTCAGCGCCGGGGCGGCTGCTGACGCCCTTGGCCTGGTTGTCGCCGACGAACGTCAGGTGGGCGAGGCCCTGCACCCCGCCAGGGGCGGGCACGGCACTCGGGCGGTCGAGCACGGCGAGCAGGCACAGCGTGCGGTCGTACTCGGTGCGCGCCAGCGGCATGGGCAGCTCCGACGCCGGCGGTCACCAGCAGGGCGAAGGACTGCGGGATCGGGCAGGTCATCACCAGGGCGTCGCAGCGATGGCGCGCGCCGTCGTCGAACAGCACCTCCCAGCCACCCCGCGCTCGGTGCACGGCGAACGCCATCGACGGGCAGCGCACGTCGAGACCGACGGCCAACCGCTTGGCCAGCGCGTTCATCCCGCCGCGCACCGCGTAGCGCGGGTGACCGTCGGGCGGCTCGCCGAAGCCGCGGCACCACTCCGTCACCAGGCCCTCGTCGAGCCAGCGGTCCACGAGGGTCGCCAGCCGTGGCGCCCGCACGGTGAAGAACTGGGCGCCGTGGTCGAACGTCGCCGGCCCGATCCGCCGCGTGGCCATCCGTCCGCCGGGTCCGGCTCCCTTGTCGAACACGGTGACGTCGTGACCCGCTGCCGCCAGCCCTCCGGCGGCCGACAGCCCGGCGAGGCCGCCACCGACGACGATGAACCGCACGCCGGACGAGGCGTCGTCAGGACGCCGCAGCGACGACGGCCTGCCGGGCGTCGGCCCGTTGCTGGCGCGCCTGGCGGTTGAGGAACTCGAACAGCACCCGGTTGAACGTGGTGGCGTGCTCGACCATCAGCCCGTGCGCGGCTCCGGAGATGACGACCAGCTCGGCGTTGGGCAGCTTCTCGGCCAGCTCCTCGCTGTCGCCGCGTGGGGTGAGGATGTCCTGGTTGCCGACGACGACCAGGGCCGGGACGGTGATGTCGTCGAACTGCTCGGCGGTGGAGTCGTCGTGCGCCAGGATCGCCCGCACCTGGGCGGCGAACGCGTGGGCCGGGCGGTTGAGCCCGAGCGGGCCGAGCCAGCCGAACACCGGCATCAGCCGGCGGAACGAGCGTGGGCCGATCACCCAGCGCGCCGCCTCGCCGGCCATCGCGCCCATGCCTTGCTCGGTGGCGGCGACGGCCCAGCTCTCGAGCAGCTCGCGCCGCCACTGGTGGTTGCGTCCGGCGGTGCACACGAGCGACAGCGACAGCACCCGCTCCGGGTGGCGGACCGCCATCAGCAAGGCGAGCGCCCCGCCCATCGACGCCCCGACGACGTGGGCCTGTTCGACCTTGCACGCGTCGAGGACCGCGATGGCGTCGTCGGACATCGCCTCCAGGCTGTACGCGCTGAACGGCTTGTCGCTGCGGCCCGCACCACGGTTGTCGAACGCGATCACCCGGTAGCGCAGCGCGAGCAGGTAGCGCTGCATGTCCCAGCCGTGCTTGTCGGCGCCGAGGCCCTGGATCATCAGCACCACGGGCGCGCCCAGGCGGCCGAGCACCTCGTAGTGGATGCGGACGCCGTCGGCCGCCCGGGCGTAGGGCATCAGCGATCCCCGAGCCAGTCGAGCGGGATCAGCCCGGTGCGATAGCCGCCGAGCTCGTCGAGCTGGCGTTGCAGCCGGCGCTGCAGCTCGTCGGCCAGCTCCACCTCGGCGAGCGGCCCGCGCCGGCTCGGCCGGCGGACGACCCGTTCGGCCACCTCGACGCGCGCCGTGCGGCCGGTCATGTTGCTCATCGTCGCCACCGGCACGACGGGCGCCTCGAGGAGCACGGCGCCGGTGAGCAGCTCGTGGCGGATCGCCCCGACGTGGCGCGGATGGCTGGTGGCCTCCGCCGAGATCAGCACGACCTCGCCGTTGCGCAGGGCGTTGGCCACCTCGTCGGGCCGGTCGAGCAGAGCGCCGATGCGCGGCGCATGAACGGCCCGACCGGGGCGATGTCGGGGCGGCCGACGAAGCGCACGGTGCGACCCGTCGCGCGCGACAGCGCCCAGGACGCGTACACCGAGCTGAGCGAGAACCGCCGGGCGTTGGCCACGAGCAGAGCGGGGCCGTCGGCGGGCACGTGCTGGGCGCCGCCGACGCTGACGTCCCAGCGCAACCGGCCGAGCGGTCCGAGCGCGTGGATCATCCACGCATCGCGTCCCCAGTCGTCGACCTCGAACGTCGGCCGCCAGCCGATCGTCGCGCGGGACGTCGGTGACCGCGTCGACCTCGACCACCGGGTGGCGAACACGGCTCGCCCGGGCGCCGCGGCGGTCGCCGCTGCGCAGCTGCACCACGTCGGCCATCAGGCCACGCTCCGGTCGGGGACGATGCGCACGACGTCCTCCCAGGCGTGCAGCCGGTCGATGACCTCCGGTGTCGTGGCCAGCGGGGCGATCCCGAGCAGCTCGCGCATCCGCGACCCGTCGGCGAGCCGTCCGCGGTGCATCAGCTCGACGACGTGATCGGGGATCGGCGCGCCGAGCACGGCGCTGGCCGCGCTGGTGAGCAACCACTCCGGTCCGATCACCGGCCACGGCAGCCGCCGTCCGCGCAGGATGGCCTGGAGCGCGGTGATCCCGCCGGGGGCGACGACGTTGACCGGCTCGTTCAGCCGTCGCTCGGCGGCGGCGACGAAGGCCCGTCCGGCATCGATGTCCTCGATCACGGAGAACGGCGAGTCGGCCAGTGCGCTGAAGGGGACGACCGGCTGGCGCAGCAGCCGCCCGAGCGGGCTGGGCACGTGCGGTCCGAGCACCGGTGCCAGCCGGAGGGCGCCGACGGCGACGCCGACGCGGGCCCCCACCGCGGCAGCGGTGTGCTCGATGTTGGCGAGGATCCGCCCGAAGTCGCAGGTCGGGTCGATCGGCACGTGCTCGTGCGGTCGGGTGAGGGAGTGGCGGGCCCGCCCGTACACCTCGGTGCCGCTGCGGTGGACGATGGCCTCCAGCGCCCGGCACTCGGCCGCGGCGCCGAGGATCGCGGTGGTGGCCTGCTCGGTGTACAGCCGAGCGTTGCGCGGGCTGGCCCGGCTGTGCGGCTCCCACACCGAGATGTGCACGACGACGTGCGGGTTGAACTTGGTGACCACGTCGATCATCCGGTCGCGCTCGTGGGCGGCGATGAGGTGGAACTCGGCCGTGCGCAGCCGCCGGCGTGGCGGATCGACGTCGATGCCGACGAGCTGACCGACCCACGGCTCGGCCTCGAGCAGGGTGGCGACGCGCGACCCGAGGTCGCCGCCCATCCCGCTCACCAGCACCCGCTGTCCCGCCACGAGGGCGAACGTTAACCTGACGTTTAGACAGTGTGCGCCATCAGGATCACCTCGCGGGCGAAGGGATCGAGCTGGCGCCCGGCGATCCGCTCGGTGATCGTGATGGCCTGCGAGGAGTCGCCGACCAGGCCGCTCCAGCGGATGTAGCCGCCGAGGATGCCGATCAGCCGGTCGTCGACGGCCTCGTTGTGCACGATGACCTTCGTGCTGGCCTCGAGCAGACCGTTGAGCTCGACGTAGAAGCTGCGCAGCCACATGGCCAGATCGTCGGTGCCGGTGAACGGCCGGTGCAGGTAGGGCAGCCCGAGCTCGTCGTAGTTGTGCAGGTTGTGCGGCGCCGGGATGATGCTGATCAGGCAGCCGAAGCCGTTCTCCCGCAGCCAGATGATCTCCTCCTGGCGGCGCACCCGGCGATGGTTGTCGCCATAGCCGCCCGGACGCTCGCAGACCGCGAGCTTGTCCTTCATGAACCAGGTGAAGTTGCGTGGCGTGATGCCGAGCGCCCACTTGCCTCGCAGCCTCGGCGGCATTCGGTCCAGTCCCTCCCGGTGATGTGCACGGTCGCAGCGGCGGTCGACGGTGATCGCGCGGCGTGCCACCCGGCGTTCGTCGCCGAGCGATTGTAGTGGCTGGTCGGCGCACACCGGCTGGTCGTCAGCGGGGTTCTTCTGCCCGATCGAGGGGATTCTCCGGGATCAGCCGCAGGCGCTGGGCGGTCCGGGCCACCCGTCGGCCCCTCCCGACCTCGCAGGCGACGGCCGTGCCCCGAGCGACGTCGAGCACCCGGTCGACCGTCGCCGCGTCGGGCGGATGCTCGGTGCGCAGCCAGGCGCGCACGGCGCGTCGGGCGAGCGGCGTGGGGGCGGCGGCGAGCGCCGCGGCATCGGTCGGGTCGAGCGCGGCGGCGAGCTCGTCGAGCAGGTCGTCGTCGGCGCGCAGCACTTCGGCCTGCCGGGCGAGCAGGATCGCGACGTCGCGGCCGGCGAGATCGTCGAGGAGGGGGAGCAGCTCGGCGCGGACCCGGTTGCGCAGGTGTCGTGGGTCGGCGTTGGACGGGTCGTCGACCACCTCGATGCCCAGCGCGGTGCACAGCTCGTGGGTCTGCCGCCGGCGCAGCCCGAGGAGCGGGCGGCGGGCGGACGGACGCATCCCGGCGAGCCCGGCGGCCGCGGCGCCGCGCAACAGGTTGAGCAGCACCGTCTCGGCCTGGTCGTCGAGGGTGTGCCCGGTGAGCGCGTCCGGCGGCAGGACGCCCGCCCGGGCGGCTCGCGCCCGGGCCTCGAGGTTGGGCCCGTCGACGAGATCGACCCGGCGGGCGACGAACCCGGCACCGAGTCGGGCGGCCAGCCGGGCGACCACCGTGGCCTCGGCGGACGAACCGGGGCGCAGGCCGTGATCGACGTGCATCGCCGTCGCCGTGCACCCGGCGGCGCAGGCGAGCACGAGCAGCGCCGAGGAGTCGGCACCGCCGGACACCGCGCAGGTCACCGCGGTCCCCGGCGCCGGGAACCGACTGTCGGCGAGCAGTTCGACGACGAGCGGGTGCGCGCCGAGCGCGGCGCGGTCGAGAGGGCCCACGTCGACAGGCGGGAGGTCAGGCGGCGCGGCGCGCCGTCCGGGTCAGCCAACGCTGCGGCTCGCGGATCTCCTCGATCGACGGGAGCATCTCCGGCGACGTCCAGCAGACGTCGACGGCCCGCGGGCCGCCGTCGGCCTCGACGGCGGCGATGAACCGCTCGCCGGCGGCGTACTGGTTGAGCTTGCCCTCCATGCCCGTGAGGCGCATCAGCAGCCGGTTGAGGGGGTTGCCCCGCTTGCGCCGCTCGGCGAGCACCCGCGCGTAGCGGTCGGCATGCGGGCACGAGATCGCCGGCGGCGCGGGTCATCGTCACGTCGCCGTGGCCTTCGAGCAGCGACATCAGGCCGCCGATGCGGCCGATCACGGCCCGCTGCTCCGGGCTGGCGATCAGCCCGGCGACGCCGCTCTCGCGCAGCTGCCGGCGGGCCTCGTCGGGCTGGCGCCAGGCGTCGCGCAGCGCGCCGAGCAGTGCATCGGGCCGCGGGTCGATGGCGTCGAGCAGCTCGTCGACGAGGCCGGTGAAGTAGCTGCGCATCCACGGCACGCCGGTGAACTGGGCGCGGTGGGTGAGCTCGTGGACGAGCACCCAGGTGCGGAACTCGGTCGGGTCGAACCCGAAGCGCTGCTCGAGCGCGGCCAGGTTCGGTCCGACGAGGTACACCGCTCCGTCGTCGGCTGCGACTGGCGTCGTCGCGCCGCACGAGCAGGTCGTACTGGCCGAGCACCCGGCCGCCCATCCAGCCGAGCATCGTGCCGAGCTGCGCGCCGGCCATCTGGCGAGACAGCGACCCGATCGCGCTGGCGCCCGGCGCCCGACTTCGGTCGATGGTCCTCGAGCTTGGTCAGCACCGGGTCGAGCAGGGCACGGAACGAGGCGATGTTGGCCCGGATCCACGCGGGCCGGTCGATCAGCTCCGCCGTGGCCGTGCCGGCCGCCGAGCGCAGCCCGGTGACGTCCTCGATCTGCTGCTCGATCTGCTCGATCGGCGGGTCCCAACCGTCCAGGTGAGCGTCGGGAGCGGGTGCCGCGCCGGCCATCCTGATCGCGACCTGCTCGGCGCGCGCCCAGTCGACGACGTGAGGCGGCCTCGCTCATGGCCGCCTGCTCACTCCTCCGGGTTGTTCTTGCCGGGGTACTGCGGGGCGACGACCTTGCGCAGGTAGCCGGCGACCAGGCCGATGGTGGCCAGGACGGCGACGATCGTCGAGCACCAGACCGATCCACCAGTGCCAGATGTTGGCGAGCATGCTCGAGCGTAGCCCGGCATGCCGGTACGACCCGGGCGCTCAGGTCGTCACTCGACTCGGGCGAAGCACTGCTCGATCTTCGCCAGCAGGCCGGGCGGGAGCTCGTCGTTGCGGCACTTCTGGGCGATCACCTGGCGCAGCTCGGCGTGGAAGTCGAACGCCTCCAGGCAGTGCTCGCACCCGTCGAGGTGGGCGTGGATCGCCTCGTGGGCGTCGCTCGGACAGCTCGTCGTCGAGGAACTGCTCCAGCTCCCGCAAGCGTCTCGTTGCAATCACCCATGGATCGATGCTTCCGGGTCGGGCACGGTGTCGGCGCCCGGCGGTGGGCGTCCGTGCGAGCAAACCGCGTTCGGTTGCGAAATCGACCAACGCCTTCTGCATCGCCTTTCTTCCCCGGTGCAGGCGCGACATCACCGTGCCCATCGGGATGTCGAGGATCTCGGCGATCTCCTTGTACGAGAAGTCCTCGACGTCGGCGAGCAGCACGGGCAGGCGGAAGTTCTCCGGGAGGTCCTCCAGGGCCTGCTTGACCTCGTCGTCGGTGAACATGTCGAACAGCGTGTCCTCGGCGCTGCGGCTGGTCTCGATGTTGCCGATCCGCTTGTACAGGTAGAGGTCCTCGACGTCGCCGAGGTCGCTCTCCACCGGGCGGCGCTGCTTGGCCCGGTAGATGTTGATGTAGGTGTTCGTCAGGATGCGGAACAGCCAGGCGCGCAGGTTCGTGCCGGCGTCGAACGTGTGGAAGCTGCGGTAGGCACGCAGGTAGGTCTCCTGCACGAGGTCCTCGGCGTCGGCGCGGTTGCGCGTCATCCGCAGCGCAGCGCTGTACAGCTGCGGCGCGTACTGCATCGCCTCGGTCGCGAAGTCGGCGCGCTCGGCCATCGCTGCACGCTAACCGGCGGCAGCCGCGTCAGATGGCGTGGTCAGTTGGCGATGCGCATGTCGTCGACGAACTCGTCGACGGCGGCGATGAACCGCTCGAGCATGTCGGCCAGCTGCGGACGCTCGGCGGGGGTGAACGCCTTGAGCATGTGGCTCATCAGCACCATCCGCCGGGCGGCGACGGTGGCGTGGCGGGCGCGGCCGGCCTCGGTGATCTCGACGATCACCACCCGGCCGTCCTCGTCCGACGGCCCGGCGCATGGCCATCTCCACGTTGACCAGGCGCTGGACGGCGCGGGTGGCCGTCGACGGGTCGACGCGCAGCGCCTCGGCCAGCTCGCTCATCCGCCACGACCGGCGCTGCGCGAGCAGGTCGAGCGTGTCCATCTGACCCTGGTCGAGGCGGTCGTCGCCGGTGCCGAACAGGTAGTCGCGGACCGCGCCCATGCCCGCGCCGCGCCGGATCTCGCTCCACGAGATTGCGATCCGCACGCCGAGCTCGTAGTTCTCCCGGTCGTGCCTGCCCCCATCTGGCCCTGCCATAGCCGCAGTAGGGTACGCGCGATGGACGAAGGGGCTCCTCACCGGAGCGGTGCCCCGCAGACGCCGCTCGATGCGCTGGACGTGTTCGGCACCCAGGAGGTGCGGATCACGCCGCTCGCTGCGTCACCTGGAGATCTACTGCCAGCCGCGGTCTGCTGACCGTGCTGTGGCACGAGCCGCCGGACGGCGTGGAGCCGTCGGGCAACGCCATCGTCTGCTGCGGCGGGGCGATGGGCGGGCTGCTCGGGCCGGCCGAGGGCTTCTACCAGCGGCTCGGCGAGCAGTGGGCGGCCGTCGGCACGCCGGTGCTGCGCGTCGGCTACCGCAAGCCGAACGACATCGAGGCGTGCACGATCGACCTCGCCGCCGCGGTGCAGCTGGTCGTCGGCTCCCAGGGTGCCGAGCGGGTCGTGACGATGGGCCACAGCTTCGGCGGGGCGGTCGCCATCCGTGTCGGGGTCGGCCTGCGCGACGTCGTGGCCGGCGTGGTCACGTTCGCCACGCAGTCGGCCGGCTGCGAGGTCGCCGGCGGGTTGGCCGGACGGCCGCTGCTGCTGTTCCACGGCGAGCGCGACGAGATCCTGCCGATCGAGGCCAGCGAGATGGTGCGGATGATCGCCGGTGGCGGCGAGGTGGTCCGCATCCCCGGCGACGGCCATGCGCTGGCGCGCAGCGGCGACGTGCTGCAGGAGCGCCTCGACGAGTGGCTGCCGGCCACGTTCGCCGCGCCGCTGACGCCGAGCCGGTGGAGTCGCGCCGTGAGCGACGACGACCTGGAACGGCCGCCGAGCCTGTGGCCGTGGGTCATCGGGGCCGTCGTCGGTGCTGGTCGATCGTCGGCAGCATCATCGGCTCGCTGGTCCATGCGGTGTTCGAGCTCCTGCTGATCGTCGCGGCGATCATCGCCCTGATCGTCTGGGGCGTCACCCGGCTGGTGGCGGCGGCCGCCGCCGCTGACCGTCGCCGCCGCGTGGACCGGACCAGTCGTTGCCGAGTACAACTACCCGTCGATGTCGACGATGGAGCACGAGCAGACCGCGAGCACGATCGCCCCGGAGGCGCCGGCGTTCGATCCGGACGCCCTGCGCGACCGGTACCGGGAGGAGCGCGACAAGCGCGTCCGCGCCGACGGCAACGAGCAGTACCGCGAGATCGCCGGCGAGTTCGCCCGCTACCTCGACGATCCGTACGTCGAGCCGCTCGAGCGCGAGCCGCTGACCGACGAGGTCGACGTGGTCATCGTCGGCGGCGGCTTCGGCGGGCTGCTCGCCGGCGCCCGGCTGCGCCAGGCCGGCGTCGACGACATCCGGATCATCGAGAAGGGCGGCGACTTCGGCGGCACCTGGTACTGGAACCGCTACCCGGGCGCGATGTGCGACGTCGAGTCGTACATCTACCTGCCGCTGCTCGAGGAGCTCGGCTACGTCCCGAAGGAGAAGTACACCCACGCCCCGGAGATCCTGGCCCACAGCCGCACCATCGGCGAGCACTTCGACCTGTACCGCAACGCCTGCTTCCAGACCGAGGTCACCGAGATGCGCTGGGACGACGGCGCGGCGCGGTGGATCGTGTCGACCAACCGCGGCGACGCGATGCGCGCCCGCTTCGTGGTGATGGCCAACGGTCCGCTGCACCGTCCGAAGCTGCCGGCGATCGACGGCATCGAGACGTTCCAGGGCCACACGTTCCACACCAGCCGCTGGGACTACGAGTACACCGGCGGCGACTCCGACGGCGGCCTCACCGGGCTGGCCGGCAAGCGCGTCGGGATCATCGGCACGGGCGCCACCGCGGTGCAGTGCGTCCCGCACCTCGCCGAGGGCGCCGAGCACCTGTACGTCTTCCAGCGCACGCCGTCGTCGATCGACGTGCGCAACAACCGCGCCACCGATCCGGAGTGGGCGGCGAGCCTCGGGCCGGGCTGGCAGAAGCAGCGGATGGACAACTTCAACACCCTGGTGTCCGGCGGCTTCGCCGACGAGGACCTGGTCAACGACGGCTGGACCGACATCATCGGCAAGCTGCTGGTGATCCTGCGCCAGGACGCCAGCGCGGTCGGCGATCCCGGAGGCCCTGGCCCAGACGATGGAGCTGGCCGACTTCGAGAAGATGGAGCAGATCCGCGGTCGCGTCGACGAGATCGTCGCCGACCCGGCCACCGCCGAGGCGCTGAAGCCGTAGTACCGCCAGTTCTGCAAGCGGCCGTGCTTCCACGACGAGTACCTGCAGGCGTTCAACCGGCCGAACGTCACGCTGGTCGACACCAACGGGCAGGGCGTGTCGGAGATCACCGAGCGCGGCGTCGTCGTCGACGGCGTCGAGTACCAGCTCGACTGCCTGGTCTTCGCCACCGGCTTCGAGGTCGGCACCGACTACACCCGCCGCTCCGGCTACGACCTGATCGGCCGCGACGGCCTGACGCTGCGCGACAAGTGGGCCGACGGCACCGCGACGCTGCACGGCATGTTCACCCGCGGCTTCCCCAACGTGTTCATCTTCTCCAACACCCAGTCGGGCTTCACCGTCAACTTCCCGCACATGCTCGACGAGCAGTCCCGCCACGCGGCCTACATGCTGGGCCACGCGCTGGCCAACGACGTGCGCGACGGTCGAGGCGTCGGCCGAGGCCGAGGCGGCGTGGGTGCAGACGATCCTGTCGCTCGCCCTCAACCGCCAGCAGTTCCTCGAGTCGTGCACGCCGGGCTACTACAACAACGAGGGCCGGCCGGCGGAGCGCAGCCTCACCGAATCGCCGTACGGCGCCGGGCCGGTCGCCTTCGTCAAGGTCCTCGAGGACTGGCGCGCCGACGGCTCGTTCGCCGGCCTGGAGCTGACTCCCAGCTGAGCCGACCCCGACGGGGAGCGCGTACATTGCCCTCCATGCGCATCGGACTCAACGGCGGCGGCGGCTCCATCGACAGGATCATCGAGCAGGCACAGCAGGCGGAGGCCGACGGCTTCAGCACGCTGTGGTACCCGAGCGCCGTGGCCGGCGACCCGGTGACGCCGATGGCCGTCGCCGGCCGGGCGACGACGTCGCATCGAGCTCGGCACGGCGGTGCTGCAGACGTACACGGCGCACCCGGTGCTGCAGGCCAACCGTGCGGCCGCGGCAGCGTGGTCGATGGGACGGCCCGGGTTCACCCTCGGCATCGGTCCGTCGCACGCGCCGGTGATCGAGGGGATGTACGGCATCCCCTACGCCACGGCCGGGCGCCACACCGAGGAGTACGTCAACATCGTCGCTGGGCTGCTGCACGGCGAGCCCGTCGACGTCGCCGGTGACGAGCTCACCCTGCGCGGTGCCCGACCGCAGCCACTCACCCAGCCGGTGCAGCTGCTCGTCGCCGCGCTCGCGCCGCGCCTGCTGCGCGTCGCCGGCGCGGTGGCCGACGGCACGATCCTGTGGATGGCCAACGCCCGAGCGGTGGATTCGCACGTGCTCCCGCTGATCAGCAAGGCGGCGGCCGACGCCGGCCGCCCTGCGCCGCGGATCGTCGCCGGGCTGCCCGTGGCCGTGCACGACGACGTCGACGAGGCGCGACAGACCGCGGCGAAGCAGTTCACGGTCTACGGGACGCTGCCGAACTACCAGCGGATCCTCGCCCACGGCGGCGTCGCCGGTCCGGCCGACGCAGCGATCGTCGGCGACGAGGCGGCCGTGGCGGCGCAGCTGCAGGGGCTGCTCGATGCCGGCAGCCACCGACATCTGGGCGGCGATCTTCCCGGTCGGCGACGACGCCAGCGGCTCGCGCCGGCGCACGAGGGCGCTGTTGCAGGACCTGGCCGCCGGCTGACTCTGCGAGCTCGCTCGTCGGGTCGATCAGCGGGCACCCTGCGAGCAGCCAGCTCAGGGTGCGGTGGTCCGCGACGGCGGGGTCGCGGCGGGCGGGAACATCGCCGCCACCGCCGACGTGTCGAAGCGGAACAACGGGGCGAGATCGGCACCGCGCACCACCCCGCCGCTGTAGTAGGTGATGCCCCACTCGTCGATCGCCGAGCCGTCGGCGAACACGCACATGTTGACCACCGTGAACGTCGGGTCGTCGACGTTCACCCAACCGCCACCGTTCACGGTCGTGCCGTAGTTGGAGGTACCGAGCAGGTTGTCGTTGCAGTCGACGGCTGCCGGGTTGGCGCCGACGTTGGGTGACGGAGGCAGGGGCAGCTTGGCGAGGTACGCCGCCGCGGCCAACGACGGGGTCGGCGACGCCAGCGTGTCGACGTCGACGTAGATCCGCGAGTCGTCCTCGGCGACGAACCGGCAGAACGTCCGCGGCTGGCCGAGCGCCACCCACTGGTCCTGGTCGTTGTTCGTACCGAAGTAGGCCTGCCGTGCCTCGGTGGTGCCGCCGTGGTCCGTGCAGTACGTCAGCGCGTCGACCCCGGGTGTCGTGGCGGGCGTCGACGCCGTGCCGCGGTGCTCGCTCGTGGTGGTGGCCGTGCCGCTGCTGCCGCCACACCCACCGACCACCGCCAGGGCTGCGGTCGCCATCACCACGAGGCCGCGACGGCGAACGGTGTTGCGTCCCCACTGCATGCTGCCGAGCCTTGCAGCCCGCCAACGGTTCGGGTGCCCCGGTGGTCGACCGGGGGTGACCGTCCGGGTGATCGTCGAGGGACATGTTTGCCGCCGCGACGACGGGGAAGGAGCAAGAGGTCCGTCGAAGAAGGAGGCGCTGTGAGCGCAACAGTTCTGTGGATCATCGCTGCGATCCTCGTGGTCGCAGGCATCATCGTGCTCCTGCAAGGTTCGATCATCCTCGGCATCCTGTTGATCGTGGTCGGCTGTCTGGTGGGCCCCGGGGGCTACAGCATCTTCCGCAGTCGGCGCGCCTGACGCGCAGCCGGCGTCGTAACGTCGCGCCGTGCTCGTCGGCGTGGAGTGGCGTGGAAGGTTCGGCAACACCGAGGTCAACGCGTTGCACGCTGCAGCGTTCGCGACCAGGGTGTTCACCGATGAGGAGTGGGACTGGGAGCGACAGGTTGCCGCCCACAGCCTCGGCTGGGTCGTCGCCCGCGACGCGGGCGGCGACCTCGTCGGCTTCGCCAACGTGATCACCGACGGCGTGGTGCATGCGTGGATCCAGGACGTGATGGTCGCCGCTAGTGCCGGACGCCACGGCGTGGGCACCCGCGTGGTGCGTGCCGCGGCCGACGGGGCCCGCGCCGCGGGCTGCGAGATCCTGCACGTCGACTTCGGCGCCGAGCTCGCCCCGTTCTACATCGGCGCCTGCGGGTTCACCCCGTCGGCCGCCGGGCTGCTCGACCTGACGGAGCGCCGACTCGATCCTCGTTGAACGGTGGATCGTCGCCTCGCCGCGCCGACCGCTCAGCCGTGCGACAGGTACACGGCATAGGCGAACGCGCCGCGCTCGTGCAGTGCGGCGAGCGCTTCGACCGTCGCCTTGTCGGCGCCGGCGTCGACCAGCGCCTGCCGCCCGGCGGCGGAGTCGAGATCGGACGGCCCGGTCCCGGCCGCGGGGTCGACCGCCGATGTGATCGCCTGCCACAGCTGTTCGGCGCGGGCTCGCTGGGTGGGGTCGAGCGGGTCGTACCGGGCGACGGTCACCGCGTCCGGTGGAGGCGTCGTGCCCGCGTCGAGATCATCCTGCCCGACGACGGTGAGGATCGCCTCGGCCGTGTCGCGGTCACGGAGGTGCCAACTGTCGAACCACATGTCGTACTGCAGTGGAGCGGCGACGTCGAAGCCCCGGTCGTGCAGATCGAGGAAGACCCCCATCGCCGTGCCGCCGAACGTCCGCCGATCGGCCCACTCGAGGACGTACCCGGTGTCGTGGTCGAGCCCGGTGGCGAGCTGGTCGCCGAGGGATCGGACCGCGTCGCCGCTCGGACGTTCGGGCACCTCGACCGACACGGCTCGCCAGGTGAGGCCGGCCGACAGCACCGTCATGATCGCCAGGCCGGCGGGAACGACGAGCCGGGCTCTCGTCAGGGACACCACCGACCACGCCACCGAGAGCCACAGCGACGCGCCGATGATCCACCAGAACCGCAGCAGGTAGTCGAAGACCGGACCGACCACCCGCGCCGTCGCCACCAGGCCGACGAGCGTCGCGGCGAGCGACAGCGCCGCGAGGCGGGCCGCGCCGGCGGCGCCGCGGCGCGCGGCGAGCAGCCCGAGTGCGGCGACGGCCGCCAGCAGGATCAGCGCGGGGAGCGGCGACGCACTCCGTCCGGACGCGTCGAGCACGGTGCCCGACAGCCAGGCGCCCGGGAAGCCGAGCGCCGCCGTCATCACCCGCCAACCGGCCCGCCACCCGGCGGCCGGCGCCGCCGGGTCGCGGACGAAGTCCAGGAGCAGGGACAGGTTGCCCGGCCGGCGGATGATCTGATCGATGATCGGCGGGAGCCACAGCAACAGCCCGACGATCGCGCTCACCAGTAGTGGACGGCGCATGCCGGTGCGTCGACCGTGGCGCGGCCAGTAACCGAATCGGTCAGCGCGCCGCCAGGCGAGGGCGGCGCCGGCGATCGACAGGCCGATCACGAGCGGGGCGAAGCCCACGTGTGCCTGGACGATGAACGAGCCGACCCCGACGAGCACCGGCAGCAGGACGAGATCGCGTTCGGCGATGGACCAGGCCAGCAGCACCACGCACAGCAGCGGCAGCAGGCCGACCCACGGGTTCCACGGGCTGATCAGCACCGCCGGCCCGAGCGACAGCCCAAGCGCCAGGGCCACGAGCCCGGTGAGCACCGCGAGGCGCGGGCCGCCGCGCCGGTCGGCGACGAGGACGGCACCCAACGCCGCGGCGGCGTTGCACACGACCACGCCGACGAGCGCGCCGACGTCACCGAGCAGCCAGGTGAACGGCGCGAGCACGTAGAACAACAGCGGACCAGGGTGGTTCCACCCCCACCGCGACCAGGTGCCGACGAGCGGGGTGTGGCGGCCGCCCACCTCGGACACCTGGAGCATCTCGAGTGCGATGTCGCCGGCCGGCGTCCACGCCCGACCGAGCAACACGATCGCGAGGACCACGAACGGGAGCACGACCAGCGCACCGACTCCGACGAGGTGGGGTCGTCGGCTGACGGTGCCGACCACCTCGGCGAAGCCGTGCCTCAGCGCCCCACGGTCGTCGTGCGGTCGCTCGGTGCGCCGATCGACCGTGGAAGTGCCGCCAGCCACGAGCCCAGCATGCATCGCCATGTGACGCGAGTCCTCGTCGCGCTCACCACGTCACGCCGTCACCTCGTCATCTCACTCTGACCGGTCGAGCCGGTCCTCGGCCTCCACCGGCGGCGGTTCCCACCCGTCCAGCGTCGACGGCACGAGCGCCTCGCGCGTCATCGTCAGGCGGATGGCCCGCCGGTCGGGTTCGTGCAACGTGGAGGTCATCGAGCGCGGCCACAACCGCTTGGCCCGCACCACGTTCACCTCGGTGGCGAGCACGACGAGCTGCACCAGGAGCGTGATGTACGCGAGGAGCCCGATCGTGGAGGCGAACGGGCCGTACAGGCTGGTCATGCGGCCGACGACGCGCTGCACGTAGAGCCCGCCCAACAGGGAGATGACGAGCGTCCCGACCGCGATCGTCAGCGCCCCGGCGAGCACGTCGGTGGTGGCGATCGGCGTGGCCAACGCCAGTCGGTAGACGAGCACGGCGACGAACGTGGCGAACACGACGTTGGCCGACGCCGCGAGGACGACGCCGCCCAGTGGCAGGTCGGCGGCCACGGCGATCCCCGCGACGACAGCGGTGACGATGATGTTCAGTCCGAGCAACCCGACCATCGCCAGGGAGCGGGTGATCCGGCGGATCAGGGTGCGGCGGCGGAAGCGGGCCACCCCCCAGATCGAGTTCACCGCGTCCTGCAGGACGCGAGTCACGCTGAGCCCGCCCCACAGGGTGATCAGCAACGACGCCAGCAGCACCCAGTTGTTCGGCTCGAAGGCGCTCACCTGTCGCTGGACCTCGGCGCGGGCGACGGCCTCGGCGAACGGGACGTGCGACCAGAGCGCCTCGAGCACTCGCTGGAGACCGTCGGGACGGTCCCGGAAGAGCCACGTGCACACGCTGGCGAACACGATCATCAACGGGTAGAGCGAGAAGAAGCCGTAGTACGAGATCAGGGACCCGAGCCACGGTCCATGGTCCTCGAAGTACCGCTTGACGACCGCGTAGGCGAACCCGATGGGTCGGCGTCGCCGCTGGAAGTCGTCGATCCGTCCGAGGACGCCGGTCGTCACGCGTACCCCGGTGCGTGAGCCCGGCTCCTGCTCCTGCGGCGCGCCGTCAGTCGTGGGACATCGAGTCCACGGCGACGGTGACGGCCAACACCAGGGGGATCGCCGCGGGATCGAGCACCTCGACGCCGTAGGAGTCGCGGACCCGGAACCACTTCTTCGAGATCTCGGCGATCTTGTCGCCGTCGCGCTCGATCTCGTACTCGTGGTCGACGATGTTGCCGTGGACCTTGAGGTCGTCCCCGCCGTCGACGTCGACGTGGAAGCGGTCGCGGAACCCGACCATCGCCTGCTTCACGGTCGCGTCACGGCCGTCGATCTCGATGTGGATCGCATCGCGGATCGACAGCTTGTGCTCCTTGATCCGGGCCACCTCCTGCCCGTGGGCGTCCTCCAACACCCAGGTGTCGCGGACGCGCGCCACCTTGCCGTTGACGTGGTACATCCGCTCCCCGGTGTCGTTCTCGATCCAGTAGTCGTCACCAATGGCCAGCAACTTCTCGCGCATCATGAAGTGCGCGGGTGGCGCCTCGTCGTCATGGTGTCGCCGCAACAGTCCCATCCCGGTCTCCTCCCGTGGACGATCCACGGTACGGAGCGCACGGGCGAACGGGCATCACCTCGCTGCGGGTGATCCGTCGTCCGCACGCCACGCCCCGACTGCCCCGACCGGCCCGACCGACGCAGCCAGCAGCACGGCATCGGCCTCGGCAAGCGCCTGCTCGGCGTCGAGGAGCTCGCCCGATCGGCGAGCATCGGCGAACGCGGCCGGTCCCATCGTGGCGACGATGCGGTCGAGCATGGCATCGCTCAGCGCCTGGTCATCGGGATAGAGGAGCACGCCCGAGTCGGCAAGACGCCGTTCGGCGACGGTGTGCAGGTGGACGGCGAGCGTCGGTGAACCCACGGACTCGGCGATCCTCGCCGAGGCGATCAACCCGAAACTGACGACGTGCTCCATGCCGAGCTCGGCGGCGTACGTCAGCGCCGCGCGTTGGTGGTCGGCGGCTCGTCCGACCAGCCCCCGACGCAGCTCGGTCTCGGCGAGGTTGTTCAGGGCGAGGGCCACGACGACGTGATCCGGGGCACGGCGGCCGAGCACGACCACCTCCTCGTACAGGTCGGCAACGCCGTCGAGGTCCAGTGCGCTCCTGGTCATCGCCAGTCGCAGCAGTGCGTCGGCCCGCTCGGCGTCGGTGGTGGTCGCGTCGGCGGCGGCTTGCGCCAGCGCCTCGGCGCGGACCAGGTCCTCGTGTCGCTCGCTGCGGAGCAAGAGCGTCGGGCGCGGCGACGTCGGGCGGATCGGTCCCCACTGATCGGTCTCGCCCAGCTGGTCCAGGATCGACTCGGCGAGGTCGCAGCGGCGGAACGCCTCGTCGACCTCACCGCTGTCGCCCATCAGGCTGGCCGCATAGAGCATCAGGCGGGCCGAGCCCGGCGTCGGGTCGGCGAGGCGCGCCAGCACCGCGTCGATCTCCTCCCATCCGAGCCTGGGGTTCCCGCTGACCGAGCGGAGCTCACCGCGCAGTCGGGCCAATGCTGGCAGCGACGGCTCCTCGGGCGCGATCGACGAGATCAGGGCGGTGACGGTGTCGACCTCCAGCGCCAGCCGTCCGAGCCATGTCCGGTCTCCCCGGTTGGCGAGCGGGAACTGCTGCACCAACCACGCCGCGAGCGTGGTTGCCGCCGTGATCGACGACGTGTCGTCGCGGGCCTCCAGGCGCCGACCGGCGTACGCCCGCACGGTCTCGAGCATCCGGTACCGGGTCGCGTTGGCCGCAGGTTCAGAGGTCAGCAGGGACTTCTCGGTGAGTGACCAGACGAGCTCCGGCACGTCGTACCCGTCGATGCCGCCGTGGGCCACTGCGGCAGTCGCGCCGCGCACGTCGAACGATCCGCCGAAGACCGACAGGCGCTCCAGCGCAGCGCGCTCGTCGGGCGACAGCAGCTCGTAGCTCCAGTCGAGGACCGCCGTCATCGTCCGCTGCCGCTCGGGCAGGGCACGACCTCGGGTGCGCAGGAGGCGGAACCGTTCGTCGAGGCCGGCCACGATCTCGGCAACCGACATGACCCCGCAGCGCGACGCGGCCAGCTCGATGGCCAGCGGGATGCGGTCGCACCGCTGGCACAGCTTGGCGATCAGGTCGCGGTCGGCCGAGTCGCCGGCGTCGGCCCCCATCCGATCGAGGAACAGCGTCGTCGCGTCGTCGACGACGCGCAGGGGCGCCAACCGGTAGACCACCTCGCCGGCGACGCCGAGCGGTTCGCGGCTCGTCGCCAGCACGGCGACCGATGGACAGTGCGCCAGGAGCTCGCCGACGAACGCGGCGCACTCCTCGATCACCTGCTCGCAGTTGTCCAGGACGACCACGGCGCGGTGGCCGACGAGCGCGTCGAGCACACCGCAGCGACGGTCCGTGCCCGTCGCCTGCAGGCCCAGCGCGGCGGCAACGGTGGGGACGACGAGCGCTGGGTCGGTGACGGTGGAGAGGTCGACCATCCACACGCCGTCGGCCCACCCTGGCGCGACGAGCATCCCGAGCTCGGTCGCCAGCCGTGTCTTGCCGACACCGCCCGTCCCGACGAGGGAGGTGAGTCGGCCCGCGGTGAGCCGGCGCCGGACGTCGTCGAGCTCCTGGGTCCGTCCGACGAACGTGGTGCCGACCGGCGTGAGGTTGTGCTGGTCGGCGGGGATCGCCCGAACCGACGGGAAGCTCTGGCCGTCACCGTCGACCTGGAAGAGGGTCACCGGGCCGTCGAAATCGCGCAACCGGTAGCGGCCGAGGTCGGCGAGCACGATGCCGGTCGGCTGAGCCGACGACAGGGCGTCGATGCTGTGCTGCGACACCACGATCTGACCGCCGTGCGCCGCTTGCACGACGCGCGCGGCCTGATGGACGGCCAGCGCCACGTAGTCGCCGTCGCGTGGGAAGGCGGTGCCGGTGTGGATCCCGATGCGCACCCGCAGTTCGCCGCCCTCCGGCCAGCGCTGATCGGCGAGCGCCCGCTGTGCTGCGGCACACCCGGCAAGCGCATCGTCGGCTGAGGCGAACACCACGAAGCAGGCGTCGCCGTCCACGCTCACCTCGACCCCACCGCCGGCCGCCCAGACCCGGCGAAGAACGATCCGATGTTGCTCGAGTGCGTCTGCGTACCTGTCGCCCCACCGTCGCAGCAGCCGCGTCGAACCTTCGATGTCGGTGAACACGAACGTCACGGAGCCCGCCGGCAGCCCGGACGACGAACGCACCGCGCGATCCTGTCACGGCCGAGCAGCGGCCACGTGGCCGACTCCCGACCGGCACGCTCGACCAGAGCCGGTCTGTACACCGGCCGGTGGCCCGGGAGAAACGCCGATCGGCGTGTGGTCTACTGGCACGGTGGGTGGGGTGCCGCCGATCAGGTACGCGGTGACGCGCGACGGGGCGAGCCTCGCGTACCAGTCGTTCGGTGAGGGTTCGGTCGATGTCGTGATCATCCCGCCCTTCGCCCAGAACGTGGAGCTGGCCTGGGAGCGTCCGCAGATGCGCCACCTGTTCGCCCGTCTCGGTGGCTTTGCCCGGGTGGTGCAGTTCGACAAGCGCGGTACCGGCATGTCGGACCGCACCGCCCCGGTGCCCGGGCTCGATCGAGCGCGTCGACGACACCCGGGCGGTGATGGATGCCGCGGGGATCGATCGAGCGGTGCTGTACGGGGTCTCCGAGGGCGGACCGATGGCGATGATGTTCGCCGTCACGTACCCGGAACGGGTCAGCAGCTTGATCCTCAGCGCCACGTCGGCGAGGCCGGTGCCGAGCAGCTTCCCACTCGAGGAGCGGGACCGCCGCCGCTTCGGCGTCGACGGGATCTTCACCGGCTGGGGGACCGAGCAGTCGAAGCTCCTCGAGCTGTTCGCTCCGTCGCTGTGGAACGATCCGGCCTATCGGGCGTGGCAGCCGCGCTACGAGCGGCACTGCGCGACCCCGGTCGCGCTCCGCCAGTTGATCGCGATGATCGACGAGATCGACGTCACCGATGTGCTCCCACGGATCGCCGTGCCGACCCTGGTCCTCCACCGGATCGGCGATCCGGTCATCCCGATCGACGACGGGCGCCGCTTGGCCGCAGCGATCGACGGGGCGAAGTTGGTCGAGCTCGACGGCATCGACCACCTCCCGCACGGCGGCGACATGGAGCCCTGGCTCGTCGAAGTCGAACGGTTCGTCACCGGCCAGGTCGCCGTGAAGCGAACCGCGGTGACCCGGCGGGCGCGGGCGACGCGCATCGTCACGCTCGGCGGCTTCGACGTCCTCCGCGACGGCACCGCAGTGGCGCTCGCCGAATGGGGCTCGCGCCAAGCCAGGACGCTGTGCAAGCGACTCGCCGCCGCGGCTGGATCACCGGTGCCGCGCGACCAGTTGATCGAACTGCTGTGGCCCGACGAGGACGGCGATGTGGGCCGCTTGAGCGCCCGATTGTCCGTGCAGCTGTCGGCGGTGCGTCGGGTCCTCAGTGGCGGCGTGATCGCCGACCGCGACGCGGTGCGCCTCGACCTCGCCGAGGTCTCGCTCGATCTCGCCGAATTCGTCCGCGCCGTGGCCGACGGTCGTGTCGAGGACGCCGTCGCGCTGCACCGCGGCGAGTTCCTCCCGGAGGACGCCTACGCCGAGTGGTCGGCAGCGGCTCGTGATCAGGCGCGAGCCGCGTACCTGTGGTGCGTGCGCCGTCTGGCCGAGCGGGCTGCCGACGCGGGCGACGACGAGGGTGTGGTCACGCAGATGCAGCGGGTGCTGGAGATCGACCCGTTCGACACCGACGCGCACACCCGCTTGATCGTCACGTTGCACCGCGCCGGACATCTCGGCGAGGCCCGGCGCGCCCACGATCACTTCGCCGGACGGATGCGCGAGCTCGGACTCGTCCCGGATCCGTTCAGCGACGTCACCACCTCGACCGCCGGGTGACGCGGGACGGCGAGCTGCGGGAGCGACCGAGGTCAGGACAGGGCACGCAGACGCTAACCGCGGACGCGTTCGAAGTCGCGTCCGTTGCGCGTGGCCAGTTGGAGATCGTGAGCGATCGCGGTGGCGGCAATGAGCGCATCGGGCAGACGCAGACCAGTCTCCCGTCGGATGCGGCCGGCACCCTCCGCCACGTCCGGTCGACCGGCATCTCCCGGAGTGAGCCGAGCAGCACAGCCACGACGTTGGTGGCAGCGGTCCCGGCGACGAGCTCGGCGCGGGTGATCACCGAGTAGTGCAGGCGGTGCTTGCCGAGCTTGAGCTCGACGGCGCCACGGACGTGGTCGACGAACACATCGGTGTCGAGGCCTCTGCCTGTCGGAGGACGGTCCGAGGTTCGGCTGGGGGCCTGCGCCCTGATCTTCAGAAGTTCTGCGACCAGAGCGCCTGGCCGCCGTTGCGTCGCTGATGCTGATCGTCGTCGGTGCACCGACTGTGGGCATGAACGTCAGGTGGCGGTCGCAGTGTCGGCGGTGACGACGAGTCGGAGCTCCCCGTTCACCGCGGCGCCCGGCGTGGCCGCTGCACCCAGAGCGTCTACGGCGCGCGGCCGGGTCGATCTTGGGGGCGGGGAGCGGGGAGTTGGGGAACTGTTGGGAGCCATCGAGTCCCTCAATGGCTGAGCGATCGCCGGCTTCGCGCCCGGCGCGGATGACGAATCCGGAGGTGTCGGAGACGACGGTGTCGGCGGGGAAGCTGTTCGGCTTGCCGAGGTCGCCCACGTGGATGCCCTCGGGCCATGTGACGTCACCGCAGCGGGAGCGGATGGCGGCCGCGTGGGAGTGTGGTGCGCGGCATGTAACTGGGCATCAACCACGAGTGCGACTGAACAACTACAGCGTCAGCAGCGGGTAGATCGTCGGCACCAACATCCTCTCGGACATCGCGCGCGACACCAGCTGCCGCTGGCTCATCGAGGACGCGCGGGACTTGATCGCCGTCCACACGCGCAGCGCTGAGTCGGGCCGTGCTGGACCCCCGGTGAAACACGACGAACCGCGAGTTGGTGCCGAACCCGGCGCCGAGCGCTCGTTCGAATTTGGCACACCCCGAGCGATCGTGCCCGTCGACGCACCGCCGCTGCGGCTGCCGGTGCCGCCTGGTCCGCTCGACGAGCAGCGTCATGGCGCCGCAGTCGGTGATTCGGATATGCCCGCAGGTGCACGCAGGGCTCCTCAGGATCACGGACCATTCCTGGTGAGCCCGGTTGACGTCTGACATGGCGATTGATGCCCCGCCGGTGGCTCACGGCACGCGACAGCCGGGATTGGTCTGCGACCGGTCGATGCCGCCGCCGTCCGGCCGCTTCGCAACGTTGCGTGCGGTCTGGGCACGTGTTGCGCGCCCGGTTCCGTCCGCGAGTTGCGTGGTCCCGAGCGTCCGTCTCCGCCCGCGCCACGTGTTCGTCGACGTGGTGGTGATGTGGGCGGGCGTGGTCGTGCTCTTGCTGTGGCTCTACCGGCCGTGGGGCATCTCGCTGCGGGTGCCGTTCGGGTATGCAGGCGACGCGTTGCTTCTACGCGATGAACACGAAGTCCATCGTGCAGGGCGGGTGGGTGCAGGAGACCGCGCGGCTGGGCGCACCGTTCGGTCAGGTGTTGTACGACTTCCCCGTCGGTGCCGACAACGGCAACTACCTGATCATCAAGTCGCTCAGTGCCGTGAGCGGCGATTGGGCGGTCGTCGACAACCTGTTCTTCCTCCTGCAGTTCTTCACGACGTCGCTGACGAGCTACCTGGTGTGTCGCCTGCTCGGTGTCGGCCGACGGGCGTGTGTGGTCGTCGCAGTCCTGTTCACGTTCGCCCCGTTCCACTTCTTGCGGCTCGCGCACCTGATGATCGCCCATTACGCGGTGTTGCCCCTCGGTGTGCTGCTCGCGTTGCGCGCGGCCGACGGGCTGGCGCTTCGGTCACGCGCGCGGCCTCACGGTGGAACGTGATCCTGTGGGTCGGAGTCTGTGCCTGCGTCGGCTCGTTCGGCGCCTACTTGGGCCGTCTTCTCCCTGATCACCATCGCCGCAGCGGCCACGCTCTCGGCCGCGGCGCACCGAACGGTCCGGCCGCTGATCGCGGCCGCGGTGGTGGGCGCGGTGACCGTGATCGTGCTCGTCGCCAACCTCGCGGGGACCCTGCTCTACCAGTGGGCGAACGGCTCGAACACACAGGTCGGTGGCCGGCTGCCGATCGAGATGGACATCTACGGTCTGCGACCCATCCAGCTGGTCACCCCGACGCCGCTGACGAGGCTGAGCTTCTTGCGTGGCATTGGCCACACCCTGTCGACCGGATACACGTCGGAGAGCTCGATGTATCTCGGCGTCGTCTTCGCCACGGTCTTCGTGGCGATGCTCGGCTGGCTCGCGCTACGTGTCGCCGGCAACAACGTCGACTCACGACCGCCCACGGCGCAACTCCTCGCGCTGCTCGCGGTGTTCTGGATCCTCGTCGCCATCACCGGCGGCTTCGACTGGCTTCTCCAGCTCGTGTCGTTCGACCGCATTCGTGGCTGGGACCGCTCGTCGATCCTGATCGAGTTCCTCGTGGCGGTGTGGGGCGGCCTCATCGTCGCACCCTGGCTCGCTCGGCACGTCCGCCGGCTGCCATGGCCTGCCACGTCGGCAACGGTGGTGTCCGTCATCGTGCTCATCGTCGGGATCGCCGATCAGACGGGACTTGCCAGTTCCGCTTCCGTCCGAGCCGCGAACGCGGTGCAGCTTGCGAGCGACCAGGACTTCTTCGTCGGCCTCGAACACGAGCTGCCCGTTGGCGCGTCCGTGTTCCAGCTTCCGGTGCGGCGGTTTCCCGAGGAACAATCAGAGCAACGATCCGCCGACTACGACCTCGTGCGACCCTTCCTGCTCACCGAGCATCTGCGGTGGAGCTACGGCGGGATGAAGTTCCGCGACGCCGAGTGGCAGCAACTCGTTGCGCGCGCTGCCCCTGACGAACTCCTCGACGATCTCGTGGCCACTGGCTTCCAGGGGCTGGTGATCGACCGGTTCGGCTACCCCGACGGTGGGGCGGCGATCGAAGCCGGGCTCACCGCGCTGCGCGGACAGCCGGTCCGGGTCAGTCCCGACGGCCGATGGTCATACGTGCCCGTCCGACGAACCGATTCGTCGATGAGCGATGCGCAGCTCGCAGCCCGGCGCCGTTGGCTGTTCAGCACGCCGATGATCAGCCCCAACGAAGGCTGCTTCAACTGGGAGCACTCCGGCAACGACACGTTCTTCTGGTGCGGGGCGCAGGGCACGCTGCTCGTCGCCGTCGCCCAACCCACCGACCAGCCCGCAAACGTGCGCCTCTCGGTGACTGCGCCCGCAGGCGCCGGCACGATCCAATTCACCAGTGCCGGCACCACCACCAACGCGACCGTGGGTCCACAAGCCGTGCGGATCGAGCTTCCCGTGCCCGCCGGCGAGCGATACGCCGAGATCAGCTTTACGGCCACCGTCCCACCAATCAACCAGCCACGTGACCCTCGCCACCTCAACTTCCAGATCCGAGCGGACCCGCCCAGCGCGTCGTCAGTGCCCGCTACCAGCCCACATCTCTAGCACGCCGACCACATTCAGTGATCCCTCCCACGGCTCGGCAGGCCGCGGTGTCGACGAGGACGACAGCAGGCCGGTATGGAGGCCTGTCGCCTTGACCGCGTCACCCCTGGTCAGCGTGGAGCCCAGACAGGGAATCGAACCCTGGACCTTTTCATTACGAGTGCCTTTCGAGCCGTGTTACCTCATGCTGCGTGGTGGTGGAGCGTCCATCAAAGTTGCCTCTGAGCAGGGACTTTCTCGAATGGCGTGTAAGGGTGGTGTTGTCTCGTGTCACCCTGTGCCGGATTTTCCGTGACCAATCTGTGACCAGCGAGGCAACTGTTTCGGTGGCGATCCGCGTCACGGGTCACGACCACTCACGGTGTGCAGAAGTTGGTGGCGACCGTAGATGTCGGCGCTGACGCGGCGCTGAGTTGGCCAATAACTGCGATCGGCGGGATTGACTTCCTGGCGCCGGGCGGGGCCCTCTCGAAGGACGTCGTCACTCCCGCGACGACTGCTCCGTCGACGGACTCGACCAACACGGCCGCGTGCGCGACGTCGACCACGAAGAGCCAGTTGTCGCCACACGACGGCGACGCCCGCGTGATCACGGCGCCAGGGAGTGAGGAGCGGCTGCGGTGTCTGGGTTCATCCTCGAGGGGGCGTGTCTCGAGTACAGATCGGATCGGGGCGCAGAACCGCCTCGGTCATCGCCGTCATGTGCGGGCCGGCATGCGCGTCACTGCGGCGATGGTCGAGGCCGGAGGAGGTGGGCGGTGAGCGCGGTGGTGATGAGGTTGGCGTATTGGTCGGTGGTCCATCGACGGGTGGTGACGGTGAGCTCGTAGAGCTCGGGGGCGCTGTAGGTCCACATGATCTCGCCTGCTTGTTCGACGGTGATGTCGGCGCGCAGGTGGCCGGCGTGATGCAGGTTGCGGGCGTTGTGGGTCATTCGTTGGAGGCGTTGGTCGTCGAGCTCGGTCTTGAGGTCGGCCATCTCCGGGTCGGTGAGCGCGGCGTCGCGGATGAGCAGGATCACGGGGGCGACTCGTGGGGCGACTTCTGCGGCGAGGTGGCCGATGCCGCGGATGATGTCGTGGGGGTCGGCGCCGGGGGCGTGCAGCGCGTCTGAGCGTGTCTCGGCGGCGACGGGGTGGTCGCCGGTGAGGCTGCCGGCGTGGATGGCGCGCACGAGTCCGGGTTTGCCGCCGAAGGTCTTGTAGATGGTGTCGACGGACACGCCGGACTCGGCCGCGATGGCGGTGATCGTGGTGGCGGTGTAGCCGTCGGCGAGGAATCGGGTGCGGGCGACGTCGACGATCCGGTCGCGGGTCTGTTGGGCCTGTTGCTGGCGCAGTGATGAGTCGTAGCGGCGGGACTTGACAGCACGCGTATTCCGTTCCATAGTGATGGAATCAATCTAGCACACTGGATCACCGGTGGAGAGCAGGAATCATGTACGCCGTCTTGTTGACCGTGACGATCGACCCGGCCGAGCGCGATCACGCGGACCAGGCGTTGCACGACGCGGTCGTTCCGATGGTCGCCGCCGCGCCCGGGTTCGTCGCCGGCTACTGGTTCGATCAACTCGACGGGCAGGGCCTGTCGATGGTCGTGTTCGACACCGAGGCCAACGCCCGGGCCACCGTGCCGCCGGTTGGCAGTACACCGATGCCGGGCGTGACCGTGGCCAACACCGAGTTCCGCCCGATCTCAGCTTCGGCATGAACAGCGACACGCGCCCGTCTGACAGCGATCTGGTCGCGAACGGCCATGACGTCGGTCCGGCCGCCGTGCTCGAACGCCTGCGGTCGGCAACCAACGCGCACGATCTCGACGAGCTGGTGGCCTGCTTCGCCGCCGATTACCGCAACGACACACCCGCCCATCCCGAGCGCGGGTTCATCGGACGCGAACAGGTCCGCCGCAACTGGGAGCAGATCTTCGCCGCAGTCCCCAACGTCTCCGCCGAGCTCGTCGGCTCCAGCGTCGACGGCGACGTCGTCTGGTCGGAGTGGGAGCACCACGGCACCCGCCTCGACGGGACCCGGCACCTGATGTGCGGCGTCATCATCTTCGGCGTCGACGACGACCAGATCAGATGGGCCCGGTTCTACCTCGAGCCCGTCAACACCGGACCCGGAAACGCCGACACGTTCCGCGAGCAGCAGCTCCACGTCAACGCACCCGGATCAGGATCAACCGACCCGACGACGCGTGGCGCGCCCGGCACACACAACAACGCTTGACAGTCGGGGTCGGGCCGGCTCGTCTGCGTCGGCAGATCCCCGACAGAACCTCACTCCGCGGACGGTTCGAGGTCGCGGCCGGGTTCGTGGGGCGTTCATGGTGCCGTCTTGCGGGTGTACGCCATGGCGAGTTCGGTGCGACTGGAGACTCCGAGTTTGGTGAACGCGTGGTTGAGGTGGGTCTTCACGGTGCTGCGGCTGATGAACAGGCGCGCCGCGATTTCAGGGTTGGACAGCCCCTCGGCGACGAGCGCGACGACTGAGTGTTCGGTGGGTGTGAGGCTTGGCCGCCGACGAGCGGGCGGAGCCGTGGTCCACGGGATCTGGTCATCCAGGCGACTGCTTCCTGGACGGTCAGTTCGGACGCGGAGCGTTCTGCGTCGCGGAACGCGTCGGCGTCGTCGTCGGTCGCCGTGCGACGTGTGGATTCCTGCCAGTAGTCCTCGTAGGCGGCGGTCACCCATCCGCGCTGGCGGCGTGATCGGGTGGTGGTGTTGAGCAGGCGACCGGCTGTCTCGGCTTGGCCGCCGGCCGCGCAGGCCCAGGCGAGCACGTCGAGAGCTTGGAGGATCTGCACGTCGTATGGGTGGCCGTGCCACACCTTGAGCGCGCCACGACAGGCGTCGGCGGCGTGGTCGGGGTCCCCGGCATGCATGAACGCGATCGCGGTGTAGAGCGACGCCAGCCCGACGTGCAACGGGCTGTCCAACCGGTCGCCGAGCCTGCCGAGCCGAGCGACCGATCTCGGTGCGTCCGGGTGACCCTGGAGGGTTTCGGCGAGGGCGACGACCTCGATGGACACGGCCTCGGCGATGGTCACCCCACCGGCGCGCCAAGCGTCTGAATGGATCCTCATGACCCCGGCGGGATCGGCAACACCAGCCCACAGATCGATGTGCGACGCGGCCAGGTCGAGCATGAAAGCGGCAGCGACCCCTCTAGCGAAGTGTCGCGCACAGCGGGCGACGGCAATGAAGGCGAAGCTCAATCACGGCCACGCGCAGTATCGGCCGACGCGACCCGCTCGCGGCGAATGCGTCGGATGACGGCGATCGCCAGCGCCACGACCCACACCGCCCACAGCGCCGGACCGACACCGGCCACGTAGCCCCCGGCATTCGCTCCCGTCCGGTTGGCCAGTCCACTGAGCTCGACCACGTTGACGATGATCTCCGCGAGGCCGACGATCGCGATCCACCGCGCCACCAGCCCCGTTCGGAACACGACGTACGAGGTGGCGCCCACCGACAACGCCACCGCCGTCGCGCTCACGACGTACAGCGACAGGCTGGCCATGTCGTACACGAAGCGGACCATCGAGGCGTCGGCCTGGTCGGCGCCCCGCCACGTCAACGCCGCCTGCGCCAACACACCGATCGCGGCGATCGCCAACAGCAGCACCCAACCAATCGTCGCGGCGACAGCCAAAGGCGCCCGACCTCCCTCCGCGTCACGCAACATCCCGGCCAACAACCCCGCGAAACAACCGAAGAACGGCACCGACAACACGATCAACACCGTCCCGAACAACAACGCCGAACGATGCTCAACCAGAAACGCCGTCACCGCCGCCGACGACGCATCCGGCCGAGGAGCCGAACCCGCCACCACCGAACCGGCAACGAACAACACCACCCCGATCAACCCAGCCCACGCGCAGAACAGGTCCGCCGAAACGTGAACCGCCGATGCCGCCCCATCCCGGCCACCATCGGCCGAGCGTCGCGTTGTGCTGATCGTGTCCGTGGTCATGGTGGTCACCCTCGTGGACGACTCACTCGACAACATCGACCAAGTGGTTGATATCACCAAACCGCGCCACCAGGCCGTGCACCGGCGGGCGTCAACACCTTGCAATCACGACACCGGCGCCGCCGACAGCCGGCCGACCATCGCCGAATGATCCACGGTCCGCCACCGGACCGGCCTGAGTCGCACCATCCGGCTCACCGTGTCCGCGGCCGCGGCGAGGTAGACGTCGCCGATCTCCTGCCCGGTGGCGATATGCAAGACGACGCTCCACCTCGCGATCGGTGCCTCCGACAACCACAGGGCCCTCGAGTGTGACGTACTTGTAGGGCATCGATTCGTCCTGCACACACAAGCTCGCCCGCCCCGCCGACTCGACGAGCCGCAACTTCTCGCTCGACGACTCGAACGAGAACACCACCTCACCACCCGGCTCATGCAGATCTTCGCCCCGACTGTGGACCCTGCCCGACCTCATGTTGACTCGCCAGTTCTGCTGGTCGTGTCAAGCAGGCTGCGTGCTCGGCGATCAACGTCGGCGGTGGCGACGGCGCACGGTGGGGAGATCGCCGAGCACACGGCTGCCACGCTGGGCATAGGGTCAGGGAGGTTGCTCGAGTCTGGGCTCGCCGGTTACCTGCGACCGGAGGTCACTGGGCCGAGCCGTAACTGCAACATCGGCCTCCACGGCCTCGCTGCAGTCGGTGTCATCGCCCTCCGCGAAGACGGACGACGACGAGGGCGGCAGCGAGGGCGACCACGGCCCAGGCCGTCGCTTTGAGGGCGGCTTCGAGGGGTGTGAGCAACATGGTCGTCGTCACGGGCTGGCGTCGACCGTCGTGATGGACGAGTTCGCCGTGCACCGAGGCGACGCGTCGACGCAGTGTGCGCGCTGGGGTGCTGAGCGCGCGCTGGGCGTTGGACAGCAGGTAGCAGGCGCCGGCCGCGAGGACGGCCGGAACGGCCAACGTCCGGGCCTGGGCGTAGTACGCGGTCAACACGGGAAACGCGCCCCATGCTGCGGCGAAGACGATGTCGGTGTGCAGACGTCCGTGGAACAGCTCGAGGTTGTAGGCACAGGTCAGGGCCACGCCGACGACGATGAACACGGCCAACCCGGACCCGATGCGCGCGAGGCCGACGACGCCGAGGGCGACGGCGCCTGTGAGCGCGGCTGCGGCGATGGTGATGAGTTGCCAGGCTGGGATGTGTGTCCGTAGCGGCCGGTCGTGGAGTTCGTCGAGGGCGTGGGCGCAGACGCCGACGGCGAGGAAGAAGGCGAGGAGTGTGCCGACGAGCGTGGTTGCGTTGAACTGCGGTGCGATCGTGGCGCCGATGGCGACGTAGCCGAGGTGCCACATCGTGTACGGCGGGTGGAGTAGGAGCCACCACTCCGCCCAAGCCCGTCGTATCGGACCTACGGATGATCTCGTCGCGTAGAACGCTGGCGGCAGCGGCTCGGCTGGGTCGGTCATGGTCGGCCGCCGGTGCTGGTGGGTGGTGGGTTCGGATCCTGCTCGGGCGACCGCCGCCCCCACATGACCAGGCCGCCCCCGAGGCTCATCCTGCGCAGCCCGACAGCTTCGATGCCGGCCGACCGCCAGGCGTTGAGGTGGTCGGCCAGCGGGAAGCGGCGGTAGTGGTCTTCGATGTTCGGGCCGAGGAACCGGCCGACGTCGAACCACGGTCGGCCTCCGAGCGCGGCGCCGGCGACGGGCAGGACCAGCCGCGTGTACAGCCGCCACATCAGCCGCCAGCGCTTCGTCGGTGGGACAGCGAACTCGAGGTTGGCGATTGTCCCGCCTGGGCGAACGACGCGGGCCAGTTCGGCGATCGTTGCTGCCGGGTCGGCGACGTAGCGCAAC
This sequence comes from uncultured Acidimicrobiales bacterium, assembly GCA_963794805.1. Lineage (GTDB taxonomy): Bacteria > Actinomycetota > Acidimicrobiia > Acidimicrobiales > Ilumatobacteraceae > JAODBQ01. Next base: position 225,780 of record CAWCFL010000005.1, read on the forward strand.
AGGTAGGTGAACGTCAGCGCGTCGAACGAGGCATCGGCGAACGGCAGCCGCTCACCCTGGCCGATGGTCAACGAGATCCGCTCGCCGAGGCCGGCCTGGCGCACGTTGCGTTGGCCTTGTCGGAGCATGTCCTCACTGAGGTCGATCCCGACGATCCACGCCGTCGTGTCCGACGCCAGTTGCAGCGCGACCCCGCCCGGCCCGGTGGCCACGTCGAGCACATCCCCCGGATCCGTCGGCGCGATGTGGTCGATCATCTCGCGCCGCCATCGTGCGTCTTGACCCAACGACAGGACCGCTGCCAGTCGGTCGTAGCGCGCCGGGAGCCCGGAGAAGAGGCGGCGAGCTGCGCTGGTTGGCGCAGGTCTGAGACCCCCAACGTGCATGGATCTCCTCGGGAGCGGGAAGGGTGGAGATCTGCTCCTGCCCCGCTGTTCGCATAGTAAACGCCGATTCGACGCCATCGTGGTCGGCGCCGGCCCCGCCGGCAGCACCGCCGCCCTGGTGCTCGCCCGCGGTGGCGCACGGGTGGCCCTCGTCGACAAGGCAACGTTCCCGCGCGACAAGGCGTGCGGTGACCTTGTCGGACCGCGCGCCCTGGCGTTGCTCAGCGAGCTCGGTCTGACCCCGTCACCGCCGGGCCGCGACGTGGGTGAAATGGTGATCCTCGGCCCGACCGGCCGGCGCGTCGTGCTCCCCGCACGAGCAGGTCTCAGCTATCCCGGGCATGGCATCGCGATCACCCGTCGCCGGTTCGACGCCTGGTTGCACGACGAGGCCGTGGCGGCCGGCGCACAACCCGTCATCGGGCACGTCACCGACCTCGCCGGTCCGTCATCGGTCGTGCTCGATGACGGCACCCGCCTCGACGCCGACGTCGTGGTCGGCGCAGATGGAGCGCGCAGCGCGCTCGCGCGGCGCGCCGGCCTCGTCGATCCAGGCGCGGTGCTATGGGGCTTCGCCTACCGCGGATACGCCGCGCAGCAGGTCGAGCGCCCTGTCATCGTGCTGTGGGACGAGACACGCCACCGTGGGTTCCCCGGCTACGGCTGGATCTTCCCCGGCGAAAACGGCACCGCAAACATCGGCCTCGGGCTCGGCCTCGGCCTGGGTCCGTCCAACCACCAGCGGGCCCCCACCCGGCCCGTCCAACAGTTCACCGCGTTCTGCTCCCACCTGCGCGACCACGGCCTGCTCACAGCGCCGGTCGAGGAACGACGCCTCGGCGGCTGGCTGAAGATGGGCATGGTCGGCACCGTCGCCGCCCACGGCCACCTCATGCTCGTCGGTGACGCAGCCGGGATGGTCAACCCGCTGCAGGGCGAAGGCATCGCACCGGCAATGACCAGTGGCGCCGCAGCCGCACGCGCGATCCTCGCCGACCCCTCCACCGCAGCCCAGCGATATTGGGACCACCTCCGCTCGACCGCTGGCCGATCAGCCGCAGCAACAATCCCGATCCACGTCGCCGCCAGCGCCACACCACGACGCGTCGCCCTCCTCGGTCGCACCCTCACCGCACCAGGCGTCGGCAAGCTCATCGCCGCACCCTGGGCGCTGCTATGGAACGACCTCGCCGACGGCGCAACGCCCGGCGCCAACCGCACCGTCGTGCGCGCCGCGCTCGCGCTGAGCCGCACGCTCGGACGACCAACGTCCGCCGGTCGCCACCTCGCCGACAACCTCGCCGGACCCTAGGTCCGCGTTCGGCAGTCAACCTCGCAAGGACCGCCCGTCGTCGCGGGCCCTCTGCCGGCAGGACGACTGTGCCGCTCAGCTCAGGCAGCCGGATGGTCAGCGAGCCGGACGAGCCGAACGATGTCGCCCAACCACCGAGCACCGTGACCGGTCACCCAACGCTCATCGGTCATCGCCGCCACCGCATCCCACGGCAGCACACCGGTGTGCCGCTCGGCGATCCGAGCCCGAACAGCCAGAACCCGGAACGGGGATGGCCCAGTTGCGCTCCCCGCGCCGTCCTCAAACCCCCATCGAACGCGCCTCGCCGATCACAGTCCGAGAACGACCGAGTCGACGAGGTCGGGCGTGTCCTCCAGCCGTCGTTCCTGGACACCGAACGCGAGTACATAGCGCTCACCCGCGACCATTCGTCGACGTGCCCGATCAGGCAGATTCGTATCGGCCGGGGAGCCGGTGATCGAGGCCTGATGACGCGGCGGTCGCGCCGGTTCTGCTGTCGGACCTCTGACACCTGAACGGGAGGCCGGCGGTCGCCCCCGACAACGTGGCGGCGTTGGCGTCGTCCGTCGTGCCCCACAGAGCCTTGGCGTCTTGGGCGAGACTGGCCGAACGTTGGCTCACGCTGCATTGGCGAAGACTGCCTGACAGGTGCCCAGACTTGTCAGCGTTCGAGGCCGATGCCACGGTCCACGTGGTGGGCCGCGGGAACTGGCCGTCGGATGTTGGTGCGGGCCGCCTGCTGGCTGATGTGTGGGATGAGCTGCGCGCATGCGGGCCGTGCTGCGACGTGCTGTCGGAGGACATCAACCGTGCGGCTGAGCACGTCTCGTCGGACCGGCTGACCGTGTGCCCATTGCTGCCAATGGTTGAGAGCCTTCGCGAGCTGCTCGAGATGCTCTGCGCGGCCGCTGTTGCCGTTCCATTGGTGCAGCGTGTGTGTCCTGCGCATGATGGCCTCGATGCTGTGGACGCGAGCGTGGACTTGGCTGGAGCGGTCCTGGGCTGGCCGGGCGACGGCCTGTGTGGCTCGGCGTCGGGCGACGGCGGCCTCGTAGGCCTGGTCGGCGGCGGCGACGTCGCGGCGGGCGGCGCGAGCACCGAGGCGTCCACTGCCCCGGAGCCGGCTGTAGGCGTCGAATTGCCGGTCCCGCGCGCTGGCGACCTCGCAGTCGGCGGCGGCGAGACCGGGCTGGTACGGCTCCAGGTTCCGTTCGGCCACAGCGACCTGTCGCCGGGCGTCGGCGAGATCGTGCTCGAGGTCGGTGATCCGTTGCCGGTCCGAAGCGACCGCGGTCCGTGCGGCGGCCAAGTCTTGGTGGACCTCGCGCTGGAGCTGTGGGAACCACGCAGGGATCTGGCAGCGCGGTGTCGGCTGGGTCGGACGGAGATCCGCTTGGGCGAGGTTGCGGTGTTGAGCGGTGGCAGGGATGTCGGCGCGGTCGTTGGCCAGGACGGTGTGCAGCAGGTCGCGGGCGGTGTCGGGGTCGTGGTCATTGGTGACGACGAGGAGTTGGTTGGTGTCGCGGCCGCGGGTGGCGCCGACGTACAGGCCGCGGCGTCCGGTGGCGGCGGTGACGAGTTCGATGCCGATGTCGACGGTGTCGGATTGGTTGCCGTGTTCGGTGGCGGCGTAGCCGAGTTGGACGTGTTCGGCGACGTAGTCAGCCGGGAGGACGGCGTTACCGGTGCCGTGGCGGGAGGTGACGTGGAGCGCCCCGTCGTGGATGTTGGTGATGGTCCACAGTTCGCGGTTGCGGATGGGTTCGCCGGTGGTGGTGTGGATCTGGCGGTTGTTGCGGCGGGTGACGATGACGTCGCGGGGGTGGGCGGCCTGTCCGTGTCCGATCGAGGCGGTCACGGTGGTGTCGAGTTGCCCGGCGGCGGCGCGGGCGGTTTGGACGGTGTCGTTGATCGCGTCGACCTGCGTGTTGGTGCCCGCGGTCACCGCGATCGTCCTGCCGTGGTCATTGCTGTTGAGCCACAGTCGGGCGATGTGTTCGAGGTGTTCGTCGAACTCGCCGGGGTGGACGCGGCCGTGGCGGATGTAGGTGTCGATGGCTGCCGGGTCGCCGTGTCGCAACTTCAGGGAGGCGGCGGCTTCCCATGGTTGGTGGAAGCGGTGGATGCGGGCGAGGTGGTGGGTGCGCCCTGTGCTGCACAGTTCGTGGAACATGCCGCCGCGTCCGACGGCTTGCAGCTGGTACGGGTCACCAACGAGCGCGAGTCGCCACCGTTGGTGCTCGGTGAGGCGGAGAGCCGGTCGAGTGCGCCGGTGCCGACCATCCCAGCCTCGTCGACGACGAACGTCGCCCCCACCGGCAACCGGAAGTGATCGCCGGGCGGCCGGTCGGGGCGTTCCCACTCGTACAGCAACTTGCCAATGTGTCGGCGCGCATCCCGGTCTCACGCTCCAACGTCCTCGCGGCTTTGGCCGACGGTGTGACTCCGAACACCGGTCGTTGTTGCCGGTGGAGGTCGGTGACGGCGGCGGCCAGGGTGGTGGTCTTGCCTGCGCCGGCCGGACCGACGGCGAGCACCAGCCGGTCGTGGCCGGCGACCGCGGCGGCGGCGTCGGCTTGGAGGATGTCGAGCCGGGCGCGGTCGATCGTGGTGGACGGTTGCGGGTCGGGGGTTTGGGCGTCGATCGCCCAGGCGAGGATTCGGGTCTCTTCGTTGAGGACGCGTTCGCTGGTGAGGTGGGTGGCGATTGGTTCCAACCACAACGGCCGACCGTCGGACTGGCGGCGTGGGGCGGAGGCGATGGTCGGGTCGAGCTCGACACACGCGGCGATCACCTGATCGCACATCGCTTCCAGTTGAGCCGCCCACGCCTCACCTGTCATCCCCGGCTGGGGGCGTTGGCCGTCGCACAGGACACGCAGGACGTCGGCGCGGCCCCACGTCGACCCACCCGCCGAGAGCGCCTCGACCACCGCAGCCAACGAGACCGCCGGTGGCGAGGCTGAGACGCTCGCGGTGGGCAGGTTGGCGACGACCTGGCGTGGGTCGTAACCGGCGGCGATCGCTTCGGTCGCCCACCGTGTCCGGAGATCGGCGACACTGGCGCCGGTCTTGTGGTTGCGGTGTCGACGGCGGCTTGGCGGGTCAACGCAGCCCGTTCCCAGCGGGTCGGGTCCCGGCCCTCACGCGTGCGGAAGTCGACGACCATGCCGGCGACGGCCTGGTCGACTTGCTCGGTCCGCTTGGAGAACACGGCCAACAGGTCGGCGGGGACGCCGGCGATCTCGGCCTGTCCGTTGACGATCGGCGACCAGTCGACACCGACCCGGTGGCTGAGTTCGTTACGCAGCACCGACTGGTAGACGCCGCCGAGCATCCGCTGGTACCGCTTCAAGTAGCGAGCATCCAACGCCAACCACCGCCCCGACGACGTCTGCACCTTGGCCGACACGACCGCGTGCGTGTGCAACTGCGGATCATCCGCACGTGACGTCGTCTGCCGGAACACGGCCATCGACAGACCGCCCGTGTCGGGGTGCAGCCGGCCACCGACGGCACGGATCCGGGTCGTCGATCCGAACCGCTCGAGATGAGCAAGGGCCGCGCGGACGGCGACGTCGTGTGCCTCGAGCAGCCGGCGGTCCTGTGTCAACGCCCACAGGACGCTGACCGATTTCGGCGCGGAGAACGTTGCATCGAACCCAGCCACCGCCCGCACACGCGCGTCGGGGAGGTCGACGAGGGACCTGCCCAACGGTGTCCCCGAATGTGGGTTACGGCCCTCCAGCAGCGTCTGCAGCGAGGCGGCGTCGACCTCGCCGGACAAGCGGAGCCCGGCGGCCTGGCGGCCGACCCACACGCCAGGAACCTCGCCAGGCGCCGCCGTCAGGTACTGCGTGTAATACGCCGCGGTTGCCGCCGCCGACGCGGCGTACAGGGTCGTGACCCGCAACATCAGCGCCCGCCCCGCCGCCGGGCACTTGTCTGTCGTTGTGGTTGTGCGTTTGAAGAGGGGCTGATCACGGGGTGGCCTCGTCAGGGCTCGAATGCCAGGAGCGACAGCTGCGTGGAGTCGACAGTCGCGGTGCGCGAGATCGGAGATGGCGCGAGGTGGGTGTCGAGGGTTGCGGCAGGGTTGACGGTGATGCCGTTGGGGATCGTCAGCTCGTAGACACCGGTGGCGAACAGACCGGCGGTGCGCTCTTGGCGCAGGGTCACCAGACCAGCTCGACGCAGTCGGGCCACGGCCCGGGCGACGGTGTCCTTCGACAAGCCCGTCCGCTCGGCCAGGAAGCGAACCGAAACCGACGCCTGCCATCCGCCGCCGGCAGGGAGAGGCGGCGAGCAGGAACTCTTCGAACACCAGCCAGCTCGACGGTCCGAGCCGTCGACGTATCTCGCGTGACGCCGCGTCGATCACGACGACGCGCGGGGTCAGTCGACATCGTTGACGCCGACGACGGGCAGCTGTGCGTCACACAGGCGGACCAGGCGGCCAGTCAAGGCCAGCTCGAGCAGCGCCCACCGCGGCACCCGGAAGCAAGATCCGATCTGCACCACTGGGATGCCGGCGACGCCGCCGTAACGAGGTACAGGCGAGCCTGCTGGTAGGCGAACGACCGGCCGAACCGCAGCACACGGCCGGCCTCCTCGACGGTCAACACCAGCGCCTCCGGCGCCACGTCGAAATCCGACCAAGTCCATGAACAGACCGACTTACACCGATGTCATTCCGCCCGCAATCCCCCTCCCCGACGTCCGAAGGTGACCGAGCTGTACACAGACGTAAGCCTGAGTACAGGGGAGTACAGGGAAGTACAGAACGGACCAGCCGCCGTGACCAACGTCACAGCCGCAACCCTGTGCGCAATGTTCAGACACCGAACCGAGGCCGGCACGAAGCGTGCGCTGATCACTGAACGCGACCACTGCGACCCCTTGACCTCGGTGCTTATGATCCGCGGATGAGCGCAGTGGCATCGTTCAAGGTGGCCCAGCCGTGAGTGGTGGCTCGATCCGACGCGACGAGACCACTCGGAAGTGGAGCCTCGTCGTCGATGTGCCCGATGCCGATGGGCGGCGCAAGCAGCTCCGGCGACGCGGTTTCGCAACCAGGCGGGAGGCGCAGGAAGCACTCAACCAGATCCTCAGCGAGGTGATGAGCGGGTCGTTCATTCGGCCACAGAAGCAGCCGGTTCGTGAGTATCTGACGACGTGGCTCGATGGACTGCCAGCCTCAGGGCGCCGTCCGTCCACGGTCGCCGGCTACCGCCATCTGATCAGCCACAACGTGCTGCCGGCGATCGGCTCGATCAACCTGCAGACGCTGCGCGCCGTCGATCTCGACAAGCTCTACGCCGGTCTGCTCGAGCGCGGCCTGGCGCCATCAACGGTCCGCAAGGTCCACGTCGTGGTTGGCAAGGCGTTGAGCGATGCCGAGCGCAAGGGGATCACGTCGCGCAACGTCGCCCGCTTGGCGACACCTCCGTCGGTCTCGTCGGCGCGGGCGCCGGAGATGAAGTTCTGGACGCCCGAGGAGGTGCGCACGTTCCTCGGTTGCATCGAGCGTCATCGGCTGCACCCGGTCGTCCGCCTGGCGGCCATGAGCGGCCTGCGGCGCGGCGAGCTGTGCGGGCTGCGCTGGAGCGACGTCGACCTGGCGAACGCCACGGCCACAGTTCGCCAAGCGGTCACGATGGTCAGCGGCCGTCCGATCGTCGGGGACGTGAAGACCAAGCGGTCGCGCCGCGTCGTCGACCTGGACCCTTCAACGGTCGGCGACCTGCGCGCCTGGCGCAAGGAACAGCTGCGGGAGCACATGCTGGTTGGCCCGGCATGGATCGAAACGGGCTTCGTGTTCACCACGCCGCTTGGTCATGGCCTGAACCCGGATTCGCTGTCGCAGAGCTTCGATCGGCTCGTTGTGCCGCGTCGCAAGATGAGCGACGCCGAGCGCGGCCGGCTGCCACCACGGAGCCGCTTCCACGATCTGCGCCACAGCCACGCCAGCCAGCTGCTCGCCGCCGGCGTCAACGTCAAGGTCGTCAGCGAGCGTCTGGGGCACGCCTCGGTGGCCTTCACGCTCGATACCTACGCCCATCTGATGCCGGGCCAGCAGGCGCAGGCGGCAGCGGCTGTGGCCGCCCTCGTCGACGGTGGCTGACGCGGCCCTGTCTCAGGTCAGGGCACGCAGGCGCAACCCGCGGACGCGGTCGAAGTCGCGGCGGTTGCGCGTGGCGAGCTGGAGATCGTGCGCGATCGCTGTTGCAGCGATGAGCGCATCTGGTAGCCGCAACCCGGTTTCGCGACGGATGCGCCCGGCGCCCTCGGCGACGGTGCGGTCAACCGGCACCTCGCGGAGTGAGCCGAGCAGCACCGCCACGACGTTGGTGGCGGCGGTGCCGGCGAAGAGCTCGGCGCGGGTGATCACCGAGTAGTGCAGGCGGTGCTTGCCGAGCTTGAGCTCGACGGCGCCACGAAGGTGGTCGATGAACACGTCGGTGTCGACGAGAACGTCAGCCACGTTCCCACTCGTCGCGTGACGGCACGGCGATGGCCGGGTCGGCACCGAAGGTGGAGGCAAGCGCCGCGACCGGTTCGTCGGGCTGCTGGTCGAGGTAGCGGTCGAGCGCGGTACGGATGACCTCGGCCATGGTGACGCCCTCGGTTCTGGCGACATGGTCGATCCGCTCGCGCTGCTCGACCGTGAGGTAGATCTGCGTCCTGGTGGCTGACATACATCACCAACATACAGCACATGCAGTCGCCGGGACCTGGTGTCGAGGTCACACAGGGTGGTCGACGACGGCGCGGTTGGCACCCACGGGACCGTGCACTCAGGCCGCTACGGAGGTCTGTCGCCGTGACCGCCAGAATTTTCTGTGACCAATCTGTGACCAGCGAGGCTCTCGGAGCCCTTCGACGAGGGCGGCTGACCGCGAAACCCCTGGTCAGCGTGGAGCCCAGACAGGGAATCGAACCCTGGACCTTTTCATTACGAGTGAAATGCTCTACCGACTGAGCTATCTGGGCGCGGCCGAAGATGCTATCCGAGCGACGGAAGATCGAGCAGCAGCGATTGCAGCAGCAGCGTCTCGTTCGGGTTGCGATCCAGCGCCTCCAACGCCGCGGAGATCCGGCTGACGGCCACAGCGGGGGCGTCGGGCCGTGGCATCGTCGCGGCGACGAGGGCGTCGCGGTAGGCGCCGGCCATCACCGCCAGGCCGGCGCGCCACTCGTCGGTGCGGTGCCGGCGCAGCTCGCGCTTGTGGCGCTCCTCCAGCTGCTTGCGCCCGCTGCCGCGCTCGCCGAGCTGCTTCGCCCTGGCCTCGAGGTCGGCGAGCTCGACGGTGTGGCGGGCGGTGAGCGGCTGGGCCGCCCGATCGATCAGACCGGTCGCCTCCGTGCACAGGGCGACGACCGTCGCCCCGGTGCCGTCGAGCCGCCGGGGGATCGAGGCGAACGCCGCGCGCCTGGCGACGAGGCCGTCGTCGGCGGCGAGGACCCGGGCCCTGGTGAGGTCGCCACCGGCGGCCGTGGCGGCGACGACGGCGTCCTGCGGGGCGACGCCGCTGCGCTCCAACGCGGCGATCACCAACGCATCGGGGATGTGGCCGAACTCGATGCGCACGCAGCGCGAGGCGATGGTCACCAGCTCCGGCGGCACCTGATCGGCGAGGACGATGAACGTCGTGCTCGGCGGCGGCTCCTCGATCGTCTTCAGCAGGCGTGCGGCACCTGTGGCGTCGAGCAGGTGGAACTCGTGGAGGATCATCACCTTGCGCGATGCCCTCGACGGGGGCCAGGTTGGCGACGCGGATGATCTCGTCGACCTGCGGCGCGGAGATGCCGTGCCCCGGTGCGCTCGACCTCGCGCACGTCCGGGTGCTCGCCGGCGAGCGCCAGCCTGGCGTCGCGCTGCTCGGGGTCGTCGTCGCCGGCGAGGAGCAAGGCGGCGAACGCCCGCGCCGCCTCGTGCTTGGTGGAGCCCGACGGCCCGATGAGCAGGTAGGCGTGCACCGGTTGGCGCGCCGCGTCGGTGAGCTGGCGCACGGCGCGTGGCTGACCGACGACGCCGTCCCAGACCGATGCGTCAGCCGCCGTGGTCACACGCCCAACCGCTCGCGCACGGCGGCGCGCACCCGAGCGGTGACCTCGTCGGCGTCCCCGCCGCCGTCGACGACCACCCAGTGGGCCGCATCGCCAGCCGCCATGGCCCTGAAGCCGTCGCTCACCCGTTGGTGGAACGCCTCGTCCTCGCGCTCGAAGCGGTCCAGCTCGCGTCCGTCGAGACGCGCCGCGAGGACCGCCGGGTCGGCGTCGAGCAACACCACCAGCTCGGGCCAGCAGCCACCGACCGCCCAGTCGTTGAGCCGGCGGATCTCGTCGATGTCCAGCTCGCGGCCGTAGCCCTGGTAGGCCAGCGCCGAGTACACGCTGCGGTCGCTGACCACGTGACGCCCTGCGTGCAACGCCGGCTCGACCACTTCCGCGAGGTGCTGGGCCCGGTCGGCCGCGGTGAGCAGCGCCTCGGCGCGGGCGACGAGCGCGGTGCTCTCGACGTCGTGGAGGATCGCCCGGATGCGCAGGCCGATGTCGGTGCCACCGGTCTCGCGGGTGAGCACGGCGTCGAGCGCCGACGCCAGCGCGGCGGCCTGCGTGCTCTTGCCGCTGCCCTCCGGTCCCTCCAGTGCGATGTAGACACCCCGAGTCACCCGGGGCACGCTAGCCAGCGGGCGTCACGCCGGCGGGGGTGCCTTCTTCGGGGCCGCCTTCTTCGCCGGTGACGACTTCTTCGCCGCGGCCTTCTTCGCCGGCGCCGCCTTCTTCGCGGCCGCCTTGCGCGCCCCGGTGAGCTTCTTGGCCGCCGGGCCACCCTTCTCGATGATCGCCTCGCGCCGCAGACCGAGCAGCTCGTAGGCCCGCTCGAGCGGCATCGCCTCGAGCCGGTCGCCCTTGCCGAGCGAGGCGTTGGTCTCGCCGTCGGTGACGTACACGCCGAACCGGCCGTCCTTGGCGACGACCGGCTTGCCGCTGACCGGATCGGTGCCGAACTCGCGCAGCGGGCCCTTGGCCGCCATGTTCTGCGCCGCCGCGGCGGAACACCTTCGGCTGGGCGAGGATCTCCAGCGCCTGCGGCAAGGTGATCGTCAGCAGCTGCTCCTCGTTGCTGATCGTGCGGTAGTCCTTGCCCTTCTGGACGTACGGCCCGTAGCGGCCGTTGTTGGCCAGGATCGGCTCGCCGTCGGCCGGGTCGGTGCCCAGCGTGCGCGGCAGCTGCAGCAGCGACTCGGCGTCGTCGACGGTGATCCGCTCGAGGTTCATCGTCTTGAACAGGCTGGCCATCTTCGGCTTGTCCAGCCCCGGCGGCAGGTTGTCCGGCGACCCCCACTGCACGTACGGCCCGTAGCGGCCGTTCTTGGCGAACACCGGGAAGCCGTCGAGCTCGCCGATCGGCGTGTCGCTCTTCGGGGCGGCGAGCAGCGCCAGGGCGACGTCGATGGTCAGTTCGTCGGGGGCGAGGTCCTCGGGCAGACCGGCGGTGTCGTCGCCGCGCTTGACGTACGGCCCGTAGCGGCCGGGCTTGACGACGATCTCGTTGCCCTCCGGGTCGTGGCCGATCGGGAAGGTGTTGATCTCGGCGGCGTCGATGTGGTCGAGGTTCTCCTCGACGAGCTTCTTCAGCCCGGGCAAGTGGTCGTCGCCGTCCTCGCCGGCCTCGCCGAAGTAGAAGTCGTGCAGCCAGTCCTGCTTCTGGCGCTCGTTGCGGGCGATCGAGTCGAGGTCCTCCTCGACCCGGGCGGTGAACGCGTAGTCGACGAGGTCGTCGAAGTGCTTCTCCATCAGCCCGACGACGGCGAACGCGGTCCACGTGGGCACCAGCGCCTGGCCCTTCTTCCACACGTAGCCGCGGTCCTGCACGGTCTGGATGATCGACGCCCACGTCGACGGCCGACCGATGCCCAGCTCCTCCAGGCGCTTCACGAGCGAGGCCTCCGTGTACCGCGCCGGCGGGGAGGTGGTGTGGCCGTTGGGCGTCAGCGAGTCGATCGGCACGACCTGGCCGACGGCGAGCACCGGCAGCAGCGCCTCCTGCTCGTCGGCGCTGCCGTCGTCGGTCGACTCGACGTACACCGCCCGGTAGCCGGGGAACGTGATCGTCGTGCCCGACGCGGCGAAGCGGGTGTCGACGTCTTCGGGTGCGACGGCGTGCGCGGCGAGCTGCACCGAGACGGTGGTGCCCGTGGCGTCGGCCATCTGCGACGCCAGCGTGCGCTGCCAGATCATCCGGTACAGCGACAGCTCCTGGCCGTTGAGCTCGCCGCCGAGCGAATCGGGCGAGCGCAGCGGCGTGGTCGGACGGATGGCCTCGTGGGCCTCCTGGGCGTTCTTCACCTTCGTCGAGAACTGCCGCGGCGACGGCGACAGGTACTGCTGCCCGTACGCCCGTTGCACCTCGGCGCGCACCGCGCCCAGCGCCTCGTTGCTGAGCACCACGTTGTCGGTGCGCATGTAGGTGATGTAGCCGCGCTCGTACAGGCCCTGGGCGACGCGCATCACCTGCGAGGCGCTCAGCCGCAGCTTGCGGCCGCCCTCCTGCTGCAGCGTCGACGTCATGAACGGGGCCCTCGGGCTGCTGCGGTACGGCTTGGTGTCGACCGAGGCGACGGTGAACTCCGCCGGCTCCAGGGCGGCGGTCAGCGAGCGGGCGCGCACCTCGTCGAGGACGACGACGTTGCTCGCCGGCGTGCCGTCCTGGCCGAAGTCGCGGCCGCTGGCCACACTGCGTGCCGCCGACCGAGACGAGCGTGGCGCCGAACGACGGGGCGGTGTCGGTCTGCAGGTCGATGTCCCAGTAGCCGGCCTCGACGAAGGCGATGCGCTCGCGCTCGCGCTCGACGATGAGGCGGATCGACGGGCTCTGCACCCGCCCGGCCGACAGCCCACGGTTCACCCGCCGCCACAGCACCGGCGAGACCTCGTAGCCGTACAGCCGGTCGAGCAGGCGGCGGGTCTCGGCGGCGTCGACGAGGCCGTAGTCGATGCCCCGCGGGTTGGCCACCGCGGCGTCGATCGCCGACTTGGTGATCTCGTGGAACACCATCCGGCGCACCGGGATCTTCGGCTTGAGGTACTCCAGGAGGTGCCAGCTGATGGCCTCGCCCTCGCGGTCCTCGTCCGTCGCGAGGTACAGCTCGCTGGCGTCCTTGACCAGGACGCTTGCAGCTCCTTGACCACCTGCTTGCCACGGTCGGTGAGCTCGTAGGTCGGCTTGAAGCCGTTGTCGACGTCGATCGACAGACCCTTGCTCGGCAGGTCGGCGACGTGGCCCACCGAGGCGCGCACGTCGTACCCGTTGCCGAGGAACTTGGAGATGGTCTTCGCCTTCGCAGGCGATTCGACGATGACGAGCGGTTTGGCCATGACCGCGCGTACTGCTACGGGATGCGGTCGGTCGTTGTCAAGGCGCGTTCATTTCCGGTCGGCGCCGGACGGCCCGGCTCAGACGAGTTCAGGGGTGCGCTCCTCGAGCGTCGGGTCGTCGCTCGTGACCCTCCACGTCGATGTGCGGGAGGACCTTGTCGAGCCACTTCGGGATCCACCAGTTGCGGTCGCCGAGCAGCTCCATGGTCGCCGGCACGAGCACCATGCGCACGACCGTGGCGTCGATCAGCACGGCCACCGCCATGCCCAGGCCGAACAGCTTCAGCGAGCGGTCGTCGCCGAGCACGAACGCCGAGAAGACGCAGACCATGATCAGCGCCGCGGCGGTGATCACCCGTGCGGTGACGGCCAGGCCGTCGGCGACCGCGGTGGCGTTGTCGCCGGTGCGGTCGTACTCCTCCTTCATCCGCGACAGGAGGAACACCTCGTAGTCCATCGACAGAGCCGAAGACGATGGCGAAGAGCATCATCGGCGCCCACGCCTCGACCGGCCCGGCCTTGTCGACGCCGATCAGGCTCATCCCCCAGCCCCACTGGAAGATGGCGACGATCACGCCGTAGGCCGCGCCGACCGACAGCAGGTTGAGGATCACCGCCTTGAGCGGCACGAGCAGGCTGCGGAACACGACCATCAACAGGATGAAGCTGAGGACGAGCACCGCGCCGATCAGCAGCGGCAGCCGGCCGGCGAGGTAGTCGGCGAAGTCGATGCCGCCGGCGGTGAACCCGCCGACCTTGACGTCGAGGCCGGTCGTCGGCAGCACGTCGTCGCGCAGCCGTTCGACGAGGTCCGACGTCGCCGCGTCCTGCGGTGCCGACTTCGGGTACACCCGCCACGCCCACGTCGCTGTCGCCGACCTGGAACGCCGGCTGGACGAACGCCACCTCGGGATCCTGCGACAACGCATCGGTGACCACCGCGGTGGTCTGGGCGTTGGCGTTCGGGTCGGTGGTGGCCAGGAACAGCGGGCCGTTGGAGCCCGGCCCGAACGCCGCGGCGATCGTGTCGTACGACTGGCGAACGGTGGTGTCCTTGGCCGCGTTGCCCTCGTCGCTGAAGCCGAGGCGGATGCTGAACACCGGCAGCGCCAAGAAGACGAGGATGAGGAGCCCGGCGATCAGCGGCGGCCACGGGCGGCGCTGCACCATGCGGCTCCACTTGAACCAGAAGCGCTGCTCACGCGGCTTCTCGTGGCGGTGCGGCAACGGCTCGCGCAGGCGCGCGAGCGAACGGCAGGTAGCTGACGGCGACGATCAGGAGGGCCAGCACGATCCCGCCGCCGAGCAGCGCGGGCACGTTGTCGGTGATCACGCCGGCCAGGCCGAACACGACGAACAGGCCGACGGCGACCGCCGCGGCGCGTGACGTGGTGTCGATGCGCTCGCGGGTGAAGCCGAGCAGCGCCGGCAGCAGCGTGATCGAGGCGATCATCATCACGAACACGCCGGTGGCGCCGGCGATCGCCAGGCCGCGCACGAACGACAGGCCCATGATGAACAGGCCGAGCAGCGAGATCATCACGGTGAGGCCGGCGAAGATCACGGCCCGGCCCGGACGTGTCGACCGCGGCGATCGTCGCCGTCTCCGGGTCGTCCCCGGCGTGGAGGTGCTCGCGGTAGCGACTGACGATGAACAGCGCGTAGTCGATGCCCACGCCGAGACCGATCATCGCCGTCATCTGCGGGCCGAACTCGGGGATCGAGAAGCCGTGCGAGGCCAGCCCGACGATGGCCATGCCGATGCCGAGGCCGATCAGTGCCGTGGTGATCGGCAGGCCCATGGCGATCACCGAGCCGAACGCGAGGAGCAGGATGACGATGGCTGCGAGCACGCCGAGCAGCTCGCTCGCGGGGAACTCGAACTTCTGGAACACCTGGCCGCCGTAGGTGATCTGCAGGCCGGGCACGTCGATCTGGTCACCGAGCTTGGTGACCGTCGTCGGCGAAGTCCTGCGTCGCCGCCTGGTCGCGTTCGGTGATCGTCAGCTGGGCGAACGAGACGTCGCGTCCGAGCGTGTTGTTCGGGCTGCCCGCCGGACTGTTCAGCTGCGCGCCCTCGGGGTCGTACGGGCTCGTCAGGTTGACGCCGTCGAGCGCCTTGACCTCGTCGAACAGGTCGGTCATCGCCGCCTTCACGGCCGGGTCCTGGTTGCCCTGGTCGGCGCTGAACACGATGCTGGCGGGGAAGCCGGCGTCGGCCTTGTTGCCGCCGGCGGTGAGCGCGTCCTGGACCTGCTTGGACTCGCTGTCGGGCTGGTTGAACTCGGTGTGGTAGTTCGTGCCGATGGCGCCCGAGGCCATGTTCAGCACGACGAGGAGGACCACCCAGATGCCGAGGACGATCCACCGGCGGCGGTAGCAGAAACGTGCGAGGCGCTCGAGCACGGGGACTCCTTGGGCAGAGCCGGAGCAGTGCCGGGGGGTGAGATCGGACAGTACCTTTGGGCCATCGACGGGCCGCGTGACATTCGACTCGGCTGGACCGACGAACTCATCGCTGCGGCAGCCACCGATCCGTCACCCGCCGACGACGTTGTGGCCGACGTCACCGTCGGCCGGGTGTCGCGCCTCGACCGCGGCTGGAGCAGCGTCCTCGTTCGATCTCGACGAGCCACCGCTGCGGCTGCGCAACATCGGCGCCGACGTCGCCGTCGGCGACTTCGTCGTCGCCAGCCGCCGACGGCGAGCGGGTGCCAGCGGGTGCTGCCGCGGCGCAGCGCGTTCGTCCGCCGGGCGTCGTTCGAGGGCAACCGGGCCGAGGCGCACACGATCGCCGCGAACATCGACGTGGTGATGCTCGTGCACTCGCTGGCGTCGCCACCGAACCAGCGACGCCTCGAGCGCGAGCTCGTGCTGGCGTTCGACAGCGGCGCCTACCCGGTGGTCGTGCTCACCAAGCGCGACGTGGTCGACGACCCGGCTGCCACGGTGCGCAGCCTGGAGGACGTCGCTCCCGACGTGCCGGTGCTGATGGCCAGCGGGATCAGCGGCGAGGGCATCGACGACCTGCGCGCCTACGCCGAGGGCAACGCGACGATCGCCCTGCTCGGTGCCAGCGGCGTCGGCAAGAGCACGTTGATCAACGCGCTCGTCGGCGGCAGCCGTCAACGCACCGCCGACGTGCGCGCCGGCGACCAGCGCGGCCGGCACACCACCACGGCGGCGGAGCTGGTGCGCCTGCCCGACGGCGGCTGGCTGATCGACACGCCCGGCGTGCGCGCCGTCAGCCTGTGGAGCAGCGGGCGGGGCATCGAGTGGGCGTTCTCCGACGTCTTCGACCTGATGGACCACTGCCGGTTCCGCGACTGCAAGCACGAGGACGAACCGGGCTGCGCGGTGCGGGCCGCGGTCGAGGCCGGCACGCTCGACCCGCGCCGGCTGGAGAGCCTCAAGCGCCTCGTCGCCGAGGAGGCAGGTGCTCGAGCACGAGCAGCGCGAGCAGGAGCAGGGCGCTGGACCGTCGCGGCGTGCGCCGCCCCCGACCCCAGCGCTCCGCCCGCTCGGGGACGCGGCGGTCAGGCTGGCGGGGCGTGGCGCCGTCGACGGTGATGCGCATGCCGCAGATCGTCCAGCTGCCGGGGCGCGGCGGGCTCGCCGCCGGGCGCGAGGTACAGGCCGGCGAGGCCCTCGCCGCGGCCGTCGGTGGCCTCGACGAACTGCAGCGTGGCGTTGTCCAGGGCGATGATCGGCTCGGACTCGCCCTCGACGTCCACCTCGAGCAACTCGGCCCAGCGCGTCGCCAGGCGGACCGGGTCGTCGGTCTGGATGACCGCCGCGGTGATCCCGCCGACCTTGTCGGTGTGGCGGGCGTGCTGCCAGTTCGGCCCGGCCGGCTCCCACGGCCCGTTCTCGATGTCCTCGCCGCCGGTCTGCTGGTCGACCTCGAGGAACGAGCCGCCGGTGTCGGCCGGGTGCAGCTGGAGGATCTTGTAGTCGTCGGTGTCGTGGGCCATGGCGAAGCGCACGCCGAGCTCGTCGGCCAGGCGGGCCTTGCGCGCCGCGTGCTCGTCGCACTGCAGGATCACCATGTACCCGCCGTCGCCCTTGCGCCGGTCGAGGTACCGGCCGGCGGCGGTGCCCTCCTTGATCGGGGCGACGACCTCGAGGAACTGGTTGCCGATCGGCATCACCGCGTTGTGCAGGCCGAACACGTCCACGCCGGGGTCGTTGAACGCCACGTCGACGCCGAGCTCGGTGCGCAGCTCGGCTGACGACGGGGTCGAGTTCGTGGGCGACGAGGGCGATCTGGCGGAGGCGGAGCATCCGGTCATCGTCGCGCTGCGACCCTCGCCCGTCCGCAGCGGAGGGCGGCCGGCCCGACGTGTGCCGTTGGCATCGGATCTCACGTCAACGTAAGATCTTGATGCAAGGAGGTACGGACCATGAGCAAGGTGAACGAGCTGACCACCGAGACCGTGCCGGAGCCGGGTGACCGGTACAAGTGGACGGCGCTGTCGAACACCACCCTCGGGATGTTCATGGCGTCGCTCGACTCGTCGATCGTGCTCATCTCGCTGCCGGCGATCTTCCGCGGCATCAACCTCGATCCGCTGGAACCGAGCAACATCGGCTACCTGCTGTGGATGCTGATGGGCTACCTGGTGGTCACCGCGGTGCTCGTCGTCACGTTCGGCCGGCTCGGCGACATCTACGGCCGGGTGAAGATGTACAACGCCGGCTTCCTGATCTTCACCCTGGCGTCGATCGCCCTGTCGCTCACGCCCGGATCGGGCAGTTCGGCGGCGATGTGGCTGATCGGCTTCCGGGTGGTCCAAGGCGTCGGCGGTGCGCTGTTGATGGCCAACTCCACGGCGATCCTCACCGATGCCTTCAAGGCCGAAGAACGCGGCATGGCCATGGGCATCAACATGGTCGCGGCGATCGCCGGCTCGTTCATCGGGCTGATCGTCGGCGGCCTGCTGGCCGACATCAACTGGCGTCTGGTGTTCTGGGTCAACGTGCCGTTCGGCATCTTCGGCACGGCGTGGGCGTACCTCAAGCTGCGCGAGACGGGCCAGCGCAAGGCGGCCAAGCTGGACATCGCCGGCAACCTGACGTTCGCCGTCGGCATGATCCTGATCCTCATCGGCATCACCTACGGCCTGCAGCCCCACGGCGGCCACGACATGGGCTGGACCGGTCCGTGGGTGCTCACCGAGCTGCTCGCCGGCGTCGCGACTGCTGGTGGCGTTCGTGGTCATCGAGAACAACGTCGAGCAGCCGATGTTCAACCTCAGCCTGTTCCGCATCAGGGCCTTCACCGCCGGCAACATCGCCGGGCTGCTGGCGTCGATCGGCCGAGGCGGTCTGCAGTTCATGCTGATCATCTGGCTGCAGGGCATCTGGCTGCCACTGCACGGCTACAACTTCGTGGACACGCCGCTGTGGGCCGGGATCTTCATGCTCCCGTTGACCGCCGGCTTCCTGATCGCCGGACCGTTGTCGCGGCTGGCTGTCGGACCGCTACGGCGCCCGGCCGTTCGCCACCGGCGGGATGCTGCTGGCCGCGGCGAGCTTCGGCCTGCTGACGCTCCTGCCCGGCGAACTTCTCGTTCCCCGTGTTCGGCCTGCTGCTGCTGATGAACGGCATCGGCGTGGGCATGTTCGCCGCGCCGAACACCACCGGGATCATGAACAGCGTCCCCGCCGACCAGCGTGGCGTGGCGTCGGGCATGCGCGCCACGTTCCAGAACACCGGGATGGTGCTGTCGATCGGACTGTTCTTCTCGCTGATGGTGGTCGGCCTGTCCTCGAGCTTGCCGAGCTCGATGTCCAACGGCCTGGTGGCCAACGGCGTGCCTGCCGCGACGGCCCAGCAGATCGCCGACGAGCCGCCGGTGGGCAGCCTGTTCGCCGCGTTCCTCGGGTACAACCCGATGGCCAAGCTGGTGCCCGCCGACACGCTCAACTCGCTGACGGTCGACGCAGCACGACGACGATCGTCGGCAAGGAGTTCTTCCCCGAGCTGATCTCCGAGCCGTTCATCGACGGCCTGGAGATCGCCTTCAGCGTCTCGATGGTGATGTGCCTGATCGCCGCCGCGGCCTCGTGGATGCGCGGCAAGAAGTACGTGCACGACGACGGCACGGTCGATGACGTCGAGCCGTTCGGCGCGCCCCGCGATCCCGACGCGGCGGGGTCGGAGACGCCCACGACGGACGAGTGGGTACCCGCATGACCGATCGCATCGCGCCCGCGCCCTCGGGGCCGCCTGGCACGGATGAGGGGATGCGCATCGGCGAGGTGGCCGAGCGCGTCGGGGTCACCACGCGCACGCTGCGCTACTACGAGGAGGTCGGGCTCGTCACGCCCAGGTCGCGCAGCGCCGGCGGCACCAGGCGCTACTCGGAACAGGACTTCGCCCGCGTGCTGCGGATCCGCGAGCTGCAGGCACTGATGGGGTTCAACCTGGACGAGATCCGCGAGATCCTGCAGGCCGGCGACCGGATGGAGCACCTGCGCGCCGAGTACCGCGGCGGCGTCGAGTCCGGCGCGATCAGCGGAGATCGTCCGCGAGGCGGCGCGGCTCAACGGCCGCACGCAGGAGCAGGTGCTGGCCAAGGTCGGTCTGCTGGAGGCCTACCTCGCCGAGCTCCAGTCCGACGCCGCCCGCTACGTGGCGTTCGCCGAGGACCACGACTTCGAGCTGTCCGTCGACCACCCGTCCTGACGGTCCGTGCGAGTGCCCTGCCCGTCGGGCGGGTGGGGAGGGTCCATATCATGATCGGCGATGAACGCGCCCGGGCCGCCCCGTGACGGGCACCCGTGGAACCCGGAATCCGGAGGCGGGCAACGGGTGGTGCGCGTCCCTGCCGGTTTCGTGAGCACGGCGCGCTGGCGCGGCGGCGGGATCCACGTCGGTCGTCGAGTCGAGCGGCCGTCACGGCGACCGCGTGCGCACGGATCAGGCGTCGCGCTCGGGGGCGCGGTGGCCCACCTGGCCACCAGAGCCGTTCCCCAGCCCGGCGGAGCAGCCGCCGATGCGGCCGGCGCCCGTGCGCGTGTTGACCACGAAGGTCGTCTCGCCGCCGGCGCACACCCGCGGTGTGGTCGAGCCGAGCGCTCCGTCGGTCCGGCGCGTGCCTGGTGGTCCGGTCGTGGCCGAGCCGCCCGGCGGTGGAGGCGGTGGCACCGCAGCGGTCTCACCGCGCACCGCGTCCGGCGGCAGCCGAGCTGCCGCGGGGCGACGCACACGGGTCCGGACCGGACCACGGCCATCCGGTGGGGAGGGGAGTCGCCCAGGGGGCGGCGGTGGTTGGCGATGGTGGTCATCGCGCTCACGGCGGTCGTCGGCGGCGCAGTCGGCCTTCTCGTCACCCGCGACGACCCCGATCACGCCGGCCGATCGACGGCATCGACCACGGCGGTGATCGCCGCGACCGTCGCTCCGCCGACGACCGCTCCAGCCGCCACGGTCGCGCCGTCGACCACCGCGGCCGTGGCCACCGGACCCAACGTGCTCGGCATCGTCGACGGCACGCCGGCGGACCCGGCGTCGGCCCGCCCGGAGGAGCGCTTCGCCGCCCACCTCGGCCGCGACGACACCGAGGCATCACCGGCGACGGTGGCGGCGCTCTACGCCAGTTGGTGGAAGCTCTTCCTCGGGCCTCCAGCCGACGTCGCCGCGTCGCCCGACGGCTTCACGCTGACCGACGGCGGTGACCAGACGATCGAGTTGTCGAGCTTCGTGCTCGGCGCGGACGGCAAGGTGGCCGACCTCGTCGAGTGCGTGCGCGCCGGCTCCGCGGCAGCAACGTGCAACCGGCTGTCGAACGCGATCTCGTTGGACTCGACGGCCTCGGTGGTCGGCCAGTCGGCCAACGTCACGTTCCAACGGCTCGGGGAGCTGCGGCTGTTGCGCGCCCGGACGATCCGCTTCGTCGCCCTGACCGCGGCGCAACCGGTGACCGCCGCCACCTCGGCTGCCGGTGAGGTGCACGTCGACGGGCACATCCTCGCCTTCGCCGTGCCCAGCGATGCCGTGCCCCCGTCGGTGGACGTGCAGCTGACCTACGCGGACGGTACCTCCGAGTTGGTGACGATCAGCGTGTGACCCGGGCGCGCACGGTGATCGCTCGATCGAGGCCGGTGACGGCGAACCGATCGAGCAGTCCGGGCGCCGTGCAGACCAACTCGAGCTCGCCACTGCCCTGGCGAGCGGCTGCAGCCGCGCCGAGCAGGACGCCGAGGCCGGTGTCATCGAGCACCTCGACCCCGTCGAGCTCGACCAGCAGCAGGCGACCGCGCCAACGATGCACGGCGCGCAACAGCTCGTCGCGCAGGCGCGGCACCGTGGCGAGGTCGATCGCCCCGTCGACGGTCACGACAGGCTGCTCGCCGACCAGGTGCTGGCGGCAGCGCAGATCCACGAGCCGCGAATCTACCGACGACGACGCTCGGCGGCCGCGGCCCGCCGGGCGGCACGGATCGGGCACCGCCTGCACATGGTCCGCCAAGTGGACGGGCCTGATCGGTCCCCAGGCCTATGGTGGCTCGAGCTGCATCGTGGCCGTCGAGGAGATCTCCACGTCGGGGACCAGCAGGCCGATCAGGGGCACGTCGGTGTGCTCGACGTACTCGACCGTCGCCGTGACGCTGTCGGTCGACCGGCTGATGCGTACGGCGATCGGGCTCAGCCGAACCGCGGCCTGCGCCGCGGCCGTCCCGGACGACGACGAGTCGGCGGCGACCGCAGCCGCGCGCGCCGCCTCCCTGGCGGCGAGTTGGACGGCAAGCTGATCACGCACGACCACGGCCACCTGCACCACCCCGAGCAGCACGAGGCACAGCACCGGCAACCCGAGTGCCAGCTCGACGGTTGCCTGCCCGGTGTCGCCACGCCGGCGGGCGCGCATCAGAACCGGCTGACGACGCTGTCGATGACTCGGTCGAACAGGTTGCCGATCTTGCCCGCACCGCCGCCGCCGGTCGCCCACGCGACGACCAGGAGGGCGATGAGCGCCGCGGCCAGCATGACGAGCGCGTACTCCGTCGTGGCCTGGCCACGATCGTCGGTCGAGCGCCACCAGCGGGTGAACAGGAGGAGGAGTCGGTGCATGACGGGTCCCTTCGTGGGCGAGGAGCTTGGATGCGGTCATGGCCCGTGCCACGACGAGAAGGCCCCGACGAGCAACGGGACGATGGCCAGCAGGACGAAGGAGGGCAAGGTGCACAGCACGAGTGGTGCCGCGAGTCGGACCGGCAGCTGCCGGGCGGCGGCGTCCGCCGCGCGTCGACGGTCGGCGCGCGCCTCGTCGGCCAGCCGTTCGAGCACTGGAGCGATGGGCAGGCCGTAGCGCTCCGCTGCCGCGAGCGAGTCGACCATGGGTCGGGCGGCTTCGCCGAGGTGCTCGACGAGCGCGACGAGCGCATCGGCGAACCGCTCGCCCTGGTGGGTCCGTGCGCCGACCTCGGCGAACGCCGGCCTGAGCACGCCGGCCACATGGCTGCCGGCGGTCTCCAGCGCGGCGGCCGGCAGCAACCCGGCACGGATCGCCAGCACGACCAGATCGATCGCATCCGGGTACGTGGTGCGGATGTCCTGCACTCGTCGCAGCCGCCCCCGGCGGACCCGCCACCAGCCGACGACGACTGCACCGGTCAGGACGAGCGTCGTCGGGAGCGGTCCGGCGAGGAGGAGGACCGCGCATCCCGCACCGGCAGCCGCGACGCGCCGCCGCCACTGCGGACCCGGACGCACCGTCGGACGGCGCCTGGCGATCGGGGTGCGTCGCACGGCGCTCCATGCCGCGAGCGCGGCGAGGACCACGAGCGCCGCGGCGGCGCTCGGCGCCAGCACGGTGACGGAGCTCACCGGCCACCCCCGGCAACGACGATCCGGCGCATCCACCACCAGCCGACGAGGTTCAGCGTCAGGCCTGCGGCGACGCACGATGCCCCGACCGAGGTGGACAGGTAGGTCCTCCGGATGCGGTCGTCGGTCGCCACGGACCACGCGGCGAACGCCGACCGGCACGATGGTGAGGACTCGCGCGCTGAGCCTGGCCTGGGCGCTGTGAGCCCGGGCGTCGGCGGCGACCGCGGCCCGCTCGCGCAGGACCGACGCGGCGGCATCGATCGCCACGGCGGCGGAGCCGCCGACCGCGGCCGCACAGGACAACGCGTGCACCGCGACGTCGAGATCGAACTGCCCGCGGCGACGAGCGGCGGCCGGCGCGGCCAGGGCGAGGGCGTCGCCGAGCGGGACGCCGGCGACGACCTGCTCGCAGACGCCGTGCAGCGCTCCAGCCCCTGGATGGTCGGGGGTGATGGCGAGGAACGCTGCGGTGACCGTGCCGCCGGCGCGCAGCTCGGTGGCGACCGCAGCGAGGTAGTCGGCCAGCGGCGCGGCCGCATCACGCCGACGCAGTCGTCGCAGCCCTCGCCGCCACGGATGGGTGCGGCGTCGCCCCAACTCGATCGCCGACCGCCGCCGGTGCAGGCGCCGACGGGCCACGCGGTGTGCGGCGCCTCGTCGGCGTGTGGGGACCGGGCGCATCCACGCCCCGGCGAGGACGACCAACGCGGTGGCCGCGGCGACGACCGCGCTCATCGGCGGGACCGCCCGAGGTCGGCGATGCGCCGGCGGCCGTCCGCGAGCAGGCGACCATCGTGTCCCTGGAGGGGCACCTCGACCACGGCTGCGATCTGCCGGCGCCCGTCGCTCGTCCGCTCGAGGTGCACGACGACGTCGATGGCCCGACGGACCTGCTCGTGCACCTCGTCGAGCGGCCACCCCGGAGCGTGCTGCACGACCAGGGAGGCGAGGCGGGCGAGCGCATCGGTGGCGGAGTTGGCGTGCACCGTGGACAGCGATCCGTCGTGGCCGGTGTTCATCGCCTGGAGCAGCTCGCTTGCCTCGTGACCGCGGACCTCGCCGACCACCAGGCGGTCGGGCCGAAGCCGCAGGGCGGTGCGCAGCAGGTCGGCCAGCTCGACTGCCGCGACGCCGTCGGGCGACGCCGGGCGGGTCTCCAGGCGCACGACGTGCGGGTGGGCGAGGCGCAGCTCGGCGATGTCCTCCAACGTGACGATCCGCTCGGCGCGCGGCGCCCTGCCGGCGAGCGCGTTGAGCAGGGTGGTCTTGCCACTCGACGTCGGTCCGCTGACGACGACGTTGCAGCGGCGCTCGACGATCGCCGCCAACAGCTCGACCACCTCCGGTGCAGTGAACGCATCCAGCGGGACGGGTTGCACCGCGAAGCGGCGGATGGCCACCGTTGGGCCGTCGACCGCCACCGGCGGGATGACCGCGCACACCCGCGAGCCGTCGGACAGGCGTGCGTCGACGGTGGGGCTGGCTCGGTCGAGTCGTCGGCCGACCGGGGCGAGCATCTGCTCGAGGGCGCCCAGCACCACTTCCGGGCGCATCGTGCCGACCCGCTCGACCCTCCCGGCGCGCTCGATCCACACCTCGTGACCGGCGTTGATCATCACCTCGGTGACCAGCGGGTCCAGCAGCCAGCGTTCCAAACCGCCCAAGCGCGATCGTTCGGCGACGGGGTCGAACGCCGGCGGGGTCGCGGCGGCTGCCTCGGTCGTGGCGCTCATGCCGCGCCGCGCAGCTGGTTGGCGAGCGGGCGGGGCAGGCGCGCCAGGAGGAGGCCGGCGTCGACGGCGCGAGCGACCGCCGGATCGACATCGACCTCGGCGAGAACGGCGACCCCGAGCGCGTGCTCGATGTCGCGGGCGCGCAGGGCACGCCCCGGCTCGCGGACCAGCACCACGCCGGTCGGCGGCCGGGCCAGGACTGCGGCGCGACGCAACGCCAGGAAGCACGGGCGGATGACGAGCAACGACTGGGCGCCCGACGCGAGCAAGGCGGCAGGCGGTTCGCCGGTGCCGGCATCGACGATGACCGGAGCGAGGTGGTGCAACGCAGTGGCCAGGTCGTCCCAGCGGTCGGCGGCGGTCGCTCCCGACGCGCCTCGTGGGATGAGGGCGAGCTGGTCGCCGACGGAGACCGCCAACCTGGCGAGCGCCGCATCGTCGGCGTTCGCCGAGTGCAGCCACTCCTGGACACCAGGGCCGTGTGGCTCGCTCGCGCCGAGCGCGACCGGGGCGTCGCCGGCCAGGTCGACCAGCAGCGTGGGCTGGCGCCGGGCGGAGAGCAGCGCCAGCGCGGCAGCGACGACCGTGGTGCCGCTGCCGCCCTTCACCGACCAACAGACGACGACCGACGCGCTGGGCGCGACCGGAGGGATGGATGACTCCATGACAGACCCCAAGAACTCGAAGACGGCTCGATTGGGGGAAGGCCCACGGTGAACCTACCGACGCTTCAGCCGCTTGGCAACAGCTCGCGGTGCCGGCTCGGACCGGACCGGCCGGTCAGCGGACCTCGTTGCGCATCGGCTCCCCACGGGCGTAGCGGCCGAGGTTGTCGGTGAACGCCTCGTCGGCCCGGCGTCGGGTCAGGCGCGTCTCTCCGGCCGCATGCGGCGTGACGGTGACGTTCGCCATGTCCCACAGAGGGCTGTCATCGGGCAGCGGCTCGACGGCGAACACGTCCAGGCACGCCGCGCCGAGGTGTCCGGACCGGAGTGCGGCGACGAGTGCCGGCTCGTCCACCAGCTCGCCACGGCCGACGTTGACGAGGTGCGCGCCCGGCCGCAGCGCGGCGAGCTCGGTGGTGCCGATCATCCGGCGCGTCTCCTCCGTGAGCGGCGCGGCGAGCACCAGGTCGTCGACGAGCGCGAGCAGCTCGGGCAGGCGGTCGGGTGACCAGATCTCGCACGGTTCGTTGCCGGTGGGGTGTCGGCGCGTGCCGATCGCGCGGATCCCGAACGGCTGGATCAGTCGTGCGACCTCGCTGCCGATGCTCCCCATCCCGATGATGCCGACGAGGCGTCCCTCGACGTCGATGTTCTCCGTCGGCTGCCAACGGTGGTCCCGCTGTCGGGTCTCGTAGCTGCGCGTGTTGCGGCACATCGACAGCAGGTGCATGACCACGGAGTGGGCGATCGGCACGGCCGACGACCCTGCGGAGGTGGTCAGGCGCACCCCCCGGTCGAGGAACGAGTGGAACACCGGATGATCCGTGCCCGCGCTGAACGTGTGGAACCAGCGCACGTTCGGTGCTTGGGCGGCGAAGCGCAGGAACGCGGCCGTGCGCGCCGGGTACAGGTCGGCGGAGAAGTTGACGACCTCGAGGCGCTCCAGGTCGCGTTCGTCGAGCTCATCGGTGCCGCGCAGGGTGACGACGTCGAGCCCCGGCGCGACCTGCCGCCAGCGCTCGCCGTCGACGGCGTGCGCATCGTCGGAGCAGAAGACGACGACGCTCAGGACGAGCGCACCTTGCGCACGGCGACGACCACCAGCGCGACGAACGCCACACCCATCAAGAACCGCTTCATCGCGCCGACAGTACCGGGACGGCCGGCGACGACGAGAGCTGCGTCGGGCGCGGCTACGGTCCGAGCCGGAGGTGCGAGGGCACCTGGTGGGCTCCACCGCCTTCAAAGCGGCTGAGACGGGCGATCCCCGTCTGGCGGGTTCGATTCCCGTTCACCTCCGCCAACGCAGCTCCGATGCGCGTGGCCACACCGTCAGCCGACCGGCCAGGTGTCGACCGTCTCGTAGCGCGCTCCCTGCGGCCCGAGACGGCTGAGCACGAGCGCGACCTCGTCGACGGTGAACGTCGCCGACACCCTCAGCCCGAGGGCCGGGGGCATCGGCGCGTCGGGCTTCACCCGGGCGACGGTCAGGTGGCCGAGGAACCGCCGACGCGGCACGCGCCGACCCAGGTGACCGGTCCGTGCGTCGACGATGCCGGCGACGTCGTCGAGCCCGGACACCGGGATGACGAGGGCCCGCCCGGCGAGCACGTCGACCGCCGGACCGAGGCGCGCCGTTGCCGGGGCGAAGCGCACGCCGGCGAGCGCGTCGACAGCGTCGGCGATCTGCGCCTCACCGAGGAAGCGCAGCGTGACGTGCCACGTGCCCGTCGCGAGGAAGCGCACGCCGCGGTGGTCCTTGCGCGGCAGCGAACGCAGTTCCTCGACCACGTCGTCGGGCGGCCACACGGCGAAGAACAGCCGTGGCACGGCTCCCGTGGCGCCGCCGTCAGGAGGCCGCGGCGACGGGCACGGATCCGACCTCGGCGTTGCCGTTGACGAACACGTGCCGCACCCCCTTGACCGAACGGACGTGATCGACCAGGCGGGGCAGCTCGGACCAACGCTCGTCGACGTCGAGCTCCACGTCGTCGCCCGTCATCGTCACCTTGCGCAGCTGCTTGGCGTCACGCAGCCGGTCGTCGACGGCGATGGCGAAGAGCACCCGGCCGGTGCGCGCGGCCAGGGTGGGCGAGGCGTCGGAGTGCGCGACCACCTGGTCGAACAGCGAACGACCCCAGCGAAGGATCTCGTGGCGATGCGTCCAGGTGAACGCGATGAGCGCCGTCCGGGTGATGAACGTTCGCGGGTGGAGGACCTTGCCGACGACGGACATGCCGTTCAGCTGCCCCGTGACGGACGCCGGCAAACGGCCGACGCGCCGGCCGGCGACTCAGACGGCGAGGAGGTCGCGTGCGCCGGTGTCGCTCGACGGGTGGCGCAGCTTGCTCATCGCCCGTGCCTCGATCTGGCGGATGCGCTCGCGGGTGAGGTTGAAGTGCTCGCCGACCTCTTCGAGCGTGCGCGGCTCGCCACGGTCGAGACCGAAGCGCAGCTTGAGGATCTCGCGCTCGCGCTCGTCGAGCGGGGCCAGCAGCCGGGCGATCTCCTCGGGCAGCAGCGCGGTGGCGGCAACCTCGAACGGCGACTCGGCCGAGCGGTCTTCGACGACGTCGCCGAGCTCGGCATCGCCGTCCTCGCGCAGCGGCTCGCTGAGCGACAGCGGCTCGGCGGCGAAGCGCAACGCCTCGGTGACCTTGTCCTCGGGCATCTCGACTTCTTTGGCCAGCTCCGACAGCGTCGCCGGGCGGCCGAGCTTCAGCTCGAGGCGGCTGCGCGCCTTCTGCAGCCGGGCCAGCGTGTCGCCGGCATGGACTGGGAGGCGGATGGTGCGGCCGGTGTTGGCGATGCCGCGGGTGATCGCCTGGCGGATCCACCACGTGGCGTACGTCGAGAACTTGAAGCCCTTGCGCCAGTCGAACTTCTCGACGGCGTGCATCAGGCCGAGGTTGCCCTCCTGGATGAGGTCGAGCAGCGGCAGACCGGAGGCCTGGTACTTCTTGGCGATCGACACCACGAGGCGCAGGTTGGACTGCACGAACGCCCGTTCGGCGTCTTCGCCCTCGCGTGCCGCAGCGGCGAAGCTCGCGCTTCTTGGCTGCCGTGAGGTCCTTGCCGAGCTGGTCGAGCTCTGCGATCGCCGCCTTGCCGGCTTCGATCTGCTTGGCGAGTCGAACCTCGTCGTCCTTGGTGAGCAACATGTACTGACCGATGTCGGTCAGATACAGGCGGACCAGATCTTCTTCGTCGCGCTCTACGCGATCTTTCGCCACGAATGACTCCTCGAACGGGTGAGTTGTTCAGACCTCGCCGGTAACCCGGGCGGGAGTTTCGTCACGATACCCACGTGGTCAAGCACCTCACACCGCCGTCGTGCTCAAATCGTCATCAGCGGGTGGATTCTGATGCAGGCCGTACCGTGGCTATCGTCGCCGAGCATGGCACGGATCCGGCGAGTGACGGTCGAACTGGCCATCGTGACGATGCGCTTCGATGCCGCCGATCCCGACAGCGCTGATGGCCGTGCTCTCGAAGTACGTCGTGCTGACCCGGATGCAGCCCGGCTGCCGCAACATCGACCTGTGCGCGTCGGTGACCCAGCCCGGGCGCTACCTCGATCACCAGAAGTGGGACGACGGCACGGCCCAGCGTGCCCACTTCGACAGCGACGTGATGGTCGAGATGGCGACGGCGTGCAACGGCCTGCTGACGCGGCCCCCGACATCGACCTGTGGGACGGCGCCGAGCGCGCACGACCTGCCTGAGCTCGACCCGGGCTGCGCTCGACACCAAGATGTCCAGCTCGACGGCGGTCACCGCACGCTCCCGTCGAATCTTTACCATCGCCACGCACGCCGGCGGATCCGCCTTGGATAACGTTCGCCTGGTCCCAGCGGTTCGAGGGTCACTCCGTCTCGCCACAAAGGAGGTCGTCATGGCAAACCCGATTCTCAACGACAAGCGCTGAACGAAGCCGCGACGGCTGGGCAGCGCCGGACATGGCGCAGCGCTCCACCACCGTGTGGCCGGCGCCCGGCTCGGTCAGGGCACGTACGTCCCGCCGATCACCGACGGCCCGGTCAGCACGTGGCACTCCGACGTCATGACCGTGCGCGGCACGCTCACCGCCACGCGGCGTGCTGATGGTCATCCTGCTCGCCGCGGCGACGGTCGGCTGGCCTCGGCCCGAGAGCGCGGCGAGTCACCAGGTTCCCGATGCTGGCGATCGGCGGCGTGCTCGTCGGCTTCGGCTGCGCCATCGCCATGTACTTCCGGCCGATGTGGGCCAAGTTCCTCGGCGCCGTCTACGCCATCGCCAGGCTTCTTCCTCGGCGTCATCTCCAAGGCGTACGAGGACTACCAGGACGGCATCGTCCTGCAGGCCGTCGGCGCCACGCTCGGCGTGTTCATCGTGATGCTCGTGCTGTACCGCACCCGGATCATCAAGGTGACCGACAGGTTCCGCGCATCGTCATCGGGGCGACGCTCGGCTTGATGTTCTTCTACCTCGTCTCGTTCGTCATCCTGTTCACGGTGGCCCAGCTCGGTCAGCTTCCTCAACTCGCCGAGCCTGCTCGGCATCGGCTTCAGCCTGTTCGCTGCCGGCCTGGCCGCGATGAACCTGGCGCTCGACTTCGACTTCATCGAGCGTGGCTCGAAGCCGGTCTGCCCAAGGGCATGGAGTGGTTCGCCGGCTTCGGGCTGATGGTCACCCTCGTGTGGCTGTACCTCGAGATGCTCCGCCTGCTCAGCAAGCTCAACCGCCGCTGACGGGCTCGCCGTCGGCCGTCGCTCGCTCGCCGAGCGTGTCGCTCAGGACACGTCGGCGAGGTACGACAGCAGCGCTTCGTTGAACGCGGCTGGCGCCTCCTGCTGGGTCCAGTGGCCGACGCCGTCGAGCATGGTCGCGCCGCGGAAGTCGGGCAGCGGTGCCCTGCATCCGCTCGACGCCCGACGGGTCCATCACGTGCACGGGGTCGTCGGTGCCGCCGATGAAGAAGCTCGGCATCGTGACGCGTCGGGCCCGAAGTCCTTGATGAGGTCGAAGTTGGCGTCGAGGTTGCGGTAGTAGCTGACCGGCCCGAAGAAGCCGCTGTGGGCGAACTCGTCGGCGTAGACTCGCAGATCGGCCTCGTCGAGCCACGGGCCCTCGGGCCGACGCAGTGGCAGCGGCGGCACCGGCGGCATGATCGTGAGGAAGCCGGTGCCCTCCATCGGGGGCAGCTCGGTCGGCCGGCGGGCGGGACAGGAACCCGCGGCCGCTGGCGCCGCACAGCACCTTGCACATCGTGTGCTGCGGGTCGGCGTCGAGCTCGCCCTCGGCCGGCCCGACCTGCTGGAAGTAGAGGATGTAGAAGAAGCGGTCGCTGTAGACATCATCTTGAACAGTGCGTCGGCTGGCGCCGGCCACTGCACGAACGGCACGCTGACGCCGACCACCGCGCGCACCGCTCGGGGTGCAGGCGGGCGGCGTCCCACACGATCAGCGCGCCCCAGTCGTGGCCGACGAACACGGCGTCGTCCTTGCCGAAGTGGTCGAGCAGCCCGAGCAGGTCGCCGGTGAGGTGGCGGATGCCGTAGGCGTCGACGTCGCGTCGGCGCCGACGAGTCCGCCGTAGCCGCGCTGGTCGGGGGCGAGCACGTGGTAGCCGGCCTCGGCGAGCGGGGCCATCTGGTGCCGCCACGAGTAGGCCAGCTCGGGGAAGCCGTGGCACAGCAGCACCGTCGGGTTCGCCGGGTCGCCGGCCTCGTGGACGTCGAGCTCGACGCCGTTGGTGGCGATGCGCGACGTGCGGACGGGGTCGGCGAATCCGGTCATGCCGGGACGGTAGCTGCGGCGTGCTCGCTGATCGCCACAGCTCGCCCCAGGTCAGGCCGTCGCTCGTCCACAGCTGTGTCGAACGCCTCGTCGGCGGCGTCGCTGAAGCCATGGCGGTTGCGGAAGTTGTACCGCCAGCGCTGCTGGTTGACCTCGACGCCGAGGCGCTCGAGGCGACCGACTGCAGTACGTCTCCCACGCGGCGACCTGGGCCAGTGTGAGGTCGATCGTCGGGCGGCGCCTCGCCGAACCCGCCGTCGAGCCGGTCGGCGGCGCGGAGCAGCACGCGGCCGAGCGACGTCGCCGTGGCGACCTCGCTCTGCTGGCGCGGTCGCTGGGTGTCCTCGAACGCGCCGCTGTCGGCGCGGATGTCGATCGCGTCGCCGATCTCGACGCGCGGATGCGGGCCAGCGGCGTGGTCTCGTCGACCTCGATGTTGACATCGTGGTCGGTCGAGGCCGAGCGACGCGACCAGTTCCTCGGCGACTCGGTGGATCAGCGCGGCGTCGAAGTCGACGAAGTTGAACGTCTGCGGGGTGACCGTGACCGTCATGGTGCAGCGTCGGCGTCGGCCTGGAGCCGGCGGCCAGTCCTCGGCGCCTTGGCGCACACGGATGGCCTTGCGCTCGTTGAGCGCCGCCAGGCTGACGTCGGCGATGTCGTCGACCTCGGTCGTCGGTGAACCCGGCGAGCTCGCGGAAGCGGCGGGCCAGGCCGATCGGCGACTCCTCGCTGTCGCTGCGCGTGCCGCCGTAGCTGAACAACTTGTCGACGACGCTCTGGAACTCGAGCGCCTTCTTGCGCCGCTCGGGATCGTTCTCGGTGACCTTGCGCAGCCAGTCGCTGCCCATCTTCACGTGGGTCACCTCGTCGGCGAGCATCCAGTCCTCGCAGAACTCGAGGTACGGGTCGCCGGCCAGATCGCCGAACTCCTTCATCGTGGTGAAGACGTCGATCGCCAGACCCTCGAGGGCGCGGTTGACGCCGGCGAGGCGCAGCACCGGGTCGGTGCTGCACGCGGCCTCGAACAGCACCGTGTTCTCGGCGAACTGGCCGATCTCGGTGCCCATCCAGTCGCTGAGCTTCACGCTGATCTCGACGTGGCGGGCCTCGTCCCACGCCTGGCGGGCCATGTCCAGCTTGAGCGCGAACGGCACCGTGTTGCCGGTGGTCGGGATGCTGTCGCCGGTGCCGGTGCCGGGGACGTGCTCCGAAGTCGTGGCACGTGCGTCCGGCGCCCTCGAGCGCCTGGATCTCGCCGACGAAGATGCCGTGCATCAGGCCGCGCGCTGCGTCGCTGGCGTCGCGGCGCGAGGGCGTGAGGCGGTTGTTGTTGCGCTTCGGCTTGCGCCGGCATCGTCGCCGGTGCGGCCGACGACGGTGCGCGGGTCGGCCATCCGCTCGCTGTTCGTGATCGGTGTTGAACCGCTCGTCGCGGGCGAGCTCCTCGACCGGGAAGAAGGTGCGCATCAGTGTCTCCGTTCGCGTTGCCGACAGCGGGCCTGCGGCGTCATCCGATCGATCCCGGACCGGCGATGCCGCCGGCCTCGAGCATCAGCTTCTGCAGCCGTGGCCTGGTGGGCGCAGCCCGGTCGACCTCCTCGGGCGTCTCGATCAGCGACTGCAGCAGCATCTCGCCGTCGCGCCAGTCGTCGAACTCGTCCTGCAGGATGAAGTTCAGCGAGCGGATCGTCGGCGCGTCGGTGATCTGGCTGGTGTTGTTGCGGTGGTACGTGTACGCGGCGATGAAGTGCGGGATGTACACGCGGTAGACACCGACGAGCTTCTCGATCGTCAGCTCGGGACGCCTCGGGCTCGGTCATCGCCTCGACGAAGCGCACCATCGCCTCGTTGGCCGGCTTGGTGAGCCGATCCGGGTTCATCTCGCGCAGCTCGGGCAGCCGCTTGTGCCACAGCTCGGCGTGCCACGCGTGCTTGTAGCAGTGCGTGCCGAGGCGCATCTTCACGTCGAGCTCGGGCACGGTGGCGACCCAGCCGCCGAGCGCCTCGAACAGCTTCATCTCCGCCCACTTGTAGTTGCCGACGCGCCGCGCCGACTCCTCGACGTCGAACAGCCCGGGCAGCTCGCGCCGGTCCCACGGCGCGAACGGTGCTCTCGGCTTGTACGGATCGGCCACGTGGTCCCCCTGGATCGACGGCGAAGCTCCCGGCGCGGAGCGTACCTCGCGGCGACGGGCTTGACCCGTGGGTCAACGCGGCGCGTCGTGCTGCGCCTGCCCGTCGGCCGCGGCCGACCACGCCTCCTCGGCCTGCGCCGAGCTCGGTGTCGCCGGCGGTCCGCCGTCGCGGTACTCGAGCAGCATCGCCCGCCACGGTGCGGTGACCTCGAGCTTGCCGAGGATCGCGCTCACGCCCCACACGACCCGGTCGAGGATGACGAAGCTCGGCCGGCATGTTGAGCTTGGCGATCACCTCGGCGTGCGGGCCCTTGAGGTCGATCATCTGCTGTCAGCGCGTCGCGCACGAACGTGCGGGTGAACGTGAACTCGTCGGTGAGGTAGGGCAGGTACGGCGTGCTGACGTAGTCGTAGACGGCCTGCGGCGTCAGCCCGTGGCCGGGTCGCAGGAAGCCGACGTCCTCCATCGCCACGCACCAGCGCCTCGGGATCGCGGTGCACGACGATCGCGTCGAGGCTCGGCTCCAGCTGGTGCCACTCGCCCGGGGACCACCGCTTGACCAGCCCGAAGTCGAGGAACGTGACGCCGCCGTCCGCATCGAAGCGGTAGTTGCCCGGGATGCGGATCGCCGTTGAACGCGCCGATGCGGTGGACGGAGTGCTGGGCGAAGCGCCAGATCGTCTCGCCGGCGCGCTGCCTGGCGGCCTCGTCGGCCGCGGCGCGGAACTCGTCGAAGCCGATCCCGTCGACCCACTCGGTGGTCAGCACGCGGCGTCGTGCTCGTGGCCGGATCGACGGCCGGGATACGGATGAACGGATGGCCGGCGAAGTGGTGCGGCGAACTCGGTCTGGTTGGCGCGCCTCGATCGGGTAGTCGAGCTCGTCGCGCATCCGGTCGCGCAGCTCGTCGACCAGCGCCTTGGCATCGAGGCCCTTGAGGGCGAAGGCGCTGAACAACCGGTAGAGCGCCTCGGCGTTGTCCAGATCGGACTCGATCGCCGCGTCGACGCCCGGGTACTGGACCTTCACCGCCACCCGCCGGCCGTCGCGGGTCACGGCGCGGTGCACCTGGCCGATGCTCGCGGCCGCCACGGGCATGTCGGCCAGTCGAGGAACACCT
Source organism: uncultured Acidimicrobiales bacterium (assembly GCA_963794805.1). GTDB lineage: Bacteria > Actinomycetota > Acidimicrobiia > Acidimicrobiales > Ilumatobacteraceae > JAODBQ01. The sequence goes on from CAWCFL010000005.1 coordinate 260,140, forward strand.
GCTCGGGCGGCGTGCCGAGCTCGTCGCGTCGACGACCTTGCCGCCGCGTCGGGCGCCATCGGCGGCGCGTCCGACTGCAATGCGGCCAAGCGCCTGCTGGGCGTCATCGGGGAGGGACTCGACGATGAAGCTGAGCAGCTGCCCGAACTTCATCAACGCGCCCTTCATCTGGCCGAGCTCGCGGGCGACGTCCTCGCTGCTGCGGATGGCGAACCGGTCGTCCAGCGTGCTCCGCCGGGCCTCGTCGCGCACGAGCGACCTGCGGGCGCGGTGGACGACGTAGCGCAAGCCGTTGCGCGCGGTGAGCCGCCAGACGCGCGGCCGTGCGCCGGACGCGGACCACGCCGGCGCTCCAGTCGGGCGCGCACGTTCAGTCGTTCTCGGCTCGGCGCGCCGTCGGCCGCCGGGCGAGCAGATCGTCGTCGAGGGGCTCGCCAGTGACCTCGTCGGTCCAGTAGGTGCCGGCGTCGAGCCGCTCCAGGGCGAGTTCCACGTCGCCGAGATCCCGCTCGATCTCGGCGGCGTCGAGCGGTGGCGACGTCGGCAGGAGCTCGTCGGCCTCGTCGTCGCTGATCGTATCGCTGCGATCGTACCGCGCCGGCGGCCGAGCGCTCGACGCCGCACGTGACCGACGCTGGTCCGCAGGGCGTACCGTTCGTCCGTGGCCCAGGTGCGACTCGAGGGGATCACCAAGACCTTCGGTGCCGGCGCGGACGCGGTGCACGCCGTCGACGACGTCTCGCTCGACGTCGCCGACCACGAGTTCATGATCCTCCTCGGCCCGTCGGGCTGCGGCAAGAGCACGCTGCTGCGGATGGTCGCCGGCCTGGAGGACCCCACGGCGGGCGACGTGTACATCGGCGACCGGCGGGTGAACGACGTGGCGCCGAAGGAGCGCGACGTGGCGATGGTCTTCCAGAGCTACGCGCTGTATCCGCACAAGACCGTGCAGGCGAACATCGAGTTCCCGTTGAAGGTTCGCGGGGTCAATCGCGCCGAGCGCGCCGGGCAGGCGAAGGCGGCCGCCGCCTCCCTCGGCCTCGACGGCCTCCTCGACCGCAAGCCCGGCCAGCTCAGCGGCGGCCAGCGCCAGCGCGTGGCCCTCGCCCGGGCGATCGTGCGCCATCCCGCGGTGTTCTGCATGGACGAGCCGCTGTCGAACCTCGACGCCAAGCTGCGCGGCGAGACGCGCGCCGAGCTCGTCGAGCTCCACGCCCGGCTGGACAGCACGTTCCTGTACGTCACCCACGACCAGATCGAGGCGATGACGATGGGCTCGCGCATCGCCGTGATGAGCGCCGGCAAGCTGCAACAGGTGGGCACACCGACGGAGGTGTACGAGCGTCCGGCGACGTCGTTCGTCGCCCAGTTCATCGGCACCCCGCCGATGAACCTGCTGCCGCCCGGCGTGCTCGGCGGCGCCGAGGTCGTCATCGGCATCCGACCCGAGCACGTGCGCATCACGCCCGACGGGGCCCACCTGGCCACCGTGCGGCTCGTCGAGCCGCTCGGGCACGAGACCCTGGTCACCTGCGAGCTCGTCGGTGCCGTAGCCAACGGCACGCGCCTCGTGATCCGGTTGGGATCGGACGAGGTGATGCCGGTCGTGGGTCAGGACATCCTGCTCGACCTCCCAGAGGATCGCCGGCACCGGTTCAGTGCGCTCACCGGCGAGCGGCTCGACGGCGGAGCGGCGACGTGAGGCGGCGGCTGCGCGACGTGCCGATGGCGCTGCTCATGCTCGCCCCGTCGATCATCGTCCTCGGCGTCTTCGTCTTCTACCCGCTCGGCAAGGCCGTGTGGCTCGGGCACCTCAGCTGCGACGCCACCGGTCGCCGGTGCGTCGAGCGCGCCGGCTGGGGCCAGTACCTCGACGTGCTCCAGAGCAACGAGTTCCAGAACGCCTTGGGCAACACGTTCCTGCTCGCCCTGCTCATCGTGCCGGCCGGCGTGATCGCCGGCGTCGGACTGGCCGTGCTCGCCGACAAGCACCTGCGCGGCATCGGCGTGTTCCGCACGATCTTCTCGTCCACCGTGGCCACGAGCGTCGCCGTCGCCTCGCTGATCTGGTTCGTGCTCCTGCAACCGCAGGTCGGTCTGCTCTCCGACCTGTTCAGCGGTGTGTTCCCCGCGCTGAAGAGTCCTGGGCTGCTCAACGACGGCACGTGGGCGCTCCCGGCCGTGGCGACGACCATGGTGTGGTCCGGCCTCGGCTTCACGTTCATCATCACCACCGCCGCGCTGCAGAGCGTGCCGCGCGAGCTGTACGAGAGCGCCTACGTGGACGGTGCCGGCGGCTGGCGACGGTTCACCAACATCACCTTGCCGATGCTCTCGCCGACGTTGCTGTTCATCGTCGTGATCAACACGTCCCGGGCGTTCCAGGCGTACGGCGAGATCGACCTGCTCACCCAGGGCGGCCCGAACAACGCCGGCCGCCCGACGGAGACGGTCGCCTACCTGATCTACGGCAAGTCGTCGATCATCGCCAACAACATCGGGCTCAAGTCGGCCACGTCGGTGCTGCTGTTCGGCGTGTTGCTGATCCTGTCGTTCATCCAGTTCCGCTTCCTCGAACGGCGGGTGCAATATGCCCGCTGAGAGGAACCCGGTATCGGCCGTGGAGCGCACCGGCGGCGGTCGCAAGGTGGCCCGCTACGCGCTGCTCGTCTTCGTCGCGGTCATCGTCTTCGTCCCGATCTGGGCGACGCTGATGCAGGCGCTCAAGAGCGGGCCCGACTCGCTCGACCACCCGCGCTCGCTCCTGCCTGTGGACCTCACACTGGACACGCTGCGCAAGGCCTGGGATCTCGGCGACCTCGGCCGGTTGATGGTCAACAGCCTGATGATGTCCGTGCTGGTCACCGTCGGCGTGGTGGTCACGTCGCTGCTCGCCGCGTACGCGTTCGCCTTCCTGCGCTTCCCCGGCCGGCGGATCCTGTTCGCCCTGTTCCTGGCCACGCTGCTCGTGCCGTTCGAGGTCACCGTCGTGGTCAACCAGCGCACCGTCGCCAACCTCGGCTGGACGAACTCGTTCGCCGGGCTGGTGATCCCGCTGATCGCCACCGGGCTGGGCATGTTCCTCGTCCGCCAGGTGTTCCTCACCATCCCCAACGAGCTGCGCGAGGCCAGCGCGCTCGACGGCCTCGGGCACCTGCGCTTCCTGTGGGAAGTGGCCGCCCCGCTCAGCCGGCCGACGCTCGGGGCGCTCGCCCTGCTGACGTTCCTCGGCACCTGGAACCAGTACCTGTGGCCGCAGGCGATCATCAACGATCCCGCGCACCGCACCATCCAGATCGGATTGAACAACTTGAAATCCACCGACCTCGACAGCCTCAACCTCGTCACCGCCGGGTTGGTCATCGCCGCCCTGCCGATCTTCGTGATGCTCGTGCTCTTCCAGCGCCAGCTGGTGCGCGGCCTCACCGCCGGGGCGGTGAAGGGCTGATGCGCCGCTCACGGATCGCCGTCGTGCTCGTCGCCGCGGCACTGCTCGCGGCGTGCAGCTCGGACAAGAAGTCGATCATCGACAGCGGCAACACCACTGCCACACGACCGCGGCGACGCACCGCGGCAGCGCCGACCACGGCGGCGCCGGTCACCACCACTGCCGGCGGCTCCGGCCCGGTGACGACGGCCGGCGCCAGCACGCCGGCGACCACCGCCGGGCCGCCGACCACCGCAGGGCCGACCACCACCGCCCAGGCCGACATCTCCGCAGCTACCGGCCTGCCCGACCGACGCGCTGGCCGCGGCCACCGTCGCCCGTGGACATCACCGTGTGGCACGGCCTCAACGCCGGCTCCAACCAGACCGCGTTCGAGCAGCTCGTCGCCGACTACAACGCCAGCCAGAGCAAGGTGAAGGTCAACGCCATCGTCCAGGGCGGCTACGAGGACGTCATCACCAAGTACCTGCAGAGCGGCAAGGGCGACCTGCCCGACATGGTGCAGATGCCGGAGTACATGACGCAGACGATGATCGACACGAAGGAGTCGATCCCCGTCGAGGCATGCATCCGCGCGAGCAAGTTCGACACCTCGCCGTTCCTGCCCGGAGCGCTGCTGGCCTACAACGTCGGCAACGTGCAGTGGGGCATGCCGTTCAACGTCAGCGACCCGGTGCTCTTCTACAACAAGAAGGTCTTCCAACAGGCCGGGCTCGACCCGAACAAGCCGCCGGCGTCGCTGCAGGACATCCGCGACATGAGCCAGAAGATCGTCGACTCCGGCGCGGCGAAGTACGGGCTGGCCGTGGACAGCGGCTTCGACTCCGGCGGTGGCTGGTACATCGAGCAGTGGTTCGCCCAGCTCGGCGAGTTCTACGCCGACAACGAGAACGGCCGCGCGGCGCGGGCGACCAAGGTGCTGTACGACAACGACACCGGTGTGGACCTGCTCACCCAGATGCAGCAGTTGATCAAGGACGGCCTGGCCTTCGACGTCGGCGACAACGCCGGCGGGTTCGACAACCTGCTGAAGCTGGTCGACGCAGAAGGAGCCGGCGGCGATGAGCATCGCCACCTCGGCCTCGCTCGGCCCGGCGATCAACATCCTCAACGGCGGCCAGTTCCCGCAGCTCGCGGCCGACGACATCGGCGTCGGACCGATGCCCGGACCGGAGGGCGCCAACGGGCGCGATCGTCGGTGGCGCTTCGATGTGGATCACCGACTCGGGCAACGACGGCGAAGGAGGCCGCGGCCTGGGACTTCCTCCAGTACCTCACCGCCGCCCAGCAGCAGAGCACGTTCTCTGCGGCCACCGGGTACATCGCGGCGCGCAACGACGCCCGCGCCCTCGACCCGTTGAAGACCACGCTGGCCACCGACCCGCGCTTCGCCGTGGCCCTCGACCAGCTCAACCTGATCGCCGACGCGCCCACGTCGGCCGGCCCGATCCTCGGCCCGCTGAAGGAGGTCCGCACCGTCACGGCGCAGGCCGTCGCCGAGATCTTCGCCGGCGCGGACGTCAAGTCCTCGCTCGACGCGTCGGCGCAACAATCCAACGCGCTCGATCGCCGACTACAACTCGCGCAACGGGTAGCCGGTCGGGTGGCGTGCGGCAGGCCTCGCTAGCCTCGCCGGCATGGCCACACCGTTCCCTGCCCTCGATGGTTCCGCGCCCCGCCAGCAGAAGTTCAGCGAGCCGCCGGAGATGGGCATCGACCCGTCGAAGCGCTACACGGCGACGATGGAGACGAGCATGGGCACCATCGTCATCGCCCTCGACGCGATCAACGCGCCGATCACCGTCAACAACTTCGTCTTCCTCGCCGCGCACCACTACTACGACGGGGTGATCTTCCACCGGATCATCAACGGCTTCATGTGCCAGGGCGGCGACCCGCAGGGCACCGGCACCGGCGGCCCCGGCTACAAGTTCCAGGACGAGCCGGTCAAGCAGCGCTACCAGCTCGGTTCGGTGGCCATGGCCAACGCCGGCCCGAACACCAACGGCAGCCAGTTCTTCCTCATCAGCGGGCAGAGCGGCGTCAACCTGCCGCCGCAGTACAACCACTTCGGCCAGATCGTGAAGGGCCTCGACGTGCTCGACGCGATGCAGCGGGTGTCGACCGCTCGCGGCGACCGGCCCGCACGAGGACGTGGTGATCAACTCCGTCGCCATCAGCGTTGCCGACTGACGCCACGGCGCGGTCGCCGCGCCCGCGCACGCTGCGCGGGCCGCGCCTCGGCCTGCCCGCGGCGCGGCGCATCGCGATCGCCGCCCAGGGATTGGCCGACCGCCGGCCGAGCGGGCGGGTCACCCGCCGGCACCTGCGCGGGTGTTCGACACGATCGGGTTGATCCAGATCGACTCGGTCAACGTCGTCGCCCGCAGCCAGGAGCTGGTGCTGTTCAGCCGACTCGGCGCGCACCCGCGGACGCTGCTCGCCGACGCGGCCGACGACGGCGAGCTGTTCGAGTACTGGGTGCACGTCGCCTCGATCGTGCCCGGCCGACCTGTACCTGCTGTGGCGGTGGCGGATGGAGCAGTACGTCACCGACCCGGGCCGCTGGGCGGTCGACCTGCAGCGGCGCAAGCCGGGGTTCATCGAGCAGGTCCTCGAGCGCGTCGCCGACGGTCCGCTCGTGGCCGGCGACGTCTCCCAGCGGGTCGGGCCGAAGGGCGCGTGGTGGGACTGGGACGACGGCAAGCTGGCCCTCGAGTACCTGTTCCGCACCGGCCAGGTGACCGCCCGCCGGCGGCGCAACGACTTCACCCGGATCTACGAGCTGCCCCACCTGCGCCTCCCGGCGGGCGCGCTCGACGCGCCGGTGATCCCCGAGCACGAGGCGCGCAAGGAGCTGCTGCGCCGGGCGGCGCGGCACCTCGGCGTGGCCACGTTCGAGGACCTCACCGACTACCACCGCCAGGCGAACGCGCCGTGCAAGCCGCTGGTCGCCGAGCTGGAGGAGGAGGGCGAGCTGATCGCCGTGCAGGTCGAGGGCTGGGACCGCCAGGCCTACCTGGCGCGCGACGCCCGCCAGCCACGACGGGTGTCGGCGCGGGCGCTGCTGACGCCGTTCGATCCGGTGGTCTGGCGGCGCGAACGGGCCGAGGCGCTGTTCGGCTTCAACTACCGCATCGAGATCTACACCCCGCCGCCCAAGCGGGTGTACGGGTACTACGTGCTGCCGTTCCTGCTCGGCGACGAGCTCGTCGGCCGGGTGGACCTCAAGGCCGATCGGGCCACCGGGCGGCTGCTGGTGCAGGCGTCGTGGGTCGAGCCCGGGCGTGCCGCCCGAGGCGATCGTCGACGAGCTGGCGGAGGAGCTGCGGGCGATGGCCGCGTGGCTGGAGCTCGACGAGGTCGTCGCCGTCGACCGCGGCGACCTCGCCCCGGCGCTGGCCGCCGCCCTGGCAGGACGTCGCTGATGGTCGGCGCCGACGCGTTCGTGCCGGTCGCGGTCACGACGCGCAGCGGCTTCGACGAGTCGGTGCACAGCGGCGCGGTGGTCTGCCTCGGGCCCGACGGGCGACGTCGTCTACGCCGCCGGCGACCCGGCCGTGGTGATCTACCCGCGCTCGGCGAACAAGCCGATGCAGGCCACGGCGATGGTCCGCGCCGGGCTGCGCCTGCCGCCGCAGCTGCTCGCCGTGGTGTGCGCCAGCCACGACGGCACGCCGACGCACGTGCGCGCCGTCCGCGAGATCCTGCTGTCGTTCGGCCTCACCGACGCGGCGCTGGCCAACACGCCCGACCTGCCGATCGAGACGGCCAGCCGCGACGCAGGTCCTGCGCGACGGCGGGTCGCCGGCGTCGATCCTGCAGAACTGCAGCGGCAAGCACGCCGGGATGCTCGCGTCGAGCGTGCGCAACGACTGGGCGGTCGACCCGACCTACCTCGATCCCGGACCACCCGCTGCAGGTCCGGCTGACCGCGACGATCGAGGAGCTGGCCGGCGAGCCGTGCGCCCACGTCGGCGTCGACGGCTGCGGCGCGCCGGCCCACGCCTTCTCCCTGCTCGGCCTGGCGCGGTCGTTCGCCGCCGTCGCCGCCGAGCGCGGCGAGGTCTACGCGGCGATGACCGCGCACCCGGAGATGGTCGGCGGCGAGCGGCGCGACGTCACCGCGCTGATGCGCGGCGTGCCCGGGTCTGATGGCCAAGGACGGCGCCGAGGGCGTGTTCGCTGCCGCGCTGCCCGACGGTCGGGCGGTGGCGCTGAAGATCGCCGACGGCGCCAGCCGGGCCCGCCCGGCGGTGATGCTCGCCGCCCTCGAGCGGCTGGGCATCGACACGTCGGCCGCCGCGCCGGCGATGGCCCAGCACATCCTCGGCCACGGCCGGCCCGTCGGCGACGTGCGAGCATGTTGCCATGAGCGAGCGCAGCGAGCCTCGTGACCGCCATCCCGTTCGTCACGCTCGACGATGCGCACTACGGCAGGTGGTGCAGGTCTCGCCGCTGATCCGCCGGGTGATCGCCCACAACCCGTCGAAGTACACGTACCTCGGCACGGGCACGTACATCGTCGGCCGCGGCGACGTGGCGGTGATCGATCCCGGCCCGATCATCGACGGCCACCGCGACGCCCTCGCCGCCGCGCTCGCCGGCGAGACCGTGCGCACGATCGTCGTCACCCACTGCCACGGCGACCACTCGCCGCTCGCCGCCTGGCTGCACGAGACCACCGGGGCGCCGACGGTCGCGTTCGGTCCGCACGGCGCGGTGGACGACGAGCCCGACGAGCCCGATCCCGACGACGTCGAGCCGGACAGCGCGGCCGATGCGCCCGACCCGCACGACGAGCCGAAGGAGACGCTCGACCTGGCCTTCGACCCGGACGTGCGCGTCGCCGACGGCGAGGTGGCGGCCACCGGCCCCGGCTACACGCTGCGCGCCGTGCACACCCCGGGGCACACCTCGAACCACATGTGCTACGCCCTCGACGAGGAGCGGGCCCTGTTCACCGGCGACCACGTGATGGGCTGGAGCACCACGGTGGTGTCGCCGCCCGACGGCGACATGCGCGCCGTACGTCGACTCGCTGCGCAAGGTGCAGGGCCGCGCCGACGCGACGCTGTGGCCGACGCACGGCGCCCCGGTCACCGACCCGGCGCCGTTCCTCCAGGCGTACCTCGACCACCGCCTGGAGCGCGAGGCCCAGGTGCTCGAGCATGGTCCGCGCCGGCGTCACCAAGATCGTCGACATCGTCGACGTGCTCTACGCCGACGTGAAGCCCGAGCTGCACAAGCCGGCGCGGCGCAGCGTGCTGGCCCACCTGGTGAAGCTCGTCGCCGACGGCCAGGTGGCCTGCGACACCGAGCGCCCGCGGGTGCGCTCGTCGTACACGCCGGCCTGACGGGCCTCGGCCTCGTAGCCGCCGGAACGGCCGCGGGTACGTTCCCCGAGCGAGGCCACGGCACTCGTCGGGCCGACCGAGAGCAGGTGACTCATGGAGTTCGGCTTCCTGACCCAGGGCTACGTCCCCGACGCCTTCCGGCGCGACGATCCCGACGCCGAGCACACGGTGCTGATGGACGACTACGAGCTGTGCCTCGCGGCCGACGCTGCCGGGTTCAAGTACATCTGGATCTCCGAGCACCACTTCCTCGACGAGTACTCGCACATCTCGGCCAACGACGCGTTCCTCGGCGCGCTCGTCGCGCACCACCACCCGCGCCCACCTCGGGTCGGGGATCTTCAACCCGCTGCCGAGGGTGAACCACCCGGCCAAGGTGGCCGAGCGGGTGGCCATGCTCGACCACCTCACCGAGGGCCGCTTCGAGTTCGGCAGCGGGCGTGGCGCGGGCAGCTACGAGGTCACCGGGTTCCACGACGAGCTGCTCGGCACCGACGTGAGCGAGACCAAGGCGATCTGGGAGGAGGTGATCGGCGAGATCCCGAAGATGTGGATGCAGGAGACCTACGAGGGCTTCAGCGGCAAGTACTGGTCGATGCCGCCGCGGCCGATCCTGCCCAAGCCGTGGAAGAAGCCGCATCCGCCGATGTGGTACGCCGCGGGCAACGCGCCGAGCTTCGAGATGGCTGCGCACAAGGGCCTCGGCGTGCTCGGCTTCTCGCTCGACCACCTCGACGTCACGGAGAAGGCGGTGGCCGCGTACAAGCGGGCGATCGTCGACGCCGAGCCGATCGGCGCGTACGTCAACGACAACCTGCTCGTCGCCGGCGGCGTGACGTTCATCGCCGAGGACCGCGACCAGGCCCGGCGCGATGCGCTGGCCGGCGGGATCAACTACCACATCAGCCAGGTCTTCCGGTACCACGACACGTTCCCCCGCCCGAGGGCATGCCGGTGTGGCCGGACGTCCTCCCGCCGTACACCGACGAGGTGATCGACGCGATGATCGACATGGGCGCGGCCATCGTCGGCGACCCCGACGACGCGCTCACCCAGTTCCGCCGGTGGGAGGCCGCCGGCGCCGATCAGATCCTGCTGCTGCGCGGCACGAAGACCAAGCAGCAGACGCTCGACATGATCCGCCTGATGGGCGAGCACGTGATCCCCAAGATCGACACCGATCCGGTGCACCGCACCTCGCGCTTCCGCGACGCCGCGGCCTGAGTTCGGGGGGGGTCGCCGGCGGGCGGCCCGACGGCTCAGTGGTACTGGTCGAGGATGCTCGTCTCGGTGAGGCGGTGCAGCGTCTCCTTGATCGCCAGGGCCAAGCCCTCGTCGATGCCCGGGACGGCGGCGATCTCGTCGGCCGTCGCCCGTTGCAGCTTGGCCAGCTCGCCGAAGTGGGTGGTGACCGCCAACGCCAGCTCGGGTGACAGGTGCTGCACGCGGGCCAGCAGCCGCAGCCCCTTCGGCGACGCCGAGGTGTCGCCGTCGTGGCCCGTGCCGGCGAACGAGTCGGCGATCGTCGGGTAGTCGGCGAGCACCAGCTCCAGCTCGTTCTCCAGCTCGCCGAACACCTCGTCGAGCTGCAGCCGCAGCAGACGGGCGTCCACGCCGAGCTCGATGATCATCGTCTCGATCTCCGCGGCGATGCGCCGCACCATCTCGCCGCGCTGCACGACGGCGGCCACGTCGCGCACGGTGACCACGTCCTCCACCTCGAGCGCGGTGAGGTTGGCCAGCGCGTCGTCGAGCCGGGCCTTGTAGCGCTCCAGCGTCTGCAGCGCCTGGTTGGCCCGGTCGAGCAGCCGGCCGATGTCCTGCAGCTGGTGCTTCAGCCCACCCGCGTAGACGTTGATGACGCTCATCTCCTCGCTGATGCTGACCACCGGCACCTGCAGCGATCGGGCGACGCGCTCGGCGGTGCGGTGCCGGGTGCCGGTCTCGCTGGTCGGCACGGTCGGGTCGGGGACGAGGTGGACGTTGGCCCGGGCGATGCGCGACGCCGTTCGATCCGAGGATGATCGCCCCGTCCATCTTGGCCAGCTCGGACAGGCGCTGCGGGCTGAAGTCGGCGTCGAGCAGGAACCCGCCACTGCAGATGGCCAGCACCTCGGGCGAGTCGGACAGCACGATGAGCCCGCCCATCTTCGCCCGCACGATGCGCTCGATGCCGTCGCGCAGCGGCTTGCCGGGCGCCACCGTGGCAAGCGCGGCGTGGAGCGCGTCGTTGGCCGTGCTCGGCGGGTTCATGGACCGATTCTAGGGAACGGGTTCCCGGCCCAGCGCGGCGACGCGTGGCGGGCGCGTGACCGCGGACGGGTCGGCGCCGCTCGTGCCGGTGAGCCCGACGAGCTCGAGCGCGTGGGCGATGGACCGGGCGCGCAACAGGGCGATGCCGTCGACCTGCGGGGTGTTCACCGGCACGACCGCGGCGGCGAAGCCCATCCGCGCCGCCTCGGCCAGGCGCCGCTGGGCCTGGGCCGCCTGGCGCAGCTCGCCGGCCAGTCCGACCTCGCCGAACATGACGACGTCGTCGGGCAGCGGGCGGTCCAGCCGGGCGCTGGCGACCGCGAGGCACACGGCCAGGTCGGCGCCGGGCTCGGTGAGTCGCACGCCGCCGACCGCCGAGGCGAACACCTCGTGCTGGGCCATCGGCATCGCCGCACGCCGTTCCAGCACGGCCAGCAGCAGGGCCAAGCGGCCGCCGTCGAGGCCCTGCGCGCTCCGCCGTGGCGGCACGGCGGACTGCATCGGGTTGGTCAGCGCCTGGACCTCGACGAGCAGCGGCCGGTGCCCGTCGAGCGTCGGGGTGACCGCCGAGCCGGGAACACCCGGCGCGGCGGTCGGTGAGGAACAGCCGGCTGGCGTCGGGGACGCCCTCGAGCCCGGCGGCGCCGAGCGAGAACACGCCCAGCTCGCTCGTCGGACCGAAGCGGTGCTTCACCGCGCGCAGCAGCCGCAGGGCGTGATGGCGGTCGCCCTCGAAGCTGAGCACGGTGTCGACCACGTGCTCGAGCGCGCGCGGGCCGGCCAGGCCACCGTCCTTGGTGACGTGCCCGACCAGCACGATGGGCAGGTCGCGCTGCTTGGCCTCGGCCACCAGGCGGTGCGCGCACCCGCGCACCTGGACGACGCTGCCCGGCGCCGAGCCGAGCTCGGGATCGGCGATGGCCTGGATGCTGTCGATGACGACGAGCGTCGGGCGTATCTGGTCGATCGCCGCCAGGATGTGCGGCAGCGAGGTCTCGGCCAGCACCCACAGGTCGCGTTCGCCGAGCGCAGCCAGGCGGCCGGCACGCAGGCGCACCTGCTGGGCGCTCTCCTCGGCGCTGACGTACAGGCTCGGTCCGCGCCAGGCGAGCAGCAGCTGGGTGAGCAGCGTGCTCTTGCCGACCCCCGGCTCGCCGCCGAGCAGGGTGACGGAGCCGGCGACCAGCCCGCCGCCGAGCACCCGGTCCAGTTCGCCGATGCCCGTGGGTGCCGGCCGGCCGACGAGCACGTCGACGTCGGCGAGCAGGGCCGGCACGTTCGCCGGGAGGACGACGGGGGCTGCCGCCGGATCGGGACCGTCGAGGTCCTCGACGAGCGTGTTCCACGCCGTCGCACGTCGGGCACCGGCCGGCCCACTTCGGATGCGCGGTGCCGCAGTCGGTGCACCGGTGGATCAGTCGAGCCCTCGTCACGGGCTGCACGGTACGCAGGGGGTGTGCGGGAGTTCGGCGATGGTCGAACGCGCCGTGCGGCCAAACCGCCGCGCCGGGCTGTGGTGGTGGACGACAATGGCGCGATGCCCGGTGCCGTCGTCCGCTTCGCCGATTGCGCGGTGGACCTCGGACGGTTCGAGATCCACCGTGCGGGTCGGCGCGTCCACGTCGAGCCGCAGGTGTTCGACGTGCTCGCCTACCTCGTCGCCCATCGCGAGCGGATGGTTCCCAAGCACGAGCTGCTCGACGAGGTGTGGGGCAGCAGGTTCGTCAGCGAGTCGGCCCTGGCCACGCGCATCCACGCGGCGCGTGCCGCGGTCGGCGACGACGGCCAGCGCCAGGAGGTCATCCGCACGGTGCACGGTCGCGGCTACCGCTTCGTCGCCGAGGTGGACGAGATCGACGAGGGACCGGAGTCGTCGACGGCGACGCCCCCGGTCGCCGACGATTCGCCCGAGGTGACGTCGGCCGACGAGCCGTCGGGCGAGACCGAGCACCTCGAGCAGGTCATCCGCTTCGCCCGCGCCGACGACGGCACCCGCATCGCCTGGGCGACCATCGGGCGAGGGCCCACACTGGTCAAGGCGGCGAACTGGATGACCCACCTGGACTACGACTGGGAGACGCCGGTGTGGCGTCACTGGCTGGAGGGCCTGGCCAGCGGCCGACGCCTGGTGCGCTACGACGAGCGCGGCTGCGGGATGTCGGACTGGGACACGCCGATCTTCGACTTCGACGCCTGGGTCGACGACCTCGCTCTCGTCGTCGACGCGGCCGGCCTCGAACGGTTCCCGCTCCTCGGCGTGTCCGGTGGCGCCGCGGTCGCCATCGCCTACGCCGTGCGCCATCCCGAACGGGTGAGCTGCCTGGTCCTCGCCGGCGCGTACGCCCGCGGCCGGCTGGTGCGCGCCGTCACCGAGGAGCAGCGGCGCGAGGCGGCACTCGACGTCGAGGTCGCCCGCGTCGGTTGGGGCCGCGACGACGTGACGTTCCGTCAGGTCTTCACGTCCCAGTTCCTGCCGGACGGCACCGCCGCGGATTGGGCCGAGTTCAACGAGGTGCAGCGACGCAGCACGTCGTCGGTGAACGCCGTGCGCTTCCTCGAGGAGTTCGCCTTGATCGACGTCTCCGACGAGGCCACGCGGGTGAGCTGTCCGACACTGCTGCTGCATTCGCGTGACGACCTGCGGGTCCCGCTGGCCAACGCCCGCGAGCTGGCCGCGGCCATCCCCGGCAGCCGGCTGGTCCCGCTCGACAGCCGCAACCACATCCTCACCGCCCGGGAGCCCGCGTGGCCGGTGTTCCTACGCGAGCTGGACGGGTTCGTCGCCGAGCACGCCGGCAACGCCAGCGCGCCGCGGCGGCGGGCGACCGACTGACGGGTCACGCGGCCACACGGTCACGCCGGCACGCGGTCGAGCAGGTCGACGAGCTCGGCGCGCGACGCCCCCGGCAGGCGCCGGCCGTTCGCCGCCAGCTGCAGGGCGCGATCGGCGACACCCGGGCGCGCCAGCACGTCGGCACCACGCGTCACGACGCCGGCGATCTCGAGCACGTGGCGCAGCATCTGCGGGTCCTGCCCGGCGGCGGCGCCGAGGGCCTGGCCCATCCGCCACGCCGGGTCGTCGGACCCGTAGGTCTCGCCGCTCATCTGCGCCTCGATCTGGCGCAGCCGGTGCACGTCGGCGCGGTGGGTGTCACGCCACCATGGCGCCACCGTCGCCTCGGTCCACGCCGCCCAGGCCATCGACGCCTCCACCGGATCCCGGGCGCGTCGCGCAGGTGGTCGCGCAGGGCCACGGCGTGCATGGTGCCGATCCCGATCCCGCGGCCGACCGACGGGTTCGTGCACGCCCAGGCGTCGCCGACGCTGACGACGCCGGTGGCCACCGGACGGCCGTCGCGCAGCAGGTCGCGCCAGCGATCCTCGAGCTTGCGGATGACGACGACGTCACTGGCCTGGTCGGCCTCGGTCCAATGACGGGCGAGCGGGTAGCGATCGAGGATCCGCTGCCACGCGCCGACGTCCTTGGCGGCGCGCAGCAGTCGGTCCTCGGCGCTGGCCACGATCACGACGCTCCAGCACCCACGGTCGGCGGGGAACGTGCCGATCGAGATCGAGTCGTACACCTGCAACACCGGCGCACGCAGGGCCGGGAGCGTCTCGTCGTGGTTGCGGAAGTCGCGCGAGTAGTAGACGTAGCCGACGTCGTCGATCTCCTCGACCGGACGGGCGACGCCGGCGCCACCGAGCAGCTCACCGAGTGGTGATCGGCGCCCGGCCGCGTCGACCACGAGGCTGGTGCGCAGCGTCTTGCCGGTCGACGTGCCGACGCCGACGACGTGGGGCACCGACTGATCGTCGTCGACGAGCAGCCGCGTCGCGGCGCTGCCGCGACGGACCGTGAGCCCGGGCGTCTCGTCGGCGATCCGGGCGAGGATGCCTTCGATCACCGGCCGCCGGCCGGTGAGGACGTCGAAGCGCTCGTCGCCGGGTCCGTAGCCGCCGGTGACCTCCGCCGGGAGCATGCGCAGCGCGTTGAACCGCAGGCAGCCGGCGTCCTCCATCGCCGCGACCATCCCGGGCAGCTCGGCCTGGATCGTCTGGTGGAAGCGCGGCTGCAGCAGGTGGGGGAGCCGGAACTGGGTGACGCCGCGGCGCTGCCACGTGGTCCAGCGGTCCTCGGCCTCAGCCGGCGGTGGGGCCGCGTCACGCTCGAGGAGCGTCACGCGGTGGCCGTCGCGGGCGAGGAGGATCGCCGCCAACTGGCCGATCATCCCTGCACCCAGCACGACGACGTGCCCGTCGCGCGGCGTGCGACAGGCGGGGTGATGCGGCGAGTTGCTCATGCCGACCACTGTCGGTGACGGCTGCGGTCACGTCATGCAGAACGTGTGCAGAGCGCGTGACGATCGCTGGGCCCGTTCAGCCTGCGGCGAGGAACCGCCCGAGGTGCTCGTAGGCGGCCTTGTTGTGCGCCAGGCCACCGTGGCTGCCGCCCACCGTGACGTTCTCGCCGCGCTCGACCCGGCAGGCGGCCGGCGACACGATGGGATCGTCGCGACTGGCGATGGAGAGCACCTTGGTGGTCGCCGGCAGACCGCGGCTGAGGTCCTGCACGTATTCGCACCCGCACGCCGGCACGGTGCAGTCCGGATCGAACAGCCGCGTGGCCCGGGCGCCCGCCGCGGCGATCGACGAATGGGCCACGTCGCCGGGGGCGTAGCGCGCCTGGCTGCGCATCATCGCCGCGACGGCCGGCGCCGGCGACCCGAGCAGCGCGAGGTGCGAGGCCCTGGCGCCGAGGCGCGCGGCCATGGCCCAGCAGAGCATCCCGCCGCGGCTGTGGCCGATCGAGCGCGACCGGGCCGTCGGACTGCTGCAGCGAGCGTTCCACGGACGCCTCGATGGCCGCCCGCAGGCGGTTCGGGCAGCCGGCGTTGATCGCCAGCGACGAGCGCGCCGGGTGGTACCCCATGCGTCGCAACCAGTCGCGCAGCGGACGCAGGTACAGGTCGTTGCCGAACAGCCCGGGGACGACGAGCACCAGCCGCCCGTCACCACGCGGCACCCCACGACCCCAGAAGACCCCTGATGCGTGGAGCGCGGCGAGCTCGGCGAACGCCTGCCCCTCGACGCGCAACGGATCGTTTCGAGCAACGGCCATCCGACACCCCCCGGGTGAGCGTAGGCGCGCAGGTCCACCGGACACGGCGTGCCCGTCCGGCGGATGCCGGCCGGGCCGCCGATGTCGGTTGGTCAGTCGACGGCCGGGGCCGCCGTGTCGCCGTCCACGCCCGTGGCGGCCAGCTCCACCGAGACCGGCGGCATGAAGCCGGGCACGGAGCTGAACACCAGGCGCAGCTCGCCGGGCTTGTCCGGGTCGTCCTCGGTGTCGACGACGATGATCTCGCCGGCGCTGAACTGCTTGTAGAGGATCTTCTCCGACAAGCGCGTCCTCGACCAGCCGCTGGATGGCCCGACGCAACGGGCGGGCGCCGAGCTGCGGGTCGTAGCCCTTCTCGGCGAGCAGCTCCTTGGCGGACTGGGTGAGCTCGATGCCCAGGCCCTGGCTCTCCAGCTGACCGGTGAGGCGCTTGGTCATCAGGTCGACCATCTGCATCACCTCGTCGCGGGCCAGCTCGTGGAAGACGATGACCTCGTCGATGCGGTTGAGGAACTCGGGCCGGAAGTGCGTCTTCAGCGCATCGGTGACCTTGTCCTTCATCCGCTCGTAGCTCATGGCCGCGTCGATCTTGGTGAAGCCGACGTTGGCCTTGCGCAGGTCCTGCGTGCCGAGGTTGGACGTCATGATCAGCACCGTGTTGCGGAAGTCCACCGTGCGGCCCTGGCTGTCGGTGAGACGGCCCTCCTCCAGGATCTGGAGCAGCGTGTTGAACACGTCGGGGTGGGCCTTCTCGATCTCGTCGAACAGCACCACGCTGAACGGCTTGCGGCGCACGGCCTCGGTGAGCTGGCCGCCCTCCTCGTAGCCGACGTAGCCGGGGGGCGAGCCGACGAGGCGGGAGACGGTGTGCTTCTCCATGTACTCGCTCATGTCGAAGGCGATGAGCGAGTTCTCGTCGCCGAACAGGAACTCGGCGAGCGTCTTGGCCAGCTCGGTCTTGCCGACGCCGGTGGGCCCGAGGAAGATGAACGAGCCGCTCGGCCGCTTCGGGTCCTTGAGACCGGCACGGGTGCGGCGGACGCTCTGGCTGACCGCCTTGATGGCGTTCTCCTGGCCGATGATCCGCTTGTGCAGCTCGCCTTCCATGTTGAGCAGCTTGGCGGTCTCCTCCTCGGTGAGCTTGTACACCGGGATGCCGGTCCAGATGCTCAGGACCTCGGCGATGGCCTCCTCGTCGACCTCGTCGAACAGGTCGACGCCGGACGCCTTGACCTCGATCTCCTTGGCGGCCTTCTCCTCCAGCAGCGAACGCTCCTGGTCACGGAGGCGGCCGGCCTCCTCGAACTGCTGCTCCTCGACGGCGCGCTTCTTGGCCTCTTGGACCTCGGTGAGCTTGAGCTCGATCTCCTTGAGATCGGGCGGCGTGCCCATGCGCTTGATGCGCAGGCGGGCGCCGGCCTCGTCGATCAGGTCGATGGCCTTGTCCGGCAGGTGACGGTCGCTGATGTAGCGATCCGACAGGTTGGCCGCGGCGACGATCGCCTGGTCGGTGATCGTCACCCGGTGGTGCGCCTCGTACTTGTCGCGCACGCCCTTGAGGATCTCGATGGTGTGGGCCAGGGTCGGCTCCTCCACGCGCACCGGCTGGAAGCGGCGCTCCAGCGCGGCGTCCTTCTCCAGGTGCTTGCGGTACTCGTCGAGCGTGGTGGCGCCGATGGTCTGCAGCTCGCCGCGGGCGAGCATCGGCTTGAGGATGCTCGCTGCGTCGATCGCGCCTTCGGCGGCGCCGGCACCGACGAGCGTGTGGATCTCGTCGATGAACAGCACGATGTCGCCGCGGGTCTTGATCTCCTTGAGCACCTTCTTCAGGCGCTCCTCGAAGTCGCCGCGGTAGCGGCTGCCGGCGACGAGCGCGCCGAGGTCGAGCGTGTACAGCTGCTTGTTGCGCAGCGTGTCGGGGATGTCGTTGTTGACGATCTTCTGGGCGAGGCCCTCGACGATCGCCGTCTTGCCGACGCCCGGCTCGCCGATCAGCACCGGGTTGTTCTTCGTGCGCCGGCTGAGGATCTGCATGACCCGCTCCAGCTCGCGGGAGCGGCCGATGACCGGGTCGAGCTTCTTCTCGCGGGCCAGCTGGGTGAGGTTGCGACCGAACTGGTCGAGGATCTGGCTGTTGCCCTTGTCGCCGGCCTCCTCCGCCTTGCCGCCGGCCGCCGGCTCGCGCTGCGTGCCGCCGGAGGCGGCCTGCGGCTCGCCCTTGCCGGCGCCGCCCTGGTAGCCCGACAGCAGCTGGATGACCTGCTGGCGCACGCGGCTGAGATCGGCGCCGAGCTTGACGAGCACCTGGGCGGCGACGCCCTCGCCCTCGCGGATGAGGCCGAGCAGGATGTGCTCGGTGCCGATGTAGTTGTGGCCGAGCTGCAGCGCTTCGCGCAGCGACAGCTCGAGCACCTTCTTGGCCCGCGGGGTGAACGGGATGTGCCCGGACGGCGACGAGCCGCCCTGGCCGATGATCTCCTCGACCTGGCTGCGCACGGCTTCGAGCGAGATGCCGAGGCTCTCCAGCGCCTTCGCGGCGACGCCTTCACCTTCGTGGATCAGGCCGAGCAGGATGTGCTCGGTGCCGATGTAGCTGTGGTTCAGCAGTCGGGCTTCTTCCTGCGCGAGCACCACGACCCGCCGAGCCCGATCGGTGAAGCGTTCAAACATGGGGAGAGTGTATCGGGGGTCGTCGGGGCGTACCCGGAGGGGCGGCCGTCACCCGTCCGTGCACCGCTGCGCGGCCGGTCACGTAACCTGCTGGGCGTGCCGCCGTCGCCCTTGCTCGACTCATCGGGGCCGCCGGCGACGGTGTCCGCATCGAGGCCGCGCTCGCACGCCGCCGTGCGCACCTCCGACCCGTACCTCGACGAGATCGCCTCGCACCTCATCGTCGCCGGTGGGAAGCGCCTGCGGCCCGTGCTCACCGTGGTGGCGGCGCAGGTGGGCGGCGGCCCGCCGAGCGACGACGCCGTGCAGGGTGGCATCGCCTGCGAGCTGGTGCAGACCGGCTCGCTCTACCACGACGACGTCATCGACGAGTCGTACTCGCGCCGCGGCGTGGAGACCGTCAACGCCAAGTGGGGGAACCTGCAGGCCATCCTCGCCGGCGACTTCCTGCTGTCGCGGGCGTCGGAGATCGCCGCGTCGCTCGGCGCCGAGGTCGCCGCGCTCCTGGCGCACACCATCGGCCGGCTGTGCGAGGGCGAGATCGAGCAGCTGCGGCACACGTACAACTCGGCTCGGCCGGAGTCCAGCTACCTCAGCTCGATCGGCGGCAAGACGGCCGCACTGTTCGCCACGGCGACGCGCATCGGCGGGATCGTCGCGGGCCTGGACCGCTCCGACGTCGACGTGCTCACCGAGTTCGGTCAGGCCTACGGCATGGTCTTCCAGATCGTCGACGACATCCTCGACATCACCTCCACCGAGGAGATCCAGGGCAAGCCCGTCGGCCACGACATGGTCGAGGGCGTGTACACGCTGCCCGTCCTGCGCACGCTGCAGGCCGGTGGCGTCGCCGCGGCCGAGCTCTTGGCGTTGCTCGGCAAGCCGCTGGAGACCGCCGAGCAGGACAAGGCCCTGGAGATCGTCCGGGTCCACGGCGGCGTGTCGTCGGCACGGTCCACCGCGGTGGTGTGGGCCGACCGGGCGGTCAGCAGCCTGGCGGCGCTCCCGTCCACGCCGGCAACCGCCGCCCTCCGCGCCGCCCCCCACGCCCTCCTCGACGACATCTAGCCGGTCGGTCCCTCACCTCGCACGGACCCAAGCGGCACCGTCCTTCTGGTCGGGGACTGGCGTCCGCTCGCTGCGCTCGCTTTCGCCGTTCCCCTCCTGCAACGGGCTCCTGGCGGTCGCGCCGTCGCGCGTGGCGGGCCCTCACCTCGCACGGACCCAAGCGGCGGCACCCGCACAGTGCGCGCCCGCCGGATTGGTCGGGGCGCAGCCCCGACCGGCTACGCGTTGGGCGCGAGCTTGACGATCGCTGCGGCGGCCTTGTAGGCGGCTTCGGCCGGGCCGATCTCGTCGGGACGCAGGAGGTTGGCCATGATCCGCAGCACCCACTCCATCAGCGTGCGGCTGTGCATGCCGGCACGCGTGAGCTCGCGCATCAGCACGGGGCGGCCGATCACCCTGGCGAACAAGCGAGCGACCTTGAAGTACTCGCCGTACTCCTCCTCGACCCACTTGGGGTAGTGCTGCAGGTGCGTCGGGTCGCCGGCGACGAGTGCGTCGTGCAGCACCTCGGCGGCCATGCGCGCCGTCTCGTAGGCGTAGTCGATGCCCTCGCCGTTGAACGGGTTGACGCTGCCGGCGGCGTCGCCGATGACGAGGTACGTGGGGCCCGCGTTCGGGCCGACCGAGCCGCCCATGGGGATCCTTCCGCTCGTCGCCTTGCACTCGGGGCGTTCGGGCTGGATCTCCCACCGCTCGGCGACCTGGTGGGCGTACGCGTCGAGCAGGTGCGTGGTGTTGACGCTCTTGAAGTCACGGAACGTCGACAGCAGGCCGACGCCGATGTTCACCGTGCCGTCGCCGACGGGGAAGATCCAGCCGTAGCCGGGCATCGGGTTGCCGTTGCGATCCTTGACGTCGAGCGCCGACTCGATCCACGGCTCGGCGTGTCGCGGCGTCGCCCAGTAGGTCCGGATCGCCGTGCCGTACGGCCACGACCTGGTGCGGAACGTCCCGAGCGCCCGACCGAAGCGGCTGTTGGCCCCGTCGGCGACGACCACGTAGCGCGCCTTGATCTCCCGACTGGTCCCGGCGCGCTTGTCCTGCACCATGGCGCCGCGGACGAAGCCGCGGTCGATCACCGGCTGCACGGCCTCGTGGCCCTGGAGCAACGTGGCCCCGGCGGCGACGGCGTGCTCGGCGACGAGCTGGTCCAGCTCCCGACGGCGCACGACGTAGCCGTAGGACGGGTAGGTCGGGTGCTCCGGCCACGTCAGCTCGAGCTGGCGACCCATGCCCGTCGCGCGCAGGCCCTGGTAGCGGTGGAACGGCGCCAGCGCGCCGGCCAGGCCCATCTCGTTGAGCTGGTGGACGGCACGTGGCGTGAGCCCGTCGCCACACGTCTTCTCCCGCGGGAACGTCTTGCGCTCGACGATCGTCACGTCGTGTCCGTGGCGGGCCAGCCAGTAGCCCGCGGCGGCGCCCGCGGGCCCACCGCCGATCACAAGGATCTCGGTGTCGATTGCAGGGCCGTCGGCGGTCACGTCATCAGTGTGGCGCCGCGCCGCGCCGACTGCGGTCAGCTCTTCGGCGTGGCCGGGCGCGGGTCGGTGCCGATGGGCAGGACACCGGTGCCGGCAGCGGTGGTGGTGATGTTGTCGAACGTGATCGAGCCGTCCTTGAGGCCGGCGTAGATCGCCGAGTCCTCGGCGCACCACTTCGTGTACTCCGTGGCGTAGTCCGCGCCCTCCGGGTCGGCGCCACTGATCCCATAGCGCTCCTCGCACACGACCGCGAGGATCTCGGCCTCGGTGAGCGCGCCGCCGTTCTTCGCGCCCTGCGCGGGCATGAACGCCCCGTTGTAGCCGAGGTGGGCGCGAGCGGCGTCGCCGTAGTACGGCAGCCCGGCCAGGCCGAAGGCCTGAGAGCCCGTGTACACCAGGTTGAGCTGATCCTCGATGTGCGGGAACGTCTTCAGCACCTCGCCGTCGGAGAGTTGCCGACCGGCGCCACCCGATCCGTCGGCTGCGTGACAGCTCGAGCACGAGCCGGTGAAGATCTTCGCGCCGTCACCGAGGGGCCCGTGGACGACCAGCGGCTCCGGTGTCAACGAGCGGACGTACATGAAGGCCCACAGCGGCAGCAGGCACAGCGTCATCATCGCCCACACGGGGACCTTCTTGCGCTTCTTGTAGGACTCGACGTAGGGCGGGTCGGGCTTCGGCGGGGGCGGGGCCGCAGGAGCCGCTGCCGGCGCAGCCGCCTTCGCCGCAGGTGCGGGCGTGACGGCCGTGCCCGCCGGCGTCGCCTGTGGCGCGTCCGCGGCCCCGGCCGGCGCGGCCTCACCGCTCAATGCCGCACGCCGTTCCTGGCTGCGCTTGAGCAGGTGCTCGGGGATCTCGGTCACGGCGTCGCACGATAGACGCCACCGCCCCCGGGGCGGGAATCTGCTCGTGCGCGTGACGGGGTTCACCCACCGACGCGGCGCACGAGTTCACAACCACGAACGGCGACATGGAGGGCCGTGGTAGACCACCGAGGAGCGGTCGCGCCGCGGCAAGTGAGCGGACCACGACCGCGGCAAACGGTCGACGATCGACCGTCCAGCAGGACCGCGGATCGACCAGGGCAGATGGTGAGGCGAAGGTGGTGCACGACTACAGTTCACGACGCTGGATCGAACCACTCGGCCGCGCCCGCGGCTCCAGCCACCCGACCGACATGAGGACCGACCGACATGACGTCTGACGAAAGGCCGCGCTGGTGATCGCTGTCGAGCTCTTCTCCCTGGGCGGCTCGGACGTGCTCAAGGTGGTCGGCAGCCAGGCCGTGCTGGTGTCGTTCTTCCTCGCCACGTTCGGCGCGCTGGCCGTCATCCCCTACTCGAAGCGTCGGCCGAAGGAGAAGAAGGCGTCGTGGGGTGAGTGCATGCTCGCCTCGATGTACACGTTCGGCCTCATGGTCGTGGGCTTCGGCATCTGCCCGGACCGCTGGCTGGCGCACTGCGACGCGGAGCTCGGCTGGGGGACGACGAACATCGTCTACGGCCCCTGGGACATCCTCAAGCCGACGGCGCTCGGCGGATCGTGGATGCCCATCACCATCCCGTGGCAGGCCGTGCGCGACATCGGCGTGGTCCTCATCCACGTGTGGTTCTTCGGCCTGCTGATCTACCTGTGGGGCAAGTGGCAGAAGCGTGGCGAGGCCGTGCCGAGCACCGCCGTGGCCACGAGCAACTACGGGCGCCCGCTGGTGAAGAAGGCCTGATCCATGCCGCGCACCGACGCCAACCCGCCGATGATGCCGTACACCGACGACTACTCGCTCGTCGAGGTGGACGCGGACTACCTGTCCAAGGCGGTGAAGCCCAAGCAGTTCATCCACATCGACCAGACCGAGTGCATCATGTGCGAGGGCTGCGTCGACATCTGCCCGTGGAAGTGCATCCACATGGTCGCTCCCGAGGCCATCGCCGACGCTTCCAACACCGAGCAGCCCGGCGAGGACCCGAGCGACAACGTGCTGTTCATCATCGACGACGACATCTGCACCCGCTGCGCGCTGTGCGTCGACCGTTGCCCGACCGGCGTGATCATCTTGGGGCGGGTGGGTGCGCCGGGTAACACTGGTGACACGCACGCCCGAACGAACAACCACGGCTACGGCTACGGGATGCGGCTCTAGAGGACCGGCGAAGGACCCATGGCAACGAACATCGACGACCAACCTCGCCCGACGGTGAAGGACCGCGCCACCAAAGCGGTCGACGGCGTGCAGGGCAGCCAGGCGTGGAGCAGCATCTTCCGGCCCGGGTCGATCTTCCGCAAGGGCTACACCGACAGCCCGCGCAACCGCAGCTACGTGATCATGAACTCGGTGCTGTACCACCTGCACCCGGTGAAGGTGAAGCGCCACGCGGTGAAGGTCAGCTACACCCTGTGCCTCGGCGGCCTCAGCTTCTTCCTGTTCATCCTGCTCACCGTCACCGGCATCTTCCTGATGTTCTTCTACCGCCCGACCGACGTGTCGGCGTGGAACGACATCTCCAACCTGCAGACCGCGGTGACGTTCGGGTTGCTGGTGCGCAACATGCATCGATGGGGCGCGCACCTCATGGTGCTCAGTGTCTTCTTGCACATGGCGCGCGTCTTCTACCACGGTGCGTACAAGCCGCCGCGCGAGTTCAACTGGGTGATCGGCGTCGTCCTGCTCATGCTCACGCTGTTGCTCAGCTTCACCGGTTACCTGCTGCCGTGGGACCAGCTGTCGCTGTGGGCCGTGGCCGTGGGCACGAACATGATGGGCTACACGCCGGTGTTCGGCTCCGAGGTCCGCTTCGTGCTGCTCGGTGGCAAGGAGATCGGCACGGAGACGCTGCTGCGCTGGTACGTGCTGCACGTGTTGATGCTCCCGTTCGTGATCGTCATCTTCATGGCGATCCACTTCTGGCGGGTGCGCAAGGACGGTGGCATCAGTGGACCGTTGTGATCGCAACGCACGGGGAGGTGGTCGCTCGTGACTGAGATTCCCGAGCATCTGCTCAAGCGGGCGCAGGCCGCCCGAGAGAAGGCCGCGGCGTCGAGCGAGCCCGCGGCGGCGCCGGACGCCGGTGCCGCAGCGGCCGAGCCGGCCGCCGATCCACGCATCCCCGCGCACCTGTTGGAGCGCTCGCGTGCGGCGCGGGCCAAGACCGAGGGTGACGGCGGCGGTGGCGGCGTCGCCGTGCAGGAGCGCGTCGCCAGCGTCGTGGCCGCTCCGCCGTCAGCGGCCGGCGTGCCCGTCGGCGCCGGGCCGGGCGGGCACACCCAACGACTCCTCACAGTCGTCAAGAGCGGCTCCATCCAGGACGTCAAGGCCTCCCCGGTGGACAAGGTGCACACCTGGCCGCACCTGCTCATCGGTGAGTTCGTCGCCGCCCTCGCCTGCCTGGCGTTCACGTTCGTCTTCTCGGTGTTCGTCAACGCGCCGCTGATGCAGCAGGCCAACCCGAACCAGACGCCGAACCCGTCGAAGGCACCGTGGTACTTCCTCGGCCTGCAAGAGCTGCTGACGATGTTCCACCCGATGGTCGCCGGCGTCACCATCCCCGGCGTCGGGCTGATCGTGCTGATCCTCGCGCCGTACATCGACAAGAACCCGTCGAACAAGCCCGAGGATCGCAAGTTCGCCATCTCGCTGATGACGATCCACCTGATGTTCTGGGCGACCCTCGTCATCATCGGCTCGTTCTTCCGAGGTCCTGGCTTCAACTTCACGTTGCCGTGGCGTGACGGCATCTTCTTCGAGCTGTGAGGCAATGACATGAGCTCAACGGCCATCATCATCATCGCCGTCGTGGTCGTCGTCGTCCTGGCGGGCGTGGCGTTCATCACCGCGGCGCGGCCGCAGCGACGTCCGCGGTGCCGGCGCGCTGAGCCGCGAGACGCGCAAGCGCGATCGCGACGCGGACATCGACCTGCCGGCGGGCGTCACCAGCGTCGAGGTCGAGCGCGCCGGCGAGGCAGGCGCGAGGCGGCACCACGACCCTGGTGAAGGTCGAGCCGTCGGCGCCGGTGGTGTTCGTCCCGCCCGACCCGGAGACCATCGCCACCACCCGCCGGCACTTCCTCAACGTCTCGATGATCACGCTGATGACCGCCGGGCTCGGCTCGTTCGCCGCTGCGGGCTTCGTCGCCTTCCTGTGGCCCACGGCCGTCGGCGGCTTCGGCGGCAAGGTCAGCGTCGGCAAATCACCGACGTGCTCACCGGCATCGCCAACGGCAGCGGGTTCTTCTACAACGCCACCGCGAAGTCGTGGATCACCCCTACCCGCCCGAGGCGCTGCCCAAGGCCGAAGGCGTGCCGTTCTACAAGCCGGTGCTCGACACGATGCGCAACGGGATCACCGTCCAGTACCAGAAGTGCCCGCACCTCGGCTGCCGCGTGCCCGTCGTGCGTCAGCAGCCAGTGGTTCGAGTGCCCGTGCCACGGCTCGCAGTACAACCACGTCGGCGAGAAGAAGGGTGGCCCTGCGCCGCGGGGCATGGACCACTTCGCCGCCACCGTCTCGGCGTCGGGTGATGTGGTCATCGACACGTCCGTGGTCTTCACCGGCGTGCCGATCGGGACCAACACCACCGGCCAGGAGGCCGAGGGCCCGCACTGCATCACGGGCGCCGGCGGTCACGGATGACAGCAGCAATCGCCAGCACCAGCGCGGCGTATGTGATCTTCGTCGTCACGATCGTCGGGTTCGTCCTCTTCTACTTCTTCAACCGCAAGTCGGCCCGCAAGGAGCTCGGCGCCGAGGAGCTGACGGCCCCCAACCGCAAGCCGTACTACGACGACGAGACGCTCGAGGGCAAGCGCCTCGAGCGGTTCCAGATCTTCGCCGTGCTGCTGCTGATCGTCCTCGTCATCGCGCTGCCGCTGTACTGGATCCACGAGCCGGATCGGCAGGCAGGCGCCGTCGCCCACCGCGACAGCCGGTTCGTCACCTGGGGCGAGCAGCTCTTCCAGACCACGGCCAACGGCGGGTTCAACTGCGCCGGCTGCCACGGCGGCATGACCGCCACCGGGGGCAACGCGCCCTACGCGGTGACGAACCCGAACACGGGCGAGGTCAAGTCCGTCAGCTGGTACGCACCGGCGCTGAACACGGTGGCCTACCGGTTCAGCGACGACGAGATCACCTACATCCTCACCTACGGCCGCGTCGGTCTCGCCGATGTCGGCGTGGGGCACCGCCGGCGGCGGCCCGATGAACACCCAGCAGTTGCAGACCCTGGTGGCCTACCTGCACAGCATCCAGATCCCGCGTGAGGACTGCCTGCCGAGCGAGCCCGACGCGCTCGACCTGTCCGTCCGGGCACCTCCCGGCGGCCGACCAGGCGCAGATCCAGAAGGCCGCCGAAGCCGACGCGCAGAAGCTGGTCGCCGCCGGCAAGTACGCCACCGTCGACGCCGCGCTCGGCGAGGCGTTGTTCAACCTCAACCTCAACAGCGGGGCCTACAGCTGCGCCCGCTGCCACACGATCGGCTGGAGCTACGGCGACCCGGGCGTCAGCGGGATCGGCGCCTACGGGTGGAACCTCACCGGTGGCGCGGTGAACGCCCACTTCGACAGCCAGGAGAACATGATCGACGCGATCAAGGCCGGTTCCGACGTCGGCAAGCGCTTCGGGGCGCCGACCGGGCAGGGCACCGGCCGCATGCCCGGCTTCGGCAACCTGCTCACCGACGATCAGATCACGCACATCGTCGAGTACGTCCGGAGCCTGTGAGATGAACGCCCTCCTCGCCATCAACTGGGAGCCGCAGCTGCGCGGCATCATCATCGTGATCATCGCGGTGTCCGTGCTGATGGGCAGCATCTACCTGATCCTGGCCACGAACATGGGCGCCCGGCTGGGGTTCCTCGTCGCGCTCGCCGCCGTCGCCGGGTGGTTCTTCCTCATGGGCACCGTCTGGTGGACCTACGGCAAGGGCCTCCTGGGCCCTGCGGCCTCGTGGAAACCGGTCGCCGACACGTCGGTCATCCAGGACAGCGTCTCGCTGTACAACACCAACATCCTCACCCGGCCGATCGACGAGACCGGCCTGACCCCGGCGCAGGTGTCGGACAAGGTGGACGCGCAGCTCGTCGACCGCGGCTGGCGCAAGCTGCTCCCGTCGGTCCCGTCCTACCAGCAGGCCGGCGCCGCGGCCACGACGATGCTCGAGGACACCGGCGCGTTCCAGGCCGGCGAGTTCCAGGTGGTGCGAGGTGTTCGAGAAGGGCGGTGAGCGCTCGCCGCAGTTGTTCGGCGGGTCCGCCGACTTCCTCTCCTTCTGGCACAAGCCGCACTTCGCGATCGTCGAGGTGGCCCCATTGGTCACCCAGCGCACCGAGCCAGGACGAGCTCCGGCGAAGCCGGTGATCGATCCAACCCGTCCGCACGAGTACGTGTTCATGGTGCGCGACCTCGGCGCGGTCCGTGAGCCGGCTGGGTTCATCACCGTCGGGTCGCTGCTCGTGTTCCTCGTGCTGTGCTACCTGTTGCACAGCCGCGACAAGGTGGTTGCGGAGAACAAGGCCGCGAAGGCCATCCCGGCCAAGACTTCGACCTGACGTGCCGCGTCGGGTGATGTGAGAGGAGGCGAGACGATGTTGGGTCAGTACCTGCCGATCGTGTGCTTGCTCGTGCTCGCCGTGCTGTTCGGTGCGTTGAGCTTCGGGGCCTCCCGCCTGCTCGCGCCCCGACGGCCGAGCTCGGCCAAGTCGGCGCCGTACGAGTGCGGCATCGTCCCCAGCCGGGACAACCCCGAGCGCTTCCCGGTCACGTTCTACGTCGTCGCCATGCTCTTCGTCATGTTCGACATCGAGCTGATCTTCATCTACCCCTTCGCCGTGGACCGGGCGTTCCTCGGCAGCTACGCGTTCTGGGAGATGATCGCCTTCAGCGTCGTGTTCTTCGCTGCGTTCGTCTACGTCGTGGCCAACGGAGCGCTCGAGTGGGGCCCGTTGCAGTACTCCCACCGCCTGCCCGAATCGGTGTCGGCCGAGCGCACGCTCACGTCGACGATCCGGCGCGTCGGCCTCGAGGGCCGCGTCCCCGAGAGCGACGAGGTCGCTGCGTGAGCAACGAGGACCAGGGCCTCGTCAAGGGCCTGCTCGACCACGGCATGGGCGGGATCCAGCACAACGCGATCACGGCCCGGTTGGAAGAGCTGGTCAACTGGGCGCGGGCGCGCAGCAGCTGGCCGGCGAACTTCGGGCTGGCCTGCTGCGCGATCGAGATGATGGCCACCGGCGGCGCGCACTACGACCTGTCGCGCTTCGGCATGGAGGTGTTCCGCGCCTCGCCGCGACAGGCCGACATCATGATCGTCGCCGGCCGGGTGAGCCAGAAGATGGCACCCGTGCTGCGCCAGGTCTACGACCAGATGATGGAGCCCAAGTGGGTCATCTCCATGGGCGTGTGCGCCTCGACGGGCGGGATGTTCAACAACTACGCCATCGTGCAGGGCGTCGATCAGGTGGTGCCGGTGGACGTCTACGCCCCGGGTTGCCCGCCCACCCCGGAGACGCTGATCCACGCGATCGAGACGCTCCACGGCCTGATCGAGAACGGTCAACTGCTCAAGCGCCGCGCCCAGACGGGTGCGGGCGCCGACGTCCATGTGCAGGAGGCCCCGGCGAGCGATCGTCCGGTGCAGGTGCTGATGGGGACGCGGTGACCGATGACCGACGCCACCTCGACTGACGACCCGACCCCGGACGCGCCGCCCACCGAGCCGCCGACGCTGTACGGCGCGCGGCGCGCCGACACGCACGGGCAGGTCGTGGTCCACGCCTCGCGCGACCAGTACGTCGCAGTGGTCAAGGCGGCGCTCGACGACGGGTACGAGATGTGCGTCGATCTCACCGCGGTGGACTACCTGGCGTTCCCCACGCGCACGCGTTGCCGGAGGGCATCACCCCCGAACGCTTCGAGATCGTCGCCAACCTGCTGTCGCTGTCGGCCAAGGCGCGCCTGCGGATCCGCGTCCAGGTGCCGGCCGACGACGCCACCGTGCCCACGCTGTTCGACCTCTACCCGGGGACCGAGGCCCTCGAGCGCGAGGTGTACGACATGTTCGGCATCGTCTTCGACGACCATCCCGACCTGACCCGGATCCTGATGCCCGAGGACTGGGAGGGCCATCCGCTGCGCAAGGACTACGAGATCGGCGCGATCCCGGTGCAGTTCAGCCCCGCCGTCCCTGGGCAGAGCGCATGACCGCGACCGAGCCGGTCACCCCGAGGGCGACGGGGATCGTCGAGACGATTCGCGAGGGCACCGACCTGCAGCAGGGGCTGAAGCCGCGCAGTGAGCTCACCGCGCGCGAGCTGCTGCGCGAGGTGGGCGCGGTGCTGCGGATGAGCGAGGCCGAGGCGGCCAAGCTCGGCGACCTCCCGGTCGACCCCGACGAGGACCAGACGATGATCCTCAACATGGGCCCGGCACACCCGAGCACGCACGGCGTGCTGCGGCTGATGCTCGAGCTGCAGGGCGAGACGGTGCTGCGCTGCAAGCCGATCGTCGGCTACCTGCACACCGGCATGGAGAAGACCGGCGAGTCGCTCACGTTCATGCAGGGCGGCACGAACGTCACGCGCATGGACTACCTCAGCCCGCTGAGCTACGAGCTGGCGTTCTCCATGGCCACCGAGCGGCTCCTGGGCATCGACGGCGACCTCCCCGACCGCGCCGTGTGGCTGCGGATGCTGATGGTCGAGCTCGGGCGCATGGCCAGCCATCTGCTGTTCCTGGCGACCAACGGCATGGACATGGGCGCGGTCAGCATGATGATCTACGGCTGGCGCGAACGCGAGGAGGTGCTGCGCTTCTTCCAGAAGGTCACCGGCCTGCGGATGAACCACAACTACATCCGTCCCGGCGGACTTGCCGCCGATCTCCCGGCCGACTGGCGCGACGACGTCCTGCGACTGCTCGACATGATCCCGCCGCGGCTGGAGGAGTACGACACGCTGATGACCGAGCAGCCGATCTGGCGCGAGCGGCTGCAGGGTGTCGGGGTCATCACCGCGCAGGAGGCCATCGCCCTCGGCGCCACCGGCCCGACGCTGCGCAGCACCGGCGTCGCCTGGGACCTGCGCCGCGACCTGCCGTACGGGCACTACCCGGAGCTGGAGTTCGACGTCATCGTCGGCAGCTACGGCGACGCCTTCGACCGCTACGCGATCCGGCTCAACGAGGTGCGCGAGAGCATGCGCATCGTCCACCAGATCCTCGACCGCATGCCCCCCGGCGACTACCGGATCCAGGACAAGAAGGTCACCCCGCCGCCGCGGGCGCGCATCGACGAGTCGATGGAGGCGTTGATCCACCACTTCAAGCTGTTCACCGAGGGCTTCAAGGTGCCCGAGGGCGAGGTGTACGTCGGCGTCGAGGGACCACGTGGTGAGATCGGCTGCTACATCGCCAGCGACGGCGGGGCCAACCCGTACCGGCTGCACATGCGCGGCCCGAGCTTCGTCAACATCCAGTGCCTGCCGCACATGATGCACGGCGGTCTGATCGCCGATGCCGTCGCCGTCATCTCTTCCGTCGACCCCGTCCTCGGGGATGTGGATCGGTAATGGCCCGGTTGAACGACGCCAACGTGACGTTGGCCAAGGAGATCATCGCCCGCTACCCGAAGGCGCGGTCGGCGACGATCCCCTTGCTCCACGTGGCCCAGCAACAGGACGGCTACGTCACCAACGAGGCCATGGTGCACATCGGCGAGCTGGTCGGCGCCACCTCGGCCGAGGTGCTCGGCACGGCCACGTTCTACGAGATGTTCAAGTTCGAGCCGGTCGGCAAGTACCTGATCAACATCTGCGACACGATGTCGTGCGCGCTGCTCGGCGCGGACGACCTGATGCACCACGCCGAGCAGAAGCTGGGCATCAAGGCCGGCGGCACCACGCCCGACGGGCTGATCACCCTCGCCCACGCCGAGTGCCAGGCGGCGTGCACCGAGGCGCCGACGTTGCAGGTCAACTACCGCTACCGGTTCCGCGTGACCAACGAGGTGTTCGACCGGCTCGTCGACGACCTGCGCGCCGGCGTGCTCGACGGCGAGATCCCACCGCACGGCACGCTCGCCCGGGTACGTCAGAGCATCCCCGCCGACCGCGCCGTCGGCGCCGTGGCGCCCGACGACGTCACCGCCGAGCCGGTGTGGTTGGCCATGGAACCCCCCAAACCACATGAGCGCGCCAACATGAGCGACACCGCCGTCACCTATCCGTGGACGCCGGGGTTCTACGCCGGCGACCGGCCGCGCATCGTCACCTCGCGCTTCGAGTTCGAGGACTCCTACACGCTCGACCGATACCTCGCCACCGGCGGCTACGACGGGCTCGAGGCCGTGCTTGCGCATGTCGCCGGCAGATGCGGCCGCGATGGTCAAGGACTCCACGGTGCTCGGGCGTGGCGGCGCCGGCTTCCCGGCCGGGGTCAAGTGGGGGCTCACCCCGCAGGCTGTGTGGCCGCGCTACCTCGTCGTCAACGGCGACGAGAGCGAGCCGGGCACCTACAAGGACCGCCTGCTCATGGAGCGCGATCCGCACCAGCTGATCGAGGGCTGCCTCATCGCCTGCTGGGCCGCCGGCCTGTCACGCTGCTTCTTGTACATCCGCGGCGAGATGGCCCTGGCCCAGGAGCGGGTCGCCACGGCCCTGAACGAGGCCTACGCCGCCGGCTACATCGGCAAGAACATCCTCGGCAGCGAGATGTCGGTGGACGTCGTCCTGCACTGGGGCGCCGGCGCGTACGTCGTCGGCGAGGAGACAGCGCTCATCGAGAGCCTCGAGGGCAGCCGCGGCATGCCCCGCCTCAAGCCGCCGTACTTCCCGGCGGCCGTCGGCCTGTACGGCAAGCCGACCGTGGTCAACAACGTCGAGACGCTGTCCAACCTGCCCTGGCTGATGACCAACGGCACCGCGGCGTACACGGCGATCGGCACGCCCACCTCGCCGGGCACGCGCATGGTCGCGGTGTCCGGTCACGTCAAACGTCCAGGGGTGTTCGAGATCGTCAACGGCACCACCACGTTCCGTGACCTGATCTACGGCGAGGCGTTCAGCCAGGGCATCCGCGACGGCCGCGAGCTCAAGGCGTTCGTGCCCGGCGGCGGGTCGGCACCGTGGTTCATCGCCGACCAGCTCGACATCCCCTACGAAGGACGGCTCGCCGGCGCGGCCGGTTCGATGCTCGGCTCCGGCGCTGTCATGGTGATGGACGAGACGACCGACATCCCCTACGCCGCGCTCACCCTGTGCCGCTTCTACGCCCACGAGTCGTGCGGCAAGTGCACCCCGTGCCGCGAGGGCGGCACCTGGCTGATGCGCATCCTGCAACGGATCTGCGACGGCCACGGCACGTCGGCCGACCTCGACCAGCTGTTCGCCGTCGGCGAGACGATCTGCCCGGGGGCGTTCCCCCACGCGGCGAGCGAGAAGTTGGGCATCGAGGCCGTGCCGTTCCCGTACAAGATGACCACGATCTGCTTCGTCGGGCCGTCGGCCTACGCCCCGGTCAACTCCGCGCTGGTGTTGTTCCGCGACGAGTTCGAGGCCAGGGTCACAGCGTCGCCGATGCGCATCACGATCCCGGTGACGGCCGCCGTCAGCCCGGCCGCCGGAGGTGGCCAGTGACGGACGTCAAGCCGACCTCGACGGATGGCGACGCCGCCGAGGACGCGCCGCCGCCGAACCCGAACGACGTGCACCTGACGATCAACGGCAAGCCGGTGGTCGCCCAGAAGGGCGAGCTGATCATCAAGGCCGCCGACGACAACGGCGAGTACATCCCGCGGTTCTGCTACCACAACCGCATGGAGCCGGTCGGCATGTGCCGGATGTGCATCTGCGAGGTGGACTCCGGCCGTGGCCCGCAGCTCGTGCCGACGTGCATGGTCACCGTTGCCGAAGGGATGAAGGTCGAGGTCGAGTCGCCGGCGTCCAAGCAGGTGCAGGAGGGGATCATCGAGCTCCTCCTGGCCAACCATCCGCTGGACTGCCCGGTGTGCGACAAGGGTGGGGAGTGCCCGCTGCAGGACCAGTCCTTCAGCCATGGCCCCGGAGAGAGCCGCTACGTCGAGGAGAAGCGGCACTACGAGAAGCCGATCCCGATCAGCGACCTGGTGTACCTCGACCGTGAACGGTGCATCCTGTGCGACCGCTGCACCCGCTTCGCCGACGAGGTGGCCGGCGACGCGCTGATCCACTTCACCCACCGCGGCAACTCCACCCAGATCAACACGTTCCCCGACGCGCCGTTCAGCTCGTACTTCAGCGGCAACACCGTGCAGATCTGCCCGGTCGGGGCGCTCACCGCCAAGCCGTACCGCTTCCGCGCCCGCCCGTGGGACCTCGGCGAGATCGAGAGCACCTGCACCGGCTGCGCCACCGGCTGCCGGATCGTCGTGCAGTCGAGTCGCGACGAGGTCGTCCGCTACCTCGGGGTGGACAGCGAGCCGGTCAACTGGGGCTGGCTGTGCGACAAGGGTCGCTTCGGCTACGAGGCGACGAACAGCCCGGACCGCGTCGTCGAGCCGATGGTCCGCACGGGCAACGCCCTCGACGGCGCACCCCTGGCGGAGACGTCGTGGAACGTCGCCCTGCACGAGGCGGCGCGGCTGATCGAGGAGGCCAAGGCGGCCGGCGGCCCGACGAGCATCGCCGTGCTCGGCGGCGCGCGCGGCACGAACGAGGACGCCTACGCGTGGTCGAAGCTGGCCAAGGAGGTGATCGGCACGCCGAACGTCTACTGCCAGTTCGGCGACGGCCTGCCGGCGGGGGTCCTCGACCTGCCGCGGGCGACGATCACCGAGGCGACGCTGGCGTCGACCATCGTGCTGCTCGGGCCGGACCTGAAGGAGGAGCTCGGCGCGCTGTACCTGCGCATCCGCGACGCGGCCACACGCGGCAAGCGGCGAATCATCGAGCTGACGCCCAAGCGAAGTGGCCTGTCGCCGCTCGCCTGGCGCTCGGTCGGCTACGAGCCGGGCACCCAGGTGGCGGCCATGAGCCAGCTGCTGGCCGACGAGACCGTGGCCCGGCAGCTCGCCGCCGGGCCGGTCGTGGTGATCGTCGGTCGGGCAAACCTGGCCGAGAGCTACCAGCACACCGTCGCGGCGCTCGACGTGCTGCTGTCGCGCGTGCCCGGCACGAAGGTGCTGCCGGCGTTCCGCCGGGGCAACGTGGTCGGTGCGCTGCAGGTCGGCATGCAGCCGGGCGAGGGCGGCAAGTACATCCTCGGCGTGCTGCAAGAGGCCGCCGCAGGGCGCATCGAGCTCCTCGTCCTGCTCGGCGCCGACCCGCTCGGCGACCACCCCGACAGCGACCTCACCCGCCGGGCCATCGCCAACGTCCCGCGCATCCTGGCGGTCGACACGTTCCTCAACCAGACGAGCCAGCTCGCCCAGGTGGTGCTGCCGGCGGCGGCGGCGGGGGAGAAGCGCGGCACGCACACGAACATCGAGGGTCGCGTCTCGCAGGTGAACCAGAAGGTCACGCCGCGGGGCACCGCCCATCCGGACTGGATGATCGCCGTCGAGCTCGGTCTGGAGCTCGGCGTCGATCTCGGCTGGGACGGCGTCGACGACATCACCGACGAGATCGCCGCCACCGTGCCGGCGTACGCCGGGATCACCGTCGAGGCGCTGGCCGCGACGCGTGACGGCATCGTGGCCGCCTCTGCCGCGCCGGTCGAGCGCCTCGAGGTCGCCAACACCGCGGTCGCCGACCGCAACAGCTACGACTTCCGCCTCGTCGTCAGCCGGCGGATGTTCGACGGCGGCGTCAACCTCTCGCACTCCCCGTCGATGGCTGCGCTCGCCCACGGTGGCACCATTCACCTGCACCCGCTGGACCTCGACCGGTTGGATGCCCGAACGGGCACGGCGGTCAAGGTGTCGAGCACGCGGGCCAGCATCGTGCTCGCCGTCGAGGCCGACACCGACGTGGTGCGCGGCACCGCCTGGGTGCCGTTCAACGAGGCCGGTTCGCCCATCGGTGACCTCATCGATTGCACCGCGCCCGTCGTGGACGTCAGGATCGAGACCCTGTGATCGCACTCGACCCACTGCTGATCGGTGACCTGTCCCTCGGGGACGTCCTCATCGTGTTGCTCAAGGTCCTCGTGATCTTCGTCGTCGGCCTCGTCGGCACGATGCTGATGGTCTGGTTCGAGCGCAAGATCATCTCGGGGATGCAGAACCGCATCGGCCCCAACAAGGCCGGCCCGTTCGGCATCCTGCAGACGCTCGCCGACGGCACGAAGCTGTTCTTCAAGGAAGACCTCATCCCGGAGAACGCCAGCCGGTTCGTCTTCAAGCTGGCGCCGTACCTGGCGTTCGTACCGGCGTTCCTCGTGTGGTCGGTCATCCCGCTCGGTGGCGACTTCAGCGACGGCAAGGACGGCACCGTCGTGCTGTTCGGCCACGTCACCCGGCTGCAACTCGCCGACCCGCCGATCGGGGTACTGCTGCTGCTGGCGCTGTCGTCGATCGCCATCTACGGGATCATGCTCGCCGGCTGGTCGTCGGGCTCGAAGTACCCACTGCTCGGCTCGGTGCGCGCCTCGGCGCAGATGGTGTCCTACGAGGCCGCGCTCGGTCTCAGCCTGGCGGCGGTGATCCTGGTCACCGGCACGCTGAGCACGAGCGGCATCGTCGGCGCGCAGAGCAGCCTCTCCAAGTGGAGCGTGATCGCCACCGGTCTGCTGCCCTTCGCCGTCTTCCTCATCGCCGCCACCGCCGAGCTCAACCGGCCACCGTTCGACCTCGTCGAGGCGGAGCAGGAGCTCGTCGCCGGGTTCAACACCGAGTACGCCAGCATCCGCTTCGCGCTCTTCTACCTCGCCGAGTTCATGAACACGATCACGATGAGCGCGGTGATCGTCACCCTGTTCTTCGGCGGTCCGCAGCCGATCAGCTGGAACGGCCACACGATCAACCTGCCGTTCGGCCCGCTCACCGGCACGGTGTGGTTCCTGCTGAAGCTGCTCGTGTTCCTCTACGTGTACGTGTGGTTCCGGGCGACCCTGCCCCGGTTGCGCTACGACCAGCTGATGAACCTCGGGTGGAAGCTGATGATCCCGGTGGCGCTCGGCTGGTTCATGATCCTCGCCGCGTTCCGCGTCGGCCAGGACGAGGGCTGGAACCGTTGGGTCATCGTCGTCGTCGGGCTGGCCGTGCTCGCCATGTGCGGCCTGCTGCTGTCCACCGCCAACCGGGTGAGCGCCCGGCGGCGCGAGCTCGAAGGGGCCACGTTCTGATGGGGTACCTCGGCGGTTTCCTCGTCACCCTGCGTCAGCACCGCCTGTTCGGCGGTGACCGCGTCACGACGTCCTACTCGGGTGGTCGCGTCGCGGAAGAAGGCGCGCAAGTCCGGCGACGGCGGCGCCGACACGGCGGCGCACGACAACGACGTCACCGGCGACGAGAAGATCCCCAAGCCGGAGCGGCTGCACGGCCGTCACGTCCTCAACCGCTACGAGGACGGCATGGAGAAGTGCATCGGCTGCGAGCTGTGCGCCGGTGTCTGCCCGGCCAAGTGCATCTACGTGCGCGGTGCGGACAACGACCCGGTCGACCCGACGTCGCCCGGCGAGCGCTTCGGCTTCGTCTACGAGATCAACTACCTCCGGTGCATCCACTGCGACATGTGCGTGGAGGCCTGTCCCACCGAGGCCATCACCGAGAGCAAGCTGTTCGAGTTCAGCTTCACCAACCGGCGCGACGCGATCTACACGAAGGCCGAGCTGGTGGTCTCCGACGACGGCAAGCCCAAGCGCCTGCCGTGGGAGGACTGGCGCGACGGCGACGACGAGCACACCAGCGGCTGGATGCGGGCCACGTCGCCGTCCGGGGCGGCCGAGTTCGTCGGCGAGGTCGGCTGGAGCGGCGAGCTCGGCTACGGCGTCCGCGCGGCTGAACCGAAGGAGCCCGTCGTCCCCACCGTGCGGACGGTCACCAGGTAATGGAGCTCGTCGTCTTCGTCATCGCCGCGGCGATGATCCTCGGTGGTGCGGTGGGCGTCATCGTGCGCACCCATCCCGTGCACTGCGCGCTCAGCCTGATCCTCACGTTGTTCGGCATCGCCGTGCTGTTCATCGAGGAGAACGCGCAGTTCCTCGCCGCGGTGCAGGTGATCGTCTACGCCGGGGCGATCGTCGTGCTGTTCCTCTTCGTCATCATGTTGCTGGGCGTGGACGACGTCGACGACCTGCGCATCGAGCCGTTCAAGGTCCAGCGGCCGCTCGCCGCCGTCGTCTGCGTGGCCATCGTCGGGTTGATCATCGCGGCCGTCGTCACGGCACGCAACGCCGTGGTCACGGCTCCGCCGGTGAGCGCCGCGGTGGCCGGCGCAGCGGACGTGGACGCACACGACGCCAACATCCGCGCGCTCGCCCGCGACCTGTTCTCCAACCACGTGTTCGCCTTCGAGCTCACGTCGGTGCTCCTGGTGATCGCCGTGGTCGGCACGGTGCTGCTGTCGCGCCGCCTGCCGAAGGCGCCAGGGCAGGAGGTGCTCAGGTGACGGTGCTCGCGGCCATCCCCCAGCCGACCACCTCGTGGTACCTCGTGCTCGCTGCCGTGCTGTTCGGCATCGGCGCGTTCGGGGTGATGATCCGGCGCAACCCGCTCGTGCTGTTCATGTGCGTCGAGCTGATGCTCAACGCGGTGAACCTCACCTTCGTCGCCCTGGCCGTGAAGATGGGTGACATCGGCGGCCAGACGACCGTGTTCTTCGTGCTCGTGGTGGCTGCCGCCGAGGTGGTCGTCGGCCTGGGCATCATCGTCTCGATCCTGCGCCGTCGCCCGGGTGCCACCGCGGACGACCTCGACGAGCTGAGGGGCTGAGCGGCCATGATCGACGTCGCCTGGCTCATCCCTGCCCTGCCACTGGCCGGGTTCCTGATCATCCTCGTCGCCGGCCGCAGGCTCGGCGAGCCCAAGGCCGGCTACCTGGCCACCACGTTGCTCGGCGCCTCGTTCCTCGTCTCGGCCGGCGTGTTCTTCGACATGCTGTCGAGGGACGGCGACGACCGCACGCACGTGGTGAAGGTGTTCACCTGGTTGCCGGTCGGCTCGTTGCACGTCGACATGGCCTTCCTCGTCGATCCGTTGAGCATGACGATGTGCCTGTTCGTCACCGGCGTCGGCACGCTGATCTTCATGTACTCGATCGGGTACATGCACGGGGACCCCAAGTTCTCCAAGTTCTTCCTGTACCTCAGCCTGTTCGGCTTCAGCATGTTGATGCTGGTGCTCGGGTCGAACCTGTTGGTGACGTTCCTCGGGTGGGAGGGCGTCGGCACGTGCTCGTACTTCCTGATCTCGTTCTGGCACACCCGCGACAGCGCGGCCACCGCCGGCAAGAAGGCCTTCATCACCAACCGCGTCGGTGACTGGGGCTTCATGATCGCCATGTTCCTGGCGTTCCAGGCGATCGGCACGCTCGACTACCTCGGGATCAACCACGCCGCGGAGAACGGCCTGGCCAAGAGCACCGCCACCGGGATCGCGATGATGCTGTTCATCGGCGCCTGCGGCAAGAGCGCCCAGCTGCCGCTGTACCTCTGGCTGCCCGACGCGATGGCCGGCCCCACCCCGGTGTCGGCCCTGATCCACGCCGCCACGATGGTCACCGCCGGCGTGTACCTGATGGTCCGCATCAGCCCCGTGCTCCAGGTGTCGTACGCCTGGGCGCCCACCACCATCGCCGTCGTCGGCGCGCTCACCGCGTTGTTCGCCGCGACCATCGCGGTGGCCCAGAACGACATCAAACGCGTGCTCGCGTACTCCACCGTCAGCCAGCTCGGGTACATGTTCCTGGCCGTCGGGTCCGGTGCCTACGTGGCCGCCATCTTCCACATGGTGACGCATGCGCTGTTCAAGGCGTTGCTGTTCCTCGGATCCGGTTCGGTGATCCACGGGATGCACGACGAGCAGGACATGCGCAAGATGGGCGGCCTGCGCAAGCTGATGCCGATCACCGCGGTCACGTTCATGGTCGGCTGGCTGGCGATCGCCGGTGTGCCCCCGTTCGCCGGGTTCTGGAGCAAGGACGAGATCCTCGAGTTCGCGATGGCGAAGAGCCCGTTCCTCTACGCGATCGGGTTGTTCACCGCGCTCCTCACGGCGTACTACATGACCCGTCAGGTGATGATGGTCTTCTTCGGCAAGGCACGCTGGGAGGACGACCACGCCGAGCACGGTGCCCATGGCGACCTCAGGCCGCACGAGAGCCCGGCCATCATGGTCGTCCCGCTCATCGTCCTCGCCGGGCTGAGCATCGTCGCCGGGGTCATCGAGCTGCCGTTCGGTGACAACGTGCACTTCCTCGAGCACTGGCTGTCGCCTGTCACCGAGTTCGCCGAGCGCAACGTCGTCGGATCCTGGGCCGACGACCACCTGTACCTGCTGATGGCCGTCGCCATCGTCGCCTCGGTCGGCGGCATCGTGCTCGGCATCGCCGTGTACAACCGTCACCGGTTCAAGGCGATCGAGCCGAAGGTGCTCGCCGAGGGTTGGTACTACGACCAGACGGTCACCGAGTTCATGGGCGGCCCGGGCCTGGCCGCGTACGACGGGGTCGCCTGGGCCGACGCCCACATCATCGACGGTGCGGTCAACGGGGTCGGCGAGGGCGTGCGCGAGGCGGCCACGGGTGGTCGCAAGCTGCAGACGGGCAACCTGCGCAACTACGCGGCGGCGATCGGCTGCGGCGCGGTGCTCGTGCTCGCCTGGTTCGTGGTCGTCCGAGGGATGTTCTGATGCGCTTCCCGATCCTGACGACGATGATCGCCGTGCCGGCAGCCGGTGCGCTCCTCGTCATCCTGCTGTCCAAGCGCCGCCCGGAGTGGGTCAAGCTCACCGCGCTGCTCACCAGCGTGATCACCGCGGGCCTGACGATCTGGACGCTGGTCGCGTTCAAGACCGGCGACGGCGGCTTCCAGTTCGTCACGATCCACCCGTGGATCCCGGTGTGGGGGATCTCCTGGCACCTCGGCATCGACGGCATCTCCCTGTTCCTCGTCGTGCTCACCGGCGTCTTGTTCCCGCTCGTGATCGTCGGGGTGGATCCGCACCACGACCAGAAGCGGTACTTCGGCTGGATGCTGATGCTCGAGGCGGGGATGCTCGGGGCGTTCATCAGCCTCGA
Source organism: uncultured Acidimicrobiales bacterium (assembly GCA_963794805.1). GTDB lineage: Bacteria > Actinomycetota > Acidimicrobiia > Acidimicrobiales > Ilumatobacteraceae > JAODBQ01. The sequence goes on from CAWCFL010000005.1 coordinate 300,681, forward strand.
CCTGTTCCTGTTCTTCGTCTTCTTCGAGATCGTCCTCGTGCCGATGTACTTCCTCATCGGCGGGTGGGGCTACGACAACCGGGTCTACGCCGCCACGAAGTTCTTCGTCTTCACCATGTTCGGCTCGGCGTTCATGCTCGTCGGCACGATCGCCACCGCGGTGCTGGCCAAGTCCAATGGCGTCGGGCACGTCACCTTCGACCTGGTGGAGATCGCCGACAAGGCCAACTTCGCCGCGTCCACCGGCCGCTGGCTGTTCTTCGCCTTCGCCATCGCCTTCGCCATCAAGGTGCCGCTGTTCCCGATGCACACCTGGCTGCCCGACGCGCACACGCAGGCGCCGACGGGTGGCTCGGTCATCCTCGCCGCGGTGATGCTCAAGCTCGGCACGTACGGCCTGCTGCGCTTCGGCGTGTTCCTCTTCCCCGAGGCCGCGCGCTGGGCCAAGCCGCTGCTGATCACGCTGGCGGTCGTCGGCATCCTGTGGGGCGCCATCGCGGCCACGATGCAGAAGGACCTCAAACGCATCGTCGCCTTCTCGTCGGTGGCCCACCTCGGGTTCATCGTGCTCGGCGTGTTCGCCATCACCACCCAGTCGATGTCCGGCGGGGTGATGCAGATGATCAACCACGGCGTGTCCACGGGCGCGCTGTTCCTCCTCGTCGGGATGATCTCCGAGCGCCGGCACACCCGCCAGGTCAGCGAGCTGAAGGGGCTCCAGAAGGTCGCCCCGGTGTTCGCCGCGGCGTTCATGGTCGTGATGCTGTCGTCGATCGGCGTGCCCGGGCTCAACGGCTTCATCGGTGAGTACCTCATCCTGATCGGCTCGTTCCTCACCGCGCGCTGGTGGGTGGTGGTCGCGGCCGTCGGTGTCATCCTCGCGGCGCTCTACCTGCTGTGGGCCTACCAACGGGTGTTCCACGGCGAGCCCGACGACGCCAACCGGTCCTTCCCCGAGTTGAACTGGAAGGAGGGCGCGCTCCTCCTGCCGTTCATCGCCGCCATCGTCTTCACCGGCGTCTATCCGAAGCCGATGCTCGACCGCATCCAGCCGTCGGTGAAGACCCTCATCGCTCACGTCGAGGAGCGCACCGGGTACCAAGAACCGCAACCGACGCCGCCGCTCGAGGCGTCCGCCGAGGGGCACGGCTGATGGCACTCCTCGGAGCCGACACGCTGCAGGGCCCCGCTGTCGACTGGTTCGCCCTCAGCCCGCTGCTCGTCCTGCTCGGCGGGGCGATGGTCCTGCTGGTGGTCGCCGCGCTCACACCGCGTTGGCCGAAGGGCCTGTACGCGTGGTTCACGGTCGGTGTCGCGCTCGCCGCCATCGTCATGAGCTTCGTGATGTGGCACCGCATCGACGTGGACGGCCCGTCGACGCTCGTCGGCGGCGCGGTGGCGTTCGACCACTTCGCGGTGTGGATGACGGTCACGATCTGCGTCGCCATCGCGCTCGTCGCGCTGGCCACCGACAGCTACCTGCGGCGGGAGAACCTCGAAGGCCCGGAGGTCTACGCGCTCTACGTGCTGAGTGCCATCGGCGGCATCGTCATGGCCTCGGCCAACGACCTCATCGTGCTGTTCCTCGGCCTGGAGATCCTGTCGATCGCCCTGTACGTGCTCGCCGCGAGCAACCGGCGGCGGTCGGCCAGCCAGGAGAGCGGCATGAAGTACTTCGTGCTCGGCGGCTTCTCCTCGGCCTTCTTCCTGTACGGCGTGGCGCTCCTGTACGGCGGCGTCGGGAGCACGAACTTCACGACGATCATCACCTCGCTGAACGCCACCGTGTCGCTCGATCGCAAGGACGGGATGATCCTCGCCGGGATCGCCCTGCTGATCGTCGGCCTCGGCTTCAAGACGTCGTCGGCGCCGTTCCACTTCTGGGCGCCGGACGTCTACCAGGGCGCGCCGAGCCCGGTCACCGGGTTCATGGCGTCGGCCGGCAAGGCTGCGGCGTTCGCCGCGCTGCTGCGCGTCCTGGTCGTCGCCCTGCCCAACTGGCGCGACGACTATCGCCCGGTGATCTGGGCGCTCGCGGTGCTCACGCTGGTCGTCGGCGCGACCATGGCGGTCGTCCAGACGGACGTCAAGCGGATGCTGGCCTACTCGTCGATCAACCACGCCGGCTTCATGCTCGTCGGTGTCGAGGCCGCGTCGCACCTCGCCGGGCAGTCGGCGTCGGGGCGTGGGGTGTCGGCGGTGCTCCTGTACTTGCTGCTGTACACCGTGCTGGTCACGGGCACGTTCGCCGTCGTGGCGCTGGTGGCGCGGACCGGCGACGGCTCGACGGACCTGGCGTCGTTCCGTGGCCTCGGTCGCCAGCGTCCGACGCTGGCCCTGGCGCTCACCGTCTTGCTGCTGGCCCAGGCCGGCGTGCCGTTGACGAGCGGATTCGTCGCCAAGTTCGGCGTGATCCAGGCGGCGGTCGACGTGAAGAGCTATCCGCTGGCCGTCATCGCCATGCTCACCGCGGTGATCTCGGCGTTCCTCTACCTGCGGATCATGGTCAGCGTGTGGATCGCCGACCCCGAGTCCGGTGACGAAGCCCGCGAGCGGGTGCGGGTGCCGTGGACCGCGGGGCTCGGCATCGTCGTCTCCGTCGGCTTCACGATCGCCATCGGCGTCGCCCCCGGTTGGCTCATCGACCTGGGCAGCTCGGTCTCGAACCTCGCCAAGTAGGCCGCTGCGCGAGTTGGCCCGATCCGGCCGCGTCGTCTACGCGTGGCGGATCAGATCGTCGTAGAGGCTCTGCTGCCAGGGGAGGTCGCCGGCGTTGTCCTCGGGGTGCCACTGCACGCCGACGAGCCAGGCGCCGCGCTCGGACTCGTAGGCCTCGGTGATCCCGTCGACCGAGCGGGCGCTGATCCGCAGACCGTCACCGAGGCGGTCGACGGCCTGGTGATGGACGCTGTGGCACTGGTCGAGGCGATGGGTGTCGATCACCGTGCCGACTGCCTTGCCGACGCGTGAGCCGGCCTCGACCTCGACCGGGTGGTGGACGAACCAGTGGTCGTCGCCGATGTGCTGGTGCAGCGTGCCGCCGAGCGCGACGTTGACCACCTGCATGCCCCGGCACACGGCCAGTACGGGAAGCTCCCGCTCCAGCGCCGCGGCGGCGACGGCGAACTCGACCTCGTCGTGGTCGGGCACGATGCCGTACAGCTCCTCGGCGGTGGACGGCTGCCCGTATCGCCGTGGGTCGACGTCGCCGCCGCCGGCGAGCACGAGCGCGTCGACGCGCGGGATCAACGACACGAGGTTGTCGACGACGCCCGGGTCGGGCGGGAGCATCAACGGGATGCCGTTGGCCCGGCGGATCGCCCGGAGGTATGGCTGACCGATGGCGAACACCGGGTTGCGCTGGCCGTCGGCCTTCGGCGCGATCCGCCCGACGATCAGCACGAGCGGTGCACCCATGGGCAACATTATGTCGGTCCCCGACCGTCCCCGCCGACTGCGCGTCGGCCGAGCCCGACCCGGGCGCCAGGCCGTCCTCGGGCCGGGGGTCGAGCCTCGGGCGGTACGGTGCCGGACGTGCTGCGCTTGATCAACCCGGCCACCGAGGAGGTGATCGGCGAGCAGGCGTTGGCCACGGCTGACGAGGTCGACCACGCCGTCGCCGAGGCGAGTGCCGCGCTGCCGGCATGGAAGGCCGTCGCCCCGACCGATCGCGCCCGGCTGTTGCGCCGCTTCGCCGACCTCGTCGCCGACCACGCCGAGGAGCTGGCCGAGCTGGAGACGGCGAACATGGGCATGACCATCGGCAACAGCCGGTGGTGCGCCGGCACGGCCAGCGACGTGCTGCACTACTTCGCCGGCGCGGTCGACAAGCACACCGGCTCGACGATCCCCGTCGCCGGCGGTGTCGACCTCACGTTCCACGAACCGCTCGGCGTCGTCGGGTTGATCGTGCCGTGGAACTTCCCGTTGCTGATGGCCTCGTGGAAGGTCGGGCCGGCCCTGGCCGCAGGCAACGTGGCCGTCCTCAAGCCCGCCGAGACCACGCCACTGACCGCCGTTCGCTTCGGCGAGCTGGCGCTCGCCGCGGGCATCCCCGAGGGCGTCCTGCAGGTGGTGGTCGGCACCGGTGCCGACGCCGGGTGGCGGCTGGTCGAACACCCCGACGTGCGCAAGATCGCGTTCACCGGCTCGACAGCGGTCGGCAAGCGGATCATGGCCGGGTGTGCCGAGCAGGTGAAGCGGGTGACGCTGGAGCTCGGTGGCAAGAGCGCCAACATCGTGTTCGCCGATGCCGACGTGGAGGCGGCGGCCGCCGCTGCACCCGGCGCGGTGTTCGACAACTCCGGGCAGGACTGCTGCGCCCGGTCACGGATCCTGGTGCAGCGCGACGTGCTCGACCGCTTCGTCGACAGCTTCCTCGAGGCCTGCGCGGCGTTCACCGTCGGTGATCCGCTCGACGAGTCGTCGGCGATGGGACCGCTGGCCACGGCGGCGCACCTGGCCAAGGTGCGCAGCTACACCGCCGGGCTCGAGGCGACCTGGGTGGGGAGCGCTCCGAGCGGGCCGGGCTTCTGGCACCCGATCACCGTCGTCGTCGATCCGGACCCGTCCTCGGCCGTGTGCCGCGAGGAGGTGTTCGGGCCCGTGGTCGTGGTGCTGCCGTTCACCGACGAGGCCGACGCCGTGCGCCTCGCCAACGACACACCGTTCGGGTTGTCCGGTTCGATCTGGACGAGCGACGTCGGTCGGGCGCTGCGCGTCGCCCGAGGTGTGGACGCCGGTGCGCTGTCGGTGAACTCGAACAGCTCGGTGCGCTTCAGCACGCCGTTCGGCGGCTTCAAGGAGAGCGGGCTCGGGCGCGAGCACTCGATGACCGTCCTCGACCACTACACCGAGTTGAAGAACGTCTTCGTCAAGCTGTGACCGGTCAGCGACCGAGGCGTTCCACGCCGTAGCCGGCGGCCCGCGCGGCCTCGATCACGTCAGCGGCGTGCGCAGCCCCGCGCACCTCCAGGGCCACCTGCACGCCGGTCTCGCGGACGTGGAGCTGCACGCCCTCGCGGACGTGCTCGACCTCGATGAGGTTGGCGCCGCGCGCCGCGAAGATCGTCAGCAGCTGGGCCAGACCGCCCGGCCGATCCGTGATCCGGACGAACAGGATGAGCCGCCGGCCGGCCATCGTCTCGTGCCGCCGGATCAGCCCGGGCAGCACGCCGAGATCGACGTTGCCTCCGCTGAGCACCGCGCAGGTGGTGCCCGTCTGCGCCGGGGCCACCCGTCCGGCCAGCAGCGCGGCCACGCCCACGGCGCCGGCGCCCTCGACGAACAGCTTGGCCCGCTCCATCAGGAGCACCATCGCCTCGGCGACGGCCTCCTCGTCGACCACCACGACGTCGTCGAGCCAGTGCTCGACGAGCGGCCGGGTGATCTCGCCCGGCCGCTTGACGGCGATGCCGTCGGCGAGCGTGACGACGGCACCGAGCTGGGTCGGCTGGTTGGCGTACGGCGCGCACACCGCGGCCTGGACGCCGACCACCTGGATGCTCGGGTCGTGCCGCTTGAGCGCGATCGCCACGCCGCTCGCCAGCCCGCCACCACCGAGCGGGACGACCAGGCGACGCAGGTCGGGCACGTCCTCGAGCAGCTCGCCGGCGAGCGTGGCCTGCCCGGCGATCACGGCGAGATCGTCGTAGGGATGGCAGAACTCCATGCCGGCCTCGTCGGCGCGCAGGCGCGCCGCGAGCACGGCCTCGTCGAGCGACTCGCCGCCCTCGACGACGGTCGCCCCGTAGTTCAGGCATGCCTCGATCTTCGAGATCGGCGCGCCGACGGGAACGAAGATCTCGCACGGGACGCCAGCCTGGCGGGCGGCGAAGGCCAGCGCCTGGGCGTGGTTGCCGGCGCTGCCGGCGGTGACGCCATGTGCCGCCCGCTCGCCGAGCGCGCTCACCTTGCTCATCGCGCCGCGGACCTTGAAGCTGCCGGTGCGCTGCAGGTTCTCCGCCTTGAGCACCACCCGGCCGCCGACCCGATCGCTGATCGCCGCCGACGTGGTGATCGGGGTGTGCTTGACCACGCCCTGACCGGCGAGGCGGGCCGCGTCGATGGCGGCGGAGGAGAGCTGCGGCACCGCCATGCGTCCACGTACGGTACCGGTGTGCGTGCGCTGCTCGTGGCCAACGCCGACGACGGTGACCCCGGCTTCGTCGGCCACCACCTCCGTCGCCAGGGCTATGCGTTCACCGAGCTGCTGCGTGAGCGACCCGCCGAGTGGCCCGCCGTGGACGGCGCCGACCTCGTGGTGCTGCTCGGCAGCGAGTGGAGCGTGTACTGGCCGCACGTCGCAGCCTCGGTCGACGCCGAGGCCGATCTCGTGCGTGCCGCGCACGCCCGGGGCGTCCCGCTGCTCGGCATCTGCTTCGGTGGGCAGGTCGTCGCCCACGCCCTCGGGGGAGCGGCGTGGCGGGCGCCCGTCGGCGAGATCGGCTGGTACGACATCGACACCGATCTGCCCGACGTGATCGCTCCCGGCCCGTGGCTGCAGTGGCACGGCGATGTGGTCACCGTGCCGCCGGCCGCCGAGGAGCTGGCCCGTAGCGCGGTCGGCCCGCAGGCCTGGCGCCTCGGTCGCACGGTGTGCACCCAGTTCCATCCGGAGGCCACCGAGACGATGCTCGCCCGGTGGTGTGCCGGCGGTCGCGACGAGCTGGCGGCGTTCGGCACGTCGGGAGATGCGGTGATGGCCGCGACGCGGTCGAACGTCGCGATCAGCCGGAAGAACGCCAACCGCCTCGTCGACTGGTTCCTCGAGACGGTCGCCGGCTCCTGACGGCCGGGATCACAGCCCGGCGGCGGCCTCCACGAGCCAGCGCTCGACCTCCGGGCCCCGGGCCCGACGCTCGCACCGGCGCAACTGCTCCTCGGGATCCCACGCGTCCGCGTCGAGCACGCCCACGGCGAGTTGGGCGACGCCCCACATGCCCTCGCGGAACTCGCTCATCAGCTTCATCAACTGCAGGCGGGCGAGCGCGACCACCGTGGCGTTGCCGAAGTACAGATCGAGGAGCCGGCTGTCGACGGCGTCGGCGAAGCCGCAGTTCACGCTGAGGTTGGCCAGGTCGAAGAAGACGTCGTTGTTCCCGCCGCACTCGAAGTCGACGAGCCAGGCCCGTGACGAGTCGAACAGCACGTTGGTGGCCACGAGGTTGTTGTGGCACGGCACCGGTTCCATCGGGGCGCGGGCGAACGCGGCTTCGATCCGCCGGCTGAGCTGATGGAGACGTTCGTACGCCGGCGGCACCACGGCGCCGTTGGCTCCGGCGTCGCGCGCGTGCCACTCGACGACGCGGTGCACGGGGAACGACGCACGCAAGGGCGGGCTGCGATGGAACCGGCGCAGCACACGGACGACCGACTCCAGCCGGGCGCCGACTCGGTCGGGCTCGACGGCATGGGCGGGGACGAGATCGGTGATCAACGTGTGCGATTCCGGCAGGTCGCCGACCACCGCGGGTCCGATGCCGAGATCCGCGGCGCGCCGCGTGGCCTCGGCCGCGTTGGCCGCACTGACCCCCAACAGCTCGGCTTCCGCCGGCTGGCGGACGACGTACTCGCGATGGTCGACCGACACGGCGAACAGCCGCTCGCGCGCGTGGCTGCGCATCGGGCGGATGGTCGGCGAGTCGACCCTCCCACGAGGGGACAAGGGCCACGATGGCCTCGATCGCCGTCCGCATCCCATCGTCTTTAGCACCTCGTGGTGCTGCGCCCCGTGGACCTCGATGTCGAGCTCGGTCGCCGTCGGAGCCGGCGACGTCGACGGGAGTGGTCCGAGGCAGAGCCGCCGACCGCCAGGTTTGTAGGCCCGCGAGAGTGGAGTAGTAGCGTCCGGGCCGATGTCCGACTTCCTCCGCGACTACCTCAACGTGGTCTGGTTCGGGGCGATCGCCCTGCTCCTCGCCGGGCTGTTGCTCGGGGTCGCCGCGCTCGTCCGCCCGTCCAACCCGTCGGTGCAGAAGCTGATCCCCTACGAGAGCGGCGTCAACCCGGTGGGCGACGGCTGGTCGCAGAGCCAGATCCGCTACTACGTGTTCGCCCTGATGTTCGTCATCTTCGACGTCGAGGCGGTGTTCATCTTCCCGTGGGCCACCGAGCTCGAGCGCTATGCCGGTTTCGGCCTGGTGGAGATGGGCGTCTTCGTCTTCGTGCTGCTCCTGGGCCTCGTGTACGCGTGGCGCAAGGGCGTCTTGCGCTGGGTGTAGCCGCGCATGGGGATCGTGGATCGCGGGCGGATGCCCAAACCGTTGACGACCTTGTTCAACATGGGTCGCTCGTACAGCCTGTGGGTGTACCAGTGGGGTCTCGCCTGCTGCGCCATCGAGATGGGCGCAGCGTTCGCCTCGCCGCGCTACGACGTGATGCGCCTCGGCGTCATCCCGCTGCCCGCCAGCCCGCGCCAGGCCGACCTCGTGGTCGTGTCCGGAACGGTCACCGACAAGATGGCCCCGGCCATCAAGCGGCTGTACGAGCAGATGCCCGAGCCGAAGTACGTCATCAGCATGGGCTCGTGCGCCAACTGCGGCGGCCCGTACTGGGACAGCTACTCGGTCACCAAGGGGGTCGACCAGATCATCCCGGTGGACATCTACGTGCCCGGTTGCCCGCCGCGGCCGGAGGCGCTGCTCGAGGGCATCGTCCTGCTCCAGCAGCGGATCAAGAACGAGGACATGGGCGCCAGGTGGCGTGGCGAGGGCTTCAAGCCGATGGTCACCGAAGCGATCGTCGTCGGGGGTGGTCCGATTGAGTGAGACCGCCACGGCGACCAACGCCGAGACGCCGGCGCTGCCCGGTGACGCGTTGCGCGAGAGCATCGTCGACCAGGTCCGCTCCGAACTGGGCGAGGCACTGCTCGACACGCTGGTCAAGCCCGGCGACGACGTGTGGTTGCGCGTGCGCACCGATGCGTGGCGCGAGGTCGGGTTCGCCGTGCGCGACACCGTCGGCTGCGACTACTTCTGCTTCCTGTCGGCGATGGACTGGATGCCCAGCCCGTACGGCCGCAGCGAGGACGACCCGAGCGAACCGCCGCCCGAGCGGGAGACGGCGATCAAGCAGGGCTACACCGGTGGCGACACCCGGTTCCAGATGCATCGCCCGGGTCGAGCAGCACGCGCCTGCACGTCGGCGTCAACCTGAAGGTCGACGTGCCCGACGACGATCTCGTCGTACCCAGCTGGGTGCCGGTCTTCGCCGGGGCCAACTGGCACGAGCGGGAGACCCACGAGATGTTCGGCATCGGCTTCGCCGGGCACAACGACCTGCGCAACATGTACCTGCCGATGGACTTCGAGGGGTACCCGCTTGCGCAAGGACTTCCCGCTGTTGTCGCGGCTGATCAAGCCGTGGCCGGGCATCGTCGACGTGGAGCCGCTCCCGGGTGACGGCGAGGACGAGGAAGGCGGTGAGTCGGCATGACGGACCTGGTCGATCGCAACCGGCTGAGCTACATCGCCGCCCAGGCGGCCGACGCGCGGCTGAACGTCGAGCTGGAGACCGAGGGGATGACCCTCAACATCGGTCCGCAGCACCCGGCCACGCACGGCACCCTGCGGATCATCGTCCGCCTCGACGGTGAGCAGGTGGTGTGGGCCGAGCCGTCGGCCGGCTACATGCACCGCGGCTACGAGAAGCTCACCGAGGTGCGCACCTTCCCGCAGGTGACCACGCTGATCAACCGCATCGACTGGCTGGGCAGCTTCGCCAACGAGGTGCCGTTCATCCTCGCCGCCGAGAAGCTGATGGACATCGAGGCGCCGCCGCGCGCCCAGTGGATCCGCACGGTGCTGTTCGAGCTCAGCCGGATCGCCAACATCTCGCTGTTCCTCGGCGACCTCGGCGCGCAGATGGGCGCGGTGACGCCGGTGTTCTACGCGTTCCGCGATCGCGAGCACGTGCTCAACCTCATCGAGTCGGCCACCGGCGGCCGGTTCCACCCGAACTTCGACCGCATCGGCGGCCTCAAGGACGACCTCCCTGCGGGATGGATCGACGAGACCCGCTCGGTGATGAAGCGCCTGCGCAACTTCTGCGACGAGGTCGAGGACCTCCTCTTCGGCAACGTCGTGTTCCAGACGCGCACCCGCGGCGTCGGCGTGATCCCCAAGGAGGTCGCCCTGCAGTACGGCCTCTCCGGGGCCAACCTGCGCGCCAGCGGCGTCGACTGGGACCTGCGCCGCGACCAGCGCCTGCCGCTGGCCTACGACAAGGTCGACTTCAAGGTGTGGACGCACCCCGACGGCGACAGCTTCGCCCGCTGCTGGGTGCGCCTGCAGGAGACCCGCGAGGCCACCAAGATCGTCGACCAGCTGCTCGGCGGGATCCCCGCCGGGCCGGTGATGGCCAAGGTGCCGCGGATCATCAAGGTGCCCGAGGGTGAGGCCTGGGTCAGCACGGAGAACCCGCTCGGGGAGATGGGCTACTACGTCGTCAGCAAGGGCGACCTCGGCCCGTTCCGGGTGAAGATCCGCAGCGCCAGCTTCAACAACATCTCCGTCGTCCCGTGGGTGCTGCGCGGCGTCTACGTCCCGGACATCATCACCGTCCTGGCCAGCCTGTACTTCATCCTCGGAGACATCGATCGGTGATGCTGGCGATCACCATCCCCTACTGGGGCCAGTCGCTGCTGCGGGTGCTCGGTGGCACCGTGGCCGTGCTGTTGCCGGCGGGCACGATCGTCTACCTGTTCCTGTTCAAGATGATGTCCTTCATGCAGAGCCGCCTCGGGCCGATGGAGGCCGGCCCGTACGGGTCGATGCAGCTGTTCGCCGAGGTCGGCAAGTGGCTGCAGAAGGAGGATCTGTACCCGACGCAGGCCGACAAGCGGATGTTCAAGATCGCCCCGCTCGTCGTGCTGGTCAGCACGTTCCTGCTCGTCGCGGTCATGCCGTGGGGTCCCGACGCGTACTTCACCAACTTCGACGCCGGCGTCTTCTACATGCTCGCCGTCAGCAGCATCAGCACGCTCGGCATCCTCGTCGCCGGCTGGAGCAGCGCCAACAAGTACTCGCTGCTCGGCGGCCTGCGCGCCGCCGGCCAGCTGATCGCCTACGAGCTGCCGATGATGCTCGCGGTCGTCGGCGTCATCATCCAGGCCGGCACGATGAACCTGCAGGGCATCGTCTGGCGGCAGAACAGCGAGCAGGCGGCGATCTTCGGGTGGAACGGCCTGGGCAACCCGTACCTGCTCACCCAGTTCATCGGCTTCGTCATCTTCATGATCGCCGTGCAGGCCGAGCTGACGCAGACGCCGTTCGACATGCCGATCGCCGAGTCCGAGCTCGTGTCCGGCTACATGACCGAGTACTCCGGCTTCCGCTTCCTGATCTTCTTCATCGCCGAGTTCGCCGCGGTCGGCGTGTTCAGCCTCATCGCCAGCGTGCTGTTCCTCGGCGGCTGGGCCGTGCCGTTCTCCTGGTTCGGCTGGCACACGGAGACGCCGGGCCTGTTCGGCGGCGTGCCCGATTGGATGAACGTCGTCGGGCCGCTCATCCTGTTCACCAAGATGATCGTGCTCAGCTTCATCGTCATGTGGGTGCGCTTCAGCTACCCGCGACTGCGTGAGGACCAGCTGCAGCGCTTCGCCTGGAAGGTGCTCATCCCCCTCTCGCTGCTCAACATCGCCATCACGGCGATCTTCAAGGTGATGTTCTGATGGCCACGAAGCCGAACACCGGACTGGGGAGCTTCCTCAAAGGCCTGCAGGTCACGCTCGGCGAGCTGGCCCAGACGGCCAAGCCGCGCAAGCGCGGCGGCGGGGCGGCCACGGTCCAGTACCCGCACGAGAAGGAGGCCCCGCCGATCCGCGCCCGCGGGGTCATCGCCCTGCGCGAGGACAACTGCACCGTGTGCATGCTCTGCGCACGCAGCTGCCCGGACTGGTGCATCTACATCGAGGGCCACAAGCAGCTCGCCCCGCCGCGCCGCGCCGGGGCGCGCCGCGCAAGGTCAGCAACCTCGACCGCTTCGACATCGACTACGCGCTGTGCATGTACTGCGGGATCTGCGTCGAGGTGTGCCCGTTCGACGCCCTGTTCTGGAGCCCCGAGTACGAGTACAGCGAGCCGCGCATCGCCGACCTGCTGCACGACAAGGACAAGCTCGGCGAGTGGATGGAGACGGTGCCCGAGGCGCCGGCGCTGGAGGCCGGCGCCGACAAGAAAGGCAAGAAGTGATGATTGCCTTCGCCGTTGGGGTCGAGAAGTGATGCTCGCGTCCGACGTCGAGGTCGCCCAGAACATCGCCTTCGGGATCATCGCGGCGATGATGATCGGCGCGGCGATCAGCGTGGTCACCAACCGCAACGTGGTGCACGCGGCACTGTCGCTGGTGATGGTGATGGCCGGCGCGGCCGCGCAGTACGTGCTGCTCGCCGCCGAGTTCGTCGCCGTCACCCAGGTGCTCGTGTACATCGGCGCCGTGATGGTGCTGTTCCTGTTCGGCGTGATGCTCACCCGCGCCAAGCTCGGCCGCGACGCCGAGCTGAACAACAAGAACTTCGGCATCGGCATCCCCGTCGCCCTGGTGATGCTCGGCGTCATGGCCTACGTGCTGATCGACGGGTACCACGCCGACAAGATGCCGTCCGATGCCACCCCCATCCCGACGCGGGCGGTCGCCGACAGCATCTTCGCGCCGTACCTGGTGCCGTTCTGGGCCCTGTCGTTCCTGTTGCTGATCGCCGTCGTCGGCGCCATCGTCATGGCCCGGAAGGACTGAGATGCTGCTCAACGAGTTCCTGTTGCTCGGCGCCGCGCTCTTCTGCATCGGCGTCTACGGCGTCATCGCCCGGAAGAACGCGGTGATGGTGCTGATGAGCATCGAGCTGATCCTCAACGCGGTCAACATCAACCTGCTGGCCTTCAGCCTGTTCAACGACAACGTCGACGGCAACACGTTCGCCCTGTTCATCATCGCCGTGGCGGCCGCCGAGGTGGGCGTCGGTCTCGCACTGGTGCTCCTGGTGTACCGCAACCGCAGGAGCATCTCGCTCGACGAGCTCTCGGAGATGAAGGGCTGATGTTCTTCGCTGCATCGACCGGGGAGACAGCCGGCTGGTTCCTCGAGCACGCCTGGCTGATCCCGCTGATCCCCGCGGTGGCCTTCGCCGTGATCATCCTGTTCGGCAAGCGCCTGCCGATGAAGGGCTCCGAGGTCGGCCTGCTCAGCATGTCGGCGTCGCTGGTGCTCGCCGTCGGCACCGCCTACCAATGGATCCAACGGGTGGACGACGCCAGTGGCGGCGAGAGCGCGAGCGGTGCGGCGCGCAGCTTCAGCACGTTGCTGCACTCGGCGCTGGCGACCGAGCACGGCGTGTACACCCAGCCGGTCATCAGGAGCTGGACCTGGTGGCAGAGCGGCGGGCTGAAGTTCGGCATCGGCCAGCACATCGACGGCTTGTCGGTGATGCTCCTCCTGCTGGTCACGTTCATCTCCCTGCTCGTGCAGATCTACTCGCTGGAGTACGTGCGCGGCGATCGCCGGTACACCCACTTCTTCGCCGCCCTCACGCTGTTCAGCGCCGGGATGCTGGTGATGGTCCTCGCCGAGAACATGGTCCAGCTGATCCTCGGCTGGGAGATCATGGGCCTCTGCTCGTTCATGCTCATCGGCCACTGGTGGGAGGAGGAGGCCAACAGCCGCGCGGCCCTCAAGGCGTTCTTCACCGTGCGCGTCGGCGACGTCGGCCTGCTCGTCGGCACGGCCATCCTGTTCGGCAGCATGGGCACGTTCTCCATCCAGGAGATCAGCCGCAAGGCCCTCGACGGCTCCACCAGCCACACCGTGCTGCTGATGGCCAGCATCGCCTTGTTCATCGCCTGCATCGGCAAGAGCGGCCAGTTCCCGCTGCACACCTGGCTGCCCGATGCCATGGCCGGCCCGACGCCGGTGTCGTCGCTGCTGCACTCGTCGACGATGGTCGTCGGCGGGGTGTTCCTCGTCGCTCGCCTGTACCCCGTGTTCCACAGCGGGCTGTCGATCAACGCGTTCGGCCAGCACTTCAACTTCATCTCGGTCATCGGCGGCATCACCATCGTCATCGCCGCGCTCCTGGCGTTCGTCCAGGACGACATCAAGAAGGTGCTGGCCTACTCGACGGTGAGCCAGCTCGGCTACATGATGATGGGCCTCGGCGTGGGCGCCTGGGTGCCGGCCGTGTTCCACATCTTCACGCACGCGTTCTTCAAGTGCTGCCTGTTCCTCTGCGCCGGCTCGGTGAGCCACACCGGCTCGCACCACAGCTTCGACATGAAGAAGGACATGGGCGGCCTGTTCAAGAAGATGCCGGTCACCGCCATCTGCTGGATCGTGGCCACGCTGGCCCTGTGCGGCGTGCCGTTCATCTCCGGCTTCTTCTCCAAGGACGAGATCATCGACAACGCGCACAACAACGGGTACACGGTGTTCTGGATCATCGGCCTCGGTGGCGCGTTCCTGACCACGGCGTACATGACCCGGGCGACGTACCTGACGTTCTTCGGCAAGGCGCGCGGCGCCGCGGCCGGCGAGCACGCCCACGTGGCCGACGCCGGTACCGAGGACGATCCGCTCGACGTGGACGCCCTGTCGCCCGAGCCGACCGATGCCCACCAGCCCGACGTCGCCTTCGCCCGGGCGCTGGACATCCAGGCGCCCGAGTACGTGGTCGAGGAGGCGCCAGCCGCGGTCGCCGGTGCCGTGGCCGTGCTGCCGCGAGGACGAGCTCGCCGCCGAGGCGGTGCACACCGGGCACGGCGACATCCTCGACCCGCACATGGCCCTGGCCCACGCCGACGGCAGTGCCGGCCACGGGGATCACGGCCATGCCGATCACGGCCACGCCGACGGGCACGACGAGCACCATGCCAAGGGGTTCATCGTGGCCACCGACTCTCCGGCGTTGATCACCGTGCCGATCATCATCCTCGCGTTCCTCGCGTTGATCTCCGGCTACCTCAACGCCGCGCCGTTCAACATCGAGAAGTTCACCGAGTGGGTCGCCCCCTTCGGCGGCGAGTTCTTCCCCGAGCTCAACCACGCCGAGTTCAAGTGGGTCAACGCCCTGCCGTCGATCCTGCTCGTGGCCGCCGGCTTCGCCGCCAGCCTGTTCGTCTGCAAGGCGATCTACGGCGAGGCCCGCTCGGCGCTCAAGGGGCTCACCGAGCGCAGCAGGGTGATGCACGCGCTCTATGCGTTCCTGGCGAACAAGTACTACCTCGACGATCTGTACGAGAAGGGCATCGTCCACGCCATCGCCCACCCGATCGCCCAGGCGGCCTACTGGATCAACCAGCACGTCATCGACGGCATCGTCGACGAGGTGGGCATCAGCGGCAAGAAGACGGGCCAGTGGGTCTATCGCAACATCGACCAGCGAGTGGTCGACGGCGCGGTCAACGGCAGCGGGGTGGTGGCGCGCGAATCCGGCAGCGGCCTGCGTCCGCTGCAATCAGGCAGGATCAACCAGTACGGAGCGTTGCTGTTCGGTGCCGCAGCAATCGGAGCGCTCGTGCTCGTCATCGTGAACACGTAGAGGACGCATGAACACCCTCACCGACAACAACTGGATCCTCAGCGTCGGCACCTTCCTCCCGATGGCCGGCGTGTTGATCATGCTGTTCATCCCTCGCCGGGAAGAGACGCTGGCCAAGCAGATCGGCATCCTCACGGCGGCCGCCACGCTGGCCATCGGCATCGTGACGATGTGCCTGTTCGACTACGGCAAGGCCGGCGAGCAGCAGTTCGTCGTCTCGATGTCGTGGATCAAGCCCATCCGGGCGACGTACACGATCGGCATCGACGGCATCAGCCTGCCCCTGTACATCCTGTCGATGGTCATCACGCTGCTGGTGATGATCTACTCCTGGAACCACATCCCCGAACCGGGGAACCCGAAGGCGTTCTTCATCCTCATGCTCGTCCTGCAGATGGGCATGGCCGGCACGTTCATCGCCCAGGACCTCATCCTGTTCTTCGTGTTCTTCGAGGTCGTGCTGCTGCCGATGTACTTCATGATCGGCGTGTGGGGCGGGGAGAACCGCCAGTACGCATCGTTGAAGTTCTTCCTGTACACGATGTTCGGCTCGGCGCTGATGCTCGTGTCGTTCATCGCCCTGTTCTTCCTGACGAAGGCCAACAGCGACCCGAACGGCAGCTTCGCCTTCTCCTGGTTCTACGAGCACGGCCAGACGCTGGCGACGAACACCGCGGTCTGGGTGTTCGCCGGCATGTTCATCGGCTTCGCCGTCAAGGTGCCGATGTTCCCGTTCCACACGTGGTTGCCCGACGCCCACACCCAGGCGCCGACGCAGGGTTCGGTGATCCTCGCCGCGATCCTGCTGAAACTGGGCACGTACGGCTTCGTGCGCATCGCCATCCCGTTCCTCCCGCAGGCGGCGGTGAAGTGGGCGCCGTGGATCGGTGTGCTGGCCGTCATCGGCATCATCTACGGCGCGCTCGGCTGCCTGGCGCAGACCGACATGAAGCGGCTCATCGCCTTCTCGTCGGTGGCCCACATGGGCTTCGTCATGCTCGGCATCGCCACGCTCACGCCGCTCGGGGTCAACGCCGCGGTGTTCGGCATGGTCGCCCACGGCTTGATCACGGGCATGTTGTTCTTCCTCGCCGGCTCGGTGAAGGACCGCTACCACACGTTGGAGATCCGCCGCCTCACCGGCCTGCTCAAGCAGATGCCCCGGCTCGGCTGGATCCTCGGCTTCTGCGCGATGGCCTCGCTCGGCCTCCCCGGGCTCGCCGGGTTCTGGGGCGAGTTCCCGGCCATCCTCAGCGCGTACAACCCGCTGCACGGCGAGGGTCTGCCGTTCGGCGGCCTGAGCCTGCCGGTGTTCCGCACCTACATGGTGATCGCCGCCGTCGGCACGGTGCTCGCCGCGGCATACCTGCTGTGGCTGTACCAGCGCACCGCGATGGGCGAGCCCAACCCGGAGTTCGTCGGCGACGTCCACCTCGCCCACTCGGTCGGCGCCGCGGCCAACCCGCACGACGGATACCACGAGGACGAGCACGTCGACATCCACGACGTCGGCCGCTACGAGTGGATCGCCTGGACGCCGCTGCTCATCGCCATCGTCGTGTTCGGTGTCCTCCCGCAGCTGCTGTTCAAGGTCATCGACCCGGCCGTCACCAACCTGCTCGGCGTCTTCGGGGGGAAGTAGCGCGTGCTGAGCACCCTCTCGTCGCTCCTCGCGGCCAGCGACTTCGTCCGACCACGCGTCGACTACCACGCGCTCGCGCCCGAGATCATCCTCGCCGTCGGCATCTGCGTGGTCTTGATGGTCGACCTGTTCGTCTCGGAGCAGAAGCGGTGGATCACGTCGACGATCGCCGGCGTGGTGCTGCTCGCCGCGGCGCTGCCGCTGGTCACCCTGGCCACCACGGGCAACGTCGACGTCGCCCCGCGCTCGATGTTCGACGGGCGCTACGTGGTGGACAACTTCAGCCTGGTGCTCAAGGCCCTGTTCCTGCTCATCGGCTACCTCGTCGTGCTGCTGTCGAGCAACGAGATCGACGAGGCCGGCTCGTACCCGGGTGAGTACTACGTCCTGCTGCTCAGCTCGATCGCCGGCATGGTGATGATGGCCTCGGCGCGCGACCTCATCAGCGTGTTCGTCGCCCTCGAGCTGCTGTCGATCCCGTCGTACATGCTCGCCGCGTGGCGCAAGCGCGACAGCAAGAGCAACGAGGCGGGCGTGAAGTACTACGTGCTCGGCGTGTTCGCCAGCGCGGTGATGCTCTACGGCATGAGCCTGCTGTACGGCGTGGCCAACAGCACCAAGCTCAGCGACATCGGCGCGGCCGTCACCGGCAAGGGCGAACTGGCCGGTGTCGAGGTGCTCGGCATCGTCTTCGTCATCGTCGGCTTCGGCTTCAAGATCAGCGCCGTGCCGTTCCACAACTGGGCACCCGATACCTACGAGGGCGCACCGACGCCGATCACCGCGTTCTTCAGCGTGGCGTCCAAGGCCGCCGGGTTCACCGCCTTGATCCTCATGGTGTACCTCGCCTTCCCCCAGGCCAAGGACGTCTACCAGCCGTTCATGTGGGTGATGGCCGTGCTGACGATGACCATCGGCAACCTCCTCGCCCTGCGTCAGACGAACATCGTGCGCATGCTGGCCTACTCCAGCGTCAGCCAGGGCGGGTTCATCCTCATGCCGCTGGCCGTCGCCGGCACGAACGGTGCCGCCGCGGCGTCGTTGCGCGCCGTCATGGTCTACCTGGTGATCTACGCGGCCACGAACCTCGGGGCGTTCGCCGTCGTCATCGCCGTGTCACGCAAGACGCGCAGCGGCGAGATCAGCAGCTGGGGGGGCCTGTTCACCTACGCGCCCGGCCTCACCGCGCTGATGACGATCTTCCTCGCCTCACTCGCCGGGATCCCACCGCTCGGCGGGTGGTACGCCAAGTTCGGCGTGTTCCGTGCGGTCCTGGACGCCGGCGGAGGTTGGGGCTACAGCCTGGCGGTGATCGCCGCGGTGAACACCGTGATCGCCACGGCGTACTACATCAACGTGATGCGCGAGATGTGGATGAAGCCGGTGCCCGACGGCGACATGACACCCGTGCGCGTCCCGCCGTCGTTGCAGGTCGCCCTCGGGATCACCGGCGTCGCCACCATCGTGTTCGGTGTCCTGCCGGGGCTCATCAGCCGCTACGGGCAGCTCACCGATCTCGCCGGCGCGTTCGGCCGCTAGCTGGTTCGGCCGCGATGACCGCGGCGGGCGACGAGGTGCGCGCCGGGATCGAGGCCGCAGGCGGTCTGCTGCGCTTCGACGACTACGTCCGGATCGCGCTCTACGGCGAGCACGGGTTCTACAGCGCCGGCGGGCGAGCCGGTCGGCGCGGTGGACACTTCCTCACCTCGCCCGAGGTCGGGCCGCTGTTCGGTGCCGTGCTCGCCCGGGCGATCGACGGGTGGTGGCGCCAGCTCGGTGAGCCGGACGACTTCACGTTCGTCGACGCCGGTGCCGGACCGGGCACGCTCGCCCGTGCGATCCGAGCGGTCGAGCCGCCGTGCCTGTCGCGCTACGTGACGGTCGAGGTGTCCGCGACGCAGCGTGCGCTCCATCCCGGCGGCGTGGACGTGCTCGACGAGCTCCCCACGGGGATCATCGGCGTCGTCGTGGCCAACGAGCTGCTCGACAACCTGCCGTTCCGCCTCGCCGTGTACGACGGCGGTTGGCGCGAGGCGTACGTCGCCGTGGGCGGCGACGGTCGCCTGGTCGAGGTGCTCGCGGCGCCGCTCGACCGTCGGCCGGCGTGGCTGGCAGCGACCGCACCACATGGTGCCCGCGCCCCGCTCCAGGACGAGGCCGCGCAGTGGGTGCGCCGGGCCACCGGATCGCTGCGCGCCGGTCGGGTCGTGGCGATCGACTACGCGGTCGCGCGCACCGCCGAGCTGGCGCTGCGGCCGTGGCGTGAGTGGTTGCGGACGTTCCGCGGCCACGAGCGTGGTGGCCACCCCCTGACGGACGCCGGCGAGCAGGATGTCACGGTGGAGGTGTGCCTCGACCAGCTGCCACCGTCTGCCGGCGTCCGCACGCAGCAGCAGTTCCTCGCACTCCACGGCATCGACGAGCTCGTCGAGCAAGGGCGTCGGGAGTGGTCCACGGCGACGGCCGCGCCCTCCGTGCGAACGTTGACCATGCGCAGCCGGGTGCGCGAGGCCGAGGCGCTCACCGACCCGTCTGGACTCGGCGGCTTCTTGGCGATCGAGTGGGAAGTACCGTGGCGCGACGATGAGCCGTGACGCCGATGTGACCACTGCAGACGGCGGCACGGCGCCACCACCGACGCCCGGCGACATCCGCGCGGAGCTGAGCGGCGAGACCGCTCCCGCGGCGGCCGCCGGCCACGGTGGCGAAGCGCCGGCCGGTGCCGGTGGTCACGACTCGGGCGGAGGGCACGGGGCGGCGAAGGTCGCGATGCCCGCCCTGGCACTCGGTGCGCTCGGGGTCGTCTTCGGCGACATCGGCACGAGTCCCCTGTACGCGTTCAAGGAATCGTTCGAGCACCACCACGTGCCGGTCACCGAGGACAACGCGCTCGGCATGGCGTCGCTCGCGTTCTGGGCGTTGATCATCATCATCTCCATCAAGTACCTCGTGCTGGTGATGCGCGCCGACAACCATGGTGAGGGCGGCATCCTGGCCCTCACCGCCCTGGTCATCCCCAAGCGGGGCAACGCCAAGGGTTTGGCCGCACTGGTCATCGCGCTCGGCGTCTTCGGGACGGCACTGCTGTACGGCGACGGCCTGATCACCCCGGCGATCTCCGTGCTCAGTGCCGTCGACGGGGTGAAGACCGCGACGTCGGCGTTCGACAGCGTCGTCGTGCCCCTGTCCTGCCTCATCCTGCTCGGGCTGTTCCTCGTCCAGCGGCGCGGCACCGGCGCCATCGGTCGGGTGTTCGGCCCGATCATGACCGTGTGGTTCCTGACCATCGCGATCCTCGGCATCCGCCAGATCGTCCACGTGCCGAGCGTGGTGCGGGCGGTCAACCCGATGTACGGCGTCGAGCTGTTCCAGAACCAGCCGCTGAAGGCGTTCCTCGCACTCGGCAGCATCTTCCTGGTGGTCACCGGCGGTGAGGCGCTGTACGCCGACATGGGGCACTTCGGCCGACGCCCGATCCAGCTCTCCTGGTACTGCCTGGTGCTGCCGTGCCTCGTGCTCAACTACTTCGGGCAGGCCGCCCTGCTCATCCGCCGCCCCGAGGACATCGTCAACCCGTTCTTCAACATGGCGCCCCACGTCCTGCTGATCCCGCTGGTGATCCTGGCGACGATGGCCGCGGTGATCGCCTCCCAGGCGCTGATCTCCGGCGCGTTCTCGCTCACGGTGCAGGCGGTGCAGCTCGACTACCTGCCACGCGTCGCCATCCGCCACACGTCGCGCGAGCACGCCGGGCAGGTGTACGTCCCCTTGGTCAACTGGGCGCTGATGGTCGGCTCGATCGGTCTGGTCATCGCCTTCCAGACGCCCGGCGCGCTCGCCGGGGCGTACGGCATCGCGGTCACGTGCACCATGGCGGTCACCACGTTGCTGTTCGCCGTCGTCGCCCGAACGAGGTGGCACTGGGGGAAGTGGAAGACGTACCTCACCGTCGTGCCGTTGATGATCGTCGACCTGGCGTTCCTCTCGGCCAACGTCGTCAAGATCCCCGACGGCGGGTGGTTCCCGCTGCTCGTCGGCGCGGCCCTGATGGTGCAGATGGCCACGTGGCGCCGAGGGCGCCAGCTCGTTGCCGCGCGCATCCACCGGGGCGAGCGGCCGATCGACGAGGTGCTCGACGAAGCCGGGGCGGTCACCAAGGTTCCGGGCACGGCGGTGTTCATGTTCAAGGACCTCGGCAAGGCTCCGCCTGCCCTGGTCAACAACCTGCGGCACAACAAGGTGATCCACCGCAACACGCTGCTGGTCGCCGTGCACACGCTGGACGTGCCGCGCGTCGAGGGGACGCGCTACCGGGTCGAGCGCATCGAGCCCGGCGTGCACCAGGTGGTGCTCGAGTTCGGCTTCATGGAGGATCCGGACGTGCCCGCGGCACTGGCGGAGGTGCGCTTCCGTGGCCTGCAGTTCGACCCCGACGAGGCGACGTACTTCATCGGTCGGGAGACGGTCCTCGCCGGCAAGGTGCCGGGGATGAACCCGCTGCGTGAGCAGCTGTTCGTGCTCCTCAACCGTGGCGCCGACAGCGCCAGCCGGTTCTTCAACCTGCCCTCCGAACGGGTCTTCGAGGTCGGCTCACACGTCGAGATCTGACGGCCCCGTACTAGGTTCGGCGCGAAGGGGGTTGTGATGACCGAGCAGACGAATGCGATCGATGCGCTCCAGTGGGAGCAGCGCCGGTTCCCGCCGCCGGAGGGCTTCAAGCGCCACGCGCTGGTCACCGACACCGGGTTGTACGACGACGGCGACGAGGACTTCCACGGCTTCTGGGCGAACCAGGCGGCGCAGCTGCTGACGTGGCGCAGCGAGTGGACCACCATCTGCGAGTGGGAGCTGCCGTTCGCCAAGTGGTTCATCGGCGGCCAGCTGAACGTCACCGAGAACTGCCTCGACCGCCATGTCCTCGCCGGCAAGGGCGACAAGGTCGCCTACTTCTGGGAGGGCGAGCCCGGCGACAGCCGCACCATCACCTACGCCGAGTTGCTCGACGAGGTCCAGCGCTTGGCCAACGCGCTCAAGGGGCTCGGGGTCGTCAAGGGCGACCGGGTCAACATCTACATGCCGATGATCCCCGAGGCCGTCGTCGCCATGCTGGCCTGCGCGCGCATCGGCGCGGCGCACAGCGTCGTGTTCGGCGGGTTCTCCGCGCAGAGCCTCACCGACCGGATCAACGACGCCGAGGCGAAGGTGCTGATCACCGCCGACGGCGGCTACCGCCGCGGCGACGTGTTCCCGCTGAAGCCGGCGGCCGACGAGGCGATCGCCGACACGCCGAGCATCGAGCACGTCGTCGTCGTGCGCCGCGGCGGCAACGAGGTGTCGATGCAGGACGGACGCGACCACTGGTACCACGACCTCATCGAGGCGGCCGACGCGGAGTGCCCCGCCGAGCCGATGGACAGCGAGCAGTTGCTGTTCCTGCTGTACACCTCGGGCACCACCGGCAAGCCGAAGGGCATCATGCACACGTCGGGCGGCTATCTCACGCAGGTGGCGTTCACCCACAAGTACGTGTTCGACCTGCACCCCGACGAGGACGTGTACTGGTGCACCGCCGACATCGGCTGGGTCACCGGGCACAGCTACATCGTCTACGGGCCGCTGGCCAACGGGGCGACGAGCGTGATCTACGAGGGTGTGCCCAACTTCCCGGGCAACGACCGCATCTGGTCGATCGTCGAGAAGTACAAGGTGACCAAGTTCTACACGGCGCCCACGGCCATCCGGACCTACATGAAGTGGGGCGTCGAGGAGCCGGCCAAGCACGACCTGTCGTCGCTGCGGGTGCTGGGTTCGGTCGGCGAGCCGATCAACCCGGAAGCGTGGATGTGGTACCACGAGCACATCGGCGGTGGGCGGTGCCCGATCGTCGACACGTGGTGGCAGACCGAGACCGGCGGGATCATGATCAGCCCCCTCCCCGGCGCCACCACCACCAAGCCGGGCTCGGCGACGTTCCCGCTGCCGGGCATCGGGGCGGAGGTGGTGGACGAGCAAGGCGTCGCCGTCGGCAACGGTCACGGCGGCTACCTGACGCTCACCCGTCCGTGGCCGGGGATGCTGCGCGGCATCTGGGGCGACCCGGAGCGCTACCAGGAGACGTACTGGAGCCGGTACCCCGGCCGGTACTTCGCCGGCGACGGCGCCAAGCTCGACGACGACGGCTACCTGTGGTTGCTCGGCCGGGTGGACGACGTGATGAACGTCAGTGGCCACCGCATCTCCACCACCGAGGTGGAGAGCGCGCTCGTCAGCCATCCCGCGGTCGCCGAGGCGGCCGTCGTGGGGGCCAACGACGCCACCACCGGCCAGGCGATCATCGCCTACGTGACCTTGCGTGGTGGCGAGGAGGTCGACGTCGGGGTCCTGCGCGACCACGTCAGCAAGGAGATCGGGGCGATCGCCAAGCCGAAGGCGATCTTCTTCACGCCCGACCTGCCCAAGACGCGCAGCGGCAAGATCATGCGCCGCCTGCTGCGCGACGTGGCCGAAGGCCGCAACCTCGGCGACACCACCACGTTGGCCGACGCCAGCGTCGTCGACGAGCTCCAGCGCCGCGCCGCCGACACCCCCGCCGAGGACTGACCCCCAGCGCCTCCCTCACGAATCGTCAGTGACGGTTCGGGCGGCGGCGCTCGCCGCTTCGTGTCGCGCCTCGACCGGACCAGCCCCGGTCAGCGCGCGACACGAACGGCCCGGCTTCCCTCACGAATCGTCCGTGACGAATCACGTCCGTTCGGGCTTCGTGTCGCGCCTCGACCGGGACCGTTCCGGTCAGGCCGCGACGGGAACCGCCGACCGCGGGCGTCTGAAACGTCACTGACGGTTCGCCAGGGGGAGAGACGGCCACGACCTCAGTCGCGCATGTTGTTGAACTGCAGGGGAATCTCCAGGTCGGCGCCCTTGAGCAGTGCGATCACGGCCTGCAGGTCGTCGCGCTTCTTGCCGGTGACACGCACCGATTCGCCCTGCGTCTGGCTGCTGACGCCCTTGCCCGCCTTCTCCTTGATCAGTCTGTTGATCTCCCTGGCCTTGTCGCTGGAGATGCCCACGCGGATGGTCATCACCTGGCGGACGGTGTTCTGCGTGGCCTCCTCGACCTTGCCGTAGTCGACGCCTTTCAGCGAGACGCCACGCTTGACGAGCTTCTCCTCGACCACCACGCGCAGCGCGCTCAGGCGATCCTCGCTGACGGTGCGCAACGTGAGCACCAGGTCGTTGTGCTCGATCGACGAGTTGGTGTTCTTGAAGTCGAAGCGCGTGTTGATCTCCCGCTGGGCCTGGTCGACGGCGTTGCGGACCTCTTGGTGATCGACCTCGGAGACGATGTCAAAGCTCGGCATGCCCCCAGGCTAAGAGCTGGCGGATCGGGCTGTGGGGCCCTCGGGGTGGCCCGCTATCGTGGTGCGACGCAACGGGTCGGTACCCAAGTGGCCAAAGGGAGTTGACTGTAAATCAACCGGCGTCGTCCTTCGGAGGTTCAAATCCTTCCCGGCCCACACTGATCGCCAGGCCCGGCTCGGGTCTGGCGATCGCCCGTTTCGCCCCGGTTCGCAGCACCCACCATGATCCTCCTCGACGCCGAGCGGCTGACCGCCTCCCGCCCCGAGCGACCGTTGTTCGCCGACGTGTCGCTGACGCTCAACGACGGCGACCGAGTCGGCGTCGTCGGGATCAACGGCTCGGGCAAGACCACGTTGCTGCGAATGCTCGCCGGCGCCCTGGAACCCGAGGCCGGCGCCGTGCGCCGCGGGCGAGGCGTGCGCGTCGGTGTGCTCGACCAGTCGCCGAGCCTCCCGCCGGGCACCGTGCGTGCTGCGGTCGGCGGCGGATGGGCCGGCGAGGCGATGCTCGACCGGCTGGGGATGGCCGACCTCGTCGACGCGCCGACCACCGAGCTGTCGGGCGGGCAGGCCAAGCGGGTGGCGCTGGCCGAGCTGCTCGCCGGCGAGCACGACGCGTTGATCCTCGACGAGCCGACGAACCACCTCGACCTGGATGCCATCCGCTTCCTGGAGGAGTGGCTGGCGAGCTTCCGCGGCGGCCTGGTGCTGGTGACCCACGACCGCCACGTGCTCGACCGGGTGACCACGAAGGTGCTCGAGCTCGATCGCGGCGCGGCGTACCTGCACGTTCCCGCAGGGATCAACGCCGGGTCGGGGTATGCCGCGTACCTGGCCGGGCGGGCCGACCGCGAGGCCCGGGCGGACACCGCCGAGCAGGTGCGCCGCAACCTGGCCCAGCGCGAGCTGGCCTGGCTCCGGCGCGGTGCACCGGCACGGACCAGCAAGCCCAAGGCACGCATCGCCGCGGCGACGGCGATCGTCACCGGGCGCCGCCAGGCGGCGGCACGCGAGGGCGACCTGGCGATCGACCGGGCCCTCGGCGGTCGGCCGCCGCGCCTCGGCTCCAAAGGGGTCGAACTGGAGGCGGTGACGTTCGCCTGGCCCGATGGCACACCCGTGCTCGGGCCTACCTCGTTGGTGCTCGAACCCGGTGACCGCGTCGGCATCGTCGGGCCGAACGGTGCCGGGAAGTCGACGTTGCTCGATCTCGTCGCCGGGCGGCTGCAGCCGACGACCGGCACGGTCGCTCGCGGCGCGACCGTGGCGATCGGGGCCTACGACCAGCTCGGTCGGGCGCTCGACCCGACGCAGCGGGTGCGCGAGGCGGTGGCCGGCGACAAGGGCGAGCCGTCGCAGTCCGACGTCACGTTGATGCGCCGCTTCTGGTTCGACGGCGACGCCCAGTTCGCCCCGATCGGCCTGCTCAGCGGCGGTGAGCGGCGTCGCCTGCAGCTCCTGCTGACCCTGCTGGAGCAGCCCAACGTGCTGCTGCTCGACGAGCCGACCAACGACTTGGACCTCGACACCCTGCGGGCGCTCGAGGACTTCCTCGACGCCTGGCAGGGGATCGTGGTCGCGGTCAGCCACGATCGCGCGTTCCTCGACCGGATGTCCGACGAGCTGCTCGCCCTGGACGGCGACGGCGGCGTTCGGTGGGTCCGCGGTGGTGTCGCCGCGTGGCTCGCCGACCGAGAGGCGGCCGTCCCGGCCAGCACGAGGTCGGTCGCCCGGCCGGCGGCCACGGTTGCCGCCGCGCGGCAGCCGACTCGTGGCAGCCGCAGCCCGTCGACGGTCCGCCGCCAGCTCAGCCAGGCCGAACGCGACCTGGCGACGGCTACCACCCAGCGT
Organism: uncultured Acidimicrobiales bacterium; assembly: GCA_963794805.1. Lineage (GTDB taxonomy): Bacteria > Actinomycetota > Acidimicrobiia > Acidimicrobiales > Ilumatobacteraceae > JAODBQ01. The sequence continues at coordinate 327,061 of CAWCFL010000005.1, forward strand.
GACCGCGTCGCCGGCGAGCTCACCGCGGCGTCCGGCCACGAGCAACTGACCGCCCTCAGCCAGCGCCTGGCCGCCGCCCAGTCCACGGTGGACGCCGCCGAGGAGCGTTGGCTGCGCCTGGCCACCGAAGCCGAGTCCCAAGGTCTCGACGTCTGACGGGCCACGACGACGTCGGCCATGACCGAAAGGCCTCGCCGCTCGGTCCCGTCCGAGTCACTCGGGGGGCACGCGCGGCGGCCAGTTCCCGACCATCAGAACGGTCGGCCCGCGACCGCTCAGCGCAGCAGCTTCTGCATGATCGCCACGTCGAGCCAGCGGTGGAACTTGCGGCCGACCTCGCGCTCGATGCCCACCAGTTCGAAGCCGCACGCGGCGTGCAGGCCGCGCGAGGCGGTCCCCCCGGCCTCGATCCGGGCGAACACGGTGTGGAAGCCGGACAGGCCGGCCACGCCGAGCAGCTCGTCGACGATCAGTCGCCCGATGCCGCGCCCGTGGCAGGTGCGGTCCACGTAGACCGAGTCCTCCACGCTGGTGCGGTACGCGGCGCGCTCCTTGTACGGCGACAGCGACCCGAAGCCGACGACCGTGCCATCGGTCTCGACGGCGACGATGGCGGCGAACGCGCCGGTGCGCTCGCTGATCCACGCCTCCTGGGCTTCCAGCGTGCGCGGGATCAGGTCGAACGTGGCCGTGGACGTGAGCACCTCGTGGTTGTAGATCGCCAGGATGCGCTCGGCGTCGCCGATCGTCGCGAGCCGGATCGTCGGAGCAGGGCTGACGGCCACGGCCGGCGAGCGTAACGTGCTGCGCCCCAGGTCAGCCCGCCTGATCGCCGAGCAATCGGCCGGGTTGGCGAGGCTTGCGCACCGCTATGCTTGTCGACCGGTCTGCGGCTGTGCCGCGCACCTGAAGGCCCTCTTAGCTCAGTAGGTAGAGCAACGCCATGGTAAGGCGTAGGTCGTCGGTTCGACTCCGACAGAGGGCTCGACCAGACGGTCCGGAGCCAGCTCCGTATCGTGGCAAGGCCCTGGCGGCGTAGCTCAGTTGGTCAGAGCATCCGGCTCATAATCGGAAGGTCGCCGGTTCGAGACCGGCCGCCGCTACCACGTCACAACATCAACACAGGATCCCGAGGAGAAGGTCTCCGCATGAGCAAGGCGAAGTTCGAGCGCACCAAGCCGCACGTCAACATCGGCACGATGGGTCACATCGACCACGGCAAGACCACGTTGACCGCCGCGATCTCCAAGACGTTGGCGGACAAGGGTCTGGCCAAGTACACGCCGTTCGATCAGATCGACAAGGCGCCGGAGGAGAAGGCTCGTGGTATCACGATCTCCATCGCGCACATCGAGTACGAGACGGCGAACCGGCACTATGCGCACGTCGACATGCCTGGTCATGCCGACTACATCAAGAACATGATCACCGGCGCGGCGCAGGTCGACGGGGCGATCCTGGTGGTCGCGGCGACCGATGGTCCGATGCCGCAGACCCGTGAGCACGTGCTGCTCGCCCGCCAGGTCGGCGTGCCGTACGATCATCGTGGCGTTGAACAAGGCCGACATGGTCGACGACGAGGAGCTGTTGGAGCTCGTCGAGCTCGAGGTCCGTGAGCTGCTCAGCGAGTACGAGTTCCCCGGCGACGACGCCCCGGTGGTGCGTGTCTCGCGCGCTGAAGGCGCTGGAGGGCGACGCCGGCGTGGCAGGAGAAGATCATGGAGCTGATGGACGCGGCCGACTCGTTCATCCCCGATCCGGTGCGTGAGCTGGACAAGCCGTTCTTGATGCCGATCGAGGACGTGTTCACGATCACCGGTCGTGGCACGGTGGTCACCGGCAAGGTGGAGCAGGGCAAGGTGCACACGGGTGACGAGATCGAGATCGTCGGGTTGCGCACGACGCAGAAGACGGTGTGCACGGGTGTGGAGATGTTCCGCAAGCTGCTCGACGAGGGTCAGGCGGGCGACAACATCGGGGCGTTGCTGCGTGGCACGAAGAAGGAAGACGTGGAGCGCGGTCAGGTGCTGTGCAAGCCCGGTTCGATCACGCCGCACACCAACTTCGAGGGTCAGGTGTACGTGTTGACCTCGTCGGAGGGTGGGCGGCACAAGCCGTTCTTCAACAACTACCGGCCGCAGTTCTTCTTCCGTACGACCGACGTCACCGGGACCATCCAGTTGCCCGAGGGCACCGAGATGGTCATGCCCGGCGACAACGTCACCATCGTGGTCGAGCTGGGCAAGCCGATCGCCATGGACGAGGGCCTGCGCTTCGCCATCCGCGAGGGTGGCCGCACCGTCGGCGCCGGCCGCGTCACCAAGATCACCAAATAACAGGTAAGTGAGGCAGCTGTGCCGAAGAACGACAAGCGGGTGAAGATCACCCTCGAGTGCACCGAGTGCAAGCGTCGCAACTACATCACCATGAAGTCGAAGATCAATGATCGGGAACGGCTGGAGATGAAGAAGTACTGCTCGCACGATCGGCGCCATACCCTGCACAAGGAGACCCGCTGAGCTGACCTCCGGTCAGGCGGGCCCCGCCGACCGGGTTCAGGCAGCCGCTGGTACCCTGAGCGGCTGCCTCCGAGGGCAGTAGCTCAGCTGGTAGAGCATCGGTCTCCAAAACCGACGGTCGGGGGTTCGAATCCCTCCTGCCCTGCAGACCACACGGCACCGCGACCCTCGCGGCGCCGGACAGAGACGAGCAAGCATGTCACTGGACGACCTCAACCGAGAGCAGAAGCGATCGCTGAAGCGGATGGGTGCCCTCAACGAGAAGGGTCAGCCCACCCGCGCCGCCGCCGCGCCTCGGCCACGCAACGAGCGCACCGGCCCGGCGCAGTACCTGCGTGAGGTGCGCGACGAGATGCGCAAGGTGGCCTGGCCGAAGTGGCCCGAGGTCCGCCGGTTCTCGATCGTCGTGATGATCACCGTGGTGCTCTACACGGCCTACGTGTTCGGGCTCGATTCGCTGTTCGGCGTGCTCGCCGGTTGGCTCTACGACTAGGTGATGATGAACGACGAGCTGTCCCCTGAAACCAGCGAGATCGCAGCCGAGCTCTCCGGCGGCGCGGTGATCGCCGACGAACCGATCGCCGACGACGCCGTCGCCGTCGCCGACGACGAGGTCGTCGACGCCAGCTTCGACCTGTCCGAGGGTGCCGAGGCCACGGCCGACGACGCCGAGGATGCCGAGCCGGAGGTCCCCTTCGACGACCCGTGGATCCGTCCCGGCTCGTGGTACGTGGTGCACACCCAGAGCGGCTACGAGAAGAAGGTCACGGCCAACCTCAACGCGCGCATCCAGTCGATGAACATGGAGGAGAAGATCTTCGAGATCGTCATCCCCATGGAAGAGGTCGACGAGTTCAAGAACGGTCGGAAGATGACCGTCCAGAAGAAGGTGTTCCCCGGCTACATCCTCGTGCGCTGCACGATGGACGACGACAGCTGGTACTGCATCCGCAACACCCCTGGGGTCACCGGCTTCGTCGGCCAGAGCCGTCAGGGTCAGAAGCCGACGCCGCTGTCGCGCCGCGAGGTGCAGACGTTCCTCGCCGCCAAGGGCGACGGCACCGGCGGGCTCCCGCAGCGGAAGAAGCCGAAGTTGGAGTACGAGACGGGTGAGAGCGTTCGGGTGAAGGAAGGCCCGTTCGCCGATTTCGCCGGCACGATCGCCGAGATCAACGCCGATCACATGAAGCTCAAGGTGCTGGTGAACATCTTCGGACGAGAGACCCTCGTCGAGATGGACTTCAGCCAGGTCGCCAAGCTCTAACGAGAGAAGTAGGAAAATGGCAAAGAAGAGAGTCGCGGCGATCGTCAAGATCCAGATCCCGGCGGGCAAGGCCACACCGGCGCCGCCGGTCGGTACAGCGCTCGGACCGCACGGCGTGCCGATCATGGAGTTCGTCAAGCAGTACAACGCAGCCACCGAGGCCCAGGTCGGCACGATCATCCCGGTGGAGATCACCGTGTTCGAGGACCGCACGTTCTCGTTCGTGCTGAAGACCCCGCCGACCCCGGTGCTGCTGCGCCAGAAGGCCGGTTTGGCCAAGGGCTCGCAGACGCCCGGCAAGGCGATGGTCGGCACGGTCAGCGAGGCCGACATCGAAGAGGTCGCCAAGATCAAGATGCCCGACCTCAACGCCTACGACCTCGAGGCCGCCAAGGAGCAGGTGCGCGGCACCGCGCGCTCCATGGGCCTCAAGGTGGGCTGACAGCCCACCATCGAGAACGTCGGCTGGACACCCGTCCGACCGGCTGCATCCGTTCCACACCCCAAACCGCTCGACCGGGATCACCTCGCCCGGCGGCGCTGACACCCGAGGGAGACATCACATGTCCGGCAAGAAGTTCACCGACGCGACGAAGAAGTTCGATCGCGACCAGCTGTTCACGCCCACCGAGGCGTTGGGCATGGTCAAGTCGTTGGCCAGCGCGAGGTTCGACGAGACCGTCGAGATCGCCGTGCGCCTCGGCGTCGACCCACGCAAGGCCGACCAGATGGTGCGCGGCACCGTCGGCTTGCCGTCGGGCACCGGCAAGGACGTCCGCGTCGCCGTGTTCGCTGCCGGCGAGGCCGCCCAGCAGGCGCGCGACGCCGGAGCCGACATCGTCGGCGCCGACGACCTGGCCGAGCTGATCCAGAAGGGCCAGATGGACTTCGACGTGGCCATCGCCACGCCGGACATGATGCCCCTCGTCGGCCGCCTCGGCCGGGTGCTCGGGCCGCGCGGTCTGATGCCCAACCCGAAGACCGGCACCGTCACCCAGGACGTCGCCCGAGCGGTGACCGAGTTCAAGGGCGGCAAGGTGGAGTACCGCACCGACCGCTACGGCAACGTGCACGTGCCGCTCGGCCGGGCGAGCTTCGCCCCCGACGCGCTGGAGGCCAACTTCCGTGCCGTGCTCGACGAGCTGCAGCGGGCCAAGCCGGCCTCTGCCAAGGGTCGCTACCTGCGCAAGATCACGCTCAGCTCGACGATGGGCCCGGGCGTCAAGGTCGACACGAACCGCCTGCGTCCCGAGCAGCCGGTCGGGGTCTGAGGGGCCGGACGGACCAACAGGGGCTGCGCCCGTGGCGTTGCGTCGCTGGCTCCGTCCGCTCGTCGCGCTCGGCCTCGTGGGCGGTGCCACGGCCTGTGGGAGCGACTCGTCCAACCGGGGACCGGCTCCCACGCAGGCGGACAAGTGCGTCGTCGGCCTGCACGGCAAGGGCGGGTCGGCCTTGCCCGCAGTGCAGCGCGACGGCTACGTCCAGGTGCTGCCGGGCGGCAACGCCGATGGCTGGGGTGGCAAGCAGTGGCTGTACTTCCCCGAGGAGCGCTACGCGGAAGCGGTCGGGATCGTCCGCGCGGCGATCGACTCGATGGGCTGCACCGACGTCGTGATCCACGGGTTCTCCAACGGAGCGGCGTTCGCCGCCTCGATGTACTGCCACGGTGAGACGTTCGACGGGCGCCTCCGTGGTGTGATCGTCGACGACCCGGTCCCCGACCATGGCGCCGACAGCTGCAGCCCCGCCCCTGGCGTGCCGCTGGCGCTCTACTGGACCGGTGGGCTGGACGACAAGGCGACGCCCGGTGCTGCCTGCAAGCCGATGGACTGGACCTGCCAGGGCGACTCGTTGGTCGGCATCGACGCGTACGCCGCGGCCCTCGGCACCCCGGTGCTGAAGAGCCCGAACAAGAGCCACTCGCCGATGGACGAGCCGCCGGAGATCGCCACCTGGCTCGACCTGACCGCCTCCGGCTGACGCCGTCCCATCACGCTGGACCGCGTTGCGCTCGTCACTGAGCGGACCAAGGGTCAGCGTCGTCGTCCGGCGCCGGGGTACGGTCCACGCCCATGGAGCTGGGGATCGCCGGACGACGGGCTGCGGTGGCGGCGGCCACTGCCGGATTGGGTCTCGGGACCGCGAAGGCGCTGGCTGCCGAGGGGGTGCTCGTCGCCATCTGCGGCCGAACGCAGGAGCGGGTGGACGCCGCGGTCGCCGAGCTCGGCGGCGACGCGGTCGGGATCGTCGCCGATGTGTCGACGCCCGAGGGTGGGCGCGGGTTCGTCGAGGCGGTCGTGGACGCACTCGGCGGTGTCGACATCCTCGTGGCCAACGGCGGTGGACCCCCTGCCGGCAACTTCGCGGCCACGCCGTTCGAGCTGTACGAGCCGGCGATCGCCAACAACCTGCTGTCGATCGTGGCGATGACCCAGGCAGCCGTGCCGGGCATGCAAGCCGAGCACTGGGGCCGGATCGTGGCCATCACCTCCGTGAGCGTCCGCCAGCCGATCGCCAATCTGATCCTCTCGAACACGGCACGCGCCGGGGTGACGGCGTTCCTCAAGACCGTGTCGGGCGAGCTGTTCGGGGAGGGCATCACCGTGAACTCCGTCCAGCCTGGCCTGCACCGCACCGCCCGGATCGCCGCACTCGCTGGTCCTGACAGCGGCCCCGACGGAGGGTTCCCGCCGGGAACGATCGGCGAGGCCGACGACTTCGGTGCCGCCGTCGCGTTCCTGTGCAGCGAGCAGGCCAAGTTCATCACCGGCGTGGGCCTCCACATCGACGGCGGCTCGTTCGCCGGGCTCCAATAGGCCGATGTTCCGCCACGTCGTCCTCCTCCGCTACGTCGACCACGCGACGCCCGAGCAGCGCACGGCCGTCATCGACGGCCTGTCGGCGCTTCCGGCGCAGATCCCCGGACTGCGCAACTACGTGATCGGCGACGATGCCGGCGTGTCGACCGGCAACTTCGACTTCGCCGCCGTTGCCGACTTCGACGACGAAGCCGGCTATCGGGCATGGGCGACGAACCCGGAACACCTCAGGGTGATCGCCGAGCGGATCCGCCCGATCCTCGCCGATCGGGCCGCGGTCCAGTACGTCGTGCCCGACTGACCCGCCTGCCCGGTAGCCTGGCCGGCTGTTACAACCGGAACCGGTTGCTCGCCGAAGACCGTTGGTCCACGTCACGTGGGTAATGCCCGAAGGGCGCCAGCCGAGGTGGATGCTGCTCGGAACGTGTGTGGGACCCGTCCCGCCTTGCGCTCCTCGTGGTGCTCGCCGTGATTGCGAGCACCCACGAGTCAAGAGCGAGAGGAGGGACACAGATGGAGAACCCCCGTGCGGAGAAGGTCGCCGTGGTCGACGAGATCAGCGGCAAGCTCGACGCAGCCGACGCGGTGATCGTCACCGAGTACCGCGGCATGAAGGTCGGCCAGTTGGCCGGTCTGCGTCGCCAGCTGCGTGACCAGGGCAGCGAGTACAAGGTGTACAAGAACACCCTGGCCCGCTTCGCTGCCGACAACGCCGGCGTCGCCGGTCTCGCCGAGCTGATGGTCGGGCCGACGGCACTGGCCTTCGTCCAAGGTGACGCATCGGCGGTGGCCAAGGTGCTGCGCGACGCAGCCCGGACCAACCCGTTGCTGGTCATCAAGGGTGGGGCGATGTCCGGCAAGGCCCTGTCGGCCAAGGACGTCGAGGCACTCGCCGAACTGCCCAGCCGCGAGGTGCTGCTGGCCCAGTTCGCCGGCGCCCTGCAAGCACCACTGGTGAAGACGGCCGGCCTGTTGCAGGCCCTGCCGCGCAACCTGGCCTACGGCCTGAAGGCACTCATCGATCAGAAGGAAGCGGCGTAAGCCGCTCCACCCCAAACACCCACGCAAACCGAAATCGGAGTACATGACATGCCTGCAACCAAGGAAGAGATCCTCGATTCCATCGCCAACCTCACCGTGATCGAGCTCAAGGAGCTGCTCGACGCGTTCGAGGAGAAGTTCGGCGTCACCGCCGCGGCCCCGGTCGCCGTCGCTGCTGCCGGCCCCGCCGGTGGCGGCGGCGCTGCCGCTCCCGCCGAGGAGGAGAAGGACGAGTTCGACGTCGTCCTCACCGCCGCCGGCGCCCAGAAGATCCAGGTGATCAAGGTCGTGCGCGAGCTGACCAGCCTGGGCCTGAAGGAGGCCAAGGACCTCGTCGACGCGGCCCCCAAGGCCGTGCTGGAGCGGGCCAACAAGGATGCGGCCGCGGCTGCCAAGACCAAGCTCGAAGAGGCCGGCGCCTCCGTCGAGGTCAAGTGACCCACGGGGGGCTCTGCCCCCCGGATCGTGCACGGCCCGGGGCGTCGCCCCGGGCCGTTGCGCGCCCAGATGCTTGACGTTTCGGTGTTCTTGGGCGTATCTTGTGCGGCCACGGACTCCCGCCCGGGCTCTGCCCAGGGTGGTTGACGTTCTGCGCTTCACGCCGTTAGGATCGTTCGTTGCCGTGCGTGTCGTTGGTTGTCACTTCTCAGTGCCCTTGACCTGCCGCGCCCCGATGCCTGGCGCAGCCCTGCTGCGCATCCCCCAGCAGCCCGCCGAGAAGGAGTAGCAGTGGCCTCTCGTTCCGTGTCCCGCGAACGGTATTCGTTCGCCAACCTCACCGAGCCGCTGGAGCTGCCGGATCTCATCGCCGTTCAGCGCGAGAGCTTCGAGTGGTTCCTCAACGAAGGGTTGGCCGAGACGTTCCGCGACATCTCGCCGATCAAGGACTTCTCCGAGGCCCTCCAGTTGGAGTTGGAGTTCGACCCCGACGACGAGGACCTGCGCCCACCGCCGAAGTTCACGGTGGAGGAGTGCAAGGAGAAGGACATGACCTACTCCGCGCCGATCTTCGCCCGCGCCCGGTTCATGAACCGCAACACCGGTGAGATCAAAGAGCAGACCGTGTTCATGGGCGACTTCCCGATGATGACGCACAAGGGCACGTTCATCATCAACGGCACCGAGCGCGTCGTCGTCTCGCAGCTCGTGCGCAGCCCCGGGGTGATCTTCGAGCCGGGCGAGCGCTTCCGCCTGCGCAACCTGAGCAAGCACCAGCTGGTCAAGGGCACCGTCCACCCGTACCGCGGCGAGTGGCTGGAGTTCGACGTCGAGCAGAAGCCGGGCAAGGACGTCACCGCCGGCACCCGCGTCGCCCGCAAGCGGCGCATGGGAATCTTCACCCTGCTGCGCGCCCTCGGTTACGACGAGGACCACTCGCCGGGGTTCCTCGAGCGGTTCGTCGCCCACTTCGACTTCCTCGAGGGCCAGTGGGAGAAGGAACGGCACATCGCCCCGACGCAGAACGAGGCGTTGGTCGAGATCTACAAGCGCGCCCGCCCGGGTGAGCCGCCGACGGTCGAGTCGGCCAAGGCCTACTTCCGCAACGCCTTCTTCGAGGGCCGCCGCTACGACCTGTCGCGCGTCGGTCGCTACAAGCTGGACCGCAAGCTCGGCAGCGAGGTGGCCAAGCTCGACGAACTGTTCGGCCCCGGCACGATCGAGCTCGGCAGCTTCTTCAAGACCGACAACGACGATCCGACCAAGCGCAACATCGCCAGCGATCCCGACGACGTGGACGTGCTGCGGCCCAACGAGGTCGTCGCCGCCGTCAGCTACATGCTGCACCTCGTCAAGCAGGAGCCGGGCTACCGCCTCGACGACCAGGACCACTTCGCCAACCGCCGCATCCGCAGCGTCGGCGAGCTCATCCAGAACCAGGTGCGCATCGGTCTCAGCCGCATGGAGCGCGTCGTCCGTGAGCGGATGACCACGCAGGACGTCGAGGCGATCACGCCGACCACGCTGGTCAACATCCGCCCGGTCGTCGCCGCGATCAAGGAGTTCTTCGGCACCTCGCAGCTGTCGCAGTTCATGGACCAGGTGAACCCGCTGTCGGGCCTCACCCACCGCCGTCGCCTGTCGGCGCTCGGGCCGGGTGGTCTGAGTCGCGAGCGCGCCGGCTTCGAGGTGCGCGACGTGCACTTCAGCCACTACGGCCGGATGTGCCCGATCGAGACGCCGGAGGGCCCGAACATCGGCCTCATCGGCGCCCTGTCGACGTTCGCCCGGGTGAACCCGTACGGCTTCATCGAGACGCCGTACCGCGTCGTCGAGCACGGCAAGGTCACCGGTGAGATCCGCTACATGGCCGCCGACGAGGAAGAGAACTACGTCGTCGCCCAGGCGAACACGCCGATCAACGCCGACGGCTCGTTCAAGGACGAGCGCGTCCTCGTGCGCCGCAGCCCGCAGGCCGCCAGCCTGGAGGACCTGCGCAAGATGCTGGAGGCCGAGAGCTTCTTCGGCGCCACCACCGACATCGCCTCGGTGCCGCCCGACGAGGTGCAGCTGATGGACGTCAGCCCGAAGCAGATCGTCTCGGTCGGCACGGCGCTGATCCCGTTCCTCGAGCACGACGACGCCAACCGCGCCCTGATGGGCGCCAACATGCAGAAGCAGGCCGTGCCGCTGCTGCGTGCCGAGGCGCCGTACATCGGCACCGGCATCGAGGATCGTGCCGCACGCGATGCCGGCGACCTCATCCAGGCCACCGGCCCGGGCACGGTCACCGAGGTCAGCGGCAGCGCCATCGCCGTCCAGTACGAAGAGGGCGGCCGGCGGGTGTACAGCCTGAGCAAGTTCCGTCGCTCCAACCAGGACACCTGCATCAACCACCGGGTCCGCGTCCGCGAGGGCGACGTGGTGGTCCGCGGCACGATCCTGGCCGACGGTCCGAGCACGGACCACGGCGAGCTGGCGCTGGGCAAGAACCTGCTCGTCGCCCTGATGCCGTGGGAGGGCTACAACTTCGAGGACGCCATCATCCTCAGCGAGCGCCTGGTGAAGGACGACGTGCTCACGTCGATCCACATCCACGAGCACGAGGTGGACGCCCGCGACACCAAGCTCGGCCCGGAGGAGATCTCCCGGGACATCCCCAACCTGAGCGACGACATCCTGCGCGACCTCGACGACCGCGGCATCATCCGCATCGGCGCCGAGGTCGGCCCCGGCGACGTGCTCGTCGGCAAGGTCACGCCGAAGGGCGAGACCGAGCTCACCCCGGAGGAGCGCCTGTTGCGGGCGATCTTCGGCGAGAAGGCCCGCGAGGTCCGTGACACGAGCCTCAAGGTGCCCCACGGCGAGAGCGGCAAGGTCATCGACGTCAAGGTGTTCACCCGTGAGGACGGCCACGAGCTGCCCCCGGGCGTCAACCAGCTCGTCCGTGTCTACGTGGCCCAGAAGCGCAAGATCTCCGTCGGCGACAAGCTCGCCGGCCGTCACGGCAACAAGGGCGTGATCTCCAAGATCCTGCCGCTCGAGGACATGCCGTACATGGCCGACGGCACGTCCGTCGACATCATCCTCAACCCGCTCGGCGTGCCGAGCCGGATGAACGTCGGCCAGGTGCTCGAAGCGCACCTCGGCTACGCCGCCCGCTGGGGCTGGAGCGACGTCAAGAACAACGTGTCCGTCGGCGACGAGCCGGTGCGCGGCACGGAGAACAAGACGCGCACCAACACCAAGCCGAGCACGTTCATCGCCACGCCGGTGTTCGACGGCGCCCACTGGGACGAGGAAGAGGCCGCCGGCAAGCACCCGACGATCCAGAGCATCTTCGAGAACCTCAACCCGGAGAGCGTCGACGGGGTCCGCCTCATCCAGCACGACGGCAAGACCATCCTGCGCAACGGGCGCACCGGCCTGCCGTACGACAACCCGGTCACCGTCGGCTACATGTACATCCTCAAGCTGGCGCACCTGGTGGACGACAAGATCCACGCCCGCTCCACCGGCCCGTACTCGATGATCACCCAGCAGCCGCTCGGCGGCAAGGCGCAGTTCGGTGGCCAGCGCTTCGGTGAGATGGAGGTGTGGGCCCTCGAGGCCTACGGCGCGGCGTACTGCCTGCAGGAGCTGCTCACCATCAAGTCCGACGACGTGCTCGGTCGCGTCAAGGTCTACGAAGCCATCGTCAAGGGCGAGAACATCCCCGAGCCGGGCATCCCCGAGAGCTTCAAGGTGCTCATGAAGGAGATGCAGGCCCTGTGCCTCAACGTCGAGGTGCTCGCCGACGACGGCTCCGAGATCGAGATGCGCGAGATGGACGAGGACGTCTTCCGCACCGCCGAGGAGCTCGGCATCGACATCAGCCGCAACGAGCGCGGCACCGACGAGGACGACCGCGAGCGCGAAGCGCGCCGCGCCGCCCGCAACTCGTACTGATCAACGACGAAGCCACGAACGAGAACGAGGAACGACTGACATGCTCGATGTGAACATGTTCGATCAGCTGAAGATCGGGCTGGCCACGGCCGACCAGATCCGGCTGTGGTCGCACGGCGAGGTGAAGAAGCCGGAGACGATCAACTACCGCACGCTGCGCCCGGAGAAGGACGGCCTGTTCTGCGAGAAGATCTTCGGGCCGACCCGCGACTGGGAGTGCTACTGCGGCAAGTACAAGCGGGTGCGCTTCAAGGGCATCATCTGCGAGCGCTGCGGCGTCGAGGTCACCCGCTCGAAGGTCCGCCGCGAGCGGATGGGCCACATCGAGCTGTCGGCACCCGTCGTGCACATCTGGTACCTGCGCGGCACCCGGTCGTGGTTGGCCTACCTCCTCGCCGGCATCGAGCCGAAGGAAGAGCTCAAGGCCAAGCAGCTGGAGAAGGTCATCTACTTCGCCGCCAACCTGGTCACCTGGGTCGACGAGGAGCAGCGCCACGCGAACCTGTCGAGCCTCGAGGCCGAGTACCTCGAAGAGCGCGACGCCATCGCCAAGGAGCTCGAGCTGGCCATCGACCGGCGCTACAAGGAGCTCGAGGACGAGGCGGCGCGCAGCGAGGCCGAAGGGGCCGACGCGCGGAAGCTGAAGAACACCGCGGAGAAGGAAGTCGCCGCGATCCGTGAGCGCTACGAGATGGAGCTGGACCTCGTCAAGCGCACGTGGGACGAGTTCAAGAGCCTGCACTCGCGGCTGATCATCGACGACGAGCTGCTGTGGCGCGAGCTGCGCGACCGCTACGGCGACTACTTCGAGGGTGGCACCGGTGCCGACTCGATCAAGTCGCTCATCGACCGCATCGACTTCGACGTGGAAGAGGTCAAGCTGCGCGAGGCGATCGACGTGTCCATCAGCGGCCGCAAGCCGCTCAGCGCCCAGCGCAAGCAGAAGGCCATCAAGCGGCTGAAGATCGTCGCCTCGTTCAACCAGCGCGACGAGCACGGTCGCCGGCTGAACGACCCGAAGGCGATGATCCTCGACGTCGTGCCGGTGATCCCGCCGGAGCTGCGCCCGATGGTGCAGCTCGACGGTGGGCGCTTCGCCACGTCCGACCTGAACGATCTCTACCGGCGTGTGATCAACCGCAACAACCGCCTCAAGCGGCTGCTCGATCTCGGCGCCCCGGAGATCATCGTCAACAACGAGAAGCGGATGCTGCAGGAGGCCGTCGACGCGTTGTTCGACAACGGTCGCCGTGGCCGCCCGGTCACCGGGCCGGGCAACCGCCCGCTGAAGTCGCTGTCCGACATGCTCAAGGGCAAGCAGGGCCGCTTCCGCCAGAACCTGCTCGGCAAGCGCGTCGACTACTCCGGTCGTTCGGTCATCGTCGCCGGCCCGACGCTCAAGCTGCACCAGTGCGGTCTGCCCAAGCTGATGGCCCTCGAGCTGTTCAAGCCGTTCGTCATGAAGCGGCTCGTCGACCTCGAGCTGGCGCAGAACATCAAGAGCGCCAAGCGCATGGTCGAGCGCCGTCGCTCGCAGGTGTGGGACGTCCTCGAGGACGTCATCAAGGAGCACCCGGTCATGCTCAACCGTGCGCCGACGCTGCACCGCCTGGGCATCCAGGCGTTCGAGCCGGTGCTCGTGGAGGGCAAGGCCCTGCAGATCCACCCGCTCGTCTGCACGGCGTTCAACGCCGACTTCGACGGCGACCAGATGGCCATCCACGTGCCGCTGTCGGCCGAGGCGCAGGCCGAGGCCCGCGTCCTCATGCTCTCGGCGAACAACATCCTCTCGCCGGCGTCGGGCCGCCCGATCGTCACCCCGAGCCAGGACCTGATCATCGGCGGGTACTACCTCACCGAGAACAAGCCCGGCGCCAAGGGCGAAGGCCGCATGTTCAAGCACACGTGGGAGGCCATGCAGGCCTACGACCAAGGCGACTTGGACCTGCACGCGTCGATCACGCTGCGCGACCCGCGGTTCGTCACCACGACGGCGACGGGTGACGACGGCGTCGAGCGCCCGACGTACTCGACCACGACGCTCGGCCGGCTGCTGTTCGAGGAGGTGCTCCCGGCGGACTACACCGAGCGGTTCGGGCACATCGACGAGCTCCTCAAGAAGAAGGAGATGGGCGTCATCGTCGAGCGCCTCAGCGACCACTACAACAAGTCGCAGGTGGCCAACTCCCTCGACCTGTTGAAGAACCTGTGCTACCGCTACGCCAGCCAGAGCGGCCTGACGGTGTCGATCGACGACGTCAAGACCCCGAAGGCCAAGAAGGCGCTCCTCGACAAGTACGAGGACCAGGCGGAGAAGGTCGAGAACCAGTTCCGCCGGGGCATCATCACCGACGGCGAGCGCCGCCAGCAGGAGGTGCGCATCTGGACCGACGCCACGGCGAAGGTGCAGGAGGCGATGGAGGCCGAGTTCAAGGCCCAGCGGTTCAACCCGATCGACATGATGGTCGGCTCGGGTGCCCGCGGGAACATGACGCAGATGCGCCAGATCGCCGGTATGCGCGGCCTGGTGGCCAACCCCCGTGGCGACATGATCCCCCGCCCGATCAAGAAGAACTTCCGTGAGGGCCTCGAGACGCTCGAGTACTTCATCGCCACGCCGGGCGCCCGCAAGGGCCTCGTCGACACCGCCCTGCGCACCGCCGACTCGGGCTACCTCACCCGCCGCCTGGTCGACGTCGCCCAGGAGCTGATCATCCGCGAGGACGACTGCGGGACGAACCTCGGTCTGTGGATCGACCACGTCGCCCCGGACACGGCCAACCGGCGCAGCTACCTGGAGACCAAGCTGTTCGGTCGGGCGCTGGCCGCCGACGTCACGTTGGGCGACGGCACGGTGCTGGCGCGCAACACGCTCGTCGGCGACATCGAGATGGCCGCAGCTGCGCGACGATCCGACGATCGAGCGCGTGCGCATCCGCTCCGTGCTCACCTGCGACGCGGAGATCGGCATCTGCGCCAAGTGCTACGGCCGCTCGCTGGCCACCGGCAAGTCGATCGAGCTCGGCGAGGCCGTCGGGGTCATCGCCGCCCAGTCGATCGGCGAGCCCGGCACGCAGCTGACCATGCGGACGTTCCACACCGGTGGTGTGGCCGGCAAGGACATCGCCGGCGGTCTGCCGCGCGTGGTCGAGCTGTTCGAGGCCCGCACGCCGCGTGGCTCGGCCCGTCTGGCCAAGGCCGGCGGGGTCATCCGCATCGGCGACGACGAGGGCAAGGGCATCCCGGTCACCGTGGTCGACGACCAGGGCGACGAGCACGCCATCGTGCTGCCGACGGGCTCGCGCTCGATCGTCACCGACGGCCAGGAGGTCAAGGCCGGCGATCCGATCACCGACGGTCCCTTCGATCCGAAGGAGATCATGGAGATCAAGGGCATCCGCGAGACCCAGCTGTACCTCGTCGAAGAGGTCCAGAAGGTGTACCGCGACCAGGGTGTGTCGATCAGCGACAAGCACATCGAGCTGATCGTGCGCCAGATGACCCGGCGCATCGGCGTGCAGGAGCCGGGGGAGACCAACTTCCTGCCCGGCGAGCGGGCCGACGCCAAGGTCTTCCGCGACACCAACAAGCGGATGGTCGAGGAGGGCAAGAAGCCGGCAGAAGGCCGTCCCGAGCTCATGGGCATCACCAAGGCGTCGCTGGCCACCGAGAGCTGGCTGTCGGCGGCGTCGTTCCAGGAGACCACCCGGGTGCTCACCGAGGCCGCCATCGACGGCCGCGGCGACAACCTGCTCGGCCTCAAGGAGAACATCATCATCGGCAAGCTGATCCCGGCCGGCTCGGGGATGATGCGCTACCGCGAGTTCGGCGTCGACGCCCCCGAGTACCAGCCGATGGCCTACTTCTCGAGCGACACCGAGGAGGATCCGGCGGCGTGGCTGAGCAACATCCACGGCACCTACTCGACCGACGCCGTCGAGGTCGCCGACGCCTGAGGCTCGTCTGAGGGACTGCTCGTGTCGGGCCCCGACCGGAACCATTCCGGTCGGGGCCCGATGCGTTTCGTCCGTGGCCCGGGGCCACGAGACTGGCACGGTGACGATGCGCGTGGTGGTGGTCGGCGGCGGGATCGCCGGGATGAGCGTGGCCTTCGGGCTCGCCCGGCGGGGCGCGGCGGTGACCGTGGTCGACGCGGCGCACGTCGGACAGGCGACGGCGGCCGGCGCGGGGATCCTCGAACCGTGGGGTTCGGCGGCGACCGGCGCGTTCTACGACCTGTACGCGCGCGGCGCCGCCTTCTACCCGTCGCTGGTCGAGGCGCTCGGCGAGCTCGGGATCACGGACCTCGGCTATCGCCGGACCGGCGCGCTGGTGGTCAGCGCCGAGCCCAACGACATCCACGCCGTGGTGGCGCGGCTGGAGATCCGCCGCGCCGGTTCTCCGGAGATGGGCGAGGTCGCCCGGCTGTCCGGGAGCGAGCTGGTGCGAGCGGTTCCCGCCGCTGCGTGACGACCTCGACGGGGTGTGGATCGAGGGTGCGGGCCGGGTCGACGGGCGGCTGCTGTGCGCCGGCCTCGCCGAGGCCGTCGAGCGGCTCGGCGGCGTCGCTGCAGCACGGCGCGGTGACCGTCGACGGCGGACGGTCCGGTCCGTCTCGACGGCGCGGCCCTGCCGGCCGACGCGATCGTGCTGGCCGGCGGGGCGTGGACCGGCTGCGCTCGCCCGCCCGCTCGGCGCGGAGGTCGACGTCGAACCGCAGCGTGGCCAGATCGTCCACCTCCACCTCGACGGTGCGGACACGTCGGCGTGGCCGGTGGTCGTGCCCGTCGGCGACCACTACATCGTCCCGTTCGACGGCGGCCGTGTGGTGGTCGGGGCGACGCGCGAGACGAGGCAGCGGGTTCGACCCGCGGGTGACCGCCGCCGGCCAGCGGCGGGTGCTCGACGACGCACTGACGCTGGCACCCGGCCTGCGCGAGGCGACGGTGGTGGAGACCCGGGTGGGCCTGCGTCCGCTGGCGCCGGCGGGGATGCCGTCGCTCGGCGCGCTCGGCGGACGCACGGACGTGTTCGTCGCCACCGGCTACGGCGCGGCCGGCCTGACGATCGCCCCCGCGGCAGGCGACGCGCTCGCCGAGCTGATGCTCACCGGCAGCGCCCCGTTCCCGCTCCCCGGCGTGCAGCTGCTGCGCGCAGGCTGCGACGGGTTGCCGGTTTTCCGCGGGCGGCCATAGCATTGCAGGGTTCTCGCGCAGGCACCCGCCGGCGCGAGCGCACCAAGCAGCAGACGTAGAAACGGTAGACGCGTGCCCACGATTCAGCAGCTCGTCCGTCAAGGACGAAGCACCAAGTTCTCCAAGACGAAGACGCCGGCCCTGAAGGGGTCGCCGCAGCGTCGTGGCGTCTGCACCCGCGTGTACACGAACACCCCGAAGAAGCCGAACTCGGCGTTGCGCAAGGTGGCCCGCGTCCGGCTCACCAGCGGCGTCGAGGTCACGGCCTACATCCCGGGCGAGGGGCACAACCTGCAGGAGCACTCGATCGTGCTCGTGCGTGGTGGCCGTGTCCGCGACCTGCCGGGCGTGCGTTACAAGATCATCCGCGGGGCGCTCGACGCCGCCGGGGTGAAGAACCGCAAGCAGGCCCGCAGCCGTTACGGCGCCAAGATGGCCAAGTGATCGAGGAGTTGAGCTGACATGCCCCGCAAAGGTCCCGCCCAGCGTCGTGAGCTGATGCCCGACCCGATCTACCGCTCGCTCCTGGTCACCCAGATCGTCAACAAGGTGATGCTCCACGGCAAGCGCTCGCTCGCCGAGCGCATCGTGTACGACGCGCTCGAAGACCGTCGAGGAGAAGACCGGCAGCGAGCCGGTGGCCACGCTCAAGCGGGCGGTCGAGAACATCAAGCCGCCGCTCGAGGTGAAGAGCCGGCGCGTCGGCGGTGCCACCTACCAGGTGCCCGTCGAGGTCCGTCCGCGCCGGGCGAGCACGCTGTCCATCCGCTGGCTCGTCGACTTCAGCCGGGCCCGCCGGGAGAAGACCATGTCGCAGTGCCTGGCCAACGAGATCATGGACGCGGCCAACGGCCTCGGCGCCTCGATCAAGCGGCGCGACGACATGCAGAAGATGGCCGAGAGCAACAAGGCGTTCGCCCACTACCGCTGGTGATCGTCGGCTCGGACTGAGCTCGTACGCGACGAGGCCCCGCCGGTCCGGCGGGGCCTCGTGCGCGTCTCGGGTCAGCGCACCGTCGGTCAGCCGTCGACGGGCAGGGGCGTGACGAAGCTCTGGCCGAACACGGCGCGAGGGAGCTCGACGAACGTGCGGCCCGGCGTGAGCTGGATGACGGTGCCGTCGTCGGCCTTCAAGGTGAACGGCTGCAGCCGGTCGTCGCGCTCCCAGGTGCCGTGCACGTAGCTGCCGCCGCTGAACACCCACGCTTCGCCCGAGCCGATGGTCTGCGCGTCGGGGCTGTCGGAGATGCCCGGCCAGTACTCCATCGACAAGACGACGACGTTGTTCGTGTTCACCTGCCCGCTGAGCGCGTCGTTGTGCGGGTGCCCGTCGGTCGTCCGCAGGTACACGCCGTTGGTCGCATCCCACCGCCAACCGGCGTCGACGCTGTCCAGATCGATGTCCACGCCGGCGCTCGGCGAACCCTGCACGGGTGCCCCGTCGGGACGGAACGTCCAGATCGGCCCGGGTGGGGTGGCGTCGGACGTGGTCTGGGTCCACAGCGCGTCGGTCGAGCTGTACAGGTTGTGCGGCGCGCTGCGGTCGCTCGTGCGGTGGTAGACGCTCGCCCGGCTCGGCCCGATGTCCACCAGGTCGCTCGCCCGGATGGCGGCGGTGACGGTGGCGTTGCCGCCGCTCCAGGCGAACAACGGGTGGCTGAACATGCCCATCAGGTCGATGTCCTGGATCCGCCCACTGCGCACCGGGCCGACCGCGTTGTCGCCGAGGCTCTGGTAGATCATCGCGAAGCGGGTGAGCGAGTCGTTGACGATCTCCTCGAACACCATGTCCGCCTCGTTCAGCCCGCTCTGCGGCCGCGCCGGCCCCGAGTTGTCGATCTTGACGACGAGCGTCTGGCGGTTGGCGATGGCTTCGTCGGTCGCCGGCAGGCCGGTGAGGGGGTACACCGGCGCCGCCGGTGCCGCGGTGGTGGTCGTCGCTTCAGCGGTCGTGGTCGGGGCGAGCGTCGACGTGGTCGTGGTCGCCGCCGCCGTGGTGGTGGTGGCCAGCGTGGTGGGCGCCAGCGTGGCCAGCGTCGCCGCGGTGGCCGGCGCGGTGGTCGACGCCTTCTTGTCGTGGCTGCACCCGGCGAGCAGGGCGGCGGCGACGACGGCCGAGGCGGTCAGCCGGCGGCCCAGGTGAGCGCGTCGCCGGCGGGGGAACGGCGGTGGAGACATGGTTCGACCTGCACTTCCTCGAGGGTGCTCCGCCCGCGGCCATCCATTGTGCTCGGCGGCGGAGGTGCCAGACGTGTCACCCCACTCGGGTGAGGCCGCCGGGTCGGACCGTCACCGGCTGAGATCGGCTTCGATCCCGTCGAGGAGCCATTGCAGGGTCCGCTCGAAGCGGCGGGGATCGCGCAGCGTCTCGGCGACCACGTCCCACGCGTCGTGCACCCCGTGCTCGGCGATCAGCTTGCCGATCTGCGGGTAGTCGCCGGTGGACGTCAGCTCGGCGACGTACTCGGCCATCTCGTGGCCACCTCCGGCCAGGTCGTCGTAGTTGTTGCGCATCTGCAGCGCGTAGCCGAAGACGTACTCGTCGACGGCGCTGATGATGTCCAGCTTGCGCGCCAGCGGGATCTCCAGCTCGGCGACCGCCTGCAGCGACTGGTCGAAGTGGCGCACCGAGTTCGGCCCGACGGCCGGGTCGTCACGGACGTCGAAGATCCACGGGTGGCGGGCGAACGTGGCCAGCGAATGCCGGGCGACGTTGGCCAGGGCGACGCGCCAGCCACCGTGCAGCTCCTCCTCGTCGAGGATCAGCTCGGCCATCACCGCATCGGACACCAGCGCGAGCAGCTCGTCCTTGGTGCGCACGTAGTGGTACAGGGTCATCGTCCCGGCGTCGAGCGCGACGGCCAGACGGCGCATCGACAGGGCGTCGAAACCCTCGGCGTCGGCGATGCGCAGCGCGGCCTGGGCGATCTCCTCGCGCGTGAACCTGGCCCGCCGGGCGCCAGGCGGCTGGCGGGTCCACAGGTCGAGGACGTCGCGCGCCACGGGCGCCAGCCGGTTGATCGTCTGCTGGTGGCGCGTCGCCGAGCCGTCGAGCTTGGCGGCCTTGGCCCGCAGCCCGGCGGTGACCTTCTCGGTCACCGCGTCGACGACGTACTGGCGCAGCGCGTCGCCCACCTCGTCGTGCGCCGGCCGGCGGTCGCCACGCCCCTTCGGCGACCGGCCGCCTTTCTCGCTTGCCATACGTACAGTGTACTGGTATTCTTGTTCGTACTATGTACGAACAACCACGACCCCAGACGAACCGTGCTGGCACGGCCGCGGAACCCGGAGCGGTGGCAGTCGTCGACCGCGCCGGCGGCGTGCATGCATCCGGCCTGGGCAAGCGCTTCGACGACCTGTGGGCGCTGCGCGACCTGCACCTCGACGTCGCCCCGGGCACGGTCCTCGGCCTGCTCGGCCACAACGGCGCGGGCAAGACCACGGCCATCCGCATCCTCACCACGCTGGCCGATGCCGACCACCGGCAGTGCCACCGTGGCCGGGTACGACGTCGTCGCCCAGCCCGACCAGGTCCGCCAGCGCATCGGCGTCGCCGCGCAGCAGGCCACGGTCGACGGGCTGCTCACCGCCCGGGCCAACCTGGAGATGGTCGGCCGGCTGTACCACCTGCCCAAGAAGTTCGTCCGCCAGCGTGCCGGCGAGCTGCTCGAGCTGCTCGACCTCGGCGACGCCGCCGACCGCCTGGTGAAGACGTACTCCGGCGGCATGCGCCGTCGGCTCGACCTCGCGGCGAGCATCGTCGCCTCGCCCGAGGTGCTGTTCCTCGACGAGCCGACCACCGGCCTCGACCCGCGCAGCCGCAACGACCTGTGGGAGATGCTCCGCGGCCCTCGTCCGCGACGGCACCACGTTGATCCTCACCACCCAGTACCTCGAGGAGGCCGACCGCCTGGCCGACGACATCGTCGTGCTCGACCACGGCCGCGTCGTGGCCACCGGCACGCCCGACGAGCTCAAGGCGCGCATCGGCAACGACCGCATCGACGTCACGGTCGCGGCCACCAGCGAGCTCGTCGCCGCCGCCGAGCGCCATCGGCGACTTCGTCGCCGCCGAGCCGACGTTCGACCGCGACGGCGCTGATGGTCACCGCCCCGCTGCGCGAGGGCACCCGGCTGATCGACGTCGTCCGCGCCCTCGACGAGGCGGGCATCGACGCCGTCGACCTCAACCGCCGTCAGGCGACCCTCGACGACGTGTTCCTCACCCTCACCGGGTCCGACGCCCCCCGACCGGACCGCTGACGACACCGACCCTCAGGAGCTCCGCTCATGACCGCCACCCTGACCCCCGACCGCCGTCGCCGACGCACCGACGCGCCCGCAGCCCGAGCGCACCGGCATCCGCACCAGCGTGGTCCGACACGCTCGTGTTCGCCCGGCGCAACATCGAGCACATCCGCCAGATCCCCGAGAAGCTGCTCGACGTCACCATCCAGCCGCTGATGTTCACCGTGCTGTTCGCCTACGTGTTCGGCGGGGCGATCAGACGTCGGCGGCAGCTACCGCGAGTACCTCATCGGCGGGATCCTCGTGCAGACGCTGGTGTTCGGGATCATGGGCCCGGCCACGTCGATCGCCACCGACCTGCAGGAGGGCGTGATCGACCGCTTCCGGTCGCTGCCCGCATCGAAGCGGCTCGTACCTGTTCGGTCACGTGCTCGCCGAGCTCGGCGGGATGCTGCTGGCCATCGTCATCCTCCTCGGCGCCGGGTACGCCGTCGGCTGGCGGGTGCACACCGATGCCGCCCACATCCTGTCGGCGGTCGCGCTGCTGATCGTGTTCTCGATCGCGATGATCTGGGTCGGCACCTACCTCGGCATGGTCGTGCGCTCGCCCGACGCGGTGATGGGCATCGGCTTCACGGTCGTGTTCCCGCTGACGTTCATGAGCAGCGCGTTCGTGCCGATCGCCTCGATGCCCAACTGGCTGCAGTACGTCGCCTCGTGGAACCCGATCAGCGCGATGACCGCCGCGGTGCGCACGCTGTTCGGCAACCCGCTGGCCCCGGTGACCAAGGACATCTGGCCGCTCGTGCACCCGGTCGAGCGCGGCGTGGATCTACACCCTCGATCATCCTGGCCGTCGCCGTCCCCCTGGCCCTGCGCCGCTACCGCACGAGGACGACCGGCTGACGGTCAGCGTCGTCGGTCGTCGACGAAGACGGTAGGTCGGCGGGATCGTGTCGGCGGCAGGTCGCACGCCCGACGGTGTCGACCTGCTCGTCGCCGACCTTCCACGTCGCCGCCCTCGAGGTACAGCGTGTGCACGATGCGGTGGGCGACGGCGTCGGCGTTGACCACGCCGCCGGGGCCCATCAGCGGGGTCGGGTCGTAGACGCACTCGTCGGCGGTGGCCGTCGTGGCGTCGTCGGGCCGATCGTCACCGCACCGACGGCGACGTAGCCACCGTCGGCGGCGTCGTCGCCGTCGGCGCTCGCGCCGCGGTACCAGCCGTTGGTCAGCAGCGTGGTGAGGGCGGCTTCGACGTCGGCCCGGGCAGCCGCCCTGGTCGGCGGTGAACGACGCCGGCCGGCACGCCTGCGGGCGCTGCTGGCAGCGCTGCTGGGCCGCCCAGTAGTCGAGCACCGCCTGGCGCACGAGCGGCGTGGCGGCCGGTCGGCACCTGGGTGGTGGTCGGGGCGTCGGTGCGCGCACGGGCGCGGTGGTGGTGGCCACGACGATCGGCGACGAGCCCGACGGGCTCGACCCGGCCGCCGCTGCTGCACCCGGCGACGACGCCGGCGAGCACGGCCAGCACCAGCGGCCACG
This sequence comes from uncultured Acidimicrobiales bacterium, assembly GCA_963794805.1. GTDB lineage: Bacteria > Actinomycetota > Acidimicrobiia > Acidimicrobiales > Ilumatobacteraceae > JAODBQ01. Next base: position 350,075 of record CAWCFL010000005.1, read on the forward strand.
ACGGCGCGGCGAACGAGTGGCGGCCGGCATCGGAGGACCACCCTACGAGCGGCCGAGCCGGCCGTGGGCGGCGGTGCCCGTAGGGTGGACGGCATGTGCCGCAACATCACCACGTTGCGCGGTCTCGAGCCGGGCGCGACGGCCGAGGAGATCGAGGCCGCTGCCCGCCAGTACGTCCGCAAGGTCAGCGGGGTCACGTCCACCTCGCCGGCCACGCAGGCCGCGTTCGAGCGGGCCGTGTTCTCCGTCACCCAGGCGACCACGCTGCTGCTCGCCGAGCTGCCGCCGCGTCGCCAGCCGCCGCCCACCCTGCCGCCGCTGCGCCGTCGTGCCGCGGCCGCTGCTGCGTCGGTGAACCTCTCCTGAGCGACGTCTCCGCCCTCGCCCACCTGGCCTGCGCCGGCGCGGCGGTGGCCGCCGGGATGGTCAACGCCCTCGCCGGCGGGGGCACGCTGATCAGCTTCCCGGTGATGACCGCGGTCGGCGTGCCGAGCGATCCAGGCCAACGCGACGAACACGGTGTCGCTGTGCCCGGGCTACATCGGCGGCACGTTCGCCCAGCGCGCCGACCTCGCCGGCCTGCAGGCCCACGTCCGTCCGCAGCTCGTCGCCGCGGCGATCGGCGGCCTGCTCGGCAGCATGCTGCTGGTGACCACGAGCGAGGCGGTGTTCCGCGCCGTCGTCCCGTACCTCATCCTCTCGGCCGCCGTGCTGCTCGCTGTTCCAGGGCCGGCTGCGGGCGTGGACCGCCAGGCGCCGCAGCACCGACGAGCCGCGGCGCACCGTGGAGATCCTCGCCGATCGGCGCGACCGCGGTCTACGGCGGCTACTTCGGCGCCGGGCTGGGGATCATGCTGATGGCGGTGATGGGGCTGTTCTCCGATCTGCCGTTCACCCGGCTCAACGCGGTGAAGCAGCTGCTGGCGTTCGTCATCAACATCTGCGCCGCAGCGTTCCTGGTGTTCTCCGGCAAGGTCGAGTGGATCGCTCGTGCTCGTGATGGCCCCGTGCGCCCTGCTCGGCGGTCAGCTCGGCGGGCGCTTCGCCGGCTCAGTGCCCCCGGACGAAGCTGCGCATCGGCGTCATCGTGTTCGCCTTCGCCGTGGCGATCGTCTACCTCGTGCGCTGACCACGTCGCCCGGACGGCGGCGTGACCAGGAGCGTTGCCGCTGCGCCGAGTCCGCTGTCGAACACTGTCGGTGATGACCTGCACGCCGCACGCCCGATCCTCCGCGACGCTCCGTGGGGGCCGTCCCCGGCTTGCCGATCGACCGTTCGCGGTGCTGTAACCTGCCGGTCTCCTCGGGCGAGAGGTGGCCGATGCTGCGACACGATCGGACGGGAACGAACCGTGCGGGTGATCCCGCGCCACCGGTCGGAGGACGCCGACGCATCCCCGTTCGCCGATCGGGGTGTCGGATGGCGATGACCACCAGCCGTCGCACGGCGTCTGCTGCTCGGGCCGAGCAACCGCCGCGAACGCCTGCGTTCCGCCCGTCGTCGCGGTCGCGGGTGCGCATCGCCGTCGGCGCCCTGCTGGCGGTCGGTCGCCGTCGCGGTGATGCTGCTGATCTTCTCCACCACCGACCAGCGCGTCGCCCGTCCTGCAACTCGTCCACGACGTCCCCGCCGGCCAGCAACTCGCCACGGGCGACGTCCGCACGGTCGAGGTCTCGGCCGATCCGACGCTGGCCGTCGTCGACGCCGACGACCTCGGGCTGGTCGTCGGGCAGTACGCGAAGGTGCGGATGATCTCCGGGTGCGCTGCTGACCATGCCGATGCTGCAGTCGTCGCCGCTCGTCGCTCCCGGCTCGGCGGTCGTGGCGATCACGGTTCCGTCGGGCGAGCTGCCCCGTGGGGTTGCGCGAACGCTCGCAGGTGCAACTGGTGTTCCCGCCGGCGGGCGGGCAGCGACCGGCACCGCGGCGGCACCGGTCACCGGCCGGGTCGTCGGCCTGCCGACGACGCCCGACTCGGTCACCGGCAAGCTGGCGCTGTCGGTCGAGGTGGTCGCCGCCGACGCGGTCGCGGTCGCCTCCGCGGCCGACGTGCGCGTCGTGCTGCTCGACCCCGGTGCCGATCCGGCGGCGGCGTTGCCGTCGGTTGCCGAGGACTCCATGGTCGTGCCGGCGACGGGAGGCGGCGGGTGAGCCTCGTCACCGTCGTCGGCGACGGGGCGACCACCACCGGCGTTGGCGCTCGCCGCCACGTGGCCGGGCGGGCGAGCGGGTGGTCGTCGCCGAGCTCGACCCGACGGGCGGGAGCCTGGCGGCCTGGCTCGACGTGCCCCGTTCGCCGAGCCTCTCCGAACTCGTCGCCTCGGCGGACGCCGGCTCGTGGCCGGTCATCGAGGCCAGCTGCCAGACGAGCTCCCGCGGTCGTCGAGGTGCTCGTCGCCCCGGTCCGCGCCGTGGAGGCCCGGGCGGCGGTGGCGGCAGCAGTGCCGGCAGTGGTGCCGGTGATGGCCGCGCTCGACGACGTGGTCGTCATCGCCGACGGCGGCCGGGCGGGAGCGCACCTCACCCCGGTGATGGGTGCCGCTGCGGTGGTCGCCGTCGGTCCATCGCCAGCGGGCCGGCTCGGCCGTCGCCGCAGCGGTGGAGCTGGAGCGCCTCGGGCACCTCGTCGACCTGCTCGACCCTGCGCTCGATCCCGTTCGTCGTCGGGCTCGTCGGCGAGCAGCCGTACCGGGCCGACGAGGTCGGCGCGTTCATCGGCACCGACGAGGTCGTGTCCTGGCAGTCGACACGTGGGCCGCGGCGGTGCTCGCCGGTCGTGCCGGGTCGGCGAGCCGGCTGCGGCGCTCGCGGCTGCTGCGCTCCGCGGCCGGCTCGCCGCGGCGGCTGTCGGCCCAGCTGCGCGAGTCGCACCAGCTCGTCGGCTGGGTGCCCGACGGCGCGAGGAGGGGTCGATGAGCACGACCGTTGACCGTCGCCTCGTCCGCGAGCTCACCGAGCGTCTGACCGCGCGCCTCGTCGAGGCCATCCAGGCCGAGGGGACCTCCGCGCTCACCGCCTCCGGCGGCCGGCGCCTCGGGTCTACGCGACGACCGTCCCCGGCTGGAGCTGCTGATGGGCCAGTGGATGGCCGAGGAGGTCGCCCGGCTCAACCAGGTGAGGCTGCAGCGCGGCGACGGCGCTGCTCGACGCCGCGACGGACCGCGAGCTGCGCCGGTTGGCCTACGCCGAGACGCTCGGCACCGGACCGCTCGAGCAGTTCATGAGCGACGAGTCGGTCGAGGAGATCGACGTCAACTCGCACCGCACGCACGTGGGTGTCCTACGACGACGGGCGCAAGGTCGACGTCGGCCAGCTGTGGGACTCGCCGGAGGAGCTGGCGGCGTTCCAGAACCGCCTGACGCTGTCGATGGGCGTGTCCGAGGCGCGCCTCGACGAGCAGTCGCCGATGGTCACGCTGCAGGCACCGGACGGCTCCCGCGTGGTCATGGTGCTCGGCGGCCCGGGCCGCAACGGGGTGTAGCACCCAGCCGCGCATCGCCATCCGCCGGTTCACGCTCCAGCGCGTCGGGCTCGACGGCCTGGCGGCGCGCGGCCTGTTCCCCGAGTGGCTCGTGCCCCAGCTCGAGGCGCTCGTGCAGTCGGGCATGACGATGCTCGTGTCCGGTGGTCCGGGTGCCGGCAAGACCACGCTGCTCAAGGAGCTGCTCGGCGCGGTGCCACCCGACGAGCGGATCGTGACGATCGAGAAGGGGTTGCTCGAGCTGCGCCTGGAGGACGACCCGCGCCATCCTGACGCGCCCGCGCTGTTCACCCGGCAGGCGAACACCGACGGCCACGGCGCCGTGACGGCGCGCGAGCTGGTCGAGCTCACCCGCCGGCTGAACCCGGACCGTGTCGTGGTCGGCGAGCTGGTGGAGGACGAGGCGCTGGAGATGCTCGACGTCGCCAGCATGTGCAAGCACGGCTCGATGGCCACGATCCACGCGCACACGGTGGAGTCGGTGCTCGCCCGGCTGGCGTTCTACGTGGCCAAGAGCAACACCAAGCTGCCCGAGTACGCGGTGTGGTCGCTGATCTCGCGAGACGATCGACTTCGTCGTGCACATCGATCTGGTGCGCAACCGCCAAGGCGATCCGCCGCAGCGGCGGGTGACGTCGATCGTCGAGGTCGGCGGGCGCGGCGCCGACGGTGGCGTGCGCTCGACGGAGGTGTGGGCGTCTCGACGAGCACGGGCGCCTGGTGCAGCGGGCACCGCTGGAGCGGCGTCACGTCCGCCGGCTGCGACTGGCCGGCATCGGCGACGCGCTGTTCGTGCCGAACGACGCACTGGTGCTGTCGTGACCACCGACCAGCTGCTCGTCGCCCTGTGCGCCGCCGGCTTCGTCGCCGGCATCGCGCTGGTCTGGTCGGGGTGGCACGCACCCCGGCCGCGACGGTCACCCGCCGGCGCTCCGCGCCGTGGCCGGTCCTCGGTGGCCTGCTCGCCGGGCTGCGTCGTCGAGGCCCTGTCCGGCTGGGTGCTCGCCGCGGCCGTCGTCGGGGTGCTCGTCGGCATGGGGCATCGGCCGCTGGCAGGCACGGGCGCGCGGCGACGACCTCGGCGCGGCGCGCGTCGAGGCGCTGGCCTCGTGGGTGGAGAACGTCCGCGACGTGCTCCAGGCGGCGGGACAGCCGATCGGGGCGATCGGGGCCACTGCCGACACCTGTCCCGTGGTGCTGCGGCCGCACGTCCGCGCCCTGTTCGCCCGGCTCTCCGCCGGCCAGCCGCCGGAGGTCGTCTTCCGCCGCTTCGCCGACGACCTCGACGATCCGCTCGCCGACCTCGTCGCCGTCGGCCTGCTGATCGCCGTCACCCGCGGGGCGCAGACCGAGCAGGTGCTCACCGCGCTCGCCGAGCAGGCCCGCCACCAGGCCGACCGCGGCGGATCGTCGAGGCCGAGCGGGCGCCGGCGCGCGCGCGAGGTGCAGCTCGTCTCGCTGGTGATGTGCGCGCTGCTCGGCGGCATGTTCGTCTTCGCCCGTTCGAGCTACCTCGACGCCTACGACACGTTCGCCGGCCAGGTGTTCCTCGGTGCGCTGCTGTCTGCGGCTACGCCCTGCTGCTGGTGCGCGTCGGGCGGCTGTCCCGTTTCCCCCGGCCGAGCCGCTTCCTCACGCTGGAGGCGCCGTCGATGAGCGACGGTCGGTCGGCTCGTCGCGGCGACGCTCGTCGGCGTCGCCGGGCTGTGGTTGCTGGCCAGCGGGCGTGGCCCAGCGACGACCGGCGCTCGGGCGGATGGTGGCCTACCTCGATCGCGCTCCGGATGTCGGCGCCGGCCCGGTCGCGTCCGCGTCCGGCTGGGTGCGCGGCGGACGGCGGGTCTACCGTCGGCGGCCGTTCGACGGCGACGTGCTGGCCGATCTGCGCCTCGTGCAACGGCCGCCGGAGGCCCACGCGGCGATGCTCGTCGCCGCGGCGGTCGTCGGCCTCGTCGCCCCGGCGCTGCTGCTCGGCATCGGTCAGGCGATCGGGGCGGTGTCGATCGGCCTCGCCGTGCCGCGTCGGCGTGTCGCTGCGTCGGCGGCGGCCGTCGCTCCGCTGCTCGTGCACGTGACGATGCGCGGCCCGCGCCGGCGAGATCCGTCGCGACCTGCGCTACCAGCTGTCGGCCTACCTCGACGTCGTCACGATGCTGCTCGCAGCCAACGTCGGCAACGAGGGCGCGCTTGCGCCAGGCGGCGCGCACCGGCGACGGCCGGCTGTTCGTCGAGCTGCGCCACCGCATCGTCGCCGCCGAGGCGGCGAACCGCTCGCTCGTGTCGGCGCTCGGCCAGCTCGGCGACGACCTGCAGCTGATCGAGCTGCAACAGATCGCCGCGTCGGCCGCGCTCGGCGCCATCGCCGGCGCGCCGGTGTCGCGCTCGTTCGCGGCCAAGTGCGCCACGTTGCGCTCGACACTGGCCGCCGAGCAGGAGACCGAGGCGCGGGTGCGCACCGGGAAGATCACCGTGCCGCTCGTCGGCATGTCGGTGCTGATCATGGCGGCGGTGATCTATCCCGCCCTCAACGTCTGACGGCGCCACCGTGACGATCCTCGCTGCACCCACCAGCACCCATCGACCAACCACCCGGAGGCGGCGAACATGAAGCGACAACTCTCCCAACTGGCCCTGCTGTTCACGGCGATCACGGCGGTCGATCAGCTCGACGACGTCAGCTGCGACGCTGTCCACGGCGCTGCGCGCCGGCGCGGACGGTCGACGAACCGGATCGCGATCGTGGCGCGGTCTCGCTGGAGCAGGTGCTGTGGTTCGTGGCCGCCGGCGTGGCGGTGGCGGTGATCGCCGGCATCGTCTGGGCCAAGATCCGCGACCAGGCGAACACCGACCCGGCGGTGCCGGGCGCCACCCTGACGGCGCGATCGTGGCTCGACGTCGCTGACCGTCGTGCTCCTCACCCCGATCGTCGTCGTCCTGATGTTCGCCGGCTTCCAGGCCGCGCTGTGGAACCACGCCCGAACCGAGGCGCGCAGCGTGGCCCGCGACACGGCGACGCTCGTGGCCCGCGACGGCCTGCCGGTCGGCCAGGCGATCGGCGTGGCCCAGGCGGCGCTGGCCGACGCCGCGCTGACCGACCCGCAGGTGGCGATCGACACCGCCGACGGGCGGGTGCGCGTGTCGATCCGCGGCGACGCGCCCGGCATCCTGCGCGGCACGTCGAGCTCGATCAGCGGTGCACGTCGAGTTGCCCGCTCGAGGGCTGGGTGCCGCTGTGAGCGAGCCGTGTGGCGCGTCCTGCGACCGGGTCGCGATCGGGGCGCCGCCGACGCGCTCGGGCTGGTGCGTGATCTTCCCGGCGATGCTCGGCCTGGCGTTGCTCGTGCTGTTCCTCGGGCGCCAGGTCGACACCCGTTCGCAGGTGCAGGCGGCGGCCGACGCCGCCGCGCAGGCGGCGGCGCTGCAGCGCGCCGAGGGCCGCGGCCCTCGATGCCGCCGGCCGCGCGGCCACGGCGATCCTCACCGATCAGCGGGCCTGTCCCGACGGTCCGCAGGTCACGCATCGACGCCGCGGCGTGGGCGCCGGGCGGGCGGGTCACGGTCACCATCGCCTGCTCGCCGAGCCGCGCGGGCTTCGCTCCGATCGCCCCGCCGGCGCGCACGTTCAGCGCCTCGGCCACCGCGGCGATCGACCCGAACCGGGCGCCGGGGCTGCCGTGAGCGAGCGGTGCGAGCCAACCGATGTCGCGGTGCCCGCTCCGGTCCGTCGAGTCGACCGTGATCGGGGCTCGGCCGTCGTGGCCACGCTGACGCTGTCGTTCGTCTTCATGGCCGGCGCGTTCATCTGGCTGTCGCGCACCGTCGATCGCTCCTTGCACGATCGCTCGCAGGCGACCGCGGTCGCGCTTCCAGGCGGCGCGCGCCGGCGCGCAGCAGATCGACCTCGAGGCGAGCCGGCGCAGCGGCTCGGTGGTCGTCGATCCCGATCGGGCGATCGGTGCGGCACGCGCCGCGGTCGGCCACCGGCCTGGCGGCCAACGGCGACCGCGGCAGCGTCGCGACCGTCATCGTCGACGGCGCCGTGGATCACCGTGACCGTCGTCATCACCACCTCGGGTCGCATCGGTCAGTGGCACCGCCACGGCGACGGCCCACTTCGGCTTCGACGCCCCCGACCAGTAGCGCGAGGAGAACCACCGATGCGCGCCAACTCAGCCTCCCGAGGCGCCGCCGCCGTCAGCCGGCGTCATCGTGCTGCTCGTCGTGGTCCCGGCCGTGCTGCTGGCCGTGTCCAACGCCCGGTTCGGCCACGCCTCGCCACTGCACGGCATGGACGCGCCGTGGCGCTGGACGCTCGATGCGGCGCGTTCGTGGTGGCACCGGCTGACCGATCAGCTGGACACCTCCGACGAGCTGATCGACGTGTTCGTCCGGCTGGCACTGCTCGTGGCATGGGTGTGCGTCGGCGTGGTCGTCGTCACCATCGTCGGCGAGGTCGTGTTCCAGCTGCGTCACGGGATGCCCTCGTCGGGACACCACGACGTGCTCGGACTCGTCTGGCTCGGGCGGGCGGTCGCCGGCGGGCTGGTGGCGATGCTCCCGTTGGCGGCGGCAACACCGGCGCTGGCGTCCGGGCCGGTGGTGCGGCGCGTGCCGGCGACCGCGCCGGTGGTGGCCGGTGACCGGCGGCCGGCGCCAACCGGCATGTCGGCACCGATGCCGGACCGCCGACCAGGCTCGTCGTCGACGGCGGTCGATGGTCCTCCGCCGGCGCCGGCGCCGGTGAGCACGACGTACGTCGTCCAGCGCGGCGATTCGGTGTGGTCGATCGCCACCCGCGTCGCCGGGCCGGGTGGCGACATCGCCGCGATCGCCGCGCAGATCGTGGACGACAACCGCGGCGCGACGATGTCCGACGGTCGGCGGTTCACCACGCCGGCGCTCATCGAGCCCGGCTGGCACCTCGCCGTCCCCGTCCTGCACGGTCTGTTGCCCATCGCCGCGCCGATCGACGAGCCGCCGATCGACGAGCCGCCGACCGTCGAGCCGCCGCCGACGATGGCGACGGCCGACCCAGCGCCCGGCGAGCACCTCGTCGTCGCTGGTGACTCGTACTGGCGCATCGCCGAGGCGCAACTCGAAGCCGTTCACGGCGAGCAACCCGCTGCGGTCGACGTGCTCGGCTACACCGAGCGCCTCATCGCGGCCAACGCCCCGCGGCTCGACCATGACGATCGGCACCTGATCCTGCCCGGCGAGTCCGTCGTCCTGGTGCCCGATGCCGCGGCGGCTCCCGAGCGCGAGGTCGCCTGGGTGCCGCCGGTCACGGACGCGTCGAGCTCCGCCGGCGCGGACCCTGCGAGCGCCGCCGACGAGTCCGCCACCGGCTCCGCTGCGAGCGACCAGTCACCGGCATCGACCGCCACCGAGCCGATGGGCACGCCTCCGGGACCTGCGGCCGAGGTGCCGGTCCTCGGTGGTGCGGCAGCGGCGCCCGACCTGCCGGCGCCCGACCTGCCGAACGTGTCCGCCGACCCGATGGTCGCCGTGATGTCCGGCGCCGCGGCGTCGGTCGACGCATCTGCGCCGCCGAGCGAACGGGGGCCCGGGCCCGGGCCGTCGCCGGTCGCTCCGACCAGCGCCCGAGATGTCGTTGCCGGTGGGACGACCGAAGGTGGTAGCGACGTGCCGGTGGGTCTCGCGCTGGGCACGTCCGTCCTCTTCGCCACGGGTGCGCTCGGCCTGATCGAGACGAAGCGCCGGCAGCGGCTGCGCAGCGCCACGATGGACCAGCGTCTGGCGGCGCCGCGCTCGAGGGAGACGGCCACGGAGATCGAGCTGCGGGCGACCGCCGCGCCCGAACGCCTGGCCAGGCTCGACGTCGCACTGCGCGTCGCCGCGCCGGATCTCGCCGTGCAGGACGCCCGGATCGTCGCCGTCGAGGTCGGCGTGGCCGGCGATCTGCGCCTCGTCGCCGACCGCCCGGCCACCCCGGGTGGCGATGCGTGGCGCCTCGACATGGACGGTCGCACCTGGGTGCTCGACGGCCGCTGGTCGCTCGAGGACCTCGCCGGTCACGCCCGGCGGTCCGTCGCACCGTGCCCGGCCCTGGCCCATGTCGGCTCCACGGACCGTGGTCAGCTGTTCGTCGACCTGGAGGCGGTCGGCCTGCTGGCCATCGATCTCCCCGAACCCATGGCCACCGATGTGCTGCGTTGCATCGCCGCCTCGATCGCGCTGTCGCCCCTCGCCGGCGGCGTGCAGGTGGTCACCGTCGGATTGCGCGGCGAGATGTTCGCCAGCCCGACCGCCTCGATCGACGAGGCCGCGACGCTCGACGCCGCGTTGGAGTTGGCCGCGGCGTCGCTCGGCACGACGCGCGAGGCGGCTCGCGGGTCGTCGACGTTCGCCCTGCGGTCGCGCGGGGTCGGACTGGAGTCATGGGAACCGGCGGTCGTCATCGCCACCGGCGATCACGGCGGTGCGCTGGAGGCAGCGCGCACCGCGGCCGGCGACGGTCTCGCGGTGGTGGTCGCCGCACGCCACAGCGGTGCCACGTGGCGGATGGAGGTGCGTGACGATCGAGTCGTGCTGGCGCCGCTCGGGACGGCGATCACGCCCTGTGGGTTGAGCGTCGGTGCGCTGGCCGGCGTCGGCGAGCTCGTCGCCGCGACCGCGGCGCCCCTCGAGCTGCGTCCCGCCCGTGTGGTCCGATTGCGCGAGCCGGACGACTCGGTCACCGGCGACCGGCCGCCGTCGGCCGAGGCTGGGCCGATCGAGCCCGAGTGGTCGCTCCTCGTCCGGCTCTTCGGGCAGGTCGAGGTGGTGACCGAGGAAGGATCCCTCGCCGCGTTCGAGCGGTCCAAGGCGCTCGAGCTGGTCGTCTGGCTCACCCAGCACCGCCGCCGGCCGACGCGCACCGCGGCGCGCACCGCGCTGTGGGACGTCGGATGTGCGCGACGCCACGTTCGCCAACGTCGTCAGCGACGCTCGCCGTGCCATGGCGCGCGCCGTTCCGCCGCCGCCGGGCGAGGAGTGGCTGGCGCGTACGCTCACCGAGGACCTGCCGCTGCACGCCGCGGTGGTCACCGACGCCGACCTCATCGCGGCGCGTGTCGAGCGGGCCCGTTCCTGCCCGCCGCGCGAGGCCGTCGAGGTGCTCCGTCCTGCCGTCGACCTCGTCGCCGGGATGCCGTTCGCCGGCACGTCGTACCTGTGGCCCGACGCCGAAGGGATCACCTCGGCACTCACCCTCTCGGCGATCGGCGCGGCGATGCAGCTGGCCAACCTGTGCCTCGACCTGGGCGACGCCGAGGGCGTCTTCTGGGCCACCGCCCACGGGCTGCAGGTGCTGGCCGGGCACGAGGAGCTGATCGCCCTGCGGATGCGGGCGTACGCCGCGGCGGGCGATCTCGCCGGGGTGCGCCACGAGTGGGCGGCCTACGAGCGGGCGATCGACGCCGACCCGTGGACCTCGGCGGAGCCGTCCCCGAAGCTCGTGGCGTTGCGCCACGCCCTGCTCGCCGCGCCGAGCACCGCAGCGGCGGGCCAGTGAGCGGCGGGGTGCTCGGCATCGGCGTCGACGCCGTCGACATCGAGCGCTTCCGCACATCCCTGGCGCGCACGCCGTCGATGCGCACCAGGTTGTTCACCGCCAGCGAGCTGGCCGATGTCGCCGCTCGCTCCGACCAGGTGCCCGCGCTCGCAGCGCGCTTCGCGGCGCGCGAGGCGGTGATGAAGGCGATGGGCCTCGGGCTCGGTGCGTTCGGCTTCCACGAGGTGTGGGTCGCCAAGGCCGCGAGCGGCGCGCCGTCGCTCGTGGTCACCGGTCGGGCGCTCGTGCTCGCCGGTGAGCGGGGCATCACGCAGTGGCTCCTGTCGCTCACCCATTCGGATCTCGTGGCCATCGCCCAGGTGGTCGCCCAGTAGCCGCCGACCCCGGCAGACTGACCCGGTGTTGCCGATCGTCACCCCCGAGGAGATGCGGGTCATCGATGCCTGGGCGCCGGAGCCCGAGGAGGAGCTGATCGAGCGGGCCGGCGCAGCGGTCGCCCGGGTGGCCGGCAGGATGCTCGGCGGGACGTACGGCCGCACCGTCGTGGTGATCGCCGGGAAGGGCAACAACGGCGCCGACGGTCGTGTGGCCGCCCGGCTGCTGTCGGCACGCGGCGTGCGTGTGCGGGTGGTGGACGCGGAGGCTCCCGGCCGCATCGGGCGCGCCGACCTGGTGATCGACGCGGCGTACGGCACCGGCTTCCACGGTTCGTGGCAGCCGCCCGATGTCGGCGACGCCGCGGTGCTCGCGGTGGACGTGCCCAGCGGCGTCGATGCGCTCACCGGCCAGGTCGAGGGTCAGGTGCTCGCGGCCACACGCACCGTTACGTTCGCCGCACTGAAGCCCGGCCTCCTCGTGTCGCCGGGCAGCGATCTCGCCGGCGAGGTCGAGGTCGCCGACATCGGGCTCGACGTCTCCTCGGCGCACGCCCACCTGGTCGAGGCGGCCGATGTGCGCCGCTGGTGGCCGTCACGGCCGACGGTCAGCCACAAGTGGCAGCAGGCCGTGCGGGTGATCGCCGGGAGCCCGACGATGACCGGCGCGGCGATCCTCGCCGCGCACGCGGCGATGCGTGCCGGTGCCGGGATGGTCACGCTCTCGGTCCCCGGCCAGCTCGCCGAGCGGGCGCCGCTCGAGGTCGTCCAACGGGGGATCCCGCGCATCGACTGGTCGCAGGCCGCACTGGACTCGATGGAGCGCTTCAAGTCGGTGGTCGTCGGGCCCGGGCTGGGCCGCGACGACGGCACGGCCGTCGAGGCTCGTCGGTTCGTCGTCGCCTCGCCGCTACCGACCGTCGTCGACGGCGACGCCCTGTTCGCCCTCGCCTGGAGCGCCGAGGGCGCTGCCGCGCTGCTGCGCCAGCGGCAGGCGCCGACGGTCCTCACGCCGCACGACGGCGAGTACAAGCTCCTCACCGGCCATGCGCCGCCGGCCGATCGACTCGTGGCTGCCCGCCGCCTGGCTGCCGACACCGGTTGCACGGTGCTGCTGAAGGGCCCGGCCACCGTGGTCGCCGAACCCCACGGGCGGACCCTCGTGGTCACCGCGGGCGATCCGCGCCTGGCCACGGCGGGCACCGGCGACGTGCTCGCCGGCATCATCGGGGCCCTGCTCGCCGGCGGCCTGGCGCCGGTCGACGCCGCCGCGGCCGGCGCGTGGGTGCACGGCCAGGCGGCGCGTCGCGGTCATCGCGTCGGCTTCGTCGCCAGCGACCTGCCCGATCTCATCCCGCTCGTGCTCGACGGTCTCGGCAGGTGACCGCCGTGCCGGCCGGCCCGGGCGCGGGGCGTTGGGCGTGGGCCGAGATCGACCTCGCGGCGATCGACGACAACGTCCGGGCGATGCGCGCCGCGGTCGCGCCGAGTGCGGTGTGGGCGGTGGTCAAGGCCAACGGGTACGGGCACGGCGCCGTCCCGGTGGGGCGGACCGCGCTCGCCGCCGGTGCCGCCGGGCTGTGCGTGGCGTTGGCCCAGGAGGGCGCCGAGCTGCGTGACGCAGGAATCGACGGCCGGATCCTCGTGCTCAGCGAGCAGCCGCCGGAGCTGTTGCGCGAGGCGCTGCGACACGACTTGGAGCTCACCGTCTACACCCCGGCGCAGCTCGACGCGCTGGTCGCCGCCGGTGCCCGCGATCATCCGGTGCACCTGAAGATCGACACCGGCATGCACCGCGTCGGGGCCACCGTGAGAGACGCGCCGGGCCTCGCGGCAGCCATCCAGCGCTGCCCGGCGACGCGCCTCGTCGGCGTGCTCACCCATCTCGCCGTGGCCGACGATCCCCAGCACGACTACACCGCCGGCCAGCTCGCGGCGTTCGGTCGGGTGCTCGCCGAGATCGGGGCGGCCGGGATCGTGGTCGAGGAGGTGCATGCGGCGAACTCGGCCGGCGGCGTTGGCCCACTCCCAGTCGCGCGCCTCGTTCGTCCGCTCGGGCATCGCGCTGTACGGGGTGTCGCCCGGATCGGGCGTCGACCACCTGAGCACCGGTCTGCGCCCGGCGATGTCGCTGCGCGCCCGGGTGTCGTTCGTCAAGCGGGTGCCGGCCGGCACGGCTGTGTCGTACGGCCTTCGGCACACGCTCTCGGCTGCGGCCAACGTCGCCACGTTGCCCATCGGCTACGCCGACGGCGTGCCCCGCCGGCTGCACGCGGTCGGCGGCGAGGTGCTGCTCGGTGGTCGGCGGCGCCCGATCATCGGGGCGATCACCATGGACCAGCTGATGGTCGACTGTGGCGACGACCCGGTCGCCGTCGGCGACGAGGCGGTGCTCATCGGTGAGCAGGGCGGGGAGCGGATCTCGGCGACCGACTGGGCCGGCCGCCTGGACACGATCGGCTACGAGATCATCTGCGGCATCTCCGCCCGCATCGAACGTCGCTATCTCAACGGGTAGCGCACGGGAGCGAACGAGTGCGCGGCAAGTCGGGTGCTCGCCGAACGAGGCGCGGTCCCAAGGCTTGGGCCCGTCCGAGGCTCGGCATCGTGGCGCGCGGCGGCGCGACCGCCAGGGAGCCCGGCGCAGGAGGGGAGCGGGCGAAGCGGGACGGAGCCCAGTCCCCGACCACCGGAGCGGGAGCCCGGGCCCCGACCACCGGGAGCGGAGCCCAGTCCCCGACCACCAGTTAGCGTTCGGGTGCCATGCAGGTCCGCACCACCTCGCTCGCCGGGACCCACGCGGTCGCTGCCGGGGTCGCCGGCCTCGCCCGCTGTGGTGATGTGATCGTCCTCGCCGGGGAGATGGGCGCCGGCAAGACGGCGTTCGCCCAGGGCTTCGGCGCCGCCCTCGGCGTGGTCCAGCCGATCACCTCGCCGACGTTCGGCCTCGTGCACAGCTACCCGCTCGACGGCCGCACCCTGCACCACGCCGACGTCTACCGTCTGGGCAGCCTGCACGAGGTCGACGACCTCGCACTCGGCGAGCTGGCCGACGACCGGGGCATCGTCCTGGTGGAGTGGGGTGACGTGGTCGACGCGGCGTTCGGCGATCACCTGACCGTGCGGCTCGACCTGGTGGACGAGGACGAGCACCGGTCCATCTCGTTCGGCGCGACCGGGCCGTCCTGGGCGAAGCGCTGGAATGCGCTGCGGGCGGCGGTGACGGGGTGCTGATCCTCGGCATCGAGACGGCCACGGCGCAGGTGAGCGTGGCGCTCGGCGGTCACGAGGGCGTGCTCGGGTTGTTCGAGGTGTGTCGCGGCCGGCGCCACGCGGAGACGCTCGCGCCGGCGATCGACTTCGTCTGCCGTCAGGCCCAGGTGGGCCTCCACGAGATCGGCGCGGTGGCCGTCGACATCGGCCCCGGTCTGTTCACCGGGATGCGCGTCGGCCTCGCCGCGGCGAAGGCCATCGCCCAGGCCCGGCGCATCCCGATGATCGCGATCAGCTCCCTCGACCTGCTGGCGTTCCCGCTGCGCCACGGCTCCCGACCGGTCGTCGCGGTCATCGACGCCGCGCAAGGACGAGGTGTTCTGGAGCGTCTACCGGCCGGTGCCGGGCGGTGTGCAGCGCGTCGTCGAGCCGGCGGTCGGGACGGTCGACGAGATCGTCGCCGACGTGGTCGCCCGGCGCCTCGATCCGCTGTTCGTCGGCGACGGCGCGCTGCGTCACCGGGACGCGCTCGTCGCCGGAGCGGGCGGCGACGTGGCCGACCAGTTCCTGGCTCATCCGTCGGCGGCCCCGCTCGTCCAGCTGGCGCACGCTCAGGCGTTGCGCGAGGAGTGGCTCAACCCGTGGGAGGTGCGGCCGATGTACCTGCGGCCTCCCGACGCGCAGATCAACTGGTCGACGCGCGCGCAGGCGGGAAGGGCGGTGTCGTGAGCATGCTGTCGCGCGTGCTGCGCCGCGGGCCCGACGATGGCCACGGCGTCGCGGTCGAGCCGATGCGCCGGCGCCACCTCGCCGAGATCCTGCCGATCGAACGGATCTCCTATCCCAAGCCGTGGAACCAGAGCACGTTCACCAGCGAGCTGGAGATGGCCAAGCGCGGTGAGCGCACCTACCTCGTGGCCCGGCGCAGCGGCGCGCTCGTCGGGTACGCCGGGCTGATGTACGTCGTCGACGACGGGCACGTCACCAACATCGCGGTCGCGCCCGCCGAGCAGCGCCGTGGTGTCGCCACGCGGCTGCTCGCCGAGCTCGCCTGGGCGGGCCTCGGGCACGGCTGCCAGGCGCTCACGCTCGAGGTGCGTGTCACCAACACGGGCGCCCAGGACCTCTACCACCGCTTCGGCTTCGTGCCCGCCGGCATCCGTCAGCGGTACTACGAGAACGCCGTCGATGCGATCGTCATGTGGTGCAACGACATCGACACCGACGCGTACCGTGACCGGCTGCGCGAGCTGTGCCCGGAGGCGGCCCGGTGACGACCGTCGATGCGTCCACCGTGATCCTCGGCATCGAGACGAGCTGTGACGAGACCGCTGCAGCCCTCGTCCGCGGTGGACGCGACGTCCTGTCCAGCGTGGTCAGCACGCAGGTGGACCTCCACGCGCAGTACGGCGGGGTCGTGCCCGAGGTCGCCTCGCGCGCCCACCTCGAGCTGCTCAACCCGGTGATCGCCAGGGCGATCGTCGAGGCCGGCGTGGCGGACGAGGACATCGACGTCGTGGCCTGCACCATCGGACCGGGACTGATCGGTGCGCTGCTCGTCGGCGTGTCCGCGGCGAAGGCGCTCGCCCTGGTGTGGGACGTCCCGTTCGTCGGGGTCAACCACCACGAGGCCCATCTGTACGCCGCGCTGCTGGAGGACCCCGAGCTGCGCTTCCCGCTCGTCGCCCTGATCGTCTCCGGTGGGCACACGATGCTCGTCGAGATGCGCGACCACGGCCGCTACCGCCTGCTCGGGCAGACGATCGACGACGCCGCCGGCGAAGCGTTCGACAAGGTCGCCAGGTTCCTCGACCTCGGCTACCCGGGCGGGCCGGCGATCGACGCCGCTGCCCGCCGTGGTGACCCGGAGGCGGTCCGCTTCCCCCGGGCGATGCTCCACGACGGCCTCGACGTCAGCTTCAGCGGGTTGAAGACGGCCGTGGTCAACCACGTGCGCAAGCACCCCGACGTCTCCGCCGAGGACGTCGCCGCCTCGTTCCAGACCGCGGTCGTCGACGTCCTGGTGGCCAAGTCGCGCCGCGCCGCCGACTCGGTCGGCGCCGAGGCGATGGTGCTCGGCGGCGGGGTGGCGGCCAACTCGCTGCTGCGCGAGCGCTTCGCCGCCGCCGCGGCGCAGGACGGCCGGCGTGTGCTCGTCCCCAGCAGGGCGATGTGCACGGACAACGCGGCGATGATCGCCGCCGCCGGTTGGTACCGGCTGCGGTCCGACGGTCCGACGCCGCTCGACGCCGGCGCCGTCCCCGCCCTGCGGCTCGCCTTCGAACCCTGACGCCGAGCGTGCGTCGCCGCGCGGCAGGCGAGGAACTCGTCGGGGAGCCTCCGGCCGGCGCCGATACGGTTGAGCCGGTGTTCCGCATCGGTTCGTTCGAGCCCGTCGCCCCCGTCGTGCTGGCCCCGATGGCCGGCGTCACCAATGCCCCGTTCCGTACGGTGTGCCGCGAGCTGGCGCCCGGCCTGGTGTACGTCAACGAGATGGTGATGGCCACCGCGTTGGTCAACGGCAACGCCAAGACGGAGCGGATGGTCACGTTCGCCGCCGGCGAGTCGCCGCGCAGCCTGCAGCTGTACGGCAGCGACCCGCAGATCATGGGTGAGGCGGTGCGCCGGCTGTGCGCCGCCGACCGGGTCGACCACATCGACCTCAACTTCGGCTGTCCGGCCGCCAAGGTCACCCGCAAGGGCGGTGGCGCCGCCGTCCCGGCCAAGCCGCGGCTGCTGCGCGCCGTCCTGCGCGCCGCGGTGCACGCAGCGGCCCCGTACGCCGTGCCCGTCACCGCGAAGTTCCGGATGGGGCTCACCCACGACCTGCTGACGTTCCGCACCACCGGCCGCATCGCCGCCGAGGAGGGCGTCGCGGCCATCGCCCTGCACGCCCGCACTGCTGAGCAGCACTACGCCGGCAACGCCGACTGGGATGCGATCGGCGAGCTCAAGGACGCGGTCGCCGAGATCCCCGTGCTGGGCAACGGCGACATCTGGGAGGCGGCGGACGCACTGGCGATGATGCGGGCCACGGGTTGCGACGGCGTGGTGGTCGGCCGCGGCTGCCTCGGTCGGCCGTGGCTGTTCGCTGATCTCGTCGCCGTGCTCAACGGGCTCGAGCCAGCACCGTCACCGTTGCTCGCCACGGTGGCAGCGACGATGCGCCACCACGGCGAGCTGCTCGCCGGCCATCTCGGCGAGCAGCTGGCGATGCGCGACTTCCGCAAGCACACCTCGTGGTACCTCACCGGCTATCCGGTCGGCGGCGAGACCCGCCGGAGGTTCAGCAACGTGTCGTCGCTCGCCGAGCTCGACGACCTGCTCGGCGCGCTCGATCCGTCCTTGGCGCTGGTTCCGGGCGGCGAGCGCATCCGCCGCGGCCACACGAACGGCCCGATCCGCGTCGCGCTCCCGGCCGGGTACCTCGACGACCTCGACGACGCGACACCGCCCGACGACGCCGACGTCATGGTGCTCAGCGGGGGATGACCCGGGTCCTGCTGGCGTCCGCGTCGCCGCGCCGGCGGGATCTGCTGGCTCAGCTCGGCGTGTCGTTCGAAGTCGTCGCGCCGGCGATCGACGAGACCGCGCTGCCCGGCGAGTCGCCCGTGCCGTACGTGCGCCGCCTGGCGGTCGCCAAGGCCGACGCGGTCGGCGCGGCCGACGACGTGTTGGTCATCGCCGCCGACACCACCGTCGACCTCGACGGTCGGATCCTCGGCAAGCCGGTCGATGCCGAGGATGCCGCGGCGATGCTGCGCGCCATGTCCGGCAGGACGCACCGCGTGCACACCGCCGTCGCCGTGCGTCACGGCGTCGCCGAGGCCGGCGAGGTCACCACCACGATGGTGACGATGACCCCGATCGGCGCGACGGCGATCCAGTGGTACGTGTCCACCGGTGAGCCGTTCGACAAGGCCGGGGGGTACGCGGTCCAGGGTGCCGGCGGGGTCTTCGTCGAGGGGATCCGCGGGAGCGTGAGCAACGTGATCGGATTGCCCCTGCACGTGCTCGTGCGCCTGGCGGCCGAGGTCGGCGCGCCGCTCGTCGGCTGACGCGCCGCCGGCGCTCGAGCGGCCGGTCAGCCGGCGGCGACGGACAGCGTGCGGCCGTCGGACAGCACGATCTGCGCGGTGAACGGCTGCATCTCGTCGAACGCCAGCGCGGCGACGAGGCTGCCGTCGGGAAGCGCCGTCGGTGTCGCCGATCGCGTGGTCGGCGACGACGGGTCGCCGAGGGTGAGCACGAGCTGCGCACCGACGGCGGTTGGCGGGATGAACGCGACCAGGGCGGTCATCGTCGGCGAGACGACCGTGGCGATGTACGAATCGTGCTGGGGGACCGAGGCGGAGGCGCCGTCGTCGCCCGACGCGGCGAGCGTGACCTGCGCCCGACCGTCGTCGCCCGGGCTGACGTGCACCTCGTACCTTCGGCCGTTGCTCAGCTGCCCCGCGGCCACCTGCGTCGCCGGCATCGGTGCTGGGGTGACCGCAACAGGTGGCGGCCCGGCCGCGAGCAGACCGGCCAGCTCGGCGCCGGTGGCGACGTGCGCCGACTGCACCGCGTCGAGGAGCACCGATCGGGGTGCCGTGCCGGCGACGGTGATCCGCAGCCCCGCCCGCTCGAACGTGATCGACTGGCGGCCGAAGTCGCGCTCGTCGCTGCCGAGCAGCGCCTGCTGGCCGTTGACCATCACCGTGTCGCGGTGACCGAGGAAGAACCGCCGCGCGGTCTCGTCGTACGCCGAGCCGAGCGGCCCCACCGTGAGGGTGAAGTCGTCGAGCTTGCGTGGGTCGTCGACGATCGCGTCGTACGAGACGGTCATGGTGGCGTCCGTCCCCGCGCTCGACGGCCGTCCGTCGTCGGTGGCGACCTGCTGGAACATCCCGCCGAGCCGGGTGTCGCCGCTGGTGAGCGCGCCACCGTCGAAGCGCAGACCGCCGAGCAGCTCGACGAGCGTGGCCCGGCTGACCCCGGACGAAACGATCGCTGCGGCACCGCCGCCGGCGAGCGGACCGGTGACGGCGATGTCGCCGTCCGGCATCGTGTCCAAGACAGCGATGCCGCCCGGCACCGCCACCCGGCTGTCGCCCGCCGCGTCGGTCGGCAGTCCGGCGGGGCTCGCCGTGATCTCCAACCACGACGACAGCAGCGCCTCGTCGGCGTGGGTCGCCCACAGCTGGCGGACGGGCCGTGCCGGCTGCTGACGGTTCGTCGTCTGCTCGACCCCGACGATCCGGTAGCCCGCCGGGGTGGACGGCACGATCGGGAGGACCACGGGGGCGACCGCGGTGGCCCCG
Organism: uncultured Acidimicrobiales bacterium; assembly: GCA_963794805.1. GTDB lineage: Bacteria > Actinomycetota > Acidimicrobiia > Acidimicrobiales > Ilumatobacteraceae > JAODBQ01. The sequence continues at coordinate 369,960 of CAWCFL010000005.1, forward strand.
TCGAGCCTCGACTCGTCGGTGGGCCGCTCGCCACGCCCGGACGACGCTCCGTCCGACAGCGCTCCGGCGCCGACGACGACGGCGGCGATGCCGACGACGGCGGCCGACACGATCCACCAACGCCGCGACCCGCGCTCCGGGTGCGCCGGGTCCGGCGGCGAGGGGACGCGATCCCAGGATGTGCGCTGGCCGGGCAGGTCGGTCAGGCGCGCCTCGTCGGGCGGCAGCACCTCGATGATCTCGACTCGGCCTCGCTTGGCCATTGCCGGCGCGCCCCCTGCGTCCCGTTCGGACCTTCGGATGATACTCCGCGTGGCGTGCGTGGTGAGCAGGGCCGTCGTCGGCTGCCGACCGGGTCGTTAGCACTCGCGACCTGCGGTTGCTAACGCGCCGGCCGATGTCCTAACATTGGCACTCGCACCGGGCGACTGCTAACGCCGTCGTGTGCCACTCGTTAGTTCCCAACGCGCGCCAACGGAGGCCTGCACCCATGAGTCTCAAGCCCCTCGACGACCGCATCGTCGTGAAGCCCAGTGAAGCCGAGCAGACCACTGCCTCGGGCCTCGTCATCCCCGATACCGCCAAGGAGAAGCCCCAGCAGGGTGAAGTGCTCTACGTCGGCCCGGGCAAGCGTGCCGAGAGCACCGGCGAGCTGATCCCCCTCGACGTCAAGGTCGGCGACACCGTCCTCTATTCGAAGTACGGCGGCACCGAGGTCACCGTCGCCGGCGACGATCTGTTGATCCTCACCAGCCGCGACGTCCTCGCGATCGTCGAGAAGTGAGCCGCTGAACCCATGGCCAAGCAACTGATCTTTGATGACGAGGCGCGTCGCGCGCTCGAGGCAGGCGTGAACAAGTTGGCCAACACGGTCAAGGTCACGCTCGGGCCGCGCGGTCGCAACGTCGTGCTGGACAAGAAGTTCGGCGCCCCGACGATCACCAACGATGGCGTGTCCATCGCCAAGGAGATCGAGCTCGACGACCCGTTCGAGAACATGGGCGCCCAGTTGGTGAAGGAAGTCGCCACCAAGACCAACGACGTCGCCGGTGACGGCACCACCACTGCCACGGTGCTCGCCCAGGCGATGGTCAACCACGGCATGCGCAACGTCGCCGCCGGGGCCAACCCGATGGGCCTGAAGAAGGGCATCGAGAAGGCGGTCGCCGCGGCGGTCGAGTCGATCAAGGAGCAGTCGCGCGAAGTCGACGACAAGACCGACATCGCCGCAGTCGCCACCATCTCGGCTGCGGACGCGTCGATCGGCGAGGTCATCGCCAACGCGATCGACAAGGTCGGCAAGGACGGCGTGGTCACGGTCGAGGAGAGCAACACCTTCGGGACCGAGCTCGAGTTCACCGAGGGCATGCAGTTCGACAAGGGCTACCTCTCGCCGTACTTCGTGACCGACCAGGAGCGCCAAGAGGTGATCCTCGACGATCCCTACATCCTGTTCAACAGCGGCAAGATCTCCACGGTCCAGACGCTGCTGCCGGCGCTCGAGCTCGTCATGAAGTCGGGTCGTGCGCTGCTGATCATCTCCGAGGACGTCGAGGGCGAGGCCCTCGCCACCCTGGTGGTCAACAAGATCCGCGGCACGTTCAACTCGGCCGCCGTCAAGGCTCCCGGCTTCGGCGATCGCCGCAAGGCGATGCTGCAGGACATGGCCGCCCTCACCGGCGGTCAGGTCATCAGCGAAGAGGTCGGCCTCAAGCTGGAGAACATCACGCTGGACCTGCTCGGGCGGGCCAAGCGGGTGATCATCACCAAGGACGAGACCACGATCGTGGACGGCGGCGGCGAGAAGTCCGACGTCGAGGGCCGGATCAACCAGATCAAGACCGAGATCGAGAACACCGACAGCGACTGGGACCGGGAGAAGCTCCAGGAGCGCCTGGCCAAGCTCGCCGGCGGCGTTGCGGTCATCAAGGTCGGCGCGGCCACCGAGGTCGAGCTCAAGGAGAAGAAGCACCGCATCGAGGACGCCGTCTCGGCGACCCGCGCGGCCATCGAGGAGGGTGTGGTCGCCGGTGGCGGCACCGCCCTCGTCCGGACCCGCAGTGCGGTGCGCAAGGTCGTCGACTCGCTCACGGGCGACGAGGCCACCGGTGCGCGCACCGTGTGGGAGTCGCTCACCGCACCGGCTCGGCTGATCGCCGACAACGCCGGCCTCGAGGGTGCCGTCACCGTCCGCCAGCTGGAGGACGAGACCGGCGTCACCGGGCTCAACGCAGCCACGGGTGAGTTCGTCGACATGTTCAAGGCCGGGATCATCGATCCGGCCAAGGTCACCCGGGCGGCGCTGCAGAACGCCGCGTCGATCGCCGCACTGGTGCTCACCACCGAGTGCCTCGTGGCCGACAAGCCGGAGAAGAACGCTCCCGCCATGGGCGGCGGCGGCGGCGGGATGGGCGGCATGCCCGGGATGGGCATGATGTGATCCCACGGGGGCTCCGCCCCCGTGAACCCCGGACCACCGGGGGGACGCCTTCGGCGTCACGAACTGAGAGACGACCCGAGAGCTTCGCTCTCGGGTGCTGCGGCCCGGGTGCTCCACACCCGGGCCGCAGCGCGTCCGGACCCTGGTGTGTTCGACGGCAGCGCATCCAGCGTGGGTCGCGACGCGACTCGGTGCGTCCGGCGGCCGGCTGAGGCGGCCGCCAGGGGGTGTCGGGGGCTGTGGGGGCCGTGGGCCGTTAGCGTCTGGGCCGTGGCAGCCGAGCACCAGCAGCTGGCCAAGCGGCCGTTCTGGCTGCACCAGCTCGCCGAGTACATCCTCGGCCTGGCGCTCGTGGCCGTCGGCGTGCAGAGCCCGACACCGGCGGTGCCCGCGGTCGTCGCCGCGGTCATCATCATCCACGCGGCCATCACCAAGGCCCCGCTGGCGGCGTTCCGCCTGATCGACCGCCGCCTGCACCGGGTGATCGACGTCGGGGTGATCGCCTTCGAGGTGGTCGCGGCGGTCCAGCCGGTGTTCGCCGTCGACCCGTCGACCCGGGTGATCATGCTGGCGATCGCCGCGGCGCACGCGTTCATCTGGTGGCAGAGCAGCTACATCGAGAAGGTCAAGCGCAAGGCCATGGCACCCACCGCAGCCGCGGGCACTTCCGCCGCCGGTGCGACGCCCACGGCCGAACCGGCGGCCGCCGGCCGCAGTGCCGATTTCGGCCGGACGGCCGGCCGGCTCGTCGGCAACGGTGTGCGGGTCGTCCGTCAGGCGAAGGCGAAACGCCAGCCCCCACCTGGTTGAACCTCACGCCGCGCCGGATGCTGTGGACCTGGCCGGCCTCGCGCCGGGGACACGTCGCTAGCCTCCAGGCCATGTCGTTCGAGCCGCCGGCGCCGGATCTCACCAAGCTGCTGAGCGCGTGGGAGGAGTGGGAGCGCGGTGAGCAGATGCCGGGCAAGGTCCTCGCCAGCATGAAGACCGCCGGCCTGCCCACGGTGCTGCGCGAGTTGATCGACAGTGGCTGGACCCCCGCCGGCTGAGGCGCCGCGCCGCCCCGGCGGCCGCCAGCAGATCCCCCGACCGACGGCCTGGAGTGCCGGTCCGGCCGCGCCGTGGACCGGGATCAGCGATGCGCTGACGGCATCCGACGTCGTCGAGGCGCTGCACGCCCGCGACCTGCCGGCCGACGTCCTGCCGATGTTCCCCGGCGCCCGCCCGTCGGCGGTGCTCGTCGTCTTGCCGCGACGGCCCGCACGGAGCCGAGGTGCTGCTCACCCGGCGGTCGATGGGCCTGCGCAACCACCGTGGGGAGATCAGCTTCCCCGGTGGCCGACTCGACGAGGGCGAGACGTACGAGCAGGCGGCGCTGCGCGAAGCGTTCGAGGAGGTCGCCCTCCCGCCGGCCTCGGTCGACGTGGTCGGCCGACTGCTGCCGCTGTCCACCGTCGTCAGCCTGAGCTACATCGTCCCGGTGGTCGCCGTGCTGGGGACCGATCCCGAGCTGCGACCGGCCGCCGCCGAGGTCGATCGCATCTTCTGGGAGCCCCTCGCCGACCTGCTCGTCGACGGCACGTACCGCGAGGAGCGCTGGGGGACACCGCCGCTCGACCGCCCGATCTTCTTCTTCGAGCTCGACGACGAGACCGTCTGGGGTGCGACCCGCGCATGCTCCACCAGCTGCTGCGCGTCGCCTACCGCCTCACCGGCCCGGAGCCCGACGCGATCTGAGTGGTCGGGACTGGCCTCCGCTTCGCTTGGGCTGCTCCCTCCTGTCTGAGTGGTCGGGTTCGCCGTCGAACGCGTCGCCACGGTTCGTGTCGCGGCGGTCGGCGCCGGTTCCGTCGTCAGCGGCGCGACATGAACGGGGCGGGCCGGAGTCAGGCGGGGGCGAGGCGCTGGAGGAGCTGCCAGGCGGCTTCGACGTGACGCTCCTCGGTGCTGCGCCCGCCGATCGAGACGCGCAGGACCACTCGGCCGTCGAGGACGGTGCGGGTGAACAGGGCTTCGCCGGTGTCGTTGGCTGCAGCGATCAGTGCGTCGGTTGCAGCATCGGTCGCCGGATCGTCGCCGCGGAGGCGCAGGCACAACAGGTTCAGCGGCGCCGGTGCGGCGATCACGAAGCGGTCGTCGGCGGCCACCCACTCGGCCAGCTGCCGGGTGAGCGCGACGTGCCGGCGGATCATCGCCTGCACCGGGGCGACGCCGTCGGTGCGCAGCGTGAACCACAGCTTGAGCGCACGGAACCTGCGGCCGAGTGGGATCTGCCAGTCGCGGTAGTCGATGGCCGCCCCGGACTCGGCCGCCGCCGACCGCAGGAACTCGGGGAGGATGCTCAAGGCGCCGAGCAGGGCCCGACGGTCCGCGGTGTAGAACAGGTCGCAGTCGAACACCACGCCCATCCACTTGTGCGGGTTGGTGCAATAGCTGTCGGCCAGCTCCAGGCCGTCGTTGATCCAGCGATGCTCCGGCACCAGCCCGCCGATGCCGCTCATCGCCGCGTCGACGTGCAACCACAGGCGCTCGGCGCGGGCGATCTCGCCGATCGGCGCCGTGGGATCGAAGGCCATCGAGCTCGTCGTGCCACGCGTCGCGCACACCCAGAACGGCGTGAGACCCGCTGCCCGATCGAGCGTGATCTGCGCAGCGAGCACGTCGGGCACCATGGCGTAGGACTCGTCGTGAGGGATGATCCGGGTCTGCGCGGTGCCGATGCCGGCGATGCGCAACCCCTTCTCGATGCTCGAATGCGCCTGGGATGTTGCATATGCAACGAGCTTCGACGTGTCGCCGTCGGTGTTCACCGCCCCGTCGGTGATCCGCCAGCGGGCAGCGAGGATCGACGCCAGCGTGGCCTCGCTGGCCGAGCCGTGGATGACGCCGCCGCCGTTGTCGCTGGTGCTGCGGAACGATGCCGGCAGGCCGAGCAGCTCCTGCATCCAGTCGAGCATCAGGGTCTCGAGCTCGGTGCACGCCGGGCTGGTGACCCAGCTCATGCCCTGCACGCCGAGGCCGGCGGACACGAGATCGCCGAGGATCGACGGGTAGCCGGAGTTGCCCGGGAAGTAGGCGAAGAAGCTCGGGTGCTGCCAGTGGGTGAGGCCGGGCACGACGATGCGGTCGAGGTCGGCGAGCACCGCGTCGAACGACTCGGGCTCGCCGGGCGGGTGCTCGGGGAGCATCGCCCGCACGTCGCCGGGGCCGACGGGCGGGGCCACGGGGCGCTGCTCGACCTGCTCGAGGTAGTCGACGATCCAATCGATCAGCTGGTAGCCGCGCTTGCGGAACTCGTCAGGCGTCACCCGCTCACGGTACCGCTGGCCCCGGTGGCGTCCCGGCGGGCGAGATGCGCCTCGTGCGCGGCATGCACCACGCGCCACAGGCGGTCGAGCGCGACAGGATCGACGCCCTCGTAGGTGAGGCCGAACTCGTCGGCCATCAGGGAGAACCAATCGACGCGGCGGTCGACGATGACCGGTTCGAGGAGGTCCGCGCCGGCGCGGGTGAACGTGCAGGCGCGCACGATCGTCAGCCCGTCGACCCGCCGTCGCTGGGCGGTGGGCACGCGGACGAAACCGGATTCCGGCGACGTGGACAGCTGCACGTCGCGCGCGGTGAACGCGGACATCGGGGTGGCCGCCTCACGGAACGCCATCCGCTGCACCGGTCGGTCGAGCGCGTCCGCCGGGCCGTAGACGAGCTCCCAGTCGGCGACGCTGCGGTCGTCGAGTCGATCGAGCACGTAGCGGTACGGCGCCTGGTCCAGCGTTGCCGGGGCCACGGCCATGAGCGCTGCAGGGCCGTCGCCCATGCCGGCCTCGACGTACCAGCGACCCTCCGGATGGGTGTCGTCGGGCAGGTCGTGGACGAGGAGGACGAGGTGGTTGGTCATCGCCGCCTCGTCGGGATCGGGCGAGCCGTGCACGCCGCCGACGTGACGGGTGACGGAGTAGCCGAGCGAGCCGAGCAGCTCGGCGAATGCGTCGTTGAGCAGGAAGCAGTAGCCGCCGCGATGTTCGTGGATGATGCGTCGCGCCGTGGCGACCGGATCGAGCGCGTGGTGCTCGCCGAGCGAGATCCAGGTCGTCTCGAACGGCACGCGGTCGAGGTGGGCGACGACGAGGCGGCGGAGCGCGTCGACCGACGGAGGTTCCGCGTCGAGACCCAGGTGGCGCAGATAGGCGTCGCGCAGGTCGTCGTCGAACACGTCCCAAGTCTCCCAGCTGACGGGCGGCTGCCCGGGCTGACCTACCGTCGACCTCGATGGATCCCGATCTCGACCCTGCCCGCTTCGCCGTCGAGCACGCCGAACCCCGCGGCGTGCGTCAGGCGTTCGTGCGGATGAACCCGGGCGGCGTGCCCCTGTTGTGCGTGCACGGCTGGCCGGAGAGCAAGCGGATCTTCTGGCGGGTGATCGAGCCGCTGGCCGACGCCGGCTTCGACGTGATCGTCCCCGATCTGCGCGGCTTCGGCGACAGCGACGTCGGTCCCGACGGCTTCCACGACGTGCCCAGCCACGCTCGTGACCTCTTCGCCCTCGTGCACGACGAGCTCGGGCTCGAGTCGGTCGTGGTGCTCGGTGGTGATCTGGGCGGGCCGGTCATCCAAGAGCTCGCGCTCCGGCATCCCGAGTGGGTCGACCGGATGGTGCTGTTCAACTCGCCGGTGCCGTTCATGAAGGCCGAGATGGCGGGGATCCCGGGTACCCGCCCGGCGCGCGAGGCCAGCGACTACTTCGTCCGCCAAGGCACCGACGCCGACGCACTGGCCGCCGAGCTGGCCACGCCCGGCGAGCGGCGGCGCTACATCGCCACGTTCTACACGAGCCGGTTCTGGGCGCACCCGGGAGCGTTCAGCAGCGATGCCGTGGACTTCCACACCGAGCCGTTCGCCGACGCCAGCAAGCTGCGCGCCAGCTTCGGTGGCTACGAGAGCTCGTTCCACGAGTCGGCGCGCAGCGAGCCGTCCGTGCTCGGGCCGAACCCGACGACGCCGACGCTGATCCTCCACGGCACCAGTGACCACGTCATCTACCCGGCGTTCGACCGCATGGCCGCGAAGGTCTTCGCCAACCACACCGGCCCGTTCCTCCTGCGCGACTGCGGCCACTTCGTCCCCTGGGAAGCCCCCCACGCGTTGATCACCGGCACGACCGCGTTCTGCAGCGACCTCCTCGCCGCCGCCCGCTGACGGCCCGCACCCCGATCGCCGAGGTCAGCAGGAGGCGGAAGACTCGGCCGGGGCCAGGCCGTGAGGCGCCAGGGTCGACCGAGTGCCACAGCGCCGAGGGAAGCGCCAGCGACGAGGCGCAGCCGAGAACGGCGAAAGCGAGCGCAGCGAGCGGACGCCAGTCGAGGCAGCTAGTACGTGTGCTCGGGCAGGCGGGCGTCCAGGTCGCGGTCGCGGTGGCGGATGGACACGGCGATCCGCCAGCCGATCAGCGCCATGCCGCCCATGAGCGCGCCGAAGGTCAGGTACATGTGCACATCGCTGCCCCGGTTGGTCTCGCAGCCGGGACGCTCCAACGTGCCGACGCAGTCGCTGAGGTCGGCGTTCGTCGGGATGAACGGGTTGTCCGTGCTGGCATTGCCCACGGCGTCCGACGAGGATCCCAGCACCCGCGGTGAACCGCATCCGGCGAGCACGATCACCAGCAGCGCCGCCCCGGTCACGAGGAGCAGGCGCAAGCGGGAAGTCACGAACCCATGGTCGCGCTCCCGACCCCTCCGGCGGTAGTCGCCCCCGAGGCACCTCGGCTCGTGGTGCGCGCTGGCCTACCATCGACCGGATGGTGCAGCGGGCCGACACGGTGCTGGTGGTCGACTTCGGCGCGCAGTACGCCCAGCTCATCGCCCGCCGGGTGCGCGAGCTCAACGTCTACTCGGAGATCGTCGCCCACCGGGTCACTGCTGCCGAGCTGGCCGCCGATCCGCCCGCGGCGTTGATCCTGTCGGGCGGCCCGAAGAGCGTCCACGTCGAGGGCGCGCCGCGACTCGACCCGGCGATCTACGAGCTCGGCATCCCGATCCTGGGCATCTGCTACGGCGCGCAGCTCATCGGCCAGCAGCTCGGCGGCACCGTCGGGCGGGGGATGCGCGGCGAGTACGGCCGGGCCCAGCTGACGATCACCGACCCGACGTCCACCCTGCTCCACGACCTGCCGGTGACGCAGGACGTGTGGATGAGCCACTTCGACGCCGTCACCGAGGCGCCCCCGGGCTTCGTCGCCACCGCCTCCACGCCCGACGCACCGGTCGCCGCGCTGGAGGATCCGGCGCGGCGGATCTGGGCCGTGCAGTACCACCCCGAGGTCGTCCACACCCCGCAGGGGATGGAGGTGCTCCGGCGCTTCGTCGTCGAGCTCGCCGGGTGTCCGCCGACGTGGACGATGGGTTCGATCATCGAGCGTGAGGTCGACGCGGTGCGTGCCCAGGTCGGCTCGAGCCGGGTGATCTGCGCGCTCAGCGGCGGTGTGGATTCGGCGGTCGCCGCGGCGCTCGTGCACCGGGCGATCGGCCACCAGTTGACGTGCATCTACGTCGACACCGGGCTGATGCGGTTGAACGAGAGCGCCCAGGTGGTGGAGACGTTCCGCCGCAACCTCGGTCTGGAGCTGATCCACGTGGACGCCGGGAACCGCTACTTCGAACGCCTCGCCGGCGTCACCGATCCGGAGCTGAAGCGCAAGATCATCGGTGAGCTGTTCGTCCGCATCTTCGAGGAGCACACCGGCGGGCTGACCGACGCCGAGTTCCTCGTCCAGGGCACGCTGTACCCCGACGTCATCGAGAGCGGCGGCAGCGACGGCACGGCGGCGGTGATCAAGAGCCACCACAACGTCGGTGGCCTCCCCGACGACATGACGCTCAAGCTGGTCGAGCCGCTGCGCAGCCTGTTCAAGGACGAGGTGCGCCGGCTCGGCGCGGAGCTCGGTCTGCCGGACGAGATCGTCTGGCGCCAACCGTTCCCCGGGCCGGGACTCGGCGTGCGCATCGTCGGCGAGGTCACGCCGGAGCGCGTCGTCATCCTGCAACACGCCGACGCGATCGTCCGTGAGGAGATCGCCCGGGCCGGGCTCGAGCGCGAGCTGTGGCAGGCGTTCGCCGTCCTCGCCGACATCCGTTCCGTCGGGGTGATGGGCGACGAGCGGACCTATGCCCACCCGATCATCATCAGGGCCGTGACCAGCGACGACGCGATGACGGCGGACTGGGCCCGGCTGCCTTACGACCTGCTGGAGACGATGTCCAGCAGGATCATCAACGAGGTCAGTGGCGTCAACCGGGTGGCCTACGACATCACGTCGAAGCCGCCGGGGACCATCGAGTGGGAGTGATTGGCACGGCGTTGATGTCCGGGCCGCGCGATGACATCTGCCGGTGAAGTTCGCAACAGTTTCGTAACGTTGTAGAGTCTCCGCCCGTCATGCCTGTCGCCGATCCACACCAGGAGCGCCGCGCCTGGCGGCACCGTCTCGCCGCGATCTTCATCGTCACGCTGTTCGTCGGCGGTGTCGTCGTCGGCACGGCGAACGCCGACGGGATCAGCGATCAGCAGCAGAAGGTCCAGCAGATCGCCGACCAGCTCGACGCCATCCAGAACAAGATCGACCAGCTCGACGACCAGTACAACGCCGCTCAGGACCGCCACGACCAGCTGACACAGGAGATCGCGGTCCAGCAGACCAAGGTCGACGACCAGCAGGCCGAGCTCGACGCCTTGCAGGTGACGATCTCGAGGATCGCCGTCGACAAGTACACCGACACGGCCGATTCGGCGCTGAGCCCGGTCTTCTCCGATGCGGCGACCTACAGCGACGCCCAGCAGCGCGACGAGTTGAACCGCCTGTCGATCGACAACGGCAGCGGCGATGTCGACGAAGCGTCGGCGATCGCCACGCAGCTGGCCAAGGACAAGGCCGATCTCGAGGCCAAGCAGCAGGAAGCGTCCGACCTCGTCGCCTCGCTCGACGACAAGAAGACGCAGGCGGCCCAACTCGAGCAGCAGTACACCGACCAGTACGCGTCGGCGAAGGCCGAGCTCGGTGATCTGATCCAGCAGGAGCAGGAACGGCGTGCCGCGGCAGCCGTCGCCAAGGCCCAGGAGGTCGCCGCTCAGGAAGCTGCGGCGGCCAAGTCCAAGGCCGACGCGGCAGCGGCCCAGGCGGCGGCGCAGGCCGCCGCAGCGGCGAAGAGCGCGAGCAAGCCGGCCGCCGCAGGTGCAGCTCCCACGCCCACGCCCACGGCACCGGCGAGCGACTCGACGCCCCGCGGCGGTGGCGGCAACGACGTCACCCCGGCGCCGGCAGCGGTGAAGGCACCAGCAGCGGCGCCGAGCCCTCCCCCTCCGTCCTCACGTGCCGGCACGGCGATCGGTGCCGCCCAGGGTCAGCTCGGCGTGCCGTACCGGTTCGCCGCTGAGTCCCCGGGCGTGGCCTTCGACTGCTCCGGGCTGACGAAGTACGCCTGGGGCGTCGCCGGCGTGAGCCTGCCGCACCAGTCGGCCCAGCAGTACGCCTCCACCCCGCACGTGAGCCGCGACCAGATCCAGCCAGGGGACCTGATCTTCTACCACAGCCCGATCAGCCACGTGGCGATCTACATCGGCGGCGGCGCGCTCATCCACGCCCCGCGCACGGGCGATGTCGTCAAGGTCGCCGCGGTGAACTGGGGCAACGTCATGGGCATCAGCCGCCCAGGCTGAACCGGCGAGCCCTTCCGCTCGGTCGACTCGCTGGCGCAGGATGCCCCGCCGCGCGCGTGTCTGTGCGGACCGAGACGGACGAGTCATGTCGCCAGGGTCCGTGGCGACGACCTGCTCGACACGGGACGCGACCTGCTGTTCAAGGACGTCGTCGCGGTGATCGCCACCGACATGTCGACGAGTCCGACCACAGGCGCGCCGACGAATCGGTCCGAACTGCTCGACATGAGGTCCGTCGACGAGGCGTGATGCCCGAGCCGGAGGCGGTCGTCGCCGATCGGTTGCCCTAGGGTCGCTCGACGATGCAGGGGATCGATGAACCGAAGGTCAGTGCCTGGCTCGCCGCCAACGTCGAGGGTGCCGAAGGGCCGTTCGACTTCCAGTTGATCGCCGGCGGGAGGTCGAACCTGACGTTCCGGGTCGCCGACGCCGCCGGGCACGACGTTCGTCCTGCGCCGGCCGCCGCTCGGGCACGTGCTGGCCACGGCGCACGACATGGCTCGCGAGCACACGATCATCGCCGCCGTCGGCACGACGAACGTGCCGGTGCCACCGGCGCTCGGGCTGTGCACCGACGTCGAGGTCAACGGCGCACCGTTCTACGTCATGGGCTTCGTACCCGGCGTGGTCCTCGACAGCGTCGAGCGGGCGCGGGCGCTGCCGGTCGAGCTGCGCGGTCCGGCGAGCGAGCACCTCGTCGACGTGCTCGCCGACCTCCACGCCGTCGACATCGACGCCGTCGGCCTCGGCACCTTGGCCAAGCGCGAGGGATACGTCGAGCGGCAGGTGAAGCGGTGGACCGCCCAGTGGGAAGGTTCGAAGACCCGTGAGCTGCCGGCGATCGACGAGGTCGCCCGACAGCTGCGCGAGCACATGCCCGTCCAGCGCGGCTCGGTGATCGCCCACGGCGACTACCGCTTCGGCAACTGCCTCACCGACGTCGAGCACGGCCGCATCACCGGAGTCCTCGACTGGGAGCTGTGCACGCTCGGCGACCCGCTTGCGGACGTCGGCTACATGGGCGTCTACTGGTACGACGGCAATGCGAGCAACCTCCGGGCGAACGACCCGACGTCGGCGCCAGGTTTCCTCACCTATCCCGAGGTCCTCGAGCGCTACGCGGCGCGCACCGGCCGCGACCTGAGCGGCATCGGCTACTACGTCGCGTTCAGCTGCTGGCGCCTGGCCGTGATCTCCGAGGGCGTGTACAACCGCTACCTCCACGGGGCCATGGGCCAGCAGGACGACGTCGACACGACCGGCATGGCCGCCGGCGTGGAGGTGCTGGCCAACCGGGCCCTCGCCGCGCTCAACGACCTCGCATGAGCGACGGCTCAGCCGTCCTCGACGGGTGGGAGTCCGCCAGCTTCACCGCGGCAGGGTTCACCCACGACACGTACCGCAAGGGAAGCGGGCCGGGGGTGCTGCTCGTCCACGAGCTGCCGGGGATCACCCCCGCCGTCATCACGTTCGCCGAGGAGCTCGTCGGCGCCGGCTTCACCGTGGTGATGCCCAACCTCGTCGGCACACCGGGACGACCGGCTGGCGCGACCTACACGCTGTCCAGCGTGGCCAAGGTGTGCGTGTCGCAGCGAGTTCAGCACGTGGGCGCTGAACCGCACGTCGCCGGTCATCGGCTATCTGCGGGCCCTCGCCCGGCACCTCCACACCGAGGTCGGCGGCCCCGGCGTCGGCGCCGTCGGGATGTGCTTCTCCGGGGGCTTCGCCCTGGCGATGATGGTCGACGACACGGTCGTCGCGCCGGTGCTCAGCCAGCCGTCGTTGCCGTTCGCCGTCGGCAGAGCGCGCTCGGCGAACCTCGCGCTGTCGCCCGACGACGCACTCGCCGTGGCCGAGCGGGCGGGCGACGGGTGTCCGGTCCTCGGCCTGCGGTTCACCGGCGACCGGATGGTGGGCACCCGCTTCGCCACGCTGCGCACGTTGCTCGCCGGCGCGTTCGAGGCGGTCGAGCTCCCGAGCGTCGGGCGGATGGACCACTCCGTCCTCACCGAGCAGCGCCGTGAGGAGGGCGTGCAGCGCGTGCTCGCCTTCCTCCACGAACGCCTCGACGCCGACTCGATCGGCTCGGGTCAGCCGGTGGAGCCCTCCAGCGCGTAACGCCGTGCGCTGGGGTAGTCGCCCTTGCCGTTGGGTGCGCGGGGCACCTCGTCGACGAAGATCACCCGCTTCGGCGCCTTGTACCCGGCCAGCTGGGCCTTGACGCCGGCGATGATCGCCGGCTCGTCGAGCACCACCCCGATGTCGATGGACACCACGGCGTTCACCGCCTGTCCGAAGCGTTCGTCGTCGACGCCGACCACGAGGCAGTCGATCACCCCGGGAACCCGCTTGACGGCCTCCTCGACCTCCTCGGGGAAGATCTTCTCGCCGCCCGAGTTGATCACGTTGCTGCCGCGGCCGATGAGGATCAACGATCCGTCGGCGCCGACCTTGGCCATGTCGCCGGGGAACGAGTAGCGCACGCCGTCGATCAACCGGAACGTGGCCGCCGACTTGGTCTCGTCCTTGTGATAGCCGAGCGGGACGTTGCCCCCGGCGGCGATCATCCCGATCTCGTCGGAGCCCGGTTCCACCTGCCGACCGTCCTCGGTGAAGACCTTCGTGGTCGGCGAGCCGCTGAACGTGCCCGTGGCCGCGGGCAGCCCCTTCATCATGATGCTGATGCCCATCGTGCCCTCCGTGCTCCCGGCGGCGTCGATCAGCATCACCTGCTCGATCCGTTCGAGCACCTGCTCCTTCACCTCGACCGTCCACATCACGCCGCTCGAGATGATCGCCTTGAGGCTGGACGTGTCGTAGGGCGTGCCGGCGTCGCGCGCCCGGTCCAGCTCGGTGAGGACCGGCTTGGAGAACACGTCGCCGACGATCGTGATCACCGTGGCCTGTTCGCGCTGGATCGTCTCCAGCAGCTCTGCGGCGTCGAACGAGCGCTTGGTCAAGGTGACGACCGAGGCGCCTCCGAGGTGGGGCATCATCGCCCCGATCCACACCCCGGTGCCGTGCATCAGCGGGGCGCAGGGGATGGACACCACCCGCTCCCCGCGTCGGACCATCGCCTCGACCATCGGGGCGACCTCGCTGGCGTCGTTGGTCGCGGCGAGACCGAATACCGGGAAGGAGCTCTCGATGAACGCGGCCGTCGTGCCGCCGATGGCGTAGATCACGCCCTTGGGCATCCCGGTGGTGCCGCCGGTGTAGAGCATGTAGTAGTCGTCCTCGCCGCGTTCGATGCGCGGGGCCGGATCGTGGTCGGCGATGACGTCCTCATAGGCCAGCGCACCGTCCACGGTCGGGTCGTCGCCGCCGTCGTCGACGGCGATCAGCAGTCGCACGTCGGGGAGGCGGGGCACGACGCGGGCAACCCGCTCGGCCAGTGAGGTGTGGAAGACGAGCGCCTGGCAGTCCGAGTTGTCCAGCAGGTAGACGAGCTCGTCGTCGAGGTACCGGTAGTTGACGTTGATCGGCACGAGCCGCTGCTTCAGCGTGGCGAACTGCGCCTCCAGGTACTCGTTGCCGTTGTACATGAGCAGCCCGACGCGCGTCCCCGCCTCCAGACCGGCCTCGGTGAACGCCGACGCCAGGCGGGCGGCGCGCTCCTCGTACTCGCGCCAGCTGCGCCGAACGTCGCCGTTGACCACCGCGGTCTCGTCACCGATCGCGTCGGCCAACGACTCCCACACCGTGGCGAAGTGCATCTCCATGGGGCCGGAGCGTAGGCCGCGGCGCGGCGCCTCGTCTGGCCCGTGCTGCTCGCTGGGTACGGTGGTCCCCAAGCGCGCGGCGACGATGCCGCGCCGAAGCGGAGGACACCATGCCAGCACGTACCGAGCACGCCCCGGGCACCCCGTCGTGGATCGATCTCGGCTCGCCCGATCCCGATGCGGCCGGCGAGTTCTACGGCGCCCTGTTCGGCTGGGACGTCCCGCCGGGCACGCCGGAGATGGGCGGCTATCGCATCGCCACGATCGGCGGCAAGAGCGTCGCCGGCATCGGCCCGCAGCCGCAGGCCGGCGCGTCGTGGTGGTCGGTGTACGTCACGGTGGCCGACATCGACGCCACGGTCGCCCGCGCGGAGATCCACAACGGCGCGGTGCTGGTCCCCCCGATGGACGTGATGGAGGCGGGACGGATGGCCGTGCTCGCCGACACCAACGGCCACCCGATCTCGATCTGGCAGCCGAACCAGCACATCGGCGCCGAGCTGGTCAACGACCCTGGGACGTTCGTGTGGAACGAGATGGCCACCGACGACATCCGCAAGGCGCACTCGTTCTACGAGGCCGTGTTCGAGTGGACGGTCGATCCCGTGCAGAGCAGTGAGCAGGCGCTGATCTTCACGCTCGGCGGACGCACGATCTGCGGGGCGCACACGTCCGACGGCGGCGAGCCCGGCGGCTGGATGGTCTGGTTCAACTCGACCGACGCCGACGCGGCAGCGACGAAGGTCGCCGAGCTCGGCGGCAGCGTCATCATGCCGCCGATGGACTTGAGCTTCGGGCGAGCGACCGTGGTCGCCGACCCGCAGGGCACCGTGTTCGGGATCGGCAAGATCGACAGCCCGCAGGACTGAGGATCAGGGTTCGCGCAGCATGCCCCACATGTGCGGACCGTCGAGGGGCACGTCGAACTCGCTGCGCACCCTGAACCCGAGGTGGGAGTAGTACGCGACGTTGGCCACGGTCTGCGTCTCCAGGAAGAGCCCCAGGCCGTCGCGCCGGCAGATCTCACGGACCGGGCCGATGATCGCCGCGCCCAGCCCCTGCCGCTGCCAGTCGGGGTGCGTGGCCAGCACGTTGAGGTACCAGTGCGGCTCGGGTGGGGTGTGCTCGTGCATCACCTCACCGAGGGCCGCGAACTTGGCCTGCAGGTCGGCACCCGGCGGCTCGACCCCGGGAAGCGGCCGTTCGTCGACCTCCACCTCGGGGCGACCGGGCGGGAAGTACATGCCCACCGCCACGGCGTCGTCGGTGGTGTACGTGCAGCCGAGGGCGATCGACCGCCGAGCGAGGTAGTGCCATGCGCCCGGGCTCTGCGTGCGGTACTCGTCATCGCCCGGGTACATCCAACGCAGCAGCGGGTCGTCGGCGAACGCGACCTGGGCGGTGTGGCACACCCGCCCGAGATCGCCCGGGGTCGCGGTGCGCACCGTCATCCCGGCCATCCTGGCACGGCTCGATCAGGGGGTGGTCGAGGTCGCGCCGGTGACGACGGCCGACGGCGCTGGCGTCGACCGCGGCACGGTGCCGGCGCCGTTGTCCGGCCGGGCGAGCGCGCCGATCGCCGTCCACGTCGCCGGGCTGTCGTAGCCGAGTGCCCACAGCGAGGCACCGCCGAGCCGCTGCTCACGGGCGCGATCGATGCGCGTCGCGCGCACCTGCCGCGTCCACGTAGTGCACCTCGCGGGTCTGCGTGCACGACGTGGCGCCGTCGGTGAAGGTCGCGCTGTAGGTGAACGACGACTCGCCGGTGACCGGATCGTGCACCGGCGTCGCGGCGCGCTTGGCCAGCAGGTCGTCGACCGTGGCCTGGGTGACCGACGTGCGTCCGGTGTCGATGCTCGTCGGACACGTGCCGTCGGTGCTGACCGGCCAGTTGTAGCCGCCGAGCATCACCCCGAGCACGAGCTTGTCGTCGTCGCCGACCGCCCGCTTGGCCGCGGCGATCGCCTGGTCGACGTAGCTCAGGGGGGCGACCGGACCGGGCTCGGACGTCGAGTAGTCGTAGGCCATGATCCGGATGTGGTCGACGAACTCGCCGATCGCCGCGGGGTCGTACACCCAGTAGCCGCGGTCGGTCGCGTCGCCACCGTCGAGGATCGGCGGCACGCTCACCGTCAGCGTCTTGCCGTCCTCGTGCAGCCTCGTCGCCAGCTCCTCGATGAACGCCACCCAGTTCGGCCGAGTGGCCGCCCACGTGCGCCGACCGTCCTCGAAGGCGAACGACTCGTAGTCGAGGTCGATGCCGGCGTAGTCGCCGTCGTCGACGAACGCGGCGATCGCGTCGACGTGCGCCGTTCGCTGCGCCGGATCGGCGAGCACGGCAGCCATCTGCCCGGGCTGCATGCCGTCGGTGATCGACGGGACGATCGCCGCTCCCTGGGCTCGGGCGGTCGCCACGAACTCCGCGGCCGGGTCCGCCGGGACGTTGTCGTGCTCGGCGATCGTCGTCGCCGCGGTCGCCTGGAACCAGAACGGCGACACCTCGCGGAGCGACGTGCCGTGCTCGGCGACGCTCGGTTCGGCGACGTCCAGCGCCCAGTACGGCGCCCACCCGTCGAGCGCGATGTCCGGTGGGGGCGGGGACGCGGTGCCGTCGCCGCGCGTGGCGATCACGACGATCAGCGCGACGAGCACGGCGGCCACGGCGATCGCCGCGGCCACCCAGCGCCGTCGGCGGAGCTCGACGTCGGCGACGGGGACACCCAGATCGGCGATGTCGAGGTCGGTCAGGGACTCGACCAGGGTGTACGCCGGGTCGGGCTCGATCGGCACGACGTTGGGCACGACGTACACCCGGCAGCCGGCGTCGACCGCCGACCGCAGCCCCGTCGGGGAGTCCTCGAGGGCCACGCAGTCGGCGGCTTCCACGCCGAGGCGGTCGGCGGCGGTCGTGTAGGGCTCCGGGTGCGGTTTGCCGTTGACCACCTCGTCGCCGGCGACGACCACGGCGAACGAGCCGGCGGGGAGCGACTCGACGACCGCCTCGGCGAACCGTCGCCACGACATCGTCACGAGCGCGCAGGGCACACCGGCGCGCTGCAGCCCGGCCAGCAGCTCACGTGCGCCGGGTCGCCACGGCACCCGTTCGCGCACCCGCAGGATCACCCCGTCGAGCAGGCGGTTGACGATGTCGTCGATCGCCATGTCCACACGACCGTGCTCGCTGATGTACGACGCCGCGTCGCGCAGGTCCATCCCGACGATGGCGTGCGCGTGGTGCTCGCTCCACGTGCCGCCGTGCTCGGCGACCAGCTCGTACTCGCCGGCGATCCAGTACGGCTCGGTGTCCACCAGCGTGCCGTCCATGTCCCACAGCACCGCCGCCGGACGCGCCGGGCGCGCCGGGGTGCCTCGGTGTCGCTCATGTCGCCGCCGACCCTAGAGGCGGTGATGCGTCGCCGACCGGCAACCCCGGGCGCAGTGGGTCAGGTCGGCGCGAGCCGCTCAGCTGAACCGCGTGACCAGGCCGCGCTTGCGGAACGTCCGCAGCATCCGCGCCGAGTAGGCGAAACCGAGGGCGACGAACACGACAGCGCCGATCATGCCGGCACGGATCTCACCCCACGGCAACGGGCCGCCGGCGAGCACGACGCGCAGCGCGGTGAACGCGTGGGTGCTGGGCAGCAGGCGGGCGATCGGCTGGAGCACGCTCGGCAGCGCTTCGACGGGGTTGAACACGCCGGAGAGCGCCATCAGGACGAAGTTGCTCCCCCACGTGATCACCTCGGCGCCCTGGCCGAAGCGCAGCACGACGCCGATGTTGGCGATGCCGACGCCCCACCCGACGATCACCAGGATCGCTGCGATCGGCACGATCGCCCAGCCGATCGAGGACAGCTCGAAGCCGAAGAAGCCGAACGCGGTGACCGACAGCGTCGTCAGGGCCAAGGCCACCTTGGCGAAGCCGAACAGGGCAGTGCCGGCGACGTACTCGATCTCGGTGACCGGCGTGGTCAGCACGTTGAGCAGGTTGCGGCTCCAGGTCTCCTCCATGAACCCCGTGGCGACGGCGATCTGGCTCTGGAACAGGACGTGGAACATGATGATCCCGGCCAGCAGGAACTCGGTCGACGCGCCGCTCGCCGAACCGCTCTGCTGGGCGACGTAGGTGCCCAGGCTGCCCCACAGGATCACGTCCATCAGCGGCCAGAAGGCGATGTCGAACCAGCGGTGCGGGGCGCGCCACAGCACGTAGGCGTGGCGGCGCACGACCGTGCGGATGCGCAGTGCGTTCACGGCTCAGCGTCCGTGGGTCTCGGCGAGGTTGAGGAAGACGCCTTCGAGGTCGTCGTGCCCGAACGTCGCGGCGATCCGCTCCGGAGCGTCGTCGGCGACGACCTGGCCGCGGGCGAGGAAGATGACGCGGGTTGCCAGCATCGTCACCTCGCGCATGTCGTGGCTGGTGATCAGCATCGACGCGCCCGTGCGGGCGCAGTGCTCGAGCAGGTCGATGCGCACCTTGAGGGCGATGTCGGGGTCGAGTGACGCGGTCGGCTCGTCGAGCACCAGCAGCGCCGGCTCGTGCAGCGTCGCCTTGACGATGCCCACCAGCGTGCGCTGTCCACTGGACAGCGCACTGCACAGGCGGTCGCCGAGGTGGGTGATGCCGAAGCGCTCCATGCCGTCGTCGACGACCGCCCGATGGTTGCGCACGCCGTACCAGCCGGCGAACACGCCGAGCGCCTCGCGCACCTTGAGCCGGTCGGGGAGCGGCAGGTAGCCGGCGACGAAGCCGACGTTGGCCATCGCCTTGGAGCGCTGCCTGGGCAGCGGGTGGCCGGCGATCTCGATCGTGCCCTCGTCGGGCAGGATGGCGCCGAGCACCATCAGCAGCGACGTGGTCTTGCCCGCACCGTTCGGGCCGAGGAGCCCGACCCGCTCGCCGGGCGCGACGATCACGTCGATGCCGCGCACGGCCTCGACGTTCTTGAACGTCTTGCGCAGCCCGACGGCGCGCAGCACTTCGCCCATCGGAGCATCCTGACCGGCGGCCGTTGACGGGAGCCGGGCATTTTCCCGCGCTTGACGCTGCTGATCATGAGGACGACGATGGAAACGCAGGCCCAGGGGACCTGCATCGAACCGATCCGCGCATCGACGCAGTCGATGTGAGGAGGTACGGAACCGATGCCCCACGCTGACGAGGAGCGATCTCCTCCGGGCTGACGGCCCCCCGACGCGGGGACCGACGCTGTCCCGTTTCGAACACGGACCACGGATGCGCAGTGCAAGCGTTCGTGCTTCGACTCGCCACCTGGCCCGTCCACCTTCCGGCGGGCAGCACGTCCGAACCGCGTCGAACATCCCGCCGGTCGCCGCGACACGCCGCGGCCGGCGGGATGTTTCGTGTTCCGGGCGGGGAACCTCCGCCGGAGGCGGCGGATGCCGTCGATGCGGTCCGCACCGCCACATGGTCGATCGCCATGGCCGCGCGGCGGCCCTCGAGGATCGCCTCGTGGATCGTGCGCGGGGCGACGCAGTCGCCGGCCTGCAGACTCGGCGCGGGAAGCGGGTCGGTCGGCAGGCGGAAGCCGCAGTCGACCAGCGCGGCGCAGGCGACCGTGCGCCGCTCGCCGGAGAACCGGTCCTCCAGCTCCACCTCGCCGGCGCGAGCGGCGCGCAGGATCGAACGACGCTCGATGCGCACCCCGCGTTGGGCGAGGCGAACGTTGGCCGGGGCGAGGTCGCCGGTGCGCGACAGCTCGTTGCCGGCGATCTGGTCCTGGGTGATCAGCACGGCCCGCTCGCCGAGCTCCTCGGCGAGGGCCGACGGCGATCGGGCCGCCGATCGGATCGAACAGGGCGATCGTCCCGGCGGGCACGGTGGCGATCCCGGCGCGCACGTCGGCGACGTCGAGCACGATCGCCCCGTCCTCGATCTCGTACTCGCGACGACCGGCGCGGCCGCCGGTGCACTGCACCACGACGTCGGCGGTCCAGCCGTTCGTCGGCGCCGACGCCGACAGGACGGTCGGGACCGACGCGCACTCGTGGATCAGCCAGTCGACGAGCGGCGCCCCCGGGCCGGCGCACGGCAGCCACACCGCCGAGGTGGTCGGCGCGCTCGACGATGCGCACCCGGTGGCCGCGCGCCGACGGCGACCCGCGCGGTCTCCAAGCCCGGCCGGGCCGCCGCCGACGACGAGCACGTCGCGCGCCGTCGTCGCCGGGCGGTACCAGTCGGGGTCCTCGGTCTCCCGGCCGCTCGTCGGCTCGCCGACGCACGTGACGATCGGGTTGCGCGCGTCGCGCACCTGGCAGGTCTGGTTGCAGCGGATGCACGGGCGGATGCGCTCGGCGTCGCCGGCGCGCAGCTTGGCGACGAGGTCGGGGTCGGCGATCTGGGCGCGGGTCATCTCCACCGCGTCGGCGACACCGTCGTCGAGCGCCCACTCGGCCTGACCCGGATCGACCACCGAGCCCTGCAGGAACACGGGCACGCCGGACACCGCGGCGCGCACGGCGCGGCACACGTCGATGTTGAACCCGGTCGGCTCGTGGAAGTCGGGCCGGGTCTTCTCGACGGAGAAGATCGCTCCGCGCACGACGACGAGGTAGTCGACGCCCAGGCCGACGAGCGCGGCGGCGATCGCCGGCGCCTGCTCGGGCGTGATCCCGGCCCACGGTGCCAGCTCGTCGCACGACAGGCGCAGCCCGACGACGCCGTCGCCCGCGGCGGCGCGCACCGCGGTGATCACGTCGCGGGCCAGACGCAGCCGGTCGTGGCCCCACTCGTCGTCGCGCTGGTTGGTCAGGCCGCTGAGGAACTGGCGCACCAGGCTGTGCTGGCCGGCGTTGATCTCGACCCCGTCGCACCCGGCGGCGACGGCCGCGTGCCGCGCCCGTGGCGAAGCCGTCGACGACGGCGCGCGATGTCGCTCGGCCTCCATCGACTTGGGGACCTCGCGGGTGTTGACCTCCGGGCACCCGCGACGGCGCCCACAGCTCGCGCTGGTGGTAGGCGCTGGCGCCCTGGCCGCCGGCGTGGTCGAGCGCGGCGATCACCAGCGAGCCGTGGGCGTGGCACGCGTCGGCGATCGCCGCCCACCCGACCGACGCCCGATCGGCCAGCGGCGCACGCTCGTACGGCCAGTCGCTGTCGTGGACGCTGGCGCCCTCGGTGACGATCACCCCGCAGCCGCCGCGGGCCCGCCGCTCGTAGTAGGCGATGTGCCGGGCGGTGAAGCGCCGCTCGTCGTCGCCGAGGTTGGTGACGTGCGGCCCGAACATCACCCGGTTCGGCGCGAGCACCGATCCGAGGGCGAGGGGTTCGAGCAGCCGCACGCCGGGAGTCTGCCACTCACGTGCGCCGCTGCCAGGTGCCCGCCAAACCGGCGCCCCCTAGGTGCGCTCGCTGCGAGGGCAGTGCCGCTTGGGTCCGTGTGAGCCGAGCGTATGGCCACGTGCGGCTGCGCGACCGCTCGGGAGCCAGCCGCAGGGAGGGACAGCCGAAGCGACGCGGAGGCCAGTCCCGACCAGCTCGATCAGACGAGTGCTTTGCGGAGGAACGTGACCGGCTTGGTGTGGTCCATCGACGGCTTCGGGGTCGAGCGCGATGTTCGCGGCCGACACGGCGGGCTCGCCGTGGCCGTTGACGCACTCCGGGTCGGGGCCGTCGAGCGGCAGGCCGGTGAAGAACTTGGCCGCCATGCACCCGCCCTGGCAGGCGTCGTACGACCCGCACGAGGCGCAGGCGCCGGCCGACTGCGGCTCGCGCAGCTCGCGGAACAGCTCGCTGTGCTTCCACACCTCGGCGAACCCGCCGGCGTCGCGCACCGAGCCGGCCTTGAACTGGTCGTGGATGACGAACGGGCAGGCGTAGACGTCGCCGATCGGGTCGATCAGGCAGACCACCCGCCCGGCGCCGCACATGTTCAGCCCGGGCAGCGGCTCGCCGAGCGCGTTGAGGTGGAAGAACGAGTCGCCGGTGAGCACGTCCTCGCCGTGGGCCAGCAGCCAGCGGTAGATCTGGCGCTGCTGGTCGTTGGTCGGGTGCAGGTCGTGCCACGAGTCGGCGCCGCGGCCCGACGGGCGCAGGCGGGTGACGCGCAGCTGGGCGCCGTAGGAGTCGGCCAGCGCCTTGAACCCGTCGAGCTGGTCGACGTTGTGGCGGGTGACGACGACGCTGATCTTGAACGGCCCGAAGTCGGCGGCGGCGAGGTTGTCCATCGCCCGGCGGGCCATGGCGTACGAGCCGTCGCCGCGCACCGCGTCGTTGGTCGGGGCGTCGAGCCCGTCGAGGCTGATCTGGATGTCGAGGTAGTCCATCGCCGCCAGCCGGCGCGGCCTTGGCCGCGTCGATGAACGCGCCGTTGGTCGAGAACTTGACGCCGATGCCGTTGCCGATCGAGTGCTCGACGATCTCGAAGAAGTCGCGGCGGACCATCGGCTCGCCGCCGCCGATGTTGATGTAGAAGACCTGCAGGTCGCGCAGCTCGTCGAGCACCTGCTTGGCCTCGGCCGTGGTGAGCTCGCGCGGGTCGCGCTGGCCGCTCGACGACAGGCAGTGCACGCACTGCAGGTTGCACGCGTAGGTCAGCTCCCAGGTGAGGCAGATCGGCGCGTCGAGCCCGCCCTTCAGCTGCTCGACCAGTGCTTGGACGCTCACGCGGCCGTCCTCTCGCGCACGACGTGCGACTCGATCAGCGACTCGAACGCGGTGGCGAACGACGGCCAGCGGCCCTCGGCGACAGTCGCACGCGGTCAGCGTGGCGGCCAGCGACGGGTGCTCGCCGAGGTGGCGGGCGACGGCGACCATGTCGGGGTGCTTGAGGAACACCAGCCGGCGGTTGCCGTAGTGGTAGGCGAGCGCGCCGAACGGCTCGGGCCGCAGGGCGACCTGCGGATCGAGCTCGAGCGGGCGGTCGAGCAGTCCACCGTCGACGTCGCATCAGGCGACCTCACGCGGAGCACGACTCAGTAGACGCCGCACATCCCGTCGATCGAGATCTCCTCGACGAGCAGCTCCTCCTCGACGAGGGCCTCGTCGGCGGACGTCTCGGCGGCGACGGTGACAGTCTCGTTCTCCATGCCGGCAGCGTAACCCCGGCGACAAGGCTGATGGCAGGGCGGTAGCTTCGTGTCCCCTCTGGACGAGCCGACCACCGCCGTGCTGTTCCCCGAGCTGCCCGCCGAGCAGCGCGCAGCTGGCGTTCTCGCGCGCCTGCCGCGACGCGATGATCGCCCGCTTCGAGCGCGTCGATCCCGACGCCGCGGCCGACGACATCACCAAGGAGTACGTCGAGGTCACCGTCGCCGAGGCGCTGGAGGACCTGCGCACGCCGGGCGCCGGCGACTTCTTCGGGCGGATCACCGAGGACCGCGCCGGCGCACGAGCACGTACTACATCGGCCGCCGGCACATCGAGGACGACGCACCACGAGCCGGTGGTGGTCGACTGGCGGGCGCCGATCGCCGCGCCGTTCTACCGGGCCACCCACGCCGACGCGTTCGGCCTCGCCCACCGCCGGCGGTTCACGATGGACGACGGCGAGCTCACCGCGTACCTCGACGAGCAGCTCGACGACCCCGACGACGACGCCGCCGGGTCCGGGCATCCCCGACCCGGTGCTCGCCGAGATCGGCGCGGCGCGCACCGGGGCGATGCGCGAGATCGTCGCCACGATCCAGGCCGAGCAGGACGAGGTGATCCGTGCCCCGCTCGAGCAGACGCTCGTCGTGCAGGGCGGCCCCGGCACCGGCAAGACCGCGGTCGGCCTGCACCGCGCCGCGTACCTGCTGTTCGAGCACCGTCGCCGGCTGGTGCGCGACGGCGTGCTCGTCGTCGGCCCGAACCGGCGTGTTCCTCGACTACATCGGCAACGTGCTGCCGTCGCTCGGCGAGCGCAGCGTGCGCCAGACGCACGGCGCTCGACCTGTGCGTGCCCAAGGTGGAGATCACCGGCGTCGACGACGACGGGCTGCGGCGCGACAAGGGCGACGCGGCGATGCTCGAGCTGCTCGCCGACGCAGGTGGACGCAGCACGTCACCGTGCCGGCCGAGGACCTGCGCGTGCCGTTGGGCGCGCGCACGCTGGTGGTCACGCGCGACGAGATGGCCGGGTGGATCGGCGCAGGCGCTCGACGGCCGCGAGCCCGGTGAACAAGCGGCGGGCCTCGCTGAAGGGCCTCGTCGAGCGCGACATGCTCCGCCGCCTCGACCGCGACGACGTGTGGGCAGAAGGCGCCGGCGCTGCGCGCCGCGCTGACCAAGGCGTGGCCGACGCAGCAGCCGATCCGGCTGGTCGACCGGCTGCTGAAGGAGTGGTTCGGCACGCGCGTCCGGCAAGCGCCGGGCGTGGACCGTCGCCGACCAGTACCTCGTCGACGAGGCCGCACTCGCTGCTCGACGGCACACCGTTCACCTACGGCCACGTCGTGGTCGACGAGGCCCAGGACCACTCCGCCGTCGCCCTGCGGGTGATCGGCCGGCGCAGCCCGAGCGGCTCGATGACCATCCTCGGCGACCTCGCCCAGTCGACCACGCCGGCCGGCCAGCAGGACTGGGACGTCGCCCTCGGGCACCTGCAGCGCGCGTCGGCGCTCGCACGTCGCCCACCTGACCATCGGCTACCGCGTGCCCGGCCCGATCCTCGACGTGGCCAACCGCCTGCTGCCGTTCACCGGGTGGCCAGCGAGGCCAGCCGCAGCGTGCGCACCGGCGGCGAGCCGCCCGTCGAGCGCGTCGTCGCCGCCGGCGGCGCTGGCCGACCGCCGTCGCCGCCGAGGTGCTCGCCGTGCGCCACCGCCACCACAACACCGGCGTCGTCGCCCCGCCGGCGCGCTACGCCGAGCTGGCGCGCCGCGCTCGCCGCCGCCGGCCTGCACGGCCGTCGACCGGGTGCACGACCTGGCCCACGACGACGTCCCGGTGTTCGCCCCCGAGGCGGTGAAGGGCCTGGAGTTCGACGGCGTCGTCGTGGTCAACGCCCACGAGATCTTCGACGGCACGGCGCGCGGCGCCCGCCTGCTGTACGTGGCGATGACCCGCGCCGTGCAGGTCCTGCACCTCGTCGCCGACGCCCCGTTCCCCTCGCTCGTCGGACCCTGACCCACGATCTGGCGGAGTGTTGGGGCCGGCGGTAGGGTCGGCCGCTGTCGCAATCCGTTGCAACCTGGGGGTTCAGATGAAGACGAAGGCAGCCATCCTGCGGGAGCTCAACACGCCGTGGAGCGTCGAGGAGATCGAGCTCGATCCGCCCAAGGCCGGTGAGGTGCTGGTCAAGATCGCCGCCTCCGGCATGTGCCACAGCGACGAGCACCTGCGCACCGGCGACCTGGCGGGGGCCACGGCGCCGATGCCGACCATCGGCGGCCACGAGGGCGCCGGCGTGGTGCTCGAGGTCGGCCCAGGCGTGTTCTCCGTCGCTCCCGGCGACCACGTGGTGTTCGGCTTCGTCCCGGCATGCGGGCGTTGCCCGAGCTGCGCCGGCGGCCACTCCAACCTGTGCGACATGAACAACGTCACCGCCACGGGCATGCAGCTGTCCGACGGCACGTCGCGCCACCACGACGCCAACGGCGACGACCTCACCCTGGCCATCGGCGCGCTCGGCACGTTCGCCCACCACACGGTGGTCAACGAGGCCAGCTGCATCAAGATCGACAAGGAGCTGCCGCTCGACCGCGCCTGCCTGCTCGGCTGCGGCGTGGTCACCGGGTGGGGCTCGGCGGTCTACGCCGCCGAGGTCGAAGCCCGGCGACACCGTGGCCATCGTCGGCTGTCGGCGGCATCGGCTCCAACGCCATGCAGGGCGCCAAGCTCGCCGGCGCGCGCGTCATCGCGGCCATCGACCCGGTGGAGTTCAAGCGGGAGAAGGCCATGGAGTTCGGCGCCACGCACACGTTCGCCTCCATCGCCGAGGCCACCGCCGCCTTCGGCGAGGTCACCTGGGACCGCGGCTTCGACAAGGTCATCATGACCATCGGCGTGGGCAACGGCGACGTGCTCGGCGAGGCGTTCTGGCTCGGCGGCAAGCGCAGCAGGATCGTCGTCACCAACATCCACCCGGTGCAGGAGGCGTCGATCGCCATCCCCGCCGTGTTCCTGACGATCTACGAGAAGCAGCTCGATCGGCTCGCTGTTCGGCTCGGCCAACCCGCGCAAGGACATCCCCAAGCTGCTCGAGCTGTACACGCAGGGCCTGCTCGACCTCGACGGTCTGGTCACCAAGGAGTACCCGCTCGAGCAGATCAACGAGGGCTACGACGACATGAACAACGGCAAGAACATCCGCGGCGTCCTCGTCTACGACTGAGTCGCGGCGGGTCGAACTGACGCAAACCGAACACGAACTGGGGGAAGTGTGAAGACGAAGGCTGCGGTGCTGCACGGCGTGCACCAGGACTGGCAGATCGAGGAGATCGACGATCGATCCGCCGAAGGCCAACGAGGTGCTCGTCGAGTGGAAGGTCGCCGGCCTGTGCCACAGCGACGAGCACATCGTCACCGGCGACATGGGCGTCAGCGACGAGCAGCTGGCCCTGATGGGCGCCGAGCACTTCTACCCGGTCATCGGCGGCCACGAGGGTGCCGGCGTGGTGCTCGAGGTCGGCCCCGGCGTGTCGCTGGTCAAGCCGGGCGACCACGTCTCGGCCAGCTTCGTGCCGTCGTGCGGGCGCTGCCGCTACTGCGTGTCGGGTCGCCAGAACCTGTGCGACTACGGCGCGGGCACGCTCGTCGGCGGGATGATCACCGACGGCACGCCGCGGCACTTCACCGCCGACAAGACGTCGATCACGATGTTCGCCAAGCTCGGCACGTTCGCCAACCACGCCTGCGTGGCGGAGAACTCGCTGATCAAGGTGGACGACGACCTGCCGTTCGAGGCGGTCGCGCTCGTCAGCTGCGGCGTCGCCACGGGCTGGGGTTCGGCTACCAGCCGCGCCGACGTGCGGCCCGGTGAGACCGTCGTCGTCGTCGGCATCGGGGGCATCGGGATCAACGCCGTGCAGGGCGCGGCGATGGCCGGCGCCAAGCGGGTGATCGCCGTCGACCCGGTCGAGTTCAAGCGGGAGAAGGCGATGGAGTTCGGCGCCACCCACACGTTCTCCTCGATGGAGGAGGCGATGCCGGCGGTCAACGAGCTCACCTGGGGCCAGATGGCCGACAAGGTGATCATGACCCCGGGCGTGATGTACGGCGAGCTGATGGAGCTGGGCACCAAGCTGGCCGGCAAGGGCGGCACGATCGTCGTCACCGCGGTCGCGCCGATGACCCAGACCGAGTCGTCGATCAACCTGTTCGAGCTGGCCATGTGGAACAAGGAGATCAAGGGCACGATCTTCGGCTCGCTCAACCCGCGCAACGACATCCCCCGTCTCCTCGGGCTGTACCGCGAGGGCCAGCTCAAGCTCGACGAGCTGATCACCCAGCCGGTACCCGCTCGAGGGGATCAACGACGGCTACGAGGCGATGCGCCAGGGCGAGAACATCCGCGGCATCATCGTCCATGAATGACCGAAGCCGCGCCAGCTGCTCCAGCGGGTGCTCGGCCGGGTGGTCGGGCGGGAGCGGGAGATCGAGCTCGTCGTGGCCGCGCTGGCCGCCGACCGGCACGTGCTGCTGGAGGGCCCGCCGGGCACGGGCAAGAGCACGCTGCTGCGTGCCGTGGCCGACGAGCTCGGCCTCGGCTTCGAGTTCGTCGAGGGCAACGCCGAGCTCACCCCGGCGCGCCTCATCGGCCACTTCGACCCGGCCCGCGTGCTCACCGACGGCTACGACCCTGACGTGTTCGTCGACGGGCCGCTGGTCACGGCGATGCGCGACGGCTCGCTGCTGTACGTCGAGGAGATCAACCGCATCCCCGAGGAGACGCTCAACGTGCTCATCACGGTGATGAGCGAGCGCGAGCTGCACGTGCCCCGCTTCGGCCGGGTGCCGGCTGCGGACGGGTTCCGGCTGGTCGCGGCGATGAACCCGTTCGACGCCATCGGCACGGCGCGCATCTCCTCGGCGGTGTACGACCGGGTGTGCCGGCTGGCGGTCGGCTACCAGTCGGCCGAGCGACGAGGCGGCCATCGTCGTCGCCGCCGAGGCGACGAAGTCGGCGCTGGCCGCTGCGAGCGGCGGCGTCGACGCCATCGATCCGGCGTGGCTGGCCAAGGTCGTCGACGTCGTGCGGCGCACCCGCGAGCACCCCGAGGTGCGCATCGGATCGTCGGTGCGCGGGGCGATCGACACGGTGGCCGTGGCCCGCTCGCTGGGCGGCCTGCGTGGGGTCGGTCCGACCGATCGGGGCGTGTGCCTCGACGCGGCGATCGTCGCGCTGGCCGGGACGGTTGCGCCTGCGCGAGGGCAGCACCCGGCGGCCGGAGGACATCGTCACCGAGATCTGGGCCGACGTCTTCGGGCAGCGACGAGGACGGTGCCGACGGCCAGGGAAAAGCGACCGCCCCGGCGGGGGCCGCCCCGATTCGCTGACCCCCGACGCGGCGCCCGACGTCAAGGAGGGCGACGCCGCCGACCAGGCGGTGGCCGACGCCCAGAAGCGCACGCTCTCGCGGCGCGATCTGGCGCGCAACCCGCGGTTCGAGCAGATCTCCCCGGAGGTCGGCGAGCTCGACGAGGCCGCGGTGGAGGAGGGCCTGTCGGAGGACCCCGACGACATGCTCGCCCTGCTCGCCGACCTCACCGGGGCCACCGACCCGAAGCTGCGCGAGCTCGCCCGGCGCCTGGCGGCGCGCCTGTACCTCGACCTCGCCCGGCGCGGTCCGGCCCGGCCACGCGGCATCGGCACGATGCGCGAGCTGCCCTACCAGCCCGACCGGGGCGACATCGACATCGACGCCAGCCTGGAGGCCATCGTCGAGGGCCGGGCGAGCGGGCTCGTCGACGCGGAGCGGCTGCGCGTGCGCGGCTGGGTCCGTCCCGGTCTGGCGCTGTGCCTGCTCGTGGACCGCAGCGGCTCGATGGGCGGCAAGCCACTCGCGACCGCCGCGATCGCCGCAGCCGCCGTGGCCTCTCGTGGCGCTGCCGACTACAGCGTGCTGGCGTTCGGCAAGGACGTCGTCGTGGCCAAGGGGCAGGACGCCGACAAGCCCGTCGACCGCGTCGTCGGGGATCTGCTCGCGCTCCGCGGCTTCGGCACCACGGATCTCGCCGGGGCGCTGCACGCCGCGGCAGCCCAACTCGGTCGCAGCCGCGCCGGCCGCAAGGTGGCCGTGCTGCTCAGCGACTGCCGGGCCACCGTCGAGGGAGATCCGCTGGCCGCGGCGCGCGGGCTCGACGAACTGGCGGTGATCGCGCCCGAGGAGGATGCCGAGGAGGCGCTGGCGTTCGCCGCGGCGGTGGGGGCACTGTTCACCACGGTGACCGGTCCGGCCGAGGTGCCCGAGGCGATCGGCCGCGTGCTCGCCTGACGTCGCGGCGAGCGTCGCCTGTTCAGCAGGAGGTGTTCTTGTCCGGCACGATGCCGCGGGTGATGTCGTCGGGGTTGCTCACCGGCGTGATGGCCGGCACGGCGGTGGTGGTCGGCACGACCGTCGACGTCGAGGTGGAGGTCGACGTGGACGTTGACGCCGTGGCCACCGACGTTGCCGTCGCCGTCGGCACCGGGCCGGACGAGACGCCGGTGGTCGTCGTCGCGGAGGGTCGGACGACGGACGTGGCGCCGGTCGTCGTCGTGTCGGCCACCTGCTCGGTCGCCCCGGCGAGCGGTGCCGAGCCGCGGAAGATGTCGAGGATCGCCTTCATGTTCGCCCCGTCGATCTGCGGGATCAGCACCGCGTTGCCCGACTTGGTCGCGCCGGTGGCCTGCACCTGGTAGGTGTGGATGCTCGTGGGCGGGATCTGGCGCAGCAGGCCGGCGAACTTGAGCATGTCGTCGATGGAGAAGCCCTCGTCGAACACGACGTACTTCTGGACCGCTTCGATCAACCCGCGCACGACGCTCGGGCTGAACAGACCCTTGGCACTCGCCGCCTGGAGCATCCGCCGCAAGAAGTCCTGCTGACGGGCGATCCGCCCGAAATCCGAGGTGCCGTCTGACTTCCACGTGCCATCGGTGTCCTGGTACTGGAGGTGCCGGCTGCGGACGTAGGCGAGCGCCTCGTCGCCGCTGAACTCGTGGCAACCGACGTCGACGATGCCCAGCCCGGTGTTGGAGTCGCGCACCGGGAAGTCGAACGGGACGGACACGCCGCCGACGGCGTCGACGATCTGTTTGAACGCGCAGAAGTCGATCTGGACGAAGTGGTCGACCTGCACCCCGAAGTTCTCGTCCAACGTCTGGGCCATCAGGTCGTACTGGCCCTTCTGGTACGTGGTGTTGATCCGGCCGTCGGCCCGACCGGGGATCTGCACGTAGAGGTCGCGCTGGAACGACAGGACCGCCGCGGCGTGCGTCGTCGGGTCCAACCGCAGCACCATGATCGTGTCGCTGCGGTTGCCACCGTTCTCGCGCCCCTCGACCGCACCCGCATAGGGCGAGTTGGGGTCGATGCACGCGTTGTTGTCGTCGCCGGTGATGAGGAAGTTCATCGCCTTGGGGTCGGGGTCGGCGAACGTCTCGGTCGGCGCGGTGGGCGCCACGGTGCTGTTGACGGCACCGTCGTCGGTGGCGCCCGGGGCCGGAGCGGCCGTCGACGTCGTCGCGGCCGGCGGCGCGGTGGCGGTCGAGGTCGGGTACGTGGCTCGCGGGGCGGCGACGAAGCCCTCACGGACCCGCTTGCCGATCAACAGCGCGCCGGCGCCGGCGAAGCACGCCAGCACCACGACGATGTTGAGGACGAGGACGGCGCGCTGGCCGACCGTGTGCCGCCGCGGTTCGCCGCCGGCGCCCGGCCGGCGGCGCATCGGCGACGGCGAGCTCATCGGCCTCGCTCGCCGCCGGGATCTCGTCGGACGCTCCTGCCGAGTGGTCCGCGCCGGCGGGGACGGCGGGTTCGCCGCCGGCGTCCGGATCCTCGGGTTTCGACGCGCTCGGATCCGTCATGGTCCGGGCGATGCTACCCGTGGCGCAGGTTCCCCTCCCGGGCAGCGTGCGCTGCGCGACGGATCGTGGCGCCGGACCGTCGTCGACAGGCGACGACGTGCCCGAGCGGTGGTGCCGTGGCGTTCTGTGGACCCTTCGGTACTGTCGCAGCGATGCCGGCCGGACCGTCCCGATCGTTCGTCGCGGCCACCGCGTCGGGCGAGCTGCAGCCCGCGTGGATCCA
This sequence comes from uncultured Acidimicrobiales bacterium, assembly GCA_963794805.1. Lineage (GTDB taxonomy): Bacteria > Actinomycetota > Acidimicrobiia > Acidimicrobiales > Ilumatobacteraceae > JAODBQ01. Next base: position 402,006 of record CAWCFL010000005.1, read on the forward strand.
CCGCCTCGACGAGCTGCACCTGCTCACGCCCCTGCGCATCCTGCTGATCCTGCTGACGGCGTTCGTCCTCACCGTCGTCCTCAGGACGTTGGTCAATCGGCTCCTGCGGCGGCGCTTCGTCATCCCCGGCGCCGATCCGGCCCGGGTCGGCGCCCGGACGAGGGCGCTGGCCAACGTCTTGCGATCGGCGCTGATCGGCCTCGTCTGGGCCGCGGCGATCATCACGATCATCAGCGAGATCGGCATCAACATCGGCGCGTTCGTCGCCACGGCGACGATCGTCGGCGGCGCGCTGGCCTTCGGCGCGCAGACGCTCGTGCGCGACCTCATCGCCGGGTTCTTCGTGCTCGCCGAGGACCAGTACGGCGTCGGCGACCGCGTCGACCTCGGGCTCGCCACCGGCGTGGTCGACCGCATCTCGTTGCGCAGTGCCCGGTTGCGCGACGGGGAGGGCACGCTCTGGTACGTCCCCCATGGCGCGGTGGCCCGCGTGGGCAACCTGTCGCAGACCACCAGCGTGCAGCTCGACATCAACGTCGCCCGCTCCAGCAAGCTCGACGACCTGCACCGCGTGGCCGAGGAGCTCGGCGCGGCGTTGACCACGCAGGTCGGGGATGTGCTCACCGGCCCGCCGGTGATCGTCGGCCTGGTCGACCTCGGCGAGGACCGCCTGCTCTACCGGCTCACCGCCCCGATCCGGCCGGGCAAGCAGGAGGACGTCCGCCGGGTGTGGCGCAGCCTGCAGCTCGAGGCGTTCGACCGCGGCGACCTCCACGAGCCGCACACGCCCGAGACGGTGGTGCGCGTCGAACACCGCCGTGGAGCGCCCGATGCAGAGCGTCACAGAGCCGCAGTAGGGGCGCAGCCCCCGTGGGTCAGGCGACGACGACGACCACGGTGCCGATCTGGGCGAAGGCCCACATCGCCTGGGCATCCGCGGTGCTCTGGCGGACGCAACCGTGGGACAGCGGGGTGCCCAGCTGGGCATCGCTCTGCAGCGGGCGGCCGTTGTTGCGCGGGATCTCGTGGAAGCCGATGTTGTCGCCCTCGGGGCCGTGGGCGAAGCGCACCATCCAGCGCATGCAGGTGGCGCTGTTGCCGATCGCGCACGTGTACGAAGATCGTGACCACACCTTGTACGAGCCCGGGTTGGGCTGGTCCATCCGCCCCGACACGCGGTACGTGGTGGACACGGTGTCGTCGGCGTTGATCTGCCACACCCGCTGGGCGCGCTTGGCGTAGATCACCCGGCGTCCCGAGCCGGAGTTCGCCGGCACGTCGGCGCTCGAGCCCGGGCTGGCCGTGGTGGGGGGCACGGTGGTCGTCGGCGGGGGCAGCGTGGTCTCCAGTTGGACGCTGCTGCCGGGAATGGCCACCGCCGCCGGGTCGTCGACGACGGCCGGCCCGTTGATCGAGCTCGGGGGGTCGGCGTGGGCCGCTCCCGCGACGAAGCCGAGGCACAGCGCCAGGAGCGCACACAAAGCCAACATCCGCCGCCACATACGGTGGCGGAGTCTAGGCAGGTGCACCCCCGCCGGCCATCGCGAGCACCACGTCGCAGCGCAGCTGCTCGCCGTCGCCGGTGGCGAACGACTCGACCGAGCCGGCGTCGCGCAGGTCGCCCTCGGCCGCGGCGAGCGCGGCGAGGATGGCCGGCGGCCCGTTGACGGCCACCCGTTCGACCGCGGCGCGCTGGCTGACCTTGGCGTCGGTCTTGGCCCGGCGGATCGTCGACAGGATCGCCGAGACCGGCTCGAGGAGCGCGGCGTCGCCGCGCTCGCCGCCGAGCGCCGGCCACGCGGCCCGGTGGACCGAGCCGGCCTGCCACCAGGACCAGACCTCCTCGGCGACGAACGGCAGGAACGGGGCGAACAGGCGGTGCAACGTGCTCAACGCCTGGCGCAGCGCGGCGCGTGCCGATGCCGCGGCCTCCTCGCCCTGCGTGCCGTAGGCCCGGCTCTTGACCAGCTCGACGTAGTCGTCGCAGAACCACCAGAAGAAGCTCTCGGTGCGCTCCAGGGCGCGGGCGTAGTCGTACTCGTCGAACGCGCGGGTGGCCTCGTCGACCACCTCGTCGAGGCGGGCGAGCATCGCCCGGTCGAGCGGGGTCGACGGCACCGCGCCCGAAGGCGGATCGCCGGCAGCGAGGACGAACTTGCTGGCGTTGAGCAGCTTGTTGGCCAGCTTGCGGCCGATCTTCATCTGGCCCTCGTCGAACGCGGTGTCGACGCCGGGCCGGGCGCTCGCCGCCCAGTAGCGCACGGCGTCGGCGCCGTACTGGTCGATCAGCGGCAGCGGCGTGACGACGTTGCCGATGCTCTTGGACATCTTCTTGCGGTCGGGGTCGAGGATCCAGCCGCTGATGGCCGCGTTCCACCACGGCAACGAGCCGTGCTCGAAGTGGGCGCGCACGACGGTGGCGAACAGCCAGGTGCGGATGATGTCGTGGGCCTGCGGGCGCACGTCCATCGGGAAGACGCGGGCGAACAGGTCGGGATCGTCCAGCCACCGTCCGGCCACCTGCGGGGTGAGCGAGGACGTGGCCCAGGTGTCCATGACGTCGGCGTCGCCGACGAACCCGCCGGGTTGGTTGCGCTGCTCGGCGGTGTACCCGGCGGGCACGTCCGTGCTCGGGTCGATCGGCAGGTCGGCCTCGGCGGGGGTGATCGGCCGGTCGTGGTCCGGCTCGCCGTCGGCGTCGACCGGGTACCACAGCGGGAACGGGCACGCCGAAGAACCGCTGGCGGCTGATCAGCCAGTCGCCGTTGAGCCCCTCGACCCAGTTGCTGTAGCGGTGGCGCATGTGGTCCGGGTGGAAGCGCAGCTCCTGGCCGCAGCGCGAGGAACGTGTCGCGCAGCTCGGCCGAGCGGCCGCCGTTGCGGATGTACCACTGGCGGCTGGCGACGATCTCCAGCGGGCGGTCGCCCTTCTCGTAGAACTTCACCGGGTGCTGGATCGGGCGCGGCTCGCCCTGCAGCGCACCGGCCTCGCGCAGCTGCTCGACGACCAGCGCCTGCGCCTGCTTGGCGGTCTTGCCGGCGATGGTCGCGTACGCGGCCTGACCGTCGGCGGGGATCCACTCGGGTTCGGCGGTGGACAGCCGGCCGTCGCGGCCGATCACCGTGCGCGTCGGCAGGTGCAGCTCGCGCCACCAGATGACGTCGGTGACGTCGCCGAACGTGCAGATCATGGCGATGCCGGTGCCCTTGTCCGGTTCGGCCAGCTCGTGGGCGACGACGGGCACCTCCACGCCGTACAGCGGCGTGACGACGGTGGTGCCGAACAGCGGCTGGTAGCGGGCGTCGTCGGGGTGGGCGACGAGCGCGCAGCAGGAGGCGATCAGCTCCGGGCGGGTCGTGTCGATCACGATCGCTCCGTCGCCGTCGACTCGGTGGAACGCGATCTTGTGGTACGCGCCGGGCATGTCCTTGTCGATCAGCTCGGCCTGGGCGACGGCCGTGCGGAAGTCGACGTCCCACAGCGTCGGCGCGTCCTGCTGGTAGGCCTCGCCGCGGGCCAGGTTGCGCAGGAACGCCGCCTGGCTCGTGCGGACGGTCTCGTCGCCGATCGTCGTGTACAGGTAGTCCCAGTCGACGGAGAGGCCGAGGCGGCGGAACAGGGTCCTCGAAGGCCACCTCGTCGTCGGCGACGAGCCGCTTGCACAGCTCGACGAAGTTCGGCCGGCTGACCGGCACCTGGTTCTTCGGATCGGCCTTGGCCGGCGGCTCGAAGCCCGGGTCGAACGGCAGCGACGGGTCGCAGCGGACGCCGAAGAAGTTCTGGACGCGCCGCTCGGTGGCCAGGCCGTTGTCGTCCCAGCCGATCGGGTAGAAGACGTTGCGACCGCGCATCCGCTGGTAGCGGGCGACGGTGTCGGTGTGGGTGTAGCTGAACACGTGACCGACGTGCAGCGACCCGCTGACCGTGGGCGGCGGGGTGTCGATCGAGAAGACCTCGTCGCGCGTGGTGCTGCGGTCGAAGCGGTACGTGCCGTCGGCCTGCCACGACTCGCCCCAGCGCACGTCGAGGCCGTCGAGCGTCGGCTTGTCGGGGACGTGCGGCGTGGTGGCGTCGGTGCTGCTCATGGCCCTCCAAGGCTACGAGCCGACCCCGCTTGCGCCCCGCCTCGATTCGCCCGGGCTCAGGCGTCGGCGGCCGGCGAGCAGGGCGCGCAGGCGGCCCGCCCAGTCGCGACCCTCGGTGGAACCGCCGGCTGCGTGGATCGCGTCGCGCTCGGCGGCGAGCACCTCGGCCGCCGCGGCGAGGCGGTCGTCGAGGATCTCGTCGGCGACGCGGTCGCGGACGTGCTGGGCCAGTGCCGGGCTGGCTCCGGCGCTGCCCACGGCCACGACCACGCGGCCGCGCCGGGCGACCGCCGGCAGGGCGAACGTGCAGTTCGCCGGGTCGTCGGCCGAGTTGACCCACACGTTCGTCGCCCGACAGGCCGCGGCGACGGCGGCGTTGACGCCGGGATCGTCGGTGCAGGTGATCACCAGACGGCGACCGTCGACGTCGTTCGCCGCGAACGGGCGGCGGTGGACCTCGCTGGCTGCTGCCGCGACCGCTGCGCTGACCTCGGGGGCGACCACGCTCACCCGGGCGGCGGCTTCGACCAGTCCGGCAACCTTGCGCTCGGCGACCTTGCCGCCGCCGACGACGAGCACATCGGCGTCGGTCAGGTCGAGGACCACCGGGTAGCTGAAGCCCACCGGCCGAGTCTACGAAGCAGGCGGTGGCGAAGCCGAGGGCCCACGGCGGACATACCCCCGTGTGTCGATCTACCTGATCGGATTGGTCGGCAATTCGTCTAGGCTCGATGCGTGACCGTGCTCCATGCTCCTGCGGACGTCGAGACGATGCATGCCGTCGACGTCCTGCGGTGGACGTTCGACACCTATGGCGTGGAGAACGTCGTGGTGACGGTGAGCTTCGAGGACGCCGTCCTCGCTCACCTCGCCCACCACGCCAACCCGGCGGCCGACATCGTCCTGCTCGACACCCAGTACCTGTTCGCCGAGACGCTGTGGTACGTCGAGGAGCTGCGCAAGCGCTTCGACCTCAACCTGCGCGTCGTGCGGCCGCAGCCCGACGTCGTGCCCGACAACCTGTGGCAGACCGACACCGAGGCGTGCTGCCACGTCCGCAAGGTCGAGCCGCTGCAACGCTCGATGGACGGCAAGGCGGCGTGGGTCACCGGCGTCCGCCGGGTCGACGGGCCCACCCGGGCCAACGCCCCGGTGGTCACGTTCGACGTCGGCCGCAACATCGCCAAGATCAATCCGCTGGCCACCTGGACCGACGCCGACATGGCGCTGTACGCCGAGCTCAACGACCTGCCGGCGAACCCGCTCACCGAGCGCGGCTACCCGTCGATCGGCTGCTGGCCGTGCACCCGCCCGGTCGCGCCCGGGGAGGACAAGCGCGCCGGCCGCTGGTCGGGCAGCAACAAGACCGAGTGCGGGTTGCACGCGTGAGCACGATGGACGTCCACCACACGCGGCACCTCGACGACCTGGCCGACGAGGCCGTCACGATCATCCGTGAGGTCGCCACCGAGTGCGAGAACCCGGTGCTGCTGTTCAGCGGCGGCAAGGACTCGGCCGTCCTGCTGCACCTCGCCGTGCTCGCCTTCGCCCCGGCCCGCCTGCCGTTCCCGGTGATGCACGTGGACACCGGGCACAACTTCACGGAGGTCATCGAGTACCGCGACGAGTTCGTCGAGCGCGTCGGGGCCCGCCTGGTCGTGGCCAGCGTGCAGCAGTCGATCGACGACGGTCGGGTGGTCGAGGACGCCGGCCCGCGCGCCAGCCGCAACCGGCTGCAGAGCGTCACCCTGCTCGATGCGATCGCCGAGCACGGCTTCGACGCGGCGTTCGGTGGCGGACGACGCGACGAGGACAAGGCCCGGGCGAAGGAGCGCATCCTGTCGTTCCGCGATCGCTTCGGTCGGTGGGATCCCCGGGCGCAGCGCCCCGAGCCGTGGGACCTGCTCAACGCACGCATCCGCAAGGGCGAGCACCTCCGCGCGTTCCCGCTGAGCAACTGGACCGAGCTGGACATCTGGCAGTTCATCAAGGCCGAGGACATCCCCCTGCCGAGCATCTACTTCTCCCACCGCCGGCTCGTCGTGCCGCGCGACGGGATGCTGCTTGTCGGTCGGCGGTCCGGTCGAGCTCGAGCCCGGCGAGGAGCCGTTCGAGGAGACCGTGCGCTACCGCACCGTCGGCGACGCGAGCTGCACCGGTGCCGTCCGCTCGCCGGCCAGCACGATCGACGAGGTCATCGCCGAGGTCGCCACCGCCCGGATCACCGAGCGCGGCGCCACCCGGGCCGACGACACGTTCAGCGAGTCCGCCATGGAAGACCGCAAGCGCGAGGGGTACTTCTGATGACCGATCTCTTGGAGGCCGACGTGGCGTTCGCCGTGTCCACCATGCCGACGCTGCGCATCGCCACGGCCGGCTCGGTCGACGACGGCAAGAGCACGCTCATCGGGCGGCTGCTGCACGACACCAAGACGGTGATGGAGGACCAGCTCGCCGCGGTGCACCGTGCCTCGGCGCGCTACGGCGTCGGCCCGAACGGCGACACGGTCAACCTCGCGCTGCTCACCGACGGCCTGCGCGCCGAGCGCGAGCAGGGCATCACCATCGACGTCGCCCACCGCTACTTCGCCACGCCGGCGCGCAGCTTCATCGTCGCCGACACCCCCGGGCATGCGCAGTACACGCGCAACATGGTCACCGGGGCGTCGAACGCCGACATCGCCATCGTGCTCGTCGATGCCCGCCACGGCGTGGTCGAGCAGACCCGCCGGCACGCCTTCATCTCCTCGCTGCTCGGCGTGCACACCATCGCCCTGGCGGTCAACAAGATGGACCTCGTCGACTTCGACGAGGCGGTGTTCGACGTCATCGTCAAGGAGCTCAGCGAGTACGTCGACGCGTTGCCGACGCCGGTGCCGGTGGTCGCCTTCCCGATCAGCGCGCTGCTCGGCGACAACGTCGTCGACGCCTCGCCGAGCACCCCGTGGTACGACGGGCCGGCGCTGCTCAGCTGGCTGGAGCAGGTCGACGTGGACACGGAGGGGATCGGGGCCGACCCGCCTCGACGTGCAGCGGGTCATCCGGCCGCAGGGGTCGGACTACCGCGGCTACGCCGGGCGGTTGGCCGGCGGTCGGCTGGCTGTCGGCGACGCGGTCACGGTGCTTGCCGAGCGGGCGCACCTCCACGATCTGCGGCCTGCAGCGCTTCGGGCGCGAGGTGATCTGCGCCTCGGCTGGCGAAGCGATCACGGTGGAGCTGGCCGACGACGTCGACGTCGCCCGGGGCGACGTGCTCGTGCTCGGGGTCGCCGAAGCCACCGAGACCGTCGTCGGGCACGCCTGCTGGATGATCGACCGTCCGCTGGTGCCGGGCAGCCGGTGGTGGTTCAAGCACGGCACCCGGGTCGGGCGGGCGTACGTCGACTCGATCGAGTGGCGTCACGACCTGGCCACGCTGGAGCCGCACCCCGCCGACGCAGCTGCAGATGAACGATCTCGCGGTCATCCGCCTGTCGCTGTCAGCGAGCCGATCGTCGCCGAGCCGTACGGCGTCAGCCGTGAGGGTGGCAGGCTGATCCTCATCGACGAGGCGACCAACTCGACGGCCGCCGCGGTGATGATCACGCCGAGGTGGCGTGACGCGGCTTCGTCTCGCTCGTCGGCGCCGGACCTGGCGATCCGGAGCTGTTGACGGTCCGTGGCCTGCGACGGCTGCAGGAGGCCGAGGTCGTCGTCCACGACGCGCTCGTCGGCACGGGCGTCCTCGCCCTGGCGCACGCCGAGGCCGAGCTGATCGACGTCGGCAAGCGCGCCGGCGCGCCCGTCCCGCAGGAGCTGATCAATGCCCTGCTGGTCCAGCTCGGCCTCGACGGCCGGCGGGTGGTGCGCCTGAAGGGCGGCGACCCGTTCGTCTTCGGACGCGGTGGCGAGGAAGCGCTCGCGCTCGCCGGCGCCGGCGTCGACTTCGAGGTCGTGCCGGGCGTCTCGTCGGTGGTGGCCGCCCCGGCCGTGGCCGGCATCCCGGTGACGCAGCGGGGGATGAGCGCCTCGTTCACCGTGGTCACCGGGCACCGCCAGCGTGGCGAGACGCCGGTCAACTGGACGGCGCTGGCCCAGGCCGGCGGCACGCTGGTCGATCCTGATGGGCGTCGCCCAGCGGGGCTCGATCGCCGCTGCGCTGATGGCCGGCGGTCTGTCGCCCGACACCCCGGTCGCCGCCGTGCGCCACGCCACCGGCGAGGAGCAGTCCGTGCTCAGCGCTGCACGCTGGCCACGCTGGCGAGACTCGCCGGTGCGGTCGCCGGCGACGATCGTCGTCGGCCCCGTCGCCGCCCTCGACGTCGTCCACGGCCTCACCGCCCCCCTGGCGAACCGTCAGTGACGTTTCGGCCTCGGGCGCCGGCGCCTTGCCGGACCGTCTGTGTCGCGCCTCTGACCGGATTGGTTCCGGTCAGGCCGCGTACACGAACGACTGACCCGGGGCCGCGTCGCTCTCGGAGCCGTTGAATCGTCACGGACGATTCGTGACGAGCTCGTCGAACGTTCGCCGGGTGCCGATTCCTGTCGCGCTCGACCGGGATGGACCCGGTCAGGACGCGACACGAACGCCCCGAACGCCGTCCACACGCCCGCACGTGAATCGTCACTGACGATCCGCGAGGGGACGCTGCACAACTGGCGGCGGGTGCGCCGAACCCGGGCTCGTAGGCTGATCGGCCATGCTCCACCTGTACGACACCGCCACCCGGCAGGTCCGCGAGCTCGCCCTGCGCGAGCCCGGCACGGTGAGCATCTACCTCTGCGGCCCGACCGTCTACGGGCCGCCGCACCTCGGCCACGGCCGGGCCACGCTGGTCTACGACGTCCTGCGCCGCTACCTCGAGTCGACCGGGCTGAAGGTTCGGCTGGTGTCGAACATCACCGACATCGACGACAAGATCATCGACCGGGCCAACCGCGAGCAGCGCCCGTGGGAGCAGATCACCCATCGTTGCGAGGACGTCTGGTTCGAGGCGATGCAGCCGGCTCAACGTCGCCCGCCCGACCGACGTGCCGCACGCCACCGAGTACGTCGACGAGATGGTCGAGATGATCGGCCAGCTCGTCGAGATCGGTCGGGCGTACACCACCGAGGACGGCGTGTACCTCAGCGTCGAGACGGTCGAGGACTACGGCCTGCTCGCCGGTCAGCGCCTCGACCAGCTGCTCGAGGGCGGCGGCGACCGCGAGGTGTTCGGCGCCGAGAACAAGCGCCACCCGGCCGACTTCGTGCTGTGGAAGGTGGCCAAGCCGAACGAGCCGTCGTGGCCGTCGCCGTGGGGCGAGGGGCGCCCGGGGTGGCACAGCGAGTGCGTGGTGATGAGCCTCGACCTGCTCGGCGAGGGCTTCGACCTGCACTGCGGCGGGATGGACCTCAAGTTCCCGCACCACGAGAACGAGCGGGCCCAGGCGGTCGCGCTCGGCAAGCGCTTCGCCAACCACTGGATGCACAACGGGTTCGTCGTCGACGCCGAGGGCGAGAAGATGTCCAAGAGCCTGGGCAACGTCACCAACCTGCTCGACCTCACCGAGCACTACGACCCGCGGGCCTACCGGATGCTGCTGCTGCAGTCGCACTACCGCAGCCCGGTCGCCGTCGGCCAGGACAACATCGACGCCTCGGTCAAGGCCCTCGCCGGTCTCGACGCGTTCGCCGCCCGGGCCGCTGGCGTGCCAGCCGCCGACGCCGACGCCGCCGTGATCGCCGCAGTTCCGCGAGCGGATGGACGACGACCTCGACACCCGGGCGCCACGGCGCTGCTGTTCGACACCGTGCGCCGGGCCAACGCGGCGATCGATGCCGACGATCCCGCGGCGCGGCGCGCTCGTCGCCGCCGTCGCGGCACATCTGCGCTGCGTTCGGACTGGAGCTCAACGCCGGCGGCGACGTCCCAGCCGAGGCGGCGGCCACGGCGGCCGCGCTCGACGCGGCCCGCGCCGCGAAGGACTTCGCCACCGCCGACCGGCTGCGTGGCGAGCTGCAGGCCGCCGGCTGGACCGTGGAGACCACCAAGTCCGGCACGACGCTGCGCCGCTGAGCCCCTCATCCGATAGAACGGTTCACCGTGTCGAGGGCTGAGCGCGCGCCGCGAGGATCGCGGCCGCCGACGCCGGCCGGGCTTCTGGACGCTGTGGACCACGGTCGCCCTCGACCTGATCGGCTTCGGCATCGTCGTGCCGATCCTCGGCCAGTACGCCGAGCGCTACGGCGCGTCCGGCTTCACCGTCGGCCTGCTGTTCGCCGTCTACTCGCTGGCCCAACTCGTCGGGGCGCCGCTGCTCGGTCGGCTGTCCGACCACATCGGACGCAAGCCGGTGATCGTCATCGCGCTCGCTCGGCACGGCCGCTCGGCAGCTTCATCACCGGCGCGGCCGGCGCGCTGTGGGTGCTGTTCGTCGGGCGGATCATCGACGGCGCGTCCGGCGGCAGCCTGTCGGTCGCCCAGGCGGCGGTGACCGACATCGCCCCGCCCGAGCAGCGGCCGCGCCTGCTGGGCATGCTCGGTGCGGCGTTCGGCATCGGCTTCGTGCTCGGCCCGGCGATCGGCGGCCTCGCCGCGCTCGGCGGCCCGCACGTGCCGTTCTACGTCGCCGGTGTGCTGGCCACGATCAACGCGATCGCCGCGCTGATCCGCCTGCCCGAGACCGCGCACCGCCGTCGAGCGAACCCATCCGCGGGTGCGCGTGCCGCGCAGCCCGGTGCTGCGCCGGCTGGCGCTGATCGGCTTCCTGACGACGTTCTCCTTCGCCGCGTTCGAGGCGACGTTCTCGCTGCTCGGCAAGCGCCGCTTCGAGCCTCACCGAGGCCGAGCGTGTCGGTCGTGTTCTTGATGATCGGCATCGTGCTCGTCGTCATGCAGGGCGGCGTGTACCACCGGCTCGTCCGCCGCCACGACGTCGCCCGCGTCTACCTCGGCGGCGTGCTGTCGATCGCCGGCGGCCTGGCGCTGATCGCGGCGGCGACGAGTTGGCCGATGCTCATCGTCGCGCTCGTCCTGCTCGGGATCGGCCAGGGCGTGGCCAACCCGGCGATCACGACCTCGGTCGCCCAGCACGCCCCGGCGGAGCGGCGCGGCGAGGCGCTCGGGTTCCAGCAGTCGGCGTACTCGGTCGCCCGGGTCGTCGGCCCGCCCGTCGCCGGGGCGCTGTTCGACCGGGCCGTGTGGAGCCCGTACGTCCTCGCCGCCGTGCTGTGCGCCATCGGCGGCGCGCTGCTGGTGGCTGGCGCATCAGCGGCTGCGGCTCGTCGCCGGGCGGACGGCTGATGGCCGAGCCGCAATCGGTCTGAGCGGCTCGGGTCCGCGCCGCGTCGCGTGGGTACCGTCGGGCCATGACGACCAACGAGCCCGAGCCCAAGCGCAGCGAGGACCACGAGTTCCCGTTCATGGAGCTGTTCAACGCCGAGGACGCGATCGAGAACCCCGGCGAGCCGCTCGAGGACCTGGATCCGACCGACGACGCCGACGCGCCCGCGCCCTGACGTCCCGGGCTGATCCCGCTCGATCGGGGGTGGACAGCGAGGTTACCCATCGGTAGAGTTACCCGCAGGTAACTTACGCAGGAGGGGGACTTCGCCATGGCCGACTTCTCGCTCAACGAGGACCAGCTGCAGATCCAGAAGTGGGTCCACGACTTCGCCGAGGACGTCATCCGTCCCGCCGGCCACGAGTGGGACGAGCGGGAGGAGTTCCCCTACCCGATCGTCGAGCAGGCCGCCGAGATCGGCCTGTACGGCTGGGAGTTCATGCTCAACGCGATGAGCGACCAGACCGGCCTGACGCTGCCCGTCGCCATCGAGGAGATCTTCTGGGGCGACGCCGGCATCGGCATGGCGATCATGGGCTCGGCGCTCGCCGCCGCCGGGATCTCCGGCAACGGCACGCCCGAGCAGGTGATGGAGTGGGTGCCGCAGTGCTACGGCACCGCCGAGAAGATCGCGCTCGGGCGCGTTCTGCGTCAGCGAGCCCGACGCCGGCAGCGACGTGTCGTCGCTGCGCACCCGGGCCGTGTACGACGAGGCCAACGACGAGTGGGTGCTCAACGGCACCAAGGCGTGGATCACCAACGGCGGCATCGCCGACGTGCACGTCGTGGTCGCCGCGGTCGACCCGGCACTCAAGGGCCGTGGTCAGGCCTCCTTCGTGGTGCCCCCCGCCACGAAGGGCCTGACCCAGGGTCAGAAGTACAAGAAGCACGGCATCCGCGCGTCGCACACCGCCGAGGTCGTGCTCGACGACGTGCGCGTCCCCGGCCGCTGCCTGCTCGGCGGCAAGGAGAAGCTCGACGCCAAGCTGGCCCGGGCTCGCTCGGGTGGGCACACCGGCGAGAAGCAGCCGGCGATGGCCACGTTCGAGGCCACCCGCCCGTCCGTCGGCGCCCAGGCGCTCGGCATCGCCCGCGCCGCCTACGAGTACTCGCTGGAGTACGCCAAGGAGCGCAAGGCCTTCGGCCGGCCGATCATCATGAACCAGGCGATCGCCTTCAAGCTGGCCAACATGGCCGTCGAGATCGACGCCGCCCGCCTGCTCGATCTGGCGTGCCGCGTGGCTGGCGCGCAACGGCGGCTACAAGAACGGCGAAGGCTCGATGAGCAAGTACAAGGCGTCGGAGGTGGCCGTGCGGGTGACCGAGGATGCGATCCAGATCCTCGGCGGCTACGGCTACACGAGGGAGTACCCCGTCGAGCGCTGGCACCGCGACGCCAAGATCCACACGATCTTCGAGGGCACGTCCGAGATCCAGCAGCTGGTCATCGCTCGGGCGATATCAGGCCTGCGTATCGAGTAGATCGACGGTTGTTGCGGATCGCAACGATCTGCCGCCAGAGCCTCCATCCCTAGGTCGTCCCTAGACGGCCCTCCTCGACGGGTGTACCGTCGCCCTCGTGGCGACCATCCGCGAGAAGCGTCCAGGGGTGTGGGAGGTGCGTGTCTTCACCGGCACGGACGCCAAGGGACGGCCCACCCAGGTGTCGCGCACGGTCCACGGTGGCAAGCGTGACGCGCAGCGCGTCGCCGCCGAGCTGACGGTCGGGCCGGGGCAGGCCAACGCCGGCGGCCGCACCGTCAGCGACGTCCTCGACGCGTGGGTCGAGCAGAACCTCCCGACGTGGGCGGCGTCGTCCGCCTACGACAACCAGAGCCGGGTCCGCTCGATCAAGAAGGACCCCATCGTCACGACGTCGCTCGCCCGGTTGTCCGTCGCCGACGTCGAGCGTTGGCACACCCGGCTGCGCAACAAGGGCATGGCCGACGCCGGCCTGCGCAACCTCCACGGCGTGCTGCGCGCCGCGCTGGCGCAGGCGCAACGGTGGGGGTGGGTGTCGACGAACGTCGCCTCGCTCGCCCGCCTGCGCTCGTCGAAGGTCAAGCAGCGCACGGTGCTGTCGTCCGAGGACGTCCTCAAGGTGATCGACGCCGCCGCGACCATCGACCCCGCCGCCGCGCTGGCGCTGCGGATCGCCGCGGCCGCCGGCGCCCGCCGCGCCGAGCTCGCCTCGCTGCGATGGACCGACGTGCAGGGCAGTCAGCTGCTGATCGACTCGGCGATCGAGGTGGTCCGCCACGGCGACGGCAAGCCGACGCTGCACGAGGCGGCGACGAAGACCGCGAACTCGCGGTGGGTGACGCTCGACACCGAGACGCTGGTGATGATCGAAGCGCTCCGAGTCCAACGCGAGCCGTACGGCCCGTGGATGTTCGCCATCGGTCCGGACATGGTCAGCCCGGACCGGATCGGCTGGTGGTGGAGGCGCGCTCGAGACCTGTCGGGCATCGAGGGTCACTGGCGCCTCCACGACCTGCGCCACTGGTCCGCCACCGTCGCCATCGGCCAGGGCCACGACGTCCGCACCGTCGCTGGGCGCCTCGGCCACGCCAACCCGGCGATGACGCTGCGGGTCTACGCCCACGCCTTCGCCGCGGCCGACCAAGCCGTGGCCCAAGGGATCGGCGACATGCTGAAGCGCGATCCGTGAAGCGGCTGCCGTTCACCGACGCGTTCGTCGACGAGTCGATCCGCGGCCGGCGCTACCTCATGGCGTGCGTGCTCGTCGCGGCGAAGGACCTCGCGCCGCTGCGCGTCGAGGTCGAGTCGCTGGTTCTCACCGGCCGGCGGGTCCACTTCCACAACGAGTCGAAGGCGCGCCGTCGAGTGCTCCTGTCCGAGTTCAGCGAGTGGCCGATCTCGACGGTGGTCACGGTTTGCCATCGTGGCCACGGCACCACCGAGTACGCCGCCCGGGCGCAGTGCCTCGGAACCATCGTCGAGCGCATCCAGGCAGACGGCGTGCCGCACCTCGTGCTGGAGAGCCGCCAGGACGATCGCGACGACCACCGCACCATCCAACGCACGCGCCGCCCTGCGCCGCCGCTGGTCTGGGACCACCGCGCGCCTGCCGAGGAGCCGCTGCTGTGGATCGCCGACGGCATCGCTTGGGCCGCTGGTGCCGGGGGCACATGGCGGGAGCTGATCGCCCCGATCGTCGAGGCGACGATCGAACTTCACCCCTGACGCGCAGAACCCGGTTCCCCTGCCGTCCGGCAGGCAACCGGGTCCACTTCCCCGAGCGCTTGCCCGGGGCGCTCTCCAGTATGCGGCCCGACTCCCGGTTCCGCAAGTGAGTTGCCGCCCGCCGCGGTCGAGCGGCTGACGCCCTTCCGCCCGAACACGCATGAGCCCCGGCTCCCGCAATCGGCTACACCGTCGCTGGCTCCTCCGGGGCTCTACTTCCTCCGGCTCAAGACGCCCGAGGCACCACGAGTATGCCGAGCCAGAGCGAGCCTCCACAAGGTCGAGTTCGGCCGTGTCCCACGAATGCGACAGGTCGTCAGCGGTGTGAACATCGTCACAGTCGAGTGTCCGTTGGTGACCGTTGGTGACATCTGGTGTCCTTTGGTGCCCTCCTGTCCGGCCAGTCCGGAAACCCTTGCAGCACAAGGGGTTGCGGGTCGAATGACATCGGTGTAATCAGGTCGTTCATGTCGTCGCTTCTCCCGCCCGACACGGACGAGTACCTCGTCCTGCTGACGGTCGACGAGGCGGCATGCCTGATGCGCATCGGCCGCACGAAGGCCTACGCGATGGCCCGCGAGTACCTGAACTCCGGCGGCACCGCCGGCCTTCCGGTGATCTCCTTCGGTCGTGGCTGCCTGCGCGTCCCGCGCTGGGCACTGGTCGAGCTGATCACCACCGGCCGCACGCCGCGGCTGTGCGACGCCGTGGTGGACCGCCATGCGCGGGTGCGCTGACCCGACCACCCGGTCGATCGTCGTCACCCCGGCGGCGCAGCAGCTCCGTCACGACGCTGAGCCCGACGGCGTGGCTCGTCCTCGAGGAGCTGCTCCTCGTTGCCGACGCCGGCGTCGCCGTCGTCTCGGTCCGCCAGCTCGGCCGCTCGCTCGGCTTGGCGAAGGACACCGCCGCCCGCGCCGTTCGCGAACTGCGCGCCGCCGGCCTCGTCGACGTCTCCCAGCGCCGCACCGACGCCGGCGCCTACGACACCGGCAGCTACCGCATCTCCACCCCAACCGGCATCACGATCGTCGACGCCACCCCACGCGTGCGCACGACGACCGAGCCAGCCGCCCAGCTCTCCCTCGCGATCGAGCCCTGAGGCACCACGTCATGCACGGAACGTTCTTCAACGCACTCGGGAATGAACAGACAAGTGCACACGTGCGGTCGGGAGTGGCGGTGCGGCCGTGTTGAGGGTCACGACGTTGCACGCGTCGAGCGCCCAGGCGACGGCGGCGTACTACACGCAGTACCTCGCGGCCGCGCCGGGCGAGGTTCCCGGCGTGTGGTCCGGCCGCCAGGCAGACGGGCTCGGCCTGTCCGGCGAGGTCGACGGCGCGTCGCTGGAGATGCTGCTGTCGGGCCGTGACCCAACAACGGGGACACCGCTCGGCGGCGAGCTGCTCGACAAGCTCAGCAAGAACGGCCGCCTGCGGCGCGCCGTCGCCGGGTTCGACGCGACGTTCTCCGCGCCGAAGTCGCTGTCGGTGTGGTGGGCGCTGACCGGCGACCACCGCCTGCTCGAAGCCCACGACGTCGCCGTCAGGGCCGCGCTGGCCCACCTGGAGCGGTTCGGCTCGACCACCCGTGTCCGCGCCAACAACGTCATGCTCCACCCCGACACCGGCGGCCTGACGATGGCGACGTTCCGCCAGACGACGTCACGCGCCGACGACCCGCAGATCCACACCCACGCCGTCGTCTCGGCGAAGGTGCAGACCGCCGACGGACGGTGGTTCGCGCTCGACGCCCGCTACCTGAAGCGCCACCAGCGCATCATCGGCGGCCTGTACCAGTCGGTGCTGCGCGCCGAGCTGTCGCAACGCCTCGGTGTCGCCTTCGGCCCGATCGTCAACGGCCAGGCGGAGATCGCCGGCATGCCCGCCGAGCTGCTCGACGTGTTCTCCAAGCGCTCGGCGGCGATCGACGTCGCCCTCGACGCCAAGCTCGACGAGTTCCGCCAACGCGAAGGCCGCGACCCATCCCGCTGGGAGCGGGCCGCGCTCACCCGTGAAGCGTCGGCCGACACCCGCGCCCACAAGTCCGGCCACGGTGTCCCCGACCTGACGACACGGTGGCAGAGCGAGGCCGCCGGCGTCGGCTGGACAGCCGAGCAGTTGACCGAGACGATCGCAGAGGCAGGCCGGCGTCGCACATCGCCGCGCCCGATCATGGTCAGCGAGGTCCTCGACGAGCTGTCCGAGACACGGTCGGCATGGGGACGAGCCGACGTGCTGCGGGCGCTCTGCGATCGCCAGCGCCCGGCGTCGACCGTGTCCGGAGTCGACTGGGCCGCGTGGCTCGAGCAGGCAACCGACCGGATGACGGCCGACTTGATCGACCTCGACCCGGACACGCCTGTGTCGCGTCGCGCCTCGGACGGGCGGTCCGTGCGCATCGAACCCACCGCCGCGCACTTCACGACCGAGAGCATCCTCGTCCAAGAGGAAGCCGTCCTCTCCTGGGCCGCCCTCGCCCAGGTCGACGCGCCATCGCCATCGGCAACGGTGCGCAGGGGCGGCCTCGACCCGATGCAAGCCGCAGCGGCAGCGTCGGTCGCCGGCCACGACCGGCTGACCGTCGTCGTCGGTCCGGCCGGCGCGGGCAAGACGCGGATGCTCGCCGCCGCCGTCGACGATCTCGAACGCCAGGGCCGACCAGCGTTCGGTGTCGCGCCGACGGCCAAGGCCGCCCGTGTCCTCGAAGCCGAGACACGGATGCCGACCGACACCGTCGCCAAGCTGCTCCACGAGTGGCGACGCGACGACCGCCCAGCCCGACCCGGCCTACCGGCTCGCCGGCCGGCACAACGCTCGTCGTCGACGAAGCCGGGATGCTGTCCACCCCGGCGCTGCACGACCTCGTCGAACTCGCCGAAGCCAACACGCTGGCGACTCGTCCTCGTCGGCGACCCACGACAACTGCAGTCGGTCGGTCGCGGTGGACTGTTCGACGAGGTCTGCGCCACGGGCCGCGTCGACACCCTCGAACACCTCCACCGCTTCCAACACCGCTGGGAAGCCAGCGCCTCACTCCAACTGCGCGCCGGCGACCCAACGTGCCATCGACCTCTACGAGCTCCACGACCGCATCCACGCCGGCACCTTCCACGCCCACCTCGAGGAGATCGCCGACCGCTGGATCGACCTCACCGCCGAGGGCCGCAGCGTCGGCATCGTCGCGTCGACCAACGAACACGTCGACACACCTCAACCGCGCCGTGCAGTCCACCCGCCGCATCGAAGGCCAACTCGGCTCGCACTCCATGCCGATCGCCGGCGGGTGAGATCGCCTTCGTCGGCGACGTCGTGATGACCCGCCGCAACGACCGCCGCCTCGTCACCAGCACGGGCGAGCCCGTCCGCAACCGCGAGACGTGGACCGTCAGCGCCATCCACGCAGACGGCAGCCTGACCCTCGACGGCCGCGGCCGCTGGCACGGTCGTCGTGCCCGCCGAGTACGTCAGCGAGCACGTGAGGCTCGGCTACGCCGCCACCGAACACGGCTGGCAAGCCGACACCGTGGACGTCAGCCTCGCCGTCACCACCGCCGCGACGAGCCGCCGCGGTCTGTACGTCGCGGCCACCCGCGGCCGTCGACGAGAACCACCTCCACGTCGTCACCGACACGAACGACCGAGCCGAAGCCCGCGACATCCTCGAACAGATCCTTGCGATCGATCGCGCCGATACGCCGGCGACTCGTACTCGCCGCGAGCTCTCCGAACACGCTCGCCCGGCCGCGCCAGCCCCGCGTCCACGAGCTCAGGTCCCTGCGTGGTTCGACGATGTCCTCGCGGGCGCCAGGGTCGATCTCGCCGACGCACGCCAGCGGTCAGTCGGAGCGGGCGTCCCGCCAGGCCGCCGTCGCCGAGCGCCTCACCGCGGCGAGGGATCAGCTGTCGATCGTCGAGCGCGCCACCGCTCCGGCAAGGTCGGCGCTCCACATCGCCGAGCGCGCGGCCCGCGACGCAGAACTCGATCTACATGCCAGTGAACGCCGCCTCGCCGCAGCGCCCCGGCTGCACCGGCGCGGTCCCCGCCACGAGCGCGACCAAGCAGCCGACCGTCTCGCGCGTCGCACGCGAGCAGTTGGCGGAAGTCACCACACAGACCGGACCGGACATCACCCGCTACGAGCACGCCGTTGCCGAACGCAACGCCGCCGCCAACGCCGCACACGGACTACGCACCGACGCCATCCTCGACCACTGGTACCTCGACGAACCGACAGCCCGCCAGCGCGTCGAAGCGCTCGAAACGTGGCGCTCCTGGGCCGACGGCAAGACAGTCCAGCCCGGCCGTCTGGCCCAGGCCGCCGAGATCCTCGCCGACTTGCCAGATCGCTCGGTCGGCGGCTTCCTGTGCCATCAGCTTGAGCGCAGCCTGCCCACGAGACGACCGGAGCCCGTTCTGCGAGTCGAGCAGTCGATCGGAATTGACCTCGACTTCTGACCTGTCGGCCAGAGGACAGGCACACGCCCCTGCTCGAGATGAAGAGCGCCAATCGGTTGTTCGACACCTCGTGATTCGGGTCAGCGACCAGTGTGTCGCCCGCCAGCTTGATGGGACCACCCGTCCGCCAGTGTGATGGGACCGGGTCGGGGGTGTCAGCGTCGGTGTGGGGATGATGCTTGGTCGGCGGTGGCTCGGCGTCAAGGGTCGGGTCGTTGGCGGCGCCGGTAGGACTCGCCGTCGATGACGAGTTCGTGGGCGTTGGAGTGGAGCCGGTCGATGGCTGATTGGGCGAGGAGCGGGTCGGCCATCTGGGCGAGCATCTCGCCGGGGTCGCGGTTGGAGGTGAGGATCGTCGAGGCGCGCCGGTGGCGTTCGACGACGAGCTCGTAGACCTCGGCGGTGTCGATGGCGTCCATCGGCTCGGAGAGCGAAGTCATCGACGATGAGGACGTCGACGCGGAGGAGTTTGCGGACCTCGGCGTCGTGGCTGTTGTCGAGCCTGGTCGCCTTCAACCGTTTCAGCATGGCGTCGGCGCGTTCGAAGTGGACGCTGCGCCCGCGTCGCACGGCGATGTGGCCGAGTGCGGTGGCGAGGAACGTCTTGCCGACCCCGACCGGTCCGAGGATGACGACGTCGTTGGGGGCGTCGACGAACCGCAGCGAGCACAGCTCATTCCAGATCGTGCGGTCGTAGGTGACCTTGGCGGTGTCGTCCCAGCGGTCCAGGGTCATCGACGGCGTCGAGCCCGGCGGTCTTGGCGCGCAGCAGGGCCGATTGGGTGTCGCGGCGGGTGACCTCGTCGGCGAGGAGCGTCTCGAGGAACTCGTGATGGGTGAGCTGCTGCTGGCGGGCGAGCGTGAGCCGCTCGGGGAGCGTGTCGAGGCAACGGCCGAGCTTGACCCGCCGCAGCAAGGCCTTCAGCTCCGGGGTGACGGTCAGTGCGGGCTCATGCCGACCTCCGTGCCTGGTCGTGAACTCGCCCGGGTCGCGAGCGAACCGTGTCGTCGCCGGCGGCGCCGGCGGCTGGTCGGGTTGGTCGGCTTCGGTGGCTCGGTCGAGCATCCGGCCGATCAACGGGACGCTGATCGCCTCCGCGTCCAACGCCCGCTGGCAGGCGGCGTTGACCTTGTCCGGCCCCCACTTCTTGACCAGGCCCAGCAGCGCGTAGACCTGGCGCATCTTCGTCCACGGCAACGGCGTGTCCAACACCGCCGCGGCGTAGTCGCCGATCGCCTGGCCGTGACCGGCGGCGAGGCGTTGGAGGTGGGCGATGTCGCGCAACGCGTAGGTGGTCCGCTCGGCGGGCAGATCGGCCGGGTCGGTCGACCGGCCGCCGGGCCGTTGGCGGGGGTGGACCTTGACCAGCTGGGAGCGGTGGAAGATCCGCACCAGCTTGCGGTCGGCGCGGACCTGCACGCGGGCGCCGAGCAGGTTCCCCGGCACCGAGTAGAGCGCCTTGGCGATCTCGATGTGATGATCGCGATGCACCCGACACGATCGCGTAGACCGGCACGTCATAGACGCTCCGCCGGTGCCGGCAACAGCAGCGGCAGCTCCTCCAGCGCGGAACTGCTCGAGCGGTCGGCACTGGGTCGTGCCATGCACCCGCATCCCGGCCCGCCCGCGCACCACGCCTCGGCCTCGTCTGGGCGTCGGCGAGGTCGATGAACGTCTCCCCGTTCCAGAACGACGACCGCACGAACTGCACCATCCGCTCCACCCGCGGCTTGTCCGTCGGGGTTCGCACCCGGGCCGGGTCGATCACGAACCCGCGGGACTGGGCGTACTCGACGAACGCCTCGTTGAACCTCGGCTCCAGCCCGTCGGCCTTGGTCACGACCGGCGTCAGGTTGTCGGGGACAACGACCTGAACACGCCGCCGAAGAACCGCCACGCCGCCTCGCACCCGGCGATCACCGTCGTCGGTCGTCTGGCGTGAACGACAACCACACGAACATGTGCCGCGAGAACACCGCCGTGAAGATCAACGCGTGGCACACCCGCCGCCGGCCGGTCCCGTGTCGTGCAACAGACCGAGCTTGGCGAAGTCGATCTGCAACTCGCCGCCCGGTTCGCCATCCGCGACACGCACCGTCGAACCCTGCCCCGGCGAGGACCGAACTCGTCGGCGATGAACCGCTGCACCGTGCGCTCCGGCACCACCACCCCGTCACGGGCGAGGAGCTCGCAGATCTTCACGCCGGCCACATCCGCCTTCACCCACTCCTCGATCTGGTCGCGGCGGGCGACCAACGCCGCCCACGCCTCGCCATGACCGTCGGCGCGGTGCGGGCGCACGATCTCCACCACCCGCCCAAGCACCTCGTCGGTCAACTGCCCCACACCGCCATCGGCGCGTGACGCCGGCCTCGATCGCGGCGTCGACGTAGCGGCGCACCGTCTTGCGGTCCACCCGGCTCAGCCGGGCAACCGCACGCAGCCCCTCACCTCCCAACCACAACCTCAGCACTTCTCGAACCTCGAACATCGGAACCTCCCGGAACGCCATCGCCGCCTCTCGGACTGCCAACAGGAGCGGCGATGCTCACCCGTGACAGCACCGAACTGACGGACCCCGAGGTGGTCCCATCACTGGCGGACAGGTGGTCCCATCACACTGGCGGAACTCACATCAAGTGGTCCCATGACACTGGCGGGCGACATGTCGCGGGTCACACGTCACCGGACACCGATCGCCGGTTGTGGGCACGGGTGATGCCACCAGGAGCTTGTGCCGGCCGTCGTTCGGCGCATTCTCCGATGGAGTCGAGATGGACGCCACCGTCCGATTGATGCTGCCGATTACGAGCGGGGCCTGCGCGGCCTCCAGGAACCCCCGGAAATGCGTGTCCACAGGACTCGACGAGACGCCGAGCCCGCCGGCCCGGTGTACGGGTGCAGACAGCGCCGTCGAACTTGCATCGTCGACCGCGCCCGCAGTGAGTCCGCGCGGGCGGCGATCGCACGGCCCGGAACGCTCGCGATCTACGCCACAAGCACCCACCCACGAACCCGAGCGAACCGTCCCCTGACGAGCGTCCACGGACCATTGGCGGCGCCGACGCCCTGCTCGCCTAGCGTTCACGGCCCCGCGATCACGGACCCGTCGTCAGCCGGGTGGAAGCGGTGGACGAGCTCCCCGCCTGATCGTGCCGTAGAAGGCCCGGTCAGTGATACCGGAAACCGTATAGACCCACGCGTGCATCGTGAAGGCGGACAGTCCATCCGTCGGAACTCCGTTCGTCGCCGATCACCTTCAATGGTTCGAGTACCGTCCCGTTCGCCTGGAGGCGCCCCAGCAATACGCAACCGAACCAGGTGCCCGGCCATCGAAACGTCCGGTTCTCGATTCGGTCCATAACCGCCTCCGGAAAACTCTTTATTGAACGCCAGACCGTTAGCGATCACAATGAGCAGGATCACGCGAAAGGGTGACGGCTTTCGTGCCGCCTCATGCCGTCCCGCATCTCATGACCATGGGTTTCGGCGAACATGTCCGCTTCACCGGGTCCGCCCTCAGAAACTGGGCCTTCGCCCAACTTCGGGACTCCGTTGCCGTCGCCATCCTCTGGCTCTTCGGCCTCTGGATCATCCGCGTCCCCTTCGCGCCTTTTTGGGCCTTGCTTGCCGCCGTGATGCAAATTATTCCCCACTTTGGCCCCGTGCTTAGCGTCATCGGCCCCGTGCTGGCTGCTACTTTCCAGTTCGCCGATTGGGAGCATCCGCTTTATGTACTCATGCTCTACGCAGTCATTGCCGTCGTCGAGGCCTGTTCCTTCAGCCCTACATCATGAAACGCACCGCCAAGGTCCCCATCTGGGCCTCTATCCTCGCCCCCATCTTGCTGGGCTTCATAATCCCTTTCTGGGGAATCCTGCTCGCCCCACCTCTGCTGGCCATCGTTTTCGCTTACAAGAACCGCACTCCCCGTCCGCTCCCCTAAAAACCGCTGCCGAACTTCGCCGCCTTTCCACTTCGGGCTACGATTCCGCCCGGTACGCCGCCACTGCCTCATCTACGTGGCGGAAAATGTTTCCGGCGCCAAAGTGTTTTAGGGTACCGCTGCGTTCGAACACGTCCCGCACTGGGTCCTTCACGCGCGCCAGCAGCAACGTCATCCCCCGCTTGTTCAGGCTGCTCGACAATTGTGTCAAGGTGTCCAGCCCGGTGATATCCAGATCGGGGATCACTTCCATGTTGAACAGCACCGCCTTCAACGGGCGTTGACTGCCCGCAATCATCTGCTCCAGTTCCCGGCGGGCATAATCCGCCGTCGCGAAAAACACAAATCGATCCAGCCGGACTATCAGCAACCCCGGCACCTGCTCCGCCTCGGGATGTCGTGCCAGCTCGGCGTAATCCCGTGTTTCTGGGATCAATCCCAATTCCGCCAGGTGCGGACGTGTCAGCGCCTTCATCAGAAATACCAGCGTCAAGCCCACCGCCAGCACAAGCCCGTCCAGAATCCGAACACCAGCACACCAGCCACCGCAATCAGCGCCAGTTGGAATTCACCCGGTCTGATCCGCGCATACCGCCGCATCTCCCCCAGGTCGATCAAATGCCACACCGCGTGAATTACGATCGCCGCCAGCACTGCCTCAGGCAAGTCACGAAAAAACTGCGTCAGGAACAGCAGCGTCAACAGAGCTCCGCACGCCGCCACCAAGGTCGAAACTTCCGTCTTGGCGCCACGACGTTCGTTCATCGCCGTGCCCGATACTCCTATCACCCACCACCATCCCGCCGAGAAAAGCCCGCGCTCACGTTTGCCATCCCCAGTGCGTACAACTCCGTATCGCGTTCACTTCGTAGCCGTTCTTCAGCGCGAAGGTGCGCGCCGCGCCCAGCGCCTCCGCATACAACACCAGCATCAGTCCCAGCGACGCAGGAATTAACTCCACGATGTCCGCCTACGTCATGTCTGGCGGCCGGAATCGCGGCAGTCCAGCTGGAATCGTTCCCACCAGGTGTACTCCGTATCCTTCCAGCCCCAACCAGCGCACCGCCAGCACGCCACCCACCAGCACGACGACTGCCCCGGGAACTCGCCGCGCCCAGTGCCTGATCGTAAACATCACAACCAGTGCGATCGCGCCCACCACCGTGGTCCACCGGTCCAGTTCCCCCACATGCCGTATCACGTACCACAGTTGCTGCATGGTATTTCCGCTGCCACGCTCGATCCCGATCAACTTCGGCGCCTGCTTGATCAGGATCGTCACCGCGATTCCAAACACAAACCCTTTCAGCACCGGGCGCGACACAAAATCCGAGACGAACCCCAACCGCAGCACGGCCGCAAGCAGAAAAAAAATCCCCACCAGAATCGCTACGGTCGCCGCCAGGATGACATAGTTGTCGCGGTTTCCTGCCGCAAACACCGATACGGACGCCGCCAGAATCGCCGCGGAAGAAGATGTAGGAGAGACAGCCAGTTGCCGGCTCGATCCGAAAAGTGCGTACACCCCCAGACCAATCGCCGTGGCATACAACCCCGATTGTGGCGGCAGTCCGGCAATGCCGGCGTAGCCCAGCGCCTCTGGAATCAGTAGCGCCGCCAGCGCGATTCCCGCCGCCACGTCGCTGCGGAACCAAGTCCGCCGGTATCTGGGCAGCCATCGCGCACTGGAGAGAAGTTCCATCGCCCTTTCGGCGCGCGCTCAATTCTCCGCGCGCGACGCGTACGCATCATACAACCGCGGGCGCTGGGTCTGTTGCTTCGCTATTCGTCGCGCTTGAGCTGTTGCGCCAAGTAGTTCCCCACTCCCATGTCTTTGATCGCCTGAAGCTGTGCTTCCAGGTAATCGGCATGCCGTTCTTCATCCCCGATCATGTGATCGAATAGCGCCTTGCTGCCTTCGTCCAGTGCCTGCGCGCAGACGCGCGAGGCCTGGTTGTACTGCAGCACCGCATCCAGCTCATCCTTCAGATTGATCTCCATCTGCTGCGGTACGTTGCTGCCCAACTGCGGCGTCAGTCCTACGTCCACGGTGGGCTGTCCATCCAGGAAGATGATCCGCTCGATTAACGCTTCTGCGTGCTTCATCTCTTCGATTGCCCGCACCCTGGTTTTGTCGCCGAGCCGGGCATATCCCCAGTTTTGGCACATTTCCGACTGCGTCATATATTGCGCAACCGCCGTCAACTCCGAACACAGAGCCGCATTCAGTTGCTCGAGCACCTTTTCGTTTCCACGCATTTGCTACCTCCATCCCCTTGATTCTTTCGGGATGAAGGTCTAAAAGCTGTGACGCCCCGCACAAGCCAACGTGTCACCGCATGGAATCGATGCAGCGCGGACACCATCAACCGCCCAGTTCAAGGGCGGCACTGGGATCGCCCACCACTTACTCCCGGGATTGGCAATGGGTCACTGCGCAAGTGTCGTCAGCGATACGGCCGCATGCTTCGTTGCCGGCGGCTTTGTCGCCTGTTGATCTGACAGCGCAGCGAAAGGCGCTGGAAGTAACTGCCAACAGCGATAGCCAGGTCATTGCGGTTTCATTTCGCTCTCCGGATGATTCGCTTGGTGCCGCGACGCAATCAGCCTGCGGGGAAACTCACCGGGACCTCACCCCCCGACTGGCGTGGCGTCAGGCCCGGAGGTAGCCCCTCTACGAGTGCTAAATAGTGCCTTAAAAGAAAGGGAGAGGGAAACAAAGGGTCAGTTGGCTGAAGAAAGCGCCGCGGCATTTGACTTGATCAAAAAGCGAAGGAGCCGGGCTAGCCGCCAGTCCGGCTCCTCGCTTCACACTCACTCGCGCTTATGGAATCGTCGCCTTGAATCCGGCAAAGTTGATGCCGTCGGGCAACAGATAGCGCCCGACCATCAGATTACTATTGTTAATTCCATCGGCGCGGGCTGAACTGCCGCTGGCACTGGGCGGATCGAATAGATAAAACGACTTGTTCAGCATCGCGCCGGCGTGAAAGCCCCCGTAAGCGTCCTGCCAGACGTAGTCCACGTTGCCGGTACTGGTAATCGCGTGGACGGTGGACTGAGTCTCCGGGAACATTGACCAGCTTGTAATTGGAACCCGTCAGAATGGAAGACTCGATATAGCCAAACGAGTCAATCCATGGCAGTGTCACCTGCCCACCGGCGTTAATGCCCCAGCCTTCGGAGGTAACGGCCCCAGGCACGTCGATTGTGGTGTAAGTCGAACCGTTGTATGTATACCCGTGCCCGGCGCCGCCGGCGTCATAGTACGTGCCTGAGATAACTCCCGAGTCATTGATGCCTTGCGCGAAGGCCCCGGTAGCTCCCGGCGGGGCGACGTCGGTGAATGTCCCATTGGTGTACACGAAACCGATTTCCTGGTTCGAGCCATTGATGTAGTAACCGACAATCGACCCTGCGGTGTTGAGGCTATAGCAGAACGTCATCCCCGTCTGGGCTTTGGGATCGTCGATGTTGGTGACGGTGTTGCCCGCAAGCTTCAAGCCGTGCTGCGCGCCCTGCGCATCGGTGTAGAAACCCACCATGACGTTGCCGTTATTGACGCCGTAGATGCTGGTGCTCTGCGCATTCCGCACCTTTACCGAGGTGAACGTCATCGGAGTGGGAATTGCCAGATAGGCGTAATCTCGGGCCCCCGCCGAACCCGGACCGATGTAGTAGCCGACATAATTACCGGCATTATTGACGCCACCGATGGAGTACAACAGCGAGGTCGCATATACGCCGTTGATCAGCGTGAAACCGTGGAACTGGCCTGCCGCGTCTTCATAGTATCCGGTAATTTCGCCGGAATCGTTGATCCCTGAGCAGCCGGTTTGAAGCGCGCCGGGATAGGCGATCTCGTTGATGGTTCCGCTGGAGTCACGGAAGTAGCCGTGGGCGTTTCCGCTGGCATCGTAAGCAATGCCGACTAACTGGTCCAGGCTGTTGACGGCAACGGCGAAAGTGTCCGTGGTACCGAGCGCGCTGAACTGCGTGGACCGTGCCGCCTATGTTGATAAAGCCGTTATTGCCGCCACCCGCGCCCGCAGCGCCCACAAAGTCTCCCGTTGTTATTCACGCCGAATATAGACGTAGATAACACGCCTCTTTGAACGTCGTACTGTTTGTAAGTGCCATTGATCAGCGTAAAGCCGTGATAGGCGTTGTCGCGGCCAAAAAAGTCGCCCACAATTTCGCCGGCGTCGTTGATACCGTTGGCCCGGGCGAAGCCGTTCGTGCCGGGAGGGGCTATGGTCATGTACTGGGTGCCGCCCAGGTATTCAAAGCCCTTGGTCACACCGCCGGCAACATAGTTGCCGACCACCTGATTCGCGCTATTGACGGCACTGCCCACCGATAGCGTGACGGTTGCGCCGGCGGATTCACCTGGGTCACCTTCAACGCCTGCCCTTGCAGTTGCCCGAGTGTCAGTGAAAGTGCGCAGAACGAAACAATGCCTGGCAACAGGAGCCGGCGCAAACGTGCTGGAGAAAGCGTGGAGCGGAAAGTCATGAATCCCTCTCTTGAGCAGGTTTTTGAATATGACCGTATACCCAGAGTCAGTACGGATCGGGGGCAAGATTATTCTGGTTCCTGAAGAGCGCCGCGTCAAGGGTAATATCCAGGTCGAACGCGGTCCTGCCTGAGAAGCGGGTAAAATGTGTTGAGCAAACGATGTGGCAAAATTTGTTTATCGCCGCAGGGTCTCTGTGGAACCTGCTGTTGTTGGTGGTGGTGATCGTCGGCCTTGGTGGATTTCTGATTCCTTCTACTTCAGGCGGTTGTTCCGCGCTCGCAGAATTGCCCGTTTACGCGAACGCCGGTTGCTGCGTGAGGCATCGGAGCGCCGATGATTGGACTGATTTCGGCTCAGGAGAGATAAGAAATGGCATTGCAGCCGGGTGATTTCGCACCCGAATTCGACCTGCCGGCGGTTGCGGGAGAAAAACACATCCGCGTGAAACTCTCTGAGTTCCGCGGTAAGAGCGCGGTCGTGATCACCTTCCATCCCCTGGACTGGACGCCGACCTGAGCCGTGCAAGTACCCGAGCTGGATGCCCGGTCAAAGCAATTTGAAGCGTTAGGCGCTGTGGTGCTGGATGTCAGCGTCGATTCGATTCCCAGCCATGTTGCCTGGAGAGAGAAAGAGATCGGGCCGGTGCGGGTTCCCCTCTGCGCCGATTTCTTCCCCCACGGGGAAGTGAGCCGAGCCTTCGGCATTCTACGAGAAGGCGCGCCAGTACCGGGGATCAGCGAACGCGCAGCCTTTGTGATCGATAAAGCAGGTGTGGTGCGATGGGCGGCGGTGTATCCGATCGACCAGTTGCCCGAGTTCGACGAGCTGCTCGAGGCCACACGCCAGGTAGCCGCAGGAGGCTGAGGAACCGCGGTTTCCGAAAGCCTAAGCCTGTGCAACAATCGTCGCAGGCAAAACCGATTCTCCTCGGTTTGAAGTGAGGTTGCTTGGCCGCCGCTTCCACCAGTCTTGAACTCGCGCTGCTGTCCGCAGCCATCCTCGGATTTCGCCACGGGTTCGACTACGACCACATCGCTGCGATTACCGATATCACCAGCGTTCAGCAAAAACCTGCCGCCGCCATGCAGCTCGGCCTGTTGTATGCGCTCGGCCATGCGGCTACCGTAGCAGCGCTGGGAAGCGCGGTGATGCTGTTTCAGCTAGCCCTTCCGCCCAGTATCGATCGCATCGCCGAACGTTTGGTGGGAATCACCCTCCTTCTACTCGGAGGCTATGTTCTCGGTTCTTTATTCCGGGAAAAAAGCAGTGCCGCGTAGCCGCGTCGCTATGCTGGCACACGCCGGTCGCTGGATGCATTGGAAGATGGGCCACTATTGGCGCGCTCATGATCGGCCTGCACCCCAGGCGAGCACCTGGAATTACAACCGGAAATCCGTATTCCTGATCGGTGTCATTCACGGGCTGGGCGCCGAAACTCCCAGCCAGTTGCTGGTCTTTATGCTGGCGGCAAACCTGGGCGGGTTGGCCAAGGGCTTTCTTGGTCTGGCAATGTTCGTGATCGGCCTGCTGGCGATGAATACCCTCATGACCGCATCCGCGGCAGGCTTGTTCGGTTTCGGCACCCATGCGCCGAGATTTCAGTACGTCATCACCGCACTTACCGCGGTTTACAGCCTGGTGGTGGGAACTATCTTTCTTTTGGGTTCGTCGGGCACACTCCCCTCCCTTGGATGAGTGGGCGAGGGCTCGCCTTCTGATTCAGGCAGGCGAAACGGGACAAACCTTCGCTTGTCCCTCTCCGCAAGCGATCATCGTCTACAATGTCGCCCTTTAACCCGTTGATGGCGTTCAGCACTTCCGTCTTTTCGGGCTCCGGAACCTTGAACTTATCCAGGGTCTGCACCAGGTCTTGTGCCGCGGCATTCCACTCCGCATCGGTGATCTTTAATCCCGTGTGCGCCGTCTTCATGTCTTGTCCGGTGTACAGGCAAGGACCTCCGGTCGCATTGCACAGAAAGTCCACCACGTGTTGGCGAATGCGCTGCAATGATTCGGTGTTGTGGCCCACAAAGAACCGGCTCAGCTGGGGGTCCTTCACCAGTCGGCCAAGAAAATCGTCGGTCACCGCGGCGATGGCATCATAGCCCCGAGGCGTTTATACAAGCTGGGTTGACTTTGCGCCGCTTGCGGCACCGGCGCTGCGGGTGAGGGCAAAACAGCGAGACAGAGAAGCCCCAAAACAAAAAGCTGGGCCAGCAACTTCTTCATGGAATTCTCCTTCTGAATGTTTTCTGCTTATGTACGTCCAGTACAGGACTACGGATTTACCCGGGGTCGACAAAATCGCCTGACAGCGATCTCCCACAAGGCGAGCCCGCTCATTCTACTTCCGGCATATGCGAGCGCAGCAGGACTTCGATATCGCCCATCTTGTCGCCCAGCAGGTTGAGCTTCTGCGCCAGTCCCTGAATTTCGGACTCGGCGCGGCGGTTCACGTCGAAGTCGAGTTCGCTGCGCAGCCGGTCTTTCTTGTCCTGCCGGTTCTGGCTCATCATGATGACCGGCGCCTGAATCGCCGCCAGCATCGACAGAAACAGATTCAGCAGGATGAAGGGATACGGATCCCAGGCTGCCGTGCCTGAAGCTCACGTTGATGGTCGTGTAAACGATCAGCGATAACGGCAAAGGTGATGATGAAGGTCCAGGATCCGCCGAAGCGGGCCACCACGATCGGCAATGCGTTCGCCGAATGTCATCCTCTTCCTCGATGACT
Organism: uncultured Acidimicrobiales bacterium; assembly: GCA_963794805.1. Lineage (GTDB taxonomy): Bacteria > Actinomycetota > Acidimicrobiia > Acidimicrobiales > Ilumatobacteraceae > JAODBQ01. The sequence goes on from CAWCFL010000005.1 coordinate 432,262, forward strand.
TCGTTGGGATTGCGGTTGGCGCGCACGCGCACCAGATGTTGCGCGGCATGAAACTGCCGCCCCAGCACGGTCAGCATGTCCATGCCCGCCATGCGGCTTGCGCTGCAGCAGCATCGAGATGTCGTCGCGATCGACTTCCAGGCACGTCGTCTCCTCCAGCGCGATGGCGTCGGTCTGGTGCGGCGTCTGGTCCAGCATGGAGGCAAAGCCAAAAAACTCGCCCTGCGCCGGGCTCGTCGACCACGACTTCCTGTTGATCTTCGTCCACGGTGGTGACCCGTACCCTGCCCGAGACCATCACGTAGGCCTGGTGCTCGGGTTCGCCCATCTTGTAGATCCGCTGGCGTTCGGCGAACGTCCGCAATTCCACCTGGCCCGCCAGCACGGCGGTCTCTTCATCGTCCAGCAGGGAAAACAGCGGCAGTCTTTTCAAAATCTCCGGAGTGCAATGCATGTGCGGCCTCGAGCTACTGGGATAATCCGGCCAATCGTAGCAGGGGATCAAGGCGGATGGATTCACGAAAATGCGCTATGCCAAGGTTGTTCGCCCAAAATCACGTGTGTTAGCATCTTGAGTTTTGGCGACTTAATCCGTCTCTGGCATTATCCAGTCCTTTTAACTTCCTGGCCTGCCGGGCACGCTGTGCAGCCGAACAACGAGCGGAGTAGTCGCTGACTGGCAAAGGAGTGAACCCGTGAAAGTTTACGAAGGCGCAAACATCCGCAACGTCGCCTTGGTGGGTCACGGTCATGCGGGCAAAACCTCTCTGGTTTCGGCCATGCTGTATCACCGCGGGCGCCACCCAGCGGCTGGGGCGGGTGGATGACGGCATCCGCCACCACCGATTACGACGAAGAAGAGATCGCGCGCAAGATGTCGATTTCGGCCGCGACTGGCGTACGTCGAGTGGGGCAAAACCAAGATCAACATCGTCGACACGCCCGGCTTCAACATGTTCGTCCACGAAGCCAAGATGGTGTTGCCCGTGGTGGACGCGGCGATCGTCGTGGTGGACGGCGTGGCCGGAGTCGAGGTGGTCACCCAGCGGGTGTGGAATTACTGCGAAGAATTCAAAACGCCGCGCTTGATCGTGGTCAGCCGCATGGATCGCGACCGCGCCGACTGCGAACGCGTGCTGGAATCGCTGACCAACGCCTTCGGGCGCGCGGTGATTCCTCTGGAACTGCCCATCGGCAAGGAGAAGAATTTCACCGGCGTGGTCGATCTGGTGCAGATGAAGGCGTACACCTACGAACTGGGCGGCAATGGCAAAGGCAAGGAAACCGAGATTCCCGCGAACATGAAAGAGCAGGCTCAGGAAGCGCACGAAAAGCTGGTCGAGATTGGTCGCCGAAGGCGACGACAAGTTGATGGAAGAGTTTTTCGAGAAGGGCACCATCCCCGTCGAAGACCTGATTCCGGCGCTGCACAACGCCATCCGCGAAGACAAAATTTTTCCCGTCATCTTCGGCTCGGGTCTCGGCAACATCGGCGCCGACCGGGTGATGGACTTCATCGTGGACTACACGCCGGCTCCCTCCGAGCATGAATGGGTGCAGGGAGAGGCTGCGGCATCGGGAAACGGCGAGCCGCCGAAGCGCATGAGACCGACGCCGAGCCGGTTTCGCTTTACGTCTTCAAGACCATTTCGGATGCCTTCGCCGGGCGAATTTCCTACTTCAAAGTTTTTTCCGGAGTTCTGAAGAACGATGCGACCGCTGCAGAATTTCTCCCGCGGCTCGGCCGAAAAGCTGGCGCACATTTCCATCATGCAGGGGAAGACTGCGGTGCCGGTGACCGAACTGCACGCGGAGATATCGGCGCGGTGGCCAAATTAAAAGACACGCTGACCGGCGACACGCTGGGCGACAAGAGCGCGCCGATTCAGTATCCGCAGGTCAGTCTGCCAGAGCCCGCGATCACTTTCGCCATCGAACCCAAGAGCCGCGCCGATGAAGACAAGCTGGGACCGGGCATCCACAAGCTGATGGAAGAGGATGCCATGCTGCGGTTTTTCCGCGATCCCCAGACCAAAGAATTTCTGATTGCCGGCACCGGCCAGCAGCACATCGAAGTCGTAGTCTCGAAGATGAAGAAGCGCTACCACACGGAAGTGATTCTGAAGGCGCCCAAGGTTCCGTATCGCGAAACCATCCGCGGCAAAGCCGACGTGCAGGGCCGCCACAAGAAACAGACCGGCGGACACGGCCAGTACGGCGATTGCAAAATCAAGATGGAGCCGCTGCCCCGCGGCGGCGAGTTCGAATTCGTCAACGAGATCTTCGGCGGCGCGATTCCCAAGAACTATCATTCCCGCCATCGAAAAAGGAATCAGAGACGCGGCGGCGCGCGGATATCTCGCCGGGTTTCCCGTGGTCGACTTCAGAGTGATTCTCTACGACGGCTCGTATCACGACGTAGATTCCAACGACATGTCGTTCCAGATGGCCGGCCGCATCGCCTTCAAAAAAGCCATGGAGCAGGCCAAGCCAACGCTGCTCGAGCCGGTAATGGCAGTCGAGATAACCGTGCCCGACGAGTTCGCCGGCAGCATCATGGGCGATCTCAACAGCCGCCGCGGCCGCATTCAGGGCATGGACAACAAAGGCGGCAACACCGTGGTGAAAGCCGAAGTGCCAATGTCCGAAATGCTGACCTACGGCGTCGATCTAACTTCGATGACGCAGGGCCGAGGCAGCTTCAACATGGAAATGCATCACTACGACGCCGTGCCAGCGGATCCAGGAAAAGATCATCGAGAAAGCAAAGGCGGCGAGGGCGAGGTGAAGGGAAGAGGAAGAGTAAATTATCGAGCGTTCCCGGGGCCGCGGGGTTTTATCTCTCCGCCATCTCCATTCGGCGTAGCCCCGCATTCTTGCTGACGGCGGGTTTCTTGCCTTCAAACATTCGCGCAAGAGCATAAGCCGCAAAGATCACGATCATGGGATCGATCGGACGCCGGTACCAGTCTCCCGTGTGCGTGAAGTAGTAAATCAGCGGAAAGAAGAACAGCATGATCGCATACGGCATCGCCGTCAGTTTGCATTCTTGCGAAATGCGTACCCGAGCCCCAGCAAGGTGTAGATACGCTTAGTGTTGTGCGACAGCGGCACGATCAGCGGATCGCACGGGTAGTCCTTCAGGAACTCTTTGTCGAAGCGTCCAGTACTCCGTCCACAGATTCACCACCTGCCGGCCGATCATCGCCGCAGTACCAACCCGGGTGGTCGGAAATGTAAGTCTTCGCCTGCTCGCCCTTGTGATGGAAATAGCTCAGTTCGCCGTTATCGCGATACTCCAGCCACTCCGACTGCGTATGCCAGGGTCCCGCCGGTTTCGAATAGAGATAGCCCGTATCGCCGTTGTTGCCGATCAGGAACTCCAGCCCAAGGCTGTCGCCGATCGGGATAAAGTCGTGAAAGGTCTCGTAGTTCCGCACGAACCACGGGGTGACGACCAGGATCACGCTAACCACCGCGCCCGCCGCCGGCAACAGGAAAGCGCCTCCTCTTTCGCTACAAGCGATATGCCATCCACAGGCCGAGCGGACGGCAATGCTGCAAGCACAACCGGGCTGGTCAGCGCGGCTAACCCGGAAAGCGCCCCGAATGCCGCCCAAACCGCCACGCTCGAAGTCTCTTCCAGGTGAAGCACCAGCAGGAAACACGATGGCCAACAGCAGCGTGGCCAGCCACGTATCCCAAACGCGAATCACGGGATAGTAGATCGCGTAGGGAATCAGCGCCCAACCCCATCCCGCGATCAGTGCCGTCCTGCGATTGAAGCTCTTAGCGTCCAATGAAGTAGACCGGAATGCAGGTCAGCGCCGAGAACAGGCAATTCAGGCCGATGGCTACCCACGCCGATGCCAGCGTGTACACGCCGAACAGCTTGAAAATTCCCGCAAGCAGGTAGGGATAGACGGGGGCAAACCACGCGGTCAAGTCCGCTCTGGCAGAAACAGGGGACTGGCAAATCCTCTGCCTTCCACAATCGACCGCGCCACTCGGCCTTCTTCGAATCCGAAGGAGAAGTGGTCGTATTCCGGGATGCATCTGCTCGGGGTAAAGGAAGGCCGCACCGCAAGCCGGATAAGCAGCCCGACCACCACCATCCAGAACCACGGACGGCGCCCGGTAGCCAAGCGCGTAAGCTTTATGCCACCAGCGTTCGTTCGGCATACTGATCCGTCTCTTCATCTCGGGTTCGAGCGTCGGCCGGGCTCTTCTTCAACGGCGTCAAGGCATAGGCCGCCAATATCACCAACACCGGATCCAGCGGCCGCCGGTAATAATCTTCCGGATGGGTCAAGTAGTAGATCAGGGGAAAGAAGATCAGCGCCAGAGCAAAGGGGGCACGCTGGCACTCCCAAAATCCCGGAACGCCTGCATAATCCGATGCACGTCAGCACCGTCAGCGCCGTGCAGAAAAAATGTTGGGTGCGTCAAATGGCTCCTCGTGCAGGTAGCGGGCGCTGAAACTCCAGAACCCCGTCCACAGGTACACCACCCGCCGCAGCGTAATGCTCCGCATACTCGCCCGGATGGGATGAAATGTACTCCCACGCCTCGCCTTTCTTCTTCGCAACATAGCCCATCTCGCCGAGCTGCTGGTACTCGTTCCACTTCGCGGTCGCGTGTCAGAAGGATGGTAGCCCGGCGGGTCCCAATGCCAGTTATCGGCGTTGTTGCCGCAGTAAAACTCAAAAGCCAGGTTTCCGCGGAACGGAATGAATTTGCCGAAGGTCTCGTAGTTGCGAATCAGCCAGGGCGATGTCACCACCAGGAATCCTGCACACGGCCAGGGCCGCGTTTCTTATCCAGGGAACGGTCCTCGCGGAAACGCCGCCAGGACAGCCAAATGCCGAGTACCGGAAGTACGGAGAGGGCCACCGGGATCAATAGGGCCGTCACAGCCCCGAAAACGCCATATCCTGCCCATAACCAGGGCGACCCGACTCCTCCAGATAAAGGGCCATCAGGAAGCCGCCGTCATCAGCAGCGTGGTCAAGGTCGCTGCCCACACAAAGTCGGCGGCAAAAAAGATCGAGTAGGGAAAGAAGACCCAAATCCATCCCGCCCAACTGCGGTCCTTTCGCCAAAACCTTGCGTGTAATCAGCAAGATAGGGATGCAGGTCAGTGCCGACAAACAGGCAGTCCAGCGACAGGATCGCCAGCAGCGAGTCTTGCTATAAACCCCGAAAATCTTGAAAATGCCCGCCAGAAGAGCGGAAAACCCGGCGACAGCCAGGCCGTAGGGCCCGTTTGCCGAACAGACGGATTACTGAAACCATGTCCCAAGGCCAGCGAACGCGCAATCCGGCCTGTCTCTCCGGCATATCGCCAGTGGTCCCTCGCCGGATCCAGCCGTTCGGGTAAAGGAACAGGGACCGCAGTAGCCGTAAAACCAGCCGCCATAAGACCATGTAGAAGGCGCCGCGAAACGCATCGTAGTTGAAGATGTCATGACGAGTTGCCGGCCGGTTTGTCATGATCGGAGGTCGAGTCGCTCGGACATAACACTACAAATGTCTACCAATTTTTGTACGGTCTAGCATAAACCGGTGTCAAGGACGGCGTTACATCGTGGCCAACTCAATCTCGCATGCAAACAGTTTGCACAGCGCCCGTTGAACGGGTAGCATCTAAGGCAGAGAATGGCGACCGTCGTCGCACCTCCGAGCCGACCGCTACCGCTGCAGGTGGTTGCGCCGCGGCAGAACCCGTCGCAAGCCTACGCTCTGTCTCGGCGAGATCCTTGCCTTTGCCTACGACACGTTTTCCGGCAACAAAGTTCGTTTTGCGCTGACCGCATTGGGCATGGTGATCGGCACTGCTTCTCTGATTCTGGTTGTCACCATTGGGTTGACAGGCAAGCAGTATGTACTCAACCAAATCCAGGCCATCGGCGCGAATCTGATCTACGTCGAGTACCAGGGCGGCGGCCCGCGCATCACTGCCAGCGCTCCCGACCTGCTCACCACCGAGGACATGAACGCCGTCCTGCAGCAGGTTTCCGGCATCGTTGCTGCCTCTCCCGTCGTTCCTCTGGCCGATCGCATCCCCGTGGGCAACGGCAAAGAACGCGACATCCAGGTCCTGGGCGTTTATCCCGAATACTCGAATGTACGCAATCTGGTCGTCGTCGCGGGACGCTTCTTCGACGATCAGGATCAGCAGGCCCGCAACAAAGTCGCCTTGATGACCCAGAAGCTGGCGGAAAGTGTCTACGGCACCCCCGAAGATGCCGTCGGCAAAATCGTCAATCTTAGCGGATTGCCCTTCACCATCATCGGCGCGTTCCACGAGAGAGTGGATACCTTCGGACAGTCCGAAGTGACCGATAACACCATGGTCATCCCCTCTACCGTCAGCCGTTACTTCACTGACCCCAGTTCCGTGAAGCAGATGTACTTTTCGATGGCCGATCCTGCGATGGTCGTCCCCGCCACCGATGAAATCCGCCGCGTGATCCAGAGCCGCCATCGTCCCGAGTCGGTCTACAACGTCGACAACCTCACCCAGCTGGTGCAAGTCGCCGAAAAAACTGCCGACGCGCTGACCATCGTGCTCCTGCTGGTCGCCGCCGTAACCCTGCTGGTCTCCGGCATCGGAATCATGAACATCATGCTGGCGACGGTCAGCGCCCGCATTCGGGAGATTGGCATCCGCAAGGCCATGGGAGCCACCAAACGGGAGATCAAGTTTCAGTTCCTATCCGAGGCCATGCTGATTTCGCTGATCGGTGGGCTCATCGGCATCGTGATCGGGTTGGCGCTGCCCTTCTCCGTCCGCTTCCTCACCGAGTACCGCGTGCCGGTTTCCGGGCTTTCAGCCATTGTGGCCATCGTGGTCTCGTCGCTGGTCGGCATTTTGTTCGGCACTGTGCCCGCAACCCGTGCCGCAAAGTTGGATCCCGTCGAGAGCCTTCGCTACGAATAGTCCACGCGCAGATCGCGCCCACTCCAGCAGAAAAAAGACAGAGATAGCAAAGCCGGGCTGGTTGGCCCGGCTCGTTTTGCTTATTTTTCGAGTTTCGACTTGGTTCTGAGGTCTCGAAAAATGTCACCAATTGCGACTACATGACTAACGCCAAACCCTCAAGTTCCTGCTCCAGCACGGGTAAGGCACAACCCGCCATTTCCACTCTACTGGCAGCGTCGAGCGCTGCTTGCGGAGACACCCCGTAGCCTCTACCCATCAGAAAGACCTGAAGCACTTCAGCCGCCTCGCGAGAATCGGCCAGCCCGCCTTGCAGCAGGTCGTTCCTCAGCGCGGTCAGTTCAGTCACCGTGAACTTTTCTTTCATAAGCCTGTCACCTCCGGCCCGAATACCACTTAACCATTAGAGTCTTCGACTGTCCCGATAGTTGCAAAGCAATTCGAGTGCCGCAATCCCTTTCTGATCAGAAGTTCACCAAAAAATTTTCCAGCCACGCAACTTGCGGCCAGCAGCGGAGTTGCACAACCCCAATTCCTCACGTTGCAAGACTTACGCGGACGCTAGGGACTGGCCAGGGTTCTCCGCGAACCGGAAACTAACTCTGCGGCTGCGGCTCGGGGCCGAACGGTTAAGGTTCCACGACCGCTTCGTCAACCAGCAGGATAGGTATGTTGTCTCGTACTGGATACACTCGTTTGCATTCGCTGCATTTCAGGCTTTCGCCGTTGTCTCTCATCACCAGCGGCTTCTTGCAGGACTGGGCAGACCAGCATGTCGAGAAATTCTTTCGGTGATCATGGTGGCAGTGTAACGCGTCCGAGGCGTGCTGCGATGGCCGTTAGGGGCGCTAATTGGACTTCGGTACCGAACTGGCAGGACCAGTCGGCCGCGTCATACGATAGAATTCGGCCCAATGCCTGCCCAGATACTCGATGGGACCAAGATAGCCGCGCAGATCCGGGCCGAAGTGGCTGACAACATCGGCAAGATGAAGCGTGCTGGAATTTCCCCCGGCTTGGCCGTGGTGCTGGTGGGAAATAACCCGGCCTCCGAAGTGTATGTCCGCGGCAAGGTGAAGAGTGCGAGGAGGTCGGCGTTACAGTGAGAAGTACACCCCGCCTGAATCCGTGACCACGGGGAACTGCTGGCGCTGGTCGACGAACTCAACCGCCGCGACGAAATCGACGGCATCCTCGTGCAGCTTCCGCTCCCTCCGCAGGTGGACTCGAAGCGCGTGCTGATGGCCGTCGATCCGGCAAAGGACGTCGACGGTTTTCATCCCGTCAACGTAGGATTGCTGTCGACGCAGCGTCCCGGGCTGGTGCCATGCACCCCGGCGGGATCCTGGAGATCCTGAAGCGCAGCAACATTCCGGTTGCCGGGCAGGAGGCAGTGGTTGTCGGCCGCAGCGACATCGTCGGCAAGCCCGTGGCCATGCTGCTGCTGAACGGCAACGCCACCGTGACCGTCTGCCATTCGAAAACTCGTGATCTCGCCGGCGTGTGCCGCCGCGCCGACATCCTGGTCGCCGCCATCGGCCGCGCGGGCATGATCACGCGCGAGTTCGTGAAGCCCGGAGCCACGGTCATCGACGTCGGCATGAACAAGGTCACGGATCGCTGCCGAGTTCGATAGGTTCTTCCCCGGCAACGCCAAGCGCGCGCAGACCTTCGACAAAAATGGCTCGGTGCTGATGGGCGACGTTGATCCCTGCAGTCGCGGAAGTGGCCGGAGCGATGACGCCTGTGCCCGGCGGCGTAGGGCCGCTGACCATCGCCATGCTCATGTCGAATACCGTGCGCGCGGCCAAACTCAGGCGAGGCGACGCGAGCTTGCTGAAGGTCGGGCTGACCGGAGGCATCGCGTCGGGCAAGAGCACGGTGGGTGAAATTTTCGTCTCGCTGGGTGCTCACCTCATTCAAGCTGACCAGATCGCGCACGACCTGATGCGGCCTGGAGAAAAGGTGTACGGCGGGTCGTAGAGGCGTTTGGGCGCGAGATTCTAATCCCGACGGCACCATCAACCGGCCCGCGCTGGCGAATGCGGCGTTTTCCGCGCAGGAGCCGCGCAGGATTGCGTGCCAAAGTCGATCCGGAGTCGCCACATCGCGGGTGAAGGAGAAATCTGAATGCGATCGTGCATCCGGCGGTGATCGCGCGGCAGGAGGAATGGTCCGGAAGAGGTTCGCGCGCCAGCACCCGAATGCCATCGCCGTGGTCGAAGCTGCGCTGATCTTGGAAGCCGGCAGTCAGGGCCACTTCGACAAGATCGTGGTGGTGACCTGCCGTCCCGAGCAGCGTATCGAGCGCTGGGCCGGCGCTTCGGCATTAGCCAGAGGCTCGCCGCGCGAGGAAGTCACCCGTCGCATGGCCGCCCAACTTCCGGATGAAGAAAAGATCAAAGTCGCCGACTACGTGATCGACAACTCGGGCACAGTAAAGGAAACCACGGATAAAGCGCAGGACGTGTGGCGTGCGCTGCGCTACGCCGCATCCTCGTTACCTCGTTGAATCCTCCGGATGCGGGGCGGCCTGCGGCGGCAACAAGCCCGATTGACACTGCTTTCCCTCACAGTGTAGTTTCTTCCCGCATTTCCCCACCCTGGCCGCCATAAGCGCGATGAAGGTGGGCAAGGTCACACCATCCGCACTGGCTATCGGCGTCCGCTGCCGCCCAGCAACGATCCCATCACGCCACGGATAGTTGTCGTCCCACGCTGCTGCCGATGGAGCGTGCCGCGCTCTTCATCATGGCTTCTCCCAGGGAATCCCCCCGGCGTCCGCCGCTCCCTGTCGTCGCGCCCCCTAATCCCAAAGAATCGAGCGAGGGCAGCTTGTTGTACCAGGGTTGCGACGCTTCCTGCTGCTGGTGCTGATCTGCCTGCTGCGGGTGACCGCCGCCCCCGCACTTCCCCTTCAGCCGCTCATAGGCCGATTCGCGGTCCACGGCTTGCTCATAACGTCCCGACAACAACGAAGTCTTGATGAACTGTTGCCGTTGCTCGGGCGTGATCGGGCCGATCTGGCTGTGCGGCGGCAGATCAAGGCCCGCTCAACCATTTCCGGGGTGACCTTTCTCATCAAGAAACGAAACCAGCGCTTCGCCTACCGCTAGTTCGGTGATCACCGTTTCAACATCGAGCTTCGGGGTTGGTGCGGAAGGTCTGCGCGGCCGGCTTGCACCGCCTTCTGATCGCGCGGGGTGAAGGCCCGCAAGGCATGCTGCACCCGGTTGCCGAGCTGGCCGAGCACGATCGTCCGGAATGTCGGTGGGATTCTGGGTGACGAAATAGACACCAACTCCTTTGGAGCGGATCAGCCGAACGACTTGTTCGATCTTGTCCTGCAAGGGTCTGCGGGAGGTCGGTGAAGAGCAGATGGGCCTCGTCGAAGAAGAAGACCAGTTTCGGCTTGTCGGGATCGCCGACTTCCGGCAGCTTTCGAAAGTTCCGACAGCATCCACAGGAGAAACGTGGCGTAACGCTGCGGGCGACTGCATCAGCTTGTCGGCGGCCAGGATATTGACGACCCCGCGGCCGTTGCCGTCGGTCTGCATAAGATCGTCGAGATTCGAGCGCCGGTTCGCCGAAGAACTTGTCGCCGCCCTGCTGTTCGCAGCGCTAGCAGTCCGCGCTGAATGGCGCCGATGCTGGCGGCCGAGATGTTGCCGTACTCGGTCTGTAGATCTGTTCGCGCTGCTCGCCGACGTGCTGCAGCATGGCCTGCAAGTCTTTCAGATCGAGCAAGCAGCAGGCCACTGTCGTCGGCGATCTTGAAGACCAGCGTCAGCACGCCGCTCTGGGTGTCGTTGAGGTTCAGAATGCGGCTGAAACAGCAGCGGGCCCATTTCCGACACGGTCGCGCGAACCGGATGGCCCTGTTCGCCGAAGACGTCCCAGAACGTCACCGGACAGCCCGAGAATTCGATAAGCCGATCGAGCTTCAAGCTTCTTGACGCGTTCCTGCAACTTTGGATTGCTTTGCCCGGCTGGCTGATCCCGAAAGGTCGCCTTTCACGTCGGCCACGAACACCGGCACGCCAATCGGCTGAAGGCCTCGGCCATCACCTGCAGCGTCACCGTTTTGCCGGTGCCGGTCGCGCCCGCGACCAGGCCGTGACGGTTGGAGAGGTTAGGCAATAGGTAAAGTTCGGTGTCGCCTTTGGCAATCAGCAGCGGGTTGGGCATGAGTCTCCGGAAATGCAAAAGCGAGTCACGCGCAATTCTAAAGAAGCGGAACGCAATTCGGTAGGCTCCGCAATGAGTTCCTCAACGGTGATGTGGCCTCTTGCGTTCATCCCGCAGCCGCGTCAAGGGCGGAAGCCGGATGATTCGCATGCGTCGTGTCGGCTCGAAGCTCCCGCTCCGTATCACTGCGTAAGAGCGGTGTTGTTAACCCTTGACTGCCTTCTTGAACTTCGAGAAGAACCCGCCGCCACCACTCGATCCCTGTCCCGCCGTGACCGGCAGGCCAAGTCTTTCGCAGACGTTTTCATAGCTCGCGTCGTATTTCTTCAGTAGTTTCGAGGCCAAACCCTCGGCTCGCGGATCAATCCCAGCAATACCATATCCGCGCCAACCTCTTTTCGGCCGAACTTGTCGGCCTCTTCTTCAGCGAACCCAAGCGCACGCTTGCACTGGGCACCCAGCGGTACCTCCCCGGTGGTGGCAGGCCGCACCCCTGTGCTCCGGCTGCGAAGCAATTGTTCCTGGATCAGGTCGCGGGACATCTGCGTCAGCGCGGTGGCGATCAACTCCCGGTCCGAGGTGATGACTCCCTGAAGCAACTGCTCGGGCTGGATCTCCGTCGACCCGGTTTCATTGGCTTCGAGCTTCGACAAGAAAAGTGCGCGTTTGACACTGTCTGTATAGCGTTCTTCAGGCATGTTCTCTCTGGACCTTGCAGGGATTCGCGCGTCGCCGCCAACCGGCTTTGACGTCTCCAGTTAAAGATATCCCGGCGCGCCGATCAACACAATCAGGCCCTGCGCAGCGCAGCAGGCGCCCGGTACGTTGCGCCTTAGCCGATTCCCAGATCGTCGGGGCTTTCGAGCGGCGTGCCACAACGACGGCAAATCACCGAGCCGCAATCCCCGCAGGCGAGTGGGTCGGGGACTTCCTTCGCGCACACCGGGCAATAGAGTAGCGGCGGGGCAGGGTCAGCCATGGGATTCGCGCTCATCGTGAGGGAGCCAATGTAGCACAGTCGTGCAGGCCCACGCACCGCCGTCGATCGCCCAGCGGCTACAATTTATCCCATGTCCACTTCCGACGAGCGCTTGCAACAGGAATTCAACCGCTGGGCCGAGGCCGGTGAAGGCGAGAAAATGGAGTAACCATCACCTCGACATCGCCGAGAAGACCATGCGGCGCATGAATCTGCGTCCCGGCGAGCGCGTGCTCGATCTCGGATGCGGCTCGGGATGGGCTACTCGCCTGCTGGCGCGCCTGGTCGGCGAAGGCCCGGATGGCTTCGGCCAGGTGGTCGGCGTCGACATTTCCGACGAAATGATTCGCCAGGCGCGCACGAGCCTCGAAAGAGTTCGATAACATTCTCTACGCCTGGGGGTCGGCCGCAGCAAATTCCGTGGGAAGAAAACTTCTTCGACAAAGTGCTGTCCGTCGAGTCGTTCTACTACTACCCCGACCAGGATCGCGCGCTGATGGAATTGTTTCGCGTGATGGCGCCGCGCGGGCGGCTGTTCATCCTGATCAATCTCTACAGGGACAACCCGTACTCGTTGCAATGGGTCGACAAGCTGAAAGTGCCGGTGCACGTGCGTTCCGAAGCCGAATACGTCGAACTTTTGAAGAAGCATGCCTTTGAAGACGTTCAGGCGCTCCACATTCCCGACGACACGCCCACCCCAGACGATTATCAAACCAAGTCGTTCCACAGCCTCGATGACCTGCAGGCATTCAAGCGCGATTGGCGCTCTTTTGCTCGAGGCCACCAAGCCCGATCTGCGCACACCCGCGCCGGCATACACGGTGTATTAGCCACCGCCGCCCTCAGATCGAGTCGTCGCCGTCGTCATCATCGCCTTTAGAGGCGGACCCGTCGTGATCCAGGTTTTCGACGGGACTGGTGGATTGGCCGTCGTTGCCATGGCGAATCTCGATTCTTCCGTTCACGTTGTCGAGCGTAATGTGTGGACCGCCCGAACCCAGCTGCGCATGCAGGCTATGAGTGAACCAGTGGCCGTCCACCGGCATATTGAAGTCGTTACTGATGCCGCCGTGTACGGTTGACGCCTCCACTTCCGCATTGGCGTTTGAGGGTATCGTCACCTCCAGGGCCCCGTTCACTGACGACAAGTTGATCCGCGAGTTGGGCAAGCGGTCAAATTGCACATCCATTCGCCCATTTACCGTCTCCAGTTTGGTGCGTCCGGCCAGCCCGTGCGCCGTCAGCCGCCCGTTCACCGTCTCCGCCCGAACTTCTCCTGTCAGGCCGGTGATGTCCAGCGATCCGTTCACCGTTTCAATCTCGTCCAGCCGTGCGTTTCGCGGCACCATCACCGTGTACTCCACCCCCGCCGGGTTGTCGTCGCCGAAGTGGTTGAACGTTAAGTCGTGGTCCGGGTACTCGGTCTTGATTGAGACCGAACTTGCGCTTGCATTCACTTTGATCTGCGCTTCATTCAGACGCTTTTGCGAATTCGCGTACTTGATGGCATCCACTTTGACCTGGTTTTGGTCCCAAGCAGTGATGCGAACCGCGCCGTTCACGTTCGACAGCTCCACCCGTCCACCGGCGGCGAGCGGGTAGGTTTGATGAAACTCTTCTTTGTATTTGCTGTTCTGGGCGTCAGAACTTGCGAATGTCGACACGCAGAAAAAGGCCGACACGACCACGGCGGCCGCCAGAGGAGCGGAGATCCTGGATTTCATCGTAGAGTCCTCACCAAATTGATACGGCTTAGACGGGCAAGTAGTTCCTTGGTGAGGTCGCAATCTCGCGCCCCAGTTCAAAAATCTCCCCGATATACGGCTGGAGACAGGCTTGAACCTGCCGCAGAACGACTGAACCGCGCTTCAAGCTGCGGTTCTTTCCTTCGTAGATCGGGGTTGTGCCTCTGCGATCAGGTAGATCGCCAGCATCCCGATTTCGGCGTCGATCGGATGGCGGTACCGGGCGTGCGGGAAAACGACGTAATACACCAGCGGGAACCAGAACAGCAGCCAAAAAAACAGCCATGCCCCGGGCCTGCGTTTCCAGAGTGCGCGAATCAGCCCTCCCAGGCATAACAACGACGACATCAGGAACATCGAGTTCTTGAACTGCGCCAGTTGCGGCATTTCCGCCAGCCGCGGCACGCCCGCCCAGTAATAATAAAATTTCTTCGCGCTGACCCCGAGAAAACGGGCGGGGTCCTGCTTAATCCATGCCACCGCCTGCCGCTTCCGCTCGGCAATGTAGGGTAATTCGCCCATCTGGCGGTATTGCTGCAATGCGTACAAATTCTGCGTAGGGTGGAGAAACCACATCCACGTCCCATCGGCACCCGGCCCGTTGCCCATGCGCAACTCGGCGCCAAAATTCGACCGCAGGAAAATGGGCTGGTGAAACACTCGCGTGTTGCGAACCACCCACGGTGACAGCAACGCGAAAAAGATCAGCGAGGCCAGCGCAACACCCGCCAGCGATTTCTTGCCCACCTTGGCCCGGTGATACCAGGCCCACAGTCCCGAGGCTGGCAGAAACGAAATCAGTACCGGGCTGTTGAGGGCGGCTATTCCCCACAGCGTACCGAACCAGATCCAGGGTCTTAATCCATCACGTTCTGGCATCTCCAGCGCCAGCAGAAAAATCATGGCCAAAAGCAGCGCCGAAAGACTGGTCTCCCAAACCCAGTGAACACACCAGTACGTCACGTACGGCAATAGCGCCCACGTCCAGCCGGAGGCGATGGCCACGCGCTCGCCAAAGCACCGCTTGCCAATCAGGAACACCGGTATGCACGTGAATGCAGAGAAAATGCTGTTAATCGTCAGCAAAACGAAGGCTGAGGCGTGCGAATAAATCCCGAAAACCTTGAAAACTCCCGCAATCAGGTAGGGATACAGTGGCGGTTCCCACGCGGTCGGCCCGGTATCGATCCCGAACGGATTGAGCTGCTTGAGGCGCTGGAGCGGAATCGGATTCCGCACGAGTTGAATCGCGCGGAGAATTTTCTGGTGATGCGGGAAACGAGGTCGAGGATTTTGTTTCGGGCGGTGGAGGAGTTCGAGAGGCTGCGCGGGAGCAATCTGGCGTGGTTCGGGCTGGACGAGCTGACGTACACGTCGGAGGAGGCGTGGCTGCGGCTGGAGGGGCGGCTGCGGGATCCGAAGGCGACGCGGCTGTGCGGGTTCGCGGTGTGGACTCCGAAGGGTTACGACTGGGTCTACGAGCGGTTCGTGGCGCGAGCGCGTGGAAGGCTACGAGACGGTGCAGGCGAGGCCGTTCGAGAATCGGCATTCTGCTGGAGCGGGTGCCGGATTATTACGAGCGGCTGAAGAGCAGTTATGACGCGCGGTTTTATCGAGCAGGAAGTGCTGGGCGAGTACCTGCACTTGCACGCGGGGCGGGTTTATACGGCGTTCGAGCGGGAGCGGAATGTGGCGGAGGTGGAGGTGGATCCGGACGCGGCCGCTGCTGTGGGCGCTGGATTTCAACGTGGATCCGATGTGCTCGGTGGTGGCGCAGGTGGATGGCGACGAGGTGAGGGTGCTGGATGAGATCGTGCTGAGCCGGGCGAGCACGCAGCAGGCTTGCGAGGAGTTTCGGAAGCCGGTTTCCGGAGCATGCGGCGGGGTTGGTGGTTTATGCGGATGCGACGGGAGCGCGGCATGCAGACGACGGGGACGTCGGATGTGGCGATTCTGAAGAAGTTCTTTCGGAGCGGCGAGTACGGAGATGGTGCGATTTCAAGATGCCGAAGGTCGAATCCGGCGGTGCGGGACCGGGTGACGCTGATGAATGCGAAGTTGGAGTCGGCTGCGGGGAGCGGAGCTGATGGTTCGATCCGCGGTGCAAGGAATTGATCAAGGATTTCGAGCAGGTGACGTACAAGGAGAACAGCCAGGTGATCGATAAGGATCGGGATCCGAGGAGGACGCATTTGTCGGACGCGCTGGGGTATCTGGTGTGGCAGGAGTTGCGGGCGGCGGAGAAGGTCGGGGAGCAGGGAAGACGGCTGATCTAGAGCTTAGCCGGGCTGAACGGTACAGGCAGAGCCGTCCACAGTGAATGGTGTTTGATATCGATCGAGAACATCCGGAGTATACGGCGCGGAAGGCAGTGTGGCGGAAGTATCGCGACCTGTATGCGGGCGGGGAGCAGTTCAAGCTGAACGCGCAGCGAGTATCTGATCCGGCGGCAGAGGGAGCCGGGCGAAGTTTACGCGGAGCGGCTGAGCCGGGTGTTTTACGAGAACTATATCGGGTCGATCGTGGACTGGTATGCGGCGACGCTGTTCCGGCGGGAACCGGTGATGACGTTCGAGGGGACGAACGAGCGCGGCGAAGGCGTTCTTCGCGGAGTTCGTGGAGGACTGCGATCGCAAGGGGACGACGCTGACGGATTTCTTCCGGAGGCAGTTCATGGAGAGCCTGGTGACGGGCACGAGCTATGTGCTGGTGGATTTCCCGCGGATCGGCGAAGCGCCGGGGACTCGCGCGGAAGAAGATGCGAGCGGGGCATCGCGGGCTTACCTGGTGGATTACGCGGCGGACGACGTCATCAACTGGAGTCTCGACGAGCACGGGAACTACGAATGGGTGGTGATCCGGACGAAGCAGCTCAAGAAGGACGAGTCGAGGATGCGGAGTGGCGGACGGAGACGCGCTGGGCTTACTACGACAAGCAGAACTTCCGGATTTACGGCAGTCGAGCGACGGGCGGACGAGGCGGTCGAGCTGATGGACGAAGGGACGCACGGGCTGGCGAAGCTCGGACAGGTTCCGCTGTTCGCGCTGCGGATTCCGGAAGGGCTGTGGCTGCTGAACCGGGCGGGGTCGCTGCAGCTGGAGCATTTCAACAAGTCGAATGCGCTGGGCTGGGCGCTGACGATGGGGTTGTTCGCGATGCCGGTGGTTTACTCCGAGCGCGAGTGGAACCAGATGGTGGGCGAGAGCTACTACATCCAACTGGGGCCGGAGGACAGGTTCGGATGGACGGAGCCGGAGGGCAAGGTCTACCAGATCGCGGCGGACAATCTGGCGCGGCTGCAGGAAGAGATTTACCGGGTCTGCTATCTGACGCAGGCAGGCGGGTCGCTGGAGCACGGGCGGCAGCAGTCCGGGCTGAGCAAGCAGCGGGATTTCTCGATCACGCAGGAAGTGCTGCGGGCGTACGGGGACGCGGTGAAGGACCAGATGCGGCGGGTGCTGCGGGCGATCGACGGCGGCCGCGAGGACGGGCTGGACGATCGAGCGTGACGGGGCTGGACGAGTTCGATATCGCGGATTTCGCACGGAGCTGGACGATGCGCAGCAGTTGCTGGCGCTGGGGATGGAGTCGCCGACGCTGAAGAAAGAAGTGTTCAAGAAGCTGGCGCTGAAGTATTTGTGCGATGCGCGGCAGGACGTGAAGGATCGGATCGTGGCGGAGATCGAGGGCGTGAGGGCTCAGGAGACGTAGGAGGCAGATGGAAGACTGGACGACATTCGGGCGATTGTGCAGGCGGTGATTGAGGAGTTCATACGGCAGAGAAAGCGAGCCGGCGTACAAGACGGAGCTGGCGGAAGAGCGGAGCGCGCGAGAGCTGGAGCAGCGGGTGAACGAGCTGGTGCGGAGAACAACGGCGAGCGAGGCGGAGGAAGCGGAGCGGAGCTCGGCGATTCGGGCGGAGCTGCAGAGGCTGGGCGTCGCGAAGGTGGATCTGGCGTACAAGGCGGTGAAGGACGAGATTCATCGCAGCGAGGACGGACGCTGATGGCGCAGGATGACGGAGATGCGGGAGTATCTGGCGCAGTTCGTCAACGAGAATCCGGAGCTGCTGCCGGCGCGGATGGCAGGCGGGTCGGGGCGAGCGGCGGGGCAGCAGGAGCGGCGCGGCGGCGAGGCGCGAGTCGATCTCGACAAGATCCGGCCGGGGATGAGCCCGGAAGAGATGGACCGGGTGCGGCAGGAGATCGCGCGAGTGGCGTCGCAGACGCTGCGCGGGATTTGAAGTCAGAGAGAGAAAGGAGAAACAGATGCCAGCAATTACATCAGCAAATGTAGCGAACGCGATTGTGAAGCTGGTGGCGGCGGATGCGCTGCCGGCGTTGATGGGGAACCTGGTCATGGGGAACCTGGTCAATCGCGATTACGAACCGGCGCTGGCGCAGGCGGGAGACACGGTCAACGTGCCGATTCCGCCGACGCTGGTGGCCAACAACATCGCGGAGGGCGGCACGGTGCAGACGCAGAATCCGAGCCTGGGCAATGCGCAGATCGTGCTGAACACGCACGCGGAAGCGACGTTCCAGATTCCGGACGTGACCAAGGTGCTGGCGGTGCCGGACCTGCTGAAGCTGTACATGCAGCCGGCGGTGGTGGCGCTGGCGGAGAGGATCGAGAGCGGATCTGCTGGGTCTGTATCCGCAGTTCACGGCGAACACGGCGGTGGGCACGGCGGGACGGCGATCACGGAAGCGGTGGTGGATTCGGCGGAAACGGCGCTGTTCGCGGCAAGGTTCCGGCGAGCGCGGCGAAGTATCTGGTGGTGGATCCGGCGACGTATTCGGCGCTGCGGCAGATTCCGCGGTTCAGCGAGTACAACACGGCGGGCGAGGCGGGGCTGCGGGCGCTGGTGGACGGAGCGGTCGGCAAGATGAAAGACTTCTATATCTTCCGGTCGCAGTTCGTGCCGAAGACGGGCAGCGAGTCCGGTGACCACGCACAACCTGGCGTTCGCGAGGGATGCGATCGGCTGGTGGTGCGCCGGCTGCCGCAGCCGCTGCCGGGGACGGGCGCGATCGCGGAGTATGCGGAACTGGGCAACTTCGGCATGCGGGTGACGATGAGCTACCAGCCGAACACGCTGGCGCAGCAGTTCACGGTGGACGTGCTGTACGGCGTCGGGCGTGCTGCGGAACAACTTCGGGGTGCAGGTGAACAGCTAGGAGAGGAGTGAGACAGCCTCGGTGTCGGCACCGCTGCGGCAGTCGCAAACGGGTTCATCGGAACCGAGACAGTCCCCTTTTGTCAGTGAAGGGATCATATGGATTTGCTGGCGTACTACGAAAAGATCCGCAAGATCGAGGCGGATTAATCGAGGCGTTTCGCGGTGGTGACTAGCCGGGCGACGCCGGACGGGGGCAGAGCTGGGGTGAACGGAGCTGCCTCGAGCGTGGCGGCGCGGTTGATCGCGGACGGGAAGGCAGACCTGGCAAGTCCGGAGGAGACGGCGGAGTTTCGGGCGGAGGTGGAGGCGAAATGGAAAGAGGCGCAGCTGAATGTTGCTGACAGACGGTAATCCGAACGCCACCGAGGACTTGCGCGTGTATGAGTCGGCGATTCTTGAGGTGGCGAACACCGAGACGATCGACCTGGGCGTGAAGCTGGATCTGGCGACGGAAGAAATTTCCGAGGACGTGCTGGATTTTCTTCTGGATCATGCCGGGACGCGTACGATCCACGGAGCCGCATGCGGCGCAGAGCGATCGGCGTCTCGGACGTGGTGGTCACGCGGCAGATGAAGCGGTGGCATGCGCTACACACGCTGGAGATCGTGTACCGGGATGCGTTCAACAATCAGCTCAACGATCGATATCAGGCGAAGTTCGTGGAGTATCAGGAGCTTCGCGAGACGCGCGGGAGCAGACTTTCCGATTCGGCGTCGGACTGGCACTGATTCCGATTCCGCAGGCGGCGACGCCGGTGTTCAGCGCGGCGGCCGGGATCGATTCCGCGGACGCGACGTATTACGCGCAGGTGTGCTGGGTTCGGCGACGGGTGCAGGAGGGAGCGCCGAGCGAAATGACCACGTACGACGCGCCGGCGGGAAGCATGCCGGTGGTGAGAGCGGTGAATCCTCCGGCGGTGGCGACGGGGTTCAACGTATATCTGGGACTGACGCCGGACACGCTGGCGTTGCAGAATCCGACGCCGGTTGCGGTGGGGCAGAGCTTCACGCTGGCCGGTCGGGACTGGTGGCGGGTGCGGCGCCGGGAGACGGGCAAGCCGCCGACATCTACATCAGCGGCGGCTGGATGTTGAGGCGAGGATGAGCGATGGCGAAGACGGCAAGCGTCGCGACGCGCAAGGTGGTGGAGTTTCTGACGGCGCCGGATACGGGCTCGGTCCGGCGGTGGCGGCGATTGGCGGAAGAGAGCGGCGTCGAGCTGGCGCCGATTCCGCCGGCGCATGTGGTGAATCAGAATGTTTCGGTCGAGCTGACGGAGCGGAGCGCAGGTGGTGAAGTATCCGGTGGTCCATGTGTACTCGGACCGGGTGCGGAATCTGCTGACGGAGAAGTTCCGAACATTTTCGGGCAAGGTGCGAACGGTGGCCGAAGTGCGGGTTTCGCAGGACCGGATCGAAGGGATGGAGGAGCAACTGCGGCTGTACGTGGACGCGGTGACACAGGTGCTGGATGCGAATCGGGGGAGCTGGGGAGAAGGGGCGTTCTTCACGGGCGGGTACGAGGTGAGTATCGATCCGGTGCAGCATGGCGGAAGGAATTTCTTGCAGATCGCGAAGGTGAGTTTGAAGTGGACTTGTCGAGTTGAGGAGACGAACTATGATGTCTGTTAATATCGTCGAACAACAACCGGGTTTATGTGGCGCTGGAGTCGAGCTACGGTGAGGCGGCCGGCGATTACGGGCGCGAATCGGATTCCGATCGTGAAGCTGACGGCGAAGCAGGTTCCGGAGCAGACGCGCGCCGCGATAAGACCGGAAGCCGGACGTTCGCGGGATTGCCAAACCGGATCCGAAGGCGCACGAGTTTCCAGCTGAACACGTTCATGACGGAATGGACGGATCAGACAGGCCGCCGACGCACGGACCGCTGTTTCAGGCGGCGATGGGCGCCACGCCGGTGATCTTCGCGGGTGGAACGGTGGCGTCGGTGACCGGGCAGACGCAGATCCAGTTCGCGGCGGCGCACGGGCTGATGCCGGGGCAGGCGATCACGTCTGGCGGCGAGATCCGGTTCGTCGCGGCGGTGCAGAACACGACGACGGTATTCGTCAATGCGCCGTTTACGATCGATCCCGGTGGCGGGATCGGCAATTGGGCCGACGGCAACATTTCCAGCTGGCGACCGACCTGGGGAGCACGACGATCTTCGACTACTGGGATCCGAGCACGGTGGTGCAGAGGATCCTGAACGGCGCGGCGATGGACACGATGAAGGTCAAGGTGAACGGGGATTTTCAGGAGTTCGAGTTTTCGGGGCCGTCGCAGGATTTGCTGGATAGCGCGAGTTTCGTGAGCGGCGAGGCCGGGCTGACGCAGTTTCCGGCGGAGCCGATCGTCGGCGGGTTTCGATTACACGATTGTGCCGGGGCATCTGGGACAGGTGTGGATGGGCGCGCCCGAGAGCCAATTCTTCACGCTGACGGCGGCGGAACTGACGATGGACGAACAACATCGAGCAGCGGGTGCAGGAATTCGGAAGCGATTTCGCGCGGTGCATCGCGGCGGGCGAGCGGCGGTGCGGCTGAACTTCAAGATGTTCGAGCACGACGACGCGCAGACGAGGGGCTTGTATCAGGCGGCGCGGCAGAGGTCGCCGATCGGGGTGATGTTGCAGTTGGGGGAGCAGCCGGGGCAGTTGTTCGGGGCGTACATGCCGGCGATGGTGCCGGAGGTTCCGGAGTTCGACGATCAGGAGACGCGGCTGCAATGGAAATTTCAGAACAGATCGGGCGCAGGGGACGGTGAATGACGAACTGTACATCGCATTTCGGATAGAGAGACGTATGAAAGCTCGGCTTGGTTCGACGCGGAGACGCTGCGCGGGTGTGCGGTTTCGGATCGCGCGGATGTCGTTGGGACGACGGATCGAACTGGCGCGGAGGATTCGGGAGATCGGGCGCAAGAGTGGAGTTTCTGGAAGCGGGACAGGATCGCGCGGGAGAAGCTGGAGGCGGCGGTGCTGGCGGCGGAGATCGATCGAGCGTATCTGGAGTGGGGACTTGGCGGAGATCGAGGGGTTGGAGATCGACGGCGAGGCGGCGACGCCGGCGACGCTGATCGAGAAGGGGCCGGTGGAGCTGGCAGCGGAGATCTGGCCACAGATCAAGCGCGAGTGCGGGCTGAGCGAAGATCGAACGAAAAAACTGATCGTCGCATTCCATTTCCTTCGCGGGAACCAGGCCGGGTGGAAATGCGACGATGCCGACGGCAGGGGCTGGAGGAACGGAGACGATGCGGATTATGGCGCCGGAGAAGCCGCGGGCCAGGACGGCTGGTGTGGGCGCGCGGGCGGGTGTCGACGGAAGAATGTCCGAAATCTCTGGTGACGCCCGCAGAGTATCGAATTGATCGAGAAGATTCTTTGTATGGAAGGTGGGCGGGCGGAGTGTTGGATTTGACGGCGCGAGAGCTGGACGCGTTTCTAGCTATGGAAAAAGAGTGGCGGGCGGAGGCGGATCGAATGGCAAGTGATGCGATGAACATCACTCGGTCGTTTGCCGAGCGTGGCGCCAATGGGCGCGTCGAGTCATGTGGCGGATCAGCTGCGCACTCGACGAGCGACTGCAGACGTGGAGCAGGCGGCCATGGAAATCAGCGCAGCAGGTCGAGGCCGAGGCCAGTGCGGCGAGCGCAGAGCGGCTAACGACGGTGGGGAATGAGCATAGGCGGATGTACTGCTAAACGCGTATTGGGACCAGGTCATGGGCTCCAGAGCGCGGGACGTTCAGGCTCCGGCGAGATTCGGCAGCACGCTGCTGAGTGTGTTCGGCTCGGGATTCAGTCTGAGCCCACTGATCTCGGGAATCGCTAGCTTGTTCGGAGGCGGGGACAGCAGCGCCCGGCTCCGCTGGTCAAGTTCGCGCTGCCGCCTTCATTGAGCGCGAACGCGGGGATTAGCAGCGGATCGAGCGAGGGCGTTTGCCGTGGATCCCGCGCAGGGCGGATTGTCGAGACCTGTGTCGAACGGTGGTCGCCTTCGCCAGATTACGGTTCAGGTCCAGGCGATGGACAGCCAGTCATTTCTCGATCACAGTAGCGACATCGCACTCGCGGTTAGACAGGCGATGCTCGAGTCGAGCGTGCTGAACGACGTGATACGGGCGGTATAGAGTGGGCAGCTTTCCAGCTTTGAAAACCGGGGCAGTGGCGCAATATCCGTCGGATCGGACCGGGGCGGATTTTCGACGCAAGTGCTGCGGTTCCTGGATGGGAGCGAGCAGCGATTTCCGGGATTCGGCGCGCCAATTGAGACAGTGGGCGATCCGGTTGGAGTTTGCTGGACGAGAGCGGAATTGGTGGCTCTGGAGCAATTCTTCTGAGAGCCAAGGCGGGAGCGGCAGGAACCTTTTCGTTCACAGATCCGTGGGACGGAACGGTGTATCCGAACTGCAGCTTCGATAGCGACAGTTTGACGTAGGTTACCAGGGTGTCGCGGCGGAACGACGTCGGTGACGGTGAAGGAGAACCGAATTAGAATGCTGGTATTTCCACAACTCGTGACGGGAGCGTCGGCGATTTATCCGGTGATGCGGAGGGATACGCGCGCACGGTAGTGAACACGTTGAGCGAGGGAGGCCGGTGGTATTCGCGGATCCGGACGCGCTGCTGCGGGAGTGGGAATTGCGGGCCACAGGGAATGTCGGCGGCGGAGTGGAATGCGATGGAGGCGCTGTTTCAGGCGACTCGGGAAGACTGGAGACGTTCACGTTTCTGGATCCGGCGGGGAATCTGCTGCTGAGCAGCGAGGAGTTCGGCGCGCCGGAATGGAACAACGGTCCGTTGATATCGTTGACGGCGGGGATGGCGGATCCATTGGGAGCGGACTGGGGCAATGGCCGTGGTCAATAGCGGGGTCGGTGGTGGAAGCGGTTGCGCAACCGTTGGCGGTGCCGGGGAAGTTTCAGTTCGCGCTGAGCGTGTGGGCTCGGACGACGACCGGGGCGAGTGTGGCACTGACGGCAGACTACGACGGGCGGAAGCGCGTCGCAGAGTTTCGCGCTGACAGCGCAGTGGAAGCGGGTGTCCATGGCGATCGCGTTCGGCCTGAGACACGACCAGCGTGACGTTCGGTGCGCAGCTGGCGGCTGGGGCAACGGTGGACTTATTCGGGATGCAGGTGGAGGCTCAGCCAGGGGTGTCCGATTACAAGACGGGACAGGCGCGGGCGCTGTTTATGCGAAGCCCGGTTCGCGGACGATCAACTGACGGTTCGTGCGCTGTCGAGGATGTCTACGATGCCGTGATTCGCGTGGTGAGCAAAGGTTAAATGCCAACGTTAACGATCGATCAGTTAAAGGAGCAAGAGACGGCGCCGACCCCGCTATTTCTGTTCGACTGCGTTTTACGAACGGGTGCGGTGGAGCGCTGGGGAACGCATCGCAACCTCCTTCGGCGGAAACAATTATTCGGCGCGGGTCATCAAGCACAATTTGAATCAATTGCGTTCGTATTCTGACGCAGGGCTGGAGGGGTCGGCCAAGGTGATGTGACGCTGGCCAATGCGGATTCTCGTTTCTCGGAGATTGAGCGCGCGACTGGATTTCGTGGCGCGCAGCTTGGAGATGAAA
>CAWCFL010000006.1:0-187231 GCA_963794805.1 uncultured Acidimicrobiales bacterium
AGATCCGCGGGCAGGGGTTGGTGGACGGCGGCGAAATCGCCCTGCGCGACAACCACTCGCTGCGCGAGCTGACCCGTCGGACCGACGGCACGTGGCGCATCGTCAGCGAGATGTACATGGATGCGCGCACCGACACCACCTACGCCAACCACTCTGAGGCGGCCGTTACAACGAGGCGTTCTTCCGCGGCAGGACGAGGATGATGATCAGCGAGATCAGCGAGAAGAAGAAGCCGAGGATGGCCCACAGGATCGGCCCGCGTCCCTTGCTCACGGCGATCCGGTTGCAGACGACGGCGAACACGATGCCGATCACCAGGCTGATGAGCGAGCTGGCTGTGTTGATCGCGAGCATGACCGACCCCTCTCGAACGGCCTCGAGTCGGCCATTCGCCTGAACCGTACCACATGCACGCGCACAGATCCAGGACGCCCGATCTCGACAGCGCTCGTCAGCGGGTGCTCGGGGTGGGCGCCGCCCGACCCGGCAAGGTGCCGTCGATGAAGCTCGGGTCGAGGTCGTGGATGGAGCCGACGCCGAGCAGGCGCAGCGTCCGCACGAGCTCCTGGTGCAGCAGCCGGAGCATGCGCGTGACGCCGGCCTCGCCGCCGAGCGCCAGCCCGTAGACCGACATCCGGCCGATCAGCACCGCGTCGGCGCCCAGGGCGACGGCGCGGGCGACGTCGTTGGCCCGGCGCACGCCGGAGTCGAGCAGGATCGTCGTGTCCCCGCCGACCTCGGCGACGATCTCGGGCAGGACGTCGATCGTGGCCGGCGCGCCCTCGAGCTGGCGGCCGCCGTGGTTCGAGATGACGATGCCGTCGGCGCCGGCGTCGACGGCACGGCGGGCGTCTTCGGCGCCCATGACGCCCTTGACGACCATCGGCCCGACCCAGTTGGCCCGGATCCACTCGATGTCGTCCCACGTGGGCGAGTGGGAGAGGTCCGTGCGGCCCATCGCCGAGATCGGCAGCGCCTCGCCGCCGCCGACCGGCCGGGTGTTGGAGATCTCGAAGGGCATGCCGTCGCGCCAGTAGTCGTACAGCCAGCGCGGACGGGTGACCACCTGCGGGGCCAGCTTGGCCATGTTCTTCAGGTCGATGCGCATGTTGTACGAGAAGCCGTTCTTGTAGTCCTTCTCGCGGTAGCCGGCCATGACGCTGTCGACGGTGACGACCATCGCGCCGAACCCGGCCGCCTGGGCGCGGTGGACGAGCGACTCCATCAACGGGCGCGACCCCAGCCGGTAGAGCTGGAACCACTTCGGCCCGGGGTGCGACGCGGCGATCTCCTCGAGCGGGAACCCGGAGACGGCGCTGGCGATGTGGCAGATGCCGAAGTTCGCCGACGCCTTGACCAGACCGATGTCGCCCTCGGGGTGCACGAGGCGCATGCCGCCGCACGGCGCCGTCATCACCGGCATGGCCAGCTTGGTGCCGAGCACCTCCGTGGCCGTGTCGATCTGCTCGTGGTAGATCGCCTGCTTCGGGCGCCACACGAGCTCCTCGAAGGCCTCGACGTTGCGGCGCATCGTGTACTCGCCCTCGGAGCCGCCGTCGACGTAGTCGAACAGGCCGCGGGGCAGCGCGTACCGGGCCTTGGCCCGCGCGTCCTCGTAGCTCGAGATCCGCGTTGAGCTTCGTCCGGATCAGGCTGGTCGACTTGTTCATCCCGACGCCACGATGTCACGCGTCCGCCGGCAATCGCGCCGACGTGTGCGTGAGCTATGCGGCGACGAGCGTCTGCCACGCTTCGTCGCTGTAGCGTCTCCTCGGGCAGCAGCCACGCACCGAGGAGCGCCGTCGCCACCGGCGAGGCGAACGGATTGGCGGCGAACATCTCGCGCAGCCGACAACGCTTGGCGATGGCCTCGGGGCCGAAGCCGTTGATCAGGTAGCTGCCGGCGCTGGCGAAGCGCAGCCGGCGCATCCGCTCGGCGCGTTCGGCCCGGTACGGCCGAACGCCCCGGGCGACCAGTCCGACCCGATGGTCATCACGTCGGTGATCATGTGGACGTCGCGGAAGCTGACGGACATCCCCTGCCCGATGATCGGATCGCTCCACCCGGCGGCGTCACCGATGAGCACGACACCGTCGACGGCGACGTCGTCGGTCCACGTGTCGGTCATCGGACAGCCGGCCAGCGGCCCGACCGGCGTGGCGTCGGCGAACGCCCCGGAACCGGGAGGCACGACAACCGGAACGACTCGAGGAACCGCTGCTCGCGACCGGGGCCGGAGAAGCGGTGCGGATCGCTGGCGTCCCAGGCGCCGTACAGGCGGGCCCGGCCGTCGGCCTGCGGGAACACGAGGAAGTTGAAGTCGCCCTCGACGCCGAGCGCCTGCTGTCCGCGCCGGCCAGTCGTGGATGCCGTCGACGAGCATCCCGGCCATGATCACCTGCGCCGGTGTCGAGCTGAGCTCGATGCCGAGCGAGCGGCGGATGGCGGACTCGCGGCCGTCGGCGGCGACGACCAGGCGGCACGTCGCCGTGTGCTCCTCGCCGGCATGTCGGTAGGTGACCGACGGCGACGAGCCCGGCGTCGACGACGACGTCGCTGACACCTCGGCGGATCGTGGCCTGTTCGCGCTCGGCGTTGGCCAGCAGCGCCTCCTGGAACTGCGGGTGGCCGATCGCCAGGCACCCACCTCCGGGATCATCGCGGCGATGTCGAGCGCCTGCTGCTCGGCATCGTCCGGCGAGATCGACTCGTCGTAGCCGACGTGGCGGGTGATCAGGTCGACGTGCGGCACCGAGTCGGCGACGGCGCGCAGACCGAGCGCCTCGAGCTCGAGGATGCCCCACGGCGCCAGCCACTCGCCGCGGACCCGGTCGCGGAACTGCTCCTCGCGTTCCAGCACCAACACCTCGAGACCGGCCCGAGCCAACACCGACGCCGCAGCGCGAGCCGGCCAGACCCCCACCGACGACGACCACGTCGAACGCCTCACCCGTCATGACGACCCCCCAAGATCCTCGTCGTCATCCTTCCACGTGCGCGCGGCAGGGATCGTCCGAGCTGTCGTTGGCTGCCAGGCCGATCGGCGGACGCCGCCACGTGGTGGGCCTGGTGATGGCGGCGATCAGCCGGTCCGGTCGCGCACCTCGGCGAGCACCACGGGCTCGTCCTGCCCGTCCCAGGTCGCCGTCAGCCCGATCGCCGGCCGTGGCCCGGGAAGCGGACGCCTGAAGAAGGTCAGGTCGAGTCGGTCGTTGCGCAGTGCGACGTCGACCGGATCGTCGGCGCAGTGCTCGAAGCCGTCGACCGGCACGCGCTCCAACGTCCAGCCACCGCCGCGGATGCGAACGTTGCTCGGGGCGATGTACCAACGCCCGTCGTAGACCGCCATCCCCAACGCCTCACCCTGTCCGGTCATCGTGACGGCCGCGAGCATGACGACGAAGCGCGGGTCGTGCAGCCCGTCGTACACCCACCGTGTGCCGAGCACCGAGTGGTGCATCTCGGTGATCAACGCCTCGCCGGCGCCGTCGAGCGGCTCGTCGCGATAGGTGAGCGGGACCTGCAGCAGCACCTCGCCGGCGGTGACCAGGTGGATCTCCATCCCGACGCGGCCGTCGGGATCGTCGAACCGGTACGAGCCGATCACCTCGACGGAACGTCGGCCGGCGGCCCCCACGGTTGGGTCGGCGCCCATGCGGCGATCAG
The DNA here is from genome assembly GCA_963794805.1 of uncultured Acidimicrobiales bacterium. Classification (GTDB taxonomy): domain Bacteria; phylum Actinomycetota; class Acidimicrobiia; order Acidimicrobiales; family Ilumatobacteraceae; genus JAODBQ01. The sequence goes on from CAWCFL010000006.1 coordinate 3,668, forward strand.
CTCGGCCTTGGTCGGCGTGATCGTTGCCCGATGAAAGACCCCCATCACCGGTCAGCGTACGCGCCCGCCGATGCCGCTCCGGGCGGCGTCGAGTTCGCTCGAGCGCAACTCGGCCTCGGAGTCCCACACGCGCACTGGAGTGCCAGATGCACCAAACCGAGCGTCACCGACTCCACTGCGCAGCAGGGACTCCAGCGCGAGACCACGGACCAGGGCCGGCCGGGCCGGGCCGGCGGATCAGGTCAGCACGACCTCCATCGGCCGCGGGCTCCAGTGCCTTCAGGGCCGGCATGACCTCGGCGGCGAACAGCTCCATGCTCCGGCGGGCCTTGTCGATCGGCATGCTGCCGTACTTGAAGACGAACATGATCTCGTTCGTCCCGAACGCCTCGGCCAGCTCGGTCGCGCGGGCGATCGTCTGCTCCGGCGTGCCCCACGGGTGCGAGTCGAAGAAGCCGCGGAGGAACACGTCCTTGTTGTCCTTGAGGATGTCCGACATCGCCCCGTAGGCCTCGTAGCCCTTGAGGTTCTTGAGGTGCTCGCCGAGCATCTCGTAGTGCCGCAGCGCCGAGTCGGAGTACTCCACCATGTACTGCTCGGCGCCGGCCCGGGCCTCGTCCTCGGTCTCGGCGACGTAGGTCCACAGGGCCAGCTTGGTGTGCGCCGAGGTGCCGTGCCCGGCCGCGTGACGCTGCTGGAGGTACGACTTGGCGACCTGCAGCGACGTGTCGAGCGACGTCGTCGGGATGATCAACGGGTTGACGTCGTTCTTGGCGATCACCGAGACGGACTCGGGCGAGCCGCCGGCGCACCACAGGTTGGCCGACAGGTCGTGGGTCAGCTGCGGGCGCAGGCGAACGTCGTCGACCTGGAAGTGCTCGCCGTCGAACGTGCACTGCCCGGTCGACAGCAGCTGCTTGAGCACCTGCAGGCTCTCGTCGAACCGGCCGCGGGCCTCGTTCTGGTCGATCGACAGACCGTGGAACTCGCGTCGACCGAGCCCGCGGCCGACACCGAGGATGATCGTCCCGGCCCTCGCCGAGGAACGCGTCGAGCATGTTGACGTCCTCGGCGATGCGCACCGGGTTGTGCCACGGGAGGACGACGACCATCGTGCCGAGGTCGACGTTCTCGGTGATCCCGGCGATGTACGTCAGGTACTGCAACGGGTTGGTCACCATCGTGTACGGCGTGAAGTGGTGCTCGATCGTCCACACCGAATCGAACCCGGACCGGTCGGCGATCCGGGCGATCTCCAGCTCCTCGCGGAACACGTCCCGGTCCGGCCGTGCCGGCGCGGCGTCGACGGGTTCGCCACGCTCCTCGGCCTCGTAGCGGTCCCAGTCGGTGTAGTTCTGGTTGAAGATCGTCGCGCCGACGCGCATCGCAGCCCCTCCGTTCGCCGGCGGATCCCCACGGTCGCGCCGTCGGACCACAGTAGGTTCGCGCCCGGCGCCGGTCGACCTCGTCGACGGTGCGGCCGAGCTCGGCAGCAGGTCAGGGCCGTGCGGTGACGATCAACGCCTGCATCGCCGCGTCGACGTCGCGCGCACCCCACCGCTCGACGACGGCAGCCGTGACGAGCTGGACCGCTTCGTCGAGGCGGCCCGAGTCCCGGGTGGCGATCTCGTTGCGCAACGGCGTGCCGAGGCAGAACCCCTGGGCCACCTGCTCGCACGTGGCGGCGCGGCTGCGATGATCGACGACGTCGATGGTGATCTCGCCGGCGAAGCCGCCGGCGCGCAGGTCGGCGGTGATCTGTGCCCGATCGTGGTAGCCGTGCGGGATCCGTTCGACGAACGTCGGCGGATCGGACGGGAACATGCCGGCCACGGTGGCGCTCGCCGCCGCGGCGAGCTCGTTGTCGGCGACGGAGGTCCAGGTGTCGAACAGGAAGCGACCGCCCGGACGCAGCACGCGGCGCACCTCGCGGTACGCGCGCTCGGCGATCGGGGAAGAACATCACGCCGAACTGGCAGGCGACGACGTCGAACGATGCCGCGGCGAACGGCAGCTGCTGGGCGTCGGCGTGCCGCCACGTGACGGACCGGGCTGACCCGACCGACTCGGCGCGGTCGAGCATCGGCTGGTTGAGATCGGTCGCGGTGATCGCCACGGCCGCCGGCAGTGCCGCCGCCATGGCCCGGGTGACGGCGCCCGGTGCCCGCGGCGATCTCGAGCAGATCGCCGTCGGCGACGTCGCCGAGACGGCCGACCAACTCTGCTGCGTACGGCTCGAAGAGCATCGGCACGAGGAACTCGTCGTAGGCGTCAGGGATCCCACCGACGAAGGACGATGATCGCGAGGCGGGCATCGGCGGAGCGTACCGACGGCCGTGCGACCGGTGGCTCACCAGAGGTGGCGGCGCGGTCCGTGTGAGGGTGATCGTGTCGGTCGGCGTGTAGGTGGGGGAGCCGAGCGTGGTGGCCACCGAGTTCCACGAGGTGCAGGGCCTGGATCTGAGTGCCGTGCCGCGGATGTCCGCCGACGAAGTGGTCACCGCCAGCCTCCGCGGTCTCGAGTTGGGCGAGGTCGTCTGTGCACCCGGTGTCGCCGACATCGACCTCTTCGACACGATCTTCGCCGCCGACCTTGCCGCCTTCGGCGCTCAACAGCCCAGGCTCGCCGACCGCTACCGGCCGATCTGACCGGGCGTCGCACCACCCGCCGCTTTCGCCGACGCTCCCGTCGGTCAGTGCTTGGCCTTGCCCTGCTTGCGTGGCCGCAGGTTGTCGACGGCATCGTCGATCTTGTCTGAGGGGTTGGTCTTGGCACGATCGTCGGCTGCGAGCGCGACGACGGTCTCGAGCAACGCGGTCACGACCGTCCACGGGTCGGCGCGACTGAACAGGTCCTCGACGGCAGCCGAGCCTGAGTCCACGCGGCCATCGGCGGTCTGGAGGGAGATGACTCGTCGCAGCGCACGGCGGAACGACTTGCTGTAGTCGGACGGAGAGCTGGACGCGGCCATGTCACGGAACCGTAATCATCCACGAGGCCGTCGACCATCAACGACGAGTCGTCGCGGTCCGTCGGCCGGCTCGGCGATCGACGTCGGCCACATGGCCGATGCTGTGGTCGACTGACGTCGTGCACGCTGCGACCCGTGAGCGACGTTGCGAGTGCCCTCTGCGCCCGAGCCGCGAGCGATGCGTTCGTGGCCGACGAGCGGGCGGGTGATGTCGTGGCCCTGCCGTTCGCCCTGCCGACCGGGACGGTCACGTTCCTGCTGACCGACATCGAAGGGTCGACGGTCGCCTGGCAACAGCACCCTGAATCGATGGCCGTCGCCATGGCCCGCCACGACGAGATCGTCGCCGGGGCGATCACCGCGTGGTCCGGGGCGCGGCCGGTCGAGCAGGGTGAGGGCGACAGCGTCGTGGCCGCGTTCTCCCGGGCGACCGACGCGCTCGCGCGCCGCGCTGGACATGCAGCTCGGCGCTGCAGCGCGAGGCGTGGCCGGACGGCATCGAGCTGCGGGTCCGCATCGGTGTGCACACCGGCGAAGCGGTGCAGCGCGACGAAGGCAACTACGTCGGGTCGGCGATCATCCGGACAGCGCGGATCCGCAACGCGGCCGAACGGCGGACAGATCCTCGTGTCGCGCGAGCGCCGCGGCGGTCGCCGCCGGAGCGTTGCCGCACGGGCGCCGCGCTCGTCGACGTCGGGCGCTCACCGGCTGAAGGACCTCGATCGGCCGGAGCAGCTGTGGTTGCTCACGCACCCGGATCTCGTCGTCGTCGACGGGGCGTTGCGGACCCTCGACACGTACCGCCACAACCTGCCGGCCGAGACGACACCGCTGATCGGCCGCGTCGCCGAGCTCGCCGCGTTCGGCCGACGAGCTCGGACGGGAGCGGCTGGTGACGCTCACCGGCTCGGGCGGTGTCGGCAAGACGAGGCTCGCGGCGCGTGTCGGCGCCGACCTGCTCGACCGGTTCCCCGGCGGTGTGTGGTGGGTGGACCTCGCCCCGTTGCGCGATCCGCGGGCGATCGGGTCGACGCTGCTCGCCGCGATCGGGGCGAACGAGGACGGCGCGCGGCCGGCCATCGAGGTGGCGAGGGACCGACTGGCGGGAGCGCCGGCGCTGGTCGTGTTCGACAACTGCGAGCACCTCGTGGCCGACGCGGCCGCGGCGATCGAGTCGCTGCGCGCGGTCGTGTCCGAACCTCGTCGTGCTGGCGACGAGCCGCGAGCCGCTCGGGCTGTCCGGCGAGGTGACGTGGCGCGTGCCGTCGCTGGCGGTGCCGGCGCACGACGGCGACGTCGATGTCGATGCGCTCGACGGGTTCGACGCGATCCGCTGTTCCTCGACCGTGCCCGCCGGGCCCGGCCGGACATGCGCTTGAGCGCCGTGCAGATGCAGGCGGTCGTCGACATCTGCCAACAGCTCGACGGGATCCCGCTGGCGATCGAGCTGGCTGCGGCGCGTTGCCGCCAGCTCCCGCCCGAACGCATCGCCGACGACCTCGGCCAGCGGTTCCGGCTGCTCACCGGCGGGGCGCGCACGCGCTGCCCCGCCAGCAGACGCTGCTCGCCTCGGTCGAGTGGAGCCACGACCTCCTCGACGACGACGAGCGCCGGTGCTGCGCCGCCTGAGCGTCTGCGCCGGCACGTTCCGGCTCGGCCTGGCCGAGTCGCTCGGCGCCGCGCTCGGCGACCTCGACGAGTGGGCGGTCATGGACCTGATCGGTCGCCTCGTCGACAAGAGCCTCGTCCAGCTCGACGAGCACACCGACCGTCACGGCCGCACCGAGGCGCAGTACCGGCTGCTGGAGACCGTGCGTCAGTACGCGCTGGACCGGGCGGCGCGACGCCGGCGAGCTCGCCGTGCTGCGCGACGCCCATGCCGACTGGTGGATCGCCGAGCTGGAGCGGATCGACGCCCGCCAACCGACGTGGGACGTGCTCGACCTGCTCGGCCGGCACCTGCTCGACCTGCGCGCCGCGCTCGACTGGCTGGAACCGGACCGGCCCGGCGCTACACGCTGCTCGCGCTCGTCGCCCTCGGCTGGTCGTGGGGTGGTCACACCGACGACGTCCTGCACTACGTCGACCGGTGGCTGCGTCGCCGACGACGACCGATCCCTGCCAGTGGGCCCGGGCGGTGTGCGCCTCGACGATGACGATGTTCGCCAGCATGCGCTCAGCACCTGGGCATCGTCGGCGAAGCCTTCGAGCTGGTCGCTGCGGCGCGGCGACGGACGCGCCGCGCTGGCCACGGCGGGAGCGCTGCGTCGGCGAGGCCGAGCACGCGCCGCGCCGGTTCGCGACCGCGATGGACCTGGCGATCGCCGACGACTGCGACGTGCACCTCGCCTGGGTCGGCCCGATCCTCGGCGGGCTACCTGGCCACCGAGGTTCCCGGACGGCGCGGCGCTACGCGGCGGCGATCGACGCCGCCGTCGCCCGCGGGCGCTGCCCCGACCGAGTCGATGCGCCTGTGTCCGCTCGGCGAGCCACCGAACTGCGTGCCGCGTCTGCGCCCCCCGGTTCCCCGACGTCGAGCTGCGCAGCGACGACCTGTTCCTCGTCGACCGGTTCCTCCACGTCGTCGTACCTCCTCGGCCACGCGTTGATCCACGGGCGCACCGACCAGTTCGACACCAACCTCGGCTTCCTCGCCCGCTACCCGAACTACCGCATCGCCCGGATCTGGGGCGACGGCCTCGGCGCGGTGCGCAAGGTCATCGACGGCGACGACCTCGACGAGCGCGAGCTGCAGTCGCTCGCCACGTACGCGCGTCGCCGCGCCGATCGTTCGTCCGGCTGTACTCCGCCCGTGCCGCGGTGTCCGTCGGCGGGCGCCGCCAGGCCGCCCGGTTGATCGACGAGCTCTGCGCGTGGTCGCGCCGGCTGAGATCGCCGACGCGTTGATGCAGGCGGTGCTCGCGCTGCACGACGACCGCGTGCTCGACGCCGGCCGGCTCGTGACCGAGGCGATGGCGGCCGAGGCCGACCACGTGTGGATCGAGCTGCGAGCCCGACCTGCTGGAGATCGCCGCCGTCGTCGCGTCGCGTTGCGACGATCACGAACGGGCGCTCGATCCTGCTCGGCGCCGGCGAGTCGGCGCGTGCCGCGACCGGTGTGACTACCGCTACCGCGATCAGCAGCGCTGGATCGACGAGCTCCGGCGAGCGCGGCCGTGGCGCGGCGTCGGCGCCGACGCCGCCGACGCGCTCGTCGCTCCGCGGCGCGTCGATGACGACGCGACGACGCGCTGGCCTACGCCCGGCGCGGCAGCGGCGAACGCAAGCGCCCGGCCACGGCTGGGACTCGCTGACCCCGACCGAGCTGCAGGTCGTCGACCTCGTCGCCCAGGGCTTGACGAACCCGCAGATCGCCGAACGGCTGCTGATGAGCCGGGCGACGGTGAAGACCCACGTCTCGCACTGCCTGACCAAGCTCGGCATGGCGACACGCAGCGAGATCGCCGCCGAAGCGACGCGACGTGGCGACTGACGAACCGGGAGGTCCGCGACGACTGACGACGTGCCGCCGCCGGTGGCGAAATCGGTGTCCTCCACCGTCTCGCCGACTCAGCGGGCGACGCGAGCACGGCGATCGATCACCTCCGACGTGCGCTGGCGCTCGATCCGTACTGCGCCGGGGTGCAAGCTCCAGCCGGTCAGAGCTGCAGTGGCCGGACCGGTTGGTTGAACACCGACGGGTCGCTGCGCCAGTCGACGCCGGGAACGTCGACGAACAGCTCGACCTCGTTGCCATCCGGGTCGAGCACGTAGAGGCTGTGGGTGACACCGTGGTCGCTGGCGCCGACGACGTGCACGAGCTCGGGGAAGTCGTCCAGGCGGTGCACCATCGCGCGGAAGGCGTCGTCGTCGTCGCCGATCTTGACGCCGAAGTGGTACATGCCGACGCGCCGCCCTCGTGGGATCGGTGCGGCATCGGCGCCGACCTCGATGAGCAGGAGCTCGTGGTGCGTGCGCCCCCCGGAGAACGCGGCCACCGGAGCGCCCGCCGGGGTCGGGAGGGCCCGCCAGCCGAGGACGTCGCCGTAGAACGCGGCCGAACGCCGGAGGTCGGCGACGTAGAGCACGATGTGGCCCAACTCGGGCAGCACCGTGGTCGAGCGGCTGGGTGCTGCTGCCTCCGTGGAAGGACTCATGGCCGATCTCCCCTCGCCACCGCGCACCGGCGCTCGTTGCGCGGCGACAGCCTACGGATCGCCACTGCCGACAGGCATCCGACGTTCACCGCGACCTCGACTCGGTCATGCGCAACTGCGGGCTGATCCGCTTGAGTGTTCTCTCGATGGCGATCACCCGATCCGAGTTGGCGACGTTCCGTGGGAGAACGCTGCCCGACCTGTTGCCGCCGCGAACTGGAGCTGTTGTTCGTCGGCATCAACCCCGGCTTGTGGAGCGTCGCCGTGCAGGGCCACTTCGCCACACCGGGGAATCGCTTCTGGCCGGCACTGCTGGACGCCGGGATCGTCGACCGGCGGATCGACGCGTCGGCGGGGATGGCGGCGGCGGACCGCGACCACGTGCTGCGCGCGCGGCGTCGGGATCACGAGCCTGGTCGAGCGGGCGACTGCCGCCGCCGACGAGCTCGGGCCCGGCGAGCTCGTGGAGGGTGCTCGGCACTTGCGACGGCGCGTCGGGACGCTGCGGCCCAAGGTCGTCGCGTTCCTCGGCATCAGCGCCTACCGCGTTGCGTTCGCCCAACCGAAGGCCGTCGCAGGACGCCAGCCCGAGGGGCTCGGTCCTGTGCAGCTGTGGGTCGTCCCGAACCCGAGCGGCCGCAACGCCCATGCCACCGCGGCAACGCTCGCCGCCGCCTACCGCGAGGTCGCGGTGGCCGCCGGGATCGAACCCCTGTCCTGACAGCGGGCCCGACCCTCCGGCCGGTGCTTGCTCGGCGGCGTCATACTCGCGCCATCGTGTCCATGTCCATCGCACAAGCGGTCCCAGCGCAGACGGCTCACCGTCGCCTCAGGGAACGAGCGGAGCGGAGGACGACGCGATGACCGCGTCGACGGTCATCGTGCTGGCGATCGTCCTGTTCGGGTGGTCGGTCGGAGCACGGCGCCTCGCGGCGCGCGACCTCACCGGGCCGCTCGTGTTCCTCCTGGCCGGCTTGCTCCTGGCCAACTCCAGCTGGGGCATCGTGACCGTCGACGTGGACAGCTCGACGGTGCACCTGCTCGCCGAGCTGACGCTCGGCCTGCTCCTGTTCGCCGACGCCTCGCGGGTACCGGTGGCCGCCGCCCAGCGAGATCTCCCGCTCACGGCACGCCTCCTCGGCATCGGTCTGCCGCTGTCGATCGTCGGCGGCACGGCGCTGGCCATCGTGCTGTTCCCCAGCCTGCCGGTCGCCCTGGCCGGCCTGGTGGGAGCCGCGCTGGCGCCCACCGACGCTGCGCTGAGCGCGTCGGTCATCGACGACGATCGTCTGCCGGCTGCGGTGCGTCGCGTGTTGAACGTCGAGAGCGGCCTGAACGACGGCATCGCCACACCGGTGGTCACGTTCTGCATCGCCTCGGCGGCGACCGTGCTCGGCGTCACCGCCCACCACGACGAGGCAGGTCTCGGCGCACTCAAGCAGCTCGTCGTCGGGGCCGCCATCGGTGCCGGCGTCGCGCTCGCCGGTGGTCGCCTGCTCGTTGTCGCCCACCGCCGCAACTGGATGGAGCACGGCTCGCGTCGTCTGGCCACGCTGGCGTTGGCGCTGCTCTCCTTCCAGGTGGCGTCGCAAGCGGGTGGCAACCCGTTCGTCTCGGCATTCATCGGCGGGTTGATCTTCGGCGCGATCGTCGGCACCGACACGGAAGAGGCGGTCGAGCTGGCCGAGCTCGGTGGCAGCCTGCTGTCGCTGGTCCTGTGGTTCGTCTTCGGGGCCGGCTTCATCATCCCCGCCTTCGTGCACCTCGACGGGCGCGTCGTGATCTATGCGGTCTGCAGCCTGACCGTGGTCCGCATGGTCCCCGTCGCGCTGTCGTTGCTCGGTGCCGGCCAGGACCGCGCAACCGTGGCGTTCATCGGTTGGTTCGGACCCCGAGGACTGGCGTCCGTGGTCTTCGCGCTCCTGGCGATCGAGGAGCTCGGCGGCGACGACCCACGCGTGCTCGGTCCGGTGCACGCCATCGCGATCACCATCACGTTCAGCGTCGTCGCCCACGGGCTCAGTGGGCGACCACTCGCCGGTCGGTATCGGAGGACGATCGACGCCAGATCTGGTCAGGCCACCCGCTGACGTGCGCGACGTCCGATCAGGATCTCACCCGCGGCAGGGTGAGGCCTGTTCACCTCATCGGGGCGTACGGTCCGTCTCCGGCACGTCGCGTCGTCGTGGTTGTTGGGGCGGAGCGACCGGATTGTGATGGAGGAACGAGTGGCGACGGCTGAGATGGAGAGCAGTGTTGACGAATCGCAGCCGCCGCCTCCGGGCATGCGCTACGAGCATGGCAAGGTGGTGCCGCACCTGACGGTGGCGGAGCGCGTGGCGTGTGGCAAGGCGGCGCGGCGGGAGGTGCCGCGATCGAGTCACGCCGGCTTCGAGCCCGGCGGATCGAGGCCCGACCCGGTGGCGTTGCTCGAGGGCCAGGCCGTCAGCAGGGTGCCTGAGCTCGTGCCGATCCGTTACGGGCGCATGCTCGTCTCGGCGTTCACGTTCTACCGGGGGGCCGCGCTCGATCATGGCGCACGATCTCGCCGGGACCCCTCGCTCGGGGATGACCGTGCAGCTGTGTGGAGATGCTCACCTGATGAACTTCGGGGCCTTCGGGTCGCCGGAGCGTCGCTTGGTGTTCGGGCTCAACGACTTCGACGAGACGGTCCCCGGCCCGTGGGAGTGGGACGTCAAGCGCCTCGCCGCGAGCTTCGAGATCGCCGGCCGGGACAACGGCTATTCGGTCAAGGACCGCACATCGGTGCTGCTGACCACGGTCGCCGGGTACCGCAACGCGATGCGCGAGTACGCCGGGATGACGAACCTCGACGTGTGGTACAGCCACATCGATGTCGACGACGTCATGAAGGAGATGCAAGGCGTCGCCGATGCCGCGGCGCGGAAGCGTGGCCGGGCCAACGTGGCCAAGGCGCGGACACGCGACAGCATGAGCGCGCTCAACAAGCTGTCGCACGTCGTCGACGGGGAACGGCGGATCATCAGCGACCCACCGTTGGTCCAGCCGATCGAGGAGCTCCTCGACGGGATGGATCTGGAGGACGCGATGGCGTGGATGAGGACGCTGCTGCGCGGTTACCGGATGACGTTGCAGAGCGACCGCCGCCATCTCCTCGAGGACTTCCGCCTGGCTCACGTTGCCCGCAAGGTCGTCGGGGTCGGCAGTGTCGGCACGCGGGCGTGGATCCTGTTGCTGTTCGGACGCGACGACGGTGATCCGCTCTTCCTGCAGGCCAAGGAGGCGCAGCCGTCGGTGTTGCAGGAGTTCCTCGGACCGGCTCGCCACGCTTCGAATGCCCAGCGTGTGGTGCACGGTCAGCACCTCATGCAGGCGAACAGCGACATCTTCCTCGGCTGGCAGCAGGTCGATGGCAGGGACGGCGTGCAGCGCGACTTCTACGTGCGTCAGCTCAAGGACTGGAAGGGCTCGGCGCTCGTCGAGACCATGGCGCCGCCGATCATGAGCCTCTACGGCCGTGTCTGTGGCCAAACCCTGGCCCGGGCCCACGCCCGCTCCGGCGACCGCGTGGCGATCGCCTCGTACCTCGGCGGGAGCGACGCGTTCGATCGGGCGCTCGTCGAGTTCTCTTCGGCGTACGCCGACCAGAACGAGCGGGACTACGACGCCCTGGTTGCTGCCGAGAGCACCGGTCGTGTCGCGGTCGTGCGCGGCCTCTGATCCGTCCGACCGCCGCTCGTTGACGGCTCACGAACCTTGAGCGGCCTCCTCCGTCTCGTCCCAGGGATCGGCGTCGCCCGCTCCTACCAGCGCACGTGGTTGCGCAGCGACGTCGTGGCCGGGGTCGTGCTGGCGGCGATCCTGGTGCCCCAGGGCATGGCCTACGCCGAGCTGGCCGGCCTGCCGCCGGTCACAGGCCTGTACACGACGATCGCCTGCCTCGTCGGATACGCCCTGATGGGCCCGTCGCGGGTGCTGGTGCTCGGACCCGACTCGTCGGTCTCGCCGTTGATCTTCGCCGCCATCGCGCCGCTCGTCGTGGCCGTCGACGACCCGGCCAAGGCCATCGCGCTCGCCGGGATGATGGCCGTGATGGTCGGGCTGATCCTGATCGGCCTCGGCGCCGCCAAGCTCGGCTTCGTCGCCGACCTGCTGTCCAAGGAGGTGCAGGTCGGCTACATGAACGGGCTGGCGATCACCATCTTCGTCGGGCAGCTCCCGAAGCTGTGCGGCTTCTCCACCGACGCCGACGGTTTCATCGACGAGCTGCGGGCGTTCGTCGACGGGTTCGACGGACGCAACACGACGGCGCTCGTGCTCGGCCTGGCCACCCTGGCGGTGCTGCTCGTGCTCCCCCGCCTGACCCGCACCGTGCCCGCGGTCCTGGTCGCCGTGGTCGGCGCCACGGTCGTGACCGCGGTGTTCGATCTCGACATCGCCACCGTGGGTGCGCTCCCCCAGGGCCTGCCGCGCCCGTCGTTGCCGTGGACCGACTGGGGTGACGTCGGGCCGATGCTCGTCGCGGCGGTCGGCATCACGTTGGTCTCGCTGACCGACACGATCGCCACGTCGACGAGCTTCGCCGCCCGGCGCGGCGACGAGGTCGACCCCAACCAGGAGATGATCGGCATCGGGACCGCGAACATCGCCGCCGGGTTCTTCCAGGGCTTCGCCGTGTCGACCAGTGGTTCGCGCACCGCCGTGGCCGAGCAGTCGGGCGCCAAGAGCCAGCTCACCGGTGTCGTCGGCGCCTTCCTCGTCGCCCTGCTGCTGTTGTTCTTCAGTGGTCTGCTCGCCGATCTCCCGCAGACCGCGCTGGCCGCCGTGGTGATCGGGGCGGCGCTGTCGCTGGCCGATGTGGCGACGCTGCGCCGCTACGCCCGGGTCCGCACGTCGTCGTTGGTGCTGTCGCTGGTGGCCACCGCCGGCGTCGTGTTCTTCGGCGTGCTGGAGGGCATCCTCATCGCCGTCGTCTTGTCGATCCTGCTGTTCTTCCAGCGCAGCTGGTGGCCGCACGGCGAAGTGCTCGGTCGCGTCGAGGGGCACGAGGGCTGGCACAGCGTCAGCGGTTCACCCGACGCGGTGCAGCGCTCCGACGTGCTCGTCTACCGCTGGGAGGCGCCGTTGTTCTTCGCCAACGCCGGCATGTTCCGCCAGCAGATCCGTCACCTCGTCCGTCAACGCAAGCCACGATGGGTGGTGCTGCAGTGCGAGGCGATCACCGACATCGACGTCACCGCCGCCGACATGCTCGAGCGCCTCGACACCGAGCTGAACAAGGAAGGCGTCAACGTCGCCTTCGTCGAGCTGCGCAGCCGGCTCCACGACCTCGTGTACCGCTACGGCCTGTTCGACACGCTCGACCACGACCACTTCTACGACTCGATCGACGACGCGCTCGCCGAGATCGACGCCGCGGCAGCCCAGGCCGACGAGTCCTGACCGAGGGCGCGCCAACCTCCCGGCCTCAGCCTCCACCGCCGTCGGCGGGCGAGGTGTCGACCTGCGACGTCAGCTGAGGTCGATCTTGTAGAGCTCGGCGGCGTTGTCCTGCAGGATGCGCCGCTGCACGCCCGGGTCGAGGTCGGCGATGGCTGCGCGCACCCGCTCGACGCTGTGGGGGAAGAGGCAGGTCGGGTGAGGGATGTCGGTCTCGAACATGATGCGGTCGGCGCCGAGGTGGTCGATCGCCGGGGCGAGGGTGCGGCTCTCGAACCAGAAGCATCCGTAGAACTGGCGGCGGAAGTACTCGGACGGCTTCATCGACAGGTGGGCGAGGTGCTCCGGGGCGGTCTCGCCGCACTGGTAGTCGAGCGCGTCGAGCAGGAACGGGATCCAGCCGACGCCGCTCTCGACCGAGACGAACCTGAGGTTCGGGTACAGCTCGGGCACGTCGCTGACCAGCAGGTTGACCATCCAGCGCAGCTGGCCGAGGAAGATCGCCGCGCCGCCGAGGCTGAGCTTCACGTCGCCCGACCACGTCGAGTAGGGCACCTTGCCGGACCAGTCGATGTCGCCCTCGGAGGCGCCGATGTGGAAGTTGATCGGCATCTCCAGCGCCTCGCAGATCTCCCAGAACGGTCGCCACTCGGGCTGGGCGAAGTTCGGCATGCCCGAGTCGTGCGGGTTGGAGCACATCACGATGCCCTTCGCCCCGTTGCGCTGCATGCGGTCGACCTCGGCGACGCAGGCGTCGATGTCCCACCAGGGCACGAGCGCCATCGGCAGGATGCGCCCCCCGGAGCGGTGCTGCAGGTCGCTCATCCAGTCGTTGTAGATCTCCACGCAGGCGATGCGCAGCGCGGCGTCTTCGACCTTCAGGAAGTTCTGGTTCCCGAAGCCGCCGACGTTGGGGTAGACGATGCCGTGGCTGACGCCCATGCGGTCCATCAGCGCCAGGCGGGCGTCGCAGTCGTAGGAGGCGGCATGGACCATCTCGACGTCGTGCTTGAGGAACTCGAGCCCGAGCATCTTCTCGCCGTCGGGCAGGATGGCGCTGGCCGCCGAGTCCCCGGCGAGCGGGATGTCACCGTTGACCACCCACTTGCGCCGCCCGTTGATGCTCGCGGATCTGGGGCACCAGATCCTTGTACTTGGCCGGCGCCAGCGACGTCCACAGGTCGTGCGGCTCGCTCCAGTGGGTGTCGGTGTCGATGATGCTGATGCCGGGGAAGATCGGGCTGATCGCAGGCATGCCAACCACCTTTCCGTCCCGGTCCCCGACCCCACACCTCGGACCCCCGGGCTCGTCGAATCGAGCCCGAACCTACCGCGAACAGCGTCGGTGCAGCGGGCTCGGGCCGTCCCGCCGGCCGCACGAACCGAGGGGCTTCAGCGGGAGGCGGACAAGATCGCTCCGCTCAGCGACGGAGCCACGTCCTCGAGCGGGTGGTGGCAGGCCGCGAAGCTGCCGGGTCGCAGTTCGCGCAGGACGGGCTCCTCGTTGGCGCACACGTCGGAGGCGCGAGGGCAGCGGGTGCGGAACCGGCAACCCGATGGCGGGGCGACGGGTGACGGCAGTTCGCCGGAGATGGTGATCGCCTGACGCGGGTCGACCGACGGATCGGTGACCGGGATCGAGGTCATCAGCACCTTGGTGTACGGGTGCAGGGGACGGGCGAAGAGGTCGTCGGGGTTGGACACCTCGCAGACCTTGCCGAGGTACATCACCATCACCCGGTCGGCGATGCTCTTCACCACGCCGAGATCGTGGGCGATGAAGATCAGGGAGATCCCGTACTTCACCTTGAGGTCCTCCAGCAGGTTGAGCACCTGCGCCTGCACGGACACGTCGAGCGCCGAGACGGGCTCGTCGCAGATGATCACCTTCGGATCGAGGATGAGGGCGCGGGCGATGGAGATGCGCTGAGCCTGGCCGCCGGAGAACTCGTGCGGACGCCGGTCGAGTGCAGCCTCGGCGTCGATGCCGACGTCCTCGAGCACCGCGCGGACGCGCTCCTCGGTGGCCTTCATGAACGCCGGGCGCTCGCGCCGGAGCCTGATCCAGCGCGGGATCCCGGCGAACGGCATCAGCAGCGACAGGACCAGCCAGATCCCCGCAGTGACGAGGAACATCACGGCGAGCGGGGCGGCGACGATCAGTGCCGCGATCATCAGGACGTTGCCGACCGTCGCCCCCACGCCGCCGTCGCGGACCCCGCTCGTGTTGTTGCCGACCGCGGTGGCGATCACCCAGATGATCAGCCCGGCGAAGAACGTGAACACGATCGGCACGGCGAGTAGGCGGACGAGGCGATGGCGCCACATGCGCAGCATCACCGGGACGTAGCTCTCCCACGCGCGGATGAGCGGCGAGCGACGGTGGTCCTCCTGCCAACGCACGACGAGCGGCTCGGCGACGACGTCGCGCACCCGGCGCCGCGGGTTGAGCGAGGAGATCGCGTCCTGGAAGATCATCTGCAGTCGCGACCGGGCCGCGCGCATCTGCTCGACCTTCAACGTCGACAGGTCGGTGCCCTCGAGGAACACGTGGCCCGACGTCGGCGGGGGACGCGCATGATCGCCCGACCGGTGGTGCTCTTGCCACAACCGGATTCGCCGACGATGCCGAGCGTCTCGCCGTTGGCCACGTCCAGGCTCACGTCGCTGACGGCGTGCACCGTGCCGCGCGGGCTGGGGAACTCGACGACCATGTGCTCGACGCGCAGGATCAGGTCGCTGCCGGAGCCGCGCAGGTGGGCCGTGCCACTGCCGGCCATCAGATCCCGCCTTCGCGGACGTCGAAGCGCGCCCGCACCACGTCGCCGATGAAGTTCAAGGCGAGGATCGTCAAGGTCATGAACAAGGCCGGGAACAGGACCATCTGCGGCGACTTCTCCAACTGCGACCGTCCGTTCTGGATCATCAGGCCCCAGCTCACGCCGCTGACATCGCCGACGCCGAAGAACGCGAGGGCCGCCTCCGCGATGATCAGCGTCGCGTCGAGGATGAACGCGAATGACACCAGCGTCGGGACGATGTTGGGCAGGATCTCGCGGATCATGATCCGCTTGTTGCGTGTGCCCAGGGTGCGCGACGCCATCACGAAGTCGCGGTCGCCCCAGGCCATCGTCTGCGCACGGGTCACCCGGGCGATCGTCGGCACGGTGAGGAACGCCAGGGCCACCGTCACCCAGAACGTCTGCGCATCGACCGACGCCTTGCCGGGCGGGGCGAGGAAGGCGATCACCGTCAACAGCAGCACCAGGCCGGGGATGGCCAGCAGGATGTTGAGCACGGCGACGATGGCACCGTCGAGCGCATTGCGGTAGAAGCCGGCGACCAAGCCGACCGTGGCACCGACGGCCGTGCCGAGCAGCGTCGCCACGGTCGAGATCAGCAGCGAGCGACGGGCGCCATAGACCGTGCGGCTGAAGATGTCGTGGCCGATGTTGTCGGCGCCGAACCAGTGTGCAGCAGACGGGCCTGCCCTGGAGACACCCGGGAACGCAGTGTTCGGATCCTTCAGCGGCAGGAAGCTGGCAAACGTCGCCGACAGCACGAGGAACGCGAGCCACACGCACGACGCCCAGAACCAGAAGCCGAGCTTGCTCTTGCGATAGGTCTCGCCGCCTTCGACGGCGGCAACCGGCGCGACGCCGGGCGCCGAACCGGCTTCGACGTCAAGCACGGACACTGCGCACCCTCGGATCGAGCGCCCCGTAGAGCAGGTCCACGAGGAAGTTGATGATGATGAAGCCCACGGCGATGACCACCACGACTCCTTGCACGGTGAGGAAATCCTTCTGGAAGATGGCGGTGCCGAGCAACGTGCCCAGGCCGGGCAGCGAGAAGATCGTCTCGACGATCAGCGCGCCGCCGATGAGCGTCGCGGTGTTCACCCCGGCCACGGTGAGCAGGGTGAACGAGGACGGGCGGAGTGCGTGACCCCACAGGATCCGTCGATCGGGAACGCCCTTGGCCTTGGCGGTGGTGATGAAGTTCTCCTGGAGTGTGGAGATCATGTCGGACCTGAGGACGCGCATGTAGCCCGCGGCCAGGCCGAGGCCGAGCGCGATGGTGGGCAGCGCCATGTGCTTGAAGTGCTCCACCGGATCCTCACCGAACGGCACGTAGCGCGAGGTCGGGAAGTACGTGACTCCCACCCTGCTGCCGAACACGGACAAACCACCGAGGGCGAAGATCAGGATGAGCACGATCGCCAGGACGAAGTTCGGCACCGACAGCGCAGCGAGGGCCACGGTGCTCGTGACGCGGTCGCCACGCCGGTTGGAGCGATAGGCGGCGTACACCCCCGCGGGGATGGCCAGCACCAGCGCGAGGATCTGGGCGTACAGCATCAGCTGCAGCGACACGGGGAGTGCTCTGGCGATCGACGTCGCCACCGACTGCCCGGAGATCGGCGACTTGCCGAGGTCGCCGCGCACGGCATCGCTGAGCCACAGCATGTACCGGGTGTGCAGCGGCTCGTCCAGGTGGAACTTGGCCGAGACCTGGGCCACACCGGCCTCCGTGGCGCCCGGACCGAGCAGGTTGAACGCCAGGTCGTGGCGGTTGCCGCGGCCGTTCTGCAGGTAGAACGTGAACGCGGTCACCAGGAAGATGGTGGGGATGACGACCAGCAGTCGGCGGAAGACCACCTTGCCGTTGATCATCGCCGCCCCCACCACGATGAGGATGAAGGCGACGAGGAACATCAGGAGCATCGGCAAACCGAGCGCTCCCCCCACCACGAGGACGGCGACGGCAGCAAGTGCCGACGCCGTCCCCGGGTTACGGGCTAACCAGGTCATCTGACCTACTCGCACTTCCCGTTGTTGCACCACAGCTGGTTCGTCTGCTGGCGCTGCTGACCTTCGAGGCCGACGCCCTGGCCGCCGTCGGGCAGGGCGTTGTCGTTGACGCCGTTGACGTACGGCTGGGCGATCACACCGGAGATGGCCTGCGTGAGCCACAGGTTCCACACCTGCGCACCGAACTCACGGTTGATGTCCTCGGCCGCCGACTTGCGGGTGGCCGGATCGCCGTTGGTCTTGATCGTGTCCAGTGCCTTGTCGATCACCGGGTCCTGGAACCGACCGAAGTTCACCGCCGAGGTGCCGATCGGCTTGGCCGCCGCGCTGGCCCACCACGTGCGCTGCTGGTCCGGATCGGACCCGCTGTGGTTGCGCCAGCCGAACGCCTCGTAATCACCGGTGAGGGCGAGGCCGATGTACTGGCCCTGCTCGACCGGGGCGATCGTGGCCTTGACCTTGTCGCCGAAGGCGTCCTGCCACATGGAGATCACCAGCTGGTTGCTCTCGACGTTGAACGGGTCGTTCGTCGTGTTGTAGCTGAACTCGATGTGGTCGCTGTTCATCGCCTTCAGGCAGGCATCCATGTACACGTTGGCCTGCGTCTTGTCGAACTTCGGGTAGCCCGAGTCGGCGAGGTAGCCGACGGCGGACGGACCGAACGGTCCGTTGGCCGGCGTCTCGATGCCGCCGCCACGCTCCTTCGCCCACCGAGCGGTGTCGATCGCCGCCGCCAGTGCCTGACGGCACGACTGCTGCAGCATCGGGCTCTTGGCGTTCTTGCCGTCGGGGTCGTTGGCCCCCGACGCGACGTTGAGCAGGATGTAGCCGGTCTCACCGAACTTGTTGGTGGTCGTCGTCTTCAGGCCCTTGTCGGCGAACGCCGTCTTGACCGTGTCGGCGTTGGCCGTGTTCATCACGTCGATGTCGCCGGCGCGCACCGCGTTGTAGCGGCTGTCGGCGTCGACGTAGACGACCGCCTCGATCGCGTCGAGGTACGGCAGCTTCTCACCGGTGATGCCGTTCGGGCCACGCCAGTAATCCGGGTTGCGCACGGCCTTGAACGAGTTGCCGTTGCCCGGTGTGTACGACTCGTACTTGAAGGCTCCGAGGCCGACGGGCTTGGCCGGGTCGCCGTTGGCCGGCGTCGCCGCGAGAGTGGCGTCGTACAGCGGCGCCTTGGGGTTGCGCTGCGGGATGTCCGCCAGGCTGGAGAGCCACTGCTTGGACATCATGTAGCCGCACTGCCCGTAACCGAAGTAGGACGGCAGCGCCACCCACGGACCGCCCTTGGTGTTGATGGTG
Source organism: uncultured Acidimicrobiales bacterium (assembly GCA_963794805.1). Taxonomy (GTDB): domain Bacteria; phylum Actinomycetota; class Acidimicrobiia; order Acidimicrobiales; family Ilumatobacteraceae; genus JAODBQ01. Next base: position 22,337 of record CAWCFL010000006.1, read on the forward strand.
ACGTCCTGGCCGGATGCGGTGACGTTGTCGATCGCCGCGTACGCGCTCGCCGTGAGCGGGCTGTCGAGGCAGGAGTCGATGTTGAACTTCACGGCGTCGCCGTCGAGTGCTGTCCCGTCTTGGAACTTGATGCCGTCGCGCACGTGGAACACCCACTGCGTGTAGTCGGCGTTGTGGTCGACGCCCTTGAGCAGCAGCGGCACGGGCTTGCCGTCGGGGTCGAGGCCGAACAGCGAGTCGGAGATCGACCCGAGGATGATGAAGCAGCTCCCGGCGCAGCTCGTGCGGTAGGGAGCCCACGGGTTGGCGCTGTCGGAGTCGATGCCGAACTGGAGCGTGCCGCCCTGCACGGGACCGCCGGCGGTGTCGGCCGGATGGAAGTTGGCCAGGTCGTTCCCGCCGCTGGCTGGTGTCGAGCCGGCAACCGAGCCAGCCGAGCCAGCCGAGCCAGCCGACGTGGTCGCCGACGATCCTGCCGGCGCGTCGGTGCTCGAGCTCTTCTTGTCACTGCTGCACGCCGCGATGACGAACGAGCAGACCGCCAACGTCGCCAGCACAGAACGTGCTCGCTTCTTGTATTTCATTTTTCCCCCTTGTTGAAAGATCAAGAATGAAGTGTCGCCGTGGGCCCCGGCCGGGGTCGCTGCGGAGGGCAGATCGTCAGAACGGCCCCATCGACAAGTTCGACGAGTCCGAGTCGCCGCGCGGCGGCGCGGCCTCCCCGGGCTCGGCCACGTCGAGCGGCTCGCGATCGGCGAACAGCTCCGCAGGCGTGAGCCCCACGCCGTCGACGAGCCCTTGGGCCTGGGGCAGTCCGATCGACAGGTTGTGGGCCAGCGCGTCGGCGTTCGCCTTCGTGCCGAGCGGGTAGAAGCAGGCGAAGTGGTGGTTGCCGCCGCCCGCGTCGCGCGTCAGCACTGGCTCCTCGACGTGGCAGCGCTCCTGCGCGTACGGGCACCGCGGACTGAACGAGCAGCCGGGTGGCGGGGCGAGCAGGTTCGGGGGGCGTCCGGTGATCACCCGCAGCCGGGTGTGGCTGGGGTCGTCGAGGCGCGGGATCGAGCGCAGCAGCGCCTCGGTGTACGGGTGGCGCATCGATCCGAACAGCACCGCCGTCTCCGCCTGCTCGACGATCCTCCCGGCGTACATGACGGCGATCTCGTCGGTACGCCCGGCGACCACGCCGAGGTCGTGCGTGACGAGCACCATCGTCATGAACCGGTCCTTCTGCTGGTCCTGCAGCAGGTTGAGGATGTCGGCCTGCACGGTGACGTCGAGCGCCGTGGTCGGCTCGTCGGCGAACAGCAGCTTCGGTCCGCAGGCCAGCGCCAATGCGATCATCACACGCTGGCGCATCCCGCCGGACAGCTGATGTGGGTACTCGTCGAAGCGGCGCTCGGCCTCGGGGATGTTCACGGCCCGCAGGAGCGTGACGGCGGTCTCCTTGGCGTCGTGACGGCCCATGTTGAGGTGCAGGCGCAGCGACTCGGTGATCTGCTTGCCGATCGTCATCACCGGGTTCAGCGAGCTCATCGGATCCTGGAAGATCATCGCGATCTCGGCGCCGGAGATGCGCCGCATCTCCTTGTCGTCGAGGCCCACCAGCTCTCGGCCGGCGAAGCGCACGCTGCCGGACCGCACGACGTTCTCCTTCGGCAACAAGTTCATCACCGAGCGCGAGAAGATCGTCTTGCCGGAACCGGACTCGCCGACGACTCCGAGCGTGCGACCACGCGCCAGCGACAGCGTCACGCCGTCGACGGCGCGCACCCGCCGCGCGGCGTCAGGAAGTGGGTGCGCAGTTCGTTCACCTCGAGGAGGTCGGGTTCGCCGAACGTCGACTGGTCGAGCACCGTCGACGTTGTTGTTCCCCGTTCGCCGCCTTGACGTGCCCCCACCGCGGCGACGATAGACGATCGTCCCGATGAACACTCATCGGGCGGGCGCAGATCGGGGTCGGCTCGACGACGGGATCGCCGTCGGCGACTGACGGCGCTGATCGGACCGCCGAGCGCCGTCAGACCGTCCCGCGATCACGACCCGCGGGTGATCGCGCTCGCCGGCGATGTCACTTCGCAGCGCCCGGCTGAGCATCGTGCCGGCCAGCGCCGATGCGTCGTGGCGTCGGAGACCCACAGGGAGCCGGATCATCTCGATCGACGTGGCGGCGTTCTGGCCATGTCCATCGCGTCGGCGAACGTCGCTCCGGGGAGGACCTCGGGCATGCACCAGGTGGCGCCCGCAGCAGCGAGCGCATCGGGATCCGGATGGGTCCCGCCGACGAGCGCGACGTCGAGCGTCCCTGCCGTCAGTGCGCCGGCCTCGAGCGCATCGGTGACGAGTCGAGGTGACCAGACGGCGGCGTCGACGAGGGCGAGTCCCTCCAGGCCGTGACGCCCGACGCGTCGCGGACCGGCGCCACGCCCGCAGCGCGCGGCGATCCAGATCGGCAGCCGCGGTTGCTGAACGCCCGGGGGCGTGGTCGTACGGCCGCCCGCGCCCGGCACCGGCCGTCCGGTGAGCATCGGCAGCAGTGCGTCGATCCCCTCGTCGAGCGCGTGACCGCGAGCGCGATCGTCCGCGGCCGGCTCGTGGAAGGTCGAGAACTCGCCGTAGCTGTCGACACCGAGGCCGAGGCCGAGGACCATGCGGCCGCCCGACAACCGATCGAGGCTGGTGGCGGCCTGGGCCACCAGCTGCGGGCGACGTCGCGGCAGCGCGGCCACCATCGTGCCGATGCGGACGCGCCTCGTCGCCGATGCGATCGCCGCCAAGGTGACGAACGGATCAGCGAATGGCACTCCTGTGCGGTTCCACAGGTGGTCCCAGACGAAGATGCCGTCCCAACCGGACCCTTCGGCGACCGTCGCGATCTCTGCGACCGACGCCGGCTCGGCGAGCTCACCCGACAACGACACCGACAAGCCCCAACGCACGACTGGACCGTAGATCGCGATCGTCGCGATCGTCGCCCATGACGGGAACTGCCGCTGAGCGACCGGCACGTCGGTCGTCGGCCGCCATTCGGTGATCGACGTTCGCTGCGCCGCCGTCAGTCAGGGCTGATGTTCGGGTTCAATCGGAAGACGTTCGTCGGGTCGTACCTGGTCTTGAGTTGGCGCAGGCGCACCAGGTTGGTGCCGTAGGAGGCGCGCACCTGCTCGGGACGGTCGTCGTCGGAGAGGTGGTTGATGTAGCCGCCGGCGTCGCCGAGGTGCGGGGCGAACGCATCCCATGCGGTGCGTACCCACGAGGTGTGGCCGTCGGACTCGGTCAACTCGACCCATTGGCCGATTGCGTCGAAGTCCCACATGGGCCGCCGGGCCGAGAACGCGGTGGCCTCGACCGGGACACGCGTCGCCGCCCCGTGCATGTAGAAGAACAGCAAGGCGCTGAGCGGTGAGCTGAACGACGAGGCCTGCTCGATGATGGCGTCGATGAAGTCGTCGGAGATGACCTCGACGAAGGCTGACCGCCAGTAGCGGTGCAGCCCGTGGATCGCGTTCGGTTCGTCGAGCATCACCTGACGCGCTCCGTACGGGACTGGGCCGACGAGGTCGACGAGCGGACTCCCGAACGCTCGCGCCGGTGCGAGCACCCGTTCGCCCTCGGCGAGATCGCCGTTGTAGCCGAGCACCATGGCGATCACCGGGATGCCGGCACTGGGATCGGTGAGCACCCCGAGATAGGCCTCGGCCTCGTCCGGCAGCGTCGGACAGAACTCTCGATAGAAGCGCAGGACATCGCGAGCTTGGTCGAGGCCGTAGACGACCATGCCGCCGAGCACCATGTCGACCGGGTGCACGTCGTAATCGAACGACACGACGACACCGAAGTTGCCGCCACCGCCGCGCAACGCCCAGAACAGGTCAGGATCGGCGTCGACGCTGACCGTGCGGAACGTCCCGTCGGCGGTGATGACGTCGGCCGAACGCAGGTTGTCGACCGTCAGGCCGTGCTTGCCCATCAGCCACCCCAGTCCACCGCCCAGGGTGAGTCCGGCGATGCCGGTGTTCGACACCGTCCCGCCGGTCGTCGCCAGCCCGAATGCCTGTGTCTCCCGGTCGAGGTCGCGCCACAGCACTCCACCCTGGGCGGTGGCCACACGCGTCGCCGGATCGACGCGGATCCCCTTCATCAGGCCCAGATCGATCACCAGCCCACCGTCGTTGGTGCCGTACCCCGGGGCACTGTGACCGCCCCCACGTACCGAGACCAGCAGGCCCTGTGCGACCGCGAAGGCCAGCGACCGTTGAACGTCGGCGACGCCTCGGCACCGGGCGATCACGGCAGGACGACGATCGATGTTGCCGTTCCACACCCGTCGCGCCGTCTCGTACCCGGCATCGGTGCCTCGCAGCAGCTCCCCGCCGAACGCCGAGCGGAAGACCGCGAACGCACCTTCGTCCACGGTCGCGAAGTCGACGAGCACCTCAGCCATCTCGACCAGCCCCATTCAGCACGCGTCGTCCCGACATCCCGTGCGATCCACATCCTCGTCCCAGGCTCGGCCGGCCGCAATACCCGATGGATCACGAACACGCCAGACGCAGCGGTCTGTGTGCAGGTTCAGTAGTCGGTCCTGCCGCACGACGGACACGACTGCACACGCCAGGCACGGAGGTGGTTCCAGGTGTGCGGCCCAGCCTCACCGTCGGCGTCAGCCCACTGGAACGTCTCGCGCTGGAGCTTCAGGATCACCCTGTGCATCCCATCGCCCCACACACCGTCGCGGTTGCCAGGAGTGTCGGCGATGAGACGGTTGCGGATGAGGGCGTCCTGCCAGGTGTTCACGGTGCTGGCATCTGCGCCGCGCCGGCCGGTGCCGGGGAAGGGCGGGATCCCTCGCTGCGGTGCCGGAGGGACCGGCGTGGCCGGTGCCGGAGGGACCGGCGTCGCGGTCGTCGGGGCAGCTGGCGGGCGACCGACCGCGGCGGGCGGGTGGTCGCCGGCGTTGTAGCGCAGGTGCCACGGCTCGGACTGCGTCTCCCAGCTGATCCCGTAGTCGACGGCGTGAGCGAGCATCCAGTCGAACATCGCCCGGTTGGCGAGGATGCCGACGACCTCACCGCCGCGCACGATGGCGGTGTCGCGGGCGAGACCCCACCCGTGGTTGGACGTGCCAGGCACGCCGGCCATCGCCGTGTTCGGCTGCTGCCAATACGTGCGCCCGTCCCACGTCTTCGTCTTGCGGCCGGCGATCGGTGTCGTCGTGTAGCGGCTGCGGAAGCAGGCTTCCTGCACGCTGTAGGTCCGGTAGGCGTCGCTCGTGGAGACGACGGTGAGCACCTCGTCGAAGCGGCGCTTCACCTCGGCGTCCAACGAGGCGAACGCGGCGGCGGCGCAGCGGTGCATCCTGGCGTTGGGGCGCAGCGGGTAGCCGGGCGTGGTCAGCAGCCGATCGGGGAGCCGACCGTTGGACTGTCCAACGAGATCGCCGGGAGTGACCAGTTTGGTGACCGGCAGGCTCATTCGTCAGTCCTCCGAGGTGGGTTCCGGCAAGCCGTCGCGGGCGATGCTGTCGAGATCGACCTCGTCCTCGTCGTCGTCGTCGTGCAGGTCGGGTTCGTCGCTCATCGGTCGGCGCGCCTACTTGCTCTGGAGGTGGGTGCAGAGATGGGCCCCCGTGGCATCGATCATCGCTCGGAGATCAGGGGATGCATCGCCGAGGATGTCACCGTCGGCCGCGCCGCAGATCTCACCGATCCTCGCGAGCTGTTCGTGGACCAGCGGGAGGTGGGCGACGACGGCAAGTGAGTCGACATACGTCTCACGCACGACACATCGGGTGCCGTCGTCACTGAGGTACCAGTCGTAGCTCAAGACGCCGTCGTCGTCATTGGTGATGCGCAGCAACTCGCTGGCGAGCGCCTTGAACTCGTCGAGCCGATTCGGATCGATGTCCGAGAACACGGCATTGATGTGGATCTGCCCCATGCCCCAGCCTCCCTCGTGGCGTGCGCGAGCAGAACGTAGCCAGCGCGTCGTCCGGCTCGTCGCCGTCGCCGACGCCGTCGTCTGCGGACGCGCCGGAGGGGCGGGCAGCTGGTCGCTGCCCGCCCCTCCGAGACGCTGTTCGTGATGGCTGGGATCAGCCGAACACGAACGGGATGTTCGCCAACGAACCGCCCATCACCGAGGTGACGGAGACCGTGCCGGTGGCTGCCGGCTGGGTCGCGGCCGGGGCGTTCTTCAACCGGAAGTCGAAGCTGCACACACCGGCGGCGAGCGACGGCGTCAGCGTGCCGAGGACGACCGGGGTCGAGCCGGGCTTGTTCCAGGTGAAGGTGACCGCGTTGTTGGCCGAGCAGTACTGCGCGGTGCCACGGATGCGCCATTCGGCGCCGCCACGCTTGAACGAGGCCGAGTCGACACCAAGGTCGTCAGGGTCGGTGGTGACCGTGACGCTGTCGGTCGACGGCAGGAGGCCCGCCGCGTTCTTGACCGTCAGCGCGAACGTCAGCGTCTGCAGCGTCGGGTTGGCCGGGGCGATGAACGTCGGGTTGGCGACGTCGGTCCGGGACAGCGTGACAGCCGGCCCACCGGTCTGGACCCAGGTGTAGCTCGCGGCGAACGCCGACGCTGTGCCGTTGAGCGTCACCGTCGACGTCGGGGCCACGTTCAACTGGTCGGGTCCGGCGTTGGCCACCGGGGCCGCCGAGGCGTGTGCGGTGATGTTGATGCTCTGGCTGGACGTGTTGCCCGTTCCGGCACCGGTGACGGTCAGCTTGAACTTGTACGTGGCGTCGACGGTTGGCGTGAAGCTGGTCTGCACCTGGTTGTTGCTGGTCAACGTCACCGCCGGACCGCTGGTCTGGGTCCAGGCGTAGCTGAGGATCGTGCCGGTCGACCCGGTGCCGTCGAGGGTGACCTTCTGGCCGGTGGCGACGTCGGTGGCATCGGCGAAGACCGAGGCGACCACCTGCTGGGCCGTGAAGGCTGCGCCGGTGATGACCACGTCGTCGCCGTCACTGCCGCCCTTGGACGAGGTCACGAGGACATCGGCCGGCGGGGCGTCGAGGGAGACGGTGAACCGCTGCGACGTGCCGCTCGTGTCGTGCACGGCTGTCGGGTAGCCCGCCAGCGTCAACACCGCGGCGGGGTCGCCGGACTGGGCGAGCACGATCAGCGTCTTGGTGTCGTTGTCGTAGATCGCACTGTTGACGTGGACCTTGTCACTGAACTGCGCCGGGTCGACGTGATCGACCGTCTTCGGGTTGTCGGTGGTGTTGGTCACGGCGAAGTCAGCCGGCGCCGCGCTATCGACATGGACGCGGCCGTAGTAGTCGCCGTTGCCGTCCTGGCGCATCAAGGTGGCGGCGATGCCGGTGCCGGTGATGACCAGGGCCTGGCCCGGCTCGGACTTGGCGAACACGTCGATGAAGTTGCCACTGCCGTCCTTGGTGGTGACGGTCTTGGTCACCTGCACACCGGCGCGGGTGGCGTTCTTGCCCATGATCGAGAACAGGTTCGTCTCGATGCAGTCGTCGGTCGCCGTCGGGCTGTCGCCCAGCGCCGGGTTGGCGCACAGGTTCGGTGATCCGGCGAACGACCCGGCGGGGCCTTCGATGCGGAAGATGTTGGTGCCGTACGGGCTGCCGGTGACCTGGTGGTCGACGGTCGGGTCACCGAGGTGGCCAGCCGGCGCGGCCGGGCCGATGGCCGGGTCCCACTTGAGGAACGGCGCAGGGCGGCTGCCCAGCGCGGCCTCGAAGGTGGAGCCGCCGACGAGGTCGCCGATGTCCTCGGTGACGTTGATCTCGCGCGACACCCCGGCGGTGTTGCCGTGGCCCGGCCCGGCGATGACGGTGTCGACACCGAACGGGTGGGTGATCTTGTACGTCGCCCCGTCCTGAACGCCTGCACCGGCGACGCGCAGCCGGACTCGACCGAAGGTGATCTGCTGGCCTGGGGCCACGTCGGCGGCGAACGCGGCCTCCATCGAGGTGACGAGCAGCCCCTTGCCGTTGGCACCGTCAGTCACCAGGTTGGCGTCGGCCATCGCATAGAACGCCTCGTCGGGGAAGTTGGTCGGGAAGACCAGCGGCTGGCCCGGTGTGGGCAGGTCGCCCATGACGCAGTACGGATCGCTGACGTCGAGGCACATCTCCAGCCGCTGACCGTTGGTGTCCGTGTACGAGGTGGGGAAACCGTTGGTCTCGTCGATCGGGCCGACGGCCTTCACGCCGACGGTGTTGGGGCCCGCGGGCCCGGGGTGTGCCGGCGGCGGTGCCGCGGCGGAACCGGAGCCGGCGGTCGCGAGCACCGGCAGCAGCGCAGCTGCAGCGAGGCCTGCGGCCAGCGCCGCCCGCTTCCGGTGCGATCCTGTCGCTCTGGACTTCGAGGCAGGCGATTTCGCCCGCGTCGAAGCAGTCCTGTGAATCTTCACTTGTTTCCTCTTTCTTTTGATTTTGATGTGGTGGGAGTCGGCGGCGGTGGTCCCGTCCGCCCGCCGTCAACGAATGTGTGTGCTGGAGAGGTCGCCGAAGATGGCCCAGTAGGAGAAGCCGGCGACGTAGATGCTCGAGGTGATGATGACGATCCGTCCGGCGAGCCCGATGCGTCGGTGGTCGTGGCTGGGGCGGTGGATGACGAACGGCAGCAGCGCGACGATCGTGGTCACCTCGAACACGACGGAGAGGACGTCGGAGCGTCCGATGGTGCCGCGTACGCCGGCGGTGGGTCCGAACGGGAGGCCGATGGTGCGGTCGCAGGTCCAGATGAGCACCGGGATGGCGCTGACCGCGATTGTCGTGGCGGCGACCCACGGTCGCAGGTGGACGACGAGTAGGGCGGCGAGCACTCCTTCGGCCAGTGAGACGGCGAAGAAGAACGCTCCTGCGGTGGCCCATTCGCGGGCGTGGGAGTCGATGACGCTCCAGTGCAGGAACTGGGCGCCGATCAGGCAGGTGACCGCGATGGTCACTCGTACCGACGCGTCGCGCTGCACTGGGGTGATGGCGGCGGTCATTGTTGGCTCGTCGTCTTGGTCGGGTCGGTGTTGTTGCGCGCGACTCGACGTTGGGCGACGGCCCACAGGCCGCAGATCGCGGCGATCGGGGCGAACACCATCAGCGCTTCGTCCCAGCTGAAGCCACTGGCATGTGCGAACATCGGTCCTCCCGGGATCACGAGTGGTTGACCGCGGCGAACGGCCGGCGGCGGGTCGGGCGGGTCCGGCGGCCTGACAGGCTCCACCCGAACAGGGCGAGCAGCCAGGCGACGAGCGCCACATTGGTGATCGCCACGACGACGGTCGCGTGGCGGATCGCTCGGAGGTGGACGTGCAGGGTGTCGTGGCGTTGGGCGCGCAGCACGTCGTTCGAGCCGGTCGGCACCGCGGCACTCGACGTGTCGGCGGCGACGGAACCGTTCGGTGCGACCGAGGTGGTGTGGGCGGCGTGGACCGCGGACAGTTCGTGTAGCTGGATGCGGTAGTCGATCGCCGAGCTCGTGGCGACCTCGCCGACGCCGACCACCGTCGTCGCCGCGACGATGACCAGGCCGGCGGCGGCGACCTTGACCGCGTCGGGCCAGCCTGGGCGGACGACCCGACGGGCCAACGCCAGTGCGGCGAGCACGCCGATGACGAACAGCGGGACCATCAGCACCGAGTCACGCAACCACCGCTGCATCGGCGGTTGGTTCCGGGCGATCGCTCCAATGGCGCCCTGCAGCGACGTCACCCAGAACCCGTCGGCCAAGGTCACCGCGGCGGCGATGGTGATGATCACCGGCCACCCGGCACGCACATGCGTGCCGGGGGCCGCTGTGACGACACGGTCGGGGGCGTCGCCGGAATGCGCGGTGGGCCGAACGCCCGCCGCAGAAGGGAACTGGATGATCGTCATGACCCGACGCCTAGGGCGTGATCTCCCAGCCGAACATCATGGCGTGGTCCTCGTGGGCGAGGTTGTGGCAGTGGCCCACGTACGGCCCGACGAAGTCGCGGAAGCCGCGGTAGATGATCGTCGACTCGCTCGGGTCGAGCGCCACGAGGTCCTCGCGCGACAGGTCGTCGGGATGACCAGGACTGCTCTTGGTGACGTCCTTCCCGTTGCGCATCACCGTGCGGTGTTCTTCCATGTGGAGGTGGAACGGGTGCACCCAACCGCCGCCGCCGTTGCGGATCTCCCACAGGTTGAAGCTGTTCTTCTTCTGCTGGGCGAGCGGGGTCTTGCCGGCCGGGTTCTTCAGGCTCGTCTCCGGTTTCGTCGGGTCGAACTGCTTGCCGTTGATCAACCACTCGATCTCACCGCCGGCGCTGCCGCGCGAGACCTCGAAGATCAGCCGGTTGTCCATCAGCGACTGCCAGTTGCTCGGCAGCGGCGGCAGGTCACGCATGAACGTCGGGATCTGGCTGTCGTCGGGCACGTCGTCGCCGATGACGAACTTGAGGACCGGCACCATGTACGCAGGATCGGGCAACGAGCGCGTCGAGTTCGTCCACATCCGCCCGTCGGGCATCTTCATCACGTTCGTCAGGTAGACGACGTCGCCCTTGGTGGTCGGTGTGCCGTCCATGTACTTGGTGAAGTCGATGATCACCTCGCGCCGCTTGGCCGGCCACAGCTCGAACGAGTCACGCGGGATCGGCATCGGCAGCAGGCCACCGTCGGAGGCGATCTGGGTGAACTTCATGCACTGCTGGCCGTCGGGGATGCGGTACTGGCCCTGCAGCTCGTTGCCCACGTAGCCGAGCGAGGCCGACGACTTCGGGCCCTGCGTCGAGCTCATCAACTTGAACTCGTAGATCCGGCTGACGGAGGCGTCGAGGAACCGGAACCGGTACTTGCGCCGCTTGACCTCCATCACCGGCGACGCGGTGCCGTTGACCGTGAAGATGTCACCGACGAAGCCGTGGTTGGGGAAGTGCTTGTAGAACGTCTTGCCCCACCACTCCGGGTGCTTGCGCGGGTTCTTCGCCAGGGGGAACTCGCCCATCCCGTCGTGCATGTCCTGGTGCACGGTGACCCCGTCGTCGAGACGGCAGTCGAAGAACGCCAACGGGACGTCGTAGTCGACGTCGAACGAGCCGTCGGAGTTGTCCTTGCGGACGCCGGGCAGGCGCAGACCCTGGGTCTCGTCGCCCATGTCCATGCCGTTCTTCGGGTCGTAGATCGGGAACAACCCGACCATGCCCTTGTACACGTTCGACCCGGTGTGATCCATGCGGTGGTCGTGGAACCAGAAGAAGCTCTGCTTCTCGCGGTCGTCGCCGCCCGCCGGCCAGTTCAGGTACAGCTGATCGACCCACTGTCCGACCCGGAAGCCGTGGTGCTGCGGGCCGTAGCGCATCGAGTAGTGCGGGTTGCCGTCGCTCTCCGGCGCCGTGTGGCCGTTGTGCAGGTGGATCAGCATCGACCAGTCCGGCGCGCCGAAGTCCTGGCGATCGAGGTTGTCCGGGTTCTGGTCGAGCTCGTTGATGAACCGCACCAACGCGGGCTGTCCGTACTCGGCGTTGATCATCGGGCCCGGGAAGGTGCCGTTGAACCCGTAGATCGTGCTCGCCGGGAGATCGCGACTGGTCCCTGCGGCGTACTGCTTGCCGGACGCGTCGAACGACACCGTCGGCTTGCCGAGCGAGTTGATCGGCAGCACCTTCGACTTGGTGAACGAATGCGTCGCCACCTGGACCTTGATCACGTAGACGAGCGGGTCACTCTGGTAGCCCGGCCCGAGCTGGCCTGGCCAGATCTGGTGCTGTTGGTTGCCGATCGAGTTCTGCTGCCCCTGGCCCGGCCCAGGCGGATTCGCCCAGCTGCTGTACTCCGACATCGGCGTCGGCCGCAGCGCCTTGGGGCGGACCAACTCCTCGTTGAACGGCTCGAGGATCAACGGGCTCGTCGGGAACGACTCGTTGTAGATCGAGTCGGCCCAGGCGATCGACGCCGCGTCGAACACACCGTTGCCCGACATCAGGCCCCGCCGGCGCAGGTTCGGCGCCACACCATCGGCCGCCATCGTCAACGCCACCGCCCCGACGCCTACGGCTCCCAGCCGCAGGAACATCCGTCGGGGGATGTGCAGACCCTTGTCGGACTGCACGAAATCCGCGTCGAACTCATCGTTCGTCGTTGCCATCTTCGTCTCCGCCTTCCCGCCGAACCCCCAGGGGTCCGTACTTCCCGTCGCCACGCAGCGTAGGGATTGGGCAAGAGAAACGCCATACAGCGTTCGTCTTACGACCGACCTCCACCAAAGGGAGGAGGCGGACATCGACCGTTCGGGTGGTTACACTCACCCGATCGTGATCCGACGGTGCCCATGGCGCCCCGGCGCCTTGATGGGCATGCGAGACGGGACAAGAGAGTTAGGCGGAGAGGTTGAGGCTGCGGGGCCGCGACAAACGAGGGTCTGGTGGACGCGCATATCGACGCGCCGTCGCGCTGTCCACGCTGGGATCCACCATCGCGTTCGTTGTTCTGACCATTGGCGGGCTCGCCGCCGTCGATTCGCTGGCACGGAGTGAAGCGGTCGACGAGGTCGGTCGGTTCGGCGAGGTGTCGGGTCGCATCGTGCTCGCGCCATTCCTCGTCGACGGGTTGATCGATGGTGATCAGGCGGCCTACGCCGCGCTCGACGACGCGACCAGATCGTTCCTCACGCGCGGCCCGGCGGTGCGGGTCAAGGTGTGGTCGAAGGCCGGGCGGATCCTGTACTCGGACGACAGCCGCCTCGTCGGCAAGCAGTTCGACCTCGAACCGAAGGACGTGAAGCTGTTCGCCTCGCAGGACGCGTACACCGAGGTCTCCGACCTTTCGAAGGACGAAAACGAGTTCGACGCCGTCGGGTCGTCGCATCGACTCCTCGAGGTGTACTTCGGCGCGCACACCGTGACCGGGACGCCACTCCTGGTCGAGACCTATTACCCATACGAGTTGGTCGACGCCCACGCCCGGAAGCTGCGCGACCGGTTCATCCCGGCGATGATCCTCGGCCTCGGGATACTCGCCCTGATCCAGATCCCGCTCACGTTGCTCCTCGCCCGCCGACTGTCCAAGCACCAGAGCGAGCGCGAGCAGCTCCTCGAGCAGGTGATCCACGCGTCGAGCCGGGAGCGGCGGCGAATCGCCGGAGAGGTCCACGACGGCGCCGTGCAAGAGCTGGTCGGCGTCTCGTTGCGTGTCGCCGCCGCCGCCGAGCAGGCACCACCGCCACTGTCGTCGTCGCTGGAGAGCTCGGCCACCGATCTGCGCACCACGATCCGCTCATTGCGCAGCCTGCTCACCAGCATCTATCCGGTCGAAGTGCCGCCCGGCGGTCTCGCAGCAGGCATCGAGGATCTCGTCGACGATCTGCGTGGGCATGGCGTCGATATCGTCGTCGACATCTGCCGCGGCCCGATCGGCGGCATCGAGGAGGTGCTGATGTTGCGCACCGCGCGCGAAGCGCTGCACAACGTGCGCAAGCACGCCTGCGCCCGACACGTCTCGGTGACCGTGCGCGAGGTGGATGACCACCTCGTCCTCGAGGTGGCCGACGACGGCCGTGGCTCGGATCTGGACGAACGCACCAAGCAGCGCAGCCTCGGCCACCTCGGTCTCCAGATCCTCGACGACAACGCCGTCGACGCGGGTGCCACGCTGCGGATCATCTCCAAGCGCGATGCAGGAACCTGCGTTCGCCTCGAGATGGCGAGCCACACATGATCCGCGTCGTCGTCTGCGATGACCATGCCATCATCCGCCTCGGTCTCGCGGAGCTGCTCGAGAGCGCGAGCGACATCGAGGTCGTCGGCACGGCCAACAACGGCGTGGAGGCCATCGCCTGTGTCGCCGAGCACCAACCCGACGTGGCGCTGCTCGACCTGGCGATGCCGGTGCTCGACGGCACCGCGGCGACGGGCATCATCCGCGCGGCGAACCCGTCCGTGAAGGTGATCGTGCTGACCACGTTCGACGACCCGCGGATGATCGACGCCGCGCTGACCGCCGGCGCGTCCGGCTACCTGCTCAAGGACGAGGAGCCGAGTGCGCTGATCGCCGCGATCCGCGCCGCCGTGGGTGGCGGCGTGCCGTTGAGCCCGGCCGTCGCCGCGCACGTCGTCCGTCGCCCGGTCGAGACGCCCGAAGGGATCCTGACGACGCGCGAGGCGCAGATCCTCGCGCTGGCGGTCGATGGGCTGTCGAACAAGCAGATCGCCCAGCGCCTGGGCATCAGCGACACCACGGTGAAGACCCACTTCGGCAACATCTTCGATCGCATCGGCGTGCGCGACCGGACGCAGGCCGCGCTCTGGTACGCACAACAGGCCAAGGACGGCCGGCCGCCGGTCGGACTCGCCGGCGGCGGACCTGGCTGATCGGGCGCCGTTGCCCGAACGGCCACGCTCGCGACGAATCCAGACTCAGGAGATCGTCGCGGTGCGATCAGCCGTGCGGTTGACCCAGCGGAACATGCTGCTGTCCGTTCAACGATCTCCTGTTGTGGTGGTGATCGACGCGGTCTTCGGGGCAAGGCGATCGAGGATCCGGCGTTCCGCCGGCCACGCCTCCACGAGTGCCTCCGGGGGACGCGGCGGGCGGCGTAGCGCAACGCGAGGGCGACCACGACGATGTCGTCGAGTGGGCCGATCACCGGGAGGAACTCGGGGATCAGGTCGATCGGTGACAGCACCCACAGCCCGGCGATGGCGACCGCGACCTTGACCCGGCGTCGGAGACGATGCGAGCTGGACGGTGCTGATCGTCCGTGTCCCGTCCGAACCGTCGCGCCATCGAGTCGCGGTGTGGCGCGAGTTGCGCCGAGCCGGCGCGGTGCAACTCGGACAGGGCAGTTGGGCACTGCCCGACGAGCCGCCCTTCGCCGGGTTCGCCGACAGGATCGTCGCCCTCGTCGGCGAACACGGCGGAGAAGCGTTCGCCCTCAACGCCGCATCAGCCGACGAGGCCACCGCCATCCGGATCCGTCGCCTGTACGACGACGCCCGCCGCGCCGAATGGACCGAGTTCCTCGCCGAGTGCGGCTAAGTGCCTGGCCGAGCTGGGCAAGGAGATCCGCAACCAGAAGTTCACCCTCGCCGAGCTCGACGAGGAAGAACAGAACGTCGACCGTCTGCGCCGCTGGCACCGCGAACTCAGTGCCCGCGACGTCTTCAACTCACTGGATCCGCACGAGATCCAACCTCACCTCGACGCCTGCACCACAGCACTCGAAACGTTCACCACCCACGTCTACGACGCAGTCGGCCTCAACTGACAACCCCCGGGGCGTCCTCGGTCGACGGCGGTGCCGGTTCGCCTGTTGCTCGACCCCGAACTCGAACCAACTCGAGCGACAGGGGTCGACCTCGTCCCGGAGACACGTTCACTGCTGTCGTGCTGGCGGGTAGACCTGGGTCATGACCACCTCGATCGTCACCCGTGGGCTCGACCAGCTCGGCTCGCTCCTCTGCACCGTCACGCCTGAGGATGCCGGGCGCTCGACGCCGTGCTCGGAATGGACCGTTGCCGACCTGAGTGACCACATCGTCAACAGCACAGCCGGCATGGCCACCATGGCGCGCGGCGGGCAACCCGACTGGGCGAACTCGACACACCACGACGACCCGGCGTCAGCCCTCCACGGGGAAGGCCGCGCCCTGGTCGACGCGCTCGACGCCGGCGACAACGCATTCCCCGAGGGGATGGCTGCCGCCGAGCTCGCCGTCCACACCTACGACCTGGCGACAGCGCTCGGCAGGTCGACTGCAGACCTCGATCCAGAGGTCGCGGAGACGGGCCACGCCTTCATGACTGCATCGATGACCGACGACAAGCGCGGCGACGCGTTCGGCCCTCGGCAGTCGGCACCCGCCGACGCCGACGCCTACCAGCGCATCGCCGCCTTCGCCGGCAGATCGGTGTGACCCCACGGTCCGGCGACCCCAGCAGTTCGACGACGCGGACGTCGCCGTACGAGCGCCGTGCGTGGGCGCACCTGCCGTGCGACGTCAGCTCGCCGAGTCAGCCGTCGATGCGGGTGACGATCACGTTGGCCCGGGCGTAGTAGGTGCCCGTTCCGCCCCGGACCTCGCTGCGGAAGACGAGCGTTGCGCCACCCGCGGGCACGACGAGCACCGTCGAGCTCGACTCCTGCGCGCTGTTGACTCCGTCGCCGGGGATGGTTGGCGTCCAGGTCGTCCCGAGACCGGGATCCGCGCACGTCGGCGCGCACAGCCACGCCTTGATCACGCCGTAGGCCGCCGCCGCTGCGTTCGTCGTGAAGTCGAAGAACTGCGACGTCGAACTGACCACGTAACGACCTTCGGGCAGGCTGATCGGATCCAGCAGCGGTTCACCTGTGGTGGGGGTGGGCCCCGTCGAATCCGTCGGCACGCCGGTCACTTCGGCGACCTTCGCATCGGGGAACGCCGGGCCGGGAGTGGTCTCGGCGAAGTAGACGAGCGACTGGCCGGGGAGTCCTGGCGCCCCGGTGGTCCCGGCAGGTCCGACCGGCCCGACCGGCCCGATCGGTCCGACAGGCCCGACGGGTCCGGTTGCGCCCGTCCCACCCGGCGTCAGGTACCCCATGATGTCGATGACCACGTCAACGGAGCCCGAGAGGTTGAACACCTTGATCGCGCCGGTGGCCGAGAGCGCCACGGTGGTCCCGTTGGGATTCGGCGGACCGCCCGCCAGCCAGTTCTGACTCGAGGTGTTCGGTCGTGCGGCGTCGGCCGGGTAGACCGCGAGGAAGCTGTCGGCGGTTCCGTCGACCGTCGTCACATTGGCGACGACACCGGTTGCGGTGTCAGGGATCGTGCAGTTGCCGTTCGTGCCCCACACGGCGAACGTCGCCTGCTCGCCGGCGCCGATCGGTGCGGAGCGGTTGCCCACCTGGGTGGCGGGCCGAGTGTCGAACAAGCGGCACGGCACGATCGGGACGACGGACGAGGCAACGCCGACCGGAGCCGCGCTCAGATCGTCGACGACACCGATTGCGACCGCTGTCGTTGCCGCGAGCAAGGCGGCGACGATGACGTGCGCGAAGCGAACTGAACGCATCTCGGACTCCCAATCCGTCGAGGGGTCTCTCGGCTGTCGATGACCCTAGATGCCGAGTCCACCCGGTCGAGCCTGCGGATCCGCTCACCGTGACCGTGGCGAACAGCCCTTGGCCGTGGAGATGCGTCCGTGTCGTCGACGCTCCCGAAGCCGTCCGGTGCTCGTTGACTTCGGACCCTGTCTCGCTCGCCCGCGGGTCCGACCGCGGTGCGTAGAGTTCCGTCACGGGAGGTAGTCATGAGCGAGCACGAACAGCTCAGCGGCCGACGCGTCCAGCAGCCTGCCCAAGTCGTGCGCAGGCTCGAGGTCGGTGCGGTCGACGACCCCGCCGAGCGCGAGAGCGACGATGTCAGCGCGATCGTCGCGTCACTGCTCGATCGCCCGACGACACTCGGCGCCGCAGCGCAGGCAGGCGTGACGCGCATCCGGCGGACGGACGGGATCGGGCGAGCCGCGATCCGCCGCAAGACCGTGCCCAAGCTCGTGAAGGGACGGGTCCGCTGGTACGACGACACCGACCCGACGCAAACCCTCTACGACACGGAGGAGGAGGCCGCCGCGGGTGGCGGCGCCTTCGGCTTCACCGGCGGGCTGGCCGACCTCGACCTGCCCGAGGACATTGATCTCTCCCTCGACGCCCCGATCGTGAAGACGTGGACGGCGCCGCCTCGCGGCGGGTCCGGCGGTCCACCAGTGGCCCACGGCGGCGGGGCGCGACCGGATCGGTTGCGGCCGATCTTCGACATCCGCACTGCCGGCACCACGTTCGGCGAGCCCGAGGAGCGGAGCACTGCCGATCCCACCCTCGCCTACTTCCGTGAGTTCGCCGCCGCCGGTCCCGTCGCCCACGCCGTGTTGATGGTGTCCGTCAACGACGTGGCGGCGGCGACGGAGGTGATGTCCCATCTCCGGCCAGGGCTGTTCAGCCTCGAATGCGCGTTGCTCGTGCGCGCCCTGATCGACGGCAGCGTGCCCGGCGGAGCCATCGACGGACTGCTGGCGGCCATCGTCGGCCACGGGGCGGGCGGCGCAGCCTTCGTTCCGATCGTGGCGCAGCTCAGGCGCTGCTGCTCGCCCGAGATCCTGACGGAGGTGCTGCAGGTCCCGCACGTCACCGCAGCGGACCTGGCGGGTCTCGCCGACTTCGGTCCCGCCAACGTGGTACGGCTGTGCGCACTGCTCGAGCCGTGGCAGATGGTCGAGCTCGTCTCGACGTACTTCGGGACGAGCAGCGCCCGCTCACGGATCCTTGCGCTCCTCTCGATCGACGAGGTCTGCACGCTGTACCTCGGCGAGATCGGCCGCGCCCGCAAGATGCGCAACCTGATCGCCGCGACGGACCGTGCGCAGATCATGGCGCCGATCGCGGTGATCGGCGAGGCGTCGTACGCGCTCCTGCTCTCCCACGATCTGAAGCCAGCCGAGATCGCCAGCGTCCACACGCAACTTGCCGGGGTGTCGCGGGCGGCGATCGCGACGGCGATCGCCAACCTCAAGGGCGTCCAGCGCTGGAAGCGGCTGCTCGTGATGGCCACCCCGCACGTCTGCCTCGCGGACCTGATGCAGTTCGGCTACGGCTTGGTGGAGCCGTGGTCCTGGGGGACCGGCGCCACGGGCCCGCAGATCGGTGTGATCAGCACGTGCATCGTCGGCGAACAGCTGCGGACGGGCATCGCCACGCTGCTGACCTCGGGCCTGTCCGTGGCCGGGCTGGCGGCACTGTGCGCGAGCCCGACGTTCGCCGTCAGTGCACCTCGGTCGGTGCGCCCAGCGGTGACGGGCGCCGTCGTGTCGGCCAACCTCGTCACGCTGTCGGCGGGCCGCTACGTGCAGCTGCTCGACGCCGACTGGGACTCGACCAACATCAACCTGCTCGTCCAGGCGTTCCTGGTGGACAACGGCGGGCGCACCATCGCCGACTGGGTCGACATCGCCGCGCACACCACCAACCAGCACGCGAACATCCTCGGGTTCTGCGCCGTCGCGAACTGGAACGGGGCGAGCATCGGCCCGCTGTCGGCAGCATTCGCCGACAACCCCAACGCACTCAGCATCGCGAACTGGGTGACCATCGCCGACAACGTGCCGGTGAACGATCACGCCTCGGCGATCACGTTCGCCCAGCTGAACGGGTGGACGTGGGCTGGCATCCAACCGTACGTCCAGGCGTTCCACCTCAACGCGAACTTCTTGACCGCGAACCAGTGGCGCGAGTTCACCTACCTCGTCGCGGCCGACGCTCACGACGACATCATCCCGCTGGCGCAACTCGCCGGCTGGAACTTCCAGCTCATCCACCAGCTGGTCACGGCGCACGCCAACAACAATCCGAGTGGGTTCACCGCGCTCCAGTGGGCGACCATCGCCGGGCGCGAGGCACGTCCGGACGCGCAGCACGCGATCCAAGTGGCCCAAGGTGACGCCGGGCGGGACATCATCCTGACGCCCGAAGATCGATTCCAGGAGATCTACACGGACGCCATCCGCATCGGGCTACCGGGCTGGGACAACCTGCTCGCCGCGGCCATCGGCAACGGTCGCCAGAACGTCGCCAACCGGGCGATGCACGACGACAGGTCCATGGATCGAGGAGCGTGGTGGCCCAGGGCCACCAACATGTCCCACTGGACCCAGGGCGGCAACACGACGCTGACCGGCTTCGTCGCCCACGTCAACAACGCCGCCTTCTTCGTCGCGTTCGGCAACCACGCCGGCCCGAACACCTACAACATCACCTGGCACGCCACCGGGGGCCCGCTCGGCAAGTACGCGAACAACCAGGTCACGATCTAGCAGGATGCCGAACCGGCGATCGGGGACCAGCTCGATGCGCAACGATGCTGAACGCCGAACCGGCGCGTTCATGGTGGGAGATCTGGTCGATTCGCGGCGCCGCGTCGCAGGTGCGCGATCGAGGGACCGATGAGAATTGGCGCCCGGGGTCGTCTGAGTCGGGTCCGGTCGCGTGCGCGGAGCGCCCCAGATGAAAGAGGGACGAGATGAAACCACTTCGCTACTCGATCAACGTCACCCTCGACGGCTGCTGCCATCACGAAGCGGGGATGGTCCCCGACGAGGAGTCGATGCGCTACTGGACGGCACAGTTGGAACGAGCCGATGCGTTGCTGTTCGGCCGGGTGACCTACGAGATGATGGAGTCGGCGTGGCGGCGGCCGGCGACGGGCACGTGGCCTGAGTGGATGGATGAGTGGGAGATCCCGTTCGCCGAGACCATCGACCGGGCGAAGAAGTACGTCGTGTCGAGCACGCTGAGCGGGGTCGATTGGAATGCCGAACTGGTGCAGGGCGACCTCGGGCAGGCGGTTCAGCGGCTCAAGCAGGGGCCGGGCGAGGGCCTGTTCGTGGGCGGCGTGACCCTTCCCCTGGCCTTGGCGGATCTGGGACTGATCGACGAGTACGAGTTCCTCGTGCAGCCTGTCCTGGCGGGCCATGGGCCGACGCTGCTCGCCGGTCTGCGCGAGCGGATCCAGCTCGAGCTCGTGCATCGCCACGAGTTCCGATCGGGGACGGTCGCCCTGCGATACCGGCCCACTCGAGCGACGGCATGAGGTGATGGTCCCCGGCACGTTGGTCGGCCGCTGCGTGGCGACCCGATCGACGGAGTTGGTGCAGGTGGCGTACTCGGCTCACCCGACGAGGGGAGCGACGTGGCTCACTCGCCGGCGACGGCAGCTTGTCCGGACTCGAACTCCTTGCGGTGCCAGCGCAGCACGCGGGCGTCAACGTCGACGATCAGCCACCAGCTCGCCGCGTCGCGCGGGTTGCCGCAGACCGCCCCCGGGTTGGCCATGCAGGCGCCGGTCGCGAGCCAGTCGTACGACTCGCCCGGCACGGGCCGCACCGCGCGCGTCGCGGCGCCGTCGTAGGCGAAGAGCGCCGGTTCATGCGTATGTCCGACGAGCCCGAGCGAGCCGACGGGCCGGTCGGGCAGGATGTTGGCGGCCGCCGCCCCGGTGAGGAACCCGAGCAGGGGGTGGCGCGGTGAGCCGTGCCAGCAGTCGATGCCGTGGCGGCTGGCCTTGGCGCGGCTCGACAACCTGAACACGTCGCGTCCGCGGGCGACGACCCGGTCCGGTCCGAGCGCCCATGCGTCGTGGTTTCCGGCGATCAACAGGTCGAGTTGACGAGCCGCGCCGACGAGCTCAGCCGTGACGGGCTCGCCTCCGGCCAGATCACCGAGACACCAGCGTTCGTCGACGCCGGCCGCCGCCATGGCGCCCAGCACAGCCAGGAGCCGGTCATGGCGACCGTGCACGTCGGAGCAGACGCCGATCCTCACGCCGAGCATTCTTCCGCTCGCGCCACCTGGAGGTTGGCTGGTTCCGGCAGAAGTCCGTCGGGCATCCACGACGCCCGATGCGCTCACTCGTCGCGTGGTCGCGCGGTCGCGCGGCGATGTGGCGATCCTCGACCTGCGCAGGCTGCGCTGTGCTGGAGGCGGTCAGTCGGTGGCCAGCAGTTCTCGTTGAACGGTGTTGGCGAGCCATCGTTGGTGGCGTTGCTTCGACCAGCCGAGTTGCACGGTGAGCAGTTCGTACAACTCCGGGCTGGACACGGCGCAGTAGTGCTCGGCGGCGTTCTTGAGGGTGATTCCGGGACGCAAGGCGGTGCCGATGAATTCGCCGAGGTGGTTGGTGTTACGGGTCAGTCGGAGTCGCAGTTGTCGAGCACGCAGGTCCGCCGCTCGCGGTTCGCTCTCGGCGGCACTGCGGATGATCGTGTGGACGGGTCGGGTGCGCTCGAGGATGCCGCAGCTGAACGCGACGTAGGCCCTGAGCCGCTGTTCGGGCGTGGGCAGCTTGGCGATGTTCCGCCAGCCCGGTTGCTCGTCGTAGGGGATGGCGTCGGGCCCGGCGATCGCCGCGTCGATGATGCCGTCGAGGAGGCCGCTCTTGCCGCCGAGCGACTTGTAGATGGTCTCCGCTGAGACGCCTGCCGCCTCGGCGATGTCGTTGACCGTCGTGCGGGTGTACCCGCGCGATTCGAAGAGCTGCTGAGCGGCGTCCAACACCCGCTGGCGCGTCGTTGCAGCCTGGGCATCACGCAACGACGGCCGGGCGGTTCGGGAGGCATTGACATCGGCGACCACCCCTCTTACAGTACCTCTGTACTCACTACAGTCAGACTGTAGCGAGAGGGGGCGTGATGGGCGACAAGGACAGGGCGACGTTGCCGACTCGGCCGTTGCCGATGGAGATCGACCCGGCAACGACCGCCGTCGTGGTGGTCGACATGCAGAACGGGTTCGTCTCGGCGGGTGGCTCGTGGAGCCTGGCCGGGGTCGACACGGCCCCGATCGGCTCGATCGTCGCGAGGATCGCTGCGCTGCTCGACGCCGCACGACACGCCGGGATGACGATCGTGTACCTGACGATGGGCTTGCCGGCGACGCCGAGCGCCGACGGGATGCCCGCCGCGGCGTTCGGTGGCACCGGCACGCAGCGCTGGCGCCACTACGTGACCACGAACGCCACCGGACATACGCTGGCGACCCCGGGCGAGACGCCGACGTCGCCGACGTGGAACCGCGACATCGTCGCCGCCCTCGCGCCACAGCCCGGCGATGCGGTCATCGCCAAGCCGACCTTCGGAGGATTCCATCGCACCGAGCTGGACGCGACCTTGCGCGCCGCCGGCATCGATACCTTGCTGTTCACCGGCTGCACCACCAGCGTGTGCGTCGAGACCACACTGCGCGAAGCCGTCGTGCGCGAGTACCGCTGCGTATTGATCGACGACTGCGTCGCCGAGCCCGTCGGCGCCAACCTGGCGCGCACCAACCACGACGCCACCGCGTTGCTCACCGAACTCGTCCTGGGCTGGGTCACGACAGCAGCCGACGTGATCGGTGCCCTCGGTGGCGCCGACAGCGAACCGCCTCACCGGACGCCGATCGGCGACGACCGGGGTGTCACCGATGACTTCGAGAGGCCCTCGGCGGTGCTCGTCGAGCTGATCACCGGATATCAGCGCTCCCAGCAGGTGATCGTGGCCGCCGAGCTCGGCCTCGCCGACCTGCTCGCCGGCGGGCCCCGATCCGTCGCGTCGCTCGCCGAGACGACCGGCACCGACGCGGCCGCCTTGCGACGCCTGCTCCGCGGGCTGACGGCGTGTGGCCTGCTCGCCCTGCACGACGACGACACGGTCGAATCGACCCCGCTGGCCGCCCTGCTGCAGACGTCCGTGGAGGGGTCACTGCGAACGCTGGCGCTCGCCCAGCGCGACTTCTACCCCGTGTGGGGCGAGCTGGGCTACAGCGTGCACACCGGCCAACCCTCGTTCGAACGCGTCTACGGCCAACCCAACTGGGCGTACCGCGAGCAGCACCCCGAGGCCAACAAGCGGTTCAACGGCTTGATGGCCCAGCACGCCCAGGCCCGCGCCGCCGATCTCGTCGACAGCGGGCGCCTGCCCAGCAGCGGAACCATCGTCGACGTCGGCGGAGGGAACGGGACGCTCCTGGCGATCGTGCTCGCCAAGCACCCGCAGCTGCGCGGCGTGCTCTTCGACCAGCCGCACGTCTTGACCGAAGCGCCCAACGTGCTCGTCGATGCCGGCGTCGCTGACAGGTGCGACGTCGTCTCCGGAGACTTCTTCGCCGAGGTGCCATCCGGAGGCGCCGCCTACATCCTCTCCGGTGTCCTGTGCGACTGGCCCGATGACCAGGCCACGCGGATCCTGCACACATGCCGGCAGGCCATGGGTGCAGACGCCCGACTGATCGTCGTCGACGGGAGCATCGGAACCGGCCGTCGATCGTCGACGAGTACGGCCATCGACCTCCAACTGATGCTGACCAACGCCGGCGGGGGCATCCGCACCGAACGCGACTGGCGAAGCCTGTTCGACGCGGCCGGTCTGACGATCCAGACGACCGTCACAACCGGACCGGTCTGGGACATCATCGACGCCGTCGCGACCGACCACTCCTGACGCGAACGCCGGTTCACCCCACGGACAAGATTGACCAGAGGAGCTCATCGGCGACACGCCGAGGCGGCTGGCCCGCACCCACGCTGCGCCGCCACCGTCCTCGCGATGGCGCAGGCTCGTTGCACCAGGCCAACCGCTGCCGGCCGATTGATCGCTTCCAAGAGCGACAGCTCACGAGGCCCTAATTTGGGCACCCCAGAGCAGAGGAGAGCGCCGTGGGCAAGGTGGTCCTGTACGCCTCGGTGTCGGTGGACGGCTTCGTCGCGGACGAGAACGATCAGCCCGGACCCCTGTTCGACTGGTTGTCCAGCGGCGAGGTCCCGTTGGACGAGAGCGGCGAGTTGAAGGTGTCGCAGACGTCCTACGACTACATCCGGCCGTACTGGGACCAGATCGGGGTGACGATCGTCGGCCGCCACGTCTTCGACATGACGGACGGCTGGGACGGGGAACCTCCGGGCGGGATCGACCACGTGGTCGTCGTGACGCACCGGCCGCAGCCCGAGGGTTGGGACCCAGAGCCGCCGTTTCACTTCGTCGACGGCGTCGAGGCAGCCGTGGCCAAGGCGCAGGAGCTTGCGGGTGACCGCATCGTCGAGGTCGCGGCCGGTGACGTCGGTGGCCAGGTGCTGGCCGCAGGTCTCGTCGACGAGGTGCGCATGGACGTCGTCCCCGTCGTGTTCGGGTCCGGCAAGCGCTACTTCGGGTCGGTCGACGCACAGCACCTGTTGGAGGAACCTGACGTGGTGGTTCAGGGCAACCGGGTGCTTCACCTGCGCTCTCGGGTGCGCCGTTGACCGATCTGAGTGGGCCGGCGAAGGAGTCCACCGCGTCCGGCGTTTCGACCGGCGTCGGCGGCGACCCCGTCGTCGCCGGGCTCGCGGACCTCGTCGTGGATGGTCCACAGGTCGTCCAGCGTGATGGGCTTCACCGCAGGGTGACTAACGTAATTGATCAGACCGTTACTTCTGGAGGACGCATGCGCTCGATCCGCCATCCGCTCTCGGGTGGGACCTACGACCTGATGGAGGACGGGACGGTGCAGGTCGTCGACAGCGCCGGCCGAACCGGGGTGTTCGACACCACGGGCGGCTGGCTGTCGGGGGACGTGCGCCAGGCCGATCCGCACCTGTGTCTGTGGATCGCCGGCAAGCAAGTGTCGAGCAAGCGGCCATGACCGAGCTCGCCACGCCCGCCGTGCGCTCGCCGGCCACGTCGTATCAGGAGCTGCTCGACCGCGACAGCCGCTCGGAGAATGTGCCCGTCGTGTTGCGGTGGCAGTCGAACGAGTCGCTCGGCAGCGAGGACATCCCTCGCGAGCGCTACACCAGCCGCGCCTTCCACGAGCTCGAGAAGGAGCGGATGTGGAAGCGCTCGTGGCAGATGGCGTGTCGCGACGAGGACGTCCCCGACGTCGGCGACACGCTCGTGTACGACATCTGCGACCTGTCGGTCCTCGTCGTGCGCGTCGGCCTCGACGAGATCAAGGCGTACATGAACGCCTGCCTGCACCGCGGCCGGCTGCTCAAGGAGCGCGACTGCAACAGCACCGAGCTGCGCTGCCCCTTCCACGGCTTCTGCTGGAACCTCGACGGCTCGCTGAAGCAGGTCCCGGCGTCATGGGACTTCCCGCACATCGAGCCGTCCGAGTGGTCGCTGCCGGAGGTGCGCGTCGGCCGCTGGGGCGGGTTCGTGTTCGTCAACATGGCCGCGGACTGCGAGCCGTTCGCGTCGTTCCTCGGCGACTTCCCCGAGCACTGGGAGAAGTGGCCGTTGGAGCGGCGCTACAAGTCGGTCCACGTCGCCAAGGTGTTCGAGGCCAACTGGAAGGTGCTGCAAGAGGCGTTCATGGAGGCGTTCCACGTCGTTGCCACGCACCCGCAGCTGCTCGCCGGGATCGGCGACGAGAACAGCCAGTACGACTGGTGGGGCAACTACAGCCGGGCGATCACACCGAACGGCACGCCGAGCCCGCACGTCCGCTTCGAGCCGACAGAGCAGGAGATGTTCGATGCGATGAGCGACCGCCGCCTCGACGAGCCGCCGATCGTCGCGCTCGGTGCGGACGACACGGCCCGCTCCACGGCCGGCAACAACGGCCGCCTGCGCTACGCCCGGGTTCTCGGCGCGGCCGCTGACGAGCTGTCCGACGCCGAACTGGCCGACTCCATCTACTACACGCTGTTCCCCAACCTGCATCCTTGGGGCGCCTACAACCGCATCACCTACCGGTTCCGCCCGTATGGCGACCGCCACGACATGTCGATCATGGAGTGCATGTATCTCGACCCCTACGACGAGTCCCGGCCGAAGCCGCCGGCGGCGAAGATCCACTGGCTCGGCGTCGACGACGACTGGACGGAGGCGCCGGAGCTGGGGATGCTCGCCCGGGTGTTCAACCAGGATTCGTACAACCTGCCGAAGGTGCAGCGCGGGCTGGCGTCACTGCGCAAGGACGTGACGCTGGCCAACTACCAGGAGACGAAGATCCGCCACTTCCACCACTTGCTGACCCGCAAGCTGGAGTCGTGAGGCTCCGTCTCAAGCACGGCTTCGAGCGTGGCCGTTGCCGGCGCGCCTGGCGCGGCGCGTTGTCTGGATCAGCCGACCGTCGAACAGCGCCTTGATCGCGTCGACGGCGAGCTGGTGGCGTTGGTTGTTGTTCGAGACCGAGTCGGTGAGCCCGACGAGGATCGTGGTCAGGAGGACGCTCACCGCCTCACGGTCCGCCGGGGCGATCTCACCCGTGGCCACGCCGTCGTCGACGATCCGGTCGAAGAACCGCCCACGCTCGCTGGCGGCGCGCTTCAGGGCCTTGGCCAGCTCGGGGTGGCGGCGCATGTCGACGCGCACCGCACCGAGAAACTGGGCGAGCGTGGGATCCTCGTCGTTGAGCTCGTGGGAGACGTCGAGGACCGCGTCGAGCTTGGCCCGGAACGTCGGCGGCTCGGTGATCGCCACCTCGTAGCGCTCGTTGATCGTGCGCTGCACGTCGTCGTGCACCGCGACGTAGAGGTCGAGCTTGGAGCCGAAGTAGTGGTAGATCGCTCCGGCGGTCACGCCGACGTCGGCGGCCACGCTGCGGTTCGTCGATTCGCCGTAGCCCTTGAGCGCGAAGGCGAGGCGGGCGCTGTGGAGGATGCGTCGGCGGGTATCGGCGGAGTCGCTGGCCGGCGGACGTCCGAGACGGGCACCTCCCGGGCGGCTCATGCGGCCCATCTTGGCGCAGGCCGTGCCGGACCGGTTCGACATGGTGCCGCGAGTGACCATGTGGTCAATTCGACGTGCGAGATCGGGGGACGTGCATCGATCTGGGACGCAACGGCGAGCGCGCGTTCGTCACTGGCGCGACGGACGGCGTGGGTCGGGCTCCGCTGCCAGTGCTGCACCCGGTTCCTCCTGGCGGTCGGCGACGACCGCTTTGGCCTTCGTCGACGAGACGCCGGAACGTCGCCGCGCCGATGCCACCGGTCGCGCCGGTGACGATCGCGACCTCGCCCTGCTTGCGTTGCGACCGTTCCCCATATTGACCAACGGGTTAGTTTTGGCGGTGATGGCCGTGGACTACTCGCGCTGCTACCACCAAGGCATCCGGGTGGCGGACCTCGACGCGGCGATGGACGAGCTCGCCCCCGCGCTCGGGGTGACGTGGTGCACGCCGCAGTCCGTCGATCAACGCGTGTGGCTGCCCGATGAGGGCAGCGTGACGCTGCCGTTGCGCTTCACGTATTCGGCCGAGGGGCCGCAGCACGTCGAGCTGCTCGAGGGTCCGCCGGGATCGATCTGGGACGGGCGCGAGCAGCCCGGTGTGCACCACGTCGGCGTGTGGTGCGACGACGTGGCCGGCGACACGCAGGCGCTGCTCGACGCCGGCTGGACGCTGCGGCTGGCGCAGGCGCCACCGGAGCGCGGCTACGGCGTGTTCACCTACCTGCAGCCGCCCAGCGGATTGCTCGTCGAGTTGGTGTGGAGCGCGGTCGAGCCGATGTTCGCCCGCTGGTTCGCCGGCGGTCCGCTCGGCTGAACAGGGGACTGATGGAGAACGACCACGAGGACGTCACCGCGTCAACGCCGGACGACGACGTCGAGGAACAGTTGCTGCTCGCTCAGAACGAGTGCACGTTCATCTGGTCGAACAACGAGGGCTGTCCGGTCGGCGTGATCATGTCGTACGTGTGGCGCCACGGCCGCGACGAAGCGCTGTACCCCTCGCCCGACGACTTCGACCCCGACCGCGCCAACCTCAAAGAGCACCTCGCCTTGGGTAAGGGCATCCACCTCTGCCTCTGCGCGGCGCTCTCGCGCCTGGAGGGTCACGTCGTCCTGCAGGAGCTGATCCGCCGGGTCGACACGATCACGCTCGACGACGACAACGCCTACGAGTACTTCCCGAGCTTCATGCTGCGCGGCCTGACGTCGCTGCGCGTCACGCTCAGCGCACGGTGACCGGGACGTCGTCGAGGTAGCGCTCCAACAACGCGTGGAAGCGTTGGCCGCCGCCCTCGTTGCGGCCGAACAGCACCTCGGTCTTCGCGCCGGTGGCGAGCGCCCGTTGCAGTCGCAGCCCGGTGAAGTAGTCCTCCTCGCGCACGACCCGCTCGAGGAAGTCGGCGGCGCGCGTGGCCTGCGCTCGCCGGGCGTCGTCGGGTGCGGCGGCGACGAAGTAGCTCTGGACCGTCACCGACTCGCCAGGCGATGCGCCAGGGAACAGCTGGCTGACCAGCCCGCCACCGCAGTCGCCGGCGAACGACACGTGCGGGAAGATCGTCCACACCCCACCCGACACGCGGCCGAGATCCCAGTCGTCGTCGGGAACGGCCTGGAGGTCGACGATCGTCGGATCGGGCGAGGTCATCCGCTGGTGCGGGCCCCACGCGTCGTAGATCGGCTTGTTGCTGATGTCCTGCCCGAACGTGCTGCGGTGAAGGAACGGCAGGTGGTAGAAGTCGAGGTAGCCGTCGTAGGCCACCTTCCAGTTCGGGCCGGGGACCTCGCACTGCGAGATCAGGTGCCAGCTGCCGAAGCCGAAGAAGTCCAGCACCGCGTCGTAACCGCACATGTGGGCGTCGATGTCCAACGCTGCACCTGGGGTGAGGACGACGAAGATCAGTCCGGCGCGCTCGGCCACCGGCAGCGGGGTGAGGCCGACCGGCGAGGACGTGGGCGATGTTGGTCCGACCCATCTGCACCAGGAGTCGGCGGTTCTCGGGCGTCTCGACGGACGTGCTCGACCGCTGCGTCGCGCCCGGAGGCGAGCCCGATGATGGCCGGCGGCCCCTGCCCCGAGGTTAATTGACCGCTCGATGAGTTCCGTGCTCGGAGCCCGGTCGACGACCTCGCCCTGCTCCACACAACCGACCTCATCGTCCCTCTGACGCCAGTCCCCCAGACGAACACACGACGCTCAAGCGCCCCCTACATCGGCACAAGAAGCCACGATCCCGCGACGTTCTGGCGGCTGTCCGCACGCGAGCGCAGCTGACCCCGTCTAACCTCGCGACGCGATTCGACGATTGCCGACGGGGGGATGACGCATGGCCGGTTCGATGGTGTACCGACTTCGGGTCAGCGACCCGAACGATCCGCACATGGCGACGTTCATCGCCGCCAGTCGAAGGTCGCAGGCGATCAGCGACAACCGCGGGTTCAACCACATCGCCGGCTTCCACGGGGCTCCTGGCTTCTGGTGCTGGCACCATCAGAAGTCGAGCCGGACACCGTTGCAGGCCCGCCTGTTCCTGCCTTGGCATCGCGCCTACCTGTGGACCTACGAGCAGTCCTTGCAGGACATCGATGCTGCAACGGCGTTGCCCTGGTGGGATTGGACGTTCATGCCGACGGTGCCGCCGGCCTACACGGTTGCGAAGGTCGGCGGGCAGACCAATCCGCTGCGCGGCTCGAAGATCACCGTGCCGCAGAACGGGCTCAACCGCCGCACCCGAGCCCGCCACCCCGGCGCCACTCCAGGATCGACACTGCCCAGCAGCGCCGAGATCGTCGACCTCCTCGCCGACACCGACTGGGCGTCGTTCTCCGACCGGCTCGAGGACTTCCACGACGAGGTCCACGTCTGGGTCGGCGGCGACATGCGCGACATCAGCGTCGCTGCGTTCGACCCGGTGTTCTGGGCGCACCATTGCATGATCGACCGGCTCTGGTACTTGTGGCAGGTCAAGCACGGCAACGGTGGGTTTCCCCACGAGCTGTTGGACCTACCGCTGCAACCGTTCAACAAGACGCCACGCGACGTCCTCGACGTCCAAGCACTCGGCTACGAATACGCCCTCACCGCCCACGCCGTGACCGGAGCACCCCATGGCTGACAACACCCGATCACGACAGGTCACGGAGATCTTCACCTTCGGGCCGTTCCCGGCGCCGACCGACGAGTTCCGCCGGGCCGACCTCGAAGTCTTCGGGATCAACCACTTCCGGCCGAGCTTCGTCGCCTTGATCTACCTCAACGACCCCGACATCGACGCGGCAAACGCCACCCGCGACCGGCCGTCGTACGCCGGACGCTTCGCCATCTTCGGCCACGAGACATGTGTCGGCGACGTCGGCCACTGCGAGATCGAGGCCGCCCGACGCCGCTTCGACGACCGGCCGAGCCACCCGCTGACCCGAGCGTTCAAACGCGTCATCGTCACCGACGCCATCCGCCTGGCCGGACCATCCTCGCCGCTCACCGTCACCCTCGTCGTCTCGGCGACCACCGACCAAGAGCTCGACGGACCGCTCCTCGACATCGACGGGATGCAACTGGCCACCTTCGGCTGACGCTGCCAGCGAGACGCACACGCGGGCCTGGTTTCGGGCCCGGGGAACTGGTGTCGCGGTGGCCGCGTGGGACTCGGGAGGGTCCGGGAGGTTCGTTCGAGCGGTCGGTGCGCTCGTTGTGGTGGCGAGGAAGATCACCACGACGGTCACTGAGATGTCTCGACTCGCACGGCGGCTGCCACCAGAACCAGGTCGACCGCGCGGCTGTTGTGGCGCTGTCGAGCCCGCGCTGCCGGACGTCCTGATCACGCCGCCTTGAAGGGTTCGTCATCGAACCACTCGCAGGGGGCGGGGCGGTACATGGCCGAACTCGTGACGAGCCGTGGTGCCCGGCGCGGCAAGGGGTCCCCACCGTGACCGATGGCGACGCCCTGCCGGGATCGAGGATGAAGGCTGACGTGCCGCTGGGGTCAGGCGAGGGCGATGATCGGGCAGTCGACGATCACGCCGACTGGTCCCCATGGCGCGCCACCCGGGCCGGTCACGGCTCCGGCGGCGGCCAGGTCCTGGACGTCGGCGAAGCGGGTCACCTGATCCGGGGTGCGACCGGGTGCCCACTCGGTCAGGTGGACGTCCCACAGCGGGCTGTACCGACCCTGGTTGGGCTGCCAGGCGAGGATGTTCAGCGGGTCGCCTTCGCCGAGCAACGCCGAGTTGAGGCCCTGCCGCTGCGGGTTGGTCGCTCCGGTGGGTCCGTTGACGAACGCCGCCAGCGAGGCGCGTGCCTGGTCGGTGCCGTCCTGGCCGACCTTGGGTGCAGCGTCGAGGGCCGGTGCGACGGTGGCGCCTTCGAGCGCGGCGACCGCCTCGACGGTGGCATCGGTTGACAGGTACATCACCCGCTCGCCACGGGCGAAGCCGTCCGTGAGGCGAAGGTCGACGGTGCCCTTGGCCGCGTCGAGGCGGACAACCTTGTCGTGCACACCCGTCGGGTTCGAGATCTGCGGGGCGTTGAGCACCGTGCCGTCGGGGAGTTCGATGAGGGGGCTGTAGCCCAGTTCGCCGACCGACCCGGCCTGCGCACGGGTCGGCGGGAACCCGGTACCGGGTGTCCCGGCGACGATCCGCTCCGGGCCGAAGTCGACGCTGGCGGGGAAGACCCACACGCCGTTGCGCACCGTCACGTGCATCACTGCCGTCGTGCCGCGGGCGTTGGCCAGCTTCTGTGAGACGTTGACCCCGAAGCGCGACGCAGCGTCGCTGGTACTGGCATCGATGATCACGTAGCTGAGCTCGCGCCCATCGGTGGTGACACCGTGGTGCAGCGGGAAGGTGGCGGTGTGGTCGACGTTGACGTGCACACTCGCGAGGAAGGTGCGCTGACCCTTGGCGGACACCGACGGCGTCGCGGCGAATGCCGCAACGACCGCGAACGCGGCGAACCCCCACGCGAACTGCTGACGACGCTTGCTCATGAGTGACTCCCGAGCGGTCTCGTGTGCGATGGCGGCCATCGCAGCAGCAGTCCCGTCGTCGCCCACCACCGGTTCGTTACACGCCCCTGCGATTTGGTGTGGCCCCCGCATCACGGACGGGGTTGGCGTTCAGGGGGTGTTCTCGTCACGCTGTCGTCACGGGCGTCGGCGACCTGAACGAGAGGAATCGCCGCTGACCAGGGATGACACCAGAGCGGGTGACGGGAATCGAACCCGCGTTCTCAGCTTGGGAAACTGACGGCCTCGGCTCGTTCGCGATGGCGCTGACCTGCGTCTTCGCAGGTAGCGCCACGAATCGAGTGCCTGCTGGAGTGTCGTGCGTGACCGTTGGTGTACCGCGGTTGACCGGTGTTGTAGTCACGTTGTAGTCACGGCGAAACGGCACGCTCGACGTCGTGGCAACGCGCCGATCAGGCGTAGTTGGGACCGACCTGTCGGGACCGTCGGGGGAGGTCGTCGTCGGGGGTGAGGCCGATGTTGATGGTGAGATTTCGCTTGTGCCCAGGTTTGCCGTCGGCGTTGCCGATGATGATCCCGACGGTGGTCGCAGGCGTGGTCGGCTTGACGAAGAACAGTTGCACGAAATAGCCGCCGAGCTTTCCCGCTCCCCGTGTGCGGTCACCGGTCAATTTCACAGATCCAACGGAACTCACCCATGGAGCCACAGCAATCTGCTCACGGTTGCCGTCGGTCGTGGCGGCAGGAGAGGGATCGTCATGGGCCTGTGGTCGACGCGCTCGATGTCGCGAGGTGAATGCCGACGCCGGCGCCATCCGAATCTGACGGTGGGTTGCGCGACGGTTGAGGACCCTGTAGGCGGATGTGGCTCGCGGTTCATGTGGTGTTCATGCGGGCTGCGTACCGTCAGCGGCGATGCCTGACGTCGGTGATGCCGGAGAGCTGGTTGCGTTGCATGCCGAGCTGGAAGGACTGCGCGCTGCGCTGGTGGCGGCCGAGACGGTGCGAGCAGCGCAGATCCGCGCCGCCCATCCGTCCCAGCGACGATCGGCGGTGAACCTGGTCCACTACGCGACGCATAGCCTGCTGCCGTGTACTTCCACAATCACGATGAGCGGAAGCTTGGTCCACTTGACGAAGTGAGGCTCCGCGACGAGTGGTTCTGGAACTTGTGGTCGAAGCGGTTGCAGCCCCTACGACCAGCTAGTTAGCAGGGTGCGGAAATTCGATCAGTCAGCGCTGAACGGCCGCCAAACGCCGGCTGTGTCAGGTCATCCCTCGCGTCGATCGTCGCTCTTCGGCGATTCTGGAGGACTGTGGAAAACCGAAGTCGGGCCAACCAGGCGCTTTTCCGCATCCTGTTAGCGGAGAACGACACGATCGGCCTCCTTGTGACCAACCTCGACGGTTCTAGGATTCGGTTCATCGCCACCGCTTGCGACGTCCTCCAAACGACCTACGCCACCAGACGCGACGCGCGCAAGAAGCTTTCGGCGCACACTGGCCTCCATACGGAGGACGTAGCCGCAGACCCCTACACGGCAGCGCAGGCGGAGCGGCCAGGCTTCTTGTTGTCGTGGCGAGCCGGCCGTATCCGTCGAGTCGACCTCCCGCGTTCTCCCGAACTCCTGCTCTGGCGTCACGGCTGGGGGCGAGAGGACGACCCGGCGCGGCTTGCGGCATGGGGCATCGCACCAACCTGAGCGCCTCGGTCGGCTTGCACGCCCGTCGATACGCGCTCGGGCGCTACGGCGCATCACTGCCAGTGAGATCTGTGTCGGCTCCAAAGCCGGATCGAGCGAAGTTCGGTGTGAGCGTTCGGGCGCGTCGCCGAGCGGCACATTGAGGGCGGCACCTCGACGCCACGTTTAAATGGTTTCGGGGCACGAGTTGCCGCCACCCGCGTCGATTGATGGCGCGACCGTGATGCGCGTGATGGCGCCCATCACCCCGAGGCAGTCCAAGGAGCTCGCAAACCAACTCGCCGTGTGCACGTCGCCAGCGGCCGCCGATGATCTGACGATCACGAAGGGATTGCGGGATTCTCGTTGGCGGTGACGATGTAGGCGATGTAGCCGTCGTCGTTGAAGCGGAGGCTGGTAGCAACGTAAAATTGGGACCGGTCGGCGTAACTGTTCTTTGCCAGCTCCGTCATCAGCGACCCCACTGCTTGAACACTGATGGCGTCATGCCGTTCCCAGCCCTGGTCACGGACTGTCTGCAGCGCCGTGATGATCTCGTCGCGCGACCTGCCGACATGCTCGAAGACACAGTCTTCGGCGAGCAACTCGCTCAGTGGTTTCAGACTGCCGTTGTTGAATGCGTCTACGGCTCGCATCCACGTTGAGCAGTATCCCTCCGTGTTCATGACCTGTTCCCCTCTCGGCGCGAGCGACGAAGGCTCGCGCTCAGTGTCTTGGACTCGCTGGCATGATGAGCGCTCATTGGGCTCAACGCAAGCACGCTCCGCCTCCGGAAACGTGCCACGCGGCGTCCCGTCGCCCATCGCTGGCGCTGGTCGCTGATGAGGCACGTCGAGTACGCCAGTGGTGCACTCCTCGCTGACTTCTGGCTTCCAGAAGCTATGGACTGGCGCCGAGCTGCCTGGTTCCGTACTCGTCTCGACCGGTCGCCTGCTGTCGTTCGGTGCGCGCGTAGGTGCGCCGGACGAACTCCATCAGGGCAATCTGTGCGCATGGAGTCGATGCGCCACGAGATGTTGCCGATCGTGGTGCGCAAAGCGACGGCCGGTGATGTGGCGTCGATGCAAGCGGTCGACGTCGCGGCCCGCCAGCGGTTCCGCGAGATCGACGATCCGCACATCTCCCGAGCCGCGGACGATCAGCCCTACTGGACCGAGGGCTTGACGAGGGCGGCGACCGAGCAGCGCGCCTGGGTGGCGATCGACGACCTCGGCGAGGTCATTGGATTTGCAGTGGCGTGGGTGATCGACGGCGAAGGCCACCTCGACGAACTGGCGGTGACACCAGCACACGGCCGTCGTGGCATCGGACGTGCGCTCGTCGACGAAGTTCTCGCCTGGACCGCCGCTCGGGGGCTGCCGTCTTGTCACGTTGATCACCTTTCGCGACGTGCCTTGGAACGCCCCGTTCTACGAGAAGCTCGGCTTCGAGGCCGTGACGGCGTTGACTCCTGCATTGCAAGCGGCGCTGGACCACAGCGCGACATGGGGGGTTCCCCGCGATGTCGTCATGCGCCGATCGCTCGTGGACGCTGAACGCGCCGACGTGTAACTGCCGTTCGGTACCCGTCACAGCCAGCCCGAGAGCGTCGTACGGTGCGCACATTCGGTGCGTCCCATACCGGCACTTCGGGGCGTAGGCAGGCCGCCGATTCGGTGCACGGTGTGGGGCGGTCCTGAACTGGCCGGACGTCCAACCTCCCAGACTGGACGAGCAGCCGGCGCCGCGCACTGACGCAGCGATGACTCGCAGCAACGCCGGCTCGTGCTTGCGTTCGCGAGCGCGACCCAGCGACAGTTCTAGGATGCTCGGCGGGTTCTGCGAGGGAACATTCCCCGACTCGCGATATCTGGCACCACCACGGGTCTCTGGAGGACCATCCTCGACTGGACCTTCGATCGCGCGCTCCTCCTTGAGTTGCATCGGCAAGTTCTCGGCGTTGCGGTAGCGAGCGCCACTCCGCGGGACCGTGAACGATCGCTCTGACCGGCCGGCCGGCCTCGGCGATTCGACCCGCCTCAATCACCTTCCGGCCGTGGGTGTCCCACGTGGCCTTCGGTGCGGGGCGCCCCTCGATCAAGGCGTCAGCCTGCGCGCGTTGCCCGGTCAGAGGGTTGGTGTGTTCAGGGCTCCTAGGCAGGTCAGGGCGCGCTCGATGGCATCGTCCGGGCTGGATGCCGGAGGATGGTCGCCTGTTTTCCGAGGGTGAGGTGCTGGGCGATCAGCGAGTTGGTGTCGCAGTTGCTGCACGGTCAGCGTGAGCGCGCGGGTTCCGCCGGGTCGCTCACCGGCGGCGTTGCGGAGCGCGTCGGCTGCTTCGAGGACGGAGTTGGCGGCGTCGGGTTCGCGCTCGGCCGCGAGAATGAGCGCGGCCATCTCGAGCGCATCGGCTACCCAGGCGCGAGTGGTCTGGCCGCGCAGGAGCGAGAGCAACTCGAGGAGGAAGGCGGTGGCGCGACCGTACGAGCCCGCGAGAAGGGCGGTCTCGGTGGCGCGGCTCAACGCCATCACCTGGACGCTTGGCACCTCGAACCGGCGCGCGGCACGCAGCGCCTCATCGGCGAGGGCGAGTGCGCGCTCAGGATCGTTCAGCACTGCTGTGAGCGGAGCGAGGGCGGCAAGGGCACTCGCAGCCAGGATTGCGCCGACGTCGTCGCTCGACGCGAGTTGGGCGGCCCGCTCAAAGTGGGTGCGGGCATCATCGAGGTCGTCGTCGAGGACGGCGACCCATCCGAGGTGCTCGTGGCACCACCCGATGGTGACCGGAGGAGCGACGTGTTCAAAGGTCCGTTTCGCCGCGTCGAGCAGTGATCGGGCGGCGCCGCTGTGGCCCCAGGCGAGCTCCAGGTCGGCCCCGTAGAACTGGATCCAGGCCATCAGAAGCGGGTCGGCCACTCGGCGGGCGATGGCCGTGGCCTCGCGGATGAGGCGGGCCGAGCGCTCGGGATCTGGCCGACCCAAGTCATGCACCGCCACCGCCAGCGCAACGAGCGCTTGGGCTCGAGCCGGGTGGCTGGCTGACCCGGGCTCGGCGAGGACGGTTTCCAGCCACTGACGACTTCGGATGTCGCCGTTGTGGACGATCCACCCCATGTGGAGCCCGACCAAGACGAGCGAGGCGTCGAGGTCGCGTTCCTCCCACGACCACCGCAACGCAGCGCGGTAGTTGTCGAATTCGGCAAGGACTGCGAGACCCTGGTAGACCCGATCGACTCGAGCGACTTCTCGAGTGGCCCGAAGCCAGAAGTGCTCGCGGTGGCGACGGCGGGCGGCGCCGGTTTCGTCAGCCTCGGCGAGCTTCTCGGCGGCATATTGCCGCACGGGCTCCAGCAGCCGATAGCGAAGCACCGAACCAGACGTGACCGCCACGACGAGGGACTTGTCGACAAGCTGCGAGATGAGCTCGAGGCCACCCGGCGCGGCGCTCGACGCCTGCACGGTCGAGTCCCCGGCCACAACGGCGATCGCAGCGTCAAGCCGGAAGGAGCTGGGGAACACGGCCAGCTGGCGCAGCGCGGCCTGCTCGGGGCCGCTGAGCAGGTCGTAGCTCCAGTCGAGCGCGGCGCGCAGTGTGCGTTGACGCTGGGCCGCCGTGCGCGCTCCGACGCCCAGGGCCTGGAAGCAGTCGCCGAGGTGCTCGGCGATGTGGTCGAGGGAAAGCGTCCGCAACCTGGCTGCCGCCAACTCGAGCGCTAACGGGATACCGTCGAGCCGGCGGCAGATCCGGGTCACGGCCTGGCTCTGGAGCTGAGCGAGCGTGAGGTCCGGCCGGGCTTCGCGGGCTCGCTCGCAGAACAGCACGACCGCGTCGCAGGGACCCGCATCCTCGCTGATCGAGGGCACCAGGGACGGTAACGCCAGGGGCGGAACCGCGACAGACCACTTCGCCGGGAACCCGCAACAACTCGCGACTGGTCGCGAGGACGCTGGGCTGCGGGCACCGGACGAGCACCGCGTGGACGAGTCTGGCGACCGCGTCGATGACGTGCTCACAGTTGTCGAACACGAGCAGGAGGCGGCGGCCGGCCAGATAGTCGCAGATCGACTCCACCACTCGATCCGCCTGGTCCGGATCATCGAAGGTCAGGCCGAAGGCAGCGGTGAGCCTCGACAGGATGGCTGACTCGTCGGTGAGAGGAGCGAACTCGAACAGTCGGACGCCGTCCCGGTAGTGGTCCACGAGGCCCAGGGCGGCCTGAAGGGCCAACCGCGTCTTGCCAACGCCGCCCACCCCGGTGAGGGTGACGAGGCGGGCGCCGTTGACCAGGAGGTCGGTGACCTCGGCGAGCTCAGCCGTGCGGCCCACGAAGCGCGTCAGCGCGACCGGCAGGTTCTGACGCGCCCGACCTGAACCCGGCGGCGCCCGGGTCGTGTCAGCTGACGGCTCTTCGTCGAAGCTCGGGGGCTCGTCGGCGGGCGGCGGGCGCTCGGCCGGACGCCAGTCGAGCCCGGGGTCGTGAAGCAGAACCCCCTGCTCGAGCTGACGCACTGCGTCGCCTGGCTCGACTCCGATCTCGTCGTCCAGCGTGGCGCGCAGTCGCTGATAGGCACGCAACGCGTCGGTTTGTCGGCCGGACCGGTACAGGGCGAGCATCCACTGCGCCCACAACCGCTCCCGGTACGGGGACGCGGCCACGAGGCCCTCCAGCTCGCCGCACAGTGCGGCGTGGAGGCCGAGGGCCAGTTCGGCATCCACCCGTCCCTCCGTGGCGATCGCGAGAAGCTCGTCGAGACGGCGCGCGTCGGCCTGTAGGTAGGTCTCCGCCGCCAGCTCACCAAACGCCGGGCCCCGCCACAGCTCCGTCGCCTCCCGCAATCGGCGTGCCGCACGGATCGCATCACCCGCCGCCAACGCAGACCGGCCGTCGTCGACGAGCCGCCCGGCCCTCCACGCGTCCACCGCGTCGACATCGAGCTGCAACACATATCCGGGCCGTGCTGTGACCAGCACCGACGACGGCGTACCCGCGGGGCGATCGGGATCGACGAGACGCCGCACGTTCTTGATGTAGGTCTGCACCGTGGTCGTAGCGCCGGGCGGGGGATCGCCCCGCCACAGGTCGTGGATCAGACGTTCTGCTGGCACGACCTGACCGGCGTGAACAACCAGGTTGGCCAGCAGAGCCGCCTCTCGCGTCGTACCCAGCTTGAGTTCTCGACCGTCGCCAGCGGCGACGGCGACAGATCCCAGCACGCGCACCTCCACCACTGCCAACAATGCCACGACCGCGGCGGTCTCGGCTTCAGCCGTTCTCCCGCGCCGGCGAGCCAGGAGGGTCCCGGGGCCGTTGGTCCCAGGAAACTCCAGCCGCTCCACAGCGGTTCCACCTGAGCGCGTCCACGCTTGGGCCAACCGCCGGAACGCCCCGGCGGCCTGACAGGCGGAGATGGCCATGATCACCCAAGGCAAGGGCTCACTGTCCAGCAGCGACCGCGACACGAGCGCTGCCGACCACGGCAACACGTTGAGCGTCCGTCCGCACCAAGTCAACGCCGACCGCCCTTACCCTCAACTACTCCGAGCCGGTGCTGCCGTTGGACACGCCCGACGACGCGGGGCTGGCGTGCAGCTTGAACGGCTGATCGAGGTGATGCTGAACCGCGTTGACCAACGCGGGCGCGTCGCATCCCGGACTGCTCGCGATCGCAAGTGGTCCGGGCCCCAGTGCGCCCGCGCCAATTCCGCGCCACTCGCTTACTGACGTCGTACAAGGCGAGGGTGCCGCCAACCGCGCTTCTCGTTGCCTCCCCGAAAGCGCGCCCTCCAACGCCGGCTTGGTGCTGGATCGAAGCCTCGCGCCCCCGCCACGGTGGACGCTGAACTCCAGTCGGCGTCTATCGAAGTGCTGCAGGGCACATCCGGGGCGGCCGTCGGAGTCGATTTGGCGGTAACGAATGGCCGGATATTGGATCAGAGGTCGTCCGCCATGCGACATCGGGTGGACGGTCGTAGAAGACGTGCGACGCACATGGGTGAACAACAGGTTGTAGGAGCACGACCGCATCGTCACCGGACGCAACGGGACCGCCGAGGAAGTTCGTCGTCCTCATCGTTCTTGCTGTCCTCGCTGCGGTAATCCTCGTCGCAATCCGCATCACTACGCGGGACGGTCGAACAGCCGAGAGCTCCAACCGGTGGGCGTTCGACGCCACCCATGACGGGCAGGCCACGCTCCGCAACCGCCTGTGGGGGCGATCCCGCAGCGGTGCACCGCTGAAGAGAATGCGCAATGCAATCGCTTGAGGCTTGTCGCGCGCGCCGATGCGCAGCCGTCGACAAGCCCGAGTGGCATTCGGAGTCGGCGTCGACTCCAGCTGAACTCCAGGGAATCTCCAGCGCCCAAGCGCACCATCGTCGACGACCGCCACCTTCCGAGGCGCGAACGCTGACCGACAGGAGAACCTCATGGCGAGCCGCAGAGTCCGATCCACCGTCTCGTCGCTCCCACTACCCGCCACCGACGACGTGAACGGGCACGATGCACCCACGAGCATCGCGTCCGCCATTGCGCCCGCTCCCGACATCACGGTCGAGGTCCGTCGCGCCGGGAGTCAGAGCCGCTACCACAGCCCGACGCTGACAGTCAGCGTGGACCACGATCGCCGCCATAGCGCGCCCTGGCGAGCGCTCGCGTTGACCCTCGTCGCGGCCATCCCTCTCGCCGCGTGGGGCGTGAGCGCCGCAGGCGACGATCGCGCAACACCGCCGACACCGAGCGCGACCACGATCTCACCGGACCTGCCCGGCGTCTACGAACGCCTCGTCGACGTCCTCGACGGGCGCGCGCTGGAGGCCGACAGAGTCGTCCCGTGCCCCCACGCGACAGGTGACCTCCCGTACGAACTGGTCGCCGACTACCTCGACGGCCGCATCCTGGACACCTCCGGTCGGGTGTTCGCCCCACTGTTCTGCTGACCGATCACGTCTTAAGGCGCAGAGGTCGAAGTCTGGCTCTTCTGCTGGATCCGTGGGCCATGTCCCGCTCCTTGGCCGCCCGGATCCAGCGGCCCGCTTTCGGTCACGACCTCAAGAGGACCGAGGAACCGATGTCAAGCAACGCGTCACCATCCGATCTGGAGCGTCCGACCAACACGGCCACGCCGTCATCTTCACGCGTTCCCACGGACACGGCTCTGTCTACCGAACTGCGACCGTACGCCGACCCGCACATGGTCCCGTTGACCTGCGCAGGAAGCGCCAATCTGCCCCAGTCCCAAAGGAGGACGACGCCATGCCATCGACCAGCGAACTCACCGACATCAGCGAGCCGAGTCCGACGGACATCGCCACGGCGATCCTGTACGAAGGCGGGGACCTGCGATGCGGCGGAGGGCCGCTCGGCAACGCCACGACGACGATCACGGGACTGCGGAGCCGCACTGGTCGTCGGCGTCGCCGCACCGTTCTTCACGCCGTAGCCGCCTCGGCGGCGCTCGCCGCGGTTGCGGCCATCGCCATGGGCGTTGTACATCGATCCGAGCGCGACCGGGGCGCACACAGCCTTCCGGCGTTCGTCGAGGTGCCGCCGATGGCCGAGCCCTGGGTCAATGCGGGATCGGCCGGAGCAGTCCCGGCGTTCGTCGAGGCGCCTCCGATGGCCGAGCCGGATGCAGCGCGATGATGGGCACCGAGCGGCGCGTCGTCCTGATTCGGCCCGTCGAGACCGC
Source organism: uncultured Acidimicrobiales bacterium (assembly GCA_963794805.1). Taxonomy (GTDB): domain Bacteria; phylum Actinomycetota; class Acidimicrobiia; order Acidimicrobiales; family Ilumatobacteraceae; genus JAODBQ01. The sequence goes on from CAWCFL010000006.1 coordinate 63,824, forward strand.
GACCGTCGGGATCGACGCAGCCCGCGCGCGGACTGTGCCAGACATGCGAACGACCAGGCCCACCGCGGACACAAACCCTCCCATCCAAAGGCCCGCGCGACCAGCGCGCACGGGAGTGGTCCTGGAAGACGGCCAAAGATCGCGTCTGAATGACGCAAAGACCCGCGTCCTTGACTTGACCGCGGGCATGATGACGCTTCTCCGGGCGCCCCAGGATGGTCGCGCTCGCGACTGCTAGCGCGAGACCACGGCGGCGCAGACGATCCGCCGGCGTGAGCAGCGTCGATAGGCGGGCCCATTGAGATCGACGATCGTCCGGGAATGGTGCCTCCAAACGCGCTCACTTCCATCCCGTATGGGTGCCCTCCAACGCCGGCTCGGGGGCGCAAAGAACGACGGGCTCCTCGTGGAGCGCCGGGTCGCGATATCCGGCAGTTCGATGTCGGCCGACGAGCGGACCCGGCCGGGAGCTGAGCTGCCGATGTCCGACCCGGCATCGGACCGGTTGCTCCGTGTCACCTGGGACAGTCAGGGATTCTGGTGCGGAAAATGTCCATCTGCCCGAAGCTGACCGTGCCGCTCCAGATCGACCTGGCCGCCATCCAGCTGACGGTACCGCTCGTCGATCAGCCATGGTGCGCCGACTGCGACTCCCGCCGGAATGGGTGATCCGCGGCATGCCCCGAGGTGCGATAGGTATCAAGGTCAAGTGCCCTCGACCGTCGTTCGGTGCGCATGTTCGGTGGGCACAGTTGGTTGTCACCTGTCAGTCGGAGGTCGCCCGTTCGAGGATCTCGGCCGGACCGTCCGGCATTGTCGGAGGGATGAGTCCCCGTAGGGGATATCCTCCGTCACTTGTAGGCGATGGCCGCGCTCACTGGGCCAGCGAGAGGTATGAGTTCGGTGCGGGCGAAGCCGGCGTGCTGGCACCACCGGTCGAACTGGGCGAGCGTGTAGTCGGAGCCGCCAGCAGTCTCGATCAGCATGTTCAGTGACATCAGCAGACCGAAGCTGTTCGCTCGGCGGGCGTCGTCGATCACGTTCTCGACGGCGATCAACCGTCCACCAGGGTTCAACGACGCGTACGCCTTGCCGATGAGGATCTGCTTGTTGTCGTCATCCCAGCCGTGCAGCACGTTGCCCATGACGATGACGTCGCTGCGGGGAAGGTCGTCGACAAAGAAGTCCCCGCTCACCGCGGTGACCTGTTCGGTGACGTTCATCGCCGCGATCGTTCGTCGGGCGATCGGCTCGACCGGTGGAAGGTCGAAGGTGACCGCCCGGAGCTGCGGGTGCCGCTGGGCAGCGAGGGCACACAGGATCCCGCTAGCACCACCGACGTCGCACAACGTCGCCACCGACGACAGATCGACCTTGTCCAACAGCGCCATGAAACTGCCCATCTGAATCGCCTGGTTGGCCTGCAGGAACTCGACCAAGCGGCCTTCGTCGGCGTACAGCGCCCCGAAGAAGTCCCCATCGCCGCCCTTCGCCTCGTTCTGCGGGAGCCCGGTGCGCAATGCCTCGGTCAGATCCCCCCAGAAGCCGTAGAGCCGCGAGTTAGCCATCTCCAGGATCCCACCGATGTACGCGGGTGACGCCCGGTCCAAGAACGCGGCGGTGTCGGTGGTGTTCGCGTACGCGCGCCTGGTCGCCGTCACCGTCGCGGGCGAGGAGACCCAACGACACCAACGCGTCAAGGAAGTCGGCTCGACTGCGGTCGTCGAGACCCGCGCTCTCGGCGACCTCCGCGCACGTCATCGAGCCGGAACCGAGCGTGGAGAACACGTCGAGTTCCACGGCCGACAGGAGCGTCTTCGAGGCGAAGAAGCCGAACCCGACCTGCAGGATCTGCGCGGGGCTTGAATTGGTGACCACCGCGCTGACCGTACGCAGCAATCGTTCTTCCTCCGTAGTCGGAGTGCACCCGATTCGGTCCGGTAGGCAACTCGCCCGCAGCGATGCGCGAGGGGTCGAGCTCGCGAATCTGACCGTGTAGCGCTCGTGCGCGATTGGGGCGTTGTTGGCGTCGGTGCGGAACGGCCAGCGTGCAGCACACGCGGCAGCTGCACATCCACGCCGTCGTTGTCAGAGTCGATCCCCTCGATCGAGATCCGACGGCACATCTCTGTAGATATTCCGGTGATCCGGGAGGCCGGAGCCACCTCCGAGCGGGATCTGTTGTTGGATTGTGGATCATTGGTGATGTCGTTGTCGAGGCGACAGTGATCCGCGTTGGTGTCCGGCTTCGGGCTGTTCACAACTTTGAAGGCGCCGGGCCTGCTCGATCACCCAGACCTGGTCCTCGACGCACACCGACGCCCGAGATCCGATCCTCGAGACCGACCCGTACTTGTATTCGCAAACCTGGCACGATCGACGAACCATCCGGCACCAGGGAGGCGTCACGCCCGGAGGACCCGACTACCCCATGGACTCAAGCCCCCGGGATATCCCACGGGTGGGATGGATGACCTCATCGCACCGCGAGCCAAGGAAACGGTCCAAGGCGTCATCGAAACCCCTGAAGACGACATCCGCACGTGGGCCATCGCCAGCGAGGTGACCGAGGCGAGACGCGCCCTGTATGTCGCGCTTGCCTACCTGGACGTCGCCGATCGCTCCGCCGGCGCCCGCACTCCTTCATCGCCACCCAGATCTCCTCCTTGGGCACCCGATCGACGACGTCGTCCACAACGTCGGCTTGCTGCTGGCCGGCAGGCAAGCGCAGCAGACGACCCTTGCGCAGATCTCGAGCCTTGTAGGGGCGGTCGTGCCAGCCTGGCAAACACGGACGGAGGTCAAGAACGGCGACGATATGGGATTAGTGCGACCGCCAGCGGAGCCCGGCCTGACAGCCGACATCATTCACTACAGCAACTGCGCGGCTTCGGGAAGGAGGACGTCGTGTCGATTGACCCGCCACCAGGGACGCCCGTTGCACGCTGATCCACCGTCCGCGTTCAAGTCAATTACCAAGGCTGACGGCGTTCACCGACTGATCCCTGCGATCGATCGCCACAGTCACTGGCCAATCGGAGCGTTGGCGAAATGCATACGGGCTCGGCGCTCGAGGGCGGCTGCGGATACGCCAGGTCCGCGGCTGCTGATCAGCGCGAGCGGACGAGGCGAGCAGCAGAACCAGCACGACGTCCAGGGCCATGCCGACCACCACGCGATGAGGGTCGGCAGGCCGGTGCCACGGTCACGAATTGGGCGATCGCTCCTGGCACGGCACCAGCCCGGGCATGACCAGCGCGGTGAAGCCGCCTTCCACCCGGCGCCTACGGGCTGACCGAGGCCGCGGTGGCGCTAGTACCGCGAGGTGAGCGACGGCGACGACCCCCTGGCCGCGGCCGGGGCCCGTGTCGCCGCCAAGCACCGCCTGGCCAACAACCCTGACGTGCTCAGCCGGCTGGCGATGAACGCCACAGCGATGGCCGAGCTCGAAGCGGATCGGGTGGCGCTGCTCGTCGAGGGTGGCGCCACCGGCGTTGCGCTGTCGGCGATCGCCGAGGCCTGCGGCACGGACGAGCCGACGGTGGTGCGCTGGTTGCGCAAGCTCGACGGCTGACCCAGCACGGTGGCGCTCACCAGCGCGGGCCTCGCCGCGTCGGAGGTTCGGTTGAAGGTCGCGGTACGGGTGTGGATGCAGGTCTCGTCGAAGCACAGCTACATCGGTCTGTTTCGACCGTCGGTCCTCCGGATCGACGAGCTTGCCGTCGGACACATCGAATGCGCCCGGCAGATGCGTCCTCAGCCAGCTCCGGATACCTCCTCCGCGTGGCGCCGACTGCGCAGGTGACACCGACCGAAGCGTTCGACCACGAGCAACATCCCGGGCGTTCTCCGAGTGATCGAGGTTCGGGGATGCGGCTGATTCAGCTCTCGGCGCGCAATTCCGTTTTGGCCAAGCCAGCGCGTAAGAGCAGCGCTGGCGCCCGATGGACAAGGATGTGGATTGATGGCGGCTGACAAGAGTTCGTCGCGCATGCGGGTGCTGGGGCTGGTGGCGGTGCTGCTGCTCGGCGTCCTCGGAACGCGCCTGTGGTTCCTGCAGGGCACCCAGCAGGCCGCCTATCAGGCAAAGGTGACCACGTCGAAGACGCGCGTCGTGTACGTCCCGCCAGAGCGCGGGCGGATCTTCGACGCCGACGGGCGCATCCTGGCCGACAATCGCCAGGTCCTGACGATCGCCATCGACTGGTCGGCGATCCGTAGGGCCAAGGTGCGCGATGCGTTGTTCGAGCGGCTGTCCGGTCCGCTGCAGGTCCCGGTGGACGAGCTGCAGCAGCGCTACGACCCGTGTTGGAGTGCACCGGCGATCCCGAAGTGCAACAAGGGTCAGATCTACAGCCCGTTGCTGCCGTTGCCGTTGAAGGAGGACGTCGATCAGGAGACGGTCAACTTCCTGCTCGAGCGCAGCGAGGACTACCCGGGCATCTCGGTGCAGGAGGATTGGTCGCGGGTCTATCCGTACGCGCCGCTGGCCAGCCACGTCGTCGGTTACATGGGGGCGATCACCAAGGACACCATCGACGTGTTCCGCGCCAAGGGGTACAACGCGGACGAGCGTGTCGGTCAGTTCGGCGTGGAGCTGAGCATGGAAGCACAGCTCCACGGCTCGTGGGGCAAGAAGGTGTACCAGATCGACGCCGCCGGCAGCATCGTCGGCGAGGACTTCGACCAGGAGGTCGATCCAGTCGCCGGGCAGGACGTGCAGTTGAGCATCGACCTCGACGTGCAGCAGTACGCCGAGCAGGCGTTGCAGACCGAGCTGAACAACCAGCAGCACCTCCCCTATGGGCCGCCGCCGAGCCAGGGCGGCGTCGCCGGCGGGGGGCAGATGGCCCACAACCCGCTCGACCCGACGACCAACTTCAAGACCCATGTGTTCGCCAGCTCCGCGCAATGGGGTGCTGTCGAATGGGTTCCGTACAAGGCGCCCGCCGGTTCCGTGGTGGTCGAGAACTACAGCACCGGGCAGATCATCGCCATGGCCAGCTACCCGACCTTCGACAACCGCTGGCCGGAGGCCGGGATCAGCTCGGACAAGTACGCCCAGCTGTTCCCCAAGAGCGATGACCCGGACAAGTCGATCCTCGTCAACCGGGCCATCCAGGGCCAGTACAACATGGGCTCGTCGATCAAACCGTTCGTCGCCATCGCGGCGATCGACGCCGGGATCATCACCCCGACGAGCGGCTACCTCGACCAGGGGATCTACACGCTCGACTCGATCGACCCGAAGTTTTGCCAGAACAACGGTGGCACGGTGCGCTGCCAATTCAAGAATGCCACCTCGTCGGGTACGGGCAAACCGGCGGTGTACGGCCCGCTGGCGGTGCAGTCGGCACTGGCGGTGAGCAGTGATGCGTTCTTCTACCGGATCGGCGAGAAGTTCTACCGGGCCGACACGACGACCGACCAGTCGTACATGAAGTCGTTCCTTCAACCGTTCGGCTTCGGCACCAAAACCGGCATCCAGCTCCCGGCGGAATACAGCGGCCGCGTCCCAGATACGCCGATCAAGCAGGCGTTGATCGCCACCGGCAAGTTCGGCAAGAACGAGGTGCCACAACTCGTGGTCGGTGACGACGTGCAGGTGGCCGTCGGCCAGGGTCTGCTCTCGGCCACGCCGCTGCAGGCGGTCAACGCCTACTCGACGCTGGCCAACGGCGGCAGCCGCATGACCCCGAGCATCCTCAAGGCCATCTACGCCCCGCTCACCCCAAACTCGACGATGCCCGAGGTCGCCGACCTGACGAAGGGCACCGTGGTGCAGTCGTTCGAGACCTCGACGGTGGCCAACCAGGTGCAGATCGATCCCGAAGCCCACGACCAGGTGGTTGCCGGGCTCAAGCGGGTGATCTACGGCAAGGGCGTCAACTACCCGAAGTCCTTCTACCACGCGACCACTGGCGAGGATCTGTTCGCCGGCTACAACGGGATGGCGATCGCCGGCAAGACCGGCACCGCGCAGGGTGCCGGGAGCTACCCGTGGAACGACTCGTCGGCGTTCGGCGCGTTCAGCACCAACAGCCAACAGCCAGACGCCGTGTACGCCTACCTGGAGAAGTCGGGTTACGGCGCCAAGGCCGCCGGACCCGTGGTCAAGTGCATGTTCCTCGCCCTCTCCGACCCGACCAGGATGGCGGCCGTACAAGTGAGCGATCCGCTCGACATCAACTCCACCCAGGTCGCCGCACCGCAGCGGCTGGCCGACCCGTCGTGCCTCAACCCCGGGACAAGCACGGACTGACCATGGCCGTAGACCGATGCAGCGCACAGGCCGACGCACCCGCTGACCACCACCCGCGCGCCGTCCTTGCGCTGCTCGGTCAGCGCCAGGATCGTGTCGATCGATGCGACGTCTCCAATGACGCACAGGAGGTGGACCACGACGAGATCTCGAATCCTCCACGGCCATCAGCACCGACCTTGCCCTCGACCCCTCGCTCGGACCGACCACGCCGCCTTGCCGCCGAAGTCGCCGCCAGTGAGCGACCACCTTGCGCACCTCCTCCTCGCTGTCGAACGAGCCGGACGCGCTGGGCGACGTCGGAGGTCCCGGGCAGAAGCACCATGTCGCCCTTGTTCGGCCTCAACGAGGCCGGGCGCTGTGTTGGCTCGTCGTCGCAGCCTCGAGATCAGCACGAGCCGTTCCAGCGACGATCGGGTCATGCCCTCGTTGCTAGGGGTCCGACCCATCGGTGTGTTGCGCCGCAACTGCCGCTAACGCTTGTCCCGTAGACACGGCTCGTCGCGTTCTGAGGGTGACAGGCCGCCGACGAGCCGGGGGGTAGACCGTCGGCGGCGCTGCCGCTCCGTGCGTACCCGGGGAATGTTCCTGCAACATGAAGTCCGGCTCGCTCGATGCCCAGCTTGGATGCTGCGGAGCCTGCTGCCGATCCTCTCTCTTCGTGACACGTATTGCGGCCCACCGGTGAAGCACGCTGTGAGGCCTTTGCCGAGCGCTACAAATCGAACGTGCCGTCGACGGGCTCGGCGTCGAGGCTTTGCCCAGTGCCTTCTGCCAGCCAGGGTGGTGACCGACGCTGCGTGTCCAAGTGCGGCAGGATGTCCTCTCGTGTCGGACGTCACTGTGCGTCACCGTCGGCACACATCGTGTGAACTGCTCATCGTTGGAGGACTTGTGAAACGACTTCTCGCTCTCGGATTCGTGGGGCTGTTCGGCGTCAGCGCCCTCGCCGCATGCAGTAGCGACAAAACCAGCACCGTCACCCAGGTCAAGAACGCCAACGCAGCGTTCTGCACCGATCTCACGGCCTATGGCACGGCCGTCAAGGATCTCGCCGCACTCGACCCGACGACGGCGACGAAGGCTGACTACCAGTCGGCTGCGGACACGGTGAAGTCGAGTCGGCAGACGCTGGTCGCCACCGGCAAGGACCTCAGCCAGGCCGAATGGACGAACCTGGAGGCTCAGGCCCAGGCGCTCGACGGCCAGTTACAGGACGCCCCCGACGACGCCACCGTGTCGTCCATCGTGACCGCATTCAACGTCCAGGTAGCGAAGGTGCGAACAAGCGTCGCCGCCCTGAACACCGCTGTCTGCCCGGCCGGCGGTGCGACCTCCACCACCGGGTAACCATCGGCCGCCCGCCGCAACGGGCCAGCCTTTCGCATCCCGCCAACTGCTGTTCCTGCCGGGTACATCTCGACGGGACCGCCTCGGGGGCGGGGACAGCCTCGGCGCGGCGGGGTCAGTCACGTCGTTCGGCCCGTTTGGATTTGCCATGTCGTGGTTGTGATTTGCGAGTGTCGGCGTTTGGGCGGCGAATTGCGTGAATTCGGGGGTTGCCGCGTGTGGCACAATCGTGCGTGACCCGATTCGTGGGGCGAGGCGGGTCACGACACACGGGAGGTGACGTGATGGGAAAGCCGCGTATTGGGCGTTACGCGCGTATCGCGACGGCGGCGATCGTGGCGGTGGCGTGGCTGCCGGCCGGGACGGTGATGGCCGGGGGGAATGGGCACGGGCCACAACCACCGAAGCAGCCGCATGTGTCGGTGATCGCCACCGGTCTGTACAACCCGCGCGGCGTATCGGTCGGCTGGGACGGTTCCGTCTACGTCGCCGAATCCGGTGCGGGCGGCGACACGATCGCCGACGGTGAGGTGGCCGGCACACCGTCGAAGGTGTGCGTTGGTGACACCGGCGGAGTCACCCGAGTGCGCCACGGTGACCAGAAGCGGATCGTCACGCTCGCATCGATGACGGGCGCTGTCGACAACGAATGTGATCCTGCGAAGATCGGTGAGTCGTCGGTCGGTCCGTCGGACATCGCCAGCAACCTGGACGGGTCACTGTCGATCTCGATGGGCCTCGGCGGCAACGTCGACACCCGCGCCCAGTTGCCCGACGACGCTGCCGCGTCGTTCGGTCATCTCCTTTCGATCGATCGTCGTGGGCGCCTGTCGAACGTTGCCGATCTCACCGCATACGAGCACACGGCCAACCCGGAACCCACTCAGGACGACTCCAACCCGTACGGCGTGGCGTCGGCCCTCGGCTTCAACTTCGTCGCCGACGCCGGCGGCAACGACGTCTTGACGGTCGACCGGCGTGGGCAGGTGAGCACGCTCGCTGTCATCCCTGCGCCCGCAGCACCCGTGCCGACGCCGCAGGTGGCCTGCGCGCCGAACGGTGACAACACCCTCCTGCACCTCCCACCGGCCGGGACGCCCGTGCCGGCACAGGCCGTCGCCACCTCGGTGGCCATCGGCGCTGGCGGGATCTACGTCGCCCAGCTCACCGGGTTCCCGTTCGGGACAGGTGTCGCCAGTGTGTTCAACGTCAACCCGTTCACCCACAAGGTGACGACCGTGGCATCTGGACTCACCGCCGTCGTCGGCCTGGCAGCCGGCCCGGACGGCAGCCTGTACACGCTGGAGATGTCCAGCACAAGCGTCCTCAACGTGGAGATCTGCGGCATCGCCGACGGCCAGATCGTCAAGATCAAGAACGGTCAACAGACGACCATCAACCTGCCAGCAGGCACGCTCGACGCGCCTGGCGGCATCGCCGTCGGCGCCGACGGAACGATCTACGTGTCGAACAACAGCATCGCCCCCGGGGGTGCCGGGACGTTGCTGGCGATACGCCAACACTGAACCGACACGCCGTCAGCGTCGAGCTGCTTTGGACAGCCGACGATCGACCAGACGATCGTGCCGTCCACCGCAGGAACACGTGACCAGGGCCGAGAGGTCACGTTCCGGGCTGCACACCTCGTTCGCAACCTGTCGTACTCCGGCGATCGAAGGTCACCAAGCCATGGACCCGGATGCTGACGCCCGCCCTACACGGATGGGTTGACCGAACGGGCGTGGGCGACGCGCCCGCGATCAGCTGTATCAGCCGGTCGCGACCGCGCCGTGAGACGAGCACCGAACGACCACGTTGGTGCTGTGCGAGCGAGCATGGGACGGCACCTCGGCATGGGCCTGCCGTTGACCATTCAGAACCGCCGTGGGCGCTGCGAGCGCGGCGGTGACGGGCGAACGAGACTTGCGGGACATCGTTGACAGGGTGATGATGGTGTCGATGGTCGATCGGTCGGCCGCTGCCGCTGCGCTGCTCGAGTGGTTGGGCTTGCAGTCCCGCTGGGTATCGACGGTCGCTGTGGCCTCAGTGGGCGCTCCGACCTGCGACATGCCGTTCGTTCGGAGCAGCGCAGGTCGTGGAAGGCTGACGTGAGGAGCAGGGGCCTTGACTGAAGATGGCCCCGAGATCGACGTCGAGGCCTCCCAGGCAACGGTGGTGGCGCTGGTTGCAGAGCTTGACCAAGACAGGTATCACCTCGAGCGCTTCCGCAGCATCGAGATCCCCGACCCGGCGTTGGCCGACATGATCGCCATCCTCGCCGACGTCGTGCTGACCGAGATCGCCGACACCCGGCAATGGCTCGTCGAGCCGCTAGAAAGCCGATAGCGACCCGCCGAGCCACCTCGTCCACCACCGCGGGTTGCGAGCGCTTCGCACGTCCTGTTCGACGCGGCATACCAGTCGATGACCGGGCCCGGCGGTTGAAGTGCGTCGTGCCTGTCCTCGAGACACCGACCGAGAATCCCGGCGCCAAACGCGATGCCCGCACCCACGATTCCGTGTTGATCGCTGGTGCCCGCCCATCGGCGACTGGCACTCGGCACCGGTGACGACCCAGTGGCCGCGATACGACCCAGCCTCGGGGTCCGACCGGCGGTCACGTCGCGCCCGGAAGGCCCCGGGGGCACACCCTCCTGGTCGACGAGCGCTTGCGCGAAGACCCGCTCGAGCCCTCGACCGGCCCCGGTGACCAACGCCATGGACTCCCTGATCTGTATCGATCGTTCTCATTCACCGGTACGACATGGACCGTCCCGGGCCGCAGGATCCTGTCGGTGCTGGGCAGGCGCGCGTCAGCTGTTGGTGCCGAGTATCGCTTGCGGACAGCTACGCGATCGATGATGCGGAACTCGGCGAGCACGGCGTGGTCTACTGGCCGTCTCTACCCGTTGATGCCGGAGGTGCTGGTGGCGGTGGTCGTGGTGACCAGGCTGAGATTGGCCGACCGATCGTTCCTCGACGACTTCTTCGCCGCGGCCGTCGGGTTGTTCGAGCAAGCCAAGGGCTCACCCGGTCTGCTGGACGCCGACGTGCTCGCCGAGGCGAACGACACGTGGTCGTCGTGCACGGTGTGGCAGGACCGCGAGACCATGTCGGCGTACGTTACGACCGATCCGCATCACGCCACGATGAGCCGCCTCGACGACTGGTGCGATCAAAACAGCTTCGTCGATTGGGAACAGACCGTGAACACCCTCCCGGATTGGCCGACGGCCCATCGGCGTCTCGTCGCCGAAGAGCACTCCGCAACGCTCGCCCACGCGTCGCCGGACAACACGTCGTTGCGGTTCCCGCCGCCCGTCGTGGCGATGCCATGACCGCAGCCGACAGCGACGATCGCCGCTGGGCGCGCGACCGGATCAAACGGCGCCGCGCCTTCTGGTCGCAAGCCATCACGTTCGGTGTCATCACCGTTGTGCTGATCGTCATCTGGGCGCTCACCGGCGCCGGGTTCTTCTGGCCGGCGTTCGTCATGCTCGGCTTCGCCGTCGCCCTCGCAGCTCAAGCCCGCCGAGCGTTCGCCCGCGACGTCACCGACGCCGACATCGACCGCGAGCTGCGCTCACGACAACGACCCTGAAGACAACCCCATCCTCGCGAATCTGGCCGGTGTCGCCGGCGCTTGTTCGCGGCCGAAAAACATCCGAAACCGCGACAGCGACGACAGCCGCCCCGCCGCCGAACCTGGTGCCGAGCATCGACGCCCCCGACGAGGGCCGTGCCGGGCGTCGCCGCGCAGTACACGGTGGAGATCCGAAACATCGGCGCAGCCCCGGCCGTGGGGCCGATGACGTTCACCCTGGCGGTCACACTCGACACCGGCGTCAGCGTGGTCAACGCCACCCCGCAGGCGTCGAGCGACTGGACGTTCACCACGCAGACACCGGCCGGGCCGCTGATCGTCGCCAACCCCGCCTTCCCGTCCGGCGCCCCACCGCAAACGACCGATGAGTTCTCGTCGGCCGTTCCGTTTACGGCCCGGACCGGTCAGATCCGGAAGACTGCCCGAGCTGAGGCGGGTCCGTGTCCGCGAGATGGTCCGGCGTTGCGAGCCCGACGATCCTCCCCCGTGCACGCTGTCCGGCCGGGGCAACGCGGCTCATCGTGTGGGGAGACATGAACGACTGAGTCCAGCGAGCTCGATACGAATCGGCGATGTCGGGCGCTCTGAGACGTGCCCTGGTGCGGCGCTATCAGCGTCGTCGGAATCCTCGCTACGGACCACCCCGGGTGAGTCTGGCATCGACGGCCCGCTCGTGTGTGAGCGTCGGTGTTGCGGTCGGTCCGGCCCATTCGGCCTTCGCGCCGAGGCGTCATGATTGGAGCGTGACGGGCAGGACGGCTTCCTACGGTGCTCTGGGTGGCGTTCGGGTGCGGCTGCTGGGCAACGTCGAGGTGCGGGTCGGCGACGTGCTGGTGGAGGCGTTCGTCGCGCCGCGATTGCAGTCCCTTCTGGGATATCTGATCGTGCATCGCAATGACGCACAGTCGAGACAGCGGCTCGCGTTCGTGTTGTGGCCAGATTCGACGGAAGCGCAGGCGCGAACGAATCTTCGCCAGGCGTTGCACCACGTGCGGCATGCCTTGCCGGATGTCGACGCGTTGCTCCGTGCAGACGGCCGCACACTTCAGTGGTTGTCGGGCGGATCCTCTGTGGTCGACCTGATCGCGTTCGAGGAGGCGTGCGCGCGAGCGGACCGTTCGCACCGGCGCGAGGACTTGGAATGTGCCGTGTCGGCGTACGGGGGCGATCTGCTGCCTGGCTGCTATGACGACTGGGTCGAACCGGAGCGGCAGCGTGTGAGGCGCCGCCACGTCGCGGTGCTCGAGCGGCTGACGAAGCTGAGCGAGGAGGAGGGCGATCATCGCGCAGCGGTCCGCGCGGCAGAGCAACTGGTGGCGCTTGATCCGTTGGACGAGGCGAGCTGCCGTTGGCTGATGCGGTTGCTGGCGCAAACCGGGCAGCGGGGACGTGCGCTGCGCGTGTACCACGAGTGCGTGACGACGCTGGCCGACGGACTCGGGGTTCCTCCGAGTGCCGAGACGGTCGACGAGTACGAGCGCCTCGTGGCCGCACCCCAGCCCCGTCGCAAGACCGTCGACGTGCGCGCTCCGATCATCGGGCGCGGGGCCGAGTGGCAGGCACTCGTCGAGTGCTGGGAGATCTCCACGGCGGGGCGGGCCCAGCTCGCCGTTGTCCGGGGAGAGGCGGGAATCGGGAAGTCGCGGCTCGCTGATGAGTTTCGGGGCTGGTGCGCTCGGCAGGGCGTGTCGTCGGCGTCGTCGCGTGCGTACGAGGCGGAGGGGAGTATGTCGTATGCGCCCGTGATCGAGGTTCTGCGCTCGGCGGCCGTGAGACCGTTCCTCTCCCGGCTCGATCCGTCGTGGCAGGTCGAGCTGATTGCGCTCGTGCCCGAGCTGGCGATCGAGCATCCGGAGCTCGTGCAGATGGCGCGTGGTGCTCCGGGTGACCGGACCAGGATGCTCGAGGCGGTCGCCAGGGCGGTGACGGCGACGCCCGGACCGCTCGTCGTCGTGATCGACGACCTGCAGTGGTGTGATGCCGACACGCTCGAGTTCCTTCACTTCCTGATTCGGTTCGCCGCCGACGCTCGGCTGTTGGTGATCGCGACGGTCCGCGAGGAGGGCGTGGGGAGGGATCACCCCCTCCGGACTGTGCTGGCCAGCCTGCGGATGATGGGCGCGGTCGTCGACGTGCCGTTGGCGCGTCTCGATCCCACAGCGACGCGGGCGCTGGCCGAGCAACTGACCGGTGCCGACCCGGTCTTGGTGGAACGACTGGTACGCACGTCGGGAGGGATTCCGCTGTTTCTCGTCGAGCTGGCGCGCAGCGGGTTGACGGGGCAGCCTTCGGAGGGGCGCCTCGGCTTCGCGGTTTCGCCGCGTTTGCAGGCGGTCATCGGGGCGCGTTTGGACAAGTTGTCCGAGCGGGCTCGTGAGGTGGCGGCTGTCGCCGCTGTCGTCGGACGGCCCTGGACGATCGAGCTCGTTGGCCAGGTGGCGACCGAGCACGATGACGACGACATCGTCGCCGCCGTCGACGAATTGTGGAGTCGCGGCATTGTCGGTGAGCATGGCAACGATGCGTACGACTTCACGCATGATCTGATCCGCGACGTCGTGTACGCCGGGATCGGTCCGGCGACGCGCAAACGGCTGCATCTGCACCTCGCGCGCGTTGGAACGACTCAATGTCGACCGGCTGGACGCCGTCGCTGGTGAAATCGCGGTGAGCTTCGACCGGGCTGGGGCGATGGACGACGCGATCCGCACCTACTCACGCGCTGTGGACGTGGCCCGCCGATCGTTTGCGCACCAGAACGTCGTGTTGGCCTGCCGCCGAGCACTCGAGCTCGTTGCACGGCAGCCAGCTGGTATCAAGCGCGACGAGCGGGAGTTGGCGTTCCTCGTGCCTTTGGGGGTCTCGCTGTACGCCGCCGGAAACCTCGGTGCCGACGAGCGATGGATCTACGAGCGGGCGGCGGCGCTCCGCACAGCGCGCGGTCTCCCGCCGGAACCGGCGACGTTGCGGACCATGGGGAATCAAGCGATCGGGCAGCGCGACTTCGTCTCGGCACAGGCCCACGGTCGAAGGCTGCTCGCTGACGCCGAGCACAACGATGACCCGCTGCTCCTGACGGAGGCCCACTACCTACTCGGGGTCTCGTCGTTCTGGCGTGGCGAGCTGGATGCCTCTCATCACCACCTCGTTCAGGCGTTGAACTGCTACAGCCGCGACCGCACGGAAGCTCATCTGGAGTTGTTCGGGCAGGACCCCGAAGCCGTCTGTCTGGTCCGGCTGGCCTGGACCACTCTCCACCTCGGCAGACCTCATGAGGCGCTCCCGCTGATGGAGGACGCGCTCGCCGCCTCTCGCCGAGTTCCACACGCGTACACCGACGCCTACGTGCGCGTGTTCGGTGCGTACGTGGCCATCGATGCAGGTGCGTCAGCGCGCGCTGTGGAGTTGGTCGACGGCATCGTGGACGACGAGTGGGCACAGACTTGGATCGCCGCGGCTCGCGAGCTTGTTCTCGGACGGGCCGAGGTGGACCGCGGAGATCCGGCCGCGGGTGCACGTCGGATCGAAGCCGCACTCGTCCAACTTCTGTCCTGTCGACAGACGCTGGTCGAGCCACTCGGTTTGTTGTATCTCTCGCGGGCTCATGCGGCGGCAGGCGACACCGCGGCCGCGGTCGACGTCGCGCGTGCCGTAATGGCCATCACGGCACGCGAGATGCAGGTGTTCGAACCCGAGGCCCGCCGCCTCCTCGCCGAGAATCTCAGCCGACACGGCGCGGACCCCGCCGAGACCGAGCAGTCGCTTCGGCATGCCATCACGGTCGCCACCGGCCAGCACGCCGCGACCCACGAATTCAGAGCTCGGGTTTCGCTCGTCCAATGGCTGCAGGCGTCCGGCCGGGCCGAGGCAGTGTCGGAGCAGCGCGCACTGGCGACCCTCAGCCAACGGCTGGCGATGATCGAGAGCCCAGGCCAAGAAGCGGGTCGCTGGTGCGATCCTTCGGTCGTGGATGAGCGGGTCGGGCGCGGTGGAGTTGCCACCTGAGGTCGGGTCGCCTCGGTGATCGCGCTCGTCGACGTCGGAGCCGACAACTGCGACACCGTGGCGGCGGCTCCCTCGATGATGCCGCCCTTGTCGACCCGATCCGGCTGATGCGCAACGGTCCGTCGCGGGTCGCGAGGCTCAGAACGGTTTGAGAACGCGTCCCGGCTCATCCTCACGGCTTCCAACGAGCAGTGGGGGAAACCATGGCGCACGCAACGTGGCGACGAATCAGCCACTTCCGCACATCCGTGATCGCCGTCGTGGCGCTGGCGTCGATCACGACGGTCTCCGTGACGAGCGTCGCCGCCCGGTCGCCGCTGGCGCCAGCACACCCAGCCCCGTCGACGGCCGTGACAGGCGAGTCCGTGCTCGCCTGGAACCAGATCGCAGAGCATGCGATGTTGACGTCCGGGATCAGCCCGACGCTCGATCCGCTGCACGAGTCGCGACTCTTCGCGATGATGCACTTGGCCATCCACGACGCGGTCAACTCGATCGTGCGCCGGTCGGAGCCGTACGCGCTCGATATCGGACCGATCGGCAGTGCCGATGCGGACGCGGCGGTGATCACCGCCGCCCACGACGTGCTGGTGCCCGGACTCCAGCAGCTTCCGGTCGAGTTCGCCGCGGGCATCCCAGCCGCCGTCGACGAGGTCGAGGCTGCCTTCGCCACGGCGATCTCAGCAATCCCCGACGGCGCCTCCAAGCGGCAGGGCCAGGCGCTGGGCCGGGCAGCGGCCGCCGTCGTCAACGCGCTGCGCACCGACGATGGGGCTGAAGACCCGTTCCTCGACCCGAACTATCCGCAGATCGACCAGCCGGGTCAATTCCGGTTCGTCGAAGGCGCCCCGTTTGCCGTCGCGCCGACGTGGGCTGAGGTCACGCCGTTCGTGATGAACAGCGCCGATCAGTTCCGGCCACGCCCCCCGTACGATCTCGCCAGCAAGAAGTATGCGAGCGACTTCAACGAACTGAAGTCGCTGGGCAGCATCTCGAGCACAACCCGAACAGCCGATCAGACAGAGGCCGCGTTCTTCTGGTTCGAGAACTCACCGATGCGTTGGAACCGCATCGCCCGCACGGTAGCCGCGAGCGCCGGCCTCGATCTGTGGGACACTGCCCGGCTCTTCGCGCTGCTCAACGTTGTCGAAGCGGACGGTTACATCGGGAACTGGGAATCCAAGAACCACTACAACAGGTGGCGTCCGGAGACCGCCGTGCGGTTGGCGGACACCGACGGCAACCCGCAGACGGTGGCCGACCGGACGTGGACCCCGTTGTGGGGATCGAGCGGGGCCACACCCGAGTACGACTCGGGGCACACCATCGAGGGAGCGGGCGCAGCGACCGTGCTGGCGGCGGTGTTCGGGACCGACGCGATGACGTTCAGCGTCTGCAGCTACACGTTCAAGAACGACCCGGCGGCGAACTGCGACGGGGCCGCGCCGATCTACCGGGAGTACCACAGCTTTTCCGAGGCCGCCGAAGAGAACGGGCAGTCGCGCATCTGGATCGGCTGGCACTTCCGCAACGCTGTCGAGTCCGGCTACCGGCACGGCCAGCAGCTGGCCCGTTTCACGCTGCGTCGGTTCCTCCTCGACCGAGACTGATCGGTTCTTCCTCCCCCAAGCGGTCCACCCAACCGCTCGCGACGACATCCCACCCGGACGACTGGGTGGGATGTCGACGTTCGAGCAAGAGGGATGAACGATCGATCTCGGTTGGACGTTGGACGTGGTGGTGCGCATTGAGCACCAACGGCTCCAAGGTTTCGGTCCCGAAACGACGTGCGCTCCACCAAGCTGCTCGAACGCCGCAGCGGCTTCAAACACGCCGACCCGCGGAACCTGAGGTGAGCGACCATGAAGGCGGCCAGGATCCTGCAATGACGAGCCCCCGTGTGACATGACCCCCTGGGCGCTGAAGTGGCTTCGACTAACCGGGTCGGCGTATCCGGTAACCGCACCCGGACCTACGGTTGTGGATGTCTCCTAATGCCGGTTTGAGGGATGTGTGGCTGCGACTCCGTCGGCGCGATCTGCGTGTTCCGTCGCTATGGGGTTGTCAGTGGGGGCGGGGTGCCCCAGACGGCGAGGTGGTGCCAGCCGATGTAGAAGAGGTCGGGATCGAGGAGAATGTTGGCTACCTGCCCGGTGCCTTCCTCGTAGATCGCCTCGTAGGCGATCGCGTCCGAAGAGCAGGGATGCTGGCGTGGAGGAAGCGGCTGTACAGGTCGCCGCCGCGACGGACGCAGCTGTTGATCGCGCTCCCGACGTCGGTCAAGCCGAGGTCCACGAGCAGTCGCGGGAACCGGCCCGAGATGCGCAGATCGAGTCCGGTGACCCGGCCAGCGACTTCAAACTCGTCGTCTTCGGCCTGAAACGTCGCCGCGTTCGGATAGCTCGGGTCGTAGCGATTGTCCCACAACGGGTCCTCTACCAACACCCGCCCGCCAGGCGCGAGCAGCGAGACCAGCCGACCGAGGCCATCCGCAGCTCGCTCACCGAGGTGGTGGAGCACGAAGCGGGCGTGGACCACGTCGAACAGGCCAAGCGGGTCCAGGTCGTCGGTCAGCAAGTCGCGGCGGCGCACCGAGAGCCGCGGGTGGGTGATCTGGTCGACGAAGCGAGTATCGATGTCGGTGGCAACCACGTGGCCGCGTGCGTCCCTCACCCCTTGTGGTATTCGAAACACCTGCCATCGCCGACCGCACAGGCATCCTGGAACGCCGGCTTGACGACGCTCGCGCTGGCGCTTTCGATCGGTTGCGAGAGGCGCGCTGTTCATGGCGAGTGGCGTCGGCACCGGATGCGTGCGATGCGTGTTCGATCGCGACTCGTCAAGACGTAGTCGGCGACGGCGGGGTCGCCTCGGGCTGCGAGTGCGTGCGCGCATGCCCGAGGCACGTCTCGAGCCGGAGAGTGTCAGCGGTTCCCGGGAGATGTCGTACCGCCGACCCCAACTGTCTCCCGCAACGGTCTTTTGGCTCTGGTTCAGTCATAGCTGATGTCGACTGATTGTCGATGTGCTCGCGCCTTCAGCGGCTGGCAGGGGTGTCGGGTTGCAGTGCTGTCAGAACTTCGTCGACTACGGGCTGTCGGCCGATGCGGAGCGCTTCTTGTTTGAGTTCGTGGACGGCGTCGGATCCGACGCGGCTCGCGAGCCATGCCTCGGTTCGTTCCACAACGTAGATCTGCCTCCAGAGCGGCGCGGGCGGGTTGTTGGTAAGGCGCCCGAGCATCAAACCGGCGGGGCGCGCTGAGCGACGTCGTGAACGAGCCATCGGCGGAACCGTTCCCGGTCCGGCTGCCACACCCGGCCCCGCCACACCTCGCCAGACTCGAGTGTCAGCGCGTCGAACGTGATCTGCTGACGATGCAGATCCAACCCGCATACCATGCTCATCGAGGACCTCCCTGATCGAGCTCAAGCAGTTGACAAACCGAATGGTTGCCCACGCTCGAGCCGGCGAGGTCCTCACACATTGATTGTTAGCGGACGTTCCCGGGTTGTGCAGGTGCCGCCTCGCTCACGGTGACGTCGAGCGCGCCCTGGCCGACGGTGACATGTAGGCACCGGCCGGCGCGCTCCACAGACCACTGCCACCGAGACCAAGCCGCTCGCCAAGGCGGGGGACGTCGCCATCGAGGACAGCCGCTCGGTCGGCTGACCGTGCCCGCCGACGAGGGGGCAGGACAGGTTGTCCGCTTGGCCCGGCACCTTCGGTGAACGGGTGTCGGCGATCGAGTCTGCAGTTGGACTTGGTCGTCTTCTCGTCCAGCGGCTCGCCGCCACGACCATCTGCCGTTCCGTCTCGGCGGATGAACTCGTGGCTTCACGAACCGACCGAGGTGGATCAGCCGCCGCCGCAGGGCCAGGTGATGTAGATGGTGTCGTTGTCGAGTTGGTACGTCCCGCCGGTCAACGTGCGCTGCGCGGCGACGGCCGCGTCCCACTCCTCTGCTCCCGTGACGGCATCCTTGAGGTGGAGCCGGTTGTTCTGGTCCTGGATCAGGACACGTCCGCCGCCGGCCGCGATCAGCTCGATGCCCAACCCCATCGCGATGGGCATCGACCAACGCGTCTGACCAGTGGCGAGGTCGATGGCCATGACCGACGGCGGTCCCGGTAGGTACAGGTTGCCGTCGGCGACGAATCCGTCGTGCAGGGAGAGTTGCTCCACGTCAGTCGTGTTCGGCACCGTCCAGCGTTCGGCGCCGGTGGTCGCGTCGAGTGCTGTGATCCCGCCGCCGTCTTCGACCAACACCACGTCACCACCTGCCGCGATGTTCGCCGGCCCTGATGGGGACCCGGGCATCGCCACGCTCCAGCGTTGAGTGCCCGTGGCCGCGTCGGAGCCGGTGATCGTTTTGTCGACATCGAGATAGACGAGACCGTCTCCGGCGGCAGCCGTCACCTCGGGCAAGGCTTCGCCAGCCGTGGGCGGCTCGGTGGTGTCGACGTCGATCGGAGCGTTGGTCCGCACGGTCCACAGTTCGCTGCCCGTCGCCGGATCGATCACACGGACGATGCCCTCGCGCAGTGACCACACGACGAGCGCCGCCGCCGACGCTGCCAGGACCACGCCACCGCCGATGGTCCACTTCGGTTGACCAGTCGCGATATCGAGACCCACCATCAACAGCTGATCAGGCTGGACGACCTGTGTCACCAGAACGTTGCCGAACACCGGCGCGATGACTCCGGAGTCGATCGTTTGCTCGCCGACCGCCACGTCCGGCGGTGTGCGCCACACCGTCGCCCCGGTCGCCGGGTCGATGGCCACGACGACGTCGTCGCCGCAATAGCCGGACTGCACGAACGCCAAGGGCTCGTCGCCGACCAACCCGGCGGCACCACGAAGATGATCGGATGTCGGGATCGTCCATCGAGTCGCTCCCGACCGGACATCGATCGCGGCTGCCACGAGCCCCGTCTGAGTCGCCCCATCCCAAAGATCAGGAAGCCCCGATCCCGGACCTGCCACGGGAGCAGACGTCGACGTCGAGACCGCATCCGTCACCACCGACACTGCTTCACCGACCGTCGACGCCGGACCGGTGTCCGTGGTCACCGCAGTCACGCCAGGCCGTGCCACGACCGTCGGCCCAAAGCTCGTCGACGCGACAGCGGTGGTGGAACCGCCAGTTGCGGAACTCCCACATGCGACGAGCAGCCAACCGAAGAAGGCGAAACCGGTCGCACGCCTCCACGTCATCGCCGACCTCTTCCCAACTCAGCGCGAGTCCCATCATCGCATGGCCACACGACCTGTCCGCACCCGGTGGCCTCGGAACACCCCCCGGACTGCACGCGATTCGGGCCGACGCAAGGCCGTTGAGCCGCTGCCCGCGCGTACGGCTTGGCCAGCATCCCGGCGATCTCCCCGGCGGTCATCGTGGTGATCGTCTCGTCCACGGACGTGTTCACTTCGGAGACGAAGCCGGCCTCCGTTTCTCGACATCGCTCGGGCCCGACGATCGTGGCCACCTCGCAGACCCGACCCGGCCGGCGACGACGGCGCCGGTCGCGAGCTGCACCTCCTTCGACCGGCCGAATCGACCGGGCAGGCCGACCGCATCGTGGTCCGATGAGTGTCATCGGACAACGGGCAAGGTGACGAGTCGCGCGTCCGAGACCTCCGGCTTCCGGGCGCTTCGTACGAGTGCCGAGCAGCAGATCTGGCCCGCGCTACCTACGTGCCGAATGCGTCGTTCTGCGCGCGATCAGGGCGCGTCCTCGACCGACAGTTCGATGACGCGCCCGAAGCCCACATCGTGAACGTTCTCGGCGAACATTAGAGGACACGTTGCCGGTCGTGGAAGAGGGCGTCCTCGATCGGCACTTCCGGGACGCGTCCCGGCGCCGACCAGCACGATGAGGATCGGACGTGGGCTGCGGCTCGTGGCGCTCGGTACAGGCGGAGTTCGGCGCGAAGATGAAGGGGCGAGCGCGACGGTGAGGGGAACGGTGCGGCGCGGCGGGGTGGACGTGTTGATCGAGTGTGGCGTGGAGCGGTTGTTGCTGTGTGTTGAGCGATGGTTGGGGTGCTGGCTAGCCCGGGTCGCCGGTCGGTTTGAGCAAGGTTTGAGTGGTGTGGCGCATCGTGTGGCGGTGCGTGGACGGAATTGCCCGGGCGTTGGGTGGTGTGGACAGCGATGAGGTATCGGGTGCTCGGCGCGCTGCAGGTGGTGGATGAGGGTGGTGGCGTCCTGTTCGTGGGTGGCACGAAGCAGCGCACGGTGCTTGCTGTGTTGGTCGCCGCCGGCGGTCGGGCGACCTCGGTAGACGTGTTGTTGCAGGCGGCGTATGGCGATGATGCGTCCCCGAATCAGCGGGCGTCGCTGCACACGTATGTGTCGAACCTGCGTCGTGCCCTGGGTGATGTGATCGTGCGTCACGGTGACGGGTATGCGTTGCGCTGGGCTGAGGCGACGGTCGACGCTGCTGACTTCGAGGGCGAGATTCGGACAGCGACTGGCTTCGTCGATCCGAACGAGACCGCTACCCGGTTACGTGATGGCTTGGCCCTGTGGCGTGGTCATCCGTACGCCGATGTGGAGGCCCATGGGGCGCTCGATGGGGAGATCACCCGGTTGAACGAGTTGCGGATGGCTGCGTTGGAGGCTCGGATCGATGCCGACATGCGGGCCGGTCGTGATCGTGAGGTGGTTGCCGAGCTCGATGCTTTGACGGTCGAGCATCCGTTTCGGGAAAGCCTGCGGGCGATGCACATGCTCGCCCTGTACCGGTGTGGCAGGCAGAGCGAGGCGTTGCGTGCCTTGGGACGTACCCGTTTGGCGTTGCTCGAAGGGCTCGGCATCGATCCGTCACCGCAGTTGCAAGACCTGGAACGGCGCATCTTGGAGCAGGATCAGAGCTTGCTGTTGACGGTCGCGCCGGCGGTGCAGCGGCGAGCGGTGGTCGTGGCCGACATCGACGGTGCGTGGCCTGACCAGGTGTCGCGGGATGGCGCGCTGGGGCGTCGCGACGCAGTGTTGTCGAGGGCCGTCGAGCGGTATGGCGGGGTCCTGCTGGCACCGCGGGGCACCGCTGGTTACGCGGTGTTCGTGGAACCGATCCGAGCCGTGCACGCCGCGCAGGCGGTGGTCGACGACCACACCCGTGTGGCGATCGACTTCGGCGATCTCGAGCTCGGCGACGATGAGCCGGTCGGTCCGCCGCTGGTGCGGGCTGCTCGTCTGGTGGCGATCACCAATCCGGGCCAGGTGTTGTGTTCGGCGACCGCGCAGCAGGCGTTGACATCGGCGGGCGTGTCGGGCTGGGCGGTTGCGTCGTTGGGCCGCTTCGACATTGTCGGGCTCGACGGGGCGTTGGATCTGTATCAGCTGGTCGGTGACGGTCTGGGCGGTGACTTCCCGCCACTGCAGATCGATCGTCTCCCACCGTTGCTGCCGCGCGGGTCGGACGGTTCTGTCGGCGGGTTCGAGCTGCGCGGGCTGATCGGCGTCGGTGAGCTGGGTGAGGTCCACCGCGCCTATCAGCCGGCGGTCGGTCGTGAGGTGGCGGTGCGGACCTTCGGCCCAGAGGTCGTCGGGAACCCGGAGTTCGTCCGCCGCTTCGAGGTCGCTCTGCAGCGGATCACCCGCGTCGAGCACCCTGCGGTGGTCCCCTTGCTGGACTATTGGCGAGCACCCGACAGGGCGGTGATCGTCAGCCGCCTGATGACGGGCGGTCACCTCGCGGCGCGCATTCCCGACAGAGGGTTCGCGGTGTCCGACGCGTTCGCGCTGTTCGAGAGCTTTGCGGCGGGCATCGCCTCGGCGCATCGACACGGGGTGGTGCACGGGCGGATCCGCCCGGCGAGCATCCTGTTCGACGATGAGGACCACGCCTACGTCGGCGATCTCGGCGTCGACGAGATCGGCGCTGGGATCATGACGTTCGCATCGACCGCGTACGATGCCCCCGAGCGGCTCGGTGGGCTGCGGGCGACACCGGCGGCCGACATCTACTCGCTCGCCGTGGTGTTCCAGCAGCTGCTGAGCGGCACTCCACCGGGACTCGACGACGTGCTCGCCGGGGATGTCGACGACCGTGTCGCCGGCGTGATCGGCGCTGCGCTGGACCCTGATCCGAGCCGGCGGCCGGGCACGGTCGACGCGCTCGTCGCGGCGTTGCGCGAGGCGCTGGCTGTGGCCGCCGGTCCGACGACGACGGCTCGTGCCGGCGCGGAACCCGTATCGGGGCCTCGAAGCGTTCGAGGAGGCCGACGCCGACGACTTCTTCGGTCGTGATCGGGCGGTCGCCGAGATGATCGCGGTGCTCGATGAGTCGCACCTGCTCATGGTGCTCGGCCCGTCCGGCGTCGGTAAGTCGTCGGCCGTCAAGGCCGGTCTCGTTCCCGCTCTTCGAGAGGGAGCGATCTGCGGCTCGGAGCGTTGGTTGGTCACCGAGATGACACCCGGACGATCACCGCTGGACGCACTGGCCGCCGCCGTGGCACGCGTCGCCACCGGCGCCGTGCCCGATCTGGCCGTCGAGCTGAGCACCGACGTCGGAAGGTTCGAGGACTTGCTCGGGCCGCTGCTGCCCAACGCCACCACGGTGCTGTTGGTTGTCGATCAGTTCGAGGAACTGTTCACCGAGACCGTCGATGAGGCGCAGCGACGGACGTTCCTGGATCTGTTGTCCGATGTGGCTGTGCGACCACAGTCGGTCGTGCGTGTGGTCGCCACGCTGCGCGCCGACTACTACGACCGGCCACTGACCTATCCGCGGTTCGGGGCGACGCTGCGCGGCCGGACCGTCGGTCTGACGGCGATGACGGCCACCGAGCTGGCAGACGCCGTCTGTCGCCCCGCCGCACGGGTCGGCGTCGACATCGACCCGGCGTTGGTGGCGCGCATCACCGCCGACGCCGACCGGCAAGCCGGCGCCCTGCCACTGGTGCAACACGCCATGGCGGAACTGTTCGACCGCCGTGAATCGAACACCATCACACTCGCTGCGTTCGACGAGTGGGGCGGGTTGAGCGACGCCGTGGGCCGCCGTGCCGAGGCGATCTACACCGGGCTCGACACCGATCAGCGCGACCACGCCCAACGCATGTTCGTGTCGCTGGTCAACGTGAACGAGGACCACGACGACACCCGGCGCCGGGTCCGGCGCAGCGAACTCGAACAACTCGGCATCCGCGCCGACGACCTCGACTGCCTGCTCGGCGAGTTCGGCCGACACCGACTGCTCACCTTCGACCGCGACCCGGTCAGTCGAACCCCGACCGTCGAGGTCGCCCACGAGGCGCTCATCGGCCACTGGCCGAGGCTCCAACGCTGGATCGACGAGGCCCGCGACGACCTCCTCACACACCGGCGGCTCGCAGCGGCGACCGCCGAATGGATCAACGCCGGACACGACCCGAGCTTCCTCCACGGCGGCGGGCGCCTCGACGACACCGAAACATGGGCCACCCACACAGACATTCCGCTGTCCGCCGACGAACACCGCTTCATCGCGGCCAGCCGATCCAAGGCCAACCGCGACGCCACCGCCCGCGCCCGACGGCGCCGGACCGTCGTCGCCCTGTTGGCTGTCGGGCTGGTCACAGCGATCCTGTTGGGCGGCTTCGCCGTCGTCCAACGCCGCACCGCCGACCGCAACGCCCGGCAGGAACGAGCCCGGGCCCTCGCCGACGACGCCCAGCTCGCCGTCACCGAGGACCCCGAACGGGCAGTCATGCTCGCCCTCACCGCCGTCCACACAACACCCACCCCGACACCGGAAGCAGTGTCCGCACTGCAGGTCGCCACGCAAGCGATGCGCGTCGACGCGACCACGAACGGGGTCGCCAACCAGGCGTTCGCCGCCACCCGCGACGGCACCCTCGCCGCCGCCGACCGCCAAGACGGACCCGGCTTCGTCCTCGCCGACCCGAACACCGGTGCCGTCACCAAGACCACGACCACCGCACAGCCTGTCGCCCGCGGCGGCCTGGCCTTTGACCCAACCGGGCAGACGATCGCGGTCGGATATCAGGCAGCCGACCAGCAAACGGCCACGACGAGCGCGTCAGCGGACGGCGCCGCCCAGAAGGTGGCGATCGAGCAGTTCGACGTCGGCAGCGGCCGGCGACTCGCGACGCTCGATGGTCCTCCCGCCAACTACGAGAACCTTGCGTTCGACTTCGACGGATCGTGGCTGGGCGCCATTCGCGACACCGACCCGAACAGCGTCGGTACCGGCGAGCTGATGCTGTGGAACATGCGCGACCCATCGGCGCCGATCGACGCCGGCCCGGCGTACCTGTTCCAGTTCGTACCCGGGTCGGCCAGCGTCGTCGTCGTCCCCTACGAAACGACCGTGCCGCTCAACGTGCTCGACCTCCAACCCGACGGCACCATCCGCCCAGACCGGCAAATCCAACGACCCGACATCGGCTACGACTCGATGGCCGTCGACCCGTCGGGCCAGTACATCGCCGTCTCGTCGCTCGACAGCCGCCGGGTCGACATCCTCGACGCCACGACCGGCGCAGCGAAGTTCACGATCCAGCTGCCCAGCCCGTTCGACGTCGCGTTCAGCGACGACGGCCAGTACCTCGCCGTCGACGGCAACGACAACCTGATCCGCGTCTACGCGGTGCCGACGTTCACCAACCCGAAATTCACGCTCGCTGGCTCACCCGACTCACCCTTCGGTCTCGCGTTCACCCCCGACGACACGCGACTGCTGTCCGCCAGCGCAGGCCAGATCCGATCATGGGACCTCTCCCCACAAGGCCCACCCGTCCTCGGGAACTTCCACGCCACCGGCGGGTTGATCGGCAGCTTCGCCGTCGCCGCCGACGGAGCCACCGCCAACGCCACCGTCTACGGGAACGGACCGGCGATCATCGAACGACTCAACCAACCCGACAGCCGCGTGACCAATCTCATGACCGGGCTGATCGAAGGCGTCTCCGCAACCTCCGCCGACACCACACAGATCGCCGGGCTCGACCAAACCAGCAGACTGACCCACGAACTCAACCTGCGCACCGGACAATCCACCGTGCTGCACCCCTGCGAGCAACTCGTCGCGTTCGACGATACCGACCGCACCGCCCTGGTCGACGGCGAGGACCTGTGCTCGGCCTCGCACAAAGAGCTCGGCACACCCACCTCCAGCCGAGTCATCGACGTGGCCACAGGACACACCATCGCCGACCTCGGACCGATGGCCATCCAAAACGCCCGGTTCGGCCCACCACAAGCGGACGGACAAACCACAACCGTCGTCATCGTCGACGCCACCCACGGCCCCCCGTTCATCGTCAGGGTGCGCGACCTGCACACCGGAACCGACCTCGCGACCTACACACCTTCCAACGTCATCGTTGAGCAAGCCGCGCTCACGCCAGGCGGCAAACGCCTCGTCGTGACCACCACCACCGGCGACCTCACCGTGCTCGACATCGCCAAGCTGGAACACGGAAGCCAACCCGACGACGCCAAGGTCTGGAGCCTCAAAGCGCACAGCGGCCAAGTCGAAGCGCTCACCGTGTCCAACGACGGCTACATCGCCACCGCCTCATCGGCCGGCAACGTACGCGTCTGGGCGCCCGACAGCAGCCCCATCGCCGACCTACCCATCCACCCCGACAACAACCCAGCACTCGCCTTCGCCCACGGAACCAACACCCTGTACTACGACGACGGCGGCGGCGT
Source organism: uncultured Acidimicrobiales bacterium (assembly GCA_963794805.1). GTDB lineage: Bacteria > Actinomycetota > Acidimicrobiia > Acidimicrobiales > Ilumatobacteraceae > JAODBQ01. Next base: position 90,714 of record CAWCFL010000006.1, read on the forward strand.
CATCCACAAATTCCCCGTCAACACCACCGAGACCACCCGACTCGCATACACACTCATCACACGCGAATTCACCCCCGACGAATGCACTCGCTACTTCCCCCACCAACACTGCCCCACCTTCCACCCATAGCCCAGAACACCACTCGCCGCCGAGCAAGATCAGCACCGCGCCCCGCGAGAACGAAACAAGGCGTGATCGCCGGCACCGCGCCACCCCACGCAGCGCGATCACTCTGTTAGACCGTGTTCCCGACAGACCCGGAAACCATCCACCACGCCGAGGGACTGGACCGACTGGCCACGAATGGGAGGTCGGCCACCCGCTCGGTGACTGGCCGTCCTAATCGTCGGATCAACGCACGCAACCTTCCGACGGCGCAGATTCCCGAGCCCGCGCGACCGTCAGCGAACGACGCCGAACGCCCAACGGCGATGCATCCTCTACCACCGGCCTGCGGATCCGCCGTACGAGCACCGAACTGCCGCGATCGGGCCCGCAGTGCCGGCAGTGCGCTGTGAGCGATGTGCGTCGTTCGGTGTTCGCTCCGGCGACTAGACATGCGCGACGAGCCTGGACAGGGGACGAGCTCGACGGCCAGAGAGCCACTGAGACCAGGATCTCCTGTTGAGGGGACGAAGCGTGCACAGATTTGACGATCGCGTTGCCGTCGTGTCCGGCGCCGCGCAGGGAATGGGACGAGCGGTCGCGGAGCGGCTCGCTGAGGAAGGCGCGACGGTGATCGTCGTCGACATCAATGCCGACGGTGCCATTGCCACTGCCAGTGCAATCGGCGCCCAGAGCCTTGGCCTTGCCTGTGATATCGGAGACGAGGACGCGGTGGCCGATCTGTTCGGCACTGTCGCCGCGAAATACGGGAAGCTCGACGTGCTGGTGAACAGCGCAGCGCTCCTTCCATTCGTGCCGTGGGACGAGTTGACGTTCGTGGAATGGCGGCGGGTGCTGCGCGTCAATCTGGACGGTCTCTACCTGATGTGCCGGGCGGGCTCGGATCTGATGCGCAAGAATAATTACGGACGCATCGTCAATTTCTGCTCCAACACGATCTTCGCCGGTACGCCCAACATGGCGCATTACGTGGCCTCGAAGGGCGGCGTCTTGACCTTCACTCGCGCGTTGGCCACCGAGCTTGGCGCCTACAAGATCACGGTCAATTCGGTGTGCCCGGGCCTCACTGACACCGAAGGCGTGCAACAGACCCCAAACAGGGAAGCCTTTGGCTTCGTCGAGACCATGCAGGCCATCAAGGGCATCGGCAAACCCACCGACATCGTACCCGCCGTCGCGTTTCTCGCTTCCGATGAGGCGCATTGGATCACCGGTCAGGCGCTTGCCGTCGATGCGGGCATGGTGCGCTGGTAGCTACCAGGCCTTGTCGATCCAATGGCCACACGTTCGATCTCGATGTCCGACTGCGAGCCCCGCAATCCGAGCGGCTGACGCTGACCCGTGCGATCGCCGGGGGCCTGGGCGAGCGTCGGGCGAGTCGCGACGAGGGTGAGCGCCCATAGCGACAGGTTGACCATCAGCTCCGCCGACGCGCAACCGGCGACGTGCACCCCTGACACATCTCCCGACAGCGAATATCCGACCCAGCGCGACCCGTCACCTCACCCGTTCGCAGTATCCAGAAACCTCGGAGCGCTGGCCAGCGCATGAGTGTCCGTGAACGCCGGCAATCGGATGGCGATGTTGCGCCTGCGAAGTGTTACATGTAACGTCTTGATGTGGTTCGTCGCCAGTCCGCAGCGCCTGTGGCCGAACGAGTGCGTGATCACCGCGCACGCCTACGCGCGCAGGGTCTCCGCCCGATCCAGATCTGGGTGCCCGACGTTCGGGCCCCGGAGTTCGCTGCCCAGGCACATGCGCAGTCGGGGGCTGTTGCCGCAAGCGAACACGCCGACGATGACCAGGCGTTCATCGACGCGTTGAGCCTCGACGACGAGTGAGACGCGGCGACATCTGGACTGCCGCCGCCGGAGGCGGCTACGTCGGCAAGCCCCGACCAGTTGTCATCGTCCAAGACGACCGCTTCGATGCCACCGCCTCGATCACCGTCTGCGCAATGACAACCGACCCGACCGAGGCACCACTGTTCCGGCTGGCGATCGAGCCCGACCAGTTCAACGGGCTGCGCGAGCCGAGCAGGCTGATGGTCGACAAACTGACCACCGTGCCCCGGAGCAAGATCGGCGAGCAGGTCGGCCGACTCAGCGACGACGACATGCTGCGCCTCAACCGGGCGATCGTCGTCTTCCTCGGACTCGCGGGCGGCTGATCGGCAGCGACACAAGCACCGCGCCGCGAGCACCGTGTCCAGCACCACGGAACACCGGGAGGTCGGCCACCGCTCGAGCCAAGAGCATCTGGGGGGCAGTACCAGGAAGCCACCCCCGTTCACACATGAGCTCGAGTGCTCGGCGGTCGAGAACCGGAATGCGACACATCATCCGGAGCCATCGGGGCATCAGGTCCGGGCGTGTAGCAGCGCCGCTCGGAGGCACCCAGTTCCATCCTGGGCGGGACCCTGCTAGCGGCTTCCCGCCAGCCGGCGAGGGACGCCCTCGTCCTCGATGCTGCACGGGATCGAGCCCACCACCGGACATGACCGCGGGTGGGGTTCGTGGTCCTTGGGACGCCCGTGCCAGCCGGATCTTTCGTTCGGTCGCGCCGTGGGCTCTGCGACACGTCCGGTCGGGTCGCGGGTCATGTGTTCTCGGCGATGAACGCAGCGACTGGCCAGATGCAACGCAGCGGAACGCGCCGGCCCATCACAACGTCGCGCTAAGGCGATCGATCATTCGCCGCAGGCCTGCACGGCGGATCGACTGCGGCATCAGGCACTAGGTGGCACGAAACAGTCACGGGCGCTGAGCAGGAAAATGTGACCGAAACGCCAGTCAATGTCCCTACTACGGGTAGGCCCGCGCCAGACGCTCGGCCCATCCACACATCGGAGGTACTCGTGGTCCAGCGCAGATTCGAACCAGCCGTTCACGTCCGAGGCGAGCTCTACGACATTCCACGGGTTGCGGCACTGCTCAACGTGAAGGAGACATTCGTGCGGAGCCTCGTCGCCAAGCGCACGATCCCGTTCCTCAAGGTCGGCAAGTTCATTCGCTTCGACCCCGTCGAGCTCGCACAGTGGCTCGACCACCGCCGGGCCGACGTGCTGCGCTGAGCGCAGTTCAGCTGCGCTCGCCGCGGGCGATGCCGATCCGTGTCTCCATCGCGGCAGCGATCTCCACGTCGCGACGAGCGGACGCCTCGAGGTAGCGCAGCGATGCGTCACTCGTTGCGTGGCCCATGCGAGCCATCAACTCCCGAATTGACGCACCCGAACTGGCCGCGGTCGTGCTCGCCAGGTGCCGGAGATCGTGGAAGTGGACGGACTGGGCGACTCCCGCCGCCAGCTTGGCGCGTGTCCAGAACGGAGCGAAGTAGCGGTACAGCAGCGGCCGTCCCTTGACGGAGGTGAACACCAGGGCATCAGGCGACTCGGCGACGAACTCGTCAAGGTGACTAGCAAGGATGACCACCGCAAGCGCTGGGAGCGCGACGGTCCGGTGCGCCGACGGGGTCTTGGTCGGACCCAGCGAAGCACCGACACCCCGCTCGAACGACAGGGCACGCTCGACCCGAACGCTGGACTCCGCCAGGTTGACGTGTGAACGTGACAGTGCGGTCAGCTCGCTGTAGCGCAGCGCAGACGTCGCAGCCGTCCAGATCAACGCCCGAAATCGGGGCTCGATCGCGTCTGCGAGCCGGGCGACCTCGTCGAAGGTTGGGACCACTCGAGCATGGTGCTCCTCCACGGCGGCACCCTTGATCGCCACCGGGTTCGCTCGCAGCAGCCCGTCGTCGACCGCTGTCGTCATGATCGTGCGGAACAGTCGATAGATCTTGGCGACCGTGTTCGGGGAACGCCCGGCCTTGTTCATCTTCGAATACCAGGACCGAACGCTGGCCGGGTCGATGTCTCGCAGGCGGGTGACTTGGAGGCGACCACCGGAACCGACCCGAAAGGGGTGCTGACCTGGTGTTTCTGTCTGGAGCGGGTGACGGGAATCGAACCCGCGTTCTCAGCTTGGGAAGCTGATGTTCTGCCTCTGAACTACACCCGCGGATGCGCCGCAGGAGTGTAGCAACGCGGCCCGAGCACAAGCCACGGCTCCGCGGGCCGGTCGGCGTTCTACGCTTCGACGAATGCGTGGTGCGTGGAAGGTGCTCGTCGCGGTGGTTCTGGCCCTGTCGGCCGCCGCGTGCACCTCCGACGGCGGAGGCACGACCACCACGAGCATCGGGGCCGCTGACGTCTACACCGCGCTGGTCGACTGGCAGGTCGGGATGATCGAGGGGTCCGGCCCGCCGGTCACCGACGCGCCGCTGCCGGTGGTCTACATCGCCGCTGAGGACGGCTCGACGATCGATCCCAAGACACAGGCCAAGGTCGCCGAGAACACGGTGGACCGCGCCAAGGTCCGCTTCGCCGACTCGCAGGACGACGCCGTCGACAGCGACCTCGACGCGGCCCCGGTGAAGGACGACGGGGTCCTCCTCGTCGTCGCCAAGTTCGACGGCAAGAACACCAACAGCGTGGACGTCCCGGTCACCGTGTACCACGACGCCGACGACGAGCATCGACTGCTGGTCACGGTGACGTCGAACGCCGACACCGTGTCGGTCACATCGTCGTCCGTACGACCTTCCGGGTGAGCAACGAGCGGGCGAGGGCGACCGCCCGCTCGGCGTCGGGGTCGCCGAGCCGGGCGTCGTCGCCGAGCGCTGCAGCTCGCAGCTCGTCGAGCTCGCTGCGCTCGCGGGTGCCGCCGATCGTCGCATCGGCGAGCTGAGCGAGGTCCACCGCGGCGAAGCATTCGACGATCGCGGCGCGCACGTCGCCGGCTCGGCCGAGCTCCTCGGCGTTGGTCAGCCGGACGAACGCCGACTGCAGCGACGCGCCGGCCGAGCTGTGCTCGACGCGCCGTGCGGTGGCGAACGAGCGGATGAAGATGGCCAACGTCGGGATGTAGATCAGGCTGAGCACGGCCATGCTCGCGGCGACCGGCAATCGGATCGGCGTGGCCGCGACGGCGCCGAACACGTAGGCCAGCGAGAACATCGTCTCGTACCGCGCGCCAGCCCGGCCGCGCAGCGCCGCCGGCGCGCGGGACTGCAACAGCGCGTCGAACGCGTGTCGACCGAGCGTGGTCGACAAGCCGACGAGCGCAGCGACGGCGAGGAGGAGCGGTCGGGCCACGCCGAGCACGCCGACGATCGCCAGCGAGGCCGGCGCGGCGATGGCCAGGGTGAGCAAGGTCTGCTCGGGGAACCGTCGTCGCAGCACCGGGGTGATCACGTTGCCGAGGAACGCGCCGAACGCCGTACGTGCCCACCGCCGCGGCGTAGACCCACGTCGGCTCGCTGTTGCGCCGCAGCGTGAAGGCCATCGTGAACACGAAGAACCCGACCGCCCCGCGGATCGCGGCGAAGCCGATCGAGGCCACCATCACCGTGGGCAGGTGGGTCTCCGCGTACTCGACGTCCTCGGGCACCTCGGTCGGCCGCGGTACCGGCCGCAGGCGGCTGATCAGCGCTGCGGCGGTGATGAAGAAGACGGCTGCCGCGGCCAACACCCATGGGGCGCCGAACCAGCGGAAGATCACCCCACCGACCACCGCCCCTGCACCGCCGAACACCCCGCTCACCCGGGCCAAGCGGGCGTAGGTCGCCACGAGCTGCTCGGGGTCGTCGGTGACCAGCGGGACCAGCGCCTGCTTGACCACTCCCGATGCCTTGCTGGTCATCAGGAGGATGATGGCGAAGAGGTAGAACGTGAGTTGGTAGAGCGAGAACGCCAGTGCGATGCAGGCCGAGGCGCGCAGCAGGTAGCAGGTCTCGGCCACGAGGTGCGGACGGCGGTTGAAGCGGTCCACGGTCGGGCCGACCAACGGGGCGAGGATCGCCAACGGAGCCATCGTGACCAGCAGGTAGAGCAGGACCTGCTGGCGCGATGCGTCGGGGCTCAGGCTGAAGAACAACGAGCCGGCCAGGGAGATCGCCACGCACGCATCGCCGGACGCGGCGATCCCGTGGGCCAGGGCCAACGGCCTCTGCCGAGGTGGCCCCAGGCCAGCTGCGGCGAGACGCGCTCTCACACGTTCATCATTGCCCAGGATCGAGGCGCTTCGCCCGGAACCCGTCCGCACCCTCGCCGCGCCGACCGCGGTGGACGTCGTTACCGTGTCGCCCCGTGATCCTCTCCGACCGCACCCTGCGGGAGCAGCTCGCGCTCGGCCGCATCGTGGTCGAGCCGTTCGACGAGCGCTGCGTGCAGCCATCGTCGATCGACGTCAAGCTGTCCAACCACTTCCGCGTGTTCCGCAACCACACTGCCGGGGTCATCGACGTGAAGTCGGCGGTCGACCTCACTGAACCGGTGGAGATCGCCGACGACGGCGTGTTCATGCTCCACCCCGGCGAGTTCGTGCTCGGCAGCACGCTCGAGCGCATCGCCGTGCCCGACGACATGGTCTCGCGCATCGACGGCAAGAGCTCGCTCGGTCGGCTCGGCCTGATCATCCACTCCACGGCCGGGTTCATCGACCCCGGGTTCGACGGGCACATCACGCTGGAGCTGACCAACATCGCGCACGCTGCCGATCACGCTGTACCCGTCGATGAAGGTCGGCCAGGTGAGCTTCATGATGATGACCACCCCGGCCGATCGGCCGTACGGCCAGGGCGCCACCGGCTCGAAGTACCAGGGCCAGCGCGGGCCGACCCCCAGCCGGTACTTCGAGAACTTCACACGGGAAGCGCCGCTCCCCGTGCGCCCTGCCGAATGACGGTGTGGACGATCGTTCGATGAACGAGGACCCCGAGGCCGACGCGTCGGCGTCACCAGTGCAGCGTGCCCGGTGCACCCTTGAACGGGCCGACCACGCGCGACGTCACCCAGCCGCCGTAGAACGACCCGGCGTTCGCTGCGACCCGTTCGTCGTCGACCCAGCACTCATCGACGAACTGGGCGTAGAACGCGACGTGCCCGGTGATCGCCGCGTACGCCTCGTTCGGCGCCGCGTAGCCCCACGCGGCGTCCAGCACGGGCCGACCGTCGACGTCGATCGACCAGTACTCGGCGATGCCCTTCCACTCGCAGAACGTGCGCGTGGCGCTCGGGCGGAGGTGCTCCCAGGCCACGTCGGCGGCCGGTAGGTAGTACGCCGGCGGCTGGCTCGTCTCCAGGATCCTGATCGACCGGCGGGTGTCGGCCAGGACGACGCCGTGGTGGACGACGCGCACGTGCTCCTCGGTCGGCGACACGGCCGGAGGGCGGGGGTAGTCCCACACGCTCTCCTGACCGGGTCGTGGGTCGATCCGCTGGGGTGGGCGCACGACGCCGAGCCTAGGGACCGCCCGGAGCTGAACCGGTGTTCTCCTCAGCTGCCGGCGATCGGCGACTCGAGCGGCGACAGCGGTGCTTCGAGGCCGCCGATCTGGCGCTCGCCGGCCTCGATCGCGTCGAGCAGGTGCACCGAGATGTCGGCCACCTTCACCTGGTCCTCGTCAACCCCGGCGGCCTTCACCCCGTCGTCGAGCATGATGTAGCAGAACGGGCAGGCAGTGGCCACCCGCGTCGCACCGGTGGACAGCGCCTCCTTGGCCCGCTCGTCGTTGACCTTGACGCCGATGGACTCCTCCATCCACATCCGCGCCCCGCCTGCGCCGCAGCACATGCCCTTCGTGCCGTTGCGCGGCATCTCCACGACCTCGATGCCCTTGATGCTGCCGACCACCTTGCGCGGCGCCATGTAGACGTCGTTGTGCCGCCCGAGGTAGCACGAGTCGTGATACGTGAGCCGCTCCTCCAGCGTGGCCGTGCCGACGTCGAGCTGGCCGCTCTCGATCAGGTGCTCGAGGAGTTGGCTGTGGTGCACGACCTCGTAGTTCCCGCCGAGCTGGGGGTACTCGTTCTTCAGCGTGTTGAAGCAGTGCGGGCACTGGGTGATGATCTTCTTCACGCCCATGCCGTCGAGCATCTCGATGTTCGGCATGGCCAGCATCTGGAACAGGTACTCGTTGCCGCTGCGCCGGGCGGAGTCGCCGGTGCACATCTCGCTCGGGCCGAGGATGGCCACCTCGATGCCCGCCCGCTTGAGCAGCTTGGCCATCGCCTGGGTGACCCGCTTGTTCTTGTCGTCGAACGAACCGGCGCAGCCCACCCAGTAGAGCCACTCCGTGGTCAACGGCTCGCCCGGATCGACGATCGTCACGTCGAGGCCCTTGGCCCAGTCGGCCCGCTCGCCCTGGTTCATGCCCCATGGGTTCGACTGGTTCTCCATCGCCCGGTAGGCGTTGCCCAGCTCGGCGGGGAAGTTGCTCTCCATCAGTGAGAGGTACCGGCGCATGTCGAGGATCTTGTCGAGGATCTCGATGTTCACCGGGCAGATCTCGTCGCACGCCTTGCAGCTCGTGCAGCCCAGATCTCCTCAGCGGTGATCCGCTCGAACAGCGAATCGGCCGTGATCGTGATCTCGCTGTCCACGCCGATCGGCGGGCTCACCGGGCCACGCGGCGCCGTGGCGGCCATGATCTCGCCGGTCTTGAGCACGATCTCGCGCGGGTCGAGCGGCTTGCCCGTGGCATGTGCCGGGCAGACGCTCGTGCACCGGCCGCACATCGTGCACGCATCGGTGTCGAGCAGCTGCTTCCAGGTGAAGTCGGTGACCACCGCGGCGCCGAACGTCTCCAGCTCGGTCTCGGTGAGGTTGGGCATCGCCCGCATCGCGCCCTTCGGGCGCTCGCGGTCCTTGAGGTACATGTTCAGCGGCGAGGTGAACATGTGCCGCAGCATGGTGATCGGCAGGATCGCCAGGAACACGCAGAAGGCGACGACGTGCACCACCCAGGACAGCTGGTGCCACATGTCCAGCGTGTCGTGGCCCATGCCGTCGAACAGCGCGCTCACCGGGTAGCCGATGAAGCTCCACACCTCGTACGTCGGGCGGTCCACCGAAGCGATGCGGAAGGCCTCGGCGAGGAACCCGGACAGGCCGATCACCAGGAACGTGCCGAGGATCAGGGCGTGCTCCGGCTTGGTCTTGATGCGGATCCGGTACGGCCGCTGCACGTAGCGGCGGACGATGGCCCAGACGATGCCGACGACGAACACCACGCCGGCGAGGTCGCCGAAGAACGAGTACGCCTGGTACGTGCGGCCGTGGAGGAACTTCAGGCTCTCGGGCAGCTGGTGGTCGATCTCCAGCACCGTCGTGACGCCGAGCAGGGCGAGGAAGCCGAAGTAGATGAACGAGTGCATCAGGCCGGCGGCGGAGTCGCGCAGCAGCGTGCGCATGTACGCGCCGGCGCGGAAGTCGGCCAGGCGGCGCTTGATCGTCGTGGCGTTCGTGCGCCGGCGGTCGGGCCCGCCGCGCTCCCAGTTGCGCACCCGCTCGGCGAAGGCGAACGCCCCCCACACCAGGAGCACCGGGATGACCGTGTAGAAGGCGACCTGCAGCGGGCCGGGAATGCCCTCGAACACCTCACGCGCGACGGCCTTGGTGCCGTGCCACTTGGTGAACTGCGGGATCAGGCCGGACAGCAGCGTGAAGACGCCCATGAAGATGCCGATGGCGATGACCAGCTGGTGCGGCTTGAATCGCTTCGGCCCGGCGGCAGCCTCGTCGGTCGCGGGATCAGTGGTGTGCGCGCTCATGGCGCGCGGAACGCTAGTTGCTCGGGGGCGGGCGCCCCGATTCCCGCGACCTCAGCCGTAGTACTGGCGGTCGAGCTCGCGGATGCGGCCGGCGAGGCTGGCCAGCAGCTTGTGGGACAACGCCGGCACGTCGTCGACCACGGCCATGAAGTGGCGCTGGCTGAGCAGCAGCAACGTGCAGTCCGACTCGCAGATCACGGTGGCCGTGCGCGGGCCGTGGTCGAGCAACGACAGCTCGCCGACGACGGTGCCGGGGCCGAGCGTGGCGACCTTCTTGGTGTTGCGCTTGACGATGACCGTGCCCGCCAGGACGACGAACGCCTCGCGACCGGTCTGACCCTGGTCGACGATCGTGGTGCCCGCCGACATGGAGACCTCGTCACCCGCCTTGGCGATCTTCTCGAGGTCCTTCATGGAGCAACTGGAGAACAGGGCGACGTTCTTCAAGGGCTCGAGGTACGCCTTCTTGCTGGCCATGGCGGCGCAGCATAGACGGCTCGTGATCTCGTGACCGCCACCGTGCGCGAGCCGAGCGGTAGGGTTTGCGCCGGGTCCGGGCGGGACGTCGACACCGATCATTCGCAGGCGAGGTGAGCACATGGGACAACCGATGGCGCAGGTGCCCGCCGATGCCCGGATCTTCGTCGCCGGTCATCGCGGCCTGGTCGGATCGGCCATCGTCCGCCGGCTGGAGGGAGCCGGGTACGGCCACATCCTCACCGCCTCGCGCGAGCAGCTCGACCTGCGCGACCAAGCGGCGGTGAACTACTGGTTCAAGGCCCACCGGCCGGAGTACGTGTACCTCGTGGCGGGCACGGTCGGTGGCATCCTGGCCAACAGCACGCGCCCGGCGGAGTTCCTCTACGACAACCTGATGATCCACGCCACGGTGGTGGAGAGCGCCCGCCAGTTCGACGTCGCCAAGCTGCTGTACCTCGGCTCGAGCTGCATCTACCCGCGCGACGCGCCGCAGCCGATCGTCGAGGAGGCGCTCCTCACCGGACCGCTGGAGCCGACGAACGAGGCCTACGCGCTGGCCAAGATCGCCGGCGTCAAGCTGTGCCAGTCGTACCGCGCGCAGTACGGGTGCAACTTCATCTCGGCCATGCCGACCAACCTGTACGGCCCCGGCGACAACTTCGACCTCACCTCCAGCCACGTGCTGCCGGCGCTCATCCGCAAGTTCCACGAGGCCAGGCTGGACGGGCGCGACGACGTCGAGATCTGGGGGACCGGGTCGGCCAAGCGCGAGTTCCTGCACGTCGACGACCTGGCGGACGCGTGCATCTTCCTCATGGACCAGTACGAAGGTGCCCAGCACATCAACGTCGGCACCGGACGCGACCTGTCGATCCGCGCCCTCGCCGAACTGGTCGGCAGTGTGGTGCACCCCGACGCCGTGCTGCGCTTCGACACGACGAAGCCGGACGGCACGCCGCGCAAGCTGCTCGACGTGGGCCGGCTGCACGCGCTCGGATGGCAGCACCGCATCGAGCTCGCCGACGGCCTGCGCTCCACGTACGACTGGTTCCTGGCCAACCGTGCCGACGTCGTCCATGCCGCCTGAGATGCACCCGGCCGACCCGCGGCGGCTCACCCGCCGTGCCGTCCTGGCGGCCGGAACAGCGGTGCCGCTGCTCGGGCTGCTCGATCGCCTCGACGTTGCGGCTGCGCCCCTCGCCGAGGCCGCGGTGCCGGCGGGCGCGGCGACGTTCCGGGCCCGGCCGCCGGTGCGCATCGCCGACACGCGGGCCGCCTCAGAGACCGGGTACGCCCCATTCGGCTTCGCCCGGCTGGATGCTCGGACCATCCGGGTGCAGGTCACCGGCCAGGGCGGCGTGCCGGCTGGCGCGGTCGCCGCGGTCCTCAACGTGACGGCGACCAATCCCGCCGCGCCGGGCTGGGTGAAGGTCGTGCCCACCGGCAGTGCGCCGGCGGAGGTGTCGAACATCAACGTCGAGCGGCCCGGTCAGACGCTGGCCAACCTGGTCACGGTCCAGTTGCCCGCGTCCGGTCAGGTCGACATCTCCTGCTACGACCCGCTCGACGTCGTGGTCGACGTCGCCGGCGCGTACGTTCCGGCGACGAGCGCAACCGGCGTCGGGCGGTACGTCGGCTTGGACAAGGCGATGCGCGTCCTCGACACGCGCAACAGCCCGGGACGGACGAAGGTCCCCGGTGGAACGGTGCAGCGAGTCGACGTCTCCCAGGTGGTCCCCTCCGGCGCCAGCGCGGTGGTGGTCAACCTGACCGCCACCGAATCGAACGGCGCCGGCTTCTGGACGGCGTTCGTGCCCGGCACGGCGGTGCCCACCGCGTCGAACGTCAACACCGACGAGCCCGATCAGACCCGCGCCAACCAGGCCATCCTGCCGATCGGCACGCTGCGCGCGATCGACGTGTTCGCCTACTCCGGCGGCCACCTGGTGGTCGATGTCGCCGGCTACTTCACCGGCGACAACGACCCGCACCCCGACGGTCTGTTCGTCCCCAGCCCGCCGCGTCGCGAGCTCGACACCCGACAGCGTCCCTCGTACGGGCGGATGTACCCGAAGTGGGTGTGCGAGTTCCAGTTCACCGGCATGGCCCAGGCCCAGGCGGCCGTGATCAACCTGACGACGAGCGAGACGCGCGGGCCGGGCTGGTTCGCCGCCTACGCGGCGCGCACCGATCGGCCGGACCCGGCGTCGAACCTGAACGCCACGCGTGCCAACCAGACCATCGCCAACCACGCCATCGCCCGCACCTCGACGGCCGGGGTCGCGGTCTACACCTACGCCGGCGGCGACGTGATCGTCGACGTCGCCGGGTACTTCACCGGGACGCCACTTCCGGCGGCCTACCCGCCGGTGCAGAACGTCGTCCCCCCGCCGTCGCCGCTGCCGTACACGATCACCATCCCCGGTCTCGGTCTCGTCGGCACGATCGTCGAAGGGGTCGGCAGCAACGTGGTCGACGCCGGCTTCGTCGGGCACTGGCCCGGCACCGGCCTCGCCGGCCAGGACAACCACATGGTGCTGTTCGCCCATCGCACCGAGCACGGCGGGATCTTCCGCAACATCCACGTCCTGGGCGCCGGCTCGCAGGTGATCATCAGCGGGGCCGACGGTCGGACCTTCACCTACGAGTACACCGACCGGGCGATCACCGGCTCGGCCGCCGAGTCGATCTACGACGCGGGGCTGTCGAGCGAGATGCCCAGCATGTCGCTGGTGGCCTGCTCGAAGACCAACTACCTGCCGACCGACACGCGCTACCGCGTCGTCGTCAACTTCACGGAGGCGTCGGCGACCTAGTTCGTCGGTTGCACGGCGTCCGACGCGACCACGGCGTCGGCGTCCAGTGCGGCGTCGGCCTCGGCCGACGCGGTGGCCGGGCCACCGGCCTGTGCGGCGACCTTGGCTGCCGCCGCGGCGATGGCCTCCTGGTCGCCCAGGTAGCTCGACGTCGGTGACCTCCAACTTGCCGTCGAACGTGTACCGCCGGGGCACGCCGGTGGGGATGTTGATCTCCATGATGTCCTCGGCGGTGACGTGCTCGAGGTGCATCAACAGGGCGCGCAGCGAGTTGCCGTGGGCCACGACGAGCACGTCCTCGCCGAAGAGCAGCTGCGGAGCGACGACGTCGTGCCAGTACGGCAGCACGCGGCGCACGACGTCGGCCAGGCACTCCGTCGCCGGCAGCACGTCGGGCGCGAGGAGCCGGTAGCGCCGGTCGTTGCCCGGGTGCTCGGGGCTGTCGGCTGCCGCCGGCGGCGGGGGGACGTCGTAGCTGCGCCGCCAGATCTTCACCTGGTCGAGCCCGAACTGGTCGGCCGTCTGCTTCTTGTCCAGGCCCTGCAGGCCGCCGTAGTGGCGTTCGTTGAGCCGCCAGTGGCGCTGCAGCGGCAGCCACACCTGGCCGAGCTCCTCGAGCGCCAGGTTGCAGGTGACCACGGCGCGGGTGAGCACCGACGTGTGGGCGACGTCGAAGTGCAGTCCTTCCTCGCGCATCGTCACGCCCGCCTGGGCCGCCTCGGCGCGTGCCCGGTCGGTGAGCGGGACGTCGTGCCACCCGGTGAACAGGTTCAGCTCGTTCCAGGTGCTCTCGCCGTGCCGCAGGATGACGAGGGTTCCGGTGCCGCTCATGGCGCCGACCGTAGCAACGCGCGATCCGGGCGTCCGCTGTGCGTTCGTGTCGCGCCGACACGCGTGCTCCCGACGACCGCCGGCGCGACACGAGCCGGCCGACGCCGGCCGCCCGATGCGTTCGTGTCGCGCCCGGACGCACCGGTTCGGCGGTCAGCGGCGCGACACGAGCGAGGTGGCCGGCAGGTAGGTGCCGAGCAGCTCGCGGTGCCACCAGTCGCCGGTGGCCCGCCGCTCCGCGGACGTGGTGAACCGGTAGCGGTAGAGGAGGATGCGGATGTTCGCCGGCGGTGCATCGGGAAACGGGTTGCGGCCGAGCAGACGCAACGATGCCGCGTCGCCGGCGAGCAGGCGCTCGACGAGCACGCGCAGCCACGGGTGGTGCGTCGGAGGGCTCATCGCGGCGAACCACATCAGCCAGTCGAGGCGCAGGTGGTAGGGAGCGATCTGCCGGGGTCGGCGCGCCGGGTCGCCGGGTTTGGCGATGAACCCGTACTCGGTCCACACCGAGTCCGGCGTGACGACGTCGTCGGCGGTGCCCTCGATGATCAGCTCGTCGCGCCGCTTGGTGACGTGCCCGAACGCGCCGTAGGTGTTCACCAGCCGGAGCGGGTCGAAGCTGCTGTTCATCAGCTGCCGGCGGCTGACCAGGTTGCGTGCCGGACGAATGCTCAGCACGACGATCAGTGCGCTCACCGCGACGCCGAGCACCACCCACCACGTCGGGCTGGTGCCGGCGGCGTCGACGTGCGGCAGGACGTGGCCGAGGAACGAGTCGGGCAGCGCCGCGGCGATGATCACGATCGTCACCAGGTTGAGCCAGGAGAAGTTGCCCGACAACAGCAGCCAGCACTGCGTGGCGATCATCACCACAGCGGCGAACCCGGCGATCGGCTGGGGGAAGAAGAGGAACCACGGGGCGACGAGCTGTGCGGCGTGGTTGCCGAGCACCTCGGCGCGGTGCATCCAGTTCGGCAGGTGGTGGAAGCGCCAGCTGAGCGGGTTGGGGAGCGGTTGGGTCTCGTGGTGGTAACGCAGGCAGGTGAGGTCGCGCCAGCACGGGTCGCCGCGCAGCTTGATCAGGCCGGCGCCGAGCTCGACGCGGAACGCCAGCCAGCGGAACAGCCACAGGATGAGCGACCGGCGGGGCGACCGAGCTCGGCCCGAGGAACGTCGCCAGGAACCCCGCTTCCAGCAGCAGCGTCTCCCAGCCGAACCCGTAGAACACCTGGCCGGCGTTGACCAGCGACAGGTAGATCGCCCACATGACCAGCCATGCGGCGATCCACACCGCCGGCGGGGCGCGCTCGACGAGCCCGGCCACGACGGCGACGCCGATCGACGCGCCGATGAAGGATGCGCCGACGACCCAGCGGTCCGAGCGCGGATGCGCAACAGCGTCGGCGACCGCCTCCACGTGGTGCGCTGCAGGTGCCGGCGCACGGGCAGCAGGCCGTGGTCGCCGAGCAACGCCGGCCACTGGCGGACGGCGACGAAGGCGACGACGAACACCAGCGCCAGCCCACGGCTGACGACGAGCCGGGCTGAGCGCGGCCCCCGCGTCGCCGTACCAGTCCATCGCGGCCAGCATCGTCCTCCTCGCCGCCGTCGGTTCCCCGCCGGCCGCACCGCCCAACCCCCGTGCCGACGCCGGGACGGGCGCGAGACGTGCGGGTGGGCGCGGTCTGGCCGCCCGGCGGCACGAGTCGCGCCCGACGGCACGAACCGCGCCCACCGGGTGGCCGCTACGGTCGGCGGCGATGGCCACCGACTACGGGTTCGACCGCTACCTCCGCTACGACGAGCTCACCGCGTGGCTGCACGAGCACCGCCGCGGCGCACCCGGGACTGATCACGATCGAGTCCTACGGGCACTCCCACGAGGGGCGCGACCTGTGGCTGGCGACCATCACCGACACGTCGGCGGGTGCCGCCGAGCACCAAGCCGGCGCACTGGATCGACGCCAACATCCACTCGGTCGAGGTGACCGGCGGGGTGGCCGCGCTGCACGTCATCCACCACCTCGTGACCGGCTTCGGCGACGACGACACCGTCACCCGCGCCCTGCGGACGCGCACGTTCTACGTCGCCCCCCGGGTGAACCCCGACGGCGTCGAGTGGGTGCTGGCCGACTCGCCACGGTGGCGGCGCAGCAGCACCCGCCCGTGGCCGTGGCGCGACGCCCACCGCGCGCCCGGGCTGCACGTCGGTGACATCGACGGCGACGGCAAGATCCTGATCATGCGCGTCCCCGACCCGAACGGGGCGTGGATGCCTTCCCGCGAGGACGACCGCATCCTGCGGCCGGTGCCGATCGACGGCACGCCGGAGGGCACGACCCGCTACCGGATGCTGTTCGAGGGCGAGATGGTCGACCACGACGGGTTCACCATCCCCACGCCACGGGCGCCCGAGAGCCTCGACATGAACCGCAACTTCCCCGCCGGCTGGGGCACCGGTGTGCGCGGCAGCGGCGACCACCCGCTCAGCGAGCCGGAGATCGACGCGCTCGTGCGCGGCCATCGTCGGCCGCCCGAACATCTGCGGGTACAACGCGTTCCACACCAGCGGCGGCGTCTTGCTGCGGCCGTCGAGCACCAAGCGCGACTCGGCGCTGCCTCCGGGCGACGTGTGGATCTACGGGCAGCTCGCCGAGCACGGCACGGCGCTCACCGGGTACACCTCGCACAGCGTGTTCGAGGACTTCACCTGGGACACCTCGGTGACGATGAGCGGCGCGGCCGACGACTGGGCCTACGAGCACCTCGGCGTGTTCGCCTGGACCACCGAGTTCTGGGACGTGGTCCACGCGGCCACCGGCACCAAGCAGAGCACGCACTTCTGGTACACCGGCCCGACCGAGGCCGAGGAGCTGGCCGTGCTGGCCTGGGCCGACGAGCACCACCCGGAGATGTTCGTCCCGTGGCGGCCGTTCGACCATCCGCAGCTCGGTCCGGTGGAGATCGGCGGGTGGGACGAGATGACCACGTGGACCAACCCGCCGCTCAGCCGGCTCGCCGACGAGGTCCGTCCGCACGCCCAGTTCGCCGTGTTCCAGGCGCTCGCCGCGCCGTGCGTGGAGGTCATCCACCAGCCAGGTGACGGCGCTCGGCGGCGACAGCTGGCGGATCGAGATCGGCATCGCCAACACGGGCTGGCTGCCCACGTACGTGAGCGATCACGCCAAGAAGGAGCACCTCGTCCGTCCGCTGACCGCCGAGCTCAGCGGCGAGGGCGTCGAGGTGGTCGGTGGCACGCACCGAGTGGAGCTCGGCCAGCTCGAGGGACGCGCCGCGGCGCGCTTCGCCGGCGGTGTGGACGGCACGCCCGACCGCACGCTCGTCGCCTGGACCGCGCGCGCCGCGGCGGGCGTCGAGGTCACGGTGGCCGTCGCGCATCCCCGCGCCGGCAGCACGTCGGTCTCCCTCACGCTCGGCTGATCGCCGGCGTCAGCGCGCGATCACGCTCGATGCCGCGCCCACGTGCATGGATCGGGCCCACCGTCGCGAAGATGGAGGGATGACGCAACGACTGAACTTCGCCAAGGCCGCTCCGGAGCTGTACCAGCAGATGGCCGCGCTGGACAAGGTCATCGCCGCGAACATCGAGCCGAGCCTGTACGAGCTGGTCAAGCTGCGCGCCTCGATGATCAACGGCTGTGCGTTCTGCGTGGACATGCACTCGACCGACGCGCTCGAGGCCGGCGAGACGCCGGCCCGGTTGTTCGGCCTGGCCGCGTGGTGGGAGACACCGATGTACACACCACGCGAGGAGGCCGCGCTGGCACTGACCGACGCTGCGACGCGGTTCGGCGAGCACGGCGTCCCCGACGACGTCTACGAGGCGGTGCGCGCCGAGTTCGACGACGCCGAGATCGCCTACCTCGTCGGCGCCATCGGGATGATCAACATGTGGAACCGCTTCGGGGTCACGCTGCAGCTCACCCCGGCCAGCGCCCGCGCCGCAGCCCGGGCGACTGCGGCGACCTCGGCGGGCTGAGCGTCAGCGGGGCGCGAGGGCGCGAGCGCCGCGCACGAGGCCGCCGGGCATCGCCCCGGTGTGCTCGCCGCCGGCGAACGTCTCCACGCCGCCCTTGAACGTGTGCCGGTAGCCGCTGGCGGTCTGCATCAGCCGCCGGCCGCCGGCGGGCAGGTCGCGGACGATGGTCGGCGGGTGGGCCGCCAGCGCGTCCATGTCGATGACGTTCAGGTCGGCCAGGTAGCCGGACGCGACCACGCCGCGGTCGAGCCAGCCGACGTGTGCCGCCGTGCGCTGCGTGATGTGGTGGACCATGAGCTCCAGCGGCAGCTTCTCGCCGCGGGTGCGATCACGCGTCCACAGGGCCAGTGACGTGGTGCTCATGCTGCCGTCGCTGATCGCCCCGCAGTGCGCGCCGGCGTCGGACAGGCCCATCAACGCCACCGGCGACAGGAGCATCTCGCGCACGTCGTCGAGGTTGCCGGCGACGTAGTTCATCAGCGGCATGTACATCAGCTGGTTGCCGTCGCGCTCGAGCATCAGGTCGATGGCCATCTCGATCGGCCGGACGCCGGCGGCCGCTGCCCGGCCGGCGATCGACTGCGCCGGCGACGGCTCGTAGTCGACCGGATCCTCCATCGGGTACATCTTGTGGAAGCCCGCCGACGAGCTCGCTGAGGAGGCCCTCCAAGCGGCCGACCGACTCGTCGTGCTCGCGGACGATGCGCGCCCGGCGCTCGGGATCGCGGCAGCAGGGCGACCTGCTCGGCCAGCGGGCGATCGGCGATCTCCTTGAAGCTCGGGCAGGTGACCAGCGGGTTGACCGACGCGGTGAGCCCTTCGAGCACGCCGATCGGGCGCGACGCCACCTGGGTCTTCAGCGGCAGGCCCTCGGCGACGCATTGCGCGGCCCAGGCCTGCATCTCCCGCCAGCGCGCTGGCACCGGATCCGGCTGCTGCACGGTCATGCTCAGCGGGCGGCCGGTGCTGGCGACGATCGAGCGCATCAGCTGCATCTCCTCGACGGCGAAGTCGTGGTCGGACGACAGGTAGGCGTCGCTGATCAGCTGGATGACGCCGGCCCCGGCGTCGCTCAGCGCGCCGGCGAGGGCGGTGAGCTCGTCGGCCGAGGAGAAGCGGGTGCCGAGCGCGGCGCCCTCCTTGGTGCGGTGCAGGTAGGTGCGGCTGGTGGTGAACCCGAGCGCTCCGGCGTCGATGCCGGCGCGCACGTGAGCGGCCATCGCGGCCAGCTCGGCGACGGTCGGCGCCTCGTTCGGGTCGGCGCCGCGCTCGCCCATCACGTAGACGCGCAGCGGGGCGTGGGCCACCTGGGTGGCCACGTCGAGCACGAACGAACGGCGATCGAGGGCGTCCAGGTACTCGGGGAACGTCTCCCAGTCCCACGTCAGGCCCTCGGCCAGTGCCGTGCCGGGGATGTCCTCGACGCCCTCGAGCAGGCCGATGAGCCACTCGTGCTGCCTGTCGGTGGGCTTGGCCGGGGCGAAGCCGACGCCGCAGTTGCCCATGACCAGCGAGGTGACGCCGTGGATGCTGCTCGGGGCGAGCATCCCGTCCCACGTGGCCTGGCCGTCGTAGTGCGTGTGGATGTCGACGAAGCCCGGCGTGACCGTGAGCCCGTCGGCATCGATCTCCCGCGTCGCCACGTCCGTCGAGGTGCGCGGCTCGACCGCGGTGATGACCCCATCGTCGACCGCGACGTCGGCGTGTCGCGGCGCGGCACCCGTCCCGTCGACCACCAGGCCACCGCGGATCACCAGCTCGTGCTCGCTCATGGTGGCGATTCTCGCGCCGTTCGCACGTGCGCGAGCTCGCATGCGCACGCCCGCACCGGCAACCCCGGTCCGGCTGGACGGTCCAGGCGGCGTCGGTCAGGCGGCCGTCTCGGCGATCAGCCAGTCGACCACGTCGTCGAGCGAGCCGCGCTGCGGCGAACCGGGCTCGCTGGCGCTCGGCGCTGGTGCCCCGGGCGAGCACCTGCTCGGTGAGACCGACGACCTCGTCGGCTGCGCCCCACTCGTCGAGTGCCGGGGCGAGGAACGCGAGCAGCTGCGCCACCACCTCGGCCGCGGGTGCGGCGCGCATCGCCCGCAGGTCGATCAGCTCGCCGGCGGTGCCGAACCGCGCAGCGCGCCAGCGGGCGGCGCGCAGCAGCTCAGGGCGCACGGTGGGGAACGGTTCGTCGGCCTCGGCGAGGGCCACGCCGCGGCGGACGAGCGCACCGGCCAGACCGGCGACGAGCACTGCATCGTCGATGGAGGTGCACACGTCGGCGACGCGCAGCTCCAACGTCTCGTAGCGCGCCGAGGGCCGCACGTCCCAGTAGATCCGCGCCGGCGCGTCGATCGCCGCGGTGGCCAGCAGCTGCTCGACGACCTGCTCGTACTCGGCGCGCGAGGCGAAGTGCTCGGTGCCGCCGGCGGTCGGCCACCGACCGAACACCTCGCTGCGGTAGCTCGCGTAGCCGGTGTCCCGGCCCGACCAGAACGGCGAGCTGGCCGACAGGGCGGCGACCGGCGCGAGCCACGGCCGGATGTGGTTCATCGCCGCGACGGCGAGCTCGCGGTCGGCCACGCCGACGTGCACGTGGCAGCCGAACACGACCTGCTCGCTGGCCAGGTGGGCGTAGTGCTCGGCGATCGCCCGGTAGTCCTCGCCCGCGGTGATCCGCTGCTGGTCCGTGGCCGACTTCGGGTGCGACCCTGCGGCGACGATCGACCAGCCCACGCGCCGCGGCCGACTCACCCACCTGGCGGCGCAGGCGGACGAGCTCGGCCCGGGCATCGGCGAGCGTGCGGCACACCGGGGTGCCGATCTCGATCTGGCTCTGCTGCAGCTCGTGGGACACCTCGTCGGGAGCCGTGCGCCGCTCGGCCTCGGCGAGCACGTCCTCGACGGCCGGGTGCAGCTCGCGGGTGCCGGGGTGGACGAGCTGGAACTCCTCCTCCACACCGATCGTGAAGTCGTCGGGCGATCGGGGCATGGCCCACGTGGTGCCCGATCGACGGGCCGGCGAACCGCGGGCGTCAGGCCAGCAGTGGGGCCAGCTCGGTGGCGATGAGGTCGAGGTGGTCGAGATCGCTGGAGGTCGAGCACCTGCAGGTAGATCCGCTCGGCGCCGGCGTCGATCCACCGGCGCAACGTCTCGGCGGTCTCCCGCACCGTGCCGGCCGCGCCGTTGGCGCGCAGCTCGTCGGCCTCACGACCGATCGCCGCCGCCCGGCGGGCGACCTCGGCGTCGTCGCGCCCGACGCAGACGACGAGCGCCGCCGAGTAGACCATCGGCTCGGTCCGGCCGATGTCGGCGCACGCCGTGCGCACGCGGTCGCACTGCTTGACGAACGCGCTCCAGCGGGGCGAACGGCAGGTTGAACTCGGTGGCGTAGCGCGCCGCCAGCCGAGGCGTCTTCGTTCGCCCGCCGCCGCCGATGACGATCGGCACCCTGGCCTGCACCGGCTTGGGCAGGCCGGGCGAGTCGACCACCGAGTGGGCCGGACCGGCGTAGCTGAACCGCTCGCCGATCGGCGTGCGCCACAGCCCGTCGATGATCGCCAGCTGGTCGGTGAGCGAGTCGAAGCGCTCGCCGGTGGACGGGAAGTCGAACGAGTAGGCCAGGTGCTCGGCCTCGTACCAGCCGGCGCCGATGCCCAGCTCGACGCGGCCGCCGCTCATCTGGTCGACCTGGGCGACGCTGATGGCCAGCAGGCCCGGGCTGCGGAACGTGACCGGGGTGACCAGCGTGCCGAGGCGGATCGTCGACGTGTCGCGCGCCAGGCCGGCGAGCGTGATCCACGCATCGGTCGGGCCGGGCAGGCCGTCGCCGCCACCCATCACGAGGTAGTGGTCGCTGCGGAAGAACGCCCCGAAGCCGAGCGACTCGGCGCGCCGGGCGACGGCCAGCAGGTCGTCGTACGACGCGCCCTGCTGGGGTTCGGTGAAGATGCGGAGGTCGGTGAGGTGCACGGGACATGATCGCGTACGGGCTCACGCCGCGCACACGAGACCGTCCGGCTGCTCACGCCCGCACGGACGACGCTCGTCCGGCGGCTCCGGCGAACGCCGACGAGATCGTCCGGTCGGTCAGCTGAGCGGTGCCGGGCTGGCTGACGCTGAACTGGCAGGCGGTCTCCAGCGGGGACGGGAGGGTGACCGGCAGGGGGCTGCCGATGTCCACCGTCAGCGAGGTGACCTGGCGACTGGCCGCGCCACAGATGTCCGCGGACGTGGTCGTCACGATGGTGATCTGCACCGCCGCGCCCGGCTGCACCGACGGCGGCGCCGGACCCAGTCCGCCGATCACGTCGCCGCGCTGCGCCGGCACGCTCCGACCGTCGGCGGTCGTGCCGGTGACGGCCCCGATCGTCGGCGTCGGGCACACGGTCGAGCCGACGTTCGTCAGCGAGACCGTCGAGTACTCGCTGCCCATCGCACCCTCGCCGTTGGCGTACGTGGCCGTCCAGGTGCACCCGCCGACGGTCGACGGCGGCGTCGGGACCGAGCCGTCGACGATCAGCGCCGGCCCGCACCCGCTCTCACAGGCCGGGTCGAGGGCCAACGCATGGATCGCCCCGTCACTCCCCTGCCAGGCGCTCGTCAGGGTCCCGTGGCCGTCGGGGAAGAGGCGGTGGGTCGGCTGCGACTGGCGCGCCGGAGGACCGATCGACCAGTTCGCCCGAGCCCGAAGCCATGCCCACGAGGGTCGCCGTCGCGCTGCCCTCGGGAGCGACGGCGAGCCATCCCACCGATTCTTCGTCGAAGTCCGCCGCGCCCGTCACCGCGCCGTGATCGTCGACCAGGCCGATCATGTTCGGGTCGGCGCCGTCGTAGGCCACGGCTGCCTGCTCGGAGATGCCCAGCAGGATGCGGACCACGGGAAAGGTGCCGGGCGGGATCGAGATCGATCGCCAGGTGGCGCCCTGGTCGGTGGAGATCCACCGGTTCTCCGCCGGGCCGGCGACGCGCCCGTCGCTCGGCACGGTGATGACGAGCGCGCCGGCGTCGGTGAACGTGATCGGGCCGTAGCCGGGAGGATCGGGCAGGGGATGGGTGACACCGTCGCGCACCCGGGCGAGGCTGGCCGGGAACGGCTGTCCGGCCTGGACGGCGGTGGCAACGGCGACGTACAGGTCGTCGCCGGCGGACGCGATCGCCGCGTACACCGGCAGCACGCCGTCGGCTGGTGACGCGGCGTCGACGGGGAGGGAGCCGAGCGAGTCGACCGAACCGTCGGCGGCCACGGCGAGCACCTCCGCCGACGCCGTCGGCGCGCGACGGTGACGACGGCGAACTTGTCGCCGTCCGCCGGACGCACGCCGATCACCGTCGCATCGATCGCTGCGTTCACCGTGCGGTCGGTGGACGTGTCGACGAACAGCCATGCGCCGGGGCGGCCGACGGCCAGCCCGCCCGGGTTGTCGGTCGTCCACCACGGTGTTGCCGGGCTGACGGGCCATCGACTCGAACGTCGCCTCCCATGCCGGTCGCGTGCCCGCCGAGGGCGTGTTGTGCGACGGGGCGCCCGTGGTCGACGACGCAGCCGTGGTCGACGGTTCCGTCGCCGGCGCAGCGGAGGTCGACGATGCCGTGGTCGGCGGCGACGCGGTCGTCGCGGCAGTCGTCACCGGCACGGCGGCGGTGGTCGACGCGGTGGGGGACGTGGCCGGGGTCGTCGACGTGGCTGATCCGCCCGACGAGCACC
Organism: uncultured Acidimicrobiales bacterium; assembly: GCA_963794805.1. Lineage (GTDB taxonomy): Bacteria > Actinomycetota > Acidimicrobiia > Acidimicrobiales > Ilumatobacteraceae > JAODBQ01. Next base: position 114,274 of record CAWCFL010000006.1, read on the forward strand.
CCCCGAGCGCGAGGAGCGCCACCACGGTGATGCCCCATCCCCGCATCGTCATCACTCGCTGTCTACCCGCGGCCGATGGGCCACAGACCGCCCGATCGGGCGCGCGTCAGTCGACGATCGACTGGTAGACGAGCGACTTCAGCTGGGTGCGGATCGGGTGGGTGCTGCTCGGCAGCAGCTGGGTGAAGAACATCACCGTCAGGTCCTCCACCGGGTCCACCCAGAACGCCGTGCTCGCCGCGCCGCCCCAGGCGAACTCGCCGGCCCGGCCGGGCACCTTGGCCTTCACCGGGTCGATCGTCACGCTCACGCCGAGACCGAAGCCGACGCCGTCGAAGGCCGTCTCGGCGAACAGCGGCCGGCCGAACGTCGGTCAGGTCGACGCCGCCGGGGAGGTGGTTGCTGGCCATGTACCGCACCGTGCCGGGCGCGAGGACGCGCACCCCGTCGAGCTCGCCGCCGCGACGCAGCATCTCGACGAAGCGGTGGTAGTCGTGCGCCGTGCTGACCAGCCCGCCCCCGCCGAGGTGGGCCTTCGGCTCGACGCAGCGCGGCCTGGCCCATCGCGTCCAGGCGCATCGCCAGCCCGGTGGCCGGGTTCGGGGTGTACAGCGCGGCGAGCCGGCCGACGTCGGCCATCGGGCACCGACCAGCCGGTCTCGGTCATGCCGAGCGGCGTCGAGCACGTGCTCCTGCAGGTACTCGTCGAAGCGCTGCCCGCTGATCACCTCGACCACCCGGCCGAGCACGTCGAGGCCCATCGAGTACTGCCACTCGCTGCCCGGCTGGAACAGCAGCGGCAGCCCGGCCAGCGTGTCGCAGATCCCCTCGAGGTCGGTGTCCGGCGCGCCCCACTCGAAGCCGGCCTGGCGGTACAGCGCATCGACCGGGTGGGCGTACATGAACCCGTAGGTCAGCCCGGCGGTGTGGCTGAACAGCTGCCACAACTGCATCGGCTCGACCTGCGGGTCGAGCACCGGCCGCTGCGACGAGCCGGCGCGCCACACCTTCGTCTCGGCGAACGCCGGCAGGTACTTGGCCACGGGGTCCTTGAGCTCGAAGCCGCCCTGCTCCCACAGGGTCAGCGCGGCGACGGCGGTGATCGGCTTGGTCATCGAGTAGATCCGCCAGATGGTGTCGAGGTCGACGGGTGTCGACGCCTCGACGTCGCGCATCGCCCGCCGTCGACAGGTGGGCGACCTTGCCGTGGCGCGACACGCAGATCAGCCAGCCGGGCAGGCGTCCGTCGTCGACGTAGCGCTGGAAGTGGGCGGTCGATGCGCGCCAGCCGCGCCACTGTCCAGCCCGACCTCCGCCGGTTCCGCGTCGATGCCCCAGGTGCTCATGGCGCGCACCGTACCGAATCAGCAGCCGCGGCGGTCGACGCGACGATCCGCAACGATGTTGAGTCGTTCACGCTCAACTTTCCTAGGCGGCGAGTTGTGCCATCTTCGCTCGGCCGAGCTATCCTGAGCGTCACCCGCGCAGCCCATGCTGTGCGTCGCATCCCCGCATCGTCAACCGACCGGCCAACGTCGACCGGTCCTCCCCAAGGAGCACATCCCACATGGCCAAGGCAGTCGGCATCGACCTCGGCACCACCAACTCGGTCGTCGCCGTCCTGGAGGGCGGCGAGCCCGTCGTCATCCCCAACTCCGAGGGCTCGCGCACCACGCCGTCGGTCGTCGCCTTCAGCAAGGCCGGCGAGGTCCTCGTCGGCGAGGTCGCCAAGCGCCAGGCCATCACCAACCCGGATCGCACGTTCCGCTCGATCAAGCGGCACATGGGCGAGAGCTGGAAGAGCCCGGACATCGACGGCAAGCAGTACACCGCGCAGGAGATCAGCGCGCGCACGCTGATGAAGCTCAAGCGCGATGCCGAGGCGTTCCTCGGCCAGACGGTCACCCAGGCCGTCATCACCGTGCCGGCGTACTTCGACGACGCCCAGCGCACCGCCACCAAGGAGGCCGGGCAGATCGCCGGCCTCGAGGTGCTGCGGATCATCAACGAGCCCACCGCCGCGGCGCTGGCCTACGGCCTCGACAAGGGCGCCGAGGACGAGAAGGTCCTCGTGTTCGACCTCGGCGGCGGCACGTTCGACGTGTCCGTGCTGGAGATCGGCGACGGCGTGTTCGAGGTCAAGAGCACCCACGGCGACACCCACCTCGGTGGCGACGACTGGGACCAGCGGATCATCGACTGGCTGGTGCAGCAGTTCAAGGGCGCCCACGGCGTCGACCTGGCCAACGACCGCATGGCCGCGCAGCGCCTCAAGGAGGCCGCGGAGAAGGCCAAGATCGAGCTGTCAGCCAGGTGCAGCAGACGCAGATCAACCTGCCGTTCATCACCGCCACGGCCGATGGGCCGTTGCACCTCGACGAGTCGCTCAGCCGGGCCAAGTTCCAGGAGATGACCGCCGACCTCATCGAGCGCTGCCGCATCCCGTTCGAGCAGGCGCTCAAGGACGCCGGCATCAGCAAGGGCGAGCTCAACCACGTCATCCTCGTCGGCGGCTCCACGCGCATGCCGGCGGTCACCGACCTGGTGGTCGGGATGACCGGCAAGGAGCCGAACCGCACGGTCAACCCGGACGAGGTCGTCGCCGTCGGCGCGGCCATCCAGGCCGGCGTGCTGCGCGGCGACGTCAAGGACATCCTGCTGCTCGACGTCACGCCCCTGTCCCTCGGCATCGAGACCAAGGGCGGCGTGATGACCAAGCTCATCGAGCGCAACACCACCATCCCCACCAAGCGCACCGAGGTGTTCACCACCGCCGACGACATGCAGCCGAGCGTGGAGATCCACGTGCTGCAGGGCGAGCGGGAGATGGCGATGTACAACAAGACGCTCGGCAAGTTCCAGCTCGTCGACCTGCCGCCGGCGCCGCGTGGCATCCCGCAGATCGAGGTCACCTTCGACATCGACGCCAACGGCATCGTCCACGTGTCCGCCAAGGACCGGGCGACGAACAAGGAGCAGTCGATGACCATCACCGGTCAGAGCACGCTCGACAAGAAGGACATCGACCAGATGGTCAAGGACGCCGAGGCCCACGCCGAGGAGGACCGTCAGCGGCGCGAGGAGGCCGAGGTCCGCAACAACGCCGACTCGCTCGTCTACCAGGGCGAGAAGGTCCTGCGGGACAACGCCGACAAGGTGTCCGAGGACGAGCGCAAGGCCATCGACGAGCCGATCGCCGAGGTCAAGACCGCACTGGCCGGCAACGACGTCGCCGCCATCCGTGCCGCGCACGAGAAGCTCTCGGCCGCACTGCAGTCGTTCAGCCAGAAGCTGTACGAGGCCGCGGCACGCGACACCAACGCCGCGGGCTCCTCGGCCACCGGTCAGGAGCCTGGCCAGCAGGCGGGCGGTGACGACGAGATCGTCGACGCGGAGATCGTCGACGACGAGAAGTGACGGTCGATCCGATGGCAGATGAACACCACGACGACGACGTCGTCGACATGGACGGCGTGGAGGCGCCGCTCACCGAGAAGCAGGTGAGCGGCGACGACGCCGGCATCCACCAGCCGTCCGCCGGCTACGAGACGACGCCGTCGGACAGTCAGATCGACGACGCGGCCACCGCGGCCGCGGCCGACCAGGTCGAGGTCGACGTGGAGGCCCTGCTCGACGAGCGGGACAACTACAAGGACATCGCCCTGCGGCTGCAGGCCGACTTCGAGAACTATCGCAAGCGGATCACCGCACAGCACGGCGACGACGTCGCCCGCGCCACCGGCAAGCTCGCCGAGGCGCTGCTGCCGGTGCTCGACGCCTGTGAGGCCGCGTTCGTCCAGCACCCCGCCGAGGTCGAGCCGCTGTTCAACCTGCTCCTCGGCGAGCTGCGCAAGCAGGGCCTCGAGGCGCTGAACCTGCACGAGCAGCCGTTCGACCCCGCCGTCGCCGACGCCGTGCTGCACGAGCCCGGCGACAGCGGCGAGCCCGTCGTCAGCGAGGTGCTGCGCACCGGCTACACCTGGAAGGGCAAGGTGCTCCGCCCGGCGATGGTCAAGGTCCGGGGCTAGGGAGCGACCGACGATGGCAGCGCAGCGCGAGTGGTACGAGAAGGACTACTACCAGGTCCTCGGCGTGCCCAAGGAGGCCACGCCCAAGGAGATCACCAAGGCGTACCGCAAGCTGGCGCGCGACAGCCATCCCGACACGCACCCCGGCGACGCCGCGGCCGAGGAGCGCTTCAAGGCGGTCAGCGCGGCGTACGACGTGCTCGGCGACGAGGCCAAGCGCAAGGAGTACGACGAGGTCCGCGCGCTCGGGCCCGATCGGCGGCAACCCGTTCGGCGGCGGCTTCAACCCGAGCGGCGGAGGCGGATTCGGCGGCCAGACGTTCGACTTCAACGTCGGTGCCGACGGCCTCGGCGACGTGCTCGGGCAGATGTTCGGTCGCGGCCGCCGCGGTGGCGGTGCCTCCGCGTCCGCCGGTCCGCAACGCGGCGGCGACCTCGAGGCGTCGTTGACCCTCGACTTCGCCGACGCGGTGCACGGCATCACCACCACGCTGCACCTCACCAGCGACGCGCAGTGCAGCACCTGCAACGGCAGCGGAGCCAAGCCGGGCACCCAGCCGAAGGTCTGCTCGCAGTGCGGTGGGCGCGGGGTGATCGACGAGAACCAGGGCTTCTTCTCGTTCTCCTCGCCGTGCCGCGCCTGCGGCGGCGCCGGCGTGGTCGTCGAGGAGCCATGCCCCACGTGTCGCGGCACCGGCGTCGAACGCCGGCCGCGCGACGTCCAGGTGCGCATCCCCGCCGGCGTGGCCGACGGCCAGCGCATCCGCCTCAAGGGCCGCGGCGCCCCCGGACGCAACGGCGGCCCGGCCGGCGACCTCTTCGTCGAGTGCCGCGTCACGCCGCATCGCGCTCTTCGGTCGCGACGGCGACAACCTCACCGTTGCGCGTGCCGATCACGTTCGCCGAGGCGGCGCTCGGGGCCACCGTCGAGGTGCCCACGCTCGACGGCGGCCCGGTGAAGCTGCGCCTCAAGGCCGGCACGCCGAGCGGATCGCGCCATCGCGTCCGCCACAAGGGCATCGAGACCAAGCGAGCGCACGGCGACCTGATCGTCACCGTCGACGTGCAGGTGCCCGGCGAGCTCACCGCCGAGCAGCGGGCGGCGGTCGAGGCGTTCGCCGCGGCCACCACCACCTCGCCGCGCGCCGCGTTGTTCGACGGCGCGGCGCACTGATCGACGCTGAGGACACGTCATGCGATCACCCGCCCACGCCGTCTACGTCATCTCGGTGGCCGCCGAGCTGGCCGGGATGCACCCGCAGACGTTGCGCATCTACGAGCGCCGCGGCCTCGTCCAGCCGGCGCGCACCCAGGGCGGCAACCGCCGCTACAGCGACATCGACATCGACCGTCTGCGGCGCATCGCCGACCTCGCCGGCGAGGGGATGAACCTCGAGGGCATCCGCCGGGTGATGGAGCTGGAGGACGAGGTGCGCCGGCTGCGCTCGGAGAACGACCAGCTGCGCTCCGTCGCCGCCGCGGCCACCGCCGAAGCGGAGCGCCGGCCGCCGCGCCGCGATCTGGTGCCGCTGCGCCAGGAGGTCAGCATCTTCGGTCAGGGACCGCTCCGCAGCTCACCGCGCTGAGTGCCCGGTCACGCACGGTGTGCGACGCCACCGCTGCTGTCGACGCCCCGTGGTCACCCGATCGGCCTCGCCCGAGCCGATATCCTGGTGTGCAAGGCGGCCCGGTCCCGGCCCTTCTCCCGTCAGGGCAGCGGACCGGGCTTGCCGGACATTCGTTGCCCGAGCTCGTGAGTACGCTCGGCGCGGTCCATCCCGGAGGTGTCCGATGACCGATGAGCAAGCCACTGCGCCGACCACGAGCCAGGTGATCGGGCCACGATCCACACGCTGGACGCACATCGCCCTGCCGTGCACCGACATCGACCGGACCATCGCCTGGTACGAGGAGTTCACCCCGCTGCAACTGCTCGACCGGCGCGCCGACGCCGACGGCCAGGGCGCCTGGCTGGGCCACCCCGACCAGGGTGACAAGCCGTTCATCCTCGTGCTGGTCAGCTTCTTCCGCGACCAGGACGGCGGGCCGCAGACCGGTGATGGCCCCGTTCGCCCACATCGGCTTCGAGATGGCGACGCCGCGACGAGGTCGACGACATCGCCCGCCGGGGCGAGGCCGACGGCTGCCTGGCGTGGGCGCCACGGGACATGCCCGACCCGATCGGCTACATCTGTGCGCTCACCGATCCCGACGGCAACATGATCGAGTTCAGCCACAACCAGGGCGTCTACGCCAAGGCCCAAGAGGTCTGGGGCTGACGGGTCGGTCCGACGTCGCCGACACCTCCGACGTCGACGGCTGCACGCCGGCCGACCTGTGCCGCTCCTACCTGGCGGCGTTCGCCGGCGGTGACCCGGCGGCGGTGGCCGCCCACGTCACCGACGACTTCGTCAACGAGCACACCGCCGCGCTCGGCAGCGGGTGCGTCGGCCGGTCGGCAGTATGCCGCTCGCGCTGCCCGGGTTCCTGGCATCGATGCCGGGGCTGCGCTACGAGGTGGAGGACGTCGTCGCCGACGGACTCGCGTGTCGCGGTCGCCTACACGCTGCACGCCGTGGTCGACGACCGCCCCGTGGCGGTGCGCGGGATGATGCGCTTCGAGGTCCGCGACGGGTTGATCGCCCGACGTGTCGACTACTGGGACAGCCTGGTGTTCCAGCGGCAGGCCGGGCTGGCGTGAGCAGCCTGCCGACGCGCCCGCTCGGGTCGCAGCGGCATCGAGGTGTCGGTGCTCGGCCTGGGCACGATGATGTTCGGGTCGTGGGGCAACCCCGACGTCGCCGAGTGCCGGCGGATGGTCGACCGGGCGCTCGACGGCGGGATCACCCTGTTCGACACCGCCGACATCTACGACGACGGCGGGTCGGAGGAGATCCTCGGCGCGGCGCTGCAGGGCCGGCGCGACCGGGTCGTGCTGGCCACCAAGTGCGGCAACCCGATGGGCGACGATCCGGCGCACCGCGGCCTGTCGGCGCGCTGGGTGCGCCAGGCGTGCGACGACAGCCTGCGCCGCCTCGGCGTCGAGCACATCGACCTGTACCAGATGCACCGTCCCGACCCGGCGGTCGCCGCTCGCCGAGACGCTCGGCGCGTTCGACGAGCTGGTGCGCGCCGGCAAGGTGCGCGCGGTCGGGACCTCGACGTTCCCTGCAGCGCTGCTCGACGAGGTGCAGCGCGTCGCGGTCGCCGAGCACGGCTCGTCGTCCCGTGCGCCGAGCAGCCGCCGTACTCGGTGCTGGCCCGGGGCATCGAGGCCGCGGTGCTGCCGGCGTGCCGGCGTGCCGACTCGGCGTGCTGGTGTGGGCACCGCTCAACGGCGGCTGGCTGACCGGCAAGTACCAGCGGTCGTCGGGCGACGACGTCGTCGCGCGCCAACCGCAAGGGCGAGCACTTCGACCACCGCGACGAGAACGTCCGCCGGCGCAAGGTCGCGCTCGTCGATCGGCTCACGTCGATCGCCGCCGACTGCGGGCTGACCCTCGTGCAGCTGGCGCTGGGCTTCGTGCTCGACGACCCGGCGGTCACCGCCGCGCTCGATCGGGCCGCGCACGGTCGGCGCAGCTCGACGACCTGCTCGGCGCCGGCGCGCCGGCGCTGCCCGCCGGCGTCCGGGCCGCGATCGACGCCGTGGTCGCCGCCGGGCACCAACGTCAACCCCGCCGACGCCGTCTGACGAGCCCGCCTCTCCGAATCGCCGGCCCGCCCGAGTCGCCGGCCCACCCGAGTCGTTGGCGAGCAGGCGAGTCGCTGGGGTTCGATGTCGCACGTGGAGAACTCGGGCGGCCGTGTGGGCCTCGCGTGGACGTCCGAGACTCGGGTGGTCGCGTGGGATTCGCGTGGCGGCGGGCCCGAGTCGGTGGGGTGCGGTCGAGTCGGTGGGGTGCGGTTGCGCACACGTGGGACTCGGGCGGCGGTGTGCGACTCGGGTGTCGGCGCCGGCCCGAGTCGGTGTCGGCGCCGGCCCGAGTCGGTGGGGTGCGGCCGAGTCGGTGGGGTGCGGTTGCGCACCTGTGGGACTCGGGCGGACGTGTGCGACTCGGGTGGGGAGGCGCGGCGGATCGAGGGCGCCCGGCGGGCTGATGGTCAGTCCGGGGCGAGCTCGACGAGGCCGAGCAGGTCGGTGGCGGCGCGGCGGGCGGCGTCGGGATCGCCGGCGGCCACGGCACGGGCGAGGTGAGCACAGCGCCCGGCCGGGATCGCTGGAGTCGTCGGCCGGCGACCACATCGCCGCCAGCGCGCCGGTCGCCCGCCCGTGGACCATCGCCTTGGCGTGCACCTCGGCGAGCAGCGGGCTGGCCGACGCGTGGGCACAGGCCTCGGCGAACGCCGGATCGGCGCGGCGGAGCTCGTCGAGGCTGGCCGGCGGCGGATCGACCACGGCGGCGATGCGCCGGCGCTGGGCCGGTGTCGCCCGTTCGGCGGCGAGCGCGGCGATCGCCGGCTCGATCGCCCGGCGCAGCTCGAGCAGGTGGACGACGGCGCCGGTCGGGTCGTCGGCGTCGTGACCGAGGTCGGGCGCGCGCTCGGCGACCACCGAGCGGTTGCCCCGCCGCTCGACGAACCCGGCGATCACCAGGCCCTGGATCGCCTCGCGCACCGAGGTGCGGGCGACGCCGAACTCCTGGCACAGCACCCGCTCGGGCGGCAACGGGCTGCCCGGGGCGAGATCGCCGGTGCTGATCGCGTCGGTGAGGCGCTGGCGCACCTGGGAGGACACCGTGTCGCGGCGGACGGGATCGAACGATGGACTGATGGTCAGACCATACCCCTGGGTCAGCGCCGCGCCCGCGCCGGCGCTCACGGGCACGGTCAGAGCACGTCGCCGCCGCGCGATCGCTGCCAGCGCGCTGCGCACCACCGCGGACAGGTCGACCGCCCCCAGCCGTTCGGTGCCGACGGCCAGCGGGCCGGCGGTGCGCAGGTCGGCCAGCAGCGCCTCGACCCGGGCATCGGCACCGTCGGCACCATCGGCACCGTCCCCGCCGTCGGGTGCGGCGACGAAGGCCTGCCACTCGTCGCTCTCGAACGGCGACGGGGGCGCAGCGGTCGGCGCCCGCCGAGCCACAGGTCGTCCACCTCCAGCCGTGGGCGGCCCGCCCGGCCAGCCGGCGTTGGCGGCCTCGGCGATGCGTGCCCGCCAACGTGCACTGGCCGGCGACCCGGCGCCGACCGGCGATGGCGGAGGAGCGGAGCGGTCGCCGGACGAGCCGGCATCGTCGAGGGACTCGTCGTCGGGATCGTCTGGAGGGAAATCGCCGGCCGGCGGGCGGCGCGAGCCGATGGACGCGCGCGATCGGTCGCCGCGCCGGCGACGGCGCGCAGCGCCAGGCGACGAGCAGCTCGGGGCGCAGGCTGACCTCGTCGGCGAACGCGAGCAGCGCCGCCGCGGCGTGCTTGCACGTCCCCTCGTCGGCGTCGGGACACGAGCACGTCGCAGCGCAGATCGTCGGGCCGGGCGCCAGCGTCGGCATCGTCGCCGGGTTGGCGCTTCGGCGGCCAGCGCCGGCACGGTGGCCGTGCGCACCTGCGACGTCGTACGGCTCGCGGCGGCTGCCTTGCACCGCGGCGCGCAGCAGGCCCGGCGTCGATCTCCAGCGTCGTGACCGCTCCGGTCGTGGCGTACTCCCGGCCCGCCGGAAGCGGCTCGGCGTCGAGCAGGCCGGCGGCGGCCACCGAGATCATCGTGCCGAGCAACTTGCCGGGCGACGGCGGCGAGGTCGTCGCGGCTGCGCGGTCGGGGCGCGACGCGGATCACGGCGACACCGCGGCGCGGTCGAGGGTGACCAGCCCGCGCAGCTCGTCGGTGCTCATCTCGCTGAGCCACTGCTCGCCGCCGGCGCCGACGACCGCGTTGGCCAGCGCCCGCTTGTCGTCGATCAGCTGGGCGACGCGCTCCTCGACGGTGCCCTGGCAGACCAGCTTGTGCACGAACACCGACTGGGTCTGGCCGATGCGCCAGGCCCGGTCGGTGGCCTGGTCCTCGACCGCCGGGTTCCACCACCGGTCGTAGTGCACCACCCGGCTGGCGGCGGTGAGGTTCAGCCCGGTGCCGCCGGCCTTGAGCGAGACGAGCAGCAGCGGCGAGCCGTCGCCGATCCTGGAAGCGGTCGACCATCCGGTCGCGCGCCGAGCGGGCGACGCCGCCGTGGAGGAACGGGGCGGCGAGCTGGAACCGCTCGCCGAGGTGGCGGGCGAGCAGCTCGCCCATCACCCGGTACTGGGTGAACACCAGCGCCTGCTCGCCGGCGTCGAGCAGGTCGGTGACGAGCTCGTCGAAGCGGGCCAGCTTGCCGCTGCGACCGCCGAGGCGCGAGCCGTCGCCGAGCGCGTGCGCCGGGTGGTTGCAGATCTGCTTGAGCCGGGTGAGCGCGGCCAGCACGAGCCCACGGCGCTTCATGCCCGACGCCTGCTCGGCGTCGAGCAGGAGCTGGTCGACGACGGCCTGGTACATCGTCGCCTGCTCGCGGGTCAGCGTCGCCCAGGCGACCTGCTCGACCTTGTCGGGCAGGTCCGGCACGAGCGACTTGTCGGCCTTCGTGCGCCGCAGCAGGAACGGCGCGGTGAGCCGGCGCAGCGCGGCGGCCGCGGCCTCGTCGTGGTGGCGCTCGATCGGCGATGGCGAAGCGTTCGCGGAACCGGGCCTCGCGTGCCGAGCAGGCCCGGCGTGACCACGTCGAGGATGGCCCACAGCTCGCCGAGCCGGTTCTCCACCGGCGTGCCGGTGAGCGCGATCCGCTGGCCGGCGGGCAGCCGGCGGACGGCCCTGGCCGCGTGGGTGTGCGGGTTCTTCACCGCCTGCGCCTCGTCGAGCACGACCGTGGTCCACGGCGACCGCGGCGAGCGCGTCGATGTCGCGGGTCGCCGACTGGTAGGTGGTGACGACGATGTCGGCCGCGGCGACCGCGCGCCGCATCGTGTCGCCCCGTGGACGGTCGCTGCCGTGCAGGACGAGCGAGCCGGGCGAGCGGGACGAAGCGGGCCGCCTCCTGCTGCCAGTTGCGCACGACCGACAGCGGGCAGAGCACGAGGTGCGGACCCGTCGCGCCCGGCGAGGTGGGCGAGCACCTGGACGGTCTTGCCGAGGCCCATGTCGTCGGCCAGGCAGCCGCCGAGGCCGAGGCGATGGAGGAACTGCAGCCACCCGAGGCCGCGGCGCTGGTACGGGCGCAGGGTGGCGGACAGCTCGGCGGGGACCTCGCCGTCGGCGAGCGACGTGTCGGGCAGGCCGTCGAGCAGGTCGGCCAGCCAGCCGTCGTGCGGCGGTCGACCACCGCGTGCGGCCTCCGGCTCGTCGTCGGCTGCCGCGCCTGCTCGTCGAGCTCGGCGGCGAGGCGCAGCAGGCCGAGGACGCGACAGCTCGCCGTGCTCGGCGCGGTGCTCGGCCGACCGCGGCGAGGGCCCGGCGCACGTCGGCGCCCTCCAGGCGGACCCAGCGTCCGCCGACCTCGAGCAGCGTCGTGGCCTGCTCGGCGGCGCGCTGCAGCGTGGTCTCGTCGACGGTGGTGTCGTCGACGACGAGCTGCCAGTCGAGCAGCGCCGCGGCGCCGAAGCCGGCCGGTGCCCTCGCCGGCGGGCGTGGCCGTGGCGCGGACCTGCGGCCGGCGGCGGGCGAGCTGCTCGGGGACGAGCACCTCGATGCCGGCGGCGCGCACGTCGTCGTAGCGCTCGAGCACCAGCGCGGCCTGCTCGACGTCGACCGCCGGGTCCGGTTCGGCGAGCGCCGTCGACCACGCCGGCAGGAGCGTGGCGAGCCGGCCGGCGGCGGCGTCGGCCGCGGCGCGCGAGCACGGCGAGCCCGGCCGGTCCCGCCGGCGAGCGGCCAGCGCAGCCGGCGCTCGCCGCGGCGACGTCGGCGGCGGTGCACCAGCGCGACCGGTCGTCGGCGTCGACCAGCTCGAGGCTCACCGGCCAGTCGCCGTCGGGCTCGTCGGGGAGGGCGAGGCGCAGGCGGGCGACGACGACGGGCAGGCCGCCGGCGCGCTGGGCGATGCGCTCCAGCGCGGCGGCGGCGGCCGCCAGCTCCTGGTGGACGGCGTCGTTGCCCACCGGGCCGAGGTCGACGAAGTCGCGACAGCGCCGCGGCCGATGGCCCGCGCGGCGCTCGGCCGCCGGCGAGCGGGTCGTGCCGAGGTCGGCGCCGCCAGCCGGTGGCCCGCAGCACGGCACGTGCGGCGACGTCGACGAAGCGGTCGAGCACGACGGCGGCGAGCGCCTCCGGCGACGGGTCGGCCGGGTTCGTCGATGACGAACGCTGCGCCGCGACACCGCCGGCATCGACGCGGCCGAGCGCGCTGCGCACGAGTCGATGGCGCGGCACCGGCCGGCGGACGCCAGCGTCGGCCTGCCACTTGCGCGGCGCCGCCGCCGCTCAGCGCCGGCACGACCTGCCCGGCGCGGACCAGCTCGATCGCCGCGTCGCGTGCCGCGGCGAACCAGCGCAACGAGTCGCTGGCCTCGCCGGCGATGGTGCCCATCGTGACGAACGCCTCCGGGGCGATGTGCTGGCCGATCACCTGCAACGTGCCGAACGGCAGGCGGACGTGGGCGATCGTGGTGTGCGACCACGGTCCGTCGCCGGCGAACGACGGGCCATCGACGTGCGCAGGTTGCCGCCGGTGCGGCTGGCCGCCGGCTGCCAGGCGAGCAACCCGTCGCGGGCCCAGGTGAGCCTCCAGCCGTCGCCGCAGCGGGTGTCGGCGGACGGCGGTGCCATCCGTCCGAGCCTACGACGGGGGTGTCAGATGGTTGGCCGATCGCGTCGACGGCCGGAGTCCGCGAGACGAGCGCCCGTGCTCACGCGGCCAGGTCCATCGTCCAGTAGAGGACGCCGTTCGGCGCCGGCGACCGACGCCGACGCCGATGCCGGTGAAGGCCGGGTTGAGCATGTTGGCGCGGTGGCCGGCGCTGTTCATCCAGGCGTCGACCACCTCGGCCGCGCGTACGTCTGGCCGGCGGCGACGTTCTCGCCCCACGTGCGCCAGGTGTACCCGGCGGCGGTGATCCGCTGCGCCGGCGGTCGGAGCCGTCGCTGCCGGTGTGGGTCATCGTCTGGGTGCGCCGCCTGGTCGGCGGAGTGGGCGGCGGCGGCGGCGTCGAGCGAGCGATCCTCGGTCACCGGGGCCACGCCGGCGGCCGCCGGGCCTGGTTGGTCAGGGCGATGACGGTCGCGGCGATCGTGTCGACCGGCGGCGCGGCCGGCGGCGCCTGGAGCGCGACGCGCCGGCACGCCGCGGCGCTGGCCCCGCTGCCCGTGCCGCCGAGCGCTGTTGATCCCCGCCGGGGCGAGCAGCCGGAGCGCGGCGGTGAAGCCCCACGCGCCGAGTCGCGGTGCCGGGGCGCTGCGGTGGGTCGAGGTCGGGCCATGCGCCGAGGCGTGCTCCTGTCGGTGGTCGGTGCTCGCTGCCCCGCGTGCCCATCGATGCGGCGCCGTTGCCCATCAAGGTCGTCCGTCATCGAACCGTAACACGACCGGCGGCGGCGCCGTGCCGACCGCCGCCGTCGTGCGACCTCGAACCGTGGAGCCCCGCCGACCCGTCGAGCTGCTGGTCCGCGGCACGGTGGTGACGATGGATGCCGCGCGGGGTGGTCGACCGACGGCGCCGTCGCGGTCGCCGGCGCCGAGGTCGTCGAGGTCGGCCCGTTCGCCAGCTCCTCCGCCGGCGATGGCCCGACGGCGGCGGTGCTCGGCGACGGCCGAGCCTGGTCACCCCCGGCTACGTCAACGCCCACCAGCACCTCACCGGTGACCGACTGATCGCGTCGTGCATCCCCGACGACATCGACAGCCAGGAGGCGATCTTCGACTGGGCGGTGCCGGTCCACGCCGCCCACACGCGCCGACGACGACGAGCTGTCGGCCACGCTCGGCTTGCGTCGCCGCGCTGACCAACGGGATCACGACCACGGTCGAGGCCGGCACGGTGGCCCACCCCGACCGCGTCGCCGCCGCGGCGCCGCCGGGTGGGGATGCGCCTGGCGCTCGGGCAGTGGGGCTGGGACGTCGGCGACGGTCCGTTCGCCGCGCCGGCGGCCGAGGTGCTCGCCCGCCACGCCGACCTGCTCGACCGCTACCCGCCAGGCGGGCTGGTCGAGGGCTGGGTGACGCTGGTCGGTCACGACCTGATGACCGACGAGCTGGCCGCGGGCGCGAGCGAGCTGGCCCGCAGCCGCGGCACCGGGCTGACGTTCCACCTGTCGCCGCACGCCGGCGACGCGGCGAGCTACCTGGCGCGCACCGGGCGCCGGCCGTTCGTCCACCTCGACGACGCTCGGCGTGCTCGGCGCGCACGTGCTCGTCGCCCACGGCGTGCACGTCGACGACGACGAGCTGGCTGTGATCGTCGGCAGCGGCACGGCCATCGCCGCCTGCCCGTGGGCCTACCTGCGCCTCGCCCAGGGCGTCACCACGGCCGGCCGCCACGGCGAGCTGTTGCGCGCCGGCGGGCGGCGTGGCGATCGGCTGCGACGCGGAGAACGCCGGCGACGCGGTGGACGTGCTGCGTGCCGCGACGCTGTTCGTCGGCCTGGCCCGCGACCGCGCCGGCGACCCGGCGTCGTTCACCGCGCACGATGCGCTCGCGCTGGCCACCTCGGCGGGCGCGGCGGCGATCGGCAAGGGCGAGCTTGCTCGGCGTGCTCGCGCCCGGGGCGCACGCGCCGACCTCGTCGTGCACGACGCGTCCGGCGTCCAGTGGCTGCCGCCGTCGATCGACCCGGTGCGCCAGCTGGTGTGGGCGTCCGACGGCCGCTCCGTGCGCGACGTGGTGGTCGACGGCAGGGTGGTGGTGCGCGACGGACAGCTGCTCGGCGTCGATCTCGACGCGCTGCGTGGCGCGGCGCTCGACCGGCGCGACCACCTGCTGCGCGCCGCCGGCCGCGACCACCCGATCAGACCTCGGGCCGACTAGCGTTGCGCGCCGACCGCAGGGGGAGTGGTTGGTGGAGACCTTCACGTCGTTCGACGGCACGACGATCGCGTACCGGGAGTGGGGCAGCGAGTACGGCACCGTGCCGGTGGTGCTGCACCACGGCTTCGCGGCCGACAGCCTGACCAACTGGGTGACGCCCGGCGTGGCCGACCGCATCGTGCGCCGCCGGCCGGCGGGTCGTGGCGCTCGACGCCCGCGGGCACGGCAAGTCGGGCAAGCCGCACGACGTCGCCGCATACAGCGACGGGCAGATGGTCACCGACGTGTCCCGCCTCATCGACCACCTGCGCGTCGAGCGGGTCGACCTGGTCGGCTACTCGATGGGCGGCCACGTCGCCCTCGACGTCGCCACCGTCGAGCGCCGGCTGCGCTCGGTGGTCATCGCCGGCATCGGCGGTGCCGCGCTGGCAGCCGCGAGCGCATCGATCGCTCGGAGATCGTCGACGCCCTGCGCGCCCCGAGCATCGACGACGTCGCCGACGCGCGCGGGCCGCGCCGTTCCGCCGACTGGCCGAGCGGTCCGGCGCCGATCTCGAGGCGCTCGCCGCCATCGCCACGAGCGGCGGCCACCGCGCCGAGCACCTCGAGCGGATCGACGTGCCCGCGCTCGTGCTCGTCGGCGCCGACGATCCGCTGACGCGCGGCTCCGAGCGCGCTCGCCGCGGCGATCCCCGGCGCGCGGCACCAGGTCGTGCCCGGCGACCACCTCGGCGCGCGTCGGCGACCGCGAGTTCGCCGAGGCGATCATCGACTTCCTCGCGGACGTCGAACGCACCGGCACGGCGCTGAGCCGCGACGCCGTAAGGTCGCGCGGCATGGACAACGCCGTGCCACGCACCCGTGTCGGGTTCCTCGGGCCGCGCGGCACGTTCACCGAGCAGGCCCTGGCCACCCAGCCGACCTGGCCGATGCCGAGCTGGTGCTGTACCGCACGATGCCCGACGTGCTCGACGCGGTCGACGTCGGCGAGGTCGACCTCGGGTTCATCGCCATCGAGAACTCGATCGAGGGCACGGTCAACCTCAGCCAGGACGAGTTGGCCTTCTCCCACGACCTGCTCATCCAGCGCGAGGTCGTGCTCGACATCGAGCACTGCCTGCTGGCCCAGCCCGGCACCTCGCTCGCCGACGTCAAGGTGGTGATGTCGATCCCGGTGGCCACGGCGCAGTGCCACGCCTACCTGCGCAACGCGCTGCCGCTGGCCGACCTGGCCGCGGCGAACTCGACGGCCGAGGCGGCGCGGCATGGCCAGCGAGGCCGAAGGCATCGCTGCCGTCGCCCCCCGCGCCGCGGCGGCCATCTACGGGCTCGACGTGCTCGCCGCCGACATCGCCGACCACCCGGGCAACCAGACGCGGTTCGTCCTCGTCGCCCGGGAGGGCGTGCCCGCGCCCACCGGGCACGACGCCACCGCGCTCGTCGTCTACCAGCGGGCCGACGAGCCAGGCAGCCTGATCTCGATCCTCCAGGAGTTCGCCGCCCGGCGGATCAACCTGTTCAACCTGCTGTCGCGCCCGACCAAGGCCGGGGGCCTCGGCGACTACTGCTTCATCATCTACGCCGAGGGGCACATCGCCGACGAGGTGGTCGCCGACGCGCTGCGTGCCCTGCGGGCCAAGCAGGGGACGGTGAAGTTCCTCGGTTCGTACCCGGCAGCCGGCGGCCACGCCGCGTCGGCCCGCGAGCACGCCGACGCCCGCTGGCGCGAGGCCGACGACTGGGTGGAGTCGCTGCGCCGCACCATCCACTGACCGGTGTCGGGCGCCGGGCGACGACGCAAGTCCTCACCGGCACGGCAACATGGAGCGCGTGGGACGGGGAGGTCGCCGAGGTGCTCGCCTGGCCGGCGCGCTGGTGCTGCTCGCCGGGCTCGCCGTCGTCGTCCCGGACGTCTCGCCGGTAGCCGCCGACCCGGCGCCGACCACCACCTGCACGGCGTCGAGCGCGCTCGACCCGGGTGCGTCGGGGCCCGACGTGGCCTGCCTGCAGTTCCTGCTCGGCCTCGGCGGCTACTACGGCGGCGAGCTGACCAGCCACTACGACCAGGCGACGCGCGACGCGGTCGCCGCCTACCAGGCGGCTCATCCGCCGCTCGTCGGCGACCGGGCGGGCCGACCGGGACACGCTGGTCGGCGATGGGCATCTTCACCGCCCCGCGCAGACGATCGCCGCCGCCGCCGACACCTGCACCGCCGACGCCAACCTGCCGGCCGGAGCCCACGGCGACGGCGTCGCCTGCATCCAGCGCCACCTCGCCGCGCTCGGGCCTGTTCAGCGGCACGGTCGACGGGGTGCTCGGGCCGTCGACGATCGCTGCGGTGCAAGGCGTTCCAGGCGAAGAGCCCGCCGCTCGCCGTCGACGGCCTCGCCGGTCCGCGCACGCTCGCCGCCCTCGGGGTGTGGAGCGGTCACACTCGGCGACGCGTCGGCCGCCGTCGCCACGCCGGTCGCCGCACGCCGACGCCGACGGGCGCGACCGCGGCGCCCGATGGGTCCGTGGCCGGCGCCGGTCCTCGACTTCCCCAACTGGAACCTGACCGCCGAGGGCATCCCGTTCTACGGCTCGTCGACGCCGTGCTCGCTCGACGACGCGAACACGATCGCCAGCCAGTTCGCGGTCAACGGCGCCGACGTGTCCACCCAGCAGTGGGCGGTGTACATCGCCTCACGCGAGGGCGGCTGCCGGTACGACGGCGGTGAACATCAACCCGGCGACGCGCGACGACTCGCACTGCACGTTCCAGCTCAACGCGCTGTCGGGGATGTTCGAGCCGCACGGCGAGCTCGGCCGCCTGGGCTGGACCGTCGACAACGTCAAGGCGTCGATGGCGGCGTGCGCCGACGCGGCGAGCGACCTGTGGGTGTACTGCGGCAAGGGTCCGTGGACCAAGCCGTACCGCTGCCTGCAGCCGTGGGAGAACGACCTCGGCGCACTCGGCGACCAGTAGCACCGACCGGCAGCGTCCAGACTGAGCGTTCAGCGCCAGGCGGCGGGCCGGTCGAGGTGGTCGGTGACCGCGCAGTCGTCGTGGAACACGACGAAGCGGTCGAAGCCGCGCAGGAACCAGCGGTCGTGGGTGACGGCGACCACGGTGCCCTGGAACTCGGCGAGGCCCGGCCTCCAGCGCCTCGGCGGAGACGAGGTCGAGGTTGTCGGTCGGCTCGTCGAGCAGCAGCAGCGTCGCCCCGGTCAGCTCCAGCAGCAGGATCTGCAGGCGGGCCTGCTGACCGCCGGACATCGTCTCGAACGGCTGCTCGGCGCAGCCCTGCAGCTCGTAGCGGCGCAGCATCCCCATCGCCGGCCCGCGCACCACGTCGTGGCGGTGGAGGATCTCCAGCGGCGTGCGCCCGACCCACTCGGGGTGCTGGTGGGTCTGGTTGAAGTGGCCGGGCACCACGCCGGCGCCGAGGCGCACGCGCGCCGCTGTGGCCGACCGATCCGTCGCCGGCGAGCAGCCGCAGGAAGTGGCTCTTGCCGGCGCCGTTCGGGCCGAGCACGGCGACGCGCTCGCCGAAGTCGACCTCGAGGTCGAACGGATCGGTCAGCCCGTCGAGCGCGAGCTGCTCGATGATCAGCGCCCGCCGGCCGGTGCGCGCGCCGCGCAGGCGCACGTCGATCTTCTGCTCGCGGGCCAGCTCGGGGCGCTCGTTGGCCGCGAGGAACTGGCGCAGGCGGCTCTCGGCGGCCTTCAGCCGCGGGGCGAACGTCGTCGCTGATCTTCGCCCGGCGGCGCATCTCGGCGACGAGCTCCTCCAGCTTGCGCGCGCTCGTCCTCGTACACCGCCAGCTGGTGCTCGCGGCGTTCGAGGTGCGCCTGGCGGGCCTCGTGGTACGTGGCGAACCCGCCGCCGTGGGTCCACGCCCCGCTGGCCTCGACGGTGACGACCTTGGTCGCCGTGGCGGCGAGCAGCTCGCGGTCGTGGCTGACGAACAGCACGGTCTTGCGCGTGGCCGCCAGCTCGGCCTCCAGCCAGCGCTTGCCGGGCACGTCGAGGAAGTTGTCCGGCTCGTCGAGCAGCAGCACGTCGAAGTCGCTGCGCAGCAGCGCCTCGAGCGCGAGCCGCTTCTGCTCGCCACCGCTGAACGTGCGCAGCGGCGCGGTGCTCGATCGTCGGCGAACGGCTCGCCGATCGTCGACGGTGCTGCACGCGTCCCAGAACACCTCGGCGTCGTAGCCGCCGGCGTCGCCCCACTCGGCGAGCGCGTCGGCGTAGCGCATCGGCTCGGCGGCGGCGTCGGCCTCGGCGCGCGGCCAGGCGCGCGGCCGCGCGGCTGCAGGCGCTGCGGAGGCGAGCGAGACGAACAGGTCGCGCACGGTGTCGTCGCCGTGGCCGACGAGCTGGCGCATCACCCCGAGGCGGCCGTCGATGGCGATCGTGCCCGACGGTCGGCGCGTCGTCGCCGGCGATCAGCCGCAGCAGCGTGGTCTTGCCGACGCCGTTGGCGCCGACGAGCGCGACCCGCTCGCCGTTGCCGACGGTGAAGCCGACGTCGCGCAGCAGCTCCGCGCCGCCCGGCCGGCGCCAGCCGACGTGGCTCACCTGGATCGATCCCATCGGCGCCGCACGCTAGGAGGCGCGCCGTCACCGGTGGGCCCGGATTCGGCGCTCGCGCTAGCCTGTCGCCGCACATCCGGAGAGGTGCCAGAGCCAGGTCGAATGGACCGCACTGCTAATGCGGGGACCACCTTCAAAGTGGTCCGTGGGTTCAAATCCCACCCTCTCCGCCGAGCGGAACGGCCCGGTGGCGCCCGCTCGTCGCCGGGCCGTCGTCGCTGTCCGGGCCCGGCTGCCGGCTCGACCGTGCGACGTTCGTCATCAATTCGTCACCGTGTTGCAATTTGATGACAACGCGACTAGACAAGCCCGAGCCCTGCCGGCGCCCGTCGGGCGTCCGCGACGGGCGACGACGTTCATGGAACACGAGCACAGCGACGACGAGTGGGGCTTCTGGGAGCCCGACCGCACCCGCCGCACCCCGCGGCGTCGCGACCAGCGACGAGCCGACCCGCGCAGCTCGGCGTCGTCCGGCCGGGCACCCGCCATCACGGCGGCTCCGACGCACGCGCTCACCCGTCGCAACGTCCGTCGCCGCCGAGCTGGCCGGTCGAGCCGACGCCGACCCGCTCGGCCTGTTCGACGACCTCGGACCGGCCGACGAGTTGCCCGGCCTCGACGAGCTGAGCGGCGTGGCCGAGGTCGCGGTCGTCAGCACCCGTCGACGCACGTGGCGCGAGCGGCTGCGCCGCGACGAGCACGGCCGACTCGATCCGTTCGTCACCCGCCTCGGGGTCGCTGCTCGTCGCCGGCGCGCGTGGTGCTGCCCGTCGCCCTGGCACGCCGGCGGACGGCGACGCCGACTGCCGCCGGGACCACTGTCGCCCGGTCGATCGTCGCACCCCTGCCGTCCGACCCGGTCACCCCGCAGACGGCCGACGCCTCGACGCCGCCGGGCGTGGCGCCCTCCACGGAGGCGACCGGTCCGACGGCGGCGTCGTCGGTCACCGCGGCACCGCCGCCGGCCGCTGCGTCGCCACGGGCGACGGCGCCGGCGGCGACGGCTGCGACGTCGTCGGCTCCCGCGGTCAGCGCGTCGAGCCCGGCCGACACCGCTGATGGGCCGAGCAGCTCGTCAGCGACCCCGACGTCGGTCGAGCGGGCCCAGGCGGCCGCGGACCAGGCGACGCGCTGTGGCGCCGACCTACGAGGTCCTCGCCGGCGACTACTGGCTGGGCATCGCCGACCGCGCCGACGTGGACGTCGACGACCTGCTGCGGCCAACGGGCCGCAGTCGTCCACGCCGTTGTACGCCGGGCCGCACGATCTGCCTGCCGGCCGGCGCGACCACGCCCGTGCCCGTGCCGGCCACCACCGACGCGCCCACCTCGGCGGCAAGGCCACCACCACGCCGGCGACGACCGTCACGACCGACGCGCCGGTCACGTCGAAGGCGCCGAGCGCCGTCAAACCGACCACGACGAAGGCGCCGGCCACCACGGCGGCGAAGGCGCCGGCGACCACGGCGGCGAAGGCGCCGGCGACCACGACGCGAAGGCGCCGGCCACCACGGCGAAGCCGGCAACGACCACGGCACCGCCGACCACGACCGCCGGCGCGGACGTACACGCGCGACCGAGGTCGCCCAGATCATCCGCGACGTGTGGCCCGACGACCTCGAGGACAAGGCGATCGCCATCGCCACCCGGGAGAGCAACCTCACGCCGGCGGTCCGCAACTTCTGCTGCTACGGCCTGTTCCAGATCTACTTCAGCGTCCACGCCGGCTGGCTGGCCGGGATGGGCGTCACCGACGCGACGCAGCTGTACGACCCGACGGTCAACGCGCAGGCGGCGCTGGCGCTGTACTTCCGCGAACGGCGGCTGGGGGCCGTGGGGCGGCTGAGCGACGCCGCTGCGGTCTGCCCGTCCTGACGGATCGTCGCGTCCGGAGGCCCCGTACACTGCGGCGATGACGGGAGGACTGCCTGCAGGGCGGTGGCGCCTCGCTGACGGCGGGCTCGACGAGTTGTCCTGGTGCATCGTCGGCGTGTACGCGGTTGCGTTCCTGCTCGCCGTCACCGCCGTGGTCGCCGCCCGACGCGGCCGCCGACAGGTGAGCACGCTCGACAGGGCCGAGGAGCGCTCCCAGGTCGTGCTCGCCCGCGTCTGGATCGTCGTTGCCATCGCGCTGGCGGTGATGGGCATCAACAAGCAACTCGACCTGCAGGGCTGGTTCGTGCAGACGTTGCGGCGAACGTCCGTCGAGGACGGTTGGTACCTGCGCCGTCGGGAGTACCAGGCCGAGGTGATCACCGGGCTGTTCGCGCTCGGGCTGATCGTCACAGGGGTGCTCGCCTACCTGCTCCGACGGGTCGTCTGGCGGATCGTCTTCGTGATCGCCGCAGTGGTCGCGCTCGGGGTGTTCGTCGCCGTGCGGGCCATCTCGTTCCACTACGTCGACAGGTTGCTCGAGCTCGGCGGACGGTACGGCCTGGATCCGATGCTCGAGGTCGGCAGCCTCGGTCTGGTCATCGTCGCGACGCTGCAGTGGCTCTGGGCCGAGCGGCGGATCGTCGAGCGCACCGTGGCTCGCGGCGCGGTGTCGCCCGCCCGTCCGGTCCGGCCGCCGATGCCCTTCCCGCCTCCGACGTTGACGCCGAGGTGACCGGGGACGGGCTCGGTCACTCGCCCTTCTCGGCGCGCTCCATGCCGAAGGCGATCTGGCGTCCGAGGTTGGCCGGCTTGTAGTCCGCAGGTGCGGCGATCTCGACGATCGGGTCGTCGCGGTCGTCGTACTCGAGGCGCAGCGCACGGGTGATCACGGCGTGCATGCAGTACATCATCGTGATGTAGGTGAACTCCATGATCTGCTCGTCGGTGAGGTGGGCGTGCAGCGCGTCGAAGATCCCCTCGTCCACTCGCCCGAACGCGAGCACGAGGGCATCGGTGTAGGCCAGCAGCGCCCGTTCGACCGGATCGAACAGGTCGGACACGCCCCAGGCCTTGAGGGCCTCGATCTTCTCGTCGGAGAACCCGTAGCCGTGGCACGCCTTGCAGTGCTGGGAGAACACGAACTGGCTGCCCACCAACCACCCGGCACGCGTCTGGCCGAGCTCGCGCAGGGCGCCGCCGAGCTTGCGGTCCGGGCTGGCGTAGAGGCCGAAGCCGCGCGCCGCGTGCTCGAGCACGTCGGGCGAGTTGGCGAAGACCGTCCACCAGTTGCCCGGCGTGCCGGTTGCGGTGCCCGGCTCGGCGACCGGGTCGCGATCGCCGAACAGCCGTTGGTACATGGACATCACGACGGGTGATTGGACCTCGTCGCGGGGGATCTGGCGGAGCCTGGTGGACATGGTCGCGAACGGTACGCAATCGCTGCGTGCTGCGACGTAGCGAAGGTGGTCGCCCCGGGGGTGCCGGCGGCGCGGTGATGGGCGTACGCTGACCCGTCCGGTTTGCGCTGCGAGGGAGGGCTCATGGCTGCCACGACCAACACCAATCCCAAGTACGAGCTGCGTGGGTTCAACCACCTCGCGCTCGTGTGCCGCGACATGGCCGAGACGGTCGCGTGGTACGAGGACAAGCTGGGCATGCGCCTGGTGAAGACGCTGGAGCTGCCCAACGGCCGCGGTCAGCACTTCTTCCTCGACATGGGCAACGGCGTCGACGGCATCGCCTTCTTCTGGTTCCCCGACGCGCCCGAGGGCACGCCGGGCGACTCGATCCACGGCACGTTCGACGACGAGATGCGCCCGGTCGGCGGTGGCGGGGTCACGGCATCGGCACGACCAACCACATCGCCTTCGACGTCCCGGCGACAAGTCGACGGCATCGGCACCACCAACCACATCGCCTTCGACGTCCCGGCCGACAAGCTCGACGGCTACCTCGTGCGCCTGCGCGAGAGCGGCGTGGCCGTCACCGAGATCACCAACCATGCGAACTCGCTCAACGGCGGCCACAAGCCGGTGTACGACGCGGCGACCAACGACGGCGACGTCTTCGTCCGCTCGCTGTACTTCAAGGATCCCAACGGCACGCTGCTGGAGTTCGCCAGCTGGACGACGACGTTCGACGAGTCCGACATCGCCCACGCCCCGGCGACGGCCCGGGTGCCGGCCGACGCCTGATCGCCGCCGCGCCGATCGAGTGCGCTGGTACACTCGCTGGCCGCACCACGCCGACCTGTCGGCCCGTCGTGCGACGAGCGCCCGTAGCTCAATGGATAGAGCATCTGACTACGGATCAGAAGGTTAGGGGTTCGAGTCCCTTCGGGCGCGCCAGACAGATACACCGATCTACCAGGTGTGATACCGTGAAAGGGCCTCGCCGAACCGGCGAGGCCCTTGGCGTTTTGCCGCCCTGTATCACCGATGTATCAGAACTGGGGTCGAGATGGCCTGGAAGCCCACCGGGGACGTTCCCGATCGACCCGTCGACGGTCCAGTCGCTCCAGGAGCACCGCCGGGTGCAAGCGGAGGATCGGCTCGTGGCCGGCGCGGCCTGGCGCAACCTCGATCTCGTGGTCACGACGCGCACGGGCAACCTCGTGTCACCTGGCAACTTCGACCAGACGCTCGAACGGCTCGTCGCCGCTGCCGGTGTTCCTCGGCTCACATCGCACGGCCTGCGCCACACGGCCGCCACGCACATGGTCCGCCACGCCGCGGACCTCGGCGAGGTTCGCGCTGCGGCCGACCTCCCGGGCACAGCCCCGACGTGGTGATGAAGACGTACGCGCACGTCATGCCAGAGTCGATCCGCAGCCTGACGGACAAGATCGGCCAGCGCTCCGGCTGAGAGCAGTCAGCAGAGCCGCCGGGCCTACGCTTGCGGCGTGGGACGGATCACGATCGATCCCGGGCAGAGGGGCGGTGTCCCGTGCATCCGCGGCTTGCGCATCCCGGTCGCCACCGTGGTCGGGATGATCGCCGCCGGGATGACCCCGGACGAGGTGATCGACGAGCTTCCAGCGCTGGAACTCGCTGACGTCCGAGCCGCGCTGCTCCGGGAAGCCGGCCACGACGTGGTCCATACGCTGGACATCGGGATGGCGACTGCCAGCGACGCCGAGGTGCTCGAGCTGGCCGACCGCGAACAACGCGTCGTCGTGACGGGAGATACGGACTTCGGTGCGCTGCTCGCGCTCACGCGACGCCGGTCCCCGTCGGTGATCCTGTTCCGCAGCCGGGAAACGCCGCGTGCTGTCGATCAGGCGCGGGTCATCCTCGATCATCTCGATGACGTGGCGAGCGATCTCCCGGAGGGCGCAGTCGTGGTGGTCACCGACGATCGGCGGCGTGTTCGGCGACTGCCGCTCGTTCACGACGACTGACGCTGCTCGGCAACCTCGCGGACGCGTCCATGAGCCCGGCCCCGGGTGAGCCGGCAGCATCGGCGGTCTGTGGTCGGACGAGTCACCGGGCACCGAACGCGGTTCTCGCGGCCTCTGCAGACGTCGGCGGGCCGTTGTTCTGTGCGCCCGGTCGAGCACGCGCCTGACTCTTCTGGGCTCGCTGCGCTTGCTCGTACACCGTTCACGTAGCCCCGTCTGCGGAAGTTGGTTTATGGCCGGGTTCGTCGGCCGCTTGGCACCCGATGTGTGCGCATCTGCGATGAGAGACGGTCCTCGCGATCGGGTCTGCGATGCTGTCGGCGAGTGGTGGATGAGATGCCGGAGATTCGGCGGTTGACGCTGCCCGATGGCGTGTCTCTTGCTCATTACGTCACCGGTGACGGCCCCGACGTCGTGATGCTCTTTCCCTTTCACGTGAACCACCTCGAGCTCACCTGGGCGACACCGTTGCACCGCCAAGGCATCGTGCGACTGGCCGAGGCGTTTCGTGTTGTGAACGTCGATCTGCGCGGAACGGGGCTTTCCGATCGCGACGTCGAGGACGTCTCGATCGAACGGCTCGCCAGCGACGTGCTCGCCTTGCTGGATCATCTCGACGTTACGTCGGCGGCAGTTTGCGCGATGGGAAATGCTGCGCTCGTTGCGTGCCATCTCGCTGTCTTCCATCCGGACTGCATCAGCCGTGTGGTTCTCATCGGTGCGGGCAGCTCGACGGTCGATGGTCGGCTGTTCGAGCTGCACGAGTTGAACCCTGGTCTGCAGTTCGATGTGAGGGCGAGTCTGGTTGCCGGGCTCGGCGATCCGTTGAATGCCGCGGCACTCGCAACTGTGATGAAGAACTCCGTCTCGCGGGACACGTTCAGCCGCTTCCTGGCGGGGGTGAGATCGACCGACTTGTCGGTGTTGGTCGCGACAGCGCCTGCGCCGGTGTTGTTGGTGAACGCGGCCGATGATCAGCTGATCCCGATCGCCGCCGCTCATCAGCTCGCTGAGGGCCTTGCGCATGTGTCGGTATTGCCCGTTGAGGGTGACTCGGCGATCGCCCCGTGGCGGAGCCGCGCCGCGATCGACGCGATGATCCAGTTCCTTCTCGGCAATGAACCGGACCACGGGACGACAATCCGCCGTCCTCGCCGCCGAAACGCGACAGCGACGTTGCAGCTGACCGTGCGTGAGGCGGAGGTGCTGCGGTTGGTCGCGCAGGGATGCACGAACCGTCAGATCTCCGACCAGCTGACCATCAGCCCGTTCACCGTGACGCATCACCTGCGCGGCGTCTTCGCCAAGACAGGCTCTCACACCCGTGGAGAAGCCGCAGCGTTCGCTCACCGAAACGGCCTCATCTGAGATCCGGCTACACGAACGCGTGATGCATCGCTCGACAGCGAGGCGGATGCTTGCCGCAACCAGGAGGCTCAGAAGTGACCGCAGCAACACCACTCGCCGCACATCACACCGACGAACTCGAACTCGACCCCGCCAAGACCGCCGTCGTCGTCGTCGACGTGCAACGGCTGTTCACCGACCTCATCCCGTTCCCGCTCACACCACCACTGTCCAGCGTCCTCCCCAACATGACGAACGTCCTCGCCGCAGCGCGCCGCACCGGAATCATCGTCGTGCTGGTCAGATCGATCATCACCCCCGAGCAGCACTCCGACAACACCCGCACCTGGCCACCCTTCATGATCGAAAACCTCGCGCCCGGCTCACCCGGTATCGAGTTCGATCCGTGCCTCCAGCGCACCGACGAAGACGTCGTCATCGTCAAGGAGCGCTACAGCGCGTTCCATCGCACCATCCTCGACGAGGCGCTCCGAGCACGCCAGATCCACACGCTGCTCATCTTCGGGTTGACGACCAACGTGTGCGTACAGTCGACCGTTCGCGACAGCTGGCAGTACGACT
This sequence comes from uncultured Acidimicrobiales bacterium, assembly GCA_963794805.1. GTDB lineage: Bacteria > Actinomycetota > Acidimicrobiia > Acidimicrobiales > Ilumatobacteraceae > JAODBQ01. The sequence continues at coordinate 141,011 of CAWCFL010000006.1, forward strand.
ACCGCACCATCACGATCGCCGACTGTTGCGCCGAGACAGCCGAACCCGCCGACGCCCACGAGAGCTCGCTCCTGTTCTGCAGCCGGAACTTCGGCACCGTCACCACCTCCGACGCGGTCATCGCTGCCATGACCACAGCCAGGCCCGCCGCCATGGTCAACCGCTCTTGAGCTACCTCCTCGACAACCGAGGAGCCGAGGCCGGCGACCGCTTCCGCGCCTTATCGGCAACCTTCGACAGCTGGACCCAGGCCCACCTCAACATCGTCGGCCTCGCACCCGGCTGGGCCTGCTGGGAGGTCGGCGCCGGTGGCCCCGGGATGCCGTCTTGGCTGGCTCAACGGGTGGGACCCAGTGGCCGGGTCGTAGCCACCGACATCGACACATCGTGGATGCCGGCGAACACCACCTTCACTGTCGAGCAGCGCAACGTCGCCACCGACCCACCGCCCGACGGCCAGTTCGATCTCGTCCACGCCCGGCTCGTACTCACCCACGTCCCAGGACGCGACGAGGCCCTTCGACGAATGGCCACGACATTGCGGCCCGGCGGCTGGCTCGTGATCGAAGACTTCGACGTGTCCTTTCAACCCGACGCCTGCCCCGACGCACGGACGCCGGACGAGCACCGCGCCAACCGGATTCGACAGGGCTTTCGAGAACTGCTCGTCCAGCGCGGCGTCGACCTCACACTCGGACGCACGCTGCGGCGCCGTCTACTCGCCCTCGTCTCGCGGACATCGGCGCCGAGGCCTCCACGCCCTTGGCCGTCCCAGCGACCCGGCACCTCGAAATCGCCAATACGTTGCAGGTCCGGGACGAACTCAAGGCCATCGGCTACGGCAACGAGATCGAAGCTCACCTCGATGCTGTGGCCTCGGGACACATCGAGGTCGCCACCCCACCACTCGTCACGGCGTGGGCCAGGCAGCCCTGATCCCAACTGAGCCCAGATTGCTCAGCGGCCCAAAGCGGCCGCCACCGAGCGCCCGCACGCCGCCAGCGGTCGACCACGCCACACAAAACGCGCGCAACGAACGACGGCAGAGCAGACCCCGGGAGCCACCGATCGGCAGTTCGTTGTCCGTGTGGAGTTTTCCCCCTACTGGCCGCGCCGGACGCTGCGACAGCGGGTCGCACGTGGTTCGTCGACACCCCACGGCTGGACCTCGAACGAAGAGACGTTTGGGCGCTTGCGCGGTCGCGGCGACGACCACCAAGCAACTGGAGCTCACGACACACGACCTCGAACCTGTCTGCGACCGCGTGACATGTGAGGAGAACACACGGTTTAGCGTCGTGGCCGATCGAGGAACGCACGCGAGCTGCGGCGGCCGAAAGGCACTGATGAGCGAATCCGATGAGCTCGGGCGCGAATGGGCAGATTCAACCGTGGACTTTATATATCTTCCAGCTTCTGAACGAATGCCTCGGAGCTGGCGGTCCGCGACGCATGGCCGCTGCGGGCTCCGACGTCGTTCTGGGACGTGTCCGCACCGGCGCCGATGGGTGTGGTTCCGACCTCGCAGCCTGTCCCGTCGTCGCGCCGTCGGGACCGGTCAGCTGCCGTTGGAGTGCAACCCGCCGTCGCCCCTCGGCCGCGTTGCACCGAGACGCATGGTTTGTCGGGCTACCCGGCAGTTACGGATCGGCTCGGTGCGTGGGACTTCAACTGCGTGAGGCCCGAAACGCCGAGGGAAGCGACCCTTCACGGACGAACTCCGCTCGCATGTCCTGCAGGAGGTCTCGAGACCTGTCAGAGGTCTGACGGCCGAGGAGTCGCAGGTTGAAGCGCGGCTGCGGTCATGTAGACGTCGAAGGCCGCGGGCCCGCTCGTTCCCACGAAGCCAAAGCATCCGTAGCGGCACGTCGCACAACATCGCGACGTGGCACGGAGCATCCGCGTTGTTCAGCCGGTGATGACGTTGCGCACCTTCGCCACGACGGGTGGGTTCAACCCCACGCCGAGCTCGCTCAGGATCGGCATGAGCACCGGTCCAAACGCATCGAAGTCGGCCTGTGACTCCCAGATGTCGAAGACCTGAATCGCCCCGTCGGACTCGAGCGCGACGTGAAGTGTGCGACCCTTTGGAGCGCCCGCACCTGCTGCGTCGAGCTTGCTGTTCGCTTGAGCGTACTTCTCCGGCGTGAATCCGTCGTTATTGAAGTAAAAGGCGAGAGCCATGATGTCCCGGTTTCCTTTCGGAGTGTCCATCCTGGGCCGGGTGTTAAAGGGCCCGTCGTATGGTATCAGGTCAGAATGCACCGGAGACCGGTCGACAATCACGAGCGACGAGCGCGTAATCACCAGCGGGAAAAGTCGCGGGTGTCGGCGATCGTGGCGCGGTGCAGTGACCGATCTCGCGGCGGTGCAGGTCAGGAGTCGGCCAACACGAACAGATGCCAGACGTCCGGAACGCCCTTGAGCTCGTGTCTGCCTCGGTCGACGAACGCGATGCCGGAGCCGACCACCAGGTCCTTGACCGTCCGCGATACGAGCACTTCGCGCGGCTGCGGCGCGCCCGACGACGCGGGCCGCGATGTGGACCGCCAGGCCGCTGATCTCGTTGCCGTGCAGCTCGATCTCGCCTGTGTGCACACCGGCCCGGATGTCGATGCCCAAGCCCTGGACACCGTCACGAATCGCGCGAGCGCAGCACACCGCGCGAGCCGGTCCGTCGAACCGGGCAAGGAACCCATCCCCTTCAGTGCTGACCTCATGACCGCGGAATCGGTCGACACAGCGACGAGCAAGCGCGTAATAGCTGTCGATCACATCGCTCCACCGTCGGTCACCCATCGCCGCCGCCTGCTCGGTCGATCCGACGATGTCAGTGAAGATCAATGTCGCGAGCACGCGATCGTCCACGGAGCCGAACCGCACCCCCGTCAGGAACTCCTCGACCTCGGCGACGATCCGCGCAGCCCCGGCAAACCACGGGAAGTGGTCCACACCGGCGAGCTTGACGAGTCGTGCGTCAGGCAGATGCGCGACGAGGTACCCACTCTGCTGCTCGAACATCGACATAGTCGCCCCGTGCATGACCAAGCACGGAGCCTGCACGCTCGGAAGGGTCGCACGGACATCGATCTCGAACAAGGCTTCGAAGATGGAACGTATACCGCCCGGACTGTTCGAGAGTCGCTCCGCCTGTCCCCACAACGACACGACACGCGGCTCCCCGCTCCGCGATGTCCCCACAACGGCCAGCGACTCTCCTGTTCCGTACGTCCGCATCAACATGTCGGTGAACTCCGCGTGAGCGTCCGGTCCACTGACATCACTCTCGAGCTCGCCGGGCACACCTCCGTAGCAGACGAACGTCTCGTACAACACGATCGCCTCCACGCGCGACGGGTACGTCGCCGCGAAGAGCAGGCTGATCGGTCCTCCCTCCGAAATCGCGAACAGCGTGGCGCGCTCGCATCCCACCGCGTCCATCACGGCACGGATGTCGTCCATGCGCTCCTCGAGCGTCGGCGCTGTTGCGACGCGATCCGACAGCCCGTTGCCGCGCTTGTCGAAAACGATGACCCTCGCGAACGATGCCATGCCGTCGAGAAACTCTGAGTAGCCGGGCAATTCGTGGAAGAACTCGACGTGCGAGACGATCCCTGGCACGTAGATCAGGTCGCGTGGACCGTCGCCGATGACTTGAAACGCCACGCTGAGATCGCCACTCCTCGCGTACCGCGTCGAGCGGACCTCCGCCATCAAGCCATGACCGTACCAGACCAGATGGACACAGAGCGCGAGCCGGTCTGCCACGCACGCACCTTCTAGCCAGCGACCTCGTCGGAGCTCGTGCGAACGAACAGATCGACGATGATGGAGCAACGCCGTGGACGTTCGTTCGCCTGTCCCCAAACGCTCCTCCGCGCACCGTGCTACATCGTCCCCGATGTGCCGGTATGGGACGCACCGAATGTGCGCACCGAACAACGAGTTGGGCACACCGCGGGTCGCGCCCGATCGGCAGTTCGGCGTCGCGTTGCCATGTGCAAGGGTCATCGGATGGCAGAGCGCGTGAATGTCGACAACTTCGTGCGGGCTGAGACGAACCGGATGTTCGCCGGTCTGCACGCCGATGCGGGAGCGGTGAACAGGTGGTTTCACCATCGCGCCCCGGCGTCGGTTGACCACCAGACCGTGATCCGAATGAACCGGGACACGCTCTACAGCTTTGCCGTGGTGGACATCAGTGACGGCGCGACGCTCACGGTTCCGGATCACGGTGATCGGTACGTCTCGGTGATGATCGTCAATCAGGATCACTACATCAACGAGATCTTCCACGATCCGGGCGTGTACGACCTCAGCGTCGACCGCCACGAATCGCCCTACGTCCTCGTCGCCGCGAGTACTGGTCGACCCGAACGACACCAACGACCTCAGCGCCGTGGCCGCCATCCAAGACGGCTTCGGACTGACGGCCAAGTCTGCCCAGCCATTCGTGCTGCCCGACTACGACCAGGACAGCTTCGACACCACCCGTCGGGCCGTGCTCACCTTGGCGGCCGGGTTGAAGTCCGCCGACACCATGTTCGGGACCAAGGCCGATGTGGACCCTGTCCACCACCTGCTGGGCACGGCCGCCGGGTGGGGCGGCCTGCCGGCCAAGGAAGCCACCTACCTCGTCGTCAACGCCGGGCTTCCAGTCGGGCGCTACGAACTCCACGTCCGCGCTGACGTGCCGGTCGACGCGTTCTGGTCCATCTCGGTCTACAACGCCGAAGGCTTCTTCGAACCGAACCCGTCCGGCGCATACAGCGTGAACAGCATCACCGGCGTACGCGACCCAGACGGATCGATCACCGTCCGATTCGGTGACCACGGCCCCGATGCACCCAACTCGATCCCGATCACGAAGGGTTGGAACTACGCAGTCCGGCTCTATCAGCCACGTTCCGAGATCCTCAACGGCACCTGGAAGTTCCCGACCATCACCGACAGGTGACCGGCGACGCCGCTGATCGCGATGGCACGCCGGAGACCGGGACGCGCTCCGAATGCCCGATCCGGCGGTCCACTGCGCACAGAACATACGCACCGAACGTCGCCATCCGTGCTCTCCTCGTCGATACCGATCGGCAGATTCGTGTCGGCCGGGGGGCGGTGATCGAGGCCTGATGACGCGATGATCTCGCCTGTTGTGGAACATGCCGCCGCGTCCGACGGCTTGCAGCTGGTACGGGTCACCGACGAGCGCGAGTCGCCATCGTTGTTGTTCGGTGAGGTGGATGAGCCGGTCGAGGGCGCCGGTGCCGATCATCCCGGCTTCGTCGACGACGACCGTCGCCCCCGCAGGCAATCGGTACGGGTCGGCTGGTGGTCGGTCGCGGCGTTCCCACTCTGAGCTGAGTACAGGGCGGTACAAAACGGACGAAACGCCGTGACCAACGTCACTGCTCGATGCTGTGCGCGAGAATTGAACACGGCCCGCGAGGCGAAGACGAGCCCGCAGTGGGCGAAGGTCGCCGGCCCAGACTGAGTGTCTGCCACGAGGTGCTACGGTCGCTCGCACTTGCGGCAACCGGGGGGATGTCGGTGAATCGACGTGCGCAGACGGGTTCGCTTGGATCGACGCGTCGAATCGTTGGGCGCTTTCTCGGTCTGCTGCCGACGACGTGCGTGCTGACGATTTGGATGCTGGTCGCGTCGATGTCGCCGGGCCTCACCGAGGTCGTCGGGGCTCAAGGGCAGGCGACCTTGACGAAGCAGGCTCTTGATCCGGCTGGCAATCCGATACTGAACGGCGCCTCGGTGTTGCCGGGCGCCCCGATCAAGTGGGTCCTGAACTACAAGAACATCACTGGGAGTCCTGGTCACTCCGTCGTCACGGATCCGATCGGTGCCGGTCAGACCTTCGTGACCGGGTCACTGCAGACCCCGCCGACGTGGACCAAGGAGTACTCGGCTGACGGGACGACGTTCGGGACGACGGATTTGGGCGCAGGCACCAAAGCAGTTCGCTCTCAGGGTGATGTGCCGTCGACGTCGACCGGCGCTGCGGTACCGGTTCCGCCTCCGCTGACCTCGATCTTCCAGGACAGCGCCACGGGCGGTGACGGGTTCCGACCGATTCTGTTCGGCAACGACGTGTTCAACATCTTCCACCACACGGTGGGGGGCGGGCAGCAGATCGTCGCCTGCACGAACGCGTCGACCGGCGAGCCGTGCCCGGGCTACCCGAAGGTCCTCACGTACGGGGACCCTTCCCAGCAGATCAGTACCAGTTTCACTCCGATGCAATTCGTCAGGGCGGACGGCAAGATGTTCTTCCCGGTGAACCGCCCTGCCGATTACGGGGTGGCCTGCTTCGACCTCGTTGCTGACGCCGCATGCGGGTATACACAGCTTTCCAATCCCGGCACCGGCGGTGTGCGGGGCGGCAACTACCCGGCGATGATCGAGGGCTCCGCGGCGATCGGGACGTCGGTGTACTTCTACGGTTCAGAGAACAACAACGGCGTGTTCACACCGATCCTCTATTGCTTTGATGCCGCGACCCAGTCGCCCTGTGCCACCGTGGCGAGAGTCGACTTGAGCACACCGGCGAACGGCACGGTGGTGGGCTGGAACCCCGGCGTCAACGGTGCGGGCACCGGGTTGGTGGTCCAGCTCACTGCCGACGGAAGCCGCATCTTCCTCGACCAGGCGTTCAGCGGGCCGACCGGCTCGCAGGTGAGTTGCTTCGACACCGCGACGCAAGCGGCCTGCCCCGGCTGGGGCACGCCGCTGGTCCTGCCGACACCGAACTTCTCAGGAACGGGCTACGGATCGTTCATCATCAATCCCGGAACAGCCGGTCCCCATGGGATCTGCGCCGCCTCGCTCGGTGGGTACCGCGAGGCGGGTGCACCCCGAGCTGCACCCCGCGAAGAAGTCTGCGTCGCGGCCGACAAGAGTCCGCTGGCGCCGATCCCCGGCCCCGGGGCTGCCGTGCCGGGCGTGCCTGACGTGGCCAGCCTCGAGCAGGTCACATACGTGCGCCAGCTCGACAGCTCCTACTTCGCGTTCTTCGACGTGACCGGCGGATCAGCCAACGGGTACGCCTTCTGTTGGAACTGGACGGCCAACGCAGCTTGTACCGGGTTCAATCCCGCCCGTCGCTGGGACACCAACCAGCCGCCGGAGCGCAATCCGGTCAACGGCGGCCATACCAGCGACTACGCCTACACCTATGACCAGGCCACTGGTTGCATGTGGGGCCTGGGTGACGCCGGGTTCTTGTGGTCCTTCGACGCGCGCACCGGGAGCAACCCGTGCCGGGTCGGCAAGCAGGCGCTCGAGCTCGTCAGCCCAACCTCGTTCTACTGCGACGCCAAACCCGGTCACGTCACAAGCTGGGACAAGGTCCGGTTCGTCTCCACCGAACTCGACGCTTTCGCCGAGATCCACGTCTCCCTGCTCGATTCCACCGGGACCGCCGTGCCGGGATTCACCGACGTCGCACTCCCGCTCACCGGACCAACGCCAGGCGTCCTCGACATCTCCGCCATCCCGGTGACCCCACCGACGGACACGCTCACCGCCCAGTTCGTCATCAACGCGCCGACCAACGACCCGTGGGCCAACGGGTTGCAACCGTTCGCCGAGCTGAGCTTCATCGGCGACCCGCCGCAGGTCTGCTTCCAGACCACCGTCGCCAAGATCTGCGCGACTGGATCGATCAGCGACCAGGCCAATGCCACCACCAACGCGATCACCCCGCCAGACCTCTCCAACGCGATCGCCCTGAATGTCCAGCCAGTGCCGGCGGGCTGCACTCCCACGCTGACCAAGACGGCCGACCAATCGCCCGTCACGGCAGGATCACCGATCGGGTTCACCGTCACCCTGGCCAATCCGGGAACGAACGCGCTTCCCGGTCTGACCCTGACCGACGCGCTCCCGGCGGGGCCGGGAGTGGACTGGAGCATCGCCAACCAGCAAGGACCGGCGACGTGCACGATCACCGGCGCGCCGCCCACCGAGACGCTCGGCTGCGGCACCTTCACCCTGGCCGCCGGAGAGAGCCAGACGGTCCACGTGACCAGCCCGACCGCACCAGACGTTTGTGCCGTCCTGGACAACACCGCCACCGCCACCTCACCCATTGCCCCCAACCAGACAAGCCACGACTCGGTGACGGTGCGGTGCTCGGCCGCGGTGACCACCACGATCCACGACGCCGTGCACGGGCCGGTGACGTCGGTGCCGGCGGGGACGGCGGTGCACGACCAGGCGACGGTGACCGGTGGGTCGGGGACGCCGACGGGGACGGTGACGTTCTCGTGGTTCACCAACGGCGCCTGCGCCACGCCTGCGGCGGCCACGTCGACCCCGGTCCCACTCGACCCCACAGGTGTGGCCGACGCGACCGCGTTCGCGTTCACCCCGGGTGCGCCGGGGAGCTTCGCGTTCCAGGCGGTGTACTCCGGTGACGGCACCTACACCGCCTCGACGGGACCGTGTGAGCCACTGACGGTGACGCCGGCCGCATCGGGCACGGCGTCGGTGATCCACGACACGACGCACACCGCGGTGACGTCGGTGCCGGCGGGAACGACGGTGCACGACCAAGCGACGGTGACCGGGCAGCCCGGAGTGCCATCGCCGACGGGGACGGTGACGTTCTCGTGGTTCACCAACGGCACCTGCAGCGCACCCGCGGCAGGCCACGTCGACCCCGGTCCCGCTCGATGCCACGGGTGTGGCCGACGCGACGGCGTTCGCGTTCACGCCGGACGTGTCGGGGAGCTTCGCGTTCCAGGCGGACTACTCGGGTGACGCCACGAACACCCCCTCGACCGGGCCATGCGAGCCGCTGACCGTGACACCGATCGCGTCGGGCACCGAATCGGCGATCCACGACGACTCGACGCACGCGCCGACGCCCACGGTGACGATCGTGACGTCGGTGCCGGCAGGCACGACGGTGCACGACCAGGCGACGGTGGCGGGGCAGCCGGGTTTGCCGGCGCCGACGGGGACGGTGACGTTCTCGTGGTTCACGAACGGCACCTGCAGCGCGCCCGCAGCGGCGACGTCCGTCCCGGTCCCGCTCGACGCCACAGGGGTGGCCGACGCCGTCGGGTTCCCCCAGACACCGTCGACCGGCGGGAGCTTCGCGTTCCAGGCGGTGTACTCGGGTGACGGCACGTACACCGGCTCGACCGGGCCATGTGAGCCGTTGACGGTCACGGCGCTCGCGTCGGCCACCGCGACGGTGATCCACGACGCGACGCACGCGACGGCGATATCGGTGCCGGCGGGGACGACGGTGCACGACCAGGCGACGGTGGCGGGGCAGTCGGGTTTGCCGGCGCCGACGGGGACGGTGACGTTCTCGTGGTTCACGAACGGCACCTGCAGCGCGCCCGCAGCGGCGACGTCCGTCCCGGTCGCGCTCGACGCCACAGGGGTGGCCGACGCCGTCGGGTTCCCGCAGACGCCGTCGACCGCCGGGAGCTTCGCGTTCCAGGCGGTCGTACTCGGGTGACGGCACGTACACCGGCTCGACCGGGCCGTGTGAGCCGTTGGCGGTCACAGCGCTCGCGTCGGCCACCGCGACGGTGATCCACGACGCGACGCATGCGACGGTGACATCGGTGCCGGCGGGGACGACGGTGCACGACCAGGCGACGGTGGCGGGGCAGTCGGGTTTGCCGGCGCCGTCGGGGACGGTGACGTTCTCGTGGTTCACGAACGGCACCTGCAGCGCGCCCGCAGCGGCGACGTCCGCCCCGGTCGCGCTCGACGCCACAGGGGTGGCCGACGCCGTCGGGTTCCCGCAGACGCCATCGACCGGCGGGAGCTTCGCGTTCCAGGCGGTGTACTCGGGTGACGGTACGTACACCGGCTCGACCGGGCCGTGTGAACCGTTGACGGTCACCAGCGAACAGGACATCGCCGTCCCACCACCGACAGAACTTCCCGCCACCGGAAGCAACCCGTTCAAACTGGCCATTGCCGCTCTCACCCTCGTGGGTCTCGGCGCCACCTTCGTCTTGATGGGTCCGCTCATCGACCGGAGAAAGAATCGGAGCTCCCGGGCTTGACGACGCCAGATTGACCGTGCCGCGAGTCGCGTCGTCGCACTCCAACCTACGGGCCCTTCTGTGCTGGCCCGAGTCACCCAGCGGATGATCCCTCGCGGGGCCCACGATGTATCAGAGATGTATCAATCCGGCTGATACATCGCTGTGCCGGATGATGTCGGCCTGTCCGCACCCGAACTCACCGTCCCTGCTCAGAGCTACAATCTGATACGGATCGGCACTGGGCGGACAGACGAATTTCGGCCTACGGATCAGAAGGTGAGGGGTTCGAGTCCCTTCGGGCGCGCCAGGCAGTGACCGCACCACGTGCCGGTCGTCCGCCGCGTGACCCGTCCCGGGTCCCGGCGGCTACGCGTCGGGGAACTCGACGGTCGTGCCCTGGCCGAGCGGCGCGAACGACGGGTCGCGCCGGCCGGTGAAGGCGGCGACGCCTTCGGCGAAGTCCGGCCCCGACGTGGTCTGGCGCAGGAGCAGGTCGGCTTCCCGGAGCGCCTGGTGCACGTCCTGGAACGGGGTGCGGGCCAGCTGCCACTTCATGGTCGCGAAGGACACGGGCGACGACTGCACGGCGAGCTGCCGGGCGTACGCCATGGTGTGATCCAGCAGTTCGCCGTCGGCGACGGCGGCGTGGGCCACACCGAGCTCGGCCGCTTCCTCGCCGGTGAAGCGGCGCGCCGAGAAGAGCAGCTCCTTGGCCGTCGCGTACCCGCACGCCTGGGGCAGCGTCCAGGACAGTCCGTGCTCGGCGACGAGCCCGAGCTTGGCGAACGCGGTGGTGAGCTTCGCGTTGCTGGCCACGAAGCGGATGTCGCAGCTCATCGCCACGGCCAGACCGATGCCGGCGCAGGCGCCGTTGATCGCGCAGACGATCGGCTTGGGGATCGACAACGCATGGGTGATCGGCCTGGTCTCGGGCACGACCGGCTCGGCGGCGACGGCGCCGTTCGACAGATCGGCGAGGTACTGCATGTCGGCACCGGGGCAGAACCCCCGTCCGGCACCGGTGAGCACGATCACCCGGACGGCGGGGTCGGCGGCCGCATCGTCCAGCGCGTTGAACAACTCGGTCTGCATCGGGGGGATCCAGGCGTTGAGCACCTCCGGCCGGTTCAGCGTCACCGTCATGACGCCGGCGTCGTCGAGGTCGGCGAGTACGTACGGGGGTCGTGACGGCATGGCGGTCACCTGTCCTTCGGTGCGGAGGCGGTTGGAGCGGTCATCGCGGGGTGGCGTTCAGGCCGGGGTCTGCACGGCAGCGAGGCGACGCATGATCTCGGCCGGCGCGGCGCGCTCGCGCAGGCGGACGACGGCGAGGGCCGCGCTGGCCAGGAGGCCCGGATGGGCGACCACATAGGCGACCCCGGCGGTCGCCCGGTCGATCGCGTCGATCTCGGCGTCGAGCCGGGCGCCGTCCAGGCTGCTGAGGCGGACGGCCGCCGACCACGCCTGGCGGCGGGCGACCACGAGGCTGAAGCGGATCAGCTTCTCGTCGCCCGAACCGCCGATGCGGTCGGCGAGGCCGATCCACGGCGAGACCGAGTCGAGCGCCGCCTCGCAGCCGTCGATCAGCCCACCGAGGACGTCGTTCATCGCGTCGAAGTCGGCCCGCACGGCGTCGATCGTCCCGGCGGGACCGAGCTGGGCGACGGTGATCCCGAGATCGAGGTTGATGTGCGCGTTCATCCCGAGGAGCAGGTGCTGCAGGACGATCGGCCGTCGCTGCCGCGTCGTCTCGAACGCCGCCCGCCACGACGCCGAGCACGGTCGGCCGGCGCGCCAGGCGTCGAGCGCGTCGAGGTACCGGCCGGCGAACCGGGTGACGAAGCGCTCCATCCTCGCCGCGTCCTCGAAGCGACCCGCAGTGGCACGTTGGCGCACCGCGCCCGTGACCGCGATGTACATCGCGGCGAAGTAGCCGATGCGATCCCCGGTGTCCGCGCACCGGTCGACGGTTGCCTCGAGTGCGCCGATCGTCGCGTCGAAGGTCGTCCGATCGGGCACGACCCGACCGTACCGACCGACGGGTGCGGGTGCCGGTGCCGGCGGTCGCCGCCGGATGCGCCCGGCTGCGGCCGTAGGATCGCCGTCGCGTGCTGACGGGATTCGAACAGGCGTCGCGTCGATCGGTGCGCGAGGAGCTGGAAGCTGTGGGCTTCGTCCCGACGGCGTCGAAGCTGTACCCCGCGGCGCGTGGGCTCGTGCCCCGCGACGCGTTGGTCGACCAGGTGGGCGGCCGCCAGGGCGAGGTGGTCGTCGTCAGTGCGCCACCGGGCTACGGCAAGTCCACGTTCCTCGCCGATCTCGCGACAGCCGACCAGCGACCGGCCGCGTGGGTCAGCCTCACCGCCGCGGAGAACGAGGCAGCCACGCTGCTGACCTACATCGCGTTGGCCCTCGACCAGGTCGAGCCGGTCGAGGCGGGCTGCATCGCCGCGCTGTGGACCCACCCACCCAAGCTCGGCTCGTCGTCGCTGCAGGGCTTCGCCGCGATGCTCGCGGCGCGTCGCCGCCCGTTCATGCTGTTGCTCGACGACGTCCACGAACTGGTGAGTCGCGACGCCCTCGACGTGCTCCCGGTCCTCATGAGCGAGGTGCCGGTCGATTCGTGCATCGTGCTCGCCAGCCGCTCGGCGATCCCGTTGCCGCTCGGGCGGATCCGTGTCAAGCGCCGGCTGGTCGAGGTGGGCCCCGCCGAGCTGGCGTTCGACGTTCCCGAGGCGGCCACCTTGTTCGATGCGCTCGGTGTCGACCTGCCGGCGCACGACCGGGTCACCCTCGTCGAGCACACCGAGGGTTGGCCGGTCGCGGTGTACCTCGCGGCGCTCGCGCTGCGCACCGGCCGGAGCTCGACGGCGACGCTCACCGAGCACCTCGTCGGTCGTCATCGGTACGTCGTCGAGTACCTGGCGGAGGAGATGTTCGCCCAGCTCGATCCGTCGGTCGCCAGCTTCCTCATGGATGCGTCGTGCCTGGAGCGGCTCTCCGGCGAGGTGTGCGACGACATCCTCGAACGCAGCGGCTCGGGCCGGCTGCTCGACGAGCTGCAACGTCAGACCCTGCTGGTCGTCCCGCTGGACGACCACCGCGGCTGGTACCGGTTCCACCACCTCCTCGCGCAGTTCCTCCAGGGCGAGCTGGCGCTGCGCAGTCCCAACCGCTCGGCGCACGTGCACCGGCGCGCCAGCGAGTGGTGCGACGACCACGGCGATGCCGACGGCGCCGTGACCCACGCAGTGCGCGCCGGCGACTTCGATCGCGCCGAATCGCTGGTGATGCGGTGGTTCGCGACGATGACGACGCAGGGACCGCACATCCCGACCGTCGCGCACTGGGTCGGCCTGTTCCCGGACGCCGAGCTCCACCGGCGGCCGCACCTGATGGCGCTGTCCGCGTGGGGCTGCTTCGATCGTGGCGAACCGGGAGCGGCGCAGTGGCTGGAACGCGCCGCCGCGGCGCTCGTCGCGCACCATCCGGCCGACGCCGCCCCGCTCGGGCCGGAGGTGGCCCTGGCCGCCGCGCGCATGGTCATCGCGCCGCTCGCACCGGCCGAGATGACGCAGGAGGCGAGCTACGTCCACGACATGGTGGGCCTCGGTGACGGACACCCAGCCGCCTGCCTCATCCTCGGCGCGGCCGCGTTCATGCGCGGCGACGAGGCCGAGGCGGTCGCCCGGCTGCGCGAGGGGGCGGCGACCCGGCTCGTCAGGCCGATCTCGGTGGCCAACTGCCTGGCCCATCTGGCGATCGTGGACATCGAGAACGGCCGCTGGGCGCAGGCCGAGGTCGCCGCGCGCCGGGCGCGGGAGTTGGTCGACGACGCGACATCGGTGACCACCGTCGTGCTCGTGCTCGCGGTCCGCGTGCTCGTGGAGAGCCATGCCGGCCGCAGCGACGCGGTCGAGGCCGATCGAGAGATGTGCCGTCAGCACCTGACCGGGCTGGTGGACGTCGCCCCGTGGCTCAACCTGCAGGTCCGCATCCTCCTGGCGCGCGATGCGCTGCTGCGCGCCAGCCGCGTCGAGGCGGCGACCTGGGTGGACGAGGCGGCGGCGATCCTCGACACGATGGACGGCGCCACCCGCGTGGCCCGCCAGCTGGCGGCCCTCCGCCGGGAGGTGACGACGACTCGTGACCGGACGCACAGCTTCGGGCCGATGTCGCTGACGACGGCCGAGCTGCGCGTGCTGCGCCTCCTGCCGACGCACCTGTCGATCGCCGAGATCGCCGACCGCCACTACGTGTCGCGCAACACGGTGAAGTCACAGACGATCGCCATCTACCGCAAGCTCGGCGCGTCGTCGCGCCATGGAGCCATCCAGGTCGCCGTGGCCGCCGGTCTCCTCGAGCCTGCGCCGAACGTGGGCTGATCGGCGCGGCGGCCGACGAGCTAGCCGAACAGGCCGGTGTGCAGGTCGCGCACCATCTCGTCGAGCGGCGCGCCGCTGACGACGAGCGGGCCCTGCCACGGTCCGGCGAGCGCGAGGAGCAGGGCCATGCTCAGCCCGACCACTGCGGCAAGGCCGACGATCAACATCGTGATCCGCATGCTGCTGCGGAACGCCAGCGCGCCGGCGTTGGCGATCAACGCCACGCCGCCGACGAGCAGGGTGATCACGTAGAGGGGCGGGATCTCGCGCGAGGCCGCGGCGATGCGCTGACGCCGACCGCTGGTCAGGGCATCGAGCGAGGCGAGCAGCTCGGTGCTGGCCGGCGTGCCGATCTTCGGGTCGGCGGCCTCGGCGCGGACCACTCGCTCGAGCGTGGCGATCGTGGTCTTGACGCGCGCGTCGCCCGTCCGTGCGGACGTCCCATTCCACTCGGACTGGCGGGTCGCTTCGAGGTAGTCGACCAGCGCGACATGGATCGGCTCGGTCTGGATGCCCGGGCTGGTGGCCGCCCAGGCCAGGCGTGACGCGGCGGCCGCCTCGTCGGCCACGATGTCGTGCGCGTCGCGCAGGTAGCCGGCTTCGCCTGCCAGCGAGAGCGCGATCAACACGCCGAACGCCGCGCCGAGCGCCGGCATCAACGGCGAGGCGAGGCGGGAGACGTGGTCGGCCTCGTCCGCCGGCACCAGCGCACGCACGCCGCGCCTGGCGACGAACGCCGTGACGACGGCGAAGACCAGGCTCCCGGCGATGAGGAGCCAGGCGGGGCGCGAGGTCAGCCAGTCCACCACGGCGGTCTACAGGGGGTTGCCGCGAGGATCGCAGGGCGGCGTGATCTGCACGTTGGCCACGGCGAGCTCCTCGTCGATGATCTGCAGCGTCCGTTCCATGGCGACGGGTCGCAGGCCGCCGACGCCCTGGTGGAACGGGTGGTCGAGGAAGCCGAGCAGCAGCAGCATCGCCGCGATGACGGCCATCACGGATCCCATGAGCATGCCCTGCACGACCTTGCGCTCGCCGCTGTCGGCGAAGAACAGCATGAACGCGAAGATCAGGCTGGCGCTGAAGAACAGGACCATCCACAGCGGCGTCGGGATCACGCCGACAGCCCCGTGGATGCGGTCGCTGCGGGCCTGCTCCCGGGTGGACGTCTGGTCGAGCCACTGGTCGTAGGCGGACTGCTCGGATGCCGTCTGTGGCTCGACCGTCTGCAGCGTGCGGAACAGCTCCGCCCCCCACGGGTTGAGCGCCTCGCCGAGCGTGCCCGCCTCCATCCGCTCCCATTGCACGCCGGCCACCGATCGGGCATAGCAGACGAGTTGGCCGGTGAGGGTGTTCGACGCCGGCGCCGCGAAGAACTGGGCCGTCTCGACCTGCTGGGCCACCGTGAGCGCCTCGGTCTCGGCACCCGAACGAGCGGCGTCGTAGCTGGCGAAGGCGAGGAAGACGACGAAGCCGAGCAGCACGGCGAACCCCGTGGCCAGCACGCCGAACACGCCGGCGGCCCGGTCGCCGTCGTTGAAGTAGCTGCCCTCCGGAGCGCGGTGGCGGACCAGCAGCATCGCCGTGATGGCCACCGCGCTCGTACCGACGATGACGAGGATGGCGACGACGAGGCTCATCGTGAGGCCGGTTCGGAGGGAGGCGTGGCGGGGAACGGGTCGACCCCTGCAGGATGGTTCGACCGGGACTGGCCGCGCATCGTCCAGACGGGGTGAGATCGCCGACCCGATCTGGCGAGGCGGGCCGTCAGATGACGTTGAGCGTCACGTCGATGTTGCCGCGAGTCGCGTTGGAGTAGGGGCACACCTCGTGCGCCTTGCGCGTCAGGTCGAGCGCGGTCTCGCGATCCAGCGCAGGAGCGTGCACGTCGAGCTCGACGGCCAGGCCGAAGCCACCGCTGTCCAGCACCCCGATGGAGACGCTGGCCGACACCGCCGAGCCGGTGAGGTCGGCGCCCTTGCCGACGATCTTGAGCGCCGAGTGGAAGCACGCGGCGTAGCCGGCGGCGAACAGCTGCTCGGGGTTGGTGGCGCCGCCGGGGCCGCCCATCGCCACCGGGACCCGGACATCGGTCGAGAGCAACCCGTCCTCGCTCTCGGTGTGTCCGTTGCGGCCGTCGCCGGTCGCGGTTGCCGTCGCCGTGTACAAGGTGTTCACGACGCTTTCCCTAGCAGACGGCGACGGCCCGGTCGCGCGGTGGCGGCGGCGTGCCACCGACGGTGGGTCATCCGACCCATTCGAGGTCCGCACGGGGTGTGGCGCGGGTCAGCACGCAGGGTGCGCCGGTACGGTGCCGCGACTTCGGCGTGGAGGACGCAAGATGCGACGCAAGCACATGATCATGCTGTTCACCGGGGCCCTGGGTGCCGCCGTCGCCATCGGCGGGACGGCTGGGGCCAGCAGCTACCCCCCCGATGGCTCGACACCGACCGCGGTGCTCAGCGCCGGCGGGCAGAGCGCGCAGCTCGCGCCCACCGCGCTGGCCGCGCCCAGCGCCCAACTGCCCCAGACCGGCTCGGACAGCGACGCCACGATGAAGATCGCGGCCGGTGCGGTCGTTGCCGGTGCAGGGCTGATCGTCGTCACCAGGCGGCGGCGTCGCCCGGCCGGCGCCTGATCACCGACTGAAGCGAGCGCAGCGTGAGCAAGGTCGAGGTCGCCCGAGCTCCCGGGCAGCCCGTCAGCGCTCCGGCGCGGCGCGCCGGCCGCGCCACCGGCCTGATCGTCGCGGCGATCGGCGTGATCGCCGCGCTCGTGGCGGCCCGCAGCTCGGCCGCGCCGACCGGTACACCGGCGATCGACGCCGTCGTGATGGTCGCCGGCGTGCTGGCGATCGTCGTCGTCGGCAGCCGCGCCCCGTGGTGGGCGGCCGCGTTCGCCGCCGGCGCGGCACTGGCCATCGCCATCGACCCGCTGCTGATGCTCGTCGCCGCCGTCGGACTGGGCGCCGCCCTGTGGGCCGGCGCGGCTCGGCGCGACCGCCCCGAGGTCCTCGCCGCGTCCCTCGGCGATCACCTGCAACGTGCTGTGCCGCGCCGAGCTGCGCGGCGCCCTCGGGCTGTCCGCAGCCATCTCGCTCGCCGTGCTGGCCGTGGTGTTCGTCGCCGGCATCCGCCGGTACTCCAAGCTCGTGCGCCGCCTGGCGTGGGGCGCCATCGGCGTGATCATCGTGGTCGGCGGGGCGTCGAGCGCGGCGTTCGGCTACGCCGCCTACCAGTCGCGCCACGAGCTCGGCAGCGGCCAGAGCACGGCCGAGCTCGGCGTCGTGGCCCTCGAACAGGGCGACTTCGCCGGTGCGGCGAAGTGGTTCACCGAGTCGGCCGACATCCTCGAACGGGCCAACACCCGGCTGGACTCGCCGTTGACCTGGGGCGCCGCTGCGGTGCCCGTCGTCGCCCAGCACCGTTCGGCCGTGGTGGACATGAGCGGCGTCGGGGCATCGGGGGCGCGCACCGTCGCCGAGGCGCTGACCGAGCTCGACCGCGGACTCGCTGGGCACGAGGAACGGGCGCATCGACCTCGACGGGCTGGCCCGGCTCGAGGCGCCACTGGAGCGCGTCCAGCAGGCACTCGAGCAGCTGCAGCGCACGACCGACGAGTCGCGTTCGCAATGGCTGGTGCACCGCGCCGTCTACCAGCTCGACGACTTCAGCGAGAGCATCGACGAGCACCTGCCCACGCTCGACCAGGCGCTCGACGCGATCCGCGTGGCGCCGCAGATGCTCGGCGCGTCGGCGCCGCGCAACTACCTCGTGCTGTTCACCACCCCGTCGGAGTCGCGTGGGCTCGGCGGGATGCCCGGTACGTACGCCGAGTTGCAGGTCGACGACGGTGCGCTGTCGCTCGGCGACGTCGGGCGCGTCCAGGACCTCGACGGCGCCGCCCAGCAGGCCGGTGCCGTCGTCCACGACGCCGAGTTCCTGAAGCAGTACGGACAGTTCGGCTACGAGCAGGACGGCCACGTGGCCGACGCGTCGTTCCGCAACCTGACGATGACCCCGGACTTCCCGACCGTCGGGTCGATCGCCGCCGACCTCTACCAGCAGACCACCGGACGCCACGTCGACGGCGTGATCGCCATGGACCCGTTCGTGCTCAGCGGTCTGCTGCGCTACACCGGACCGTTGCAGTTGACCACGCTGCCCGAGACGCTCACCGCCGACAACGCCACCGACTTCCTGCTGCGTGGGCAGTACGTCGCGGCGAACGACGACACCGACCTGCGCGTGGACTCGCTGGCCGAGATGGCTTCGTTGACGTTCCAGAAGCTGGTGACGGGCTCGCTGCCCGAGCCGATCACGCTGTCGCGTGACATGGGTCCCCTCGTCGGTCAGCGGCGGCTGATGATGTGGAGCGCGAACGCCGACGAACAGGCGCTCTTCCGACGCGTCGGTCTCGCCGGGGCCATGCCCACACCGTCCGGGGCGGACGGCTGGTCGGTGGCGGTGACCAACGGCGGTGGCAACAAGATCGACAGCTTCCTCGACCGCAAGGCCGGCTTCCAGGCGACGACCGACGCCAGCGGGACCACCGATGCCACCGTGCACCTGGAGCTGACGAACAACGCGCCGGCCGACGGGCTGCCGCGCTACGTGATCGGCAACCGCGTCGGCCTGCCGAGCGGCACGAGCCGACTGTACGTGTCGTTCTACAGCCCGCTGGCGCTCACGTCGGTGAACGTCGACGGGGTGCCCACCCCGGTCGGCGTGGGCACCGAGCACGGCTGGAACGTGTACTCGCTGTACGTCGACCTGGCGCCGGGGCAGACGCGCTCGTTCGACGTGAGCCTGCGCGGTGTCGTCGCCGACCCGGGCAAGGTGGTCACCTGGACCCAGCCGCTGGCCACCCCCGTGCAGCCGCTCTGAGGGAGATCGCCCGTCCGGCCCGGCGTCGCTCAGTCGCGGGCCATCGCCGCGGCCAGGTGCGCCTCCATGTCGATGTACGCGTCGTCGGCGATGTCGAAGACGACCTTGTGGATCGTGCCGCCGGTGAACTCGAAGCCCGATGTGTACATCGAGCTGACCGGGTCGGCGCTGTCGTAGCCGATGCACAGGCCCTCGCCGCACAGCGAGAAGTGGCCCATGACGGTGCGGATGTCCGCCTCGCCGACCTGCTGATCGTCGATGTACAGCTTCAGCGGGCCCATGCCCTCGCGGTTCGGGCCCATGCCGGTCTTGGTGAACTCGACGCCGATGATGTGGTGGCCGGAGGTCGGCACCGGCGCGGAGATGCGGTCCTCCGGCGGGATGCCGAGGAAGTTGTACGCGTAGGTGACCGACCCGTCCTTGACGAACAGGCTGTGCCCGCCGAAGCGCGAGCCGTGGGCGAAGATCACGCCCTCGGTGTCCGGCGTGAGGTCGACCTCGGCGAGCACCTTGTACGACACGTTGTGCACGTTGGCCGCGGAGCGCTCGGGGATCTCACTGGTGCCCGGGTAGTACGTGTACTGCCCGCTCGGCGGCGCCGGCACGTGGAACTCCATCTGCACGAACGTCTCGAAGTCCTTCGGGTTGCCGATGATCTGCAGGTCGTTGAGCGGCAGCACGTGGTTGGCCTCGGCCTCCTCGAACCACTTCGCCTTCAGCTCCTCGAGCTTGTCCGGCTGCTCGTCGGCGAGGTCGACGGCCTCGGCGCGGTCCTCGTCGGTGTGGAACAGCTGCCAGCGGTCGTTGGCGAAGTTGCGCGTGCCGGCCATCGGACCGTGCTCGGTGACCGCCTTCCACCCCTCGTGCCAGATGCCCCGGTTGCCGAGCATCTCGTAGTACTGGGTGTGCTTCTGCGTGGGTGCGTCGGGCGCCGCATCGAACGTGTACGCCATCGACACGCCGGCCAGCGGGGTCTGCGTGGCACCGTTGTACACGTCGGGCATCGTGACCCCGCAGACGTCGTAGATCGTGGCGACGATGTCGGTGGAGTGGTGGTACTGGTTGCGCACCTCACCGTGGGCCGCGATCCCCGCCGGCCAGTGGATGACCAGCGGGTCGCACACGCCGCCCTGGTACACGTAGCGCTTGAACATCCGGTACGGCGAGGAGAAGGCCATCGCCCAGCCGGTGGGGTAGTGGTTGTACGTGTTCGGGCTGCCGAGCTGGTCGACCATCGTCAGGTTCTGCTCGAGGTCGTCGGGGTAGCCGCCGAAGATCTTGCCCTCGTTGACCGACCCGTTGGGCGAGCCCTCGCCCGACGCGCCGTTGTCGGCGCAGTAGAAGATGATCGTGTTCTCCAGCTGCCCGGACTCCTCCAGGTAGTCGACGATCCGGCCGACCTGGGCGTCGGTGTACTCGGAGAACCCGGCGTAGACCTCGGCCATCCGGCAGAACATCGCCTTCTCGGCGTCGTTCAGCTCGTCCCACGGCCGCACGACGTCGGTGGGGTTGAACGTGCCGTCGGGCATCGGGTTCATCGGCGACAGCTCGGTGCCCTCGGGCAGGATGCCGCGCTCGATCATCCGCGGCAGCACCCACTCGCGGTAGGCCTCGTAGCCGTCGTCGAACGCACCCTCGTACTTGGCGATGTAGTCGTCGGGGCAGTGGTGCGGGGCGTGGTTGGCTCCCGGGCAGAACCACAGGTACCAGGGCTTGTCGGGCTCGGTCTGCTTGGAGTCGCGGATCATCCGCAGCGCCTGGTCGGCGAGGTCCTTGGACAGGTGGTAGCCGTCCTCGGGCAGGTACGGCTGATCGATGTAGCGGTTGTCCTCGGCGAGGCTCGGATACCAGTTGTTCGTCTCCCCGCCGATGAACCCGTAGAACCGGTCGTAGCCCTGGCCGAGTGGCCAGTTCTTCTTGGTGGCGCCCATCGTCCACTCGTCGATCGGCACGTTGTGGTTCTTGCCGACCCAGAACGTCGACCAGCCGGCGTCGCGCAGGATGTTGGCCATCGTGGCGTTCTCCGGCGGGATGTGGCTGTTGTAGCCGGGGAACCCGGTGGACGACTCGGAGATCGTGGCGAACCCGTTGGAGTGGTGGTTGCGCCCGGTGAGGAACGTCGAGCGCGTCGGCGAGCACAACGCGGTGGTGTGCCACTGGCTGTACGTCAGCCCGTTGGCCGCCAGGCGGTCCATCGTCGGCATGTTGATCCGCCCGCCGTACGGCGACCACGCCGCCTGGCCGGTGTCGTCGTACAGCACGACGAGCACGTTCGGGGCGCCGGCCGGCGCCTGCTGGGAGAGGAACGCCGGCCAGTCGGCCGTCGAATCCCTGACGTCGAGCTCGATCTTGCCGGTGAACGGACGCGTCATGACGATCTCCTGTGGTCGGCCCGGGACGGACAGAGAACTATCCGATGCGACGGCGCAGCCGCAAGGCCGGTTGCCGACTCGGGGGATGACGGCTCCGGCGGGCGCCGGGACGGTAACTTTGATCGACCGATTCGGCCGGCGGCGCGGCGCTGATGCCGCCTGCTGGCGCCCCCCGAACGAACCGCGAGGAACCCCCGACGATGACCAACTCCAAGGACCCGACGAGCGCGCCCGGCGACGGGCTCGCCGACGCGCTCGCCGCCCGGAGCGGGGCGAGCGCGATGTCGCGCCGCCGGCTGCTCACCCTCGCCGGCGGGGCCGTGCTGCTCAGCGCGTGCGCCGAGCGCGTCCAAGTCGTCGACGACGAGCGGGACCGCTGCCGTCTCCGCCCCGGCGGCGATGACCCCGACCACGATCGCGCCGACGAGCACCTCGTCGTCGACGACGTCGACCACGTCCTCCACGACGTCGACGACCGTGGCGCCGACCACCACGACGCTGCCGCCACCGGTCGAGCCCCTGACCGGCCTCCCCCTCACCGACCCGACGCTGCTCGCCCGCGCCGCACTCGTCGTCAAGGTGAGCAACGATCCGGGTGCCCGGCCGCAGACCGGCCTCAACGACCCCGACATCATCTTCGAGGCGTGGGGCGCCGGGCCGACGCGCTTCGCCACGGTGTGGCACAGCCGCAACCAGGACTTCGTCGGGCCGATCCGCTCGTGCCGCGAGCAGGACGTCAACCTCGTCGGTTCGTTCAACGGGGCGCTGTTCGCCTGCTCGGGCGGCAACCCGGGCAACATCAACCTGCTGCGCAACTCCGACCTGCTGCTGATCACCGAGGGACAGGGACCCGGTTGGGAGCTCGACCCGAAGCGCGGCCGGCCGCACAAGACGCACGCCAACACCGAGCTGCTGCGGACCAACGGGACCGACCGCACCGGCCCGCCGCAGCAGTACCACTACCGCGCCGTCGGCGAGGCGGCCACGGCCGGTGAGGCGATGACCGGCTTCGACATGAAGATGCAGACCGTGTCGCTCGCCTGGCGCTACGACCCGACGACGGGCACGTACCAGCGCGACCAGGAGGGCGGTGCGCACCGGCTCACCGACGGCAAGCAGGTATCCACCGAGAACGTCATCGTCGCCTGGCTCGACTACGAGCGCAGCAGCACCGACGCACGGTCCCCGGACGGCACCACCACGGGCACCAACCCGGCCGTGGTGTTCACCGGCGGGCGGATGATCAACGGCACGTGGACGCGCAACGACCGGCTCGATGCGTTCGCGTTCGCCGACGAGACCGGTGCCCCGATCCTGCTCACCCCCGGCCGCACGTTCATCGAGCTGGCCAACAGCGGCAACGGCAACTTCCCCGGCGACGACACGTTCACCCCCGTCCCCTAGGAGGGTGCGCGCCGCTCCTCGCCGTCCGGGAGCAGCCTGACCGGCAGCGTCTTCAACCCGAACAACCGGTTGTTCGGCATCCAGGCGATGTCGCCGGCCCGCCTGACCTGCACACCACGCTGGACGAGCAGGTCGAGGACCACGCGGATCTCCAACCGGGCCAGGCCGGCGCCGAGGCAGAAATGGGTGCCCCAGCCGAAGCCGAGGTGCGGGTTGGGGCTGCGGCCGACGTCGAAGCGGAACGGTTCGGCGAACGCCCGCCCGTCGCGGTTGGCCGACATCTCCCAGAACGTCACCTTGTCGCCGGCGGCGATCGCCGTCCCGGCCAGGTGCACGTCGCGGCTCGCGGTGCGTCGCTTGTACACCGAGGGCGTCGTCCAGCGGATGACCTCCTCGATCGCCGCGGACATCAGGGCGGGGTCGGCGCGCAGCCGGACCAGCTCGCCGGGATGCTCGGCGAACGCATCGACCGCGCCCGCGAGCGCGCTGCGCGTCGTCTCCGAGCCGGCCGGGAACAGCAGCGCGAAGAACGCGATGAGCTCCTCGTCGGTGAGGCCGCGCCCGTCGTCGCCGGTGGCGTGGACGATCGTCGACATGATCGCCTCGTCCGGCGCGGCCCGCTTGGCGGCGATGAGGTCGACGGCGTAGGTGCGGATGTGGCGCATCGCCGCGGGCGACAGGATCGACGGTGAGTCGTCCTCGATGCCTGCGTCGAGCCAGTCGAGCAGCTGCGGCTGGTCCGCCTCGGGCACCCCGAGCACGAGGCAGATCGCCTGCGACGGCAGCTCCCTGGCGACGGCCCGGACGAAGTCGAACGGCTCGTCGCCGGCGGCATCGAGCATCGCCGAGGCGCGGCGGGTGAGCTCGTCGGCGAGCGCGGCCACCGCACGCGGGGTGAAGCCGCGGTTGACCAGTGCACGCAACCGCTGGTGCTGGGGGTCGTCGGTCTGGTTGAGCATCACCCCGGCGGTGCGCTCGTCCTTGATCGCCGTGCCGCCGCGCTCGCGCAGGCCGCCGCGGTCGGAGGAGAACGTCACCGGGTCGCGCAGCACCGCGGCCACGTCGGCGTGCCGGCTGACGACCCAGAAGCCCTCGCCGTCCGGCGTGCGCGACGTCGGTTCGTGCCACGACACCGGCTCGTGCTCGCGCAGCCAACGGAAGCGGTCGTGGGGGAAGCCGTCGCGGAACGACTCGTCGTCGGACAGGTCGATCGGGGTCGCGCCCGTCGAGGCGACGGCGCTCACGGGCGTGGCGTGCGAGTGAGCGGTGGCAGCTCGACGCCGGCGGCGCGCTCCAGCTCGAGCAGCGTGGCATGGAACGCCCGGCCACCGAGCCCGGCGTCGAGTGCGGCACGGTAGACGCCGAGCGCCGCGGCGGTCGCGGGCACGTCCACGCCATGTGCCGCGGCCGTGTCGACGGCCAGACCGAGGTCCTTGGTGGCGATGTCCAGGCGGAACAGCACGTCGTCGAACTGCCGTCCGAGCAGCAGCGGGGCCAGCGCGGCGTACGGCCCGGCGGAGCTGGCTCGGACGATGCCGTGCACCGTCGACGGGTCGAGGCCGGCGGCGGCACCGAGCACGTAGGCCTCCTGCACGAGCACCGCAGCCGACAGGAACAGCTGGTTGTTGACCAGCTTGGCGACCGTGCCGGCACCCGCCGGCCCGACGTGGAAGACCTGGGCGGCGAAGCAGTCGAGGAGCGGACGCACCGCCTCGACGTCGCGGTCGTCGCCGCCGGCCATCACGCTCAGCTCGCCGCTGATCGCCTTCACCCGCCCGCCCGACACCGGCGCGTCGACGAAGCCGACGCCGGCCGCCGCGCACCGCTCGTGCAGGCGGCGGATCACGACCGGCGAGTTCGTCGACAGGTCGACGACGCGGCCCGGCGCGGCGTCGGCCGCCAGCAGGCCATCCGGCCCGGTGACGGTGGTCTCGACGTCGTCGGGCCCGGGCAGCGAGACGAACACGCACTCGGCGCCGGAGGCCGCAGCGGCGGCGGTGGCCACCGCGGTCGCCCCGTCGACGGCGTCGGCCGCCGCGCCGAGCACATCGAAGACGCACAGCTCGTGACCGGCTGCGACGAGGTGTGCGGCGATCGGGCCACCCATGGTGCCGACGCCGACGAAGCCGACCCGCATGTCGGCGAACCTATGCCCGGCGTCGCGCCCGGCGGCAACCGGACGTCGGCCCTATGACCGGCGGACCCCCGCGGGGACCGGCATCGGGCGGGCGACGGGCTGGCTCGCCAGCCAGGCGTCGATCGGGGCGGTGATCACCCCGAGGACCCGTGGGCTGCCTGGTTCGCTCGACCACGTGGTGACCGTGCTCGGCCGGCGAGGCCGGCGCCACCCTTCGCCGCACCCGTCCGCGGCGAAGGGCAGCCGACCGCGATCGACGCCGTTGTCGATCGCCGTGCCTGCGACGGTGATGTCGATCCCGTCGGCGACGACCAGCCCGGTGGTCACGCGCCGCAGGATCCCGTCGGAGCCGAACATGTCGTCCCACGTGGGCGCCCGAAGGCGCCACACGGAGGGGTCGTCGTGGTCGTGGGCGAGCGTCGAGCGCGGCGGGGTCGAACCACGGCACCGCGCCCCGCTCGTCCCGCCCCCGGTTCCGCCGGCGAGCAGGCCCGGCGAGACCGGGACGGCGTCGATCCGGCGCACGCTGGCGAACCGGGCATGCACCACGGCGTCGTCGGTCGCCAAGCTGATCGCCAGCGGCTGCTCGGTCGGCACGAGTGCTTCGGTCGTCGCCCACCGGTGGACGCCCTCGGCGGCGAGGTGCATCGCAGTGGCGCTGGCGACCACGTCGGGTCGACGCAGCTGTTCCACGCCGACGCCCACCTCGTCCGCGTCGAGTTGACCGACGGCCCAGGCCTGGAACATCTCGACGAGCACGCCGGTGGCGTCGATGGCGCCCGACGCCAGGCGGGGCAGCCGCAGGGGGAGGTGGTTCGAGTCGCTGCGGAACGCCTGCCACGAGGCGCAGCGCGACCCGAGCAGCGCGCGCAGGCCGTCGCCGTGTTGGGGGATGAGGTTGTGGATGACCGCGGCGTACGTGCCGGCGAGGCCCACCGCAGGAGCACCCCAGGTGCGCATCGGCGCCTCCGTGGGCAGCGCGTCGAAGAACCGCCAGCTGGCCGACGCACCGGCCGCGAGGCGGGTGTCGCCGGCTGCCGCCTGGAACGAGTCCGGATCCAGCCCGAACCGTCCGGCGAGGACGTCGCGCCACTGCTCGTCGAGCGCCACGGGAGGTGTGGTGTTCGCCGGCGGGCGGATCGGGGTGGCGGTGGCGGACATGCTGCTCCTCGGGACGGGGTGGCCTGGGGCCATCGTCGGCGTGGGCGCTGCAGGCTCGCTGCAGCGCCGCTGCAGTGGCGCCCCACCTCGCCGCCGGGCGGTCGGGCCCCGGCCCGGGCACCCGGCCGGGGGAGCTGCCACCGAGGGTGGCCGGGGCCCGCGGACCCCCGCGGTGGTACGGTCGGCGCCGCGTGGCGATCCGGCCCGAGGGGATCGCCGCTGGACGGCCGGAGGTGAGGAACGGGTGCAGATCGCCGTGCTCGGTCCGCTCCGCGTGCTCGACCACGGCGCTGAGCTGCACCTGCCCGGTCGCCGGCAGCGCGGCGCTCGTGTGCCGCCTGGCCAGCGCGGCGAACGAGCTGGTCCCGGCCGGCACGCTCGTCGAGGACCTGTGGGACGGCGCGCCGACGCCCGGTGCGGCGTCCACCCTGCAGAGTCACGTCTCGGCCGTGCGCAAGGTGCTCGGTGCCGACCGGATCCGCGCCCAGGCCGGCGGCTACCGCCTCGTGGCCGAGCCCGGCGAGCTCGATGCCCGCCTGGTGTCGACGCTGGCGGCCACGGCGCGCGCCGCGGCCCGCGCCGGCGCGTGGTCCGACGCCCGCCAGCAGGCCGACGAGGCGCTCGGGCACTACCGGGGCGAGCCGTACGTCGACGCCGGCGGCGCGGCCTGGGCCCGCGGGGAGGTCAGCCGGCTGGGCGAGCTGCGCCTCGAGCTGGTCGAGCTGCGCATCGACGCGCTGCTCGTGGATGGCGACCACGCGGCGGCTGCCGCAGAGGCCGAGGCGGTGCTCGCCGACGAGCCGCTGCGCGAGCGGGTGTGGGCCCAGCTGATGCTGGCGCTGCACCGCGGCGACCGGCGGGCCGAAGCCCTGCGTGCGTATCAGCGCCTGCGCCGCAGTCTCGGCGACGAGCTCGGGCTGGAGCCCTCACCGGCGCTCGTCGCGCTGGAGTCGGCGATCGCCGTCGACGACCCGGCCGTGGCCACCGGTCTGCCGTGGGTCGGCGAGATCCGGGAGGCCACGCCACCCGCTCCATCGGGCGAGCGCACACCGACCGCGGACAGCGTTCCTCTGGAGGCGACGGATGTGCCGCCGATCCTGCGCGACGCCGCCGAGGCGCCCACGGTCGGACGCGCCGAGCCGCGCCGAGTCGTCGCCGCGGCGCTCGCCGCGCTCGCCGCAGGGCGCGGTGGCACCGTCGTCGTCGCCGGTGAGGGCGGCATCGGCAAGACCACGCTCATCGCCCAGGCGGTGTGTGCCGAACCGGCGATCGCCGTGCTGTACGGACGCTGCCTGGCCGACGGCGAGCTGTGCTACCAGCCGTTCATCGACGCCCTCTCGGGGGCGCCCGCGGTCGTGCGCCGCGCCGCCGGCGATCTGCTGTCCGGGCTCGGACCACTGGCCGGGCCCCTGTCCGGACCGGCGTCGGGCGCGCCGCTCGGTGAGCGCAGCGGCGACACCGTCGTCGACCGCTACCTGCTGTTCCAGGGCGTCGAGCGGGTACTGGGAGCGTTCGCCGACGAGCGGCCCGTCGCCCTCGTGATCGACGACCTGCAGTGGGCCGACGAGGGCACGGTGGCCCTGGCCCGCCACCTCGCCGACCGCGTCGCCGACGAGCGCGTGCTGCTGCTGATCGGTGTCCGCACCGTCGACATCGACCCCGACGATGCGGTCGGCGGCCTGCTCGCCGATCTGCACCGGGTGCGTCGGGTGAGCCGCGTCGACCTCGACGGTCTGCTCGCCGACGACATCGCCGAGCTGGCCGAGCGCTTCGGTTCGCCGCCGGCGATCGCCGACCGCCTCGCCGACGCTGACCGCCGGCAACCCGTACTTCGTCGTCCGAGCTGCTGCGCCACGGCTGGCTCGGTCTCGATGGTGGGCCGCCGCTGCCGGCGACCGTCACCGACATGGTCCGCCGCCGGGCCGGGGCGGTCGGGCGCCGACGCCGCCCGGCTGCTGGCCGGTGCGGCCGTCGTCGGGTCGACGTTCGATGCCGCCCTGCTCGCCGAGGTGGCCGAGCTGCCGCTCGACGAGGTGCTCGACGCGCTCGACCAGGCCGTCGAGCGTGGCCTCGTCGTCGAGCACGAGCGACCCGGCGGCATCGCCGGCTTCGCCTTCGCCCACGCGCTCGCCGGCAGCCGCGCTCGCCGGGACGCTCGACCGCCAGCCGTCGGCGCACCCTGCACCGGCGAACCGCGCTCGCGCTCGGCCGGCGCAGCGGGTGGCCCCGGCGGCGCTCGCCCAGCACTGGCTGCAGCGGCTACGAGCCCGACGACATCGCCGCTGGTGGTCGGCGCGGCGTGCCGTGCCGGCGACGACGCGCTCGCCCAGCTCGTGCCGAGCGAGGCGCTCGGCTGGTTCGACCGTGGGTTGGCCGTGCTCGACGACGGCGACCCGGTCGTGGCCGAGCACTCGACACGGCGCCGGTGTCCGGTCAACGGGCCCGGCTGCTCGTCGGGCGAGCCCGTGCCCTGTTCGACCTCAACGACCCGACCGCCGGCTCGGCGCTGCGCGATCGCCGCCGCGGCCGCGGCCGACAGCGGCGACGCCGAGCTCCTCGCCGCCGCGGCGCTCACGGGCAGCCGTGGCTTCGCCTCGTCGTTGCGCCCGATCCGTGTCCGCCGGGCGACGCTGCTGGAGCAGGCGGTCGAGGCCGGACCGTCGCCGGCGACGCGCTCGCGCCTGCTCGCCGACCTGGCGACCGAGCTGATGATGGTCGACGCCGCCCGGGCGTCGGCGCTGGCCCGGGAGGCGATCGACCTGGCCCGCGCCGACGGCGGACGAGGCCGACGTTGCTCCATGCGCTGAAGCGCGCCGCGGCCGTCGGCTCGCCGCTCGTGGTCGACTGGATCTGGCCGATGCTCGACGAGGCTGCATCGCTGGCCGCGCGCCTCGGCGACCGGCTCGCCGCCTGGGAGCTGGCCGTGTGCACCCGCCTGCTGGCCGTCCTGCGCGGCGACCGCCGCCGGCTGGACCTCGCCGCCGCGGGCCGTGGTCGACGCCGGCTCCCTGGCCGGCCTGCCCCGGGCGCGCTTCTCGATCGCCCTCGACCAGGCCAGGGTGGCCCTGATCGACGGTCGTCCGCACGACGCTCAGACCGCACCTCGACGAGCTCCGGTCGATCGGTGAAGCGCACGGCCTGCTCGACGCCCCGGCGTTCCACCACATCTACCTCGGCTCCGCGCAGCGACAGCTCGGCGAGGCCGGCGACTGGGCGCCGCGCCGCCGTGCGCCACGTCGTTCGACGCCGCCACCGCCGTCGTGCTCGTCGATCTCGGCGAGGCCGAGGCGGCCGGCGAGCGGCTCGACGAGGCACTCGGCACCGCCGACCTTGCGGCGATCCCGATGAGCACCACTGGCTGACCGAGATCGGCTGCTGGGGCTATGCCGCAGCCCGCCTGGGACGGGCCGACCTCGCGGCGCGGGCGATGGCGCTGCTGGAGCCGCACGCCCACCGCACCGTGCGAGATCGGTCGGGCCGATCAGCCACGTCGTCGGGCTGTGCGCCCGCCGCGTGGCCGCCCGACCGTGTGCCCGAATGGCTGGAGCTCGCCGAGCGGCGGGCCACCGAGCAGCGGATGAGCTTCGCCGCGCGCGGCCATCTCCCTCGACCTCGCCGAGGAGGCCGTCGGCGCCGGCGATCGCGCCCGCGCCGACGAACTGGCGGGCGTGGCGGTGGCCGTGGCCGCGGAGCGCGGCTTCGGCGGGCTCGCGGCGCGTGCCGCCCGCCTGCTCGGCGAGGCGGCGGGCAACGATCACGGACCGGCGGCCAACACGCCCAGGAGGGTTCCCTCGATGACCGCCCCCGCACTCCCGTCACCGATCCCGATCACCAACCCCGCGCCCGACACGATCCCCGACGTCCTCGCCCAACTCGACGCGGTGATCGACTGGGCGATCGCCAACCGATCGCCGATCGGCTACTTCGCCGCGCGTGTACGCCGGTGTCACGGCACGCGTCGGCGAGGGCATCGCCGAGGGTCTGTTCGACGACGGCTCGCGCATGGAGCGCTTCGACACCACGTTCGCCTCGCGCTACCTCACGGCGCTGGACGGCTGGCAGCGCGGCGAGCCGGTGAGCGCAGTCGTGGAAGCTGGCATTCGACGCCGCCGCCGACGACCGGCTGATCGTCCTCCAGCACCTGCTGCTCGCGGTCGACGCGCACATGAAGCTCGACCTCGGCGTGGCTGCCGTCGACCATCGCCCCGGGCACGACGATCGACTCGCTGCGCGACGACTTCGACCGGATCAACACCGTGCTCGACGCGCTCGTCCCCGGCGACAAGGCCGCGGCCGAGCGGATCTCACCGGCGCTGCGCGACATCGACTGCTTCGGCCGGCTGTCGGACTGCGTTCGTCGAGGCAGATCATCGTCGACTGGCGCGACGCACTCGTGGCACGACGCGCCGTCGACTCTCGCCGCTCACCGGCGACGGCGCTACGCCGCCGCGGTCGGCGCGCTCGACGGGCGCGTCGCCGCCGAGGCGCAGGCGGATCGTCCACGCTCGACCCGGTGCATCGCCGGCACTGGTCGCCGAGGTCCGCGAGCGCGAGTCGCACGACCCGGCCGGCGATCATCGCCGCGCTCCGCGACGGCTCGGTCGTGCCCGCACGACCCGCAGACGCTGCCGTTCGGCGACCTCGTCGCCCCGCCGATCGCCGCCCGAGCGCAACACACGTGCTGGTCGTCGGCGCCGGCGTCGGCGGGCTCACCGCGGCGCACGAGCTGGCCGAGCGCGGCTTCGCGGTCACCGTGCTCGACGACCGCGACTGCGTCGGCGGCAAGGCCCGCAGCTACCCGGTCGGCGGCACGGCGCCGGGCGGACGCCCGTGGGCTGCCCGGCGAGCACGGCTTCCGCTTCTTCGCCGGCTTCTACCGCCACGTCATCGACACGATGTCGCGCATCGCCACCGCCGACGGCACGGTGCTACGGCGACCTGCGTCGACGCCACCCGCTTCGAGCTGGCCCGCGACGGACCACCCTGCGGTGCTGTGGGAGGTCGGTCCGCCGCGCTCGCTCGACGAGGTGCGCCAGTTCATCGACGACCTCGCCGGCGGTCACTGGGGCCTGTCGGTCGACGACGTCGCCCACCTCGCCGAGTGCATCATCACGTTGCTGACGAGCTGCGACGACCGCTACTTCGGCGAGTGGGAGGACGTCTCGTGGTGGGACTTCGTCGGCGCCGGCGACCGCTCGCCGGCGTACCAGCAGCTCGTCGGCGCGCTCACCCGGCCGTTCGTCGCCGCCGTGCCGCACGCAGATGAGCACCCGCACGGGCGGTCACGTCGTGCTCCGCCTGATCGGTGCGTCGATGGAGCTGCACGGCCACGAGGACCGCGTGCTCGACGGTCCGACGAGCGAGGTGTGGATCGAGCCGTGGCGCACCACGCTCGAAGGGCTCGGTGTGCACGTTCGACCTCGGGCAGCCGGGCCACGGCGCTGCGCGTCGAGGATGGGCGGATCACCGGCGTCGAAGTCGTCGCCTCCGCCGGCGCGGCTCACGACCTGGCCGCACCGAGCGGCACCTGACGTGCGCATCGCCGACTGGTACGTGCTGGCCCTGCCCGCCGACGTCGCCGCGCCGCTGCTCGCCCCGGTCGCGGCGATCGACCCGACCGTCGCGCACGGTCGGCCAGCTGACCACGGCCTGGATGAGCGGCGTGCAGCTGTACCTGGCGACCGACGAGACGATGGCTCACGGCCACGTGCTGTACCTCGACTCGCCGTGGTCGCTGACGTCGATCTCCCAGGCCCAGTTCTGGCCGGACGTGCACCTGCCCGTCGCTCGGCGACGGCAAGGTCAACGGGGTGATCAGCGTCGACATCTGCGATTTCGACGCACCCGGCATCTCCACGGCAAGCCGGCCAAGGACTGCACTCGCGACGAGATCGTCGCCGAGGTGATCGCCCAGCTCGCCGCGCACCAGGACGAGGCCGGCAAGCCGCTGATCGACCCGGCGAACGTCATCGCCTCCAACGTCGACGACGACATCCGCTGGCCCGGTCGCCATCCCTCGGTCAACGTCGAGCCGATGCTGATCAACACGACCACGTCGTGGCCGCTGCGCCCGTCGGCGACCACCGCCGTGCCCAACCTCGTGCTGGCCAGCGACTACGTGCGCACGAACACCGACCTGGCGACGATGGAGGGCGCCAACGAGGCGGCCCGCCGGGCGGTCAACGCGCTGCTCACCGCGTCGGGCAGCACGGCGGCGCCGTGCACGCTGTGGACGTTCGACCACCCGCTGTGGGCGGCGCCGTTCCGCGCGCTCGACGAGCTGCGCTGGAAGCTGCACGGCGACGACCGCCACCCACGAGTCCCGGCCCGTCGGGGCGCCTACAGTCGGCGCCGTGAAGCTGTTGCGCCGGGCCCTCGGAGCGTTGCCCTCGCCGGGACGATCGCTGCGGCCGATGCGCACCCGCGGCAGCGGCGGCGTGCCACCGCAGGAGGGCGGCTGGCGCGAAGTGTCGTCGCCACCGCCGCGTGACCGACGCGCACCGAGGTGGGCGCGGTCGTCGGCATCGTCGGCGGCGGAGTCACCGGCGGTCAGGTGGCCACGCAGCTGAGCAGCTTCCGCGTCGACGGGCGACCGATCGGCTTGCTCGTCCACGACCAGCAGATCGCCGTCGCCCGGCGGTTGGCCGACGTTCGTCGGCGGTGTCGCCACCGAGCAGATCGAAGATCTCGCCGACGGCCGACGTCGTGGCCTTCTGCCAGCCGAGCCCGCACCTCGAGCTCGTCGAGCGGTTCCTCGACGCCGGCGTCGCCGTCGTCTCGACCGGCGACGACCCCGACGACGTGATCGATCTGCTCGGGCTGGCAGGGGTGCGCCGCGCTGCGGCGCAACCGGCGGTCGGCGGAGAGTGCGGCGGCGCGGTGACGCCCCGCCACCCGTCCGCCGCTCGTCGTCGGCGCGGCCATGGCGCCCGGGCTGTCGGGGCTGCTGGCCCGGTCGCTCGCCGGCCAGCTCGACGCAGGCCGACGAGATCCACGTCGCGGTCAGCGGCACCGGCGGTCCGGCGTGCGCCCGGCGCCACCACCGTGCGCTCGGCACCCGGGCGCTCGGCTGGGCCGACGGCGAGTGGATCGAGCGGCCCGGCGGCAGCGGACGCGAGCTGTGCTGGTTCCCCGACCCGATCGGGCGCGCACGACTGCTACCGCGCCGCGCACGCCGATCCGGTGCTGCTGCACCTCGCGTTCCCCGACGTCGAGCGGATCACCGTCAAGGTCTCGGCCACCCGCCGCGACCGGCTGACGGCGCGCCTGCCGATGCTGCGCCCGCCGCACGTCGGCGGCAACATCGGCGCGGTGCGCGTCGAGGTGCGCGGCGCGCTCGCCGGGGGCGAGCGCTGGACGGTGATCGCCGGCGCCGCCGGGCGCACCGCCGGGCTCGCCGCGGCGGTGTGCGCGGCGGCGGTCGAGGCGTGCCTGGAGGGCCTGGTCCCGCCGGGCGTGCACGCGCTCGGCGACGTCGCGCTCGACGACCGGCCGGGCTGCTCGGCCCGTGCCGTCGCCCACGGCGTGACGTCATCCAGGAGTTCACCGGCGTCGCCCGCCCGACGACCTGGTGACACCGGATGGTGCGCCCGGCGGTACGGTGACGTCGGCCACGGCGGCGGATCGGGCGCGGGCCGTCGGCCTACCGTTGGGCGGCATGGACGTGCCGTGGCTGCCCGAGGGCCGCACGCTCGTCGCTCGCCCGGCCGGGGCGAGGTGTTCTTCCGCCACCATCGCCACGCCGATCCGCACGCGCCGACGGTGCTGCTGCTGCACGGCTGGACGGCGCAGCGCCGACCTGCAGTTCTTCAGCGCCTACGAGGCGCTCGCCGAGCGCTGCTCGTTCGTCGGCATCGACCACCGCGGCCACGGGCGGGGCATGCGCACGCCAGCTCGCCGTTCACGCTGAGGACTGCGCCGAGGACGCCGCCGCGCTGGTCGACGCGCTCGGCATCGAGCGGGTCGTCGTCGATCGGCTACAGCATGGGCGGCCCGATCGGGCTGCTGCTGACCCGGCGCCATCCCGAGCTGGTGCGGGCGCTCATCGTCCAGGCCACCGCGCTGACCTTCGCCACCACGCATGCTGGACCGGCTGCGCTGGCGCACGGTGCGCCTCGTCGGCCCGCTGGTGCGCTCGTCGGCGTTCCCCCGCTCGGTGCGCGCTGGTGCTGCGCAAGCTGCTCGGCGACGGCCAGCGACCTGCGCCGCTACGCCGGCTGGCTCGCCGGCGAGATCAACCGCAACGAGGCGCTCGGCCCTCGTGCAGGCCGGCCAGCGAGCTGAGCCAGTTCGACGCCACGGCCGTGGGCCGGCCGGCTCGGCAAGCCCGCCGGCTCGCTGATCACCACCGCGCGACCACCTCGTGCCGCCGCGCCGCCAGCGGGCGCTGGCCGAGGCGCTCGCGCGCCACCGTCGTCGAGGTGCCCGCCGACCACCTCGCCGCGCTCGTCGACCCCGGAGGCCTACGTCGCCGCCACGCTGCCGCTGATCGACCGGCTGACGGCCGCGCCGTGACGCGTCGCGGCCGGCGACGGCTCGCCAGGTCGCGCCGCGGCGCGCTGCTCGAGGTCGTCGAGGCGCTCGCTGATCCGGTCCAGCGCTGCGGCGAGCCGCTCGACGTGGTCGTCGATCTCGCTCGGTGGTGGCCACGTTGCGCAGCGCCAGGCGCACGCCGGCGAGCTCGCGGGCGAGGAACTCGGTGTCGGCCTGGGTGCGCTCGGCGGTGCGCCGGTCGTTGTCGGACTGCACCCGGTCGCGGGTCTCCTGGCGGTTCTGGGCGAGCAGGATCAGCGGCGCGGCGTACGCGGCCTGGGTGCGAAACGCCAGGTTGAGCAGGATGAACGGGTACGGGTCCCAGCTGCAGCGCGCCAGGCGACGGCGTTGAGCGCCGATCCAGATGACGACGACGACGCGTCTGGAACGACGAGGAACCGGGCGGTGCCGAGCGTGCGGGCGATGGTCTCGGCGAAGCGGCCGAACGCCTCCGGGTCGTAGCGCAGAACCCGAAGCGGGTGCGCCGGCGCGGGGTGGTCAGGTCCTCGTGGCGCTTCACGTCGGCCCGGCGGCGACCGCACCTCGCGGTGCGCTGCCGGTGAAGGCCGCCACCCGCCGGCGCTGGCGCCAGCCGGTGGGCAGCGTGCGGTCGAGGACGTCGTCGACGGTGATCGCCCCGAGCAGCCGGTCGGCTCGTCGGTGACCCCGACGGCGAGCATGTTGTAGCTGGCCAGCCGCTCGGCGACGTCGCGCTCGGGCAGGTCGGGCGGGATCGTCGGCTCGTGCTCGAGGCACTCGCCGAGCGGCCGGTGCGGCGGCTCGCGCAGCAGGCGCTGGAAGTGGACGACGCCGAGGTACGTGCCCGTCGGCGGCTTGAACGGCGGGCGGCACGACGAACACCTGGGCGGCGATGCTGACCAGCCAGTCCGGGTCGCGGACCTCGGCGAGCGCCTCGGCGACGCGTGGCGGTCGGGCCGAGGATGATGATCTCCGGCGTCAGCAGCGCGCCGGCCGTGCCGTCCTCGTAGGACAGCAGGCGGCGCATCACGTCGGCGTCGTCGGCGTCCATCGCGTCGAGGATCCGGTCGCGCTGCTCGCCGGGCATCTCGGCCAGGAGGTCGGCGAGGTCGTCGTACTCCATCTCGTCGAGCACGTTGATCAGGCGGTCGATGTCGAGCCCGTCGATGATCCGCAGCTGCTCGGCCTCGGGCAGCTCCTCGAGCAGGTCGGCGAGGCGCTCGTCGTCCATCGCCTCGGCGAGCTGGCGGCGCTGGGTGAGGGGCATCGCCCGCACGAAGCCGGCGACGTCGCTCGGGTGCATGTCGCGCAGGCGGGCGGCCTCGGCGGCCATCTCGGCGCCGGCGACGCCGGCGAACAGGCCGGGCACGTCGTCGAAGTCGACGAGGCGGTAGCTCGGCCGGCGGCGCAGCGCGCGTGCGCTGGGCCAGGCGCACCTTGGCCGGCTCCCACCACGTGGTGCGGCCGTCGCCGTGCGGGCGCAGGGCGATGTCGCTGACGGTCTCGTCGCCGATGCGCGCGTCGATCAGGTCGCGGCCGATGAGGATCTCGCCGCGGTGCGGCTTGAACGGCTTGAGGTCGACGTCCCAGCTGCGCAGGCGGGCGCCCTCGCTGTCGAGCGCGCCGAGGCGGCCGGCGTTGACGAAGATCTTGCGCCGCTGGCTGGTGGCGACGAAGCCGAGCACCCGCGGCGCCGATCCGCCGGCGCCGGGGATGATGACGATGTCCTCGAGGCGGCCGATCGTCGAGCCGCCGGCGTCGAGCAGCGGCAGGCGCATGACGCGGAACGCGTAGATCAGCTCCCCGGCCATGCCCGCAGGCTCACCCTTACCCCCGGCGCCGGCTGCTGGGGTGAACAGCCGGCGTCAGCGCGCGGCGGGCACGACCTCGACGAGGGTGTCGCTGTAGGCGACGCCGCCGCCCCATTCGGTGAGCGTGTCGTTGGTCAGCGAGTTGGCCACGTGGCCGTCGGCGTGGTCGGCGCGCCACCAGCCGAACGGGATGGCGACGACGCCCGGGCGCAGCCGGTCGGTGAGCCGGGCGGTGAGGCGCAGCGTGGCCCGGTCGTTGCGCACCTCGACGCAGTCGCCCTCGGCGATGCCGCGCGCCGCGGCGTCGACCGCGTCGAGCTCGACGAACGGGCCGCCCTCGAGGGGACCGTGGCGCGGGCAGGTGCGAGTAGCTCGAGTTGAGCAACCGGTGTGTGGTGCTTCGGCGTGAGCAGGCTGAGCGGGTAGCGCGCCGCGAGGCCGGCGTCGCCGAGCGGCGATTCGCGCGGCGCGACGAACGTCGGCAGCGCGGGCTGACCGCGCGCGACGAGCGCGTCGCTGCGCAGCTCGACGCGGCCCGACGCGGTGGGGAACGCGGCCGTCGGCGAACGGGCGGCCGTCGGCCGGGTAGTGCGGCGTGCGCACGAAGCCGACGCGGCGCAGCTCGTCGAGGTCGATGCCGGGCGAGCGCGGCGCGCAGCACGGTGAGGTCGTCGTCGAACAGCGCCGGCTCGGTGAAGCCCATCGCCCCGGCCAGCCGGCGGAACAGCTCGCTGTTGCTCACCGCCTCGCCGCGCGGGGCGATCGCCGCCTCGTTCCACCCGAGCCACAGGTGACCCCACGCGGTGACCACGTCGGTCGCCTCGATCTGCGTGGTGGCCGGCAGGACGATGTCGGCGTAGCGCGGCCGTGTCGGTCATGAACTGCTCGTGGACGACGGTGAACAGGTCGTCGCGGCGCATGCGCGGCGCGGGTGCGCTCGGCGTTGGGCACGACGACGAGCGGGTTGGCGTTCCAGACGATCAGTCGCGGTCACCGGCGGGTCGAGCGGTGCGTCGTGCTCGTCGAACCCGTCGAGGATCTCGCCCGAGGCGGCTCATGTTCAGCATCCGCGGCGGTCGGCCCGTTCGGCAGGTCGGGACGGGTGAGCGCGGCGAGGTCGAGGCACCGGTCGCTCCACGTGCCGATCGAGCGGGACAGCCCGCCGCCGCGGTCGCGCCACGCGCCGACGAGCGCCGGCAGGCAGGCGAGCGTGCGGAAGAACATCGCCCCGTTCTCGTGGTGCTCGGCGCCGATCAGGGTGCGGATGGCCGCCGGGCGGATCGTGCCGTAGGCCGTGGCCAGGCGCTCGATCTCGCCGGCGTCGACGCCGGTGATCGCCGCGGCTCGCTCCGGCGTCCACTCGGCGACGTGGGCGACGAGGTCGTCGAAGCCGATCGTGTGCGTCCGCCACCCACTCGTCGTCGATCAGCCCGTCGCGCACGAGCACGTGGATCATCGCCAGCATCAGGGCGACGTCGGTGCCCGGGCGGGGCTGGACGAACCAGTCGGCCGCGTCGGCGGTGAGCGTGCGGATCGGGTCGATCACGACCACCTGGGCGCCGTCGGCCCGCGCCGCCTCGATCACCGGCCACAGGTGGCGGTTGGTCAGCCGGGTGTTGGTGCCCCACAGCAGGATCAGCTGGGCGTGGCGCAGCTCGGACGGGTCGAGGCTCTCCGCCGTGCCGTTCGTCGCGCGGGTGCCGGCGCCGGCGACGTTGCCGCAGATGGCCCGCAGCAGCTGGCTGCCGCCGAGCCGGTTCCAGAACCGCTCGGGGAAGAACATCGCCAGCACGCTCTGGTTGCCGGCGTCGCTGTACGGCAGCACGGTCTCGGCGCCGTGGGCGTCGATCGCCTCGTGCAGCCGGGCGGCGATCTCGTCGAGCGCGTCGTCCCAGGAGATCGGCTCGAACTGCCCGTCGCCCTTCGGGCCGGTGCGGCGCAGCGGGTGGAGGATGCGGTCCGGGCTGTGCACCCGGTCGAGGAAGCGGTTGACCTTGGGGCACAGCTCGCCACGGGAGAACGGGTGGTCCGGGTTGCCGCGCAGCTGGACGGCCGCACCGTCGCGCACGGTGACCTGCCAGCCGCAGCTGTCCGGGCAGTCGTGGTGGCACGTGCCGAGCACGATCCGGGTGCCCTCGGCGGTGGTGCTCATCCGGTCGAGGCTAGTGACACCGCGAACGCCCAGCCGGGCGATTCGGCGGCGCGGCGTCGCCGCTCAGGCGGTGGTGGTCGTCGACTCGGCGGGCGGTTGGCCACCGGGCGCGCCACCTCCCGACGGCAATGCGGCCGTCAGCGCCGGCGTGCAGGCGTCCACGGCGGCCTTGACGGTCGGGTCGGAGGTGTCCAGGCCGAGGCGCTGGAGGATCATCGTCGTCGGGTCGAAGCCGCCGGTGCCGGTGCCGGTGCCGGTGCCGTTGGGACGGCGGGGGAAGCTGCCGGTCGGTGCGCCGGCCGGGCGCGACCCGCCGCCGGGCGTGCGCTGACCCGTCCCGCCGGTCCCGCCGGTCCCGTTCGGTCCGCCGCCGCCGCCGAACGTCACGTCCGGGACGGCAGGCCCTGCTGGGTCAGGCAGTCGGTGAACGCGGTGATCGCGGCCTGCATGCCGCCGCCGCGGCGACCGCCGGTCGAATCCGTCGGCGTCGAGTCGGTCGTCGGCTGCTCGGCGGCCGCCACCGTGGTCGACGCGGCGGCCGCGGTGACGTCGGCGAGGACGAGGGGTTGCTCGATCCGCAGGCGGTGAGGAGGAGGACGAGGGCGGTGCCGGAGGCCGCGAGGCCGAGGCGCATGGACGGTCGCAGGTGCACGAGACGCGATGGTCGGCCCCGAGTGTTGGGCCCGACGCGCGGGTCGGTGAGGGCTCGGTGTGAGTCGGGGTTCCGTCGCGGCGTAGGTTCGCCTCGGATCACCATGAGGCGTCCGACGCCTCTGCCGGCACGATGCGCGCCGGCGCCCGTGATGTGACGTCTGGGGGCGAGATGACCGACTACGACGTGATCGTGCGCAACGGCACCGTGGTGGATGGAACGGGCGCACCTGCCAGGCGGGCCGACGTCGGCATCGTCGGCGACCGGGTCGTCGCCGTCGAGGCCGACCTCGGCGGTTCGGCGGCGCGCACGATCGATGCGACCGACCGCCTGGTGACGCCGGGCTTCGTCGACATCCACACCCACCTCGACGCCCAGCTGGCGTGGGACCCGATCGGCTCGAGCAGCTGCTACCACGGCATCACGAGCGTGGTGATGGGCAACTGCGGCGTCACGTTCGCGCCGTGCAGCCGGAGGACCGCGAGTACCTCGCCGAGATGATGGAGAGCGTCGAGGACATCCCGCGCGACGCGATCCTCGGCGGCCTGCCGTGGGACTGGGTGACCTACGGCGAGTACCTCGACGTCGATCGCCGGATGCCGAAGGGCCCCAACGTCGGCGGCATGGTCGGCCACTGCGCGATCCGCCAGTACGCGATGGGCGAGCGCTCGCATCGAGCAAGGACCCGGCCGACCGCCGACGACCTGGCCGCGATGTGCGACCTGCTCGACGAGGCGCTGCGCGCCGGCGCGCTCGGCTTCAGCACCAGCCGCACCTATCTGCACAAGGTGCCCGACGGTCGGCCGGTGCCCGGCACGTACGCCGACCGCCGACGAGCTGTTCGCGTTCGCCGACGTGCTCGGCCGTCACGGCGCCGGCGTGTTCGAGCGCGCCAGCCGCATCGGCGAGGGCGAGCGCGACGACGCCGACTTGCCGCAGACCCGCGCCGAGCTGGCATGGATGGGCGAGGTCAGCCGGCGCAGCGGCCGGCCGGTGAGCTTCGGCCTCACCCAGCACGACAGCCGTCCCGATCTGTACGCGCGGGTCATCGGCTTCGCCAAGGAGGAGAACGCCACGGGCGCGCTGCGTGCGGCCGCAGACCACGGCGCGCAGCGTCGGCATCCTGTTCAGCCTCGACACCCGCAGCCTGTTCGATCGGGCCGCCGGCATGGCGAGACGCTGCGAGGCGATGCGCAACGGCAAGCAAGATGGTCGCGATCCGCGACCCGGCGTTCCGCGCGCCGGCTGATCGAGGAGGCCGAGCGAGGCCGTCGCGGCTCGACCTCGACCAGCTGTTCATCGTCAACCAGCCGAGCCGGCGGCGCCGCTACGACCTCGACCCGTCGACGTCGCTCGGCGCCGATGCGCGCGCCGCGCGGCATCAGCGCCGCGGCGGCGTACATCGAGCTGCTGCTCGAGACCGACGGCGCGCTGGTGTGCAGCTACCCGTTCCTCAACCAGCGCCTCGACGCGGTCGAGGAGATGCTCGACGATCCGCTGGTCACGCTCGGCCTGGCCGACGCCGGCGCCCACGTCGGGCAGATCCTCGACGCCAGCCAGCCGACGTTCTTCCTCACGTACTGGATCCGTGAGCGGCAGCGCTGGTCGCATCGAGGAGGCCATCCGCCGGCTCACCAGCGACACCGCCGACCTGTTCGGCATCGCGCGACCGCGGCCGCCTGCAGCCGGGTGCGTTCGCCGACATCAACGTGATCGACTTCGACGCGCTGCGCGCTGCCGGCGCCGACGTACGTGCACGACTTCCCCCACGGCGCCGGCCGGTACGTGCAGGAGGCGACCGGCTACGACTACACGCTGGTCAACGGCCAGGTGTTCATGGATCACGGCGAGCACACCGGCGTGTTCGCCGGTCGTCTGCTGAAGAACGCCACGGCAACCTGAGCCGCCCGGCACGTCGCAGTACCCTTCGCCGGGTGGACGACACCCTGCTGGCAGCCGAGCTCGACGTCACCTGCCCGCGCTGCGGCAGGTCGGCGACGCAGCGCTTCTACGGCCCGTGCGAGTCGTGCCGCAC
This sequence comes from uncultured Acidimicrobiales bacterium, assembly GCA_963794805.1. Classification (GTDB taxonomy): domain Bacteria; phylum Actinomycetota; class Acidimicrobiia; order Acidimicrobiales; family Ilumatobacteraceae; genus JAODBQ01. The sequence continues at coordinate 182,542 of CAWCFL010000006.1, forward strand.
CGAGCTGCGCGCCAAGTTCCTCAGCGAGGCCGCGTCGTCGAGTTGGCCGAGTACGTGCCGAAGATGAACGTCACCCCCAACGCCGTGGCGCTGAAGGACGACTGACCGCGCCCGCTGGTCGGCCACGCTGGACGATCACCGGCCCACATCTGGCTCACCCGCCGGACAGTGTGGCCGACCATCGTGGCCGGACAGCGTCGGTGGCGGCCAGCCGCCTGGCCGGTCAGCCCTGGGGGACGCCGGCGCCGGGGCGGAAGACCGGGTCGTTGGCCTGCGTCGCCTTGCGCTCGGCGGCCTGCTGCATCGTCACGGCCATCGCCGCGGCGGCGCGCTCGTTGCCCATGATCTTGCGACATCACCGCGCGCCGAGGCGCCGGCCATCAGCTCGTGCTTGTGGGCCTCGACGAAGTCGGCCGACGCCTGCTGCGGGCGCAGCGCGCCTTGCAGCTCGGGCATCACGTAGCGGGCGACGAGCTCCCACGAGCGGCGCGTCGCGTCGAGGTTGGCCCAGTCGTGGGCGAAGCCGAGCACGACGCCGAACCCGCCGGTGACCTCCTGCAGGTTGCGGATCGCGGCGATCAGGTCGTCGGGCGTGCCGATGACCGCCGCCCCGGCGCCCTCGCCACCGGTGGCGGCGACCTGGTCGAGCAGCACCCACGGGTCCTCCACACGCTCGGCGCCCGGCCGGCCGAGGACGCGCACGTTGTACTCGTTGTGCCAACGCTGCAGGCCGAGCACGGCCTCCTCGCGCGCCTGCTCGCGCGGTCTCGGCGATGTGCCAGCTCATCAGCACCCGCCAGTTGCGCCGGTCGACCACCGAGCCGTGCTTCTCCGCGGCCTCCTCGGCGAACGCCCACTGCGTCGGCAGGGCCTGCAGCCCCTCCGCGCTGGTCGAGGCGATCGACAGCACGCCGGTGCCGTACTTGCCGGCGAGCTGCATCCCGCTCGGGCTGATGCTCGACGCGGTGGCCATCGGCATCTCGTCCTGGAACGGGAGGATCTGCAGCGCGGCCTCGTGCAGCTCGAACCAGTCGGACGTGTAGTCGAAGCGGTCCTCGCCGTTCAGCAGGCGGATGATCACGCCCATCGCCTCGTCCTGGCGGTCGCGCAGCACCATCGGGTCGATGCCCAGGGTGTGTGCGTCGGACGGCAGCGCGCCCGGCCCGGTGCCGAAGATGACCCGGCCACGGCTGAGGTGGTCGAGCTGCACCATCCGCTGGGCGACCATGAACGGGTGGTGGTACGGCAGCGAGACGACGCCGGTGCCGAGCCGGATGCGCTGCGTGCGCTGGCTCACCGCGGCGAGGAACATCTCCGGCGAGGCGAGCATCTCCCACCCGGTGGAGTGGTGCTCGCCCACCCAGAACTCGTCGTAGCCCAGCTCGTCGAGCTGCTGGGCGAGTGCCAGGTCGCGCTGGAACTGCAGCGTCGGGCTCTCCCCGAGCGGATGGTGCGGAGCGAGGAACGAGCCGAAGCGGAGGCGGGTGCGGGGCGCGATGGGCATCGGGGGAGACTAGGAGCGCCTGGGCGCGAGCTCCGAGCCGCCGCCCGTGAAGTTCAGCCGGGGAGCTTGGCGACGTCGATCTTGTACAGCTCGACGGCGTTGGAGAAGCACATCCGCTCGACCTCGTCGTCGGGCACGCCCGACATGATCTTCTGCAGGACCGTCATCGAGTTCGGCCAGATCGAGTCGTGGTGGGGGTAGTCATTGCCCCAGCACAGGTTGCGCACGCCGACCTCGTGGCGCGTGGCGATGCCGTCGGGATCGTCCTCGAACGTGATCGACACGTTGCGGTGGAAGTAGTCGCTCGGCTTCATCGTCAGGTAGTCGACGGCGTACTGCGGCGTGCGGTAGATCGCGTGGTCGAGCCGCCGCAGGAAGTGCGCGGCCCACCCGGTCTCGAACTCGGAGACCACCACGCGCACGTCCGGGTAGCGCTCGAAGACGCCGCCGCAGATCAGGTCGATCACCGTGTTGGCCACCGACGTGTGCGCCAGCGTGTAGCCCTTGATCGTCGTGCCCGGCGGCCCCCAGTGCTCGGCCAGGCCGGTGAGCCAGTCGGTACCCGTGAAGATGTGCATCGTCAGCGGCGCCCCGATGTCCTGCAGGGCGGCCCAGAAGCGGTCGTAGTCCGGATGGTGGTAGGGGCGCTCGGGGTCGACGTGGGCCGGCACCATGAAGCCGCGCACGCCACGGTTGGCGGCGCGCTCCAGCTCGCGCAGCGAGGCGTCCACGTCGGGGATCGGCAGGCAGCCGATGCCGACGAGGCGTTCGGGCGCGACCGAGCAGTAGTCGACGATGTAGTCGTTGTGCTGGGCGAACACCGCCGCGGCCACGTCGGGGTCCAACCCGGCGAACGAGAACATGTTCAGGCTGGGGTACATCACCTCGCCGACGATGCCGTCGATCAGCTGCTCGTCGAGCCGGGCGACCGGGTCGAGCACGCCCGGGTTGAGGCCGGCGTAGCCGCGGGCGATGAGCTCGTCGGTCGCCGGGTCGTCGAGGCGGTGCCCGGCGATGCCGAGGCGGCCGACGGGGATGCGGCCGGCTTTCGGGAGGACGATGAACTCGCCCTTGCCCGGCACGCTGTCGATGCGCGGGGCGCGCGATCCGAACTGGGCCTCGAGCCCGTCGAACACCGATGCCGGCTCGACGATGTGGGAGTCGCACGAGTAGTAGCGCATGGTCCCTCCTCCGTGTTCAGTAACCGAGTTGCTTGTCGACGACGCCGACGAGCGGTTCGCCCGCCGCGGCGCGTCGGAGGTTGTCGCAGAAGCGGGCGATGTTGCGCGGCCCGCGCAGCTGCGAGGCGCCGGCGGTGTGCGGCGTCATCACCACGTTGTCGAACGTCCACAGCGGATGGTCGGGCGGGAGCGGCTCGATCGGGGCGACGTCGAGCGCAGCGCCCCCGAGCCGGCCGCTGCGCAGGGCGCGCACGATCGCCTCGCCGTCGACGATCTCGCCGCGCGTCACGTTGACCAGCAGTGCCCCCGGCTTCATCGCCGCGAAGCGGTCGTCGTCGAACAGGTGCCGGGTCTCGTCGGTGAGGGGCGCGCCGATGGCCACGACGTCGCTCGCCGCGAGGAGGTCGTCGAGGCGGTCCAAGGTCCACACCTCGGCGACTCCGTTGGAGGGCTCGACGGCCACGACGTCGCAGGCGATCACGCCCATGCCGAAGGCCACAGCCCGCCGGGCCATCGCCCGGCCGGTACCACCGAAGCCGACGACGCCCATCGTCAGCCCCTCGAGCTCGACCTCCACCATGCGCATCGCCTCGCGCCGGTTCCAGCCCTCGGCGCCGAGACGGATCGCCGTGCCGATCTGGCGGGTGAGCGCCAGGAGCAGACCGAAGCCGGTGTCGGCGAGGTGACCGCCGACGAGGCCCTTCTCCCCGGTGAGGACGACGGAGCTGGCCTGCATCTCCGGGTACAGGAACATGTCCATCCCCGAGGCGATGCAGTGCACCCACCGCAGGTCCGGCGCCGCATCGAACAGCGGCTTGGGGATGAAGCCGAAGATCACTGTGGCGCCCCCGGCGGTGGCCACTGCCTCGCGCATCGTCGCCGCGACCCGGACGGTGGAGCCCTGCGGTGCGGCCGAACGGATCGCCTCGACCTGCTCGTCGGTGATGGTCGGCAGCGTCAGCCCGAGCGTCACCAGGATCTCCACCGGCCCGTCGAGTCGCACCCTGTTGGTCATGATCAACCCACCCCGGCCGTTCCCCCGCCGGTCGGGAACGTACCGCGGCGCGGAGCGCACGCTCCGACCCGGGCCCCGGGCGATCCATATGCTGGCGGGATCACGACGGCCGTCCCTTCCCCTGCCGCCATCGGCGCGCTGGCGCCTACCGGCACGCTGCGCGCTGCAATCAACGCGAGCAACTTCCTGCTCGTCACCGGCCGCGAGCCCGACGGAACGCCGGTCGGGTGTCGCCGGACATGGCCCGCGAGCTGGCCCGCCGGCTCGGGGTCGCTCTCGACCTGCGCACCTACCGGTAGCCGGGTGAGTTGGCCGACGACGCCGCGTCGGGCGCATGGGACGTCGGCAACATCGGCGCCGAGCCGGCCCGTGCCGAGACGATCGCGTTCACCGCGGCGTACTGCGAGATCGAGTGCACCTATCTCGTACCGCCCGGCTCGCCGATCACCTCCGTCGACGACGTCGACCGTCCGGGCGTGCGCGTCGCCTCGGCGCCGCGAGCCGCCTACGACCTGTGGCTCGAACGCAACCTGCGCCACGCCGACCTCGTCCGTCCGGCTGACCTCGGGGGCTCGTTCCGGTTGTTCGTCGACGAGCACCTCGACGCGCTCGCCGGGCTGCGCCCGGCCCTGATGGCCGACGCCGCACGCCTCCCCGGGTCGCGCCTGCTCGATGGCGGCTTCACGGCGGTGCAGCAGGCGATGGGCACGCCTCGCGGGCGTGACGGGGAGGGCCTCGCCTACCTGCGAACGTTCGTCGAGGAGATGAAGGCCACCGGCTTCGTCGCCGAGCGCATCGCCGCGCACGGTGTGGTCGGCCTCACCGTGGCGCCGCCCGACTCCCGCTGAGCCACCGGCCGGTGCGGCGCGAACCGATCGAGCGGGCAGCGGACCGATTCCGCCGCTAGCCTGAGCGCCCCTCGGGGACGTAGCTCAGTTGGCAGAGCGCCACCTTTGCAAGGTGGATGTCGTGGGTTCGATTCCCATCGTC
>CAWCFL010000007.1:0-421145 GCA_963794805.1 uncultured Acidimicrobiales bacterium
GTCCAGGCCGCTCAGGCGCCCGATGTCGGCGGGACCACGCCGGTCCGTGGCCGACCGGTGACAGCCAGATGGTGCGAATGGCCCATAGTCGTCCCGTGCGCACTTCCTTACTCTGAGACTCCGACGGAGAGGAGGGCAGGGTCGAGCGCATGCGCCGGCCGAAGGCATCATGCAGCTGGCGAGATCAGAACGGGTCGGGGAAGAACATCACGGGATGTCCGTGGCGGACTTCGTCGACACGATCGATCACCGACAGGGACGTCATCTGCGCAAGGTGCTGATCGGTGGCGATGCGCTCGCCTTGTTCGTTTCGATCCTGATCGTGCTGTGGTTCGGGGCGTTCCGCCTCGAACAGGGGGAGAGGCGGACCCTGTTCGCCACGTTGCTGTTCAGCTTGAGCGGCGTGTGGTGGATGCGCTCGCAGGGTCTGTGGCTGGCCCGCGTCAGCGCCATCCGAGTCGTCGAGATCACTCGGATCACCCGGGCCATCGCCATCACTGCCGTCACGATGTTCACCTTCGACCGCATCGTGCACTTCGGGCTGTACGTCCGCCAGATCGGCACGGCGACGATCGTGGCCTGGCTCCTGGTCATCATCTGGCGTTCCGCGTACCGCACCTGGCTGACCGCCGCCCGTCTCGACGACCGCTTCTGCCGCCGGGTCATCACCATCGGCACCGACGACGACACCAACCGGCTGCTCGACCTGTTCACCACCCACCCCGAGCTGGGGGTCCGGGTCGCCGGGGTGATCGGCAGCCGCCACGAGGCGGAGCGCCTGGGGCGCACGTCGATGTGGCTCGGCACCACCGACGACGCCGAGGCCCTCGTCAACCAGGCGCACGTCAACGGTGTGATCGTGTCCGCATCGAGCGTCCACAGCCGGCGGCTCAACGAGCTCATCCGCACCTTCCAGAGCCGCGGCGTGCATGTGCACATCGCCACCGGCATCGCCGGCATCGACGCCCGGCGGATGCGCTCGACCCCCCTCGCCCACGAACCGCTCCTCTACATCGAGGCACCGGCCCTCGGCCGGGCCCAGATGATCGGCAAGCGTGGGTTCGACATCGTCGCCGCATCGTTCGCCCTGCTGCTGGCCAGCCCGGCCATGGCGGCCGTGGCCATCATGATCAAGTTGCAGGACCGTGGCCCCATCCTGTTCCGCCAGCAGCGGGTCGGCCAAGGGGGCGCGGAGTTCGGCGTCTTCAAGTTCCGCACGATGCGCGTCGACGCCGAGAAGATGCTGGCCAGGCTGCAAGCAGACAACGAGCGCAACGGCCCGTTGTTCAAGATGACCGACGACCCACGCGTCACCAAGGTCGGTCGGTTCCTGAGGAGCACGAGCATCGACGAGCTCCCCCAGCTGTTCAACGTGCTCCTCGGCGAGATGAGCCTCGTCGGTCCGCGTCCCGCGCTGCCCAAGGAGGTCGCCGAGTTCCCTGCCGAGCTGCGTCACCGCGAGTCGGTTCCGCCGGGCATCACCGGACTGTGGCAGGTCGAGGCCCGGGACAACCCGTCGTTCGAGGCCTATCGCCGGCTCGACCTCTTCTACGTGGAGAACTGGTCGGTCACCCTGGACCTGATGATCATCATCGGCACGATCGAGCAGCTGACGATGAAGGTCCTCAGCACGGTCCGGCCGAAGCGGCCGTTCGAGACCGCGGCGATCCCGGCGCTGGCCGAGACCACCGCGTTCACCGTCGAATCGGGTCCGGAGTCCCGGGTGTCGTGACGTCGAGGCCGTCCTCGACCTCTGCGAGCCGCTGACGCACCTGCGCCGCCAGGTGCGGGATGAACTCGGGATAGAACATCGTGTGGTGGTCGCCGCGTACGAAGCGCAGCGTCAGCGACCCGCGGACGTGCTCGCGCCAGTAGTAGTCCCACGGCTGGATCGGCGCGATCTGGTCGGCCTTGAACACCGTCACGTCCACGTCGTACACCTTCGTCCGGTAGCGCGCGGCCACGGCCGAGAAGTGGTCGTAGAGGTCGACGTAGCCGTCCATCTCCTCGTAGCCGAGCGCGAAGTCGGTGGCGTCACGGTGGTCGGGATCGTCGTCGCCGGCCGGCAGCACCCGAGCGAGGTAGCGGGTGATCTTCTCCGTCGAGTAGCGGGGCGTGACCGCCCGCGGGCCGCCGATCCGGGCGTTGGTGAGGATGTTCACGAGGCGCTGACGCGAGCCCGGCAGCGGACGATCGGCCGGCACGCTGTCGAAGAGGATCACGTGCTCGACGTCGTGACCGAGCACCTGCAGCTGGCGGACCATCTCCATCGTCACCACCCCGCCGCCCGAATAGCCACCCAACAGGTACGGCCCCTCATGCTCGCCGACCAGCTCGCCGACGTAGCGGCTGGCCATCTCCTCGACCGTCTGATCAGGTGTGTCGCTGGAGTTGACCCCCATCGCCTGGAAGCCGAAGATCGGCCGATCGCCGGCCAACGCTCGGGCCAGGCTCCACAGGAACAGGACGTTCCCACCCGCGCCGTGCACGATGAACAGCGGCCGACCCTTGCCCGCCGAGGCGATCGGGACGAGGGAGCGGGCGGCGATCGGCAACGGCATGATCGCCGTGCCGCTGCCGACCGACATCGCCTCGGCGAGCATCGTCGCGGCAGCATCGGTGTCCACCGTCCGGTTGACGGTGGGATCGGCCCCGGAGGACAGGCCCGACACATGGGCCTCGACGACGCCGAGCTGGGCGGCGATCACCGCAGCGGACTGAGCGATGGTCGGCGCCTCGAACAACGTCGCCAGCGGCATGTTGATGCGGTACTCCTTGCGGATCCAGGCGAACAGCCGCATGGCGACGAGCGACTGGCCGCCGAGCTCGAAGAAGTCGTCATGGCGCCCGATCTGCTCGACGCCGAGCAGGTCGCGCCACACACGGGCCAGGTCCATCTCGATCGGGGTCTCGGGTTCCTCGTACGTCGCCGACAGCTGGGGACGTGAGTAGCCGACTCCCGCCGCAGGATCGACCGCGCCGATGTCATCGGACATCGTCGCCTCGGCGTCGACCTTGGCGGTCCACTCCCCGAGGTCGACCGACGACGCGACGATCTGGTGGCCGACACCGGCGCGCTCGGCCATGAGCATCCGGTCGAGCGCGTCCACGCCCTCCGCCGGCAAGATGCCGACACGGAGTGCGTCGGTGATCGGGGTGCGCAGCCCGAACGCCGTCGCCCGATCCGGCTCCGCCGATCGGCTGGCGGAACCGAAGCCGCTGCCGACGACCTTCCGCATCGTGTAGCCGTCCACGTCGACGGCGACCTGGCCGTCGGGATCGCAGATCGTCACATCGAAGATGGCGATGTCGGCGGTCCCACCGCTGCGCAGGCGCACATGGCTCACGGCCTCGGCGGGGATCGGCCGGTAGCTGGTCACCGAACCGTACGAGAGCGGCACGAAGAACGTCGCCGTCGGGGAGAAGCCGGGGATCAGTGCCTGGGCACTGCCGGTGGCCATGTCGAGCGTCGGCGGGTGCAACCACATCCGCGCCAACTCGTCGACGAACGCCGTGGGGACCGACGTGGTGACCAGCGCTTCGTCCCGGCCGAAGTCGATCTGGCGAAGCACCCCCCAGCGCGGACCGAAGTCCATGAACGGCTGGTCGGCGTACCCGTCGAAACGCTCCTGTCGCTCGCTGCACCGTGCCCGCACCGCCGCCAGATCGACGGCGACCGGCGGCTGCGACGGTCCGCGTGCCACGGTGGCGGTGACGTTCGGTTCCTGTTCGTTCAACCCGAAGATCGCGATCTGCCCGGTGGCCCGCTCCAGCCGCGCGTTGAGCTCGCGCTCCTCGCCCTCCTCGACGGCGAAGGGAGCGAGGAACAGCACGTCGCGCACGACGGTGGGCTGATCAGCCGCGAGACCGACGTTGGCGGCCGCCCGGAGGAGCTCGAGGTGCCCGGTCCCCGGCACCAGCGCGGTGCCGCCGCGCACGACGTGCTCGCCGACCAGCCAGTCGCGCTCGCGGTCCAGTGAGGCGGTGCACGTGACGATCGACCCTTCGTCCTCGATCGAGTCGAACAACGGCGCCTCGGCTCCGACCGCGGCAGCTCGAGATCGAGGCGGGGGCGGCGACTGCCCCTCCACCGCGGCCACCGCCATGCCGACCTGCTGCCAAGCGTTCCAGTTGACGCTGACGACCTGGTCGACACCGTCGGCGGCGAGCTTCGAGGCGAACGCATCGAGGAAGGCGTTCGCCGCCGAATAGTCCGCCTGGCCCGGCAGGCCGATGATCGAAGCGACGGAGGAGAACAGCACCCACCGAGGGGGGAGCTTCGGGGACAGCAGCTCACGCAGGACGATCGCACCGCGCGCCTTGGCGTCGATCACCGCCGACTCGATCACCGGGTCGCGCAGGGCGAGGAGTGCGTCGTGCAGGACGCCGGCGGCGTGGATCACCGTGGTCGGCCGGCCGTGGTCGCGGATCACGTCGTCGAGAACGACCTGCATCGCGGCCCGGTCGGTGACGTCGGCGGCGACCGTGCGCACCACAGCGCCCAGCCCACGCAGCCTGGCGACGGCTTCGATCCGCTGCCGGACGGTCGGATCCGAGCCCGACCTGCTGCGCAGCACCTCCCACTCCTGCGCCGACGGGAGCGGCGTGCGCCCGAGCAGGACGAGGGTGACGCCGGTCGCGGAGCGGGCGATGTGCTCGGCAACAGCCAGACCGATGCCTCCCAGCCCACCGGTGATGAGCACGACGTCGTCGGCGCTCCACGAGCCATGGACCGGCGCGAGCGGCAACTCGAGGAAGTCGCGGACGAGCCGCCGCCCGTGGCGATGGACGACGACAGGGTCGCCCGGCCGGCCGACGAGCTCGCGGAGCAATGCGTCCGCGACCACGCCCACGCGTGCCGCCCTGGACGACGGTCGCTGGAGTCGACGATCGAGATCGATGTCGACCGCCGTCGTCGTGATGTGCGACGCCTCGCGTGGCAGGACGCGGGCGACCCCGTGCAGCAGGGCCCGCTCGGGATGGAGGTGCTCGTCGCCGTCGACGGCGTGGACGCCGCTGGTGACCACCGTCAGCCGTACCGATTTCGACAGGGAGGAGAGCGCCTGCGCGAGGTGGACCAGCGACGCGTAGTCCCGGCGCATCACCGCTTCGTACGCCGACATCTCCGGATGTCGCAGATCACGGCGCCACGGCGGTGCGCCGACGGCGGTCAGGTGGACGACGTGGTCCGGGAGGAGCTGGCGCGTCCGCAGGGCGTCGACCAGCCGCGTCCAGTGGGTCTGCTCGGCCGGGTCGACCATGTACCGACCGACGCCGAGCCGGCGGAAGCGCCTGCCCAGCTCCACGCTGACGACGTGATCCCCGCGAGCGGCCAGCAGACGCTCGAGCGTGCCGGCGACCTCGGCGCCGTCGTGCACCACCACCCAATGGCGGGCGACCTCCGATTCCTCCGGTGGTGGCGGGACGGACGGTCGCCAGGACGGGATCGAGAACCAGTCCTCGACGTGTTCGCGCCTGGCCAGCTCGTGGTGACGGGTGACGACCCGCTCGACCGGGTCGGGATCGACCCAGTAGCGCGCCCGCTCGAACGGATACGTGGGCAGGTCCACCCGCCGACGCCCGGGGCCGTACAGTCGCGCGGCCTCGAGCTCGACGCCGCTGACCCAGATCCGTCCGAGCGCACGCAGGGCGAAGGTCTGGTCGGCGACCGCCTCCTTCGGGTGGCGGAGCATCGGCGTGGCGCCGACCGCTCGGCGCGGCCCGAGGTTCGCCAGGCCGATCAGCGTCCGGCCCGGTCCGATCTCGACGAAGGTCCGGTTGGGGTCCTCGAGGAGTCGTTCGACACCTGCGGCGAAGCGGACCGGCGAGCGAAGGTGGTCGACCCAGTACTGCGGGTCGGTGACGAGGGCCGCCGTGGCCCAATCGCCGGTGAGGTTGGAGATGTACGACAGCTTCGGAGCGCGGAAGTCGATCGTGCGGCAGAACGCGTGGAACTCGGCGAGGATCGGGTCGAGCATCGAGGAGTGCGCGGCGACGTCGATGTGCACGCGGGTGCAGTCGATCTCCTCCGCGGTGAGCGTGCGCTCGAGCTCGGTGACGAGGTCGACCGGACCGGAGACCACCGTCTGGTCCGGCGCGTTGACGGCAGCGATGTCGAGACCGTCCGGCAACCAGCTGCGTACGTCTTCCTCGCCGCGCGAGATGCTCAGCATCCCGCCACGCTCGAGCGTCTCGAAGAGTCGGCCACGGAGCGCGACCATCGAGAGCCCGTCCTCGAGGGTGAACACGCCGGCCAGGCAGGCGGCGACGTACTCACCCGCGCTGTGGCCCGACGCGGCGTCGGGAGCGACGCCCCAGGCCTCCAGCAAGGCTGACATCGCCATCGCCGTGGCGAACAACGCCGGCAGTGCGATCGACGGCCGCTCGAACGCCGCGCTCATCGCCTCGGTGACCTCGCCGTCCGGGTACATCGCACCGAGCAGATCGAGGTCCCACCGCCGCTCGAGGAACGCCGCGCACTGATCGATGACCGTTCGGTACACAGGTTCCAGTTCGTAGAGCTGGCGACCCATGCCGACGTACTGGGCTCCCCCACCCGGTGCGAGGAACACGACCGACGGTGGCGAGCCGTGGTGATGCTGCTGGAGCAGCACACGGGCGTCGGTCGACTCCAACGCGTCGGCAGCGGCCGACGCGGAGTGAGCGACGACGGCGCGGCGCGCTGGCGAACTGCCTTCGCCCCCCGAGTCGGGTGAACGCCACGTCGGCCAGGGGAAGGTCCGGGTTGGCCCGGAGGTGCTCGGCCAGCTCGGCCACGGCGCGGTCGGCCGCCGCCTCGGAACGCGCCGAGACGGTGACCAGGTGCTGGGCGCGTGGGGCCGACGGCGACGGCCTGCGTGCCGGTGGCTCGGCGAGGAGCAGGTGGGCGTTGGTGCCACCCGCGCCGAGGCTCGTCACGCCGGCGATGCGCGGCTTGCCCGCAGGTGGGGTCCAGGGGCGGAGCTGGGCGTTGACGTAGAACGGCGATGACGGGAACTCGGCCTGCGGGTTCGGTGCGCTGTAGTGGAGGCTCGGGGGGAGGGCCCGGTGCTGGAGCGCGAGCACCGTCTTGATCAACGACGCGACGCCCGCCGCCTCGCCCGTGTGGCCGATGTTCGACTTCAGCGAGCCGATCCCGCAGAACTGCACGTCGTCGGTGTCGTGGCGGTAGGCGTCGGTCAGGCCGGCGATCTCGATCGGATCGCCGATCAACGTCCCGGTCCCGTGCGCCTCGACGTACGAGACGTCGCGGGCGTTGATCCCGGCGACCGCCAGGGCCTCGGTGACCACGGCTGCCTGGCCGTCCACGCTGGGCGCGAGGTACCCGACCTTGGCGCGGCCGTCGTTGTTGATCGCCGAACCGAGGATCACCGCGAGCACGTCGTCACCGTCGTCGAGCGCCGCCCGCAACGGCTTCAGCACGACGCACCCGACGCCGCTCGACAAGACGGTGCCCGCTGACTTCTCGTCGAAGGCGCGGCAATGGCCGTCCGGGGAGAGGATCTCGCCTTCCTTGTACAGGTACCCGCGGTGCTGGCGGGGCATGACGACCGCGCCACCGGCGAGGGCCATGTCACACTCGCCGTTGAGCAGGCTCTGGCAGGCCAGGTGGGTGGCGACGAGGGTGGAACTGCACGCGGTCTGGACGTTCATGCTCGGGCCGGTCAGACCGAGCTCGTACGACACCCGGGTCGCCAGGAAGTTGGTGTCGTTGCCGGTGTGGCGGACGAGCCACTCACCGACCGACGAGGCCATTGCCTCGTTGGCCAGGACGTTCTTGAACATGTACTCGCTCAAGCCGCACGAGGCGTACACCCCGACCGCGCCGGCCACGCGACCGGCGACGTAACCGGCTCGTTCGAACGCCTCCCAGGCGCACTCCAGGAACAGTCGATGTTGGGGGTCGAAGACCGCCGCGTCACGCGGGCTCATGCCCCAGAAGCCGGCGTCGAACTGGTCGATGCCGGCCAACGGCGCCGCGGCGCTGACGTAGTTCACGTCGCGGATCAGTGATGCCGGCTCGCCATCCGCGAGCAGCTCCGCCTCGGTCAGGGAACGGATCGATTCCACCCCGTCGCGCAGGTTCCCCCAGAACTCGTCGACCCCCGAGGCACCAGGGAACCGACCTGCCATGCCGATGATCGCCACACGATCGTCGATGTCATCGCCGTGGTCAGCCACGTCACCCATCGCGGCTCGCCCGCCCTCTCCTGCTGCTGACAGTGTCTGGATCATACGCCCGGGGGCCAGATTCACCGTTGCAGCGCAACGGTCGCCGACCGACTGTCGTTTCGGCCGCCACGGCGTGGACCGAGCGACACGCTGCTAGGTCGTTCGACCCATCACCGGTCCGGCGCGGACTGGCCCTGGTCCGCCCGGGCGTAGTCTCTCACCGTGGCAGCGAACGAATCACCGAACCCTGCGTCACGGAACATCACCGCGGGGCGCGGCCGGGTCTTCGCACTGCGCATGGCCGAGGCCTTCTTCCGTCGCTGGCCACTGTACCTCCTGCCGATCGTGCTCTTCATCGGCCTCGGCGTGCTCCAGGCCTCGAAGATCCCGAAGAAGTACCAGTCGATCGGCGTGATCAGTGTCTCCTCGGACACCGTCATCTCGGATCTGACCGACACCAACTCGAACAGCAACAGCTTCGAGACCCCCGCGGTCAAGACGGCGCGGAACATCAACGAGCGGATGGACTCCGACACGTTCGCCAAGTCGGTGGCCGACGGTGCCGGCCTGACGACGGCGATGGCGAACGGCCAACTGACGTTGGGCGATGTCCGCAGCGGGCTGTCGGCCCAGGCGGCGGGCGACTCGCTGCTCCTCGTCACCGCCGCCAATCAGAACCCCGAAGTCGCACAGCGTCTGGCGAGCTCGCTCATCACCACGTACACGGCGTACGTGCTCCAGGCCGTGCAGACCGCGAACAACGCTGCCGCCGACTTCTACAACCAGCGCATCGCCGATGACCAGGTCGCGCTCACCAAGGCCAACAACGCGCTGGTGGACTGGCTGACCCAGCATCCCGCTCCGGCCAACGGCGACCGCAACCCCGTCGAGGCGCTCAACCTCCAGACGCTGCAGGACGCCGCGGACTCGGCGAAGACCCAGCTGGGTGACGACACCGCCAAGCTGTCCACGGCGCAACTGGCGCTGGCGTCTGCGCAGAGTGACGTCGCCCAGCGGCTGCAGGTCACCGACCAGCCCGAGACCCCCGTCGCCCCGCTGGCCACGAAGCTCAAGCAGATCTTCTCCGTCGCCACCTTCGCCCTGCTCGGTCTGATCATCGTCGCCGTCGCCCTCGTGCTCGCAGCCCTGTTCGACCACGTGGTGCGTTCGACGAACGACATCGACGAAGCGTGCGGTCTGGACGTCGTCGCCTCCATCGCGTCGCGGCGCAACGACCGCAAGCCGGGACGACGCAGCCTCGTGCCAGAACTCACCTCGAGTGCATCATGAGCCGGAGAACGACATGCGGATGCGCGACCACCATCGACGTGGAGGACCTGGGTGCGTATGAATCGTAAGGCCGCTTCCCCACGTCGACCATCGGAGCGTCCCGCATCGTCTGAGTCCCCTCAGATCATCGAGTCGACCGATCCGACGGCGTCGATCACGCCATTGCAGCGTGAGGACCGCCTCCCGAATCGCGCTTCGCTGCGGATGTCGCCGTTGCTCGGCGCGATGCCGTCCGAGATCGTCGAGACGTTCCACTACCTCGTCGCCCGCCTCCAACTCAGCGACGACGGCGTGCTCTCGCCCTTGGCGGTCGTCGCCGCCAACCACGGCGAAGGTGTCACCACCGTCGCCCGTGCGCTCGGCGTCGTGCTGGCCAACGACCTGGACGCCTCGGTGTGCATCGTCGACCTGTCCTCGCCGACGCCACCGAGCCGGGCCGACAGCGAGTCGCCGATGGGCCTGTTCGACGTGGTCGACCAGACGGTTCCGCTCAGCCAGGCACTGCGGACGACCGGCGACGATCGCTTGATGGTCCTCGGCTCGGGCGTCGGCAACTCGGCTCAGGCCCGCCAGCTCATCCGCAGCCCGGCGATGACCCAGGTTTTCGAGGAGCTGGGCTCGATGTTCGACTACGTGCTCCTCGACGTCCCACCGATCCTGGCCAGCAGCGCCGGCGTGGCCATGCTGCGCCACGCGAAGAGCTACCTCATGGTCGTCCGCCATGGCCGCACCACGAACGATCAGGTGCGTGCGGTGAGCGAGGAGTTGCGTTCACTCGCCCCGATCGGCGTGGTGATGAACCGTGTGTCGACACGCATCCCGAAGAGGCTGCGGCGCTTCTTCCCCGTCTGAGCGGATGATCGAGCCGTGAAGGTCCTGCTCGCCCTCCTCGCCGGTCTGTTCGTGGTGGCCGCGGTCCCCCGGTTCGACTTCCTCCGACAACGACCGATCTGGCTCGTCGGGATCTGCGTCCTGGTCGCTGCCAGCTACACCAGCCTGCGGGTGATCGGCGTATGAGCACCTCGCGTCTCGGCGCGCTCCCGCCACCGGTGGTCCAGCCCCACCGCTCGCACGGTGTCGTGTCCGCGCTCGTGTTCTTGGCGGTGTGCGCCGTCGTCGGGTCGCTCGCCTACAAGTCCCAACCGGGGCCGTTCGTGCTCGCCTTGGTGCTCCTGGCCGTCACACTGATCGTCTGGTTCGTCAAACCGCTCGTCGGGCTGTGCGCGACGGTCTTCTTCGCGCTCATCGCGGACGGCACCGGCGCACCCTGGTACCCGTTCCTCAAGGGGTTCTCTGCACACGAGAGCATCCTGTTCCTGTCGAACAGCCTCATCGTCAGCCCGCTCGAGCTCGTCCTGGGCGTCGCCCTGCTGGCGATGGTGTTGCGCTGGATGGCGCTTGGCACGTGGGAGCTCGCGCTGGGCCGGATGCCGCTCGCCGTGTCCGTGTTCATCGGCTTCATGTTCGTCGCCCTGGCCAGGGCCAAGTTCAACGGCGCCGTCCTGCAGGTCGCACTGTTCGAGATGCGTCCGTTCTTCGTCTTGCTCGTCACCTACTTCCTCACCAGCAGCGTGTGTCGCAAGTTGTCCGACTACCGCTGGCTGCTCTGGTCGATCCTCTTCGCCGTCTCGGTGCACTCGGTGATCGCCATCACCCACATCGCGAGCCTCACCACCGACCAGCTCGCGGAGACCGAGACGATCATCGACCACGGCGCGGCGATGCGCATGGACGTCCTCATCCTGGTCGCACTGGCTTCGTGGATCTTCGTCGGCGGATCGAAGGCCATGCGCTGGTTCACCACGGTCATGGTGCTCCCCGTGGGCTTCGTGTACCTCACGGCTGAGCGCCGCGCCGCGGTCGTCGGACTCGTCGTCGCCCTCGCGTTCATGGCCATCGTGCTGTTCTGGCATCGCCGTCGGGCGTTCTTCGCGATCGTGCCCGTGCTCACGTTGCTCCTGGCGGCGTACGTCGGGGCGTTCTGGAACTCCACGTCCAGTGCCGCGTTCCCGGCCCAGGCGGTGAAGTCGGTGGTCGCCTCCAGCTCGGTCAGCGATCGCAACCAGAGCAGCGACTACTACCGCTTCGCCGAGAACATCGACCTGCACTTCACGATCCAGCAAGCACGGATCCGGGGCATCGGTCTCGGCACGCCGTTCTACCAGCCGTACCGGCTCCCGGCGCTGTCGTCGAACTTCGACATGGCCGCGTACATCCCGCACAACTCGTTCCTGTGGATCTGGATGGTGAGCGGCATCGGCGGGTTCGCCGCGATGATCTACATGATCGCTCGCGCCGTCTCGCTGGGCGCCGCGACGTTGCGCACCTGGGACCGGGGACCGGAGCTGATCGTCCTCCTCGGCTTCGTCCTGGCGGTCGTCGCGTTCATCGTCTTCTGCTACGTCGACATCGCCTGGGACGCGGCCAACATGGCGATGCTCGGGCCCGCGCTGGCGGCGTGCGCCAACTACCCCAGGGGCCCGGCCAACCCGCGCCCGCCCACGGAATTGGCCGCGATCGAAGACGCCGGCGAACGACCGGAACGTCATCTCGTCGCTGTTGCGGACGACCGCGGGTGACCGACGATGCGCCACGCCCGGTGCTCCTGACGGTGTCGGGTCGCATCCCCGACGGTCTGACCGAAGCCGTTGCGACGGGGACGCGCCCGCGCGTCGACTACGTGGCCCTCGCCGAGGAGCTCGACGCCGAGTTGATCGCGCGACCCGAACCCACGGCACGGGGCCGGTTCGGTCGTCTCGCGGTGCGGCTCGTCGGTGAGGACGTCGCCATGGCCGTCGCCTGCTGGCGGCGGCGGCGCGAGCACGACGTGATCCTGACCGACGGGGAGCAGGTCGGACTGCCGCTCGCCGCCCTCCTCGGGCTGTCGCGCGCCGGTCGCCGCGCTCGCGGACCACGTCACATCATGATCGTCCACATCATCTCGGTGCCGAAGAAGTCACGGCTGTTCCGGGTGTTGCGTCTCGGCCGCGGCATCGACGCCACCATCGTCTACGCCAGCGCGCAGCGCGACCACTTGACGGGTGAGCTGGGCATGGCGGCATCGCAGGTGCACCTGCTGCCGTTCATGGTGGACACCGAGTTCTTCCATCCGGGCAGCGGTGCCGACGGCGACGGCCGTCGACAGCTGGTGGTCACCGCCGGACTGGAGTGCCGCGACTACCCGACGCTCCTCGAAGCGGCGCGCGGCCTGGACGCGGACGTCGTCATCGGGGCGGCGAGCTTCTGGTCCAAGCGAGGTAGCGGCATCGGCGACACGGCGCTGCCGCCGAACGTCCGCGTCGACAGCTTCAGCCTGTCCGAGCTGCGCGACCTGTACGAACGGGCGACCGTCGTGGCCATGCCGCTGCAGCCCGTTGAGTTCCAGGCCGGCATCACGACGATCCTCGAGGCGATGGCCATGGCCCGTGCCGTGGTGTGCACGCGCACACCTGGCCAGACGGACACGATCATCGACGGCGAGACCGGCGTCTACGTCCCGCCGGGCCAGCCGACGGCGCTGCGCGACTCGCTGGCGGCGCTGCTCGCCGATCCGGCCGAACGTGACCGGCTCGGCCAGGCGGGCCGGGCGTGGGCCGTCGCGCACGCCGACATCGAGCGCTACGTGGCCAACATCGGCGCGGTGGTGGACTCGGTCCGCACGACGGCGGCCGCCACGGCCTGATCAGGAGATGACGGCCTTGGCCTCTTCGCCCGGCACGAGCGCCCAGGTCACTTCCGGGGTTCCGCTGACCAGGAGGTCGGCGACCTCGACACCCATCATCACCGAGTGGTCGGTGTTGCCGATCTCGTAGCGCCACGCCCCGAAGCGCCCGCGAGTAGATCTGCTGGGACGCCAGCCACGGCTGGACGACGGCGAGCGCCGCGTCGCGGCCGACCGTGGGCACCGGGTACGAGTACGGCACGGTCATCAGTTGCCGGCTGACGATCTTCGTCGCCGCCTGCTCGGCGGTGAGCAGCTCACAGGCCACCATCCCGGCGATGGTCCGCTCGACGACGTCGTCGACGCGCTCGTCCTTCCACGGCGACTTCGAGACCTCGGCGAGCAGCGAGAAGTGGTCGGCCCCCGGCGCCATCTTCGGGGAGTAGTTCGACAGGTACGTGACCCGGTAGAACGGCGAATCGTCGCCGGGGAAGTACATCCAGCACTTCGAGCTGGGGCACGGATCGGCGACACCGATGCCGATGAACAGGCCCTCGGTGTGCACGAGGCTGGCGACCGCGTCGGTCACGTCGCCGGGCACGTCCGGCAGGACCTTCACCAGCTCCTTCAGGGGCATCGTGGTGATCAGCGAGTCGTAGGGAGTGGTGCTGCCGTCGGTGAAGGTCACCTGCTTGCCACCCGGATCGATCGCGACGACGCGCTTGTCGAGTTGCACCGGCCGCGCCAGCGACTCGGCGATCCGCTCGTAGAGCATCCCGGTGCCGAGCAGCGGGAACTTGAACTTGTTGTTCGGCCCCCAGCTCACGTCATCGCGGTCGGCGAGCTGGTTCTCCAGGATCCGGCGGAGGTTGACCTCGGGGACCCGGTCGCCCTGCCACGTCGTGCCCATCTGGTCCAGCGGCGTCGCCCAGACCTTGAAGTTGTACGGGAGCATGAAGTGCTCGGCGATGCCCGCGCCGAACACGGCCGTGATCCACTGCTCGAAGTTCGCCTTGGGGAGCGCGGCACGTTGCGCCTCGACGATCCCCATCACGCAATCGACGTACGCCTCGGGTGGCAGTCGGTGGATGTTGTTCTGGAACGGGTACGGCACGAACCGGCCGTGGATCCACACCCACGCCTCACGCATGTGCTCGTCGTAGTCACCGTGCAACATCTGCTCGACGAGCTCGTCGAAGTACGAGTAGTGGCTGAACATCACATGGCCGCCGTGGTCCCAGATGAACCCGTAGGGATCGTGGTAGCTCCACGACAGGCCCCCCACGTGGTCGGCGGCTTCGTACACATCCCAGTCGGCATGGCCGAGCTCGCCGAGGCGGTGGGCGGCGCCAAGACCGGTGGGTCCGGCGCCGAGGATCACGATGCGTCCGCTCACCTGGCCGCCCCGGCCAGCTCGGCCTTGCCGGCGTCGGCCTTGCGCGTCGTGTACACCCGATGTTCGCGGTCGATGTTCCAATCGAAGCTGCGTCGCGTGCCGCGCAGGATGCCGCGCAAGTAGTTCCAGTCGGACGACACGTGGCGCTCCATCACGCTGCGCACGCCGACCTTCGCGGTGAGCCCGACGAGCTTGCGGGTCAGCAGCCAGAGTGCGTACGGGTCGCGGCAGCGGACGTGCTTCGTGTAGAAGCCACCGTCGCCATGGCCATAGGCCGTGAGCAGCGCCGGCCAGTCCTCCGGTTCACGACGACCGTCGTGACGAAGGGTCACCTCGGGGCGCAGCAGCGTGACCCCGCCGCCCTGGAAGACGCGGTAGACGAGGTCGAAGTCCTGCGAGGACTTCAGCGGACCACCTCCGCCGAGCACCTCGTCGAAGTAGCCGATCGTCGAGAACAGGCGGCGGCGGGCGGCGAAGTTGGCGCCCATCCCGAACACGCGGAAGTAGCGGTCCTTCTTGCTCATCCGCCGCGGGCTGTCGATGTCCAACAGCGGGGTGAGGCCATGACCCTCGCCGGTCTCGAACGGCACGACCGCGCCGTAGAGCAGGTCACCATCCGGCTCGCTGGCGAACGCGCTGACGATGGTGCTGATCCAATCCGGCGAGACCACGCAGTCGTCGTCGGTGAACACCAGGATCTCCCCGGTCGTGTTGCGGATCCCCGTGTTGTAGGCCCGTGACAGCCCGGCTTCGTCGACGTGCAGGTAGGTCAGTCGCGGGTCGGCCTCGGCGATCGGACGCAGCTGTGCACCGGTGGAGTCGTCCGTGCTCTGGTCGACGACGATCATGTCGAAGCTGGGGTACTCGTTGGCCAGCACGGTGCGAACGGCTTGAGCGATGCTCGCGGCGCGGTTGCGAGTGCACATGACGGCTGACACCGCGATCGGCTCGTTTGCGGTTGGGATCGACATGATCGGATCACCTTTGAGTTGTCGTGTGCGTCGCGCACAGGCCACTGCGCCGCCACCACTCCATGATGGGCGGAGAACCACGCAGCGGAGTCGAACGGGGGGCAACGCTACAGAGGCGCCACGGGTCGCTCGGCCACCAGGATCCAAATAGTCCATTCGGCGCACTCCCGCCGTGCCGCGACGAGGGGCCACGCTCGCGGGAGGTACCTTCGCGCGGTGATCGAGCCGGCCCCGAGCCTCGACGAGTCCCGGAAACCGCCCGCGGTCAGCGTCGTGATCCCGACCTACAACCGGCGCGAGCAGCTCGTCCGCGTCGTCGACGCCCTGGCAGGCCAACGCGACGACGACCTGTTCGAGGTGGTGGTCGTCTCCGACGGGAGCTCGGACGGCACGGACGACTACCTCAGGTCGGGCACGACCGCGATGCCGGTCCACGCGGTGTTCCAGGCCAACGCCGGCCCGGCCAGCGCGCGCAATGCCGGCGTGAACGCCGCCCGGGGCGACCTGATCGTGTTCATCGACGACGACGTCGTCGCCCAGCCCGGGCTGGTCGAGGCCCATCGACGCGCCCACGAGGACCGGCCGGAGATCGTCGTCATCGGCCCGATGCTCACCCCGCCCGACGTCGAGCTCAGCCCCTGGGTCGCCTGGGAACAGGCGATGCTGGACAAGCAGTACGTGGTCCTCGAGCGGGTCCGCAACGCCCACTACCGCAACTTCTACACGGGCAACGCGTCCCTCGAACGCCGTTCGTTCCTCGACGCCGGGGGCTTCGACCCGAAGTTCCGCCGAGCCGAGGACGTCGAGCTCGCCTACCGCCTGCGTGTGGCCGGCTCCGACTTCTTGTACTGCCCGAGTGCACGGAGCCTCCACTACGCCGAGCGCAGCTTCGAGTCCTGGATCCGCAACGCCTATGAGTACGGGCGCAACGACGTCATCTTCGTTCGCGAGGGGCAGGCCGAGATCCTCGACGCGATCGTGATCAACTTCCGTGACCGGCACCTGCTCCAACGTCACGTCGTGCTGCGCACCCTCGGTCGTCCGCGACGATCCCGGTTCGCGGCCACGGCGCTCCAGACGACCGCTCGGCTGTCGCACCGGCTCCGCTTGTCGAGGGTCACACGCCAGGCGCTGAGCGGTCTCTACGGCCTGCGCTACCACGAGGGCGTGGCAGACGAGATGGGTGGACCTGAGGCATTGTTGGCGCTGCTCGCCGCTGATGGTCTGCCGAGCGAACGCCGGGCCGCGCCGGTCTGAACCCGCTCAGGCGAGGACCGTCGTGGCGGGGATGGGCACGACGAACTGTCCGCCCCACTCGCGCACGTGAGCCATCTGCTCAGCGATCTCGTCGCGCAGGTTCCACGGGAGGATCAGCACGTAGTCCGGCTGGGTTTCGGCGATGTGCTCCGGAGGAAGGATCGGGATGCGCGTGCCGGGGAGCAGGAAGCCCTGCTTGTACGGGCTGCGGTCGACCGTGTAGGCGAGGAGGTCGGCGCCGACGCCGCAGTAGTTGAGCAGTGTGTTCCCCTTGGCGGGCGCGCCGTAGCCGACCACGGTGGCGCCGCGTTCGGTCGCGTCGGCCAGGAACCGCCACAGGCTGCGCTTGACCTCGAGCACCTGCTGCCCGAACGCCTCGTACGTCGCCAGTCGATCGAGGCCGTCGGCGCGCTCGACGGCCAGCAGCGCGGGGACGCTGTCGAGCGTCGGTTGGGCCGCGTCGGCGTCGTGGCACGCGTAGATGCGGATCGACCCGCCATGCGTGGGCAACTCGCGCACGTCGAAGATCCGCAGACCGTGACGGCGGAAGACCTGGCTCACCGCGAGCAACGAGAAGTAGCAGAAGTGCTCGTGGTAGATGGTGTCGAACTCGACGTGCCGGATCAGCTGCAACAGGTGGGGGAACTCCATGGTGATCCGCCCGCCGTCCGCCAGCAGCGTCGCCAGGCCGCCGACGAAGTCGTTGAGGTCGGGGACGTGCGCGAGCACGTTGTTGCCGATGAGGAGGTCGGCGCGCCGTCCGTCGGCCACCAGCTGCTCGGCCAGTTCGGTGCCGAAGAACCCGACGTGCGTCTCGATGCCGTGCTCGCGGGCGACGGCGGCGACGTTGGCCGCGGGCTCGATGCCGAGCGTGCCGACCCCATGGGGGGCGAAGTGCTGCAGCAGGTACCCGTCGTTGCTGGCGACCTCAACCGCGAGGTGGTCGGCGCCGAGCCCGAAGCGATCGACGACGTCGTCCACGTAGATGCGGGCGTGTTCCACCCAACTCGTCGAGTACGACGAGAAGTAGGCGTAGTCGCTGAAGATCTCCGCAGGCGACTCGAACTGCTGCAGCTGGACGAGCAAGCACTGGGAGCACACGTACGCGTGCAGCGGGTAGAAGCGTTCGGCCGCGCTGGCATCGGCGACGGCGACGTACGAGTTGGCCATCGGCGACATGCCGAGGTCGCAGAACGTCACCTGGAGTGGTGCGTCACAGCTCCGACAGTGCATCCCGACAGCTCCCTCGCCCGAGCGGAGCGGTCCACCCGAATCGCTCGCCGAGGCTAGCCGCGACTGGCCGACCGGGAAGTGGCGATCCCATCGAGTGGACTAGGTCCGGCGGCCCATTCTGCCGATTTGTGCAGACAGGCCGGGAGCAGCGTCGTATCGTCGACCACAGCGGGTGACATCCCGCCGGCACGGACGCAGCCCGGGCTTCGGGCTTCTACAGCGAGGTGGCACCTGCCATGGGAATGGTGATCGCGAACGAGGCTGGTACGGACGCCGAGCGGCGCCAGCGGATCTTCGACGGCGAAGTGTTCTCGATCCCGCCGACCCCCGCGGTGGCGGCACTCGCGGAGTTTGCCTGGCACTTCATCGGCGAGGCCTTCGGCACCGCCGATCCGAGCACGGCTCACCGCGAACTGCCCGTCGAGGACTTCGTCCGGATCCTGGGACCGCTGAAGACCGGCTTCACCCACCATCCGGAGTCGAAGCGCCTGCTGCGCGAGCTCCTCGTCGCCCTCGGATGCGACCCGACGACGACGTACTTCGACGTCCCCAAGCTCCGGGTCGTGACACCGGCGAGCTACCTGACGGCGGGCCTCGGGTACAACTACCGACCGCACCGCGACACGTGGTACTCGGCACCGATGTGCCAGGTGAACTGGTGGGCGCCGATCCGCAACGTCAGCCGGGACCGGTGCATGGCGTTCCACCCCGACTACTGGCAGCGGCCGGCCTCCAACTCCAGCGACAACTTCGACGCGTACGAGTGGAACCGCAACGGGCGCCGCGACGCTGGCAGCTACGTGACGTCGGATCCTCGACCGCACCCGCACCTGATCGGCTCCGACGCGGGCAGCGAAGTGCGGATCGTCGGTGGGCCCGGTTCGATCATCGCCTTCTCGGCCGCCCAGCTGCACGCCACCGTGCCCAACGAGACCGACATCGCCCGGTTCAGCCTCGACTTCCGCACGGTCGCCCTGGCGGACGTGGCGGCGCACGGTGGGCCGGCGATCATCGACGAGCACTCCACCGGCACGACCCTGCGCGACTTCCTCCGCGCCGACACCTACGAGCAACTGCCGGCGACGGTCATCGCCGAGTACGACCAGGATGGCGCCGAGGACGGGGTGCTCGTGTTCGACCCGTCGGTGCTCGCAGCGCAGCCGTCGTAACGCCGCCCCGGGTCGCGGATCAGCTCCAGAGCTTCCAGGGCGCCTGGTCGCGATCCCACAGGTCGTTCAGGTAGATCTTGTCCCAGAGCGTGTCCATGCCGTGCCAGAAGCCGTCGTGGCGATGGGCGGACAGCTCGCCGGTCGCGGCGAGTTGCTCCAACGGCGCCCGCTCGAACACGGTGCTGTCACCCTCGATGTAGTCGAACACCCGTGGCGTGGCGACGAAGAACCCACCGTTCACCCAGCCGACGGCGCCCTCGGGCTTCTCGCTGAACGACACCGAGCCGGCGTCGTCGTCGATGGCCAACGTGCCGTAGCGGGCGAGCGGTTGCACCGCCGTGACGGTCAGTGCACGCCCGCCGTCGCGGTGAGCGGCGATGACGGTGTTGACGTCGACGTCGGACACGCCATCGCCGTACGTGAAGCAGAAGTCGTTGTCGCCGACGTGGTCGCGCGCTCGGAGCAGGCGTCCACCCGTCATCGTGTCGAGTCCCGTGTCGAGCAGCGTGACCTTCCACGGCTCGGTGGTGGACTGGTGCACCTCGAGCTGGCCGTTGGACAGATCGATCGTCACATCGCTCATGTGCATGAAGTAGTTGGCGAAGTACTCCTTGATCATGTAGCCGCGATATCCCAGCAGCACGATGAACTCGGTGATCCCGGCGGCACCGTAGATCTTCATGATGTGCCACAGGATCGGCCGTCCGCCGATCTCGACCATCGGCTTCGGACGGCTCTGGGACTCCTCGCTGATCCGCGTGCCGCGACCGCCGGCGAGGATCAACGCCTTCATCGCGCCGCCTCCGCGGAACGACCGCTGTGGTCGAGCACGTCGAGGAGCGCCCTGCAGACCGTGTCGACGTCGGCCTCGGTGAGCCGCATCGCCGACGGCAGGTTGATCGAACGCTCGGCGAGGTCGTACGCGACCGGGTTGTGCTCCCGCGCGCCTCGCACGGTCGGGTAGTCGGCGAACGCGCCGAGCGAGCTGAGCGGTGGGAAGAACGGCCGGCTGTCGATCCCCCGCTCGTCGAGCGCGGCCATCAGCTCGCGTGTGCCGACGCCGCGAGCTCGGTCGACGACGACGGTGCTCATCCAGAACGTGTTGGCCACCTCGGGCGTGCGCTGGTTGAGCTGCAGCCCGGGCACGGCCGACAGCCGCGCCTCGTACCACCCGAAGATCTGCCGTTTGCGCTCGACGAGCTCGTCGAGGCGGGAGAGCTGGGCTCGCCCGAACGCGGCTTGGAGGCTGCTCATCCGATACTTGTAGGCCAACTCGTTCGTGACGAAGTACTTGAAGTCCGCTGCAGTTCGCCCGTGATCGCGCAACGCGCGGACGCGGTCGAACAGGTCGTCGCGGTCGGTCACGAACATCCCACCCTCGCCGGTGGTCAGGGTCTTGGTGCCGTGGAAGCTGAAGGTAGCCACATCGCCGAGCGCTCCGGCCTGCCTGCCACACCACGAGGAACCGATCGCCTGGGCGGCATCCTCGATGATCGGCAGCCCATGGGTGCTGGCGATCGAGCCGATCGCGTCCATGTCGGGCACCGCGCCGTACAGGTCGACGGTGAGGATCGCCTTCGTGCGTGGGCCCACGAGCTGCTCGACCGACGTGGGCGAGATGCACCATGTGGCCGGGTCGATGTCGGCGAACACCGGCACGGCGCCGACGTAGGAGAGTGGCGCGGCGGTCGCCACCCAGGTGGACTCCGGCACGATCACCTCGTCGCCGGGGCCGATGCCGAGGGCGAGCACGGCGAGGTGCAGGGCTGACGTGCAGTGCGGGACGGCAGCGGCGTGGGCGACGCCGACGGCCGCGGCGAACTCCCGCTCGAACTCGACGACGGATCTGCCGGCACCGGCGTACCAGTCCTCCTGGGCGGCCGCGGCGACGTACTGCACCTCGAGGTCGGTGACCCACGGCCCGGCCACCGGGATGCGCTCGGTCACGTCAGCTGCCCTTCGCCCAGCGCAGCTCCGCATCGACCTGACCGCTGTCGAGCAGGCCCTGGATGGTGCGCAGGCGGAAGTACCTCGGTCCGTTGAACAGCTCGGGGGTCATCACGCCGCTGGCGTAGGCCTCGTACAGCTCCTCGATGCCGCGGCGCAACGTCCATTGCGGCTGGAACCCGGGCAACTCGCCCTCGATGCGGCTGAAGTCGACCCGGTAGTCGCGGCTGTCCGCCGACGCGCCGGCCGCCATCGTGACGGTGCAGTTCGGCACGACCTCGGCAACGAGGTTGGCGACCTCGCGGATCCGGTAGTTCTCCCCGGTGCGGCCGACGTTGAACGCCCGGTCGTGGATGACCTCGCGTGGCGCGTCGAGCACCCGTTCGAAGGCCTGGGAGATGTCGGCGATGTGCACGAGCGGCCGCCACGGCGAGCCGTCGCTCTGCAGCAGCACCTTGCCGGACGTGACGGCGTGACCGACGAGGTTGTTGACCACGATGTCGGCGCGCAGCCGTCGAGACACCCCGTACGCCGTGGCGTTGCGCAGGTAGGTCGGCGAGAACTGGTCGTCGGCGAGACCGGACACGGCGTGTTCGACGCGCACCTTCGAATCGCCGTACGGGGTGACGGGGCTGAACGCCGCGTCCTCGTCGAGGAGCTCGTCACCCCCGCTGCCGTAGAGGCTGCACGACGACGAGAACAAGAAGCGCGAGACACCCGCCGTCTTCGCCGCCTCGGCGAGGTGCACCGACGCGTGCAGGTTGATGTCGTAGGTGAGGTTCGGGTTGAGATCGCTCAACGGGTCGTTCGACAAGGCGGCGAGATGGATGACCGCGTCGAAACCCGCCAGGTGCTGCGCGGTCACGTCGCGCACGTCGACGTCGAGCGTCGGAACCGGTTCGGGCGGGGAGACGAAGTCGCACTCGCGGTACAGGCCGGTGTCGAGCCCGACGACGTCGTGTCCGAGGGCGAGGAGACGCGGTGTCATCTCGACGCCGATGTACCCGAGGTGTCCGGTGACCAGCAACCTCATGATCGTGATCCGGTGGCGTTCATCTGCTCCCTCGCCCGCGTCTGCCGAGCAAGATTAACGCAACTGCGCCACGCCGCCCTCATCGGTTCACGCCGACTCACGTCCCGTTACGAGGCTGGGCCGATCCAGCGAGACGAACCGATTGACGTGTCGCGCGAACCATGGGACAGTCGACACCATGGACCCGTGAATAGCATCGCCCGCGTGCTGGAAGGGGCACGATGAGTCGTCGTCAGCGGGAGCGGTCCTCGTGAGGTCATGTTCGTCCACGCCTCGGCCGTCTACGGCGGAATGGAGATCTACGTCAGCGCGTTCTTGCCCGGCTCGACCGGGATCGTTGGGCGCCGGCGTTGTTCGTCACGCTCGACCGCTGGGCGGTGCCGGCGGATCTGGTCGCGGAGTGCGCGAGCTCGGCGTGCCGATCGTCGAGCAGCATCCCTCGCGCCTGGGCAGTGCGAGCGCCGAGGCAGGACGCATCTCGAGTCTGGCCAACGAGTTGCGCCGCCGGCACACCGCGCTCGTCCACGTGAACACCGCCGAGGCCGACAAGCCACGGGTGCCATTTGCGGCAGCCTTGCTCGCCCACACGCCGGTGTTGCGAACGGACCACCTGCCGCCGGATCCGCACTCGTGACGAAGCGATTGCGACGCGATGTGCGGATGCTCGATGCCGTCACCGTCGCGTCGTCCTCGTGTCACACGCGAATCGCGACGCACACATCGGTCTGCTGGATCGCAACCCGGAAAAGCTCGTCGTCATCCAGAACGGCGTCGAGCTCGGCGAGCTGGTGGCAGCCGATGATCGCAGATCGGCGAAGCGGGCCCTGTCGCTCGACCCCGAGATCCCGCTCGTCGGCGCAGTCGGCCGGCTCTTCGACCAGAAGGGTCATCGGGATCTGGTCGCGGCGATGCGATCGGTGATCGACCGGGTGGGACCCATCAACGTCGCGATCGTCGGCAGCGGCCCGCTCGACGCGGAGCTCGCGCGATGGGCGCCTCGCTCGGTCTCGGCGACCACCTGATCATGCCCGGACACGTCAGCGATCCGCAGCTGGGTGGCGGCGTTCGACGTTGCTGTCCTGCCGTCGCTGTATGAGGGATTCTCGCTGTCGATGCTCGAGTTCATGGCCGCGGGCAAGCCGTGCGTGTTCAGCGACCACCCAGTTCGTGGAGGCCACCGACGGGGGGCGCGTCGCCAGGCTGGCGCGGATGGGCGATCCGGTCTCGCTCGCCGATGAGATCGTCGGCCTCCTCGCCGACCCGCGGCGCCGATGCGCTCGGCCGTGCCGCTCGTGAACATGTCGAGGAGCAGTTCACGATCGACGGCCACGTGCGTCGCCTGATGGAGCTCTACGACGCCACGCGCGGTCAGGCCACGGCGAGAGACCGTCATCCGCCGGATCTGGTCGCTCGTGCCGACGAATCGGTCGGAGCGCCGATGACAGCTCGCGGCCGACTATCGTCGGATAGCGCAAGTGGCCGTCGTCATCGTCGGCGATCGTGAACGACGGGAACCACCCATGGGCGACGAAGGCTCCGCGAAGATGCCGTCTCCCACTGTGACGGTGATGATCCCGTCGTACAACTATGCGCAGTACCTCGTTGAGTGCGTCACCAGCGTGCTCGACCAACCGGGGGTGAATCGACGTGGCGCTCGTGGACAACGCATCCACCGATGGTTCCCTCGCCCTGGCCGAGCAGTGGCAGGAGCGCACCCCAACATCCGCCCCATCACCTACCCGGACAACCAGGGCATCATCTGCTCGCTCAACCGCTGCTACTCCGAGGTCAAGGGCGACTATGGGTTGCTGCTGTGCGCCGACGACCGCCTGGTGCCCGGCGCCTTGTCGCGGAGCGTCGCGTTCCTCGACGCACCCGAGCGCAGGCATGGTCTACGGGCCGGCGCTCGACTTCCCGTCGATCGAGGCGGTCGACCCCGGCCAACTGTCCGGCGCGCCGGGCACCGCTCGTCTACGACGGCGTCAGCTGGATCGACGACCGCTGCCGCCGGCACAAACCCGATCCGGACCCCGGAGGTGCTGATGCGCGCGCTTCGACCATCGCCGCAGTCGGTGGCCGCCTGGACCCGCGCTGTCCGCACACGAGTGACCTGAACATGTACTCCGGCTCGCGTTCGAAGGGCGACGTGGCGTTCCGCCCGGCCCGCCGGCGCGCTGTATCGGCGGCACGACGACAACCACTCGAACGCGTTCAACTTCTCGGCACGTCACGACTTGGAAGCCCGCTGGATGTCGTTCTCGGCGTTCTTCGAGACGGTTGCGACCCGACCGGAGCACGACCGGTGGGAGCGGACGACGCGCAGCACCCTCGCTGCGGATGCGCGCTACCTCGCCACCCGTGCGTACACCCAGTATGGACGACGACGAACGGGACGGCCATGTCGAGGAGCTCCTCGAGTTCGCCGACCGCCTGCAGCCCGGGGACGGCTCGCCCATCGACGAGCTCGGCTGGAAAGTGCGTCGAGCGCTCGGTCCACGCCGCGCCGGTAAGTTCCCGGGCTTCTGGCCTCGGCGGTTGATCCGTCGGCTTCACGAGGATGCCGCCGAGCGGCGCCGGCTGCGCACCGGTCTGTGATGTGATCGACGGTTGAAGAGCGGCGATCGACGGGTTCAGCGGTGACGCGACCTCGATCAAAGCCGTCAATGACGTCCGCCGTCGCATCCAGCAGACCGCCTCGGACACGCCGTTCCCGCCAGCGCCCCTCGTACTCCCGGCCCTTCCGGTCGCCGTGCGCCTCGAATGCAGCTCCGTCCTCATCGCCGCAGCTTCGTCGGTACGACGATCCTCGCCTCGAGCGCCACGCTCGGCCTCCTCATCGCGCTCGGACAAGATCGCATTCGCGATCGGATGGAATACGGGACAGCGGGTACTGCCTCATGGATCGCTCGGACCGTACTTGCGCTCGTGGCGGTCGGACTCCTGGCGGTGAGCCTGGTTGCCGCGCTCGTCACGACGGGCGGCGTCGCCGTCCTCTCCCGGGATTCCTACGAGGAGCGTGGATTGCCCTACCGTCCGACGTCGGCCCCGCGAGCGGGTGGCTGGGCGGGTGTGGTCGACCGTGCGCCGTGTGATCATACCCCCGGGCGAGGCCGCGCCCGGGAGACCTCGTCGAAGTTCGGAGTTTGTCCGAGATCCTCGCGACGCTCGACGAGCGTGGCTGTTTGGACGGACTGCCATTCATGCCGGAGATGGTGCCGTACTGCGGGCAGCGATTTCCGGTGTTGAGGCGTGTCGACAAGGTCTGGGAGTACGGTCACGACACGGGCCTGCGCCGTGTCAGGCATGCCCTGCTTCTGAAGGCCTGCGTTGCGACGGGCAGAGTCACGGCGGATGCCAGGCCAGTTGTCACTTGATCTGGAAGGTCGATTGGGTGAAATGGCCCGGGAAGGACCGCCCGCGAGCTCAGAGGGTCCGGCAGCCCCGACCTGGATGCACACGCGCATGTCACGACACCGCAGGGGATTCGCTATGTCTGCCAGGCGACACAGATTCGTGAGGCATCGGAGCAGCTTCGGTTCAACAGCATCGGACACTATTGGCGAGATCTCGTCAGCGGTAACGTCAGGCTTGGAACAATTCTCGTCGAGGTCGGCGTCAGGCTGTTCAATGCTGCCCAGTCACGGCTCGGCAGACCCAAATGGCCCGTTCTAAAACCCCTCGACAGCGCCACTTCACCGCATCAGGAGCTTCAGTTGCAACCGGGTCAGGTGGTGCGAGTCAAATCCAAGCACGACATCGAGTCGACTCTGAATCGGGACCTTCGCAATCGCGGCCTCTCGTTCAGCGGAGACCTGCTGGCCGATTGCGGTGGCAGCTACCGTGTCGCTGCGAGCATCAACCAGGTCATTCACGAGGGCACTGGCGAACTGCTCACCATGAAGAATCCGAGCATCTTCTCGAAGGGGTCCACTCGATCGGTGGGCCGCTCTTGATTCCGCAGAACGAATACTTCTTCTGGCGCGAGATCTGGCTCGAACCCCAGCGTTCTCCGGACTGACGCCTCGCGTCAGCCACGTCGTCCCTTGTACAGTGCCCCAAATGCGAGGGAGACGCGTGGGCGTGGACGGACGTCCGTGCGACTGCTGGCGCTGCACTTCACGTCGCCCTCGTCGTCGGAGGCCAAGGTCGCCGCCGCGCTCGCTCACTCACCTCGACCCGGCGATCGAGTGCACGTTGTGGCTCAATGGCCGGCGGTCACGACCTCGGTGCCTTCGCCCCCCTGGCCGCGTCGGCCACTGTCGAGGCGGTCGACGTCGGGCTGCCGATCGATCCGGCCAAGCGCTCGCGCACCCAACGCCTCCTCGCCCGGGCCCACCACTTCCTCCGGTACCTCCCCCTCGCGCTCGCTGGGGGAAGGTCCGGCCGGACGTCGTGTACACACCAGCCAGCAGCGTTTCGACTGCGTCGTCGGCGAGCTGATCTCGAGGGTGCTGCGCGTCCCGCAGGTCGTCCACCTGCACTACACGCCGGGACCTGAGCTGCGATGGTGGACGATGCGGCGCCTGCGCACGTGCGACCGGGTGCTGGCCGTGAGCGCGTTCATCGCGGAGCTGGCCGAGCAGAACGGCGTGTCGCGGGTCGCCTCGTCGTGCTGCCGAACACCCTCCCGGACATGGCCGCCGTTGCGACCTCGGAGGCGGCTCGCCACATCGATGTCCACGAGGACATCGGCGAGCGCTGCCGTCGTCGTCGGCCAGTGCGGGCGGATGGAGGCCGGCAAGGGCTTCGCCGACACCCTCGGCGTTCGATGCGGTGCACGACCGCCACGGCGACGCCCGCCTCGTACTGATCGGTGACGGTCGCGACCGGCCGGCGCTGGAGGCACTCGTCGACGCCCTCGGCGTGCGCGACGCCGTCCGCTTCACCGGCTGGCGGTCCGACGTGGACGAGCTGCTCACCGGGCTCGACGTGTTCGTCCACCCGAGCCGCAACGAACCGTTCGGGCTCTCGATGCTGGAGGCTTCGGCCAGCGGGCTCCCCGTCGTCCGCGTACGACAAGGGCGGCACACCGGAGGTCGTCGTCGACGGTGTCACCGGGATGCTCGCCCCGGCGGGCGACGTCGACGCCCTCGCGACGGCGCTCGACAAGCTCATCACCGATCCACAGCTGCGCCGGCGGCTCGGTGCGGCCGGCCACGAGCACGCCCTGACGAACTTCCAGTCGGCGCCCGCCGCCCGACGGTTCACGGCGATCATCGAGGCCGTCGCCCGAGGCGTCTCCGGTCAGGAGGTTGGTGACGGGTCCGCCTCTTCGGAACTCAGCGGGGGGTGATGGTCGGGAGCTCCGGCTGCAGGATTCTCGACGGTGTCCGCGCCGGTCGCTCGCCGGCGCATCCGCACGCCCGTCGTCGCGAAGCGCAGGGCCGATCGGGTGACGGCCCGCCATGCGCCGGGCCCGCCGTGGCGAGCCGCGTCGAGCGCGTCGAGCAGGTGCACCCTGGCGTCGAACCAGATCGCCGAGCGGACGCGGCGACGTGCCAGCGGTTCGAGCGGAGCGCTCCACCACTTCGCTGTCCAACGCCTTCAGGCCGGCGTACATCGCCTCCTTGTGACCGCTGGGCAGCACCCGGTAGCGGACGAGAGGTTCGCCGAGGTGGTGGACCTCGCCGCGCAGCGCCAGCTGGATCGCGAAGTCCTTGTCCTCGGCGTGGAACGGCCGTGCCGGTCGGCACAGGGCGCTGTCCCAGCCGTCGATCCCGGTCATCGTCGCAGCGCTCACGAGCGTGCACGACGGCAGCGCCCAGAAGCGTGACCAGACGGCGTCGAGCGGTGTCACCGGATCATCGATGGAGATGACCCGGCGCCCGAACCTCGTCCGCTCCCACCGGGTCTGGTCCGGTGGATCGGCGAGCGGAACGTTGCGCTCATCGACGAAGCACAGATCGGAATACACGGCCACCGCATCGGGCGAGCGGAACAGATGATCGGCGAGGAGCGCGACGGCATCCGCACGCAGGAGATCGTCGGCGTCGAGGAACAGCACGGCCCGCGCCCCCGGCGCCACCTTCTCCCACCCGACGGTGCGGGCCCGGCTCACTCCGGCGTTCGGTGTGACCAGCACGGTCGCACGGGCATCGTCGCCGATGGCGGCATGTGCCACCGCGAGGATATCCGTCGGTGCTGCCATCGTCGACGACGACCAGGACCACCGACGGGTACGTCTGCGCCAACGTGGACGTGATCGTGTCGGCGACAAACTCGCGCTTGTCGTGCACCGGGATGACGATCGCCACCGTCGGGTGTGCGGGCTCGCTGGCATCGTCCATCAGAACCGCCCGCCGCTCACCGGTTCCAGGAACGTCGGACGACCACCCCGGTGATCGGGCGCGTGCACACGAATCAGATCGCCCGGATGACGCGAGCAGGCACGCCTCCGGCGAGCGTGCGCGGCGGAACGTCCTTGCTCACGACGCTGCCGGCGGCGATGCACGAGTCGTCGCCGATCGTCACGCCCGGCAGCACGATGACTCGGCCGCCGAGCCATACGTTCCGGCCAAGGACGATCGGTGCCGACGGCGGCTGCTCGGCGCGGCGCTCAGGCTCCAAGTAGTGGAAGGCGTTGTCGATCACCATGCAGTGCGGCCCGATGCTGGTGTCCGCCCCGATCCGGACGGACCGCGACGCACTGATGCTCGTGCCGTAGTTGATGAACACGTTGTCGCCGATCTCGAGCACCCCGCCAGGGTCGGTGACGAGCTCGAGGCGGGCCATCGACGAGGCCAGACGAGCGCGCTCGCCGATCACCATGCGGCCCCTGTTCCTGACCGACGGACGCCCCCACACCCTCGCCTTCGGTCCCACTCGGTCTGCCCCGCGCAGGAACCACCGCGCCCGCAGGACGGATCCGCCGTGCCGTCGGGCGTCACGCAAGAAGGTGAGGAAACGCGTCATGAGATCACCTCGTGCATCATCGCGTCATCGGGTCGCCCGCGGCCCTTCAGCCGGATGCGATCGGTCGCTGGGCCAGGGCTGAGGCCGCCGACATCGTGACGGTGACCTGGGCCGTCGAGGTGCCAGCAGCGTTCGTCGCCGACAACGTGTACTCGGTGGTCCCGCTCGGCGCGACGACCTGGCTCGTACCGCTGACGGGACCGACGCCCTGATCGATCGACAGGGTCGCGGAGATGTCGTTGACGCTCCACAAGAGCACGGTGCTCTGGCCCGGAGTGATCGTCGGCGGATCGACCCGGAGGTCGCTGATCTGCGGGGGCCCGCCGATGGAGGTCGACGGTGTGGTGCTCGTCGCCGGATCCAGCACCGGTGGCGGACGGACCGAACCACACGCGACCAGCAGGGCGCCGGCGAGGACCAGCAACAGCGCGACCGATCGCCCGCTTCCGCCGACGACCATCTGTCACTCCTCCTCCTCCACCGCCGGGACAGGTTAATGGTGGGGTTGACCGTTGTTCGGCCGGATCCTCGCGCGACCGCAGGCGGCCTACGCTGGCCGGGTGATCGGCAGGCGGCGGCGTCGACGCACATCGCGGTCGGTCGTCTTCCTCCAGTCGGGGATGAGGGTCAACGCCGACGGCCAGGTTCACGCCAGCCTCGCCCGCCATCTCCCCGACGTCGGGTACCAGGTGACCGCGGCGTGCAACCCGGGTGACCCGCCGGGCTCGTCGCCGACCTATCGACTGTTCGCGGCCATCCCCCGGGTGCGGACGATCCCGACGGGCTATGGGCCGACGACCGCCGGGCTCGGCCCGGTCGACCTCGCCCTGGGGCTGACCCGGGGGGCGGCCGATGTCGTCGTCAGCGCCGTACGCCTGGCGCAGCGCATCCGCGCCGACGACATCGCGATCGTCCACTGCACCGAGAAGGCGCGGGAGACGGTGTTCGGGTTCGCGGTCGCCCGGTTGACCGGGGCCCGCCTCGTGGTGCACCTGCACGTGGGCGTCGACGATTGGTTCAGCCGACCGACGAAGTGGGTGATGCGCCGCGCCGACGTCCTGTTGGCCATCTCCCAGTACGTGGGCCGAACGGCTGCGGAGCGGGGTTACGACCCGTCTCGGATCGCGGTGGCGCTGAACGGCATGTCACCGCCGACGAACGTCGCGACCCACACGACCGACGTCCGGTCGGAGCTCGGACTCGCGCCGGGCACGCAGATCGTCACGATCGTCGCCCGGCTCAACCCGTGGAAGGGGCACCTCGCGCTCTTCGAGGCGTTCGGGCGGGCCGTGGCAGTTCGAGGTGACGGGGCCGACGACCTCGCCCTGCTCGTGGTCGGCACCGACGGCACGCCGAACAACGACGGTGCATTCGCGCTCGACCTGCGCGCCGCGCGAGCGCGGTTCGGGATCGCGGATCGCGTCCACTTCCTCGGCTTCCGTTCGGACGTCGGTCGCCTCATGGAAGCCAGCGACGTCTTCGCCATGCCCAGCACCCAGGAGCCGTTCGGCTTGGTCTTCCTCGAAGCGATGGCCGCCGGCGTCCCGGTGCTCGGCGAACGCTCGGGTGGCACCGTCGAGGTCGTGGTCGACGGCGTCACCGGCCTCCTCGCCGACCCGGGCGACATCGCCGGCCTCACGGAGCACCTCCGCCGACTCCTCGACGACCCTGAGCTGCGCCGGCGCATGGGTGCTGCCGGCAGGCGTCACGCTGCCGAGCGCTTCGGCGCCGATCGGATGGCTGCCGACGTCGCCGCCGTCTACGACGCCCTGCGTGCCGGAGCGTTCGCCTGAGACTCGCCCGGTTGGAGCGATCCGTCACGCCGTGTCGCGGGCCAGCCGTCGAGCCGCTCGTGCAGCGAGTGCCATCGCCGTGAGGGTCGGGTTCTTCTCGGGATTGGTGGGGAAGCACGAAGAGTCGACGACGATGACGTTCGGAGTCGACCGGACCCGGTTCCAGCGGTCGAGCACACCGAACTCCGCTCGGTCGTGCATCCGAACCGTGCCGCCGTAGTGGACCGAGTTGCCCGGACGCGGTCGCCACTGCTCGGGCAGGACGTGCGGCACGTTCCCCGCCGCGGCGAAGGTGTCCACGAAGCGGGCCCGCTCGTCGGCGAGGGTGGACAGTGCACGATCGTCGTAGCGCAACGTCAACTCGACCTGTCGCATGCCGACGGCGTCCTCCCGGTCGAGCAGCCGCACCGTGCCGTCCTCGGTGGGCACCATCGTGCCGAGGACCTGCACCCCGACCCGCGGGCCGCGGCCACCGCGCAGCGCGACGAGCCGGTCGCGCGACACGGCGAGTCCGATCGTCGCCGAGGCGCCACTCAGCGGGGGCGATGACTCGTACGGCGCACGACCGAGGTAGGCGGGGTGATCGAGGAGCGTCACCGGACGGCTGAACGCTGCTT
This sequence comes from uncultured Acidimicrobiales bacterium, assembly GCA_963794805.1. Taxonomy (GTDB): domain Bacteria; phylum Actinomycetota; class Acidimicrobiia; order Acidimicrobiales; family Ilumatobacteraceae; genus JAODBQ01. The sequence continues at coordinate 31,452 of CAWCFL010000007.1, forward strand.
GCCACCATTCACGAGGGTGGTCGTGGAGGTACCTGCCGACCAGCCCGTGCTCGTTGCCGAGGCCGGTGGGCGCCGACGGGCCGGTCGAGTTGAGCAGCACGCGCGTGGAGTCGATCGCTCCAGCTGCGACGACAACCGCCTTGGCGCGGAGCTGTTCGGTGCGACCGGTCGCGACGTCGCGCTGCTCGACGCCGATGCAGCGACCGTCACTGTCGACGAGCAGCCGCGTGACGAGAGCACCGAGCCGGAGCTCGAAGTGGTCCGACGAATGCAATGGGGCGACGATGACGTGGTAGCTGTTGAACTCGGATCCGCGCCACGCCCACATCCATCGCCGACCCCGGGCCAACGGGATCGAGACCAGCGCGCGAGGCGACTGCGCTCGCGCCATCCCCTCCCAGTCGGCTGGCAGTGCGACCCGGGCATGCGATCGGCCACGGGGCAACACGCCCACCGATCGCGGTGGGCCGGTGATGCACAGGACCTCCTCGGCGACCTCGTAGAACGGGACGAGCTCGCCGTAGCGGACCGGCCAATCGAAGCGCTCGTCGAACCGTGCCCCGTCCGTGAAGTCCTGCGGGGCGAAACGCGGCACCGCAGCCGTCCAGTAGTTCGACAGACCCCCCGGGCTGAGGCTGCTGTACCACTCGGTCTCGGGGTCGCCTGCCGCGACATGGCGGTCGGTCGACAGGTGCTCCGGCGACCGCCAGCGCACGACCGTGCGACCGGCGGCACGGACGATGATCCCCCGCGGCAGCCTGGCGCCCGCTTCCAGCATCGTCACCCGGGCGCCGGCGAGCACCAGCTCCCGGGCGGCCATCGCGCCGCACGGTCCGCTCCCGACCACCACGATCCGGTCGTCGTCCACCGGCGCGCTCATCCCCGGCCACCCGCCACGATCGACCGCATCTGCTCGACGATGCCTGCCGGTGGTGTGGACGTGACCATCCGCACGTTCCGCACCAGCTGTTCGTCGGAGGTGATGCCCAGGAGGATCGCGTCGCTGTCCACCGCGCCGAGCCCGTACCAGACCGCGAGCTGCAACAGGTCGGCTCCGACGTCGCTGCCGAGCGCGGCCAAACGCTCGACACGGGCACGCCGATCGGGCTCGAGACCGACGTCCTGGCCACGCACGTACCGCGCCAGCAGCCCTCCTCCGAGGACACCGCGCAGCAGGATGCCTGCGCCCGCGGCGCGCAGGTGTGGCACGGCACGGTCGGCCGCCTGCGGATCGAGGACGCCGAACGGAAGCTGCGCGCCACCCAGGCCGGGGACATCAGCCCAGGCGTCGGCGGCACCGAGGTCCTCACAGCCGATCCCGAATGCGACAACGAGGCCGTCGTCGACGAGCGCACGGAGCACATCGACGAGCTCGTCGGTCGGCGGTGGCGGCGCGTGCAACTGGAGCAGGTCGATGCGGTCCCGCCGGAGGCGTCGCAGACTGGCGATCACGGCCGTACGCACGTAGTCGGCCGAGAAGTCCCGTGCGGCATAGCCGCCGCCCGCATCCGCGTGCGCCGCCGGAGTGGCCGGCCGCGGCCGCGCGGCGTGCAGCGCGCCGATCACCCGTCGCGCCGATCGTTCGAGCCTGGTCCGTTCACGGAACGCGTAGCCGACCTTGGTCGCGACCACGACGTCGTCGCGACCGCGCAGCGCTGCGCCGAGCAACGCCTCGCTGGCTCCGGCCCCGTACGCATCGGCCGTGTCGAACAAGGCGATACCGGCGTCGACGGCACCGTGGACGAGCCGGACGGAGGAGCGCTGCGACAGTCCTGACGACGCGGCGCCGAGCTTCACGCACCCCATGCCGAGTCGCGACACGATCAATCCGGTGGCCCCCAGGGTGGAGCGGTCCATCATCGCGCGCACGGGCGCCAACGGCGTCCGGTCAGGACGCGTAGCCCTTCTTGCCGTCGAGCGAGCGGACGAAGCGATACGCGGCGTAGGAGATCGGTGCCTTGACGAAGACCTTCTCGCGCAACCGGCCCAGGCGAGTCGGGCGGAACCAGTTCGGGTAGAACTCCATGGCGCCATCGTTGGTCTGGAACGGGTCGAGCGTCGGCTCGGGCATCTCGCCGTACGTCACCGCCAGCATCGGGCGCGGTCGATCGGACAGGTTGGGCATGCCCCGGTGCCAGAGCGTCGAGCGCCGGATGATGATGTCGCCCTGCTTCACCGGGATCCGCGTGGTGCCGTGGTACTGGCGCTGCAGCGCGTACTTCCAGAACGGGTAGAACTGCTGGTTCGTCCCCGGGAGCAGGTCGATCGCGCCGTTGACGAGATCCGTGTCGACCACGGCGACGTTGACGATCAGGAAGTCACGCGTGTACACGCCGTCCATGTGGTAGTGCTGGGCGACACTGCCGGGGAGGTTGTAGTTGAGCGTCACCCGTGGACGCTCGGCCCAATCCGCATTGACCTTCCGGACGATGTCGACGACGCCGGCATCCACCACCTGCTGGTACGCCGCTCGCGCGGCGACACCGGGGAAGCAGTTCAGGTGTCCGCTGAACGTGCCGCCGCCCACGAACACCGCGCCGGACGAGGTCAACCGGGCGTACCCGCCGTCGACCTCGGCGCGCAGCTCGTCGAGGACCGCTGCGTCGACGGCGCCCGGCAGCAAGGTGTACCCGTCGACGTCGAGCGCGGCCAGGTGCGAGGTGACGGCGTCGGGTGTCAACGTCTCCAACGAACTCCTCCTCCGCTCGACGACCAAGCTCAGGCCAGAGTACAACGGGTCGGTCGAGGCCGGGTCGGAGATCGGCTCGAAGGGCATGGGTCGCACGACTCATTCGTGCTCGGACCGGGTGTCTCCCCTCCCGAGCGTTCTCGTAGGATCTGACGCGCGGCGACCGCGCTCTGCACGATCCGGCGCCCAGCCGATCGGGACACGAGGGAACAACATGGACATGCTCATCGTGACCACCGAATCGCACCGGCGTCTCGCCGAGTCGTACTTCCGCCCGACGCTCCCGGCGGACGCGGGAGCCGTGGTCCTCGAGCGCCAACTCGACGCCGCGGGCGGCCAGTACGGGACGGTGTCGTGGCAGCAGGGTGTCTCGGCGAAGCTCGGTTGGGCGCTCGACCACATGGCGACGTTGGAGCCCGGCACGGCGTTCGTGCTCAGCGACGTCGACATCCAGTTCTTCCCCGGATTCTCCACCAAGGCGCTCCAAGAGCTCGTCGATCAGCAAGACGTCGACGTGCTCTTCCAGAAGGAACGGCACGACCCGGGCGACCTCGAGGTGAACACCGGCTTCTACATCGCGCGCAACACCCCGTGGTTCCGCGAGCTCCTCGAGGCGACCGCACGGCACTGTGCGACCTTGGAGGTGAAGAACGATCAGACCGCGATGAACGCGACACTGCAGCCCGACGATCTCGGCACCCATTGGGGGTTCCTGCCGACGGACTACTACGCACGATCGCAGGGCTTCCCGCCGGCACGCGACATCGTGCTCCACCACGCCAACTTCGGTGGCACCCTCGACCAGAAGAGCAGCGCGCTGCGCCGGGTCCGGACCTACATCACCGGCGGTCCGTCGGGGCGGTTGAGAGCGACGGTCGCCGAGGCCTGGGACTACGTCCGCACGGGCAAGCTGCGCCTCCAGGTCCGCAACTGGGTGGACGCCCACGATGGGCCGGTCGTCACGCGGGTGGCGTCGGCGACCCGGTCGGTAGCTCGTCGTGTGCGTCGTCCTCGTCAGGCGTGAAGTCCTCGCCCTTACGAGTGAACACCCCGCGAAGATCACCGATCGCGACCGGTCGGAACACGAGCACGGCGATCGCGTAGACGACGATGCCCACCGCGACGCGGACGAGGAACGGCAGACCGTCGGTGAACCAGACGGCAACTCCCATGACGGTCGCGGCGGCGGCGATGCGCAGGCTGCGCATGATGGTGTCACGCGACAGCACCCCAGGTGACCGCAGGCGGATCGCCCCGATCATCACGAAGACCTCGGTGGCGACGGTGGCGATCGCCGCACCGATGGCCGCGTTGCCGAATCGATGGTTCGTCCACGGGAGGACGAACGCGCACAGCAACGGGTTGAAGAACGCCGCCGCTGCCGCCACATAGATGTACCTGCGTTGGCGGTCGGCGGCGAGCAGGGCCATCACCAGCACCGTGTCCATCACGGTCAACGGGATGTGCAGGACGAGCACGTGCATCACCGGGATCGTCTCGGTGAACTTGCCGCGGTAGAAGAACTGGATGAGGTCTGCCGCGGTGACTCCCAGCCCGACAGCTGCCGGTACCGCCACGAGCAGGACGAGCACGACCGCGCGGTTCGTCAGATGAGCGAACCCCGCGGCATCGCGCTTGGCGAGCGAGGACAGACGGGGGTAGAACGCGGCGACCACCGCGGTCGAGATGAAGGCAGGGATGCCGACCCAGCGCTGTGCGAGTGTGTACCAACCGACCTGCGTATCCCCGCCCACGTAGTTGAGGATCGGGATGTCGATCGTGCCGTACACGAGGCTCGAGGCCGTCAAGATCGTCAGCGGGATGCCGGCGCGCACCAGCCACCGCCAGATCCTCGTCTCCACGCGACGATGCGCCCGCGTGCCGGGCCACGCCATCCGGAACAACGCGATCACTGAGATGAGGTTCGAGAGCACCACGACCGCCCCGAAGGCGACGACGTTCCCACCGGCAACCAGGACCACGATCGCCCCGATGTTGCCGACGTACACCTGCACGACGCCCCAGAACGCGGGACGGGTGATCTGCCCCAGGCCGGCGAGACCGCTGGCGAACACCTCGGCGAGGGCGCCCAGGAAGAGCCCCCCGCACCAGATCAAGATGAGCGTGTACTCGGTTCCCGTGCTCCCGAGCAGACGAGCACTGACCGCCGCGATCACGGCGAGCACCGTGGCGAACAGCAGCTTGAAGACGGTCGCGTTGTAGACGTAGGACCCGTAGTGGGACTCGTCGCGGGCGATCTCCCGTGTCAGGAGCATCGAGGTGCCCATGCTCAGGACAAGTCCGAAGAAGCCGACGTAGGCAATGACGAAGCTCAGCTGCCCGAACTCTGCCTCGCCGAGGTAGTTCGGCACGACGGTGGTCGAGATGAGCGTGATCGCCCATGTCGCCGACTGGGCCATCAGCAGCCAGACCAGATTGCGTTTGGTGGCACTCACCGCGTGTTCCTCCAGCGCATCTGACCGATTCGCCGCAATCGGTCTAGCGGATCAGCACGCGTGGATCCTCCGTGACAGGAGCTGTTGGATCGGATGGCCCAATCTTGGCGCGCAGCAGCGTCGGTGGGGAACCGTCTGGGTGGGGGTTAGCGGGTGTAGATGAGGGTGTTGTCCCAGTGGTAGGTGTAGCCCTCGCCGGTGTTGGTGGCGACGCCGCCGTTGTTGTCGTGGTGCTTGTCCGGGTTGTACTCGTCTTGTTCGAACACGACGCGCACGGCACCGGCGGGGATCGCGCCGGGCATGGTGTTGGTGTGCACGGTGCCGTCGGGTGAGGCGTTGACCAGGGTCAGCGTGCCGTTCTCGTTGTCGCTGACGCAGATCTGGTAGCGCGGCGCCTTGTCCGTCGTGGACGACCCGGCAGCCACCGGGGTGCTCTGCCACTGGCTGTTGTCCCACGCGTGGGCGATGAAGTCCGGTTGGCCGGTGCCGGGGTCGTTGACCATGAACTTGACGCCGGTGCTGGCGGTGCCCTGCGGGGTCGACGGTCCACCAGTGTTCGGGAAGTCCGGCGACGTGTAGCCGAGGTCGAGCGTGTTGTAGGTCGTCCCGTCGATCACCGGCTTGCGTGCCGCCTCGGCGGCGCTGACGAACACGAGCTGGAACCAGATGCCGTTACCGATGTAGTTGAGGTTGTTGTCGAAGCACACCTTGCGAACGTTGGTGAACGTCTGCTTCGGCGAGAACCAGGCAATGGCGTAGCCCTCGGTGTTCGCCGAGGTCATCAGGTGACCCTTGGCCGGGTCGCCACCGGGCAGACACGAGTAGAACGCCGGATCCGACGACGAGGCCGGCGAGTCCTCGCCGTGATTGCCGGCGCCGAGCGTGACGGTGCGATTGGTCATGTTCGGGTTCCCACACATCATGTCGTGATCACCCGGCCAGCCGTTCTTGTCGCCAGCGAACAACGAACCGGCATGGAGCTCACCCGACCAACCATGATCGAACCGGGCAGCGAACGCCGCCGGATCACTGAACCCCTCACAGAACGCAGCACCAGCCGACCCACAATCCGTCGACGTCAACCCCGCCGCCCCCGCCGGCACCGTCCCCCCAGGCAACGACGACACCGCCGGCGAAGTGGTGGGCGCTGCCGTCGTTGCGGGGCGCGTCGTGGTCGGCCCGCTCGTACTCGGCGGCGAGGACGTCGTGGTCGTGGCAGCCGTGGTCGTCGCGGCAGGCGGGCTCGTGGTGGTCGTCGCCGCGGAGCCCGAGCCCGGCGCGGTCACCTCGACGGTCGCAGCGAAGTCGTTCCACTGGAGCAGGCCGGTCCAGCCAACGCCGAAGATCCCGACCTTGACGGAGTACTGGCCGGTCGCGAGGTCGGCCGGGACGGCCCAGTCGACGTTGAAGGTCTGGCGCGCGCCAGCGGTGAAGGACTGGTCGTCGAGGTACTGCTGGAACGGACGACCGCCACCGCCGTAGATCTCCACGTCGACGATTCCGTGCTGCGTCGTGTCCGACGTGACCATGACCTGGATCGTCACCGTCGTGCCGGCCGCGGCCGTCGCCGCGGTCGAGGCCGAGGTGGTCCAACCGTTGTTCCTCACGGTCCAGCCGGGGGCGGCGGCGGCGTGAGCGAGGCCGTCACCGAGGGACGTGGCCCCGGTGACGAGAGCGAGCGTCGCGACGAGCAGGCCTGCGAGCAGGCGGGCCGGGCGGCGGGGAGTTCGAGATGACACGAGTTGGCTCCTGGGGGGTGAGCGGGATCCGGGGATCGTAACCCGACTGTCATCTTCTCACTCACATCGGTGACTCGAACCGTTTCTGTGTCGGGTGCCGACGTGGGCGGCGAGGCCGGGTCACGATCGTCGTCGAGGGCGCGCCCGGCCATCGGCGCCGCTCGTCGGAGCGGAGCGATCCGTCAGCTGAGCCCGATGGAGGTGGCGAAGGCCCGAGCGGCGTCCATGTCGATGGCGAAGTGGTCGGCGGTGCGGTCGGGTTCCAGCGACCACGCCATGCTTCCCGCGTAGCCGTGGTCGTGCCACAACTCGAACCGACCGTCGCGGTCGGGGCCGGCGTAGAACTCGCCGACGACGATCGGCTCGGTGATCCCGTACTGGGCGCGGACATCGCTGGCGTTGACACACGCCAGGCACTGCGCCGGCGAGGTCATCGCGTCGTACCAGTGGATCGTGTAGTAGTCGAGGCCGAGCCCGGTGAGCATCCCGAGACCGTCGAGTCGCGCCCCGCCGACGGTGACCGGGGTGGTGGTCACCGAGTGGGCGGACCGGACGATCGTCGAGATCATCGCGCGCACGTCGGTGGCCGACGCCTTGCCGGCCCAGACGTCGAACTCAGGCTCGTTGACGATGTCCCACGTCATGATCTCGGGCGTGTTCTTGTAGCGGCTGAACATCTCGCCGAGCACGGACGCCAGGCGGTCGCGTCCGGGAGCCGTCGTGAGCCAGGCCGAAGGCAGCGAGGTCGGTGACGAGAACAACGTCAACGTCATCGCCACCTTCTGGAGCCGGGCGACGGACACGGCAGCGTCGATGTCGGCATAGGTGGCCGGCGTCAAGCCCGTCGGCAGCCCCTGGGCGTCGACGTCGAACTGCGAGGGCTGGCCAGGGAACAGCCACCAACGGATCACGTTCATGCCCGCGGCACGAGCTGTCGGCGAACGCCGCGTCGGCGGCATCGATGACCTCAGGCGAGCTGGCACCGCCACCGGTCGGGCCGCCGCCGAAGTCCCGTCCGAAGTTGATCCACGGCAGGTTCGCACCATGGATGTAGGTCGGCGCGCCGTTCCATGTGACGAGCGGCCCTGACTCGTTCGGCCGAGTGACGGCAATGGAGCTGGCGGTCACGTCGGTGGTGGAGGGTCCTGCGCCTGCCCCCGCAGTGATCAGCGGCAGCGAGGGGATGCCGCGCGCCAGGGTCGTCGATGGATCTGCCGGAGCCGACGTCGAAGTCGTGGTCGGCAACGAATCGAGGACCAGCGGCGGGTTGCTCGAGCAGCCGGCGAACACGGTCAGCACGACGACACCCGCGCTGCAGATCCGAGTTCTCCACGAGCGCATGCGATCCTCGCCGGGCTTGACGGCGCGCCCACGCTACCCGGACGCGAATGACATCAGGGTGTCGTTGCGGCGCGGCTCTCGACATCCCCGGGCATCACCTGTACAGTGCCACGGACGGATCAGTCGTCGGCATGGGCCACCGGCGGCGAGTGAAAGGTGCATGTGAACTCGCTCAGCGCGCCCCGCCTTCGCGGTGCAGGCCTCGTTCTCGCTCTGGCGGTCACCGCCCTGACGTTCTCGACGAGCCTCGGTCGAGCGTCCGCCGCTCTGCGGGCGACGATGGCTGCGTCGCCGAGCCGCGTCCTCGACACGCGCGTCGGTCTCGGCGCACCGAAGGGGAAGGTCGCGCCGGGAACCGTGCTGCGACTCGCCCTGCCACAGGCGGGCTCGGCGACATCGGTGGTGCTCAACCTGACGGCGACCGAAGCTGACGGGCCGGGCTGGGTCCGGGTCTGGCCCTGCGGTGCACCCGAGCCCGCGACCTCGGCGCTGAACTACACGACCGACGAGAACGTCGCCAACGCCGTAGCCGTGCAGGTCACCAGCGCGACCGTGTGCATGTCGACCTACTCGCCGGTGCACCTCGTCGCCGACCTGTCCGGGTGGTTCGACGGCACGGCCGATTTCCAGGGCACGACCCCGAACCGGATCCTCGATACCCGGCTCACCGGCGACCCACTCATCGGCGGCGTCGAACGGCGGATCAAGGTGGCCGGTACCCCGAACATCCCGGCGGGGGCAGGCATCGCTGCGCTCAACATCACGGTCGCGTCGCCCGCGGCGGCGGGTTGGGTGGTGGCCTATCCCTGTGGCCAGCAGACGAACGCGTCGACCGTGAACTTCGACGCCGGCTCGACCATCGCCAACCTGACACTCGTCGGGCTCGGCGACGGCGACGTGTGCGTGCGGTCGTGGGACCGTACCGACATCGTCGTCGACACCTATGGCTGGTCGTCGGGGAGCGCCGCCCTGCGGTCCCAGTCCCCGCGCCGGCTCCTCGACACCCGCGACCCGGCGAGCTGGCCGTTCGGCGAGGTGGCGGCGTCGTCGCGGGTGTCGCTGCGCGTCGCGGGACGTGAAGGCGTCCCGAACGACGCCGCCGGGGCTTTGCTGAACGTCACCGTCACCGACGTGCAGAGCCCCTCGTTCGTCACCGTCTGGCCGTGCGACGCGCCGCTCCCGACGGCATCGACGCTCAATGCGGACGCAGGTCAACTGCGGTCGAACCTGTCGCTCGTCCACCTCGCGGCCGATGGCACCGCCTGCCTCCAGGTGACGTCGCCGTCCGGTACTCCCCTCGACATGGTCGTCGACGTCATCGGCTGGGAGACCGGTGGTCCCACGCGCAGTGCGCCGCCGGCCACGCCTGCCGCGCCCGTGCCAGCGGCGCCCGCAGCGCCCGCAGCGCCTCCAGCCGCGGCAGTGCCGGCGGTGTCGTCGTTGCCTGGGGGGACGGTGCCGGCGGGGGCGGCGGGGTTGACGTCGACGGATTGTGGGTCGGCTGGTGCTGCGTTCTGTGAGGGGTTCAGTGATCCGGCGGCGTTCGCTGCCCGGTTCGATCATGGTTGGTCGGGTGAGCTCCATGCCGGTTCGTTGTTCGCTGGCGACAAGAACGGCTGGCCGGGTGATCACGACATGATGTGCGGGAACCCGAACATGACCAATCGCACCGTCACGCTCGGCGCCGGCAATCACGGCGAGGACTCGCCGGCCTCGTCGTCGGATCCGGCGTTCTACTCGTGTCTGCCCGGTGGCGACCCGGCCAAGGGTCACCTGATGACCTCGGCGAACACCGAGGGCTACGCCATTGCCTGGTTCTCGCCGAAGCAGACGTTCACCAACGTTCGCAAGGTGTGCTTCGACAACAACCTCAACTACATCGGTAACGGCATCTGGTTCCAGCTCGTGTTCGTCAGCGCCGCCGAGGCGGCGCGCAAGCCGGTGATCGACGGGACGACCTACAACACGCTCGACCTCGGCTACACGTCGCCGGACTTCCCGAACACTGGTGGACCGTCGACCCCGCAGGGCACCGCCAGCACCGGCGTCAAGTTCATGGTCAACGACCCCGGCACCGGCCAACCGGACTTCATCGCCCACGCGTGGGACAACAGCCAGTGGCAGAGCACCCCGGTGGCTGCCGGGTCGTCCACGACGGACAAGGCGCCGCGCTACCAGATCTGCGTCAGCGACAACGAGAACGGCACGCTGACCCTGGTCAACGCCTCACCCGACGGCACCGTGCACACCAACACCATGCCCGGCGCGATCCCCGCCGGTGCCGTCCGCGTCGTGTTCGAACAAGACGAGTACAACCCGGACAAGCACCACGACAACAACGGCGGCGTCGCCACCAACACCGGCGAGGGCTACACCTACCACTGGGACAACACCCTCATCTACACCCGCTAACCCCCACCCAGACGGTTCCCCACCGACTCCTCGGGAGCCGTCGGTCAGCCGGCCTTGAACCCGGCCGACTCCCAGATGCGCTGGTCGTAGTACCCCTGCACCGCAGCGATGTAGTCCTGGGCGCCCCCGGCATACCAACGGCCGGAGAACCACAGGCCGATGCAACCCCACAGGTCGCCCGCTGCGTAGTCATGGCCGCGCTCGACCGTGTTCAACCAGCGCTCGTTGCCCTCGAAGCAGTTGCGTCGTGCCGCGAGCGCCTCGTCGAGGTTGTACGCCGACGAGTTCGTCGCCGACGGGAACGCCGCGGTCCAGTACGGGTAGCGAACCTGCATCAGCCCGATCGATTCCGGGCACTGGCCTGCCGTGCCATCAGCACCGATCGGGTGCCCGCTGGCGCAACGCGTGGGGTCGGTGGTGAAGTCGCCACCGTTGCGCTGATACCACCAGGACTCCTTGGCCACCTGGGCGCGGACGATGTCCTCGTCGATGCCCCACTTGCACGCCGCCCACTGGATGATCTCGTCCGTCGTCCCGGTGAAGTTGCCCGTCGACGCGGGCGTACAGCCCTGTCTGCAGCTGTAGGTCCGCTCCCTTGGTCGCGTTGAACGTCGCGTTGGCCGGGCGGACCTCGGGGGCCGTGCGGACGAGCGCGGCGCACGTCGCATCGGAGGGCAACGGCGCATCGACCGGCAACGTGCCGAAGTGCTGGCTCGGCGAGGCCACGGTCGTCGAGGTGGTCGTGCCCGGCTGCACCGTGGTCGTGGGGGCCGCGGTGGTCGTGGTGGCCGCGGCCGTCGTGGTCGTGACCTGCACCGTCGTGGTCGGCGGCTGGGTGGTCGTGGTCGACGGCTGCGTCGTCGTGGTCGACGGCTGGGTCGTCGTCGGGGCGGTCGTCGTCGCCGCGACGGGGGTGACGTCGAGCGTGGTGGCTGCGTCGTTCCAGTGCTGCAGGCCGCTCCAACCTGCGCCGAACACCCCGATCTTCACCGTGTAGGTACCCGCAGGAAGCGAGGTCGGCACCGACCAGGTCCAGGACAACGTTCGCCTGGTCCCCGCGCTGAAGCTCAACGAATCCCAGTACTGCTGGGACACCTTGCCGCTGGCGCCGTTGACCTCGACGTCCACGAGGGCACTCCGCGCGACGGTCGAGGTCACCGAGACGCGGATTCGAACGCCGGCCCCGCCGACCACCGAACTCGGTGCGACGGTGGCCGAGGTGGTCCACCCGCCACTCGCCTGCGGACCGACGGCCCCGGCCGGCGTTGCGCCACCGATCAACGTGGTGGCCACCAGCGCGGCGACGAGGGCCACGCCGGCGCGCAGCCGACGTCGACGACCAGTGGGGGTCGGGTGATCAGACATGTGTCCTCCGGCGCCCGCTGGATGGAAGTCGCCACTGTAGGCGGCCGATTCACCACCCAGCACACCCGTGAGGGTGTGCCGCCCCTACTGGCCGAGCAAGCCGTAGAGGACGAACTCCGTCCGCCGGTTGAGCGCCAGCGACGCGGCGTCGTCGTTCAGCGTCAGGAGATCCTGGTCGCCGACCGCCCGGGACGACAACCGCGACGGGCTGATGCCTTGGGAGACCATGTAGTTGACGACCGCTGCCGCCCGCTCGGCGGAGATCTTGTAGTTCTGCGCATCGGTGCCGATCTGGTCGGCATGACCGATCACCAGGGCCGTCACGTTGGTGAGGGCGTTCATCACCGACACGACGCGGTTCAGCTCGAGCGCGTGATCACCCTTGACGACGGCGCTGTTGGGGTCGAACCGAGCCGAGGTCAGCTCGACGACGCGCACGCCGATGCCCGGGGGCACCGTCGGATCGATCGTCAGCTGGTTGATCACCGGGACCGGGAACTTGCTGTTGGCGATGGCCAACGCCTGGAGCGTGTCCTTCGCCGCCTGCGTGGGGACCGCGCCACTGAGCGTGATGTTCTCGGTGCCGAAGACTGCGATGACCGGTGCCGGACTGCCGTCCGGAAGCGTGTTGTACGTCGGGGCGAGTGCCCCTGCACCGGCGACCGTCGTCGCGCTGTCGGTGGCGACGGATGCGGCAGTGGTCGGGGCGTCGGTCGCCGAGACCGTCGTCGGCGCCGCGGTGGTCGTCGCGGCAGTGGTCGTGCTCGGCGCCGCGGTGGTCGGCGCGGCGACCGTGGTGGGTCCGCCAACCGTGGTCGGTCCGCCAACCGTGGTGGGTCCGCCGACCGTGGTCGCCGTGGCGGCGTTCGTCGTCGGCGAGGCGGCCGGCGCGGAGACGACCGCCGTCGTCGCGGACGACGAGCTGGCCGACGGGTTGTCCTTCTTGAGCGCCACGTAAGCCACGGCGATGATCGCCACGATCACTGCCGCGGCGGCCGCCCACAGGGCAGGTCGACGCCAGAACGGCGGCTCGCCGTCCTCGTCGTCCTCGTCGTCGTACTCCTCGTCCCACTCTGTCATGGCCGTCCTCCCCGATCGGTCTGCCGAATGCACGCCGTCGTGATCTAGAGCTGAATCCACGCCGGCAATGACGCTGCCGACGAAGGTCCAGATACGGGTTCCACGTCCTCCCGTGAGAGCGCCTTGCGCACGGATCGTGAGATTACGTCATTTCCCCAGCGCAGCACGTTCACGATCGCGAAGGGGCCCCGCCCGACCCGGTCGGACGGGGCCTCGCCGGTGTCAGGATCGACGAGCTACGGAGCTCTGGATCTTGATCTCGATGTCGACGCCGGCCGGCAGCTCGATGCGCTGCAGGCTGTCGATGGTCTTGGCGTTCGGGTCGATGATGTCGATCAGCCGCTTGTGGACACGCATCTCGAAGTGCTCGCGGGAGTCCTTGTCGATGTGCGGGCCACGGATGACCGTGTAGCGGTGCTTGTCGGTCGGCAGCGGGATCGGTCCGCGCACCGTGGCGCTGGTGCGGGTGACCGTCTCGACGATCTTCTTCGTCGACTGGTCGATGATCTCGTGGTCGAATGCCTTGAGGCGGATGCGGATGCTCTGAGCCATCAGGTCACTTCACGATCTTGGTGACGCGGCCGGCGCCGACGGTGCGGCCACCCTCGCGGATGGCGAAGCGCAGGCCCTCGTCCATGGCGATCGGCTTGCCGAGCTCCACGGAGATCGCCACGTTGTCGCCGGGCATGACCATCTCGGTGCCCTCGGGCAACTGGATGGTCCCGGTGACGTCGGTCGTGCGGAAGAAGAACTGCGGCCGGTAGTTGTTGAAGAACGGCTTGTGCCGCCCACCCTCCGACGAGGTCAACACGTACACCTGACCCTCGAAGTTGGTGTGCGGCGTGATCGAGCCGGGCTTGCACAGCACCTGACCGCGCTCCACGTCTTCCTTCTTCGTGCCACGCAGCAACGCCCCGATGTTGTCGCCCGCCTGACCCTCGTCGAGCAGCTTGCGGAACATCTCCACACCCGTGCACACCGTCTTCTGCGTCGTGCGCAACCCGACGATCTCGATCTCGTCACCCGTGTGCACCTTGCCCTGCTCCACCTTGCCGGTGACCACCGTGCCACGACCGGTGATCGTGAACACGTCCTCGATCGGCATCAGGAACGGCTTGTCCAGCTCACGCACCGGCTCGGGGATCGCCGTGTCGGCGGCCTCCATCAGCTCCATGATCTTCTCCTGCCACCCGGCGTCGCCCTCCAGCGCCTTCAGCGCCGAGACACGCACCACCGGGGCGTCGTCGCCGGGGAACTCGTACTCGCTGAGCAGCTCACGGACCTCGAGCTCGACGAGCTCCAACAGCTCCTCGTCGTCGACCATGTCGGCCTTGTTCAACGCCACGATGATGTACGGCACGCCGACCTGGCGGGCGAGCAGCACGTGCTCACGGGTCTGCGGCATCGGACCGTCGGTCGCCGCGACCACCAAGATCGCCCCGTCGACCTGCGCCGCGCCGGTGATCATGTTCTTGATGTAGTCGGCATGACCAGGCATGTCGACGTGCGCATAGTGCCGGTTCGCCGTCTCGTACTCGATGTGCGCGATGGAGATCGTGATACCACGAGCCTTCTCCTCCGGCGCCTTGTCGATCTGATCGAACGGCGTGTAGCTGGCCAACCCCTTCTCCGACAACGTCTTCGAGATCGCTGCGGTGAGGGTGGTCTTGCCATGGTCGATGTGACCCATCGTGCCGATGTTGACGTGCGGCTTGGTGCGCTCGAACTTCGCCTTGCTCATGCGTGATCTCCGTTGCTCGGATCAGTGGGTTGTCAAAGAACGGAGCGATTGTACGGGCGGGCGGGCCCTGTCCCACCGGGTTACGGGAAGCGCTTGGCCAACCACTCGGCGACGTGCGCGAGTGCCTCGGGCCGATGGCCCTCCAGGTAGTGCGGGGCGCCCTTCATCTCCACGTAGGTGATGTCCTCGGCGCCGGCGTTGTCGACGATCTCCTTCGCCTGGTGGACGCGGATCTCGGTGTCGGCCGTGGGGTGCACGAGGATCGTCGGCACCGTCACCTTGGGCATCGTGTCGGCGAGCTTGGCGTGGCTCGACAGCCCGGACCAGGTGCTCAGCCAGCCGCGGGTGGTCATCGATCCGCGACAGTCCGCCACGGCCGTAGTTGGCGTCGAACGGGTCGGGGAAGGCGAACAGCGAACCCATCGGGCGCTCGTCGGGGAAGATCGACAGGTCGAGGTACGCCGGGTCGGCGAGCGTGCGGTAGATCGTCATGTACTTGCCGAACACGGCACGCCGGCGCAGCTCGCGGTACGCACCCACGTCGGTCGTCTTGTCGACGCCGCGCAGCCGGCCGGCGGCGTCCTGGTTGTCGGCGATCGCCGCCTTGGCGATGGCGTCGAGTCGGGCCACCCGATCGACCTGCGCGGCCCGGTAGCGCTCCAGCCACACGGGGTCGTAGTGGCACGGCTCGGGCCACGGCCGCCAGCCGTTGTCCGGGTTGTACATGTCCAGCTCGGGCACCGTGGACAACGGGTCGTCCTCGCTGGCCACGCTCGGATCGATCACCTGGAGCATGAACACGCCCTCGCCGGGGTGGGCGGCCATGCCGATCCAGCCGTCGCCGATGCCCAGCTCGGCATTGGCCATCGCCATCAGGCTGCCGCCGCCGGAGTTGCCCAGCAGGACGACGGCCTCGGCACCGCGGCGCTTCATCTCGTCGTACACCGTCTTCACGTCGGTGATGCAGTTCTCGTGCAGGCAGTCGGTGTCGTTGTTCTGGTAGCGCGTGCCGAAGCCGACCACGGCGTAGCCGGCGGCGGCGAGCAGCGGGCAGGCGTAGTGCACGCTGAAGTCGCCCCGAGGATGGCTGAGGATCACGGCGGTCTTCCACGGCTTGCCGCCGGGCGGCAGCCAGAGCAGGCCGCGCACCAAGGCACCGTCGGGCGACACCAGGCGCAGCGACTCCCTGGGGATCTCCACGCCGGGATCGTCCTCGGCGAGGGGCCAGTAGCTGTAGCCGAGGGGGCGCTGGCCCCCGAGGTGGACGTCGAGCTGCTCCATGCGCGGCACCATACGGCGACCTCCAACCAGTCGGCGGGTCGAGCCTGGCTACCGTGCGACCGTGGAGCAACGCGACGTCGTGGTGATCGGGGCGGGAATCGTCGGGCTGGCCACGGCGCATGCGATCGTCACCGCCCGACCCGGCACCCGGGTCGACCGTGGTCGACAAGGAGGGATCGATCGCCGGTCACCAGACCGGCCGCAACTCGGGGGTCATCCACGCCGGCGTGTACTACAAGCCCGGATCCGCCAAAGCCCGGCTGTGCGCGCTCGGCCGCCAACGGATGGTCGAGTTCTGCGCCCGCCACGACGTGGCCCACGAGGTCTGCGGCAAGGTCGTCGTCGCGGTGACCGCGGACGAACAGCCGCGCCTCGCCGAGCTCCATCGTCGGTGCCTGTCCAACGGCGTCGACGTCGAGCTCATCGGGCCCGAGCGGCTCGCCGAGCTCGAACCGCACGCGTCCGGCGTCCAGGCGCTGCATGTCAGGGTCACCGGGATCGCCGACTTCCCCGGGGTGTGCCGCGTGCTGGCGGACCTGCTCGTCGAGCACGGCGGCGACGTGCGGCTGGCCACCGCGGTCACCGGGGTGGCCTCGGACTCGGACGGACTCGTCGTGGAGACCACGGCCGGACCGTTGCGGACCACGCGCGCCGTCAACTGCGGCGGCCTCCACGCCGACCGCATCGCCCGGCTGTTCGGCGGCGAGGAGGCGGCCCGGGGGATGTTGATCGTTCCGTTCCGCGGCGAGTACTTCGAGCTCGCGCCGTCGCGCAGCCACCTCGTCCGCTCGCTGATCTACCCGGTGCCCGACCCACAGTTCCCGTTCCTCGGGGTGCACCTCACACGCGGAGTCAACGGCCGGGTGCACGCCGGCCCGAACGCGGTGCTGGCGTTGGCCAGGGAGGGCTACTCCTGGCGGATCGTCGATCGACACGATGTCGCGGAGACGTTCCGCTTCCCCGGCTTCCGCACGCTGGCGAAGGCACAGTGGCGCTACGGCATGTCGGAGATGTTCCGTTCGGTGAGCCGCCGGCGCTTCGCCGACGCTCTTGCCCGCCTCGTGCCGGAGGTGGCGGCGCACGACCTCGAGCCGTCGTCGAGCGGCGTGCGCGCCCAGGCCGTGCACGCCGACGGGCGACTCGCCGACGACTTCGAGTTCTCCCGGAGCAACGGTGGTCGCGTGCTGCACGTCCTCAATGCGCCCTCGCCGGCGGCGACCGCCTCGTTGGCGATCGGCGACCAGATCGCCGGCGAGCTGGCGCTGTGACACGCGGCCTCGTGCCGGCGAGCGTCGACGAGCGTGCCGCTCCACGAACGATCGCCGTCGGGTCACGGCGCCCCCCGGCCTGGTCGGCCGTCCGGCGCGAGCGCTGAACCGTGCACATCGTCGTTCTCACCCCATACTTCCCGCCGATGGTCAGCGGAGCCGGCTCGTACCTCGCGGACGTCGCCGACGGGCTGGTCGCCGCCGGGCATCGCGTCACGGTCCTTCTCGCGCAGGGCGAGCCCGGGACCCGACAGCGCGGCCCGGTGACGGTCGAGACCGTGAGGAGTCGGGTGCGTGGGGCGACATCGGTGAAGTTGGCCATCCGCAGCCTGCAGGTGCATCGACGCGATCGCGTGGACCTCTTCGTCGCCGGCCTCGCCCATCCCACCGGGTTCGTCACCATGCTCGCCGCAACCCTCGCGCGGCGACCTCTGGCCGTGATCGCCCTCGGTGAGGACGTCTCGATCGGGCATACCTCCACGGTTGCGCGGCTGTGCTTGCGGGAGACGTTCAGGCGCAGCCGCATCGTGGTCGCGCTGAGCGAATTCACCGAGGCGGAGGTGACCGAGATCGGCCGCGGACGTGCCCGCTGCTCGATCGTCCCACCGGGCATCGACCCTGCACCGTTCGTCGCCGATCGCGCCGAGGACCGCGCCCGGTTCCGCGAGCGGCTCGGGCTCGGCGACCGGTGCGTCATCCTGACCGTCGCGCGGCTCGAGGAGCGCAAGGGCCACGACACGGTCCTCGCTGCAATCCATCGACTCCATGCCGACCATCCCGACCTCCACTACCTGATCGTCGGACAAGGCGACGACCGACGACTTCGTGACATGGCGAAGGGATGGCACCTCGAGGACCGCTTGACGATCATCCCGTACTTGAGCAACGACGATCTCCCCGACGCGTATGCGGCGGCCGATGTGTTCGCGATGCTCAGCCGCCCGGGACCACAGGGCGAGGTGGACGGCTTCGGCATCGTCTACCTCGAGGCCGCGGCCAGCGGCCTGCCGTGCCTCGCCGGATCGCTCGGAGGGTGCGGCGATGCGGTCGCCGACGGTGTCACCGGCTGTTGCGTCGATCCGCGGGACGTCGACGCGGCCGCCCAAGGACTGCGTTCGATCCTCGGGGATCCGGTCAGAGCAGGCGCGATGGACGGCGCGGCCGAGACCGCGTGCTCGCCTCGTTCACCAAGGCAGCGCTTCGGTCGCACATCGTTGCGCTGCTCGAGCGCGCCGCCACCGGACGTCGCGATGGTTCCGCCGTGAGCACGGACGCGTGACCGCACATGCGCTCACGTCGGACGAGGAGGAGGCAGGAAACGTGGAACGAAGCGCGCTGACGAAGCGTGAGACCTACCGACGCGACGGCGTCGTCGTGGCACGCGACGTGCTCGATGCCGCTCAGCTGGACGACCTCGCCGCCGCGCTCGACGAGAACCTCGCGGCGCCCGGCCCGTGGGCCAACGACTACACCCCCGCCGGTGGCACCGGCCGCTTCTTCGGCGACTACGTCAACTGGTCACGGATCGCCGGCTACCGGCGCGCTGCACTGCACGGCCCGCTCGCCGCGTTGGCCGCGGAGCTGATCGGCGAACCGGTGCGCTTCTTCCACGAGCACGCCCTCGTCAAGGAGCCCGGTACCGACGAGGTGACGCCATGGCACCACGACGAGCCGTACTACTGCGTCGACGCGACCGCCGACGTCAGCCTGTGGGTGCCGCTCGATGCGGTGCCCGCCGCAGCCGGCGTGCGCTTCGTGCGCGGCTCGCACCGCTGGGGACGGCGCTTCGTGCCTCGCCGGTTCGTCGACGCCGTCGCCTACGCCGAGGCCGGTGACGGGTTCGAGCTGGTACCCGACATCGACGCGCTCGTCGACGAGCGCGACGTCGTCGCCTTCGACCTGCGACCGGGTGACGCGCTCGCGTTCAGCTTCCGCACGTTGCACGCCGCCCCGGGCACTGCGGGTCTGCTCGACGGGCGCCGGCGGGCCGTGAGCTTCCGCTACGTCGGCGCCGACACACGCTTCGCCAGCCGTCCCTGGCTGCACTCACCGCCGTTCGACCCGATCGAACCGGGCGAGCTCCTCGACGACGAGCGCTTCCCGCTCGTCGTGCCGTAGTAGTCGGCGCAGGTCGCCGGCGGGTTGCACTCCCACGGCTACCCTCCGGCCATGTCGTCGAGCGGGCCGGACCAGCCGTGGGGAGGCCCGACGAGCCAGGGCTGGACGCCCGCTCCTCCGCCTCCGCCGTCGAGCGTTCCACCGCCTCCTCCACCACCGCCACCGGCGCCCGGACGTCCGCTGCCGGCGGCGCCACCGTCGTGGGGCGGGCCGCCGGCGCCGACCGCGTGGGAGGCCGAGAACGCGCTCGGCGGCCCGGGCCGCCCGGCGAACGAACGTCGCGGCAGGCCGCGGATGCTCATCGCCGGGATCATCCTGTTGCTGGTCGGCGTCTCGGTGGTGATCGTCGGCATCGTCCTGCTCGTCAATGCGTCGAACGTGCCGGACGACAACGCGATCGCGCGGGGCTCCGTCGGCGGCCGCCCGATCGCGTTCGACCGTGAGGACGACGGGGAGATCACCGTCTACCTGCGATCCACGTCGAGCGACATGAACGTGGTGCATGACCAGGTGCGCGACACGACCTGCGCGGTCGACCACGGCGGTGTCACCTCGACGATCGACGGTTCGGGACAGAGCTTCAGCATCACGCTCGGCAACACCGGCACGATCGGCTCGGTCCACGTGACGGCGGGTGCCGTCACGGTCACGTGCGAGGGATCGAGCAGCGACGGCGAGGAGGTGATCGTCGCTCGCGGCGGACCGCCAGGGATCGTGCCGGGCCTCGTGTTCGTGTTCGCCGGCATCGGCCTGTTCATCGTCGGCGTCGTGCTCACGATCGTCGGGGTGGTGCTCAGGTCCCGTCGGCGGCGCCGCGCGCCGCCTCCGTCCTACGCCTCCGGCTAGCGCCGGCCGCTCGTTCGACGTTCCGGTCACCACCGGAACGCAACGGTTGGTGACCGGCCGTGACCGGATGTTCGGCTGGCCATTCCTTCGAATCGTCACTGACGATTCGCCAGGCTGGCCGAGCAACTCGGGACGGGGCGGACCGCGGCCGGCGCGTCAGGCGACACCGGCGACGCACCAGGTGGCGAAGAGCCGGCCCGAACCGATCGCCGTGCCGATGCCGATCCGGGAGTCGGCCGTCCGGCCGACCGGCCCACCGATGCGCGAGCGGACACCGGCGGCGATGTCGTCGACCGCCTGGGCGCGCTCGTCGTCGTCGATCGGGTCGACGTACCACGTCCTGGCGCATTCGAAGCCGTGGTCGTACAGCGGTGCCAGCGCGGCGCGGACGGCCTCGGCGCCGTCGATGTTCGCGGTGGTCGGGTTCTCGAACGGATGCTCGGCGGTGAACTCGGCAGAGGCCTGCGCGGCGCGTCTCGTCTCGATCGAAGGGCTGATCTCACCAGCGGTCTGCGCCGGGACGACGTTGGCCAACGCCTCGCCCACCAGCGCCTCGACGTCCGCCAGGTCGGCCTCCGTCGGCCGCCACACGCAGGTGCCGGCTCCGGCCGGGCCGAGCGGTCCCTGCGCCAGCGAGACGACCATCGGCAGACCGGCGCACGTCTCGGTGGCGTACGCCAGGTAGCCGGCCGCCGTCGCCCGGCAGACGTCACCGATCGACAGCGGACAGGCGAGGTATGGGTCGATCACGACGCCGTCGGGTACGAAGTCGCCCGCGGCCCAGAAGAAGTCGTCGATCGACAGCGAGCCGTCGGTGAGGTGGCTCAACGCCGTGGCGATCGAGGCGTCGATCGACGGGGCGTCGGGATCAGGGGTGGCCCCACCTGGAGCGGATGTCAGCAGGGAACGGATCTCGTCCATGGTCTCGACCTGCTGGTCGGGCGCGAGCGCGACCAGCGTCGTCGACGGCTGGGCGGACGGCTCGGTCGACGGCTGCTCGGTGGACGGTGCGTCGGTGGACGGTGGAGCCGGCGTCGTTGGCACCACGACCGTGGGTGCGGCTGCCACCGTGGCGGTCGCCGGCGGCTCGGTGACGGTGGCCGCCGGGACGCTGGCCACCGGCGGACTCGTCGCGGACGGCGCCCGCGGCGGGTCGCTCGAACAGCCGGCGGCGGCGAGCAGGCCGGCCACGGCGATCCAGGTTGTGGGCAGCGGGCGGCGCGGCGATGTCATCACCGACACTGACCGAGGGTCAGCGGCAGAAAACGGCAACGCTGGCAGCGGGATGCACGGGCGAACCGTGCGACCGCTGCCAGCGCGAGGCCAGCTCGGGGAGCGGGGCGGCTACTCGCCGCGGACGCGCTTGATGATGTCGGTGGCGATGTTGCCGGGGACCTCCTGGTACTCGGCGAACTGCATCGTGTACGTCGCCCGACCCTGGGTGCGCGAGCGCAGGTCGGTGGAGTAGCCGAACATCTCCGACAGCGGCACCTGGGCCCGCACGACCTGGGTGTTGCCCCGGGCCTCCATGCCCTCGATGCGCCCACGGCGCGACGACAGGTCGCCCATCACGTCGCCCATGTAGTCCTCGGGGGTGACCACCTCGACGCCCATGATCGGCTCGAGCAGCACCGGCTTGGCCATCTCGGCCGCCTTCTTGAACGCCATCTGACCGGCGATCTTGAAGGCCATCTCCGAGGAGTCCACGTCGTGGTACTGACCGTCGACGAGGGTGGCCTTGATGTCCACCGTCGGGTAGCCGGCGAGCACGCCGGACTCGAGGGCGGACTGCATGCCCTGGTTGGTCGGCTGGATGTACTCACGGGGGATGCGTCCACCGGAGATCTTGTCCTCGAAGACGTAGCCGCCACCGGGGTTCGGCTCGAGCGAGATCTTGACGACGGCGAACTGGCCGGTGCCACCGGTCTGCTTGATGTGCCGGTACTCGACCGACTCGACGGCTCGGGTGATGGTCTCGCGGTAGGCGACCTGCGGCTTGCCGACGGTGGCGTCGACGCCGAACTCGCGCATCATCCGGTCGACCAGGATCTCCAGGTGCAGCTCGCCCATGCCGGAGATGACGGTCTGGCCGGTCTCCTCGTCGGAGCGGACGCGGAACGTCGGGTCCTCGTCGCTCAGCGACTTGAGGGCCTTGCCCAGCTTCTCCTGGTCGTTCTTCGTCTTCGGCTCGATGGCCACGTGGATGACCGGCTCGGGGAACTCCATCCGCTCCAGGATCACCGGGTTGCCGCGGTCGCACAGCGTGTCGCCCGTGGTGGTCTCCTTGAAGCCGAGCCCGGCGACGATGTCGCCGGCCATCGCCGAGTCCAGGTCCTGGCGCTCGTTGGCGTGCATCAGCAGGATGCGCCCGAGGCGCTCACGGCGCTCCTTGGTGGAGTTGTAGACCTCGTCGCCCTTGTTGATCGCGCCGGAGTAGACCCGGAAGTAGGTCAGCTTGCCGAACGGGTCGGCGACGATCTTGAACGCCAGCGCGGCGAACGGCTCGTTCTCGCTGGCCTTGCGCTCGACGACCTCGTCCTCGTGGTTCGGGCGGACGCCCTGGGCCGGCGGGATGTCGAGCGGGCTCGGCAGGAAGTCGACGACGGCGTCGAGCATCGGCTGGACGCCCTTGTTCTTGAACGCCGAGCCGCACAGGATCGGGCACGAAGTCGAACGCCAGGGTGCCCTTGCGGATCGCGCCCTTGATCTCGTCCTCGGTCAGCTCCTCGCCGCCGAGGTACTTCTCCATGACGTCGTCGTCGCTCGTGGCGATGGTCTCGAGCATCTCCTCGCGGTACTGCTCGGCCTCGGCCTTCATGTACTCGGGGATCTCGACCTCGTCCCACTTCGCGCCGAGCTCCTCGTCGTGCCAGATGAGCGCCTTCATCTTCACCAGGTCGACCAGGCCGATGAACGGCTTGTTGGCCTCGGGCCCACCGGCGCCGATGGGCAGGTGCAGGACGCACGGCGTGGCGTCGAGGCGGGTCTTGACCATGTCCACGGTGCGGTAGAAGTCGGCCCCGATGCGGTCCATCTTGTTGACGAAGCACATCCGCGGGACCTTGTACTTGTTGGCCTGACGCCACACGGTCTCGGTCTGCGGCTCGACGCCGGCGACGGAGTCGAACACGGTGACGGCGCCGTCGAGGACGCGCAGCGAGCGCTCGACCTCGATGGTGAAGTCCACGTGGCCGGGCGTGTCGATGATGTTGATCCGGTGGTTGTTCCAGATGCACGTGGTGGCCGCGGACGTGATGGTGATGCCCCGCTCCTGCTCCTGGGCCATGTGGTCCATGGTGGCCGCGCCGTCGTGGACCTCACCGATCTTGTAGCTCTTGCCGGTGTAGTAGAGGATGCGCTCCGTCGTCGTGGTCTTGCCCGCGTCGATGTGGGCCATGATGCCGATGTTGCGGGTGCGCTCCAGTGGGAACTCGCGCTTGGCCATCTCAGTCTCTTCCTCTACATCCGTCGTGACGTCGGCCCAGGGTGGGGGCTCCCGGGCATGTGGGCGCGACAGGCGGAACCGGCCGCGGGCACGATGTTCGATGCTACCGGCGGCGGCGCGCCGCTCGAGGGTGGGCCGGACGGCCCATCGACCCTCCGCAGCGGTCGTCGACCGGCGACGTCGGTCACGCTGCGTGGTAGGTTGGCCGCCGGGACGAGGAGGTGGGCGATGGGGCTGGTCCCGAGCACGCGGCGAAGGCACCGCCGCAGCCGCGGCCCCGGCCACGATCTCGGCCGCGCCCGTGCGCCGGGTGCAGGCCCACCTGCAGGTCGGCGCGGTGGACGACCCGCTCGAGCGCGAGGCCGACGAGGTCGCCGACCGGTTGGTCGCCTCGCTCGCCGCAGACCAGCGCGGCGCGACGCCGCCGAGCCCGACAGCTCCGGAGACCCGGTCGTCACCGGCGCGGATCCGCGGCGGCGCTGCACCGCTCGCTCAGCGCCGCAGCACCGTTCGCTGCCACGGTCACCCGGATCCGACGGCGGTCGGACGACTCGGTCCGGCCAATCGGACCCGACGGCGGTGGGCTCGACCACGACACCGAGTCGATGCTCAACTCGCAACTCGGTCGGGGCCGGTCGCCTGGACGGCGCCACCACGGGTCAAGCGTGGAGCCGCACCTCGGCGCGGACTTCGGCGACGTGCGGGTGCACGACGACGGCGTGTCGCAGGAGCTCAACCGGCGCATGTCGGCCGAGGCGTTCACGATCGGCAGCGACATCTTCTTCTCCGGACGGGCGCCGGATGCCTCGTCGGCGAGCGGGCCAGGGCCTGCTGGCCCACGAGCTGACCCACGTCGTCCAGCAGGGCGGGCAGCCCAGCGGCGCGTGGCCCCGACGCGACGGCAGCGACGGTCGACGATCCGGCTGCGAGCCTCCGATCGAAGATCCGTCGCACGCCCGAGCACGCTGACGCCGCGCGTCGGCGAGGCGCTCACTCGAGCAGAACGGGCCGCCGTCGCGACTGACCCGGCCGTCGCTGCCGAGGCCGGACGACGACGCACAGCGTCGTCGCGCCGTGGCCGTCGATCGTCGCCGGCGGCACACCGGGCGCACCGTGATCTACGGCGCCGCCGATGGCGGCTCGATCTCGTAGGACGGTCGCGCCGGCGACGGCGGGATCGCGCCACGGCGAAGCCAGCCGCCGGCGGCGGGCGTCACGGTGACGCCCGTCGGTGTCGCCAGCGGGGCGAAGAACGTGTCCGGCGGGATGCTGACGGTGCCGCCGTGGTCGACGCTGGCGCGGCGACGAACCGCCGCCGGCGACGACGATGGCCGCACGCGATCACCGCAGGCCGACGGCCACCAGGATGCGCCGACGGTCGGCCGCGACTCCAGATGCGACCGTCGTGGCCGGGCCCGGGGTCGACGGGCGAGGTCGCCGCCACGTCCGGGGTCGGCCGCGCCGCGGCGCACGACGGTGGACTCGACCTGTGACGCGGCCGGCCGCCGCCGGGATCGACGGCGTGCGGATCGCGGGCCGTGGACGGGCGGGGACCTCGCCGCGACGCGTCGCCGGCACCGGGCCAGGCGGCGCGTCGGGTGAGCCGTGTCCGGGCGGACCACGCTCGAGCCTGACGCGGCACCGCGGGCGCTCCGGGCGGCGGCGGCGGGGGCGTCCGGCGCTGGCGGCCCTCGCGCACGCCGGTGCTGCGCGACGCCGTCGTCGTGGAACACCACGGGCGCGATCGTGCGCGGCCTCGTCGGTGTCCAGCTTCAGCGTCGTCGGCGACAGGCCGGCGCGGGCCTGCACCTCGCGCAGCATCTCGGCGAACGCCCGGGCGTCGGCCGGCCGCTGGGCCGGGTCCTTGGCCATCGCCATGCGCAGCGACCCGCTCGAAGCTCGCCGGCAGGTCGGCGCGCCCGATCGGCGGCGGCTCGTCGTGGAGCACCTGGTTGACGACCCGCGACGGCTCCTTGCCGTCGAACGGCGCCCGGCCGGTGGCCAGGTGGTGCAGCGTCGCGGCCAGCGAGTACACGTCGGCCTGCGCCGACGGCGGCGCGTCGTCGAGGATCTCCGGGGCCACGTAGGCCAGCGACAGGGCGGTCGAACGATCGTGGCTGCGCTCACCCGCGAGGGTGGAGATGCCGAAGTCGCCGAGCGCCGGATCGCCGTACACCGAGCGGAAGATGTTGTGCGGCTTGACGTCGCGGTGCAGCACGCCGCGGCGATGGGCGACGTGCAGGGCCACGGCCATGCGGATGCCGACGTCGAGCAGCTCGGCCGGCGGCAACGGGCCGGTGGCGTCGAGCTGGTCGCGGAAGTTGCGCTCGTACAGCGCCATGACGATGCACGGCCGCCCGTCGGTGGTGAACGCCGGGCGGTACACGGTGACCACGTCGGGGTGGTTGAGCTGGCCCAACGCCTTGCACTCGCGCTCGAAGTCGCGCCGCTCGCGCTCGCTGGTCAGCCCGGTGTTGAGCACCTTCACCGCGACGGCGCGGTCGAGCGCCAACTCGTGCGCCCGGTAGACGATCGAGAACCCGCCGCTGCCGATGGCCACGAGATCGCTGAAGCCGTCGATGACGACCGTCCGCTCGGCGCCGACCGCCCTCGATCGCCGCATGCCACCGACTAAAGGTCGTACGGGCCGGCGGACGGGGAGTCGTCCCGGGGGCACCTCGACGGCGTTCCCGTCGTAGCATCTTCGTGGGTTCTGGTGACGTTGCGGAGGCGGCCTGCATGCACAACCGAGCACGCCGTTCGTGGCAGGCCGTGGTCATGGTCGCCGTCGTCGCGCTGGTCGCCAGCATCGTCGTCGCCGCCGTGCAGGCCACCGGGCCGAGCGACGTGCGCGCCCACCAACGACGGCGGCGCGTGGCTGATCCGCCGCGACAAGGGCCTCGCCGGGCACATGAACCGCTCGGTCGGCGAGGTCAGCGGCACGGTCAGGGTGGCCAAGCCGGCGGCCGTGTTCGACGTCGAGGAGTCGGCCGACGTGCTCGCCGCGCTGGACTCGTCGTCGAACACGGTCTCGGTGATCGACCCGCGCACGTTCCAGGTGGCCAACACGCTCACCGTGCCGAACGACGTGCGGATGATCGCCGCCGACGACGCCGTGATCCTGTGGACGCCGACGCCGCTCGAAGGTGTGGCGCCTCGACGCCGCCAAGCTCTCCGACCTGACGACGCTCGACGGGGTCACCCCGCTGGCCACCGGCAAGGGCGCCGGGCTGGTGGCGGCCAACGCCGACGGCGCCGACCTGGGTGCTCGACGGCGAGGCCAAGACCGCCAGCCTGTACCGCCGCAGCGGCCGCGCCGCCGGCAGGTGGTGGACGTCGGCGACCTCGCCGCGTCCGCCTCCGGCGATGTCGATGATCGGCGACGACGCCGTCGTGCTCGGCGCCGCCGACAGCTCCGCCGGCGCGGTGATCACCGCGAAGGGCGAGCAGCTCGCGCTGACGCGCCGTGCCCGCCGGCGCCGTGCTCGCCCAGCCCGCGCCGGCGGGCACGCCGGTGGTCGCCGTCGGCGCCGACGGGACCATCGTCCAGGCGGCCGCCACCGGCGGGCCGATGACCACCGTGGCCAACGCCGGCGGCGCCCAACCGGTGGCCCCGATCGTCGACGAGGGCTGCATCTACGCGGTGGTCACCGCCCCGCCGACGCTCACCCGCACGTGCGACGGCGTGACCGACCAGACCACGCCGCTCGACGGCGTCACCGGCACCTCGCTGCGCCTGCGGCTGGTGAACGGCTGGATCTGGGTCAACGACCTCGACACCGGCGCGGCGTGGGTGACGAGCAACCACGACGACGGTCCAGCGGGTCGACGAGTGGGGCAACAACGCTCGCCCAGACCGACGGCACCGGCGACCAGGACCAGCAGAGCGGCGGCGCCGGCGAGGACCAGGAGAACCCCGACGCCGACGACGCGGTGTTCAAGCGCGCCGACCAGATCGACGAGGACGGGATCAACCAGCCGCCCGTCGCCCGCGACGACGAGGCCACGACGCGCACCGATCAGCCGGTGATCGTCGCACGTGCTGGCCAACGACGAGGATCCCGACGGCGACGTGCTGCTGGTGTCCAAGCTCGACGGCCTGCCCGCCGACGCGCTGGTGACGCCGACGTCGGACCGCACCGCGGTGCAGGTGACCCCGGCGCCCGGCTTCACCGGCAACCTGGCGTTCAACTACACGATCACCGACGGGCGCGGCGGCGAGGCCAGCGCCGCCGTCAACGTCACGGTGGAGCCGAACGACGGGGCCAACAACCGCCCGCCGGTCACGGTGACCGACGTCGCCGAGGCCCGCGCCGGCGCGGCCGCCGCGGTGGACGTGCTGGCCAACGACAGCGACCCCGACGGCGACACGCTCGTGCTCGAGTCGGCCCACGCCGACAGCGGCACCGTGGTGTTCGACCCGAGCGGCCAGGTCACGTTCACGCCCGACCCCGGGCAACCGGCCGGCACGGTCGAGGTCGGCTACACCGCCGCCGACGCGTTCGGCGCGCACGACCGACGGCACGCTCAAGGTGCAGATCCGCCTCGACGGCTCGAACAACGAGCCCGACGCGCGCAACGACTCGGCGGTCACCGTGGTCGGCAAGCCGATCACGCTCAACGCGCTGGCCAACGACACCGACCCCGACGGCGACCCGCTCACCGTCGCCGCCGCGCCGACGCTGGTGTCGCCGGAGGGCGTCGACCCGAGCACGTACACGGTGTCGCTCAGCGAGGACGGCCAGTTCTTCTTCGTCGCCGGCCAGCCCGGCCAGTACCTGTTCCGCTACGGGATCATCGACGGCAGCGAGGGCGACTCGGCGATCATCCGCGTCGACGTCGACCCGGTCACCGACAACCGCCCGCCGATCGCCGTGCGCGACGACATCACCATCGGCCGCGGCGGCACGCGGATCGCCTACGTGCTGCAGAACGACTCCGATCCCGACGGCGACGTGATCGCGCTCACCGGGTTCACCGGCGCCGCCGGCGTGGCGGTCGACGAGATCGGCGGCGTCGGCCTGCGGATCACCGTGCAGCCCGACGCGCCGTCGCGCATCGAGTTGCACTACACGATCTCCGACGGTCGCTCCGACCCGGTGGACGGCACCGTCGTCGTCTCGGTCAGCGACGCCGCGTCGGTCGACCAGGCGCCCGGTGGCCAAGCCCGACATCGTCGAGGTCCGCCCCGGGCGCACCGTGATGGTGCCGGTGCTGCTCAACGACTACGACCCCGAGGGCGAGGCGATCAACGTGGCCAACGTGGCCACCTCGCCGTCGGCCTCGGCGCGCATCGGGCCCGGGCGGCCAGGAGGTGTACGTCTCGGTCTCGCCGACGGCGACCACCGGCTTCTCCTTCGGCTACGACGTGGCCGACAGCGCCGGCAACCGCACCGGCTCGTTCGTCCAGGTGCGCCTCGTGCCCCAGGACCAGCCCAACCGCCCGCCCGTGGCCCGCGCCGACGTGGCCCGCACCCGCTCGGGCTCGACCATCACGATCGGCGTGCTGGCCAACGACAGCGACCCCGACGGCGACCCGATCCGCGTCGACTCGATCGCCGCCCAGCCGGCGTTCGGCAGCGGCCACGGCGAACCCCGACGGCTCGATCACCTACGCCTCGGCCGCCGGCTTCAGCGGCACCGACACGTTCCGCTACGTCGTGGTCGACGCCAAGGGCGACCGGGCGATCGGCGACGTGCTCGTCGGCGTGCTGCCGAACACCACCGGCAACACCCCGCCGACGGCCACCGACGACGCCTACACCGTGCTCGCCGGCAGCGACACCGTCGGCGCTCGACGTGCTGACCAACGACAGCGACGCCGACGGCGACGCGCTGCACATCTCCCACGCCGCGGGCAACGCCCCGGCCCCGCTCGACGCCGACAACACCCATGTGATGTTCACCCCGCCGGCCACGGTCACCGGCGACACGCAGCGGTACACGATCGCCTACTCGATCGACGACGGCCACGGCGGCACCGACGACGCGACGGCCACGGTGGACGTCGTCGCCAGCCGCGCACCCGTCGCCCCGGTGGCCGTGGACGACGTGGTCGGCCCGGTGCTGCCCGGCACCGTCGTGACGTTCGACGTGCTGGCCAACGACATCGACCCCGACGGCTCGCGCGCCGACCTCACCCCGTCGAGCAGTCGATCCGGCGCTGACGTTCGACGCCGACGGGCTGGCCACCCTCACGGCCGGCACCGAGAGCGCCGAGCACGCCTACACGGTCACCGACCCCGACGGGCTGACGTCGAGCGCCGTGCTGGCCGTCATCGTCAACGCCAACCTGGCCCCGACGGTCGATCCGATCAGCGCCACGTCGAACGCCGGCGAGCCGGTCACCATCGACATCGGCAGCGCGGTGCACGACCCGGACGGCGACATCGTCTTCTTCTCCTGCTGCGACGGCATCCGCGGCGGCAGCGCGGCGACCGTCACCTCGGCGGGCGGCCAGCTGACGGTCACGTTCTCCCCCGACAGCGGCTTCTCCGGCGCCGCCGGGTTCTCCTTCCGCGTCGACGACCAGCACGGCCACGTCGTGTCGGCGCCGGTCACCGTCGACGTGCTCGCGCCGGCCAACCGGCCGCCGACCGCGATCGACGGCACCGGCACCGTGGAGGCCGGCACGACCGGCACGGTGAGCCTGCGGCCGTTCGTCAGCGACCCCGACGAGGCCACCGGCGACGTGCTCACCTTCGGGATCGGCACACCGCCGCCGGGCGTGAGCCTCGACGGCAGCACCGTGTCGGTGTCGGCGCCGATCAACGCCGGTGGCACCACGGTGGCCGTGCCGTACACCGTCACCGACTCCGCCGGCGCGCAGGCCGCGGCCACGTTGACGGTCACGGTGACGCCCGAACCAGACGCCGCCGCCGATCGCCGTGGCCGACGAGGTGCGCATCACCCAGAGCTCGAGCGCCACCGTGGCCGTGCTGAGCCAACGACGTCGACCCGCTCGGCCAGGGCCTGCACGTCGTGTCGGCCGGCGCGGTGGACGGCTCGGCGTCGGTCTCGGTGAACGCCGACGGCAGCGTCACGGTGAAGCCGGCACCCGACTACTTCGGCACCCTGCACGTGACCTACACGATCCGCGACGCGCGCGACACCGACGCCGGCCAGGCGAGCGGCCAGCTGACCGTCGACGTCGTCGGCCTGCCGGGCGCGCCGCCCACGCCGCAGGCGACGGCGACGAACGCCACCGCCACCGTCACGTGGGGGCAGGCCGCGGCGAACGGCAGCCCGATCGACGACATCCAGGTGACGACGGACGGCGGCGCCAGCGCGCAGTCGCTCGGGGTCACCAGCAGCCACGTGTTCACCGGGCTGCCCAACGGCGTGCCCGTGTCGTTCCAGGTGCGCGCGCACAACGAGGCCGGCTGGGGTCCGTGGAGCGGCCCGTCGTCGCCGGTCACGCCCGACACCGAACCCGATCGACCGGCGGCACCGAGCATCACGTTCGGCGACCGCAGCCTCACCGTGAACTGGTCGGCGCCGACCAACCAGGGCAGCGCGATCACCAAGTACGAGCTGGAGATCGGCGGCGGCACGAGCGGCGTGCAGACGCTCGGCTCGAACACGTCGTACGTCTGGCAGAACCTGGACGAACGGGGTCAACTACCAGTTCCGGGTGACGGCGATCAACGCCGCCGGTCGCTCCGAGCCGTCGGCCTGGTCGGCCGCCGAGCACCCGCTGCGCGAGCCCGGCGCGCCGGGCGCGCCGAAGGTCGTCCAGGGCGACAAGTACCTCGACATCAGCTGGGGCGCGCCGAACGACAACGGCGACACGATCATCCAGTACCAGGTGCAGATGGTCAGCCAGCCGGGCGCGCCGGCGTCGGCCACGGGCACGTCGTTGCGCTGGAGCAACCTGCCCAACGGCACCGAGCAGCAGTTCCAGGTGCGGGCACGCAACCGCGACGCCGACTGGGGCGCGTGGAGCCCGGCCTCGGCCGCGGTGAAGCCGTGCGGCGTGCCCGACGCGCCCGGCGCACCGAGCGCGACGCGCGACGACGGCCAGGCCAAGGTGACGTGGGGCGCGCCGGGCGACCAGGGCTGCGGCGATCACCGGCTACGAGGTGCGCACCAGCACCGGCAGCCAGAGCGAGACGGCCACCACGCACACGTTCACCGGGCTGACCAACGGCACGGCGTACACGTTCACCGTGCGGGCCAAGAACAGCGTCGGCTTCGGTGCCTGGAGCGCGGCGTCGGCGGCGGTCACCCCCGCCGGGCTGCCGCAGGGTCCGGCCACGATCACCGCCACGGTCAGCGGCGTCGGCGTGGTCGACCTCACCTGGCCGGCGGCCAAGCCCAACGGCGCGGCGATCGAGCACTACGAGGTGTCGGTGAACAACGGCGCGGGGCGCCACGTCGGCAACGTCACCAGCTACCGCTACACCGGCCTGGCCGACGTCACGGCGTACTCGTTCAAGGTGCGCGCCTGCAACGACGTCGGCTGCGGCCCGTGGAGCGCGTCGGACTCGGCCACCACGTGGGGCGCGCCCGACCAGGTGGGCACGCCGTCGGTGTCCGCCGGCAACGGCACCGTCGACGCCAGCTGGAACGCCCCGGGGGCGAACGGCAGCGCGATCGACCACTACGCCGTCGACATCGATCCGGGCGGCTCGAAGAACGTCGCCGGCCGCAGCACGTCGTGGAGCGGCCTGGCCAACGGCACCACCTACCGGGTGCGCGTGCGGGCGTGCAACGCCGTCGGCTGCGGGGCCTACAGCGGCTGGGCCTCGGCCACCACGCAGTCGCCGAAGGACGTCAACATCTCCAAGGGCGCCAACGCCGTGGGCGCCACCGCCGGCGGCGGCAGCTGCACGCACTCCTCGTGCCGGTGGCTGAACATCACCGCCACCGGCTTCGCCGCCGAACACCACGTACAGCTACACGTGCAACGCGAGCAACACCGGGGCGTTCTGCCACGCGGATCGGCCACGACCGACGGCAACGGGCGGTTCAGCGCCGGTTCGCCCGTCACCTGCTACTTCGGCTTCCCCGGCGAGCAGGTGTGGGTGATCTTCGGCGGCGTCCGATCGAACACCATCACCTGGTAGCGCCGCGCCCTCCATCGTCGACCAAGGACCACCGCGAATGCCCTCCACCATCACCGATCAGCACGCCGAATGGTTCAGCTACCACTTCAACCGCGTGCTGGAGAACGTCGAGCTGGTCATCAAGGGCAAGCGCGACCAGATCGCCACGTCGCTGGTGTGCCTGTTCGCCGAGGGCCACCTGCTGCTCGAGGACGTGCCCGGCACCGGCAAGACCACGCTGGCCAAGGCGATGGCCATCTCGATGCGCTCGGGGTGGCGGCGGGTGCAGTTCACGCCCGACCTGCTGCCGGCCGACGTCACCGGCGGGCTGATCCTCGACCAGGCGACGTCGACGTTCCGCTTCCGACCGGGCCCGGTGTTCACCAACATCGTCCTCGCCGACGAGATCAACCGCGCCTCGCCGAAGACCCAGGCGGCGATGTTGGAGGTGATGGAGGAGCGGCACATCACCGTGGACGGCGACACCCACGCCGTGCCCCGGCCGTTCATGGTGATCGCCACCCAGAACCCGGTGGAGCAGGAGGGCACCTACCCGCTGCCCGAGGCCCAGCTCGACCGCTTCCTGCTGCGCACCAGCCTCGGCTACCCGTCGCTGGCCGACGAGATCGTCGCCGTGCGCTCGGTGACCGACGGGGTCACCGCCGAGCAGCTCGACGCGGCCGTCGACGCCGACACCCTGCGGCGGATGATGGCCGTGGCCACCGCGGTGCACGTGGACGATTCGATCATCGGCTACGCGGTCGCCCTCGCGGCATCGAGCCGCGACCTGCCCGAGCTGCGGCTCGGCGCGTCCACGCGCGGCGCGCTGGCGCTGATCCGCGCCTCGCGCGCCCTGGCGGCGACGCAGGGCCGCTCGTTCGTCACCGTCGACGACGTCAAGGCGCTGGCCCCCGCCGCGCTCGGCCACCGCCTGCTGCTCAAGCCGGAGAGCGAGCTGCGCGGCGTGAGCACGATCGACCTCGTCGACCGCTTGGTGGACACCGTCGAGGCGCCGGCGGCCGTGCGGACGGCGCCGTGACGCTGGCGCGCCTCGGCGGCCGGATGGCTCCGTCGCCTGCCGACGACGCCGTTCGGCCTCGTGGTCGCGCTCGTCGGGCTGGTGTGCTGGGTGGTCGGCTGGCAGCTCGGCTGGGTGGAGCTGATGGTGGTCGCCGCCGGCTGCCTCGTGGCGCTCGTGCTCGCCGTCCCGTTCATCATCGGCCGGTCGCGGCTCGCGCTCGACCGGTCGTTGCATCCGCAACGAGTGATGGTGGGCGAGCCGTGCGTCGCCCGGCTCACGGCGCACAACCGGTCACGCACGGCGATGCGCGCCGTGCGGGTGGTCGAGACCACCACGGCGCCGGAGCGCCGAGCTCGGTGCTCGGCGGCCTCGGCCGCCGCGACCGCACGCGGCGGATCGAGCTGGACATCCCCCGCCTCGGGCCCGGCGAGGAGCACGTCGTCGAGTACGACCTGCCCACCACCCGGCGCGGGGCGTTCGACATCGGACCGGCCGTGGTCAGCCGCGCCGATCCGGCCGGGCTGCTCAGCCGGGAGGTGGCCCACACCGCGTCGCAGGTGCTGTGGGTCCACCCCCGGTGGCGGCTGGTGCGGGCCCCGTCGGCCGGGTTCGCCAAGGACCTCGAGGGCCCGACGGCCGACGACTCCCCCGCCGGCGACATCGCCTTCCACGCCGTGCGCCCGTACCAGTACGGCGACGACCCGCGGCACGTCCACTGGATGTCCAGCGCCCGCGCCGGCCAGGTGATGGTGCGCCACTACGTCGACACCCGCCGTCCGCACGTCACCGTCGTCGTCGACGGCGACCCGGCGCACTGGGCCGGCGCCGAGTTCGAGACCGGCGTCGAGGTCGCCGCCTCGGTGACCGTGTCGCTGCTGCACCACCGGCTGCCGGTGGCCACGGCGATCGGGACCACGTGGATCACCGGGCGGACGACGCCGCTCGCCGACCACGACGAGGCGCTCGACCGGTTGACGCTGTCCGCGCCCGACGCCGACCGCGCCGCTGCTCGTCAGCGTCGCCGACGCGCTGCACCGCGAGCCGGCCACCTCGGCGATCCTCGTGGTCACGGCGCGGGCCTCGGCCGACGAGGTGCTGCGCACCGTGTCGTACGCCCGACGCCACGCCCGCGTCGTGGTCGCCGACTGCTGCGCCGACGACACGCGCCACCGTGCCGGCCGTCCCCGGGGCGCGCACCATCCGCTGCGCCGACCTGACCACGTTCGTCGGCGCCTGGAACCGCCTGGTGGCCCGATGACGGCCCCGTCGCAGATCGCTGTCGCGGTCACCCGCCGTCGCCCGGAGGCGAGGTGAGCGGTGCGCCGCACAGTTGCGCACACCGCTCACCGCTGACGCACCGAGCGGGCAGGAGAGGTCGGTCGTGAGCACCCGCACGGGCGGCGGACCGACGCCGAGGCAGCGCATCGCCCGGCGCGACGCTGCGCGCGCAGGCGATGCTCGCCGGTCCTCCTGGTGATCGCCGCCACCGCGGCCACCGCCGGGTTCCACGCGGTGTTCGACAACTGGTCGTTCATCGCCTTCGCCGCCGTCGGCGCCGTCGTCGCCGGCGCCGTGAGCGTGGTCGGCGCGTGGCGTCGGCTGCTGGTCGGCGAGGAGGTCGCGCTCGCCGTGGTCGGCTTCGTCGTCGCCGGCATCCTGGTCAGCGGTGGGCCGACGCCGCACGCGGCGCGCACGTTCTTCGACGGGCTGACCCAGGGCTGGGCGGCGGTCGTCTCGGTCACCCAGCCGGCCGACCTCACCGCGCAGCTGCGCGTCGTGCCGTTCGCCCTCGCCTGGCTCGGCGCGCTCATCGGCTGCGAGATCGCCCGCCACGTGCGCCAGCCGGCCGTGCCGATCGCCGGCCCGCTGGTCACCACCGTGCTCACCGTGCTGCTCAGCGCCGAGGAGCACACCGTGGCGCTGGCGCAGGGCGCGGTGGTGGCCGCGCTCGGCCTGGCCGTCGGCGTGATCCAGCAGCGGCGGATGCGCCGCGCCGGCACCGTGGTGGCCGGCGGTCAGCGACGCGGCGCCACGGGGCGCAGCGTCGCCCGACTCGCTGCCGGCGACGCTGATGGTCGTGGTGATCACCGCCGCGGCGCCGCTCGTCGGGCCGCACCTGCCGCTGGCCAGCGCCAACGACCGCTACGACCTGCGCGACCACGTGACCCCGCCGTGGGATCCGCTGGCGCTGCCCAGCCCGCTCGTCGAGGTCAAGTCGTCGCTCGTCGACGAGCGGCGCGACGCCGTCGTCTTCCACGTCGACTCGCCGACCAAGCTGTCGCGCTGGCAGCTCGCCGTGCTCGGCAACTACGACGGCGTGGTGTGGACCGTCGGCAGCGGGCTGGCCGCGGCGAGCGCCGAGTTCAAGCCGGTCGGCTCGCGACTGCCGACACCGACGGTGGCCGACGCCGGCACCGCGGCGCCGGTGCAGGCAACGGTGAGCGTGCGCGACCTCGAGCGCCCCGTGGGTGCCGTCGCCTGGCTGGCCGACGGCCCTCGACCCGCTCACCCCGGTGAGCGACAGCGTGCGGGCCAACCTGCGCACCGGCACGGTGGCCGTCACCGACGGGATGCCCGCAGACTTCAGCTACAACATCACCGCCCGGCCGATGCCGCAGGCCGACGACGCGACGTTGAGCAAGGCGCACATCACCTCGCTGCCGCCCGTCGGCCCAGCTCGACGCGCTGCCGCCGGCGATCCGCAACCTCGCCGCCGACGTCGTGCAGGGCAAGCCGTTCGGCTGGCCGCAGGTGATGGCCATCCGCGACTTCCTGCGCAACGAGGGGTTCTACGACGCCAGCCCCGGCGTCGCGCCGGGCCACAGCTTCTTCCGGCTCGCCGAGCTCCTCGGCGACCGGCGGCGGATGGTCGGCTACGAGGAGCAGTACGCCGCCGCGGCCGCGGTGATGCTGCGCGTCACCCAGCTGCCGAGCCGGGTGGTGGTCGGCTACCAGATCCCCGACTCGTCGTGGACGGACAGCGGCGCCGACGTGCACGCCGGCGACATCGCCGCGTGGGTCGAGGTGCAGGTGGACGGCGTCGGCTGGGTGCCCGTCGACGTCACCCCGCCGCGCACGCGCACGCCGACGGTGCAACAAGCAGGGCACCGCGACGCGCGACGTGGCCGTGCCCGATCCGCCGCCGCCGCCGCAGCTGCCGCCGAACGTGCAGGTGGTGACCGCGAACCAGGACGAGGACAAGGACGACCAGGACCAGCCGATCACCATCGACGCCGACGAGCGACGTCACCGGCGCCGCCGGCTGGAGCCCGATGCGCTGGACGGTCACCGGTT
This sequence comes from uncultured Acidimicrobiales bacterium, assembly GCA_963794805.1. Classification (GTDB taxonomy): domain Bacteria; phylum Actinomycetota; class Acidimicrobiia; order Acidimicrobiales; family Ilumatobacteraceae; genus JAODBQ01. Next base: position 68,595 of record CAWCFL010000007.1, read on the forward strand.
CGTCGTCGATCGTCGTGCTGCTCGGGCTTGCGGCGGCGGCGATCGTCGGCGCCAAGTGGTGGCGTCGACGCCGGCGACGGCAGCGCGCCCGAACCGGCCACGCGCATCGCCGGGGCGTGGAACGAGCTGGCCGACCGTTGCCTCGATGCCGGCGTGCCGCTGCCCCCGCAGACGACGCCGCTCGAGGCGGCGCGCGCCTACCTCGGGACGGAGGAGTCCGCCGGGGAGGTGCGCGGCGAGCTGTACGCGCTGGTCGACACGATCGACCGCGCCGCGTACCACGCCGACCCGCCCGACGAGCAGGCCGCCGACGATGCGTGGGCCAACTGCGACGACGTCGTGGCTGCGCTCGTCCGCCGCCGGCACCTGCGCCAGCGGGTGCGCATGCGCCTGGCGCCTCGTACCGCGTTCCACCGCGACCGACTACCGTCGAAGCAGTGAGCGACGACCGGCAACCAGCCGGCGACCCGGACGCGGCGGCGCGCCGACGAGGCCGGACGTTCGACCCGGAGCGCACCGTCGGTGGCGACGCCGATCTGCTCGCCGAGGTGCGCAGCGCCGTCGAGGCCGCGCGCCGCGGCTTGGCCACCCCGCCCGCACCCGTCGAGGGCGGTCCTGTGCTGCACGATCACGTTGCCGCCGGCGGCCGAGCGATGCTGCCGCCGCCGGTCGTCGGCCCGCCGGGGGTCGGCGCACCTGCCGGCGACGGCCGACCCGTCGACCCGACCACAGCGTCCACTGCGTCCCCGGCGGTGTCGGCCGGAGTGACCGGAGTGACCGGAGTCGACCCGACCGCTGGAACCGCCACCGAACCGAACGTGGACGGCACGGCGGTGACGACGTCGATCGGCGCACTCGAGCCGCCGGCGACGGAGCTGTTCCCGACCGTCGGCGCCGCTGCGTCCGGCACCACGCCGCAGCGCTGGGTGCCGCCGGCTCGACTCAAGCCGGCAGCCACGCCGATGCCGGCAGCCTTCCTCGACGAACCGCCGCCGAGGCGCAACCGCACGTGGTGGATCGTCGGCGCCGCCGCGGTCGCCGTGGTCGCCGGCGTCGGCATCACGCTCGCGGTCACCGGCGGCGACAGCACGCCGTCCGACGACAGTTCGGTGAGCGTCCCCGGCTCGGGTGGTTCGGCGCCGATCACCACGCTGGCCGCGTCCACATCGGTCGTGCCGACCACCGCGGGCGCGTCGACCACCCGTCCGCCGGCGACCACCGCGGCAGCGCCGACCACGTCGGCGCCGACGACGGTGTCGCCCACCACGGCGATTCCTCCGACGGAGGCTCCGCCCACCGAGGCACCGACGCTCGCCCCGCCCGACACCGCAGCTCCTCCCGCGCCGCCGCCCGAGACCGTGCCGGCGCCACCGGCGAGCGGATGAGCACGATGTCCACGTTCGCCGAGGACACCCTGCCGCCCGACGTGGTGCGCGCCCTGCTCGGCCGGTCGAAGCTGCGCGTCGCCGGATGGGGCGCGGCGAGCCGGAGGGGCACGTCGCGCCAGGCGAACGAGGACGTGTTCGGGGCGCGCCCCGACCGGGCCTTCGTCGTCGCCGACGGGATGGGCGGACGGGCCGGCGGCGCGCTCGCTGCCGGCGCCGCCGTCGACAGCCCTGCTCGACGACCTCGACGTGTCCGGCCGCCGTCGACTGGCACAGCGTCGTCGAACGGGCGAATGCGGCGGTGCGCGCCGCAGCCGTCACGGCGGGCCACGAGCGCGTCGGCGCCGCCGTCGCCGCACTTCGCGTGGCCGGAGGGCGGGCCACGCTGCTGCACCTCGGCGACGTGCGCGCCTACCGCATCGGCGACGACGGCGCCGTGCAGTTGACGTCGGACCACAACGTCGCCCAGGAGCTGGCGCGCGCCCGCGTCGACCCCGGACGGCTGCGCTTCCACCCCGCCGAGCTGGCAGCGCTCACCGTCTTCCTCGGCGACGCCGACAGCGCCAGCGGGTTCGGCGTGCGCAGCGTCAGCATCGCTCCTGGCGACCGGTTGGTGCTGTGCACCGACGGCGTCCACGGCCGGCTCGGCCCGGACGGCTGGCAGGCCGTGTCGCAGATCGGCTCGCCGCGACGACTCGCCGAGGCGTTGGTCGATGCGGCCGTCGCTGCCGGCAGCACCGACGACGCGACCGCGCTCGTGGTCGCCCTGGGCGATGGACCGCGGGACGAGCACCGATGAGCGAGCGCAGCGGGCGAACCATCGAGCACGTCGTCTCGGAGCGCAGCGAGGAACTGCTCATCGGCCCGCCGACGAGGCAGGTCGCCAGATGAGCGCGCTCGTTGCCGCACGAGTGGAGGTCGCGCCGGGCGACGGGCTGCTCGCCCGGCGAGCCGACGCGGTGCTGTTCGTCGGCCGTCCGCCGGTCGGCCCGGCCGGTACCTGGGCGGCGACGCTCGATGCGTTCGTCGCCGCGCCCGACGCCGGCGCAGCGCTGGAGGCGGTCCTCGACCATGCGATCGACCAGCACCTCGAGGTCGGGCCGTTCGCCGTGGTCACGTGGGGGGCCAACGTCCACCTCGTCGTGTTCGGCGACGTCACCGTCGTGTCCGACCTCCCGTCGGTCCCCCGCCTCGGCGGGGCGGGCATGCCCACCTGGGTCGAGCACCGGGCGACACGCATCGGCGGGCGCGCCGAGGTCCGCCTCGGCGACCAACCGGTCGAGGGCAGCGACCTGCGCGGCGGGATCGTTCCGGCCGGCGGTTTCCGCCTCGTTCTCGTCGCGTCGGTGACGGTGGAATCCGTCGTCGGCGACGCGACACGAACGTCGGTGCCGACACCGGTGACCTCGGCTCGCGTCGCGGCGACACCCCCCGATCCCGTCGTCGACGACGCGACAGCGAACGCGGCCGTCCGGCGCAGTCGTCGTGGGACGTGCTGCGCGACGTCGGCGGGGCGTGGATGGACGACAGCCTGCAGCTGTCCGAGCCACGACTCGCCGCGCCACCGCCCGTCCGAGCGGCACCGCCGACACCGGTCGACGTCCCGCAGGCCCCGGCGCCAACCGGGCGACATCGTTCGATCCGGAGGTCACGCTCGACGCCGGCGCGCTCACCGGCACACGGCCAGGCCCAACCGGCGACGCGCCACCCGAGCCGGAGCCGCTCGCCCGCTTCGTGCAGGCCCGGCGCTGCGATCTCGGCCACCTCAACCCACCGCTGCGCACCCGCTGCCGGGTCTGCGAGCACTACCTGCCGCCGGCGACACCGGTGGAGACGGTGCCCCAGCCGGTGCTGGCGACGCTCGTCGTCGGCGACGGTCGGACGATCGACGTCGACGGGCCGGTCGTGCTCGGGCGCATCCCGTCGGCGGCCGCGGCGAAGCTCGACGAACCAGGCACGCTCGTGGCGCTCGGCGACGCCACCGTGTCGCGCACGCATGCGCTGGTCACCGTGGACGGCTGGACGCTGCTCGCCGTCGACTGCGGCGCCACCGCCGGCACGGCGATCGCCCGGGCCGGCGGCGACCCGGCGCTGCTGGAGGCGTGGGTGCCACACGAGCTGGCGATCGGCGACACGCTGTTCCTCGGCGGCCCGAACAAGGTGCAGGTGGTCGGCCCGGCATGAGTGATCGACCCGGCGTCGAGTCCGGCCCGAAGCTGGCCGTCGAGTTCCTCGGCGACCAGCGCCTGCTGTCTCCCGGCGAGGAGCTGACGTTCGGCCGCGCCGCCGACCTGGTGATCGACGAGAACCGCTACCTGCACCGCATCCTCGGCCGGTTCTCGTCGAATGCCGGGTGGTGGTGGCTGAGCAACCTCGGCTCGTCCATCCCGATCACGGTCAGCGACGCGCGGAGCCCGTCGTTCACCAAGCTGGCGCCGGGGGCGACGACGGCGATCAGCTTCGACAGCGCTGCCGTGGGCGTTCGACGCCGGCGGTGCCACCTACGAGCTGCTCGTCGACGTGCTGCGCGACGACGCCACCGGGGACCTCGACGACGCCGACGACGCCGACGAGGAGACCGACGACGATCCGGCGTGGTCGGCCGAGGTGACGACGACGGCGTCGTCGCTGCCGATGTCGGCCGAGCAGCGCCTGCTCCTCGTGGCGCTCGCCGAAGCCCAGCTGCGCGACCCGTCGGCGGTGCTCGACCTGCCGACGAACCGCCAGATCGCCGCCGGCCTCGGTTGGACGATCACCAAGTACAACCGCAAGCTCGACGGCCTGTGCGTCAAGTTCGCCGCCCACGGCGTGGCCGGCCTGCGCGGCTCCACCGACGCGCTGGCCCGCGACCGCCGGCTGCGCCTGGTCGACCACGCCCTGCACGCCGGCGTGGTCACCCCGGCCGACCTCGTGCTCCTCGACGGCCGGGACGGCGACCGCCACTGACGGGCCCACCGGCCCGCCGACCGCGCTCAGCGAATCGCCTCGACCGCGGAGAAGACCGCCAGACCGAGCAGCACCACCGCGGTGATCTTGCGGATGGTGGTGATGTTGATGAACCGCAGCAGCGTCTGACCGCTGGCCACGGCGATCGCCGCGACGGCCCACAGGGCGAGCGTCGCACCCACGGCGACCGACACCGGCGAGTGGTCCCGTGCGGCGAGGTTGGCCGTGAGGATCTGGGTGAGGTCCCCCCACTCGGCGAGGAAGATGACGAGGAATGCGGTCAGGACGACACCGTGCTTGGACGCTTCCTCCTCGACCAGCTCGGTCTCGTCGGGCTCGCCCTCCCGGCTCTCGCGCCACGCCGAGCAGCGCACCGACGAGGAACATCGCCGCGACGACGGCCTCGAGCACCCGGTGGGGCACGATCTTGAACAGTGCGACGCCGATCGTGACGGCGATCACCACGTGCACGAGGAACGCTGCCGCGGCGCCGAACCACACGCTCAACGGTCGACCGCGTGTCGCCAGCACCAGGCTGGCGAACATCGTCTTGTCCGGGAGCTCGCCGATGAAGATCACCGGGAACACCGCCAGCACGATCAGGGGGTCGATGTCGCCCAACCTCGCGCCTGGCCACGTCGGCGTGCAATTGCGGGGATTGCTCCCCGTCGACGCTTCGGTGAGCTCGTCCGTACCGTGACGTGTGGCGGCGCAGCCCGGCCCGCCGCAACACGAAAGGCACCAACCAATGTCTGGTGAGATCCTCCTCAAGGCAGCAGATGCCCGCTCCGCCGCGAGCTCCGTGACGTCGGCGGCCCAGGACGCGCAGGACTCGTTCAAGTCGCTGAAGAGCAAGCTCGCTCCGCTGGCCGACGCCTTCCGCGGCAAGACGGCCGATGCGTGGGACGCCAAGTACACCGACTGGGACAAGAGCGCCCACGACCTGATGGACGCCCTCGACGGGCTCGGCAAGTTCCTCAACAGCGCCGCCGACACGATCGAGGACGCCGACAACAAGCTCGCCGGCCAGCTGGGCTGACCTCCGGGATCACTCCCGGCCGGTGGTGCAGCCCGGCTCACGTCTCCCGTCCGTGAGCCGGGCACCACCGCCCTCGACTGCACCCCACGTCCCATCCACCACGCACCGAGCGAGCGGCACGACACATGACCACCTGGACCGACATCTTCCCCGACGTGGACGGCCCGCCCGTCGTCGGCCTGCCGGCGCAGTTCAACGCCGTCGCCCGCAGCTTCACGTCGATGCACGACGACGCCGTCGAGATCCTCGACCAGTTCAAGCGGATCATGGGCGACGGCAGCTTCGACGAGATCCAGGGCGCGGTCGCAGGAGCCGTTCCGCAACTTCGTCAGCAAGGTCAGCGACCGCCTGCAGTCGCTGCCCCGACGTCAGCAAGTCGGCGGCCGACGTCTTCTCCGGCCACTCGACGAAGCTCGACGGGCTACCGCACCGCGGCCGACCAGGCGCTGGCCAAGGCGATCACCAAGTGGACCGAGCGCAAGACCGCGGCGAGTCAGCTCGGCGACGCGCGAACCGCGGAGTCGACCGCCAAGACGCAAGGTCGACAACGCCCCGCCCGACGCCGACCCGACGCGCGCACCGCAGACCGCCAAGGACGACCACGACACGGCCGTCCAGCACGTCACCAGCATGAAGGGGAAGCTGCAGCAGATCGACGCCGATCTCGCCGGCTACCGCAAGAAGTGGGACGAGCTGCACGGTGACGAGCACGACCTGCGCAACGACGACCAAGGGCGAAGCTCGACGACATCGACCTCCACGCGCTGGAGGACCCCGGCTGGTTCGACTCGGTCTGCGAGGCCGTCGGCGACTTCCTCCAGTGGGCCTACAAGTTCACCGGGCTCGAGGACCTCGTCGGCCTCATCGAGGCGATCGCCAGCGGCGACTGGGCGGCCATCCTGTGGCGGCTGCGCGACCTGCTCGACAAGGTGTTCGTCGATCCTGTCGATCGTCGCCATCTTCGTCTGCCCCGCGCTGCTGCTCGTCGATCATCGCCTGCATCGCCGTCGCCAAGCTGGCGATCGACGCCGGGCTCTACGCGAGCAACACCGCCGACCCGAAGACCGGCCGGCGGATCTCGGCGATGGACCTGGCGTTCGACGTGTTCGACGTGGCCACCGCCGGCCGCGCCGCCCAGCTGCCGCGAGGCCTCCGTGTTCGCCCGCGGCAAGGAGGCGTACAACGGGGTCAAGACGTTCGCCGAGAACGAGAGCAAGGCGGTCGCCAAGAACGGCTTCAAGGACGGCGCGGCCGCCTACAACAAGGCCGGGGTGCAGACCCAGCAGAAGCTCTTGACGAAGTTCGGCATCGACTCGACGCGCTGACGATCTACACACGTGGCTCGAAGAAGGCGCTGTACACGGTGACCCCGCACATCTCGCCGACGTTCGTCATCCGCACCACGCAGGACCTGGTCGTCAAGCCCACCGCCGTGGTCGGCTACGCCGACCTGCAGCGCAAGGAGGCGGCGAAGGGGCCCGACGTGGAGACCATCGAGCAGAGCATGGACACCGACGCCCCGCGCCCGTTCTTCGTCGCCACTGACCAAGCCGCGCACGCTCGACATCATCGCCGAGTTCCACCGCTGAGGATCGACCCCCATGAGCACCACCGCCCCCACCGACCGAGCTCGGAGATCGACTCGTTCGGCATCTCCCTGCCCGATCACTGGTTCGTGCTGCCTGTCAACCGTGGCGAGTACGACGCCACCGTCGAGGGCCTGCGCCGCAGCCTGGCGCGAGCGCGGCATGAGCCGCACCGACCAGCGACGCTGCGACCTCCTCCTGCAGCGGGTGCGCGGCCAGCTGCTCGACGAGGGCGTGCTGATGGCCGCGGCGACCATCGAGCAGGGCATCCGACCCGGTGTCGCCGACGACGCAGCGAACAGCGAGACGCTCGCAGCCGTGTGCACGTTCAGCCTCGTCTCACGCGCCGGGCTGGGCACCGATGTGCGGTTGTCGATCCCGGTGCTGTTCGGCGCGTTCAGCAAGCGCGGCCCGACCAACGACGTGGCCTCGATCACCGACCTCGAGCCTCCCGAGGTCGTGCACGCTGTCGTCCGGCCGAGCCGTCCGCCTGCGCCGGCTCTACCAGCTCAGCGCACCGAGCGACGCGTCTGGAGCGGTGGTTCGGCGAGACGTACGTCGTGCCCATCGGCACGTCGGGCGACGTCGCCGGCATCCTCCAGTTCTGCACCACCAACATCGGGCTGGCCGGCGAGTTCAGCGCAGCTGTTCGCCGAGTACGCCGAGACGTTGACGTTCTTCCATCCGCAGGATCCGACCGAGATGAACACCCCACCCGAGGTGCCGTGATGGCCGAGACGATCAAGATCGACCTGCCGCTACGTCCGCACGCTGCACGACTCGGTGCAGGACACCTCGGACCGCCTGCGCGGCAAGGTCGGCAACGTGCAGGACGACCTGTCGAGCGATCCGGACGTGGCCGGCAAGCTCGACGACTTCATGGGCAAGTGGAACAAGCGCCGCGACCAGGTCGCCGACACCCTCGACTCGGTCGTCAGCGCGTTGCACGCGATCGACGAGACGTTCACCAAGAACGACGAGCAGATGGCCTGTCAGCTCAACGGCGACAAGTGAGCACGCCCGGACAGGTCGCCGACACCCCGGCCGCGGCCGAGTCGCCTGAGCACGACGCGCTCGACCTCGGGCGCTCGTTCGCCGCGGAGCTCGCTGCCCGACTGCGGTCCGTGAGCATCGACGACGACGTGGACACGGCGTATCGCGACGCGCCGCGCCCAGCGGCGGACTCTCGCGCCGTTGCGCCCTGCGCCTGGTGACGAGCAACGGTTCGTGCACCGAGCTCACCGGCACCGCCGTCGTCGGGCGGGCGACCGCGGCGACGACGAGCGCGGCGATTCTCGACGTGCCGGGCCCGACCGTGTCGCGCCGCCAGGCGCAGATCTGGCCCGATGGCGACGTCGCCCTGTGCGTCGACCTCGGGTCGCGCAACGGGACCGTGCGCCTGCGCGACGGCGAGCGGCACAGCGTGGCGACCGACACCGCCACGCTGCTGCTACCGGGCGACGTGCTCCTCACCGGCGACGACGTCGTGCTGCTCACCGTGCGACGACGGCCGGCCATGAGCACCTACCGGCTGCAGGTGCGCGAGCCGCGCGGCACGTTGCACGACGTCTTCGTCACCGCCGAGGACGGCTCTCCGACGGCTCAGCTGGAGGAGGAGATCGAGGCCACCGGCTTCCGCGCCAAGCCGCTCGGGGTCAACGGTCGCTCGCTGGGCTCGGCGAGGACCGTCGGCGACCTCGGCCTCGAGCACGGCGACGTCATCGAGTGCGGCCGCCTCGGCACCCGCCCGGCGTGGCCGGACGCCGGCACCTACGTCGTGGTCGTGTGCGGCCCCGACGCCGGGCGCTGGCAGCGGATCGCCCCCGGTCAGCGGCTGACCGTCGGACGCGACGCCGAGGGCCTGCGCGTGGCCGACGCACTGATGTCGGCGCGCCACTGCACCTTCGAGCTCACCGAAGACGGCGACGTGCTCGTCGGCGACGCCGGCAGCACGAACGGCACGTTCGTCGAGCGCGACGAGGTCACCGAGCCGGCGCCGCTCGGGCGCGGCGGCTTCGTCCACGCCGGCAGCTCGGTGCTCACGGTGGTGAGCGTGCACGACGACGACCTCGCCGTGCTCGGCGAGCCGGAGGGCGGCGCCGCGGTGCTCCCGCGCCAGTACCGGCGGGCGTTGCCGCCGCTGCCCGACCGGCTGGACCCGCCCCAGGCGCGCGAGCCGGAGAAGTCCGACCACGCCAACATGTGGTGGCGTTCCATCCTCCCGCTCGTCAGCGGCGCCGGCTTCGCGCTGATCACCGGGCGCTGGATCTTCCTGCTGATCATGGCCTTGGCGCCGATCATCTTCACCTACGACGCACTGAAGCGGCACCGGCGCGACGCTCGGCGCCACGAGACCGCGCATGCCAAGTTCGTCGCCGAGCTCGCCCGCTACAGCGAGGAGCTCGACGACCTGCGGCGCGCCGAGCGACGGCGGCGGCGGGACGCCTCGCCGGTCGGCGGGATCGCCGCGTTGGAGATGGCGGTCCGCGCCAAGCGGCTGTGGGAGCGTGCGCCCGGCGACGCCGACTTCCTCGAGGTGCCGATCGGCCTCGCCGTGATGCCCTCGGGCATCGACAGCAAGCCCCCCGAGGGCGCCGTCGTCGACGATCTGCGCTGGGGCACGCCGGTGCGCACGAACCTGCAGACGACGGGCTCGCTGGCCATCGTCGGCGAACCCCGCCAGGCGCGTGCCGTCGGTCGCAGCATCGTGCTCGCGCTCGCCGCCTCGCACTCCCCGGCCGACGTGCGCCTCACCGTGCTGTGCGACGACCCCGACGGCGACGAATGGGGCTTCGCCCGTTGGCTGCCGCACACGTTCCAGGGCGAGCACGGCTGCCGCATCGCGCCCGACCGCGACTCGCGCAGCGCCCTGTTCACCACGATCAGCCAGCTGCTCGACACCCGCCGCGAGTTCGCCGAGCAGGACGGCAAGGTGCCCCTGCCGATCCACGTGGTGATCATCGACGACACCGAGCTGCTGACGCCGGAGGAGCTCACCGAGGTGCTGGTGCACGGCCCGGCGAACGGGATCGTGGCGATCACCATCGACGAGCGCCTGTCGCCCGAGGGCGCCGGCGCCACGCTGACCATCCCGGCGCACGGCCACCGCGGTGCGACCACTGCACGTTCCAGAGCCGGCACCAACCGCGCCTGGAGGACGTGATCGTCGCGTCGATCAGCACCGCCGTGGCCGAGGCGGCCGCCCGACGGGTGGCCGGGCTGCGGCCGACGATCAGCGACGAGCAGGGCATCGCCGGCGGCGTGATCCACCTCGTCGACCTGCTCGACGGCGGCGGCGCGCTCACCCCCGACTCGGTGCGCCTGCGCTGGGACACGCTCGGCCCGCGCACCGCCGTGCCGGTCGGCGCGGCCACGGGCACGACGATGATCGTCGACCTCGTGCGCGACGGACCGCACGGCCTCGTCGGCGGCACGTCCGGTTCGGGCAAGACCGAGTTCCTCAAGACCCTGTTCTGCGGCCTGGCGTTGAACAACCACCCCGACGACCTGTCGATCGTCATCGTCGACTTCAAGGGCGGCGTGGACCACGAGGCGGTCAAGCCGCTGCCGCACGTGATCGACGTCGCCACGAACCTGGACATCGAGCAGTTCAAGCGGACGATCGTGCTGCTCAAGGCGGAGTCGATGCGCCGCCAGGACCTGCTGGCCTCGGCCGGGGCGAGCAACGTCGACTCGTACCGCCTGGCGCGGGCGAGCAAGCCGGAGCTGCCGCCGCTGCCGCGCCTGCTGGTGGTCGTCGACGAGTTCGGCGAGCTGCTGGCCAGCGAGGGCGGGCGCGAGCAGCTCAAGGAGCTGGAGTCGATCACCCGCATCGGCCGGGCGCTCGGGCTGCACCTGCTGCTCGTCACCCAGAACTTCGACGGCAACCTGCCGGCGCAGATCGACGCCAACGCCGGGATGCGCGTCTGCCTGCGGGTGCAGAAGCCGGTGCACTCCAAGGCGGTGCTCGACTCCGGCGTGGCGGCGACCATCGCCGACCGCAACGTCGGGCGGGCCTACGCCCGGTTCCACGGCCGCGAGCTGATCGAGTTCCAGACGGCGCGCGTCGCCGGCCGCCGGCGCGACCTCGCCGGATCGACGACGCCGCTCGTCGCCCGGCTCGTGCCGTTCTCCGTGCTGTCGGCCGCCCCGCCGGAGAGCCGGCCGGAGGACGTCCCGGTCGAGGAGACCGACATGTACGTCATCCTCCAGTCGATCCGCGCCGCGGCCGCAGGCCACCGGCTGGCAGCGCAGCGCCGTGCCCTGGCCGGCGAGCCTGCCCGAGCAGATCAGCCTGCTGTCGCTCGGCGGGCGCACGCCCGACGGGGTCACCGCGGTCGGCGTCAGCGACCTGCCCGAGCACCAACGCCGTGGGCTGTGCACGTTCAGCGAGCGCGACCAGCAGGTCGCGCTGCTCGGCGGACCGAGCGCGCCACTGCCGGAGATCCTCACCACGTACGCCACGGCGCTGGCCGTCGGCCGCTCGCCCGACGACGTGCACATCTACGGGATCGACCTCATCGGTCGCAGCCTGGCGCAGCTCGCCGACCTGCCGCACTGCGGCGGGATCGCCGTGCGCAACGACAACCTCGCCCTGCGGATGCTGCGCTGGCTCACCCAGCTCGTCGCCGAGCGCAAGGCCGCGGTGGCCACCTCGGGCAGCTCGACGGTGTGGGAGCACGCGGCGATCACCGGACAGCTGCCGCCGCAGATCGTCCTGCTCGTCAGCGGCGCCGACCGCCTGCTGAGCACCAGCGACGGCCCGACCAGCAACCTGCTCGGGCCGCTCGTCGCGCTGATGACCGAGGCCATCGGCGTGCGCGTGCAGATCGTCCTCGCCGGGCTGCCACGCATCGTCGGCCACCGCCTGGGGATGAACGTCGAGCGGCGCTTCGTGCTCCAGCTCGCCGACCCGGCGGAGTACGGCGGGCTCGGCGCGCCGAAGTCGGCCAGGGCCGACCTGCTGATCCCCCGCCGCGCGGTGGAGACGAACACCGGCCGGCTCGTGCAGTTCGCCCAGCTGGCCCCGCCGAACGAGGCGGAGGGGGCGATGGTGCGCACGATCGCCGCCCGCCTGCCAGGCGCCGCCGCTCGGCCGCCGAAGACGTTCGCCGACATCACGTGGCCGATGCCGTGGAGCAGCGCACCGTTCGCCACGCTCGACCCGCCGCGGCACCTCGTCGTGCCCGTGCCCGTGGGCATCGACACCGAGGACGGCAACTGGCTGTGGATCGACGGCGGACGACGACGGCCCGGTGTTCTCCGTGGTCGGCGGGCCGCGCAGTGGCCGCAGCGCCGCGCTGCAGGCCATCGCCCGACTGGCCAGCGGGCAGGGTCATGCGGTGCTCAACGTGGCCGTCTCCCGGCGCTCGCCGCTGTCCACCAGCGACGATCCGGCGCTCGGTCGGCGGGTCGCGCCCGGGCAGCTCGCCGCGGCGCTGGCAGAGACGCCCGGCCGCGTGGTGGTGCTGTTCGACGACCTGCAGCGGATCCCCGACAGCGACTGCATCGAGGCCGCCGTCGACCAGCGCGACCGGGTGCTGATGGTCGTGTCCGGCGCGCCGGACTTCCTCGACGCGCGCACCGGTCTGTTCCGCCCGCTGCCCCAGTCACGCGCCGGGATCGTGCTCGCGCCCACCGGCAACTACGACGGCAACGCGGTGGGCCTCAAGCGCGTCCCGGCCGACGCGCTGCTCAACCCTCGGCCGGGGCGGGGCCTGCTGGTGGTCGGCGGCGAGCCGGTGGAGATCCAGATCCCCCACGTCGCCGTCGAGGCTTCAGTCTGATGGTCGGCCTCCGGCCGACCGTCCAGCGGGCTCCCTGCCCGCCGGTCAGCGGCCCGCTGGGCTGCGCCCGGCACGAGCCTCCACCGGACCCGAGCGGCCCGCGGGAAGCGGGCGTGAGCGACCTCGGTAACAATGCGCCGACGATGCTGCAGACCGCCCAACCGCCCACCGTGCTGCCCCAGGCCAACGAGCCGTGCTGGTGTGGGAGCGGGCGCAAGTACAAGCGCTGCCACAAGCCGATGGAGGGCCGCGTCCTGCCGGGCATCGTCAGCCCGATGCGCTCCGTGCCGGCGAACATCGCCGCGCCCGCAGTACGCCGACACGGGCGTCGTCGACCGCTGGGCCGAGCCGCGGGTGAAGTCGCCGGAGATCATCGAGCGGATGCGCCACGCCGGTCGCGTCGCCGCCGAGGTGCTGCGCCTCGCCGGCGAGAAGGTCGCCCCCGGGGTCACCACCGAGGAGATCGACGTCTACGTGCACGAGCTGTGCATCGAGCGCAACGCCTATCCCAGCCCGCTGAACTACAACCGCTACCCGAAGAGCGTGTGCACCTCGGTCAACGAGGTCATCTGCCACGGGATCCCCGACTCCCGGGCGCTGCAGGACGGCGACATCGTCAACATCGACGTCACCACGTTCATCGGCGGCGTGCACGGCGACACGAACGCCACGTTCTTCGCCGGCAACGTCGATCCGGCGAGCCGGCAGCTGGTCGCCGTCACCGAGGAGTGCATGTGGCACGGCATCGAGGCCGTCGTGCCCGGTCGGCCGCTGAGCGACATCGGTCGGGCGATCGAGAACCACGCCAAGAAGCACCACTACGGCGTGGTGCGGGCGTTCATCGGCCACAGCATCGGCGAGCTGTTCCACGGCGACATCCAGGTGCTGCACTACTACGACGAGCGGGCCAGCATGATCATGCGCCCGGGGATGACGTTCACGATCGAGCCGATGATCACGCTCGGCACGTGGCAGCACCGCATGGCGTTCGACGACGACTGGACCGCGGTCACCGCCGACGGCAAGCGCACCGCGCAGTTCGAGCACACCATCCTGGTCACCGACGACGGCTTCGACGTGCTCACCGCACCCGGCGCCGCCTCCCCGTCGGCCCCCTGGAACCGCTGACCTGTCCCTGCCCCGGCCACCGGTCCGGTGCCGCGTTTCGTCGGCGGTGTCGCGCCCTGACCGAAACCAGTTCGGTCGAGACGCGACACCGTCGGCGATCGGTTCGTGTCGCGCCCTGACCGGGACCGTTCCGGTCCGGACGCGACATGATCGGCTGCGATGAACGAGGAGATGGACGGTGAAGCTGGGGATCTTCGGACTGAACATGAAGGTGGCCATCGAGCCGGCCGACACGGCGCGCTGGGCGCGGCGCTGCGAGGAGCTCGGCTACGAGAGCTGGTGGGCCGGTGAGCACGTCGTGCTGCCGTCGCCGCGGGTGCCACCGGCGCCGATGGAGCCCGACGACGCGTGCCTCGACCCGCTCGTGCACCTGGCGTTCGTCGCCGCGGTCACCGAGCGGATGGTGCTCGGCACCGGGATCATCATCGTTCCCCAGCGCAACCCGCTCGTCCTCGCCAAGCAGGTGTCCTCGCTCGACCGCGTGAGCGGCGGCCGGTTCCAGCTGGGCATCGGTGTCGGCTACCTGGAGCCGGAGCTCAACGCGATCGGGGTCACGTTGGCCGAGCGGGCCAGCCGCACCGACGACGCGCTCGGGGCGATGCGCGCCCTGTGGTACGACCCGGCGCCGGTCTCGTTCCACGGCGCGCACACCAGCTTCGACGGCCTCGACGCGCACCCCCGCCCGATCGGCACGGTGCCGATCGTCGTCGGGGGCCGCACGGCGGGCGCGTACCGCCGCGCGGTGGAGCAGGGCCACGGGTGGTACGGCTTCTTCGAGTCGCCGGAGCAGTCGGCCGAGTCCGTCGCCGGGCTGCGCGCCGCGGCCGACGTTCACGACCGGCCGAGCGAGCTCGGTGACCTGGAGATCAGCATCACGCCGAACCGCCGGCTCACGGCCGAGTCGGTCGAGGCCTACGCCGCCGCCGGCGTCCACCGCCTGATCACCTACCCGCCGCTCGACGACGTGGGCGCCATCGACGAGTTCATCGAGGCCCAGGCCGCGCTCGTCCGCTGACCCACCACCCACCGTTCGTGTCGCGCCGCTGACGACCTTTGCGGCGCGTGCGGTCGCGACACGACGAGACCACCGCTGCCGCCTCGCCCGCTCGTGTCGCGCCCCCTGATCGCCTCTTCGGCGCGTACCGGCGCGACACGAACGTGCTCGTCGGGACCGGGCGTGCCGGCCTCGCTCGTGTCGCGCCGCAGACGCGACGGCTTTGCGCGTCTCGGCGCGACATGAACGGATGAAACGGGCAGGGGCGGGACGGCTCGGGTCGTGCGACCATGGACCCCGATGGCGGTGGTGCGCGGTGAGCTCGATCGGCGGATCATCCGCCTGGCCGATCCCCGCGCTCGGCACGCTCGCCGTCGAGCCGCTGTACGTCCTCGTCGACACCGCGATCGTCGGGCGGATCAGCACCGACGCGCTCGGCGGTCTGGCGATCGCCGCCACGATCCTGCTCACGCGTCGTCTCGCTGGCGTCGTTCCTCGAGTACGGCGTCACGCCCGGACGTCGCCTTCGCCCACGGCTCCGGCCAGGTGGACACGACGCCCGCCGGGCGGCCACCGACGCGCTGACCCTGGCGGTCATCCTCGGCACGCTGGCCGGCGCTCATCGTCGCCGTGGCGGCACGGCCGCTGTGCTGGGTGCTGGGCGGCCGCGGCGCGTGCTGGAGAACGCCGTCCTGTACCTGCGCATCAGTGCCGTCGGCCTGCCGTTCGTGCTCATCGCCCTCGTCGGGCACGGCGTGATGCGCGGGATCAACGACCTGCGCAAGCCGCTGATCATCGTCGTGGTGGCCAACCTGGTGAACGTCGTCCTGGAGCTCGATCGCCGTGTACGGCCTCCACCTCGGGATCGCCGGATCGGCCTGGAGCACGGTGATCGTCCAGGTGTTCGCCGCGGCTGTGGTTCGTCCGCATGCTGCTGCCGCACACGATCCGCGCCCGCCCGTCGTGGGTCCGCTACCGGCCGGTGCTGCTCGCCGGCAGTCCACCTCGCGGTGCGCTCGCTGGCGATGTACGCGGTGTGGACTCGTCCACGTTCGTCGCCGCGCACATCGACACGCCGACGCTGGCCGCCAACCAGGTGCTCATCCAGCTGTTCACCGCGCTCGCCCTCACCCTGGACGCCCTGGCCATCCCGGCGCAGTCGCTCGTCGCCGGCGCGCTCGGCAACGGCCGACGTCGACCACGCCGATGCGAGGTCGGCGACACCAGCACCCGCCTGTCGCTGTGGTGCGGCGGCGGGCTCGCCGTGGTGCTCGTCGGTCACCAGCCCGTTCCTGCCGTACCTGTTCTCCCCGAGACCCGGCCGTGCGTCGCGGCTGACTGCCGGCCTGCTGATCCTCGCGGTGATGCAACTGCCCGGGGCGGTGGCCTTCGCCCTCGACGGCGCGCTCATCGGCGCCCACGACGAGCGCTTCCTCGGCCGCGCCGCCATGCTCAACCTCGTCGCCTACGTGCCACTGGCTCTGCTCGCGCTCCTCGTTCCTGCCGCTGGGCATCGCCGGCCTGTGGGCCGCGCAGTTGAGCTGGATGATGATGCGCGCCACGATGAACGGCGTGCGCTGGCGCTCGCGACGGTGGAGCATCAGGCTGCTCGCCCGGCACGCAGCGTCGCCGGCGCCGGCCTGACGGTCCGCGGCCTCAGGGCAGCGGGATCGACGCGAGCAGGCCGGGACCGAGACGCAGCGACGCCGGGCCCGAGGCCGGAGCCCGCGGCGTGGTGGCGCACCCAGTCGTTGGCGGCCGGCGTGCCCAGGACGTCGAGGACCCGCTGCGGCTGGGCGGTCGTGCACGTCACCACGGGAACGCCGGGGAGCCACGCCCCGGCGGCATCGTGCACCGCTTCGATCGTGCGCGTCTGGTTGGCCACGAGGATCTTCGGCACCAGCCGGCGCTCGGCCCAGCGTCGCATCGCCGGCGACAGCCGGTCGAGGTCGACCCGCGGCGCCGTCCAGCGACGCTTGGCGAAGCGCACCTGCTGCTCGCCCCACGCGCAATGACCGGGATCGATCAGCCCGCAGGTGATCAGCGGCGGACCATCGCCCACGTCGACCACCGCGTCGACCAGCCCGTAGTAGACGTCACGGAAGTCCACGGCGAACTCGGCGATCGAGCCGAGCCGCGGCGTGCCGTCGCCGGCCGCCGGTGGCGCCACCCCGGCGATCGTCCACGACCAGGACGACCGCTCCCCCGACGTCCGCGCGACCGCCTCGATCGGGACGACGTCCACGCCGAACGACCGGGCGACGGGACCCGACGGTGTGCCGCCGACGTCCCACACCCCGGCCCACGTGGCCACCGCGGCGTCGAACACCGGCGCGTCCGACCACCAGCACCAGCGCAGCGCGGCCCGCTCGTCCACCGTTCGGCGGATCGGCGCGGCATCGCGCGCCGACAGCAGCGGCTGCGGCAGGACGAGGCCGACCCGCCCACCCGGCCGGGCGACGCGCATCGCCAGCACGAGGAACTCGGCCGCGGCGTCGGCGTACGGGCCGCCGCCCCACGGGGACGAGCCGCGGCGCGTCGTCGCGGCCGACAGCTGGTTGAGGAACGGCGGGTTGCCGACGACCACGTCGAACGTCGCCACCGACCAGTCCTCGGCCAACGCGTCCGCGCAGCGGATCTCGGCGCCCGGACAGGCCACCGCCTGCACCGCTGCGGGATCGATGTCCACGCCGACGAGCGACGCCTGGGCGCCGAGCCGGTGCAGCTCGTCGCCGACCGCGCGCGAGGAACCGACCGTCGCCGCACGCCGGGTCGAGGACCCGCACCGGGCGCCCGCCACAGCCGGCGACGACGGCCGCCAGGTCCAGCGCGCCGACGACCGCGTCGACCAACCGCGACGGCGTGTACCAGGCACCGAGCCGCTGACGTTGGGACACCGGCACGGCGCGAGCCTAGGGTCGCGGGTCGTGCTCGACGCGGCTGGTGGCCGGTACCTCTCGTTCTCCCGCGAGGACTGGGCGGAGCTGCGTGCGGCGACCCCGCTCACGCTGCGCGAGGGCGACCTCGCCTCGTTGCGCGGGATCAACGAGCAGCATCGACCTCGACGAGGTCACCGCGGTCTACCTGCCCCTCACCCGCCTGCTGAACATGTACGTGGCGGCGGCGCAGAACCTGCACCGCGTCTCGGCAGGCTTCCTCGGCACGATGTCGAAGAAGGTGCCCTACGTCATCGGCGTCGCCGGCAGCGTGGCCGTGGGCAAGAGCACGTTCGCCCGCATCCTCGAGGCGCTGCTGGCCCGCTGGCCCGATCACCCACAGGTCGAGCTGGTCACCACCGACGGCTTCCTGTACCCGAACCAGGTGCTCGACGACCGCGGCATCATGAACCGCAAGGGCTTCCCCGAGAGCTACGACACCCGCCGCCTGCTGCAGTTCCTGCGCGACGTCAAGAGCGGCGTGGCCGAGGTGCCGCGCCGGTCTACAGCCACGTGGTCTACGACATCATCCCCGGCGAGACGGTCAGCGTGCGCCAGCCCGACATCCTGATCCTCGAGGGCCTCAACGTGCTGCAGGTCGGCGCGCTGGAGCACGGCACGCGAGTTCGTCAGCGACTACTTCGACTTCAGCATCTACATCGACGCCGACGAGGACGACATCGAGGAGTGGTACGTCCAGCGCTTCCTGCGCCTGCGCGACACGGTGTTCCAGAACCCGGACTCGTTCTTCCGCCACTTCGCCGTGCTCGACGAGGCGCAGGCCGTCGAGATCGCCCGGGGCATCTGGCACGGGATCAACGGCAAGAACCTCAAGGACAACATCGAGCCGACCAAGTCGCGCGCCAGCCTGATCCTGCGCAAGGGTCGCCGACCACCGCGTCACCGACGTCGAGCTGCGCCGCCTCTGAGGCTGCCCTGCGACGGGCCGCGTCTCAGCCGTGCTCGGCGAGCCAGGCGGGCACCTCGGCGATGGTCTTCAGCTCGGTGAGCTGCTCGTCGTGGTCGATGTGCTCGAGCTCCCACAGCAGCTCGTAGGGGATGTGCACGCCGTGGCCGCCGAGCGCCATCACCGGCAGGATGTCGGAGCGCACGCTGTTGCCGACCATGCAGAACCGTGACGGCTCGACGGCGAAGCGCTCGAGCAACCGGCGGTAGGTGCCGGGGTCCTTCTCCAGGACGATCTCGATGTGCTCGAAGTGGTGCGCCAGGCCGCTGAGGTCGACCTTGTAGGTCTGGTGGATGAGGTCGCCCTTGGTGATCAGGGCCAGGCGGTAGTGCCGGCCGACCTCCTCGAGCACCTCGGGCACGTCGGGCAGCAGGCGGACGGGTTCCTGCAACTGGTCGCGGGCGCGTTCGACGAGCTCGGCGATCACCGCCGTCGGCACGGCGCCCTCGGTGACCTGGATGGCGCACTCGACCATCGACAGGCCGAACGCCTTGACCCCGTAGCCGAACACCCCGAGGTTCTTGCGCTCGGTGGCGGTGAGCGCGGCCTTCACGTCGATGCCCTCGGCGGCATGGGGGGCGACGAGCTCGACGAAGCGCAGCTCGGTGGCCCGGAACCCGTCCTCGCTGCGCCACAACGTGTCGTCCGCATCGAACGCGATGAGATCGAAGCGGCTCATCAGCGATGCAGGGCGTTCAGGTAGTTGTAGACGGTGATGCGGCTGACGCCCATGGCGTCGGCGACGTCCTCCACGGCACGGCGGAGGATGAACGCCCCGCGCTCGTCGAGCATCCGGACGGCGCGCTGCTTGTCGTCGCGCGACAGCGACGGCAGCGGCGCGCCGAGCTCGCGCTCGACGCCCTCGATCAGTCGGTCGAGGGCACCGTGCAGCGGAGCCATGCGCACGGCGGCGATCACCTCTCCGTCCCACCGCAGCGGCAGATCGCCCGGCTCGCGGTCCTCGACGGCCACCATCGTCGCGCCGAGCGCCTCCACCACGGGGCGCACGGCGAGCACGAGCGGATGCCGAGGAAGCTTGCTCACGTCGTCGAGCCGCCCTCGTCGGTGGCCGCGTGCAGGCTGAGGTGCGTCGCCCCGTTGGCGAACGCGGCGCGCAGCGATCGCCGCGACCACCTCCGGCCCGGCCTCCGAGCCGACGATGCACGACGAGCCGAACGGGCCGACCTCGACCGCCGCGCCGAGTTGCTCCACGGCGGCGATGGCTGCGGTGACGTGCGGGCCGGGGCGCCCCTCGACGAACGGTTCGATGGTGAACTCGAGCAGCACCCGTCCGACTGTAGCGAGGCCTGCCGGCGAGCTGTCCGGGCTAGCCCATCACCTGCTGCAAGGCGTTGCTGCGGTTGACGCAGTCCGTTCCGGCGGCATCGAACGCTTCGTTCAGGCGGTTGAGCGCGTTGCGGAACGTGGTGTTCCAGTCGTTCTCGAACTGCTGGCGGGCAGGTCCCTCCCACACGGTGCCGCCGAGCGCGGCGTTCACCGTGCTGACCACACCGTCGATGCTGGCGATCTGGTTCTTCATCGCCTGTCCGAGCGAGGCCAGTTGCTCGGGGTTCGCGCCGTACATGCTCATGCGGATGCTCCTCTCGGGCGGGCCGACGTGGCGCGCCGTCATCGGCACTGTCGACGCGCCGAGTCCGCGCGCGGCAGATCGTCAGGCCAGGTCGAGCAGCGGGAGCAGCATGGCCACGCTGTCGGGGACGAACGTCGCGCTCGCCCGGAGTTCGGCAAGGGCGGCGGCGTCCACCCAACGGGCCTCGACCACCTCGCCGTCGTCGAAGTGGAACGGGCCGTCGTGGACCACGGCGAAGCAGCGCACCAGCGACGTGACGTCGTCATCCGCGTAGCGCCCGCCACCGATGCGCGCGCAGGTCGACCCCGGTGCCCGGGCCGGCGTCGATGCCGACCTCCTCGCGCAGCTCGCGCACCGCGGCCGCCGCGTACTCCTCGCCGGCGGCCACGACCCCGCCGGCGGCGAGGTCCCAACGGCCGGGCCACACGTCCTTGTCGTCGGCCCGACGGTGCACCAGCAACCGCCCGTCCGTCCCGAGCACGGCGATGCCCACGGACCGGTGCTGGAGGTTCTCGGCACGCATCTGCGCCCGCGTCACGGTGGCCGTCACCCGGTCGTCGTCGTCGACCACGTCCACCAGTTCACCGCGCGGGTCCGTCACGACACCGTGCCTAGCATCGAGTCCATGGCTGACACCGACACGCTGCTCGAGACCGTGCGCGAGGAGGCCCGCGACCTGCTGGACGGGATGGTCGAGCTGCGCCGCGAGTTGCACGCCTGGCCGGAGGTCGGCAACCACCTCCCGCACACCCGCGAGGCGGTGCTCGCCGCGCTCGAGGGGTTGCCGCTCGACATCACGTTGCACGAGACCACGAGCGGCATCGCCGCGGTGCTCGACGGCGCCAAGCCGGGCCCGACGGTGCTGCTGCGCGGCGACATGGACGCCCTGCCGATGCCGGAGGACACCGGGCTGGAGTTCGGCTCGAAGGTGGACGGGCAGATGCACGCCTGCGGCCACGACACGCACACGTCGATGCTCGTCGGCGCGGCGCGGCTGCTCAGCGCCCGCCGAGCCGACCTGCCCGGCCGCGTGCTGTTCATGTTCCAGCCCGGTGAGGAGGGCTACGGCGGTGCCAGGTACATGCTCGAGGAGGGGCTGCTGGACCTCGGCCCACGCGCCGACGGCTCCGAATCGCCGCTCACCGGGGCGTTCGCCATGCACATCACCTCGTCGATGCCGACAGGGTTCGTCAGCACCCGCCGGGGCCCGATCATGGCGTCGTCGGACCGGCTGCTCATCACGGTCACCGGTCGTGGCGGGCACGCCAGCGAGCCGCATCGGGCGCTCGACCCGATCCCCGTCGCCTGCGAGATCGTCCAGGCGTTGCAGACGATGGTCACCCGGCGCATCGACGTGTTCGACCCGGGCGTGGTCACCGTCGCGCGGATCACGGCCGGCACCACGAGCAACGTGATCCCCGAGTCGGCGGAGATCGAGGGCACCATCCGCGCCGTCAGCGAGCGCACCAGGTCGAAGATCCACGACGGCATCCGCCGCGTCGCCGAGGGCGTCGCCGCGGCGCACGATGCGACCGTCACCGTGACCATCCCCACCGACGGGTACCCGGTCACGGTCAACGACGGCGACTTCGCCACGTTCGCCGGCGACGTGGCCGCCGAGGTCATCGGCGCCGACCACGTCATCCGCCTGCCCAATCCGATCATGGGCGCCGAGGACTTCAGCTACGTCATCCAGCGCCTCCCCGGGGCGATGATGTTCCTCGGCGGCACGCCGGCGGACCGAGACCTGGCCACCGCGCCGCCGAACCACTCCAACCGCGTGTACTTCGACGAGGACGCCATGGTCAACGGCGTCTCCGTGTACACGTCCGTCGCGCTGAGGCACTTGGCCGCCGGCGCCGGCTGACGTCGCCACGCGTGACGCCCGATCCGACATCAGCTCCTGCGCGATTCGGCGTCAGGGTCCGAACCTGACGCCGGAGCCAGCCGATCGCGGCGCGATGCGGCGTCAGGTTGGAAGTTCACGTCCGATGCGACCTCCTCGCGATTCGGCGTCAGGTTCGGAACTCGACCCCCGATCGGGGACGTTCGACGCGATTGGGCGTCAGGGTCGTCCGGTGAGCACGACCTCGGCGGCTCGGATCACGCCGCGAGGCGGAGGGTGACCAGCTCGAAGGGGCGCAGGCGCAGGGCGACGAACCCGTCGGCGACATCGAGCACCACGTCGGGCTCCTCGAGCAGGTTGCAGCGCGCCGCCCAGCGGATCGGCGCCGGCGTGCGCACGTCGACCACCACGCGATCGCCGCACACCTCGGCCAATCGCACCACGAGGTCGCCCGAACCGTCGTCGGCCCGCTTCACCGCGCTGACCTCCACGCCCGGGTGCTCGACGATGACCACCGACGGGGCGACCGTCGCTGCCGAGCCGGACACGACGCGCAGCGGCACGTTCAGCGCGTCCGCCGCGGCGCGCACCTCGTGCAGCCCGGGGCCGTGCGGCAGCACGCTGATCGTGAACGCATGGCGGCCGTGGTCGGCGGTCGGGTCGGGGTACTTGGCGGCGCGCAGCAGCGACACGCGCACGCCGCCACCGAACAGCCCGTGCCCGTAGCGCCCGTCGTTGAGCACGGCCACGCCCCACGACGGTTCGGCGAGGTCGACGAAGCGGTGCGCACAGACCTCGAACTTGGCGGCGTCCCACGGCGAGCTCGGGTGCGTCGGCCGGAGCACGTGGCCGTACTGGATGTCGCAGGCCGCCTCGCGCGCCCGCACGTCGAGCGGCACCACGAGCGACAGCAACTGCTCGTCCTCGTGCCAGTCGACGTCGAACGACAGGTCCAGCCGGGCGCTGCCGGCGCGCAACGTGGTGTCCTGCACGAGCGTGGATGCGCCGAACCGGCGCACGACGCGCAGGGTGGCCATGAGCGGGCCGGCGTCGACCACCTCGACCGACACCACCCCGCCGAGTGGCGCGCCGAGGCCCGGCGTCCAGGCCTCGACGTCCCACGCGTCGTACTCCACCGGATGGTCCGGGGCCAGCTCCAACTCCACGCGCCTGCCGGCGGGCAGCAGCTCCCGACCGGCGCGCACGTCGATGATCGACACGATCGAACCGTCGAGCGACCACGACACGGCGAGCGAACCGTTGGCGAACGAGTGCTCGGTGACGGTCACCCGGTCGGTGCAGTCGACGGCCTCCAGCGGGGCGACCGAGAGGCCGTCCACGCGCACCATGCACGCCGTGCGCCCGTCGGCCAGCGCCTGCGTCGGACCATTGCCGACGATGGATGCAACCGTTGCAACTGCAACGACCTCACGGCGAGCCCGGTGGTCGGCGTTGGCCAGGTGCTCGCCCGACGGCACGATTCGTGCGACGGCGTCGGCGATCGACACCTCCAGCGCCGCGCCGACGCGCTCGTGCGCCGCCTCGGTGTCGGCGTGCACCCAGGCGATCGACGAGCCCGGGATGATGTCGTGGAACTGGTGGAGCAGCACCTCCTTCCACGCCGCATCGAGCTGCTCGACGACCGCGGCGGGCACGTCGCCACCGGCAGCCCACCACAGCTCGGCTTCGCGCAGCAGCCGCTCGCACCGGCGGTTGCCGACCTTGGTACGCGCCTGGCTGGTGAGCGTGCCGCGATGCATCTCGAAGTACAGCTCGCCGTCCCACAGCGGGACCGGCGCACCGTCGGCCACCTCCGCCTCGACCGCGTCGAAGAACGACGCCACCGTACCCAGGCGAACCTGCGGCATCCCGTCGAGGTCGGCCAGGCGCGCGGCCCGCTCGAGCATCTCGCGCGTCGGGCCACCGCCCCCGTTGCCGTGCCCGTAGGGCATCAGGCTCCAGTCGCTCCAGGCGTGGTCGCGGAAGTTGCCCTCGGCGTAGCGCACCTCCTCCGACGACACCACGGCGTTGTAGGTGTCGACCGGCGGGAAGTGGGTGAGCACCTCGCTGCCGTCCAGCCCCCGCCAGCGGAACGTGCTGTGCGGGAAGCGGTTCTGCTTGTTCCAGCTGAGCTTCTGGGTGACGAACCGGGTGCACCCGCCGGCGCGGAAGATCTGCGGGGCGGACGCGGCGTAACCGAACACGTCGGGGATCCACACCTCCGTGCACCGTGCGCCGAAGCGCGACTCGAACCACCGTTGGCCGTGGATCAGCTGGCGGGCCAGGCTCTCCCCGCTCGGCAGGTTCATGTCGGCCTCGACCCACATCCCGCCGACGGGGTGCCACTGGCCGGCGACGACCTTGGACCGGATGCGGGCGAACAGCTCCGGCGAGCGCTCCTCCACCCAGGCGTACTGCGCGGCCTGCGAGCAGGAGAAGTGGTACTCGGGGTGGTCGTCCATCAGCCGCACGGCCGAGGCGAACGTGCGCAGGCACTTGCGCACGGTCTCACGCAGCGGCCACAGCCAGGCGGTGTCGATGTGCGCGTGACCGACGGCGACGATCCGGTGCGCGCCGTGGCGGGCCGGTACGGCGAGCGCCGGAGCCAGTGCGCCGCGAGCCGCACGGGCCGTGCCGCCGACATCGGCCAGGTCGAGCCGGTCGAAGGCGCCGGCCAACGTCGCCAGCACCCGCTGGCGGCGGGCGTCCTTCAGCGGCAGCGCCGTCACCAGACCGAGCAGCACCTCGACGTCGAGCAGCAGGCCGTAGACCTCGTCGTCACGCAGGCCGAGGTCGGCCCGCCGCAACGTGTACAGCGGCGCCTCGCCAGCGGTGTCCAGCGAGCCGAGCGGGGACGGGCGGAACGAAGGGAACGCCGGGTTCGAGGCCGCCTCGAGCAGCACGTTCAGCGGGCCCGCCGAGGCGTTCGGCAACGGCACGCCGGTGCGCCGCGGGTGCACCCCCTGCAGCGGCACACCGTCCTGCCACACCAGCCCCTCCGCCTGGAAGCCGGCCGAGTCCGGATGGAAGCCGAGGTCGATCACCGCTTCGAGTTGTCGACCGACCCAGTCGGGCGGTACGTCAGTGCCGAAGCGGAACCAGGTGGTGCCCCACGGACGGCTCCAGCGCTGCCCGACGACGAACGGCCGGTACGCGGCGGCCGCGGCCTCGTCGTGATCGACCGGCTCGCCCGGCACGTCCCACGCCTCGATGTCGAGCGGCTTCGTCGCCCGGTACATCGCCGGCATCACCCGCTCCATCAGCTCCCGGCGGATCCGCGCCTCGACGAGGACGTGGTCGTCATGCACCGGTGGGCTCCGTGGTCGGTGCCACGAGGGGCATCGACCCGGTCGGTTCGGCGAACGTCGGATCCGTCGCATCGGACACGTGCGGCCGGGCCAGGCGATCCGCCACGATCTTCCAGACCTCGTGGTTGATGCCCAGACCGAGGTGGGGGGACCGGACTGCGACGTTCTCCGCCTGCGGGTTCACCTGGTCGATGCAGGCCGGCCACGACACGACCCCGTCGCGCCGGCTGTAGATCGCGGTGATCGCGATGTGCGGGGCCAGGACGGCCCGCCTGGCGAGCTCGCGCTCCTCCTCGTCGAGGTCGGCGCCGCGAGCCCGGTAGGCATCGGCCAACGCGGTGTACTTCGCCCCGCCGACGATCGGCGAACCGAACGTGATCACCTGCGACACCCGCCCGGGCTCCTGCCGGGCGAGCTCGCGAGCCACCATCCCGCCGAGGCTCCAGCCGACCAGCGCCACGGGTGTGCCGCCCGAGACGTGCAGCGCGGTCGAGCCGCCGCTTGAGCAGTGCCACGCTGTGCAACACCTCGCCGCGGTGGACGCCGAGCCCCCAGCCGTGCACGTCGTGGCCGAGCGAGCGCAGGTAGACGCGCAACGGCGCAGTGGTGGCGTCGTTGGCTCCGCTGCCGGGCAGCACCATCACGGTGCGCGTCACCGGCGCACGTCGCGGACACCAGGCGCCAGCCGTTGAGTGCCAGCCGCGCCGGCTCCAGCAGCAGGAGCGCCTCGGATGCGCGCCCGCCGCTCTGGCGCCACCGGAACGGGGATGTCCGCGTCGCCCAGACTCGATCGCGCGCGGTGCCACCGCCATGATGGTAGGTGGGCACACGGAGGTTGCGCTCTCGACAACCCGCCGCGGACGCGTTCGTCCAGGCGGCAGGGCGGCGACGCCGAGGCGGCGGTCCGGGCAGCGCCCCGAGCACCCGGGCCCACGCCCCCGGTGGCTACCGTCGCGTCGTGCCCGAAGCAGCCCCTCCGCCCGGCAGTCGCCCGCTCGCCGGGATCCGCGTCCTCGATCTCAGCCGCGTGCTCAGCGGGCCGCACGCAGCCCGCATGCTGGCCGATCTCGGCGCCGAGATCGTCAAGGTCGAGCCGCCCGCGGGCGACACCACCCGGTTCGCCACGCCGAAGATCAACGGCGTCACCAGCTACTACGCCCAGCAGAACAGTGGCAAGCGCAACGTCAGCCTGGACATGAACGTGCCCGAGGCCAAGGAGATCATCCTGGCCCTGGCCGAGCGCTGCGACGTCCTGATCGAGAACTTCCGCCCCGGCGTCGCAGCACGGATGGGCATCGGCTACGACGCGGTCGCGGCGCGCAACCCGCGCATCGTCTACGCCTCGATCAGCGGCTACGGCCAGACCGGCCCGTGGGCCGGACGCAAGGCCTACGCCTCCGTGGTTGCCGCCGAGACGGGATACGTCGACTACCAGGCCGCCGGGCGCGGCGGGGTCGCGGCCAACGACCCGTTCAGCCACGCCGACGTGTACACCGGGATGTCGTGCTGCGCCGGGATCCTGGCGGCCCTGTACGAGCGCGAGCACACCGGGCAGGGTGAGCACCTCGACCTGTCCATGGGCCAGGTGATGCTGTACGTCAACGACCAGGCGAACGACCTGCTGTGGGACGGCCCCGTCGACCCGGAGTGGATCCGCAGCTTCGGTGCCGCCGAGTACCCGGTGCTCACCGTGGCCAACGGTGACCGGGTGATCGCCGCCGGGCACCCGGCGGAGAACGGCAGCTTCCAGCGGTTCATGCGCGCCGCCGGCCGCGAGGACCTGATCGACGACCCGCGGATGGCCACCCAGCTGCAGCGCAAGGACCACGTCGGCGAGCTCCTCGGTGCGCTGCGCGACTGGGCGGCGACCGTCCCCGACGGGGACACCGCCGAGAACGCGCTGTCCGACGCCGGCATGGCCGTCGGACAGGTGCGCACGCTGCGCGAGGTGTGCGACACCGACTGGGCCGAGGCGCGCGAGGTCACCACCCTCGTGTCCGATCGCGGCGGCGGGCACGATCCGCATCCCCAACTCGCCATGGCGCTTCGCCCGCAGCGACCACGGCATCGTCGGCTCGCCGCGCTACCGCGGCGAGGACAACCGTGCCGTGCTCGGCGAGCTGCTCGGCTACGACGACGCCACCCTCGACCGCCTCGAGGCCGACGGCGTCCTCGCCAGCCGCGTCCCCGCCGGCGCCACCGAGTAGACCGAACCACCGTCGTTCGTCGCGTCGCGACCGAACCACCGCGCGTGGCGTGCGACCGAACCAGCGTCGTTCGTGCGGGCGTGGCGACCGAACCAGCGTCGTCCGTGCGGGCGTGGCGACCGAACCAGCGTCGTCCGTGCGGGCGTGAGCGATCGGAGAGGAGCGAATACGGTGCTGCGCTTCCCCGTCGAGCCGATGAACGCCACGCTCGGCTCGCTGCCGGGCGAGGCGGACGACGCCCACTGGGCCTATGAGATCAAGTGGGACGGCTACCGCACGTTGGCCTTCGTCGACGCCGGTGCGCTGCGCCTGCAGAGCCGCCGGCTGCTCGACGTCACCGCCAAGTACCCCGAGCTGGCCGGGCTGCAGGACGCGGTGAACGCCGGGCGGGCCGTGCTCGACGGCGAGATCGTGTGCTTCGACGACACCGGTCGGCCGAGCTTCGAGGCGCTGCAGCGCCACGACACCCAGGCCGTGTTCCACGTGTTCGACGTGCTCTCGCGTCGACCGCTCCGACACGATCGGCCTGCCGTACGAGCAGCGCCGCGAGCTGCTCGCCGGGCTCGTCGAGCCCGGCTCGAACTGGCTCGTGCCGGCGCACCGCATCGGCGACGGCGCGGCGCTCGTGGCCGCCACCGCCGAACGCGGCCTCGAAGGGGTGATGGCCAAGCGCCTCGGCTCGACCTACACGCCGGGCAAGCGCACCAAGGAGTGGCGCAAGATCAAGAACCGGATCCGCGCCGAGGTGGTGATCGGCGGGTTCAGCGCCGGCAGCGGCAACCGCACCGGGTCGTTCGGCGCGCTGCTCGTCGGCCGGCCGGGCGACGACGGGCGCCTGCAGTTCGCCGGCGGCGTGGGCACCGGGTTCAACCAGGCCACGCTCGACGACCTGCGCAGGCGGCTGCGCGCCCTGACCACCACCGACTGCCCGTTCGACCCGCGGCCGCCGCGCGAGTACCTGCGCGACGCCACGTGGGTGCGCCCCGAGCTGCGCGCCGAGATCGAGCTGACCGAGTTCACCAACATCGGCCTCGTGCGCCAGTCGAGCTTCATCCGGCTGCTCGACACCGGCTGACGGCGACCGCGCCCAGCTACGCGAGCGCGGCGAGCAGGTTGTTGCGGCACACGTCGGCGTACCACCGGGCGCTCGACCGCGGGGTGCGCACCTTGGTGTCGAAGTCGACGTGCACCAGGCCGAAGCGCTGGGCGAAGCCCCAGGCCCACTCGAAGTTGTCGAACAGCGACCAGGCGAAGTAGCCGCGCACGTCGACGCCGGCGGCGATCGCCCGGCGCATCGCCCGCAGGTGGGCGTCGAGGTAGACGGATGCGCCGCTCGTCGTGGACACACGCCGTCGACGAGCGGGTCGTCGAAGGCCGCGCCGTTCTCGGTGACGAACAACGGCGGCAGCGCCGCGCCGTAGTCGTCGGCCAGGCGGCGGAACAGCGCCTCGAAGCCGTCCGGGGTGATCGGCCAGCCTTGGCCGGTGACCTCGCCCTCCCAGTGCGCCGGCCGGGCGTGCGGCGCGGTGACGTGCGGCGACGGCCGGCCGGCCGGGGTGACGCCGTCCTCCTCGTCGCCGGCGCCGAGGTGGAAGCGGTGGTCGTTGTAGTAGTTGATCCCCAGCCAGTCGATCGGACGGGCGATCTGCGCGGCGTCGCCGTCGCGCACCGGGAGCCCTGGTGCGGCGATCGCCGCCAGGTCCGCGACCACGTCGTCCGGGTATCGCCCGAGCAGCACCGGGTCGAGGAACAGGCGGTTGAGCGTGCCGTCGATGCGCCGCAGCGTCACCTCGTCCACGGTGCCGTCGCCCGTGACCGGCGCCGGGTTGAGCACGAGGCCGATCGACGTCGCCCCGGCCGACCGCAGCGCGTCGACGGCCAGGCCGTGGCCGAGCAGGAGGTGGTGTGCCGCCGCCGCGGCGTCGCCGCGGGAACCTGGAGACCGGGTGCGTGCTCGCCGGCGGCATGGCCGAGGAAGGCCACGCACCACGGCTCGTTCAGCGTCGCCCACGACGCGACTCGACCGGCGAGCGCTCCGGCCGACATCGGCCGCGTACTCGGCGAACCACGCCGGCCATGTCGCGGTTGCGCCATCCGCCGGCGTCCTCGAGCTCCTGCGGGTGGTCCCAGTGGAACAGCGTCGACCGACGGGGCGATTTCCGCATCGTTGCAGCAGCCCGACGAGCCGCCGGTAGGGCTCGAGCCCGGCGGTCGTCGCCCGCCAACCGCCGGCCGCCGGCGACGCGCGCCCAGGAGATCGAGAAGCGGTACGCGCTGCAGCCCGAGGTCGGCCATCAGCGCCACGTCGTCGGCCATCAGCCGCAGGTGGTCGCACGCCTCGCCGGCCACCGTCGCCGTCGGCGATCGCCCCCGGCATGGTGCTGAACCGGTCCCAGGCGTCCTCGCGGCGCGACCGCCGGCGATCCCTCGATCTGGTGGCTGGACGTGGCCGCGCCCCAGACGAAGCCGGCGGGGAACTGCAGGGTGCTGGTCATCGCGCTCCTGGGCGGGCGGCTCGACGCCACGCCCGCGTCGGTCGACGAACGGCGGCCACTACCCCTTGACCGCGCCGGTGACGAGGCCGCGGACGAAGAACCGCTGCAAGCCGAAGAACACGGCCAACGGCACGATCATCGTGACGAACGCCGCGGCGGTGAGCCGCTGCCAT
Organism: uncultured Acidimicrobiales bacterium; assembly: GCA_963794805.1. Taxonomy (GTDB): domain Bacteria; phylum Actinomycetota; class Acidimicrobiia; order Acidimicrobiales; family Ilumatobacteraceae; genus JAODBQ01. Next base: position 98,982 of record CAWCFL010000007.1, read on the forward strand.
TCCTCGCCACGGCTGCCGGCGATGTCCACCAGCTTCACCGGCAGCGGCGGCGTGTTGCCGGCGAACACGTAGCCGACGAGGTAGTCGTTCCACACCCACAGGAACTGGAAGATGGCCAGCGAGGCCAGCGCCGGGACGGCAAGCGGGACGATGATCTTGTAGAAGATCCGCAGGTGGCCGGCCCCGTCGACCCGCGCCGCCTCGATCAGCTCGCTGGGCATCGCCGAGATGAAGTTCTTCAGCAGGAAGATCGCCAGCGGCATGGCGAAGCAGGCATGGGCGATCCACGCCTGCACCGGGTTGTCGCGCAGGAAGCTGAACGAGTCGTCGCCGGCGATCGCCGGGAACAGCGTCGACGTGCCCGAGGTGCACGCCGGTGGTGAACAGGCGCAGCAGGGGGATCAGCGCCATCTGCAACGGCACGACGAGCAACCCGACGACGACGATGAACAGCGTGTCGCGGCCGCGGAACTTCATCCACGAGAACGCGTAGGCGGCCAGGGCGGCGAACAGGATCGGCAGCAGCGTCCCGGGCACGGCGATCTTCACCGAGTTGAAGAAGAAGTCGCTGAAGCCACCCGTCGCGCTGCCGGACTTGAGCACGTCCTTGTAGTTCTGCGTGGTGACCTGCCAGTCACCGTTGAAGAACGTCCACCAGCCGGTGGTCTTGATCTTCGCCTCCGGGCGGAACGAGGTGATCAGCAGGCCGAACGTGGGGATGGTCCACAGCACGACGATGGTCCACACCGTGATCTTCCCGCCGGCGGAGCCGAGCCACTTGGTGATCCGCCGTGAACGGGTCTGGGGAATGGCAACGGTGGCGGTGGCGGCGCCGGAACCGGCGGCCGCTGCGGGGATCGTGACAGCGGTCATCAGCCCATCTCCCTCACGCGCTTCTGGTTGCGTTGGTTCACGATGACCACCGGGATCACCATGATGAACAGGATCACCGCGAGTGCCGAGCCGAAGTTCTCGCTGACCGTTGATGAAGAAGTGGTCGTAGACGCTGTTGGCGATCGTGCTCGTGTTGAAGTTGCCGCCGGTCGACGCCTTGACGATGTCGAACACCTTGAGCGCGGCGATGACCGTGGTCGTCATCACGGTGATGATCGTCGGGCGGATCGACGGGATGACGACCTTGAAGAACACCTGGCGCTCGGTGGCCCCGTCGATCCGAGCCGCTTCGAGCATCGAGTCGGGCACGCCCTTGATCGCCGCCGAGAAGACCACCGTGGCGAAGCCGGTCTGCACCCACACCAGGATGACGATCAGCAGGAACGTGTTCAGCCGGAACGTGTCGTCGATCAGCCACAGACCGCCCTCGCCCCAGCTCTCGGGGAGGTGCAACCAGGCGATCACCTGGTTGAGCAGCCCGAGGTTCGGATCGCCGCCGGTGTAGACGAACTTCCAGATCAGGCCGGCGCCGACGAGGGCGATGGCCGAGGGCAGGAAGATCAGCGCCTTGGCCACCGCTTCGCCCTTCATCCGATCGGCGAAGCGGGCGATGACGAGGCCGAACACGGTGCTGAACGCCGTGCCGAAGATGACCCACAGCACGGTGTTGGTGATCGCCGTGCGCTCGTCGCTGCTGTGGAAGATCTCGGTGAAGTTGCCGAAGCCGATGAACTTCTGCGCCGGGGAGTCGTCGAAGAACGCGTTGACCGTCGTCTTGATCACCGGGAGGACCAACCCGACGGCGAGCAGGACGAGCGCCGGCCCGAGGAACAGCGAGCGCTGCGCCCACTCGCGCCGTCGCCAGCGGCAGCTGCGTGGTGACGGCGTACAACCCGCCGAGCACCAGACAGGCCACCGCCAGCCCGATCGTCACGACGAGCAGCGCATTGATGACGTTGCTCACTCAGCTCTCCCTTCCCCAGAACCGGAAACTCAGGTGGCCGATGACCGGGAGGCACTGCCTCCCGGTCACCGGGAACTGCTCACGGCGCGGGCCTCGGCCCGCCATCCATCAGGACTTGGCCGTCAGGACTTCGGCCAGCTGGCCTCGACGTTGTTCAGGAAGTCGTCGGTGCTCTCACCGGTGATCCAGGCCGTGGCCTGCTTCCAGAAGGTGCCCGAGCCGACCGCGCCGGGCATCGAGTCGGACCCGTCGAAGCGGGCGACGTCGCTGCTCAGCAGGAGGTTGGCGAAGTCCTGGTCGGACTTGTCGGGGATCTGGGAGATGTCCAGGCCCTTGTTGGCCGAGATCCACGCACCTTCGGCGGCGCGGGCGTTGGCGTAGTCCGAGGAGGTCATGAACAGCTGGGTGTCCTTGACCTCGGGGCGGTCGTTGCCCTTGGTGATGGCCATGAACTCACCACCGGTGAGCATCGCCTTCGCATCGCCGGCGCTGGCCACCGGCAGGTAGAACCAGTTGACCGCGCCGTCCGGGCCGACGACCGTGCCCTGCGGGAACTGGTTGGCGTAGAAGCTGGCCTGGCGGTACATGTAGCAACCACCGTCGAGGATCGGCAGGCCGCCGGCCTGGAACGAGGTGACTGCGGCCGACTTCACGCCGCCCTTCACGTACTTGTCGTTCTTGATGTAGCTGCCGACGGCGTCGACGGCGTCCTTGATCTTCGGATCGTTGAACGCGATCTTGTGCTGCACCCACTGGTCGTAGACGTCGGGGCCGTCCATGCGCAGCACGAAGTCCTCGATCCAGTCGGTGACCGGCCAACCAGTGGCCGTGCCGGACTCGATGCCGTTGCACCACGGCGTGCCGCCGTCGGTCACGATCTTGTCGCTCAGGGTCTTCATCTCGGCGAGCGTGGTGGGCACCGCGTAGCCCTTCGCGGCGAACTGCTTGCGGGCTGTACCAGACGAGCGACTTGACGTTGGCGCTCAACGGGGCGCCGTAGAACTGACCGTCGACGCTGCCGATCTGGTCGTAGCCGGCGAGGAAGTTGTCCTTGACGTACGTGCCCACGTCGGGCTCGGCGACCAGCTTGCCCTGCCGGGCGAGGTCGGTCATCAGGCCCGGCTGGGGGATGACGGCGATGTCGGGGGCGTTGCCGCCGTCGATGCGCACCTTCAGCTGCGCCTCGAACTCGCCGGAGCCCTCGTGCTCGACGTCGGCGCCCGTGCACTTCTCGAAGGCGTCGTAGGCCTTGACCAGCTTGTCGGCCTCCACGTCGCGGATCGAGGAGAACAGCGTGACCTTCTTGCCCTTGTACTGCTGGTTGCACTGGATCTTGCCGTCGACCAACGAGGAGCCGGCCGCACCGCCTGCCGTCGTCGGCGTGGCGCCGCCACCGGCCGCCGACGTGGCAGTGGCCGCGGCGGCGGTGGTGGTGGCCCCGGCGGCCGTCGTCGCCGCGGCCGCCGTGGTCGCCGGCGTGGACGCCGTGGTCGATTCGCTCTTCTTGTCGCTGCCGCACGCGGCGATCAACACGCCTGCGGCGACGAGCGCGGTCACCGCGGCTCGATGCTTGCTTCTCATGACACTCCCCCTGTTGTCGAAGGTTCTGGGCCGCCCCCGGCCCTGGAACTGAGATGAAATCCGTGGAAGATTTCCATAGATCTTCTATCACAAGTCGACTAGCCTTGACAAGGGTCACCGTGGGTGCAGCGGGGACAGCGGTCCGTCCCACGTCGGGGGCGCAGCGAACTGGGGGGTTCCATGGCGAGCATCACGCTCGATTCGATCGACAAGGTCTACGAGAACGGGTGGCAGGCGATCTTCGGGCTGAGCCTGGACATCGAGGACGGCGAGTTCCTCGTGCTCGTCGGTCCGTCCGGGTGTGGCAAGAGCACCGCGCTGCGGATGATCGCCGGGTTGGAGACCATCTCCGGCGGCACCGTGGCCATCGACGGCAAGGTGGTCAACAACCTGGAGGCCAAGGACCGCGACATCGCCATGGTCTTCCAGAGCTACGCGCTGTACCCCCACCTCACCGTGCGCGACAACATCTCGTTCGCCCTCAAGCTGCGCAAGATGCCCAAGCCGGAGATCAACAAGCGCGTCGCCGACGCCGCCCGCCTGCTCGAGCTCACCGAGTTCCTCGACCGTCGGCCGGCCAAGCTGTCGGGCGGCCAGCGCCAGCGCGTCGCCATGGGCCGGGCCATCGTCCGCCAGCCGAAGGCGTTCCTCATGGACGAGCCGCTGTCCAACCTCGATGCCAAGCTGCGCGTCCAGATGCGCGCCGACATCGCCAAGCTGCAGCGCGACCTGAAGGTCACGACGGTGTACGTCACCCACGACCAGGTGGAGGCGATGACCATGGGCGACCGCGTGGCCGTGCTCAACCGCGGCGTGCTGATGCAGGTGGACTCGCCGCAGAACCTCTACGACTACCCGGCGAACCTGTTCGTGGCCGCCTTCATCGGCTCACCGCAGATGAACCTCCTGCGCGGCCGGCTCGAGGTCGGCGACGGCGGCGGCTCGCTGCAGGTGGGCTCCCACCACATCCGGATCCCGGCCGGCGCGTTCAGCGCGCGACCCGCGCTGGCCGATCACGCCGGCAAGGAGATCGCGCTCGGCATCCGTCCCGAGGACGTCACCGATGTGCCACCCACCGACCGGCGCGCGGACGACAACGTCGTGACCGGCGAGGTCGCCGTCCGCGAGGGTCTGGGCAACGAGGTCGTCGTCCACCTGCACTGCGACGCACCGACCGTCAACGTCGTGGTCGACAAGGAGGACGAGCGAGTCGACGCCTCGGTGTTCATCGGTCGACTCGGTCCGCGCACCCCACTCCGGGTCGGCGACCACGCCACGCTCTACGTCGACGCCGAGCGCCTCCACTTCTTCGACCTGGAGACCGCGAGCGCGATCTGAACCGTCACTCGTCCGCTCTCAGCCACACCGTGGTGTCGGCGGGGATGGTGCCGGCCCACTCGAGGTCGGAGGAGGACGACAGCAGGAGCGCCGAGCCGGCGAGGGATCCGACCGCGATCTCCGCGTCGGTGGGGTTGAGCACGACGGTGATGCCGGCGTGGCGGAACGCCACGAGTCGCGGCTCGTCGAGCAGTGCCCACTCGAAGCGGTCGCTGCGGTGCGCGAGTGTGCGCCGCACCCGCAGGATCTCGCGGTAGAGCTGGAGCGTCGACGCCGGATCGTCGTCCTGCACCGAGACGGCGCGGACCGCCCAGTCGTCGGGCTGCGGCAGCCACGGCGTCGCCGGCGCGGCGGAGAAGCCGTACGCCGTCGCCTGGTCCGGCCGCCACGGCAGCGGCACGCGGCAGCCGTCGCGGCCGATCTCGCGGCCACCGGTGCGTTCGAAGATCGGGTCGGTGCGCGCCTGGTCGGGCAGGTCGAGCACCTCCGGCAGCCCGAGCTCCTCGCCCGCGTAGAGGAACAGCGAGCCCGGCAGCCCGGCGACGAGCATCGCGGCGGCACGCGCCCGGCGTCTCCCGACGACTTCGTCGACGGGCGCGTCGGTGTACACGAGGTTGCTGCCCGACCACGCCGCCGGGTCGGTGGCATCTGTCCGCCCGTAGCGGGTCACGGCGCGCTGCGTGTCGTGGTTGTTCAGCGTCCAGGTGACGGCCGCGCCGTTCGCGTGCAGCGCGGCGATCGTGTCGTCGATGGCCCGGCGCAACGAGCCTGCCTCCCACGTGGCGAGCATCAGGTCGAACGAGAACGCCTCGTGGAACTCGTCGGCGCGGACGTAATCCATGAGCAGGTCGGGACGGCGGGCGGTGTAGGCCTCGGCGACGGTGACGATCTCGCGGCCCGGATGGTCCCGCTCGTACGCGTCGATCGTCGCCCGCCAATGGCGCCACACGTCGTGGGCCGACGGCCAGTACATCGCGTACGGGTTGTGCGCAGCGGCCGCCGTCTCGGCGACGCCGGGCGGCAGCGGCGGCGCGTCGGGCAGCCCGGGCGCCTTGCCCACGTGGGTGACGGCGTCGACACGGAAGCCGTCGATGCCTCGGTCGAGCCAGAACCGGAGGATGTCGTCGAAGTCGGCCACCACCGCCGGATCGTCCCAGTCGAGATCGGGCTGCCACGGGGTGAACGTCGCCAGGTACCACTGCCCGTCGGGCACACGGGTCCACACCGATCCGCCGAACACGGCCTGCCAGTTGTTCGGTGGCAGTTCGCCATCGGTGCCCCGGCCGTCGCGGAAGAAGAAGCGCCGGCGGGCGAGCGAGCCCGGCGGTGCATCGAGGGCGTCGCGGAACCAGCGGTGCTCGCTGCTGCAGTGGTTGGGGACGATGTCGGCGAGCACCCGCAGACCGTGCGCATGGCAGGTGGCCACGAGCGCGTCGACGTCGGCGAGCGTGCCGAACGCCGGATCGACGGCGAGGTAGTCAGCCACGTCGTAGCCGTGGTCGTGCTGCGGAGACGGGTAGAACGGCGTGAGCCAGACCGCGTCCACACCGAGGGCGGCGATGTAGGGGACCCGGTCGATGACGCCGGGAAGGTCACCGAGGCCGTCCGCATCGCTGTCGGCGAACGAGCGGACGTAGATCTGGTAGACGACGGCGTCGCGCCACCACGATCGGCTCATCGGGCGGCTTTCCCGAACGCGCTGCGTGCCGGGACCGGACCGGTGGTGCTGCGCACCACCAACTCGAGCTCCATCTCCTCGGCGAACGGCGACAGTGCCGATCCGCCGATCGCCTGCACGACGAGGTCGGCGACCCGCCGCCCGGAGCGCTCCAGCGGCTGACGCACCGTGGTGATGCCCATCAGGGCGGCGAGATCGATGTCGTCGTAGCCGACGACCGAGAGATCGAGCGGGATCCGCCGGCCGACCACGTCGGCGGCCTCCATGACACCGACGCACTGGACATCCGACGCGGCGACGATCGCCGTCGGCCGCTCGTCCAACGAGAGCAGCTCGATGGCCATGTGCTTGGCAGCCGAGCGCAGGTGCGCGCCGTGGCGCACCAGCGCGGCGTCGACCTCGATGCCCGCATCGCGCAGCGCGTCGACGTACCCCTGCTGGCGGCGGGCACTGGACACGAAGCCGAAGAGGTTCTGCGGCGGCTCGCCGATGAACGCGATGCGCCGGTGGCCGAGCTGCAGCAGGTGGCCGGTCGCCAAGGCGCCACCGAGCCGATCGTCGATGCCGACGCTCGGCAGGTGCGGGCTGGAGGTGTCGAGCAGCACCGTCGGGAAGCGCACGGCAGCCAGTCGCCGGGCCTCGTCGTCGCCGAGCGGGATGGAGATGACGATCAGCGCGTCGAGCTGGTCGGCATGCAGCACGTGGGCGATGTGATCGCGGCTCTGACCCGGTGAGGCGACGTTGTACAACACGATGTTCAGGCCGTGCGGCTGCAGCCGGGCAACGATCCCCCGCAGGCGCTGGTACGCCGAGGGCTCGTCGAAGAACGGGACGAGCACGCCCACCTGGCCGCCGCGTCGCTGCGCGTCCGCGGTGCGTCGCGATCGGACGTAGCCGACCTCCTCCATCGCCGCCTCGACGCGGGCACGCATCCGCGGGCTGACGCTCGGGTGCTGGTTGACGACGCGCGACACCGTCCCGATGCCGACCCCGGCGCGCGCAGCGACCTCGGCAAGCGTGGTCATCGCTGGAAATACTATGTCGTCTGTTCCACGGTCCTGCGATCGGACGGCGCCGCATCCGTGGAACGTTCCATCTCGACGTCAGCTCCGAGTGAGCCTCAGGGGGCGCTCCCGCTTCAGCGGTGCTGGAACGCCGGGTCGCGCAGCGCCTTGGCGGTGGCCTGGGTGCGGGTGTGCACGCCGAGCTTGGCGTACACCTGCTTGAGGTGGGACCGGACCGTCTCCACGTTCAGGTACAGGGCATCCGCGATCTGCTGGTTGCTCAGCCCCTCCGACAGCAGCGCGAGCACCTCGCTCTCCCGGGCCGACAGTCCGAGGTCGTCGAACGGCCAGCGGTACGACCGGTCCGGCTGCCGCGCGTGGTTCTCCGGAGTGGACACGACCACCTCACCTCCTGCAATGCGTCGCAGCGAATCGACGAGCCCCTGCGGCGTCAGGCCCTTCCACAAGTACCCGTGGACGCCGATCGTCCGGGCACGGTCGACGAGGGCGTTGCCGAAGTCGAAGGTGAAGACCACCGCGTGGGCCACCCGCGGGTTGCGCACCAGGTCGTCGAGCTGCTCCCACGGCATGCCGACGCGGCCGTACGTGTCGAACAGGGCGATGTCCACGGGTTCCTCGATGTCGACATTGCGGACGTCGAGTTCGACCACCTGCAGATCGGTGAACGGTCGCAGCAACGCGGCAAGCCCGTTGACGACGATGTCGTAGTCGTTCAGCAGCGCCAGTTTGATCTCCACCGTCGGGTGAGTACCCGTCGGGGTGGGAGGTCAACCCAGTGGGTCCGCGGGCGCGTTCGAACCCGCGGAGCACCAACAGGGAGCGCCCGCCCAGCGTCAAGGTGGCACCCGTGTCGTGCACGTCCGGTTCCGGCGGTTGCACGACGCCGGTCTCGGTGCCGACCGCCACCGCCCAGGCATCGAACGGCAGTTCCGCCGGGAGGACGAACTCGACGCCGCCGTCGGCCGCGTTGAAGAGGAGCAGGAACGAGTCGTCGTCGACCACGTTGCCCCGGCCGTCGACCTCGAGGTGGTCGCCGGACAGGAACACGCCGAGCGCCCGGGCGTTGCCGTCGCTCCAGTCGTGCTCGCTCATCGGTGCGCCGTTGGGGTTGTACCAGAGGACATCGCCGACCTGGTCGCCGTGCAGCTCACGACCCTGGAAGAACTGCCGGCGGCGGAAGACCTTGTGCTCGCGGCGGAAGTGGACGAGCTGGCGGGCGAAGTCGAGCACGTGGTGGTCGACGCCCTCCCAGTCGTACCAGGAGATCTCGTTGTCCTGGCAGTAGCCGTTGTTGTTGCCACCCTGGGTGCGGCCGAGCTCGTCGCCCCCGAGGATCATCGGCACGCCTTGCGACAGCAGCAGCGTCGCCAGCATGTTGCGCTGCTGGCGGGCGCGCAGCTCGTTGACCTCCTCGTCGTCGGTCGGCCCTTCGACGCCACAGTTCCAGCTGCGGTTGTGCGACTCGCCGTCGTTGCCGTCCTCACCGTTGGCTTCGTTGTGCTTGTCGTTGTACGACACGAGATCGCGCAGGGTGAAGCCGTCGTGGGCGGTGACGAAGTTGATGCTGGCGTGCGGCTTGCGCCCAGCAGCCTCGTAGAGGTCGCTCGAGCCGGTGATGCGATAGGCGAACTCGCCGAGGCCCGGCGAGTTGCCGGCCCACGTGTCGCGGACGCAGTCGCGGTAGCGACCGTTCCACTCCGCCCACTGCGCCGGGAAGTTGCCGACCTGGTAGCCCCCCTCGCCGATGTCCCACGGCTCGGCGATGAGCTTCAGCCGGCTGATGACGGGGTCCTGTTGGACGAGGTCGAAGAACGCACTCAGCCGGTCCACCTCGTGCAGGCTGCGGGCCAGCGCCGAGGCGAGGTCGAAGCGGAAGCCGTCGATGTGCATCTCGGTGGCCCAGTACCGCAGGCTGTCCATCACCAGCTGCAGCACGTAGGCGTCACGCATGTTCAGCGTGTTCCCGGTGCCCGTGTAGTCCATGTAGTACTGCAGGTCGTCGGCCACGAGGCGGTAGTACGCCTGGTTGTCGATGCCGCGCATGCTCAGCGTCGGGCCCTTCTCGTTGCCTTCGGCCGTGTGGTTGTAGACGACGTCGAGGATCACCTCGATGCCCGCGGTGTGCAGCGTCTTGACCATCTGCTTGAACTCCTGCACCTGGTGGCCGTGCGTGCCGCGCGACGAGTAGTCGTGGTGGGGGGCGAAGTAGCCGATGGTGTGGTAGCCCCAGTAGTTGCGCAAGCCACGGTCGAGCAGGTGCTGCTCGTGGACGAAGTGGTGCACGGGCAGGAGCTCGAGCGCGGTGACGCCGAGCGAGGTGAGGTGCTCGATGAACGCCGGATCGGCGATGCCGGCGTAGGTGCCGCGCAGGTCCTCGGGGACGTCGGGGTGGAGCATCGTCGCGCCCTTGACGTGCGCCTCGTAGATCACGGTGTCGGCCCAGGCGGTGTGCAGCCCGCCGTCGCGCTCCCAGTCGAAGTACGGGTTGGAGACCACGCTCTTGGGCACGAACGCCGCGCTGTCGTCCTGGTTGCGCTTGGACGGGTCGGCGAAGTCGTAGGCGAACACGGCCGGATCCCAGTCGATCGGCCCGTCGATCGCCCGGGCGTAGGGATCGATGAGCAGCTTGCTCGCGTCGCAGCGGTTGCCGGCGTGCGGATCGAACGGCCCGTGGACCCGCAGGCCGTATCGGGCCCCCGCTTCGACGTCGGGGAAGTAGCCGTGGAACACCGCGCCGGAGCGCTCGGGCAGCTCGATGCACTCCTCGTTGCCGTCGGCGTCGAACAGGCACACCGAGACGGCCTCGGCGACGTTGGAGAACACGGCGATGTTCGTACCGAGCCCGTCGAAGGTGGCCCCGAGGGGCGCAGGATCTCCTGGCCAGACGCGCATGTGGTTCCTCTCTGTTGGGTTCAGGGACGGCGCTCGACGGGCGTGAGCGCAGCTCGGCGCTCGCTCAGTCGTGAGCGACGAGCTCGCACCACACGACCTTGCGATCGTGGTACACGGTGAAGCCCCAGTGCGACGAGATCGCCTCGACGATGGCCATGCCCCTGCCGGACGACGCCACGGCTCCACGCATCGGCAGCACCACCGGCAGCACCTCCGGACGATGGTCGGTGAGCGCGACCACGACCGTGTGGTCGTCGCGCGTCGCCGTGAGCCGGGGGGTGCCACCGCCGTGCTGCAACGCGTTCGCCGTCAGCTCGCTCGTCGCCAGGAGCACGTCGTCGACGGTGCTCAGGTCGGCGGCGATCGCCCGCATCGCCGTGCGCGCGTGGTGCGAGGCGCGCGCGTCGGCGGGCAGCTCGAGCTCGGTGACGTCGTGGGGCAGGGTCCAGCGCGAGCACGTCGCCGATCGCGGGGTTGGCCGTGCCGAGCAACGTCCGCTGCGCCCACGTGCTGAAGCTCGCCGTGGACATCGGCTCGGCGCCGATGATCGTGGCGTGCGCCGAACCGGGACGCGAGCGTGAGCGGCGCCAGCGTGATCCCCGACCCGGCGGTGGCCAGGGCGCGCACGAAGATCCCGTCGTCCAACTCCTCGGCCGGCGGCCAGCCCTCGCCGGAGCGCTGGACGTCGAGCTGCACCCCCGACGGCCAGCCGGCAGCGGCGGCGCGGAACGCGTCGTGCCACCCGTCTGGGGCGGCCAGCTGGAGGGTCACCGCGGGCATGGCACTGCAGCGGTCACCGATGGCGAGCGCGCCGGCACGGCTGCTCCGGCGCTCGCCTCGCTCCGAACGCTGCGGACATCTCCAGTTGCTCTCCTGTCTGCGGCTCGTCGACCACCATGCGCCCCTGTCGCGGACGGGCGCCGTCCCCTACCCGGGCGACGACGACCGTAAACCACCCCGGAGATCTCGCCGATCCTGGGCGTGTACGTGGCCCACCACGCGGGGTACGGCACGGCAGACTTCCGCTGAACACCTCGAAGGAGGACCAGATGTCCCGTTTCAAGTTCGGTTTGGTGATCGGCTTCACGGTCGGTTGGCTCGTGGCCACCGGCAAGGCCACGGAGCTGCTCGACAAGGCTCGTGAGCGGGCCACCGCGGCTCGCCGGCAGCAGTCGGCGCCGGCCGACGCCAATGGGGTCTACGACTTCGCCGTGCGGGCCGCCCAGTAGTGCCGCGCGCCCGGCGTCGGGAGCCGACTGCGCCGTCGTCGGCGGCCGGTATCCCCGCCGCCCGCCCCAGCCGGCTGACGATCGCGGCGGTGCGCCCGTCCGTCCAGCGGGGCGCGCGGCCCGTGAAGCGGGTCACGGGCGACCACGTGGCGGTCGAGGCCGTCGTGCTCTGCGACCAGCACATGACGCTCGTCGTCAACGCCCGCCACACGACGCCCGACGGTGAGGTGGTCAACCACCCGATGCAGCAGGTGGAGGGGCCGCGCTATGCCACCGAGGTGGTGGTCGAGGCGCTCGGACGCCACGAGCTCGTCATCGAGGCGTGGATCGACCATGCCGCGACGCTGCAGTCGCGCATCGATCGCAAGCTCGCCGCCGGGCTCGAGGCCGACCTCGACGAGCGCGAGCTGGCCGGGCTCGACCGGCGGGTGAGCGACGAGCAGCGTGCCGGGCCGTACCCCCTGGTGGTCGACCGGCCGGTGGCGGCCTTCGGCGCCTGGTACGAGCTCTTCCCCCGTTCGACGGTGCTCGACGCCGGTGAGCCCGAGCCGCAGGTCGCTCGGCACGGAACGCTTGCCGAGGTCATCGACCGCCTGCCCTACGTCGCCGACCTCGGCTTCGACATCGTCTACCTCCCGCCCGTCCATCCGATCGGCACCTCGCACCGCAAGGGCGCGAACAACTCCGTCACCGCCGACGCCGACGACGTGGGCAGCCCGTGGGCCATCGGCGCCGCAGCCGGCGGCCACGATGCGGTCCACCCCGACCTCGGGACGCGCGACGACATCGCCACGCTCGTCGCCGCCGCCTCCGAGGTCGGACTCGAGGTGGCCCTCGACATCGCCTTCCAGTGCAGCCCGGACCATCCGTGGGTCGCGGCCCATCCCGACTGGTTCCACGTCCGCCCGGACGGCTCGATCGCCTACGCGGAGAACCCGCCGAAGCGCTACCAGGACATCGTGCCCCTGGCCTTCGACACACCGGCGTGGTCGTCGCTGTGGGAGGCGCTGGCCGAGACGATCCGCATCTGGCGGCGCCTCGGCATTCGCACGTTCCGCGTCGACAACCCGCACACCAAGCCGATGGCGTTCTGGGAGTGGGCCATCGCCGAGCTGAAGCGCGACGATCCCGGGCTGATCTTCCTCGCCGAGGCGTTCGCCCACCCTGAGCTGATGCACGAGCTGTCGCGCGTCGGGTTCACCCAGTCGTACACCCACTTCCCGTGGCAGCACGCGCCGTGGCAGCTGCGCGACTACTACTCGATGATGTTCGCGCGGCGAGGAGGCCGAGCACTTCCGGGGCGCGGCATGGCCGAACACGCCCGACATCCTCACCGCGGAGCTCCAGCAGGGCCATCGCCAGGTGTTCCTCGCCCGCCTGGTGCTCGCGGCCACGCTCAACGCCACCTACGGCGTCTACGGGCCACCGTTCGAGTTGCTGCAGAACACCGCCGTGCGCGAGGGCAGCGAGGAGTACCTCGACAGCGAGAAGTACCAGCTGCGCGCCTGGCGCCTGGACGATCCGGCCTCGCTGGCCCCCGAGATCCGGCTGGTCAACGAGATCCGTCGCACGTACCGGGCCCTGCACCACGATCGCTCACTCGTGTTCCACGGCAGCGACGACGAACGCTTCGTGGTCTACAGCAAGACGGCGCCCGCGTGGCCGGCGCCGGCCGCCGGCGACGACGATCCGCCCCTGTCGGACGATCCGATCCTCGTGGTCGTCAACACCGACTACGTCAACGCCCACGACACGATCATCCACCTCGACCTGCTCGCCCTCGGCCTGGCCGATGCCGCGGCGATCGACGCGCACGACCTCCTCACCGGGCACACCTACCGGTGGCACGGCTGGCACCACTTCGTCCGGCTGGACCCGTGGATCCAGCCGGCGCACGTGTTCGCCCTGCGCGCCGTGGCATGACCCGCTCGATGGCTGCATCGCGGGCACGGGCGCGTGCCACAGTGACGGCCATGCCGACCGACGTCAGCCGACCGCCGGAGTGGTACCGCGACGTCATCATCTACCAGCTGCACGTCCGCTCGTTCTGCGACAGCAACGGCGACGGCATCGGCGACTTCGACGGGTTGACGTCCAAGCTCGACTACCTCGTCGATCTCGGCGTCAACGCCATCTGGACCCTGCCGTTCTTCCCCTCGCCGTTGCGCGACGACGGCTACGACATCGCCGACTACCGCGCCGTGAACCCGAGCTACGGCACGATGGCCAGCTTCAAGCGGTTCCTGCGGGCGGCGCACGAGCGCGATCTCAAGGTGATCATCGAGCTGGTGATGAACCACACGTCCGACACCCACCCGTGGTTCCAACGGGCACGCCAGGCGCCCGCCGGCAGCCGTCACCGCGACTTCTACGTGTGGAGCGACGACCCGCACAAGTACGGCGACACGCGGATCATCTTCGTCGACACCGAGTCGTCCAACTGGACGTGGGACCCGGTGGCCGGCAGCTACTACTGGCACCGCTTCTACTCCCACCAGCCGGACCTCAACTTCGACAGCCCCGACGTGCACAAGGCGATGCTGTCGACCCTCGACTACTGGTTCGAGATGGGTGTCGACGGTGTGCGCCTCGACGCCATCCCGTACCTCTACGAGCGCGAGGGCACCAACTGCGAGAACCTCCCGGAGACGCACGAGTTCCTCAAGAAGGTTCGGGCGCACATGGACGCCAACTTCCCGGACCGGTTCGTGCTGGCCGAGGCCAACCAGTGGCCGGAGGACGCCGTCGAGTACTTCGGCGACGGCGACGAGTGCCACATGTGCTTCCACTTCCCGCTCATGCCGCGCCTGTACCTGGCCGTGCAGCAGGAGTCACGCGCCCCGATCGTCGACATCCTCGAGCAGACGCCCGACCTGCCGCCCAAGGCGCCAGTGGGCCCTGTTCCTGCGCAACCACGACGAGCTGACCCTGGAGATGGTCACCGACGAGGAGCGCGACTACATGTACCGGCGCTACGCCGGCGAGCAGCAGATGCGGATCAACGTCGGCATCCGCCGGCGGCTCACCACCCTGCTCGGCGACGACCGCCGCAAGATCGAGCTGCTCAACGCACTGCTGTTCTCCATGCCCGGGCACGCCCGTCGTCTACTACGGCGACGAGATCGGCATGGGCGACAACGTCTACCTCGGCGACCGCGATGCGGTGCGCACGCCGATGCAGTGGAACGCCGACCGCAACGCCGGCTTCTCCCGAGCGGATCCGCAGCGTCTGTCGCTGCCGGTGATCACCGATCCGCAATACCACTACGAAGCGGTCAACGTCGAGGCCCAGCGGCGCAACCCGACGTCGCTGTGGTGGTGGATGCGGCGGATGATCGCCCTGCGCCAGCAGCACCCGGTGTTCGCCCGTGGCTCGATGCAGATGATCGAGAGCGACAACCCGAAGGTGCTGACGTTCCTGCGCAGCCTCGACGGCGACTCGCCGGACGTGCCCGACGACGTGCTCGTCGTCGCCAACCTGTCGCGCCATCCGCAGCAGGTCAACATCCCGCTGGCCGGCTTCGAGGGGATGCGGCCCGTCGAGCTGAACAGCCGCAACGCGCTCGCCCCGGTCGAGTCGACGCCGTACCGGCTGATGCTCGGCCCGCACGACGTCTACTGGCTGCAACTGCGCCGAGCGCGCCGTCGCCGACCGACGTCGTCCTCGAGACAGGTGCCGGCCCGGCGATCCGCAACGATCGACTCAAGCTGCCGCTCACCCGCTACGACGCCACACAGCTGGCCAAGGCCCTGCAGCCGTACATCGCCCGCCAGCGGTGGTTCGGCGACCGGGCACGGACGATCACCGAGACCACGGTGGTCGACGCGTTCGAGATGGCCCCCGGCGTGGACGGTGGTTCGCCCTCGTGGGGCGTCGGCGTGCAGATGGAGTTCGACACCGGCGAGCCCACTCGCTACATCGCCGTCCTGCACCGTGCCGACGGGCAGTGGCACGACGCGTTCGTCGATCCGACCTTCGCCGGCCAACTGGCGCGCACCATCCTGCGCGGCGGCTCGATCCCCGGTGGTCGCGGCGCGCTGCGCGGCACGCCGATCCAGCGCGTGCGGGTGAACGGGTCCTCGTTCGAGAGCACGGCGATCGGTGGTGAGCAGAGCAACTCGTCGCACCTCATCGAGGACCGCTGGGTCCTCAAGCTGCTGCGTCGGGTGATGCCCGGCCCGCACCCCGAGGTCGAACTGCTCACCCACCTCAACCGTGTCGGCTTCCCCAACGCTCCGGAGCTGGCCGGCACGCTGGAGTACACGCCCGAGGACGTCGGCGGCGAGCGATCGACGATCGCCACGCTCGTGTCGATGGTCCACGGGGCGCGCGACACCTACTCCATCGTGCTCAACCAGGCGTCACGCTTCCTGGAGTGGACGGCCACCCGCCCCGAGCTCGCGCAGGCCGCAATCGTCGCGCCCGACGCCGTTGCAGGCGATGAGCCTGCCCGACGAGCTCGCCGAAGCGCTCGCCGAAGCGCTCCAGTTCGCCGAGCTGCTCGGCGTGCGCACCGCCGAGCTGCACCGGGCGCTCGCGGACTCCACCGACGAGCGGTTGCGACCGATCCCGTTCGACACCCACGCCCGACGGTCGATGTACCAGGCGCTGCGCCAGGAGATGCGGGCCACGATCAACGTGCTGCGCGGCGCCGACGTCAAGGCCTCGTTGCAGGACGTGATGTCGCCGGCCGAGATCGCGCACATCGGCCGGGCGGTGATCGACCGGGCGGGGCAGCTGCTGCGGATGCCGAGCGACGGGCGACGCATCCGGGTGCACGGCGACCTGCACCTCGGCCAGATCCTCGCCCGCGGCGGTGACATCACGTTCATCGACTTCGAGGGTGAGCCGGCCCGACCGATCGGCGAGCGCTCGATCAAGCGCACCCCGCTCGTCGACGTCGCCGGGATGATCCGCTCGTTCGACTACGCGGCCGACGAAGCCGTGGCCCTGGCGTACGGCCGGGGCATGGGCCAGGCCGCGCGGTTGAACGACTGGGCGGCGGCGTTCGGCGACTGGGCAGCGCAGCGCTACACGCTCGCCTACCTCGAGCACATGGCCGGAACCGGTCTGCTGCCCGACGATCCGGCAACCTGGCCCTGCTGCTCGACGTCGCCGTCCTGCAGAAGGCGGCCTACGAGGTGCGCTACGAGATCGGCCACCGCGTCGACCGCGTCGGCGTGCCACTCGGCGCGCTCGCCCGCCTCGTCGGCGGCTGACGGACCGACCGCCCCGCGTGTTTGGGCGGCAGGCGGTGGGGGTACCGTCGTCGCTTGTGAGCACCAGTGGTGACGTGCCGAACACACTCGTCGACAGCACGCTGACCGTCCAGGTCACCTACGACGGCGACATCACCCGCTTGGTCGCCGTCGGCGAGATCGACGCGTCGTCGGCGCACACGTTCGAGGCCGCCGCGAGCCAGGCGCTGGCCGAGGTGCCCCGCTGCGTGGAGATCGACCTGGGCGAGATCGGGTTCATCGATTCCAGCGGCCTGCGAGCGATCATCGGGCTGTCCAACCGGGCCCGTGAGCGGCAGGTCGAGGTCGCGGTCACGGGGCTGTCGGCCGCAGCCCGCCGCGTGCTCGAGATCACCGGTCTGATCGACACGTTGCGCCGTAGCTGACCGCCGTGGAGCAGTTGTGGGGCCGGGAGACGGGCCTCGCGATCGACAACTTCCCGATCTCCGGGCGGTCGCTGCCGCCCGAGGTGATCCACGCCCTGGCCGGGATCAAGGCGGAGGCGGCGCTGGTCAACGCCGGACTCGGCGACACGGCGATCGACGAGCGGCTCGCCGCGGTGATCGCCGCCGCCGCGGCGGCGATCGAGGGCGGGCACCTCGACGAGCAGTTCCCGATCGACGTCTTCCAGACCGGCTCGGGCACGTCGACGAACATGAACGTCAACGAGGTCGTCGCCACCCTGGCGACGCGTGAGCTCGGCGCGGCGGTCCACCCGAACGACCACGTCAACGCCTCGCAATCGTCCAACGACGTGTTCCCGACGGCTGTGGCGATCGCCGCCCTGCGCCTGGTGGACGCCGCGCTGGTCCCCGGCGCGCGCCGGCTGCACGCCTCGCTGGCCGCTGCCGCCGAACGCTTCGCCGGCGTCGTCAAGACCGGACGGACCCACCTGATGGATGCCGTCCCGGTGACGCTGGCCGACGAGTTCAACGGCTACGCCGCGCAGATCGACGAGGCGCTCGAGCGGCTCGGCGATGCCACCGGCCGGCTCGGGCGCGTCCCGCTCGGCGGCACGGCCGTCGGCACCGGGCTGAACGCCCCTCCGACGTTCGGCGCGGCGGTGGTCGCCGCGCTCGGCGCGCGTTATGGCATCGCCCTGTCGGTCTCCCCCGACCGCTTCGCGGCCCAGGGTTCGCGCGACTCGCTGGTGGAGATGTCCGCCGCCCTGCGCGGGCTGGGCATCGCGCTCGATCAAGATCGCCAACGACATCCGCTGGATGGCCTCCGGTCCCACGGCCGGGCTCGGCGAGCTCGTCCTGCCCGCGTTGCAGGCCGGCTCGTCGATCATGCCGGGCAAGGTCAACCCGGTGATGTGCGAGATGGTCTGCCAGGTTGCCGCGCAGGTGATCGGCAACGACGCGGCGGTCGCCTTCGCCGGCAGCCAGGGCAGCTTCGAGCTCAACACCTATCAACCGATGATGGCGGCCAACGTGATCGACTCGATCAAGTTGCTCGCACGGGCCAGCGACGTGTTCGCCAGGCGGTGCATCGACGCCGTCGAGGCCGACGCCGAGCACGCCTTGCGCATCGTCGAGTCCACCCCGTCGGTCGCCGCGGCGCTCAACGCCCGGCTGGGCTACGACCGGGTCGCCGCGTTCGTCAAGCAGGCCGTGGCCCAGCACCGCCCGTTGCGCGAGGTGATCATCGACTCGGGGGTCCTGCCCGAGGACGAGGTGGACGGTCTGCTCGACGTCGGCCGCATCGCCCGCGGGAATCGCTGAACCCTCCGCCTGCCGTCATCCTCTCCGGAGGATGCGCCGCGGGTGGTCAGGGTGCTTGGATCACGGTGCGCCCGATCCGTCGGAGGGTGCCCGGCAGCGATCCAGGAGACGACCGCACGATGGCCACTGATCCCTACGCGATGTTGCGCAGCCGCAACTACGTGATCCTGCTGGTCCTCGCGGCGATCCTCGGCGTGCCCATCGCCGCCGCCGCATTCGGCTTCCTGACGCTCGTGAACCACCTGCAGCAGTGGGTCTTCACCGACCTTCCCGACGGCCTCGGCTTCGACGGGACGCCCACCTGGTGGCCGATCGTGCCCCTGGTCGTCGCCGGCCTGGCCGTCGGCGCGATCATCCGCTCCCTGCCCGGTCGCGGCGGGCACTCGCCGGCGGACGGCTTCAAGACCAGCGCACCGCCGACGCCGATCGAGCTGCCCGGGATCTTCCTCGCCGCGCTGGTGTCGCTCGGCCTCGGCGCGGTGATCGGCCCCGAGGCACCGCTCATCGCCCTCGGCGGCGGCCTGGCCGCCCTGGTGGTCCGGCTGGTCAAACGTGACGCGAACGCCCAGGCGCTCGCCGTCGTCGGCGGCGCGGGGAGCTTCGCGGCCATCGCTGCCCTCCTCGGCTCGCCACTGCTCGGTGCGTTCCTCCTCATGGAGGTGATCGGGCTGGGCGGGGCGACGGCCACCCTGATGCTCCTGCCGGGCCTGCTCGCCGCCGGCATCGGCGCGCTCGTGTTCATCGGCTTCAACGCGAAGAACGGCGTGGGCACCGTCTCCCTGGCCGTGCCCGACCTGCCGTCGTTCGCCCACCCGAACGGCGCCCAGTTCGCCTGGGCGTTCGTCATCGGGATCGGCGCGGCGATCATCGGTACGGGGATCAAACGGCTCGCGCTGGCCCTGCGCTCCCACGTCGAGCGGCGCATCCTGATCCTCACGCCCGTTGCCGGGCTGGCCGTCGCGTTGCTGGCGATCCTCTACGCCGAGGTCAGTGACAAGGGCTTCTCCGACGTGCTGTTCTCCGGCCAGGCGGCCCTGCCCGGGCTCATCGACTCGCATGCGTCCTACGCCGTCGGCACGCTGGTGCTGCTCGTGGCCTGCAAGTCGCTCGGCTACGGCATCTCGATGAGCGGCTTCCGCGGCGGTCCGGTGTTCCCGGCGATGTTCATCGGCGGCGCCGGAGGGATGGCCATGGCCGGTCTCCCCGGTATGGCGCTGGTGCCTGCCGTCGCCATGGGGATCGGCGCGATGAGCGTGGTGATGTTGCGCCTGCCGCTGACGTCGGTCCTCCTCGCGACACTGCTGCTCGGGACGGACGGACTCGCCGCGATGCCCGTGGTGATCGTCGCGGTCGTCGTCGCCTTCGTCGCCGCCAACTGGTTCCCGGCGCCCCCGTCCCCCACCGTCGCAGACGCTCCCGGCTGAGCGGCGGGTGCCCTGGCCACAGCCGTCGCGCGACCGACGTGCGCTGAACCTCGCAACTGGCAGCGCGGTTGGGTAGGTTGTACCGGTGCCGCCGAGGGCGGCGAAAAGAATGGATAGGTCATCGCAATGGCTACAGGCACCGTCAAGTTCTTCAACTCCGAGAAGGGTTATGGGTTCATCTCTCGCGAGGGCGGTGCAGACCTGTTCGTGCACTTCTCCAACATCGAGGGCACCGGGTACAAGACCCTGGCCGACGGCGACACCGTCGAGTTCGAGGTCGCCCCGGGCAAGAAGGGCGAAGAGGCGCAGAAGGTGCGCCGCATCTCCGCCTGATCTCCTGATCCGCTGCCGCCGGGCTCCGGCGGCATCGAACGTCGCCGCCGCCGTCCACCTCCGCCTCAGACGCGTGATGTGGACGGCTGCTGGCGTCTCGAAATCCCCCGCGGCACGGCGCAGGCCGGCCAAGGCGTCGAACAGCTCGACGAGCTGATCCGCAGACGGGCCGACGTTGGCGAACACGTCGACGTTGAGCACGTCAGTCGCTGCCGCGCCCGTTCGTCGGCCCTTGGCCGTGATCGCCGCGAGCGTCGTGCGTTGATCCGTGGGATGCGGACGGCGCCGCACCAGGCCGTCGGCCTCCAGCCGGTCGATCACGTTCGTCACGCTCGCCGGATGAACCTGCAATCGCTGACCGATCTTGCCCAACGGCAACTGGCCGGCGCGGCTGAAGGTCAACAGCATGAGCACCTCGTAACGGGCGAAGGTCAGCCCGAACGGAGCGAGGGCCCGCTCGACGCGCGCCAGCATGATCTGGTGCACGCGCATCACCGAGGTGACCAGCGCCATGCCGTCGGCGGCATCGGTCCAGCCGTGTTCCACCCAGTTGCGCCGGGCCTCGGCCACCGGGTCGAAGCGCAGCGGACGGGACACGCGCGCAACCCTAGCGGCGGCCGCCCGAATGGTTTGATGTCCAAGTTCTTCGATGCTTGGACGTCAAAGTATTGTGGTCGCATGAAGGGAACCGAGATCGAACGCGTCGGAGTCCTCGGCTGCGGCCTGATGGGCTCGGGCATCGCCGAGGTGTGCGCGCGCAACGGCCGTGACGTGGTGGTGGTCGAGGCCACGCCACAGCTCGTCGAGTCCGGCCGCGCCCGCGTGGAGAAGTCGCTCGGTGCAGCGCTCAACCGCGGCAAGCTCAGCGAGTCCGACCACGACGCCGCCCTGTCGCGCCTGGACTTCACCGACGACTGGTCGGCGTTCGCCGACCGCGAGCTGGTGGTCGAGGCCATCAGCGAGGACCAGGCGCTCAAGGTCGAGGCGTTCCGCCGGCTCGACGACGTGGTGTCGAACAGCGAGGCGATCCTCGCGTCGAACACCTCGTCGATCCCGATCATGAAGCTCGCCACGGCCACGAAGCGCCCCGAGCAGGTGATCGGCATCCACTTCTTCAACCCCGTGCCCGTGCTGCCGCTGGTCGAGCTCGTCGCCTCGTTGATGACCTCCGTCGACACCGCCGACACCGCCGGCCAGTTCGCCAGCGACGTGCTCAACAAGCACGTCATCCGCTCCCAGGACCGTGCCGGCTTCGTGGTCAACGCGCTGCTCATCCCGTACCTGTTGTCGGCCATCCGCATGCTGGAGAGCGGCTTCGCCACCGCCGACGACATCGACGCGGGGATGGTCCACGGCTGCGCCCACCCGATGGGTCCGCTGGCGCTCGCCGACCTCATCGGTCTGGACACCACGATGGCCGTCGCCGAGTCGATGTACACCGAGTTCAAGGAACCGCTGTACGCCCCTCCGCCGCTGCTCAGCCGGATGGTGGAAGCCGGCCTGCTCGGTCGCAAGACCGGTCGCGGCTTCCACGGGTACGCACGATGAGCGCGACGAGCGCCACGGCGGCCGTCGGCGAGCTGCACGTGCCCGAGCACCCGGTGCGCTTCGTCACCGCGGCCAGCCTGTTCGACGGGCACGACGCGTCGATCAACATCATGCGCCGCATCCTCCAGGCGCAGGGCGCCGAGGTGATCCATCTCGGCCACAACCGCTCGGTGGAGGATGTCGTGCGCGCCGCCGTGCAGGAGGACGTGCAGGGCGTGGCCATCAGCTCCTACCAGGGCGGCCACGTCGAGTACTTCACGTACCTGCTGGAGCGGCTGCGCGAGGAGGGCGCCGGCGACGTCGCGCGTCTACGGCGGCGGTGGCGGCGTCATCGTGCCCAGCGAGATCGAGCTGCTGCACTCCCGCGGCGTGTCGCGCATCTTCTCGCCGCAGGACGGCCAGCGGCTCGGGCTGCGCGGGATGATCAACCTGATGATCGCCGAGTGCGATCTGCCGCTGCCGCCCGACGCGGTGGACGTCGAGGCCATCCTCGGCGGCTCGGAGCGCTGGCTCGCCCGGGCCATCAGCGTGCTCGAGGCCGGCGCCGATCCCACCCTCGTTGGCGCACTGGCCGAAGCCGCCGGCCGGCGCACCATTCCCGTGCTGGGCATCACCGGAACGGGCGGGTCGGGCAAGTCCTCGCTCACCGACGAGCTGCTGCGCCGCTTCCGCCTGGACCAGGCCGACAAGCTCAAGCTGGCGGTCATCGCCATCGACCCCACACGTCGTCGTGGCGGCGGGGCGCTGCTCGGCGACCGCATCCGGATGAACGCGATCGACAGCCCCAACGTGTTCTTCCGCTCGCTGGCCACCCGCGGCGCAAGTGAGCTCCCGGCCTGCACCGCCGACGTGATCCTCGCCGCCAAGGCGTGGGGCGCGGACCTCGTGATCGTCGAGACGCCCGGGATCGGGCAGGGCGACGCAGCCATCGTCCCGTACGTCGACGTGCCGATGTACGTGATGACCCCGGAGTTCGGCGCGGCCTCGCAGTTGGAGAAGATCGACATGCTCGACTTCGCCGAGGTCATCGTGATCAACAAGTTCGAGCGGCGCGGTGCCGACGATGCGCTGCGCGACGTGCGCCGGCAGTACACGCGCAACCGCGAGCTGTTCGAGGTGGACCAGGCCAGCCTGCCGGTCTTCGGCACGGTGGCCTCACGGTTCAACGACGACGGCGTCACCGCGCTGTACCAGCACCTGCGCGCCGTGCTCAGCGGGCACGGTCTGGTCACCCACGAGGGCGCCCTGGCCGAGCCGGACACGAAGACGTCCACGCACGTCGGCGTCATCGTTCCGGCCAGCCGCCAGCGGTACCTCGCCGAGATCACCGAGACCATCCGCGGCTACCACGCCACCACGGCTGCCCAGGCGCTCGCCGCCCGCCGCCGTCAGCAGCTCGTTGCGACTGCAACGATGCTCGGCGAAGCCGGCAAGCCGACCGCCGACGTGGAAGCGCTCGCCGCCGATGCGGCGACCGCCATCCAGCACGGCACGCAGGCGCTGCTCGACGCGTGGCCCGCCCGCCGGGCCGAGCTCGCCGGGGCGGACCGCCCGGTACGTGAGTCGCTGTCGGGCACGCTGATCCCCAAGCTGGCGCTGCCCGGCTTCGACGACGACGGCGAGCTGGTGCGCTGGCTGCGCAGCGAGAACCTGCCCGGCCACTTCCCGTACGCCGCCGGCGTGTTCCCGTTCAAGCGGGAGAACGAGGATCCGGCGCGCATGTTCGCCGGCGAGGGCGGCCCGGCACGGACCAACCGCCGCTTCAAGCTGCTCTCCCTCGGCCAGCCGGCCACGCGCCTGTCCACCGCGTTCGACTCGGTCACGCTGTACGGCTTCGATCCCGGTGAGCGGCCCGACATCTACGGCAAGGTCGGCAACTCCGGCGTGTCGATCGCGACGCTCGACGACATGAAGGTGCTGTACGGCGGCTTCGACCTGTGCGACCCGACCACGTCGGTGTCGATGACGATCAACGGGCCGGCGCCGACCCTGCTGGCGATGTTCCTCAACACTGCGATCGACCAACAGCTCGATGCGTTCGTCACGACCGAGGGCCGCCAGCCCACCGCGGCGGAGGCCGCGGACATCCGCACCCGCACACTGCGCTCGGTCCGGGGCACCGTCCAGGCCGACATCCTCAAGGAGGATCAGGGCCAGAACACGTGCATCTTCTCCACCGAGTTCAGCCTCGGGGTGATGGCCGACATCCAGGAGTGGTTCGTCGAGCACCAGGTGCGCAACTTCTACTCGGTGTCCATCTCCGGCTACCACATCGCCGAGGCGGGCGCGAACCCGATCTCCCAGCTGGCGTTCACCCTGTCCAACGGGTTCACCTACGTCGAGGCGTACCTGGCGCGGGGCATGAAGATCGACGACTTCGCGCCCAACCTGAGCTTCTTCTTCTCCAACGGGATGGACCCGGAGTACACGGTGATGGGACGCGTCGCCCGACGGGTGTGGGCCATCGCCATGCGCGATCGCTACGGGGCCGACGACCGCAGCCAACGGCTGAAGTACCACATCCAGACGAGTGGCCGGTCGCTGCACGCCCAGGAGATGGCGTTCAACGACATCCGCACCACCCTGCAGGCGCTGTGCGCGATCTACGACAACGCCAACAGCCTGCACACCAACGCCTACGACGAGGCGGTCACCACGCCGAGCGCCGAGTCGGTCCGCCGCGCGCTGGCCATCCAGCTGGTGATCAACCGCGAGTGGGGTCTGGCGATGAACGAGAACCCGCTGCAGGGCAGCTTCATCGTCGACGAGCTCACCACGCTGGTCGAGGAGGCCGTGCTCGCCGAGCTCGACCGCATCGCCGAGCGTGGCGGGGTGCTCGGGGCGATGGAGACCGGCTACCAGCGCGGCCGCATCCAGGACGAGTCGATGCTCTACGAGCACCGCAAGCACGACGGCACGCTGCCGATCGTCGGCGTCAACACGTTCATCGACCCGAACAAGACCGACGAGACGCACGACACCGTCGAGCTGGCGCGCAGCGACGACGCCGAGAAGCACGACCAGATCGACCGCCTGCGCCGCTTCCAGGCCGAGCACGCCACCGACGCGGTGCCGGCGCTGGAGCGCCTGCGCCAGGCGGCGCTCGACGGCGACAACCTGTTCGCCGTCCTGATGGACGCGGTGCGCAGCTGCTCGCTCGGGCAGATCACCGACACGCTGTTCGAGGTCGGCGGGCGCTACCGCCGGAACGTGTGACGCACCGGTCGCCGGCCGTCAGCTCGCGGCAGGCGGCTGGAGCAGCGCCGTCGCCGCCATCAGGTCGGCGCGCGACGTCGTCGAGGTGACCTGGACGAACCAGTCCGGTGTGGCCGCTGGGTGGGCGGTGAGCTGGCTGCCGGTCAGCTTGGACGCCACCGTCACGTCACCGAGGGACGGCGCAGTGACGTCGACGGCCGGGTCGTTGCCGCTCGAGGGTTCCACCGAGGTCGGGCCCTGCAGCACGGTGAGCACGTCCGCCCCGTTCGTGTACACGTCGACGTAGCTGGTGACCACCGTCGTCGGCGCCCCGCTGGACGCATCGGTGCCGGCGTTCTGCGAGGCCGCATCCGTGGCCGCCTGCTGCCAGGTGTACCGACCCTGCAGCGTGTAGCCCGTCGGCGGCTGGCTGATCGCCCAGTACGACGTGTCGCTCGGGACACCGTCGATCGGCGTGAGCACCGAGCCGCCGTCGTCGACGCCGGTCGGCGTGCCGGTGATCGCAAAGTCGTCGTTGGTCAGTGCTGGCGCGGTGTCGACCTCGGTGGCCGTGAGGTGCTCGAGCAGGCCGCCGTCGTCCACCGCGACCTCCTCGAGGAGCAGCCCGGCGGCGTCGATGCACACATCGGTGTAGGTGGTGTCGGTGGGTGCGGCGAGCTCGTAGTTCTCCAGCGGTGCCCCGGTGCGGTACACCTGGCACTCCCGGCCGAGCAGCGTGCGGCGCTCGCCGAGTTGGAACGTCCCGTCGTCGACGAGGTCTCCGAGGATCGCGTCGAGCCGCCAGTCCCCGATGCCCGCGCCCGGCAGGATCGTCTCCACGGACTGCGACACGTCGCCGGCGCTCGACGTGGCGTACAGCCCGAAGTCGCTGATGATCGTCTCCTGGAGGTCGTTGCCCGGCGGTGCGCCGTCGAGGTTGTCGATGTGCGTGGCGAACGGGCGGCGCACGCGGAACTTCTCCGTGCTCGTGGTGTACGTCCGCGTCTCGGCCGTCGGGGCCGTGTCGGCGACGTTGTCCGCCCCGTCGGTGGTGACCAGTTCGTAGCTCATCGTGTACGTCGCCGGCGCGGCGGTGATGCCGAGCGCACCACTCGCCCCTTCGACGGGCGTGGCCGTGAGCAGCGTCGACGGCGGGCGGGTGGTGTCCTCACCGGTGACCAGCGCGACCCCCACGACGACGGCGAGGACAGCTGCGACCGAGACCACGGCGATCACCCAGCGACGGCTGCGGTGGGTTCGCCCTTCGTCGGGGGGTGCATCTTGTGCCGGGCGAGCGTTGTGCCGGCGCACCGAGACCTGGGCGCGCTGGCGGGCCGCCTTGTCCCGATTCGTGCGGTTGGCCATCCCGACGATGCTCGCACGCCTCGGTTGGAAGCAGGTGAGAGGGGGAAGACTGGGGACATGTCGATCGAGGACGAGTTCGCCGTGCGCGACGTGCCCGAGCACGGTCGCTTCGAGATCACGGTGCACGGCGCGCCGGCCGGGTTCGCCGAGTACCACCGTGACGGCGACGTGGTGTCGCTGCCGCACACGGTGATCGAACCGGCGTTGCGCGGGCGTGGACTCGGCGCGGTGCTCGCGACGGCAGCGCTCGATCAGCTCAAGTCGCAAGGGGCACAGGTCTTGCCCTACTGCTGGTTCGTGCGCGACGTGATCGCCGCCGACCCGGCGACCTATCTGGAGATGGTGCCGCCGGATCGGCGCGCCCTGTTCGGCCTCCCCGCCGGCTGACAGCCGCGCGAGGCTGACCCGATGATCATCGTCATCACCGCCACCCACGGCGGCGAGCCCGCCGTCTCACTGGCCGAGGCCGACGACTGCCAGGCCTTCCACCTCGACGCACGGGGCGTCGACGCCGCCGGCGTGGCGACGGCCCTCGCCAGGGCCGGCGCCGGTTCCGTCGTCGGCGACGACGCGTTCATCGAGCCCACGGCCGTGCGCAGCATGGCTGCCGGCGCCGCGGTCGGTCCCGACTGGGAGGACCGCTTCCAGGGGATGCTCGTCTACGCGGAGAAGAAGGGTTGGCTCGGCGAGAACGGCGCCGTGCAGGCCCACATCGAGTGGTCCTGACCGCAACCGGCCCCCGAAGCAGATCACCTCACCGGGCGGTACCGCCGCGGGGATCTCGCGGAACGGGATGTCGCGGTCGACCGCCGGCTCCGCGGCAGCCCCAGCAGCTGCTCGCCGATGATGTTGTGCTGGATCTCATCGGTGCCGCCGGCGATGGACTGCGCGGGCACGGAGATGAGCACCTCGGCGACGACCGGATCGGTGTCGGGCGCAGCCAACATCCCGTCGGCCCCGGCGATGCGGGTGTGGGCGTCGGCAGCGAGCCGGGCGACGTTGCTCAGGCCCAGCTTGCCGAGCGAGCCCCACGAACCGGGGCTGCGGCCCTGCGCCAGTGCCGCGGCGTTGCGCTCGGCCGTGAGCTGGTGGGCTCGTTGCGTGCTGAGCACGGTGGCGATCCGCTGGCGGATCAGCGGATCGTCGTTGACACCGGCATCGGTGGCCCGGGGCGCCACGAGATCGACCCGCCCGGCACGCTGCGGGTACCACGAGTACGTGGCGAAGTACTCGTCGGCCTCCGCCTCGGCCTCGGCGACGGCGCGGCCGGCGCTGCGGTTGCGCTGCTGACGGCGCATGGAGCCGAAGCGCCGTTCGAACGCCAGCGTGGTCATCGCCACCCGCCACCCCTCGCCGGCGGCGCCGATCACCTGATCGCCGGGGATGCGCGCGTCCGTGAGGAAGACCTCGTTGAACGACGAGTGGCGGTTCATCTGCCGCAGGGGCCTGGCCTCGACGCCCGGCTGGTGCATCGGCAGGACGAACGCGGTGATCCCCTTGTGCTTGGGCACGTCGGGGTCGGTGCGCGCCAGGAGCAGCCCGTAGTCGGCGTGGTGTGCGCTCGTGCTCCACAGCTTCTGCCCGTTGACCACCCACTCGTCGCCGTCGAGGTCGGCACGCGTCGTCAGCCCGGCCAGGTCCGAGCCGTTGCTCGGCTCACTGAACAGCTGGCACCACGTGTGCTCGTTCGTCAGGATCGGCGGGAGGAACCGGCCGAGCACGTCGTCGGACGCGTGGGCGAGCATCGTCGGCGCGGCCAACCCGATGCCGGTGCCGGCCGCCACGCCCACCGCGCCGGCCGCAGACAGCTCGCGCCCGGCCACGTCGTCGGCCCACCCGGGCAGACCGCGCCCGCCCCACGCCGTGGGCCATGACGGTGCGCCCCATCCAGAGGCCGCGAGCATCCGCCGCCAGTCGATCAGCGCACGGTCCGGATCCCAATTCGCCGCGATCCAGGCGCGCACCTCCTCCTGCACCGCGTCGCGCGTGACCGTCGTCCCCTGATCCACAGCCATCCCGCCATCCTGCCCCCGGGCCGGCGGGCGCGCCTGATCCGGCGTCAAGTTGCGGACTTGACGCTCACAACGGCCCGTCCGGCGCGATCCGGCGTCAGCGTCAGCCGAAGCCGAAGCCGAAGCCGAAGCCGACGCCGACGCCGACGCCGACGCCGACGCGGGAGCGGACCGGGCCGGCGCGAAACGGCGTCAGGTTCCTGACTTGACGCTCACACGGGCCGGTGTGGCGCGATCCGGCGTCGAGATCGACGTGTCAGCTCCTCGGGACCTTGGACCATGCCTGGTCCTTGTCGACACGCGGTTCGCCGGGGAGGCCGAGCACCTGCTCGCCGAGGATGTTGCGCATGATCTCCGACGTGCCGCCCTCGATCGAGTTGGCCCGCACGCGCAGGAACGCGTGGCCCGTGCCGTGGCTGGCGCCGGTGGCCTCGACCATCTCCGGACGGCGGAACGTGTAGTCGAAGCCGATCTGGCCGTTGGCCCCCTGGAGCGTGACGCACAGGTCGTAGACGTCCTTGTTCAGCTCGGCCATGGCCAGCTTGGCGATCGAGCCGCCGGGCCCCGGGTTGCCGACCTTGGCCATCGCCGCGGTGCGCTGGTTGGACAGGCGGGCGACCTCGCCGCGCACCCAGACGCGCATCAGCTGGTCCTTGAGCGCCGGCGTGCGCGCCGAGTCGTCCAGCGCCCGCCAGATCTCCACGGCGTCGGCGGCGCTCCCGCCGCGCGCCGCGCGACCGCCGGCCTCGCCGCCGCCGATCGCCGTGCGCTCGTTCATCAACGTCGTCAGGGCGACGCGCCAGCCCTCGCCGACCGCGCCGATGCGGTTGGCGTCGGGGATGCGCGCGTCGGTGAGGTACACCTCGTTGAACTCGGCCTCGCCGGTGATCTGGCGCAACGGACGCACCTCGACGCCCGGTGAGTGCATGTCCACGGCGAAGTAGGTCATGCCCTTGTGCTTGGGCTGCTCGGGATCCGTACGGGTGACGAGCATCCCCCAGTCGCCGAGGTGGGCCAACGTGTTCCACACCTTCTGCCCGTTGACCAGCCACTCGTCGCCGTCGCGCTCGGCGCGGCAGGCGAGACCGGCGAAGTCCGACCCGGCGCCGGGCTCGGAGAACAGCTGGCACCAGCGGTGCTCGCCCGAGTACATCGGCCGCAGGAACCGTTGCTTCTGCTCGTCGGTGCCCCACGTGTGGATGGTCGGTCCGGCGAGCGCGAGGAAGAACGTCGAGGGGTCGGAGGCGTCGGCGCCGGCGGCGCGCACGCGCCGCTCCACGTGACGGTTCAGGTCGGGCCGCACGCCGAGGCCGCCGAAGCCCTCGTCGAAGTGCACCCAGGCGAGGCCGTGGTCGTAGCGCGCCGCGCGGAACGTGATCCGGTCGTGGGCCCGTGGGTCGCAGGCGGCAAGGAGGGCGTCGATCGCCGCGTCGACCTTGCGGGCCTCGGGATCGCTGGCGGTGGGGACGTCGATGGCGTCGGTGGCGGTCACAGCTGCAGTTTCGTGGCACAGACCCCACTCGGCAACGCGGAGCCCGTCGTAGGCTGCGCCGCCGTGGAGGTGTCGACCTGGCAGCTGATCGGTCGCATCGCCATCGCCGGCGGCATCACCGCCGCCATCGGCGTCGAGCGCGAGCTCACCGGCCATCCCGCCGGTATCCGCACCCATGCGCTCGTCGGCATCGGCGCGGCGCTGTTCACCATCGCCGGCGCCTACGGCTTCGGCACGCAGACACCCAGTGACGCGTCGCGCGTGGCCGCGCAGGTGGTCACCGGGATCGGCTTCCTCGGCGCCGGCACGATCATCCGCACGCGCGACCGCGTCAAGGGCCTGACCACGGCGGCGACGCTGTGGCTGTCCGCAGGCATCGGGGTGGCCGCGGGTGCCGGACTGGTGCTGCTGACCGTGGCGACCTTCGTGATCACCCTGCTCGTGCTGCTCGCCGTGCGCATCATCAACCCGGCGCTCGACCGGTACCACGTCCGCCGGACGCACCGCGTGGGCGCCCCGTCGGCCGGCGAACAGGCCGCCCGACGGCCTGGCCACCACCCGAGCGAGGATGTCGGCGAGCACGAGCGTTGACGAGGGCCGCGCCGTCCGGCGATGCGAGGTGCGTGGAAGGTGGCTTCTACGCTGCCGCCGGGGACCACCCAGACCACCCGACCCTCGACGAAGAGGAGCCAGCATGGCCATCGATCGCTTTCCGGTGGAGGCGGGGCACATCATGTTGTTCGCCCGCGCCATCGCCGACCCGAACCCGGTGTACTACTCGGAGGAGGCCGCCAAGGCGGCCGGCCTGCCGGGAGTTCCGGCACCGCCAACGTTCGTCCAGGCGAGCGCCCAGTTCGACGACGACTACTTCCTGCGGCCCAAGGTCGGCCAGCCGTGGTTCGGTTCGGGCAAGAACGCCACGAGCCTGCCGCCCAAGCCGGAAGGCGAGAGCAGCGGTGGCGGTGGCGGCGGCGGCGGGCTGCACGCCGAGCAGCACTATGAGTACCACCGGCCCCTGATCGCCGGCGAGGTGCTCACCGGCACGCCGAAGGAGGGCAAGACCTGGACGAAGGAAGGCCGCCGCGGCGGCACCCTGTCGTTCAGCGAGTCCGTCATCGAGTACCGCGACCAAGCCGGCGAGCTGGTCGTCACCGCCCGCGGCGTGGGCGTGCGCACCGGGAAGGTCGTGGAGCAGTCGTGATCAAGGCATCGGACATCAAAGTCGGCGACAGCCACGAGGAGGTCGTCATCGACGACCTCAGCCGCACGCAGATCGTCATGTACGCCGGAGCCTCGGGTGACTACAACCCGCTGCACACCGACGACAAGTTCACCACCGAGGTCGCCGGCTACCCCAGTGTGTTCGCCCACGGGATGCTCTCGATGGGCATGTCGGGTCGGGTCGTCACCGATTGGGTGGGGATCGACGCGCTGAAGACGTACGGCGTGCGCTTCTCCAAGCAGGTCTTCCCCGGCGCCACGTTGACCACCACGGTGACGGTGAAGAGCATCGACACCAGTGGCGCCGATCCCGTCGCCGAGTTCGACGTCAGCACCAAGGACCAGAACGGCGACGTCGTCGTGGTCGGCTACGCCACGGCGCGCTTGCAGGCCTGAACGACACATCGGCCACTTCGGCCCTGGGTGAATCCCGCCGGCGCGCGCATCCGAGCGCGGGCCGGCGGGTACGCCGAAGGCATGGACACGTCGATCACGGATCCGGCAGTCACCGGAGGTGACGACGCCCGGTCACGCCAGGTCTCCTTGGACTTCGGTCACGACGTCGACGCGGCGCGCCGCGCTCGCGAGGCGATCCAAGAGCTGTTCGAGGGACGCGCCGACCCGTTGGTGGACGACGTCCGCCTGGTGACCAGCGAGTTGGTCACGAACGTCATCCAGCACACCGACGACGGTGGCTCGCTGCTCGTCGTCGACCCGCGTCCGGACGGGCCCGTGCGCATCGAGGTGGCGGACCGCGATTGCCGGCCCCCACCGTTCAAACCGGTCCGCCGGGCGCTCGGCGGGCGTGGGCTGTCGATCGTCGACGGGCTGTGCAGCCGATGGGGGGTCCGGCGGATGGGCGCTCGCGGCAAGGTGGTGTGGGCCGAGTTCGACGCCGGGTGAGCAGCGGCGCTCAGCGCTCGTCGGCCGCCAGCCGGCCGAGCTGTTCGAGGTCGCGCTCGGCGTGGCACTGGCGCCGATAGAGGTCGCAGGCGGCGATCGACTCGATCACGCCGTCGTCCATCGCCATCGCAGCCGGACCGAGCGCCCGCTCCACCCTGCCGACGATCTCGCCGACACCGACGTCCACGAGGTGGCGGACGCGGAGTGCCCGCCGGTGGGCGGCACCGACGTCACCGGGGGCGGCGTCGATCGCCACCGCCGAGGCGTCGAGCACGGTCTGCAGCTCCCAGGTGAGGGCGTCGATCGCCCCCAGGTGGGCCAGTCCGTGCGGCTCGTCCTTCCATCGCGGCGCGACGCGGCGCAGCAGTCCCGTCGCACAGCCCGCCCAGCACGCCGCCACGCCGATCGCCCCGTGCCAGAAGCCAGCCCGGCTCAGGTACCACCCACCGAGGCCGACGACATCGTCATCGGCAAGGGACACGTCGAACGAGACCGCGCGCGTGTCGGTGTCGGCGAAGGCGATCGAGCGCCAGCTCGGGGCGCGTCGCTCGATGCCTGCTGCACTCATGTCCACGAGCACCAGCGCCGGACCCGACTCGTGGTCGGTGGCGACGAGCGCGTGATCGACGAGGCCGGCGCCGGTGCACCACGGCACCGTGCCGCGCAGGCGCCAGCGCCCCCGGCCACCTTCCAGTCGGCACGGATCCGGCCCCCGCGCCGCCCAGACGCCGCAGCACCCCTCGGGCGCCCGTCGATCCGCCTCGGCGAGGATGGCCACGGCATCCGTGTGGGCCTCGATCATCCGGCCGAGCGAGGGATCCAGCGCCGCGCAGTCGCTCAGCCGACGAAACCGTTCGATGGTCGCGCCATCGCCAGGCAACGGCATGCCCGTGCTCCGTTCGAGCACCGCGTCGACCAGCGCCCCCATCACGCCGGCGCCTTGCCCGCCAGGGCGACGGCGGCGCGCAACGTATCGGCGAACCCGCCTGGCGCCCGACTGTGCAGCCGTGCGCTGGTGGCCACGCGGACGTCGATCGTCGACAGGCACTGCGCACCGGCTCGCCCCAGCGCGTGCCACAAGCGATGGTCTTCGGCGACGCCGACGGATTCGAACCCGCCGACGACGTCGTACCAATCGGCGCGGACGCCGAGGTTGGCCCCGTGCACGTGCTCGTGCGGCACACCGTCCTCGAGGCGGTAGAGCGAGCGGAACGAGCGCTCCGCGCCCGGGCTGCGATGGTGGTCGTCACGCAGCTCGATGATCCCGGCGACGGCATCGGCGCCGGCCGCGGCATGCTCGAGCTGGCGGACCAGCCATTCCGTCGGCACCACGGTGTCGGCGTCGGTGGTGGCGATCCAGATCTGCGACCCAGCCGTCAGGCCGGAGAGTGCCTCGCGCCCGCGCCTGATGGCGGCGGCCCGCGCGCCGCCCGCCGACCCCCACCGTCCGGGGATCACCAGTTGCCGGGCCGCGCGCAGGATCGTGCTGCTGGCGCGTGGCACCGTTCGGTCGGTGCACCGGTCGGCGGCGAGCACCACCACGACCTGCACGCCGGGCACGGCGTGCGCGGCGCGGTCGATCGAGGTCAGGCAGTCGACCACGGTGTCGGCCTCGTCGTGTGCCGGGACGCCGACGACGACGCCCCGGATCATCGTCGCCACCTGGCGGCGACGAACTCGGGCCGTCCGTCGATGACCGTCGGGACGCCGAGGCGCGCCGTCAGGATCGTCTGGACCTCGTCGCCGTGCAGCACGTGGTCGGCGGAGTGACCCCGCCAGTGAACGGCCACGAGATCTCCGCCGGGCTCGACGAGTCCGGCCAGCCGATCGACGAGCGCATCCAGGTCCGCCGCGTCCCAGTAGTAGCCGAGCTCGCTGAACACGACGAGATCGAACATCCCGTCCGGCCACCACTCGGGGATGCAGGCCACGTCGACGCTGACGCCTGACCAAGCACGCACGCGCCGTCGGGCGTGCTCGACTGCCGTGGGCGAGGGATCGACGGCCACCACCTCGTCGCAGCGCGCGGCCAACCGCTCGGTGAGCACACCGATGGAGCAGCCCGGCTCGAAGCACCGCCGGTAGTGCGGCGCGAGCAGGGCGGTCGTCGCCGCGTACCTGCCGAGCTCGTACTCCGACGAGGCGAACGACCACGGGTCGCCGTCGGCGTCGTACATCGGCTCGAACATCGCCGGATCCGTCCTCATGTCCGCACCAAGACTTCGAACGGTCGCCGGTAGCGGACCATCGCCGCTCTGGGCACGACCGGCGGCTCGTGCTCGAGTTGCGAGCGGTAGCAGCCGATCGCCAACGCCTTTGCTCGAGCGGCATCGGCCGGCAGCACGACTCGTACGCCGTAGGCGCCGATCCCCGAGCGCTGCGGGTCGTGCCAGTGCCAGGCCCACACGGGATAGGTCCAGCACGACGCTCCGGTCGCGGTCGACGCGGCGACGGCGGCGCGGCCACAGGCATCGTGGTCCGGATGGCCGTCGTCGATGCACGGCGCGAGCACGAGATCGCCCTCGCGCAACGACCGGATGAGCCGTTCGGTCAGCTGTTCCTGGCAACTGGCCAGGCCGCCGTCGGGCAGCCCGAGCCGTTCGATGCTCGCCGCCGGCGCCAGTCGGCCGACGGCGCGGCACAGCTCGCGACGGCGCACCGTGGCGAGATCGGCGTGGCACACCGGCGCGGCTTCGCCGTCGGTGACGCTGACGACGAGCAGGTCGGTCCCCGCTGCCGCGAGCACGGCCATCGTGCCGCCGACGCCGAGTGTCTCGTCATCGGGGTGCGGGGCGACGACGACGCACCGCGCCGCCTTCGTCCCGTCGAGCCGCACCGGATCGACCTCGTCGAGCGCGTCGAGCACCGGCGCCCAGCGCCGTTCGTCGACGCCGTCATCACGAAGATCGATGCGCGGCGGATCGACGCGCTCGATGGTCGGAGGCACGTCGGGTCAGCGCGTCGCCGACGCCAGCGTCTCGACGATCGCCGTGTCGAACGCCGGGAGGTCGTCGGGCTTGCGGCTGGAGATCAGCACGTTCGGGCCCTCGTGGCAGACGACGATGGGCTCGTCCACCCAGTCGGCCCCTGCGTTGCGCAGATCGGTCCGCAGGCTCGGCCAGCTGGTGATCCGCCGCCCGCGCACGACATCGGCCTCGATGAGGGTCCACGGCCCGTGGCAGATCACGGCCACGGGCTTGCCAGCCTCGAAGAACGCCTTGATGAACGCCACGGCGTGCGCATCGGTGCGCAACGCGTCGGGGTTGGCCACACCGCCGGGCAGGACCAGGGCGTCGTAGCGCATGGCGTCGGCATCGGCGGCTGTGACGTCCACGGTGAAGACATCCCCGCGGTCGAGGTGGTTGAACGCCTGCAGCTTGCCGGGCTCCAGCGACACCAGCTCCGCAGTGGCCCCTGCGGCCTCCACGGCCTTCCACGGATCGGTGAGCTCCGCTTGCTCGACGCCCTCGTTCGCCGCGAGGAACGCGACCCGCACATCCTTCAGTTCGTTCGCCATGGCCGCCGCCTACCCATTCACCTGCGTGAGGCAAACAACCTGATCGGGTGCCGACCGCCCGCGGGTGGTCGTCGGGCACACCGCGTGTGACGGCCCTCACGGTCCGGGTACTCGAGAGGGAATCCCCCACGCCCAACAAGGAGCGCTCCATGCCCGATACGTCACCCTTTCCCCGCAAGGTCTGCGAGCTGAACAAGGCCATCATGCAGACGACGCTGGCGAACGTCGCCAGCGTCGCCGGTCTCGTCGGTCGTAGCGTCGGACGAACACTGGACACGTCTCGCAACGCCGGCAAGACCGTCGTCGGACAGACCCGTTCGGCCACCGAGCGCGCCGCGGCGACCGTCTCGACGAGCGCCAAGGAGGTCGCCGGCCAGACCGCGCGCGGCCGTGTCGAAGTCGGCCGGCGCGATCACGTCCAGCGCCAAGGAGGTCGCCGGCCAGGCATCTGCCCAAGGCGCACACGTGGCCGCCAAGGTCGACCGCGAGGCCAACCATGTGGTGGATGAGGCCACGCGCAAGGCGAGCGATCGACCGTCGTCGGGAACCGCCTATGAGGACTGGACCAAGGCGCAGTTGCTGGACCGCGCCCGCCAGCTGGACATCGACGGCCGGGCCACGATGAACAAGGCCGAGCTGGTCGACGCCCTCCGGCACTGACCGTTTGACCCCTCACCCCCAGGGGTATCGGCCGATCATGTTGAGCATGCTGGCAGACGGAATCTACATCAGCGGAGGCGTCGTCCTCCTGATCCTGATCATCGTGGTGGTGGTGCTCTTGCTCCGTCGCTGACGAGACTCAGCAGTCAACGTTCCACGATCACAGCGGCGCAGCCGGGCAACCGCACGGCTGCGCCGTTGCGCGTCCCGGCGTCGACGTGGACATCGACGGAGGTGGACAGCAGCACGCTCGGTTGCTCGCTCTCGATCGTCAAGGACGTTGACTTGTCGCCGAGGTTGACGAGCACGCTCAGCGAACCGCGGTGGAGCACGATCCACCGTGCGTGCTCGTCGAGCTCCACCGTGGTGTGGCCGAACCGGGGGTCGGTGAGCTCCGGGCGTTCACGGCGCAGTTGCAGCAGGGCCGTGTACAGGGCGAGGAGCCGGGCGTGGGCCCCCTCGTCCACCTCGTCCCAGTCCAGCTTCGAGCGGGCGAACGTCGCAGGGTCCTGCGGATCGGGCACGACGGCGGGGTCCCAGCCCATCTTGGCGAACTCCTCGATGCGCCCCTCGGCGGTGGCCGCGGCCGAGCTCGGGCTCCGGATGGGCGGTGAAGAACTGCCACGGCGTGGACGCGCCCCACTCCTCGCCCATGAACAGCATCGGGGTGAACGGCGAGGTCAGCGTGAGCACCGCAGCGACGGCGAGGTGGTCCGCGTCGACCATCGCGCCCAGTCGATCACCGATCGCCCGGTTGCCGATCTGGTCGTGGTTCTGGTCGGCGACGACGAGGCGCCACGACGGCATCGTCGCCGTGTCGATCGGCGCGCCGTGGATGCGCCCGCGGAACGACGAGAACGTGCCGTCGTGGAAGAAGCCGCGCTCGATCACCTTGGCCAGCGCAGCCGAGCGGGGCGAAGTCGGCGTAGTAGCCGGTGGTCTCGCCGGTGACGGCGACGTGCACCGCGTGGTGGAAGTCGTCGCTCCACTGTGCGTCCAAGCCGTAGCCACCGGCCTCGCGTGGCGTGATCAGCTGCGGGTCGTTGAGGTCGCTCTCGGCGATCAACGTCAGCGGGCGGCGCACGGCGGCGGACAACGCGTCGACCTCCTCGGCCAGCTCTCGGAGGATGTGCCGATCGCTCGTGTCGACCAACGCGTGGACCGCGTCGAGGCGCAACGCGTCGACGTGGAAGTCGCGCAGCCACATCAGCGCGTTGTCGACGATGTACCGGCGCACCTCCGGCTCGTCGAGGTTGATCGACGCGCCCCACGTGTTCGCGCTGGCCTCGTGCAGGTACGGCCCGAAGCGCGGCAGGTAGTTGCCGCTCGGTCCGAGGTGGTTGTGGACGACGTCCTGCACCACCGCGAGGCCGCGGGCATGGCAGTCGTCGACGAAGCGCTGATAGGCCTCCGGGCCGCCGTAGGTCTCGTCCACGGCGAACCACAGCACGCCGTCGTAGCCCCAGTTGTGCGCGCCGTTGAACGAGTTCACCGGCAGCAGCTCGACGAAGTCGACGCCGAGATCGACGAGGTGGTCGAGCTTGCCGACCGCGGCGTCGAGCGTGCCCTCGGGCGTGAACGTGCCGAGGTGCAGCTCGTAGATGCACGACCCGGCGAGCTGTCGACCGGTCCAGCGTTGGTCGGTCCAGGTGAAGCGCGCGGTGTCGAACGTGCGCGACAGCCCGTGGACGCCGTCGGGTTGGCGACGCGAGCGCGGATCGGGCAACGGCGTGTCGTCACCGTCGACCAGGTAGCCGTAGTCCAGGCCAGGCTCGGCAGGAGGCTGGCCGTGCGGCGTCCACCACCCGCCGCCGCGCCGGCGCATCGGGAGGTCCTCCTCGGCGACGCGCAGCGCCACCTTCGACGCCCGCGGCGCCCAGACGTCGAACGTCATGCCGGGGCTGCAGCAGCGGCGACCGGATAGGTGGCGAGCAGGTCGGCGAGCAGCATGGTGCCTCCATCATGGATCGTGCCGGTGAGCACGTCGCGCCAGGTGCCGGTCGGCCAGGACGATGGCGGTGTCGCCCCAACCACCGCGTGCGCTCGAGTCCGACCGAGCAGGCGCGTGGCCACGGTGACGGCTCCGCCGCGATCGAACGCCACGACGTGCGCGGCGGCGTCGCCGACCACCTCCAGCGGGCGGTACGTGGCGAACAGCTCGGGGCGGTCGCGCCGCAGCCGCAGCGCGCGTGACGTGACGAGCAGCTTGGCCGCGCCACTCGTCGTCGACCGGCGGCAGCCAGCCATCGTCGAGCGGGCCAGCAGCGCCCGGCGCTCGGCGAAGTCGACCGGGCGGCGGTTGTCCGGGTCGACCAGCGACGTCTCCCACAGCTCGCTGCCCTGGTACACGTCGGGCACGCCCGGCGAGGTGAGCTGCACCAGCTTCAGGCCGAGGCCGTTGCGCCAGCCGGCGGCGGCTCGTCGCCGCCACGAGCTCCTCGACGCACGGCGCGCACCCCGGCGTCGTCGAACGCCGCATCGACGACGGCGGCGAAGGCGTGCCTCGAACACGGGGTCGCCGTCGGTCCACGCGGTGGACGTGCCGGCCTCGCGTGCCGCCTTCTCGACGTAGGCGTGCAAGCGCTCGCGCGATGCCGGCCACGCGCCGACGATGGCCTGCCACACGAGCAGCTCCAGCGGTCCGTCGCCGAGCGGCGCCAGCGCGCGCAGGCGGCGCACTGCCGCAGCCCACTGGTCGGGGATCTCGCTGACAGCGCGCTGATCCGCGCCCGGGTGTCCTCGCTGCGCTTGGTGTCGTGGGTCGTCAGCGTGGTCATCGCCGCCGGCCATGCGGCGTGGCGGGCCGCGTTGCGCCGGTGCAGCTCGGCGGCGTCGACGGCCAGCTCGTCCGGGTCGGCACCGACCTCGGTGAGCGAGCCGAGCCGGGTGAAGCGGTAGAACGCGCAGTCCTCGACGCCCTTGGCCATCACCATCCCCGACGTCTGCTGGAAGCGGACCGCCGCAGGGTTGGCCGGATCGGCGAGCGGGTCGACGACCGCGTCGATCGTCGCCGCCAGGTCGGCACGACGGCGGCACGGCGTCGGCGGCGGCAGCACGGAGGTGGTGCTCGCCGAGCGGGAGGTAGGAGCGGTACACCGGGAAGCAGGCGAGCAGCTCGGCCACCGCGTCGGCGAGCTCGGTCGTCGGGGGCGGCGGCGTCGAGGCCGTTGCGGCGCAGGTCGCGCACCAGGCGGCGCACCTCGCTGTTGAGGATGCCGTCGGCGACGGCCCGCTTGGTGTCGTGGATCATCTCGATCCAGTTCGGCGGCGCTGCCCGCCACGCACCTCGGCGTCGAGCGCGTCGAGGACCGGTCCGGCCGCCGGATCGACGAACAACCGGTCGAACGTGGCGAGCGCGTCGTAGCCGGTGGTGCCGGCCGTGCGCCAGTGCGCCGGCAGCGGCTCGTCACCCTCGAGGATCTTCTCGACCAGCACGTAGGCGCCGTCGGTCGCCGCGGCGAGCGCCTCGAGGTAGCCCCCGGGATCGGCCAGCCCGTCGGGATGGTCGACGCGCAAGCCGTCGGCCAGGCCGTCGCGCACCCACGAGACGATCTCGGCGTGGCTCGCGTCGAACACCTCGGGCAGCTCGACGCGCACGCCGGCGAGCGTGTTGATCGCGAAGAACCGCCGGTAGTTCAGCTCGTGGTCGGCCCGCCGCCAGCTGACCAGCTCGTAGTGCTGGCGGGCGTGCACCGCGCCGGGCGCCGCGCCGTCGTCGGCGGTGCCCGGGGCCAGCGGGAAGCGGTGGTCGTAGTAGCGCAGCTCGCCGTCCTCGATGC
Organism: uncultured Acidimicrobiales bacterium; assembly: GCA_963794805.1. GTDB lineage: Bacteria > Actinomycetota > Acidimicrobiia > Acidimicrobiales > Ilumatobacteraceae > JAODBQ01. The sequence goes on from CAWCFL010000007.1 coordinate 138,994, forward strand.
GCAGCGGCGGGTCGCCCTCGTCACCGAGCACCGGGAGGCGGATCCGGCCGCCGCCGGCCTCCCAGTCGACGTCGAACGCCACGGCGTGGGGCGAGTCCCGCCCGTGCGCCAACACGTCCCACCACCACCTGGCTGAGGTGCGGCGTGGCCACACCGACGTGGTTGGGCACGATGTCCACGAGCACGCCCATGCCGTGCGACCTTGCTGCAGCGGCCACCCGCTCGAGGCCGGCTCGACCCCCACGTGCGGGGTCCACGGCGCCGTGGTCGATCACGTCGTAGCCGTGGCTCGAACCGGGCTCCGCCGTGAGGAGCGGGGAGAGGTAGATCCAGTCCGCGCCGAGATCGGCGAGGTAGTCGACGATGCCGGCGGCGGCGTCGAGGTCGAACCCGGCGTGCACCTGCACGCGGTAGGTGGAGGAAGGGGTCAGACCGCGAGCGACCGCTCGTTCGAGCTGCGCCTTCGTTCATCTTCGAGCGTCCCTTGATGCCCCGCTGGCGGGCCTCGTTGTACAGCTGGTCGCGGGTCCGGCCACCCGAGCCACGATGCGAGCGCAGACCCCCGCGACGCGACGAGGAGATGTCGTCCGTGGACGTGCGGCTGGACTCCTTGGCCTCGCCGGCGCGGGCACGCTCCTTGTTGACGGTGCGCGCGGCGATCTCCTCGGCCAGGTCCTCGCTGTCGCCGCGCTCCTCCAACCCGTCCTTGATGTGCTGGTACTGCCGTTCGCGCTTGTCGCTCCATCCTGCTTGCGGCATGTCGGTCACCTCCGTCGGCCGCGCCGAGGCCTCGCTGCCCCGGACCGCTGACCGGTACCCGATGCTGGCGCGGCGAAACGAACCGTACGTCTCGGGCGGGTGAAAGCTCGGCGCGATGCCCGTGCGGTGTGGACGCGACCGGTCGATCGCGTCTAGGCCATCGATCCGTGACGCCCGCACGCGGCGCGTTCCTCTGGACCTCGGGCCCGCTCGTGGCGATCGGGGTGTGCGTGCTCGCGGTCGCGTTCCTCTCGCTCGGCGCGGCCGACGCCTCCCCGGCGCCTGCAGCCGTCGACGCCCAGCAGATCTACCTGCGCGACTGCGCGGTCTGCCACGGCGCCGACGCCCGGGGCACGTCGACCGGGCCGAGCCTGCAAGGTGCCGGTGCGGCAGCCGTCGACTACCAGGTGAGCACGGGGCGGATGCCGCTCGACGCACCCGGCGACACACCGAAGCGGCGCACGCCGGCCTACGACCAGGCCACGATCGACGCGCTCGTGCAGTACGTCGCGACGATCGCGCCCGGCGGCCCGGGCGTCCCGATCGATCGACGTGTCCGCCGCAGATCTCGCCGTCCGGCGGCGCGGTCTACCGTGCGCAGTGCGCGGCCTGCCACCAGTGGGCCGGCGCAGGCGGCGCCCTGCAGGGCGGCAACGCGCCGTCGCTGCTCCCGGCGACGCCGACGCAGATCGCCGAGGCGGTGCGCACCGGCCCGGCGACGATGCCGGTGTTCGGCGAACAGGCGATCAGCGAGCAGCAGCTCACCGACCTCGTCGGCTACGTACGCTCGCTCGAGCATCCCGTGGATGCCGGCGGCAACCCGCTGTGGCACCTCGGGCCGTTGCCGGAGGGCGCCGTCGCGCTCGTCGCGCTCGCTGCGCTGGTCGTCGTGCTCCGACTGATCGGCACACGGACGTGAACCGCGGCGAGCGCATCGGGGCGATCGCCTTCGGCGTCGCCGTCGCTCGGCGCGCTCGGCTTCCTCGTGTCGTTCTGGACGGGCGGCGAGCACACCCAGCTGCAGGGGCTCTCGCTGGCCCTCGCGTTCGTCGGCATCGGGGTCGGACTGATCGTCTGGGCCAACGTCGGTGATGCCCGCGGACGAGCACGTCCAGGAGCGCGCCAGCGCTGCGGGCAACGCCGGAGGAGGTGGCCGCGCTCGACGAGGACCTGGCCACGCGGCGAGGAGGCCATCGGTCGGCGGGTGTGGCTGCGCCGCGGCGCTGTCGTCGCCGGCGGGACGCTCGGGCGTCGCCCTGATCTCACCGCTGCGCTCGCTCGGGCCGCGACCCGGGCTACGCGCTCGACCCGCACGGCCTGGCGCGGCGGGGCGCGGGTGGTCAACGAGTCCGGCGAGGTGGTGCGCGCCGCCGACGTGCCCGACGACGGGCTGCTCACCGTGTTCCCCGAGGGCGCCGTCGGCGCGGCCGACGCCCAGACGGTGCTGGTGCGCGTCGACGCTGCGTTGCTGCACCTGCCGCCTGGCCGGGAGAGCTGGGCGCCGGACGGGCTGCTGGCCTACTCCAAGGTGTGCTCGCACGCCGGCTGCCCGGTCGGCCTGTACGAGGCCGACCGTCACGAGCTGCTCTGCCCGTGCCATCAGTCGAGCTTCGACGTGCTGCGCGGCGCCCTGCCCGTCGCCGGTCCGGCGGCGTGGTCGCTGCCGCAGCTCGCCCTCGTGGTCGACGCCGACGGCTCGTTGCGCGCCACGGGCGACTTCAGCGCGCCCGTCGGCCCGGGATGGTGGTCCGTGTGATCCGGCCCGCCGGCGTGGGTGTGGCCGGGCGGGGCGCCGGCCTGATCGTCGGGGCGGTGGCGCTCGCCGGGTGCTCGTCGTCGTCGCCGTCGATGCTCGACGGGCAGTCGCCCGAGGCCCGGCACATCAGCGGGCTGTGGTGGTTGATGTTCGCCATGGCCGTCGTGGTCTACGTCGGCGTGGTCGCCGTCGTGGTGGTGGCGATGCTCCGCCGGCGGGCACGAGCCGACGACGACGGCGTGTCCGCCGTCGACCCCGGCGACGCGACGAGCGACCGGCGCGACCACCGCTTCCTGCTGATCGGCGGGCTCGTGCTGCCGTCGTCGTGCTCTCCGTCGTCGCCGTGCAGACCGTGCGGGTGAGCAACGCGCTGGCGCCGACCACGGCCGCGGTGCACGTCGACGTCGACGGCGAGCTGTGGTGGTGGCGGGTGACCTACCCCGACGACGGCGTGGTCACGGCCAACGAGATCCACGTGCCGCGCGGCGCGCGGGTGGAGCTGACGCTGCGCTCGCCGAACGTGATCCACAGCTTCTGGGTGCCGCAGCTGGCCGGCAAGACCGACCTCGTCCCCGGCGTCACCAACCACCTCGGCTTCACCCCGACCAGCACCGGCACGTTCCGCGGGCAGTGCGCCGAGTTCTGCGGGATCCAGCACGCCAAGATGGCGATGACCGTCGTGGTCCAGGAGCCGGCGGACTACGCAGCAGTGGCTGGCCGCCAACCGGGCCACCGCCGCGGCGCCGCAGACCGACCAGCAGCGCGCCGGCGCGGCCATCCTGGCGAACACCTCGTGCGCCGGGTGCCACACCGTGTCGGGCACCGCGGCCGCCGGCACGCTCGGTCCGGACCTCAGCCACGTCGCCGGCCGGGCGACGATCGCCGCCGACACGCTGCCCAGCGATGCCGCCGGGATGACCCGCTGGCTGGCCGACACGCAAGGCGTCAAGCCCGGCGCGCTGATGCCGACGATCGACCTGACCGACGACCAGATCGCCGCGCTCGTCGCCTACCTGGAGACGCTGAAGTGACCGCGGTCGACGACGTCGCCGCCGAGCACGGCGAACCCGACGAGCACGAGCGCATCGAGCGCGCCTGGCTGGACCGCCCGGGCCTGCTCGGGTTCTTCACCACCGTCGACCACAAGCGCCTCGGCATCCGCTACATCGTCACGTCGTTCGTCTTCTTCTTCATCGCCGGCCTGCTGGCGCTGGTGATGCGCGCCCAGCTGGCCCAGCCGAACGAGGACCTCGTCGGCCCCGACGCGTACAACCAGCTGTTCACGATGCACGGGACGATCATGATCTTCCTGTTCAACACGCCGGTGCTCGCCGGCTTCGGCAACTACCTGCTGCCGCTGATGGTCGGCGCCCGGGACATGGCGTTCCCCCGGCTCAACGCGTTCAGCTACTGGATCTTCGTCGGCGCCGGGCTGTTCATGTCGGCGAGCATGGTGATCGGCAAGGCGCCGAACGGGGGCTGGTTCGCCTACGTGCCACTCACCGACAAGGCCTTCTCGCCGGGCATCAACCTCGACTTCTGGGGCCTCGGGGTGATCTTCGTCGGCATCTCCACCACCGTCGGCGCGGTGAACTTCCTCGTCACCTCGTTCAAGATGCGCGCCCCGGGGATGACCGTCAACCGCATCCCGATCCTCGTGTGGTCGTACATCGCCATGGGGTTCATGATCCTGTTCGCCGTGCCGGCGATCACCGTGTCGGCGGCACTGCTGGAGAGCGACCGGCTGTTCGACACCAAGTTCTACGTGCCCGTCCGGCGGCGGCGACGCGTTGCTGTACCAGCACCTGTTCTGGTTCTGGGGCCATCCCGAGGTGTACATCCTGTTCCTGCCCGCGGTCGGCATGGTCACCACGATCATCACGGTGTTCGCCCGCCGCCCGCTGGCCGGCTACCTGTGGCAGGTGGCCGCGCTGATCGCCGTCGCGTTCATCAGCTTCGGCGTGTGGGTGCACCACATGTTCGCCACCGGGCTGCCGACCACGGCGATGGGCTTCTTCTCCGCGGCGAGCTTCGTCATCGCCATCCCCAGCGCGGTCCTGTACTTCTCGTGGATCGGCACGATGTGGGGCGGACGCGTCCGCTTCACCACGCCGATGCTGTTCGCCCTCGGCTTCCTGCTGATCTTCCTGCTCGGCGGGATCACCGGGGTGATGGTGGCCGCCCTGCCGTTCGACCTGCAGGTGACCGACAGCTACTTCATCGTCGCCCACTTCCACTACGTGCTCAACGGCGCGGTGGTCTTCCCGATCTTCGGCGCCGTCTACTACTGGATGCCGAAGATGACGGGACGGCTGCTCAGCGAACGGCTCGGCAAGTGGAGCTTCTGGACGATGCTCGTCGGGTTCAACGTCACGTTCGGCCCGATGCACGTGCTCGGCGAGCTGGGCATGGCCCGGCGGATGTACACCTACGACAACGGCCTCGGGTGGGACACGCTCAACCTGGTGATCAGCCTCGGCTCGCTGGTGTTCGCCGCCGGCACGTTGCTCACCGTCGGCAACGTGCTGTGGAGCGTGCGCCGCGGCGCCGTCGCCGGGGCCGACCCGTGGCACGCCGACACGCTCGAGTGGTCGATCCCCTCGCCGGCGCCGGAGCACAACTTCACGACGATCCCGGTGGTGCGCGGCCGCCATCCGCTGTGGGGGCCCGGACGACGACGATGCCGTGCCCGACCTGGTCGACGCGCCCGCCGGGGCCGAAGGTCGGGGCACGCCGTTCACCGGCGGCCTGGACACGGTGCACGAGGAGGAGCTGGTCGTCCCCGAGCCGACCGCCGTCCCCGCGCTGGCCGCGCTCGGGGTGTTCGTGTTCTTCGTCGGGATGCTCATCTCGGCGTCACGGTGGTGCTGGTGCTCGGCGTGCTCGTCGGGCTCACCGGCATCGTCACCTGGGGCTGGCGCACCGAGGTCGACCATCCGGCGGTGCGCGATGCGCGACGACCGCATCTGCTGCGACGACTCGTGCTCGGCCCGCAGGACCGCACCCGCCGACCGGGGTGGTGGGGCATGGTGCTGCTGATCATCACCGAGGCGATGATCTTCGCCGCCCTGCTGTCGTCGTACTTCTTCGTGCGGGCCAACTCGGCCGAGTGGCCCCAGGGTGGGATCGAGCCGCCCGAGCTCGGGCGGATCACGGTGTTCACGGTGATCCTGCTGGCCAGCAGCATCCCGCTGTTCTGGGGCGAGGCGGCCATCCGCCGCGGGCAGGTCGGTCGGCTGCGCGTCGCCCTGGCGATCAGCTGGCTGCTCGGCGCTGCGTTCGTCGTCAACCAGGTGTTCGAGTTCCGCCAGCTCGAGTTCAGCGCCCGGGACAACGCCTACGCCTCGCTGTTCATCGTCATCACCGGCCTGCACGGGCTGCACCTCGTCGTCGGCCTGGCGATGAGCGTCGTCGTCCAGCTCAAGGCCGCGCTCGGCTGGTTCGACGCCGAGCGCCACCAGACCGTGGCGATGTTCTCGCATGTACTGGCACTTCGTCGACGTCGTGTGGATCTTCGTGTTCACCTCGCTGTACCTCGGAGCGCACCTGTGAGCACGCGGCCGGTCGCGCGGCCGACGACCACTCGCCCGGCGCCGTCCGGACCGCTCGTGTGGGCCGCGACGTTCGGCAGCATCGTCGCCTGGATCGTCCACCTGTCGGTGGAGGCGGCACTCGTCCCGGCCCGCGAGGCGCACCCCGACGTCGTCTGGCTGATGCACGGGATCACGTTGGCGCTGGCCCTCGCTGGTCCTCGCCGGGATGCGCGTCAGCTGGGGACTGGCCCGGCTGTCGACCGACGGCGAGGCACGCGGCACGCCCGGCGGGCGCACGGTGTTCCTCGGCTGGGTCGGGCCTCCTGCCTCGGGGCGATCAACCTGCTGCTGATCGTCTACGAGGGCCTGCTGATCGTCGCGCTCGCACAACGGGAGTCGCGGCTGATGTCGACCCGCTTGCTGGCCGTCGAGCTCGGCGCTGGCCGTGCTCGTCTACGGCTGGCTCGTGCTCGCCCTGCCGGATCGCGGCGGCCGCCAGGGTGTGGTGGTTCCTCGCCGGCATCGCCGCGCTGGCCGTCGCGCTGGTGTCGCCGGTGCACGGCTGGTCGGAGCGCTCCCTCGCCGGCCACATGGTGCAGCACGTGCTGCTCGTCGCCGTGGCCGCCCCGCTGCTCGCCGCCGCCCGCCCCGTCGTCACCGTGACTGCTCGTTTCGGTCGGGCGCGCGATGGTCGCCACGCCGCGCCGCTCGCACCCACACGAGCCGCCGCGCCGGTCGCCGCCGCCGCCGTGGCCGCCGTCGTGCAGGTCGGCGTGCTGCTCGGGTGGCACGTCCCGGTGCTGTTCGACGCCGCCGTGCGCCACCCGCTGCTGCACGAGATCGAGCACGCCAGCCTCGTGCGTCACCGCGTTCGTCATGTGGACCCTGCTGCTGCGCGCCGCCAGCGGCGCCGACGGTGCTCGTGCTGTTCGTCGTCACGCTGCCGGCGATGGCCTACGGGGTGGCGCTCACCCTGGCCCGCGACACCTGGTACGCGCCGTACCCGCGCCTGGCCGACCAGCAACTCGCCGGCGTGGTGATGTGGGCCTACGGCGGCCTGCTCGCCGTGCTCGGCGGCGTGGCGCTCGGCGTCGAGTGGCTGCGCCGCAGCGAGCGGCACCACCCCGGCTGGCAGCGGGCACTGGGCGGCGCGCGGTGATCACCGAGCGCGTCGTCCGCTCGGTCGACGACCGCGTCGGGGGCACGAAGTTCACCCGCAAGGCGCTCGACAAGGTGTTCCCCGACCACTGGTCGTTCATGCTCGGCGAGGTCGCGCTCTACTGCCTGATGGTGCTCATCGCCACCGGCGTGTACCTCACGCTGTTCTTCCACCCCAGCTCGAACGACGTCGTCTACACCGGCTCGTACGCACCGCTGAACGGCCAGCACATGACCGAGGCGTACCGCTCGGTGGTGCACCTCGGCTTCGACGTGCGCGCCGGCCTGCTGATCCGCCAGACCCACCACTGGGCGGCGCTCGTGTTCCTCGGGGCGATCGTGCTGCACCTGTGCCGCATCTACTTCACCGCGCGCGTACCGCCGGCCGCGCGAGATCAACTGGTTCGTCGGCCTGGCGCTGATGCTGCTGGCGATCCTCAACGGGTTCACCGGCTACTCGCTGCCCGACGACCTGCTGTCCGGCACCGGCCTGCGGATCATGTGGTCGGTGCTGCTGTCGGTCCCGTTCGTCGGCACGTGGCTGGCGTTCCTGGTGTTCGGCGGCGAGTACCCCGGCGACGAGATCATCTCCCGGCTGTTCATCGCCCACGTGCTCATCGTGCCCGGCGGCGATCGTCGCGCTGATCTCCGTGCACCTGGCGATCGTCTGGCGCCAGAAGCACACCCAGTTCGCCGGACCAGGTCGCACCGAGCACAACGTCGTCGGCTCACGGCTGTGGCCGACGTACGCGCTGCGCTCGCTCGGCCTGTTCTTCGTCGTCGCCGGCGTGCTCGTCGCCCTCGGCGGCCTGGTGCAGATCAACCCGATCTGGTTGTACGGCCCGTACACGCCGAGCGCGGTGTCCACCGCCGCCCAGCCGGACTGGTACATGGGCTGGCTCGAGGGTGCGCTGCGCCTGTTCCCCGCTGTGCGCGTGCACCTCTTCGGCTACCGGATGCCCGAGATCGTCCTGCCCGGCCGTGGTCTTCCCGACGCTGACGTTCCTGCTGCTGTTCGCTTGGCCGTCGCTCGACCGGCGCTTCGGCGGTGATCCACGCCGAGCCGGAGGGCACCGAGCACCACCTCCTGGTACGGCCGCGGGACCGACCACGGCGCACCGCGCTCGGCGTGGCCGTGCTGACGTTCTACGTGGTGCTGTTCATCGGCGGCGGGCAGGACATCATCGCCCAGCAGACCGAGCATCGACGTGGCCACCGTGCGACTCGTGCTCCAGATCGCCCTCCTCGTCGTGCCGCTCGTCTGCGCGGCCGTGGCCTGGAAGCTGTGCCGCGACCTGCCGCGGAGGATCGCCGCCGATGAAGTTGCGTCATTGCCCCATCTGCGTCATCTCGTGGCGCCGAACACCTCTCCATCGACGCAAGAGTCCGGCGCGTCTCGGCGTGCCGGCAGGAGCAATCCCGGGAGGGACATGGAGCGCAGCGTGGCTCGGTGGACGGTCGTCGCCTCGCGGCGGTGGTCGTCGCCGTCGGCGGCACGAGCATGGCCAGCGCGGCGCAGACGCCACTGCGCCGGCACGGGCCGCCGACCAACGGGTGGGTGCGCTTCGGCCACTTCGCCCCCGCCGTCGAAGCCGTCGACCTGTACGTGGACGGTGCACCGGTGGCCACCGACATCGCCTACAAGGACGTGTCCGCCTACGTCGCCGTCCCCGCCGGGGCGCACGAGTTCGCCGTGCGGCCCGCAGGGCCAGCCCGATGCCGCGCCCGTGCTGGATCTCGACGCCGGCGTGCCCGACGGTGGGGCAGTGACCATCGGCGCGGTCGTCACCCGCGACGGCCTCGCCGCGCAGGTGTACGACGACGACCTCACTCCGCCGGCCGCCGGCCAGTCGCTCGTGCGCTTCATCCACGCCGTGCCCGACCAGCAGCCGGTGGACATCGCCGTCGCCGGCGGTCCGACGATCGCCGCCGTCGGTCACCTACCCGAACGCCACGGACTACCTGCCGATCAATGCCGGCACGTACGACGTCGACGTGCGCGCCGCAGGCACGCCGAACGTGCTGCTGCACATCGCCGGGTGGTCGATCGCCGCCGGCGACCAGGCGTCGGTGATCATCATCGACGGCGCCGACGGCAAGCTCGACGTGGTGCCGCTGGTCGGACAGCGCCGCGGCGCCCGTCATGCCGACAGGGGGCGTGCAGACGGGGTACGGCGGCATGGCCCCGCCGGCGCCGGCGTCGAACCCATGGCCGGAGGTGGCCGTGCTCAGCGTCGCGGCGATCGTCCTGGGCACCATCGTGGCACGACGCCGTCGGGCCGACGTGCGGCGTCGCCGCCACGCCACCGCGTCGTGAGACACGTCCACCGCCGCCACCTGACGTCGATGACAGCCGTCATCCTGGTCGGCGTCGGGCTGAGCGCCTGCGGCGCGCGACCCGGTGGCCGACGCGGCGGGTACGCCCGGCGCCACGGCGCCGGCGGTCGTCGCGGTCACGCCCGCGGCAGCGCCGACCACGGTGTCGGCGCCCGTCGTGCCGGCCTCGACGTCGACGACCACACCGACCACGACGCCCTCGACCACCGTCGCACCGCTCGACAGCGCCGCCCTACCGGTGGTGCGCTCGGGCGCGAACGTCAACGTCGGCACGGCCGTCGGCGATCCCGCTCGGCCTGACGATCGCGTCGATCGGGGTCGACACGCCCCTCGTCGACGCCGGCGTGCTCGACGACGGCACGGTCGCCGTCCCGCCCGACCCGGCGATCGCCGGATGGTTCAGCGGCGGGCCTCGGCCCGGCGAGCTCGGCCCGGCGGTGATCATGGGTCACGTCGACTCGAAGAAGGCCGGGCCCGGGGTGTTCTGGCGGCTGCGCGACCTCGCCGTCGGCGCCGACGTCGTGGTGCACACCACCACCGGCGACGTGCACTTCGTCGTCACCGCCCGCGAGCAGGTGGCCAAGGACGCCTTCCCCACCGAGCGGGTCTACGGGCCGGTGCCGGAGCGGGCATTGCGCCTGATCACCTGCGGCGGCTCGTTCAATCGCGACATCGGCCACTACCGCGACAACATCGTCGTGTACCTGGTGGCGGTCGACGGATGATGGGCATCAACCGTCGACGATCGTGCCGAGGAGCATGACGAGCCCGACGAGAACGACGGAGCTGAGGACTTCGGGCACAAGGACTGGTTCGACGACCGGTGGCACGAGGAGGAGCCGACCTCGCCGCGCTGGGTCGTGGATCACCGCGCTCGCGCCTTCTTGATCGTCCTCGCCGTCGTCGCGGTCGTCGGCGCCGCTGTGCTCGCGGCCCAGACGCTCCAGCGGTCCACGGAACGGGCCGCTTCGACAGCAGGTGGCTCGACGACCACCGCATCGCCGGCCACCGCACTTCCGACCGCGACCACGACGGCGACTGCCGAACCCGCGGCACCGCAGCGCGCCACGGTCGCAGCCATCGCGCCCACCACGGCCGGCCCCACGGTTGCCGCGATCAACTCGGTCGGCGCCGTCCGTCCGGAGGTGGCCTCGTTGCAGACCGTGCCGGCGCTGCGCGACGTCATCGTCGTGGTCAACGGCCACCGCTACGCCAGCGCTGCCGACGGCACGATCGACTCGATCCCGCCGACCGTCACGGCACGGTCGAGGTGATCGGCCTGCACGCCGATCCGCCGCTGCTGCAGGCGACGTTCACTGGCTGGATCGACGGCGTCAGCAGTCCGCAGCGGTCGCTCGACGAGGTCGACGGTCCGGTCGCCCTGATCGGGTTCTCGGTCGCCTACCGGGTGCAGGTCGCTGCCGGCACCGCCGTCCGACGGGTCGGTCACGTTCGATTCGGCAGCTGGACCGGTCCAGCTGACGGTCGGCCAGCCGACGTTCGTCACCGCGGCGAGGGCCGACGATGGCCGACGGCACGATGCACGTCGAGGCCATGACCTACACCGCGCGGACGCTGACCCGCGGACCGAGCTCGGCAGCAGTGCGGCCGATGACGTTCACGCCCACCCCCGAGGCGCTGTGGCGCGTCGTCCCGTGAGCCGACGGCAACCTTCCTAGGATCGCCGGCACGATGGCCGGCACCGAGCGTGACGATCGAGATCCGGTCCGCGGCCACTGTCACCGCTGCGCGACTTCCTGGACGCCGAGGCCGCCGGCGCCATCCTGATCGCGATCGCCACAGTGGTCGCCCTGGTGTGGGCCAACTCGCCGTGGCGCGCGTCGTACGAGCGAGCTGTGGACGACCCGCGCCGCCGTCTCGATCGGTGGCCACGAGATCGATCTCGATCTGCGGCACTGGGTGAACGACGGCCTGATGACGGTGTTCTTCCTCCTCGTCGGGCTGGAGATCCGCCGCGAGATGACCGTCGGCCACTTCCGCAGGGTCCGCGCGGCGATGCTGCCCGTGGCCGCGGCCGTCGGCGGGATGATCACGCCGGCGCTGGTCTACCTGGCCATCGCCGGCGCGACCGAGCCGCGTGGCTGGGCGATCCCGATGGCCACCGACATCGCGCTTGGCGATCGGTGTCGTGGCCGCGCTCGGCGACCGCGTGCCCGGGTCGGCGAGAGCGCTGCTGCTCGGCCTGGCCGTGGTCGACGACGTCGGGGCGATCGTCGTGATCGCCATCTTCTACTCGTCGGGGGTCGAGCCGGTTGGCTGGCCGTCGCCGCCGGTTGCGTGCTGCTGACGATCGTGCTCCGGCGGCCTCGTCCCCCAGTCGGTCAGGGCCCTATGTCCTCATCGGTGTCGTGCTGTGGATCGCGCTGTACGAGGCCGGTGTCCACCCGACCCTGGCCGGCGTGGCCATGGGCCTGCTTGCCCCCGCCGTGCCGCTGTGGACGCCCGAGCAGCTCGACGCCGACGAGCTCCTCGACATGTCCGACGTCGGCCACGCCAGGGCGACCACCTCGATGGCCCGTGGCTCGGTCTCCGTGGTCGCCTGGCTCGAGCACCAGCTGCACCCGTGGAGCAGCTACGTCGTCGTGCCCATCTTCGCCCTCGCCAACATGGGCATCGAGCTGAGCGCCAGCCAGTTCAGCGCCGCCGTCGCGGTCGCCGATCAGCTGGGGCATCCTGGCCGGGCTGGTCCTCGGCAAGCCGCTCGGCGTCGTGCTCGGCTCGCGCCTCGCCGTGCGCGGCCCGCGTCGCCGAGTCCGCCGGTCGGGCGCCGCGCCCCGGCAGCTGCTCGGCATCGGCACCGCCGCCGGCATCGGCTTCACCGTGGCCCTGTTCGTCACCGAGCTGGCCTTCGACGACCCGCGCCACCAGGCCGACGCCAAGCTGGCCATCCTGGTGGCCTCGGTGGTGGCCGCGACCATCTCGCTCCTGGTGCTCGCCAGCCGGCGTGTGGGTACGATTCGCACCCCTTCGCCCCTCTAGCTCAACGGTAGAGCAGCGGACTTTTAATCCGTTGGTTCAGGGTTCGAGACCCTGGGGGGGCACCAGATCAGGGTGCATATCGGTCTTGATCAGACCAACCGGGTGACCAACGAGATACCGGCGGATCGGCATCGCGTAGATTTGGCGCTCGTAGCGGAAAATGCGCAGGGGCCAACGGGCCAAGGCCTTGCGCGGGCTCATCAGTGCCTCGTCGCCGCCGGATCGGCTGAGTCCATCCTCGGAGATCGCTTGAGCGCCTCCCGCGAGATGATCCAGCAGGTGCCATCTGTCGAAGCACGCCGTCGGCATGGGGGCGTCTGCGTTTCGCCTGGTGGCTACCGGTTGGCCTGGGCGCCGCTCCCCACCGACGTCGGTCGGCCGGGCCAGCCGATCCGGCGCAGCGGCAACGGCCTCGATTGGGCCCTGCTGCTCGACCCCTACCGAAGTTGCCTTCATCTCCACCCACGTCGCAGAGGTGCGGCGCAAGGTGGCGGCTCAGCGACCGACGTACGCCTGGAAGAATTTGTGACCGAGCGGCCGCTCGATGTCCCTACTGATGGTGCAGGCGTTGAGTTGACGCACCGACACGAGATCCTGAGAGTTCAGTGGCCCAACAGCGACCCGATCCCGCCACGAGGCTCAGGAACAACCCGCAGCACCGCGAAAGCATGACGGCTTCGGACCCAGACCAGCGCAGGGGACGTGCGGCTTTCACGCGAGGAGGCATCCTCGGTCGCCCGACCTTCTGGCGGTCCCGTCGCATACAACGTGTCAGAGGTACTCCGCCGACTCAACGTCACCCGGCCCACCATCTATCGGTTCTTGAATTCGGGCGAGCTGCGTTCCTTCCGGCTTGGCTCCCGCGGACTCGTGTCAGCCGAGGCGCTGAGCGACTTCATCCACGCACGCGAACACGCCGAGGGCGCCTGATCGACCGATCGGGGCCACGGAGCGGGCGACGTGAGGCTCCGGCTCTACCAGCCCAGCTGGACAGCCCAGCGAGGGAGCCGCACCGATCCGACTCGTGGTGTAACAACTGTGCGCGCTGGGCGAAGAATGACAACAGCCGCTCCGTAGGATCGCCCGCCGTGGCCAAGAAGACAGTCATCACAACGTCCGACGACATCGACGGTTCGACCAAGGAAGTCAGCACCTACCACTTCGGCTGGCTCGGGCGCGACTACGACATCGACCTCGGCCAGAAGAGCTTCAAGGCGTTCGGCGCGGCGATGGCCCCGTACATCACCGCTGGCCGCATTCAGTCCCGGCAGGCGACGACCCGCACGAAGCCCGGGGACCGGGACTACAGCATCGTGGAGCTTCGCGAGTGGGCGGCGGCCAACGAGATTCACGTACCGTCACGCGGGCGCATCCCTCAAGCTGTCGTCGAGCAATTCAAGGCCCAATAGAGGCGACCGTCCCGGACCAAACATCGTCTGATGACCATCCGGTGGTGGGTGCTGCTCAACGGCGCAGCCCTGTGCCCCGACCACTTCGACGACGGCTTCGCCCTGACCATGTGCGGCATGGCCATCGAGAAGGGGGCGTGACCCCGTTGTCGCTGAGCACGCCGGTGAGGCGATGCTCGCCGAGCTACACGGGCGGCGGCGCGATGCCTGAGACGTGGGAGGACCTGCTCGACCAGTGGGTGGAGCACGACCGGGACCATGCCCCGTCAGACCCACGGTGCGAAGTGTGCTCGACATCGACCGGCGGCTGACACTCGCCGCCGATGATCAACGGCGTCGCCGGGACTGACCCGTAGAACGAGAAGAAACCCGGCCCGCAAGGGCCAGGGTTTTCGGTTGTCTGTCTGCTGATAGGTGCCTACCACCTCGTGTGGCACGCCGTGCATTCGTTGTACCGGTCGACGCCGATGGTCGGCTTGCGCCGGAACTTGTCGACGCCGCGCTCGATGAAGAACACGATGAGGGCGAGCCCGCCGGTGAGGATCGTGGCCAGCAGCCAGCCCCCACCGAAATGCGTCTTGGGCCGCTTGCCCTTCAGCTTGCCCTCGTGGTGCTCGACGGTGTCGACCGCACCGCAGTACGGGCACACCGGCTTCGGCTTGCTCATGGCGTTGCCTCCAGTGCGGCCTCGACGTCGGCCCCTCGCCACACCCAGGCGTTGCCGATCTTGCGGATCGGCGCGGGCAACCGGTCAGCGAGTCCCGAGTACACGTCGGGCTTGGACATGGCGACGGACAGGCTGGACACCGTCACGTCGAACGCGGCAGCGACCTCCTGTGCATCCATCAGGTCGTGGGGTTGGATGCTCATGACTTCCTCTCGTTGATAGGTGGCCGCCCAACGTCGAACTCGAAGATCGGGCCATTCGTCCCTGCTCGGCGGCCGTGCCCGTGGTGCGCGTCGGGTCGAGCACGACGGCGGACCCGAACCCGAAGCCATAGCCGGGCATGAACGAGTCGAACAACTCCAGCTGCGAAGCGGTGAGACGGTTGCGGTACATCACCGCGACGGTGTCCTCGGAGAGCACGCGATGTCCGTCGAACCGGTTCCCGCCTGCGAGCGTCTGCGCAAAATGCAGGAAGTCACCCACAGTTGAGTACGGCCCGTAGCCGCCGCGGGGCGAAGGTCGGCGTGTCGGTCGGGTGGGTGGTCGAGACGTCGCGGCGCTGTTCGATGCCGGCCGGGACGGCTTCGGCCAATGGCTCGGGGGGTGAGGCCGAGGGCGCGGCGCCCGGTACGGCGGACGTAGGCCGCGTCCCGCCCGGGTTCCGATGGGGCGCGTTTGCGCCGGACGCGATGACGCGGCTGGCGGCGACACCCCGGACCCGGCGATTCGCACCGTGTCGACCGCCCCCGCGATTTGTGGGCTCAGGTGAAGGTGTGGGGTGGTCCGCCGAGCCCGGTGAGCAGTCGGGTGGCGGCGTCGGTGAGGGCCCGGGGGATCAGCGGGTGCGTGGAGGCGAGGGCGATGGCGTCGGCGCCGACGAGGTAGCGGCGCAGTGGGCGGGCGTTGGTGATGGCCGAGGCGATGACGCGGGCCACGGCGTCGGGGGGAGGGGCGAGGCGCTCCATCGTCTCGACGGAGCCGGCGGTGCGTTGGTAGGCGGCTCGGTACGGTGAGTCTTCGGCGACGCGGGCATTGGCGCGGGCACGGGTTTCGGAGCCGATGGCGGTCCTGAAGAAGCCGGGCTCGACGATCACCACCTTGACACCGAAGCCGGCGACCTCCATCCGCAGGACGTCCGACAGCGCCTCGAGCCCGAATTTGGAGGCGTGGTACCACGCGTTCAGCGGCGTGACCGCCGCCCGGCCGAACATCGACGACACCATCACGATGCGCCCGGCGCCACGCTCGCGCATCGCCGGCAGGGCGCACGACGAGACCACGGCCGGCGCGACGAGGTTGACGTCGAGCTGCTTGCGGGCCTGGTCGGCCGTCACGTCTTCCACCGCACCGAGCTCGGAGTAGCCGGCGTTGTTGACGACGGCGTAGAAGTCGGGCAGCTCAGACCAGCGTCGCACCACTGCCTTGTCGTCGGAAACGTCGAGCACAACCGGCTTTACCAGGGCGTCAACCTTGGCGGCCGTGGCGGCGTCACTCAGCGCCTGCGCCTTGGCCTTGGAACGCACGGTGCCCCACGTCTCCCAGCCACGGCGGGCCAGGAGCAACGTCGTCGCCAGCCCGATCCCCGAATTGGCGCCCGTCACCAGGACCGGACCCGGCTTGTCGGCCATCACGATCACCTCCACTGCATCATCGACGGGTCCATGACCCCCACGTTTTCGACTGGACGGCGCGGCGACGTCGCCTCGGCATCCCGGCCGCCCGGAGTCGTCCGGCCCGCACGCCCCGATAGCCCGGTCGATGTCACACCGTGCATGGCGAAGGCCTCCGAGGGGCAGACTGTAGCTATGCCGCCCCGCGCCAATTGGCAATCCGCGATGTCCCGCGAGGCCCGAGCCGCTCCTGAGTTCGCCGCGTTCACGTTGACGGCCGCCCCGCTGCTGGCAACCCTGCCGCGAGGCGACGGGCACCCGGTGCTGGTACTGCCGGGGCTCGGCGGATCGGACACCTCGACGGCGCCGCTGCGCTGGTTCCTCGGTCAGCTCGGCTACCGCAGCTTCGGGTGGGGCCTCGGAGAAAATCGCGGGTTCGGTCGCCACGTGACCGACGGCCTCGACGAGCTCCTGGCGGCCAACCGGGAGCGCGGACCGGTGAGCGTCATCGGCTGGAGCCTCGGCGGCCTGCACGCCATCGACCTCGCCCAGCGCCGCCCGGACGCCGTCCGCTCGTTGATCACCCTCGGCAGCCCGCTCGCCGGGCATCGTCGACCGCTGGCGACGATCCCGACGACGTCGATCTACAGCCGCTCCGACGCCATCGTCGCGTGGCGCACCTCGATGCTGCCGGCCGCCGGCCGCCACGAGAACGTCGAGGTCCGCGGCAGCCACCTCGGCTTGGGCCACAACCCCGCCGTCATCGTCGTGGTCGCCGACCGCCTCGCCCAGCGAGCCGGGCACTGGCAACCGTTCACCGCGCCCGCATGGGCCGCCCACTGGCTGCGCGCCGCCGCCTGAACGCCCACGGCGCCGCGCGCCGCCCCTCATGACGTCCGGTGTCGACCGGTGCCTCGGCCACGCACTGCGGGCAGCATGGCCGTGGCGACATTAGGACGCCACCGCACGGAGTCGCTTCGTGCGGGCGGTCGCCGGTCCGGACTTGGCGGCCGGCCGTCGGGTTGGGGTGACGGCACGGGTGGAGGTGGCGAGCTCGAGGAGCTGGGCTTGGGCGGTGACGAGGCCGTCGTACATAGGCCAGGGGTCGTCGACGATGTCGCGGTCGACGACGACGCCCCAGTCGAGGTGTCCGTTGTAGGAGGTCACGGTGATGTTGAGGGCCATGCCGTCGGTGATCGTCGAATACGGGTAGCTGGCCAGTTGTTCGGCGCCGTCGAGGTACAGCGGCATCTGCGGGCCGGGCACGTTGGAGATCGTCAGGTTGAACGGGATCATCCGCTCGCTGAGGCGGGTGCCGAACACGAGGCGCATGGCCTGTTCCATGGCGGCTGCCGGCACATGGGTCAGCATCTCCAGCTGGGCGTGCACGGGCAGGGCGGCCTGCACGATCTTCTGATCACGCATCGACGCTGAGATCTTGCGGATCCGGCTCACCGGGTCGGGTTCGTCGGTGTGCAGCACGGCGGCGATGCTCGACACCTGGTTGCCGAGCGCCGAGCCGTGTTCCTCGGTGCGCACCGAGACAGGCACCATCGCCACCAGCGGCTGGGGCGGCAGCAGGTCCCGCTCGCGCAGCCAGGACCGCAGCATGCCCGCACACGTCGCCAGGACGACGTCGTTGACCGTGCAGTCGAACGCCGTCTTGACGGTGCGGGCCTCGGCCAGCGACGTCGAACCGAAGGCAAATCGGCGGTGTTGGCCGATGCGCTGGTTGAACACGGTGCGCGGGGCCTGCGTGCGCAGCCCGTTGAGCAGCGCCGGGACCCGTTCCCGCACCCGCGGGCCGCCGCTGCCGCGGCGCAAGCCGTTGACGGTCTGGCGGATGGCGCGGCGCTGCACGCCGATCAGCTTCGCCGGGCGCTGCACGGTCGCGGTCAGGCCGCGTGTCAGCATCTCGGCTTGCGAGGGGACCCGTTCGGGGCGCCACGGCGTCGCCGGCATCGGGTGGTTGACCGGTTCGGGGGTCAGCTGCATCGTCGCCAACGCGAGCTGCGTACCGGACGCCCCGTCGATTGCGCAGTGGTGCGTCTTGGAGTAGAGAGCGAACTTGCGGCCCTCGTCGACCCCTTCGATGAGGTACACCTCCCACAGCGGCCGTGACCGATCCAGCGGTCGCGCCGCGATGCGCGACACCACCTGCTCGAGCTGGCGGTCCGTGCCGGGCGCCGGCACGGCGATGAAGCGCTCATGGAACTCGCGGTCGAACGCCGGGTCCTCGATCCAATACGGATGATCGAGCCCGAACGGCACCTCGACCAACCGGCGCCGGGTGTACGTCGCCAGGCTGTACAAGTATTCGGTGTTGGCGGCCTCCTCCTCACGTGTGCGCCAATGCGGCGTCGCCGCATTGGCGAAAATCTGCAGGCCGCCGACGTGGCCGTAGTTGGTCGACGACTCCATGTACAGGAACGTCGCGTCGAGTCCCGATAACTGTTCCACGATCCCCCGATCGTTGGCTCAGCGGCGACCCTAACCCCAACGTCGCGAGCGGCCGCGCGATCCGTCACGACGCGCCCCGTTCCCCGCCCTCGAGGGTGCGTCGCCACGACTTTTCTCGACGCCGGCAACGCCGAGCATGAGTCATGCCAGGGTGTGATCGAAGATGAGCGCTGCCAGGCACCGACCTGGAGAACCGAGAAGCGCGCAGGTAACGAGCGCGACGAGGGGGGCGCACAACGACGAGGAAGACCCCCGCCACAGGACAACGAACAAAGTGTGACCAGAACGTCGCTCAATGTCCCTACAAGAGATGTGAACGACGAAACGAACCTGATCCACGCACGAACCAGCAGCCCAACCTGCGGGCGAGGCGCGCTGCGAGCAGCGCCAGGCGTCTCGCAGCGACGCAAGCTCACCAGCAGGCCATCGCCACGATCAACGAGATGTTCGATCGCCTCGACGAGCTCACCGCAGCCCGGGAGCGGCTGACCGGCGTCGCTCCCCGCCAACCCGACGACGACCCGATACAGGACGCCGAACTCCTCCTCGAACACGCCCGGCGCCTCGGCGCCGCCCTCGAGTCGCTGCGCTCAGCCGCAGTCGCTGCCGTCGATCACTGCACCCGCGCCGAGCTGGCTGCCGACATCGGCACCAAGCCCGCAGCCTTGTTCCCGCGCCCCGCCCGCCCGACCGAACCTGGCACGGCCCCTGGTTTCCGGCGCACCCGGATGATCCTCCCGGGCGAGCCGGATGTCGCCGTTGCGGTCGCCGCCGACGAGCCGGGACGATGAGCGACATCGACCTGTCGCTGAACGACCCGACCGAGATCGTCCATGCGGTCTGCGACCTCGCCGCCGGCCGCCGTGTGCGCATGACCTGGTCGTCCGACGGTGGCGAACTGGCGCCCCCCACCCCGGACACGCCCGCTGTTCTCGGCGTCCTCGCGACGGCGGTAGCGAATTTCCGCACCCTGTTAGCGGTGGCAGCGCACGATGCCATCCGAGGTGGCCGGTGAGTTGGGATCGGCGAGGTCGGTCGAACCGATGAAGTGACCGCTGATCCCGGCGAAGTCCCCGGTGCCGGTGGCTGGCACGAGGTCGGCCGTGTAGTGCATCACCGTCGTTGCGTTGAGGTCGGCGGTTCCGACCAGTGTGAGGACGATCGTGCCGCTGCCGCAGCCGCGAATGCTCCCCACGAACGTGCTCGTCGCGGTGAGGACGAACTCCCCGGTCGGAGAGATGACTCTGGAGGTGCCCTGGACGCCGGTGCCATGGTCGTCGGCACCGAACACGACGTCAGCCGCGTCGGCGAGGACGACGCACTGACCGGCCGTATCGCAGACCGTTCCGACGTCGGTGAAGGTCCCGGTTGCCGTGGCGTGATGGTGCACGTACTTCCACCCGCCGTGGTCCTGCGCGCCGGCGTTGCCGGCGACACCGAGGCCGCCTGCCAGCACCAGTGCGGCGGCGATGACCCGTGTGTGCTTCATGATGTCGCTCCCTCTCCTCGACGGATGTGCGCACGGTACGACCGGGCGTCGATCGGCAATACTCGTGAATCCACGAGGTTCGGGGGATCGGGTGGGACTGGACGACGGGCGCCGTTTGACCGCGCAGGAGGGGCGCGTCGCCGTGCTGGTCGGCGCCGGCCGGTCGAACAAGGCGGTGGCCCGCGAGCTCGGCGTGAGCATCCGTACCGTCGAGTTCCACCTGGGCAACGTGTACCGCAAGCTCGGCATCGACGGCCGCACGGCGCTGGCCAACCTCGTCGGCCGGCGCTACCCGGGGGTCGGACCGATCACCGACCCGCTGGGCAATCTCCCCGAACCACCGACGCCACTCGTCGGACGAGCCGACCAGCTCGCCGCATTACTCGCGGCGATCGAGGACCACCGGTTGGTCACGGTCGTCGGCGCCGGCGGCGTCGGCAAGAGCCGCCTCTCGCTGGAGGCTGCGGGGATCGTGGAGCGGGAGTCGGGCGAGTCGTCCTGGCTCGTCGACCTGTCCACGATCAACCACCCGAGCGACGTGGTGCCACTCGTCACCGGATCGCTGGGGTTGCGCATCGTCAAGGCCGACCGGCGCGGCCTGATCGGGGCGTTGCGCCACCAGCGACGCCTGATCGTGCTCGACAACTGCGAGCACCTCGTCGACGAGGTCGCCGCGTTGGTCACCGAACTGGTCGCCCGATGTCCCGGCGTTCATGCCCTCGTCGCCAGCCGTGAGCGGCTCGATGTTGCCGGCGAGCACATCGTCGCGCTCGAACCGCTGGGCGTGGCGCCCGTCGATGGCTCGGCGATGTCGCCGGCGGCGCACCTGTACTGCGCGCGTGCCGGCGACGCCGACCCGACGTTCGAGCCGGGCGGCCACGCCGACGCGATCGAGCAACTGTGCACGGCACTGGACGGCCTTCCGCTGGCGATCGAGCTCGCCGCCGCCCAATTGCCGGCGTTCTCCGCCGCCGACGTCGGGCGCCGCCTCGACGACCGGTTCGCGCTGCTCGCCCGCCGGCGCCAGCGCGGTGGCCGGCATGACAGCCTGTGGGCGACGATCGCCTGGTCGTACGAACAGCTGACGGCGCAACAGCAGTCGGTGTTCCGACGACTCGCCGTGTTCGTCGGCGACTTCGACCTCGCCGCCGCAGCACAGGTCACAGTCGGGTCGGCCGACCCCCAGGTCGGCACCGACGTCGGCGCGCTCGTCGCCAAGTCGCTGGTGATTGCCCGCGCAAGCCCGCCAGGGTCGCGCTATCGAATGCTCGACACGATCCGCAAGTTCGGGCGGACACTGCTCAGCGAGCACGGTGACCTCGAGGTCGCCGAAGATCGTCACCTGGCTCACTTCCTGTCGATCTCGGCCGAAGCGGACCGATGTGTGCGAGGAACGCAGGAGGCCGCGGGCCGCGCAGCCTTCGAAGCCGACTGGCACAACCTGCGCACGGCGATGGCACATGCCTGTGCTGCGGATCACCAGGCGGAAGCTCTCGAGTTGCTGGCGAACGTCCTGTTCTGGGCCGTCACCCGTGTGCGCAGCGAGGTGTCTGTGTGGGCGAAGGAGATGATGCGGATGCCTGCGTTGGCACGAGCACCGATATGCCTCCTCACGAACGCCTACTTCGCCAACGCCGCCGGACACTCCGACGAAGGTCTTGCGCTTGTTCGGGAAGCTCACCGGATCGAGGAGGAGGACGGGCGGCTCGCCGAGCCGTGGCTGTCCTACATCGCGCCGTTCTGCGTACCGATGAATGAGGCCATCGGTTGGACCACCGTCACCCAGGAACACGACGATGAGTTCTGGAAGGTCACCGGACGACTTCAGGAGGCCATCGGCCTCTCGTACTACGTCGTGTACACATCACCCGACGAGGCCGAGCGTTGCGTCCACGTGCAACGAATCGAGACCGCACGTGCGCGAGCCGAGCGCTACGGCAATCGCCAAGGCATCGGCTATGCCCGCATGGCGCTGGGCAACGCGCTGAGCCTCAGCGAACCCGAACGGGCGGTGGCACTGTACGAACAGACCGTCGAGATTGCCGCGTCGCTGGGGCTTGAGCTGCTCCTCGCCAACACCCGTCGCGAGCTGGCACGCACACTGGCCGGCTGTGGCGAATGGAAACGATCGTTGCGCGCGACCAGTGCAACGCTACGCGCCGAAATGCTCGACGGGTGGCTCGTCGACCTGCCCTACGGCCTCGCCGGCAGCGTCGAGCCGCTCCTCCAGCTTGGTCACCGGTCCACGGCCGCGACGATCGTCGGTTGGTTGTCAGCGAACGCACCCAATCTCAACCCGCGACTCAGCCGATACCGCGCGTCGCTCAAGACCGAGCTCGCCGACGTACCACGCAGATCGACGGCAGACAGCGACGTGACGACCATCGCCTCCCTCGTCGCCGACGTCATCGACCTCATCCCCGACCCATGAGTCGTGGTCCGAGACGCTCTCGAAGTCAGCGCCAGCTGGTCAGGTGCGCCCGGGGAGGCAATAGCTGTCAGCAGCAACGGATTGCGCCCCGTGGACGGTCAGCACCGAGTGACTGCCGTTGACGGGTGTCCGGCACGGGCGTGGCCGAAAGCCAAGGGTCGATTGGCATGCTTCGGGCGTGTTCTCCCTGCCGGCTCCGATGTTGGCTGCTTTGGGTCGGCCTGTCGGGGAGTTGGGGGACTGGCGGATCGAGCCGAAGTTGGACGGCTACCGCGGCGGCGTGGGAACAGCACGCGTTCTACCCGAACCTGCCCGTCGAGCTGCCGCGACGGCTGCACGCCGCCGGCTTCGGTGGGACCAGCCAACAGCCGATCACCATCGTCAATCGCCGGTTTCACCCCAACAGCTTCAGCTGGTGGGCGGCCCAGCTCATGGGTGCCTACACGCTCGCCAACGGCACGCTCGACCGCCACGACATCGATGCGTGGCTCTCCAGCCTGGTCGAGGCCGACACCGCCGGTAATCACTTCCTCTCGTCGGTGCCGATACTCACCGTCGCCACCGCCCTCCCTGGCACAACCTGACCCACGCCGACATCCACGCCCAGGGCGGCCGCGGCGACAAGACCGTTGCCGACACCTACGGAGCAACCACCAGCCGGCCACCGCCGACAACGCCATCGATCCGGCGGTCAAGGACACCCAGGTTCTCGTGCGCCGACCGCGATTTCTGGATATCTCAACGGGTGAGCTGGCAGGCGAGGACTCGCTGTCGGGCGATGTCACCAGTGAGAGATCGTCGAATCGGGAGTGACCCGCGCCTGGTAGCAGGCCGTCGTTCGGTGCGCCAAGAACCGGCGTTCCCGGCGACACCGCAGCGAGCGGTTCTGGACGCTTCCGAGGAGGTGGTGCGAAGCGTCGTCGAAGGCACTCGGCTGCGCGTCGGAAGGCTCTCCTCAACCGCGAATCCCAGACGCCATCCGCGCCAGGGACAACGGTCTGGGCGATTTGACCAAGCGGTGAGGAACGCCCTCCGAAGCGTGGGAAGTGGTTGATGTGTTGCAACGCGGGCTGAGCGGCCGGTGAAAGGTCGCATCTGAATGCCCTTTGACCTGGGATGATCGCCGACGAAAGGTCCGGGCTAGGTTGCGCCGGTGATCTTCGAGTACCGCGCCTACACGTGCCTGCCCGGACGCCTGCCTGCCCTGCTCGACCGCTTCCGCACGACCACGCTCGGCCTGTGGGAGAAGCACGGCATCCGCACGGCCGGCTTCTGGACTGTCGAAGTCGGCGAGAACAACCAGGTGCTGCACTACCTGCTCGCCTGGGAATCGCTCGCCGAGCGCGAGGAGAAGTGGCCCGCGTTCGTGGCGGACCCGGACTGGATCTCCGCCCGGGTCGCGAGCGAGACGCCCGACAAGATCGTCGCGAGCATCCGCAACGAGTTTTGGCGGCCGACCGACTTCTCGACGGTGCAGTAGCGCGCTCGGTGTTCGGGATACGCGGTCCCGCTGGCGCACACCCTCAGGTCTGACCGGTCGAAGGAGGCGCCGGCCGATTGGCCCTGCGCGCGCCGCGCCGGGATCGCTCTGTCCAGCGATTGCCGGATTCATCGTGCCCAGGAATCCGAGTCACGTTCATATCGCTGGCCGCTCACGCGCGTTATCGAACTCGCACAATGGCGCCCGCCAACTCTACCGCGGCGACCGGTACCGAACGGAGTGAGTTACTCGTCCGAAACGCTAGGAAGGCGACGGTCGTGAAGGCCGGCACTCGAGGACGTGCTGACGAACATCGCAGCTTCGCAGTATTCCGATGACGCTCGGGCGCCGGCTGTCATCCGGACATGTCGACAGCGTGGACCACCGTCGGGCGGATCGTCACAACGACGCGCTCTTGTACTGGCCCGTCGAATCCGCGCAGGTTGACGCCGTACTTGGCGCCGACTCGGTCAGCGAACTTGTAGTCGGCGTCGTCGGCGATCTGCGCATCGCCACGCACCTCGATGTAGCGCATCGAGGTGGCCGGGTCGACGACGACGAGGCCGATCACCGGGCGGGCCCTCAGGTTGCGCGTCTTCTGGCGATCGGTGTGCAGCGAGATCTGCACGACGGTCTCACCGTCAACCTCGGACGCAAGGAACCACACCACGCTCTGTTGAGGACGGCCGTCGGCGCCGACGGTCGCGAGCACCGCCGTTTGCTGGTCGAGAAGGTCGCGGTGCGAGGACGGGATAGCAGTAGCCACGAACCGACAATACGTGCGACGCCACGTCGTCCCGTGGCCTGACTGGCCGCGACGCAGCGCGCCTGCCGGCCGTCCACGCCTTCCAGCCCGCGGTGACCGCCGACGCCGCGGCCCGAGTACGACCTCGAGATCCGCCAAGTGCTCTGCTCGACCAACACGATCGAATCGCTCAACGCCCGCTACCGACGAGTCGTCAAAGCCCGCGGGCACTTCCCATCCGAACAAGCCGCCCTCAAATGCCTCGATCGAGTCACCAGATCACTGGCCCCACCGGCCGAGGCAGGCAACGATGGACGATGCGCTGGAAGCCGGCGCTCAACGCCTTCTCGATCACCTTCGCCGACCGCCGAGACCTACTCGACCGACAACGCCAGAAACCCGTTCAGAGACGGACCCGGAGCGTAAACATTTCTGGGCGTATCGACGGGCCTGGAACTCGCTGACGGCGTGGAGTGGTGGAGAACGGACCGGGCTCGCAGATGTCGGCGAGCCCGGTGGATTCCGTTTCAGCGCGGGGAGATCGCGGGTGAAACGAGCGGTTCTGTGGTCGTGTCAGCGGCGGAGTTGGCGTGCGAGGCGTTCGGCGATGGCGACGGTGGTGATGTGGGTGTTCGCTCGTGGGAGGTCCGGCATGACGGAGGCATCGCAGACGCGTAGCCCCTCGAAGCCCCTGACCCGGCAGGCAGTGTCGACGACCGAGGCGGGGTCGTCGGTTCGGCCCATCCGGCACGTGCCGACGGGGTGTTTGTAGTCGTTGATGTTCGTCTTCATCCAGATGTCGAGCTGGTCGTCGTCGGCGAGATCGACGTCGGCCGCGGGGGTGGTGACGGTCGCAATCGACGCGAGTCCCGGCTGGTCGAGAACCCGCTCGGCGAGGCGGAAGCCCTCTCGCAGCCGGACGAGGTCGCGCTGGTCGGTGAGCATGCGAAGGTCCACGTCGGGGTCGTCGTTGGGGTCGTTGGAACGGAGCCGGACGGTGCCTCTGGAGAACACGTGCATGACTGCCGGGAAGATCATGCCCTGGCTCAGACCGTCGTCGGACGAGGCGATCGGGCTCATCCAGGCGAGTTGCATGTCATTGTCACCGCCGTCGCTGTGTCCCGATGTGTAGCGCAACACCGAACTGGACATCGGCGCGTGCACCGACGTCGGCTGACCCGCTGGCTTCAGTTCCAGCACGATCGCGACCGCGGGATGGTCGATCAGATTGTCACCGACGGGCAACCCGACGTCTGGTCCGATGCCCGAGCGCAACAAGATCGCGGGCGAGTGGATCGCTCCGGCGGCGATGATGACCTCGTCGGCCTCGAACGTCGTGCCATCGGCGGTGACGACCCCGAGAGCGTGTCGTCCGTCGAGTGCGACCCGGTCAACCAGGACGCCGCCCTCGATCGAGAGGTTCGCTCGGTTGCGCGCCGGCTCGGATCACGCGTCGTTTGTCGAGACCCGCCGGCCGGCGCGGACGTTGAACGCCAACCGGCTCAGTCCGGTCGCCACGCGCTGGTGGTAGTCGTCGCACACCGGGAAGCCCAACTCGACCAATGCCGTGCGCATCGCGTCGTCGAGCGGTGCCACGGGCGATCCAGGCTCGCGGGTGACCGGCAGTGGCCCTCCCTTGCCGTGATCCTCGGCGCCGCCGAACTGGGCGTCATCTTCGAGAGCGATGAACGCAGCGAGCATCTCCGCCCAGCCCCACCCGTGACAGCCGAACTGGTCGACCCACGAGTCGTAATCATCGGGCGTACCGCGCAGCGCGATCAACACGTTGACCGTCGAGGAACCACCAACACCGCGACCGCGCAGATACCGGGTCACGCCCTGTTCGACAGTGCGCTGCGCCTGCAAGTTCGGCCACAGCCGACCTGGGACCTCCAACGGCGAGGCCCAGTTGAGCCCCGTCACCCCCGCCGGGGTCTGCGACGTGGACTGGTTCGGCCCAGCCTCGACGAGCAACACCTGCGTCGTCGGGTCCTGCGACAAGCGCGCCGCCAACACCGCACCCGCCGACCCTGCGCCAACCACGATCACATCGAACTTGTCCACCACACCTCGATCACACCATTCCCAGGACCGAACGGCATCGCCGCGCCGCGAGCCGACTCCGACTCCGATGACCACGAGGCGGCGGTGACGCGAGCCGTTGGCGGCATGCCGAGACCCAGACCACGCCGACACGCGAGCTGCTCTCCCCCAGCCGACACTGTGCCCGCGAAGTCGATGGGCTGGGGTGTTCGTGTGGTTCGTGCGACCGGGTACCGTGAATTGCGGGTGGCTCGTCATTGGCGAATGTGATCCGAATCTCGTCCGGCCTCGGTGGCCAGCTCGGATCAACCATGGCGGTGGCGACGCCAAGCCGGCTGCAAACCCACGCCAATCCCGCTGACTGACGCCCGGGTGGTGGTTACCTCGTCGAACGCTCGGTGAACTGGGCGTCACCGTGCCCCGTGCTGGAACACGTCCGCCGACGGGGCAGTACGGTGCACGTCGGGTCGGGTCGCGGTCAGTTTGGAGGGTTGGAGGGGCGTTGGACGGTTGGTCGTTCGGGGTGCTCGGCGATCTGACCGTTGTCCGTGATGATCTCGAGGTCGCGATCCGCGGTCGGCGGCGGCGGGCGCTGCTGGTGCGGTTGCTGATCGCGCGCGGTGCCTCGGTGTCGTCGGAGGTGTTGATCGACGACGTCTGGAGCCATGTGGCAGCGTCCGACGGGCCGCGTCGACGTTGCAGAGCCACGTGTCGCTGCTGCGCCGCGAGCTGGGTCATCGGCTGCAGCGCACCGCGGGCGGTTACCGGCTGGCCGTCGCCGACGACGAGTTCGACGTCACGTGCTTCGAGGCCGACGCACGATCCGGTCAGCAGGCGCTGCGTGCAGGGAACGTTGACGTGGCGGTCGACGCGTTCGGGCGGGCACTGTCGCGATGGCGGGGCGGGGCGTTGGCCGACGTCGCCGAGGCTCGTTGGGCAGCCGGTGACGTCGCCCGACTGGGCGAGTTGCGGGCGTCGGTGTTGGAAGGTTGGTTCGAAGCCCGATCATTGGCCGGGGGCGATGCCCGGCTGGTCGGCGACCTCGAAGCGGCGCTGGTCGCGGATCCGTTGCGGGAACGGATGTGGGGGCAATTGATGTTGGCGTTGTACCGCTCGGGTCGCCAGAGCGATTCGTTGCGGGCGTTTCAACGCGTGCGCAGCGTGCTCGGCGCGCAACTGGGCATTGAACCATCCGCCGAGCTCGTCGCCTTGGACGAAGCGATCGTCTTGCAGAAACCCCACCTTGCAGGCGACGGTGTGGCGGCTGTGCGCACGGCTGCATTGGACGCGCCGGCCGGGAACCTACCGGTGCAGTCGACGAGCTTCGTCGGCCGCGACCTCGAGGTGGCCGAGCTGACCGCCGCAGTGCGGGTCCGTCGGTTGGTGACGTTGACCGGGGCGGGCGGGGTCGGCAAGACCCGCTTGGCGGTGCAGGTCGCCGGACAACTGGTGCCCGAGTTCGCAGATGGCGTGTGGCTCGTCGAACTGGCCCCGGTCAGCGATCCGGGAGCGGTGGCGGACGCGGTGGCGAGCGTCTTGGGGGTCGCTCCGCAGGCCGGGTTGTCGGTCACCGCAAGCGTGGCACAGGCGTTGGCCGGCCGGCGGTTGCTGGTCGTGTTGGACAACTGTGAGCACGTCTTGGATGCGGTGGCCGAGTTCGTGGACACGGTCCTGGCTCGCACCTCGAGCGTGAAGGTGCTCGCCACGAGCCGGGAGGGCTTGCGAGTGGGGGCCGAGCAGTTGTGGCCGGTGCCGTCGCTGGACGGCGGCGACGCAGGCTCGGCGGCGGTGGAACTTTTCGTCGACCGAGCCCGGGCCGTGACGCCGGGCTTCGCGCTGCGCAACGACGCCGACACTGCGGCGGTGGTGGAGATCTGTCGCCGATTGGACGGGCTGCCGTTGGCGATCGAGTTGGCCGCGGCACGGATGGTGTCGATGCACCCAACCGAGGTGCGTGACCGGCTCGGCGACCGGTTCCGTCTCCTCGCCACGGGCCGGCGCGGTTCGGAACGTCACCAGACGTTGCGTCGCGCCGTGGGCTGGTCCTATGACCTGCTCGGCGAGGACGAACGCGACGTCTTGCAGCGGTGCTCGGTGTTCGCCGGGGGGTTCGACCTGGCAGCCGCAGTCAAGATGTGCGCAGTCGAGTTCGACGAGTACGCGGTGTTGGACGTGTTGGATTCGCTGGTCCGCAAGTCGCTGATGACGGTCGAGGAGACGCGCGGGCCTTCTCGCTACGGGTTGTTGGAAACGATCCGCCAGTTCGCCCAGGACCAACTCGACGCGACCGGCGCAGGTGACGAGGTCCGACACCGGCACGCCCACGTCGTCGCGAACGAGGCCGTCGCCTGCTGGCGTCGGTGGGACGGGCCCGGCTATCGGGCGGCGGTGGATTGGGTCGAGGCTGAGTTCGACAACCTCCGCGCCGCGTTCCGCTGGGCCGCCGACCACGGCGACGTCAACACCGCCACCGCCACCGCGGCTCACACGACCATGCTGGCGTTCGCCCTGCAGCGCTACGAACCAGTCGGGTGGGTTGAGGAGATCCTCCCCGCCGCCACAGCTGCCGACGTCGCACAGTTGCCCCGCCTCTACACGGCCGGGGCCCATTGCGTGTTCGTCGGGCGACCCGACGACGCCGTCGGGTACGCCCAGAAGGCGCACGAGTTGGACGCTGATCCCCGCTACGACGGCTTCGAACCGGCATGGGCCGCATGGCGGCAAGCCACCGGCCATCTCTACGCCGGTCGCGTCGAGCGCTACGTGCAGATCTCCACCGACCTCGCCGCCCAAAGCAGCGATTTGGCGCACGTGTCCGGTCTGTGCGGAATGCTCTACGGGCTACCGACGGTCGGGCAGGCCGACAAGGCCATCACCATCGCCGACGAGACCATCGCCGCCGCCCACGCCCACGCCAACCCGGTCTGGATCGCCCTCGCGCTCGCCGGATACGGACGGGCCCACACCCACGCTGACCCCACCCGGGCTCTCACCACGTTGCCGCGACGGGCTCGACTACACCCGCGAGCACCGGGTCCCGTTCCTCGAAGCGGTCATCGCTCGTGACCTCGCCGAACTCGAAGCCGTCCACGGCGACCTCGGCCAGGCATTCACACTGTTCGACGCCACCATTGACGCCTTCCATCGCGCCGGCGCCGTCCACGGCGTGGCCGCGACGCTCGCCAACCTCGTCACGTGCTTCGACCGTCTCGACCGTCTCGACCTCGCCGCCACGATCTATGGCACCACCACGAACTCCGGCCTCGACGCTTCCGTCAGCGTCAATTTCACCAGTGCCGTCGACCATCTGCGCACCATCCTCGGCCAGGCCACCTTCGACCGATCCGTCGCCACCGGCGCCGCCATGAACCTCGGAGACGCTGTCGCGTTCGCCCGAGAACAGATCCGCCTCGCCCACAGCGAACTCGAAACAGGGTCACCGACTTGACCCAGCGCGGCCGCCGCAGAAGTTGTCGGTGCACGTAGAGGCCGAGGCCCACCGCGAACGGTCGAGCGCACGTCCCCCGCTCGCGGTCGCCTCCTCGCGCTCGTGCTCGAGATGGGGTGCTCGGTCGGACTCATTCGACCGCGACGGCGTCGGCGAGCGCTCGGTTGATCGACTGGTGCAGGTGCACGAGCGGTGCTTCGTTGCGCCCGTAGACGACGTGCGGCATCAGGCCGCTGTCGAGGTGCCGTTGGATCTTGGCCATCATCACGAAGTCCTCGTTGCTCGTCACGTCGAGCAGCAGCTCGAGGTTCTTGACGACGTAGTTCCGTGAGCTGTCGCTGTGCGGCTCGGTCGGCGCGTCGATCGACACGATCGTCTCGGTTGTCCGCACGTCGACGGGCTGCAGCCGCCACCCCTCGATGTGGTCGATCTGGTGGACGACGAGCGCACCCGGGACCAAGAAGTACTGGGCGGTGCTGCGTGCCAGCAGCGACCATTCGTCGCGCGGCCGGGTCAGCTGGTCGGTGGTGTCCTTGCGCAGGCCGATGCCGAGCATGTGCGGTCCGAACGGTTCGAAGATCTGGGCATTGGAGTCGAACGTCGGGGCGAGGGTCGTCTTGTGCAGGGTACGGACGTGGTACGACTCGCAGAACGTGTCGAGCACGAGCTTCCAGTTGAACGGCCAGGTGCTCGTGCGGGTCTCGACGTGCACGTAGTCGCCGATGCCGAAGGAGCCGAGGTCGTCCTGCGCGCGCCGGCGAGGTGGGCGTCGATGTCGACGGGCGGCCACCGCCGGGTCGGACGAAGATCAGCCCGTGGCGTTCAGCAACGGGCAGGCCGATCAGATCGCAGTTGGCGTCGACATCGTCGAAGCCGCCGGAGGAGCCGGGGCGGGCGCGCGATGCACCGTCGAGCCCGTAGGTCCACGCGTGGTACGGGCAGGAGAGCGACGAGTGGGCGTTGCCGAGTCCGTCGTCGACGAGCGGGGCGCCGCGGTGCCGGCACGTGTTGAGCAGCGCGACGACCCGTCCGTCGGGTTGGCGGATGGCGACGATCGGGACGCCGGCGATCGTCGACGCGCGGCATCGCCCGGGTTGCGTAGCGCGCACGACAGCGCGAACAGCACCGGCCAGCCACGGAACAGCACGGGTCGTGCCACGGCAGCACCGTCACAATCGTGCCGAGCTTGACCCGCGATGTCTGCCCGGCGACCCAGGCGAGGAATTGCGGGACGTTCGGGGTCAGCTGTAGTCGGAGAAGTGGTGCTCCGGCGTCCACACCGAATCGAACCCGACCGTCTCTGCCCGGGCCGCGAGCGCGAGCTCGTGACGGAACATCTCCGCGTCGGTCATCTGACCATCGAGGTTCTGGACGACAAGACTCAGCCCGGCGTCCATGGACCGGAACTCTAATCCAAGATAGATTCGGAACCAATCACGACGAGGAGGTTGTGGGGATGCGTCACGAGCGACAGGTGGAGCTGCTGAAGCGGCTGCAGGGGGTCGATGCGCCGCGTCCGGGACCGTTGGCTCCCGCGAGCATGCACAACGCGGCGGCGGCGTACACCGCCACCCGTCGCTTCGACGACGAGATGCGGGTGCTGTTCCGCGGTCAGCCGGTGCTGGTGGCGTTGAGCTGTGAACTGCGCGAGCCCGGCTCGCACGCGACCCTGTCGGCGGGGGGTGTCCCGATCGTCGTGGTCCGTCAGGACGATGGGAGTGTCCGCGGGTTCGTCAACGTCTGCCGCCATCGCGGCTCGACGCTGCTGGGTTCGCCGTGCGGCGCGGGACTGCGCTCGATCCGCTGCCCGTACCACTCGTGGACATACGGCCTCGACGGGGCACTCGAGCGGTTCCCCGGCGCAGAGCCGGGCTTCGACGACATCGACAAGTCGACCCACGGCCTCCTCGAAGTCCCCGTTGCCGAAGGGCTCGGGCTCGTGTTCGCGATCGCCGATCCGACCGCCGAGCCGTTCCGTCTCGACGACGCCCTGCACGGCGCCGGTGACGAGATCGCCGACTTCGGCATCGCCGACTACGACCTGGTCGACACCCGCGACCACGAGTGGCAGGTGAACTGGAAGCTGGTGATGGACACCTTCACCGAGCCGTACCACATCCCCTGGCTGCACAGGGACTCGATCGCGCCGTACTACCTGTTCGATCGCTGGATCCACGACAGCTACGGCCCGCACCAGCGGTTCATCGGCTGCCGCAAGTCGGTGCTCGAGGAGTTCGACAAGCCGAACGAGGACGACTGGGACCTGCTTGCCCACGGCACGTTGCAGTACCTGCTCGTTCCCAACGCCGTCCTCGTGCACCAGATGGACCACCTCGAGCTGTGGCGGCTCCAGCCCCTCAGCACCGACTGCACGCTGGTGCGCACCTCGGTCTACTCACCGCCCGACGCGCCGCGCCGTCCCGAGTACTACGTCAAGAACCTCGACATCCTCCTGGGGGTGACCAACACCGAGGACTTCCCGATGCAGGAACAGGTGCAACGCAACCTCGCCTCCGGCGCGGTGCCGGAGGTCGTCTACGGGAAAATGGAACCCGCCCTCGTCGCCTACCACACGGCGGTCAACGACCTCGTCGACACCCACCGGAACTGAGGTCCCGGGGAGGCGACCGTCAGGTCGCGGCGTAGCCGACGTCGACGGGCACGTCCACGCCCGTGACCGCCGTTGCGTCGATGGCCAGGTGGACGCACACCGTTGCCACCTCCGCCGGTTCGGCGACACGGCCGAGGGGCATGCGCGCCATGTCGGCAACGAGCTGGCGGCTGCGCTCGTCGTCGTCGAGCCCACGGGCGCCTCCTTGACGAAGGCGCGCAGCATGCCGGTGCGCGTCGTCCCAGGACTCACGCAGTTCACCCGCACCGACGGCGCGAGATCGACGGCGAGGCCAGCAGTGAGGCCGAGCAATGCCGCCTTCGACGCGGCATAGGCCGCGTGGCGCGGCCTATGCCCGCAGCGCCGAGATCGAACCGACGAACACCACCCCGGCGCCCTCGGCGAGATGGGCGACGAGCTGTTGGGTCAGGAAGAACGGGGCTTTCACGTTGATGTCCACGAGGGGGTCGAACTGCCCGGGCGTCGTCGCGTCGAACGCCACGACGAGGTCGGCCCCTGCGGCGTGGACCAGCGCGCGCGCACCGGTTCCCCGAGCTCGCTGCGTCCGACGACCGGGAGGTGCAGCCCGCGTCTGCCGAACATCTCCGCGCTTGCCCGACCGATGCCACTGCCGCCACCGGTGACCACCGCGACCTCGGTCATCAGATCGACATCCCGCCGTCGATCGCGAAGTCCGCGCCCGTCACGAAGCTGGCGCGCGGCGACGCCAAGAACAGCACCGCTTCGGCGATCTCGGACGGCTCGCCCATCCGTCGCATCGGCGTGGTCTTGACGAGCACTTCGTTCATCCGCGCCGGGTTGGCGTCGTTGATCGGCGTGTCGACGACCCCCGGGAAGATCGTGTTGACGCGGATCTTGTAGCGAGCGAGCTCCAACGCAGCGGACTTCGACATCCCGCGCACCGCCCACTTCGTTGCCGTGTAGGCGAACAGGCTGTTGGTGCCCTGCAGCCCGGCCACCGACGAGATGTTGATGATGGACCCGCCCCCTTGCTGCTTCATCGGCGCGATCACGGCGCGCATGCCGAGGTAGACGCTCAGCTGGTTGACCCGGTACAGCAACTCGTACGTATCGGGGTCGGTGTCCTCCAACTTCAACGGTCTGGAGATCGCTGCGTTGTTGACCAACACGTCGACCTGCCCGAACGCCGCGACCGTCGCCTCGACGACCTCATCCCAACCCTCGGGCAAGGAGACGTCCTGCTCGATGAACAACGCTGCCGCCCCGATCTCGGCCGCCACGGCCCGACCTTGCTCGACGAGCACATCGGTCAACACCACCTTGGCCCCGTTGGCCGCCAACAGCTTCGCCTCGGCAGCGCCTTGGCCACGCGCCGCGCCCGTGATGATCGCCACGCTTCCATCCAGGTCACCCATCAACTTCCCCACCTCTACTCGTGCCGCGAACGAACGCCCAAGAGTCTCAGGCTCGTTCGAATTTCTGGGAGCATCGGAGCGACAACGGACGGGCCGCCCCGCCGACACCATGCTCAGGTTCGAGTGATGACGCCGTGGAAGAACACGCGGACGGCTTGGTCGGCGAGTTGCTCCGGTGTCAGGCCGCGCCCGTCGCGGTACCACTCGGACGTCCAGTTCATCGCCCCGAAGGCCAGCATCTGCGCGGCGAAGACATCGACCTCGCCATCGATCTCACCAGCGCCCTGCGCCGACGCGAACAAGTCACGCCAGTAGTCGCCGTAGGCCCGCTGATCCTTGCGGTGAGCCCGAGCCACATCGGCAGGCAGCGAACCGACGATCCGTGCCTGTGCCGTCGCGTACGCACTCCGCCCGACGATCGCCATGGTGTGCGCACGTATGGCTGCCTGGAGCCGTTCGGACGGACGTGCGGTCGACGGCAGGCGACCCACCGCAACAGCCACGTGGTCCCAGGAGCCCTCGATGCCGAGGCGCAGCACCTCGGCCACCAGATCCTCGCGGGAGTCGAAGTGGTAGTAGAGGCTGCCCGCCTTCATCCCCGCACGATCAGCGATGTCGCTCAGACGTGCCCCGTATCCCTGCTCGCTGAACACCTCTGCCGCCGCGTCGAGGATCCGCCGACGAGTGCGCACCGACTTCGACTCCCTGGGCGTCTGGCTCATGAACACATCGGCCACTGTTCCACCCAATCTCGCGTCACCCCAAAATCCTAATCCAGGATCGGAAGCGAACTCGCTCATCGAGTCAGCGCGTCGAATGTTCACCGGTGGCGTTGGACGATCGGCGTGATCTCGTCGAGGTCGGACAGGATCTCCGCGCCGGTCGAGATGCCGGCGGACGGGACGGAGAGGACGACGCGTTGGACCCCAAGGCGGCGTAGCGCTCGACCCGCGCATCCGTCGGTCGAGAGAACATCAACACGCTGATCGGCACCAAGTCGGGATCGCGCCCGTGCTCCGCCACGATCCGGCGGAACCGCTCGACGCCCGCGGCCACATCGGGACGACCTCCGTCGCCGTGCAGCATCGCATCGATCGGCATCCACTCATCCGCGTCACGGGCAGCGTGATCCAACCCGACCGACCCCCAGTTCCCCAGCGCGATCGGCACCGTGCCGCGCACTGGCTTCGGGCACACCCACGACGGCCGCTGATCACATCGAGCGTCGCGACCGCCTTGGCCAAGGCCACCACGTCGTGCTGCATGACGAGGCACACGGCCGTGCCGAGCACGAGTCGATCCGTGACCGACGCCGCCGCGGCGAGCGACACGAGCGGATCCATCATGTGCAAGTAACCGTCCGGCAACGGGTTCGTCGACGGGTGCGGTGTGTCTCGCGACGTCGGGATGTGCGTGTGCTCCGGCACCCACATCGACTCGAAGCCGCGATCCTCCAGTTGCCGCGCCAGCTCGGCCGGAAGCAGCCCCGCGGCGCCATTCATCGTCGAGTATCCGAACTTCACGCGGTACCTCGCTCCACCTCGACGACATCGTCCATAATTTCGATCTTAGATTAGATTCTGTCCGATGGACGAGCCGTGTGCCACACCACCGAGCTCAGTGGCCTCATGAACGAACCGGTGCCGGTGGTCTCCCACATCGTCAGATGCGTTGGCTGCGACGTTCGAGGACGAGGGTGTCGCGCCAGACCCCGTTGAGTTGGCCGATGCGTTCGCGACGGCCGACGATGCGGAATCCGACCGCCTGGTGCGCCGCGATGCTGGCGGTGTTCTCGGGGAAGATGCCGGTCTGGACGGTCCAGAACCCGGCGTGTTCTGCGCCGGTGACGAGCGCGTCGAGCAGGGTGGTGCCGATGCCGCTGCCCCGGTGCTCGGGGTGGATGTAGAGGCTGTTCTCGGCGACGCCGGCGTAGACGCAGCGGTCCGAGACGGGACTGAGCGCCGCCCATCCGATGACCGTGTCGTCGGCCGTGGTGGCAACGAGGCGTTGGTCGTCGAGGTGGCCGGCGTCCCAGTGCTCCCATGACGGTGGGCCGGTCTCGAACGTGGCGTTGCCGGTGGCGATGCCCGCGGCGTAGATGTCGCGCACCGCCGGCCAGTCGGCCGCCGTCATCGGCCGGATCGACACCGCTGGCTTGCGCGAGCGGATGATCGCGTTGGACAGGCCGGCACCGATCGGGTCGGTGAGCTCGATCGCGACTCGACCAAGGCCGGCCTGACGGAGCGCAGCCTCGTAGGCGTCGACGGTGATGGCGCTGTCGGCGCAACTGACGGTGGTGGGTGTCCCGTCATCGGGCTCGGCGCGGACGATGTCGCTGATCCCGACGCGACCGCCGGGTCGGAGCACACGGGCGATCTCGGCGAACGTGGCGTCCTTGTCGCCGGAGAGGACGATGACGCAGTTGGAGACGACGACGTCGACCGAGGCGTCGGGCAGCGGGATCGCTTCGATGCTGCCGTGGAGGAACTCGACGTTGGTCGCACCGGCGTCGGCGGCGTTGCGCCGGGCGAGGTCGAGCATCTCCGGGGTGGCGTCGAGCCCGTAGGCGAACCCCGTGGGCCCGACCCGGCGGGCGGAGAGGAGCACGTCGATGCCGCCGCCGGCGCCGAGGTCCAACACGACGTCGCCGGGCCGAAGGTCGGCGACCGAGATCGGGTTGCCGCAGCCGAGGCTGACCCGTACTGCTGCTTCGGGGATGCCGGCGAGGTCGTCGTACTTGCTGGCACCGAACGGACCGTCGGGTGTTGCGCAGCTGTCGCCGGCGTCGACTCGACGCGCTGCGTCGGCGTAGCGAGCGAGGTCGGGTTCCGGGATGGCCATCAGCAGGTCCCTGGGGCGCAGCCGTCCGAGGAGTCGTCCCACGGGCGCGACGAGCGGGAGGCGGCCCATGATCAGCTCGGCAGCGGACGGGAACGACGCCATGCACCGTTCGTTGATCCGCCACCACGACTGGGTGCCGGACCGCTCCACGTGCACGAAGCATGTCTCACCGAGGATCTGCAGATGATGCGAGACGGTGGACTGGCCGACGTCCATTGCCGCGACGACCTCGCCGGTGGTCATCGCTCGGGCCTCGGTCGCCAAGAGGTGGAGGATGAGGATCCGGGTCGGGTCGCCGAGGGCCTTGAACCAGCCGGCCCACGTCGTTGCGTCCTCGCGGGTCACCGTCTGCGCGGAAGTCATCGAAGCAGCTGCCATCGATGATTGACGATAGTCGATGAAGTCGCTACTGTCGACGACATCGCATCGACGTTCGTCGATCAATCTGTGAAGGAGTTCGGATGAGGCTGCAGCTGGCGCTCAATGTCGCCGACCTCGACGAGGCGGTCGAGTTCTACACGAAGATGTTCGGCGTCGGACCGGCGAAGACCAAGCCCGGCTATGCCAACTTCGCCATCGACCAGCCGCCGCTGAAGCTCGTCCTGTTCGAAGGCGCGGGCGAGACCGGCACGATCAACCATCTCGGGGTCGAGACGGAGTCGTCGGCCGAGGTCGTCGCCGCCGAGGCCCGTCTGTCGGGCGAGGGGATCGAGACGACCGGGGTCGACGACACGGTGTGTTGCTACGCGGAGAAGACCGAGACCTGGGTTCATGGGCCCGACGGGACGCGCTGGGAGTGGTACGTCAAGCACGCCGACGCCGACCAGATCCAGAACGTCATGATCGGCGCCCACCCCGGCGCCGGCGGGAGCTGCTGTCCGAGCTGACCCGGTGACAGCGAAGGTGCGGCCGTCGCGGCCGCGGGCGTTGCTCGCCGGCACGTCGGTGGCCCGAGACGGTGTCGTTGGGAGGTCTGCAACTCTGGGTTCGCCGTCTTGGTCCGGCAGATGGAACACGACCTCTCAAGAAAAGTTGTCTCAATTCGAGTTGGGTGAGACACTGAGGCCGTGGTTGATCCATCTCGATGTCGAACAGCGCGCCAAGGTGCATGCGGCGCTCGGTGATCTCTTGCGTCTGGCGATCGTCGACGACCTGACCACCTCGGACCGCTCACCCCACGAGCTGCAAACCCGCTTCGACATGCCGTCGAACCTGCTCGCCCATCACCTCGACGTCCTCGAGGAGGCAGGGCTCATCGAACGCAGTCGATCGAGTGGCGACGGCCGCCGCCGCTACGTCCACCTCCGCCTCGACAGCCTCGACCAACTCCGACTCCGCCCGACGCTGCTGCCGCAACCCGTCCTGTTCGTGTGCACCGCGAACTCGGCACGCTCCCAGCTCGCTGCCGCCATCTGGCACGGCGTCACCGGGACACGCGCGGCCAGCGCCGGCACCCACCCGGCGAACGCCGTCCACGCCGGCGCAGCGGCCGCTGCCCGCCGCGCCGGGCTCGACCTCACGAACGCCACACCCACCGCACTGGACACCGTCCGACGACGACCTGCGCTCACCATCACCGTCTGCGACCGGGCCCACGAGGAGCTCGGCGCCGATCCGTCGTGGCTGCACTGGTCGGTCCCCGACCCGGTCCCCATCGGCACCCGCGAAGCGTTCGACGCCACCGTCGTCGAGCTCCGCCGACGCATCGCCGACCTGATCGGTGCGGCATGACCGACCTCGATTCCGCACCGGAGACCGGCACCGGCGCACTCCACGCCGATCTCGCCCGCCGCCTCGTCGCCGAAGCCCTCGGCACCGGCCTGCTCGTGATGGCCGTCATCGGCTCCGGGATCATGGCCAG
This sequence comes from uncultured Acidimicrobiales bacterium, assembly GCA_963794805.1. Taxonomy (GTDB): domain Bacteria; phylum Actinomycetota; class Acidimicrobiia; order Acidimicrobiales; family Ilumatobacteraceae; genus JAODBQ01. The sequence continues at coordinate 178,029 of CAWCFL010000007.1, forward strand.
CCGCCTCTCACCCAACGACGTCGGCCTCCAACTCCTCGAGAACGCCGCCGCCACCGCCGGCGCACTGATCGGGCTCATCCTCATCTTCGGCGCCGTGTCCGGCGCCCACTTCAACCCCGTCGTCACCCTCCTCGACCGGGCCTTCGGCACCATCAGCAACCGCGACACCGGCCTGTACATCGTCGCCCAGGTCATCGGCGGCTGCCTCGGCGCCATCCTCGCCAACCTGATGTTCGAGCTCCCCGCCATCGAGCTGTCGACCAAGGTCCGCTCGTCCGGTGCCCTGTGGCTGTCCGAGGTCGTCGCCACCGTCGGGCTGCTGCTCGTCATCCACGGCTGCGTCCGCAGCGGCCGCGCCAACGTCGTCGCCTTCGCCGTCGGTCTGTGGATCGCCGGCGCCTACTGGTTCACCTCGTCGACGAGCTTCGCCAACCCGGCCGTGACCATCGCCCGCACCCTCTCGGACAGCTTCGCCGGCATCAAACCCTCATCGGCGCCGATGTTCATCGTCATGCAACTCGTCGGCGCCGCCCTGGCCTTCGTCCTCATCCGGTTCCTCTACCCCAACCCCAAGGCAGGTGGCTGATGCCGTCCACCAACGACCTCACCCTCGGTCAACAACAGGTCCTGGCCACGATCCGCACCCACCTCGAACGCGACTTCGACGGCACCTTCGGCCCCGAAACCATCGACCGGTTCCTCACCGACAGCGTCGACCGACTCCTCCCACACGCACGCATCACCACGTTCGTCCCCGTGCTCGCCGAACGATTCGCCCGCGAACGACTCCGCGCCCTCGCCAAGATCGAAGGACTCACCACCACCATGAACCCGTCCGTCCTGTTCCTCTGCGTCCACAACGCCGGCCGCTCCCAGATGGCCGCCGGCTGGCTCCAACACCTCGCCGGCGACCGCGTCCACGTCTACTCCGGCGGATCCGAACCCGCCTCCGAAGTCAACCCCGCCGCCATCGCCGCCATGGCCGAAGTCGGCATCGACATCTCCACCGAGTTCCCCAGACCCTGGACCGACGAGATCGTCCGCGCCGCCGACGTCGTCATCACCATGGGCTGCGGCGACGCCTGCCCCCTCTTCCCCGGCAAGCGCTACGAAGACTGGGAGCTCGACGACCCCGCCGGCCGCACCGTCGACGACGTCCGCCCGATCCGCGACGACATCCGCCAACGCGTCGAACAACTCATCACCAGCCTCCAGCTCCAACTCGCCTGACCCGCAGGCCGAGCGCTCCGGGTCGAGCGGAACTCGAGGTTGGGCTCGCGAATTCGCCGTGTCCGAGCACTCAGGACAGCCTCAGCCCGTGTGGCACTGGACACCCGACCAGTCCCTTGCGTTCACTCCAGCACGCTCCAGCTGGTTCGGGATCGGCCGTAACCATGTCGACGTCGATCAGTGCTCGTTCTTCCCTTTGCCCTTGCCGTTGTGCTTGCCATTGTTCGGCGCCACCGCGGCCGCGGTCGTTGGTGGGGTCGTTGGTGCGGTCGTCGGTGTCGCCGTGGTGACAGTGGGCGCCGGCGCAGTGGGCGTGGCCGGCGTGGATGGGGCGTCGATGATCGTCGTGGCGGTGACTGGGGCGGGGATCTGGCCGGTGGGTTCGGGCTCGGCCATCGCACGCATCGCGAGCACGGCCAGCGCGGCCACGAGCAGCGCGGTGACACCGACCGCGAGCCGGCGCCGGAGGCGCGTCCGCGCCGCCTGCGGAACGCCCACGAGCGCGTTGGGGGTCGTCGGATCGGATTCCCGGCCAGCCGGCGCGACCCACACCTTCGTGGCGTCGAGGACTGTCGGAGTGGACGCGGCGGACACCTCGGGATCGACGCCGACGGGTGCATCGACGACGGCGCGCAGCTCGCGGGCCATCGCGGCGCCGTTCGCCGGCCGCTGCGTCGGGTCCTTGCTCATCGATCGTTCGATGAGGTCGCGCAGATCATCAGGGACGTCCGGGGGCAACGGGGGTGGCAGCGCGCGGACGTGGGCGAGCGCCACGGCGGCGGGTGGCCCGTCGAACGGGGTGTGGCCGGTGAGGAGTTCGTAGCCGACGACGGCGAGGGAGTACACGTCGCTGGTCGCCGCGATCGGACCTCCGGTGGCCTGTTCTGGGGACATGTAGCGCGCGGTCCCGGCAACCTTGCCATCGTCGGTCACCGGGGCTGCGCCGATCGCGTGGGCGATCCCGAAGTCGGTGATCTTGACGACGCCGTCGGGTGACAGCAGCAGGTTGCCGGGTTTGACGTCGCGATGCACGAGGCCGGCGGCATGCGCCGCACCGAGCGCATCGGCCGCTTGCGTCAGCAGGCCGACGACGACGGCAGGCGGCAGCGGACCGCGACGCACGGCCGCGGACACCGGCTGGCCGTCGACCAACTCCATGACCAGGAAGGCCGTCGAGCCTGCCGGGCCCTCCTCGCCATAGTCGTAGACACGGGCGACGCCTGGATGCGTGAGCGCAGCAGCGTGGCGCGCCTCGGTGCGAAAGCGGCGCAGTAGGTCTCGGTCGTCGGCGATGTCGCCGCGCAACAGTTTGACCGCGATCGACCGATCGAGCACCCGGTCGGTGGCACACCAGACCTCGCCCATCCCCCCGACGGCAATCAGGCGCTCGAGCCGGTATCGGCCAGCGAGCGTCACACCCCGATGGCGTCGCGGGTCGGTCCGGGGCGCGACCGGGCCGGGTGTCGGACAGATCCTCCACCCGGCCCGACATCGTCTGAGTGCTCAATCTGTTCTCACGCCGCGCCGACTGCACCGACGCCCACGGCACGAGGAGGCTGACCAGCACGACGGCGGCGCCGACGGCAGTCCAGGCGAGCGACGACGCCAACGCCCAGCTGTCGCGACGACGGTCGGCTCATCGCCGGTCACGACGTCGTGGCCACGCTGCTGTTCGTTGCTCATGCCCGTCACCATCACGCCGCGTGCCGGCGACCGCCGTGCACGGCGCGGTAGACGAGCAACGCGACGATCGCGCCGATGATCGATCCGATGATGCCCGACGCCTGGAACGCTCCGTCGTTGGCGTCATGGTGGGTGATCAGGTAGCCGAGGAAGCCGCCGATGAACGACCCGACGATGCCCAGGACCATCGTCGCGAGGATCGACATCGGATCAGGTCCGGGCACGACGGCTCGGGCGATGAAACCGGCGATCAAGCCGACGATGACGAGGTAGAGGATGAATCCGATCACAACTGCTCCTTGGGCTCGTGTCGACGTCGGTCAGCCGCCGTCGATCACCACTCCGGTAGCCGCACGCGGCATCGGTGAGACATCGTCCGCCACGATCGATCTCGAATCGTCCCAGCTCACATCATCTTTCCTTGCGCGCCGAGGCTCGTGACGATCGGCAGTGCGTTGATCGGGGAGCGGCGCGACCGCCGTCTCAGGGAACTGTGACGTCGCCTTTCGTCGGGTGCGTCGGGTGCGTCGGATGAGGTGGATGGGTGACGGGCGGCCCCGTCGGCGACGTGGTCGTCCGGCCGCCCTTCTGATTCGTCGGCGCGTCCGTGGTCGCGCTCGCTGTCGTCGGTGAAGGCGACTCGGAGGTCGCCGCCGGGAGGACCGGCGCGCAGAAGTCGGCGACGGACTGACCGGCAGCGGCGGCAGCTGCGTCGAGGTTGGCGAACGCGGTCCCCTCGCTGTCTGGTCGTCCGCTGCGACGGTGCGCATCCCACGCGGTGCACAGTCCCTTCTTCGCCGGGCCGTCGAGCTCTGGACCACGAGCGGGGGTCGTCGCTGCGGACACAGGCAAGTCGGCGGACGTCGACGTCACGATCGGCTCCGTGGTTCCGGTGCTCGCGCCGGTGCCGGCGGCGACCGGCGTGGTGGCGATCGCCGCGCTCGGTGCGGGGGTCGCCGCGCTCGGCGCGGGGATCGTGGCGCTCGTCGTGGTCGATGTGGGCGGCTCAGTCGTCGGTTCAGTCGTCGGCCCATGGTGACGGTCCGTCGTCATCGCGTGGACGGCTGCTCCCGGATTGGGCAGGTCGAGACCGATGTGCGCTGTGGCACGAGCGATCGCCGACTGGGCTGGTCCGGGCAGGGCGCCCGCGGCCGCTGCAGTCCCGGTTCCGGCGACCAGGACGCCCGCGGCAATGGCTGTTCGAGCGAGCCATTGACGCGTCGCCCATCGTCGACCTCCACCGACCACCGCCGCGGCCTGAGCGGCGGAGACCATTGCGGCCACCGTGGTCGCCTCCGCACCGCGCTCATCGTCAGTCGCCGGGGCAGCTACTCGCGCGAGCAGGGCGCGGACCGCGCTCCCCGGCGGTCGGTGATCGGCGGCTCCAGGCAACACGTCCATCAGATCGTTCGAACGGCGTGCTGCGTTACGCGCCGGCGAAGTGATCGCGCAAACGGCTCAGTGCTCGGTGGTACGTCACCCGTACCCAGCTCTCGTCGTGGCCGAGCATCTTCGCGATGTCGGCCGGCGAGAGGTCGCCGAGCGTTCGCAGCAGCACGACGTCGGCCTGCGCCGGTGACAGCACCGCCAGGATCACGCTGATCGCCTCCTGCGCGTCCAACCGATCGATCGCGCCCTGCGCGAAATCGATCACGTGGCGGTCAGGCACGTCGCTCACCGGGTCGGTCCGACGGCGGACGGCGCGTCGTCGGGCATCGGCGAGGCGATTCCGGGCGATCGTGAACAACCAGGCGGTGAAGTCCTGTCGGTCGCCCTCGAACGTACCCAGGCGTGTCGCCACGGCCACCCAGATCTCGCCGGCCAGGTCGTCGGCCAGCCGCGGTTCGACCGCCCGCAGATAGCGCAGGAGTCGGTGGTGGTACGTCCGGTACAACACGCTCAGACCGTCGCGATCGCCACGGCGCGCAGCGACGAGTGCCGCCTCGACGTCGTCTGCGACGCCAGCCGGTCCGTCGCCCGTGCCGTCGCTCACCTCCACCTGTTCCGCCCGATCGCACGCTCCCAACCGGCGGTTGTGAGCATCAAGGAGGCATCGTTCGGCGACGGCAGAGCGTTACATCCGACCCAGGCCCAGCGACCACCCGTTCGTGTGGTCCGTGCGGCAGCCGCGGGTGCACGACGCTCGAGATGTAACGACGCCGCCGTGTACGACGATCCAGACAGCGTGCCCGACCTCGACGACGAAGACCCTGCCCCACCGCCGCCGAGCTCGTTGGCAGACCTCGTCACACCCGGTCGACCGGTGACGTTCCTGGCTGCCAGATGCCAGATCGTGGTCGGCCGCGATGCTGGCACGTTCGACGTCGCTCTCGCCGGCGCGCTGAACCGCACCAACCGGCGCGCTGTCGGCGAGGTGCTCGAAGTGATCGTCGCCCAGGCCGACACCATGCGCCTGTCCCTGCGGCGACTCAACGAGCTCGACGACGCCGGCGCAGCCCTGCTGAACAACATCGCCGACATCGCGTCACGCTCACACGTCACCTGGCTGGTCGTCGACGGCAGCCTGATGTGGCAGGGCGCCCTCGACCGTGTCACGTCGAACGCAACGGTCGTCTCCTGGTACCACCGGCCGACCAACGCCAGCCGTCATTGCCAGGAGGCGCCGTCCACGCTCGAGGATCCTGCCAACCAGATGACCGCGCACGACAGCCCGCCCGACGTCGACGCCCAAACGTCCGACGACGCCGACCGCGTCGCCGACGGCGGCGAAGCCACACCAACACGCCTCGACATCCGCATCGATCGTCCGTTGGTCGTCCACCTGTCCGGTGAGCTCGACATCGACAGCGCGCCCCGCCTCTCCGAGGTTCTCCAACCGCTGGCCCGACCTGGCGGCACGATCGAGCTGGGCGTCACCGAGCTGACGTTCATCGACTCCTCCGGCATCCACGTGCTCTGCCACACAGTCGACCGGCTCGGCCCGCGAGGTCGCCTCGTGGTGTCGCACCCGACGACTGCCGTTCGCCGGGCGCTCGAGCTCACCGGGCTCACCGACCTCATCGACCTCATCGACACGGATCACGACCGATCGATCGCCAACCGGCCGACCTGATGTTGACGCCCACATCAGGACCCCTCTTCCCGCCGACCGAGTGACCTTGCCATGTCCGATGACCGCGACCGCACAGCGATCTTCTCCGGTCTGGCGTACGTCGTGTTGTCGGTGAACGACCGCGCCCCCGAATCCCTCGACGAGTTCCTGGCTGCGCCCGTCACGACCGTGGAGGTCACCGTCGACACCCAAGTCGTCAGGTTCCGAGGACCAGGACGGCGCGAGGCCGAATCGGTCCTCATCTACGAGAAGGACCAAGATGGCGTCGGCAAAGACGTCCGGGTCTGGCGGATCGCGATCCACGACGGCAGGTTCGAAGCCGTCCAACGATCGATCTACTGACGATGCCGCCGAGGTCGTGCTGGCACTGAAGGCCCCGGGGACACGCTCCCGATGGAGGTCCGCTCCGAGCTCGACCCTCAGCGCACGGCGCGCTGCAAGAGGTCGACGATGATCGGTTGCTCGGCTCGTGCTTCGGCCGAACCGCTGCCACTGCGTCCCGTCGTCCAACGGGTCAGGTCGAGGGCTGTCGAGCCGCTGTCGTTGCGCAGCCCGGGATCGGCGCCTGCTTCGAGGAGGGCGGCCACGGCGGCCGAGCAGCGGTTGCGGACTGCCCGGTGCAGTGCCGTCACGCCTCCTTTGGCCCGCGCATTCGGATCGGCGCCGACGCTGACCAGGTAGTCGATCATCTCGGCTTGTGTCGTCGGGTTCCAGTTGCTCGAGCCGGGCGTGCCGATCGTCGCGGCGTGCAACGGCTGGGCGCCGCGCCGGTTCTCGGCGTGGACGTCGGCGCCGATCGCGACGAGGCGGCGAGCCGTCGTCACGTCGTAGGCGAACGCGGCCCCGTGCAACGCCGTGTCGCCCGCGTACACCTGCGCATGGCACTCGGCGATGAAGACCTCGTCCTCGCGACGCACGCGGGTGACGGCCAGCTGCGGCGCGTCGCCCAGCATCCGTGCCGCGGCGTCGCGCTCGCCGGAACCGATCGCCCACAAGAGCGCGACGAGGTGCTCGCCGGTCACTGCGCTGCACCGTAGCGCCGCGCTCCGCGCGGACCGGACTGCGTTCCCGGCTCCAGCTCAGGCGCGCGCCTGGGTGTCGGCATCGGACGGTTCGAGGTCCGCGGCGATGCCGGTGATCCGGCGCTTGTCGTCGCGTGTTCAGGTCATGTGCGCGAGCCACGGATGGTCGGGGTACATGGTGGTGACCACTGTCCGTAGCCAGGCTCGCGCCCGGATGTCCAGCAGCGGCCAGGTGGTGTCGAAGTCGAGGTCATCCTTGGGCTGACACCATCTGGCCTTGTGTGCGAGCACGATCTCAGGACGAGCGAATCGCACGCCGTCGGCGTCAGTCCAGACGAGATCTTCGAGTGCGATGGTCACCGTCGGATCGTGGCGCCAGACCCATGTGCCGTCTCGTTGCTCGGCGATGACGAAGTCGGCTTCCCACGGTGACGACGCGTCGCGGCGAACCCAGATCTGCCCGGCGTCGGCGGGCAGATCGAGGCGTCCGTCGATCATCGGCGTCAAGGTTCCCGAGGCGTTGGCCCAGGCGTGGTACTCGCCAGCCAGCACTTGGAGCAGCTGGGCGGCGTCAGGGCGGAGGACGGCGATGTCGATGTCCTCGTGGTGTCGTGACACGCCGGTGAAGCGCTCGATGGCGTGGCCGCCGACGATCCACCAGGGCGCGTCGAAACCCGCCAGCAACAGCGTCACGTCACGGACACCGAGCGGTGACCACGACCCGTACCACCCGACGAACTCGGCATCGTCCACGACGCGAGCATCCCAGGAACGAGCGATCAAGGACGCTCGACGAACGGCCGGGACGGCGATGGTCGAGGACGTGAGATCGACCGGACCAGCGTCAGGAGGTGCTCGCGTTCGCTCGGCGTCTGAACTCGAAGGCGTTCGAAGTCCTCGGCGACCCGAACATCCGCATGAAGTCCGGACACGTCCTCGTGGAAGTGCAAGAAGGCCTTGGAGCCACGGTAGAAGACACCGCGCTTCCTCTCGACGAGGCCGGGCTCCTGACGAAGCGCTGCAAGGAGCGGCTCGAGCTCGTCGAGTGAGGACGAGCTCGCGTGGCGCACGGGGCCCACCGTACGACGTCGGTCGCCTGCTGCGAGCCGTGCCGGGCGATCGGTCAACAGCAGCTGCGCATCGCCACCGGCCCCACCCGGCTCTCTGATCGAGATGGTCGCCAGGTGCGCGGCAACCGGCGTCAGGTCGGGAGGGCCACCTCCTGCAGCGCCGCCTGCGCCTCGTCCAGCAGCGTGCGTTCGGCCCGCTGGTAGATGGCCTCGGCTTCGGCAGGCGTGTTGCCGACCGCCGTCAGCCCGACACGGCCATGTTCGGTCACGCAGCTGATCATGTGGAACACGACCCCCACTTGGCGCGACTGGTCGAAGTGCAGTCGGTGCCGTGCGACGATGTCGAACAGATCGTCGACGGTCAGCGCCCGAAGGGTGTCCGACTCGAAGTGGTCCGTCGCCACGAGATGCTTCTCGGAACCGTCCTGGGTCACGAAGAGGCCGGTTCGAGCGTCGTAGCGGCCGCCGGTGAGGAACTGCAGCGTGAGGAACGGGTGGGTCGTACCGCCCTTGCGCAGGTTGAGCTCGATCGCGTACGACGTCCATCGTCCATCGGCGCCGCGCACCGTGACGAAGTCGATGGCGAAGCGCCCGATGACGCCTTCGCGTGCCAGGCGGGCACCGATGATCGACGCTTCGGCGCTGATGGCCGGGGCGTAGTTGAAGTCAGCCGGGAAGCGGCAGCCGAGGTAGCTCTGTCCGCTCGGCCCACCGAGCACCTGGTCGTGCGTGGACAGCAGTTCGACGTCGCCGCCCGGAGTCACTCGCAGCTGCACGCTCGGGCTCCGAACCTCCTCCCCGGCGACGAGCTCCTCGACGATGCCACCGCGCTCGGCGAGCTTGCCGAGGTACAGGTCGAGCGGAGTGCCTGGTCGTTCGAACTGCATGTCCCGGAGACGCTGCATGATCTCGGGACGCGCTCGCGCATCGCCGGCGGGCGGGAGCCCACGCAGATCGACGAGTGCGTTCCCTTCGCCGGAGACGCCCTCGTTGAGCTTGACGATGACGTTGGAAGCGGACGATCCGAGCTCGCGCATCGTCACCACCGCGTCCACGACGTCGTCGAGGTTGTGCAGGTTCTCGTACCCGAGCGGATGACGGACTCCCTCCTCGGCGAACAGCCGGCGGCAACCCGACTTCGTCCCGAGGTGCTCCAGTCGGGGGTCGGCGCCGTACATCGGGATCCCGAGTGCCACGGCGACGTCGCGCTCGAGGGCCGTGGTGTTGTACGGAATGAGATGGCTGAGCGAACGATCCGGGATCAGCGCCGCGATGCGGCGCAGGAGGCGGGGCCGCTCGAGCAGCTTCTGGCTGAGCGGTCGCGGGCTGGCATCGCCGACGGAGACGAACGTCAGACGGGCCTGGGCGTGACTCGGGATGACGCCTGGGAGCAGCGCCAGGTAGTACTCGACGATGGCCGGCGCGATCGGCGTCGACGTCACGTACACCATGCGCAGACGGGGCTCGCGCAGCAGCAGCAGGAGGAACAGGAAGCGCTCTTCGTAGGCTTGTGTCAACGTCCCGCTGACGTCGGCGAGGCGATCGAGCGTGACCGAGGGGATGACCACCACGGACTCGTTCTCGAGGTTCAGACCCATCGCGTCCCAGACGTGGCCGAGGTTGCGCTGCAGGCGGTCGAAGTGCTGGTAGCGCTGCTCCTGGTCGAGACCGGACAGGCCGGCGGCGCCCGCCGTGCCGGCCACGACGTCGATGCCCTTCACGACGACGCGACTCGGGCCGAGTCGACGCCCTTGATGTCATAGGCGCGAGTGGGCCGGCTGAAGCCGTTCAGCTCGAGCTCACCGACCGAGGTGTGCACGACGACGTCCTCGATGCCGCTGAGCACGCGCTGGCTGACGAGGATCTGCCACGGCTTGGCCACCGCACACAACCGGGCGGCAAGGTTGACGACGGTGCCGAGCGCTGTGTACTCGTAGCGGCCCTCGAACCCGATCCGTCCGAGCGTCGCGAAGCCCTGCGCGACGCCGATGCCGAAGCCGAGATCGTGGCCATGGCGCGACCACGACTCGGCCAGGTCGCGAACCCTGGTGCGCATCGCGACGGCCATGCGGATCGCCCGCAGGCCGGCGTCCTCGCACGGCAGCGGATCGTTGAACACGACCATCAACCCGTCGCCGGTGAACCGTTCGAGCGTGCCCTCGAAGCGGAACACGAGATCGCCGAGCGCCCCGTGGTACTCGCCCAGCACCGCCGCGAGCTCCTCGGGCTCGCTGGATTCGGCGAAGGCCGTGAACTGACGCAGATCGCAGAACACGACGACGATCTCGCGTCGATGGCTCTCGAGGAACGATTCGTCGCCGGAGTCGAGGATGAGCTCGGCCATCTGCGGGGCGAGGAAGCGGCGCAGCCGGGTGGCCCGCTCGAGCGCGGCGAGCTGCGCCTGGACGCGCTCCTCGAGTTCGCGGTTCCAGCGCTCCAGCTCGGCTGCCTGCCGCTCGATCGTGTCGTGATAGCGCTTGACTCGGACCAGGGACCTCACCCACGCGAGCAGCTCGGCCTGATCGAACGGCTTCGTCACGAAGTCATCCGCCCCGGCCTCGATCGCCCGGAGCTTCTCCTGCGTGTCGCTCGCCGTGATCATCACGACGGGCAGATAGGCGGTCGCCGGGTGCTCGCGGATCCGCCGGCACACCTCGTAGCCGTCCATGCCGGGCATCATGATGTCGAGCAGGACGATGTCTGGCTGCTCATCGTGCAACATCTCGAGGGCCCGCTCGCCGGACTGTGCGCTCAACACCCGATAGCCACGGGGACTCAAGACTGCGTCGAGCAGTCGGATGTTCGGTGCCTGGTCATCGACGACCAGGACGAGGGCCTCATCGCTCATGGCGCCCGGCCGACAAGAAGCCCTGCACCTGCGCCGGGAGCTCACGCGTGCTGAACGGCTTCTCGACGTATCCGTCGAAGCCCGAGCGCACGGCGCGCTCTCGATCCTCGCGCATCGCGAACGCAGTCACGGCCACGACGGGCACCTCCTGTGTCAGCGGGCTCGACCGGAGCTGACGCAGCGTCTCGGTCCCGTCGATGCCCGGAAGTTGAAGGTCCATCAGGATCAGATCCGGCTGGCATTCGGTGGCGAGCTCCACCCCTTGCTCCCCGGACCGAGCCTCCAGCACCTGATATCCGGCATACGACAGGACGTCGCGTACGAGCTTGAGGTTCAGCTCGTTGTCCTCGACGACGAGGATCCGGTACGAGACGCTCACCAGTGCTCCGATCGTGGCGGCTGCCCGACGACGCCCGCTCGCGGCAGGACCCCGACGCGGGCCAACGCAGCCACGACCTGATCCCGACCGGTGGGCTTCACGAGGTAGTCCGCCGCCCCGAGCGAGAGGCCCTTGGTCCGTTCGTCGAGCACCGACACGACGACGACGGGAAGATGGGCGATCTCGGGATCGGCCTTGATCGTGCGCAGCACTTCCCATCCGTCGATCCCCGGCAGGCGGAGATCCAGGATCACCCCGACCGGCTCGTCTCGTCGGATGCAGGCCAGACCGATCGCTCCGTCGTGCGCGATCGAGACGTCGAAGCCGGCACTCTCGAGGTACACCGTCAGCAGGTCGACGGACTGACGATCGTCGTCGATGACGAGGATCCGGTGCGGGCGGGCGTCCCCGTTCGACGCAGCACCACCATCGTCGGTCGGCGCCTGACGTCCGATCGGGACGGTGAACCCGAAGGTGCTGCCGACGCCGATCTCACTGTCGAGCCACATGCGACCACCCATCAGCCCGACGATGCGCCGGCAGAGCGTCAGACCGAGGCCGGTGCCCTCGTGCTTGGCGATGCCGCGACCCTGTTGGAAGGACTCGAAGATCCGCTCGCGGTCAGCCGCGGCGACCCCGACGCCCGTGTCGGTCACCGTCACGACGACCTCGGGACCGACCACCCTGGCGTCGACCGTGATGGCGCCACCGTCGGGGGTGAACTTCACGGCGTTGCTCAACAGGTTGATCACGACCTGCTTGAACCGCAGCTCGTCGCCCTCGACCACGTCGACGTCTGCGGCGACGTCGAGGCCGAGACCGAGCCCATGGCGCGTCGCCCGCTCACGGGTCATCGAGATGCCGTACTCCAGCGCCTCACGGACCGAGAACGAACCGCGCTCCAACTCCATCTTGCCGGCCTCGACCTTCGACAGGTCGAGGATGTCGCTGAGGAGCTGGAGGAGGTGCTTGCCCGAGCTCCAGATGTCCCGGAGGTACTCGAGCTGGCGGTCGTTCAACTCGCCGAACAACTGGTCGAGGAGCACCTCCGAGAAACCGATGACCGCGTTGAGCGGGGTGCGCAGCTCGTGCGACATGTTGGCGAGGAACTCTGACTTGTGACGGCTGACGACCTGGAGCTCGGCCGACTTCTGCTCGAGGTCGCGGAACAACCGCGCGTTCAGGATGGCCAGGGCGGACTGGCTGGCGAACGTCTGCAGGAGCTCGCAGGTCTCGTCCGGGAACGCGCCCGGGTTCAACCGTCGCACGACGAGGACGCCGACGATCTGACCTTCCCGGAGCATCGGCACCGCCACCATCGAGCGCCAGCCGGTGTCGAACAGCACGCGTTGATGGACATCCAGACTCAGTTCGGTCAAGTCGACGATCTGGAGCGGGCGCCCCTCCAGCGCGGCGCGGCCGACGAACGTGCCGTGCAGCGAGATCTCGACGTTGCGCAGCCGCTCCAGGGTCTCGTCGCTCGTCCCGTATGCCGTGCGCACGAAGAAGTGCTGCTCGGCCTCGTCGAACTCCATCAACGAGCCGCCGTCGGTGCCCGACATCTGGACCGCGTGCATCACGATCGTCGACAGCACCGTGCCGAGGTCGAGGCTCGAGCTGACTGCCTCCCCCAGCTTGCCGAGCGACTCCAGCTGGTCGAGCTTGTGGGCGAGCTCCGCGCTGCGGGTCTCCAGCGCACGCACGAGGTCGAGGTTGCGTACGGCGATCGCCGCGGCCGCGGCGAACGCGGTCAGCAGCGTGATCGCACGATCCTCGAACGGATCGACATCGGTCCGCCAGACCAACAGCACCCCGATGACCTCGTCGTCGAGCATCATCGGCGCGCCCATGGTCGAGCGGAAGCCCTCGATCCGTTGAGCGTCCTGCCGTCCGAAGTCCGGATCAGCCAGCACGTCGTTGATCTGGAGCGCCCGCCGCGCGAGACCGAGGCGCCCGTGGAGCGACTGGCCGTCACGACGGTACGGGTGATCGATCATGTGCTGCAGGTACGCCGCCGACACCCCCGACGTCCGCGCCAGGCGATAGTGCGGACCGTCGACGAGGCTGAGCACGGCGGCGTCGGCATGAGACAGGCTCCGGGCACTGTCGACGATGGCCCCGAACACCAGGTCGAGATCGGACGCCGACCGCCCCATCGCCGTCAGGACCGCGTTGGTCGCGACGATCTCCTCGCACGCGTCGCGGAGGTCCCGACGAAGCTGTTCCACCTCGGATGCCTCGACCAAGCCAGCACCGGAACCGTCTGTCACCGTCGACCTCCCCAGTGGCCGCAGACGCGACTCACATTAGCCAGGCCACCGCAGCGACTTTTCGTGACGACTGCCCCCTGATCATGCACGCCCGATGGCCGGCGGTCGGAGGGCAGGCGTCACACGGTCGTCAACCCCATCGTTGCGGGCTGTCGGGGTCGATGCCGAGGCACAGCTTGGCGATCAGCTCTGGGGCGAGCAGACGGTTGCCCGGGTGGAAGCGGCCCATCCGGATGTCGCGGAAGAGTTGTTCGAGCCGGTTCGCGCGGAACGCGCCGGCGCCGCCGGACAGGTCGAGCGCGCGGTCGACGATGTCGTTCGCGGCGTTGATGACCACCTGACGGGTCGCGACGAGTCGCACTGGCCAGTCCTCGTGCTGAACGCCGGCCTCCCAGTCGGCGGCCGTGCGGTTGAGCAGTGCGTCGGCGGCGTCGTAGGCCATGCGCATCTTGGCGACGTGGTGCTGGACTTCGGGATGGTGGGCCATCGAATGTGTCAGGGCGATCGAGGTCCGTTTGGGCATGTTGGCCAGCGTGATGTCGTATGCCCGCCGGCCGGCGCCGTGGTAGACGGCGGCGAAGCCGGTGAGCGCCCAGGCGAAGATCCCGACCTGGAACGGTCCTGCACCGGCGAACCCGGCCGGGCACACGAGGGGGCACAGTTCATCGGGGCAGAACGCCTTGTCGAGAACCGTGTCCTGACTCTGGGTGGCGCGCATGCCGAGTGTGTCCCAGGTGTCGACGATCTGCAGACCGGGCGTGTCGCGTGGCATGAACCCGTGCACGATCCTCGGGCCGGCCGGGTCGGAGCTGTCCATCGCGTGGAAGCCGGCATGGGTCCACACCGGAGTCAGGCTGCCGAAGATCTTGTGGCCACTGATCGACCAACCCCCGTCGACGCGCTCGGCGGTGGTCGTGGACAGCAGCAAGGGCATGTCGTTGCCCGCCTCGCCGTGGATCGCGGCGAACACCGCGCCCTCGGCCGCCCGCTCGAGGATGAAGCGGCACGACTCGTCGCCCATCTTCAACAGGTCGGCGGCCAGCCCGGTCCAGTAGATGTGCATGTTCACTGCCAGCGCGGTCGCCGGCGCCACGTAGCCCAACCGACTCGCCAGTTGGGTGTAGCCGTGGAGTCCGAGGCCGGAGCCGCCGTACTCGGCGGGCAGCGCCAACGACAGGTAGCCCGAATCACGCAACTCGGCGAAGTCTTCGTCGAAGAACCGGTTGGCGCGGTCGTACTCGGGTGCCCGCTGATCGAAGCGGGCCAGCATCTCCTCGGTCAGCAGGGCGTCAAGCGACGCCGTCGCCTCGATTCGATCGCTCTGTGTCATGGGATGTCCTTTCGTCAGCCGGCGCGGAGCCGTCCAACGGTGCAGGCCCGTTCCACGCCGACGATGAACCCACGGCTCTCGGTCGTACGACCATCGCGGCACTTCCCATCGCGTGCCAGCTCCGTGACCCGCTCCGCCGCCTGCCCCCTGCAGGCGACCTGCGTGCCGTCGCGAACAGGCTACGCCTGTCGCAGGTGGACGTCACGCAAAATGTTGATCGTCGGCCAGTTCGGCCAGTTCGGCCAGCCCGGCGAGCCCTCGGTCGCCGGCGTCGGCGACCCGTGCAAGGGCGGCGCGCACCGCGGGATCGTCGCGTCGAGCGGGTTCGATGCGTGCCGGGTTGAGTGCGCAGCTGTTCGCCCAGGCGGCGATGTCGGTCTCGGCGCCGTAGCGCCGAGCGGCGATCGTTCCGCGCATCTGCATCCGGGCCCAGTCGGCGGGGACGTCGGAGTACACGTTGGGTGGACAGAGGCGGTTGCGTTCGCGGTCGTCGTCGCGGGTGGCTTCCACGTAGCCGACCAGTGCCGCGCAGAAGCAGGGGAAGCCGGCCCGAACCGTCTGCAGCCTGATCTTGTCCGGGGCCCACACGGGTGCCATGGGAGGGGACGCGAGTCCAGAGGCGGCGCAGTGCACGACCAGCGCACCCGGCCTCAGTGGGAGCGATCCGTGGTCGAGCACCATCTCGCGACGCGTCACCGACACGACATGTCCCAGACGGACGACGTTGTCGATGGTGCGGAGCAGATCGAGCTCCCAACGGCCCACCGTCGGCGCCTTGGCCATCGTGGGGAGGACGTCCGGGTCGATCCGCAGCATCACACCGGCGGCTTCCAGACGGAGGAAGAAGTCGTCAGCCGATTCGGCGTCGGTGGCGGCCGCCATGACGTCGGCGGCGAGCCCGAGCGCCACGACCGGATCCGGCTGGACGACCGCACGATCGAGCATCCAGGGATCACGCGGTCGGACCCACACGATGCGGTCCGGCTCCACACCGTTGGCCAGCAGCCACACGATCCCATCCGTGGCCGTCTTCCCGGAACCGACGATCACGTAGCCGGTCGGCGTCTCGACCAGGCGGCCGAGGTCGTTGATCGCGATCACTCGGACGTCGGCACCCACACCGAACGGTGGCGGCGTCGTCGCCGGGATCGTCGGGGACAGGTAGCTCGCATCGACGACGCGGCGGCGCACGTCGATCACGGTCGTCTCGCCCGACACCCGGGACGTCACGAGGTGCGCGGCGCCGTCGGTGGAGTACTCGCTCCCGCCGAGGAAGGTCACGCGCCCCGACGCGAGGAGGCGGCGGTACAGGATGTCGTCGTAGTAGGCCTGGATCTCGGCTCGCCGGGCGCGCTCGTGGAGGCCGGCTTCGGGGCCGGTTCGCTGCACGGTCCCGCGACCGAGGACGGTCGAGGCAACGCCGTAGAACAACGACGCCTGGTGCAGCTGGACGAATGGATACGCGTCCTGCCAGTGGCCGCCGGCGGCGTGACGACGATCAACCAACGCCACATGGACGTCGGCATGATCGATCAGGGCGTCCGTGAAGGCCATGCCCATGGCGCCGGCACCGACGACGAGGTAATCGGTCGTCAACGTGCGCATCGCCACGGTGGTCAGCCTCTCATCAGCACCCGCCGCGGAATCTTCAGATCAGCTGCTACTCGGCGACGGCGCGCCCACCGTGGGCCGCGAGGGCGTAGACGACGATCATGCCGATCATGACGTACGCCAGCGACCAGACCGGGTAGAAGGGCATCCACCAGAAGGCCGTGATGGTCAGCAACCCCCCGCCGATCATGCCGATCCAACGAGCGAACTGCGAACGCCGCAACACCCCGACCGAACAACCGAGCAGGATCACGCCGACGATGAGGAACACCCAGCCGTAGGTCGTCAGGTTGGTCCCGAGGATGCCGCCCTCCAGCTCGTCCGGAAGAGCACCGTTGTACCGGAACGCCCAGATCGAGTCGAAGATGCGCACGATCCCGGCGATGCCGAGCATCGTCCCGGCGAAGAACAACCAACCGGAATCCAACTTCACCGGCCGATCCAGCTGATCGAACTGCGTGCTCATGTGGTCTTCCTCCGTGAACGAGATCCATCGGGCGTGCGGGCGATCTGTGTGCGAACGTCACCGAACCCCTTCCGCGCAGCCCGATGCGACGCGGGTCGGGGAGCGCCCCACGCGGAACCATAGCGACACGCCGACGGACCCAACGCGAATGGGACCGAACGAGGCGGACCGTGGGCCGCCGCCTCCCATCCGATCGACGAGGCCCGGAGGGCCAGCAACGGTGCCGGAAACCGTTCACGGACCCAGCGTCACTGCCTCCCACGGCCCAGGGCCCCGACTCGGTCCGGCACTGGCACCCTGCCGGGACAGGTTCCTCATCGAGGATCGTCGCGCTGCAAGTCGCGACGATCACCCAGGGCCACTGACGACCCGGCTCGGCGGGTAGCCGTCTCCCGAGCCGTTCACTACCGAGCACCAAATCGGCTCTGAAGCCAAGCGTGGTCGGGACCAAACCGGGTGCGGTCCCTACCACGCTTCCGCGGACGGGTGATGTGGTGCGATCATGTCAGTGCCGGTTCGACGAGGAGGAGAAGTTCATGAGTGAGACCACCGAGCGAGCCGTCCTGGCGGGCGGTTGCTTCTGGGGTGTGCAGGATCTGATCCGCAAGCGGCCGGGCGTGATCTCGACGCGCGTCGGCTACACGGGCGGCGACGTCGCCAACGCGACCTACCGCAACCATGGCACCCACGCCGAGGCGCTCGAGATCATCTTCGACCCCCGGCAGGAGTCGTTCCGCGATCTCCTGGAGTTCTTCTTCCAGATCCACGATCCGACGACGATGAACCGCCAGGGCAACGACGTCGGCATGAGCTATCGCTCGGCGATCTTCTACACCGACGACGACCAGCGGCGGATCGCCGAGGACACGATCGCCGACGTGGACGCGTCCGGGCTGTGGCCCGGCAAGGTCGTCACCGAGGTCGTGCCGGTCGGCCCGTTCTGGGAGGCAGAACCCGAGCACCAGGACTACCTGGAGCGCTACCCGACGGGCTACACGTGCCACTTCGTGCGCCCCAACTGGAAGCTGCCGCGCCGCTCCGCGAACGCCTGATCGCGGTCGCTGGGACCTCACCCATCGCCGGAGTCCTGGAGCGCCGCCAGTGTGCGCTGCACGATCGTCCACCGACCGGTCGTCGGGTTGATCCAGCCCCCGGGACCTAGCTGCTCGGTGAGGGCATCCCGAAGGCGCCCACGCGACTGCCGATCGAGGCCGATCCGGACGAGACGCTCGGCGGCCACCACCGCCTGGTACTGCTCGAACGCTGATCGCGACGCCCCGATCGCTTCGAGGATCGCCTCGAGGTCGGCGGCGCTCGGATCCTCCTGCATGAGGACCAACGCGAAGACCCGGTCGCCGTCCTCGCCCTTGAGGAACATGCTGCGCACGGAGTCGGCACCGGGGCGGTGCTCACGCGAGTACTGCTGGGCCTTGCGGACGACCTCGGAGAATCGCGCCGTGCGCCTCGGTCCGGGTGCCTCCGTCCGCCGCAGCGTCTCGTAGGCCCGTGCGTCCGGTGCCGCGCGCATCAACAGCCGGTCCGCTTCCGCACGAAGCGTGTCGGCCTGCTCGTCGTGGCCATCGGCCGCGAGATCGTCCGCCCGGACGTAGAGGTGTTCGGCAGCACGAATGGTCGCCTCGACCCCGCCGAACTTCAAGGACTCGAGACGGTTGCCGAGGAAGGCGACGACGATCAGGCCGAGGCCGCCGCCGACGAGCGTGGCACTGCCGGCCCCGTTCGACGTGGTGAACGTGGCGACCGCCCCGAGGGCGACGCATCCGACCCCCAACGTCGTGACCACGACCCGCTGGGCCATCGGCAGCCCGGCACCGTCGTCGGACCGCCTCGCCGACGCCGCCTGCCGGCCGGTGTGCTCCGGCTCGGACGCTCCCTCGGCCATACGAGGATGTTGGGCGACGGACCGATCCGATGCAACGCCCGTTCGGGCGCTCGCCGCTACAGCGTGCCCATCGTCCTTCCGGCGACCAGCGTGTCGGCGTACTCCTCCATCATCGCGATGCGACCGTCGCGCACCTCGTAGACCCAGCAGTACTGGTTGTCGTACGCCCGGCCGGTCGCCTTGGCCGTCGCGGTGAGTCGCTGCTGGACGACGGCGACGTCACCGTCGGCGACGATGCGGCGGATCTCCAGCGCGAACGGCTTGGAGAAGTCGAACGTCTCCTTGGTGCTCCCGCCACACAGCAGGTCGACGATCTCCGCGGCGCTCTCGCGGCGCGGCGCGACCGAGCTCGGTGGCGGGATCAGGACGGCATCCGGGGCGAGGAGCTCGAGCAGGCGCTCGCGGTTCCCCTTGCGCAACGCCGCGTAGTACTCCTCGACCAGCTTCCGTGTCGTCTCGGTGCTCATGCCCTGGATGCTCCCACGACGGTCGTTGCGCCGCACGGGTCGGGCGTTCGATGCTCAGAGGTCGAGGGCGAGATCGCCCGCGGGTTGGGCGCAGCAGATCAGGACGGTGCCCGAGGTCGATGGTTCGAGGGGGTCGGGCCGGTAGCGGACGTCTCCGCTGACGAGCCCGGTCGTGCACGTGTGGCAGACGCCGGTACGGCACGACCAGCGCACCGGGACATCGCACGCCTCGGCGAGCTCCAACAGGCTGGCGAAGGACGGGTCCCATGTGACCGAGAGGTTGCTGCGCCCGAACGCCACAGTCGGCCCTGCGCCCGGCGTGCCGGCCGGGGGATGCGGCGACGCGGCCGGCACATCGGCGATGCCCGGGGTGATCGGGTCGGCGGGTCCGAACACCTCGCTGTTGATCCGCTCCGGGGCGACGCCGCGGGCAGTGAGCGCGTCGGTCATGTCGTGCATGAACGGAGCCGGCCCGCACAGGTAGACGTCGGCGTCGATCGGGACCCCGGCCTGCTCGAGCACGGCAGCGTCCAGTCGCCCGACGACGTCGAAGCCTCGATCGTCCGGACCGGGCCGGCTGTAGCAGACGATGCGATGGGCGTCGGGCAGCCGCCCGAGCAGCGTGTCGACCTCCGCCCGGAACGGCTGCTCCGCGGCGTCGCGCGCGCCGTGGAGCCACCACACCTGCCGCGCGGTCGGGGCCTCGGCGAGCACGTGGAGCATTGCCAGCACCGGTGTGGCGCCCACGCCGGCGCTGATCAGCACCACGGCACGGTCCGCCGGACGCAGCACGAAGGAGCCACGCGGCGCACCGGCGTCGATGACGTCGCCGACGCGCAGCCGGGTGTGCAGGTACTCGCTCGCCCTGCCACCTGGCTCGCGCTTCACGCTGATGCGGTAGCTCTCCGCGTTCGGCAGGCCCGACAGCGAGTAGGTGCGCAGCAGCGGTGGCAGCGCCGGATCAGGGTGCAACCGCACGGTCAGGAACTGCCCGGGGCCCGCCGGCACCGCCGGCCCCGCGTCGAGGGGCACGAGTCGTACCGAGATCACGGTGGTGCTCTCACGGTCGATGGCGGCGACCCGCATCGGCCGCATCCCGGCCCACGCCAGCTCGGTCGGGCCCGCATCCGGCGTCCGCTCGAGCATCTCCCGGAAGGAGCCCTGCCAGCCCTCGCTCAGCGCCGGGATCCGCAGCGCCCGCGCCAGGTCGCGACGGGCGTGGCCCGGCAGGTAGAGGAGCCCGTCGACCTCGGCCACCGTCATCGCCTCGGAGCCGCGCTCGACGCGTTCGATGTCGTCGCCGGCGCCGACGTCGCCCTCTTCGAGCACCCGCAGGTAGAAGCCCGGGCGGCGGTGGGCGACGAGCAGCGCGGGCATCCGCGGCTCGCCCATCCTGATGCCGACCCGGTAGCACGTCACGCGCGGCTGGCTGACCTCGAACCGTGCCGTGCCGATCCGGAAGCGGTCGCCGATGCACACCTCGTCGTCGGCCAGACCCTCGACGGTGAAGTTCTCGCCGAACTGCCCGTACACGAGGTCGTCACGGCCGAGGAACTGCTGCCAGTACCGGTACGAGTCGATCTGGTACACGAAGACCGCCCGGTTGACCCCGCCGTGCCCGCTGCGGTCACCCTGGCCGTCGCCGTCGACGTTGAGTCGCCGCACCATCCGCCGACCGTCGACGGGCTCCTTCCAGATCCCGGTGTGGACGAGCCTCCCGTCCCACTCCACATCGCGCGGCAAGCCGACGTTGACCGACAACAACCTGCCGGTGGGAGCTGCGGTCACGACCTCCTGCGCTGCGATGCGCCCATGATGTCAGCCCGGCATCTCACGTCGCGGGTCGTCCACGTCCTGACGCAGGCGCTACACAGGGCCGGGATGCCGTGGTTCCCGGACTTCATCGCTGCGGCGGAGCTGGCGCGCCGCAGCAGCCGCACGGCGGCGCAGGCCGATCCCGTCACGCAGTACTTGAAGGCGCTGTCGGCTGGCGACACTCACCCGTTGGAGACCGTGTGGCCGGGCGAAGTCGTCGTCTACGACCCGCGCGTCGGCGAGGTGCGCGGCCACCGGCAGCTGCGCCGGTTCGTCGGCCTGAACCACGACTGGCTCGCCGAGCGTGGCGCGACGACCGAGGCCGTCGCCTCGACCTGCGTCGGTCGGCGAGCCGTCGTCGAGGTGCTCGCCCACCTGACCAAGGACGGGCAGGAGGTGTCGTGGCCGCTCGCCGTGGTCGCCGAATCGCCCGACGATCGCACGGTGGTGTTCCGCACCTACTGCAGCCAGTGGCCGGTCGACGGACATCGCCACGTCCGACCGCCGATCCTGGAGCCGCAACCGACTCGTCCGGCCGAGGTCGTCGTCCGCTATCTGGACGCCCTGTCGCGTGGCGACGTCGACGCGATCATGCGCACGTTCGCGCCGGACGCCTACCTCCGTGAGTCCATCGTGCCGGCCGGGCTGCATCGCGGCCCGTCCGAGCTGCGGTCGTTCTTCGCGCAGTCCTTCAGTGCCGGCGGCGGCATCGCGCTGCAGCCGTGTGCGGTGACCGACGACGGCGTGCGCTGCGCCGTGGAGCACAACTGCGCCCGCTGGGGCAGCCACGACCTGGCGCCTCAAGCCGGGATCACCGTGTTCGAGCGAGGCCCGGACGGGCTGCTGGCGGCAGCGCGGGTCTACGACGACATCGAGGCTCCCGTCGGCCGATCATGACCGACGGAGCGACGGCGAGACCCGGTCCGTGCGTGCGTCCGGGCTCAGCCGCCCGGGGCCGTGGGTCGCCGGTCCCACCCGTGGAACCGTGACCGGTCGCCGGCGTCCCATGCCGCGCGCAGCCCCGGCGTGCTGAGGTCCCAGTCGGGACGGACCGCGCGGGACGCGGCGCGCAGGTCCCGCCAGAGGTCGTCGATCGACGGGCGTCCCCAGAACCAGTAGCCGTTGTAGATGCTGTGGACGACGAGCCCGGGCTCGAGCACGAGGGTGTGCGGGATCATCGGGTCGTGGTCGGGGTCGGTGTACTCCTGGATGTCCAGGTCCCGCTGGACGATGCGTCCCGGGTCGGACAGGAACGTCCAATGCGCGCCGACCGACGCACGGAACTCCTGCAACGTGTGGTGCTCGTCGGTCGAGATCGTGACGATCTGCGTGTACGCCACCGCGAGCTTGCTCTGGAACGCCGCCAGGTCCAGGTGCTGCTGATGCTCCTTCGGGCAGTAGTGCCCGCGAGCGAGCGTGAGGATCATCGGGTCGTCGCCCTGCAGCTCGCTGAGCGAGCGCGCGACGCCGGTGTGATCGGGCAGCTCGAAGTCGGGGAACGCCGCGCCGGGCGTGATGTCGGAGCGCATGGTGACGTCCTGCGGGTCGAACGGGGGTGACGTCGGAGCGGGGCCGCCTACGAGGGCAGCTCGGTACCGGACTGCTCGGCGGCCATGTACGCGGCGTACCACTGCGGCCAGTTCTGATCGGCCTCACCGGTGCGCGCCTCGTGCTCGCCGTGCGCTGCCGCCGCCCGCCGCAGCGCGCCCTCGATGTCGGCGACCGACGCGTAGGCCGTCGCTGCGGTGTCGAGCCGACCGGGCAGGCGGTTGGTGATCTCCTGCAGCAGCCAGCCGTTGCCGTCGGGGTCGCTGAACGTGGCGAACGAGCTGTAGCTGGCGTGGTCGGGCGCCGGTCCGCCGGCCCGACCACTCGTCCCCTCGGGCTGGAACTGCGCCCCGGGCGCCTCGGGGTGGAACACGTCGCTGACGTCGACGCCCCGGGCGACCAGCTCGGCGCGCGCCGCGCCGACGTCGGAGACGATGAGGTACAGACCGTGGGCCGAGCCCGGTGCCGCGGGCGTCATGGCCGTGCCGAACTGCACGGAGCAGCCGGAGCCCGGCGGTGTGAACTGGACGACGCGGAACCCGTTGTCGAAGGCGAAGTCGGCGTCGAGCCGCCAGCCCAGGCCGGCGTAGAACTGCTTCGAGCGGTCGACGTCGGCGACGGGGATGACGACGGCCTCGAGCTTGAGGTCGACGCTCGTTCGGCTGACCGTGTCGTTCGGGACCTCAGCGGTGCTCATGGCTGACCTCGCGCTGATCGTCCGGGCCTCAGGCCGGGACGGTCGCGCCGTGCTCGTGCTCCCCGTCGGCGGCAGGCTCCAGGACCCGGCGAGCCAGGCCCTTGGCGTAGTTCATGTCGAAGTGCCGCATGGTGACGAGCCGTTGCGCGTGCTGACCGCCACCCGACAGCTGGCCCGTGGCGAACGCCCACCCGCCGTATGCATCGGCCGTGGTGTCGCGGAGGTAGTGGAACAGGCGCAGCCGCTGCTCCGCCGACAGCGTGGCCGTGGCCAGCATGGCGTCCAGACCGTCGTGCAGGTCGGGGTTCTCCAGATCGGCGAAGGTCGGGGCGTTGATGGTGAGGGTCCCGGCGATGTCGTGCAGGATGTCGAGCAGCTTGGCGTGGAACTCGTTCTTGTAGTACTTCAGCGCGCTGATGTACAGCGGTGACGGCGTGAGGATGCCGTCCTCGTTCTGTGCTCCGTTGGCCATCGCCGCTTCGCCGGCCGCCTTGCACATGGTGGAGTGGATGACGAGCGTGGCCAGCTCGTCCTTGATGTGCGGATCGTTCTCCACACCGTTCGCCTCGGCCAGCAACGCGGCCATGCCCACCTCTCGTTCGAGCCCGGCGCCGCCGTGGGTGACGCCTGCCGCCCGCTCCCACAGTCCGAGCGAGTGGGCGAGGACCGCCGCCTGCTGCACCTCGCCGTCGAGGAAGATCCGCTCGTTGGGCACGAACACGTTGTCGAAGATCACGAACCCCTCGGGCGAGCTGCGATGCCCACTGACCGGGAAGTTGCGCGGATCCTGCTCGCCGTACGGCGCGTAGGTGGTGTCGATGACGCTGACGCCCGGCGCGTTGACCGGGACGGCGCAGGCGATCGCGTACTCCTCCTCGCCGGGCCGCATCGCCTTGGTGGGCAACACGACCTGCTCGTGGCCGACCGAGGAACCGCTGATGTGCATCTTGCAGCCGTTGATGTACACCCCGTCGGAGGTCCGGTCGACGACGTGGACGTAGAAGTCCGGATCGTCCTGCTTGCTGGGGCGCCGCTTGCGATGGCCCTTCGCGTCGGTGATGCTCTCCGCGCAGCGCAGGTCGTTCTTGCGCGCGTAGTCGATGTACTCGTAGATCGCCTCGCGGTACACCGGCTTCAGCTTGGCCAGCTCCGGCGCCGCGGTGGCGAGCGTCAGCAGGATGACACCCGTGGTCCCGAGCGTCATGTCGCCCTTGCCCTCGGCGAGGAGCCGCTCGCGGTCGCGGAACTCGGCGATCGACTTCGGCATGATGTAGATCGGGTTGAACGCGTCCGCCTCATCCGAATGGAAGCTGTCGTACACGTCCGCTGCCGCCTGAACCGCGGCCTGCAGCCTCGGTTCGTTGGCCGGATCGGTGACGCGCTCGCCATCGAGGTACGTGTACCGCCCGTCCTTCAAGGACTCCTTGTACTGCTCGCCGGTCATCATCATGTCGCTTGCCTCCCCTTCTACGGGTCCGTCACTCGCGTGTTGTGCAGATCAGAGATGGAACGGTGTCCTACCGCTCCGGGATGTGCGCCACGCGGCGCACCCTCGCCTTTGCCGCTTCCGTTGGGAACGTCCGCAGCGTGGCCATCCGCTGCGCATGGAGACCCCCACCGACCATCTGGTTGGAGATCTTCGCCCAACCGCCGTAGTGGTCGGCGGTGAGGTCGCGGATGACGTGGAAGACCTTCATCCGATCCTCGCCGGTGACGCCCTCCATCGTGCGGAGGTACTTCTCCATGTAGTCGTGCGTGTCCGGGTTCTCGTAGTCGGCGACCGTCGGGCAGGTCAACAGCAAGGCGCCGGAGCAGTCGTGCAGGTACGACACCATCTCGTTGAACAGGCTGCGGCCGTACGCCATCGTGGCGTAGACGTGGGCCTCGTTGGGGACCACCATCCCCGCCGCTGTCGTCTCGGCGTGCACGAGCGCCGCGGTCCAGCCGGCGCGGCACATCGAGGCCCACACGGCCATCTTGCTGAGCTTGTCGAGGATGTGGGTGGCGTCCGGGACGCCGTTCATCTCGACGATCGTCTGGGCGAGGCCGAAGATCAGCTCCGCCTCGTCCGCCAGGGTCGCCGCGGCACGGGCGCGCTCCCACGTGCCCAGTGCGTCGGCGAGCGCGGCCGAGTAGGCCACCTCGCCGTCGAGGAACACCCGATCCCATGGCACGAACACCTCGTCGAACAGCACGGTGCAGTCGGGGATGCTCTTCTCCCGGCTGATCGGGAAGTGCCGCGGATCTTCGGCGCGGGGGGCGGTGGTGATGCTGATGATCTTGAGTCCCGGCGTGTCGACCGACACCGCGCAGGCGATCGCCCGGTCGGCCTCCGCCTCGGGTACCGCGCCCGACGGCACGACGCACAGCTCGTGCACCACCGCCGCTCCGAGGACGTGGCGCTTGGAGCCCTGCAGCACGATGCCGTCCTTGGTGCGGCGCACGACGCGCAGGTCGCCACCGTCCTCCACCGCCGCGGCCACGCGCAGGTCGTCCTCTCGGCACCTGCGCAGGAACCGCTCGAGCCGATCGCGGTAGGCGGGCTCGGCTTCGGCCAGGAGCGGGGCGACGTTGACCAACGCCATGCAACCCGCGGTGCTCGCCGCAGTGGGGTCCGCCTCGATGAGGAAGTTCATCTGCTCGTCGAGCTCATCCGGCGTCGCCGGCTGGTCGAAGATCGGGTTGCGCGACCCCGCACCAGCCGAACCACGCTGCTCGTAGGTGCTCGCCACCCAGTCGACGGACACCCGCAGGAGCGGGTGCGTGACCGCGTCCTGGATGCGCCGGCCCTCGAGGTACGAGGCCCGCCCGTCGCGGATCGATTCCCGGTAGTCCTCTGCGGTGAGCATTCCCTCACACACTCCTCTGCTCGACGTCGCCCGCTCGCGAGCGGGAGTACCCGAGGCGCGTCGAAACGCCGCCTCGCACCCTGACCCTCGCACCGGTGCTTCGTCACCACTGCGTGACTCCCGCACCATACGATCCCGACCCGCCGGCCTGGGCATCGGGCGGACCGACCGACCTCGAACGCTCGTCGAGCACGTCGGCGTGGCGTGGGCGCCACCGCGTCCTCCAACCGGAGTCAGGTGGTGGCCGTCGTCGTCGACGAGGTAGCGGTGCACGTCGCCGCGGGCGGTTGGCCGCCGCCGACCCCGGCGAGCCACGTGAGCAGGAACGGGACGGTGCGCTCGCCGATCAGGCCGTGGTCGATGCCGCCGTAGGTCCGGTAGGAGACGTGCTCGCCGGCAGCGCACAGCCGGCCCACCAGGTCGGCGGTCGCCGCGGGCAGCACGAGCTCGTCGGCGTCGCCTTGCGTGACGAGGATCGGGATGTCGATCGGCGCGTGGCCCGGGGTGTTCTCGGCGAGGATCGAGGCCCACGGCTCGGTGGTCGCCGGATCGACGGCGAAGAAGTCGCCGACGGCCGGTTGGGCGATGTCGTGCAGCGCGTTGATGTCGCGCAGCAGGCATCGCGGGGCGATCTCGGGGACGACGGCGACCCCCTGGTCGGTGAGCACGTCGTCGAGCCGCACCCGTGGGTCCTTCGGTCCGTAGACCTTGACGATCGCGTCGAACGCATACGACCCGATGGTCACCCCGGAGACGTCGTTGCGGTGGTCGTCGAGCAGCTCGCCGAGCTCGGCGGCGGGCGCGGCGACGGCGACGCCGTGGACGTGCAGCTCCGGTGCGTACGCCGTCGCCAGCTGCGCGGCGAAGAGCGCGGCCTGCCCGCCCTGTGAGTGCCCCCACAGGTACACATCTGCGCCGGCGTGTGCCTCGGTGACGGCGCGGGCGGCGCGCGCCGCGTCGAGCACGCTGTTGCCCTCGCTCACGCCGATCAGGTAGCTCGGCGGACCGTCGGCACCCATCCCCGGGTAGTCGGTGGCGGCGACGACGTAGCCGGCGTCGATCAGCTCGTGCAGGCCGGCCACGAGGAGGAACGGGTCGAGGCCCTCCGACGGAGCACAACTGCCGCTCGCGCCGGTCGTCGGATGAGCCCAGGACACGACCGGCCACCCGCCTGCGGGCGCCGGCCGGGTCGGGGCGACGACGATCCCGGACACGCCGATCGGGGTGCCGTCGAGGTCCGTCGAGTGGTACAGGACCCGCCAGGCGATCGCGCCGTCGGGCGCGCCGAGGAGTCGTTCGGAGCGGATCAACGTTCCCGGAGCGCCGGCCGGCAACGGGTCGGGCAACACGTTGAACGTGCCCAACGCCTCATGCTCGACCACGTCCTCGGAGCACTGACGGATGACACCCGTCGCGGCCAGGATCGCCAGCACGGCGGCCGCGGCGCCGACCAGCACCCGTCTGGATCGGCGCGACGGCCCGGCCGCGGCCTCGTCCGCTACCCGGTCGTTCATCGGACCACTCTGGCAAACCGACCGCGGTGAGGGCGCACACCTCGCCGAGGTGGACGGGGCGGGAGAACGCGCCCTACGGGTCGACGTCCGGCCGGGTTCACGACTACGCGGCGGCCGGGATGCGACGAGACCGTGCGGGACCGACGATGGCGCGGGCCACGGCGGCGATCGAACCGCCGGGTCCACCCCATCACGAGGAGCTCGACATGCACCGTCCCCCCCGCCGCCATCGCCCGATCCGATTCCCTGCGCTGGTCGTCCTGGCCGCGATGTGCTTCGCCGTCACGCTCGGTCTCTCCGGCTCCTTCGCCGGCGCGAGCGCCGATCGCGGCCAGGGCGGTGGCCCGAAGCCGACGATCGTCCTGGTCCACGGCGCGTTCGCCGACGCATCCAGCTGGACCGATGTCATCCAGCAGCTGCAGCGCAAGGGGTACACGGTCATCGCCCCGGCCAACCCGTTGCGCGGACTGCCCGTCGACACCAAGTACCTCAGCGACTTCCTCGCGACGATCGACGGCCCGGTCGTGCTCGTCGGGCACTCGTACGGGGGGATGGTGATGACCAACGCCGCCGTCGGGAATCCGAACATCCGCGCCCTCGTGTACATCGCCGCGTTCGCTCCCGACAAGGACGACACCGTTGGCGGTCTGGCGTCCTCCGAGCCGGGCAGCCTGCTCGGCCCGGCAACGCTGACCATTCGGCCGTACACCAAGCCCGACGGCACGCCGAGCGCAGAGGGCGACATCACCCCGAGCGACTATCGCTCCGTCTTCGCCGCCGATCTGCCCGCGACCACCGCTGCCGCACTGGCCGCCAGCCAACGTCCGGCGGACCTGGCGATCCTCTCCGACCCCTCGGGCGAGCCGGCGTGGAAGACCATCCCGTCGTGGTACATGGTGGCCAGGCAGGACCGCACCATCCCGGCAGCCGCGGAGCGGGCGATGGCCGAACGCGCCGGAGCGACCACCGTCGAGGTCAACGGTTCGCACTCGGTCGCCGTGTCACATCCGGGCGCGGTCGCCGACCTCGTCGTCAAGGCCGCACGGGCGACCGACTGAGCCTCCGACAGTCCTCCGCCGGCGCCGCACCCGTGGGCGTCGGCGGCGGTCGTCGTCGTCCGACGCGACCAACTCCTCTCGAAAGGAACCCACGATGGATCTGTTGCTGAACGACAAGGTCGCCGTCGTCACCGGCGCGGGCAAGGGCATCGGTCTCGCCGTCACCCGCGCCCTCGCCGCCGAGGGCGCCCACGTGATCGGCGGCTCGCTGACCGCCATCGGTCTCGCCGACATCGACGGTGTCACCGGTGTGGCGCTGGACCTTGCCGCTCCGGAGGCTCCCGCTCGTCTCGTGCAACGCGCCCTCGACGATCACGGCCGGATCGACGTGCTGGTCAACAACGTCGGCGCCGTCCGCCTCCGGCTCGGCGGGTTCCTGGCGACGACCGACGCCGACTTCGAGTGGGCGATGAACCTGAACTTCTACATCGGCGTGCGCGCCAGTCGGGCTGCGCTCGTCCCGATGGTCGCCCAGGGCTACGGGGCGATCGTCAACGTCGCGTCCGTCAACGCGTTCTACCAACCCGACGGCAACACGGTCGACTACGGAGCGGCCAAGGCGGCGGTCGTCAACCTGACGAAATCGCTCGCCCAGGAGTTCGGCCCGAAGGGCGTGCACGTCAACGCCGTGTCGCCCGGCCCGGTGAGCACGGACCTGTGGCTCGGGGATGACGGCGTGGCCGCAACCGTCGGCCGGGCGACGGGGGTGGACGCAGACACCGCCCGGGCGCAGATCGTGGCCGGCATGGGCGGATTCGCCACCGGGAGGTTCACGACACCCGAGGAGGTCGCCGCGCTCGTCGTGCTGCTCGCCTCGGAGCGCACCGCCAACGTCACCGGCGCGAACTACGTGATCGACGGCGGGCTGATCAAGACCACGTGAGTCGAAGCGCGCAGCTGCTCAGCCGTCCACAGCGGCCGGTTCGGCGGGCAGCGCGAGCCTGAGCTGACGACGCGAGGCGACGTGGAGCTTCCGGTACACCTTGCGCAGGTGGTACTCCACCGTGTGCGCGCTGATGAACAGTTGCGCGGCGATCTCGGCGTTCGTCTCGCCCGACGCGGCGAGGCGGGCGACGAGCGCCTCACGCGGGGTCAACTGGTCGGCCGTCGTCACGTTGCGCTTGCGCGTCCGCTCACCGGACGCGAGCAGTTCGTCGGCGGCCCGGCCGGCGAACACGGTCGCGCCCATCGAGGAGAACATGTCGCGGGCCAACCGCAGCTGGCGCCGAGCGTCGAGGCGACGACCTTCCCGGCGGAGGAACTCGCCGTAGACGAGGTGCGTCCGCGCCGTCTCGAGACCCAGCGGCGTGGAGCCGAGGAGCACGAGCGCTTGGAGGAAGCTCGGTTCGCCGTGGACGCCGTCCATGAGACCCCGGGTGCGCGCCAGCAGGCCCATCGCCCACGCCGAACCACT
Source organism: uncultured Acidimicrobiales bacterium (assembly GCA_963794805.1). Taxonomy (GTDB): domain Bacteria; phylum Actinomycetota; class Acidimicrobiia; order Acidimicrobiales; family Ilumatobacteraceae; genus JAODBQ01. The sequence continues at coordinate 208,273 of CAWCFL010000007.1, forward strand.
CGCGGTCGCCCGGCCGGCGAGACGGTGCATCGCCTGCTCGGCGGTCGGCCTGTCGCCGGCACGCAACGCCGCCTCCACCATGTCCGGCAGCACTGTCGTGGACACGCTGATCGGGAAGTGGTCGAACAGGGCGAGCGCATGCTCGAGCGCGGCCGAATAACGTCCGCGACCGAGCTCGAGGAGCACGAGCGCGTCGTGGGCGGCCGCGCCGATCACGCCGAGCCCCGTTGCCTGGGCCACGGCGATCACCGTCGCGCCGGCGGTCCGCGCCGCCTCGTCGTCGCCACGCAGCGCGTCGGCATGGATCCCGACGATCTCCGCGGCACCAGGCGTTCGGTGCATGTCGGCGTACATCGCGGCTGCCTGGGCGTAGTACTCGTCGGCCGCATCGAAGCGCCCACACAGCAGCTCCAGACGCGCCGAGGACTGGAGCCCGACCGCCAACCAGTTGATCGAACCTCGGCCTCGACTGACGGTCTCGAGGCGGCCCATCAGCGCGACATGGCCGTCGTGATCCCACAGCGCACACGTGATCGAAGTGGCGAGGAAGCTCCAGCGGATCAACGACTCCGGCGGTACGTCGTCGCGGCAGGCGACCTCGACCGCAGCGCGCAGGAGCGGTACCGCCGGTTCGTGTCCCGCGGTCACGTACGTGGCGAACGCATCGAGGAGCGCGTCGTCGATCGTGCCGTCGCCGGGTGGTGCACCGATCGCGGCGACGGCGATGGCCAACGTGCCGGGGTGATCGATCGGGTTGCTGGACATGAACGCTGCGTCCAGCGCCTCGAGGAGGGCGCGCCTGCCCAGGGCAACGTCGCTGTCGAGCAGGGCGAGGCCCGCCGAGAGCAGCATCGGCGCGGCGACACCCACTCGTCCTTCGATGAGTGAGGCGCATCCGTCGATGCGATCGGCCCGGGCCCGGCTGGCGACATCGGCCAGATCGGGTCGGGCGAGCGCGACGAGCGCAGTGGCGCGATCGGGGGAACCGCTCGCCAAGGCAGCCTCCGCGGCTGCAACTCGCCGGACCGCCGCCATCGTGGTGGCAGGGGAGAGCTCGGCGGAGCGGCACAACAGGGCCACTGCCGCGGCGTGGCCACCACGACCTGCGGCGCGCTCGGCGCACTGCTCCAGGATCGTGGCCACCGCCTCGTCGGCCTCGACCGCTGCGCCGGCGAGGTGCCAGGCGCGGCGTTCTGGATCGGTGTGCGCATCGGTCGCCGCAGCCAAGGCCGCATGTGCCGCCCGCCGGTCTGCCGCCCGCGCCCCGGCATACACCGCCGAGCGGATCAGCGGGTGGCGGAACGTGCACCGCGACGCATCGTCGAGCAATCCAGCGGTCTCTGCTGCGTCGAGAGCAGCGGGTGCCACGCCCAGCACGTCGGCGGCGCGGAACACCAGCGCCGGCTCGCCCGTCGAATCGGCAGCAGCGAGCAGCAGGGCCAACTGCGACTCCACCGGCAACGCCCGAACCTGCCCGGCGAAGCGTTGCTCCATCCGCCGACCGATCGGCAGTGGCTGGAGGCTCGCACCCACCCCGAGCAGCTGATCGGATGTGAGGTCCTTGGCCAGTTCGACGAGTGCCAGCGGGTTGCCGCTCGTCTCGGCGACGATTCGTTCGGCGATCTCCCGATCCACGCGGACGCCGAGGATCCCGCCGAGCAGCGTTCGAGCCGCAGCCGGGTCGAGGCCGTGGACCTGGAGCTCGGGGAAGCCGTCGAGCAGGCTGTCCTGGCCGCTGTCCGAGCGTTCGCCGAAGATCGCCACGATCCCTTCGTCACGGAGTCGTCTGGCCCAGAACGCCAGCGGGGCGAGGGACTCCCGATCGATCCACTGCGCATCGTCGAAGATGCACAGCATCCGCTCCCTCGCTCGCGCCGCGTTCGCTGCCAGGCTCATCGTGCCCAGACCCAGCAGGAACGGCGTCGACGGTGGCCCGGCCGCCAGACCGAGCGCAGAGTTGAGGGCGTCACGTTGCGGCACCGGGAGGCGTTCGATCTGGTGCAGGATGGGGGTGAGCAGCCGATGCAGTGCGGCGAAGCCGACGTCGCGCTCCGGCTCGAAGCCCGTGAGACGGACGACCAGGAAGTCGTCGGCGGCGCTCACCGCGTAGTCGAGCAGCGACGTCTTGCCGATACCCGCATCCCCGCGGACCACCAGGACGCCGCTGGATCCCGCGCGGGCCGAGTCGAGCAGCGCGTCGATGGTGCTCCGCTCCGCATCACGACCCAGGAGCTCCAAGGCCCCCGAATCTAACGGCCGGGCGCACACACGTCGTCCGGCGCTCGCCGGCGCGAGCGTGAGACCCACCTGCGAAGCGCGGGTCGCGACGATGGCAACGATGACCGAATGGCCCGACGGGTTCTCGCCGTCGAGCCTTCGTGGGCACGCCGCAGCCACCCCGGTCACACCATCGCGCCGGCCTCCTCCAGCGCGTCGGACAGTCCGGCGCGTGGTCGCAGGGGGCGCTCGGGCATGAGGAGCGAGGCGATCAGCGAGACGACCATCACGCCGGCGCACACGAGGTAGATCTGCCCGACCCCTGACGCGAGGCTCTCGACGACCGCGTCGCGGCTGGCCGGCGGCAGCGCGGCGATGTCGGCCGGCTCACGGATCAGGCTGGCGGCCTCGTCGCCGCTGATGCCGAGGCGCTGCGGGATCTCCGTCCGGATCGTGCGCGTGAGGATCGTCCCGAACGCGGCGAGCCCGAACGAGCCGCCGAGCGAGCGGAAGAACATGATCGTGGCGGTGCCCACGCCGAGGTCGTGGTACTCGACCGCGTTCTGCGTGGCGATCGACGTGGTCGTGAAGATCGCCGCCATGCCGAAACCCATCGCGATCATCGGCACGACCAGCATCACGTACGACGTCGTGCCGGTGACGTGGCTGATGGCGAACAGCCCGGCACCGGCGATCGCCGAGCCGATCACGGGGAAGGCCTTGTACCGACCGGTCCGCAGGATCAGCCGGCCGATGCCGAACGTGCCGAGCGTGACGCCGATCATCTGCGGCAGCATGCGCAACCCGGACTCCGTCGGCGAGACGAAGAGGGAGTCCTGGAAGTACAGCGGGAGGAACTGACCGGCCCCGAAGGCGATGACCCCGGCGCACATCCCGGCGATCACGCACATCAGCACGACGCGGTTGGCGAACAGGTGCAGGGGGATCATCGGCTCGGGAACCCGTCGCTCGACGAAGATGAACACCACCAGCCCGAGCCCCGCGGTGGCCAGCAGGCCGAGCGTGAACGGATCGGTCCAGCCGCGTCGGCCACCCAGGTCGAGCGCGATCATCAACGAGCCGATCGTCACTGCGAGCAGCAGCGCGCCGACGATGTCGAGCTGGGCGGCGCGGCGGGGGAACGGCAGGTCGAGGGCGATGTAGCTGACGACGCTGGCGATGCCGGCCAGCGGGATGTTGATGAAGAAGATCCACGGCCACGACCAGTGGTCGATGATGAACCCGCCGATCAACGGACCGAACAGCGCCGCGCCGACGAAGGCCAGCGTGAAGTAGCCGACGTAGCGCCCGCGCTCGCGCGGCGGGAGGATGTCGCCGAGGATGGCGAACGCGAGGGCCTGGATCGCACCGCCGCCGAAGCCTTGGACCACTCGTGCGCCGATGAGCTGGTTCATGCTCTGCGACAGGCCGCACAGCAACGAGCCCAGGATGAACAGGCCCATCGTCGCCTGGAACACGAGCCGCCGTCCGTAGAGGTCGGACAGCTTGCCCAGCACCGGCGTACCGATCGCCGCAGCGGCGATGTACGCCGTGCCGACCCAGGCGAAGCTCTCGAACGCGTCGAACTCGCCGGCGATGGTCGGCAGGGCCGTGGAGATGATCGAGATCTCCATCGACGCCAGCAGCACCGCCAGCATCAGCGCGCCGAGCACCATCCACAGCCTGGCGGTGGTCATCCCCGGGACGGAGGAGTCGGTCGCCATCGCCTCAACGTACGCAACGACCCGGTGCCGGCGACGAGGCAGGGGCGGCTCAGCGGTCGGGCGGACCGTCGGCCGGTTCGGCGAGACGGGCGAAGCGGGCGGTGTGCAGCGCGCGCACCTGCGACTCGGAGAGGGAGCCGTCGTCATAGGCCGGCGAGACGACCGGCTCGGCGGTGTCGACCTCGACCACGACGATCGCGCCGACGCGGTCAACCAGGGCAGAGCCGGCGGTGCGCATCCGCGCCGTACCGTCGTCGTACTCGTCGGTGCCGGGACGATGGACGTGCGCCGGCCCCTTGAACCGGTAGCCCTTGCGCACGAAGGGATCGACGACGTTGATCTCGACCCACGAGCCGTGCTCGATGTTGCCGACGGTTCGCGGCGAGCAGATGTCGGCGCACCACAGGTGCCCGTCGTCCCACACGTCGGTCGTGCCCTTCGGCGACAGGTTCGGACGGCCGTCGGCGCCGACCGTCGCCCAGAAGCCGAGTCGCTGCTCGCGCACGACGCGCTGCATGTCCGCGGTGAGCTTCACCACCGCCCCAGTGTCGCGCGCCCGGCGCCGTGCCGCGTCAGAGCAGGCGCCGGTCGGTGGCCCACGCGGTGAGCTCGTGGCGGTTGGACAGCTGCAGCTTGCGCAGCACCGCGGAGACGTGGGTCTCGATGGTCTTCACCGAGAGGTGCAGCTGCGTGGCGACCTCCCGGTAGGTGTAGCCACGGGCGATGAGGCGCATCACCTCCTGCTCGCGGTTCGACAACTGATCCAGGGCCGGATCGACGGGCGTCGGCGGCGTCGCCGAGAACGCATCGAGGACGAACCCGGCCAGGCGCGGCGAGAACACGGCGTCGCCGCCGTGGACGCGGTGGATCGCGTCGACGAGCTGATCGGCGTCGATCGTCTTGGTGACGTAGCCGCGGGCGCCGGCGCGGATCACGCCGACGACGTCGTCGGCCGCGTCGGACACCGACAGGGCGAGGAACACGGCGTCGGGCCATTCGGCGAGGACGCGCTCGATGATCGCCCGGCCGCCCCCGTTGGGCAGGTGGACATCGACGACGGTGACGTCGGGCCGCACGGCGAGGACCCCGGCGACGGCGGCGTCGACGGTGCCGGCCTCGCCGACCAGGTCGAGCGCCGAACCGATCTCGGACCGCACGCCGGCGCGGAACAGCGCGTGGTCGTCGACGAGGAACACCGAGGTCATCGTCGTGCCTCGTCCGGCGGCGCCGCGGTGACCTCGAGCGGCACCGAGAGGCGGACCTCGGTGCCCTGACCCGGCGCCGATTCGATGTCCGCCGACCCGCCGATCCGCTCGAGGCGGGCGCGGATCGACTGGGTGATCCCGTGCCCCTCCGTCGTCGCCGCGACGTCGAAGCCGATGCCGCGATCGCGCACGAACGCCTCCACCGCGCCCGCCGAGATCTCGACGTACACCGACACGTCGACGGCGGTGCTGTGCTTGGCGGCGTTGACGCACGCCTCACGGACGGCGGCGATGAGCGCGACGGACCGCTCGTCGACGGGTCGGTCACCGACGACGACGTGCTCGACACGGATGTCGTAGAGATCCTCGACCTCGTCGACCATCGCCTGCAGCGCGCCGGCGAGCGTGGCCGCCGTCGGGTCGGCGTTGCCGTACAGCCACTGGCGCAGCTCGGCCTCCTGCCGGCGGGCGAGGGTGATCGTGCGACGCGGGTCGTCGGCCGTGCGCTGGATGAGGGCGAGGGTCTGCAGCACGGAGTCGTGGAGGTGGGCGGCCATCGCCGCGCGTTCGTCGAGGCGGATGCGTTGGCGCCGCTCCTCGGTGATCTCCTGCGCCACCCTGGCCAGCCACGGTCCGAGCAGGACGGTGACGCCGAGGATCGTCAGCGCCGTCGCGTACACCCCGACGCGCAGCCCGGACGAGACCCCCCGGCTGGCGCCGACGAGCACGAGCCCGACCGCGATCAGCGCACCGCCGGCGATGATCCGCCACAGCGCGTGCCGCCCGCTCATGACCGCGGCGAGCGTCGACGCGCCGTCCCCCTCGCCGCTCGCCGGTCCGGCACCGTCGTCGGCCGGACGGAGCACGCCGAGCAGGGCGACACCGGCACAGACGGCGACGATCACGATCATCACCGAGTCGTCGATCCACAGCCCGACGCTGCGCATGAGGACCGCCAGGCCGAGCGCGATGGCGGCGACCGAGAGGTTGCGTCGTTGATCGTGCGGCTGCGCGGCGCGGAGTGGCCAGCGGCGAGTCTCCGCCAGCACGTAGCCGAGGACGTAGAGCACGATCCCGAGGCCGCCGACGAACGTCAGCATGACCAGGGCGGCACGGACGACGATCGCGTCGAGCCCGTGCTGGTCGGCGAAGCCGCCGGCGACGCCGAGCAGCATCCGCCGATCGGCGCGCCGCGCGAACGCGAGTGGGTTGGCGTCGACGGCGGCGGTCATGCCCGATCGATCATCGCACGAGCCCGAATCCCTGTCATCGGGGACACCCCGAGCCGTGCTTCAGGGTCGCGCTCAGGGATGGTTCAGGGCCGCTCCCGGATGTGCGCCGCAGCGCATCGGCGGACCATGGGGCCATGGACACGAACTCCGACGACCTCACCCCTTCGACCATCCTCGACGCCGGGTCGGGCGATCGGGCGGCGACGACTGCGACGATGGAACACGACGCGGGCGATCCCGACCCAGCCGCCACGGATCCGATGAACACCGACCGCAACCCGCAACCACCCCTGTGGGGTCCGCCTCCGCCTCCTCCACCGCCCCGGCCACGGCGCTCGTGGTTGGACGTGCCGATCGCCCGCGACCGCGCCGACGGCCGGGTCGCCGGCGTCGTCGCCGGCGTCAGCAGGGCCTATGGGTTCGACCGCCGCACCACCCGCCTCGCGGTCGCCCTCGGCGTGCTCGTCATCCCCGGCATCATCGCCGCGTACATCGCCGGGATCATCTTCCTGCCGCGCAGCGGCGACGAGCCACGGACGCTGCGGGCGATCGTCACCGATCGCCGGCGACGGCCGCTGATGATCGTCCTCGGCATCCTGGCGATCGCCACCGGCTTCGGCTCGTGGGCGTTCTGGGGCGGCCTCGGCTGGGGGTTCGGCCTCGTCGCGATCGGCGTCGTCCTCTGGCTGGCACCCAACCTCGGCCGCGGGGGCGCCGTCGACCGACCGTCGCCGATCCTCACCGATCAGCCGACCACCTGGTCGACGCCGACCACGGACATCATGTCGACGCCGACCACGAACATCATGCCGGGGTCGACCACGGACGTCACGTCGACGCCGACCGCGGCGCCGGCTGCACAGCTGCGTCGGCGGCGTTACCCGGTCCAAGCGGTGGCGCTCGGCGCCACGTCGGTCGGGGCGCTCGTGGCCGTCATCGGCAACAACGCCGACTGGTGGAGCATCACCACGTACGCGATCGTCATGGCCGTCCTGGTCGCGCTCATCGCCGCCACCGTGATCGGGGTGATCGTCAACCGGAGCTGGTTCGGCATCCCGATGCTGGTGCTCCTCGGCGCGTGCGCCGTCGGCCTCGGCGTCACCCATCCGAACCTCGACGGCGGCATCGGCCAGCGCAACCTCCACCCGACGACCGTCGCCGACGCACAGGTCGACGAGCACCTCGGCATCGGCCATCTGAACGTCGACCTCACCGATGTGCCGCTCGGCGCACAACCGCTCACGGTCGACGCATCGGTGGGCTACGGCCAGATCCGGGTGATCGTGCCCGCCGATGCCGAGCTGCGCCTGACCACCACGGTCAACGCCGGCCGCACCGTCGTCGACGGCGACCAGCTGTCTGCCGGGATCCGCCGCGACGACACCCGCACGATCCCGGCGGATGCACCAGGCACCGACGGCATCGTCCGCACGATCGACCTCGACCTCGAGGTCGGCGCCGGCGAGATCATGGTCGTCCGCGCCGGCTGAGCCAGCACCGCGCTCCGACCATGTCGCGTCCTGACCGGGATCAATCCGGTCAGGACGCGACACGAACGTGAAGCAGGCTCGGGCGCCCGGCGATTCCGTGCCCCGAGCACGACCTCGCGTCACCGTGGGGCCGATGCCAGGATGCGCCCATGCCTGCCCCCGACTACGCCGACGAGTACGCCGCAGCGCGCGCCGGCGTCCGCGCCCTGCTGTCCGACAGTGACGACGTCGTCGCCGCGACGGTCGTGCCGTCGTGCCCCGAATGGACGGTGCACGACCTGTGCGCCCACCTCGTGGGCGTGCCCGCGTCGCTCGTCGTCCGCGACAACCCGCCCCCTGGCGACAACCAGCCCTGGGTCGACCGCCACGTCGCCGAGCGTGCCGACTGCAGCATCGCCGAGCTCCTCGACGAGTGGGACGCTGTGGGCCCGGCGTTCGAGGGCTTGATGCGCAAGCTGCCCCACGCGTTCGGCGGACTCGTCTACGACGCCGTCGCCCACGAGCAGGACCTGCGCGGCGCCCTCGGCCGACCGGGGAACCGGGACGGGGCCGGCGTGCAGGCCAGCCTCGACGTGTTGATCCCGATGGTCGAGCGCGACCTCGCCGCGCACGGGCCGACGCCCGGCACCCTGCACCTGAGCGCCGGCGAGCGGGAGTGGATCGTCGGCGACGGCGGACCGACCGTGTCACTGACCACGACGCCGTTCGAGCTGATGCGCCTGCTCGGCAGCCGGCGCAGCCGCGGTCAGATGGTCGCCGCGGCGTGGGACGGCGACGTCGAGCCGTTCCTGCCGGCGCTCGCGCACATGCCGCTGCCCGATCGGGACATCGTCGAATGAGCGCCACCGAGACGCTGCAGCGTGAGCTCGCCGCCGGTCACGTCACCGGGACGTACGACGAGCGCTTCGGGCCCGTCGTCGACGAGTTCGTCCGCAACTTCGACGAGCGCGACGAGATCGGCGCCTCGTTGTGCGTCACCCTGGACGGCGCGACGCTCGTCGACGTCTGGGGCGGCTCGGCCGACCCGGCCACCGGCGCGGCGTGGGAGCGCGACACCGTGTCGATCGTGCACAGCTGCACGAAGGGGGCCACCGCGCTGTGCGCGCACGTGCTCGCCGCGCAGGGTTTGCTCGACCTGGAAGCACCGGTTGCCGAGTACTGGCCCGAGTTCGCCCGCGCCGGCAAGGAGACGGCGACGGTGCGGATGATGCTCGACCACTCGGTCGGCGTGCCCGTGCTGCGCGGCGTGGTGGAGCGCGGCGAGCTCTACGACTGGGACCGCATGGTCGCCCGCCTGGAAGCCGAGGATGCGTTCTGGGAGCCGGGCATCCGCCACGGGTACCACATGATCAACTTCGGCTGGACGGTCGGTGAGCTCGTGCGTCGGGCATCGGGCCGCTCGCTCGGCACGTACTTCCGCGAGGCGGTGGCCGAACCGCTCGGCATCGACTTCTGGATCGGCCTGCCCGAGGAGCACGAGCACCGTGTGGCCCCGGTGATCCCGACGTTGCGCCAGAAGGGCGAGGCGCTGTCGGGCTTCGAGCTCGCGGTGGTCTCGGACCGCGAGTCCGTGCCGGCACTGGCCATCGCCAACATCGGCGGGATGAACCCGAACAGCCGGGCCGCGCACGCCGCCGAGATCGGCGGCGGCGGCGGGATCACCAACGGCCGCGGTCTGGCCGGCATGTACACGCCGCTCGCGCTCGGCGGCGGCACGCTCGTCGAGCGCGCCGGCCTCGACCGCATGCGCCGCGTGTCGAGCGCCGTGAACCGCGACGCCACGCTGTGCATCGGCACCCGGTTCGCCATGGGCTTCATGGTCAGCATGGACAACCGCGTCCGGCCCGACAAGGACTCGGTGATCCTCGGCGAGCATGCGTTCGGCCACGTCGGCGCCGGGGGCAGCATCGGCTTCGCCGACCCGTCCTGCGGGTTGGCCTTCGGCTACTCGATGAACCGCATGGGCAAGGGCATCCTGCTCAACGAGCGCGGGCAGTCGCTGGTGGACGCGACCTACCGGGTGCTCGGCTACCGCGACGACACGAGCGGCAACTGGGGCGATCGCGCGTGACCGCGTCGTCGACTGCGCCCGAAGCGCTCGCTCGACTCGACCGCGACGGCTACGTCGTCCTCGAACACGCGGTCGCGCCGGAGCTGCTCGATCGGGTCCGCGCCGAGCTGGCGCCCTACCTCGGCGACGACGCCCATCTCGGGCGCAACGACTTCGAAGGCTTCTCGACGAACCGGGTCTACGCACTCCTGGCCAAGGCGCCGAGCATCGCCGAGCTCGTCGAGCACCCGGCGGTGGTGGCACTCCTCGACGAGCTGCTGATGCCGAACTACCTGCTGTCGGCGAACCTGGCGATCAACCTCCTGCCCGGCGAGACGCCCCAGGCGCTGCACATCGACGACGGCTTCTACCGGGTGCCACGACCGCGGCCGGCGATCGGGGTGAGCGCGATCTGGGCGATCGACGAGTTCACGTCGCAGAACGGGGCGACGCAGGTGATCCCCGGCAGCCACCGCTGGGGGGACGAGGTCCCGTCCGAGGATCACCCCGTGGTCGACGTGGTCATGCCCGCCGGCTCGGTGGTGGTGTTCCTCGGCACGCTGTGGCACCGCGGCGGGGCCAACCGCTCCTCGTCGCCGCGACTGGCGATCACGCCGCAGTACTGCGAACCGTGGGCGCGCCCGCAGGAGCAGATGGTGCTCTCCGTCGGCGCCGCGGCGACGCAGTACTCGACCCGCGTCCAGTCGATGCTCGGCTTCGCCATCCATCCGCCGTTCATGGGCCACGTGGACGGGCTGCACCCGCTGCGCGTGCTCGATGTCGGTTACGACTCGCACGCCTCGGGCCACGGCGCGGTCGCCGCGGCGGCGCTGGAGCGCCCGTTCAGCGACTGAGGTTCGCGGTGGACGGACGGCCCGCGGCGAGCGCGTCGGCGACGGGAGCGAACGGATCGAGCCCCCACGAACCGCGCCACTGCCCGCCTGGCTCGATGGCCACGAGGTCACGTCCCGAGCGCAGGGCGTCGGGCGGGCAGGTCATCGGCTCCACGGCGACGGCACGTCGGCGGTGCGCCGGCGGCTCCAGCGTGTCGCCGGTGAACACCATGAGGTAACGGAACGTGTCGTCGGTCCACAACGTCACGTGACGTCCGCTCACCGGATCGGCGAGGACGGCGCGAGCGCGCCCGTCGGCGCCACCGACCACGTCGGTGAACGCCGTGTCGAGGACCGCGTCGCCGATCGGGCGCGGTTGCACGAAGTCGTGAGCCGTGCCGGTCACGGCCGCCTCACCGACGGGCAGACCCTGATCGTCGGTCAGCAGCCGCCGGCGAGCCGGCACCGACAGCACCGCGTCGTCGACGGACGCCGTGCCGACGGTGAGGTACGGGTGGAAGCCGATGCCGAACGGCGCTCGCGAGTCCGTCAGGTTGCTCGCCGTCGTCTCGATGCGCAGTCCCTCGTCGCTGAGTCGGTACTCGACCTCGACGGCCAACCGCCATTGATAGGCGGGTTGCGGTTCGAGGACGCAGCGCAGGCGCACGAGGTCGGCCGTGTGCTCGACCGGCGTCCATCGCAGCCAACGGACGAGCCCGTGGATCGCATTGGTCCGCTCCGGTTCGTTGAGCGGCACTCGCTCCTCCTGACCCTCGAACGTGTATCGGCCGTCGCCCAGACGGTTCGGCCACGGGGCGAGCACCTGCCCCCGACCACCGGAGGCCATCTCGTCGACAGCGAAACCGTCGATCAGCGGTTCGCCGGCGAGCGCGTAGTGCCGCAGCGTCGCCCCGACCTCGGTGGCCACCGCGTGCTGGGCGCCGTGGCTGATCTCGAACTGGGCACCCGACGGCGGCAGGTACGGCTCGGGCGCGATCGGCACACGCACATGATGACCGCGGCCGGCGAGGCGTCCTTCACCCGACGGCCCGCGCCCGCGCCCTCCTGGCGACGCCGCGCCACAGCCGCCGTTGCACCACGAGCCCGACGGCCCCGACGAGGATGAGGATGGCGACGTTCAACAGGAGTTGGATCGCCGAGCCACGAACCTCGCCCCACTCCTCGAACGCGACGGACACCCCGATGTCGGCGGCCGCGGGGATCGTCGTGACCGAGATGAACACGCCGATCAGGGCTCCGGCGCGCGCCTCGACGAGTGAGACCACACCGACGATGCCGGCCAGCGTGGCGACGACGACGGAGAACCCGTTCGGCGTGTTGATCAGGTCGTCCACCGGCCGGAACCCGAGGAGGAACTCGTCGGGCGCGGCCCCGAGGATCCGGATGACGCAGCTGAACACGAGCGTCGCGAGGATCGCGATGAGGAAGCCCAGACCCAGCGCCATGCCGCCGGCGCGGCGACGGCGGCGTTCCCCGTCGGTCATGCCGAGCGCGACACTGATGATCGCCGAGTACTCCGGTCCGACGACCATCGCCCCGACGATCAGGATCTGCGAGTTCGTGAAGATCCCCACCGACGCGATGAGCCCGGCGATCACGAGAAGTGCGTACCAGCTGAGCGGGTAGCGGCCCTCCGCGCGGATCCTGGCCTCGGCCAGCTCCCACGTCGGCATCAGCCGGAGTGCCCGCGGTGCGTGGAGCTCGGCTTCGCGGATGCGGTCGGACAGCTCGGCGCCGACGCCCTCGATGATGATCGATCCGCGTTGCACGAGGCCGAGCTCGCGCAGGTGGGCGAGCACCTCGTTGGCGGCAGCGGCGATGACGTCGAACTGCACCGCGTCGCCGTCCGGGTTGCGCGCCACGCCGTCCAGGACGACGAGGTTCAGCACGCCTGAGTTGCTCGTCAACGAGGCCACGAGCGCGGGGGTCGTGTCGGGCGGGCTGACCGCGCGGACGTGGATCACGAGCCAAGATTCGCATCCGACCGCCGCGCGCGCCGACGTAGCCGTCCAGGTACGGTCGCGCCCGTGGCACCGCAGGGACCTCTGGTCGCTCCGAGCACCACGGCCACGGCCACGGCTGAGCCGCCCGTCCGCATGCCGACGTTCGACCTGTGGGAGCACAAGCTGCACACGCCCACCGAGCGCGCCGGGATCGTGCCGCGAACCACGCTCGTCGAGCGGTTGCTCGACATCGACCGCCGCGCGGTGATCTCGGTGGTCGCGCCGGCCGGGTACGGCAAGACCACGCTGTTGGCGCAGTGGGCCGGCCGCCGAGGGCCGTGGACGGCGTGGATCTCCGTCGACGATCGCGACAACGACCCCGCCGTCCTGGCGACCTACATCGGCGAGGCGTTGGACCGCATCGAACGGATCGATCCCGCGGTGCTCGGCACCCTGGCGTCGACGGCCCCGACCGACGTGGCACCGCGGCTCCACGCGGCGATCGCGGCCATGCACCACCCGATCGTCATGGTCATCGACAACTTCGAGGCGATCACCAACCTCGAGTGCATGGACATGGTCGCCGCGCTCGCGCTCGATCTCCCGGGTGACTCACAGCTGGCGATCGGCTCGCGCCGGGCCCTCGCGCTGCCCACGGCGCGCCTGCGATCGCGCGGCGGCATCGTCGAGATCGGGCTGGACGAGCTGGCCATGGCCGGCGACGAGGCAGCCGCGCTCCTCGCCGGGGCCGGCGTGGAGCTCGACGCTGCAGATGTGCACGAGCTGGTGCGACGGACCGAGGGTTGGCCGGCGGCGATGTACCTCGCGGCCCTCGCCGTGACGGCCGGCGGTGATCCGCCCGACGACCGCTTCGCCGGCGACGACCGCTTCACGGCCGACTACCTGCGCAGCGAGATCCTCGACCGGCTGGCGCCGTCGGAGGTGTCGTTCCTCACCCACACCGCGGTCCTGGAACGGATGAGCGGTCCGCTGTGCGATGCCGTCGTCGGCACCACGGGATCGGCCGATGTCCTCGAAGGGCTGGCCGCCCGGAACCTCCTCGTGATCCCGCTCGACCGGCGGCGTCAGTGGTACCGCTACCACCACCTGTTCCGCGACCTGCTGCTGTCCGAGCTGCGCCGCCGGGAGCCGGGCGCGATTGCCGACCTGCACGCCCGTGCAGCCGGGTGGTGCGAGACGAACGGTCAGGCGGAGGCCGCCGTCGACCACGCCCAGGCCGCCGGCGACGCCGACACCGTCGCCCGGCTCGCGCTCCAACTGGCCAACCCGGTGTGGGCGAGCGGACGTTCGGACACCGTCCTGCGGTGGATGGAGTGGTTCGAGGCCGACGGCCGCGTCGAACGCTTCCCCGGGCTCGCCGCGCACGGCGCGTTGATGTTCGCCCTGTCCGGCCGGCCGGGGGCGACCGAGCGCTGGGCCGCAGCGGCCGAGGCGGGCACGGCGACCGGCACGCTGCCCGACGGCAACACCGTCGACAGCACCCTCGCGTACCTGCGCGCGCTGCTCTGTCGCCACGGGCCCGCGGCGATGCGCGACGACGCGCACGCGGCCCTGGCCGGCTTCGCCCTCGCCAGCCCGTACCGCGCCACGATGCTGCACGTCGAGGGCCTCGCCTCCTTGCTCGAGGGCGATGCGGCTGGCGCCGACCGCTCCTTCGTGCGGGCCTTCGACGCGGCGATCGACGCCGGCGTCCGGCCGTTCGTCCCGGTCCTGCTGGCCGAGCGAGGGATCGCCGCGATCGAGCTGGGCGACTGGCCCGCGGCCGAGACGTTGAGCGACGAGGCGCTGGCGATCATGCGCGACGGTCGTCTGGAGGACTACTGGACGAGCGCGCTCGTGTTCGCCTGGTCGGCGCGCGTCGCCCTGCAACGCAACGACACCGAGCAGGGCCGACAGCTCGTGGCCCGGGCTGCTCGGCTCCGGCCGCTCCTCAGCTACGCACTCCCCGTCGTGTCGGTCCAGACATTGTTGGAGATGGCCAGGTCGTACCTCGCGCTGGCCGACGCCCGCGGCGCCCGGGCGGTCCTGCGCCAGTGCAGCGGGATCCTCCAGCAACGACCCTCGCTCGGTGTCCTGTCGAGCCACGTCGCCGAGCTGCGCGCCACGGCCGACTCGATCCGCGTCGGCGCGCCCGGCTCGTCGTCGCTGACGACCGCCGAGCTGCGGCTCCTCCCCCTCCTGCGCACGCACCTGACGATGCGCGAGATCGGCGAGCGCCTGTACCTGTCGCGCAACACCGTGAAGACCCAGGCGATCTCCATCTACCGCAAGCTGGACACGTCGTCGCGCAGCCAGGCGATCACCCGCATGCACGAGCTCGGGTTGCTCGAGCACGACTGACCGGTGCGCGGGATCAGGCGCGGCGGGGGCGAGTGATCACGAACGACAGGCCACCGAGCACGGCCGCCGCGATGGCGCCGATGACGAAGATCGTCGGCAGCGAGACACCGGCGTCCTGCAGCGGGCCGGCACCGAACGCGGCGATGCCGTAGCCGAGCTGGTAGGCCGCGATCACCAGGCCGGCGGTGGCCGCGGAGATGGCGACGAGGTCGTCCTGGGCGAAGCTGATCGTCAACGGCAGCAGGGCCGAGCAGCCCAGCCCGGCGAGCCCGAACGCGGCCACCCCGGCGATCGATCCACCGTGGGGCAGCGCGGCGATGGCGACGAACGCGACGACGAGCACGAACGGCAGCAGTCGATAGGTGCGCGAGCCGGGGAAGCTGCGCTCGATCGCGGCGAACAGCACCCGGCCGACGGTCACCATCACCCAGAACGTCGTCAGGGCGAATGCGGCCGTCGTCGTCGAGGCGCCGACCTCGCTGGTCATGTCGATCTGCGACCAGTTGCCGTTGAGCGTCTCGCAGATGCCGTAGAGCACGGCGAACGCGGCGTACAGGGCGAAGCGGCGCGGGATGGGCGGCCGGGCGGCGGCCTCGGGCACCCGGCTCCCGGCGTGCAGGGCCAGCGGTCGACTGGCCAGCAGGAGCCCGGCGAGCAGGACCGCGGACATCACCGGCAACCCCCACCAGAAGCCGAGCCCGACGAAGATCGCGACGAAGATCGGCGCCAGCGCGGTGCCGCAGCCGAGCAGTGCGTTGAGCACGAGGACCGACCGATCGGCGGACTCCGGATGGAACGCCGCGGCGAACGTGTTCAGTGTCGGCACGGTGAGGCCGAACCCGGCGCCGAGGCTTGCGGTGGCCAGGAGCAACAGCGCGTAGGCCAGGCTCGAATCGTGGGTGAACGGTGCGCTGGCGACGAGCAGTCCCATCGACACGAGGCTGAACATCAACCCCACCATGTAGACCCGCTTGGACCCGTGTCGACGGGCGAAGCCCGAGCCGAGCAGCGAGCCGGCGATCGCGGTGATCACCTGTGGCAGGAACATCGCCCCGTACCTGCTGCTCGACAGGCCGTACTCGTCGGGGTCGGTGAAGATCGTGCTCGCCGCAGGGAACGTCACCAGGACGATGCCCTGCACGAGCCCGGCCGCATAGACGAGGGTGGTCTCGGTGCGCGTGGCCATTCATCCATCCTGGACGATGCCGGCGGCCCCCGGATCACGTCAGATGACACGGGGATCCAGCTGAGGAGGTCGTGATGGCCACGCGCACGCATCATCGTCAGGACGCGAATGCGGACACGGACGCGGCCGATGTGAACGGCGCGGCCGACGCCGCGCCGTCGAGTGCCGCGCTGCCCTCGCCGTTCCCGCCGATCGCCGAGTACGCGTTCCTCTCCGACTGCCACACGGGTTCGCTGATCGCGCCAGACGGCTCGGTCGACTGGCTGTGCGTGCCCCGGTTCGACTCGGCGAGCGTGTTCGGCACCCTGCTCGATCGCGAGGGGGGACGTTCCGCTTCGCCCCGTTCGGCATCAACGTGCCGTCGGCGCGCCACTACGTGCCCGGCACCAACGTGCTGGTCACGACGTGGAAGACGCCGCAGGGTTGGGTGGTCGTGCGTGATGCGCTGACGATGGGACCGAGCACCGGTCCCGACACCGTCACCCCGCACTCGCGTCCGCCGACCGACGACGACGCCGAGCACGCCCTCGTCCGTGTCGTGGAGTGCCTCGGTGGGCGCGTCGAGGTGGAGCTGGTCTGCGAGCCCGTGTTCGACTACGGGCGGGCCCCGGCGACGTGGACGATCACCGACGACGCCGGCCACGTCGCCGACGCGACGGGCGCCGACGTGACCTTGCACCTGCACACCGACCTGCGCATCGGCATCGAGGGTGGCCGGGTGCGCGGCCGTCACGTGCTCGAGCCCGGCGACCGGGCGTACTGCTCGCTGTCGTGGTCGGCGGACCTCGTCGAGCCGGCCACGGCCGACGACGCCGCGTCGCGGATCGACGCGACGGTGCTGTTCTGGCGGCGCTGGCTGGACCGCGCCCGGATCCCCGATCACCGCTACCGCGAACCGATCCAGCGCTCCGCTCTGGCGATCAAGGGGCTCACCTACATGCCGACCGGTGCCACCGTCGCCGCATTGACGACCGGGCTGCCCGAGACCCCCGGTGGCGAGCGCAACTGGGACTACCGCTACAGCTGGATGCGCGACTCCACGTTCACCCTCCAGGCCCTGCACTGGTTGAACCTCGACTGGGAGGCCCACGAGTTCATGCAGTTCGTCGCCGATCTGCAACCCAACGACGACGGCGGCATGCAGATCATGTACGGCATCGACGGCCGTCGCGACCTCAAGGAGTCGACGCTCGACCACCTCGGCGGGTACAACGGGGCGCGGCCCGTGCGCATCGGCAACGGGGCCTACGACCAGCGGCAGAACGACGTGTTCGGCGCCGTGCTCGACGCCATCCTGCTCCACTCGCGGCGCAGCCAACGGCTGCCGCGTCGGCTGTGGCCGCTCGTGCAGGCCCAGGCCACGTGTGCGACGAACGTGTGGCGCGAGCCGGACCAGGGGATCTGGGAGGCGCGTGGTGCGCCGCAGCACTACGTCTCGTCGAAGCTGATGGGCTGGGTGGCGCTCGACCGGGCGGCCAAGCTCGCCGGGATGCGCGGCGACGCCGCCGACCAAGCCATGTGGCAGGCCACGGCCGACGAGATCCGCGCCGACGTGCTCGAGCACGGCGTCAGTGAACGCGGGGTGCTGCGCCAGCACTACGCGACCGACGCCCTGGACGCGTCGACGCTGCTGGCCATGCTCTTCGGGTTCCTCCCGGGCACCGACGAGCGGGCCCACGCCAGCGTCATGGCCATCGCCGACGAGCTCAGCGAGAACGGCTTCGTCCTGCGCTACCGCACGAACGAGACCGATGACGGCCTGGCAGGCAAGGAGGGGACGTTCCTCATCTGCTCGTTCTGGCTGGTCTCCGCGCTGTCCATCGTCGGCGAGCAGCAGCGCGCCCGCGACCTGTTCGAGCGCCTCCTGCGCGTCGCTTCGCCGCTCGGACTGTACGCCGAGGAGTTCGACGTCGACACCGGGTTCCACCTCGGCAACTTCCCCCAGGCGTTCTCCCACCTGGCCCTGATCGAAGCCGCCGGCCGGATCATCCTCGCCGAACGCCTCCCCGACTACTGATCGGACGCGCCAGCTCGGCGCTCAGTCCGTCGCCCGCAGGTGCTGCACGGTGAGCGCGGCGATCTGCAACCACTCGGCGCGCGTCGGCAGGTGGCCCATGCCGTCCACGACGTGCAGGCGCGAGGCGACGATGCCGTCCGCCAGGGCATGAGCGTGGGCCAGCGGCAGCACCCGGTCGGCGCTGCCGTGCACGACCAGCGCGGGAGCCGTGACGCGGCCGAGCGTCTCGACGTCGGGCCAGCCCAGGCGCAGCGCCGCCAGCTGGTGGCGGGTGGCCGCCTCGGGACGTTCAGGGGCACGCTCCCGCGCGCGTTCGAGGTTGCGCCGCACCCACGCTTCGTCCGCGGCGCTCGGCGAGCCCATCGACGCCAACGTGCCGGCGACCCGCTCCGCGGTGATCCCGGCGAAGAACGCCTCGCCGATCCCGGCCTGCGGATCGGGGCTCATCGCCGAGATGAACACCACCGACGCGACGCGTGCGGCATGACGTGCGGCGAGGTCCACGGCGACCATGCCGCCCATCGACACCGCCACCACGTGCACTCGATCCGCCCCGGCGGCGCTGCACACCGTCATCACGTCGTCGGCCATGTCGCTCAAGCGATAGGCGTCGCCCCCGTCGTCGGACAGGCCCGTGTCGCGCGGGTCGAAGCGCACCACCGAGAAGCCCGCGTCCAGCAGTGCGTCGGTGAACTCCGGCGGGTACAGCTCACTGGAATCGCCGCGCCCGGGGAGCAGGACGACGGGCGGACCGAGCCCGACGCGGCACCACCACAGCTCCACGCCGTCCGCCATCGTCGCCCGGCCCGTCACCTCTGCTGTGCCCACCACCCAACACTGGCACCCGCCGCTCAGGCGCCGCCGGCCAGCACGCGATGTTCACAGATCGAACAGCGAGCCGACGGCGAGCGACAAGAGCAGCGCGCTGAGCCCGACCGCCACGGAGCGCACCGCGGTGCGCGCCATGGGCACGTGCCCCCAACGGCCGGCGATGGCCGACGTGACGCACAGCGAGACGGCTGCCGTGACGAGCACGGCGATCGTCCGCCATTCGTCCGGTGTGAACACGATCGTGGCGATCACCGACAGCGCGCCGGTGATGAACGCCAGCCCGGCGCTCACGGCGATCACGACGGGACGGATCGTCGGACCGCCGAGGTCGATGCCGTGCTCGGCCTCGGCGTGCGCAGCGAGGGCGTTGTCCCTGCTGAGCTCCGCGGCGACCTGCTCGGCCAGCTCCGCGGACAGACCCTTGGCTTCGTAGATCGCCGTCAGCTCGGCGAGCTCCTCCTCCGGCGACAGGGCCAGCTGCCGCGCCTCCTCGTCGATCAGCGCCTGCTGCGCGTCGCGCTCGTTCGCCGCCTCGGCGAACTTGGCCCCGCTCAGCGCGATGCTGCCGGCGATCGCCGCGGCGACCACGGCGACCACCACAGCGGTCGCCGACGCCCCGGCCCCCACGAGACCCTCGCCGATGCCGGCCACCGCGATGATCCCGTCGTTGGCATCGATCACCAGACCGCGCACCCGCGCCTGGTCGACGGTGACCTCCGCCGCCGGGTCGTCGCCGGCCGCCCCGTCCGCCACATCCGCCCCCGGCGCGCTCACACCGGCATCGTGGCAGGTGGCCTACCGTGACGCCGTGAACGGGACCGGGTTGTCGCACCGCGCGACCGTCGGGCGCGCATGAGCGAGGCGCGCCACGGCTGGGGGCACGATCGTCCGCGTTCCAGGGTCGGTCCTGTCAGCGCGCCGGTCGGGCCGGACCAGGTCGTGCGCGTGTCCACCGGCTCGCTGCCCGAGACGCGCGTCGTGCAGCAACTGCTCGACGAGGCCTACGCGCAGTTCGCGCCGATCGACGACGGCGAGGTCGCCGACTACATCCCCGCGCTGGCGCGCGCCGATCGCGCCGCGTTCGGCGCGTGCGTGGTCGGGGTCAACGGAGAGGCGGCTGCCGCCGGCGACGTGACCACGCGGTTCTCGATCCAGAGCGTGTCCAAGCCGTTCGTCTTCGCCCTCGTGTGCCAGGCGATCGGCCACGAGGAGTCCCGCCGGCTGCTCGGGGCGAACAGCACCGGCATGCCGTTCAACTCGGTGTTGGCCATCGAGCTCAACGATCAGCGGGTGATGAACCCGATGGTCAACGCCGGGGCGATGGCCACCACCAGCCTCGTGCCGGGCACGACGGCCGAGGACAAGTGGACCACGCTGCAGGAGGGCCTGTCGCGCTTCGCCGGCAGGACGCTGGACGTCGACGAGGACGTGTTCGCCTCGGAGTCGGCGACCAACGACCGCAACCGGGGCATCGCCCACCTGCTGGCGAGCTACGACCACCTGTTCTTCGATCCGGACGAGACGACCGACCTGTACACCCGGCAGTGCTCGTTGCTGGTCACCGCCGAGGACCTCGCGGTGATGGCGGCCACCGTCGCCGACGGTGGGGTCAACCCACGCACCGGCGAGCGGGTGATCGACGAGGTCCACTGCTCCAGGACGCTGGCGGTGATGGCCACCGCCGGGATGTACGAACGCTCGGGTGACTGGCTGTTCGACATCGGGCTGCCGGGCAAGAGCGGCGTCAGCGGCGGGATGATCACCATCGCGCCCGGCAAGGGCGGCATGGGCAGCTACTCCCCGCCGCTCGACGAGGCCGGCAACAGCGTCCGCGGCACGCTGCTGGCCCGCTTCCTGTCGCGCCACCTCGGCTTGGATCTGTTCGCCTCGACGCCCGCTGCACGTGTCGTCGATCGCCGCCCCTGACGTCAGGGCGGGCAGGCGGGCGAGTCGGGCACGACGCCGGGCGGATCGGACAGCGGCGCCGGCCGCTGCGGGGTGGCGTTGAGGTAGCAGGCGACGAGCCGGGCGATCATCCGCTGGCCCTGCGAGTTGGGGTGGAACGACCCGCCGTCGAGCATGCTCTCGCCGAACGGCTTGATCGCGTTCGTGTACTGACCCTTCGACCCGCACGGCTCGTGCCCCTGCCAGGCCTGCGTCGGCGAGACGAACTCCAGCCCGAGGCGCACGGCGCGCTGGTAGATCTCCAGGTTCAGCGCGTCGGTCATCCGCCGCAGACCGTCGCGCTCCTCCTCGCTCACCCGGCGCAGGACGATGCCGCAGTCCTTCTGCCACAGCGGTGCACTGCCGCTCGGGAACAGGTACGGGTAGCCGATGACGACGATCCGGGCGTTGGGGTAACGGTCGGCGAGCTTGCCGTAGACCCGATCGAGGTTGCGCCCGAGGAGCGTCAACGCATCAGTGGCCCAGATCGAGAGCGGTTCCTTGCCGGGGAAGATCACCCGCCGGCGATCGACCCCCTGCAGCGGCGGCTCGAAGGACGCATCGATGCAGTACTCGAAGTAGAAGCAGTTCTGCACGACCCGACTGAACGCTTCGTCGTTGCCGCCGACCGTGATGGTCACGAGCGAGACGTCGTCGCGCACCTGCCCGTCGAGCTGTGCCGGCAGGTCCCGGTCGCCGATGGGCGGGAGATCGACGTCGGCCGTGATCGCCCCCGAACAGGACCGGAAGTCCAGCGTCACCGGTGCCGACGCGGTGAACGACAGCAGGTGCGGATAGGCCAACGGGGAACGGTGGCACGCCGGCTTGCCGTCGACCTTGCGGTCGGTGCCGTCCTCGAACGGCCCCAGCCCCTCGCCCGCCGAGTACGAGTCGCCCAGAGCGAGGTACGCCCCGGGGGCAACGGTCTGCACGGCCGGGATGGCGATCGGATCGCGGTCCACGTCGTTCTGCCGCGCCCGGGCGACGAGCCCGATCCCGACCACGATCGCCACGGTGGTCACCCCGAACGTGGCCACGCCGGCCATCACCAGCATGGCCATCTCCTGGATGACGTCGGTGTTCACCCGCGGCGACAGGATCGCCAGGGCGATGCCGAGCGTCAGCCAGAACGACGTCGCCGTGGCCAGGAAGTAGGCCGCCTTCCAGCGGCCGTCGACCGGCAGCGCGGCGACGTAGATGCCCACCTCGAACAGCACCCACAACAGCCCGAGCGCGCCGAGCGCGGCGACGACGCGCACGACGATGGCGGCCGCCCGGTTCTGGACGGGCCTGGCCAGCAGCGCGGTGCTCACCAGGATGGCCATCGAGGCATGCAGCGCGCAGGCCACGAGGTAGCCGATGAACTTCGCCCAGGCGACGTCGAAGGCCACCGAGACGCACACGAGGACGGCGAAGAGTGCGGCGCCGATCACCACGGCGATCACCAACTTGGTCACCTTCACGCCACTGGCCTCCCGCGCCCGTCAGCGCCCGCTCACCTTGACACACGCCGGCGAGCGCGCCGGTCATGGGCTGACGAGGCACGACGCACGACGCACGACGCACGACGCACGACGCGACGCACGGGCGGTGTCAGCGGTCGCGGCGCTCGTGGTGGACCCGGACCATGGCGATCGGTCGGCGCCGTGCGGCCGTCGCCGCGCCGATGGCCGCGGCCGCGGCGCCGGCGACGACGAGGACGTTGCCCACCATCGCCAGCTGGGCGAGCAGGCACAGGACACCGGCGACGAGCAACGTCCCGGCGATCACCCAATGGAGCCTGTTGCGCATCACATCCCCCGTCCTTGAACTCACCCGTTCGGGGTTGGATTCCCGCCGCCGTACGGCGTCAAACACGAAAACCGGCGAACATGGGCGGCATGACGTTCCAGGCGCTCGACGTCGGCCGCGAGGGCGACGTGGTCACGATCACCATCGACCGGCCGGACAAGCGCAACGCGCTGTCGCTCGACGTGATGCGCGAGCTGACCGAGGCGTTCGCCGAGACCGGCCGGAGCGACGCCACCGGGGTGATCCTCGCGGCGAACGGGCCGGTGTTCTCCGCCGGGCACAACTTCGCCGACATGGCCGGCGCCACGCTCGACGCCACCCGCGAGGTGTTCGAGGTGTGCACGGCGATGATGGACACCGTTCAGCACATCCCCCAGGTGGTGATCGCCCGCGTCCACGCGCTCGCCACGGCGGCGGGCTGCCAGCTCGTCGCCACCTGCGACCTGGCGGTCGCTGCGCAGCGCGCGTCGTTCGCCCTGCCCGGCGGTCGCGGCGGCCTGTTCTGCCACACCCCGCTCGTGGCCGTCGCCCGCAACCTCGGCCGCAAGCGCGCCCTGGAGATGGCGCTGACGGGCGACCCGATCGACGCGGCGACCGCCCTCGACTGGGGCCTGATCAACGCCGTCGTGCCCGACGACCAGCTCGATACGGCGACGGCCGACCTGCTGCGCCGGGCGACGCGCGGCAGCGCGCTGTCCAAGGGGCTCGGCAAGCTCGCGTTCTACGCCCAGGTCGACCTCCCGCAGGACGAGGCGTACGCGTTCGCCATCGGCCAGATGTCCGCCGCGGCGCTGACCACCGACGCCCAGGAGGGGATCGCCTCGTTCCTCGGCAAGCGGCCAGCGGCGTTCACCGGCCGGGCCAGCGACGCCACGGCCAGCCCCGTCCGCTAGCGCGGCAGCGTTGCCCCCGGTACCCCTCGGGGGTATCCTCAGCGCGTGACACCGAGCGCCACCTCGACCCAACCCGGCTACTCGTCGGACAAGCAACAGCTCCTCACCCGCCTCCGCCGGATCGAGGGGCAGGTCCGCGGGCTGCAGCGGATGGTCGACGAGGAGACGTACTGCATCGACGTGCTCACCCAGGTGGCGGCAGTGAGCAAGGCGCTCCAGGGCGTCGGCCTGCAACTGCTCGACGAGCACCTGCAGCACTGCGTCGCCGGCGCCGCGGCGAGCGGCGACGAGCAGCGCACCGAGTCGTTGGTCCACGAGGCCACCCGGGCCGTCGAGCGGATGCTGCGGGCATGAGCGCCACCGAGGCCGTGGCGACGTTCGTCGTGCCCGGCATCAGCTGCGCCCACTGCGTCGCGGCGATCACCGCCGAGGTCGGGGCGCTGGACGGGGTGGCCGGTGTGGCGGTCGACCTCGAGCACAAGGTGGTCAGTGTCAGCGGCACGGCCGATCGCGCCGCGGTCGTCGCGGCGATCGGCGAGGCGGGATACGAGGTCGCCGGGTCGTGAGGCTGCTGTCGACCGCGTGGATGCGCCTGGCGGTGTTCGCCGTGGCGCTCGTCGTCGCGTTCGGCGCGGCGTACGCGATCGGCGGCCGGCTGCCGGAGCAGGCCGGCGCCTCGGCCGAGGCCCACCAGCACGGCGTGACCACCACGACGGTCGACGAATCGACCCCGCACACGCACGACCTCACCCCACGCCCGGCGGCCACTGCGGCCGACGGCTACGAGCTGCGCCTCGACGCCAGCAGCGGCGACGGGCACACGCTCAGCTACCGGGTCGTCGGGCCCGACGGCGCCACCGTCACCGACTACGCCGACAACCACGGCGCGCTGCTGCACACCGTGCTCGTGCGGCCGGACCTCAGCGGCTTCCAGCACGTCCACCCGGAGATCCACGCCGACGGCACGTGGACCGTCACCGTGCCCGAGGGCCAGTGGCACCTGGTCTTCGACGTGTGGCCGCAGGGCGCGGCCTCCAACGTCGTGCTGTCGACGAACACCGACGACGAGGTGCCCGTCGCCGCGCAGCCGCTCCCGGCGGCCGACGACGACCCGACCGTGGACGGGCTGGTCGTGCAGCGCGACGGCCTGACGTTCACCGTCACCACGACCGACGGTGCCCCAGCCGATGGGCTGGAGCCGTACCTCGGCTCACCGGCGCACCTCATCGCCATCCGCGAGGGCGACCTGGCCTACACCCACCTGCACCCGAACGGCACGGCGATGCCCGGCATGAGATGCCGGACATGACGATGCCCGCCGGCCCGGCGAACGTGTTCAGCTTCACCGGTTCGCTGACGAGCGGCACGTATCGCGTCTTCCTCCAGTTCGGCCACGGCGGCGACGTCGTCACCGTGCCGTACACGGTGGTCGTGCCATGAGCGCGCTCACCGATCACGTGCTGGTCGTCCCCGGGCTTGAGGACCTCGACCTCGTCGTCACCGGGATGACCTGCGCGTCGTGCGCGGTGCGCATCGAGAAGCGGCTCAACCGCATCGACGGGGTCAGCGCCACGGTCAACTACGCCACCGAGAAGGCCTCGGTGAGCTACGACCCGGCGCGGGCGACACCGGAGCAGGTCGTGGCCACCGTCGAGTCGATCGGCTACGGCGCGACACTGCCGCCCGCGGCGGACCGGCCGAGCACCGTGACCGCCGGTGACGACGACGACGTCGAGGATGCGGCCACACGCGACCTGCGCCACCGGTTCGTCGCGGCTGCTGTCCTCGGCGTGCCGGTGCTCGTGCTGTCGATGGTCGGTGCGTTGCAGTTCCGCAACTGGCAGTGGATCTGCCTCGTCCTCGCCGCGCCGGTGGCCACCTGGGCGGCGTGGCCGTTCCATCGTGCCGCATGGCTGAACGCCCGCCACGGGGCCGCCACGATGGACACGCTCGTGTCGATCGGCGTGCTCGCCGCCTTCCTCGCCAGCGTCGGCGCACTGTTGTTCACCGATGCCGGCGACAGCGGGATGCAGATGGTGATGACGCTCGTGCCGACGCGCGGCGACCAGCACCACATCTACCTCGAGGTGGCCTCCACCACCGTCGCGCTGATCCTCGGCGGCCGGTGGTTCGAGGCCAGGGCCAAGCGGCGCGCCGGCGGCGCGCTGCGCGCGCTCGCCCACCTCGGCGGCCACGGACGCGACGGTGCTCGACGCCGCCGGACGCGAGCAGTCCCGTCCCGTCGCCGAGCTCGTCGTCGGCGACCGCTTCGTCGTGCGTCCGGGTGAGAAGGTGGCCACGGACGGCGTGGTCGAGGACGGCGCGTCGTCGATCGACACCGCGCTCGTCACCGGCGAGAGCGTGCCCGTGGACGTCGGACCGGGCGACGAGGTGCTCGGCGCGACGATCAACGTCGACGGCCGGCTCGTGGTGCGCGCCACCCGCGTCGGGCGCGACACCGCGCTGGCGCACATCGCCGCGCTGGTCGAGGCGGCGCAATCCGGCAAGGCGCCGGTGCAACGCCTCGCCGATCGCGTGGCCGGCGTGTTCGTCCCGATCGTCATGGTCCTCGCCGCGGCGACGCTCGGCTTCTGGTCCGCGCGCACCGGCAGCCTGGCGGAGGCGCTGACCCCGGCCGTCGCCGTGCTGATCATCGCCTGCCCGTGCGCGCTCGGCCTGGCGACGCCCACCGCGCTGCTGGTCGGCACCGGTCGCGGTGCGCAGGGCGGGATCCTGGTCCGCGGGCCCGAGGTGCTCGAGGCGACCCGCCGCGTCGACGTGCTCGTGCTGGACAAGACGGGCACGCTGACGACCGGACAGCTCGCGGTGACCGCGATCGTCGACCTGCGCGACGGCGCCCAGCGGACGACTGCGGCCGACGAGCACGAGCTGCTGCGCCTGGCGGCCGCGGTCGAGCGGTCCAGCGAGCACCCGATCGCCCGGGCCATCGTCGGCCACGCCCAGGTGGCCGGCGTCGTCGAGAGCCCTGCCACGGGGTTCCGCGCCGAACACGGCGTCGGCGCGTCCGCGGTGGTCGACGGCCGGACGATCCGCATCGGCCGACCCGGCGCCGACGCTGCCGCGGCGGTCGCCGAGCTGCAGCGCGGCGGGGCGACCGTGGTCGGATCGACAGATCGACGGGGTCGACGGCGTCGGCCTCGGCGGCGCTCGGCCACTCGGGCTGATCGCCCTCGCCGACACATCCGCCCGACCAGCGCCTCGGCCATCCGCCGGCTCGACGCGCTCGGCATCGACGCCATGCTCGTCACCGGCGACAACATCGACGCGGCACGCGCCGCCGCCCGGGCGGCCGGCATCGCCGACGAGGCGGTGCACGCCGGCGTGCTGACCGGAGGACAAGGTCGACGTCGTGCGCGGCCTGCAGGACGCCGGCAAGGTCGTGGCCATGGTCGGCGACGGGGTCAACGACGCCGCCGCGCTCGCCCAGGCCGACCTCGGCATCGCCATGGTCAGCGGCACGGACGTCGCCATCGAGGCCAGCGACATCACCCTCGTGCGCAACGACCTCGACGCCGCGGTCGACGCCATCCGCCTCAGCCGGCGCACCCTGGCGGTGATCAAGGGCAACCTGTTCTGGGCGTTCGCCTACAACGTCGCGGCCATCCCGCTGGCGATGGCCTGGCTGCTCTCGCCCGTCGTCGCCGGCGCGGCGATGGCCTTCTCCAGCATCTTCGTCGTCAGCAACAGCCTGCGCCTTCGCCGGTTCCGCTTCACCTGAGCCGACGCCGTCAGAAACCGTCGCGCACCCCCGGCGCATGCTGCGCGCATGAGCACGAACACAGACCACCTCGGCCGGTGGACGCAACTCGCCAGCTGCCGGGCGCTGGACCCCGAGCTGTTCTTCCCGGAGACGGCCAACGACGAGGAGGCGGCCAAGGCGGTGTGCGCCGAATGCCCGGTGCGTTCGCCGTGCCTGGAGCACGCGCTGGCCGCCAGCGAGCCGTTCGGCATCTGGGGCGGGCTCACGCTCCGTGAGCGGCGCGTCCTGCGCCGGGCTCGGGCCGGCGACGCCGCGGCACCCGTGAGCTGTCCGTCGAACGCCCGGCTGATCACGCCGCCAGCGCGTCGCGCAGGCGGCCGACCATCTCGGCGCGGTGGTTGCGCACGGTGCGTTCGCTCACCTCGAGCTGGCGGGCGGCGTCGCGCAGGCGGTCGCTGCGCAGCAGGGCGGTGATCAGAGCGGCGTCCCCGGCGCGCAGCTGATCGGTGCCCACGCTGCGCAACACCCCGACGATCTGGCCGAGCGGGTCGCCGGCCGCCGTCGTCGTGCTCGTACGCCACGTCCATGCGTCGCCGGTTCGACGAGCTCGTGCACCAGCCGTCGCCGGCGGCCGCGGACGAACACCTGGTGCTCGATCGCCTTGAGGAACGACGAGGCGACGAAGTCGTGCGCGCGCACGGGCGGCTTCGGCGCGGATCACCGTCCACGCCGCCCCGAGCAGCTCGTCGGTGTGCACCAGGTGCTCCTCCACCGAGCGCGAGCGCCGCCGGGCGATCGAGCTGAGCCCGGGCAACAGCCGCTGGAGCACGACGCTGCGCGGCCAGCTCGTCGTGGGCGGCAGCCGCGGCGAGCGCGGCCAGCGCCCGGTCACCGGGCACCCGCTCGAGCGCATGTCCTTCGCCCGCGCCGAGCGCCGGCGGCACCAGCGCGTGGGGGTGGCCCCGGCGGGGCGCATGCCCGCGGCGCAGAGCACGTCGGCGAGCGTCGCCCCGGCGACGACGCCGGGCAGCTGCCACGTGGCGACCCGTTCGCCCAGCCGAGGATCGGCCACGAGGCGGTCCCATTCCCGTTGCAAGCGGCTGAGGGTGAAGCGCCAGGACGGCGAGGCCGAGCTGGTGGCGGTGACTGGCGTGGTGCCGGTGGCAGGGGTGGTCGACATCCCGCCACGATCCGCGAACCCGCTCACCGCTGGCCTCACCGCCGCTGGGCGGCGCCGCTGACCAGGGCCTGTGAGCCGTCGCGGCGACCACCCCGCTCGGCTCGCGCGCCTCCTGTGAGCGCCCGCCGCCGCCCGCTCAGGTCGCCGGCCGCCCGTGGAAGCGGCGAGGTCCACGCCCGTGTTGCCGCCGCGGCCCGGCTCGGCGTCGGACAGTGCCGGTGATGACGACGATCGACGACGTCCGATGCGCCCTCGGACCTGCCGGCACCGTCGCGGCCTGTGGCGTGGACCTGGACATGGGAGAGCGGTCCCGACGCCGGCGAGCAGGCCGATGCTCGCCGACGGGTCGGACGATCGTCGGCCGGGCCAACGGCGCCGGCGTGCGCTGCGACGACCCGACGATCGAACCGCACCACGCCCTGCTCGTCCTCGACGGTGACGGCCTGCGCATCGTGCAGCTCACCGGTCGGGCGCCGCTGGTCGTCGGCGGCCACCCGATCGAGGGCGTGACGCCGATCGGATCAGCGACGCTGGTGGAGCTCGGCGAGAGCACCCTGCGCCTGCGCCAGGGACCGCTCGACGCACCACCGGCCGCCCACGTGCGCGCCGCGGACCGTGCTGCGCGCCCCCCGGCAGGTCGCCCGCTGGGAGGAGCCACCACTCGTCACACCGGCGGTCCCGCCGCTCGAGGCGGGCCACCGGCCGGGTGGCCTCGTGCCGGCGCTGTGCGGCCTGGTCGGTGCCGCCGTGCTGGCCGCCGTCGTCCATCAGTGGATGTTCCTCGTCTTCGGCCTGCTCGGCACCATCGTCACCGTCGCCAGCTGGTGCGCCCAACGAGTCGGGGGTGCTGCCGGCGCCCGGCGTGACCGGCGGGACGCGGTCGGGCGGCGTGGACGGAGCTGGCCACGGCGCACGAGCAGGCTCGCGACGCGTACCGCCGGCACCTGTCGACCACCTCCTCCACCGTGACGACGGCGCTGGCCACCTCGAACGCCGCGACCACCGGCTGTGGTCACGACGGGCCGGAGATCCGGATGCGTTCCTCGTCGCCGTCGGGGTCGGCGAGGTGGTGTGGCAGCCGCCGGTCGTCGAGGCCGCGACCGGACGGGCCGATCCTGCACCTCGCCAGGCATCGGCAAACCGGTCCTGCGCTCCCCGCTGCCACGGCACTTCGCGACCAGCCCGTCCTGGTCACGTCGGCCCGGGCCGCCGCGTCGCTGTCAGCGGCGAGCGCGACCGTGGACCTAGGCGGTCGTCCGCTCGATCGTCGTCCAGCTCGCGGCCAACTGCGGGCCGGCCGACGTGCGCCTCGTGGTCGTCACCCGGTCAGCGCGAGCGGTGGTCCTGGCTGATCGGCCTGCCCCACGCCGCCTCACCGGACGGGCCGGCGCTGCTGGCCCGCCGGCGCCGGTCTCGCCGCCCAGCTCGCCGCACTGGACCGGCCCGACGCGCCGCACGTCGTGATCATCACGACGTGCCCGAACTGCTCGCGGGCGCGGTTCACCGCTGCGCGACGTGCCACCGGCAGCGACCCGGCCACCGGCGTTGATCGTGCTCGTCCCGACCCGGGGACCCGGTGCCGACGGTGTGCACGTCCGAGCTGGCCTGCCCGTCGTGCGCCGCCGGGCGGGTTTGGGCCAGGTGGACCGCCGACCTGGCCGCGGGACAGTCCCTGCCGCGGTCCGCCTGGCCGGCATCGGCCGGCGGGCGGCCGGGCGCGCCGTGAACCGTCTGCGCGGGCCTGGTCGATCCCGACGACCCGTTCGGCTCGTCGGCCAACCTGCCGACCGACGGTGTCGCTCGTCGACCTGTTGCGCGCCTCGGCCGACCGCTCGACGCCAGCGGCATCGCCGAACGATGGCTGGACGGCGGCCCGGACGCCCACCCGTGCGCCCCGATCGGGGTCGCCGTCCGGCGGGATCGTCGACCTCGACCTGGTGCGCGACGGGCCCCACGGCCTCGTCGCCGGCACCACCGGCTCCGGCAAGAGCGAGCTGCTGCGCAGCCTGGTCGCCGGCATGGCCACGAACGCGCCGCCGGACCGGCTGACGTTCGTCCTCGTCGACTACAAGGGCGGGGCGACGTTCGACGCCTGCGCCGAGCCTCCCGCACGTCGTCGGCCTGGTCACCGACCTCGACGAGCACCTCGCGGCGCGGATGCTGCGCAGCCTGCACGCCGAGCTGCGCCGGCGCGAGGCGGTGCTGCGCGCCCACGGCGCCGCCGACCTGCCCGACGTTGCGGGCCACGGCGCCCGCGGTGGTGCTCGCCCGGCTCGTGGTGGTGATCGACGAGTTCGCCGCGCTCGGTGGGCGAGCAGCCGGCGTTCCTGCACGCCCTCGTCGGCATCGCCCAGCGCGGTCGGAGCCTCGGCGTCCACCTGCTGCTGGCCACGCAACGCCCGGCCGGGGTCCTCAGCGACGACATCCGGGCCAACACCACGATCCGTTGCGCGCTGCGGCTGCAGGACAGCACTGACGCCATCGACGTCGTGGGCGATGCATCTGCGGCGGCGATCCCGCGCCGCCTCGCCGGCCGCGCCGTGCTCCGGCTCGGCGCCGACCCGCACGTCACGTTCCAGAGCGCGCGCTGCACCGGCGGCGACGACGGAACCGGGGAGCTGGTCGCCCTGGCTCGCGCCGTGCGCGACGCCCACCGCTTGACCGGCGGCGAGCTGCCGCCGCGGCCGTGGTGCCCGCCGTTGCCGGACGACCTCGCCGACGACGACCCCCGTCTGTGCGCCGGCGACGACCGTGATCGCGGGGCCGCCGACGACGGTGACCGCGGGTCCGGCGTCGTCGGGCTGGTCGACGACCCCGATCGCCAACGCCAGCTGCCGCTGCAGTGGCGGCCCGGGGGCGGACACCTGCTCGTCGGCGGCAGCCGCGGCAGCGGGGTGACCAGCACCCTGGCGAGGCTCGGCGCGGCGGCACTCGACCTGGATCCGACCGCCCACCTGTACATCGTCGATGCGCGCGGCGGGAGGCGCTCGCCGGCCTGGCGACGCATCCGTCGTGTGCCGGACTGGTGAGCGTGCACGAGCCGGAGCGGTTGCGTCGGCTCCTGCTGCGCCTCGGCGACGAGGTGACCGCACGCATGACGGACACCGACGATCCCGGCCGCCGGGCCGAGCGGCCGACGATCGTCCTGCTGATCGACGGCTACGTCGAGCTGCGGGCCCACCTCGCCGATGTCGAGACCGACGTCGAACGCGACGCGCTCGAGCGCATCGTCACCCACGGCGCGGCGTGCGCCGTGGACGCCGTGCTGGCCGTCGGCCAACCGAGCGCGGTGCCGCCGACGGTGCTCGCCCGCTGCCCGCGACGCTGGATCCACCACCTCGTCGACCGCCATGAGGCGCTCGCCTGGGGGTTCCAGGCGACAGACGTCCCGCCGGCCGTGGCAGGTCGGGTGGCGATCTCCGCCGGGCTCCACGCGCAGCTCCTGCGCCCGGTGAGTCCCCGAGCGCACCTCGCCGTCGCCGGCCGGGAGCCGCCGCCGACGGGCCCACGGCCGATCGAGGTCCTGGCGGCGCACGTCGCCGCGACGTCGATCGGTCGCGGGCGTGACGACGGCCGCGGCGGCCTCCTCCTGCCGATCGGACTGGCCTTCGACACCGGCGAGGCGATCGACCTCGAGGTGCCCGACGGCGAGCACGTGCTCGTCCTCGGCCCGGCGCGCAGCGGTCGCAGCACGGCGCTGTGGCGCATCGTCGAGGCGTGGCGCACGGCGCGCCCCGCCGGCTGGGCAGCCGTCCTCGCGCCGCGACCGCGGGCGGGTGGGCCGCCGCCGACCCATCGGGATCTCGACCACCTCTTCGACGACCTGCCGACGACCGGGCCGGTCCTCGTCGCCGTGGACGACGCCGAACTGGTCGACGGCGACGCCGACGGCGGACGGCACGGCGGCCGCGGCGACCGGGGCCGCCCATCGGGGCTGGGCGCTCTCGTCGCGGCGCGCCGCTCAGGGCTGCTCGTGGTGGCCGCGGGCAAGCCCGACGCCCTGCGCCAGGCCTACGGCCATTGGACCACGGTCGTGCGCCGCAGCCGGCTCGGCGTGGTGCTCAGTGCCGGCAGCGAGCTCGACGGCGACCTCCTCGGCGCCACGCTGCCGCGCCGGCGCCCGATCGCCGCGCGCCCCGGCCTGGCCTGGCTGGTGTGCAACGGGGAGGTCCACCTCGCCCAGATCGCCCGCGACGCGCCCTGACGTGCCTGACCACTGACGGCGCGCGCCGGTAGCGTGACCGGCCGTGTCAACACCCGTGCGCCGCTTCCGGGCCCTGCGCGTCACCGCCGTCTGTCTCGCACTCGCCGTCGTCGGGGCGGCCTGCGGGAGCGACGAGGTCGCCACGACCACCACTGTCGCGCTGGCCCAGTCGGTCATCGTCTCGCACGTCGCCGGCGATCCGACGAGCGAGCTGCTCTCGGCCATCTACGCCCAGGCGCTGGAGAACGCCGGCTTGCGCGTCGTGCGCAAGGACCCGATCGGTGACCGCAGCGTGTACTACGACGCCCTGCAGAAGGGCACCGTGGAGGTCATGCCCGAGCTCACCGGCGACCTGCTCGCCTACCTGCACTCGATCGGCGCCACCCCGCAGACCACCACGACGACGGTCGCCACCAGCACCACCGTGCTCCCTGGCGCGAGCGTGGCATCCACACCCGACGGCGCGGCAGCGACGAGCACGTCGACGACCAGCACCGTGCCCGCCCCGACCACCACGCTGCCGGCCGACCCGCGCACGGTCGTGGACCAGACCGCCGTCATCCGCTCGCTGCTGCCGTTCGAGCTGTCGGTCAGCGACCCCGCGGCAGCGGAGGTGAAGCAGGTCATCGCCTGCAGCAAGGCGGCCACCGACGCGCACACCCTGGGCACCGTGACCGACCTGGGCGCGGTCGCCGACCAGATCGTGCTCGGCGGCCCGGCCGGCTTCGAGACCAGCGAGCCGCTCGGCCTCGGCACGCTGGCGGACGCGTACCACGCGACGTTCAAGCAGTTCGTGCCGCTCACCGACGACCAGATCTCCGACGCGGTGAAGAACGGCACCGTCGACTGCGCGGCGCTGTCCTCGGCCAACCCGGTGATCAGCGCGCAGACGATGACGGTGCTGCTCGACGACAAGGCGCTCGTCGACCCGAACGCGCCGATCGCCCTGGTCAACGGCAAGGCCGGGTCGCCGGACGTGCTCCAGGCGTTGGACGCCGCCGGGACGAAGCTGACGCAGGAGCAGCTCAGCTCGATGCTCGACCAGATGGCCAACAAGAAGCAGTCGCCCGACTACCTCGCGTCGGTGTTCCTCTCGACCTCATGATCCGATGATCAGCGTCGCCGGGCTGACCAAGACGTTCGGCGCGACGCGCGCGGTCGACGATCTCAGCTTCGCCGCCCGGTCGGGAGTGGTCACCGGCTTCCTCGGGCCGAACGGCTCGGGCAAGAGCACGTCGATGCGGTGCATGCTCGGCCTCGACCGGCCCGATCGCGGCGCGGCGATGTTCGAGGGCAAGCCGTACGAGTCGTACCGCAAGCCGTTGCACGAGGTCGGCGCGCTGCTCGACGCCGGCTACGTCCACCCGGGTCGTTCCGGTCGCAACCACCTGCGCTGGCTGGCGGCGTCCAACGGCATCGGCCCGAAGCGGGTCGACGAGGTGCTCACGCTCGTCGGGCTGAACAGCGTCGCCGGCCGACGCGTCCGCACCTACTCCCTGGGCATGCGTCAGCGGCTCGGGCTGGCCGGCGTCCTGCTCGGTGACCCGCACACGATCATCCTCGACGAGCCGGCCAACGGCCTCGACCCGGAGGGCATCCGCTGGATCCGCGACGTGCTCACCCACCTCGCCGGGCAGGGCCGCACGGTGTTCGTCAGCAGCCACCTCCTGTCGGAGATGGCGCTCATGGCCAGCGAACTGGTGGTCATCGGCCAGGGCCGGCTGATCGAGCAGTGCACCGTGCCCGAGTTCGTCGCCCGCTGGGGCGACCACTGGGTGAAGGTCCGCAGCCCGCGGGCCGGCGACCTGGCGCGGGCGCTGGCGGCCGGCGGCGCACACGTCGCGCCGGCCGCCGAGGGCACGCTCGAGGTGCGCGGCGCGTCGACGGAGGACGTCGGCGAGCTCGCTGCTCGCCACGGGATGGTGCTGCACGAGCTGTCGCCGCAGACCGGCTCGCTGGAGGACGCGTTCCTCAAGGCGACGGCGCACGCCCAGGAGTACCGCAGCGTCGACACCCGCTCGGCGGGCGCGGGGTCGCCGCCGTGACCGCCGTGCTGCGCAGCGAGTGGATCAAGCTGCGGACGATCCGGATGAACTGGGTGCTGATCATCATCGCGGTGGCCTTCCCGCTGGTCGTCGGCATCCTCACCACCGCGCTGCAGCAGCAGCGCGACATCAACGCGAAGGACGTCGTCGGTCTCGTGTCGGGCACGTCGACGGTGACGGCGCTCCTCCTCGGCGTCATCGCCGCCACGGCGATCACCGGCGAGTTCGGCTTCGGCACGATCCGCCCCACGTTCGCCGCCACACCACACCGCTCCAAGGTGGTCGGCGCCAAGGCGATCGTCAGCGTGGTCGTCGGCCTGGCCGTCGAAGCTGTGGTCGTGATCCTGGTCTACAACGTGTGCGCGCTCATCGCCTCCAGCCGCAACCGCCCGATCTCGCTGTCCGACGTGCCCGCCGGCGTGGCCCCGCTCCTCGGCGTCACGGTCTTCGCCGGCATCGTCAGCCTGCTCGGCTACGGCCTGGGCTTGATCATCCGCAACACGCCGGCGACGGTGGCCGTGCTCCTCGTGTGGCCGTTGGTGGTCGAGAGCCTGGTCGCCGCGCTGCTCGCCGCGATCGGCGTGGACCACCCGGCCAAGTTCCTGCCGTACAACTCGGGGATCCAGCTGGGCAACCCCGACTCGGGGACCAGCAGCGACGTCTTGTCGCGCGTGCCCGCCGGCCTGTACTTCGGCTCGGTGACCCTCGTGATCCTGCTGATCGGGACGATCCTCACGTCACGACGCGACGCGTAGTCGCCCACCTGCCTGCATCAGCGGGCGCGGATCTCCAGGCTGTCGCGCTTGACGATCGTGTACCGCCGGTCGTGCTGGTCGATCCAGCCGAGTCGGATGAAGCTGGCGATGGCCTTGTTGACCCGCTCGCGCGACGCCCCGACCATCCCGGCGAGCTCCTCCTGGGTGACCGGGAGGAGGAACTCGTCGGCACCCTCGGACAGCTCCAGGAGGCGCTTGGCGGTGCGTCCGGTGACGTCGAGGAACACGCTGTCGGCGAGCGCCTCGTCCATCACCCGCAGGCGCTGGGCGAGCAGCCGAGTGACGCCCCACAGCATCCGCGGGTCGTTGCGGAACGCGCTGAGCACCGGCGTGTACGGCACCGACAGCACCAGCGACGGTTCCAGCGCCCGGGCCATCGCGCTGCGCGGACCGTCGTCGAGCATGGCCATCTCGCCGAACAGGTCGCCCGGTTCCATGAGGGAGACGACGGTCTCGCGGTGGTCGATCGGGTTGGCGATGGCGATGGCGATGCGCCCGCGGACCACCACGTACAGATCGTCGGCGGCGTCGTTCTCGCGGAACAGCACGTCGCCGCGGATGAGGTGCAGCTCGCGGCCCTCCGCGCAGATGGTGGCCAGCACGTCGGCTGGGGCGTCGGCGAAGAACTCGCTTCGGGCGAGCAGCGCCTGGTGCGCGTGGACGTCGTCGTGGGGCATGCGCGCCGAACGGTACTACCCTCGCCGCGATGCCCCCGAGCCGCTCGACGACGTTCGGCGCGCAACCGGTGCCGGCCGGTGACGACGACGTCGTGTGGACCGTGGTGGTCGGCGCCGGCAGCGGACGGCGCTTCGGCGGGCTCAAGCAGTACGAGCTCATCGCCGGCGGACGGATCCTCGATGTGGCCGTGGCGACCGCGCGAGACGCGAGCGACGGCGTGGTCGTGGTCGTGCCGCCCGACGACGCCGAGCGCGAGGGAGGCGTGCCCGGCGCCGACACGCGCACCGGGTCCGTGCGCGCCGGGCTCTGCGCCGTGCCCGACGAGGCGACGGTGATCTGCGTGCACGACGCAGCGCGCCCGTTCGCCAGCGCATCGCTGTTCGCCGCGGTGATCGACGCCGTGCGCCGCGGCGCCGACGGGGCCGTGCCCGGCGTGCCGGTGACCGACACCGTCAAGCGCATCGACGCGTCCGCGACCGTGGTCGAGACCCTGCCACGCGCCGAACTGGTCGCCGTCCAGACGCCCCAGGCGTTCCGCGCCGCGGTGCTGCGCGCCGCCCACGAGCGCTCCGTCGAGGCCACCGACGACGCCGCGCTCGTCGAGGCCTGCGGCGGCAGGGTGGTGGTGGTCGCCGGCGAACCCGACAACCGCAAGATCACCGACGCCGCCGACCTCGACTGGGCGCGCCGGCAGGTGGCCCGATGACCGTCGCCGTCCGCGTCGGGCAGGGTTTCGACGTGCACCGGTTCAGCGAGGACCCGGCTCGACGCCTCGTGCTCGGCGGCGTCGAGTTCCCCGGCGAACCGGGCCTGGTCGGGCACAGCGACGCTGACGCGGTCGCCCACGCCGTGGCCGATGCGCTGCTCGGGGCCGCCGGCCTCGGCGACATCGGCGAGCACTTCCCCGACACCGACGAGCGCTGGCGCGGTGCGGACTCGTTGCAACTGCTGGCCAGCGTCGTCGCGCTGGTGCACGATGCCGGCTGGCAGGTCGGCAACGTCGACTGCGCGGTCGTCTGCGAGCGTCCCAAGCTGGCCCCCAAGCGCGCCGAGATGCAGCGCCGGCTGACCGCCGCGGCCAGCGGTCCGGTCACGGTGAAGGGCCGGCGGGCCGAGGGCCTCGGCGCACTCGGTCGACGCGAGGGGATCGCCTGTTGGGCGGTCGCCGTGCTCGTCGCCGACGGCGCAGCGACGGCCGGCGCAGCAGGCGACGGATGACCGCCGGGCGGAGAGGAGCAGTCCATGGCCACGTCACGTGATGCCAGCCGGGGTGGCGCGCCGCGGCGCGGGCAGGGCGGCGGCTCGTCGTCGTCAGGCGCGGCAGGCGGGCGGCGCAGCGGCACCGCGCGGAGCGCGTCGGGCGCGGGGTCGGGCGGTGGCGGGCGCAAGGCCGGCGGCGCGGGCAGCGGCCGGGGCGCCAGCGGTGGCACGGGCCGTGCGGCCACCGGCGGCACGGGCCGCGGGGCCACCGGCGGGACGGGCCGAGCGGCCACCGGCGGGACGGGCCGCGGCGCACGCCGGCACGCACGGGGCGAGGCGGCGGGCGCAGCTCCGACGGACGCTTCGCGTCGCGCGGCGCCGGGCGCACCGGCAAGGTCAGCCAGACCGGTGAGCCTGCGCCACGCAAGGAGCGTCCGCTCGGCGGCGAGCAGGTGGAGGGTCGCCAGGCCGTTCGTGAGCTGCTGCTCGCCGGCACCCGCCGGGTGAGCGAGGTCTGGGTGGCGACGGACCTGGACGACAACGAGGTGGTCGGCGACATCGTCGAGATCGCCCGCAGCATCCGCGTCCCCGTCCAGGAGGTGAACCGCAAGCGCCTCGAGGCGGCGGCACGCAGCGAGGCGCCCCAGGGGGTCATCGCCTACGCCGCGCCGCTGCGCGAGACCGAGCTGGACGACCTCCTGCGCCGCCGGCCCGGCACGCCGCCGTTCCTCGTCGCCGTCGACGGGGTGACCGATCCGGGCAACCTCGGCGCGCTGCTGCGCTGCTGTGACGGCGCCGGCGTGCAGGGCGTGGTGATCCCCCGCCACCGTGCCGTGCACGTCACCCCGACCGTCGCCAAGGCGTCGGCCGGTGCCGTGGAGCACGTGCCGATGGCGTTGGTCGGCGGGCTGCCGGCGGCGCTGGCGCGGATCAAGGACAGCGGGATCTGGGTGGTCGGACTCGACGACGGCGCCGAGCGCGAGCTGTTCGATCTCGGCGACCTCGCCAGCGAGGGGATCTGCCTGGTGCTCGGCGCCGAGGGCAGTGGTCTGTCGCGCCTCGTCCGCGAACGCTGCGACCTCATCGTCAGCATCCCGATGCGCGGCCGGCTCAGCTCGCTGAACGTCAGTGCGGCCGCAGCGCTGGCCACCTACGAAGTCGCCCGCCACCGCCAGCGCTGAGCACGGCCATCCGGCCGAGCCGCGCTCAGCCGACACACCCGGGGGCTGCGCCGAACCCCATCGATGCCCGGCTCCCTGCGGTCGCTCGGCCATCCGGCCGAGCTGCGCTCAGCCGACACACCCGGGGGCTGCGCCCCCGAACCCCATCGATGCCCGGCTCCCTGCGGTCGCTCGGCCATCCGGCCGAGCTGCGCTCAGCCGACCCCGGAGTTGCTGGCGTCGGGGCCGGGGGCGTCGGCCGGCACGGTCTCGCCGGGGGCCACCGGCTCGGTGGGCGGCGTCGCCGGGACGACGGTGGACGTGGTCGTCTCGGGCGCCTGCGTGCAGGTCGTCTTGACCACCTGCTGGCTGTCGAGGCTGAACGTGGTCGTGCTCGTCGTGCCGAACCGACGAACGAACTCGGTGAGCGAGGGGACGTCCTCGGCGCAGTCGAGATCGACGCTGGCCGCCCGGGGCAGTACCCAGCCGTTGGTCAGCTCGACCTGGTTCAGGTCGTCGAGCTTGGCGATCCCCGGCAGGGTGATGCTCGGCTGTTGCTCGAAGGGGACGAGCGCGAACCACAGCACGGCGTCGCCGAGCAGGTCGGCGACGACGACGCAGGAGCCGACCTCGGCGAGCCCGACGCAGCTGATCTCGCCCGGCGTGTCCGGCTCGATCACCATCGTCCGCGCTCCGTCGATGATCAGCTGCAGCTCGCCGTTGGACTTGCCGCGGACCATCGCGAAGCCGGGGTCCCCGGTGATCGAGAACACCTGCGAAGCGAAGTCGACGTGACGCGCCACGGGTCCAGCGCTCGCGGCGATGACGTTGTCGCTGTCGGGTTCGCCACGCGTGGCGACGTAGACGACACCGAAGAGGGCGAGCACCGCGAGCAGCGACATCCAGAACCGCAAGGTGATGAACTGCCGCATCGGCCGACGAGCGTACGGCACCGTCGTGCGCCTCCACCGGCGCCCCGATCGCCGACGGCGGACAGCGTCAGGCGCGCGCCAGCTCCGCCGCCGTGGCTGCCGCGGCGCGATGGGCTGCCGCGCCCACCTCCTCGAGCACCGGATCGGTGTGCCCGAGTCCGACGAACAGCGCCTCGTAGGCGCCCGGGGCGAGGGCGACGCCTTCGCGCAGCATCGCGTGGAAGAACGTGCGGAACACCCGTTCGTCGGTCTGCTTGGCCTCGGCGAAGTTCGTCGGCGGGTCGCCCTCGCCGAACCACAACCCGGCGAGCGTGCCGACCACCGGGACCTGCACGGCCAGACCGGCGGAGCGGCACGCATCACCGAGCAGCGCGGCGAGGTGCCGGGTGCGGGCCATCAGCTCGATGTACACGTCGGGCGTCAGGGCCTCGAGCGCGGCGCGTCCTGCGGCAGTCGCCAGCGGGTTGCCCGACAGCGTGCCCGACTGGAACACCGGGCCGAGCGGGGAGAGCGCCTCCATCACGTCGCGCCGGCCGCCCACGGCGCCGATCGGCAAGCCACCGCCGATCACCTTGCCGAACGTGGTGAGGTCGGCATCGATGTCGTACTTCGCCTGCGCCCCGCCGGTCCCCAGACGGAACCCGGTGATCACCTCGTCGAACACGAGCAGCGCGCCGACGCGGTCGCACTCGGCGCGCAACCCGGCGAGGAAGCCGGGCGCCGGGGCGACGACGCCCATGTTCGCCGCGACCGGTTCGACGAACACCGCGGCCACCTGCTCGTCGAGCACGGGCACCTCGTTGTACGGCACGACCATCGTGTTGGCCACCGCGGCATCGGGCACCCCGGCGGTGCCCGGCAGGCCGAGCGTGGCCACCCCGCTGCCCCGGCGGCGAGCAGCGCGTCCGTGGCCCCGTGGAAGTTGCCGTGGAAGATGACGATGCGGTCGCGCCCGGTGTAGCCGCGCGCCAGGCGCACCGCGGTGCTCGTTGCCTCGGTGCCCGAGCTCATCAGCCGGACCATCTCGACCGACCGCACCCGCGACACGATCGCCTCTGCCAGGGCCAGCTCACCCGGCGTGGGCGCGCCGTACGACGTGCCGCGCGTCGCCGCATCGGTGACCGCGGCGGTGATCGCCGGATGGGCGTGGCCGAGGATGACCGCGCCGTAGCTCTGCACGAGGTCGATGTAGCGGGTGCCCTCGACGTCCCACACGTACGGGCCCTCGGCGCGCTCGACGATGTACGGCGTGCCGCCGACGGCCTTGAACGCCCGGATGCTGGAGTTGACCCCACCGGGGATGACCTGCGCCGAGCGGGCGAAGACGCTCTCGTTGGTCGCGCTCACGATGTCGTCAGCTCGGCGTACCAGCGTGCCAGGTACGTGAGGATCACGTCGGCGCCGGCCCGGCGGATGGCCGTGAGGTGCTCGAGGGCGACGGTGTCGTGGTCGATCCACCCGTTGGCCGATGCCGCCTTGATCATCGAGTACTCGCCGCTCACGTGGTAGGCCGCGACCGGAACGTCCACTCGTGCACGTACCGCGGCGATCACGTCCAGGTAGGCGAGCGCCGGTTTGACCATCACCATGTCGGCGCCCTGGTCGATGTCGGCCTGCACCTCGACGAGCGCCTCGCGTCCGTTGCGCCAGTCCTGCTGGTAGCCCTTGCGGTCGCCGCCGCCGACGATGTGCACGTCGACCGCGTCGCGGAACGGGCCGTAGAGGCCGCTGGCGTACTTCGCCGCGTACGCCAGGATCGCCGTGTCGGCGAACCCGGCGCCGTCCAAGGCGGCACGGATCGCCCCGACCTGGCCGTCCATCATCCCGCTGGGGGCGACGACGTGCGCGCCTGCGGTGGCCTGGGCCACGGCGATGCGTGCGTACACGTCGAGCGTGCGGTCGTTGTCCACCGAACCGTGGCCGTCGAGCACACCGCAGTGGCCGTGATCGGTGTACTCGTCGACGCACAGGTCGGCCATCAGCACCACCCGGTCGCCGACCTCCTCGGCCAGGTCGGCGAGGGCCAGCTGGACGATGCCGTCGGCGTCGAACGCCTGGCTGCCGATGGCGTCCTTGGATGCCGGGACGCCGAACAGCATGATCGCCCCGACGCCCATGTCGGCCAGCTCGTGGACCTCCTTGCGCAGGCTCTCGCGGGTGTGTTGGACCACGCCGGGCAGCGAGAGGATCGGCTGTGGCTCGTCGATGCCCTCGCGCACGAACAGCGGGGCGACGAGCTGGCGCACGTCGATGCGGGTCTCGGCGACCAGCTCACGCAGGGCGACGGAGCGACGGAGGCGACGCGGGCGGGACACGGGGAACTGACCGGACACACCGGCATCGTACGAGCACCGCCGGCGTGAACCCGCGGCCTCCGCGCGGGCGCCAGCACTGAGGCACCCGGATGAGGACGGCCCAGTAGCGTGCCGGGACGTGACGTCGCAGGCCCACTTCGTGAGCACCCACGTCGCCGTCGCCCTCGGCACGACGACGACGGAGCGCCTGGTGGTGGTCAACGACGGCGACGAGGAGGAGACCTACCGGTTGACACCGGCCGGGCTGGCCGCCGGCTGGGTGACGTTGCGCCCGACCACGCTCACGGTGCCCGCCCACGCCGAGGAGACGGTGGAGGTGGAGATCCATCCGCCGCGCCTGCCGACGACCTCTGCCGGGCCGACCGGGCTCACCGTGCGCATCGCCACGCAGCGTCCCGACACCGAGGTGTTGGAGGCGCCGATCACCCTCGACGTGCAGCCGGTGCGCGACCGTCGACTGTCGCTGCTCCAACCTGCGCAGCGCGGCAAGCGCGGCGCCACCTACGAGCTGACCCTGGAGAACCGGGGCAACGTGCAGGCCAGCTGCCGGATGCGCCTCGTCGACCCCACCGGGCGCCTCGAGGCCGACTTCGAACCGCCGGCCGTCGGCGTCGACCCGGGCGGCACCGCCCTCGTCCGCGCCAAGGTGCACACCAGCCAACGCCAATGGGAGCGCCGGCGGCGCACCCTGACGTTCCGTGTCGAAGCCGAGCAGGCCGGCGTCTCGACGGTCGGCACCACCGGCACGCTCGTGCAGACCCCGATGCTCCCCGAACGGCTCGGCAGCTGGGTCGCCGGGCTCGTCGCCGTGCTGGCCGTGCTGGCCGGCGCCTGGTTCGTGGTGGTCAAGCCGGCCATCGACGATGCTGCCGCCGACGCGGTGGACGAGCGCCTGGCGTCGTCGGTCCCGACGACCGTCGTCGACCCTCCGGCGACGACGACGGCTGCACCGACGACGGCCTTCGCCACGGTCGCCACGACCGCGGCGCCGACCACCGTCGCGGCGACCCCGCCGACCACGACGACCGTGACGACCAGCGGCGCGCTGTTCTCCACCCTGCTCCAGGCCAACGTCGCTCCCGGCCAGTTCGGCGAGGCCGCGTACACGGTGCCGGACGGCACCGTCTTGCGGATCACCGACGTCATCGTCCAGAACCCCAACGGCGACCGTGGTGTCGCCTCGTTGTCCGTGGGCGACGACCCCAAGCTGAGCTGGACGCTGGAGTTCGTCGCGCCGACGCTGGCGACGCCGCTGGTCTCGCCGATCGAGGCGGCCGGCGGCACCGTGGTGCACTTCGTCGTCACCTGCACCAGCGTCGGGTCGACCACCGCCACGACCGGCACCTGCCGACCGGCCGTCCTGCTGTCGGGCCTCACTGCGCCGTCCGCCTGAGCGGGCGAGCAGTCGGAGGATCTGCCTAGTCTCTCGCCGACGGGTGCCACTGCGAGGAACGACCAGGGGGTCTGATGGCTGTCGAGTTCGAGCTGACCGACGAGATGCGCGCGGTCATCGGCGTGGAGAGCGAACCGTGGCCGGTCGAGCTCACGACGACGAGCATCCGGGCCTTCGCCCGCGGCGTCGGCTACACCGACCTGCGGTACTACGACGAGGCCGAGGCGCGCGCCGCGGGGAACGAGGCGCTGCCCGCCCCACCGTGCTACCTCGGGACGTCGGTGTGGATCCCGGGCCTCAGCGACCCGACGTTCAGTGGCCCGCGCAACACCGGTCCGTCCCTGCGCCACGGCCTCAAGGGCTTGCTCGACGGCGGCACCGAGGTCGTCTACGAACGACCGTTGCACGCCGGCGACCGCCTGCTGGTGACCTCCAAGGTGTCCAACCTGGAGGTCAAGGAGTCCAAGGGGCTCGGCAAGATGCTCGTCGTCACCAGCGAGCAGACGTTCACCGACCAGGCCGACGGCGACGTGGTCATGCGCACGTTCGCCCAGGCGATCTACTACTGACCTCTTCGACTGACAAGG
Source organism: uncultured Acidimicrobiales bacterium (assembly GCA_963794805.1). Lineage (GTDB taxonomy): Bacteria > Actinomycetota > Acidimicrobiia > Acidimicrobiales > Ilumatobacteraceae > JAODBQ01. The sequence goes on from CAWCFL010000007.1 coordinate 252,202, forward strand.
ACGAACGACATGCCGAAGTTCGACGATGTCCAGGTGGGCGACGAGCTGCCCACGCTCACCAAGTCACCCGACCGCGCCCAGCTCGTGCTGTACTGCGCCGGTTCCGGCGACTTCAACCCGCTGCACTGGGACCAGAGCTACCCCCAGGCACAGGCGCTCGGCGACAACATCGTCCACGGACGGATGAAGTGGTCGACGCTCGGTCAGATCGTGTCCGACTGGGTCGGCGCCGACGGCTGGGTCCGCTCGGTCGCCTGCCAGTACCGCGGCATGGACCCGCAGAGCACCGAGTGGTTCGTCAAGGGCACGGTCACCGCCAAGCGCGAGGAGGACGGGCGCAAGCTCGTCGACGTCGACGTGTGGACGGAGAACGCCGGTGGTCAGAAGACCACGCCGGGCAAGGCGGTCGTCGTCCTCGACGCCTGAGCGAACCTCAGCCCGCGACGATGGGCAGGCCCGGCGACGCCGAGCGCGGCAGGACGATGATGTCGGCAGCGGCGCTCGGGCCCTTCGCCGTGCGGGCGATGAGCGTGCGTCGGCCGGGATGCTCGCCGGGCGCCAGGAGGAACGACGCCAGGAAGCCACCGTTCTTGTTCGTGGTGACGACGTACGAGCCGCCGAACCCGTCCGACCACGACAGCGTCACCACCGTGTTCGCCGGGAAGCCGGCGCCACCGACGCCGAGGCGCCCGCCGGCCACCACCCGGTCGGACGCGGTGACCAGCGTGGCCGACGAGTACTCACCGGAGCCGGCGACGATCATCGCTGCGTACTCGCCGGTCTCGCCGATCACCCGCACACTGCCCACCCGCTGACCGCCGACCGTCGGGTGGAACACCACGTCGACGGTGCACGACGCGCCGACCTCGAGCACACCGGCGCAGGTGGTGGCGGTGACCGCGAAGTCGTCGGGCGCCGCGCCGGCCACGTCCACGGCGGCGATCTGCACGCCGCCGTACCCGGTGTTGGCCACGGTCAGCGTGGTGGCGGCCGACGTCGCGCCGACGCGGGCCGAGCCGAAGTCGTGGCCGGCGTCGAGCGCACCGAGCGCACCGACGCCGCCACCGCCGAGCAGCTGGGAGCGCACGAACGTCGCTCCGAAGCCGGACTCGGCGACGGTGAGCGTGCCGTCCTCCGGGCCGGACCGGCTCGGCGTGAGCACGATGTGCACCTGGCACGACCCTCCGGGGGCGATCGCCTCGCCGACCTGGCACGTCCCGCCGATGACGGCGAAGTCCGGGTTCGAGCTGACGATCGACGCCGGCACGAACGGTGTCGGCCCGGTGTTCAGCACGCCCACGTACCACGTGCCCGACGGCGACCCGACGGCGACGGTGCCGATGTCGAGCGGCGCCATGGTGACCACCGGGACGAGCGTGGCGATCGCCGCGTGGGTGCTCGCCGGGTCGCTGGTCGCCGGGTCGAACGCGCTCGGCGAGGTGGTCTCGAACACGACGCTGCGGGCGTCGGCGGACACCCGCGGCTCGGCCTGGGCGCGCGGTGCGGGCGACGCCCCGTCGGCGAGGACGGAGACGCGCGTCAGTGTCCCCGCGTCCACCCCTGCGGCCACCACCTCGCCGCCGGTGGCGTCGAACGTGGTCGCGGCCTGGCGGTCGAACAGGTTCGTCGAACGGGTGGTGAACACCACCGTGGAACCGTCGTAGGTGATGGCCGGGTCCGTGCCGCCGGCATCGGCGGCCACGGGTGTCGTCCCCGGCGCGGCCTGCTGTCGGCTGACGAGGTCGATCGAGCTGTCGCTGCGGTCCACCCGGTAGATCTGCGCGGGACAGCTGTTGCCGACGACGCTCGGGGCGAGCGCGTCGGCCGGCGAGGCGGCCGACGCCGTCGCGGTCGCGGGGTTGCCGACGAGATCGGCGCCCGTGGTCGGGGCGCCGACCGGCGAAGGCGCGGGTGACGGTCGGGTCGCCGCCGGCGACGTGGTCGGGGCAGTGCCGGCAACGGCGGCAGCGTCATCGGGCCTCGCGGCCGGCGCATCGCACGCCGGCAGCACCGCGCCGGCGACGAGGTTGGTCGCCGTGCTGGCGAACGCCACGTACCGCCCGTCGTGGGACAGCACCGGCTCGCCGGCGTCGCCGTTGGCCCCCGCTGCCGCCGGTGCCGACACGATGCCGACGGCGGTGCCCGGATCCGGGGCGGACCGATCCCAGACGAACACCTGCGACGTGGCGAACTGCCCGGGCACGTCGGCCGCGGGCCATGTCGGTACTGCGGTCGCCGACGCCGCATCGGAGGTGAACGCGACGAACCTGCCGTCGTCGGACACCGCCGGCTGGTGCAGCCCGCGATATCGGGACGTCGTCTCGGGTGAGCGCGCCGGCGTCCCGGCCACGGCCCGGGTGCGACCCTGCTGGCCGAGCGCCACCGAGCGGTCGACCACGGCGACGCCGCGGAGTCCGGCCGCGGCGGTGGTCGCCGAGAAGGCCCGCGTGTAGGCGACGATCGTCCCGCTGCCCGAGATCGCCGGCGTCTCGCCGGGGTCGGCGTCGTCGCCGGCCGCCGAGCCGAACGTGTCCTCAGTGCGGCTGGAGATCAGCTCCCACGCCCCCGCCGTGCCGCCGCACGCAGGCAACGTGAGCTGGTACACGTCCCATCGCGCGCCGGTGTCGTCGTCACGGAACAGGTCGTAGGGGATCTCGGTGATCACCACCACGTGGCACCCGTCCGCGCTGATCGCCGGGCGCACGCTGTCGCCCGGGCGCAGACCCTCCACGGCCGGGGTGAGCTCGGTGGTCGCGCCGGTCGATCGGTCGAGCAGCCACACCGTGCTCGACCGCCCGTCGTCGGTGGCCGGCGCGCCGGCGTAGACGACGAGGTGGCCGTCGGCCGACACCGCCGGGGTGCGCGCCGCGTTCGGCATGAGCGTCACCGGCGCGGGCGCGCTGCACGGGCGCGGCAGGACCCGCCGCGGCCGGCACCACTCCACCGAGGGCCCCAACCGCGAGCGCGGCACCGGCGACCAGCGTGTGCCGGCACCGACGACGTGTCATCCAATGGCCTGTGACCGTGTGCCTCCCAGAGACGGCCGCCTCCCGTGACGGCGGCACGATGCTACTGCGGGGTGCCCAGGGCCCGCTCCGCGGCGTCCACGAGGCCGCCGACGGAGTGGTCCGCGGCGGTCTCGGTGACCGTCAACCCGGCGGCGGTCGCGTCCCGGGCCGTCTGCGGACCGATCGCCACCACGACCGGCGGGGTGCTCGTCCCGAACGCGGCGACCCACGCCCTGGCGGCCGAACCGCTGGCGAACAGGACGACGTCCGCGGCGAGGGCGGCGAGCTGCTCGCCGGCCGTGGGCCGACGGGGTGCGCTGCGGTACGGCGTGATCGCCGTCACGCCCCAGCCGCGCTCGCCCAGCCCGGCGACCAGGGTCGGGGCGGCGTCGACGGCCTGCACCACGAGGATCGCCGAGCCGGAGGTGCTCGGCGGTGGCAGCTCGGCCAGCAGTCCCTCGGCGCGCTGGTGCCGGGGAACGAGCCGGCATCCCGGCAGGACCTCGGCCGTGGTGGCGCCCACCGCGGCCAAGGCGGTGGCGCCGAGCGCCGCGCCGTGGGCGTCGACCAGGCGCCGAGCGCCGTTCGGAGAGGTGACGACCACCCACTCGAACGCGCCGACATCCACCACGGCGAGCGCCGCCATCCCCTGCGGTTCGTCGACGATCTCCGTCAGCGCCAGCACGAGCGGCCGGGCCCCGCGCGCCTCGAGCAGCTGGACCAGCGTGTCCGCCTGCTGCCGCGGCCGGGTGACCACCACCCGTCGCCCGTCCAGGCTCACCGACTCCGCCTCCGACGCACCACCACGCCGTTCGGGTCGCGCCGCCGACGACGGTTCCCGCCGCCCGGACCATGACACGAGCGGGCTCCACCGCCGTCGCCGAGCCCTCGACCTGCCGTTCGTGTCGCGCCGCTGACGACGCATCCCGCTGCCGATGCCGCGACACGAACGGGAGGTGCCGGCATCGGGCCTACGGGCGTCACCGGACGTCGGCGTCGGCGTCGGCGTCGGGGCCGGGGCCGAGCTCGGCGACCAGCTCGGCAGCGAGCCGGCGGGCGGCGCCGAGATCGCCGGCGGCGACCGGTACCGAGCGTTGCAGCGCCCGCGATGCAGCCGGGTCGGCGAGGAACGCGGTGAGCCGTCCGTGCGCCGCATGCGCACCAACCGGCAGCGAGCATCCCGAGCCGAGCTCGGCGAGGAACGCCCGCTCGACCTCCACGGCGGCACGCGTCGCCGCGTGGTCGACGGCACCGAGCAATGCGGCGGTGACAGGGTCACCGCTACGGCACTCGGCGGCGACGCAGCCCTGTCCCGGCGCGGGCACGAAGCGCTCGACGTCGAGCTCCTCGGCGATGCTTTCGGTGAGCCCGAGGATCTGCAGCGCGGCGACCGCCATCACCAGGGCGCCCCCGTCGGGCACCTTGCCCAGCCGCGTGTGGATGTTGCCGCGCAGCTCGACGAACGTCAGGTCGGGACGCGCCGCGGCGAGCTGGGCCCGGCGGCGCACGGAGCCGGAGGCGACGACGCCACCGTGCGGGAGGTCGGCCAGGGTCCGCCCGACCAGGGCGTCGGCCGCGCTGCGCCGGGCGGTGAAGGCGGCGATCGTCAGGCCGTCGGCCGGCGTGGACGGCAGGTCCTTGGCGGAGTGCACGGCGACATCGGCGTGACCCCCGAGCACGGCCCGCTGGACCTCCTTGACGAACACACCCTGCCCACCGATCGTGTGCAGCGGCACGTCGGCGAGCTGGTCACCGAGCGTGTCGACGAACACCAGCTCGACGCGTAGCCCGTCGTGCGCCGCGGCGAGCTGCTCGGCGAGGGCCTGCGCCTGCGCACTGGCCTGCGCACTGGACCGCGTCGCCAGCCGCAACACGCCGGTGTCGCCCACGAGTCAGGACAGATCGAACAGGTCGCGCACCGCAGCGGCGTTGCGCTCGCCCTGCGGCGTGCCGGCATCGGCCTTGAGGCGCACCGACGGTTGGTGCACGAGCTTGGCGATGATGCCCTTGGTGACGGCGTCCAGCGTGGCCCGCTGCGCGTCGTCGAGCCCGGCGATGCGACTGGAGTAGCGCTCGAGCTCACCGACGCGCACGGCCTCGGCCCACTCGTGCAGCTGGGCGACGAGCGGCGCGGCCTGCCGGGCCGCGGCCTCCATCATGAACCGCTCGATCTCCTCGGCGACGATGGCGCGCACGCGGTCGGCCTCGCCACGACGCTGCGCCAGCCCCCGGTCGGCCCAGTCGCGCAGGTGGTCGAGGTTGAGCAGCGTGACCCCGTCGAGCTCGGCGACCTCGGCGGCGACATCGCGCGGCACGGCGATGTCGACCACGAGGAGCGGATCGGCGACGCCGATGCGACCGGCCACCATCGTGTCGATGTCGACGAGCACGCTGCCGGCCCCGGTGCAGGTGAGGAGCACGTCGGCGCTCGAGATCGCCGAGGGGAGCTTGCCGAACGGGATCACCCGGCCACGCACGCGGTCGGCGAGGCGCTGCGCCCGTTCGGTGGTGCGGTTGGTGACGCTGATGTCGGTGGCTCCCGCGTCGACGAGGGCGGTGGCGATGCCCTCGCCCATGTCGCCCGCCCCGACGACGAGCACGCGCTTGCCGGCCAGCGTGCCGAGCAGGTCGGTGGCCATCTCCACCGCGGCGTGGCTCACCGACGCGGTGCCGCGCCCGATGGACGTCTCGGTGCGCACCCGCTTGCCGACCTCGATGGCCGAGCGGAACAGCAGGTTCAGCGTGGCCTTGGCGCCGCCCTCGTGGCGGGCCAGCTCCCAGGCGTTGCGCACCTGGCCGAGGATCTCGCTCTCGCCGAGCACGGCCGAGTCCAGGCCGGCGGCCACCTCGAACAGGTGGTGGATCGCTCCCTCGTCGTGCTGGCTGTACAGGTGGGTGTGCAGCTGATCGGCGGGCAGTCCGCTGAGCTCGCCGAAGAAGTCGCGGATGTCCGCATAGGCGCCGTGGAACTTCTCGGCGACGGCGTACACCTCGGTGCGGTTGCACGTGGTGAGCACCACGGCCTCGCGGATGTTCTGCCGGCTGGTGAGCCCGACGACCGCCTTGGGGAGCTCGACACTCGGGATGGACACCCGTTCGAGCAGCTCGAGCGGCCCCGTGCGGTGGTTCACACCGATCACCACGATGGACATGCGACGTCCAGCCTACGCGCTCGCCGAGCGGTGTGGACCGGTCGCCAGGCTGCCACCGGCGACGCCGTGCACCACGCTGCCGTCGCGTCGTTGCTCGTAGTAGCTGAGGATCTGCAGCTCGACGGCGAGGTCGACCTTGCGCACCTCGATCGGCCTGGGCACGGAGAGCACCACCGGCGCGAAGTTCAAGATGCTGGTGATCCCGGCGGCGACGAGACGGTCGGCGGCGTCCTGCGCCGCGCTCGGCGGCGTGGCCACCACGCCGATGCGCGCCCGCTTCGCCTGGACGATCTGGGGGAGCTCGTCGATGTGCCGCACGCGCACCCCGCCGAGCACCGAGCCGACCTTGCTCTCGTCGATGTCGACCACGCCGGCCACCGGGAAGCCGCGCTCGCCGAAGCCGCCGTAGCCGGCGAGGGCTTGGCCGAGGTTGCCCGCGCCGACGATCACCACGGGCCAGTCGTGGGTGAGGCCGAGCTCGCGGCGGATCTGGTACACGAGGTAGGCCACCTCGTAGCCGACGCCGCGGGTGCCGTAGCTGCCGAGGTACGACAGGTCCTTGCGGACCTTCGCCGCGTTCACCCCGCCGAGCTCGGCCAAGCGGTCCGAGGAGATGCTGTCCACCCCGTCGGTGGCCTGCTCGGTGAGCAGTCGGAGGTAGATCGGTAGCCGAGCGACGGTGGCATCAGGGATGCGACGGCGGGTGCGTTCGGTCGGCATAGCCGGTGTCCACGTTAGGCACTCGTGCACACGTTCACAAAGCGCGTCGGCGTCCATCTGGTCATGTGTGACAAGCGCCGCTCATGTGCTCACGGAACGACGGTGGCGCCGGCGATCGGCCCGGGTCGATCCGTAGGATCGGCCTCGATGGTCCGACTGCCGACCGCCGTGGCGCCCGCACGGGACTCGTCGTGAACGCCGCGCTCGCCGCGGCGGCCACGCTGGTCGCCGTCGCCTTCTGCCTCAGCACGCTCGACCGCTGGTTGCGCCGGCGCCGTCCCCACGAGCTGGCCTGGACGATCTCCCTGGCGATCTTCGCCCTCGGGGCCGGCGCGCTGTGGTGGGCCGAGACCCGCGGCTGGAGCCCGGCCAGCTTCCGGGTGTTCTTCCTGGCCGGTGCCGTCCTCAACGTGCCGTGGCTGGCACTCGGCACCGTCTACCTGTTGGCCGGCGAGCGCGCCGGCGATCGCACGCGTTGGTGGCTCGTGTTCCTCAGCGGCCTCGCCGTCGGCATCGTGCTGCTCGCCCCGATGAAGGCGGCGGTCGCCGGCAGCGAGATGCCGACCGGCAAGGACGTGTTCGGGGTGGCCCCACGGGTGCTCGCCGCGGTCTTCTCCGGCGTGCCCGCGTTGGTGATCATCGGCGGCGCGCTGTGGAGCGCCTGGCGTCTGGTGCGCCACCGGCCGCCGGCCCTGTCCGGTGTCGCCCGGGCCACGCCGGCGCCGCGCCGGCTGGTGTTGGGCAACGTGTTGATCGCCGGCGGCACGCTGATCCTCTCGGCCAGCGGCACCCTCGCCGGACGCCTGGGCAAGGACGAGGCGTTCGCCATCACCCTGCTCGCCGGGATCGTCGTGCTCTTCGTCGGGTTCCTGGTGGCCAGCGCCCCGCCGGCGCGGCGAGCCGCGCTGCACGCCGTGCCGGTCACACCAGCGCGACGCGCAGCAGCTTCCCGTTGACGTTCTTCGGCAGCGAGTCGACGAAGAGGATCTTCGACGGGCACTTGTACCGGGCGAGGTGGTCCTGGCACCAGTCGATGAGCGTGTCCTCGTCGACGCTGCTGCCCTGGTGCACGACCACGTAGGCCTTCACCGCCTCGCCGGCGTGGGGGTGCGGGACCCCGACGACGCCGACATCGGCGACGGTCGGGTGCTCGGCGAGGACCTCCTCCACCTCGGCGGGGAACACGTTGAACCCGCTGACGATGATCAGGTCCTTCGCCCGGTCCACGAGGTACAGGTAGCCGTCGTCGTCGGCCAGGCCGATGTCGCCGGTCTTCAGCCAGCCGTCGCCGTCGAGCACCCGCGCGGTCTGCTCGGGGTCGTCCCAGTACCCCTGGAAGACGTTCGGGCCCTTGACCCAGATCTCGCCGGAGTCCCCGGCGACGACGTCCTCGCCGGCCTCGTCGACCAAGCGCACCTGGACGCCCTGGAGGACCTTGCCCACCGACCCGGGGCGGATCTCCCGCCCGGCCGAGCTCGTCACCACCGGCGACGCCTCCGTCAGGCCGTAGCCCTCGGCCAGCTCGAGGCCGAAGCGGTCGCGCAGCTTGCGGATCGCGTCCTCCGGCATGCGCGACGCCCCGGTGAGCGCCAGTCGGACGCCGGCGAAGCTGTCGGCGGGGGCGTCGTCGAAGTGGCTGAATGCCAGCCACAGCGGCGGAGCGCCGAAGATCACGGTGACGCCGCGATCGCGGATGGTGTCCAGCGCGGTGGCTGGATCGAAGCGCTGCACGAGCACGACCGTGGCGCCGCGCAACAGGCTGACACCGAGCACGACGTTGAGGCCGAAGATGTGGTAGAGCGGCAGCACGCCGAGACGACGTCCTCGGCGGTACAGCTCGCCCGCCTCCGAGCGGCTCTGGTTGAGGTTGCCGAGGAGGTTGCCGTGGCTGAGCATCGCGCGCGCGGGGCTTGCCGCGGTGCCGCTCGTGAACATCAAGGCGGCGAGGTCGTCGGTCTCGACGTCGATGCGCTCGACCGGCGCGGCGCGCGAGCAGCTGGTCGAAGGTGACGTCGGCCGACTCGGTGCGCCGGGGCGCGCTCGGTGGCCACGACGTGCTCGACCGACGGCACCGCGGCGCGGTCGACGCCGTCACGCAGCCGCGGCGAACGGGTCGACGAACACGACCTTGGCGCCGACGGCGGCCAGCTCCCGGGCCAGCTCGGGCGCGGGGCTCGTGGGGTTGAGCGGGACGGTGACGGCGCCGAGGCCGACGACGCCAGGTACGCGGCGACGAAGAACCGCCCGTTGCCGCACAACAGCGCGACCCGATCGCCACGGCCGACGCCCAGGCCGACCAGGCCGCCGCGCAGGGGCGCGACCTGGTCGCGGAACGTGCCGTACGTGGTCGGCCGGTCTGCGGCTGATGATGGCGATGTCGTCGTCGGGATGGCCGTCGATGATGGACGCGATGTTCACAGGACCCCTCGGCGGCGATGTTAACGATCGCCGTCACGGCGGTGAACCTAAGCCGACGACCTCAGCGGGCCGCGCGGACGAGGTTGCTGCAGCAGGAGCGACGACGCCGGCGACGAGGATCGCCGCCAGGAGCAGGCCGAGGGTGAGCGTGGTCGCCGGGCGCACCGGGTCAACCTACGGGTTGGGTCGCGGACGATGGAGACGGCCGACGTCACGGGTTGATCGACGAGTGTCCGCTCTGGCCGTCGTCGAGCGGCCGCAGCACCAGTTGGTCGCCGGCGAGGAGACGCAGCTCCTCGGCGGCCGAACGGCGGTCGATCACCAGCGCGAGCATGCCGCGCGAGTCCGCGACCAATCCGAGCGACGCGCCGAGCGCGGCGAAGTTGTCGGCGCGCGTCGCCACGCGCACGTCGTCGCCGATCTGGACGCGGACCGCTCGCCCCACTCCTCGAGGTCGTCGGGGCCGACGTTCAGCTGGCAGTTGCCGAAGTGGTCCACCCACAGCACGTCGGCGTGGAGGTCGTCGCCGTCGGGCTTGGGCAACGGCACGACGCCGGGCAGCAGCGTGTGGATGTCGATCTCGTCACCGAGCTCGGCGAGGTCGCCGCCGTTGCACAGGTGGGCGACGAGGGGGCGAAGATGTCGCGGCCGGCGAACGTCGCGCCCGGGCGCGGGCAGATGGAGGCCGGCGTTCGTCAGCTGCACGGCCCGCTCGGCACCCCCGGCGATCGCCACCGCCGGGGCGAGCAGGCCGTTGTCCGGCCCGACCAGTACGCCCTCGCCACCGGCGACCTCGATGGCCACCGCCTTGCGCTGGCTGCCGACGCCGGGGTCGACGACGGCCAGCAGGACGCCGGTCGGCAGATAGGAGATCGAGCGGGCCAGGGCCAGGCTGCCGCCACGGACGTCGAACGGGGCGATCTGGTGGGTGAGGTCGATCACGGTGGCGTGCGCGGCGAGGTCGCGGATGACCGCCTTCACCACGCCGACGAACTCGTCGGTGAGACCCCAGTCGGTGAGGAACGAGACCGTGTCGTACCGTCGCCCCATGCCCCGCGCACGCTAGCGGCGTGGCAACGTGCCCAGCCGAAAACGGAGAGGGCCGGTGCCAACCCCCCGATGGCACCGGCCTTCTTCGGCGCTGCCCAGAAGGGCGCGACATCTGTTGACGACCGGGCGGCTCGGGGAGCCACGACCACAATCGTTGGTTTCGTGAACATTACGCGCGTGCGTGGCGATGAGAAAAGAGTCACGTTGGAAATTCTTCTCCGTGGACGCGCCGACGGCCCGCGCGTCGACGCAACGTCAACGCGCGCCGAGCTCACGACTGCGCAACGTGGCCGCCATCACGGCGTCCAGGAAGGCCGCCCGCACCGCGTGATCCTCGAGGGCGCGCACACCAGCGGCGGTCGTGCCACCGGGCGACGTCACCATCGCCCGCAGCGCGGCGGGGTCGCCGCGCTCGGCGAGCAGCGCCGCCGAGCCGACGAGCAGTTGGGTGACGAGGGCTTCGACGACCGGCCGGGCCAGGCCGGCGAGCACACCCGCATCGACGAGTGCCTCGGCGACGAGGAAGATGTACGCGGGACCGCTGCCGGCCAGCCCGGTCACCGCGTCGAGCTGCGATTCGGGCACCCGAACCACCGTGCCGACCGACTCGAGGATCGAGGCCGCCCAATCGAGGTCGGCGTCGTCGGCCGACGCGCCGCCGCAGATCGCGGCAGCGCCCCGACCGACGAGGGCCGGGGTGTTGGGCATCGCTCGGACGACGGCCACACCGTCACCGGCTGCCGTCTCCAGCGTGGTCAGCGTGACGCCGGCGGCGATCGACAGGACCCGTCGCGCACCGGCGCCCACCGCCGCGGCGACCGCGGCCGGCACGTCGCCGGGCTTGACGGCGATCAGGGCGGCGCTGGCCGGCGTGGCGTCGGCGACCACCTCGACCCCGGCGAACAGGTCGGCCAGCTCGACCCGGCGGCCGGCCACCACCTCGACCACGACCAGCTCCCCGGCCTGTGCCCACCCCGACGCCAGCAGCCCGCCGACGAGCGCTGCGCCCATGTTCCCGCCACCCACCACTGCCAACCGCCGCTCGCCCACGTGGTCAACGTAACCCCTCATCCGATCGTCGACCGGGTGCACGACACCGACCTTCCCCGACGTTGCCGCGCACCCGGTCACCGACACTGTCGACCCCCAGCCCGCGGATCGGCAACAGGTGCTGCTCGGTGCGCGGCCGCCGAGCCTGGTCGGCGACCGCGCCGTGTCGCTCGCGGAGTCGGCGCGACCGGCCACAGCCGGGGCCCGCCGGCGGGGCCGACGCCGAGTCTGCCGAGGCCGAACCTGGCGTAGCCGAGTCGCAGGAGGCCGGTGAAGCACTGCTCGACGTAGGCATAGACGGAGCCGACCACTCGGTCGAGCTCGGCTTCGCTGAGCGCGGCGAGGGGGAGCTCGCCGCGCAGGAACAGGGCGTCCTCGATGCCGATGGCGAAGTGCGCGCCGACGAGGCGTTCGTTGCGCCGCAGGGCCATCTCGTAGACGGCGGCGATGTTCTCCTCGGGGGCGGGCATCACGTAGGCCTCGTAGCGCAGGGTCCGCTGGCCGAGCGTCAGCCAGATCGTGATGTGGTCCTTCTCCTCGCCGGCCATGCGCACGTACCAGCGCGGCTCGTCGTCCTCGCCGCGGTCGATCGCCTCGACCACTGGGTTGTCGGCGGCGAACACGGCGAGCCAGCCGTCGATCTGCTGCTCGAACGAGGCCAGCTCGTCGGCGTCGTGGAGATCGGTCATGTCGCCAGCATCACGCGCAGGCGACCAGCTCGCGCGCCGCCAGGTCGGCATACACCCGGCGCAGGCGGGCGGCGGCCATCGCCCACGTGTAGCGCCGCGGACCGATCGCGCCGCGGGCGCCGAGCGTCGCGGCCAGCGCAGGGTCCTCGAGGATGGTCCGCAGGTACCTGGCGAAGTCGACCGGCGACCGATCGGCCACGAGGAAGCCGTTGCCGCCGTGATCGACCAGCGTGAGCAGCCCGCCGACGGCACTGGCCACCACCGGGATGCCGCAGGCCGACGCTTCCAGCGCGACCAGTCCGAAGCTCTCACTCCGGCTCGGCACGATGACGACGTCGGACGACCGGTAGTACGTGCTGAGGATGTGGTGCGGCTGGGGAGCGACGAAGCGCACCTGATCGGCCACGCCGAGCTCGTCGATCAGGCACGCGCAGGCGATCGAGCTCGGCATCGCCCTCCGTGCCGCTGGCCCCGCCGACGATGAGCAACAAGGCCTCCGGACGGCGCAGCTCGGCGAGGGCGCGCACGGCGACGTCGGGACCCTTGAGCGGCTGGATCCGCCCGACGAACAGGATCACCGGGACGTCGTGCGGCAGGTCGAGCGCGTCCGCGCCCCGTGGCGCTCGCCGGGGGCGAAGAACGCGTGCTCCACGCCGGGAGCGACGATCTCGATGCGCCCCCGCGGGTCGCCGTACAGCCGACGGAACTGGCGCTCCTCCTCCGAGCAGCTCACGCAGATCGTGTCCGCGGAGCTGATGATCTCCTGCTCGGCACGCTCGCGCCACAGCGGCTCGAGGTCGCCGCCTTCGGCCTTGACCTTGGCCAGCGTGTGGAACGTGCTGACGAACGGCACGTCCAGCTCGTGCTTCACCCGGTGGGCCACGACCCCGCTCAGCCAGTAGTTGGCGTGCACCACGTCGGCCGGGAAGTCGCCGCGCAGGTGGTCGATCACCCGCGCCCCGAACTCGTCGAGCACCCCCGGCAACGCCTCCTTGGCCAGGTCGTACGGCCCGGCGGGGACGTGGACGACCTGGTGCCCGGGTTCGACCTGGACGACGTCGGGCAGGCCTGGCCGGTCAGCACGGGTGTACGTCGTGCACTGCACGCCGGCCTGGGCCAACGCCGAGACGAGCTCGCGCACGTACACGTTCATCCCCCCGCTGTCGCCGGATCCCGGCTGCAGCAGTGGCGACGTGTGGAGGGAGAGGACGGCGACCCGTTGCACAGCGAGCAGCAACCCTACCGACGCACCCGTGCAGCGACCGTACGAGACCGGGCCGTGGCCACTCAGCCGTTCGAGGTGACGAAGCTCTCGTAGACGTTGAGCAGCGCCTGACGCTGCTCGGGGGTCAGCTTCGGATCGACGGAGATGGCGTCGCGCACCCCGCCGCGCGGCGTGCCTTCGGGGTCGAGGAGGCCGGCCCGCTCGTACAGGGTCTCGGCACTGATCTGCAGCGCCCCGGCGAGTTGGCTGAGGATCTCCGCCGACGGCTTGCGCAGCCCGCGCTCGATCTGCGACAGGTACGGGTTGCTCACGCCGGCCTGGTCGGCGAGCCGGCGCATGCTGATCTTGGCCATCTCCCGTTGGTCCTTGATGAACTCACCGAGCTCCATGAGTCGCTTGTCCAGCTCGTCGCGGACGGCGACCACCTCAGCCCCCGCTCACGGGCGGCAGGACGGCGACCTCGTCGCCCTCACCGACGGGAGTCGTGGGATCGGCGTCGTCACCGTTGACCCACACCTTGCACGTCGGGAGCACGTCGCCCAGGCGGGCGCCGTAGGTGGCCACGGCTGCGGCGAGCACCTCGCCGACGGTCGACCCGGCGATCGTCGCCTTCCCGGTGCCGGCAGCCTCCCTGGCGGAGGCGAACAGTCGCAGCGTCGGCACGGCGTCAGCGTACCGACGGGCCGTCCCCAGTCCCTTCGGCGGCGGCGCACGTCCCGCTACCCTCCGGCGGGTGCCCACCCGTGTGCTCGCCCTGCGCCACGGCGAGAGCGTGTGGAACATGGTCGGCCGCTGGCAGGGGCAGGCCGACACCGACCTGAGCGACGCCGGACGGCGCCAGGCCCTCCTCGCGGCCGAGCAGCTCGGTGCGTTCGACGGCATCTTCGCCAGCCCGCTGCGGCGCGCCGCCGAGACCGCGGCGATCATCGCCGCCCACCTCGGCATCGGTCCGGTGCTGGTCGACGACCGGCTGTGCGAGACCGACGTCGGCCCGTGGGAGGGGTTGACGTACGACGAGATCGAAGCGGGATGGCCCGGGCAGATCGCGGCCAACGAGCGACCACCCGAGGCCGAGCCGCTCGACGAGGTCGCGGCCAGGGCGACCGCGGCGCTCCTCGACATCGCCGATTCGGTCCCCGGCGGCGAGGTGCTCGTGGTCACCCACGCCGGCCTGTTGCGCACGATGCGCCGGGCGCTCGGCGGTCATCCGCACCGCTTCGCCAACCTCGGCGGCAACTGGTTCTCCGTCGCCGACGGCCGCCTGACCCTGGGCGAGATCGTCGAGCTCATCGCCCCCGAGCAGCCGGTCCCGGACTCGCTGTGACCGACGAGCCCGGCCTCCACCGCGCCACGCCGGACGAGCGCGACGAGCGCGACGAGCCGCACCTGCCGGGCCTGGCGCCCGACGACGAGCCGCCGTTCCGCGTCGAGGTCGTCCGCTCGAAGCGCCGCACCAGGAGCTACGCGGGTCGGCTGACCAACGGGGTGCTGCGGGTCACGGTGCCGGCCTGGATGGGCGCGGCCGACGAGCAGCGGGCCATCGCCGAGATGACCGCCCGCTTCCGTCGCAAGATGTCCACCGAGCGCATCGACCTGCGCCGGCGGATGCAGCACCTGCACCGCACGTACGGACTGCCGGCGGCGCGCGAGATCCGCTGGAGCGACGACATGCGCAGCCGCTGGGCGTCGTGCACACCGGGCACGTCGACGATCCGGGTGTCCACGCGCCTCGCCGCGTTCCCCGACTGGGTCGTCGACTACGTGCTCGTCCACGAGATGGCCCATCTGGTGCACCCGGGCCACGGCAGCGACTTCTGGCTGGCGGTCGGGGTGTACCCGAAGACCGAGCGAGCGATCGGCTACCTGATCGCCAAGTGGGAGACCGGCGACGACGACGAGTTGGACTGAGGCCCGACCAGTAGCCTTGCGCCCTCGTGGGTACCGCCAAACGAGACCGTCAGCGCGCCAACCGTCAGCAACGGCTGGAGGAGCTGGCCCGGGAGGCGAAGAAGGACAAGGGCAAGAAGTGGGGCTTGCGCATCGGCATCGCCGTGCCGGTGGCCGTCGTCGTCCTGTTCCTCGTCGCCCGGCTGGGGAGCGACGACAGCAGTTCGACGTCGAGCACCGTCGCCAGCGTTCCGGCCTCGGTCGTCGGCGCGTCGACCACGGTCGATCCCGACGCCACCACCACGAGTGCGGGCGACACCACGACCACCGTCGCCGGGAGCACCACCACCGTGGCGCTCGCCCCGTTCGCCTACGGCAAGGGCGGCTGCCCGGCCAGCGACGGCACGAGCATCAAGCAGTCGACGTTCACCCAGGCGTTCAAGCAGTGCATCGACCCGTCGAAGTCGTACACCGCGACGTTCGACACGTCGGAGGGCACGATCGTCGTCGACCTCGATGCAAGCGACGTGCCCGGCACGGTGAACAACTTCGTGTCCCTGGCGAACTTCCACTACTACGACGGCAGCCTGATCTTCCGCGTCGACCAGAGCATCGACATCATCCAGGGCGGCGGCCAGACGAACTCGGACACGCCGGGGTACTCGATCCCCGACGAGAAGAACGGGTTCACCTACAGCGAGGGCGACCTGGTGATGGCTCGCACGGCGGACCCCGACAGCGCCGGCGCGCAGTGGTTCTTCGTCGCCGGGCCGAACGCTGCGGCCCTCGACGCGCAGGGCACGTACGTGACGTTCGGCCACGTCACCGAGGGTCTCGACGTGGTCAAGAACATCCTGGCGCTCGCCGGCGGGGGCACCGACGGCCAGACGCCGACGCGTCCGGTCAACGTCAACAAGGTGACGATCACCGCCCACTGACCCGGCGCCACCACGCCGGGCTCACCCGACGGGCAGCTCGCCGTGGACGTCGAGGACGCCGACGCGCTCCCACTCGCCCGCCGGACCACGCACCAGCGCGGTGCCCGACGCGAGCGTGGCGACCGGCGTGTCGGCCAGCTCCAGCGTGCGCCGCAGCCGTTCGGCCGACCACGTCTCCGCGGCGGTGATCAGGGCGAGGCCGGTGACCAGGCCGAGGCCGAGGGTGAACGCGCCGCCGCGCGGGTCGATCATCGGGTCGCACAGCGCATCCGCGCTGCCCGCCACGCCGACGACCAGCCCGCCGGCATCGAGCACGGCGAGGAGCGCGGCCCACAGCGGCGTGTCCTTGAGCACCGATCGCAGGTGCAACGGCTGGTCGCCGACGAGGTAGACGGCCCGCGCCGCCGCGGCCACCGCGGCGGCACCGGCGTCGTTGGCGTCGGCCCGACCCAGCACCATCAGCGCCTCGACGTCGATCTCCAGCCGCTCGGCCCATGACATCGACGCGGCGACGAGGCGCTCGGGATGCTCGTACGCGTCGGCCGTCGGCAGGACGACCACCCGGTCGGCGCCCACCGAGGCGAGCAGCCGCCGGTCGAGCTCGTCGTTGGCCGTGAACGGCCCGCCACCCTGCAACGCCACCGTGCCGCTCACGGGGCGTGAACCTACCGCGCCGGTTCCTCTAGGAAGCCGTCCGCCAAGCGCTGCAACGCGGCCGGCGACACGCCGAGCGAACCGACGTACGCGCGCACCGAGCCGTGCTCGGCGCACACGTCGTCGAGCAACCGGGCCATGGCCGCAGGGAGTGCCGCCAGGAACGCCGACGGGACGTCGGCGGCGAGGGAGGCCTGCTCGGGGAAGTGCTCGGTGTACCACGCCCGGGCGTGGATCATCCTGGCAGCGGTGAGCGCGTAGTCGGCGGTGATGTAGTCGTGCGGCACGTCCAGCGCGCCCAGCACCAACATGGCCAGCAAGCCGGTGCGGTCCTTGCCGGCGGCGCAGTGGAACACGGCCGGCAGCGCGTCCGGCGCGGCGAGCACCTCGATCGCGCTGGCGAACGTCGGCCCACCGGTGGCCAGCATGTCCTGGTACGCCCAGTGGAGGAAGTCGGCGTCGTCGTCGAACGCAGGCGCCTCCATGTCGTGCCACATCACGTCGAGCACGGACAGGTTGTGGTACTCGACGGGGTGATCATCGACGGGGAACGCTCCACGTTCGGAGATCTCGTCCGGTCGGCGCAGGTCGACGACCGTGCGCAGGCCGAGCTCGCGGATCACCTCGAGGTCGGCGCCGGCCAAGCGGTGCAGCCCGTCGGCCCGGTACAGCGTGCGCCACCGCGTGACGCGACCGTCCTCGGTGGGATAGCCGCCGAGGTCGCGGAAGTTGTGCACCGCCTCGAGCGCGACGAGCCGGTCGGGATGGGCCCCGACGTCGGGGAGAGCATCGAGCGACATGCCGACGACGGTACCGAGCGAGGTTGACGAGGGCGGCGCCGGGCGGTGAACGGCTGGTGAACAGCAGTCAGGGCGTGCCACGAGGCAGGCGGCCGGCGGCGACCGCCTCGTCCAGCCGCTCCAGCAGGTGGGCCCAGGCACCGGGCAGGACCGGGTCGATGTGCGGACCGTTGCGGGCGATGACCATCTCGTGGGTGACCCCGTGCTCGCGCCACGTGGTGCCACCCTCGACGAGGTTGAGCATCACCGGCGCGAGCCGATCGACGGCCATCACCAACCGGGCCTCCGGTGTGTCGCCGCGCTCGTACTCCTCCCACAGCCCACGCAGCCGGGCACCCATCGCCGCCGGGAGGAGGCCGAACAGGCGGTCGGCGGCGGCCTCCTCGCGGGCCGCCTTGGAGGCCGCGGCGTCACCGTCGTCGTAGGCGAACGTGTCGCCTGCGTCGATCTCGACGATGTCGTGCACCAACGCCATCGTGATCGCCCGGGCCAGGTCGACCGGCTCGGTGGCGAGCGGGGCCATGATCGCCACGGCCATCCCCAGGTGCCAGGAGTGCTCGGCGGTGTTCTCCCGGCGCGAGCCGTCGGCCAGGTGGTTGCGCCGCTCGACCGCCTTGAGCCGGTCGATCTCCAGGAAGAAGTCCAACGTCGCCAGCAGCTCGTCGCCTTCTCCGGACTCCGTCGCCATAGGCCGAACGTACCTGTCGACGACGGCGACTGGCCGTTGTTACCCGCCGGTAGCTATCCTCTCGGGATCCTACGAGCCGAGGGGGCCGCGATGACGGACACGACCACCAACCAGAACACGACGACCGCAGCGGGCACGATCCGCAGGGTCGGGGTCGTCGGTTCCGGGATCATGGGTGCAGGGTTGGCCGAAGTGGCCGCCCACGCCGGGTTCGACGTCGTCGTGCGATCGCGCCGAGCGCGACACCGCCGAGGCGATGGTCACCACGATCGACAAGGGCCTGGTGCGGGCGATCGAACGGGGCAAGGCCACCGACGACGACCGCAACTCGATCCTCGGGCGGATCACGCCCACCGACCACCTCGGCGCGCTGGCCGACTGCGATCTGGTGATCGAGTCGGTCGTCGAGGACCTCGCCGTGAAGAAGCGCCTGTTCGCCGAGCTCGAGGAGATCGTCAAGCCGTCGGGGATCCTGGCGACGAACACCTCCACCCTGCCGGTGGTCGAGTTGGCGATGGTCACCCAGCGGCCCGACCAGGTGTGCGGGGTGCACTTCTTCAACCCGGCCACGATGATGTCGCTGGTCGAGGTGGTCCGTCCGATCACCGCCAGCGACGCGACCATCGCCACCGCGCTGGCCTTCGCCGCGGCGTGCGGCAAGGACGCGGTGGAGGTCGCCGACCGCGCCGGGTTCATCGTCAACGCCCTGCTGTTCCCGTACCTGAACAACGCGGTGCGGATGTGGGAGCACGGCACCGCGTCGAAAGAGGCCATCGACACGGCGATGAAGGGCGGGTGCAACTTCCCGATGGGTCCGTTCGCCCTGCTCGACCTCGTCGGCCTGGACACCTCCCTGGCCATCCTCGACGCCCTGTACGACGAGTTCCGCGACCCGAACTACGCGGCCATGCCGACGCTGCGGCGGATGGTCGCCGCCGGCCGCCTCGGACGCAAGACGAAGCGCGGCTTCTACACGTACTGAGCGGTCGGGACTGGCCGCCGCTCGCTGAGCTCGCTTCGGCTGCTCCCTCCCTGCGGCGGGCTCCCTGGCGGTCGCGCCGCCGCGCGCACCGCTGACTCGGCTCCGGCGGACCCAAGCGGCGGCGCTTGCCTCCCCTTCGCCGGGTCCGCTCTCGGTGGAGGCCACTGTCCGCGCGCGTGGGGACGCGAATGACCCGGTCGGGTCACGTACGCTGCGCGGGCGGCTCTGGGCTGCGGGGTCACGAGGGAGACGGCATGGACGACGAGCACGACGAACCCACGCCGCAGGTCCCGCCCTCGCCGGTCGACGCAGCGGTCGCCGCCGGTGCCACGCCCGATGTCGTCGAGCCGCCGCCGGGTGACCCGACCGTCGCCACCGCTGTCGCCGTGGCGCCCCAGCGGCACCGGGCTCGTTCGATCGTGGCCACGGTGCTCGGCGTCCTCACCGTGCTCGTCCTGGTCATCTCCGTCGTGGCGGTCTGGGCCAGGGCCACCGTGCTGCGCCGTCAACCGGTGGCCGACCTCGTCGGCGACGCGCTCGCCGAGCCGGACGTGCAGGCCGCGCTCGCCCAGAAGATCACCGACGAGGTGTTCAGCGCGGTGGACGTGCAGGCCCGCCTCACCGCGCTCCTGCCCGACCAGCTCGATCGCTTCGCCGGGACGATCGCCGGAGGTGCGGAGGCGGCGGTCGAGCGGGCCGTGACCCAGGTGCTGTCGCGCGAGGACGTGCAGCAGGTGATCGTGACGATCGTCGAACGGGCCCACGACCGGCTCATCCGGCTGCTCGAGGGCGACGGGCTGTCGCACGGGATCAGCGTCGCGAACGGGACGATCACGCTCAACCTGCTGCCACTCGTCGGACGGGGCCTCACCGAGGTCAAGTCCTTCGGCCTCCTCGACAACGTGACGGTCCCCGAGCTCGCCGCCGACGGCGACCCGGATCAGCAGATCGCCCAGCTGTCCCAGGCGCTCGGGCGGCCGCTGCCCGCCGGGTTCGGCCAGCTCGTCGTCTACCAGAGCGATTCGGTGGACCACGCGCAGAGCCAGGTCCAGGCGGCCCAGCGGATCTTCGCCCTCGCCCAGCGCGCCGTCTGGCTGATCGTCATCCTGTGGATCGTGCTCGCCGCAGCGACGATCCTCGTCGCCCCCCGTCGCTGGCGCGCCGCGCTGCTGCTCGGGCTCGGCACCGCCGGCGCGCTCGTGCTGTTGCGCTCGTCGATCCGCCGCGTCGTCGACGACGCCCCGTCGCTGGCGAAGCAACCGGGCGGCAAGGCGGCGATCGACGCGATCGTCGGTGGCGCGGCGACGAGCCTGCTGCGCGTGGCCGGCGTGATGCTGCTCGTCGGGCTGATCGTCGCGGCCGGGGCGATGCTGCGCCGTCGGCAGTGGCGCAGCGACCTCGTGATCGCCGGTGCCGTCGCGGCCGGTGTGGCGGTGGTCGCCGCCATCGGCATCAGCATCTGGTCACTGCTCATCGGGCTGATCGTCGGCATCGCCGTGCCGTTCGTCGCCGGTCGCCTCCTGCCGCCGCCGGGCGGCGGGCCGGTGGATCCGCCCGCAGCGGCGGCGACATGATGCCGGTAGCGTCCACGGCCGCAATCACAGGAAGAGGTCGTTCGTGCTGATCTTCGGGATCCTCGGTTTCGGTGTGCTCGTCGGGGCCATCGCACAGTTCCTCGTCGGGCGGCGCGACGGGCGCATGGACTGGGGCATGGCCATCGGCGCCGGCCTCGTCGGCTCGTTCGTCGGCGGCCTGCTCGCCAGCCTCATCGCCGGCGACGGCCTGGCGTTCCGCCCGAGCGGGCTGATCGGCTCCGTCATCGGTGCGGTCATCGTCACGCTGGTGTGGCGCTGGATCCGCGACCGACGGGCGCCGGCCCCGGCGCCGGTCAACCGTCAGAAGCAGCGGGGCGCAACCCACTCCAAGCGCTGACCCGGCCCGTCCGGGCGGCGCTTCGTCGGGCGACGTTCGCTCACCTGTTCGAGCCCGTCACGCTCCGGCAGCCACACGGAAGCCGAGGTTGCCGGTCGAGCTGTCCGGCGTGTTCGAGCTGCGCGCGGCGATCCGGTAGCGGCGGCAGTACGACTCGTGGCACAGGTACGAGCCACCGCGCATCACCCGGTGGGTGCCGCTCGCCGGGCCGGACGGGTCGCGTCGCGCGCTGTGGCGGTAGTAGCCCGGCGAGAACCAGTCGGTGCACCACTCCCAGACGTTGCCGGTCATGTTGTAGGCGCCGAAGTCGTTCGGCTCGAACGCATCGACCGGGGCGGTGGCGGTGAACCCGTCGGCACCGGTGTCCCCACCGGGGAAGCGCCCCTGGAACACGTTCATCGCATGCCGTCCACCCGGCTCGAGGTCGTCGCCCCAGGGGAACACACGGCCCTCGTGGCCGCCCCGGGCGGCCCGCTCCCACTCGGCCTCGGTGGGGAGGCGGCCGCCCCGCCAGGCGCAGTAGGCGTGCGCATCGTTCCACGAGACGTGGACCACGGGGTGCCGCCCACGCCCTTCGAGGTCGGACTGCGGGCCGTCGGGATGGCGCCAGTCCGCCCCGTGCACCTGCCGCCACCACGGTGTCTGGGCGACCGCCCGAGTGGGCTCGAAGTCGTCGGGCAGGTGTCCGGCGAAGACGAACGACCAGCCGAACCCCTCCCCTTCGGTCGCGTAGCCGGTCGCGTCGACGAACTCGGCGAACTCGTCGTTGGTCACGGCGTGCGCGGCGAGCCGGTACGGCGAGAGCTCGACCACGTGGATCGGGCCCTCGCCGTCGCCGTCGTAGGCCATCGCACCGACGGCCCCCATGCGGAACGCTCCTCCGGGGATCGTCAGCAGGTCACTGGGGAGCCGGCCGGCCTGAGGAGGCGCTGACGAGCCGGCGCGACCCACGCCACCGCCATCGCCGGTTTCGTGGCCGGGAGCGCAACAGCTCGTCATGTGGTCGACGACCGTCAGTCCTCGTCGGCGAAGGCCTCGCGCAGCTTGGCCTCCTCGTCGTTGGACAAGTTGGTGCGGATCAGCTCGGCATGGATCCCGTGGAACGCGTCCTTCACCTTGTCCATGACCGCGTCGCTCGACAGGAGGAACAGGGCGGACGTGCCCGGGGTGACACTCGACTTGACGGCATCGATGAAGTCGTCGTCGATGCCCGCGTCGGCGAGCGATCCGCCGAGCGCGCCCGCTGCCGCACCGACGGCCAGGCCGAGGATGGGGATGAAGAAGAGGATGCCGAACAGCAGCCCCCAGAACGCACCGCCGAGGGCTCCGGCACCGGCGAGGCTGTTGAGCTGCCGGGTCTTCGGCTTGCGCTTGCCCGGCTGCCATTCGACGACCGCCGCGTCGTAGATGTTGATGAGTTGTTCCTTGGACAGGCCGATGAGGATGTTCTCGCACTGAGCCGCTCCTTCGGCGGTCTCGAACTTCCAGGCACTGAGGGTTGCCATCGGGATGGATCTCCTTGGGGTGGACGGCGACGCGTCGTTGCGCCGCGCCGGACCATACGAGCACGCTCGTCGGGCCCCGGCCAAGGTGCACCGCACCCGCGCCGCACGCTCTACGCTGCGCGCCCGGAGGTGCACCATGACCACGCACACGGGCCCGGTGGAGATCGCCGTGCTGGAGTTCCCCGGCAGCCAGTTCAACGGCGAGATCGTGCCGGCACTGGCCGATCTCGTCGATTCCGGCGTCGTCGCCATCATCGATCTGGCCCTGATCGTCAAGGACGACGACGGTTCGGTGACCTCGATCGAGCTCAGCGACCTCGACGAGGAGGCCGCTGCGGTGTTCGATCGGCTGGACGGCGAGGTCAACGGCCTGTTGTCCGACGAGGACCTGGTCACCGCCGGCGAAGCGCTCAGCGAGGGAAGCTCGGCGCTGCTGATCGTCTGGGAGAACGTGTGGGCCCGCAAGCTCGTCGACGCCGTTGCAGGTGCCGGCGGCCGGTTGGTCGCCCACGATCGCATCGACGCCGAGACCGTCACCGCGGCGTACGCCGCCGCTGAGCCCAACTGAGAGGACCGGACAACATGATCGGACGACCCATGATGCGCCGCGGGCGGCCCGGGCTGCTCGGTGTCGCCGCGCGCACCGCCGTCGTCGCCGGCACCGCCACGGCCGTCGCCGGCGGCGTGTCCCGCCACCAGCAGCGCAAGGCGGACGAATCGGCCGAGGCAGCCGCGTACGAGCAGGAGCAGATGCAGGCGGCAGCGCCGCCACCGCCTCCCCCGCCCCCTTCGGCACCGGTCGCCCCGGCGGCGAACGACACGGTGGGCCAGCTGGAGCACCTCGCCCAGCTCAGGGCGCAGGGGATCCTCACCGATGCGGAGTTCAGCGCCGCCAAGGCGGGGCTCCTCGGGATGTCGTGACGTCGGCATCCACCGGTTCCTGATCTCCATCGCATCGTGGTGACCACCGCGCCGGCGGCGCCGTCGCGCCTGGTCCGCTGGGTGCCGGCAGCCGGATGGCTGCGCCACTACGACCGCCGCTGGCTGTCGCGCGACCTGGTCGGTGGCCTGGCGGCCGGGTCCGTCGTGATCCCCCAGGCGATGGCCTACGCGTCCATCGCCGGGCTGCCGGCCGAGGTCGGCCTGTACACCTGCATGGTCCCGATGGTGGTCTACCTGCTCCTCGGTGGCTCGCGCACCCTGTCGGTCAGCACCACCTCGACCGTTGCCGTCCTCACCGGCTCGACGCTGCTCGCCGCCGGGATCGCCGCGGACGGGACCGACCCGGCGCGCGACCTGGCGACGTTGACGGTGCTCGTCGGGGTCATCCTGCTCGGCGCCCGGCTCGCCCGCCTGGGCGCGCTGATCGACAACATCTCCCCGGCCACGCTCACCGGGATCAAGATCGGCGTCGGCCTCACCGTCGCCGCCGGCCAGTTGCCCAAGCTGCTCGGCGTCGAGGGCGATCCCGAGGCGTCGGCGTTCTTCGCCGAGCTGCGCGGGGTGATCGACGACCTCGGGCACGTCAGTTGGGTGACGGTGGCCCTGTCGGCGGCGACGATCGTCGTCCTGCTCGGCCTGTCGCGCCTGGCGCCGAAGGTTCCCGCACCGCTCGTGGCCGTCGTGCTCGGCATCGTGCTCGTCGCGGTGTGGAACATCGACGAGCACGGCGTGGCCCTCATCGCTCCCGTGCCGTCCGGGCTGCCCACGCCGGTGGCGCCGTCGCTCGACCACCTCGGTGGCCTGGTGGGTGGCGCGTTCGCCATCGCCGTGATGTGCTTCCTCGAGACCGCCGCGGTGGCCGGCTCGGTCCGCCGGCGTGACGAGCCGCCGATCGAGAACAACCAGGAGCTGGCGGCCAACGGCATCGCCTGCATCGCCGGCGGCTTCTTCCGGGCGATGCCCTCGGCAGGTGGCTTCTCACAGACGGCGATCAACCTCCGCTCCGGGGCACGTACGCAGCTCAGCGAGCTGGTCACCGCACTGGTCGCCGTCGCCTGCGCATTGTTCCTCGGCGGGGTGCTCAGCGATCTGCCGCAGGCCACGCTCGGGTGCATGGTGATGGTCGCCGTCATCGGGCTGATCAAGCCCTCCGAGCTCGCCCGCTTCTGGCGGATCGACCGCATGGAGTTCTGGGTGGCGATCATCACCGCGGCTGCCGGGCTGGTGTTCGGGCTGCTCACCGCAGTCGCCGTCGGCGTGATCCTCACCCTCTTCCTCGTGCTGCGCGAGCTCGATCGGGTGGGCGTCACCGAGCTGCAGCCGACGCCGGCCATCGACGACATCATGCCGGCCGGTCCCGCCACCCGACCGATCCCCCACCTCCTGATCGCCCGCTACGACGGGCCGTTGTACACGGCGAACGTTCGTGGCGCGCACAACAAGCTCGCCGCGGCCATCGACGCGTCCGGCGCCTCGACGGTGGTGATCGACCTGTCGAACCAGGCCGTGATCCCGGTCAGCGTGATCGACCGCTTCGCCGACCTCGAGGCCGAGTACGACGGTCGCGGCGTCACCCTGTGCCTCGCCGGGCTGCCTCCGGCGGCGCTGGCGACGGCCCACCAACTGCCGCGGTGGCAGGAGCTGCGCGCCGCCGGACGACTGTTCCCCACCTCGCTCGCCGCCGTGCGACACTTCCACGGAGAACGATCCAACCCCACGGCCCCGCCGACCTGAGCGGGGCGCGGGCCCACCGGGAGGACCACAGCATGGCCATCGACACATTCGTCGTCTACGTCGGGGTGTACGCCAACGTCGACGATGCCGAGGCGGACTACGACGCGCTGAAGGAGCTGCACAAGAAGGAAGGGCTGCTCGACGCGTACGACGCGGCGGTCGTCGACCACCGGGCCGACGGCAAGGTGAAGGTCACCAAGAAGCACGAGACGCCCACCCGCGTCGGCGGCGTCCTCGGCGGCGGCGTCGGCCTGGCGACCGGTCTCGTGGTCGTCCTGTTCCCCTTCGCGGCCATCGGCGGCGGCCTGCTCGCGGCCACCACGGGTGGCGGTGCGCTGCTCGGCGCCGTCACCGGCCATGCCGCCATGGGCATGAGCCGCAGCGATCTCAAGGAGCTCGGTGAGCAGCTCGACGCCGGGCAGGCGGGGCTGATCGTCGTCGGCGTCGCGGCCGTCGGCGACCGCATCGAGGCGGCGATGAAGAAGGCCGAGAAGGTCGACAAGCGCGAGCTCAAGGCGGACAACGAGGCGATCGAGGCCGACGCCACCGAAGCGAGCTGACAGGCTGGCCGGCATGGACCCGGCGCGCACCGAGGGCGACGCCCCGACGGAGGACGCGGCGGCGGTGATCGCCGACCTCGTGACGCCACGCGGGTTCGTGGCCACCAGTCGTGAACGGGTCAAGGCCGGCAAGTCATGGGCCAATCGGACGTTCGACCGCTACCGGGACCGGCCGCTGGTCGATCTCGGGATGCGGATGTACGAGCGCGACCGCAACGGCGCGGGCACCGTGGTCTCCAGCGCGATCGCCTTCCGGTTGTTCCTGTTCTTCGTGCCGCTGCTGCTGTTCGTCGTCGGCATCGCCGGGTTCTTCGCCAGCCAGATCACCGCGGACAACGTCAAGGAGGCCGGGGTCACCGGCAGCCTGGCCACGCAGATCAACACGGCGTTGAGCCAGCCGAACTCGACGCGCTGGTTCGCCGTGGTCTTCGGCCTCTTCGGCATGATCACGACCGGACGGACGCTCAGCCGGGTGCTCACCCAGGCGAGCTGCCTGGCGTGGCGGATGCCGGTGCGGCCAAAGGCACCGGTGAAGGTGATCGGCGGGATCATCGGCGTGCTGGTGGGGATCGGCCTGGTGGCGATGATCATCAACCGCATCCGCCAGGACCTCGGGCTGGCCGTCGCCGGGATGTCGTTCGTCGTCGCCCTGTGCGTCTACACCGTCGCCTTCCTCGTGCTGGCGGCGATGCTGCCGCGAGCCACCCCGGACCTCGGCGCGCTGATCCCCGGCGCGGTGCTCGTCGGCGCGACGCTCGTCGGCCTGCAGGCCGTCAGCCAGCTGTACCTGCCGGACAAGTTCAGCCGGGCCTCGCAGCTGTACGGGGCCATCGGCGTCACGGTGGTCACGCTCGGTTGGTTCTTCATCGCCGGCCGGGTGATCGTCGTCGCCCTGTCGCTCAGCGCCGTGCTCTACGAGCGCTTCGGCAGCATCACCCAGTTCATCTTCGCCCTGCCCGTGCTGCGCATCCTGCCCCGTCACTGGCCGTGGCTGCGCCGCCGCTTCGGGCTCGACGAGGCGACGGACGACGCGCCGGCCTGACCGCAGGCCGCCGCTCGCCGTCGCGTTTCGGTACCGTCCTGGTCATGGGCACGGTGGAGCCGCCTCCCAACAAGTGGCAGCTGCCCGCGCCCGACGACGCCGACCGGCACGGTCTCGTCGGTGTCGGCGCCGACCTCGAACCGGGCACGCTCCTCGCCGCCTACCGCGCCGGGCTGTTCCCCATGCCGATGCGCAAGAAGGTCGTCGGTTGGTGGTCGCCGGACCCGCGCGGCATCATCCCGCTCGACGGGCTGCGCGTCAGCCGCTCACTGCGCCAGAGCGGGCGACGGTTCGAGGTGCGCTTCGACAGCCGCTTCCGCGAGGTGATGGAGCGCTGTGGCGATCCGCGGCGGCCGCACGGGTGGATCACGCCGGCGTTCGTCGACGCCTACACCCGGCTGTTCGACCTGGGCTGGGGCCACAGCGTGGAGACCTATGCCGACGGTGAGCTCGTCGGGGGGCTCTACGGCCTGCGGATCAACGGCTTGTTCGCCGGCGAGTCGATGTTCCACACGGCACGTGATGCGTCCAAGGTCGCGCTCGTCGCGCTCGTCGCCCACCTGCGGGCGACCGGGGCGACGCTGCTCGACGTCCAGTGGACCACCGAGCACCTGGTCTCGCTCGGCGCCGTGGACGTGCCGCGCCGCGAGTACCTGCACCGGCTGGCCGCCGCGCTGGCCGTGCCGGCGCCGGATGCTGCGAGTTCGGCCCCCGCCTACCCGGCGGTAACAATGCAGTCATGAGCAGCACGCCGACGCGCCGCGACGCCCCGTGGCTGATGCGCACCTATTCCGGCCACTCCACGGCGGCGGCGTCCAACGAGCTGTACCGCACGAACCTGGCCAAGGGCCAGACCGGTCTGTCGATCGCCTTCGACCTGCCCACGCAGACCGGGTACGACCCCGATCACCCGTTGGCCCGCGGTGAGGTCGGCAAGGTCGGCGTGCCGGTGGTGCACCTCGGGCACATGCGCACGCTGCTCGACCAGATCCCGCCCGGCGAGATGAACACGTCGATGACGATCAACGCCACAGCGGTGTGGCTGTTCGCCCTCTACGTGGCCAACGCGTCCGAGCACGGCGTGCCCAGCGAGGCGCTGCGCGGCACGACGCAGAACGACATCGTCAAGGAGTACCTGTCGCGCGGCACGTACATCTTCCCCCGGCCGAGTCCCGCCGGCTGATCGTCGACATGGTCGCCTGGTGCGCGCAGCACGCACCGAAGTGGAACCCGATGAACGTCTGCAGCTACCACCTGCAGGAGGCCGGGGCGACGCCGGTGCAGGAGCTGGCCTACTCGCTGGCGACGGCCATCGGCGTGCTCGACGCGGTGCGCGACTCCGGCCAGGTGCCGCCGGAGCAGTTCGGCCAGGTGTTCGGCTCGATCTCGTTCTTCGTCAACGCCGGCATCCGCTTCGTCGAGGAGATCTGCAAGCTGCGCGCGTTCACCGAGCTGTGGGACCGCATCGGCTTGGAGCGATACGGCGTCACCGACGCCAAGGCCCGCCGGTTCCGCTACGGCGTGCAGGTCAACTCGCTCGGGCTCACCGAGGCCCAGCCGGAGAACAACGTGCAGCGCATCGTGTTGGAGATGCTCGCCGTCACGCTGTCCAAGGGCGCCCGGGCCCGCTCGGTGCAGCTCCCCGCGTGGAACGAGGCGCTCGGCCTGCCGCGCCCGTGGGACCAGCAGTGGTCGTTGCGCATGCAACAGGTGCTGGCGTTCGAGAGCGACCTGCTCGAGTACGACGACATCTTCGACGGCTCGACGGTGATCGAGGGGCGCACCGCCGAGCTGCGTGACGCGGCGTGGACCGAGCTGGAGGACGTGCTCGCCCTCGGCGGCGCGTTCGATGCGGTGGACGAGCTGAAGGGGCGTCTCGTGCGCTCGATGGCTGCGCGCACCGCCGGATCGAGACCGGCGAGCAGATCGTGGTCGGCGTCAACCGCTTCACCGAGACCGCTGTGTCACCCCTCGACCAACCCGGCAACATCCTCACCGTCGACCCCGCCGTCGAGGCCGCGCTCGTGGCAGACGTGCAGGCCTGGCGCGCCGGACGCGACGACGACGCGGTGGCCAAGGCGCTGTTCGCCCTGCGCCAGGCGGCCGAGGACGGGTCGAACATCGTCGAGCCGTCGATCGAGCTCGCCCGCGTCGGCGGCACCACGGGCGAGTGGGCGGGCGAGCTGCGCAGCGTGTTCGGCGAGTTCCACGGGCCCACCGGCGTCGGCGCGGCGGTCGGTCGTCGCCCGGGCGGACTCTCCGCGGTGGCCGAGTACGTGCGCACCATCCCGGGTGGGCCGCCGCGCTTCCTCGTCGCCAAGCCGGGCCTCGACGGGCACAGCAACGGCGCGGAGCAGATCGCCGTGGCGGCGCGCGACGCCGGCATGGAGGTCGTCTACTCCGGCATCCGCCTGACCCCTGAGCAGATCGTCGCCTCGGCACGCGACGAGGACCCCGACGTGGTCGGCCTCTCGATCCTCTCCGGCTCGCACCTGGCCCTGGTGCCCGGCATCGTCGCCGCGCTGCGCTCGATCGGCGTGGACGCGCCCGTCGTGGTCGGCGGGATCATCCCCGAGGACGACCGTCCCCGCCTCCTCGCCGCAGGGGTCGCCGCGGTCTACACGCCGAAGGACTTCGAGCTGTCGCGCATCATGCGCGAGATCGCCGAGCTGGCCGCAGCCCACCGTGTTGCCAGCGCTTGACCGTGTAGCTCGACGTGACCACGCGTGAGACCCGCCGCCACGGAGGCGGCGGGCCGGCCGTCACCGGCCGGCCGTCACCGGCCGTCAGACACGTGCGGGGGTGCCGGCGTCGATCCAGCGTTCCAGCGCGGGGCCGCTCTCGAAGCTGGTGATCAGCGCGTAGCGCGGCGCCGACCCGTTGTGCACGACGACGTGCCACAGGCGTTGGGTGTCGACGACGAAGCGGGCGCCGCGGTGCAACGGGACGCGCGCCTCGGTGGACGGGTCGGGCAGGCCGTCGGCGCCGTTGTCCATCAACAGCATGTAGCTGTCCGGATTGTCGGTGAGCTCCAACCAGCTGCGCACCACCCACCCCTCGTGGTCGGGGTTGAACCGGTTGTTGTCGTCGCGGTGGATGCTGCGGATCGCCGCCTCGCGGTCCTGCGGCTCGAGCTTGATCACCCGGACACGGCCGAAGTTGGCGCCGACCGCATCGACGTAGCCGCGCAGCGTGGGCGAGATCTCGGCGTTCGAGGTCCACAGCGCGCCCTTGTCGGTCTTGCCCTTGTCCCAGAAGCCTCGGCAGTCGAGCTGGCCGTCGGCCGAGGCCAGCGGAGCGAAGTTGGTGTCACCGCCGCTCTTCCAGTCCATGTACTCCAGACGCTCCCACTCGGCGGGAGGCACGTCGAGGTCGGCGTCGGCGAGTTGGACGACGCCGGTCGGGGCCAGCGCGGCGAGCCGCGGATGGGCTGTTTTCAGCGGGATCTGCACGCTCCAGTGCTCCTGCGTCGGCCAGAAGCTCATGGACGCGGCCCATGGCCGGGCGAACGCGCGAGCGCCAGCGAGCCAGGCGCCGATGGGGTTCGGGGGTGCAGACCGCGGAAGTGAACGCTCATGGACGGCCAGTCTACGAACCGGTCGGTGACCAGCCAGGGCACTCCGTCACATCTCAGGGCTGCGCGGTGCGGCGCGACTTCAGCTCGAAGAACGCCGGCACGGCCGCCGCGGCGAGCACCGCGTCCCACAGGCGGTCGGCGTCCTGGCCCGTCGGCGTCGGCGCCAGCACCGGGCCGAAGAAGCCGCGTGGGGCGGCGTCGGTGTGCAGCACGAGGACCGGCGAGCCGGCGTCGTCGCCGGCCAGTTCCTGCGCCGCGGCTCGCGCCGTCGCCACGTCCGCGTCGCGGGCGTCGTCGCCGAGTGCCTCGAGGTAGGCGGAGCCGCCGTGGTCGGTGAACGCGTCGCGCAGCAACTGCTCGTCGGGCGCGCGGTGCTCGTCGTGCACTGCGGTTCCGTACGCCGCGTACACCTCACCGATCACCGCGTCGTCGCCGGCCGCGTGCGCCGCCTCGACGGCGCGCAGGAACCGGCGGCTCATCGCCATGGCCGGGCGATACTGCTCGGGCATGGACTCGAGCGGCGCGCCGCCGCTGAGGTCGAACGCCCGCCAGGCCACCTCGACGCCGTGGCGGCCGGTGACGTCGACCAGCCAGCGCGACGTTCGCCAGGTCCACGGACAGGCCGGGTCGAAGTGGAACGTGACCCGCTGGGCCTCGGTCTGCGGCATCGTTCAGCCTCCTGTGGTGGACGGCGCCTCGGGGGGCGCGACCGTGGTGGGGATGACCATCCCCGGCTGGGGGATCTTCAGCTTCTGCCCGACCTCGATGTGGTCCGGGTTGGTGATCCCGTTCAGCGCCAGCAGATCGTCCTTGGACACACCGAGCTTGTTGACGATCTTGCTCAGCGTGTCGCCGGACTGCACCACGTAGAACTCGGCCAGCGTGGTCGTGGTGGCCAGCGTGGTGCTGGTGGACGAGGTCGTCGCGATCGGCGGCAACGTACCCGTGCCCGAACCGTCCGAGCCGCAGCCGGCACCGGCCAGTGGCGCGGCGACCAGCACCACCGACATCACCAGCACGCGCCTCATCGCCCGGATGGTAGACGGCCACCTCGGGCACCGACGCGGCGCGCCTATCCTCCGCCCGGTGATGTCCGAGCAACGTGAGCCCGCTGAGCTCGGTGCCTACCCCGGCGCCCAGACACCCGATCGCCAGCACATGGTCGACGTCGGCGGTCTGCGCCTGGCGGTCCACGAGTGGGGCGACGTCGACGCGCCGCCGTTCTTCTTCGTCCACGGCGGGATGGACTTCGGCCGCACCTACGACGAGTTCGCGCCGCGGATCGCCGCGCATGGATGGCGGGTGGTCGTCTGGGACCAGCGCGGACACGGCGACAGCGAGCACGCCGCGCTCTACGGCTGGGACGCCGACCTGCGCGACGCGATGGCCGTGATGGACGAGATCTCCGCCGGTCGGCCGGCGCCCGTGCTCGGCCACAGCAAGGGCGGTTCGTTGATGATCCAGCTCGCCGACGCCCAGCCGTACCGCTTCACCCATGTGATCAACGTCGACGGCATCCCGGCCCGCCGCCGTGGCTCCGACGTCGCCGAGCACGAACGCACGAAGATGCTCACGAGTGAGCTGCGCGACTGGCTCGCGCATCGGCGGCGCACGGCGTACACCCAGCGCAAACCGGGCACGTTCGAGGAGCTGGCCAAGCGCCGCGCACGGATGAACCCCCGGCTGTCGATGGACTGGCTGCGCCACCTCGTGTCGGTCGGCGCCCGCGAGGATCCCGACGGCTGGCGCTGGAAGATCGACGCGTCGATGCGCTTCGGCGGCTTCGGCCCGTGGCGACCGGAGTGGACGTTGCTCAAGCTGCCCGGCCTACCGATGCCGTTCCTCGGGATCCTCGGCGGCCAGACGGAGGAGATGGGCTGGGGCACCGTTCCCCGCGAGGTCCTGCCGTACCTGCCGCTCGGCAGCCACTGCGAGATCGTCGAGGACGCCGGTCACTTCGTGCACATCGAGCAGCCGGCGCTCGTCGCCGAGATGGTGCGCGACTTCGTGGGCGCGGCGTGACTGCCGTGTCCGCGCAGGTCGAGTACCTCACGCACAACAAGATCCAGCTCGCGCTGCACCTCCTGCGCCCTGGTGTCGGCCGCCCGCTGCTGGTGCTGCACGGCCTCGGCGAGCATGCTCCCACCGACGTGCCGTCGTGGGCGTCGGCGTGGGAAGGACCGATCGCCGCGCTCGACTTCACCGGCCACGGCCTGTCGACCATCCCGTTCGGCGGCGGGTACAACGCCGAGATGATGCTCGCCGATGCCGACATCGCGCTCGCCTCGCTGGCCGGTGACGAGGGCTCGATCACCGTCGTCGGTCGTGGTCTCGGCGCCTACGTCGCGCTGCTGCTGGCCGGCGCGCGGCAAGCAGGTGCACGGGGCGATCCTGATGGACGGCGTCGGGCTCACCGGTGGCGCCACCGGGCCGACGTCGGGCAGCTTCGTGCTCTTGCCGCAGAGCACCACGACGCCGGACGCCTACGCCTTGTTCGAGCTCTCCCGCGACCTGCGCCCACCGGACTACGCCGCCCACTTCGTGCGCCTGGCCATCGAGGAGTCGGGGCTCGACGAACCCATCGCGGTGTGTGCGATCACCCGCCCACCGTGGCTCGCCGCCGTGGTCGACGAGGTCGGCGTGGTCACCTGCACGATCGACGAGGCGCTGCGCCTCTACGCGTAGGGTCCCCGGTCATGGGGGCCTGTGAGATCGGGTTGGTGCTGGCGTTCGACGGCGGCAGGGGGCGGGGGCCGGCGTACGTGCGCGACGTCGCCCAGTCGGCCGAAGGGCTGGGCTTCCACTCGATCTGGGTGCCCGAGCACGTGGTCTTCTTCGAGCACTTCGAGTCGGTCTACCCGTACCCGCCGTCGCCGGGCTCGACCGACGCGCCGGCCCTGCCGGCCGGCCAACGACCCGGGCTGTACGACCCGTTGTTCACCTGCCATGCGATGGCGGCCGCGACCACCACGCTGCGCGTCGGCACGGCCGTCGCCCTCGTGCCGCTGCGCCATCCGCTGATGTGGGCGCGCGAGGTGACGTCGCTCGACCACTTCACCGACGGTCGGTTCTCCCTCGGCGTGGGCGTCGGGTGGTTGGCCGAGGAGTTCGCCGCGCTGGGGCTGCCGTTCGCCGAGCGTGGCCGGGTGGCCGACGAGCACCTCGCTGCGCTGCGCGCCCTGCTGGCCGACGAGGTCGCCTCGTTCCACGGCGAGCACGTCGACTTCGCCGACGCGGTGATGCTGCCGATGCCGTTGACGCCCGGCGGACCGCCGATCCTCGTCGGCGGCGACACCGACCCGGCGCTGCGCCGAGTGGCGGGCTACGGCGACGGCTGGTTCGGCTGGAACATGACCCCGGCCGAGCTCAGCCACCGCCTGGAGCGGCTCGACGAGGTGCTGGCGACGACGCCGTTCGTCGACGGTCGGCTGCGATCGCGCGACGAGCTGGAGATCCAGGTCGGCGTGCGCTTCGCCGGCCCGCGCGACGAGCTGGCCACGCTGGTCGAGGCCTATGCCGCGCTCGGCGCCACCCGCGTGGCGGTCACCGCGGTCGTCCCGCCGGCGCGCATCGACGACCGCCTCGGCGCGCTGGCGGACGCGCTCGGCGTCGAACCCCCGAGCCCGGCGCCCTGACGCTCCCCGTGCCGACGCTGGCCGGCGACGCTGGCCGGCGACGCTCCCCGTGCCGACGCTGGCGGGCGACGCTGGCGGGCGACGCTGGCCCGGGATCGGCCCAGGAATGGGCCGACCGGTGTCCAGCGTCATGAGCCAGCGTCGGTGGCCTACGTCTCCCGTTGGCTGACGTAGCCGGCGAGCGCGAGCAGCTCGTCGTGCGCGGGTGCCGGGATGGGCGCCTGCTCGATCGCCGCGGACGCCGAGGCCGCGAGCGTGGTGATCTGGGCCTCCAGGGCGTCGAGCGCACCGGTGGCGACGATCACCTCCTGGATGCGGGCGACGTCGTCGGGTGACAGGTCGGGGTCGCCCACGAGGTCCAGCACGGCGAGCTGCGCGACGGTCGCCGCGGCCACCGCTCGGGCGAGCAGGGGGGTCGGCTTGCCCTCGACGAGGTCGCCGCCGACGGGCTTGCCGGTGCGCTGCGGGTCGCCGAACGCACCCATCACGTCGTCGCGCAGCTGGAACGCGTCGCCGAGGGGCAGGCCGTAACCGCTGAGGACGGCGAACAGCGCCGCGCCGTGCTCGGGGTCGGCGACGACCGCGCCGAGGTGCAACGGACGTTCGATCGTGTACTTGCCGCTCTTGTACCGGCAGATCCGCTCGGCCTTCACCAGCGTGCGGTCGCGGCGGACGCTGCCGATGATGTCCAGCAGCTGACCGACGTTGAGCTCGACGCGCAGCTCGTTCCACACGGCCCACGCGGCCGGCGGCGCCATGGTCATCAGCTGGTCGGCGAACACGAAGGCCAGGTCGCCGACGAGGATGGCGACGCCCTCGCCGAAGCGACGCGCTTCGCCGGCCCAGCCACCGGCGGCGTGGCGGCCGGCGAAGACCACGTGGGTGGTCGGCGCACCGCGACGACTGGCGGCGTCGTCCATCACGTCGTCGTGGAACAGGGCGAAGGCGTGCATCAGCTCGAGCGCCGCGCCGGCGTCGACCACGCCCGACGCGTCGCCGTCGCCGCCGGCCGCCACCGCACCCCAGTGGCAGAACGCCGGCCGCAGGCGCTTGCCGCCGGCAAGGACGAGCCGCTCGATCTGGCCGATCGGCTCGTCGAGGTCCTGGTCGAACGCCGACCAACGAGCGCGCTCGGACGCGAGGAGCTCGGCGATGCGTGCCTCGGTGGCTTCGGCGATGCGCGCCAACGACGGCGGCGGCGGAGCAGGCACGGCGACCCAGGCTATGCCGCCGACCCGACGCCCGATCGTCGGACCGGCTCCGGCGATCCATTGACGCGACGGCGCGATCGCGGCGACGATGCCCGCGTGGCGACCTACCAGGACACGGCAGAGGCGTTCATCCGCATGGCCCATCGCATCGTGTGGGCATCGGTGGCCACGGTCGAACCCGACGGTCGGCCACGCTCGCGGATCCTCCACCCGATCTGGGAGTGGGTCGGCGAGGAGCTCGTCGGCTGGGTCGCCACGGGCAAGACCCTGCCGAAGGTGTCCGCCCTCGCCGCCCAGCCCGCCGTGTCGGTGAGCTACTGGTCGCCGTCGCACGACACGTGCGTCGCCGAGTGCACGGCCAGTTGGGCCGACGACGCCGTCACCCGTCACCGCACGTGGCACCTGTTCGCCGACGCTCCGCAGCCCGTGGGCTACGACCCGCGGATCGTCCCCGGATGGGAGAACGCCGACGCACCGGCGTTCCGCGTGCTGCGCCTCGACCCGTACCGGCTGCGCGTGTTCCCCGGCTCGGTGCTGCTCGGCGAGGGTGGCGACGTGCTGCGCTGGGCGTCGCCGTGAACGAGGTGGCTCGCTGACGTTCTCGACGCCGCCCGTCGTTACGGTCGGCGGCCATGGGGAACTTCAGCACCACCGAACGCGACGGGCACCTGTTCATCGTCACCATCAACCGGCCAGAGGTGATGAACGCACTGCACCCGCCGGCCAGCGCCGAGCTGTCCGGCGTGTTCGACGAGTTCGCCGCCGATCCCGACCTGTGGGTGGCGATCGTCACCGGCGCCGGCGACCGGGCGTTCAGCGCGGGCAACGACCTGAAGTACACCGCTGCGGGCGGCGCGCGCGGCGAGTACCCGTCCACCGGGTTCGGCGGGATCTCCGCCCGGTTCGACCTGAACAAGCCGCTGATCGCCGCGGTGAACGGGGTGGCCATGGGCGGTGGGTTCGAGATCGCCCTGGCCTGCGACCTGATCATCGCCGCGGAGAACGCCCGCTTCGCCCTGCCGGAGGTGCGCGTCGGGCTGGCGGCACTCGGTGGTGGCGTGCACCGCCTGCCGCGCACGATCGGGCCGAAGCGCGCCATGGGGATGATCCTCACCGGCCGCCACGTGTCGGCGCAGGAGGGCTACGAGCTGGGCTTCGTCAACGAGGTCGTCCCCGAGGGGCAGGCGATGGCCGGCGCCCGACGCTGGGCCGAGGAGATCCTCGCCGTGTCGCCCATGTCGGTGCGTGCCTCCAAGCAGGCCGTGTACCTCGGCCTGGAGCAGGGCGGCGTGGCCGGCGCCGAGTCGATCAAGTACTCGGCCGTCGCCGAGATGGCCGCCTCGCAGGACTACATCGAGGGCCCGCGGGCGTTCGCCGAGAAGCGCAAGCCGAACTGGAAGGGCGCCTGAGGGCCGGCCCTCGGTCGTCACACGCGGGGCCTGCGCCCCCGGGACCCCATCGTCGACTGAGCGTGGCTCAGTCGTCGCGCCCGGCGTCGAGCGAGGCGACGACCTGTTCGATCTGCAAGCGGGCGTTGCCGATGCGGTCGCGGCAGAACGCGATCAGCTCGGCGGCGCGGGCGACCTGTGTGGCCAGCACGTCGACGTCGACGTCGGTGCGCTCCAGGCTCTGCAGGATGGTCTCGAGCTCGGCCAGCGCCGCGGCGTAACCGGTGGCCACCGGTTCGCCGGCGGCGGCGGCGGAACCCGTCGGCTTCGGGCTCATCGGGCCACCTCGCGCACGATGCTGCGTGCCGAGCCACTGGCGAACGTGGTGACCACCTCGTCGCCGGCGGTCAGCTCCTCGGCGGCGCGCACGGTGCGGCCGTCGACCGTGCGGGTGATGCTCCAACCTCGGGCCATCGTGTGGACGGGGTCGAGCAGGCGGACCCGCTCGGCGACGGCGTCGAGGTGTCGCGTCTCGCCATCGAGCCGTCGAGGAGCGCGAGCGATCGCCGCGGTGACCGCCTCGAGGCGTCGATCGGCCCGGTCGAGCAGCTGCCCGCTCGCTGCGCCCACCCGACCGGCGCGCTGGGCGAGTCGTCCGTCGCTGCGCTCCACCGCGGCGACCACACGGTGACGGACACCGTGGGCCACCTCGTTCAGCCGGCCGGACGAGCGGGCCACGTGCCGTTCGGCGACGCGGCACACCCCGGTCCAGGCCAGCTCACTGCGCTGGCGGAACGACAGCACCCGTTCGACCAGCGCTGCGGCGCACGCCGTGGGCGTCTTCAGGCTGGCGTGGGCGACTTCGTCGGCCACGCTGCGATCGACCTCGTGGCCGAGCCCGGTGAGCACCGGCAGCGGGGAGGTGGCGATGGCCGTGGCGATGGCCTCGTGGTCGAACGTGGCCAGCTCACTGCGCGCCCCGCCGCCGCGGATGACGGCGACGACATCGAGGTCGCGCTGGCGGCCGAGCGTGCGGATGGCCCGGGTGACCATGTCCACCGCCTGGTCACCCTGGACGCGCGCGTCGATCACCCGCACGCGGAAGCCGAGCCCGCTGCGCTCCAGCTCGTGCACGAAGTCGCCCCACGCCGCACCCGAGGTGCTGGTGACCACGCCGACGCGCAGTGGCACCGCGGCCATCGGCCGGGAGCGGTTGGCGTCGTACAGGCCGGCGGCCACGAGACGGCGGACGACCTCGTCGCGCTGCATGGCCAGGTCGCCGAGCGTGAAGCGCGGATCGAGCCCGGACATCTTCAGGCCGAGCGACCCCGACGGGGCGAAGAAGTCGAGGTGCCCGAAG
Source organism: uncultured Acidimicrobiales bacterium (assembly GCA_963794805.1). Classification (GTDB taxonomy): domain Bacteria; phylum Actinomycetota; class Acidimicrobiia; order Acidimicrobiales; family Ilumatobacteraceae; genus JAODBQ01. The sequence goes on from CAWCFL010000007.1 coordinate 290,349, forward strand.
ATCCGCACGTTGAGCCCGTCGGCCAGCCGCAACCGGTTCTTCTGCAACATCGGCCGCAGCCGCATGCGCACGTTGGCGAAGAACTGCACGTTGACGGTCGCCTTGCCGATCGACCCGTCGGGCCGCTCGAGCTCCTCCACCAGCCGGAAGTAGGCGTGGTTGCCGCGCTCGTTCCACCCCTGGATCTCGCCGCGCACCCAGACCCCGTCGGTGAACCGCCGGCGCAACGCACCGTTGATCAAGTCGCCGAGCTCGCCGACGGTGTACGTGGGCTGGCCGCCGTCGTCGAGATCGAAGTCGAAGGCCACCTGGCTCATGGTCGGTCCAGTCTGCCGCAGCTCATCCGGCTACGCCCCGAGCTCGCGCACGTTGGCCAGCGGGTCGCCGGCGTCGACCGTCTCGTCGTCGGCGTCGAACAACTGACCCGGAGTGGGCAGCGACTGCTTGCGGCGCAGGTCGTCGATGGCCACGAGCGGGCGCTCCAGGGCGCGCCGCCGGGTGGTGGCCAGCTCGTCGAACGACTTGGACACCGTGTCCATCTGCCGGCGGACCTTGTCGACGGCATCGGTGTACTTGCCCCACTGCTGACTGAACGTGCCCAGCAGGGCGAGCACCTCCTTGCTCGTCTGCTCGATGACGAAGTTGTCGAACGCCTGGCGGATGACACCGAGGAACGCGTAGAGCGTGAGCGGCGAGCAGATGACGACGTGCTGGCGCATCGCCTCGTCGACCAGCCCGGCGTCGCTCTCGTGGATGAACGCGGCGAGCGTCTCGTTGGGCACGAACAGCAGCACGTTGTCCACGGCCGGCCGATCGTCGGCCCGGCTGTACTCGCGCTTCGCCAGCTCGCGCACGCGGGCGCGCACGTCGCGCACGAACACGGCGCGGTGGGCAGCGCGCTCCGCCTCCGTTCCCGCGTCGAGGAACCTCAGGTACGCCGCCATGGGGAACTTGACGTCCATGAACAGCACGTGCCCCTTGGGCAGGAGGAACGTGAAGTCGGGGATGCCGGTGCCCTCACCCTCGACCGCCGTGCGGCGCACGTAGTTGACCCCGAGGTGGAACCCGGCCAGGCGCAACACGTCCTCCGCCATCCGCTCGCCCCACTGCCCACGGGAGTTCGAGCTGGCCAGCGCCTCGCGCAGGCTGTTGGTGGTGCTGGCCAACGTGGCGGCGATCTCGGCGTGCACGTTGAGCGACCGGTCGACCTGCCCGAAGCGCTCCGACGTGACCTCGCCCAGTTGGCCGACCAGCACGGTGAGGCGCTGGAGATCCGTCTGCACGCCGTGCTGCACCTCGCCGAGGCGCTGGTCGATGAGCTCGTGGCGCCCAGCGAGCGCCGCATCGGCGGCGCGCGTCTGCGCACCGAGCTGCTCGCGCCCCATGGTGACCACCTGCTCGACGGCGGCGCGCACCGCCTGATCGCGATCGCGGGCGCCGCGCTCGCCGGCTTCGGCGACCGCCAGCGCGACCGCCCGGGCGATGACCTCCTCGGGCACCTCGGCGACAGCCGGTGGCGCGGGCGCGAGGACAGCTGGAGTCGACATCCGGCGCGTCGCCAGCAGCCAGGCCACGGCAGCGGCCAGCCCGGCGACCACGAGGATCAGGACGATCTCCATGCCGGCCATCGTGGCAAAGGGGTCTCACACAGTTCGCGGACCCCCCGCCGGTTACGTCAGGAACAGTCGGTACGCGGGGTTCGTCGTCTCGTCGGAGTGCGGGTAGCCGACGGTGCGCAGGAACGAGCGGAACTGGCGGTCCTCGCCGGGAGGCACCTGGATGCCCACGAGGATCCGGCCGTAGTCGGCGCCCTCGGCGCGGTAGTGGAACAGGGAGATGTTCCAGTTCGGGCTCATCGACGAGAGGAAGCGCATCAGCGCCCCTGGTCGCTCGGGGAACTCGAAGCGGTGCAGTCGCTCGTCGGCGGCGCGCGCCGAGCGTCCGCCGACCATGTGGCGCAGGTGCTGCTTGGCGAGGTCGTCGTCGGTCAGGTCGAGCACCCCGAAGTCGGCGGCGCGCAGCGACCCGACGATCCGGGCGACGTCGGCGCGCCCGTCGACTTGCACACCGACGAAGATGTGCGCGGCATCGCCGTCGGCGATGCGGTAGTTGAACTCCGTGATGCTCGCACCGTCGAGCAGGGTGCAGAACCGGCGCAGCGAGCCGCGCGCCTCGGGGATCGTCACCGCCAGCACCGCTTCGCGGGCCTCGCCGACCTCGGCCCGCTCGGCGACGAAGCGCAGCCGATCGAAGTTCATGTTCGCCCCGCAGGCCACGGCGACGAGCGTCGCACCGGATGCCCCGGTGGACGCGACCCACGACTTCAGTCCGGCGACCGCCAACGCGCCGGACGGTTCGAGGATCGAGCGGGTGTCGTTGAACACGTCCTTGATCGCCGCGCTGATCGCGTCGGCGTCGACCACGATCATGTCGTCGACCAGCGTGCGGCACAGGCGGAACGTCTCCTTGCCGACCTGCTTCACCGCGGTGCCATCGGCGAACAGCCCGACGTCGCGCAGCGTGACGCGCCGCCCGGCGGCCAGTGAGCGGGTCATCGCATCGGAGTCGGCGGCCTGCACGCCGATCACGCGCACCTCCGGGCGCACGGCCTTGACGTACGCAGCGATCCCGCTGATCAGCCCGCCACCACCGACCGCGGCGAAGACCACGTCGAGGCGGCCGGGCTGCTGGCGGAGGATCTCCATGCCCACCGTGCCCTGCCCGGCGATCACGTCGGGGTCGTCGAACGGGTGCACCCAGGTGAGGTCGCGCTCGGTGGCGAGGACGTCGGCGTGCGCCTTCGCGTCGGAGTAGGAGTCGCCGTGCAGCACGACCTCGACGCAGTCGCCGCCGAAGGACCGCACCGCGTCGATCTTCACCGACGGCGTGGTGATCGGCATGACGATCAGCGCGGTGCAGCCGAGGCGCCGGGCAGACAGGGCGACCCCCTGGGCGTGGTTGCCGGCCGAGGCGGCGATCACCCCACGCGCCAACACCGCCTGCGGCAGGTTGGCCATCCGGTTGTACGCGCCGCGCACCTTGAACGAGAACACCGGTTGCTCGTCCTCGCGCTTGAGCAGGACGGTGCACCCGGTGCGCGCCGAGAGGGCCGGCGCGAGCGAGAGGGACGTCTCCCGGGCGACGTCGTAGACCTTGGCCGTGAGGATCCGCCTGAGGTACTCGTCGAGCGTCGGACCGCTCACGTGGCGGCTGGCTCCCACGCCTGCTCGCCGGCACGGACCTGGGCCGCGTACACCCCGTCGAGCTCGATCAGCGCGTCGTGGGTGCCCTGCTCGACGATCACGCCGTCGTGCAGGACGACGATGCGGTCGGCGTCGCGGATCGTCGACAGGCGGTGGGCGATGACGAGCGCCGTCCGTCCGCGCAGCGCCGCCTCCAGCGCACCCTGCACGGCGGCCTCGTTCTCGTTGTCCAGATGGCTGGTGGCCTCGTCGAGGATGATCACCGCCGGGTCCTTGAGCAGCAGCCGAGCGATGGCCAGGCGCTGCTTCTCGCCGCCGCTCAACCGGTAGCCGCGCTCGCCGACCACGGTGTCGTAGCCGTCCGGCAGCTCACGCACCACGTCGAGGATGCGCGCCCCGCGGCAGGCCGCATCGAGCTCGGCGTCGGTGGCGTCGGGCTTGGCGTAGCGCAGGTTCTCGCCGATGGTCTCGTGGAACAGATGCGGGTCCTGCGACACCACGCCGATCGCGGCGCGCAGCGAGTCCTGCGTCAGCAGGCGGACGTCGTAGCCGTCGACGAGCACCGCGCCGGCGGTGACGTCGTACAGGCGGGGGATCAACCCGGCGAGCGTGGTCTTGCCCGAGCCCGACGCGCCGACCAGGGCGACCGTCTCCCCGGGTTCGACCGTGAGCGACACACCACGCAGCACGTCGCGGTCCGAGTCGTGGCCACTGAGCGCCGCGGCCGACTCCAACGAGGCCACGGTGACGCTGGCCGCCGGCGGGTAGCGGAACCACACGCCGTCGAGGTCGACGCGCCCCGCGGCGCCGCCAGGGTGATCGCATCGGGGCGGTCGGTGATCGCCTCCGGCGCGTCGAGCACCTCGAACACCCGCTCGAAGCTGACCATCGCGGTCATCAGGTCCACCCGTGCGTTCGTCAGTCCGGTCAGTGGGGCGTAGACGCGCACGACCAGGGCGGCGAGTGCGACGAGCGTGCCGCTCGACAGCGAGCCACTGACGACGAGCTGCGCACCGACGCCGTAGATCGCCGCCGCACCGAGCGCACCGACGAGGCCGAGGGCGACGAAGAACACCCGCCCGTACATGGCCGCGCGGATGCCGGTGTCGCGCACCCGCTCCGCCCGCTTCGAGAACACGTCGATCTCGTCGTGCGACCGGCCGAACAGCTTGACCAGCTGGGCACCGGCGACGTTGAAGCGCTCGGTCATCTGCGCGCTCATCTCCGCGTTCGTCGCCATGTTCTCCCGCGAGATCACCTGCAGCTTGCGCCCGATCCGCTTGGCCGGCACGACGAACAGCGGCAGGACGATCAGCGCCAGCAGCGTCAGCTGCCACTGGAGGGCGATCATCGCGGCCAACGTGGTGATCAGCACGACGATGTTGCTGACCACGCTGCCGAGGGTGCTGGTGACGGCCGTCTGCGCGCCGACGACGTCGTTGTTCAGCCGGCTCGTGAGCGCACCCGTCTGCGTGCGGGTGAAGAAGGCCACCGGCATCCGCTGGACCTTGCCGAACAAGGCGACGCGCAGGTCGTAGATCAACCCCTCACCGACGCGTGCGCTGCACCACCGCTGGAGGATCGTCAGCGCGCCGTCGACGAGGGCCTGGAGCACGACGAGACCGGCGAGGATGGCGATGAGCCGGCGGTTGGCCTCGGGGATGGCCGTGTCGAGGATGGCGCGGAAGGCGAACGCCGGGATCAGCCCGATCAGCGCGTCGACGACGATCGCCACGAGGAACACGATGATGATGGCCCGGTACGGGCGGGCGAACGTCCACGCCCGGCGGATCGCGCCGCGCTGGACCTTCGCGTCGCGCACCGCATCGCGGTTGCGCGGGTACATGGCGTGGGCCCCTGGCATCACGTGATCGAGGATACGGACGCGTCGACCGACGCACGGCCGACGCCCGTCGTGGCGGGTGCACCGCTAGCTTCCAGCGGATGCGCAAGGCGGCGATCGGCATCCTGTTCGCCGTGTCGGCGCTCCTCGCGGCGTGCGGATCGACGTCGGGCAACCCGTCGGCGGTCGCGGTCGACACCATCGGGACGACGGGCACAGCGGGCACGCCGACGGGCAGCGCGCCAGCCGCTGTCGACGACTTCACCATCAAGTGGGGCAAGGCGAAGAAGGGTCTGCAGGCCGGCACGATCAAGGTGCCGATCGACTACGACGACCCGTCGCAGGGCACGTTCACGCTCCACATGGTCCGCCACCTGGCCGAGAACGAGGACGAGCGGATCGGCACGCTGCTGGTCAACCCCGGCGGACCGGGCTTCCCCGCCCTCGACTTCGCGCTCCACGCCGACGTGCTGTACGACAAGGCACTGCTGGACAAGTTCGACATCGTGGCCTGGGACCCTCGGGGAGTCGGCTCGAGCACGCCGTTCATCGACTGCTTCTCCGACTACGACCACTTCTTCGACAACGGCGACATCACCCCGGACACCGACGCCGAGAAGCAGCAGAACGTCGACCTCGCCAAGGAGTCGACCGACGACTGCGTGACGCAGAACCCGACGATCCTCCAACACGTGGCGACGAACGACTCGGCGCGTGACATCGACTCCATCCGCAGGGCGCTCGGCGAGGACCAGATCAGCTACTTCGGCTTCAGCTACGGCAGCGAGCTCGGCGCGACCTGGGCGACGCTCTTCCCCGACACGGTGCGCGCCGCTGTGCTCGACGGCGCCACCGATCCGACGGTCGGCCTCCAGCAACGCGGGCTGGAGCAGATGAAGGCGTTCGAGTCGTCGCTCGACACGTTCCTCCAGCAGTGCAGCGCCGACGCGAAGTGCAAGTTCCACAACGGCGGCGACGCCGCGGGCGCGTTCGACACGCTCATGGCCAAGATGGACGAGAACCCCTTGCCGGCCCTGGAGGATCGCCCGAAGCTGACCCGCGGCGCCGCCCTGCAGGGGGTCGCCGAGGCGATGTACTCCGACGCCGACTGGCCGACCCTCGCGGTGGCGCTCGACGAGGCCCAGGACGGCGACGGCTCGGGCCTGATGGGCCTGTACGACCGCTACTTCGAGCGGCAGCGGGACGGCACCTACGACAACTCGCTCGAGGCGTTCAACGTCATCTCGTGCATGGACTCGACCGAGCGACCGACCGTCGCCGAGTCGGATGCCTTCGCCGCCCAGATGATGCAGGCCGCCCCACGGTTGTCGCCGGCGACGATCGGGTCGTACTCCTGCACGTTCTTCCCCCCGTCGGACGATCCGCGGGTGGCGATCACCGGTGCCGGCGCGGGACCGATCGTGGTCGTCGGCACGACCGGCGACCCGGCGACCCCGCTGGCCAGCTCGCGGGCGATGGCCCATGCGCTGGAGGACGGTGTCCTGGTGGTCGTCCAGGCCAACCAGCACACCGGCTACAACGTCAACGACTGCGTCAACGAGGCAGTGGACGACTACCTCGTGGACCCGACGAAGGTGCCGGCGAACGAGCTCTTCTGCAAGTGACCAGGGCTCACGTGTCGTCTCGATCAGGGAACGCCGGTTCACGGCGCGCCGGATGCAGCGCCAGCAGCCGGCGGGCTCGGGTGACGTCGACGGTCGCCTGCGGCGCCGACGGCTGACACACCGGGCACCACGTCGTCACCCGCCGCCACGGGACGTCGCGCTCGTCGCGTGACGCCAGACGGGTGGCGCACAGGGGGCACGGCTGGCCGCGACGCTGGTAGATCCAATGGTCGTCGGTGGTCAGCTTGCGACCAGTCGTGTTCTGCGGCCCGCGCGTCGCGTTCGTGCGGATGAGGGCGGCGCCCACCGCGACGAGCCGCTCGAGCGAGGCGATCGTGCCCACCGGCTGGAACGGCGAGATGCCGACGAGGAACGGCAGCTCGTTGGCGTACAGGTTGCCCCAGCCGGCGACGTTGCGCTGGTCGAGCAATGCGCCGCCGAGCGGTTCGTCCGGGGCGCGCCGCAGGTTGGCCGTGACCAGATCCAGGTCGGGCGCCTCGGTCGCACACAGGTCCGGGCCGAGGTGACCGACGAGCTCGGCCTCGTCACGCGTGGCGATCATCGCCAGCAGGGGGACATCGAGCCCGGTGAGGCGACCGTCGTCGAGCCACAGCTCCACTCGCCGCCGCCACTCCGGCTCGGTGGCGGCCGGGCCGACGCGCCACGAGCCGGTCATCAGCAGGTGGGCGTGCAGCGTCCGCCCGTCGTCGAAGCGGATCAGCAGGTGCTTGCCCACCGCGTCGGCCCCCAGCAGCACCCGACCGGTGAGATCGACCCCGACGAGCCGCGGGTCGCGGGTGACGCAACGATGCACCCGCTGGCCGGCGAAGCGACGGTCGATCCGTTCGGCGAGCCGGCGGATCGTGTCGCCCTCAGGCATCGCCGGCCACGTGTCGGACGGCTGGCGGAAGGGGTGGGATTCGAACCCACGGAGGCCGCGAGGACCTCAACGGTTTTCGAGACCGTCCCATTCGTCCACTCTGGCACCCTTCCTTGGACGCCGGAAGGCTAGCGGTCGCGCGGGCCGCGACGACCGGCGAAGAAGTCCTTGAGCAACTGGCCGCACTCGCCGCCGAGCACGCCGCCGGTGACCGGCGGACGGTGGTTGAGGCGGACATCGGCGCAGACCTCGTAGAGGCTGGCGACCGCGCCGGCCTTCGGATCGGTCGCCCCGAAGACGAGCCGGCCGAGGCGGGCGTTCACCACGGCGCCGGCGCACATCACGCACGGCTCGAGCGTCACGTACAGGGTGCAGTCGACGAGCCGCCAGTGGCCGACGACCGTCGCCGCGTCGCGGATGGCCAGCACCTCGGCGTGCGCCGTGGGATCGCCCGTGAGCTCACGCTCGTTGTGCCGCGCCGCGATCACCTGCCCGTCGCGGACGACGGCCGCGCCGATCGGCACGTCGTCGTGAGCAGTCGCGGCGCGCGCCTCCGCGAGAGCCGCCGACATCCACTGCTCGTCGGCAGTCACCGGTCCATCGTGCCAGAACACCCGGACGTGGCGCGGGCTGACGCACCGGCCGAGGGAGCGCCAGCGAGCCGGACGGCGATGGGGCGCGAGCGCAGCGAGCGGGGGCGCGCAGCCCCCGGCATCGCGGCAGCCGCCAGGCTGACGCACCGGCCGAGGGAGCGCCAGCGAGCCGGACGGCGATGGGGCGCGAGCGCAGCGAGCGGGGGCGCGCAGCCCCCGGCATCGCGGCAGCCGGCAGGCTGACGCACCGGCCGAGGGAGCGCCAGCGAGCCGGACGGCGATGGGGCGCGAGCGCAGCGAGCGGGGGCGCGCAGCCCCCGGCATGGCGGAGGGGGTGGGATTCGAACCCACGGAGGGTTGCCCCTCACACGCTTTCCAAGCGTGCCGATTCGGCCGCTCTCGCACCCCTCCCAGGGCTCCAGCACGCTAGCGGCGGATCCGACCGGCGGCGTCCGTGCGGGCGCGAGTCGTCGACGGCGAACCGGTAGGATCGCCATCGCATCCGTCGAGTGAGGTGACGGTCGGGTCCTGTGCGACGAGCGACCGGGAACCAGGTCAGGCCAGGGATGGAGCAGCCTTCAACGGCCCCGCTCGGGCGCCGCAGGTCGCCTGGCCGTCACCTCACTCGGCGGATGCGTCGCGTCGCACCCGTGCCACTCAGCCGGGCCGGTTCGCCCGGCGCTTCAGGGCCCCGTACGCGCGGCCGACCAGCTCGGGCACGCCGGCCACGTTCGCCGCCTCCTCGAAGCGCTCCGTCGGACCGGCCCACTCCCAGTCGTCCACCGCGCCCACGGGGACGTCCAGCTCGACCGTGGCGATGCGCTTGAACAGCAGGGCGTCGGCGAAGTTGTCGCGCAAGGCCTTGGAGAGCTTCTCCACGCCGCGCAGCCCGTTGAGCCCCCACTCGCCCGACGACTGCGGGATCGCCTCGATCGAGCCGAACTTCGCCAGCACGGCCGCGGCGCTCTTGGCCCCCCAGCCGGGCAGGCCGGGGAAGCCGTCGGCGCTGTCGCCGACGAGCGCCAGGTAGTCGGCGATCGACGCCGGCCGCACGCCGAACTTGGCCAGCACGCCGTCCTCGTCGACGATCTCCCGCTTGCGCCGGTCGTACTGGACCACCCGGTTGCCGCGCACGCACTGGCCGAGGTCCTTGTCGGGCGTGACGATCCACACCTGCTCGACCCGCTCGTCGGCCTCGGCCACGGCCGCGGCGGCACCGAGCGCGTCGTCGGCCTCGTGCTCGACCATCGCCCACACCGTGAACCCGCACGCCTCGAGGAGGGCTTCCATCACCGGGATCTGGGCGAGCAGCGCCGGATCCATCCCGGCACTCGTCTTGTAGCCCGGCCACAGGTCGTTGCGGAAGCTCTCGATGATGTGGTCGCTGGCGACGCCGACGTGCGTCGCTCCGTCGGCCACGAGCTCCAGCGTGGACGCGACGACCCCGGCGGCGCCCGCCGTCGGACCGGCATCGGAATGCCGGGCGACCTGCCCGTAGTGCTGACGGAACAACTCGTAGGTGCCGTCGATCAGGTGGACCCGCATGCCCCGACCGTACATTCGCCGCGCGTCAGCCGCGCTGGAGGACGGCGTCGAGGAACGGCTCGCCGACGACGATGGCCAGCATCGTGCCGAGCGCGAGGAACGGGCCGAACGGCACCTGGGTACGCCGGCCGGCGCGACCGGCGACGATCAACACCACTCCCGCCAGCGCGCCGGCGAAGAAGCCGAACAGGAGGCCCACCGGGACGAGTGCGACGTTCAGCCAGCCGAGGGCCATGCCGAGCAGCGGCGCCAGGCGCACGTCGCCATCGCCGAGCCCGCCACGACCGACGACGTGGATCACGAACATGATCGCCAACGCGAGGAGCGCACCGAGGAACGCGTCGAGCAACCGGCGCGGCTCGTGCTCGACCAGCGCCGCCACGACGAACAGCGGCGCGGCGGCCGTCGCGGTGAGCGCGGTGACCTCCCGCGGCAGCCAGTGGGCGCGCAGGTCGATCCACGACAGCACCACCAGCCCGAGCCCGACCACGGCGAACGCGGCGAGCTCCCAACCGGCGCCGAACCGGGCGGCGAGCGTGCCGAGCACCGCCGCCGCCATCACCCCGACGACGAGACGCTCGTGGCCGAGGGCCACGATGTCGCGTCGCGCCAGCATCCGGTCGGCGGCTGCGGCCAGCGGCACGCCGAGCGCGATGCCGAGGAGGGCGGCGACCACGACCAGCACGACGCGCCGGACGCTACCCCCGGACGATTCGCGTCAGCACATGAACCGGCACATCGTTGCGGTGCTCACAGGAGCGGCCGCAAGCGCCGTCCGCCCGGCATGATGCGGGCATGGATCGGTCCACTCCGGCGATCACGCTGAAGCCGAACCGCGAGCGGTCGGTGCTGCGGCGGCACCCGTGGATCTTCAGCGGCGCGGTGGCCGGCGTCGCCGGTGATCCGCAGCCGGGCGACACCGTCGTCGTGCGCCGCACCAGCGGTGAGGCGCTCGGGCTGGCCGCCTACAGCCCGGTGTCGCAGATTCGGGCGCGGATGTGGACGTTCGACGACACCACGGCGATGGACGCGGAGTTGATCGCCGATCGCGTCGTCGCCGCGGCCGCACGGCGCACGGCGCTGCTGGCCACGGGCACCGACTCGGCGCGGCTGGTCTTCAGCGAGGCCGACGACGTCCCCGGCGTCATCGCCGACCGCTACGGCGACACGATCGTCTGTCAGATCACGACGGCCGGTGCCGAGCGGTGGCGGGACACCGTGTTCGACGCGCTGGCCGCGCTGGACGGCGTGCGCACCGTTCACGAGCGCAGCGATGCCGACGCCCGCAAGCGGGAGGGCCTCGACGAGCGCAGCGGGCTCGTGCGCGGCGCCCCGGCCGACGTCGATCTGCTCGCCCACGAGGGCCACTGGCGGTTCGCCGTCGACGTCGCCGGCGGCCACAAGACCGGCTTCTACCTCGACCAGCGCCACGCCCGCCGGGCGCTCGAGCTCCTCGCCGGCGGACGGCGGGTGCTCAACGTGTTCGCCTACACCGGAGCGTTCAGCGTCATCGCCGCAGGTTGTGGTGCGGCATCGGTGGAGAGCGTCGACTCGTCGGGACCGGCGCTCCAGCTCGCCCGGCGCAACGCCGAACTGAACGGTGTCGAGCTCGGCGAGGTGGTCGAGGCCGATGCCTTCACCCACCTGCGCGGGCTGCGTGACCGCGCCCGGCAGTACGACCTGATCGTCCTCGATCCGCCGAAGCTGGCGGCCACCACCGGCCAGCTGGACAAGGCGACGCGGGCCTACAAGGACCTCAACCTGCTGGCGCTCAAGCTGCTCGCGCCGGGTGGCCTGCTGTTGACGTTCTCGTGCAGCGCGGCGATGACGCTCGACCTGTTCCAGAAGGTCGTCGCCGGCGCGGCGCTGGACGCGCACCGCCCGGCACGTGTGGTCGACCACCTGCGCCAGCCGTCGGACCATCCGGTGCCGCTGTCGTTCCCCGAGGCCGAGTACCTCAAGGGGCTCGTCGTCGAGGTGCCGTGATCACGACGATGAGACGATGAAGGACGATGAAAAGTATGAAGAACACTGAAGACGGGGTACGGTCGCCGACATGGCGCCGACCAACCCGTTCCGGCCGAGCTTCGGCAACTCCCCGCCGGTGCTGGCCGGACGCGACGAGCTGATCGAGCAGTTCGCCGAGGCCATCGACGACGGTGCCGGCGCGCCGGGTCGGGCCACGTTGTACACCGGCGCCCGCGGGACGGGCAAGACGGTGATGCTCAACGAGGTGGCCGACGTTGCCCGCCAGCGCGGCTGGCTGGTGGTCGAGGAGACCGCCTCGACCGGCGTGGTCACCCGCCTCGTCACCCAGCACCTCCCCGCGTTGCTCGCCGATCTGGACCCGAACGCCCGGCGGATCACGCTGCGCAGCGTGGGCGTTCCGATGGGCGTCGGCTCGATCGCCTGGGACAGCACCGACCGCCACGTGGTCGCGGCCGGCCTGCGCAACCAGCTCGAGCTCACCTGCGATCTCCTCGCCGAGCGCTCGACGGGTCTGCTGATCACGCTCGACGAGGTCCACGGCTCGCGCACCGACGACCTGCGCGACCTGTTCGTCGCCGTGCAGCACCTGTTCCGCAACGACCGCGACATCGCCGTGGCCGCCGCCGGCCTGCCATCGGCCATCAGCAGCCTGCTCAACGACGAGGTCCTGACGTTCCTGCGGCGCGCCGATCGGCACACGCTCGGGCCGGTGGAGGTGATCGAGGTCGAGCGCGCCCTCCGGGAGACGATCGAGGGCGCCGGCCGGTCGATCAGCGCCACGGCCTGCCGGCGCGCCGCGGTGGCGACCGGCGGCTACCCGTTCCTCATCCAGCTCGTCGGGTACCACGTCTGGCGCCAGCACCCCGCGGTGCGGATGATCACGGTGGCCGACGTCGATGCCGGTGCCGCGACCGCGCTGACGCGGATGGAGTCGCTCGTCCACGAACCGGCGCTCGCCGACCTGTCGAACGTCGACCGCGCGTTCCTCGCGGCGATGGCCGTGGACGACGGCCCGTCGCGCATCAGCGAGGTGGCCAAGCGACTCGGCGTCGAGCTCGGGTACACGAGCGTCTACCGGCAGCGCTTGCTCGACGCGCAGATGATCGAGCCCGCCGGTCACGGGCTGCTGCGCTTCACCCTGCCCGGGATGACCGAGCACCTCCGCCGGGTCGGGGCCGCCGACGCAACCGCATTCAGGCTCCCACGCCGCCCGCCGCCCAAGGAGATCGGCCGCGCTCCGTGACGTCGGCCGTCGTGCTGCTCGCGGCCGGCGTGGTGACGATGTTCGTGCGCCCACGGCGCATCCCCCTGTGGGCCGGGCCGACCACCGCGGCGGTCCTCGGCGTGGTCACCGGGACCATCGCCTGGTCGACGGCGCGCGGCGCCCTCGACGTGCTGCGCGACCCGCTGCTGTTCCTCGTGTTCGCCGTGCCGTTGGCCGTGCTCCTCGACCACATCGGCGTGTTCGCCGCGCTGGCCGGGCGAGTGGACGACGGACCGCGGCTCCTGCTCTGGCTGTGGCTCCTGGCGATCGGCGTGACGATCGTGTTCAACCTCGACGCCGCTGTCGTCCTGCTCACGCCGCTGTACGTGCGCATCGCCGTGCGCCACGGGCTGCCGCCCGTCGTCCTGGCGTTCCAACCGGCGCTGCTGGCGTGCCTGGCGTCCAACCCGTTGCCCGTGTCGAACCTGACGAACCTCATCGTGGCCGAGCAGCACGACCTCGGGGTCGGCGAGTTCCTCGTCCACCTCGGCCCGGTGACGGTGGTCGCCTGCACCGTCGGCTGGTTCGCCTACCGCGGCTGGGCTGACAGCCTCCTCGCCGGCACGGGCGAGTGGTCGCGCAACGTGCCGGATCGCGCACCTCCAGCGCCCGCGCCGGCCGGGTGGGCGCTGGATGACCAGCCGACGGGCCAGATCGCGCCCAGCCGGACAGGTCGCGCCCAACATCGAGTCGCCGACGCCGAGCTCACCGACGCCGACGTCGCGGACCGCGCCGCCGGGCGGGCGTTGCGGCAGGGGTTGCCGATCGTCGGCTTCGTGCTCGTCGGGTTCACCGTGGGCAACATCGTCGGCCTGCCGGCGTGGGTGGTGGCCGCCGTCGCCGCACTCGCCGCGATCGCGCTCACCCGAGAGGTGCCGTGGCGCACGATCCCCTACGGGGCGATGCTCGTCGCCGCCAGCCTGGCGGTGCTCGTGGCCGGCGCGCTCGGCGACCTGCACGTCGACCGGTTGCTCGACGCCGGCGGGATGCTCGGCCGCCTGCGTGCGTTCGGCTTCGGCGCGCTCGCCTCCGACGCCACCAACAACCTGCCGACGGTGCTCGCCGGGTCGGCCTCGCTGCACGAGCGGTCGCAGGTGTGGGCGCTGCTCGCCGGCACGAACATCGGTCCCGTGCTCGTGCTCACCGGCGCGCTGAGCGGGCTGCTGTGGCGCGACACGGCCAAGCGCCTCGGCGTCCGGGTGACCGCCCGGGACTACACGGCAGTCGGTGTGCGCGTCGGCCTGTTGGCCCTGCTGCTCGCCGGTGCCACGGTCGTGCTGCTCGGCTGACGCGCCGGTCTTCCGGTCACCGCCGGAGCGGCACTGTGGGCTTCCGGTGGTGACCGGAGCGCCCGAGCTACTCCTGGACGAGCTCGATCAGCGTGCCGAAGCTGCCCTTCGGGTGCACGAACGCCACCGTGGTGCCCCGGCTGCCGGGGCGCGGCGCCTTGTCGATCGGCGTGGCCCCCGCGGCGATCATCGCCTCGAGCGCCTTGGCGCAGTCGTCGACGCGGTAGCCGATGTGGTGCAGGCCCTCGCCGCGCTTCTCGATCGACTTGGCGATCGGCGAGTCGGGACGCGTCGCCGCGGTCAGCTGGATGTAGCTGTCGGCCACCTTGATCAGCGCTTCCTCGACGCCGTCGCTGTCGACGATCTCGCGATGGTGCACCTCGGCGCCGAACGCCTCGGCGTAGTAGGCGATCGCCGCTTCCAGGTCGCGCACGGCGATGGCCACATGGTCGATCTCGGTGAGCATCATCGGATCAGTACACCAGATCGCCCGCCGGACGCGGCAACGAGCGTCGCATCAGCGACGGAGGCACTCACCGTGTCGCGCCGTGACCGGACTGGTTCCGGTCGAGGCGCGACACGAACGGGCTGCATCAGCGGCGGAACAGGTTGAGCTTGTCGCCGACCTTGGCGCGCAGCTCGGGGTCGGTGACGCCGAGGCCTTCGGTCGGGGCGAGGCAGAGGATGCCGAGCTTGCCCTCGTGCATGTTGTGGTGCACCTGGTACGCCGCCTCGCCGGTGTCGTCGAGGGTGAACACCTGGCTGAGCACCGGGTGGATCATCCCCTTGCTGATCAGCCGGTTGGCCTCCCACGCCTCCTTGTAGTTGGCGAAGTGGCTGCCGATCAGCCGCTTGAGGCGCATCCAGAAGAAGCGGTTGTCGAACTCGAGCATGAACCCGCTCGTCGCCGCGCAGGTGACCACGGTGCCGCCCCGCTTGGTGACGTACATCGACGCCCCGAACGTCGAGCGGCCGGGGTGCTCGAAGACGATGTCCGGATCCTCGCCGACGAGCGCGCGGATGTCCTTGCCGAGACGGCGCCACTCGCCCTCGTCGGGCGTGCGCTCGTCCTTCCAGAACTGGTAGCCGGCGGCCTTGCGGTCGATGATCGCCTCGACGCCCATCTTGCGCAGGATGTCGGCCTTGTCGGCCGAGGAGACCACGCACACCGGGATGCCGCCGCCGTTGAGCACGTACTGCGCGGCGTACGCGCCGATGCCACCGGTGGCGCCCCAGATGAGCACGACGTCGCCCTGCTTCATCTGCGCACCGTTGTGCGACACGAGCATCCGGTAGCTCGTCGAGTTGCACAGCGCGTTGACCGCGGCCTCCTCCCAGGTGAGGTGCGCCGGCTTGGGCATCAGCTGGTTCGCCTTGACCACGGCGAGATCGGCGAGGCCGCCGAAGTTGGTCTCGTAGCCCCAGATGCGCTGGTTGGCGGCCATCATCGAGTCGTCGTGGGCCGAGGGGTCCTGGTCGTCGACGTGGTTGCAGTGCACCGTCACCCGGTCGCCCGGCTTCCAGTTGCGCACCGCCGAGCCGATGCGCAGCACGACACCCGAGGCGTCGCTGCCGACCACCTGGTAGTCGCGGTCGTGGCGCTTGGCCCACTCGCTCTCCTTGCCGAGGCGGGCCAGCGGGCCGAACGTCGACACGGGCTCGAAGATGCTCGTCCACACCGTGTTGAAGTTGATGCTCGAGGCCATCACCGCGACGTACACCTCGTCGGGTGCCAGCTCCGGGGTGGGCACGTCGCCGATGTGCAGGCTCTTGCGCGGGTCCTTGTCCTCGGAGGCCACGCCGGCCCAGATGTCCTGCTCCTCCTTGAGGACGTGGGCGGCGCGGTAGCTGTCCGGGATGGCCAGGTTGCCGATGTCGGCGCCGCTGGCGCCACCTTCGATGGCGTCGAGGATCTCCTGCATGCGGCGGATGTTACCGACCGGTAGCTGCGCTCGCCCAACGCTGCGCGCCGCATCGGGGGCTCGGGCAGACTGCGGAGGTGACCCGCCATCGCTCCCGCTTGCTGCTGCTCGTGCCGTTCGTCGCGCTGGTCGCCGCGTGCGGCAGCGACGGCTCGTCGACGGCGACGTCCGCCGGTCCGGTGTCGTCGGCGACGAGCGCGACCGGCTGCCCGGCACCCGACGGCTCGGCACCCAAGCAGCAGCAGTTCGACGCGCCACCCCCGATGTGCCTGACCCCGGGCACCACCTACGTGGCCACGATCACCACGAACCACGGGACGGTCCACGTGACGCTCGACCAGGACCTCGCCCCGGAGACGGTGAACAGCTTCGTGTACCTCGCGCGCAACCACTACTTCGACGACACGCCGTGCCACCGGGCGATCCCCGGGTTCGTCGTGCAGTGCGGCGACCCGACCGGCACGGGCACGGGCGGCCCGGGCTACGAGACGCCGGTGGAGATCGACGCGGGCACCGCCTACGCCGTCGGCGACCTGGCGATGGCCAAGCGCCAGGGGGCGACCACCAACGGCAGCCAGTTCTTCATCATCAGCGGACCGGACGGCGCGGCGCTGCCCGCGGAGTATTCGCTGTTCGGCAAGGTGGATCCGGCCGACCTCGGTGTGGTGGCCACGCTCGATGCGTTGGGGAACCCCGACCCGAGCGCCGGCGGCGTCCCGCCGAAGCAGCCGATCACCATCGAGTCGGTGACCATCGCCCCGGCCACCTGACCAGCACCGGCGGGGCGACCCCGACGGACGGCGACCGTGGTGCCGGGACTACCGTCGTGCGGTGCCCAGCGTCCGTCGTGTTGCCCCGCGCCCGCGACGCGGCCCGTGGGTGCGCCGGGCGGTCGCGACGGCGCTCGTCGTCGCTGCCGCGCTGGCCGGGTCGACGGTGAGTCGCGTCACGACGGTCCAGGCGGCCCGGGCACCGTTCGTCAACGTGTGGATCCCCTACTGGGACACGTCCGGCGGATCGGACAGCTACGGCGACGCCTCGGCCGCGTCGCTCCAACGAGAGGTGTCGCCGTTCTTCTTCACCGCGGCCGCCGACGGATCGATCCAGGTCGTCGGCTCGACGTCGCTCCTGGCCAGCTCCGTCAACCTCGCCCGCCAGCGCGGCCTGCAGGTGATCCCGACGGTCACCGACGGCGCCGGCAAGGGCGGGATGGCCGCGATCCTGGCCGACGACGGACGGCGGGCCCAGCACATCGCCAACCTGGTGAGCCTGGCCGCGGGATACGACGGGGTGGACCTGGACTACGAGCAGTTCGCATTCACCGACGGTCGGGCGACGTGGGCCTCGACGATGCCGCTCTGGGTCCAGTTCATCAGGGAGCTGAAGGGACAACTCGGGGCCAAGCAGCTGATCGTCACCATCCCGCCGGTGTGGGACGCGAGCGCGCCGGCCACGGGGAACACGACGAACAACTACTGGGTCTACGCCCAGGACCAGATCCTGCCGTTCGTCGACCGCCTGCGGCTGATGGTCTACGACTGGTCGCCCGGCACGCCGAGCGCCAACGCGCCACTGAACCTCTATGTCCGCCCGGCTGTCGCCTACTCCAGTAGGGTCGCCGACGCCGTCGGTCAACCCCGCTCCAAGCTGGAGCTCGGCGTGCCGGCGTACGGGCGCCACTGGCGCCAGTCGGCCGACGGCAGCCCGTGCCCCGACGGCTCGCTCGGCACCGTGTCGATCACCCAGCGATCCGCGCCGGGCATCGCGCCGACGCTCGCGCGCAACCGTGACGCCGCCACCGGGGAGGTGACCTTCTCGTGGAACGAGACGGTCACCGGCGTCCACACCTGGTCGACCGTCGTGGTCCCGCCGTTCGTCCCTCCCGGCAGCGGCGCGGGCAGCGTGGCCCCGGCGACGGCGGATGCGCCCGCCGTCCGGATGGGGCCACCGCCGAGCATCGTCACCTGCACGGTGCGCCACACCGTCTGGTATCCCGACGCGGTCAGCGTGGCCGGCAAGGCCGCGGTCGCACTGAACGCCGGCTGGGGCGGCATCGTCATCTGGGCCGGCAGCTACGAGACCTCGGACACCTACGACCGCCTCGCCGAGCTCTGACCCCGACGACAGCGCGGCCGGCTCGGACGGGAGCGTTGCCGCCGACGCGCCGCGGGGTCGTACGCTGGTCGGCCAACACGGGGTCGTCGGGATGCCGTGCACACCGAGGGGACTCGACATGCCTGGTTCGTACATCGTCGCCGGAGCCCGCACGCCGATCGGCAAGATGAGCGGTGCGCTGTCGTCGTTCAGCGCCGCCGAGCTGGGTGGGTTGGCCATCAAGGAAGCGCTCGTCCGCGCCGGGATCAGCCCCGAGCAGGTCGAGCACGTCCTCATGGGCCAGGTGCTGATGGCCGGTCAGGGCCAGGTGCCCGCCCGCCAAGCTGCGGCCAACGCCGGCATCCCGCTGAGCACCCCGTCGGTGAACGTCAACAAGGTCTGCCTGTCGGGGCTGAACACGATCTACCTGGCCAACCAGATGATCGCCGCGGGCGACGCCGACATCGTCGTCGCCGGTGGCATGGAGAGCATGACCAACGCTCCCTACCTGCTCCCCGGAGCGCGCGCCGGGTTCCGCTACGGCAACACCGAGCTGAAGGATGCGATCATCGCCGACGGCCTGTGGTGCTCGTTCGATTCGTGCCTGATGGGCCTCGGGACGGAGAACTACTCCGCCGGCTCGATCACCCGCGAGCAGCAGGACCACATCGCCGTGCTGAGCAACGAGCGCGCCGCCAACGCGATCAAGGACGGGCGCTTCGCCGACGAGATCGTCCCGGTGAGCATCCCCCAGCGCAAGGGCGAGCCGATCCTGGTGGAGACCGACGAGGGCGTGCGCCCCGGCACCACGATGGAGTCGCTGGCCGGGCTGAAGCCGGCATTCGACAAGAACGGCACGATCACCGCGGCGAACGCCTCGCAGATCAGCGACGGCGGCTCGGCCCTGGTGCTGATGAGCGAGAAGGCGTTGAACGCCACCGGCGCCACCCCCCTCGGCCAGTTCGTGTCCTACGGCATGGTCGCCGGACCGGACAGCGTCTCGCTGCTCCAGCAGCCGAGCCGGGCCATCCTCAAGGCCCTCGACCGCGCCGGCAAGTCGGTGGCCGACGTCGACCTGTTCGAGATCAACGAGGCGTTCGCCGCCGTCAGCGTGGCGTCGATGGCCGACCTCGGCGTGTCCGACGAGATCGTCAACGTCAACGGCGGGGCCATCGCCCTGGGCCACCCGATCGGGATGAGCGGCAACCGCCTGGCGCTCACCCTCCTGCACGAGCTGCGCCGCCGCGGCGGTGGGCTCGGTGCTGCCGGCCTGTGCGGCGGTGGCGGCCAGGGCGACGCCCTGGTGCTTCGCACGATCTGAGCCGTCGGGCTCTGCTTGCTGGTCGGGCTACGAACTCGAGCGTTGGGGCCGCACACGCTGTCCTCGCGCGCACGCTCGTCGCTCGACCTGGCGCGACCAAACCTTGCTCGGTGTCCTGGCGTGTCTCAGCTCGTCAATCTCTTCCGGGCTGGGCGTCGTACTGCTGTTGATGACGAATCGGATCTCGATGGTTGACATTGAATCGTCATCGTTGTAACGTAACCGCAACGTGCTGAACGGAGCGACAACCGCTCAGCCCAAGTTCTGGGGCATCGCCCCTGCAGTTGGCCCGTCCGCCCGCTACCAGCTGCAGGAGCGGTGCCTCAGTTGCTTTTGCGCTCAGGCGGAGAGCGGGCGACGGCCCTCGAGCGCCCGGCCGAGCGTCAGCTCGTCGGCGTACTCCAGATCGCCACCGACGGGCAGGCCACTGGCGATGCGGGTGACGACGATGCCGAACGGCTGGAGCATGCGCGCCAGGTAGAGCGCGGTGACCTCGCCCTCGGTGTTCGGGTTGGTGCACAGGATCACCTCGCGCACGCCCTCGGGCTCGAGGCGGGCGAACAGCTCCTTCATCTTCAGCTGCTCCGGTCCGATGCCGTCGAGCGGGCTCATCGCCCCGAGCAGCACGTGGTAGCGGCCGTTGAACTCACCGGTTCGCTCGAGGGCGACGATGTCGCGTGACTCCTCGACCACGCAGATCACCGACGAGTCGCGCCGATCGTCGAGGCAGATCGGGCACAGCTCGCCGTCGGCGACGTTCCAGCAACGCGTGCAGAAGCGCACCCTGGCCTTGGCCTCCGTGATCGCCGACGCCAAGCGGGCGACGTCGTCGCCCGACGCCTTCAGCAGGTGGAAGGCGATGCGCTGGGCGGACTTCGGGCCGATGCCCGGCAGCCGCCCGAGCTCGTCGATCAGGGCCTGGACGGGTTGGGTATAGACCGCAGCCATCAGCGCTCGTCCAGCTCCTGCGAGCCGGGGAACGCCTGCAGGATCCGCTCGACGGGTCCGACCACCGACTCCGGCGGCACGTCGGTGAGCTCGCTGAGGTCGATGTCGTCCTCGCCCTCCAGCGGGGGGTCGGCGCTGGTCGGCGCCTCGTCGGCCGGTGGGCGAGCGGGCGTGGTCGGGGCTCCGGCGCCGCGCATCGGCACGACCTTGCGCGACGGGTTGGCCGGCGGGGGCCCGCCGCCGAGCAGCTCGTCGGGGTCGTCGGCCGATCCGTCGACGACCAGCGTCACCTGGACGGGCACGCCGACGATCTTCACCAGCGCGGCCTCGACCTCGGCGACGTGGCCCGCCGAGCGGCCTCGGTGCGCCTCGTTCGGTGCACCGAGCACGAGCCGGCCGTCACGCTCGCCGACCACCTTCACCGCCGAGAACATCGGCCGGGCGAGGCCGCGCAGCAGCGGCAGCACCTCGGACCAGCGGGCGATGGCGGTGGCCACCGCACCGGAGTCGGGGGCGGGCGCCTGGGCTGCCGCCGTCGTCGGCGGATCTGGACGCTCGACGCCGCGGCTGACGCCGTCCGCAGCGTCCGGTGACGAACTCGACGCACCGTCACACGCGACCGACGACGGGAGGTCGGGTGACGGCGAGCTGACGACCGGCGGCGCGGCGAGACGGGCGACCGGACCGGTGGGGTCGTCGGCGCGCCGGACGCGCCCGCCGAGACGGGCCCGGCCCGTCGTGGGATCGACCGGTGCCGGAGCCGCCGGAGCCGCCGGGGCGGCCGAGGCTGCGGACGTCGCCAGGGCACCGGACTGGACGGCGTGCTCCAAGCGCTCGAGGCGCGACAGGATCACCGAGCTGTCGCTCTGCAGCGCTTCGTGGGTGAGCTGCACGAGCGCCACCTCCAGCAGGAGCCGCGGATCCGGCGCGTAGCGCATCTCCACGAGCATCTGCCCGAGGCGTTCCATGGCGCGCACGATCGCCGCCGCACCGAGGCGCACGGCGAGCGCCGACACCTCCTCCTGGCGGGCCGCCGGCAGTTGCACGAGCTCCGGGGCCATCAACGACAGGAAGCAGTCGCGCAGGTGGCGGACGATGTCGTCGGCCAGCAGGCGCGCCTCGCGCCCCTGCTGCATCGCGTCGGCCACGAGCGCCAGCGCACGGCCGGGGTCGTGCTCGATCATCGCCTCGACCACCTCGTCGAGCGGCGGTGGCTCGTCGACGTCGCCGCCGCTGGCCGCCACCACCTCGAGCGCCGACACGGTGTCGCGCGCCGAGCCGCCCCCTTGGCGCAGCACGCTCTGCAGCGCGGCGTCGTCGAGCGCGATGCCGGCGTCGCCGGCCAGCCAGCGGATGTGCTCCTCGAGCACGTCCATCGGCAGCAGGTGGAACTGGAGGTGCTGGGTGCGGCTGCGGATCGTCTCGTTGACCTTCTGCGGATCCGTCGTGGCCAGCACGAACACGACGTGCGGCGGCGGCTCCTCGAGGGTCTTCAGCAGCGCCGCCTCCGCCCCGCGCGACAGCATGTGGACCTCGTCGAGGATGTACACGCGATGGCGCCCGGGCGTGCCCAGGGAGGCCTTCTCGATCAGGTCGCGCATGTTCTCGACGCCGTTGTTGCTCGCCGCGTCGAGCTCGTGCACGTCGTAGCTCGTGCCACGCTCGACGGCGAGGCACGAGTCGCACTCACAGCACGGCTCGCCGTCGACGGGACGCTCGCAGTTGAGGACCTTGGCGAGGATCCGCGCCGTGGTGGTCTTGCCCGTGCCACGCGGTCCGGAGAACAGGTACGCCTGACCCTCGCGCTCGTTGATCACGGCGTTGCGCAGCGCGCGAACCACGTGCTCCTGGCCCTTCACCTCGCTGAACCGACGGGGGCGATACCGGCGGTACAGCGACTGGGTAGCCATCGTGGCGAGCCTAGTGAGGTCTAACGTCAGGCGAACCGAACATGGACCTGACCTGCACCCCTCCCTCCGCGCGCGTCCCTGCGCCTCCCTCGCGCCTGTTCCGCGCGCTGCTCGGCGCGGCTGTCGGCCTGCTCCTCGCCTGCCTGCTCGGCGCGCTCGTCGGCGGCCGCGGCGAACTCGTTGGGTAGCTCGACGCCCGCCGACGGTGCCACGCTCGAGCGCGTCGCCGGCATCGATCGAGATGAAGTTCACCCAGCCCCTCGGCCAACAGAACGTGGTCGCCGTGGTGTGCAACGGCACCACCGCCACCACCGGCGCGCCGCAGGTGGGCACGGATCAACTGACGCTCACGGTCCCGTTGACCACGCCGCTGGCCAAGGGCGACTGCGTGGTCAGCTGGAAGGTGAGCAACCCCGACGGCACGCCCGGCGGCGACGGGTCGTTCAACTTCACGGTCAGCACAGCGGCCCCGGTGACCACCGCGGCGCCGGCGGTGGCGACCACGGTGGCGGGAGGATCGGACACCGCCACCACGGCGGCGACCACGTCGACGGCCAGCGCCACGTCCGCGTCGTCGGGCGGCGGCGTCGGCGACGGACCGCTCGGCGTCGTCCGCCTGTTCAGCACGATGTCGGTCGCCGTGCTGCTCGGCTCGTTCGTCCTCATCGCGATGGCATGGCCGGAAGGTGTCGAGTACATCCTCACCGTCCGCTTCCTGCGGATCACCTACTACATCGCGGTGATCTCCTCGGTCGTGTTCGTCATCTGCCTCACGTCGCAGGTCACCGGCCAGAGCTTCGGATCGTCGATCTCGCCTGCGGAGTGGAAGCACCTGACCGACACGGGTCCGGGCGTCGCCGCGCTGTTCCGCCTCGTGTTCACCGTGGCCTGCGTCTACGTCACGATGCGCCCGGAGCGGCTGATCGACAGCAGCACGCACCTCGCGTCGATGGCCATCCCCGCCCTGGCCGTCGCCAGCATGGGCTTCGATCGCTCGCTCGGCGACCTGCCCGTGATCGGGGCGGTGGCCGGCATCTCCCACGCGGTGGCCATGGGCGTGTGGTTCGGCGGTCTCGTGCTGCTGGCGCGCGTCGTGCTCGCCGGCCCGGGGGAGAGCGACCTCATCCACGCGGTGCGCGGCTTCGGCAAGATCTCCACACCCGCGATCATCGTCACGGTCGTGTCCGGCCTGGTGCAGACCTGGCGGCTCGACCGCTCCGGGCTGTTCAGCACCGGCCACGGCTACGTCATGCTGCTCAAGACGCTGGCGGTCGCGGCGATGATCTTCGTCGGCCTGGCGGCTCGCCAGTTCGTGGTCGAGCGCCTGTCGCGCGTCGAGGTGATGACCGCTCCGACGGCCACGCGACTGCGCCGGGCATTCGGCTTCGAGGCCGCCATCGGCGTGCTCGTGCTGGTGCTGTCGTCGTGGCTGCTGGCGCTCACGCCGGCCCACGCGGCGAGCACCTCGTCCACGACGAACCACGACCTCGGCGTGCCGCAGCTCATCAACAACACGGACAGCGGCGTCCAGGTGCAGGTGCGCTTCACCCAGGTGGTCGGCCCGAACGCCGTGCGCGTCGACGTGCTCCAGGCGCCGGCAGGGTTCAGCGGGCTGCAGGTGGTCTTCACCCCGCCGCCGGATGCCGGCGTGGTCGGCGTCGCCCTCGACGTCCCGCTCACCTGCGCCTGCTCGGCCGAGCTCCCCCGTTCGTCGGGGATCCCCATCGGCGCGGCCGGTACGTGGACGCTCACCGTCAAGGTCAACGGCGCCGAGATGGGCTCGAAGAACGTCGTCGTGGTCAACGGCCCCGACGCCACGACGGTCGCCTCCGCGCCGGGCTGAACCCCGGCTCGCTCGGTCAGCCGGCGACGACCTCGCGGAACGACACGGGGCTGGCCACCTCCAACTGGTCGTAGGTGCAGCTCGCCGGCTCCTTGTCGGGACGCCAGCGCAGGAACGTCGAGCCGTGGCGGAAGCGGCCTTCCTGCAGCTGCCCGAACGTCACCTCGGCGACGCGCTCGATGCGCAGCGGGACCCACGACAGGTCCTTGCCGGCGTTCCACCTGCTGCCGCCACCGGGCATCCGCTGCTCGTTGGCCGCGGTGGTCATCCACTCGGCCCAGTCGCGCCACGGGTGGCCGTCGAGCGCGTCGTGCGTGAGCGGCTCGAGCTCGGTGAGCAGCTCGGCGCGCCGCTTGACGGTGAACGAGGCGACCACGCCGACGTGGTTCAGTCGCCCGTCGCCGTCGTACAGCCCGAGGAGCATCGAGCCGACGCCCTTGCCGTCCTTGTGGACGCGGTAGCCCGCGACGACGCAATCTGCCGTCCGCCGGTGCTTGACCTTGACCAGCGTGCGCTTGTCCGGGGTGTACGGATCGGCCAGGCGCTTGGCCACGACGCCGTCGAGGCCGGCGCCCTCGAAGTCGACGAACCAGCGCGCCGCGACGCTGGCGTCGGTGGTGCTCGGGCACAGGTGCACCGGCTGTGCCGGGTCGAGCACCAGCTCGGCGACGAGTCGCTCGTGACGCTGTGCCAGGGGCGTGTCGAGGAGCAGGTCGTCGCCGATCGCCAGGAGGTCGAAGGCGACGAACGATGCCGGCGTCTCCGCCGCCAACCGGCGCACACGCGACTCGGCCGGGTGGATGCGCTGGAGGAGCGCGTCGAAGTCGAGGCCGTGGTCGTCGGGGGCGGGCACGACGATCTCACCGTCCACGACGGCGCGGGCGGGCAGCACCGCGCGCAGCGGATCGAGCAGCTCGGGGAAGTAGCGGGTGAACGGCCGCTCGTTGCGGCTGGCCAGCTCGATGTCGTCGCCGTCGCGGAACACGACGCAGCGGAAGCCGTCCCACTTCGGCTCGTACAGCCAGCCGTCGCCCTCGGGGATCGCGTCGGCCAGCTTGGCGAGCATCGGCGAGAACGGCGGTTGCAGCGGCAGGGACATCGCCACCCATCTTGCTCGCCGCGACGGGCCAGGGCGACGGCCTTGAGCCCGACCGGAGCGCACTGAAGGGTCGCGCGACCGCGCGGCTAGCGTCGCGCGGCGATGACCAGCCCGATGGACGACAAGATCGCCGACCTCCGCCAGCGCCGGGAGCAGGCGATCCACGCCGGTTCGCAGCGCTCGGTCGACCGTCAGCACGAGAAGGGCAAGATGCTGGCCCGGGAGCGCATCGACTACCTGCTCGACCCGGACAGCTTCCACGAGCTGGACATGCTCGCTCGCCATCGGGCCCACGCCGCTGGTCTCGAGGAGCGGCCGTACACCGACGGCGTCATCACCGGCTGGGGCACCGTCGAAGGGCGCAAGATCTTCGTCTTCAGCCAGGACTTCACCGTGTTCGGCGGCGCCCTCGGCGAGGTGTTCGCCGAGAAGATCCACAAGCTGATGGACCTCGCGCTCAAGGTCGGGGCGCCCGTCGTCGGCTTGAACGACGGGGCCGGCGCGCGCATCCAGGAGGGCGTCGTGTCCCTCGCCAGCTACGGCGGGATCTTCTACCGCAACGTGCTGTCGAGTGGCGTCGTCCCGCAGATCTCGGTGATCCTCGGGCCGTGTGCCGGCGGCGCGGTCTACAGCCCGGCGATGACCGACTTCATCTTCATGGTCCGCGAGTCGAGCCACATGTTCATCACCGGCCCCGACGTGGTCAAGACGGTCACCGGCGAGGACGTCACGCTCGAGGAGCTCGGCGGGGCGATGAGCCACGCGTCCAAGAGCGGCGTGTGCCACTTCGTCTCGCCCGACGAGAAGGCCTGCCTGGAGGACGTCCGCTTCCTCCTCGGCTTCCTGCCGGCCAACAACCTGGAGGAGGCGCCGCCGCTGGACTCCGGCGACGACCCCGAGCGGCTGTGCCCGGCGCTCAACGAGCTGCTCCCGCCGAGCCCGAACCAGCCGTACGACATGAAGAAGGTGGTGCGCGAGGTCGTCGACGACGGCGAGTTCTTCGAGTACCAGGCCAACTGGGCGAAGAGCATCATCTGCGGCTTCTCCCGGGTGGACGGGCAGACCGTCGGCATCGTCGGCAACCAGCCGCTGATGCTCGCCGGCGTGCTCGACATCGAATCGTCGGAGAAGGCCGCCCGCTTCGTGCGCACGTGCGACGCGTTCAACATCCCGCTGCTGACGTTCGTCGACGTGCCCGGCTTCCTGCCGGGCGTCGACCAGGAGTACGGCGGGATCATCCGCCACGGGGCCAAGCTGCTCTACGCGTTCTGCGAGAGCACCGTGCCGCGCATCCAGATCATCACCCGCAAGGCCTACGGCGGCGCGTACGTGGTGATGAACTCGAAGTCGATCGGCGCCGACCTGGCCTACGCCTGGCCGACGGCCGAGCTCGCGGTGATGGGCCCGCAGGGCGCGGTGGAGATCGTCTACCGCCGCGAGCTGCAGCAGGCCGCCGACCCGATCGCCCGGCGCGCCGAGCTGGTCTCGGAGTACACCGAGAAGTACGCCAACCCGTACAACGCCGCCGAGCGCGGCTACGTGGACGACGTGATCGATCCCGCCGAGACCCGCCGCAAGGTGGTGGCCGGGTTCCGCATGCTGCGCACCAAGCGTGAGGAGCTCCCCCGCCGCAAGCACGGCAACGTGCCGCTCTGATGGCTCACTCGGCTTCGCCTCGCTCGCTGTGCGGCTGGCTCCCTGGCGGTCGCGCAGCCGCCGCGACCGGACCGCTGCCTCGCACGGACCCAAGCGGCACTGCGCTGATGGCCTCGACTGGCCTCCGCTGCGCTTCGGCCGCTCTTCGGCTGCGGCTGGCTCCCTGGCGGTCGCGGAGCCGCCGCGACCGCTCGCTCGTCGCACACGGACCCAAGCGGCACTGCGCTGATGGCTCACTCGGCTCCGCCTCGCTCGCTGTGCGGCTGGCTCCCTGGCGGTCGCGCAGCCGCCGGGACCGGACGACTACCTCGCAGGGACCCAAGCGGCACTGCCCTGTGCTCGCACGCTCTGGTAGCTGGTGATGGCTGAGATCTCGAGCGTGTCGCCGGTTCCTTCGGAGGAGGAGGTGGTGGCGATCATGGCGGCGACGGAGGCGTTGTGGCCTCGACCGGTCGTCGTCGTGCCGACGGCTGACGACGACGCACCGCGGTCGGGTGGGTGGCGGTTCTCCGGGCGGTGGTGGTCGTTGCCGCTGCCGATGCGCCGCCACCGTCCGTATCGCTGACGTCGTGGCCGACGCGGCACGCGCCGACGACGCCGTCCCGCCGTACGCCCCGTTCACCGCGCGCACGGTCGCACTGCTCCTCGACGGGCTGCTCGCTGTCGGGGCGGCGCTCCCCGCGATGGTCGTGCTGCTGCTCGGGCCGACGCACGCCACGGCATGCACCGTGAACGGCGTGACGACGACGTGCACGCAGCCGACGGCGGGCACGCTCTCGTTCTGCGCCGCGCTGCTCGGCATCTGCTGGGTCGGTTACACGATCTGGTACTGCCGGCGCAGTGGCCGCGCGCAGAGCGTCGGGCAGCGCGCCGGCGCGCTGCACATCGCCGACCTGCGCACGGGTGAGGCGGTCGGCCCGTGGCGGGTCTTCAGTCGTCAACTGGCGATGTTCATCTCCCTCGTGCCGCTGGGCCTCGGCTTCTGGTGGATGCTGTGGGATCCGCGCCGACAGACCTGGCACGACAAGATCGCCGGCACCGTCGTCGTGCGCAGCTGACTCGCCGTCGGACCGCGGCGATGCTGACGGCATGCAGATCCGTGACGCGACCACCGACGATGCGCCAGCCATCAGCGCGATCTACAACGCGACCATCCTCACCACCACGGCCGCCTGGACGGAACGTCCGGAGTCGCCGGCCTACCGGCACGAGTGGTTCCTCGCCCAGCAACGCGACGGCCACGCCACGCTCGTCGCCGACGACGACGGTGCGGTGGTCGGATTCGCCGCCTACGGCGACTTCCGCGACACCACGAAGTGGCCCGGGTACCGCTTCGTCGCCGAGTTGACGATCCACGTGACCGAGAGCCACTGGGGACGCGGCGTCGGACGGGTCTTGATGGTGGAGCTGCTCGCCCGGGCGCACGCCGCCGGCAGGCTGCAGATCGTGGCGGCCGTGGACGGCGCCAACGAAGCCTCGCTGCGGTTCCACGAGCACCTCGGCTTCCGCGAGGTCGCCCGCATGCCCGCGGTCGGCTTCAAGTTCGGCCAGTGGCTCGATCTGGTCATACTCCAGCGCGCCACCGGTGCCGACCCGGAGGCGACCGGCGAGGCAGCACGCTGACCGGTGGCGCGTCAGGCGACGTGGAGCTCGCCCACCCGTTGGCGCTCGAGGCGGACGAAGCCCGGTTCGCCCGCCAGCACCTGCGCCGCCCGGAACACGGCGACGGCAGCCTCGCCGGTGGGGATGCGTGAGAGCACCGGACCGGAGGCGATCGCCCCGCCGATCGTCACCAAGGGCACGCCGACATCCAGGCCCACGGCCTCGATCGAGGCGTGCGTGATCGAGCGGAGCTCGTCGTCCCAGGCAACGTCGGTGGCGGCGGCGGCGAGATCCAGGGACAGGCCGACGTCGGCGAGCGCGTCGGTCGCGACGACGTCGCGATCGACGTCATCCGCGGTGTTCGAGCGCACGTGGAAGCGCTGCCCGAACGCCTCGTAGAACCGCCGGCCGGCGACGGTGCCGTGGGCGTCGACGACGGCGGCCATCACCCGCGCCGGCCCCCAGGCTCGATCGTTGAACGTCCGGTACCACGCGTCGACCTCGCGGTGCTCGTTGACCACGGCCAGGCTGAGCAGACGCACCTCGAGGTCGATGACACCGGCGGCCTCGACCTCGCCCAACCAGCGCTCGGTGATCCAGGCGAACGGACACGACGGGTCGACGTGGACGATGACCTGGTCACGGACTGTTGCTTCCATGGAAGCTATATTACCTTCCGTGGAAGGTAAACCTGACGCGGTGGCGCGGATCGTCGACCGGTGGCGGGAGCTGCGGCCTGACCTGGATGCCACGCCGCTGCTCGTCATCGGCCGGATCCAACGTCTGGCGGCGGACCTCGACGAGCGCCTGCGACCGCCGTTCGCCGCGGCCGGACTGGCCAACGGCGACTTCGACCTGCTCGCCACGCTGCGCCGCCAGGGCCCACCGCACGCGGCGAGCCCCGGCGATCTGGCGGCGGAGATGCTCGTGACCACCGGGGCCACCACGAAGCGCATCGACCGACTGGAGCGCCAAGGGCTGGTCACCCGCCGACCGTCGCAGCTCGACGGTCGCGGCAGGATCGTCACGCTCACCGCCTCCGGCCGGCGACTCGTCGACCGCCTGCTCGCCGTGCACCTGACCAACGAGTCCGCCATCCTCCGTCCGCTCGGCGCCGCGGCGCGCGCCGAGCTGGCCGATCTCCTCGCGGCGCTGACAGTGATCGTCGAAGGCTCCGCTCCCGGCTGACGACCGCGCCACGCGGCGAGCCTGACCACGCGCCGCGCGTCGAGGATGCAGCGAGTGGCCGATGGTCGGACGACGTCTCGGGCCATGGCTCCGCTACCGTCGCGCGGGTGGACGTCACCACGGTCGCCGACGACCTCATCGTCGTCCACGCGGGCACCGCGGTCCGGCGCCTCGACGGCCTCCGACCGGCGACCACGTACGACGTCGACGACGTCGCCGTCACCACGCTCGCCCGGCCGGGCGGCGAGCTGCTGTGCCGCTTCGCGACGGTCAACGACGTGCACTTCGGCGAGGTCGAGGCCGGTCGGATCGACGACGACCCGCACGGTCCGATCGTGCGCGTGGCCGAGGGCGAGGCGCCGTATCCGGAGACGATGAACCACGCTGCCGTGGAGGAGATGGCCCACGCCGACCTCGTCGCCGTCGTGGTCAAGGGCGACCTGTCGACCGACGGCACCGCCGACGAGTGGGCCGCTTTCGAGGCCTGCTACCGCACCGAGTTCGGGGAACGACTCCACGCCGTGCGCGGCAACCACGACGGCTACCGGATGCAGGACGATTACAGCGGCGACGAGTGGATCGAGCTGCCGGGCGTCGCCATCGCCCTGCTGGACACCGTGATCCCCGGGCAGACCACCGGCCGGTTGACCGCCGAGCAGGTCGACTGGCTCGACGATCACGCCGCCGGCAGCGATCGTCCCGTGTTCGTCATGGGCCACCACCAGCAGTGGGTGGGCGGCGTGCGCAGCCTCGACTACTTCGGCCTCAGCCCCGACGCCAGCGACGCGCTCGACGCCGTGGCCGCCCGGCGGCGGTCGATCGTCGCGTACGCCGCAGGGCACACGCACCGCCACCGCGTGCGCTTGATGCCGACGGCGCACATCGCCACGATCGAGGTCGGCTGCGTCAAGGACTTCCCCGGGACGTGGGCCGAGTACCGGGTGTACGAGAGCGGGATCATGCAGGTGGTCCACCGCATCTCCTCGCCCGAAGCGCTGGCCTGGAGCGAGCGCTGCCGGCACCTGTACGCCGACTTCGGCGTGGACTACGCGGCGTATGCGCTCGGCGTGCTGCCCGAGCGGTGCTTCAACCTGTGGTGGCGCACGTGACGCTCGTCGAGGCGACGCGCGCCGCGGCCGTCCCCCGTTCCACGCGATGGCCATGGCCCGGCTGGCCAGCGAGCTGGAGTCCGCCGGCCAGCGGGTGCGCCACCTGGAGGTCGGCCAACCGGCGACGGGCGCCCCGCTCGCCGCCCGCGAGGCGGTGCGTGCCCTGCTCGACGCCAGCGCACCGATGGGCTACACCAACGCCCCCGGCCTGCTGTCGCTGCGCCGGGCCATCGCCGAGCACTACGTCGACTGGCACGGCGAACGGGTCGACCCGGCGAGCATCCTCGCCGTCGGCGGGGCCTCTGCCGGGTTCACCCTGGCGTTCCTCGCGGCGTTCGACGCCGGCGACCGCGTCGGCGTCCTCGAACCCGGCTACCCCTGCTACCGCAACGCGTTGTTGGCCCTGGGCGTCGAGCCGGTGGCCATCCCGGTCGGACCGGCTACACGCTGGGCGCCGACGCCCGAGCTGCTCGACGCCGCCGGGTCGTTGCGCGGGCTCGTCGTCGCCTCGCCGTCGAACCCCACCGGCACCGTGCTCTCGGCCGTGCAGCAGCTGACCATCGCCGACTGGTGCGCCGCACGGGGCGTGCAGCTCATCGCCGACGAGATCTACCACGGCATCACCTACACCGGCCCGGCGTCCACGATGCTCTCGGCCACACGCCACGCCGTGGTGGTCAACAGCTTCAGCAAGTACTTCTCCATGACCGGCTGGCGGCTCGGCTGGATGGTCGTGCCCGACCACCTACGCGACGCCGTCGAACGACTGCAGCAGAACGTGTACATCTGCGCGCCGCACATCAGCCAGATCGCCGGCGTCGCCGCGCTCGGCGCGGCCGTCGAGCTCGACGCCCACGTGGCCCGGTACGCGGCGAACCGCACCCTGTTGGTCGACGGACTCGTCGCCGCCGGGATCGACCGCATCGCCGAGGCCGACGGCGCGTTCTACGTGTACGCCGACGTCGGCCACCTCACCGTCGACGGGCGCGTCGGCTCCGCCTCGAACCTGTGCCGGCGCTGGCTGCACGAGCTCGGGGTGGCCGCCACGCCGGGCCTCGACTTCGACCTGGTGCGCGGCGAGCGCTTCGTCCGATTCAGCTACGCCGGGCCGACGAGCGACGTGGCCGAGGCGTGCGCCCTCCTCGGCGAGTGGACGCCGTGACCGCATCGCCAGCCGGGCCACCAGCCGGCCCGGCGGCCGGGCCGCCAGCCGGCCCCCCGCTCGGCGGGCTGCGCGTGCTCGACCTCAGCGCGGTGATCGCCGGGCCGAACTGCGCCCGCTACCTCGCCGACTTCGGGGCCGACGTCATCAAGGTCGAGCCGCCGTCGGGCGACACGCTGCGCAACATGGGCTGGCGCGATCCGCGCGATGGCGCCGGGCTGTGGGCCAAGGTGCTCAACCGCAACAAGCGGACGATCACGCTCGACCTGAAGGCGGCGGCCGACGTGGACGTGCTCCGCCGGCTGGTGGTCGACGCGGACGTGCTCGTGGAGAACTTCCGGCCGGGCACGCTCGACCGGCTGGGCATCGGTCCCACGGCGCTGCACGCGATCAACCCGTCATTGGTGATCACCAGCATCACCGGCTTCGGCCAGACCGGGCCGTACGCGTCGCGCCCCGGCTTCGCCTCGATCGCCGAGTCGATGTCCGGGCTCAGTGCGCTGCTCGGCGAAGCCGACGGCCCGCCGCTGCTGCCTCCGATCGCGCTGACCGACGAGCTCACCGGGCTGGTGGCCGCGTTCGCCACCATGGTCGCCCTGCACAGCGGCGTCGGCCAGGTGGTTGATGTCTCGCTGCTGGAGAGCATCTTCCAGATCATGGGTCCGCTCATCAGCCTGTACCGGCTCACCGGCGAGCAACAGCCGCGGCTCGGATCGGGTCTGCCGTACAGCGTGCCGCGTGGCACCTACCGCTGCGCCGACGGCGAGTGGGTGGGCATCTCGTCGTCGAGCGACTCGGTCGCCGGGCGGGTGCTCGAGGTGCTCGGCGTGCCGGGTGACCCGCGGTTCACCACGTTCGCCGCTCGCTCGGCCAACCGCGAGCAGCTCGAGGCGCTGATGGTCGCGTGGTGCGCCCGGCACGCCCGCGCCGAGGCGGTCGCTGCGTTCGAGGAGGCCCACGCGGCCATCGGCCCGGTGCTGACGATGGCCGACATCAGCACCGACGCGCACTACGCGGCACGCGACTCGATCGTCGAGGTCGACGGCTTCCCGATGCAGGGGCTCGTCGCCAAGCTGTCGGCCACACCCGGCGTGCTGCGCTGGCCGGGCCGCGCTGCCGACGCCGACGGGGCGGCGATCCGCGCGCACGGCTGGGGGGCGCCGTCGGGCACCGATGAGCCCGCTGACGTCGCGCCGTCTGCCTGACGGACGTCGCCGACCCGACCGAATCCGAGGAGTGCCCGCATGGCCGATCTGATCGTCACCGAGTTCGTCACGCTGGACGGCGTGATGGAGGCGCCCGGCGGTGAGCCCACCCATCGCCACACCGGCTGGGTCTCGCTGTTCTTCGACGACGAGATCGGCGAGTGCAAGCAGCAGGAGACGATGGACGCCGAGCGCCTGCTGATCGGCCGGGTGACGTACGAGAGCTTCGCCGGGGCATGGCCGGGCTACGAGGGCGAGATGGCCGTGAAGATGAACACGATGCCCAAGCACGTGGCCACCCGGACGCTGACCACGCTCGAATGGGAGAACTCACACGTGCTCGGCAACGACCTCGTCGGCGCGGTGAACGAGCTCACGACGTCGTCGACCGGCCCGGTGCTGGTGGCCGGGAGCTGTCAGCTCGTCCATGCCCTGCTGCGCGCCGACCTGGTCGACGAACTGCGCCTGATGGTGTTCCCCGTGGCCATCGGCGGCGGCCTGCGGGTGTTCCCCGACGACGGCGGCGATCTCCTGCGCTTCGCCCTGACCGACGTGCGGTCGTTCACATCCGGCGTGGTGCAGACGACCTACCGCCGCGGCTGATCGCCCCGGCTCAGTCGTGGCTCAGCCGCACTTCACGCCGGTGGCGTGCAGCGGGCAGTACCCGCCAGGGTTCTTGTACAGGTACTGCTGGTGGTACGGCTCGGCGTAGAAGAAGTCGCCGAGCGGGGCCACCTCGGTGCTGATCTCGCCGTAGCCCTTGGCGTCGAGCGCCGCCTGGAACACGGCCCGGCTCTTCTCGATGGTCTCCCGCTGGGCGTCGTCCACGTAGTACAGCGCGCTGCGGTACTGGGTGCCGACGTCGTTGCCCTGGCGCATGCCCTGGGTCGGGTCGTGGTCCTCCCAGAACTCCTTGAGCAGTTGGTCGTAGGTCACCTTGCTCGGATCGAAGACGACGAGGACGACCTCCGCATGGCCGGTGCGGCCGGAGCAGGTCTCCTCGTAGGTCGGGTTGGGCGTGTACCCGCCGGCGTAGCCGACCGCGGTGGAGTACACCCCGGGCGTCTGCCAGAACAGCTTCTCCGCGCCCCAGAAGCAGCCCAGCCCGAACACCGCAGTGGCGAAACCCTCTGGCCACGGGCCGACGAGCGGGGTGCCGAGCACGGCGTGCGCCGGGGGCACCGGCATCGTCTGATCCGTGCGGCCCGCGAGGGCCCGGTCCGGGGTGACCATCTCCGACTTGCGCGTGAACAGCATGGGATGAATGGTACGGCGAGGCGCAACCTGGCACCGCGGGGCCGCTACGTTGCGCGCCGTGCTCGTCCGTCCGCTGGAGCCCGCCGATCTCGACGCCGCGCTGGCCCTGAACAACGCCAACGTGCCCTCGGTCAACGAGCTCGACGCCACGGAGATCGCCCGGCTCACGTCGATCTCGCTCGTCTCGTTGGCGGCCGAGGTCGACGGCGAGTTCGCCGGGTTCTGCATCGTCTTCGGCCCGGGGGCGGACTACGCCAGCCGCAACTACGCCTGGTTCAGCGC
The DNA here is from genome assembly GCA_963794805.1 of uncultured Acidimicrobiales bacterium. Lineage (GTDB taxonomy): Bacteria > Actinomycetota > Acidimicrobiia > Acidimicrobiales > Ilumatobacteraceae > JAODBQ01. The sequence continues at coordinate 325,178 of CAWCFL010000007.1, forward strand.
CCGCTCCGACGACTTCGCCTACCTCGACCGCATCGCCGTCGACCCGACGCTGCGACGTGCCGGCGTCGGTCGGGCGTTCTACTCGACGCTCGTCGAGCGCCTCGCCGGCACCACGCCGGTGCTGTTGTGCGAGGTCAACCTGGTGCCGCGCAACGACGTCTCGCTCACGTTCCATGCCGCCATCGGCTTCACCGAGGTCGGCCGCCAGCACCCCTACGGTGACGAGCGCGAGGTCTCGATGCTCTCGCTGACCCTGCCGGCGCCGCTCGACCACTGACCCATCGGGCCTACGCTGGTGTGATGCGCATCGCGGCAGTGCAGCACGACATCGTGTGGAACGACCGGGGGGCGAACTTCGCCCGGCTGGCACCGATGATCGCCGGTGCCGTCGGGGCCGGCGCCGAACTGGTGCTGCTGACCGAGACGTTCTCCACCGGGTTCAGCGTCGAGTCCGACGACTTCGCCGAACCGGAGGGCGGTCCGTCATCCACCTTCTTGCGCGAACAGGCAGCGGCCACCGGCGCGTGGCTGTGCGCGAGCTGCCCGGAGGTGCCTGCGGGCGGCGACGACCGGCGCCCCTACAACACCTTCGTGCTCGCCGGCCCGGACGGCACCGTGCACCGCTACCGCAAGATCCACCCGTTCACCTACGGCGGCGAGGACAAGCACGTCCGGCCCGGCGCCGAGCTGATCACCGTGGAGATCGGTGGCCTGCGGGTGTCGCCGTTCGTCTGCTACGACCTGCGCTTCGCCGACGAGTTCTGGCAGCGCGCCGCCCAGACCGACGTGTACCTCGTGCCGGCCAACTGGCCGGCGTCGCGCCGGCTGCACTGGCAGACGTTGCTCCAGGCCCGGGCGATCGAGAACCAGGCGTACGTGGTCGGCTGCAATCGCGTCGGCGACGGCGGCGGGCTGGCGTACTGCGGCGACAGCCGCATCGTCGACCCGAACGGCGAGCTCCTGGCGACGGCGTCCCAGGGCGAGAGCCTCCTGTTCGCCGACGTCACCGCCGACCACGTCCTCGACGTCCGCACCCGCTTCCGCTTCATGCAGGACCGCCGCTGACGCCCAGCCGTCCACCCGAGTCCCAGGCCGTCCACCCGAGTCCCAGGCGGGCGCCCGAGTCGCTGACGGGCGGCTCCGCGGGTCGACGACTCGCCCGGACACGTCCGACTCGGGCCCTCCCGAACACCGGAGTCGCAGGTGGTCAGCCGAGTGGCTGCCTGGCGGTTCCGCACGCGGACGACTCGCCCGGACACGTCCGACTCGGGTCACACCGGCCGACACGAGGGCGGAACGACGTTCGGGGTGCCTACCATCCGGGGATGAGCAGTCGGCCGAGCAACCACGACGCCCCCAGCGCAGATGCCGATGAGGTCCGCCTGCCACCCGCTCCGGAACCGACGCACGCCGAGCGGTGCCGCACCCTGCTGGCCACCGAGCGTCGCGCCTCGCTGAGCACGCTGGCGGTCGACCCGGCCGGGTACCCGTACGCCTCCGTCGCCAGCTACGCGCTGGACGAGCGCGGCGACCCGCTGCTGCTGATCAGCATGATGGCCGAGCACACGCAGAACGCCCTGCGCGACCCACGCGCCAGCCTGCTCGTCGCCGAGCCGGTGCCCGACGGCGCGGACCCGCTCGCCAGCGGCCGGGCGACCCTCCTCGGCGACCTCACCCAGGTGCCCGACGAGGAACGGCCGGCGGTGCGCGCCCGCTACGTCGCGGCCAACCCGACCGCCGAGTACTACGTCGACTTCGGCGACTTCGCCTTCTTCCGCCTGGCGGTCCGCGCCATCCGCTACATCGGCGGCTACGGCCGGATGAGCTGGGTCGACGCCGCCGACTACGCGCTCGCCGAGCCCGACCCACTGGCCGGCGACGCGGCCGCCGGGATCATCGCCCACATGAACGCGGATCACGCCGAGTCGCAGCTGCTCTACTGCCGCGAGCTGCTCGGCCTGACCGACACGACGAGCGCGTCGATGTCCGGTGTCGACCGCTACGGCTTCGACATGGTCGCGGTGAGCCCCGACCATCGCCGGGCGGTGCGCCTCGGCTTCCCCGAGCCGTGCGACGACGGCCTCGCGGTGCGCCACGCGATGGTCGCGCTCGTCGCCGAGGCCCGCGCCCGAGCGGCCGCCGCCAGCTGAGGGAGCTCAGCTCAGGGAGCTCAGCCGAGGGAGGTTCAGCTGAGTGACTTCAGGCGGGTGACGACCTCGTCGAGCACCTCGAAGCGCTTGCAGAACGCGAAGCGCACCAGGTGCCGGCCCTCGCTGCGGTTGGCGTAGAACACCTCGTTGGGGATGCCGACGATGCCGCACCGCTCCGGCAGCTCGCGACAGAACGCCATCCCGTCGCCGTCGGCGCGCAGCGGACGGATGTCGACGGTGACGAAGTACGTCCCGTGCGTCGGGTACACCTCGAAGCCGGCCTCGACCAGCCCGGGCACGAGCCGGTCGCGCTTGGCCTGCATGTCGGCGCGGAAGTTGCGGAAGTACTCGTCGGGCAGGCGCAGGCCGACGGCGATGGCCGGCTGGAACGGCGCCCCGCCGACGTAGGTGAGGAACTGCTTGGCGGTGCGCGCCGCGTCCACCAGCGGCGCCGGGCCGCACACCCAGCCGATCTTCCAGCCGGTGGTGTTGAACGTCTTGCCCCCGCTGGAGATCTGCAGCGTGCGCTCGGCCATGCCCGGGAAGTTGCGCAGCGGGAGGTGCTCGAAGCCGTCGAACGTCAGGTGCTCGTAGACCTCGTCGCAGACGACGATGAGGTCGCGCTCCACGGCGAGCTCGGCGATGGCCACCAGCTCCTCGCGCCGCAGCACCATCCCCGTCGGGTTGTGCGGGCTGTTGATCAGCAGCAGCTTGGTCTTCGGGGTGATCGCCGCGCGCAGGGCCTCGATGTCCACGGCGTAGTCCGGCGGGCGCAGCGTGACCGGCTTGGCCACCGCACCGGCGAGGGCGATGCACGCCTGGTAGCTGTCGTACATCGGCTCGAACAGCACCACCTCGTCCCCGGTGTCGAGCAGGCCGAGCAACGTGCCGGCAAGCGCCTCGGTGGCCCCGGCGGTGACCAGGACCTCGCTCGCCGGGTCGTACTCGATGCCGTAGAACCGCCGCTGGTGCTCGACGATCGCCTCGCGCAGCACCGGCATGCCCGGCCCGGGCGGGTACTGGTTGAGCCCGTCGCGGATGGCGGCGACGGCCGCGTCGAGCACCTCGTGCGGACCGTCGGTGTCGGGGAAGCCCTGACCGAGGTTGACGCTGCCGGTGGCGATGGCCAGCGCCGACATCTCGGCGAAGATCGTCGTGCCGAAGCCCTGCAGCTTGGCGGTGAGGTACGGCAGTCGGGCGCTGGGCACGGCCGTCAGCGTAGGTGCCCGGACGGTCGCTCGCCGGCGAGGTTCTCCGGGCCGAACGACGCGGGGAGGAGCTCGTCGAGCGTGAAGCTGGCCCACAGGCCGTCCACCCCGGCGGCGTGGACGGGCGTGTCGCCGGCGGCGAACTCGCGCAGGCGTTGGCGACAACCACCACAGCAGGTGCTCATCGAGGTGCCGTCGCAGACGGTGAGCACCGCGGTGATCCGCCGCTCCCCGGCGGCGACCATCGCCGAGATCGCCCCGGCCTCGGCGCAGCTGCCCTGCGGGTAGGCCGCGTTCTCCACGTTGCAGCCGGTGAAGATCTGCCCGGAGGCGCCGCGCACGGCTGCCCCGACCCTGAACCCGGAGTACGGGGCGTGGGCATTGGCCTGCACGGCGAGCGCCGCGTCGAACAGCTCCTGCACATCGGGCATCATCGGCGGCACGCTAGGCCGCGGACCCGACCTGCGGCGCCTACGGTGACGTGTGATGGTGACGGTGCCGATCGACTGGAACGGTGCCCTGGTCGACCAGCTCGACTGGCACTGGACGACGTTCGTCCGTCCGCGCCTCGACGGCCTCGACGATGCCCGCTACCTGTGGGAGCCGGTGCCCGGATGCTGGAGCATCCGCCGGCGCGCCGCGGCGAGCGGCCCGTACATCGCCGGTGCCGGCGACACGGTGCTCGACGAGCAACACCCCGAGCCCGACCCGCCACCGCTCACCACCGTCGCCTGGCGCATGGCCCACATCGCGATCGGCGTGTTCGGACAGCGCGCCGTCGACCACTTCGGCGCCGACGGGCTCACCGAGCTGGCGCGCACCTCGATCGACTGGCCGATCACCGCGACCGGCGGACTGGAGCTGCTCGACCATTGGTACGACGCGTGGATCGCCGGCGTCCGCGCCCTCGGCGAGGACGGGCTCGGGCGGCCGTGCGGACCGGCCGAGGGTCCGTACGCCGCCGAGCCGCTGGCGACGCTCGTGCTGCACATCAACCGCGAGGCGCTGCACCACGCCGCGGAGATCCTCCTGCTGCTCGACCTCTACGAGCACGGCAGCGGCGGCACGGTGCGCTGACGGGGCCTGCGCCGTTGCTGCATGCGAGGATGCGACATGCCGCGCCGCGCTCACCGCTCCCGCCTGCTGACGAACGTCGTGGTGCGCAGCGTGCTCTCGGTGTGGTCATGGTTGGTCCTCGGCGTGACCGTCGCCGCTGTGGGTGCCGATGGTCGCCGTGGTGCGCCTCGTCACCCCGTACGACCGCGGCCACTACGCCGCCGGCCTGCTGTTCCGCAAGCTGGCCGTCGTCCACCAGACGCTCAACCCGCTGTGGCGGTTCCGCACCGCCGGGACGTTCATCAGCGACCCCCGCCGGCCCTACGTCGTGGTGGCCAACCACGAGAGCTTCGTCGACATCCTGCTCATCTCCCATCTGCCATGGGAGATGAAGTGGCTGGCCAAGGAGGACTTCTTCCGCTACCCGGGCGTCGGCTGGCTGATGCGCATGGCCGGCGACATCCGCATCGTGCGCGGACAGCGCGACAGCGTCGACGCCGCGCTCGCCTCGTGCCGCGACCGCCTGGCGAAGAAGGTCAGTGTGATGATCTTCCCCGAGGGGACGCGCACGAGCGACGGGGAGCTCCTCAAGTTCAAGAGCGGGGCGTTCCGCGTGGCGATCGAGACGGGGACGCCGATCCTGCCGCTCGTCGTCCACGGCACCCGGCCGGCGCTGCGCAAGGGCGATTGGCGCTTCGGGCTCGTCGACGCCGAGGTCCGCGTGCTCGAGCCGATCGAGACCACCGGGATGACGATGGCCGACATGGCCGTGCTGCGGGACAAGACCCGGGCCCGGATCGCCGACGAGCTGGCCGCGATGAAGGCGGCGATGCAGACCGCCGCCTGACCGGCGCCTGCCAGTTGCTTGACCGGGTTCGGCCTGGTCGACGTGCTCGGCGCCACGGACGTCAGGTCGGGACGTCAGCCGGCGGCGACGGGCAGCTCGAGGACGAACTCGGCGCCACCGCCGGACGCGTTGGCCACCCGAGCCCGCCCCTGGTGCTCCTCGGCGATCGCCGCGACGATCGACAGGCCGAGGCCGACGCCGCCGCGGGTGCGGGCCTCGTCGGCTCGCCAGAAGCGGTCGAACACGTGCCGCAGGGCGTCGTCGCTCGAGCCCTGCGCCGTGGTCGCGGACGCGCACCGTGGCCATGGCCGTCGACCAACGTGGCGCTGACCTCGATCGGCGTGCCCGCCGGCGTGTGCCGCAGGGCGTTGACCACGAGGTTGGCGATGGCCTGGCGGAGGTGGTCGTCGATCGCCGGCGACCATCACCGGACGCGGGGCGCTCAGCGTGATCGTGCGCGCTCGGATCGACCACGACGGCGTCGGTGCACGCGTCGGCGGCGAGCACGGCCAGGTCGACCGGCTTGCGCTCGGCCGGCCGGGTCTGGTCCAGCGCGGGCGAGCAGCAGCAGGTCGTCGACGAGCACGTTCATCCGCGCCGACTCCTGCTCGATCCGCCGGACCATCGTCTCCCGGTCGAGCAGGTCGCCGTCGCCGCCCATGCGGAACAGCTCGGCGAACCCGCGGATCGAGGTCAGCGGGGTGCGCAGCTCGTGCGACGCGTCCGCGAGGAACTGACGGAGGCGGTCCTCGGTGGCCTGCTGCTCGGCGAAGGACTGCTCGATGCCGCCGAGCATCGTGTTCAACGCCAGGCCGAGCTGGCCGACCTCGGTGCGGTTGTCCGCCGGCGTCACCCGTTGGGACAGGTCGCCGCCGCTGATCGACACCGCCGTGTGGGCCATCGTCTCGAGCGGGCGCAGCTCGCGACGCAGGACGAACCACGAACCGACGACGAGCAGGGCGAGCGAGCGCCGAACCGGTGACGACCTCGACGAGGATCAGGCGGTTCAGCGAGTTGTCCGACTCGGTGGTCGGCACGGCGACCAGGAGGATCGTCCCGTCGGGTTGCGACTCGGTGTACGCCCGCCAGTCGCCGGAGCCGTCCGAGGACGTGAGGTCGAGGAAGTGCCGCCCCGGCTGCAGCTGCGCGGGCAGGTCGGGCGCGGCGGAGGAGATCGTCGGGCGGGTGCGCAGCACGGTTCCGTCGGCGTCGAGCAGCACGGCGTAGGTGTCGAGTGGACCCGGACGGTTCGGCACGGCGCCGCCGCCTTCGCCGGTCTCCCCGCCGCCGGCCGGCGCCGCCGGCGCGCCCGCTTGCGTCTGCTCGGACGGCGGCGCCTGGACGACGGTGACGTCGAAGCCCCCGGGGAAGCGGTCGTCGCCCAGCAGGCGACGGGCGGCGATCGGCGCGGCGGATTCCAGCGTGTCGTCGAGCCGCTGGTGCTGGAGCCGGGCGTAGACGCTGTAGGTCGCGAACCCGAAGAGGGCCAAGCCGATGGCCAGCAGCAGTGCCAGCGCGGCGACGAGGCGGGCGCGCAGGCTCACGGTTGCCATGTTCCCAGCTCGCGGTGCGTCGGCGCGACGCTCAGCGAACTGCCGGCGAGGTGCGGGCGCGCCGTCAGCGGCCGCCCGGAGGGGCGGGTGACGAACACCCAGTGCTGCAACAGCACGAACTTGGCCAGGCTGGCCACGGCGTTGGCCGCGCTGAGCACGAGCACGAGCGGCACGGCCTCGGTGACGCCCATCGCCGCGGCGATGCCCAGGGCAACGAGGTTCAATGCCCAGCGGCAGCAGCCCTGCGGTGAGGCCACGGAGTTGCTGGCGCACCCGCAGGGTGCGTCCACGCAGGTTGAACGTGAGCCGGCGATTGGCCGCGGTGTTCACGATCGTGCACACCCCGAGGGCGATCACGTCGGCGGCCACCGGCCCGACCGAGTCGTGCAGCAGCAGGAACAGCACGGCGAAGACGACGGTGGACACTGCCCCGATCGACACGAAGCGGACGAGCTGCTCCAGCGTCGGACGCTTCGACGCGGGCGGCGTGTCGCTCAGCGGTGCGGGCAGCACGCCTTCGCCACGAGCGAAGCTGCGCAGGAGCCGCCAGACCCCACGCAGGTCGTCGCGCGCCGTGGAGGCGATGTGGACGCGCGAGTCGGGGTCGTCGACCCAGTCGACGGGCACCTCGTGGATGCGCATGCCGTTGTGCTCGGCGAGCACGAGCAGCTCGGTGTCGAAGAACCAGCCCTGATCCTCGACCAGCGGCAGCAGGGCCTTGGCGACGTCCGTGCGCACGGCCTTGAACCCGCACTGGGCGTCGGAGAAGCCGGCGTGGAGCGCCGCCCGCAGCAGCAGGTTGTAGGCCCGCGACACCGCCTCGCGCCGAGGTCCCCGGCTGACCTGGGCCGTGCTCGCCAGCCGCGTGCCGATGGCCATGTCGCTGTGCCCGGACACCAGCGGCGCGACCAGCGGCAGGAGGGCGTCGAGGTCGGTGGACAGATCCACGTCCATGTACGCGACCACCACGGCGTCGCTGCCCGACCACGCGGCCCGCAGGGCCCGGCCGCGGCCCTTGGCGTCGAGGTGCAGCGCGCGCACGCCGGGCAGGTCCTGGGCGAGCTGGCAGGCGACGGCCCACGTGGCATCGGTGGACGCGTTGTCGGCGATGGTGACCCGCCAGGTGAATGGGAAGTTCGTCGACAGGTAGTCGTGGAGCCGGGCGATGGACTCGGGCAGCGACGGCCTGCTCGTTGTAGACCGGGATGACGACGTCCACCGTGAGCTGTCGTGAGGTCGCCATCGGGTCGAACAGCAGCAGCCGCTCGTGGGCGGGCGCGGCGACGCGGAGAACCGGTCGGACACCGGCAACGAGGTGGTCGGTGGTGCTTCGGGGGTTGTCATTGTGTTCACGCTGGGCGCGGCGGCAGCCATGCCCAGCAGCATTCTCGCACGCGCTGGGGCCGTCCTCCGCCTCACCTGGGAGATCGCTGAGAACCACCCGTCGGGAGGTCGTCCCAGGCCACGGGTATCGTCGACGCGTGCAGAAGGACCGGCCCAAGCCGTTCGTGCTCGCCGTCGACGACGAGGAGCACATCACCGAGCTCGTGGCGATGGCGCTCGGATTCAACGGCTTCGAGGTGCAGCGGGCGGCCACCGGGCGCGAGGCCCTGGCGGCGGTCCAGCAGCGCCGGCCCGATCTGATCCTGCTGGACGTGATGCTGCCCGACCTCGACGGCTTCGAGGTGGCCAAGCGGCTGCGCAGCGACGAGCGGTCCGGGACCCGCGTGCCGGTGATCTTCCTGACGGCGCGCGACGCCACCGCCGACAAGATCGAGGGCCTGCGCCTCGGCGTGGACGACTACGTGACCAAGCCGTTCTCGATCGAGGAGCTGGTCGAGCGGGTGAAGGCGGTGTTGCGCCGCGCCCAGGGCGGCGTGCTCAACGGCGACGCCAAGCTCACCTACCACGACCTCGTGCTCGACGAGGACACCCGCGACGTGTGGCGCGGTGGGCGGCTCGATCGAGCTCACCCCGACCGAGTTCAAGCTGCTCCACTACCTGCTGTCCAACGCCCGACGGGTGCTCACCCGCGACCAGATCCTCGAGGCGGTGTGGGACTACACGTTCGCCGGCAACGCCTCGGTGCTGGAGACGTACATCTCCTACCTGCGCCACAAGATCGACGGCCCCGACGAGGTCCCGTTGCTGCACACCGTCCGGGGTGTCGGCTACAGCCTGCGGCTGCCCGCCGGCACGGAACCGGCTTGAGCGACGTGCGACACACGCCGGGTGAGTCGACGGGACAAGCCACGACGTCCTGGGTACCTTCTCTCCAACGGAGGCCGCCCGATGACGCCTGGCGATCGCAGATGAACCACCAGGACCCCGTGCCGATGGTCCGCGCCCGGACCGGAGCGGTCGCCTGAGCGCCACGGTCGAGCGCACGCTCGCACCGAGCCGCGCCGCGAGCGCGCCGCGCGGCGCGCCCGAGTCGGACCCCATCGTCGCCACCCAGCTCGGTGCCGGACGCGATCCGAGCGACCTCCGGCGGCTGTCGATCGTCAGCGTCGTCGGCGTCACGGCGATCGCCCTGCTGATGAACACCTGGCGGCTCGGCCTCAACGGGCTCGGCAACCAGTACTACACGGCTGCCACGCGGGCGATGACGAGCAGCTGGAGCAACTGGTTCTTCCTGTCGCTCGACACGCCCGGGTTCATCAGCGTCGACAAACCGCCCATCCCGTTGTGGATCACCGGCCTGTCGGCCCGCGCTGTTCGGGATCAACACCTGGAGCGTCATGCTGCCGACCGCGCTGGCCGGCGCCGCCGCCGTCTCGGTGCTGTGGGTGGTCGTCCGCCGTCAGTTCGGGCTCGTGGCGGCGACGATCGCTGCGCTCGTGTTGGCCCTGTCGCCGGTGAACGTCGCGGTCAACCGGCTCAACCTGCCCGAGCCGTGGCTCGTCCTGTTGCTGCTCTCGGCGGTCTGGGCCCTGCAGCGGTCCTTCGCCTCACGCCACGCCCTCGCCTGGCTGGTGCTGTCCGGCGCGTTCGTCGGGCTGGCGTTCAACACCAAGATGCTCGCCGCCTACCTCGTGGTCCCGGCCATGGGCATCGCCATCCTCATCGGCCAGTCCGAGTGGACCCGGCGGATCGGGGGCAGCCTGGTCTTCGGGGCGACGACGATCCTCACCTCGCTGCCGTGGATCCTGATCGTCGACGCGGTCCCGGCCTCGTCGCGTCCGTGGGTCGGCGGCAGCGCGAACAACACCGTGCTCGACCTGATCTTCGGGTACAACGGGCTCGGCCGCGTGGAGGGCAACGGCGGGTACGTGCCGGGCGGCGGGACGAGCGCCGCCGGCGGGGTCTTCGGCGGTCAGCCCGGGCCCCTGCGGCTGCTGTCCGACGCGCTGGCCAGTCAGATCGCGTGGCTCGCGCCGCTCGTCGTGGTCGGCGGGATCGCCGCGATCGTCCGCCATCGCCGCCGGCCGGTCAGGCTGGCGATGGTCGTCCTGTGGGCGCTGTGGCTGGTGGTCGTCGGCTACGTGTTCACCAACGCCATGGGCACGTTCCATGCCTATTACACGGCGCTCATGGGCCCCGCGGTCGCCGCGCTCGTCGGCATCGGCGTGGTCGCGCTCGTCGCCCTGGTACGTCGGCAACCGCTGTGGTGGATCGCCATCGGGATCGCCGTCGCCGGCACCGTCGTGCTGCAGCTGTTCATCAGCGGACGCCATCCCGACTTCTACGGCTGGACACGTGGTGTGCTGATCGTCGGCGTCGTGCTCGCTGCCGCGGCGCTCGTGCTCGTCGTGGTGCGCGGCAGCCGACCGCGCACGATCGCCATCGCCGGCGGTGTGCTCCTGACGATGCTGCTCGTCGCGCCCAGCGCGTGGGCAGCGAGCGAGCTGGCCAACCCGGTGATGAACGCCACCCTGCCCCAGGCAGGGCCGCGGCGTGGTGTCGCCGGCACCACGTTCGGCTCGTCGCTGTCCAACGGCGACCCGGCGTTCGCCGCCTGGCTGGAGCAGCACGGCGCCGGTCTGCGCTGGCAGCTCGTCACCAGCACGGCCCAGCAAGCGTCCGGGCTGATGGCCGATCAGGGCCTGTCCGTCATGGCGCTCGGCGGGTTCATGGGGACCGACCCCGCCGCCTCCACCCGTTCGATCGGCAACCTGATCGCCAACGGCGAGGTGCGCTACTTCCTCGCGCCGGGCTTCGCCCGCGGTCCGACGCGCGGCGTCGGGGTGGGACCGATCATGGCCGCCGTGCAAGCTCACTGCGATCTGGTCGTCGGCCTCCCGCCGCGGTGGTCCGGGAGCGTCTACGACTGCGCCGGCAAGGCGTCGGACTTCCTCGACGCACCGCTGAACCCGACCATCAGGTGATCGGCGCCCGCGTCAGCTGGCGCGGCGTGGCGCCTGCGGGTCGAGCGTGGCCCCGGCGATCGACAGCCGCTCCTGGCGGCGCTCGTGCTCGATGGACTTGACCGCGACGAGGATCGCCCCGGACACCGGTACGGCGAGGATCGCCCCGATCCAGCCGAACATCGTCACGCCGAGCAGGAAGCTGAGGAGCACGACGAGCGGGTTGACCTTCACCCGCCGCGCCATGATCGCCGGATAGATCACACTGTTCTCCAGCTGCTGGTAGAGGATGAAGAACACCACGGTGATCACACCCGCGGTCGTGCTGTGCAGGAACGACGCGCCGACCGCGACCACAGCCCCGAGGATCGCGCCGACGAGCGGGACGAGGTCGACGAAGGCCACCCACATGGCGAGGACGAACGGCGCCGGTACGCCGAGCACGAGCAGGCAGACGAACGCCGTCGTGCCGGCGATCAGGCTGATCAGCAGGTTGCCGACCATGTACCCGCTGATGGCGTGCCCGGCGTCGAGCGCCACCCGCTTGACCGACTCCCGCCGGCGCTCCGGGACCCCGCCGAGGGCCGCCCGGCCGAGCACGGACGACTGGCTGAGCAGCAGGAACGCGACGACGGTGATGGTGATGAACGCAACGAGGCCACGCAGCAACGTGGCGACGAACTCGAACGACGAGCCGCTGAGCCGGTCGGCGGCGTCGCGCAACTCGGTCTCGTGGTCCTGCACGTAGCTGCCCAGGTGCAGCCGCGTTGACCAGCCGGCCGAACGTGCCGCGGCCGTCGGCCGCGTCGCGGACGGTGCCCGGCAGGTCGGTGATGACCGCAACGAGCTGGCTGCGCACCGGCAGCAGGAACAGGCACAGCAGGCCGATCACCACGCCGACCGCGGTGAACACGACGATGCCCGTGGCCAGCGCCCGCCGTCCGCCGACCCGCGCCTGGACCCGGCGGACCGCCGGCGCCAGGACGACGGCGAAGAACGCGGCGATGGAGATCCAGGCGATGACCTCGACGGTCATCAACACGACCTGGAGCATCACGTAGGTGACGAGCACGGCGCCGACGCTGGCGACGATGGTGCGCCACGGGACGTCGGCCCACGATCGCTCGCCGGGTGCGACGGGCGCGACGGGGGATGCCGACATGGCGGGCTCACCGCTCGCGATCCGGCGAGCGGGCCCGGCGGTACCGGGCAGGTCGGGCATGCGTTCCTTGCTACCAGGTTGCCCCGACCGGGTCACGCGTGTTCCCGGTCACGTGCGCACCGTCACGGCGTGCAACCGGTGTGGACGGTGCCCCGACCGGGTACCGCATGACCATGTACGGCCCCCGCTTCCTGTCTCGCGCCATGCTCGCTGCCCCGTTCATCTACGGCGGGATCAACGCGTTGCGGGCTCCCGCGAAGGTCGCCCCGGCCGCCGCAGAGGTCGGTGTGCCGATCGCCGAGCAGGTCGGGCTGCCGACCGATCCGGAGACGCTGGTGAAGATCAACGCCGGCGTCCAGATCGGTGCCGGCGCGCTCCTCGTGATCGGTGTCTTCCCTCGGGTCGCGTCACTGGCTCTGGCTGCCACGCTGGTGCCGACGACCCTTGCCGGCCATCGCTTCTGGGAGGCCGAGGGTGAGACCAAGGGTGAGCAGATCATCCACTTCGCCAAGAACGCCGGGTTGCTCGGTGGCCTGGTGGCCATCGCTCTCGACACCGGTGGCCGGCCATCGGTGTTCTGGCGCGGGCAGCGTGCCGCGGGCCAGGCGTCCGAGGCGATCGGCAGCGCGGCGCACTCCGTCGCCGACGCCGTGTCGGGCGCCATCCAAGCCCTGCCGCCCAACTGAGCCGGCCGGTCGTCGGCCCGCTCCGGCGCAGCGGTCGTCGCCCGCTCGGCGAACCTGACGCCCGATCGACGCGTCGTGGCCCGATCGGGCGTCAAGTCGGCGACCTGACGCCTGATCGCACCGTCGTACCATCGCCGTGTGAGGACGCGGCGGATGAGCAGCCGGCGACTCGGCGTCGGCGCGGCGATCGTCGGCGACGCGCTCGGTGCCCGGCGACGTGGTCGTCGACGACGGCGCGGTCGCCAGCATCGGCGTGGCGCCGCGCGGGCCCCAGCGGGCGCGTCGCGGTCGCCGGGTTCGTCGACCTGCAGGTCAACGGCTTCGCCGGCGTCGACTTCACCACGGCCGACGAGGCGGGCTGGGCCGAGGCGCTGGTCGCGTTGGCCCGCACGGGGGTGACCTCGTTGGCCCCGACGATGCCGACCGCCAGGCCGGATCGGTACGGCCGGGCCTTGGCCGTCGCCGCGGCAGTCCACGCACGGAGGCCGCCGGGCGCACGGCTGCTCGGCGTGCACCTCGAGGGCCCGTTCCTGTCGGCCGTGCGCCGCGGTGCGCACCGCGAGGACTGGCTGCGTCTGCCGGATCCTGCGCTGGTGGACGAGTGGCTCCAGGCCGCGCCCATCGCGATGGTGACGCTGGCGCCCGAACTGCCCGGCGCGCTCGACGTCGTCCGCCGGCTGAGGGCGCGTGGCGTGGTCGTCTCGCTCGGCCACACCGACGCGCTCGGCGCGATCGCCCACGAGGCATTCGACGCCGGCGCTTCGATGGTCACCCACCTGTGGAACGCACAGCGCCAGCCGACGTCGCGCCAGCCGGCCGTCGGTGGGGTGGGCATGGCCCGCGCCGACGTCCATGTCGGGGTGATCTGCGACCTCGTCCACGTCGACGCCGACACACTGCGCTTCACGCACGCGGCGACCGGTCGGCGCTTCGTCGCGGTCACCGACGCGGTGTCCCTCGCCGGGATGCCCGACGGTGAGTACTCGATGTACGGCCGCCCGGTGACCAAGGCCGGCGCGACGATCCGCCTGGCGGACGGCACCCTCGCCGGGAGCGCGGGCACGATGGACGAGACGCTGCGCAACCTCGTCGGCCTCGGCATCCCCCTCGTCGAGGTGGTGGCGGCGATGACGTCCTCGCCGGCCGCGGTGCTCGGTGCCGGCGCTCGGGGGGCCGGCTGCCTACGTCCAGGCGCACCGGCCGACCTCGTCGTGCTCGATGCCAACCTCGCCGTCGCCGACGTCCTCGTCGGCGGGGAGTCGTACCGGTAGGTCGGGAGTTTGCTGGTGGTCGGGACGCCGCGCGTGGGTCGGCGCGTGGCTCCCACGGACCCAAGCGGAAGGGCGACCACACCCAAACCCGCGGAACTGTCCCGAACGTGCGCGGACGGCGCTCCGATCGCAAGCCTGCGGTGCGGGCGATCGTGCCCTGCGCCCTCTGGTGCGATGGTCCGCGCCGGCCGCGCAACTGTTCCGCCTTCCGACGGGCACCTCGGCGATCCGACGTGCCTCCCGAGTTGCCTGGTCTGGCCCCGACGGGGTTGCCTGTGGTCGTGGCCGCGCTGATCGACGAGCTGGACGCGTGGCTCGACACGCACTGGGACCCGGCGCTCGACGTCGGTTCGTGGTGGGATCTCCTCGCCCGGGCGGGGTGGTCGGCCGCTGAGCTGCCCGCCGTCGTGGGCGGGCGCGGCGCCTCCGCCGAGGAGGCCGCCGCGGTGCGCGCCCGGCTGGATGAACGGGGCGTGCTCGGGCCGCCCGGCGGCGGCGGCATGGCCGTGTTGCTGCCGACGATCGTCGAGCACGGCTCGGCCGAACAGGTGGCGGAACTGGTCCCGGCGATCCTCAGCGGCCGCGAGGCGTGGTGCCTGCTCCTCAGCGAACCCGACGCCGGTTCCGACCTCGCCGCGTTGACCACCGCGGCGCAGCGCGACGGGGACGAGTGGGTGGTCGACGGCCGCAAGACGTGGGCCACGGGTGCCCACCTCGCCGACCGCGCCCTGTTGCTGGCCCGCAGCGACCCGGACGCCGCCCGACACCGCGGCCTCACGGCGTACGCCCTCGACCTGCACCAGCCGGGCGTCGAGGTCCGGCCGATGCGCGAGATGACCGGCCGGGCGTTGTCCAACGACGTGTTCCTCAATGGCGTTCGCCTGCCCCTCGGCGCGGTGCTCGGCGACGTCGGTGGCGGTTGGAACGTCGTGCAGACCGCGGTGACCGCGGAACGGCGCACCGTCGGCGGCCCGCACGGAGCCACGGCCAGGCCGGGCGGTGCCGCCGGCGATCTCGGGCGTCCGGCCGGCGAGCTCGTCGGGAGCGGGCGACCGACCACCCGGCGTGCCGCGTCACCCGGTGAGGCACCCGCCGCCCTCGTCCAGCGCGTCGCCCGGGCCACGGGCGCCACGGCCCGCGCCGCGGTGCGCCAGGACGCGGTGCGGTTGCACAGCCTGGTGGAGGTCACCCGCCTCACGGCGCGGCGGGCCGACGCCGCAGCGGCAACGGGCAGCGAGCTGCCCGGCGCAGCGAACATGGCCAAGCTCCTCGCCGGCGAGATCGCCCGGCAGGCAGCGCAGCTCGGGCTCGTCGCCATCGGACCCGACGCCATGCTGCACGGCTACCGCAGCGCAGCGCGCGTCGACCTCGCGGCTGCACTCGGCGACCACGGCGCCGACCGCGAGGCAGTCACCGCGCTCGTGCTCAGCGCGCCGGCGGTGTCCCTCGTCGGTGGCGTCGACCGGCTGCAGCGCGACCTGCTCGGCGAGCGCGTCCTCGGTCTGCCCAAGTCCCCCGCTCCCGCACCGCCCACGGCGTAGCCGTTCCAACGTCATCCCACGTGGACGGGCGGCGCCGGGTTGCACCAGCCTGAGCCGATGCCATCCGACGCTTCGCCCGGGCCATGGGCGACGGTGCTCGACCTGACGACGAGCCTCGGCGGCGCCTATGCGGCGCACCTGCTCAGCGCCGGTGGTGCGGCGGTCACCCGGGTCGAGCCGGCTGACGGCCACTGGCTGCGGCACTGGAGCGCATCGGGATCGGTGATGCCCGACGGTGGCGACGGTGCGTTGTTCCGCTGGCTGGCCGGCGGACAGTCGAGCTGGGTGGTCGACATCGAGCGTCCCGGCGACGTCGCCGACCTGGCGACTGCGGCGGCGGCGGCCGACGCCGTGCTGTGGTCCCCTGGCGCGCCGTTGGCCCTGGACGAGCTGCGTTCGGTGGACGGAGTGGTCGTCGCCATCTCCCCGTTCGGCACCACCGGGCCGTGGAGCGACCGGCCGGCCACCGAGCTGACGCTGCAGGCCATGTCGGGAGCGCCGGCGCTGCGCGGCTCACGCGCCTGGCCTCCGGTGACCGCCGGTGGACAGCACGGCGAGTACATGTCCGGCGTGTTCGCTGCCGTCGCCTGCCTGCTCGGTCTCCGCCAGCGGGCGCTCGGCGGTCCCGGCGGGATCGTCGACGTCAGCGGGCTCGAGTCGCTGATCATGACCCAGCTGTTCAACCCGATCACGATGGAGACGATGGTCGCCGGCGTGCGGCCGCGGCGGGCGAAGGCCACCGTCGGCGACGTCGTCCCGACCAGCGACGGCTACGTCGGATTCGCCGTGGTCAACCGGTTGCAGCACTGGCTCGACTTCTGCTCGATGATCGGCCGCCAGGACTGGGCCGATGACCCGACGCTGCACGCCGTGGTCAACCGCACGAACCGCGCCGACGAGCTCAACCCGATGATCTGGGCATGGGCCGCCGACCGGACGACCGCGGAGATCGTCGAGCTCGCCGCGCTGTGGCGGGTGCCGGCGATCGAGGTGGGCAACGGCGAGACGATCCCGCAGATGGACCACTTCGCCGACTACGGGTTCTACGACGTCAACCCGCAGGGCGGCTTCCTCCAACCAGCTGCACCGTTCCGCATGCACCCGCCGATCGACGGTGTCGGCGAGGCGCACGCGGCGCCGGCGCTCGGGCAGGAGCTGGGCACGCCGCCAGTGTCCCGACCGCCCGTGTCGCGACCGGCCGAACGCCAGGCGGGCCCACCGCCCGGGCTTCCGCTCGGCGGGGTGCGCGTCGCCGACCTCACGTCGTTCTGGGCCGGCCCGTTCCTGGCGCACACGTTGGCCATGTTCGGCGCCGACGTGATCCACGTCGAGTCGGCCACCCGCCCCGACGGCGCCCGGCTGATGAACTGGCACTCGCCGAGCGAGCCGCGGTGGTGGGAGTGGTCGTCGTACTTCCAGGCGACCAACACCAACAAGCGCGACATCACCCTCGACCTCGCCAGCGACGAGGCCCGGGCTTTGGCCGTGCGACTGGTCGGCGAGTGCGACGTCGTCGTGGAGAACTACAGCCCTCGGGTGATGGACGGATTCGGCCTGTCGTGGGACGACGTGCGCGCCGTGCGCCCCGACGCACTGATGGTGCGGATGCCCGCGTTCGGCCTCGGCGGTCCGTGGCGTGACCGCACCGGCTTCGCGATGACGATGGAGCAGGTGTCCGGGATGGCCTGGATCAGCGGTCCACCGGAGCACCCGCCAGGTGCACTGTTCGGCCCGTGCGACCCGAGCGCCGGCCTTCACGCCCTGGTCGGACTGCTCGTCGCGCTCGAGCGCCGGCGCATCACGGGCGAGGGACGGTTGATCGAGGTGCCGATGGTCGGCGGCGCGCTCAACGTCTGCGCCGAGCAGGTCATCGAGCACAGCGCCTACGGGGTGCTGCTCGCCCGCGACGGCAACCGCGGTCCCGCCGCGGCCCCGCAGGGCTGCTACCCGTGCGCCGACGACGATCCGGATCTCGACCAGCATCGATGGGTGGCGGTGGCGGTGGCCACCGACGAGCAGTGGGCCGGACTCCGCCGGGCCATCGGCGACCCCTCCTGGGCGGCCGACCTGCTGCTGGCCACGGCCGACGGTCGCCGGCAGGCCCACGACCTGGTCGACGCGCACCTCCGCGAGTGGTGCCTGCGCCGACCGGCCGCCGCGGTCGAGGCGGCGCTGCTCGCCGTCGGCGTGCCCGCCGCCGAGGTCGTCCACCCGTCGGCCCAGCTCGGCTTCGCACAGCTCCATGCCCGAGGCTTCTTCGAGGCGGTCGAACATCCCGTGTGCGGTGCGAGCACCCACGTCACGTTCCCGTTCCGTCTTCCCGGGCAGACCGGTCCGGTGCATCGGCGCCCTGCGCCGACCCTCGGCGAGCACAACGCCGAGATCCTCGGCACCCTCCTCGGCGTCGACGCCGACGACCTCGCCGTCCTGGAAGCGAAGGGCATCATCGGCACCACGCTGCGCTGATCGTCTCGAGCGGACGGTCAACCTGACGCCAGACGACAAGGGTCGTGGCCAACTCGGCGCCGGCAGGCACGCTCGCCGACGGTGGGCGAGGTCCCCAACGCTTGGGTCCCACGAGTGACGGCAGCGGTCACACCTGGCTGCGCGACCGCCAGGGAGCCAGCCAGACAGTCGGGCGACAGCCCGACCACCCAGCGAGCCCGCCCCTCAGCGCGCTTCGGGGACGCTGCGGTCGCTCACCCAGTTGCCGTGGAAGCCGTACGGGACCCGCTGCGGCAGGGGGACCTGGGCGACGTAGCCGCGGTCGAAGTCCTGGGCGTCGATCACCGCCAGCTCGGCGGTGCCGTTGGGCACGTCGTGGACGAACGTCATGAGCCAGCCGTCGTCCTCGTCGGTGGCGCCCTGGCGGCCGACGAACACCGGCTCGCCGGCGCTGCGGCCGGGGCCGTGGTCGAACGTCCAGCGCTCGCCGGTGCGCAGGTCGTGCTTGTAGGTCGGCCACTCCGGGCGCCTTGTCGGTGGTGCCGGCGGCGTAGCCGAAGCGGTACGGCTTGGCCGTCAGCGAACCGCGGCAGGCGGGGGAACTCCTGCGGGGTGGTGTCGATCACGTCGATGCTCGCCCGGCGGGTGGTCGGGTTGATCGTCCACCGCTCCAACCGGGCGAGGTTGTCCTCGAACGGACCGTTGAGGAACACGTCGAACATCCGGTCGTAGACGCACAGGTCGATCACGACGTTGCCGTCGGCGTCGTCGTACGCGTTCATCGGGTGGAACGAGTAGCACTCGGGCAGGTCGACCCAGATGATGTCCGTGGCCTCGCCCTCGCGCGGCAGCAGCCCGACCCGGCATCCGGTGCCGGGCTGCCAGCGCAGCGGGAACGTGCTGCCGTTCATCGCCATCTCGATGTCCAGGCGGCAGGGGAAGTCGAACACCATCGCGTAGCGCTCGGTGAGCCCCATGTCGTGGAGCATCGTGGTCTGCGGCAGGGGGATGTCGACGGTGCGGCGCACCTTGCCGTCGGCGGCGACCACCACGTACTGCACGTGGTCGAGCCACTGCGGCAGGGCGTAGACCATCGCGTGCATCTCCCCGGTCGACGCGTCGACCTTCGGGTGGGCGGTGAACGCGCCGGGCAGCGTGCCGAAGAAGTCGTTGCGCCCGACGGTCTCCAGCTCGTAGGTCATCTCCACCGGGCAGCCGCCGGCCTCGACCATCGCCCACGTGGTGCCGGCGAAACCGCCGACGTTGGTGTTCGGCCCGGAGGGCGAGCCGTTCCAGTTCGGGCCGGGGATGTCCGGCTGGCCGCGGTGCTCGCTCAGCCGGGTGCTGCCGACGTAGCGGTTGCGATACCACTCGGCGCGGCCCTCGCGCAGGCGCACGCCGTGGACCATGCCGTCGCCGACGAACCAGTGGTGCTTGGCCGGGTCGGCCACGTCGAGGGGGTTCGGCCCGTTGCGCAGGTAGCGGCCGTTGAGCTCGGGCGGCAGCTCGCCGATCACCGGCAGGTCGAACGCGGTCACCTCGTCGGTGACGGGTGCGTAGTTGCCTTCGAGGTAGATGTTCGTCATCGCTGGTCTCCTTGACGCGAAAGCGGATGTAACGCTGTTACAGAGCGGCGGTGTAACATTGTTACGTGGGCGTTCCGTTGTCAAGCACGAATCGGCGGCCGGCGGCCGCCGAGCCGCCCTCGACGCGCGATGCCATCCTCACCGCCGCCATCGACATCCTCCACCGCCTCGGCGCCGGCGCGCTCACGGTGCGCTCCGTCGCCGCAGCCGCCGGTTGCTCGACCACCGGCGTGTACACCTGGTTCGGCGGCAAGAACGGCCTCGTCGAGGCGATCTTCGTCGACGGGTTCCGCCGCTTCCACGATGCCCAGCAGGTCGTGCTCGACGCCGGAGACGCCCGACCTCGACGCATTGGCCGACGTCTACCGCTCGTGGGCCTTGGCCAACCCGACGCACTACCAAGTGATGTTCGAGCGCGCCGTGCCCGACTTCGAGCCGAGCGACGAGGCGCGGGAGGTCGCCTGGTCGACGTTCGCCCAGCTGCTGGTGGCGGCCGAGCACGCGTGCGCCACCGGCGCGCTGCGTGGCCCGGTGGACGAGCTGGCGATGCACGTGTGGGCCACCGTGCACGGGTACGTATCGCTCGAGCTCAGCGGCATGTCGCCCGACAGCGACCCGGTGGTCGGCGAGCAGCGCTACCGCGCCGGGATCGACCGGATGATCCGTGGCTCAGGCGGCCCGGCGCAGCCCAATTCCGCTCGGCGGCAAGCACAAATAGAATCCTTGTTTGGATTCTGGCCGCGCTGGATAACTTGGCACTCATGGCAAAGACAACCGTGACGACGATCACTGACGACCTCGACGGCTCAACCGACGCGCAAACCATCACATTCGGCCTGGACGGCGTGGCCTATTCCATCGATCTTGGCCCCAAGAACGAGAAGAAGCTGCGCGATGCCCTCGTCCCGTTCATCGAGCGGGCTGTCCCGGCAGCGTGGTTCGGCGACGCGCTGGCGCCGCCAAGCGCAACGAGCGAGACTTCGACATCGCCAACCTGCGGGAGTGGGCGGCAAAGAACAAGATCGCGTTGCCGCAGCGCGGCCGGATTCCGGGTGCCGTGGTCGACCAATATCGGGCTGCCGGCGGGCGCTGACGATCGGCCACCCACCGTGGCGCGACTGATCTTCTCCGCGATTACATCCCTCGATGGGCTGATCGCCGACGAGCACGGGAACTTCGCCTGGGCGGAACCCGACGAGGAGGTGCACCGCTTCGTCAACGACCAGGAGCGCCCGATCGGCACGTACCTCTACGGGCGCCGGCTGTACGAGACGATGGCCGTGTGGGACACCGACGACTGGATGGCCGGGGAGCCCGCCGTGGTCACGGACTACGCGCAGCTGTGGCGCGCCGCCGAGAAGATCGTGTACTCCAGCACGCTCGACGAGGTGTGGACCCGTCGCACGAGGCTGCAGCGAACGTTCGACGCGGATGCCGTGGGCCAGCTCGTTGCAGATGCAACGAGCGACGTCGGCATCGGCGGTGCCAACCTCGCTGCGCACGCGATCCGCGCCGGGCTGGTGGACGAGTACCGCCTGTTGGTCAGCCCGGTGATCGTCGGCGGCGGGACGTCGTGGTTGCCCGGCGGAACACGCGTCGACCTCGAGCTCCTCGACGAGCGCCGGTTCGCCAACGGCGTGGTCCACGTGCGCTACCGCACGCGCCGCTGACAGGATCAGCCGGCAGGCTTCAACGGCCGGACCCCATCGGCCCGGACCTCACCGGCCCGGACCTCACCGGCATGGTGAACGACGGGTCCATCAGCATGCCGTGGACCTGCATGTTGTGGCTGTGGCACAGCTGGTGCAGGGCGAACGAGGTCTGCATCGCCTGCACCCGACCCTGCGCGTCCTGCGCCGCGTTGACCGCCTCCTTGGTGAGCTTCAGGGCGAACAGCGGCTTCTCGGCGATCTTGCTGGCCAACGCCATGGTGAACGAGGTCAGCTCGTCCGGGTCGACGACGTGGTTGACCATCCCCAGCTGCTGGGCCTCGCGAGCGCGTCAACGCGTCGGAGGTGAACAGCATCTCCTTGGCCTTGCGCACGCCGACCTCCCACGGATGCTGGAAGAACTCCGCCCCGCACACGCCCATCGCCACGGTGTTGTCGATGAACTCGGCGCCCTCGGCGGCGACGACGAGGTCGCACGGCCACACGAGCATCAGCCCACCGGCGATCACCTTGCCGCGGACCTCGGCGATGGTCGGCTTGGCGAAGTTGCGCCACCGCTCGGAGAAGCCGATGTAGATCTCCTTCTCCCGCGCCATCTGCGACTCGGCGCCGGCGCAGTTGAACCCGCACCACGTCCCGACGGTGTCGTGCTCGTCCATCGCCGCGCGACCGTCGCGCTCGCGCAGGTCGTGGCCCGACGAGAAGTGCGGGCCGTCGGCGGCGAGCACCACGACCGAGATGTCGTCGTCCTGCGCGGCGCGGTCGAACGCGCTGTTCAGCTCGTACAGCAGGCGGGTGTCCTGGGCGTTGCGCGCCTCGGGACGGGCCAGGGTGATGCGCGCCACCTTCGGCGCCGGCACCTCGTAGCGGATGACCGTCAGTTCCTTCATGAGCGCATCATCGCCGACCAGGCGACGTCGCGGTCGACCCGTGGCTCGGGCGGCAGGCCGAGCACCCGCTCGCCGATGATGTTGCGCTGCACCTCGTCGGACCCGGCGGCGATGCGGTAGCCGGGAGTGCCGGTGAGGTGCTCCGTCCAGGCGAACGTGCCCCACTCGCCGGTGTCGGCGGTGAACTTGGCACCGAGCATCCGGGAGGTGACGTCGCCGATGGCCCGCAGGCCCTCGGTGTAGGCCAGCTTGCCGATCGAACCCTCCGGCCCCGGCGTCTGACCGGCACGCACGCCGGCGACGACGCGTTGGTTGCTCCACGCGGCCACCGTCAGACCGGGTGTACAGGGCGGCGAGCTCCTGGCGGATCACCGGGTCGGTGTTCAGCCCGAGGTGCTGGGCGAGCGCCAGCACCTGGCTCCACCTGCCCGTCCCGCCACCGCCGCCGGCCGAGCCGCGCTCGAAGCCCAGCGTGGTCATCGCCACCCGCCAGCCGTCGCCCACCCCGCCGAGGCGCAGGTCGTCGCCGACGCGCACACCGTCGAAGAACACCTCGTTGAACGAGGCACCGCCGCTCATCTGCCGCAGCGGCCGCACGTCGACGCCCGGCGCGTGCATCGGCACGATGAACGCCGTGAGCCCGACGTGCTTGGGCGACGTCCGGGTCGGTGCGGCAGATGATGTAGCCGTAGTCGGCGTGGCGCGCGCCCGAGGTCCACACCTTCTGCCCGTCGATGATCCACTCGTCGCCGTCGCGCACGGCCTTGGTCGACAGGCGGGCGAGGTCCGAGCCGGCGCCGGGCTCGGAGAACAGCTGGCACCACATCTCGTCGGTGCGCCGCAGCTTGGTGAGGAACCGCCCGGTCTGCTCGGGCGTGCCCCAGGCGCGGATCGTCGGGCCGATCAGCTCGAGGGTGATGCCCAGCGCCTCGTGCCACGTCGGCGTGTCGTAGCGGCCCTCCTCGCGGGAGAACGCCCTGGCGTACTCCGAGGGCAGCCCGCCGCCGCCGAACTCCGGCGCCCAGTCGATCGAGGCGTACCCGGCGTCGGACTTGCGCTGCTGCCAGGCGCGGGCCGCATCGACGATCGCCTTGTCCTCCTCGAACGTCGTGTTGTGGAACACGGCGACGGAGTCGGAGCCTTCGCCCCACGTCCGCTCGACGCGGTCGGGGCGCAGCTCGGCGTTGGCCGCCAGCCACTCGCGGGCGGTGGCGACGAACTCGTCGAGGGACGGTGTGGTGGTGGTGTCGGTCATGTGGTGCTCCGGCTCGCTCTCGGGGTTCAGGGCTGGGTGGTGGCGATCTCTCGGGCCCAGCGGTAGTCGGCCTTGCCGGCGGGGCTGCGCAACACGGCATCGACGCGCACGAAGCCCTTGGGCAGCTTGAACCGGGCGATGCGCACGGCGGCGGCGGCGCGCAGATCCTCATCGGTGACGCCGTCGTGCCCGGGGTTGAGCGAGACGACGGCAACGACCTCCTGACCCCAGCGTTCGCTCGGGCGCCCGACGACGACCACGTCGGCGACGGCCGGATGGCCGATGAGTGCCTGCTCGACCTCCTCGGCGAACACCTTCTCGCCGCCGGAGTTGATCGTCACCGAGTCGCGTCCGAGCAGCTCGACCGTCCCGTCGGTGCGGTGCCGTGCACGGTCGCCGGGCACCGACCAACGCTCACCGTTGACCACCGGGAACGTGTCGCGCGTCTTGCGCTCGTCGCCGAGGTAGCCGAGCGGCACCGGGCCGTGGGTCGCGAACCAGCCGACCTCGTCCTCGCCCGCAGCGAGCACCCGGGTGCGCTCGGCGTCGAGCACCGCAGCGAGCGGCCCAGGGGTGAACACGGCCAGCTCCGCCGTCGCCCCCGCGGTGCTCACCGAGGTGATCGCGCCGCCGGTCTCCGACGCGCCGGCCGAATCGGCGATCACCGCGCCCGGCGGCAGCAGCTTCAGCAGGCGGGTCTTGGTCTCCGGCGAGGTGATCGCCCCGCCGACGATCACTGCGGCCAATCTGGACACGTCGTAGCTGCCGGTCTCCAGCTCGTTGACCAGTGGGCGGGCCATCGCCTCGCCGACCATCAGCATCGCCGTCGCCCGCTCGCGCTCGACGAGCCGCCACGTGTCCGCCGCATCGAGGTGATCGACGACGTCGTTGATCAACACGGTGCCACCACTCAGCAGGGCGCGCACGCCGAGCCAGTGCGCCGCGCCGTGCATGAACGGGGCGTTGGGCACGAAGCGCTGTGCGGCACCGGCGGCGTCGGCGATGCCGGCCAGCTCGTCGAGATCGTCGGTCTTCACGCCAGGCAGGCGGAACACCGCGTCGAAGATGTCGGCCTGGCGCCACAGCGTGCCCTTCGGCATCCCGGTGGTGCCGCCGGTGTACAGCACGTACAGGTCGTCGGGCGAGTGGGCGAGCGTCAGCGGCTCGCTCGATGCCGCGGCGAGCACCTCCTCGTAGTCGAGCGCCCCTGAGAGCAGCGCCTCGCCCGACTCGTCGGCCACCTGCAGCAGCAGCGGCGTGCGCCGCAGTCGAGGCACGACGTCACGCAGCACCGGGGCGAAGCGGGCGTGGTAGACGAGCGCACCGGTGGCCGAGTCGTCGAGCAGGTAGGCCAGCTCGTCGGCCACATAGCGGTAGTTGACGTTGAACGCCGCCGTACGCGCCGCGTACGCGCCGAACGTGCCGACGAGGTACTCCGGCCCGTTGAGCAGGTACAGGCCGACGGTGTCCTGTCCCGCCTCCCAGTCGGCCAGCTCGCCACGCTCGCGCTGCACGCCGAGGCCGTGGTCGGCGAGCACGTTGGCCAGCCGCCCGACCTGGTCGGCCACCTGCGCCGTAGGTCAGCCGGCGTTCACGCCACACGATGCCTTCGCGCTCGGGCACCGCACCGGCGACGCGTCCGAACAGCTCCCACAGGTTGATCCCCACGACCAGCATCTTGACACAGTCGTCGTATTCTGTAAACGTTCGTTAGCAACAAATCACAGAATCAGTGGAGGGGTCGTGACGGAGCGCACGTACGTCATCGGGGTCGGGATGACCAAGTTCGAGAAGCCGGGGAGCAAAGAGTGGGACTACCCCGACATGGGTCGTGAGGCCGGCCAGAAGGCCCTGGCCGACGCCGGCATCGACTACACGGAGATCGACTCGGCGTTCCTCGCCTACTGCTACGGCGACTCCACGAGCGGCCAGCGGGCGCTGTACGAGCTCGGCCTCACCGGCATCCCCGCGGTCAACGTGAACAACAACTGCTCCACCGGCAGTTCGGCACTGTTCCTCGCCCGGCGCTTCGTGCAGGGCGGCCTGGCCGACTGCGTGCTCGCGCTCGGCTTCGAGAAGATGGAGAAGGGCAGCCTCGGGGTCAAGTTCACCGACCGCACCACGCCGATGGACAAGCACTTCCGCGACATGAAGAAGCGTCGCGGCGTGGCCAAGGCGCCCGGCGCGCCGCAGATGTTCGGCAACGCCGGGCGCGAGTACATGGAGCGGTACGGCGTCACCGCCGAGACGTTCGCCCGCATCGGCGAGAAGAACCACCGCCACTCGGTGAACAACCCGTACTCGCAGTTCCAGGACGAGTACAGCCTGCAGGACATCCTCGATGCGCCGATGGTCTACGACCCGCTCACCAAGCTGCAGTGCTGCCCGACGTCCGACGGCGGCGCCGCGGCGATCATCGCCTCGGAGCGCTTCGTCGACGCCCACGGGCTGCGCGACCGCGCCGTGGAGATCGTCGGCCAGGCGATGACCACCGACTTCGAGTCGACGTTCTCCGGCAGCGACATCTCGCTCGTCGGCTCGGACATGACCCGTGCCGCGGCCGACCAGGTGTACGCCGAGTCCGGCCTCGGGCCCGAGGACGTCGACGTCATCGAGCTGCACGACTGCTTCAGCGCCAACGAGCTGATCACCTACGACGCGCTGCGCCTGTGCGACACCGGCAAGGCCGGCGATCTCGTGCACTCCGGCGCGGTCACCTACGGCGGCCAGTGGGTGGTCAACCCGTCCGGCGGGCTGATCTCCAAAGGCCACCCGCTCGGCGCCACCGGGCTCGCCCAGTGCTCCGAGCTCACCTGGCAGCTGCGCGGCGAGGCCGACAGGCGCCAGGTCGACGGGGCCACCGTGGGCCTGCAGCACAACCTCGGCCTCGGCGGCGCCGCCGTGGTCACCATGTACCGGAAGGACAGGTAGTCACATGCTCGAGAACCGAGTGGCCATCATCACCGGGGCCGGTCGCGGCCTCGGCCGCGAGCACGCCCTGCTGTTCGCCTCGCTCGGCGCCAAGGTCGTGGTCAACGACCTCGGCGGCGCCACCGACGGCAGCGGCGCCGACACCTCCGCCGCCCAACTGGTGGTCGACGAGATCGTCGCCGCAGGCGGCGAGGCCGTCGCCTCGACCCACAGCGTCAGCTCGTTCGACGACGCCAAGGCGATGATCGACCTCGCCGTCGGGACGTTCGGCGACCTGCACGTCGTCGTCAACAACGCCGGCATCCTGCGCGACCGGATGCTCGTGTCGATGACCGAGCGCGACTTCGACGACGTCGTCGCCGTGCACATGAAGGGCACGTTCAACATGAGCCACCATGCCGCCGACTTCTGGCGGGAGCGCTCCAAGGCGGGCGACACCGGCGTGCGCTCGATCGTCAACACCAGCTCCGGCGCCGGCCTGCACGGCAACCCCGGGCAGACGAACTACGCCGCCGCCAAGGCCGGCATCGCGGCGATGACCGTGGTCAACGCCAAGGAGCTCGGCCGGTACGGCGTCAAGGTCAACTGCATCGCCCCGATCGCCCGCACCCGCTTGACCACGCAGACCCCGGGCTTGGGCGAGGCGATGGACAAGAGCGTCTTCGACCCGGAGAACATCTCCCCGCTCGTCGTCGTGCTGGCGACGGCCGAGTGCCCGTTCACCGGCCAGGTGTTCAGCGTGTACGGCGGTTCGGTCGGCATCTACGCCGGCTGGTCGATCGCCGACGAGGTCGAGGCGACGGGCCGCTGGACCGCCGAGGAGCTGGCGGTGGCGATGGACAAGCTGCCCAAGCACGTCAAGGTCAACGACCAGTTCGCCAAGCTCGCCGCGGCGATGCAGTCATGACGTACGAGATCCCCATCGAGTGGACCAAGGAGGGCCGACGCGGCGGCACGATGCGGTTCATCACCACGGTCAACGAGTTCCGCGACGCGGCCGGGGTGCTCGTCGCCGAGCAGATCACCACGCTCGTCGAGACCGGCAAGGCCCCGTCATGAGCGCTCTCCTGGAAGTCGGCCACACCGCTCCGGAGCGGTCGTTCGGCCCGATCACGCGCACCGACATCGTCCGCTACGCCGGTGCCTCGGGCGACTTCAACCCGATCCACCACGACGAGGGCTTCGCCACCGGTGCCGGCTTCCCCACCGTGTTCTCCATCGGCATGTTCCAGGCCGGGCTGCTGGCCACGTACGCCACCGACTGGCTCGGCGCCGAGAACGTCCGGCGGTTCGCCGTCCGGTTCAAGGAGCAGGTGTGGCCCGACGACGTGCTCACCTGCACCGGCCTGGTCACGGCGGTCACCCCGACCGGCGACGGCAGGCAGACCGTCGAGGTCGACCTGTCGTGCGCCCGCCAGACCGGCGGCGTGGCCATCGCCGCCAGCGCGACGTTCGAGGTCTGACCTCTTGCCCGCCGGGCGACCGCGCGGTGACCGTGGCTCGCGGATCACGGTCACCGCGGCTCGCCTGTTCCGCGAGCACGGTTACCACGCCACGAGCATCGACGACATCGGCCGCGCCGAGGGGATCAGCGGCGGGGCGATCTACCGGCACTTCGCCGGCAAGGACGAGCTGCTCGCCGCGGTCGCGAGGCGCGGCGTCGAGCACATCGCCGAGCGCCTGGCCACGGTGGACGACGAGGCTCCCCCGGCCGAGCGGGTCGCCCAAACCGTGCGGGCCGGGGGGCAGGCGGTCATCGACGACCTCGACGCGATCATGGTGTTCCTGCGCGACGGCCGCCGCCTGTTGGCCGCGCAGCGCCGGCCGATCATCGAGCTCGCCCGGGCGAACAACGACCGGATGATCGCCGCGGTGCGGGCCGCCCGTCCGGAGCTGAGCCGGCGGCATGTCGGGTTCATGCTCCAGTCGCTGTCGGGGATGTACCTGAGCATCGCCCACTTCCACGTCACCGCCCCACGGGCGCTCGTGGAGGACGTCTGGACCACGATGGGCACGGGCGCGCTGCTCGGCGCGCCGGACGTGCCGATCGAGGTCGGCAGCTCGTCGGCGGCGGTCACTGGCGCGGTCATCGCCCGCGCCTCGCGGCGGGAGGCGATCCTCGGCGAGGCCACCGCGCTGTTCCGCCGGCACGGCTACGGAGGCGTCGGCATCGACGACATCGGCATGGCGGCCGGCGTCGCCGGGCCGGCGATCTACCGCCACTTCGACAACAAGGAGGAGCTGCTCGCGGCGACGATGAGCCGCGCCGCCGAAACGCTCGCGGCCAGCGCGTCGACGTCGCTCGCCGCGCCGACCGACGCAGCAGCGCTGCAGCGGCTGATCGCCTCGTACGTCGAGATCGCCATCACCCAGGCCGACACGATCGCCGTGTACCTCGCCGAGGTCGACGCCCTCGGCGCCCAACGCCGCCGCGCCGTGCGCCGCGACCAGCGCGCCTACGTCGACGAGTGGCATGCGCTCGTCGAGCGCCTGGCGCCCGACCGGTCGAGCGACGAGGTGCGCGTCGCCGTCCATGCGGCCATCGGTCTGGCCAACGGCTACGCCGAGGGCGCCGTCCGCCCGCCGCCAGAGGCCGCCGCAGCCGTCCTCACCGGGATGATGTCGGCCGCCCTGGCGGCGTTCGTGAGGTCATCAACGCGCTGAACGGACCAGCCGCACACGGACCCAAGCGCCGGCCGCGCGCCCACTGCCGGCGCGCACCCCGGGTGGGCGTGTCATGTGCACATGGGCACGAGTTGGCCGTCCCGCCGCACGTCTCGCACCCAGCCGCACGGATCGCGCCGGCGCCGCGACTCGTCCGACGGGGCGCAACGAGAGCGCGCGTCAGTGCTTGGGTCCGTGGGCGGCTGGAACGTTGAGCGCGGGCAATTCAGCGCAGCTTGGCGGGGTTGAGGTCGTCGGGGAGCGGCTCGCCGGCGTCGGCGAAGGCCTTGGTGACGGCGGCCAGCACCGGGGCGCCGTACGCGCGCTTGTTGGCCGCGACCATCTCGTACGACGCGCGCAGCGGGGCGATCTGGCCGCGCACCTCGGGCATCACGAAGCGGGCGATGAGCTCGTAGCTGCGCAGCGTCGCCGCGCGCGACGCCCAGTCGTTGGCCAGGACCATGAACCCGCCGAAGCCTCCCGTGGCCTCGCGCAGCCGGCCGAGCGCGGCGACCATGTCGTCGGGCGTGCCGACCAACGACGAATCATCCTCGATCTCGTCCTCCAGCGTGGCGTCGTTGCGCATCCCCGCGACGCGCCGGTAGTACAGCTGGCGCTCGCGCTCACGGCCCTCGCGCACGTCGGCCATCGCCTCCTCACGCGTCTCCGCGAGGTGGGCGCGCAGCACCAGCCGCCAGTCGGCTCGATGCAGCTCCTGGCCGGCCTCGGCCGCGGCCCGCTGGCCCATCGCCCACTGCGCGGCCAGATCCTTCTTCCCGCCGATCAGCGAGGCGCCGAGCGACAGCACGCCGACGCCGTGCTTGCCGGCGCAGACCATCCCCGACGGCGACGTCGTGCTGGCGACGGCGATCGGCATCGAGCCGTTCACCGGGAGCATCTGCAAGCGGGCCTCGTGCAGCTCGAACCAGTCGGACGCGTGGCTGACCACCTCACCGTCGAGGAGGCGGACGATGACCCCGAGCGCCTCCTCCATCCGTGGACGTTGGGTGATCGGCTCGATGCCCATCATCACCGCGTCGGACACGAGCGCGCCGGGACCGACGCCGAGCATCGCCCGGCCGTTGGTCAGGTAGTCGAGCTGCACGAAGCGGTCGGCGACCATCATCGGCTGGTGGTACGGCAGGCTGACCACGCCGGACCCGAGGCGGATGCGCTCGGTGCGCTGCCCTGCGGCAGCGAGGAACACGGCCGGGTCGGCGATGTTCTCCCACGCCGCGGAGTGGTGCTCGCCCACCCAGGCCTCGTCGAAGCCGAGCCGGTCGCACCACTCGATCAGCTCGAGGTCGTGGCGGAACGTGATCAGCGGGCTCTCGCCGACCGGGTGGTACGGGGCGATGAACACCCCGAAGCTCATCCTCGCCGCCTGCGACCGTTGCCCCATCCCGACCACCTCCGTGTCCCGCCACTCTTGCCGCGACGACCGCAGCAACCGACGATCGGACGGACGTCGCGACTACCGTGCGCGCCCGTGAGCCACCTCGCCTCGATGTCGTGTCCCTCGTGCGGGTTCGTCGCCTTCCTCGATCGCCAGCACTGCGAGCGGTGCAACGCCCGTCTCGGCTTCCACCATCCGACGCTGACGTTCCGTGAGCTCGTCGACGGCGCGGCGACCATCGACGGCCGGCGGTGGGTGCCGTGCTCCCAATGGGACTGGAAGTGCAACTGGCTGCTGGCCGAGGACGACGAGCGGGCGCGGTGCTTCTCGTGCCGGCTGAACCGCACGATCCCGCCGTTCGACGACACGATCGCCCGCGAGAAGCTGGCCGAGACGGGCATCGCCAAGCGCCGGCTGCTCGTCCAACTGATGGAGCTCGGCCTCCCGATCGTGCCGTACGACGAGGAGCCCGGCGGCCTCGGCTTCGACCTCCTGTCGAGCTACAGCGGCGGACGGGTGATCACCGGCCACGCCGACGGGATCATCACCATCGACCTCGCCGAGTCGCTCGACGAGCACCGCGAAGCGCTCCGAGTGGTGCTCGGCGAGCCGTACCGCACGATGCTCGGCCACTTCCGCCACGAGATCGGCCACTACTACGAGCAACAGCTCGTCAGTGACGAGCCGCTCCTGTCGGACTGCCGGGCGCTGTTCGGCGACGAGCGGGCCAGCTACGCCGAGGCGATCGACCGCCACTATCACCACGGACCACCAGAAGGCTGGGAGGAGCAGTACATCTCCTCCTACGCGACCATGCACCCGTGGGAGGACTTCGCCGAGACGTGGGCGCACTACCTGCACATCACCGGGACGCTGACGACGGCCGGCCGCGGGGCGGTGCGCATGGATGCCACCCGGGCACACGGCCTGTTCGACCACGACATCGTTCCCCGCCTGAGCTACCTCGACGCGACGATCGAGGAGATCCTGGCCGACTGGCGCTGGCTCTCCCTGATGTTCAACCGGATCAACCAGGCCATGGGCAAGAGCGATCTCTACCCGTTCACGCTCGTCGAGCCGGTAGCCGTCAAGCTCGGTTTCGTCCACCGCGTCGTCACCAGCGCATCGCTCGCCCGAGTCGCCGCGTAGCGCCGTCGCGCATCACCCGTGGCGATCGCGGGTAGCACGGCGAGATGACCTCCAACGGCGCGCCGGACGAATCGCACGACCTCGTCGAGCCGGAGGGGGTCAACGCCGGGTCGACGCTCGCCGAGCGCGACCGTCGTCCGGACGGATCCGTGTCGGCCGGCGACACCGGCAGGCTGCCACCCGAACCGACGCCTGCCGAGTCCGGTGAGATGGCCGGCGCACCCGGTGAGGACGGACGCACACCCGGCCAGCAGACGGAGGCCGGCGAGGGCTGACCGCGGCATCCGCCCCGGTCACCAGTGGCCGCGGTGGACCACCTCGTCGAACGGCCGTCTGGCGGGCTTGGCGATCGGGCGCAGGGGACGATCGGCGGGGTGACCGAGGGCGATCATGTACGAGCAGCGGTGCCCGTCGGGAACGCCGAGGATCCGCCGGGCCGCCGCCTGGTCGCCGACCGAGGAGTGGCCGCTGCCGATGCCCAGGTCGGCAGCGGCGATCATCATCGCCATCGTCGCCTGCCCGAGGTCGTACTGGTCGATCGCCAGGTAGCGCTCGGCCTCCGGATCGGCCACCGTCAGCACGATCGTGGCCTGCGACCCGGGGATGTGCCCGGCGCCCTGCCAGACCGTGCCCAGCTCGGCCAGCTGCTCGGGGTCGGTGACGAGCACGAAGTCCCACTTCTGGCGGTTCGAGGCCGACGGGGCCCGCCACCCGGCCTCGAGGATCCGGTCGAGGTCGGCCGCGTCGATCGGCTCGTCGGTGTACTGGCGCACGTTGCGGCGCGCCCGGATGGCATCCCAGGTCTCCATCCGACCGACGATGCCACCATGCCGGCGGCGACGACGAACGGTGGAGGTCAGCATGCGCCGCGGACGCCGGGGACGGCCGACGGGGTGGTGCGTAGTGTGACCGGCGGGGGCGGCGAGGGGCCGACGACTGCACCGACCGGAGGCGACATGGACCACCGCGAGACCGACGAGGACATCATCCTGATCCGCGAGGCCGTCGCCACGCTGTGCCGGCAGTTCGACGACGACTACTGGGCGCACTGCGAGGCCGACCACCGCTTCCCCGACGAGTTCTACGCGGCGATGGCCGAGGGCGGGTGGATCGGCATCGCCATCCCCGAGCAGTACGGCGGCGGCGGCCAGGGCATCCGCCACGCCGCCGCCATCCTCGAGGAGGTGGCCGCGTCGGGCGCGTGCATGAACGGGGCGTCGGCCATCCACCTGTCGATCTTCGGCATGCACCCCGTCGTGATGCACGGCACCGAGGAGATGAAGCAGCGCTTCCTGCCGTCGGTGGCCGACGGGTCGCTGCACGTGGCGTTCGGCGTCACCGAGCCCGACGCCGGCACGGACACGACGAAGATCACCACGCGGGCGGTGCTCGACGGCGATCACTACGTGATCAACGGCCGCAAGGTGTGGACCACCAAGGCACTCCAGGCCGACCGCATCCTCCTGCTCACCCGCACCACGCCCCTCGCCGACGTCGCCAAGCCGACGCAGGGCATGACCCTGTTCCTCGTCGATCGACACGCGCCCGGCGTCGAGGCCACGGCGATCCCGAAGATGGGGCGCAACGCGGTCGCCTCGTGCGAGACCGTGTACGACGACGTGCTCGTGCCCATCGAGGACCGCGTCGGCGAGGAGGGCCGCGGGTTCCAGTACCTCCTCGGGGGGCTCAACGCCGAGCGCATCCTCATCGCCGCCGAGGCGCTGGGCATCGGGCTCGCGGCGATGCGCCGCGCGGTGAACTACGCCAACGAGCGGGTGGTGTTCGGGCGGCCGATCGGCAAGAACCAGGGCATCGCCTTCCCGCTCGCCGAGGGGTACGCCAAGCTGCGCGCTGCGGCGCTGATGATCCGCGAGGCGGGCCAGCGCATCGACGCCGGCCTCCCGTGTGGCGAGGAGGCCAACATGGCCAAGTACCTGGCCGCCGAGGCCGGGTTCTTCATGGCGGACCGGGCCGTGCAGACCCACGGCGGCTTCGGCTACGCCACCGAGTACCACGTCGAGCGGTACTTCCGCGAGTCGCGCCTGCCGCGCATCGCGCCGATCAGCCAGGAGCTGATCCTGTCGTACATCGCCGAGCACGTGCTCGGCCTGCCGCGCTCGTACTGACGCGCCGCCCGACGGTTGCTTCGCAAGACTACGTAGCTAGGCTAAGGAGTTGTGACTGCTGCGGGGGAGACGACGATCGAGCGCGGGCGCCCGTCGCGCGCCGCCGTGAACGGCGCGTCACAGCTCGCCGCGTCCCTGCGCATCGGCGTCGCCCGGCTGTCGCGACGGATCCGCGTGGAGCGCTCCGGCGACGACCTGTCGTTCAACCAACTGTCGGTCCTCGGCACGCTGAGCCGCTTCGGCGCCCTGCCCGTCGGCGCCCTCGCCGCGCGGGAGAACGTCAAGCCGCCGTCGATGACCCGCACGGTCGGCAGCCTCGAGGCGCTCGGACTGGTCACCCGGAAGTCCGGGCAGGCCGATGGCCGCCAGGTGGTCGTCGACCTCACCGACGCGGCGCGCGCCGTGCTCGACGCCGACCGCCGGCGGCGCGATGCGTGGTTGGCCCAGCAGCTGTCCACGCTGACCCCCGCTGAGGTCGACCTGCTGCGCCGCGTCGCTCCCCTGCTCGATCGGCTGGCCGAGTCATGAGCGAGCGCAGCGAGCGCATGACGACCGAGCGACCGCCAGGGAGCCGGTCGTCGATGGGGTACGGGGCGCGAGCCCCCGAGTGTCATGAGCGAGCGCAGCGAGCGCATGACGACCGAGCGACCGCCAGGGAGCCGGTCGTCGATGGGGTACGGGGGCGCGAGCCCCCGAGTGTCATGAGCGAGCGCAGCGAGCGCATGACGACCGAGCGACCGATCGGGGGAAAGAAGGGGCGGTTCGCCGAGTCGCGCACGTTCGTCGCGCTCGAAGTACCGCAACTACCGGCTGTTCGCCACCGGCTCGCTGCTGTCGAACATCGGCACCTGGCTGCAGCGCGTCGCTCAGGACTGGCTGGTCCTCGCGCTCACCGGCAGCGCCGGCGCACTGGGCATCACCACCGGCCTGCAGTTCCTGCCGGTGCTCCTGTTCTCCCCGTTCGCCGGCGTGCTCGCCGACCGCTACGCCAAGCGCACCGTCCTCAACTGGACGCAGTCGATCATGGGTGCCACCGCCCTGGTGATGGGCCTGCTGGCGATCACCAACTCGATCACCGTGTGGCACGTGTACGTCCTGACGTTCCTGTTCGGCACGGCCAGCGCGCTCGACGTCCCGGCCCGCCAGGCGTTCGTCAACGAGATGGTCGACAGCAAGGACCTGGCCAACGCCGTCGGGCTGAACTCGGCGTCGTTCAACCTGGCCCGGATGATCGGCCCGGCCCTGGCCGGCGTGCTGATCGCCCTGATGGGCTCGGGCGTCGCGGCCACCGGCTGGGTGATCCTGCTCAACGCGGTCAGCTACGCCGCCGTCGTCGTCTCGCTGATGGTCATGCGCCAGTCGGAGATGCGACCGACGAAGCCGATCGGCCGGGCCAAGGGCCAGCTGCGCGACGGCGTGCGGTACGTGCGCGCCCGGCCGGACATCATGCTCATCCTGGCGATCGTCTTCTGCGCCGGCACGTTCGGCTTCAACTTCCAGATGACCACGGCGCTCATGGCCACCGAGGTGTTCGGCAAGGGTGCCGGCGAGTACGGGCTCCTCGGGTCGATCCTGGCGATCGGCTCGCTCATCGGATCACTCGTCGCCGCCCGCCGCGCCCGACCGCGCCAGGCGATCATCATCAGCTGCGCGCTCGGCGTTCGGCGTGGTCGAGATCCTCTCCGGCCTCGCGCCCACCTACCTGCTGTTCGCCATCAGCCAGCCGCTGTGCGGCGTGACATCGCTGCTGATGATCGCCACCGCCAACGCGTTCGTCCAGATGAGCGTGACGGCGGAGATGCGCGGCCGGGTGATGGCCCTGTACATGTGCATCTTCATGGGCGGCACGCCGCTCGGGGCGCCGATCCTCGGCTGGGTGGCCGAGCAGTGGGGGGCGCGCTGGACGCTGATCGGCGGCGGTGCGCTGACGTTCGTCGGCACCGTCGTGGCCACCGCGCTGATGGCCGGCCGTCAGGGCGTCCAGTTCACCCCGCGCCTGCGCCCGTGGCCGGGCGTGTCGATCGGTCGGACCGACGAGGTCATCGACTCGGCCGTCGCCGCCTGAGCGCTCAGGCCGGCGTGAGCTGGTAGCGGATCGGCAGCGACTTGGTGCCGCCGACGAACGTGGTCTTCATCGACGACGGCCGACCGGCCAGCTCGACGTGCTCGAGGCGCGGCACCAGATCGCGGAACAGCGTGCGCAGCTCCATGCGGGCCAGCTGGGCGCCGAGGCAGAAGTGCGCGCCGAAGCCGAACGCGACGTGACGGTCGGCGTTGGCCCGGCCGACGTCGAACCGGTGGGGGTTCTCGAACACCCGCGGATCGCGGTTCGCCGCGAGGTAGGACAGGTAGACGAGGTCACCCTCGGCGATCTGCACGCCGCCGAGCTCGGTGTCGGCCTGGGCGGTTCGGGTGAAGTGGCGCACCGGTGAGACCCAGCGGATCATCTCGTCGACGGCGGTCGGCACCAGCGCCGGGTCGGCGCGCAGCCGCTCCAGCTGGTCGGGATGGTCGATCAGCGCCTGCAGCCCACCCGTCATCGCGCTCGCCGTGGTGTCGTGTCCGGCCGCGGCGATGATCACGTAGTAGCTCATCAGCTCCATGTCGGGCAGCGGTTCGCCGTCGATGCGCCCGTTGGCGATGAGCGAGGCGAGGTCCTCGGTGGGGTGCTCGCGCCGCTCGGCGGTGAGCGCACCGAAGTAGCGGAAGTAGTCGAGGATCGTCTCGATGAGGCCCTCGGTCCCACCCCGGCCGAGCTCGTCGTCGGTGGCGCCGAACAGCTCCTGGGTGAGCTTGAGCATCCGCGGGTAGTCCTCCTCGGGCAGCCCGAGGATCGCCAGGATCACCGCCAGCGGATACCAGACGGCGACGTCCTTGCTGAAGTCGCAGCTGCCGCCGGCCGCCTCCAGACGGGCGAGCGCCTCGGCGCTGAGCTCGTCGAGGCGCGGCTGCAGGCGGTTCATGCTCGCCGGCTTGAACCAGTCGGCCGTGAGCCGGCGGTACTTGGGGTGGTCGGGCGCATCCATCTGCACCAGCGAGCGGATCTGCGCCCCCGAGGCGACGGTCGCGGCGACGTCGACCTCCCGGCTGAGCACCGACATCGGCTCGTTGGTGAACAGCGCCGGCTGGCGCTCGACGGCCATCACCTCGTCGAGCCCGAGGACCGCCCAGAACGGCCGGAACCCGTCGGCGCTGCGGTCGACGAGCTGGACGACGCCATGGGCGCGCAACTCGTCCGCCTCGGCGTGCCATGCGTCGAGGTCGGCGAAGCGCAGGTGGTTGGTGAACAGGTCGGTCATCGGTCCTCCTCGGCGTGCGACGTCCCGGCCGACGTCACCGGCGGCGTCGATGACTAGCACGTCGCAGCGCGGGGCAGCGACGTCAACTCGGCGCCGCGGCGCAGCGCGTCGCGATGGCGTGGGTCGGCGATCGCCAGCAGCCGCACCCGCCGCTCGGCCAACGTCGCCCCGCGGAGGTCGGCCACCCCGTGCTCGGTGACCACCAGGTCGGCGTCGCACCGGGCCGTGGACGTCACCCCGGCGCTCGTCCGGGCGACGATGCGCGACAGCTCGCCGCCACGGGCCGTCGACGGGAGGGCGACGATCGCCCGTCCGTCGGTCGACAATGCGGCCGCACGGGCGAACGCCGGCTGACCACCGACCGTGCCGACGTACTGGCCGGCGGCGACCTCCCCGTTGACCTGGCCGGTGAGGTCGACCTCGATCGCCGAGTTGATGGCGTACAGCGACCGCACCGAGGCGAGCACGGCGGCGTCGTGCGTGTACGTGACGGGGCGCATCGCCAACATCGGGTTGCGGTCGGCCCAGGAGTAGAGCCGGTCGGAACCGAACAGGGCGCCGGTGACCGTGACCCCCTCGTCGATGCCCTTCGCCCGGTTGGTCACCACGCCGGCCTCGATGAGGTCCACCACCGCGTCGCTGATCATCCCGGAGTGCACGCCGAGATCGTTCTTCTCGCCGAGGCCGGCGAGCACCGCGTCGGGTGTGCCACCCACGCCGAACTGCAGCGTGGCCCCGTCGGGGATGAGCGCAGCGACCAACCCGGCGATCACCGAGTCCTCCGGCAGCGGCGGGCGGAGGTCGGCCTGCTGGAGCGGACGGTCGTCGTGCACCGTTGCCGTGAGCGCCGATGCCGGCACGATCGTGTCGCCGAACGTGAACGGGACGCGTGGGTTGACCTCCGCGAGCGTCACCCGCGCACGCTCGATCACCGCGCGCGATGTAGTCGGCGTTCAGCCCGAACGAGTGCTCACCGTGCTCGTTCGGCGTGCTCAGCTGGACGAGCGCGACGTCGGCGTGCAGCCGTCCGCTGCGGAACAGGCCGGGGATCGCCCCGAGGTGGATGGGGAGGACGTCGACGACGCCGGCGCGCGTCAGCACCGCGGAGCGGCCGACGCCGCCGAGGCCGATGAGCTCGAACGCGTCGGTGTGCTCGGGCTTGACCAGCCCGGCGAACGAGGCCCCGAAGATCAGGCGCAACGGCGCCAGCTCGGCGCGCTGCTCGATGAGCGCCTCGACGAGCGCCCGTGGCTCGGCGGTGCTCTGCTCGACCACGACGGTGTCACCCGGGCGGACGTGGCGGCGCAGGTCGATGCCGGTCATCGGGTGCTCAGCCGTTCTGGCGCGTTCAGCGGATGGCCACGGCGTTGCCGGGCGAGCCGAGCCCGTCGGGCAGGTTGAGCGGCGCGGCGACGAAGAAGAACGTCCACCGCCCGTCGGCCCGGCACGTCGTGGCCAGGCGCTCGAAGTCGAACATCTCGCCGAGCGCCATGCCCAGCGTGGGCAGCAGGCGGCGGTGCAGCGAGCCGATCGACGGGTCGCCGGGCACCACCTCGACGGCCGGGTTGTCGCAGCACAGCGCCGCCGGGTGGGAGTTCCAGATCGTGCGGGCCATCTCCTCGTCGGCGCGCAACCCGGCGAACGTCGGGTTCGTCGCGTACGCCGCCCGTCGCCCTGCGTCGAGCGCGAGGTACGCCGGCGGCCACCCGGTGCGCAGGCACCAGATGTCGCCCGGCTCGGGTGTCACGCCCTGCGCGTCGAGCGTGGCGCGGACCTCGTCGGCGGTGACCGGTCGCGGCACGAGCGCGTCGTAGGTCCGGGTCGCGCTCGGCGAGCCAGCCGGCGACGTCGATCAGCAGTCCGCGGCCGGCGATGCCGTGCTCGGCCCACTGATGGATGCCCAGGCCGTTCGGGCCGTCCGTCGGGTTCTGCGTGCGCCCGCCCCAGAAGCCGTGCTCGCGGCAGCGCACGTGGCTGAGCGCGTCCCACTGGGTGGAGCCCTGCGGATGGAAGTCGTCGAGGTGGTCGTCCATCTCGTGGCGGTTGAGGGCGACGACGACGTGGCGGTACGGCCGCCGGCCGAACAGCGGCGGGTTCGGCATGTCGAGCGGCAGGTCCAGCGGGATCAGCTCGCCGGTGGTCACCGAGGCGGCCGCGGCGGCGACTCGTTCCGGTGTCACCAGGTTGATCGAGCCGAGCACGTCGTCGCGACCGAAGACGTCCCACGCATGACGCACGTCGAGACCGGGCACGAGCGGCAGGTCGTCGTAGTCGGGCAACGCCGCGGTCATCGGGGGTCACCGCCGTCCGCAGGGAGCCCGCCGAACGCGCCATGGCGCCGAGCGGCGGCGAAGTCGTGCACCGGCCACATGTCCTGGTCCTCCCCCCACCCCACCGTTCCGTCGACGTCCCAGCGAACGAGGCTGTTGATGTCGATGAACGTGTGGCGATTGATGATCATCCGGCTGACCGGCTCGCCCACCGCGTGCAGCGGCCGGCCGTCGTTGTCGATCGCGTCCACCTCGATGCGCTCGATCCAGCCCTCGCGCGGATCGCGCGTGACGGTGCGCTCGCCACCGGCGATGCCGACCGTGCGACCGTCGCGTCGCAGGAACCCGTAGGCCACGGGATCCGCCTCGGCGGTCGTGGCGGTGACGGCAAGGAACCCGTGCGCCTCGTCCATCGCGCCGGTGACGTACGCGGCGCGGCGCGGGCGGTGCTCGGGGCGCGGGCCCCACGTCCGGTCGCGCATGGCCAGGCAATCGATCGCGATCATCTCGCCGTGCAGGACGAGCTGGCCGGTGACCCGCCCGAGTTGGTCGAAGTGGTGCGCCGAACCGAACGTCGAGCCGGCCCGCGTCAGCGGCTCCGGCGGCATCACCGCGTCGAAACGCAAGCTCAGGGTGAGGCGGTCGCCGTCGTCGTACCCGAGGTCGTAGCTGGTGCCCGGCTCGACGACGCGCATCGACACGCCGTTGGGCAGCGTCGTGTCACGCAGATCGGTGTCCGCATGGAGCTGGAGCGCGGAGTAGTTCGCGCTGTAGGGCACGTCCCACGGCAGGTGGGCGGTGTCGTCCCACACCCAGGCACCGCCGGCGACGGTGCCGATGTTCGGCCGGATCATCGTGTACAGCCATCCGCCGAGGCGCCGTTCCGGGTGAGAGAAGGAGAACCACGCGGTCTCGGTCTCCCACCACCGGTCGCTGAGCTCCGCGGTGTGCAACCCGTCGTCGGCGGCCGTGAACACGGGCGCGGCCTCGTCGTCCATCAGTACCCGAGCGCCCGTGCGGCCTGGTCGAGCACCACCGGGATCGACCACGCGGTGCGCGCCAGCCGCAGGTCCTCGTTGCGCCCGCTGGCGAACAGGTCGCTGGCGCTCATCCAGAACGCGGCCGAGCGCATCGCGTACAGCATCTGGTAGTAGCGGCAGGCGTCCTCGTCGATCGTCAGGCCGGTGCCGGCCTCGTAGCGCCGATAGAACGCATCGCGCTCGACGAGGTTGGACAACAGGTCCGTGCCCTCGCGGTTCAGCGGGGAGAGGACGTAGGCCACGTCGTACATCGGGTCGCCGATCACCTCGGTCTCCCAGTCGAGCACCGCCGACACCCGATCGCCGTCGATCAGCAGGTTGCCGGTGCGGTACGCGCCGTGCACCAGCGACAACCGCTCCGTGGTCGGCGCGTTCGCCCGCAACCAGCAGATCACGTCGGTGAGCACCGGGTGCGGCTCCGTGCCGGTGGCGTCGATCAGCGCCTGCCACTTGTCCACCTCGCCGAGGGCGAACGCCGTCCCCGGCCCGGGGACGCCGAGCACGTCGAGTCCGGCGGCGCGCCAGTCGAGCGTGTGCAGCGCGACGAGCGCATCCGTGAAGCTGTCGGGGAGCACGCCGCGCTGGGCGGCGTCGGCGTAGAACCGCCGGCCGTCACGGCCCCACGGGCTCGGGCACGTGCCCGGCACCTTGTCCATCACCAGGAACGGGGCGCCGAGGATCGCCGGGTCGTCCTCGAAGAAGTACGGCGTCGGCACCGGCACCGCCGTGTCGGTCAGCCGGCGGAGCACCTCGAACTGCGTGCCCAGGTCGGACATCTCCCGCAGCAGCGCGTTGCCCGGGTCGCGGCGCACGCACAGGCCGCGCTCGTGGAGCTCGCCGGCCGAGGTCCAGGTGGCGTCCAACAACCACGTCTCGTGCGACCACCCGACGGCGATGCGCTCGACGTCGCGCAGCCGCAGGTCGTCGGTACCGAACTGCTGGCCGAGGTACGCGCCCAAGCGGTGTTCGAGCGACGCCGGATCGCCGTCGACCCCGGTCACGCCCGTCACGCCGGTCACGCCCGTCACGCCGAGTACGCCAGCGAACGGTCGAGACGGGCCCGGACCGCAGCACGCACGAGACCGATCACCTCGTCGAACCACGCCATGCCGAGCCGCTCTCGTTCGTCGTGGACGGCTTGCACGAGCCGGCTCCACGCGGCGTCGCCGGCGTCGGCGGACAGCGCGCCGAGCGCGTCCTGCACGCCCGGCGCCCGGGTCGACTCGAGCGTCGGCAACAGCGCCGCCCGCAGCAGGGCGACATCGTCGGCTGCGGCAGACGCGGTCGGCTGCGGCGGCCCGCAGCTGGCCGGCGAGCTTGGCGGCGATCACCGCGGCCATGTACGCCTGGGTCGCGGCGAACGGCTCGCTCACCGCGGGAGCGATCTGCCGACGCAGGGCGACGGCCACCCGGTCGAGCAGGTCGTCCGCCGAAGCGATCACGCCGGCGAACGTAGCGCCGTCGTCCCGACCGCCCCGGGTCGGCGTCTCCGCCGCCCGACCGGACTGTCGCGTCCCACGCCGATCATCCCGTTCGTGTCGCGGCCACACGCGCCGATCCCGTCGTCACCGGCGCGACACGAACGAACTCGGCCCGAGTCGGGTGGGCAGCTGTCAGACGTCCCGAGCTGCGGCGCGGCGGGCCCGGCGGGCGGCGCGCATCTCCTCGAAGTGCGGTGAGTAGCGGTCGGCGTAGCCCGGATCGGCTGCGGCTGCCGCGCCGCGCAGCCCGGCGAGCGCGGAGGTCCAGGCGTCGATGAGGGCGTCCTCGGCGGCGTAGTCGAACGGATCCTGCAGGTTGCGCTCGATCGTCCCGCCCGGTTCGGGCGGGTTGGCCGCCAGCCACCGTGCGGTGTCGGCCAGCCCGTCCGCGGCGGTGACCACGTCGCGGTAGCCGAGCTCGCGCACCAGCGCAGTGGACGGCGTGTAGCGGTGGTAGCTGCCGGTGAGCATCATCATCGGCCGGGCGGGCGTCGCCAGCTCGTCGGGAATGCTCACCAGCTCGAAGCGGTGGCCGAGCGCGGCGGCGACGATCTCGACCACCTGGCGCAACGACGGCGTGTGCTCGTCGCTGACGTGGAACGTGCGCCCGGCCGATGTCTCCGGCCGGTCGACGGCGAGGAGCAGCGCATGGGCCGCGTTCGCCGCGTGCACCGCTGAACGCAGCTGCAGTCCGCCATCGGGAACGATGATCCGCTGTCGGCCGTCGAGCACCCGACGCACGATCATCCACTCGCGCGGCAGGAGCTGGTGCGGCCCGTACACCAACGGGTAGCGGAAGTGCGTGGCGGTCGGCGCGGCGGCGAACGTCGCCCGCTCGGTGCGCACGATGGCCGCGACCTTGGCGTTGGTCGGCTCGCCGCTGCGCTCGTCACCGACGGGCGCGTCGAGCTCGGTCGCCGGCACCGGCAGGCCGGGCGGGTCGAGCGCCTCGGGATCGCCGTAGCCGATCAGGGCGGGCATCCCGCCCACGGTGACCAGCTTGCCGACGCGCCGGCCGACGATCCCGGCCAGCTCCCGCAGCCGGCCGTACATGACGACGCCGACATCGGCGGTCCGCCCGTCGAGGGCGGCGGCGGTCGCCACGGCATCGAACGGGTCCACGTGGACGTGCTCGACCGACCCGGCGATCTCGGCGCGCTCGTGCCGTCCGGTGTGCACGATCGTCACCGAGTAGCCCCGGTCGAGCAGGCCGCGCACCACGTACGGACCGGTCGGCCCGGTCCCGCCGACGACGATCGCCGTCGA
The DNA here is from genome assembly GCA_963794805.1 of uncultured Acidimicrobiales bacterium. GTDB lineage: Bacteria > Actinomycetota > Acidimicrobiia > Acidimicrobiales > Ilumatobacteraceae > JAODBQ01. Next base: position 368,427 of record CAWCFL010000007.1, read on the forward strand.
ACCACCGGTGACGTTCACCCGAACCCCAGGATCGAGCGGCGGCGACGGCTGTTGGACACGTCCCAGAGCGTCGCGCGACCCAGTGGCCGACCGTGCGGCGCCAGCCGACCGTCGCCGCCGGCGCGGCGCAGCGACCGCTGTCATCGTCACGAGCGGCGCCGCCCTGCCGACGCGCCGGCGCGCAGTACGCTGCCTCGATCGCCCGCCACCGAGCTGCTGCGCTGCGTGCAGCCCGGGCCGCGATCGGCATCTCGATCGTCACGTTCGTCGGCGTCGAGGTGATCGGCAACGACACGGTCGCGCTGTTCGGCGCGTTCGGCTCGTTCGCCCTGCTCGTGTTCGCCGACTTCCCGGGCGATCGCGCCGCCCGGTCGGCGTGCTACGGGGTCCTGACGATCACCGGCGCCCTGCTCATCGTGATCGGCAGCCTCGTCGCCGGTCCGCTGTGGCTCAGCGCGGCAGCGATGTTCGTCGTCGGCGTGGTGGTGCTGTTCAGCGGTGTGCTCAGCGCGAGCATCGCCGCGGCGTCGCGCGCCGCACTGCTCGCGTTCATCCTCCCGGTCACCCTGCCCGCCGACATCGGCGCGATCCCGGATCGGCTCGCTGGCTGGGCGCTCGCCGCGCTCGTCAGCATCCCGGCCGCGGTGTGGCTGTTCCCGCCCGACGAGCACGACCGGATGCGCGAGGGCGCCGCCGACGCGTGCGCCGCGCTGGCCCTGGCGCTGGACCCCGGCCCGGCCGAGGACGTGCGCACGCAACGGGCACGGGCTGCCGAACAGGCACTCGCTGACCTCCACGAGCGCTACCGCCGCACCGTGACCCGGCCGGTCGGGCTCATCGCCGGGAGCCGCGCGCTCGTGCGAGTCGTCGCCGAGCTCGGCTGGCTGACACCGATGGTCGTGCGTCGGGCGACGACCCATGAGCCACAGATCGAGACCACGGCCTCGGCGGACGTGCTCCACGCAAGTGCGGCTGCGCTGCGCCCGGCCTCGGCACGTGCCGCACACGACGACCTCGATCACGCGCTCGGCGCGCTGACCGAGCGGCGACTCACGGCGTTCTCCGTGGCTGTCGATGACGCCCTCGCCCGACCGGCGAGCGTCGAGACGGCGACGGCGCCGTGGGAGCCGTTCGAGATCGCCGCGAGCGCCGAGACGGTGGGCCACATCGTCGCCTGGGCGGCAGCGGCCGATGCCCGGCCGTTGCGCCAACGCCTCACCGGTCGCGGCCTGCCGGAGCTCGGCGACGACGCCCGTGCGCTCGGAGAGCTGCCCCGCCTGCGGACGACCGCCGTCAGCTACGGACGCTCGGTGTGGCTGCGCAACAGCCTGCGCGGCGGGATCGGCCTCGCGCTCGCGGTGGCGCTGGCCGGTGGGCTGTCGTTGCAGCACGGCTTCTGGGTCGTGCTCGGCGCCCTGTCCGTCCTGCGATCCAACGCGCTGACCACCGGGGCCACCGCGCTGCGCGCCGTGCTCGGCACCACCGTCGGCTTCGTCGTCGGGGCCCTCGTCCTCGAGCTCGTCGGCACGGAGCACGCCGTCCTGTGGGTCGTCTTCCCCGTCGGCGTCTTCATCGCCGCCTTCGCGCCCGAAGCGATCTCCTTCGCTGCCGGGCAGGCGGCGTTCACCGTCGTCGTCGTGATCTTGTTCAACCTCATCGACCCTGCAGGGTGGCGCATCGGCATCACCCGGGTCGAGGACGTCGCCGTCGGTGCCGGGGTGAGCCTGGTCGTCGGCCTGCTCGTCTGGCCGCGCGGCGCCAGCGCGGCGGTGGTGCGGGCCCTCGACACGGCCCTGCGCACCGCCAGCGGTCACCTGGTCGGCGCCGTGCGCTACATCACCGGGGCACTGCCCGAGCCGCCGGGCGACGATCGGGCCGTGCTCGCCGCGGCACGCACGCTCGACGACGCGATGCGCCACCTGCAGGTGGAGGTGGGCAACGATCGCCGACGGCTGGCCACCGTCGCCGCGGACGCCGACGATGCCACCCGGGTGCGGCTCGCCGCCGACGCCGTGCTCGCGCTCGGTGGCGATCCCGACGCGACCGCGCGTCGGTCGACACCGGCTCGTCAGGCGCTCCTCGCACACACCGATCGGCTCGCTGCCGCGGTCGGACGCCCGGCCGAGGCCGACCATCCAACCGCAGAACCGGACAGCGGAACGGACGCCTTGACCGACGTGCTGGACCGGTTGACCGACGAGCCCGACGACATCGGCGAGGCTCGGCGGCTGCTGTGGGCGGCGATGTACGTCAGCCACCTCGAGCGCCGCCGCTGACCGTCGATCACGATGGCCGGCGTCTGCCGCCGGCCGCGTCGATCGACATGGCGATGCATCGTGACGATCGTGACCGGAACCGATCGCAGGTGCGCGTCGGTGGTTGCGGCGACCAGCTACCCCGAACGGGTCAGGTACCGTGCCTCTCGTGGGACGGGGCCGGGGTCGGGAGTACGCCGAGCGTGAGCACCGCCGGCCGCCGGCCGCCGAGCGTCGCGCGACGACCGCCGCGCTCGCCTCCCCTCGCTTGCTCGTCGGTGCGGCGAACGATCCCGCAGAGCAGGAGGCGGACCGCTTCGCCGACGGGCTGATCGCCGACCTGCAACGGCGACCGAGCAACCTGTTCCGCGCGGCACAGACGCCCGCCGACGATCCGCTCGGCGACACCGAAGTGGATCCGAGCGTGCAGACGCGCATCGCCGCAGCCCGTGGTGGAGGGACGGGGTTGTCGACGTCGATGCGCACCGCGGTCGAGGCGCACGCGGGCGTCGACCTCGGGCACGTCCGCGTGCACCGCGGTCGCGAGGCCGGCATCCTCAGCCGCTCGTTGCAGGCCACGGCGTTCACCGTCGGCCACGACGTGTTCCTCGGCGACGACGCCCCCGGTCTCGGTTCGGCTGCCGGTGATCGGGTGCTGGCCCACGAGCTCGCCCACGTGGTGCAGTCGACCGGCGCCACGGTTCGCCGGCTGTTCCCGTCGAAGAAGCCCAAACCCGGATCCGAGGTCTTCGGCACGTCGGGCGCCCAGGAGATGGCCAACGGCCTGTCGAAGGCCGAGAAGGCCGAACGCGCCGCCGGCAACGAGGAGTCGCGCAAGCGGGTCAAGCAGCTGCAGCGGGACATCGCACCGCTGGAATCGGCCCTGAAGAAGATCCTCGCCCTTCCCGATCCGATGGAGGACGACGACGTCAACCTGGCCATGGAGGTGTCCGGGCGGGCGGAGAAGATCCTCGCCGCCCTGCCCGCAGGCACCCAGGTCAGGGCTCGGCGCCTGCTCGGCGTCACCTTGCCCGCCGAACGCGGGCGCCTGCAGAAGGTGGTCGACGAGATCGAGCTGAAGACCAACCGGACGCGGATCGTCAAGAGCAAGGCGAAGGCCGAGCAGATCTACCTCGAGGCCGGGCGCAACGCGGCCCCGCCCATCGGCCCGCCCGGCAAGCGCGGCTTCCAGAAGCTCTCGGGGATCGCGCGCGACATCGGCTTCGCCAACGAGCAGACGACGCCGGCCGACGCCAAGGCGGCCAGCCGCGTCCGTGGCGCCGGCGCCCGGCTCAAGCTGACGCCCGCACAGACCGCGGCGATCCTCACGTTCACCGCCCCCGACTACGGCTACATGAACCCGGCGACGGCGAACGACGACGTCTGGATGGCCACCTCCCGCAGCGACGAGCTCGCTCAACCCGCAGTCCCGGCGGCGCCGCGCGGCAAGCGGGCGAAGAAGCTCCAGCAGCAGGAACAACAGGCGCAGGCGGCGGCGCGCCAGCAGCAGCTGAGGACGCTCAAGGAGGAGGGCGCGCTGCACGCCGGGATGGCCGTGCAGGGCCTCAACCAGCTCGAAGTCTGGACGGGTCCGGTGTTTCGCGGCGAGGCCGTGAGCAAGCAGGAGTTCGACGACCTCTTCACCGACGTCTCTCCGGGCGGCGACAAGCAGCGGTTCGTCGCCAAGGCCGAGACGCGCACGCGACTGGCGATCGCCAGCCAGTCCAAGTCCGAGTCCAGCGCCGAGTACTTCATGACCAAGCTGGCCAGGCCCGCGCTGAAGGGCCCAGCGCGCTACCAGGTGCTGTACATCACCGAGCTGACGAACGGGCGCGACATCGAGGAGCTGTCGACCAACCCGCTGGAGAAGGAGGTCGCCACGCTGCCCGGGGCCACGTTCGCCGTCGAGTCCGTCGAGGTCCACGGCTCCGTGCCCGGTGCCGACGGCCACCTGATCGTCCGCTGCAAGCAGACCAGCTGACGCCGAGCGCCGCCGCCCGCCGGCCGCCGGCCGCCGGCCTACTTGATCAGCGGGTCCGCGGCAGGCCGAGGATCCGCTCGCCGATCTGGTTCCGCTTGATCTCCGACGTCCCCCCGGCGATCGACATCGCCCGGTGCCACAGCACGAGCCCACCGGCGAGCCCGCCCTTGTCGTCGAGGAAGGCGAGGTCGGGGCCGGCGAGCTCCGACATGATCGCCGTGTTCTCGTGCAGGTTCTCCGACAGGACGAGCTTGGTGATCGCCCCCTCCGGGCCGGGCCCACTGCCCTGTACGGCGCGGTGGGCCGTGCGCAGGTTGAGCATGGCCATGGCGTGGCCGATGGAGAACGAACGACCGATCCGCGGCGCGCCGCCCGGCAGTCGCTCCGGGTGGGCGTCGAACGCGGCGACGACCATCTGCGCCGGCGCGCCGTCCCCGCCGCCGGAGCCGCCGCCGATGCTGACCGACTCGTTGCCCAGCGTCGCCCGGGCCACCGTCCAACCGCTGTCGACGGGCCCGATGACGTCGTCGTCGGGGACGAACACGTCGTTGAAGAACACCTCGTTGAACTCCGAACCGCCGGTGGCCATCTTCAGCGGACGGACCTCGACGCCCTGGGCGTGCATGTCGACGACCATCGTGGTGATCCCGTTGTGCTTGGGCACGTCCGGGTTCGTGCGGATCGTCGCCAGGCCGAAGCCCGAGACGTGCGCCCCGCTGGTCCACACCTTCTGCCCGTTGACCAGCCAGCCGCCGTCCACGCGGGTGCCCTTGGTGGTGATGCCCGCAGCGTCGGAGCCGGCGTCGGGCTCGCTGAACAGCTGGCACCAGATCACCTCGTGGGTGAGGGCGGGGCGAACCCAGCGGGACACCTGCTCGGCGGTGCCGTGCTGGATGAGCGTGAGGATGACCCAGCCGGTGATGCCGTACTGCGGCCGCTTGATGCCGGCGGCGGCGAACTCCTGCTCGATCACCAGTTGCTCGATGGCTCCGGCGTTGCGCCCGTACGGCTCGGGCCAGTGCGCCATCGCGTAGCCGTCGTCGATCAGCTTCAGCTTCTGCGCCTCGGGGTCGGCCAGCGCCTGCACCTCGGCGGCGAACGCCTGCACCGTGGCGCGGATGGCCTCGGCCTCGGGCGGCAGGTCGACGGTGCGCTCCCGGCGCACGCCGGCGCGGGTCAGGTCGGTGACCTCGGCAGCGGCAGCATCGGCGTCGAGCACCGCGGCGATCGCCGTGGCCCGGCGCATGTAGATGTGGCAGTCGTGCTCCCAGGTGAAGCCGATGCCGCCGTGGACCTGCATGCCGAGGTTGACGCACTCGTCGGCGGCCGGGACGGCCAGCGCGGCGGCGACGGCGGCGGCGTAGGAGAACTGGTCGCCGCCGCCGGCTGCGGCCCGCGCCGCATCCCAGACCGCGGCGGTGGCCAGCTCGGTGGCCACGGCCATGTTGGCGCAGTGGTGCTTGACCGCCTGGTACATGGCGATCGGCCGGCCGAACTGGAGGCGCACCTTGGCGTACTCGGCGGCCATGTCGGTCGACTCGCGGGCCACACCGACGGCCTCGGCGGCGATGATCGTGCGCGCCAGGTCGACGAGCAGCCGGCGGGCGCCGGGCAGCACGTCGGCCGGGGCACCGGCGAAGGAGACCCGCGCCGCGCGGCGGGTGGTGTCCAGGTTCGAGCGCCGGGCGTCACCGTGACGCCTTCGGCGCGCGGGCGTCGACCACGGCGACGTCGTCACCGACGGCCGACGAGCAGCACGTCGGCCAGCCCGGCGCCGAGCACCGTGCCGGCGTCGCCGTGCAACGCACCGTCGCGCAGCTCGGCCGCGCCGTCGAGCGCCACCGCGCCGGTGACCGATGCCGTCGGCCAGGCCGGGCACCCACTGCTTGGCGCACGGCGTCGTCGCCGGCGGCCACGAGCACCGCGGAGGCGATCAGCGACGGGACGAACGCACCGGGGGCGAGGCCGCGGCCGAGCTCCTCGACGACGACCACCGTCTCCTCCAGGCCGAAGCCCGAGCCGCCGAGCTCCTCGGGCACGTGCAGGCCGAGCCAGCCGAGCTCGGCGGCCTCGGCGTAGAACGAGGCGTTCGGCTCCTCGGCCGCCTCCAGCAGGGCGCGCGCCGCGGCCGTGGACTGGTGCTTGGCGAGGAAGCTGGAGACCGTGCCGGCGAGGGCGCGGTGGTCGTCGGTGATGGCGATCGGCATCGGCGCAGTCTGATTGCTCAGTGCAACCAAATTCCAGCCGGGCTGCATCCGGCCCCACCGGACGCCCGCGATGGCGCCGGGGGCTTCCGTACAGTGCCGGCGGGGAAGCGAAACCGAGGGAGCACGCCATGGCAGCGATCAACGTCGATCCAGGTGACGGGTCGGAAGACCTTCGACACGCGGGCGGCCAAGGCCACCGAACGGATCCAGGGCAAGGGCTACTCGATCATCGACGACGAGGAGCTCAAGGCGCTGCCCGAGCCGCCGCCGGGGGCGAAGTTCGACGCCGAGGAGCAGGCCAAGTACAAGGCGTTCAAGGAGGCCCGCCGCGGCGCCGCCGACTACATGGCGATGGAGGGCGAGTTCGCCAAGTACCTCGCAGGACGTGTACTCGGCGCCGCCGATCGAGCGTGAGGCGCTCGCCGACGAGTGCGACGTCGCTCGTGGTCGGTGCCGGCTTCGCCGGGCTGCTGCTGTGGCACAAGCTGAGCGAGGCCGGCTTCGACGACGTCCGCTTCTGCGAGAAGGGTGGCGACGTCGGCGGCACCTGGTACTGGAACCGCTACCCCGGCATCGCCTGCGACGTCGAGTCGTACTCGCTACCTGCCGCTGCTGGAGGAGATGGGCTACTTCCCGTCGATGAAGTTCGCCTCCGGGTTCGAGATCCTCGAGTACTGCCAGTCGATGGCCACCAAGTTCGGCTTCTACGACCACTGCCTGTTCCACACCACCGTCGAGCGCACCGAGTGGGACGAGGCGGCCGGTCGGTGGACCGTGTACACCGACCGCGGCGACACGATGCGCGCCCGCTACGTGATCCTGGCCAACGGCATCCTCACCAGCCCGAAGCTGGCCCGCATCGACGGGATGGAGACGTTCGAGGGCGTCGCCTTCCACACCTCGCGCTGGGACTACAACGTCGACCTCGAGGGCAAGACGATCGGGATCATCGGCACCGGCGCCACCGCCGTGCAGGCGGTACCGGAACTGGCCAAGGTGGCCGGGCACCTGTACGTGTTCCAGCGCACCCCGTCGACCATCGACGTGCGCGACCAGCGGGCCACGACGCCGGAGGAGATCGAGACGTGGAGCAAGGAGCCCGGCTGGGCCCGTGCCCGCCGGGCCCGCTTCGCCAAGATCGCCCAGGGTCGCACGGCCATCAAGGCCAACGACGACTACCTCGCCGGCAAGGTCGACGACTACCGCGAGCGCAAGGAGCACGCCACCCGGCTGTCGCCCGAGGAGCTGATGTCCAAGCAGCTCGACACGAACTTCCGGATCATGGAGCAGATCCGTGCCCGCGTGGACGCGATCGTCGAGGACCCGAAGACCGCCGAGGCACTCAAGCCCTACTACCCGTACGGCTGCAAGCGGCCGACGTTCCACGACGAGTACCTGCCGACGTTCAACCGTCCGAACGTCACACTCGTCGACACGGCGCCCGATCGGTGTCACCGAGATCAACGCCCGCGGCGTGGTCCACGACGGCGTCGAGTACCCGCTCGACGTGCTGATCTACGCCACCGGCTTCCAGTGGATGGCCACGTCGACGTTCAACATGATCGTCGGCCGCGGCGGCCGCTCGCTCAGCGAGAAGTGGCAGACCGAGGGCACCAAGACCTTCCTCGGCCTGCACTCCAACGGCTTCCCCAACCTGTTCATCGTCACCGGCCCGCAGGGCGGCGGCGGCAGCTTCAACTTCACCGACGCCATCGACACCCACGGCGACTACGTGGTGTGGATGCTCTCCGAGCTGCGCGACCGCGGCGAGCAGATCGTCGACGTCACCGAAGCAGTCCGAGGACGGCCTACGCCGAGCACTGCCGCACGTCGGACATCGCCACCGCCCCGCTGCGCGACTGCCTCAGCTACTACAACGGCCACGGCAACGCGGCGCCCGGCAGCCTCGCCTATTACGGCGGCGGCCAGTGGCACAAGTGGCGGGCTGCGCGCCGCAGGAGACGATGGAGCCGTACGTGTTCGGCAGCGAGCACGAGTCGGCCGACGCCTAGCGCTCGTGCGGCTCGGTCCGCCGGCCCCAGGCCCGGCGGACCAGTCGCTCGAGCACGCCCTGGTCGACGTCGTCGAGCCGCTTGACGTACAGGCAGCCCGTCCCGGTCGTGTGTGGTCCGAGGTCGTCCAGGAGGGGATCGGCCGGTCCGTAGCCGTCGTACACGCCGTAGATGGTGATCGCCTGCTTGCGCGGGGAGAAGCCGACCACGAACCAGTCGTTCGTGCCCGTCGTGTTCGTGTACGGCTGGCTGCCGAACCCGACCATCGTCGGTCCCCACATCGTCGCCGGCGCGCCGGTGACGCGTTCCATCAGGGCGCGCAGCGCATGACCTTCCGCTCGCCGGCGTTCGCCGTGCACGGCGTCGAGGAAGCCGGTGGCGTCCTCGTCCGTCGCGCGCGTCGTGATCCTGGCCATCGGCGGCAGTCTCCCACCACCGCCCAGCGCAGGGTGCTCCGTGCGGACCCAGGGACGTTCGCCTCTGTCGGGACACGCCCGGAGGAGCGATGATCGCGGTGTGTTCGATCTGATCCTCGTCGGCTTCGACGGAACCGACGGTTCGCGCCGCGGCTCGCGTGGGCGGCCGCGCAGGCGGCGACGCACGGCGCGCACCTCGAGGTCGTGTCGTGCTACGAGGTGCCATGGGCCGGGCGCCGGCCGGTCACGGTCACCCAGGTTCACGACATCGAGGAGCACACCGAAGCAGGCCTGAGCGCGGCGATCGACGCCGTGCGCCGGACGCATCCGGGCCTGGACATCGGCAGCGGGGCAGCGGCGGGGCGGCCGGGACGGGTGCTGCGCGACGGTGCCGAGCGCGCCGACCTGGTGGTCGTCGGCACGGGCCGCGACACGGCCGAGGGCCAGTTCCGGTCCGGCGCGACGGCCCGGTTCGTCAGCCGGCACAGCAGCACGCCCGTGGCGGTGGTGCCGGCGTCGGCGACCTCGACGAAGGTCGAACGGCTGATCGTCGGCGTCGGTGGCGACGAGGCCGACGCCCCGGCGCTCGCCTGGGCGGCCGACGAGGCCGCCCGGCGACACCTGCCGCTCCTCGTCGTGCACGCCGATCCGGCATGCCGTGGCGACGCGCGGCGCGTCGTCGAGCAGGCCGTCGCCGCGGCACGCCACGGACGACCGATCGAGGTCCACCACGCGATCGCGCCGACCGACCCGGCGCCGGCATTGCTCGGCGCCGCGGTTGCCGGCGACGCGATCGTGGTCGGTCGCCGCCACCGCACCGCCGCCGGCGCGGCCCTGTTCGGCACGTGCTCGCGCGCCCTGGTCCGCAAGGCCCACGTACCGATCGTGGTCGTCTACGCCCGTCCCTGACCGGCGTTCGCCGTCAGTTGCCGTTCGATCACCTCGGCGAACGCCGGGGGGCCGCCGCTGCCGTCGTCGGCCGTCGTGCGCTGGATGGACAGCGCGGCGCGGCGGCCGGTGAACGTCAGCTCGCCGATGGCATTGTCGAACACCGGTCCGGTGTCGACGGCCCACGTCACCGGCGTGGCCCGCCGGCCGGTCGCCCGGCGCAGGCCACGGCCGATCAGTGCGGCGACACGCGAGGCCCCCAGACGCATCGCCGTACGCTCGGCACCCGTCAGCGAGTTGCGGATCGGCGAGTTGACCAGCTGGTGCACGACGCTCGTGACCCCTCGCTCCGGACCGAAGTGGATCTGCGCGGCGTACGAGAAGTGGATGTCGCCCGACAGGACGGAGATGCTCGCCGGGGCGTCGTCGCGGCTGGCGACGGCGGTGATCAGGTCGAGGAGTGCGTCGAACGACGCGGCGAACGACGGCCAGTCCTCCATGTCGGCCTTCACCCGCAACCATTCGCCGAACCGTGCGCGAGGCGCCCCCACCGTCCGGCGCAGATCGCCTCGTTCCACAGCTGCAGATCGTGCAGGCCACCGGGGACGAAGACCGGGAGCGACGAGCCGATCAGGAGGTGGTCGACGTCGGCCGCGCACTGCTCGGCGACCCACTCGAACTGGCGATCGTCGACGATCCGCCGGCGCCTCGCGTCCAGCACCCGCGTGTTGCGTGCATCGATCACCACGAGCCGGACGCGACCGACGTCGCGCACGACGCTGAACCGGTAGTCGTGCACCCCCGCCGAGGTGAGCGTGGTCGCCTGCGCCCATGCGGCAAGGACCGCGCTGCCGTCCGGCGCCTCCAGCAACCGTGCCAGCAGGCCCTCGTCACCGATCGTCGACGGCGACAGGTTCCCGAGGTGCTGGTACAACCAGTAGGTCATCAGCCCGTCGCGCACGTGGTCCGGCCACCACGACCAGGTCTCGGCACGTTCCACCCAGGTCTGGGAGATGTTCCAGTCGTCGACCATCTCGTGGTCGTCGAAGACCATGACGCTGGGCACGTTGGCCAGGAACCATCGCTCCAGGTCCTTCGACCACGATTCCTCGTACAGCCAGGTCATCTCCTCGAAGCCGCCGACGAGGTCGGCCGGCAGGTCCTCGGCGACCGGCGCCTCGTCGCCGTCCCGACGACGCGCCGCGATCCGCTCGCGGGTGGCCGGCGAGGAGTCGTCGGCATAGACCTGGTCGCCGAGGAACACCGCGAGATCGGGCCACTCGTCGTGCGGCTTGGCCGCCATCTCGGTGGCGTACGTGTACAGCGCGTCGACGCCGCGTCCACGATGGTCGGTCGACAGCTCCAGGGTCCAGGGGGGGTCGTGCGGCGCAGCGATGCGGCACGAGCCGAACACCACCCGGCACTGCGTCTCGTCCGCGGTCGTGGTGCGGATCCGGCTTGCCGGCAGCGTCGACGACGGCTCCGGCCAGCACCGACGACCATCGAGCGCGACCTCGTACTCGGTGGTCGTCCCCGGCTGCAGCCCGGCCAGCACGACCAGCGCGTAGTGCTGCCCGGCCACGCAGAAGGTCGGCGTGGTCGTACCGAGCACCGTGACCGTGCACGCCGCATCGGTCTGCACCCACACCGTCGCCTCGGTCGGCCCGACGTAGCGCAGCATCGGGCCGAGGACGAGTGTGGGCATGCGCCATTCTTCCCGCACGGCGCAGCCGGGGCGATTCGGTCGGCTCGGAGGAGCGCCGTCCGCAGCTGTGCGGCTAGCTTGCGTCGCGCCAAGCCCGCCTCAGGAGGACATCGAATGGTTCGCGTCAGCGTTCTGTATCCCGCCGGTGACGACGTCACCTTCGACATGGACTACTACAAGACGACCCACCGTGGCCTGTGCCTCGAGCACCTCGGCTGCGACCGGATGGAGATCGACACGGCGATCTCCGGCCCGTACGTCGCCGCCGGCCACCTGTACTACGCGTCGATGGAGGCGCTGCAGTCGGGCATGGCCGGCCCGAACGCCGGCGTCGTCATGGAGGACGTGAAGAACTACACCAACGCCACCCCGGTGATGCAGGTCGGCGAGGTCATCGACTGATCGAGTGATCCTCGGCTGGGGTCGAAGCGCCCATGGTTGGGCGTCGCCGTGAAGCCGTCGCTCAGTGGTGGGAAGCCCGACGAGCTGGTCGACAGCCGGGCAACGCGCTGGTCGGTCGTCGACACCAGCACCGGGCCGTGACCATCACCGCGGCGTGCGCCGCCTGCCGGCGGCCACCGCGGCGGGCGTCACGGGTCGGCGTGCGCGCAGACCTCGAGCTCCATGCCGTCAGGGTCGCGGAAGAACAGCGACCACTCGTCGCCGAGGCGCTGGATGTCGCCGACCTCGTCGGCGCCGGCGCCGCTCAGGCGCTCGCGCACCTCCTCCAGGGTCGCCCGTGAGTCGACCATCAGGGCGTAGTGGTCGATCGCCCCTCGCCCACCCTGTCGACGCCGTTCACCGATGATCTCCTCGGCCGGTGCCTCGAACACGTTCAACGCCGCACCGGCGCCGAGGTCGAGGATGGTCATCTTCGGATGGTCACCCGTGCGCTCCATCTCGAACGTGACGACGGCGTCGAACGCGTCGCGGTAGAACGCGACCGTGCGAGCCATGTCGGTGGTCAGCGTGGCGACGTGGTTGAACCCGGTGGTGATCGGCATGGACGGTCCTTCCTCTCTGCCCGAACCGTATGCCTCGGCGTCAGGTGAGTTGGTCCAGCAGCAGTTCCAGCGCCGCCGTGGCGAACGCGACCATGTTCGTCGGCCGGTCGTCCTCGCCGGTGAGCACGTGGCGTGACTGCGACGACGGACCGGCGACGGCGACCCAGCAGTGCCCGGCGGGATCACCGTAGGGGTTCGGCGGCCCCGCGGCGCCGGCCTCGGAGAGGCCCCACGTCGACCCGAGCTGCGCGGCGACCGACGCGGCCAGGTAGGTGGCGAAGCCCTCCGTCGCGCCACGCATCCCGGCAGGCTGCTCGACGGGCCCGACGATGAACGCCTTGATCGCCGCTCGGGTGTAGACCACCGACCCACCGAGGTAGTAGGCCGACGCGCCCGGCACGGCCAGCAGGCTGGCGGAGATCAGGCCGCCGGCCGACCCCTCGGCGATCCCCACGGTCTCGCTGCGTTCGCGCAGCAAGCGGCCGCATTCGGTTCCCAGCTCGGTCAGGCGCGGTGTCAGCGTCAGCATCGGTCCAGCTTGGCCGCCGGCGACGCCGACCTGCCCAGCGGACGGCGCCGCTGGGGTCGCCCACCGGTTCGGCGACGCCCACTGGAACCGTGTCGTGCGCCCATCGTTACCGTGGCCGGATGGACGTGGGGATCCAAACCGTGTTCGCCAGCTACGGCTGGCCGGGCATCACCGATGGACAGGTCTACGACGAGGAGACGCGCCTCGCGCTGCTCGCCGACGAGCTCGGCTTCGACGTGGTGTGGGCGGTCGAGCACCACTTCTTCGACTACTCGTTCTGCCCGGACAACACCGAGTGGTTGGCCTACATCGCCGGACGGACCACCAACGTCGACGTCGGCACGGCAGCCGTCATCATGCCGTGGAACGAGCCACTGCGCGTCGCCGAACGCATCGCCCTGCTCGACCACCTCACCAAGGGCCGGGTGCGATTCGGCATGGGTCGCGGGCTGTCGCGCCGCGAGTTCGGCAACTTCGGCATCGACATGGAGGAATCCCGCGACCGCTTCGACGAGGGCTCGGCGATGGTCAAAGCCGCGCTGGAGACCGGCTGGATCGAGGGCGCCGGGCCGCACTACCCGCAGCCGCGGGCACCGATCCGGCCGGCGCCGGAGCGCAGCTTCGCCGACCGGCTCTACGCCGTGGCCAGCTCCGACGACTCCGTCGAGGCCGCCGCCCGCCTCAAGGCGCGGATGACGATGTTCTCCGATCGCTCGTGGAAGGCCCGCTTGCCGAGCGTCGAGCGCTGGCGCGACCTGTACCGCGGCTTCCACGGCGAGGAACCGCCACCGCCGCTGATCTGCGACTTCGTCTACTGCAGCAACGACGAGGAGGCGGTGGCCACTCGCGGCCACGGGTACATGGCCGGCTACCTCGCATCGGTGCTCGAGCACTACGAGATCATGGGCGACCACTTCCAGGGCATGAAGGGCTACGACGCCTACGCCACCGCCGCCCCGATCCTGCAGCGGATGGGCGAGAGCGGGTTCATGAAGGGGTTCCTCGACGCCACCGCGTCGGGCACGCCGGAGCAGATCATCGAGACGTACCGCAGACGCTGGGACCTGCTCGGTCCGTTCGAGGCCGCGCCGGCGTTCCGCTTCGGCGGGATCCCGTTCGAGGAGGTCGAGGCCGGGATGCGGCTGTTCGCCGCCGAGGTCCTGCCCGAGCTGAAGAGCTGGAGCTGACATGACCGGACGATTGGACGGGCGGGTCGCCGTCGTCACCGGTGGGGCCAGCGGGATCGGCCGCGCCACCGTGCTGCGGTTCCTCGACGAGGGCGCCCGAGTGGTGGTCGGCGACCTCAACGAGGCGGCCAACGAGGCCCTCACCAATGCGGTGGCCGACGACGACCGCCTGCGCGTCCTGCGCACCGACGTGAGCGACGAGGACCAGGTGGCCGCGCTCGTGGCTGCGGCAGTGGACAGCTTCGGTCGTCTGGACGTGATGTTCAACAACGCCGGCATCGGTGGTGCGTTCGGGCCGCTCGTGGAGACCGAGGTCGAGCACTGGGATCGCACGTTCGCCGTGCTCACCCGCAGCGTGTTCCTCGGGATGAAGCACGCCGCACGGGTGATGATCCCCCAAGGCGGCGGGCAGCATCGTCAACACCGCGTCGATCGCCGGACGTGGCGGCGGAGCCGGACCCCTGGCCTACTCGGGCGCGAAGGCCGCGGTGATCAACATCACCCAGAACGCCGCTGTCGAGCTCGCCCCGCACCGCATCCGGGTCAACGCGATCTGCCCCGGCTTCATCCGCACCCCGCTGGCGGTCAGCCGCAACGAGGAGCAGGTCGTGGCCGGGGTCACCGCCGGCCAGCCGTGGCCGGACGTCGGCGAGGGCGCCGACATCGCCGCGGCGTGCCTGTTCCTCGCGTCCGACGACGCCGGCTTCGTCACCGGCGAGGCACTCACCGTCGACGGCGGGATGTTGGCTGCCGGCCCGGACCTCAACGGCAAGGTCGACGCCACCGGGTCGCGCCTGCGGCGGGTCGGCTTCACCCACGGCTCCACCGGCGTGCGCCCGGAGGTCCGGCCGGTCGAGCCACCAGCGGCCGGCTGACCCCGACGTTCCCAGCGATCTCCCAGCTCCCGCGGCGCACACGCTGCGACGAAACCCCCATCCTGGGTGCATGACCACCACGACCGACCTCCACCCCGACGGCCCCGCCGAGATCGAGGACCACGATCGCGGGCTCGGCTTCGACCTGCCGACGCTGCTCAACCGCCGGCGGATGTTCTCCGTGGCCGCCGGCGCCGCCGGTCTTCTCGCGCTCGCCGCCTGCGGATCGGACTCGAAGTCGTCGTCGACCACGGCCGCGGCCGCCACGCCGACGACCGCGGGCTCGACGACGTCAGCATCCGGCTCGTCGACGTCAGCGTCGTCCGGCTCCTCGTCCGGGTCTGCTGCCACGACCGTCGCCACGTCCGGCTCGGCGACCCCCGACGAGATCCCCGAGGAGACGAACGGGCCGTTCCCGGCCGACGGGACCAACGGCAAGAACGTGCTCACCGAGAGCGGGATCGTGCGCAGCGACATCCGCTCCAGCTTCGGGACGTCGACCACCACGGCGAGCGGTGTGCCGGCGAGGATCAACTTCGAGGTGCTCGACGTGGCCACGGGCCAACCGATCGAGGGCGCCGCGGTGTACATCTGGCACTGCGACCAGGGCGGCAACTACTCGATGTACTCCCAGTCGGTCACCGACGAGAACTACCTGCGCGGCGTGCAGCCCACCGACGCCACCGGCACGGCGTCGTTCACCAGCATCTACCCGGCGTGCTACTCGGGCCGCTGGCCGCACGTGCACCTCGAGGTGTACCCCGAGCCTGGACGCGGCGACGTCGGCGTCCAAACTGCTGGCCACCTCGCAGATCGCCCTGCCCGACGAGGTCAACCAGGCGGTGTTCGCCACCAGCGGCTACGAGCAGAGCGTGCGCAACTACTCGAACATGTCGCTGGGCACCGACATGGTGTTCAGCGACGGCGCCGACCTGGAGACGCCCACCGTCACCGGCGACGTGACCAACGGCTACGACATCACCCTGCGCTTCGCCATCTCCACCTGACGGCCGCCCACCCGGGCGGGCGCCGGCTACTTGAGGAGGCCGCCGAGGGCCGCGACGACGACCACGAAGCCGACGCCGGCCATGAGGATGCTGCGGCTGCGTGGCGCCACGGTGAGGTCGCCCTCGTCCTTGCGCTCGGGCGGCGGGCGCAGCAGGGCCATGATGTTGCCGACGAACAGCGCGCCGCCGAGCGCCAGGAGGAGCCAGACGATCAGGTCGTCGCCGAACAGGTCACCCACCACTCCAGTGTGCCGCCATCCGCGGCGTCAGACGCTGCGTGCCGCGTTGTCGAACTTGGTGTAGGGGCCGCGGAACACCAGGCGGACGGTGCCGGTGGGGCCGGCACGGTGCTTGGCGATGATCAGCTCGGCCATCGCCTTGTCCGGCGTGTCCTGGTGGTACACCTCGTCGCGGTACAGGAACATCACCACGTCGGCGTCCTGCTCGATGGCCCCCGACTCGCGCAGGTCGGCGAGCATCGGCCGCTTGTCGGCGCGGGTCTCCAGGGCGCGGCTGAGCTGGCTGAGGGCGATGATCGGCACCTCGAGCTCACGAGCCAGGATCTTCAGCCCACGGCTGATCTCGCTGACCTCCAGCTGGCGGTTCTCCGAGGTGACCCCGCCGGTCATCAGCTGCAGGTAGTCGATGACGATCAGCGCCAGGCCACCGTTGTTCGCCTTGATCCGCCGGGCCTTGGCGCGGATCTCCATCACCGTGACGCGCGGGTTGTCGTCGAGGTACAGCGGGATGTCGAGGCGGTTGATCGCCCGCCCGAGCTTGGTCCAGTCGTTCTCCGTCAGCCGGCCGGTCCGCAGCCGCTGGGTGTCGATCTCGGCCTCGCGGGCGAGGATGCTCGAGGTCATCTCGTGGTGACCCATCTCCAGGGAGAACACCAGCACCGGCTTGCCGGTCTGGCGGGCCACGTTGGTGGCGATGCCCAGGCCGAGGCTGCTCTTGCCCATCGCCGGACGGGCGCCGACGATGTTCAGCGTGCTCGGTTGCAGTCCGGAGAGCTTCTCGTCGAGGTCGGTGAGGCCCGTCGGGATGCCGGTGATCGTGTCGCCGCGCTCGTAGGTCTCCTGCAGGTGGTCCATGGCCAGCGGCAACAGGTCGCTCAAGGCCCTGGTGGAGTTGACGATGCGGTCCTCGGCGATCTCGAAGACCTTCGTCTCCGCCTCGTCGAGCGCCTTGGCGACGTCGTCGGGTTCGAGGTAGCCGATCTCGGCGATCTCGCTGGCGACGGCGATGAGCCGGCGCAGCACCGCGGTGTCGATGACGATCTTGCCGTAGCGCGATGCGTTGGAGATCGCCGGAGTGGCGTTCTGCAGCTCCAGCAGGAACGGCGCCCCGCCGATCTCCTCGAGCAGGCCGTTGCGTCGCAGCTCGTCGGACACCGTGACCACGTCGACCGGTTGGCCGTTGGCCATCAGCCCGCGCACGGCGGCGTACACGTGCTGGTGTGCCGGCTTGTAGAAGTGCTCGACGAGCACCCCCATCTCGGCCACCTGGCCGACCACCTCGCGCGACAGCAGCAGCGCGCCGAGCAGGCTCTCCTCGGCATCCAGGTTGTGCGGGGGCACCCGGCTCAGGTTGCGGGTGCGCTCGGGCCGGTCCCGCTCCCGGTCTCGTTCGCGGACACCCGTCCGCCGTTGCTCATCCATCGTGGGCCTACCTTCGCCGTGCCGGCCTGGGGATCGCTAGGGGCTCCAAGCTGTGATCTTGCTGTGACCGCCCTGTGGAGAAGCGTGACTGCGCTGTGGACAACCACCGGCCGTGCGGGCGCGACTGCTCCTGGGACGCGAGCAGCCCCGGGCGCCGGAGCGCCCGGGGCTGCCTCGTGCTGCATCGTCGTGCGGTGACGAACCGTCGCGGGTTCGACGCCGACGATGGACTACCTGGTGACGACCTCGAGCCGGATCGGGAACTCGACCGCGCTGTGCAGCTTGGCCGACACCGAGTGCTCGCCGAGCGTCTTGATCGGCTCCATGTGCAGTTGCTTGCGATCCAGGGCGATGTTGGTCTGCTCCTCGATCGCCGCGACCACGTCGGCAGCGGTGACCGAGCCGTACAGCCTGCCGTCCTTGCCCGCCTTGGCCGGGATGACGATGACCTTGGGCACGAGCGCCGTGGCGATGGACGTGGCACTGTCGCGGTCCTGCGCGTCGCGCAGGTCGCGGGCCCGGCGCATCGCGCCGGCCTGGTTGACCGCCCCGTCGGTGGCGACGAAGGCGAAGCCCTTCGGCAGGAGGAAGTTGCGGGCGTACCCGTCGGACACCTCGACGATGTCGCCACGCTTGCCGATGCCCTTGAGGTCGTCGCGCAGGACGAGCTTGACGCTCATGCCGTCACCGCCTCGACGCCCTCGACACCGTCGAGCGCCGCAGTCGTCTCGGTCACCGTCTCCGGCGTCGGCGTCTGGTCACGATCGCGATCACGACGGCCCTCGCCGTCGCGGCCCTCGCGCGGCGGGCGCCCCGTGCGCGACTGGGAGACGCGCTTGGTGTAGGGGATCAACGCCATCTCCACGCGCGTTCTTCACCGCGGTGGCGACGTCGCGCTGCTGCTGGACGTTGTTGCCGGTGACACGCCGGTTGCGGATCTTCGAGCGGTCGCTGACGAAGCGCGTCAACAGGTTGACGTCCTTGTAGTCGACGTACTCGACCTTGTCGGTGACGAGGACGCTGGTCTTCTTCTTGAACTTCTTCGGGTTGGCTTCCTTGGGGGAGCGCGCCTTGTTCTTCTTGCTGGTCATTCAGGTGTCCTTGAGCGGGAGTTGTGCACGGGATCAGAACGGCTCTTCGTCGCCGTACACGGGGTCGGGCGCACGCCCGCCGCCGCCGGCGGAGCCAGAGGAGGATGAGGAGGAGGAGGAACCGGCCGCATCGCGGGAGATGCGCTCGATCTCGGCGCGCGCCCAACGCAGGGACGGCCCGATCTCGTCGGCGATGATCTCGACCACGGTGCGCTTCTCGCCTTCGCGGGTCTCGTAGTCGCGCTGCTCGAGCCGCCCGGTGACGATGATCCGGTTGCCCTTGTGCAGCGACGCCGCGGCGTTCTCGCCGAGCGAGTCCCAGGCGACGATGTTGAAGAACGACACCTTCTCCTGCCACTCGCCACTCACCTGGTAGCGGCGGTTGACGGCGAGGCCGAAGCTGGCCACGCCCTTGCCGCCACCGGTGAAGCGCAGCTCGGGCTCACGGGTGATGTTGCCAACCAGGGTGACGGAGTTGTCGGCCATGGTGGAGCCTCCTCTGAGAGGTGCAGCGTCAGGCTGCGGTGCCCACGAGGCCGCGGCGCGCCGCCTCGTCGTCGGGCAGACGGATGAGCTTGTGGCGGACGATGTCGTCAGCGATGCGGAACGAGCGCTCCAGCTCGTCGAGGGCACCACCCTCGGCCAACAGGTTGTAGACGACGTAGTAGCCGAACTGCTTCTTGTTGATCGGGTAGGCGTACTGACGGCGGCCCCACCAGTCGGGGCGGCCGTGGACGGTGCCGCCGGCCTTGGCGATGGAGTCGTTGATCGACTTCACCCAGGCCTGGGCGGCGGCCTCCTCGACGTCGCCGTCGATGATGACCATGAGCTCATAGGCACGCGTCATGCGTGTGCAACCTCCCTTCGGACCCGAGCGTGGCTCGGGGCCCCGGACGTGGGGCAGGGCGAATATGACCGTGCGAGCGTAGCGGCGGGCCGATGGGTTGGCACGGGGTGCATGGGCGCAGCATCGCAAAGGGGTGTACGAGAGTTACCTTGCTCGGCGTGGACCTGCACACGTGGATGCGCAACGACGTCGCCGACGTGCATCGCCGGCTGCACGCCGTGCTCGACGGCGTGCCGCCGCCGCACTGGTCGTCCGAGCCGCCCGGCGGCGGCCCGTCGGTCGCCCACCTCGCGCTGCACCTCGCCCGCCACCAGGACCTCGCCGTCACCACGGCGGTGCGCGACCAGCCGCCACTGTTCCTCGACCGGCGCGGCACGCTCGGCCTGGCCGATGTGCCGGCGTGGGCGGCGATCGGCGAGGACGAGGACCGGCGGGTCACCGCCGCGCTCGACAATGAGGCGCTCGTCGCCTACGTCGACGAGGTGTTCGAGCGCGACCGTCGCCGCGCTCGACCAGCTCGGCTCGATGGTCCTCGACATCCGTCCCCGACACCGCCCGTCGACTGACCGACCTCGCCGCCATCCCCGACACGATGGACTGGCTCGTGACGATGTGGTCGGACAAGCCGGTGTGGTGGTTCCTCCAGTGGCCGGTGATCGGGCACGGCCACGCGCACGTCGGGCAGGCGTCGGCCGTGCGCGCCGCGCTGGGCTTCAGCCCGTTCAGCGCACCGACGTCGACGAGCGACGCCACGGCGGGCCGGCCGTGACCGTCACCTGCGAGAGCTGCGGCAGCGAGGAGCCCGAGCTGTGGGCCGTCCACCGCGTCTACGTCACGCCGGCCGACTGGGACACCGAGGGTCGCGAGGACGTGCAGCTCGACGCCGAGCGGTGGTGCTACGCGTGCCTCGCCAGCTACCCCCACGAGATGCTGCCCGAGCAGGGTTGAGGTCGTCGGGCCCGTCAGCTCGACGCCGCTCGCCGACGTCCCGTTCCGCCCACTGGCAGCACCCGCAGGAGGTGGTGCCACCGGCAGCCGGTGCAGGCCTCGACGACGTATGCGGTGAGCTCGTCGCTGCGCGCGTTGAGCTTGGCCAGCTCGTCGGCCGACGACACGCAGCGGCCGTGCGCCGGGAGCCGCGAGCCGAACACGTAGGTGACGAGCCGCAACTGCTGCTCGCCGCAGATCGGGCAGGCCATCGACGCCGCCGTGCCGACGTTGCGCGCCGCGCGGATGAGCTCCGGATGCGCGTCGCACACCTGGTCCTGACGTAGCCGACCGCGGCGGTACTCGTTGATCAGGTGGCGCCTCGACAAGCGGTGGTCGACGACGGCACGCCCGCCGCGGAGCGAGTCGACCGAGAAGGTCACGACTGCGTCCCCGAACCGGCGTCCACGAACGACGAGGCTATCGATCACGAGGTCCGCGCCCCGCGGCGGTCGAGGGGGCACACTGATCGTCGATGAGCGCGATCTGGTTCGGTGACGACGTGGCGGACGACGGCGACCTGCGGCTGTGCGGCGACCTCGCCGGCAAGCGGGTCATCGAGCTCGGGATCGCGCCGGCACCCAACGCGTTGATCATGGCGGCCGGCGGCGCAAAGGCAATCGCGCTCGACCCGTCCGCCGAGGCCATTGCCGACCTGCGCGGCGCGGCAGAGCGCGCCGAGGTGCGCGTCGAGTGCCACCAGGGCGACCTCGCCGACCTCGGCTTCGCCACCGCCGCATCGGTCGACGTCGTCATCGCCGCGCACAGCCTCGACCGGGTCGACGACGTGCCCCGCCTCCTGCGGCAAGTGCATCGCGTGCTCAAGCCCGGCGCCCCGTTCGTCGTCGCCACCACCCATCCGGTGGCCCGCATGTTCGCCGAGGACGGCACCACCGTCGCCCACCCGTACGGCGTCGACCGCAGCTCGTTCGCCGAGCTGTACCTGGCCTTCGACCGCACCAACTTCCACCTCGACGCGGTGCACGAGCTCCCGGATCGGCGTACCCGCCAACCGGGCTATCCCACGGTGCTGGTCGTGCGCGCCCGCAAGCAGGGCAACTGACGCAGCGTCGTCTCAGCGCGCCCGCCACCAGGCGAGCAGGCGTTCGCGGATCGCCTCGTCACCGAGCAGTCCCTCGTCGAGGCGAACCTCCAAGAGGAACGCCAGCGCCTCGCCGACGGCACGGCCGGGCGGCACGTCGAGGAGGCTCATCACCGCGTTGCCGTCGAGCTCCGGCCGGATCGCGGCGAGCTCCTCGTGCGCCCGCAGCTCGGTGATCCGCTCCTCGAGGTCGTCCATCCGCCGCGAGAGCTGCGCGGCCTTGCGTTCGTTGCGCGTCGTGCAGTCGCAGCGGGTGAGCACGTTCAGCTCGGCGAGCAGGTCGCCGGCGTCGCGCACGTAGCGCCGCACCGCCGAATCCGTCCAGCCCATCTGGTACGTGTGGAACCGCAGGTGCAAGGCGACGAGCTCGCTGACGCGGGCGATGTCGTCGTGCGAGTAGCGCAGCGCCTCCATCCGCTTGCGCGTCATCCGCGCCCCGACCGCGTCGTGGTGGTGGAACGTGACGCCCTTGCCCTGCTGGTAGCCGCGGGTGCGCGGCTTGCCGACGTCGTGGAACAGCGCGGCGAGGCGGGTGACGCGGTAGTCGAACGCGGCCGGCGGCGCAGGCCGGCGCACGTTGTCCACCACGGCCAACGTGTGCGTCAGCACGTCCTTGTGCCGGTGGATCGGGTCCTGTTCGAGGCGCATCGCCGGCAGCTCGGGGAGGAACTCGCCGGCCAGGCCGGTGTCGATGGCGAACCACAGCCCGGTGGCCGGGTGGTCGACCACGATCAGCTTGTCGAGCTCGTCGCGGATCCGCTCGGCCGACACAATCGACAGCCGGCCGTGCATCGCCTCGACCGCGGCGACGAGCTCCGGCACGGGCTTCATGTCCAGCCGGGCGATGAACCGGGCGGCGCGCAGCATGCGCAACGGGTCGTCGCTGAAGCTCTCCTCCGGCGCCAGCGGGGTGCGCAACGTGCGGGTCATGAGGTCGATCGCCCCGTCGTGCGGATCGACGAGCACGGGCGTGTCGGCCGTCAGCTCGAGGGCGAGCGCGTTGATCGTGAAGTCGCGCCGCGCCAGGTCCTCCTCGATCCGCTCGGCGAAGGCCACATCGGGCTTGCGCGACTCGTCGTGGTACACGTCGGCGCGGTGCGTGGTGATCTCGTACACCCGCTCGCCGCGCTTGGCGCCGATCGTCCCGAAGCGCTCCCCCTGCGTCCAGATGGCGTCGGCCCAGCCGTGCAGGCAGGCCTTGATCTGGTCGGGGCGCGCATCGGTGGTGGCGTCGAAGTCGAGCGCGGACAGGTCCACATCGCCGAGCAGCAGGTCGCGCACGGTCCCGCCGACCAGGTACAGCCGGTGTCCGGCAGCGGCGAAGCGCTCGGTGAGCGGGGCGATCTCGGCGAGGACCGGCCGGAACCGTTCCGGGATCACAGCTCCCCGCCGAGCGACCAGAAGTCGCGGATGAGCTCGACGTGGCGCATCCCCGGACCACCCGCGGTGGTGGCCTCGAACGTGGACGGCACGGCGCCGGCCATCACCGCGAGCATCGTCGCCGAGCACAGCGTGAGCGCCTCGAGGTCGTAGCCGCCCTCGAGCATCGCGATCCGCCGCCCCGGGGGGACGAGATCGAGGATCCGTCGCGAGAGCGGGGCGTAATCCCCGGCCGACAGCCCGAGGTCGGTGATCGGGTCGCTGCGGTGCGCGTCGAAGCCGGCCGACACCAGGAGCCAGGTCGGGGCGAAGCGCTCGACGATCGGGGCGACGACCTCGTCGAAGGCGCTCAGGTAGACGTCGCCGGTGGCATCGGGCGGCAACGGCAGGTTCACCGTGGTGCCGGCAGCGGCGCCGTCGCCGGTCTCGTCGTGACGCCCGGTGCCGGGGTACAGCGGCCACTGGTGGAAGCTGACGAACAGCACGCGCGGGTCGGCGTAGAACGCGGCCTGGGTGCCGTTGCCGTGGTGGGCGTCGATGTCGATGATGACCACGCGCTCGCCGGCGTCGGCCAGCGCCGCGGCGACCACGGCGACGTTGGAGATCACGCAGAAGCCCATGGACTCGGTGGGGGTGGCGTGGTGCCCGGGCGGACGCACGGCGCAGAACGCGGCATCGCCCTCGCCGCGCCGCAGGGCGTCGACCGCCGTGAGGCCGGCACCGGCCGCGAGCGTCGCCGCCTCCCACGTGTGCGGCCCGGCGTAGGTGTCGGGATCGAGCCGACCTCCTCCGGCGACGGAGATGGCCGCGATCCGCTCGAGGTAGGCCCGCGGGTGCACCCGCTCCAGCTCGGGCATGGTTGCCGGCCGCGGCTCGAGCGGCACCAAGGCGTCGTGCACCCCCGCCAGACGGCTGCCCTCGATGACCGCGCCGAGGCGCTCGGGACGCTCGGGATGGCGTGGCCCGGCGAGGTGCTCCAGGTACGCCGGGTGGGTCGCGAAGAGCACACTCACGCCGCGCGACGCTACCGTGGTGGCGCGTGAGGCCCGTGGTGCGACCCCCTGCGCTCGCGCCGTTCGTCCTGCATGGCAACGGTTCGTCGTGCCGGGTGCGCTCGTGGTCGGGGGATGCCACCGTCGCCCAGCTCGTGCTCCAGCAGGAGCGCCGGTTGCCGACCCCCGACGACCTGCGGGCGTGGTGCGCCGACCTCCACCGACGCGGCTTCCGCCGGGTGCGCACCGGTGCCCTCTACGCCCACCAGGCCGAGGCGTTGCTGCCTGCGGGCTTCGAGCCGCTCCAACGGCTGGCCCTGCTGGAGCACCGCGCCCCCGGCGAGGCAGCGCCTGCGGCGGGCCCCACGCGGCGGATGACGCCGGTCGAGGACGAGTCGGCCAGCGCCGTCGACCGGGCTGCGTTCGCCTGGCCGTGGTCGCTCGACGCCGCGGCCATCGCCGAGGTCCGCACGGCCACCCCACGCCACCGGGCACGCGCCGTCCAGGAGGATGGCCGGATCGTGGCGTTCGCCGTGTCCGGGCGCGACGGCCGCGTCGCCTTCCTGCAGCGGTTGGCCGTCGACCCGGCCGTCCAGCGCGGTGGTCTCGGGCGCCGGCTGGTGCTCGACAGCCTGCACTGGGCGGCTCGCCGCCACGCCGGGCGGGTGCTGGTGAACACGCACGTGGACAACGTCGCGGCACTCGCGCTGTACGCCGCGACGGGCTTCGTCCGCCTTCCCGAGCAGCTGGTCGTGCTGGAGCACGACCTCGCGATCGAGGCCACGCCGGAGCTGCAGCGCAACGTCAGCGGTGAAGGGTGAGCGACCGCCGCGCCCGCGTCCGACGGCGCATCGGCGCGCTCGCCGCCGGCGCGGCGGTTCTGCTGCTCGCGGTGCCCCACGCAACGGCGGCCGACCCCGACGCCCCGAACGCGCCGGACGCCACACTGCAGCTCGTCGCCCAGGACCACGTCAGCGTCGCCGCCGGCGCCCCGGTCACGTTCACCGTCGGCGTGCCCGCAGGCACCGATGCGGCGGCGCTCACCGATCCGGCCGGCGCGGCGGAGATCGTCGTCACCAGCTACGCCGCGCTGGAGAAGAGCCAACCAGCCGACTCGCTCCCCCTCGACATCCGCGCCCGCCTTCAAGCGACGCTGAACGGCACGCTCGTGCCGCCCACGCTGCACGAGGTGCACCTGCCGACGGCGGCGCTCACCCGCCGGGCCGACGGTCAGCTCGCGGTGACGCTGGCGATCGACGGTGACGGCACCACCGGTGCCGCGCTCGGCGTCGAAGGTCCCGGTCTGCACCCCGTGCGACTCGCGCTGCGCGTCGACGGCCGGGCCGTCGGCGACGTGCTGACGTTCGTCGAGGAGGTCGACCCCGCGGCAACGGCCGTCCCGCTGGCCACGGCCGTGGCGGTCGGTACCGACACCCCCGTGCACCTCGACGACAGCGGCCAGGTCGTGCTCGACGACGACGCCGTCGCCGCGCTCACTCGCCTGGCCACGATCCTGGAGACGTCGGCGATGCCCGTCACCGTGCACGTCGCCCCGGCACTGCTCGCTGCACTGCGCGGCACCCAGCCGGCGCTCGCCGACCGGTTCGCCGCGGTGCTCGGCAAGACCACGATCCTCTCGGCGCCGAACCTGCCGCTCGACCCGTCCGCCGCCGCAGCAGCCGACCAGTCGGCGCTGTACACCCAGTGGCTGGCCGCCGGCGAGGACCTGTTCGGGGCCGCCGACCTGCCGGGCACCACGCTGCGTTCGGTGACCGCGGTCACCACCGCGCTGAGCGAGCCGGGCGGGGAGCTGCTGCGCAACCTCGGCACCCGCCTACTGCTGCTCACGCCGGCCCTCTACGACAGCCTCGAGGGCAACATCGGGGGCTTCACCGACCCGAGCCAGCTCGTCAGGGTCCGCCTGGCCGACGACCGGTCGTTCGACGCCGCGGTGGTCGACCGCTCGATCGGCGGGCGGCTGAGCGCACCGAGCACACAACCGTTCCTCGACGCGGTCTACGGCACGGCGGACCTCCTCGCCGCCCGCCAGGACATCATCAGCCGTGGCCTGGACCCTGCACGCCGCACCGTCCTGCTGGGCACCAAGGACCTCGGCCTGCCCGATCCGGCGATCCTCGCCCCGATGACCGCCCTGATCGCCTCGACCCCCGCGTTGGCCGTCTCCACCGTGAACCAGCTCGGCGCCACCACCGACACGATCGTCTACGACGGCAGTCCGCTGACCGTCGACCTGCCGGCGACCACCGACGCGTCGATCGCCGACCGGGTCGCCGTGCGCACCGACCTGGAGACGCGCGGCGCGCAGGTGGCGTCGATGCTCCAGCCGGACAACCCGCTGCCGGCCCAGTGGCGTGCCCAGCTCGACCTGCTGCCCTCGCCGGCGCTCAGCGACGCCCAGGTCGCGCTCGTCGCCGCCGACCTCTCTGCCCAGTACGCGCGCATCCGTGCGTCGGTCGAGCCGCCTCGTGGCCTCGACTTCACGATGACCGGGCGCACCGGCACGCTGCGCCTGAAGCTGCGCAACAACGCCGCCTTCCCGGTGAGCGTGCGCGTCCGCCTCGGGGCAGCATCGAACAAGCTGACGTTCCCGCCGGAGACCACCTACGTGCTGGCACCGAACGCGACGACCGAGCTGAAGTTCGAGATCAAGGCCCGCTCCAACGGGCGCTTCCCCGTGTACCTCATGCTGCTGGCGCCCAACGACACCGGTTCGCCGCCGAACCCGCTGTACTTCCAGACCAGGTTCACCGCGTCGGTCTTCGCCCTCAGCGGTCTCGGCAACCTGGTCACCGGTGCCGCCCTGCTGATCTTGCTGTCGTGGTGGGTGCACCACATCCGCTCGAGCAGGCGACGCAAGGCGACCGAGGAGGCGTTGACCCGTCATCCGGTGTCGGCCGCGCCGCCGGAGCCGGCCATGTCGGTCGCGTCCCCGGGGCCGAGGCAGGCGCCGCGCCGCCGCACGCACTCGCGGACGAGCTCGGCAAACCCCGTCATTGACGGGGTCTGACGGCGCCACACAACTAGCGTTCGGCTGCGGACATGCCTGCCACCACCAGCCCACCTCCGCTGCCCCCAGCGATGCTCGCCCAGCGCTACCGGCTGGAGCGACGGCTCGCGCAAGGGGGCATGGCCGAGGTGTGGCTGGCCAACGACACGCTGCTGTCGCGCCACGTGGCGATCAAGCTCCTCAAGCCGGCGTTGGCGGCCGACCCGGTGGTGGCCGAACGGTTCCGCCGCGAGGCCATCGCCGTCGCCCGGCTGAACCACCCCAACATCGTGGCGGTCTACGACTCGATCGCCGAGGGCGGACGTCAGGCCGTGGTGATGCAGCTGATCAACGGCAAGAGCCTGCGCCAACTGCTCGACGAGCAGAAGCGCCTCAGCCCCGATCTGACGATGCACATCGGCAGCTGCGTCGCCGCCGCGCTGGACGCCGCCCACCAAGCGGGTCTCGTGCACCGCGACGTCAAGCCGGGCAACATCCTCATCACCCCCGACGGCCGGGTGCTGCTCACGGACTTCGGCATCGCCAAGGGTCTCGCCGACGCGGCCGGCGAGGACCTCACCAGCGACAACATCATGATGGGGACGGCCAAGTACCTGTCGCCCGAGCAGGTCCGCGGACGCAAGCTCGATGGCCGCGCCGACCTGTACTCCCTCGGCCTCGTCCTCTACGAATGCCTCGCCGGGCGTGTGCCGTTCCTCGGCGAGACCGACGCGGACACGGCGCTGGCCCGGCTCAACCGTGATCCGACCGACCTCGCCCGCCTGCGCCCGACGCTGCCGTACGGCCTGGCCGCGCTGATCCACCAGCTCCTGGCCCGCCGCCCGGAGGACCGCCCACCGAGTGGCGCCGTCGTCAAGGCCGAGCTGACCAAGGTGGCCACGCGGGTCAACGACCCGACCACCACGTCGACGCCACCACGCGGGGCCACCGCCCCGACCCCGAGCCGCGGCACGCCGGTGGTCGCCGGGCGCCCGCCCGTGGCCACGGGCGGCTACCGCCCCGTGCAGCAAGGCTCGGTCACGGCGAACACCGGCTCGGGTCCGGTGACCGGGAGCGTGCGCAGCGGCCGCCCCGCCGGTGCCCCGGTGCGGCCGGATCGCACACCGCCGAACACGGCGCGTCCGCGCCAGCAACCGAACCGCCAGTTCGAGCAGCGCACCCGCGGTTCGTTGATCGTCGTCGTCAGCCTGCTCGTCGTCGCGTTCGTCGTCGCGGTCATCCTCTACGCCACCTCACGCTCGGGCGACAAGGCCTCGGCCTCGAGCAGCACCGTGGCCGGCGCGGGCCCCAGCGTCTCGGGCGACAGCACGGCGGCGACGCCGGCCGCCTCGGCGGGCATCGCCGCGCTCACCCTGTACGACCCCGACGGCGACGGCACCGAGCAGGACACCAACGTCGGGCTGGCCGACGACGGCAAGCCGGCCACGGCGTGGACCACGGTGTGCTACGGCGACAAGTTCCTCGGCGGCAAGATCCGGTCTCGGCCTCGTCGCCGACCTGGGCGCCGCTCGGACCGGGACGATCACCGCGGACGTGGCCAGTGCGCCGTACCAGGTGGAGGTGTTCACCGCCACCGACGCGATCCCACCCACGCTGGCCAATGGATGGACCTCCGTCGCCACCGCCGCCGACACCGCGGCGGGCACGGTCACCGCGCCGGTCGCCGGGGCGCGCTATGTCGCCGTGCTGTTCCACGAGCTCGGCCAGGACGGCAGCTGCAGCCGCAACCGCTTCCGCGGCAAGATCTCCGAGATCGCCTTCCAGCCGTCCTGAGCCGTCACGGGCCCGGCGCCGCGGACGACCACGATCGTCGGCGCTCGGCACCAGGGCCAGGATTCGAGCACCCTGTTAGGGTCCGGCGGATCAGCGCGCCGACCGACGACGGCTCGCTCGTGCAGGCCGCGCAGCGGGGCGACCGCCAGGCGCTCGAGCAGCTGCTGCACGATCACTACGACCGGGTCTACGCCGTGTGTCGGCGGATCACCGGTCACGACGCGGACGCGGCCGACGCCGACCCAGGAGGCGATGATCGCCATCGTGCGCAGCATCGAGCGCTTCGACGGGCGCGCGAGCTTCAGCACGTGGACGTACCGGATCGCCACGAACGCGGCGCTCGACGAGCTGCGCCGCCGACGGCGCCGGCCGATCGCCGCCACGTCCGGGTCCGAGCGCGAGGCCGACGAGCTGGTCGATCCATCGGCCGGTGGACGGTTCGACGCCATCGTCGAGCGTGATGCGCTGGACGCCGCGCTCGTCGGGCTGCCGGTGGACTTCCGCGTGCCCGTCGTGCTGCGCGACGTCGGCGATCTGGACTACGCGGAGATCGCCGAGGTCCTCGGCGTCCCGATCGGCACGGTCAAGAGCCGCATCGCCAGGGGGCGCACCGCGCTGGCCGATGCACTCGGTGGGAACCGTGGCGGCACCGACGAGCGTCCAAGGCAGCGGCCATGAGCGAGACGAACCGCGATCACGACGCCGACGCAGGGCTGGCCAGCGCCTACGTCGACGGGGACGTCGACGCGGCGCGAGCGCGCCCTGGTCGAGGCGGATGTCGTGCTCTTGGCGCTCGTCGAACGCTTCCGGGGCGTCCGCGCTTCGCTGGGCGAGCCGATCGAGGTCGCCACCGGAGCGCGGGATGCGGCGATCGCCGCGGCGATGAGCACGGTCTCCGGCACCGGCGCGTCGCCCGATCCCACGCAGCGTGATCTCGGTGCACCGAACGTGGCCGTGACGATCCCCGAGACGTCGAGTGTTCGGCGCCTCGACGACCGAAGAAGCCGTCACGCCACCCGCTGGCTCGGTGGCGCCGCGGCGGCGATCATCGCGGTGGTCGTCGGCTTGTCGGTGCGCGCCAGCACCGGGTCGGACCGGCTCGACACGGCCTCCAAGTCGGCGGCCATCACCGCGCCGCTCGACCGGGCCGTGTCGGCCGTTCCCGACCAGGACGCCGGCGCAGGCGCACCGGCGAGCACCATGGCTGCCGGGGCGACCACCACGGCCGCCCGACCGCGGTCAGTCGCTGCAGCGCCGTCGAGCGCCACCGCGGGCTCGCCCACGGCCGCTGCCGAGCCCGGGGCGACCGACCTGCAGCAGCCCGAGCAGCTCCTCGACCTGCCGACGCCGTTCAGCGCCGCGGCCACCACCCCGGCCGCCGACCCGATGCCGGCGGCCTCGTCCACGGCGGGATCCACCGAGTCGGCCGGCGCCGCGGCGGTGACCATCGCCGGCTCGGCGCCGACCGCTCCCCCGTCCACCGCAGCGCCGTCCACCTGCGTGGTCGGCACCGAGATCGTCCTCGCAGTGATCACCTACCGGGGCAGCCGGCCGTCGCCACACTCGACACCGTGGCGCACATCCGCCGGGCACGAGCGATCGGCACGTGCACCATCCTCGCCCAGATCACCGACCCCGGCTGAGAGCTCGGAGCTGATGCGCGCCGCGCTGCTGTGCCTCGTCGCCGTCGCCGCGGCGCTCGACTGGTGGTCGCGCCTGCCGGGCACTCGCCGGGGCGCCCGGACCGTCGAACTCGTTGCCAAGCCACTCACCACCGTGCTCGTCATCGCCCTCGCCCTGTCGGGCGACGCACCGCACGAGCAGGTCGTCATCGCCACCGTCGCCCTCAGCCTGTGCCTCGTCGGCGACGTCGCCCTGCTCGGTCCGCCGAGCATGTTCCTCGTCGGACTCGGGGCGTTCCTCGCCGCGCACCTCGCCTTCATCGTCTTGTTCGTCGAGATGGGCCTGACCCACGCCTCGCTGGCGGGGATCGCCGTCCTGGCCGGCTGCCTGCTCGCCGCGACCGTCGGGCGCGTCATCGTCCTGGCCGCGCGAGCCCAGGGCGCCGGCCTGGCTCGCGCGGTGGGCGCCTACCTCGTGGTGATCGTGACGATGGCCATCGTCGGCTGGGCGACCGGCGTCGCGCTCGGTGCTGATCGGCGCGGCGGCGTTCGTGATCAGCGACGCACTGCTCGGGTGGGACGCCTTCGTCCGACCGCGCCGCTGGTTCCCACTGGCGGTCATGGTCACGTACCACGTGGCGATCACGGCACTCGCGCTGGCCGTCTGACCACCATCCGACCCGGCCGTGCTCACCCGGGCCGTGAACCGGGTGCCGACATCCACCAGTCGGCTCGGCTCGGCACGTCGCTGACCTGGCCGTCAGCGGCGTCGCTGCCAGCCGAGAGCCCAAATTCAGCACCCTGTTAGGCTCGCCCCATGCCAGGCAATCCGCTCACCGACGCCACCTGGGCCGCCGAGGCCGCCGACTCCGTCGAACGCATCGTCGCCACGGTGCGCGACACCGTGACCAACCGCCTCGTCGTCGCCCTCCGCGCCGTCGTGTTCGGTCTGATCATCGCCATCGTCGGTGTCGCCGTGCTGGTCAGCGCACTGATCGTCGGCACCCGGCTGCTGCAGGACCTCCTCGAGCTGGCCACCGGCAACTACGCCCGCTCGGTGTGGATGTCGTACATCATCATGGGCGGCCTGCTGTTCCTCGGCGGAGCGATCTGCATGCGCCAGCGGCAGACGCCGGTGGTCGAGGGCGTCCCCGCGTCATGAGCGCGGCCGAGCACCACCACGTCGTCATCGTTGGGTCGGGTCCGGCAGGCCTCACCGCAGCGATCTACGCGGCGCGGGCCAACCTCGCTCCGCTCGTGATCGAGGGCGAGCCGAGCAGCACCAGCGATCAGCCGGGCGGTCAGTTGATGCTCACCACCGAGGTCGAGAACTTCCCGGGCTTCCCCGAAGGGATCATGGGCCCGGAGCTGATGATGCGCTTCCGGGAGCAGGCCGAGCGCTTCGGCGCCACGTTCCTCACGGAGAAGGTCACCGCGGTGGACCTGGGCGAACGTCCGTTCCGTCTGGCGATCCGCGACCGGCAGTTCACCGCCGACGCGGTCATCGTCTCCACCGGCGCCCAGAGCCTGATGCTCGGCCTCGAGGCGGAGAACCAACTGCTCGGTCACGGCCTGTCCACCTGCGCGACGTGCGACGGGTTCTTCTTCCGCGGCCACGAGATCCTCGTCGTCGGCGGCGGCGACTCGGCGGTCGAGGAGGCGACGTTCCTCACCAAGTTCGCCTCCAAGGTCACCCTGGTGCACCGTCGCGATTCGCTGCGCGCCTCGAAGATCATGCAGGAGCGGGCGTTCGCCAACCCGAAGATCGAGATGCTGTGGAACCACACCGTGGTCGATCTCGTGGGCACCGAACAGCTCGAGGGCGCGGTGGTGCGCGACGTCAACACCGGCGAGGACACCACGTTGCCGGTCACCGGCGTGTTCGTCGCCATCGGCCACCGGCCGAACACCGACCTGTTCAAGGGTGTGCTCGACATGGACGATCAGGGCTACCTGGTCACCCGGCCGGGCTCGTCGTGGACGAACATCGACGGCGTCTTCGCCTGTGGCGACGTGCAGGACCACACCTACCGCCAGGCGATCACCGCGGCGGGGTCGGGATGCATGGCCGCGATCGACTGCGAACGCTGGCTGGAGGCCACCGCCCACTGAGCGGCTGCCTTCGCCGCGGCCGGGGAACAAGGTCACCGAGTGGCCGGTTGCACCCTCGGTAACATCGTTGTCCCAACCGAAAGAAGGACCCGTCGTGGCCGATGGCATCGTCACCCTCACCAGTTCAACGTTCGACGAGACGGTGGCCGGCTCCGACAAGCCGGTCGTCGTCGACTTCTGGGCGGAGTGGTGCGGCCCGTGCAAGATGATCGCTCCGATCCTCAGTGAGATCGCCGGCGAGCAGGCCGAGCACCTCACCATCGCCAAGCTCAACGTCGACGAGAACCCGGAGATCGCCCAGAAGTTCAGCGTGATGAGCATCCCGACGCTCATCGTCTTCGACAAGGGACAAGTCAGCAAGCGGCTCGTCGGCGCCAAGGGCAAGCCTCAGCTGATGCAGGAGCTCGGCGAATTCCTTCCCCACGTCTCCCACTGATCCGCGGCCAACGCGGCGAGGCGGTCCGCGACCTGCAGCGCAGGTTGACGGTCGCGGGCTTCCTCGGTGACCTCGGCACCGAGTCCGGGGAGTTCGCCGGCGGGACCGAGCAGGCGTTGTGCGAGTTCCAACGCGATCGAGGGTTGCGCATCGACGGCCGCTGCGACGACGAGACCTGGGCGTCGCTCGTCGAGTCGTCGTGGGCCTTCGGCACCCGATCCGCTGCTGATCACCTCACCACACCTGCGCGGCGACGACGTCGCCGATCTGCAGGCGCGGTTGGCTCGCCTCGGGTTCGACACGGGACGGGTGGACGGCATCTTCGGACCGCAGACGGCGCGGGCCGTCGCCGCCTTCCAGTCCGACAGTGGGCTGGTCGTCGACGGCGTCTGCGGCCCGGCGACCGCCCAGTCGATCCGCCGGGTGAGCTCGCAGACCGGATCGGGTCCCGGCATCGCCGTGTTGCGCGAGCGTGAGCACATGCGTGGTCTGCGCCGCCTCGGCGACTGCCGCGTGGCGGTCGGCCAGTTCGGCGGGTTGAGCACGCTGGCCCGGCGAACGGTGCGTGCACTGCACGTCGAGGGCGCCACGGTGATCGCCCTCGACGAACCCGACGCCGTCTGCCAGGCGCTGACCGCCAACGAGTTCGACGCCGACGTCTACGTCGGCTTCGAGGCGTCGTCGACACACGAGACGGTCATCCATTACTACCGGGTCACCGAGTTCGAGTCCGTCGAGGGCCGATCCCTCGCCGAGCGCCTGGGACAGGCGATGAGCGCGCGCCAGAATCGTCCGTCGACGCACCCGGCGATCAGCGGCGTACGCCTCCCGGTGTTGCGCGAGACGCGGATGCCGGCGGTGCTGGTCGTCCTCGGCCCGGCCGAGCCGGCCGACGATCACGCCGACGACGACGCGCACACGGTGATCGAGGCGTTGTCAGCCTGGCTGGCTCGCGAACCCTGAGGTGGACATCCCATCCCGGACCACTGGTTATCCACAGCGTTGTCCACCTGTTGTGCGTAACCGTGAAGCCAAAGTGCCGCGTCAGGGTCGTTCGATGACCGCTTGTCCACACCCCCGGGGGTGAGACCGCAGCCGGTGGCGACCCCTCAGCCAGCGTCCGGAGCACCCTCGTCGATGATCCGATAGATCCGTTCGAGGTCTTCGAGGCCGGCGAACTCGATCGAGACGGTGCCCCGTCGCTCGCCGCCGGCGATCGACACGCGCGTCGACAGCCGTTCCTCGAGCAGTCGTTCGAGCTCGAGGATGCCCGGCGGACGCAGCCGTGATGCCGCTCCGCCCGGCTCGCGTGGCCGCTGCGTCGACTCGGGCGGCGAGGGCACGGCCACCGGAACCTCATGGGGCAGCGAACCGGTGCGCACCGCCTCCTCCATCATCCGCACCGACCAGTTGTCGGCGGCGCACGCCTTGGCCAATTGCTCCTGCAAGGACCGGTCCGGGCAGCCGAGGAGGGCCTTCGCGTGGCCCGCCGACAGACGACCGTCGGCGAGGAGGTGCTGCACGGCGGCCGGCAGCGACATCAGCCGCAAGGTGTTGGTGATCGCCGATCTGCTCTTGCCGACGCGTTGGGCGATCTGCTCGTGGGTCAACCCGAAGTCTTCCGCCAGCTGCTGGAAGGCCGCCGCCTCCTCCAACGGCGTCAGATCTTGACGATGGAGGTTCTCCACCAGGGCCCGCTCGACCGTGGCGAGATCATCGGCATCACGGACGATGGCTGGGATCACGTGCAGGCCAGCTCGTCGCGCCGCTCGCCACCGTCGCTCGCCCGCGACGAGCTGATACGTGCCGTCGTCGAGCGGACGGACCAGCACGGGCTGCAGGACACCGATCTCGCGGATCGAGGCGGACAGCTCGGCCGAGCGCCTCCTCGTCGAAGTGCACGCGTGGCTGCAGTGGATTGGGCAGGATGCTGCCGACGGGCACCTCTTCCAGCCGAGCAACGTCGCCGGCCGCCGAGGATGCGGCATCTGCCGGGATCAGAGCCCCGAGACCCTTACCAAGTCCGCTCAAGCGCGCCACCACTGATCTCCTTTGCCACGTTGCGATACGCGGTCGCGCCGCGTGAACCCGTGTCGAACGTGATGATCGGCTGGCCGTAGGAGGGCGCCTCCGACAGCCGCACCGAGCGCGGCACGACCGTTCGACAGACCTTCTCGCCGAAGTGCTCACGCACCTCGCGCACCACCTGCTCGGCCAGCTTGGTCCGCGCGTCGTACATCACACAGACGATGGTCGTCACCTCGAGCGTCGGGTTCAGGTTGCGCTTGACCAAATCCACGTTGCGCAACAGCTGACCGAGGCCCTCCAGCGCGTAGTACTCGCACTGGATCGGCACCAGTACCTCGTCGGCCGCACTGAGGCCGTTGACCGTCAACAGGCCGAGGGATGGCGGGCAGTCGATCAACACGTAGTCGTAGTCGTCGATCACTGCGTGCACCGCTCGCCGCAAGCGATTCTCGCGGCTGAACGCGGGGACCAACTCGATCTCCGCGCCGGCCAGGTCGAGGCTGGCCGGGGCGACGAAGAGGTTCTTCACCGCAGATGGCTCGATGCAGTTCTCCAGCGGCGCCTCGTGCATCACCACGTGGTACATCGATGTCTCGATGCCGCGGTTGTCGATTCCCAGTCCGGTCGAGGCATTGCCCTGTGGATCGAGATCGATGACCAGCGTCCGGTAACCGAGCTCGGCCAGGCATGCACCGACGTTGATCGTCGTCGTGGTCTTCCCGACCCCGCCCTTCTGGTTGGCCACAGCGAGGATCCGCGGCAATGGCCGACGGGTCGCGGTCTCGGCATCGGTCACGGCGCCACGGTCTCCCGGGTCGCACGCGGGCGGTTCGATCGCGGTGTCGGCATCGGTCACGGCGCTGCTGTCTCCCGGGGTCGCACGAGGGGGTTCGATCGCGGTCTCGATCGCCGAGATGTCGCTCGATCGCCGCCGCAGCCAGCGTAGCGACGCCCCTGTCGAACCCCGCGGATGTTCCACGTGGAACTGTGGCTCGCACCGGGCGCTTGGTCGTGGAGCCGTCGAGGTATCAGGACGTCGCACCGACATGTCCGCGGCATCTCGTTCGGCGCGCTAGGCCTGCGGGCAGGTCAACGTAGTCGGCCGCCACATGCCCGGCCAGCCAACCCACCGGGATCGTCGCCGCACCTCGCTTGGCAATCGACGGCACGGCCCGGGTCAGGTACTCCGCACACGCGACACGATGCGCAGGATGAGCCGTGCCGGCGACCGACAGCCTCCTCTGGCTGCGGGTGGCTCGACGCACACTCGTTGCCCAGATCAGCCGACGCGGCACACGCCCGAACTGCGCGGTCTACGGCCGCCAGGTCAGCGGTCTGATGCGGCGGCATCAGCCGGGCACCGATGATCGAGCGGGCAGGCAACGATCACCCCACACCGGCAACGACGCTGTCGTGCCATCCCAGCGGAACCCACCTGCGCGAGAACCGCCGGTCGCACTCGGCACCGGCGCCCGGTGACCACGGGGGCTGCTCCGCCGGATCCTGGCGCCGCTGCTCGCGGTGGACCGAGCCACGTTCCCGGAACCACGACGGCGATCCCGTCCAGCCGACCCGTTCGACCGGGACGGTCGCCGACGTGCTCGCGGTCCTGGCAAGCGCCAGGCGGACGTGTTCCCCGAGCCCGGTGAACGCCGCACCGACAACCACGCTTCCTGCCAGAGCCGACCCCGGTGACCGCTCTTTCGTCGGCGGCCCCGTCGACGCCACCGATCGACGTGCCCGGCTTCCGCGATCCGAACCTCGCCGGGACGTGCATCTTCGCCACGCGTTCCGCCGCCGAGCTCCGAACCAACGCCCGCCGTCCACCGTGATCATCCTCGACATGTCGGGTGCTCACTCCTGGAGCGGCCCAACTGGTCCGGTTCTCAGGCGTCACCGACACATTCCCTGACCACACCGGAAGCCGGCGAGTCGCCGGTCAGCTGTCTGCCGCCGCCGACGGCAGGACGCCACGGCAGCCTCGCGCTCGCGCATTGCGATCCATGCGCGGTCGCCGACGAGGTCGAAGGACGGGGCTGCCGACGGCGACGGCGACTGGGACGGACGCATCGTCGCAGGGCGTCACGATGGCTGGCTCGCTCGTGTGTTCGAAGCGTGGCCGCGCCGACGGCGCGCCGGAGCGGGTCGCTCCTATCTCGACCAGATCAGACACCGGTTCGTTGCGCAGGACGGGGAGCAGAGATCGAACTCCCACCGCCCAGGTGTTCGATGAACCGGGCGAGGACCGTCGCGAGGTGCCCGGTCGCTCGCGGTGTCGTGAAGTCTCGCCATCATCGGCGCGCCTGTCGGCGATTGATCGACGGATCACCGAACCGTCACCTCGGTCGCGCAGCGTCGACGTTTCCACCCGAGGCGGTCGGAGACGGCCACACGGCTGGGTCGGGACCGTCCGATGCCAACCCGCAAGCAGGTCTCGCTCATCGGCACCTCCGAGAATGGCCTGACTCCACGCCGTACACGCTCTCCCGTTGTCGCTCGGCCAGTTCTCCGGACTTGCGCCACGACAAGGTGGTCCCGAGGAGGCGTCGCGGCCCCGAGCACCGCGGTCATCGCGACGGCCTGTCGCGGCGGTTACCACCGACTACGCAGCGCTGCGGTCACCGTCCCGCCGACCGCGCCGACCGCCCGTTGCGCAGCGACCTCGGCAGCAACGACGGCGACCGAGATTGGCCACGGCCGACGTAGTCGGGCTTCCTGAGCGTTGGTGCGGGGAGGAGTCGTCGATGGGGACCAGGCCGGCCACGTCGAGCAAGCGCGATGCGCAGAGTCGACTCACGCCTCGGTCTCGAGCGGTGCTGGAACCTCAGGACCGCTCCGATCGATCCGGTGGTCGACGCCCGGCGTGCGCCAACCCGTCGCGGCGTGATGGTGGACCCAGCGCCGGCTCCGGGGGCATGCCCTGGCGTCGACGACCGGTCTCGCCAGGCGAGGAACCACGCACGGCAACCATGACGCCGCTCGACAGCCCACTTCGACGATGCCCTGCCGACATCCCGGCTGCCGCTGCTGCGTGACCCGTCTCACCGGCGATGTTCCACGTGGAACACTCGCCGGACGGCTGGGCCGGACGATCATCGGCCGCTGCGCAGCGCCACCGGTGGTATCGACGCCGCTCGCCCGCGCCGCCGGGTCAGCGGCGCCGGAGCCGCCGCAGCGAGCCGACGACACCGAGGTCGTCCCAGCCGAGGCGAGCGAGTGACGCCGGCGGCCAGCGATTCGAGGCCTCGCTGGGCGTGCTCGGCGGTGGTGGCTCGCTGACGACGGCGAGGCCCCCAGGACGGCACAACGGTGCGGCGAGGCGGGCGAGCACGAGCGGTGCAGCGAAGCTCCGGGCGGTCACCGCGTCGAACACCCGGTGCGTCGTCGCCAGTTCGCGCACGTCCACGGCCCGTACCTCGACACGCTCGCCGAGCTGCAGCGCGGCAACCGCACGTCGCAGGAGGTCGGCCCGTGCCGTGCGCCGCTCGACCAGCGTGAGATGCAGATCGGGGCGGTAGACGGCGATCACCAGGCCGGGCAGTCCACCACCCGAGCCGAGATCGACCACGGTCGCGTCAGCTTCGATCTGTTCGGCGAAGCCAGCCGCGTGGGCCACAGCTCGGGAGAGGGAGGCCTCACCGATCGCGCCCCGTGCCCGGATCGTGGCCAGCACGTCGAGCAATGCGCCGTCGTCCGGCGGCGGCGCCACAGCCGGCGTGCTCATCGTGGCAACGGGGTCGTGCGAGCCGGCGTGGCCGGCGGTTCAGCCTGTCGCCTGCGTCGGATCGATGATGATCCGACGGTTGGGGTCCTCGCCCTCCGACCTCGTGGTCACACCGTCGACATCGACCAGCGCTTCGTGAACGATCTTGCGATCCGACGACGACATCGGCTCCAACGCCCGCGCCGTCGCCGGTTCGTTGCACCTCTTCGGCGACCTGGGCGGCGAACCGCCCCAGCGCCTCGCGCCGGCGGACGCGGTAGCCGCCGACATCGACCCGCAGACGCGTGCTGTGGTCGCCGAGGCGCCGCTGCGACGCCACCCGCGCGAGGTCCTGCACCGCCTGCAGCGTCGCGCCGCGCGGTCCGACCAGCAGTCCGAGGTCGTCGCCGGCGACCTGCACCTCGAGGTCGTCGCCGTCCTCGGTCAACGTCGTCTCACCCTGCAACCCGAAGGCGGCGACGAGCTCCTCGACGAATCGACGGGCCTGATCCCCGACGGCGGCTGCGCTCACGACTGACTCCTTGTCTCGTCGTCGCGCTGATCGGCGGAGGACTGCACCGGGCGGCGACCGTTCGCCGGCGGCAGGGGCAGCGGCGGCGGGCGGTCGCCGACGCCGTGGACTCGGCGAGCACGGGAGCCTCGGTCGGCGCGGCCGGGCCTCGCCACCGGCTTGGTCACCGCGACCGGCGGTCGACTTGCGGCGCGTCGCGATGATCGACCTTCTGGCGGGCCTGCGTCGGCCGCACCCTGGCGCGCACCCGCGCCTCACCGCGCAGTCGGCCGAACAGGCCGGACTTCGGCTCGTCGACGACGACGATCTCGGCATCGTCCTCGGCGACACCGAGCTGGTCGAGCGGCCGTTCCTTGGCTTCCTCGACGGTACGTGCGGTGGTTTCGACCCACTCCATGGCGTGACTCCTACGACTTCTTCTTGGTCGACGACGGACGCGACCGCCGGGGCGCGACGCACGGCCGCTCGACGCTGGACGGGTTGCGGTGGGCTTGCCCTTGGGTTGGGTGACCCGCTTGCTGGCGACCGGCTCGGCCGCGCGGCAGCTCCTTCTTCGCCGAGCCGACCCTTGGCCGCCGGCTGGCCCTTGGCGTTGGCCAGAGCTCGCGCTTGGCGCTGGCGAACAGCCCCCGCCGCCAGTGCCGCCGTCCTTCTTGGCCAACTCACGGGCCTCGGCTCCGGCGGCGATCGCCTGGCGGCCGAGCGATTGGTCGCCGTGGTAGAACTTCCGGGTGATGTAGTACTGCAGCCCGATGCGGAAGATCGCCTGGGCCATGTAGTAGATCACCAAGCCCGTCAGGTAGAAGAACAGGAACGCGGCGAACACCACCGGCAGGTACTGCATCAGCTTCTGCTGGGTGGGTGACATCGTCGGCGCCACCGTCGCCCGGGCGGCCACCATCTTCTGCTGGACGAAGTAGAGGACGCCGAGAGCGATGACCAGCAGGGCGTAGATCAGGCCCTGGGCGAACGACTCCTGGAGCATCTTGTACGGCCGGGCCGCGAGGTCGAGGCCCCACGACAGCATCTGCGTCTTGACCGACCAACGACTGGTACAGCTGACTCGACTTGGGGATGTACAACGGCTGGAAGCCCGGCCCCAGCGCCGCGTTGGTGTTGGTCAATCCGTGCAGGACCCGGAACATGATGATGAACACCGGGAACTGCAGCACCAGTGGCAGACACGAGGCCAACGGGTTGACCTTGTGCTCCTTGTAGAGCTTCATCATCTCTTCGTTGAGCTTCTGGCGGTCGCCGCGGTGCTCGGCCTGCAGCCGACGCATGTGCGGCTGCAGCTTCTGCATCTCGAGCATTCCCTTGGTGCTCTTCAGCACCAGCGGCGCGGTGATGATCATCACCAGCAGCGCCATCATCGAGATGGCCAGGATGTAGTTGTTGGTGATCGAGTAGAACCAGGCCAGCAGCCTGGCGGCCGGCTCGAACAGGCCGATGCCCAGCATTCGCATTACCTCTTTCGGCGGGAACGACGCGTCCCCGTGGGAGTCGTCGACAAGGAGTTCGGGGACCGGGTCCCACCCGGACGGGCCGAACGGACGGCAGCGCAGCAGCCGGCGTGCCGCCAGCCACGTCCCGTGACGGGCACCGTGCACCTCGAGCGCGCCGAGCGCGTACTCAGAGCACGACGGGGTGAACCGACACGGCGACGGACGGCCTTCCGAACGCGCGCTGGTAACGGACCACCCAGCGCATCAGGAAGCCGGCTGCCCGGCCGGGACGGACACACTCGCGGCACTCGTGCTCGGCGGCAGCCGTTCCGTGAGTGAACCGACGTCGAACGCCAGTTCGTCGTAGGATCGTGCGGCGGCGTCCGGACGGGCGCCCACCAGGTACAACCCGGGCGGGAGCGCGGCGGACGACAACAGCGCCCGGAGCCGCCGGCGCACCCGATTGCGCACCACGGCCGGCCCCAGGGCGCGACCGAGTGCAAACGCGACACGCGGTGGCGTGAGGGTGGGGTCGGCGACGTACGTGCACCACAGGACTCCGGCTCGGAACCGCCGCCCGTCGACGCTCAAGCGTCGGAACGAACTGCGTTCGCGAACCCGCCAGATCAAGCCGAGAGCCGGTGCCGGCCCTTGTCCCGCCGCGACTTCAAGACGGCGCGACCGGCCCTGGTGCTCATCCGCGCCCGGAACCCGTGCTTCTTCGCCCGGCGGCGGTTGTTGGGTTGGAACGTGCGCTTCACGCAGCCCTCCTTGCGCTGCGCCTGGCATGGCGAAGCTGCTGATACGAGACGATGGAGGGCCATCGCCGGTTCCACCGGCTCTGGCCAATCGTGCCAGGTTACGGCGCCTGTCGCACGCTCCCAACCAGCGCCGGCCGGGTGTCCACCGTCTCGGCGTCCGATGTCCGACTGGTAGCGTGCCAGGCTCACGGGTGCCGTCCACACGAGTTTCCACATGATGTGGACAACGCTGTGGACGAGTCGCCCGGGTGGAAGAGGTGACCAGGTGGAGGAGTACGACCAGGTGTGGACGGCTGTCGCGCTGGTGCTGCGCGCACAGGTCTCCGAGGCGGTCTGGTTCTCCACCTTCCAAGATGTCAGCCCCCTCGAGAACGACGGGTTGCAGCTGCGGGTGAGCGCGCCGAACAGCCATGTTCGCGACCGGATCCTGTCGCGCTACCTGCCCATGGTGCGCGACGCGTTGGAGGAGATCGGCGCACCGGGGCGCCAGTTCGTCGTCGAGGTCCAGGTCGCCGAACCCGCCGGTCACGAGACGAGCGACGACCGCGGCATCGACAGCCTCGACCCTGCGCCGAACGGTCAGCTCCCCGGCTCGGACGTCGGGCGCCAGAGCGCCAGCGAGGTGCCGGGGATCAACCCGCGCTACACCTTCGATGCGTTCGTCAAGGGCACCTCCAACCAGTTCGCCCTGGCGGCGGCGCTCCGTGTCGCCGAGACGCCCGGCCGCTCGTACAACCCGCTGTTCATCTACGGCTCCGCCGGCTTGGGCAAGACCCACCTGCTCCACGCGATCGGGCACTACGTCGCGGCCCACTACCAGCACGACATCGTCCGCTACGTGAGCACCGAGACGTTCCTC
Source organism: uncultured Acidimicrobiales bacterium (assembly GCA_963794805.1). Classification (GTDB taxonomy): domain Bacteria; phylum Actinomycetota; class Acidimicrobiia; order Acidimicrobiales; family Ilumatobacteraceae; genus JAODBQ01. The sequence goes on from CAWCFL010000007.1 coordinate 410,852, forward strand.
AACGAGTACGTCGACGCCATCCGCACGAACTCCACGGCGAACTTCAAGCGCCGCTACCGGGACATCGACGTCCTGCTCATCGACGACATCCAGTTCCTGGAGAACAAGGAGGGGCTCCAGGAGGAGTTCTTCCACACGTTCAACTCGTTGCACGGGGCCAACAAGCAGATCGTCATCTCCAGCGACCGGCTGCCCGATGCCATCCCGACGCTCGAGGAGCGTCTGCGCGGGCGCTTCAAGTGGGGGCTGATCACCGACGTGCAGCCGCCCGACCTGGAGACCCGCTTGGCGATCCTGCGCAACAAGTCCGAGCGCGATTCGATCCACGTGCCGTCCGAGGTGCTCGAGTTCATCGCCAGCCGGATCACCAGCAACATCCGCGAGCTCGAAGGCGCGCTCATCCGGATCACCGCCTACGCCAGCCTCAACGACGTCCCGATCACCATCCACCTGGCCGAGACCCTGCTGGCCGACCTGATCCACCAGAACTACGTCAAGCCGCGCACCGATGACGAGTTGCTCGTCGAGATCGCCGGGATCCTCGGCTACAGCGTGGACGCGTTGCGTGGCAAGAGCCGACAGCGCCCGCTCGTCACCGCCCGCCAGACGGCGATGTACGTCTTCCGTGAGCTGACCGATCTCTCCTACCCGGCCATCGCCCGGCTGTTCGGCGGGCGCGACCACACCACGGTCATCCACGCCGTCGACAAGATCCAGCGGCTGATGAAGGAACGCAAGCAGATCTACGACCAGGTCACCGATCTCGTCCAGCGGCTGAAGAAGGCATGAGCCGATTGGCCTGTGGACGGAGGTGTGGACGCGCCTGCGGCGCGCTGCGGACAACCCGAGCCTGTCCACCGAAGCACACCGTTGTGATTCGCGACCTGTGCGCTTCGGGGGACAGCGGTGGGGACGCCGTTCACCCCCGTACGCTGCGGCGATGCCGGGTTGTGCACAATCCACAGCGCTTATTAGCGCTATTACCTGATCAGCACATCGGAGTGGGAAAGGTAACGCTGTGAAGTTTCGTTGCGAACGGGAGGTGCTGGCCGACGCCCTGGCCACCGCCGGGCGTGCGGCCACCGGGCGGAGCGCGGCCCTGCCCGTGCTGTCCGGCGTCCGGCTCGAGCTCACGGGAGACGAGCTGACGCTCACCGGCACGGACCTCGACCTGACGATCCAGCTCGCTGTCACCGTCGGCGGCGACAGCGACGGCGGTGTCGTGCTGCCGGCTCGCCTCGCGGCAGAGATCGTCCGCTCGCTGAACGCCGGCAAGGTCGAGGTGGCTGTGGCCACCGACGACGTCAGCATCACCGGCGGTCGGTCGCAGTTCAGCGTGCGTCCCTTGTCGATCGACGACTACCCGCGCTTGCCGACACCGTCGAGCGAGGGAGTCATCGTGCCGGCCGCCGCGTTCGGCGATGCGCTGCGCCAGGTCGTGCGCGCCGCGAGCACCGACGACAACCGCCCGATCCTCACCGGTGTGCTGCTCACCGCCGAGAACGACGGGCTGCGGCTCGTGGCCACCGACTCGTACCGGCTTGCCGTGCGCGATCTGGTCGACACGCAGGTGCTCGGGGTCGGCCAGAAGGTGCTCGTGCCGGGGCGTGCGTTGGTCGAGCTGCAGCGCCTCGTGGGTGCCGGTGGCGATCTCACCCTGCGGCTCGGCGAGCGCGACGCCACGTTCGAGGTGGGCGGCACCCGACTGACGACGCGGCTGATCGAGGGCGAGTTCCCCAACTACCGCCAGCTGATCCCGCCGCAGCACCCGAACACGCTCACCGTGTCGCGCGAGGCCCTGCTCGAGGCCATCCGCCGGGTCAAGATCTTGGCGCGCGATGCCACGCCGGTGCGGTTGACGATGGGCGGCGACGTGCTCGGTCTCACCGCCGTCACCCAGGACATCGGCACGGCCACCGAGGAGCTCGACGCCAGCTACCAGGGCAACGAGCTGACCGTCGCCTTCAACCCGGACTACCTGGCGGCGGGTGTCGAGGCGTGCACCGGTGACGAGGTGACGCTCTCGACCCAGGACGCATTGAAGCCGGCCGTGGTGCGCGGCGTCGGGGTCGACGACTACCTGTACTTGCTGATGCCGGTGCGCGTTCCCTGACCGCGACGTCTCCACCGCGTCGGCACACGGGTGTCATAGCCTCGGCCTCGTGATCGTGCGGTCGTTGGAGCTGATCGACTTCCGCAACTACGACACGGCGACGTTCAGCTTCGACGACGGGGTCACCGCCGTCGTCGGCCCGAACGGCCAGGGCAAGACGAACCTGGCCGAGGCGCTGGCGTACCTGGCGACGCTCGACAGCTTCCGTGGCGCGCCCCTCGACGCGCTCGTGCGTGCCGGCGCCGAGTCGGCGATCGTGCGTGCCGTGGTCCGCCAGGACGACGGCCGAGAGGTGCTCGTCGAGCTGGAGCTCAACCGCCACGGCCGCAACCGAGCGCAGGTGAACCGCCAACGGCTGCAGCGGGCGCGCGACCTGCTCGGGGTGATGCGCGTGACGGTGTTCTCGCCCGACGACCTGGCGATGGTGAAGGGCGGGCCACAGGAGCGCCGGGCATTCCTCGACGCCACGCTGGTGGCACTCGCGGTGAAGTACGACGCGTTGCGGTTGGAGCTCGATCGTGTCGTCCGCCAGCGCAACGTGTTGCTCAAGCAGGCAGGCGGACGCCTCGACACCACCGCCGCCGACACGCTCGACGTCTGGGATGCGCGCCTGGCCGACGTCGGCGAGCGCTTCGGTCATGCGCGGGCCGTGCTCGTCGAACGCCTCGGTCCGTTCGTCGCCACGGCGTACGACGAGCTCGCCGATCGTCCGACCGACGTCGCCGTCGGCTACGACGCCCCCTGGCGGCGCATGGGGCTGGCCGCCGCGTTGGTGGCCGCGCGCGCCGACGACGTGCGGCGGGCCGTGTCCACGGTCGGACCGCATCGCGACGATGTCGCCCTCTCGATCGCCGGCATGCCGGCACGCACGCACGCGTCGCAGGGCGAGCAGCGCACGGTTGCACTCGCGCTGCGGCTGGCTGCACATCGCCTGGTCGCCGAGCGGACGGGGAGCGCACCGGTCCTGGTCCTCGACGACGTGCTCAGCGAGTTGGATCCGTCGCGCTGTGCCAAGTTGCTGGAGCACCTCCCCGAGGGCCAGGTGATCTTGACGACCGCATCCGTGCTCCCGGCGGCAGCGCGGCCCGATGCGGTGCTGCGGATCGAGGCCGGGGCGGTCGTCGGATGACCGCCCCACGTGGCCGCGGCGGCGAGCGCGGTCTCCGCGGTGTCGACGACGGGCTGGGCCACCCGCCGGTGCGGCTGACCGACAGCTTGGACGGCGTGGTGCGCGCCCTGCGTGACGAACCGGTGTCCGGAGCGCCCACCGACGACGGTGTCGCCGCGATGGGCGGCGTGTTCGGACGGTGGGATCTCGCCGTCGGGCCCTCGGTGGCCGCCCACGTGCGCCCGGTGCGCCTCGACGGTGCACGCCTGATCGTCGAGGTCGACGATCCCGCGTGGGCCACGCAACTGCGGTTCCTCGAGGCCACGCTGCGTCGCCGCCTGGCCGAGGTGGCCGGCGCGCACATCGACGTGGTCGAGGTGCGCGTCCGCCGCCGCTGAGCCGACCTTCCGCATCCGTGTCACACCCCGGCGGTAGACTGGTGAGCAGTTCGCGACGACGGCTGCGGGAGGTCCACACCGCTGCTGCAGCCCACGGGTCGCCACGCAAAAGGGCAGGTCAGCCTGCACGTTGTCGCCAATGATCGAGGTACGAGTGTCGTCGGACGCCAAGCAACCGAGTGCCGGGTACGGGGCCAAGGACATCCAGGTCCTCGAGGGGCTCGATCCGGTCCGCAAGCGTCCCGGCATGTACATCGGCTCGACGGGTCTGGCGGGCCTCCACCACCTCATCTGGGAGGTCGTCGACAACTCCGTGGACGAGGCGATGGCCGGCCACTGCACCCGCATCAACGTCAGCCTCCTGGCCGATGGCGGCTGCCGGGTGGAGGACGACGGCCGGGGCATCCCGGTCGACCCGATCACCACCGGGCCGCAGAAGGGCAAGAGCGCGGCGGAGGTCGTGCTCACCGTGCTGCACGCCGGCGGCAAGTTCGGCGGCGGCGGCTACAAGGTGTCGGGCGGCCTCCACGGCGTCGGCGTCAGCGTCGTCAACGCGCTCAGCGAGCGGCTGCTCCTGGAGATCGACCTCGGGGGTCAGCGCTACCGCCAGGAGTTCGCCAAGGGCGGCAAGCCGCAGGGCAAGATCGAGGTCGTCGGCTCCACCCCGGCGCGCGGCCGCCGCTCGGGCACCACGGTCACGTTCTGGCCGGATCCGACGGTGTTCGTCGCCGAGGGCGTCGAGTTCGTCGCCCGCACGGTGTTGGAGCGCCTGCAGACCATGGCGTTCCTCAACCGCGGCCTGGAGATCGTGTTCACCGACGAGCGGCCCGAGCACGAGCAGACGGTCACGTACCAGTACAAGGGCGGCATCGTCGACTTCGTCAAGCACCTCAACGCGTCGAAGGAACCGCTGTTCTCCAAGGTCGCCTACTTCGAGGACTTCGACGACGACGGGCAGACCCTGGACATCGCCATGCAGTGGAACACCGGGTACTACGAGGGCATCCACGGCTATGCGAACAACATCTCCACCACCGAGGGTGGGATGCACGTCGAGGGCTTCCGCACCGCACTCACCACCGTGCTGAACAAGTACGCCAGGGCGAAGAACCTGCTCAAGGAACGCGACGAGAACCTCACCGGCGAGGACATCCGCGAGGGCATCACGGCGATCATCTCGGTGAAGCTGCGCGAACCGCAGTTCGAAGGCCAGACCAAGGCCAAACTGGGCAACGTCTCGATGCGCTCCTTCGTCCAGAAGGCGACCAACGAGCGCCTCGCCGAGTGGTTCGAGGAGAACCCGGCGGAGGCTGCGCGGATCGTCAAGAAGGCCATGGCCGCGGCGCAGGCGCGCGTGGCGGCGAAGAACGCGCGCAACGCCATCCGCCGCAAGACCGCGCTCAGCGGCGCGGGCATGCCCGACAAGCTGAAGGACTGCGGGAGCAACGACCCCGGCGAGAGCGAGCTGTTCATCGTCGAGGGCGACTCGGCCGGCGGCACCGCGGTGTCGGCGCGCGACCCGCGCACCCAGGCGATCCTGCCGATCCGCGGCAAGATCCTCAACGTCGAGCGGGCGCGGATCGACAAGATGCTGAAGAACAACGAGGTCGGCGCGCTCGTCACGGCCATCGGCGGCGGTGTCGGCGAGGAGTTCGACAACTCCAAGGCGCGCTACCACAAGGTGATCGTGATGGCCGACGCCGATGTCGACGGCAGCCACATCCGCACGCTGCTGCTCACGTTCTTCTACCGCCAGATGCGTCCGCTGGTCGAAGCCGGCTACGTGTACATCGCCCAGCCGCCGCTGTTCTCCACCGAGGTCGGCAAGGAGAAGATCTACCTGAAGGACGACGCGGCCAAGGCAGCGTTCCTCGTCGATCGTCCGAACCACAAGAAGGAGTTCCAGCGGCTCAAGGGCCTCGGGGAGATGGACGACGTCGAGCTGCGCGAGACCACCATGGACGCCGATCGGCGGACGCTGCTCCAGGTCGGCGTCGAGGAGGCGGCCGAGGCCGACAGCGTCATGAGCATCCTGATGGGCGAGGACGTGGAGAGCCGCAAGCACTTCATCCAGACCAACGCCAAAGACGTCCGCTTCCTCGACATCTGAGCTGAACGAGCCCCGACATGACTGACACCCCCACGCCGCCCCCGCCGGTGGATCCCATCCAGCCGGTCGCGCTCCAAGACGAGATGGAGCGCTCGTTCCTCGACTACGCGATGTCCGTCATCGTCTCGCGGGCGCTGCCCGATGTGCGCGACGGCCTCAAGCCGGTGCACCGGCGGATCATCTGGGACATGGAGGAACAGGGCTTCCGCCCCGATCGGCCACACGTCAAGTGCGCCCGCGTCACCGGCGACACGATGGCCAAGTACCACCCCCACGGCAACTCGGCCATCTACGACGCGCTCGGTGCGCATGGCCCAGCCGTTCTCCCTCCGCCACCCGCTCATCGACTTCCACGGCAACTACGGCTCGCCGGACTTCGGGCCGGCGGCCGAGCGGTACACGGAATGCCGGTTGCACCCGCTGGCGATGCAGCTGCTCGCCGACATCGACGAGAACACCGTCGACATGAAGGCCAGCTACGACGGGTCGCGCACCGAGCCCACCGTGTTGCCGGCGCGCTTCCCCAACCTGCTGGTCAACGGCAGCCAGGGCATCGCCGTGGGCATGGCCACGAACATCCCGCCCCACAACCTCGGCGAGGTGATCGACGCCACGATGCACCTCATCGACCACCCCGAGCTGCTCGACCTCGAGTTCAACGGCTCCGACGTGCTGATGCAGTTCGTCAAGGGACCGGACTTCCCCACCGGCGGGGCGATCCTCGGCCGAGCGGGGATCATCGACGCGTATCGCACCGGCCGGGGCAGCGTGAAGATGCGCGCCACCGCCGACATCGAGGAGACGCAAGAACGGTCGCTTCCAGATCGTCGTCACCGAACTGCCGTACCAGATCAGCTGCTCGACCATCGCCGGTCGCATCCAGGAGCTCGTCGACGGCGGCGACCTCGACGGCATCGCCGACGTCAACGACGAGACGAGCGGAAAGACCGGCACCCGGTTGGTGATCAAGCTCAAGCGCGACGCCAACGCCAACGTCGTCCTGAACAACCTGTTCAAGCTCACCCAGCTGCAGACCAGCTTCGGGGTGAACATGGTCGCCCTGGTCGACGACGTGCCGCGCACGCTGAACCTGGCCAGGGCGCTGCAGGGCTACGTCGACCACCAGGTCGAGGTGATCACCCGGCGCAGCCAGTTCCGCCTGGACAAGGCCCGCGATCGTGCCCACGTCCTCGAGGGCCTGATCAAGGCGCTCGACGTGATCGACGCGATCATCGCCCTGATCCGCGGCAGCGAGAACCCGGAGGCGGCCCGTGAGGGCCTGATGGCCGTACCGTTCGAGTTCAGCGAGGTGCAGGCCCGCGTTCATCCTCGACATGCGCCTGGCCCAGCTCACCCGGCTGAGCCGGATCAACCTGGAGACCGAGCTGGACGAGCTGCGCGCGACCATCGTCGAGCTCGAGTCGATCCTCGCCGACGACGCCAAGCTGCGCACGGTGATCAAGGACGAGCTCGGCGCGGTGCGCGAGAAGTTCGCCACCAAGCGGGTCTGCCAGGTGGTCAACGACACCGGGAGCATGACCGACCTCGACCTCGTCGACGACAAGGAGCTCGTCGTCGTGATGACCGAGGCGCAGTACATCAAGACCGTCGAGGCCACGGCGTTCAAGACCCAGGGCCGTGGCGGCCGTGGCGTCAGCGGGGCCAAGCTCAAGGCCGACGACCTGGTGCGCCACGTCCTGTTCACCACAGCGCACGCCTACCTGCTGTTCTTCTCCAACCGCGGTCGGGTGTACCGGCTGCGCGCGCTGGAGGTGCCCGAGCGCGAGCGCACGGCCAAGGGCATGCCGATCGTCAACCTCCTGCCGCTGCAGGCGGGCGAGACGATCGAGGCGATCATCGACACCCGCGACTTCGCCGGCGAGCGCAACCTGTTCTTCGCCACCCGTCAGGGAGTGGTCAAGAAGACGTCGTTCCACGAGTACGACAACGGCCGGCGCGACGGTCTCGATCGCGTTGAACCTGCGCGACGGCGACGAGCTCGTGCGGGTGATCGAGACGAGCGGTACCGACGACATCTTCATGGTCAGCCTCAAGGGGTTGACCATCCGCTTCCCCGAGGACGAGGTGCGGGCCATGGGCCGGGCCGCTGCCGGCGTCCGCGGCATGCGACTCAAGCCGGGCGACGAGGTGGTCAGCTGCGACGTCGCCCGCGACGACACGGCGATCCTGATGGTCACCGAAGCGGGCTACGGCAAGCGCACGCAGCTCGACCGGTTCAACGTGCAGGGCCGCGGGGGCCAGGGCGTCATCGGCATCCGCCTCACCGGACGCAAGGGCCAGGTGGTCGCAGCGTTCATGGTCGGCCTCGACGACGACATCGTCGCCGTGTCGAGCGGCGGGGTGATGATCCGGATGAACGTCCGGGAGATCTCCTCGCAAGGACGTGACGCCACCGGTGTCCGGGTGATGAACCTCGACGACGGCCAGACCGTCGCCTCGGTCGCGATCATCCTGGCCAGCGACGACGACGAGGACTGACCACTCGCCCGCCCGGCGGGCCATCTCGCGCTGCGGCGCCCACCACCGGAAGAAGACTCGTGGAGGTCGCCCCGATGCGCACTGCTCGGTCAGTTCATCGATGCCCGGACGATCGTGGCCAGGCCACGTTCTTGTTGCTCGCCTGCATCGCGTTCATCGCCGTGGTCGGCGGCGGCCGCGGGCGCGCTCGGTGCCCGCGTCGTCGACATCCAGCGGGCGCAGACGGCCGCCGACGCCGCGGCGCTCGCCGGCACGACCGGAGGGCGCCTCGGTGCGGCGCGCTTCGCCGGGGCGAACGGCGGCCGGCTGATCAGCTACCACGAGGTCGGCGACGAGGTGGTCGTGGTGGTCGCGGCGGGTGGCGAGCAGGCTCGAGCGCGAGCGACCGATGGGCCCTGAGCAGGCCGGCGACACCGAGCGACCCGAATCGTCGCCGTGTGTTCTCTACACTTCCCGGAGTGGATGACGGCGCGACCTCGCCCAGCCAGGGCGGCGCGACGCGTTCGGGGACCAAGCCACGCGCCGGCGCTCCCGTTGACCAGCGCACCGAGGAGCAGGCGACGGCGCCTTCGGCCCCGCCGACCACCGCTGGTTCCGGCGACACGAGCATGGGAACGGGAACGGCAACGGGAACGGCACGAGCACGGGCGCGGGCAAGTCAGCTCCAACCGGCAAGGCCGCCGGCGCGCCGCCCGCTGGTGGCAATGGCCGCAACGGTCGCGGAGGGCGCCGTCCGCGTGCCGGCGCGCCGGCGCCCATCGTCGGCGAGCCACTCGCCGGCGCGTCGACCGATCCGGTGGATGCGCGCTCGGCATCGATCGGCACGGGTGACGGCCACGACGCTCCACCCGTCGAGCAGGGTACGTACGCCGCGAACGCACCTGCAGCGGCCTCAACGCCACAGGATCGAGCTGCGACCACCCCAGCGCCGGTCGCCACCACGTCCACCACGACCTCGGCGCCCAACAACCCGAGCGGCGCGGCGCAGCCGCGCGCCGCGACGGACGTCGACGACCTGCCGGCCGGCCGCGGCCGACCACTGGGCCGCTTCCGTTCGCGATCGTCGCCAGCAGTCGCCCCCGACCGGGATGCCGCGCCGGCCGCCGAAGCACGGCTCCCTGCCGGTGAGCCCGGCCTCGTTGCACCGCTGAGCCCGGGAGACGCACCGTCGACCCGTTCCGAGACGTCGCCGGTCGCTCCGGCCGCCGCCCGTGCGGTGAATGCGACGCCGGCATCGACACCGGTCGTCACCCGCGTCCTCGAGCCACCTGTCGTGCTCGTTCCGTCGATCCCCGTCGTGCCGCTGCCGCCCGACCCGTCCGGCGAGCTCGTCGCCCAGAAGGTCGCGGCTCCTCCCGGCGTCGCCCCGCTCGACGTCCCGCTGGAGCCGGCGGGAGGCGCAGCCGTGCCGTTGGCTCGTCGTCCGGGTCGACCGTCGGTCACGTTCCAGCGCCGACGCACCCGGCCGCGCGTCCGGCGGGTCACCCGGGTCGTGCGCCACGTCGACACCTGGAGCGTGTTCAAGGTGGCGGTGGTGTTCAACGCGTTCCTCTACGCGGTGACGCTCACCGCCGGCGTGCTGCTGTGGCACGTGGCCATCGCCACCGGGCACGATCGACAACATCGAGCGCTTCTTCGAGGGCTTCGGCTGGGAGTCGTTCCGACTTCAAGGGCGGCGAGATCTTCCACAACGCCTGGGTCGCCGGGCTGTTCGTCGCCGTCGGCCTCACCGGCCTGGCCGTGCTCCTGGCCACGCTGTTCAACCTGATCACCGACCTCGTCGGCGGCGTGCGCGTCAGCGTGCTCGAGGAGGAGGTGCTCGCCCGGCGCGACCGCACGGCGCGGATGGTGGTCGAGGACGACCCCGACGCCGACGCCCCCTACGACCAGGCCCGCTCCGGCTGAACCGCCTCACGGCTCCCGCTTCGGCGACGTTTGAGACTGCGGCTGCCCAGCGGTAGCGTGGCCGATCGCAACGCGGGGCTATAGCTCAGTCGGTTAGAGCGCATCCCTGATAAGGATGAGGTCCACAGTTCGATTCTGTGTAGCCCCACCGCAAAGCACCA
>CAWCFL010000008.1:0-164867 GCA_963794805.1 uncultured Acidimicrobiales bacterium
TTGCTGGATCGGACCCGCCATGGACCAGTTGACCTCGCACGCCGCAGCCTCCCGGAACGCTCGGGCCGTCCGTCGGATCGTGACGCGCCACCGGCCATCCTGCGGCGCGAATGGTCGATCCGCCCGGGTCACGGTCGGCGTCGCCACGTCCGCGCCGACCGGCGCCATGTCGCGCGATGCGCAGCCGTGGACGAACGTGAGCGTCACTCGGCAGGGCTCGTCGACGTTGGTCGACCTGCGCGGTGAGCTCGACGTGTTCGATGCCCTCAACTTCGGCCGTGTGCGCGACGAGGCGCTGCGCGTGAGTCCTCCGTCGGTGATCATCCGGGCCGGGGATGTGCGCTTCGTCGACTGCGCCTTCCTCGGCGCGATCGTGGCGCTCCACGACGACTGCTGCGCTCGCGGCGGGACGTGTCGAATCGTCGACGCCGCTCCATCGCTGCGCCGCGTGTGCGAGCTGTGCGGAATCGAGAACCTCGTCGACCGCCACGCACCGGTCGGCTGAATCGACGACCTCTCGAGAGGAGACGCGATGGCAGGCAACCGCGTGTTGCTCATCGGCTTCGATCCGAGCAGCGTGCCCGGAGTCGATGCGGCGCTGGTGGAGACGGCGATCGCGATGGGCGACGCTCGACTCAAGGAGCACGGCTTCGAGGCCGACTACTGCCTGGTCGGGCCCGACGCCGGCGACGAGGCATTCGTCGGCGCACTCACGCGCCGGCGGTACGACTGCGTCGTGGTCGGCGGCGGGATCCGCAAACCGGAGCCGTTCTTGGAGTTGTTCGAACGCGTCGTCAACCTCATCCGCGTCCATGCACCTGGCGCCGCCATCGCGTTCAACACCACCGGCGAGAACAGCGTCGACGCCGTGCTGCGGTGGCTGCCGGACCGCGCCACGTGACAGCTCGTTGCCCGCTGCCCGACAGCGGACCCGACGACGGCCGAGGCGGCGCCGCGGCGATCACGGGTGGTCGACGTACGTGTCGTCGGTGCGGGCGTCCATGTACATCTCGCTGACGACGCGCCACGTGCCGTTCGTCTGGCGGGCGACGATGCGCAGCGAGTGGTTGTCGCGCAGCTCGATCTGCCCGCCACCGACGAGGCCTTGACCGCAGATCTGCAGGTGGGTGGAGACGGTGACGACGTCGTCGGTGATCCTCCGGATCGTGCTCTGCGGAGCGGCGACGAGTTGGCCGTCGTTGAAGTTGTCGTCGGCGAACAGGCCGCGCAGGTAATCGACGATCTCAGCGCGGCCGTGCTTGACGCTGCCGAACGCGTTGATCCAGTCGGCGTCGTCGCTGTACACCGCGTCGAGGACGTCGGCATTGCGCTGCTGGAAACCGTTGAGCAGTGCACCGAGGGTGGTGAAGACGGCGAGTTGGTCGGCCTCGGGGAGGGCGTCGAGCCCGTCGAGGTCGAGCTGCGGTGTCGTGTCGGTGGCCATGGTGTGCTCCTTGGTGTGCGTGGGGACACCACGACGATGCGCCCGCTCCGGGCGAGGAACATCCGTCAGTCGACAGAGATCAACCCGCCCTGCGGGTGTAGGCGGCAACGAGCTCGAGGCGGGTGGTCAGGCCGAGCTTCGCGAGTGCGTGGGAGACATGGGTCTGGACGGTGCGTGGCGAGATGTACAGCGTGCGGCCGATCTGTGGCCCGGTGGAACCGCCGGCGACGAGCTCGACGACGCGCGCCTCGGTCGGCGTGAGCGACGGCCAGCCGACCTTCGGGCGGCCGCGCGACCCGCGAGCGCCGAGGCGGACGCCGCGTGCTCGGAGGCGGGCGGCGAGCGCGCGAGCCAGGGCCGGGGCCCCCATCTCGTCGAGCTCGTCCACGGCCTCGGCCAGGAGCCGCCGAGCAGCAGCGGTCTCGCCGATGCCGGCAGCGAGCAGGGCGCAGTCGCCGTGACGCCGGGCCGCCTCGAAGCGGCTGGACCGCTGCCGGCAATCGTCCACCGCGGCGACAGCGGCCGTGACGTCGCGGTCGCGCCAGGCCGCGGCGAACGCCGCCGTGTGGGCCAGTGCGGGCACCCCGACCGTGTCCACAGCTGCGAGCGTGTCGACGATCGTCGCCGCGAGTCGCTCGTCGTCGACGCCCACTGCGACGCGCAGGTGATCGGCGCCGGCGAGGAGCGCCCACAGGACGTTGGCTTCGGCGACGCCGCGGGCCCAGCTGCGCGCGACCAGCTCCGCAGCTGTCGCGTGCTCCTCACGGGCGAGGGCGACCTCGGCGCCGACGAGTGTCGGGAGTGGCATGCCGAGCACATCGGGCTGGCCGCCGTGGGCGAAGGCCGCGAGACGCTCGACAGCCTCGACGAGCTCGCCACGGCCGAGGTGCAGCCGGGCGCGCATGCCGACCGACCAGGACGTCCAGCCACGACCCGCGGCGTCCAGCTCGTCGAGCGCCGCGTCGAACTCGGCGGCGGCGTCGTCCAGGCGCCCGTCGAACACGGCCAGCGTCGCCGAGTTGCCCTGGTGGTACGCGTCCACCCAGCGCTGCCCGGCGTCGGCGGTGAGCCGGCGCCAGTCGTCGAGCTGACGAGCTGCGTCCGCGCGGCCGTAGGTGAACAGGCGGAACTGCGTCGGCCAGATGTCGACCGACGCCAGCTCGGTCTCGTTGCCCTGGTTGAGCCGGCGATAGCCGTCGGCAGCCCGCTCGACGTGCTCGATGGCCCGCACCCCGTCGCCGGCGAGCATCTCGGCGATCGCTCGCGTCACCAACGGCAGCGTGCCCGTCGCGACGGTGACGGCGTCGTCGACCTCGGCGGCCAGCAGGGCTGCGCGAGTCGACGGATCGCCACGCAGGACGCGGCTCGACTGGCGCACGAGGTCGATGCGGGCCGCGGCGACCGCTGGCACCGTGGAGCGATCGAGACCCGCCACGAAGCGCTCGACCGACATCGACCGCGCGTTGTAGCTGAGCACCTGCAGGTACGTCAGCACGCCGCGCGCCGTGCCAGGGAGGTCCGGCCGGGCCAGCGCGCTCGTGGCGGCGTCCGCTGCCGCAGCCATCTGGCCGGAGCGGGCCAGCGCCGCGACGCGTTCGATCTCGATCGCCGTGACATCGACCGCGCCCGCGCCGACCGCAGCGACGGCCAACACGTCAGCAGCGACGCCGGGTGAGTCGCGCAGGGTTGCCGCGACGTCGCGCAGCGACAGGCCGGCGACCCCGGCGCGGCTCACGTGGCGGGTGACTGCGGGATCCGCCGGATTGACCTGGCGCAGGTGCGCCAGACAGGCGGCGTGCAGGAGCTGGCGCATCCCTGGCGCCAGCCGCTGGTAGGCGGCGGCGCTGTGAGTCGGCGTGGCCGCCTCGATCCGCCCGTGTTCCGTCCACCGCAGCGCGCCCGAGTCGATCGCCTCGGTGATCGCCCGCATCGTCGTCATCAGTGGGAGGCCGGCCAGCGCCGCCAGGTCGTCGGCACCGATCGGCGCTCCCCACACGGCGACGATGCCGACGAGGTCGGCGCCCGTTGGGTTGTCCGCGGCGAGCGCGGTGAGCTGTGCGTCGACCAGGTCGGCCAGCGCCGGCACCTCGGTGTCGTCGACTCGTCCAGCGGCGAGCGCGTCGACCAGGCGCTGCACGTACAACGGGTTGCCGCCGGCAGCGCGCAGTGCCGCCACCTCCGCCGCGCTGGGCCGGCGTCCGAGGCGGGTCTCCGCCAGCCGCTGCACCGCGTCGTCGCCCAGCGCGACGACGCTCACGTGGCCGACCCACCGCTCGGCCCCGAGCATCGTCAGTCGTTCGCGGGGCACGCCCGAGCGACGCGACAGCACCACCCGCACGGCCAGATCCTGGCCTGCTGCACCGAGGCGGCGCAGGCCGGCCAACGACTCGGCATCGGCCAGGTGGGCGTCATCGATGATCACGACGGCCAGCCGATCGGCGGCGTGTTCCTCGACCCGCTCGAGCACGCGCTCGTAGGTCCCAGGTGCGGGCGGCTGGTCGAGCGTGAGCCCGACCGCATCGGCCAGCACGCTCCACGGCCGGTGCAGCGAGAGCTCGCTCGCCGTCGCCCAGCCGACCCACGCGCCGGTGGCGCGCAGGTCTGCAGCGACACGGCTGAGCAGCGTCGTGCGACCGAGCCCCGGCGCACCACTGACCAGCAGCGTGGTCGGCGCCGACGGCGGGCGCGGCAGCCGCGTCAGCTCGTCGACGAGGCTGCGGCGCGTCGGGTCGTCCACGCGCCGATCCTAGGAATCGGCCGACGCACAGATCTCCGTCATCTCATCGGCTGAGCCGCTTCGAGGACGCGGCGGACGATGACCAGGGCTGCCCTCGCGCCGCGGACGGAGCGGCTCGCCCGGAGGTCAGCGTGGCTGTGGCGTGCCCGGATGGAAGATGGGCCAGCCGATCTCGGTGGCCCACCCCTCGGTGTCGCCCGTCTCGCGGAAGCCGGTGAGATAGGTCTCGCGGATCGGGCCGTCGAGCGAGATCGCCGATTCGGTGACGTAGGCGGCGAGGGCGCCGTAGGCCCGGTCGATGTCGTCGTGGGGGCCGCGGTGGACGGTCACGGCCAGCTCCGCGGCGGGGATCTCGAGGGCGCGGACGCGACCGATGTCGTCGACCGCTGTGGCGACGGGGACGAACACGGTCGCGGTCCCGCGCCCGTGGGCGAACACGTCGGTGTCGTAGAGGCCGGCGGCCGCTCCCGCGGGTGCGACGCGAGACGCTGCGAGCGTGGCGTCGAGCTCGCCGAACGCGCCGCGCAACCAGGGTCCGAACTCGTCCGCGTCGACGATGGCGGTGATCGCCGCGGCACGGGTTGGGGCAACGCTGCGCAGCTCGATCGACGGGGGAGTCGACGAACCGAGCAGGTCGCGCAACGAGCGCACGGCGGTCTGGGTCGTGCTGAGCACCCGTTCGAGGCGGTCCAGGTGGCTGGTGATGACCTGGTTGCGGGCTTCGAGGTCGTCGGTGCCGACGACGTCCGCGATCTCGTCGAGTGGCATGCCCAGGTCACGGAAGCGGCGGATGATGTGCGCCGTCGAGATCTGCCCGGTCGCATAGTGCCGATACCCGGACTGGGCGTCGATCTCGGCGGGGACGAGCAACCCGATCCGGTGGTAGTGGCGCAGCGCCTTCACGCTCAGGTGGGTCGCCCGAGCGAAGTCACCGATGGTCAGCGTGGGCATGCCATGAGTCTGCGGCCTCCCCTACGGGGAGAGTCAACCGCGACGACCGGTCTTGACCCTCCCGCTGGGGGACGCCCGACGATGGCTCCATCGACTCGCGACGAAGCGGGTCGCCGACCCATTCAGGAGTGACCATGAACACCGAGCTCACCGGCGTGATCGCCGAACACGTCGCCGCCGTCAACGCCTTCGACATCGACCGGATCATGGCGACGTTGGCCACCGACGCCTTCGTCAACGACAACCACCGCGAGATCTGGGGACACGACCGCATCCGCCAGTTCTTCGGCCGCGAGTTCATCGGCGACCACGTCACCATGGAGGTCACCGAGGTCGTCGACCACCACGGCGACGTCATCGTGCGCGCCCGCTACGACGGCACCTACGACACGACCAACCTCCCCGACGAGCTCATCCTGTCGAGCTACTTCAGCGTGCGCGACGACAAGATCGTCAGCCTCACCGTCATCCACAACCAGCCGTCACCGTATTGATCGAGGCGCATCGAGGTCCAGTGGGCACGAGGCGCCGGAGATCTGCTCGACTGGGTCGATGTTCGAGGGCTTCGAGGAGCAGCGCGTCGAGGTCGAGGCGGGCGTCGAGCTGCACGTCCGCACGGCCGGGTCGGGAACGCCGGTGGTGCTGCTGCACGGCTATCCGCAGAGCGGCCTGTGCTGGCACCGCGTCGCCCCGGCGATCGCCGAGCGCCATGCCGTCGTCGTGCCGGATCTGCGTGGATACGGGCGATCCAGCACGCCATCCGACGACGACGAGCACACCGTGTACTCGAAGCGGCGGATGGCGGCCGACGTCGTCACCGTGATGCGCGCGCTCGGCCACGACCGCTTCGCCGTGGTCGGCCACGATCGCGGTGGGCGGGTGGCGTACCGGACCGCGCTGGATCACCCCGAGCACGTCGAGCGGTTGTGCACGCTGGACATCGTGCCGACGATCGAGCAGTTCGAGGTGCTCGCGTCGAGCCGGCGCGCCGCCGTGTTCGGCTTCCACTGGTACTTCCTCGCCGTCGCGTCGCCGTTGCCCGAGGAGCTGATCGGCGCTCGACCGCAGCTGTACCTGGAGCAGGTGATGGGGAAGTGGAGCGGCAGTGTCCCGGGCGCCGAGGCGATCACGCCGGAGGCGATGGCCGCGTACGTCCGCGACTTCACACCGGCCGTGATCGCCGCATCGTGTGCCGACTACCGCGCCGGCGCCACGTTCGACAGCGACCTCGACGACGCCGATCGCGCCGCCGGACGCACCATCTCGTGCCCGGTCCACGCGCTGTGGGGTGATCGGCGCAGCGACGCAGCCAACGACGCCTTCCTGGCCACCTGGCGGCGGTGGACGGCAGCCGATCAACCGCTGACCGGTCGGCCCATGCCGTGCGGCCATTTCATCCCCGAGGAACGGCCGGACCTGTGCATCGCGGAGCTGCTCGCGTTCCTGCGAACGCCGGTCAGCCCTCGGGGCTGACGCCCATGAACCGGGCCTGGAGGGCGCGCACGTCGACCTCGAGGTCCGGATCGGGCCCGCTGACCGAGATGCCCGGGGCGACGTCGGTGATGGCCAGCACGGCGACGGGTCCGGCCGGGTCGACACCCCAACCGCGACGCCACTGCGTCAGCTGTGCGGCGCTCGTGGCGTAGACGATGCGGCCGAGCCCGACCCATGCGTGCGCCGCGCTGCACATCGGGCAGTGCTCACCCGACGTGTACACCGTGCTCGTCCGTCGCTCGTCCGCGGTGAGGTTCGTCGCCGCCCAGCGGGCGAGCTCGAACTCCGGGTGACGGGTCCGGTCGCCGATGCTGTTGACCCGGTTGCGGTCCTCGGCGCGCACGACACCGACGATGTCGACGAGCAGCGAACCGAACGGTTCGTCCCCGGCGTCGAGCGCCTCGGCGGCGAGCTCCACGCAGCGGCGCAGGTGGGCGTGGTCGGCGGCGGTGACTGGCGCGGGTCGGCGGTCGGCGTCCATCCGACGATCGTAAGGACGCCGGCGGCGCCAGGTCGGCCGCTGCCTCAGTGATCACCCTGCCGGCCGAGCGTCTCGACCGGGTTGGCCCCGGGGCGGGTCCACTGCGGCACCGGCCGGCTCGTCGGGCCCCAGTCGGCGACGCCGTCGGCGTCCGTCCGCCAGGAGGAGGAGATCGGCGCGCCGTGCCCGCCGACCGGCGAGCCGGCCCGGATGGGCTGCGGCCAGCCCGCGGGGTCGTCCTCCCACGCCTCGCGGCGACCGTAGGGCGTCATGTCGAGCACGCCCAACGATCCGTTGGCCACCTCGTTGCCCCGGCCGGTCGTCGAGTAGGTGAGGAACACCCGGTCGACGTCGCGCAGGAAGCAGGCGATGTGCCCCATCTCGCCGCCGACCGGCGCCGCCACGTCGCGCACCGAGTACCACGGCTGGGTGTAGCCCATGAACTCGATGTAGTCGGCGACCTCGTCCCACGGGCCGGAGGTGACGATGGCGAACGACACGCCGCGGGCGTTGAGGTAGACGGGGTCCCGTGTGTGCCAGGCCGTGGTGGTGCACCCCTCGCACTGGCCCTGATGGGGGGCGCCGTCGTACCACATGTGCTGGTAGACGACGAGCTCGTCGCGGCCCTGGAACAGGTCGACGAAGGGCACGGACCCGGCGGCACCGGTGACCGCGACCGTGCCGTCGAGCTCGACCATCGGCAGGCGCCGCCGGGCCGCGGCGATCGCGTCGCCCTCACGCGTGTGCGCCTTCTCGCGGACGAGGAGCTCGTCGCGCGCCACCTGCCAGGTGACCAGATCGACGATTGGCGGCCGCCCGCCGACGTCGCCGTTCGCATTGCCGGACGTGGTCGTCATCGTGTCCCTCCGCTGTCTCGTCGCCTGCGCTCGGGTCGACCTCTACCCAGGGATGACCGGCAACGTGACGTGTGAGGGGTGATCGGTGTCGTGGAGCACCGTCTGCAGGACGGGTACCAGGGCCGCGTCATCGAGGAGCGGCTCACCGGTGTTGGGGTTGCGGTGGAGGCGGGGGAAGTCCGTGCTGGCGATCTGGACACGGATGCGGTGACCCTGTTTGAACACGTTGCTGGTCACCTGCATGTCGAGGTGGTACTCATAGGCGGTGCCGGGCTCGAGGAGGTCCTCGGCGCCGTTGCGGTAGCGGGCTCGTACGGTGCCGTCGGTGAGGTTGAACGCCCGTCCGTCGGGGTGGACGTCGACCAGCTTGACGATCCAGTCGGTGTCGCGGGCCTCGGTGGCGGCGAAGAGCGTCGCGGTGATCGGACCGGTGACCTCGGTGTCCTCGGTCAGCACGGCGGTCGTGTAGGTCAGCACGTCGGCCCGGGTCGCGACCCGGCCCTGGTCCCGGGGTCCGTTGACCTCCAGCATCCCGACGCCGGACGCACCGACGGTGGGCACCGGTCGGCGGGGATCGTTGACGAAGACGTCCGCGGGCTCGTCGGTGGGCGCCGTCGTGTCGAGCGTGCCGTCACCCGACGACGAGTTCGCTCGCCCTGCGCTGTGCAGGTAGTAGTCCGTCCACACGGTCCGGGCGAGCGGCCACTCGTGCTCGTCGCGCCACCGGTTGGCGCCCATGACGAAGATGCGCACCGGCGGCTCCGCGGTGATGCCGTTGTCGATGCCCTTGAGCCAGTGGTCGAACCAGCGGACCTGCAGGGCCTCGATGCCGGCGGCGATGCCCGACGAGCTCATCCCGAACGACAGGTCGCCTTGGCTCTCGTCGAACTGGCCATGCCCCCACGGCCCGACGATCATCTTCTGGAAGCCTCGGGTGACGGCTGCTGCGGTGCCGCCACGCGTGCCGCTGAAGTTCTCCGTGGCGTTGGAACACCACGGGTCGTACCACCCGCCGAGGTTGCACACCGGGAGGTCGACCTCGGTGACGCGCGACATCAGATCCCGCGGGCGCTCGGTGGCCACGTAGCTGTCGAGCCACGCGTCGTACACGGGGGAGACCTGGTGGATGAACGGCAGCCCGCCGCGCAGCGGCACCGCCCCGCACGCGGTCCTGAGGTCGTTCAACGCGGCCTCTGCGTCGTGCATCAGCGAGCTGACGTCCTCTCCGTTGGCCGCGCGCTTGTTCAACGTGTCGATGCTCTGGGCGATGACCCAGCTGAGGTTGAACGCCAGCCCGATGGACCGACCGGGGTACTGCAGCCGATCGTCGCCGAACTGCTGGGGGAAGATCGTTCGAAGGTGCGGGGGACGCGCGAGCGCGGCCATCCACTGGGTGAGGCCCATGAACGAGATGCCGAACATGCCGACGTTGCCGTCGCTGCAGGGCAGACCGGCCGCCCACTCCACCGAGTCGTAGCCGTCCTGGAAGTTGCTGCGGGCGATGTCGCGCGAGTCGCCGTCGGACGCGAACCGGCCCCGCGTGTCCTGGAAGATCACCACGTAGTCCTGGGGGACGACGCGCCGTGGGTCGAGCGATGCCGTCCACGAGATCCGCGGATGGGTCTTGTCGTAGGGCGTTCGCGTCATCAGGACCGGGAACCGCCCCGGCTTGTCGGGCCGCCAGACATCGGCGCGCAGCACGACGCCGTCGCGCATGACGGCCTCGACGTTCGGTTCGAAGATGATCGGTGTCGTGTTCACGTCAGCGGACCAGGGCACCGGACGCGTCGAGGACATGGGTCATGCGAGAGCCTCCTCATTGACCGACCGTAACCCGGCACCGAACGCCACCGCGACTCGTCCCGACCGGCCATCATGGGGAGATGGACGAGACCGTCGATTCGTACAGCGCGGCGTCGCGCGCCCTGCAGGACAGCTTCGACACGCGCCGCCTGGCCGACCGCTTGCACGACATGTTCAGGTCGCGATGGACGCTCGAGGAGGCGCGCCCGCTGATCGAGGCGGCATCGATGTTCTTCCTCGCGACCGCCGACCACGACGGCCGACCGCAGTGCTCGTACAAGGGTGGCGCGCCCGGCTTCGTCCACATCCTCGGTCCGATGGAGCTGTGCTATCCGAGCTACGACGGCAATGGCATGTACCTGTCCACCGGCAACATCATCGAGAACCCGGCGGTCCAACTGCTGTTCATCGACTTCGTCAACCCCAACCGGATCCGTGTCTCGGGCCGGGCGGCGCTGAGCGACGATCCGCAGGTGCTGGCCCACTGGCCCGGCGCGGAGCTCGCCGTGCGCGTCGTCGTCGACGACGTCTTCCCCAACTGCGGCCGCTACATCCACCGCACCGGCGACGTCGAGGTGTCCGTGAACGTGCCAGACGTCGACGGTTCGGCACCGATCGCCGAATGGAAGAAGATGCCCGTGTTCAACGAGGTCCTCGCCACCCGCGATCCGGCTCGCACCGGCAGTTGAGCGCGCGCCGTCCCGCCGGCGGGGACCTCGGCGGAAGAAGTCGTCGACGACGGTGTCGAACGGGGCGAGTCCGCGCGACCACCCAGCTTCGCGGCGACGTCGATGGCCTGCGACACCCAAGAGCCCGTCATCATCTCGACGAGCGCCGCAGGCGGCGGGGGATCGCCTTCGAGCGATGCGAGATGCTCAGAGAGGCGCAGAGCCCCTGGTGATGATCGACCACAGACCGGCCAGAGCCTTGCGCCAGCCCAGCGAGCGGGCCGCCGGGGAGTAGCCGATGGAGTGGCGCGGGAGTCGGACACGGACCGGGGTCGGGCGGATCGAGAAGTGCAGGGGCGAGTCCATGACCATGGTCTCTCCGTCGAGGCCCATCTCGATCGGTGCGCCCGAGGTCACTTCCAACGTCGGCGTGGCCCACGACGACAGTCCCTCGAAGCGCTCCGGATGGCCGGATGCGAGCGCAGCCAGGAATGCTGCGGCGTCGCCACGCTTGCCCAGGACCAACGCCATGACGCCGAGGAGGTGGGTGTCGATCCGCGGCCGACTCCCTCGGCCACGGAACGTGGTGCCATAGGGGTTGTTGGAGATCTGGATGATGTGCGCGCCCCGATGCTCCGCACCGTCGCCGCCGGTGAAGCGCAGGTCGAACGGTTCGCTGTCGGGTCCCAACACCTGCGGCAGGGTGGCGAGGGTCGTGTCCACCTTCGCGTCGCGGTACGCCGCGGACCGCACGACGGCCGCGTAGAGACCGAGCGAGACGTTGTTGACGAACACGTGACCGTTGACATCAGCGAGGTCCATCGTCCGCTCGACGGCCGCGGCGTAGCCGTCGAGCGCGCCGATGACGTCGTCGCGGTCGAGGCCGAGGTCCAACGCGAGGTGGTTCCGCGTTCCCGCCGGCACCACGACCATCGGCAGCCCCATCTCGACGGCCACGGTGCCGACCATCGCCTGCGAACCGTCGCCACCAGCCATGCCGACCACGTCGGCCCCGTCGGCGGCGATGTCGCGCACCACTTGCAGCCAGTCCTGTCCGGGCTCCAGCACCACGGGCCGGATGCCCCGCCTCGTGCACTCGTCCACCAGATGGAATCGCTCGGCCTTGCCGCCGCCTGACTTGAGGTTGATGAACAGGACACCCCGGGCAGCGGCCGGCACGGGCGTGCCCTCGGTCTCCTGCTCCTTCAGCGCGCTCACCGTGGTGCCCAGCGCGTAGCGGGCCAGTGCGACGGCAACCACCAGCAAGACGATGCGGACGACGACCGACAGCGCCCGGTAACCATCCGCGCTGATGACGCTGACGATCAAGGCGACGACCGCCGCCGCCATCACGATCGCCGCGACCGCCCGACGCACCTTCGTGGTGGTCAACGCCACCCAGCCACCCCCGACCGCCACGACGAACACGACGAGCTCGCCGACGACGCGCAACGGCTCGCGCACGACGCGCGCGACCGTGATCACGACCACGACGACCAGCGAGAGCACCGAGAGGACTGCCGCCAACCGCCGTCGACCGGCAACCCTGAGAGCCGTGTCCGCCACCGGGTGCACGCTACGAGAGCGACACCAGCAACGACGAACGCATGCCAGGTCGACCCGACGACACCAACGGGGGAGAGCCCGTCGTCGACGTCACGCGAGGCCGCGGCTCAGGCAAGTCCGGCGGCGACGGCGATCCTGGTTGCTTCGGTGCGGTTGCGGACTGCGAGCTTGACGAAGATGTTGCTGAGGTGCCGGTTCGCAGTGCGTTCGCTGATGAAGAGCCGCTCGGCGAGCTCACGATTCGTCAGACCCAACGCGAGCGCGGCGAGCACTTCGCGTTCGCGGGCGCTCAGGAGTCGGACTCCTTCGGGCAGCGAGTCGTCGCGGCGTCGTTCTGCGGGGGAGTGCTGCGACTGCGACTCGGTGGTCTCGATCTCGATGTGTCGCGCCAGCCATCCGTCGACGCTCCGTGATCCGAACTCGAGCGACCAGGTGCCCAGCCGGTGCTCACTGCCGTCGACGTCGTCGGCGACGGGCGCGAAGCCCATCGGTTCGAGGACCGCGGCGTTGAGGCGCTGGTCGAGCCCGACCGCGTACACGCGCGCGAGCGCCGGACGCAGTTCGAGGTAGTACCGCTTCAGATCGACGATGAGCGCCGAGTACTCGCTCGACGGCCGTTCGCCGGCTGCGGTGGTGAGCACCCTGCGCACGACGAGGGCACGCTGGTCGCCGCGCAGGGGCCGACGCTCGAGGTCGACTCCGATGTGCGCGATCACGCGGTCACGGTCGGCGAGCTCGCGGGCCAGCAGGTCGAACGGCGCGACGATGACGACGCCGCACACCCCGCCGTCGGCCGTCCTGAGCGTGCGGAACGCATCCGGGAGCGCTCGCCACCATGCATCGAGCCAGGACGCGGCGCGGTCGCCATCGGTCGACGCGACGAGCGCGTCGACCGCCTCGCGGTCGGGCGACCGGGCGGCGTCGATGACGTACTGCCGACCAGGGGGCGGCGAGAACGCGTCGCGAATGACCGGGTTCTGGACGAGGTGCAACAAGTCGGCGGTGGACTCCCAACCCGGCGACCGGGCCGCTTCGTCGAACGCTGCGACGCCGGCGATCTGCCGGATGCGCCGGGCTCGCCCGGGATCGCGCAGTTCGGCACTTGCGGCGATGACGTCCTGCACGACGCGGTCGAGCTCCAGGCCGACTGCGCTCGTCGACACGAAGGCGAGCTCGCGCAACGTCTGCCAGACGTGTGCGACCGCCACGCCCGGCGCCAGGTCGGTACACAGTGCCGTGAGCGCCGGGAGCGTCACCCGGCGCAGCAGTGACACGTCGTGCACGATCGTTCGCGTCGCGGCTGGCAGCTCGTCCAAGAACACGTCCACGAGCTCCTCGACGACGGCATGCGGCGGCCCGTCGTGGAGCGTCAGATCGGGCCGTCTGGCGACGGCGTCCGCGGCGAGGTGGAGGGCCAGCGGGTGGCCACGCCCGAAGCGCAGCACCTGCTCGGTGGCGTCGCCACGCCCGATGCGCTGTTCCACGAGCGCGGCCGCGTCGCGTTCGGACATCGGGCCGACCTCGACCTCGTGGGCGAGGTGCCGCCACTCCCCGGTGCGCCATGCGGCGTTGGGCGGTGTGCGGGTGACGACGACGGTGCTCGACGAGGCTGGCAACGCCGGCACGAGGTGGTCGCGGATCCAGTCGTCGATCAGCCGGAGCCGTTCATAGCCGTCGATGACGAACAACGAACAGCCACGTTGCTGCATGGCATCGCCCAGCCCGTCGGGGGTCGACGCTGCGTGACCGATCGCCGCACTCGACGCCTCGAGGAACGCGGCCGGCGTGGGCTCCACCCGTCGCGCGTCGATCCGGATGGCCGGGCGGCCGGTTGCCGCGACGACGGCATCGACGAGCACGGTCTTGCCGATCCCGGGAGCTCCGTGGACGAACACGACGGCAGGCCCGCCCAGAGCGAGCAGGGATTCGAGTCGGCGACGCTCGCGCGCCCGCCCGACGCACAGCTGCACTCGCGCCAACCGGTCCACCACGCGCAGCACCTGGTCGCCGTCGGACACGGACGAAGCGTATTGGCCGCCGCTTCGGACCAGTTCGCCACAACGCCGGCACCCACGCGCATGGGTCAGACGCTCCATCGGCCGGCCACGAATGGAGCGTCGCGTCGATGCGCGGCGACGCCTGCCGGGCCGACAGTGACGGCATGAACCCAACCACTGTCATCGAACCCCACATGGACCTCTCGCCGGCGCTCCTCTCGGAGGAGCTCCTCGCCCGGTTCCGCGCGAGGGCCGCCGCACATGACGCCTCGGGCGCATACCCACGCGAGGACCTCGGCGAGCTACGCACCCGCGGTTGGCTGCTGGCGCCCGCGCCGGTCGAGCTCGGAGGTCTCGGCCTCGACCTCGCCCAGGTGGCCGACGGGCAGCGCCAGCTCGCCCGGTTCGCGCCGGCGACGGCGTTGTCCACGAGCATGCACCTGTACTGGGTCGGCCTCGGCAGCGATCTGGCCCGGTTCGGCCATCCCTTCGGCCAGCGCATCCTCGACTGGGCCGCGGCCGGTGAGATCCTCGCCGCGGGACACGGCGAGGCGGGCAACGACGTGCCGATCGCCCTGTCGACGACCCGGGCCGAACGGGTCCCGGGTGGTTGGCGGATCCACGGTCGCAAGCTGTTCGGGTCGCTCGGCCCGTTGTGGGATCGGATGGGGTTCCACGCCATGGACACGACCGATCCGGCTGGCCCGGTCGTGGTGCACGGCTTCGTGTCGCGTCACGCTCCAGGCGTCGACGTCGTCGCCACCTGGGATGCGCAGGGCATGCGCGCCACCGAGAGCCACGACACCGTGTTCGACGGGGTGTTCGTCTCCGACAGCGACGTGCTCGCGGTCGTCCCCGCCGGCCCGTCAGCAGACCCTGCGGTCGGGGCGATGGCGATCTGGGCCCTCACGCTGATCAGCAACGTCTACGTCGGCATCGCCGAGCGGGCGATGGAGATCGCGATCGAGCACTGCCACCGGGCGACGTCGATCGCGATCCCGGCGGGGACCATGGACCATCACCCGCTCGTGCAGGCACGCATCGCCGAGATGCACCTCGAGCTGGCAGCAGCACGGGCGCAGCTCGACCGTCTCGCCACCGACTGGGTGGAGGGCGCCGACCACGGCGCGGCGTGGCCCATCCACGTCTTCGCCGCGAAGTGGCGCTCGGCGACCGCGGCGATGCGCGTCGTCGACCTTGCCGGCGACGTCGTCGGCGGAGCCTCGTTCCGTCGCGGCCACGAGCTCGAACGCCTCTCGCGCGACGTGCGCGCGGCCCGCTTCCACCCCGGCACGGACGCGTTCACCCACGAGACGATCGGCAAGGCGCTCCTGGGCATCGACCCCGCCGGCCCGCGCTGGTGACACCGGGGACCCACCCCGCGGGATCAACCTGCGGGGTGGGGGTCGGCGAGCACGGCCGGGGCGGTCGGTGTCACCGCGCGTCGGGATCGGAGGGTGTGGCATCGTCGCCGCGGCTGTCGGGCCGGACGGTCTGACCACCCCATTCCTCAGGGCCGACGTCGCGCATCGTCTGGGTGAACTGCCAGCGGTGACCGGCGAGATCCTCGACGGTGCACTCACGTTCGCCGTACTCGTAGTCGGTCGGCTCCTGGATCACGTTGGCCCGCACGGACCGCGCCAGGTCGAACTGCCTCGCGACGTCGGGCACGCGCACCTTGATGATGTGCGTGACCGCGTCGGCCAGCGGTGGCTGCTGGACACCGTGCGCGTCGGCGACGATCACGGCACCGTCGTCACCGACCTGCATCTGCGAACGGTGGTCGTCGCCGATGCGCACCCGCTCGACGAATCCGAAGACCGCCGTGAGCCAGGCCACCGCGGCGCGCACGTCCGGATAGACGAGCACGGGGATCACCGTCGCCGAGGGCAACGAACGGTTGGACAACACCCCCCGAACGCTACGAGGAGGCGATCTTGCGCCACGAGATGAACGTCGTCGATTGCATCCCGTCGACGATCTGGGCGGGCGTGTGGAACACGGCAACGTCGCCGTTGCCAGGATCGACGTGGCGCAACACCTCGGTCCCGATCATGGCCGGGTCGAGCGCACCGACCGGTGTCAACGTGAACGTGCGCTGCGTCTCGTCGACCACGTAGGTGCCGAACATCGCCATCGGTCGCGTGCCCGTCAGCTGCACGGCGAAGTTGCCGGCGCGATCGAACATGAACGTCCCGTCCACCCCCTCGCCCAACGGGTGGCCGACCACGCCGTCGGATCGGCGGGACTCGAGGGACACGAGTCGGAACGTTCCCGCCAACCGGTCCTGCAGCGCGCTCATGACGTGCGACCGTATCGAGTCTCGGTGGTCACGAGCCGATCTGGCGGGGTCCCGCGCGTGCCATGGACGACGGGCCTGGACGGACTCGGCGCGTGTTGCGCACGCGACGGGCGGCTACTCCATGTCGAAGACCCGCATGGCGGTCTTGCCGACGATCGCTTGGGCGTTCTCCACCGTGGTCGCGCTGAACACGGCGTCGATGGCGCTGCGGGTGTAGCCCCACGTGGATTCCTGGTGCGGGTAGTCGGAGCTCCACATCACGCGGTCGGCGCCGATGCGGTGGAGGAGCTCGAGGCCCGCCGGGTCGGTCATGAACGTCGCGTAGCAGTGGTTGTGCCAGTACCAGCTGGGCGGGTGGTTCAGCTTGGGCTGCACGGCGGTCGGGAAGTGGGTGTAGATCATGTCGGCGTCGTGGAGGGCGCTGGCCACCCAGCAGATGCCGCCCTCGACGAAGACCACCTGGAGATCGGGGTGGCGATCGAACACGCCCCCGAACACGAGCGCGCCGAAGATCGGACGGAAGCCCTGCATCTGGGTGAGCACGAAGGTCCCCGCAGCACCGGGGAGGGCGGTCGGGATGTTCTCGCCGATGTGGAAGCACAAGGGGATGCCGCTGGCCGCGACCGCGGCGAAGAACGGGTCCATCTTCGGGTTGTTGTAGGCGATGTCCTCCCCGTCGACGTCCTTGCGCGGCACGATCGGCACCATCAGGCAGCGAGCACCGAGCTCCTGGCAACGCTGGACCGACGCTTCGGCTTTGGCCGGATCCCAGTAGTTCGGGATCATCACCGGGAACAGTCGATCGGGCGCCTGCTGGCAGACCTCGGCGATGTGCTCGTTGTAGCAACCGAAGATCTCCTCACGGAGATCGAAGTCGCCGGCCATGTAGAGGCCGAACAGTCGCTGCGGGAAGATCAGCTCCTTCTCCACGCCCTCCGCGTCGAGGTCCTTGAGGCGCGGTTCGACGGCCAGGAAGCCGGGGTTGCACTCCATTGCTTCGCACAGGCCCATCGCCGCTTCAGGCGGCATCATCTTGCGGTCCTTGGTCCAGAACTGCCAACCACCGTCGCGGAACTCGATCCGTGGCGCGAACTCCTTCAGGTGCTCGGGGAACCTGTCGATCCAGATGTCGTGCTCGAGCATGTGGCTGTCGGCCGACACGATGCGCGTCCCTGCTGGCCATCCGTTCGCCGGGCCGGTCTGCGCCGAGCGCTTGGCCGCCACGGGAAGGTCCAGCTGTTCGGGGATCTCCAGCACGAAACTGTCGGTCATCGCGTCTCCAGTACTCGGTCCCCGACAGCGATCTGCCGGGGATCTGCACGACGAGCGTAAGACGCGCGGCGAGCAGCCGGACCAGCGGGTGGGGCAGGACGCGCGCCGCCGAGGCGGGCGAAGGGGTCATCGGCAGATCGCCGAGCTCCGTCGCCGTCAGTCGTGGCGCACCGCGGTGATCACGTCGTAGGCGAAGTTGCGGGCCACCGAGCCGTCGTAGTCGGTGTCGATGATCGCGCCGATGTCGTCGAGGAAGCCACGTCTCGCCTCGACGTCGAGGCTGGCGACGAGTGAGTCGGTCTTGAGCCAGCCCACGTAGGAGTCGGTCGTGTGCTGCAGGGGGATCTCGAAGCGGCGCCGTTGCACCGCGCGGAACTCGGGCAGCTCGTCGAGCTCCGGGTACATCACCGGGGCGGCTTCGGGCGTCGTCGGCTCGAAGAACGGGTCGTCGCTCAACCCCCACCGCGCATAGACCGGTTGGGTGGCGCGGAAGAAGCCGGGTGTCCCGCCCGCGACGTGATGGACGTGGACGACGACCAGGACGCCGTGGGGCTTCAGCGCCTGCGCCGGCTTGGAGAAGCGAACCCCCGGGTCGATCCAGTGCAAGGCGCTCGCCGACACGACCACGTCGAACGGATCTGCCGGCAGCGGCCATTCCTCGAACGCCGCGACCTCGACCCGCGCGGCCGGGAATCTGGCAAGGTTCCGCCGGGCGATCGCGGCCAGGTTCGGCCCGAGCTCGACCGCCACCACCTCGGCGCCGCGTCGGGCCAACGGGACCGTCAGCTGGCCCGAGCCGCAGCCGATCTCCAGCACCCGGCTGCCGGGGCGCAGCTGCGAGGTGGTCACCACGTGATCGACCACCGCGTCCGGATAGCCCGACCGGTACCGTGCGTAGTCCGCGGCTGCGGCATCGAAGGACTCCTTGCGACGACCCGGCGCTGCGCCACC
This sequence comes from uncultured Acidimicrobiales bacterium, assembly GCA_963794805.1. GTDB lineage: Bacteria > Actinomycetota > Acidimicrobiia > Acidimicrobiales > Ilumatobacteraceae > JAODBQ01. Next base: position 18,524 of record CAWCFL010000008.1, read on the forward strand.
CATGCCTCGAAGTATGGACCGCCGAGCGCGCACGAGCCCGCCGGCCGGACACACCGGCGGTGACGAGCAGAATGGCCGGATGCCGCTGCCGGAGCGTCCTCCCGTCGCCAGCCGCCAGGGCAACGGGCAGGCGCGCGAGCGGGTCCGCTACGGCTTGGTGACGTGGTTCCGCACGCCTCCGCGACGTCACGGTGAGGTCGCGTACAGGCGCGAGGTCAGCTTCCTCGAGCTGTTCTACGACCTCGTGTACGTCGTGCTCATCGGTCGAGCCACCCACCACCTCGCCGCGCACATCGACTGGGGGAACGTCGCCAACTTCGCCGTGGTGTTCGGGTTGATCTGGCTGGCCTGGTTCAACGGGACGTTCTGGCACGAGCAGCACGGCCGTGAGGACGGCCGCAGCCGCAACTACATCTTCTTGCAGATGGGCCTGCTCGCCCTCCTCGCCGTGTTCGCCGACGAGGCCACGGGAAGCGACGGCCGAGAGTTCGCGCTCACCTACACGATCCTGTTCGCGCTGTTCACCTGGCAGTGGTACCAGGTGCAGCGCATCGACGACCGGCGCTACCGCCCGACGACCACCCGCTACCTGACGGGGATGGTCGCGAGCGACGTCGTGATGCTGACGAGCGCCTTCGCCAGCGGGTCCGTGCGAACGTCGATGTGGGCGGTGATCGTCATCGGCTGGTTGCTCGGGGGCACGGTGCTGATGGCGATCGACCACACCGAAGGGTTCGGCGAGGGGGTCACCGCCTCGCTCGTCGAGCGGGTCGGGCTGTTCACCATCATCGTGCTCGGTGAGGTCGTCGTCGGGGTCGTCGGTGGCATCAGCGACGCGGATGAGCGCAGCGCCAGGACGATCCTCACCGGGATGCTCGGGCTCACCATCGGGATGGGCATGTGGTGGAACTACTTCGACCTGCTCGGCCGGCGAGTGCCGAAGCGGCGCGGGCTGCGACTCGCCGGGTGGCTGTACGCGCACCTGCCGATGACGATGGCGATCGCTGCGAGCGGCGCGGCGATGGTCGGCCTGCTCGAGCACGTGGGCGACAGCCGCACGCCGACGGCGACGGCGTGGCTCCTCACGGGCTCGGTCGCCGTCGTGCTCGGTGGCGTGACGCTCGCCGCCCACGCCCTGCCCACCGACGAGTTCCCCCCGGGGATGGTCAGGTACATCGCCCCCGCGTATGGATTGGCGGCCGTCGTCTGCCTCGCGCTCGGCGGCGCCCGACCCTCGCCCGTCGTGCTGGTCACCAGCGTCTCCGCGGTCCTGCTCCTGCTCTGGCTCGGCGTGTTCGTCGTCTTCCTCGCCTTGGGTGGGGATCCGGAGGTCACCGAGCTCGAGCCGACGACGGGATGACGATGGCCACGACCTACTTCGAGCGCGTCGCTGCCGACCGCTTCCGGCCGACCGCGCAGACGAGCGGAGCATGGAACGCGGGTGAGCAACACGTCGCCCCGGCCCTCGGGCTGCTCGTGCACCTCGTCGAGACCGATCGCGACGGCCGACGCGCCGACGGACTGCGCGTCGGCCGGCTGTCGTTCGACATCCTCGGCACGATCCCGATGGACGTCGTCGACACCGCCGTGCGCGTGCTGCGTCCTGGCAGGACGATCGAGTTGGTCGAGGCGACGCTGAGCTTCGGGGGGCGTGTCGCCGTCGCCCTGCGCGCCTGGCTGATGCAGTCGACCGACACCGGTGCGATCGCGGTGACGAACGGCGGCACGATCCCGCCACCCGGCGCGCTGCCTGCCTGGGATCCGTCGACCGTGTGGGCGGGTGGCCTGCTCGCCTCCGTCGAGGTCCGCCGGGCGGCGGCCGCCGCCGGCCGCGCCGCGGCCTGGATCCGCACGGACGTCGCCCTCCTGGATGCCGACGAACCGAGCGACCTGGCCTCCGCCGCGGGACTGTTCGACCTGGCCAACGCCGTCGCCCTCCCGGTCAGCCCGCACGAGGTCGCCTTCCCCAACGTCGACCTCACCGCGCATCTGTTCCGCGAACCGCGCCGCGGGTGGATCGGCTTCGACACGTCCGCCTCGCTCGGCGTCGACGGCCGCGGTGTGAACGTCAGCACCGTCCACGACCTCGACGGCCCCTTCGGTGTCGTCACCCAGAGCCTCACCGTCCGGCCGACGTAGGACCCGCCCGGCGACCGAGCGCGACCGGTGCACGTTCGAGCCCCGGCGCGTTCCACGCTGCCGACAGGCCGACAGGCCGACAGGCCGAATGACCTATGGCCGGCAGTGGCCGAGTTGCGCTTCACTTCGTGAAGAAGATCGTCGCCCGTCCATCGTCGTACGGGAGAGGAACGCAGCGCCCGCCTCGGATCCGCCCGTCGAGGCGGGCGTTGCGCGCACCCATCTCAGAACTGTCCGGTCCGCCGGCCCCACTCGGTGATCTGCGCCGGCGTGGGAACGAGCTTCGCGGTGAGCAGCTCCTCGAGCTCGTGTGCGCACGCCAGCTCCTCGGCGGACGGGCGATGCACATCGGGAAGCCACGGATCGGACTCGAACGACAGCACCAGCAGGAGGTTCGGCGGCGGCGGGGCGTTCTTCGGGGCGACGCCCTTGACCGGCCATGGCCAGTTCACGTGACCGCTGTACGTGCGCTCGCGAACCACGTACCACACGGCCGCCGAGACCCAGTTCCACAACCAGAACACGACCGTCCCGACGGCGACCACCAGGGTCACGGGAAGCGCGGTGACCGCGGCGAGCAGGAACGCCCCGACGAGTTGCAGGATCTTGACCGGCCACTTCGGGCCACGCTTGCCGAGCCGTCCCGAGATCGTTGCAACCACCCGTACGCCGAACCAGATGATCGTCCTCGTGAGCGCGGTGGAGCCGGTCTCGCGCAGCGCGCGGCGCAAGATGCCGTCGGCGTACCAGGGATCGATCCGCCGGGCAGGTGGCTCGGCCCGTTGGGACTCACGCCATGCGGCGTCGTGGAGGACGCCGGCCTCGGAGTTGCGTCCGGCGTTGTCCAGCAGCCAGCGCAGGAGCTTGGGGATCGAGGTGAAGTCGGTCTCGAAGCCTGGCGCGATGACGATGTACTGCCACTGGCCGCGCCACACCAGCGGCGACGTCAAGCGCCAGTACTGCGCGTCGATGTGCTCGGTCTGCAGCGTCGTGCAGAAGCCCACGTGCCCGACGGTAGTCACGTCGGGCGTCGGCGCTCCTGCCGCTCGAGGTCGTCCCCGGTGATCGGGCGCCGGCCGGGTCAGTCGCCGCGGCGGCGGCGGTGCGACGCGGCACTGCGTTCACCGAGCACCGTGGAACGCACGCGGTACTCCTCGGCGTCGAGCTCGCCGCGGGCGTAGCGCTCGTCGAGGATCCGTTGGGCCGCACCGCTCGACGACCAACCGGTGAGGTGCCGCCGACGCCTGGTGACCACGAAGGCGACGATGCCGGCCACCACGAGCAAGCCGAACGGGAAGCCGTGCCAGTGTCCGTCGTTGGCCCAGTGGTCGGCCGCGAGGAGCATCGTTGAGATCATGCGTCGAGGATGCGCCGGAGACGATGGTGCGACATCACCACGGACGGGCGACGCCGACCGCCACGAGGTTGATCGTGCGCGGCTCGGGGTCCACCCCGAGGTGGATGCCGCCGGCCTCCGCGTCGAGGCGTCGGCGCGCGAGGTCACCTCTTAGGCTTCGAGCGACGATCGATCCTCGGAGGGCCCTGCGGATGAACAGCCAGACGGAAGCGCTCGACTTCGACCCCGGCGAGCTGCTGGTCCCCGGGCGCGAACGGGGCGGTATGGCCGGCATCGAGCTCGGCCGACGAAGCTGATGTCAGGTCTCTCCGAGACCGAGCGCATGATCGTGGACACGGTCCACGACTTCGTCGAGCGCGACGTCCGCCCGACGGTGCGCGAGATCGAGCACGCCAACGAGTATCCCGAGCGGATGATCGAGCGGATGAAGGAGCTCGGCATCTTCGGCTTGGCCATCCCCGAGGAGCACGGCGGCACCAAGGTGTCGATGCCGTGCTACGTGCAGATCACCGAGGAGCTCGCCCGCGGGTGGATGAGCCTCGCCGGGGCGATGGGCGGCCACACGGTCGTGTCCAAGCTGCTCGTCGAGTTCGGCACCGACGAGCAGAAGGCCGAGTACCTGCCACGGATGGCCACCGGCGAGGTGCGCGCCACGATGGCGCTGACGGAGCCGGGTGGCGGGTCGGACCTGCAGGCCATGCGGACTGTGGCCGCACGCGACGGCGACCAGTACGTGGTCAACGGGTCGAAGACGTGGATCACCAACGCCCGCCGATCGAGCCTCATCGCCCTGATGTGCAAGACCGACCCGGCCGCCACGCCACGCCACCGCGGCGTGAGCATCCTGCTCGTCGAGCACGGCCCGGGGTTCACCGTCTCCAAGGACCTGCCCAAGCTCGGGCTACAAGGGCGTGGAGAGCTGCGAGCTGCTGTTCGACGACTTCCGCACGCCGACCACGTCGCTCCTCGGCGGCATCGAGGGCCGCGGTTTCGCGCAGATGATGCGCGGGCTGGAGACCGGGCGCATCCAGGTCGCCTCGCGCGCCCTCGGCGTCGCCCGCGCCGCGTTCGACGACGCGCTCCAGTACGCCCAGGACCGCGAGTCGTTCGGTCAGCCGATCTGGCGGCACCAGTCGGTCGGCAACCACCTGGCGAACATGGCCACCAAGCTCACTGCCGCTCGCCAGCTCACCCTGTTCGCCGCGGAGCGCTACGAGAGCGGCGAGCGTTGCGACCTCGAGGCGGGGATGGCCAAGCTGTTCGCCTCCGAGGTGGCGATGGAGGTCGCGCTCGACGCGATCCGCATCCACGGGGGCTACGGCTACTCGACCGAGTTCGACGTGGAGCGCTACTTCCGCGATGCGCCGCTGATGATCGTCGGCGAGGGGACCAACGAGATCCAGCGCAACGTGATCGCCCAGCAGCTCGTCGAGCGCAACGCGCTGCCGACATGAGAGGTCGATGATGAACAGCACCGCTCCGCCGCTCGCCGGCTACCCGCTCGACGGCCTCCGGGTCGTCGAGGGCAGTGCGTTCGTCGCCGCACCGCTCGGCGGGATGACGCTCGCCCAGCTCGGCGCCGACGTCATCCGCTTCGACAACATCGGCGGTGGCATCGACTACCACCGCTGGCCGTGCACGCCGGCCGGCGACAGCCTGTTCTGGGCGAGCATGAACAAGGGCAAGCGATCGTTCGCCGTGGACGTGCGCACGCCGGAGGGTCAGGCGCTCGTGACCGAGCTGATCACCGCGCCCGGCCCGGATCGTGGCGTGTTCCTGTCGAACTTCCCCGAGTCGGGCTGGTTGTCCGACGAGCGCCTGCGGGCGCACCGGGAGGACCTGATCTACGTGAACATCCTCGGCAACCCCGATGGCGGCACCGCGGTGGACTACACGGTGAACCCGGCTTCGGGCTTCGCCTACGCCACCGGTCCCGCCGGTGGCAGCCTGCCGACGAACCACGTGCTGCCGGCATGGGACATCGCCACCGGGCTCACCGCGGCGTGCGGGCTGCTCGCCGCCGAACGGCACCGCACGCGCCACGGCGCCGGGCAATTGATCACCGTGGCGCTCGCCGATGTCGCGTTCACCATGGTCGCCAACCTCGGATACCTCGCCCAGGCGCAACTGCTGGGCGAGGACCGGCCGCCGATCGGCAACGACATGTACGGCGCGTTCGGCCGCGACTTCCCGACCGGCGACGGCCGGCGGGTGATGGTCGTGGCGATCAGCCACCGCCAGTGGCAGAACCTCGTGGCGGCCACCGACATCGGCGACCACCTCCCGGCGATCGAGTCGATGTTCCACGTCGACCTGTCCAAGGAGGGCGACCGCTTCCGCGCCCGTGACGTGCTCGCCGCGCTCATCGCCCCGTGGATCGCCGCCCGGCCGCTGGCCACGATCGCCGAGGTGTTCGACCGCGCCGGCGTGTGCTGGGGCGCCTACCAGACGTTCCGCCAGCTGCTCCAGGAGGACTGGCGGGTGTCGGACGCCAACCCGATCTTCCGCGACATCGATCAGCCCGGCCTGGGAACGCTGCGCGTCGGCGGCTCGCCGCTGCACTTCTCGGCACTCGCGGCGAAGCCCCCGTCGCCGGCCCCACGACTGGGCGAGCACACCGAAGCGATCCTCGCGGAGGACCTCGGACTCTCGGATCGGGAGATCGGCGACCTCTTCGACCGTGGCGTCGTCGCCGGTGCCGGCGAGCGGGTGTCATGAGCGAGCGCAGCGAGCTCATGGCGGCCGAGCGACCGCCAGGGAGCCGGACGTCGATGGGGTGCGGGGGCGCGAGCCCCCGGGTGTCATGAGCGAGCGCAGCGAGCTCACCCTGGCCGACGTCGGGTTCGACGAGGCGGAGACCACCGTGGGGCTCCCCGTCGAGCACCTCGCCCGGCTGGCGTTCACGCTCGACCGCCAGCCGCTGGCCGCCGGCGACCCGCTGCCCCTGCTGTGGCACTGGTCCTGCTTCACGCCGACCGCGGCGACGTCGACGCTCGGGCTCGACGGCCACCCGCGGCCGAGCGACGCGCTGGCGGCGTACCCCCGGCGGATGTGGGGCGCCGGCCGGGTGGAGGTGATCGAGCCGCTGGTGGCCGGTGAGCCGGCCACCCGGCGCAGCGCGCTCGCCGGTGTCAAGCAGGTCGACGGGCAGTCCGGTGCGCTGCTGATCGCCAAGGTGGAGCACAGCTACGCGCAGCTCGGCAGCGAGCGGCTGCGCGAGGAGCAGACGATCATCTACCGCACCCCCGGCCCGCCCGTGCCGCTCCCCGAGGGCGATGTCGAGCCGGCGCCGGGCGACGGCTGGCGGCGGGTCGTCGACCCGGACACGCGCCTCATGTTCCGGTACTCCGCCGTGACGTTCAACACCCACCGGATCCACTACGACCTGCCGTACGCCCAGCAGGTGGAGGGTTATCCGGCCCTCGTGTTCCAAGGTCCCCTCAGTGCGTTGCTGATCGCCGGCGAGGCCGCCGACCACGCTGGCCGGGCGCTGGTGTCGTTCAGCTTCCGGGCGACGAACCCGCTGTTCGCCGGGCTGCCGTTCACGATCACCGGCCGGCTCGACGGTGCCACGGGCTCGGCCGAGATCACGCGCAACGACGGCGCGGTGGCGATGGACGCCGGGTACGCGGTGAGCGCGTGAGCGAGGCGCGCACCTACCTGTACGTCCCCGGCAACCGGCCCGAGCGCTTCCACAAGGCACTCGACGCCGGGCCCGACGCGGTGATCCTCGATCTCGAGGACGCCGTGCCGGTCGCCGCCAAGGACGACGCCAGGGCCGCGGTCGCCTCCCTCCTCGGCGGCAGTGATCAGGCGTGGGTGCGGATCAACACCGGCGAGCGCGGGCTTGCCGATCTCGCCGCCGTCGCGGCCGCACCGGGGCTGTCCGGTGTGATCGTCCCCAAGGCGTCGCTCGCCGTGCTGGCCGACGTGCGCGCCGCCGCGCCGGGTGTCGCGCTGTGCGCGCTCGTGGAGGATGCGCGGGCGGTCGCCGCGGCCGCAGAGATCGCCGGGGCCGATGGTGTCGAGCGGCTGCTGAGCGGGGAGGTCGACCTCGCCGCAGACCTGCGCCTCGGCGGCGACCCGCTGCCCGAGCTGCTGTGGGCGGTCCGGGCGCAGCTCGTGCTCGCCGCTGCGGCCGCCGGCGCACCCCCGCCGGTCGGTCCGGTCCACCTCGCCATCGCCGACATCGACGCGCTGCGCCGGTCGACGGCCGACCTGCGTCGCGCCGGCTTCTGGTCGCGGCAGCTGATCCACCCGTCGCACGTGCAGCCGGTCCACGACGTGCTCACGCCGACGCAGCAGGAACGAGCACGCGCCGAGGAGGTCCTCGAACGCGCCGAGGCGGCCGCCGGTGGTGTCTTCGTCGATGCCGACGGCCGGATGGTCGACGAGGCCGTGCTGCGCTCCGCCCGGCGGATCGTCGAGCTGGCCTCGCGCCCGTCGTGATGCGGTCGGGTCAGGCGGAGGATGTCGCCAGGCTGCGCAGGTTGCGGTCGAACAGCGCGCACACTCGCTCCCAGTGACGCTCCGCAGCTGCCTTGTCGTAGACGGGACGCTGCGGGAAGGCGAACCCGTGATGGGTGTCCGGATACCACTCGACCCGTGCGTTCGCGCCGATCGACTGCAGGTGCGCCTCGAGCCCGTCGATCATCTCCTTCGGCGCGTACGGATCGTGCTCCGCGCAGGCGAAGTAGAGCTCACCGCGGGCCCGATGGGCGATGTCTGCCGAGGACCCGTCGCCGAACAGGCGGACGCCGTAGATCGAGGCTGCGGCGCGGACCCGGTCCGGGTAGCGGCAGGCCATGCCGAACGCGAACGGGCCGCTCATGCAGTACCCGAGGCAGCCGACGCGGGTGGCGTCGGCTGCGGGATCGGCCTCGACGTGGGCGAGCATCGCCGCGGTGTCGGACTCGACGAGGTCGTCGTCGAGCGTCCCCATCAGCTCGAACATCCGCTTGTAGGTCGCCTCCTGCTCACCTGCGGTGAAGTCGAACTCCACGACGGTGCGGTAGTAGAGGTTCGGCAGCACGACGTAGTAGCCGCACGAGCCGAGCCGCCGGGCCATGTCGTGCAACTCCTCGCGCTTGCCCGGGGCATCCATGTAGAAGAGCACGACCGGGAACGGACCGCCCTCCTCGGGGTGCGTGACGAAGGTGTTCATCGCGCCGTCGCGGGTCGCGATCTCGATGTGCTGGTCGATCACGTCGCGGACCGTACCCGCCGACGCGTCCGTCATCGGACCCGGAGGTCGGCGCCGGGCACCCGGTCGGAGGTGCCGGCCATCGATCGGCCACGATCCTGGGATGGCTGACCACGTCGAGCTCGTCGAGGACTTCATCGCCGCCTGGCAGGAGCGCGACATCGAGCGCATCGTCACGTTCCTGCATCCGGAAATCCGCTACCACAACATGCCCCTCGAACCGATCGACGGCCTGGACGGAACACGCCAGCGCGTTGCAGGACCTGCTCGATCGCGTCGACGATCTCCGCTGGGACATCCGCTACGTGGCCGAGGCGCCCGACGGCACCGTGCTCTACGAGAAGACCGAGCACTACCTGATCGGCGGCCGCTGGGTCGCGCTGCCGTGCATGATCGCGCTGGAGTTCACCGACGACCTGATCAGCCACTGGCGGGCGTACTTCGACATCGCCACGTGGACGAGGCAGCAGCCGGCGCGATGACTTCGGCGAGCTGACCAGGTCGTACCGAGGCAGACGATCTCACCGACTGGAGCACCGATGGCAACGATCAGCGCGAGCATGTTCATGGCCCTGGACGGCGTCGTCGACCCGGGTGTCGGGAACTGGCACTTCCCCTACTTCAACGACGAGATGGGCGCCGCCGTGGCCGGCACCCACGCCACCGACGTCATGCTCTTCGGCCGCGTCACCTACGACAGCTTCGCCGGCGCGTGGCCGGGCAGGGAGGCGGCCGGCGGCGAGGACGCGCCGTTCGCCAAGCAACTCGGCGACATGCGCAAGGTCGTCGCCTCGCGCGGCCCGCTCGATCTCACGTGGCGCAACAGCGAGCAGCTCGAGGGCGACCTCGTCGAGGCGGTCACGGCGTTGAAGAGCGACCCGACCGTCGGGCACATCGCCCTGAGCGGCTCGGTGTCGATCGTTCGCCAGCTGCTCGACGCCGGCCTGCTCGACGAGCTGAACCTGTTCGTCCACCCGGCCACCGCCGGGTCCGGGCTGCGCCTGTTCGAGGACGGTGCGCCTGCTCGACACCTCAAGCTGGTTGCCTCGACGGCGTTCCGAACCGGCGTCGTGCACCTCGTGTACGCCCCCGACCCCGACCCCCCGACCGGCACGTACGACGACGCCAAGCAGACCCTGCCGCAGGAGTGATCCGCCGCGCGTCAGGGGCCCCGCATGCGAGCATCGGAGGATGACCGAGCGCTTCCCCGCGCTGCGCACCGTGGTGCTCGACGCCACCGATGCCCGAGCCGTCGCCGAGTTCTGGCGGCAGCTGCTCGGGTACGTCTACCGGCCCGGCGACGAGCCGCCGCCGGCGGGCCAGCCGGATCCGCAGGGTGACGACTGGCTCGTGCTGCGCGATCGCGCCGGCGAGACCCGTCTCGCGGTGCAGCAGCGTGGACGAGCTGGCCCCGTCCACCTGGCCCGACCAGCGGGTGCCCCAGCAGTTGCACCTCGACCTCACCGTGGGCACGATCGACGAGCTCGCCGCACAACACGAGCGAGCGACGGCACTCGGCGCCACCGTGCTCGCCGATCGATCGGCCGATCCGGACGAACCGCTCTACGTGTTCGCCGACCCGGCCGGCCACCCGTTCTGCATCTTCGTCTCGCCGGACCACCCGGGGTGACGAGCGGCGCCCGCCGCGCGGAGGTGCGCGCCCGTCTGGCGCAGTCCGGCTTCATCGCCGCCGGGCTCGAGGCCGATTCACTGATCGCTGCAGCAGGCAACGACGACGAGGCCCTCGCCGCGGCGCTCGAGCGCCGGCTGCAGCGGTGAACCGCTGGCGTGGATCGTCGGGCGTGCATCGTTCTGTGGCTCGTCGATCCGCGTGACGCCGGGCGTCTACGTGCCCCGGGCGCACAGTGAGCTGCTCGTGCACCGAACCGTGGCGACGACTGCCGGCGAACGGCGTCGCCGTCGACGTGTGCACCGGGTCGGGCGCGATCGCCGCCGCCGTGCAGCGAGCGTGCCCGCATGCGCGCGTGGTGGGCTGCGACGTCGACGCGGCCGCCGTGGCGTGCGCCCGGATCAACGGGATCGAGGTCTACGAGGGCGATCTCCTGGCGCCGCTCCCGCCTGACCTGCGCGGCCGCGTCGACGTGCTCGTCGGCGTCGTGCCCTATGTGCCGACCGCGGCGCTGCCCCTGCTGCAGCGCGACACGTTCGCGTTCGAGGACCGCGTCGCCTACGACGGTGGGATCGACGGGCTGGACGTCCTGCGGCGAGCGGCCGGCGATGCCACCCGGGTCGTGCGTCCGGGTGGGGCAGTGGTGCTCGAGCTCGGCGGCGAGCAGGCCGACCTGCTCGCGCCCGATCTGCACCGGCTCGGCTACGTCGACGTCGTCACCCTGGTCGACGACGACGGCCAGGCGCGGGGCATCGAGGCCACATGGTCGGGTGGCACGATCGCACGGTGACGAGCACGACGCTGTCGACGCTGGCGATCATCCTCGTGGTGGCCGCCGCTGCTCCGCTGATCAGCGATTCTGCTCGAACCGTTCGTGCGCGTCCCCACGGTGGTGATCGAGATCGTCGCCGGGATCCTCATCGGTCCGGTCCTGCACCTGGCGCACGACGACGACATCGTCGGCTTCGTGTCCGAGGTCGGCCTGACCACCCTGATGTTCCTCGCCGGCAGCGAGATCGACGTTCCCCGCGTGCGACCGGTGATCGGGCGGGCGCTGGGCAACTGGGGTGTGTCGCTGGTGCTCGGGCCTGGCGCTGGGCATCGCGCTCTCCGGCATCGACGGGCCGCGCTCGGGCCTGATCGTCGGCCTGGCGGTGACCACCACCGCGCTCGGCACGCTGTTGCCGATCCTGCGCGACCGCGGGGAGCTGCAGACCGAGTTCGGCCTGGCGGTGCTGGCCGGTGCTGCCGTCGGCGAGCTCGGCCCACTGATCGCGATCACGGTCGCTGCTGGCCACCGACACGCCGGGACGCACGTCGTTGATCCTGCTCGGCTTCGTGGTCGTGGCGCTCGTCGCCGCGTTCGTCGCCTCGCGGCCGCGCAGTGTCCGGATGTCGCGCGTGCTGGACGCCACGCTGCGCACGAGCGGTCAGTTCGCCGTGCGCCTCGTGATGATGTTCCTCGCGGTCATGGTCTGGTTGGCCAACGAGGTCGGCCTCGACATCCTGCTCGGCGCGTTCGCCGCGGGGATGATCTTCCATCTGTTCACCGCCGGCGCCGGCGAGCGCGAGGCGGAGCTGGTGGAGGTCAAGTTGGAGGGGATCGGCTTCGGCTTCGTCATCCCGGTCTTCTTCGTCGTCAGCGGCATGCGCTTCGACGTCGACGCGTTCACCGAGCAGCCTGCGCTCCTGCTGGCCGTGCCCGCGTTCCTGATCGCATTCCTCGTCGTGCGCGGCGCGCCGGCGTTCTGGTCGAGCCGCCATCGGCCGCGCCGCGAGGCGGTCGCACTGTGCTGCTACCTGGCGACGGAGCTGCCCCTCGTGGTCGTCATCACCGGCATCGGCGTGTCCACAGGGCGGCTGAAATCGGGGATCGCCGCGGCGCTCGTCGGCGCGGCGATGGTCTCGGTGCTGGTGCTCCCACTCGTCGCCGGTCAGTTCCGCGGCGACGTCGACGACAGGTCGTGAACGGCTCTCACTCGGCGGGCGCAGTCGACTGCTTGCGCGCGTCCTGGCGCAGCTGCCAGTTGGCCGTGTCGTCGCGGATCACGGCGGCCACGCCGGCCGGTGTGCGCAGGTCGTCGAACACCAGGCTGACGGTGAACGCGATCGACATGCCGCGGCCGTCGCGGTGCAGGGCCGGAACCTGAAGGAGCCGGTCGGCGTAGCTCGTCGTCCCCGTGGCCATCACCCGCTCGTAGCCGGACGTGTGACGCGACCGCAGCCGTTCCGGGATGATCATCGTCAGCGGCTGGCCGAGCGCCTCGCTCGCGGTCCAGCCGAAGAGGTGCTCGGCCGCGCCGTTCCACAGGCGGATCGTGCCAGCCCGGTCGGCGATGACGACGGCATCGGCCAGGCCGCGCACCAGCGCGGCGAGGCTGGCCTCGGTCAGGTTCAGCGGACGCTCGTCGAACTGCGCCCAACAGGCCGGGTCGCCGCCCTCGTCCGTGGTCGCCCGGCGAGGTTCGTCCGTCATGGCCGTGAGCTTTCCAGAAAGATCGCTCTACGATCTAATCGTGCTGCTCCGGATCGTTGCGCTCGCCCGTCGCCGGATCGTTGTCGGCGTCATCGCCACAGGCGTGCTCGGCGGGCTCATCGGCGCCGCCTACCTGTGGGTCCTGCGTGGCGTCACCCACGTCATCGGACCGAACGACACGGCGAGCTGGACGCACATCCCGCTCCTCGTCGGCGTCGGCGTGCTGGTGGCCGTGCTCGTCCGCTGGCTCGGCGCGCCCGACGACGTCGAGCTCCTCGTCGGCAACATCCACGTGCTCGGCGGGCCACGCGAGGTCCGCGGCCTGCGCTCGCTGATCCCCGCCTCGTTGCTGTGCGTCGGTGTCGGCGGGCCGCTCGGGCCCGAGGCCCCGCTGGTGACGGCCACCGGCACGGCCGGTTCGCTGCTCGGCCATCGTCGAGCGGCTGAGCCCGAACGAGGTGCGCATGTTGGCGATCACGGGCATGGCCGCCGGTTTCACCGTGCTGTTCGGCGCGCCACTGGGATCTGGCCTGTTCGCCCTCGAGATCCTCCACCGGCGAGGAATGGAGTACTACGAGGCGCTGATGCCGGCGCTCGTCGGATCGCTGTGCGGGTACGTGGTGGCCGTCGGCGGCGCGGGTCGTCGGGCTCGGGCCCGTGTGGCAGTTCCCGACGGTGACGACGCTGCGGCCCGGCGATCTCGGCTGGGCGGTGGTCGCCGGTGTCGTCGGGGCGATCGTGGCGATCGCCTTCACCTACCTGACGATCGGGCTGCGGCGCCTCGTCGGCGCGGTCCCCGTCACCGCCCGGCCGGCGCTCGGCGGGTTGCTGATCGGCCTCGCCGCGCTGGTCACCCCGTATGCACTGACCAATGGCGAGCTGCAGATCGACCAGCTCCTCGACCAGCACGTCGTGGTCGGCACGCTGATCGTCGCCGCGATCGCCAAGTTGTTGACGGCCTCGATCGCCGTGGTCACCGGCTTCCGCGGTGGCTTCATCATCCCGCTGTTCTTCATCGGCTTCTGCCTCGGCCGTCTGACCGACGGGCCACCTGCCCGGCGGGCAGCAGCATCGTGTTCGCCGCCGGGTTGATGGTGGCGTGCAACGTCGGCGTCACCAAGACTCCCGCTCGGGTCGACGTTGGTCGTGACCGAGATGGCCGGCTTGGCGATCTTGCCGACCACGCTCATCGCGGCCATGGTGAGCCTCGTGCTCACGTCCGAGGTCGGCCTGATCCACACCCAGCAACGGCGGCTGGCGGTCGACGGGCAGCAGCCGACGGGTGCGGCGGCGGCGTGAGCGCCCGGCCGCTGACGGATCGTGACTACCGCACGTTGGCCGCGTTCCGCCGGCGCCTCCGCCACTTCCTCGCGTTCAGCGAGGCTGCGGCGCGCGACGCCGGGCTGACGCCCAACCAGCACCAACTGCTGTTGGCCATCCGCGGCCATCCCGGGGCGGGTGCGCCGTCGATGAGCGACGCCGCCGACGCCCTTCGCCTGCAGCTGCACTCGACCACCGAGCTCGTCGGACGAGCCACCGACGACGGCCTGGTCGAGCGGCGACGCGATCCGGCGGACGCCCGTCGGGTCCTGCTGGCGCTGACGCCGACGGGGGAGGACCGGCTCGCCGCGCTCAGCGACCTGCACCGCACGGAGCTGCAGCGCTTCCGTCGGGAGATGGGCGAGCTGGGGATGCTCGACTGAACGGTCCGTACGCTGGCGCCATGGACGCGTTCACCGTGATCCCCGAGGTCGATCTCCGCCGCTGGCAGGGAGCGGCGGCCGAGCGTGCCGCGCTGGCCGACGACGTCCGCCAGATCTGCCACGAGGTCGGTTTCTTCCAGCTCGTCGGACATGGCGTGCCCGACGAGTTCCGCCAGCGGTACTTCGCCCTGCTGGAGGCGTTCTTCGCCCTTCCCGAAGAGGTCAAGGCGACGATCGACAAGCGCCGCTCACGGCACTTCCGCGGCTGGGAGCGCGTCGGCGCAGAGCTCACCGACAACCGCGTCGACCACCGCGAGCAGCTCGACGTGTCCACCGAGCACGAGCCCGACGCGGCCGACGCCGAGCCGCCGTACCTGCGCCTCGACGGCCCCAACCAGTGGCTGCCCGAGCACGTCCTCCCCGGCTTCCACGCCGCGGTGGACGAGCTGTTCGCCCGTCTCGGGGCAGTGGCCGACGACCTGCTCGACGTGCTGTCGGTCGGACTCGGCCTCGACGAACGGCACCTGCGCGTGGTGTTCGGCGAGCGCCCGCTGTCGTTCGCCAAGCTGATCCGCTATCCACTCACGCCGCCCGGCGAGGCCGGGGTCAACCCGCACCACGACGCCGGGTTCCTGACGTTGCTCATGCAGCACGGCGTCGGCGGGCTGGAGGTCCTCAACC
Source organism: uncultured Acidimicrobiales bacterium (assembly GCA_963794805.1). Lineage (GTDB taxonomy): Bacteria > Actinomycetota > Acidimicrobiia > Acidimicrobiales > Ilumatobacteraceae > JAODBQ01. The sequence continues at coordinate 33,713 of CAWCFL010000008.1, forward strand.
CCGTGGGAACGTGGATCGCCGTGCCGCCACGCGACGACGCGTTCGTCGTCAACATGGGCGAGATGCTCCAGGAGATGACCGGCAACTACGTCGTCGCCACCACGCATCGCGTCGTCGCCTCCGAGCCGCGGTTCTCCTCCGGGTACTTCCACGGGCCGGACCTGCGGACTCCGCTGGACCGGCTCCCCCTCGACGAACGCTTCTCGCTGGCGGTGGCGGCCAGTGCGCGCCACGCCGGCGCCGGGTTCATGGCCAAGCGCGACGAGCTGGTCGCCGGGCGCAACGGGATCGCCAGCTCCGGTGCCGGCGTCTACGGCCAGCAACTGTGGAACTACTACCTGCGCAGCTACCCGGACAACGTCCGCGCCCACTACCCGACGCTGATCGACTGACGGACGCCCGGCCTCAGGTGAACAGCCCGTCGCCCATGTGCTCGGCGATCTCCACGTCGTCCATGCCCAGCAGGCGCGGCGTAGGCCGAGAACGTGTGCTCGCCGAAGTACGGCGAGGCGCGGTACTCGAGCGTGATCGCCGCGCCGCCGAACTCGTGCAGTGCCGCCGGGAAGCGCTCGAGGTGCTGCACGCCGAACACGTCGCTCGGGACGTCGACGAACGTGCCCCGATGGCGCAGCTGTGGGTCCTCGCCGGTGAGGTGCGAGGCGTCCTGCACCTTGGCCGCGGGCACGCCGGCGGCCTGCAAGGCCGCCGCCGCCTCGGCTGCCGGGCGCTGCGCCGCCCACGTGGCGAGCAGGTCGTGGACCTCGCTGCGTCGGGCCCGCCGGGCATCCACGGTGGCCAGATCGCCCGGTGCGCCGATCAACGGCGCCAGCAGTGACCAGTCGGCGTCGTCCCGCGCGGTCACCGCCAACCAGGCGCCGTCGCCGGCCAGGACCGCATCGTTCGGTACCGGATCGGTGAACGCGTCGCGCGTCCCGGCGGCCAGCGCCTCGCGCCCGTTGGCCCGCCAGTCGATGAACGCCGGGCCGACGAGGTAGCTGGCCATCTCCAGCTGCGACAGGTCGATGTGCTGACCGCACCCGGTCCGCCGGCGGGCCTCCAGCGCGGCGAGCACGGCGATGGCCCCGGTGAGCCCGCTGACGTGGTCGTTGAGCGCGACGCCCGGCCCGCACTCGATGCGGCCGCGCGGTCCGCTGATCGCGGTGACGCCCGGCGAGCGCGTGCACCGTGGGGGCGAACGTGACGAAGTCGCGCCACGGACCGTCCTCACCGGCGCCGTGCATCGACAGGTAGATGATCCGCTCGTTCCACGACGACAGGTCGGACCAACCAGCGCCCCACTCGTCGAGCACGCCGGCGGAGAAGTTCTCGACCACAACGTCGGACTGCCTCGACGAGCCGGCGGAGCACCGCGCCGGCCCGTTCGTCGCCCATGTTCAACGTGATCGACGACTTCGACCGGTTCCACATGGCGAAGTACGGATAGGCGTTGCCGTGCGCTCCCTGGGCGCGCACGTCGGTCTGCACCTTGAGCACCTCGGCGCCGAGGTCGGCGAGCACGCGGGTGGCGAAGGGGCCGGCGAGCACGTGGGTGAAGTCGACGACGCGCACGCCGGCGAGCGGCAGCGCCGCCGGGTCACCGCCGGGTTCCGCGGCCGACGGCGACGTGGCCGCCCACTCGTCGAGCAGCTCGTCGAGCTGCCGCCCCGGTGAGCGGCCTCGTCCGGGGGCGCCAGCGGCGGCGGGCACCGGGTCTCGGAGAAGCGGGCGAACGGGCCGGGCACGTCGACGGGGGTGCCGGCGACGGGGCGGAAGAAGCTGTCGCGCCGCATGCTGCGGCGACTCGGACACCTGCGGGATCGTCAGCACCTCGCCGAACGGGACGTGTCGGGCCTGCCCGCCGTCGAACACCTCGGTGGCGTCGAGCTGCAGGGCGAAGCCGCGCAGCGCGCCCATCAACGAGTTGCCGAGCGCACGGATGTCGGTGAGGTCGACGGGCTCGGGGACGAACCCGTGCTCGGCCATCCACGCCAGCAGATCGGGCACGCCGCCGGCGCTCGGCGACACCATGCAGAAGCCGCGCTTGCACGGCACGACGTCGTACACCCGGCTCCAGTGCAGGCCGAGCTGGCGCTGGGCGATCGGCCCGCCGATCGGCTCGAACACCTCCGGCCACCACCAGAACATCAACACGTGCTCGCTGCACGAGACCACCGCCTGCTGTTGCGACAGGTCGAACGCCGTGCCGTGTCCGGTGGCCCGGGCGCGGAACAGCCCGGTGAGCGCGCAGATCGCCGCGTAGCACGACGGCGATGTTGTCCATCTGCCGGCCCCAGATCGTCACCGGCTCCTCGGGGATGCCGTTCGACCGAGAGGATCCCGCCGGCGGCGGCCATCACCAGGTCGCTCGACTGCCAGCCGGCGCGTGGTCCGTCGGAGCCGAACGGGGTGGTGACCACGTGGGTCAGCCGCGGGTTGAGCGCGGCGATGCGTGTCAGCGTCGAGCAGCTCGTCCGGGGCCGGCCGACTCGAGGAGGATGTCGGCGCCGGCGACGAGGCGTCGAAGCGCGCCGCGTCGACGTCCTCGGCCAGGTCGGTGCCGCCGTCGAACCACCATTCGAGGAGCCCGCCGGGCACGGTGGCCATCGGCGGTCCGGGCTCGCCGCGGCGCAGGCGCACGACGTGCGCGCCCAGCTCGGCGAGGAACTTGCCGGCGAGGCGCGACGACCCGTCGCCGACGTCGACGCACACGCACGCCGTCCAATGGTCCGCCGCGGTGTCCGAGTCGCTGATCCCTCACGGCTGCGGTTCCTACCATGCCCCGCCGAGCCCGCTCGTGCCGCACCTCGACTCAGCCGCGCAGGCACGTCCTTCCAGGCGACGTCCTTGTCGACGCGCGGCTCGGCGGGCAGGCCGAGCACACGCTCGCCGACGATGTTGCGCTGGATCTCCGTGGTGCCGCCCTCGATCGAGTTGGCCCGGGTGCGCAGGAAGAACTGCCGGGCCGAGCCCGGCGGCCCGACGTAGCCGAGGTGGTCCTCGCGGCGCAGCTCGAAGTCGGCGTCGACCAGGCCCGCCGGGCCGAGCAGGTCGATGCACAGCTCGTAGATCTGCTGGTTGATCGTGGCGAACGCCAGCTTGGCGATCGAGCCCTCCGGGCCCGGCGTGCCGCTGCGGCGCATCGCCGAGGCCCGCAGGTTGGTCAGGCGCAGCGCCTCGGCGTCGCACCACGAGCGCATCAGCCGGTCGCGCCGGGCCGGCGTGCGCGCCTCGTCGGGCAGGTCGCGCCAGATGCGCAGCGCCTCGGCGATGGCCCCGCTGCCGCGCACCGGCGCCCGGCCGCCGCCGCCGATCGACGTGCGCTCGTTGGACAGCGTGGTCATCGCCACCCGCCAGCCGTCGCCGACGTCGCCGATGCGGTCGGCGTCCGGCACGCGCACGCCGGTGAGGTACACCTCGCTGAACTCCGCCTGGCCGGTCATCTGCCGCAGCGGGCGCACCTCGACGCCGGGCGCGGTGAGGTCGAGCCCGAAGTAGGTGATGCCGCGGTGCTTGGGCTGGTCCGGGTCGGTACGGGCGATGAGCATCGCCCGGTTGCACAGGTGGGCGTTGGTGGTCCACACCTTCTGGCCGTCGACGATCCACTCGTCGCCGTCGCGCACCGCCCGGCAGCCGAGGCCGGCCATGTCCGAGCCGGCGCCCGGTTCGCTGAACAGCTGGCACCACGAGTCCTCGCCGGTGAACGAACGGCGCAGCAGCCGGGCGCACAGCTCGTCGGAGCCGTGCACCGCCATGGTCGGTCCGGCGAGCGACACACCGCCGCCGGCCGCGAGCGTGCCGACGGCGATGCCCTGGTCCTGGACCTGGCGGACGACGTCGAGCTGGCGGCCCGGGCGACGGCGCCGAGCCCGCCGCGACCCACGCGGGTGGTGCACCCACGCCAGGCCGAGGTCGAACAGCCGACCGCGCTGGTCGAGCGGATCGTCCGGCGGCGTCGGCCAGCATCTCGCCGATGGCCGCGTCGACCGGATCGACGTCAGCCACCGGTTGCCTCGTCCGCGAGGCCTTGAGGTCGGCGCCGAAGCCGGCGGCGATCGCCCCGAGGTCGCTGGCGACGGTGATCATCCGGAAGCCCTGCTCGCCGCGCTTGGCGGCCAGCTGGCGCGGCGCTGTGCACGCCGGCGATCACCTCGTGGGCCGCGCAGCTGGCGACCACCCTGGCGATCGCCGCGTTCCACTCCTCGTCGGCCTGGTCCATGCCCGGGCGCAGCCCGTAGGTGATCGACAGGTCGGCCGGGCCGACGTACACCGCGCTGATCCCGGGGACGTCGAGGATGTCGTCGATCCGCTCGACGGCCTCGCGGGTCTCGATCATCGGGATGCACAGCACCTGCTCGTTGGCCGCCTCGATGCCCGGGAAGCCGCCACGGCCGCCGCTGGCGATCGGCCCGAAGCTGCGCGTGCCGGCCGGCCAGTAGTGGCACGCACTCGCTGGCTGCGCTGGCGCCTCGTCGACGGAGTTGACCATCGGGATGATCACGCCGGCGGCGCCGGCGTCGAGGGCGCGGCCGATGATCCCCGGCTCGTTCCACGGCACGCGCACGAGCGGCGTGGTGCCGGTGCGGGCCATCGCCGCCAGGGCGTTGGCCATGCCGTCGTAGTCGTTCAGCCCGTGCTGCAGGTCGATGCACACGTAGTCGAACCCGATGCTGGCGGCGGTCTCGGCGATCGATCGGATCGCGCAGCGAGATCCACGCTCCGAGTGCCGTGCCGCCTGCGGCCCATCGATCGCGCAGCTGGTTGGCCATGTCGTCTCCCCATGTCGGCGCGGGCGGAGTCTGCCAGTGACCGCCCGCTTTGGCCCATGCCGGGCCGGCGGGGTTCGATGGGCGCGGCCGGCGCTGAGCCGGCGTGGATCGGAGGATCGCGATGAGGGCAGCGCTGTGTCGGCGAGCTCGGTGAGCTCGACGGCGTGACGGTCGGCGAGGTGGAGTCGCCGGTGGCCGGCAAGGGCCAGGTGGTGATCGACGTCGAGGCGTGCGCGGTGAACTTCCCCGACGTGCTGATGGTCAAGGGCATGTACCAGGAGAAGCCGCCGCTGCCGTTCACCCCGGGCCAGGAGGTGGCCGGCGTGATCAGCGCCATCGGCGAGGGCGTCGAGGGCGTTCAGCCGTCGGTGACCGGGTGTTCGCCGGCACCGGCGTCGGCGGGATGGCCGAGCAGGTGGTCACCCGTGCCGGCTCGGTGTACCCGCTGCCCGACGAACGTCGACTTCGCCACCGGGCTCGGCGTTCCTCACCACGTACGGCACGTCGTGGTACGCGCTCGCCGAGCGCGGCCAGCTGAAGGCCGGCGAGACGCTGCTCGTGCTCGGTGCCGGCGGTGGCGTCGGGCTGGCCGCGGTGGACATCGGCCGGGCGCTCGGGGCGCGTGTGCTCGCCGGCGCGTCGTCGGCGGCCAAGCTCGCCGAGGCCACCCGGCTCGGCGCCGAGGCGGTGGTCGACTACTCGACCGACGACCTGCGCTCGGCGATCACCGCGTTCACCGAGGGCAAGGGCGTCGACGTCGTGTACGACCCGGTCGGCGGCGCGCTCAGCGAGCAGGCGCTGCGCTCGACCGCCTGGGAGGGGCGCTTCCTGGTGATCGGCTTCGCCGCCGGGGAGATCCCCAAGATCCCGCTGAACCTGGCGCTGCTCAAGGGTTGCTCGATCGTCGGCGTGTTCCTCGGTTCGCGCTCGGCACGCGACCCGAAGGGCACCGGACGAGCATGCTCGAGCTGATCGGCCACTGGGAGCGCGGCGAGCTGTCGCCGTACGTGTCGCAGACGTTCCCGCTCGACCAGGCGTCCGAGGCCCTCCGCGTCCTCGCCGACCGCGAGGCCATCGGCAAGGTCGTGGTGACCGATCTAAGGGAATGCCTTGCACGCCGGCGTCGATCGTGGTCGAATGTGGGCACCAGAGAAGGGAGGTGGTCCACACGTGATTGGTAAGAGTCTCGGGATCCTGGAGGTGGTTGGCCGCTAGGCCGTTGGGCTGATCCAGCCTGGCGAAACCACCCCAACCTCCGCCGAGCCGCGTGGCCGAAGTTCATCCCGTCGGCAACAACACACGTTGTTCGGTCTTCAGATCAGTTTCGATACGAACCGGGAGCGGCGCTTGCGCCGCTCCCGGTTCGCGTTCCGCCACCTGCTACACCGGTGCCCATGCGAGCAGTTGGAGTGATGACGTTCGGTGGGCCAGATGCGCTGGAGGTCGTCGAGCTGCCCGGAGCGCCACGCCGGGCCCGGCGAGGTGCGCATCCGGGTGCACGCCGCCACCGTGAACCCGACCGACACCTACACGTGCGACGGGTCGCGCAAGGCGATGCTGGAGGCCACCGGGCCCGCCGCCGTACGTGCCGGGCATGGACGTCGCCGGCGTGCTCGACGAGATCGGCGAGGGCGCGGCGACGGAGCTGGCGATCGGTGACCACGTGATGGCCATCGTCGTGCCGAGCGGCGGCCACGGCGGCTACAGCGAGTCGCTCGTGCTGCCTGCCGGGTCCGTCGCCGCCGTGCCCGCCGGAGCCACCGATGTGGAGGCGTCGACGCTGCCGATGAACGGGCTCACCGCCCGCCTCGGCCTCGACCTGCTCGGCCTGTCGCCCGGCGACACGCTGCTGGTCACCGGCGCCGCCGGGGCGTACGGCGGCTACACGGTGCAGCTGGCCAAGGCCGACGGCCTGCGGGTGATCGCCGATGCGTCCGAGGCCGACGAGGCGCTGGTGCGCGACCTCGGCGCCGACGTGGTGCATCCGCCGCGGGCCGGACATCGCCGCCCGGGTACGCGAGCTCGAGCCCGACGGCGTCGACGCCGTCGCCGACGGCTCGGTGCAGAACGCGCAGCTGTTCGACGCCGTGCGCGACGGCGGCGGGTTCGCCACGGTGCGCGGCTTCAAGGCCGACGCGCCGCGGGGCATCACGATCCACCAGGTGTGGGTGCGCGAGTACGCCACCGAGCAGGCCAAGCTCGACCGCCTGCGCCAGCAGGTGGAAGACGGGCGCGGTCAGCCTGCGGGTGGCGCGCACGTTCCAGCCGGCCGACGCGCGCCGAGGCACATCGCGTGCTGGCGGCCGGGCGGCACCCGTGGCCGGCTGGTGATCGAGCTCTGATGCACGGCAAGGCCGTGGTCGTCGGCGTCGGGGAGTCGGCGTACTTCGAGCGTGGGCGGGCCACCGCAGACCGAGTTCCAGCTGTGCTGCACGGCCATCCGCAACGCGGTCGCCGATGCCGGGCTGAACGTCGCCGACGTCGACGGCCTGGTCTCGTACATGGACCGCAACGAGCCGGTCCGGCTCAGCGCCGCGCTCGGCATCGGCGACCTGCACGTCAGCGCGCAGACGTTCGGCGGCGGCGGCAACGGCGCCGGCTGCCGCGGTGACGCTGGCCGACATGGCCGTGACCGCCGGCTACGCCGAGGTGGTCGTGGTCTACCGGGCGCTCGCCCAGGGCCAGTTCCACCGCTACGGCCAGGCCGCCCGACCACGGCGGGCGGGTGGCGCGGCGGCGTTCACCGCGCCGTACGGGATGCTCTCGCCGGCGCAGATCACCGGCGATGCAGACGATGCGCTTCATGCACGACCACGGCGTCAGCCAGGAAGCGCTCGCCGAGGTGGCCCTGGCCTGCTACGCCCACGCCCAGCGCAACCCGCGGGCCATCCGCTACGGCCAGCCGCTGACGCGCGAGGCGTACCACGCGTCGCGCTGGATCGCCGAGCCGTTCCACCTGTACGACTGCTGCCCGGAGAACGACGGTGCGGCGGCGATCGTCGTCACCACGCCGGAGCGGGCCCGCGACCTGGCCAAGCCGCCGGTGGCGATCGTCGCCGGAGCGCACGGCCTGGGCGCCGGCGACGGCGCTGCGGCGTTCACCGACCGCAACTTCCCGACGGCGTTCTACCGCGAGGTCGCCGAGCAGCTGTGGGCCCGGGCCGGCTGCCGGCCGGCCGACGTGCAGGTCGCCCAGTTCTACGAGAACTTCACCGGGCCCGGTGCTGATGGCCATCGCCGAGATGGGCTTCTGCGCGCCCGAGGAGCTCGACGAGTTCGTCGGCGGCGGCAACATCCAGTGGCCCGACGGTCCGCTGCCGATCAACACGTCCGGCGGCAACCTCGGCGAGGCGTACATCCACGGCTTCGGCAACGTGGTCGAGGCGGTCCGCCAGGTGCGCGGCGAGTCCACCTGCCAGGTCGCCGACGTCGAGCTCAGCCTGTCGGTGTCCGGTCCGGGGTTCGCGCCGGGCAGCGCCGTGCTGTTCGGCAAGGGGTCACCGATGAGCGATGGCGCACCGCTCGGCGACTGGGTGCTGCCCGCCGTCACCGACCTCGACCGCGCCTGGTTCACCAGCGGCGAGCTGAGCCTCCAGGTGTGCGCCTCGTGCGCCGCCGTGCAACACCCGCCGGAGGAGGTCTGCCATGCCTGCGGCTCGACCTCGTTCACCACGCGCGTCGCCGCGCCCACGGGCGTGGTGCACAGCTACACGATCGCCCATCACCCGGTGCACCCGTCGCTGGCGGCGTCGGTGCCGTACGCGGTCGTGCTCGTGGCGCTCGACGAACTGCCCGACGTCCGGGTGGTCGGCAACCTGCTCGATGTGCGCGGTCGACGAGGTGCGCATCGGCCTGGCGGTGCACGCCACGTTCCCCGAGCGGGTCGCCGACGACGGCGCGGTGCTGCGACTGCCGCAGTGGGTCCGGCGCGGTGCCCGGGAGTAGCGTCGCGGCCACCGATCGGACTGACGCAAAGGGGTCGTCGTGACCGTCACCGAACCAGCACCGTCGAAGAACGCCTGGCGCATCGGCACACCGGGCGTCGAGGGATGGACGCGCACGGCGCGACCCGACGATCCGAACAAGTACTTCATGGTCTCCGCCGACTGCCACACCACCGAGGGCATGGCGTTCCTCGCCGGCGTCGAGCCGGAGTACCGCGAGCGCATCCCGCACATCGAGGAGCGCGCCGACGGCGCCCAGTACATGATCACCGAGGGCAACCGGCCGCAACTGGTCAAGCCGCCGACCGGCGTCACGGTGCAGGCGCAGCAGAGCTTCGAGCGCGCCGAGCACAACCGCGCCTCCAAGGACCGGATGGAGGCGGAGGACCTGGCCCGGCAGAACGGCGGGCGGTCCATCGAGCAGCGCCTCGCCGACCAGGCGCTCGACGGCATCGACGTGGAGGTGCTGTTCCCCACTGCTGGCCTGCTGTGCTGGGCGACCCCGGATCCGGTGTTCGCCATGGCGATGTGCCGGTCGTGGAACCGCTGGGCCGTGGAGCAGATCGGCGAGCACATGCGCGGGCCGAACCCGACCATCCTGCCGATGGCCCTGATCGCCGCCGGCGACATCGAGGGCGCGATGCGCGAGATCCGCTGGGCCGCCGACCTCGGCTACCGCGGCGTGTGCCTCGGCAACTCGCCGATCTACGGCCACACCGAGCACGGCAAGCTGCAGTACAACGACCCGGCGTTCGAGCCGATGTGGTCGCTGCTCGAGGAGACCGGGCTGGTGGTCACGCTGCACGTCTCCACCGGGCGCGATCCGCGCGCCAGCGGCGGCAACGGCGGGGCGATCATCAACTACGTGTGCCACTCGATGGAGACCACCATCGAGCCGCTCGTCACGATGATCTGCTCCGGTGTGTTCGAGCGCCACCCGAACCTGCAGGCCGGGCTCGTCGAGAGCGGCATCGGCTTCGTCCCGTGGCTGCTGGAGACGATGGACCACGGCTACCGCGCCCACCACTTCTGGGTCCGCCCGGTGATCCCCGAGCTGCCGTCGCACTACTTCCGCGCGCAACTGCTTCGCCACGTTCCAGATCGACCAGGTGGGCATGGACACCGTCGGAGCGCTACGACCTCGTCGACAACATGCTGTGGGCCAACGACTACCCGCACCACGAGGGCTCGTGGCCGCACTCGTCCGACGCCATCGAGCGGATGATGGGCGACCTGTCGGACGAATCGCGGGCCAAGATCCTCGGTCTCAACGCGGCGCGGATCTTCGACCTGCAGGTGCCGCAGCCACTGACGCTTGCGGGGAGGCCGAACGGGGCGAGTGCCTCCTGGGTCGACGAACGTGATGTTCGCGGCGACGCCGTCGGGCGTCACGGTGAGCAGTTGGACGGAGTGCAGCTGCAACGTGCCGTCGCCGCGATCGCTGCGATCGCCGGTGCCACCCGGCGCGTAGGCGACCAGCGCCGGCTGGCCGTTGGCCGCGATCGGCCACGTCCGCCAGCCCGTGCCGCGGATGGCGAACGCCCGGGCGATGAACGCCGCGTAGTCGGCGCGCCCGACGTACCAGTTGCGCACCGGTGGCATCTGCAGCACGGCGTCGTCGGTGAGCAGCCGGGCCGAGCGCGTCGACATCGGCGGCCTCGAAGGCCAGGACGTAGCGGTCGACGAGCGCCCGGCACGCCGGGATCCTCCGGATCGAGGCCCGAGTCGCCCTCGGTGTCGGCGCCAGCGGCCGAGAGCCGTGCCCTCGCCCGCTGCAACCCGCTGTGCACCGCGGTCGGGGTGGTGCCGAGCGCCTCGGCCACCTCTGCCGCCGACCAGTCGAGCACCTCGTGGAGCACGAGCATCGCCCGCTGTCGCGGCGCCAGGAGCTGCAGCGCGGCGACGAACGCGAGGCGCAGCGTCGCGTCCTGCCACGGCGCGGTCGGCCGGATCGCTGTCGTCGCGGCCGAGCAGATCGGGCAGCGGCTGCAGCCAGGGCACGTCGTCGGCGCGCAGCATCGGCGACAACGGGTCGTCGAACGCCGGTCCGAGCCCGGATGGCAGCGGTCGCCGCGACCGGTTGGCCAGCGCCGTGAGGCAGGTGTTCGTGGCGATGCGGTACAGCCAGGTGCGCAGCGAGGCGAGCGACGGATCGAAGCGGTCGAAGGCCCGCCAGGCGCGGACCAGTGTCTCCTGCAACTGATCCTCGGCATCGTGCGCCGAGCCGAGCATCCGGTAGCAGTGGGCGAGCAGCTCGCGCCGGTGCGGCGCCACCCGCCGCTCGAACTCGTCCGTGGCGATCATCACCCCAAGATGTACTCGCCCGCGGCGATGGATCCATCGCCGGTGCCGAGTAGGTCCTCATGGCGGCGACCGTCGCCGCCGGAGAGGACACCATGACCACCACCGAGACCACCACCACCGCCAGCGCCGTCACCGACGTGCTCGACCGGTGCTACGCCGCGTGGGCGGCGAACGACGCCGACGCCTTCGCCGCCGAGTACCTGCCCGACGCCACCGTCGCGCTCGCCGGCTCGTTCGCCAACGGTCGCGAAGCCGTTCGGTCGTACATGGCCGCCGGCTTCGCTGGCCCGCTCGCCGGTTCGCGCGGCACCGACGAGGTCGTGCAGGTCCGCTTCGTCGGCGACGCCACGGCGATCGTCAACAGCGAGTCCGGCGTGCTGTTCGCCGGCGAGACCACCGTGCCCGACGAGCGCCTGCGGCGGTCCACCTGGGTGCTGGCGCAGTCCGCCGACGGATGGAAGGTTGCCGCCTACCACAACTGCGCGAAGTAGCGCGGCGCGCGATCCGGCGTCCAGGACCGAGCTGGACGCCGGAGCGCGCCGATCCACGCTCGCCGGCGTCCAGGACGCACGATCGCGCCCGGCAGCGTGGCCGGGCACCAGAATCGGGTGATGGCCGATGACGTTGCACCGCCCGGCACCGTGGCCGTGCAGCGCGCCCTGGCCTTGCTGCGCTGCTTCGAGGACGGCCCGGCCGAGCAGCGCCTGAGCGACCTGGCGCGGGCGACGGATCTGTCGGTGAGCACTGCCCACCGCCTGCTCGGCGCGCTGTGCGCCGACGGCTTCCTCGAGCAGGACCAGGACACGGAGCGCTACCGGCTCGGCCCGACGGTGGTCCGCCTCGGGCTCGTCGGTCGGCCGGTGATCAGGCGCCACGACGTGCAGGCGGTGCTCCAGGGCTTGACGGCGAGCACCGGCGAATCGGCGACGCTCGCGGTCCGCGAGGGCGACGAGGTCGTCGTCGTGGCTGCGTCGACCTCGCACCGCCAGTTGCGCTTCGAGCACGGCATCGGCAGCCGGTTGGCCGCCCACGCCTCGGCGATGGGCAAGGTGCTCCTCGCCGCCGGCACCACCGACCTGACCGACGAGGTGCGGCGCCTGCCGAAGCTCGCCCGGTTCACCCCGGAGACGATCACCAGTCGCACGGCACTGGCCGCCGACCTGCGCGTCACGCGCCGGCGTGGGTGGGCGACCAACGTCGAGGAGCGCTTCGAGGGCGTCAGCGGCGTCGCCGCCGCGGTCCTCGACGACGACGGGGCGGTGGTCGCGGCGATCGGCGTGCAGGGACCGACCCAGCGAGTGGACACGTCGGCGACGGGGGAGACCATCCGCGCGGTCGTCGAAGCCGCCGAGCAGCTGCGTGGTGTACGCCGGGCCGACCTGTCGATATAAGTCGACCGGACTGATCATGTTTTCCATGAATGAGGTTGTTCGTGGAACAACCGGCGGCTAATACTTGACTCATCGAGTCGGGATTCGGCTCGACCACGAGTCCGGGAGCGCCGATGACCCTCAAGCTGCACTGGTTCCTGCCGACCACGGTGGACAGCCGCACCGTGGTGCCGTTCGGGCCCGACGGCCACGGCCGCGCACCGACGATCGACTACCTCGCGCAGATCGCCCGCGCTGCCGACCAGCTCGGGTACGAGGGCGTGCTGACTCCGACCGGCACGTGGTGCGAGGACGCCTGGCTGGTGACCGCGGCGCTGATCCGCGAGACGCAGCGCCTCAAGTTCCTCGTCGCCTTCCGACCCGGTGCGCTGTCGCCGACGCTCGCCGCGCAGAAGGCGGCGACGTACCAGCGGATCTCCGGCGGGCGGCTGCTGCTGAACATCGTCACCGGCGGTGAGCCCAGCGAGCAACGCCGCTTCGGTGACTGGCTCGACCACGACGAGCGCTACGACCGCACCGACGAGTTCCTCTCGGTGCTGCGCGGCGCCTGGGGCGACGAGCCGTACGACTTCCAGGGCCGCTACTACCGCGTCGAGGGAGCGACCACCACGAAGCCGTTCGAGGTCCCTGCGCTGTACTTCGGCGGGGCGTCCGAGGCCGCCGAGCGCGTTGCCGCCCGGCACGTCGACGTCTATCTGACGTGGGGCGAGCCGCCGGCCATGGTCGCGCCGCGCCTGGCGCGGATGCGCCAACTGGCCGCCGAGGAAGGTCGCACGCTGCGCTTCGGCATCCGCCTGCACGTCATCACCCGCGACCGGGCGAAGGATGCGTGGGCGGAGACGGAGCGGTTCATGGAGGCGCTCGATCCCGACGTCGTCGCCGCCGCGCAGGCGACGTTCGCCCGCAGCGAGTCGGTCGGACAGCAGCGGATGGTGCAACTGCACGGCGGATCGGCCGACGGTCTCGTCGTCGCGCCGAACCTGTGGGCCGGGTACGGCCTGGTGCGCGGCGGCGCCGGCACCACGCTCGTCGGCAGCCACGAGGAGGTCGCCGACCGGATCGAGGAGTACCACGACCTCGGCTTCGACGAGTTCGTGCTCTCCGGCCACCCGCACCTCGAGGAGGCCTACTGGTTCGGCGAGGGCGTCACGCCGATCCTGCGCCGTCGTGGGCTGTTGGACGGGCACGCGGCCACCGCGCCGACAGCGGTCCGCGGTCCGGCGTACCTGTCGCCGGCGGCGCGCTGATGGCCCGCCTGCCCAATGCCACGGCCGCCCGACGGACGTTCGTGCCCCGCTGCGTGCGCCGCCTCCTCGGTCCGGCGGTGCTGTTGCTGGCATGGCTCGTCCTCGCTCGCACCGGCGTGATCAGCGAATCGGTGTTCTCCTCGCCGGGCAAGGTGTGGGCGGCGTTCGTCGATCTGATCCGCACCGGCCAGCTGCAGCACCACCTCTGGGTGTCGCTCAAGCGGGTGCTCGTCGGCCTGGCGTTCGGCGTGACCGCCGGCGTCGTGCTGGCGCTCCTGTCGGGCCTGTTCCGCCTCGGCGAGGACCTCATCGACGGTCCGATGCAGATCCTCCGCTCGCTGCCCGTGCTGGCGCTGCCGCCGCTGATGATCCTGTGGTTCGGCATCGGCGAGGAGCCGAAGATCGTGCTGATCGCCCTCGGTGTCGCGTTCCCCGTGTACATCAACACGTTCGCCGCGATCCGCAGCGTCGACGGGCGGCTCGTCGAGTCGGCCAGCGCGCTCGGCCTCGGCCGTGTCGGCCTGATCCGTCACGTGATCCTGCCCGCGGCATTGCCCGGCTTCTTCACCGGCCTGCGCTTCGCCTTCGCCGTCAGCTGGCTGGTGCTGGTCGTCGGCGAGCAGATCAACGCCACGAGCGGCATCGGCTACCTCGCGATGAACGCTCGCGAGTTCCTGCGCACCGACATCATCGTCGTGACGCTGATCGTCTACGGCGCGCTCGGGTTCATCTCCGACGCGCTCGTCCGACTCCTCGAAAGGAGCGCCCTGCAATGGCGACCCAGCTTCATCGGGACCTGACCCTCGCCGACCTCGAAGCGCAGCTGGCGGTCCCTGCCCCAGCGGATGCGACCGCACCGCTGCCGGCCGTCGTCGCCGCCGGCGTGACGAAGCGGTTCGCCACGCGGCACCGTGCTCGCCGGCGTCGACCTCACGTTGCAGCCCGGCGAGTTCGTCGCCGTGCTCGGGCGCAGCGGCACCGGCAAGAGCACGCTCCTGCGCATCCTCGCCGGCCTCGACCCCGTGTTCGACGGCGAGGTCGACGTGCCCGAACGGCGCGCCGTCGTCTTCCAGGAGCCGCGGCTGCTGCCGTGGAAGCGGGTGATCGACAACGTCCGCCTCGGTCTGGAACGCGCCGACGGGCGCGCCGCGGCCGACGCCGCGCTCGACGAGGTCGGCCTCGCCGGCCACCGGCGGGCGTGGCCGAAGACGCTGTCGGGCGGCGAGGCCCAGCGCGTCGCGCTCGCCCGTGCCCTCGTCCGCCAGCCCGACCTGGTGCTGCTCGACGAGCCGTTCGGCGCGCTCGACGCGCTCACCCGCATCAAGATGCACGCACTGCTGCAGGAGCTGTGCCGCCGGCACCGCCCAGCCGTGCTGCTGGTGACCCACGACGTGGACGAGGCGATCCTCCTCGCCGACCGCGTCGTGGTGCTCGACGGCGGCCACGTCACCGTCGACGTGCCCGTCGCGCTGCCTGCCCCCCGGCGGCGCGGCGATCACGCTTTCAGCGAGCTGCGCTCCCGCCTGCTCGCCGCCCTCGGCATCGACGAGCTCGTCGAGGCCGCCGAGGGCGACCACCGCCACTGACCCTCAGGAACCCGGAGAAACCACCGTGAACACCACACCCCTCGTCCGTCGCGCCCTCGCGGCCGTCGCCGCCGGCGTCGTGCTGCTCGCCGCGTGCGGCAGCGACAGCAAGCAGGCGGCGACGCCGACCACCTCGCCGCCGTCGGTGACGGCCGCGGCGACCACCGCAGCGGGCGGCGACGCGACGACCACCGCGGCCGCCGCCTCCCCGTCGACCACGTCCGCTCCCGACGTCGACTTCAGCAAGGTGACGTTGCGCGTCGGCGATCAGGTGAAGCTGACCCAGGCGCTGCTGGAGGCGGCCGGCCAGACCGACACGCCGTACAAGATCGAGTGGTCGGCGTTCACGTCCGGTCCGCCGATGCTCGAGGCGCTGAACGCCGATGCCATCGACATCGGCGGTGTCGGCGACGCCCCGCCGATCTTCGCCGCCTCGTCGGGCGCCAAGGTCAAGGTGGTGGCGGCGACGAAATCGGCGGAGTGGAACCAGGGTTTCCTGGTCAAGGACTCGGCGATCACCGACGTCGCCGGGTTGAAGGGCAAGAAGATCGCCGTGGCCAAGGGTTCGTCGGCGAACTGGATCCTGCTGAAGGCCTTGCAGGACAACGGTCTCACGGTGGACGACGTGGACATCGCCTACCTCCAGCCCACCGATGCCCAGCAGGCGTTCGCCAACGGCAGCGTCGACGCGTGGGTGATCTGGGACCCGTTCTCCTCCGTCGCCCAGTCGCAGGGCGCCAAGCTGCTCGTCAGCGGCGAGCAGCTGGGCATCCCCGGCCTCGGCTTCCTCGTGAGCAGCGACTCGACGCTCGCCGACTCGGCCAAGGTCGCCGCGATCGGCGACTTCCTCGGGCGCTACCGCGCCGCCCAGGCGTGGCAGGGCGAGCACAAGGACGAGTGGGCGAAGAAGTACAGCGAGCTGACCACCCTGCCGCTGGAGCTCACCCAGAACCTGCTCAAGGTCGACCCGCAGCCGACGCCGATCGACGACGCGGTCATCCAGGCGCAGCAGGCCGAAGCCGACGCGTTCTCCGCCGCCGGCCTGATCCCCACGAAGATCGCCTTCGCCGACTTCGCCGACACGCAGTTCAACGCCATCACCAACCCCGACTGAGGAGACCCACGATGACACTGCTCGAAGCACGACCCACGTCCACGGCACTCGCGGTGCGCCGCCTCTCCGGCACGATCGGCGCCGAGGTCCGCGGTCTCGACCTGCGCGACCCCGTCGACGACGCGGTGATCGCCGACGTGCGCACGCTGCTGCTGCGCCACCGGGTGCTGTTCTTCCCCGGCCAGCACCTCGACGCCGTCCAGCACGTCGCCTTCGGTCGACGCTTCGGCGAGTTGACGCCCGCCCACCCCGTGATCCCGGGGATCGACGGCCATCCCGAGGTGTTCGAGATCGACTACACCAAGTCGCGCGAGCTGTACGCGACGTACGGCGACGTCGCCCGGCGCAAGTCGCAGGGCGTCGACTGGCACACGGACGTGACGTTCGTCGAGCGGCCTCCGCTCGGGTCGATCCTCAACGCCGTGGTCATCCCGCCGGCCGGCGGGGACACGCTGTGGTCCAACCAGGTGGCCGCCTACGAGAGCCTCGAGCGCGCCACTGCAGGGGTTCCTCGACGGGCTGACTGCGGTGCACGACGGCAAGGCGCAGTTCGCTGCGCTCCTCGAGCGGCGCGACGGAGGCGGCGAGTGGGAGGGCGAGGTGTACGACGCGCTGCGGCCCGTGGAGCACCCCGTCGTGCGCGTGCACCCCGAGACCGGCGAGCGCTCGCTGTTCGTCAACGCCGGCTTCACCAGCCACATCAAGGAGCTCGACCGCGCCGAGAGCGATCATCTCCTTGCCTTCCTGTACGCCCACAGCACCAAGCCCGAGCACACGGTGCGCTACCACTGGACCGCGGGCGACCTGGCGTTCTGGGACAACCGGGCCACGCAGCACGCGGTGGTCGGCGACTTCGCCGGCGAGCACCGCGTCATCCAGCGGGTGACGTTGCGCGGCGACCGCCCGGTGGGTGTCGGCTCAGCCGCTCGCTGAGCGTGCGGGGTGGGTGTCGTCGTAGCTTGCCGGGCATGGTCCCCGCCGGCATCGACGCCCCCAAGGTCACCGCCTGGTTCGCCGAGCACGTGCCGGCCGCTTCGGCGCCGCTCGCGTTCGAGCGTGTCGCCGGCGGCCACTCGTGCCTCACCTACGTCGTCACCGACGCGGACGGCGAGCGCTTCGTCCTGCGCCGTCCGCCGCTCGGACACGTGCTGGCGACCGCCCACGACGTGGCCCGCGAGCACCACATCATGGGCGGGCTCGCCGACACGCCGGTGCCCGTGCCGCGGATGCTCGGGGTGTGCACGGACCCGGCCGTGAACGATGCGCCGTTCTACGTGATGTCGTACATCGACGGCGCCGTCCTGCACGACGCCGCGGTCGTGGCCGAGGTGCTGCCGACGACCGCCGTGCGCCGCCGGGCCAGCGAGCAGCTCGCCGACGTCCTGGCCGCCCTGCACGCCGTCGACATCGACGACGTCGGGCTCGGCGACCTGGCCCGCTCGGCGAGCTACCTCGACCGCCAGCTGAAGCGGTGGTCCGGGCAGTGGGCCGCGTCGAAGACCCGCGAGCTGCCCGGCATGGAACGCCTGCACGAGTGGTTGGTGGACAACCGGCCGGACGAGTCGGAGACGACCATCGTCCACGGCGACTACCGCTTCGGCAACATGCTCCTCGGTGGTGACGGCACGCTGCGCGGCGTCCTCGACTGGGAGCTGTGCACCGTCGGCCCGCCCCTCGCCGATCTGTCGTACCTCTTGCGCTCGTGGGCGTCTCCCGACGATCCGCCCGGCGTGAACATGGACCCGCCGACTCGCGCCGGGGGCTTCCTCACCGCGGCCGAGCTCACCGAGCGCTACGCGGCGGCGAGCGGTCGCGACATCGGCGATCTCGACTACTGGGTGGCGTTCAACGCGTGGCGTTCGGCGGCCATCGGCGAAGGCGTCTACCGGCGGTACATCGACGGCAAGATGGGTGCCCTGCCCGACAACGTCGACGCCTATGCGCGCAGCGTGGAGCACGGCGTCCAGGCCGGCCTCGTCGCCGCCGGCCTCGGGTAGCCGGCGACGGCGGCCGACCCGTCAGACGGCGAGGTACAGCGTGGCGTTCGGCGGGAGTGGAGCGCCGGCCCTGACGACGATCTTGCCGAACGGGGTCAAGGAGAGCCGGGCGAGCTTGAACGAGGCGATGCCGAACGGGATGCCGATGATCGTGATGCACAGCAGGATGCCGGTGATGACGTGGCCGATCGCCAGCCACAGGCCGGAGAGCACGAACCAGATCACGTTGCCCAGGCACGACAGTGCCAAGTCGCGGTCGGTGCGCTCGACCACCACGCGGCCGAACGGCCACAACGCGTAGCCGGCGAGCTTGAACGCCTGGATGCCGAACGGGATGCCGATGATCGTGATGCACTGGATCACGCCGGCGATGACGTAGGCGATCGCCATCCACAGCCCGGCGAGCACGAGCCACAGGATGTTGCCGATCACGCGCAGCGGTCCGGTGCGACCCGCGGCCGTCGGGGTCGGTTGCGGCGGTGGCGTCGTCATCGGCACATCATGCCGGTTCGCCGGGACGACCCGCCCGACCGGGTGAGGGTGACGCCAACCGCAGCGTCGGCTACCTTCGGACGACGACGGAGATCGGAGGGGGCCCATGTCCGGAACGACGCATTCGCCGGCGGTCGCACGCCTGCACCACAACGCCTGGATCACCCGTGATCAGGAGGCGACACGGCAGTTCTACGAGGACCTCATCGGGCTGCCGCTCGTGGCCACGTGGAGCGAGACCGACGAGCTGTTCGGTGCCGAGCGGGTGTACTGCCACACGTTCTTCGGCCTGGCCGACGGCAGCGCATTGGCGTTCTTCCAGTTCGCCAACGAGAGCGACCAAGAGCTGTTCGGCCCGACGATGCCGGAGACGCCGTTCTCGCACATCGCCCTGAAGGTCGACCACGACACCCAGGACGGCGTGGCCAAGCGGCTGGCCGACGCCGGCTACGAGGCGCCGGCCACGTTCGTGCTCGAGCACGGCTACTGCCGCTCGCTGTACGTGCGCGATCCCAACGGGCTGTTGGTCGAACTCACCGCTGACCACCCGGACGCGGAGGCCATCGCGGCCACCCGCGCGGCGACCGCCCACGAGGACCTCGCGAACTGGTTGGCCGGCGACCACACCAGCAACAACACGTATCGCTGACCGTCGGCGTCCCGGGTGTCGAAGCGCATGGCCGTCCTGCCGCTGATCCCGACCACGGTGATCGGCAGCTACCCGCAACCGTCGTGGCTCGTCGACCGCACGTTGCTCGTGGAGAAGGGTGTGCCGCGCACCCGCGCGGCCGACGTGTGGCGCATCGCCGCCGACGAGCTCGACGAGGCCCTCGATGCGGCCACGCTGCTGGCGATCAACGACATGAGCCGCGCCGGCATCGACATCGTCACCGACGGGGAGATCCGCCGGGAGAGCTACTTCAACCACTTCGCCAACGCGCTCGACGGCGTCGACCACGAGCGCATCGGCGAAGGCGTCAACCGGGTGGGCGGCCGGTCGGCCGTGCCGCTGGTGAACGGACCGATCCGCCGCGGCGTGCCGGTGGAACTGGGTCCGGCCGAGTTCCTGCGCGCGGCCACCGATCGAGCCACCAAGGTCACCGTGCCCGGACCGTTCACGCTCAGCCAGCTGGCGCAGAACGACTTCTACCCGGACCAGCGCTCGCTGGCCCTGGCCTACGCCGACGCGATCAACGAGGAGCTCGTCGATCTCGTGGGCGCGGGCATCGACGTGGTGCAGCTCGACGAGCCGTACCTGCAGGCCAACGCCGAGGCGGCGCGCGGCTTCGCCGTGGAGGCTGTCGACCGGGCGCTCGCCGGCATCACCGTCACCACCGTGCTGCACACGTGCTACGGCTACGCGGTGTACGTGGCCGACAAGCGCGGCGGCTACCCGTTCCTCGCCGAGCTCGCCGAGTGCAGCGCCGATCAGCTGGCCGTCGAGTTCGCCCAGCCGCACCTCGATCCGTCGGTGCTCGCTCCGTTGGCGGCCAAGACCGTCGTGCTCGGTGTCCTCGACCTGTCGACCAACGAGGTGGAGACCCCGACCGTCGTCGCCGACCGGCTGCGCGCCGCGCTCGACGTCGTGCCGGCGGAACGCCTCGTCGCCGGCCCCGACTGTGGGATGAAGTTCCTGCCGAGGGCCGTCGCGTTCGGCAAGCTGCAGGCGATGGTCGAGGGTGCGGGGATCGTCCGCGCCGAGCTCACCGGCTGACACCGGCGCGATCGTGCGTCAGGTCCACAACCTGACGCCGGATCGCGCCGATCCGGCTGGTGTGAGCGTCAAGGTCCGAACTTGACGCCGCATCGAGCATGGGCTCGGTCCGGCGCCGATCGTGCGTCAGGTCCAGAACCTGACGCCGGATCGCGGCCGATCCGGCCTGCTGTGAGCGTCAAGGTCAGAGAGGGAGGGTGGACAGGCGAGCAGTGAGCAACGCCTGTTCGGCCGCGTTGGTGGTCAGCCCGAGCGCGCGGCGGTAGGCGTCGGCGGCCTGGCGCGGTCGCCCGGTGCGCACCAGCAGTTCGGCGCGCGTCGCGTGGAACAGGTGGTACTGGTCGAGCGCGAGTCCGTCGATGGCGGCCAGCGCGACGTCGGGCCCGTCGACCTCGCCCACGGCCACGGCACGGTTCAGCTCGACGACCGGCGACGGGCGCGCAGGCCAGCAGCTGGTCGTAGAGCTGGACGATCTGGCGCCAGTCGGTGTCGCCGACCGACGGCCGCGTCGCTGTGCACCGCGTTGATCGCCGCCTGGATCTGGTACGGGCCGGGCAGGTTGCGCCGCAGGCAGGCGCGCGACGATCGCCTGGCCCTCGGCGATCATCGCCGGGTCCCACGTCGAGCGGTCCTGGTCGGCCAGCAGGACCATCGTGCCGTCGACCGCCGTACGCGCCGGCCGACGTGATTCGACGAGCAGCATCAGCGCCAGCAGGCCGCGAGCCTCCGGCTCGTCGGGCATCAGCTCGACGAGCAGGCGGCCGAGGCGGATGGCCTCGGCCGCGAGGTCGGGACGCCCCAGGTTGTCGCCGGACGTCGCCGTGTAGCCCTCGTTGAACACGAGGTAGACGACGGCCAGCACGGCGCGGAGCCGCTCGGGCAGGTCGGCGTCGCCGGGCACCCGGTACGGGATCTTCGCGTCGCGGATCTTGCGCTTGGCGCGCACCAGGCGCTGGGCCATCGTCGCCTCGGGCACGAGGAACGCCCGGGCGATCTCGGTCGTCTCCAGACCGCCGAGCAGGCGCAGGGTGAGGGCCACCTGGGCTGGCTGGGCGAGCGCCGGGTGGCAACAGGTGAAGATCAGCCGGAGGCGGTCGTCGCGCACGGCACCCACCTCCTCGGGCGGTTGGTCGTGCTCGTGGAGCAGCGCGGCCTGGGCGTGGCGGTCGTGGCGCGACGACTCGCGCCGCAGCCGGTCGAGCGCACGGTTGCGCGCCGTGACGGTGATCCAGGCTCCTGGGTTGGGCGGGATGCCGGTCGCGCGGCCACCGCTGGATGGCGATGGCGAAGGCCTCCTGGACCGCCTCCTCGGCGACGTCGATGTCGCCGAAGAGGCGGACCAGGGTGGCGACCACCCGCCCGGACTCGTCGCGGAACGTGCGCTCCAGCGCTTCGGCACCGGTGCTCATCAGCTCGCCGGGGCCTCCTGGAACGGGCGCACCTCGACCGGGCCCTCGCACGCCGCGGCGCCCTTGCGGGCCCACGCCAGCGCCTCGTCGAGGTCGGCCGCCTCGATGATCCAGAAGCCGCCGATCTGCTCCTTGCTCTCGGTGTACGGGCCGTCGGTGATCGTCGACTCGCCGTCGGCCACGCGCACCACCGTGGCGCTGCTCGCCGGCTGCAGGCCGCCGGCGAACACCCACTTCCCGGCCGCCTGGACCTCGGCGTTGAACACGTCGACCTGGGCGAACATCCGCTGCATGTCGTCGGCCGGCATGCCGGCGACGTCGTCCTCGGTGCCGTGGACGGAGAGCAGGTACTGGGTCATCGGAATGCTCCTTTGCATCGTGGGCCGGCGCGGCGCCGGCCTCACCTCTACTACGAACGGGCAGACGCCCGATCGACAGGCTTCGGCGAAATCTCTCAGGGGGGTGCTCGCGACCACTAGCACCACTGCCCACTGGTGCGCCGTCCGCCGAACGTGGCTGGATGCTCGAATGGCTGCACCGTCGCTGTCCCGGCTCGCCCGCACCGCCCGCTCGTCGGCGGTGCGCGACCTGTTGCACCTCACCGAGCGACCCGACGTGCTGTCGCTCGCCGGCGGGCTGCCGGCTGCCGGAGCTGCTGCCGGTGGACGAACTGCGCCGGCCACCGAGCGGGTGCTCGACCGGGTGGGGCCGGCCGCGGTCCAGTACGGGCCGACGGAGGGCACCGGCGCGCTGCGGGCCCTCGTCGCCGATCGCCTCGGCCACCGGTCGACGGCGGCGACGACGATCGTCACCACGGGCTCGCAGCAGGGCGCTCGATCTGCTGGCGCGCACGCTCGCCGACCCGGGCGACGTCGTCGTCACGGAGGTCCCGACCTACCTCGGTGCGCTGAGCGCACTGCACTGGAGCGGCGCGTGCGTGGTCGGCATCGACGGCGACGACGCTGGGCTGCGCACCGATCTGCTGGAGGAGCGGCTCCGCGGCGGGCTGCGGCCGCGGTTCGTCTACGTCGTGACCAACTTCGCCAACCCGACGGGCGCCACGCTGTCCGTCGAGCGGCGGGTGCACCTCGCCGGCCTCGCCGAGCGCTTCGGCTTCGTGATCGTCGAGGACGACCCGTACGGCGCGCTGCGCTGGCGTGGCGAGGTGCTGGCACCGATCCGCGCCTGGTCCGATCGGGTGGTCACGCTCGGGACCGCCTCGAAGGTGCTCGCGCCAGGCCTGCGCGTCGGTTGGCTCACCGCCCCTGACTGGCTGGTGCCGTCGATCGTCGTGGCCAAGCAGGGCACCGACCTGCACACGTCGACGCTCAACCAGTGGCTCGTGCACGACCTGCTCGCCGATCGACCCTGGCTGGACGCCCACATCGCCCGACTGGTCGACGTCTACCGGATGCGCGCGGCAGCGTTGACCGGCGCGCTCGATCGCGAGGGCGCACCGCTGTCGACGTCGGTCCCCGATGGCGGCATGTTCGTCTGGGCCCGCCTGGCCGACTCCGACGCGAGCGCGACGGCGCTGCTTGCCGACGCGCTCGTGGGTGGCGTCGCCTTCGTGCCCGGCGCGGCGTTCCGTCCCGACGGTGCCGACGACGAGCGCCTGCGCCTGTGCTTCACCACGTTGGCGCCGGCGCAGCTCGACGAGGCGGCGGCCCGTCTCGCGGCGACGCTGGCCGGCCACGCCGTCCGCCCGGTGACCCACGTCTGAGGCGGATCCCGGACAGCCTCGGCGGACAGCGTCGGCGTGCTCAGTGGTCGAGCGAGTGGCGCATCAGCGCCCGGTGGCGCGCGTCAACGTGCGTGAGCAGGTCCGGATGAGTGATGATCCAGAACTCGCCGTCGCGCACCGCCGCGGCCACCTTGTCGGCGACCACCGACGGGTCGATGCCCTCCTGGATGACCAGCCCGTCGTTGAACGCCCGCGCCGCGGCGTTGCGCGACGGGTTGCGCAGGTGCTCGGGGCGGTTGCGCTGGCTCTTGAAGATGTTCGTGTTGACAACGCCGGGACACAGCACGCTGACGCCCACCGACGAGCCGGCCAGCTCGATGGCCAGGGTCTCGCTGAGCCCGACGACGGCGTACTTCGTGGCGTTGTACACGCCGATGCCGGGGAACGGCGCGAGACCGGCCATCGAGGCGGTGTTGACGATGTGCCCACCATCGGCGTTGGCCTGCAGGTGGGGGAGGAACACCTGCAGGCCGTGGACGACGCCCCACAGGTTGACGCCGACCACCCACTCCCAGTCGCGCATCGTCTGGTTGTCCAGCCGCCCACCGCCGCCGACGCCGGCGTTGTTGCACACCAGGTGCACCGCACCGTGGCGCTCGAGCACCTGCGCGGCGAGGGCTTCGACGCTGGTCAGGTCGCTCACGTCGGTGCGGATGCCGTCGACGCCGAGCTCGTCGGCCGTGGCGTCGAGCGCGGCCTGTTCGACGTCGGCGATGACCACCTTCATCCCGTCGTCGCGGAAGCGCGTGGCCATCGCCTTGCCGATGCCCGACGCGCCACCGGTGATGACCGCAACCTTGCCCTCGACCTCCATGCCGACCCCTTTCGCCGTTCGTCCACCCGATGCTCGCCGCTCGGGCCACTGCGCAGGAAGTCGTGACCTTCAGCCGATGACCTTCACGGGGGCTGCGCCCCCGGGCCCCCATCGATGTCCGGCTCCCTGGCGGTCGCTCGGTCATCCGGCTGAGCTTCGCTCAGCCGTGCACGTTCCGGGGGCTGCGCCCCCCGGGCCCCATCGATGTCCGGCTCCCTGGCGGTCGCTCGGTCATCCGGCTGAGCTTCGCTCAGCCGTGCACGTTCCGGGGGCTGCGCCCCCCGGGCCCCATCGATGTCCGGCTCCCTGGCGGTCGCTCGGTCATCCGGCTGAGCTTCGCTCAGCCGAGCATCACGCCCTGGGTGAGGTCGTCGTCGGGGAGCGCGTCGTCGGTGACGGCGGAGACCTCGATCGACGTCAGCTGGGCGAGGCCCGCGGTCGTCGAGAGGAATGCGGTGTCGGACGCGTCGCGCCCCGTGGCGATGCGCAGCAGCGACGATCGCGGCGCGAGCGTCGTGGCGTCGATGACCATCCACTGGCCGTCGATCAGGGCCTCGGCGACGGCGTGGAAGTCCATCGGCGAGAGGCCGGGTGCGTACACCGAGACCAGCCGGGCGGGCACGTCGCAGCCGCGCAGCAGGGCGATGCACAGGTGGGCGAAGTCGCGGCACACGCCCTGGCGCGCCAGCAGCGTGTTCACCGCGCCGTCGGTCGGACGGCTGGAGCCGGACACGTACCAGAGGTGCTGGCCGACCCAGCTCGACACCGCGTCGAGCAGGGTCACCCCGTGCAGACCGCCGAACTCGGCGCGCGCGGTCGGTGCGAGGTGGTCGGACTCGCAGTAACGGCTCGGCCGGAGGTAGCGGATCGGATCGATCTCCTCCACGGGCAACGGTGCCGCCCGCCCGTCGACGGACGCGTGGTACTCGGCGACGAGCTCGCCCGGCCCGAGCGCATCGATGCAGTGCAGCCGCCCGCCGTGGTCGTCCAGCACGGCGCGGACCTCGACGGGCTCGCCGTCGAGGGTCACCGAGAGCCACCGATCGGCGACGATCGACGGGTGCACGTCCACCGCCAGCACGATGTCGACGGGGGTGGACAGCCGGGCGACGAGGCGTGAGGAGACGGTGCGGTGCATCGAGACAGCATGGCCGCCGTTTAGTGGCGCACCCGACCGGGGTAGCTGGCGCCGGCCATGGATGCTGCTCGACCGACCCAACTGCCGCCGCCCGGCGGCGGGACCGCACCGATCGTCGCCACCACGGGGCTGGTCAAGTCGTTCGGCCACGAGGTGGTGCTCGACGGCGTCGACCTCACCGTGGCGCGAGGCACGATCCTCGGCCTGATCGGTCCGAGTGGCTGCGGCAAGACCACCCTCGTGCGCCAGCTCACCGGGCTCGCCGCGCCGAGCGACGGCACGGTGCGCGTCCTCGGCCGGGACCCGCTCGAGTTCGACGCCGCCACACGCGCCCGGATCGGGTACATGCCCCAGCTGCCCGTGCTGTTCCCGACCCTGAGCGTGTGGGGCAACCTGACGTTCATGTCGTCCGTGTACGGCATGAAGCTGCGCCATCGTCGGCAGCGGCTGAAGGCACTGCTCGACCTCGTCGAACTGCGCGTCGACCGGCGCAAGCTGCTGTCACAGTGCTCCGGCGGCATGCAGCGTCGCCTGTCGCTGGCAGCGACGTTGGTGCACGACCCCGAGCTGCTCTTCCTCGACGAGCCCACCGCCGGCGTCGACCCGATCCTGCGCGCCCGCTTCTGGGAGCACTTCCGCGAGCTGCGCGACCAAGGGGCCACGATCATCGTGCCCACGCAGTACGTCGGCGAAGCGGCGATGTGCGACCAGGTGGCGGTGATGTCGTCCGGCCGGCTGTTGACCGTGCTCCCGCCGAGCGACCTGCGCGCGTTCGCCGACGGTGGCGATGCGCTCCTGTACGAGACCGACGACGCCCTGCGTCGCGCCGACGTCGACCGGCTGCGCGCCGTCGACGGCGTGCGCGCCGTGCAGCGTACCGACGACGGCGTGCGCGTGGTGGTCGGTGATGCCGAGCGCGACGCGGCGGCGGTGGAACGGGCGCTCGACGCTGAGGGCGCCCCGCGCTGGCGGCGACAACCGTACGAGCCGACGTTCGAGGACCTGTTCGTCACGATCATCGAGCGCGACCGGGCCCAGCGCGCCGAGCCGGAGGCCGCATGAACCGCACCCTGTGGCGGCCACCGCTGCAGGCGCTGACGTTCATGCGCAAGGAGGTCGCCGATGCGCTGCGCCAGCCGCGCCTGCTGCTCACGCTGGTGCTCGGCCCGTTCCTGATCATGGCGGCCTTCGGCCTCGGTTACCGGGAGAGCGCCAAGCCGCTGAAGACGATGCTCGTCGTCGCCGACGACAGCCCGCTCAAGGGGCAGGTGGACAAGTACACGAAGGACCTCGATTCGTACGTCGACATCGTCGGCACCACCGCCGACGCGGCTGCGGCCCAGCAACAGCTGCAGGACGGCAAGGTCGACGTGGTCGTCACCTTCCCGGACCAGCCGCTCGACGACATCGCCGGCGGCAAGCAGTCGACGATCACCGTCGTGCACACCCGGCTCGACCCGGTGGAGCGCACGGCGATCTCGTTCGCCTCGACGCTGGCCGTCGACAAGATCAACGCCGGCGTGCTCGCGGCCATCATCGCCGCCGGCCAGCAGGCCGCGGCGCCGTTGAACGACGTGCTCGGCGCGGCCGACGCGGCGACGCAGACAGCTGCAATCCGCGGTTGGCAGCGGGGACACGAACGCGATGAACGCCGCGCTCGCCGATCTCGACGTGGCCAGCTCGACGATCACGGCCAACGCCGGCCAGATCAGCACGCTGTTCGCGCAGGTCGCCGCACAGGGCACCGACGATCGCGCCCAGCAACTCGCCGACCAGGCCAAGCAGCTGTCCGACCAGCTGGCGGCCGCACATCAGCGCGGCGGCCAGCTCGACGTCGCGACCGTGAGCTCGCTGGCGCAGACGGTGTCGACGATGCGCACGGACGTCCAGCAGCTGTCCGGCGTCGACCCGAGCATCCTGTCGCAGCCGTTCAAGGCGGACGTGCAACTCGCCGTGCCCGGCACGCACCGGATCACCGACTGGTACGCCCCGGCGGCGATCGTGCTCATCCTCCAGCAGTTCGGTCTGGCGTTCGGGGCGATGAGCTTCGTCCGCGAGCGCCAGCTCGGGATCAACGACGTGCTGCGCGTCGCCCCGATCGCCGCCACACCGGCGCTCATCGGCAAGTACCTCGCCTACCTCCTGCTCGGCGGGGCGATGGGCGCGCTGCTCACCGCGCTCGATGGTGCGCGTCCTCGACGTGCCGATCTCTGGCAGCCTGGGTGCCGTGGCCGCGGTCATGGCGCTGACGCTGTTCGCCTCGATCGGCCTGGGGTTCGTGCTCTCGCTGCTGTGTCGCACCGACGGGCAGGCGATCCAGTACGCCCTGCTCGTCCTGCTCGCCAGCCTGTTCTTCAGCGGCTTCTTCCTCTCGCTGGACCAGCTCGGTGGCGTCTCCCAGGTGATCGCCTGGCTGCTCCCGGTGAGCTACGGCATGCGCATGCTGCGCGACGTGATGCTTCGCGGCGCCGACCCGGACCCCCATCAGATGGCCTACCTCGCGGCCTACGGCGTCGTCGTGTTCTGCCTCGCGCTGCTCGGCGCGCACCGCCGGATGACCTCGAACGCCTCATGACCGAGCGCGCCGCTGCCACGGCCGAGGCGCGTCGGCGACGCATCGGGCAGGTCCTCACGGTGGTCGGCGCCGTCGGCGTGGTGTTCACGCTGATCGCCGCGGTGATCGCCTTCGTGCTCGTCGGCCGGCTGCACGAATCGGTCGACGAGAGCCTGGCGCTCACCGTCCAAGCGCTCGACACCATCGACGGCAGCCTCGACGTGAGCAAGGCCGTGGTGGATTCCGTGGCCGACGGTCTCGACGCGATCGGCAACACGATCGCCACCGTGCAGGACTCCACCGGTGCGGTCGCCGGCACGCTGGACACGCTGAAGACCCTCGTCGGCACCACGTTGCCGACAGCCATCAGCGGCGTGCAGACCGTGCTGCCGACGATCAAGACGGTCGCCGGCACGATCGACACGGCGCTGAAGGGCGTGTCGCGCATCCCGTTCGGCCCGAACTACGAGCCGGACGTGCCGTTCGCCACTCGATCCAGCAACTGATCGACGCGCTCGGCTCCCCTCGGCACCGATCTGACGACGATGTCGACGAACGTCGACGGTCTGCAGACGACGGTCGAGCAGCTCGACGCGAACCTCACGGAGATCCAGACGGCGCTCGACGGCATCCGCTCCGATGTCGACACGGCCAAGGCCGAGCTCGACAACTACTCGGCCGTCACCGCCAACGCCCGCGACGTCGCGGCCGAGGCGCGCGACGACGCTGCGGACCGACGTGGCCTGGATGCGCCTGCTCGTCGTGGTGCTCGCGCTGGCGCTGCTGATCACCCAGGTCCTGACGGTGGTCGTCGGCCGGCTGCTGACCGTCGACCGGCAGGACGCAGATCAGCTCGCGGCGAACGCCTCGTCGCCGGCGGCCTCCGCCGAGCCACCCCCGGGGGACGGCGCGCCGACGTCGGTCCCGTAGATCACGGCGAAGTCGGCGAGGATCTGCTCCAGCGGCAGGTCGTCGAAGCTGCCGCGCTGGTTGACGTACTCCATGTGCCGGTTGCCCGCCTGGTCGAACGGGTGCATCAGGGCATCGGTCGGTGCCGTCGAACTCCAGCGGCTTCACGCCGAAGCGGTCGCACAGCTCGATGTTGAACGCCGTGCTCAACTTGAACCACCGGCCGTCGAGGAGCACCTCGCTGTAGCCGTGCCAGGCGAACAGGTCGGTGCCCATCGACTCGCTGAGCTTCTTGCTGGTGAGGTGGTTGCGCACGTCGGCGAAGCCGAGCCGGGCCGGGATGCCGACGTGGCGGGCGGCGGCGGTGAGCAGCACCGACTTGGGCACGCACCAGTTCGACGATGCGCCGACGACGCTGCTGGCGCGGAAGTTCTCCGGCGCGTAGTCGACGTTGTACGGGTCGTAGCGGAAGCCGTCACGCACCGCGTAGAACAGGGCGACCGCCTGCTCGGTCGGGTCAGTGGCCGACCCGATCGCCTCGTCGGCGAACGCGGCGACGGCGGCGTCGTCGCTGTCGATGAACCAGGTGGGGGAGAGCCAGGCGGGATCGACGTCCATCCGTCGTGTCTACCGTCGACGGGTGAACGCCTGGACGGTCGGAGCGCGACGCGGCAGCGCCCCCTCGTCCGAGCGGACGTCGGGGGCGCCGGCATGGGGCGGCGGGGGACCGCCCGTGGAGTGGCCGCTCAATGCCCGCGCGTAGGCGCGCTCGATACATCCGTCGATCGCGCCGATCAGGCGAAGTTCGGCGGCCGCTTCTCCAGGTGGGCGGCCAGCCCCTCGCGCGCGTCCGGACCGGCGAAGCCCTGGAACTCGTAGGCCAACGAGGCCTCGAACGCCGGCCCGGCCATCCGGTACCACATGTGCAAGGCCCGCTTGGTGAATCGCAGGGCCTCCTGGGCCATGCCGGCCAGGCGTTCGGCGGTCTCCAGCGCCTTGGCGTGCACCTGGTCGTCGTCGACGCACAGCGACACCAGACCGATGCGCTCGGCCTCCTCGCCGGTCAGCGTGTCGCAGGTGAGCAGGTAGTACTTGGCCTTGGCCATGCCGACGAGCAGCGGCCAGCAGATGGCCGCGTGGTCACCGGCGGCCACGCCGAGGCGGGTGTGGCCGTCGATGATCCGCGCCGTGCGCCCGGCGATCGACACGTCGGCGAGCACCGCCACGACCAGGCCGGCGCCGACCGCCGGACCGTGGATCGCCGAGACGATCGGCTTGGAGCAGTCGATCACGTTGAACACCAGGTCGCGCGCCTCGCGCATCGCCCGGGCGCGCGACGCCTCGTCGTGGATGATCCCGTCGATCAGCTCGAAGCTGCCGCCGGCGGAGAACGCCTTGCCGGCGCCCTGGATGACGACGACGCGCACGTCGTCGTCGCGGTCGATCACCGGCCAGATGTCGGCCAGCTCGCCGTGCGCAGCCGGCGACACCGCGTTCAGCCCGGGCGCGTCGAGCGTGATCCGCAGGACCGTCGCCGGTGGCCGGTCGAACGCCAGGCTCGGGAAGCGCTCGGCGTAGTCGACGCTCATGGTGCACTCACCGGGCGACCGTCGCCTTGCGCACGTCCTTGAAGGCCGTCTCGCGGTCCGGCTCCGGCTCCCGCGGCAGGCCGAGCACCCGCTCGCCGATGATGTTCCGCTGGATCTGGTCGGTCCCGCCGCCGATCGAGGTGAAGTAGGCGTTCAGCGCGAGGAAGTTGGCCGCGTCGGCGCGCGGGTTGTCCGGTCCGTCGAGCATCGCCTCGGCGCCGAGGATGTCGGCCTGCACCGCGGCGTCGGTGTGCAGGATGCCCGACATGGCCAGCTTGCCGAGCGACATGATCGGCGACGACGTGCCCTGGGCCAGCGCGGCCTTGGCGCGCATCTGGTTCCACGCGTTCACCTGGCGCATCGTCTGCACCCGGACGATCTCCTGGCGCACGATCGGGTCGGCGTTGCGCCCGACCTCCTGGGCCAGCGCCTTGAGGTCGACGTGCCCGGTGGTCCCGCCGCGGTCGGCGTCGCCCTCCTTGCGCGGGCCGCGCGCCGCCTCGCCCATCACCGAGCGCTCGTAGGCCAGCGCGGTCTGCAGCACCCGCCAGCCGTCGTTGAGGTCGCCGAGCCGGTTGGCGTCGGGCACCCGGGCGTCGGTGATGAACACCTCGTTGAAGTGCGCCTCCTTGGTGATCTGCTTGATCGGGCGGGTCTCGACGCCGGGCTGGCGCATCGGGAACCAGAAGAACGTGATGCCCTTGTGCTTGGGCACGTCCCAGTTCGTGCGGGCGACGAGCATCCCGTACTCGGCGAGGTGGCCGCCGGACGTCCACACCTTCTGGCCGTTGACGATCCACTCGTCGCCGTCGCGCTCGGCGCGGGTCTGCAGCCCGGCGAGGTCCGAGCCGGCGCCCGGCTCGCTGTACAGCAGGCACATCGCCACGTCGTTGACCAGCAGCCGGCGGACGAACTGCTCCTTCAGCGTCTGCGAGCCGAACGCCAGCATCGTGTTGGCCCACAGGTTGGTGACGTCCTGGCGGGTGCCCGGCGCGCCGACCTTGGCGAACTCGTCGCGCACCACGACGGCCAGCTCGGCCGGCCAGCCCCGGCCGTGCCACTCCGGGCTCCACGTGGGCGCCGCCCAGCCGGCGTCGACCACCAGGTTGAGCCACTCCTTGGCCGGCAGGTCCTTGCGCCAGTTGGCCGCCAGCCAGGCGGCGACCTCCTCGCGCACTGCTTCGCTGTCGGCGGCTGCAGCCCACGCACGGACGACGCACTGGACCCGTATCTCGCCATCGCGACGTTCTAGCAAGCCGCCACGGCACGGTCGGGGCGCGCGAGCGTCGTACGCTGAGTCGATGGCCACTTCGCGTCCGATGCGTCGTCCGTGCGTGGGCATTCACCGGCGCGAGCAGCCGTCCGAGATCGCACGTTCTGCCGGATCTGCGAGCCGTCGTGCGGGCTCGTGGCCACGGTGGACGACGGCCGGCTCATCGCGCTGCGCGCCGACCAGGAGCACCCGGTCACCAAGGGCTTCGCCTGCCACAAGGGCATCGCCGCGCTCGACGTGCACGACGACCCGGACCGCCTGTCGCAGCCGCTGCGTCGGGCGCCCGACGGCACGTGGTCGGCGGCGTCGTGGGACGACGCGCTGGGCGACATCGCCCGCCGCCTGCAGGCGATCATCGCCGAGCACGGCCCCGACGCCGTCGCCGTCTACACCGGCAACCCGACGGCGTTCAACGCGCTCGGCACGAACGCCGCGGCGACGCTCATCGGGATGCTCGGCACGCGGCGCACGTTCAACTCCGGCACGCAGGACTGCGCCAACAAGTTCGTCGCCTCGCAGGCGGTGTTCGGCACCACCACGGTCCACCCGATCCCCGACATCGAGCACACCGACCTGTGCATCATCATCGGCGAGAACCCCCGGGCGTCGCAGGCCAGCTTCTGGTCGATCAGCAACGTGATGGGCGAGCTGCGCTCGGCCAACGGCCGCGGCGCGCGCATCGTGTTCGTCAACCCGCGCCGGGTGGAGCGCCCCGAGCGCGGCGTCGGCGACACGATCCAGCTGCAGCCCGACACCGACGTGTACTTCCTCGCCGCGCTGCTGCGCGAGATCGACGCGCTCGGCGGGTTCGACGAGGCGGTCATCGCCCGCCACGGCGCGCACGTCGACGGGCTGCGGGCGTTCATCGCCGACTACCCGGCCGAGCGGACGTCGCCGCGGTCACCGGCGTCGACGCCGACGTCGTCCGCGAGCTGGCCGCGGCCTGGGTGGCCACGCCGCGGGCCTCGGTGCACGCCTCCACCGGGCTGAACATGGGCCGCCAGGGCACGCTGGCCTACTGGCTGGTGCACATGCTGTCGTTCGTCACCGGCCGCCTCGACGTCGAGGGCGGCAACCTCAAGAGCGACGGCTTCTACCCGAACGCCAAGGCCGGTGCGGCGCCGATCGAGCGGATGTACGTCGACTGCGAGTTCGGCGTCGGTCCGCCGCGGCGGCCTGCCCGGCACGCTGATGTCGCACGCCATCCTCGACAGCGACCAGCCGGTGAAGGCGATGATCGTCCTCGCCGGCAACCCGGTGCTGTCGATCGGCGGCGAGGAGCGGCTGCGCAAGGCGTTCGAGCAGCTCGACCTGCTGGTGTGCGTCGACCTGTACCGCAACGCCACCGGCGAGCTGGCCGACTGGGTGCTGCCGGCCACCGACCAGTTCGAGCGCGACGACCTGAACATCGTCAACATCGGCACGTCGCACCGGCCGTTCGCCCAGTACACGCCGGCGGTCGTCGAGCCGGCGGGGGAGCGGCGGCCGGAGTGGTGGATCGTCGCCGCGCTGCTGCAGGCGATGGGCCGCCCGTCGCTGCTCGACGACGAGCAGCCCGATCCGTGGGCCAAGTGGCGGCACATGCTCGCCCGCCGGGGCATCGACCTCGACGCGCTGGCCGACGAGGTGCACGTGCTCGTCGCCGCCGGCGCCCGGCCGGTTCTACGACGACCAGGTGCAGACCGCCGACGGCCGGGTGGACTGCTGCCCGGCGGCGTTCGGCCCGGCGATCGAGCGCTGCGCGGCGATCTTCGCCGAGCTGGCCGCCGAGCCCGGTCGGCCGGCTGAAGATGATCACCAAGCGCGACCAGTGGATGCACAACTCGTGGTTCGCCAACCTCGAGCGGATGAAGCGCTCCGGGCGCGACCTCAACCCGCTGGGGATCAACCCGGCCGACGCCGCGGCCCGGCAGCTGGCCGACGGCGACGAGGCCGTGCTGCACAACGAGTGGGGCGAGATCGAGGTGGTCGTGCGCCACGACGACGACCTGCTGCCCGGCGTGGTCTCGCTCGTGCACGGGTGGGGGCACGCCAAGGTGCCGGGGATGACGGTCGCCCAGCGGATGCCCGGGGTCAACCCCAACGCCCTGCTGCCCGTCGGCGCCGGGCAGCTTCGAGCCGCTGTCCAGCCAGGCGCACATGACCGGCATCCCGGTGGAGCTCAGCCGCCGGGCCTGACGGTCGGTGTGCAACGCGTCACACCGCCGCTCCGCTAAGAATGCACGATGGGCGCCGTGCGCGCGAACCAGGGCGCGCGCCGAGCGGACCGCTGGGGGCTGCCCTGGACTGTTCGGTCGTTGGCTGACGCTCGGCGTCGTCCTCGTCGTGCTGGTCCTCGGCGGCGCGGTGACGCTGCTGCTGTACCGCCAGGCCGACGAGAACGCCCGGTCGCAGGAGTCCGACCTGGCGATGCGCGCCGTGCGCACGCTGACGAGCACGACGACCGAGGTGCTCAACGCCGGGTTCGCCGGCAGCGCGGCGCTGGTCGACGCCGACGGCAGCCGTCGACCAGGCCAGCTTCGACGCGTTCGCCGATCGCGTGGCCGCGGCGACCGGGGTGCGCACCGTCGGCTACGCCCCGGTCGTCGCCGATGCCGATCGTGCCGCGTTCGAGCAGCGCCTCGGCGGCTCGATCACCGAGGTCGGCCCGACCGGCACGCTGCAGCCGGCGGCCACCCGCGCCGTCGTACACGCCCGGTCGCGTGGACCCACCCGATCGTCGACACGTCCGCCAGGTCGCGCGGCTTCGACCTGTCGTCGGATCCGGACGTGCGCAGCGACGACGCTGGCCGCGGCCGCGCGACAGCGGGAGCACCACGTTCTCCGCGCCGATCCTGCGCCAGCCCGACGGCGTGGTCGCCGTGTTCGTCGTCCAG
Source organism: uncultured Acidimicrobiales bacterium (assembly GCA_963794805.1). Taxonomy (GTDB): domain Bacteria; phylum Actinomycetota; class Acidimicrobiia; order Acidimicrobiales; family Ilumatobacteraceae; genus JAODBQ01. The sequence goes on from CAWCFL010000008.1 coordinate 68,574, forward strand.
GCCGCTGTACCGGCCGGGCGCGACGCTCGAGACCGCAGGCGCAGCGCGACGCCAGCGTCGTCGGCTACATCACCGCCTCGGTGACCGGCGACGTGCTCGTCCAGCAGATGCTCGCACGAGGCCGAGCCCGGGGTGCGGCTGCAGCTGGCCGACGGCGGCGCGCTGCTGGCCGCGACGCGATCGCCCACCGACGGCGGCCACCGGGTCGAGGTCGTCGGCGGCGGCCGGCCGTGGGTCGTCACGCTGCAGACCGAGCCGGCGCGCCACCGCAACGCGCTGATCGGCCTGCTGGCCACGCTGCTCGCCGCCGGGATCGTCGGGCTGTCGTCCTGCAGCGCAACCGGCGCAAGACGGTCGCGCTGCGCGCGAGCGCTCGCTCGGTGCAGGCGCTCGGTCAGCTCAGCGAGCACCTCGCCGAGGCCGAGATCGCTCGACCGGCATGGCCGATGCGATCGGCCTCGTACGCCCCGGCGGCCGTCGGGGCGCGGCGGGTGCTCGATCGCCCTCGACGACCCCGACCAGCCCGCAGGCGCTGCTGCGCCGCGGCAGCGGCGGCGAGGTGATCGCCGGTGCGCTCGCACCCGCTGCTCGACGCGCGGCGCGAGGGGCAGCGAGGTGCTCGTGCGCGACAGCGGCGAGCTGCGCCGGCGGTACCCGGACAGCGCGCCGGCGTACGCGCGCGCGGGGCACGCAGGCGCTCGCCGCGGTGCCGATGCGCCGCGCGCCCGGCGACGTGTTCGGCGTCGTCGGCCTGGAGTGGCCCCGCCGCGAGCGCTTCCGCCGCGCACCGCGCGACGCGATCACCGCGCGTCGTCGAGCTGTGCCAGCAGAACGTGCTGCGCGTCGAGGCCCAGGAGCGCCGGCGGGCGACGGCGGCATCGCTGTCGCCGCCTCGGCCAGCGGCTGTCGGTGGTCCGCACGCTCGACGAGGTGGCCGACCGAGGTGGTCACCCACGCGCCGGCGGCGAGCGGCGCGCCGATCGTCGCCATCGGCTTCTTCAACCCGGCGTACACCGTCGCTGCGCCTGATGCGCTCGCCGGTCGACGAGCCGACGACGTCGGGTGCCGGCGTGTTCACCGACATCGTCACCGACCCGTCCGGACCGCTCACCGCGCTGTTGCGCCTCGGCCGGCGGGTGACGTTCCGCAACCGTGCCGAGATCGACAAGTACGAGGCGCTGCGCGCGCTGGTCGGTCCGGCGGTCGACCGGATGCACATGTTCCCGCTGCTCGACTCGACGGGCAGCGCTCACCGGACTGCTGGTCGTTCGTGTGGACCAACAGCGAGCGGGCGACGGTGTGGAACGAGCCGGGGCGGATGCTGTCGATCGCCGACCTCGCCGCGCAGACCGTCGAGCGGGCCCAGCTGTACCAGCGCCAGCACGAGCTCGTCGCTCGAACTGCAGCGGCGCACGCTGCCCGAGGTGCCGGCGATCGCCGGGCTGGCGATCGCTGCGCGCTACCTGCCGTCGTCGTCGGCGCTCGGGCTCGGCGGCGACTGGTACGAGGTGCAGCAGGTCGGCGAGGGCCTCGTCGGGCTCGTCGTCGGCGACGTCGTCGGCCACGGCATCGAGGCGATCGCCGACATGACCGAGATCCGCACCACCGTGTCGACGCTGCTGCGCACCGATGCCGACCTGTCGCAGGGTGGTCAGCCGCGTCGAGCGCGCTGCTCGCCACCGGCGCCGACGAGGTGGTCTTCGCCACCGCCGTGCTGATGGTCGTCGACCAACCGGCGCCGCCGCCTGCGCTACGTCCGTGCCGGTCACCCGCCGCCGATGGTCCGCCATCCCGACGGCACGGTCGTCCTGCTCGACGAGGCCGGCACGACGCCGATCGGCGTCGCCGGCCGCGACCGCCGTCGTCGGTGAGGCCGAGCTCGCTCCGGGCGCGGTGGTCGTGGCCTACACCGACGGGCTCGTCGAGCGCCGCGACGAGACCATCGACGTCGGCATCGAACGGCTGCGCGACGGTCTCGCCGGCTGCACCAGTGGTGACCCGACGTCGAGGCGATCGCCGACGACCTGATCGCTGCCTGCCTCGGCGACCGCCCGACCGACGACGACACCGCCCTGCTGGTCGTGGCCATCGAGTAGGGAAGTTCGCTCCGCTCGGCCGCTCGGCGTCCCTCGTCAGACGACGATGTTGACCATCCGCCCGGGGACGACGATGACCTTCTTGGGGGTGGCGCCGGCGAGCGCGGCGACCACCTTCGCGTCGGCCAGCGCGGTCGCCTCGACCAGGTCGGCCGGGCTGTCGGCGGCCACGGTGATGCGCGGCGCGGACCTTGCCGTTGACCTGCACCGGGTACTCGACGATGTCGTCGACGAGCATCGCCGGATCGGCCGTCGGGAACGGCTCGAAGGCCAGCGACCGCTCGTGGCCGAGGCGGCTCCACAGCTCCTCGGCGATGTGCGGCGCCAGCGGGGCGAGCATCAGCACCAGCGGCTCGGCGACGTCCGGCGGGCACCCGCCGATCTTGGTGAGCGCGTTGTTCAGCTCGATCAGCTTGGCGATCGCGGTGTTGAAGCGCATCGCCTCCATGTCGTCGCGCACGCCGGCGATGGTGCGGTGCAGCGTGCGCCGCAGCGGCTCGTCGGCCTTGGCGTCGAGCAGGCGCACCTGCGCCGGTGTCCTCGTCGATCGATGTTGCGCCACAGCCGCTGCAGGAAGCGGTACATGCCGATGACGTCGCGCGTCTCCCACGGCCGCGACGCGTCGAGCGGGCCCATGGCCATCTCGTGCAGGCGCAGCGTGTCGGCGCCGTTGGCCTCGTAGATCTCGTCGGGGGAGACGGCGTTCTTCAGGCTCTTGCCCATCTTGCCCCACTCGCGGGTGACGGGCTGGCCCTCGTAGGTGAACGCATCGCCGTCGCGCTCGACGGAGAACGCGTCCACGTAGATGCCGCGCTCGTCGAGGAACGCCTCGGCCAGGATGTAGCCCTGGTTGAACAGCCGGTAGTACGGCTCCTTCGACGTCAGCTGGCCGAGGTCGAACAGCACCTTGTGCCAGAAGCGGGCGTACAGCAGGTGCAGCACGGCGTGCTCCACGCCGCCGACGTACAGGTCGACGCCGCCGGGGTGGTCCGGCGCCCTGCGGCCCCATCCAGTACTCCTCGACGGCGGGGTCGACGAAGCGGTTCTCGTTCGTCGGGTCGAGGTAGCGCAGCTCGTACCAGCAGCTGCCGGCCCACTGCGGCATGACGTTGGTGTCGCGCCGGTACGTCTTCGGGCCGTCGCCCAGGTCGAGCTCGACGGTGGTCCACCAGTCCAGCCGGTCGAGCGGGCTCTCCGGGTTGGAGAACTCGTCGTCGGGATCGAACGTGCGCGGCGAGAAGCTGTCGGTGTCGGGCAGCACCAGCGGCAGCTGGTCGTCGGGCAGGGCGTGCGGCTGGTCGTGCGTCGTCGTAGACGATGGGGAACGGCTCGCCCCAGTAGCGCTGGCGGCTGAACAGCCAGTCGCGCAGCTTGTAGGTGGTGGTCGCCCGGCCGGTGTCCGTGGTGACCAGCCAGTGGATGGTCGGCGTCCTTGCCCTCGGCGATGTCGGCCAGCCCGTCCAGCTCCAGACCCGTCGCGTGCGGAGTTGACGTACGGCGCGTCGCCGACGAACGCGTGCGGCCACGTCGACGTGTCCAGGTCGTCGGCGGTCTGCGGCTCGATGCCGCGGTCGGTGAACCAGTGCTCGGGCGGCAGCTGGATGGCCGGGATCGGCAGGTCGAACTTGCGGGCGAACTCGAAGTCGCGCTGGTCGCCGCACGGCACGGCCATGATCGCCCCGGTGCCGTAGCCCATCAGCACGTAGTCGGCGACCCACACCGGGATCTGCTCGCCGGTGACCGGGTTGGTCGCGTAGCTGCCGGTGAACACGCCGGTCTTGTCGCGGCCCTCGCTCTGGCGGTCGACGTCGTCCTTGGTGGCCGCGGCGGCGACGTAGGCGCGCACCTCGGCGGCCTGGTCCGGGTGGGTCAGCCGCTCGACGGCCGGGTGCTCGGGCGCCAGCACCATGAACGTCGCCCCGAACAGCGTGTCGGGCCGGGTGGTGAACACCTCGATCGCCCCGCCGTCGGCGGCGAAGCGCACCGTGGCGCCGTGGCTGCGACCGATCCAGTTGCGCTGCATCGCCTTGATCGCGTCGCTCCACTCCAGCAGGTCGAGGTCGTCGATCAGCCGGTCGGCGTAGTCGGTGATGCGCATCATCCACTGGCGCATGTTGCGCTTGAACACCGGGAAGTTGCCGCGGTCGCTGCGCCCGTCGGCGGTGACCTCCTCGTTGGCCACCACCGTGCCCAGGCCCGGGCACCAGTTCACCGGCGCCTCGGCGACGTAGGCCAGGCGGTGCAGGTCGAGCACGGCGCGCCGCTCGGCCGCGGTCATCGCCTGCCAGTCGCCGCCGCCGTCCACGCGCCGCTGCGCCGCTGGCGAACTCGGCCTCCAGCTCGGCGATCGGCCGGGCCCGTCCCTGGCCCTTGTCGTACCAGGAGTTGAAGATCTGCAGGAAGATCCACTGCGTCCAGCGGTAGTAGCTCGGGATCGGCGGTGGAGACGCTGCGCCGCTTGTCGTGGCTCAGGCCGAGGCGGCCGAGCTGGCGGCGGTAGTTGGCGATGTTCTCCTCGGTGGTGATCGCCGGGTGCTGGCCGGTCTGCACCGCGTACTGCTCGGCGGGCAGGCCGAACGCGTCGAAGCCCATCGTGTACATCACGTTGCGCCCGGCCATGCGCTGGTAGCGGGCGTAGACGTCGGTGCCGATGAAGCCCAGCGGGTGCCCGACGTGCAGCCCCGTCCCGCTCGGGTACGGGAACATGTCGAGGACGAACAGCTTCGGGCGGCCGGCGACGGCGTCCGGATCGGCCAGCGGGCCGGACGGGTTCGGCGCGTGGAACGTGCCCTCGTCGTCCCACCGGGTCTGCCAGCGCAGCTCGATCTCGGTGGCGAGCGCGCCCGTGTACCGAGCCGGTGGCTGGTCGTTCGGGCGCGTCGTTCGAGGTCTCGCTCATCGTCGCGATCCTACGAGGCTGGCCTGGTGGCGGGACCTGCCTGATTCGGCCGGCGTGGGGCGGTTAGCGTTGATGCGTGCCAGAACGATCTGCGCTGCTGACCTTGCCGGGCCCGGGCACCGGGATCATCGAGCGGCTCATCACCGCCGCGGACCGACCCAACGGGGTGCGCTTCGTCGGCCCGTCCATCGCCCCGGCCGAGGGCGACCCGTTCGTCTCGTGGACCCAGATCCACGACGAGGCCCGCGCCGTCGGCGCCGCGCTCCAGGCCCGCGGCCTGGTGCCCGGCGACCACGTGGCCATCCTCGGGCCCACGTCGCGCCAGCTGATCACCGCCATCCAGGGCTGCTGGCTCGCCGGCCTGGCGAGCATGGTCCTGCCGCTGCCGATGCGGATGGGCTCGCTGGACGCGTTCATCGAGAGCACGCGCACCCGCATCAGCCACGGCGACGCCGAGCTGCTGCTGATCGACCCGCTGCTCGCCGACTTCTACGCGCCGGCGCCCGGCGATCCGCCGACCGTCGTGCTCGACGCGTTGATGCCGGGCGCACCGAACGTGCCCGTCCGCCGACCGCCTGGAGATCCCGGCGCACGATCCCGAGCGGCTGGTGATCCTGCAGTACACGAGCGGGTCGACCAGCGAGCCGAAGGGCGTGATGATCCCCGACCGGGTGCTGGTGGCCAACATCGAGGCGTCGTCGACGCGCCGCCGAGCTGGCCGACGACGACGTGATGGTCTCCTGGCTGCCGCTGTACCACGACATGGGCCTGGTCGGCTTCCTGTCGATCCCGATGACCACCGGCACGCAGCTCGTGCAGGCCGCGCCGCAGGACTTCCTGGCCAAGCCGGGTGCGTGGATGCAGTGGATCAGCGACTTCGGCGGCACCGGCACGGCTGGGCCGAACTTCGCCTGGGTGCTGGCCACCCGCGCGCTCGGGCGGATGGAGGGCCTCGACCTGTCGCGCCTCACGCTGGCGCTGAGCGGCGCCGAGCCGGTCGATCCGCAGGCCGTCGAGGCGTTCGTCCGTGCCGCCGAGCCGTTCGGCTTCGCCGCCGGCGGTGTGTTCCCGGCGTTCGGCATGGCCGAGGTGGCCATCGGCGGCACGTTCCCGCCTCGCCATCGCGGCATGGTCGTGGACACCGTCGACCGCCTGGTGCTCGAGCGCGACCGGGTGGCCAAGCCGACGCGTGCTCGGCCCCGGCGACGAGGAGATCGCCGTGCGCCACCTCCCCCTGCTCGGCAGGCCGGTGCCGGGGCTGGAGATGCGCGTCGTCCACCCGGACACGTTCGAGGACGTTGCCCGAGCGCCACGTCGGCGAGCTGCTGCTGCGCGGCACGTCGGTGACCCCGGGCTACTACAAGCGTCCCGACGCCACTGCGGCGCTGTTCCGCGACGGTTGGCTGTGCACCGGCGACCTCGGCCTACGTCGTCGACGGCGAGCTGGTGCTGTGCGGGCGGATCAAGGACGTGATCATCGTCGGCGGGCGCAACGTGTTCCCCGAGGACATCGAGCGCGCCGTGGGAGCGCTCGACGGCGTGCGCGCCGGCAACGTCATCGCCTTCGGGGTCGAGGGGTACAAGGGCAAGGAGAGCGTGGTCGTCGTCGCCGAGGTGCGCACCGACGATCCCGACGCGGTGCGCCACGCCATCCACCACCGCACCCTCGACGTGTGTGGCCTGCCGCCGCGCGACGTGATGCTGGTGCACGCCGGCACGCTGCCGAAGACGTCGTCGGGCAAGCTGCAGCGGGCCAAGTGCCGCGAGCAGTACCTCGACGAGGAGCTTGCCCTGGTGTGAGCGAGCGCAGCGAGCCACGCCAGGCGGCCGAGCGACCGCCAGGGAGCCGGACGTGGATGGGGTTCGGGGGCGTAGCCCCCGGGCATCGCGGTGTGAGCGAGCGCAGCGTGCTGATGACACGTCGTGCTACACCGACGCCCACCTGCTGCACGACCCGCACGCGGAGATCGGAGGCGTCGAGCGTCCACGCCGCCGTACGAGCACATCGGACGGGCGCTGGCCATCCGCGATGCGCTGGCCGCGGACCCGGCGTTCTCGCTGGTGACGCCGACCACGTGGGGCACCGCGCCGATCGAGGCGGTGCACCGGCCAGAGCTGGTGCGCTTCCTGTCCACCGCGTGGTCCGAGTACCAGGCCGAGGTGCCCGGCAGCCGAGAGGTGTTCGCCGAGGTGTTCTACCGGCCGGGCATCCGTCGGGCGATGACGCCGGCGCGGGTGCCGGCGTCGATCGTCGGCCGCCTCGGGTGGTACTGCTTCGAGACCACCACGCCACTCACCGAGACGACCTACGAGGCCTCGCTCGGCGCGGTGGACACGGCACTCAGCGCCACGCAACTGGTGCTCGACGGCGCAACCGTCGGCGTACGGGCTGTGCCGACCGCCCGGCCACCACGCGAACACGACGAACTACGGCGGCTACTGCTTCTTCAACAACGCGGCGATCGCCGCGCACCACGTGGCCACCACGACCGGCACGAAGGTCACCGTGCTCGACGTCGACTACCACCACGGCAACGGCACGCAGGAGATCTTCTACGAGCGCGACGACGTGCAGTACGTGTCGCTGCACGGTGATCCCGAGCGGGCCTACCCGTTCACCGTCGGCTTCGCCGACGAGACCGGCGCCGGGCGGGGGAGTGGTTGCAACTGCAACATTCCCGCTCGCCGCCGGAACCGGTGACGACGAGTACGTCGGCCTCCTCGACGGGCGGGTGGCCGAGGTGATCGAAGCGTTCGGCCCCTCGCTGCTGATCGTCTCGCTCGGCCTGGACACGTTCGTCACCGACCCGATCTGCGACCTCGGGCTGACCACCGACGGCTTCGAGCGCTGCGGCGCGGCCGTCGGCGCGCTCGGCCTGCCGACCGTGGTGCTCCAGGAGGGCGGCTACGACGTCGACGCCCTCGGGGAGAACGCCCGCCGCTGGCTCACCGGCCTGGCTTCGACCCTGCCCTGAACGTCTGTGTCGCCGCACGAACGGCACGTGCCATGTGTGCGGCGACGCAGACCGGCTCCCTCAACGGGCTCGGCGGGCGGGCTTGCCGGCGGCGACCATGTCGTCGAGCGAACCGAACGCCGGCGGCTCCACCGGTAGCTCCGGCCGCTCGACGGCGCGCAGGCCGTCGAGCAACAACGCCAGGTAGCGGCGCCACAGGTCAGGCGGCGTGGCGGGACCGTCGAACAGCGGGCCGAGCATCGCCAGGATCCACACCGCGTCCTCCGGGCGGGCGTCGGCGCGGATCGCCCCTGCCGCCGTCGCCCGGCGGAACAACGGTGCCGACGGCGTCGACGATGTCCGGCCACAGCCGCACCTTGTCGGCCGCCCGTCCTTGGCCGGCGAGCGCCTCGTACAGGCCGCGGTCGGCGGCCTGGCGCGTGGCCGTCGCCTCGAAGAAGGCGACGATCGCCAGCCACGGATCGTCGATGGCCAGCGCGGCGCGCGCGTCGACGGCGATCTGCTCGGTCGCCTCGGCGAGCACCTCGGCGGCGAGCTCGTGCTTGTCGCGGAAGTGGCGGTACGCCGTGCCGGTGCCCAAGCCGGCGCGCGCGGCGACCTCGTCGAGCGTCGCCCCGAGGCCACGCTCGGCGAACACCTCGCGCGCGGCCGCGACGAGCCGCGCCCGGTTGCGCGCCGCGTCGCGCCGGGCCGTCAACACGCCCACGCCGTGCTCGACGAGGCTGCGGCCGCAGGCCACCACCGCCTCGGCCGCCGGGCGCGGCGTCCAGTCGAGCAGCTGCGCCGGCCTTGGCCGTGCTGTGCCGGTGCTGGCGGCCGAGGCCGGGCACGATGCCGCGCAGCCCCGCGTTCGTCTCGGCGAGCTGGCGGATGACGTCGTCGGGGATCTCCTCGGTCGGCACCTTCGTCGCGTCGGCGCCCAGCTCGGCGCGCAGGATGGCGGCGATCTCGGCCATCCAGAGCAGCTCGCCGGTGGCCAGGAACCGCTCGCCGGCGGCGACGCTGGCGGTCATCGCCCGTACGTGGAGCGCGGCGACGTCGCGCACGTCGACCACCTCGAGGCCGATGCGCGGCACGCCGGGCATCTCGCCGCGCAGCATCCGGCCGATCACCTGCACCGAGCCGAGGTTGGCGGTCGTCAGGATCGGACCGAACACCGCGCCGGGCAGGATCGTGGTCAGGCCGGTTCTGCCGGTCGCCGGCCCCGACGAGGTCCCACGCGGCGCGCTCGGCCAGCGTCTTCGAGCGCCGGTACGCCGGCAGCTCGTCGTCGTCCAGGTCGGTCCACAGCGTCTCGTCGGTGACGCCGTCGGTGGCGTACGACGACGGGCTCGACGTGTTCGCCGCCGATGTCATCACCACCCGTTCGACACCTGCGGCCAACGCCGCGCCGACGACACGACGGGTGCCGCCGAGCGCCGGCACGATCAGTGCGTCGTCGTCACCGTCGGCGGGTGCGCCGAGCGGCGAGGCGACGTGCAGCACGAACCGGCATCCGTCGACCGCAGCTCCCCAGCCCTCGTCGGCGGTGAGGTCGGCGACGCCGAACGCCAGTCGCTCGCCAGGATCGACCTGCGTGACGACCGCGGCGCGCACGCCGTCGGCCTTTGCCGGGTCGCGCACGGTGGCGCGCACGTCGAACCCCGCCCGTAGCAACTCGACGATGCACCACTGGGCGACGAAGCCGGTGCCGCCGGTGACGAGGACGATGTCGGTCATGAAGGTGAGGCTACATCAGAAGCGGAGATGGAGTCTCCGTTTCGTCGAGGCCGAGGATGCGGCGCACAGGACGTACGCTCTCGGCTCGATGGGATCGTCCGGCATGAAGCGCAAGGGTCGCAAGCACGTTCCGAAGGTGGGCACGCGTCCGTCCGACGAGATGGAGATGCGCGATCGGCGCGAGGAGTCGTTGCACCCGTTCGCCGCCGATCCGCGCCGTCACCGCGGCGGCGTGCTCCTCGGCGTGATCGCCGCGGTGCTCCTCGTCATCGGCTTCCTGGCGTTCATCTTCGCCACCTGACCGGGCGGCGTTGACGGGTCAGCCGGCCGACGCCGACTCGACCACGGCGATCAGCGCCGTGCCGTACTGCTCGAGCTTCGACGGGCCGATGCCCTTGATGCGCGAGAGCTCGGCCAGCGAGGTCGGCCGCTGGCTGGCGATGGCCGCGAGCGTGGCGTCGGAGACCACGGTGTAGGCCGGCTTGCCGGCGGCGAGGTGCCGGCGCGTGGCGCGCAGCTCCTCGAACAACGCGGCGTCGGCACCCTGCGAGCTGCTCGCCGGGACGCGCCGCGGCGAGCGGCGGCACGAGGCGCAACGCCGGGCGGTCGCCGCGCTCGGGCCGCTCCGGCGGCAGCGCGCTCGGCTCGGTGGTCAGCTCGACGATGAACCTGCGACGGGTGCTCGCCGGCGACGATCGTCGCGTGCGTCGCCGCCCGGGTGATCGCTACGTGGAACAGCCGGCGCTCCTCCTCGACGTCGTCGGCCAGGCGATGGGGGAACTGCTCGGCGTCGGCGTGGTGGACGACGACGATCGGCCACTCCTGGCCCTTCACCCGGTGGACCGTGGCCAGCGTGACCCCGTCGGGCGTCCCACGGACGGCGCAGCGACTCGCGCAGCCACGGCTCGAAGCGCCGCGGGTCCGGCTGCAGTGCGGCGAGCTCGGCGAGCGCGATGAGGTCGTCGCTCTGCGACGCCCGGTTCATGCCGCGGCGGTTGACGTCGAGCGAGGCGACCGTGGCCGCGAGGCCCATCGTTGTCGCGCAGCCGGGCGATGAGCCGGGACGTGTCGGCGCCCGCCGGCGGCGAGCTCGCGCATCGCCTCGATGTCGTCGGCGAACGCCTCCACCCGCTCGGCCTCGCGTTCGGTGGTGAGCCGCGCCGACAGGCGGCGCAGGCCGTCGAGCGAGGACTGCTCGCCGACCCACTTGACCACGTTGGGATGCAGCGGGCGCGCCGGGCGGCGCAGCGCCTCGCCGATGTCGGCGGCGGCCAGGGTGCGGCCGCTCGCCGTGGCCAGCCGCAGCCAGGCGAGCGCGGCGCGCACCGAGGTGCGCTCGGCCAGCTCGGCACCGACGCCGCCGGTGGTCGGGATGCCCTCGCCGGCGAGCGCCAGCTGCACCGGGGCGAGCAGCGAGTTGACCCGGGTGAGCACGGCGATCTCGGCCGGTTGGTGCCCCGCCGGCCAGCGCGCCGCGCACGGTCTCCAGCGTGGCCTCGACCGGTTCCTCGTCGGCGCGCACGGTCCAGCCGCCAGCGTCGGTGCTGGCGACGCGTGCATGACCTTGGGAACCCGCCGGCGGTTGTGCCGCAGCAGCATGTCGGCGGCGCGGACCACGCCGCCGGGGCAGCGGTAGTTGACCTCCAGCGGGTGGTCGCCGGCGCCGGGGAACACCCCGGCGAAGTCGATCAGCCAGCCCGGGTCGGCGCCGTTGTAGCCGTAGATCGTCTGGTCGTCGTCGCCGACGCCGAACACCGCGCCCTCGGGACCGGCGAGCAGGCGGACGAGCAGCAGGTGTGCCGGCGTGAGGTCCTGGAACTCGTCGACGAGCAGCAGCCGGCAGGCCCGCTGCGCGGCGTGGCGGGCGTCGGCGTCGCCGAGCAGCAGCTCGATGGCCCGCTGGATCTGCTCGTCGAAGTCGAGCGCACCCTGCCGGGCGAGCGCGGTCGCGGTAGCGGGGGAGGACGTCGGCGAAGCCGTCCACCTCGCCGTCGTACAACGCCTCCACCTCGGTGGGGTCGCGCAGGCCGAGGCGGGCGAGCGACAGCGCCTCGATCCACGTGGCCACCGGGTCGGCGTTGCGCCGGCGGGGGAAGCTCACCAGGTTGCCGATGATCCGCCGGACGTCGCCCTCGTCGACGGTGCGCAGCGTGGCGGGCTGGGGCGCGAACGGCTTGGAGCCGTTGACGATCGCCAGGGCGATGGCGTTGAGCGTGCGCACCTGCAGGCCGCGCAGGTCGGCCGTGCGGGCGCGCATCTCCTCCTGCGCCCGCTTGTTGAACGCCACCAGGCAGACCGCGCCGCCGGGAACGCTCCAGCGTTGCAGCAGGTGCCGGGCGCGCTCGGTGAGCACCCGGGTCTTGCCCGATCCGGCCGGCGCGATGATCCTCGCCGCGCCGCCGTCGTGGGTGACCGCGGCGAGCTGGTCGGGCGCAAGGTCGGCGCGGGTGGCGTTGTCCGCGTCGAGCGGCGTGAGGCTGCCGTGCTCGATGCTCACCCGGGGCACGATCGGGCAACCGTCGATCGGCGCGTGGAAGCGCGTGGGTCCGCCGTCGAGCCAGGCCCGCCGACCATCGGGGAGCAGGACATCGCCCGGCCCGTCGTCGACGACTGGCTGCGCCCCGAGGCTCGATCGCCCGGTCGAGCAGCGGCCACGCGGCCGCGTCGACGGCGTTGGCCGTGACGAGGTGGTGCAGCGTCTCCCCGTCGAAGCCGAAGCGCGGGCCGAGCTCGTGCGGTCGGGCGCGTGGTGCTGGCCTGCGCCGCGTCGTCGAGGCCGCGGCGCGCCTCGGCGTCGAGCTCGATGACCAGCGCCAGCCGATCACCGCCTGCCGCACGCAGCTGGGCCAACGCCGGCTGTGGCGCGGCGACGTCGGCCGCGGTGATCGTCAGCCGCGCCGGCGTCGGCCCACTCGGCGGGGGCCGACCTCTCCGGCCGCGACGAGCACGTGCCGCCCGAGCGCGTGCGGGCCGCGACGAGCGTGGTGGCCGGACGTCCGGTCAATGCGGGAACGCGACCCCTCGACCGCCGCCGGCGGCGCGGTCTCGACCGGCCGGGCCGGCTCGGCCGGGGACGTCGCCGACGGCGTCGCCCCACCCTCGACGCCGCCGGCGCGCTCCCAGCAGGCGCGCACCTCGTCGGCGCGGCGTGCTGGCCGCCGCAGTACACGCAGGAGATCGCCACCCGGACGTTCTACCGCACCGGTGTGATGCAGTTCCGGTGTGCGCCCGCGGGCGAGGTGGGCTACGCCGCCTTCACGTCGGCGAGGACCTGGGCCCAGCGGTCCGGGTTGCTCTGGTACGGCGCGTAGAAGCTGATCCGCTGGATGACGTCGCCGTAGCGGGTGTGCAGCTCCGGCCCGATGCTCTCCGGCTCACCGACCACGGCGAACGTGTTGAGGATCTCGTCGTCGATCAGCGTGCCCATCTCCACCCACTTGCCCTGCTTGGACATGGCGTTGAGCTCCTCCTGCAGGCCGCCCCAGCCGTGGATCTCGAGCACCGGCTTGTAGGCCGGGGTCGACCCGTAGAAGGCGATCTGCTGGCGGGTGCCCTGCGACGCCTGGACCATCTCCTGCTCGTTGTTGCCGGTGACGACGAACGACGGCCCGACGATCTCGAAGCCCTCCATCGTCTTGCCGGCCTTGGCCCGGCCCCGGGCGAGCGCCGGGATGGTGACCTCGCGCAGGTACTTCTCGGTCGTGAAGCCGTGGCACAGGAAGCCGTCGCACACCTCGCCGGCCACCTCGGTCATCAGCGTGCCGACGCCGGCGAGGAAGATCTTCGGCACCCCGATGCCGTCGAGGTCGGCCTTGTCGGGCGTGAAGAACGGGGTCATCAGCGTGTGCGTGTAGAAGTCGCCGCGGAAGTCGAGCTTCGTGCCGTTCAGCCAGCAGTCCCAGATGGCCCGGATGGCCAGCACCATCTCGCGCATGCGCGGCGCCGGGTGGCTCCACTCCATCGAGAACCGCTTGGTGATGTGCGGCTTGATCTGGCTGCCGAGACCGAGCACGAAGCGGCCCTTGGAGAAGTACTGCAGGTCCCACGCCGTGTTGGCCAGGGTCATCGGGTTCCGGGCGAAGGCGACGGCGATCGACGTGCCCAGCTCCAGCGTCTCGGTGTGCTCGGCGGCCACCAGGAGCGGCATGAACGGGTCGTGGCTGGTCTCGGCGGTCCACCCGCCCGAGTACCCGGCCGCCTCGACCTCCTTCGCCGCCGCGGCGACCTTGTTGAGATTGGTGGGGATCCCTCCGTCGACCTTCATCTGCATCCTCCGTGGTGGGCGGTGCACCTCGTCGGTGCACGGTCGGCGATCGGAGGCACCGTAGTCACGCGGTCGCGGAGGGCTGCTACTGGCCTCGACCCTGGTCGCGCAGGAACCGCTCGAGCTCGGCGGCCAGCTCGTCGCCGCTCGGGATGCTCGTGCTGCCGAGACCGAGCGTCTCCTCCGACGCCGTGTCGAAGGCCCGCTCCAGCTGGCGGAGCATGCCCATGTGGTCCTCGTTCTGCGACACCAGCTCGTCGAGGCGCAGCCGCTGGGCGTTGGCCGCGTGCACCAGGTCGGTGTCGTCGATGGCGATGTGCGTGACGTCGCGCAGGCCGGCGAGCAGCGCCGCGGTGGCCGCGGGGTAGGCCATCGTGCTGACGTAGTGCGGCACCTGCGCCCAGATCGTGGTGGCCGGCACGCCCTTGGCGTACAGCGCCTGCTCCAGCACGGCGCCCATGCCGGCGGGCACGTCGACGGAGTTCTTCAGGAACGGCAGGCTGGCCGCCAGCTCGGGTGCCGGCGAGGTGCTCGACAGGCGGGCGGCCCTGGTGTGCGGGGTGGCGTACGGGTAGGCGCCGAAGCCGACGGCCTGGGTGACGCCGAGCTCCACGGCCAGGGTCGACGAAGCTCTCGGCGAAGCGCCGCCACTGCGAGTCCGGCTCGGGGCCGCCGAGGGTGAGCACGTCGTGGCCGTCGGCGTCGCGACCGACCTTCATCACGATGTCCGGCCACTCGAGCTTGGTGTTGACGCCGTCGCGCAGCTCCATCGTCGGGCGCCGGGCGCGGTAGTCGATGAACGTGTCGCCGTCGAACGTGGCCAGCGGACGCACGTCGCACGCCTGCTCCACCGCGTTGCAGCGCGGCGGCCGCTGCGCCACTGGCGTCGATCCACCCGCCGAGCATGAACACCAGCGTCGGCCGGTCGAGCTCGGGTGCCGGCTCGTGGAGCACGTAGTCGGCCATCACCAACCGTCCACGATCGAGCGCGCCTGCGCCGCGGCGGCGTCGACCTGCTGCTTGAACGGGGCCAGCTCGGCCGCGCTGCGCACGCCGAGCGCGCCGCCGAGGTAGCGGGCGTAGACGCCCTCCAGGATGCAGGCCAACTTCCAGTAGGCGAACGCGGTGTAGAAGGCCAGCTCGTCCAGGTCGCGGCCGCTCGCGGCGGCGTAGCGCGCGGTGAGCTCGGCGCGGTCGAGGAAGCCGGGTGCGCTGGTGGACGAACCCGCCCATGCCGGACGCGCTGTCGTTCGGTCCGGTCCAGTACACCTGCAGCATGCCGACGTCGGCGAGGGGGTCGCCGAGCGTGCAGATCTCCCAGTCGAGCACGGCGACCACGTTGCCGTCGCCGTCGACCATGCAGTTGTCCAGCCGGTAGTCGCCGTGGACGAGGCGTCGCCGGGCCCTGCTCGGGGATGCGCTCGACGAGCACGTCGTGCACCTCGTCGACGAGCGGCAGGTCGCGCGTGCGCTGCGCGTTCCACTGCCCGTACCACCGCTTCATCTGCCGGGCGATGTAGCCGTCGTGCTTGCCGAGGTCGGCCAGGCCGACGGCCTCGAGGTCGACGGCGTGGATGGCCGCGAGCGTGTCGACGAGCGACTCGCCGGCGTGCCGTCGTCCGGCCGGATCGAGCGTCGCCTCCGACGCCGCCCGGTCGCGCAGCACGTGGCCGTCGACGAAGCCCATCACGTAGAACGGCGCGCCGTTGACGGCGGCATCGTCGCAGTAGCCGAGCGCCGGGGCGACGGGCACAGCGGACTCCTGCAGCGCGTGGATGATGCGATGCTCGCGGCCCATGTCGTGGGCGCTGGCGAGCACGTGGCCGAGCGGCGGACGGCGCAGCACGAAGCGCGCGCCGTCGGCGCCGGTGACCGTGAACGTCAGGTTCGAGTGGCCGCCGGCGATGACGTCGAACTCGAACGGTCCGACGGCGCCGGCGACGTTGGCGCTCCAACCAGGCGGTGACCGACGCGACGTCGACGCCGGGCACGTCCGCTGGCGAGATCGCGGCCTCGGTGCTCATCCCCGGAACCGTACCGGCCGACCGCTCCCGGGCGGCTCCCCGGCGCTCCGAGGGGTGACCGGTATCGTTGCCCGCATGTCCGCCGTCGACGTCACCGATGCCACGTTCGAGACCGAGGTGCTCGAGCGTTCGAAGTCCGTTCCGGTCGTGGTCGACCTGTGGGCCGAGTGGTGCGGACCGTGCCGCACGCTCGGGCCGATCCTCGAGAAGGTCATCGACGCCACCGACGGCAAGGTGGTGCTGGTGAAGGTGGACACCGACGCCAACCCCGGCTATCGCCCAGGCGTTCCGGGTGCAGTCGATCCCCGCGGTCTACGCCCTGCGCGACGGCGCGGTGGTCGACGGCTTCGTCGGTGCGCTGCCCGAGCACATGGTCCAGGAGTTCATCGACACGCTGCTGCCCACCGAGGACGAGCAGATGCTCGCCGCGCTCATCGCCGAGGGCAACGAGGGCAGCCTGCGCGCCGCGCTGGAGATCGAGCCGGGCAACGAGGACGCCATCGTCGGCCTCGCCGAACTGCTCGTCGCCCGCGGTGACACCGACGAGGCGCTGGCACTGCTCGAGCGCATCCCGGAGAACGACCGCACCCGTCGCGTCGCCGCGCTCGCCCGCGTCGGCGTCCAGCCCGACGACGATCACGACGCCACGCTCACCGCGCTGCTCGACCGGTGAAGACCGACGACGAGGCCCGCCAGCAGTTCGTCGACATCCTCGAGCTGATGGGCCCCGACGACCCGCGCACCGCCGACCTACCGCCGCCAGCTGACGCAGCGGCTCTTCTAGCTCGGTCGGGACTGGCGTCCCGACCTGCGGCGGGCTCCCTGGCGGTCGCGCCGCCGCGCGTGAGAGATGCCGTGCCTCGTGCGGACCCAAGCGTCGGGAACTTCGCCGGGCGTCGCGCTCGCGTCCGACTGGCCGCTCACCGCACGGGGCGTGGGTGGTCGTGAGCGTTGAGGGGATGGCCGACCTCGGCGGTGGCGGGGGACTAGCGTCGTGGGCATGTCGGTCGAGCACCGCGACGGGTACGTGCTGTGGGAGGGCGGGCCTGTGCCCAACGGGGCCGACGGCATCACGCTGCCGGGGCTGGTGATCGTCCGCAGCGGACACGCCACGCCGTACCTGCTGCGCCACGAGCAGGTCCACGTGCGCCAGTGGCGGCGCTACGGCGTCGTCGGCTTCGCCGGTCGCTACGCCGCGTCGTACGTGAAGTGGCGGGTGCGTCGCAAGGGCCACGCCGGTGCGTACCTGCGGATCCCGATGGAGATCGAGGCCGACTGGGTGGCCCGCCGATCGCTGTCCACGGCCGTGCGCGACGACGCGGCGCAGCACGTCGCCAGCTGAGCCCCGGCGCGCTACTCTGCGCCTCGACCTTCCCCCGGTTGATCACGCCGCGCTCGCGCGCCGTCGTTCCTGGAGGTCGTCGTGGAAGCGACACCGTCTCCCGCCCTGCCACCGTCGCGCCCGGCGCTGCGGCGCACCATCGTCGAGCGCGATCCGCCGCTGGGTCACCTGGTTCGGCGTCGGCCGCCTCGTCGCCGCCGGGGCGTCCGTCGTGCTCGTCGCGGTCGCCGCCTGGTGGTTGCTCCGTGCGCCGCAGCCGAGCACCGAAGTCGCAGCTGCCCTACGCACCGAACGCCACGGTGCGCGGCACGGCGCCGCCGTCGAGCGCCACGCCGACATCGGCCGCAGCGATGGCCACGCCGTCGAGCGTCGCCGACGTCGTCGTGCACGTCGCCGGCGCGGTCGTCGCCCCGGGCGTGTACCACCTGCCGCCGACGCGCGCGCGTCGTCGATGCCATCGCCGCCGCCGGTGGGCGCTGGCCGCCGCAGTCGACACGACGGGGTCAACCTCGCCGCACCGCTGCGCGACGGCTCGCGCGATCTACGTCCCGGTCCAGGGCGAACCCGTGCCGATCGTCGTCGGCGGAGCGGACGCGCGCCACGCGCAGCACCGGCCCGCCGGCGCCTGTCGACCTGAACGCGGCCACCGCCGAGCAGCTCGACGCCCTGCCCGGGCGTCGGCCCGAGCACCGCGGCGGCGATCATCGCCTACCGCGACGCGCACGGGCCGTTCGCCACCGTGGAGGACCTCGGCGAGGTGCGCGGCATCGGTCCGGCGAAGCTCGATGCGCTGCGCGGGCTGGTGACGACGTGAGCGGCCGCTGCCGACCGATCAGAACAGGGCCTTGCCCAGCGCGAGGTCGGCGATCACCAGGGCCACCACCACGCCGAGCCACACCCCGACGGCAGGCCAGGCCCACTCCCGCCAGAAGTCGGCCCACCGTCGCGGCCGGCGAGCGCGTCGCCCGCCGGGCGGCGACCACCCCGATGGCCAGCCACAGCACGGCGCTGGCGCCGATGGCCAGCGCGTACACGCCGGTCCCGGTGGACAGCGGTGCGCCGACGGCCAGCAGCGCCGGCGCGGCGAACAGCGCCAGGGCGAACCCGGCCACACCTCGCCCGACACCCGTGCTGCCGCGCAGCAGCACCAGCGCGACCAGACCGAGCACGGCCGGAGGCACCAGGCTGGCGAGCGGTCCGAGCGACGCGGATCCGCGCCCGGTACTGGCGCGGGCCGCCGGGCACGGGTCGGCTGGAGAGCTGGCGTGGCCTGCATCCGATCCAGCGTACGGGCCGATGAGCGGTCGCTGGCGGCACTCGCTGGGCGACCTCGCCGTCGCCCAGTTGGCCGTGCTCACCTGCCTGGCCGCATGGCTCCACGCGCTGGTGGCCCGTGGTCGTGCTCGTCGGCGGTCGGGGCGGCCTGCTTCCTCGCCGGCTGGCGGGCCCCGTTCGGCGCCGCGTTGTGCGCCCTGCTCGTGGTCGACCGCGGCGTGGCGCAGCCGCGGTCGGTCTGGGACGACGACGGCGCCCCGACAGCTCGGCCCGTACACCGGCTGGGCCGAGGTCGTCGGCGACCCGGCTCCCTACGGCAACGGGCTGCGGGTCACCGTGGAGATCGGCGGCGAGCGCTTCGACGCGTGGGCCTACGGCTCACCGCGTCGCCGCCTGGTGGACCGCCAATCGGGCGACCTGGTGTGGCTCGCCGGAAGCCGCCGACCGAGCAGCGGTCACGTCCGCCGGGCGCAACTGCGCCACGTCGTCGGCCGGTTCGACATCGACTACACCGGCGACGTCGCCGCGGGCGCGCCGCTCGACCGGGCCAGCACGCGGGTGCGCACGGCGCTGCGGACGGCAGCCGACTCGACGATGCCGTCCGCCGAGGCGGCGCTGTTCACCGGGCTGGTCATCGGCGACGACGCCCGCGAGCCGCCGGCGATGATCCAGGCGTTCCGCGACGCGGGCCTCAGCCACCTGACCGCCGTCTCCGGCCAGAACCTCGCGTTCGTCCTCGCCGCCGCCGGGCCGCTGCTGCGCCGTCTGCGGCCATGGGCCCGGTGGGCGGCGTCGATCGGGTTGATCGGCTGGTTCATGGCGCTCACCCGCTTCGAGCCGTCGGTGCTCCGCGCCGGGTTGATGGCGATGCTCGCCGTGTCGGCGTTCACCCTCGGCCGCAGACAGCATCCGGCCCGCCTCCTCGCGGTCGGCGCTCACCGTGCTGGTGCTGGTCGACCCGCTGCTCGTCTGGTCCGTCGGCCTGTGGCTGTCCGTCGGCGCCACCGCCGGGGTGTGCGTGGTCGGGCCGTGGCTCGCCGAGCACCTGCGCGGACCCCGGTGGTGGCGCCTCGCGCTCGGCACCGCGCTCGGGGCTCAGGTGGGTGTGGCCGTGCCCAGCCTGCTGGTGTTCCACCGCCTGCCGGTGGTGTCGGTGCCGGCCAACCTGCTCGCCGTGCCCGTCGCCGGGGCGGTGATGCTCGTCGGCTTGCCGGTGGGCCTGGCGGCCGCGTGGGCTGCCGCTCGCGGCCCGGCGGATCATCATGCTGCCGTGCTTGCTCGGCACGCGCTGGGTGGCCACCGTGGCCGACGTGGCCGCGCGGCTGGAGCCGCGCGGCGTGTGGGTGGCGGTCGGCTGGGCCATGGTGCTGGCGGCGACGGCGGCCACGTTCGGGCCCGTACGCGCAACGCTGGACGACGAGCTGCCCGGTGGTGGGCAGGCCGCCGTCCAGCGTCGAGAGCGAACGACCGGGTGAGGCGGAGCCTCAGCCGAGCATGGCCTCCAGCGACTCCACCGACGGGGCGAAGTAGTACGAACCGGACGCCGGCGTGGAGTAGTCGGTCAGCGCGTCGCGCGCCTGGCCGTTCATCCCGTAGATGGCTTCCATCCGCTCGCGCAGCGGAGCCTGGGTCTTGCAGAAGCCCATGAAGTACAGGCCGACGGTGCCGTCGTGGAAGGCGTACGGGGTGGAGCGGCGGACCATCTCGCCGCGCTTGGCGTGTGCCCTCGTCGGCGGTCGTGCCGTCGCGCAGCTCGACGTGCGACAGGTGCGATGTGGGCACCTGGGTGGACAGCTTGGTGGAGTCGTCCTTGGTGCGGCCGAACGTGTTCTCCTGGTCCTGCAGGGAGAGCCCGTTGAAGTACTTGAGGTCGTGCACCCACCGCTGGGCGATGCAGAACGACCCACCGGCGCCCGGCTCACCGTCGGGGACGATCCCCCGGTCGTGCTGCTCCTCGGGCGCCGGGTTCCCCGTGCCGTCGATGAAGCCGGTGAGGTCGAGGCTGTTGCGGTAGATGAACGTCGGCGTCTCGCGGGCGACGGTCATGTGCCCGGCGACGGCGTTGCGGAAGTTGAACTGGGTCTCCCAGCACAGGTCCTTGTCGGCGGAGTGGACCCACAGGAGCAGCTCCTCCTGGGTGCCCTTGGCCACCTTGCCGTCGGGCGACTCGTACCCGGGGTACGGCTGGAAGTCGGCGGGCGCCTCGCCACCGAGGTCGGCCAGCAGGGTCGGTCCCAGCAGGATGCACACGTTGATCGGCGTGGTGACGCCGACCTCGGCGCCGGCGGCGCGGGCGGCTTTGATGGCCTCTTTGATCACACCCAGGTCGGCACCCTCGGTGCGACTCATGTGCGTGTACCACTGGTACTTCTCGAGGTTGGTCAGGATGGCGTGCTGCGGGTTGGCCATGGCGGTCTTCGATCTCCTACACGTGCGGTGGTTCAGCCGGGCACGGTAGCGCCCGCGACCGGTCCGTTGGTAGTTGCCGCCCGCCTGTGCGAGGCTCGGCGGCCGTGGCGGTCCACGTGGTCACCGGCGACGAGCCGGCACTGGCCGCCGGCGTGCTCGGCGATCTGCTGCACCGGCTGGTCGGCGACGCCGATCGCTCGCTGATGGTCGACGACTTCGACGGCGACGAGTACGAGCTGCGCGCCGTGGTCGACGCGGCCCAGACGCCGCCGTTCCTCACCGACCGCCGCGTGCGTGGTCGCCCGTGGCGTCGGCCGGTTCGCCGCCGGCGACGTCGCCCCGCTCGTGGCCCTGCTCGCCGACGTGCTGCCGACGACCGAGCTCGTGCTCGCCGTCGGGAGTGGGCGGTTGCCGAAGTCGCTGAGCGATGCGCTCAAGCGCGCCGGCGCGGACGTGCTCGACAGTGCGCCACCGAGCCGGGCGCGCGACCGGCCGACTGGTTCGAGGACCAGGTCACCGCCGCCGGGCTGCGGCTCGACGCCCACGCGCTCGACCGTCTCGGCACCTGGCTCGGTGAGGACGCCGGTCGGCTCGGGGGGATCCTCGACACGCTCGTCTCGGCCTACGGGACCGACCGGCTGCTGCGTCTCGCCGACGTCGAGCCGTTCCTCGGCGAGGCCGGTGGCGTCCCGCCGTGGGAGCTCACCGACGCGATCGACCGGGGCAACACCACCGCGGCGCTCGAGGCGCTGGCGCGGATGATGGGCGGCGGCGATCGCCATCCGCTGCAGGTGATGGCCATCCTCCACGCCAACTACACCAAGCTCCTGGCGCTCGACGGTTCCGGCGCCCGTGACGAGGCCGGCGCCGCCGCGGCGATGGGCATCAAGCCGGGCTTCCCGGCGCGGAAGGCGCTCGACCAGTACCGCCGGCTCGGCGGCGCGAAGGTGGTCCGGGCCATCGGTCTGCTGGCCCAGGCCGACCTCGACCTGCGTGGCGCCAAGGACTGGCCCGAACCGCTGGTCATGGAAGTGCTCGTGGCCCGGCTGTCGCGGCTGTAGTTTCCCGGTCGTGCGGGACCGACGGACATGCTGACGCTGATCATCTTCGCGGTCGTGCTCATCCCGATCCTCGGGATCCTCGCCTGGGTCGTGTTCGACGAGGCGTTCGTCCGCGTCGAGCCCGGTCAGCTCGGGCTCGTGCTCGTTCGTGGCCGGGCCACGGACAAGGCGCTGCCACCCGGACCGCACTTCGTCCCCCTGCTGCGACGGATGCAGATCGTCAAGTACCCGTCGCTGGAGATGGCCTATCGCGCCGGCGGCGCAGTCGATGTCGGCGAGCACGAACGTTCGCTGCAGCAAGCGGGTCCGTCGCTGCGCGTCGTGCTCGGCGACCGGGCCACCGTCGAGGTCGGCTACACGGTGCGCTGTCCGGCTGATCCCGGCCGCGCTGAAGTCGGTCCACGAGCGCTTCGGCAAGGACGGGCTGTGGTCCGCGGTGCGCGACTGCAGCAATCGAGCCGTGCGCGCCAGCCTCGGCGATCCGGCGGTCGGCATCGTCGATCTCCTCGGCGACGGACGCCGGGTGCTCGAGGGGCGGTTGTCCGACGAGGTGGGCGAGGTGCTGCGCGCCGACGGCTTCGAGTTGGCCCTGCTCACGCTGGAGGACACCGAGCTCGGACGCACCGGTGACGTCATCCAGGCGACGGTGCGCGCCCGCTACGAACTGGAGCGCGAGCAGGCCGAGCACGCCACGCGCCTGGCCGAGGTGCAGTCCGACGCGGCGCTCGGCGAGTACCTCGGTGTCGACGGCGCCGCCGTGGCGTTGCGCTACCGGGAGCTCGGGGTCTGGCGGGAGATCATCACCACGCCGGCCGGTGGCTCGGCGATGGCCGTCGCCGCCCGACCCTCGGTCGGTGCCGTGGCCCACGACGAGGAGGCCGCCGGCGGGGAAGCCTCGCCCTCGGCCGGCGAGCTGTGAGCTCGGCCGAGCGCACCCGCACGACCAACCTCGACCGGCTGATCGAGGTCCTCGCCGTCGTCCTCCTGGCCGTCGCCACGCTCGGTTCGGCGTGGTGCGGCTACCAGGCATCGCGCTGGAACGGCCAGGAGACCGACCACGCTCGGGACGCCACCGATGCCCGGGTCGAGGCGTCGCGCGAGTTCGGGCTGGCCTCGCAGCGGGTGGCCTACGACAGCACGATGGCGGCCCAGTACGCCCAGGCCTACGTGGACGGCAACGAGAAGTTGATGGCGTTCTACCGCACCACGCTGATCCGCCCGGACTTCCTCCCGGTCCTCGAGCGCTGGCAGGCCGAGATCGCCGCCGGACAGACACCGGAGAACCTCACCCAGGACCCGGCGTACCTGCAGCAGCAGCTGAGCACGTACAACGAGCTCGAAGCCAAGGCCGAGGCGGCCACCGCGGCGAGCGACCTCGCCGGCAAGGAGTCCGACGACTACGTGCTGACGACGGTGCTGCTCGCCTCAGCGCTGTTCTTCGCCGGCGTCACCACGTCGTTCCGGGTGCGCCTGCCGCGGCTGTTCCTGCTCTTCGCGTCGGGCGTGATCGTCGCCTATGCGGCGTCGCGCCTGGCCACGCTGCACGTGGCCTGAGGGCTCAGGAAGCGGCTGCCGCGACCGCGGCGTTGTACTTGCGCATCAGCCGGCTCTTGCGCCGGGCGGCCTGGTTCTTGTGGATCACGCCCTTGGCGGCGGCCATGTCCAGGCGCTTCACGGCCAGGCGCAGCGCCTCGACGCCGTCGTCGGTGCCGGCATCGCGCACCGCCGTCTTCGAGCGGGTCTTGAGCTCGCTCCTGACGGCCTTGTTGCGCTCGGCGCGCTTCGCGTCGGTGAGGATGCGCTTCTTCTGGCTCTTGATGTTCGCCACGTGTTGAGACTCTTTCGAACGGTGCGTGCAGCTGCTGGACGGCTGGAGAACGCTACCAGCGGGCGGGCCGGGAGCCACCGGTAGCCTCGGTCCACTGCCATGGACCTCGCCCGCATCCGCAACTTCTCGATCATCGCTCACATCGACCACGGCAAGAGCACGCTCAGCGACCGCATCCTGGAGATCACCAACGCGGTCGACGCCCGGGACATGCGCAGCCAGTACCTGGACTCGATGGACCTCGAGCGTGAGCGGGGCATCACCATCAAGGCGCAGAACGTGCGCGTCGACTGGAAGGGCCACACGCTGCACCTCATCGACACGCCGGGTCACGTCGACTTCGGCTACGAGGTCAGCCGCAGCCTGGCCGCCTGCGAGGGCGTGGTCCTGGTGGTCGACGCGGCGCAGGGCATCGAGGCCCAGACCCTGGCGAACTGCTACCTGGCGCTGGAGCACGACCTGGAGATCGTCGCCGCGCTGAACAAGATCGACCTCCCGGCGGCCGACCCGGACCGCTACGCGATGGAGATCGAGACGGTGCTCGGCATCCCCGCCGAGGACATCCTGCGGATCTCGGCGAAGACCGGTGACGGCGTCGGCGGGCTGCTCGACGCGGTCATCGAGCGCATCCCGGCGCCGACGGGCGACCCGGACGCGCCGCTGCAGGCGTTGATCTTCGACAGCCAGTTCGACCAGTACCGCGGCGTCGTCAGCTCGGTGCGGATCATGAACGGTCGGCTCACCGCCGGCTCGAAGCTGCTGTTCATGAACGCCGGCACGCAGCAGGAGGCCGTGGAGATCGGCGTGCGCCGGCCGGTCACGACGCCGGTCGACGAGCTCGGGCCCGGCGAGGTCGGCTACCTGATCGCCAGCATCAAGGACGTCGGCGACGCGCGCAGCGGCGAGACCATCACCACCTACTCCCATCCGGCGACGAGCGCGCTCGAGGGCTACCGCGACCCCAAGCCGATGGTCTTCTGCGGCCTGTTCCCGATCGACGGCGACGACTTCGAGAACCTGCGCGAGAGCCTCGAACGGCTGAAGCTCAACGACGCCTCGATCACCTACACGCCGGAGTCGTCCGGCGCGCTGGGCTTCGGCTTCCGCTGCGGGTTCCTCGGCCTGCTGCACATGGAGATCGTCAAGGAACGGCTCGAGCGCGAGTTCAACCTGGCCCTCATCGCCACGGCCCCGTCGGTGGAGTACCGGGTGCACACCACCAGGGGCGAGGTCCAGGCGGTGGACAACCCGGCCGACCTGCCGGCGCCGCAGAGCATCGACTTCATCGAGGAGCCCTACTTCCGCGTGTCGCATCATCACGCCCAAGGACTACACCGGCACGCTGATGGACCTGTGCCAGACGCGGCGCGGCGAGCTGAGCAAGCTCGAGTACCTGTCGCCCGAGCGCGTCGAGCTGCACTACCAGATCCCGCTCGCCGAGGTGGTCGTCGACTTCTTCGACCAGATGAAGAGCCGCACGCAGGGCTACGCCTCGCTGGACTACGAGCTCGAGCGGCTACCAGCGCAGCAACCTGGTGAAGGTCGACCTGCTGCTCAACGGCATCACCGCCGATGCGTTCAGCACCATCGTCCACCGCGACAAGGCGTTCGCCTACGGCAACCGGATGTGCGAGAAGCTCAAGGAGCTGATCCCCCGGCAGATGTTCGACGTGCCCATCCAGGCGGCCATCGGCGGCAAGATCATCGCCCGCGAGACGGTCAAGGCCAAGCGCAAGGACGTGCTGGCCAAGTGCTACGGCGGCGACATCACCCGCAAGCGCAAGCTGCTGGAGAAGCAGAAGGAAGGCAAGAAGAAGATGAAGTCGATCGGGCGCGTCGAGGTGCCCGGCGACGTGTTCATCAGCGCGCTCAAGCTCGACTGAGCGCTTCGGCGGCCAACACCTGAGCCGACGGCTTGACGTTGCGCTCGCCGTCGATGATCCCGAAGCGCACGTCGTAGCCGAAGCCCCACTCGTAGTTGTCCACGCCGGTCCAGTGGAACAGACCGCGCACGTCGATGCCCCGCTCGATCGCCTCGTGGACGACGTCCAGCCCGCGGCGCAGGTAGGCGGCGCGCACGTCGTCGTCGTCGGTGCCCACGCCGAACTCGGCGACCAGCAACGGGGTGCCGGGCAGCTGCGACGCGAGGCGCTCGAGGACCAGACCGACGCCGTCCGCCCAGATCCCGTAACCGAGGGGCGAACGCTCGGCATCGGGCGGATGGATCGTCGGCCGGCCGGCCGCCACACCCATCGTCGCGTAGTACGAGAAGCCGATCATGTCGAACGCGCCGGCGAGGTCGGGTCGCTCGACGGGCGGACGGTCGCGGACGCGGAGCACGCCGTCGCGGAACAGATCGATGCCCGGGCGCCACGTCGCCGCATCGATCGCTTCGGCGCGGTCGAACGACGCAGGGTCGTCGTCGTGCAGCACGACCGGCGAGAGGGAGAAGATCGACGACACGGGTGCGCCCGTCTGGCGCAACCGCAGCGCCGCCTCGGCGTTGGCCAGGTGGATGCCCTCGTCGGCCGCGGCGAGCTCGTCGTGCCGAGCCGCGTCCCGGGGGCACGGCACCGAAGCGGTAAGCCAGGCGGGCGTACAGGTTGGCCTCGTTGATCGGCTTCCAGCCGGCGACCACGTCGCCGAACGTCTCGGCGACGAAGTCGACGTGGCGGGCCCACGGCCCGGTCCGGTTGGCGGCCAGCGTGAACCCGCCGGCATCGGCGAACCACACCGGCAGGGTGAAGTGGTGCAGCGTCACCCACGGGGTGATCCCGGCCGCGTGGGCCGCGAGCAGCACGGCGCGGTAGTGCTCGACGGCGGCCGGATCGTGCTCGCCGGGCCGCGGCTCGAGGCGCGCCCAGTCGAGCGACAGTCGGTGGTGGGTGAGGCCCAGCGCGGCCAACTGGGCGAAGTCGTCGGCGTAGCGCGTGGCGAAGCCGCTGCCCTCGCCCGAGGT
Source organism: uncultured Acidimicrobiales bacterium (assembly GCA_963794805.1). Classification (GTDB taxonomy): domain Bacteria; phylum Actinomycetota; class Acidimicrobiia; order Acidimicrobiales; family Ilumatobacteraceae; genus JAODBQ01. The sequence continues at coordinate 95,425 of CAWCFL010000008.1, forward strand.
CGGCGCGTGCCCGTCGCGCTCCCAGCGCAACCAATCCGACGCCGGCGACGCTCCCTCGCACTGCGTCGACGACGCCCCGGTGCCCCACATGAACCCGTCCGGCCAGCGCATCCCCGCAGCCTTGTCGAAGCGAGCGCCTCCGCGCGCGCGTGTCGAAGCGAGCGCCTCCGCGCGCGTGTCGAAGCGAGCGCCTCCGCGCGCGGTCGAAGCGAGCGCCTCCGCGCGCGTGTCGAAGCGAGCGCCTCCGCGCGTGCCGATGAGCGCGCCTCCGTGCGGATGCGAGCGCCGCGGCGCACGTGCGTACGATCCGCGGCCATGGAACTCACGGGCAAGGTGGCAATGGTGACCGGCGGCTCGGGTGACATCGGGGCCGCGATCTGCGAGGCGCTGGCCGCCGCGGGCTGCGACGTCGCGCTCACCTTCGTCGGCAACACCGCCGGTGCGGAGCAGACCGCGGCCGCAGTGGCAGCGGCGGGACGGCGGGCCCACACGGTGGCCCTCGACCAGCGCGACGAGGCGTCGATCGACGCTGCCGTCGCCGACGTCATCGACCACTTCGGGCGCTGCGACGTGCTGGTGAACAACGCCGCCTGGAACATCGGGATCCCGTTCCGCCAGCTCGACCTGCTCGACGCCGACACGTGGGACCGGGTGCAGGAGACCAACCTGCGCGGCCCGTTCCTGCTGAGCCGGGCCTTGGCCGAGCACCTGCGCGCCGACGGCGGCGGGCGGATCGTCAACATCGCCTCGGTGGGCGGGCTCAGTCCGGGGTCGAGCAGCATCGCCTACTCGTGCTCGAAGGCCGGCCTCATCCACCTGACCCACTGCCTGGCCGTGGCGTTGGCCCCGGAGATCTCGGTCAACTGCGTCGCCCCCGGGCTCGTCGAGGGCACGCGCATGGCGCTGCGGTTGCCGGACGGCGTCGCCGCCGGTGCCCGCCGCCAGGCGGTGCTCGGCAAGGTCGGCAGTGCGATCGACATCGCCGACGCCACGGTGATGCTGTGCCGGGCCGACACGATCACCGGCCAGACGATCGTCGTCGACGGCGGGATGCCCGGAGCGATGAACTTCGGCTGAGCGGCGTCGGCGGCAGCCCTCAGATCGCCCGGCGGTTCCAGCCGTCGAGCACGAGCTCGCCGCGCTTGGGCACGAGCGTCCCGACGGAGGCCGTGTCGTTCTCCAACAGGCGACCGTTGGCCGCCCCCAGGCCGAGCATCCGGCAGGTGAGGATCCGGCTGAGGTGGCCGTGGGTGAAGGCCACCACGGCGCGCTGGGCCGCGGTGCGCTCCAGCTTGGCGATGAACGAGTCGCAGCGCGCCGAGACCTGCATCAGGCTCTCGCCGCCCGGGCAGCCGTCGACGAACAGGTTCCAGCCGGGGTGCGCGGCGGTGATCTCGTCCGAGGTCAGCCCCTCGTAGTCGCCGTAGTCGTACTCCGACAGGGCGTCGACGACGGTCGACCTCGTTGTGCGGCATGGCGAGGGCGGCGGTGTGCCGGGCGCGCTGCAGCGGGCTGCTGAACACGATGGCCGAGCGGCCGCCGAGGATCCGGCCGATCAGGTCGCCCACCCGTTCGGCCTGGGCGACGCCGTCGGCGACCAGCGGGAGGTCGGTGCGACCGGTGTGCCGGCCGTTGATGCTCCACTCGGTGGCACCGTGGCGCACCAGCAGGACCATCAGCGGGAGCGCAGCATCGGGATCGGACACGGCTCGGAAGGGTACGTGGTCGGCGTGCCGACGAAGCGTCCACCGGTGATCATGTGGTTCCGCCGCGATCTGCGGCTCGGCGGCCAACCCGGCGCTGTGCGCTGCCGCGGCCGATGGACGCGTCGTGCCGCTGTTCGTCGACGATCCGGCGTTCGACCGCGCCGGCGCCGGTCGTCGGGCGTACCTGCGCGTCGCCCTGCACTCCCTGCGCGCGGCGACGGGCGAGGCGCTCGTCGTGCGCCGTGGCGATCCGGTCGACGTCGTCGCCGCGCTGGCCGGCGAGGTCGGGGCGGCGACCGTGCACGTCGCCCGGGACTTCGGCCCGTACGGGCGCCGGCGGGACGCCGCGGTGATCGAGCGGCTGCGGCGCGACGGGCGTGTGCTCGTGGCCACAGGGTCGCCGTACGCCGTCGCACCGGGTCGGGTGCGCAAGGCCGACGGCTCGCCGTACCGGGTGTTCACCCCGTTCGCCAGGGCGTGGGCCGGGCGCGGCGCGCCAGCCCGCGCCGGACGTCCCCGACGTGGACTGGCACGGGTCGCCGGCGGTGCGATCCGACGAGCTGCCGCTCGCGCCGCCCGGCCACGCCGAGCTGCCGGCGATCGGCGAGGCGGCTGCGCGGCACCGCTGGCACGACTTCCTCGACGGGCCGCTGGCGCGCTACGCCACCGACCGCGACCGTCCCGACCTGCCCGGGACGAGCCGGCTGTCGGCCGACCTGCGCTGGGGCGTCGTGCACCCGAGCCAACTGCTCGACCGACCTCGACGCGCACCGCGGACCGGGCACCGAGCGCTTCGCCTCCGAGCTCGCGTGGCGCGAGTTCTACGCCGACGTCCTGCTGCGCCACCCCGAGTCCGCGTGGCACAACCTCGAACGCGACGATGGACGCGATGCCGGTCGACACCGACGCCGCGGCGCGTCGGCGGTTCGATCGCTGGGCCAGCGGCACCACCGGTTATCCCGATCGTCGACGCCGGGATGCGCCAGCTGTCGGCTACCGGCTGGATGCACAACCGCGTGCGCATGGTCACGGCCAGCTTCCTCGTCAAGGACCTCCACCTGCCGTGGTGGTGGGGTGCGAGGCACTTCCTGCGTCACCTCGTCGACGGCGACCTGGCGTCGAACAACCACGGCTGGCAATGGACAGCGGGCACCGGCACCGATGCCGCGCCGTACTTCCGGGTGTTCAACCCGACGGCGCAGTCGGAGCGGTTCGACCCGCACGGCCACTACATCCGGCGGTGGGTCCCCGAGCTGGCCGGGACCGATGTCGACGGCGTCCACGCCCCTGGCCGGGCCCGCCGCGGCGCCTACCCGGCCGCCGATGGTCGACCATCGCGCCGAACGGGTCGAGGCGCTGCGGCGCTACGCCCTCACGCGTCGGACCGCCTCCGATCCGACGATCGGGCGTGGGGTAGCCGCCGGTCGGTAGCCTGGACTGCCAGATCCCCAACCCGTTCAGGCAGGAGCCGTGCTCGACGAACGCAAGTCCGCCATCTTGCGGGCCATCGTCCAGGAGTACATCACCACCGCGCAGCCGGTGGGCTCGACGCTGATCGCCAACGCTCCGGGCGTCAGCGTCAGCTCGGCCACGGTGCGCAACGAGATGGCCGTGCTCGAGCAGGAGGGCTACGTCGCCCAGCCGCACACCTCGGCCGGGCGCATCCCGACCGACAAGGGCTACCGCTTCTTCGTCGACCACGTCGCCGCGCCGGGTCGGCTCGACGCGATCGCCACGCGGCGCGTCGGCGACTTCTTCGACGGCGCCCACGGCCGCCTCGAGGAGCTGCTCCACCAGACCACCAACCTGCTCGCCCAGCTCACCTCGCACGCCGCGGTCGTCGTCGGGCCGAGCGCCGAGCGCGCCGTCGTCCGCTCGCATGCAGCTCGTCGGGCTGTCGACCGCGCACGCCACGGTCGTCGCCGTGCTGTCCAACGGCTCGGTCGAGGACGCCACGTTCGAGCTGCCGGCGCGACACGTCCGACGCCCGCCTGGCGGCGGCCACCGGCGCACCTGCAGGCGAGCGCTCATCGGCGAGGCGCTCGAGCCCGGCCTGCACCTGCGCGTCGAGCGGCGACGACGCTGCTCGACCGGCTCTGTGCGCCGCGGCGCTCGACGCGCTGCAGCCGGCGACGGCGACGAGCCGGTGTTCGTCGGCGGCGCGGCGTCGATGGCCCAGGCGTTCGACGCCGTCGACACGGTGCGCAACGTGCTGCGCACGCTCGAGCAGCAGTACGTCATCGTCTCGCTGGTGCGCGACATCATCGGCCGCGGGCTGTCGGTGGCGATCGGCACCGAGCACGGCATCGAGCCGCTCGCCGGCGTGCTCGGTCGTCGTCGCCCCGGTGGTGGTCGACGGCGAGCAGGTCGGCACGGTCGGCGTGCTCGGGCCGACACGGATGGACTATCCGCAGGCGCTGGCCACGGTCGAGGTGGTCAGCGACCGCCTCGGCCGGCGCCTCGGGACCGGGGGCAGAAGGGCAGGCTGATGGCCGAGGACTACTACGAGCTGCTCGGCGTCTCGCCCGACGCCACGCCGGACGAGCTGAAGAAGGCGTACCGCGCCAAGGCTCGCGAGCTGCACCCCGACGCCAACCGCGACGAGCCCGAGACGGCCGAGCGGTTCAAGCAGGTGGCCCAGGCCTACGAGGTGCTCTCCGATCCCGAGGCCCGGGCGCGCTACGACCGCTACGGCGAGCCGGGCGTCGGTGCCGGCGGCGACGGCGGACCGAACTTCGGCGACATGTTCGGCGGCGCCGGCCTCGGCGACCTGCTCGGCACGATCTTCGGTGGCGGAGCGAACCCGTTCGGCGGTGGCGGTGGTCCGGCCGGCGCCGCCCCGGGGGCAGGACCTCGAGGTCGTCGCCGACATCACCTTCGAGCAGTCGATCTTCGGCGCCACCGTGCCGGTCACGGTGCACACCGCGGTGCGCTGCGACGACTGCCACGGCAGCGGGGCCGGCCACGGCACGCAGCCGGTGACGTGCAGCGAGTGCAGCGGTCGCGGTCAGGTGCAGCGGGTGCGCCAGAGCATGCTCGGCCAGATGGTGACCGCCACGGTGTGCCCGAAGTGCGGCGGCCTCGGCGAGGTCATCGTCACGCCGTGCCCGACGTGCGGCGGCGACGGCCGGCTGCTCGTCGACAAGACCTACCAGGTCGACGTGCCGGCGGGCGTCGACACCGGTTCCACGCTGCGCCTCAGCGGCCGCGGCGCCGTCGGCCCACGCAACGGCGCCGCCGGCGACCTCTACGTCCACCTGCGCGTCGCCCAGAGCGAGCTGTTCCAGCGCGACGGCGACGACCTCGTGCACGTGTTCACCGTCTCGATCGCCCAGGCGGCGCTCGGCACCCGCTCGACGCTGGCCACGCCCGACGGCGAGGTCGAGATCGTCGTCCAGCCGGGCACGCAGCCCGGACGGGAGTTCGTCTTCCGCAACAAGGGCGTGCCCCGCCTGCGCGGCCGCGGTCGCGGCGACCTGCGGGTGCTGGTCAACGTCGAGGTGCCCACCCGGCTCACCGACCAGGAGGCCGAGCTGCTGCGCAAGCTCGCCGAGCTGCGCGGCGAGCAGGTCGGCGTGCCCGAGCCGGGCCTGTTCTCGCGGATCAAGTCCGCCTTCCAGTGACGCTGCCGGCGGCGCTGCGCACCAGCGCGGCGCACGTGTTCGTCGACGACTTGGAGCATCCGGTGCTCGACGAGCGCGACGTCCACCACCTCGCGCCGGGTGCTGCGGTTGCGCGACGGCGAGGTGGTCACGCGTCAGCCGACGGCGCGCGGCCGGTGGCGCACGGCCACGTGGCGAGCCGGCGCGGTGGAGTCCGACGGCGACGGTGACCGCGAGCGCCGGCGGCGCCGCGCCTCCGGGCGTGACGATCGCCGCGGCGATCCCCAAGGGTGACCGGCTGGACTGGATGGTGCAGAAGCTCACCGAGGTCGGCGTGGCCGCGATCTGCTTCGTCGACTGCGCCGCGCAGCGTCGTGCGCTGGGACGCGGACGCGCCCGGCCCAGCTCGGCCGCGCTCGAGCGGATCGCCCGCGAGGCGGCGATGCAGAGCCGGCGGGTGTGGCTGCCGACGTTGCGTGGGCCGCGTGCCGCTGGCCGAGGTGGTCGGCCGCGGACGGGGTGGCGCTGGCCGATCCCGACGGTGCGCCGCTCGATCGTCTGGCGGTGCCGCCGACGACGATCGTGCGTCGGTCCGGAGGGCGGCTTCACCGCGCCGGAGCGGGCCGGCGCGACGCTCGTCGTCGCTCGGTGAGCACGTCCTGCGCGTGGAGACCGCGGCCGTCGTCGCCGCCGTCCTCGCCTGCCGACATTGGTGACGTTCGGTGACATCGCCTGTAGCAATCGTCACGGAGCGTTGTCAAATTCGTTCCGATCCGGCACCATGTGGCGACCCGAAAACGGCGGAATGAGAAGGAGCTCGGGCGAGATGCACAACATGAAGACGACGTCGCGTCGTCGCCGTACAGCCGCAAGGTCGGTGAGCGCCTGCGGGCGATCCGTCGGCAGAAGCGGCTGTCACTGCAAGAGGTCGAGAGCGAACTCGACCGAAGAGTTCAAGGCGTCGGTCCTGGGCGCATACGAGCGTGGCGAGCGGGCCATCTCGGTGCCCCGGCTGGAGCGCTTGGCGCGGTTCTACTCGGTGCCTGTCGACCAGCTGCTGCCCCGTGAGGAGCAGATCGCTCAGGCCGATCGTGCCGCGGACGCGCCGAAGCTGGCCATCGATCTGCAGAAGCTCGGCCAGCTCGGCGGCAACCCGTTCGAGATGCTGGTGCGCTTCCTGCGGATGATCCAGGTCCAGCGCCAGGACTTCAACGGCAAGGTCATCACCGTGCGCGGCGACGACACCCGGGCCATCGCGGCGATGCTCGACGTGCCCGTCGACCAGGTCGGCCACCGGCTCGACGCGCTGGACCTGCTGTACCAGAGCTGACCGCAACAACGGTCGGTAACGTCGGCCGTGTGAGCGAAGCGTTCGGGGTGTACGTCCACATCCCGTTCTGCGCACGTCGCTGCGACTACTGCGCGTTCGCCACATGGACCGATCGTGGTCACCTGGTCGACGACTACCTCGACGCGCTGCGTCGGGACATCATCGCGGCACAGCTGCCGCCGGCGACCAGCGTGTTCGTCGGCGGCGGCACGCCGACGGCCGTGCCCGCGGCTGCGCTCGGCGCCGTGCTCGACGCCGTGTGCGTCGGCCTCGGGTGCCGAGGTGACCGTCGAGTGCAATCCCGACGACGTCACCGAGGCCCTGCTGCGCGAGTACCTCGACCACGGCGTCAACCGGGTCAGCATCGGCGTGCAGTCGATGGACGCCGACGTGCTGACGGCCCTCGGCCGCTGGCACGTCCCGGCGAACGTCGAGCGGGCGGTGGCCGCGGCGGATGCCGCCGGGGTGCGCCGACGTTCAACCTCGACCTGATCTACGGCGCGGTCGGCGAGTCGCTCGACTCGTGGGAGCACACGGTACGGACCACGCTGGGCCTCGGCGTCGACCACGTGTCGGCCTACGCGTTGACCGTCGAGGCGGGCACGCCGCTCGCCGCGCGACCCGAGCGGCACCCCGACGACGACGACCTCGCCGACAAGTACGAGCTGGCCGACGACCTGTTCACGGCTGCCGGCCTGGCCAACTACGAGGTCTCCAACTGGGCGCGCCCGGGCCACGAGTGCCGGCACAACCGGCTCTACTGGGAGCAGGGCGACTACCGCGGCTTCGGCTGCGCCGGCGCACAGCCACCGCGCCGGGCGGCGGTGGTGGAACGTGCGCACCCCGGAGCGCTACATCGCCCTCGTCGGGCGCGGTGAGCCGACCGAGGCGGCGGGGGAGGACCTCGACGCCGACACCCGGCGCATCGAGGGCCTGCAGCTGGCCCTGCGCACGAGGGACGGCGTGCCCGGCCTCGGCCCTGGACGTCGACCGACCTCGGCGATCTCGTCGAACCGGCCGCCGTCGGCCACCTGCGTCTCACCCGTCATGGCCGCCTGCTGGCCAACGAGGTGTCGATGCGCCTCCGGTGAGGTAAGTTCTGTGCCCGCACGAGGGCGTGTAGCTCAGTTGGTTAGAGCGCCACCATGACACGGTGGAGGTCCCGGGTTCGAGTCCCGTCACGCCCACGGAAGTGCCCTCCGAGCAGGGTGTTCGCCACTGGCTGACGGGCCGGTCGGAGTTGACCGCCAGCGTTTCACCTTCACTCGAGGAGCGACGCATGGTGCACCCGACGATCCGCTCGTGGCGCTCCACGGGGAGGCGGAGCGCCGCTCACCTCCAAGGATGGGCGAAAACCTCTGGTTCGTGGACCGCTTCGCGGTGGACCTGTTGTACGGCGGGGTCCTCGCTGGCGAGTGCGTCGAGGTTGGCGGGCGGCTGCCGATGGTGCGGACAGCCGATGACATGGGGAACGTCGTGGACGATCAGTCGCATGCGATCCCGTCGCCGTCGCGGTCCAAACCGTAGATGTCGCTGCCGATGACTCGAACAGGCCCGGACACGTACGACGGGCCGTTGCCTGAGCCGCCAGCACAGTCGACGTCGGAGTCGATGGGCACGCACCCGGAGTAGTTCGAATCACAGCCGCTCCGGGGCGATGCCTGCTTCGGCGCGGTCGGCTTCGGCGCGGTCGGCTTCGGCGCGGTCGGGTTGGGGGCCGGTGCCGGAGCCACTGGCGCAGCCGCGGGCCTCGGCGTTGTCGTCTTCGGTGTCGTCGGGCGAGGGGTTGGTGCAACCGTGGCGGGCGCAGTCGTCGTCCGTGGTGGGCAGGTGTAGTTCGGGCTGATCTCGTCGGCGGCGACGTAGCTGTCTTCCCGGTCGTGTCGGCCGTAGCCGTCGCGACTGTCGTAGCGAGCCTTGGCCAGGCCCATGTTGATCATCGTCAACCCGGCGTCGGTGCCATCGGTGTCGACGTAACGCAGGAACCGGCCGTACCTGTCAACGTCCTCGCCGTCGCCGCCCGACGTGAGCGCCACGGCCTTGCCATTGATCAGCGAGGTCATCGTCTGTGTCGCCAGCGGTCCCTCACACGTGGCTTGCTCTGGGGCGTCGATGCCGATGAGCCGGACGGTGAACTCGTTGCCGTCGCTGGCGTGGATGTCCACCGTGTCGCCATCGATGACACGCAGGACGCTGTAGCTCACCTCTGGCACGGTCGTCGGCGCTTCGGTGGTCGGCCCTTCGGTGCTCGCGTGGCCGTTCGCGTGTCGGCGGTCGGGGCTTCGGCGGTCGGCGCGTCGGTCGTGACCGTTGCTTCCGTGGCCGGTGCGGCGGACGTCGGAGCGTTGGTCGGAGGGGTTGCGGTAGTGGTCGGTGAGGGCTTGGCCACTGCTGTCGTGGTCGCTTTCACGGTCTTCGCCGGTGCGGGCGTGTTGCCGCTCCTGACTGCGCTGCCGCAGGCGGCGAGTCCCACGATGAACACCGGGAGCAGGAGGAGGCGGCGCTTCACGACGAGGCCCCGCGGAAGGTGCGCGAAGCGATGCTGATTCGGATGAGGGAGATGCTCCCCTGAGCTGTTGTCGTGTTCGTGCTCGACATCGTGGCGGTCGTGTTCCTTTGGTGGTGGTGCCGACCGGGGCGGTCGGGGTGGGAGCCAGTCCTGGCAAGCCACCGTTCACGATCGGGTGTAACCGGCTAACCATGGTTTGTATTTCACCCGAGTAAGGGTGGATCCCGTGTGAGCCTGATACCCAGGGCAACTCCAGACCACGGCAGTCGCCGTCCACTACCGTCCTCGGCATTTTGCGCGAGGTACTCACCTGGTCAGAACGCACGGGAGACACGCTTCGGGCTGAGGCCGTTCCTCGACAGAGGCGGAAGCGGTGCAGGGTCCGTCGTCGAAGTCGGTTCCGCACGAGACGCCAGACAACCAGCAGGATCGACGCGCAGTGAGGAGCCACTGGGCCGCAGAACGTCGCGTGGTGGCGTCTACGGTCGGGCGTTGCGCGAGTGAGTGGAGGATGTGTGGACGCTGGTGCGACTGGCGATCAGCGGGAGCTCCTGGACGTCTCCCGACGGTTCATCGAGAACACCTGCCCGTTGCGCGCCGTGCGCGACGGGGTGTGGCGCGACGACACGTTCATGGCGAGCTACCGGCGGCAGGCCGCCGAGCTCGGCTGGTTCTCGATGTTCGTGCCGGAGTCGCTCGGCGGCGGCAGCATCTCCGGCAACGGCGCACTCGACGCCGCACTGATCGGATACCACCGCGGGCGTGGACTGCAGCCCGGCGCGTTCGTGGGTACCAACGTCGTCGCCGCTGCCGTCGCGGCCGCTGGTTCCGACGGGCTGCGGGCCTCGGTTCTGCCGTCGTTGGTCGCCGGTGACGTCAGCGCTTCGTGGGCCGCGTCGAGCTCAGGGGGCGGCGGCCGCGTCGACGGCGGAGTCGTCGCGACACCCCGACCCGGCGGCGGGTTCGAGCTGAACGGCCGCAAGGCAGCGGTCGACGACGTCGAGACGTCGTCGTGGTTGCTCGTCACGTGCACCAGCGGCGACGGTCCCGTGCAGGCGCTCGTCCCGGCCGGTGCCGACGGCATCTCGGTCGTGCCGGTGACCTCGCTCGACCTCACTCGCCGATTCGCCGATGTGGTCTTCGACGGGGTGCACGTCGCTGCGGATGCCCTGGTCGGCGAACCCGGCACCTGCGAGGCGCTGATCGAGCGGCAGCGGGCCATCGCGTGCACCCTGATCACCGCCGAGATGGTCGGCGCGATGGACCGAGACTTCGAGACCACCGTGCAGTACGCCAAGGATCGAATCGCCTTCGGCCGGCCGATCGGGTCGTTCCAGGGCCTGAAGCACCAGCTCGCCGACACGAGCCTGGCGCTGGAGATGAGTCGCGCCGTCGCCGTCGCTGCAGCGCGGACGGTGGGCACGGATGGCGACGAGCACGGACCGCAAGCGGCGAGCATGGCGAAGGCGTTCGTCAGCGACGCCGGGATCGATCTCGTGCAGACCTGCTTCCAGGTCTTCGGTGGGATCGGCTACACGTGGGAGCACGACCAGCACCTGTTCTTGCGACGGGTGACGATGGATGCCGGGTCGTTCGGTGACGGCGCCTGGCACTGCGAGCACCTGTGCCAGCTGGCCGGGCTGTGAGGGAGGACACCATGAGCGACACCCAGATCGATGTCGACCAGTTCCGTGCCGAGGCCCGTGCCTGGATCACCGCGAACCTCGAGCGTCGCGCCCACGGCGTCGACGCCCAAGCGCGCGGCGTGCGCACCGACGAGGAGATCGCCGAGGCCCGCACGTTGCAGCGACACCTGTTCGACGCCGGTTTCGCCGGCATCACCTATCCGGCCGAGTACGGCGGTCGCGGGCTCGCTGCAGCCCACGAGCGGGCGTTCCGCGAGGAGTCGGTGGCCTACGTGATGCCCGACTTCGGATCGATCGGCGGTGTCACCACCGGGCCGATCGGGCGCTCGCTGCTGGCACACGGCTCGGAGGAGTTCCGCCGACGCCACATCCCGCGGATCCTGTCCGGCGAGGAGATCTGGTGCCAGTTCTACTCCGAGCCAGAAGCCGGCTCGGACCTCGCCGGGATCCGCACCAGGGCCACCCGCGACGGCGACCAGTGGGTGCTCAACGGCTCCAAGATCTGGAGCACCGGCGCGTTCCACGCCGACTGGGCCATGTGCCTGGCGCGCACGGACTGGGAAGCGCCCAAGCACCGCGGTCTGACGTGGTTCGCCGTGCCGACCAACGCGCCGGGTCTGACCATCCGACCGATCACGCAGATCAACGGCACCGCCGAGTTCTGCGAGGAGTTCCTCGACGACGTCGCCGTCACCGACGCCGACATCATCGGTGAGGTCAACCACGGGTGGGCGGTGACGCAGACGATGCTCGTCTACGAGCGGGGCGCCGGCGTGTCGGGCGTGGCCTTGATGGAGCCCCGCGAGCTGGCACCGGATCTGGTCGAGCTGGCCCGACGAGTCGGGCGGACCGACGAGGCGCCGGTGCGCCAGGCAATCGCCCGGGCGCACATCGCCGACTTCGCCCAGTTCCACCTCGGGGCGAGCATCGCCGAGCAGTTGCGCAACGCGGCGACCCCAGATCCAGCCATCGCCGGCTACAGCAAGCTCGCTCGGGGCGTGTACACACCGCGACGTGCCCGAACCGCGATGGAGATCGGCGGCAGCGACGCACTGACCTGGCCCGAAGGCGACGACGCCGGCGAACGCCCGGCGATCGACTACCTGAACGCGCGCATCGGCTCGATCGCTGCGGGAAGCAACGAGATGCAACGAAACGGCATCGGCGAGCGAGTGCTCGGCCTGCCACGCGAACCGAGCTTCGACTCCTCGATCCCGTTCAACGAGGTCCTGCGCAAGTCGCGCAGCTGGGACGGGCGCATCCAGTAGCACGCCGCGGATGCCGGTGCGTGCGAACATCCACAACTCCGCCGGAGCCGCGACCGACCGGGTGTTCGCTGCGTCGTCGGCGCGAGCCCGATCGATCAGCTGGTGCACCTCCGCGTCGCTCCGCCACGTTCGCCACCTGCTGAGCGATGTCTGGTCCCTGAATCGGCGGCCTGCGAGGGCTCGCTCGGGTATTCGTCGTCGGTGAGGTGTTCGCCCCATTCGGTGTCGCCTTCGGTGAAGGCGAGGTGGGCCGCACAGGATGCCGCGCTGGCCACGACCCGGGCCGACGACCTATTGGCGTTGCCGATGCTCCAGCCCGACCAGGTGACCGACTCGCTGCGACGTGCCGATGCAACAGCTCATCGATCGCTGAACTGGGGCCGTGACGGTCAGCGCGCGGTGATGCCGTCGATGAAGGCGCGGAGCTCGTCGGCCATGAGGTTGGGTTGTTCCATGGCGCCGAAGCGGCCGCCGGCCGGCAGGTTCGTCCAGCGTCGGACGTTGGCGCCAGCGCGGACGCGCCAGGCGAACTCGCAGGTCGTCGATGGGCTCGTCGGACACATCGATCTTGAACGGGGATGGCTCGTTCCGTGGTGCCACTCGACACGCCTCGCTCTCGGTCGGCGCTCGCGAAGGGGCTTCGTGTGTGTCGCTGTCGAGACACGAACGCCGTCAGGCGGGCGGCTCCTCGCGCAGGAGGTCGAAGCGCAGGTGCGACACGGGCGGGCCGAGCAGCGGGAGTCGGCGGCGTTGGCGCCACAGCACGGGCGAGCCGTCGGTGCCGCGAGCCAGCAGGTGGCGCCGCTCCAGGCGCATGCCCTGGTTCGGCACCGCGCTGGCGGCCAGCTCGTGGCCGGCGCCGGCGCCGAGCAGTTCGGAGGTGGCCGGCGGTCGGATCGTGCCGCCGACGTCGCGCAGGTCGGCGACGAGGCCCTGGACGAACACCCGGCGGGCGGGCGCGGCGCGGTTCTCGATGCGGTACGGGTACCAGTGCTGGGGCAGGGTCGTCGACGGCAGCCAGTGGAACGCGCGTGTGCTCGTCCGCCGGGTCTCCTCCAGTGCGGCGGTGCTCTCGGCGGACAGGGCCATGTCGCGCCCGTCGGCGCGCAGCTCGACGGCCCACAGCAGGTTGGCGTCCTCGTCGACGCCGAGCACGACGTCGTCGAGCACCGGTCCGGTGAGCGGGGTCGTCGCGCTCGGCCAGACGACGAGCTCGGAGCGGTCGAGGCCGGTCGTGCGGAACAGCGACCACGGGCCCGGCGCCTCGTCCGGGCAGCGCCGGCGGATCGCCCGTCGCCGGGCGGGATGTTCAGGTCCCACCAGTCGTCGAAGCCGTCCTTGACGCGCAGCTGGCCGAGCGTGACGACGACGCCGGAGCTCGGTGGGGCGATCCCGTCGGCGCCCGGGGCCGGCGACGGGATCGGGATCGTGAACCAGTCGTTGGCGTGGTCGCAGATCAGCTCGATGAGCAGGGCCGTGGCCAGGTGCGAGCGGTCGGGCGGGAAGCCGCCGATGTCGACGGCGCCGTCCTCCAGCTCCCACCATCGCGGTGCCGGCGCACCCGGGTAGCGCAGCCGCTGCGGGATGACCTGGCGGGTCACCAGCGCCGGCGCCGGCAGCGGGCCGGTGCCGTCGACCGTGTACCAGTCGACGTCGCCGCCGTCGTGGCGGCGGACCTGCAGGGTCGTGCCGCCGACGGGGACGTCGGCGTCGTAGGTCAGCGTCGCCGGATCCCAGAAGTCCGGCCGGCCGGTGAGCCCGTCGATGCTCGGATGGCCGGGCGGGATCAGCAGGGCGCGCTGGGCCGCGAGCCCGTCGACCTCGCCGACGAGGGTGTCGCCGTACGGTTCGGGCAGGACGTCGAACGCGCACGCGGCGCGCTGGTCGGCGGTGAGTCCGCGCGGCGATCTCCCGGCCGACGCGCACCCGCCGTCCGATCGTCCACCAGTCCTCGGCCGCACCCTCGATGATCGCCTCGGCCGGCACGACCGTCGGGTCGAGCCCGGCGACCGGCTCGAGCTGGGTGTGGGCCACCTGCAGCTCGACGACGACCGGGGTGGACGCGTCCTCGCCGGCATGCTCGCCGACCTGCCACTGCCGGCCGAGCAGCCACAGCGGATCGGCGATCTCGGCGGCGAAGCCACGCCCGACGTCGGTGTACGGCGGCATCGGCTGCAACCGGCGGTACAGCGCCCAGCTCATCGCGACGTCCCGCCTTCGTCGGCGTGCGCTCGCTCACGGCTGGTCCACCAGGGTGCTGGCGGCCGGGCCGCTGGCGAGGAACATCGAGGACGGCACCGACAGCGCCCACTCGTCGAGCCCGTCGGGCTGGGCCATGCGGGCGCGGGCCAGCCGGCGCGTCGCCAGCACCACGGCCGGCAGCGCCTCGGCGGTGAGCGGGACCCGCTCGTCGGGCGGCACGGCGAGGAGGATCGACTGCGGGGCACGGGCGCGCGGCGCGTCGAAGCCGAACGCCGCGTGCGTGGTGTGCCGCCGGCCGGGGACGGTCTCCGCCCAGTCGTCGAGCAGGGCGACCGCCACGGGGCCGGCGGCATCGGCGGCCGGGCCGTAGACGACGACGTCGCGCTGGCTGGCCGACGGCACGGTCCACAGCCGCGACCGGATCGGTGGCCGCGGACGGCCACGGGGCGCGCAGCTGGTGGGCCTCCAGCCGGGCCAGCGCCGGGCGGACGGCGGCGACGATCTCCAGCCACGACTCGTCCAGGCCGGCCGACGGCGACCGGCGGGCAGCGTGGCGGTGCAGATCAGCGGCAGTCCCGGAAGCCGGGGCGAGCAGGGCCCGGATCCGGCCGTGCCGAGCGTGGCCGCGTCCGCCGTGGCGTCGGTCGGCATCGTCACCGGCGCGGGCCACCCGCGCGGCCAGTGCGTCGGCCGCACCGTCGGCCGGCAGTCCCCAGCGCCGCGCGGCGGCCAGGTCGGGCGGGTCGGCGGCGAGCGTCGCGGCGAGGTCGGTCGCCGCGGCGCGCAGCGCGGCGAGCCGGGTGCGCAGCTCGGCCTCGGCGGCGACCGGGCCACCGGCGATCTCGGGCAGTCCGTCCTGCGCGCCGACGAGCGCGCACGAGCCGATCGAGGTCGCCGCGGCGCACGGCCGGCGGTCCCTCCCGTCGGCGGACCACCGAGCACCGCGGCGGCCAGCGCGTCGAGCTCGGCCTGGTGGTGGAGGACGACGTCGGACGACGTCGAGGCCGAGGTCGGCGAGCGTGCAGCTCGCTGCGTCGGTGGTCCACGTCCACGCCGTCGCCGGCCCGAGCTCGGTGGCCACCAGCGCGGCGAGCGCCGGATCGGCCAGCGTCACCGGTGAGGCCGCGTCGCCGTCGCCCGGCGTCAGGGCCACGAGCACGGTGGTGCGCACCGACGTCGCCTCGCGGCGGGTGCGCAGCAGGCGCAGCTCCGGCGGCGCGCCCAGCCCGGCGGCGGCCTCCATCGACTCCTGGGCGGCCGCGGCCCGGCCGGACACGACGTCGTGGACGGCGTCGGCGACGAGCAGGTCGCCGTAGGTGTCGACCACCTCGCGGAGATCGTCGAGCGGGTCGAGCCCGGCCGGCAACGTCGCCGGCGCGGCGGCGAGCACCAGCTGGCCGTCGCACACCCGGCGGCCCTTCCACTCCGGTCGGGCCGGGAACCGCCGGCGCAGCTCGAGCACGAGCTGCGGCTCGCCGGCGCGCCGTTCGATCTCGCGGCCGAGCGCCTCGCTGATGTGCATCCCGAAGCGGACGTCGTCGCCGAGGCGTGCCGCCAGGCGGGCGAGGTCGGAGCGCACCTGGATCTGCCAGCGCGCCTCGTCGTCGTTGATCGCGTGGTCGCGCAGCACGGCGGCGGCGAGCGCCTGGGCGCTGCCCGGGAGCGTGCAGGAAGCCGGCCCGCGTCGGCGGCGTCGGGTCGGTCGACGGATCGAGGTCGTCGACCCAGCCGTACGCGCCGATGCGCCGCGGCACGTCGTGGGCATCCAGGCGGCGCAGCCGGCGCGTCGCCAGCGCGGTGAGCCACGGGTCGAACCGGTGGCTCGACGTGTCGCTGACGGCGGCGACGGCGGGGAACAGCGGACCCGCCGGGCAGGAGGGCGTCGTCGTGGCCGGCGATGGTGCGCACCGCCGCACGAACGTCGAGGAACTGGCGGGCGACGGTGACCGCGCGCGGGTCGGGTGGGTGGACGGCGAGCCGCTCGCGGGCGACGTCCGGCAGTCGCTCCACCGCGCTGCCCGCCGGCGTTGTCCTGCGCCAGGCGCTCGGCGTCGTGCAGCGCGATCTCGTACGGCGGGGTCCACGTGTTGAACGCCTCGCCCAGGCGCGACGCCTCGGCACCGGTGAGCAGCAGGCTGTGGCGCAGGAGGCGCACGAGCAGCGGCACACCCTGCGTCGACCTCGCGGCGGCCCTCGATGTACGGCGAGCGTCTCGACCGGCTCGCGGAGGTAGCGCTCCAGCGTGTCGCGGATCGATGCGCCCGCACTTCGGTGGTGGCTGCACCCGCCCGAACGCCTGGAAGCGCTGCTGCGGTCGTGGCTCGACGGCGAGCGCCGGCGCGGCCATCGCCTCCCACTCGGCGAGGACCTGCGCCGGGTCGGTGAACGTGGTGATCGACTTCACCAGGGCGAGCGCCTCGAGCGGGAGGAGCTGGCGGGTGCCGAGGTCGCGGCTCGTCGGCAGGCGACCGATCACGTCGAGCAGCTGCTCGGGCGTGGCGCCCACCGCGGTGCCGGCTGCGACGCCGGCGTCGACCCACGACGGCAGCAGCTGCCGCGCGACGGCGACGATCACCGGCTCCCACACCGGGTCGTGCGGTGCCGGCTCCCACCCGTCGATCGCCGCGACGGGCAGCACGCCGTACGGGACGGCGCCGACGCGCAGCGCCGGGTACGGCCCGAGCGGGGCGAGCAGCCGCGCCGCCCAGTCGCCGAGCTCGTAGATCGAGCGCGGCGTGCTCGACGTCCTTCAACCACCGTTGCCACAGCGGCGGCCACAGCGCGGTGACGAGCACGGCGACGACGTCGAGCATCGTCGTGTCGGCGTCGGGCACGCCGTCGAGCCGAGCCTGACCGGTGAGCGCACCGGCCAGTCCGGACGCCGATGCCGCCGCCGTTGGCCCGGGCGACCTCGAGCCACGTCGCCGGGTCGCGTCCGAGGTCGGCGGCGGGCTTGCCGGCGACGGTGTTGCTCGGGCTCATCGGCGTGATCGCGGCGAGCTCGCCGTGTCCGGCGAGCGCGGCGAACGCGTCGTCGGCCGGCTCGTCGGACAGGCCGGTGACCAGCAGCACGTCGAGGTGCGGGCCGTCGGGCAGCGGCACCTCCACCGCGAGGCCGACGCGCTCGGCCGCGGCGTACGAGGTCCACCACAGCTCGGGGATCGGTCGGGGAGCAGGTCGGCCATCGTCGCCTCGCCGAGGTCGGCCTGGGCGGCGATCGCCGCGGCGTCGGGGTGCAGCTCGCCGAGGAGCCGCAGCCCGCCGCCGCCGTCGCCCCACAGCTGGAGCACGTCGGGCAGCGGCGACGCGTTCGCTCGGCGCGGCCGTCGCCCGGCAGCGTCGAACGCGCCATCGGCAGACGAACCCGGCGCCGCCGGGCACGACCGGCACAGTGCGCAGCGAGGAACGCGGCGCGCGGGCCGCCGACGGCTGCAGCCAGCGCCGCGGAACGCGGCCGCGCCGTCCTCGGTGCTCAGGTCGCCGGCCGCCTGCGTCCAGCACGCGGCGACCAGCTCGGCCTCGGCCGCGTTCGCCGGCAGCGGTGGACCGGCGAGCGCGACCGGGTCGGGGTGCACCCGCACGCGCAGCGTCCACGCGTCGCCGCCCACGCCCGGTCGGCGGTAGCGGGTCTCCAGGCGCATCGGCAGCAGCACGCCGACGACGTGACCGTCGGGCAGCGGATCGAGGCGGGCCTTGCGCCGTGCTCGCCAGATCCCACACGTCGTCGTCGACGAGCCCGGCGGCGGCGATGAACGGGTCGCCGCTGCCCACCCGTCCGCCGTTGGCGGCGATCGCGTCGATCGATCCGCTGCGCGGTGTCGGCCGTCATCGCCGGCTGGGCGCCGAGGAAGGCCCGTCGCGGATCGGGCACGAGTTGGTCGAGGAGCGTCGCCGCGTCGGGGACCGACTCCAACCAGCGCGACCACTCGAGGAACAGGCGGATCGATGCGGTCGGCGCGCCGTCGAGGGCGTCGAGCTCGGCATCGAGCGCAACGAGGCCGCGGTGGATGCGGTCGAGCTCGTCGACGCAGCTCTGCGGCGCGAGCGGCGAGCGCCTGGTGGCCGCCGTCGACCAACCGGGCGGTCGGGCCGACGCACAGCCAACCGGGGATCGTCGACAGCTCGGCGGCGGCCGCGGCCCGGCGGGCGCAGTGCCGTCCGCCGCGCGGCCCGTGCCGTGTCGCGCTCGTCGCGGTAGGCGGTCACAGCAGGTTCCCGAAGAACACGCGTGTCGGCGCGGCGAACGTCGCCTCGGCGAACGTGGCACCGTCCGCGGCGGCGAGCGCGGTGGCCCGGCGGGCGAGCTCGGCCGCAGTCGGCGGGGTGTCCGGGTCGCTCGCCTGCGGGATGGCGGAAGCGGAAGCCGGGCGGCGGCTCCTCCAAGACCAGCCAGTGGTCGGTGCCGGCCACGGGCGGGACGTCGAAGCCGAAGAACACCAGCTCCGGCGTCAGCGTGCCGCTGAACGACGGGTACTCGCGGTGGCGCACCGTCCGGCGGTGTCGTCGTCCGATCGACGTCGGGCACCGCACCCCAGGTGGCGTCTCCGCCGTCGTTCGGCGTGAGGTAGACGATCGTGGCCGGGTACCGACGGAACAGCTCGGTGTGCAGCACGATCACCAGGCTCGAACCGTGCTTCGGGTCGGCGAGGTGGGTGACGTCACCGAGCGTGCTGGCGTCGGTCCAGATGTCGGCGTCGTCGCTCAACCGGACGATCGAGGCGATGTCCGGCAGCGGTTCGCCGCCGTCGACCGCGACGCGCTCCCAGAACCGGCGCAGCGGCGTCCAGCGGGTCGTGATCGGGATGTTCCGCCAGCGCAGCTCGCCGAGCGTCTGGTGGTTGGCGCCGACGAGCAGCGCGTCGACGAACGTCGGGTTCGTCTGCACGGCGAGCACCCGGTCGTCGGGGACGTCGCCGGCACCGGGCAGCAGCCAATCAGGCGCGCGCTCGCTGAGGAACTTCCACAGCGGGATGTCCAGCTCCGGCGCGACGTCGGGCTCGGCGAGCAACGGCGGGCGCAGCCCCGTGATCGTGCCGATCACCCGGTCGACCACGACGGGACGCTCGACGGTCGGATCGACGCCGGCGGCGATCGAACCGGCGAACGCGCCGAGGTCGGCGAGCGGCGCGCACGTGTCGATCGGCGGCGGGTCGCGGAGGCCGACGATGAGGTCGATGGCCGCCTGCTCGTCGTCGAGCGCGGCGGCCGCGTCGCGTGCGACCTGCTCGTCGCCGAGTGCGGCGAGCACCTTGAACGCGCGGCTGCGGGCGGCGTTGGTCAGCTCCTGCAGCGCGGCCGGGTCGCCGAGCACCTCGATCGCCCGGGCGTCGTCGTCGGAGATCCGCTGCGGCGGCGGACACACGTTGGCCGCGGCGATCAGTCCGCCGAGCGCCGTCGACCCGGGCGCCGCCGATCTGCGCCAGCGGTCCCCGCCGGCGCAGCATCCGGCGCGCCGCGCTGCTGAACAAGGCGCGCGACAACGCCGGCGTGCGCCCGTCGATCGGCGTCGAGGGCGTTGCCGCCGCGGTCGGTCGGCATCCGACCCATCAGCGGCGACAGCGTCGCCAGTCGGGCCAACGGCTCGGCCGGCACCCGCCGCAGCCACAGGCTGCGCGCCGCACCGAGACCGATGCGCCAGGTGACGGATGCGTTGCGCGGCGGCGGCCACCGCGGCGACCTGCCGTGTGGCGCCTTCGCTGATCCGGTCCTGCCACTCGATCGCCACCCAGGCGCCGAGGCCGGCGGCACCACGGTGACGAGGATCGACGCGCAGCTCGCGCCGCCAGCCGTCGGGCGGGTCGTCGTCGCCCGGCGGTGGCCACTGCCACGGCTCGCCGTCGACGGGGCCGGGATGCCACGGCACGTCGTAGCGCGGCATCGTCAGCACCCACCGGCCGTCCTGCTCGACGTTGCCGGCGAGCGACCCGACGGCCACGGCGACGGGCGCCGGGCAGATCGTCGAAGAGCGGCGGGTCGCCCGGCTGGGGCACCACGGTGAGCGCACCGCCCGCGGCGAGCGGCTCGTCGGCGAACGGCTCGACGCCGACCGCGGCCCGGCCGAACCGGCGAGCGCGTAGCTCGCGCCGCCTCCGCCGGGGTGAGCGGGTCGAGGCGCTGGGCGATCGAGGCGAAGTCGCCCGGATCGGCGACGGTGCGGAACGTCCAGGAGTCGAAGCAGCGGCAGGACCACCGAACCGGACGGCGACGGCCACGAGTCGACGAGCGCTGTCGAGCCGTCGGCCGCGACGGTGGCCTGCCAGCCGGGGACGAGCACGGCGATGTAGTCCTGCGCCGTCGTCAGCAACCGTGGCGAGGCGACCCGGGCGAACCGCCGGCCGCCGACGTCGTGGGCATGGGCCCAGCGGTGCGGCGAGCGTCAGCGGGTGCTGGGCGAACAGCTCGGCGCCGGTGAGGCGCACCCGGCCGCCGTCGAGCAGCTCGACCTCGCCGGGCAGCCCGACCACGAGCACGAGCCACGGGCGCACCCCGGCGGCGCCCGCGGCGAACGGCACCGGGGAGTAGCGCCACGGCAGGTCCGGCGCCGCCAGCTCGACGTGCGCCATCATCGTCGCTTCGTTGTCGACCGTCCCGGGGTGCGGGCGCCGGCCGACGATCTGCGCCGGCGACGAGGGCGGCGACGTCGCCCGGGCCGGCGAGGAGGAAGTCGGCGTCGGCGATCAGGTCGGCACCGGCGTCGTCGTGCAAGGCGGATCGGCAGCGCGGCACGCAGGCGCGACGTCGTCGGCGCCGCGGTGGCCAACTTGACCATCGACGGTCGCTGCCAGGCGAGGAACTCGGCCATCACAGACCTCCGAGCGCGACGGGCGCGGCGAGGTCGGCCTGGCCGACGGCGAACGCCCCGACCAGCCGGGCGTTCTGGTGCGCGGCGGTGGCCGACGTGTGCACCGCGCCGTCGCCGACGCTGACCCACGCCTCCGGGCCGACGGTGACGAGCGGCGTCGTCGTCGCCACGACCGACGGCGCGTCGCGTGCCGCGAGCATCGACAAGACGCCACCGGGATGGTCGAGGAACGGCAGGATCGTCGTGGCCAGCTTGGCCCACGGCTCGGCGCGCACCTTGCGGAACTCCACCGGCGTCGTCCGCTGCGGCTTCGTGCCGCCGGCGACGTCGGCCCCGCCGGAGGAGATCACCCCGGCGGGCAGGCGCTCGAAGGCCGGGCGGTTGATCGCCTCGCCGGTCGACGTCAGCGTGATGAACGAGCCCGGGCGCGAACAGGTCGTCGACGCCGGACGTCTGCTCGGGCACCGACGCCGTCACCCGCTGCATCGACCCGAGCGGGGCACCGTCGAGCCGGTCGATCGGGATGGTCAGCGGCACGCGGTGCTGCTGCCAGGCGACGCCGCCGCGCGGGTGCACGAGCGCCAGACCCGGCGGCACGGGCAGCGGGTCGAGCACCACGTCGCGGTCGGTGCCGCCGACCGCCCGGAGCGTGTCCGGCCGGACCTCGTGGTCGTGCAGCACCTGGGCGGCGCGCTGCGGCGGCACCTGCGGCGTGCCGCCACCGGAGCCGAACGTGAACGTCTCGTCGAAGTGGAAGTCCTTGAGGAACGTCTCGACGGTCAACCGACCGTGGATCACCACCGGACCCGGACCGTCGAGCGTGCCGTCGAGCCGGATCCCGCCGAACGTCAGCCCGAACACCTCGACCTCGAAGCCCGCGCTCGACCTCGGCGTGCACGTGGAACGGGGTGAACTGGACGATCGCGTCGACATCGAGGAAGCCGTGGGCGCCGCATCCGGCGGCGCTGATGCCGGCCTCGAAGTGGCCGCCGAGCTGCACCGTGTTGGAGGTGACCGCGAAGTAGCCGTCGGCGTTGAGGTCGATGCCCGGCACGGGAAGGTCGAGGTGGAAGCCGAGGCGGCGCATCGGCGGGATCTGCGCCGGCTCCGGGCGGAAGCCCGGGTAGAAGCCGCCGACCGAGACGACGGTGTACGCCGGGTCGCCCCAGCTCTGGCGGAACGCGACGTCGCCGCAGATCGTGAAGATGCCGAGCAACCCGCTGTCGACCAGGCTGGCGTCGATCGACAGCAGCCGACGCTGGAAGTCGATGATCCCGACCACGTCGATGCGCAGCTTGAGGATCGGCGGGATGCCGGCCCGGGCGATGCCGACGATGACGATGCGCTGCGGACCGGGGAGCTCGACGAACACGCCGAGGTCGAGGGAGCAGAACCCCTGCCCGGCGATCTCCAGCCACGACAGCCGCAACGTCGGTCCGGCGACGGAGCTGCCGAGGCGCGGCGGCAGGATCGCCTCGAGCGCGGCGAGCGCCCGGCGTGCCCCATCGCCCGCGTCGAGCGGGAACAACGCCTCGCCGGCGCTGCCGTCGCGCAGTCGCGTGGCGAGGGCGTCGGTGTCGAAGCCGCGGTTGATGCCGACCAGCCCGCCGATGCGCGACAGCTGGAAGCCGAATCCGAACTGGATGCCCGGCGTGAACCCGGCAGCCATCACCGCGAGGAACGATCCTTCGCCGCCGATGCGCCGCAGGCTGGCGAGCGCCGCCACCTCGACGACACCGAGGTGCAACGCCAGCGCGCCGTTGACCCCGTCCGGCAGGATCTGCAATGCGCCGTCGCCGGAGATCGGCCCGGCATCGAGGTGCGCCTGGACGGCGTTCGGTGGCTGCGGCCCGACGACGATCGTGGCGCCACCCGGGTTCGGGTCGGGCACCGACAGCGCCGGCCCGTTGACGTGGACGGCGAGCGGTCCCAGCGAGGCATCGAGGCTGATGCCGTCGGGCGAACGCCACGACACGTTCGGCGTCACCGGCAACGCGCCGATCGGGATGTCGGACATCAGGAAGTCGACGAGACGGTCGTGCAACGCGTCCGTTGCTCGGCGCCAGTGGTCGAGCGCGTCGCTCAGATCGGCAGGAGCACCCAACGCGGCATCGAGCTCGTCGGCCGCGGCGAGCAGGTCCGCGACACGCGGATCGCCGGCCCCGCCGAGAGCGGCCGCGACGAGATCGGCGTAGCTACGAACGCGACCGGCCACGCCCCACCCCCCAGGTCATCTGCTCGATCGGGCCACTGTGCGCCGGGCACCCCGCGAGGTCAAGGAAGTCTGCCCGGACGGGCGATCGAGCAATCATGGACCTCGGCGCGCGCACGCCGACAGAGGCAGTGGCCCTGTTGGACCACGCGATGACCTCCGCGATGACGCTTGACCCTCGGGCATCGCAAACGTGTGACACTGCGTGCGCGCGTCTCGGCGCCACCCGACGAGTGAGGTGTCCATGTCGACCAGCGGCGATGGTGACCGTGATGGCTTTGCGGAGATGGCGCTCATGGTCCGCTCCTTCCAGCTGTCCAAGATGCTGCAGGTCGCTGCCGCGCTCCAGCTCGCCGATCGGGTCGACGGCGCGCCGCGCCCGGTCGCGTCACTCGCCTCCGAGTGCGACGCCGACCCGGTGATGCTGCTGCGTCTCTGTCGGGCCCTCGCGGCGTTCGGCGTCTTCTCGGTGGATGACGGTGAGCACGTCAGCCACACCGCCCGCTCGGCGTGGCTGCGGCAAGGTGCGACGCCGACGCTCCATCACGCCGCCATGTTCTGGACCTCCCCGTACCAGTGGGAACCTTGGGCGCAGCTCGAGCACACGGTGCGAACCGGCGAGTGCGCCGCCGAGGCTGTCTTCGGGATGGCGGACTTCGAGTACCTCAAGGCGAATCCCGACGACGCCAAGCTCTTCGACCTGATGATGCAGCACAGCCCCGACGACCGTCATGCGTCGGTGGTCGCGGCATATGACTTCTCCGCGTCGCTGGTCGTCGACGTCGGCGGCGGCAATGGTGCGCTCCTCGCCGCCATCCTCGGCAAGCACGACGACGTCCGCGGCGTCCTGTTCGATCAAGAGGCCGTGGTGGCCGGCGCGAACGACGTGCTCGGCGCCGACCTCTCCAGCCGGTGCCGGATCGAAGTGGGAGACTTCTTCGAAACCGTCAGCGCCGGCGGAGACATCTACATCCTCTCGCAGGTCCTGCACGACTGGGATGACGACCGCTGCGCCACCATCCTGGCGAACTGTCGGGCAGCCATGGGCCCGCGCAAGCGTCTTCTCGTGATCGACCGATTGCTCGAGCAAGAACCCGGTCGCACGAACCCCATGAACTACCTCGCCGACATCACCATGATGGTGCACCTGCATGGGCGGGAGCGGACCCCGGCCGAGCTCACCGATCTGCTGACGGAAGGCGGGTTCGGTGAGCCACGGATCGTTCGCACGACGTCACCCTTCAGCGTTCTCGAGGCGGCCAGCGTGTGAGGCCAGGCCGCCGCGTTCAGGTTCGCGGCTCGTCGGGGAGCGACGTGATGAAGTCGAGCGCGGTGAGCGCGGTTGCCCCGAGCGTGGGATGTCGATCCGGATGTGGGGCCGTGGATGTGGCTGGGAAGTCGGGCGTCGCGATCGACGTGACGAGGAGTTGGTAGTCGTCGACGCCGGAGATGCGGATCGCCTGCACGATCTCGTCGACGAGCTCGGTGTTCCCGATGGACTGGAGTGGTCGAGTGGCCGCGGCGAGATCGGTGACGAGCTCGGCCGCTGCTCCGGCTCCGGCGTGTTCCTCGATCGCCGTGGCCAGGATCATGAGTGCCTCATGGTGGTGTCCGCCGCGCGAGTGGACCGCGGCCAGGGCGACGCGTGCCTGGCCGGTGATGAGGAGGAGATCGAGTGGTTCGGCCACCGCGATCGCCGCTTCCAGGAGCTCGCGGGCGAGGTCGGGCCGTTGCCGGGCGATCGCGTTGGCGAGGTAGATGTTCGCGCTCGTCGCCAGGTACGGGTTGCCGAACGCGTTGGCGTCCCGGCTGATCGTCTCGAGCCGCGCCAGATGGGCGGCGCGCACGGCGTCGGCGAGATCGTGTTGGCGCACGAGGATGCTTCGAGCGCCGGCCTCGGCGGTCGAGCCGAGGATCGTCCAATAGGGGTCGCCTGTGATCATCGCCCGCCGCTGCACCTCGATGCCCATCTCCAACGAGTGAGCCGGTCGGGCGGCGGTCTCGGTGTCGGGCCGACCGATGAACACGTCGATGGCCGGCAGGAACGGCTCGCTGTCCTCGCCGAGTCGATGTTCTTCGGCGCGGGCATCGGCGATGGCCTGTCGGGCACGGGTGACGTCACCGCGGATGTACGCGAAGAACGCGACGCCGGCGAGTGCGGTGGTCTTGGCCGGCAGGTCGGCGACGGAGGGGAGTCGGGCGACCTGGTCGCACCAGTCACCGGCTTCTGTGCGGATCCGGGTCGCGGCCCAGAGCAGGACGTCGTCGAATCAGCTCGCACCCGGCGATGCCGTCGTCGAGGGCACAGGCGTTCGAGACGGCTGTTCGCAGGTTGTGCCAGTCCTGGGCGATGGCGCGATGCGCGTCCACCTCGTCGGCGGATCGGATTCGCTGGTTCGCCGCGTGCAGCCAGGTGCGGAAGTGGCCGAGGTGTCGTCGTTGCACGTCCGCCGTGCCGTGGTGTTCGCGCAGGCGCAGGACCGCGAAGGCGCGCAGGGTCTCCAACAGGCGGTAGCGGCGCCGCCCGCCCCGGTCGTCGGCCACGACGAGATGCCGCTCGACGAGCGAAGCGAGATCGCGGTGCGTGTCTCGCAGGGTTCGGTCCGGTGGGCGTACTGCCGCGGCCGCGTCGAGGTCGAAGTCACCGGCGAACACCGCCAGCGATTCGAACGTCGCCCGTTCGCCTGCGTCGAGGAGTCCGTAGGACCAGGCAACGGTGTCGAACAGGCTGTCGGCACGGCCCGTTCGCGCCGCGCCGAGCGAGCAGACCGAATCTGTCGTCGATGAGGTCGTCGTGGATCTCCTCGACGCTCAACCCGCCGACGACGTGTCGCGGCGAGCTCGATCGCCAGGGGCAGCCCGTCCAAGTGCGCGGCAGATCCTCTCGATGATCGCCTGCTTGCGTCGCCGGTTGGCGTCGAACCCGTCGAGGACGCACCCGCTTGCCTGCTCCACGAACATGCGGGCGGCGTCGGACGGCTGGTCGGCGGCATCGGTCGACAGCGTCGGGACGGTCAGCGGGTGCTCGCCGCGCACGTCGAGCCGCTCCCGGCTCGTTGCCAGCACCGCGACACCCGGGCAGGTGCGCAAGAGGGCACCGACCAAGGCTCTCGCTGCACCCCCGACGTGTTCGCAGTTGTCGACGATCAGGAGCATCTGCCGATCACCGATGCACCCGGCCACATCCGCAGCGGTCGGCGACGTCGCCCGGGTGCGCAACCCGACGGTGATCGCCGCGACCACAGGAACCTCGCGCTCGCCACGACATGTCCCGAGCTCGATCAACCATGCCCCGTCCCGGAAGCGGTCCGCTGCGACGATTCCAGCAGCGAGTGCGAGCCGGGTCTTGCCGACACCACCGGGACCGACGAGCGTCGTCAACGCCGATGTGCCGATCGAGTGCAGCACGCGGGCCAACTCGACGTCGCGGCCGATCAGCGGTGCCCGATCGTCCGGCAGGTTCCCGCGCCGACCCACCGGACCGGCAGTCGCGGACCAGCCGCTCAGGACCGCGGCGAGCTGGGTCCGCGAGGCGATGCCGAGCTTGCGGTACACGTTCCCCAGGTGGAACTCGACGGTCTTCTGGCTCACCGCCAGATCCTGAGCAACCGCACGGTTGCCCCGGCCCTGCGCGACGGCTGACGCGACGCGTGCCACTCCTGATCGGTCAGCGACGCCAGCGGCAGCTCGCCGTCCACGGACGATCCAGCGACGATCCTCGACACTGGGACGCAGTGTCGCGCCCGCCGACCACCCAGGCGACCTGGGGCACCTCGGGCAACTCCCAGTACGCGCCGACGACGCCATCTCTACCGTGCCGACTCGACAGCAGCATCTCGAAAGGACGCTCTCGTGCATCACGACCACATGGACCAATGGCTCGCCGCGATCAACACGTTCAACCAGCGCCACGACCTCACGGACTTCGGCGCCCTGCTCGCCGACACGTGCGTCTACGCCAACCACGGCAGCTCAGGAGACGAGATCAGGCACGTCCTGCACGACCAGGCCGACACCCGTTGGCTCGGACACCACCCGATCAGCATCGCCACGAGTGGCGACTTGATCGTCACGATCGCCCGCAACACGTTCCGCGACGACACGACCGCCCTGATCGGCAACGTCTACAAGTTCGGTCCACACGGGCTCATCGAACGGATCGTGTCGCTCGACGCGCACGATCCCCAACCCTGACCGGCGTCGAGTCGACGCCTCGGTCACGACGTGGCCAGCTGGTTGCGCAGGGCGAAGCGCTGGATCTTGCCGGTCGCCGTCTTGGGCAGCTCGGCCACGACGTGCACCTGCCGCGGACGCTTGAACGCGGCCATTCGCGAGCGGCAGTGCGCGTCGATCGTGGTCGGGTCGATCGTGCAACCCTGGCGAGGGACGAGGAAGGCGACGGTGATCTCGAGGCCGGCGCCGTCACGAGCGCCGACGACGGCGGCCTCGAGCACGTCGGGGTGCTCGATGAGGACTGCCTCGACCTCGGCCGGCGAGACCCAGATGCCGCCGGCCTTGATCATGTCGCTGTTGCGGCCGAGGAAGGTCCAGTAGTCGTCGTCGGCGCGGGTGTACACGTCGCCTGTCGCCAACCACTCGCCCTGGAACGCGGCGCGCGTCGCGGCATCTCGGCTCCAGTACCCGGTGGCCAGCGACGGACCGCGCACCTGGAGGTAGCCCGGCGTCTGCGCTGCCTGGACGAGCGCCCCCGCCTCATCGACGAGCCGGGCCTCGTAACCCGGCACCGGCTGGCCGCTGGTCCCCGGTCGTTCACCGCCCGGCCGATTGGAGAGGAAGATGTGCAGTGCCTCGGTGGTGCCGATGCCGTCGAGCACCGGGTGGCCGAAGCGCGCCGCGAATCGGCGTTGCAGATCGGCGGGAAGTGCCTCACCGGCGGTCACCGTGGCGCGCACCGAAACGAACGTGTCGTCGGGCAGGTCGGCGTCGAGCAGCCCGGCGACGAAACCGGGGCTGGCGAAGAACAGCGTCGGCCGCTCCTCGCGGACGAGCGCGGCGACATCGAGCGGGGTCGGCCGGCGCGGGTTGAGGATCGACGTGCCACCGGCGGCGAGCGGGAACGTCAGCGAGTTGCCCAAGCCGTAGGCGAAGAACAGCTTGGCCACCGACAGACAACGGTCGTCCTGGCCGACGCCGAGGATCTCCCGCGCATACGTGTCGGCGGTGGCCTGAGGCGCGGCGTGGCGGTGCATGACACCCTTGGGCACACCCGTGGTGCCCGAGCTGTACAACCAGAACGCCGGCGAGTCCGGGCCGGTCGCGGCCACCGGCGACTCGGCGGCGTCGGCGAACGAAGACCACGCGTGCACCGGCACGCGTGCACCGGCTCTGGGCGCGCCGACGACCACGGCGTGGCGAAGATCGGGGTCCGCCCGGGCCAACGCGTCGACGTAGCCGGCATAGCCCTGGGAGAGCACGGCGACGCCCGCTCCAGCGTCGGCCACGATCGCCGCCAGATCGCTCTCGGTGAGCATCGTCGACAACGGCACCGGGATCACGCCCGCACGGAGTGAGCCGAGGAACCACGCCGGGAAGGCGAGCTCGTCGTCGAGCACCAACGCGACCCGCTCGCCGCGGCGGACGTCCAACGCCCGCAGGGCGCACTGGGCGCGGAACACCTCGCGCTGCAGCGTGGCGTAGTCCGTCGACGTCCCGTCGACGCGGAACGCGATGCGGCTCCCGTTGCCGGCGGCAACGTGGCGGTCGAGCAGCCACGCGGCGGCGTTGTAGTTCGTCATCGTTCCCCCAGCGAACCGTTCAGAGTCGCACGTACTCGAAGTCGAGCGGCTTGGCGTGGATCCCGGTGGCCGGTGCGGCCAACCACCCGGCCATCTTCCCCGGCGCGGTCACACCGTGCATCAGCGACTCGACGTGCGCCCGGTCGCCGTCGGTCGGCAACCAGTCGTCCAGGTGACCGCGCCATGTCGCGTCGTCGACGAGCCTCCCGGCGGGGCTCACGTGGTGGTCGCGGAACGCGCCGACGGCGCGGTTGAACCCGACGTGGGGGAGCCGCAGTTCCAGCCCGACCTCGGCCAGCGTGCGATTCCAGCGATCGACACCCTTCTGGCAGTCCACGACGTAGTCGTCGCGCAGCGTCTCGTTGAGCGCAGCCAGCGCCGGCGCGGTGCGTGTGGTGATCCCGCCGCCGTCCACGGTCGGCACGTCGCGTACCGAGTCCTGGAGACGGTGGTCGTCGGCGCGGCGCTCCTCCTGGAAGCGACCCTTCAGTCCGGCTGCGTAGTAGTTCGCCGCATTGGTCGACGTCTCGGCGCCGAACAGGTCGAGGGACACGCTGCAGTGGAAGTTCAGGTAGCGCTGCAGCATCGCCACGTCGATCCCGCCGAACTCCCCGACCTCGGCGGTGTCGTGCTCCTTCATCAGCTCCACCGTGCGCTGCACCACGCGGCCGATGCCGGTGGCGCCGACGAACATGTGGTGGGCCTCCTCCTTGAGCATGAAGTCGCAGGTGCGCGACAACGGGTCGAACGCGCTCTCGCGCAGCGAGGCGAGCTGGTACTTGCCGTCGCGGTCGGTGAAGTAGGTGAAGAAGAAGAAGGACAGCCAGTCGGGCGTCGGCTCGTTGAAGGCTCCGAGGATGCGCGGGTGGTCGCCGTCTCCCGAGTGTCGCTCGAGCATCTCGTCGGCCTCGTCGCGACCGTCGCGACCGAAGTAGCGGTGCAGCAGGTACACCATCGCCCACAGGTGGCGACCCTCCTCGACGTTCACCTGGAACAGGTTGCGCAGGTCGTACAGGCTCGGCGCGGTGAGGCACAGGGCGCGCTGCTGCTCGACCGACGCCGGTTCGGTGTCGCCCTGCACGACGAGCAGCCGGCGCATCTCGGACCGGTACTCACCGGGGACGTCCTGCCACGCCGGCGCCCCGATGTGGTCACCGAAGGCGATCAGCCGATCAGGTTGTGGATCGGCGAGGAACACACCCCAGCGGTAGTCCGGCATCTTCACGTGGCCGAAGTTGGCCCACCCGTCCTGGCCGACCGAGATCGCCGTGCGCAGGTAGACGTCGTTGTCCTGGTAGGCGACCGGTCCGAGCTCCTTCCACCACTCGACGAACTTCGGTTGCCACGTCTCCAGGGCGCGCTGCAACCGGCGATCGTCGGCCAGGCCGACGTTGTTCGGGATCTTGGCGTCGATGTCGACGATCGTCATCTTCCGTCCTCCTGGCGCCCGCGGACCTCAGGTCCTGGTGCGGTCGTAGATGGGTCGCGAGCCGCTGCCGTAGCGGCGCAGCGCGCCGTCGGGCCCGACCGCGTTCGGTCGCTGGAACACCCAGTTCTGCCACGCCGTGAGCCGGGCGAAGATCTTCGTCTCCATCGTCTCCGGACCGGCGAAGCGGTTGTTCGCCTCCATCGCGGTGAGCGCATCGGGCGAGAAGCTGTTGCGCTCCTCGAGCAGCAGCCGGACATCGTCGTCCCAATCGAGGTCGTCAGGTGTGAACGTGACGAGACCCGCGGCGAGCGCATCGGCGGCCAGCAGGTCCTTGCAGATGCAACGACGAGCGCGTTCGAGTTGATCGGCGTGCCCGAGGAACCGAGCGTCGAGGCGGCTCAGGCCGTTCGACATCGGGAATCGACCGTCGTTGGCGGCGGAGAGGCGGAGCACCGCCGGCGGTGAGGCGCCGTCCGGGTCGGCGCCGTCGAGCATGTACGAACGGTCAGCGGCGAGGACGAGCTCGGCGAGCAGACCGGCGAAGCAGCTGCCGGGCTCGACGAGGGCGACGAGCGTGCGCGCCGACAGCTCGAGCCGCTTCAGGGTGCGGGTCCAGAACAGTGCGACCTCGTGGACCAGCCAGTGGTCGGCGTGGTCGTGCAGCAGATCGTCGGCAGCCGACACGGCCGCCACGTCGCCGCGCGTGTGCAACACCCAGACCCCGACCTCGGACTCGTTGAACCGCAACCGCAGCAGCGCATCGTCGAGCTCGCGGGCGGCGGCGATGATCCACGCCCCAGCACCAGCGGCGAGCAGCTCGTCGGGTGTCGACACGGGATCACCGACGGGCGAGTGGACGGTGACGTGCGCGGCGCCGATCTCCCGGTCGATCACGACATCGACGCTCGCGTAGCGCAGGCGATCAGCGGACACCTCGACGTGGAGCGGCGTCAACCCGATCCCGGTCGCGTCGACGGGCCGGGCTGACATGGACGCCCGACTCAGCGCACGTTCGCGGACGACCTCGTCGAACCGACCACGCGTGGCGATCGCATCGACCAGTCCCCAATCGAGCGCCTGCTGGCCCTTCACGCCCTCCGCACGGGTGGCGAAGACGTCGGCGATGTCGCGGCGGACGAACCGCTTGTCGACCACCCGGGTGAGGCCGCCGGTGCCTGGCAGCACGGCGAGCAACGGCACCTCCGGGAGCGACACCGCCGAGGCGCGATCATCGACGAGCACGATCTCGTCGCACGCCAGCGCAAGCTCGTAGCCACCGCCTGCCGCCGTGCCGTTGACGGCAGCGATCCACACCTGCCCCGAGTGAGCCGTGGCGTCCTCGATGGCGTTGCGCGTCTCGTTGGTGAACTTGCAGAAGTTGACCTTGTGGCCGTGCGTCGACCCGGCCAGCATCTGGATGTTGGCCCCGGCACAGAACACCTTGTCGATCCCCCCGGTGACCACGACGGCGCGCACCTCGGGGTGCTCGAAGCGCAGCCGTTGGACGATGTCGTACAACTCGATGTCGACCGACAGGTCGTAGCTGTTCAGCTTGAGCTGGTAATCGTCGCGCAGGCCGGCGTCGGGCGTGACCTGCATCGTCACCGTGGCGATCGGCGTCTCGATCGACACGGCCCAGTGCCGGTAGGCCTGCGGATCGACGTCGAACGTGACCGCGGCACGCGTCGCATCGGTGCTCTCCATGGCCCATCCCCTCCGGCTGGTCAACGTACACCGGGTGGCAGGCCCTCCGACGCTGGGTGCGGTGTCCGGCTCGCCCCGTCCGCCCACCGCCTGCGGCACGCTGCTCGACCGGGGCATCGGGTGCGGACGATTCGCCCGCTCTCTCGAAGTACTACCGCAACATCTTCATGGCGGCCGATCACGTGCCGTCGACGTGGACGGAGCACTTCGACGTGCTCGCCCACGAACCAGGCAGGATCGGCAACCACCAGGATCTCCGGGTCATGCGCTCGCGAGAGTCACGCCGCCACCCAGCGGGCGATGAGCCGGTCAATCGGCGCGGCTCGTTGGGCCGCGGGGTTAGGTTGCCGGCCATGCCGCAACCAGGTTTCGAGGCTCGGGAAGCGGAGAGCGGCAGGGCAGGCGACGGGCCCGTTCGTTTCACATGGCGTGCCGACGTCGCCGTGTACGTGCTCCTCGCGTCGGCGCACCGGGCGCTGCTCCTGCTCCCGCGTGCGCTCGGCCTGCTTCGCCGCTGGGCCGACGACGCGGCGAAGCGGGTCAACGACCTCCAGTACCGGTGGAGCTACCGGGTGTGGGCGCGGATGGCGGCCGACACGCACATCTACTTCATGAACTTCGGCGTCAAGGCGCGCGACGGTGAGGAGGTCGGGCTGCCGGCCGCCGACGAGCCGGATCGGCTGTCCATCCAGCTCTATCACGAGGTCGTTGCCGGTACCGATCTGCGCGGCAAGGACGTCCTGGAGGTGAGCAGCGGGCACGGCGGAGGGGCGCGGTACATCGCCCGCACCTCGCAGCCAGCTCGGATGGTCGGCCTGGATCTCACTCCCGCCGCAGTGGCGATGTGTCGCCGACAACACCATGAGTCCGGGCTCGAGTTCCTCGTCGGCAACGCCGTCGCCCTGCCGTTCGACGACTGCACGTTCGACGCCGTGATCAGCGTCGAGGCATCCCATCGGTATCCGTCGTTCGACGCGTTCGTCGGAGAGGTCGAACGCGTCCTGCGTCCGGGGGGCCGCTTCCTCTTCGCTGATCTGCGGTGGCGGGTCGGTGAGCTCGAGGCGATGCAGCAGTCGCTCGAGGTCAGTGGTCTGGACCTGCTCGAGTCCGAGGACGTCACCGGGCGAGTGCTCAGGTCCCTCCACGAGTACGGCCCCTCCCGTCGGGCGCTGGTGACCGCGACGCTCCCACGGCCGTTCTGGAGCGGAGCGCTCGACGGCTTCGGCGTGCCGGGAACGCCGATCTATCAGGCGTTCGAATCCGGGACCGCGGGCTACATGCGGTTCGTGATGCGCAAGCCCTCCAGCTGAGCGACGACCGCCTCGCGATCAGTGGTTGGTTGACCGCACTACGTTCCTGGACATAGCGGTCGTCGATCTTCCGGAGCAGCGCAGCGTCGAAGTCGAAGTCGATTCTCGGCGATGGGTGGTGCTCGGCGTGTTGTGCCTGGCGCTGCTCGTCGTCGGCATCGACGGCACGGTGGTCAACGTCGCCCTGCCATCGCTGGTCCGCGAGCTCGGCGCCTCGTCCACGCAGCTGCAGTGGATCGTCGACGCGTACACGATCGTCTTCGCCAGCTTCCTGCTGATCGCCGGCAACACCGGCGACCGTCACGGACGCAAGCGGGCCTTGATCATCGGCCTGCTGATCTTCGTCGGCGGCTCACTCGGCTGTTCGCTCGTCGGGTCGGCCGGCCCGCTGATCGTGCTGCGCGGCGTCCAGGGCTTCGGCGCGGCGTTCATCATGCCGGCCACGCTGTCGATCCTGACGAACGTCTTCACCGACCCGGCCGAGCGGGCCCGGGCGATCGCCCTGTGGGCCGGCGTTTCCGGCCTCGGTGTGGCGATCGGACCGCTCGTCGGCGGCTACCTGCTCGAGCACTTCTGGTGGGGCTCGATCTTCTTGGTGAACGTGCCGATCATCGCGGTCACGATCGTCGCCGCGCTCTTCATCGTGCCTGAGTCGCGCGACCACCACGCACCGCGCCTCGACCTGCTGGGCACCGTGCTGTCCACCGTCGGTCTGATCGCGCTGCTGTACGGCGTGATCGAGGGTCCGACCAAGGGCTGGTCGGATCCGTTGATCGTCGGCTGCTTCGTCGTCGCCATCGTCTTGCTGACCAGCTTCATCCTGTGGGAGCGGCACACCGACCACCCGATCCTCGACGTCTCGTTCTTCTCCAACCCGCGGTTCACCGCCGCCTCGATCGCCATCACGCTCGTGTTCTTCGCCATGTTCGGCTCGCTCTTCTTCGTCAGCCAGTACCTGCAGTTCGTGCTCGGCTACGGCACGCTGGAGTCCGGCGTGCGGCTCCTCCCGATCGCCGCGGTCTTGATGGTGGCCGCGCCGACGAGCGCGCTGCTCGTCGCCCGGTTCGGCACCAAACGGGTCGTCTCGTTCGGGTTGCTGCTGGTGGCCATCGCCCTGTTCGTCTTCTCCCGCGCCACCGACAGCAGTGGGTACGGACTCGTTGCGCTCGTGCTGGTGATCGTCGGTGCGGGCATGGGGCTGGCGATGGCTCCGGCCACCGATTCGATCATGGGCTCGCTGCCGGCGGACAAGGCCGGCGTCGGCTCGGCGATGAACGACACCACGCGTGAGATCGGCGGTGCGCTCGGCGTCGCCATCCTCGGCAGCATCGCCAACGCCGTGTACAGCTCGCGCATCGAGTCGGCACCAGGCTTCGACCAGTTGGCGGCGGCGTCGCCGCAGGCGGCTCATGCGCTGACCGATTCGGTCGGCGCCGCGTCCGTGGTCGCCGAGCAGGCACCCGCCGAGCTGGCGACGCAGATCGTCGCCGCGGCCAACGACGCGTTCATCCACGGGATGGACCGGGCCTTGGTGGTCGGCGCCGCCGTGGCGGTGATCGGTGCCGTGGTGGCCTACGTGTTCCTGCCCGCCCGGGCCCTCGCCGACGACCAGTTCGGCGAGCTCGTCGAGGAGACGGCGCTGCACGTCGGCCCCGAGCAGCGACGCAGCGTCGCCGAGGCCACGCTCGGACTGCTCGCCGAGGCAGGGATGTCCAGCCTCACGTACCACGGCGTCGCCGCCCGCTCCGGCGTCGGGCACCGCGACGTTGCGCCGCTACTGGGGATCGCGGGTGGACGCGGTGACGGACGCGCTCGACGAGATGTTCAACGAGCAGCCGATCCCCGACACCGGGGACCTCCGTGCGGATCTGCGCACGTTCCTCCACCAGGTGAGCGACCGCATCTCGGAGCCACGCGTCCAGGCGGTGCTCGGCGTGCTCGTGAGCGAGGGAGCGCGCGACCCGGAGCTCGCCGCACAGCTGCGCGAGCGAGTCGTCGAGCCTCGTCGCCAACAGCTGGCGTCGCGCATCCACCAGGATGACGGCCGGCTGAAGGTGAAGATGGACGTCGCCCTCGACACGCTCGTCGGCCCGCTCTGGTACCGCGCCGTCGTGGCCGGTCGGGAGCCCGACGACGTGCTCATCGACACGCTCGTCGACGCCGTCCTCGTCTGACGGGCATCGAAAACCAGGACGCGCCACGACGCCGCCGACGATCGCGCAGGATCGACGGCGGCGCCGTGCCGGTGAGGAGCTGGTCGTCGGGGTCAGGAGACCCGGAAGTGCAGCTCGTAATGGGCGCCAGACGTCTTGAACGCCACCGGCGACGACGGCGTGCCGTCGTCGCGGATGATGGCGGTGTTGCCGATCTGCTTGCCCTTCGTGCCGTTCATCTCCTCGAGCGCCACGGCCAGTGAATCGCTGAACGAGCGGCTCGTCGACAGCACCTTCGTGTCGCCGTTGCCCATGACGCCGTTCCACACGACGTCGCCGTCGAACTTGATCTGCGGTTCGTCCTTGCCGGTCACATCCTGCTTGCGGATGCACTCCAGCGAGGTCAGTCGAAGTGTTGCCATGATGTTGCCTCCAGTGGTTGTTGGGTGGACACCACCGACGATGAGGGCTGACCGCGAACGACGCGCGAACCGGGACGGCCGCGGGCGACCTCAGGCTCGCCCGTTCGGGCGCGACTCGTTGCGTACCCTGGCCACCGTGGGAGGCACGACACGCCTCGACCGCCCCTCCGCAGCCGGCGCGACGCCCCGACCGGTGTCCGCCGAACTGGTCGCGAGCCGCGCTGGTCGAGCGACTGCAGCAGCGGTTCACCACGCCGGTGACCACCGTGGTCGCCGGGGCCGGGTTCGGCAAGTCGACGAGCCTGGCCCAGGCGGTCCGGCACAACGCGGTGGCCCCGCTGGGCGTGGACGTCTGGGTGACGTGCGGTCCGGGGCACGAGAACGCCGACGAGCTCGCCGCCGCGATCCTGACCGAGCTCGATGGCGGGCCGACGCTGCCGGGCCGGGCGACGGAGATGGTGCTCGGCGCGCTCGTCGCCTCGAGTCCCTTGGACGTGTGCCTCATCGTCGACGACTGCCACCTGCTCACCGAGGGATCGTCGGGGGAGCGGCTCCTCGCCGAGCTGGTGCGCCGCCTGCCGGCCAACGGCCACCTCGTGCTCGCCGGCCGGCGCCTCCCTGATGTGCCGCTGGCGAGGATGCAAGCCGCCGGGTCGTGCGTGCCGGTCAGTGCCGAGGAGCTGACGTTCAGCGAAGCGGAGATCGCCGCCGTCGCAGAGCTGGTGGACGGCGACGCTCGGCGCGCTGCGCACACGGGCGGCTGGCCGGCGCTGGTGCGCCTGGCGCTCGTCGCCCGCCCCGGAGTCGACCACCAGTTCCTACGTGAGGAATTGCTCGCCGATCTGGCGCCGGCGGTCGTGCGCACCCTGGCCGCGCTCGTCGTCCTCGGCCCGTCGACGGACGCCGAGGTGCGCGCCGTGGTCGACGACCCGATCTGCCTGGCCGAGCTCGCCGAACGACTACCGATGATCGGCTCGACCGGCGACGAGGTCTGGTCCGCGCACCAGCTGTGGGAGCACGCCGCGCTCGACGCCGTGCCGTCGGCCGAGCTCGACGACGTCCGCCGGCGGGCGCACGGCGTGCTGTTGGCGCGCGGCCACCTCAACCGGGCGGCAGAACTGTCCATCGGCGAACGCGACTGGAACGGCCTGGGCGCGGTGGCCGTCGAGCTGCTGGCGCGGTCGATGGTCGGGTTGCCGGCGGACACCGTGCGCCACTGGCTCGACGCCGCGCCGCGCGACAACCCGGTCGCCGGACTCCGACTGCTCGCCGCGCTCGCCCGGTTCATGGGCGACCCTCGCGACCCGACGGCCGCCGGGGTCGCCGACGACGTGGCCGCAGCTGCGCGAGCGACCGGGGACGTGCGCCTCGAGTCGGTGGCCATCGCCGTCGCCGCGTTGATCGCCCACGGCTCCGCCGACTTCTGCCGTCTGTTGCCCCTCGCCCGACGAGCCGCCGAGCTCGCCGCGGAGGTGAACGACCCGATCCTCGAGTTGCTGTCCTGCTCGCTTCCGGCGATCACCGCGGACCTGGCGGGCGACCCCGACGGCGTGCTCGTGGCGTTCGCCCCGGTGCCATGGGGTCGCCTGCCCGCCGAGGTGCTGACCATCGCTGGGCACCTCCGACTCCAAGCGTTGTGGATGGCTGGCCGCGCGGCCGAGTCGGTGGCGTTGGCCGACGCGCTGCACGCCCGAACGACGGACGCGCACCTGCGCGGTGTTCCCTGGATCGCCCGGTGGTTCGCCGGCGACCCGTCGGGGGCCGACGAGTGGCGCGACGTCCACGAGGGGCGCACGGTGAGCGCGCGCAACGTGTTCGTCTCCAGCTGCCTGTTGAGCGTGGTGCACGCGTGTCGCGGCGACACCGAGGCGATCGACCGGCTGTGGAGCCGCATGCCGGTCGGGTCGGCCAACGACGACGCCCGCGACAGCGCTCACCTGACCTACGCGCGCGCCGCGGCTGACATCTGCCGGCACGACGAGACGGCCGCGGTCGAGCACTACCGCCGGCACCTGGAGCGCTTCCCGGTGGACGTCGCGCTCGGCGAGCGGCACCTGAGGCGCTGGCCGGCTCTCGGCTATGTGCTCGCTCCCGAGCTGCGCGACCACTGGGACGGGGTGCCGCTCGGGCCGGCGCACGCCGTCGCCCGGCGCTGCGCGCAGGCGCTGCTCGGCGCGCGAGACGGTCGTGGCCCGGATGGCGAGCCGCCGACGCCGGCGCAACTGCACACCCAGCTGCCGCTGGCGTGGAGCGCCGAGCTCGCCGCGCGCTGGCACGCGCTCGGCCGTCGTGAGGGTCTGCAGCTGGCCACCTACCTGTTCGACACGGTCGGCCCGGCGCTGCGGCGCGAGCTTCAGTGCGCCGCCGGCGACGGCGCCACCCTGATGCGCTTGCTGCCGACACGTCCGACGGAACCACTGGAGATCCGGGTGCTCGGGTCGTTGCAGGTCCTGCGCGGCGGCGTCGTGGTCCGGGATGCAGCGCTGCGCCGCCAGCGCGTGCGCCAGCTGCTGACGGTGCTCGTCGTCGAGCGCACGGTGCGTCGCGAGCGGTTGCTCGACGTGCTCTGGCCCGACCTCGGTCGGGACGCGGCATCGGCCAACCTGCGCGTCACCCTGTCCCACCTCAGACGGATCCTTGAGCCGGACCGGGAACCGGGCGAGCCTGGCTCGCACCTGCGCAGCGACGCGGTCACGGTCGAGCTGCACGAGTCGGCGTTCCTCACCGTCGACCTGTGGCGGTCGGAGGAGGCACGCCACCCTCGACGCGCCGGGGGCAACGGTGGCGCAGCGCGAGCCGGCGCTCGTCGAGGCGACCGCGCTGTGGCGCGGCGACCCGCTCGACGGTCTCCTCGACCTCGAACCCTTGCAGGCCTTCGTCGAGCACGTTCGGCGGCGGTATGCCGCCGATCTGCTGAAGCTCGGCGAACTGCGC
The DNA here is from genome assembly GCA_963794805.1 of uncultured Acidimicrobiales bacterium. GTDB lineage: Bacteria > Actinomycetota > Acidimicrobiia > Acidimicrobiales > Ilumatobacteraceae > JAODBQ01. The sequence goes on from CAWCFL010000008.1 coordinate 134,410, forward strand.
GTCGCCGCAGGGGCGGCGGCGAGCGCCCTCGACTGCGCCGAGCGGGTGCTGGCGGTCGATCCCTATCGCGAGCAGGCGCACCGGCTGTCCATCGCCGCACTTCACCAACTCGACGACCGTTGCGCCGTGACCGCGGCATTCGACCGGCTCGACCGCGCGCTGGACGAGCTCGGTGTCGAGGCCGAACCCGCCACGGAGATCCTCCGCCGACAGGCGATCCGTCGCTACGGCCGGCGCGTCACCGGTTGATCGTCCGGCCGAGGGCCACGGGATGACCGGCGGCGAGTTGGCCGCAGGCGGCGTCGATGTCGGTGCCGCGGTTGCGCCGCACGGTCGCGTTGACCCCGAGCGCCTCCAGCAGATCGCGGAACTCGTCCACGCGGCGACGCGTCGAGCCAACCGTCGGGTACCCGGGCGTCGGGTTCAACGGGATGAGGTTGACGTGCGCCGGCAGGCGCAGCCGGCGGCACAGCACGGCCAGCTCGCGAGCGTCGCCGTCGCGGTCGTTGACCCCGTCGATCATCGCCCACTCGAAGCTCAGCCGGCGGCCCTTCGCTGCGAGGTACTCGTCGCACGCCGTCATCAGCACGTCGATCGGGTAGCGCTTGTTGATCGGCACGAGCGAGTCGCGCAGCTCGTCGTTGGCCGCGTGCAGCGAGACGGCGAGGTTCACCGGGAGCGGGCGCTCGGTGAGGCGGCGGATGCCGGGCACGAGCCCGACGGTGGAGATCGTCAGGTGGCGGGCCGACAGCCCGAGGGCGCCGTGGATCCGCTCGACGGCGGCCCACACGTTGGCCTCGTTGGCCAGCGGCTCGCCCATCCCCATGAACACCACGTTGGCCAGCCGGCGGCCCATCGCCCGGGCCTCGCGCGCCGCCGACACGACCTGCTCGACGATCTCGCCGACGGTGAGGTGGCGCTCGAAGCCGGCCTGCCCGGTGGCGCAGAACCCGCAGCCCATCGCGCAGCCGGCCTGGCTGCTGACGCACACGGTGACGCGGTCGGGGTAGAGCATGAGCACCGACTCGATCGCCGCGCCGCCGTCGAGCGCCCACAGCTGCTTCACGGTGTCGCCGCCGTCGTTGACCCGCCGGGTGACCTCGCGCAGCGCCGGCGGCAGCTCGGCGTCGAGCCGGGCGCGCAGCGCCTTGGGCAGGTTGCTGATCTCCTCCGGTGTCTGCAGCAGGTCGTACAGGCCGTGCCACACCTGGTCGAGGCGGTAGCGCGGCTCGCCGGTCAGCAGCCTCGGCGAGCTGCCTCCCGGTCGGGCTGAGTAGCGCGTGGCCGACGCTCGTGGTCACAGCAGGCCCTCGGCCTCGGCCAGGCGGCGGTGCTCGGCGATCCGGCCGCGCAGCACGTCCAGGCTCGCCGTCCAGAACGCGACGTCGGTGACGTCGAAGCCGAACGCGCCGGCCAGCTCCTCGGCCGTGGCCATCCCACAGCGCGACAGCACGTCGTCGTAGCGGCTGGCGGAACGCCTCGGGATCGTCGCGGTACCGGGCGAACAGCCCGAGGCCGAACAGCAGGCCGTAGGTGTACGGCCAGTTGTAGAAGTGCGCGCCGTAGTAGTGCGGCTTCACGGCCCACATGTACGGATGGGCGGTGGACTGGTCGAGGCCGTCGCCGTACGCCTCGCCCTGCGCGGCGAGCATCAGCTCGTTGAGCTGGTCGACGCCGACGGTGCGCCGCCGGCGGGCGGCGAACAGCGCCGTCTCGAACAGGAACCGCGAGCGGATGTCGACCACCACCTGGGTGGCCGCCTGGAGGTCGAGGTCGAGCAGCGCCAGGCGGTCGCGCCCGGTGAGCGTGGTCAGCCCCTGCTCGACCACGAGCGTCTCGCAGAAGATGCTCGCCGTCTCGGCCAGCGCCATCGGCAGCATCTTCTGCAGCGGCGTGCGCTGGGCGAGCTGGGTGTTGTGGTACGCGTGGCCGAGCTCGTGCGCGGTGGTCTGTGCCGCGTCGACGCTGCCGTTCCAGTTCAGGAAGACCAGCGAGCGGTCGTCGACGAACGGCATGCAGAACGCCCCGCCCTGCTTGCCGGCACGCGGGCCGGCGTCGATCCACCGGCCGTCGACGGCGCGGTCCACGATGCCGCCGAGCGATCCGCCGAAGCCACGGAACGCCCCGCGCACGATGGCCAGGCCGTCGTCCCACGAGATGGCCGAGGCGGCGAACGGCAGGGGAGCGATCAGGTCGTGCCACGGCAGCCCGCCGGTCGTGGCCGTGCAGCGCCGCCTTCGTGCGCATCCAGCCGCGGAAGTCGTCGAGCGAGTCGATGATCGCCGCGTCCATCGCGTCGAACGTGGCCCGGCTGACGCTGTTGGCGAACAGCGACGCATCGAGCGGGTGGGCCCAGGCCCGTCGGCCGGTTGACGATGGTCGCCTCGCCCTTGACGCCGTTCAGCGCCGCGGCGCAGGCCACGGCGACCGTCGGCCACGCCGCCATCTCCGCGTCGTACGCGGCCCGCCGCACGCGTGGGTCGGCGTCGGTGGCCAGTCCGCGGATGGCCGCCATCGGGAGCACCGGCGTCGTGCCGTCGGGCATGGCCACCGGCGCGCTGAGCTGCGACGTGACGTCGGCGTGCAACCGTCCCCAGGCCGACGAGCCGGTGACGGCGAGCTCGGCGTACAGCGACTCCTCGGCGTCGGCCATCTGGTGCTCGGCGCGCGCCGCCAGCTTGCGCAGCGGCCCCTCGTGCTCGGCGACGGCCGTGCTCACCGCGGCCAGCTCGTCCACCCCGAGCGCGGCGACCCAGGCGGCGAGGCGGGCCGCGAGCGGGCGCAGCCGGGCGTCGACGACCGACGAGCTCGTTGGCCAGCCCGGCCGCGAGGTCGTCGTAGCTGTCGGTGCTCACCGTGGCGTACACGTAGGCGTCGAGCACCGCCAGGTCGGCGCGCGTCGCGTTGTACGCCGCGAGCACGGCGTCGGCGGCGGTGCCGTCGGCCGAGGTGACCGCCCGCGGCGCGATCGAGCGCACGTCGTGCTCGTCGAACAGCGCCACGAGGCGTTCGGCGTCGGCCGCGGTGCGCTCCAGCGCGTCGACGAACGAGCGGGCGGTGAGCGACTCGTGGACGTCGGCCACGTCCCAGCGCGGCAGCTCGTCGACCGCCGGTCACGACGTGGCCGCCACATGGCCGAGGTAGGCCCGATCGGTGTGGTGGATGGTGAAGCCGAGCTTCTCGTACATCGTCACCGCGCCCGTGTTGCCGCCGTCCACGTAGAGCATCCCGGTGGTCAGCCCACGCCCGGCGAGGTGCTCGAGCCCGGCGACGGTCAGCGCCGTGCCCAGCCCGAGGCCGGGGAAGTCCGGGTCCACGGCGATCGCGTAGATCTCGCCCATCGGTGGGTCGGTGTCGCGCGTGGACCTTGGTCCAGCAGAACGCGGCGAGCCGCCCGTCGCGCTCGTGCAGCAGGAAGCCGGCCGGGTCGAACCACGTCCTCGCGCTCGCGCTGGGCGAGCTGCTCGGGTGTCCACCCGCCCTGCTCGGCGTGGCCGGCGAAGGCCCGGTTGTTGACCGTCAGCCAGGCGGCCTCGTCCTGGCCGACGACGAACGGGCGCACGTCGACGCCGGCGTGACGGTCGATCGGCAGCGGCCGGCGCATCTGGTGCAGCTCGCGGCCGAGCGCCAGCCCGCCGCCGGCCATGGCCACGGCGGCGGTCGACATCGGCACCGGCCAGACCGGCGGGCAGCACCCACCAGTTGACCTCGCCGCCGCCGCTGGCGGGCCACGGTGGCCAGCGCCGCGGCGAGCAGCTCGGCGAGCACGTCGGGCTCGGCCCGCTGCGCCGGCGTGAGCACCACCTCCAGCGACCAGACGCCGTTGTTCGGCTGCAGCTGGGCGTAGCCGTCGAGCTCGCCGCGGTGACCGCGGGCGAGCAGCCCGGTGAACGTCGTGCTCGCACGATCGTGCAGGTCGATGCGCAGGTGGTCGCTCAGCGGCTGACCGCGGTCGTGCTCGCCGACGGCGTCGAGCAAGCGCTCCACGCCGTGTCGCTGCGACCTCGGTGAGCCGTTCGGACACCTCGACGGTGGGCGTCGACTGTCATGCACGGCAGGCTAACGAAGCCGCCTCGTTAGCCTCGCCGACATGGCGACGCCGCGCACCCCGAAGGGCCGGGCCCGTGCGGTCGCGGTGCGCCTCGCCGAGGAGTACCCCGAGGCGATCTGCGAGCTCGACCACCGCAACCCGTTCGAGTTGCTCACGGCCACGATCCTGTCGGCGCAGACCACCGACGCACGGGTCAACATCGTCACCCCGCAGCTGTTCGCCGCCTACCCGGACGCCACCGCGCTCGCCGCCGCGCCACCCGCCGACGTCGAGGAGATCATCCGCTCCACGGGCTTCTACCAGGCCAAGACGAAGAACATCATCGGCATGGCCCAGGCGCTCGTCGAGCGCTTCGACGGCGAGGTGCCCACCGGCGCTGGCCGACCTGGTGACGCTGCCCGGCGTCGGTCGCAAGACCGGCAACGTGGTGCGCAGCGTGGCGTTCGGGCTACCCGGCCTGCCCGTCGACACCCACGTCGGCAGGCTCAGCCGGCGTCTGGCGCTCACCGTGGAGGACGACCCGGTCAAGGTCGAGGCGGACCTGTGCAGCTACCTGCCGCGAGCCGCCTGGGGCGACTTCAGCCTGCGGCTGATCCTCCACGGCCGGCGGGTCTGCGACGCCAAGGCGCCGCGCTGCGCGGCCTGCGTGCTGGAGGATCTGTGCCCCTCGTCGCTGCTCCCGCGGCGTCGTCGCCAGCCCTCGACGGATGGCGTTCGAGACGGACGCTGAGCACGGTTAGGACCTTGCACGTGGCACCCGTCCGTGTATATGCTCCGCGTACCAACCAGGTTCCCGCCACCTGGTTTGCGGGCGATGTCGGGATCCGCCGCCTGGTATTGCCATGTGTGACGGCCCCGCAAGGGGCCGTCGCCATTTTTCGCCGGAGCTCACGCTCAGCGCGCGAGTGAGCGCGCGTGCTCGACGGCTCGCCCGGCGCTGCGCAGCGCCCGCTCCGCCTCGTACAGCGCGGCGACGACGTCCGAGTCGCGATCGAGCCCGGAGGTCGCCGACGAGCTCGCCGATCTCCGCCCGGTACCTGGCCGACGTGCTCGGCGATCACCGAGAGCTGGGCGTTGAGCGACGACGGCATCGCCCAGTGAACCAGCCGTGCGGCGCGGTCGGCGAAACGGCTCAGGACCAGCGCGACGGCGGCCTCGGTAACGTGTCCGGGTGAGCGAGCACCAGGGCGCTGGTCCCCGTGCGCGACGACCTCAAGGCGCTGGAGGGCTACCACTCGCCGCAGGTCGACGTACGCGTCCGGCTGAACACCAACGAGTCGCCGGTCGCCCCGCCCGACGGCTGGCGCGATGCGTTCGCCGCCGAGCTGTCGCGCGTCGAGTGGCACCGCTACCCGGACCGCGCCGCCACCGAGCTGCGCGCCGGCATCGCCGAGCTCCACGGGGTGCGGCCCGAGCAGGTGTTCGCCGCCAACGGCAGCAACGAGGTGCTGCAGACCCTGCTGCTGACCTACGCCGGCCCCGGTCGCACCGTCGCCACGTTCGAGCCGACCTACCAGCTGCACAGCCACATCGCCCGCCTCACGGGTGCGACGGTGGCCGAGGGCGAACGGGCCGCCGACTTCACGCTCGACCTCGCCGAGGTGCACCGGGTGATCGATTCCGCCCAACCGGTGATCACGTTCCTGTGCTCGCCGAACAACCCGACGGGTCTGGAGGAGCCGGTGGGCAACGTGCACGCCGTCCTCGATGCCGCACCGGGCCTCGTGGTGGTCGACGAGGCCTACGGCCAGTTCGCCAGCTGGACGGCGCTCGACCTCGTCGACGACGGCCGCCCGCTCGTGGTCACCCGGACGTTCTCCAAGACCTGGTCGATGGCCGGTTCGCGTCTCGGCTACCTCGTCGGGCCCACGTGGCTGGTGGCCGAGCTGGACAAGGTGGTCCTGCCGTACCACCTCGACAGCGCCAAGCAGATCGCCGGGCGGCTGGCCCTGCGCTTCGTGGACGAGATGGAGGGCCGCGTGCGGCTGATCGTCAGCGAGCGCGAGCGCATCGCCGCCGCGCTGGCGCGAGCTGCCGGTCGACGCGTTCCCCAGCGGGGCCAACTTCATCCTGTTCCGGCCGCGGACGATGGGCGGGCGGGCCCTGTGGCAGGCGCTGCTGGAGCGCAGCATCCTCGTGCGCGACTGCTCGTCGTGGCCCCGCCTCGACGACTGCCTGCGGGTCACCGTCGGCACACCGGCGGAGAACGACGAGTTCATCGCCGCGCTCGGCGAGGTGCTGGCGTGACCCGCTCGGCCACCGTCACGCGCACCACGAAGGAGACATCGATCGAGCTGACGATCGACCTCGACGGGAGCGGTCGCACCGAGATCAGCACCGGCATCCCGTTCTACGACCACATGCTCGACCAGCTCGGCCGCCACGGCGGCTTCGACCTGCGCATCCGGGCCACCGGCGACCTGCACATCGACACCCACCACACGGTCGAGGACGTGGCCATCGCGCTCGGCGAGGCGTTCCGCGAGGCCGTCGGTGACAAGGTCGGGGTGCGCCGCTTCGCCAGCGGGCTGTACCCGCTCGACGAGGCGCTCGTCGAGGTCGCCCTGGACCTGTCCGGTCGCCCGTACGTGCACTGGGAGGTGCCGTTGCCGGAGAGCCTGGCGCTCGGCAACCCGGCGTTCGACCCGCAGCTCGCCGAGCACGCGGTGTCGTCGTTCGCCACGTCGGCGGCCATCACCCTGCACTGCACCCTGCGCCGTGGCCGCAACGTGCACCACATCATCGAGGCCACGTTCAAGGGCCTGGCGCGTTGCCTGCGCGACGCGGTGCGCGTCGAGGGCACCCAGCTGCCGAGCACCAAGGGCGTGCTGTGAACGACGCCGAGCGCCCGCTGATCGCCGTGCTCGACTACGGCATCGGCAACCTGCGCTCGGCGCAGAAGGCGTTGGAGCACTGCGGTGCCGATGCCCGGCTCACGGCCGACCACGGTCTCATCGCCGACGCCGCCGCCGTGGTGCTCCCCGGCGTGGGCGCGTTCGGGGCGTGCATGGACGCACTGCGCGGCGCGGCCCTGGAGGACGTCACCCATGACTGCCGTCGACTCCGGTCGTCCGTTCCTCGGGATCTGCGTCGGCATGCAGATGCTCTTCGACGCCAGCGACGAGGATCCGCGCCAGCGCGGGGCCTCGGCGTCATCCCGGGACGCATCGAGTGGATCTCTGCCGAGGTGCCCCGTCCGCAGATGCAGTGGAACCAGCTCGACGTGCGCGTGCCCGATCCGCTGTTCGACGGCCTCGGCGAGCGGCCGTGGATGTACTTCGTCCACTCGCTGCACGGCGTGCCCGCCGAGGTCCGAGGCGGTTGCTGCGACGTGCGAGTACGGCGGAACGGTGAACGCCGCCTTCCGCCAGGGCAACGTGTTCGCCACGCAGTTCCACCCGGAGAAGTCGAGCGGCGCCGGCCTGCGCTTGTTGACCAACTTCGTCTGCGTGGCCGCGGCGTGACCGCGCCCAACCCCCTCGGCCGGCCGGGGCGGCGGCCGTGATCGAGCTGTACCCGGCGATCGACCTGCGCGCCGGGCAGGTGGTGCGCCTGCGCCAGGGGGACTACGCCGACCAGACCACGTACGGCGACGATCCGGTGGCCGTCGCCCGCGGCGTTCGTCGACGCCGGCGCACCGTGGGTGCACGTGGTCGACCTCGACGCGGCGCGCAGCGGTTCGCCGGTGAACCGCCCGGTGGTCGCGGCGATCGCCGCGGCCGTCGCCGGTCGCGCCCGGGTGCAGACCGGCGGTGGCGTGCGCACGGTGGACGACGCCCGCGCCCTGGCCGACGCCGGCGTCGCCCGGGTGGTGATGGGGTCGGCGGCGGTCGCCGAGCCGGCCATCGTCGCCCAGGTTGCCGCGGTGGTGCCGGTGGCGGTCGGGCTGGACCATCGTGGCGGCGAGATCGCCGTGCACGGCTGGACGGCGGGTTCGGGCGTGCAGCTCGACGAGGCGCTCGGCTGGTTCCCCGATGCCGCCGCGTTCGTCATCACCGACATCGGTCGCGACGGGATGCTCACCGGGCCCGACGTGGACGGCCTGGCCGCGGCGGCGGCGCGCACCACCGTCCCGGTCATCGCCAGCGGCGGCGTGGCCACCCTGGCCGACATCGCTGCGCTCGCCGCGGTGGCGGGCATCGCCGGGGTGATCACCGGCAAGGCGCTCTACGAAGGGCGGTTCACCGTGGCCCAGGCGATCGCCGAGCTGGAGCGTGCGGCGTGCAGGTAGCGCGGGTCATCCCGTGCCTGGACGTCACCGATGGACGGGTGGTCAAGGGCGTCAACTTCGTCGGCCTGCGCGATGCCGGCGACCCCGTCGAGCTGGCCCAGCGCTACGACCGGGAGGGCGCCGACGAGCTCGTGCTCCTGGACATCACTGCCTCGTCCGACGGGCGCGAGACGATGGTCGACGTCGTGTCGCGCACCGCCGAGCAGGTGTTCATCCCGTTCACCGTCGGCGGCGGCATCCGCGCCGTGGCCGACGCCAGACGGATGCTGCGCGCCGGGGCCGACAAGGTCAGCGTGAACACCGCAGCGGTGCAGCGCCCCGAGTTGATCGGGGAGATCGCCACGGAGTTCGGCGCGCAGTGCTGCGTCTGCGCGATCGACGCCAAGCGGCGCAGCCCTGCCGACGGCGGAGGTTTCGAGGTGTTCCTCCACGGGGGGCGCACGCCGACCGGCATCGACGCGGTCGAGTGGGCGGTGCGCGCCACGGGCCTGGGGGCGGGGGAGATCCTGCTCACGTCGATGGATCGCGACGGCACGAGGGTCGGCTTCGACGTGGAGCTCACCGCCGCCGTGGCCGATGCCGTCGGCGTGCCGGTGATCGCCAGCGGGGGCGTGGGCACGCTCGAACACCTCGTCGGCGGCGTCACCGAGGGACACGCCACCGGCGTGCTCGCGGCGAGCATCTTCCACTTCGCGGAGCACACCATCGCCGAGGCAAAGGCGGCGATGACCGCCGCCGGGATCACCGTCCGCCCTGCCTGAAATCGACGGCGCGCGAGGACCGCGCGGTCGTAGCGTCCGGCCATGGACGGCACGTTCTGGACCGATCAGCTGACGCGCTGGATCAGCGGCCGACGGGTGATCCTCACCACGCAGGTCGCCGCGGCGTCGACGCCGACGGTGGACACCCTGCGACGCCTCGGCGCCACCGACGTGTTCGTCCTCGACACGCACGGGCCCGGCACCGGGCCGGCGCCCGACTGCGCTCGCTGCTCGCTCGGTCTCGACGCGTCCGGTCTGACGCTCGACGAATCGATCCACCAGGGTCAGGCCGCCTTGCGCGACGTTCCCGAACGAGCCGCCACCGCACTCGACGAGTTCGACCCCGATCACGACGCGCTCGTCATCGGCGACTTCCTCACCGAGGCCGCGGAGCTCGCCGGTCGCCCGTTCGTCGCCCACCGGCTCCCCGAGTGGTTGGCCCTCGACGACAAGACGACGGTCGACGCGTTCTGGGACCGCGCCGGTGTGCGCCGGGCGCCGAGCGCGGTGGTGGAGGCGACGCCGGCGGCGGTCGGTGCGGTGTGGGCCGACATCGACCTCGGTGACGGTGTCGTCCTCGCAGTCGACGCGACGCACGGCTGGACGGGCGGAGCGGAGGGCACTCGTCCGGTCCGTGACCGCAGCCGGCTCGACGCCGCTCTCGCCGGCTGGACCGGACGGCAGGTGCGCGTCACGCCGTTCCTCGAGGGTGTGCCGTGCTCGATCCACGGGATCGTCTTCGCCGACCGTGTCGCCGCGTTCCGCCCGGTCGAGCTCGTCGTGCTGCGGCGCGGCGACGAGTTCTTCTACGCCGGGTGCTCGTCGATCTGGGATCCACCGGACGCGGCGCGCGAGGAGATGCGCGCCATCGCCCGGTGCGCCGGCGAGCGGCTGCGCACCGAGGTGGACTACCGCGGCGCGTTCACCGTCGACGGGGTGCTCACCGCGGGCGGCTTCCTGCCCACCGAGCTCAACCCGCGCAACGGCGCCGGGTTGAGCACGATGGCGCGCGGCATCGAGCTGCCCGTGCAGCTGCTGCTCGACGCGCTCGTCGGCGGCGTGGACCTCGAGTGGCGGGCGCCCGAGCTGGAGGCCGGCCTGCTCGACGAGTTCGACGCGCGCCGCGTCGGCGGTACGTGGCGCATGGTCCCCGTCCGCGTCGAGCCGCGCGAGCTCGTCCACGGCGACGACCGTGGCCTGGTCGGCAGGGCCGTCGCCGGCAGCTTCGTGCGCATGCCGATGGAGCGTCCCTCGGGCACGTTCATCGCGCCCGACGCGGCGCGGTTCTGGCGGTGGGCGGACGCCGAGCTCGGTCTCGCCATCGGGACGCTGGGTGTCGCCGAGCCTCGCTGGACGTAGGGTCAGCGGCATGGCCGCAGCTGAGAAGACCACGAAGAAGAAGCGCATGCAGTACCGCCGACTCGGGCGCAGCGGACTGCAGGTGTCGGTGCTGTCGTTCGGCAGTTGGGTCACCTTCGACACCCAGATCAAGGACGACCTGGCGATGGAGTGCATGCAGGCGGCCAAGGACGCCGGGTGCAACTTCTTCGACAACGCCGAGGCCTATGCCGGCGGCGAGAGCGAGGCCATCATGGGCCGCGCCGTGCGCGAGCTCGGCTGGAAGCGCCAGGAGTACGTGATCACGTCGAAGTTCTTCTGGGGCATCGACGGGCGCATGGTCAACATGCAGAACACGTTGAACCGCAAGTACCTGATCCACGCGGTGAACGCCTCCCTGGAGCGCATGGGTCTCGACTTCCTCGACGTCGTCTACTGCCACCGTCCCGATCCGAACACGCCGATCGAGGAGACGGTGTGGGCGCTGAGCGACCTGATCGACCAGGGCAAGGCGCTGTACTGGGGCACCAGCGAGTGGTCGGCCGACGAGATCCGCGCCGCGTGGGAGATCGCCGAGCGCCACCACCTGCACAAGCCGGTCGTCGAGCAGCCGCAGTACAACCTGTTCGCCCGCGACCGCGTGGAGCAGGAGTACGCCCGGCTGTACGAGGACATCGGCCTGGGCACCACGATCTGGAGCCCGCTGGCCTCCGGCCTGCTCACCGGCAAGTACCGCGACGGCATCCCCGAGGGCTCGCGTGGCGCGCTGCAGGGCTACGGCTGGCTGGCCAGCCGGCTGAGCGACCGCGAGGCGCTCGACCAGGTGGAGCGGCTGCGGCCGATCGCCGACGAGCTCGGCTGCTCGCTGGCCCAGCTGGCCATCGCCTGGTGCGCGGCGAACCCGCACGTCTCCACGGTGATCACCGGCGCCAGTCGGGCGAGCCAGGTGGTGGAGAACTTCGAGGCCATCGAGGTGCTCGACGCGCTCACCCCGGAGGTTCTCGAGCGGATCGACGCCGCCGTCGCCTGACCGACGCCGACGGGCGTCGTCCGTGCGGGCATGAGCACTCGGGCGCGTGGACCAGCGTCGTCCGTGCGGGCGTGAGCGCTCGGGCGCGTGGACCAGCGTCGTCCGTGCGGGCGTGAGCGCTCGATAGCTTCCATGTACGTGACCGACGAGAAGCTGCCGATCAAGATGCTCAACGATCGGCTGCTCGTGCGCATCCCGGACAAGGACGGCGAACGCCGCTCCACCGGCGGCATCCTCATCCCGGCGACCGCCCAGATCTCCAAGCGCCTGGTGTGGGCCGAGGTGGTCGCGCTCGGCCAGAACGTGCGCTCCGCCGAGGTCGGCGACCGCGTGCTGTTCAGCCCCGACGACCGTTACGAGGTCGAGGTCGGCGGCGCCGACTACATCATGTTGCGCGAACGCGACCTGCACGCCGTGGCCGCCAGCCGCATCGAGGCCTCGACGGGTTTGTATCTTGTAGCCTCCGTAGGATCTGTCATGCCCACCGGCGTGAAGATCGCAGCCACCCCCGAGCAGCTCGCCGGGGTGAAGTACGACGCCAACGGGCTGGTGCCGGCCATCGCCCAGGACGTCCGCACCAAGGACATCTTGATGATGGCCTGGATGAACGCCGAGACCCTGCAGATGACCCTCGACGAGGGGCGGATGGTCTACTGGAGCCGCAGCCGCCAGGAGGTCTGGCGCAAGGGCGACACCAGCGGCGACGGGCAGTACGTGCGCGAGGCGTTCTACGACTGCGACGCCGACGTGCTGCTGTTCCTCGTGGAGCAGGACGGCAACGGGGCGTGCCACACCGGCGAGTACTCGTGCTTCTACCGCCGCTTCGGCAGCGACGGCTGACGTCCGCGATGCGCATCCGCCCCGACCGAGCCGAGTTCGTCCGCCTCGCGGCCGAGCACACGATGGTGCCGGTGTGGACCGAGCTGCTGGCCGACCTGGAGACGCCGGTGGCGGCCTACGCCAAGCTCGTCGGCGACGGCGCCGGGTTCCTCCTCGAGTCGGTGGAGCACGGTGAGCGCTGGAGCCGGTACAGCTTCGTCGGGCGCAACCCGGTGGCCACGCTGGAGCTGCGCGACGGCCAGCTGCGCGTCGACGGCGTGGTGCCCGACGACATGCCCGTCGACCGGGGCATCCTCGCCGCGCTCGACTACCTGATCGCCACGTACCGGGCACCGTTGCACCCCGACCTGCCGCCGTTGCAGGGCGGGGTGATGGGCTTCCTCGGCTACGACGTGGTCCGCGAGGTCGAGCACCTCCCCGACGTGCCCCACGACGACCGCCAGCTGCCCGACGCGGTGATGAGCATCATCGGCTCGCTCGCCGCCTTCGACCACTGGCGCCAGCGGGTCTACCTGATCGAGAGCGTGCCGACGCTCGGCCTGTCACGCCGAGCAGGTCGACGCGGCCTACGACGCGGCCATCGCCCGCGTCGACCAGGCGGTGATCGACATCTCCCAGCCGCTGCCCTACGTGCCCGTCGCCCCGCCCGAGCCCGGTGACGAGCTGCCCGAGGTGCGCTCGACGATGCCCAACGGCATGTACCAACGCGCCGTGGAGGTGGCCAAGGAGCACATCGTCGAGGGCGACATCTTCCAGGTGGTGCTCGCCCAGCGCTACGACATCCAGCTGGACGCCGACCCGTTCGACTTCTACCGGGTGCTGCGCCAGGTGAACCCCAGCCCGTACATGTACTTCCACCGCCACCCCGCGGTCACCATCGTCGGTGCGTCACCCGAACCGATGGTCCAGGTGCTCGGCCGCAAGGTGATCAGCCGGCCGATCGCCGGCACCCGCCGCCGCGGCCGTGACGAGGACGACGACCGGCGCATGGCGGGCGAGCTGAAGGAGAACCCCAAGGAGGTCGCCGAGCACATCATGCTCGTCGACCTGGCGCGCAACGACGTCGGTCGCGTCGCCCGATTCGGCACCGTGCACGTCGACGAGCTGATGACGCTGGAGCGCTACAGCCACGTCATGCACCTCACGTCCGAGGTCAGCGGTGAGCTCGTCGACGGCAAGACGCCGATCGACGTCCTGCGGGCGACGCTGCCCGCCGGAACGGTGAGCGGCGCGCCGAAGGTGCGGGCGATGGAGATCATCGACGAGCTCGAGCCGGTCAAGCGCGGTCCGTATGCCGGCGTGGTCGGCTACGTCGACTTCAGCGGCAACCTGGACACGGCGATCGCCATCCGCACGATGTTCGTCGGTCCACACGGCGCCTCGTTCCAGGCCGGCGCCGGCATCGTCGCCGACTCGGTGCCCGACGACGAGGACCTGGAGTGTCGCAACAAGGCCGCCGGCCTGCTGGCGGCCGTCCCCGCGGCACGGCGGATGACCGCGAAGCGCACCGCCGAGGGCACGCCAGCGTGACTCAGGAGAGCAGGGCGACGAACATCAGCAGCGTGCCGAACGCGCCGACGAGCAACGCCGAGACCACGGCGATCGCGAGGTAGACGGGTACCCGGATGGCCGCTCGGACGGCGGACTTCAGCGCCGGGTACGAGCCCGGAGCGGTCTGGATGGTGCCGCTGAGCTTGTTCAGGCTGCGCGCCGTCGTGGTGATCGGCTGGCCCGAGTCGTGGTCGATGACCATCGCGGCCGCCGACTGCGACTGGGTGAGCAGCGAACGCACGTCGTCCAGCAGCCGGGGGATGTGGCGCGTGGTGGTCCGCACGTACATCCACGCGCACACGCCGGCAACGGCCGGCACGGCGCAGATGATCCCGCCGATGACGATCCACACCGCCTGCGCGGTCCCGTCGAACGCCCACAGGCCGGTGGCGAACGTGGCCGCAGCGATGAGGACCGTGACGGTGGCGACACCGAAGGCGAGTGACGCCAGGCGATGCAGCGTGGCGTCGAGGAACCCGGCGAACTGGCGAGCCGCACCGTCGGTACGACCGTCGAGCCGAGGTCCGACGACCTGGGGCATGTCGGACATGCACTCCATTCTGCCAGCGCGCGCGGCGGTCGGTGCTCTGCCCCGACGGCCCCGTCGTCGACGCCGCCGCCGGCCCGGCGGCCGATGGCCGCCGGGGTCCACCTGCGGAGCCTCGTGCGTCGTGGTTGACTGGCCTCATGTTCTGGTACGCCCCGTCACGCGATGTGTTCCGTGTCCACGGCGCCGACGCCGTCAGCTACCTGCACTCCCAGCTGTCACAGGCGATCGGCTCGATGGCGGTCGGGGAGAGCACGTGGTCGTTCGTCCTCCAGCCGACGGGCAAGGTCGAGGCGCTGCTGCGGGTGTGGCGCACCGGCGACCAGGAGCTCGTGGTGGACACCGACGGCGGCTCCGGTGACGTCCTGCTGGCCCGGCTCAACCGCTTCAAGATCCGCGTGAAGGTGGAGATCGAGCCGCTCGACTGGCACTGCGTGGCGCTGCGCGGCGACGTGGTCGACCGCTCGGTCCTGGCGGATTCGGTGGTCGCCTGGGGCGGCGGCGCCGACCTCCTCGGCGTCGACGTGACCCCGCCGCCCGGCGTGCCGGCAGGCACCGCCGACGACTACCTCGATGCGCGCATCGCCGCCGGCTGGCCGGCGATGGGCACCGAGATCGTCCCGGGCGAGACGATCCCGGCGGAGACGGGCGTCGCCGCCTCGGCGGTCAGCTTCACCAAGGGGTGCTACCCCGGCCAGGAGCTGGTCGAGCGGATGGACAGCCGCGGCTCGTCGGCCCCGTTCCACCTCGTCGTGCTCGACCGCTCCGGCGCCGACGCGGTCGGCGACGACGTGCTCGTCGACGGCGCGGCGGTCGGCACGATCACCTCCGTGGGGAGCCGGCAGGTGCTCGCCCGGGTCCGACGCAACGTCGAGGTGGTCGCGCGAAGCTGAGCCGATGGCTCGATCCGCGGCGCAGCTGGCCACGCAGCTGGAGAAGATCCGCGCCCTGTGCACCGCCCTGCCGGAGGTCACCGAGGAGATCACCTGGGGGAGCGACGTGAACTTCCGGGTGCGCAACAAGATCTTCTGCTTCCCGGGGACCGGCGGCTCGCTCACCGTCAAGGCCGACCGCGACGAGCTGCCGGCGTTGCTCGCCGATGCCCGGGTGACGCCCGCCCCCTACCTCGCCCGTGGCGGATGGATCCGCCTGGACCTGACCACCGGCCGGGTCGACTGGCGGGAGATCGACGAGCTGATCCGCACGAGCTACACGCCTGATCGCCCCAGAAGCGGCTCACGCGCACCAGCGTGTGAGGGCTTGGAACTCGCGGTCGTGGCGCAAGGTGTCGAACTCGGGGGCGTTGTCGGCCGCGTGGCGCAAGCCGTCGGACGGCGGACCCTCGCCCACGGCGGCGCGCAGCCAGCCGAGCGCCACGGAGCGGTCGCTGAGCGCAGCGCCGCGGCGCGGCTGACGCACACGGCGAGCATCGGCGACGGCTCACGCTGGTAGGCCGCGGCGGCGTAGTTCGCCGCCTGCTCGAAGTCGCCGAGGCGGAGCAGCACGGAGGCGAGCACGAACTCGCTGTAGGCCCTGCCGATGGGCAGCGGGTCGCCGAGCAGGTGGACGAGGGCGTCGAGGGCGATCTCCGGCGCCGAGTCGGGCGGCCACCAGTCCGGCGTGCCCGGCTCGCTGAAGTCGGCGACGAGCAGCTGACGGGCGACGTCGGGGTGGCCCTGGGTGAGCTGCTGGTGGGCGCGGTACCACGGTGAGGGGAGCTGGCCGTCGACGAACTTGTCGACGCGGTGCTCGCGCCATGCCGCCGACTCGCCCGCGGCGAACAGGCTGGCGCTGTCCACCTCGCGAGCCGCTCGCGGACCGCCGGCGCGCAGCTGGGTGAGCATCTGCAGCTGGCCGATCAGCGGCACCATGGCGAACACGCCGAGTGATCGCCACCGCGGGCTGAGCAGCAGGAGCACGGCCGCGGTCCCGGTGATCGCCAGGCTGGCGTAGATCATCACGGTCCGCGCCGCGTTGCGCGGCAGGATCGCGTCCAGGCCGGCTTCGGCGATGTTGCCGCCGTCGAACGGCAGCACCGGGACGAGGTTGAGCAGCCCGATCACCGGGCCGGCCCACCACAGGGCGAACTGCACGTCGGTCCAGCCGGCGTGCGGACCGAGACGCCGAGACACCGGTGAGCCGCAAGGCGACGACGCCGACGACGATCTGCACGCCCGGCCCGGCGAGCGAGATCCCGGCGCGCTCCCAGCGCTTCAGCGGCCGGGTGGGGATGAACGAGGCGTAGCCGTAGAGGAAGTCGAGGGCGATCTCCGAGCGGGCACCCGTGGCGCGGGCGGCGACGGCGTGACCGAGCTCGTGGAGCAGCGTGAACAGCCCGAGGAACAGCGCCAGCCACAGGCCGACGGGACCGCGGTTGACGGCGACGATCAGCACGAGCAGCAACAGGAACCCGGGGCGCACGTGCACGGGGAAGCCGAACAGGCGGAACGACGCTGAGCCTGCGGCCATGCCTCCCGATCCTACGGTTTGTCACGCACTGCCGGGGTGACGGGTGACCGTAGACTCGTCCGACGTGTCGTACGTCTACGCCTTTGACCACAAGCACCGCCGCCCTCCGATGGAGTACAAGGACCTGCTCGGTGGCAAGGGGGCGAACCTCGCCGAGATGACCAGCGTGCTGAAGCTGCCGGTGCCGCCGGGGTTCACCATCTCCACCGATGCGTGCCGGGCGTACATGCAAGGTGGATGGCCTGCCGGGCTCGACGCCGAGATCGCCGCGCACGTCGCCAAGCTGGAGCAGGCCATGGGCCGCAAGCTCGGCGACGCCGCCGATCCGCTGCTCGTCAGCGTCCGCTCCGGCGCCAAGTTCTCCATGCCCGGGATGATGGACACCGTCTTGAACCTCGGGCTCAACGACAAGAGCGTCAAGGGGCTCGCCGCCGGCACCGGCGACCCGCGCTTCGCCTACGACAGCTACCGGCGGTTCATCTCGATGTACGGCCGCATCGTGTTGGACATCGACGGGGCACGCTTCGACCATCCGCTGGAGAAGGCCAAGGAGGCGGCCGACGTGCGCACCGACGCCGAGCTCACTGCAGCGCAACTGCAGGAGCTGTGCGGGTTGTACAAGGCCGTGGTCAAGAGCGCCACCGGCAAGCCGTTCCCGCAGGACCCCACCAAGCAGCTGCGTGGTGCGGTGGAGGCCGTGTTCAAGAGCTGGAACGGCGCCCGGGCCATCGCCTACCGCGTCCGCGAGCGCATCGACCACATGCTCGGCACGGCGGTCAACGTCCAGACGATGGTCTTCGGCAACCGCGACGACAACAGCGGCACCGGCGTCGGCTTCACGCGCAACGCGGCCACCGGCGAGAACGTGCCGTACGGCGACTTCCTGGTCAACGCCCAGGGCGAGGACGTCGTGGCCGGCATCCGCAACACCGAGGACCTCGACGCGCTCGGCACGCACTTCCCGAAGATCCACGACGAGCTGCTGGCCATCTTCACCCGCCTCGAGCGGCACTACCAGGACATGTGCGACACCGAGTTCACCATCGACCAGGGCAAGCTGTGGATGCTGCAGACCCGTGTCGGCAAGCGCACCGGCGCCGCGGCGCTGCGCATGGCCGTGGAGATGACCAAGGGCACCGGCAAGGGCCCGAACCGCTGGAAGATCTCCAAGCAGGAAGCGCTGATGCGCGTCACCGGCGATCACCTCGACCAGGTGCTGCACCCGCAGTTCACCGGCACCGGCGAGATCATCGCCAAGGGCCTGGCGGCGTCGCCGGGCGCGGCGGTCGGCAAGGTGTACTTCACCGCCGAGGACGCCGCCGATGCGGCCGATCGCGGCGAGGACGTCATCCTCGTGCGCAACGAGACCAGCCCGGAGGACGTCCACGGGATGATGGCCAGCCGCGGCATCCTCACGGCGCGCGGCGGGCTCGTCAGCCACGCCGCGGTCGTCGCCCGCGGCTGGGGCACGCCGGCCATCGTCGGCGCCGACGCGGTGAAGATCGACGGGCGCCAGTTCACCGTCGGCAGCTACGTGGTCCGCGAGGGCGAGACGATCTCGCTCGACGGATCGAGCGGCGTCGTCTACCTCGGCGAGATGCGCCTCACGGCGGCCGAGCCGTCGCCGGAGTTCAACACGATCCT
The DNA here is from genome assembly GCA_963794805.1 of uncultured Acidimicrobiales bacterium. Lineage (GTDB taxonomy): Bacteria > Actinomycetota > Acidimicrobiia > Acidimicrobiales > Ilumatobacteraceae > JAODBQ01. Next base: position 152,872 of record CAWCFL010000008.1, read on the forward strand.
GCAGTGGGCCGACGTCGGTCCGCAAGGGCAAGCTCGGCGTGCGGGCCAACGCCGACACCGGCGAGGACGCGAAGAACGCTCGTGACCTCGGCGCCGAGGGCATCGGGCTGTGCCGCACCGAGCACATGTTCCTCGCGCCCGACCGCCTGCCGGTGGTGCGCGAGATGATCCTGGCCAACACGCCCGACGAGGAGACCGCCGCGCTCGCCGAGCTCGGTCGTGTCCAGCAGATCGACTTCGAGGAGATCCTCGACGCGATGGACGGCCTGCCGGTCACGGTGCGCCTGCTCGACCCGCCGCTGCACGAGTTCCTCCCGTCGGTGGAGGAGCTGCGCGTCAAGGAGGCCCGCGACGGCAGCCTGCCCACGCGCGAAGCCGCCGAGCTCAAGGCGGCGGTCGACTGGGCCGAGCACAACCCGATGATCGGCACCCGCGGCGTGCGCCTCGGCGTGGTCAAGCCCGGGCTGTACGCGATGCAGGTGCGCGCCCTGATGGCCGCTGCCGCCGAGCTGCGCAAGAAGGGCAAGAACCCGATCGTCGAGGTGATGATCCCGCTCACCGTCACCCGCGAGGAGATGCACGTCGCCCGCGGCTGGGTGCAGGAGGCCATCGACGAGGCGGTCAAGGGCCTGCGCAAGAAGCCGGAGGTCACCATCGGCACGATGATCGAGACGCCGCGTGCGGCGTTGCGCGCCGACGAGATCGCCGAGGAGTCGGACTTCTTCAGCTTCGGCACCAACGACCTCACCCAGCTGACGTTCGGGTTCAGCCGCGACGACGTCGAGAGCCGGATGATGCCGGCGTACCTCGAGCAGGGGCTGCTCAAGCGCAACCCGTTCGAGACCATCGACCGCAACGGCGTCGGCGAGCTCGTCAAGCTCGGCGCGCAGCGTGGCCGCTCGGTGAAGAAGTCGCTGAAGCTGGGCGTGTGCGGCGAGCACGGCGGCGACCCCGAGTCGATCGCCCTGTTCTACGAGGCCGGCCTCGACTACGTCAGCTGCAGCCCGTTCCGCGTGCCCATCGCCCGCCTCGCGGCCGCGCAGGCGATCATCGCGTCGAGGTAGACACTCTGCATGGCCATCGTGGAGGAGGACCTGGAACGGGTCCGCTCCACGTTGGCCCTGTCGGACGTCATCCAGGAGTACGTCGCGCTCAAGCGCGTCGGCCGCAACTGGGTCGGGCTGTGCCCGTTCCATGCCGAGCGCACCGGCTCGTTCAACGTGCGCGACGAGACCGGCCGCTATCGCTGCTTCGGCTGCGGTGCGTCCGGCGACGTGTTCCGCTTCGTCCAGGACATCGACAACCTCGACTTCGTCGCCGCCGTCGAGAAGCTGGCGGCCAAGGCCGGCGTGCAGCTGCGCTACACGACGGGTGGCGAGGGTCGTGAACGCTCCGCGGCGGCAGCGAGCTCGTCGACGTGGTCGGCACGGGCGGTCGCCTGGTACCACGAGCGGCTGCTCACCGCGCCGGACGCGCGCGAGGCGCGCGACTACCTGCGCCGGCGCGGCCTGGCCGGCGACGTCGCCCGCTCGTTCCAGCTCGGCTGGGCACCGGACTCGTGGGACGAGCTCAGCCGCTCGCTGAGCCGCGCCGGGGTGGCCACCGACCTGCTGCGCGAGACCGGGCTGGCCTTCACCAACCGGGCCAACCGCCAGCAGGACCAGTTCCGCGGCCGGGTGATGTTCCCGATCTTCACCGAGACCGGCGACCCGGTGGCCTTCGGTGGGCGGATCCTGCCGGGTTCGGCCGACCCGGCGAAGTACAAGAACTCCGAGGCCACGTCGATCTACGCGAAGTCGAAGACGCTGTACGGGCTGAACTGGTCCAAGGCGCACGTCGTCGCCGCCGATCAGGTGATCGTCTGCGAGGGCTACACCGACGTCATCGGCTTCCACCGTGCCGGCGTGCCGCGGGCCGTGGCCACGTGCGGCACCGCGCTCACCGAGGACCACGTCCGCCTGCTGAAGCGCTTCGCCAGCAAGGTGGTGCTGGCGTTCGACGCCGACGCCGCCGGGCAGGGCGCGGCCGACAAGTTCTACGAGTGGGAGCAGCGCTACGAGGTCCAGGTGAGCGTCGCCCGCTTCCCCGACGGCCAGGATCCGGGCGAGCTGAGCGTCAGCGATCCCGCGGCGCTCGCCGCTGCGGTCGACGAGGCACTGCCGTTCCTCGGCTTCCGCGTGCAGCGGGTGCTCGCCGGCCGGGCGCCGACGTCGCCGGAGGAGCGCGCTCGACTCGCCGACCGGGCGATGCAGGTGGTCAACGAGCACCCCGACGCCAACGTCCGCGGGCTCTACGCCGCGCAGGTGGCCGCCCACGTCGGGTTGCCGGCGCGCGACCTCGTCGATGCCTCGAAGCGACGGGTGCGCCCGATCGTCAGGGTGCCGACGGTGCGCCGCACGGGGCCGTCGGAGAACGCCGAGTTCGTCGCCATCGCCCTCCTGCTGCAGCGGTGGGACGACATCGCGCCGTGGATGATGGAGGAGCTGTTCGCCGACGAGACGTGCCGGCGGGCGTTCCTCGCCGTCGCCGGATCCGAGGGCTCGATCGAGGTGGCGTTGGAGCTCGCCGATCCCGAGGCGCGCGAGCTGCTGGAGCGAGCCGCGGTGGCCGACGTCGACGCCGACCCCGAGGTCGAGGCGCGCAGCCTGATCACCGCGGCCGTCCGCCGAGAGCTCGTCCGGCGCACACAGCTCACCGATCCGGCAGCGATGCGCGAGACGAGCGACGCTCAACGGCGGATCAAGGAGCTGGACCAGACAACTGCGACGCAGGAGGCCGCGGAGGCATTGCTAGGGTGGCTGCAACGACGGAGCGAGGAGCGCGAGTGAGCCAACCGGCCGAGCACTCAGCCACTGCTCCCGTTCCCGGGACGCAGCGAGAACAATGGAATCGGATGATCGTCCGCGCCAGCGAGCGCGGCGTCGTCTCGGCCGACGAGGTCGGCGAGCTGTTGCGCGAGGTCGACCTCACCGGCGATGTGCTGGTCGACGTCCATGCCGACCTGGCGGCGCGCGGCATCCGCATCGCCGAGCCCGGCGAGGACCTGGCCGAAGACCTCGACGACGACACGCCCCCCGAGCCGGCCCGCCTGGTCTTCGAGCCGGTCACCGTCGAGGACACCGAGCGCCTGCTGGTGCGTCGCCGGTGGCGGCGCGCCGAGCGGTCGTCGGAGCGCGGCGAGTCGGGCACCGGCGACACGGTGCGCATGTACCTCAAGGAGATCGGCCGGGTCGACCTGCTGTCCACCGAGGACGAGCGCCGGCTGGCGCAGGCCATCGAGAACGGCAACCACGCGGCGTTGGCGCTCGACGACGAGCCGACGGGCACGGTCGCCCACCGCCGCCTGATCCGCACCGTCAACGTCGGTCAGCGGGCCAAGAGCGAGCTCATCCAGGCCAACCTGCGCCTCGTCGTCAGCATCGCCAAGCGCTACAGCGGCCGGGGCATGCAGTTCCTCGACCTCATCCAGGAGGGCAACCTCGGGCTGATGCGCGCTGGTCGACAAGTTCGACCACACCAAGGGCTTCAAGTTCTCGACCTACGCCACATGGTGGATCCGCCAGGCGATCACCCGGGCCATCGCCGACCAGGCGCGCACCATCCGCATCCCGGTGCACATGGTCGAGAGCATGAACCGGGTCATGCGCACCCAGCGGCAGATGCACCAGGAGCTGGAGCGCGAGCCGACCATCGACGAGCTGGCCGAGCGCTGCGGGATGGCCCCCGACCGGATCCGCGAGATCCTGCGGATGTCGCTCGACCCGCTGTCGTTGGACTCACCCGTGGGGGAGGAGGACGACTCCAACCTGGCCGACTTCATCGAGGATCTCACCGCCGATGCCCCGGCCGACATGGCGACCAAGCGGATGCTCACCCATGCCGTCGAGGAGGCGCTCGGCGAGCTCAGCGAACGTGAGCAGGAGATCGTGCGGATGCGCTTCGGTCTCGACGACGGTCAGGCGCGCACGCTGGAGGACGTCGGCAAGTACTTCAACGTCACCCGCGAGCGGATCCGCCAGATCGAGGCCAAGACGCTGGCCAAGCTGCGCCATCCGATGCGCAGCCAGCGCCTCAAGGAGTTCCTCGAAGAGGAATGACCGTCGGGGGACACCCCGAATGCCTCCGTCGCCCACGCCGGGTGGCCCAGCCGGCGCCGTGTCAGGTGCGGGCGACGACCAGGAGCGCGGTGTCGTCGTCGACGGGTTCGTTGCCGATCAAGACGATCATGATGTCGGCGGCGATCTGCTCGGCGTCGCCGCCGGCAACCGCGCGGCGGAGCAACTCGAGTCGGTCGTCGATCGGCTCGTGGCGGCGCTCGACGAGGCCGTCGGTGTACAGCACGGCGACCGCACCCGCGGCGAAGTCGATCACCGTCTCGCCGCGAGGGGCGCCTGCGCCGATGCAGATCGGCGGATCGCGGGGGACGTCGAGCAGCACCGCGTCCTGGTCCGGCTGCAGCACCACGGGTGGGAGGTGTCCGGCGTTGGCGATGGTCATCCGTCCGAGGTCCGCGTCCAGCCGGGCGTACATCAGGGTGGCCATCTCGTTCGGCTCGAAGTGGCAGAACTTGGCGTCGACGCGTTGGAGCACGGTGGCCGGGCTGGTGTGCTCCAGGGCGTAGGCACGCACCACGCTGCGCATCCGGCTCATGACGACCGCGGCCTGGAGGCCATGGCCGGCGACGTCGCCGATGACGAAGCCGAACGCGCCATCGGGCAGGTGGAACGCGTCGTACCAGTCGCCACCGACGCCGAAGTCCTCCGCGGCGACGAACCGGGTGGCGATCCCCAACCCGGCGACGTCGGGCATCTGCGTGGGCAGCAGGCCGCGTTGCATCACGCGGGCCGCATGGCGCTCGGCGACCGCCCGGTCGGCGGCGACCGTGATGGCGATGCGGTCGGCGGCGAGTTGCACCGAGCGCGACGTCCTCGTCGGTGAACGTGCGCTGCTGTCGCGTGCCGACGTGCAAGACGCCGAGCAGCCGGCCGGTGGCGACGAGCGGGACGCCGAGCAGCGTCCGCAAGCCGCTGCGGTACAACAGCGGGTTGACCACGGCGTGCGGGCCGACGTCGTCGACGATGATCGGCCGCCGTTCGGCGGCCACGCGTCCGGCGAAGCCCCGACCCACAGGCACGCGGATCCCTTGACGGACCTCCTCCTCCAGGCCACGCGACGCGTAGGCGACGAGCTGACGGCCCGATCCGTCGAGAAGCAGGACGGCGCTCTCGTCGACGTCGAGCACATCACCGACTCGGGCGAGGAGTTCGTCGATCACGTCACGCGCGTCGAGATCGGAGAGCGCCGAGGTGAGCGACGGCAGCGCCGGAGCGTTCTCGTCGTCGGCCGCCGCGGTGCTCACGCCGCCCGACGGTACTCACTGCCACCCAGACATCGGGCGAGGGGTGGTCGACGTCGACCTTGATATCCTGTCGACCGCCTTCCGAGATAGCTCAGTTGGCAGAGCAGCTGACTGTTAATCAGCGGGTCGCAGGTTCGAGCCCTGCTCTCGGAGCCATCGCCGGTCCGCCGGCCGGACGGTCGACGTCCCGGCCGGCGCACCAGCGGTCGTCGTAGGGTTGCGACCGTGGTGCGGATCTCCGACGTCGAGGACATGGTCGCCCGACTGCCGGAGGTGACGCTCGGCGAGAAGTACGGCCGACGCACGTGGATGGTCGGCGGCAACGGCTTCGCCTGGGAGCGGCCCTTCAGCAAGGCCGATGTCCGCCGCTTCGGCGACGAGCCCGTCCCCGCCGGACCGATCGTGGCCGTGCGCGTCAGGATAGAGAAGGAGGCGTGCTGGGATGTGGCTAGCGTGACTTCTGGGCGGTTGGCATTTCTATGGCTATGCGGTTGTGTTGTTAGAGTTATGATTGGTGTTCAGTAAGGTAGTAAGTGAAGTGATGAGGAAGGTAGTTGGTGGAGGACCTCCACGAGAAGGAGGCCGTGCTGGCGAGCGGCCAGCGTGGCTTCTTCACGATCCCGCACTTCGACAACTACGCCGCCATCCTGATCCAGCTGGATGCGGCGCTGAAGCGTCCCGTGCGCGAGGCGCTCCTCGACGGCTGGCTCGCCTGCGCCCCCACCCAGCTGGCCGAGGAGCTCATGCGCAGCAGCCCACGTCGCCGTTGAGCACGTTCCGGGGCGGTAGCTCAGTGGTCAGAGCAGGGGACTCATAATCCCTGGGTCGTGGGTTCGATCCCCACCCGCCCCACCTAGTCTGAGCTGGTCAGATGCACATTTTGGAGCAGCCCGCCGAGGCGCCCATCCAAGAAATCCAAGACAAATCCAAGATTTCGTCGTACCGTTGCTCCGTGGCGAAGCTGCGGAGTGCGCCGGGGATGCGCGAGCGAGCACCCGATGTGTGGGAGCTCGTCGTCCAAGCCGGCCGCGACCCGGTGACCGGCAAGCACCGTCAGGTCAGCCGCGTCTTCCGTGGCAACCTGCGCGACGCGAAGAAGGCGCGGGCCGGTCTGATCGTCGAGGTGAGCAAGGGTCGCCACTCCGGATCGCGCGCGACGGTGGATGACCTGTTCGCCGACTGGATCGTCGAGCTGCAGCGCAAGGGCCGCTCACCGAACACCGTCGACGGCTACGAGAAGGTGTACCGCCGCAACATCCAGCCCACGTTCGGCACCAAGCAGGTGACCAAGGTGACCACCAAGTCGCTCACGGATCTGTACGGGGCGCACCAGAGTCGTGGCCTGGCGCCGCGCAGCGTCTACCAGATCCATGCGTGCCTCTCGTCGATGTTCACCCAGGCGTGCCGGTGGGGGTGGCGGGAATCGAACCCGGCGCAGTGGGCCGAGCCGCCGGCGATCCCGAACGTCGCGCCGGTCGTGCCGACGCCGGAGGAGGTGCGTGCGCTCATCGATGCGGCCGAGCAGTCGAAGCGCCCCGAGTACGCGCGGGCGATCCTGGTGGCTGCGACGACGGGCCTGCGCCGTGCCGAGCTGTGCGGCCTGCGAGTCCGCGACGTCGACCTCGAGCACGGGGTGCTCGACGTGTCGGGCTCCGTGACGGTGCTCAAGGGTCGCGTGATCAAGGAGATCCCGACCAAGAACCGGCGGGTGCGCACGATCGCCATCGACGAGCTGACGATGGGCATCCTTCGGGCGCAGATCGAGATGGTGCGGGAACGAGCTCATCTGGTTCGTGTCGCTGTCGTTGCCGACGCCTTCGTGTTCAGCGACTCCCCGGACGGATCGCAGCCGTGGAAGCCGGATGCCATCTCCCGGTTCTTCGCCCGACTGCGCAAGCGGATCGATCTCGATCATCTCGACTTCCACTACCTCCGCAAGTTCATGGAGACCTACGGCCAGGAGATGGGCTTCTCCGTGTCGCAGGTCGCGATGCGTGCCGGCCACGATCCGGCGATCGCCGCCAAGCACTACAGCGGCCGCGTGACCGAGACGGACCGCGCCCTGGCGACCGCCATCGCGTCGTTGCTCCGTTGACGGCGAGCACGACTCTTGAGGGGTTGCGGTTACAGCTCGATCCCGACATCGGGCTGTCGGATGGCCATGGCGGGTGGCGCGGGCCGGTGCTGAGCGCGACGGCCGACGACCGGACGGTCGACGCCGGCGCCGACCTGCGTTGGTGTCGGGTCGGACGAGGCCGTGGCGGCGAAGCACGGCGACTGCGTTGGAGATGGTGTCGGGTGTGATGGCCTCGCCGGTGGCCCATTGCTGCCAGTGGTCGAGAGCTTCGGCTACTTGTTCCAGCTGTTCCGCTCGTCCGCTGTGGCCGTTCCATTGGTTGAGGGTGTGTGTGCGGCTCAGGGTGGTCTCGATCCGCTCGAGGCTTGCCCGTGCGTGGTTGGCGGCGTCCTGGGCGGGTTGGGCGACGGCCTGGGCGTCTCGACGACGGGCGATGGCGTTCTCGTGGGCATGGTTCGCGGTGGCGACGTCGCGCCGTGCGCGGCGGGCGCCGAGGCGTCCGCTCTGCCGGAGTTCGCTGTAGGCGTCGAGTTGTCGGTCGCGGGCGGTGGCGACGTCGCGGTCGGCGGCGTCAAGGGCGGGTCGGTGTTGGGCCAGGTTCCGTTCCGCCGCGGCGAGTTGGTGCCGGGCGTCGGTGAGGTCGTGTTCGAGGTCGGTGATCCGTTGCCGGCCGGCGCTGGCGGCCACCCGTGCGTCGGCGAGGTCGTGTTGGACCTGGCGTTGGAGTTGATGGAACGACGCAGGGATCTCGCAGCGCGGTGCCGGCCGGCTCGGCCGGTTCGGTCGACGATCTGCTTCGGCGAGGTTGCGGTGTTGGGCGGTGGCGGGGGTGTCGGCGCGGTCGTTGGCGAGGACGGTGTGGAGGAGGTCGCGGGCGGTGTCGGGGTCGTGGTCGTTGGTGACGACGAGGAGTTGGTTGGTGTCGCGTCCGCGGGTGGCGCCGACGTAGAGGCCGCGGCGGCCGGTGGCGGCGGTGACGAGTTCGATGCCGATGTCGACGGTGTCGGATTGGTTGCCGTGTTCGGTGGCGGCGTAGCCGAGTTGGACGTGTTCGGCGACGTAGTCGGCTGGGAGGATGGCGTGGCCGGTGCCGTGTCGGGAGGTGACGTGGAGCGCGCCGTCGTGGATGGTGGTGATGGTCCACAGTTCGCGGTTGCGGATCGGTTCGCCGGTGGTGGTGTGGATCTGGCGGTTGTTGCGGCGGGTGACGATGACGTCGCCGGGGTGGGCGTGTTGTCCGTGTCCGATCGAGGCGGACACGGTGGTGTCGAGTTGACCGGCGGCGGCGCGGGCGGTTTGGACGGTGTCGTTGATCGCGTCGACGTGTTGATTGGTGGCTGCGGTGACGGCGATCGTCTTGCCGTGTTGGTGGCTGCTGAGCCAGAGCCGGGCGATGTGGTCGAGGTGTTCGTCGAACTCACCGGGGTGGACCCGGCCGTGCCGGACGTAGGTGTCGATGGCTGCCGGGTCGCCGTGTCGCAGTTGGAGGGATGCGGCGGCTTCCCACGGTTGGTGGAAGCGGTGGATGTGGGCGAGGTGGTGGGTGCGGCCGGTGGTGCAGAGCTCGTGGAACATGCCGCCGCGTCCGACGGCTTGCAGCTGGTACGGGTCACCGACGAGGGCGAGCCGCCACCGTTGTTGCTCGGTGAGGCGGATGAGTCGGTCGAGTGCGCCGGTGCCGATCATCCCGGCCTCGTCGACGACGACCGTCGCCCCGGCGGGGAGCCGGTACTGGTCGGCGGGTGGCCGGTCGGGGCGTTCCCACTCGTAGAGCAACTTGGCCAGCGTGTCGGCGCGCATCCCGGTCTCACGCTCGAGCGTTCGTGCGGCTTTGGCCGACGGGGCGACACCGAACACGACTCGCCCTTGCCGGTGGAGGTCGGTGACGGCGGCGGCGAGGGTGGTGGTCTTGCCTGCGCCGGCGGGGCCGACGGCGAGCACCAGCCGGTCGTGGCCGGCGACGGCGGCGGCGACGTCGGCTTGGAGGACGTCGAGCTGCGACGCGTCGACGGTGGTGGATGGTGTGGGATCGGGTGTCTGGGCGTCGATCGCCCAGGCCAGGATCCGGGTCTCTTCGGTGAGGACCCGTTCGCTGGTCAGGTGGGTGGAGATCGGCTCCAACCACAACGACCGGCCGTCCGACTGGCGGCGTGGGGCGGAGGCGACCGTCGGGTCGAGCTCGACACACGCGGCGATGACCTGTCGCAGATCGCCTCAAGTTGGGCGGCCCACGCTTGGCCAGTCATTCCGGGCTGGGGACGTTGGGTGTCGCAGAGGATGCGCAGGACGTCGGCGCGTCCCCACGTCGACCCGCCCGCCGAGAGCGCCTCGACGATCGCGGCCAACGACACCGCTGCGTCCGGCGCGGCGATCGCGACCGGGAGGTTGGCGATGACCTGTCGTGGATCGTGGCCGGCGGCCGCGGCTTCGGTGACCCACCGTGTCCGCAAGTCGGCGACACCGGCGCCGGTCTTGTGGTTGCGGGTGTCGACGGCCGCCTGGCGGGTCAACGCGGCCCGTTCCCAGCGGGTCGGGTCCCGGCCCTCACGGGCGCGGAAGTCGACGACCATCCCGGCGACGGCCTGGTCGACTTGCTCGGTGCGCTTGGAGAACACGGCCAACAGGTCGGTGGGGACGCCGGCGATCTCGGCCTGGCCGTTGACGATCGGCGCCCAGTCGACCCCGACGCGGTGGGTCAGTTCGTTGCGCAGCACCGATTGGTAGACGCCGCCGAGCATCCGTTGGTAGCGCTTCAGGTAGCGGGCATCCAACGCCAACCACCGCCCCGACGACGTCTGCACCTTGGCCGAGATGACCGCGTGCGTGTGCAGTTGCGGGTCATCGGCACGTGACGTCGTCTGGCGGAACACGGCCATCGACAGGCCGCCCGTGTCGGGGTGCAGTCGGCCGCCAGCGGCACGGATCCGGGTCGTCGACCCGTACCGCTCCAGATGAGCGAGCGCGGCGCGGACGGCGACGTCGTGCGCCTCGAGCAACCGACTGTCCTGGGTCAACGCCCACAGCACGCTGACCGACTTCGGTGCGGAGAACGTCGCGTCGAACCCGGCCACCGCCCGCACCCGCGCATCGGGGAGGTCGACGAGGGACCTGCCCAGCGGTGTCCCTGATATGTGGGTCACGGCCTTCCAACAACGTCTGCAACGAGGCGGCGTCGACCTCGCCGGACAGGCCGAGCCCGGCGGCCTGGCGGCCGGCCCACACGCCAGGGACTTCGCCAGGCGCTGCCGTGAGGTACTGCGTGTAGTACGCCGCAGTCGCCGCCGCGGACGCGGCGTACAGGGTCGTGACCCGCAGCATCAGCGCCCGCCCCGCCGCCGGGCACTTGTCTGTCCTGATGGTTGTGCGTTTGAAGAGCGGTTGATCACGGGGTGGCCTCGTCAGGGCTCGAACGTCAGCAGTGACAGCTGCGTGGACTCGACCGTCGCGGTACGCGAGGTCGGCGTCGGTGCGAGGTGGGTGTCGACGACTGCGGTGGAGTTGACGGTGATGCCGTTGGGGATCGTCAACTCGTAGACACCGGCAGCGAACAGGCCGGCGGTGCGCGCCTGGCGGAGGGTCACCAGACCAGCACGACGTAGCCGGGCCACGGCGCGAGCGACGGTGTCCTTCGACAAGCCCGTCCGCTCCGCCAGGACCCGCACCGACACCGACGCCTGCCAACGGTCGCCAACGGGAGTGGCGGCGAGGAGCAGCTCCTCGAACAGCAGCCAGCTCGCCGGTCCCAACCGTCGACGCATCTCGCGCGACGCCGTCGTCGATCACGATCACGCCAGCCGGGTCAGTCGACATCGTCGACTGCGATCATCGGGACCTCTGCGTCGCAGAGCCGGACGAGCCGGCCCGTCAGTGCCAGCTCGAGGAGCGCCCAACGCGGTACGCGGAAGCAGCCACCGATCTGCACGACGGGGATCCCGTCGAGACCGCCGGTGTCGAGGTACAGATGGGCCTGTTGGTAGGCGAACGTCCGCCCGAACCGCAGCACCTGGGCGGCCTCTTCGACGGTCAGCACCAGCGCCCCGGGCGCCACGTCGACATCGATCGAAGCCATGAACTGACCGACTTACACCGATGTCATTTCCCGCGCAATCCCCTCCCAGAGGGCATGCGGGAGACGGAGCAGTACACAGCGGTACAGGGGAGTAAGCCGGCGTACAGGGCAGTACAGAATGGACGAAATGTGGTGACCAACGTCACATGGCGAACGCTGTGCGCAAACCTCGGACACGGCGGTCATCGTCGGCGGCAGCGCGTCGGCTGCGAAGGTCTGCACGGGTAGCAGCACGGGACTCTCCTCACGTTGTGCTCGTCACCCGGAGAAAGAGCACCCTCGAGCCGAAACCGTCACAAGGAATCTGCGGATCGTGCGCGATCCGTCATCCGATCTCACCGAGGTCCATGCGCGCTGCTCCGGGGCCCATCAGGATCGGCCCACGGGCAGCCGCGCCGGACGTCCCTGGTGCCAATCGGGCTACGCCACCTCGTGCCGACGGCGCGGCGTCATGGTTCGTCGACTGCGCCATCGGCGTCCCGATCGTGACT
>CAWCFL010000009.1:0-108938 GCA_963794805.1 uncultured Acidimicrobiales bacterium
CACGCAATGGCTCGGCGACGACGAGCTGTCGGTGATGGAACAGGTTGCGGCGATCGCCGATCCCGGTGTCTGCTGGTTGCTCGTCGCCCGCACGGGCGAAGGCAACCAGCGGGTCCGCGACTGGCTCGACGGGCTCGCCGACGGCGAACGGGTCGTGCACGTGGTGCCGGGTCCGTTCCAGCGAGACGAACTGGTCGAGCTGGTCACCGCCGCCGGCGTTCCGGCGGAGGAGATCCACGGGGTGGTCGACGTCGTGCAGCGACGAACCGGTGGCCATCCGCTCTTCGCCAGCGAGTTGCTGCGTTCGGGGTACGGGCTGGGAACGGGGTCACCACCGGAGATCGGCGGGAGCGGGGACGCCGCCGACCTCGAGCTGATCGTGCCCGAGGGCGTTCGCCGGCTCGTCCAGGATCGGCTCACGCGCCTCGGCGATCGCGTCTCGCTCGTCGCGGGATACGCAGCACTCGCTGGCGAGAGCTTCACGCTCGGAGTCGTCGCTCGGGCCTCGGGGTCGAGCGTCGACGACGCCGTCGACGCCGTCGATCGCGGTGTCGCCGCTGGACTGTTCCGCCACGATTCGCCACATCGGGCCGCGGAGTTCACGCACTCGCTGGTGCGTGATGCCGTCGTCGCCTCGCTCAGCTCCGCCCGCCGGACCGAGATCCACGCGCGGCTGGCCGAGGCGATGGATGGCACACCGGGCACGTCCGCGTCGGCGGTCGCCTCGCACAGCATCGCCGCCGGCGATCTCGTCGATCCGTCGACGGGTCGCGGACGCCTCGAGCGGGCAGCCGCCTCGTGCCTCGACGCGGGTGGGTACGAGGAAGCACTGCGCTGGGTGACCGAGGCAGAACGGAGTACTCGGACCGTGGCGCTCACGACCATCCGCATTCGCGGCGCTGCTGCGCCTCGGACGCGCGGCCGAGGCGCTCGCCCCGCTCAGCACCCTGCTCGAGACCGGCGACGAGACGACCGCGGTGTCCGTCCGCGCGATCACCGGCGACCTCGCCGGGCTGACCAACCCGATGACGTACCGGCTCGGCGCGCCGTTGCTGGCGATCACGGATCGCGCCTTCGCCATCACGCGCGAGAGCGACCCGGCGTGGCCGCGGGTCGCTCTGGGATGGGCACGGACACGCGAGTTCGACGTCGCCAACCACGACGTGTTCGGCGTCGTCGAACGGGCGGCACGACTCGCTCGATCGCACGGCGACAACGACGTCGCCGCGCTCGCCCTCATCGCCCGCGCCGAGCGCGGAGCCAACACGCTGCGCGCCGACGACACGCTGCGCCTGGCCAACGATCTCGTGGCCCTCGGCCGGAGCTCGGGGCGACCGGAGTGGACCGCATGGGGGCTGCCGTTCCGCGCCAGCGCTCTCCTGCAACTCGGCCGCATCGACGAAGGCGTCGCCGAGATGAACGCGATCATCGACCAGGCGGCCATCGAGGGCGAGCCCGTCCTGTTGGCAGCCGCGGCACTCGCCCGCTCGTGGCGACCGCTCCTCACCGGTGACCTCGCCACGTACGCCGACCTGCTCGGCGCAGCACGCACGGTCGTCGCCGGCGTGATGCCCGACATCGCCGACGTCACGATCGACGGGAACGTGGCGATCGCCGCGATGATCTGCGGCCGGCACCAGACGAGCTCGACGCTCGACGACTTCCGTGACGCCGGCCCTCCGGACATCGATGAACCCGGCGGTACGGCGGCGATCGAGTGGTTCGTCACCGCCGGCGATGCGTTCATCGACAACACCCACTGGGGACCGTTCGCCATCGTGGCCGCCCACCAGTGCTGGTCCGCCGCGCTGCGCCGAGTACGCCGAACGCCTGCACCAGCGCTTCTCGCCGATGGCGGGACGGCATCTCGTCGTGCCGTTCACCTTCCTCTACGGCGGCGCCGTCGACCACCACCTGGCAGCGTTCGAGACGCTGCTCGGCGACCACGATGCCGCCATCGAGCGGCTCGATGACGTCTGCGCGGCCTACGAGGCGATGGGCGCGACGATGTACCTCGCGCTCGGCGGTGAAGTGCTCGCCCACGCGCTCCACCACCGCAACGGTGCCGGCGATCGCCAGCGCGCTCACGACGTGGCCACACACGCCCGATCGCTGTCGGACGCGGTCGGCCATCGAACACTCACGCGCCGGCTCTCGTCCCTGATCCGGGACATGCTCGCCGACTCGCCCACGCCGTGAGCGTCGAAGACCGGATTTGAAAGCTCCTCGGCGCAACGCGCCCGTCAATCAAGCCGCTCACGACGCGGGACTACGGTTGGTTGGCGCCGCCCGCCGATCGCAACGTGTCCGACACGCGTTTGACAGCCAGGAAGGAGCGTTGCCGATGAGCTGGTTGCGCTTGGACAAGGGGACGGCCGGCAGCCGGACACAGCAGGGTGTCGTCCTGGTCTCGGCGCTCCTCATCGGCGGCATGTTCGTCTCGTGCATCATCTTCGGGCAGACCCTGCCAGACGACGGCAAGGTGAGTGGCTTGGGCGTCGGGCTGACAGCGTTTGCTCTCTTCGGCGCTGCAGCGGCAATCGGCGCTGGTCTGGGATTCCTGTTCGGTCTGCCTCGTTCGCGTTACGCGGACCTCGATGCTTCGGGACCGTCGAACACGACGAACGCGAAATCGTCCGAGACGCCGAGGAGCGCCCATTATCTGACCAACTCGAACTTGATCAAGGTGTCCGACTGGCTCACCACCATCATCATCGGGGTCGGACTCGTCAACCTGGCCAAGATCGGTCCTGCCGTGGAGGGTTTGAGCAACACGCTCAAGACCGCCCTCGGCGGTGCTGAATACGCCGGGATCGCCGCGGTCTCCTCCATCCTGATCGCGCTCGTGTCCGCGCTGATCTTGTGCTACCTGTGGACGAGCATCCGTGTGCGCGAGCTCTTGGAGGAGTCCGAAGGCCAGACCGAGCGGGACATCCCGCAACTCGTCGGTCTGACGGTTCGCGATGCGAAGATCGTCCTGGGGGAATCGACCCTGAAGCTCGAG
Organism: uncultured Acidimicrobiales bacterium; assembly: GCA_963794805.1. Lineage (GTDB taxonomy): Bacteria > Actinomycetota > Acidimicrobiia > Acidimicrobiales > Ilumatobacteraceae > JAODBQ01. Next base: position 3,005 of record CAWCFL010000009.1, read on the forward strand.
ACCAATGGCGCCGGCGACGATGAGCGGATCATCGGCCAGACCCCGGCGCCGGGGTCGACCACGCGGCGAGGATCGGCCGTGTCGATCGCGACGAGCCCTCCGCCGACGCCGTCCCCTCCGCCCAACTGAGCGGGCGGCGGCAGCGGACGAGACCTGGAGCAGCCGACCGGTGGTCCGCTCGACCGAACCCGAGCGACGGCGACGCGACATCATCGGGGACGACTCGAACAGGGGGAGGCAAGCGTGGAGATCGCACAGTGTCGGGGCGTGATCGTCGGCGGCGCATCGGGCATGGCCCGAGCGACGGCCGAGCGAATCGTCAAAGGCGGTGGCAAGGTCGCCATCGTCGACCGGCCGCAGTCGGCCGGAGCCGAGGTCGCCGAGTCGCTCGGCGCCACGTTCCATCCGTGTGACGTCACCGACGACGACGGCACCGAGGCGGCGATCACCGCTGCCGTCGACGCGCTGGGTGGCGTCGAGGTCGGCGTGAACACCGCCGGGGGCGGTGTCGCACGGCGCACCGTCGGCAAGGACGGCCCCCACGACCTGGCTGCCTTCCGAGCGGTGATCGAGCTGAACCTGATCTCGACGTTCAACGTGGCCCGTCTGCTGGCCTGGCGGATGAGCACGAACGAGCCGAACGAGGACGGCGAACGTGGGGTGATCATCAACACCGCGTCGATCGCCGCGTTCGAGGGGCAGATCGGCCAGGTGGCCTATACCGCGGCGAAGGCCGGCATCGCCGGGATGTCGCTGACGATGGCCCGCGACCTCGGCTCGCTGGGCATCCGGGTGAACACGATCGCCCCGAGCCTGTTCGCCACAGGCCTGACCAAGGGGATCCCCGACCAGCGTGCCGAGACGCTGACCCACGACGCCGCGTTCCCCAAGCGCATGGGAGTGCCGGACGAATACGCCCGCCTGGCGATCGCGATCATCGAGAACCCGATGTTGAACGGCGGGACGATCCGCCTCGACGCCGGCCAGCGCTTCGCGCCGAAGTGAGCGAGCGCACGACGCCGTTGGCCGAGATGCGTCGGCGCGTCCGACGCGTCCGCTGACGCGCCCGAGAGCACGGCGCGGCCGCTGACGCCGAGCGACCGCCAGTTGCCTAGCGTCGCGGCATGACGTACGCCAACGGCAGAGTGATGCTCGACGCCGACAGCCACCTGATGGAGCTGCCGGACTTCCTCTCCGCCCACGCCGACCCCGCGGTGCGCGACCGGATCCCACCCGTCAGCTTCTCCAGCGGGGGCAAGATCAAGGAGCGCCTCGACCACTACGCCGCCACTCGCTGCCACGACGGCGGTGAGGTCGACGGCCAGGTGGCCCTCGGCGATCGGTTGCTCACGGGCGCCAAGGGCTACGAAGCGATGGGCGCGTTCGACACGGACGAGCGCAGCATCGCGCTCGATCAACTCGGCTTCGAGCGCCAGTTCGTGTTCGCCACGTTCAGCCCCGGTGTGGTGTTCGACGCCCGCCTCGACGGCGAGGTCGCCGCTGGCGCGGCTCGAGCGCACAACCGGGCGATGGCCGAGTTCTGCGCCGACGAGCCACGCTTGATCGGCGTCGGGGCCACCGCGCTCGACGATGTCGACGCCGCCGTCGCCGAAGTCGGGCACATCGTCGAGCTCGGGCTCGGCGCCGTGTGGATCCCGCACCGCGCCCCCGGTGGGCGCTCGCCGGGACACGACGACCTCGACCGGTTCTGGTCCACGGTGGCCGACGCCGGCATCCCCGCGCTGCTGCACGTCGGTGGGAACCCGTTGCAGATCGACCCGGCGTTCATGAACACCGGCCGTCCCGTGCCGGGCGACTGGCTGGGCGGCGGGGAGAACGTGCGCGGCAAGGACATGATCGGGCTGCACCATGCCGCCGAGATGTTCGTCGGCACGATGGTGCTCGACGGCGTGCTGGAGCGCCACCGCACCCTGCGCGTCGGCGTCGTCGAGCTCGGCGCCGGCTGGGTGCCGGCGATGCTGCGCCGACTCGACCAGATCGCCGACATCTGGAAGCGCTCCGAGCCGGACCTCGCGGCCCTGAGCCGCCCACCGTCGCAACAGCTGACCGAGCAGGCGGGTTTCACGCCGTATCCGTTCGAGGACGTGGGCGCGATGATCCGCGACTCCAACGCGGATCTGTACCTGTTCTCCAGCGACTACCCGCACATCGAGGGTGGCCGCGACCCGTTGGGCCGGTTCACCACCAGCCTGCGCGGCATGGGCGACGAGGTCCACGCCAAGTTCTACGCCGGCAACATGCGCCGGCTGCTGCGATGAGCGCAGCGGGGCACGACGCCGTCCGCAAGATCTGCGAGCACTGGGCGACCATGAGCCTGGACGAGTTCCGCGAGGTGATGGCGGAGGACTGCGACTACCGCAACGTGCCGTTCGAAGGCGACCGCCACATCGGCCCCGAGGCCGCCCACGCCGTGCTCAGCACGATGGGCGAGAAGTGGAGCGTGGACCTCCACGTCGTCAGCCTCGTCGGCGACGAACGTGTGGTGATGGCCGAGCGCACCGAGCACTTCGTCCGCAGGGACGGCAGCCGAGAGCCGTTCGTCCTGCCGGTGATGGGCGTCTTCGAGCTGCGCGGCGCCAAGGTCGTCGCGTGGCGCGACTACTTCGAGCGGAGCCACCTCCGGCTCCGCTGACGGTCGACTCGACGTTGTTGCTAGACAACGCCGATGACGACCGATCACTCGTACTTCCGACAGCCGCTCGACTACGAGGACATCCTCTACGAGGTCGACGGACCCATCGCCCGCATCATCCTGAACCGCCCGGAGCGGATGAACGCATTGCGCAACACGTTGCGCGGTGAGCTCTTCCACGCCCTGCGAGTCGCGGAGAGCGACCCGGCCGTCTCCGTCATCATCATCAAGGGCAACGGCCGCTGCTTCAGCGCCGGGTACGACCTCGCCGGGGGCATCACGCCCGAGGACCTGCCCGACGTCGGCCCCGTCCTCCCGGGACCCGCCCAGTGGGCGCGACACCTCAACGCCGGCTACTTCTTGATCTGGGACCTCACCAAGGTCGTGATCGCGCAGGCCCACGGCTACTGCCTCGCCGGGGGTAGCGAGCTGGCCTCGTACTGCGACCTCTTCGTCGTCGCCGACGACGCCCTCATCGGCTATCCGCCCGTGCGCGACATGTCGACTCCCGACAACTGCTGGTTCCCGTGGCACCTCCCGATGCGCAAGGCCAAGGAGATGATCTTCACCGGCGACCCGCTCACCGGCGAGCAGGCCGCCGAGTACGGCCTGGCCAACTACTCCGTGCCGGCCGACGAGTTGGACGAGTTCACCGACAAGCTGGCCAACCGTGTCGCCCTCGTCCCACCCGGGCTGCTCGCGCTGCACAAGCGGCAGATCAACCGCACCTACGAGATCATGGGCATCCGGACCGCGCTGTCGGCCGGCAACGACATCATGGCGCTCAACACCCGGGGCGGCCCGTTCATCAGCACCATGCAGGAGCAGGGCTTGCGGGCCGCGATCGACGAACGCAACGCACGATGGGGCGCCTACGGTCCGTCGCCGCTGCTGCGCGACGACTGACCGGTACCGGCGCGTGCCGCAGCGGTACCGTCGTGAGCATGAGCAACGCGATGGTCGACGACGTGGTGTGGATCAGCGACGACGAGCTCACCGCCGAAGCGCTCGCCGCCGATCCCGAGCAGGCGATCGACGACGATGCCGTACCGTTCGGCGGGGACGGCGGGTTCTCCCTGCTGCCGGAGTGGTACATGCCCCCGTCGGGCCGGCCGCGTCATGCACGGATCGCCGCCGCGATCGTGCTGCTCATCGTCGGGTCCCTGTTGCTCGCCGAAGCGTTCGGACTGTGCCTCACATCCGGCAGGATCGAGATCCCGATCTGACCGATCAGAGCAGGGCGCCGGCGAGGTCGCGCCACTCGCCGGTGGGGATGGCCCGGTCGCCGCGCAGCACTTGCACGGCGACGTGATCGGCGCCGGCCTCGTGATGCTCGCGGACCCGCGCCGCCGCTGTGGCGACGTCGCCCCAGGCGACGATGCCGTCGACGAGGCGGTCCGACGGCATCTTCGGATCCGCCCAGTCGTCATCGGCGAAGCCGAGCCGCCGCAGGTTGGCCAGGTACCCCGGGGCACGCAGGTAGAAGCTGATCGCCGACCGACCGATCGCTCGGGCGGTGGACGCGTCGGACTCGAGGACGACCATCTGCTCGGGCGCGAGCAGCACGTCGGCGCCGAGGAGCTCCCGCGCCTGTCGCGTGTGCTCGGGCGTGGTCAGGTACGGGTGCGCGCCGTTGGCGTGCGTTGCCGCGAGCTCGATCATCTTGGGGCCGAGCGCGGCGAGGACCCGCTGAGGTGCTTCGCTCGGGCCGACGGCGTTGAACGGTGCGCGATCCATCGCCTCCAGGTACGACTTCATGTACGACAACGGCTTGCCGTAGTCGTGGCCGCGGACCTTCTCCACGAGGACCGGGCTGCTGACGCCGAGCCCGAGCAGGAAGCGGTCCGGATAGGCCTCGGCCAGCGTCTTCTGTGACGCGGCGGTCGTCATCGCGTCGCGGGCGTAGATGTTGGCGATGCCCAGCGCCACCGTCAGCGTGGACGTCGCCGAGAGCAGCAGTCCGGCCATGACGAACGGATCGCGCCCGGTCGCCTCGTTCAGCCACAGGGTTCGGTAGCCCAGCCCTTCGAGCTCGATGGCCGCGTCCTGCGCCGCTCGCTGACGGGTGCGCATCGAAGGCCGCCGTCCAGATCCCCACTCGTCCCAGCTCCACGGTGTCGGACCGTACAACGCCGCGCCCCGGACGTCTTCGTCGTCCAAGCCGGCGACGCCGCACTGGACGTTCGTCGGCCTCGACGCCGTAGGGTCGGCGCCTTGGCCACGGACATCCGCCAACTGCGCGACGACGACGGCGAGCACGCCGCCCTGCACGATCTGGGCGGCCACGGGCCGGCACTGCTGCTGACCCACGGCAACGGCCTCAACGCCGGCATGTGGGCGACCGTCGTCCCGCACCTGCGCGCCACGTTCCACTGCTTCGGTCTCGACTTCCGGGGCCACGGACGATCACAGCAGACCCACGAGCGGATCCCGGTCGAGCGGCGCTGGTTCGTCGCCGAGGTGCTCGCTGCCGTGGCCGCCGTCGGCGGTGCCCCCGCCCTGGCCGCCGGCCATTCCCTCGGCGGGGCGACGTTGTTGCGCACCGAGCAGCAGCATCCCGGCACCCTGCGAGCCTGCTGGGCGTTCGAGCCGGTGCTCGTCCCCGACTCGTGGGTGGAGGCGTCGCCGCCGTCCAACCTGGTCGAGGCGTCGCGGCGGCGCCGGCTGGTCTTCGCGTCGGTGCAGGAGGCCGTCGACCGCTTCCGGTCGAAGCCTCCGTTCGCCGGATGCGAGGCCGACGCGGTGCGCGCCTACGTGGACGTGGGCACGACGCCACAACCCGACGGCACCGTCAAGCTGACCTGCGCGGGCGAGACCGAAGCCAGCATCTACGAGACGAACGAACGGCTCGACTTCGCTCGGTTCGCCGCCGTCGACTGCCCGGTCGTCGTGGCCGCCGGCGCCGCCGTGGCAACCGGCAACGAGCTGCCGCAGATGTTGGCGCCCGCGGTCGCGGAGGCGCTGGGCAACGCCCGCCTGGAGGTGCTCCCCGGCGTGACGCACTTCGCCCCGATGGAGGACGGCGCGCTCGTCGCCCGCTCGATCCTCGACCATCTCGGGGCGTTCCGCTGATCGGCCGTCACGGCGCCAGCAGCAGGCCGAGCTGTCGGGAGTGGGCGATCAACGTCCCGTCGGGTGCCCACAGCTGACCGTCCTCCTCGAGGAAGCCCTCCGTCGCCACGGTCGTGCGGAAGCGCGCGGCCACCCAGTCGTCCGGGTCCATCCGCTGGATGGCCTGGACGGAGCGGATGTGCACGGTGAGGTCGACAGTGGGCGCGCCGAAGCGCTCGGTGAGACGGGTGAAGATCGCCGGGTACCAGGCGTCCGACAGCGCAGCGACCAACGCCGCGTCGTACGGTCGCCGTTCGGCGAGGCGGATCCAACCGCTGGCTTCCGCCGTTCGCGCCGGGCCGTCCCACGGCGCGCCGGTGACGTGGCGGAACTCGTAGCGCTCACGCAGCGGCACGAGCCCCGGCGGATCGTCGGCGTGCTGGATCTCGTCGGGATCAGGAAAGCCCGGGAAGCTCGGGTCGGCGAACGTCGGTCCGGTGTCGTTGAACGTGGCGAACGCCGCCTGCGCCGTGGCGATCAGCCGGTCGCCCTGGCGGAGGCGAGCCGTGAGGTAGCTGACCAGCCGGCCGGCGCGCTCGACCGTGACCACCAGCTGCGCCGGACCCGCCACCGCCGGGGCGAGGTAGTGGACCGTCAACGATCGGGCGTGCCGGCCGGGGTCGTCCACCTCGGCCACGAACGCCTGCATCACCAGCGCGGCGACGTAGCCGCCGTTGGGTCCCCGCTCGATCCACCACCCCGGGTCGATGCCGGCGTCGTAGACGCCATCGTCGATCCGGACGACAGCGGTGTCGGTGTCGAAGCGCGATGGCATGACGCCGGACAGTAGACAACCGGCGCGACGCCGGCACCGGTCAGCCGGGGTGCGCGTCGCGCAGGTCGTTGTTCGGCCGATGGTCGCCGGCGAGCCAGCGGGCCAGTTCGCTCGCCGCGTCGCTGCGCCGTCGTTCGTTGATCGCCTCGACATCCTCGGCGTCGACGGTGAGCTCGTAGAAGTGCCGGGTGCGCTCCTGGTCGGCGACGACCCACGCGTGGTGGTGCATCCGTGCCGGCAGGTCGGCGCGTGCTGGCGGTGCATCGATCCCCACGGCCGCGACGCTACGCCCGACCTCGCCCTCCCATCGGCCCGAACCGCGGCTTCGAGCGGTGGCGCGGCACCGGTCGTCACCGATCGCCGGCGACGAGCACGTTCTGACAGGCTGCGGCCGTGAGCAACTCTGGGGAACTGCCTGCACACATCGACTCGATCCGCATCGACGCCGCGCCGTCGCAGGTGTGGGAGTTGGTCACGGCGATGGAGCGCTACGGCGAGTGGAGCTCGGAGAACGCCGGGGGCTACTGGCGCAAGGGCGACGACGGCATCGCCGGCACCGGGCAGATCGGCGACCAGTTCGTCGGCGTGAACCGCCGTGACGGCGTGGAGTGGAAGGCGCCCGTCGAGATCGTCGAGCGCGACGAGGGGCGGGCATACGCCTTCGTCACCGGCGGCCAGGCCCTGAACCTGGCGCTGTGGCGCTACGAGTTGACGCCCGACGGCGACGGCACGGTGCTGACCGAGCAATGGCAGTTGCGCAACGCCGCGTTCTTCGTCGAGCGCGGCGGCGACGTGGAGATCGCCCGGCGCGCAGCCAACGCGCGGGAGAGCATCGCCGCGACGTTGCGCGGGATGAAGTCCGCGGCCGAGTCCGCCTGAACCGGCCGTTCGACGGCGTCGACCTCGACCTGTGCGAGGAGGTCAGCCTTCGGTGTCGGCGCCGGTGCGCACCGGCGCGCACCGATTCGAGCGCAGCCGACTCCCCGTCGGTGAACAACTGCGCGCGGATCAGCGGGCGGGCGTTTGCAATGGTTCGTGGTTGACCATCACTTTTTCGGAGCGCTCTCGCAGCGTCGCGGCGGGGACGAGTCGTGCCCGTCCACCACGGCGCGGACAGGCACGGCCGAGCAGCGCGTCGGTTCACGCGTGCGCCGGTGGGTTGATCGCCGGCCGTCTCGGATAGCGATGGCTCATGGCCAACCGAATCACGTCCTGGTGCATCGATTGCGAGGATGCCGAAGCGCTCGCCGAGTTCTGGTCCGCGGCCCTGGGGTGGACCGTCACCGGCACCGACGAGGAAGGGATTGTCTCGATCAAGTCGTCCGAGCAGGCCGACTGGGGCATCGACTTCTGCGTCGTGCCCGACGGGCCGAAGCGGACGAAGAACCGCATCCACCTCGACCTGAACGCCACGGACCGGGATCACGACGCCGAGCTCCAACGACTGCTGTCGCTCGGGGCGCGTCCCGTCGACATCGGCCAGGGCGACGTCTCGTGGCACGTCCTCGCCGACCCGGAGGGCAACGAGTTCTGCCTGCTGCGGCGACGAGTGGAGCCCGCTGCAGCCGGCTCGGCGTGAGCCGGCGCGGACCGCTCGCGTCGGCGGATCCGTCAGATCGGCATGCCGGCGTCGAGCCAGTCGAGCCACCGCTGCCAGTCGGCGGTGATCCACATCTCCGCGAGCAGCCCGTCATCGACGCGCACGTGTAACAGGCAGCGCGGCTCGATCACCACCGACACGAGGGTCGGCCGTGCCGACGCGCGGGTGACGTCGAGGGGTGGGCGCGGCCCCTCGACCGACCATCGTGCCTCGATCAGCGCGAGGTAGCCACCCGCGTCGGTGGTCAGGCCGTCGATGTGCACGCGGAACCCGGGGTGCAGCGTCTCGGCCACCGACTGACCGGGGCCGTCGACGGCCACGAGCGCAAGGTGCTGATACACGACGTCCATGGTGGCGGCCGGCACGCTGCCGATGATAGTCATCCGTTGACCATCGGTCTAGGTTGACGTCCATGGATCATGCGAAGCAGTTCTTCATCGACGGTGCGTGGGTCGAGCCGCTCGGCGACACGACCCTCGCGGTGATCAACCCCGCGACCGAGGAGCCGATCACGACGATCGCGATGGGCACGCAGGCCGACGTGGACGCCGCGGTGGCCGCGGCCAAGGCCGCGTTCGAGACGTGGTCGCAGACGCCGGTCGAGGAGCGGCTGGCCCTGCTCGACCGGATCATCGAGGTGTACCAGACCCGGATGACCGACATCGGCGAGACGATCAGCCAGGAGATGGGCGCCCCGCTGTCGATGGCGCTGCGCGCCCAGGCCGGCGCCGGGGTCGGGCACTTCATGACGGCGCGGCGGGTGCTGGCCGAGTACCAGTTCGAACAGGAGATGGGCACGACGCTGCTCGTCAAGGAGCCGATCGGGGTGTGCGCGCTGATCACCCCGTGGAACTGGCCGATCAACCAGATCGCCTGCAAGGTCGCCCCGGCGCTCGCAGCCGGTTGCACGATGGTCCTGAAGCCGTCCGAGGTCGCGCCGCTGAACGCCGTGATCTTCGCCGAGGTGCTCGAGCAGGCGGGCGTCCCGGCCGGCGTGTTCAACCTCGTCCACGGCGACGGCCCCACGGTCGGGACGGCGTTGTCGACGCATCCCGACGTCGACATGGTCTCGTTCACCGGCTCGACGCCGCGCCGGCATCGACGTGGCCAAGAACGCGGCGACGACCGTGAAGCGCGTCGCCCAGGAGCTCGGCGGGAAGTCGGCCAACATCGTGCTCGACGACGCCGACCTGGCAGCGGTCGTCGCCCGGGACATGGGACTGATGTGCAACAACTCGGGGCAGTCGTGCAACGCCCCGTCGCGGATGCTCGTCCCCGCCGGACGCATGGAGGAAGCGGCGGCGATCGCCGCGGAAGCGGCGCGCAACGTCGCGGTCGGCGACCCGAACGCCGACACCACGCGCATCGGTCCGGTCGTCTCCGACGTCCAGTTCAACCGGATCCAGAAGCTGCTGGAGCAGGGGCTCGCGGAGGGCGCCAAGCTGGAGGCCGGAGGACCCGGGCTGCCGGACGGGTTGAGCAAGGGCTACTTCGTCAAGCCGACCGTGTTCTCCCACGTCACCAACGACATGACGATCGCCCGTGAGGAGATCTTCGGGCCCGTGCTCGTGATGATCGGCTACGAGGACGACGACGACGCGGTGCGGATCGCCAACGACACGTCGTACGGGCTGTCCGGCTACATCTCCGGCGACAACGATCGTGCCAGGGCGATGGCCCGACGGATCCGCAGCGGCAACGTCCACCTCAACGGCGCCGGCGGCGACCTCAACGCGCCGTTCGGCGGCTACAAGCAGTCCGGCAACGGCCGCGAGTGGGGCGAGTTCGGCATGGAGGAGTTCCTCGAGACGAAGGCGATCCTGGGCTACAACGCCTGAGGTGCAGCTCGAACCGATCGGACACGTCCGCACCAGCCACGCCGCGCGAGCGGACACGCCGGTGCAATCGATGCTCAACCCGGACGAGCACGGTCGACTCGTGCTCGACCCGCCCTACCGCGCCGGCCTGGACGGGCTCGACGGCTTCGACTACGCGTGGTTGTTGAGCTGGCTCGCGCCCGATCCCGACGACCCCGTGCCGCCGGGCATGCGCCAGGTTCCGTTCCTGCTGACGGGGGCGCCACGTCCCATCGGCCTGTTCGCCATGCGCGGCCCACGACGACCCAACCCCATCGGACTGCACCTGGTGCGCATCGTCGCCGTCGACGGCGAGGGGTTCGCCTTCGCCGGTGTCGACCTGCTCGATCGCACCCCGATCGTGGACGTCAAGCCGTATGCCGCCCCGCTCGATCGCCCCCCGGTCGAGCCGGTGCGCAACGGCTGGTTCGACGAGACCGACCTGACCGGCGCGCCCACGCCGCGCTCGCTCCGCGAGCGCGGCAACGATGCCTGATCAGAACGTGGCGTCGCCGTTGTTGATCGACACCCACACCCCCAGGTTGCCGAAGCCGACGATGTCGGCCCGTCCGTCGCCGTTGATGTCGGCCGGAACGCGGGGGTGCCGGTCCACGTGCCAGCCGCCGGCGCCGTTGCCGTAGTCGTCGATGGCTCGCTGCTGGGGCTGGAACGTGCCGTCACCGTTGTTCAGCGCGATGTGCACGCCGTCCTCGAAGAAGCCGAGGACGTCGGCCGTGCCATCGCCGGTGAGATCGGCCATGAACCGTGGATGCAGGCTCACCCGCCAGCCTGACGAGACGCCGAAGTACGGGATCGCCGGCTGCGGCTCGGCGAACGTGCCGTCACCGTTGTTCAAGGCCACGAAGCCTCCTGCATCGTGGAAGCCGATGATGTCGGCGGGCGTGCGCCCATCGGCGTGCGTCCTCAGACTGCACAGGAACCGGGGATGTCGATCGATCCGCCAGTTCCCGGCTCTGAAGCCGAAGTGGGCGAGCACGCCGTGGGCCGGCCCGAAGGTGCCGTCGCCGTTGTTCAGCGCAACCATCACCTCGTCGCGCCCGAAGCCGACGATGTCTGCCGTCCCGTCGCCGGTGATGTCGACGGCGTAGCGCAGATGCTGATCGACTCGCCAGCCGCCCGCCTCGTAGCCGAAGTCGTCGATCACCAGCTGTGGGTCGCGGAAGGTGCCGTCGCCGTTGTTCAGCGACACCCAGGTGCCGTTGTCGGCGAAGGCGACGATGTCGCTCGTGCCGTCCCCGGTCAGGTCGGCCACGATCCGCGGGTGTCGATCGACTCGATAGCCGCCCGATTCGGTCCCGAAGTAGATCGACGCCTGGTGCGGGTCGGCGAACGTGCCGTCGCCGTTGTTCAGCGCCACCCAGACGCCGTTGTCGCCGAACCCGATGATGTCGGCGACATCACGCCCACCATGACCGGTGAGCTTGGTGACGTAGCGCGGATGGCTCTCCACCCGCCATCCACCGGCTTCGAAGCCGAAGGCTGCGAGCACGTGCTTGGACGCCTCGAACGTGCCGTCACCCCGGTTCAGCGCGACCGCCACGCCGGAGTCGGCGAACCCGATGATGTCGGCGCGACCGTCGCCGGTGAGATCAGCAGCGAACCGGGGGTGCTTGGTCACCTGCCACCCGTCGGCGACGACGCCGAAGTCGGCGACGGCGAACACCTGGCGGCCCCGGGTGGTGACCGTCATCGACGGGCCGGGCTTGTCGATCTTGACGATGTCGAGCAGCGATCGGGTGCCGTCCCACCAGTTGCTGTCCGGCACGGTCAGTTCGCCGAACGTCATGGCCGGCGCGCCGAACAGGTCACCGAGGTCGCCGAAGTCGTTCGTCGTGAGCTCGAGATCGAAGCGCCCGTCGGCCTGTTCCAACGACAGCTCGAAGTGCTGGTTCGCTGTCATCTGCTCGTTGTCGTTGCTGCCGTGCTCGTCGACGTGCCAGATCACGAGACCGGCATCGGGCAGGCTGGCGTCACGATCGCGTTGCTGGCGGTTCTCGATCAGGAAGTACTCGGTGGAGCTGCGCGCATGGATCACGAAGTCGTTCACCGCGGCTTCGACGGTGAGCACGTCGCCGTTGAGGATCGTCCGCTCGCGCGCCGTCCAGCCGGCCTGGCGCTTCAGGTAGCCGCTCACCTGCACGGGGTTCTTGGGGTTGGCGTTGCCGCCGAACGCCATCAGGCAGTAGTTGCCAGCACCGTTGCTGTGCCGCGGCTCGCCACGGTGGTACAGGTCGGGGAAGCTGCAGACCATGTGGCCGTTCTCGTGGCAGAACGTGCCCAGGCTCAGCTCGGTGCCGATGTCGGTGATCTGGTAGTCGAAGAACTGCCACTTCGGAGGCGGTGGTGGCGCGCCGGGGAACGGCGGCGGATCACCGATCTGGTACGGCGACCGGAGGTTGTCCTGGTGCGGCCACAGGCCCTCGCGGTAGTTGCCGCGCTCGCCGGCGTAGAAGATGTTCAGCGCGTACACCATCTTGGCGGAGTCTGCGCTCAGCCGATCGAAGTCGAAGCCGCTGCCCTTGACGTGATCCAGTGCTTCGCGGACGAGCTGGCGGGCACGGAACCCGAAGTCCTCGTCGGGGTCGGTGTAGTACGCCCGGTCGTGCACCGCGGTGAAGTAGCCGACGACGACGTTCGTGTAGCTCAACCTCCCGCCCGAGACGTCGTGGAAGTAGTCGCGGACGGAGCCCTTGTTGCGAAATCCCGTGTAGCCGATCTCGTTGCAGAAGTCGTCGACGTCGGCCCGCGCCACGGTTCCGGCCATGTCGGGGAAGTCGACCAGGACGCACAGCCCGACCACGGTGCCGAAGGGCGCCACATGCGCCACCAACGCATCGGGATCCGCCATGCGGGCAGCGTGGCGTTCGGCGCGACGTTGCTCCCACCGGTTCAGACCGCGACCCGAGCGCGCGTTCGCCCGCGCTCTGGCGGCGCGCCGGCGAAGTCGCGGAGGTGCTGGGCGAGGCCGAGCGCGAGCGGGTCGGCGCGACCCACTCGGTGACCGGACGGCTCCAGCGAGCTCACCGCCCGGGCAGACGCGGCAGGCTGCGCGTATTCGAAGGCCCCGGAAGCCGGGTTCTTGACGACGGTGTAGCCGTCAGGCGTCTCGAAGACGGCGGCGAACTGGTTGCCCCAGCCGAGGACGTCGACGGTGCTGCCGTCGCGATTGGTGAACGTGAAGGGATGCGCGGCGAAGGGGGCGGACATGACGAGTTCCTCTCAGCGGCTGCGGAATGCCGGATGCTGCGGATCGGTCGCGGCGGGTGCCGGACCTGCCGCAACTGTCGACGCGCCCTCCGGGCGGGTGCTTGGAGAAGGCCGGGAGATTCGCTGAAGACACCCGTCGCACGGACGCAACAGGTCGCGAGGGCGGGCAGACTGGCGCTCTGCCCGGCGCGAGAGGAGGGCGTTTGATCTTCCTGTTCGGCAACTGCGAGTTGGACGTCGACCGTGTCGTGTTCCGCCGGGACGGGCACGACGTGCCGATCGAGCCACAGGTGTTCGATCTCCTGTGCTGCCTGGTCGAGCGCCGCGGACGGTTGCTGCGCAAGGAGGAGCTCCTCGATCTGGTGTGGGGCGATCGGTTCGTCAGCGAGTCGGCCCTGACGACGCGGATCAAGTCGGTGCGCCAGGCCGTGGGTGACGACGGTTCACGCCAGGAAGTGATCCGCACGGTTCACGGCAAGGGGTACGAGTTCATCGCCGACGTCCGCGTCCGCGACGAGGTGGACGTCGCCGGGCGCCCGACAGCGGGTCGATCGACGTTGCCGTTGGCGCTGCATCCGTTGGTCGGGCGGGAGGATCTGATCCCGCTGATCGAGAACGACTTGGCGAGTGCCCGCCTGGTCACCCTGGTGGGCACCGGCGGCGTCGGCAAGACGTCGGTCGCCTACGAGGTGGCCCGCCGGCGTCGCGGCGCAGCTACGGCGACGGGGTCCACGCCGTCGAGTTGGCCACGGTCGAGGGCGAGCACGCTGCCGTCGAGGCGTTCGCCACGGTGCTCGGCGTGAGCACTCGTCAGATGACGTCGATCGAGGACGCGATCGTCGAGGCGTTGAGCGGCCGACGAGAGCTGCTCGTGCTCGACAACTGCGAACACGTCATCGAGCCGGTCGCCGCCTTGGTCGGCCGGGTCCTCCGCGCCGCTCCCGACGTATCGATGCTGGCGACCAGCAGGGAGCCGCTCGCCGTCGCCGGCGAGCAGGTGCGCATCGTCGAGCCCCTGCGGACCGGTGAGGTGCACGAGGTCCTCGACGACCGGCTCGGTTCGGCCCCGGCAGTCGCCCTGTTCTTGGAGCGGGCCGTGGCGGCCGACCCCGGGTTCCTAGCTCGATGCGTCGACGGCGCCGGCGGTGGTGGAGATCTGTCGGCGCCTCGACGGGATTCCGTTGGCCATCGAACTGGCGGCGTCGCGGGTGAGTGTGATCGACGTCGCCGAGATCGCCCGGCGTCTCGACGAACGGTTCAGGTTGCTGACCGCGGTGCGGCGCGATGTCGGCCCGCGCCATCGGACGCTGCACGACGCGATCAGCTGGTCCTACGACTTGCTCGACCCCGACGATCAACGACTGTTCGCCTCGCTCGCTGTGTTCGCCGGCCAGTTCGACCTCGAGGCCGCCGAGGCGGTCTGCGGCGGCGACGTGCTGGACGTGCTCGCTCGGTTGACGCAGCGTTCGATGCTGGCCGTGCGCCGATCGGCGACGGGTGGCACGCGCTACGAGCTGCTCGAGAGCCTCCGCGAATACGGTCGGGAACGCCTCGACGACCACCAGCGAATCGAGCTGTCGGGCGGGCACTCCCGCAGGTTCGCCGCCGTCGCCCGCTCGGTCGAGGAGGGCCTCGGCGGCCCGCGCGAGCTGGAGGCCATGCGTCGGGCGGACGCATCGTTCGCCGACCTCCGCGCCGCGCAGCGGTTCGCGCTCGACGCCGGCGACCTGACGACCGGCTTCGGGCTGATCTGCTCGCTGCGCGAGTACGCGATGCGCACGATGCGCTACGAGGTGTTCGCCTGGGCAGACGCGCACGACGGTCTCAGCGATGGCGCCGACCACCCGCTGCTCCCCATCGTGACGGGGATCCGGGCGTACGGCGCATGGGTGCGCGGCGAGTTCGACGTGGCCGTGTCGCTCGCCCGTGCCGCACGCGAGCTGGAGCGGCTGGCCGGGGCGCCGCCGACCGGCCTGGTGGAACGGGTGCTGGCGAACGTGTTGAGCACCGTCGGCGAGGTCGAGGCGGCCGTGGCGGAGATGACCCGACTCGTCGAGATCGCCGAGGCATCCGGCGTCGATTCGCGCCTGGCCCACGCGTACTACATGTACTCCGTCGGCTCGAGCTCGGTCGGGGACTGGGACCGAAGCGAACGCCTACGTCGAGCGCGCCCACGAGGTCGGGCGACGTTCCGGGAGCCCCACGGATCTGGCTTCGGCGTGGGTGGCCCAGGGGTTCGCCACGCCGCAACGACGGCCCCGCCGCACTGCAGGCGTTCGCCACGGCGGACCGGCTGGCGAGATCGGCCGGGAACCGGTGGATGAGCGCGTTCGCCCGCACGGAGGCCAGCGGGCTCCTCGTCTCCCAGGGGGACGTGGTCGACGGTTGCGCCGGTCTGGCCGAGGTGGTCGACATCTGGTATCGCTCGGGTGAGTGGGCCCAGCAGTGGCACACGTTGTCGCGCTGCATCATCGGCCTCGACCGCATCGGTCAGCCCGAGATCGCCGCGCAGGTGCTCGGCGCGATCGAGGCGCACACCACGATGGGTGGTCCGCCGGTGATGACGACGTTGCGCGACCTCGCGTTCGAGACTCGTGATTCGGTGACGGAGCAGCTCGGCGAGGCGCGCGCCGACGAGGAGCGCGCCGCCGGCGCCGCGCTGCCGTTCGCGACGCTCGTCGGGCGGGTGCGCAACGCGCTGCTCGGCCGGGCGATCGACATCTGAGCTCGACGTCACGGTCAGGCGTGAACCCGACGGTCCAGGTGGGCGTGAAGGTGCCGGACCAGCTCGGCGGTGTCCGGACCGACCCCGTCGATGAAGCTCGACTTGCGCCGGCGCATGAACGGCAGGCCGAGGAAGTACAGGCCGGGGACGGCGCCCACGCCTCCGTCGTGGACGCACCCGGCCGCGCTGATCGAACGCCAGCCGATCGAGCCACCGGATACGTCGGCCGGTAGCCCGTCGCCCACACGACCGTGGCGAAGCGGGCGAGATCGAGCTCCGTCGGCGTCGCGCCCACGACGTCGGCAGCGGACGCGTCGGACGTCGGCAGCTCCGCGGCGAAGCCGCGTTCGACGGCGAACTCGTCCAAGTCGGTCGAGGAGCCGCGTTCTGCTTGAGGTCGGCGTCGGCGAGCAGGTGGGTGAGCCCGCCGGAGAACTGCGCCCGCCGGCCGTCGACGCGCATCAGCCTGCCGACCACGTCGACGCCGCCGGCACGCAACGCGTTGAGGTCGAGCGTGCGGTGCTCCGGGCTGCCGACGAGTTGCAGCGACGGCAGCCGGCGGGCCCGGTCGATGTCGTCGACCTCGTCGTAGCGCTCGTCGAGCTGGCCGACCGCATCCATCCACCAGTGGATGTCCCGGCCGCGGTGGCGTCGCGGGAGGCGGACGTGCTCGCCGACGGCGATCACCACGTCGCGACCGCTGCGCCGGAGCTCGTCGGCGATCTGGACGCCCGAGGCCGACGCACCGACCACCAGCACGCCGCCGTCGTCGAGCTGCGCCGGGTTGCGGTAGCTCAGCGCCGTCAACTGGCGGATGGTCGGCGGCAGCTCGGCGGCCAGCGCCGGCACCCGCGGCTCGCTGGACGCTCCCGTCGCGGCGACGACCGCGGCGCACGACCAGGTGCCCTGGTCGGACACCACGTCGAAGCCGATCCGGCTCGGCCGGACCTGCGGTGACGTCGACCTGCGCCTGGATCGGCGCACCGATGCCGCCGGCGTAGGCCTCGAGGAGCCCGACGACCTCAGCGCTGCGCATGAAGCCGTCGGGATCCGGGCCGCAGTAGCGATGACCCGGGAGGCGGGTCATCCAGTTCGGCGTGAGCAGCCGGAGCGAGTCCCACCGCTCGGTCCGCCACGATTGCCCGATCTGGCCCCGGTCGAGCACGACGTGGTCGATCGACCGTTCGGGGAGCTGTCGGCTCATCGCCAGGCCTGCCTGCCCGGCGCCGATCACCACGACCGCTGTGCGCATGGGTGCGCCGTCAGGCGACGGTGACCTGGATGTTGGTCGGGTTGGCGATGATGTCGAACACCGCGGAGCGCTTCTGCGACTGCGCGACGATCGCCTCGATCGCTGCCCGGGGAGCGTCGGCGTCGATGTCGTAGATCACCTTGATGCCGTCGAACCCGTTGCGCACGTCGCCGTCGATGCCGAGGATCCCCTGCAGGTCCATGCCGGCCTCGATCGTGGCCGTCACCGAGTGGAGTTGCACGCCGCGGTGGGAGGCGACGGTGGCGACGCCGGCGGTCAAGCAGGCGGCGAGCGCGGCGAGCGCGATCTCCGGCGGCGTCGCGCCGTTGTCCTCGGAGGCGAAGATCTCCGGGTGGTCGGCGTCGATCGTGTGCGCCTGGCGGTGCATGTGGTCCTGTCCCAGGCCGAAGAAGTCGGAGACGGTGGTGCGGCTGTGGGTGCCACGGACCCATTCGCAGCTGGCCCGCCACTGGAACTGGGCGGCCTGCGGCGCATCGGTCAGTGCCTGACGGGCACCCCGCAGCGCATCGATGTTGACGCCGTTGTCCACGGTGGGGGTGTTGGTCTCGGTCATGGGATGTCCTTCGTTGTCGTGTCCCACGGTGGTGGGAGCGTGTCGTCGTTGACGCCGCTCAGCGTCGACCACCCGACGGCGAGGGTCTTGGAGGACGGCTGACGACTGGATGAACCCGATATTCAGGTCGATGTCAGCCGAAGTTCACGACAAACGCAGTGCCGTCGGGGGATGCTGCCGTGCATGGCTGCGCGCACCGGGACCACACCGACGGACAACGACGACGACATCGCTGTCGGGCGGGACTGGACCGTCGTGGACCGCGGCTGGGGACACGCCGCGGCCGACTTCGCCGCGCTCAACGAGCCGTCGAACTGCCGCGAGTACGTCGCCCTGCATCATCGACTCCACGTCGACGCGCCGGACCGGCTGCTCGATGTCGCCTGCGGATCCGGCCTCGCCGTCGAGCTCGCCTCGGTGCGCGGCGCGACGTGCGCCGGCATCGATGCGTCGGCCCGGCTGCTCGCCGTCGCCCGCGACCGGGCTCCCGACGCGGACCTGCGCGTCGGCGACATGGGTGACTTGCCATGGGACGACGGCACCTTCGACGTGGCGACGAGCTTCCGCGGCGTCTGGGCGACCACACCGGAGGCGCTCGGCGAGATCCACCGCGTCCTGCGGCCCGGCGGGCGGGTGGGCATCACGGTGTGGGGTCACATCAAGCGGTCACCGGGCGCATGGGCGCTCGCCCCGCTGGCGATGGCGGCGCCGGCGAAGGTGGCCGGACAGGCGGCGATGGTCTCGCTCGGCAGGCCGGGCGCCGGTGAGGCGCTCTTGGCGGCGTACGGCTTCGAGCGGATCGAACGCACGGTGATCCCGTGCGTGATGGAGTTCGCCGACCCGGACATCTATGTGCGCGCGATCATGTCGACCGGTCCGGCGTTCGAAGCCGTCGACCACGTCGGTGCGCCGGCCGTCGCCGAGTTCGCCAGAGCCGAGGCCGCTCATCGTGTCCGCGACGGCCTGCCGCTGCGCGCGGCGATCGACGTCGTCGGCTACCTCGCGGTCAAGCCCGTCTGACCTCGGCCGACGCTGCGGGTGGAGCGGTCCATGCGTCCCAGAACGCCTGGATCGGTGGGTAGATGAGCTCCTGGTCGTGAGGCAGGGAGGCTTTGACGAAGCGCGTTCGTTCGTCGGCCAGGACTTCGACGTCGCCGCGCTCGACGGCATCGAACGTCTGCTGAGCAACCGACTCGGGTGAGATCTTCGCGGCGTCGATCCCGGCGGCCATGTCGGTGTCGATGAACGAGGCGTGCACGGCGACCACGAGCGTGCCGTGGCGGGCGAGCTCCACGCGGATGCCGTTGGTCAACGACAGGGCGGCGGCCTTGGAGGCACCGTAGGACGCGGTGAGCGGGTTGGTGATGAAGCTGACGACCGAGAGCATGTTGACGATGGCCCCACCGCCGTTGACCGCCAATACCGGTGCGAACGCCCGGCACATGGCCAGCGTGCCGAAGTAGTTGGTGGCCATCTCGAGACGGGCGGCGTCGGGGTCCGGCGGTTCGATGAACGTGCTGGCCCGCATGATCCCGGCGTTGTTGACCAGCAGGGTGACGTCGCCACATTCGTCGACCGCACGGCTGACCTGATCCGGGTCGGTGATGTCCAGCGCGACAGCGACGACGCCCGGCTCGGTGACGTCCGCCGGTCGGCGGGCAGCGCCGTAGACCTTGCCCGCGCCCCGGGCGACGAGCTCCCGAGCGAAGACTCGCCCGAGGCCGCGACCGGCCCCGGTCACCAACGCCACCGATCCGCTGATCTCCATGCGACCCTCCTCCACCGGCGGTGCGGCCATCGTGACGTGTCGGGCAGACTGGTGTCGTGCCGGTCGCGTTCAACCATACGATCGTCCACTCGCGCGATGCCGCGGCGTCGGCGACGTTCTTCAGCGAGATCATGGGGCTGCCCGCGCCGCGTCGCTTCGGCCCGTTCCTCGCGGTCCCCGTCGAGCACGGCGCGACCTTCGATTTCGCCCAGGTCGCCGACGGCGATGCCGTCCACCCCCAGCACTACGCCTTCCTCGTGACCGAGGACGACTTCGACCAGATCTACGGCCGCATCCTCGAACGGTCGATCGAGCACTACCCCGAGCCGCACTTCGGGCGACGCAACGAGATCAACCACAACGACGGCGGTCGCGGCGTGTACTGGTGCGATCCGAGCGGCCACTTCCTCGAGATCCTCACGGTCCCGTACGGAGGATGGCCGGCCGGCTCGACGCACGCCCCGTGACCGACGGGCCACTGCACGCCATGGACAGCCACGATGTCGTCGGCCAACACGCCGACGAGCCCGTCGACGTCGAGCGCATCGGGTGTGCGAGGAACCGACGGGCCACAGCTTCGAGTGGTCCGGCCATGGGAACCCCCTCTCACTTGTCCGGTCAAGTCCCCCAACTGTGACAGCCGAGCGCGTCGTCCTCGAGGCTCGGACGGCCGCGTCGGTCAGCCGTGACCGTGGCGCAGCAGTCGTCCGGGGTGCTGCTCGGTCTGGCAGTCGTCGGCGATGGTGCGGACCCCGTTGACGAACACGGCGTGGTACCCCGAGGCCCGCTGGATGCGACGCCACTCACCGCCGGGCAGGTCCTCGACGACCTCGGTGGGTTCCACGGTCAGGCGCTCGGGGTCGTAGACCACGATGTCGGCCGGGCCGTCGACACGCAGCAGCCCGCGATCGTGGAAGCCGGCGAGCTGGGCCGGCAGACCCGACAACCGACGATGGGCTTCCTCGTAGGTGATCCACTGGTTGTCGCGCACCTGCTGGGCCAACGTCTCGGTGGGATACCGGCCGGCGGTGAGGAACTTGGTGTGGGCCCCACCGTCGGACACGCCGAAGAGCATGTGCGGGTACTGCACGATCTCGCGCAACAGGTCTGACGAGCCCTGGGGCGGCGCGGCGAAGAACAAGGTGCGCAACTCGTCGGTGACGGCGATGTCGAGCATCGCGTCGACCGGGTGCTTGCCGGTCGCCTCGGCGACCTGGCGGACCGACATCTCCCGGAACGGCTCCGTCGACGGCGAGCGCGGCGAGAGCACGGTCACCGTCTCGATCGCTGCCGTGGCCACGGTCGGCGGCTGGTCCTTGAGGCCCTGACGGCGACCGGGGTCGGACAGCTTGGCCAGCCGCTCGGCCAGCGAGCCGGTGGTGGCCTCCATCCACGCGTTCGAGTCGTCGTAGAGGTTCCAGTCCTCGAACGTGAACGTGAACCCGGCGTCGGTGGTGACGCCCTGCCCGTAGACGGGGATGCCCCGCTCCCGGCACCGCTCCAACCACTCGATGGCCCGCCGGTGCACGTGCGGGCGGCTCTCGAACGCCTGGACGACGTTGTGCAGCACCGGTCGACCCGACAGCGTGGCGATCTCCTCGAGGTGGGCGAGGTCGTGGCGGATGTCGTCGGTCGTCAGCGTGAGCTGCTGGACGCCCGCGTTGCGCCGCGCCAGGACCCGGGCGAGCACCCGGCAGGTCTCGTCGTGCATCACGTCGGTCGGCATCGGGCTGCCGTCCCAGTCGCGCTGCACCGCCGCAGGTCCCGTGGGCGGGAGCCGCTGCGCCGACCACCCGCAACCCCCGGCGGCCATGGCCTCGTCGAGCATCGTGGCCAGGCGGGCGTGCTCGTCAGCCGTCGGAAGGCGTCCGGCCTTGGCTCCGTCCAGGCCGAGGACGTCCACGAGCATCGGACCGACGGGCACGTACGGCAGGATGTTCAGCGCCTTGGGGGTGGCGTCGAGGCTGTCGAGGTACTCGGGGAAGGTCACCCAGTCCCACGGCAGCCCGAGTCGCATCGACTCGTAGGGGATCGCCTCCACCCGGGTCATCGAGCGCATCGCGTGGTCGCGCAGCGCCGGCTGCACCGGGGCGAACCCGAAGCCGCAGTTGCCGATCGCCACCGACGTGATCCCGTGCCAGCCCGACAGCGTGCAATACGGGTCCCAGAACACCTGGGCGTCGTAGTGGGTGTGCAGGTCGACGAAGCCGGGGGCGACGTGCATGCCGTGGGCGTCGATCACCTCGGCCGCGTCGGCGGCATCGATCCGCCCCATCGCAGCCACGCGACCGCCGGCGATCCCGACATCGCCACGGACCCGTGGGGCGCCGGTGCCGTCGAAGATCAGCCCGTCCTTCACCACCACGTCGTAGCGATGCGCGCCACCCATGACCAACCCCCTGCCGTGCCGAGCACTGCCGACGACACCGAGCGCGACGGTACCGGCGGCCGCCGTGCGGGCCCCGGTCGAAGGCACTGGCGGCGGGCGCTCGCCCGTCGAACGCGTGTGCACCGAGGCCGGCCAGATCGTGGTTGAATCACCCGATGGGCGACAACGAGGACGAAGCAGTGATCGCGGTGACGGTCGAGACCGAGGTCGTCGATGTCGACGGTGATGGCGTCCCCGACATCGTCACCGAGGTGACCACGGTCGTGGCCGACCTCGACGGTGACGGCATCGTCGACGTCGTCGAGCAGACGACGGTCACGACCTACGACGTCGACGGCGACGGCGTGCCCGACGCGATCGATCGGACGACGATCACGGGCTACGACGTCGACGGCGACGGAGTGCCCGACGTGTTCGAGTCGTCCACCGTCACCGCGGTCGATGCCGACGGCGACGGCGTGATCGACGACGACGAGATCACGGTCGAGGGCGCCGTGGCCGTCCGCGAGGACCTCCTCGAGGACGACAGCGCCGGCTGAGGGAGGCGGCGCCAAGGCGGCGCTCCAGCGATCATCCGGACGACACGTTGCGCGAGGCTCGCTCGGACCGCGACAACCGAGGAGGCCGACGTGCTCGATCCGCAGCGATACGAAGCCATCACCATCGACAAGCGCGACGACGGGATCGTCCTGGCGACACTCGATCGCCCCGACCGGCTGAACGCGGTGAACGCCGTGATGCATTCGGAGCTCGCCCGGATCACCCGCGAGGCCGACGCCGACCCCGACGTCAAGGTGCTGGTGATCACCGGCGCCGGTCGCGCGTTCTGCGCCGGCGGCGACTTCGGTCCACAGCCCGCGGGCGGCGGTGGCGGTGGGATGACGCTCGAGGAGGGTCGCCAGATCGTCGATCACCTGCTGGAGTGCAGCAAGCCGGTGATCTCGGCGGTGAACGGCTACGCGATGGGCCTCGGAGCGACCGTGGCGCTCCTGGCCGATGTCGTCTACGCGGCCCGCTCGGCGACGTTCGCCGACACCCATGTCGTGATGGGCATCGGGGCGGGCGACGGTGGGCAGTTGATCTGGCCGCTCTTGATGGGTGTCAACCGGGCCAAGTACTTCCTGATGACCGGCGACCGGTTGACGGCCCCGGAGGCCGAACGGCTGGGTCTCGTCAACTTCGTGGTCGACGACGGGACCGTGGTCGACGAGGCACTGGCGCTGGCGGCACGCCTCGCGGCCGGGCCCGGACTGGCCATCTCGGCGTCGAAGATGGCCGTCAACAGCTACATGCGGATGATCTCCAACCTCGTCCTCCCGCTGTCGCTGAGCCTGGAAGGACGCTCGATGGCTTCCGAGGACCACCGCGAAGCCGTGCGCGCGTTCCAGGAGAAGCGCACCGCCACGTTCACCGGTCGCTGAGCGGCGGGCGGGCCGGCCGTTCGCTGCTGCACCGACCGAGCGGCTCGTGCAAGATGCGGGGACGAGCGAACCCTGCTCGACGTCCGCCACCCAGCGACGACCGTGGCGACTCGAGGCGGGCCTTTGGAGGCACCCATGACCACGACGTACGACACGATCCTGTGGGAGCGCGATGGCGGAGTCGGCACGCTGACGATCAACCGTCCCGAGCACTTCAACGGGATGACCACCCAGATGCTGCGCGAGGCGCACGAGCTGCTGCACGAGGTCGCCGACGACGAGACCCTGACCGTCGTCGTGGTCACCGGAGCGGGAGCGGCGTTCTGCCCGGGCGCCGACCTCAAGCACTACACGTCCGGGGAGACCGGTGAGGCCGGCAAGGACGAGTACTTCGACGTTCCCGTGCTGCTGCACGAGATGCCCCAGGTCACCGTCGCGGCGATCAACGGCGCCTGCGCCGGTGCCGGGATGGGGTGGGCCTGCGCCTGCGACCTGCGCTACGCGACGCGGTCGGCCAAGCTCAACACCGCGTTCCTCGACGTGGCCGTCGCCGGCGACATGGGGCTGCCGTGGACGTTGCCCCGCCTGGTCGGTGCGGGCAAGGCGCGCGAGCTCTCCCTGCTGCCGCGCAAGGTGACCGCCGACGAGGCCGCGGCGATCGGGCTGGTCAACGCGACGTTCGACGACGACACGTTCCGCGACGAGGTGCAGGCGATCGTCGACGTGCTCGCGGCGAAGGCACCGCTCGCCCGGCGGGGGATGAAGGCCCACTACGTCGACGCCGAGTCGATGGGCTTCGGCGAGTTCATCGCCATGGAGACCAAGGACCACGGCACGATCACCGCCAGCAGCGACTGCAAGGAAGCGTTCCGCGCGTTCGTCGAGAAGCGCCCGGCGCAGTTCCAGGGGCGGTGATCGACCGTGCTGCGAATCCGCCAGATCGCCCTCGTCGCCCGCCACGACCTCGTCGCCGCGCAGGAGTTCATCGACGTCCTCGGCGTGGCCGTCGCCTTCCATGACCCGTCGATCAGGAAGATCGGACTGCACAACACGCTCATGCCGATCGGCACGCAGCTCTTGGAGATCGTCGCGCCGATCACCGAGGGCACGACTGCCGAGCGCTTCCTGCTGCGCCGCAAGGGCGCGGGTGGCTACATGGTCATCACGCAGACCGACGTCCACCCGCCGCGACGGTCGCGGGTCGAGGAGCTCGGCATCCGCATCGTCGGGCAGTTCGACGAGGACGGGTTCACCAACATGCAGTTGCACCCGGCCGACACCGGTGGCTCGTTCCTCGAGATCGACGAGCAGGCGGGGGGCGACGACCCGATGGGCCCGTGGAGCCCGGCCGGTCCCGACTGGCAGCAGGCGATCCGCACCGACCTCGTGTCGGCGATCACCGCAGCCGAGATGCAGTGCGACGACCCGGCGAAGGTGGCCACGCGCTGGTCGGAGATCATCCAGATCGACCGGGCCGACGTGGACGGCGTGCCGACCATCCCACTCGACAACGCGACGTTGCGCTTCGTGCCGATCACCGACGGGCGCCCCGAGGGTCTCGCCGGCATCGATCTCGCCTGCTCCGACCCGGACGCGGTGAAGGCCAACGCGGCGAAGCGCCGGCTCCCCGTCGCCGACGACCACGTGACGCTCGTCGGGATGCGCTGCTACCTCAAGTGACCGGCGCGGCGCCCCCGCCGCACGGTGATTGGTCGCTCGACTGCGATGCATATCGTGAGCGGCGGGGGTCTGCCATGAGCACCATCTGCATCGAACCGGCGGACGCGACGCTCGGCGCCGTCGTCACCGGCGTCGAGCTCCGATCGATGACCGACGAGGAGTGGACCGAGGTCGAAGCCGCGTTCCACGAGCACGCCGTGCTCGTGTTCCCGGCCCAGCACCTGACACCCGCGGAGCAGACGACGTTCGGCCGGCGCTTCGGCGAGCTGTCGATCGAGTCGCTCGTGTTCACCAACTGCGCCGAGGACGGCAGCGTCCTGCCGCCCGACGATCCGCTCGTGCGCCACCTCGCGGGGAACGAGGGGTGGCACACCGATTCGTCGTTCCAGGAACGCTCCGCCAAGGCGTCGATCCTCTCCGCCCACCGCGTGCCGTCGGCGGGCGGATCCACGGAGTGGGCCGACATGCGTGCTGCGTACGCCGCCCTCGACGAGGCGACGCGCAAACGCATCCTCGAGATGTCGGCGTTCCACTCGCTGTACTACTCGCAGTCGCGCCTCGGCATCGACCCGTCGGTCACCGCATCGGCCAACGCCCGCCTCGTCGGCCAGCCCGACGTGCACGAGGCCGTCGTCGTGGAGGCCCCACTGCGTCCGCTCGTGAAGGTCCACTCCGTCACCGGCCGACCTGCGCTGTTCGTCGGGCGTCACGCGTACGGCGTCGTCGGGCTCGAACCCGCAGCGTCGACCGAGCTGCTCGACACGCTGATCGACGAAGCCTGCCGGCCACCGCGGGTGTGGGGACACCAGTGGCAGCCCGGCGACATCGCGATCTGGGACAACCGCTGCGTCCTGCACCGGGCGCGGCCGTACGACCCGACGCAGGGCCGGTTCATGGTCCACACGCGCGTCAACGGCGATCGGGCGACCGAGCACGTCCCCATGGTGCCGGCGCCGTCGTTCTGACGGCCGTCGACGCGGACGCGGGGTCGATCTCGTCGATCGCCGGGCCCACCACTACTGTCCCCACCATGTCGACCATGGAAATCGGTAGCCGCAGCGACGACGAGCTCGACGAGGTGAACCGCCTCGTCGACGACCTGCTCGAGACGCAGCCAGATCCGGCGTCCGACCAGACGACGTTCGCCGGCGCGCAGTTCGACCGCGGGCTGGCCTGGGTGCACTTCCCGGTCGGGCTCGGCGGTCTCGCGGTGTCGCCGAAGTACCAGCCGATCATCAACGGCCGGGTGTTCGCCGCCGGGGCGACGAACCCGTTCCCGCGCAACCCGATGGGCTACGGCATGTGCGGTCCGACGATCGTCGAGTGGGGCACGCCCGAGCAGAAGGAGAAGTACCTGCGGCGGATCTTCACCGCCGAGGACATCTGGTGCCAGCTGTTCTCCGAGCCGGGTGCCGGCTCCGACGTCGCCGGCCTGGCCACGATGGCCGTCCAGGACGGCGACGAGTGGGTGCTCAACGGGCAGAAGGTGTGGACGTCGCTCGGCCACCGCGCCCGCTTCGGGCTGATCATCTGCCGCACCGATCCAGAGGCGGTGAAGCACGCCGGCATCACCGCGTTCGTCGTCGACATGCACGCCCCCGGCGTCGAGGTCCGGCCGCTGCGCCAGATGACGGGTGGGGCCGAGTTCAACGAGGTGTACTTCACCAACGTCCGGGTGCCGGCCACGGAGATGCTCGGGCGGCCCGGTGACGGCTGGCGGGTGAGCCTCACCACGCTGATGAACGAGCGCACGTCGATCGGCGGGGCGACACCGCCACGCGGCTCGGGTCCGATCGCCTCGGCGGTGGAGCTGTGGCAGGCGCTGCCCGACGAGGACCGCTCCCCCGCCCTCCTCGACCGGCTGATGAGCGTGTGGATCGAGGCCGAGGTGATCCGGCTGAACAACCTGCGCGCCTCGGGCAACCGCAAGATGGGCGTGCCCGGACCGGAGGGATCGGTCGGCAAGCTGGCCGGTGCGGAGAACAACAAGCGGGTCTACGAGGTGTGCATGGACCTGCTCGGCGCCGACGGGCTCCTGTCGGGTGGCTACGACGTCGAAGAAGACGGCCGGCAGAGCACCGGCAACGATGCGATCATCCGCGCCTTCCTGCGCAGCCGGGCCAACTCCATCGAGGGTGGCACGTCGGAGGTGCTGCGCAACATCCTCGGCGAGCGCGTCCTCGGCCTGCCCGGTGACGTGCGCGTCGACCGCGAGGTGCCCTGGAACAAGGTGCCGCGCTGGCTGATGCCGCGCCACTGACGCTGCACCACTGGGTCCGCCGGAGGCGTCACCGACCGAGCCGTGGGTGCGACGATGTCGCATGACGCAACCCGCACCCGAGAAGAAGGTGCCGAAGCAGGCGGGCGAGCCCGTCCTGCTGTCCGGCGGCAACCCGCAGATCCCCAAGGGCGACGGTGACGCGCCGGTCCAGGCGTACATCGCGGCGATGCCGGGTTGGAAGCGCGTGGTCGGTCAGCAGCTCGACGCGCTCATCGAACGGACCGTCCCCGATGTGCACAAGGCCGTGAAGTGGAACTCGCCGTTCTATGGCGTGGAGGGTGAGGGCTGGTTCCTCAACGTCCACTGCTTCACCAAGTACGTCAAGGTCTCGTTCTTCCGCGGCTCGGCCCTCGAGCCGGTGCCGCCCGTGGCGACGAAGTCGGCCGACGTCCGCTGCGTGCACATCCTCGAGGACGTCGCGCTCGACGAGGCTCAGTTCGCCGGATGGGTGCGGCAGTCGAGCCAGTTGCCGGGCGAGCGGCTGTAGGTCCGGTCACGCCGATCGGCGCGCCGGCCTGCTCGATCGGTACGGTCACCCGTCATGGCCTTCGTCCAGTCCGGCGACGTCAACCTCTACGTCGAGGAGACCGGTGCCGGGTACCCGATCGTGTTCGTCCACGAGTTCGGATCCGACCACCGCGAGTGGGAGCCGCAGGTCCGCTGGTTCTCGCGCGCCTACCGCTGCATCACCTACAACGCCAGGGGCTACCCGCCGTCGGACGTCCCGGAGGACCGCGACCAGTACGGCTGGGAGCATTCCGTCGCCGACCTCCTCGCCGTGCTCGACGGGCTCGGCATCGACCGCGCCCACGTCGTCGGGCTGAGCATGGGCGGCTACGCCGTGCTGCAGTTCGGCCTGCGCCACCCCGAGCGGGCCTCGGCCATCGTGGCCGCCGGCGCCGGGTCGGGCTCCGGCCCGGCCGAGCGTGCCGACTGGCCGCGCGTGGCCGGCACCATCGCCGAGCGGTTCGTCGCCGACGGCATGGCGGCGATGGCCGAGGAGATCGGCCACGGCGCGACCCGCACCCAGCTGCTGCGCAAGAGCCCGCGCTCGTGGGACGAGTTCATGGAGCACCTGCGCGAGCACTCGCCGGTCGGGATGGCCAACACGATGGCCCGGTACCAGGCGCTGCGGCCCTCGCTGTACGACTTCGAGGACGACTTCCGGTCGCTCACGGTCCCCGTGCTGCTGGCCCTCGGCGACGAGGACGGCCCGTGCCTGGAGACCAACCTGATGCTCAAGCGGGCGATCCCCGGCGCCGGGCTGTGGATGCACCCGCACACCGGCCACGCCATCAACCTCGAGGAGCCGGCGGCGTTCAACACGATGGTCGGGGCGTTCCTCGCCGACGTCGACCGCGACATGGCGGGGCGGACCGTCTAGATCGCACCATTGGGGACGAGGTCACTCGTCGGGCGACGGGATGCCCAGCTCGTCGAAGATGTCGGCGGCCGGGCGGCCGGGGACGGGCGACGCCGTCGGCACGACCGGACGGCTGCGGCTCATCGTGATCGGGTTGCGCAGCACGTCGACGTCGCCGCGGTGGGCGTGGGGGATGCGCGACAGCATCGCCAGGTGCTGGACCTGAGGGTCGGCGAACACCTCGTCCATCGCGTTGACCGGTCCGCACGGGATGCCGGCGGCGTCGAGCAGGGCGATCCACTCGTCACGCCGGCGCCGGCCGAAGCGCTCGTCGAGGAGCTCGTCGAGCACCAGGCGGTGCTCGAAGCGGGCGGCCGACGTGGCGAAGCGGGGGTCGGCGGAGAGGTCGGGCTCGCCGAGCAACTCGCACAGCCGGGTCCACAGCCGCCCGCCCGGTGCGGCGATGTTGAGGGCGCCGTCGGCCGCCTGGTAGGTGCCCATCGGGCGGCCGGTCGGGTGGTGGTTGCCCTCCTGCGGCGGCACCTGCCCGTCGATCGTCCAGCGCACCGCCTGGAAGTCGAGGAACGTGATCATCGCCTCGAGCAGCGACACCTTGACCCACTGCCCGAGCCCCGTGCGGTCGCGGTCGCGCAGCGCGAGCAGGATGCCGATCGCCAGCTGGTGACCGGCCGCCATGTCGGACACCGCGATGCCGGCGCGCACCGGGCCCTGCCCCGGCAGGCCGGTGATGCTCATCAGCCCGCCGGCGCCCTGGATGATCTGATCGACGGCCCCCTTGTCGCTCGCCGGGCCGTCCTGGCCGTAGCCGGCGATGCTGCCGTAGATGATGCGCGGGTTGACGGCGGCGCACGCCGCGTAGTCGATGCCGAGCTTGCCCTTCACCGGTGCCCGGTTGTTCTCCACGATCACGTCGGCGTGCTCGACGAGGCGCAGGAAGCGGCGCCGGTCGGCGTCGTCGCGCAGGTTCAAGCCGATCAGCTGCTTCGAGCGGTGCAGGTTGATGTAGTCCGAGCTGTCGTGGTCGCCGAGGATCGATCCGCGCTCGCCGAGCTGCTCGATCCGCAGCACGCGGGCGCCCCAGTCGGCGAGGTAGCGCACCGCAGTGGGGCCGGCCCGGGCGATCGTCAGATCGAGGACGAGCAGGTCGTCGAGCACCGCGTCCACGTCAGATGCCGCGGAACTCGGGCTCGCGCTTGGCCAGGAAGGCGGCCTGGCCCTCCAGGTAGTCCTGCGAGCGGAAGCATGCCTCGGCCAGCGCATCGACCTCGCTGGTGTCCGCGTCGGGTCCCCCTTCGGCGGCGAGGCGGATCGCCGCCTTGCACGCGGCGATCGTCAGCGGCGCGTTGCGCGCGATCTGACCGGCCAGCTCCACCACGGCAGCCTCCAGCTCGTCGACCGCGACCACGCGGTTGACGAGCCCGACGTTGAGCGCCTCGGCCGAGGAGAAGCGCCGCGCCGAGAACAGGATCTCCGAGGCGATCGCCGGGTTGACCTGGTTCATCATCTGGCGGACGCCGCCGAAGCCGTAGCCGAGACCCAGCCGGGCGGCCGGCACGGCGAACGTGCTCGGCTCCGAGCAGATGCGGATGTCGGCCTGCAGCGCCATCAGCAGGCCACCGCCGATGCAGTACCCGTCGATCTTGGCGATGACCGGCTTCGTCACGTGCCGCCACACCCGCCACGCCGCACCGGACCGCTTGTCGTAGTCGGCCCGGTCCTCGGGCGCGGTGCGACGGGCGCCGAACTCGGAGATGTCGGCGCCGGCGACGAACGCCCGGCCGCCCGCGCCCTCGATGACGATGACGCGCACCGACGGGTCGGCCTCCCACGCCTCGACCACGCCCGGGATGGCCTCCTGCATCGCCAGCGCGAGCACGTTGTGACGGGCCGGGTCGTTGAACGTCAGGCGCCCGATCGGGCCGTCCACCCTGGCGAGCAGGAGCTCGGTCCCGGTATCGATCTGCATGGCCGCGGACGCTAACAGGGGTGCGGAAAGCACGTCCTGACGGCGCTGGCGGCACGTACCGCGCCGCGTGAGAAGGTGTGGCCGTGGCCGACGAGTTCGCGGGCGCGACGCGCCAGTGGCGGGAGGAAGGGTTCGCGCTCGTCCCCGGACTCGTCCCCGCCGACGAGATCGACGCCGTCGCCGGCGACCTCGCCCTCCTGTACGGCTCCGACACGTTCGACGACTACAACCGGGCGCAAGGCCTCGGCGACAGCGAGCCGGCGGGCAAGCAGTTCCGGTCCTCGCAGTTCGACGGCATGCGCGGCTTCCCGCTGCGCGGTTGTCGCGCCCTCAACGACCTGTTCGTGCATCCGCGCCTCACCGCGTTCGCCCGTCGGGCGCTGCTCGACGACGACGTCCGCATCTATCAAGCGGCCGTCTGGGCGAAGTGGGCCGGCGCGATCAACTACGAGCAGCCGCTGCACCAGGACAGCAACCACTCGCTCGTCCCACCGCGCATGGAGCCCGGCTTCTGGCATCTCGAGGCGTTCCTGTACCTGTCCGACGTCGACGACGGCTGCGCGCCGCCGCGGCTCGTGCCGCGCAGCCGGTCGCATGTCGCCCATGAGGACTTGTACGACCACGAGATCGTCGCCACCGGCGAGCGGGGCACGCTGCTGGCCTACCGCTCGGACGTGTGGCATCGCGGCACCGACTTCGCCCGCCCGGACGCGTCGCGTGCGGTGCTCGTGGTCGCGTTCCGGCCGGCCGCCGCGGAGTGGTTCAGCTACGACGCGTTCGGGCGACTGGGCAACAGCCGCGTGTTCGCCGAGTTCGTCCGTGGCAAGTCACCCGACGACCTCGCGCTGTTCGGCATCCCGCGGCCCGGTCACGCGTACTGGGACGCCGCGACGGTCGACGCGCTGGCGGAGAAGTACCCCGGACTCGACGCCTCGCCCTGGCGCGAACGCTTGCGGCTAGATCGTCCATCCTGAAGAATGGGCCGCTGATCAAGGCGTCAGGGGAGACGATGATCGACGGGACGAATGCCGACCTGCTGTTGACCACGACTCGGTCGGTGCGCCGCCGGCTCGATCTCGAGCGTGTCGTGCCACGCGAGCTCGTCGACGAGTGTCTGAGGATCGCGATGCAGGCGCCGACGGGCGGCAACCTGCAGGGTTGGCACTTCATCGTCGTCACGGACGAGGCCAAACGTCAGGCGATCGCCGGTTTCTACAAGGACGCGTGGGAGCGTTACCTCGCCACGGCGACGTTCGAGTTCGCCGCCGACGACCCGCGGGGTCAGCGGTTTCCGCTCGTCCTGAAGTCGGGCCAGCACCTTGCCGACGAGATGGCGCGAGTGCCGGTGCTGGTCGTCCCGTGCATCTCACCGCGCACCGAAGGGGCACCGTTCTTCTTGACCGCGACCGCGCTTGCTTCGGTGCTTCCGGCCATGTGGTCGTTCATGTTGGCGGCGCGGTCACGTGGCCTCGGGACCACGTTGACGACGCTGTCGCTCATGCACGATCGTGAGGTGTCCGAGTTGCTCGGCATCCCCGATGAGTACACCCACTGCGGGCTGATTCCGGTTGCGTTCTACACGGGCGACTCGTTCCAACCTGCCCGACGCCTTCCGCTGGAGATGACGGTGTCATACGACTCCTGGGGCGCGTCGGCGCCCGCCTGAACCGCGACAGGTCCGCCGGCTCCCGACGACCCTCCGCCGAGCGGATCACGAGTCGTCGCTACGGTCGCGTCGATGGTTGCTCCGGCGGTTCGCCTCCACGCGTTGTCCACGGGCTCGATGACCTCGGCCCGTGACGGCTTCCTCGACGGCGAGGCCGGCGAGATCACCTATCCGATCCCGGTGTTCGTCATCGAGCACCCGTCGGGCCTCGTCGTCGTGGACACGGGATTGCACCCCGAGCTGGCCACGACGACCGCCCGCCTGCGCAAGTTGGCGACCGCGTTCCAACTCCATCTGCGCCAGGACGGATCCGACTCGGTCGGCCCCGTCCTCACCGCTGCCGGCTTCGACCCGGGCCAGGTCGCGCACGTCGTGCTGACCCATCTCCACTTCGATCACACCGGCGGCCTGGTCGAGCTGCCGAACGCCCGAGTTCTGGTGCAAGGCCGTGAATGGGCGGACCTGGACAACGAACGACTGCTCCGTCTGGGCGCGTACAACCGCGACGACGTGGACCTCGGGCATCAGCGGCTCGAGATCGACGGAGATCACGACCTGTTCGGCGACGACACCGTGACATGTCTGCTGACCGACGGACACACCGCAGGTCACCAATCCGTCCGTGTCCGGACCGAGACGGGCACCTACGTGATCTGCGGCGACTGCTGCTACCTCCGCCGCACCCTGACGCACGAACATCTCCCGTCGATCAGCCATGACCGTGACCGGCACCTGTCCTCCATTCGACGGCTCGCCGGCGAGCAAGCGCAGGGCGCGACCCTGCTGTTCGGCCACGATCCACAGCAATGGACCGAGATCGTCCGCGACGGCTTGCACGCGGGCGTGTGATCGAAGCGCGCGCCGACGTGCAGCGTCGACGCCGGGTCGCCAGCACGCCCCGCCGACGAACAGGAACGTATCGTCGAGGTGCCGGCGGATCGCTGGAGCCGCCGGACCGAAGGGGAATGACGACAGATGGCCACCGAGCAGAGCGCACCACCGACCGTCGCAGGCGACGCTGACCTCGACGCCGAGGTCATCGTCATCGGCGCCGGGGTCTCCGGCATCTATCAGCTGCACCTGTTACGTGAGGCAGGTTTCGACGTTCGCCTGGTCGAGGCCGGCACGAACGTCGGGGGCACCTGGTACTGGAACCGCTATCCGGGCGCCCGCTTCGACTCCGAGAGCTACTCCTACGGGTACTTCTTCTCGCCGGAGCTGCTCGCCGAGTGGAACTGGTCGGAGCACTTCGCCGGTCAGGCCGAGACCGAGGCGTACCTGAACTTCGTCGTCGACAAGCTGAACCTGCGCGACCTCATGCAGTTCCGGACCCGCGTCGCCTCGGCCACCTTCGACGAGCCCAGCGCCACGTGGACACTCACCACCGAGGACGGGACGCAGCTCCGTTCCCGCTTCGTGGTGTCGGCCACGGGCGTGCTCTCGGTGCCGTACTGGCCGTCGATTCCCGGGAGGGAGCGGTACCAGGGCGAGGCCCACCACACGGGTCAGTGGCCCAAGGACCCGGTCGACTTCGCCGGCAAGAAGGTGGCCGTGATCGGTACCGGCGCCAGCGGCGTGCAGCTCATCCCCGAGGTCGCCAAGGTGGCCGCTGAACTGGTGGTGTACCAGCGCACGCCGAACTGGAACTCACCGCTGAACAACGGGAGGATCACCGAGGAGGAGCAGGCCGAGATCAAGGCCACCTACGACGAGATCTACGAGTCCTGCATGCACTCGTTCGCCGGGTTCGTCCACCGTGCCAATCGGAAGCGCACCTTCGACGTGTCGAAGGAGGAGCGCTGGGCGCTGTACGAGAAGCTGTTCCAGCAGAAGGGCTTCGCCAAGCTGATCAGCAACTACCGCGACACGATGACCAGCCCCGAGGCCAACGCCGAGTTCTCCGAGTTCGCCGCCGAGAAGATCCGCGAGCGGGTCAACGACCCGAAGGTCGCCGAGAAGCTGATCCCGACCGACCACGGCTTCGGCATGCGCCGACCGCCGATGGAGACCTTCTACTACGAGGCCTACAACCAGCCCAACGTGCACCTGGTCGATCTCCACGAGACCCCGATCACCACCATCACCGAGGCGGGCATCGAGACGAGCGACGGTGAGCGGGCGTTCGACATCATCGTGTGGGCCACCGGCTTCGACGGCTTCACGGGCGCGCTGACCCGCATGGACGTGATCGGTGAGGATGGCCGGGTGATGCGCGACGAGTGGGCGCACGGCGTCGTCACCTATCTCGGGGCCATGGTGCCCGGGTTCCCCAACTTCTTCATGGCCGGCGGACCCCACATGATCGCCGGCAACTTCCCTCGGGCCACGGAGATCATGGTCGGCTACATCCACGGCCTCCTGTGCTACGCGCATGCCAACGGCCACACGTTCGTCGCACCGGACAGCGACGCCTGCGCAGCATGGACCGACGAGGTGCACGAGGCAGCCACGATCGCACTCATGGCAGAGAACTCGTGGTTCCGCGGGGCCAACATCCCCGGCAAGACGCGTGAGTACCTGGCCTACGCCGGCAGCCTCACCAAGTTCCGTGAGCGCATGGAGACCATGGACGAACTGGGTTACCCCGGCATCACGTTCGGCACCACCGTCCGAGCCTGACCGCGACGCGGATCAGCGCGTCTCCCAAGCCGTCGAGGAACGGCCCGATGGCCGCCAGGAAGCCGGGCGTGTTGCCGCCGTGCACGTTGTGGCCGACATCGGGCACGGTGACGAGGCGGCCGTCGGGCAGGGCGTCGACGAAGCGCTCGGCGGCGTCGGCCAACAACACATCGGATTCCGCGCCACGCACGAGCAGCACGGGACAGGTGATGGCCGCGACGCTCTCGAGCGTGATCGTGCGCAGCGTGCCGGGCAGCCGCCGATGATCGACCTTGCTGACGTACTTGCCGTCGGCACGTTGCAGCATGTTGTACTTGACCGTCCGGGCGATGTGCTCGCGCGATCTGAAGCGGTCGTAGCGCGCGACGTTGTCGATGAACACGTCGAGGTCGTCGAACTCGACGTTGTGGGTGATGAAGTCACCGATGACCTTGGCGCCCTTCGCCGACAGCTCGGGCCCGACATCGACGATGACCAGGGCCCGGGCGATGGCCGGGTCGAGCAGGGCGGCCTGCAGCGTGACGCGGCCGCCCATCGAATGGCCGAAGACGATCGGTCGGTCGATGCCCTGGTTGGCGACGAACGCCAGCAGGTCGGCGGCCATGGCCTCCATCGAGTAGTCGAGCTCGCGACTCCACTCGCTGTCGCCGTGACCGCGCTGATCGAGCGTGTACACGTGGAAGCGATCGGACAGGTGCAGGCTGACGAGGTCCCACGAGTGCGAGGACTGGTTGCCACCGTGCAGCAGCACGACGGGCGGGGCATCAGGATCGCCCCATTCCGTGAAGTGGAAGCGCATTCCACGCAAGACGGCCTGGCGTGACACGTAGTGCACGGACGGCTGATGGGGGATCCTGAGATCGCCGGCGCTCTGCAGCAAGCTGGCGAACTCCGCCGAGGAGCGCATGTCCCGCGGGACCAGATCGTCGGCGAACTCGTTCAAGTACACGCCAAGCCACCCTAGGAGGTCGCCGCCGTCGAGCCCGGCCCGAGCCGGGACGACGACGGGGCGATGTGCCGCGCCGGCCGATCGGCACGGCACGACGGTCACCTGATACGCGTGGACCGGTGCAGTCCGCCTCGATGCCACTCGCGTCCACGGTCGTCAGCCTGGACATCGACGGGACGATGAGCTTCGGTGATCCGCCCGGGCCGGTGACGCTGGAGATCGTCCGCTCCCTCCTCGAGCGCGGCGCCATCGTCGGCAGCGCATCGGACCGCGCGATGGCCGACCAGGCGAACCTGTGGCAGCGGCACGGGGTCGTCGTGGCCTTCGTCGGTCACAAGCATCGGCTCGATCAGGTTCGCGCCCGGTTCGTCGCCGAGCGGTGGATCCACATCGGCGACTCGACGGCCGACGAGCAGTACGCACGCGTCTTCGACTTCGAGTTCCACCACGTCGACCTGCTCGCCACGCCAGGCTCACCGGGCTGGATCTGGTGATGCCGCCCGAGGAGGCACGGTCCGGGTCCACGACGTTGCCGAGCGGTCCGCCGTGTCCGCCGGTCACCGCTCGGGCGCGGTCGACATCCCCGACGCGACGGTCGGGCGCCACGGGCCTTCGACCACGACGGCTTCGCCCGTGCCATCCATGTCGCCGATGCCTGGCCAGGCAGGGATCGTCACGCCGACCGCGGTGAGCGGCTCGTCACTGGTCGACCGGAACTGGAACTGCGTCTGGCTGGGGATGGTCAGGGCGACGCCAGCGTGGACGACCACCGTCTCGGCCTCGCCGGTCTGCTCGCTCCGACGCCACATCTCGCCCTGACCGCCGAGGAAGTACCACATCTCCTCGAGGGTGCGATGGGCGACCGCCACCGAGGTCTGACGCGGTGGCGAACGCGAAGTGCGCCATGCTCGCGCCGTCGCAGCCGACCAGCACGCGCACGTCGGAGCCGTCAGGTGCGACGGCGTCGGGCAGTTGTGGCGTCGTGCGGGTGATCACGGCGGTGCTCCTCGTGCTCGGTCGGCCGGCGGATTGGTCGCTCGCTGGCGTCAGGGGTGGTGCCCGAGCTCGGCGACGGTGTCGGTGACGCTGTCGAGGTAGCGCAGCGTGGTGGAGG
This sequence comes from uncultured Acidimicrobiales bacterium, assembly GCA_963794805.1. Classification (GTDB taxonomy): domain Bacteria; phylum Actinomycetota; class Acidimicrobiia; order Acidimicrobiales; family Ilumatobacteraceae; genus JAODBQ01. Next base: position 40,016 of record CAWCFL010000009.1, read on the forward strand.
CGTCGACGGTCGACATCGTCGGGGGTGGGAGCACGACCCGCTCGACGCCGAGGTCGGCGTAGTGGGCGAGCCGGTCGGGCTTCGGGACGTTCCAGGCGAAGATCGTGATCGGGATCAGCGCTGGATCCCGGCCGGCCTCGACGGCCAGGTCCCGGAACAGCCGCACGCCGCCGTCGACGTCCGGCCGCCCGTTGGTGTTCAGCAGGGAGGCATCGATGGGGCACCACATGTCGGCGTAGCTCGCCGCGTGGCGGATGCCCGTCGGACCGGCGTTGCCGAGGGCGACCGGCACCGGGCGTTGCTGTGGCTTCGGGTAGACCCACGAGGGGCTGAACCGCTCCCACCGGCCGTCCATCTGGGGCTCGTCCTCGGTCCAGATCGCGCGCAACGCGGCGACGCGCTCGCGCATCGCCGAGTACCGCTGGGCGAACGGCAGGTCGGGGCGGTGGTTGCGGAGCTCCTCGGCGTTCCAACCCACGCCGACGCCGAGCAGGACGCGACCCGCCGACAGCACGTCCAGGGTGGCGACGGTGACGGCGAGGTCGAGGAGGTCGTGCTCGAGGACGAGGCAGATGCCCGTGCACAGCTGGAGTGACGTGGTCGCGGCGGCGGCTGCCATCAACGACACGAACGGGTCCATCATCTGCCAGTAGCCGTCGGGCAGGTCGCCGCCGCCCGGGTACGGCGTCTCGCGCGACACCGGGATGTGACTGTGCTCCGGCATCCAGACCGAGTCGAACCCGCGTTGTTCGAGCTCGCGCGCGAGCACGTCGGGCCGGATTCCGCCGGCGTCGTTCAGTGCGAGGTACCCGAAGCGCATGGAGCCTCCCCAAGGCCGATGGGCCGACCGGCCCGGCCGTCGAGTCTGCCATCCCGACCCGACCGTGCCCGACCGCGGAGATGTCCGCGGATCGTGGACCGATCGATGTCGAGGATCGGGTGTCGGCTTCGTCCCATGCGGTGAACGCCTCTCGATGAAGGGATCACCAACATGACCAACGAAGCGATCGCCGAGGTCCTGGCCAAGCCGTACGCGCAGCAGCTGCTCAACGGGCCCGAGCCGGCCCGGCTGGCGTACGACGGCCTCGACGGCCACCCTCGGGTCGTCCCGATCGGCTTCTGGACCGAGGGCGAGCGGGTCGTGATGGCCACGGTGCCCACGTCCGCCAAGGTCGCCGCACTCCGCAAGAACCCGATGGTCGCGCTCACCATCGATCAGGGTGCCTTCCCACCGAAGGCGCTGCTGATCCGCGGCACCGCCGAGGTCGAACTGGTCGACGGGGTCCCGAACGGGTACCTGACCGCCGGTCGCAAGGTGATGACCGAGGCCCAGTACCCGGACTGGGTCGCTGGCGTGAACGGCCTCTACGACGAGATGGTCGTCATCACGATCACCCCGACCTGGGCCAAGCTCCTCGACTTCGAGACCACCATCCCACAGGCAGTCGAAGATCTCATCAAGGCGAAGTCGGTCCAGCGCAAACCCGGATGACCCGGACCCCCGTCGGCGCGACACTGACTCGCGTGTTGACGGTCCGTCGGGTCCGGCCGGACGAGGGCCCCGCGCTCCGGACGATTCGGCTTGCGGCGCTGAGTGACAGCCCCTCGGCATTCGCCTCGACGTACGCCGCCGAGGCCGCGCTGCCGACAGCACACTGGTCCCAGCGTGCAGCCGAGACCGGGAGCGGACACGAGTCGGCGATCTTCCTCGCCGTCCTCGGCGACCGGCCCGTGGGTGTCGTCGGTTCGTTCCGGACGACCCTCGACTCGCCCGTCGTCAGACTGGTTGCGATGTGGACGGCGCCGGCGCATCGGGGCGTCGGCGTCGGGCACCAACTGGTCGGCGCCGTGCTGGACTGGGCCGGTCGGGCCGGGGCGACCGAGGTCGAGCTCTGGGTCACCGCGGGCAACACATCCGCCGTCGCGCTCTACGAGTCGAGCGGGTTCACCTCCACCGGCGAACACCAGCCCATGCCGTCCGACCCGACGCTCACCGTGCAGCGCATGACTCGGGCCCCGGCACGAACGCCCCAGGTCGACCTGACGAACCGGTCGGCGATCACGGCGGTGACAGGGCGTGGTGAGGTCGATGGCGAGCGTGATCGCCGGCTGCTCGTCGAGTGCGACGCCCTCGGCCCAGCTGGCGTCGAACGCAGCGCCGAGACCTTGCCTGGCGGCCGCGACCGCGACCGCGGCATCCAGCCGACGCGCGTCGGCGCCGAACACGGCAGGGGCACTGCGGCTCGTGGCGTGCGCCCCGAGGAGGACGGCAGCCTCGTGGTGGCGACCGTCGCGCGACAACGCTTCGATGAGTGCGCGCATCGTCAGCCACAACTGGGTCCACGCGCCCGAGCCGTTCCACGGGTCGAGCAGGCTGGCGAACGACGTCACCGCATGGCCCGCCTCATCCATGCGCACTGCGGTCGTCATCAGCGTGTGGCGGGCAACGCCGGCGAAGCGCTCGTCGACCTCCTCCGCTGCGGCGACAGCATCGGTGAGGGAGCGCGTCGCCGCCATCGGATCGCTCTCGGCGAGGCGTTCGCCGTGCAGGTACGCGGACGAGCCGGGGATGCTCGGCGCACCGACAGCCGTGGCCAGCGAGTCGAGCGCATCGCCATCGTGGGCCGCGGCCGCGTCGTCTCCGGCAGAGCTGGCCGACAGCACGAGGTCGGTCAGGGCCAGCGCCTCGGTGTTGAGATCGCCGTCGGCCGCGGCGACGCGCCGCGCCAGCTTGCACTCGGCGCTCGCCCCCTCACGGTCGCCACGCATCATCAGGACCGTCCCGAGCGCGAGCAGCCCGGCGACGCGTTGCAGATCGTGGTCGCGGCCGACGAACGAGCCGCGTGGCACCGGCCGCCGCTGCGACAGGCCGAGACGCGGCGCGACCGAGATCGGCATCTCCTGGCGCAGCACCTGGTCCTCCAGCCGGCGCAGTGGCTCCGACGGCGTGACGCCGAGCTCCTCGACCCCGGACCTGCGCAACCGGGTGAACGCCCGCAAGGCACCGCTCTGGCGTCCGACGGCGCACAGCGCGCGGACCAGCGCCCGCCGTGGCTCAGTCGAGACGTGGGTGCGAGCGCATCCGCCGGGTGAGCTCGACCAGACGGTCGTGCAGAGCTCGGGGCTCGTCGCGGACCCGGGCGCCGTGGCCAGGGAGCACCCAGCTGAAGCGGTGCCGGTCCGCGAGCCGCTCCAGTGACTCGGTCTGGGCGGCCCACGACCACCAACAGGCGTCGCGGAAGGCCGTGAGATCACCACGTTCGTGACTCCAGGCCAACGAATCGCCCGTGAACAAGAACGTGTCGTCGACCAGGAACACCACCGAACCCGACGTGTGGCCCGGTACCGGGATGGCCAGGACGCCGTCCTGCACCGCGGTCGTGTCGAGACCGTGGAAGCGGTCGGTGGCGAACGGGGCGGCCGCAGCGTCGTCGTCGTGGATCCACACCCGGGCGGCGAAGCGCTCGGCCCAGCGCTGCGCATCGGCGACGTCGTCTTGGTGGGTGAGCAGGATGTGGTCGATCCCCCCTCGATCGGAGAGCGGTGCCGCCAGCGCCTCGGTGAACCGTGGCGAGTCGATCAACAGGTTTCCTGCGGGTCGCTCGACGAACCAACCCGAGGCACCGAACGAGCTCTCGGCGCAGTACCCGCAGTCGAACACCCCGGTGTCGGCGGCGATCTCGCGCGGATACATCCTCCCCGGTCGCCGACTCCTGCTGAGCGTGCCGATGGAGCGCGTCGGGCAGGCCTCGGCCGCCAGCCACGCGGCGAGCTCGGCCGACTTGCCGACGGGCTGGTCGACGACGACGCTCGATCCGCCGGCCTCGGCGAAGATCCGCGGCGAGATGTCGCGACACGTGCCGCAGTCGATGCACCGGGTGTCCACGAACCAATCGCCGTCGACGTTGTCCGGATGACGGAGGTCCGGCCGAGCCACGAGGTCAAGCCTACGGAGCGCCCCGGGCGGCCGGGTCAGGTGACGGCGTCCGTCATTGCACGTTGACGTTGACCGACGAGTTCGCTGCGGCCGTGAAGGTGCAGCTCTTGACCTTGCTGCCGCCGCTCGAGCAGGCGCCGGAGAAGATGGCGTCCCGACCGCTGGAGACGCGCAGCACGACGGCGGTTCCGGCAGCGAACGACGTCGAGCCGCTCGCTCCTGTGGCGACGCTGACGCCCGTCGGTGTGGAGACGATGCGCTCGCCGCCGCGGCCCGACGCGGTGACGGTCACCGTGACGTTCGCCGGCGGCGGCGGTGGCGCAGCCGGGGTGATCGTGGCCGTGGCGGTGCGGGTGACGCCGGCGTACGTGGCCGAGATCGTCACCGATGTCGTCGCGCTGACGACGGTGGTGCTGATCGCGAAGCCTGCCGTGGTGGTCCCTGCTCCCACGATCACACTGGCTGGGACGCCGGCGGCTGCGGGGTTGCTGCTGGACAGCAACACGGTTGCGCCGCCTGTCGGCGCACCGCCCGACAACGTGACCACGGCCGACGTGCTCGTGCCACCGGCGATCGTGGACGGGCTGATCGTCACGCTCTGCAGCACGACGCCGGCAGCAGCCGGTGTGACGGTGAGCGGCGCCGTGCGCGTCGCGCCGTTGTACGTCGCGGTGATCGTCACCGGTGTGCTCGTGGTGACGGGGAACGTCGTGATCGGGAACGTGCCGGTGAACCCGTTGGCCGGCACGGTGGTGGTCGCCGGAACGCTGGCGACCGCCGGGTCGCTGCTGGACAGCGAGATCACCGTTGCGTCGGTCGCCCCGACGGTCAGCACCACCGTGCCGCTGGACTGGTTCCCACCGACGACGGTGGACGGGTTCGTGCTCATCGTCGACAGCTCCGCGGCCGGCGGTGCCTGCTGCGGGGTGAAGCTGCGCACGGCCGACCATGCCCCGGCCACACCCGCCGAGTTGACCCCACGAACCCGCCAGAAGTGCGTCGTCGCGGCCAACCCGGTGGTCGCGGCCATCGACGTCGTCACGCTCTGCTCCCGAACCAGCGGCGCGGTGAACGCGCTCGAATCGTCGATCTGGATCGTGTACGACACGGCGCCGGCCGCATCGTTCCAGTCGAACGTGATCGGCTGTGGCTGCGACGAGCCGTTCGCCGGTGACACCAGTGTCGGCGCGTCGGGCACGGCAGGAGGTGCCGGGGGCGTGGAGGTCGTCGCGTCGATGTCCAACTTGGTGACGAACGCATCCCCCCAGAAGAGCGTGAGGTCGCCGTTCCACACGCGGTCGAACGCACCGACCGTGGCGGGGAAGTCCTGCGAGAAGGTCGAGCCGGTGATGTAGACGTCGCCCGTCGGGTCGCGGGTGATGTCCAGGCCGGCGTCGCCCTGTGAGCCGCCCTCGAAGGTGGAGAAGCGCAGCGCACTGCCCGTCGGGTCGAGCTCGGAGATGATCGCATCGCCGGCGCCGTCGAACGTCGCGTCAGGAGCGTCGGCGGTCACCGGGAAGTCGGCCGAGCTGGTGCTGCCGGTCAACCACGCGTTGCCCGCGGGGTCGACCACGACCGAGCTGATCGAGTCGCCCGCCGATCCGCCGATGAACGTCGAGTACACCAACCTCGCGCCCGCCGGATCGACCTTGGTGACGTAGCCGTCGCCGCCGTTGAACGTCGTGTCGAACGCGCCCGGCGTGATCGGCCAGTTCGCCGACGGCGTGCCGCCCGTGACGTAGGCGCTGCCGGCGCTGTCGACCGCCAGCCCGGAGCCGCTGTCGAAGTCGCTCCCCCCGAGGTACGTCGAGTAGACGAGCGCCGAGCCTGCCGGGTTCAGCTTGGTCAGCGTCGTGTCGAAGCCGCCGTTGGCCGTCGTGTCGAACGCGCCCGGTGTCGTCGGGAAGTCCGTCGAACTGGAGAAGCCGAGCGCGTAGGCGTTCCCGCCGGCATCGACGGCGATGCGTTCGCCGTTGTCGACGGCCGTGCCGCCGAGGAACGTGGAGTAGCTCAACGCCGAACCTGTGGGGTTCAGCTTGGTCACGAAGACGTCGTCGTCACCCCGCAGGGTTCGGCTGACGGCGCCTGCCGTGGTCGGGAAGTCGTTCGACAGGGTCTCGCCTGTCACGTACGCGCTCCCGGCTGCGTCGACGGCGATGCCCCGGGCGCTGTCGATGTCGGTGCCACCGAGATAGGTCGAGTAGCTCAACGCCGACCCGGCCGCGTTCAACTTGAACACGAAGCTGTCGGTGTTGTCGACGACGCACCGCGGACAGTTCGCCGGGATGTTCAGGCTGCGATCGAACGCGCCGCCGGTGGTCGGGAAGTTCGAGGACTTCGTGGTCCCGGTGACGTACGCGTTGCCCGCCGCGTCGACGGCCAGCCTGTTGCCGGTCTCCAGGTCACTGCCGCCGACGAACGTCGAGTACACCGGCGCGGTGCCCGTCGAGTTCAACTTGGTGACGAAGACGTCGCTGAAGTTCGATGTCGCGCCGGTGCGGCGGAACGCCCCGGTGGTCGTCGGGAAGTCGGGTGACTGCGTCGTGCCGGCCACGAACACGTTCCCGCCCGAGTCGGCGACGATGCCGTTGCCGACCTCGGCGCTGTTGCCCCCGAGGAACGTCGTGTACTGCACGCCCGGGTCGATGATCAGGTCGTGGTCCTTCGCGTACTCGCCGACGGCGAACGAGTACGTGCGTCCCTGATCCGTGGCACCGCCGATGACGTACGCACTCGCGACCGGCACGCGGCTGGCGCCGATCTCCTGGTAGGACACGGGTGCGGAGTCGTCCAGGACGCCGAACGCGGTGGCGATCTGCAACCCGCCGCCCACGCCGACGGCGAGGTCGTCGGCGCCGTCGTAGGCCAGGCGGATGTCCGACGGTGTCGCGCCCGGGTGCACGTGGAACTCGTACTTCAGCACACCCGCCTGCTCGAGCAGTCGCAGATCGATGTCGGGCCATAGGTCGCGGTACACCACGTCGCGGTACTGCGCGATTCCCGTCCGCCACTGGCTCGGATCGTTGCCGCGCAGATCGTTGACCACGCCGTCAGCCAGTTCGGCGCCGTGCGGCTGGACACGTTGATCGCTCCCGACGAACCGCAGGGCGAGCACGACCTGATCGATTGCCTCGGACGGATCGATCGGCTGGGCGCCCTTGTCCAACGACATCACGACCTCGTCGGACGTCACGTAGAACCCGAACTTCGGTCCTTGCGCGTAGTAGTCGACGCGCGCATCGGTCTGGCCTCGGTTCTCGACGAACGAGACCGGCAGATCGTCCCCCGCTGCCGACGTAGCGGCGTTGCCCGCCGCGAGCGGATCTGCAGTTGCCGTCGCCGCCGGCCCGCGTGGCGACGACGGCGCGACCTGCGGCACCACCGCAGCCATGGCGAGCCCCAGGATCCCCGTCGCCACGAACACGATCTTGCCCCGCATCGCCGGCTCCTCTCCCGCCGATCCCCCGACCGACCGCATCCGGGACTGAAACTCCCCGAGACACGTCTCATACGGGCCCGACGCCAGATGGATTTTGCGGCGCCGGGACGACGGCGCTCAGCCGAAGAACACCCCGTTGCGTTCGCGCCCGACACCTCCCGACACGAGGTGCTGTGGGCCGCCCGTCGAGCGATAGACGACATCCTCGCGGTCGTGCTTCGCGGTGAAGTCGATGGTGATGTCGCCTTCGACGAACGCCCCCACGAAGTCGTAGGTCTCGTCGCGTACGGAGGTGCGCTTGCCGCCTCCCTTCCAGCGCATGTCGAAGCTGACGTGAGATGGGGTGGGTGGGTCCTGGGTCGACGGCGATGCGATCGAGTTCTCGAACGTGCCGTAGTCCGGGACGGCGAGGTGCTGTGCTCGGAACGACGCCCGGCCCCTGTCGGTGTCGAACCCGATCAGACGATCCTGGATCGGCATCGTCCAGAACAGACCGGACGCCTCGATCCCCGGATTCCAATCGAACTTCTGCGTGCTCTTCGTGAAGTCGCCCGACGGGCCTTCGAAGAGATCAATTCAAACGAAGCCGAAGGCGTGTTCACGTCGCCGCCCGCGCAGGTCGATGTAGTCGCCTTGCATGAAGCGCATGTCGACGTCGAACCAGTACTCCTTGCCATCGCTGCCACGCGCGTCGCCTTGCACCTCGCCCGCAGCGACCACGCCCTTGAAATCAGTGATCGTCGACATCTCCAAGCCGACGATGGGCGCAAGCGCATGGATCAACGGGTCCTTCGGGACGAAATCTGACAGGTCCGCGTTGAACCCGCCCGGAATCGGACGCGGCGCCCCGAAGGCATGGTTGTCCGACCCGCCGTCGTCGGCGCGCGCCGACGGCGCGAGCCAACTCCACCCGGCGGCGCCGACCACGACCGCCGCGCCGAGTCGGAACAACCGCTGCCGCGACATCGGCTCGTCGAAGCCATTGGTCGCACCGGTCACCAGATCATCGCCAGGCGAGATCATCGCGACTCCCCTCGAACGCAACTCCCGACGCGGAGTGTCGCGCCGCGCCGCTCCGATAGCAAGGGTTCCGAGCACGTCCCGCGGCGGACGTTCACCCGTACGTCGTGCTCGCCGACGGCCGCGGGGCACGGGCGCGTATCGCATCCGGGTCGGCGGTGACGTCGGGATCGGCCGCCAGGCCGCCGACGAGCCGGTCGCGGACGAGTCCATCGGGCACGTGGCCGATGCTCCACGGACCGGCGGCGCGGGTCGCGGTGCTGACGAGGATCTCGTCGGTCGTGTCGAGCGCGCCGTCCTGGCCTGCCCAGCGCACGAGCAGCGGCTGATCGGGGATCCCCGGCTCGGTGGCCGTCAGCAGTGCTCGGTGGCAAGCTGTGCGCATGGGGTACGACGTGACGGTGACGGCGACGATGCGTTCGTCGCCCAGAGCTCGCGAGCTCGAGGTGCTGGCCGACCAGTTCGAGGCCATCGAGCACGAGCCGGGGTCGGGGACCGTGAAGATCACCGAGCACATCGCCATGTCCGACGAAGCTGACGCCATGGCGTTCGTGCGCCTCCTGGTCGCGGAGCGATTGCCCGCGGGTGCGACCATCACCGACGTCACCTCGACCCCGAACTGATCGCCTCTCACCGCCCGTGAGCGTCGCGCTCGTGCACGAGCTCGAGGTGTTCATCCTCGACGAGCCGCGCACGGTGTCGACGGTGGCCGAACTGGCCGAGGTGATCGCGTCCCGGATCGACGGCGGCAACCACTTCGAGATCGCCTCGTCGTCGCGGAGGTTTCCGATGCTCGACGTCGTGGTGCGCGAGCCGTACGCGGTCGTGCACTACTTCACCGCGAGGGTGCGAGCGGACACCAAGCGGAGTCGACGGTCGCCGACGCTCCCGAGGAGGTGACGTTCCCGCACAGCAGGTCGGGCGAGACGATCACGATGCCCTGCTCGGTCCTCGTCGACACCGCCACGGCGGTCGCCTGCGTCGAGCAGTTCGCGCAGACGCTGTCGCGTCCGACCGTGGTCGCGTGGATCGCGCTGTGAGGCGCGTCATGCGTTGCCGTACGTCGTGGAGACGGTGAACTCGTCGAGCACGGCGTCCTCGCGGGCCATCACACGCTGGGAGTCGGCGGCGTCGAGTCCCATGTGGTGGCTGCGGTCGTTGTGGAGTCGAGCGGTTCGATCGGTTTCTGGTCGCGAATGCGGAAGGAGCGAGGAGACGGGCCGGCTCGCCTGGACCGCGGACGGATCGCGCCCGGGCCCCGGGCCATCCGACTTCACCTCGGTGGTCCGGGGAGTCTTACGGTGCCCTGCATGACACAGATCGGGATGACCGACGAGGTCCGCGAACTGCGGGCGCGGATGAAGCGCTTCATCGACGACGTGGTGATCAAGGCCGAGCCCGAGCTCGAGCGGGTCGCCGAGGACGACCTCCACCCCGACACCGGCCTGCCGATGGAGCTCTACCGCGCGGCCGAGGAGCGCGGCCTGGACACGTCGCTCGGCGTGCCCGGTCCCGGCGATTCGGCCACCCGGCGCAACGACGGCCCGGTCGCCGACCTCCAGGCGGAGGCGAAGGCGCTCGGCCTGTGGGCGCTCGGACACCCCGCCGAGATCGGCGGCGGCGGGCTGCCGTTCATGGACTACGTGTACGTCAACGAGATCATCGGGCGCTCGGAGTTCGGCTCGGTCGCCGCCGGCACGGCGACGATGCAGGACTCGATCATGCTCCACCTGTACGCCAGCGACGATCAGCGCGAGCGCTACCTCGCCCCACTGGTGGCCGGCGGGCGGTTCCCGTCGGTGGGGCTCACCGAGCCGGAGGTCGCCGGCAGCGATCCCACCCAGATGCGGACCACGGCGTACCTCGACGGCGACGAGTGGGTGATCAACGGCCACAAGTGGTTCACCTCCGGCGCGTCACGCGCCGCGTTCACGACGGTGTTCGCCAAGACCGAACCCGACGCCGAGAAGCACATGCAGTTCAGCTCGATCATCGTGCCGACCGATACGCCTGGATACCTGATCCAGCGGGCCGTGCCGACGATGGGCCACGTCGGCGGCCAGCACTGCGAGGTCGTCTACGACAACGTCCGCGTGCCGATGACGAACCTCCTCGGCAACCGCGGCGAGGGCTTCCTGATCAGCCAGAAGCGACTCGGGCCGGGACGCATCTTCCACTGCATGCGCTGGCTCGGCCAGGCCCAGCGGGCGTTCGAGCTGATGTGCGACCGCGCCCTCGAGCGCTACGCCCACGGTTCGCTGCTGGCCGAGAAGGGCGCGATCCAGACGATGATCGCCCAGTCGGCTGCCGAGATCCAGGGCGCCCGGCTGATGACGCTCGACGCTGCGCGGGTCATCGACTCCGGCGCCGACGCCCGGGTCGCCATCAGCCTGATCAAGTTCCACGGGGCGACGATGCTGCACAACGTCGTCGACCGGGCGATCCAGGTGCACGGCGCGCTCGGCGTCACCAGCGACCGCCCGCTCGACAAGATGTACCGCGAGGCACGCTACGCCCGTCTCTACGACGGGCCCGACGAGGTCCACCATATGGTCGTGGCCCGCAACCTGCTGCGCCACTACAAGGACGGCGCACCCTGGTCGTGAGGGTCGGCACTCACCCGACCGTGTGCCGTGGGCGCTGATCTGCGAGGGTGAACCACCGACCAAGGAGGCATCGCGATGGAACCACTCATGGGTGAGATCAGACTGTTCCCGTACACGTTCACACCCACTGGTTGGCTGGCGTGCCAGGGACAGACCTTGCCGATCTCGAGCAACACGGCCTTGTTCTCGTTGCTCGGCACCAACTTCGGCGGCGACGGCAGGACGACCTTCGCGGTGCCCGATCTGCGTTCGATCAACCCGTTCCCTCCGGCCGCCGGCACCGTCGGCGCCTGCATCGCGGTCACTGGCGTCTACCCGAGTCGCGACTGAGCAGCACGGCGCGGTTCCGGGGCCCCCAGTAGCGTCCGGACCGTGGCCGATCCGCCGTTCGTCCCGACCGATTTCGAGCCGCCGAGGACCCTCCTCGGCGTCGGCTTCCGGCTGGAGCCGCTCGGCCCGCAGCACAACGAGGCCGACCTCGCCGCGTGGACGTCGAGCATCGACCACGTCCGCGCGACACCCGGCTTCCCCGACGGCAACTGGCCGCCGCCGGAGGGCATGTCGCTCGACCGGAACCGCGACGACCTACGCCGCCACGCCGCCGACTTCGAGGCCGGCAGGGGCTTCACGTTCACCGTCCTCGAACCGGCCACGGGCGACGTGATCGGCTGCGTCTACCTCTACCCGGCCGCATCCCCGGAGGCTGACGTCACGGTCCAGTCGTGGGTACGCGCCAGCCACGCCGAGCTCGACGTGCCGCTCGCCGAGGCCGTCGCTGCGTGGCTGGCCACCGAGTGGCCGTGGGAGCGAGTCGACCGCCCCGGCCGCTGATGGGCAGGGCCTACCCGCGACGGCCGCTCATGTACTTCTTGAGACGCTCCGCCGACTCCTTGAGATCGGGCCGGGTGGCGAAGACCGGCTCCATCTTCTTCCACGCCTCCTCGCGCTTGTACGGGATGTACTCGGTCGGGAAGTAGCCGTCGTGCGGGCGGTACTCCTTGAGCACCCGGCGGGCCACGGTGGCCTTGTGCACCTCGTCGACGCCGTCGGCGATGCCCATCGTCGGCGCGGCGGCGTACATCGCCTGGATCGGCGTGAGGTCCGTCGTGCCGAGCGAGCCGAGGATGTGCAGCGCGTTGAACGACACCTCGCGCAGCACGCGCGCCATCGTGAACTTCACCGCGGCGATGTCGGTGCGCGCCTCGGCCGTGGACGTCTGGTCGATCTTCCAGGCCGCCTCGAGCACGAGCAGCCGGAGCATCTTGATCGAGGCGTACGACTCGGCGATCTTCTCCTGGACCATCTGGTGCTCGCCGATGATCTTGCCGTGCGACTCGCGGCTGAGCGCCCGCTCGCACATCATGTCGAAGGCCAGCTTGCACTGGGCGATGGTGCGCATCGCGTGGTGGATGCGCCCGCCGCCGAGCCGGCGCTGGGCCAGCACCTTGGCGCCGTCCTCGGGGCCGAGCAGATGATCGAGGGGCACGCGGACGTCGTTGTAGATGATGTGGTTGTGGTTGCGCGGCTCCGGCATGATCTCCACGCCGGGGGTCGTGCGCGGCACCACGAACATGCCGTTGGTGCACATCACGAAGAGGATGTCGGCGACGCGCCCGGCGCTGGTGAACCACTTCTCGCCGTTGATCACCCATTCGTCACCGTCCTTCTCGGCGTGCGTCTTGAACAGGTTCGGGTCGGACCCGCCCTGGGGCTCGGTCATCGAGTAGGCGGAGAACATCTCCTGGCTGAGCAGCGGCTCCAGCCAGCGCTTCTTCTGCTCCTCGGTGCCGTACGCCGCGAGCATCTCCATGTTGCCGGTGTCGGGCGCGGCGGCGCCGAACAGCTGCGGCGCGGAGCCGTACCGGCCGATGATCTCGTTGAGCAGGCCGAGCTTCAGCTGGCCGAAGCCGGGACCGCCGAGCTCCTCGTCGAGGAAGATCGCCCACAGTCCCTGGTCCTTGACCTCCTGCTGGAGCTCGCGGACATAGGCCCGGATCACCGGGTCGGGGGTGCGGATGGCGTACGGCAAGACGTAGTCGAGCGGCTCGACCTTCTCCTTGCAGAACTGCTCGACCCAGTCGAGCTTCTCCTGGAACTCAGGATCGGTGGAGAAGTCCCAAGCCATGCGTGCACCTCCGTGTTGGTGTGGCGTGTTGGTGTGGCGTGTTGGTGTGGCGTGCGGGACGCGATCAATGCGCGTGCATTTCGCACGCTAGCTGCCGAACAGCCGTCTGGTCTCGTCCGAGACCGGTGCCAGCAGCAAGGCGGTGACCAGATCGGTCAGCTGGCTGGAGAACAGCCGGTGGTCGGTGCGCCCGGTGCGCCCTCGGCGGGCCAACTCGGACACGGTGAAGCGCAGCGCGTCGAACCGGCGGTGCAGGCGCACGGCCTCGGGCGTGAGCAACGGCATGACCAGCGCCCGCCACCGGGTGATGCTGTCGGCCGGGTCGGCGACGACCTGCGGATCGAACCTCGGGACGGGCCGGTTGTACAGATCGGCGACGAGTTGCAGGTAGCCGAGGCCGCCGTCGGCGTTGTCCAGCTCGTCGGCCAACGGCTCGACGAGCGCAGCGGCCAGGACGCGTACGTCGTCCACGCCGACAGCGGCGTACGCGTCGAGCAGCGCGTGGCGGGCCTCGTGGATCGTCGGCTCGTGCTTGGCCAGGACGGCGCGCAGCAGACCGCGCCGATCGCCGAAGTGGTACTGGATCGCGCTCGCGTTGGTCGCGCCGGAAGCCGCGACGATCTCGCGCAGGCTCACCGCATCCGACCCCCGCTCGGCGAAGAGCTCCTCGGCGGCGCGGATCAGCGCATCGGGCACGGGGCTCGCCATCGCGCTCCATCATCGCCGGTGCGACGGGATCGCGGAGCACCCCGACGCCGATCAGCGAGCGGCGTCCACCATCCGCGCGGCGACGGCCCGCTGCGACGCCGTGCCGCCGGACAGCCCGGCCACCGCACCGGCGATGTCGCCTGCCGAACGGTTCTGGCTCAGCTTGCGCTTGCCCTCGAGCCGGGTGATCGCCAGCTCGATGCCGACGATGGCCCGGAGTTGCGCCCCGATGAAGTCCGCCGGGGCGTCGTCGACCGACCAGGGCGCGGGCCGGTCGGCTTCGTGGTGCTCGGTCAGCCGGCGCACGAGACGCTCCAGCCACACGGGATCGTCGTGGACCACGAGCGTGCCGTAGGCGTGGATGACCTCGTAGTTCCACGTCGGCACCACCTTGCCGGTCTCCTGCTTGGTGGCGTACCACGACGGTGAGATGTACGCGTCCGGTCCGGCGAAGATGGCCATCGATTCGGTACCGGCGACGGCATCGCGCCAGTGGCGGTTGGCCCGCGCGAGGTGTCCGACGAGGGTGCCGCTGGGTCCGCGGTGGCGGTCGATCAGCAACGGCACCACGGAGCCGGTGAGGCCGTCGGCGGTCAGGCTGACGAGGTGGGCCAGGCCGTTGGTGTCGATCGCGTCGTGCAGCGCGGCGAGATCGGCGACATCGAAGGCAGCCGGTCGGTACATCCCATCAGACTTCCAGAACCGACCGACGCCGCGACGTCCGACCGATCGGCATAACGTCGGCCGTGAGGGGGACCCGATGCCGGAGCTGATCGAGTACGCCGTCGACGGACGCGTCGCCACGGTGACGTTGAACCGACCGGAGAAGATCAACGCGATCACGCCGGGGCTCCAGCGCGAGCTGCTCGACGGCTTGCGTCGCGCGGCCGGCGACGAGGACGTGCGCGTGGCGATCGTGCGTGGCGCCGGTCGGGGATTCTGCGCCGGGTACGACGTGACCTCCGGCGACATGGCCGCCCGCGGCGTCCCAGCCGATCGTCTGCAGCTGGAGGCGATCCTGCGCGGTTGGCTGGAGATCTGGGATCTCCCGCTCCCCGTGATCGCCCAGGTGCACGGTGCCTGCCTCGCCGGCGGCACGCAGCTGGCAGCGATCTGCGACGTCACGTTCGTCGCCGACGACGCCCGCGTCGGCACGCCCCAGCTCCCCCTGGGTGCCGGCTACGTCGCCGCGTTCTGGGCGTGGTTCGTCGGACCGAAGAAGGCCAAGGAGGTCTTCTTCGAGACCGGGGCGGTGATCAGCGCCGCCGAGGCGGTGTCGATGGGCCTGTTCAACCGAGTGGTCCCTGCGGCCGATCTCGACGAGGCCGTGCAGGCGTACGCGCACGCCGTCGCTCGCCAGCCGAAGGACCTCCTCGCACTGCAGAAGCTGGCGATCAACCGGACGCAGGAGGCCCAAGGCTTCCGCCAGGCCCTCCTCCAGGGGGCCGAGGTCGACGCGATCGCGCACGCCTCGCCCGCGGTGCGGACGGTGAACCGGCACATCGCCGAGCACGGCCTGCGCGAGTCGCTGGCGGCGTTCCGTCGCGGCGACCTGGTGTGACGACGGTCGTCAGACGCCGAGCAGCTCGCCGACCCCGCCGAAGAAGCCGGCGCGCACGTCCTCGCCGACGTTCGCACTGGCCAGCTGACGCTCGCACAGCTCGACCGCGCTGGCGCTGCCCTCGACGTGCGGGTAGTCGCTGGAGAAGCACAGCACCTCGGGCGGGATGTGCTCGATCACGCCCTGGAGCGGATGCGTGGCCGGCAGCGGCGTCACCCGGATCTGTCGACGCACGTACTCGGCCGGGGAGAGCGGCAGGGTGTAGCTCTCGCCGACGACGAGGTGGCTCGGCCGGACCTCGTCGTCGTGCTGGTCGCGGCCGGTGCGGCCGATGCTCAGCTCCATCGCCGTGAACAGGTGGGGCAGCCAGTCGATGCCGACCTCCTCGACGACGACGGTGAGGCGCGGATGCCGCTCGAGCACGCCGTCGTAGACCAACGCGCCGATGAGCAGCTGCGGCCCGATCTGCGAGGCGACGAGCATGTTCAACAGGCTGTGCGTGTTGCAGGTTGTCGGCGCCGTTGTTCGCCCAGCCGGGGTTGATCCGCTCGCGGGAGAAGCCGACGTGGGCGAACGCCGCCATGCCCAGGTCCTCCGCGGCATCCCAGATCGGCTCGAAGTCGGGGTGCGAGATCGAGCGGGCGAGCGTGCGACCACCCGACTCGGTCCGCCGCCCGCCGCCGACCGGCGCCTCCGGGATGACGAACGCACGACTGCCCTCGGCGCGCATGCGCGCCATCTCGGCGATCGACCACTCGACGTCGCCGAGGTCGATCTGGGTCACCGGGATCAACCGGTCCGTGTGCCCGTCGACGGTGTCGGTGGCCCACCGGTTCCAGCACTGGCGGATGCGCTGCTGCAGATCGGGGCGCCGCGCCCGGCCGGCCTGGACGAACGAGCCGACGAGGAACGTCGGGTTGAGGAACTGCACGTCGATGCCACGGGCATCGCAGAACGCCAGCCGCGCCTCGGGCCCGTAGAACGGATCGTCGCTGGCAGCCTCATGGCGGTCGGGCTGGAGCGTGTCGGTCATCTCGAGGTGCGTGACGAAGCCTGGCGGGACGAGGTCGAAGCGGTTCGCCGGCTGCTGTGCCTCGGGCAGCTCGGCGAACGACGGGTCGGAGAACCCGAACACGCTGCCGGCGATGTCCATGAACCGTGCCGGCGGCCCGAGCGCCTCGGCCAGCTCCGGATCGGTGCGCGCGACCCAGTCGAGCGGTTCGTGCAGATGGCTGTCGACGTCGATGATCCGCATGAGTGCCCCCCGTTGCGTCGGTCGTCCCCTCGGCAGGCACGCTACGCCGCGGCGTGGGCGCAGCCCGGAGTGGGCGGACGGGGTCGCGCCCCGGGTCGACGCGCGGGCGCGCCCGTCTGGTAGTGGTCAGGACGTGTGGGTGCTGATCTACGAGCTCGCCGACGACTACCTGGAGCGTCGTGCGGCGTTGCGCGACGAGCACCTCGGGCTGGCCCGCGACGCGCACGAGCGCAGCCAGCTGGTGCTCGCCGGCGCGCTGGCCGACCCGTACGATCGCGCCCTGCTGGTGTTCGCCGACGATTCCCGCGCCGCCGCCGAGGCGTTCGCCCGCGCCGATCCGTATGTGCTCGACGGGCTGGTGACCTCGTGGTCGGTGCGCCGCTGGAACGAGGTGCTCACGCACCCGTGACGTGCACCTCGGGGTCGTCGACCCGGCGGCGGGACCGGTCAGGTCCCGGCGACCTGCGCGGCCATCGCCTTCATCGGGTCGCGCAACGGGCTCCACGGGTCGTCGAGGGCCGAGGCGAACAGCTGCATGGCACCGAGCTTGTCGTCCTCGCTGAGCGACGAGCTGGAGATCCGTTCGAGCGACGGCGCCAGGTCGGCCCGGACCGCCATGAGATCTGCGGCGAGCTGCAGCAGCGGCGTGTCGGCGGGCGGGACGGGCTTGACTCGAGAGGTGGCCATGCCTCAGTCAACGGCCAATCTGGCCGAACCGTCCGTCGAGGGCCATTGACATAGTTTCCAATCTGGGTAAATATGTCCTCCATGGAAGATGATGTGTTCACCGCCAGCGTCCACTACCGGGATCCCAAGGCCGCCCTGGCGTGGCTGGAGCAGGCGTTCGGCTTCGAGACCACGATGGCCATCGACGGGCCGCCCGAGGCGCCGGAGATGTGCCACTACGAGATGAGCTGCGCCGGACGGGGTCGGATCATGGTCGGTGCCGAGTGGGCCGAATGGATCCGCAGCCCGGCGAACATCGGCGGGGTCAACACCCAGTCGGTCCACGTGCACCTCGCCGGCGGGGTGGACGAGCACTGCGAACGGGCGCGGGCTGCCGGTGCCGTGATCGCCGCCGAGCCCGAGGACCAGTTCTACGGCGACCGCACCTACCGGGTCGTCGACCCCGAAGGACACTGCTGGAGCTTCTCCATGCACGTCCGCGACGTCACCCGCGTCGAGGCCGAAGCGGCCCTCGGGCAGCCGATCACGGCATCCGCCTGGGAGTGAGCGAGCCGGCAGCCGCCCGCCTCGACGACACCCTCGCCGCGCTCGCCGATCCCGTCCGCCGGCGCACGGTCGAACTGCTCGCCGAACGACCACGCCGCGCCGGTGAGCTGGCCAGCGAGCTGGGCGCCACGCCGTCGGCGATGAGCAAGCACCTGCGAGTGCTGCGCCAGCGCGGGCTGGTGACCGAGACGCATCCGGAGTTCGACGCCCGCGTGCGCATCTACACGCTGCGCGCCGCGCCGATGACCGAGCTCCGTGGCTGGCTGGACGTCGCCGAGCGCGGTTGGGCGGAGCAACTCACCGCGTTCGCCGCGCACCTCGGGCGTGAGCCGTGATCGATGCCTCGCGGGTCCTCGTCGCGCTGCGCGTGCCGGCAGCCGCCGATCGGGCGTTCGCCGCGTTCACCGAGCAGATCGGCGAGTGGTGGCAGCCGAATGGCCTGTTCCAGTTCACCGAGGCGCGCGACGGCACGCTGGCGTTCGAACCCGGTCCCGACGGGCGTCTCGTCGAGCGCTATCCGGACGGTGGATCGTTCGTCGTCGGCCACGTACGCGTCTGGGATCCACCACGTCGCCTCGTGCTGACGTGGCGCCACGCCAACTTCGCTGACGACCAGGAGACCGAGCTGCACGTGCGCTTCGACGACGTCGAGGGTGCCGACCACGCGACGCGGATCACCGTCGAGCACTTCGGCTGGGACACCATCCCGGCCGAGCACGCTGCCCGTCACGGCTTCCCCCTGGCGACCTTCCAGCTGCGCTTCGCGCGAGTGGTGGCAGCGCCTCCTGCGCGGGGTGGGAGACGTCGTCGGGCGGTGAGCCGCACGCCGGGCGGCAGCCGTGCCGCCGGATGGACGGTCGGTACGCTCGGCCCCATGGGGTACAACGTCGCACCCGCGGGATGGTGGCAGTCGTTCGTCAGCGCTCTGCCGGCGCGGACCGCCAAGTTGGCGGTGGTGCGCGCCGACGGCAGCCCGCACGTCGCGCCGGTGTGGGTCGACCTCGATGGCGACGACGTGGTGTTCATGACGAGCGCCAGCACGATCAAGGGCAAGTCGATCCTGCGCGACGGGCGGGTGGCGCTGTGCTTCGACGACGAGCGCCCGCCGTTCTCCTTCGTCACCATCGCCGGCACGACCACCACGTCGACCGATCCCGACGAGCTGCTGCGCTGGGGCACGCGCATCGCCGGGCGCTACATGGGCGCGGCGCAGGCCGAGGCGTACGGCCGGCGCAACGCCGTCCCACCCGAGATGGTCGTGCGGCTGACGCCCACCAAGGTCACCGCCGTCGTCGACGTCGCCGACTGACGCCGATCGAACGAGGTCAGCGGAGGACGTCGATGACGTCGCGGCTGTGGGTCACCGGGAGTCGGTTGCCCTCGAGCTCGAGGCGCGAACCGCTCGTCTCGTCGACCAGCTCGAGGACGCGCACGTTGACCCGCTGGTGCACCTGCGCCGTGAGCGTCGTCCGCGGAAGGCGGAACAGGATGCCGGAGGTCAGGTGTGAGCGTCGACCGGCGAAGCCGTAGACCGTGCTGTCCGAGACCCCGACGATGATCGACGACGGCAACCCCGAGGCGGCGTCGACGGAGCGTTGCGCGCCGAGGGTCCCGGCGACCATCCCGGCAGCGCCACCGACGCCGCCCAGGAGTGAGCCGACCTCATCGCCGGCGAACGCTCCGGCGAAGGCCGCCCCGCTGTGCCCGCGAGGGGCGAACTCGCCGGCGGCGAGGATGCGGTCCTGCACACCCAGCTCGCCCAGCGCCGCCTCGACCATCTCCACCATCGCTGCTTCCGACATGAGGTCCCCATCCACCAGTTGCGTGTCCGGTGATTATGCCGATCGCGCGACACCGTGGTCGAGCACGTCCACGAGCGGCCGCGGCACACGGCCGATGTCGACGGCGGCATCGGTGAGGAGGAGCGCGTACCGCAGCTTGCGCCTGGCGCCTGCGCCGATGAACCGGCGCAGCTGGGCCTCGACCGGTCGACCGCGCCACTCGACCTGCTTCTGGAGCGTGGTGAACGACCCGAGATCGCCGTGGCGATCGAGCACGGCGAGGGCCCTCGCCGCGCCGACGGCGCGGATCAGCTCGTCCTCGAGGTCGGCGGAGCAGACCGACACCGGCACCTCCAGCCCGGAGGCGACGATCGCCCGGCGGACCTTGGCCTCCTCGTCGGCGTCGCACAGCGCCGCCAGCCGGAGCGCCGCCGTGGCGTGTTCGGCGATGACGCGGCGGACGGCGCCGGCCCCACCGATCGGCACCACCGCGACACGCTCGGCCGCCAGGTCGCGTCCGGTCCGTGCGGCGAGGGTCTCGACCGCGATCTGATCGCTCACGCCCTCGACGAGGATCAGCGCGACCGGATCGGCGGTCCTGTCCAGCGCAGCGCGCAGTCCGTCCGTCGCTGCCGCCGGTCCTTGCGGGTAGCCGGCGAGCACCGCCCGCGTCCGCTCGATGTCCACCGGCCCGACGCTACGCGGACCCGGGCCAGCTCCGGCGGCGTCAGGGGCTCCTCCACGACGAGGTCGAACGGCGTCGCGATGGCCGGGCGGAACCGCGTGAGCCGGCCTCCGCGACCCCGCGGCGCCGGCGGTCAAGCAGTTCGACGCCGGCCGGAGCGGGCCGCCTTCGCCGGCAACGAACGCGCGGACCCGACACCGAGGCGCACCCACGTTCCCAGCTCGCGCTCGGTCGACAACCGGCCGGCGTCGACGCGCAGCCAACCCGTCATCGGTCGCCCGCGCATCTCCACGGGCTGCGCCGCACCGGACGCGACCATCGCCGTCGACGCGGTCGGGTCGACGCGCACCATCAGCCCGCCCTGCCCGCTGGCGGC
The DNA here is from genome assembly GCA_963794805.1 of uncultured Acidimicrobiales bacterium. Lineage (GTDB taxonomy): Bacteria > Actinomycetota > Acidimicrobiia > Acidimicrobiales > Ilumatobacteraceae > JAODBQ01. Next base: position 60,742 of record CAWCFL010000009.1, read on the forward strand.
CACCGCCATGCGTCCGCCCACCAGGAACGCGAGCCCGCCGAACATGCGCTGCTCGGTGACGTCACCCTCGCCGGCGAGCAGCCCGCGGATCCGGTCGGCGAGGTGCTCGTCGTAGGACACGACCCAAATCGTATGGCGATCCGCGGACCGGCCCGCCGCGCCTGACGGAGCCGGCAATCGATCGACGGTCGTAGGGTGGCACCCATGTCGCGCGCCGTCGAGTTCGACGACGTTCGCCGCCGGCTGGCCGAGTTCGGCGAGCTGGCGACGCTCGTCACGGTCAACGAGCGGGGTGCGCCGCACGCCGTGTCGGTCGTGGTCGCCGCGGCGGACGGACGGCTCGTCGCCGCCGTCGGTTCGCGCACGCTGGCCAACATCGCCGGCCAACCGGCGGTCTCGTTGCTGTGGATGCCCGCAAGCTCGGGCGACTACCAGCTGATCCTCGACGGCACGGCAGCGCCGCTCGACACGTCGCGCACCGACGGCATCACCGACGTCTCCGTGACGGTGACGACGGGCATCCTCCACCGACTCGCTGGTCGCAGGAGCGCCGGACCGACGTGCGTCGCGCTCGGCGCGGCGCGGGGCCCGACGTCGATCGATGACCGCCAGTCGGTCCGCTGAGGTACGAGCCGGCGACGACGGCTCGGCGCCAGATCGCGGAGTGATCCGTCGTGGCTGAATCGTCCAAGTCGAAGGCGGCGGGCGACGATCGCCCACGGCCCCCGAGCGCCGATGACGCCACCGAGACGGCGACCTCGGCGACCTCGGCGACAGCCCCGACGAGCTCGCTCGCAGCACGCCTCGAGCGCGGCCGCGAGGCGTTCGGCGACTTGCGCACCCGCTCCGCCCTGGTGGACACGTCGGCGCGGATCGCCGAACGCCCGCGCTACACCCTGGACACGATCGCCAGCGGTTACATCGCGCTGCGGATCTTCGTGCTCCTGTTCCCCCTGGCGTACGTGATCGTCGCCGGCATCGGGATCTCGGCGGCGTCGTCCGGGGTCACCGGCGCCGACGTCACGGCCGCAACGGGCATGACCGGCGCACTCGCCGAATCCGTCGCCTCGGCCGCGCAGGGCGGCCAGCGCGGGCACTGGCTGATCATCATCATCGGCAGCGGCACCGCGGTGTGGGCCGCCCGTTCACTGCTCAAGGCGCTGCGCATCTCGCACGCGATCGCCTGGCGACTCCCGGACGCGAAGTACAAGACGGTGGAGCTCGGCCCGCTGTTGGTCATCGCCGGCGTGGTCGGCGCCGCGTACCTCGGTTCGCTCGCCACCAGGGCGCGCAACAACGACGACGTCCCGACGCTCGTCGCCTACACGACCGTCGGTGGCGTCGTCGCCCTCGGCTGGTTCTTCGCCTCGCGGGCGCTGCCGCACGCACGCTGCGCGTGGTGGTACCACGTGCCCGGCGCCGTGCTCGTCGGCCTCGGGACGATGGTCCTGAACGTCGCGGTCACGGTGTACTTCGTTCCCAAGCTGTACCACTCGGCCGCGACGTACGGCGCGCTCGGGATCGGTCTGGTGCTGATCACCTACCTGCTGATGGTCGGCTGGCTGGTGGTGCTGTCCGCCGAGCTCAACGCGGGCATCTTCGAGACCGTCACCCACCGCGACGAGGAGTCGGCGCAGGACGTGGTGGCCGAGCTCATGGACCGCTGACCATGTTCGGCGAACGGTGGTCCGGCGCCCGTGTCGTCCACTGCGTCAGACGGCAACGCATCGTGCCGGCCGCCCGGCGATGATGAGGCGATGACGGAACCGTGGGTGATCGACGCCCTCGACCGGGCGCGTGTCGCCCGCCTCGGCACCGTCGACCCCGACGGTGCCGTGCGCCTCGTGCCGATCTGCTTCGTGATGGTCGACGGATGGCTCGCCAGCGCGGTCGATCACAAGCCCAAGCGCAGCGGACAGCTCCGACGCCTCGACGACATGGAGCGCGCCGGCCAGGCCACGGTCCTGGTCGACCACTACGACGACGACTGGTCCCTGCTGTGGTGGGTGCGCCTGCGCGGGCGAGCCGTCGTCCATCGCGCCGGCGAGGCCGAGGCCATCGTCGCCGTCCACGCGCTCGCGGCGAAGTACCCGCAGTACACCGAGCGTCCGCCGTCGGGAGCGGTGTACCGGATCGCACCGGACGAGGTGCGCTGGTGGCGTGCGGCCGACGGCGACGCGTCCCACGGCTCCTCGGCTTCGTAGGGGATTGCCGCTGGGTGGTCGGGTGCGATCCTCGTCGCGCAGCCCCCACGTGCCCGGCGCGTTCCGGACGAACCGCCTCGATCCGGTTGCGGCGACGGCAGCTGGTGGGAGAGGCTCGGACCATGGCCGATCTCCTGCGCCCACTCGACACCACGAGCGCGCCGGCGCGACTGCGCGAGCTGCTCGCCGGCGGACGACCAGTGCTCGCTCCCGGGGCCTACGACGCGCTCGTCTGCACGGCTCATCGAGCAAGCCGGCTTCGACTGCGCGTACATGACCGGCTTCGGCACCACGGCCTCGCTGCTCGGGCGTCCCGACGTCGGACTGCTCGGCGCGGCCGAGATGGCCGACAACGTCCGACGCATCGTCCAGGGCATCGCCGTCCCGCTCGTGGCCGACGCCGACACCGGGTACGGCAACGCGATCAACGTCGTGCGCACCGTCCAGCTCTACGAGCAGGCCGGCGTCGCCGGGCTGCACATCGAGGACCAGATCCTGCCGAAGCGTTGTGGCCACATGGACGGCAAGCTCGTCGTGCCGACCGAGGAGATGGTCGGCAAGCTGCACGCGGCCGTGGAGGCGAGGCGCGACCCCGATCTGGTGATCATCGCCCGCACCGACGCACGCGCCATGGAGGGGCTCGACGCCGCGATCGAACGGGCGCGTGCGTACCGCGCGGCCGGCGCCGACCTGCTGTTCGTCGAGGCGTTGCAGAGCGTCGAGGAGATCGAGATCGTCGCCCGCGAGCTGCACGACATCGGGCTGGTGTTCAACTGGGCCGAAGGTGGCAAGACGCCGCCGCTCCCCTACGAGCAGCTCGCCGAGCTCGGCTTCGCCCTCGTGCTCATGCCGATCGCCACGTTGCTCGCGGCCACGGCCGCGATGCGCCGGGTGCTCAGCAGCATCCGCGTGGCCGGAACACCGTTGCCCGTGCTCGACGAGCTTCCCGGCTTCGACGAGTTCCTCGACCTGATCGGCCTCCCCGAGGTCCGTCAGCTCGAAGGGCGCTACGGGCTCCCCGTGCCGACCACCCGCTGAGCCGACACCAGTTGACGCGGACGGGCCGGGCTGCCGGCGTCGACTTATATAAGTGGAATATGATACGATCGGCGCGCGTGGATGACCCCATCGCCATCGTCAACGCCGTCCGGCGCACCGTCTCCGAGACCACCCACGACGGCCGACCGGCGCCGCGCAGTCGTCGCCGAGCGCATCTTCCCGGCGGACCGCGCCGACGTGTGGGATGCGCTCACCGACGCCGACCGCATCCCCCGCTGGTTCCTGCCGATCTCCGGCGATCTTCGCCTCGGCGGTCGCTACCAGCTCGAGGGCAACGCCGGCGGCACGATCACCACGTGCGAACCTCCGGAGCACCTTGCGGTGACCTGGGAGTTCGGAGGCGGCACCACGTGGGTCGACGTGCGGCTCACGGCAGGTGCCGACCCGGGATCGACCGTGCTGCGCCTCGAGCACATCGCACCGGTGGACGGCCTCGACCAATGGGACGAGTTCGGGCCCGGCGCGGTGGGCGTCGGCTGGGACCTCACCCTGTGGGGGTTGGCGACGCACCTGGTCACCGGCGAGCCGGTGACGCCGGAGCTGGGCGACCCCACGGCGCTCGAGATGATGCGCCACAGCAGCGATGCGTGGGGCCGGGCGGCCATCGCCGCCGGAGCGCCCGTCGACGTCGCCGAAGCCGCGGCGGCGCGCACCACGGCGGCGTACACCGGCGGCTGATGCACGCGTTCGACGTGCTCGGCGACCCCGCGCGCCGCCACATCCTCGAGCTGCTCGCCGCCGGCGAGCGCACCGCCGGTGAGCTCACCGTCGAAGTGCAGGGCGCGTTCGGCATCTCCCAGCCGGCGGTGTCGCAGCACTTGCGGGTGCTGCGCGACGCGGGGTTCGTGCATGTCCGTGCAGACGGCGCGCGGCGCTTCTACACGATCGATCCGGCGCCCCTGCGCGACGTGGACGGATGGCTCGGTCGGTTCCGCCCGTTCTGGGAGCAGCGGCTCGACGCACTCGGCACCGAGGTTGCCCGCGGGCGTCGATCGAGGGCGGCGGAGCGGCCGGCGTCAGACGGGTGAGCGGCGCGACGCGCCGGACGCGCCGTGCCGGTCGACCACGACGAGCCCGCCGACCTCGGCGACCTCGGCGACGGCGACCTCAACCAGGCGCCGTCACCGCGCCGACACGGTACGCGTCGGCAGGGTCGCCGTACTGTGACGGCATGGCCAGGACCACCGTCAACGACCTCATCGCCGCGGCGCGCGAGAACATCGACAACCTCACCCTCGAGGAGGCGCAGGCCGCGATCGCGGAGGAGGGCACGCTGCTGGTCGACATCCGCGACCCGCGCGAACGCTGGCGCGACGGCACGATCCCCGGGGCGACCCATGTCACCCGCGGGATGCTCGAGTTCTGGGCCGATCCGGAGTCGGAGTACTACAAGCCGTACTTCGAGTTCGACCGGCGCATCGTCGTCTACTGCGCCGGCGGGCTGCGCTCCGCCCTCGCCGCCGACACGCTGACCACGCTCGGCTTCACCGACGTCGGCCATGTAGAAGGTGGCTTCGGCGCGTGGAAGCAGGCCGGCCTCCCGGTGGAGCCGGTCGAGCAGCGCTGACCGCGACGGTCAATCGGCGGTGAGGCCGCCGATGCCCTGGCCGAGCAGCTTCATCCCGAGCACGAGCAGCACCACGAACATGATCACCGCGTTGTGCGCGGCCATGAACTGCTTCATCGACTCCAGCGCCCCGGCGGCCTTGTCCTTGGCGATGACGAAGAACAACACCGGACCGGCGACGGTGATCGAGCCGATGATCACGAAGACCGCGATGGCAATGGTCGTCTCGCCGCCACTCAGCCCGCCCTGGGCGATGGTGGCCGCGGCCGAGGCGGTGAGCGCGAGGTTCTTCGGGTTGACCCCGGACAGCAGCGCACCGAGCCCGAACGACTTGCCCGCGGTGAACGAGTCGATCGCCTGCATCCACTTCGGCGTCGCCGGCTCGACGCCGGGCTGTGGTCGCTTCTTCCACTGCCCCAGCGCCATCACCAGGAACAGCACGCCGATGAGCAGCTTGACGACGAAGACGGCATCGGACTGGTCCGAGCTGTCGTCGGAGCCGCCGGCGACGAGCACGACGATGACGCTGACGACCACCAACCCGAGCACCCAGCCGAGCGCGAACGCCGGACCGTTCGACTTCGCCCGGGGCGTGCCGAGCATCAAGATCACCGCGATGATCGGCACCGGGCTGAGCGCCACCCCGATGGCCAGCGGCAGGAGGTCACCGATCGCCTGACCCAATGCCGGTTCTCCTGTCTGTCTCGTCGCCGAGGCGCAGCAATCGGGTCAGGCGAGCAGCTTGGCCTTCTGCTGGTCGAACTCGGCATCGGTGAGGACGCCGTTGGCCCGCAGCTCGGCGAGCTTGTTCAGCTCGTCGCCGACGCTCGCGCCGGTCCCGGTGGCCGCGGTCTGCTGCACGTAGTCGCGGAACGCATCCTGCTGCGCCTGAGCAGCCTCCCGGTCGCGATCGGTCATCGACTTGCCACGAGCGATCAAGTAGACGAGCACGCCGAGCCATGGCACGAAGATGACGAACAGCACCCACAGCGCCTTGGCGAACCCGCCGAGATCCTTGCTGCGGAAGATGTCGAAGATCACCTTGAACAGGATGAACAGCCAGGCCACCCACAGGAAGAACCACAACATGGTCCAGAACAGGCCGAGGATGGGATAGTCGTAAGCGACCACGGGTCAGCTCCTTCGTCACCGAAATGTGTGAGTGAAGTGTGGCACGCCCGCCGCCGACGGCGAGTGATCGTCATCCGCTCACGTCGCCGACGCGGTACGTTGCCGGCGAAAGGGGGAGTCCGATGCAACACGACGATGCCGGCCACGGCGAGCCACCGTCCGTACCGTCCGACGGCTGGAAGCACACCGGCGTCAAGGTCGTGCCCGGCGACTCGCTGGACTCCAACACCGCGCAGACGCCGGGCATGGACCGAGCCGCGGCGATCAACCTGGCGCGGGTCGGGGCACGCAAGCTGTGGGCGGGCACGGTGCACATCCACCCCGACGCGAAGACCGGCGCGCACCACCACGGCGCACTGGAGAGCGTGATCTACGTCATCAGCGGACGGGCACGGATGCGCTGGGGCGAGCGGCTCGAGTTCGTCGCCGAAGCCGGACCGGGCGACTTCATCTTCGTCCCGCCGTACGTCCCCCACCAGGAGATCAACGCCAGCAACGACGAGCCGTTGGAGTGCGTCCTGGTGAGGTCGGACAACGAGGCGGTGGTCGTCAACCTGAACATCGAAGGCGTCGAGCAACCAGAGACGCGTGGCCTGGATCGATCCGATCCACGCCGAACCACCACGCACGTGAGCGCCGCGTGATCGCCGAGCTCGACGTCCACCTCGCCGGCGGCCGGGTCGTCCACGCCTACGACACCGGCCCGACCGGCGGCGACGAGCTCGCCGTCATGTGGCACCACGGCACGCCGAACATCGGATCGCCGCCGGCGCCCCTGTTCGACGCCGCGGCGCGGCTCGGCATCCGCTGGATCGGCTTCGACCGGCCGGGCTACGGCGGCTCCACTGCCGTCGCCGGACCGCGACGGTGGCCGACGCGGCGACGTGCGCCGCAGTCGTCGCCGACGAGCTCGGCGTCGACCGGTTCGCCGTGATCGGGCCACTCCGGTGGCGGGCCGCACGCGCTGGCGTGCGCGGCGCTGCTGGCGGAACGGGTGTGCGCCGCGGTCGTCGTGTCCGGCCTCGCCCCGTTCGACGCACGCCGGCCTCGACTGGTTCGCCGGGATGGGGCCGGCGGGCACGGCCACCCTGGAGGCCGCGGCAGCCGGCCGGGCCGCCAAGGAGCGCTACGCGGCGAGGCCGGCGACGAGATGCCGGACTTCGTCGACGCCGACCTGGCCGCGCTGCGCGGCGAGTGGGGTTGGTTCGGCTCGGTCGTCGGCCCGGCGCTCGCCGGCGGCCCGGCGCCGATGATCGACGACGACCTGGCCTACGTCCACCCGTGGGGCTTCGACCTCGCATCGATCACCGCGCCGGTCCTGCTGGTGCACGGCGCGGCCGACCTGATCGCCCCGAGCGCGCACAGCACGTGGCTGGCCGCGCACCTCGCCGACGCCGAGCTGTGGCTGCACCCCCGACGACGGCCACATCTCGGTGCTGCATCGCGGCGCCGACGCACTTGCCTGGCTGCGTCCCGCCGTGCGTTGACGCTCGCTCCCCGACGTCGCCCGGTCAGCCGCGCTTCGAGCGGACGCGCTCGAGGTACGTGGCGGCCGACGTGCGGCCCTCGGGGTCGCGCAGGCCGGCGAGGAGGCCGTCGGCGTCCGACCAGCTGCGGCCGGTCGAGACCATCGACTCGGTCACCGCGTTGGTGTGCGCCTTCGTCGCCAGCAAGGCCAACTTCGGCATGCGCACCAGCGTGGCGACGAGCTCGTCGACGGCTTGCGTCGAGCGCGGTCGTCGTCGACGACGCGGTTGAGGAACCCGGCGGCTTTCGCCTCGTCCGGACCGAACTCGCGGCAGGTCATCACCAGCTCCTTGGTCAGTGCCGGGCCGATCTCGCGCACCAGCCGCGGGATGCCGCCCCAGGCCAGCGGGATGCCCAGCTCGACCTCGGGGATCGAGAAGCGCGCCGAGCGTGCCGGCGACGCGCAGATCGCACACCGCGGCGAGCACGAGACCGCCGCCGACGCACCATCCGTGGACCTTGGCGACGCTGACCGCGCGCATCTCGTCCATCGCCCTGGCCATCCGCCAGCCGCTGTCGGCGTCGTCGCGCGGGTGGGCGACCGGCCGACTCGCCGCTCGCCGAACGAGGACACGTCGGCACCGGCGGAGAACGCCCGACCCTGGCCGGACACGACGACCACCTTGAGGTCGTCGTGCTCGTCGAACCAGCGCGCCGCCGTGCTCGATCTCGCCGAGCGTGTGCGACGACAGCGGGTTGAGCTTCTCCGGACGGGCCAAGCGTCGAGCCGGCCCCGCGGTCCGTCGACGCTGACCTCGATGGTGTCGAACTGCATGGCGGCGAACGTACGCCGAGCGTGGCATGGCGCCCGAGGCGCGCGAGCCTGGCGCGATGCCCGCCGATCTCGCGCTCGTCCGCCGCCTCGTCACCGCTGAGAACGGGCTGGCCATCGTCTCCACCACTCGCGCCGACGGCACCGTGCAGTCGTCACTGGTCAACGCCGGCGTGCTCGACCACCCGGTCACCGGCGAGCCCGTCGTCGGACTCGTCGTGCGCGCCGACGCGCTCAAGCTGCGGCTGATGCGTGCCTCGGGCCGGGCCTGCGTGGCGTGGCGCTCCGGTTGGGAGTGGGTCGCCGTCGAAGGGCCGGTGGATGTCGCCGGCCCGGACGACGCGCTCGCCGGCGTGGCCGACGGCGAGCTGCCGGCCTGCTGCGCGCCGTGTTCCGCGCCGCCGGCGGCACGCACGACGACTGGGACGAGTACGACCGGGTGATGGCCGCCGAGCGGCGCACCGCGGTGCTGTCCACCCCGCCCGGGTGACGAGCAACTGAGCCGGACGCGACGCCGCTCAGCTCGCGCGGTCGAGCAGGTCGAGCGCACCGAGGTCGAGCGCGTGGCGGCCGTGGCGGCTGGCCATCAGGGTCAGCATCGCGTCGCCACGTTCGGTCTGCTCGGCCATCATCGAGGCGCAGACGCTGATGATCAGGCCGTGCAGCGTGGTCCAGCGGTAGTCCCGCCAGCAGTCGTCGGCGTCGTAGACCACCCCGTGCGTCGCCAGATCCGCCCGGTACTGGCCCGAGCAGGTCATGCTCCACCTCGCCGCGTCGCTCGGCGGTGAACGCGCCACCGAGGAAGTAGGCGACGTCGGCGACGCCGAGACCGAGGAACACCGTCTGCCAATCGACGACGGCGAGCGGGGGCGCTTCCGCGGTCCGACCGATGAGGAAGTTGTCCGGCCGGAAGTCACCGTGGACCACCGTGTGCGGGGTGCCCGTCCCGCGGGCCCACCGCCGACCAACGGCACGAAGTCACGGATCAGCGCGACGACATCGGCGTCGAGCCCGTGGCCGAGCCGGGCGATGCACCCCTCCGCCGACTCGCCGAAGTACTGCTGGAGCCGCCCGCCGCGGTCGTCGTCCGGCGCCTGCAGCGCTGCGGCCTCGGCCAGCGTCGGATCACCCCAGCGCGGCCCGTGCAGCGCGGCGGCCTGCTCGATGGCGGCCGCGGTGACCTCGCGCGGGCACTCGCTGAACTGATCGCCCTGCGCCGAGTGGGCCATGTCCTCCATGATCAGGACGAAGTCGGCGGCGTCGGCGTCGAACCGGGCCACCCAGCAGCGCGGCGTGCGGACGGCGACCGTCTGCGCCAGCTGGGAGTAGAACGCCCACTCGTGGTGGTAGACGCCGCTGGCGAACGACCCGGCCCTGACCTCGGCGTCGTGCGACGGGAACTTGCCGATCACGGTGGCCGGACGGCCATCGGGCCGGTCCCAGGTCAGCCGGTACCGCGCGTTGCGGCTCATCTGGCCGGTGCCCACGAAGCCGTCGAACTCCAATTCCGTGATGGTGGCGCCGCCGGCGACGCCGGCCGACTCCAGCGCCTCCGTCATCCATCGGGCATCGAGCGCGAGCGGGTCGCCGCACGCCGATCCGACGACAGCTGTCGCATGCTCCACCGCACCACCCCCATGGGTCGTCGGCTCTCGCGCTGGCGCCCGACGCGACCCTAGACGCCGCGGTCGCCGGGTAGCGTCCGAGCGACGACCCGCGGAGGTGGCGGCGATGCACCAGCGAGAAGTGGAACGAGCCGGGCGACACCGTTCGGACGCCAGCGGCCCCGCCGGCGACGGCGGCCCGACGATCGCGGCCACGCCCGCCGACTACTGCGCGGTGCGCTCGCTCACCGAGCTGCTCGCCGAGCCGTTGTCGGCCGAGGACCAGACCGTGCAGTCGATGCCCGATGCCAGCCCGACCAAGTGGCACCGGGCGCACACGACGTGGTTCTTCGAGACGTTCCTGCTCGAGCGGTGCGTCCCGTCGTACGCGCCGTTCGAGCCGACCTATCGGATGCTGTTCAACAGCTATTACGAGGGGGTCGGGCCGAAGTACCCGCGGGCGCAGCGCGGTGCGATCACCCGACCAGGTGCCGCCGAGGTCGGCCGCTACCGCAGCTACGTCGACGCGGCGGTGCTCGACCTGCTCGGCAGCGGTTCCGCGCCGGACGGCCTCACCGACGTCGAGCTCGCGGCGACGCTGGAGCTCGGGCTGCACCACGAGCAGCAGCACCAGGAGCTGCTGCTGATGGACATCAAGCACGTGCTGTCGCTGAACCCGCTGCGCCCTGCGTACCGTCCCGGGCCGGTGGCCCGTCACCACAGCCGACGGACGGGCTGGGTGGAGATCGACGGCGGACTCGTCGAGGTCGGTCACGACGGGGGTTCGTTCGGCTTCGACAACGAGGCGCCCCGTCACCGGACGTTCGTCCACCCGTTGCGCATCGCCGACGGCCTGGTCACCTGCGGCGAGTGGCGAGCGTTCATGGCCGACGACGGCTACCGGCGACCCGAGCTGTGGTTGTCGGACGGATGGGCCGCGGTGCAGGCGAACGGCTGGGAGGCACCCCTGTACTGGCTCGCCGAGGACGACCGGTGGACGGTCCACACGCTCGGCGGCACCCGCCCGGTGGACGACGACGACCCGGTGTGCCACGTCAGCCTGTACGAGGCCGATGCGTATGCCCGCTGGGCCGGCGCGCGGCTGCCCACCGAACAGGAGTGGGAGCTCGCCGCCTGCACCGCCCCGGTCGCTGCACCACGCCCGTTCGACCTCGACGGGCTGCACCCCGCGCCCACCGCCGACCACGAGCCGTGCGCCCTGCACCAGCTGTTCGGCGAGTGCTGGCAGTGGACGTCGTCGGCGTACCTGCCGTACCCCGGCTTCGCCCCGGCGCCGGGCGCGGTGGGCGAGTACAACGGCAAGTTCATGTCCGGCCAGATGGTGCTGCGCGGATCGAGTGCGTTCACCCCACCCGGCCACGCCCGCCCGACCTATCGCAACTTCTTCCCGCCGCACGCCCGCTGGGCGCTCTCCGGCGTACGCCTGGCCATCGACGCCTGAGCCACTGCCGGGCCCGGCCCGGGGCGCCGAGTACCGTGGGGGGTTCGATCGCGCTGGATTGGAGCCGAGCAGGATGGTGAGAGCAGGAGCGGGAGATCGCGACGATGCCTGCGGGCTCGATCCCGACGACCCGGTCGCCAAGGCCGACCGCAACTGGCGCGAGCGCGGCTGGTCGTCGGGCCCGCACTTCCGCGCGGCCCTGTCGATCTTCCAGGTCGAGGACATGCTGCGCGAGCACAACGCGGCGAGCTTCGACCCCCACCACCTCACCGGCCCGCGCCACGAGGCGCTCGCCGTGCTGTACTTCAGCCGCGACGGGCAGATGTCGCTCGGCACGCTCGGCCTGCGCCTGATGGTCCACCCGACGAGCGTCACCGCCACGGTCGACACGCTCGAGCGACTCGGCTTCGTCGAGCGCGTCGCCCATCCGACCGACCGGCGCCAGACGCTGGCGCAGGATCACCGACCTCGGGCGCACGACGATGGAGCAGGCGTCCCAGGAGATCGCCGCCGACGGCTTCGGCCTCGGTGCGCTCACCGCAGCCGAGGCCGAGTCGCTGTGCCTGCTGCTCAAGAAGGTCCGCCGGGCGGCCGGGCTCGATCGCCACGGGACGGCCGGCGCCGAAGCGTCCTGACGAGGCACGTGCGAGCGACTGCGCCCGACCGCGCGGTCCGCGGCCTAGGTTCCGGCTCATGCACGCAGCCGTCTACGACCGCACCGGAGGACCCGAGGTCCTGTACTACGCCGAGGTGCCCGACCCGGCGCTGCGCCGGGGCGGCCTGCTGATCGACGTCGCCGCGGTCTCCATCCAAGGCGGCGACCTGCTCCACCGTTCCGGCGGGATCATGCCCGTCGCCCCGCACATCGTCGGCTACCAGGCCGCCGGGCGGGTCCGCGCAGGTGGGCGAGGGCGTCACCGGCTTCCAGCGTCGGTCAGCCGGTGGTGGCCACGATGGGCGCCGGGCAGCCACGCGGAGATCGTCAGCGTGCCTGCCGGCTCGGTGTACGCGGTGCCCGACGGCCTGTCGCTCGAAGCCGCCGCAGCGATCCCCATCGAGTACGGCACCGCCGACGACTGCCTGTTCGAGTTCGGCCACCTGCGCGCCGGCGAGGCCGTGCTCGTGCAGGCCGGCGCCGGCGGTGTCGGGCTGGCGGCCATCCAGTTGGCCAAGGCGGCGGGCGCGTCGGTCGTCATCGCCACCGCGTCGAGCGCCGAGCGCCTCGAACGCCTGCGCCAGTTCGGCATGGACCACGGCATCGACTACACCCGCGAGGACGTCGGCCGCGAGGTGCAGCGTCTCACCGACGGCCGCGGCGTGGACCTCGTCGTCGATCCTGTCGGCGGACGCACGCTGGAGGGCAGCATCGCCGCGCTCGCCTACCGCGGCCGGATCAGCTGGGTCGGTCAGGCCGGCCGCGAGGAGCACTCGCCGCAGGTGTGGCCGATCATGCAGAAGAACGCCTCGCTCACCGGTGTGTTCCTCGGTGCGGAGATGGCGATCGAACCCGACGCGAGTGCGGGCGATGATCGAGTCCCTCCTCGCCCGGGCCGCGGCCGGTGAGCTCCAGCCGGCGATCGACAAGGAGTTCCCGCTCGAGCAAGCAGCAGAGGCCCACCGCTACATCGAGAGCCGTCAGGCCTTCGGCCGCGTGCTGCTCAGGCCGTAGCGCTCAGCTCCGCCAGCGGTCGGCGATCTCGGAGAGGGGGACGATGAGGAGGTCGGCGACGGCGACCTCGGCGAGGCGGTCGGCGCGGAAGCTGCCCTCGGTCTCGGCCACCCAGTCGACGAGGCGGTCGTAGCGCCGGTCGTAGCCCTGCAGCACACCGCGCATCGTGGCTGCCGGCAGTCGATCGTGGAAGCGCACGTGCAGCAGCGTCAGCCCGGTGCACACCATCCCCTTGACCTCCGGCACGAAGATCAACGTGCGCCCGTCGGCGCGGCCGCGGGCCACGAGCACCTCGCGCTCGGCGGCGACGCGCCGCTTCGTGCCGAGCAGCTGCGAGTTGCGCTCCACCCGGCTCGGCACCTCCAGCGACAGGCCGCCGCGGTCGACGATGCCGATCGTCGCGTCGCGCGACGGGTCGCCGTCGACGCGGTAGCGGGTGTACCCGACCACGGATTCGACGGCTGGGTCGAGGTCGGCCAGCACCTTCAGCGTGCGGTACGAGAGCCGGTCGCGGCCGGCGCCGGCACCGAGCACCGCCTGCACGAGCGGGCGGTCGAGCACGCCCTCGTCGTTGCGGCTGATGCCGACGGTGACCGTCTTGGCCTGGTGCTTGATCGCGTCGACCGGGCGGGTGAGCTCCTCGATCGTGCGGGTGAGCGCCGCGGTGAGGTCGTCGATCAACGCGCTCGGGGTGGCGATCTTGCCGGAGTGCCGGCCGTAGCTCTCGAGCGGCGAGTCGCTGGCCAGGTCGCGCAGCAAGCCACTGAGGCGCACCGCGGTGGACGCCTCGAGGTGCCCGTCGTACAAGCCCGATCGCAGCCCGTCGTCGAACCGTTCGCTCGACGGGCCGATGCCGGAACGCACCCGGCGGAGGACGTCGTCGCCCTCGAACGTCTCGTCGAGGGCCGCCTCGATCAGCTCGCGGGCCTCGCGCAGCGGACGAGCGGATCCGTCGATGGCCAGCGCCGCCTCGTAGCCGAACAGGTGCCCGACCATCGCCGACAGCACGAACGCCAGCGCCGGGTGCACCGGAGGCACGGAGATGACCGCCGACGCCGCGGCGAAGCGCTCGTCGGCGTCGGTGGCGATGACGATCGGTGTGGCCTTGTGAGCCTTGTAGATCGCCACCTCCTTGGCCACGTCGTCGGCGGTCCCGCCCGACAGCCCGGCGGCGCACACCAGGATCAGTGGCTCACTGGACAGGTCGATGTGCTTCTTGTCCTCGGTGACGTCGCAGGCGATCGACTTGTAGCACAGCTCGGAGAGCTTGATCCGCACCTCGTTCGCCGCCACCACGTTGGGCCCGTTGCCGACGATCGCCCAGTAGCGGCGCTGCGGGGCGAAGCGCTGCGCGGCCTCGGCGATGGCCTCGCGTCCGGCGAGCACGATGCGCATGGCCGCCGGCAGCTCGCGCAGGGAGACGAGCAGCTCGTGGCGACCGCGGTCGGTGCCGACGCCGGCGGCCGCGCTGATCGCGCACGCCAGCAGCGCGCCGGCGGCCACCTGGGCGTAGAACGCCTTGGTCGACGCCACGCTCATCTCCACGTCGCGACCGTCGCTCGTGTAGATCACGCCGTCGGCCTTGTCGGTGAGGTCGCTGTTGCGCCGGTTGACGATCGCCAGCACGGTGGCCCCGCGCTGGCGGGCGAGGTCCACCGTGCGGTTCGTGTCGGTGGTCGTGCCGCTCTGGCTGACGGCGATGATCAGCGTGTCGCGCATGTCCAACCGGAGGTGGAAGCCGCTGAGCTCGGTGGCGGTGATCTGGTCGACGTCGAGGGCTCCGGCGGACAGCAGGTCGAGCAGTGCGGCCACGGCCATGCCGGCGATCGCCGCCGTTCCCTGGCCGATGACCCGGACCTTGTCGATCTCGCCCGTCGCCAGGCGGCGGGCGACGTCGGGCGGCACCGTGCGCTCGCCGAGGACGACCGACAGCACGCCGCCGTCGTCGGCGATCTTGCCGCGCAGGGTCTTGGCGAAGCTGAACGGCGCCTGCTGGATCTCCTTGAGCAGGAAGTGCGGGGCGTCGCCGCGATCGATGTCGCGGGTGGTGACCTGCGCGACGGCGATGTGCGCCTCGGTGACGGGCAGCGCGGTGCCGTCGTAGGCCATGCGGACCACCCCGCCGAGCTCACCTGCGGTGGACGCCTCGAGGACCACCACCTGGCCGCGGCTGCCGCTGGGTGCCGGCGTCTCGCCGTCGACACGCAGGTAGCGGCTGGTCTCCTCGACCACGCCGTAGGGCTCGCTGGCGACGATGTACAGATCCTCGGCGAGGCCGACGTACACGCCCTGGCCGCTCCCGCGCAGTGCGAGGTGCACCTGGTCCGGTCGCGCGGCACTTGCCGCGCCGATCGCCACGCTGCCCTCGAACTCGGCGACGGTGCGGCGGAACGCCTCGGCCACGTCGTCGCCGGCGCCCAGCGCGTGGCGGCCCATCACCACCGGGATCACCTTCGCGTCCGTGGTGATCGGCGCGTCGATCGACAGGTCGTGGAGCACCTTCAGGTCGGCGTGGTTGTCGACATCGCCGTTGAGCACGGCGACCGCGTAGGCCCGCTGCGGCGCGGCCGGCGACCTCGTCGCTGTTGACCGGATGGCAGTTGGGCTCGCTGATGATCCCGACGCTCGCCCAGCGCGTGTGCCCGAGCACGGACAGGCGCGCCGACGGTGCGCTCAGGGCGGCGCGCAGCAGCTCGTCCGCGGCGATCGCCTCGCGCAGCGCACGCACGTTGTCGCCGAGCTCGCCGATCTCCGCCGCTGCCTTGTAGACGAAGCCGAGCGTCTCCCCGGCGAGGCGAACGGTGCCGCTCTGGAACAGCGGGTCGGCGTTGCGCCGCTCGATCTCCCGGGCCACGACCGCGTCCTCGAGGTCGAGGCCATGGCCCCAGACGAACAGGTGCACACCGGCCGAGTCGCGGCCGCGCACCTCCATCCGGTCGATCGAGGACAGTGCCTGCTGCACCGCGAGATAGCCGGCGACCGTCGACCTGCCGGCATCCGGTCCGGCGAGCGCGCCGACCGCGAACGCGGTGCGCAGGCGGTCGCGGCGCACTGCCCAACACGCGTCGAGCAGCTCGATCAGCTCGGCGTTGGCCAGCTCCAGGGCATCGGCCGCCAGGAGCGAACCGTCGAGCTCCTGCTCACGGATCGCCGCCCGCGCATCGAGGCGGTCGAGCCGAGCGACGATCGCCGCCGGCAGGTCGGCGTTGGTCAGGAGCGCCTGCGTGCCGGGCACGCCCTTGAGCAGGGTGTCGACTCGCGCCGTCGTGCGGGCCGCCTCCGCCAGCGTCGGCGCGGCGACGGCAGCGTCGAGCAGGGCGAGCAGCTCGCCGACCGCGGGCGTCGCCCGGCTCGACGGTCGGCTGACGATGGCGACGATCCCGCACATGAACCAACCAGGCTACCGATCGCCGCCGAGCCGCCCCGGTCGCCCCCGACCAGAGCCCGCCGATCCACGCGGCGGGGATCGACGGGGTCAGGCGAAGCGGGCGCGCACGACGGCGGCCAGCGACTCGGCCGTGCTCGCCGCCAGCTCGGTGGTCGGCGCCTCGACCATCACCCGGATCAACGCCTCGGTGCCGCTGGCGCGCACCAGGACACGACCGTCGCCGGCCAGCGCCGCCTCGGCCTCGGCGATCTCCGGCGCCAGCTCGTCGACGATCCGCGGATGGGTCTCGGCGACAGGAACGTTGACCAGCACCTGCGGATAAGCGGTCATCACCCCACCGGCGATCTCGGCCAACGTGCGGCCCGAATCGCGCACGTGTTGGGCGAGGCGCACCCCGGCGAGCAGCCCGTCGCCGGTGGTCGCCAGGTCGCGGTAGATCAGGTGGCCGCTCTGCTCGCCGCCGAGCGACCAACCACCGGCGTCGAGCGCCTCGAGCACGTAGCGGTCGCCGACCGCGGTCTCGACCAGGCCGATCCCGGCCGCGGCCATCGCATGACGCAGGCCGAGGTTGCTCATCACCGTGACCACGACCGTGTCGGCGGTGAGCGCCTCCGCGTCGCGCAGCTGCAGCGCAGCCAGGGCCATCATCCGGTCACCATCGACGGTTTGACCGTGCTGATCGACGGCGATCACCCGGTCACCGTCGCCGTCGAAGGCCAGCCCCAGGTCGGCGCCGCGCACCAGCACCGCGCCGGCGAGATCGCCGGGCGACGTGGCGCCGCAGTCGGCGTTGATGTTCCGTCCGTCCGGGTCCACGTTGATCAGCTCGACAAGCGCACCGAGGCGTTCGACGACTCGTGGCGCCACCTCGAACATGGCTCCGTTGGCGCAGTCGAGCACGATGGCCAGACCGTCCAGGCACGCCGGGGGGAACAGCGAGACCAACCAGTCGGCGTACTCGCCGGCCACCTGCGGATCCACGTCGTTCCTGTCAGGTCGTGACCGGAGCGCTTCCGCTCCGGGCCCGCCGAGGTCGACATCGGTCGCCGCCGGCGCGGAGTACGCCAGCGGCTCCGCGGTCTCGGCCCGCGCCGCGAGCAGTTCGGCGAGGCGGGCCTCGACGGCGGCCTGGGTGGCGTCGTCGAGCTTCGATCCACCGGCCGCGAACAGCTTCACGCCGTTGTCGCCGAACGCGTTGTGCGACGCGGTGATCATCGCCGCCGGCACGCGTCGCACGACGCTGGCCCGGGCCACCGCGGGGGTCGGGACGACCCCGGCAGAGCGCACGGTGGCGCCGGCGGCCGTCAGTCCGACCGCGAGCGCCCGCTCGAACTCGGGTCCGCTCTCACGGGTGTCACGCCCGACGATCCACTCCCCCGTGCCGAGCACCTCGGCCGCGGCGCGACCGAGCAGCGCGACGAACGACGTGGTCAGCTCGGTGTGGGCTGCGCCGCGCACACCATCGGTACCGAAGCGCACGGTGGGCGGCGCCGCTGCCGACTGGCGAATCAGCGCTTGGTGTACTGCTTGGCCTTGCGCGCCTTGACCAGGCCGTACTTCTTGCTCTCCTTGCGACGCGGGTCGCGGGTGAGCAGGCCGGCCTTCTTCAGCGCGGGGCGCTGCTCCGGATCGAGCTCCACGAGGGCACGGGCGATGGCCATGCGCAGCGCGCCCGCCTGCCCACTGACCCCGCCACCGTGCATCGTGGCGTCGACGTCGTAGCTCTCCTCGGCGTTCGTGACGCGCAGCGCCTCGGTGACCACCATGCGCTGCATCGCGGTGCCGAAGTACTCCTCGAACGTCTTGCCGTTGATCGTGTGCTTGCCGGTGCCGGTGCGCAGGCGGGCACGGGCGACGGCCTCCTTGCGGCGGCCGGTGGTCTGGGTGAGCGGCTTGGTGGCCATGTGCGTCGTGCTCCGGTGCGGGGGCTCAGCGAGCCTTGGCCGCTGGCAGGTCGAGGACGGTGGGGGTCTGGGCGGCGTGCGGGTGCTCGGGCCCCGTGTACACCTTGAGCTTCTTGATCTGCTGACGGCCGAGCGGGCCCTTCGGGAGCATCCCGTGGATGCTGCCGCGGATGGCGTCGGCGGGCTTGCGGCCGAGGAGGTCGTTGTACCGCTCGGACTTCAGGCCGCCCGGGTAGCCGCTGTAGCGGTACACCTGCTTGACGTCGCCCTTGCCCTTGGTGAGCACCACCTTGTCGGCGTTGATGATCACGACGTGGTCACCGCTGTCGATGTGCGGGGCGAACGTCGGCTTGTGCTTGCCGCGCAGGATGCGCGCCGCTTCCGTGCACAGACGCCCGAGGACGAGCCCTTCGGCATCGATGACGTGCCATGCCCGCGTGATCTCGCTGGCTTTCGGGGAGTACGTGGGCATCTTGCAACCTTCTCGACGTCTGTTCGGGCGGCAGCCGCTGGCGACGCTCGCCAGGGAACCCGGAAAGGATACGGCGTGGCTCGGCGATTCGCCACCAGCACCCGGCGTGTGCGTCCCCTCGACGTTCGTGTCGCGCCCCTACGCGCCGGTGCGGTCGTCGGCGGCGCGACGCGAACCGGCCACGACGTCCGCCAGCCAGCCCTCGACCCGGCCGGCGAAGGCGTCGACGGAGTGGCGCTCCTCCACGTGCCGGCGGCAGGCGGTGCGGTCGATCCGCCCGAGTCGCCGCACGGCGTCGACCAGCCCGCCGACGTCGCCGGGCTCGACGAGGTAACCGGTCACGCCGTCCTGCACGATCTCGGCCGGGCCGCCACGGCGGTAGGCGATGACCGGCACGCCGCAGGCCATCGCCTCGACGGCGACGTTGCCGAACGCCTCCACCCACCGGGGTGTCATCAGCACCGCGGCGCACCCGCCGATCGCCGCCTGGAGGTCGTCGGTCGGCAGGAAGCCCTCGTAGCGCACGTCGGCGCCGCGGTGCGCCACGGACGCGGCATCCCAGCACGCCCGATCCTGCATCAGGCCCCACGCCCGCACCGGGAGGCCCGTCGCCGCGCCCACGGCGAAGACGTCGTCGATCCCCTTCTCCGGCGCGATCCGCCCGACGTAGCCGAGGGTCGGCGGTTCGTCGGCGAACGGACGCAGGTCGTATCGCTCCACGGCGATGCCGTTGCCGACGATGCGCACACGATCGGCGATGGCCGGGAACGTCGCCGCCTGCGCGGCGCTGTGCATCGCCACGCAACCCGGGCGGGCGGCGAGTGCGGCCTCGAGCGCGGCGTCGACGACGTCGTTGATCGAGGCCATGCTCACGAGGTGGGCGACGGGCACGTCGAGGTAGGGCGTGAGGTGGATCGGTAGCCAGTCGAAGGCCAGGTTGAGGACGACGTCGTAGTCGGCTTGGCGACGGCGCACGACGTCCCACATGTTGACGAGGACGGCGTTCGCCGGCATCTCGATCGGCGCGTCGCGACCGCTGTGCTGACTGCTCGCCTGGAGGACGCCGTCGATCTGGTGCGTCCGCCGGCCGACGAGCAGCGAACCGGCCGGGGCGACCACCTCCACGTCGTGGCCCCGCCCGCTGAGCCCGAGGACCAGACCGTGCAGCGTGAGCTCGACGCCCCCGCCGATCCCCGACCCGAGCGGCCCGACGGGCGTCGACACCACGAGAACGCGCAGGCCCATGAACGGGTGATCCTTGTCGCTGGCGACCGTGCGCGCCACGTCTGCCGCCACGACGGCCACGCCGCCTGCGCCGTCGTCGCCACGCTCGCCGGCGCGCTCATCCCCGACTCGCTGCTCGAACGGATGAGCCAGGACCAGGCGGCCGCGATGTACGGCGGCGGCCCGGGACGCACCGTCGGCCTCGGCTGATCCGGTCCGGGCGAACGCTCACGGGACGGGTACGCCGTCCACCTCGGTGCCGCTGGCAGGGTGGACGTCGACGACGGAGAAGGTGACGGTGGCGTCGTGGTCGACGGCGACCTGCGCCGGAGGGGCCGGGAACGGCAGGAACCCCGCGTCCCATCCGGCACTGGCCGGTACGTAGAGCGGGCCGTCGTGGTCGACGACGGTCGACACGATCCGGAACGCCTCGCCGTCGACCTGCAGGTGCCGCTCCGGCGCTTTGTACACGAAGGTGCGCAGCCGCTCGACGAGGCCCGGGTGCGTGTCGACGCGCACGAGGAGCGCTTGCGTGGACGAGTCGAACGGCGGCACGTCGACCGACTGACCGGCCATCACCTCGAACGACGCGAGCTCCTCCACGCCGCCACGGCCGTGTCGGCGCGGGCCAGCACCTGCCACCCACCGCTGGCCGCGACCTGCGTGAAGTCGCACAGCAGCGCCATCGACGTCTGCGGCGCCTCCAACAACGCGAGGTGGCCGTCCAGGGGTGGTGGCGAGGAACGCAGCACCAGGTCGGGTCCGTCGGAAGCACGCAGCCGGTCGGCGTCGGCGCGGTCCAGTGCTGGGGTGTAGGCCGAGTAGCGGGTGAAGATCGGCAGCGGATCCCAGTCGAGGCCGTACGCCCACGCCGGCCCCGGATCGTACGGATCGACCTGCACACGGTGCCCGGCAAGGACGGCCAGCACGTCGTCGGGCACCGCGTACGCCTGCTGCATCTGCGCCGTGGCCGATTGCACCTCGTCGCGCCAGGCCTGCGCGTCGAGCAGGGCGTTCGCCTCGTGGAAGAAGGCCGTGGCTTGCGGTCCGGCGTCGAACGACGTCGACAACGTGTTGCCACCCGAGGCGACCAGGGCCAGGACGCTGACGCCCCAGCCGACGGCGAGGGTCGTCCGCCAGGGGCCCGCGGCGCTCCACGGCGTCAGCGTGGCGAGCAAGTACATCACGGCGAAGAAGAACACACCGGAATGGATGTCGTGGCGGACGAAGCCCTCCTTGAACGCGAACCACAGGACCACCGCGCCGAGTGCACCGGCCACGACCTCCGCGCCACTGAGCACCGGCCACGACCGTCGCGCGCTCCAGCGACGCCACACCACCCAGCCGGCACCGACCGCGAGCGCGAGCCCGACCGCCGCGGCGAACCACAGCTCCCAGCGGCGCCCGCCTTCCTCCACGCCCATCGCCCAGCTGTGCCCACTGCTGATCTGGGCGCTGCCGCGCAACCATCGCCAGAGATCCCCGAGCCGCTGGCCCAACGCCAGCCACACGGCGATCGCGGCGACGACGAACGCGGCGGCGGTCCACGACAGGCTCCGGACACGGGGCGCCCGGCCGACCGAGAAGAGGAGGGCGCCGGCCAGCGCCACCAGGCCGGTCGAGAACTTCGTCACGAGCAGCAGCCCGGCGAACGCCCCGAACGCGGGATACCAGCCGACCGCCGGCGGGGCGGCGCGCAACGTCAACTGGATCATCGTCGCCATCAGCGCGATGGTCACCACCTCGCACAACGCTGCGCCCGTGCTCGGTCCGAGGAGGATGAGCGCGACGGCCAGGGCCGCTGCCGGCAGTGCGCCGTCGATGTGGGTGCGCACCAGTCGGAACGTCAAGACGCCGTACGAACTGCAAAGACCACCGATGAGGAGCATCCCGACGAGGAGGCTCTGGCGGTCGACGGCGCTGGGGAAGAGCGCGAAGCCCAGCGGCCCGTAGTTGAAGACGAGATCGGCGCCGAAGTGGAGGCCACCACTCCTGGCCATGCCCAGCGCGGTCACCCAACCCGGATCGAGGCCGGTCGACGGGACGAGGCCGCCTGCCGGCCACATCAGGATCGTGGCGAGCACGCTGATCGGCAGCACGTGGTGCACCGCGAGCTTCCTCCAGCCCGCCCGCCACACGGATCCGGACTCTACCGATCCGCCTGTCGGCCGCCTGGTCCGCCGGGCGACGAGCTCGCGGGATAACCGACCTCCCACAGGCACAGCCCGTGGGGCGGCGCCGGCGACGAGGCGGCCTGGCGCGACCGGGCCGCGAGGATCTCGGCGACGTCGCCGGCACGGCGCCGGCCGCGACCGACGTCGACCAGCGTGCCGACGATCGAGCGGACCATCTGGTGGCAGAACGCCGTGCCGCGGATCTCGAAGCGCAACAGGCCGTCGGTGCGATCGTCGGGGACGTGGCGCCACGATGCCGCGATCACGCGGCGCACGAGTGACGCCTGCGGCAGGCCCGGCGACACCTTCGGCCGCCGACAGAACGAGGCGAAGTCGTGCTCGCCGATCAACGGGTCGCACCCGAGGCGCATCGACGGCGAGGTCGAGTGGTTCGCCGACGTGCCACGACGTCGGTGCGAGCAAGGGATCCGCCACGGCCTGGTTGAGGACGTCGTAGCGGTAGTGCCGCCACTGGGCGTCGAACCGCGCGCTGAACTCCGGGTCCGTCCACGTCGCCGTGCGCACGGCGATCGCCGGCGCACACAGCCGGTTCAGTCGTCGGGTCAGCGCCTCGAGATCGACCGACGCGGGCACGTCGCCGCTGATGACCTGGCCCCAGCCGTGCACTCCCGCGTCGGTCCGCCCGGCGGCGACCAGCTCGACCGGGGCGCGCACCACGGTCTCTAACGCCGCGCGCAACGTGCCCATGACCGTCGGCTGGCCGGCCTGCTCGGCCAACCCGCGGAACGGCGCACCGTCGTACGCCACGGTGAGGCGCAACCGACGCACGGCGCTCACGGGCCCGGGGACCCGAGGGTCAGCTCAGACCAGTTCGATGCGGCACATCGGGGCGTTGTCGCCCTGACGGGGGCCGAGCTTGAGGATCCGCAGGTAGCCACCGTTGCGGTCCTCGTAGCGCGGGGCGACCTCGGCGACGAGCTTGTGCGTCATCTCCTTGTCGCCCAGGTAGCCCTGGATCTGGCGGATCCGGTGCACGCGCATCGGGCTCTCGTTGTCCTGGGCCTTCTTGGCCTTCGTGATCAGCTTCTCGGCGATCGGTCGCAGCGCCTTGGCCTTGGCCTCGGTGGTGACGATCGCCTCTGCGGCGAACAGCGATGCGGCCAGGTTGGCCATCATCAGCTTCTGGTGTTGGGAGCTTCCGCCGAAGTTGCGGGCGCGGCGTGGTGTTGCAGGCATGGTCGGTCTCTTCTCGAATCAGCCGCGCAGGGAGAGCCCGCGCTCGTCGAGCTTCGCCTTGACCTCGTCGAGGCTCTTCTGGCCGAAGTTCGTGATGTTCAGCAGGTCGTCCTCGGTCTTGGTGAGGAGCTCGCCGACGGTGTTGATCTGGGCCCGCTTGAGGCAGTTGCGCGGACGCTCGGACAGGTCGAGCTCCTCGATCGTCAGCTCCAGGTCCGGCGAGGTGGCCGCGGTGGACGCGACCTCGCCGAGCTCGAGGCCCTGCGGCTCGTCGGACAGGTTGGCCACGAGGTCGACCAGCGAACGCAACGTCGCGCCGGCGGAGGCGAGCGCCTCCCGGGGCGTGATCGACCCGTCGGTCTCGATGTCGATGACCAGCCGCTCGTAGTTCGTGCTCTGCTCGACCCGGGTCGGCTCGATCTCGAACATCACCCGGCGCACCGGGGAGAAGATCGCGTCGATCGGCACGACGCCGATCGTGCGGTTCTGCGAGTCGCGATCGCTCGACAGGTAGCCGCGACCACGACCGACGGTGAGGTCGACGGCGAGCCGGCCCTTCGCGTTCAGCGTGGCGACGTGCAGGTCCTTGTTGAGGATCTCGATGTCGCTCGGGCACTTGATGTCGCCGGCGGTGATGTCGGCCGGCCCGCGCACGTCGAGGCGCAGCACGACCTCCTCCTCACTGGTGGAGGTGAGGACGATGTCCTTGATGTTCAAGACGATGTCGGTGACATCCTCGGTGATGCCCTGGATGGTGTCGAACTCGTGCAGGGCGTCGTCGAAGCGCACGGCGATGATCGCCGCGCCCGGGATGCTGGACAGCAGGGTGCGGCGCAGGGAGTTGCCGATGGTGTGGCCGAAACCGGGCTCGAGCGGGCCGATGGCGAACCGCTGGCGGGTGCCATGGTCCTCGCCGAGGCCTTCGACGGTGGGGCGCTGGATGACGAGCATGTGGGGAAGCCTCTGGGTGCGGGTGGTGAAGCAGACGTTCGGGACGGCGGATTACTTGGAGTACAGCTCGACGATGAGCGACTCGCGCACCGGGACGTCGATGTGGTCGCGCTGGGGCAGATCGCGCACGGTGACCTGCTTGCCGCCATCGCCGGACTCGAGCCAGCCGACCAACGAGCGATCGAGCGTGTCGATGTTGTGCTGGATGACGATCATCGCCGCGGCCTTCGGGCCGAGCTGGACGACCTGGCCCTTGCGGACGCGATAGCTGGCGATGTCCACTCGCTTGCCGTCGACCTGGATGAGCCCGTGGTTGACGAACTGGCGGGCCTGCGGGCGGGTGCTGGCCCAGCCGGCGCGGTACACGACGTTGTCGAGGCGCTGCTCGAGCAGGCGCAGCAGGATCTCGCCGGTGGGGCCCTGGAGGCGCACGGCCTCCTCGTAGGTGTTGCGGAACTGGCGCTCGAGGACGCCGTAGATGTACTTCGCCTTCTGCTTCTCCTGCAGCTGGGCGAGGTACTCAGAACCGGCGTTGCGCCGACGGGTGCGGCCGTGCTGGCCGGGCGGGAACGGCCGGCGCTCGAGGGCGCGGCGACCCTTCTCGTTCTCGAAGATGTTGGTGCCGAGGCGGCGCGAGACGCGCACCTTCGGTCCGGTGTAGCGAGCCATGTGCGATCAGGTCCTGCGGCGCTTGGGCTGACGGCAGCCGTTGTGGGGGACGGGGGTGACGTCCTTGATGGAAGAGACTTCGATGCCGGTGGACTGGATGCTCCGGACGGCGGTGTCGCGGCCCGAACCCGGGCCCTTCACCTGGACTTCGACGCGCCGCAGGCCGTGCTCCATGGCGGCGCGGGCAGCCTTCTCGGCGGCCATCTGGGCGGCGAACGGGGTGCTCTTGCGCGACCCCTTGAAGCCGACGCCACCTGACGAGGCCCAGGAGATGACGTTGCCCTCGGTGTCGGTGATCGACACGATCGTGTTGTTGAACGAGCTCTTGATGTGCACGATCCCGTTGGTGACGTTCTTGCGCTCGCGCTTGCGGGGGCGGCGACCGCCCGGCTTCGGCTTCGCCATTACTTCCTCACTGCCTTCTTCTTGTTGGCCACGGTCTTGCGCGGGCCCTTCCGGGTGCGTGCGTTGGTGTGGGTGCGCTGACCGTGCACTGGCAGGCCCTTGCGGTGACGCACGCCCTGGTAGCAGCCGATCTCGATCTTGCGCTTGATGTCGTTGGCCACGTTGCGTCGCAGGTCGCCCTCGACCACCTGGCCGGTCTCCTCGAGCCAGACGCGGATCTTGTTGACCTCGTCGTCGGTGAGGTCGCGGACGCGGTTGTTCGGGTCCAGGCCGGTGTCGGCGCAGATCTTCTGCGCGGTCGGCTTGCCAATGCCGTAGATGTACGTGAGGGCGATTTCCAGCCGCTTCTCGCGGGGGATGTCGACACCAGAGATTCGGGCCATCAGTCGTTCACTCTTCTGCTCTCGTTCAGCCTTGACGCTGCTTGTGACGCGGGTTCTCGCAGATCACGCGCACACTGCCGTGGCGGCGGATGACCTTGCACTTCTCACAGATCTTCTTGACGCTTGGACGGACCTTCATCGGGGCCTGCTGCCTTACTTGTAGCGGTACGTGATGCGACCTCGGGTGAGGTCGTAGGGGGTGAGCTCCACTTGCACCTTGTCGCCGGGCAGGATGCGGATGTAGTTCATCCGCATCTTCCCGGAGATGTGCGCCAACACCTTGTGGCTGTTCTCCAGCTCCACCCGGAACATCGCGTTCGGGAGGGACTCGAGGATCGTGCCTTCGAGCACGATGGCGTCGTCTTTCGGCTTGGGCAGCGGAGGCCTCCTGGAGCGGTGGACACTGGACACCCGGTCGGGACGAACGGTGCCGGGACACGCGCAAGCTCAACAGGGCCGAGGAGCAATGCTAGCGGCAGATGTGGACGCGACAACAGGCCTCGACAGGAGCGCCTGCCGGGCCGGCGGGCCCGGGCGGAACCCTAGCAACGACCCGCGGCGGCAGAGCGCCATTCCCCGTCGCCCGGCCGCGCCGTCCTCGCTCCCCTCGATCGCCGGCCGGAGTTACTGTCGGCCGGCGATCGAGCGGGAGGGACGTGTCATGGGTGCACCGTTGGAGGGGATCAAGGTCGTCGAGTGCGGGCTGCTGGTGCAGGGCCCGCAGGCTGCGGCGACGCTGGCCGAGTGGGGTGCCGACGTGGTCAAGGTCGAGCTGCCGCAGATCGGCGACGCGGCGCGCTGGTTGCCGATCACCCTGACCGACCACCGCACGCCGCACTTCTTCGCCTGCAACCGCACCAAGCGCAGCGTCACGGTCGACCTGCGCACGCCGGCAGGGGCCGAGGTGTTCCTCCGCCTGGCCGAGTGGGCGGACGTGGTGATCACCAACTTCAAGCCGGGCACGCTCGACGAGTGGGGCGTCGGCTACGCCGCAGCCGCGGCACGCAACCCGCGCGTGATCTACGCGCTCGGGTTCGTCGTACGGGTCGAAGGGGGTCAACACCCGGCGCGAGGGCGCCGACCTCGGCGGCCAGGCGGCGGGTGGGCTGATCAGCACGATCGGCGGCGCCGGCAACGAGCCGTCGCCGGTCGGGGCGACGATCGTCGACCACCTCGGCTCGCAGAACATCGTCGCCGGCGTCCTCGCCGCGCTGCTCGTGCGCGAGCGCACCGGCCGCGGGCAGCTGGTCGAGACTTCGCTCGTGGGCGCGGCCATGTGGGCCCAGGCGCCCGAGATCAGCGCCTGCCTGATGACCGGGGTGCCGGCCGGTCCGTCGGCCCAGGGCCACCCGCTCGTTCCGGGCATCTACGCGGTGTTCCCCACCGCCGACGGGCACATCGCCGTCGTCGGCGTGCCCTCGCCGCTGCGCGCCACGTTCTTCGAGGCGCTCGGCCGGCCGGAGCTGGAGCAGGAGATGGGCAAGCTGCTGTACTTCGACGACGACAAGGCCGAGCTGTTCCCGGTGCTCAACGAGATCTTCCGCACGAGGACCACTGCCGAGTGGATCGAGGTCCTGCGGGCCGCCGGCATCCGCTACGCGCCGGTGCGCGATCACGCCGAGATCATCGCCGACCCTGATTCGTGGGAGAACGGCTACCTCTCCGAGTCGGCCGACGGCGAGACCCGCTACGTGCGCGTCCCCGTGACGTTCAGCGACAGCGACACGGTCGAGTCCGACACCCCCGCCGGCGCTCGGCGCGCACACGTTCGAGATGCTCGACGGGCTCGGCTACAGCGGCGAGGAGATCGCCGAACTGGCCGCCGCCGGCGTGATCTGACGGCCGGCCACCCGCGCCGCTACTGTCCCCCGCTCGTGCGTGGCGGGCGGGTTGCGATGGTGCTGATCGTCGCGGCTGCTGGCGCCCGTGCTGACGAGTCCTGCTCACGTCGCAACCCGTCGGCGGCAGCACGCGCCACCGACCTGGTTCACCACGTTCCACGCACTGACCCGGCGCGCCTGCTGGACACGCGTGCCGGCTACGCGACGATCGACGGTCAGTTCCAGGGGGCCGGCCAGATCGCCCCGATGCCGGGGATCTCCCTCGGCCTGCAGGTGGCCGGCCGGGGCGGGGTGCCGGCATCGGGCGTGGGCGCCGTCGCCGTGAACGTGACGGTCACCGGCTCGTCGCGAACCGGGCTTCCTGTCGCTGTCGCCGGCGACCTCCGCCGACCCCGCCCACTTCCGGAGGTCAGCACCCTCCTCGATCAACTGGGTCGCCGGCCAGACGGTGGCGAACATGGCCATCGTCCCGTTGGACGCCGGCATGCTGCCCATCGCCACGTACTCCCGGACCGACGTCATCGTCGACGTCCTCGGCTGGTTCCCGCCGGGACCGAGCGCCTCGGCACTGACGCCGGCCCGGCTGCTCGACACCCGGCCGGCCTCGCCGACCGTCGACGGGCGATTCGCCGGCATCGGCTCGATCGCCGGTGGGCAGGTGCTCGACCTGCCCGTGACCGGACGCGGCGGCGTGCCCAGCGAGCGGCGTCGGTGCGGTCGCCCTCAACGTCACCGTCGACCATCCCACGGCGTCCTCGTTCCTCACCGTCTACCCGAACGGCGCGCCGAAGCCGAACTCGTCGAACCTCAACTTCGTCGCCGGGCAGACCGTCGCCAACATGACCATCGTGCCGGTCGGCGTGGACGGGCACATCTCGATCGCCAACTACGCGGGGGATGCGCCCGTCATCGTCGACGTGCTCGCGTGGTTCCCGGCCAACGCGCGCTTCGGCGCGCTCGACGCCCGCTCGGCTGATGGACACCCGGGCGGGCTACCCGACGATCGATGGCCGAGTCGCCGGCTCAGGGCCGCGTGGCCCTGACTCGCGGACGGACGTGACGGTCCTCGGTCGCGGCGGAGTTCCGGCCACCGGCGTTGCCGCCGTCGCGGTGAACGTCACCGTCACCAACCCGTCGGCACCGTCGTTCATCACGGTCTTCCCGTCGGACGCGGCGAAGCCGAACTCGTCGAACCTCAACTTCGTCGCCGGCGAGACCGCGGCGAACATGACCGTCGTCCCCGTCGGCCCCGACGGACGCATCTCCCTGGCAAACCACAGCGGCTCGACCGACCTCGTCGTCGACGTCCTCGGTTGGTTCCCGACGAGTGCCGCTCCCCCGGCGCTGCAGCGCCTCGTCGGTCCACTCACCGGCCCGGTGATCTCCAACTTCGTCAGCGACGCGACCATGTCGGCGGACGCCCGCCTGGTCGCGTTCGCCACGTCGACACCGGGCCTGGTCCCCGGCGACACCGACGATCACGTCGACGTGTTCGTGCGCGACGGCGCGCAACCGGCGCGATCGAGCGCCTGTCCGGGCCCGGCGAGACCATCGGCGACGCGGTGCAGCCTCAGCTGTCGCGCGACGGGTCGACCGTCGCGTTCGTCGACGCGACGGCCGGTTCCCCCAACCAGCAGCTGGTGGTGGCCCACCTCCCCGACGGCGCGGTCCGACGCTTCCCGGTTCGTCCGTACGGCCTGCCCTCGGTCTCCGCAGACGGTCGCCTCATCGTGTTCGAGAGCTACGACTGGTACCTGGGCGCACCCGCTCCCGCCTTCCACGAGAACGTGTGGCTGCTCGACACGACGACCGCCGCCGTCTCCTTGGTCTCCGCCCGCCCCGACGGCACGCCCGGCGACAGCGACTCGAAGAACGCCGTGCTCGCGCCCGACGGGTCCAGCGTGGTGTACCTCACGGCGTCGGCCAACCTCACCGGCGTGCACGACACGGTCGTGTTGGTCACGACCAACCTCGCCGATCACCGCACGACCGCGATCGGCGATCCGGCCGTCCCCGCGTGCAACGGTCGATCGGACGGGTTCACGTTCGGTCCGGCAGCGGCGGTGTCGGCGGACGGCAGTCATCTCGCCTACTCGTCGTCCTTCGGCAACACGACGTGCGTCCGCGACCTGGCCACCGCGACGACCCGGGCGATCGATCCCGCAACCCTCCCGGGAGTGGAGCCGCTGACGAGCCATCTGGCGGGCAGGGCGGCCATCTCCGACGACGGCCAGGTGGTGGCGGTCGGCACGAACATCGGTAGCCCTGGCGAGTGCGCCGTGTTCGTCGACGGGCTGACATCCGGGTGTCGTGGAGCGCTACGACGACACCGGGGCTGCCCTGCCAGGCGGACGTGGCGATGACACCGGACGGCGGCCGTCTGCTCGTCACCGCCGGGATCAGCGGGGACACCACGCAGCCGATCAGCCTGTTCGGCGTGGATCGATCGACGGGCTGAAGGCGGGCGGCTCGTATCATCGGCCGCAACGTGAAATGGGTCCTGTGAGGCCCATACGTGGAGGATGCCAGCGATGCCGCAACCGCCCGGGCCGCGAGAGGTCCTCAGCGCCGACGACGTGCGTCGTGCGCTCACCCGCATCGCCCACGAGGTCGCCGAGCGCAACCACGGCACCGACCACGTCGTGGTCGTCGGGCTGCAACGCGGCGGGGTGTGGATCGCCCGGCTGCTCGCCGACGCGCTGACCACCATCGGCGACGGACGTCGCCGTGCCCGTCGGTTCGCTCGACGTCAGCTTCCACCGCGACGACGTCGGGCTGCGGCCGATCGTGCCCGGCAGCGTCACCGACATCCCCGTCGACCTCGACGGTCAGGCGGTGGTCCTCGTCGACGACGTGCTGTTCACCGGACGCACCGTCCGCGCCGCGCTGGAGGCGCTCAACGAGTACGGGCGCCCGCAGTCGGTGCAGCTGGCGGTGATCGTCGATCGCGGCCACCGCGAGCTGCCGATCCGACCGGACTACGTCGGCAAGAACCTGCCGACGAGCCGGGACGAGGACGTGCGCGTCACGATCGACGGGGTGACGATCGCATGAAGCACCTGCTGTCGATCGAGGACCTCTCCCCCGCCGACATCCACGGGCTGCTGGAGCTCACCGACCACATGGCCGAGATCAGCCAACGGCCGATCCCCAAGGTGCCGGCGCTGCGCGGCAAGAACGTGGTCAGCCTGTTCTTCGAGGACTCGACGCGCACACGCACCAGCTTCGACACCGCGGCCAAGCGGCTGTCGGCCGACACGATGAACTTCGCCGTGTCGTCGAGCAGCCTGAACAAGGGCGAGAGCCTGCGCGACACGATCGAGACGATCAGCGCGATGGGCGTCGACGCGTTCGTCGTCCGCCACCGCTCGAGCGGCACCCCGCAGCAGATCACCCAGTGGACCAAGGCGTCGATCGTCAACGCCGGCGACGGTTGGCACCAGCACCCCACCCAGGCGCTGCTCGACTGCTACACGATCCGCACCGGGCTCAGCCGGCGCGACGGGTTCGACGGGCTGCGCATCGCCATCGTCGGCGACATCAAGCACAGCCGGGTGGCGCGCAGCGACGTGCAGGCGTTCGCCGCGCTCGGCGCGCACGTCACGCTCGTCGCCCCGCCGACGTTGCTGCCGCCGTCGCTCGACGGCTGGCCGGTGGACGTCAGCCACGACCTCGACGCGCTGATCGCCGACCTCGACGTCCTGTACCTGTTGCGTGTGCAACGAGAGCGGATGGACGAGGCGCTGCTGCCGAGCCTGCGCGAGTACTCGGCGATGTACGGCCTGACGCCCGCACGGGCGGCGCGGTTGGCGCCGCACGCCCTGGTGATGCACCCTGGCCCGATGAATCGCGGCGTCGAGATGGCGGTCGACCCGTCCGAGCTGCCCGGCTCGGTGATCCTCCACCAGGTGACCAACGGCGTGGCGGTGCGCATGGCCGTGCTCTTCCGCCTGCTCGGTTCGGGCGACGGGCTGCGGGGCGAGGATGAGCGCACGGGTGACGCGATCGCGGCGTCCAGAACGGAACTGGACGCCGATCACGCCTGCGGTCGCGCTCACATCGGTGGACGCCGCATCCGCGTCGGCCGATCGCCGAGTGCCGGCATGAGCGCTGGTGATCCACGGCGGCACGTGCTGGACCAGACCGGCGCGGATGCCGACGTGGCCATCGAGGACGGCGTGGTGGTCGCGGTCGATTCGCCGGGCGCTGTCGGCGACGCCGACGACGTGCTCGAGGCGCACGGCTGCATCGTCTCGCCCGGGTTCGTCGACCTCCACGTGCACCTGCGCGAGCCGGGACGCGAGGAGGCGGAGACGATCGAGACCGGCTCGCGCGCCGCGGCGCTCGGCGGGTTCACCGCGATCGTGGCGATGCCGAACACCGAGCCGGCGCAGGACGCGGTGGCCGTCGTCGAGTTCGTCCGCGCCCAGGGCGAGCGCGCCGGGCTGTGCGAGGTGCTGCCCGGCCGGGTGCATCACCATCGGTCGGGCCGGCGAGGCGCTGGCCCCGTTCGGCGAGCTGGCCGCTGCCGGCGTGCGGCTGTTCACCGACGACGGCAACGGCGTGCAGGATCCCCAGCTGATGCGCCGGGCCCTGGAGTACGCCTCGGCGCTCGGGATCACGCTCGCCCAGCACTGCGAGGTCGCCGCGCTGACGAAGGGCGCGGTGATGCACGAGGGCTCGTGCTGCAGCCGCCTCGGCCTGCCCGGCTGGCCGGCGCTGGCCGAGGAGCTGATGGTCCACCGCGACATCGAGCTGTGCCGCCTCGTCGGCGCGCCGATCCACCTGCTGCACCTGTCCACGGCGCGCAGCGTCGAGCTGGTGCGCGCCGCCAAGGCCGACGGCCTGCCGGTCACGGCCGAGGCCGCACCACACCACTTCACGCTCACCGACGAGCTGCTCGCCGGCTACGACCCGGTGTTCAAGGTCAACCCGCCGCTGCGCACCGCCGGCCGACATCGCCGCGATCAAGGCGGGGCTGGCCGACGGGACGATCGATGCGATCGCCACCGACCACGCGCCGCATCCGCCCGAGGCCAAGGAGGCGCCGCTCGACCAGGCGCCGCCCGGGATGCTCGGCCTGGAGACCGCGCTGGCGCTGGCGCTCGGCGAGCTGGACATGCCGCTCGACCGGATCGTCGCCGCGCTCAGCTGGCAGCCGGCGCGCATCGCCCGGGTCGACGACCGCCACGGCCGGCCCATCGCCCCCGGCGAGCCGGCCAACCTGTGCGTCTTCGACCCGGCGCTCGAGTGGGAGGTCGTCCCGGCCCGCCTGGCGAGCAAGAGCCGCAACACGCCCTACGCCGGACGCACCCTGCGCGGCAAGGTGCGCCACACCGTGTTCAACGGCCACCCCACCGTCCGCCACGGCGTCGCCACCCGCTGACGACCGCCCGGCCGACCGCGATCGGGCGGCCGACCGCCCGGCGACGACGGTTCGTGTGAGCGCACGAACGCACGTGCCGTTCGTGCGCTCACACGAACCGACCGAGCGGGGCTCAGGCGCCGGGAGGCAGCGCTCGGCCACCTCGAGGAAGGCCATGCCGGCCGGCTTGTCGTCGAACTCGCGCAGGTTGGCCAGGCCGGTGGACACCCGCTCGATGAAGCCCCACTGCCACACCGGCTCGGGGTCGACGTCGCACAGCGCGGCGAGCAGCTCGGCGCGCTGGCGGGTGAGCCGCGCCGTGTCGCCGGCGAGGAGCGGCTCGTTGTACTCGCGCATCGCGACGGCGAGGTCGTGCGCCGGCTCGGACAGCAGACCCTCGGGGTCGACGAGCTTGAACGTGTCGCCGGCGGCCAGCGTGTTCCAGCCGTGCGCGTCGCCGTGCACGAGCACGGCGGTGGCCGGATCGAAGGCTGCGGCGCGCTCGGCGCAGTACTCCACGGCCTGATCGATCACGGCACGGGCGCACGGCCGCCCGAGCAGCTCCCACGTCGAGGTGATGTACGTCGCCAACCACTGCGCCTTGTCTGCGCCGCTCATCAGCCCGGACGGATCGGGCACCGGCCGCCAGAACGAGCGCACGGTGCGCGCCACGGTGGTCAGGACGTCGGGCACCGACATGCCGAGTTCGTGCAGGTTCGGTCCGAGTCGCTCGAGCAGCATCGCCGGCGGTGACGTCGAGTGGTCGAGCAGCCGAGCACAGCCGCGACCGTCGGCCAGGCGGTGGGCCAGCACGCTGCGCTCGAACGTGTCGAGCTCGTCCTGGTCGAGGGGCATCGCCACCTTCAGCACGCACGACCGTCCTGTGCCATCGACCGCCGTGGCGACGAACGATGCCGTGCCCCCGAACATCGACCGCCCGAGGCGCAGGTCCCAACGCACGCACACCTCGGCGACCACGGCCTCCAGCTCGTCGAGCCACCGCTGCCGGCGGTGTTGGACATCGCCCGCTGACGGACGAGCGCCGGCACCTCCAGCGGCTGCGCCACGCGCGCTACAGCCGGGTGAGGATCTCGGGGCCGTTCGCCGTCACCGCGATGGTGTGCTCGACGTGGGCGGCGAGCGAGCCGTCGGCGGTGACCACCGTCCAGTTGTCGTCGAGCACGACGACGTCGTCGGACCCGCCGGCGATCACCATCGGTTCCACCGCCAGCACCACGCCGGGCTCGAGCAGCGGCCCGCGCCCGCGGCGGCCGCGGTTCTCCACGTCGGGGTGCTCGTGCATCGCCCGGCCGATGCCGTGCCCGCTGTACTCCCACGGGCTGCCGAGCCCGGCGGAGGAGACGACGGCGTCGACCGCCGCACCGATGTCTTCGAGGTGGCCGCCCGGCAGCATCGCGGCGATGCCGGCGGCGAGCGCGGCCTCGGCCACCTGGATCAACCGCTGCGCCTCGGGCGTGATCTGCCCGACGCCCATGGTGAACGCCGCGTCGCCGTGCCACCCGTCGACGATCGCCCCGCAGTCGACGCACAGCACGTCGCCCTCCTCGAGGATCGCCGGCCCGGGGATGCCGTGGATCAGCTCGTCGTTCACCGAGGCGCAGATGACACCGGGGAAGCCGCCGTAGCCGAGGAAGTTCGACGTCGCCCCGCGCCGCTCGAGCACGCCGCGGGCGATCAGGTCGAGGTCGTGGGTGGTGACGCCGGGTCGAGCGGCGACGCGGATGGCCTCGTGCATCTCGGCCACCACGCGGCCGGCGGCGCGCATCAGTGCGCAGCTCGTCGGCGGTCCGGACGGCGAGGCGGGACGAGCGCAGTCGCATCCCGTCAGCGTAGAGGCGACATGGCCCGCAGCCGGTCGACGCGATTCGTCGTCGCCGAGCAGCACCGTCGCCGCGTCGACGACCGCGGCGACGTCGAGCGTGCCGCTGTCGATCATCGTGGCGATGTCCACCCAGTCCTTCGGTCGATCGAAGAGGACCTTGAACACCGCCAGGTCGTCCGCCGCCAGGACGCGGATGACCGTGCCGTCGAAGTCCACGACTCGGCTGCGCCGCCCCGCGGCGAGGTGGAACGGGTGAGCGGCGAAGAACACGTCGATCGGCGTGTCGTCCCACCACAGCCTGACCTGCTCGTCGTCGACGACCGCCTGGCGATCCGTCGTCGACCGGGCCACGGCGACCGGCAGTGCGGCGAACACGTCGTCGACGCGCTCGGCACCGACGAACACGTTGACGTCGACGTCGCGCGTGTCCCGCGGCTCCTCGGTGGCGTACGCCAGGGCGATCGCCCCACCGAAGGCATACGGAACGTCGTGGTCCTCGAAGGCGGCGGCGACGGCGCGCACCTTGTCGACCAGCGTCGTCACACGCTGCGCAGCCTGGCCTTCGGCATCGGGCGCGGCCGGAAGGGCAGCGCCTCGGCCAGCGTCAGCACCTCGACGAGGTGCCGTCCCTGCACCTCCGGGTCGAGCCGACGCTGCCAGGACAGCGCGCACCCGGCCGCCTCCATCACCCGCAGGAACGTGTCGGCCCCGGCCTCGCGGCGGCCCACGCTCGTACGCGCTGAGCACCGTCGGCACGATCCCCGCCCGGCGAGCCAGCTCGACCTGCGTCAACCCCGCCGTCGACCCGAGCCGCCCGCATGACCTCCCCGCTCGTCACGTGAACAGATTAGCGGATCCGCTCACTCCCGTTCGGTAGCGGCCGGAGTCGATGGAGTCCCACACGCGCACCGGAGTCGCACGTGCACTGGAGTGCCCAATGCACCGAAACCGCACGCCATCGACTCCAGTGCGCACCACCGACTCCAGCGCGCGGCAGGGACTCCAGTCGCGCGCCGAGCGGACGAGGTCGAGACGAGGGCGCGGGCCCAAGGCTTGGGTCCGCACGAGGCGCGGCCAGGGCCACGCGCGGCGCCGCGACCGCCAGGGAGCCCGCCGCCGGGAGGGAGAGGAGGAAGCGAGGAGCGGGCGGCGCAACCCGACCACTAGGAACGACTGGGCGCGTTGTCCACGACGTTGACCAGGCGGGAGAAGACCAGGTCGGGGGCGTCGACGCCGTCGACCACCGTCAGCCGTCCGGTGCGCGAGTAGTACTCGATCAGCGGCGAGGTCTGCTCCTCGTAGAGGTCGAGGCGGTGGGTGATCGCCTCGGGCGTGTCGTCGGCGCGCTGCATCACGTCGCCGCCGCAGGTGTCGCAGATCCACGGCATCTTCTCGGCGCCGGTGGCCACGTAGTTCGTCCCGCAGTCCACGCACACCCGACGGGCGGTGATCCGGCTGAGCACCAGGTCGCGCGGCACGTCGAGGTCGATCACCAGGTCGAGCGGCTGCTCGGCGGTGATCTCGTCGAGCTGCTCGGCCTGGCCGACCGTGCGCGGGAAGCCGTCGAGGATGTAGCCGCGGCCGCGGGCGTCGTCGTGGGCCAGGCGCTCGCGCACCAGGCCGATGACGATGTCGTCGCCGATCAGGCCGCCCTCGTCCATGACCTTCTTGGCCAGCATGCCGAGCTCGGTGCCCTCGCGGACCGCGGCGCGCAGCATGTCGCCGGTGGAGATGTGCGGCACGACGAAGTGGCGCGACAGCCGGACGCACTGCGTGCCCTTCCCCGCGCCCTGACGACCGAGGATGATGAGTCGCGCGCCCGGGATCATCCCGTTGTCACCCCGCCTCCCCTCGGACGGGGAGCCCTCACTTCAGGAAGCCTTCGTAGTTGCGCATCATCAGCTGTCCGTCGATCTGGCGGATCAGTTCCATGCCGACCCCCACGGCAATCAGCACGGTCGTGCCGGCGAAGGGGAATCCTTGCACGTTGAACACCCACAGGATGAGGTAGGGCATGATCGCGATCACGGCGACGAACAGTGCACCCGGCAGGGTGATGCGGTTGACGGCCTTGGCCAGGAACCGCTCGGTCTGCGGTCCGGGGCGCACGCCGGGGATGAACCCGCCCTGGCGACGGATCTGATCGGCCTGCTGGATCGGGTCGAAGGCGATCGAGTTGTAGAAGTAGGCGAAGGCGACGACCATCACGGCGAACAGCGAGACGTAGATCACGCTGTGCGAGTTGACCAGGTTCTCCGTCACCCACTTCTGCACGGTGGCCCGCCAGCCGGTGCCGTCGCTGCCGCCGAGCAGGTTGGCGATGAGCACCGGCAGCAGCAGCACCGAGCTGGCGAAGATGATCGCGATGACGCCGCTCTGGTTGACCTTCAGCGGGATGTAGGTGTTCTGCCCGCCGTACATCCGCCGGCCGACGACCCGCTTGGCGAACTGCACCGGGATGCGCCGCACGGCGAGCTCGACGCGCACCACGGCGACGACGATGCCGAGGCTGAGGATGCCCAGGATGACGCAGGCGGCCTGGTTCTCCTGCCAGATGCGGTAGAAGCCGTACGGCAGGCTGCTCACCACGCTGGCGAAGATGACCATGCTCATGCCGTTGCCGATGCCCCGCTGGCTGATCAGCTCGCCGATCCACATCAGCAGCGCGGCGCCGGCGACGAGGGTGATGATCACCAGGTAGCCACGCGGCCAGATGCCGTCGGGGAGCAGCTCGATGCCCTGCGGGATGCGTTGGGCCGCGCCGAAGAAGGCGTTGCCCCGGCCCTCACCGAAGATGAACGTCAGCGCCGTGGCCTGCAGCAGGGCGATGCCGATGCCCAGGTAGCGGGTGTACTGCGTGATCTTGCGCTGCCCGACCGCGCCCTCCTTCTGGAGGGCCTCCAGCTTGGGGATGACCACGCCGAGGACCTGCATGATGATGCTCGCCGTGATGTACGGCATGATCCCGAGCGCGAAGATCGAGAAGCTGCCGAAGGCTCCGCCGCTGAACAGGTCGAGGAAGCCGAGCGCACCCTGCTGCTGCACGCCGGCCTTGAACTGCTTCACGGCCTCCGGGTCGATGCCCGGCACACGAATGGCCACGCCCAACCGGTAGAGGGCGATCATCGCCAGCATGAACAGGAACTTGTTCCGCAGATCGCTGATCTTGAAGACGTTCTTGACGTTCGACAGCAACGGGTTCGACTCCTGGTGGCGGCTCTCGGGCATCAGTTCAGCGGTTGGCGAACTGGTTGCCCTGCACGGGCGGGCGGCCCTGCTTGAAGGGCAGCGGCAGCGCGGTGACGCTACCGCCGGCCGCCGTGATGGCGGTGTCGGCGGCCTTGGACACGGCGTGCGCCGTGACGTGGACGGCCACCGTGATCTCGCCGCGGGCGAGGACCTTGACGAGCGTGCCCTTGCGCACCAGGCCGCGCTCGACGAGCACGTCCGGGTCGACCGCGTCGACGCCGAGGGCGGCGATCTGGTCGAGGTTGACCGGGCTGTACTCGACGCGGAACGGGTTGTTGAACCCCTTCAGCTTCGGCACGCGCATCTTCAGGCCGGTCTGGCCACCTTCGAAGCCGCGCGCGACCTTGCCGCGACCACGCGACTGCTGGCCCTTGGTGCCGGCGCCGGCGGTCTTGCCGCCCTTGCCGCCGATGCCGCGACCGACGCGCTTCTTGGACTTGTTGGACCCCGGTGCCGGGGCGAGTTCGTCGACGCGCATGTCAGCTCTCCGTGCTCGGCTGCGACGGCAGCGAGCCGTCGCTGTTGACGGTGACCGTCACCAGGTGCGGCACACGAGCGAGCATGCCGCGGATCTCCGGGCGGTCGGGAAGGACGTTGGTGTCGCCGATCTTCGTCAGGCCGAGGGCGCGCATGGTGCCGCGCGTCTTGGGCTTGTTGGCGATGCTCGAACGAACCTGGGTGACGGTCAGCGTGCCGCCGACGGCGTCACGGGTGATCGGTTGGCGTTGGGTCTGTGCCATCAGTGCGAACCCCCTGAGGCCATCTGCTTCTTGCGGTCGTTGTACGCGTTGAGCATGCCCTTGGGCACGAAGTCCTCGGCGGCCAGGCCGCGGCGCTTGGCGACGTCCTCCGGACGCTGCAGCGACTGCAGGCCGTTGATCGTCGCGCGGGCGACGTTGATCGCGTTGGACGAGCCGAGCGACTTGCACAGCACGTCGTGCACGCCGGCCTCTTCGAGGATGATCCGGGCCGCGCCGCCGGCGATGACGCCGGTACCGGCTGCGGCCGGCTTCATCAGCACCCGACCGGCACCGGTGATGCCGATGATCGGGTGGGTGATGGTGCTCCCGGCCAGGGGCACGTCGAACACGTTCTTCTTGGCCTCTTCGGTGCCCTTCTGGATCGCCAGGGGCACTTCCTTGGCCTTGCCGTAGCCGAGACCGACGCGGCCGTTGCCGTCGCCGATCACCACGAGCGCGGTGAAGGAGAACCGCCGACCGCCCTTGACCACCTTGGCCACGCGGTTGATGGCGATGACCCGCGACTCGCGCAGGCCACTCGGATCCGGCTCGCGCTGGTACTGCTGGTTGCCGTAGTTGCTGGGACCTGGCATCAGAACTCCAAACCTGCGTCGCGGGCCGCCGCGGCGACTGCCGCGATGCGCCCGTGGTAGAGGAAACCTCCACGATCGAACACCACCTGGGTGACCCCGGCGGCCTTGGCGCGCTCGGCGATCAGCGTGCCGGCGCGTGCCGCGGCGGCGACGGTGCTGCCGTTGCCCTCGCTGCGCAGGTCGGGCTCGCCGGTGCTCGCCGCGGCGAGCGTGCGGCCGGCGTCGTCGTCGATCAGCTGGATGCTGAGGTGCTTGTTCGACCGGAACACGGCCAGGCGCGGACGGGCCGCGGTGCCGTGGATCTTCTTGCGCACGCGACGGTGACGGACGATCCGGCCGTTGCGGCGCTTGCTGGCGATGTTGCTCATGGGTTGCTCACTTCTGTCGCACTTGCCGACGACTACTTCTTGCCGGTCTTGCCGGCCTTGCGCAGGACCTTCTCGCCGAGGTAGCGCACGCCCTTGCCCTTGTAGGGCTCCGGCTTGCGCACGGCGCGGATGTTGGCCGCGACCTGTCCGACGACTTCCTTGTCGATGCCGCGGACGATCACTCGGGTCTGCGACGGGCACTCGAAGGTGATGCCGTCCGGTGCGTTCATCAGCACCGGGTGGCTGTAGCCGAGCGCGAGGCGCAGCGTGGTGGGGTTGATGGCCTCGGCGCGATAGCCGACGCCGATGATCTCGAGCTCCTTGGCGAAGCCGTCGGTGACGCCGACGACCATGTTCGACACCAGGGTGCGGCTGAGGCCGTGCAGCGAGCGGTTCTCCCGCTCGTCGTCGGGACGCTCGACCAGCAGGGTGGCCACGCCGCCGTCGCCGGCCTCGCTGCGCACGGTGATGGCACCGGGGATGGTGCGGCTGAGGGTGCCCTTGGGGCCCTTCACGGTGACGTCGGCACCGTTGATGGTGACGTCGACGCCGGAGGGGACGGAGATCGGGGACTTGCCGATGCGGGACATGCGCGGCTCCTTACCAGACGTAGCAGAGGACTTCGCCGCCGACCTTGCG
Source organism: uncultured Acidimicrobiales bacterium (assembly GCA_963794805.1). GTDB lineage: Bacteria > Actinomycetota > Acidimicrobiia > Acidimicrobiales > Ilumatobacteraceae > JAODBQ01. The sequence continues at coordinate 101,142 of CAWCFL010000009.1, forward strand.
CTTGCGCGCTTCACGGTCGGTCATCAGCCCATTGCTGGTGGACAGGACGGCCACCCCGAGGCCACCGAGGACAGCGCGGGATGCTGTCGCTCTTGCGGTAGACCCGCAGGCCAGGGGTGGAGATGCGCCGCAGGCCGGCGATGGTGCGGGCCCGGTCGGCGGAGTACTTCATCGAGATCGTCAGCACGTCGCCAGGACCGGTGGTCGAGGGGGCGATGGAGAAGCTCGTGATGTAGCCCTCACGCTCGAGGATCGCGGCGAGCGCGATCTTCTGCTTGGAGGACGGCATGCGCACCTCGTCGTGCATCGCCGTGTTGGCGTTGCGGATGCGGGTGAGCATGTCTGCGATGGGATCAGTGAGCATCGTTCCTCCTCACCAGCTCGCCTTGGTCAGCCCGGGGATCTCGCCGGCGTGGGCCATCTCCCGAAGGCAGATTCGGCACAGGCCGAACTTGCGGAACACCGACACGCGCCCGACCGCAGCGACGGCAGCGGGTGTAACCGCGCACCTTGTACTTCGGCGTGGCGTTCGATTTGTTGATCAGCGACTTCTTGGCCATGCGAAATCCCTTACTTCTTCTTCTTCACGGGTGCGCCCTTGCCACCACGGACGGGGCCGCGACGCTTCTTGGGCTTGGTGGTGATCGGACCGGCCTCGTCGCCACGCTGGAACGGGAACCCGTAGGCGTCGAGCAGGGCCTTGCCCTGGGCGTTGGTGACCGCGGAGGTGACGAGCGTGATGTCCATGCCCCGCGGCGAGTCGACCCGGTCGTAGTCGATCTCCGGGAACACGGTCTGCTCGTTGAGGCCGAACGTGTAGTTGCCCCGACCGTCCCAGCTGTTGGCCGGGAGGCCGCGGAAGTCGCGGATGCGCGGGATGGCGATGGCGATGAGCCGATCGAGGAACTCCCACATCCGGTCGCCGCGCAGCGTCACCTTGCAGCCGATCGACTGGCCCTCGCGCAGCTTGAAGCCGGCGATGGAGGTCTTGGCCTTGGTGATGATCGGCTTCTGCCCGCTGATCGCCGTGAGGTCGCGCACCGCGCCCTCCAGCAGCGACGGCTGCTGGGTGGCCTTGCCGACGCCCATGTTGATGACGATCTTCTCCAGGCGAGGGGACCTGCATGACGTTGCCCAGACCGAGCTGGTCCTTGAGGGCGCCCTTGACCGTCGTCGTGGTACTCTGCTTCAGCCGCGGCAGCACGAGGGTTGCCGTGCTCGACGTCGTGTCGCTCATGAGATCACCTCGCCCTGCGCTTGGCGATGCGCACCTTGGTGCCGTCGCCCTGGATCTTGTAGCCGACGCGGGTGGGCTTGCCCTTGTGGACGAGCATCACGTTGCTCGCGTCCACCGGCATGTCGCGGTCGATGATCCCGCCCTGCTGCTGCACGCGGTTCGGCTTGGTGTGCTTCTTGGCGCGGTTGACGCCGTTGACGATCACCTGGTTCTTGGACGGGAGCACGCGGACGACTTCGCCCTCCGTGCCCTTGTCCTTGCCGGCGATGACCACGACGTTGTCGCCCTTCTTCAGCTTCATGTCACAGCACCTCCGGTGCCAGCGAGACGATGCGCATGAACCGCTTGTCGCGCAGCTCACGGCCGACTGGGCCGAAGATGCGCGTGCCGCGCGGCGTGAGATCGTCCTTGATGATGACGGCGGCGTTCTCGTCGAAGCGGATGTAGCTGCCGTCGGGACGGCGCTTCTCCTTCTTGACGCGCACGACGACGCACTTGACGACGTCGCCCTTCTTCACACCGGCGCCGGGGATGGCGTCCTTGACGGTGGCGACGAAGATGTCGCCGATCGAGGCGTAGCGCCGGCGGGTGCCGCCGAGCACCTTGATGCACAGCACCTCCTTGGCGCCGCTGTTGTCCGCGACTCGGAGGCGGGATTCCTGCTGGATCATGACTACTTCGCCCTCTCCAGCACTTCGATGACCCGCCAGTTCTTGGTCTTGCTCAGCGGGCGGGTCTCCATGACGCGGACGCGGTCGCCGATGTTGGCGTCGTTGGTCTCGTCGTGGGCGTACAGCTTCTTGGTGCGCAGCACGAACTTGGCGTACTTGGCGTGGCGCACCCGCTCGATGACGGCGACGGTGACGGTCTTGTCCATCTTGCTGGACACGACCAGGCCCTCGCGCACCTTGCGGGCGTTGCGCTGGCTTCGGTCTCGGGCGTTCGGTCACGGGCGTTCGGTCGCGGGGGTCTCGGTGGCGGCGGGTGTCGGTGGCGTCCGCCGTGCCCGTGCGTTTCGTTGTCGATGTCATCTCGGTCACTTCGCGGTCTCGGCAGCGACGATCTCGCGCTGGCGGATGTGGGTGTTGATGCGGGCGATCTGCTTGCGCACCGTGCGGATCTCGGCGTTGTTGTCGAGCGATCCGGTGGCGTTGCGGAAGCGCAGGTTGAGCGCCTCCTGCTTGGTGGCGCGCAGCTCCTCGATGAGCGCCTCGATGTCCAGCTCCGTCAGTTCTTGGTTGGACTTGGCCATCTCAGTACACCTCCTCGCGGGTGATGACACGGGCCTTGATCGGCAGCTTCTGCACGGCCTTCTTGAGCGCCGCCTTGGCCTGCTCCTCGTTGGGGAACGACAGCTCGAACAGCACGCGGCCGGGCTTGACGACGGCGACCCACAGCTCGGGGTTGCCCTTGCCCGAGCCCATGCGGGTCTCGGCCGGCTTCTTGGTGACCGGCTTGTCGGGGAACACGTTGATCCACACCTTGCCGCCGCGCTTGATGGCGCGGGTCATGGCGATTCGGGCGGCCTCGATCTGGCGGGCGGTGAGCCAACCGGGCTCGAGCGCCTGGATGCCGTACTCACCGAACGACAGCGTGGCGCCGCCCTTGGTGAGGCCGGCGGTGCGACCGCGGTGGTGCTTGCGGTGGGCGACCTTGCGGGGCATCAGCATGATCAGTCCTCCCCTCGGAAGTGCGGGGCCTCGGAGCCGGCATGGGTGCGCCGGGCGATCTCCTCCTCCTCGTCGAGCAGCTTCTCCAGCTCCGGATCGGCTTCCTTGACGAGCGGGGCGGCGGCATCCTCGCCCTCGGCCGGGCGGCGACCCACCGAGGACACGACCCGACGGGCCTGACCCGAGGTCTCGCCGACGGCCATGGCCGCCTCGCGGGCGATCTTGTCGTCGTTGGCAGCCTTGTACGGGACGATGTCGCCCTTGTAGATCCACACCTTGACGCCGACGCGGCCGCTCGAGGTGCGTGCCTCGCGCATGCCGTAGTCGATGTCGGCGCGCAGCGTGTGCAGCGGGACGCGACCCTCGCGGTACCACTCGGTGCGGCTCATCTCGGCGCCACCGAGGCGACCCGAGCACTGCACGCGGATGCCGAGCGCACCGGCCTTCTGGGCGTTCTGCACGGCCCGCTTCATGGCCCGGCGGAAGGCGATGCGGTTGACCAGCTGGTCGGCGACGCCCTGGGCGATCAGCGCGGCGTCGAGCTCGGGGCTCTTGATCTCGACGATGTTCAGCTGCACCTTCGGGTTGCCGGTGATCTTGGTGAGCAGCGCACGCAGCTCGTCGGCCTGCGCGCCACGGCGACCGATGACGATGCCCGGACGAGCCGTGTGGATGTCGACGCGGACCTTGTCACGGGTGCGCTCGATCTCGATGCGGCTGACCGCGGCGCTCTCCAGCCGGCTCATCAGCGCGCGGCGGATCTTCCAGTCCTCGGTGAGGTACTCCTTGTAGTCCCGCTCGGAGAACCAGCGGCTCTTCCAATCGGTGGTGATCCCGAGACGGAACCCGTAGGGATTGATCTTCTGGCCCATTACTGGTCCTCCTCGCCGTCCGCTGCGCTTTCGGCTCGATCGGACTGCGCCTCGTCGCTGGCGCTTCCCTCGGCGCCTGCGCCGGACTCTGCGTCCTCGCTGGTGCGTCGTCCTTCGGTGGTGGTGTCTTCGGCTCGTCGGCGTCGGCGATCGTCGTCGTCGTCGGCGATCGCGGTCTCGTCGTCGGCGTCGTCGCGCTGGCTGGGCGGCAGCTCGAAGCCGGCGGCCTCGGCGTCGTCGGCGGAGGCGAAGTAGAACTCGGCCACCGTCTGGTTGTAGAAGCGGCTGCCGGGCAGGTGGTACAGGCCGGAGTCGGCGTTGCCCTTGATCTCGTAGCCGTCGGGGGCCGAGCCGTCGGCGTTCGGCGCCACGGCGCCGGTGGGCAGCCCGGTCTCGGCGTTCGTCGACCCGGCCTCGCCACGCAGCTGGGCGGCGCGCTGGCGGCTGCGCTCGACGCGAGCCGCACGCGACGATGCCGGAGCGGCGGTGGCGGTGCGCCGGCGACGGCCGGCGGCGGTGCGCCGCGCCTCACGGGCCTGGACGATCTCCAGGCGATCGTCGTCGAGCACGCCGAGGACGACCGTGATGTGCGTGGTGCGCTTGAAGATCTTGCCGGCGCGACCACGTGCCCGCGGGGTGAACCGCTTGAGCGTCGGGCCCTCGTCGGCGAAGCACGCCTTGATGTACAGCGTCTCCGGGTCGAGCTCGTCGTTGTGCTGGGCGTTGGCCACGGCGCTGGCGAGCACCTTGCGGATGGTGATGCTGACGCTGCGGTCGGTGAACTGCAGCACCTCGTCGGCGCGCCGCACGGGCAGGCCGCGGATGAGGTTGAGCACCTCGCGCGCCTTGGAGGACGAGGAGTGGATGTACTTGGCGGTGGCCTTCGTGCCGGTGCGCTCACCGGCGACGAAGCTCGCCTCGTTCAGCTTGGGGCCGGTCATGACTAGCGCCGACCCTTCGTGTTCTTCTCTTGGCCGGCGTGGTAGCGGAACGTGCGCGTCGGGCTGAACTCGCCGAACTTGTGCCCGACCATGCTCTCGGTGACGTACACCGGCACGTGCTTGCGACCGTCGTGGACGGCGATCGTGTGCCCGACCATGTCGGGGATGATGGTGCTGCGACGGCTCCAGGTCTTGATGACCTTGCGCTCGCCGGCCGAGTTCTGCGCGTCCACCTTCTTGAGGAGGTGGTCGTCGACGAACGGGCCCTTCTTCAGGCTGCGGGACATGCTGGACTACCTCCGGCCCTTCGATGTGCGACGACGGCGCACGATCAGCTGCTGCGACGGCTTGTTCTTGTTGCGGGTGCGGCCCTCGGGCTTGCCCCACGGCGACACCGGCGGACGACCACCGGACGTGCGGCCCTCGCCACCACCGAGCGGGTGGTCGACGGGGTTCATCGCCACACCACGGGTCTGCGGGCGGACGCCCTTCCAGCGGTTGCGGCCGGCCTTGCCGATCGTGATCAGCTCGTGCTCGCTGTTGCCGACCTCGCCGATGGTGGCCCGGCAGTCGATCGAGCACGCGGCGCATCTCGGTGGACGGCAGGCGCAGGGTGGCGAACTCGCCCTCCTTGGCGACGAGCTGCACGGCCATGCCGGCCGAGCGGGCCATCTTGCCGCCGCCACCGGGGCGCAGCTCGACGTTGTGCACGACGGTACCGACGGGGATGAAGCGCAGCGGCAGGGCGTTGCCCGGCTTGATGTCCGAGCCCTGGCCGCTCTGCACGTGCATGCCGACGGTCAAGCCCTTCGGCGCCAGGATGTAGGCCTTCTCGCCGTCCGCGTAGTGCAGCAGGGCGATCCGGCAGGTGCGGTTGGGGTCGTACTCGATGGCCGCGACCTTGGCGGTGACGCCGTCCTTGACCCGCTTGAAGTCGATGATCCGGTACTGGCGCTTGTGGCCGCCGCCGCGGTGGCGGGCGGTCTTGCGGCCGTAGGCGTTGCGCCCGCCGGTCTTGGGGGCCGGCGCCAGGAGCGTGCGCTCCGGCGTCGGTCTTGGTGATGTCCTTGAAGTCCGAGGTCGTCTGGAAGCGACGACCGGGACTGGTGGGCTTGCGACTGCGAATGGCCATGTCTCAGTCCTCAGTTCTCGAACAGCGGGATCTCCTCGCCCGCTGCCAGGGTGACGACGGCCCGCTTGGTGTCGGGCTTGCTGCCGTGCTTGTTGCTCCGCCGGGCGCGGGTGACCTTGCCCTTGCGGTTCATCGTGTTGACCTTGACCACCTTGACGCCCCAGATGGCCTGGACGGCGTCGTGGATCTCCGGCTTGCTGGCGCTCGGGTGCACCTTGAACGTGTAGACGCCCTGCTCGATGAGCCCGTAGCTCTTCTCCGAGACGACCGGGGCGAGGATGATGTCGCGGGGGTCCTTCATGACTGCTCCTCACGTGCGCGGGCTCGGCGGCAGCTTCGCTCGCCTCGCGCCGCTTGCGGCTCGTCGCTGGCGCTTCCCTCGCCGTCGGCGCCGACCGTCGCGTCGTCGACCTCGAGCCTTGGCCTCGTCATCGGCCTCGCTGCGGGACGGGCAGCGTCGCCTTGGTGAAGACGATGACGTCGTTGCACAGCACGTCGTAGGCGTTCAGCTCGGCGCGCTCGATGAGCTGCACCTCGGGGAGGTTGAGGAAGCTCTTGATCGTGTTGGTGTCGGTGGTGTCGACCACCACCAGCGCCCGACCGTCGATGCCCAGCGCGCTGAGCGCGGCCACGGCGGCCTTGGTCTTCGGGGCGTCGAAGCCCCACTGTCGATGACCAGGATCTTGCCCTCGGCGGCCCGATCGGACAGCGCCGAGCGCAGCGCGGCCTTGATCATCTTCTTCGGGGTCTTCTGCGTCGTACTTGCGCGGCTTGGGGCCGAGCGCCACGCCACCACCGCTGTAGTGCGGGGCACGGATCGAGCCCTGACGGGCGTTGCCCGTGCCCTTCTGCTTGAACGGCTTCTTGCCGCCGCCACGCACCTCGGCGCGGGTCTTGGTGCTCTGCGTGCCGGACCGGCGGGCCGCCAGCTGGGCGGTGACCACCTGGTGCATCACCGGCACGTTGGGCTGGACGCCGAAGATCGCGTCGGCGAGCTCGACGTTGCCGGCGTCGGTGCCGGCGACGGTCTTGACGGTCAACTGTGCCATGGCTCAGGCCTGCGCTTTCTTGCCCTTGACGGCGTTGCGCACGATGACGACGCCGCCGTTCGGACCGGGGACCGAGCCACGCACGAGCAGCAGGTTGCGCTCGGCGTCGGCCTCGACCACCTCGAGGTTGAGGGTGGTGACCTGCTCGTGGCCCATGTGGCCGCCCATCTTCAGGCCCTTGAACACGCGGCCGGGGAAGCTGCAGGAGCCGATCGAGCCCGGCGCACGGTGGTGCTTGTGGTTGCCGTGGCTGGCGCCCTGGCCACTGAAGTTGTGGCGCTTCATGACGCCGGCGGTGCCCTTGCCACGGCTGACGGCGGTGACGTCGACCTTGGTGCCCTGCAGCGAGCAGGTCGACCTTGATCTCCTGGCCGACCTCGAAGCCGTCGACGTCGTCGACGCGCAGCTCGACCAGGCGCCGGCCCGGCTCGACGCCGGCCTTGGCGAAGTGCCCGGCCTCGGGCTTGGTGAGCTTCTTCGGGTCGCGGTGGCCGTAGGTGACCTGGAGCGCGGTGTACCCGTCGCGCTCGGTGGTCTTCACCTGCACGATGCGTGCCGGCTCGACGCGGAGCACGGTGACGGGGACGACCTTGTCGTTCACCCACACCTGGCTCATGGCGACTTTCTCGCCAACGATCGCTTGTAGTGCCATGCCGGCAGCCTTTTCGGTCGGACCCGGCCTGAGCCGGGAGCGGTATCGGACTTGCACGGCACCGTGTGCCAGCAGGCTGGCTGGCGCCGTTCACGCAGATGCTCCGCAGGTCCGGACCGGCGGAGCATCGAGATCGGTTGTGCCGGATGGTCCCCCTCGATGCTGGCTGAGGGGCGCACCGGACGTCGATTGACGTCGTCAAGTGACTGGGCAACGCTACCGGTGCCGCTGGTCGCCCACAACC
>CAWCFL010000010.1:0-411195 GCA_963794805.1 uncultured Acidimicrobiales bacterium
AACAGCAACAGCAAGTTCAACAACAGCAAGTCCAACAACAGCAGTTGGTGCAACAGGATCAGCAGCAGATCCAACAACAGCAGCAGGAAGTTCAGCAGCAAACCCAGCAACAGCAGCAACAGAACGGTCAACAAGTCCAGCAACAAACGGGACAGCGCACTCAGAACCAACAACAAGTTGACCGGGGCGGCCGCGGCAACCGGGGCGGCAATCAAGAGGGCCGGGGCGGTCGCCGCGGACTGGGTGCCACGGCCGGCCAACCGGGCGATGGCTACCGAGCCTTTTCACCCGATCGCAAGTTCTTCCTGTTTGCCCAGAAGCACAACCTATATCTGGCGCCTGCCGACAAAGAAAAAGAAGCTGTCCAGCTCACCAAGGACGGCGTCGAAGACTACAGCTTCGGCGGCGGCAACACCGACGCCAAGGCCCGGCCTTTCGTTACCTGGTCGCCCGACTCCAAGGCGTTCTATGTTCGCCGTCGGACTCGCGGGGCGTCAAGGAACTCTATCTCGTCGAGCTCGCTGGCGACGCCGCGGCCGACGCTCGAAAAGTACAAGTATCCGATGCCGGGCGAGGAGGAGATCCGGCGGTCTGAGCTCTATTGTCACACCGGCTGACAAGAAGCTCGCCAAGGTCGACGAAGTGGAAGGACGAGAGTTACACCAACATCCACTGGGGCAAGACCGCCGACGAACTGCGGTTCGTCCGCGGCGATCGGCTGCTCCGGCACCTCGAATTCTGCAGCCTGGACGTTCCCAACGGGCAAGTGCAAGTGCCTGATCGCGGAAGGGTTCGAGAACGCCACGCTCGACATCCAGCCGGTCCGCTACCTCGACGAGACCGACGAGATGATCTGGTGGTCGGAGCGGAGCGGCTGGGGCCACTTCTATCTCTACGACCGCGACGGCAAGCTGAAGAACGCCATCACCTCCGGCGCCTTCCGGGCCAGCCGCATCGTCGACGTCGACGCCAAGAACCGGCTGCTGTACTTCACCGGCAACGGCCGCGAGCCGGGCGAGAACATCTACTACCAGCACCTCTACCGCGTGCACCTCGACGGCACCGGCCTGACGCTGCTCGATCCCGGGCGACGGCCAACCACACGCTCGATCCTGTCGCCGTCGCAGACAGTTCCTCGTCGACAACGCCTCGCGCGTCGATCATGGCCCCGACGTCCGTCCTGCGCGACGCCGCAGGGCAACGAGGTCATGGACCTGGAGAAGGCCGACTGTCGCGCCTGAACGAGATCGGCTGGAAGATGCCCGAGACGTTCATGGTGAAGGCGGCCGACGGCGTGACCGACCTGTACGGCAACATGTGGAAGCCGTTCGACTTCGACCCGAAGAAGAAGTACCCGATCATCGCCCACGTCTATCCCGGCCCGCAGCAGGAGGGCGTGACCGCACGCTTCTCGGCGTTCGAGCGGCGAACAGCAGCTGGCCCAGCTCGGGTTCATCGTGATCCAGGTCGGCCACCGCGGCGGCACGCCCGATGCGGTCGAAGGCGTACCACAGTTACGGCTACTACAACCTGCGCGACTACGGCCTGGCCGACAAGAAGGCGGCCATCGAGCAGCTGGCGGCGCCGGCACCCGTGCATCGACATCGACCGCGTCGGCATCTACGGCCACTCGGGCGGCGGCTTCATGTCGGCCGCGGCCATGCTGCAGAAGCCTTACAACGAGTTCTTCAAGGCGGCGGTCGCCTCGGCCGGCAACCACGACAACAACATCTACAACGATGACTGGGCCGAGCGCTACCACGGCCTGAAGGAAGTTGTCATCAAGCAGGAAGACACGAGCAAGAAGGTCGCCGAAGGGCGGGCAACGGAACGGGTGAGGGCGTCCAGGGCGGCGCCAACCGTGGGGCCGTTGTCGATCCGCCCGACGAGGACGACGAACCGGACTGGTTCGACTGGGACATGAGGCAACTCGAAGAGGCCCTGGCTGGTGACGATCAGGGCAAGAAGGAAGACGATAAGAAAGCGGCTACCAGGCAGGATGCCAAGAAAGACGACGCCAAGAAGACAGGCCGATGAAAGACGACAAGAAGGTCGACGCTAAAAAGGACGATGCCAAGAAGACCGCTGTGAAAGATGACAAGAAGGTCGACGCCAAGAAAGATGAGACGAAGAAGGACGGACGTCAAGAAGGATGACAAGAAAGTAGACGACAAGAAAGAGGACGCCAAGAAGGACGCAATCAAGGAAGAGAAGAAAGCCGCGGCGCACTTGACTCGGTTCGAAATCAAGGTGCCGACCAACGCCGAACTGGCCGAAAACCTCAAGGGCCGCCTGCTGCTCGTTCATGGCGACATGGACAACAACGTGCATCCCGCCAATACCATGCGGCTGGTCGACGCCTTGATCAAGGCGAACAAGCGTTTCGACATGATCATTCTGCCCGGCAAGCGGCACGCATACGCCGACTACCAGCCCTACTTCAATCGCCGCATGTACGACTTCTTCGCCGAAAGCCTGCTCGGCGAGAAGCTGACCAGCGCCGATCTGCTAGAGAAGCCGACGCGGACGCCCTGAGCATTCGGCGATACTGCTCGTTACGTATCAACCAAAACAGGACGGGCCATGAGGGCCCGTCCTGATTGTTTTTCTGGGCAGGCGACCAGTCCAAGGGGATGTCGAAGAAGTGATGCATTGAGAAGCCGCCTCAGGGATTCGAACCCTGGACCCCCGCTTTACGAAAGCGGTGCTCTACCACTGAGCTAAGGCGGCGCTAGCGACTCTTCCGTCGCGGCTGGTTTCGTCGCGTGTTCCTGACTTTTGGCGGGCAACTCCGCACGCTCGCGTCGGGTCCAAAAAAGCGCCGATCGGATCGCGATCGGCTGTTGAATTGGGCCGACTTTCACTAAATGGTGAAGATTTCCCACTCTAGAAGATCATCCTACCGTTCGAGCCTGTCCGAGCAAGACCTATCCGACGTTTCCTGACCTTGGACGCCAGAGTTGCCGCGGCGGTTCACTTCAGATGTCGCCGTGAAGGGCTGGTGTCCGTTGAAAGCATGGCCAGAATAGGTTCCGGGTGTGCCGAAGAATCTCCGGGATAGACCGGCAAAGGGAGATTCTCCAGTCGTGCTCAGCCTTCGCCGTTGATCGCCGTCCGGCATTATCTAGAATCAGTCATCAAGAAAACCCGCATGCATGCGTTTGCCCTGTGACGCCCTCGAGACGCTGCCGACTTGATTTCGGCCGACGGCGCATGGTTCGGAACACGCGGTCGGGGAAGTGCTGGCCTTCGTCGTGCGGCATCCAGGACACTGTCACGAGATACGAACATGATCGTCACGCTGGATGGTCCAGCAGGCGTCGGCAAAAGCAGTGTGGCCAGGATCCTGGCCGAGCGGCTCGATTTCGAGTTTCTCGACACGGGCGCCATGTATCGCACGGTGGCTCTGGCGGCACAGGAGGCCAATGCCGGGCTGACGGACGAGGCGGCCCTGGTGGATCTCCTGCGTCGCCTGCACGTCGGGTTTCGGCCGACCCAGGCCTTCCTGAATGGCCAAGATGTGACGGACAGAATTCGCGATCCCCAGGTCACGCGTGTGGCCGGCATCATCGCTCAGAGCCCGGCGGTTCGAGCCTATCTGGTCAAACTCCAACGGGTGATGGCCGCCGGCCGGGACATGGTAACCGAAGGCCGCGATCAGGGGACCGTGGTATTTCCGGATGCTCCCTGCAAGTTCTTTCTGACAGCAGTTCCTCAGGAACGAGCCGCTCGACGGCAACGCGATCTGGCCTCCCGCGGAATTGCCATAACTATCGAAGAAGTATTGCGTGATCAGGAAGAGCGAGACGCCAGAGACGCGACCCGGGCCGTCGGCCCCATGAAGGCGGCCGACGACGCCATCCACGTCGACACGACCGGGATGACGCTCGACGAGGTGGCTCGCTATCTCGAAGAACAAATCAACCGGCGGCGGAGTGGCGCATGAGCGGCCCCAAACCGCCAACAATGGCTGACCCGTGGTGGAAGAAGCACTGGTACGATGGCTGGTTCGCCATCCTGGGAACTGCCTTCACGACGGCCTTCAGTCTGCGCACCGAGGGAAGCACCAACATGCCCGCCAAAGGGCCGGTGTTGTTGCTGGCGAATCACCAGAGCTTCATCGATCCCATACTGGTCGGTTTGGCAGCCCGGCGTCACCTTCGCTACCTGGCGCACAAGACGCTGTTCCGCGATAATGCATTCACCTGGTTCATCGAGAGTCTCAACGCCTTGCCGGTAAACCAGGAAGGCTTCGCGCGCGATGGGCTTCAGGCCATCATCGATCTCCTGAAGCGAGATCAGGCAGTCACCGTGTTTCCCGAAGGAGAGCGAACGCTGACGGGGCAGATGAACCCGTTCCGTCCTGGCGTTCATCTGGTGCTGCGCCGGGCGGAGTGTCAGATCGTTCCGGTGGGCATCGCTGGCGCCTATGCCGCCTGGCCGCGCTGGCGGTCGTACCCGATTCCTGCGCCGCTCTTCCTGCCCCCCTGGCAGGGAACCGTGGCCGTCTCCATCGGCAAGCCCATTCCTTCTTCCATGTACGACGGACTCGAACGCGCCGAGGTGCTGGCGGATCTCGAAAAGCGAATTCACGCAATTCAGGCGCGCGCTGGGGTACTCAGGCGCCGCTAAGAAGCGGCGATTCTTGTCCTTGTTTAGTTAGAGCTGTTTCAGCCCGGCGCTGGCACGCCCGCTCCTCCCGAAACAGCAGCCGTGTCCCTGGCCAGGTAGCGGATTCCCCAGAGCCAGAGAACTCCGCCAAGGAATACGAATGCTGACACAGCCAGGAAACCGGCTTGTAAGCCGGTCTTCTTGCCGCCGTAGTGGTCGGCGATCAAGCCGATAATGGAAGGTGAGACGGCATCGCCAAGAGCGTGAATTACAAAGATGTTGATGGCGAAGGCGTTGCGCGAATTTGTGGATGGGTCACATTGGCCAGAATGGTATTGGTTGGGCCGGTATTGAAAAACAGGGCGAAGCAGGCCATGAAGATACACAGCCAGAGCGCCAGTAGCCATCCGTAACTAATACGAGCGAGATCAGCGGAAAACCCACCAGCATCGCAATGCCTGATACCAAGAAATAGGATCCGGCAAAACGCGGTCGCAGGCGATCGCCGAAGAATTCCACCCAGAATAGTGGCGGACAGGCCGGAGAGCACCACGATAAGGCCGAAACGAAAATTGGCCTGGTCCTCTTTCATGTGGTGAACGCGGATCAGGTAATAGGGGAGCCAGTAGGCGATGCCGCCCATGGCGAAGGTCATGGCGGTCATACCTAACGAGCACAGGACATAGGAAGGGGTACGCAGGAGTACCCAAAGATCTTCCCGCGTAGCCTTGCGCGGACATACCCTGCGTGCTCGGCCTGTCCCCGGGCCGGTTCCTTCATGAAGAAGCACCAGAGGCCCAGCAGAATGCCTGGAGGCAGTACCAGGAAAAAGGCCCAGCGCCAGCTTTCTACTACGTGAATGTATTCCAGCACCTTCCCGCCAAGCACGTAGCCCAGGGCGCTGCCAACCGGAATGGCGGCGTAGAACCAGGCCATCACTTTGCCACGTTCGGCAATTGGGTAAAGATCGGAAATAATCGTGGGCGCAGCCGGGCCGTAGGCGGCTTCGCCCAGGCCAACAGCACATCGGGTCAAAAAGAGCAGCCCAAATGTTCCAGCGAGCCCCGAGGCGCCGCTCGCCAGACTCCAAAGAATGACGCCAATCCCAATGATCTTCCAGCGTGGCAACCGGTCGGCTAGCCAGCCAAATAGCGGTGAAAACAAGAAGTAGGAGAACATGAAGGCGCCTTGCAGCAGCCCAAGTTTCGCCTTGTTGGGCGATTCCTCTTCCTCTTCGTCGGCGGCTTTACTCGATTCCTCGGAGTCCGAATCCTCGCGGGGCGGGATTCCGCCTTGGGGAAAAAGGTCTGTTCAATGGAAGGCAAAACCGCCGGCAGCACCTGTCGATCGATGTAATTGAACAGGTTGATGAGGATCAGCAGGGTAGCGCCATACGAGTTGAGCGAACGGCAGACTTGATTGGGAGAGCCGCTGGTTGTGACATGCTGCATCCTGTCAGAAAAGTCGCAAGGAAGGGGCAAGACGGTAGATCGGTCGGCACCTAGTGTCTGGACCTATATCCGCAATGGGCACCGGCCGCAACCAAAATGCCACGAGGCGTCTGTCATATCGCATTGACCGCTTTGGCGGATAGTCCTATCATCACGAGAGTTAAAGCTTGCCAGGAGAAACCAGCCTCCGAAGCCTCCGCGAAGGCGTCGCTTCGGATTTGCCATTGAGGAGCCGACCCGCATGAAAGCGGAGCAACGCCACCGCCTCGAAACCAACGCGCTTGCCGACAAGGTCGGCCGGGCCGTGCGAAACTGTACGGTCGGCTCCCGCCACGCAATCGCTGGCGCTGTGGTTGGGAATCGCCGCGGTGCTCATCGTCATCATCGCGTGGCAGTTCTTCCGGAGTGCTTCGCACGCCGAGACGTCCGCGCTCTGGCGAACGCTCGATGCGAGCACGCGTGACACGGGCGATACCTTGCACACATTGCAGAGCCTGCAGGAAGAACATCCGGGCACCACGGTCGGCACCTCGGCGGGTTATCAACTGGCGCACCTCAAATTGCAAGAAGGCCAGATGAACCTGGGCAACACGCTGGAGCTCGACCGCAAGGATGCCATCAAGAAATTGATCGAAGCTCGCAGCCAGTACGAAAAGCTGGCGAAGGAGAGCACCGACATGCCCCTGCTCCAGCAAGAATCCATGCTGATGCAGGCCAAGATCGACGAATCGCTCATGGGAGTGACCGATCCAGACAAGCCTGGCGAAACGATCTCGACGCTGGCCAAAGCCATGGGCGAGTACGAAGCCCTGGCCAAGAAGTTTCCCGATAGTCCCGCCGGTGTTGCGGCCCAGAAACGACTGGACACGCTCGAGAAAGATAAGTCGCAAATCGAGAGTTTCTACACGCAATACAACGAGTTGTTGAGCAACGTGCGATCCTCGAACCCGCCCATTCTTCCCAGCACGCTGGAGAAGCCGAGGCTGCCCCCGCTGCCGGCCAATTTGATGAACCCCGACCCCCCGATTCAATTCCCGCCGGCTGCCAAGCCTGGGGACACGAAGCCGGATGCCGCTGCGCCAGCGAAGGTTCCGGAAGACAAGGGCAAGGCTGCCGCCCCCGCCAAATCCGCGGAAAAGAAGGCCGGGGATACTACCAATAAGGGTGACAAGGCCGGGGTGAAGGGCGGCGAGACGAAGTCGACACCTGCTGGCACGGACAAGAAGAAGTGATCGAAGAGGACGATTTGCTCCTCGACGAGGATGAGCCCGAGCTGCTGCCGGCAGCCGGGCTGTCACGCACGATCGAATTCACTGCCCGTATCAAGGTCGAAGGCATTCGCCTCGACCAATTCCTCGTCAGCATGTTTCCCGACTACAGCCGCTCGGCCATTCAGCGCGTGATCGACGCCGAGGGCGTTCACGTCAATTCCCGGCCTGCAAAGGCGAGCTACAAGGTGCGGCACGGCGATCAAATTCGCGTCACGCCGCCGGCACCAACGCACGATCAACCTCAGCCCGAAGACATTCCGCTCGACATTCTCTACGAAGACGAGTACCTGGCGGTCATCAACAAGCCGTCCAACATGGTCGTGCATCCCGGCGAAGGGCAACTGGAGCGGCACGCTCGTCAACGCCCTGCACTTCCACTTCGCCAGCTTGAGTCAGCTCAACGGCGACTATCGGGCGGGCATCGTCCACCGGCTCGACCGCGACACCAGCGGCGTCATCCTCGTGGCCAAGGAGGAGCAGACCCACCGCGATCTGAGCATGCAGTTCGAGCTGCGCAAGATCTACAAGGAGTACGTCGCCATCACGGGCGGCGTGCTCGATCGCGACAGCGACTACATCGAGGCCCGCATTGCGCATCATCCGCACGATCGCATCAAAATGATCGTCACCGAGCGACGAGGACAGCCGGCAAGGATGCGTGCAGCTATTACGAGGTGATCGAGCGCTTTCGCGGCTTCACGTTTTGCCGGGTGACATCCGCGCACGGGCCGGACGCACCAGATTCGCGTGCACCTGGCGAGCGTCGGCTGCCCCGTTCTGGCCGACAAGGTCTACAGCGGCCGCGATTGCTTGCGCCTGTCGGAACTGGACCCGTCGGTAGCGCCGGAAGCGGATCAATTCTTGCTATCGCGCCAGGCATTGCATGCACGGCGCATTCGCTTCACTCATCCTGTGAAACGTACGCTAATCGATGTGGAAGCCCCGTTGCCGGCGGAATTTGTTCGCACGCTAGACGCGTTGCGACAGCACCGGCCGGCGGGAAGTGGTGTGAAGCGTTAGGTAAATGCTCTGTGGCATTCGCGAAATATGGTGCACGACGAACCGGGCCCATCCCTGCAAAACAGGGCACACAGTCGTTAGTCCGCAGCGCTAGCAAGGGTCAGCAGGCCCGATACGGTCGCTTCAAATTTTGATCGAAATCAGGACCAATCCGATTTTCTTTGGTAAGGCATATGCCCCCGTGGCGCAGATCAGCTTGCTTGCGCTGCGGGCTAACGACTGTGGGCCCAGCCTACAGACTGTGGGCAGTTTTCCGCGAGCGGTGCATCACGGCTTGGAAACAGGCGTGATGGAGATCTGGGCCGTTGGCTTCAGTTGGCCGGTCAGGTAATCGCGCAACTTCTCGCAGTACACATCCTTGACGATATCACGCACATCTTCGAACTTGGTCTCGGCCCGGGCCGTCGGTCCGTAACCAGAATCAGGTGACATCCAAAGGGTGTCTGAACAATGTCGCTCACCTCGCCGGCCTTGAGTGCGAACGCGGCCTTGGCGAAGGGTTCCACCATGGCGCCCGAGCGAGGGAACCAGCCCAGGTCTCCTCCTTCGGCCTTCGAAGGGCACATCGAATCGGTTCGTGCGGCGGCAGCAAATGCATCTTCCACCAAGCGACGGCTGGCCTGTTCGCGGGCCAGTACATCGGTGATGGCGTCCAGCTTGGGGCGCTCGCGAGCCGCATCGTCCTCGATCCGTTTGCGAAGCTGGCGGAGTTTGGCTTCGAGATCGGCCTGTGGTCCAGCTTCCTTCTTCAACAAAATGTGACGGGCCCGCACGCGGGTGCCGTCGAACATGTCCATGTTCTTGGTGAAAATGTCGCGCAAGGATGGCGTCGGTGGCCTGAGAATCACAGTATTTTTCCCAGCGCAACTCACCTGTCAGCTCTTTTTTCAGCTCTGCTTCGGAGAGCCCCATTTCTTCCAGAGCTTTCTCGAACACTTTGCCCGATTTCTTGAGTTCCTCCCGAAGCTGATTCAGCTTGGCATCGACTTCCGTGGCAGGCACTTCCACATTGCGCTGCAGGAGATACTGGTCGATCAGCGCATTGGCGACCAGATAGTCGACAATTTCAGCGCGGGCGTCGAGTTGCCGCTCCGGCGGCAACCGCTTGAGCCCGCGGCGCACGGTGGCTTCCGAAATCGGCTGACCATTGACGCGAGCCGCTACCGCGCTGAGTCCTGGCCCAGTGCAGTCTGGCAAAGTGCAACTACCAGCAAGCCCGCACACCAGAAGCGCAACTGTCCCATGCTTCGCTTCCTTGCTCGAAAAATAGGCTGCCCTGACAAGCAGGGAAATCCTGGATGGCGGCCTCTTCTCTGTTTCGGCCCCGAACCAGGTTCAATCGTCGCGGGATTCTAGCGACATCGCATCTTTGCGCCCATGCGAGTTATGGACGCTTTGCGAAAGGCTATCAAATGGTGAAGTGATTCCGGCTCGTTGGCCAAAGCGTCGGCGAGAAATGGATGGCGTTGGGAAGAAAGGGGGACAGGCACTTCGAAGACTCAGAGCCGAGTCCCCCTTTCTTCCCAACGATCTAATTGCGGCACGTTTGATCAATGATCCGTTTCATGTCGGCCACCGCTTGCGACATCCCAATCAGCACGGCGCGAGCCACGATGCTATGCCCGATGTTGAGTTCTTCCACGCCGGGAATGCGGCACACGGGCCGTACGTTGACGTAGTTGAGGCCATGCCCCATGTGGACGTGCAAGCCCTGGGCCACTGCGAATTGCGTCGCATTTTCCAGGGCCGTCCGTGCGGCGGCAACGGCGCGTGTCGCCACGCGCCTCGGAATAGGTGGCGGTTTGCAGCTCGACGGCCTGGGCTCCCAGAAGCTTGGCAGCTTCGATTTGTCGCGGGTCGGGATCGATGAACAGGGAAACATGAATGTGCACGGCTCGAAGCTTCTGGATGGCCCGTTCGACACGCTTCGCGGTGCGTCACGACGTCGAGGCCGCCTTCGGTTGTGAGCTCTTCGCGTTTTTCCGGGACCAGCGTCGCCTCGTCGGGCTGCACCGCACAGGCCAGATCGACCACGGCGTCGACGGCGGCCAGTTCGAGATTCAAGCGCTGATGGCAAACGGTCTCGCGCAGCAGACGAAGATCGCGATCCTGAATGTGACGCCGGTCTTCGCGCAGGTGAATCGTGATGCCATCGGCGCCGCCAAGAATCGCCAGCGTAGCCGCGTGAACGGGATCGGGCTCGGGCGCTCGCCGCGCCTGGCGGATGGTGGCAACATGATCGAGATTGACGCCAAGACGGATCATGGCATCCTCTCTTTAGTGGGGTCACTGTTGAGGAATCGGGAGAGTTGTCTGAGACGGTGCGATAGGCAGTCATGGCGCCCAGGTCGGCAATGGCGAAGCGATAGCTCTGCACCTCGCGATGCAAGACCTTGTAGACGACAAACGCCAGCACCAGATCGAAGACTTTATCCACGATGGGCCCGATCAGCCAGATGCCGCTGATCAGGAGCCAGGAAAGCACCAGCAGAATGCAGTCCCAGAAGCGGAGTCATCCGGGCAATCCACGAAACTCGATAGCGCCGGTCGAAGTACATGCGAAAAATCGCCCGGGCTTCCGCGAGAGCGTCAAAGAATAGCCAGGGATGATGCTGCAATGCTGGACTGGCCGCTGCCGCCGCCGCATCGGCCCGGATTGTCTGTTCCTGAACCGTCTGGATGGCGGCGGGCAGAAGTTGCCGTCCGGCTTCGACGAGCAGATTCGGTGGGCCGCCATTCTTGCGACGGGCCCGGGCCATCAGCTTGGCGGACAATCGCTCGGTTACACGATCTTCAAGAGCGTGCGTATCCTGCAGCGAAGCGACGACATCTTCCAGCCGCGCGACACGCGCAGCCAGTTCGGCCGCTCGGCAATTCCGCGGACTCGCTGGATTGCTGCAGCACTGGCTCGTCGGTGATGACCGCAGGCTCACTCATGCAAAAGACGCCGTTAAGACCAGAAGCGGCGACCGCCCAGGCGCAATGCCGGAGTCGAGACTTCTATCAAGTTATTCGCTGTCAGAATAACTAGATTTGCGTTGCTTGACCAGAGAAGCCGCGAAGAGGGGTGGAGGGTGGAAGGTGGATGCGTGAAGTCGTGAATCGAACGTGAGTGCCGCTTAAATAACCAAGCGGCAGCGAGATTTTGGTTAACCGCGACGCGGAGGTACTCCGTAGCGGAGCGCGGGCAGGCCCGATACGGGCAGGTGAACCAGTGGACGATGCCAGGGCGTTTGGAACCCGGGGCGGACGGGATCCCCGCCAAGAACAACCTGCCTGCGACCGAATTGGGCACGCTACGGAGCAGGGTGAGTCCTGCGCTCCTCTACGGAGTACCTCCGAGTCGCGGTTAACCAATTTCGACGCCAAGCCTATGTGGATTGGACGGTATTGCGGCTAGCCTGGGCGCAAAAAACGAGCAGAAGACACCAATCTTCTGCTCGTTTCACTACGCGATGCAATGTGCGCGATGGGCGACTACTTGACCATTTCCTTGAGGTTCTTGAGAGCCAGCGCCTTCACGACGGTGCGGGCCGGTTTGGCTTTGATCGTCATGGCTTCGCCCGTTTGCGGGTTGCGGCCCTGACGAGCTTTGGTCGCCGGCTTGTGAACGCGCTTGATCTTCAGCAGACCCGGCAGCGTTACCACGCCAGGACCCTTCTTGGAAAGGTCCTTCTTGATCATGCTGGTCAACTCGTCGAACAGGGTGGACACCTGCTTCTTGGTGAGGCCCGTCGCTTCTGCCAGTGATGCGAACATCGCAGTCTTGGTCGCCGGCTT
Source organism: uncultured Acidimicrobiales bacterium (assembly GCA_963794805.1). GTDB lineage: Bacteria > Actinomycetota > Acidimicrobiia > Acidimicrobiales > Ilumatobacteraceae > JAODBQ01. Next base: position 12,134 of record CAWCFL010000010.1, read on the forward strand.
TCTCGGGGCTGCCTTGTTTTCGGCCATGATCTCTCCTTGCTTGACTCTTGGTGCTAACCACCCGAGGAAACAACGTGTTCAACAAACCAACAAGGTGGAAAAGTAGAGCCGTTGGCCCGCAATGTCAATCAAAGATTTGCAAAAAAGGCCGGTTTTTTCGCATTTTTTGCTCAGCGCACCCCTTCTGCGCCCTGATTTTTCTGGCTATTTTCGACTTACCCACTCGCAGCTGTAGCTAACCGCGGCGGCTGATTTCCTGCTTGCGTTGGCCGGGCCGCGCGTCATCATAGTTCGCTCGGGGTGTAATATCTCAGCATTCATTTCAGGAAAGGACGCATCCATGTTCGCACATGTTCGGCTGGCTCTGAGCGTGAGCCTCGGGCTTGTTCTGCTCGGCGGGCGCCGCCCGGGCGACGATCCGCGCAGCAGTCTGAAATCGGGCAAACCAGACCTCAAATCGATCAGTGCCCTCGCCTTTGGCCCGCAAGGCATTCTCTTCGTCGGCGATTCGCAGGGCGCCGCCGTCTTCGCCATCGACACCGGCGACACGACGGCCAAGTCGACGGGCGCGCTCAAGGTCGCAGGGCATCGATCAGAAGATCGCCGGCGCTCTGGGCGTCGATCCCAAGCAAATGCTGATCACCGACATGGCGGTGAATCCCGATCTCGGGCAACGCCTACCTGGGCAGTCAGCCGCGGCCGCGGGCCGGACGCCATTCCGGTCATCGTCAAAGTGGATCGTTCCGAGAAAGTCGAAGTGATGCCGCTCGACAACGTCAAGTTCGCCAAGGCCGAACTGGTCAAGCCGGCGACGAGCGGCAGGAGCCAGCAGGACGCCATCACGCAACTCGACTTCATCAATGGCCGCCTTTATATCGCCGGCCTGTCGAATGAAGAATTCTCCTCGAAGCTACGTTCCATGCCGTTCCCCTTTGAAGGCGGCGACACCGGCACTGGCGTCGAAATCTATCATGGCTCGCATGGCAAATTCGAAACCAATTCTCCCATTCGCACTTTCACGGCTTACGACATCAACGGCGAAACGAATTTGCTGGCGGCTTACACGTGCACGCCGCTGGTGCGCATTCCCGTTCAGCAGCTCAAGCCCGGCGAGCAACGTGAAGGGCACCACCATCGCCGAACTGGGCAACCACAATCGGCCGATCGACATGGTCGTCTATCAGAAGGACGGCAAGGATTACTGCCTGATGGCCAACAACTCACGTGGCCTGATGAAGGTTGACTCATGCGACAATGGCTCGGTGGATCCGATCACCAAGCATATTCCGGACAAGGCCGGGCTGAAATATGAAACCCTGGAGTCGTACAAGAACAGCGTGCAACAACTCAGCCGGCTGGACAAGGACAACGTTCTGATGCTGATCCAGAACGACAAGGGCGGTCTCAATCTCGAGACTCTGCCCTTGCCGTAAGGTGGGCATGGATTGAAAAACGCGAAGGGCACGGTCGTCGCGACCGTGCCCTTCGCGTTTTCTGATCGCGCCTCAATACCCGACCGCGCAGCCATCTTTGCGTGGCTCGCTGCCCCCCTTGAGGAGGCCGGCAGCTCGGTCGATCTGAATGCCTTGATAGCCGCCGCCATTGGTACGGGTGAAAGTGACCTCGTGCCCACGGCGTTTCAGTTCATCGGTGATGGCTCGCGGCATCGCGGTTTCGACAGCAAGATGGCCGCCACCTTCGGCTTTGCGACCTGTTGGCGTGCTCGATCCAAGGTGCTCGAGCCTGGGAAATTCTCCGGCCTGCTGTACGTTCATGCCGAAATCGATCATGTTGCACAGGATCTGTACGTGGCCTTGCGGCTGCATGTCGCCGCCCATGACGCCGAAGACCAGCCACGGCTCGCCGTCCTTGGTTACCAGGGCCGGAATGATCGTGTGGAAAGGCCGTTTGTGCGGCTCCAGCCGGTTGCGATGATGCGGATCGAGAGCGAAGAGCGTGCCGCGATTTTGCAGGGCAAAGCCCAGATTTCCAGGCGCCACAGCGGTGGCGTCGACCCCCAGGGTCGGCTCGTCGTCTCCACCTACCCAGGCCGCGCGAAGGCGGTCAACGCCGAGCGCGACCCGCGCGTGTCCGTCTGCGTGCTCTCCGACGACTTCGGTGGCGCCTGGGTGCAGGTGGACGGTGACGCCGAGGTGCTGCACATGCCGCAGGCCGAGGACGCGCTCGTGGACTACTACCGGTGCATCGCCGGCGAGCACCCCGACTGGGACGAGTACCGCGCGGCCATGCGGGTCCAGGGCAAGTCCCTGATCCGCGTCACGGCGACCCGCTGGGGACCGGTCGCGACGGGCGGATTCCCGGCCGATGTCGCGGCCCGCCTGGACGGCTGACGGCGCGATTCACCCGTCCGATTTGTTCCCGTCTGTCGCAAGTCCACCAGGACGGGTGACATGGCGGGTGAAGGTCGGACCGGAACGGCGTGTGACTGCCTGTCAACACGCACGATGGAGCACGTGGAGAACGAGAGCGTGAACCTCGCCTGGACCGTCGACGTCACCGACGACGACATCCGCGCGGCCAAGCGCGAGTGGAACCGGGCCCAGGACGAACCGGTCCTCGACAACGACCGCATCGCAGCCCGCTACGACGACTACCGTCGGCTGGTCCTCGCCCAGGCGCAGCAGATCGCCGACGACTTCCGCGCCCGCCGGGCCGTCTGAGCCGGACCTGGGCTCGTCCGGTCGCCCAGACCCCCGCGGGCGCCAAGAGCACCGACGTCCTCGACCTCACGACCGGTCGACCGGCAACGTGGTCTTCACCGTGAAGGACGTCCGCGGCTCAGTGGTCTCCTTCTCGGGCGTCAAGGACATCACCAAGGTCGCCTGACCCTCGCCGAACAGCCCCGCCCGGTCGCACACCGGGCGGGGCTTCGTCGTCGAGACCGGTGCGGCAAGCTGCTCGATGATCGCGCGCGTCCGCCCAGGACCTACCGCTGGGCGATGGCCGTTCCGACGCTGCCGACGTAGACCGTGTTGGATGCCAGGCGCTCCTGCAGCGGGTTGTCGAACTCGACGACGACGGCCTCCGCGTCGGTGAACACCGCGGCCATCGTGGCCAGGAACTCCTCGTCGGGGGGTCGTTCGACCACAGCGCGAAGACGCCGCCCGGGCGCAGCCGACCCCGGAGACGACGCAGGCCGTCTGCCGTGTAGAACGACGCGTTCTGCGGGGCCAGCAGGTGCCGGGGCGAGTGGTCGATGTCGACGAGCACAGCGTCCAGCAGCCCGTCGTCGCGGCCCGGGTCGAAACCCGCCGCGGCCGCAGCCAGCGCGAAGAAGTCGCCCTGGACGAGCCGGCAGCGAGGATCGCCCGACCAGCCCCGCGCCGAGCGGCACGAGCCCGCGCCCGGTGCCAGTCGATCACCGGTTGCAGCGCGTCGACCACGACGAGCGAGGTCACAGCCGGGTGGTCGAGCACGGCACGCGCCGTGTACCCGAGGCCGAGCCCGCCGACGACGACGGCGAGGTCCGCACGCCCGGAGAGCCGGGCCAGGCCGATGTCCGCCAGCGCCACCTCGGCCTCGACGAAGAGGCTCGACATGAGGAAGTCGTCGTCGATCTTGACCTCGTGCACCTCACGGCCGGTGGTGGGCTCGATGCGCCGACGAAGGCTGATCGCGCCGATGGCCGTCATCTGCCAGTCGAGCTCTTCGAACCGTCGCCGCACGCTCTGCTCGGGAGCTGCGTCGGGGACCTCTGTCACGCGCGCTCCTTCGACGTCACCACCCTAACGCTGCGCGGAGTCCGCACCACCGACCCCACGGGCGCCGACTATCGGCCTTCACCCCCGTCTGGCGCGGGCAGGACCGGGCTCGGGTTCAGCCAGAGCTGACCACCGTCCCGGATGGTCCACCCATTCGGATCCTGGGTAACCGAGTTCTGGCGAAAGTCGGTCGGGCCGTTCGCGCACCAGAGTCCACCCCCGTGCGGAAAGTTCCCGAAGAGCTATTCCTTCGATGAGGCGCGACTGCGTGGCCAAGAAGAGTACGGCGACCTTCTGTTGCAATACGTCGAGAAAGTCACGGTCTTCGAGCAGCGCTTGTTCCGCACCTTGGAGATCCATGTGCAGGAAGTCGATCCGACCAACATCCTCGACCAGCGAACGCAAGCTCAATCCCTCAATCGGATCGTGATCGATGGCCTGCCCGCGATAGTCCACCTGCGCTTCCGTGCCGGTCACTTGCGCGCCGTTGTCGCTCCGCACATCAACTCGCGGGAACCACACACGCTCGTCGCGAACATGGACTGCAGCGTTCACCGCCCTCAAGTCCACCGATGCGTTCTGAGTCAGACCGTTGCGCCTGGCATGTTCGACGATCTCACCCTCAGCGGAGGCCGCAGCCTCGACGGCCAGCAGCGAGACCCGGTCGAATCCCGAGCGAAGACCGGTCACTCCCGCTGCCGTCACCCACGGCCCGTAGGACGCGCCCAGCTCGACGCAGCAAAAAGTCGTCCGTCCGGCCTCGACTGCTCGTTCCATCGCCGTCAGAAGCGCGACGTACTCGATCGCTTCCGCATGGAACCCGTCGTCGGGGACAGGCAGATCGGTCAATGCGACGCCCACCCCTTGGAACCCCGGATAGAGGGAGGCGTCGGTCCGGATGCCGAGCCAGTCAACGACCTCGCCCGGCCTCAACTCGTCCGGCCGTTCGCACCGGTGTCGAGAGAACAGATCCACGTCTTCGGGTTCCCAGCCACCAAAGAAGTCCGGTGGCGTCGCCCACTCCCTCGCTTGGAGCGCTTGTGCGAGCCTGGTCACGGGCATTCCCTGGCCTGGTGCGCGGTCCGCACGGACGTCGGCGGCCGCAAGCAGTGCCACCTGATCCTGAAGGCTCGCCGCTTGTTCTCGAAGGCCAGCCAGCTCGTTGAGCAGCGGAGCCATCCAGCGAGCACGCAGATCGTGCGCAATACGAGGCCATGCCATGACGGCTCCCCCTTCGTCGAAAGCGGGGACCCGGCCAGATTCCAAGGGTCGCCACGGACGTCCGTGCGCACTCTTGTCGAGTGAGTCGATCTGGTCGCCATGCTAGGGCAGGTCCACAGCGTGCGTGCAGGCCTGAGCGGGATCAGATGACGCGGCGCGGGCGGCGGGTTCGCGATCGCATCGACGCACTCGACCGTGGCCCGCGGCTCGACGCCTGAGCTCCATCGACCCTTCTCGAGGCGCCGTGTTCCCGTAGGCCGCCGCCGCGTCCGGACGGTTCAGCGACTAGCTCGGCGGGAGCGGCCAGGGCGCGAACGCGTTGCGCACGCCGCGCAGGGCCGGCGCCAGCTCCGGGTAGTGCCGCACGAGGACGGACGACATGTCGTTGGCGTCGATCCAGGCCATCCCCTCCGGCGTGTAGATCGTGGCGTTGAAGTCGAGGTCGAAGAAGCGGTCGCTCTTCAGGCGCCGGGACGCCATCAGGACGAAGATCCGGAACGCGGTGTCGCTGAACCCGAAGCCGCGCGGCAGCTGCTCGCCGAGCATGCCGACCATGAGGTCGACGTCCTCGATGTCGTCGGCGTAGATCTCGCGCAGCTGCGCGACCGTCTGCGGGTCGTCGCCGAGCTCCTCGAAGCTGCCGACCGGGGCCATGTGCATCAGGCGACGGAACTCGTTGTACCGCGGCACGCCGCGCTCCCGCGACCGCAGGACGTCGATCGCGGCGAGGTCGATGAACACGCCGTCGTTGCGGGCCAGGCGGTGCATGAAACGGGGGTTGTTGTGCAGGCGCATCGCCCCGGGATGAGCGGTGCCGAGGGAGTAGAACAGGGTCTTCGCCGACGCCCGTTGCAGGACCGATCGCGAGTTCTGTCCGCCGTGCAGGTCCAGGAACTCCAGGTGCTCGGTCACCTCGCCGGTGACGACGTCGCGCAGCTCGTAGTCGTCGGGAATCAGGGGGTGCATCCGGTAGACGGCGACGAACTCCTCGGTCATCGCATACGGGACGCCATTGTGGTCCGTCGGAGACCCGGGGATGCCGCTGACGAGGTCGCTGGCGCTGATCCGCCCGATGAGGTCGTGCACCCGCTCTCCGGCCACGCCCCACCAGTTGGCGCGCATGGCGATCTGCAGCACGGGGTGGCCGAGGATCGCGGTCGTCCACTCGACCGTGTGGATCTTCGCGATCAGTGCGGCGTTGATCAGCCGCGCCTTCTCGAAGAGCTGGTCGTCGTTCCAGGACGGGTACGACGACGCGAGCCGCGCGCAGATGGCGTTGTGCTCGCGCATGAACAGCGTGTGCATGAGCTCGAGGCCCACCCACCAGCCGTCCTGGCCACCCGACGTGCTGATCAGCGCCGGGTCGACGTCGATCAGACCGTCGTCGCCGATGCGCACGCGCCCGCCGGTGCCGGTCCGGACGGCCTGCTCGAACTGGGGCGTGCTCCCGTAGACCTGCGACGCGTCCCACCAGTGGGTCTCGGTGTTGAGGAACGTCGCCGACCCGTCCGTCGCGTGGTTGGTCGGGTCCTTGGGGGTGCTCGGCCACTCCATGGGGTCGTCCGGCCAGTCGTCGCCGGCCGGCCGCGGGACGCGGATCGGGTGCTCCATGTCCGTGCCGTGGCTGAACCAGTCGCGCGTCTCGAACTGGAGCCACGCGGCCGCCAGGATGTTGAGCGTCGTGGCGGGCAGGAACTCGTGGCGCACCAGGAGCTCGTCGCTGATGGTCCGGGGGTTGGGGGTGAACAGTCGGGGCGCCACCTCGGGCTTGGTCACGTCGAGGGGCACGTTCCGGCCGAACCGGGTACCCGCCATCCCCATCGCGGGATGGCCGAGGTCGTTGTAGGACCCGTCGGTCGTGCGCGCGACGAGGTGCCGCGGTGGGGCCGGGACGGGCGCAGTGACGCCGGACCCCTTCCCGGTGCTGAACAGGTTGCGCGCCCGCAGGGTGTCCCGGATGGCGATCAGCGCGAGCACCCCCAGCGGCGTCGGGAACCTGTGCCACTCGTACCGCTTGTCGAACCACTCGACGACCTTGCCGAACGTGGACTGCTGCCGCATCGCTCCCCCGATCTCCGTGCCGTTGACATGCGTGCTACGCAGCGGGGCCGCGACGCGGGCGCGCTGCGAGATAGCGGAGTGCCCGCAGGCCGGGCAGGAAGAAGTACGCGCCCCCGCGCACCTGGACGAACTGCGGGAGCGCCCGGTACCGGCGCCGGACGGGATGACCGGGGACCGTGAACGACGACGGCCCGCCCACCCGGGAGCCGGTCAACGGATCGTCCGGGTCGTCCAGCGCCACGAACGCGTTGCCGTTCAGCCAGCCGTGCTGGACGAACTCGAACTGCCGGGCGAGGTTGGCATTGAGGCACAGGAAGAACAGCCCGCGCTCGTCGCCGTCGGTGTACGTCCGGGCGCGGCGGACCAGGCGGTGCGGGCGCACGCCGCGGAGCGACGACTCGGTCCCGGGACGTGGCGGGAGCGAGTCGCGAGGGTTGGCGCGCCGGATGTGCGCGCCCACCGGGCACCGCAGGCCGACGGGGTCGGCGTGGTGGTAGCCGAAGCCGTTCTCGTCCGCGAGGGCGGGGTCGTCGGCGGCGGGCGTCAGGACGACCGGTGCCCCGCTGGGCCACCGCCCGACGATGCGCGCAGCGAGGTGCTGGGCTTCGGCTTCGTCGCCGTCCGCCGCCTCACGTACGTACGCCCAGAAGCCCTCGACGTCCTGACGGAGCTGGCGGAACACGAGGTAGGTGCCGTTGCGTCCGAGGTCCGGGGCGCCGGAGGGGTCGCGACCCAGCATCCGCTCGGGGTCCGCCGACGACGGCAGCAGAGGCCGCTCCGACTGCTGGCCGTACTCGTTGGGGTAGCCGAGCACGAACTCGCCAGGCCGGAGCGCCTCTGCGGGGTCGGTGGCGCCGGTCACCGCGGCGATGGTGGGCTGCGATATGCCGTCCTTGAACCCGAACGCCTCCCGGTCGCTCAGGTCGTCGGCCCCCAGGACCCGCTGCACGCGGACACCGTCCTGCTCGGCCTGGCCCCGCACCTCGGCGACGAGCGCGTCGAGGGTCGGGGCGTCCCGTGCGTACAGCAGGAGCAGGAGGTGGATCGGCTCCGCGCCCGAGCGCCCCCACAGCCACCCGCGGGGTCGTTCGTCCCCGTGTCGCCGAGGACCCGGTTCCGGTAGGCGGTGTCCATGCCCGTGCGGAACGGCTCGGAGAACCCGTCGGGCAGGTCGTCCCACTCGGTCAGGCTGCTGACCCCGTCGTGGGTCAGGGCGATGTTCATCGCCTGGTCGGACGGGCTCTGCGCGCAGGTGGTGATGCGCGGCGCGGCCCACGTCGCCAGCCGACGGAGCCCGTCGGGCGTCGGCGCGTGCAGCAGGACGTAGGCGGCGCACGGGAGCTTCCCGTAGCCACGCACCACCAGGCCCTGGATGTCCGGCAGGTCGAGCAGCTGGCTCGTGTCGGCGCTCACATCGCCTCGAGCCAACGCGGGTCCTGGGCGCGCAGAGCCCGGCGGACGTCCGCGTTCCGGTCGATGTGGATCGCGGCGAGGGTCGGGTACGCCGAGTAGAACACCACGGTCGGCACCAGGTGCCGGCGCAGGTAGTGCTTGTACGCGATCTCGTCCTTGGCGCCACCGAAGAACAGCCAGCGCGTCCGCGGGAAGCCGACGCCGTTGCCGAAGACGAGGTTGATGCCCCACGCCAGCCGTGAGATGAAGTCGTCCATGTAGCTCTCGAGGTTGCCGTCGTAGCTGCTGGCGAAGATCAGCCGGCGGCCGCCGTCGACCGGTTGCCACCGCGCGAAGTGGATGGTCTGCACCCCGGCCAGGTTGTCGCGGTACATGACGAGGCGGAACGCCAGGTCGAGCCCGAGCAGCGCTCCGCGCATGGTGACGTGTCGCACGATGCCGGGCTTCACGAACCCGATGCCGGTGAACGGGTTCTGGACCACGTGGTCCTCGTAGCGCCGGACCGCGTCGATGTGCCTGACGTCGACCGGGCCGCTCTCCTGCTTGTCGCGCAGCTCCAGGACCCGCACGACGAGGACCCACGCGACGAGGAAGGGCCCCACGACCGGGAGCGCGACGAGCACGCCGACGACGATGGCGACGAGCGTCGCGATCCGGAGCACGCCGTAGACGGGCCCCGGGGTCGAGGGCCGGCGGATCGCCCACGACAGGTCGGGCCGCCGCTTCATCGCGCGGTACACGGTGCGCTCGACCTCGTCGACCGAGACTCCACCGCTCGCGGGCAGCTCGTCCAGGACCACCTCGACCTGCTCGCGCAGGTACGCCTCACGCTTGATCTGCTCCACCGGGCGGTCTGCGGTGTGCCGGTAGTAGGCGGCGGGCCGCAACGAGTGCTCGTGCAACCACGCAGGCGCGCCCCCGCGCCGGACGCGCTCGGGTAGCCCACGCAGTGCTCGAACAGGCTGTGGACCGCGGGCGGCAAGGCCCGCAGGTGTCGGTCGGCCGACCCGTCGACGTCGGCCATGTAGACGATCGACGCCGGGATCGGATGGCCCGCCGTGTCGATCACCCGGTCGAGCACGAAGATGCGGGCGAAGTGCACGGTGCCGATCGCTTCGAAGGCGTCGACCCGGATCTGCTCGAGGAGGTCCCGGGCGGCCTGTTCTCGGTCGGCGACGAGCTCCGCCTGGACGCACACCGCTACCTGGGCCGGCATGCAGCACCCCTGGGACCATGTGCCCTACCTGTCGCGAGCCGGTTCGGAGGGCTACTTGGACCCCCGCTGTCGGAGCGTGAACCAGCCGACCCGCCAGTGCCACAACCAGACGACACCGAGGTAGAGACCGGGGCCGACGAGCCGGATCTCGTCGCGGACCATGTGGGCGACGCGCGAGGTGCGTGAGTAGTCGATGAGGACGATCGGGTCGTCGTCGACCCAGCTCTGCGCCGTGGACAACGTCGCCTTGATCAACCGCAGCCGGAGCGGGCTCACGAGGTTCTTCAGGCTGGTCTGCTCCGCATCGACGACCTTGCCCTGCCACATCAGCGCGCGAGCGAACATCGAGATGGGCTTCACCGCTCGGGTGCCGGGGAAGGCGAGAACCGTGCCGCGGAGCCGTCCGACGGGGACGGGGCCCGGGGGGCTCGCCCGGAACAGCTCGTCGAGGAGCAGGTTGCCCAGGCGCATCAGGGTCGGCTTCGGTGCGGGGCCGCGTGTCGCGTCGACGTGTCGTGCTCCTGACCGACATGGTCAGGCCTCCCCTGCCCGCAGGCCGGTGGATCGAGCTCGGCCTGATCGTTGTTCAGCCTGCTCCCGCTCCCCAGGCTTGTAAAGGCGTCAACCGGTCGATACCGGACCGGCGTGCGGGCGTTGACAGGGACCCGGACCGATGCCAACGTGGCACGGGGTCCGATCAGGGGAGACGCGATGGCGACATCGACCGTGGCACGCCGTTCGGGCCAGATCTTGGCCGTCGTCCGCATCGTCAACGGCACGCTCGGCCTGCTCGCGCCGCAGGTGCTCCTGCGCCGGCTGTCCACGGACGGACAGGCAGCCCGCGCGGGGATGTATCCCTTCCGCATGTTCGGCATCCGGACGATCCTGCTGGGCGTCGAGCTGCTCACCGCGGACGACGCGTCGCGACGCCGGCTGACCCGCCTGGCGATCCTCATCCACGCGTCGGACACCGTGTCCGCGGTCGTGTCCGGCGTCCGGGGGGACCTGCCGCGGCGGGCCGCGGTCACCACCGCGCTGATCTCGTCGGCCAACACGACGCTGGCCGTCCTCGCCGCCCGCGACTGAGACCGGCCGCCGTCGTGCGCCCACCGATCACGAGCTCCAACGCCAGCCACCCGCAGCCGCGCGCCTCCACCGGCGTAGCCTGGCGGGACGTCGTCGCCGACACCACCATGGCGCTGCTCAGGCTGGAACGCCGCTTCGACCCGTTCGTCCGACCGGCCTTCGACGCCCTCGCGAAAGACCGCCTCGAGCGGCTCACCACCGCCCTCATCAACGTCCATCGCCGCAACCTGCACCTGCAGATCGCGCAAGAGCGATGATGATCGACGAGGAGAGCTTCACCGACTCGATCGTGCGCAGCTTCACGGCGCAGATGACCGGCCTGTGGAAGCCCGGCGGGTTCGAGCGCGGCGGCAACACCAAGACGCAGGGCATCTGCCGGGGCGAGCTCATGGTCCACGACAACCTGCCCGAGCACATGCGCCGTGGAATCTACGCGAAGCCGCAGACCTTCAAGGCGTGGGTGCGGTTCTCGGGACCGGGACCGTACATCACGCCCGACATCGACGACGTCGGCTTCATGAGCATCAGCATCAAGCTCATGGGCGTCGAGGGACCGAAGCTGCTCGAGGACGAGCTGCACACGCTCGACATGTTCGGCGTGTCGACCGCCACCTTCGTCACGCCCGACGCGAAGGCCAACGCGGCGCTGCAGCTCTGGAGCGTGCAGAACGCGCAGCTGTTCTACTTCCTGAACCTGCACGCCCCGCACGTGCTCGACATGATCATGCAGGCGCTCTACACCAAGACCCAGAGCAGCCCGTTCGAGGCGCCGTACTTCAGCTGCGTGCCCTACCTGATGGGCGAGGGCCAGGCGATGTCGTACTCCATCTGGCCGACGTCGAGCACGAAGACACCCATCCCGCGCCTGCCGTTCCGCCCGCCGGACGACTACCTGCGCGCCGCGATGGTCGCGTCGCTGTCGGACGGCGACGTGGAGCTGGAGGTGCGCGTGCAGATGCAGACCGATCCGCACCTGATGCCGATCGAGAACGCCGGCGTGCTGTGGCCCACGAAGCTCTCGCCGCGCGTGCCCGTCGCCACGCTCCGCCTGCCGAGGCAGACCTTCGACTCGCCCGCGCAGATGGAGTTCGCGAAGCAGCTGTCGTACAACCCGTGGCACACGATCGCCGAGCACCGTCCGCTGGGCAACCAGAGCCGGGCGCGGAAGCGGATGTACTGGGAGCTGTCGCAGCTGCGGCACCGGATGAACGCAGTGCCGCACTACGAGCCGACCGGGGACGAGCGGTTCCCGTAGGTGACCAACGCCGACTCACCCGCGCCGAATCGGCGTGACCTTGGGGGCCCGCAGCCCGCGCCACGGGCCCCCGATGGTCACGGGGTCGGCATCCCGCCGTTGACGTTGAGGGTCTCGCCGCTGACGTAGCTCGACTCCTGCGAGGCCAGGAACACGTAGGCGGGGGCCAGTTCGGCCGGCTGACCCGCGCGGCCGAGCGGGGTCTGCGCGCCGAACTCCGGCAGCTTCCCCGGCGGCTGCCCACCGGCGGCCTGCAGCGGCGTCCAGATCGGACCCGGGGCGACGACGTTCACCCGGATGCCCTTGGGGCGAGCTGCTGCGCCAGCGCCTTGGACATGGTGTTGATCGCCGCCTTGGTCGTCGCGTAGTCGACCAGGATCGGCGACGGGGTGTAGGCCTGGATCGAGCTGGTGTTGATGATGCTCGAACCCGGCGGCAGGTGCGGCAGCGCCTCCTGGATGATCCAGAACAGCGCGTAGACGTTGGTCCGGAAGGTCTGGTCGAAGCTCGTCGCAGGTCAGGTCGGCGAATCCTCGACGTACTGCTGCCGGCCGGCGATGTTGGCGACCAGAGTCGATCCCGCCGAGCTCCGCCACGGTCGTGGCGACCAGGCGCGCGCGAACGTCTCGTCGGCGATGTCGCCGGGCGCCAGGACGCACCTCCGGCCGGCGTCGGTGACGAGCTGCGCCACCTCCTCGGCGTCGGACTGCTCCTCGGGCAGGTAGCTCAGCACGACGTCGGCACCCTCGCGGGCGAAGGCGATCGCGACCGCGCGCCCGATCCCGAGTCGGCGCCGGTCACCAGCGCCTTGCGACCGACCAGCCGGCCGGTCCCCCGATACGTCTGCTCACCGTGGTCCGCCGGAGAGACGAGCTCCGAGTCGAGGCCCGGGCCCTCCTGAGACTGCTCGGGGGGGTCGGGCATCGTGTACTGCGTGATCGGGTTGGTGAAGGTCAGCTGGTCCGTCATGAGGTCTCCCTCGGTATCGACGACGCCACACCGTTCTCGATGGCGGCCCAGTCATGGTCGATCGCCGGCCCGGACCCCCGCAACCGGCCACGTCGACCGGCCGATCTAGGCGGCCGCCCGCCCGAGCGCGTCGATCGACGCCATCTCGTCGTCCGTGAGCGCGAACCCGAGCGACGTCCAGGTTCGCGGCGATGCGCTCCGGGCTGACCGACTTCGGGATGACGACCACGTCGTGCTGGAGGTGCCAGCGCAGGACCACCTCGTCGGCGTCACGCCGTGGGCGCGCGGCCGCATCCACCAGAGCCGGGGCGCGAGGCCGGTCCGTTTGAACGGGCTGTACCCCTCGACCACCACGCCGCGTTCCCGGTGGGCCGCAAGCAGGTCGGGGTCGTGGTCCCGTGGGCTGTACGGGATCTGGTTCACGGCCGGCGCCTCTCCTGTCGCCGCGACGAGCTCGTCGATCTGCGCGATCGAGTAGTTGGACACCCCGATCGAGCGCGGCGAGCCCCTCGTCGCGCGCGTCCCGGAATGCCTGCCACGTCTCCGGGGACGCCTGCCCGGTGCGGGCGGCCAGTGGATGAGCCAGAGGTCCAGGTGGTCGACACCGAGTGCAGCCAGGGACTCCGTCAGCGTCCGGCGCACGCGGCCCGCATGGTCCGGCGGAGCTTCGTCGTGACGAAGACCGTGGTCCCGGTCGATCCCCACGGTGGCCATCGCGCGACCCACCTCCGCCTCGTTGCCGTACCCGGTTGCCGTGTCGATGTGCCGATACCCGTGGTGCAGCGCGGCGCTGACCGCCCGTTCCGCAGCACCCCCCTCGGCGAGCCAGGTGCCCAGGCCGACCATCGGGATCGATCCACCGGACAGTGCGAGGGTGGGGACGTCTACAGAGATCATGCGGTCAGTGTGACCCGGGAACCGGTGGGTCGCAGTGCGACCAACCTCGCCACGGCCGTACCGCGCGCGGTCGTCGGGGAGCCGGCGACGACGTCCGGCGCAGCCTTGTCGCAACGGGTGATCGCCGCGCGCGGGATCGGGTACCTGCTCGCGCGCGGCGTGCCTCAAGCCTGAACCGCCCGGGGACGATCACCCCGGACGCCGGACGCGGGTCAGCCCCCGGCCGGCAAGCAGGCCAGAGGGGGAAGCACGCGCCCATCGCCGATGCCCGGCCCGAGGACGTCGACCCCTTGGCGATCCGACGACTCGTCTCGCAGGCCCACCCCGCCTGAACGACGCTAGGCGTCGATCGCCGTGCGCCCGTGTGCCTGGAGGAAGTCGGCAGCGCGGGTGAGGGCCGCGTCGCCTTCGTCGAGGATGGCAGCGAACGCCGGGAAGACGTGGGGCACGTCGGGGGTGATGTCGAGAGTGACGGCGACGTCGTGTGCTGCCGCTCGGGCCGCGAGCGTCGTGGCGTCGGCGAGCAGTACCTCGTGCGAGCCGGCCTGGATGAGAAGGGACGCTCGCGTCCGTACCGGTACTGAATTCAGCACGGAGATCCGCTGCTGCGGCGGTGTTTGACGACTGCACCGTGTCGATCCCCCGGCAGAATCGGAGCGACGGCCGGACGTCACCTGGCGGGCCCCGCTCCCCCGGGACTCGCCGATTGGTAGGAAGGCATGACCGAGGCAAGCGTTGCCGAATTCGGAGCCGCACAAGCCGGGGAGGCGCCGCTCCGAGAACTGATGGACCCGGTCACCCGGTTCCTCGCTCAGGCGAGCGGCGAGCACTTCACCGGCGGCGTCGGCGACCACCTCCCTGACGCCGACGTGGACGCGCTCGGTCGTGGCGACGAGGCCAACGTCCTCGCTGCGGGACTTCGCGATGCGCTGTCGGCCGGCAACGACGGGTTCATCGACGACGAGTTCGCGCTGATGACGAACTGGGGCTTCGACCTTCAGAACGTCCACGTACCAGTCACGATCTGGCACGGCGAGCAGGACCGCAACGTGCGCGTCGGACACGGACGGCTCCTCACCGAACTCATCGACGGCGCCACGCTCAACGTCGTGCCCGGCGACGGCCACTTCTCGATCACCCTCAACAACACCCACGGCGTCGCGGCACGACCTCATGCGTTGAGCACGGCGTCCAGGGGACCAATCCCGAGCGAGACCAGGACCGGACGCCACCACGGTCGCAGCCACCCGACCCCATTCGGTCTGGAGTTCGGGATGGTGGTGAAGCCGCGTCAGCCGTCGGGCTGTGTACAGGCTTGGTCGGGGACGACGACGGCGTCGACGTTCAACACGAGCTCGCCGCTCGGCTGGCCGCACGTCGTCCCGGACGCTCGATCTGCGCTCTCACGTCCGGGTGGCGATTTCGATGGGTTTGATTCGTACGTTGATGGCAGAGCGAGCGAAGGTTTTGTCGTGGACGATGGATTGGTGATCGTGGGCGCCAGCTTGGCTGGCGCGAAGGCTGCAGAGGGTGCGCGTCGGGCCGGATGGGACGGTCCGATCAGGCTGGTCGGCGCGGAGCCGCACCTGCCGTATGAAAGACCGCCGCTGTCGAAGGGTGTGCTGATCGGACGCGACTCGCCGGCCGTTGCGTTCGTGCACGACGCGGGGTTCGAGGTGACCGAACACGTCGATCTCCTGCTGGGCGCCGAGGCGACTGCGGTCGACCTCGGCTCGCGGCGCGTCGAGTTGGCCGGTGGGAGGACGTTGCGCTTCGCCAAGCTCGTGCTGGCCACGGGCTCGTCGCCGCGACGACTTGGGGTCTCCGGAGCTGACCTCACCGGCGTGTTCACGCTTCGCGGCCTGGACGACTGCCTTTCGTTGCGTGATCGACTGCTCCCGGGCCGCAAGGTCGTCGTTGTCGGTGGAAGTTGGATCGGCACAGAGGTCGCCGCTTGCGCGCGTCAGCGGGGCTGTGATGTGGTGATCGTCGATCCGCTGGGCACTCCATTGGAGCGTGTGCTCGGTGCGCAGGTGGGCGGCTGGTACGCCGACCTGCACTCGGCGCACGGCGTCGAGCTGCGGATGGGCGTGGGGGTCGACGCGCTCGTGGGAGGCGATGCCGTAGCGGGAGTGCGTTTGACCGACGGGACCACCGTGGACGCCGAGGTGGTCGTCACGGGGATTGGTGTGACCCCGAACCTCGCGCTTGCTGCGTCGGCAGGTTTGGCGGTCGATCGTGGGGTGCTGTGTGATTCGACACTGGTCACCAGCCATCCGGACGTGCTGGTCGCCGGCGACATCGCCGAAGCCGAACATCCGCTGCTCGGGCAGCGCGTCCGGGTCGAGCACTGGGCAACCGCCCTCAACCAGGGATTGACTGCGGGCGCCAACGCCGCCGGCCGCAGCGACGTGTACGACAGGATCCCGTACTTCTACTCCGATCAGTACGACTCCGGGATGGAGTACAGCGGGTGGCCGGTGCCGTGGGACGACGTCGTCTTCCGTGGTGACCCGAACGACGGGCAGTTCATCGCGTTCTACCTGCGCGAGAAGCGGGTCGTCGCCGGAATCTGCGTGAACGTGTGGGACGTGAACGTGCACGTCCAGGAGGTGATCCGCGCCGGCGGGATCGTGCCGGTGGACGTGCTGACCGACGTCGACGTCGATCCGCAGCAGTGGCCCACGGCGACCGAAGCCGACCTGGGTTGACCAACACCCTGTTTGAGGCCACGGTACGCGTCGAGGTCGCCGACGACGGCGGCAGGCTCGGCAAGGGCGGCACCGTCACCGTGTACATCGACAGCACCGAGACAGGGTCGGCGCGGCTCGAGCGCACACCGAGCCGACCGTCTTCGCCGACGAGGACACCGACGTCGGCCGCGAAAGCCTCTCCCCAGAGACCGGCGACCACTCCGCCGGGCAGCGAACGCCTTCGCCGGCACGATCAAGCGGCTCCACATGGAAACCGGCCAGGACACCCACGACCACCTCATCGATCCAGCCAGCCGCTTCGACGCCGCCATGTACAAGCGATCGCCACGGCAACACCGCACCGAACGCGCACACGCATGACGTCGCGGCTGGCACCGGTCACAGCGGGCACCGATCGGCAGATCGTTTGCGGCTAGGTGGGATGACCGGGGACGTTGTCCTTGGTGGGGTGGGGGGTTTTCCGGCTGCGAGTCGTCGGCCTATGAGGGACGGAGTCTGGCTTCCTCGATCGTCGGCTCGAACAGTTCAACTGGGTTGCCTGATGGGTCCTCGACGAGGATTTGCTTGCCACCGACACCGGTGACGATGTCGTTGCGGAATCGTGCCCCGCTATTGCGCAGTGTCTCGACGATCTGGACGAGATCGGCGACCTCGAGCGCGAAGCGGTTCCAGCCGCCGGGGCTGGGGAATGTGCCGTCCGGCATGGCCTGGCCGCCTCCACCGGGTCCACCTGCCGAGCTCAGCGTCAAGCGCAGGTCACCACGCGAGAGCATGGCGAATGTGGGTGCCGGGTGCATCACCAGCTCGAACCCGAGAAGGTCGCAGTAGAACGCGATCGCCGTGTCGACGTCCTCGACGATGTACCGGACGCTCACCGTGGCCATCGACGCCACCTCCTTTCGCGCCGGAGATCCAGCGCACGTCAGCCGCAGGCCGATTGTCGCGCTCTGGCCGACGCGGACGACCCATCGGCCGAAATGAAGGCGGTCCGCGATCCGGTTCGGACCAAGCCGAACGCGATGCTGTCCATCTTCGACGGCCTGACTCTCTGCGAATGGATGATTGGCCGACCGGGCGCAGTCTCGTTCGCTGGCACTCGATGCGGTCAACGGTCTGTGTCCTCGAACGCCAATGAGGGGTGATCGACGTGGTCAGCCACAGCGACGACTGAAGACCGGCGTTCCCGGACATCGGCGCGGACGCGATCGGAGCCTTCGATCTCCGGCGTCCCTTGAGACGGCGCTCGTCGGCGGCCGTGATCGGGGCCCTGGGATCTCCATCCACCACAGGATCGCGATCGTAGATCTCGTCGAGCCACGCCACAGCGGCTGGTCGGCTACACGCCGTCGCCCACGCCACTCCGATCGCGCCTCGACCCATCGGCCGCCACACCCGCGCCCGCCCGCATCACAGACCCGGCGATCGAAGACGCGTCGGTCACGATTGGTCGCGAAATTCGACGACGCTTCCCAGTGAGCGCGGATCCGCATCGGCATCGCCGAACGCCTTCGAGCCGGCGCCGCCGATTGCTTGGGCGATGTCGGCGCCGTGGAGCTGCCTGCGGACGTATCTCCGCGCGACGACCTCCCTCGTGATCTTCGCCGCCGGGTCAGCCAGCGCGTGGCTCCCAGCGGAAGCGGCGCAGGGACACGAGGAGCGCGCCGACGCCCCAGGCCAGCATCACCAGCGTGTGTGCGGCACTGATGCCCGTGCCGGCGGCGAACGGGTTGAACACGTCGACCATCTGCTGGAGGAGGTGGCGGACCGGGAACACGGCGGCGAGACGGCCGAGGAACGACGCGTTCGAGATGGTGCCGAACGTTCCGGAGATGAACAGCAGCGGGAACAGCAGGAAGTTGATGATCGCTGGTGCAGCGTCCTCGTTGGGCACGAACGTCGACACGAGCACGCCGATGGCGCTGAAGCAGAACGCACCGACGACGATCGTGACCACCAACCCGAGGTAGCGGCTCGGGAAGGTGACTCCGTAGGCGATCACGCCCAGCGCGATCGTCAGCGCGGTCAGGATCGCGCCGATGACGACGACGTTGCCGACGATGCCGGCGAGGTAGTCGATCGGCGACAGCGGTGTCCCCCTCGTGCGCTTCAGGATTCCGCTCTCGCGGCGGATGCACAGGGTGAAGGCGAGGTTCGTGTAGCACGCCGAGATCAGCCCGAAGGAGACGATCGCCGGTACGTAGTACTGCGCGAACTTCACCCTTCCGCCACCGACGTCGACGTGGTCGTTGCCGTTGATGGCGATGAAGATCACCAGGAACATCAACGGGAAGGCGAAAGTGAACGACGCCGAGGCCGGGTTGCGCCAGAACATCTTCTGCTCCCAGCGTGCCTGGCGGGCGATGGTCGGCAGGTTCACGACTCGTCCTGTGTGGCGATGAGTTCGAGGTAGATGTCCTCCAGCGAGGGTCGCACGACGCTCAGGCCCTCCAGGGTGACACCGCGTTCGAGGGCCCAGCCGGTGAGCGTGTGCAAGAGCTCGGTGGGCTCGGTCGTCGTGGCAACGACCACGTCGCGGTCGACCTCTGCACGGATCGGCAGGTCGCCGACCTGCGTCCCGTCCGGCAGCGAGAACTCCACCCGGACGGTGGCCAGGTCGCGTCCGCCGATCGATGTCGGCGTCCCCTCGGCGACCACCTGCCCAGCGGCGATGACGATCACCCGGTCGGCGAGCGCCTGCGCCTCGTCCATGTAGTGCGTGGTGAGCAGGATCGTCTTGCCGAGCCCGGCGAGGTTCTTGACGACCTCCCATGCCTGACGCCGCGCCGACGGATCGAATCCAGTGGTCGGCTCGTCGAGAAAGACCAGCTCGGGGTCGCCGATCAGACCGAGTGCCAGGTCGAGCCGGCGCTGCTGGCCACCCGACAGCGTCTTCACCCGAGCGTCGCGCTTCTCTTGCAGGCCGACGAGGTCGAGCACCTCGCCGGCGTCACGCGGGGCACGGTAGTAGCCGGCGTGCATCCGCAGCTCCTCGGCCACCGAGAGATAGGGATCGATGCCACTCGACTGGAGCACGATGCCGATCCGTTGACGGAGCTCGGAGTTGCCGTCCGCCGGGTCGAAGCCGAGCACGCGGACGTCGCCGGCGGTGCGCGAGCGGTAGCCCTCGAGGATCTCCACCGTCGTCGTCTTCCCCGCGCCGTTCGGTCCGACCACGGCCACGACCTCGCCGGCGTCGACGTGGAAGCTCAACCCGCGCACCGCTTCGACGTCGCCGTACGACTTGCGCAACCCATTCACTTCGATCGCCCGCACCGCCGCACCCTACGACGGCAGACGATTCGATGCTGCCAGGGCGCACTGCCCGGCGACGCTCCCCGTCTTTGTGTCGGCGCCAGTTGCCAGGGCGTCCTCGAGGGGTCGCTCAGACACGCCGGACCAGCGCGATGTCGGACACGGCCTCGCCGAGCAGACGGTCTGCCTTGTCGAGCCAGAACTCGAGTTCGTCGAGGCGCTGCTTGCGGATCGGCCAGTCGAGGAGTCGCAGGAGCATGTTGCCGATGTACGCAGCTCGATGCTTGCTCGCGAGGCTGTCGAGACCCACCTCGACGAGCCGCCGACGCACGCCGGCCTCGGCCGGCTGGGCCAGGCTGGCGACGGCTAGCCAGGCCAGGTCGAACCCTGCGTCACCGAGTCGGGCGTAGTCCAGATCGACGACAGCGGACAGGCGCCCATCGACCTGAAGGAGGTTCCCGGGGTGGAGGTCGCCGTGGATGATGCTGCCACCGGGTAGGTCGGCGGGGGTGAGGGCCCGCCCGATCTCCTCGATCTGCTCAACGACGCGTCGCGTGCGATCGTCGTGGTTGCGCAGGGGTTCGTGGAGGCAGTACCCGTTGCCTCCCTCGACGAGGATCTCGATCATCTCCTCCCCCCAGTGGTCTGTGCCGTCGGGCACGGCGAGGTCGAGCCGGCGCTGATGCAACGTCAACAGCTCGTCGACGAGGCCGTGCGAAAGGACATCGATGGGCTGCCCGTCCATGAACTCCTGCGTGACGAACAGCCAGGCGTCGGCTCGCACGGCTTCCTGTCGTGGGATCGGCCACCCGGCTTCGGTGCGCAACCTCGCCGCGAGCGCAAGTGCATGCGATCGCTGGGCCTGCTTCGCGGGATCGGCCTCCCATTTCAGCACCCGTCGTTCGCCGTCGTCGCCTTTGATCAGCGTCGCGCCTGTCTCGCCGCCCGCGAGTGGACCAACCAACCGGTAGGTGTTCGAAGTGGCAGCCGAGTAGCGGCGGGCTGCCTCGACCGGGCTGAGCGCGGTCATCACTGTTCCCTCGTCGCGTCGACGTCGGCAGGTGTGCGCATCGCACCGACACAGGAAGCGGACGTGCGCCTCCGTGCGGGACGCGCGGACGAGGCCTCGCCGGAGCGGGGCCTCGTCGTGCAGTGGGACGTGGTCACGTCGTGCTACGAGCTGGCGATGGCCGCCAGCACGTCGAGCTTGGCGGCACGACGACCGGGTAGGACCGAGGCCAGCACGCCGGCTAGGGCGGCCACCGTGGTGACGATGGCGAGCGTCGGCACGGGGATGACGAGCTTGTCGATCCCTTCGTCGGACAACGCCTGGACGATGCTCCATCCGAAGAACACACCGATCCCGAGCCCGAGCAATGTGCCGAACACGGCGATGATCACCGCCTCGTAGCGGACCGTGGCCCTCAGCTGCGACCGGGTCATCCCGACCGCCCGCAGCAGCCCCAGTTCCCGGGTGCGCTCGAAGATCGACAGCGCCAGGGTGTTGGTGATGCCCATGAGGGCGATGAGGATGGCCAGGGCGAGGAGGGCGTAGATCAGGTTGAGGATCAGGTCGATGTCGCTGGCCTTGCTCTCCTTGAAGCCCTCACGGTCGAGCACGTCCGCCGTCGGGTAGGCGGCGGTGAGCTCGTCGAGGATCGCTTCGCCGGCCTTCGGAGTGACGCCGTCGGCGAGCGCCACGAGCACCGCCGAGTCGAGCTGGTCGAGACCGAGCCGATCGGTCACGGCGTGGTCGACGAACGCATCGCCCACCCATGTGGCGTTGCCGTAGATCGCCTTCACCGTCAACGACCTGTCGCCCTGCGAGAACACGACGGGCACCGTCGAGCCGAGCTGCAGGTGGTGGTCCGTGGCGTAGGTGTCGAGCACGGCGATGCCGTCGGCGCCCATCGCCGTCGAATCTCCCTGCCGCACGTCGACGTCAAGCATCGCCGCGAGCGTCGAGGTGTCCCAGCTGATCAACGTGTTCTCTTCGCCGTCGAGCTTCACCGTGTTGCCGCGGTCGGAGGTGACGGCGGCGAACTCGGGACGGGCGGCGATCCGCAGCGCCAGCTCGTGGCTGAGACCACCGGTCCCGGCCTCGAATGACCCCGAGTCGATGACGAAGTCGCCGTTGAAGTCGGTGTCGACGGCGCTGTTGATCGACTGCTTGGTCGACGCTGCGAAGGTGGCGATGAAGCCGACGAGGGCAACACCGATCATCAGCGCAGCCGCGGTCGCCGCCGTCCGCTTCGGGTTGCGCATCGCGTTCTGCCGAGCCAGCGACCCGCTCAGCTTCGTTGCCTTGTGCATCGGGAAGCCGAGCACTCGGGCAGCAGGGCGGGCGATCACCGGCGCCAGCACAGCGACACCGACGAAGGTGGCGACCGCACCGACGCCGATCAAGGGCATCGCCTCGCTGGCGAGCCCGGCGAGCACCGATCCGACACCGGCGGCAGTGACCGCACCACCGATGACCATCCGCTTCGGGGAGGCACCGGTGCGGTCGAGGGCGACGGCACGCATCGCTGCGACCGGCGGCACCTTGCCGGCCTTGCGGGCCGGGAACCAGGCGGACGCCAACGTCACGACCGTGCCGACCAACAGCGACGTGATGACCGTCGAGGTCGTGACGGCGAGGCCACCTGCCGGGAGATCGAGACCGAAGCCGCTGAGCAGCTGCTTGAGGCCGGCCGCGACGCCGATGCCGGCGGCGAGACCGACCACGGAGGCGACTGCACCGGTGATCGTCGCCTCGACCATCACCGAGCGCACGACCTGCTTGTCGCTTGCTCCGATGGCGCGCAGTAGCGCCATCTCCTTCTGACGCTGGGTGACGATGATCGAGAAGGTGTTGAAGATGATGAACGCACCGACGAACAGGGCGATGGCGGCGAAGACCAACAGGAACGTGTTGAAGAAGCCCATGCTGTCCTTCACGTCCCGCTGGCTCTCGGCAGTGATCTGCGCGCCGGTGAGCACCTCGACGTCGGCGGGGAGCACCTTGGCGATCGACGCGGTCACGGTCTCCTGACTGATGCCGGGCCCGGCGCGCACGAGCACCGAGCTGTACTCACCGGGAGCGGAGACGTAGGTCTCCGCGTCCTCGACGGTGTACAGCACGGCGGACGCGCCGCCAGCGGAGTCGGCGGAGCCGAACTTGGCGATGCCGACGATC
Organism: uncultured Acidimicrobiales bacterium; assembly: GCA_963794805.1. Taxonomy (GTDB): domain Bacteria; phylum Actinomycetota; class Acidimicrobiia; order Acidimicrobiales; family Ilumatobacteraceae; genus JAODBQ01. The sequence continues at coordinate 35,118 of CAWCFL010000010.1, forward strand.
GTGAACGGGTTGGCGCCGACCTTGCTCAGCACCGACACCGTCTCGCCGACCGCGAGGTCGGCGGTGTCGGCGGAGTGCTTGTCGATGACGATCTCGCCACGTGCCGACGGGGCCCGCCCCTCGTCCAACTTGTACGGGTTGAGCGCGTCGTCGGAGATCCACGTCCCGCCCATCACCGGGGCACCTTGGCCGGGGTTGCCGACGGCCTTGCCGTGGTGGTCGACGAGCTGCGAGTAGCCGGTGATGAACCCGAACGATGCGCCGACACCGGAGGCGTGGGCGACGGCGTCGACGACGGACTCGTCGATGCGTGGCACCTGCGTGGTGTCGGCGTCGAACTCGGAGACGCCGCGGACGTAGGCGTCGGTGCCGGCGTAGGCGTCCGACAGCAGGCCGTCGAACGTGCGGTTCATGGTGTCGGTCAACACGAGGGTGCCGGCCATGAAGGCGACGCCGAGCATCACGGCGAGCGCCGTGGTGAGGAGTCGCAGCTTCTTCGCGAGAAGCTCCTTGAGGGTGAGGCGGAACATGGTGTTCTCCAGTCAGTTTCGGGTTCGTGGTTGCGTCTGGTTCGCGCAGTGGCCTCAGCGGCCGAAGCTCTTGATGCGGTCGAGCACCATGTCGGGCGTCGGGATCGGCCATGTCGTCGACGACGCGACCGTCGGCGAGGAACAGGGCGCGGTCGGCGTAGGACGCGGCCTTCGGATCGTGGGTGACCATCACGATCGTCTGGCCCATCTCCCGCACCGCGGTGCGCATGAAGGCGAGGATCTCGCCACCGGTCCGCGAGTCGAGGTTGCCCGTCGGCTCATCCGCGAAGATGATCTGCGGCCGACTGGCCAACGCCCGGGCGACGGCAACGCGCTGCTGCTGCCCTCCCGAGAGCTCCGAAGGTCGATGCTTGACCCGGCTTCCGAGACCGACGGTGTCGATCACCAGATTCAGCCAGCCCTGGTCGGCCTTGCGGCCGGCGAGCATCAACGGCAGGGTGATGTTCTCCAGCGCCGTCAACGTCGGCACCAGGTTGAACGCCTGGAAGATGAAGCCGATCCGGTCGCGGCGCAGATGGGTCAGCTGCTTGTCGTTGAGCGTGCCCAGGTTGACGTCGCCGATGAAGACGTCACCGCTCGTCAGCGTGTCGAGCCCGGCGACGGCGTGCATCAGGGTGGACTTGCCGGATCCGGACGGCCCCATGATCGCCGTGAACTGGCCAGCGACGAACTCGGCGGTCACACCGTCGAGCGCGCGGACCTCCGACTCGCCGCGACCGTAGGTCTTGCAGGCGTCGACGGCCCGAGCGGCAACCGCACGGGTGGTGTGCACCGGCGTGGGCGGGGTGAGGGTGATGAGCGTCATGTCGTGACTCCTTGCCGTGGGTGGCCGGTCTTGGCCACGACCGGACTGTGCGCCCCGGCGCTGACGTCGCACTGATCGCGACCGCAGGCGTCGCGAGGACAGCGCCGCGTCAGCGGCCGCGCAGCGACGATGGATGGCATGCCTGCCGACCAGGTCGCCTCCGTCGCCGCCGAAGCGGCAGACCTCTACCGTCGCGGCGTCGAGCTCCTGGCCCGTGGCGAAGCCACAAGCGCCGTGCCAGTCCTCCGTGGAGCTGTGGCGATCGACGACCGGTTCGCGCTCGCCAACGCCGCCCTCGCCGTGGCCGAGGACGCAGTTGGCAACGCCGCCGAACGCCGGGCGGCACTCGGACGCGCTGCGGCGCAGCGTCAGATCAGTCGCCGCGAACGCCAGCACGTCGCCGTCATCGCATTGGCGCTGGACGGCAAGTTGGCGCGTGCGTCAGCGCTCGGGCGCGAACACCTCGGGGAGTTCGCCGCCGACATCCTCGTCCTCCACGTCCTCACCGCACGCGGGGTCGACGTCGCCGATCTCGACAAGGATCACGCCGACGACATGTCCCAAGTCGATCGCCACGTGGCCGCTGAGACAGAGGACGGCACGTTCAGGCCGTCGTGACGCGGCCTCGACGACCGCGACGGGGATGGCCTCGACGACGACGGCCGCGAGCAGATCCTCGTTCGTCACGCCCGGCGTCTGCCTCGTCGTCGACGGTCAGGTCATGGGCGTCCGCGGCAGATGCTGATCCGACGCGCCGGCGCTCCCGCTTGCTGAAACCGATCTCGCGAAGTCGCGGGCGTCGCATGCCCGTCCGGCGATGATCTCGGCTTCGAACGTGATGTCGCCGAGTGCAGCGCGTGTGGCTGCGATGACGGCCTCGACGTCGGCGAGGTGAGTGTCATCGCGGTGGCCGAGGGACGACCAGCCACTGTCGGCGGCCCCGAGGAGCTGGGCGGCGCGTTGCGCGTCGCTGTCGTGGATGGCGATCGTCGCCGCCCCCTCGAGCGCGAGCGCAATGGCCGCAGCGTCGTCACTGGCGAGCGCTGCACCGAGTGCGACTGCGTGGTGTCGGCGAGCTGCATCGAGGTCGCCTCGTTCCGTTGCGAGGAACCCGAGGCATGATGCCGAGAAGGCGATGCCGGATGGCACATCGGCCTGGGTGTACCACGCAAGCGCAGTCTGATGGGCCAACGCCGCCCGGTCGAACGCACCCACCGCGCGGGCCTGCACACCCGAGCGGTTCTGACCGGCAGCCATGACAGCGCCGTCGAAATGTGTCCATCCTTCGCCGCGACTCTCGACGAACGAGCGCCACTGTGCGGCGAGTCCCGCGTCGCCCATCCGCACCGCCAACGGAACCAACAGGCGCGCTTGTGCGGTGACTGCCTGCGGGCTGCCGAGCGTGTCGACGAGGCGGAGGCTGCGCTCGATGTGCCGGTAGGCCGCCGCCGGGTCGCCCGCGAGGTCATCGAGCACACCGAACACGAACTCCACGCGGCTCGCCGAAAAGAGCTCCCCGGACCTGCGGGTGATCAGCTCGACTGCTTCGGCATGGGCCCTGGCGGCATCGAGGTCGCCCGTGGCGATCGCCAGGAGGGCGGCGTTGATCCGTGTCATGCTCGAGCCGTAGTCGTCGCCGCGACGGTCGAAGGAGTTGCGGGCCCGTTCGAAGACAGCCGCGGCCTCGTCCAGGTCGACGGGCTCGCCCATGGACGCCTGGCGGGTCAGCGTGTTGTGCAGGAGGAGGCAGACGGAGGCGGCTTCGTCGTCATAGCCGTGCTCGTCGTCGAACGCAAGCGCCTCACGCTGGTGGGTCTCGGCGATCTTGAGCTCGTGGCGGAGATCGGTGGGTGCCGCTGCGCCGGGGCGGATGCTGGGTTCGGCGAGGTTCCCGGCCATCGCGAGCGCCTTGGCTCGTGCCGCAGAGGGCTGCCCGGCCGATGCCGCCAACGCGGCCTCGGCCCAGTCGCGGATCTCTTGGGTCCGCCCGCGGAACCACCAGGCCAGCATGAGGTCGCCGACGAGGTTGTTGGCTGCCTCCGGATCGGTGGTCAGAGCGTGGCCGAGCGCGGCGCGCAGGTTGTCGTGCTCCTCGTCGAGCCGGCGCAACCACGCCAGCTGATCGGAAGTGCGCACCCCTGCACGTCCGCGGGCCGCGAGGTCCACGCACCACGCGAGATGAGCGTCACGGGCATCGTCGAGCTCGCCTTCCTCGCTCAGACGGGCGCGCCCGTAGGCGCGCAGCGTCTCCAACATGGTGAAACGAACCGCGTCGCCGGTCGTGTCGGCACCGAGGAGTGATCGATCGACGAGGCGGTTGGCGAGCTCCAGGGCGTCGAGCCCGCACAGCCACTCGACCGCCTCGGCCGTCGCCCCGCCGCTGCAGACCGAGAGTCGGCGGAACGCGCGCTGCTCCTCGTCGAAGAGGAGGTCGTAGCTCCATGCGATGGCAGCCTCCAAACCATCGTGGCGGGCAATCGCCCCACGCGATGTGCGTCGCAGCAGCTGGAAGCGCTCGTCGAGGCGCCGAGCGATCTCCGCGACGGGAAGCGTCTTCGTGCGAGCCGCGGCCAGCTCGATGGCGAGTGGCAATCGATCGAGATGACTCACGAGCGTGGCGATCGACTCGCCCTGGTCGCCAGCGCCGGTCACGAGCGGTTGAACGGCGCCAGCCCGAGCGACGAACAGCCGGGACGCCGTCGCCGAGTCGAGCGGACCCAGTGGCAGCTGGTGCTCCCCCTCGACGTCGAGCGGCACTCGGCTGGTCGCGAGCACGCGCAGGTTCGGGCACCTCCGGAGCAGCTCGACGACGAAGACGGAGGCATCGTCGACGACGTGTTCGCAGTTGTCGAGCACCAAGACGGCCGCCCGGTCGGCCAACCGCTCGACCACCCGTTGAGTCGGGGAGGGCGCGACGCGGCCGGTCTCGGCGGCGCGCTCGGGCGCCCCGACGCCCACTGCGACCGTCTCGGCGACGAGGGCACCGTCGACGATCGGCGCCAACTCCACGAACCACAGCTCACGCTCGCCTGCGAGTCGGTGGGCGAATTCCAAGGTGAGGCGCGTCTTGCCGACTCCTCCCGTGCCCACGACCGTGACGAGGCGCGCCTCGGCGAGCGTGGCGGCCACATCGGCGAGCTCACACTGCCGGCCGACGAACGACGTCAGGACGAGTGGCAACGTGGCCCGCTCGAGAACCGGCGACGAGACGCCGATCGGGGCGTCGAGGGCCGGGTCTTGGGCGAGCACGGAGCGCTCCAACGCCCGGAGCTCGGGCGCCGGATCGAGCCCGAGCTCGTCGACGAGGTGATCGCAGGCGTCGCGATACGCCTGGAGCGCGTCGCCCTGCCGGCCGCAGCGGTACAGGGCAATGACCAGCTGGGCCCGGAACCGCTCGCGTAGCGGATGCTCGGCGATCAGGTCATGGAGCCGGGACAACACGTCGGCGTGCCTCCCGGTAGCCAGCTCGCTGTCGATGAGGCCCTCATGGGCGGCGATCACGACATCCTGAAGTCGCGCCGCCGCGCTCCGGGCGAACCAACGATCGACGAGCTCAGCAAGCGGCGCGCCGTGCCACAGAGCGACCGCTGCCCGGTACTGCTCTCCGGCCATCCGGTGGTCTCCGCGCCCGGCGGCATCACGCGCCCGTTCCACGAGGCGCTCCATTCGCACCGAGTCGACAGCCTCCGGGTCGATGCACAACGCGTAGCCCGAGCCCTCACGAGCGACGACATCGCGTCCGAGCAGACGACGCAGCTTCGACACCAGCGCCTGGAGCGCGTTCGACGGATGAGCCGGCTGATCGTCGCCCCACAACTCGTCGAGCAGGCGGTCATCCGAAACGGGGTGAGGCACCGCCAAGGCAAGCATGGCCAACAGCGACTGGACCTTGACGCCGGTCACGAGCGTCAACTCGCCGCCGGATACCACCCTCACGGGCCCGAGCAGGGCGACAGCGATCTCTTCCGCCATCGGACACCCCCTCGTCATCCGCTGCAGACACCAGAGCGTAACCGAGCACCTCCTCAACACCCGACGAACCCTGTCGGTCGGCGATTGTCGGTCTGGGCTGGCCCGCAAGTGCCGGTGTGGGGGCGATCGTGCACAGCGAACGACGATTTCGACTGGGTGATGCTGCCGCGCGCCCCGACCAACCACGAAACTGCCACTTGCCAAAGAGGTATTCGATGTGGCGCGTCACGCGCACGGCGGCCGAGGCAGGACACCTAGGACGACGACAAGCCTGCGTGAGATCGCGGCGATGTGGATTGGCGTGGTTCAGTCGCCGGGAGCTGGAGTTGACCCTGGATCCTGGACTCTGGGGTCGGCTCGGCGCACTCGACGGTCGTGGGGGCGCTCCGGTGTCGTCAGCTGACGGCGGCGCAGCGGCCGTGCGTGCGGCGCTCGTCGACGACGATCTCGGCAAAGCCGTCGATCACCTCGCGCATGCAGCGACTGCTGCGGTGACGGTGTCGTGGAGGTGATCGGCGCCGATCTCGGCGATGAGGCCGACCTCGTCGAGGTGCAGTCGGAGTTCAGCGGTGGCCCGCGCGACCCGGAGATCGATGTTCCGTCCGCGTAGGCCGTCGATCACCTCGCGCAGGGCGACCTCGGCGCTGGCGTCGACGTCGCTGATCGAGGATGCGTCGAGCACGACGTGATGAACAGGCTTGGGTGCTCCGTCGACGGCGGCCCAGAGTCGTCGTTTGAAGAAGTGGGCGTTGGCGAAGAACATCCGGTCCTGGATCCGGTAGACGACGACGCCTCGGGTGACGCCGGCGTCTGGCTGATCGATGACGTCGACGTACCGGTTGCTGTCGGCCGACCATCCGAGCACGGCATCGGCGGGGCGGGCGGCCCGGCGCACGACATCGGCGACGGAGAGCAGCACGGCGACGATGATGGCTTGCAGCACGCCGATGGTGATCACGAACAGGGTGGTGATCGCGGCGATGACGACCTCGGCCTTGCTGCTCACCGCGAGCGATCGCCATTGATCGACGTCGATCAACTTCGCTGCGGCGAACACGATCACGGCGCCGAGCACTGCCGCGGGGAGGTACTGGATCGGGCCGGTGAGGAACACCAAGATGACGGCGATGGTGGCGGCTGCGGCCAGTCCGCTGACCTGGCTGGTGGCGCCCATGTCATCGTTGACCGCCGTTCGGGACCCACTGGCCGCCACTGGCATGGATTGGGTGAACCCGGCTGCGACGTTGGCGAACCCGAACGCCAGCAACTCCTGGTCGGCGTCGACGATCTCGTGGTGGCGAGCCGCGAAGGAACGCGCGGTGAGGATCGAGTCGGAGAACCCGACGAGAAAGATTGCCAGCGCCCCAGTGACGAGGCGACCGACGTCGGACCAAGAGACGTCCGGAAGCGTCAACGACGGGAGCCCGCTCGGCACCGGACCCGTGATCTTGACGCCGTGCGACGACAGGTCGAGTGCCCACGACGCGGCGATGCCGGCGACGACGACGATGAGCGCGGCGGGCAAGCGTTTGCCGAAACGTCCGATCACGATGAGCGCGGCGAGCGAGACCGTCCCGACCACCACCGTTGGCCCGCTCGCATGGCCGAGTTGGCCGACGATGTCGGCTGTCTCGCGGATCGCGTTGTCCTCGTCGCTCGAGAGGCCGACCAGCTTGCCGAACTGGCCGAGGATCAGCACGACAGCCACCCCGCCGATGTAGCCGACGAGCACGGCCTGCGAGAAGTAGTCGGCGACCCAGCCCAGGCGGATCAGGCGAGCGGCGAGGTACACGACGCCAACGAGGATGGCGAGGGCGGCCGCGAGCATTGCGTACTCGGTGCTCCCGGTCGCCGCCAGTGGAGCCAAAGCGGTCGCCACGAGCAACGACACCGTCCCCTCGGGCCCGACGACGAGTCTCGGTGCGGTGCCGAACACGGCGTATGCCAGCACAGGCAGGAGCAACCCGTACAGACCCACGGTGAGCGGCACGGCGGCGATCCCGGCGTAGGCCATCGCAGCCGGCAGGGCGAGGGCCGCCACGGTGACCCCGGCGATGGCGTCCCTGCGCAGGCGCTCAACGCCGTACGGCCGGATCGACCGGATGAACGGGACGTACCGCGTCGTCAGCGGCGGCCGACTCGCCGGGGCAAACGCGCTTCGACCCCCATACGCGACGGCGAACGGCTCCAGCGCGACCACGGGAGGCAGCTGGGCCTCCTCATCCCCAACGCCTTCTGCGTTCGACACGACATCCCCTCTCGCCGAGCGCGCTGCCGTTTCTCAACCTCGCCAGCCGGCCAGACCGAGGCGGCGACGGCCGCGATGGCAGGAGTCTGGTGACGATTGGACCCGAAAGGGACATTCGACGAACCGGCCGCGTCGAAGAGCATCGCGCGCTGCCCCGCCCGTCGACGATCTCGATGCCGGCTCAGACGCCGAGTGGTCCGGCCCTCCACGATGAAGGCCAAGTTGTACGGCGCCTCTCGTCGCCGTCGGGTGGGCCGGAAGGTCACCGAGTCCACGGGGAAGAGGCGTCGACAACGCGTTTGTTGTTGAAGCTCGGTGGTCTCGGGAACCTTGGCATCATTGCGAGACATGAGGACACTCGCGGCGATGCCGGCGACGCCTCGATGTCCGCCGTGCCAGAAAGCCGTTTCGGGGGCGTCGGATCGGCTCGTCTGGACCAGGAGGCCCGGGGCAGCGTAGGCGAGGCGGCAGGGAATGGAGCGTGGAGCGTCAATTGTGTGGGGTGCCGGGTCGTCCAGCGGGCATCCGTGAGGTGAGGAAGTCGAGCATCAGTCGGACTTGTTCGACGACCCGGTCGTCGTCATATGGTTGGTGGCCGGTTTCGTTGCGCTGGTAGACGACATCGGCGTTTCTCGCACGAAGTCTGGACACGTACTCGTCTGTGGGTCGTGGTGGGCAGCGGGGGTCGTTGGTACCGGCGGTGATCAACACTGGTGCTTGGACGGCGTCGACGTAGGTGAGCGGCGATGCTGCCCGGTACGCATCGGGCAATTCCTCGAGCGTGCCGCCGAACAACGCATGGTCTTCGGCGGTCATGAACGCAGGCTGGTCCTGCTGACTCATCGCGAAATCTGCTAACGGCACCAGGGCGACTCCTGCCGCCCACCGGTCGGGTTCGACACCGAGCGCGAACAGTGTGAGGTAGCCACCCCACGATGCCCCGGCGACGGCGATTCTGTTCGGGTCGACGAATCCGTTGGCTTCCAGACGGTCCCGTACGGCATCGATGTCTTCCAACTCGATGGCACCGAGTCGGGCGATGAGCGCATCGCGCCACTTGCGCCCATAGCCGGTTGATCCTCGGTAGTTCACTCGCACGACGGCGTATCCGGCGTCGACCAGTGCTGCGGTGACCGGGCTCCAGCGATCGGTGTCTTGCATTGGCGGCCCACCGTGGACCATGAACACGGTGGGATACGGGGCAGCCCCGATCAGGGGGCGATGCAGAAACGCGTGGACCCGACCACCCGGCCCCTCCGCCTCGATGCTCTCGCACGGAACCGAAGGAGCGGGTTCTTTGGCGAACTCGACGAGGCGATCGCCCCCGAGCTCCACCAGACGTGGCGACTGTTCGGCACTGTCGACCAACGCATGGATCGAACCGTTGCGTCGCGCGGACACCTCGGTCACGACCCCTCGAGGCGACGGCACGCGGCTGGTCGAACCCGTGGCGAAGTCGAACCGGTGGATGCTGTCTCGACCGTCCAACGACACGATGAGCAACAAGCCACTGGCATCGTGCAGCCACCGGCCGTTGACGTCGCCGTCGAGGTCCACCTGCACCTCGTCGACTTCCCCCGTCGACGGTGACCACACCAGCAGACCTGTTCGATCATGACGCGTGTGCGCCGCGAGCACGCGGCCGTCGCCGACGGGCGAGAACGCGACCGGACGCAGGCCCAGACCAGGGTCGGCGAGCTCGGCGACGACCCCACCGCTCAACAGGTCGACGATGCACACGACCGGATGCATCAGGTCCCCGTCGGGAGCTCGACTGATGACCGCCACCTGACCGTCGACATCGACAAGCGTCGACTGATCGGGTGACTCGTAGACGACGCTTCCACAGCCGGCGACGTCGGCCACCGCGATCGCGAAGCCGACATCGTCAGTGCGCCCGACAACTGCCCCACCACCTCGTCGAGCGACCAATCCACTGCCAAACGTTGCCGGCAGCTCGGGCAGCAGCACCGTCTCGGCGCCGCCGGCGAAGGGCTGGCGCCGCCAACGCCCCACCTCGTCACCATCGCGATCGTCGAACCACAGCACGTGCTCACCATCAGGCGCAACGGCTGCCCCAACGGTGCCCTGGGATCGATCGGTCACCTGGCGAAGGTCCGCAGGGCGCCGCGTCGCGTCGAACGCGAACACCTCGAACCGGCCGCTCACGTTGGACAACAGCACCCCCCGATCGATGTCACTCGCCCACGACACCGTCGGCCCGAGCAGACTGAACGCCCGAAGTTGAGGCGAGCGAAGACGCTGTTCCCACCAGGGCATGGTCGCAGCCATCACCAGGAGTGTTGCAGGTGTCAAACCCGCCGCCGGCCCGCTCGACCGGGCAGCCCGCCGGCGCGAACAGCACTCCCGACTGTCATGCACGAGCCCCGCAGGACGTCGACAACGATCATCAGCGCATCCTCCGCCCGACGTCGTCGCCCGAGAGGACCAGCCATCGACCTGGACTTCGCCGACGCGGCAGCTCAGCGATGTTCCTGTCGGACATGGTGCTGTGCCGACTTCATCGTCGCAAGCGCCGTGCGCTGAACGGTGGCCCGGGGTTCGGGCACTCCGCCGGTGCGATCCTGCCGGTCCGATCCGGTTGTGTTGTCGTCGACACGGTCCCTGCTTCGTCCCAGCATCGGCGAGGGTCGTATGCGCACGTACCAGTCCGCGTGCGCAGCGTCGCTCCGACGGGTTTCGTCACGGAGAGGTCGCCATGGAGCGAGTTCACGAGATGACGTACCACGCGATGCTGCGCGCACCGCTGGCGATTGGTCCGGCCCGTTCGGTGACCGGACGTTCTTCGAAGCGATCGAAGGCAAACTCGACGGCCCGCGGATCAGCGGCCGCTTCGTCGGCGGCGGCGGCGACTGGCTCCTGGTGGGGTCGACGGGTTCGGGCGGCTCGACATGCGCGCGCAGATCGCGACCGACGACGGCGCGCTCGTCTACCTGCAGTACCACGGCGCCCTTGAGATGAACGACGCGATCCAGGTGGCAATGGCCAGGGAACCCGATCGCGTACGGACCGTTCCTGATCCGCGTGCAGTGCGAGTTCCTCGGCGAGACCGTGGACGCCGACGGCTACGGGATCCTGAACCCGATGATCGCCGAGTTCGACGCCGGCGAGTCAGTCACCTTCGACGGCCTCCCGTCGGGCGCGTCCTGCACGGTCACCGAGCTCGACGACAAGGGCGCGGCGTCGAGCACGATCACCACGCAGGCCGGCGACGGCGACCCGGCGACCGAGAACGGATCGCAGGCCGTCGTCGAGCTCGCCGGCGACTCGGCGACGGTCACGGTGACCAACACATTCACCGTCGGCCAGATCGCCGTCGTCAAGCAGGTCGACGGCGCCGGCGCGGCGCTCCACGGCGCTGGCCCGTACCGCTTCTCGGTGACCTGCGGCCTGAGCGACGAGACCGGGGATCGGGAGGTCTACCAGGGCGACGTCACACTCGGGGGCGGGGCGCCATTGTCCATGGTCATCGGCAACCTGCCGACGGGAGCCGCGTGCCAGATCCTGGAGAGCGACAACGCGGGCGCCACCTCGACCACCCTGACGCCGGCGGATGGGATCGTCGTCGTTGGCGCCGACACGACCGCGACGCTGACGGCCACGAACACCTTCGACGTCGGCTCGGTGGCCGTCACCAAGCTGGTCGACGGTGCGGGCGCGACGACGTACGGCGCAGGACCGTTCACCATCTCGGGCACCTGCACGTACCAGGCTCGGACGGTGTACGACTCGCCGATCGTGCTCGGCGGCGGCGGCCCGTTGTCCCAGACGATCGCCAACCTCCCCACCGGCACCAGCTGTCAGTTCGCGGAGACCAACGACGGCGGAGCCACGAGGTCATCGTTCTCCCCGAGCAACGGCATCGTCGTGGTCGGCAACGGCACCACAGTGTCCTTCAGCGCGACGAACACGTTCGCCACCGGATCGGTCCAGATCACGAAGGTGCTCTCCGGCAGCACCGGCGGGGTCGGGCCGTTCACCGTCGCAGTCAGCTGCACTGCGACAGGAAGCACGCGGGTGGTGTGGAGCGGTGAGGTGTCGCTCGGCGGCGGGCAGTCGATGACCACGACCATCGACAACCTTCCGACCGGCGCACACTGCACGTTCGACGAGACCACCAACGGCGGGGCGATCCTGTCCACGATCTCGCCTCCCGACGGCGTGATCGTCGGTGACGGCACCATCGCCACGGTGACCGTGACGAACGTGTTCGAGAGCGTCCTGCCGGCCACCGGCGCCGACTCGCTCCACACCCTCTGGCTCGCGCTCCAGGGCATCGGCATCGGGGCGCTGGTGGTGCTCGTCACCCGACGTCGCCGGAATGGACGCCCGAGCACCTGACGCCCGTCCTCCCCCACGCCTTCGGCAAACTCCGGCCCCTTCGCCGCCGCCGAACACGCTCGCGTTCCACCTGGGCCTCAACCGCCACGGCATGGTGTCGACCAGCACATGACGCGCCCATCGCATGACGCGCTGGATTGCAGAGTCGCCCCTGTCTGTCGCCCCGGCGAACCAACGCTCAACACCCCCCCGCCACACTCCATCAGGCAGGTCGGTATCGAAGCGGCGGCCGCGAACGCCTTCCCGTCCGCCGGACTCACTTCGTCGAACGATCTGCACGCTGACTCGGGCGTCGCGTCTGCAACAGTCGCCGCGTCGTGACGGTTTCGCTGGTCCCGTATTTGTCAGGGGCGGACCGCCTCGGGGCTTCGAGCCAATACGGACGCCGGCTCAGGCCCCGGTGGCGGCGAACCACGGGCCGGCGGCGGCGGCCACGAACACGATCGGGGCGATGCACGGGTGCGGGAGCGCGATCGACGTGGACACCTTGGCGTTGCCGCCGGCGTCGGCTGCGAACGGCGCGGAGGAGACGTTCGTCGTGACCGGGCTGCCCGCCACGGTCGAGAGGCAGCTGACGACGAGCTTCCACTGCGGGACAGGGTTGGTCCCGGCGATGGCCGGATTCGGGAACGCCGGATCGATCACCAGGCCGGCGATATCGGCACGCAGCGACCCGTCGGCGCGCAGCCGGAGATCGGCATCGCCGATCACCCACGGCGCTCCCCCTCCGGGGATGCCGCGGATCGCGTTGGCTGCGCCCGTGTACGGCGGCGTCACGCCGACGAGCACGTCGGCTTCGACGATCGGCTTGTTGGCGTTCGAGTCGGCGGACGTGACCTGCACGGACAGGGCGACCAGCCCGGTTCCGGCCAGCACCGCGGCGAGCAGCTTGCGTCGGATGTGCTTCATCTCAGCCTCCATCTCAGGGGTCCCGACGGTGACGTCGTGCATCCGCCGGAGTCCTCCGGCGGGCGGTGCACACCCCGGCGTGCACGGTGTGGACACGCTGCGCTGCCGCCGGTACGACCGTCTACTGGACCTTCGTCGTACGACCTCTCCCTGACGACGTCGTTGCGTGATCCCCGGTTTCGGACCGATCGTCAGCCGGTTCGCGTCGCGCGTCGCCGGTCGGTCTTCGGGCGGTGGTCGTCGGGTCGAAGGTGCCTTGGGTCTGCTCGGCGCGTCGTCAGCTGTCGTCGAACCAGCGTCGACGCAACGCCCAGACTCTGGGCGGCGACTCCGGCACGCAAGGCCGGCGCCCACCGACCCAGACAGCGGACCTCGTCGCCAGCGTTCCCGCCGACGCCCGACCAACGGTCCACTCGGAAGCCGACGAACGGTAGCGGTGACGTTCTGCGACGTGTGACACCATCGCCGACGTGCTTCACGTCATCGGCTTCGATCACCTCGTACTGCGCTGCGCAGACGTCGAGGCGTCGCTCGCCTGGTACACCAGCGAACTCGGACTGCCCGAGGTCCGGGTCACCGAATGGCGCAAGAGTGAAGCGCCGTTTCCTTCGGTCCGAATCAACGACCTGACGATCATCGACCTGATCCCGCGCAACGGCGCGATCGCCGAACGCAACGTCGACCACCTGTGCCTCGTCGTCACCGACATCACCTCGATCACCCCCGAGCGCTTCCGCATCGTCGACGGCCCAGCGACGCGTTACGGCGCGCAAGGAAACGGCCTGAGCATCTACGTCCTCGATCCCGACGACAACGTGATCGAGCTTCGGTCATATCCGGCCGAACGCCTTGCCGCACATCCCGTCTGAAACGCCGATGGGGCGACCGAGTTGAAGGGACTTCAGTACACGCTGGAGCGCGGGCAGGGAGACGAACGTGCTGATCCCGCCGGGTCGAGTGGGCCCGGCCTTGAACCCACTCCCACCCCCATCCCTCATCCCGTCGAGTTGCCCAGTCCATCCCGAACCCACTCCCAACTCTCGGCCGCCAACCGGCTCCAGTGACCGCCTCGCCTCCTGGTCGTGGCCCAGACCTCCATCAACTCGGCCGCCGTCAAGCGAACCGCTGGCAAGTCGGCCCCTCAACATCGGCCGTCCGCAGACGGATCAGGCCCCTTTACGACCAGGGTTTGGTTCCCCACGCGCCGACGACCGCCCATGGGATGTTGTCCAGCAAGGGGTCGTCGACCAATGCCAGAAACTCGCTGATCCGTCCGCTGAGGATCTCGTCGTACGGCAGGGTCGCCTTGGTCAACTCGAAGCTGGTGCGCAGCCACATACGGAAGACGTCGCCGCCCTGTGTCATCTTCCCGGAGAACTCGTTGTCGACATCGACGAGTCCGGCCGATCGGAGCATGCCGGGCAGCGAGAAGCCGCAAGCGATGTCGAGCCCGTACTCCGCGCCGAATCGATGCATCGAGTCGAGCATGCCCTCGAAGGTTTCAGCGCTCGGGTGGCCGCGGCCTGAGCGGTTGATCATGGCTGGTTCCTCGACGAACAGCGTTCCGCCTGGGTTGAGCAGCGATGCGGCTCGGTTGATCGCTTCTGCTCCTCGCTCACCGAGGTGATGAACGAGGAATCGCATATGTACGAGGTCGAAGTTGCCGAGCGGTTCGAGGTCGTCGTCGAGGATGTTGTGGCGCACGACGCGCAGGCCGGGATGCGTGATCTTGTCGAGCCAGGTCAGGTCGAGGTCGGTCGCCACGACCTCGCCCAGCCCGCAGGATGCCAGCATCTGCAACGCGGTGGATCCTCGTCCGGCACCGATCTCCAACGATCTTCCGCCTCGTGGGATCCCGATGCGTTGGAGACCGCTGATCGTCCCTCGGTCTGCGATCTGTTCGAGATAATCCAACCGCAACGTCGCCAGGTCAGTGTCGTCGGACTGCCAGATGTACCGGTTGTCAACCAAAAGAGGCTCCCCCAGAGAACGAGAACACGGGTCGGTGTCAAGGTCGTGAACGCCGCCTTGGAAGCGGTCACTGCTGAGACCTCCGGGCCTGTCGACGCGGTTGACGAGGCCCAAACCCCGGCCTTGGTCCCTTCATCCGTCCGGACGATGTGTCAACGGCGTTGACCATTCGCCCGACGGAGAAGGTACTCGGACGGGTGAACCCCGGTCGTGGTCGCGCCCCCGGGTCCCGCGTCAAGATCGTGTCAAGATCCGATGAGCCAAGGACGATTTCGCAGAGCGGGAGTCAACGGCGGTTCACGAGATGCTCATCGGCCGCTCAGCCGCGCTCCCCTCCCGGCCGATTTCTACGATGTCCGCACCCAGATGGCGTGAACCAACAGGCCGGCGCCCGCTCGACGGCGCCCGCATCACGCTGCCGGTTCTCGGGCCCGGCGACTCGAGGTGGCGCGTGTCGTTCTGTGCGCCCCGGGCGGGCGTTGGTGGGCATCCTTGGCTATCGCGACAGCCTGCGTGGTGGGGGCGACTCGTGGGACGTCGTGGTCTGTCTCGTAGGAGGGCGAGACGCCGATCCGTGCTTGCTCAGGCACTGGAGGACCGGAGACGGCGCGCGGGGTGCGCGCTGCACCGATCGGCTCTTCGATCCGCGACGCGGGCGTCGTTGTTGGGGCTCGGCGGCGAGAGTCGTCGACGACGATGCGAGGCTGGTGGCCATGGGATTGCTGGACGGCAAGGTCGGGTTGGTCACGGGTGCCGGCCACGGGCAGGGGCGTAGCCATGCGGTGCGGATGGCTGCCGAGGGCGCTGACGTCATCGTGTGCGACATCTGCGCGCCCGTCGCCCAGACGGGCGCGCCGATGGCCACCTTCGACGAGCTGCGCGAGACGGCACGGCTGGTGGAAGCCGCTGGTCGCCGCGTGGTGATCGGGGTCGCCGATGTTCGCGACCGTGTCGCCCTCCAGGCCGTCGTTGACGAGGGCTTGGCGACGTTCGGCCACCTCGACGTCGTCGCCGCCAACGCCGGGATCTGGCGGCCCAACTGGTTCGTGGACATCGACGATGACGAGTACCAGGCGGTGATGGATATCAACGTTGGCGGCGTGTGGAACACCTGCAAGGCGGTCGTGCCGACGATGATCGAGGCCGGCAACGGCGGGTCGATCGTGATCACCAGCTCAGCGGCTGGACTTCGTGGCCAGGCCCCGTGGTCGCACTACGTGGCATCGAAGCACGCGGTCGTCGGTTTGATGCGGGCGCTCGCCAACGAGCTCGCGGCGCACTCGATCCGGGTCAACACCGTGAACCCCACCGGTGTCGAGACGCTCATGGGCCAACAGCCCGACGCCGCAAGATTCTTCGACCATCCATTGGCGCGCGCCAGCGCGGCCAACATGCTGCCCATCTCGCTGCTCCAACCGGAAGACGTCTCCAACGCAGTGGTCTGGCTGATGTCCGACCAAGCCCGATGGATCACCGGCGTAGCCCTACCCGTCGACGCCGGCTCGACGAACAAGCCCTGACCGCCCCCAACCCGGGCGGTCGATGACGCGCGGGACTGTCTCGGCCGCCGGGATGTGGGGATACCGCGACTGGGTGAGCAAGAGCGCGTGGCCCTCCGGCTCCTGGCGCGATCGTGATCGCCAAGTTCCTCATGCCGGCGGGCTCGGCAGCGGTGGGTCGTTTTGTACGTCGGGATGTTCCGACGGGTCGGGCGGAGGTCGGGAACGATGGTCGTCTTCGGCTTCTCGGGCTTCTCGGGCGGCTCGTGGCAGTTGGGCGCAGGTACCGTTCGGTCATGGGGGATCGTCGTTCGTTCTGGGCGTGGTGCATGGAGTCCGAGGAGCCGACGGATGCGGACCGGGCCGCGCTGGCGGCGAAGCTGTCGGCGCAGTACGGCACGGAGATCACTGCCGGCCCGGTGCCACGCGTGGAGGACGCCGAGCTGCGCCGCCCGCGGATGTCCGTGCCGGAACGTTTGGCCGAGTGGTGCTCGACGTCCACGTACGAGCGCGCCTTTCACTCCTACGGCGCCGCCTTCACCGACCGCGTCCGTGCGTTCGCCCTCGACTTCCCGAATCCTCCCGACGTGGTCGCCCATCCGCGGGATGAGCGCGAGCTGGAGGTCACTCTTGACTGGTGTGACACCAACGGCTACGTCACGATCCCCTACGGCGGCGGGTCGTCGGTCGTGTGGGGCGTCAACCCGCCCGACGACAGTGGCCCGTGCGTCACGATCGCGCTCGATCGGCTCGACCGCGTGCTCGAGATCGACGAGACCTCGCGCGCCGCGCGCATCCAGGCCGGCGTCCTCGGGCCGGCGCTCGAGCAGCAGCTCAAGCCGAGCGGTCACACGCTGCGCCACTTCCCGCAGTCGTTCCGCTTCAGCTCCCTGGGCGGATGGATCGTCACTCGCTCCGGCGGCCACTACGCGACGAACCACACGCACATCGACGACTTCGTGGAGTCGATCAGGATGCTCACGCCGCAGGGCTGGTGGGAGAGCCGCCGCCTGCCGGGCAGCGGTGCTGGTCCGAGTCCGGACCGGATGGTGATCGGCTCCGAAGGGATCCTCGGCATCGTCTCCGAGGCGTGGGTGCGGATCCAGAAGCGACCGACGTTCCGTGCGACAGCGGGGATCACCTTCGACTCGTGGGCCGCTGGCTGCGACGCGGTCAGGACGATCGTGCAGGCCAAGCTGTGGCCGGCGAACTTGCGCATCCTCGATCCGGTCGAGGCCGGTCGAGCAGCGGGTCTCGACGGCTCGACGGCATTGGTCATTGTGTCGTTCGAGTCGGCCGAGCTCTCCCAACGACATGCGATCGGCGAAGCGGTGGCGATCGCTCGCGTTGCCGGCGGGCGCATCGACGACGCCGATGTGAGCGTCGACGACGGGCGCGGCGCCCCCACGGGTCGAGGCGGGGCGGTGGGTGCATGGCGCGACGCGTTCATCGGCGTGCAGCTCGGCGTGGACACGTCACTCGGACTCGTCGCCGACACCTTCGAGACCGCGATCACGTGGGACCGGTGGCCCGAGTTCGACGCCGCGGTCCGTGCCCGGATGACCGAGGCGTTGCGCGACGTGTTCGGCGAGCAGCACTCGCTGTCGTGCCGGTTCACCCACGTGTACCCCGACGGCCCCGCCCCGTACTACACGTGGAGCGGGGTCGGCCGGCAAGGTTCGGAGATCTCGATGTGGTCGCAGATCAAGGCCGCCTCCAACGCGATCGTGATCGATGCGGGCGGGACAGTCACCCATCACCATGCGGTCGGTCGGATGCACCGACCCGACGGCTACGACCGACAACGTCCCGAGCTGTTCGCCCAGGCGTTGCGCGCCGCGAAGCTCACGGTCGATCCGCACGGGATCCTCAACCCGGGAGTGCTCATCGATCCGTGAACGACCCGTGACCACCTCGAGCGAATCGTCGACCGCCCACTCGGCCAGCGAGGTGCTGCGAGAACAACATGTGCACCAAATCAGAGCGTCGCGATGGCCGTGTCCGCCCGCTCGTCTCGCGTGACGATCTCTTCACACCCAGCCCCCCCTGCGGGCCGCCCCATTGACAGCTGCAATCCCGAGGGGGGCGGGCGGTTGCGCGTCCGGGCCCACGGTGAGCTGATGCGGCCGACCCGTGACCGTGGCGCCAAACCGTCGAGCGTCGGCGTGCTCGCCTTCGGCATCGTTGGGCGAGGCGATGCCGTGGGTGTTGACCGGGCGTGCGGCCGTCGATCGAGGCAGTGTTGGCCACGACGCTGTTCAACTGTTCCACGTGCACCGGCGCTGGGCCTGCTCACTGACGCGTAGAACGGCGGCGTCACAGAAGCACGAGAAGTTGTTGACCCACACTGCCGTGCCGGCCTCGACCGTGGACGTGACCCCCGGCCGGGTTGAGGATCATCAGGACGTTGCGGCCAAGGGCACCCAACGATCACCGCGAGCCAAGATCGGGTTCAACTCCTCAACGAGAGAACGGCCTCCCGACGCGGGCGACCCGGCGATTCCGGACATCGAGGTCGTGCTCGTCAGTCGAGCGTTTACTGACGCCCTGGACTCAATCAGGCGAGGTTGCGGGTGGCAGGAATCTCCTCCGTCTCGGCGTCCCGCCACCATCGTGCGATCAGCCGGGCTGCCGTACGTCGCCCGTTCCCGAGCGCAGGGCACGGGTTTGAACTGGCGGGTGCGATGATGCCGCGGTGGTGCTGCGGGTGTGGATCGCGCTGGTCGCCCTCGTGTTGTCTGCCGGCGCGGCCAGCGGCTGCTCGGACGATGCCGCCAGCGATGCCGGAACGTGCGACCACGTCCTGCCAACAACCTCCGCGGCCGGCGACGGCTTCGAGACGATGCACACGGTCCTCAACGGAGACGCCAGCCTGAGCTTCAGCCTGGTCATCACCCCAGGCGCCGCGTGCCCCGGAGACACGGTGTCGGTCACCGTCCACATCGCCAACGCCGGCGCGACCGTCGCCGCCTACGAACCGGTGTTGTCGATGACCTGCCCCGGCGACTCGATCACTAAGTTGCTCGTCGCCAATCTCGGACACCGGGACGTGGAGCCAGGGAGCGCTACAGCGACCGGCACCTTCCAAATGCCCGCCTGCGCACCCGGCAGCACGGAAGTCTTCGTCTATGGCGGCAGCGGCCGCGGCGCCCGACTTCAAGTCCTCGCGCCGCACACTCAGCCATCCTGACCACTATTTCGAAGGACCGCCGCGAGCATCGCCTCCGCAACATCCGGCAACATGAACACCGTCGAGCCGGCGGTTGAGGACAGGACCCGATCGTCCGCAAGCCGGCGGTTTAGGACGCGGCATGGGCCGCCGACGCGGCGACATTCCGGACAGCCCAGATGGGTGAGGGACAGGCTCCTACGGGGGCTCGCTGTGGCTCCGCCGGATACGGATCGATGCTCCTGTGTTGTCAAGGGGCGGGCGCGGGATGGACAAGACAGAGGTGGGCCACACCGTTCCGGGGGCAGGCTCCTGGTAGGTCACGGCCCGCGCTGGGATCGGGGCGCGTCGGTCGACAGTTCGTTCGTTGAACAGCCGTGGTGGCGTTTGCCGGTTCTCGGGTCAGGCCGCCCGCTGCGCGAGCGCTCGGCGAGCGGCGTGCGGTTGGAGTTGCTTGAAGACTTCGCGGGCGATGTAGCGCTTGACCATGCGGGCGATCTCGCCGGTGGTCTTGCCTTCGGCGCGGCGGCGGGCGACGTAGTCCTTGGTCGGCTGGTGGGAGCGCATGCGGGTGATCGCCACGCAGTGGAGGGCGTTGGCTTGGGGGTTGCCGCCGCGGGTGAGGCGCTGGCGGCGGGTCTTGCCTGATGAGGCCTCGAGTGGCGCGACGCCGCACATGTGGGCGAACGCGGCTTCGCTGGTCAATCGTTGCGGGTTGTCGCCGGCGGCGATCAACAGGTTGGCGGCGACGTCGTAGCCGATCCCGTAGACGGCCAGCAGGCCTGGTGCGCTGCGCTCGACGAGCGGGCGCATCGTCGCGTTCAGCTCCTTCAGCTCGGCGTTGAGGTAGACGACGCGGCGCGCCCGGATGCGAATCGCGAGCAGCGTCGAGTAGCGCACCGTGTCCGACGGTCGCGGTCGCAGCGACGACGCAGCCGTGATCAGACGGGCGACGGAGAGCCCTTCGAAGCGCCGGCGGATCGGCTCGTCAGGCGTGAAGCACAAGTGGCGCAACTGGTTCAGCGTGACGATCCGTTCCGACGACGCTGAACGGCGAGCGACCGTCGGCACCCGGATCGCCTCGACATCACCAATGCGGCTCTTCAGCACACCAAGTGCCCAGCCCGACAAGGCCGCCCGTGCGGCGCTCACCGCGTCGACGGGGTCGGACTTGCCCTCGCGGTGGCGGGCTTGACGGTTCGGGCAATCGACCTCGACCACCGCGATGCCAGCACGATCGAGCTGGCGGGTCAGTCCGGCTCCATAGAGCCGGTGCCTTCGACGCCGACGAGCTCGACGGTGCCGTGTGAACGCAGCCAGCCGATCAGGCGTTGACAGCCGGCCTCGGTCGTGTCGAACGGCTCGACACCAAGCACACCGCCGAGGTGATCAACGACCGCGGCGACGTGCACATCGACATGGGTATCGACACCACCGGTGACGCGGCGCGTGGTCTCTACGATGGTCATGGCCATCCCTTCCATCCAACGGGTCCAAGGGTTGGCACGCACTTGCCGGGACGGTGCCGGCGAACCGGGCCTGTTGGCGCAAGCCCGGAACCATTCCCCACCCGACCGGTGAGTGCCGTATCCAAGCCGGCCGACGGATCGTTCGAAAGACAACCCGACGGTGTCAGCCGGTTCAAGAGTCAGACCGACCCGGAGACAGAACCAACCGTCGACACCCCCGCCGCGGCAGACGACAGATACCTACGACCAGCGCACCCGCAATCATCACTCTGCCGGTTCCGGCGCACCGAAGCTCATCGCAAGGCGCGACGTTCTGTGCGCGAAGCGGAGGCTGTGCCCACGCGGCGTGTCCCGTGAGCGTGGGCGTCCGCCGGTGTTTGGTGTGGTCGGCTATTGGCGGGCCATCGCGATGCGGAGGCGTTCGTCGGGGTCGATGTAGTGGTCGTGGTCGTCGTCGCCGAGGTCGATCTGCACCCAGTGGATCTTGCCGGTGAACCGGCTGGTGTGGGCGGTGTAGTCGGCCGTGACGGTGGTGCCTGATTCGTAGCCGATGTCGGTGGTCTCGTCGGCGGAGAAGACCATCGGCTGCGTGATCTCCACCCGGCCGGTGCCCACTGGGCTGCCGTCGTAGTAGAGGGTCACGTCGCCGCCTTTGGCCAGGCCACCGCCGTCGTAGGCGAACTCGACTCGCACCTGGTGCGTGCCAGCCGGGATCGGCGCGTCGGCCACGGTGGCGAACTCGTGGAGGCTGAGCACGTTGTACACGAACTTGGCGATGCCGTCCTTGGCGTAGAGCGCCCATCCGCCGAAGTGACCGCCTTGGGCGATGATCACGCCATTCGCCCCGCTCGCGGGCACCTCGACGTGGGCGGTGACGGAGAACGACTTGTTCTTGATGCTGACGACGCTGTTCTCCGTGAGGCGTCCCATGCCGGGGAAGAACTGCTGGGAGTTGCCACGGATGAGGGAGGGTCGGCCGGCCGTGGCGGGGTCGAATCGCTCGGCGCCCCGGTCGTCGATCGGCAGGACCTGGTACTTCGTCGCTTCGATGAGCCACAACCGTTGGAGCTTGGCCAGCCGGTCGGGTTGCTCTTCGGCGAGGTCGTGTGCCTGGCTGTAGTCGCCGGAGCCGTCGTACACCTCCCAGACGTCGTCATCCAGCGGCGGCGCAGTGCCGGTCAGATCCCAGGGCGTGCGGTGCTTGGTGACCGCGCTCCAGCCCCGGTGATAGATGCCGCGGTTGCCGAACATCTCGAAGTACTGCAGTTCGTGGCGTTCCGGGGCGTCGGGCTCGTTGAACGTGTACAGCATGCTGGTGCCCTCCATCGGGGACTGCTGCACACCGTTGACCATCGTCGGCTCGGGCAGACCGGCGGCCTCGAGAATCGTCTGGGCCACGTCGATCACGTGCGTGAACTGCGACCGCAGCCCTCCCTTCTCCTCAATGCCGTTCGGCCAATGGACGATCGTGCCGTTGCGCGTGCCACCCCAATGCGAGGCGATCTGCTTGGTCCACTGGAACGGCGTGCACATCGCCCACGCCCAGCCGACCGAGTAGTGGTTGTACGACGTCGGCGAGCCGAACTCGTCCACCTTCGACAGCATGAATTCCGGCGTCTCCAGCGCGGCCATCCCGTTGAAGTTGGCCATCTCGTTGAACGCGCCATTCATCGTGCCCTCGGCCGACGCGCCGTTGTCGCCGATGATGTAGTACACGATCGTGTCGTCGAGGACCCCGAGGTCGTCGATCGCGTCGATCAGCCGCCCCACGTGGTGGTCGGTGTGCTCGAGGAACCCTGCGTAGACCTCCATCTCACGGGCCAACACCGGCTTCATCTCCTCGGGCATGTCGTCCCATGCGGTGATCGCCGCGTTGCGGGCGGTGAGGTCGGCGTCGGCGGGGATCACCCCGAGCTCGCGCTGGCGGGCGAACGTGCGCTCCCGCTGGACGTCCCAACCGCCGTCGAACTGCCCGGCGTACTTGTCGGCCCACTCCTTGGGGACATGGTGCGGTGCGTGCGTCGCGCCCGGGGCGAAGTAGACGAAGAACGGTTTGTCGGGCATCAGCGCCTTCTGCTGACGGACCCAGCCGATCGCCCGGTCGGCCAGGTCTTCGGTGAGGTGGTAGCCCTCCTCCGGCGTGGCCGGCGGTTCGACCGGTGTCGTGCCGTCGTAGAGCGCCGGGTCCCACTGGTTGTTCTCCCCGCCGATGAACCCGTAGAACGTCTCGAACCCGCCGCCGCCCGACGGCCAGGCGTCGAACGGTCCCATCGGCGAGGACTGCCACACCGGCACCTCGTGGCACTTGCCGAACTGGGCGGTCGAGTAGCCGTTGAGCTTGAGCGTCATCGCCAGCGGCGCCTTCGTGTTCGGCCGCAACGAGCTGTTGCCCGGTGCCGACGTTGCCGTCTCGGTGATCGACCCCATCCCCACCGAGTGGTGGTTGCGACCGGACAGCAGCGCAGCTCGCGTCGGCGCGCACAGTGCGGTCGTGTGGAAGCGGTTGTACTTGAGGCCACCAGCCGCGAGACGTTCTGCGTTGGGCGTCTGGCATGGCCCGCCGAACGCGCTCGACGTGCCGAAGCCGACATCGTCGATCAACACGATCAGCACGTTCGGCGCGCCTGCGGGTGGGAGCAACGGCTCGATCGGAGGGAACGCGGTATCCGGGTCCTTGGCGTCGTACGTCGTCAGCCCCGGCGCCGGGCGATCCGGGATCGGCAACATCGTTCGGGCATGCCGATCAGGTGCGTTGGTCATCGCTCGTCCTTCTGCTCTCTGTCACGTCACATCACTCGAGGGGTTCCAGGCGTCGAACCGATCGACGACGAGTACGGACTCGCACGTCGGCGCGCTCGGCGTGCTTCAGTTGCTCACACCACTATTCGCCAAGAACCAGCGGCGCGCATCGCCCAACAAGGATGACGGGCACCGCCGCAGACGAAACGGCACCAGCAGCCGGCCAGCCGGAACACCACCCACGACAAGGCCCATGGTCGTCAACCAGCGGTCGTCGCGACCGAACGCGGACACCGAATGACGACGACCAGGCGGCCGACACAGGTACGGAACGGCAGATCGTTGTCCGTGTGGAGCTCTCCCCCTACTGGCCGCGCCGGACGCGGCGACACCGTGTCGCACCGGGTTCGTCGACACCCCACGGCTGGACCTCGAACGAAGAGGCGGTTGGGCGCTTGCGCCGTCGCGGCGACGACCACGAAGCATTTGAAGCTCACGACACACGACCTCGAACCTGTCTGCGACCGTGTGACATGTGGGGAGAACACACGGTTTAGAGTCGTGTCCGATCGAGGAACGCACGCGAGTTGCGGCGGCCGAAAGGGCACTGATGAGCGAATCCGATGAGCTCGGGCGCGAATGGGCAGATTCAACCGTGGACTTTTATATCTTCCAGCTCCTGAACGAAGGGAAACGTAGAGGAATCATCACTGAAGAGCAACGGGAGGCTCTGAGACAGCTCTGTCACGAGTGGATGCCGGGAGTTTAGCGGTAGCGGAGAACCATCTTCGTTCGATCGGCGACCGGGAGTAGTTATCGGACGACGATCGAGCGTCGACTCACACACATCGTCGGGTGAAATGGGCGCGATCTCGACTCGGAGCCGTCGGAGGCGTTGGTTATATGCCTTTCGCGGACACCGAACGATCACACGTAACGTCCATCCGCAGGAGTTTGCACCGGCCCGAAAGGCAGCGCTGATGTTGGCGGCTCGGTGGTTGCGAGGATCGTAGGTTGAGGCCTTCGCAGGCGGGGTTTGAAGCGGTCCCCAACGCAGACCCGCGCACGACCATGCGCTACGACCGAGGACGACGATCCCTCGACCGCCCACGCCATCTCCATCGTCGCCACCTTGATCCTCGACGCATCCGGCTGTCGGCACGGCCTCGACACGGTCCGACGACGTGATCGGCGGGCAAGCGTCTGTCGTCGTTCGGTGCGTCCGGCAGCCGGCGTTCCGGGACCGGGGGATGCACGGTGAGTCGCTGCGGTATCGGATGACCGCGAGCGGCCCGGGATGTGTGCGCGCTGAGACCGGTCGGTGCCGCAGGAGTCGGATCCCGAGGATGCGGCCGTGACTCGACGTCGATTGCTACGTCGCTGGAGCGTCGTCCTGGACGAGGTGAAGGTTCATGATGGCCTTCCACGCTTCGTTCAGTTTGTCCTCGAGCTGGTGGGCAGTGGCGCGCGCGTCGCGAAGGGACCGGTCGATCGTCTCCAGCAGCGCACCGACGCTGACGTCCTGTAGGCCGGATTCGAGGTGGGTGGTGCCGCCGTCCGTCTTCTTTGTCCAGATCTCGAGAAGGCGGAGCACCACAATCCGAGGGCGAATCGTTGCGGACGCGCGCAAGATGTCTAGAAACGGCGATCGGCAACGCGCAGGACACGGTCCTCACCGGCGTCCGGGAAATACCGAACCACGACGCGCCATAACGTCCGCACCGAACGACATCCTCGCGTTGTATCTAGTCGCGCCCGAACGGCAGCTGTTCGTCCCAGCGGTCGCTGTTGGCTGTGGTGCTCATCCGGGGTGAACCTCGGTAGTGGCCTGAGTCCACGCTCCGTCGAGAAGGGTCAACCAGATGCCGAGCTGGCCGAGCGGCACGTTGGAGAGTCGATCTTTGAGCAGTTCGACACGTCGTTGGGCGTCGTTGACCCGGCTCTGGAAGCGCTTGGTGCGGACCTCGATGACAACGTTGAGGTCGCCGAAGTCGAGCGGGTGCTTGACGTGGAAGCGGATCTCGATGTCGCCGAGGTCGGGTGGGCCAGTCCATGGCTCCTCAGGGCAGCCGACCGCTTCGGCCACCGCGTCGGGCAGGACCTCCCGAAGACGGCGCAGGGCTCCCACGTCAGTCCCGTCGTCGTACGTGACATCGACCAGCGGCACGCCACCAATTCTGCCGCTCCAGTGCCGGCGTCCTGGAGCTTGGTTCGACCAAATGCAGTCACCCGGCGCAGCGAAGGCTCCGGTCAGGAGACCACGCTCGCTACCGAACGCGCGTACTTCACGTTCACCCTCAGCGATCCTCGGCCAATGCAGATCGGCAGGTAGGTCGCGGCCGAGGCCCGGTGTTCGGCGGCAGTTGGTGACGGGCGGCGCTGGGGGCGACGGGCGGCTGTCTTCCTGACGCGCCAGCGGCGGACCTTGCTCCTCGCCGTTCGGGTTGGTCGTCCGGTTGTGGTTGACTGCGGGCCGCGAGCCGCCGGCGAAGTCGGAGAGCGCACTGTGGGGAGACTGACTGATGGCCGCTGAGGAGGTGCCGCTGCGGGTCGTGATGATGGGGCTGATCCTTGGTGGGTGCGCCTCTCAAGCGCTTCGCACGATGGTGGTACTCGACCTCCCCGATCATTTGGCCCAAGGTCCCCGGGACATCGATGACCTGGCTGAGGCCGCCGAGGTTGACGCTGGGGCGTTGAGCCGGCTGATCACCGTGGTGACCGCGCTGGGTCTGTGCGAGCGAATCGACGGTTCGGCAACTGTGGCACTGACGCCGCTGGGCTCACTGCTTCGCTCCGACGCGCCCGGCCCGTTCAAGGCCCTCACTTCTGTGATGACCGCGCCTTGGATCAATCGGGCTTGGGAGGAACTGCCCGATGCGATCGGAGCCGGCAAGTCGGTCTTCGAACAGGCGCACGGCCTTGGTTTCTGGGATTACATGTCGGTGAACCCCGAGGAGGGTGCCGCGTTCAACGCGGCGATGACGGGCGGAGCTGCACAGCGGGCTGCGGCGATCCTCGAAACCTGTGATCTGACGGCGGCGAAGATCATGATCGACGTCGGGGGCGGCCACGGGCGTCTGGTAGCGGCGCTCCTCGCCGCGGCGCCGCAGATGCGCGGCGTCGTCGTCGACCGCGCCGAGGTTCTCGCGGGGGCCAACGCAGTTCTGGCCGAGACGGGAGTGATTGATCGCTGTGAGCTCGCCGCCGCTGATTTCTTCGAGACGGTTCCGTCTGGGGGCGACGTCTACGTCTTGGCTCAGATCCTGCACGACTGGCCCGACGAGGACTGCACGGAAGATCCTGGCGACCTGCGCGACCGCGATGGCGCCCGGCGCCCGACTGCTCATCGTCGAGCAGGTCCTGTCCAGCGGAGACGCACAGCTGCTCTTACCGGCTTTGAACGATATCAACATGCTCGTCCTGCTCGGAGGCCAGGAGCGCAACGCCGCCGAGTACCGCGCCCTGCTCGATGAAGCGGGGTTCACAGACATGGTCGTACGGCCCACCGGCGGGGCCTGGACCGTGGTCGAGGCGACGAGGCGATAGACCGACAACGCCGGCCATCGGCGTCGCATTTTCCAATTCGCGGACAGTAGGCCTTTCGCAATCCCCAGGTCGGAGCAGGACATGGCTGGGTCGATCCGCTTCCGCCGAATCGCCATTGAAATCGCACAGCCGCCTGACTGCGCCCGAGCCCTGGCCACCACCGACTGAGCGCCCGAGAGCCCCGGTCCTTGTGTGCCAGCTGCGGAGTGCGTTGCGAGCACGTCCGTGCTGACGTTGGGATCAGCTGATATCCGCGCCAACGACGTTTTCGACGGCCATCTTCATGAGAACACGGCGATCCCGCACCATCG
This sequence comes from uncultured Acidimicrobiales bacterium, assembly GCA_963794805.1. Taxonomy (GTDB): domain Bacteria; phylum Actinomycetota; class Acidimicrobiia; order Acidimicrobiales; family Ilumatobacteraceae; genus JAODBQ01. Next base: position 62,669 of record CAWCFL010000010.1, read on the forward strand.
CCGCTCGGTAGTCGTCCCAGTCAGGGTGCTCGCCAGCGGCAAGGCGGTAGTAGCCCACGAGCACCTGTACTTCGGGACCGTTGATGTCGGTCCCGGGCCCGACAAGGGTGATCGATCCTTCGGCCGTGGCCCACGCCCGACCGTCAGATCGCGTGACCTCCAACGCCACGCGAGGATCTCGACGCATATTGGTGGTCTTGGCGAGTCCCTCGCGCATCGACACGTAGATCACGCCGAGGCTTCGGTCGTAGAACGGCATGACCGGCGAGAGCTGTGGTCGCCCGTCTGCCTTGATCGTGGCGAGGACGCCGAGGCGGCTCTCCGCGAGCAAGGCGTGCGGATCGAAGCGGTCGGTCACGCCGTGCACAACGCGCGAACTCGCCGACTCATTCCTCCGCCATCGTGAAGTTCATCCGTGCTCGTCGCCCACGGAGCACTGCAGCGGCGCGAGCTCCGGCGGAACGGGCGGGCGCACCGGCGACGAATGTACGCCCGTTCGTGCCTCAAGCCGTTCGGAGGGCGGCGACCTTTGCACAGGCAGTCCGGCACAGACCGCTCGAGCGCACCGAAGATTCGCATCGAACACCGCCAGCGCGCCGACGGACGACGCGCCCGATCGGCAGCTCGGGCACTCGTTCGAGGGCCGATGGGTCGTGGTAGCCCGGCGGGCGGGCGTGGGACCGCTCGCGCCTGGTCGCTGAGGTGGCGAGTGACGCCATAGGGCCGCAGCTCCGGCGATCAGGGCGGCGGCCAGCCCGTCGGCGTGGGCGCGGGAAGGGTTGCGGCCACCGCTCATCGGGAGCGGTCCATTGCGCAGGGGTGGCAGACAAGCTTGCCGTCATTCCACTTGTGGAACACGCCAAAGCGGGGGGCGCTCTCAGTCCGAGTCTCCGTGGCCACCGCCCAGATCTCGAACGCAGCCCACTCCTCGTCACACAGCAGGTGATCCACCTCGACGTGCAAAGTGGGGGGACCCTGCTCGGCACCGGTGCGATACATCTCCACCACCTCGTCCGCTGACGTCAGGAGCATTCCGGCGAGCGAATGAAATCGAGGGGATCAGCCAATAGTCGCCGGAAGCCGTCGAAGTCGTGAGCGTTCAGCGTCGCCACGTACTACGCCTACGTCATCTCCACCCACGAGATCGTCAACCGAGCGCCGTTTCCTGTCGTACCCAGTGCTGCGTCGGCCAGCATCCAAGTTCACGGCGAGGAGTTCCTCGCCGCCGATCTCTCAACCGACTTGCTGGAGGGGTCGACCAGGCCGGTCACGGTGATCATCGACGGTGTTGCACGGCCTAGCGGTGCAACAGCTCCGGTAGTCGTTCGACTCCCACCATGCACGAGGCGTTTGCTTGTCGCTCGGTCGTCCTTGTGGGACGACGACCTCACGGCGGCCAGGGCGCTGCAGCCGTAGACGACCTCGCCGGTGACAGCGCGCCAGCGCGGTGAACATGATGTCGAAGGCGGCGACGTTGGATGCAAGCTGGGCGACGGCGTTGGCCGCTGTCGTCGACGATCGGCCGGAACGGTTACAAGCGCGTCACACGAGCCGGAACCCCGACTGCGGCTGCGGGGTCGTGGTGTCAGCGATGCTCAGCGACCAACGGCTCAGCTTCGGGCACCAGCGCCAGGAGCGCGGTCTCTCCCATCCGACACTTTGCGCTCCAGGTGAGACTCGAAGATGGACGGGAACCCGAGACCGCAACGACCCGCGGTTCAGCGACACCAGCATCGACCCGGCGTTCCCCGAGTGTCGGATGATCACGCGCATGCAGCGCGATTCGCGGACACCTCAGTCGGGTGAGCCGACGGTCGCGGAGGTTCGCGGGAGGGCTGTCGCCGATGACGGCGCCCAGTACAGATCTGCCGATTAGCGTGCACCGCGCGATCCCCGTGGGCGGTTGTCATGTGCCGCGGCTTGGGCAGGGTGGGCGGAGGAACTCGATGGTCGGCCGGTGATCGTCGACGCATCTGATCCTCGCGACAGGAGGCTTGGGGCGTGCCCGGGACGGTCGGCCGTCGGAAGACCGTCAGCCGATCTGATGTCCGTGTGGTCGGTCGAGTGGCGGTGCCGGGGCCGAGTGGGCTTGTGCCTCGATGGCTTCGTCGGCCCAGGTGCGGTGATGGTTTCTGGCCCACGTCGCCGACACGTGGCCCGTGCGCATGCCTCGGCGTGACTCCGGATCTCGCATCGCGTAGGAGATGTGGCCGAGGACGAGCAGACCGATCGCCAGCGCGAACCAGTCGTGGACGAAGCTCGCTCCGGTGCGCCACGAGAGACGGACGAGGTCTGGGTAGTACATGACGACGCCGGTGATCAGCAGCACGATGATGCCGCCGGTGCTGAGGGCGGCGTTGAGCTTCTGTCCGGCGTTGAACTTGCCGACCGGGATGGTGCCGTCGCGGCGGGTGCGTGAGCGCAGCCATCGCCAGTCCGCCGTCGTGAACCGGTTCAGTCGCCGCAGGTCTGCCCGGTAGGTCCGCGACAAGCCGCCGACGATGATCGGCACGAGGAGGGCGAAGCCCGAGTAGACGTGGACGAGCTTGACGATCCGGCGATGGCCGACGGGGACGGCCAGGAAGCCGTTGTAGAGGATCGCCGCAGTGGTGATCGACGAGAGCATCAAGATGGCGACGGCGCGGTGCACGGCGTGTTCGACCCGACTGAAGCGGACGAGCTGCGTCGGCGACGTCGACGGTTCAGCCAACAGGGTCGTCCTCGCGACCGTTCGATTCGCCGATCCAGCCGTCGACGTCGTAGTCGCCGGTGCGCTCCCAGTAGCCGGGTTCGACGGCCGCGGTGAGCTCGATCCCGCTCAGCCATTTCGTGCTCTTGTAGCCGTACATCGGCGCGACGTACATCCGCACCGGGCCACCGTGGTCGTGGGTCACTGGCTTGCCGAGCATCCGCAACGCGACGAGCACATCGGCGCGCCGAGCCTGCTCGAGGGTCAGGCTCTCGGTGTAGGTCCCGTCGAACGAGTGGAAGGCGACCGCCGTCGCCGACGGAGAAGGTTCGACACGATCAAGCAGCTCGGCGAGGCGCACGCCGCTCCAGTGCACCTCGGGCACACGCCAGCCGGTGACGCACTGGAAGTCGCGAATCAGCGACGTCTGCGGCAGCGCGCTCGAGGTCGGCGATCGTGTAGCGTCGCCGGGGTCCCGACGAGACCGCTGACGTCGAGCCGGTACGTGCTCGCTGTCCGATTCGGGACCGACCCGGTGACGGAGTAGTAGCGGAAGGTGTTGCCCAGTGGCAGCAGGCTGGTGAGCCCGGTCGGATCGTGCTGCTCGATCGGTGCGAGGAGCCGGGCGAACCGCTCCTGCACACCTCGGCCGGCGACGATCCCGGCGAGGCCGACACCAGCCAGACCCAGAACGATCCGCCGCCCGACAGGTGCACCGGGCCGCCTGCCCGCTGGCTCATCGTCCATGTGCCACCCGAGAGGTCACGTGCCGTCCGAGGAGCTCCGGCGGCGCGCCCCGCGCACCACCAACACCAGTCCGACGAGTGCGATCAGCGGGCCCGCCACCGCCCAGAAGTTCGAGTTCGTCATCGAGCTGCCCTTGATGACTCCGAGACCCTGGAACATGAACAGCAGACCCAGGAGCGCCACAACCACGCCCGCCACGACCATCGCCGGACTTCGCACGTCAGCTCCCTTGCGTCCGTGAAGACGCTAGCGCCGGACCCGCCGAGCGGGCCGTCGGGATCAACCCGCAGATGCGGGTTGCCGATCGGGGCCAAGGCGGCAGGCGGGGATTCCGCGACTGGGTGGGGCTGAGCGTCGTGGCGACATGCTCAGGCCGACACTGAATCTGACGCGATCATCCCCGACCGAGGTCTCTTTGTGTCAAGTGGTTCTTGCTCGGGATCGGCTGGCGCTGTTCCTCGTCGGCAACTCGGGTTCTCGCCTGGCGGCGGGTTCGGGAGTGGCTTGGTCGAAGAGGCGGTCGTGGGGGTGCGAGCCGGTCACGCTGACGAAGAGACCTTCCCCCGTTGCCCTCCCGGGCCCACTGGTTGTCGATCGTTGTGCGTCGCGGCGGAGGTGGTTGTAGATCGTGTCGCTGATTCGGGCGGACCACGCCCGGGGCTCGGAGCGTCGTGGTCGGGACATTCAGCCCGCGTTCAGATGGTCAGCCGTGCTGTCGCAGGTCTTGCATGACTGGGACGACGAACGGTGCACGAACATCTTGCGGCGGTGTCGCCGGGTGGTCGCCGAGAACGGCCACGTTGCTATCGCCGGAGGCGGCCGCGCGGTGGATCAGGACGCCGCCGCGACTGCCTTGAGCACGGGGAGGAGGTGGTCGCGGAGCCGCTGGGGGTCTTCGGACATCGGGAAGTGCCCGAGGCCCTCCATCTCGGCGAACGTTGACCCGGTGATTGCCTGGTGGGCCTCAAGGCCGAGCTCTGCGGTGCCCGACCAGTCGTACTCGCCGCTGAGCAGGTGCACTTGGCACCGGCTCGTGTCGATCGACGAGGCCGCATCCCGGAGGTCGTGATCGACGAGGTAGTAGTACAGGTCGCCGAGGAACGACGGCGGCCAGCCGCTGGCGTAGGCCCAAATCGTCTCCCTCCGCAGCGCCTCGGGTGAGTCCGGTGACGTCAGGCCGTGCATCATGCGGGCCTTCGTTTCATTGCCGACGGCCGGGTGCCAGAAGCCGACCAGGTCGTCGAGCTGGCCCTGCAACTTGAGAGCCGGCTCGAGCGCGATGACGGCCCGGAACTCGTCCGGGTGCGAGCACGCGAGGTCCAGCGCCAGCTGCCCGCCGACCGAGCAGCCCATGAACGCCGGGCGGTCCAAGCCGAGCGCCTCGGAAAGGGCGATCGGCACCGACATCGCGAACTGAGCGGTGAGCCGGTACTCCTGCGTCCACCAGGCCGTCGATGTCGGCGGTGCCGACTTGCCGTGGAACGGCAGGTCGTAGGCGATCAGGCGGAAGCGATCCGTGATGTCGGCCATCTCGAAGAGGTGCCGGAACTGGATGCCGTGGGAGCCGGCGGTGTGCTGCAGCAGCAGCGGGATCCCCGTCCCGGCCTCCTCGAAGTAGACCCGGTGGTCGACGCCGCCGAGGTCGAGGTGGACGTAGCGCCCGGTGGGGGCATCGAAGTGTCCGCTGGCGACCGGGTCGACTGTCCGGAACGCGTTCGCGGCCGCGCCGGTTCGCTCGCGCATGACCTCCACCATCCGGGCCAGCGCCGGGTAGTACTGCCACCACATCATCTCGTCACCGGTGCGGTTGAAGGCGCCGGCGGCGATCGCCGGCATCAGGTCGTTGAGGAAACGGGCCGGCCGGGGCGCCAACAGTGCCTGCCACGCGGCGGCCGGGCCGGAGATCCGAACGGCCGGCACATCGAGATCGGACACCGACCACGCGCCGGCGACCCCATCGCGAACGGACAGGCCGACGACGTCATCGTCGATGTCCAGTCGCACCGCACCGTGCCAGCGACGGGCCGCCAGCCGGAACTCCGCGTCAGCGTTGCACGCCTTGGCCAGCTCGTCAGATGTCAGCACGTGATCCCCCGATCCCCACGCCCCCGACCTCTCCAGGGTAGCAAGCAGCCCACGTGGCCTGGTCCACGCACGGGCACTGGACGCTCGGGCGCGCTTCGTTCGGTGTTCAAGGATCGCTCAGCGGTCACGCCTACAAGCGCGCCGCGTGGCAGCAACCGAACGGCACGCCATCAGCCCGGCGATCGAGGATGCGTCTCCCGATCAGGGTTGAGCGGCGTTATCGGATGGCCCGGTTCGGTCGTGGCCGTAATGCGAGCGGCATGTGCCAGCGGTACTGGATCTGCTGGAGATCCGAGTCGTGCGGCTCGACGCTGGCGGTCGCACGGCATGCTTGCCGCTCGGCGTCCAATGGCGGGGGCATCGATGAAGCCGACTGGACGTGCGATGGCACGCGCGACGGTCGGCATGGTCGGCCCACGGAACTTCTCAGGTACCTCGTTGACGTGAAGGTCCGAGCCGTGGTGCCCGACGAAGCCGTGGCATCTCAAGCCACAGAATGTCCAGGGATGTCAAGGCGTGTCACCCAGAGTGGAGTGCCGCTCAGCACTCGCATGCTCCACCGTTGGTATCGGTGGGCTGTAGATGGAAGTCGACCTTGCCTGCGGATGGTCGGCCAGTAACGCCAGCAGCTGGTCGACTCAGACCATGTGCTCGTTGTCCGTGATCGCGTGGTGGAGCATGACGCCGACGGGTTGAGGGCCCGTGGTGATCTGTTCGGCGAGTTGCCTGGCGACTTCTTCGCGGGCCCACGGTTCGCTCTTCTTCCTGGCAAACCAGTCGACGGTGACCGGCAACTCGGCGAGGTCGGCCAAGTCCGAACGGCACAGCAGTGCGGTCGCGCGACAGGATCTGGAAGCCGAGACTGACGAGCGCCTCCGCCGTCTGGTCGGTGCAACGGTTCCAAGGCGGGGTGAAGATCGGATCGACGTGGGGATGGAGGAGCGCATCGGCGATCATCGCTCGGCCCTGGGCGATGTCGGCCAGTTGCTGGCCGTAGGCTGCGGCTGGGCCCGAACTCGTACTTGCGCCCGTTCGCCTCGTGGTTGACGTGACGGAAGCCGTGTTGATGCAGGTGCACCAATCCTGTCGAGGCGCGCGTCGCACAAGGCCGTGGCCAAGTTCGGCGTCGAGCTCGAGCGGGAATCACGGCCAGTTCGATGTGCACCTGGCGCGCCTCGAATCGATCGAGCATGTCCCACAGCAACTCGTTCTCCCACCCGGCGTCGTCGTCACGGAAGAAGAACGGCACCGGCTCGGATCGCAGTGTCGAGCGCGGCACGAACCGGGTCGAGCCAGTCGGTCATGCCGGTGACTCCACCGACTCGATTCGGCGTCGCACACAGGTCAGCGATGATCCGCGCCGATCGTGCGCCGGCCATCGAGATGCCAGCGACACCGTCGCCGGGGTCGTCGATGCCGCAGCGATGACGGCCTCGGCCAACCGCTCAGCGTCGAGATCGTCGGGTGCCAGGCAGCGCAGCACACCGAGGTCGTCGAGTCGTTCGGCGCGCTTGCCGCTGCTCGTCCTCACCACCCTCTGCGAACGGGACCACGACGGCCGGCACCCGTGCTCGCAGGATGTCCATCGTCGTGTTGTAGCCGCACTGGCTGACGGTCACCGCCGAGCGAGCCATCTCGGTGCGAAGGTCGGGCAGGTAGCGCACCACCTCGAGTCCGTCGAGACGTGCGGCCTGTTCCTGCAGCCACGACCACACCGGCTCCGGAGCGAACGGGCCGGCGAGGATCGTGGTCGACAAGCCCGAGCGAGTCGTGCCAGCGATGATGGGCGTCGACGACGATCTCGAACAACGGGCCACCCACCATTCCGCCGCCCGCGGACACCAGGACTCGCCGCAGCCTGTCCCGCGGACGCGACCTCGATCGGCGCAGCGCTGCCGGTGACGAAGCCGGTGTAGTGAATCGGCACCGTCATCGGCGTGTGCGGGACGGAACGTGTCTTCGAGGCGGGCGAACTTCGGATCGGAGTGCACGAGGATGGCGTCGAAGTAGCGGTTGGCCAAGCCGGCTGCCCGCTCGTCGTGGCGAGCCTGATTGCTTCTGCCGGCCGACGAGGATGTCGCGGACGCTGCACACGACGCGAGGACGCTCGACACCCATCGAGTGCACGGCGTCGAGCAACGGCAGCAGCTCGAACTCGAACTTCTTGCGACCGAACGGGAACAGCTCGATCAACACGACGTCGGGTTGCTGTGGTGGCCAACTCGTCGAGGATGATCCGTGGCCGCTCGCGCATCGCCTCGTTCCACGGTGAGGCCGGGTCATGGCTGACGAGGTCGAAGTTCGCGTCGTGCCCGAGCGGTGGCAGGTTGACGACTCGCACGCCATCGGGAACCGTCGTGCCGTCGGGGAAGCGACCGCCGTTCAGCAGGACGACATCGAAGTGCTCGGCCGAGCGCTTCGGCCAACGACAACGAGCGAACCAGGTGTCCGAGTCCGAGCGCATGTTGGCAGTAGAACAGCAGCGCCGGTCGGTCAGCCATCGGCGCTGAGCTTCCCGGCGAGCACCGCGTCGGCAACCTCGATCAGTTCGCGGCAGCACCTCGAGCACCGGCACTGTTCACTCTGTTCACCGCGCGGATCGCCCGCTCGGCCACGAGCGCTGCCGCCGTGTACCACCGCAGCTCCGCGCCACTCGGCAGGGCGCGAACCGCGCGGTACCCGTCGAGGAACGCCGCGCCGAGGCCGTCGACAGCGGTGTCGGGTCGCAGCAGCTGTGTGGTCAGCAGGGTTCCCAACACGCTGCCCATGTCGGCCGCGGCAGCACCGGAGCCGCCTTGGTCGAAGTCGATCATGTGCACCATCGTCGCCGTGGAACAGCACGTTGTTGGCGTGCACATCGCCGTGCAGGCACACGATTGCCTTTGGACGATGGCGGACCCCGGCGAGTTGATCGCGCACTGCGCGAACGGCGTCGGCAACGTCGGGTCGAGCGGTCGTCACCAGGTCGGCGCTGTTGAGCACCCGCTCCTGCGCGGTACCGCTGGAACGGTCCGCGACCGAAGTCGGTGGGCAGGCCGTGGATGTTGGCGAGCGCGGCGCCCAGTTGCTCGCATCGCGACCGGCTGGACCTCGGCCGGCATCTGCGTCCACGTTCGGCCACGCATCGGTTCGAGCACGATGATGCGGTCGGGCCGTGCCCATCCGAGTGCCCGCGGGGTGCGGATGCCGTCGAGCAAGGCGATCGACGGCGGCGATGCGGTTGTACTGGTTGGCGACGTCGAGCGCATCGCGATCGAGATATGCCTTCGCGAAGCCCGACACCTGACCGTGAGGATCGAGCAGGCGCACCGTGGCCGACTTCTCGGGCGCGTACTCGACGAGCTCCGACTGGTCCCACGCCACGCCACTGCTGCGCCGCACGCGTATCGGCGGGTCGAGCAGCGTGCCGAGGTTGCGCAGCTTGCGGTCGTTCGGCAGCGTCCACCACACCGTGCTGGTGTGCGGATCGTGGGCGACGCCCGGCATGCCGAGGACGTCGATCGGCATGCAGTTCGGCATTGCGGAAGACCTCGGCGCTGTTGTCGAACGTCCGCGCCGACATCACGGACTCGGCGACCATCGGCAACGACGTCGTACACGACTCGCAGGCTCTCGCCGATGCGGTACTTGGCTCGCCGGAGGCTGCACGACTGGATGATGGTGCCCGCCGTGCGAGATGCGACTGAGTTGCTCGGCGACGCTGTCGGGATCCAGCAGCAGATCCCGCTGCGGAAGTACCGGATCGCTCGCCAATCCCGTCGGAAGGACTCGCTGTAGCCATGGTCATGAGTTCCGCCTTTCCCACGCAACGTTCGTGTGCGCCGCCCACCGGATGAGATCTGTCGTGTTGCCGTGCGCTCCACGACGCAATGCAGCGATCCGTGCTCGGTGTGGTCCGTCGAGCGACGACGTCGACGTCGCCGGGCGACAGCACGGTGACGATGTCGGCCTCGGTGCCGCCGACGCGGAACAACCACGAACGGTGCGACTCGAGGATGCCGTAGCTCGGCGAGATCCAACCAGGTTCGATCTCGACCGTCGCCGACGCCGGAATCGTCAAGGTTGCCGGCCGGAGTGGTGACCGTCGTTCGATCGGATCCGCGCACGATGGTGACCCGGCCCTCTGCCTCGCTCGGAAGGTGCCATCGGGCTTCGTAGTGATGCTGGCTGGTCACCGCGAAGGTGGTCGTGCACGACCCAGTACTCGCGCTGCGGAAACAGCACCCGCCGGGTGTGCACGACCTCGTGCTGAGGGCTGGTGACCTCGGCCTCGATGGCGTCGAAGTTCGGGTCTGCGACACGCGGCGAACGAGCCGGGCGTGCGATGTGCCGGCCTTCGGAGCGGCGTGACGATACGGCGTCTGGTCGAGGCCGTCGACGGTGACGGTGTTGTGCGCCGTCGAGCCCTTGAACCAGCGCCGCCACGACGTATCGGCGTAGGTGTAGCGGCCCGGATCGACCACCAGCGAGTGGCCGTTCGCGTACAGCTCGACCGACAACTGGTCGTAGTGGCCGTGGCCGCCGTCGCCGATCGGGCCCGACGTCCATCAGCATGAATCGCTCGTCGTGTAGGCCGTGGACGCGGCGCCCCAACCGCTGCGACTGCGGACAGGTAGCCGCCGACCGGGAAGGTCGCGTCGAGATGCGCCGGTGGTGTTCCCGCCGTGCCGCCCGAGGCGCACCCAGCGCAGGTCGTCGCGGTCGAGCAACTCGGCGCCGAGATGCCAGCAACTGACGGAAGTCGACGATGTCGCCGTCGGAGAACGAAGGTGTCAGCCCGTCGGGTCGTTGGATGTGCAGCGCGAAGTCGAGCGCCAGCGAGATGCGGTCGACGTAGCCGTCGGGAAGTTCGAGCTCGGCGGCGCGGGCGTTGGCGAGACCGCCGAGGAACGAGCGCAGCACGATGCAGTGGTAGTCGGTCGAGCATTCGCGGTGGACGCCGTCGGTCCACACATCGGTCAGCAGGTTCTCGCCCAGCTGCGCGAGCGCGAACTGCCGCCAGACCGGGATCGCGCTCGGGCAAGCGACAGCCCGACGACCAGCAACGCGTACAGCTCGAGCGTGCGGTGGTTTCGATGCGGGGTGAGGTGCTGATCGCAGGTGTGTCGGCGTCGTCGGCGATCCGTCTGCGCCAGCCGATCGGCGAGACCGGGACGCAGCCCTGTGAACGTCGGCGCCTCGGCGAAGCGACTGCCAGGCGTACAGCCAGTTCAACAGGCGACGAGCCGACACGTCGGCGACGTCGACACCGACGGCGACCTGATCGCAGAACGACTCGACCAGGTCCTCCCACGCGGCGAGGTAGTCGGCTTCGCCGGTCAGCGCGTAGGCATGGGCGAGGTCGAGCCCTTCGTACAGCTTGACCCACTCGATCCGCCACTCGACATCGTCGGCGAGTCCGCCGTTGATCCAGTCCGGGAGTCGCCCGAGGTCGAGCTCGACGCCGGCGTGCGATGAATCGTCCACGCCGAGCGGCCTCGGCAATCGAGACGTCGCGATACAGGTGATCGATCACGTTGATCACCGGGCGAGGCGCGGTCATCTCGAGGCGCCGTCGACATCACGACCGTGGCCCGGCGGATCGCCGGCGAACAGGGCCGCCATGTGACGGGCGAGTGTCTCGCCGTCGAACCGCTCGGCGATCGTGTCGCGCGCCTGCGCTGCGCCAAGCCGGTGGGCGAGCGCCGGATCCTTGGCGAGTCGCCAGATCGCATCGGCCAGCGCCGATGGCATCCTCCGGCGGAACGAGCAGCCCGTTGACGCCGTCCTCGATCAGTTCGGGGATGCCCGACACGGCGGTGCGAGACGACCGGCAACTCGGCGGCCATCGCCTCCATCAACACGTTGGGGATGCCGTCGCGGTCGCCGTCGTCGGTGATGCGACAGGCGAGCGCGAACACGCTGGAGCGGCGATACTCGGCGAAGAGCTCGGCCTGGCTGAGCGTGCCGAGGAACGTCGATGCGACCGTCGAGCCCGGCGGCTCGTGACCTGCTCGCTGAATCGCCGGCTCGCGATCGCCCGACTCGCCGGCGATCACGGCCGTCGACCTCGACGCCACGTTCGATCGAGCAGCGCGATCGCTCGACGAGGATGTCGAAACCCTTCTTGTCGACCAGGCGCCCGACGCTGATGATGCGCAGCCCGTCGGGGCGGATCGACGGTCGGCGCATCCTCGAGCAGTCGGGCGAAGTCGGCGTTCAGCCCGTGGTACATCACGTGCACCGGACGACCCGGTGCGATCGCCTCGAGATGTTGCGGTTGGCGTCGGTGCAGGTGACCACGAACTTGGCGGCGCTGCATCTTGCGGGCCAGCAGGCCGTGCGGGTTCTGATCGGTTTGGTAGATGTCCTTGGCGTGGCCGGTGAACGAGAACGGCAGATCGAGGATGTGCGCCGCCCACCAGGTGACCGTGGTCGTGCGATGCGCGAAGTGGGCGTGGATGTGGGTGACGGCCGGACCATGCGACAGCTCGTCGGCGACGGCAGCGGCGCGCATCCACTCCTGCAGGTACACCGCACGCGGCTTCCATCCGCGCCGATCGCGCCAGGACTGTGCGCCGGCCCACCCGGCGGTGCGCGCCAACCGCAACGGATGACGCATCCGACTCGACGGATCGGCCCGAATGCTTCGGGGAGGTTGTCGCGCAGCCAGCGCACGAACGAGCGGTCGCTGAGGCTGGTGAAATCCTGCAGGTACACCGGTTGCGCCTCGATGCGATCGACCACGGGTGATGGGTGGCCTCATCGCTCGGCTTCAGCACGATCAGGCGCAATGTGGTGCCCTGCTGCTCCATGCGGGCGATCTCGCTGGCGATGAACAGCTCCGAGATCCGGGGGTAGCCCATCAGCACGTAGGCGATCGATTGCTCAGACATACGCGGCCTCGAGGATCGACAGGAGGTGCTCGGTGCAGGCGGGCAGATCCGAACCGCGACTCGACCGTGGCACGGGCGCTGGCGCCGAGTGCGACTCGCAGATCGGCATCCTTGGCAAGCTCGTCGATCGCGTTGGCGAGCCCGCAGGCGTCGCCCGGCTCGACCAGCAGCCCGTTGACCCGGTGCTCGATCGCAGTGGGGATCGCCGCGACATCGCTGGCGACGATGGCCAGCCCGCACGCCATTGCTTCGAGCACGACGTTGGGCAGCCCATCGCGGTCACCATCGGCGACGACACTCGGGACGACGACGACGTCGGCGGCGTTGTACAGCGCTGGGAGATCGGCGTGGGTCCGCGCGCCGAGGAACTGGATGCGCTCGCCGTGTCGTACGCGCCGCGTCGTGAAGGTCCGCAGCAGCCGTGGTCCGTCACCGACGATGCGCAACTGCCAGTCGACGTTCACGCGGCCAACTGCGTCGACGAGCACATCGAAGCCCTTCTTGGGCACGAGCCGGCCGACAGCCAGCAACTCGACCCGACCATCGGGCCGGTGTGATCTCGGCGTGAACGAATGGAGGTCGACGCCGTGCGGGACGAGGATCGGATCGGCGCCGACCGACCGGAGTTGCTCGGCCACGTCGGCGTTGCAGGCAATGACACAGGCCGCCGCCCTGGCTCGGTCGTTGAGCTCTGCCGGCTGCGACCTTTCCGGCATCCTTGGCGTGCACGCTGAAGCCGTAGGGGATGCCGAGTCGCGCCGCAGCGCCACGTGCGATCGCGGCGGGCTGATGGGCGAAGTAGCCGTGCACGGCGTCGACGCCGCACGTCGCCGAGGACCGCCGCGACCTCGGCAGCCTGCTGCTCGACCGTGCCCTCGCCGAGGTGGTGGACGAACGGTTCGAGCATGGCCGTCGACGGGTGTGCGTCGGTGACATCGCCGTGCTTGGTGGCGAACACCTTGACGAGCACCCCCGCCTCGAGCAACGCGAGCAACTCGTTGAGCGCGAAGCTCTCGGAAAGACGCGGCCAACCCGAGACCACGACCGCCAACCGGAGCGTCCGCAACCGGCGAAGCGCGTCAGAGGTACTCGACATTGCTTCCCTCCACTCGGTGCCGCGTGTCGAGCACCGCCTTCGCCTCGGCGACGACCATGTCGTAGTCGACGTCGTCGTGGTCGGTCAGCACGACGACCAGATCGGCGGCGCGCACCTCCTCGACCGTCAGTTCGACACCCATGACGCCGCCGCCGAACGCGTCGATGGTCGCGTACGGGTCCACGGCGTGCACCACGGCGCCGTCGGCGACCAACAACTTGGCGACGGTCCACGCCGGGGACTCGCGAGTGTCGTTGGTGTTGCGCTTGTACGACATGCCCAGCAGCAGGAGACGGCTGCGCGACGGGGCGATGCCCTGGTGGTTCAACGCGGCGCGGACCCGCTCGACGACGTAGTGGGGCATGTGCTCGTTGACGTCGTTGGCCAGCTCGACGAACCGGAACGGACGACCGACCCTGCGGCGGACGGTCCACGACAGGTAGCTCGGATCGATGGGCAGGCAATGTCCACCGACTCCCGGGCCCGGCGTGAAGCGCATGTACCCGAACGGCTTCGTGGCGGCCGCGTCGATGGCCGCCCAGATGTCGATGTCGAGCTCCGCGGCGAACACTGCGAGCTCGTTGACGAGGGCGATGTTGACGTGCCGGAAGGTGTTCTCGAGCAGCTTCGAGAGCTCGGCGACCTTCGTCGTGGCGACCGGCACCACGGTCTCCACGATGGAGCTGTAGAACCCGGCGACGGCGGCGAGCGAGGCCTCGTCGATGCCCGAGACGATCTTCGGTGTGTTGCCGAACCGCCATGTGTCGTTGCCGGGATCGATGCGCTCAGGGCTGTAACCGACCGCGAAGTCGCGACCCGCCTGCAGTCCGGAACCCGCTTCGAGCAGCGGCACCATCAGCTCCTCGGTGGTACCCGGATAGGTCGTCGACTCGAGCACGACCGTCGCCCCGCACTGCAGGTATCCGGACAACGTGCGCGCCGCGGCGGCGATGTAGGTGAGGTCGGGGTCGCCGTCGCGCAGCGGTGTCGGAACGGTGACGACCGCCACGTCGAAGCCGGAGCACACGTCGGGCTGATCGGTCGCGGTGTACCGGCCCGTCGCCAGCGCAGCGCGCAACTCGGCGTCGGGCACGTCGGCGGTGAACGACGTGCCGTCGGCGAGGTTCTTGGTCCGCTCGACATCGAGGTCGAATCCGACGACGTCAAAGCCAGCGGTCACTGCGCTCATGGCCAGCGGCAGACCGACGTAGCCCTGGCCGACGACGACGACGCGCGTCGTGGCGAACAGGTCCTTCGTGGCGCTCACGTCAACGCCCGGCCATGATGGGTGAGCGGGCCTGGACCCAGGCCAACTGATGGGAGAGTCCCTCGATCAGGGTGGTGCTGGGCCGCCATCCCAACGCGTACCGGGCGCGGCTGGTGTCGGCTGCCGTCCTGCGCACGTCGCCCTTGCCGTCGCCGGCCACCTCGATGTCGAGCGACCTGTCCGCGATGTCCTCGACCATCGAGATGACCTGGAGCATCGTCGCCTCCTCACCGCCGCCGATGTTCAGCAGCAGGGGCACGTTCAACACCAACCCGGCGCGCACGGTGGCGTCGACGGCGTCGCCGACATAGGTGAAGTCTCGGGACTGCAAACCATCGCCGTTGAGGGTGAACGACGGGCCGCCGATGGCGGCTTCGCACAACCGGCGCATGGCCATGTCGGGCCGCTGACGCGGGCCGTACACGGTGAAGTAGCGCAACGCGCCGACCGACAGGCCGAGCCCGCGATAGATGTCGGCGAGGTCCTCGCACATCCGCTTGGTGGCTCCGTACGGGCGAGCGCGGGCGAGTCGGCGTCACTCCTTCCACGCAGGGGTATTCCTCGGCATCGCCGTACACGGAAGACGACGAAGCCATTGCCACGCGCGGACATCCGGCGCGGAGCGCACTTTCCAGCACGCGCTGCGTTGCGACGAGGTTGTCGTGCACGTAGCCGGCGAACGAGTCACCGAAGCTGGCTCGTACGCCGGCCTGCGCGGCGAGGTGGAACACGACGGGTCGATCGGCGAAGATCCGATCGAGTGGGGCATCGACGAGGTTCGCCTCGATGAGCGAGAAACGCGGCTCGCCGCGAAGTGCGTGAAGGTTGGCTTCCTTGTCGGCACGGGCGTAGTAGTCCGTGAACGCGTCGATCCCCGTGACGCGCCAACCCTCGCCGATCAGCCGCTCGGAGAGGTGTGAGCCGATGAAGCCCGCGGCTCCCGTGACGATGGCGTGCATGGATCGATCTCCTTTCACGACGCAGTCCTGAATGGCTTGCGACGTTCGTTGGTCAGCTCGACGAGCAGTTCGGCAGTGCGTTCGGCACCGCGGTAGTCGGCCCGGTCGACGGGACGTCGCGGACGGGCCATCATTCGCCTGATGGCGGACGTCGTCCGCTCGGGTGTCACGGCATCGGGATGCAGCATGTCGGCGAGGCCGAGCGCGACGAGTTCCCTCGCCCGGATGAGTTGCTCCTCGCTCGGACGGACCCGTGGGATGACCAACGCCGGAACGCCGGTCTGCACGACCTCGGAGATCGTGTTGTACCCACCCATCGTGACGACACCCCTGGCGCCGGCCAACACGTTGGCCATGTCGGCGCGGAAGTCGAACAGGCGGAGGTGATCGTCGTCGCACCGTTGCGCCAGCCGCGCGACCGTGTCAGCAGACATCAACGGGCCGGTGATGATGACCACCGGGTACGGCAACCGCTCGTGGTGGTCCGCGTCGAGCACCGCCTCGATCGCGTCGTGGCCGTCGCTGCCGCCGCCGACAGTCACCAGGAGATATCGCTCGGGCAGATCGTCCGGTGCGGTGGTCGCAGGAGCGTTGCCGACGAAGCCGACGTTCGTCACCGGGACGGGCAGCTCGACCCCTTCGAGGCAGCTCAGGGCATCAGCGGTGGTGTTGGCGGGCCCGTAGACGACGACGCGGTCGTAGAAGCGCTCGACGGCTGCCAGGGTGTCGGCCTCGGCCCACGCGGCTCGAACCCGCTCGGGGTTGTCTTCGACGTTGCGCAGACCCAGCACGACGGACGCCCGGCCACGCTCGCGCAGCTGCTCGAGCATCGGGACGAGCTCTCCTCGGAGTCCCAGCGGGGTCTTGTCGACCACGACCACGTGCGGATCGAACGCACCGCGGCGCTGCGCAGGATGTCGGAGCGCATCGAATGGATCCGCGGCACGTCGACGCCGAGGGTCGCGGCGGACAGGGTGCCGTCGGCCTCGCGTCGGAACACCGGAAGCTTCACCGTGTCGACCCGGTCGGGAAGCGGGAAGCTTCCGAGCGCCGCCGAGCCGGTGACGATCAACGCCGTCGCGTCGGGATCGATCTCGGTGACCGCTCGGGCGAGGTTGATGGTGCGGCGGAGGTGGCCCAGGCCGGCGCACTCGTTCGTGACGAGGAGCGCCCGCAGGCGCGCCGAACTCGCGGTAGGTGGGCAGCAACGAGGTCGTCATCGCTGCGCGCCCGTGAGATCGCAGGGGCCCGCGACCGTCAACGTGTTTGCGGCCGCGAAAGCCGGCGGCGGCCACGACGACCCACTTGGCGGCCCACTCGGCAGCTCGGTGTGGACGAAGCAGCCGTCGGGGGTCGACCGCGATTGCCGGTGCAACCGTGAGTAGAGGCCGCCGCGACGGACGAGGTCGTCGTGCACTCCTTCCTCCACGACCCGGCCGCCATCGAGGACGACGATCCGGTCGGCACGACGCACCGTCGAGAGACGATGGGCGATGATCAACATCGTCCGCGACCTCGGCAGGTTGTCGAGGGCCGTGACGATGAGCTCCTCCGATTCCGTGTCGAGCGCGCTCGTCGGTTCGTCGAGGATGAGGATCGGCGAGTCGCGCAGGATCGCTCGGGCGATCGCGATGCGCTGACGCTGGCCACCTGACAGATCGACGCCGCGCTCCGCAACCCGCGTGTCGAGTCCGTCGGGCAGACGGTCGGTGAACTCGTCAACGAGTGCGAGCTTGGCGGCTCGTTCGACCGCGCTCCACGAGGTACCCGGACGCCCGCAGGCGATGTTGTCGCCGATGGTTCCGCGCAGCAGCACCGTGTCTTGCAACACCATCGACACCTGCGACCGCAGTGAGGCGACGGTGTAGTCGCGAACGTCGCGATCATCGATGAGGATGCGGCCGGAGACCGGGTCGATGAGGCGGGGAACGAGGGCGGCGAGCGTCGACTTCCCCGCACCGGTCGGACCGACCAGGGCGACGGTCTGGCCAGCGTCGATCTCGAACGACACCTCGCGCAGCACCGTCTCACGCCCGTACGAGAACGAGACCCGGTCGAAGCGAACCGTCCCCTTGAACCCCGGGGCGATGATCGCGTCGGGGCTGTCCTTGATGTCGGGCTCGGAGGACAACACGTCGTCGATCCGTTCGGCCGCCGCCATCCCCTTGGTGAAGATCGTCGTCAGCTTCGACAGCGCCTTCACCGGCTTGTACAGCGATCCGACGTAGGTCAGGAAGATCAACAGCACGCCGAGCTGCATCTCGCCGTCGGCAACCCTGGTAGCACCGATCCACAACACGATGAGCGTCGACAGCAGGCTCGCGGCCTCGACCAGCGGAGCGATACCGCGCCTGCAATCGAACCGCCTCGACGCCGGCACTCAGGCTGTCGCCAGACAACTGCTCGAAGTGGCCCGACTGGTGCCGCTCGAGCGTGAAGGCCTGCACCAGACCGATCGCGCCAAGGCTCTCGGTCGCCAACGACGCAACCGCTCCGTCCGCCTTGCGGACACGTCGCGAGGCGTGGCGAAGCGTCCGCTTGGAGCGGTGCACGCAGATCGCCAGCACTGGCGTGGTCATCAGGCTGAGCAGCGTCAGGAACGGGTCGACGGTCATCATCACGACGAACATCCCGACGACGAGCAGCAGGTTGGGGAACAGGTTGGCCAGGACCTGGACGAGCATGTCCTGCGTGTAGTCGACGTCGGCGGTGACGCGAGCGGTGAGGTCGCCGACTTGATGCTGCTTGTGGTAGGCGAGCGACATCCGATGGAGGTGGTCGAAGGCCCGGCCGCGCATATCGTTGGCGACGCGCAGGCCCGCCGACGACAGCAGCCGGGTCGACCAGTAGTCGAAGACCGCGCCGGTGGCGACGAGCAGCGCGAGGCTGGCCGTCGCGACGATGAGGTCCGCGTGGATGGCGTCGGCGCCCTTCGGCGCACCGGTGAGCGCGTTGTCGACCAACCAGCCGAGCGGCCACGGTTCGGCGAGCTTGGTGAGGACCTGCAGCACAGCGAGCACCGAACCGAGCAGCAGTGCAGGCCAGTACCGGCGAACGTGCGCGGCGAGCAGCGGCCGAACGACACGACGGGTTCGGGGCGAAGCAATGCGAGTTGTTCGTGCGACAGGCAATGCAGTGGCCACGGCGGCGCTTTCTCACAGTCAGGTGGTGAACGGCCGGCGTCTGCAGGGTGATGCCCGCATGAACCGGATACCTCAGAGTGCCTGACTTCGCGGTCGCTTCCCATCGGCCGTTGGTGCTAGGACCAATGGGTGCACGAGCAACTTCAACGGAGTTGCGGGTCGATCCCTGCGGGTGCCGTCGCCCCAGCCGGACACTCGAGTCGACACGGTGACATGGGACGATCGTGTGATCGGACGAGGCCGTCACGGTCTCGCGTGACGGGCCGGCTGGGCGGCCGGCGAGGGAGACGGACCGCTGGTCGCGGAGATGGCGGCGACGACCTCGTGCGTCGTGGCGAGGCTGTGCCCACTGACCAGACGATCGACCCAGGAGCGCCGCCGCCATCCCACCCGTCTGGGGCTGGGATCGAGGACTCTGGGCGCGCGGGCTGACCCACACGATCTGGTGCGCCCATCAGTGCGAGGCGCCCCAGCTCCCGTCGCACGATCGCCGGGTCGCCTACGTCCCATCAGTCAGCAATGATGACGATGACCGCACCTCGTGCCATCCCGCGCCGCCCCCAGCGATCGTTGAACGTGGCGAGTGCGTCGCCGAGACGTGTACCGCCCGACAGGTCCGGCGTCTCGTCGGCCGCTGCAGCGATCGCCACCTGCGCCGCCACGTCGAGGGCGACGGGCGACGGGGGTGGCGGTGCTGATCTACGCCGGGGACCTCGACGCCTCTGGAGTCGACATCCTGCGGGACTTCACCTCTCGCTGCGACGTGTCGGGCAAGGTCGAGCACATCGCCACGCTGCCGACGCAGATCACATCGCTCGGGCTGGCGGTGAACCAGGGCAAGGGCGACGACACCCGCGCTCAGAGCTTCCGCAGGCTGTACCCGAAGCTGGCCAGCTACGCCGATGGGCAGTCGCCTCGGGCGCTTGGCCAGCGCAGTACTCCAAGGGCACGACCCGCAGGCTCCTGCCGAACGTCGTCCAGGTCGAGACGAAAGCCATCCCACCCGACGACCTGCGCACGCTGTACTCCGCAGCGATCGCCACCTACTGGGACACGTCCACGTCGGTGGCTGTGCTGCGGCGAGAGGAAGCGGAGCGAGACTGGGGATGACCGCGTACCTCGGTGCCCCCGGCATGTACCGCTCGAGCTTCGACGCATCGCCAGGCAGCGCAGTGGGAGGACGGGCAGATGACGTGGCAGCCAAGCCCCCACCGCCAGCCCCGCGTCCGCTGACGGATCCCGCTGCGGAGACTTTGGCCATCCGCGACGGCATCGCCACCGACGAGGAGCTTGCGTGGTGGGCGGCAGGCTGCCCAGTGGCGCCCGCTGACGGCCCGCAGGCACCGAGGTGCCACCCGAGCAGCACAGGCCGGCCGACAGCACCCCGACCACTACCCACCGTGCTCGACCCGGACGCCGAGCAGCAGCTGCTGCGGGCCTGCGCATCGTGCGCGTGGGCGAGCTCACCTGCGGCCCGTGACCATCGTCGGGAGGCAGGGCAGTGCCAGCCCCCGAGGGCTACCACGTGGCCCGCGAGCGACCGCCGGGCGCGACCGACACGTTGGGGTGGCCGCGCCCGAATCTGACGAGTCAGGCCGGGGCCGGGGCGACCCTGGAGACTCCGAACTCCTCGAAGTCGACGAGAGTCGCCGCCCACTGAAGTGCGTCGACAGCGCCGTGCCATGCAAAGTCCGGCGGCCTTGGGAAACGCCGACCGTGAAGATGGTGGCTGGGGCGCACCGCGTTCAGACAACGCTTGAAGTGGACTCCACGTGCAGCGATTGCCAAGGAGTGAGCACGCTGTCCGGCGAACCGGTCCGCCGGTCCAGATCCACAGACCCGAGGTGTCACGTCGCGTCAATGAACGGAGTCCATTTGCCTGGGAAGGGACACTCGGGAAGAACTCAGCGGTGGTGAAGTTCTCGGCGGCACCCTCCTCGAGGTTGGGATCGATCTCGATCGTAATGTTCGGCATGTTGTCCGGCCCCGATTGATTCCCGAGTTGTAGACATCGAACCCGATATCGGTCGACAGGTGAATGGATCTCCGAGGAAGTCGACCTCGTTGCCGTATGTGACTTTCCTCGCCGCCGGCAACGCTCAGGTTGAGACTGCCCGTTCCGCACGGAGGAACAAAGAGGGTGTCCAGGGGATGGCGGAGCCGGAAAGCCCAGAGGGAGATCCGGGGGACGTGGAAAGAAAAATATCGAGTGCCGCTAGCGGCGTGACCGGACCTGATCGCAGCTCGGCGACCGGCGAACCATGGTGTTGCGGTTCATCGACCCCCAGTTGCCTGCGAACCCGGACGGACCCGGCGGACCTTGCGCTCCGGCGGGCCTCGGACCGCTCGCTCGGGCCTGCGCTCCGGCGGGACCTTGCGCTCCGGCGGGGCCTTGCGCTCCGGCGGGACTGGGGCCTGCGGGACCCTGGCCGCCGGCGGCAGCGGGGACCATGTAGCCGGTGATGTCGATGATGACCTCGACGTGGCCGTCGAAGTTGAAGACGCTGACCGCGCCTGCGGCCGACAGGGACACGGTCACCTGGTTGGGTGTCGGAGCCTGTCCGGCGACCCAGTTGAGGTTGGACGCCGCGCCCGGGCACGGCGCGTCAGCGGGGAACAGCGTCAGGAAGCTCGCTGCTGTCGGGCGGTCGATCGTCACGTTGCTGACGATGCCTGTCGCACCGGACGGGATGTTGCACTGGCCGTGGGTGCCGACGACGGCCAGCGTGCCGGTCTCGCCCGCTCCGAACGGCCCCGGGTGTTCGCCCACCGGCGACTCTGCTCGGGTATCGAGGAGTCGGCACGGCACGATCGGGACGATCGACGAGGCGGTTTGAGTGGCCGCCCCGGCTCCGGTGAGGATCACCGCCGTTGCGACCGCGCCTGCCACGACGGCCGCGCCTCCGGTGAGTAATGCGAGTCGTTTCATCTGTCACATGACCTTTCACTCTGAGTCCAGGTTGCGGTCACCGTATGCATCGACCACGGGCCGCCGCCCCACCCCGACGCGGGTGGTTACGTAGCAGGCACGTCATGGGCGCGACCCGCCAGCACTCGCTGCTGCGGAAGCAACCCGGGAACCTGACTTCGAACGCCACTCCCGGCCTCGTGTGTTCCTTCAGCAGCAGTCAGCACATGAGTCGGCGGTGTTCCTCGATGGCCAGCCGCTCGCCGTTGGCTCGTACATAACGCCGCACCATCAGGGGAGAGTCCCATCCGGCGTGATATCTCAACCACGTCTCCGAGCCACCAGCACCGAGCCAGCGCTCTGCCAGCCCGCGGCGAAATTGGTGGGCAGTCACGTGCACTCCCGCAGCCTGCGAGCGGCGCTGGATCATCTGCTTGATGCCCTCGGCACCGAACCGGCCCTGTGAGCCGACCCACAAATGCGAGCCACGGCGCGGGTGGCGGAGGTAGGCCTTCAATGCTCGGATGGTCTCGGGTGTCAGAGCCACCGTCCGGGGACGCCGTGTCTTGGCGGTGGCGATGGTGAACGTGCCCTCGGTGAAGTTCAAATCAGCGACGGTCATCCTGGCCACCTCTGACAGCCGGGCACCGCTGCCCCACAGCACGAACAGGATCGCCCGGTCACGGGCGTTCCACCGCCCTGCCGTGGGGATGCTGGCCAGCACCTTGGTGAGCGTCTCCAAGCTCACCGACTCCGTCGCTGGCTCGGGGATCTTCGGCAGCTTCAGCGTGCTCGACGGGTCGGGCACGTCGAGCATCTCCGAGCGCCAGCGGTAGAAGCAGCGCAGCGCTCGCACGTCGACGGCGATCGTCGCCCCGGACACCGTCTCGGCTCGGTCCCCGAGGTAGGCCCGCAGGTCGAGCGCGCCGTTGCCTCGGCCAGGTCGACACGGGCGGACAGCCCGTCGCAGGGTGGCGAGGTAGTTGACAACGTCTGCGGACTCTGCCCGAGCAGACGGAAGTGGGCAGCGAAAGCTTCGGCTTCGGTCAGGGTGGCTCCACGATGGGTGAGGCTCCTGACCCTCCCACAGGTGCCACGCATGACCGAGAAAAGTGACGGTGACCCGGCACTTGGAGCGGACGACGGGATTCGAACCCGCGACCCTCACCTCGGCAACGTGATGGGAACCGTCCAGGCAGTCCACGGATCCGTCCACACAGTCCGCAGAGGGCCATGTAGTCCAGTGTCCGTAGTTCAACACGTTCAACTACGACGATTTCGCAGAGCGCGTGTCAGCGGCGGTTCGCGAGATGCGCAACCGCTCATCGCCCGCGCAGCCGCGCTCCCCTACCGGTCGACCTCTACGGCGTCCGGACCCACTTTGCGAACCAGCGCGCCCAGCGCCCGCGAGCAAGCTCGCGTATGCCGCCGACCCTTTGTTCGAAACCGTCGAGCGCCGGCGACTTCACCCGCCTGTTAGTCGACGAGCGGCACTTGGCTGTCCGACGAGGTGATCGGCAGCGCGCAGGCCGGTGAGGTCCCGGCCATGGACGGAGGAACACCCGATTCCGGCCCCTGCGCGGCAACGACTGGGGGACCCCCGCCGTGAACGAAGTAACCACCGACATCCCAGTGCTGTAGACCGGTTTCGGGAGAAACGAGCAATCGGGACGGCAGGTCGATGGGTCTGGTTCGGATGCTCTCAGCGCTGCGCTCGGTGGATGGCGAAGTAGCCGCCGTAGAAGGCGCCGAGGAGAGCGCCGGCGACGAGACCGACGAACGCGCCGACGAGTTCGTACCCGGCGGCCGGGCTGTCGGTCACGGCCACGTGGAGCAGGAATCCGACGACGAGCCCGACGACCGCGCCCAGCAGTCCACCGATGACGACTCGGCGGAAGAGCCTCGGCGTCTGTTGGTCTGTCAGCGGTTTCATCGTGGACGATCCCGAGCCGGGGTGCCACACCCGAAGCGGGTGAGACCGTCGGACGAAGAGTTCCGACCGCCACGGTGGTCGAGCGAGTGCCCTCGCTCGATCTCCTCCACAAGGACCCGCTGTCGTTCTGGTCGAACGGGTTGCCGGCCCTCGAGTCGCACCGGGGTTCCGGAATCTCGTCCGGTGCCCGTCGCTATCGCTTCATCGCAAGGCGGAACAGCTGCAGATCGAACGCGCCGTCATGCCGCGTGTGCGGGTCGGCGCGGCACGACGCTCGCCGTGGTTCGCCGATGGATGGGCACATGGGCGTGGGAGCACGTCCGGCCGAGTGATCGTCCTGCGATCGAGTTGGTCCGGCGGGAGCCCCATTGCGCCTGTCACGCTCGGGGAATGGTTGCACCTGATCCGTCTCGCGAGCGTTCGGGCCTGCGGGTGTCGATTGCTGCGAGCGCCATGCTCAGCGCACTCGGCATCGTTGTCGGCATCGTGTCGGGTTCGCAGATGATCCTGTTCGACGGCGTTTACACGCTCATCGGCATCACCGTGTCGTGGCTGCTGTTGCGCGCCGCTGACCTCGCGGCGCGCGAGCCCACCCGCCGGTACCCCTATGGCCTCGAGGCGGTGACGCCGATGGTCATCGGCGTCCAGGGTTTCGTCCTGCTCGGGACGCTCGCCTATGCCGCAAGTGAGGGCGTCTTCACGATCCGCCACGGTGGCAGCGACGTCACGGCCGGATGGGGCCTGATCTACAGCGTGGTCACCAGCGCCGGAGCTGCGGCGATGTGGTGGTGGCTGCGACGCCGGCAGGCGACCTCCGACCTGCTCGCCAGCGAGACCCTCACCTGGCGGGTCTCAGCGCTCACCAGCATCGGGATGGTGGTCGGCTTCACCGTGTTGGCGGTGCTCAGCGGCTCGTCATGGGACGCAGCTGGTCGATACGTCGATCCGGTCATGGTGCTCATCAGCTGTGTCGCACTCGTCCCCGCCCCACTCCGTTTGCTGCGCACGACGATCGTCGAGCTGCTCGAAGGTGCACCGAGCGCTCAGGTCGAGGCGCCGGTGCTGGCTGCCGTCCGCGAGGTCATCCGCCGGTTCGACGTCGACGCGCCGGAAGTTCGCGTGGCCAAGGTCGGCCCGAAGCTGTACATCGAGGTCGACGCCACCGCCGACACCAGGGTCACCATCGGTCAGCAGCGCGATGTGCGCGACGCCCTGCTCGCCGACCTCGAGCCGTTGCCCTACGACATCTGGCTGAACCTCGAGTTGAGTCCCCGAGAGGTGACCTCGACGGCCTGATCGCCGCCGTCGACGACGCGAGGATGCCGCCTCGCGGCCGGCGGTTCCGGGGCGCCGCTACAGTCGGCGAGCGTGACGGGCCCGCCGTTCCGCCACGTCGTCCGGGCCAAGCTGGTGCCCGCCCGGATCCCCGAGGGCCTTGTCACACGGGATCGGCTCCTCCGCCAGTTCTCGATCGATCATCGCTTCACGCTGGTGTCGGCGATGCCCGGCTACGGCAAGACCGCCGCCGTGCGTCAATGGATCGACTCGGTGAAGATTCCCGTGGCATGGCTGTCGCTCGATCTCCTCGACAACGACCCGGTGTCGTTCTGGTCCAACGTGCTGCTGGCTCTCGGGTCCGCGGTACCGGGGATCGAGGCAGAGCCTGGGATGTTGCTGTGGGAGCGCGGGGTCGAGGATGGATTGTTCCTGAGCGCGTTGGTCGCCGGCCTGGCCGAGGCCGAAGGCCCAATCGTGCTGGTGCTCGACGGGCTCGCTGCCGACCTGGATCGTGCGACAGTGGCTGGCTTGGCCGTGCTGGTCGAGCGAGCGGGCGACACCGTCCGCGTGGTGGCGACGACTCGTACGGACCCACCGCTCCCGCTGGCGCGCTGGCGTTCCTTCGGATGGCTGAACGACATTCGCGAGGACTCGTTGCGGCTGACCGACGAGGAGGCGCTCGCCATCGCGCGGCGTGCCGACACCTCGATCCGTGACGATGCCGACGTGCTGGCGTTGAACCACAGGGTTGCTGGCTGGCCGATCGGTCTGCACATGGCGTTGCTGTCGCGGCCTGCCGGCGGCCGATCGGAGTCGTCGGGCGACCTCGGCAGTGGAACCGAACGGCTGCTCTCGAACTACCTCGTGGCCGAGGTGTTGGCGGCGCTGAGCGACGAGGAACGGGACGTCGCGCTCGCGCTCTCGGTGCTCGAGTGGTTCGATCCGGACATCAGTGCCGAGCTCGTCGGGCCGCACGCCGCACGGGTCGTCCGCCAGCTGCTCGGCCGCGGGATGTTCCTGTCGGTCGTGGATCCGCAGTCTGGCTCGATGAGGTTCCATGATCTGTTCCGTGAGCTGATGGAGCTCGAGCTGGGTTGGCGGGACCCGGCCGCCCGGCTCGACCTGCACCGGCGCGCCGCGATGCTGTGGCGTGGTCGTGGTGACCTGATGTCGGCGTATCACCACCTGTCGGCCATCGGCGAGCAGGACAAGGCGAGGGACCTGCTGGTCGGCCCGGCGCTGGATCTGGTGGATCGTGGGGACCTCCACACGTTGCACCAGTACGCCCGGAGACTGCCGACGCAACACCACGTGACCAACGCGAGCCTGGCGCTCGACCTCGCGGTCGTGTCGTTGTTCGCGGACGGGACGAGGCCGGCGCGTCGGTGGTACGACCGAGCCACCGTGCTGTTCGACGACGCCGCGTCGGTGGTCGGCGAGGACATCGGCGATGACGTCCGCGGACGCTTCGTCGGGTTGGGGTGCTGGCTCGCGCTGCTCGACGCCGACCTCGACGAGGCACTCGCGAGCGTCGACAGCTACGACGCGCTGGCGAGCGGATCGACCGGTGAGTTCGAACGGCGCTTCCCGATCGTCGCGGCGCGCGTGATGCTGGCGGCGCGCCGGCGCACGGAGGCCGAGTTGTGGATCGGTCTCGCGCAACGACTCGACGGACCACCGATCGTCGCTGAAGTCACCGTACCCACGCTCCAGGCGTGGTACGAGTGGATGTTCGGCGACCTCGGGCGTGCGGTCACGCTGATCGACGCTGCGCTCGGCTGGATGGCGGAGCATCGCATCGGTGCCCACCATCATGCATTCGACACGTTGATCACCGGTGCGTGGTGTCTGCTCAGCGTCGGTGATGTGCTCGAGGCGACGGCGCTGGCCGAGCGGGCATGGGCGGATGCGGCAACGCTCGGATGCGCCTGGAACCAGCTCCAGGCCGGCTACCTCGGTGCCCGTCTGGCCGTTGTCACCGGTGATCCGGTCCGGTGTCTCCGTCTCGTCGAGGAGCTGCGTGAGGTCATCTCGTTCCAGGCCTGTCGTCCGTACGCAGATCGTCTGATCGGCGTCGAGGTCGAGGGGCTCGCCGCCGTCGGCCGCACGACGGAGGCGGCCCGGATGATCGAGGCGCTGGAGCCGGGCCCGCGAGCTCTGCTCCTCCGTGCCCGCCTCGGGGGCGCGTCGGACCGGGACGTCGCTGACCTTCTCGCGCAGCGGGCGTCGTGGCCGGTGCTGGAGCGCATCCAGGCAGAGCTTGTGTTGAACGTCCGTGCCAACGGTTCGGTGCCGTCGGAACAGCTCGTCGAGCTGGTCCGGGAGTGTGGGATCAGCGGCTGGGTGCTGCCGTTCCTCGGGCTCGGTCCGCGCATCGAGCGACTGCTGCGCTCGACTCGGCTCGCCGAGGCCCATCCCCGGCTGGCCCGCACCCTCGACTACCTGGCGCCGGTAGATCCGATCGGCGACCCGGATCGCGCCGGCATTCGCTTGACGAGTCGGGAGTTGTCATTGGTGGAGCTGCTGCCCACGCATCTGTCGTACGCGGAGATCGGCGCCCGCCTCTACCTGTCGGTCAACACGGTGAAGTCGAACTTGAAGTCGGTGTACCGCAAGCTCGACGTCACGACCCGGGCGGAGGCGGTCGAGGCGAGCCGCCGGTCCGGGCTGATCTGAGTCGCGGCGACGGAAACGGTCAGAACTGCCAGACGAGTGGGACGAGGAGCACCGAGACCACGCCGAACAGCAGCACCAGTGGCAGGCCGAGCTTCCAGTAGTCGCCGAAGCGGTACCCGGCCGGGCCCATGACCATCATGTTCGCGGGTGTCGACACTGGCGTGAGGAAGGCGACGGCCGCGCCGACGCACAGGCTCATCAGGACCGGGCGTGCCGACACGCCGAGCTGGTCGGCGGCTGACAGCGCAACGGGGATCATGATCAGCGCCGTCGCCGTGTTGCTGATCAGTTGGCCGAAGATCACCGTGATCACGAAGAGGGCAGCGAGCAGCACGCGTGGGCCGTGGTCGCCGACGGCGTCGACGATGACGTTGGCGACGTCCTGCCCGGCGCCGGACGTGGACACAGCGGTCGACATCGGGACCATGCCGGCGACGAGGAGCACCGTCGTCCACGAGATGCCGCGGTAGGCCTGCTGGACCGTGACGACGCGCAGCACGATCATCGCCCCGGCGGCGAGCAGCGCGGCGATCACCGGGCGGCACCACGCCCGTGGCGAGGAGGACGACCATGGCCAGCAAGACGACGATCGCCGGGCGCGATCCCTTGCCGAGGGGGACGGTCTGACGGCGCACGAGCTCGGGCGAATCAACGACGAGGACGTCATGGCTGCGGCCGGCCGCCTCGAGCGCCGCCCAGGGACCCTCGAGCAGCAACGCATCACCGGCCCGCAACCTCGATGATCCAGCTCCGAGGTCCTCGCCACCGCGGGTGACGGCCAGGACGATGAGCGAACCTTCGATCACCTGGCTGGGGTGCACCTCGGTGCCGACGTGCACCGACCGCGGCGGGATGACGACCTCGGCGGCGCCGGACTCGCGCGACAGCAGCGACTGCTCGATGTCGGCCGCGCTGCGCACGGCCTCGACGGTCAGGCGATGGTCGACGGCATAACGGTCGGCGACGTCCGGGTCACCGACGAGCGTGAGGCGGTCGCCGACGCCGAGCACTCCGTCGGACACGGGACGCTGGTCGGCGGCATCGAGCACGGTGATGATCCGCGCCCCGCCGTAGCCCGTCGAGGTCCCAACCCGAGCGGGGCGCCCCGACGAGGTCCGACTCGGCGGTGATCCGCAGGTGCACGACGTTGTCGAGCGAGTAGCTGCGCACGAGCGAGCGGGCCAACCGGCTCAGATCCGGCGGCAGGGTGTCGCTGGTGCGGTCGGGCAGCAGGCTCCGCCCGAACAGCAACACGATGGCCACGGTCCCGATCACCACCGGGATCCCGACCACGGCGAACTCGGCGAAGCCGAAGCGGCCGACCCCGGCGTCCTCGGCGGCCTGCGAGATGACGACGTTGACCGGACTCCCCGTCAACAGCAGCAGGCCGCCGGCGCTGCCGGCGAACGCCAACGGCATCAACAGGCGCGACGCCGGGAACGAGCGACGCATCGCGATGACGACCGTCATCGGCAGCAAGGCCGCGACACTGCCGTTGAGCCCGATCAGCGCGGTCAACCCGGCGCTGAGGAGCATCAAGAACAACAGGAGTCGCGCCGTCCCGCCACCGGCGCGTTGCACGAGGGACTGCCCGACCCACGTCGTGACGCCGGTCGCGTCGAGACCCTCGCTGACGACGAACAGGGCACCGATCAAGATCACGGCCGGGTCTCCGAAGCCCGCCAACGACTGCTGCATCGTCAGCACCCCGAAGCCATAGAGCGCCAACGCGGCGCCGACGGCGACAAGCTCCACCGGGAGCCGGTTCCAGACGAACAGCACGACGACGACGCCGAGCGTGAGGAGCGTGATCGTCGAGTCGCTCACCAGTGCCCGCCGCTCATTCGACCGTGGCCGCGATGGCGACCACCACGACCGCCACAGCAAACATGGCCAGCAGGAGCGGCCACACGAACCGCAGGTAGCGGTCGTAGCGGACCTTGGCGATGGCGAGCCCGCCGACGACGACGACGCTCGTCGGCGACCACAACAGCGTCAGGCCGTGGCCCATGATCCAGGCGGTGATCGTCGTCGACCGGCTGACACCGGCGAAGTCGGCGAGCGGCGACAACAGGGGCATGGCCGAGCGCGGCGTGACCCGAGCTCGACGGGATCAGAACGGCCAGCAGCATGTTGACGAGGATCGCGATGAACCCGAACATCCCGGCCGAGGTGCCGCTGACCAACTGCTCCATCGAGTGCAGGATCGTGTCGAGCGTCTGGGTGTTGGTCATGATCACCGACACCCCGCCGGCCAGCAGCACGACGAGCGCCGGGCCGATCATGTCCGCTGCGCCGGCGCCGATCAGCCGCACCGTCTCCTTCTCGCCCAAACGCGCGACGACACCGACGAGCAGTGAGGCGATGACGAAGAGCATCGCCAGCTGCGGGAACCACCAGTTCAGCTCGAACCAGTAGGGCGTGGCGGCGGTCGTGTGCTCGTAGAGGTAGTCGGCGGATCCCGTGGAGCCGCCGAAGATGCTCGACCACGGAATCACCGAGAAGATCATCAAGCCGAACGCCGCCACCGTGATCGCCAGCACCCACTTCTGTGTCGCGGTCATCCGGTGCTCCGCGTCGACCGGCTCGTGCTCGAGGTCCTCGGCCATGTGGTCTGTGGCCGAGGCGTCGACGTCGGGATCGTCCCAACCGACCAGTGACCTCGCCGGGTCCCGCTTGATGCGTGCCGCGTAGCGCAGCACCCAGGCCACCGACATGGACGTCAGGAGCACCCACAGGATGAGCCGCAATCCGATGCCCTCGCCGATCGACACGCCGGCCTCGCCGGCCGCGACGCCGATCGAGAACGGGTTCACGGTGGCGCCCATCACCCCCGAGAGCGCGCCGAGGATGATCATCGTCGAAGTGACCATCCGGTCGTAGCCGAGCGCGGCCATCAGCGGGATGAACAGGGCGTAGAACCCGAACGTCTCGACCGAGAAGCCCATCGTCGAACCGAGCAACGAGAACAGCACCATGACGGCAGCGATGAGCAGCCATCCCTTGCTCCGCAGCCGATTGGCGAGGGCCCCGACCGCGACCTCGAGGCTGCGGGTGGCGAACGACACCGAGATGAACGCGCCGATCGCCATGATGAACACGATGACGCCGATCTGGCCGAACATCCGCCCGGTGGTCTCGGTGTCGACGACCTCGGTCTCTGGGTTCAGGAGGCCGTAGGTCCCGTTGATCGGCGACAGCACGAGCTGCTCGACCGACTCGCCGAAGCTCAGCGGCGACGGCACCTCCTGGAAAGTCCCCGGGATCGGTGAACCCGCAGCATCGGACTCGTAACGACCGGACGGGAGGACCAGCGCGACCAACCACACCAGCACCGTGACGATCGCCAGCGTCGTGACTGCCGACGGGAACTGGAAGCCGCGCTTGCCACCCTCGTCGGACGGCGCAGCCGTGGCCTCGTCCTCGGTGGTGGAGGCGCTCTCACTCGCCGTCATCGGTGGCCCGCTCAGTCCGCGGCGTCGCGGATGATCGGGCACGTCATGCAGTGCCCGCCGCCCCGGCCGCGTCCGAGCTCGGCACCGACGATCGTGATCACCTCGATGCCTTCCTTGCGCAGCAGCGTGTTCGCGTACGTGTTGCGGTCGTAGGCGAACACCACGCCCGGCGAGGCGCACACGAGGTTGGCGCCGCTGTCCCACTGCGTGCGCTCACGGACGTAGTCGGTGCCACCCGTCTCGACCACCCTGAGCCGGGGCAGCCCCAACGCCTCGGCGACCACATCGACGAACGGCTGGTCGTCCTTGCGCAGCTCGACCCCGCTCGGCGTGTCGGCGGGGCGGTACGAGAAGGCGTCGATCTTGTGCACGATGTCCGGGTACAGCAACACGCAATCGCGATCGGCGAACGTGAACACGGTGTCGAGGTGCATGGCGGCACGCAGCTTCGGCATCGCCGCGACGATCACCCGCTCAGCGGCGCCCTTGGCGAACAACGCCGCGGCCATCTGACTGATGCCCTGGCGCGACGACCGCTCGCTCATCCCGACGAGCACCGTCTTGTTGCCGATCGGCATCACGTCGCCACCCTCGAGCGTGGCCATGCCCCAGTCATCGGTCGGGTCTCCCCACCAGACCTCGACCCGGCCGGCGAAGTCCGGATGGAAGCGGTAGATCGCCGTGGTGAGGATCGTCTCCTCGTGCCGGGCCGGCCAGAACAACGGGTTCAGCGTCACGCCGCCGTAGATCCAACACGTCGTGTCCCGCGTGTACAGCGTGTTCGGCAGCGGCGGGAGCAGGTACTCGTTGACGCCAGCCGCGTCGCGCACCAGTCCGAGCATGTCGCCGCCGTGCGTCTCGGGAAACTCGTAGGTGGACAGACCGCCGATCAACGTCTCCGCGAGCTGCCGGTTCGACAGCCCGTCGAGGTACGAACGGACCTCGTCGACGAGACCCAACCCGACCTGATTGGGAACCACCTGCTGGTCGAGGATCCAGGCCTTGGCCTCCGGCACGGCGACCGTCTCCGCCAGCAGGTTGTGCATCTCGACCACGTCGATGCCCCGGTCGCGCATCTTGGACACGAAGTCGAAGTGGTCGCGCTTGGCGTTCTCCACCCACAGCACGTCGTCGAACAACAGATCGTCGCAGTTGGTCGGCGTCAACCGTTGGTGAGCGAGCCCCGGCGCGCACACCATGACCTTGCGCAGCTGGCCGACCTCGGAATGGACACCAAACGGAAGCTCGCTCATCGTCGTGACCGATTGCGCTCGACTCGACTCAGCTGGTTCATGTCTCTGTCGTAACAAGGGCCCGCCACGCCGAACTACACCCGGACCGGGTGTTCATCCTCCTCGACTCAGCGGGTAGTGACGGCATGGATGGCGACGACAACGCTGCGACCTCACCCGTCACGGGTGTAGCCCCGACGCTCGCCGAGGAGGACCGTTCGGATGGTGACGCTCGTTCAACGGCTCGTCGACACAGCTCCGCATGAGCTCACCGCCGACCGCCCTCGCTCGCCGAGGGCAACGGCGGTGAGCGATGGCCTTTGACATCGAATTCGACGGCCCGTTGCAGCACGCAGTGCGCCACCGACTCGTCGAACTGGTCGGCGACGAAGCGATCGACGAACGCGCCGGCCGCATCGTCGTATCGACCACGGACCAGGCGGCGATGATCGGAGTCCTCCAGTGGATGAACGACCTCGGACTGGGAATTGACCGCGTCCAACGCACGTGACTCCGACCCTGCTGCTCCACCGCAGAACGCGAGTACCGCATGTCCGAGCGCCCCGTGAGCGGATGCGGTTTGACCGTCCTGGCCGCCCGTTCCGTCCGCACGGTGTGGGGTCAACCGGCCCGAGTTCTCACTGAATGTGGCCAGATCTCGCAGAGTTTTCCGCAGAAGTTTAGTCAGCCACTCTGGGCTGACCTCGAACAGACGTTCAGAAACAAGCCTTGACCAGGGTGTTTCTCGAGCGGACGACGGGATTCGAACCCGCGACCCTCACCTTGGCAAGGTGATGCTCTACCAGCTGAGCCACGTCCGCGTACTGCGGGCTGCAGGCTAGCGGGAGCGGTCTCGACGCGGCAACGACTGTCGGGTGTCAGCCCCGCTGATCGGCTGGGCGGAGGTCGACGCGCAGCACGAGGATGCCGTCTTCGATCGTCGCCTTGGCGTCGCCGATGATGGCGAAGTCCATGAAGTCCTGCTGCGCCTGCTCGAGGAAGCGCGCGCCGCTCGTCGCCGCCGACGGGCGGCAGGCGTGCGGCGCTTCACCGAGGCGGCACGCTCGCGGTAGCGGGCCAGCATCGCTTCGACATCGAGGGACTCGGCCATGCCCGCACCGTACTGCGGACGACGGATCAGCCGTCGACCGGCTCCCGGGACAGCAGCGGATCGAGGCGGCGTCGCCGCTGCGACGATTCGCGTGGTGCGCATCGGCGACGGCGTCCGGCGCCTCCCCGTCGAGGCTCTCCGCGGCCTGCGCGGCAACCGGCACGGGGACGTCGGCGGGGATCTCGGCCCCGCGGGCGTCGTCGGCATCCGCGTCGTACACGACGACCGAGCTGTCCACGTCGTCGTGGATGCCTTCCACGTCGTCGATCTCGTCCGCGCCGTCGACGTCGTCCGCGCCGTCGCTGTCGTGCACGGCGTCGATCGCGCTCGCCGCTGCCGAGGCATCGGGCTCCGCACCGCCGGGGCATCGGGCTGCCCGGCGTCGCTTTCGGCCGCAGGCGTCCCGACGTCCGTTGTCGGTTCGACCACCTCCGGCCCGACCGGCGCAGCCTCCGACTCCCCGACCTGCCCCGTCGGACGCGACGGCTGAGCGCGACGGCCGAGGCAGCTGGGACGGCTGCCTCGGCACCGCCGGCCGGAGCAGGATCGATCGTGTCGACCGGGACGTCGCGCAGGTCGTCGAAGCCGGGTTGGAACGACCGCAGCGCCTCGTCCAGGTCGACCGGCTCGGCGGCACGACGGCAGCGGGCTCGACGTCACCCTCGCTGCGGCAGGCGCACGCTCTCGAGCCGGCGGGTCTGCTCGACGTGGGTCAGGCTCGGCGAACGACCGGTCCCCCATCACCTCGAGCGGAGCGAGCGCAGCGTGCTCGCCCTTGGTCCCCCGCCACCAGACCACGGTGACACCACCAGCGCGACGCCGAGCAGCACGCAGGCCGCCGGCGGCGAGCCAGATCAGTCGTTCGTGCGCCGGGTCGGTGAAGTTGTCGGCGAGCACGGCGACGAGCACGGGCGACAGTCTCGCATGCCCGCCGCGGACCACCCAGCCACCGCCGGCCCATCCCCCGAGCGTGGCGACGTGCGTCGGGGCGTTCGGCCAGACTGGCGTCGTGAGCACGCTGCTGTGGGTGGTGGTCCCGCTCGCTCGTCCTGGTCGGCGGCATGTACTGGCTGTCGTTCAGGATCGAGCCGCACTGGGTCTCCAAGGACGGCCGGCGGTTCATGTGCAACGTCCAGCCGATCACCGGCCGTGGCGAGGCCGGAGGGACGAGCCGAAGGAGACCCGGGTGACGGTCCAGGAGGACGGCGCGACTGCGCCTGTCGCAGCGGCGGGTGATGCGCCGCAGTCGCTGGACGAGGTCTGGCGCGTCGCCGGCAAGTCGCGACAGCCCACCCAAGCAAGCGCGCCGTCTACGTGCTCAACGCCGACGGCGACGACGGCTCCGGCGGCCAGCTGGCGCTGAAGCTGCCGGACAACAGCCGCGCCGTGCCGATCCTCGACGAGATCCTGGCGCGCCGCAGTGCTGACCGACGCGTCGGCTCACGACTTGGCGACGTCGGTGAGCAGCTCCTCGATCGGCGGGCCGATCTGGTCGAGGTTGATCAGGAACGCGTCGTGCCCGTGCGGTGAGTCGAGCTCGAACCACCGGCTGTCGCCGACCGGCGTCGAGCAGGCCGTGGATCTGGCGCTGCTGGTAGATCGGGTAGAGCATGTCGCTGGAGATGCCGACGACGAGCGACGGCATCGTGATCCGCGCCATCGCCGGCGCCACGCCGCCGCGGCCCCGGCCGACGTCGTGCAGGTCCATCGCCTTGCCGATGATCAGGTAGCTGTTGGCGTCGAAGCGGCTGATCAGCTTGGTGCCGTGGTGGTCGAGGTAGCGCTCGACCTCGAAGCGCTGCCACAGGTCGAGCCGGCCGCCGAGCGTCGCCCCGTCGGCCAGGTCCGCGGCCGAACTTCTCGGTGAACACGTTGTCGCTGCGGAACGTCACCTGGGCGACCATCCGGGCGATGGCCAGCCCCTCCGACGGCCCGTCGCCCGGCGGCGCGTCGTAGTAGTCGCCGCCGCGCCACTTCGGGTCGAGGCGCAGCGCCCGGCGACCGATCGCACCCCAGGCGATCTGCTGCGCCGTGGCCTGCATGCAGGTGGCGATCGGGATGATCGAGCGGACCCGCTTCGGGTAGGTGATGGCCCACTCGAGCACCTGCATCCCGCCCATCGACCCGCCGATGACGCTGTGCCAGGCGTCGATGCCGAGGTGGTCGGCCAGGCGGGCCTGGGCGCGCACCATGTCGCGGATGGTGATCACCGGGAAGCGTGCTGCCGTACGGGCGGCCGGTGGCCGGATCGGCCGACGCCGGCCCGGTGCTGCCCTGGCAGCCGCCGAGCACGTTGACGCACACGACGTACCAGCGATCGGTGTCGATCGCCAGCCCTGGGCCGATGAGGCCCTCCCACCAGCCCGGGCTGGGGATGGCCGCGGCCGGCCGGCCCGGCGGCGTGGCTGTCGCCCGTCCACGCGTGGCACAGCAGGACGGCGTTGGACGCGCTGTCGTCGAGCGCGCCCCACGTCTCGTAGGCCAGCGTGACGCCGTGCATCGTGACCCCGCCGTCGAGGGCGAACGGCCGCTCGGCCGGGAAGGTGAAGAAGCGACGATGGCCGACCGGGTCGCCCGGCATCCATGCGCCCGTCGCTGGGTGGAACTGGTCGGCCGGGAGGTGCGCTGGCCATCGTCGTCCTCCTCTCGCGTCAGGCTGCAGATGTGCGCGGAACGGTACCGGTCGCTCCCACGCCGACCGGCCAATTGCCGACCGGTCGCCGTGCGACCGGGGTCAGCCGGCGGCGATGCGCTCGGCGGCGACCTGGGCCTTGAGGCGCTTGTAGTCGACCTTGCCGTTGGCCGCGCGGCCGATGGTGTCGACGAGCACCAGCTGGCGCGGCGCCTTGTACGCGGCGAGCGAGGTGCTTGACGTGGTCGGCGAGCGTCGCCAGGTCCGGCGACGCCGCCGCCGCCGGCTCGACCACGGCGCAGATCACCTCGCCGAAGCGCTCGTCGGGCAGGCCGACGGCGACGACGTCCTGCACGGCCGGGATGGGTCTTCAGCGCCTCCTCGACCTCCTCCGGGAAGACCTTCTCGCCGCCGGTGTTGATGCACACCGAGCCGCGACCGAGCAGGTGCAGCGAGCCGTCGGCGTTGACCTCGGCGAAGTCGCCGGGGATGCTCCACCGCCGGCCCTCGATCACCCGGAACGTCTGCGCCGACTTGACCTCGTCCTTGTAGTAGCCGAGCGGGATGAAGCCGCCGACGCCGACCATGCCCTGCTCGCCGCTGCCCGGCTCGACCCGCCGACCGTCGTCGGTGAACACCGCACAGTTCGGTCCGAGCGCGAACCGGGCGGTCTCCTCGGCCGGCCCGGCCGCCGACACCGAGCCGCCGAGGCCGACGGCCTCCGACGAGCCGTAGGAGTCGAACAGGATCACCTGCGGGATGTGGCGGATCAGCCCGGCCTTGTTGTCGTGGCTCCACATCACGCCCGACGACGTGATCAGGGCGATCGAGGACAGGTCGTAGGCGCCGGGGTTGGCCTCCAGGTGGGCGAGCATCGGGCCGGCGAACGCCTGGCCGACGATGATGATCACCGTCACCCGCAGTCGCTGGATCTCGGCGAACAGCTCGCCGACGTCGAACCTGCGGTTCGGGCAGGGAGACCACCGTGCCGCCGCCGAGCAGCGCGTTGATCGCCGAGAACTGCCCGGTGCCGTGCATCAGCGGGCAGGCGACGAGCATCACGTGGCCGGGCACGTCCGGGGCTGACCCGCCCGGCCAGCTCCTCGACCGACGTCGCCGGCGGCGTGCCGAGCACCGCGTTGCCGCCGGCGCCGAGCACGTTGACCAGGTCGTCCTGGCGCCACATGACACCCTTGGGCATGCCGGTGGTGCCGCCGGTGTACAGCAGCAGCAGGTCGTCGCCGCTGCGCTTCCACGGGGCGGCGACGCGGTCGGCGCCCGCCGGCGACGACGCGACTCGTACGGCGTCGCCCACTCGGGGCCGGCGCCGGCCTCGTCGGCCACGACGTACCAGCGGCGGACCTTCGGCAGGCGATCGCGGATGCCCTCGAGCAGCTCGGTGAACGAGGCGTGGAACACGACGGCCTCGGCGTCGGCGTTGTCGAACAGGTAGAGGATCTCCTCCGGCCCGTAGCGGAAGTTCGTGTTCACCGGCACCGCCGAGACCTTGAACGCGGCGACCACCGTCTCCATGTACTCCGGGCAGTTGTACAGGTAGCAGGCGACCTTGGCCTGCTGGCCGAGACCGGCGGCGAGGAAGTCGGCGGCGAGCGCGTTGGCCCGGCGGTCGAACTCGCCCCACGTGACCACCCGGTCGCCCTGGATCTGGCACGGCCGGTCGGGCACCCGCGCGGCGACGGCCTCGTAGATGTCCGCCAGGTTCCAGTCGGTCGCCACCGCATCCGCCGTCGTGCTCATCGTCGTCCCTCGCTCGTCGTGCTGCGCCCCAGGCACGACGCGCCGCCGGGGGCCTCGAAGCCGGGTGACGGTAGCGAACGGCGGCCGTCGGCGGCGCATGCGCGGCCGAGCCGCGTCGACGGGGGTGGTCTGTCACGTGCGATGCCGGTCTCCTACCCTGGCCCGGACGCCGCGGGTGGCGTGGGGGCCGGAAGGGCCCTGCATGTGCGACGCCTGCGAGCGATCGATCGCATCCGCCAGCGACCGGCCGACGCGATCGGACGACCGCCGCGGTCGAGGGCCGTCGCCGCTCGGCGCCGCGCGCTGCTGCGGCGCGGGCTGGCCGCGGGCGGCCTGCTCGCTGCCGGCTGGTGGCTCCCCGACCTGCACGGGTCGGGCGACATGCGGCAGCGGCCGGACCGTGCCGCGGTCGACGGCGACGGGGGCGACGACGACGGCGCCGCGGCGACGCGGTCGCGAACCCGCGCGCCGTCGGCCGCCGGTGGCCACGACGACGCGACGTCCCGGCGGTCAACGCCACCGGCGTCGCCGGCACCGACGGTGATCGGCCGCGCCGGCTGGGGCGCCGACGAGATCGGTCCGCATCAACGAGCGGCAGTTCGCACCGATCCGCAAGCTGATCGTGCACCACACCGCGAGCGACAACCGACCGGCCAACCCCGCCGCCGTCGTGCGCTAGACCTACCGCTACCACGCCGTCGGGCGCGGCTTCGGCGACATCGGGTACAACTTCATGATCGACCACCGCGGGCGGATCTACGAGGGTCGCTTCGCCCGGCGCTACGCCGCCGGCGAGACCGATCACCGGCGAGGACCTCAACGGCTGGGGCGTCGTCGGCGCCCACGCGCGCGACGATGAACCACGGCTCGTGCGGGGTGTGCCTGATCGGCAACTTCGAGCAGGCTGCGCCGACCGACGCGGCGATCGTCAGCCTGGCCGGCCTGCTGGCCTGGAAGGCCGGTCGGCAGCGGATCGACGGGCTCGAGGACGACGTCTACGAGAACCTGTACCGCGGCTTCTTCCGCTTCGCCAACATCAGCGGGCACCGCGACGTCGGCGCGACCCTGTGCCCCGGGAGCAAGCTCGAGGCCAAGCTCGCCGCGGCTGCGCTCGGCCGTGGCGCCAAGCGGCCGGGCGCTGGCCGGCGCAGGTCGATCGACATCCCGGCCGTCGTCCGCACCGAGCAGGGCCGGGCAGGCGCGCCGGCAGCCACGACCACGGCCGCAGCGCCGACGACCACGACGGCCGCGCCGACGACGACCGCGCCGCGACCACCGCGCCGGCGACCACCGCCGCCCGACGGCGGGCACGCGGCAGCGCCTCGGGCACGAAGGTCGCCGGCTACCGCGCCGTCACCACCGGCGGGACGCTGCTCGGCACGGCGAAGCTCAAGGCCTACGGCAAGCCGGCACGGCGCGTCGTCGCGCCTCGCCGCGCCCGGGCGTCGGCGACGGGTACGCAACGGTCGGCGCCGACGGGACGGTGCGCGCGTTCGGCACGGTGCAGCCGCGGCCGGGCGACGACCGGGGCGTCGGCCGCCGTCGACCTCGCCGTCGCCGCGCGACGGTCGCGCCGCGTGGGTGCTGCGCACGCGACGGCTCGGTCGCCACGGTCGGCGCGGCGCAGGCGTTCGGCTCGCCGAAGAAGTCGGGCACGGGCCAGGCGCGGCATCGCCATCGAGTGCCGCCCCGGCGGGCGACGGCTACTGGGTGCTGACCGCCGACGGCGCGGTCGCGCGGCTACGGCGCGGCGCGCACGCTCGGCGTGGCCACGGGCGCCGGCGCGCCGGTCGACGTCGCCGATCAACGCCCACGGGCACCGGTGCGTACGTGCTGTTCGACTCCGGCGCCGTCGTCGCCGTCGGCGACGGCCAAGCACGCCGGCGACCTGACCGACGGTCGACCAACGCGTGGACCAAGCCGGCGGCGGCGATCACCGCGATGCCGGCGGACCGGCTACGTGATCAGCGCACGCGACGGCGGCCTGTTCGCCTTCGGCGGGGCGCCGTACCTCGGCTCGTTCGCCGGCTCGCAGGCCACGGTCGTCGGCATCGCCGTCGCCTGCCGCTGACGGCCGACTGTCGAGCCGTCGGCCGACTGACTGCCGCCGGTCAGCGTGGCTGACGGTCAGCAAGTGGCGTCGCTCGCGGCGCCGAGCGAGAAGGCTGGGTCCGATGGCGAGTCCCACCCTGCTACGCACTCGCGCCGCGTCTCGGCCGCGTCGGCGATCGCCGGTGACGGCTGATCTGCCGATCGAGACCGATCGCCGCCGGTGAGGTCGTCGCCGCGTTCGCCGGCGGTGCATCGACCGGCGACGAGCTCGAGCGCGCTCCCGATCGCCGAGCGCGCGCCGTGCGTGCAGATCGACGACGACCTGTACCTCGCCGGTCGCCCGGCGACGAGCCGGCCGCGGCGATCAACCACTCGTGCGAGCCGAACTGCGCGCTGCGCGGGCAGGTCGTGGTCGTCGCCCTGCGGACCGATCGCCGCCGGCGAGGAGCTGACGATCGACTACGCCACGCGCAACGGCAGCGACGTCGACGAGTTCGAGTGCCACTGCGGCACGACCGACTGCCGCGGCAAGGTCACCGGCCACGACTGGATGCTGCCCGGAGCTGCAGCTGCGCTACCGCGGCGCGTTCAGCCCGTACCTGGCCCGGCGCATCGGCGCGCTCGTCGAGCCGTCGCGCCAGCCGCCGCGCCTTCGCCTACTGACCTCGGCGGCCCGACGGCGTCCCGCGGGCCATCCGGCGCCCTGGCTAACCTCCGACGGCGATGCGTGCGTTGGTGGTGGGAGCCGGCGGCGTCGGTTCGGCCATCGCCTCGATCGCCGCCCGATCGCGCGCGCTCGAGCGCATCGTCGTCGCCGACGTCGACCCGGCGCGCAGCGCCAGCGTGCCGCGGCGATGGCCGGCTCCGAGCGGATCGAGCGCCGCCCAGCGTCGACGCCACCGACCAGCCGCGACGTCGTCGACGCTCGCCCGGGCGTGTCGCGCCGACGTCATCGTCAACGCCTGCGACCCGCGGCTGCAACCCGCCGATCTTCGCCGCCGCGTTCGACGCCGGGTGCCACTACCTCGACATGGCGATGAACCTGTCGGCGCCGCACCCGACCGACCCGCACCGCCAGGTCGGCACGATGCTCGGCGCCGCGCAGCTCGGCGCCGCTCCGACGAGTGGGTCGAGCGCGGCCTGCTCGCGCTCGTCGGCATGGGCGTCGAGCCGGGCTTCGCCGACGTCGCCGCGCGCTACGCCAGCGACCACCTGTTCTCCACGATCGACGAGATCGGCGTGCGCGACGGCAGCGACCTCGTCGTCGACGGCTTCGCCTTCGCCCCGACGTTCAGCATCTGGACGACGATCGAGGAGTGCCTCAACCCGCCGCTCGTCTACGAGCGCGAGCGCGGCTGGTTCACCACCGCGCCGTTCTCCGAGCCGGAGCTGTTCCGCTTCCCCGACGGCATCGGCGAGCTGCGCTGCGTCAACGTCGAGCACGAGGAGGTCGTGCTGATGCCGCGGTGGCTCGACGTCGGCCGGGTGACGTTCAAGTACGGCCTCGGCGACGAGTTCCTCGACGTGCTGCACGACGCTGCACAAGCTCGGCCTCGACAGCACCCGACCCGGTCGACGTGCGCGGCGTCGGCGTGGCGCCGCGCGACCTCGTCGCCGCGGTGCTGCCCAACCCGGCGCTGCTCGGCGACCGCGATGCGCGGCCGCACGTGCGCCGGCGCGCTCGTCACCGGCACCGGCGTCGACGGCCGGCCGCGGTCGACGTACCTGTACCAGGTGGTCGACAACGAGTGGACGATGCGCGAGTTCGGCCACCAGGCCGTCGTGTGGCAGACCGCGGTGCACCCGGTGGTCGCGCTCGAGCTGCTCGCCGACGGCGAGTGGAAGGGCGTCGGCGTGCTCGGGCCCGAGGCGATGCCGCCCGAGCCGTTCCTCGACCGGCTGGCCGACCACGGCGCGCCGTGGGCGATCGAGGAGCGCGGCCCATCGGCCGGCTGACCAAGCGCGCCGTCGAGCAGCTGCTGGCGACCTACGACGCCGATCCGGTCGGCGCGCTCGACCGTCGCGCTGCGCATCGTCGCTCGACCGTCCCGGCGCCACGTGGCCCGAGCTGGTCGCCGCCGCTGCCGACTCGACGACACCCGCCGTGCCGCGCTGCTCCTCGGCGAGGAGCGCGCCCTCGACGCGCTCGCCGCCGAGCTCAACGAGCGCCGCACCCTCTGAGCGCTGACCGTCTTACACGTCGCCGATGACCGGTTGGGCGAGGACCTCGGTGCGGTCGAAGCCGACCTCGGTGGGCAGGAAGCCGTTGCGGTCGGGCCACAGGAGCTGGACGACACGGAACGACGCCGCCGCGGCGCCAGGCGATGCCCGGTGGCGAACAGCTCGGCGAACTCGCGCGAGGTCGACCTCGGCGAACACGCAGCGCAGGTCGTTGTCGAACAGGCCGGTGAGCTCGACGCCGACCGGGATCTCGGTGCCGCCGCGCAGCATCGAAGCGACGAGGTCGAACAGACCGCTCGCCGCCGCCGGGCGCCAGGCCGAAGACGACGCACGTCGGGGAAGCCGAACGCCTCGGGGAAGCCGATCGTGTACACGTAGCCGGCCAGCGGCGGATCGGTGTCCAGCCGGGCGGCGCACCGGCTCCACCGCGTAGCCCTTGGTCTCGACCATCCAGCCGATCTTCTCGTCGAGCGGGATGTGGAAGTCGGGCAGTCGCCGTCGGCCATCGCCGTCGACCGTAGCGCCGGTGCGGCATCTGGCGCAGGGCGCTGGGCGGCCGGGCCCGGGGTGCGCCACGATGTGGACCATGTCCAGCGCGGCGACCGCCGCCGATCTCGCCGAGCACGTCGAGCGCCTCGATCGCGACGGCTACACCATCGTCCGCGACGCGTTCTCGCCGTTGCTCGCCGAGCAGCTCTCGCGCCGACATCGACCGCCTCGAGGCCGTGCGCAAGGTCAAGCCGGCGGACAACGACTTCGAGGGTCGCCACACCACCCGCGTCTACAACCTGCTGGCGCACAGCACCGGCTACGAGCAGATCCCGGTGCACCCGGTGGTCCTCCCGCTCGTCAAGCACCTGCTCGGCGACGGCTGCCTGGTGAGCAGCCTGTCGTCGATCACGATCGGGCCCGGCGAGACGGCCCAGCCGATCCACGCCGACGACCAGGTGATCCCGATCGCCAAGCCGCACCCGGCGTGCACGGCCAACAGCATGTGGGCGCTGACCGACTTCACCGCGGCCAACGGCGCAACGCGGCTCGATCCCCGGCTCGCACCTCGCCGACCACTCCCCCGCCTACGGCGAGCACTACGACAGCATCCCGGCGGAGATGGCCGTCGGGCAGCATCCTCGTGTGGCACGGCTCGCTGTGGCACGGCGGCGGGGCGAACACGCACCACCACCCGGCGCCGCGGCATCGCCATGAACTACTGCGCCGGCTGGGTCCGCCAGCAGGAGAACCAGCAGCTCGGGGTGCCCAAGGCGCGGGTCAAGACGCTTCTCGCCCGAGCTGCAGGAGCTGTGCGGGTTCGGCATCTACCGCGGGCTGATCGGCCACATCGACCGCAAGCCGCCGTCGGCGGTGGTGCTCGGCTCGAAGCTGCGCCAGGCGATGATCTGGGACAAGCCCTGACGGATGTACCGCTTCCTGCTCAAGCCGAAGTGGATCGCGTTCACCCTGCTCGTGCTCGTCGCCGTGGTCGTGATGGTCAACCTGGCGTTCTGGCAGATCCGCCGGCTGCACGAGCGCGAGGCGTTCAACGACGCTGGTCGCACGCGAACGCCGACCATGGCGGTCGCCCCGATCGACGACGTGCTCGTCCCCGGCGCCGACCCGGACGACATCGAGTGGCGGCGGGTCGAGGTCGACCGGCACCTACGTGCCCGGACGAGCAGGTCGATCGAGGTCAACCGGTCCCAGGACGGTGACGCCGGGCGCAACGTCGTCGACCCGCTGCAGCAGGCCGACGGCTCGGTGCTGATCGTCAACCGTGGCTTCGTCCCCGGCACCGACGCCGGTGCCCGCCGCGCCCGACGGGCGAGGTGACGCTCGATCGGACAGCTGCGCCGCAGCGAGACCCGCGGCCTCGGCCAGCCATCGGACCCGTCGGGCACCACGCTCACCGAGGTCCACCGCATCGAGATCCCCAAGCTGGCGCCGCAGTTCGGCGGCGACGTCGCGCCGATGTACCTGCAACTGCTGCAGTCCCAGCCGGCGGAGGGCAAGTACCCGGCGAACGTCGCCCCGCCCGTGCTCGACGACGGACCGCACCTCAGCTACACGATCCAGTGGTTCATCTTCAGCATCTGCGCGATCGTCGGCTGGGTGCTCGCCGTGCGCCGTTCGGCCGCCACCCGTGCCGGCAAGACGCGCAAGCGCCGCGGGCCGCCGCCGATCGCCGACGAGCTGTCGCGCGTCGGGACCGGCGGCTCGCCGCCGACCGCGGAGTAGCTTGCGCGGCATGGGGCGCCTGGACCAGCTCGACCTCACCGAGCGGATCAACCGCAAGGAGTACGAGCAGCGCCTCGCTCGACGCCCAGCAGCGCTTCCTCCAGCTGCGCCTCCACCTCGGCGGGCAGATGGGCGACGGGCAGATCGGCCCGGGGCTGCTGTCGTCATGGAGGGCCCCGACGCATCCGGCAAGGGCGGGGCCATCCGCCACCTCGTCGAGCCGCTCGACCCACGGCACTTCCGCGTCTCGTCGTTCTCCAAGCCGACCGC
This sequence comes from uncultured Acidimicrobiales bacterium, assembly GCA_963794805.1. Taxonomy (GTDB): domain Bacteria; phylum Actinomycetota; class Acidimicrobiia; order Acidimicrobiales; family Ilumatobacteraceae; genus JAODBQ01. The sequence continues at coordinate 107,248 of CAWCFL010000010.1, forward strand.
CGACGAGAAGCGCCACCACCACCTGTGGCGCTTCTACCGCGAGCTGCCCGGCCTCGGCGGGATGGCCGTGTTCGACCGCAGCTGGTACGGCCGGGTGCTCGTCGAGCGCCTCGAGGGCTTCGCCACGCGCGGAGCAGTGGGGGCGCGGCTACCAGGAGATCGTCGACTTCGAGACGACGCTCGTCCACGAGGGCGTGATCCTCGTCAAGTTCTGGTTGCAGATCAGCGACGACGAGCAGCTGCGCCGCTTCGAGGAGCGCCGCGCCGATCCGCTCAAGCGCTGGAAGCTGACCGACGAGGACTGGCGCAACCGCCGGCGCAACCGCGAGTACGAGGCCGCCGCCGAGGACATGTTCGACCGCACCGACCACGAGCTGGCGCCGTGGGACGTGCTGTCCGGCGAGCAGAAGCGGCTGGCGCGCGTCGCAGGTGATCGAGCGGGCTCAACGAGCGCGTCGAGGAAGGCATGCGCCGCTGGGGCTGGAAGGTCCCGCCGATCCGCGAGCTGCACAGCGACGACGACTGAACGCCGGCGCGGCGCGCCGTCACGCCGTCGACTCGATGCCGCCGGCGGCGGAACTTCGTCTCGGCGGTGGTCTCACGTCGGCGCCCCACCCTCCAGCTCGGCCATCCGCCGGAACTGCTCGACGACGTTCGCGCTGCGGTGCGCAGGATCGTGGGTGCGGTACACGGTGTCGACGTTGACCGCGATGCGCCCGGCCTCGCCCCACGGCTGGAACTCGGGGTTGGCCCCGATCTCGCGGGCGATGTCGCGCGCCGCCTCCCACGCGTCGATCCCCGCCGCCTGGCGGGCCGACGCAGCCTCGTCGACGAACGCCAGGTAGTCGCGCACCTCGGCGACGGCGCTCTTGTCGGTGACCGGGCCGTGGCCGGGCACGACGGTCTCGATGTCCAGTCCGAGCATCAGGTCGCACGCCGCCACCCAGTTGGACAGCGGGCCGGCCCAGACGATCGGCGTGCCACCGACGAACAGGATGTCGCCGGTGAAGATCGTGCGCGCCGCGGGCACGTAGGCCAGCGCGTCGCCGGCGGTGTGCGCCGGCCCGACCTCGATCAGCTCGACGACCCGGCCGCCGACCTCGACATCGAGGCGGCCGTCGAACGTGCGCGTCGGCAGCCGCACGTCGATGCCGTCGAACTCGAAGTCACCGAAGAACCGGCGGAACAGCTCGCCGACGTCGCCGTCGGCCTTCATCAGCCCGGCGAGCATCGCCGGCGGCACCTCGGTCATCTCGTGCGCCGCGGCGGTGGTGGCGATGATCTCCGCCCGTTCGACGAACTCGTTGCCGTAGCAGTGGTCGCCGTTGGCGTGGGTGTTGACCAGCGTGGCGATCGGCGCCGTCGCCGTGACCGGAGCCATCGCCTCGAGCATCCGCTGCGTGAGCCGCAGGTCGAACAACGTGTCGACGAGCAACGACCCGCCGTCGCCGGCGACCAGGCCGGCGTTGCTCCAACCCCACCCACCGTCGGGCTGCAGATAGGCGAAGCAACCGTCGCCGAGCTCGTGCAGACCCGTCGTGTAACGCCCCTTCGTCACGGCCATGGGGGGGTCCTACCACAGCCGACCGCGTGCCTATGCTCCCGACGAGACCACCAGGGGGTGTTGGAGTGCGACAGCTCAGCGGCATCGACGTCAGCTTCTTGAACATGGAGACCCACGCCGTGTTCGGCCACGTGTCGTCGTTGAACATCTACGACCCGACCGACGCCCCGGGCGGTGCGGGCATCGAGGCGACCAAGCGCATCCTCCTGGAGCGGATGGCGCTGCTCGAGCCGTTCCGCCGGCGTCTCGTCGAGGTGCCGTTCGGGCTCGACAACCCGTACTGGATCGAGGACCCGGCGTTCGACATCGACTTCCACGTGCGGCACCACGCGGTCCCGCCGCCGGGCAGCCCCGAGCAGCTCGCCGAGGTGGTGTCGCGCATCGTCGCCCGTCCGCTCGATCGCGACCGGCCGCTGTGGGAGCTGTACGTCATCGAGGGCGTCGACGACGGCCGGCTCATCGCCCAGCTCACCAAGGTGCACCATGCGACCATCGACGGCGCGTCGGGCGCGGCGATGCTGGCCGCGCTGCTCGACGAGGACCCGGACTACCGCCCGCCGGCGCTGACGCATGGAGCCGTGGGTGCCCGAGCGGATGCCGTCCGACGACGAGCTGCTGCGGCTCACCGCCGCCGAGATGGTCCGCCGCCCGGAGAAGCTGGTTCGCCTCACGGTGCGGGCAGTGCGCGAGCTTGCCGCGTCGTCGCGCTCGGGCGGCCTGCGCGCCCTGGCCGACATGCTGGCCCAGCCGATGCCCGGGCCGATCGGCCAGGCGATGCGCCGCCGGCTGCGTGCCCAGACGCGGCGACGACACCGACCGACCACCGGCACTGCCCACCACCCAGGCGCCGCGCACCCCGTGGAACGCGCCGATCACGCCGCACCGCCGCTTCGCCTACACGACGGTGTCGCTGGACGACGCCAAGACGATCCGCCGCGCGTTCGGTTGCACGTTCAACGATGTCGTCATGGCGCTGTGCTCGGGCACGCTGCGCCGCTACCTGCTGGCCCACGACGCGCTGCCGGCCGAGCCGCTGATCGCCATGGTGCCCGGTGAGCGTGCGCACCGGCGCCGAGACGGACACGTTCCAGAACCGGGTGTCGGCGCTCCTGGCCGATCTGGCCACCAACGAGGCCGATCCGGTGAAGCGCCTGCGCCGGGTGCAGGAGAGCATGACGTCGGCCAAGGAGGACTTCAAGGCGATCCCCGCCGAGACCTTGCAGGACTACAGCCAGTTCTCGCCGCCGGCGGTGGCCGCGCGGGCGATGCGGATGTACAGCCGGCTGCGCATCGCCGACCGGATGAACCCGCCGTTCAACCTGATCATCTCCAACGTGCCGGGACCCACGACGCCGCTGTACTCCGCCGGCGCCCGCCTGCGGCACTTCTACCCGGTGAGCGCGATCGCCGACGGCCAGGGCCTGAACATGACCGTCCAGAGCTACAACGGCAACCTCGACTTCGGCTTCATCTCCTGCCGCGAGCTCGTCCCCGACCTGTGGACGATGGCCGACCACCTGCAGGCGAGCATGCAGGAGCTGCTCGGGGCGGCCCGCGCGGCCACGGGCGAAGCGGCGCCCGCGTCGCCGCCGACCGTTGCGGCGAAGCCATCCGGGACACGCACGGCGACCAGGGCGAAGCGCGCCGCGACGAAGCGAGCCGCAACGGACACGACGACGCCCGCGCGGCGGGTGGCGGCGCGCCCCTCGACGACCAAGGCCGCTTCGGGAACGCGCCCGGCGGCGCCGAAGCAGGCGGCGACACGAGCGCCGTCACCGAAGAAGGCGGCGGCACGGAAGTCGGCGACGCGGAAGACGGCGCCGCCCAAGGCCGCTGCCACACGCCCGCCGGCACCCAAGCGAGCCGCGGCCAGCGCGTCAGCCGGCAGCGACCGCGGGCAGTGCGGCCAAGGTGGCCGCCACCAAGAAGGCGACGGCGACGAAACGGGCGACGAAGCGCGCGTCCGCCGCGGGACCGCCGCGAGCAACGGTTCGCCGGCGGCGGGCAGCCGCACCCGGGTCGCCGCGGCCTCGGCGACCTGACCCGCCTCGACCGCGGCCGTCAGCCGAGGTCGGCGGCGAGCCAGGCGGCGATGCGCTCGGCGACCATCACCGTCGGCAGGTGGGTGTTGGCCCGCGGCACGCGCGGCATCACCGACGCATCGCACACCAGGAGCCCTCGTAGCCGAGCACCCGGCCACGACCGTCGACGACCGCCAGCGGATCGTCCGCCGCGCCCATCCGGCACGTGCCGACGGCATGCACGTAGTCGCCGACGGCGGCAAGGAGGCCCGCATCGGACGTGTCGTGGTCGAGCACGTCGCCGATGGCGGCGAACGCATCATCGGCCAGCACCTGTTCGGCGATGGACGATGCCATGGCGCAGCGCCACGAGGTCGGCGGGATCGGGGAGCATGTCGAAGTCGACACCGCGGATCGACGAACGGGTCGTCAGCGGCAAGGCGCACCGTGCCACGCGAGCTGCTGCGCATCAGCCCGACGAGCACGATCCCGAGGTCCGGCGACCGGCGGTCGGCATAGTCCATCGCCAGCAGTTGCAGGTCGTTGACGGCGATCGCCGGAGGAGTGCTTGGCCAGGACGGAGATCGGCAGCGCAGTCGACGTTCGCCGCAGCGCGCAGGGCGATCGCCAACGGGTACGACGGATGGTCGTGGAGGTTCGCACCGACGCCCGGGCCGTCGATCCCGCTGCGCAGCAGCACGGCCGGCGAGTGGATCGCACCCGCGCAGACCACCACGACGTCGGCGTCCAGCACCGTTCCGTCGGCGAGGCGCACACCAGTCGCCCGACGCCCGTCGATGCAGCACGCGGTCGACCAGCCGTCGAGCCACGGATCTCCAGCGTCGATCGGCTCCTGGCGTGCTCGAGGTACACGTCGTTGACCGAGGCCCTGCGACCCTCGGCCGTCCGGGTGAGCAGCGCGGCCTCGGCGCAGGGATCGGCGGCGAGCAGTGCCCGACTGACCGCCCCGCGCTCGTCGTCGAGCGCCGGGTGCAGGGGCAGCGGCAGGCGTTCGAACCAGGGAGCGACCGTCGGACCATCGCCACTCGGTGAGGCCGAAGCTCGTCGGCCCACCCGTCGTAGTCGGCCGGTTCACCGCGCAGTCCGACCATCGCATTGATCGCCGACGAACCGCCCACGCCCCGCCCGCGCAGGTACGGCCGCGGCGCCTGGCCGGCCGCCCTCGTGGCGACGAGCCCGGGCCAGGTCCGTCCGGACAGCTCCACGGCTGATTGGAACGACGGCCCGGTCACCTCGGCGGGCGTGTCGGCGCTGCGGTGATCGTCGCCGGCCTCGAGCAGCAGCACCCGCCGGCCGGGGTCCTCGCTGCAGCCTGGCCGCGACGACCGCCCCGGCCGACCCCGCCCCGACCACGATCACGTCGGTGTGCCCGTCCCCCACCCGGCGAACCGTACCGACGCAAGCGCCCCGCAGCCGCGCGATCGGGCGTCAAGGTCCGGACATGACGCTCACAACGGCCCAGCTGGCGCGATCCGGCGTCAAGGTCGGATCCGGCTCCCGGCAGCGGTTCCCTCGCCGCCTCGGCGCGATCGGGCGTCAAATTCTGGACATGACGCTCACAACGGCCCGAGGGGCGCGATCCGGCGTCAAGGTCAGGTGGACGCGGAACGGGATCGGTCGCTTTGTTTTTCGTCCAGGTGGGTGAGGCACCCGTGCTCGCGCTCATAGCTTCGACGCGGTGGCTGGAGGATCGCGCGCAACCATCCGCAGCCTCCACCCCGAGCCCCGCGCCGCCACGCTGCGCGACCATGCTGGTGCGCTCGGGATCACTGCGCTGACCAGCATCGACGTGGCCGACGTGGTCTTCTTCGAGGCACATCTGGACGCCGAGGAACGAGCGCTGATCGAGGCGGTGCTGGCCGATCCGCTGCTGCAGACCGTCGACTGGGACGTCCCGGCCGAGGGCCTGGAGACCGCCCTGCTGCCAGGAGTGACGGATGCCACCGCCGCGGCCGTGCGCCATGCGGCGGCGACCATCGGCGTCGAGATCGGCGACGCCGCCACGGGCACGCACTACGCCGTGTCGGCGGTGACCTCGAGCGAAGCCGATACCGCCCGTCTGGCGCGGCGGCTGCTGGCCAACGAGGTGGTCGAGCGCTGGGCCGCAGCCCCGATCGAGCCGGCGTTCGTCGACGCCACCGGGGCCGGCGCGGAGACCGCTGCCACCGTGTCGATCACCGGGCTCGACGCCGAAGGGCTTGCTGCGCTGAACGTCGACCGCGGCCTGGCGCTCGACCCGGCCGAGCTCGACGCGATCGTCGCCCACTCCCGCGCCGCCGGCCGCGAGCCCACCGAGGTCGAGCTGGAGATGCTCGCCCAGACGTGGAGCGAGCACTGCGCGCACAAGACGTTCCGGGCCACGATCACCACCGACGACGGCGCCGTGTCGCACCGCTGTTGCGCCAGCTGCGCGACGCCACCGACGCGATCGCCGCGCCGTTCGTGCGCAGCGCGTTCGTCGGCAACGCCGGCATCGTCTCGTTCGCGTCCGGCACGACGCTGGCGGTCAAGGCCGAGACGCACAACCACCCGTCGGCGATCGAGCCGTTCGGCGGGGCGAACACCGGCGTCGGCGGCGTCATCCGCGACGTGATGGGCACGTCGCACCGGCCGATCGCCGTCACCGACATGCTCTGCTTCGGACCGGCCGACCTCCCCGTCGAGCTGCTGCCCGAAGGCGTGCTGCACCCGCGGCTGATCGCCGACGGCGTGATCGCCGGCGTGGCCGACTACGGCAACAAGATCGGCCTGGCCACCGTCGCCGGCGCGGTGCTCTACGACCCGGCGTACATGGCCAACCCGCTCGTCTACTGCGGATGCATCGGCGTGGCCCCCGAGCGGACCGCCGGTGCCCGGCGCCCAGCCCGGCGACCTCGTCGTCGTGCTCGGCGGGCGCACCGGGCGCGACGGGCTGCGCGGCGCGACGTTCTCCAGCGCCACCATGGACGCCACCACCGGCGACGTCGCCGGCGCCAGCGTGCAGATCGGCGACCCGATCACCGAGCAGCTGCTGATCAACGCCCTCGACGACCTGTGGGGCCTGTACACCGACATCACCGACTGCGGCGCCGGCGGCCTGTCGTCGGCAGTCGGCGAGATGGCCGAGCACGTCGGCGCCGACGTCGACGTCCGCCTCGCCCCGCTGAAGTACCCCGGGCTCGCCGCCTGGGAGATCTGGCTGAGCGAGGCCCAGGAGCGGATGGTCCTCGCCGTGCCGCCGGCGCACGTCGACGACGTCGTCGCCCGCTGCGCGCGCCACGGCGTCGAGGCCACGGTGCTCGGCACGTTCACCGGCGACGGCGTGCTGCGCGTGCGCGCCGGGGACACGACTGGTCGCCGAGCTGGACACCGCGTTCCTCCACGACGGCCGGCCGGCGCGGGCGATGCAGGCCGACGCTCCCCCACCCGCTGCGACCTGCCGGCAGCGCCGCCGCCCGACGTCGATCCCGGTGGCCGACGCTGCTCGCGCTGCTCGCCCATCCGAACATCGCCTCCAAGGCCGAGGTCGTCCGGCGCTACGACCACGAGATCCGCGGCGCCACGGTCGTGCGCCCGCTGCTCGGCGTCGACGGGCGCGGGCACGCCGACGGCGTGGTGCTGGCCGCAGCCGCAGGACACCCACGGCATCGCCATCGGCATCGGCGTCAACCCGTGGTTCGGGCTGCACGATCCGGAGCGGATGGCCCACGCGGTGGTCGACGAGGCGATCCGCAACGTCGTCGCCGTCGGCGCCGACCCGGACCGGGTGGTGCTGCTGGACAACTTCTCGTGGGGCGATCCCCGCCGTCCGGAGACGCTCGGCGAGCTGGTCGCCGCGGTGCGCGGCTGCTGCGACGCATCCGTCGCCCACGGCGCCCCGTTCGTCAGCGGCAAGGACTCGCTGAACAACGAGTACCTCGGCAGCGACGGGCGACGCCACGCCGATCCCCCCGACGCTGGTGATCACCGCCATCGCCCACGTGCCCGACGCCGGCGCGGTGGTCACACCCGAGCTGATCCGTCCCGGCGACGCGCTCGTGCTCGTCGGTCGCACCACGACCGAGCTCGGCCGGCAGCCATGTCGTGCTGCTCGGCGTCGTCCCGACGGCCGCCGAGCCGTGGTGCCCGCCCCCGATCCCGGCGCCCCGGCGCGCTACCGGCGCCTGCACGCCGCGCTGCGCAGCGGCCGGATCGTCGCCTGCCACGACGTCAGCGAGGGCGGCGTGGCCGTCGCCGTCGCCGAGATGGCCATCGCCGGCGACCTCGGCGCGACGCTCGACCTCGTCGCCGCCGGCGACGGGCGTCGACGACACGACGCGTGCTGTTCGCCGAGTCCACCGGCCGCTTCGTCTGCGAGGTGGCCGCCGGCGACGTCGACTGGCTGGCCGACGCAGCTCGGCGAGCCGGTCATCGTCGCTCGGCGCCGTCACCGACGGAGCGGCACCCTGGCGATCACGACGCCAGCCGGCGGATCCACGCCGTCGCCGTCGACGACCTCGTCGCCGCGTTCACCGGGACGGCATCGTGATGCAGCGATCCGGCGTCAGGGTCGCAACCTGACGACCGGTCGGGTCGGGATCGGCGCGATGCGGCGTCAGGAACCGAGTGTCCGTGGCGACGACGCCGCCCGCAGCCGGCGCACCGGCCAGGGGGCATCATGAGCCGGCCGCGCGCACTGGTGCTCGCCGCGCCGGGAACGAACCGGCACCACGACGTCGTCGTTCGCCCTCGACCTCGCCGGCGCCGAGGCCGTCCACGGTGCTGCTCGCCGAGGCGATCGCCGAGCCCGCAGCGGCTCGCCGACGCGCGAGATCCTCGTCGTCGCCGGCGGGTTCAGCTACGCCGACGCGCTCGGCGCCGGGCGGATGTGGGCGCTCGAGCTGCGCCACCGCCTGGCCGACGCGCTCGACGGGTTCGTCGCCGCCGGCAAGCCGGTGATCGGGATCTGCAACGGCTTCCAGGTGCTCACCGCCGCCGGGCTTGCTGCCCGGTGCGCTCGGACACAACGCCGACGGCCGGTTCCACTGCCGATGGGTGGCGCTCGACGCCGAGCCGGCGTCGCCGGTGCATCTGGACCGCCGGACCTCGCCCGCATCGAGTGCCCGATCGCCCACGGCGAGGGCCGCTACGTGCACCCCGACCCCGACGCGCTGGCCGCCGCCGGCCAGGTGGCGCTGCGCTACGCCGGCAGCAACCCGAACGGCTCGGTCGCCGACATCGCCGGCGTCTGCGACCCGACCGGCCTCGTGCTCGGGCTGATGCCGCACCCGGAGAACCACGTGATCGACCGCCAGCACCCCGAGCTTCCGCCGCCGCGTCGCGGCGACCCGCGGCCGACCACCGGGCCTGCCGCTGTTCGAGCAGGGCGTGCGCCACGCCAAGGAGCGCTGAGATGCCCGCCGATCGACCTGCTCCCCGAGCCGTTCATGGACGTCGACCTCGGACTCGCCCGACCGGCGCGACGGCAAGGTGCGCGTGTCCTACGCCTGGGGCGACGACCGGCTGTTCGTCACCACCGATCGCCTGTCGGCGTTCGACCGGGTGATCGCCGGGCGTGCCGTACAAGGGCCAGGTGCTCAACCAGCTCGCCGCGTGGTGGTTCGCCGCAGACCGCCGACATCGTCGCCAACCACGTCGTCGCCGTCCCCGACCCGAACGTGCTGGTCGCCCGCAGCGCCACGCCGCTGCCCGGTCGAGGTCGTCGTGCGCGGGGTGATCACCGGGGTGACGTCCACCTCGATCTGGCAGATGTACGCGGCCGGCCAGCGCACCGTCTACGGCCACGCGCTCCCGGACGGTCTCGCGCAAGAACACCCGGCTGTCCCGAGGCGATCATCACGCCCGACCACCAAGGCCGAGCACGGCGGCCACGACGAGCCGCTCACCTGCGCCGACGTCGTCGCCCGCGGTCTCGTCGAGCCGGCGCTGTGGGACGAGGTGCAGCGCGTCGCCCTGGCCCTGTTCGCCCGCGGCCAGGAGGTCGCCGCCGCCGCCGGCCTGATCCTGGCCGACACCAAGTACGAGTTCGGGCTGGCCGACGACGGCACGCTGCTGCTGATCGACGAGGTGCACACGCCGGACTCGTCGCGCTACTGGGTGGCGGCCACCTACGATGAACGACTTGCGGAGGGTGACGAGCCGGAGAGCCTCGACAAGGAGGTCGTCCGCCGTGCGCTGCTCGACGCCGGCTACCGCGGCGACGGCGCCGCCACCGGTGCTCGGCGCCGAGGTGTGGGCGGCCACGTCGGCGCGCTACATCGACACCTACGAGCGCCTCACCGGCGAGCGCGTTCGTGAAGGGCGACTACCCCGTCGGCCCGCGGATCACGGCGGCCCTGCCGCCGGCCAACAGTGCGGAGGTCAGCACCGATGGACGATGAGGTGCCGCGTGACGGTCGGCCGGCACGACCCGATGGACGACGCCCCGCACGAGGAGTGCGGCGTGTTCGGCGTGTCCACGCCGCACGGCGAAGGCATCGCCCAGATCGTGTTCTTCGGGCTGTTCGCCCTGCAGCACCGCGGTCAGGAGGCGGCCGGCATCGCCGTCAGCGACGGCAGCCGGGTGCGCATGCACAAGGACTCCGGCCTGGTCACCAACGTGTTCACCCCGGCGACGATGGCCACGCTCAGCGGCTACCACGGCATCGGCCACACCCGCTACAGCACCACCGGGTCGAACGCGCAGCGCAACATCCAGCCGTTCCTCGTCGAGACGATGCACGGCCCGCTGGCCGTCGCCCACAACGGCAACCTGGTCAACGCCCAGGCGCTGCGCGACGAGCTGCTCAACCGCGGCTTCGGCCTCACCGCCACCAGCGACACCGAGGTGCTCACGCTGATGCTCGCCGCCGCCGGCGGGCGGACGTGGGAGGACCGCATCGAGCGCACGCTGCCGGCGTGGAAGGGCGCCTACTCGCTGGTGATGCTCGCCGGCGACCGGGTGATCGCGGTCCGCGACCCGTGGGGCTTCCGCCCGCTGCACGTCGGCCGCCTGCCCCACGGCGGCTACGCCGTCGCCTCGGAGACCTGCGCGCTGAACACGCTCGGTTGCGTGGAGCTCAGCGAGGTGGCGCCCGGCGAGATCGTCACGCTGCAGGGCGCCGAGCTGCACCGCCGCCAGGCGCTCACCCCGGCGTCGCGCACGGCGCGGTGCACGTTCGAGTTCGTCTACTTCTCCCGCCCCGACAGCGTGTGGGCCGGCCGCAACATCCACCACGTCCGCCAGCGCCTCGGCGAGGAGCTGGCCAACGAGTCGTGGGTGCCGGCCGACGTGGTCATCCCCGTGCCGGACTCCTCGATCCCCGCGGCCATCGGCTACAGCCGGGCCAGCGGCATCCCGTACAACGACGGGCTGATCAAGAACCGCTACATCGGGCGCACGTTCATCGAGCCGACGCAGGAGCTGCGCGACCGCGGCGTGGCGCTGAAGTTCAACGCGCTCGCCGGAGAACCTCGCCGGCCAGCGGGTGGTGATGATCGACGACTCGCTCGTGCGCGGCACCACCGCCGGTCCGCTCGTGCGCCTGCTGCGCGAGGCCGGCGCCACCGAGGTGCACCTGCGGATCACCTGCCCGCCGATCACCCACCCGTGCCACTTCGGCGTCGACATGGGCCACGACGGCGACCTGATGGCCGCCCGGCTGAGCGTCGAGGAGATGCGCCAGCACATCGGCGCCGACTCGCTGCACTTCCTGTCGCTCGACGGGATGATGCGTGCCGATCAGCGACGGCGAGCCCGGCTACTGCACGGCCTGCTTCACCGGCGAGTACCCGATGCAGGTCGACGAGGCCCCGCCGAAGCTGAGCTTCGAGGGCGTGCTGTCGTGAAGGTCGTCGTCGTCGGCGGCGGGGGCCGCGAGGCGGCGATCGCCTGGGCGTGCGAGCGCGAGGGGCACGACGTCACCGTCGCCGCCGACGCTGCCGCGACCACGTCGGCACCGACGGCACCGACCTGGTGATCCCCGGGCCGGAGGCGGCGCTGGCCGACGGCATCGCCGACCGCTGCGCCGACGCTCGGTGTCCCGTGCTTCGGGCCGACGGCGGCGCTCGCCCGGCTGGAGAGCTCCAAGGGGTTCACCCGGGCGCTCGCCGCGCAGCTCGGCCTGCCGTCGCCGGCCTACGTGCGCACCGAGTCGGTCGACGAGGCGCTGGCCTGGTGGCACGAGCTCGGCCGCCCCGTCGTCGTCAAGCTCGACGGTCTGGCCGCCGGCAAGGGCGTCATCGTGCCGACCAACCCGGCGGCCACCGAGGCGGCGATCATCGAGCTGGCGCGGCGCGGGCCGATCGTCGTCGAGGAGCGCCTGCACGGGCCCGGAGTGCAGCCTGATGGCGCTGTGCGACGGCCGCATCGCCCGGCCACTGCCGCTCGCCCAGGACCACAAGCGCATCGGCGAGGGCGACAGCGGGCCGAACACCGGCGGGATGGGCGCCTACGCACCGGCGCCGGTGCCGTACCCGGCCGACGAGCTGTGCGCCCGGTTCGTCCAGCCGGTGCTCGACCACCTCGCCGCCGCCGGCACGCCGTACGTCGGCGTGCTCTACGCCGGCCTGATGCTCACCGCCGACGGCCCGCGTCTGCTCGAGTTCAACTGCCGCTTCGGCGACCCCGAGGCCCAGGCCGTCCTGCCGCTGCTCGACGGCGACCTGGCCGAGATCGCCCTGGCGTGCTGCACGGGCGGGCTGGCCGATCGACCGAGGTCAGGTGCCTTGCCGGTGGCGGCGTGCACCGTCGTCGCTGCTGCCGGCGGCTACCCGGCGGCACCGCGGCTCGGCGCGCCGATCGTCGACCTCGCCGACGTCGTCCCCGACGACGTCGACCAGCCGGCGGCCATCGTCTTCCCCGCAGGCACCGACGGCGAGCGGGTCACCGGCGGGCGGGTGCTGGCCGTCACCGGGCTCGGCGCCGACCTGCGCGAGGCCCGGCGCAACGCCTACGCGCGGCTCGAGGAGATCTCCTTCGAGGGCATGCAGGTGCGCCGCGACATCGGCTGGCGAGCGGTCGGCGCCGGGATCGGCTCGTACGCCGACGCCGGCGTGGACATCGACGAGGGCGGGCGCGCCGTCGAGCAGATGCGCGCCGCCGTCGAGCGCACCCACGGCTCGGCCGTGCTCCACGGCGTCGGCAGCTTCGGCGGAGCGTTCAGCGCCAAGGCCATCACGGCGATGAACGATCCGGTGCTCGTCGCGTCCACCGACGGCGTCGGCACCAAGGTCGAGCTGGCCGCTCGCCTCGGTCGCTACCGCGGCGTCGGCGCCGACATCGTCAACCACTGCGTCAACGACGTGCTCGTGCAGGGCGCCCGCCCGCTGTTCTTCCTCGACTACGTGGCCGCCAGCCGCATCGACGCCGACGCAGATCGCCGAGATCGTCGGCGGGATGGCCGACGCGTGCGCCGCGGTCGGCTGCGCGCTGCTCGGCGGGGAGACCGCGGAGATGCCCGGCGTGTACGCGCCAGGCGCGTTCGACATCGCCGGCACGCTGATCGGCGCCGTCGAGCGTGCCGACCTGCTCCCGCGGACCGACCTGCGCCCGGGCGACGTGCTCGTCGGTCTGGCCTCCAACGGTCCGCACACCAACGGCTACTCGCTGCTGCGCAAGGTGTTCGAGTGGCTGCCGATGGACGCCGTGCCGGCCGGGATGGACCGACCGCTCGGCGACGCGCTGCTCGAGCCGCATCGCAACTACCTGCCGGTGCTCGACGGCGTGCTGCAGGCCGGCAAGGTCAAGGCGCTGGCCCACATCACCGGTGGCGGCCTGCCGGAGAACCTGCCGCGCGTGCTGCCCGACTCGTGCGACGCCGTCGTGCGCCTCGACGCGTGGCCGATCCCGCCGCTGTTCCGCCTCGTGCGCGAGGCGGCCACCGGCCTCGACGAGCACGAGCTGTACCGCACGCTGAACATGGGCATCGGCATGGTGCTGGTCTGCGCCGCCGGCCGACGTCGACGCCGTGCAGCGGCTGGTCCCCGAGCCGACGTGGGTGATCGGCGAGCTGGTCCCCGGCAGGCGGCAAGGTCCACCTGCGCCACGCGGGCACGGGAGGGGCGCCGCTCGGATGAAGCGGCTCGTGGTGCTGGCGTCGGGCGAGGGGACCAACCTGCAGGCGGTCCTCGACGCCTGCGCCGCCGGCGACGATCGCCGCCGAGGTGGTCGGCGTCGTGTCCAACCGCGCCGACGTCGGGCGCCCTGGTGCGCGCTCGCGCGCGCCGGCATCGCGGCCGTCGCGGTGGCGTCCGCCTCGCTCGCGGGCGAGACCCGCTCGGAGTACGACTCCCGCCTGGCCGACGCCGTGCTCGACCTGTCGCCCGACCTCGTCGTGTGTGCCGGGTGGATGCGCATCCTGTCGATGAGCTTCCTCAAGCACTTCGACCACCAGGTGATCAACCTGCACCCCGGCGCGCCCGGCGAGCTCGCCGGCGTCGACGCCATCAACCGGGCCCACGTCGAGGGCCGCGACGGCCTGCGCACGCGCACCGGCGTGATGGTCCACTACATCGTCGACGAAGGCGTCGACGACGGGCCGCTGATCGACTGGGTCGAGGTGCCGATGATCGCCGGCGAGGCGCTCGACGACCTGACCGCCCGCATGCACGCCGCCGAGCACCGCCTGCTCGTCGACGCCCTGACCAAGCTCTGCGACCACGGAGGTCCCCGATGACGACCGATCCTGCCGACCGCAACGCCGACCTGTTCGACCGCTTCGAGGCGCTGACGTTCGACGACGTCGTCATCGTCCCCGGCTACAGCGACGTGCTGCCCGACACCGTCGACACGACGGCGACGTTCGCCGCCGACATCGTGCTCGCCGTCCCGATCGTCTCGGCGGCGATGGACAAGGTCACCGAGGCGCGCATGGCCATCGCCCTCGCCCGCGAGGGCGGCATCGGCGTGATCCACCGCAACCTGACCATCGAGGACCAGGCCGCCGAGGTGCAGAAGGTCAAGCGCAGCCAGAGCGGGATGATCACCGACCCGGTCACCCTGCCGCCCACCGCGACGCTGCAGGACGCCGAGGACCTGATGCGCCGGTTCCGCTTCAGCGGCGTGCCGATCACCGATGCCTCCGGTCGGCTCGTCGGCATCCTCACCAACCGCGACATCCGCTTCTGCAGCGGCGCCGACTTCGACCGGCCGGTCACCGAGTTCATGACCAGCGAACGACTGATCACGGCGAGCGAGGGCACCACGCTCGAGGAGGCCAAGGCGATCCTCCAGAAGCACCGCATCGAGAAGCTGCCGCTCGTCGACGACCAGCAACGCCTGATCGGGCTGATCACCGTGAAGGACATCCTCAAGCGCCAGGAGTTCCCCAACGCCACGCGCGACTGCGGCGGGCCGGCTGCGCTGCGCCGCCGCGGTCGGTGTCGGCGCCGACCTGGAGGACCGGGTCGAGGCGCTCGTCGCCCGCAAGGTCGACGCCGTGGCCATCGACACCGCCCACGGGCACTCGGCCGGGGTGATCAAGGCGATCGAGCGGATCAAGTCGTCGTGGCCGGACCTGCCGGTGGTGGCCGGCAACGTGGTCACCGAGGAAGGCGTCGACGCGCTCGCCGACGCCGGGGCCGACGCCATCAAGGTCGGCGTGGGCGCCGGCTCGATCTGCACGACCCGCGTCGTGTCCGGGGCGGGGATGCCGCAGCTGTCGGCGATCCACGCGGCCGCCCGCCGAGGGCTGCGCCGCGGCGTGCCGATCATCGGCGACGGCGGGATCACCTACAGCGGCGACGTCGTCAAGGCCATCGCCGCCGGCGCGGAGACGGTGATGCTCGGCTCGATCCTCGCCGGCACCGACGAGGCGCCGGGCGAGCTGGAGCTGTTCGAGGGCCGCCGGTACAAGAGCTACCGCGGCATGGGTTCGATCGGGGCGATGCAGGGCCTCGGCGCCGACCGCTACGCGTCGGCCCAGTCGAGCACCTCGGGCGGCGAGAAGTCGGTCACCGCCGCGGCCACGCGCAAGCTCGTCCCCGAGGGCATCGAGGGGCGCGTGGCCTACGCCGGCACGCTCGGCGACGTCGTCTACCAGCTCGTCGGCGGCCTGCGCAGCGGCATGGGCTACGCCGGCGCGGCGACGCTCGACGGGCTGCGCAGCGGCGCCCGGTTCATGCGCGTCACCACCGCCGGCCGCGAGGAGAGCCACCCGCACGACGTGACGATCACCCGCGAGGCCCCGAACTACCAACGCGGCTGAAGCCCGCGCTCGGGGCGACGGGCCAACGCCCGCCGCTCCTGCGCACCCCAGTCCCAGCCGACCCCCGAGTCCCAGCCGACCGCCCGAGTCCTCAGCCGACCACCCGAGTCGGTGACGTGCGAGAACGCAGCCGAGCGACTCGCCCGCACACGTCGGACTCGGCTCACGCCAACCCGCCCGAGTCCCAGCCGACCACCCGAGTCGGTGACGGTCGATTCCGCACCCCAGCGACTCGCCCGCGGCGTCGGACTCGGGCTGCGCTCAGGGGGCAGCGGTCGTGACTGCCGGATCGACGGGGGCTGCGGGTGCGACCGTCGTGGTCGGCGCGACGGTCGTGGTCGGCAACGTGGTGGACGTGGTGGTCGGCGGGACGACCGTGCCGGGCGGGCGTCACGACGATCGGCACCGGGCCGGGCTTGATCTGCGCTGTCGCGCTCCCAGCGGTCGTAGGTGTGCAGCAGCGAGCCGCCGACCAAGAGGAGCATCAGCGTGCCGATGATCGCCGTCGACACCCACAGGCGCACCTGGCGCCGCGGGTACAGCTGGGCCAGCCACGCGGCGAACGCCGAACGCGATCCCTCGCCGAGACGGGTGGCGGCGAGCATCGCCACGAGGTCGATCAGGGCCATGATCAGCAGACCGATGGCGAACATCACGCCGACGGCGAGCGACACGTCGAGCAGCAGGCCGTCGTTGCCGAACACGTCGTGCACCTGGCCTGGCCGCTGGACGAGCTTGACGGCCACGACGCGCGTCGTGGATCGCGACGAACGTCAGCGTGCGCCACTCGGTCCGCGTGAACCAGTGCAGCGCGACGCCGGCGGCGACACCGACGACCGCGCCGCGGACGATGACGTGGCGGGCCCCGGGCGGCATGTTGCGCTTGGCGACCCACGAGTACACGCCGACGCCGGTCGTGCCGAGCACCGCGCCGCACAGGGCGAAGACGATGAACCGCGGCAGGTTCGAGGCGCCGAAGAACAGCCCGGCGGTGAGCAGCAGCACGGCGACGACGGTGACGAGGAACTCGACCAGGTCGTCCTCGTCGGCCGGGTCGCTGCTGCTCTCCCAGCGCGGCCGCAGCGACGTCCGCGGTGGCGGCATCGTCGCGTCCCAGTCGACCGCTTGGTCGTCCCACCAGCGGCCCTCGCGCCGGGCGCGCCGGTCGCGACGGAACGCGCCGATCTCGGCGAACAGCGACGGGGATGCGCGGCGCCGAGGACGAAACCGAGGAAGCCGGGGCTCACCGTCGAGTGTCCCGCCGCGCCTGCATCGGCGGGGAGACTAGTGGCGCGCCCTCGTGCCGGCCGGGCATCACGGGATCGTCACGCGGCGGTTACTCGAGCTTCTCGACGAAGCCTTCGAGCTGGCGCAGGTTGCGGCACTCGTAGACGCCGTCGGTGTGCGTGCCGTAGTCGCCGACGATCGAGTCGCCGGTGTTCCAGTAGCTCTTCGGCTCCGGGTTCAGCCAGTAGACGTGACGCGCCTTGGCGCGGATCTCCTTGACCACCCAGGCCTGGGAGGCGTGGTAGTTGTTGCGCGCGTCGCCGAGCAGCAGCACCGTGGTCTTCGAGCTGATGCTGCTGCCGTAGCGCTCCCAGAACACCTCGAAGGCGTGGCCGTAGTCGCTGTGCCCGTCGACCCACACCACGTCGGCCTCGGTGTTCACCCGGTGGACGGCCTCGGTGAGGTCCTCGACGCCGCGGAAGTAGTCGGTGACCTCGTCGATGCCGTCGATGAAGACGAACGAGCGGACCTTGGAGAACTGGCCCTGGATGGCGTACACGAGCATCAGCGTGAACCGGGCGAACGCGGCGACCGAGCCGGAGATGTCGGCGACGACCATCAGCTCCGGCTTGGCCGGGCGGGGGTACTTGAACTTCGGCTCGGCGGGCACGCCGCCGTAGCTCAGCGAGTGGCGCACCGTGTTGCGGAAGTCGAGCGGGCCCTTGCGCCCGTGGCGGCGCTTGCGCGCCAGGCGGGCGGCGAGCTTGCGGGTCAGCGGGTACAGCGCCTTCTTCAGGTTCTGCATCTCGTCGCGCGACGCGTGCATGAACTCGACGTCTTCGGGCAGCGGCTTGCGCAGCGTCTTGGCCATCGCCTCGACGCCGCGGTCGGCCACCAGCCGGCGGCGGATCTCCGCCTCGATCTCCCGCTTGAACTGCTCGATGCGGTCGTTGTACTCGTCGCGCTCGAGGCGCTCCTCGAGCGGCGTCAGCTCGCCGCCGACCTGCTGCTTGGAAGCCTCCATCAGCTTCTCCAGCATCCCGTCGAGGTCGAGGTTGCGCAGCGTGCGGTACAGGTAGTACGTGCCGCCGACGGGGCGGCCCGGCTCCATCCCGGCGAAGCGCTGCACGGACTGCTTGGCCAGGGCGCGCATCATCGCCTGGTCGCCGTTCATCAGCGCCTGCATCAGCAGGTGGGCGAGCTCCTCGGGCGTGAGCGCCTCCATCGAGCCGCCACGGCCCTTGCCCTCGCCCTGCATCTGCTCCTGCATCTCGCGCCACATCTCGTCGATGTCGCTGTCCGAGTCGCCGTCGCCGATCTTGTACTCCGGCCCGCGCAGGCTGAAGTACACCTCGAACACGGTCTCGAACGCCCGCCAGTGCGAGTTGTTCTTGACCATCGTCGCCCCGAGGGCGTACTTGAACGCCTCGCGGTCCTCGATGGGGATGTGCTGCACCGCCTCCATCGCGTCGAGGTTCTCGGTGAGCGACACCGGCAGGCCGGCGTTGCGCAGTTCGGTGACGAAGCCGGCCAGCAGGTCGAGCATCGGTGCTCCTCTCGTCGCTGGGCCGACAGCTACTTGCTGTCGACGCACAGCTCTTTGGCGGCCTTGGCGATGTCGGTCTGGTACTTGAGCAGCACGTGCAGCGTCTCCTTGGCCTGCTGGGCGTCGATGCTGTCGATGCCGAGCAGCACGAGCGTGCGCGCCCAGTCGATCGTCTCCGACACCGACGGCGCCTTCTTCAGGTCGAGCTGGCGGATGCTGCGCACGATGCGGGCGATCTGGTCGGCGAGGTTGGCGCTGACGCCGGGCACCTTGGTGAGCACGATCTCCTTCTCCCGGTCCATGTCCGGGTAGTCGACGTGCAGGTACAGGCAGCGGCGCTTGAGCGCCTCGCTCAGCTCACGGGTGTTGTTCGACGTGAGGAACACGAGCGGGATCTGCTTGGCCTCGATCGTGCCGAGCTCGGGGATCGACACCTGGTACTCGGAGAGGATCTCGAGCAGCAGCGCCTCGGTCTCGACCTCGACGCGGTCGACCTCGTCGATCAGCAGGACCACCGGGTCGGGCGCGCTGATCGCCTCCAGCAGCGGACGGGTGAGGAGGAACTCGTCGGAGAAGATGTCGTCGTGGACGTCGCTCCACGAGTCGCTGTTGCGGTCGGCCTGGATGCGCAGCAGCTGCTTCTTGTAGTTCCACTCGTAGAGCGCCTTGGACTCGTCCAGGCCCTCGTAGCACTGCAGGCGGATGAGGCGGGCGCCGGTGACCTCGGCGACGCTCTTGGCCAGCTGGGTCTTGCCGGTGCCGGCCGGGCCTTCGACGAGGACCGGCTTGCCGAGACGGTCGGCGAGGAACACGACCCCGGAGATGCCGTCGTCGGCGAGGTACTTGACCTCCTTCAAGCCGTCACGGACCTCTTGGACGCTCTCAAACCGATCTGCCATGGACCGGCACCCTACTGGCCGCCTTGACCAGGGGGTCAATTGGGTAGCGGCCCGCTCCGCGTCCCCCGGCCCAGTCCCGAGAGGCGTCGGTAGTCTGCCGCACATGCCGCCGGCGCCACTCATCGACGCCGTCGGCGACTTCGTCGACGCCATGTCCGACGAGCTGGCGGTGCTCAGCGGCAAGGCCGCGTCCACGTACCGCGACGACGTGACGATCGAGGCGTCGAACATCGTCGCCGGTGTGATCGCCGCCGACGGACGGCTGACCGCCGACGAGGCCGAGGTGTACCTCGACGCGATCGGGCAACGACTGCACCCACCGCTGCTGATCTCGTCGGTCGAGCTGCGTTCCTCGGGGATGCTCAACGGACGATCAGCGTGGCTGCGCTCACCGAGCGTGCTGTTCGACCTGTTGGCGAAGGCCGACGCCCGCGCCACCACGGTGCGCAGCCACCGCTACTACGCGGCGGCGCTCGACCTCGCGCACATGGCCGCGGCGATCGACCTGGTGCCGTCGCCGAGCGAGATCGAGGCGATCGACGCGTTCCGCATGGCGATGCTCGCCCATCTCGACGCGGCCGGCGTGCCCCGCCCCGGGCAGCCGCCGGCCACCACCACGGTGCCGGCTCGACCGCGCCGGCGCGCCGCCGACGGTCCGCCCGCTCCGGGACCGCCCACGCCGGGGGATGTGTCACCGACGCCGATCGGCCGGCGATCGCCGGCGCCGGCACCGGCGCGACGACTGCCGCGACCACCTCGATCGCCGCAGAGAGTGCTCCGCCGCCCACCGCTGCGGCACGCCCGGTCGAGGAGCTGCTCGCCGAGCTCGACGCGCTGGTCGGGCTGGACGCGGTCAAGGCCGAGGTGCGCCGGCTGTCGAGCCTGCTGCAGGTGCAGGCGCTGCGCGCCGAGCGCGGGCTGCCGACGATCGAGACCAGCCACCACCTCGTGTTCACCGGCAACCCCGGCACCGGCAAGACCACCGTCGCCCGGCTGCTGGCGCAGATCTACCGCAGCGTCGGCGTCGTGTCGCAGGGCCAGCTGGTGGAGACCGACCGCGCCGACCTCGTCGCCGGGTTCGTCGGCCAGACTGCGATGAAGACCACGGCCGTGCTCGAGTCGGCGCTCGGCGGGATGCTGCTGATCGACGAGGCCTACGCGCTGGCCCGCGGCGGGGACAACGACTTCGGGCGGGAGGCGATCGACACGCTCGTCAAGTTCATGGAGGACCACCGCGACGACCTGGCGATCGTCGCCGCCGGCTACCCCGCCGAGATGGCCGAGCTGATCGACACCAACCCCGGGCTGAAGAGCCGGTTCACGCGCACGATCGAGTTCCCCGACTACACCGACGCCGAGCTGGTGTCGATCTTCGTCAGCGCTCGGCGAGCGGAACCGGTACGTGCTGTCCGACGACGCACTCGACCGCCTGTGCCGGCTGATCGCCGCCGAACCGCGCACCCGCGGCTTCGGCAACGCCCGCTTCGTGCGCAACCTGTTCGAGTCCGCCGTGGCCCACCAGGCCATGCGCCTGGCGCCCCTCACCGACCCGAGCAACGAGCAGCTGTGCACGTTCGTCGCCGCCGATCTGTCCTAGTGGTCGGGGACTGGCCGCCCGCCACCCGCCACGATCCGACCGACGAGAACGCCAGTCCCCGGCCACCGGCCACAGCTAGCGTCTCGTCGATGGCAGCGATCGTCGTGACGGTGATCCTCGTGGCGCTGATCGCCGTCGGGATGCGGATCCTCAAGCGCCGCGGCCGGCGCGCAGGCTGCCGCCGAGCGCCGTGGACCGCGGACGGCGATCGACCCGTTCACCGTCGGCGAACCATGGCGCCGTCACGTGTCGACGGCGGTGTCCACGCGAGCGGCGCTACAACGAGATCGTCCGCGGCGTGCAGCCCGGCCCGACGCGCGACCGCCTGACGACGATCGCCGCGCAGGTGCACCACGGTGTCGTCGAGCTGTTCGCCATCGCCAAGCGCGGCGACGAGCTCGACGACGCGATCGGCCGGATCGACGCGCCGTCGCTCGGCCGCCGGCTCGACGCGGCGACCGACGACGACTCACGCGGTGCCGCTGCAATCGCAGCTCGACGCCGCCGGCCGGATGCGGGCGACCCGCGACCAGACCGATCAGCAGCTGCGGACGATGAACCTGCGCCTCGACGAGCTCGTCGCCCAGGCCGCCGAGGTCAGCGTCGGCGGCGGCGCGACGACCGAGCTGGGCACCGCGCTCGACGACCTCGTCACCCAGATGGAAGCGCTGCGCCTGGCGGTGGCCGACGTCGAGGCGGTCCGCCGCGGTCCGGTCCTGCCGCCGCTGCCCGACCTTGCCCCAGCCGCTCCCACCGGCCCGGCCGACGGAGCGCCGGTCGGCGACGCCGGCGGTCCGCGCGCCGACGCGGTGACCGATGTGCCGGTCGAGGCGGGCAACGACCCGCGGCCGGTGCGACGGGCGCGGCCACGCCGTCGACGTGAGCCACGAACCGGAGAACTCGCTTCCCACCACGCCCTCCCCGGTCGACGTGCTCACCTGTCCGGCGACGACGGACGACCGACGCCGACCATGACGGCCGCGGCGGAGGCGCCGACTCGACCCGACGCACCGGCCATGGGCGGCAACCGGCTGCTGCGCAACAACCTCGTCGTCGCCGGCGGCACGGCGATGTCCCGGCTCACCGGGCTGATCCGCGTCTATGCGTTCGCCAGGTTCGTCGGCCAGGCGGCGATCGCCGACGCGTACAACAGCGCCAACGGCTCGCCGAACGCGATCTACGAACTGCTCCTCGGCGGCGTGCTCTCGGCCACGCTCATCCCGATCTTCACCAAGCAGGCCGAAGACAACGACGACGAGGCCACGTCGGCCGTGTTCACCGTGGCGATGATCGTCGTCAGCGCGATCACCGCTGGCCGCCGTGATCGCCGCCCCGGCGATCTTCCGACCTGTTCTCCGTCAACGTCACCGGCGACGCCGACGTGTACCGGGCCGCCGGCACCGCGCTCGCCCGGGTCTTCCTCATCCAGATCTTCTTCTACGGCTTCATCGCCCTGGCCACCGCGCTGCTCAACGCCCACCGGCGGTTCTTCGCCGCGGCGTGGGCGCCGGTGCTGTCCAACGTGGTGATCATCGCCGGCCTGGCGCTGGTCCCCCACGTCGTCGACCACCCGCCGACGGTCGACGACATCCTCACCGACGCCGGCCTGCAGGTGGACGCTGGCGCTCGGCGCAACCGCCGGCATCGCGCTGATGGCCATCGCGCTGGTCCCGGCGATGCGCGCCGCGCGGCATCAAGCTGCGGTGGAACCCGAACTTCAAGCACCCGGCGATCGCTCAGCTCACCCGGCTGTCGGGGTGGACGCTCGGCTACGTCGTGTTCAACCAGATCGCCGCGATCACCATCGTCAACCTCGCCGACCCGGGCACCGGTCACCCCGACGCGTACGCCAAGGCGTACATCCTGTTCGTCCTCCCCCACGGGCTGCTGGCGATGTCGATCGCCACGACGTTCGAACCGGAGATGGCCCGCAACGTCAAGCGCAAGCTGCGCCAGGGGATGATCGACGTCACCTCGCTGGGCATCCGCCTCGTCGCCCTGTTCACCTTCCCGGCGGGACTGCTGATGTTCACGCTGCGCCGCCCGATCGTCGGCTTCGCCCTGCAGCACGGCAACTTCACCGCGGCGAACGCGCTGGACACGTCGCGCGCCCTCGGTGGCTTCGCCATCGGCCTCGCCGGGTTCTCCGTCTACCTGTTCACCCTGCGGGCGTTCTACGCGCACGCCGACGCGCGCACGCCGTTCGTCATCAACGTCGTCGAGAACCTCATCAACATCGCGCTCGCCGTGCTGCTGCACGACCGCTTCGGGGTGCTCGGCCTCGGCCTGGCGTTCGCCATCGCCTACCTCGTCACCTCGGTCTGGGCGCTGCAGGTGCTCGGCTACAAGCTGCCCGGGTTCCCGGTCGGGCGCGGTCTTGCTGTCGCTTGGCGCGGATGGGCGTCGCCGCGCTGCTCATGGCCGAGGCGACGTGGCTCGTCGCCCGCGTCGTCGGCTCCAACACCGGCGCAGGGTCGTTGGCCCGGATCGTCAGCGCGACGATCGTCGGCTTGGCCGTGTACGTCGGCGCCCTCGCCGTGATGCGCGCGCCGGAGCTCGACCAGTTGAAGAGCTGGTTCGTCCGCCGTGGCGGCGGCGCCGACCCGTCGGCCAGCGCCCAACCCGCCCTCTAGGCTGGTCACATGTTCAAGACCATGAAGAAGTGGTGGAAGTACTGGACAGCCAAGTTCGACCGCAACTTCGAACAGCGCGCCGACCCCGCGGTGCAGCTCGAGCAGGCGCTCGCCGAGGCGCAGCAGCAGGACCGCCGGCTGCGCGAGCAGGCGGCCAACGTCATCGCCGGCCAGAAGCAGTCGGAGATGCGGCTCAACGCCAAGCTCAACGAGCTGGGCAAGCTCAACGCCAACGCCCGTCAGGCGCTGGTGATGGCGTCCGACGCGCAGAAGGCCGGCGACGCCGCCAAGGCCACCCAGTACTCCAGTGCCGCGGAGACGATCGCCACCCAGCTGATCCAGGTGGAGAAGGACGTCGAGGGCCTCAAGCAGATGGTGCTCGACTCGACCAACGCCGCCGACCAGGCCAAGGCCGCCGTCGCCCAGAACGGCCGGCTGCTGCAGCAGAAGCTCGCCGACAAGAACCGTCTCCTGTCGCAGCTCGACCAGGCGAAGATGCAAGAAGAGCTGAACTCGGCGATGGGCGCGCTGAGCGAGACGGTCGGCGACGACGTGCCCACGCTCAACGAGGTGCAGCAGAAGATCGAGGCGCGCTACGCCAAGGCGAAGGCCACCAGCGAGCTGAGCAGCGTCAGCGTGCAGGGCAGCATCCTGGAGATCGAGCAGGCCACGACGAACATCGAGGCGCAGAGCCGGCTCGAGCCAGCTGCGCGCCGAGCTCGGCCTCGACGGTGGCACATCGGCCGCTCCCGCACCGGCCGCCGTCGATGCCGGCTCGGCCGGGGCGATCAGCGCTGCGCCGGCCGACGCCGGTTCGGTCCCCCAGACCCAGGACCAGCCGGCCACCCAACCCGGCACCTGAGGCGCCGCCCGGCGGCGACACATGCTGCCCGACGCCCGAGGCGCCGGAGCGGTCAGACGAGGACGACGAGGTCGTCGCGGTGGATCACCTCGTGGACGACGTCGCTCGGCAGATCGCCGGTGCGCTTGCCGGCGACCTGGCGGATGACCGCCGCATCGTTCAGCGCCATGCCCCGCGCGACCGTGGTGCCCGACGGGTCGCGCACGTCGATCACGTCACCCTCGGCGAAGTCGCCGCTGACGCCCGGTGACGCCGGCGGGCAGCAGGGAACGGCCGCGGTCGACGAGCGCGCGCATCGCCCCGTCGTCCACCAGCACCGCGCCCTCGACGTGGCTGGCGAAGGCGATCCACAGCTTGCGTGCCGGCAGACGACGCGAGCTCGGCTGGAACGTGGTGCCGACCCTGCGTCCGGCCACCGCGTCGACGAGCACGTTCGGGGCGTGACGCCGCGGCGATCGTCGCCCGCACCCCGGACCACGAGGCCATCCGCGCCGCGGACAGCTTCGACGCCATGCCCCCACTGCCGCGTGCCGTGCCGGGCGAGCTGGCGCTGACCTCCAGCAGCGGGTCGCCCTCGACCACCTCGTCGATCAGCGTCGCCGTCGGATCCTGGCGCGGGTCGGCGGTGTACAGACCTGGCGTGTCGGTGAGCAGCACCAGCAGCTCGGCGTTGACGTTGTGGGCGACGAGCGCGGCGATGCGGTCGTTGTCGCCGAAGCGGATCTCGTGGCTGGCGATCGCGTCGTTCTCGTTGACGATCGGCACGCAGCCGAGATCGAGCAGGCGGGTGAGCGTGCCCCGGGCGTGCAGGTACTGGCGCCGGTCGACGAAGTCGTTCGGCACGAGCAGCACCTGCGCGGCGACGAGGCCGTGCGCGTCGAGCGCCCGGTTGTAGTGCTCCATCAGCCGGCTCTGCCCGGCGGCGGCCAACGCCTGTAGCAGTCCGATGCCCGTCGGCCGGCCGGGCAGGCCGAGCGCGGCGACGCCGGCCGACACCGCCCCCGAGGTCACCAGCACGACCTCGTGGCCGCCACGGCGCAGGGCCGCGAGCTGCGCGCACAGCTCGCGGATCACCGACGTGTCGATCACCCCACGCTCGTCGGTCAGCGACGACGTCCCGATCTTGGCGACCAGCCTCATCGGCAGCGGCCGAAGCCGGGGCGGACACATCACACGTCCTGCTGGTACTCGAAGCTGAAGTCGGCGATCCAGATGGTGTCGCCGTCGCTCACCCCGGCGCGTGCCAGCAGCCGGGCCACGCCGAGCCGCTTGAGCTGGTGGTCGATGTACGACATGGCTTCGGGCGTGGTGACGTCGTTCAGCGCGACGACGCGCTCCACCTGTCGGCCGATCAGGCGGAACTCGTGGTCGCCGAGCCGCTCGACCCGCGCCCCGTCGGCCTGTGGGCGCAGGATGACGACGCCATCGTCCTCCGGCTGCGCCACCCGGGCCTCGTGGACGAGCGTGGCCAGGCGGCCGACGAGCTCGCGCACGCCCTGCCCGGTGACCGCGGAGAGCCGCTCACCGGACCATGCCGCGTCCCATCGGCGCGGCGACCGAATCGCTCTTCGTGCCGACGACGACTCGCGGGCGCTCCAGCAGCTCCGGTTGGTAGCTGCCGAGCTCGTCGAGCAGCACCCGCTCCTGCTCGGCAGGGTCGACCTCGCCGGCGAGGTCGACCATCACGCACAGCGCCCGGGAGCGCTCGATGTGCCGCAGGAACCGGTGGCCGAGGCCGCGACCCTCGCTGGCGCCCTCGATGAGCCCGGGGATGTCGGCGACGACGAACTCGGTGTGCTCGTCGAGCCGGACGACGCCGAGGTGCGGCTCGAGCGTGGTGAACGGGTAGTCGGCGATCTTCGGCTTGGCCGCGCTGATCACGCTGATCAGCGTGCTCTTGCCGACGTTGGGGAACCCGACGAGGGCGACATCGGCCATCAACTTCAGCTCGAGCTTCATCCACCGCTCCTCGCCGTGCTCGCCCTGCTCGGCGAAGCTCGGCGCGCGGCGGCGGTTGGAGAGGAACTTGGCGTTGCCCCGGCCGCCGCGGCCGCCGGCGGCCGCCAGCCAGCGGTCGCCGTGGTGGGCGAGGTCGGCGAGCAGCTCGCCCGTGTACAGGTCGCTGGCCACGGTGCCCTCGGGCACGGCGACCTCGATCGGTCTGTCCGCGCTTGCCGTGGAGGTCCTTGCCCTTGCCGTGGGCGCCGTCGGTGGCCCGACGGTGCGGATGGTCGCGGAACGCCAGCAGCGAGGCGACGTTGCGATCGGCGACGAGCCACACGTCGCCGCCCTTGCCGCCGTCGCCGCCGTTCGGCCCGCCCAGCACGACGGGACCCTCGCGACGGAATGCCACGGCAGCCCGCGCCACCGTCGCCACCGCGCACGTTCAGTTGTGCCTCGTCGACGAAACCGCTGCTCATAGGACCATCAGACGATACCGGGGAGGCCATCGGTACTCTGGAGAACCATGGCCGAGGTGGACGAGCGCGCCGGCGCGCTGGGCCGCGACGATGGCCGGCCACTCGGTGCTCGACGGCATCCGCCTGGCCCACGCCGACTCGTGGGCCGCCAGCGGCTCGGCGACGCAGCTCGACCGCCACGCCCGTGAGGACCTCGAGGCGCGAGCACCTGGCCACGTTGGCCACCCACGCCCATGGCGCGCGGCGACCGCGACCGCGACGAGGAGCCCGGATCCGTGGCGGACGTGCTTCGAGCGCGACCGCGACCGGATCCTGCACTCCAGCGCGTTCCGCCGTCTGGCCGGCAAGACCCAGGTGTTCGTCTTCCCCGACGACCACCAGCGCACCCGCCTGACCCACGCGCTCGAGGTCGCCCAGGTCGCCGTGTCGGTCGCCCGCGCGCTCGGGCCTGAACGTCGCGCTCGCCGAGGCGATCGCGCTCGGCCACGACTGCGGCCACGGACCCGGCGGGCACGCCAGCGAGGACGCACTGTCGCCCTACGTGCCCGACGGCTACGACCACGCCGTGTGGGGTGCCGACGTCACACTCGCCGGGTTGAACCTGTGCGCCGAGACCCTGGACGGGATCCGCAACCACTCCTGGAGCCGGCCGGCGCCGGCGACGCCCGAGGGCGAGGTGGTCAGCTGGGCCGACCGCATCGCCTACGTGTGCCACGACTTCGAGGACGCCGTGGCCACCGGGATCGTCGTCGCCGACGACCTGCCGGCGGTCGTGCTGGAACGATGTGGACGTCGACGCAGCCAGCAGCTCGGTGCGTTCATCACGGCGATGATCCAGGCGGCTGCGCAGACCGGCCGGATCGGGATGACCGCGCCGGAGGCCGAGGCGCTCGGCGAGTTCCGCCGGTTCAACTACGAGCAGGTCTACCTCCGCCCGGCATCTCGCCAGCAGGCCGCGGCGGTGGTCGACCTCCTGCGCGCCCTCGTCGAGCACTACGCGTCGTCTCCCGGCCTCCTGCCCGACGATGGTGGCCTCGATCCGTTGCACGCGGCGGTGACCTACGTCGGCGGGATGACCGACCGCTTCGCCTGCCGGGCCGCCCTGCGCGAGCTCCACTGGGACCCCGCCCGCCTGCCGCGCAGCGTCGACGACATCTGACCGCGCCGCCGGCCGATCACCTCGTTCGTGTCGCGCCGCTGACGACGGGATCGGTCGGAGCGACCGCGACACGAACCACCACGCCAGGCGCCGACGCCAACCGCCCGGCCGTCCCGTCCGTGTCGCGCTGCTGACGACGGGTTCGGTCGGAGCGACCGCGACACGAACGAGACCTCGGCACGCCCCGGCCACCGCCGGGCAGGGTCAGCGGGCGTCGAGCTCGGCGACCAGCGCCTTCGGCGCGCGACGGCGGTAGGACTCCTCGAGCAGGTCGGCGACCCGTTCCGGGTCGGCGACGGCCAGCGTCACCCGGACACCGGAGAGCTTCTTGCCCCACCACAGCTCGGCGCACCACTCGGGGGATTCGGCGACCGCGGCTGCAGTGTCCGATTCGTCGACGAACACGTGCACGTGGGCCCCGTCGGCTGGTGCGGTCGCGAAGATCTTGCCGCGCACGCGGAACGACGTCATGTCGTGGTGCGGCGCCTCGAGCGCCTCCGGCAGGGCCAGCGCGAGCTCACGGACGTCGTCGAGCAGCATGCGCGCACCGTAGTGGCGCCGGCGATGGCAGCATGGTCGACGTGGCCACGCGCTCCACACCGACGACGGCGCCCGACGAGCGTCCGGCGAGCCCGGCCGATGCGTTCATCCCGATGATCGTGATGCTCGCGGCGATGTGGGCGGTCGAGCTCGTCGACGTGCCACTCGACGGACGGCTCGACCGCTTCGGCATCCGGCCACGCCAGGCGGACGGGCTCGACGGCATCGTGCTCGCCCCGTTCCTGCACCTCGGCTTCGGACACCTGATCGCCAACACGATCCCGTTCGTCGTGATGGGCGGCGTCATCTGCCTGAGCGGCGCGAAGCGCTTCGTCCAGGTGACCGTGATCGTCGGGCTGTGCAGCGGGTCGGGGTCTGGCTCACCGGGGCCAGCGACACGCTCGTCGTCGGCGCCAGCGGGCTCGTCTTCGGCTACCTGACGTACCTCGTGGTGCGCGGCGTCTTCGCCCGCAACCTGCTCTACCTCGTCGGGCGGCGCGCTCGTGCTCGCCGTCTACGGCGGTGTGCTGTGGGGTCTGCTCCCCCGGCCCGGCATCTCCTGGCAGGGGCACCTGTTCGGTGCGATCGGCGGCGTGGTGGCCGCATCGGTGCTGCACGGCAGCACCGACGACGATCAGGCCGAGGCGACTTCCTCGACGACGGGCTCGACGTCGACGACCTTGCGACCGCCGCGCTGACCGAACTTCACCGCGCCGGCGACCAGCGCGAACAGCGTGTCGTCGCCGCCGATGCCGACGTTCTTGCCCGGGTGGAAGCGGGTGCCGCGCTGGCGCACGATGATCGTGCCGGCGTTGATCTCGGTGCCGCCGAACACCTTCACGCCGAGGCGCTGGGCGTTGGAGTCGCGGCCGTTGCGGGTGGACCCGCCACCTTTGGTCTTCGACATGGCGTCAGCCCTTCGTGATGGAGGTGATCTCGACGACGGAGTACCGCTGGCGGTGCCCGTAACGCCGGCGCTGGTTCGTGCGCCGCTTGTAGATGAACCCGTCGATCTTCGGCCCCTTGGCGGTGCCGACGATGCGGCCCTTGACGGCCGCACCCTTCAACTGGTCGGGTGTGGCGAGGACGGTGTCCCCGTCGACGAGGAGGACGGGGCGCAGCTCGACCGTCGTCGTCATCCGCGGCGAGCAGCTCCAGGTGGACCTGCTCCCCCTCGGCAACGCGGGTCTGCTTCCCACCTGATGCGATCACTGCGTACATAGCCCGAACAAGATATCGACTGCGGTGAGCAGCCCCAACGCCCCCGACGACTACTCGATGAGCGCGTGGTCGATCAGGACGCCGCGACCCTCGCAGTTGGGGCACTGATCGGCGAAGTTGACCAGCAGGCCCTCGCCGATGCGCTTGCGGGTCATCTCCACCAATCCGAGCTCGGAGATGTCGAACACCTGCGTCCGCGTCTTGTCCCGGGCGAGGGCCGAGCGGAACGCCTCGACCACCTTGCGGCGGTTGTCCTTGATCTCCATGTCGATGAAGTCGATGACGACGATGCCGCCGATGTCGCGCAGCCGCAGCTGCTTGGCGACCTCCTCGGCCGCCTCGAGGTTGTTGCGGAACACCGTCTCCTCGAGGTTCGAGGTGCCGACGTTCTTGCCGGTGTTGACGTCGATCACGGTGAGCGCCTCGGTGTGCTCGATGATCAGCGAGCCGCCGCTCGGCAGCCACACCTTGCGATCGAGCGCCTTGTGCAGCTGCTCGTGGATGTGGTGGCGCTCGTAGATCGGCAGGCCGTCGGCGTCGGCGTCGAAGTGCTCGACGCGGTCGGCGAGCTCCGGGTTGAACGCGCCGATGTAGTCGCGCACGTCCTCGAACAGCCGTTGGTCGTCGATGATCACGCCGCGGTACTCGGCGTTGAACTCCTCGCGGATGACCCGCACGGCCAGCTCCGGCTCGCGGTACAGCAGGGTCGGGCTGTTGGCCCGCTTGGCCTTGGCCTCGATGGCCTGCCACTGCTCGAGCAGCCGGGCCATGTCGGCGCGCAGCTCGTGCTCGTTGGCGTCCTCCGCGGCGGTGCGCACGATGAGCCCGTGCTCGGCCGGCTTGACCCGGTCGAGGATGCTGCGCAGCCGCTTGCGGACGTCGTCGGGCAGCCGCTTGGAGATCCCGTACGTCTTCGAGTTGGGGATCAGCACGACGAACCGGCCGGGCAGGGAGACCTCCTGCGTCAGGCGGGCGCCCTTGGCGCCGATCGGGTTCTTCGTCACCTGGCTGATGATCAGCTGCTTGGGCCGAAGCAGCTGCTCGATGCGCGGGTTGCCGCCCTTCTCGACGATGTCCTCGGCGTCGTACTGGACGTCGCCGCGGTACAGGACGGCGTTCTTCGGCGTGCCGATGTCGACGAAGGCTGCCTCCATGCCGGGCAGGACGTTCTGCACCCGGCCGAGGTAGATGTTCCCGTGGATCTGGGTGACGTCGTCGGCCGGGCGGCTGACGTAGTGCTCGATCAACGTGCGACCCTCGAGCACGGCCACTTGCGTGACGGTGGGCCGGACCTGCACGCACATCAGGTAGCGGCCGACCGGCCGCCCGTTGCGCTCCCGGCCACGACGGCGCTCCAGCACGTCGTTGTCCAGCTCCGGTTCGGGCTGGGCGCCGACGCCGCGCTTGCGCCGCTTCGAGGCGGTGATCTCCGCCGTCGACACGTCCGGCTGGGGTGTCGCCTTCGGCTTGGGCGCCCGCCGCGACCGGGGCGCCGCGGCCGGCTCCGGCGGGGTGGCGCCCGCCTTGGGCGGCGCGGGCCGCGTGTCGCCGATCTGCGGCTTGCGCACCAACGCCTGCTCGGCGGCCTCGACCGACGACGGGCGCCCCTCGCTGATCCGCTCGGGAAGCTCCGGCTGCGTGTCGCTGCGTGGGCGGCGTCCGGCGCGGACCGGACCGTTGGTCTCCGGGACGGATGTCGCCGCACCGGCGCCTCGGGCGCGCTCGCCGTCGACGGGCGAGACGACCTCGCCCTCAGCCGGCGCTGCAGCGTCGTCGCGGACATCGGCGGCACTCGCCGGTTCCTGGGAGCGGACCTGGCGGGCATCGCCGACGTCGGTGGGGTCGACGCCCTCGGCCGGGTCCGTCTCGTCGGCCGAGTCGGCATCCCCGTCAGCGTCGATGTCGCTCGGCGCGCCGGCGGCGCCGGGCCGCTTGCGGTTGCGCCCGCCGCGCGAGCCACGCCGCCGCTTGCGTGCCGCCGCCCCGCCGTCCGATCCGTCAGGCGCGGACGATCCGTCGAGGTCCGACGATCCGTCGGGCTCGGAGTCGAGCGGGGACGGCGCGTCGAACGCCGACTCCGACGGCTCCGGCGTGGACGACTCGCGGGAAGTCTCGACCTCGACTCGAGCGAGAGGCTCGGCGATTCGTGGCGAGGCGTCGACCAGGTGGGGACCCAGGTCGACGACCCCGGGCATGTCGGTCGCGCCGCTCGTGAGCCCGAGCGGATCGGTCTGTTCGTTCTGCATGTCCTCGACGTCCGGAGGGTTCGTGGCGCCGGCGCGGGCTGCCGGACATCCGGACCGGAGGTCCGGATGACGGCGCACCTGCGCGTCGCCGAGGCGATGTGCGCAGCACCGTTGCCGGACCAGGGCCGGCGCGACGGTGCTGATCAGAGCCTACCTGACAGGGTTGAGTGTGACCTCGACCACTACCGGTAACGGCGCATGTGCACGTTCTGCACGAGCCCCATCAACACGAAGAAGGCGACGAGGCTCGAGCCCCCGTAGGAGATGAACGGCAGCGGGAGCCCGGTGATCGGCATCACCCCGATCGTCATCGCCACGTTCTGGAACAGCTGCCACAACAGCATCGTGAACGCGCCGGCGCACACGTACGTCCCGAACATGTCGCGCGACATGTGGGCGATGCGCCAGATGCGCAGCAGGACGATGACGAACAGGCCGGTGAGCGCCGCGCCACCGACGAGCCCGAACTGCTCACCGACGGCAGAGAAGGGGAAATCCGCCCACTGCACCGGGATGTCCTTCGAGGCGGTGATCGGACCCTGCAGCCAACCCTTGCCGGTGATCCCGCCGGTGGCGATCGCCTTCACCGCGTTGGACCCCTGGTAGCACAGGTCGCGCACCCCCGAACCGGCGGTCGACGAGTTGCACTTGTCGGTGTTGACGAAGATGACGATGCGGTTCCACTGGTAGGCGTTGATCAGTCCCGTGAGCTTGGCCGCGGCCACCGTCACGGCTGCGAGGACGGTGATGAGGACGATGTACTTGGCTCGCGCGCCCGCGACGAGCAGCACGCCCATGGCCATGGCGATGATCACCGACGCCGAGCCGAGGTCCGGCTGGACGATGATCAGCGCCGTCGGGACGCCGATGTACAGCAGACCGCCGACGAAGCGGGCGTAGGTCAGCCCCTCCGCGTTGCGCTCCTCGTCGCCGAGGTACGCGGCGAGCGCCAGCAACGTGGTCACCTTGGCCAGCTCTGCGGGCTGGATCTTCAGCGGGCCGATGTCGAAGCTCAGCCGGGCTCCCTCGCTCACCGCGCCGATCATGATCACCAACACGAGGAGCATGATCGTCACGCCGTAGAGGAACTTGGCCTTGTCCCGCCACACCTCGTAGTCGACCGACATCACGATGACCATCGCGACGGTCGCGACGATCAGGAAGATCTCCTGACGGGTGACGAACAGGTACGGGTTGGCGAACTTGGTGTACGACGCCGAGTAGATGACGAACAGCCCGGCGACGGCCAGCACCGACTGGGCGAAGAGGAGCACCCAGTCGATGTTCCGGCTGGGCGAGCTGGGGCTCGACCTGATGTTGCCCAGCCCGGAGTCGGGCTTGCGGTGCAGCAGTCCGACGGCCATCGTCAGTCCGTGCTCGCCCCCGCGCTGAGGCACGACGAGTCCGCCATGTGCATCGGCGCGGCCACCTGATCGGAGTTGATGTCGAGCGGATCGCTGACCTGCACGGCGGCAAGTCGCGTCTGATCCGTCAGTGCCAGGAACATGCACTTGACCACCGGCCCGGCCGCCTTGGCGCCGTAGCCGGACTTCTCCAAGTAGGCGTACACCGCGTACGGCCGTTGGGGATCGGTGCTGAACGCACCGAAGGCGGACGAGTCGTTCCACGGGTAGCCACCGGCTCCCTGGGCCGTGCCCGTCTTGCCGGCGAGGGGCATCCCGTCGTACCCGGCGAAGAGATCCTCGCCGGTCGTCGCATGGTAGAACGCGTGCGAACCGGTCGGGTAGGTGACGCCCTTGCCGTACACCACCCGCTTCAGCCCGGCGACGACCTGGTCGTGGGCCTCGGGGTCGAGCTGCACCTGGTTGGCCACGGTCGGCGTGGCGAACGACTGCACGACCGTGCCCTGCGAGAGGTCGGCCACCTCGGGGATCTCGGAGTTCGGGGTGAGCGGCGCGTAGATCGCCTTGACGATGCTCGGGGTCAGCCGGTCGCCGCCGTTGGCCAACGTCGAGTAGGCGTTGACCGCCTGCAACGGCGTCGCCGAGAGCAAACCCTGTCCGATGGCCACCTGGACGTCGTCACCGACGACCAGTTGGGGCACCTCGTTCTTGCCGAACTTGCCCGTGGCGATCAGCGCCTGCTTGATCGGCGTGTCCGGCACCCGGCCGCTGTACTCGGCGGGCAGCTGGATGCCGGTCTTGGTGCCGAAGCCGAACGGCTGGAGGAACGACTTCATGTACGACTGGTCCGGCGTCGTGTCGGCCTCGTAGAACTTCTCGCCGATGCGGTAGAAGAACGCGTCGCTGCTGACCGCCAGCGCCGACTGCACCGACAACGGACCGTACACGGCCGGCTTGCCGGTGCCCGACGAGGTGGCGTTCTTGAACTGGCAGCGCACGGTGCCGCCGTTGTGCTGGCAGATCTTCGGATCGATCGTCTCCAGCGTGTAGATCCCTTGATCGTTGTAGCCGCTGGTCGGGGTGATGATCCCCGCGTCGATGGCCGCCACGGCGACGAACGGCTTGATCGACGAACCCATGTTGTACTGACCCTGGATGGCCCTGTTGACGAGGATCGACTTGTCCGGATCGTCGGATTTGGGGAACAGCGCCGTGTACTTGTCCGAGCTGATCCCGGCCTCCTGCCAGCGGTTGTCGAACGTCGGGTAGCTGGCCATCGCCACGATCTGCCCCGTGCTGTAGTCCTCGACCACCACCGCACCGGCCGGAGCCTTGAACGGGATCCACTCGGTCGAACCCCATTCGGCGGAGCTGGCGAAGACGCGCGTCTTGAAGTTCGTCGTCGGATCCACCGGGTTGTGCGCCATCTGCCCACCGCCGGCGACCCCACCCTGGCTCTGCGGCGGTCCGTACGGCAGGTTCTGCTGGTTGCGCAGCTCGGTCTGCAGGGTCTGCTCGGCGTACTGCTGCACGTCGAGATCGATGCTCAACTGGATGTCCTGTCCGGCGACCGGATCGACCTCCTGGTCGAAGTCCTCGCCGACGATGTTGCCGGCGGCGTCGATCTCGTAGACCTTCTTGCCCCACGAGCCGTGCAGCACCGACTCCATGCTCTTCTCCACGCCGAACTGGCCGACGCGCTCGTCCGCGTTGTACCCCTTGGCCTTGAACGAGTCGAACGTGTCCTTGGTGATCGCGCCCATGTAGCCGACGACGTGGCTGGCCAACGGCGCGTAGGGGTAGACCCGCTTCCACTCCTGCTGCACGGTGATGCCCGGGTAGTCCTCGCTGCGCTCGAGCAGGAAGTTCACCGTCTCCTGGTCGACGTCCTCCTTCAGCGGCAAGGGCAGCAGCGGGCTGTAGATCTGCCCCTTGTTGCACTTGGGGATGGCGGGAGCGCCCCAGCACGGGTCGTAACGTTGCTGGAGCTCGGCCACCGGAACCTGCAGCGGGCCGGAGAGCCGCTCGAGCAGGGCGTCGCGATCCTTCTTCTTGCGGATCGCCGACCAGTCGATGGCGATCGTCATCACCTGACGGTTGTCGGCGAGGATGCGGCCGTCGGCGTCGAAGATCCGACCGCGCTCGGGCGGGATGTAGACGACGCGTGTCTTCGACGCCGTCACCTTCGCCTGGTACGTGGCCTGCTGGGTCCCCTGCAGGAACCACAGCCGCGTGCCGAGCACGCCGAGCAGCAGCACCGCCACCACCGCCAGCACGCCCATGCGCGATGAACGCTTGTCAACCGCCATGACGACCACACCTCATTCGGGGATTGCCTTCCACTTCTTCCGCTTGACCGCCATCATCCACCGGCCGAGCGGGATCAGCAGCGGGCTGAGCACCGCCGCGGCCACCGCCTGGACCGGCAGGATGACGGCCAGGCGCGGGGTGATCCACCCGTCCTGGCCGATGAGCAACTTGATCACCGGGATCGCCGCCTCGCCGACCACTGCACCGAGCGCGCAGAACATCGCCGCCAACCACCACTGCGGATCGGGCGTGATCGTGACCACGTACCCGGCCACCAACCCGCCCAGCCCGAACGCCAGCGCCGACGAACCGAGCGGCGTGCCCGCCGCCAGGTCGAACATCATCCCCAGCACGAACCCGGCGAACGCGCCACGCTCGGGTCCACCACCGGCACCCGCGCCGACCACGAGGGCCAACACGACGTCGATCACCACGTCGAAAGGGCGGTACACGGCGAACACCCGGCGCTGGATGCCGAGGAACACCAAGCCGATGGGGAAGATCCGGACCAGCGGTCCGAACAGGAAGTTGCGCACTGCTCGTCAACCGCCGGCGCTCACGCTCGGGGTGTACAGCACCACGCTGACGAAGTACAGCTGATCGAGATCGGCGCTCGGTTCCACCTCGACGATGCGGTTGCGTGATCCCGACGACTGGGTGATCTTGCTGATCGTGCCGATCGGCAGCCCCTCCGGGGCGAGATCGTCCTTGCCGCCGGCGGTCTGCACGGCGTCGCCGACGTGGATCGTCGACACGCTGGAGTCGTCGACGAAGCGCAGCAGGGGGGGTTTGCCGCTCCCCTGACCCTGCAGCGTGCCGGTCTCGCGCACCGCCGGCACGGCCGTGGTCGTCGTGGTCGACTCGGCGACGGTGGTGGTGGTCGACGTCGTCGGCGTGAGATCGGGCAGGGTGGACGTGGTCGTCGCGCCGCCGTCGGGCGCCACCGTCGTCGTGGTGGTCGACGCCGGGGGTGCCACTGCGAGGACCTCCGCGCCGATGCTGTAGCTCGGATCGGTGATCAGGCTGACCTCGGAGGTCTCGTCGTAGACCTTGGTGATCTTGCCGACGAGGCCGGCGTTGCTGACCACCGGCATGCCGACCTTGACGCCGCGGTTCGCCCCGACGGTGATCTCGACCGTGTTCTGGAAGTTGCTCGGCGCCTCGCCGGTGACCCTGGCCATGACGTGCGGGTAGTTCTTCGACAGCTCGTACAGGTCGACGATCGCCTGGTACTGCAGCTCACTGGCCCGCGCCGTGACCTCCGCGCCCTTCTGGGCGTCGAGCTGATCACGCAGGGCCTGGTTCTCCTTCTCCAGGCGGTCGTAGTCGGTGACGCCGTCCCAGGTCCGCGCGATCGGCCGGGCGATCGCGTCGGCGGCGGTGTCGAACGGACGCAACGCCGTCTGGAAGCCCGTGCGGACCTTGTCGATGACGACGTTGTTGCGCCGATCGAGGGTGATGAGCAGCAACGAGGTCAGGATCAGCAGCACGAAGACGCGCTTGCGGCTCAACGACGAGAACATGAATGGTGCTTCGCTGGCGGGGCCGCCGGCTACTCGTCCCCGCCGAGCGACATGAGCCCGCGCATCGCATCGATGTTCTCCAGGGCTCGCCCCGAACCGATCACCACGCTGAACAGCGGATCGTGGGCGATGTTGATCGGCATACCGGTCTCGTGCGCCAGGCGACGGTCGATCCCGGCGAGCAGCGCGCCGCCACCGGTGATCATGATGCCCTGCTCCATGATGTCCGCGGCGAGCTCCGGCGGCGTCTTGTCGAGCGTCGTCTTCACGGCGTCCACGATGGCAGACACCGGCTCGGAAAGGGCTTCGCGAACCTGTTCGGTGGTCAGTGGCACGGTGCGCGGCAAGCCGCTGATGAGGTCGCGACCCCGGATGTCGGCCGTGAGCTCCTCGTCGAGCGGCCATGCCGAACCCATGTGGATCTTGATCTCTTCCGCGGTGCGGTCACCGATGGCCAGCGAGAACTCCTTCTTGACGTACTGCAGCACGGCGTCGTCGAGCTCGTCGCCGGCGACGCGCACCGACTGCGCGGTGACGATGCCGCCGAGTGAGATCACCGCGACCTCGGTCGTGCCGCCGCCGATGTCGACGATCATGTTCCCGCTCGGCTCGTGCACCGGCATGTCGGCGCCGATCGCCGCGGCCATCGGCTCCTCGATGATGTGCACGGGCTTGCGCGCACCTGCGTACTCGGCGGCGTCCTGGACGGCTCGCTGTTCGACACCGGTGATGCCCGACGGGACGCAGATCACCATGCGCGGCTTGCTCCACCGGCTGGCGTGGACCTTCTGGATGAAGAACCGGAGCATCTTCTCGCAGACTTCGAAGTCGGCGATGACGCCGTCCTTCAACGGCCGGATGGTCTTGATCCGACCGGGCGTGCGACCCATCATCCGCTTGGCTTCCAGTCCGACGGCAACGGGCCGGCCGTCGGTGATGTCGATGGCGACCACGGACGGCTCGTTGAGGACCACGCCTTGACCCCGCGCGTAGATGAGGGTGTTCGCTGTCCCGAGATCGATTGCCAGATCTCGGCCGAGCGCAAGCGGGTTGTTGCGCGCCATCCACCTTCTCCTCGGGGCCGTCAACGCTGCGCCACGCCGACTGGGGCACGTCGCAAGACTGGGTGCTACCGCCGCGAGTGGCGGAGCGTGACCGTCAGTCTAGCCCCCACCTGGTTTGTTACAGATTCGGGAAGAAGATGGCGATCTCTCGTTCGGCAGATGCCAAGGAGTCGCTGCCGTGCACCAAGTTCTCGGTGAGCGTGGCGCTCGCCAGATCGCCGCGGATCGTCCCCGGCGCAGCCTTGCGCGGGTTGGTCGCGCCCATCAGGCCACGGACGATCTCCCACGTGTCTTCGCTGCCCTCGACCACCATGGCCACGACCGGTCCCGAACCCATGAACCCGACGAGATCGTCGTAGAAGCCCTTGCCGACGTGCTCGGCGTAGTGCTGTCCGAGCGTGTCGGTGTCCAGCGTGCGCAGGTCCATCGCCGCGAGGGTCAGCTGCTTGGACTCCAGCCGGCCGATGATCTCGCCGACCAATCCCCGGCGGACGGCGTCGGGCTTCAGCAGGACCAGGGTGCGATCAGACATGGCCCGAGACGCTACCGGCGAGCCCTCCAGGCTCCCCCGTGACCTCCGCCCCGCTCCCGGGCGCCACGCGGCGGGGCTAGACCAGCCGGCGCAGGATCGGGCGGGCAGTACCGACGACGTACAGCGAGCCGGTGACGAGCACGGCATCATCGAACTCGGCGAGGCGCACGGCACGGTCGCAGGCCTGCGCGATGGTCGAGCACTCGATCACCTCGTCGCAGCCGAGGTCGCGGGCTGCCCTGGTGATCTCGGCCGCGGCCATGCCGCGCGGCGTGGGCGCGGTGCAGGTGAACACGACGTCGAACTCGTCGGCGCGCAGTGCCGAGAGCATCTCCTGCGGGTCGCGACCCTGGAGGAACCCGACGACGATGATCCGCCGGCCGGCTGGGTCGAAGTCGTCGAAGAACACCTGGGCGCACGAGTCCGCGCCCGCTGGATTGTGCGCCCCGTCGATGATCACCAGCGGCTGGTGGCCGAGGACCTCGAAGCGACCCGGCATGACCACCTCGGCGAAGCCCTCGGTGACGAGGTCGGGTGCCACCGGGGCGGCGAAGAACGCCTCCACCGCGGTGAGCGCGACGACGGCGTTGTCGCCCTGGTGCGCGCCGTGCAACGGCACGAAGACGTCGGTGTACACCGTCGTCGGCGTGCGCAGGTCGAGCATCCGACCGTGCAGGGCGAGCTGGTTCTCCAGCACGTCGAAGTCCTCCCCGCGCACCAGCGCCGTCGCGCCTCCGGCGTCGCGGAACACCTCCACCAGCTCCGGGTCGGTCGCGCCGATCACCACGGCGCTCGACGGCTTGACGATCCCCGACTTCTCCAAGGCGATGTGCCGGACGGTCGGCCCGGCGTACTCGGTGTGGTCCAGTCCGATGTTGGTGACGACGGCCACCTGCGCCTCACACACGTTCGTCGCGTCCCATCGACCGAGCAGGCCGACCTCGACCACGGCGACGTCCACGGCGACGTCGGCGAACCAGCGGAACGCCGCGGCAGTGACCGCCTCGAAGTACGAGGGCCGGACGGCCACGAGGCCCTCGATGTCGGCAACGGCGGCGATCTGCTCGGCCAGGTCGTCGTCGGGGATCGGTTCGCCGTTGCGACTGATCCGCTCGTTGAGCCGTTCGAGGTGTGGGCTGGTGTAGGTGCCGACGGTGAGGCCGTGGGCCATCAGCAGCCGGGTGATCATCTGCGACGTGGAGCCCTTGCCGTTGGTCCCGGTGACGTGGATCACCGGGTAGGTCAGCTGCGGGTCGCCCATCGCCCCGACGATCAGCCGCATCCGCTCCAGCGTCGGCGACTCGATCCGCCCGGTGTTGTCGTAGTTCGAGTGGGCGTCGAGGTACGCCAGGGCCTCGTCGTAGATCAACGGCGATCCGGGTGTCAGCTGGCCTGGCGGCGCGGCCGCTTGGCCACCGGCTCACGCGGCACCAGCGTGGGGTTGGCTTTCTGCTGCACCGAGTCCGCGTCGATCAGCACCCGGCCGACGTCGGTCCGCCCGGGGAGCTCGTACATCGTGTTGAGCAGCACTTCTTCCAGGATGGCCCGCAGGCCGCGAGCACCGGTGGCCCGGATGAGCGCGAGGTCGGCGATGGCCTCGAGCGCGTCGCGGGTGAACTCCAACTCGACGTCCTCGAACTCGAACACCTTGGCGTATTGCTTCACCAGTGAGTTCTTCGGCTCGATGAGGATCTTGATCAGCGCCTCGCGGTCCAGGCTGCGCACGGCACCGATCATCGGCAAGCGGCCGACGAACTCGGGGATCAGCCCGAACTTCAACAGGTCCTCGGGCAGCACGCGGGCGAAGAGCTCGCCCGGGTCGCGGTCCGCCTTGGAGCGCACGGTTCCGTGGAAGCCGACGCCCTTGTGCCCGATGCGGTGCTCGATGATCTGCTCGAGTCCGGCGAACGCCCCGCCGCAGATGAACAGGATGTTCGTCGTGTCGATCTGGATGAACTCCTGGTGCGGGTGCTTGCGCCCGCCCTGCGGCGGCACCGAGGCGACGGTTCCCTCGAGGATCTTCAGCAGCGCCTGCTGGACGCCCTCGCCGCTGACGTCGCGGGTGATCGACGGGTTCTCGCTCTTGCGCGCGATCTTGTCGATCTCGTCGATGTAGATGATTCCGGTCTCGGCCTTCTTGACGTCGAAGTCGGCCGCCTGGATCAACTTGAGGAGGATGTTCTCGACGTCCTCGCCGACGTAGCCGGCCTCCGTGAGCGCAGTGGCGTCGGCGACGGCGAAGGGCACGTTGAGCAGCCGGGCGAGCGTCTGCGCCAGGTGGGTCTTGCCGCAGCCGGTGGGGCCGAGGAGCATGATGTTGCTCTTGGCCAGCTCGACGTCGTCGCGCCGGCCGACACCCTGGTTCTGTTGGTACTGGATGCGCCGGTAGTGGTTGTAGACCGCGACCGAGAGGATCTTCTTGGCCTCGTCCTGGCCGACGACGTAGTCGTCGAGGAAGGTGCGGATCTCGCGGGGCGTGGGCAGCTCCTCGAAGTGCAGCTCACCGGTGTCGGTGAGCTCCTCCTCGATGATCTCGTTGCACAGGTCGATGCACTCGTCGCAGATGTACACGCCCGGGCCGGCGATCAGCTTCTTGACCTGCTTCTGCGATTTGCCGCAGAAGCTGCACTTGAGCAGCTCCCCGGTGTCTCCGAACTTGGCCACGGCATCTTCCCCTTGAGACTCGACTCGCCCAGGTTCAGCGGATGGGACCGGTGCGGTCCACCGCGTCGCGAGACGAGATCACGTCGTCGATGATGCCATACGCGAGGGCCTCGTTCGCTTCCATCACGAAGTCGCGGTCCGTGTCGAGGTGGATGCGCTCCAGCGTCTGGCCGCTGTGCTTGGACAGGATCTCCTCCAGCAGGTCGCGCATCCGCAGGATCTCCTTGGCCGCCAGCTCGAGGTCGGTGACCTGGCCGTAGCCCACCTGGCCGTACGGCTGGTGCAGCAGGATGCGGCTGTGCGGGAGGGCCAGGCGCTTGCCCTTGGTACCGGCCGCGAGCAGCACGGCCGCGGCCGAGGCGGCCTGACCGAGGCAGATCGTGGCGATGTCGTTCTTGATGAACTGCATCGTGTCGTAGATGGCGAACAGCGCGGTGATGTCGCCACCGGGGCTGTTGATGTACAGGTTGATGTCCTTGTCGGGGTTCTCGCTCTCCAGGTGGATGAACTGCGCGCAGATCAGGCTGGCGATCGAGTCGTCGATCGGCGTCTGCAAGAAGATGATGTTCTCCTTGAGCAGCCGCGAGTACAGGTCCATGCCGCGCTCACCACGGCTGGTCTGCTCGATGACGTTGGGGACGAGGTAGTTCCTCACCGGATCCATGGGTCAGGTCCTCTCAATGATCGTGACCGGCATGGTCGTGGTCGTGGTCGTGATCATGAGCGTGGTCATGGTCGTGGTCGTGTTCGTGGTCATGAGCGTGGTCGTGGTCGTGGTCGTGCTCGTCGTGGTCGCGGTCGAGCAGGACGGCACGATCGAGCGCCATGCCGTGCTCGTCGACCACCTCGACGTGCTCGAGCAGCCAGTCCAGCGCCTTGCGCTTGCGGATCTGGGCGGTGAGCTCGCCGACGGCATCCTCGGTCTCGTAGGCCCGGCGGACGGCCGATGCCTTCTGCCCGACCTGCAGGGCGATGCGCGCGTACTCGGCGTTGACGTCGTCCTCGTCGACCTCCAGCGACTCGGCGTTGGCCACGGCGCGCAGGGCGAGGTCGAGCTTGGTGGCCTGCACCGACTGCTCGCGCATCGCGCCGATGAACTGCGCCGGGTCCTGGCCGGTCGCCTGCAGCCACTGATCGAGCGAGACACCCTGGCTCTGGAAGCGCTGCACCGTGTTCTGCACGCGTGCCGAGAGGTCGCTGGTGACCATCGATTCCGGTGCTTCGACGTCGACCAGGCCGACGAGCGCTTCCGTCGTGCGATCGAGGAACAGGCTGCGCGCCTGGTTGAGCCGCTGCGTGGACAGCCGCTCGACCACCGCAGCGCGCCACGACTCGACCGTGTCGTGCTCGCCGATGTTCTCCGACACCCAGTCGTCGGTGACCTCGGGCAGGACCACCTCTTGCACCTTCTCGATGTCGACGCTGAACTCGGCCTCGTCGCTGGTGCCGTTGGGCACGGCCGTGAAGTGCAGCTCG
Source organism: uncultured Acidimicrobiales bacterium (assembly GCA_963794805.1). Classification (GTDB taxonomy): domain Bacteria; phylum Actinomycetota; class Acidimicrobiia; order Acidimicrobiales; family Ilumatobacteraceae; genus JAODBQ01. The sequence continues at coordinate 150,301 of CAWCFL010000010.1, forward strand.
TCGCCGGCGGACGCGCCGAGCAACTCGGCGTCGAAGCCGGGGGCGACCCAGCCCTGACCGACCTCGTAGAGCCAGTCCTCGGTGTTGAGGCCGGGCACGGGCTCCCCGTCGCGCTCGGCGGAGAGCGTCAGCGTGACCTGGTCGCCGGATTGCACGGGCCGGTCGACGTCGGCCAGCGAGCCGTGACGGCGGACCTCGGTGACGATGGCCTCCTCGACGTCGTCCTGCGACGGGTCGACCGCGGGCAGTTCGACGCGCAGGCCGCCGTAGCCGTCGACCACGACCTCCGGGCGCACCTCGCACGTCGCGTCGAAGGCGACCTCGCCATCCTCCGTACCGGCGGTGATCTCGATCTCCGGCGTGGCGATGAGATCGACGTCGTGCTCGCGGACGGCGTTGGACAGGTAGACGGGGACCGAGTCGCGGAGTGCCTGCTCGCGTGCCGCACTCCGGCCGATGCGCGCCTCGAGCACCTTGCGCGGCGCCTTGCCGACGCGGAAGCCCGGCAGGCGGACCTCCTTGGCGATCTTGCGGAACGCTTGGTCGATGTCGCGATCGAACTCGTCCTCGCCCACGGTGATCGACAGCTTCACGAGCTTCTTCGCCGGGGCATCCTCGGGCGCGTCGACGGGTTCGATGGTGCTTCTCACAGGGAGCCGATGCTACCGGTGCGCCCGGCTGCGGCGAGGGCCCGATGCGCCGGCGATCTCGCGGTGTTGCACGGCGGCCGCGGCCATCGACCACAATGGGCGGGTGACCACCTGGAAGCCGCACGCGCTGGCCAAGCCGCACGCCGATCAGCTCGACCTGCGCATCGGCGACAAGGTGCGGGCCACGGTCGAGCTGCCCGGCACGGAGGTCGGCACGCTCGGCAAGGTGCTCCTGGCCAACGGCTTCAACTGGCAGCGCTACCGGGTGCTGTTCACCAACGGCCAGGAGATCGCCGACCTGGACGGGCGCCAGCTCGAGCCGTACGGCCGCACCGCCAAGCGCCTCGCCAAGGCGGCCGCCAAGCGCTGAGCCGCCCCGGTGCCGGCGACCGCGCTGGGTGGTCCATCCGAACGACGTCTGGCGGCGAAGATGGGTGGATGAGCTCGACGTCATCACCGCCGCCACCTGAGATCTCGCCGTCATCCTCGTCATCCTCGTCGTCGTCGGCCGGCGACGAGTCGCCGGCGGTCTCGCCGATCGAGGTGGTGATGCGCGTCGTCGCCGCAGCAGCGCTCCTCGCCAGCGGCCTCGTCCACCTCGACCTGTACTTCAGGTACGGATATCGCTACTACCCCGACGCCAACCTCGGTCGATCGTTCGTGCTCAACGGCGTCGCCTCGTCGATCGTCGCTGCGGCCCTGCTCGTGCGGCGCGACGCGATCATCCGCATCGCCGGGATCGCCGTGGCCGCCGCGACGCTCGTCGCGTTCTTCATGAGCCGCAACCTCGACAAGGGCATCTTCGGGTTCACCGAGAAGGGCTTCGTCCCGTCGCCGCAGGCGGCGATCGCCTTCATCGCCGAGATCGTCGCGCTCGTCGTGTTGCTCGCCAGCTTCGTGCCGGCGCTCCACTGGCGCCGCCAGGCCGTGGTCAACCCGGCGTTCGGCGGCGCTCTCGCCGTGATCGTCATCGCCGTCGGCATCGTCGCGCCGGTGCTGTGGGCACGGGACATCGGCTCCAGCTCGTCGTCGTCCGACACGGCCGCGGCCGCCACCACCACCGTCGCCGGCGCGACCACCACCACGGTCGCCGCCGCCGGAGGCGCGACCACCACCGTCGGGGGCGCGACCGCAACCACCGTCGCCGCCGCCGGCGGCGCGACAGCCACCACCACCGTGGCCGCTGGCGCGACCGCCACCACGACGGTCGCCGCCGGTGGCGCGACCACCGCGGCAGGTCCATCCACGGCAGCGCCGAGCGCGTCGACCACCGCAGTGACGATCAAGGGCTTCTCGTTCGACCCCAAGGCCGCCACCGTCACGGTCGGGGAGACGATCACGTGGACCAACGAGGACGGGACCGACCACAACGTCAAGGCCTCCGACGACAGCTTCGACAGCGGGAACCTCGGTGAGGGGGCAACGTTCAGCCAGACGTTCAATGCCGCAGGGACGTTCGACTACGTCTGCACGATCCACCCGGGCATGAAGGCGACCGTCACGGTCACCGGGTGACGCCGGTTGGAGCGCGACGAGCGAGGGCTAGCATCGGGCGAGCCGGGGAGTGGCGCAGTGGTAGCGTTCCTGCTTTGGGTGCAGGAGGTCGGGAGTTCGAATCTCCCCTCCCCGACCGCGACTGATCGACCGGCCTCACAGGCCGCGTTGGTCGCTCGGCCAGTCGCCCCAGTCGGGATCGCGGGCCGCGACCGACGGGCGTGGACCCTGGCGGAACATCCACGTGCACGCCACGGCGACGGGGACCAGCGCGACGACTGCGAGCGCGATGATCACGGTTGCCCTGCGGGCGTCGTGGTCCAGGCCACGGCGTCGTCGTACGCGTGGCGGACCGTCTCGCCGATCACGTCCGTGCTGCGGTAGATGTTCTCCTCGCCGATCACCGCCTCGGTGCCGGATGTGTGCAGCTGGCGCACGACGCGGGCGTTGTCGGTGACGATCACCAGCTTGCTGCCCACTCGGCCGAGGCTGCGCGCGTAGAGCATCAACGCGTCGAGCAACGTGACGCCGGCGTCGTCCACGCCGCGGATGCGCAGGATCACGACGGCCCGACGAGACGAGTCGGTGACACGCGGCATGCGATCGCGCAAGACGGTGGCCGTGGCGAAGAAGATCGCCCCGTACGGCTGGAGCACGACGACATCACCTGCCTCCAGCTCGTCCGGCGGCTCGACCTCGATCGCCCGACCGTCGGGGCGGTAGACGATGCGGCGCACGACCAGCCGCGAGCTCTGGCGGATGACGAACAGCAGGACCGAGATCGCCACGCCCACGAGCACGGCGAACTGCAGCGGGATGATCAGGGTGAGGATCAGCGTGGTCGACATCACGGTGAGCGGCACGGGGCCGGTGCGGGCGACGGCGCGCACCTTTGCCGGCTTGATCGTGCCGACCCCGATGACGATCAGCAGGCCGGCCAAGGCCGGCATGGCCACGTGGCCGACCGGGCCGGCGAAGATCAGGGTGACCAGGGCCATGACCCCTGCGGCGTAGAGCAGGGCGCTGCGACTCCGGGCGCCGGCCGCGACCGCGAGGGAGCTGGCCGACATCGAACCGCCGACCGGCATCCCCTGGAACAACCCGGCCACCACGTTGGCCGCGCCCTGGCCGAGGAAGTCCTGGGAGACATCGACGGTCTCGCCGCTCTTTCCGGCCATGCCGGCCGACACGCCCGCACCCTGCACCAGCCCGACGAAGGCCAACGAGGCGGCCGGCACGACGAGCGCCGGCACGTCGCGCAGCGACGGCAGGGTGAGGAACGGCAACCGGTTCGGCACGTCGGCGAGGTCGCCGACGGTGGCGATCTGGTGACCGGCGTGGTCGAACGACGCGGCGAGCGCCGACCCGACGACGATCGCCACGACCATGCCGAGCGAGCCGAGCCGCGTCCGTTGCAGCCAGACGATCAACGCGATCGTGGTCAGCCCGACGATCAATGTGGGAACGTCGATGTCGCCGGGATGGAGCAGCAGGTTCGCCGTCCGCACGATGCGGTTCGCTCCCGGCTGCTTCGATCCGGTGAGATCGCCCAGCTGTCCGAGCACGATGTTGATGCCGACCGCGGTGATGAACCCGGTCATCACCGAGTTGGACACGAAGCGCAGCAACGAGCCCAGCCGCAGCAGCCCGGCGACGATCATCACCACACCGGTGAGGACGCTGAGCGTGAACAGCGCCCGAGCGGGATCGGGTCGGGCGCCGAGGTCGACGTCGGCGACGATGATCGACATCGCCCCCGTCGCCTGCACCGCCATGAACGAGGTGCTGGTGAACAACGCCCCGCCGAGCATCCCGAACAGGTAGGCGTACAGCCCGGCGACAGGGTTCACCCCGGCCAGCACGCCGGCGGCGAGGCCGTCGGGCACGCTCTCGACGCCCAGCACGACACCGGCCATCAAGTCCGGCTTGATGCTGTCGCGCTTGAGCAGCGACCGCGGGTGCAGGATCGGCAGACGGATGCTCAGCCCTCCGCGACCGACCAGGCGAGCACGTGGGCACCCCATCCGTCGAGCCCGACGTACAGGCCCTGCGACGCGACGTCGTCGCCGTCGCGGGTGAACGACTGGCCCGACAGCCGATCGTCGAGGCGCCATGCCCGCCCGCCGACGTCGTCCCACGGCACGTGCACCCGCGCCGCAGCGGATCCCCCAGCAAGGTTGACGACGACGAGGCTGCGGTGCTCGTCGTCGCGCCAGCACCAGGCCACCAGTTGCCCGGCGCTCTCGTCGCCCGGCCATCCGCTGACGTCGCACAACGACCACGCGCCGCGGCGCACCTCGGGTGCCGCGGCGATCAACCGCAGGTGCACGTCGCGCAGGGCGGCGTCGGACGGTTCCACGGGGCGCCGGGCCAGGAACACCGGCAGGCGCACCCGCCAGCCCTCGAACTGGCCCTCGTGCCACAGCGTCGCCCCGGGCAGCGTGGCGATCATCACCGAGCCGGCGATCTCCTGGGCGCGCACCATCTCGCTCGCCGCCCGCGGCTCGTCGTGGTTCTCGATGAAGCGCAGCAGATGGTGCTGGTAGTCGAGGTCGGCGTGCAGGTGGCCGCGGACCGACTCGGCGCCCTCGTGCAGCATCCGGTCGTACAGCCGCTTGTCGTAGCAGTGGTCGAAGCCGAGCTGCTGCAGGTCCCACTCCATGTCCCAGTACGCCTCGGCGACGAACAGGAAGTCCGGGTCGACGGTGCGGACGGCACCGATCACGTCGCGCCAGTACTCCGTTGCCGGCGGCCCGCCGACGAGCCGGCCCCACGTCTGGGCGAACACGTGGTTGATCATCAGCATCGCCATGTCGCAGCGCACGCCGTCGGCCTGGCCGGCGATGTCGGTCAGCGTGGCGATCGCCGCGGCGCGCAGCGACGGGGAGAACGCATCGAGCTGGGCGACGTCGGGCCACGGCGCGAAGTACGGGTCGCGGCCGCGAGCGACCACGGCGTCGCCGACGGCGAGGTACGCCGCAGGGTCACCGGCGAGGTCGTCGGGCGTCCCTTGCACGAAGCGATCCGGGTGATCGAGGAGCCACGGGTGGTCGGGCGCGACGTGGTTGGGCACGAAGTCGACGAGGAGCTTGACGCCGCGCGCCGCGAGCTTGGCGCGCGCCGCGGCGAGGCCCTCACGACCACCGAAGCGGTCGTCGACCTCGTAGCCACGGATGCAGTACGCCGAGCCGATCACGTCGTCGTCGCGCAGATCGGGCAGCGTCCGCCGGAACGACTCGACCTGCTCGGGCGTGTCCAGCGCCAGGCGCACGCCGGCCGGGCTGCGCTGCCACACGCCCATCAGCCACACCGCATCCACGCCCGGCAACGTCACCAGGTCCCACTCGGCGTCGGGAACCGAGGCGAGCGTCGCCGCGCGTCCGGCACGCGCGCCGACGTCGTGCAACCACGCTGCGGTGTTCAACTCGTAGATCACCGGTGCATCGGGCCATGCGCTCATTGCGCTCCTCCCTCGCCCGCGAGCCGGCCGCCGAGTGGGTCCTCGATGCACTTGTCGAGCATTCCTCGTGCCATCTGTGCCTCCGTCTCGCTGTTGATCGTCAGCCCGTCAGTGCTCGTCGGTGGGCGGACGATCGTGCGCGCCCACCTGCGGATCATGGCACGACGACCACCGCGCGTCCCGGACGACACGGGTCGTGCGCCGCCCGGCGTACGGTCGGCCACGTGGACGCCTCGGGCGACGAGCACCAGCGCGACGTCGACCAGGACTCGTCGTGGTACCGGTGGCGGCGACGCGACGGCTGACCGCGCCATCGCAGTGGCGGGTGCACGTCGACACCGACTTCGCCGGTGACCCCGACGATGCGTGCGCGCTCGCCTACCTCCTCGCCCGCGACGACGTCGAGATCGTCGGGATCACGACCAACCTCGACCGCGACACGCGCCGGGCGGCGCTCGTCGAATGGTTCCTCCGCCTGGCCGGCGCCCCACCCATCCCCGTGGCGGCCGGCGCGCCGTCCTCGTCGACGGACGGGGCGCGGTTCGACTGCACGTGGGACGACCCCCGCCACTGGCCGATGCGCGTCGAGCCACTCGCGCGTCGCGCGGCGACCGCCGTCGAGCTGCTCGGGCGGAGCATCGCCGGCGGGGCGACGATCATCGCCATCGGCGCCCTGACCAACCTGGCTGCGCTCGAACGGTCGCGGCCCGGCGCGCTCGGCGCGGCCGACGTCGTGGCGATGGCCGGTTGGACGGCTCCGCCGCGTCAGGGGCTCCCACGGTGGGGACCGGAGGCGGACTTCAACGTGCAGTGCGACACCGACGCCGCCCGGACGGTCGTGCAGCGCGCGGGCCGGTTGACGCTGGTGACCTTGCCCGCGGCGATCACCGCGCACCTGTGCCGTGGCGATCTGGATGCCCTGCGCGCCGCCGGCGCGGTCGGCGGACTGCTCGCCGCGCAGTCGGTCGCCCACGCGGTGGACGCCGGCATGGCGCAGCTGGCCGCTGCCCACGCCGGTCTCCCTGACGACCTGGTGAACTTCCACTGGGATCCGCTCACCGCTGCCATCGCCACCGGCTGGGGCGCCACCGACCCGACCATGTCACGGCCCGACCGGAACCGATCCGGTCAGGGCGCGACACGAACGCCTCCGGCAGCCAACTCGGGCACCGCCGCGCCGGGCGCCACCGACCCGACCATGTCACGGCCTGACCGGAACCGATCCGGTCAGGGCGCGACACGAATGCCTCCGGCGGCGGTGGTCGAGCGGCGGGAGATGCACCTCGCCACGGAGCTCGACGGGGGGACACTGCGGTTCGTCGAGCGGGCCGACGGGCGCGCCGTGGACGTGATCACGGAGGTGGACGGCGCAGCGTTCGCCGCGCACTGGCTGGCGACGGTGACCCGCCGCTGAGCGCCGCCTCAGACGGTCGGGCGGTTGGTGAGGATCCGCTCGTCGAGCCTGCGGCGCAGGTGGGCCATGACCGGCACGAAGCCGGCGCCCGTCCAGAACGACGTCGACGTCGCGTTCGCCGTGGCGAAGTGCAGGCATGCGGTGCGGTGGCCGCGGGCGCGCGCCCAGGCGAATGCGGCGTCGACGAGCGCTGCGCCGGCGCCGCTCCCGCGCTCGTCGCGCAGCACGGCCGTCGAGGCGATGTACGCGGCCCCATCGGGCACGTACAGCGGCGACCCGAGCCCTGGACCGACCGACAGCACGCCGATGTCGCGCCCGGCGCGCCGGGCGACGAGGAACGCGTGGTCCGCATCGACCAGGTCGGCGGCGATCTGCCGGCGGACGGCAGCGGCCGTCGCGGCGCGTACGTACGGCAGGAACATCGGGCTGGCCGCGTGGAACGCCGGCTCCTCGTCGACGAGGCGGTCGACGACGTCCAGCTCCTCCGCCGCGGCGACGCGCACCTCGACGTCGGGGGTCGGCGGGCGCCCGAGTGGCGCCAGGTCGCGCACCGCGACGACGTTGGCCCGGCCGAATCCGAGGGCGACCCAGGCCCCCTCGATCGCCGGATCGCCCAGGGGGACGTGGACGACGTGGTCGGTCACACCGCGCTGCATGGCGCGCTCGGCCAGCTCACCGAACAGCGCGTTGTACGCCCGCAGCGGATCGACCTCGGCGGCGACCGCGTGACCGTGGACCAGGTGCAGCGCGCAGCGCGGTGGTGCGTAACGGGCCATCGGCGAGGCGGGGTCCGGCGCCGACACGAAGCTCGTCAGGCAGCCGACGAGCTCACCCGTCGCGGCGCGCAAGGCAACTCCATCGCTGAACGACAGCGCTTCGCCGACCAGGGAGGCGGCCGCTGTCGGCTCCTCGTACGCCGCCGGCAGGAGCGCGAACCGCGCCCGCTCGCGAGCGTCGGCGCGCCGCGAGCAGGGCGCCGGCCTCCGCCACGTCGGCCGCCTCCAACGCCGTCACCGTGGCCACCGTCGACCTCAGAACGAGTCGTCGACCCACGGCGCCGGCGCCCAGCCCGGTTCGTCGGACGAACGGGTCGGTGCCACTGCGGCGAGCGACTGCTGCAGGATCGGCGCGCTCTGCTCGACGAGCGCGGTGAGGCTCGGCCCGACGGTGTGGGCGATCGGCGCGCCCGTCCGGATACTGGCGAGCGTGGCTCGCCGGGCGAGCTCCTTGATGAACGCTGCGGCGACGCCGTCGGTCCGCTCGGCGATCTCCTCCGCCGTGGCGGCGGTCAGGCCCGTCGGCAGGTACAGGTCGAGGAGCTGGCGGCGTGCCGCGCGATCCGGCAGATCGATCTCGATGGCCTGGTCGATGCGTCCGGGTCGGGCCGTCAACGCCGGTTCGAGCATGTCGACGCGGTTGGTCGTGAGCACGAACAGCACGTCGGCGTCAGCGCTGAGCCCGTCCATCTCGTTGAGCAGCTGGAACAGGATCGCGTTGTGGTCGCCGCCGGGCAGCATGCGGTCCATGCCGATCAGATCGACGTCCTCGATGACGATCGTCGCCGGTTGGAGGGAGCGGGCGATGGTGCCGGCCTGGCCGATCGCTCCCGTCGCCGCGCCGCTCAGGATCACCGTCGTGCGGCCGCGCATCGCTCCCAACAGGTAGGACAACGTGTGCGTCTTGCCGGTGCCCGGCGGTCCGTAGAGGAGCAGGCCGCGCTTGACGTGCTGGCCAGCAGCGATGAGCGCGTCGCGGTGCTCGCTGATCCCCAGCGCGTGCTGCTCGATCGCCTCCAGATCGGCCGCAGGGATGATCACCTGTTCGCGCCGTACGTCGTCCACGGTGGTGAAGTCCATGCCGAACTCGCCGTGGCGATCGAAGGAGAACGTCATCACCTTGCCGCGCATCACGTTGTGCTCGTCCATCAGCGCCCGCAGGCGCTCGACGACCGACTCGACGTGGGCGTCGTCCATCCCGACCACCTCGACGACGAGCTCGGGGCGGCCGCGTTCGGCGACGTACGAGAGGAGCGCGATCGGCCGGCCGGCGAACTCGGTGAGCACCACTCCGGCGCGCAGGCACGGCAGCGTCTCGTCGGGCCCGACCTTGCGGGCGACGTACTGGCGCGCCGCCTCACCCGGCCCGTGCCACTGCCCGGCGACGAGGCCGGGCAGCGACACGCCGCCGTAGTTGCCCAGGTCGCCGGCCATCCCGATCAGCTCCCACGTCGAAGCATCGGCCTGGAGGGCGTTCATCGCCACCTGCAGGTTGGCGTGCTCGATCAGCGGGAGCACGATCGACGTGTTCGGCACGACGGCCATCGCTGCACCGAGGTGGCGCCGCACCCGCTCCGTCAGGGCGTCACGCGACCGCGGCAGGGCACGATCGGCCATCTGCACCAGCTCGACCAGCGAGCGCACGAGCGCCCTGGCGTCGTCCTGCGAGAGCGCGTCCTCGGCCACCGACGCAGGGTACGGCCGGCGGCGTGGCTCAGTCGATGGGGCCGACGGCGGCGCGGACGAGCTGCTGGAACACACCCACCGCGTGCTCCCACTTCGGGCTGAGGAACCCCGTGTCGTAGCGGCCGGCGTCGAGGTTGCGCTGCACGTGCTCGCAGACGCGCACGTCCTCGTCGGCGACCTCCTCGCTGAACTTGACGATCGCCTCCACGTCGGCGGCGTCGTCGGCGAAGAAGTACTCGAAGATCAACTCGCTGTGGTCGTGGCCACGAGGCAGCCAGCGCTCGACGGCGAACCCGCCGGGGAACACGTCGAAGGCGAACGTCGGCCAGAACCAGCCGAACACACCGAACGTGCTCTCGTCGCGCGGCGGCATCACGTGGATGTTCCACCGCGGGTCGCCCTTGATGATCACGTCGTAGTGCAGCGCGTCGGCGTCGCGGCTCATCGCCGGGTGCACCGTCGGGAGGTGGTAGCCCTCCATGAAGTTGTCGCCGTAGGTCTTCCAGTTGCACCGCACGACGCGGGTGCTGCGGCTGTGGAAGCGGTACTCCTCGAGGGGGTACTCGGCGACCTCGTCGGGGAACTTGCCGAGCCACTCGTGCAGCGGGGCGATGTCCGGGTTGAGGCAGACGAACACCATGCCGCGCCAGGCGGCGACCTGGATGGCCGTGAGGTCCATGTCCTCGGGCGCCGGGCCACCGAAGTCGCGGGCGTTGATCAGCGCGCCCTCACCGTTGAACGCCCAGCCGTGGTAGCGGCACACCAGGTTGGCCTGGCAGCCCTCGCCGTCCCACACGATCGGTCCGGCGCGGTGCGGGCACAGGTTGTAGAAGCCCTTGAGCGTGCCGTCGTCGCTGCGCCGCACGAAGATCGGCCAACCGGCGAGGTTCTCGGCGACGTAGTCGCCGGTGCGCCTGAGCTGGTGCTCGTAGGCCACGTGCACCCAGGTGGAGCCGAAGATCGGCCAGCGCTCCTTCTCGAACACCACCGGGTCGGTGTACCAGCGGGCGGGAAGGGTTTCGACCAGCTCCATCCCCGCAGATTCTACGGATCCTCGGGCGGGAGTGCGTTCATGCCGGCGGCGGCGGAGGTGGGTCGAACCGCTGGGCGCCCAGCTGCTGCATGGCCACGAGGTCCTTCATCTGCTTCTCCATGCCGTCCGGTGAGCCGTCGAGGAACATCACGTTGCCCTTGCCCATCTCGGCCACGTGGCGGATGGTCTCGGTCCACATCGAGAAGAGGATGAGCGAGGCGTTGGCGTTGTTGTCCTCCAGCTCCTTGCTGGCCTGGGCGAGGCCGCGGCTGACCTCCTCGCGGAACAACGCGACGCCCTGGCCGCGCAGCTGGGCGGCCGTGCGCTCGGCCTCGGCGGCGATGCGGATGGCCGTGCCCTCGGCCTCTGCCTGCTTGGTCTTGCGGATGAGCAGCGCGTCGCCCTCGTTCGTCGCGGCCGCCTTGAGGTTGTTGCTCGCCACCACCTGGGCCATCGACGTCGTGATCGCCTGGTCGAACGTGATGTCGTTGAGCTGCAGGTCCATCAGGTGGTAGCCCCAGCCCTCCAGCGTGAGGTCGAGGTTCTCCTTGACCTCCTTGACGATCTCGCCGCGCAGCACCAGGATCTCGGCCTGCTTCATGCTGGCCACGAAGCCGCGGGTGCTGCCCTCCACGCTGCGCACGAGCGCCGTGAGGAAGTCCTTCTCGCTGACGAACTTGAAGGCCACGTTCTTGATCGTGTCCTCGTTCTCGTTGAACACGCTGTAGACCATCATCGCCGTGAAGTAGACGTTGGCCTGGTCCTGGGTGATCGCCTGGAACTGCAGCTCGACGGCGCGGTTCTGCACGCTGATGCGCCGGTGGATGCGCTCGATGAACGGCGTGACCACGCTCAGGCCCGGACGCAACGTGCGCTTGTACTTGCCGAACACCGTCGTGACGGCCACCGAGCCCTGCGTCACCTGGCGCAGGCCGGTGCACACCCACAACAGCAGCACCACCCCGGCGGCGATGAGCGCGATCGGCACGATTCCCAGTGCGAGCACCTTGGACCTCCTGGTTCACCCGTCCCAAGGACGATGCTACGCGAGGAATTCCAGGATGTCGGGGAGTGCTTGCGGATCCTGGATGACGAACAGGTGGCCACCCTCGTACGTGCGCAGCTGCGAGCCCGCGATCCGATCGTGGATCGCCGCGCTGTTGGCCGGCGGGGCGATGCCGTCGTAGGCGCCGCAGGCCACCAGCGTCGGCGCGGTGATCCGACCGAGTCGTTCGGTGACGTCGTGGTTGCGCCTGGCCTCGAGCTGCATCGCCTCGCCGCGCTGCTGCTCGGGTGTCCGCGGGCGGGCCGCGCCGGCGGCGCGGTTGGCGATGATGGCGCGGTCGAGCGGATGGGCCGCGAGGAACTCCTCGTCGTAGCGCGTGTCGACGAGCTTGAGTCCGATGGCGTTGCGTTCGTCGACGGGCAGCCGGGCCAGCTCGTGCAGCGGGTACGACGCTCCCCCGGCTCCCCCGGCCGAGGTGCACACCAGCGCCAGGCGTTCGATCCGCGCCGGGGCGGTGACGGCGATCTCCTGAGCGACCATCCCGCCGAAGCTGACCCCGACCATGCGCGTGGTCGGCCAGCCGACGTGGTCGAGCAGCGCCAGCGCGTCGCCGGCGTAGTCGGCCATGGTCGGCTGGCGCTCGGGGACGCTCGTGCGGCCGAGCCCGCGCTGGTCGTGGACGAGCACGTCGAAGCGCGTGGCGACGCGCTCGATCAACGGGCGAGCGACCTCGATCGACGAGCCGGAGCCGTTGACGAACAGCAGGTTCGGCCCGTCACCGAGCTCCTCGTAGTACAGGTCCAGGTCGGCGAGCTGCAGCGTGGGCATCGCTGTGATGCTCGCGCGCCGGCCTACAGGTTGGTCTCGTCGGCGGGGACGTCCGGCGGCAGACCCATCTCGTTCGGACCGCTCGCCTGACGGGCATCGGTGTCGATCGCCGGATCCATGCCCACCGTGTAGGAGGTCATCGACAGCGAACCGCCGAAGTAGCCGTCCACGAGCACGTCGGCCGGCTCGCCTCCGGCGGCGGCCATGCCGGCGAGGTACAGCATCGGGATGTAGTGGTCCGGCGTCGGCGCGGCGAGGTCGAAGTCGTGGTGGCGCTCCATGGCCAACACCCGCTCCGGATCCTCGGTGAGCGCCTCGCGCACGGCGTCGTCGAAGCGGTGGGCCCACACCTCGCCGGTGGCGCCAGCAGCGAAGTCGACCAACCCGAGGTTGTGCACCACGTTGCCGCTGCCGACCACGAGCACGTCGCGCTCACGCAGTGCAGCGAGCTGCCGGCCGAGATCGAAGTGGTACTGCAGCGGCTTCATCGCGTTGATCGCCAGTTGCACCACGGGGACGTCGGCGTCGGGGAACACGTGGGCGAGCACGCTCCAGGTGCCGTGATCGAGACCCCAACTGTCGTTGTCCGCGCCGATCCACGTGGGCTCGACCAGCCCGGCGATCTCGCCGACCAGCTCGGGCGCGCCCGGAGCCGGGTACTCGAAGGCGAACAGCTCGCGGGGGAAGCCGTAGAAGTCGTGGATGGTGCGCGGCGCGGCCATCGCCGTGACCGCGCTGGCGTTGATGTACCAGTGCGCCGAGACGCAGACCACGGCCCGAGGGGTGGTGGGCAGTGCCTCGCCGAAGGCACGCCAGGCCTGCGTATGACGGTTGCGCTCGATGGCGTTCATCGGGCTGCCGTGACCGATGAACGCGGCGGGCATCACCGGGCCGAGCGTACCCGCTTGACACATCGGCGGATCGGGAGGAATATCCGAAGCGATCACTTGCTTAAATGGTGCACGACACGAGGAGGGGCGATGAGCGAGCGAAGCGAGGGCATCACGGCCGAGCGACCGCTCGGGAGCCGGACGTGGATGGGGTCCGGGGCGCCGAGAAGTGATGAGCGAGCGAAGCGAGGGCATCACGGCCGAGCGACCGCTCGGGAGCCACGTGATGGGGCCGGGGAGAGTGAAGAGCGATCGCACACGACAGACGGCCATCGTGACCGGGGGGTCACGTGGGTTCGGGTTCGAGCTGGCGAAGGCCCTGGCTGCCGACGGGTGGACGGTGGTGATCGACGGGCGTGATGGTGTGGCAGTCGACGCCGCCGCCGCCGAGCTCGGTGACGGTGTGATCGGCATCGCCGGCGATGTCGCCGACGCCTTGCACCGGCGCGAGCTGGTCCACCGGGCGAGCACGCTCGGCACGTTGCGACTGGTGGTCAACAACGCCAGCGTCCTCGGGCCCTCCCCGCAGCCGGCACTGGCCGACTACCCGCTCGACGTGCTGCGCCAGGTGTACGAGATCAACGTCGTCGCCCCGCTGGCGTTGGTGCAGACAGCGTTGCCCGCGCTGCGGCGCAACGGCGGGACGATCGTGGACATCACTTCCGACGCCGGCGTCGAGGGATATCCCGGATGGGGCGGGTACGGCTCGTCCAAGGCTGCGCTGGAGCAGGCCTCCAACGTGCTCGCCGTCGAGGAGCCCGACGTGCGGGTCTACTGGTTCGACCCGGGCGACATGCGCACGAAGATGCACCAGGAGGCGTTCCCCGGCGAGGACATCTCCGACCGGCCGCTGCCGGCCACCGTGGTCCCGGCGCTCGAGCGCCTGCTGCGCAGCCGTGCGCCGAGCGGGCGCTACCGCGCCGCCGAGGTCGAGGCCGAGGCCGACGAACCGAACCTGGCCACCGCCGGGGTGCCGCGATGAGCGCGCCGACCACCGAGCGGCTGCGCTTCGACCTGCCGCCCGCGCAAGAAGCCGGCGAACCTCCTGAGGCCCGCGGCATCGCCCGCGACGGCGTGCGCATGCTCGTGGCCTCACGCTCGACCGGCGAGCTGACCCACAGCACGTTCGCCGAGCTGCCGTCCTTCCTCTCCCCCGGCGACCTCGTCGTGGTCAACACGTCGGGCGTGCTGCCGGCGGCGATCGACGCCACGGCACCCGACGGCGAGGCCGTCGTCATCCACCTGTCGACCCGCCTCGACGACGGCCGCTGGGTGGTCGAGCTGCGCCGGCCCGACGGCGACACGACCACCCGGTGGACGAACCCGATCGTGCCGCTCGACCTGACGCTCGATCCCGGCGATGCCGACGTCCCCGCGGCGACCGCCCACCTGGACGGCCCGTACCTCGGCGAGCGGCTGTGGGTGGCCTCGTTGTCGCTTCCCCAGCCCGTGCTGGCCTGGCTGGCGGTCCACGGTCGCCCGATCCGCTACTCGTACGTGCGCCACCCCTGGCCGATCTCGGCGTACCAGAACGTCTACGCCACCGAGCCCGGCAGCGCCGAGATGCCCAGCGCCGGCCGGCCGTTCACCCCGGAGGTGATCACCCGCCTCGTGGCCAACGGCATCGACGTCGCTCCGCTGGTGCTGCACACCGGCGTTGCCTCGCTGGAGTCCACGGAGCTGCCGTACCCCGAGCGTCTGCGGGTGCCGGTCGCCACCGCCGAGCGGGTGAACGCCACTCGACGGCGCGGCGGCCGAGTCATCGCCGTCGGCACGACGGTCGTGCGCGGCCTGGAGAGCGCCGGCCCGGACGGCTTCGTCGAAGCGTTCGACGGGTGGACGGATCTCGTGATCACGCCCCGGCGTGGCGTGCGCGTCGTCGACGGGCTGCTCACCGGATGGCACGAACCGGAGGCCTCGCACCTGTTGATGCTGGAGGCGATCGCAGGACGCGAGCTCCTCGAACGGAGCTACGCGGCGAGCCTGGCCGAGCACTACCTGTGGCACGAGTTCGGCGACGAGCACCTCATCCTCCCGTAGGCACGGCGACGACCTGCGTCGCGGACCCCCGAGTCCGAGGCGGGCGCCCGAGTCGCACACGAGCCGAAGCGCACAGCAGCGACTCGGGCGGACCCCAGCGACTCCCCGCACCGCAACGACTCGGCGCACGGCACTCGGCCGAGTCGCACACGTCCCAACGAGGCGCCGACGGGCGAAAGCGCACACCAGCGACTCGGGCGGACACCAGCGACTCGGGTGCACGGCATTGGGCCGAGTCGCACACATCCCAACGAGGCGCAGACGAGCGGAAGCGCACAGCAGCGACTCGGGCGGACCCCAGCGACTCGGGCGGACCGCATCGACTCGGGTGCTCGACACTCGAGTGGCACCCGACCCAACGAGTCGCCGACGTGCCGAAGGGCACACCAGCGACTCGAGCGGACACCAGCGACTCGGGCGGACACCAGCGACTCGGGCGGATGGCGGCGGGGGTCTGGGCGGGATCCGTCAACCGGAGGGGTGCGTCGTGCGCCAGGTGTCGGCGACGACGCGGAAGTCGAGGAGCTCGATGCGGTCGGCCGGCTCGAGCAACGCGTTGGTCTCGGCGAGGAACCGGTTGGTCGCCACCACCCGCTCGCGCAGCTCGGCGGTCGACGGTGCCTGCCACAGGGCGACCCGCCGGTCGGCGAGCTCCGCACGCGCCTCTTCGGCGCGCACCCGGCTCCGTTCCCGGCGGACGAGCTGCTCGGCGAACCAGCCGGGCTGGCGCTGCGTGTCGAGGTCGGCGATCGGGCGGCCGCGACCCGGCAGGTGGTCGAACTCGCCACGGGCCATGGCGGCGGCGATCTGCTGCTCGACCAACGTGTCGAGGTAGCTCACGGCGCGACGCTAACCCGGCGGCAACGGTCGTGTCGTGCCAACATCGGCCGCGCATGACCGCACCTCGCTGGAACCTGGCCACCCTCGCCCCGCTGCCGCCATCGATGATCGACGCACTCACCGGCGACCTGCCGATCGACGTGATCAACGTCGATCGTGACGATCCGGAGGCCATCGCCGCTGCGCTCGCCGACGCCGAGCTGCTGCTCTACGACTGGCGCGGGACGGCCGCCGGGCTCAGCGCGCCGCAGATCGTCGCCGCGCCGCACCTGGCCTTCATCCAGCAGCCGTCCGTCGGCGTCCCCGCCCACGACCTCGGCGCGCTCGACGCCGCCGGCGTCCCGCTGGCCAACGCCGCCGGGTTCAACGCGGTTGCCGTCGGCGAGTGGGTGCTCGGCGCACTGTTCGGCGCCGTGCGCCACCTGCGCTGGGTCGAGGACGAGCTGCGCTCCGGACGGTGGCCGCAGGTCGACGTGGTCACCCGCCGACCGTTCGAGATCAGCGGGCGGCGCGTCGGCGTGATCGGCTTCGGCCCGATCGCCCACGTCGTGATCGCCCCGCTGCTGGCGCTCGGCTGCCCGGTGTCGTACTGGTCGCGCTCGCAACGACCGCCCGAAGACGAGCACGGCGCGACCTATCGCGACCTCGACGACCTGATCGCCACGAGCGACGTGCTGATCAACCTCATCGCCCTCGGCGAGACCGCACGCGGGTTGGTGTCGGCCGAGCGGATCGCCGCCCTGCCGGCCGGGGCGCTCGTCGTCAGCGCCAGCCGAGGCGGGATCGTCGACGAGCAGGCGGTGCTCGAGGCGGTCGAGCGTGGTCACCTCGCCGGCGCGGCGTTCGACGTGTACGAGGTCGAGCCGCTCCCGCTCGACAGTCCGCTGCGCCGCAGCGAGCGGATCCTGCTCACGCCGCACACCGCCGGCTCGACGCTGGAGTCGTTCGACCGGATGACCGAGCTGCTCGCCGACAACGTCCGCCGTGCGGTCACCGGCGAGCCGGTGCGCAACGTGGTCAACGGTGCCGAGCCGATCGTCCGCCGGCGCTGAAATCTCGCGACCGGACCTCACAGGATGGGCCCGTCCGGCGTTGGCAGGACATGACGACGAACGCGACGACCCGCACCTCGACGCGCGCCCGGATGGGCACGAGCCGGCTCGGTGGCGTGCCGACCACGCTCCCGCCGGCGACCGATCTCCCCGCGGCGGCCCAGCTCGACCTGTTGATCGCCCGTCCGGCACGCTCGACACCGCTGCCGGGTGTCGTGCACCTCGCCGACTGGCTGACGCCGCAGCTCCAGCGCGACCTCGTCGCCGCGTTCCGTGAGTGGGCCGTACCGCCGGCCGGTCTGCGCCATCCGCGGGTGCCCGCCGGTCACGTGATGACCGTGCAGTCCGTCTGCCTCGGTTGGCACTGGTCGCCGTACGCCTACTCGCGCACGGCCGACGACACCGACGGCGCGCCGGTGAAGCCGCTGCCGACCGAGGTCGCCGACCTGGCCCGCGCTGCCGTGAGCGACACGTTCGGCCCATCGGCGGGCGAGACCTACGAGCCCGACGCGGCGATCGTCAACCTCTACGCGCCGGGCGCGCGGCTCGGTCTCCACCAGGACGGCGAGGAGCCGTCGGCCGCGCCGGTGGTCACGATCAGCCTCGGCGACACGTGCGTGTTCCGGATGGCCGGCGTCGATCGGCGGACGAGTCCGTTCCTCGACATCGAGCTGCGCTCGGCGACCTGCTCGTGTTCGGCGGTCCCAGCCGGCGGATCTACCACGGCGTGCCGAAGGTGCTCGACGGCACCGGGCCGGCCGACATCGGCCTGCCGCCCGGCCGGTTGAGCATCACCGTGCGCGAGACCGGCCTGGCGTCGTGAGCGGCTTGGCATCATCTGCAGGTGGATCCGTTCGAGCAGGTCGTGCGCCGGCACGGCGAAGTGGTGCTGCGGGTCTGCCGGGCCCTGCTCGGACCGATCGACGCCCAGGACGCGTGGCAGGAGACGTTCCTGTCGGCGCTGCAGGCGTACCCGCGGCTGCGACCCGACAGCGACGTCAAGGCCTGGCTCGTGACGATCGCCCACCGCAAGGCGCTCGACCGCCTGCGCGGCACTGCCCGCCGCGCCGTGCCGGTGGGCGACGTGCCGCAGCTGGCGACGACGGACGAGCACGGCGCGTTCGACGAGCGGTTGGCGACAGCGATCGGCGAGCTCCCCGACAAGCAGCGCACCGCGGTGGTCGCCCGCTACGTGGCCGATCTGGCGTATGCCGACGTGGCGAGGCTGCTCGGCGGCAGCGAGGCCGCGGCGCGGCGCAGTGCGGCCGACGGCATCGCCAAGCTGCGCGCCCGGTTGTCGGAGCACGACGATGAGCCGTGACCTGTTCGCCGGAGCGTTCGCCGTCGACGACGCTCTGCTCGGCCGACTGCACGCCGAGCTGGCCGGGCGCGCCGGCGCGGCCGGCCTGCTCGACGTCGCCTATCGCACGCGTCGACAGCCCACTCGGTCCGCTGCTCGTCGCGGCCACGCCGGCCGGCGTGGTGCGCATCGCCTTCGGTCTCGAGGACCACGAGCAGGTGCTCGCCGAGCTGTCCGCGCGGATCAGCCCGCGGGTGCTGCACGACCGCCGGCGCCTGGACCCGGTGGCCGGCGAGCTCGACGAGTACTTCGCCGGCCGGCGACGGCACTTCGACGTGCCGGTCGATCTCAGCCTGGCCCACGGCTTCCGCCACGACGTGCTGGAGCAGCTGCGGCTGATCCCGTTCGGCACGACGGCCAGCTACGCCGTCGTGGCCCGCGCCGCCGGCTCGGCCGGCGCCGTGCGCGCCACCGGCACGGCGTGCGCCACCAACCCGGTCCCGATCGTCGTGCCCTGCCACCGCGTCGTCCGCAGCGACGGGACGATGGGCAACTACCGCGGCGGCACCGATGCCAAGCGCTGGCTGCTCGACCTCGAGGCCGCGTCGTGAGCACGACGGACGCCGGGGTCACGTGGTCGACCGTCGCCCTCGACCTCGACGCGGTCGGCGTGGCCGATGTCGGCCGGATCGTCGACGACGACGATTGCCGCGGACCTGGCGGCGATGTTCGACGACGACGCGCGGTTCCGCTCGACGATCGACATGGCCCGGCACCGCTTCGGTGAGGGCCGCTACCGGTACTTCGCGCCACCCCTGCCCGCCCTCGTCGACCGGCTGCGCCACGAGAGCTGGCCGCACCTGCGTGCCCGTGCGCGCGCGAGTGGGCGACCCGCCTCGGACGGCCGGCGCCGTGGCCCGACGACCTCGACGAGTGGCTCGAGCGCTGCCACGCCGCGGGTCAGACCCGCTCCACGCCGTTGCTGTTGCACTACGGCCCGGGCGACTGGAACGCGCTGCACCAGGACCTGTACGGCGACCTCGTCTTCCCGCTGCAGGTCGTGATCGGGCTCGACCGCCCCGGCATCGACTTCACCGGTGGCGAACTGGTCGTCGTCGAGCAGCGGGCTCGGGCGCAGTCACGCCCGACGGTGATGACCGTCGGGCACGGCCACGGCGTGGCCTTCACCACGAACGACCGACCGGTGCCGTCGGCGCGCGGCTGGTCGGCCGGCCGGATGCGTCACGGGGTGAGCGTCGTGCGTTCCGGGCGACGCCGCACGCTCGGGCTGGTCTTCCACGACGCCCGTTGACGGCCTGACGCTCACGCCGCCGACGGGTGCACGGTCGGCACGAAGCCTCCGGCCAGTGCAGCGACCGACGTCGGCGGGGTGAGCACCTCGACGCTGATGCCCTGCGGACGCTCGGTCGGCGCAGCCCAGCCAGCGAACGTGAACGGCTGCACCGTCGTCGCCCCGAGCAGATGGGCACCTCCGCCGAGGACGACCACCGTCCCAGCCGGCAGATCGTCGACGTCGGCGCGCCACAGCGGACGATCGGCGGCACGCGACAGGCCGCGACCGCGGCGCAGCCGCTCGGACGCGAGGCGCCGGTCGAGGTCGACGGCCTTCAACGGACGGTCGTCCCCGGACACCGCGTCCCGATAGGCGTGGTAGTCCGCCCGCCGACAGAACGCGCACGGCCGGTGGCCGGCGGCGAGTGCCACCGCGTCGTCGAGGAAGAACAACGGCGTCCAGCGGTGCGGCAGGTCGAGCGGATGGCGCCAGTCGCGGAACTGCAGGACGCAGGTGATCCACAACGTCGAGCTGTGGTGGTGGCGCACGAGGCGGCGATCGTCGTCCACCAGGCAGCCGCGGTTGCCGGTGAACGACCCACGTGCCGGGTCGGCGTGCAGATCGCCCCACGGATCGACGCGGTTGCAGCGGGTCATCGGAGCGGGCGACGGGAATCGAACCCGCGTCATCAGCTTGGAAGGCTGAGGTTCTACCGCTGAACTACACCCGCAGAACGCCGACAGGCTAGCGAGCCGACGCGCCGGAGCCGAGGCCGGTTCGAGTGGCTCGCTAGCGTGCCGCAGGGGGTTGCACATGGGGCGAGCGGTGGACGAGGCACGGTCGTGACACAGGTGGTCGACGGCACACCGGCGGTCGGTGACGACCGCATCCCCGCCCACGCGTGGCACACGCTGTTCATCACCTCGATCTCGATGTTCCTCGTGGCGATGGACGTCACGATCGTCTCGGTCGCCCTGCCGGGGATCACCAAGTCGTTCGACGAGACGCCTCCCACCACGCTCGCCTGGGTGTTCACCGCGTACAACATCACGTTCGCCGCCCTGCTGCTGCTCGCCGGCAAGCTCGGCGACCGCTGGGGGCGCAAGCGCACGTTCCTGTGGGGTCTGATCCTGTTCGCCATCGCCTCGTTGCTCGCCGCCGTGTCGCCGGTCGCCGGCGTGCTCATCGGTGCTCGGGTGCTGCAGGCCGTCGGCAGCGCCCTCATCTACCCGGCGTCGCTCGCCCTGCTGCTGCTCGAGTTCCCGGTGGAGCGGCGGTCGATGGCCATCGGCGTGTGGGGTGGTGTCGCCGGCCTCGGCGGCGCGGTGGCCCCGACGATCGGCGCGATCCTCGTCGAGGCGGCCGGCTCGGCGCGCCGTGTTCTTCATCAACCTGCCGTTCGTCATCGCCGCCCTGTTCTTCGGTCGCTTCGTGCTGCGCGAGTCGAAGATCGCGGAGGCCAAGGAGTCCTTCGACGCCATCTCGGTGCCGCTCGCCGCCGTGGCCATCGGCCTGCTCGTGCTCGGCGTCGTCCAAGGGCAGTCGTGGGGATGGGACGACCCCAAGACCATCGCCTCGTTCGTCGTCTCGGCCTTGCTGCTCCCGGTGTTCTTCATCCGCTCCGCCCGCCACGACAAACCGCTGCTCGACCTCAACCTGTTCCGCCTGCGCAGCTTCACGGTGGCCAACGTCGCCCAGGTGCTGTTCACCGGCTCGACGTTCGGCTGGCTGGTCCTCATGCCGTCGTTCTTCATCAACGTGTGGGGCTGGTCGCCGCTGGCCGCCGGCTTCGGCCTGGCCCCGTCGGCGGCGATCTCTGCGGTGCTGTCGCCGATGGCCGGGCGGCTCGCCGACCGCTTCGGCCACCGCTGGCTCGTGGCGATCGGCTGCACCATAGGTGCGCTCGGCACCGCGTGGTGGGTGGTGACGGTCACCGAGGTCAGCGACTACCCCGCGACATCCTGCCGGGCATGGTCCTCGCCGGCCTCGGCACCACGGCCGGGTTCGCCACGCTCACGGGCGCGCTGATGAGCCGCGTGCCGGCGCGCTCCTACTCGATGGCCGGCGCGGCACGCAGCACGCTGTTCCAGCTCGGCACCGCCGTCGGCATCGCCGTGGCCGTGGCCGTGGTGGACAGCGGGGGCAGCTCGAACGTCGGCCCGTACCGCATCGTGTGGATCATCGCCACGATCTGCGCCCTGGTGGCCGCGGTGCTGATGGTCGCCCTGTTCCCCCGTCGATCGCTCCGCCAGGAGACGGCGATGACGCTGCCCGGCGCAGCAGCCGCCGAACCCGCCGCCGTCCACTGAGCACGGTTACCTTCGGCGCGATGGACACAGGCATGCAGTACGGCGCGGTGCTGCCGCACAGCGAGATCGGCACGGACCCGGGGGCCTTGCGGGCCTACCTGCAGGGCGTCGAGGGGCTCGGCCTCACGCACCTGCTCGTCTACGACCACGTCCTCGGCGCGGACCGCGGCCGCCACGCGGGGTTCAACGGCCCGTACGACAAGGACACCGGCTTCCACGAACCGCTCACGTTCCTGGCCTTCGCCGCCGGGGTCACCGAGCGCCTCGACCTGGTGACCACGGTGCTGATCCTCCCCCAGCGCCAGGCCGCGCTCGTGGCCAAGCAGGCCGCCGAGGTGGCCATCGTCTCGGACAACCGGCTGCGCCTCGGGGTGGGCACCGGGTGGAACACGGTCGAGTACGAGGCGCTCGGGGTGCCGTTCGAGCGGCGCGGCGCCCGCCAGGCCGAGCAGATCGACCTGATGCGCAAGCTGTGGACCGACGACGTCGTCGACTTCGACGGCGAGTTCCACACGGTGACGGCGGCGAGCATCCACCCGCGGCCGAGCCGTCCCGTACCGGTGTGGTTCGGCGGCTCGGCGCCGGCGGTGCTGGCCCGCTGCGCTCGCCTGGGCGACGGGTGGATGCCGCTCGGCGGGGCCAACGACAAGTCGCGCGACGCGCTCGACGTGATCCGCGCCGAGCGGGAGAAGGCCGGGCTGACCATGGACGGCTTCGGTGTGCAGGCCCAGGCCCAGTACGCCGGCGGGTCGCCCGAGCGGTGGCGGTCGCACGCCGAGAAGTGGGCCGACATCGGCGCCACGCACATGGCGATCGCGACGCACAACGCCGGGCCGACCGATGTCGACGGTCACCTGACCAGGGCCGCCGAGTACCTCGCCGCCGTCAGCGGCTGACCGGGCCGCTAGCGGCCCTGGGCGGTGAGCCACGCGGCGGCGATGTCCGCGACGCCGCCCCAGCCGTGGTCGACCGTGAGCGAATGGCCGCGGTCGTCGAGCTGCTGGTACTCGTTCACCGTGGTGGCCTTCGCGTAGCGCTTGAACGCGGCACGGCTGACCGATGCCGGCACGGTGTGGTCCTTGCCCGCGCCGATGATCAGCAACGGACCGCGGGCGGCCTTGGTGTCCACCGCTGCCTCGGTCTTCGGGTTGAAGTTGGCGGCCGCCCCTTGGAACAGCGGCCGTGCCGGCGAGGGGATGTTCCACTGCTCCCACAGGGCGTCGCTCTCGGTGCGCTCGAGCGCGTTGCCGAAGCCCTTGGCGAACTGGTCGGCGGTGAGCGCGACCGCCTTCGACTTGTTGCTCGGCTTGCTCAGCACCGGGAACGCCGTCTTCAGCTGGGCGGGCGGGAGGACGAGGATGCCGCGCATCTGCGCCGGGCTGATGGCCACTGCGGCGTCGACGACGCCACGGGCGAGCAGCTGCTGCGCGACCAGACCGCCGAAGGAGTGCCCGATCACGATCGGCTTGGGGTCGATGCCGGCGATGGCCGTGACGAAGTGGTCGGTGACGGCCTTGACCCCGTATCCCGCCTGGCGCTCGGGCGCGGCTCGGGCAACGTCGATCAACTCCGCCTCGCCCGGCCAGGTCGGGGCGAGGGTCGTGTACCCGGCGGCCTCGAAGCGGTCCTGCCACGGACGCCACGACGCTGCGGCCAGCCACAGTCCGTGTACGAAGACGATCGTTCCTTGCGCCATTGCTGCTCCTCGTTGTCAGGGGACGGACATTCTGGCAGTGCGCTCGACGGTTCCCGGCGGACCCCCGTCGTCGGTCGGGCGGGAGTAACGTCAACCGCCATGGGGAGCACGGTCGCCGAGCTGTGGCGCTACCCGGTGAAGTCGATGAGCGGTGAGCGCCTCGACGTGGCCGAGATCGACGAGTGGGGCATCCGCGGCGACCGCCAATGGGCGGTCGTCGACCTGGACACGGGCTACGGACTGACCGCCAAGCGGGTGCCCGAGCTGTTGTTCGCCATGGCCTCGCTGTCCGGCGACGACGTCGCCATCGCCCTGCCGGACGGCACCACCACGACCGGGAGCGGCGCTACCACCGACGACGCGCTCTCGGCCTGGCTCGGCCGGGCGGTCACACTGCGGCGGGCCACGGTCGACCGAGCCGCGACGTACGAGATCGCGGCCGACTTCGAGGCCGAGGACTCGTCCGAGCTGCTGCACTGGTCCGGTCCCGCCGGCACGTTCCACGACTCGACGCGGACCCGCGTGTCGATCGTCGCCGCGGCGGAGATCCGCGACTGGGCGCCGCGGCGCTTCCGCATGAACGTGCTCATCTCCGGCCCCGGCTCGGCGGACCTGATCGGTCGCACCGTCGGCCTCGGCTCAGCGATGCTCGAGGTGGTCAAGCCCGTCGACCGCTGCGTGCTCACGACCCGCGCCCAGCCGGGCGGCGTGGAGCGCGACCTCGACGTGTTGCGCACGATCAACCGGGAGATGGCCGGCGAGCTGGGGGTCGGGGCGATGGTGATCGCCGCAGGCCGCGTCGCCGTCGGCGACGAACTGCGAACTGGCGTGCCCGTTCCCTGAGCCTTCGTTCCGGTCACGCCGGAAGCCGCCTGTGCCGGTCCGGTGGCGACCAGAGCGCTCCGGCACCGTCGGCTGCATCTCGACTCGCAACGTCCGCGGCGTCGTTGAGCAGACTGCCGCGATGGTCTCCATCTCCGCCGCACTGCCGCCCACCCCCGAGACGCCCGAGCTCGCCGCGCTGGCCGAGTCGCTGGGCTACGACCGGGTGTGGCTGTACGACACACCGGCACTGCAGCTCGACGTGTGGATGCACCTGGCGATGTGCGCCCAGGCGACGTCGACGATCGGGCTCGGACCGGCAGTGCTCATCCCCAGCCTGCGCCATCCGCTGACCACCGCCTCGGCGATCGCGACCCTGGAGTCGGTGGCCGCCGGGCGCACCGCGTATGCGATCGGCTCGGGGTTCACCGGCCGGCGCGCGCTCGGGCAGAAGCCGATGCGCTGGGCCGACGTGGTCACCTACGTCGAGCAGGTGCGCGCCCTGCTGCGCGGCGACGAGGTGGAGATCGACGGCACGGTGATGGCCATGATCCACGGGGACGGCCAGGCCCCGGCTCGGCCGATCGACGTGCCGTGGCTCGTCGGCGCGGGCGGCCCGAAGGGGCTCGACGCCGCCCGCCGGCTCGGTGCCGGCGTGTTCACCACGGCGCCGACGCCGGGCTTCGACTGGTCCGCGCTGCTGTGGTTCGGAACCGTGCTCGACGAGGGCGAGGACGCCGCGTCCTCGCGCGTGTTGGAGGCCGCCGGGCCGGGCGCGGCAGTCGCCTACCACGCGCTGTACGAGCAGCACGACGAGCGGCTGCAGGGCCTGCCAGGATCCGACGCATGGGTGGCGGCGATCGAGGCGCTCCCCGAGCAGCGCCGCCACCTCGACGTCCACCGCGGGCACCTCACCACGCTGAACGACACCGATCGACTGATGATGAACGCCGGCCTTGCCGTCGGCCTCACCCGCAGCGGCGACGCCGCCCAGATCCGCGCCCTGGTGGACGCCACCGCTGCGGGTGGCACGACGGAGATCGCCTTCCAGCCCGCCGGCCCCGACCCACGCCGTGAGCTCGAGGCGTTCATCGCCGCGGCGCGCTGACGCTCCGCGGGGCCCAGGCGTCAGTCAGCGCGACCGGCGGACGCGGCGAGGACGTCACCGCGACGCCCTCGCCCGCCGGATCACCTCGCCGTAGCGCTCCACCGCCCCGGGTGCATCGACGTCGACGAGGCTGACGATCACGTGGTCGACACCGGCCTCGACGTAGCGCTGGACGCGGGCGACGTGCTGATCGACGGTCCCGGCGTGCACGTTGCGGCTGTGGCGTTCGGCACTCAGCCGCGGCGGCCGGGTGCGCTCGACGAGATCGGCGACGTGGCCCGGATCATCACCGACGAGCACCGTGCCGAGGTGCGTGACGGAGACGGCGTCCGGGTCGCGGCCGACCGCGGCGCAGTGGTCGCGCAGCACGGCCACCTTGCGGGCGACCACCTCCGGCTCGCCGAACAGGTTGCACGCGTCGGCGCGCTCGGCCACGAGGCGCAGCGTTCGCCGCTCGCCCGATCCGCCGACCAGGATCGGCACGCGGGCCTGGAGCGGTCGCGGATAGCACGAGGTGTCGGGGATGTCGAGCACCGTTCCGTGGAACGGCTTCGCACCCGGGCCCCACATCTGCGGGAGCAGGCGCAGCGCGTCGCCCAGCAGCGCGTAACGCTCGGCGCGTGACGGGAACGGCCAGCCGTAGGCGTCGTGCTCCTGCTGGAACCAGGCGAGCCCCACGCCGCAGACGGCGCGCCCACCGGAGAGGACGTCGAGGGTGGCGACGATCTTGGCCAGATGGGCGACGTTGCGGTACGTGATCCCGCTGACGAGCGCCCCCAGACGGATGCGCTCGGTGGCCGCCGCGAGGTGGGCCAGCGTCGTCCAGCTCTCGGGCATGTCTTCCCAGGCAGGGCCGTTCTGGGGGATCTGGCGGAAGTGGTCCATCAGCCACAGCGAATCGAACCCGGACGACTCCGCACGCCCGGCGACGTCGCGCAGCCGGGCACCGAGCTCGGCCGGACCACCTGGCCAGGCGAAGCGGGACAGCTGCAGCCCGAAGCGCAGCCGTCCGTCGTGGCCGAAGCCGATCGTCGGGCTGTCCCGTTCGACGACGTGCACCGGGACCGCCCCGACGCCGGGAGTGACTGGACGGGCGACGAGCGCCGGGGCGACGAGCACGCCGACGTCGTCGCCGGTGAGCACGCGGTGGGCGTCGAACGGCTCGGCCAGCACGGCGGCGCGCTGTTCGGGCCAGTCGGCGAGCTGGCGGCGCAGCACCGCGTCGGGCACCCGGTCGGCGCGGCTCCGGTTGCGCCGACGGACGTCTGCCGCCGGGACGTCGAACACGACGGCGACGCTCGGCACGCCGGCGGCGACCGCCAGCTCCCGCCAGCGGGCGCGGCGCACCGGATCCGTACCGAGCGTGTCGACGAGCGTCGTCAGCCGCCGGCGCAGCCGCAACCGGACGACGTCGTCGAGCACGGCGAACACGTCGGCCGACGCGCCGAGGTCGTGCGGCCCGTCGCCGACCAGCGCCCGGAGCGCGTCGCTGGACACCACGCTGTCCGCCGAGGTCGCTGCCGCCCATGTCGACTTGCCCACCCCGGCTGGACCCACCAGCACCACCAGGCACGGCGACGGCAGCTCCACCGGCCCAGCATGCCCTCACCGCCCAACCCCGAATCGTCACGGACGATCCGCCACGGACCGCCGGCGGCCGTCCCCAGCCGATCTCGACGCCCCATCGGGCCAAATCCGCTCGATCCGGCGTCAACCTCGCCGGCGCGCCGAATCGTCACGGACGATCCGCCACGACCCCCGGACAGCATCCTCCCGCCGACCTTGACGACCGATCGCGCCGAATCCGCTCGATCCGGCGTCGACCTCGCCTGCGCGCCGAATCGTCACGGACGATCCGGGCAAGGGACCGCCGACGTGCACCTGCCGGACGACTCGGCAGGGCGCCAGTAGCGTCGGAGTCGTGGCGACCCAGGCGACCCAGGCGACCTCGTCGAGCGGCGCGGGGCGGCGCCCGACCCGACGTCCGTCGATGGCGCTCCTCGCCGCCGAAGGGCCCCGTGCCGCAGCCGAGCTGGCGACGCTGGCCACGTTCCGGCCGATCCTCGAACGGGCGCCACGAGGTGACGGCCATCCGGTGCTGGTCCTCCCCGGCCTCGGTGGCGACGACCGGTCGACGGTCCCCTTGCGCGGCTACCTGCGCCGCCGCGGCTACGCCGTGCACGGCTGGGGGCTGGGGACGAACAGCATCTCCCGCCGCGTCGTGATGGCGCTCGGCCAGCGGTTCGACGAGCTCTACGAACGCCACGGCCGCCAACCGATCAGCCTCGTCGGCTGGAGCCTCGGCGGGATCTACTCGCGTGAGATCGCCAGGGCCCGACCCGTCGCGGTGCGCCAGGTGATCACGCTCGGCAGCCCGTTCCGCGAGGCGCCGGGCGAGGAGAGCCATCCGTCGGCCTGGATCCGGGCGATGTACCCGAACCTGCCCCGCCGCCAGCTCGACCAATCGGCACTCGCCGTCCCGTCCACGGCGATCTTCAGTCGCACCGACGGCGTCGTGCCGTGGCGGGCGGCGCGCGACGTCGCGTCGCCACGCTCCGAGAGCATCGAGGTGATCGGCAGCCACGTCGGCCTCGGCCACCACCCCGGCGCGCTGTGGGCCATCGCCGATCGACTCGCCCAACCCGCGGGCGAATGGCACCCGTTCCACCCGCCGCCGCTCGTCGCCGGCCTGTACCCACGGCGTCGCCGCCGGATGTCGCCGACGTCCGGTTGAGTCTGCCGGCGGACGCGGTGACAGGCTCGCGCCGATGACTGCCGAGACCATCACGTCCACCGTCGACGGGCCGATCGCCACGGTCCGCCTCGAACGGCCCGAGTCGATGAACGCGTTCACCTACCCGATGATCCGGGCGATCCGCGATGCGGTCGACGCGGCGGTCGACGACCCCGCGGTCGGAGCGATCGTGATCACCGGCCTCGGCAGGGCGTTCAGCGCCGGGTTGGACATGACCACGCTGAGCAACACCGCCGGGGGCGAGCGCGACGAGCGGCCGGCGCCGACGAACGAGCTGCCTGCGCTCTTCGGCTTCCTCATCGACGTGCCCAAGCCCGTCGTCGCGGCGATCAACGGGGTCGCCGCCGGGGGCGGCCTGGTCTTGGCGATGATGTGCGACCTGCGCTTCGCCGCGGAAACGGCCTCGTTCACCACGGCGTTCTCCAAGCGCGGGCTCATCGCCGAGCACGGCACGGCCTGGCTGCTCCCGCGCCTCATGGGCACCAGCCGGGCGCTCGACGTGCTGTGGAGCGCCCGCCGCTTCGATGCCGCCGAGGCCTTCCGCATGGGCTTCGTCGACCGGGTGGTGCCGGCCGACGAGCTGATCGACGAGACCCACCGATACCTCACCGAGCTGCTGGCCAACGTGGCTCCGCGCTCGATCGCGACGATCAAGCGCCAGGTGTACGCGGGATGGAGCCAGACGTTCGCCGAATCGAGCATCGAGACCAAGCGAGTGCTCGACGCGTCACTCGACCACCCCGATCTCAAGGAGGGCGTGGCGTCGTTCGTCGAGCGCCGGGCGCCACAGTTCGCTCCGGTCGGCCCCGACGACCACTTCCCCTCGCCGACGACGGCGGTCCACTCGGACAACGACCTGCTGCGCGGCGCCACACCCTGAGAAAGGGCGACCTCGTTGGATCACTCGTTACAGTCTCGAAGCGTGACGGTCGACGACTCCCCCGCACCGCTCACGCTCGCTGGTGAGTTCCCCACGGCCACCGACGAGCAGTGGCGCATCCAGGTGGCCAAGGCGCTGGACAAGTCCGGCGCGCTCGACGTCGAAGCGGCCATCGCCCGGCTGACGTCGTCCACCGCTGACGGCATCGCCGTCCATCCGCTGTACGTCCCGGGCACCGACGTGCCGCCGACCATCGACGTCCGCCACGGCAACTGGGAGGTTCGCCAGCAGGTGCGCCCCGACGGCGACGCCCGGCTGGCCCTGGAGGAGCTGGAGAAAGGTGCCGGTGCCGTCCTGCTCGACCTGCGGCACGAGCCCGACGCGGACAGTGCCCGCCTCGCCACCCTGCTGGATGGTGTGCTCCTCGACCTCGCCCCCGTCGCGCTGCGAACGGGGTCGTCCTGGGAGGTGCCGGCCCGCGCGCTCGTCGACGTGTGGACGGCAGCGGGGATCGACGCCGCCGAGGTGCGCGGCACGCTCGGTGCCGATCCGCTGGGTGCCCACCTCGCCGGGCGCGTCGCCGATGTCGGCGCCGACCTCGAACGGCTCGGTTCGCTGGCCGCCGAGGTCGCCCGAAGCCACCCGCACGTGCGCGTCGCCGTCGTCGACGGCACCCGCTTCGACGACGCGGGCGCGTCCGAGGGCCAGGTCCTGGGCGCACTGCTCGCGGCCGGTCTCGCCTACCTGCCGCGTGCTCACCGACGCGGGCGTCGCGCTGGACGACGCGTTCGGCCAGGTGGAGCTGCAGTTGCCGGCCACGGCCGACCAGTTCGCCACCATCGCCACGTGCCGCGCGGCCCGCCTCCTGTGGGCGCGGGTGGCCGAGGTGCTCGGTGCACCCGCCGCCGCGGCGCGCACCGGTGTGGTGGCCGTCACGTCACGGGCGATGCTCACCGCCTACGACCCGTGGGTGAACCTGCTGCGCACGACCGTCGCCTGCTTCGCCGCCGGCGTCGGCGGGGTGGACGCGATCACCGTGCTCCCCTACGACGAGCTCATCGAGCGACCCGACCGCGAGCTCGGTCGGCGCCTGGCGCGCAACACCCAGTCGATCCTGGCGCTCGAGTCGAACCTCGGCCGCGTGGCCGATCCGGCCGCCGGGTCGGCCTTCGTCGAGGCGCTCACCGCGGAGCTCGCCGCCACCGGTTGGGCGTTCTTCCAGGAGATCGAGGCCACCGGCGGGTTCGTCGCCGCCGTGGACGACGGCTCGCTCGCCGGCCGGTTCGCCGCGACCTGGGCCGCGCGCCAGACCCAGCTCGACGTGCGGCGCGATCCGATCACGGGCGTCTCCGAGTTCCCCAACATCGACGAGCCGGCCCCGACCATCCTCCCGGCAGACGTCGCCGACGGACTGCCGGTGCACCGCCGCGCCGAACGCTTCGAAGACCTGCGCGCGGCCGTGGACGCCTCCGGTCTGACGCCGTCCGTGTTCCTCGCGGCCATCGGCACGCCCGCGCAGTCCACGGCCCGGCTCACGTTCGCCAAGAACTTCTTCGAGGTCGCCGGGATCCGCACGTTGCCCGGTCCTGACACCACCGATCCGGCGGCGATCGTCAGCGCGTTCGCCGCGTCCACGGCGACCACCGCCTGCCTGTGCTCGAGCGACGCCACCTATGCCGAGCACGGCGTCGCGGTCGCCGAGGCGCTGCGCGCCGCCGGCGCCGAGCGGGTGCTCCTCGCCGGTCGGCCGCGCGACCTGATGGCCGAGCTCGACGCCGCTGGCGTCAGCGGCTACATCTACGTCGGCTGCGACGTGCACGCCACGCTCGCCGACCTCACCCGCGACCTGGGGGTCGTCCCATGAGCCAGCACAGCGAGAAGATCCCGAGCTTCGCGAACATCCCCTGGCAGCGACCCGCCTCGGGACTGGGCGCCACCGACGAGGCGCCATGGCTGACGCCGGAGGGCATCGCCGTGGCCGCGCGGTACTCGGCCGCCGACGTCGCCGACCTCGACTTCCTGCGGACCTATCCGGGCATCGCCCCGTTCCTGCGCGGGCCGTACCCGACGATGTACGTGAACCAGCCGTGGACGATCCGCCAGTACGCCGGGTTCTCCACCGCCGAGGACTCCAACGCGTTCTACCGGCGCAACCTGGCGGCCGGGCAGAAGGGCCTCTCGGTGGCCTTCGACCTGGCGACGCACCGGGGCTACGACAGTGACCATCCGCGAGTGTCCGGCGACGTCGGCATGGCCGGCGTGGCCATCGACTCGATCCTCGACATGCGCCAGCTGTTCGACGGCATCCCGCTCGACGAGATGAGCGTGTCGATGACGATGAACGGCGCCGTGCTCCCGGTGATGGCGCTCTACGTGCTCGCCGCAGAGGAGCAGGGGGTGACTCCCAAGCAGCTCGCCGGCACGATCCAGAACGACGTGCTCAAAGAGTTCATGGTGCGCAACACGTACATCTACCCGCCCGAACCGAGCATGCGGATCATCTCCGACATCTTCTCGTACACGTCCACGGAGATGCCCAAGTTCAACTCGATCTCGATCTCCGGCTACCACATGCAGGAGGCCGGGGCCACCGCCGACCTCGAGCTCGGCTACACCCTCGCCGACGGTGTCGAGTACATCCGCAGCGGCCTCGGCGCCGGGCTGACGATCGATGCGTTCGCCCCGCGGCTGTCGTTCTTCTGGGCCATCGGGATGAACTTCTTCATGGAGGTGGCCAAGCTGCGCGCCGCCCGCCTGCTGTGGGCCAAGCTCGTCAAGCAGTTCGCCCCGTCGAGCGACAAGTCGCTGTCGCTGCGCACGCACAGCCAGACGTCAGGTTGGTCGCTCACCGCCCAGGACGTGTTCAACAACGTCACCCGTACGTGCGTCGAGGCGATGGCCGCCACCCAGGGCCACACCCAATCGCTGCACACCAACGCCCTCGACGAGGCGCTGGCGCTGCCCACCGACTTCTCGGCGCGCATCGCCCGCAACACCCAGCTGTTCCTCCAGCAGGAGTCGGGCACCACCAAGGTGATCGACCCGTGGGGCGGCAGCTACTACGTCGAGCGGCTCACCGCCGAGCTGGCCGCGAAGGCGTGGGCGCACATCGAGGAGGTCGAGGCCGCCGGCGGGATGACGATGGCGATCGAGGCAGGCATCCCCAAGCTGCGCATCGAGGAGGCCGCGGCACGAACCCAGGCGCGCATCGACTCAGGGCGCCAGCCCGTGGTCGGCGTCAACCTGTTCCGGCCGGACACGGCCGACGAGATCGAGGTGCGCGTGGTCGACAACACGTCGGTGCGCGCCCAGCAGGTGGCCAAGCTGCAGCGCCTACGCGCCGAGCGCGACCAGGCGGCGTGCGACGCAGCGCTCGATGCGCTCACCGCCGCGGCGGCCGCCTCGGTGTCGGGCACCAGGGCGCCGGGCCTGGAACAGAACCTGCTGAAGCTGTCGATCGACGCCGCTCGCGCACACGCGTCACTCGGCGAGATCAGCGATGCGCTGGAGAAGGTGTTCGGCCGGCACACCGCGTCGATCCGTACGATCTCGGGCGTGTACCGCAACGAGGTCGGCGAGTCGCCGAACGTCGCCCACGCCCGCCAGGTGGTCGAGGAGTTCGCCGTCCACCAGGGCCGCCGACCGCGCATCCTCGTGGCCAAGATGGGCCAGGACGGCCACGACCGCGGCCAGAAGGTGATCGCCACGGCCTTCGCCGATCTCGGCTTCGACGTCGACGTCGGGCCACTGTTCCAGACACCCGAGGAGGTCGCCCGCCAGGCGGCAGAGAGCGACGTGCACGTCGTGGGTGTCTCGACGCTCGCCGCCGGCCACCTCACGCTCGTGCCCGCACTGCGCGAGGCACTGGCTCAGATCGGCCGGCCGGACATCATGATCGTCGTCGGCGGGGTGATCCCCCCGCAGGACTTCGACGCCCTGCGCGCCGCCGGCGCGGCAGCGATCTTCCCCCCGGGGACGGTCATCGCCGACGCAGCCGTGGAGCTGCTCGGCGAGCTCGAGCGCCAGAACGGCTGACGCCGTGGACCTGCGCGATGAACTGATCATCGACGCGCCCGCAGCCACCGTGTGGGCGCTGACGATCGACATCGAGTCGTGGCCGCAGACGACGCCGACGGTCACCAGCGTGACGCGCCTCGACGACGGACCGCTGGCAGTCGGCAGCCGGGCACGGCTCAAGCAACCGCGCCAGCCGGCGGCCGTGTGGACGGTCTCGCGCCTCGAACCGGAGCGGGTGTTCGAGTGGGCCGCGCGCACGATGGGGATGACGATGACCGGCGGCCACCGCATCGAGCCGCTCGAGGACGGCCGCTGCCGCAACGTGCTCACCCTGCGGGCGACGGGTCCGACTGCCACGCTCCTCGGCTGGTTGCTCTCGCGTCCGATCCGCCAGGCGATCGCGACCGAGAACGCCGGCATCAAGCGCCGCGCCGAATCTGCCGGCTGAGCATCGCCGTCCCGGCGAGCCGCCGCGGCAACGGTGGGCGCGCGACGTGCCGCGCACTTCGGACGAGCGTCGGCCAACCCGTAGCCTCGCCGACGTGCGTCCGGTGCCCGATGTCGACGAGCTCGAAGCGGGCGTGCGTCGTGCCGATCGGGCGGTCGTCGCCCGGGCCATCACGCTCGTCGAGTCGACCCGCGCCGACCACCAGGCGCTCGCTCAGGAGCTCCTCGCGCGGTTGTTGCCCGAGTCCGGGGGCGCCCGCCGGGTCGGGATCACCGGCGTCCCCGGCGTGGGCAAGTCGACGTTCATCGACGCGCTCGGCACCCAGCTGACCGGCGCCGGCCACCACGTCGCCGTGCTGGCGATCGATCCGAGCTCCAAGCGCACCGGGGGCAGCATCCTCGGCGACAAGACGCGCATGTCCCGCCTCGCGGTCGATCCGCGCGCGTTCATCCGGCCTTCGCCGAGCGCCGGCGTGCTCGGCGGCGTCGCCCGGGCGACGCGTGAGTCGATGGTCATCGTCGAGGCGGCCGGGTATGACGTCGTCTTCGTCGAGACGGTCGGCGTCGGCCAGTCCGAGACCACTGTCGCCAACATGGTCGACACGTTCCTGTTCCTGACGCTGGCGCGCACCGGCGACAGCCTGCAAGGGATCAAGAAAGGTGTGCTGGAACTGGCGGACGTCATCGCCGTCAACAAGGCCGACGGCAGGCACCGCCTCGACGCAGAGGGCGCGGCCGCCGAGCTCGCCGCCGTGCTCCATCTGATGGCCCCGGTCGACGGTTGGAGCGCGCCCGTGCTGACGTGCAGCGCAACCGAGGGCGATCGTCTCGACGAGGTGTGGGGACAGGTGGAGGCCCACCGGAGCCACCTCGAACGGCGCGGCGCGCTCGCCGCCAAGCGTCGCCGTCAGGACGTCGCCTGGATGTGGGCGGCCGTCGACGACCAGGTGCTGGCCCGGTTCCACAGCCGGGTGGCCGAGCGGGCGGCGACGCTCGAACGTGACGTCGCCGCCGGACGGATCGCCCCGACCAGGGCAGCGATGCAGATCCTCGGCGACGATCCCCTCCCCGTGGCCGACTGAGCCGTCCCACAGCGGGAGCGACGGAGTGGTCACTCAGGCAGGAGGCTCCAGCAAGTGACCTTGCCGTCGGGTCGAACGACCCGCAGGCGGGCGACGGAGCCCTCGTCGGGGACCTCGCCCTGCCAACGCCATGCGCCGTCCGACCACGACATCGGCCCGAGCGTGGACGCCGAACCGTCGTTGCGGACGGCCTCGAGGCGGTAGTCCGGCCAGTTCGCCGGGTAGTCGACAGCGACCGCCACGGTGCCCGGCGTGGCGGCCGACGACGTGCCGATGACCTCGCCGTCGGGGGCGATCATCCCGACGAACGCGGTGCTGCCCGAGCTCGTCTCGGTACCGCGTCCAGCCAGACCGATGGCGAGGACGACGATCGCCGCAGCGGCCACGAGGGCGGCGACCCACGACCGCCGGCGGCGCCCGCCCGCGAGTCGGTGCGCCCGGACGTCGACGACCTCGGCCATTCGCCCCGCGGGCCGCGCGAGTGGTCGAACCGCCGTCGAGGCCTCCCGGCCGCCGGCCGAGTCGCGGTACCCCGTCGCCAACACCCGGTCGACGAAGCCGGCCGAGGGCCTCATCGCCGGAGCCAGCATCGGCAGGTCGTTGACCGTGTCGGCCAGCGTGGCGATGTCCTCGCGACAACGGGCGCACGTGGCGACGTGCTCGACGACTCGGGCCCGCTCCACACCGTCGAGCGTGCCGAGCACGAACTCGGCGGCGTCGGCGCGCACGGTGTCGCAGTCTGACGAGGCGGCGTTCACCGCTCGGCCTCCTCGAGCGTGTCGCCGAGGTACGCATCGCGCAGCTTGTGCAGCCCAGCGCGGATCCGTGTCTTGGCCGTCCCGAGCGGGATCCGTTCGGACGCGGCGACCTCGATCGCCGTGTAGCCCGCGTACGCCATGACGAGCGACCGACGCTGCTCGATCGGCAGGGTGGCCAGGGCCACGCGCAGCCGGGCAGCGTCGTCGCGGCGCGCCGCCTCGTCCTCCGCCGCAGGGGCGTCGTCGGCCAGCCGGCCGATCGGCAGCGTCAGCGGGTCGAACGGTTGGGCGCGACGCAGGCGCAGGGCGTCGATCGCCAGGTTGCGCACGATCGTCGACAACCAGGCGTTGGCCGAGCCGCGTCGGGCGTCGAACGAGCCGGCGTGGCGCCACGCGCGCAGCAGTGCTTCCTGCGCGACGTCCTCCGCTGCGGCTCGATCACCGAGGAACTGGTACGCCAGCCCGACCGCTCGGGGCGAGAAGCGGTCGACGAACAGGCGCGCAGCCGAAGCGTCGCCGGCCGCCAAGCCGGCGATGAGCACGTCGTCGGCCAAGTCGTCCACCTCCATCAACTACGAGTCAATCGCCGATTCGGATTGCCGCAATCCCTCGGGCCACTTCGGTCGTACCAGCGGACATGAAGCAACGTCTCCTGCTCCGCAGCTCCATCGCTCTCGTTGCCCTCGGCGCGCTCGCCGCCTGCGGCTCGGACTCGAAGTCGTCGGCGACCACCGCTGCCGCGGCCACGACGGTGGCACCGACCACCGCGGCGGCGGCGACCACGGCGAAGCCGACGACCACCGCCGCGCCGACCACCGCTGCCGCGGCGACCACGGCGAAGCCGACGACCACTGCCGCGAAGCCGACGACCACTGCCGCCGCCGCGCCGGCGTCGGCCACCTCGCTGGCGCTGCACACCGACCCGACCCTCGGGCCGATCCTGGTCGACAGCCAGGGCTTCACGATGTACCTGTTCACCAAGGACACCGGCACCACCTCGGTGTGCACCGACAAGTGCGCCCAGGCCTGGCCCGCCGCGCTGGTCACCGGGACACCGACGGCCGGACCGGGCCTCGACGCCAGCAAGCTCACCGCCAGCGCCCAGCCCGACGGCTCGATGCAGCTGACCTACAACGGCCACCTGCTGTACCGCTACGCCCCGGACAAGGCCGCCGGCGACACCACCGGCCAAGGCGTCGGCGGCGTGTGGTTCGTGCTCGACGCCGCCGGCAACCAGGTGGGTCAGGCCGCTGCGCCGGCCACGACAGCTGCCGCTGCCCCGGCGACGTCGTCGCTCGCGCTGGCCAACGACCCCAAGCTCGGCTCGATCCTGGTCGACAGCCAGGGCTTCACGATGTACCTGTTCACCAAGGACACCGGCACCACCTCGGTGTGCACCGACAAGTGCGCCCAGGCCTGGCCCGCCGCGCTGGTCACCGGCGCACCGACGGCCGGACCGGGCCTCGACGCCAGCAAGCTCACCGCCAGCGCCCAGCCCGACGGCTCGATGCAGCTGACCTACAACGGCCACCTCCTGTACCGCTACGCCCCGGACAAGGCCGCCGGTGACACCACCGGCCAAGGCGTCGGCGGCGTGTGGTTCGTGCTCGACGCCGCCGGCAACCAGGTTGGCCCCTGACCCGACCGACCACCTGACAGCGCAGGCGACCCGCCGGCACGTCGTGCGTCAGGTTCCGAACTCGACGCCGGAAGCGCTCGGTCCAGCGCGATTCCACGTCAAGGTCCGACCCTGACGCCGGATCCGACCACTCAGAACAACCTCTCGGCCTCCAGGTCGAGCAGCTGGCGGCCGTGGCGGTTGACCATGGCCATGAACATGTCGTCGCCACGATCGGTGCGGGTGACCAGCATCGAGGCGAAGATCCCCATCAGCAGGCCGTCGATGCCACGCAGCCGGTAGCCGGACCAGCAGTCGTCCCACGACAGGTCGACGCCGGCGGCGGTCATCCTCGCGTGGTAGTCGCGGACCAACGACTCCTCGTGCGCCGCCCGGTCCGCCGGCTGCAACGCGGAGCCGAGGAAATAGGCGACATCGCTCATCGACGGGCCCAAGCGCACCGTCTGCCAGTCGAGCACGGCGACCCGGTCGCCGCCGAACAGCAGGTTGTCGAGGCGGAAGTCGCCATGGACGACCGTCCACGGCTCGGGCGCGTTGGCCTGGTACTCGGGCAGGCGCGGCAGCAACCGCTCGATGAGCGTGGCAACCTCAGGCTCCACCCGGTCGTCGTAGCGCTCGGTGAAGCCGGCGGCGAGCACACCGAAGAACGCCTCGCTCTCGGCGCTGCGCTCGCCGGTCGGACGGTCGAGCCAGTCGATGTCGAGGAGCGCCGCATCGCCCCAGCGCGGCGCGTGCAGCGCAGCGAGCTCGGGGATCACGCTGGCGGCCTCGTCGACGGTGCACCCGGTGATCTGGTCGCCCTGCTCGGCCGGTGCCAGGTCGGCGAGGAGCACGGCGTAGTCGTCGGTCACCGGGTCGTGCGCCGCGTACCAGCAGTGTGGCCGGTGCACGCCCACGGTGTCGGCCAGCTCCTGGTAGAACGCGGCCTCGCGCAGGTACGTGCGTGTCGCGGCGGCGGCGGCACGGCTGTCCTCGGCGGCCGCCGGCACCTTGGCCACCACGGCGGTGGGCGCCGATGTCGGGCGATCCCACGTGAGCGTCAGCCGCACGCTGTCGGCCACCTGGCCGGTCCCGATCTTGCGCGCCTCGACGTCGCCGACCACGGCGCCGTCGGCCACGTCGGCGAGCGCAGCGGTCAACCACTCCGGCGTCAGGTCCACGGCGCCCGTCGGCGGCGGCGGGCGGCCCGTCACGGTCGACGTCCCTCGGCCAGGCCGACCAGGTTGCCCTCGGAGTCGCGGAAGAACGCCATCCACTCCTCCACGCCGGCCTCGCCGAACGCAGCGTCGTCGTCGCGGTGGATCATGTGCGGCTCGTCCTCGAACTCCGCGCCCGCGGCACCGAGGC
This sequence comes from uncultured Acidimicrobiales bacterium, assembly GCA_963794805.1. GTDB lineage: Bacteria > Actinomycetota > Acidimicrobiia > Acidimicrobiales > Ilumatobacteraceae > JAODBQ01. The sequence continues at coordinate 188,924 of CAWCFL010000010.1, forward strand.
GTGACCGCGCCGCGTCGATGTCGTCGACCGCGAGGTACAAGAGCGCCGGCGGCGCGGCACCTTCGAGCAGCAGCCGCGTCCCGTCGCCGAGATCGAAGAACACCAGCCCCGGCGGATCGAACGTGCACAGGTGCTGCAGGCCGACGACGTCGTGGTAGAACGCGGTCGCCCGGGCGAGGTCGTCGGCGTGCAGCGCCACCTGGCGCAACCCGATGATCGAGTCGCCCATCAGATCTTCTTCACCCCGTCGCCCCAGTACTTGTCGCGCAGCAGGCGCTTGTACAGCTTGCCGGTCGGCAGCCGCGGCAGCTCGTCCTCGAAGTCGATCGACCGCGGGCACTTCTGCTTGGCCAGGTGCTCCTGGCAGAAGGCGATCAGCTCGCGCTCCATCGCCGGCCCCGGCTCGTTGCCGGGCATCAGCTGCACCGCGGCCTTGACCTCCTCGCCGAGGTCGGCGTTCGGCACCCCGAAGACGGCGGCGTCCTGCACCTTGGGATGGGTGATCAGCAGGTTCTCGCACTCCTGCGGATAGATGTTCACGCCACCGGAGATGATCATGAACGACTTGCGGTCGGTGAGGAACAGCCAGCCGTCGTCGTCCACGTAGCCGACGTCGTTGACCGTCGTCAGCGTGCCGTCCGGGGTCTTCGCGTCCTTCGTCTTCTCCTCGTCGTGCCAGTAGTTCAGCTGCGTCGGCGACTCGAAGAACAGCGTGCCGGGCGTCCCGTTGGGCACCTCGTGGAAGTCCTCGTCGAGCACGTGCAGGGTGCCGAGGATCACCCGCCCGACGGTGCCCTTGTGCGCCAGCCACTCGTGCGAGTCGCACGTCGAGTAGCCGATGCCCTCGGTGGCCGCGTAGTACTCGATGATCTTCGGCCCCCACCACTCGATCATCTGCTCCTTCACCGGGACCGGACACGGCGCAGCCGCGTGGACGACGACTTCCAGCGACGACAGGTCGTACTTGCTGCGGACGTCGTCGGGCAGCTTGAGCATGCGCACGAACATGGTCGGCACGAGCTGGCTGTGGGTGACGTGGTAGCGCTCCACGAGCTTGAGGTACTCCTCCGGGTCGAAGCGCTCCATCACCACGACGGTGCCGCCCGAGCGGATCGTCAGCCCGGTGGCCCCCTGCGGCGCGGAGTGGTAGAGCGGCGCCGGCGAGAGGTAGATCTGCCCGTCGCGGTAGTGCCAGGCGTTCATCAGGAACGAGAACAGGGCGAGCGAGTCCGACGGCGTGGTCTCCGGCAGGGCGCGGACGATGCCCTTCGGCCGGCCGGTGGTCCCCGACGAGTACAGCATCGAGCAGCCGAGGAACTCGTCGTCGATCGGGGTGTCGGGGTACTTCGACGTCGCCTCGATGAAGTCGACGAACGGACCGACCTCGCTCGGCGGCGGACCGTCGGTGAGGTCGACGAGCAGGAACAGCTCGAGCTTGGGGCACTGACCGATGGCATCGAGCGCCACCGCGAGGGTCTGGCGGGAGACGATCAGCGCCTTGGACTCGCTGTTGTCGATGATGTACGCCAGCTCGTCGCCGGTGAGGTGCGAGTTGATCGCCGTGTAGTACAACCCGCTGCGCTCCCCCGCGCCGCAGCACTCCAGGTAGCGCGAGTTGTTCTCCATGAAGATCGAGTAGTGGTCGAGGCGCTCCAGCCCGTGGGCCCGCAGCAGGTGGGCGAGCCGGTTCGTGCGCGCCTCGTAGTCGGCGTACGTGATCGTCTCGCCGGTGCCGGCCATGATGATCGCCGCCTGATCGGCGCGCTCGGTGGCGTGCTTGCCTGGGTACATCGTCCTCAACCCCCAATGATTCGTCGGACAGGCCATCTTCGCGGAGCGCGACACCCGGCGCACAACGAGCGCCGTCCGCTGGCGGTGGGCGATGTCGCCCTCACTAGGTTCCGGCCATGAGCACCGTTGACCCGGACCTCGCCGACCGCCTCGCCACCGAGCTGCTGGCCGCCATCACCACCACCGATGTCGAGGCACTGCGGCGGATCTACGCGCCCGGCGTCGTCATCTGGCACAACTTCGACCAGGTCGAGCAGACGCTCGACGAGAACCTCAAGGTGATGCACTGGATGGGCAAGCGGATGCCGGACATGCAGTACGGCGACATCCGCCGCCAGCCCACGCCGACGGGCTACGTGCAGCAACACATCCTGCGCGGCACTGCACCCGACGGCACCCAGCTGGAGATGCCGGCGTGCCTCATCGTCACGATCGAGGGAGAGCGCATCACCCGGCTCGACGAGTACCTCGATCCTGCCGGCGCCGCGGCCCTCAGCCGCCGCTGATCCGGGCGCCTCAGCTCGTGAGGTAGCGGTCGAACCAGGCCAGGGTGCGCGACCACGCGTCGGTGGCCGACGGCTCGTGGTAGCTCGGGCGCCGGTCGCAGTTGAACCCGTGCTCGGCGTCGGCGTAGCGCACGACCTCGGTCGGTTGCCCGCCGGTGGCCGCGGCAGTGCGCAGGGCCTCGACGTCGTCCACGGGGATGCCCTTGTCGAGGTCGCCGAACAGCCCGAGCCACGGGCAGCGCAGCATCGATGCCACCTCGACCATCGCCGGGAAGCCGAACCGGCCCTGGCTCACCCCGCCGCCGTAGAACGTCACCGCGGCACCCAGGTCGATGCGCGTGGCCGCGTGCAGGGCGACCGTGCCGCCCATGCAGAACCCGACGATGCCGGTGGAGCCCATCGCGATGCCGGCCGCACCGATGGCCACGATGGCGTCGTGCACGTCGGCGACGATCTCGTCGGCCTGCAGCGCCTGCATCACCGGAGCGACCTTGGAGAAGTCGTCGTAGCCGAACGCCGGATCACCGCTGCGGTGGAACAGGTGCGGCGCGACGGCGAACCAGCCGGCCGCGGCGAACCGGTCGCAGACGTCGACGATGTGCTCGTTGACCCCGAACGCTTCCTGGACCACGACGATCCCGCCCTTCAGCTCGGCGGTCGGCTCACTGATCGTCAGGGGTGCGGTCACGTCCGTCGAAGGTAGCGCCGGGCGGGCGGCCCGTATCGTGTCGCGGCCATGAGTGCCACCTCCACCACCGACCTGCCGAGCCGCGCCCGGGTGGTGGTCGTCGGCGGCGGGGTGATCGGCTGCTCGGTCGCCTACCACCTGGCCGAGGCGGGCTGCACCGACGTGGTCCTGCTGGAGCGCGACCAGCTGACCTCGGGCACCACCTGGCACGCCGCCGGGCTGATGGTCACGTTCGGCTCGCTGTCGGAGACGTCCACGCGCATGCGCCAGCACACCGCCGAGCTGTACGACCGCCTCGAGGCCGAGACCGGCCAGTCCACCGGGTTCAAGCGCGTCGGTTTCATCGAGCTCGCCAGCGACGCCGGACCGGTTGACCGAGTTCCGCCGGGTGTCGGCGTTCAACCGGCACATGGGCGTGGACGTGCACGAGATCGGGCCGCGCGAGATCGCCGAGCTGTTCCCCCTGGCCGACGTGGACGACGTGCTCGCCGGGTTCTACGTGCCCGCCGACGGCCGGGCGAACCCGGTCGACGCCACGATGGCGCTGGCCAAGGGGGCCCGCCGGCGCGGCGTGCGCATCGTCCAAGGGCGTCACCGTCACCGGCGTGCTGCGCACGGCCGGCCCGAGCGGGCCACGGGTCACCGGGGTGCGCACCGATCGCGGCGACATCGAGGCCGAGGTGGTGGTCAACTGCACCGGGATGTGGGCCCGGCAGCTGGCCGGCGCCGACGGCGTGAACGTGCCGCTGCAGGCGGCCGAGCACTACTACCTGATCACCGAGCAGATCCCCGGGATCGGCGCCGACTGGCCGGTGATCGAGGACCCCAACCGCTACGGCTACTACCGCGAGGAGGTCGGCGGGCTGATGATCGGCCTGTTCGAGCCGGTGTGCGCACCGTGGCACGTCGACGGCGTGCCCGGCGACGCCTCGTTCATCACGCTGCCGCCCGACTGGGACCGCATGGCGCCCGTACGTCGAGCGGGCGATGAGCCGGGTGCCGGTCACCGCCGACATCGGCATCCGCACGTTCTTCTGCGGGCCGGAGAGCTTCACGCCCGACCTCGCCCCGGTGCTCGGCGAGGCGCCCGAGCTGCAGGGCTACTTCGTGGCCGCGGGGATGAACTCGATCGGCATCCTCACCGGCGGCGGCGTTGGCCGGGTGCTCGCCCACTGGATCCTCGACGGCCGGCCCGACGTCGACGTCACGGGGATGAACATCGACCGGCTGCACGTGTACCAGTCGAACCCGGAGTATCGGCGCACGCGCACCGTCGAGTCGCTGGGGATGGTGTACCAGTGCCACTACCCGGGCCGGTCGATGACCACGGCGCGGGGCGCCAAGGTCTCGCCGGTGCACGATCGCCTCGCGGCCGCCGGCGCATGGTTCAAGGACGTCTCCGGGTGGGAGGGCGCCGATTGGTACGCACCGGCCGGCACCACGCCCGACCCGGGGCCACTGACGTGGGGACGGCCCGGCTGCTGGGCGCAGTGGGCGGCCGAGCACCGCGCCTGTCGTGAGGGCGTGATCGTCATGGACATGTCGTTCATGTCCAAGTTCCGGGTGCAGGGCCGCGAGGCCGGCGCCGAGCTGGAGCGGATCTCGGCCAACCGGGTGGACGGCGAGCCGGGCACGATCACCTACACGCAGTGGCTCAACGAAGGTGGGACGCTCGAAGCCGACCTGACCGTGACCAAGCTCGACGACGGCGACTTCTGGGTCGTGGCCACCGACACCGCGCACCGCCACGTGGAGACGTGGATGCGTCGGTCGTTCGCCGACGCCCACACGTTCGTCACCGACGTCACCTCCGGCTACGCCCAGCTCAACGTTCAGGGTCCCCGGTCGCGCGAGCTCCTGCAGTCGCTGACATCGGTCGATCTGACCAACGAGGCGTTCCCGTTCCGCACGGCGCGCTCGATCGACATCGGCTTCGCCCGGGTGCTGTGCGTGCGGATCACCTACCTCGGCGAGCTCGGCTACGAGCTGTACGTCCCGGCCGAGCAGGCCACCCACGTGTACGACCGGGTGATCGCCGCCGGCGCAGCGTTCGATCTGCGCCATGCAGGACTCCGTGCGCTCGGCAGCCTGCGGATGGAGAAGGGCTACCGCGACTACGGCCACGACATCGACAACACCGACAACCCGCTGGAGGCCGGGCTGGGCTTCGCCGTGGACCTGACGAAGGACTTCGTCGGCCATGACTCGCTGGCCGCCGTGCGTGCCCGCGGACTGCTCGCCCGCCGCCTCGTGCAGGTGCAGCTCGCTGACCCGGACCCGCTGCTGTTCCACGCCGAGGTCGTCTCGCGCGACGGCGTCGAGGTCGGCTACATCCGCTCCGCCTCGTACGGCCACACGCTCGGCGGCGCCGTCGGGCTGGCGATGGTCGACGCCGGCGCCGACGCGGTGACCACGTCGTGGCTCGATGCCGGTTCGTGGACCGTCGACGTCGCCGGCCGGGACGTTCCGGCCATCGCCTCCCTCGCGCCGCTGTACGACCCGAAGAACCTGCGCATCCGCAGCTGACGCATTCAGCCCACGGCGATCGAGCGACGTTCAGCCGGCGACGGGGTCGACCTGGCCGACGACGACCGGCGACGACGGCACGCCGAGCAGCGCGCCACGAGCGAACCAACGACCGAGGACGACCAGGCCGACCATCAACGCGGCGCACACGCCGTACGCCCAGTTGCGGCCGAAACCCTCGTACAGCTGACCGGCGAGCAGCGCGGCGAGCCCGCCGACCAGCGTCTGCGTGCCGCCGAGCAGACCCTGCGCGCCGGCCTGGCGCTCGGGCGGGGCGACCATGCCGACGGCCACGCCGGACGCCGACACGGTGAGGCCGTCGCTCAGCGAGTGCAGCATGGCCACGGCGAACATCGCCAGCCCGGACGGCAGCTGCCCGTAGCGCGAACATGAACGTCGCCCCGAGCAGCAGCCCCCAGGTGCCGACCCTGAACGGTCCGACGCGCTGCGCCATGCGCCCGCCGATCGAGCCGAGCACGATCAGCGGCAGGGCGAACAGGGTGATCCCGAGGTTGGCGATCCAGTCCGCGGTGTTCAGGTCGTCGAGCACGAGCACCCACAGCGAGTCGAACGTGCCGATCATGACGAACACCGCCGCACCGAAGCACAGCGCACCGAGGTACGGCCGCAGGCGCAACAGGTCGAAGGCGAACCGGGCCGGCTCGATGTCGCCGGCTGCGCCGCCCTCGTCGACGTGCACCCGGGCGATCAGCGGCAGGCAGGCCACCGTGGCGACGACGATCACCAGGAACGGCGAGGCGATGCCGAACGGCCCGACGAGCACCGCGGAGATCGCCGGTCCGAGGGCGAAGCCGGCAACGTCAGCGGCCAGCAGCATGCCGACGTTGTGCCCGAGGTGCTCGGGGTCGGCGAGGATCACGATCCGGCGGATCGCCGGCAGCGCCATGCCGGCACCCATGCCCATCACCAACCGGCCGGCGCCGAGCACCAGCGCGTCCTTGCCGAAGGCCATGGCCAGCACGCCGACGACGTTCAGTGCCATCCCCACGTACACCAGGTGGCGCGCGTGGCCGCGGTCGGCAAGGGGGGCGAACAGCACCTGGGCGACGAACGAGGCGAAGAAGCCGACGGCGACCACCGCGCTGAGCGCCGCGTCGGAGATGCCGTAGCGGTCGCGGAAGTCGTCGAGCAGGGTGAACATCACCCCGTAGCCGGTGGCGAACAAGCCGCTGAGCACGCAGAACGAGACGATCATCCTGCGGCCCACGGCCGTCGAGGTTACGGGTGGGCGGTGACGACCGGCGAGGCGATTGCGCCGTCGGTGTCGCTCAGCCGGCGGCGGGCTGCGTCGCCGGGTCGTCGCTGGCGCGCCCGCCGTCGAGGCGCCGCGCCGCGATGAGCAGGCCGAGGTGGGTGAACGCCTGCGGGAAGTTGCCGAGCAGCTCACCGGTGCGCACGTCCACCTCCTCGGCGTACAGCCCGAGGTCGTTGGCGCAGCCGCGCACCCGTTCGAACAGGGCGAGCGCCTCGCTGCGTCGTCCCTGGAGGCTGAGCACCTCGACCAGCCAACAGCTGGCCAGCATGAACACGCCCTCGTCGTTGCGCTTGTCGGCGACGCCGTCGTCGACGTGCGCCGCGTACCGGCGGATGAACCCGCCCTCGCCGACCGCGAGGTCGTGCTGGATGGCCCCGACCGTGGCCAGCATCGCCGGATGGTCGGCATCGATGAAGCCGACGAGTGGCAGCTTCAGCAGGCTGGCGTCGACATCGGTCGTGCCGTAGTGCTGGCGGAAGCAGCCGCGCCCGGGATCGATGCCGTGCTCCATCACCTCGGCGCGCAGCTCGGCTGCGGCAGCGCGCCAGCGGGCGATGTCGTCGTCGGACGTGTCCAGCAGCTCGGCCAGGCCGATGCCGCGATCGAGCGCCACCCAACACATCACCTTGGAGTGGACGAAGTGCTCCGGGTCGCCGCGCATCTCCCAGATCCCCTGGTCCGCCTCGCGCCACCGACGCGCCGCGAGATCGACCGCTTCGCGCAGGAACCGGCGCAGTGGGGGATCGAACGCCGAGCTGCCGTCGTGCCACGTGTCCACCGCGTCCATCAGGTGGCCGTACACGTCGAGCTGGTTCTGGCGCGACGCCGCGTTGCCGACGCGCACCGGACGCGAGCCGCGGTACCCGTCGAGGTCCAGCTCGACCTCGGGGAGGAAGCGCTCGCCGTACGCGCCGTACATGATCTGCAGGTCGGCGGCATTGCCCGCCGCCGAGCGCACGAGGAAGTCGCGGAACCCGCGGGCGACCTCCGCGTGGCCGGTGCCCAACAGCGCGTCGAGCACGAGCGACGAGTCGCGCACCCACGAGTAGCGGTAGTCCCAGTTGCGGTTGCCGCCGATCTCCTCGGGCAACGACGTCGTCGCCGCGGCGATCACCGCCCCGGTCGGGCCGCACGTGAGGCCCTTGAGCACGCGGATCGACGTCCGGCACGACGACTCCTGCGGACCGGGTTCGTTGCCCGCTTCGGTCCAGCGCTGCCACCAGTCGATGGTCTCGTCGAGGCGCGCGTCGGCGTCGCCCAGTTCGCTGCTCACGTCGTCGACCTCGTGCGCGGCGCGCGACGTGAGGAGGAACCGCCGCGCCTCACCGGCAGCCACGGTGAGCTCGCCGGTGAACATGCTCTCGTCGTCGTCGACGTCGAGCTGCGCGTCGGTGTGGATCACCAGCGCCTCCGCGCCGCCGACCGCCGTGTACGCATCGTCGTGCACCTGGCGCAGCAACGGAGCGGTGAGCCCGTAGTCGAAGCGCGGGCGCAGGCACAGGTCGAAGCGCACCGTGCCCTCGATGCCGGTGAGCACACGGACCAGCTCGTGGCGTGGATCGCGCGCCCCGCCGCGACGCATCACCATCGCCTCGGTGAGCTTGGCCGAGCCGCTCTCGGTCCGGATCACCGACTGCAGCACCAGCGTTCCGTCGAGGTAGTTGCGATGGATGGTCGCCTGGTCCACGGCGGAGATCGAGAAGTGCCCGCCACGATCGTGGTCGAGCAGGCGGCAGAACGCGGTGGCCGAGTCGAACCGTCGGAAGCACGCCCAGTCGACCGAACCGTGCCGGCTGACGAGCGCCGTCGAGTGACAATCGCTCAGGAAGGCGTACTCGCCGATGGGCAGGTACGGCTCCACCGCCCACCGCACCCCTTCGCCGCCCACGACCGGCAGTCTGCCACCGCGCCGTCGCCACTGACCGGCATGCACCGGTCGGCCGGCCTACCCCGTGGTGGTCGACCGCTCGTCGGGCTCCAGCTCCAACGACAAGCTGTTCATGCAGAACCGCTGGCCGGTCGGCGCGGGCCCGTCGGGGAACACGTGGCCGAGGTGCGACCCGCAGCGCTTGCAACGCACCTCGGTGCGCACCATGCCGAGGGTGCGGTCCTCGATCAGCTCCACCGCGTCGGCCACCTTCGGCTCGTAGAAGCTCGGCCAGCCGCTGCCGGATTCGAACTTGGTCGCCGAATCGAACAGCTCGGCGCCGCACGCCGCGCAGTGGTAGGTGCCGTCGACGTGCGAGTCCACGTACTTCCCACTCCACGGCCGCTCGGTCCCGGCCTGGCGCAGGACGTGGAACTGCTCCGGGCTCAGCAGCTCACGCCACTCGGCGTCGGTGTGCACCACCGGCTCGGTGTCCCGGTCGGCACCCTCGGCGGGGCGGGTCGTGTCGGTCATGTCGACCTCCTCAGGTTCTTCCCCAACGGTACCTGCGTCGCCACCCACGTAGCCTCCGCAGCGTGGCCGACGAATCCCAGCCTCCCGAGCGAGCCGGCGGACTCGGCGGGCTCGCTGCCCGGGCACGGCGCGCCGCGCAGACGCTGAAGCAGGAGTACGAGGCCGGCAAGCTCGGCGATCAGACGACGGCGACGCCGATCTGGGCGACGGCGGGCGAGCAGCTCGACGCGGCCGTCCAGCTCGTGCGCCGAGCCGCGCAACGTACTGCCGGTCCCGCCACGAGCGAGTCGACCGGTGCGACCCCGGCGCCGGGATCCGCGGCGACGGCCGAGCCGGCCGCCGATGCCGCACGCGTCGATGCCCCTGCTGCCGACGCCGCTGCCGCCGACACCGCGACCGCCGACGCCACAGCCGAAGACGTCGCGGCCGAAGACGTCGCGGCCGACGAGGTGGTCGGTGCGCTGCGTCGGGTGGACTGGAGCCGGGTGCGCAGCGCGACGGCCGATCGCTCCGGCGACGCGGCGCGGGCGGCACGGACGCTCGCGGCCCAGGTCGACTGGGACCGGGTGCAGCCGGCGGCGCGGCGGATGTCCGCGGCCTTGATCGGCGCGGTCGCCACGGGTCAGCTGGGCCTCGGCGGGTCGATCGGCCCGCTCGTCGCCCGGGCCATCGTCGACCAGGGCGGGCTCGGCCGGCGCGTCGAGGATCGCTTCGCCGGCCAGCCCGACGCGCCGCCCACCGACCTCGGCGGGTTCATCGAGACCACCGGGCGCGACGCGACCGAGGGCGCCCCCGAAGGCGGCACGCGCTGATGGCCGAGCTGATCCTCGGGCCGCTGCTGCGCCACGTCGCGCGAGACCACGGCGACGTTCTGGGTGGAGACCGACGCGCCGTGCACGGTGCGCGTCCTCGACCACGAGACGTCCACGTTCCACGTCGCCGGCCACCACTACGCGCTCGTCGTCGTGCGCGGTCTGCAGGCAGGCGAGTGCCGCGAGTACGACGTGCGCCTCGACGGCGAGGTGCGCTGGCCCGACCCGGCGCTGGGCCTGCCGCCGAGCGTCGTGCGCACGGTGCGCAGCCGCGGCGCCAGCGTGGAGCAGCCCCTGCGCGTGCTCTTCGGCTCGTGCCGCACGGCAGCTCCTCACGAGCCGCCGTGGACCCTGCAGCTGGCGCTCGACCCCCGCGGCCGAGGCGTCGACGCCTACTACGCCCATGCCCGGCGGATGGCCGGCCAGCCGGTCGACGACTGGCCCGATCTGATGGTCTGGCTCGGCGATCAGGTCTACGCCGACGACTCGTCGCCAGCGGCACGCGAGCGGATCGCCCGCGCGCCGCGAGCACCAGCCGGCGCCGCCCGACCTGCCGCCGGAGCAGGTCTACGACTTCGAGGAGTTCACCTGGCTGTACCACGAGTCGTGGTCGTCGCCGTGGGAGCGATGGATGCTCTCGGTCGTGCCGAGCGTGATGATCTTCGACGACCACGAGATGATCGACGACTGGAACATCTCCGACACATGGGTGACCGACATCCGCCGGCGAGGACTGGTGGCTCGACCACGTCCTCGGCGGCCTGGTGACGTACTGGATCTACCAGCACCTCGGCAACCTCAGCCCGGACGACATCGACGAGGAGGGGATCCTCGCGCGAGCTGCTCGCCGCCGACGACGGTGCAGCCTTGCTGCGCGAGTGGGCCGCCGGCTCCGAACGGTTCACGCCCGTGCCCGGCGGCTACCGGTTCAGCGTCGCCCGCGACCTCGGCGACGCCAAGGTGGTGGTGATCGACTCGCGCAACGGCCGGGTGCTCGAACCCGGCCGCCGAGCGATGGTCGACGACGTCGAGTGGGCGTGGATCGTCGACCAGTGCGACGTGGACGTCGACCACCTCATCCTCGGCACCTCGCTGCCGGTGTTCGTGCCGGGCGGCATGCACGACCTGCAACGGGCGAGCGAGGCGCTGGTCGACGGCGCGTGGGGTCACCACCCGTTCGGCGCGCCAGCAACGCTCCGTCGAGTGGCTGCGGCGAGCCGCTCGACATGGAGGACTGGCCGGCGTTCGGCCGGTCGTTCGACGCGCTCGTCGAGCTCGTCGCCCGCCTCGGCAGCGGCGCGGATCGGCCGGCGCCGGCCACGATCGACATCCTCTCGGGCGACATCCACTTCAGCTACCACGCCCAGGTCCACTACCCGCCGAGCGCCGAGTTGCGGTCACAGGTGCACCAACTCGTCAGCTCGCCGATCCGCAACGCGCTCACGCCGGCGGAGCGGTTCGGGATGCGCGTGGCGATGACCGGCTTCACCCACCTGGTCGGCCGGGGGGTGCGCCGGCTCACCGGGCTGGCGCGCACGAACCTGCGGTGGCGGGTCGATCACGGCCCGGTGTGGGACAACTGCCTCGGCCAGCTGACGATGAGCGGCCGTGCCGCCAGCGTCACCGTCGAGCAGGCCGCGCCAGACGACGACGGCGAGCCGACGCTGGCCGTCGTCTTCGACGTCGACCTGCGCGGCACCGGCGCCGCGTCCACCAGTTTCGCTGCTGACCCACGTGGGTACGACGCTGGCCGGGAGGACCCATGTCATCGTGGACCGAATCGCCGTCAGCAAACGCGCGTCCCGTGTCGGGCGACACGGACGCGGCCAGCGCGACACCACCAGCCGTTGAGCCCCGTCGCCGGCGGATCGACCTCCACGTCTGGCCACTCGGGTGGGGCGACGTCGGGCGGTTCGTCGCCGCCTACGTCGTGCTGTGCGCCATCGGCGTGGCCGTCGGTGAGTTGATCACCCATCCACTGCGCCACAGCGCGCTGCAGCGGATGGACACGTCGATCGAGCAGTGGTTGGCCGACCACCGGACCGGTTGGTTGAACTCGGCGACGTTCATCGGCTCGGAGCTGGCCGACACCATCGTCAAGATCTCCGTCACCGTCCTCGTCGCGCTCGTCATGCTCGCCGTCTGGAGGCGTTGGCTGGAACCGCTGATGGTCACCCTGGCCCTCGTGCTCGAGGCATCGGCGTTCATCACCATCACCTGGATCGTCGGACGCCCGCGCCCTGCCGTCGACCGACTGGAGACGTCGCCGGTCGGCTCGTCGTTCCCCTCCGGCCACGTGGCCGCCGCGGTGGTCTACGGCGGAATCGCCGTCGTCGTGTTCTGGCACACCAGGCGCACCTGGATCCGCGTCCTGTCCGTCGCCCTCGTCGCGCTCGTCGCCCTCGTCGCCGGCTTCTCCCGGATGTACCGCGGCATGCACCACCTGACCGACGTCGTCGCCGGGGCGATCCTCGGGCTCGCCGCCGTCCTGATCACCGCGCACCTGCTGGTGCGCGCCGGCGCGTCGGCGCGACGCGATCCCCGACGGCTTGACGATCGAGCCGGCGCCCGAGCGAGTGGCGGTGAGCGCAGGGTCCACCGGGTGAGCACGGCCTCCCCCGTCCCGGAGACCTACCACCTCGACGGCGGCCGCGGCACTCGACAGCATCCGCGACGCCAAGCTGACGCTGCTGCTGCGCGACAGCGGCGCCCGCCTGCGCTGGGCCGACGGCTTCAGCCACAGCCGGGCGATGGCGTTCCAACTCGTCCTGACGATGATCCCTGGCGCGATCGTCCTCATCGCGCTCGCCAGCGAGCTGCACTGGGGCAGCGTCTCCGACGCGATCGTCAGCACCGGCCGGTCGCTGGCCCCCGGTGCTGCCGGCGAACGTGTTCGACGATGCGTTCGGCCAGGGCGCCAAGGCCGGCACCACCGCTTCGGGCTGGCCCGCGCTCGGCTTCGGCGGCATCGCCTTCGTCGTCGCCGGCACCACGGCATACGGACAGATCGAACGGGCCGCCAACCGGATCTACGGCATCGAAGCCGACCGGCCGACGTTGCGCAAGTACGGGCACGCCCTGGCGATGATGCTGACGTCGGGCATCCTCGCGGTGCTCGGCTTCGCCACCCTCAGCCTCGGCGAGAAGTGGGCCACCGGGTGGAAGGCGTTCAGCCTCGACGACATCTGGGTGTTCGCCCGCTGGCCGATCAGCCTCGGGCTGATGACGCTGGCGGTTGCGTTGATCTTCCGCGTCTCCCCGCGCCGGCGCCAGCCATCGGTCGCCTGGCTGGCCGTCGGCGCCGGCATCAGCGTCGGGGGCATCTTCGCCGTCTCGCTCGGCCTCCACGCCTACCTCGAGGCCAGCGAGGGCTTCGGCGACACGTACGGGCCGCTCGCCGGCTTCATGGGCGTGCTGCTGTGGGCCTACCTCAGCTGCATCGTCATGTTCTACGGTCTGGCGTTCGCCGCGCAGTTGGAGGCCTTCCGCGCCGGCGCCGCCGAACCGCGCAGCGCGCTCAAGGTGCGCACGAGCGATCCGGTCTCCGACCCGACAGATCTGCACGACGCGCCACAGGACGAGATGCATGCCGAACGGGTTGGCGACCAACGGCCGCCGCCTGCCTCGACGGCGATTGTCCGCCCGGCAGAGGCGGTCAGCTCGCCGGCGTGACGAGCGGTGCGCACAGCGTGAGCGACGCCGGGCACGCCTCGAGCTGCAGCTTCTTCGCCCGTCCCTTCATGCCTCCGTCGAGCTCGTAGCGGTGCTTGCCGTCGAGCTCGACGGTGATCGTGCGACCCTGGGCGAGCTGCACGCCCGCTGCCGTGCGCTGCTGGTGCCGAACGGCGGCGACCATCACCGACGCCCACTCGCGCACACCGGCCGCGGTGAGCACGGCCACGTCGAGCAACCCGTCGGTGACCGACGCATCGGGGAAGGCCTCGAGGCCGGCCTTGAGCGTGCCGACGTTGCCGACGAGCACGCAGGTCGCCTCACCGTCGAACAGCTCGTCACCATCGACGGTCACCGTCGCCTCGAACGGCTCGCGTCGACGCGCCTCGCGCACGCCGGCGCGGAGGTAGGCGAGCATGCCGAAGCGCTCCTTGCCGGCGTCGGCGCCGTCGACCATCGCCGGCGTCGAAACCTGTCCCGGCCATGACGATGAACGGCTCGTCGTTGCACGTCCCGGTGTCGATCGTGCGGCGCTGGCGCGTCCGGATCAGCTCGACGATGGCGGCCGGATCGCTCGGGAGGTCCAACGCCCCGGCGAACAGGTTGGCCGTCCCCGACGGCATCACGGCCAGCGCGACACCGGTATCGGTCAGGGCACCCGCCGCGGCGCGCACCGTGCCGTCCCCACCGCAGACGACGACCACCGTCGCCCCGGCGGCCGCCGCCTTGGCGGCCGCTCGGGCTGCCTCCTTGCCCTTGGCGATCGACCGCCACTGGTCGACACCGAGGCCGGCGTCGTGCAGCGCGGCGCGCAGCCGCTTCTCGTCGGTCTTGTCGAGCTTCTCTCGGTGGGCGATCACCGCGACGCGTTCGGCGGTCGGCGGTGAGGCCGCGGTTGTGTCGTTCGACTGGGCAGGTGCCGTTGGTGCAGACATCGGCGGCGGGGTACCCCGCCGGATGCGCTCGCAGACGCCGCGAGGGCGCTCAGACGCCCAGACGCGGTCCCGGGGTGAACGACACCGGCATCGTCCGCACGCCGGCGATGAAGTTCGAGGCCAGCACCTCGGGCTCGCCGGCCGGCTGCAGGTCGGGCACGCGGGTGAGCAGCTCGCGCAACATCGCGGCGATCTCCAGCCGGGCCACGTGGATGCCCGAGGCACAGGTGTGGACCGCCGCCACCGAAGGCCTGGTGCGGGTTCGGGTTGCGCCCGACGTCGAACGCATCGGCGTCGGCGAACACGTCCTCGTCGCGGTTGGCGCTGCCGTAGAAGACCATCAACTTGTCGCCGGCGGCGATCGGCTGGTCGCGGATCACCGTGTCCTCCATCGCCGTGCGCCGGAAGTTGACGACCGGCGAGGTGTAGCGCAGCATCTCCTCGATCGCCGTGGGCATCAGCCCGTCGAGATCGCCCATCAGCCGGGCGCGTTGCGCCGGGTGGTCGAACAGCATCTGGATGCCGGCGGCGAGCAGGTTGCGCGTGGTGTCGCCGCCGGCATTGACCAGCAGCAGGAAGAACCACTGGAACTCGGCGTCGGTGAGCCGGTCGCCGTCGACCACCGCGTTGACCAGGGTCGTGGCGATGTCGTCGCCCGGTTCGGCCCGCTTGCGCTCGGCCAACTGCTGGCCGTACCCGAGCATCTCTGCCGACGCAGCCATCTTCACCTCCGGCGGGGCGACGGCGTCGTCGGTGGTGTGCATGATCTCGGTGAGCTCGTAGAGCCGCTCGCCGTCGGCGCGGGGCATGCCCATCAGCTCGGCGATCAGACCGGACGGCAGCCGGCCGGTGACGTCGTGGACGAGGTCGCACTCGCCACGCTCGATCACGTCGTCGACGATCTCGCGCGACAGGTCGGCCACCCGACCGGCGAGCGACCTGGGCGTTGCGCGGCGTGAAGCCGCGGCTGACGAGCAGCTTGAAGCGGTCGTGCTGCGGCGGGTCCATCGTCAGCATCATCTGTCGCTGGGCGAACAGGCCGTCGTCGTCGGTCTCGGCCATCATCACGCCCCGGGCGTACGAGCTGAACAGCTTCGGCTGGCGGCTGATCATGCGGATGTCGTCGTACTTGGTGATCGCCCAGAACCCGGGCCCGTCGGCCTCGGGATGCCAGTGCACGGGGTCGTTGGCCCGCAGCCAGCGGTACTGCTCCCACGGATGGCCGTGGGCGTAGCTGCTCGCGCTCGACGAGATCGATCTCCATGTGCCGCCTCCCGTTCGGTCGAGTCCGAACGTAGTGGGCGACGTAGTGGGCGGCGCCCGCTGGCGAGCGTGGCGGTCCGCCGATCAGGTGCCGGTGAACACCGCCGGGCGGCGCTCGAGGAACGAGGCCACGCCCTCGCGGTGGTCGTCGCTGGCGAAGCACGCGGTCAACGCCTCGGTGTGCCGGCGCATGTGGTCGTCGACCGACGCGGTGAGCCCGTCGTACACCAGGCCCTTGATCAGCTGCTGGCTGTGCGGCGAGGCTGCGGCCACCGTCTCGGCGAGCGCGGTGGTGCGCGCCGCGAGGTCGGCCGGGTCGACGACGTCGAGGACGTAGCCGAGGCGATGGGCCTCGGCGGCGTCGATCCGCTCGCCGGTGTAGATCAAGCCGCAGCGCCTGTCTGCAGTCCGACGATGCGCGGCAGCAGCCACGTGCCGGCACCCGTGTCGGGCACCAGGCCGCGGTGCACGAAGTTCCAGGCGAACGAGGCGTTGGTCGAGGCGATGCGCAGGTCGCACTGCGAGGTGAACTCGGCGCCCATCCCGACGGCCGGGCCGTCGACCGCGCAGATCGTCGGCTTCGGGCACTCGACGATCGGCCACCACCGGCGCCGCTCGGTGGCCGTGCCGCGCAGGCCACGCGACTCCGTCGGGGTGTCGTTCAGGTCGGACAGGTCGGTGCCGGCGCAGAACGCACCCGGCACCCCGGTGATCACCACCACCGACGTGGTCGGATCGTCGCCGGCGGCGCCGACCGCCTCGATGAACTCGTTGAGGACCGCGTAGGTCATCGCGTTGCGCTTCTCCGGGCGATCGATGGTGACGGTGCCGACCTTGCCGGCGGTCTCGTAGCGGATGTGCTCGCTCATGGCCGGACGGTACCGAGGTCGCCGGTCCGGCGTCGCATCGGACGGTCCGTCGCCGAATCGGGACGAGCCGACGACACTGGACGTCCAGGATCGAGGTTCGAGTCCACGAGCGTCGGAGCCGTCAGTCTCACTGTCAAGTGGAGATTTCAGGCATCGGCGAGCGCCTGTGACCTGCGGCTGATTGCACTCAATCCGATCAACTCGAACTGTTGGAGTTGAGGTTGAAGGTGTGGAACGATCAGCCTCTAGCACACATTGATTCGTGAGTCGGCGGATCATCGGCGGGCCGCACGAGCCCTCGCACGAGAGGTCGACCAGGAACACCAATGCGCACGACATCCAAGTTGGTCTGCACGGCATTGCTGGCGGCGAGCACGCTGCGCCCTCGCCGGGCGTCGGCCGACGCCGCCGCCGCACCGCCGACCACCGCGCCCGCCGGCGCCGGCCACCTACACGGTGGTCGCCGGCGACACCCTCATCGGCATCGCCACCCGGATGAAGGTCGCGCCTGCAGGCGCTGCTCGACGCCAACGCCATGACCGTCGACCAGCCTGATCCTGCCCGGGCAGCGGCTCGTCGCCCCGCCGGCGCGGTGGCGCCCGCTGCCGGCGACGCCGCAGACCGGCCACCGCCGAACAAGGTCGCCACCGGCGGCGCCGACGACGACCGCTGCTCCGGCTGCGGCTGCCGCCGGCACGACCACCGCGGCGACGACCTACACGATCGTCGCCGGCGACTACCTGTACGGCATCGCCCGGCGCTTCGCCGTCCCGTTCGGCGCGCTGCTCGCCGCCAACAGCATCGACCGCCACGTCGGCGATCCTGCCCGGGCAGGCGATCGACGATCCCCGCCGGGGCGACCACCACCCGACGCCGGCGGCCGACCGCCACGCGGCAGCCGCCGCACGACCAGCGACGACGGCCGCAGCGACCACGACGACGACGGCGCCGAAGGTCGCCGCAGCCGATCGCCCCGCCGAAGCTGGACATCGCCCCGACCGGCAACGCCCAGATCGACGCCGTGCTGGCGTTCGCCAAGGCGCAACTGGGCAAGCCCTACGTCTTCGCCGCCGCCGGTCCGGACGCCTACGACTGCTCCGGCCTGACGGCGGCGGCCTACGCCCAGGTCGGCGTGCAAGCTGATCCGCCAGAGCGGCATGCAGTCCACGCAGGGCACCGCCGTCGACTTCCTCAACACGCCGATCCTGCCCGGCGACCTCGTGTTCACCGCCGGCTCGGCGACGCCGGGGGTCATCAGCCACGTCGGCATCGCGATCAGCGCGCACCCAGTGGATCCAGGCCACCCGGCCGGGCGCCTGGGTCAGCGTCGGGGCGATCCCGGCCAAGACGAAGATCCTCGCCGTGCGCCGCTACGCTGATCGGCTGACGTGGAGACGGACGAGGACGACGGTCGCCGACGACGGGTCGCGGTCGACGCCGGCGCCGGCCTCGCGGAGACGCTCGGCGCTGACGGTCGAGGTGATGCCGTGCGATCCGGCGCTGGCCGACACCGCCGCGTTCTGCGCGGCCTACGGCGTGGCCCTGGAGGACTCGGCGAACACGATCATCGTCAGCCGCCAAGGCCGATCCGCCGCGCCACGTCGCCTGCGTCGTGCTGGCCACGACCCGCCTCGACGTCAACGGCCTCGTCCGCCGCCGGCTCGAGGCGCGCAAGGCGTCGTTCGCCGGTGCGGACGAGACCGACGCGCTGACCGGCATGACGATCGGCGGGGTCACCCCGTTCGGCCTCCCGCCGACGCTGCCGCTGTGGATCGACGCCGCGGTGATGGCCCGCGAGTCGGTCGTCGTCGGTGGCGGGAGCCGCTCGATGAAGCTCGCGTCGCCCCGGCCGTGCTGGCCGCGCTTGCCGGCGCCGAGGTGGTCGACGGTCTCGCCCGGCCGATCGAAGCCTGATCGAGGCCTGAGCGCAGCGCGTCAGCCTGCGCGGCCGCCGCAGCGCCGCGGCCGTGGCGTCGTCGGCCGGGAAGAACAGCTCGACGGCGAGCTCGTCGAGCGTGACGTCGCGTGGCGTGCCGAACGTCGTCAGCGTGGTGAACAGCGACAGCTCGCCGCCGTCGGTGCGCAGCGTGACCGGGACGAGCAGCGGCGGCTCCTCGCCCGATCGGCGTCGGTCTCGCGTGCCGCGAGCGCGGCGACGTTCGGGTAGGCGATCACCTCCTCGAGCAGCGCCTGCAGCGCCGGGTCGGCGGTGAGCGCCAGCGAGCGGCGCAGCTGGCCGAGCAGCGTCCGCGCCCAGTCGTCGAAGTTCACCGTGCGCGCCGGCCAGCCCGTCGGGGTGCAGGCACACCCGGTAGACGTTCATCGGCGGGCCGAGCAGCTCGCCGGGCAGGCCGGCGACCAGCCGACCGGCCGCCGCGTTGGCCGCGACCACGTTCCAGCAGCGGTCGATGACCACGCCGGGGTACGGATCGTGGGCGTCGAGCATCCGCTGCAGGCTGTCGCGCACCACGCCGCAGCGCCGGCTCGTCGAGCGACCGCTGGCCGATAGCGCGGCGCGTAGCCGGCGGCGAGCAGCAGGCCGTTGCGCTCGCGCAGCGGCACGTCGAGGTGCTCGGCGATGGTCATCAGCAGCTCCGGGCTCGGCCGTGACCGGCCGGTCTCGACGAAGCTGAGGTGACGGGTGGACATGCCCACCTCGACGGCCAGGTCGAGCTGGCTGCGTCGCCGGCGGGTGCGCCAGTCGCGCAGCATCGGCCCGATCGCGGTGCGCGACGGTCGGACGGGCGGCGGTGGTCATGCCGGCGACCCTACGGCCCAGGTCGGAGCGTCGACGATGACCTGCGAGGTCATCGTCGTGCGCGGTCCGACGCCGAGCATGGAGTCCGACGCCGGCCGCCCGCCGGCCCGAACGAGGAGGACCGACCATGACCGTCACCGCCGAACCGCAACGCCCTCGACGACCGCCGTCGACACCAACCTGGCGGCCTACGGCAACCCTGATCCCGCCGCCGACGGACCCTGCTCGAGGCGGTGTGGGCCGCTGACGGCACGCTGATCGATCCGCCGATCGACGGCGTCGGGATCGACGGCATCGACCAGATGATGGCCGCCGTCCAGGCGCAGTTCCCCGGGCACACCTTCCGCCGCTCCAGCGGGATCGACGCCCACCACGGCGTCGCCCGCTACAGCTGGGAGCTGGTCGGCGCGGACGGGGCGACGGCCCTCGAGGGTCTCGACGTCGCCGAGCTCGACGACGACGGCCGGCTGGCGCGCATCGTCGGCTTCATGGGCCCGTTGCCAGCCATCTGAACCCCACGCCAAACCCTCAACCTCAACCCTCGACCCCTATCTCAAGACTCAACGTCGAGTCGAGGGTTGTGGTTGAGCAGGGCCTTCAGCCGGCGCGCAGGGTCAGCCGGCTCCACGCACCGACGTACACCCGGTCGCCGTCGCCGAGCGACGACCGGCACGCCGGGCGTCAACGGCGGGCTGTCCTCGTCGGGGTCGGTGCCGGCGACGACGACGTAGGTCCCGTTCGTCGAGGACAGGTCGACCACGCTGACCGAGTCCGCGTCGCGGACGAACTGGGCAGTGCCGGCGCGACACCCCGGTGTCATCGTCGAGGGCGACCTCCGGACGCACGCCGCGAGACTGGCTGGTGCGCCCGACGAGCGTCGTGTGCGCCGTGAGGGCCAGTGTCGACGAGCTCGCCGGCGGGCACGGCTGGTCGGCCAGCTCCCCCTTCAGGGCGAACCACTGCCGGGTCGATCTCGACGATCACCACCCACCGCTTGGTCCCCGGATCGACGGTCGGCCGCCGGCTCGACCGGATCGGCCGGCGGCTCGTCGGGCGGCGCCTGGCCGGTGGTGAAGTCGTAGCCGCACTGCTCGCAGAACAGGTTGTCCGGCGGGTTCGGCGTCCCGCAGTGCGGGCAGGGAACGCCACCGGTCGGCCCTGCCGGAGCAGCACCGGGCGTCGCCGGCGCACCCGACGGCGGCGCAGCGGGCGGCGACGCGACCGGCGGGAGAGGTCCGCCCGGAGGCGCCGCTGCGCCGGCGATCTTCGCCCCGCACGTGTCGCACCACTCCGGGTCGTTGGACTCGTGGCCGTTGGGGCAGGTGACGGTGCTCATCGGGGTGTCGCCTCAGGCCTCGCGCCGGATGCGCGTCGTCTTGGTGCTGCGCGTGTCCAGGGCCATCTCGTCGGCTCGGTCCACGCTGTGCTTGAGCCGCACCGTGCCGGCCTCGACGTCGACGACGTCGACCACCTTGGCCAGCAGGCGCGTGGTCGACTCGTTGCCGGTGTCGTGGGCCAGCTTGGCGGCCTCGCCGAGCAGCGTGGTCGCCGTGCGCTCGTCGCCGGCGGCCTTCGCCGCCAGCCCCTGCTGGATCGCGTCGGCCAGCTTGGTCTGGCCGGTGTAGTGGGCGACCGCCGGGATCGATGCGTGTGGTCAGGTTGGCGTCGGTGCTCCACACCGCACGCACCAGCCCCTTGGCGAGGACCTGGTCGCCGACCACCACCTCCACCCGGGCGGCCAGCCGCTCGCTGCCGATCGGCGCCGGCGGCACGCGCACGGCGACGTGGTAGTCGCGGCTCTCGTCGCCCCACGCGCCCGTCGGGAACTCGCGGACCAGCGGGCTGATCTGGACCCCGCGCAAGGTGAGGTCCTCGACCACCGGCGCCACCTGGCGGACGAACTGCACCTCGCTCCCCTGCGGCACCCACACCCGCAGCCGGACGTCGGCGACGCCCCGACCCATCGAGGCCCGGATCATCGCGCTCGAAGTCGGCCTCGAGGTCGTCCGGCTCGGCGACGATGTCCACCGTGCCGAGCAGCGCGTCGGCGATGCGTGCGCAGCTCGTCGACCATCCAGTCGGAGCCGATGCCGCGGCAGTCGCACTGGAACTTGCCGCGGGCCCTGGCCAGCGCGTCGTCGAGCGCGTTCGGCTGCTCGCCCTCGATCTTGCCGTCGGTCAGCAGGATGGCGTGGCGCTGGCCGGGCGGGGCCTGGTCGAACAGCTCGCTCGCCGCGGCGATCCACGCACCGATGGCCGTGGCCCCACCGCTGCGCAACCGGGCGACCGCCTCGATCGCGTCACGCCGCGTCGCTGCGGTCATCTTGGCCATGCCCGGATGCGTCGGGTACACCATCTGGGCGACGCTGTGCCCGCTGACGACGGCGAACCAGGTGCCGTCGACGATCTCCTCGACCACCACCTTCGCCGCCCGGCGGGCCGCGGCGATCTTCGTCGGGGGCATGTCCATCGAGCCCGACGTGTCGATGATCAGCACCTCGGCGGCCTCGCCGAGGCCGGTCTGGCCGGCCGTGCCGGCGCCGCTGCAGGTGATCGAGACCACCGCGTGCGCGTCGGTGGCACCGTCGGCGAGGTACTCGTTCTGGAACACATCGGCCTTGAACTCGGGCACGTGGATGGACTCTCCTCTCGACGGCGTGCGGCGGCCCGGTCAGCGTAGCGACGGGTCGTAGCGGGCCAGGGCCGCGGTGATGTTGTCGTGGCCGCCCTGCTCGTTGGCCCAGGCGACGAGGCGTTCGGCGACGCCCAGCGGATCGTCGTCGGAGGCCGGGTCGGCGACGCCGTCGGCCACCGGCGCGACGAGCGTGCCGATCGCCGCCGGCGACGAGGCGTAGTTCCACAGCCCGTCGCTGCACACCACGACCCAGCCCGGCGCCGTCGAGCCGCCGGCTGACGAGCGTCCGGGTGGGGGTCGATCGAAGTCGGCGCCGAGCCAGCGGGTGATCGTGTGCGACGTCGGGTCGGCCTCGGCCTCGTCGCGGTCGACATCCCGGCGGCGATCATCTCGGTGCCGAGCGAGTGGTCGACGGTGAGCTGCTCGCCCTCGGCGCCGTCGGGCAGCCAGTAGGCCCGCGAGTCGCCGCACCAGGCCACGCGTGAGCACGTCGCCGGCGACGACGGCGGCGACGAACGTGCACGACGGCGGCTCCTTCGGGTTGCCCAGCGCGCGGGCCACCCCGACCGCGGCGGCGTTGGCCTGCGCGGCGGCCTCGATCAGCGCGCGTCGACGATCGATCGATCACCGCCGCCTCCGGCTCGTCGGGCGCGCCGGCCAGATCGGCGGCCAGCAGGTGGGCGCACGCGGCGCGCGCCGCGGCCAGCGCCGCACGGTCGCTGTCGGGCGCCGTGGTCACCCCGTCGCAGACGACGAGCACGCCGAGGCGGCCGTCGGCCGTGGCCGCCAGGGCCATGGCGTCCTCGTTGCGCGCGTGGAGGATCCCCTTGTCGCACACGCCGCCGACCCACGGCGCCGGGTGCTCGCTCCAGTGGTCGCGCTCGCTGAGGGCCCGCTGCCCGCACGTGCCGCAGAAGCCGTCGTCGAGCACCTCGCCGCCGCAGGCCGCACACCGCCGGCGCGGTGAGGCCGGTCGTCGCCGTGACGTCCGTCGACACGGCGAAGGAGTCGGTGCCGTCGTCGCTCGTCGTCCGTGCACCGTCGCCGGTGGGGGCCGGCGCGCCAGGGCTGGCGACCACGGGAGCCGGCAGCGCTCCGGGTTGCAGCGTCGCCCCGCAGCTCTCGCAGAACGCGTCGTCGGCGTTGGCCGGCGCACCGCACGACGGGCAGCGCGTCACGTCGGCGTCGCCCGCTCCCCCGCCGTCGGGCTCGTCCGTGGTCATCGACGGCTCAGACCACCGAGCGCGGACGGATGTCGTTGGCCCGGTCGACGAGCCGGACACGTTCGCGTGGGTCGTCGTTGAGCCGCGCCGCGTCGCGGTAGGCCTGCTCCATCGCCCGACGCAGCGACGGCTCGTCGGCCGTGCTCCCGGCGATGCGCGCTCGCGGGTCCGCGCCGCGCCGGCGCACGAAGTCCAGCGCCGAGCCGAGGATCTGATGCGCAGGTCGCTGCGCGCCTGGGCCTCCATCGACGCCTGGTCCAGCTCGGTGGCCGCCGCGGCGAGGTCGGCGAGGGCGTGGTCGTCGTCGATCGTCGCCGCGAGCAGCTCGGCGCGCCGGCGGCGGGCGTCGCCGTAGGCCCGGCTCGTGGCCGGGATGCGCTCCAGCGCGGCCAACGCCTCGGCGCGCTGGCCGGAGCTCGCCGCGAGGCGGGCGATGCCGAACTGCGCCGGCGCGACGTACGCCGCGTCGCTGCGCGCGCACAGGGCGTACATCCGTTGGGCCACCGCCGTCTCGCCGGCGAGCTCGCACGCCCGGGCCAACGCCAGCTTCGGTGCCAGCTCGCCGGGCAGTTGCCCGTACACGGCGTTGAACGCGCTCACCGCGGACGGCGCGTCGTTGGCCTGCAGCGCGGCAAGACCCTGCAGCCACACACCGCGCCACTCCCACGGGTCCGCCGTGAGGATCTGTCCGGCGGCCGCCTGGGCCGTGCCCGGCTGACGCAGCTCGAGCGCCGTGTAGGCCCGGGCCACGTGGACCGCCGTGGACTGCTCGGGGGCACGGTCGTAGGCCAGCATCCGCGCCCCGGGCTCGGTGGCCGTGACGTTGGCCAGGTACGGCCGCCATCGGGTCGTCCGCGCTGGCGGTCAGCCGCGGCAGCTCGTTCCAGGACAGCTCCTCGCCGGCGACCGCCGGGGTCTCGAACAGGTGCGACGGCGTGCTCCGGGTGACCGCGCCGGCCGCCTGCGCGGTGACGTCGCGCAGCACGCCGAGCAGCTGGTCGCGCATCTCCTCGGCGCTCTGGAAGCGGTCCTCCGGGCTCGGCGCGGTGCCCTTCAGCAACCACCGGTACAGCGAGTCGTGCTCGGCGAAGATCGGCGACCTCGTCGGGGCTCGGGCAGGGCGTCGAGGTACTTCGTCTGGTAGCCCTTGAACTCGAAGATCGATCACGGCCAGCGTGCGGGCCACGGTGTACACGTCGCTGGCCACCGAGCACCCGTCGCGCGGCACCTCGGGCGCCTGGAAGCCGACCGTGCCGTAGATCGGCGAGATGTCGTCGTCGGCGCGCCGCACGCCGCCGAGGTCGATCAGCTTGAGCCCGTCGCCGACCTGGATCATGTTCGCCGGCTTGAAGTCGCAGTACAGCAGCCCGAGCGAGTGCAGGTAGCTGAACGCCGGGAGGATCTCGACGAGGTAGGCGATCGCCTGGTCGACCGGGACCGGCGAGAACTGGCCGCGGTTGGCGGCCATGCGGTCCTTGAGGATGTTGTTCAGCGACCGGCCGCCGACGTACTCCATGACGATGTAGAACGCACCGTCGGCCGCGGCCACGAAGTTGTAGATCTCGACGATCAGCGGGTGCTCGACCTCGGCGAGGTACTGCTTCTCCGCCGCGGCGGCACGCGACGCATCCGGGTCACCGGTGTTGAGCAGACCCTTGAGCACCACCCAGCGGTCGTTGACGTTGCGGTCGCGGGCGAGGTAGATCCAGCCCATCCCGCCGTGCGCCAGACAGCCGACCACCTCGTACTGACCGCCGACCAGCGCGCCGGGGGCCAGCCGCGGCTCGAAGTCGAACGGGGTGCGGCACTTCGGGCAGAAGCCCTTGCTGCGCCCGGCACGTCCGTCGCGCGCAGCGGCCGACCGGTGAACCGCACACCGAGCAGAACCGCTTGTCCTCGCCGACCACCGGCGGGTCCATCAGCGCCTGGCGCGGATCGACCACCGGGACCGGCGGCACCTGGGTGATGCCGGCGCCGAGCCGCGATCGTCGAACCGGCGCCGATCGAGCCGGCGGGTCGGGCGGCTCCCGGTGACGGCCCGCGCCGAGCCGAACGGCACCGAGCCGAGGCGGCTGCTGCCGGTGACCGACGAGCCGGGGCTGAGCGCCGGCCCGCCGGGCGTACCGGCGGTCTGGCCGTTGCCCGCGACGGGTGGTGGCGACAGCGGCGAACCGCGGCGGCGGCAGTGGCGCGCCCGAGCGAGCTGCGGGCGCCGCAGGGGCGACCGCAGTCGGAGCCAACCCGCACACGTCGCAGTAGCCGTCGACGATCGTGCCGGTGCAGAACGGCTGTGTGCACTTCACTCGAACGATCCTCCCGGATGTGGGCGCGTCGACGTCACGGCGCTCATCGCCGGCCGCCGTCGGCGAGCCGGGCGTTGACCCCGGCGACGTAGCTCGTCGACCAAGGGCCGTGCCGCGTCGAGGTCGCACGGCGCCGACCACAGCAGCTCGCGCGCCTGGCGGTACACCGGCTCGATCAGCCGGGTCCTCGGAGAAGCCGTGCGACGCCGGCCTTGCCGCGGAAGCCGTCGAGCAGGCCGCGCAGGTCGTCTCGTTCGGCGAGCGGCGCGGCGAAGCGCCGGCCGCCTCGTCGAGGGCCCGCTCGACCCGATCGAGCTTGTCGACGAACGGCTCGATCTGCGCCCGTGCCGCCTTCCACGGCAGCGCCGCGCGACCTGCGCCGGATCCGGGCCGCCGCCGAGCGCCGCGACCGACGGCACGGCGAGGCGCGGCGGCGCGCAGCATCTTCTCGACGCACCGGGCCGCGAGCTCGCGCACGTCGTGCTCGCGGTCGGCCAGCCGCTGGACGCGGTCGGGCGCCACGGAGAACGACGCGAGCACCCGCTGGCGCTCGCGGTCGTTCTGCTCCAACGCCGACGCGCACCTTGCGCCGCCGTGACGCCGAGCGCCGGCAGGTCGCGCCGCGCCGCCTGCTGCTGGCGCAGCTGGGCCACCTGGTTGACCTGCTCGCCGAGCTCGCGCGAGAGCCGCTCGGCGACGGCGAGATCGGCCTCGATCGCCTGCGCCTGGGCGATGTCCACCACCTGCTGCTGCTCGGAGACGGCCAGGCGCTGCTCGACCGCGAGGATGATCGCGTCGAGCAGCCTGGCCGCGTCGTCGATGTCCTTGACCGACCGGTCCGCCCATCGAGTCGGTCAGCGGCTTGGCCATCAGCGCGGCCGCGTCGCGACGGTTCTTGTCGATCAGCGGCTCGACCGCGGCGAGCCGGTCGCCGATCGCCTTGCGGGCGACGAACGCGGCGGCGACGTCGCCCTGGTCGGCCGGCGAGCCGGCCATCTTCACCCGCTCGTCGAGGGCCAGCAGCCGGTCGGTCTGACGGTCGAGCCAGCGCGTCCAGTCGCCAGCCGGGCGCGCATCTGCGCCGCCTCGGGCACCGCCGACACGCTCATCCGAACCCGGGGGCTGCGCCCCCGAACCCCGTCGAATCCCGGCTCCCTGGCGGTCGCCCGGTCGTCACGTGCTCGCTCCCTTCGCTCATGGGGTCGGCCGCCCGTAGGCCGCGGCGGGCGGGTCCGGGATCGGGTCACCGGCCTTGGTCAGCGTGGGCACCAGCCACCGCTCGTACGACGCCTTCCAGCGGCCGTCGGTGCGCACCTGCTCGAGCACGGCGTTGACGAACTGCGACGAGGTCGACCTGGCCGGCGTTGACCCCGATGCCGTACGGCTCGTAGGTGAACGCTTCGCCGACCACCTCGGTGGTCGGGTCCTGGGCGGCGAACCCGGCGAGCACGGTGTCGTCGCCGCTGGCCGCGTCGGCGTCGCCCTGCTGCATGGCCACCAGGCAGTCGGTGATGTCCGGCCGGGTGATCACCTTCAGCCCGGCGTACTTCGGCAGCTTGGTCAGCTCGTCGTAGTTCGTGCTGCCTCCGGCGCACAGACCGTGGCCTTGGCGCTGACGAGCGCGTCGATGCGGTCGAACCCGCTGCCCGACCTTGACGAGCACCCGCTGGCCGGCGGAGAAGTACTCGCTGGAGAAGGCGATCTGCTGCCACCGGGGGCAGTTGATCGTCATCGTGTGGGCGACGAGATCGACGTCGCTCGCTCTGCAGCGACGGCAGCCGCTGGGCGTAGGTGATCACCTGGAACTCGATCGTGTCCGCGGGCCTCGTCGAACGTCCCGCCGAACAGCGCCTGGGCGACGTACGTGAGCATGTCGATGTCGAAGCCCTCGATCGCACCGGTGAACGGGTTGCGGTAGCCGAACAGCAACGTGTCGGCGGAGACGCCGACGCGCAGCTTGCCGTCGGCGACGATCGTCGGCCATCGTCGATCCCGCCGGCATCTGCCCCGCGGTGGGCAGCGGACCGCTGGGCGCATAGGACCGCGTGGCGTTGTACCCCGCGGTGGCCGCGACCGCCGCCGACGCATCCCGACGTGTCCGCCGGCAGCTGCCGTGGTCGATGGGGCGACCGTCGTGGTGGTCGCCGGCGCCTCCACCGGTGCGGGGAGGCTCGGCGTCGCCGGAGCACGCGGCGAGCGCCAGCGCGCCGACGGCGAGCGAACGCGAGCAGCGCGCCGCGTCATCGGTACTCCCGCTGCCGCTGCCCGAACCCGACGCACGGCGAGCACGACCACGACGATGCCGGCGAGGAACACGAGGGCGCGCATCAGCGCCGAGGCCGTCGGTGGCCGCGGCCAGGGAGTCGGTGGCCGACGTGCCGCTGGTCTCGCACGAGCTTCTCGCTGGTCGTCGGCGAACGCGGCGAACGGCGTGCACGGCGACGGTCGAGGTCGGCGGCGGGTCGGCGGACGACCGTACGCGCTGGCCGAGGCTGATGGCCACCGCCGTGTCCCAGTCGCCGGCGTCGTCCGCCTTGCGGATCTGCCTGGTGGCCGGCGACGTAGTCGTTCCACGGCGTCGCTCAGGCCGCAGGCGTCGGTCGAGCCGTTGGTGCACGCCGAGTCGAGTGCCTGCACGACGACGTCCGACGAAGACTGCCACTTCGCCTCGTTCGCTGCGCCGTTGCCCCGGTTGATCAGCGTCAGCGCCTCCTGGGCCGCGGCGTCGTAGGCCGCGGCCCGTGCCTGGGCGACGAGGTCGGCCGTGGTCAGCGAACTGGACACGGCATCGTCGGCGTCGGAGATCGCCCGACCCTGCACGGCGGTGCCGGCGATCAGCACGACGAGCACGGCGATGCCGCCGAGCGCTAGCGGGACGTTCAGGATCCGGCGGAAGCGCACGCCAGCCAGACCGCGGCGAGGACGATGACGACCGACGAGCACCCACCCGGCGAGCGCCAGCCACGACACCGGCGCGGTGCGCGGCGGCGAGCTCGTCGTTGACCGCGTTGCGCTGACCCTGCTCGACCACGCGCAGCTCGTCGACGAGCTTGGTGGCCACGGCGTTCGCCTGGCGTTGGTACGCCGCGCCGACCGGGAAGCCCTGGCGGTTGTTCGCCCTGGCCTGCTCGATGAGCCCGGCGTAGCTCGCCAGGTCGGCGTTGGCCGTCCTCGAGCGCCTGCGCCTGCGTGCCCTCGAGGTCGAGCGCCAGCGCCCACCGCACCAGCTCGTCGTCGCCCGATCGATGAACTCGACGTACTGCTGCGCGCTGCGCCGGCGTCCTCTGCCCCACCGGTGAGGTACAGCCGGCTGGCCAGCGAATCGGCCTGCACCACGGCGACGCGGATGTCCTGCACGGCGAGCAGCTGGGTGGCGGCGTGCGCGCGGCGCGTCGATCGACGAGCGGCGCTTGCCGACCCCGTAGGCACCGAGCACGGCGAAGACGAGGGCGAAGACGATCGTGACGAGCAGCGCGACGCGCAGGCGGAACGGCGTCGAGCCGCGCCCGGCGAGGAGCCGACTGGCCCAGCCCTCGGCGAGCTGACCGAACCCGTCCGGCGCCGGGGCGGCGTGCGTTGGGCGGGGCGGCGTTGGACGGGCCGCTCGCTGACGGCGCTCGTCCTCATCTGTGGTTGGGCCACTCCACCTCCTCCGAGCGGAGGAGTGTACGTGCCATGTGCGCACAGGTACCGTCCCCCCGTGGCCAGCACGACTCCTGCCTTCCTGCACCCGTACGCCAAGCCCAGCCGTGCCGGAGTTCGTGCGCATCGTCCGCGGCCAGGGCGCGCTGGTGTGGGACGCCGACGGCAACGAGCTCGTCGACGGGATGGCCAGCCTGTGGTACTGCGCCGCCGGCCACGGTCGGGGGGAGATCGCCGACGCCGTCGGCCGCGCAGCTGCGCACGCTCGCCGCGTACTCGTGCTTCGACCCGTTCACCAACGAGCCGGCCGACCTGCTCGCCGAGGAGCTGGTGGCGATCGGCCCGATGCCCGACGCTCGCGGTCTTCCTGTGCTGCTCGGGCAGCGAAGCGGTCGACTCGATGATGAAGCTCGTGCGCATCGCCCACGTGCAGGCCGGGCAGCCGCAGCGCAAGCTGATCATCTCGCGCACCCGCGGCTACCACGGCGTGGCCTACGGCGGAACGAGCGCCCAGGGCATCGCCCCGAACAAGGAGAACTTCGGCCCGTTCGTCGACGACGTGGTGCAGGTGCCCGCCGACGACGTCGAGGCGCTGGCCTCGTTGATGGCCACGCGCGGCAACGAGGTGGCCGCGGTGGTCACCGAGCCGGTGCAGGGCGCGGCCGGGATCTACCCGCCGGTCGACGGCTACCTGCCGTCGTTGCGCAGGCTGTGCGACCAGCACGGTGCGTACCTCGTGTTCGACGAGGTGATCACCGGGTTCGGCCGGCTCGGCTCGTGGTTCGCCGCCCAGCACTTCGACGTGCGCCCCGATCTGGTGACGTTCGCCAAGGCGGTCACGTCCGGCTACCAGCCGCTCGGCGGGGTGTTCGTCGGCGCCGCGCCGCGCGCCGCGCTGGAGGCCGACCCGGCGTTCTTCCTGCGCCACGGGTTCACCTACTCCGGTCACCCCGCGGCGTGCGCCGCCGGCCTGCGCAACCTGCAGATCCTGCGCGACGAGTCGCTCGTCGAACGGGCCACGCACGTCGGCGATCGCCTCGCCGCCGGCCTGCAGGCGCTGGCCGCCGACGGCGTGATCGACCACGCCCGCGGCGAGGGTGCGATGTGGGCCGCCGGACTGCGGCCGGACCAGGACGCCGTGGCCATCCGCGACCGGATGCTCGCCGCCGGCTCGATCTGCCGGGCGATCAACACCGACTCGCTGACGTTCTGCCCGCCGCTGGTGATCACCGACGCGCAGATCGACCGGCTGGTCGACACGCTCAACGCGGCGGCCACCGCCTGAGCCCGGCCCGATGATCCCGGCCCGATGATCCCGGCGCGGCTGCGGCGGTTGGCCGAGGAGATCGCCGAGTCCGGCCTGCCGATCGACATGGCCACCGACTGGGGCGCCGTGGTGATCACCGAGGTCGACTACGCGCTGCGCCCGCACGTCCACGAGCGGCGCGTGCCGAGCGTCGGGGCGATCATCGATCCGACCACGCCGCCGTCCACGTGGGAGGCCGGCGCGCAGCTGGTGGTGACCCGCCGCCCCGTCGAGGCGATGCCGTTGACGGGCACGCAGGCTGTTCGCCGACGGCCTGGCGAGCTGGCTCATCCGCCGGGTGAGCGGACAGGACGAGTGGGCCGTGTTCGACCGGCCTGCCGGGTCCGAGCGCGACCTCGTCGTGCTCGCCGAGACGATGGGCGCCACGATCGTCCAGCGCCACCCGAGCGGGGCGGTGCGCGTCGTCGGCGAGTTCGGGGTGCTCCGCTGGGACGGGCTGGACTGGCACCACGAGGCGCCGCTCGGCGCGTGGGTCGACGAGGTGGTGGCCGGCGGGCACGGCGACCCCGAGGTCATCGAGAGCCTCCTGGAGTTCGCCGTCCACGATCTCGGGGCCCGCGGCATCGGCGCGATCCTCGCCTACCGCACGGATGCTTCGGCCGCCTCGACGATCGAACTGCGCCTCCCACCGCCGCCCCCGCTGGACATCCGCCGCCCGAGCGACCTCGCCCCCCTGCGCCATGCCCTCGCACAGGTGGACGGGGCCACCGTCATCGACCACGACGGCATCCTGCGCGAGCTCGGGGTGCGCCTCGTGCCCAGCCCGACGGCGGAGGCCGGCGTCGACGGCCTGCGTGGCATGCGCCACACGTCCGGGCGGCGCTACAGCTTCGACGACCCTGCGGCCACGGTGATCGTCGTCAGCGAGGACGGTCCGGTGACGGTCCTGCGCGCCGGTGAGGTGATCGGACGGTCGGCGATCGGCCCCGGTTGACCGAAAGACGATATTGTCGATAGAACAGATCGGAATTATCCGTCTTCCCACGCTTGCGAGGTCTTGTTCCACATGTTGTCCCGCCGTTCGTTCCTCCTCAGCCTGGCCACCGTCCCGGTGGTGCTGGCCGCGTGCGGCTCCGACGACAAGTCGTCGTCGACCACAGCAGGTGGTGCCACCACCACCGCCGGAGGAGCCACCACCACGGCCGGAGGAGCCACCACGACGGCGGGCGGCGCGGCCACGACCGCCGCGGTGGCGTCCACCGCGGCGACCGCTGCGGCGTCCACCCCGGCCACCTCGGGTGAGAAGGTCACCCTGCGGCTCGGCTACTTCCCGAACATCACCCACGCGCCGGCGCTCGTCGGCGTGCAGGAGGGGCTGTTCGCGAAGGCCCTCGGCAGCAACGTGAAGCTGGAGACGTCCACCTACAACGCCGGCCCTGCGGCCATCGAAGCGCTGTTCGCCGACGCGATCGACGCCAGCTACCTCGGACCCAACCCGGCGATCAACGCGTTCGTCAAGTCCAACGGCGACGGTCTGCGGATCGTCGCCGGCTCCACGTCGGGCGGCGCGTTCTTCGTCGTCCAGCCGGAGATCAACTCCGCCGCCGACCTCAAGGGCAAGAAGGTTGCCAGCCCGCAGCTGGGCGGCACACAGGACGTCGCCCTGCGCTCGTGGCTCAAGTCCCAGGGCCTGGAGACCGACGCGAGCGGCGGCGGGGACGTGTCGATCGTCCCGCAGGACAACGGTCTCACGCTCGACGCGTTCAAGCAGAAGCAGATCTCCGGCGGATGGCTCCCCGAGCCGTGGGCGACGCGCCTCGTCCAGGAGGGCGGCGGCAAGGTGCTCGTCGACGAGCGCACGCTGTGGCCGGGTGGCAAGTACGTCACCACGCACCTGGTCGTCGCCAAGAAGTTCCTCGACGACCACCCCGACACCGTCAAGGCCCTGATCCAGGGCGAGCTGGACACGCTCGACTACATGGCCGCCAACCCGGCTGACGCCCAGAAGGCCGCGAACGAGCAGATCAACGCGATCACCCAGAAGCCGCTGTCCGATGCGCTCATCTCGACCAGCTGGGGCAACCTCGAGTTCACCGCCGACCCGATCGCCTCGTCGCTGCAACAGTCGGCCGACGCGGCCACCTCGGTCGGCCTGCTCGACAAGGTCGACCTCACCGGCATCTACTCCCTCGACATCCTCAACGAGTTGCTGGCGGCCAAGGGCCAGCCGGCAGTGAAGGACAGCTGACCACGATGAGCATCCTGACGCGTGACGAGATCCAACCGACCGCGGCCGAAGGCCCGGCGACGGCACAGGCCGCTGCGGTGCGCGTGTCCGCCGTGTCGAAGGTGTTCCGATCGGGGCGCACCGTCGTGCCGGCGCTCGACCGCATCGACCTCACCGTCGGCCGTGGCGAGTTCCTCTGCGTCGTCGGCGCGTCGGGCTGCGGCAAGAGCACGCTGCTCAACCTGCTCGCCGGGCTCGATTCGCCATCGGCAGGCTCCGTCCGGGTCGAGGGCCGTACCGGGCTGATGTTCCAGGAGGCCGCGCTGTTCCCCTGGCTCACCGTGGAGAAGAACGTCGAGCTGGCGATCAAGCTCGGCAAGGTGCGCGTTCCTGATCGCGCCGCACGCGTCCACGAGCTGCTCGAACTCGTCCACCTCGCCGACTTCGCCAAGCGCCGTCCGCACGAGCTGTCCGGCGGCATGCGCCAGCGCGTCGCCCTCGCCCGGGCGCTCGCCCAGGAGGCCGACGTGCTGCTGATGGACGAGCCGTTCGGTGCGCTCGACGCGATGACCCGCGACGTGCTGCACGACGAGCTCGAGCGGATCTGGCAGCAGACCGGCACGACGATCGTGTTCGTCACGCACAACGTGCGCGAGGCCGCCCGCCTCGGCGACCGTGTGGTGCTGCTGTCCAGCCGGCCGGGCCGGGTCGCCGCCGAGTTCGTCGTCGAGCTGCCGCGTCCGCGGCGCATCGAGGAGAGCGGCGTCGGCAACCTGGCGACCGAGATCACCCAGCGCCTGCGCCAGGAGGTGGCCATCCATGGCCGTTGACACCGCCCGCGAGGCCGACGCCATCCTCGCCGAGGCCAACCATCAGCTGGCCGACGAGATCGCCGGGCTCGACGCGTTGGAGATCGACCCAGGCGGTGGGCGGTCGCGCGGTCGGGAGCTGTGGTCGTCGACGTGGCCCAAGCTGGCCGCCATCGCTCTGGCCCTGCTCGCCTGGCAGGCGGTGGTGTGGTCGCACTGGAAGCCGGAGTTCATCCTGCCCGGCCCGAACAAGGTGCTCCCCGAGCTGTGGCAGCAGGCTCAGCACGCCCAGCTGTGGCATGCCGTCGGCACCACGATGCGCCGGGCGGTCACCGGGTTCGCCATGGCGATCGTCGTCGGCTGCGGCATCGGCCTGCTGGTGTCCACGTTCCATGTGGCCCGCGTCGCGTTCGGGTCGCTGATCACCGGTCTGCAGACGATGCCGTCGGTGGCCTGGTTCCCCTTGGCCCTCGTGCTGTTCAAGCTCAGCGAGAGCGCGATCTTCTTCGTCGTCGTGCTCGGCGCGGCACCCTCGATCGCCAACGGTCTGCTCACCGGGGTCGACAGCATCCCGCCGATCCTCACCCGGGCCGGCAAGGTGCTCGGCGCCGGCCGGCTGGCGCAGATCCGCTACGTCGTCATCCCCGCGGCGCTGCCGTCGTTCGTCAGCGGCCTGCGTCAGGGGTGGGCGTTCGCCTGGCGCAGCCTGCTCGCCGGCGAGCTGATCGTGATCATCGCCAACAAGCCGTCGATCGGCAGCCGCCTCGAGTTCGACCGGCAGTTCAGCGACTACCCGTCGATGATGGCCACGATGCTCGTGATCCTGATCATCGGCGTGATCATCGACACCCTGGTCTTCACCAAGCTCGACCGGGCCGTGCTGAGGCGTCGCGGGCTGGCGCCGGTGGGGCGCTGACCTACCTCATCCTGGCGAAGCGGCGGACGGAGAGGGTGCCGAAGACCATCACGATCGCGGCGCACCACACCAGGCTGAGCACCACCCAGTAACCGGTGGTGTGGTCGATGCCGACCACGTCGGTGCCGCCCTGCATCAGGCTGCGGGCTGCGTTGATCATCACCGTGACCGGCTGGTTGGCGGCGAACGGCTGCATCCAGCCGGGCATCGACGAGATCGGCACGTTGGCGCTGGAGATGAACGAGAACGGGATCACCAGCATCGACATGCCCTGCGCGGCCTGGGCGTTCTGCGACGCCAGGCCGATGAAGATGAACACCCACGTGCAGGCGAAGCCGCAGGCGACGATCAGGACGACGGCAGCCACCACGTGGGCGACGGAGCCGTGGGTGCGGAAGCCGATGGCGAAGCCGAGCACGCCGGTGACGAACAGGCCCCAGCACACGAGCGTCGTGTCGGCCAGCGAGCGGCCGAGCATCACCGCCGAGCGCGGGATGGGCAACGAGCGCAGCCGGTCGTACAACCCGGTGGTCGAGTCCTCGGCGACACCGGCCGCGGCGCTCATCCCCGTCCACAGCACCGTGGTGACGAGGAACCCGGGTACGAGGAAGTCGACGTAGCTGATCGACCCGCCGGTGGAGATCGCCCCGCCGAACACGTAGCGGAACATGAACAGGAACAGGGCGCCCTGGATGGTGCCCATGACAGCAGCTGCGGTGTGCGGAAGAACTGCAGGATCGTGCGCCGGGCGGTGCCACCGGCGGTGGTGCATGAAGCCGGCGCCGGTCGCAGTGGACGGCGTGGGGCGCGGGCGGGGCGCGGTGCCGACGTCGGTGGGGATGGTGATCGTGGTCATCTCGGGGACTCCTTCAGGCGGCGGTGTCGTCGTCGGCCACCACATCGGTGCCGGTGTCGTTGCTGGTCTCGGGGCTGGTCTCGAGCGGCTGCCCGGTGAGCGTGAGGAACACCTCGTCGAGCGTCGGGCGGCGCAGACCGATGTCGTCGACGGCGATGTGCTGCTCGTCGAGCAGGCGCACCACCGTGGCCAACTGCTGGGCCCCGCCGTCGACGGGCGCGGCGACGCGCTGGGTGTCGCCGTCGGTCCGGGTGTGCTCGGCCGCGACCCGGTCGAGGATCTCGGCCACCGCGGCGAGGTCGTGGTGGCGTCGTGGGCGGACCTCGATGACGTCGCGCCCCGCCTGGCTCTTCAGATCGTCGGGCGTGCCCGCGGCGATGACGTGGCCGTGGTCGATGATCACCACGTCGCGCGCCAGCTGGTCGGCCTCCTCCAGGTACTGGGTGGTCAGCAGGACGTCGGTGCCGTCGGCGACGAGACCGCGGATCGCCTCCCACAGGTCCATCCGGCTGCGCGGGTCGAGCCCGGTCGTCGGCTCGTCGAGCAGCAGCAGGTGCGGCGAGCCGACCAGGCTGGCGCCGAGGTCGAGCCGCCGGCGCATGCCGCCGGAGTACGTGCGCACCAGGCGCTTGCCGGCGTCGGTCAGCCCGAGCCGCTCGAGCACCTCGTGCGCCGCGCTGCTTGGCCCGGCGCTTGTCCAGGCCGAACAGCCGGGCGGTCAGCTCGAGGTTCTCCAGGCCGGTCATCGCCGGCTCGACCGAGGCGTACTGGCCGGCCAGGCCGATCACCTGGCGGACCTGCTTGGGGTGCCGGCGGGCGTCGATCCCGGCGACGAACAGGTCGCCCGACGTGGGGGCGACGAGCGTGGCCACGGCGCTGATGAACGTGGTCTTGCCCGCGCCGTTCGGGACCGAGCAGGGCGGTGACCCGGCCGGACTCGGCGACGAGGTCGAGCCCGTCGAGGGCGCGCACCTCGCCGTAGACCTTGGTGAGGCCGCGCGCTTCGATGATCGCTGACATGGATGGCTCCTCGGGTGGAGGGGTGACTGGTCTGGTCCGACGGGATGGGCCCCGCCGATTCATCGCCCAGTGTGCGCCGCGGAACCGGACAGACCGGTGACCGGTTTGCAGACGTCACACCATCCTGGCGCAGCGCGCGCCGCGTCCAGCGACGTGCGTCAAATCGAGGCCGATGTCCGTCCAGGCACCCATCTTCAACCCGTTCGACCCGGCGTTCCGCGCCGACCCCTACCCGTTCTACGCCCAGCTGCGCGAGCAGGACCCGGTGCACGTCTCGCCGTTCGGCTTCGTCGTGCTGACCCGCTACGACGACGTCGCCCGCACCCTGCGCGGCAGCGAGTTCTCCCGCGACGTCGAGGCCAACGCGGCGGTCGCCGAGGCAGGACTCGGCGCGCGCCCGGCGCCGGGAGATGCTCCGCCGGCGCCACGAGGCGGGCGAGACGGCCAAGAGCATCCTCAGCCTCGACCCGCCCGATCACACCCGGCTGCGCCGCCTCGTCTCGCTGGCGTTCACCCCGTCGGCCATCGAGCGGCTCCGTCCGCGGGTCCAGCAGCTGGTCGACGACATCCTCGACCGCGCGGCCGAGCGCGGCTCGATGGAGCTGGTCGACGAGCTGGCCTTCCCGGTGCCGTTCCAGGTGATCTCCGACCTGCTGGGCATGCCCACCGAACGCGAGGCCGAGATCCGCGACTGGTCGCAGGCGCTCACGGCGGCGCTGGAGCCGACCGCCGACGACGCGACGATGGAGGCGGCCGACGAGGCGTCGGCCAGCGCTCGGCCGGTACCTGCGCGAGGTCATCGACGACCGCCGGCGAGCACCTCGGGCGACGACCTGCTGTCGCAGCTGCTGCTCGTCGAGGAGGCCGGCGACCGCCTCTCCCCCGCCGAGCTGATGTCGTTCGTCGTGCTGCTGTACGTCGCCGGCCACGAGACCACCGTCAACCTCATCGGCAACGGCACGCTGGCCCTGCTGCGCCATCCCGACGAGCTCGCCCGCTGGCGCGCCGACCCGTCACTCGACGCGTTCGGCGGTCGACGAGCTGCTGCGCTTCGACGGGCCGGTGCAGCAGACGGTGCGCATCCCGATGCAGGAGGTGCGCTACGGCGACGTCGCCGTGCCGGCCGGATCGACGGTGATGACGGTCCTCGGCGCGGCATGCCACGACCCGGCGATGTTCGCCGATCCCGAGACGCTGCGCCTCGACCGGCCGAACGCCAACCGCCACCTCGGGTTCGCCGCGGGCATCCACTACTGCCTCGGCGCGTCGCTGGCCAAGCTCGAAGCAACCGTGGCGATCACCTCGCTCATCCGCCGCTTCCCGACGCTGGCACTCGACGGGGAGCCCGGCTGGCGCGACCGCCTGACCATCCGCGGCGTCGACCACCTCCCCCTCACCTGGTAGCGATCCAACCAACCCATCCACGGATGCGGGGCGCGGTGCGCGACAACCGTCCGCACACCACTCACCTCAGTCGGGTGGCGAGGGCGCCGGGTGGTCGTGGCCGGGGGCGCGCACGCCGACGAAGTGGGCCATGCGCCGCGTGGTGAAGCCGAGTCGCTCGTACACGCGACGGGCGTTGTCGTTCGTGGTGGCCACGTGCAGGAACGGGGTGATCCCCTCGTCGAGCAGCCGCTGCCCGACGGCGGTGGTGACCAGCTCGCCGTAGCCGCGGCGGCGGGCGTCGGGATGGGTGCACACCGCGCTGATCTCGGTGAACCCGGGCACGCTGGTGCGTCGGCCGGCCATCGCCAGCAGCGTGCCGTCGGCCGGGCTGCGGATGCCGACGTAGCCGCCCAACTGATGGGTGCGCGCGGCGAACGGACCCGGCTCGGTGAGCTTGACGAGCGCGCGCATCTCCGCAGCATCGGGCTCGCCGAGCTCGAGGATCTCGGCGCCGGCGCCACCCGTCGACGCCAGCGCGCCGGACAGCACCATCTGATGGCCCTGGCCGGCGAACACCACGCTCCAGCCGTCCGGCACGTCGACGGCCTCGGCGCGGAACAGCACTGCGGCCCGACCCGGGCCGAGCAGCTCGGCGAGGTCGGCCCATGACGACGCATTGTCGTCGGCCATCCCACAGAACACGGCGACGTCCGGCTGGTAGCGGCGGGCCCCGCCGGCTCCCTCGGCGAACGCCACGTGGTTCGTCGTCAGCGCCTCCCAGACGACGTTGGCGAGCGGATCGAGCTCGGGCACGGCGCTCATCTCAGTCGACGCTGAGCAGCTGGATGAGGCTGCTCGTGTCCCACCGCCGCCCGCCGCGCGCCGCGACCTGCGCGTAGAACTGGTCGACGAGTGCGGTGAGCGGGAGCCGTGCGCCGTTGCGGTTGGCCTCGGCGAGGACGATGCCGAGGTCCTTGCGCATCCACTGCACGGCGAAGCCGAACTCGAACTCGCCACGCGCCATCGTCGCCGCGCGGTTCTCCATCTGCCAGCTCTGTGCCGCACCGTGGCGGATGACGTCGACCACGGCGTCGGGGTCGAGCCCGGCGCGGGCCGCGAAGTTGATGCCCTCGGCGAGACCCTGGACGATGCCGGCGATGCAGATCTGGTTGACCATCTTGGTGAGCTGCCCGGCGCCGGCACGCCCCATCAGCGACGTCGCCTTGGCGTACGACTGCATCGCGGGCTGGACGAGCTCGTAGAAGGCCTCGTCGTCGGCCCCGCACATCACCGTGAGCTGTCCGGCTTCGGCACCGGCCTGCCCGCCCGACACCGGCGCATCGACGAACCCGACACCGAACTCGACCGCAGCGCCGGCCAGCTCGCGGGCCAGTCCCGCCGACGCGGTGGTGTGGTCGACGAGCACGGAACCCGCCTCGGCGCCGGCGAGCGCGCCGTCGGATCCATAGGCGACGTCGCGCACGTCGTCGTCGTTGCCCACGCACATGAAGATCACCTCGGCACCCTCGGCCGCTTCGCGTGGCGTCGGCGCGGCACGGTTGCCGTACAGCGCGACCCAGGCGAGCGCCTTCGCCGGCGTGCGGTTGTACACGGTGACGTGGTGCCCGGCAGCGGCCAGGTGCCGGGCCATCGGCGTGCCCATCACCCCGAGCCCGATGAAGGCGACGTCGCTCATGACGACGCAGTCTTGCCGGTCACGAGCACACCGGCGACACACCCCGCCGACATCACGCGTAGCGGCCGATCGCCCGTTCGGCTGCGGGCACGTAGCCGCCGCCGAACTTGATCGCGTGGACCACCAGCGGAGCGATCTGGTGCAGCTCGACGCGCTCCTCCCAGCCGGCCGTCAACGGATGGACCTCCTCGTAGGCCGCGAAGCACGACGGATCGAAGCCACCGAACAGCCGCATCATCGCCAGGTCGAACTCGCGGTGGCCACCGTGGGCCGCCGGGTCGATGAGCCAGCTCGCGCCGTGGAGGTCGACGAGCCGGTTGCCCGCCCACAGATCGCCGTGCAGGCGGGCCGGCGGTGATCCGTCGTCGAAGCGCTCCAGCGAGTCGGCCAGGCGCTCGAGCGCGTCGATCGACGAGTCGCCGAGCGCCCGACCGTCGCGGGCCAGCCGGGCGAGTGGGAGCAGACGGCACGTCGCGTAGAACGCCGGCCACGTCGGTTGCGGATCGTTCGGCAGGGCGCGGCTCCCGGTCGTCCGCCGGTCCTCCCGGCCGAACGACGGCGCCCCGCAGTCGTGCAGCCCGGCCAGCGCCGCGCCCAGGACCGCATCGTCGGCGCGCCGTCCGCGGCCGGCCTCGATCCACTCGAGCACGAGCATCGGCACCGGCTCGTCGGCCACCGCGACGACGGCGGGGACCGCCACGGTGCCTGCTGCGTGCAACCACGAGAGGCCGGTCGCCTCGGTGGTGAAGAAGCCAGCGGGTGCGTTCGGGTGGGTCTTGGCGAACAGCCGCCGGCCGTCGTCGAGGTCCACGCGGAACGCGGCGGCGACGTCGCCGCCGCGCACCACGGCCATCGAGCTCACCGGCGAACCGACCGCCGCGGCGACCGCCGCGCACAGGGCGTCCGCCGTGGCGCTCATTCCGGCGTGACGTACGCCGCAGTGATCCCGCCGTCGATGATCAGCGACTGACCGGTCATCCAGCTCGACTCGTCGCTCGCCAGGAACAGCGCGCCGTTGGCGATCTCCAGCGGATCGCCGAAGCGGCCCATCGGGATGTGGACCAGCCGCCGCTGGCGGCGCGGCGTCGTCGGACAGGAACTTGGCCAGCATCGGCGTGAGCACCGGGCCCGGGACACAGCGCGTTGCAGCGGATCCCCTGGCGGGCGTAGATCACGGCGATCTCCCGGGTCATCGCCAGCACCGCACCCTTCGACGTCGTGTAGGCCACCTGCGGTGTGGCTGCGCCCATGTGGGCGACGAACGAGGCGACGTTGACGATCGAGCCGCCGCCGCTGGCGAGCATCGCCGGGATGGCCACGCGACAGCCGAGCAACGTGCCGAGCACGTTGATGTCCATCGTCCTGCGGTACGTGTCCAACGGTGTGGACACCGGATCGTCGTCGTCGGCGATCATCACGCCGGCGTTGTTGTACAGGATGTGCAGCCCGCCGAACGTCTCCACCGCGTGCTCCACGGCGGCGCGCACCGACTCCTCGTCGGTCACGTCGCAGCGGACCCACGTGGCCTCGCCGCCCGCCGCGTTGATCGCCTCGACGGCCTCGTCGCCGTCGCCGATGTCGGCGAGCACGACCTTGGCGCCCTCGGCGGCGAAGCGCTCCGCCCCGCGGCGGCCGAGCCCGGCCGCACCTCCCGTGATCAGTGCCACCTTGCCCGCCAGACGATCCATGGCGGCGCAACGTACCGTGCGGTTGCCAGACTGCGGTGGTGACGTCCGCCGCCGCTCGGCTCGCCAGCACGTGGCGAGTGATGACCTGGAACCTGCACGGGTCGGCGAAGCCCGATCTTGGGCTCGTCGCCCACGTCCTCGACCGCGCCGACCCCGACGTCGCCGCGGTCCAGGAGGTGCGTCGCCGGCAGGCGCGGCGGGTGGCGACGACGCTCGGCTGGCACGTCGAGTGGGTCTTCAAGCACAACGCGTACACGCCGCTGATGTGGTGGCGCGCCGAAGGACTGGCGATCCTGTCGCCGTGGCCGCTCGACGAGGCGTGGCGCACCACGCTGTCGCACGGGGCAGAACCGGCGCAGCCACCGCCGGCGGGTGGCCATCGCCACCACGGTGCGACGCGACCGCGACGCGCTGCGGGTGTTCGACACCCACCTGGCGACGGGCGATCCGGTCGAGCGACTCGCCCAGGCGCGGCGGCTGACGGACCGGATCGCGCGGAGGCACCGGCCCACGCCGTCGTCGCCGGCGACCTCAACGCCCGTGACGAGCCGGCGCTCATCCGCTCCTTCGCCCCGGTCGGCCTCGTCGACACCGGCGGCGCCCACACCAGCCCCGCAAACGCGCCGGTACAACGGATCGACTACGTGCTCGTACCGACGACCGCCGTCGTCGTCGATCGACGCACCCCCGGTGGCGGCCCCGAGTGGGCCACGATCAGCGACCACCTCCCCACCCTGGTCGAGCTCCAGCTCGGCGTAGGCAGCCCGTCGAGGACGGCGACGCGGCGGTTGCGAGGGAGCGTCGGGCACCCTCCACGGCGACCGAGATCAGACGTCTGGGTCGTCCATGAGCTCGCGCACCTCTTGGGCACATCGGCAGGCGGTGGCGAACTTGGCGGCCCACGCCAAGGCCTCGTCACGTGTGGGCACGTCGACGACCGAGAACCCGCCGACGACTGTCTTGGTCTCGGGGAACGGGCCGTCGGCGACCGTTCCGTCGGCGCCGACGATGCTGGCGCGCTGGCGCTCGACCCCGCCACCGAAGATCCACACCCCGGCGTCCTGGGCCTCGCGGACCACCCGGTGGGCGGCCTCGCCCACGTCGGACAACTCCTCATCCGGGACGCTCATCGCACCGTCGTCGAACGAGATCAGATATCGCGTCATCCCATGGCTCCGTTTCCGGCGGCCCTCTCGGGACCGCGTGTTCCGCTTCGCCGTTCTGACGGGCACCGGGCCGGATCCTCAGCGGCCGCGCGCTGCGACGGCTCGTCAGTCGATGATCGCCTGGTACGTCAGCGAACGCAGGTCACGGTCGGGTTGCTGGACGCCGGTCATGTACTGGGTCATGAACACGCCGACGAGCTCCTCCACGGGATCGACCCAGTAGTAGGTCTTCGCCGCGCCTGCCCAGCCGTACTCGCCCACCGAACCCGTCCCGCCAGTCCGCGCCACATCGAGCATGAC
The DNA here is from genome assembly GCA_963794805.1 of uncultured Acidimicrobiales bacterium. Taxonomy (GTDB): domain Bacteria; phylum Actinomycetota; class Acidimicrobiia; order Acidimicrobiales; family Ilumatobacteraceae; genus JAODBQ01. Next base: position 231,555 of record CAWCFL010000010.1, read on the forward strand.
CCGAGACCCGAGACCGAAACCCATCCCCGGTTGCGGCTGGCCGAGCAGCTCGAACGGCATCAGCTCGGGCGGGAGATGGTTGCTGTGCATCAACTCGAGGGTCTTGCGACCGAGCAGACGCTCCCCGCCGACGGTTCCGTTGTCCGCCAGCATCTGGGCGAACCTCATGTAGTCACTCGCCGTGGAGAACAGACCGAGGCCGCCTCGCACGAAGACGTCAGGTGTGCTCGTCGGATAGGTGGTCGAGACGTCGATCCGTTCGTTGAACCCGCCGAGCGCGGCTTCCACGAGTTGTACGGCTGAGTAGTTCTCGCCGATGAGGTCCGGGAGCCCGTACATCGCGGCGAGTCGGTCGAGGTTCGACTCCGCCACGCCGAACCCGGTGTCGGTCATGCCCAACGGATCGAAGAGACGAACGCGCAGGAACTCACCCAATGGCTGGCCGGAGATGACCTCGACCAGTCGCGCGGCGACGTCGATCCCGACGCTGTAGTGCCAACGCGCACCCGGCTGGAACGCGAGCGGCAGCGTCGCCAAGACGTCGATCACGGCCTCGAGGGAACGGGTGGCGTCGTGCATGATCTGGGCGTCGCGGTACATCTGCGCGACCGGGTCCACCATGAAGTCGTAGGTGAGGCCGCTCGTGTGCGTGAGGAGGTCCCGGACCTGCATCGGTCTCGCCTGCTCGACGAGGGCGCCGTCGTCGGACAGGACCTTCGTCGATCCGAAGGCCGGCAGGTACTGCGCCACCGGGTGTTCCAGCTGGAACCGGCCTTCCTCGTGCAGCATCATCAGTGCCGTCGAGACGATGGGCTTCGTCATCGAGTAGATCCGGAAGATGGTGTCGGCGGCCATCGGGTGGCCCGCCTCCTTGTCCCGGAAACCGACCTGGTCGGCGAAGACGACGCGACCGCGGCGGCTGATCAGGGTGCTGATGCCGACGACGCCTCGTTCGGTGACGTACGACTCCATCGCCGGTCGAATTCGCTCGAGCCGATCGCTGCTCATGCCCACTGCCTCGGGCGACGTGACCTCGACACTCATGCGCTTGCCTCCTCGTGATCGTGCCGTGAGCTCAGCCGGGGAGCGCGCCCATCAGCTCGACGGTGCGTCCGTCCGGGTCCTTGACCATCGCGATCATGCCGAAGCCGGGGGATTCCCCTGGCTCGCGAGTGACCTCGTATCCCGCGGCCCGTGCCGCTTCCGCCACCGCCACGCACTCGCCGACCCACAGCACGACCTTCCCGCCGTCGTCCTTGTACGAGCGGTCGGCGTCGTCGGTGTACTGCATCAGCACGACGGCCGCCCCGCGGCTGCCGGGAAAGGTCAGGATGACCTCGAACAGGTTCATGTGCGGCACGTCGACGCGTTGCGTCTCCTGCAACCCGAGGATCGACGTGTAGAAGTCGATCGATCGATCGAGGTCGCGGACGACGATGCCGACGGCAGCCACCGATCGGGAGCGGGTCTTCTCTGCCATCTGATCCTCCTGAGAACTGCTCACTGGCGTGCGCCGGCGAACGTAACGGGCCCGGACCGGGCGGGCGTCATTCGGCCCGGCGCCGACGCACCAGAGTGCTCGTCACCCGCGATCCCCACATGGGGTCGACCCGTCGAGCGTGGTTATGGTCGCCACGTCGCGAAGCCGTGCGGTGCGCCGCTCGCCTGGTCGCCGACGAGCGAGGAAAGAGGATCACACCGTGAGGTTCCATTGGTTCGCGCAGCAGTACTACACGAAGCTGGCGGCAGCGTTCGGCGATTCCGTACGGAGCTCGTGGGTCACCCCTGAGATCTCCCACGCCGATCCTGCGCAGATCGGGCGCGACTACCACATGTACCTGCGCCTCATGCAGGGCGCCGACCGACTCGGGTGGGACTCGCTGCTGCTCAACGAGCACCATCAGACCCCGCACGCGATGACGCCGTCACCGAACCTGATGGCGGCCGTGTTGGCGGCCACGACCGAGAGCGCGGCGATCGCACTGTGCGGCAACTCGCTGGCGCTGTACAACCCGCCGACGCGGGTAGCCGAGGAGCTGGCGATGATCGACTGCCTCTCCGGTGGCCGTCTGATCGCCGGCATGGTCTTCGGGACACCGATGGACAGTGCGTTCTCGTACGGGGTGCCGCCGATCGAGCTGCGCGACCGGTTCTACGAGGCGCACGAGCTGATCCTGCGCGGGTGGGCGGCGAGCGAGCCGTTCGCCTTCAACGGCAAGTACACCAAGCTGCGCTACGTCAACCCGTGGCCGCGGCCGATCCAGGAGCAGGTCCCGATCTGGATCCCCGGCTCGGGCAGCGTGGAGACCTGGGAGCTGGTCAACGAGTTCGACTACTGCTACGGGTACCTGTCGTTCTCCGGCAAGAAGGCCGCGTTGCCGATCGTCAACGGGTTCTGGGAGTACACCGAGGAGCACGGCGGCACCATGAACCCGAACCGGATGGCGTTCACCCAGGTGATCTGCTGTGCGGACAGCGACGAGGAAGCGGAGCGGCTGTACTCGGACGCGGTCAAGTACTTCTATCGCCAGAACCCGGTGGCCCTCGAGTTCGCCACACCTCCCGGCTACTTGACGGCGGCGTCGACCAGGGAGGCGCTGCGTCGTTCGAAGAACGTGTCGACGGACGAGCGGCGCAAGGCCAGTCGGGGTGAGCTCGACTTCTGGGAGTACGACGACCTCGGTTACATCATCGCCGGGACCCCGGCGCGCGTCGAGCAGCGCGTCCGCGAGCTCGTCACCGAGCTGCGCCTCGGCCAGCTGATCACCTGCATGCACGTCGGCAACCTGCCCGAGGAGGTCGCCGCACAGAACAACCACCTGTTCGGGACCGAGGTCATCCCCAAGTTGCGCGACATCTGGTCCGAGCACGAGGACCGCTGGACACCGCAGGTGAGCCAGCGGCTCGTCGGCGAGCGGTTCCCCGTGGGTGCACCGGCATGAGCCCAGCGCCGGGCGCAACCCTGACACGACACGCGGTCGGCACGTTCGAGGTGAACGTCTGGACCGCCGGCGCCGGCAGCCCGGTCGTCTACCTGCACGGCTACGAGCGCCACCCCGGCGGCGCGTCGTTCCTCGAGCGCCTCGCCGAGCACCATCTCGTCTACGCCCCGGAGCAACCGGGCTACGGGACGTCCACCGGGCTGACCGAGGTGCGCGACATCTTCGACCTCGTCCTGTTCTACCGGAGCCTGATCGGCAGCTGGGGGCACGACCGCGTGGCCGTCGTCGGTCACTCCACGGGCGGCATGCTGGCCGCCGAACTGGCGATCGTCGCCCCGGAGCTCGTCGACAAGCTGATCCTGGTCGACGCGTTCGGTCTGTGGATCGACGACCTCCCCACCCTCGATCCGTTCGGCCCGGCGACCCTGGTGACGCAGGCGACGTGGCACGACCCGCTGCAGCGCCCCGATCCCGAGCCGACGATCTTCGTCGACGATCCGGACGACCCCGCCGGCGGCCACATGTTCGAGGCCCAGAACCGTGCGGCGGCGACGAAGCTGATGTGGCCGATCGCCGAGCGCGGCCTGCGGCGCCGGCTGCCGTACCTCGCGACACCCACCCTGATCGTCCACGGCGCCTCCGACGGCCTCCTGCCGCTGCGCTACGCGACCGAGCTGAATGAGCTGATCCCCGGTTCCCTGCTCCGCGTGATCGACGACGCCGGTCACTACCCGATGCTCGAGCAGGAGCACGAGTTCCTCGGCCACGTCGAGGACTTCCTCGGAGGGTGACCGGACGATCGGCGGGCAGCACCGGCGACCACCCGTGACTCGACGAGCCCTCGGCGTCGAACGCCTCCGGCGGGCTCGCCGGTCGGTTCAGGCCTGGAGGTTCTCGAGGTCGACGAGCAGTCGTGGGTGCGTCGGGTTCCAGCCGAGCTGCTTCCGGGTGTGGCTGCTGTTCGAGGGTTGGTCCATGGCGAAGATCGGGCCGATCGGACCGAACGTCTCCTGGGGGACGGACTCGACCGGGAGGCCGAGGCGCCGGCCGATGACCGCGGCGATGTCGCCGACGGCGTCGCCCTCGTCGTCGACGGCGTGCCATGCGGTGCCGGCCGGCGCCTGTTCGAGGGCGAGCCGGAAGAGCACGGCGGCGTCGTGGGCGTGAACGGCCGGCCAGCGTTGGGTGCCGTCGCCCGGGTAGCCGGCCACACCGGTGCGCCGAGCGATCGCGGTGAGCAGGCCGGCGAAGCCACCGTCGCCGTTGTTGTGCACGGTGCGTGGGAGGCGAACCGCCGAAGCGCGGACCCCGCGGTCGGCGAGCTCGAGGACGGCCGTGACCGATCGGCCGCGCCCGCCGACGGGCCCGTCCGTCGGGATCGGGTCGTGTTCGGTCGAGGCTCGGCCGGGCACCCACGGGGTACCGGAGCAGGTGACGAACGGTCGGCCGCTGTCGACGAGGGCCTGACCCATGGCGGCGAGCGCGCCGCCCTCGTCGGCGACCGCGGCGGCGAGGGCTTGGGGACTGCTGAAGTCGTTGGCGAAGGCCAGGTGGATCACGCCGTCGGCTCCCGCGGCGCTCGGCGCGCCAGCACGTCGAGGTCGGCAAGGCCGCCGCGGACGCTCTCGGCGCCGGCATCCGCCAGCGCCGCTGCGGAGTCCTCGGATCGGGCGAGCCCGACGACGCTGTGGCCGTGGCCGAGCAGCTCGGCGACGACGGCCGTGCCGATCAGGCCGGTGCCGCCGGTGATGAAGATGCGCATGGAACACTCCAGGGAACGTGATGGGACTTGTGTCCCGTCAACCTAGCACCGTGATGGGACCGAGGTCTCGTCACTAGGATGGTGCCATGGCTCGGTGGGAACCCGGCGCGCGCGAGCGTCTCGTGCTGGCCGCGGTCGACCTGTTCACCGAGCAGGGATACGACGCCACGACCGTTGCGCAGATCGCCCACCGGGCCGGCGTGACGAAGAGCACCTTCTTCCGGCACTTCCCGGACAAGCGCGAGCTGCTCGTGGCCGGGCAGGAGACGCTCAGCCGGCTGCTCGTCGAAGGGATCGCCCAAGCCCCCGCCGAGGCAACTCCTCTCGAGGCGGTCGCCGGTGGCCTCACGCACGCCGCGCGCATGATGGGTCCGATGAACCGCGAGCTCGGACCGCGCCTCAAGGCCGCGGTCGCCGCGAGCACCGAGCTCCAGGAACGCGACGCCCTCAAGAGCGTGGGGCTGGCCGTCGCGATGACCGACGCACTGCTGAACCGGGGGGTGCCCGACCCCACCGCACGACTCGCCGCCGAGCTCGGTGTGCTGGCGTTCAAGCGCGGCTACACCGCCTGGGTCGACGCCGACGCCGACGCCGACCCCGACAGCCACGGCGGGTTCGCGCCGTTCGCGCTCGCCGCACTCGACGACCTCCGAGCCGCGAGTGCGACGCTGGGTTAGCAGGATGGATCCGAGGGAGGGCCCGTGAGTCCGGAGGTTGCCGAGCAGATCGCCACGCAGGCTCGGTTCTTCGCGCCGCTGATCGTCGAGCCGGCCGGGGTGACGTTCACGCGCGATGAGCTGGCCGGTGTTCCGGTCGAGTGGACCGAGCCGGCAGGTGGCGCCACCGATGCCGACCGTGTCGTGCTCTACCTCCACGGGGGCGGCTACTCGAGCGGGTTGGCCGCGTGGGCCCGGCGTGGCACCGCGCGACTCGCACTCGGGTTGGGTGTGCGCGTCGTCGCCGCCGACTACCGGTTGGCACCGCGTTTCGCGTTCCCCGCGGCACATGAGGACGTCCTCGCGGTCTATCGCCACCTGATCGGGGCGCACGGCTACGCGTCGGAGCGCGTCGCGGTCGCTGGTGATTCTGCCGGCGGAGCGCTCACCGTCTCGCTGATGGCCGATGCCCGCGACCTCGGCGTGGCGATGCCGGCGTGCGGGATGGTCAACTCGCTGTGGGCTGACATCGCGATGAACACGCCGTCGCTCGACGATCCGGTGCGCAACGGCCACGACATCCGCCGTGAGCTCGTCGCGGTGCTGTCGGCGACGCTGCTGTCGACCGGTGGTGTGGATCCGTACGACCCTCGTCACTCGCCGGTCTACCGAGATCTGCGCGGACTCCCGCCGCTGCTCGTGCAGGCCGCAGGCCGCGACGTGTGCCACGACGACAGCGTGCGGCTCGCTGCGTCGGCACGCGCCGCGGGCGTGTCGGTGACGATCACCGAGTACGCGGACGCGGAGCACATCTGGATCCTCAACGGTGCCATGCGCTTGCGCTACGGCGCGCGCTATCCCGACGATGGTGTCGAGTGGTTCGACTGCGGCGTCGAGGCACCGGAGGCCGTCACGGCGATCGACGAGATGTGTGCGTTCGTGCGCGCCCACACCGCCTGAGGCAAGCCGGACCACACCTTCGCCGCGCGTTCCAGCTCCGCTGGTCAGCGCACGACGCCCTAGATGCGCTCCCAGTAGCGGCGCAGCTCCCAGTCGGTGACGCTGCGGTTGAACGCCTGCCACTCGGCGCGGGCCATGGTCAGGATGTGGTGGTGGACGTCGTCGCCGAAGCACTCGCGGCGCCGCGGACGATCCCTCCCACAGGGCGATCGCGTCCGGCAGGTTCCACGGGATGCGCTCGATGTCGGTCGCCGCGTAGCCGTTGCCGACGTGCGGCTCGCCCAGCGACAACCCGTGGCGGATCCCGTAGAGCCCGCCGGCGATCGTGCCGGCGAAGGCGAAGTAGGTGTTCGCGTCGGCACCCGGGATCCGGCACTCCACCCGGGTTCCCCGACCGTGGCCGACCTTGCGGAAGCCGAGCGTGCGGTTGTCCACGCCCCAGCCGACCCCGGTCGGCGCCCACGATCCGGGCTGGAAGCGCTTGTAGCTGTTCACGGTCGGCGCCCACAGCAGGCTGAACTCGCGCGCCGTGGCGATCTGTCCGGCGAGGTACTGGCGGAACAGGTCGCTCATGTGGTGCGGCCCGTCGCCGTCGAACAGCGCCCGCCGGCCGTCGAGCGACCACAGGCTGGAGTGCACGTGACAGCTCGAACCGGTGTCGTCGAACGCGTACTTCGCCATGAACGACACGGATCGCCCGAGACCGTGGGCGATCTCCTTCGCCGCGGTCTTGTACACGAGGTTGCGGTCGGCCATCTCCACGGCCTCGGCGTAGTCGAGGTTGATCTCGTGCTGGCCGCGCCCCGCCTCGCCCTTGGAGAACTCCACGGGCACCCCGGCGGCCTCCAGCCCGCGGCGGATCGCGCCGATGACGTACTCGTCCTTGGTGGTCTGCAGCACGTGGTAGTCCTCGAGCCACGGCGAGTGCGGACGCAGGTCGCGGTAGCCCTTGGCGTGAGCTTCGTCGTAGGTGTCGTGGAACAGGTAGAACTCGATCTCACTGGCCACCATCGGCAGATGGCCGAGCGCCGCGGCTGCCTCCACCTGCCGGCGCAGCACGGTGCGCGGCGCCACCTCGATCAGCTCGCCGGTGGTGACGTCGTGGAGATCGCAGAGCACGAGCGCGGTGCGCTCGACCCACGGCGTCACCCGCACGGTGGTCCAGTCGGGTCGGGCGAGCATGTCCCCGTAACCCTGCTCGTAGCTGGCGAAGCGGTAGCCGGGCACAGGTTCGTTGTCCAGGTCGCAGGCGATGAGGTAGTCGCAGTTCTCCGTGCCGTCGTCGGCGACGTGGTCGAGGAAGAACCGGCCGCTGGTGCGCTTGCCGACCATCCGCCCCTGCAGGTCGGGGAAGGCCATGACGACGGTGTCGATCTCGCCGCCGCGGATCATCTCCTCCAGCGCCTCGCGGGGGATCGTCGGGCGACCGGTCATGGCGGCACGATAGGCGCGCTGCAGCGCGCCGCTGCCGATGGCGATGTGGCGGCGACGTCCATCCGATCGGCGATCGACCGATGGCTACGATGCGCGCGTGTCGCTGCAAACCCCCTCGACCGGTGTGTCCGGCCGCCGACCGTCGGTCGCCGCCATCGTGCTCGTCGGCGTCGGTGCGGCGGCGCTCGTGCTGTGGTTGTTCGCCCTCGACTTCGCCTCGCCGGAGGGGTTCGGCTCGTTCTCCTTCGCCGACGTCCGCGACCTCGCGTCAGCGGCAGATCTCGGCGGGTTCAGTGGTGCGTGGTATGCGTGGATCGCCTACCTCACCGCAGCTGCCGCCGTCATCAGCGGCGGCATCGCGCTCGGTGCCGACCGCGACGCAGATCACGCTGCGGTTGGTCGGCGTCGTCTTCGGCGTGATCGGCATCGTGGTCGCGTTCATCGCCCTCGCCGGCAAGAACGGCATCGCCATCGGGGACCGGGCCATCGGGTTCTGGGTGGGCATGGCCGGGTTCCTGCTGATCATCGCCGGCTGCATGGTGCCGCTGCGGCCCGCCGAGCGAACCATCGCCGGCGGGCCCGTGGATCAGCCGGGCACCACGACATCCTCCTCGCCATCCGTGGCCCGGTACGGCGCCCAGCCGTTCGGCGCACCGGCATCGACGGCGCCGGTCTGGGGCACGAGCACACCGGTTCCGCCGCCGCCGGCACCGATGGTGCCTGCCCCGCCCACAGCGCCGGCGGTGCCCGCCGGCTGGCACCCTGATCCGACTGGGCGCAACGAGCAGCGCTGGTGGGACGGCCAGACGTGGACAGCCCATGCGCTGCGCGGCGGCACGCAGGTCAACGACCCGGTCTGAGCGCCACCCCGCGGGTGCCGAGCCGTGCGCTCGCCCGGGAGCGGTCGGCGGGAACGTGCAGACCGGCGACGTGCCCGGCCGAGCCGGCTCGCGTGTTCAGCCACCTCCCGCGGGCAACGGCGTCCACGCTCGACCGACGACGGGCTCCGGTCCGACGTAGCGCGCGCTCGGGCGGATGATCCGGTCGTCGGTCGCCTGCTCGAGCACGTTGGCGCACCAGCCGATCACCCGGCTGCAGGCGAACGTCGGTGTGAACATCGCCCGCGGGACGCCGCACAGCTCCATCACCACACCGGCGTAGAGCTCGACGTTGGTGTGCAGTCGCCGTCCCGGCTTCAGCTCGTCGAGCAGCGTGAGCACCCGCACCTCGGTCTGGCCGACGAGGTCGACGAAAGCCGCGCTGGCCGCGTCGTCGGCCAGGCCGGCGGCCACACGCCGGAGCATCACGGCCCGTGGGTCCGCGGTGCGGTACACCGGGTGGCCGAAGCCCATGATCCGCTCCCCGGCGACGATCTTCGGGCGCACCACCGCGTCGATCCGCTCGGGCGTCGCGATCTCGTCGATCAGCGCCAGCGCACGGCTCGGCGCGCCGCCGTGCAGCGGGCCGCTCAACGCGCCGATCGCGGCGACCACGCATGCGCCGAGGTCGGCGCCGGTCGAGGCCACCACGCGGGCCGTGAACGTGGACGCGTTGAACCCATGGTCGATCGTCGACACGAGGTACTGCTCGATCGCCCGGGCGGCCGCTGTCGACGGCTCGCGCCCGGTGACCATCCAGAGGTAGTCGGCGGCGTAGCCGAGATCCGGTCGCGACACGACGGGATCGAGGCCGGCACGCAGCCGGTACAGCGTGCCGAGGAGCGCGGGGGTCACGGCGCAGAGTGCGAGCGCATCGGCCCGGCGCTGCGCCTGCGACAGGTCGATGGTCGGGCGCATGGCCGCCGTCGCGGCCACGAGCGACAAGGCGGTGCGCAGCCCGTCGAGCGGCTCGCTGACGGCGGCGATGGCCGGGAGCACAGTTGCCACCTCAGTCGGGATGGCCCGCAGCGGAGCGACCTCGTCGACGAACGCGCGGCGCTCAGCCAGTGTCGCCGGCAGGGCGCCGTCGATCATCAGCCGCCAGACGTCCTCGATCGGGCGGTGCTCGGCGAGCTCCACGGCGGAGTACTCGCGGTAGTGGTAGAAGCCCTCCTCGCCGCGGACGTCGCCGATCCTCGTGTCGGCCACCACCACACCCTTCAACCCACGGGGAACTCCATGCTCGATCGTCGTCATGCGCCGAGCGTGCGCCGCGTCGTGACGGATCGTCAACGTTGATTATCATCAACACATGACCAATCTGTTGAGCGCCGATCAAGCTGCCGAGCGGCTCGGCATCAAGGTGCCGTCGTTGTACGCGTACGTCAGCCGCGGGATCGTGGAGCGACACACCGGTCCCGATGGTCGGAGCATGTTCGACGCTGCGTCGATCGCTGCACTGGCCAGCCGCGGCAGGCCACGGGTGAGCAGCAAGCAGACCTCGCTGAACCTGCTGATCGAGACACGCATCACGCGCATCGACTCGCAGCGCATCTTCTATCGCGGCTACGACGTCACCCAACTGTGCGGTCGGCGGCGCTTCGAGGAGGTCGCCGAGATGCTCTGGCTGGGCTCGTTCGAGACGCCGGCGACGGCGTGGACCGCCGCGCCGGTCAGCATCGGCGGGACCGACACGGTCGGTCCCGATGCGCGAGCGGCTGCGCATCGGCGTGGCCTATGCCGCGGCAGCCGATCCGTTCCGGGCGAACCTCGATCCGTCGGGCGTCGCCGCTGCCGGGCGCAACGCCGTGGCCACGATGGTCGCCGCGCTCACCGACGAGGCCACGACGGCGCCACGACTGACGGTGGACGGCCGGCTGGTGAGCAACGCGATCGCCGGCCGGCTGTGGCGCGCCCTGGCCGGCCGACGGCGGCCCGCACCCGGGATGGTCGAGGTGCTCGACAGCGCGCTCGTGCTGCTCGCCGACCACGAGCTGGCGACGTCGACGCTCGGCGCACGGGTCGCGGCCAGCCGCGGGCAGACCCGTACGCGGTGATCGGCGCCGGGCTCGGCGTGCTCGACGGTCCGCTCCACGGCCGGGCCAGCTCGTTGGCCCGACGGCTGCTCGACGATGCGGCCTCCTCGGGCGCGGGCGCGGCGATCGCCGAGGCGTTGCGCTCCTGGCGTCTGGTTCCCGGCTTCGGCCAACCGCTCTACCCGACCGGCGATCCCCGGGCCGTGCTCCTCCTGGCGCAGCTGCGCGCCGCCGTCGGGTCACAGCGCGCGCTGGCGGTCGCCGACTCGGTGATCGACGCGGTGGGTGCCAGGACCGATCAGCAACCGAACGTCGATTTCGCCCTCGCCGTGCTCACCCAGGCCGCGGGCATGCCGACCGACGCCGGCGAGATCATCTTCGCCATCGCCCGCACGGCCGGCTGGCTGGCCCACGCCCTCGAGGAGTACGCCGAGCCGCCGCTGCGCTTCCGGCCGCGGGCCGCCTACATCGGACCGCGCTGACGCTCAGGCCTTCTTCTTCACCGGCTCCTTGGCCGGCTTGAGGACGCCGCGCTCGAGCGCCTCGTTCAGGTACGTCTCGGCCTCCTCGGCGCTGACCTTGAGGGCCGGGGCGATCTCGCTGATCAGGTTGATCCGGGCCCGGTCGTACATCGTCCGCTCGGCGGCCGACAGCGAGGCGTCGCGGTTGCGCGCCGCCAGGTTCCGGACCACCTCGGCCACCTGGTAGACGTCGCCGCTCTTCAGCTTCTCCTGGTGGTTCTTGAACCGCCGGCTCCAGTTCGACGGGACCCGCGGGTCGCTCTTGGACAGCACCGACACGAGGTCCTCGAGCTCGTCGGGGTTGACCGGCGGCCGCACCCCGACCTCCTCGGCCTTCGACGTGGGCACCGAGAGCGTCATCTCGTTGATCACCGTCTTCAGGATGAGGTACTCCTGCGCTGCGCCGAAGGCCTCCATCTTCTTCGTCCCGACCACGATGCACGCACCGTGCTGGGGGTAGATGACGGTGTCGCCCTTCTTGAACTTCACGCGTTGACCTGCATCTCTCTGCTCCGGGAAACAAGGTGGGACCGGAAACCGGCAGCCATCAAAGGGTAAGGGCGAGGAGCGCGAATCGCTACGGCGGCGGTGCCAGCCGCCGTCGCGCGGTGCCCCCGGAGGGACTCGAACCCCCAACCAGCCGGGTAGAAACCGGATGCTCTCTCCATTGAGCTACGGAGGCGTGCGGCCGGCGATCCTACGACGCGTCGAGCAGGTGCCGGCGGAGCAGGTCGAGCGCGCTGATCACGCTCATCTGGCGCATCTGGTCGCGCTGGCCGGGCAGGCGCAGCGTGCGGGTGAACGCGCCACGTCGGCGTCGCGATGCCGACGCACAGCGTGCCGACCGGCATGCCGTCCTGCTCGGTCGGGCCGGCGACGCCGGTGAGGGCCAGCGCCACGTCGGCGCCGAGCACCCGCCGGGCGCCGGCGGCCATCGCCGCCGCGGCGGCCTCGCTGACCACCGGCCCCTCGGGCACGCCGAGCAGGTCGAACTTGACCTCGCTGGCGTAGCTGACGATCGAGCCGCGGAACACCTTGCTGGCGCCCGGCACGCTGGTGATCCGCCCGGCCACGAGGCCGCCGGTGACCGACTCGGCGAGGCCGAGCGACCAGCCGCGCGCCGCCAGCAGGTCGAGCACGACCGACTCCATCGTGTCGTCGTCGACGCCGAAGACGTGCTCGCCGACGATCGCGCGCACCTCGGCGTCCCACTCGTCGAGCAGCGCGCCCGCCGCCTCGGCCGTGTCGGCCTTGGCCGTGAGGCGCACCTTGAGGCCCTCCCAGCCGCTGGCCAGGAACGCCAGCGTCGGGTTGCCGGCGGCGTCGAGCCGGCTCGATCACCCCGTCGAGGCGCTCGTTGAGCCCGCTCTCGCTCTCGCCCCACGTGCGCAGCACGCGGCTGACGATCACGCTCGGCTCGCCGCCGCGCGCGAGCAGGTCGGGCAGCACGGCGCGCTCGATCATGTCGCGCATCTCGTGCGGCACGCCCGGCACGGCGTAGACGACCTTGGCGACCCCGTCGACCGTCACCGGGCAGATCAGCCCGGGCGCCGTGCCGCGCGTCTGCGGGATGATCGTCGCCCCGTCGGGCACCAGCGCCTGGCGCAGGTTGTTCGCCGCCATGTACCGGCCGCGGGCGGCGAACATCGTCGTGATCACCTCGACGAGCTGCTCGTCGGTGCGCAGCTCGACGCCCATCACCGCGGCGATCGCCTCGCGGGTCAGGTCGTCGTGCGTCGGCCCGAGCCCGCCGCACATGATCACCGCGTCGGCCGTCGCCGAGCGTGCGGCGGAGCACGGCGACGACCCGGCCGAGGTTGTCGCCGACCTTGACCTGCAGCAGCGAGTCGATCCCGCTGGCGGCGAGCTGCTCGCCGATCCACGCGCTGTTCGTGTCGACGATCTGCCCGAGCAGCAGCTCGGTGCCGACGGCGACGACGTCGCAGCGCATCAGAGCACCGCCGTGGCGTCGGTCGGCAGGTCGGCTCGTGCTGCGATGGTGCCGGGCCCGCCACAGGTACTGCAGGCCGCTCGACCGTGGTGAGCACGACGGCGACCCACAGCAGCGACTTCCACAGCCACGTCGCATCGATCGCGGTGAGCGGGATGATGGCGAAGCCGACGGCCAGCTGCTGGGTGAGCGTCTTGTACTTGCCCATCCTGCTGGCCGGGACGCTGACGCCCTTGGCGCCGGCGAAGATCCGGTAGACGCTGATGCCCACCTCGCGCACGGCGATGATCAGCCACCGGCACGATCCAGAACACGTCGGCGGAGACGAGGGCGAACATCGCCCCGAGCACGAGCACCTTGTCGGCCAGCGGGTCGAGGAACGCGCCCGAGCGGGTGGTGCCGTGCTTGCGCGCCAGGTGGCCGTCGACGAAGTCGCTGCCGCACAGCACCAACCACAGCAGCGCCGCCGGCCACGCGCCCTGCCCGGTGTCGGGGATCAGCCAGATCATCAGCGGCGCCAGCAGCAGGCGCAGCGTGGTGATCGCGTTGGCCCACGTGGCCAGCGCGTTGGGGTCGACCGCCATCAGTCCGATCCTGCCACCAGCGCGCCGCGCGGCGACGAGGTCTGGGCCGAGGGCATCGACGATCTCCACGTCGGCGAACTCGCCGACCGCCAGAGATCGTCGGGCACCTCGACGATGCCGTCGATCTCCGGCGCCTCGCGGACGCTGCGGGCGACGCCCGGCTCGTCGACGAGCACCCGCAGCGTCGAGCCGATCAGCGCGTCGCGCCGCCGGGCGGTGATCGCGTCCTGCAGCTCGCGCAGCTCGGCGAGGCGCTCGTGCATCAGCGCCGGATCGACCTGGCCGTCGAGCTTCGCCGCGTGCGTGCCGTCCTCCGCGCTGTAGGCGAAGAAGCCGCACCAGTCCAGCTCGGCCTCCTCGACGAAGGCCAGCAGCTGGTCGTGGTCGGCCTCGGTCTCGCCCGGGTAGCCGACGATGAAGTTGCTGCGGAACGCGGCGCCGCGGCTCGCGGCGCCGGATCGCCTCGATGCGCCGCAGGAACCGCTCGCCGTCGCCCCACCGGCGCATCCGCCGCAGCAGCGGCTTGCTGACGTGCTGCAGCGACAGGTCGAAGTACGGCACGCCGGTGGCGCAGGATCGTGTCGATCAGCTCGTCGGTCAGGTCGCTCGGGTACAGGTACAGCAGGCGGGTCCACGTCGACCCGGTCGCTGACGGCGCGCACCAGGTCGACGATCGGTTGGCTGCGCTCGCGGCTCGGGTCGGTGGTGACGAGCGTGCCGCCGCGGGCGACGTCGCGCCCGTACGAGGCGAGGTCCTGGGCGACGAGCACGATCTCCTGCGGACGCCGAGCTGGTCGACCTCGGCGAGGATCTGCTCGACCGTGCGGCTGCGCTGCGGCCCGCGGAAGCTGGGGATCGCGCAGAACCCGCAGCTGCGGTCGCAGCCCTCGGCGATCTTGACGTACGCCCACGGCGTGGCGCGACTGCGGCCGCGGCAGGTTGAGCAGGTCGAAGCTCGGCAGCGGCGCCGCGGTCACCGGGATGAGCGTGCGCGTCGGCGCTGGCGGTCGACCGGCACGCCGAAGCCGGCGACCTGGTCGACCTCGGGCAGGGCCTCGGCCAGCTCGTCGCCGTAGCGCTCGGCCATGCAGCCGGTGACGACGACGCGGGCGCCGTCCTTGCGCTGCTCGGTGAGCGCCAGGATCGTGTCGATCGACTCGCGCCGGGCGTCCTCGATGAACGCACAGGTGTTGACCACGACCAGGTCGGCGGCGCCGGCGTCGTCGGTGGCGGTGATACCCGTCGGCCAGCAACGTGCCGACCAGCTTGTCGCTGTCGACCTGGTTCTTCGGGCAGCCCAGGGTCTCGATGTAGAAGCGCTGCCCCACGTGCGGCAAGGCTACCGCTGGGTCGCGGTCCCGCAGCGGAGCCCGCCTGCTCAGCTCCTCCTCGGCCCGCCGGAGCAGCTCGAACTCCTCGACCGTCATCAGCACGGCGCGGGCCTTGGAGCCCTCGCTCGGCCCGACCACGCCGCGCTGCTCGAGCAGGTCCATGAGCCGCCCGGCGCGGGCGAAGCCGACCTTCAGCTTGCGCTGCAGCATCGACGTGGAGCCGAGCTGGCTGCGCACGACGAGCTCCATCGCCTGGCGCATGAGCGTCTCGTCCTCGTCGTCGTCGCCGCCCCGTTGCCACCGAAGTCGCCGGCGCCGAGCTTGCCCTCGCCCTCGTCGCCCTCGACGCCGCTGACGTAGACCACCTCGGGTGCCTGGCGCCGCCAGTGGGCGACGACCTTGCGCACCTCCTCCTCGCTGACGAACGAGCCCTGGATGCGCTGGGCGACGTTCGAGCTGCCCGGCAGCAGGAGCATGTCGCCCTTGCCGACGAGCTTCTCCGCGCCCGGCTGGTCGAGGATGACGCGGCTGTCGGTGAGCGACGACACGGCGAAGGCCATGCGCGCCGGCACGTTGGCCTTGATGACGCCGGTGATCACGTTGACCGACGGCCGCTGGGTGGCGACGATCAGGTGGATGCCGACGGCGCGGGCCTTCTGGGCGATCCGCGTGATGCTCTCCTCGACGTCGCGGCGCCGCGACCATCATCAGGTCGTTGAGCTCGTCGACGACGACCACGATGTACGGCATCCGCTCGAACGCGCCGGCGTGCTCGCGCGATCTCCTGCTGCAGATCGCCGCGGTCGAACGCGGCGTTGTACCCGCCGATGTCGCGGAAGCCGACCTCGGACAGCACGTCGTAGCGGCGGTCCATCTCCTTGCACGCCCACTGCAGGGCGTTGGCCGCCTTCTTCGGGTTGGTCACCGGCTGGGTGAGCAGGTGCGGCAGGCGGTTGTACTGGCCCATCTCGACCTGCTTCGGGTCGATCAGGATCAGCTTGACCTGCTCGGGCGTGGTGCGCATCAGCAGCGAGGTGATGATGCAGTTGATCCCGCTCGACTTGCCGGCGCCGGTGGTGCCGGCGATCAGCAGGTGCGGCGTCGTGGCCAGGTTGAGGAACACGGAGCGGCCGGCGATGTCCTTGCCGACGGCCACGTCGAGCGGGTGGGCGGCCGCCTTCGCCTCCGGCGAGCCCATGATGTCGCCGAGGCTGACGAGCTGGCGGGTGTGGTTGGGCACCTCGACGCCGATCGCCGAGCGGCCCGGGATCGGGGCGAGGATGCGCACGTCGGTGGCCGCCATGGCGTAGGCGATGTCGCGGTTGAGGCTGAGCACCCGGGCGACCTTGACGCCGGAGCCGAGCTCGAGCTCGTAGCGCGTGACCGTCGGCCCGACCGTCTGGCCGATGAGGCGCACCTCGACGCCGTGCGAGTTGAGCGACTCGACCAGCGTGCGCCCGCGCGCCTCGACCTCGGCCTGGTTGACGGCCTGGGCGGTGGACCGGGTGAGGTAGTTCGCCGGCGGCAGCATCCACGCGCCGCGCTGCGCGCCCGGGCCGAGGTCGAGCTCGGTCTGCTCGCCCGGCGCGCCGTCGGACACGCGCCGGCGGCGGCAGCGCGCTTCGTCGCGCGTGGCCGCTTCGGCTTCGGACGTCGCGCCCAGTCGTCGTCGGCGTCGGCGTCGTAGATCTGCGGTGCGGGCAGCGCCGCAGGCGCCGGCAGCGGCGTGCCGCCCGGCGTGGCGTCGCGCTCGCTGCGCAGCGAGGCCATGTTGCCGAACGACGCCGCGGACCTTGCCGAGCGCCACGCCCGCCGAGCCGGAGATGGCCTGCCTTGCGATCGCCCTCGCCGTCGCCGTCGGGCCGCGGCGACCTGGCTGAACAGCGTCGCGCAGCGACGTGCCGGTGATCAGCAGGATGCCGCCGAGCAGCGCGGCGAGCAGCACGACCGCGGCTCCGGGCTTGGCGATCAGGCGCACGCAGCGGCTCGCCGACGAGCGCGCCGATCCAGCCGCCGGCGCGGCCGAGCTCGTCGAGGTCGCCGAACACGCTCTCGGGCCCGCGGAACACGTGCAGCAGGCCGAGCACGGCGAGCGTGCGCGAGCACCCCAGCCGACGATCAGGCCGGACGCGGTGCGCGCTGCGACCCTTGCGCACCAGCGCCACGCCGACGCAGACGAGGGCGATCGGCACGAGGTAGCGGGCCGCGCCGGTGAACCAGCCGACGACCTTGCTCGATGCCCTCGCCGAGGATGCCGGCCAGGCTGAAGTAGATGGCCAGCGCCGAGCAGCACGCCGGCGGCGATGAGCCCGATGCCGATGAACTCGTCCTCGCGCCCGTCCACCGCGGTGCGCAGCTCGAGCCGCGCGGGCTGGCGCACGCGACTCGGTGCGATCGGCTGCGGCGCGATCGGCTGCGCGATCCGTGGCCGCGGTCTTCGTCGCCGAGCCGTTCGACGACGCTCGACCGCTGTCGGACGACGCGCGGAGCCGCGAGCGCGACCGACGAGCGTGCCGGCCGGCCGGCTTGCCCGGCTTCTTGCTCGTTCGACCCCAGGTGGCCATCGCGCTCACGGTACCAAGGGGGTGCGCGACGGATCGCGGACCTGTTCCGCCGGCGTACCGGTCAGCCGGGTCGACCTCCAGCACCTTGCCGTCGGGCCGACGACCACCTGCAGCTGCCCGCCTTCGGCCGAGGTGACGCACCGCGGTGTACTGCACCGAGCCGTCGGCGCCGCCCTCGACGAAGAACAGGTCGATCGACGAGGTCGGCAGGTCGTGCCGCACCTGGGTCGAGGACGGTGTCCGGGTCGAACGTCAGCGCCGAGGCGGCGAACGTGTGGCCCTGCGCCGGCTCGGCCGGCCGCGACGTCAGCTGCGCCGTCGAAGTACAGCCAGTTCTGCGCCAGCGTCGAGTCGTTCAAGGCGACGAACACGTTGACCAGCGTCGACGTGGCGTTGATCTCGAAGTACTGCTGCGGTCCGCCGAGCTGGGCCTCGACGGCGGCGACGGCGGGAGCGATGTGGTCGACCAGCGGCGGCGCGTCGACCGCCGACCGCAGTGCCCGGCACCGACGCCGACGCCGTCGCCGGCGTCGCTGGACGCCGTCGAGCCGACGATCCGCTCGAGCACGCGGCGCACCGAGCCGCCAGCGCCAGCAGCACCACCGGCGCCGGCCACCGCTCGACGCACTACGCCTCCATCACGACGGGGACGATCATCGGCCGGCGCTTGGTGCGCTCGTTGACGAACTTGCCGGCGGCCGGCGCACGTCGCGCTCGAGCGGCGTCGACGTCGCGCACGCCCGAGGCCAGCGCCTTCTCGACGGCCTTGGCCACGGTGTCGCACGCCTCGTCGAGCAGGTCCTCGGCCTCGGGTGCGTACACCCAGCCGCGGGTGATGATCTCCGGCCCGGTGAGCACCTTGCCGGTCTCGACGTCGACGGTGACGACGACCACGACGACGCCCTCCTCGGCGAGCACCCTGCCGGTCGCGCAGCACGCCCTGGCCGACGTCGCCGACGATCCCGTCGACGTACAGGTACCCGGCCGGCACCCGGCCGCGTCATCGCCAGACCGTCGTCGTCGAGCGTCGAGCACGTCGCCGTCCTCGCACACCAGCACGTGGTCCGCGGGGATGCCCATCAGCCGGCCGAGCCGGGCGTTGGCCACCAGGTGGCGGTACTCGCCGTGGATCGGCACGAACCACTCCGGCTTGGTGAGCGAGAAGTACGTCTTCAGCTCGTCGGCCTGGGCGTGGCCGGTGGCGTGCACGTCGGCGATGCCGGAGTGGATCACCTCGACGCCGGCGCGCATCAGCCCGTCGATCACCCGGTTGACGTTGCCCTCGTTGCCCGGGATGGCGTGGCTGGACAGGATCACCGTGTCGGTGTCGCCGACCTTGACGAAGCGGTTCTCGCCACGGGCCAGCAGCGCCAGCGCCGACATCGGCTCGCCCTGCGAACCGGTGGAGATGACGCACACCTTGCCGGGCTCGTAGCGGTCGATCTCCTCGATGTCGACCAGCGACGACGTCGGGGATCTTCAGCACGCCGAGGTCGCGGCCCATGCGCACGTTCTTCTGATCGACAGGCCGAGCGTGGCGACCACCCGCCCGGAGGCGATCGCCGCGTCGGCGATCTGCTGGATGCGGTGCAGGTGGCTGGCGAAGCTGGCCGTGATGATCCGCCGCCCGGCCTGCTCGTGGAACAGCTGGCGCAGCACGCGCGCCGACGGACGTCTCGCTCGGCGCGTAGCCGTGCTCCTCGGCGTTGGTCGAGTCGGCCAGCAGCAGGCGGATGCCCTCGGTCGTGGCGATCGTGCCGATGCGGGCGAGGTCGGTGCGCCGGCCGTCGACCGGGGTCAGGTCGAGCTTGAAGTCGCCGGTGTGCAGGATGACGCCCTGCGGGGTGTGCACGGCGATGGCGTGGGCGTGGGGCACCGAGTGGGTGACGGGGATGAACTCGACGTCGAACGGGCCGATCATCCGCCGCTCGCCGTCGGCGACGGTGATCAGCTCGGTGCGCCCGAGCAGCCCGGCCTCCTCGATGCGGTTGCGGGCCAGGCCGAGCGTGACCGCCGAGCCGTAGATCGGGAAGCGCAGCTCGCGCAGCAGGTAGTGCAGCGCGCCGACGTGGTCCTCGTGGCCGTGGGTGGCGACGACGCCGACGATGCGATCGCCGTTCTCGCGCAGCCAGGTGAAGTCGGGCAGGACGAGGTCGATGCCGTGCATGTCGGCGTCGGGGAACATCAGCCCGCAGTCGATCAGCAGGACCTTGTCGTCCTGCTCGATGGCCATGCAGTTGCGCCCGATCTCCCCCAGCCCACCGAGGAAGACGATGCGAACCGGTTCAGCCATGCCGACAGTCAAGCGGATCGCTCGGCGACGCGTCAGATCGGCCGGACACGTCGGGCAGCGGCGGCCTCGCGTGCCCGCTGCAGGTTGGCGAGCACCTGCGGGACGCGCTCGTCGACCCAGGCCGGGGCGTCGCCCATCGGCAGGCGGGCCTGGCCGGCGGGAAGCCCGAGGTGGCGCAGCACCGCCTTGGTCGGGATCGGGTTCGGGCGCGTCGTCGCCGGTCTCGAAGGCGAAGCTCTCCAGCATCCGGGCGTTGACCAGGCGGGCGCCGGTGACGTCGCCCTTCTCCCACAGGTCGAACATCTCCTGGTGGTCGCCGGACGTCCAGTGCGTCGCCACGCCGACCGCGCCGACGGCGCCGACGGCGAGCAGCGGCAGCGTCATCGCGTCGTCGCCGCTGTAGACCTCGAAGCCGTCGGGCGCCGAGCTGACCACGCCCGCCGTCGCGCCGGGGTTGCCGGCGGCGTCCTTCAACGCCAGGACGTTCGGCACCTCGCGGGCCAGGCGGAGCATCATCGCCGCGTCCATCTTGCGTCCGGTGCGCACGGGGATGTCGTAGATCATCACCGGCAGGTCGGTGGCCCCGGCGATCGCCCGCATGTGGGCCTCGATGCCGGCCTGCGACGGGCGGTTGTAGTACGGGCACACGGCCAGCACCGCGCGGCGCCGAGCGCGGCCGCCTCGCGGGTGAGGTGCACCGAGTGGCCGGTGTCGTTGGTGCCGGTGCCGGCGATGACCGGGATCGTGACCGCCTCGCACACCGCGGCGAACAGGCTCAGCCGCTCGTCGTCGGTGAGCACCGGCGACTCACCCGTCGTGCCGGCGACGACCAGGCCGTCGTGGCCGTGATCCTGCAGCCAGCGAGCAAGCGTGCGGGCACCGTCGAGGTCGAGCGATCCGTCCGCGTCGAACGGGGTGACCATCGCGCTCGAGCACCCGACCGAAGCGGGCCATCAGAGCCAACCCTCGGCGGCGCGGTCGAGACCCTGGGAGAGGATCAGGTCCTCGTGGAGCTCCATCCAGACATCGTGGTAGCTGCCGCACATGACGCCGGTGAACATATTCGTTTCACCGCCGGCGAACCGCCGGCACGCCTCGCCCAAGCGGCCTTCGTACGACGTGAGCCGGGCGAGTGCGTCGGCCAAATCCTCGAGCACGGGCACGGCTCGGCCGTGCAGCGCGACGAGGTCGGCGACGACGGCGGCGTCGTAGGCCGGCGAGGCATGGTCGTTGAGCGCGCCGTCGCGCAGCTGCCACCTGCCGCACAGCTCCTTCAGCGAGTCGTTCAACGCGAGGAAGCGCTCGTAGGCGGCCGCAAGTCGACCGAGCGCCGCGTCGGCGAGGTCGCGCTCGAGCATCTTGGCGTGCTCGCGTCGCCCGGCCGGCGTCAGCTGCCACAGCGCCCGTGCCTCGCGGAACAACGTCAGCTCGGCCAGCTGGAACATGAGCAGGTGCTCGTGCGCGTCGGTGACCGGGAGGTCGGCGATCTCGGCGATCACCTCGACCTTGGCGAAGCCCTTGATGCGCAGGGCGTGCAGGGTGCGGAACGCAGGCGCCGACGGGTCGGTGCTGCCGCGTGCGTCATCGGACACGGCTGTGGACACGGCGATGGATCGTAGACCCCCGGCGACGGGCGGGCGGCCGGATGCTGCCGATCTCGCAAATGGAGCGATGGATCGTCAGCAGGGTGCTGGACGAGTGCGCTCGGCCGGCAGCGGTCAGCGCGACGACCCAGGTCCGCGATGTGCACTGCCGAGGCGACTCGTGGACTGCTGCATCGGCTAGGGGCGCTGCGCCCAGAACAGGATCCGGCGGAACGGGAAGAACTGCGGCTCGTTGTCGCCGAGGACGTCGACGAGGGCCCGCTCGTAGTCGGCGAGGAAGCGGGCGAAGACGTCCGGGGCGAGGCGCTTCTCGAACCGCGTCAGCGTCGTGCCACGCACCCACTCGACGATGTGTCGGGTCGTCGGCAGGACGTGCGGGTAGACCTGCAGTCGCACGTGCTGCTCGGCGAAGCCGAGATCGAACAGCACGCGGGCGTACTGCTCGGGCTCGAGCACGTTGACGGCCACGGGATCGACCGGCGGGCCGTCGGGACCGAACTCGTCACGGTACGGCGCGCTGTTGGCCAGATCGTCCATCACGCGGTGCGACGGCATCCAGGCGTTGGCCGGCACCTGGACCACGAGCTGGCCGCGCGGGGCCAGTGCAGCCGACCACCGCGCCAGCACCTCCGCGTGGTCGGGCACCCATTGCAGGCTCGCTGCGGCCAGCACGAGGTCGTGGTCGCCGTCTGCGCTCCATGTGGCGATGTCGCCTTCGGTGAAGCGCACCCGGTCGCTCGCCCACTCGTGCGTCGCCTGGAGCATCGCCGGCGAGCTGTCGATGCCGAGCATGTCCTCGACGCCGAGCTCCTCGGCGGCCAGCGCGGTGAGCTCCCCCGGCCCACAGCCGAGATCGACGGCCCGGCGCATCCGCGTCGGGCGGACCAGCGCGAGCAGGTCGTGGAACGGCTGGGCTCGCTCGGCGGCGAACCGGCGGTACTGGGTCGGGCTCCAATCGGTGGGCACACTTGTATTGTACTTGTCTACATCGTGTCGGCACAAGCGCCGACGTTCGTCGAGGCGGTCGGGCGCCGCCGCGCGGTCTACGTGTCGTCGAGGGTCGCCAGCACGGTGCCGTCCGCGTCGACCAGCTGGGCGTGGTACGACGCCAGCTCGCTGAACCCCACGGCGGCGAACAGAGCCGAGGTTTCCGTGCCAGGGGACGCCACGGTGGCGTGGTAGCTGGCATCGGCGACGACGACCCGCAGTTCGGCGCCGACGTGCGCTGCGCCGACACGGGCGATGAGCACCACGCCGGTGGCGCTGGCGTTGGGCTGGATGACCGCGGCGTCGTCCGCCAGGGCGCTGGAGACGGTGTAGCTGACGCTGTCCTGGCCGTGGTCGTCCGTCGTCCCCGAGAACGTGACGCCGAGCACTGGTTCTGGTTGGTCGGCGCCGACCTCGACCGACGCATGCCATCGTCCGCCGCTCCGGGTGACCCCGTCGTCGATGGTCAGTTCGTGCAACGACGGCCCAGCCGTCTCCGTCGCGCGGCTGTGCTCCACCAGCGCACTCCACTCGTCAGCCGAGCCGATGCGCAGGCTACGGGCCAGCGTGATCAGTTCGTTGGTGCTCGCGCCGCCGGTCAACTCGACCTCGACGCCGTCGATGTCGATCAACCCGATCGGCTGGTCGTGATCGGCGATGCGTCCGTCGAGACCGAACGTGGCCACGTGCGTCCCGATGGTCATGGCCACCGGCTGGCGCAAGAGGAACCCACGCATCGCCCGGTCGATGGTCGACAGTGCGGGTCCCACGGTGACGTTGATCCACTGCGCCGGGTCTGCGGTCGACACGAACGAGATCGACGACACGTCCCGGCGCGACCCGTCCGCGCTCGTGGTCGGTTCGTTGCTGGCGATCCGGCGCAGACCGAGATCGCCCAGCGCCGTCGGCTCGGCGAGTCGCTCGCCGTCGAACTGCAGGGAGTCGAGGACGGCCGCGAGGGCCGGCACGTCCAGCCCGCGCCTGGAGCGTCACGTGGTGATCGTCGCGACGGCCGTCGAGGACGATCGTTCCGTCGGCCGGGCGGTTGAGCACGCCGACGCCCGACGCCAGCCACACCCGCGACGTTCCCGTCGCCGGCCAGTCGTCGGTCGTCGGCCACGCCATGATCGAGATCCAGGTCGCCGACTGCGGCGCACTCGACCACGTCGTCCACAGCTGCCCGACGCGTTGGTCCGCGGTGTCCGTCGTGTACCGCTCGGCATAGGCGAGGGAGTACCCCGGCGGCGGATCGGCGATGACCACCGGGCCCGTCGGCGATCCGTCCGAGCCGGCGCCCGACGTGTCCGGGGTGCTCGGTGGCGTGGTCGCGAGGCTCGCCGCGACCGTTGTCGTGGGCGCGATCGTCTGGGTCGTCGGGCTGGTGCGCGGCGCCGTGTCCGGGCTGCCGACGACGTTGGCCACCACGACGACCGCGATGATCGCCCCGACCGCACCGAGCACGATCCACGACCGTTTCGGCGCAGCTGCCGGCGGCGCCGTCTGCGACCCGCTCGGCGGCGCGCCACCGACGGGCGCCCACTGCGGTTCGTCGACGCGACGCTCGTCGATCATCTCGACCCGTCCGGCCTTCGTCCGCTCCCGCCCCCCACGCGCGGTCACACCACCAGTCTTGCAGCCCCGGCCCGCCGTCGGTGCGGCGCCTGCCCGTTACATCCGGCCGGCGTCGATGATCCGCTGGAGGAACTGCCGGGTGCGCTCCTCGGTCGGATCGCCGAACATCTGCTCCGGGGGTCCCTGCTCGTGGATGACGCCCTCGTGGAGGAAGCACACCGAGGTGGCCACCTCCTTGGCGAAGCCCATCTCGTGGGTGGCCATGACGATCGTCATCCCGTCGGCGGCCAGCTCGCGCACGATGTCGAGCACCTCGGCGACCAGCTCCGGGTCGAGCGCCGAGGTGATCTCGTCGAGCAGCAGCAGGTCAGGATCCATCGCCAGCGCGCGCACGATCGCGACGCGCTGCTGCTGACCGCCGGACAGCCGGTCGGGGTAGTCCTTGGCCTTGTCGGCCAGGCCGACGCGCTGCAGCAGGGCCAGCGCCCGCTCGTTGGCCGCCTTGGCCGACGAGCCGAGCACCTTGCGCGGCGCCAGCGTGACGTTCTCCAGCACGCTCATGTGCGGGAACAGGTTGAAGCTCTGGAAGACGATGCCGACCCGAGCGCGCAGCGCGTCGACGTCCACGCCGCGACCGCTGATCCGGTAGCCGTCGAGGTCGATGCGCCCCTGGTCGATCTCCTCGAGCGCGTTGATGCAGCGCAGCATCGTCGACTTGCCGCAGCCCGACGCGCCGATGAGGCAGACGACCTCGTGCTGGTCGACGTCGAGGTCGATGCCGCGCAGCACGTGGTTGGTGCCGAAGTGCTTGTGCACGTCGGTCAGCTGGAGGAAGGTCATGTCAACCGTTGGCCATCCGCCGACGCTGGTCGCGCCTGCTGTAGAGGTCGAGCAGGCGGGTGAGCGGCAGGCTGATCAGGGCGAAGAGGATCGCCGCGCCGGTGTACGCGGTGAACGTGCCGTGCGAGTTGTTGAAGAAGCGGGCCTTGTTGATCACGTCGAGCCCGCCGAGGATGAAGATCAGCGAGGTGTCCTTCTGCAGGGCGACGATGTCGTTCATCAGCGGCAGCGTCACCCGGCGCACCGCCTGGGGCACCACGACGTGGCGCATCGTCTGGCCGTAGGTCAGCCCGAGCGAGCGGGCCGCCGCGGTCTGGCTCCAGTGGATCGACTCGATGCCCGCGCGGTACACCTCCGAGACGTACGCGCCGTAGACCAGCACGAGCGCGAGCACGGCGTAGAACTCGTCGCTGTGCCCGCCGAGCAGTGGCGGGTCGGCCTTCGGCAGGCCGAAGCCGACGATCGTGATCACCAGCAGCGCCGGCACGGCGCGGAACACGTCGCAGTACGCCGTGGCGACGAAGCGGATCGGTGCGCACTGCTTGCCGGGCAGCAGGCGGACGATCGCCACGAGCAGCGCCCA
Organism: uncultured Acidimicrobiales bacterium; assembly: GCA_963794805.1. Classification (GTDB taxonomy): domain Bacteria; phylum Actinomycetota; class Acidimicrobiia; order Acidimicrobiales; family Ilumatobacteraceae; genus JAODBQ01. The sequence continues at coordinate 257,053 of CAWCFL010000010.1, forward strand.
GACGAGCACGATCACGCCGGCCTTGACGAACACCCGCAGGTTGAGCAGGAACCCGCTCCACAGCGCGCGCCACATCGCCGGCGTCGGTGAGGTAGTCCCAGTTGAAGTTGACCTTGCGGACCGCGCCGTCGTCGACCGTGAGCAGGTACACGAGGAACAGCACGGTGTAGGCCAGCAGGCCGATGCCCACCGAGTACCAGGCCCAGTACCGGGCCCGCTCGCCCTTGAGCCGGGCCGCTTCGAGGTCGCCGCGCTTGGCCAGCGCGGATGCCTGGAACGAGCAGACCACCGCCGGGATGCCCGTCGGCGGGAACAGCAGCGACGCCACGGCGAAGCGCCGGTACGTCAGCACCCGGCCGAACCGGGTGGCCGGCCGGCCGGGTGCGTCCGTCAGCGACAAGAGGTCAGCTCGGCTCGACGAAGGGGACCTGTCGCCGGGTCGCCCTGGAAGTACTTGACCGTCAGCGCGGTGATCGTGCCGTCGTCGACCAGGCCCTTGATGATCGGGTCGAAGATCGCCTTGCGGTCGGAGCCCTTGGGGAAGATCGCCCCGTACTCGTCGCCGGTCTTGAACTGCGAGGCCACGACGAGCTCGCCGTTGGACTGCGCCGCCTGGCCGAGGTTGATCGGCGTGTCGATGACCACGGCGCCGACCTGGCCGGAGCTGAGCGCCTCGTACGCCGAGGTCAGGTCGGGGAACGACTTGACGTTGGGCACCTTGTACTTGCCGTCGCCGCGAGTGCCCATCAGGTAGTCCTCGGCCGTGGTCGAGGCCTGCACGCCGACGGTCATCTTCTCGAGGTCGTCCCACGAGGCGACCGTCGTGCCCTTCTTCACCAGCACGCCCTGGTCGGCCTTGAAGTAGCCGGCGGAGAAGTCGACGACCTTGGCCCGGTCGTCGGTGATCGTCACCTGCGAGAGGACGATGTCGTACGACGTCGGCCGGGATCTGGCCGGCGACGATGGCGTCGAAGCCCTCGTTGCGGAACTCCATCTTCAGTCCGCACTTGGCGGCGATGTCGTTGGCCATGTCGTACTCGAGGCCGGTCTTGATCGTCGCTCGGGTCGGCCTCGGTGGTGCCCCAGAAGTTCGGGCCGGGCAGGCTGGTGACGACGCTGAGCACGCCTGCCTTGACCGGCTTGCAGTCGACGGTGCCGCCGCCGGCGTGCTGCCCGCCGCGGCCGTGGCGGCGCCGGCGGCGGCGGTCGTGGCGACCGCCTTGGTCGTGTCGGACGACTTGGAGTCGCTGCCGCACGCCGCGAGCAGCAGGCCCAGCGCGCTCGAGGCCGACGAACAAGTGCTTGGTTCTCATGGATCTCCCCGGAGGTGTTCACGCCCGGCGGCCTGCGCCACCGGTGCCGCCGACGTTAGTCCTGCACCTGTTCAGGCCGCCTGGAGCCCCGCGAACGCTGTGTGAACAGGCACAGCTGCGCCGTCGGTAGCGTCGAGCGGATGACCGAGCCGGACCAGTCGGGCAGTCCGGCGAACCCGGTCGCAGCGTGGGTGAGCCGAGCCGACGGCGACCGCCGACACCGACGCCGACGTCGCGCCGACGGTCGCCGCGTCGAGCCGCTGGCGATCGACCGACCGTCGGTCCGCCTGCGCCGGGCGATGCTCGTGCTCGCCGGCGTGCTCTACGCCACGGGCACGTTCGGCTCGAACATCGCGTTCGCCTGGCTGCCGACGCGCCCCGAGGCGGTGCTCGCGCTGTCCTCGCGCAACCGCAACCTGCTCGGCTCGGTGCCGTTCATCAACCCGGTCGCCTACGCCCTGATCGGCTTCTCCCGGGTCGTGCTGGTCGCCGTGGTGCTGTACCTCGTCGGCCGGTGGTTCGGGCCGCGCGCGCTCGGCTGGGTGGAGAACCAGATCGGCGAGCTGCCGGCGATCTACCGCTGGGCGCAGTCCGGGCATGGATCGCGCCGGCTGGCTGCTCGTGCTGCTGATGCCCGGCAGCAACCTGGTGTGCCTGCTCGCCGGGCACCGGCGGATGGCCGTGCGCCGGTTCGTCGTCGATGGTCGCGCTCGGCACCGTCCTCAAGCTCGTCGTGCTGTGGATCGGCGGGCGGATCTTCGACGACCAGATCCGCGCGTTCTTCGACTTCATCGACGGCTACCAGTGGTGGCTGGTCGATCGCCGCGTTCGCCGTGACGTTCGTGCAGGCCGGGTGGCGGGCGCGCAACCGGCCAGGCCGGCGCGGCCTGGTCTGCCGGACCGCCGCCGGCTCCTCGCCCGCCGGGCGAGGCGACGTAGCCTGCCGCCCCATGGCTGAAACTGCACTCGGGGGCAACCCCGTCCACACCGTCGGCGACCTCCCCGCCGTCGGCTCGCACGTCCCCCGACTTCTCGCTCACCGCCGACAACCTCGCCGAGCTCACCCCCGCCGACTTCGCCGGCAAGAACCTCGTGCTCAACATCTTCCCGAGCATCGACACGCCGACGTGCGCCACCAGCGTGCGCACGTTCAACCAGCGTGCCGCCGGCCTGGACAACACCGTCGTGCTGTGCGTGTCGGCCGACCTGCCGTTCGCCCAGAAGCGCTTCTGCGGCGCCGAGGGCATCGAGAACGTCAAGACCGCCTCGACGTTCCGCAGCGACTTCGGCGACGCAGTTCGGCGTCACCCTGGCCGACAGCCGGATGGCCGGCCTGCTGGCCCGCGCCGTGGTCGTGCGTCGGTCCCGACGGCAACGTCGTCTACACCCAGCTCGTCCCCGAGATCGCCAACGAGCCCGACTACGACGCGCGCCTTCGGCGCCCTCGCCTGAGCCCTGAGAGCGCTACAGGCGTCGAGGCCTTCGGTGAGGCCGGGATGGTCGGCGATGCGCTTGCAGGCGAGGAGCACGCCGGGCATGTAGCTCGAGCGGTCGTAGCTGTCCTGGCGGATCGTCAGCGTCTGGCCGGCGGCGCCGAGGATCACCTCTTGGTGGGCGACCATCCCGCGCATCCGCACCGAGTGGACGCGGATCCCGCCCGGTCCGGCGCTGCCCGCGGGCCCCGGCGTAGACCTCGTGCTCGGTCGGGTCGGGGGCCCACTCCCCCGACGCCGCGGCCATCCGCTGCGCCGTGGTCACCGCGGTCCCCGACGGGGCGTCGATCTTGCGCGTCGTGGTGCAGCTCGATGATCTCGGCCGTGTCGAAGTACGGCGCGGCCTGCTCGGCGAAGCGCATCATCAGCACCGCGCTGATGGCGAAGTTGCTGGCGATCAGGCAGTTCTGACGCGGTGAACGCGGCGCGCAGCGCACTCGACGTCGTCGGCGCCGAGGCCGGTGGTGCCGACGACGGCGTGGATCCCGTGCGCGGCCAGCCACGGCAGCGTCTCCCGCGCCGCGGCGGCGACGGAGAAGTCGACGACGACGTCGCAGCCGGCGTCGGCGAGCGCGTCGAGCGACGCGGCGATCGTCAACCCGGATTCGGTGCTCGCCCGGCGGCGTGCGGGTCGACGGCGGCGACGAGCTCAAGCGCCGGGTCGCCGGCGACGGCCGCGCACACGGTCGCCCCCATCCGCCCGCCGGCTCCGACCACCCCGACCCGGATCCGCTGTGTCACTCATCGCCGGCCGAACGTAGCCCGACCGCCGCGCGATCCGGCGGCCAGAACGGAACTGGACGCCACCGAACGCGCCAGACGCACGATCGGCGGCGTCCACCTCCGAACTGGACGCCGAAGAACGCGCCGGGTCAGGTGGGGCCGACGGTGACGACGAGCGGTTCGGCGGCGTAGACCGCGTCGATCACCGTCGCGCACCGCTGCCTGGTCGACGCGCTCCCAGCGGTCGACCTGGTCGGCGACCTCGCGCACCGCGCCGGTGGTCACCAGCTGGCCGGCGTTGCGCGCCATGCGCGCCCCGGTGTCCTCCAGGCCGAGCTCGAACGAGCCGGCGAGGTAGCCGGTGGCGACCTCGAGCTCCTCGTCGTCGATGCCGTCGGCGGTCAGCCGGTCGAGCTCGCGGTGCATCAGCTCGATGACCTCGTCGGCGTGGTCGGGCTGCGTGCCGGCGTACAGCTGGAACACGCCGGCGTCGGCGTAGCCGGACACGCCGGAGTACACCGAGTAGGCCAGCCCGCGACGCTCGCGGATCTCCTCGAACAGGCGGCTGGACAGGCCGCCGCCGAGCACGTGGTTGACCACGTCGAGCGCCTCACGCCGCTCGTCGTGGCGGGCCAGCGCCCGGCCACCCATGACGATGTGCACCTGCTCGGTGTCGTCGTCGACGTCCGACGCCGGCGTCCGGCCGCGCCGGGTGCCAGCCGCTGCGGCCGCGCTGCGCCGACGTGTTGACGCCGGCGAACGCCCCGGCGACCGCGCCGACCACCTCGTCGTGGTCGTGCGGACCGGCGACGGAGACCACCATCGACGCCGCGCCGTAGCGCTCGGCGAAGAACCGGCGGACGTCGTCGGCGGTGATCGCCGTGACGGTCTGGCGGTCGCCGGCCGGGTCGCGGCCGAGCGGGTGGTCGGCGAACAGGCTGCTCGGCGAACACCCGGTTGGCGACGTCGTCGGGCGCGTCGTCGTCCATCGCCAGCTCCTCGAGGATGACCTGGCGCTCGCTGTCGACGTCGGCGTCGCGCAGCGCCGGGCGCACGAGCACGTCGCCGAGCAGCTCGACGGCGAACGGCCCGTGGCGTGCCGGAAGCCGGCAGTAGTACGCGGTGTACTCCTTGGCGGTGAACGCGTTGAAGTCGCCGCCGACGCGGTCGACGGCGCGGGAGATCTCCTGCGCCGAGCGCCGCTCGGTGCCCTTGAACAGCAGGTGCTCGAGGAAGTGGCTGACGCCGCTGAGCTCCTGCGCCTCGTCGCGCGAGCCGACGCCGACCCAGACGCCGGCGGCCACCGACAACGCCCCAGGGACGCGTTCGGTGGCCACCGTCAGTCCGGAGTCGAGTTGGGTGATCCGCAGATCACTCATGGGTCGCAGAGCAGTCGCTCGAGCCGTCCGGCGCGTCAGCGATGACGGCGACGGCCGCCACGGTCGCCGCCGCGACCACCACGGTCGCCGCCGCGTCGCCGCCGCGCGGCGGCACCGCCACCGGCCTCGCCGCCCGGGCCGAGATCGCCGAGCTCGCCGGCGAGCTCGGCGTCGAACGCGTCGTCGAACGACACGGTGGCCACGCCGCTCGTCGCTCGGCGCCGCCGGCCGGCGGCCGCGGGCCGACGATCGCTGCGCACGGCGCTCGACGGCGGTGCGCGGCGCACGCTGCCGGCGAGCCGCCGCCGTCGCCGCCCTGCGCGTTCCACGCGGCGGTCGGCGTGAGGCTGACCTTGCCCTTCTCGTCGATCTCCTCGACGACGACCTCGATCTCCTGGCCGAGCGTGAGCACGTCCTCGACCGCGTTGATCCGCTTGCCGCGGCCCAGCTTGGAGATGTGCACCAGGCCGTCGCGGCCCGGGAGGATGTTGACGAACGCACCGAACTTGGTGATGTTGACGACGCGACCGTTGTAGGTGGCGCCGACGTCGGCCTTCGGCGGATCGACGATCGCCAGGATGCGCGCGCGGGCCTCTTCCATCTTCGCCGGGTCGACGGCGCCGATGGTGACGATGCCGACCGAGCCGTCGTCGTCGACGGCGATGTCCGCGCCGGTCTCCTGCTGGATGGTGTTGATGACCTTGCCCTTGGGCCCGATGACCTCACCGATCTTGTCCATCGGGATGGTGATCGAGACGATCTTCGGCGCCGTGGCGGCGACCTCGGAGCGGGGCTCGCTGATCGTCGGCGTTCATGTTCGCCAGGATCTCGGTGCGGGCCTCCTTGGCCTGCTCGAGCGCGGCGGCGAGCACGTCGGCGGGGATGCCGTCGATCTTCGTGTCGAGCTGCAGGGCGGTGATCGCGTCGGCGGTGCCGGCGACCTTGAAGTCCATGTCGCCGAACGCATCCTCGGCACCGAGGATGTCGGTGAGGGTGGTGTACTTGCCCTCGGCGAACACGAGGCCCATGGCGATGCCGGCGACGGCGGCCTTGATCGGCACACCGGCGTCCATCAGCGCCAGGCTGCCGGAGCAGACCGAGGCCATCGACGTGGAACCGTTGGAGGCGAGCACCTCGGCCACGAGGCGCAGCGTGTAGGCGAACTCGTCCTGGCTCGGCAGCACCGGGATCAGCGCACGGGCGGCGAGCGCACCGTGGCCGATCTCGCGGCGCTTCGGCGAACCGACGCGGCCCGTCTCACCGTTGGCCCACGGGGCCATGTTGTAGTGGAACAGGAAGTACTTGTGGGTCTCCGGGCTGAGCGTGTCCATCAGCTGGTTCATGCGCGGCATGGCCATGGTGACGACGTTCATCACCTGGGTCTCGCCACGCTGGAACAGGCCGGTGCCGTGCGCCGTCGGCAGCACGCCGACCTCGCTCGACAGCGGACGCAGGTCGCGCGGGCCACGACCGTCGATGCGCAGGCCCTCTTCGACGATCCGCTTGCGGACCGCCTTCTTGGTGAGGCTGCGGACGGCTTCCTTGATCTCCCGCTCACGGCCCTCGAACGGGTTGCCCGCGCCGGCGAGCTTCTCGATCGCCAGCGCGGCGGCCGCGTCGGTGGCGGCGTTGCGCTCGGCCTTGGCGCTGATGGTGACGGCGTGGGCCAGCGCAGTCGGTGGCGACACCGGCGACGGCCTCGAGCACGTCCTGGCCGTAGTCGGCCGGTGACCGAGTAGGTCATCGGCACGATCGGGCCCTTGGTGGCGATCCAGCTGGCGACCAGCTGGCGCTGCAGGCCGATGGAGTCCTTGATCCACACCTTGCAGGCCTCGAGCCCGCCGGCGAGGGCGGCCTCGTCGACCTTCGGGGCGCCGGCGGCGTAGTAGTCGAAGCTCTTGGCGGTGCCGCCGGCCTCGACCATCATGATCGCGACGTCGCCGTTGTCCAGCTGGCGGCCGGCGACGACGAGCTCGAACACCGAGGCGTCGCCCTCCTCGTAGGTCGGGTGCGGGATCCACGTTGCCGGTCTGGTCGTAGGCGATGCGCACGGCGCCGATCGGGCCGTCGAACGGGATGCCCGAGAGCATCAGCGACGCCGAGGCGGCGTTGATGCTGAGCACGTCGTGCGGGTTCTCCATGTCGGCGCCGAGGACGGTCAGCACGACCTGGGTCTCGTTGCGGAACCCGTCGGGGAACGCCGGGCGCAGCGGGCGGTCGGTGAGCCGGCAGGTGAGGATCGCGTCCTCGGTCGGGCGGCCCTCACGACGGAAGAACGAGCCGGGGATCTTGCCGGCCGCGTAGGCCCGCTCCTCGACGTCGATCGTCAGGGGGAAGAAGTCCTGGCCGGGACGGGCGTCCTTGGCGGCGTTGGCCGTGGCCAGCACGGTGGTGCGGCCGAGCTGGGCGACGACGGCGCCCATGCTCTGCTGGGCGAGCTTGCCGGTCTCGAAGGACAGGGTCTTGTCGGTCCCGGTGACGGGCCCCGACACTCGAATGGCGTCAGCCACTACGAGCTCCTTTCGGTCCGGGCACGCGCAGCGGCCTGCCTCGGAGGTTGGAGCGGGTGGGCCGGTTCCCAGTCGGCGATGTCGCGGCACTCGGCGTGACGGCGCTGCGGCAGCGGCGACTGACAACCGATCCGAACGTCCGCTCGGTTTGGTTGTTGCGCCGATGCTACCAGGGCGACGCGTCGGGCGGCGGACGCGCGCGGTGGACGCGGCGTCAGCGGCGCAGGCCGTTGGCCTGGACGATGGCGCGGTAGCGCTCGACGTCGATGTTGCGCACGTAGTCGAGCATCCGCCGGCGGCGACCGACGAGCATCAGCAGGCCACGACGGCTGTGGTGGTCCTTCTTGTGCTGCTTGAGGTGATCGGTGAGGTGGTTGATGCGCGCCGGTGAGCAGCGCGATCTGCACTTCCGGCGAACCGGTGTCGGTGCCGTGCGTGCGGTGCGCGTCGATGATGTCTTGCTTGGCGCATGACTGGTCGCCTTCCAGAGTGTGGAGGTCGCCGGCCGCGGTGCGCCGTGGCCCGGCATCACACCGGAGCCGGAGCCCCGATGGACGCGGCACAGGCTAGCGACGCAGCGGGTACCGTGCCACACCGTGGCCGACCTCGACTCGCTGCGGGCGCGCATCGACGAGCTCGACCGCGCCCTCATCGACGTCGTCGCCGAGCGGCTCGCGGTGTGCCGCGAGGTCGCCGACGGTGAAGGGCCACCAGCGACACGCCGGTGATCCAGCCGGCGCGGGTGCGCGACGTGCTGACCACCCGCCGCCAGCAGGCGATCGAGGCCGGCATCGACCCCGACTTCGCCGAGCAGCTGTTCCGCGTGCTGCTCGCCGAGACGCACCGCATCGAGGTCGCCGGCACGCCGCCGGATCGCCGCGCCGGAGAAGGCGGCGTCGACCAGCGAGTCACCGTCGCCACTCGACACGATCGCCACCCGCGTCGACCACGTCGTCGTCGCCGTGCACGACGTCGCCGCGGCACGCGCCTCGCTCGTCGAGCGCTTCGGCTTCCGCGACGCCCCGCTGGCCGGCGCGAGCGGCCACGCACGACGTCGTCGCCGTCGCCGCCGGCGGCGTGACGCTCGTGCTCGTCGGCCCCGGCCGTCGCCGGCCGTCGCCCGCTACCTGGACCGCCACGGCGACGGCGTGCAGCACATCGCCATCGAGGTGCTCAACGCCGGCTACGCCCACGCCGCGCTGGCCGCTGCCGGCGCACCGCTGGTCACCGACGTCGTCGTCGACGCCGACGGTCACGAGCAGTTCTTCGCCGGCGCCGATCCGGCCACCGGGCTGCAGCTCGGCTTCATCTCCCGGGTCGGCCACCGCGTCGGCGTCGGCACGGCCAACGTGCTGGCGCTGTTCGACGCGCTCGGCGACGACTGAGCCGTGCTGCGCGCCCGGCCGACCTCGCCTGCTCGGCGACGGCGCGGCTGCGTGACGCTGGTGCTCGTCGTCGGACTCCTCGTCGGCCTCGTCGCCGGCTGCACCAGCGAGGCCGCCAGCATCGGCACCGTCGCCCCGACCACCCCGGGCGAGCGCGACGGACACGACGACGCCGGTGGACCTCACCGTCAGCGCCGGCAAGCCGTTCCCCCAGCAGCGCTGCGCGGCCAACAAGGCTGCCGGCACGATCACGTTCCTCACCGGCTTCGACTACGCCGCGGCCGCCTCGATGGTCGACGTCTTCGTCGCCCGTTCCCGCGGCTACTACGCCGCGCTGTGCCTCGACGTGGCCATCAAGCCGAGCTTCTCCGCCGACAACTACGCGCTGGTCGCGGCCGACAGCGCGCAGTTCGCCTCGGGCGGGTCGTTCGGCGAGCTGGTCACCTACGCCGGGCGCAACGAGGCGCAGTTCAAGGCGCTGGCCGTCGAGGGCCGCACCGACATCGGCACGCTGATCGTCAAGCCCGACGAGGTCCACGACCTCGACGACATCCGCGGCAAGAAGATCGGGGTGAAGACGGCGATGCTGCCGTCCGTCGAGGCGATGCTGCTCGACCACGGGCTGCAGAGCGGCAAGGACTACGACATCGTCCAGCTCGACGGGTTCGATCCGAAGGTGCACATCGCCACGCCTGACATCGTCGGCTTCGACGGCTACCAGAGCAACGAGCCCGATGCAGCTGCGCGCCGCCGACATCGACTTCCGCCAGTTCAACCCGTCCGACGAGGGATCCCTGGCAGCTTCGGCGTGATCTACTCCAACGCGACGTTCCTCGACGCCTTCCCCACCGCGGCGGAGGACTTCATGCGGGCGACGATGCGCGGTCTGCGCGACGCGATCAACGATCCGCAGGCGGCGTCGCAGGAAGCCATCAAGCTGCTGGACGCGAGCAACAACCCGCTGTCGCTGTCGGCCGACAGCGAGACGGCACGCTGGCAGTTCGAGTCCCGCCTCGTGGCCGAGTCGGCCACGCCTGACTTCCCGCTCGGCGTGCCCGACCCGGTGCTGCTGGAGAAGGAGATCGACGCCTACGGGTCGATCGGTGTGTTCCACGGGATCACCCCGGACTACAGCCAGGCCGTGGACACGAAGATGCTCAAGTCGCTGTACGACTCGAGCGGCACGATCGTGTGGCCGTCGTCGACCGGTTGACCGCGACCCCGCCGGTCAGCCGGCGAGCACGTGCCGGGCGTTGTCGATGTCGTGCATCAGCTGCTGGCGCAACGCCTCGATGCCGTCGAACTTGCGCTCGCTGCGCAGGAAGTGGGCGAACTCGACGCGCGCCCGCTCGCCGTACAGGTTGCCCTCGAAGTCGATGAGGTGGGCCTCGAGCAGCGAGTGGTCGGCATGCTCGTAGAACGTCGGACGCCGACCGAGGTTGATCGCGCACGGATGGCGGACACCGTCCGGCCGGACGTACCAGCCTGCGTAGACGCCGTCGGCCGGCAGGCAGATGTAGATCGGCACGGTGACGTTGGCCGTCGGGAAGCCGATCGTGCGGCCGCGTTGATCACCGTGGATCACCGGGCCGCGGGCCTCGAACGGTCGGCTGAGCATCGCTCGCGGCACGCTCGACGTCACCGCCGTGGAGGGCTCGGCGGATGACCGTGGAGCTGACCGGCTCCTCGATGCCGTCGGCGCGCTGGACGAGCGGCACCGGCTCGACGTCGTAGTCGAACTCCCGACCGAGCTCGTTCAGCAGGGCGACGTTGCCGGTGCGGTTGCGCCCGAAGTGGAAGTCGTCGCCGACGACCACCATGCGCGTCGCCAGACAGCCGACCAGCACGCGCTTGACGAAGCTCTCCGGTGCCTCGCCGGCCTGGGCGCGGTCGAAGTGGATGACGCCCGTCGCGTCCACCCCGGTGGCGGCGAGCAGCTCGAGCTTCTGGTCGAGGCCGGTGAGCAAGGGCGGGGCCGACTCCGGCCGGACGATGGACGCCGGATGGCGGTCGAACGTGACCACCACGCTGCGCGCCCCGAGCGCCTCCGCGTTGCGACGCACCTCGGCGATCACGGCTTGGTGGCCGACGTGGACGCCGTCGTAGGCACCGATCGTGATGACGCTGCGCTCGTTGCGCCAGGCGGGCGTATCGAGGTCATGCAGGACGCGCACGGTGCGACGCTACTTCCGGCTCCGTCGCCTCGCCCACTCCACTCCGCGCCGCCCCATCAGGCGAGGACCACCGCGGGGCGACCTCCACCGTTGCCGTCGTCCTCGTAGACCGCCAACAGATCGCCGCTCGCGTCGAGGATCGCCCACGGACCAGGCTCGTCGACGTCGACGGCCTCGAGCGACCGGCCGTGAGCGATGCGCGCCGCGTCGTCGCCGTCCACGGTGATGACGCCGTAGTCGCGCAGCGCGGTCGCGGGACGGAGGAGCTCGGCGGTGAGGGGCTCGCCGGCTTCCTGTTCGGTGAAGCTGCCGACGGCGGTGCGCCGCAGGCCGCGCAGGTGCGCGCCGCCGCCGAGCAGGGTGCCGAGATCGGCGGCCAGCGAGCGGATGTAGGTGCCCGACGAGCAGCGCACGTCGATCCGGTAGACGAGCGGGTCGACGGTGGACTCGACGGCCAGCTCGTGGACCGTCACCGGGCGCGGCTGGCGCTCGATCTCGATGCCCTCGCGGGCCAGCTCGTGGAGGCGCCGACCGTCGACCTTGAGTGCGCTGACCATCGGCGGGATCTGCATGATCGCCCCGGTCAGCGAGCCGGCGGCGGCCTCGACCCCCTCCGGCGTCAGGTCGTCCATGGCGAACGTCCCGGTCACCTCGCCGGCCGCGTCCAGCGTCGAGGTGGTCGTGCCGAACACGACCTCGCCGCTGTAGCGCTTGCCCAGCGCGGTGAGGAACCGCAGCACGCGGGTGACCTTGCCGACGCCGACCAGCAGGACACCCGTGGCGTCCGGATCGAGCGTGCCGGCGTGGCCGATGCGCCGCTCGTCGAAACGCCGGCGCAGCAGGCCGACCACGTCGTGGCTGGTGAGTCCCGCCGGCTTGTCGACGACGACGAGACCGTGGACCGTGGGCGGTCGGCGGCGAGCCATCCGTGCCGGATCGTCGCGCCGGTCAGGCGTCCGCGTCGGCGGCCGGCTCGGGACGCTCCGGCATCGTCGCCTGGTCGTGCAGGATCCGCTCGATGCGCTCGGCGGCGCGGATCGTCTGGTCGGCACGGAACGAGAGGATCGGCGTCTTCTTGGCCCGGATCTGGCGGCCGACCGAGCTCTGCAGGCGAACCCGGTGATCGGCGAACGCCGCGAGGATCTCGTCGTCGCCGTCCTCGCCGACCAACGAATCGAAGTAGACGATCGCCCGGTTCATCTCCGGGTCGACGTCGATGGCGGTGATCGTGACCAACGCCAACCGCTCGTCGTCGATGCGGGTGAGGTCCTCGGCGATCACTTCGCGCAGCGACTCGTTGAGCCGCGCCGTGCGGGGGTAGCGATGCGCCGAGGCCCCGGCAGGCCGTCGTGCACGAGACATGCCCGCCAGGGTAACGGGCGTCGGGCCGCGGTGAACGCCGAAGTCAGGCCGCGGCGAACGCCGACACCGGCAGGTGCTGGTGACGCCGCCGGCGGACGACGACGGCGATGACACCGGCCACCACGAGCGCGTAGAGGACGGTGTTGGCGTACCACAGGTAGTGCGCCTGGCGGTGCTGCTCGACGCACGGGACCCGGGAGAACGCGGCGCCCGCGAGCGGGATGCCGTTGGTGTCGACGAGACCCACCAGCGTGGCTTGCTCGAGGTCGAGGCGGCGCGCCGACGAGCTCGCCGGTGAGCGGCACTCCACCGCCACCGTGGGACCGGGGATCGTCGTCGCCGCCGAGGTGCCTGCGGCCTGCGCGGCCACGACTTCGGCCGCTGTCGGCACATGGACCACGGTGGTCGGCATGTGGTCCGTCAGCGGCGTGAACGCCCAGAACACGACGATGGCGACGTACCACAGCGTGGCCGCGGCGAGCAGCCACGCCGGCCACGTCCGGCTGTTGAGACGCATCGCCGGTCAGTCGAAGTCGAGCTCGAGCCCGGGCCGAGCGCTTCAACTCGGACATGCCCGGGGTCGTCGCCAACAGCTCCACCGCGTCCCACAGTGCGACGGCGCGCTCGCCCCGTGGGACCTTGGAGATCACGGGTCCGAAGAAGCTGCCCTCGTCGGCGGCTCCGGGGTGGAACGTGAGGATCGGCGTGCCGACGTCCTTCCCGGTGCGCTCCAGCGCCAGGTCACCGTCGGCCCGGATGTAGGCGTCGTGCGACTCGTCCAGTGCCGCTTCGGCGAGGTCGAGCGGCAAACCGGCCGCACCGAGCACGTCCTTGGAGAACGCCACCGGATCGTCGCGCAGCTGCTCGATGCGCCGAGCCTTGTGGATCGCCGTGCCGAACGCGGTGTAGACGTCACCGACGAGCGTCGTTGTCCGATCCCCGCCTGGCAGCATCGGCAACCCGCAGCCCGTACAGGCCGGCCTGGTGCATCGCCTTGTACTCCGGGGTGTACCACTTCGCCCGGACGTTGCGGTTGATCATCCGCAGGGAGATGAATCGCCACTCGACCTGGTAGCCGCGCTGCTCTTGGACCTCGGTGACCCAGCGGGAGGTCAGCCAGGCGAACGGGCACACCGGATCGAAGAAGAACTCGAGATCAGCCATCGGTTCGAGGCTACCCAAGCGGTCCCCGCAGCAAGCCGGATCGCTAGCCTCGGCCGTCTGGAACGGTGGCAGAGTGGACAAATGCACTCGCCTTGAAAGCGAGCGGCTGCAAGGCCCGGGGGTTCGAATCCCTCCCGTTCCGCCAGCGGGTGCGCCGACGTTCGCCGAGGTGCGCTCGCGAGCCTCTGACCAGGGGGAACGTCCGCTGACGTTCGTGGACGTGCGTCGTCGTTCGCGGTGCGTTGCTCTCGCGGTTGCTCTCGCGAGAGCTACCGTTCGCTGACGCCGAAGGCACCTGCAGGCAAGAGAACGACCGGCGCGGACGGGCTGACGACCGTTCGTGGCAAGCGCTCGAACGGAACCGGATCCGTCTACTTCGACCGCACAAACCAGTGCTGGTTTGCGACCTACCGCCCGGAAGGCGAACGACGAGACCGAAAGGTCCGCGCCAAGACCCAACGGGACGCCGAAGCCAAGAGGGAGGCGGCTATCGCCACGGCCCTGCGCACCGGAACACCCACTCGCTTCACAAGTCGCACGACGATGTACGAGCTCTCCAGCTGGTGGCTGGCGAACGTCGCGATCGACCGTGTCCGAGCCTCGTCGCACGGTGCTCTGTCAGGCCGGCTCACTCGTGCCCGACTCGGCGTCCTCGCTGACCTGCCCGTACGCAGGGTCACAAGCGAGCAGGTCCAGGAGTGGCAGACCTCGCTCCTTCACAGCCAACGACCTCTGTCTCCGTCGACAGTTTCCGACACTCGCACCACCCTGCGTCAGGTTCTCGACTGTGCGATTGATCATGGGTTGCTTGCCACCAACCCCGTCCCCAAGGTCAAAGGTCCGAAGAGCGAGAAGCGACCCGGACGGCACCTTTCCCCCAACGAGGCGAAACAACTCGTCGGGGCCTGCGCAAAGGCCCGCTACGGAGTGGTCGTAGCGCTTTTGTTCGCGCAGGGCTGGCGCATCTCTGAAGCCCTTGGCCTCGCGTGGCAGGACGTGGACCTTGACGCGGCCACGGTGGTCGTACGACGAGCTGTCGTCCAAGCGAAGGGCGCGGGTCGCACGCTGGGACCGCCCAAGACCGCCGGCGCGACTGGCGTGCATCTGCTCACGCCAGGCGTGATCGCCCGGTTGAGGGCCCATCGCTTAGTGCAGATCGCCGAGCGCCGCGACGCCGTCGACCCCAGCGGATTTGCGCACACCTACGAGGGTGAGAAACTCGATCTGATCTTCACGTCCGAGGACGGCGGACTGGTGGCCCGACAGGCGGTCGACAAGCTCATGCGTAGCAAGGCAGACGAACTCGGGATCGATTCCACCAGCTTGGTACGCACGTCGGCAGGCGCACTGGGCGACGACGGCGTATGCGGCGTGGCGGTCGAGGTTCTCGCGTCGCCGGTCGTAGATCGTGGTGGTGTGTGGATCGGCGTGGCGGGCGGCAATTTTGGACGTCGCGGAGCGGTACGCCGGCATCGAGTGCGGCCATGATGAATGCGGCGCGCAGCATGTGCGGATGGACCGCGTCGAGTCCGGCGAGCCGCCCGATCGCACGGGTCCATCGATACGCGGTGCGGGCGTCGAGGCGGGTTCCGTCGGCGTGCAGCAGGATCGGACCGCAAGTGCGTTCGCCGACGGCCAGATCGATCGTTCCGGCGGTGCGCGGCACGAGCGGGATCACGTCGGGCTTGTTGCCCTTGCCGATAATCCGCAGGATGCGATGGCCACGTTCGCTACTCAATTCGTCGAAGTTGGTGGCGCATGCCTCGCTGACCCGCAGCCCATTGAGGCCAAGCAGCAGAGTTGGGAACGACGCCGTGGGTGAGCTGTGACGGTCCGGTTCCGAGGAGCACGCGCGCGAAGGAGTCGCGATGTCCGGGTCGGCACACGCGTTCTGCTCGACGAGTGACGCGTCGACCTGGACTTCGACGAGCCCACCGACCGACACGGGACGAGGTGGGGATGTCGACAGCTGGGGCTGTGCGCCGAGCCAGTTCACGTACGCCTGAGGTGTGGAGCTCCCGGACGCGGCGGCGTGCTCGACGCGCGGCAGGGGCGGTGCCACCGACGTAGACGCCGATGAAATCGCTCGTCATCGGGTTGACCTCGTCCGAGCGATCCACCCGGCGGGATCAACAAGAAGTTGCCACGGAGGTCCTCCATGTTCGCCCACCCGTCACGGACCGTGTATGTCGGCGTCGGCTCGAAGACGCTGGTCGCGGGAGTCCCCGATTGCAGGGAGCCAAGACAGTGGTTCTGCGGCCCACGGTCAGGGTTCGGGCAGGCGGCGCGGAGGACGGCGGAGGTCGTCGGTTGCACGGCGGTGGTCGGCGCTTCGATGGTGGTCGGCGCCAGCGTGGGGTGCGCCGTGGCGCCTGTGCTGCCACTGCAGGGAGGCGGCGACGATCGAGACCACAGCGAAGGCGAGCATCGTTCCGGGCCGGGATCAGGCTGTGCCAGCAGCGTCGTGCCGGATGCTGACCCACACCGGCGCGGCTCGTCGCGATCGTGGCGCATCAGATGTGCTCTCCGGGTTCGGGGAGCCGCACGTCGGAGACGTCGGGTACGGCGATGTCGACCGATGTGGCGATCCGCTGGATGTCGAGACCAGCTCGGCGCGCAACGGCGCGGACATCGGCGAGGGAATCGCCGGCGAAACGCCAGAAGCACACTTCGTCATCGGGGATGAGCAGGCAACCGAGAAGCGTCACCCGCCGTCCGCGCGCCCGCAGTTCCCCCGCGGCGCGAGCCACGCGGGCGGCCCCGATCCGAACCGCGGCATCGGACAGCTCACCGCCGTAACTCTCCACAAGGTAGGTATGCGGCACCGTGTGATCCTGACCCTCGGCGACGCAGATCCGCATCGGGTATTTCCCTACATCGTCACCGTGCCGTCGACATCGTCGCGGATGGCGATCCGCTGGCCGAGCTCGGCGCGGTGACAGCCCGGGCCGGTCGTGGCGACTGCCAGCTTCACGCCACAACACCAGCCCGCTCGGACCGCGCTCCACCGCCCGATCAAGCACGGTCGTCACCGCCGCCCAATCGACATCACGACCGAGCATCTGAGCATCCAAATCGGCGCCCACGATCGCCCCGAAAGTCTTAGCAACGCGACGAACCGCGCTCGCGTCAGACCTTCGCAACGCCCTCCGCTTGACGGCCGCGAGCGTCGGGACGCCGCAAAATGTAGGGAAATGCCCGATGCGCAAGTGACGCCTCGGCCTTTACCGTTAGCAAGACGTGGCGATCGAGGGATTGCCTCAGACGAAGGAAGGCGTGCGATGACCGAGGTCCAACGGGAGTGGCGCTTTTCCAGAAACGGCAGCGCGCTGTTCTTCGACGGCTTCCCCGACAAGCGGCATGCCCGGCTGACGGCCGCCCCCACACCGCCCAGGGCTACAGGTTCGTGCTCGAACACCACATTGTCGAGGAGCCGAACAAAAGCGTGCGCGTATCGATCGTTGCCGCCGAGTTTTGCGGGCGTGCCCGCGCGTCGGCATGCGACCGGCGAACCGCAGGCTCCGGTAGGCACCTCAGCGAAGGGAATCAACGCATGGTCATCTCCAACGTGACGACGGCCCAGCCCGGCGAGAAGTTCATCGACTGCTCCTCGACGCTCACATCGGCCGTCGTGAAGGCGGCGATGGCCGACGGTGTGAAGGGCTTCATGAAGTACGTGCCGTACGGCACGAAAGACAAGTCGAAGTTCCTCCATGCCGCCGAGCGAGACGCCGTCCTTTCAGCCGGCGGCTGGCTCATGATCAACTGGGAGATTGAAAGGGACCGTTCCCTTCAAGGCTTCGCCGTGGGCAAGTCGGACGGCGCCCGTTCGCGCGACGCCTGCCGGAAGCTTGGATACCCAGAGGACGTCTCGGCGCCCTGCGCTGTGGACATGGACACTCTCGCCGCCAACTTCAACGTGGTCCACGACTTCTGCCGCGGACACTGGGGGGCATGCGGGGACAAGTCCCCGACCTACGGCTACCTCGACACCGACGGTGGTCGAGCACTCGCCGACATCTGTCAGGGCATCTGGATACCCGGAGCATTCGCTTGGAGTCCGGAGCTGCACGAGCTCAAGAAAAAGCTCAAACTCCGCAACGACCTCACCAAAACACAAAAGCAGCAGCTCATCGTCGCCGAGGCGGCCAAGAACCCACAAGCGATGGCCATCCAGACGCCGTCGACCGTGGCCTACGGAATCTCGGTCGACTTCAACTACGTCCTCAAGCCGATCACGGTCTGGTGCGCCCCGCGCACCGTCAAGGAGAACACCATGTCGATCGCAGTATTCGAGTCGCAGACCAACCCCAAAGAGTTCAATGCCGTCTTCTTCGCCGAGGTCGACAGCGACGGACGCTCGATCGAACTCCAGTGGTCCGGTGACGGTGCCGATCCACGAGTCCAGGCCCGTATCGCCGTGATGGATGCCACCTTCGGGCCCCGCCGGCCTCTGCTGCTCGCCGGGGTGCGCAACAACCGCCTCCACCCGAAGCACCAACCCAGCGACATTCTCGACAATGCCAAGGCAGGGGGATGGGCCGACAACGACTTCGCCCCATGACACTGCGAGATCTGCTGGCCCGACGTGCCCGGCTTGGCGTGACGTACGTTTGAGCTCCCTCGATGATCCCATGAGCGGGCGTTGGCGGACGCTCCGTCATCCGCGATCGCTCGAGTACACGCCACAACGGGCACACCGAACAGAGCCTGCAGGTGCTGCCACGTCGTTACCGATCGGGCAGCTCCGGGCGAGTCGGTGCCGGACGACCGATGACGAGGCCGTGGGTCATCCGCACGAGGTGCACCGCACCGGATCGACGTCCCAGGCGTCATCACCGTCGCGCCTGCAGACTTCCGTCATCTGACCGAGTCGTTCAGTCGTGCCAGATCACGGCGAGGCGTGCTGCGCGCCCGGCGTCGACCTGCTCACGCCGACGGTGAAACGGGTACTGGCCCAGCTCGCTGAGGGCAGGGGCGAGCCAGCGGTTCATCTGCCGGTGCGGACCGGGCACCGGCACGGCTTGGGTGTCTCGGTCGAAGTTGTAGCCGGTCGCCCCCGAATGGCCGATCACGACCGTTGAGTCCGGCACGAGCGGCGATGTCGGTGAGGTGGGTGCAGTCGCTCACCACCACAGCGCATTTCGACGGGGCGGTGGCCGCCGCGTTCGGCGTCGACGAGCACCGGCGATCACCGGGACCACGAGCGCCAGCGGACAACGGCGCGCCGCCGTGTCCCGCGTTCGAGTGGAGGTCATGGCGATCCGTCGCGCTCGGGTCGCTCGGATCCTTCCAACGTGTCCGGCACGGGCTCGACGATCTCCAGCGAGCGGGTGATCCGCTGCACATCCAGACCCGCTCGGCGGGTGGCGGCGAGCGACGACGCGGCGAAGCGTCAGAAGCACACTTCGTCGGGCACGAACAGCCATCCGAGCAGCGCAACCGCATGACCCCGCGCTCGGAGCCCCGCGCGACGGCGGCGACGTGGACGGTCCGGACGCGGGCCGCGGCGTCGGTCCTTTCGGCGGCGTGGCTCTCGACCAGGTCTGCGACACGACGCGCATCGTGAGCCCCCCGACGCCCCGGCGCATCGGGTGATTCCCCTACTTCGCCGCAGAGTCGCTGCTCGTCGCGGAGCTGGTGGCGATCCACCGACCGAGCTCGGCCCGAGAACGGATGCCGAGCTTGCGGTAGACGCGAGCGAGGTGAGCTTCGACGGTCTTGGCGCTGACGAACAGCATGTTGGCGACCTCCCGGTTCGTGTGCCCGGCCACAACGAGCTCAGCCACGCGTGCTTCCGTCGCGGTCAGCTGATCGGGCGAGCCGTGGTGCAAGCCGACCCGTTCGAGCTCGGCCCGGGCAACCAGCGCCCAGCGCGCCGCACCCGACTCGTCGAAGCATTCGGCGGCTCCTTGCAGCGACGCGCTGGCCGCGCGGCGTTCGCCCCGTCGGCGTTGCAGCTGGCCGAGCACCAGCAGCGTGCGGCCCCGCTCGTAACGCAGCAACGGCAGCCGGCCGTGGGCCTCGACGGCGTTGGCATACGCCTCAGCAGCACCGTCCAAGTCGCCGCCGGCGGCGAGCAGCAGCCCGCGACAGCGGGCCCCGACAGCGCGGGCCCACTCGCGCCCCACGCGTTGACCGATGCGCTCGAGCAACTCGACGATCGGCGTGGCCTCGTCGACCCGGCCGAGGGCGATCAGTGCCTCCGCAGCGTCGGGGCCAATCGGCACCATCTCCGGATCGCCGATGCCGAGCGCGGTGAGGAGCCCAACCGCTGGAACCAACTGGTCGACCGCGGCCGCATAGTTGCCGACTGAGAGCTCGACCCCCCCGAGTGCAGCCAGCGCGTACACCGCCGGTGTCGCGAAACGAGACGGCGCAAGCGCCGACAACGCCGGCGGCAGCGTCCGCGGGCGAGGCCGACATCGCCGCGCCAGGCAGCGATGATGCCTTGGGTCCTGATAGCCAGCCTTTGGATCGAGGTGCTGCCGGTCATCCTGGCCCGTTCTGCCATTTCCGTGGCGAACGCCTCGGCAGCCGAAACGTCACCCGACGACAGGGCCACGTGCATCGCCATGAACAACACCAGCCACAGGTCACTCTCGGCACCACGCTCCACGCAGCGCTCGTACACCGCAGCGAACCCGGCGCGGGCGCCCTCGACGTCGTGGCGCCAGGCGCGCAGCACCGCCGCGTTGAACGACGGCCACATCAGCGCATGGCCCGGCCGCTCGACGTCCTCCAACACCAGCGCACGCTCCAGGGAAGGCGCGTCGATCTCCTCACCCTGCATCGCCCGCAAAATCACCCACCCCGCCAGCAGCTCGGCCAGCAGACCGTCCTCGCCGACCTGGTCGGCTTCGTCGACCGCTGTCGCGAGACGTGCCGTCGCCGCGGAAAGGTGGCCGGAATGGGCGAGGACGAAGGACGCCTCAGCCACCACACGGCAGCGCACGCGAACGTCGTCACCGGCTTCGACGAAGGCCTGGTCGAAGATCTCGACGCTGCCGCCGAAGTCGTCGCTCTCGTAGACGATCGTGCCCAGTAAGCGGAGAGCTTCTGCACGCTGGTGCCCCGGACCGAGCTCGTCGATCACCCCCGTCAGCAGCTCGCGAGCGCGCGAAGGATCATCACTGTCGAAGTGATCGCGCGCCGCGCGAATCCGGCGATCCGGCGACACAGCTCCAAGCTCGAACGCCAGCTCGGCCAACTCTGCCGCGGCCGACACCGCACCACGACGACGGGCGTGGGCGGCGGCCTCATCGAGCGCCGCGACGGTCGCCGCATCGGGTTCGGTCGTGGCCAACGCCCCATGTCGCGCCCGTTCCTCGACATCGTCGACCAGCTCGCTCAGCCGCCGATGCAACGCGCGTCGCTGACCGTTGCTGGCGTCGCGGTACACCGCGTTGGCCCACAACGGATGAGTGAACCGCACCCGACCACCCACGAGCTCGACCAAGCCGCTGTCCTCCATCGACGACACCAGACCGGTCACGTCGTCCAGCCGCATTGCGCCACGCACCAATGCGGGAGTCGGCGCGGCCGCAGCGCTGGCGACCAGCAGCGCATCACGCACCGACGGGTCCAGCACCGCCAAGCGCTCGCGCACCAACTGCTCCGCCGTCACCGACGACCACGACGAACCCGGCGGGCGACCGTGCAGCGAGCGCGCCAACTCGACAGCATGGAACGGGTTCCCGGCCGAGACTTCGGCGACGCGTACCATCGTTGGCCGGGCGAATGAACGCCCCGTCTCCTGACGCACCACGCGATGCAACGCCCCGATACTCATCGCGCCCACCCGGGCCTCGCGCATACGCCGTGCATCCGGCGTGGTCAACCAACTCGCACACGACGGGCCCGTGCTCGCCCGCTCCGTCACGAACACGGCGATTGGGCCGCGGCAACGTCGCACCGCGAACCCCACAACGCGCCGGCTCGGGCCGTCGAGCCACTGGACGTCGTCAATAGCCACCAGCAGCGGCGACTCGCCCGCGACGGCGTTGAGCATTGACAACCAGGCCGCCGCCAGAGCCCGCGGGTCGAGCCCATCATCCTCGTCGTCGGCTTGCAGCAGAGCAGCATTCATTGCTCGTCGCTGGGGGACCGCGAGCGCTTCGAACCAGCGCGGCTCGACATCGCTCAGCAAGTCGCCCAATCCCGAGTAGCTCAAACGCAGCTCAGCCTCAGCCGGGCGACAAACCATCACCGAGAAACCCCGCTGACGGCCTGCGTCCACCCCAGCCCGCCAGATCGTCGACTTCCCGATCCCCGCCTCACCCCACAGCAACATCCCGGTCGGCCCGTGCCCGATGGCAGCATCGAACATCTCCGCCACTGTCATCAGCTCGGCGGTCCGAGCCACCACAAGCGGACCCACGGCGTCAATGATCGCGCCGGGCGCTCGGGCCGATTGCAACGTTCCCGTCGCACCCGCAGATCGGCTCATTACGTCATCATGTGACGTCACACCGAGCGCTCAATGGCTGACGTCCGGCGACGCCGTCCCGCGGCGAGGACGAGCCGGCCGGAGAGCCCGCATCGGGCGTTGCCCCACACCGCGCGATCCAACCGTCGAGAATTCCTGTCGGGCCAACGGGAAACGTCGACGAGCGTGCTAGTCGATCCCGACACCGCCCGCCCCGCGAGCTCACCGTCAGCGTCAACCGTGTCGAGTGCGGGTTGGGCGATCTCGAACATCGGCCTCACTCACCCTTTCGAGGTGTCCGAAAATCCCGTCCCTTCGATGAGCGCATGAGCGTCCTCGATCGCCGGTTCGGCGACCGTTCTGTGAGTCTTCTCAGCACGAACCGGGAGCGCTGATCGGCGCAGTTCTGCGCCGACAGACGCGATCGCGCACTTCAACCGGCTGGTGCGGTCTTCGGCGCTGTGACGCAATCCACGGGGTAGGTCGTGACCAGTACGGTGCTCCGCGGTGAGTGCTCCCAGTGGATTGGGATCTGGTGATCGGTGCCGTGCTGTTGCTGAGAGAGCGCCCCCTTAGAGCCGGACCGACGACCTCCGGACCTTCCCACGCATGTGGGCAGAGAATGACCCGTTCCCGTCACCTCTCCACCTCGGGATCATGTTCGTAACGAGCCAGAAGGGGGGCGGCGTAAGGGCCTTCTTCGCTCTGCCGCCACCTGACCTTCCAGCGGAGCTGGAACATCTGCCTGATCGTCCCTGAACCAGTCCAGTGGACATCTCGTGGTTCTGGCCTCGCAAGGCTGCGCCATCAACCGCACCCCATCGCCTCACTCGTCGAAGCCCACGAAAACAGTCGCGTCAGCCACCGGCTTACGTTCGGAGACCACCGCATTGGCCGGGAAGGTCTCGTCCGGCCAGCCCAGCGCGACGCTCTTCATGATCACCTGGTCGTCGGCGATCCCGGCATGCTCGCGCACGACCGGCGATTGCATGATGCCCTGGCTGTTGATGACCGCGCCCAGCCCGCGAGACCACGCTGCATTGACCAGGGAGGTGGTCACCGCGCCGCAGTCGAATGGGGTGTCATCGCTGCCGTCGAGCACACGGTCATAGGTGACGATCACGCACACCGGCACGTCGAACTGCCGAAAGCCGCGCAACACCCAGTCCTGGCGACCCTCCTTGTCGTCTCGTGCGATCCCCATCGCGCCGAAGAGCTGCTTGGCGACGCTCACCTGGCGGTCGCGGTGCGCGCCGGCGAAGCCCGGGCCGAAGCGGAATTCCCGCGAGTGCGGCACCCCTGCCAAATTTCGCTCGGTGTTGCCGGCGCGGATGCGGTCGAGGGCCTCTCCGGTGATCACGTAGAAGTTCCAGGGTTGCGTGTTCATCGACGACGGCGAGCGCATCGCCAGAGCGATGATCTCCTCGATCAGCGCCCGAGGGACGGGGTCCGGCTTGTAGCCGCGGATGCTCCGGCGGCCCAGGATGACGTCGTCATACGACATCGATGATCCTTTCGGATACGACATGGATGACCCTCTCGAATGGATTGTCAGCTTCGGCGTGGCGTGATGACGGAACCGTTTGCTGACGCGTCCCACGCCGCCGGTCCGATCGCGCACTTCGCGCCAACGTAGAGGGCGACCCTCGGCTTCATGGTGTCGAGCATCACGAAGGACTCGTCTGCGGACGAGGACTTGTCCAGCGCCTCTACGGCGCGGATCGTTCGAGATGAACTCGGCGGTTCCACCCGGGGCTGGAACTTCACGACGGCTGCCTGATGCGTCCAGGTCGTATCGTCCCGGCGTGTCCGACGTTGGGTCGTTGCCGGTCGACGTGCGCTGGGTGGAGTCGTTCGCCGTCGTGGCGACGGAGTTGCACTTCACGAGGGCGGCGCAGCTGCTGGGGGTTTCGCAGCCGGCGCTGAGCAGCAGATCGCTCGGTTGGAACGCCAGCTCGGGGTGGTGTTGTTCACCCGGGCGCCGGGTGCGGTGTCGCTGACTCCTGCCGGCGAGGTGTTGTGGCGGGAGGTGCGGCCGGCGATGGCCGGGTTGCGGGCGGGTATCGCTGCGGCTCGCTCGGTCGGTGCCGGAGTGCTCAGGAGCCGCTGGCTGCACCGACCACGCACACCGAACGACGCCCCCAAAGCCGGAAGACCGAGTACCGATCTGCAGAGATCCGCGTCCTCGAACGACGGCCGACCGAAGCCGTGAACGTGTCCGCTACCGCCAATGAGAGGTCGAGGTCGTTCGGAGCATCCTCACCTACACCTGCTGCTCGCAGCTTCTTCGTGGACGCCGACTTCGAAGGCAGCGCGACTTGCGGCGAGGACGACTTGTACCGCCGGTGGTGTGGGAGCGCCGGTGGGCCGACGGGCAGACCTGTGCACGTTGGGGCCAAGCCCGGCCCTCCGGACAGCCTCGACTGCCCGTGAGGGGCGCGTCCGGCCGGAGCGTGCCACGTCGAGGGGCGCGACGATCGCATGTGGCCTCACGCGCGTGAGGACGGGCACGGCGCCTCGCTGCTGATCCAGCTCTACGAGACGGGCGCGCAGGTGCTCGCCCACCGCGACCTTGCGAACGGCGAGCCCGCTACGGGAGCGTCGTCCGTCCTGACATTTTAAGACAGGCCGGGCACGGCTGCTGCCTCGCAGCGGTGTCCGTGTCGAGTTTCGTGGCGATCGCCGTCCAGAATCGGGTTGTGGTCGAGCTGGACGAGAAGGGGTTGGGGCGGCTGCGGCGCATGGCCAATGCCCGTGAGGTGTGGCAGACAGAGGCCGGCGACTTCACGCCGTGGCTTGCGGCGAACCTTGATGTGCTCGCAGAAGCACTCGGGATGACTTTGACGTTGATCAGCACGGAGGTGTCCGTGGGCGACTTCCGGCTAGACGTTCACGCCGAAGACGACAGCGGGCGAACTGTGATCATCGAGAATCAACTCGAGCGCACCGATCACGGGCACCTCGGCCAGTGCTTGCTATACGCCTCCGGCTTGGAGGCGTCAACAGTGGTGTGGATCGCGCCCTCGTTCCGAGACGAGTTTCGCCGAACCTTCGACTGGCTGAACGAACGAACCGACCTCGGAGTCAACTTCTTCGGCGTCGAGATTGGAGTGGTCCAGATTGGCGACAGCGGACCCCACGCGCCGGTGTTCGACGTCGTCTCGCGACCCAACGACTGGCAGAAGTCGGTGAAGGGCGGCACCGCGGCACCGACCTCAGCTAACGCGGTTGTCTCGTCAGCCAACGCCGCTCGGCAGGACTACTTCCAAGAGGTGCTGACAATCGTCAATCAGAAGAACCCGGCGATCCGTATCCCGGCCCGCGGTCGTGGCAACTGGGTGTCCTTCGGCAGTGCGCCCTTCGGCAACTGGGACCTCTCGGTGAGTAAGACGGGCGACCTACGGATCGAGGCATACCTCGACATGGGCGACAAGACCCTGACCAAGGCCCTGTTCGACGAATTCACAGCCAACGCAGCCGATTGGGACCAGCAGACGGGCGCGAAGATCACGTGGGAGCGCCTCGACGACGCGCGTGCGTCTCGCGTGGCCGTGTACCAGCCGTTCGATCCGACGGACGAGACGGGACGGGCAGTATCCGTGGCCACGGCGGCCGACACGTTGCTCAGGATGCATGCCGTGCTCAACGAGCCGCTGCGAACCCGCGCCATAGCGATTCGCAAGGCGGCGGCCCAGGCGTCAGACCTGGTCGACACCGGACCACCAAATAGCGGCTTGGAACCAGTCAATCAGTTCCTCGACACGGCGACCGATGATTCCATGCCGGCCGCGGTGGAACTGTTGTGAGCAGCTACAACGGACCGTAGCCAAGCCACCCCGCCGCTGAGACGAAGATTGATCCGGTGGCGATGTCGGGCACCTGAGCTCACCGCCAACGGAGTACGAGGCGCAACGCGGCTGCAAGTGACGAGGGCCGGCAAGTGCTCTCGGTTGGCCCGATCGCACCAATCCGGTCCGCAGTCATCACCCGTCTGACGCGGCTAGCCACGCAAGGCAACGGCAGCAATCGATACGTCCTCAAATGACGCCACGACGAGCACGAGGCAGCGTCATCGAACGCCGGATCCCGGCGTGTTTGCGTCGGACCGTGGCCGTCGCGACGGTCTTCGAGCTGATGATCCGCTGCGTGGGCGCGACTGCAGCACCCGGTGCAGATGGTCGCGGATCTGAGGCGTGCTGGTGAGGCAAGGTGGTCACGTTGACGTCGTGGCCTCACGCTGCGGAAGCGAACGGTACGTCGGCGACGAGGTTCCAGGGGCCGCCGAGGTAGCGCCACAGGGCGACACCTCGGATCTCGACCGTGAACGGCATGAACGAGGACTGCAGTTGCCCCAGCAGAGCGGCTGCGGACTCGGGCGTGACCTTGTTCTGCACGGTGACGTGCGGCTGGCGCCAGGCGCGATCTTGCGTCCCGAGAAGGTCGGCCCAACGTTGGGCGAGCCGACTGCGGAGCGCGACGAGCTCAGCGCTGTCGATGTCGAGGGCGACACCATGACCCAGTGATCGCACACGGACGGCGCGCCCGGTCCACAATCGTGTCGTCGACGCCGCCTCGATCATGTTCGCCCGGACGGTCTGCTCGCAGTCGCCGGGGAGTCGATGGAACAGCGTCAGGTGCGCCGCCAATACATTGCGTTCCGGCGGGAAGTGAGCACGACGTCAGTCCTCGAAGAACGACCAGCTCGCCGGGTCCAACGTCGCCGTGACGATCAATGGCCTCACCACACCCGAGTGTGACCCTCGAAACGATCACCCGCCTCATCCAGACGAGCTGAACGAAGCAACCTGCGTCACCACCTCGGCGAGCGGACGACGACTTCCCAGACCACTCCGCTCAACGGTGGAACTGACGGGCCCGTCGGCGTGTGCTCGTGAGCGACATCGTGCCGGGGCGAGAGAAGTACGGGTCACGACACCGTGGCGAGCTCGACGAGCAGTTCATCCAGTTGGTCGAACGTCTCGTGCGTCGCATCCGCCGCGCCGCCGTCGGCATCGAATGCTTCCTTCGACGGAAAGAGCTCGCTCATGACCAGCAGCGTCTTGCCATTCTCCTCCGTCAGGGTGACCGTGGTGACGGAGCCGTTCTCCGCGCCCTCGTCGTTGGTCCAGACGATGCGCGATGGCGGTGTGACCTCGACGTAGGTGCCGAAGAAGTCCATGCCATCGCCGAATCCGAGGCGGTAGCTGCCGCCCGTGCGCACATCCATCTCACAGGAGTGCAGCGTCATGCCCATCGACTTCGGCGCCCACCACCGCTTGAACAGCTCGGGCTTCGACCACGCCTCGAACACGAGGCGCGCAGGTGCGTCGAACCATCGCGTGACGACGACCTCACGCTCGGATTTCCGTTCCACGGTCGTGACGTTCTTCGTCGTGGCATGCTCACTTTGCCTGCTGGCGTCCATCTGACTTCTCCTTCTGTTTCATTTCGTCGATGACCTGGTCGAGCACGCCGAATCGCGCATCCCAGAGCTGGTGGTAGCCGTCGATCCACGCCGCCACTTCCTCGAAACGGCGAGCGCCGATCCGGCAGGTTCGTACGCGGCCGACCTTCTCGGTGACGACGAGTCCTGCGTGTTCGAGGAGGCCGACGTGCTTTTTCATGCCCGTGAGTGTCATGTGGAACCGGTCGGCGAGGGCCGTGATCGAGCTGTCTTCACGGCCGAGCTGCTCAAGCACACCGCGGCGCGTGGGGTCTGCCAACGCGTGGAGGGAGGCGTCGAGCCACGTCCCCGGATACTGCACCATATGGTTCAGTGTCTACCATGCGTCGCCGACACGCGCCGGACAGCACCCCAACGGGCTCATCGAGTTCCTCGTCGCCGGCACGATCGCCGAGCTGCGCGACCGCGGTCACCGTGGCCTCGGTCTGCACTTCGCCACCATGCGCGCCATCCTCGCCGGCGACCTCGGCGACCGCTTCTGGCAGCGCAACATGACCCGGCTCATGCACCGCCTCGGCGACGACATGCAGATCGAGAGCCTGTGGCACTTCAACGCGAAGTTCGACCCCCACTGGCTCCCGCGCTACCTCGTGCTCGACGGCCAGCAATCCACCCTGCGCGCCGGGCTCCCATCGCCCAGCTCGAATCGCTGTGGGAGCTCCCCGTCATCGGCCGCCTGCTGCGCCCCTCCAGCGACGCGTTCGCGCCGGTCACGTGAGCGTCGACACGAGCGCCGGGCGCCAGGGTGTGACCACCGACGAACGCGTCGGCACCCCGCCGAATCCGGCGCTGCCGGCCACGGATCATGTCCGTCGCCGCCTACCTCCCGAACCCGACGCGACTGCGGGCGGTGTCCGAGACGGCGCGGACCTGGTGGTGGATCGTGGCCGGCTGCGCGACGTCGGTCGTGATCCGCGCCCGGATGGTGACGACGCCGATCACTCCCGATGAAGGCGGCTACCTGGCGATCGCCCGGGCGTGGGCGCACGGGCGCGTCCTCTACCGAGACGTGTGGGTCGACCGACCACAAGGACTGCTCGTCCTGTTCCGCGCCTGGGACTGGCTGTCGGGCGGCCACACCAGCAGCATCCGGGTGATGGCCATGCTCTTCGGCGCACTGCTGGTGATCTCCACGGCGATCATCGTCCGCCAGCTGCACGGGCATCGCGCCGCCCGCTGGACGGCCCTGATCTGTGGCGCAGTCTCTGCCGCGCCGGTCCTGGAAGGTCACATCCCCAACGGCGAACTGCTCAGCGGCGCCGTCGTCGCCGCCGGCCTCGCCGTTGCCCTCGTCGGGCTGACCAAGCCGTCGCCGACGACGTGGATGATCGCCTCGGGCGTGCTCGCCGGCGTCGCCTTCTCGTTCAAGCAGACCGGCTTCGACGGGCTGCTCACGTTGCTGCTCTGGTTCGCGATCATCGGCGTCGGACGCCCGCTCGAACGTCGCCACCTGTTCCATGCCGCAGCGGGGTTGCTTGCCGGGTTCGCCGCCTTCATCGCGGTCCTCGCCGTGCACGGCGCACTGATCGGCTGGCACCGATGGTGGTGGGCCGTCGTCGGCTACCGCTCCGACACGCTGAGCCTGTTCAACCACCCCTATTGGGTGATCCTGCGTCGAACCGCGCGCTCTGCCCTGGTCGTGCTCGGCGCCGGGCTCGTCGTCGGCCTCGGCGGCCTCGTCACCCGACTCGGCAGACGACCGGCGCAACCGCGACGCCAGCGGTGGCGTCGCGAACTGCTCCTGCCGATCTGGCTGCTCCGCGTCGCTCGCCTTCCTGCTCGGCGGCGGCTACTGGCGGCACTACTGGCTGCTCCTCGCCGCGCCGATCAGCGCGCTTGCGGGGGCGACTATCGGCCACCAGCGCCGGCTCCACGCGGCATGTACCACGATCGCGGTGACGGCGCCGTGCATCGCCATCTCCTTGTGGGTGTTCCTCGGCAACCCGGCGAGGATCACCGTGCGCGCCGCCTCCGACCCTCACGCCGTCGTCGACCGCGACGTCGCCCGATGGTTCGTCGCCCACCGGCAACCCGGCGACAACCTGTTCGTCATGTGCACCGGCCCGGCGATCTACGCCGACGCCCACCAAGATCCGGGCTTCCCCTACCTGTGGCTCCCCGAGGTGTACCTCGGACCCGGTGCCGCAGCACGGATGCACGACTATCTCACCGACCCGGCCAGCGCACCGACCTACATCGCCCAGTACCAGTCCATCAAAGCCTGCGACCCCAAGGGGTTGATCAAGCCCATCGTCGACGCGGCCTACCACGAGGTGGCCAAGGTCGACGGAGTCGCCATCCTCCGACGCCAGCCCCCCACGCCCACCGGTTGATCCGACCAGACCGCGGCGGTCGAGTCGTCCGACCCCGCCGTGAATCCGGACGCGCTCCACCGACTCACCCAGGACCGCCGTCACGCTCGTCAGCGGCACGAACGGCACGACCACGACGACCCGGTTCGTCGCTGCCGCGCTCGGCGCCGAGCAGATCGTCGCGCGGAACGCTCCCGGCAATGATTTGCCGAGGATTTACCCTCGTTGTCGCGGGTCGAACGATGCAATCGGCCATGATCGCCGCATGCATCCGAGGGCGGCGCGCCGGATCCCTCGTCGCGGCGGGATTGCCCTGTGCGTGGTCGCGCTGATCGGCGCGGCCGGCTGCAGCAGCGGGGCGTCCTCGACCGCCTCGACCGCGACCGCCAGGTCATCGCCGACGACGTTCGCCACGCTCGCGCCCGTCTCCACCGTCACCGTGTCCACATCGAGGTCGACTCCGTCGACATCGTTGCCGCTCGCGCTCCCGCCCGCGGTGGCGACCTCCTCGGTTGTGCCGCCGACAGCCACGACCACCGCGGCAGGGCGAGTGGTCAGCAGCCCGAGCGACAACGTCGGACTGGGTGACACCGGGCCGGGCGTGAAGCAGATCCAGACGGCGCTCGCCGCACACGGCTTGAAGGTCAATGCCGACGGCACGTTCGGCGCTCAGACGCAGGCGGCGATCATGTCGTTCCAGAAGGCCAACGGGCTCAAGAGCGACGGCATCGTCGGGCCGGTGACGTGGGCCCGCCTGTCCGGCTCGTCCACCGCGGCCACCACCACGCCGAAGTCGACGGGCAAGACGACCACAACGACCACCAAGCCGAAGAAGCCGACCACCTCGACCACCACGAGGCCGAGCACGACCGTTCGTGCAACGACGACCACGAAGGCCTGATGCCGGCCAGCTGCGACGGCTCCGCCGGCCGGCACGACCCGGGTCGGCACGTCGGTCGGCGAACGGCTCGGGAGCACCTGATCAGCGCCGGGTTGCATGTCGGTGGTGTCGACGCCGGCTTCACTCGGCCCTGTCCGGGCGTGTGGCAAGCTTGTCTGGCTCGGCGATCGTGAAGAGTGGAGCCCCCTTGCGCACGCAACACGTCCCTGCGGCATCCGTGTGGTTCCCCGACGAGGATCGTGCCCAGATCCTGGCGATGATCGACGAGGCGCTGCGGTCTGGTCAGCTCACGCTCGGCCCGATCGGCGCTCGCCTCGAAGCCGAGTTCGCCGAACGCCATGGCGCCGAGCACGCCGTCGCTGTCGCCTCCGGCACCTCGGCGATCGAGATCGTCCTGCGGACCATCGGGGTCGAGGGTCGGGAGGTCGTCGTGCCGGCGAACACGTTCCATGCCACGGCTGCCGCCGTGCTGGCGGCCGGGGCCACGCCACGCTTCGCCGATTGCGACCCGTCGACGATGTCGATCGACGTCGAATCGGCGTCGCGGCTCATCGGGCCGAACACGGCCGCGGTGATCGTCGTCCACATCGGCGGCTACGTGGCGCCCAGCGTGCTCGACCTGGCCGCCGCCTGTGACGCCGGCGGCGTGCCGCTCGTCGAAGACGCGGCGCACGCGCACGGCGCGTCGTTGGACGGACGCAGCGCCGGGAGCTTCGGCGTCGCCGGCACGTTCTCGTTCTACCCGACCAAGGTGATGGCCGGCGGCGAGGGCGGGATGATCGCCTGCGCCGACGGACGCATCGCCGACGAGGCTCGGATCTACCGCGACCAGGGGAAGTCGTCGTTCCTCACCAACCTGCACACCCGACTCGGCAGCAACTGGCGGATGAGCGAGCCACATGCGGCGATCGCACTCACCCAACTCCGCCGGCTCGACGAGTTCATCGCCAAGCGCGCCGCGATCGCCGCCGTCTACGACGCCGCCATGTCGGTGGTCGGGCTGACACCGGTGTCGATCTCGTCGCGGGCGGTCACGAACCGGTACAAGTACATCGCCCGGCTGCCGCCCGGGGTGGACCGCCTCGTCCTCAAGAAGCGGCTGCGCGAGGAGTGGGACGTGGCCCTGTCGGGCGAGGTGTACGAGGTGCCCCTGCACCGCCAGCCGGTGTTCGAGCCGTGGTGCACCGAGTCGTTGCCCGGCGCCGACGAGGCGTGCGCCCGGCACGTGTGCCTGCCGGTGTCGGCGGTGATGACCACCGGCCAGGCGCACTACGTGGTCGAGGCGCTGCAGGCGGTGCTGCCATGACGGGTGCCCCCGTCGTCGTCACCGGCGGCGCCGGCTTCATCGGCTCCAACGTCGTCGACGCCCTGCTCGCCGCCGGGCACAGCGTGCGCGTCCTCGATCGGACGGCGCCGCACCGCGGCGACGTCGAGTGGGCATCGGTCGACATCCTCGACCTCGACGCGTTGACGTCGGCGCTCGACGGTGCCGGCCCGGTCATCCACCTGGCGGCGATGGCCGACGTCAACGACGTCATCGCCCGACCGGCCGCGGCCACCGAGCTCAACGTGGTCGGCACGGTCAACGTCCTCGAGGCCGCCCGCCGGACGGCAACGGGTCGCGTCGTGCTGGCCAGCACGATCTGGGTGTACGAGGCCACACGCGGCGAGCGGGTGGACGAGGCAGCGACGTTCGACCCGGACACCAACCGGCACCTCTACGTGAGCACCAAGATCGCTGCCGAGCTCGCCTGCCGCGACTTCCTCCACCTGTACCAGCGACCGTTCACCGTGCTCCGGCTCGGGATCCCGTACGGTCCGCGCATGCGGCCGAGCACGGTGATGGCTGCGTTCTTCCGCCGCGCCCTGGCCGGCGAGACGCTGCGCATCGACGGAGACGGGCGGCAGGTGCGCAACTTCGTCTACGTCGAAGACCTGGCCAAGGGCTTCGTGCTGGCGCTCGGGTCCGCCGCGGAGAACCAGACGATCAACCTCGACGGCCGTTGCCCGGTGTCGATCCGCGAGCTCGTCGAGCTCGTCAAGGATCTCGTGCCCGGCACCACGTCGGAGTTCGGGCCGGCACGCCCGGGCGACCTCGCACCGCGCGTCGTCGTCAGCGAACGTGCCGAACGCCTGCTCGGCTGGCATCCCGAGGTCGACATCGTCGAGGGCGTGCGCCGCACGTTCACCTGGTACGTGGCCGCGCACAGCGCGCCGGCCGTCGGCGACCAGGTGGCCGCCGGTGGGTGAGCGGCGACGGATCGCCGTCGTCCCGGCGTACAACGAGGAGCCCACGGTGGTTGCGGTGCTCGATCGGCTGTACCCGATGGTCGACGAGCTCCTGGTGGTCGACGACGGCTCGACCGACGGCACCCGCGCGGCCATCGAGGGCTGGACCCCGGACGGCGGTCATGCCACATTGCTCCGCTTCGACCGCAACCGAGGGATGTCGGCGGCGTACTACGCGGCGTTCTGCGACCTGCGCGTGCGCCTCGCGGCGGGCGAGCTGCACGGCGACGATCTGGTGTTCACCGTCGACGCCGACGGCCAGCACGA
This sequence comes from uncultured Acidimicrobiales bacterium, assembly GCA_963794805.1. Classification (GTDB taxonomy): domain Bacteria; phylum Actinomycetota; class Acidimicrobiia; order Acidimicrobiales; family Ilumatobacteraceae; genus JAODBQ01. The sequence goes on from CAWCFL010000010.1 coordinate 290,217, forward strand.
GCTGGCGGCGTTCGAGGAGCTGCAGCGGATCGTCAGCGATCAGTCGCTCGACGCCCTGTTGGTGCGCCGCGAGCTGTCGACCTACCCGCGCTACAAGCAGGTGGGCAACGCCTTGATGAGCTGGTGGGCCACCCGCTGGGCAGGCGGCGTGCGACTCCACGACGTCGAGTCGGGTTACCGGGTGTTCCGTCTCGGAGCGCTGGTGCACGCACTCGACTTCTACCGGGGCTGGCGCTACAGCGAGACCGTCGAGGTGGCCGTCGTGCTCGGCCGGCTGGGCTACATGGTGCGCAACGACCACGTGGTGCCGGTCCCGCTGTTCCGCTCGCGCACGCGGATGAAGGACGTCGTGATCGACGCCGTCGCCATCCCGTTGGCGGCCGGCCGGGTGGCCTGGCGCCAGCGCGTGCGGCGGCCGCACACCGTCCCGATCGTGGTCGCCGCGGAGACATCCCTGGGTGCTCAGCACGACGCGTTGTAGCCCCGGCCGCCGACTAGCTGGTCGAGCCGCACCGGCCGCAGCCCGCGGACCTGCAGGCCGTCGAGGATGCGCGGCAAGGCGTCGAGCAGCACCGAGCGGTCGGCGTCGACGTTGCCGTCGAGCCCGTCGTGCAGCAGGATGATCGACCCGGGCCGCACCTGGCTGAGCACCCGATCGGCGACCAGTGCTCCGTCGTGGGTCGCCCAGTCGCCGGCCGAGACGGTCCACAACGCCAGGTCCATGTGGGCGCGGTGCACGTCGGCCACGAGGAACGGTGTGCGCTGACCGTGCGGTGGTCGGTAGAACGCGCGGGCACACGCCGAGGTTGCGCTTGAACGCGCTGACCGTGCGATCCAGTTCCGGGTAGCGCGGGTCGAGCCACCGCCAGGCGTCATGGTGGTAGGAGTGGCCGCCGAGGAGCATCCCGTCGGCGAGCATCCGGGCAGCCACATCAGGGCGCTCGTCCAGGGCCTTGCCGACGAGGAAGAACGTCGCCTTGACCCCGTAGCGGTCGAGGATGTCGCGCACCTCGAACGTCGTCGTTGCGTTCGGCCCGTCGTCGAACGTGATCGCCACCTCGTCGCCAGCGGATGGTCCGCTGACGATCGCGGAGCCGAACCAGGACAGCTTCGAGTTGTTCGCGCCGGTCCAGGCAACCATCAGCGCCGCGGCGCACAGGGCGACGACCGGGACGATCCAGCCGGCCCGGCGGACTCGTCGGGGCCGGCGTTCGACACTCGCCGCAACGAGCGTCGAGGCCGCGGCGACCCCGATCGCCGCGGCCGCGACCGTCAGCGCCGCTGCACTGGACGTCGTCGCGCGCACGACGACGACCGAGGCGGTCCCGGCGGCGGCCCCGCCTGCGCTCCACGCGAGAGGGTGCCACGGTCGCGGTGCGACGAGCCCAACCGCCGCGCCGGCCAGCAACGCGAGGATCAGGGTGGCCAGCCCCGGCGGCGTCACGGCGTACAGCACCGCCGTGGCCGCGCCGATCAGCGGGCCGGCGATGACCCAGCCTCGGCCGCGTCGGGCCGCCGTCGCCAGCGCGACCGCGGCGGCGACGAGCGTGGCGAGACCGGCCATGGTCAACTGCCAGACGGACGGCGCCGGGCCCAGTGCGCCGACCGCCATCACGATGCCGGCCGCGCCGTAACCTGTTGCCGCACCGTTCAGCCGCGCGCGCCCGGGAGCCACCCACGCTCCTTCCGACGGAGGGTCCGATCGAGACAGTAGCCAGCAGTCGTGTGGCGTCAGCGGCGGGCGCGGCGGGCCCGCGCTCGCCAACGAGGTGGACCACCGCCTCGCGCATCACGTGTGCGGCCGTCGCCGTCGCGTGGGCGGCGCTGCTCGTGACGATCTCCACCCACGCGGTGTTCCTCACCACCGACATGGTCAGCAACCACGTGCACGTGTGGTTCATCGCCGACGAGTTGTGGCACTCGGGCCGCATCCCGCTGCGGATGCCGGTGCTCGCCTCGGGGGAAGCGCGCACGTTCCCCTACGCCGTCGTGCCGTGGCTGGTCGGCGCGTTGCTCTGGCCGCTCGGTGGTGACCGAGTGGTCACGTTCGTGCTGATCGCCGGGGCAGCAGGCACGCTGGTGGCGACGTTCTGGGCGTTCCCCGGTGTGCGCCGTGGCTGGTGGGCCGTGGCCGTGCTGCTCAACCCGGCACTGTTCGCCTCAGTGCTCCTCGGCCAGCTCCCGTTCCTCTGGGCGGCGGCGTTCTTCCTGACGTCGATCGGCCTGTGGACGCGACAGCGCGACGTGGGTGCGACCATGCTCGCTGGGTTGGCCATCGCCACGCACCCCGCCGTGCTGCTGCCGATCTCGCTGATCGCCGTCGTCGCGGCCTGGCCGACGGCGGGCGATCGGCGCCGCCCGCTCGTGGTCTGCTGGTCGATCGCCGTCGTCGCCGCCGTGCCGGCGATCGCCACGACGCTCGCCTCACCGATCCTGTCGGAGACGTCGGCCGGGCAGCAGATCGTCAGCCTGCTCGGCACGGTCGGGGTTCGCATCCTCGTCATCGCCGTACCACTCGCCCTCGACCTCGCGGCACGCGGCGCGGCGCTCCGGCCCGCGTCGCGCTGGCCGCGGCGATCGCGTTCGTCGTCGTCGTGCCCCTGATGTGGCGGCCGTTCCTGCTGCTGTCGGGCTGGGCGGGCGTCACCCGCCGTGGTGTCACGCACGACCTGGACTCCTACGTCGATTCGCCGGCCTTCCGGCGGGGGGCCGTGCAGCGCGTGCTCAGCGCCGGCGACGCGAAGTACGACCTCTACGTCGTCGTCCGCCACGGCGGCACGCTCGACAGCGAGCTGTTCCCCGAGGGCATGTACCGCGAAGGGTTCCCCGACACCGCCGCGTACGCCCGCCTGCTGCGCGACCGGCGCGTCGGTACCGTGGTGCTCACCCCCGGCTACGCCACCCACTTCCCGTCGAACGAGCCGCAACTGCTGCGCGCCCTCGCCGACTCCGGCGCATGCGTCGAGGGCGTGCACGTGCAGCCGGCGGCGTCGAACGCGTCGTGGACGGCCTTCGACGTGACGCGGTGCTGAGGACCGGCCATCGCTCGCCGTCACGGCTCCGAGCGAGGCGCACCAGGTTCCCGACCCACCCGAGCATCGATCGGATCCAGGGTCACGAGGGCCGGCAGGTGCACGGTGACGATGGTTCCGTGCGGAGCGGAGTCGGTGATCGTCACGGTGCCGTTGTGCGTGGTGACGACGTCGCGCACGATTGCCAGCCCGAGGCCGGTGCCGCCTGAGTCGCGGGTGCGCGCCGTGTCGAGTCGGACGAAGCGTTCGAACACGTGCTCGCGTTGGCTCGCCGGGATGCCGGGGCCGTCGTCGGCGACGCGGAGCCGTGTGCCGTCGTGCCCGGCGGTGACGTCAATCGTGATCCGCGTCGGCGCGTGCTGTTCGGCGTTGTGCACGAGGTTGCGGACCATGCGCGTCAACTGGTCGCGGTCACCGCTGACCGGCGCCGGCGTGCCGACGCCTGTGCTGATCACGGTGATGTCGCTGCGGCGTACGTCGAGGACGGATCCGGCGGCGATCGCGGCGAGGTCGACGGGTCGATGGGCCCGCTGCGTGTCGGCGTCCAGCCGGGCGAGGAGGAGGAGGTCTTCGGCGAGATGCTGCAGCCGGTCGACGTCGCCGAGCACGTCGCGGGCCACGTCCCTCCACGGCGTGTGTTCGGGATGGTCGATCGAGATCTCGAGGTCGGCGCGCAATGCCGCGATGGGTCCGCGCAGCTCGTGGCTGGCATCGGCGACGAGCCGTCGCTGCTCGTCGACGGCGCCTTCGAGCCTGGTCAGGGTGTCGTTGACGGTGCGGGCGAGTTGTCCGATCTCGTCGCGCGTCGGCGGTGCCTGCACTCGCTGGTGCAGATCGGTGGGGGTGATGTCGGCCAGCGTCGCGGTGATGTCGCGGACGGGTTTGAGCGTGCGCCCGACGGACCACCATGTCACGGCGGCGACCACGGCGAGCAGGATCGGCAGTCCGATGGCCAGGACCCCTGAGATCGTGCCGGTGATCGCCTCCGCGCCATCGAGGTTCTCGCCGGCGTCCACGGTGACGGTCCCGATGCCGGTCGTCGCGTTGACCGCGACGACGCGGACGCTCTCGGCGTCGTCGAGCCGCGGCACGGTGATGCTCATCACGAGCTGATCATCGGACTCGGGGAGCCGGGTCGAGATCGCCGGGACCCCGTCGATGTTCTCCGTCGACGCGATCACACGGCCTTCGTCGTCGACGACCTGGACGAACGCGGATTCGCCCTCACCGGGCAACGCGAGACGGCGTGGCATGCTCCGACGCGAGCCAGATCCCCTGCTTCCCGTCGAGCGCGTTGTCCACGGCGAAGCCCTCGGCTTCGAGCCCACGTCGCAGGGTTGCGGCCAGGCGCTTGTCGTCCTCGACGACCACGATCCTCGCGGTCCCAGCATGACATCGCCGACCTGAAGGCTGGCTGAAGCCTGGCTGAAGTGACCTTCAGGTCGCTTCGGCATCGCTCAAGGTTCGCGAGCGCATGCTCCTGCCCGACCCGGGCTCCCGGATCGCCCGACCAGGAAGGACACCGCCAATGACACCTCGAATGAGGAAGGCGACCTATTCGACCATTCTCGGCCTCGGCCTCTTCGCCGGCGTGGCCGGCGTCGCCGTCGCGGCCAGTGGGAGTGACGACTCCACGCCCCCGCCGACGCAGGAATCGGTCGTCGCGAGCACGACGGCCCCATCGGCCGGCGACACGCAGACGAATCCGCACGGTGAGTCGCCGGAGGCCAACGAGGGCCCCGAGGCGGCGGGCGCCGATGATGCAGGCAAGGTCCGGAGGCGGTGGATCCGAACGAGCAGTCCGCCGCGAACGACACGACCGAGGCCGACGGTGTCGACTGCGAAGATGGGCTCGACGAGACGACCGCGGCAGTGTGCGACGGCGGCGTCCAGACCAACCCGACCGACTCCACGACCGGGTCCACAACCGCGTCCAGCCAGAACTGACACCACGGCGCGGCGCGGCACGGCCGTCCGGGCTCATTCGGTCCGCAGCGTGGCGACGACCGGGGTGCGCGCCGCCCACGTCGACGGCAGGAGCGCACCGGCGAGGGCGATCACCAGACCGCCCAGGCCGAGGGCGACGAGCTCGGCCGGTTGGTAGACGTCGAGCACCGATCTCGGGAGTGACAGACCGGCACTGCGTCCCATCGCCGGCAGGACGGCGGCGTGCAAGAGCGTTCCGAGCGCCACGCCGATCGCTCCGCCGGCCAGGCCGACCACGAGCACCGAGGTGAGGACCATCGTGATGGTCTGCGCAGGGGTCATGCCGATCGCGCGGTGGATGCCGATCTCGTGGGCTCGTTCGCGGGTGTCGAGCACGAGGGTGTTGAGGACGCCGAGCGCGGCGACGGCGGCCAGCATCAGGGTGAGGGCGGCCGTGAGGGTGTCGAGGGCGAGGATCACGTCGCTGCTCCCGCCGCGACCTGGTGGGAACGTGAACGCACCCATCGGCTGCAGCACCGCGTCGAGTGCGGTGGCGTAGGCCGTGGCATCCGTGTCGGGTTGCACGGTGATCGAGAACGTCCTCGGCTGCAGGTCGGGTCGTGCTGCCGACATCGTCGAGATGTCGGTGAAGACCTCCATCGTCTGTTCGTGCGGGTCGAAGACCTCGCCGACGATGCGCGGCCGGATCGACGCGCCGTGATCGACGAGCGTCACCGTGTCGCCGACGCGCAGGCCGGTCGTGGTCAGGAAGGTCTTCGGCACGACGATCTCGCCGGATCCGCGGAACCAGCGACCGGTGACGAGCTCGTAGTCGGCGGATGCGTCGCCGCTGAACGCGTAGACCGCGGTCGAGCCGGTGACGCCGGCAACAGTCACATCGGACCTGGCCACGCCGTAGAACGAGGCGGTGCCCGGTTGGCTGGCGATCGCCGCGGCCACCGCGGCAGGGTCGGCCACGACCGCCGACGGGGCCGGCGACTGTCCGCGCACGATCGGCCCCGGCACGCCGTTCGGCACGCCGTCCGGCGCGACGGCTTGGACGTCGCCGGAGTCGTGGTTCCTCGCCGCTTCGACGCGGGTGAGTGAGGAGCTGAGTCCGAAGGCGAACGTGACTGCGGCGGCGCCGAACGCCACCGCGAGCACCATCGAGATCGCCCGACCCGGTCGAGCGAAGGGCCTGACGAACCCCGCGGCGATCGGGCTCGGCCACGGGAGTCGGTTGGCGAGGTGCGCCGCGCGCCGACCTCGACGATGTCCCGCAAGATCGCGGACCGCCAACGCGTCGACCGTGCGCAGGCGCCCGGCCCTGGCCGACGCGGCGAACGCGACGATGGCGACGAGGCCGATCATGCCCAGCGCGACAACGGCGTCGACCCACGGCGAGATCCCCGAAGCGCTCGTTCCGTACACCTGCTCGGTCGTGGCGAGGATCGGGACCGTGAGCGCATTGCCGACCGCCAGACCGACGATCGTGGCGATGACGGCCGGCACGAGCGCCGTCAACGCATGGGCCCGCACGATCTGTCCCGGCGTGGAGCCCACCGCTTTCAGGATCCCGATGCGCCGCCTGCCCGAGGCAGTCGCGCCGGCGACGATGCTGCCGACGATCAGGACGGACATGACGATCCCGAGCAGCCCGAAGGTGACGAGGAACGGGATGAACACAGCGGTGTTGCGATCCGAACCCTGCTTGACGTCGAGCCAGGAACGAGAACCGACCATCCCCCCGGCCGGCACGGACGCGACGATCGACGCTTGGTTCGCCGCCATCTGTGACGTCGTGCCTGCATGATCGAAGCGGTAGAGCATCTCGTACCCGGTGGCCGTCCCACGACCTTGCAGGTCGGCGATCTCCGACGGTGTGACCCAACCATCAGCGGTCGCGCTCACCGATCGGGCGATCCCGACGATCGTCAGGGTGGGGCTGTTCGGCAGGTCGGCAACGGTCAGCGTCTCGCCGAGCACCGCGACAGGAAGGTCCTCGCTGACCACGACCTCGCCCGCCGCCGTCGGCCAGTTGCCCGAGAGGAGCTCGACGCGGTCGATCGAACCGCTCGCCGAGGAACGGCCGACCAGCGTCATCGGCGGGAGCTCGAACCCACCGGAGGTGCCCGGCGGCTGATCCGGGTCGGCAGCGGTCGCGTTGACGGTCGCTGTCGGGAACGGACCGGCCGTGTCGGCCACACCGTCGAGGTGCGCCGTCGCGACGAGCTGATCGATCGTGGTCGTCTGCGCATCGAACTGCGCGGTCAGGTGGGCACCCCGTTGCGCGGCGAACGCATGGTCGAACGGCGCGTTCGACGCGACGAGCAACGATCCGCCCAGCACCGTGGCGGTGACCGCCATCGCCACCGCGAGGAACATGACGGCCGTTTGGACACGGCGGCGCACCAGCCCGCCACGAACGACGGCACCCAGGGCGCTCACTGCAGCCTCGCGGCAGCCAACGGTGCGGATGTCCCGGACCGGGCACCGTGGTCCGCGCGGACGTGGCCGTCGACGAGATGGATGGTGCGCGTCGCGCAGGCGTCGGCGAACGCCACGTCGTGGGTCACCACGACGACGGTCTGACCCGACACGTTGAGCTCGGCGAAGAGTGCACCGACCACGGTCGCGCTGGCGCTGTCCAGCGCGCCCGTCGGCTCGTCGGCGAGCACGAGGGCAGGGCGATTGACCAGCGCGCGGGCGATGGCGACGCGTTGTCGCTCGCCACCCGACAGCGTGCCCGGATAGGAGTCGGCGTGCTCGGCGATGCCGAGGACCTCCAGCAACTCACTCGTGCGCCGGCGGCCCGCCGACCGGCGCGTCCCGGCGAGCCGGGCGGGCAACATCACGTTGTCGCTCACGGTCAAGTCGTCCAGGAGGTTGAAGAACTGGAACACCAGGCCGATCGTCGATCTCCGGTAGCGGGCCGATGTCGCCTCGCTCATCGCGCCGACGTCGGCTCCAGCGATGACCACGGTTCCCGTGCTCGGTCGATCCAGCCCGGCGATCAGGTTGAGCAGCGTGGACTTCCCGCTGCCCGACCGTCCGAGGATCGCGACCGACTCACCCTGCTGCACGCTCAACGACACGTCGTCGACGGCGCACGCACCATTGTCGAAGCGTCGGGTCACGTCGGTCAACTCGATCAGTGGCATGTTCATCGGTCGGTCACTCCCCGTGTCGTGGGCTTCGACCGTACGCACCGAGCAGCGCCGGCCACATCGGCCGTGCGGACCCTCGTGCTGCTTCCACGGGATGATCCGCGCGGTCGTCATCCCAGCGATGTACGGCGATGGTGTACGCGGATCATCCCGACGGAGGCGTCGACATCGCTCACCGCCGGGGAGAATGGGCTGGTGGACCGGCCGACCGTGCAGCCGTGGCGTGAGATCGCGACTCGGCTGATCCGTCGCACCGACCGGCCACGGATCACCCGTCGTGGCTACGTGTTCGACACGTCGCTCGCGCTGTTCCTGGCGCTCGTCGGCTACCGGTACGCGTCGAACACCGGCGACACGTTCATCCGGATCGGTGGTGTGCCGCCCTCAGGGATCTTTCGATCGGCGACCGAGGTGGGTCCGACCTGGGTCGTGGCCTGTGCCGCGCTGCCGCTCGCTCTGCGCCGGCGCTTCCCGGTCACGGTGCTGTGGATCGTGATGCTGGCCTCGTTCGCGCTGCGCGATCGCAGCCCCGACGTGGTCTTCTACGCCTGTGTCGTCTGCGGCATCGCCGTGTACACCGCCGCCGCGTACAGCTCGCGCCGATTGCCGATGCTGTTGTCGATGCCGGTCGCCGCGGTCGTGCTCGTCGCACTGGTCACCCATGCCAGCTCTCCCGACCTTCCACGTCGGTATGTGGTGCTGCTCGTGATGGTCCCGTTGTTCGTCGCCGCATCCGGGTTCCGCACGTGGATGCGCCGGTCGGACGAGATGCGCCTTGAGCTCTCCCGACTGCAGCAAGATCAGGCGGACGCGTTGCGCCACGCGGTCGACGTCGAGCGGGCGCGCATCGCCCGCGACCTGCACGACGTCGTGACCCACAACGTCAGCATGATGGTCATCCAAGCCGGAGCCGCCCGCACCGTGATGGACGTCGCACCCGACGATGCCCGGCACGCGTTGGCGGAGGTCGAGGCCGGCGGCCGGGCCGCGCTCTCGGAGCTCCGTCACGTCATGGGACTGCTCGCCGTCGGCGCGGGTGCCAGCCCCGACGAGGGCGACGATCTCGCGCCGCAACCCGGCCTCGCGCAACTCGACCCACTGATCACGCGCGTCCGCGCCGCCGGTCTCGCCGTCACCCTGACGATCACCGGCACCCCCGCATCGTTGCCGGCCGGGGTCGACCTCGCGGCCTACCGTGTCGTCCAGGAAGCACTGACGAACTCGCTCAAGCACGCCAGTGGGGCGTCGGCGACCGTTCGTGTCGACCACGGCCCTGACGAGTTGCGCGTCGAGGTCACCGACACCGGTGGGGCGCCCGGCCCCACGGCGAGCACCGGCACAGGTCGCGGGCTGATCGGGCTGCGCGCCCGTCTCGCGGTGTACGACGGCACGCTCGTCGCCGGACCGCGCCTCGGCGGTGGCTACCTCGTGCTGGGCACCATCCCGGTGAGCCGATCGTGACGAACCTCCGCGTCGTCATCGCCGACGACCAAGCGCTGGTCCGGTCGGGGTTCCGGATGATCCTCTCGGCCGGCGGGATCGACGTCGTCGCCGAGGCGGCGACCGGCACCGAGGCGGTCGAGGCCGTTCGGCGCACACGACCCGACGTCGCGCTGATGGACATCCGCATGCCCGACATGGACGGGCTCGAGGCCACCCGGCAGATCCTCGCCGGCTCGAGCGGCGATGCGCCGCGGATCATCATCCTCACCACCTTCGACCTCGATCACTACGTGTACGCCGCGCTGTCGATGGGTGCGAGCGGGTTCCTCCTCAAAGACGTCACGCCCGAGCACCTTGTCGATGCGGTGCGCATCGTCCGCGCCGGCGACGCACTGTTGTCGCCGACGATCACCCGCCGGCTCGTGCAGCGCTTCGCCCGCCCGGAGATGAACGAGCCGACCATCCACCGCACCCTGCGCAGCCTGACCACACGCGAAACCGAGGTCCTCCGACTTCTCGCCACCGGGCTGAACAACAGCGAGCTGGCGCGCCGTCTCTACCTGTCGGAGGCGACCGTCAAGACGCACATCGCGCGGATCCTCGCCAAGCTCGAGCTGCGCGATCGCGTGCAGGCGGTGGTCGTCGCCTACGAGACCGGACTCGTCGGCCCGGGCCGCACCGACGGAACCCACCCGGATGAGCGTTGAAGCGCTGGGACCCGCCTCGAATCGTCGACGGCGCCGTGCGGCGCGACGATGACGCGGCGCGGGTTCCTGGTTGCTGCCGCGGTAGCCGCCCCGCGCTGCTCGGATCGTGCGGCGGCGCGTCCACCACGGGGTCGACCGCCTCGGGCCAGGGACAGGCCGTCAATCTCACGTTCGCCGGGCGACCGCTTCGTTGTCTCGTGCACCGCGCCGCTCCTGGCCGGGCTGCGTGCCGCGGAGAACGTCGCCCTGCCCCTCGAGCTCGACGGGGTGTCGATGAAGGCGGCCCGGCGGGCGGCGATGGAGGTGCTCGGCGACCTCGGCCTCGACGACAAGGCCGACCGCTTCCCCGACGAGCTGTCGGGCGGCGAGCGTCAGCGGGTGGCCGTGGCGCGGGCGATCGTCGGCGATCGCCGGCTGCTGTTGGCCGACGAGCCGTCGGATGCGCTCGACTCCGAGAACCGTGAGGCGGTGATGCGCCTGGTCCGCACGGCGTGCAGCCGTGGGGTCGCCGGCGTGGTCGTCACCCACGATGCGCAGCTGGCCTCGTGGGCCGACCGCGTGATCTTCCTGCGCGACGGGCTCGTCGCCGACAGCACCGCGCCGGCTCCCGGACCTGAGTCGTTGCTCACCGGCGGCCCCGCCTCGTGAACGTCGCCACGGCGGCCCTCCCGCGATCGGCCAACGGCGGGCGCGCGGCGTGCGTTGGTGCGCTGTTCGATCCGGCTGTTCCGTCGCGACTGGCGCCAGCAGCTGCTGGTGTTGGCGCTGCTGACGCTGGCGGTCGCGGCGACGATCGTCGGCATCGCCATCGGCACCACTGCCACGTCGAGCGTGCAGGCCGAGCTGGGCAGTGCGAGCCACCTGATCACCCTCGACGGCCACGCGTCGAAGCTCTCCGAGGACCTCGACGCCGCCAGGGCAGCGTTCGGCACGATCGAGGTCATCAGCCACCAGGACGTCGTCGTGCCGGGATCGGTGGCCCCGCTCGACCTGCGCGACCAGGACCCGCATGGCCCGTTCGCCATTCGGCGCTGCGCCTCGTGAGCGGTCGGTACCCCACGGCTCCCGACGAAGCGGCTGTCACCGACGATGAAGCGAAGACGATGGACGTGCAGGTGGGCGGCGTGCTGACAACAGGTGATCGGACTCGTCAGGTCGTCGGCATCGTCGAGAACCCACTCAACCTGTCCGACCAGTTCGTGCTCGTCCCGACCGGCCAGGCGACGCCCGCTGGGCGGGTCTCGGTGTTGGCCGACATCGCAGCCGAGCGGGTTGAACGCTGAAACCCGGACGACGACGGGCCCGAACGGTGCACTCAGCACCGACTCCACGCTCATCGGCGTCCTCGTCGCGCTCGCCGTGCTGGCGATGACGGTCGGCCTCATCCGCAGCGAGACCGCCGGGGACATGCGCACGCTCACCGCGGCCGGCACCAGCACCCGCACGCGGCGCTGGCTCGTCGGCGCGACCGCTGGCGCACTCGGGCTGCTCGGCGGCGTGCTCGGCGTCGTCGGCGCACACCTCGCCGTGCTCGCGTGGAACCACGGACGCGTCGGCTCGCTGGCTCACACGTCCGCCACCAACCTGCTCGTCTTGATCATCGGCCTTCCGCTCGTCGCCGCCGCCGGGGGTTGGCTGCTCGCCGGGCGTGGCCCGCGAGCCATCGCGCGCGCCCCGCTCACCTGACCCCCGCGACGTGACGAAGGAGGAACCCGTACCGCGTGCGGGTTCGCGCGGTCTACGACGTGGTGGGCGGGCTGGTCGGTGGGGCCGAGTCGGTCGACGTCGTCGCGGGCGGCAGGCCCAGCGCCGTGGCCAGGTCGGCCGCACCTGCCGCGTGGCCGAGGTGCGTGCCGAGCGCGAGAGCGTCCTCGGTGAACGCGAGCACGGCGTAGTGGTCCAGTTCGGCAGTGGCTCGGGTGCCCGGACGGATGCCGGGGGCGATGGCGAAGAACGGCATCGTGCCCGATCCCTCGCTCTCGTCGAACATGATGAACACGATCGTACGTCCCTGGGCGTAGGTCGCGCCGGTGGTGATCGCGTCGATGGTGTGCTGCAGCCATTGGTCGCCCGTGGCGATCGGGCAGCTGTGCATGTCGTTGCAGATGTTCGGTGTGATCAACGAGAACGCCGGAAGGTCGCCGGCGGTCAGATCTCGGTCGAACTGCTCGAACGGCACGTCGTCGAGTTGGCAGGCCGAACGGTCGTCAGGTTCGGCGAAGTACGCGGCGGGATTGTGCTTGACGGCGTACAGCTGGGTCGACGTGAGCGCACACGTACCCGCCATGCTCTCCTCGTAGCTGACCGCTCGCCGGCCCGAGCTGCGGACTTGGCGGAAGATGTTGTCGGCGACGAGCGGGTGAGCCGACGGTGGCCGGTCGTCGGTGACCCCCTGCGGATCGCCGGAGGTCGCCGCGACGTAGTTCGGCAATGACGGGTGCAGGCCGTGGTCGACGTATTTCGTCGCACTGGCGCACGCCGCGGCGACCGAGGCCAGGTACGGCGCCTTGTTCGAGTCGGCGATCGCCGCCGTGTTCTGGTTCTCCATCCACACCCAGATGACGTGGTCGTAGCGCGCCGGCGTGGCCGTGCCACGTCCGCATGGCCGCGTCAGGCGCGGGTCGTCGGTGGACGAGGCGATCGTCGGCGCGTCGGTGGTCGACGCCGCGGCAGCCGACGTTGAGTGCGCGACGGTCGTCGCCACCGACGACGACGTCGCGCTGGCGGCAGCCGCGGGCGCCTCCGCGGTCGTCACGGCAGACGACGACGCGCACGCCGTCAGCGCCAGCGTGAACACGGCGACCAACCCCAGCGTTCGACCGCCTGACCGTTCGACGCCCTGCCGCCGGCGAGCAGCGGATGCCAGCGGGACCACCGCGCTCCCGCCACGGGTGCTGCCTGCCACCGTTCGGCGCGTCCGCAGGTCCGGCTGCTTCAACTTCCGTCGATGAGCTCGCGGTAGGCGGCGGTCATGTGGTCGCGAAGTCGGCTCGGATCGGCCACGGCGACGGGGTCGACGAACAGTCCGCAGCCGAGTTGGCCGTTGTACGACACGGTGGTGAGGTTGAACGCGGTCCCGGCGACGGGCCCGAACGCATACTGGGCGGCGACGAGCGCGCCCGAGACGTAGCGCTCGGCGCGAGCCCCGCGCACGTTGCTGGTGGCGAAGTCCTGGCGTCGCGCCTGAGCGCGCGCCGCGCTGGTGACCAGCGACGTGGGCAGCAGATTGGCCACCCCGGCGAGCGTCGACAGCATCCCCTGCCCGGTGACCTCGGCCCGTTTCGCGGCCATCCGGTCGCGTACCTCGGTGAATCGCTCGTGGGGTGACATCTGCGAACCGCTGACCTGCAGACGCGTCGGGGTGAACGAGTTCCCGCCGATCGCCTTGTCGGTACGCGTACTGACGACGAAGCTGAGGTTGACGACGTCGATGGGGGCGCCGGCGGCCTCGTGGTAGGCGACCACCCCGCCGACGGCACCGGCGATGAACAGGTCGTTGATGCTCCCACCGAACTGCCTCGCCGCCTGCGCAGCAGGCTCGAGCGGGATGTCGAACACCTCGAGGTGCCGATGGCGGGACCGTTGCCGCCACAGCGGAGAGCCGCTGCTCTCGCCGCCGCTGCCGCTGGTGATCAGTTGACCGCGGGTCTGGCGGATGGTCTTGGTGACGCCGTTGACGATGTCGACGGCGCGGCGCGGGTCGGCACCCCACATCGCCATCTCGCCCATCAGCCGGCGGTTGATGCCCGCTTGGCGACGCACGAGGTGCCCGGCCGTGGCCGCCAGCGCTGCTGCCAGTGGCGGGCGAGCGTTGGCCGTCTGGTCAGCGTCGACGGCCGCGTCGAGCACGGTCGGAAGATCGACGGCGGGTGCGGGGTCCGCATCGGCGGTTCGCTGGATGTGGTACTCGGCGAGATAGCCCATCCCGATCCCATCGGAGATCGCGTGGTGGATCTTCCAGAACAGCGCGGAACGTCCGCCTTCGAGCCCGCCGATGATGAAGAACTGCCACAGCGGCCGCAGCCGATCGAAGGGATCCTGGTACAACCGCACGACGAGATCGAGCAGATCGCGAATCGACCCCGGGCCACCGAGTCCGACCCGGCGGACGTGGAACGACAGGTCGAACTCGGGATCGGGGCGCCACACCGGCGGCGACCACCGACCGAACGTGGACACGACACGCTCACGCAGTCGAGGAACCTGGGCCACCCCGAAGGCGATGCGCCGCTCGAAGTCGACCGCGTCGATCGAGCCGTCACACACCAGGAGTACACCACCGTTGGGGTTCAGCCACGGGTCCTTCTCGACGTTCCACATCAACGCCTCGGCGTCGGACATCCGTCGTTCGAACCGCTGCTCGCGGGGCGGCCGATCGTCAGGCACGGTCGTCCTCGCTCCCCGCACCCGTCACCGCGCACCCGCGCCGACGGACCGCTGGAGCACCTTGTGGGTGGGGCACGACGGCGATCGCCATGGGAATTCACCTCCTGCGCGCGTGTGCTCATCATGCTCGCTCGGTCAACGGCCGCGAGTACCGAACGCGCCCACCCGGCGACGCTGGTCCCGCGGTCGAGGCGAGCATCGAGCGACCGCTTCTCGTTCCTCCCGGCTCGGGGAGCGCACCTCAGCCGTGGCGCGACGGTCACCCGGTCGTCCACGCGCCGGCGCCGGCGCCGGCGGTGCGTTTGCTCATCGGTCCTGTCGCGTGCGACCCCGCTCTGGTAGGACGGCAGCAGCGTTGTATTCGACAGTGGCTTCGGTGAGCGGCGTCGAGTCGGCGATCCCCGACGACGCCTTGGCGAGGTCCGCCTCGGACTGCTGCACACTGTTGATCGTCGCGGCAGCGACGATCGTCGTCGGCGTCGGCGGTGGTGATGACGGTGGCGCAGGGACGCTCGAGGCGGTGGCCTTGGCGGCGGACAGGGCGTTCTGCGCGTCTGTCAGTTCGGTGTTGGCGTTGTCCACATCGTCTTCGCCGCTGCGGTGGTGCTTGCCGCCGACGACACTGCCGCCCGTGGGGCGACCAGATCCGCGCCCAGTGTCTTGACGACGCCGACGGTCGCCGAGTGGTCGGTGAATAACTTGCCGTAGCGGTCGACGGCGGTGACGTAGTCCTTGCCCTGGCTGCAGAACTGTTGGCTCGCTGCGGTCAAAGCGTCATTGGCGGTGGTCACATTCGATTGCGCTGTCTGCACCCGGGCCTGCGCCGCGGCGACCGGGTCCGCCGGGGTTGGGGCGCTGACCGCTGTCGACGTGCCTGAGCTGCTCCCACTGCTGCACGCCGCTGCAAGCGTGACCACGCCGACCAGCGCGACGACACGTGTGCCGAGACCCGCGAAGCCCTCCGCCCGCCATCTGGATTTCCGCTGCACACTCATCAGAGAGCCTCCCCAAGGGCTGCCGTCGACGATCCTCTACCGCCAGCGACGTTTGACTCGTCCGGCTACACGACTGCCGGCGGCCGCCGGCGATGCCAGTCGCTCGTCGAGCTGGTGGGCGGCCTGCGAATCCTGACGTGACAGCAATGACATCGTCACACGAGACGGGTAAATCCTCGGCAAATCATCTGCGAACCGGAAAGCGATCTCAACCCGATCTCCTCACAGACCGAGATCGTCTCGGGGTCGCAGAGCATGATGACTCAACACCGCACCCCGTCAGTAGCGCGTCGCAGATGGTCGACGCTGTCCGAATGGGCCACGCCGAGAATCGCACGGCAAGCGCGCAACCGACGTCACGGCTCACGGTCGTTGCTGTCTGAGGCCACGACCGTCAGGGTTGATCAGGCCGACCACTCAAGGCTCGGATGGGTTTCAGGGATGTTCGACGCACAGGCTTGCGGTGAGCGCTGCCGCCTCGGGAGAGTGGTGGCCGATCGCCCGCCAGCCAGCCAGCCAGCCAGGAGACACCATGCCAATCCCCGCAAGCCCGCCCCCTCCCCCACCGCCGAGGCGCCCCCGCAGGCCCGACCCTGTGCAGAACCTGCGCATGGCGGTCGCCAACTACGACCGAGCCGCCAGCGCACTGGCCATGGCACGCAGGACACGCAACGAGGCAATGACCGCGCTCAAGGCGACAGGGGTCTCATACGCGCGGGTCGCCGAGGTCGCAGGCGTCAGCGCGGCGACCGCACGCAACGCGATCCTCGCAATGTGACACACACAGCAGAACGAGCTTCACGCTGCCCCGGGTCCCCGGTTGTCGCGCGCACGGCTTGCACGGACGACGGGAGGAGGACGGACGGGGACGGGGACCGCACGGGTCGCGGAGCGCCGCTTCAGGACGCTTGCCGCGTCGTGGACCTTGGGGGGATGGCGGGGGTGTTCGGTTGAGCGGGCTCGTAGTTCGGGACGAATGAGGCGTAGTCACTGTCGAGGAGCGGCGAGGAGATGAGATAGTCGGCCGTGGCCCGATTGCAGGCGATGGGTACGTTCCACACGACGGCGATGCGCAAGAGGGCGCGTACGTCAGGATCGTGAGGTTGTGGTTCGAGTGGGTCCCAGAAGAAGAGCACGAGGTCGATCTCGCCGTCGGTGATCTTGGCTCCCAGTTGCTGGTCGCCGCCGAGTGGGCCGCTCTTGAACCGCGTGACCGGTAGCCCGAGTTCGTGTTCGACCAAGCCGCCGGTGGTCCCGGTGCCGCACAGATCGTGTTGGGCGAGTATCCCGACGTTGAATCTCGCCCAGTCGAGCAGGTCTCGTTTCTTGTTGTCGTGGGCGACGAGCGCGATCCGCCGGCGGGAGCCTTGGCGTGGACCGATCACGGGCACGGGGCCGGTCGGCTGGTGTACAGCAGCGGCCAGGTCTCGAGTTCTTGGCATCGTGCCTCCTGATTGGACGTGGCTCGCCCGTACCACCGAACGAGGTGCCCGAATGAAGGGACCGTCGAGGTTCAGTGTCGTGTCCTCGTTGGGGAACACCTCCTCGTTGTGACCGACGACCCAAGCCCGAACCTGGCCACGCTCGCTGCCGACACGGCCCGGCACGTCTGAGGCCAGCTCCTGGTCGAACACAGCAGCCGAGACCGCCGAGCCCGAGGACCGGGAGGCCGGACTGAGCGGGTCGGGTGTGGACGTCGGCGTGCACGATCGCGACGAGGCGGACCAGAGCAGGATCAGGGCGAGGTCGAAAATGGTCAATCAAAACACCGCGACGGGACGGCATGGGCCGGGCGCCGGCGCGTTCGACGCCGGGGGTGGAAGACTGGTCGTCATGGCGATGCGGGAGGACTGCAGCCACTACGAGAGCCGCGCGTATGACGACGACGGCGAGGTGGCACGATTCTGTACCTTGGGCCTGGCACCCGAGGCGCCGTGGCGCTGCCCGGACAACTGCGCCAGCTACGAACGCATCCTCATGATCGGATCGGACTTCGAAGCCGGTTCCCTTGCGCACATCCCGCCGGTGGAACCCGAACCAGACGCGGCGCCGGAAGACATCATCGGTGTCCTCGCCGACGCCGAAGCGATCGTGCATGCCGCGGAACCGGAGGCCATCGCCGAGACCGACAGGAAGCGCACACGATGGTGGCGTCGCCGGCGATCCGACCCTGACGATGGTGACGACTTCCACTTCAGCAATCGGTGACGTCGCACCGCAGGCGCCGCCGCCCACCAAACCACTGATAGCTGTCGACGAGCGGCTCTCTTCCGGTCCGGACTACGCAACGCGGTGGATCGCGACGAGTTCAGCGCAGTTCAGCGAGGATCTCGGGCCAGTGGGCTATCGCGATGAAGTGTCCGCACTGGGGACAGCCCATCGACCGGCAGTCGGGGATGTAGGCCGCGTGGAGTGCGGGGTGGTGAGCGCGAACGATGTCGTCTTGCTCGCCGTACCAGCTGACCACTGGCACCCTCACGTCGGTGAGCTCGAACCCCCAGCCAAGGCACTGGGTGATCAGATCGTCGATGAAACCCTCGATACCAGCGACGCCGGCCTCGCGCGCCTCAGCGGTCGCCGCCTCACGCATCCCAGGGACCGCGAACACCTCGGGATACTCCACGACCATCTCATCGAACACTCCGGACAGGTCTCCCTCCAGCCACTGGCAGTTCGCGCGCACGGCGTCACGATGCGCCTCGGGGTCGGCGGCGACTTGTTTGCGCAGTGCGACGGCGTCGGGTGGTGCGTCACGTTCGGTGGCCTCACCCGGCGAGCAGACAGCGGCCACAGAGGTGACCCTCTCTGAGGCGAAGGCGCCGCAGGCCAGCGCGTAGGACCCTCCTCCGGACCATCCAATGACGGGGACGCGTTCGATCCCGAACACGTCGAGAAGCTCGACGACGTCGGAGACCACATCGACATGGCGTAACGGCCGCTGGGCCGGGTCCGAGCGCCCGTATCCCGGTCGATCGAAGGCCAGCATGCGCACGCCGGCAGCCTCGGTGACGAGCGGGTCCGGGCAGAACAAGCGCGATCCTGGCGTGCCATGGATCACCACCACCGGCGTTCCGTCCTCCGGTCCCCACTCGGCGACCTGTAACGCTCTGCCGTCGCCGAGCACGATCGCACGATCTCTGCTCGGCGTGTAACTCGGATGGATGCCCTCGTAGCTGTGTTCCATATCGGCTGAGCACTCCCCCTCATAAATTGGACTTGCCTTGGTGTGGCAGTGGTCTGGCCGTGCTGCCGCCGTCGAGTCAGAATCCTTGCAGCGACGACAGACCCAAACCGTCGTACAGCAGCACACGCCTTGGGCCCCAGAGCGTGACGAGACCGCCGGGCAGAGCAACGCCCCGTGCCGGTGCTGGATACGGCCTCGGGAGAAGCGGCGTAGAAGTCCGTCGCCGGGGTCGTCGTCGCCACGGTCGGTGCCGAACATGACAGCCACCCAGCCGACCCGGCGGGGCCTCGTCTCACCGTGCGATCGTCGGGTGCTACGGCTTCCGGCTATTCGCCGACCATGAGGGTGACTTCGCCGAGTTGGTCGAACTGGGCGTGGATGGAGTCGCCGGCGTCGAAGGGGACGGCTTTGATGAAGGAGCCGGAGAGGATGACGTCGCCGGGTTCCATGGCGACGTCGAACTCGGCGAGTTTGTTGGCGAGCCAGGCGACGGCGGTGATCGGGTTGCCCATGACGGCGGCGGCGGTGCCGGTTTCCATGATGTCGCCGTTGATCGCCAGGGAACCGCTGATGCGGCGGATATCGATGTCGGTGAGGCGTGCCGGGTTGCCGCCGAGGACGACGAACCCGCACGATGCGGCGTCGGAGATGCTGTCGACGAGGAGCTTGGTGCCGCGTCCGCTGAAGCGGCTGTCGACGATCTCGAGGGCGGGGAGGACGAAGTCGGTGGCCCGGATGACGTCGGCGGCGTTGACCGACGGTCCGGCGAGCCGGGAGCCGATGACGAAGGCCAGCTCTTGTTCGACGAGGGGCCGGTTCATCTTGCTGCGGGGGACGACGCTGCCTTCGGCGACGAACCAGTCGTCGTAGAGGAAGCCGTAGTCGGGTTCGGTGGCGCCGACGAGGGAGCGCATGGCCTTGGAGGTGAAGCCGATCTTGTGGCCTTTGACGGTGCGCCCGTTGGCCAGCTTGAGGTCGCGGACCTCGAGACCGATGCGGTAGGCGTCTTCGATGTCGGCGTGCTCCCACCGGTTGGAGACCGGTTCGGTCCAGTCGCCGGTCTGTTCGGCTTCGTAGATCGACTTGGCCGCTTGGCGGTGTTCGTCGGTGCTCAGGTTCATGTGCGGCTCTCAGTCGGTGACGTAGGCGAGGAAGTCGGCGGTCGCCGTCGGCGCGCCCTTGGTGATGTGGGTGTGGCGCGATGGCCGGGATGTCTCGTCGGGGAACCGTTCGAGCCAGGGCGCTTCGAGGGCGTCGCGGTGAGCGGGGTCGGCGAGCCAGAAGCTCATCTTGGCGACGTCGTCCCAGGTCGCTCCGGCGGCGTCGAGCATCGCCGCGACGTGGGCGAAGATGTTGGCGATCTGGGCCTCGATGGTGTCGGGGACGTGGCGGGTGCCGGGGTCGAACGGGGCGATGACGCTGGACACGACGAGCGGCCCGATGCGGGTGGCGACGGGGATCGCGGTGAGGTGGCTGAGCCCGGGGATGCTGATCGAACGGCGGTCGCTCACGAGCGGTTGGCCTTCCACGCGTCGAACTCCGGTCGCCTGTCTTTGGAGAGTGGGAACAGGTCGTCGGTCGATTCGCCGGCGGCGACGCGTTCGATGGCGAACTCCTCGACCTCTTCCTGGGCGACCGCCGATGCGGCCACCTCGGCGACGAGGGCGTGGGGGATGACGACGGCTCCTTCGGCGTCGCCGACGATGATGTCGCCGGGTTGGACGAACACGCCGGCGCAGGTGATCGAGTCGTCGACGCTGTAGGCCATGTGGTGGCGCCCGTAGGTCGCCGCATGGGAGCTCTGGTGGTAGACGGGCAGCTCGATCGCAGTGATCGCCGGGGTGTCGCGCAGGGCTCCGTCGGTGATCACCCCGGCGCCGCCGAGAGCGTGGACACGCATCGCGAAGATGTCGCCGATCGTGCCGGCGTCGGGCACGTACCGGGCTTCCATGACGACGACATCGCCGGGTTCGACGGTCTCCACGACCTGCTTCTGGGCGGTCCGTTCGCCGGGGCCGGTGAGACGGACGTCCTCGCGCAGGGCGACGTAGCGCAACGTGCGGGCCCGCCCGACGAGTCGCATCTCGGGGTGGGTCGGCTTGAGCCCGCTGAGGAACGTGCTGCGGATGCCGCGCATCTGCAGCTGGTGGGCGAGCGTCGCCGTCGACACCGACGACAGCTGGTCGCGCAGCTCGTCGGTGAGCACCTTGGGGATGTCTTCGGTCTTCGTGATCGGCTCGGGCATCGGCAACCTTTCGCAGCAGCTGGCCTCCGAAGCCAAGCAGATGCTTGGTGACCTGTCAATGCAGAAACCAAGCAAGTGCTTGTTGTGTTTTTCTTCGGGGTCTGTCATGCTTCGAAGCGTCCGGTGGGGGTGTCGGAACGATGTCCCCTTGTCGATCGAAGGAGGCAGCAGTGGCTGCAACTCGCCCGTCTCATCCGTCGGTGAACCATCTCGTGGTCAACGTTCGTGACATCGAGGCCTCGCACCGCTTCTACTGCGAGGGTCTCGGGCTTCGAGCAGTGCGGCCAGTTGGAGACGCCGTTCACGTCGAACATCGACATGCGCTTCTACCGCGGCCACCCGGATCACCACCACGACTTCGCCTTGGCCCAGATCCCGGATCCGGCGTCGGCGCCGCCGGTGCCCGAGTGGTCGATGTTCACCAACCATCCGGGCATCGCCCACATCGCCCTGGCGTACGGCACCCGCGAGGAGTGGCTGTCGCAGCTCGAGCACATGCAGGCGTACGGGATCCCGGTCGCGGTGCGCGGCAACCACGGGATGACCCATTCGGCGTACGTCGTCGACCCCGACGGCAACGGCATCGAGGTGCTCTACGAGCTGCCCGCCGAGGTCTGGGAGGGCGACGTCAACGCCGCGTTGAGCCACTTCGAGCCGCTGCCCAACGAGGGCCCAGCGGCGCTGGAGGACTCGACCGACTACGTGCGCTTCGGCGCCACCAGCTGAGGCCTGCGGGCCGATCCACCGACTGCGATTCGAAGGACGAGGAACCGCCGATGCCGGCACGTACTGGACAGGACTACTTGAACGGGCTCAAGGCCACCAACCGGGAGATCTGGTTGGGTGGCGAGCGCGTCGAGAGCGTCGCCGAACACCCGTCGCTGCGCGGCGGGGCCGAGGCGGTCGCCGCCTACTACGACCTGCAGCACCGCTATCCCGACGAGCTGTTGATCGCCGACCCGGAGACGGGCGAGGAGATCAACATCAGCCACATGCAGCCCCGCTCGGTCGAGGACCTGCAGCGCCGCCACGTCGGCCTGGCGCGCATCTCCGAGCTGTCGATGGGCGTGATGGGCCGGACACCGGACTACATGAACGTCACGTTCGCCGGGTTCGCCGACGACCGGCTGCGCTGGGCCGCTGCGGACGGGTCCAACGAGGAGGGCTACGAGAACCTCGTCGCCTTCCAGAAGCGGCTGCGGCGCGACGACCTGTCGCTGACCCACACGATCATCCACCCGACCGTCGACAAGAAGACCGACGGCAACCTGGTGAACAACCCGGTGCCGTTGCACAAGGTCGGCGAGACGGCCGACTCGATCATCGTGCGCGGCGCCCGGCTGCTGGCCACCCTCGCCCCGTACGCCGACGAGCAGACCGTCTACCCGGCGGTGCCGATGCCCGGCGACGGCCCGCCGGAGTACGCGCTGTCGTTCACCGTGGCGATGGACACCCCCGGCCTGGTGTTCTTGTGCCGTGACAGCGGGATG
Source organism: uncultured Acidimicrobiales bacterium (assembly GCA_963794805.1). Taxonomy (GTDB): domain Bacteria; phylum Actinomycetota; class Acidimicrobiia; order Acidimicrobiales; family Ilumatobacteraceae; genus JAODBQ01. The sequence continues at coordinate 312,792 of CAWCFL010000010.1, forward strand.
CGGCCCGGCGCCCATCCGCTCGACGCCCCGTTCTCCACCCGCTTCGACGAGCAGGACGCGTTGTGCATCTTCGACGACGTCGAGGTGCCCAAGGCGAACGTGTTCATCGACGGCAACATCGGTGTCTACAACTCGGTGATGCTGCCCAGCTCGTGGTGGCCGAACATCATGCAGCAGACCACGATCCGGGCGTTGACCAAGCTGGAGTTCGCCTACGCGTTGGCCACGCGGATGGCCGAGGCGGTCAACGACGTGTCCGAGCGGACCCTGGAGATGCTCGGCGAGATCCAGAGCTACATCGAGATCACCCGCAACGCGATCCTGCTGTCCGAGCTGAACGCCAAGACCTGGGAGTCCGGCGGCGTCTACCCCGAGGCCCGGGCGCTGCATCCGATGCGTTCGATCCTGCCCGAGTGGTTCCCGCGGGTGAACGAGATCATCAAGGTGATCGGCAGCCACAACCTGCTCGCCGCGGCCAGCCGCGGCCAGCTCGACGACCCGCGGATCCTCGCCCTGATGAACGAGTTCCAGCCCGGCGCCAACGGCATCAGCGCCGAGGACCGGTCGGGGATCTACCGGGTGGCGTGGGACTTCGCCGGCTCCCTGCTGGGCAGCCGCAACGAGCTCTACGAACGCAACTACCTGGCGTCGTCGAAGACCAACCGCATCGGCTCGCACCTGTTCCACTCGGCCGCCAACCGCGAGCGCGGCAACTTCCTCGTCGACAAGCTGCTGGCCGACGCCCGGTCGCGCGCATGAGCGCCCGGACCTGGGCGCTCGACGAGATCCAGCCGGGCGACCCCGACTTCTGGACGCTGCCGCCGGCCGACATCGACGCCGCGTTCGCCATGCTGCGCCGCGACTCGCCGGTCACGTTCCACGAGGAGTTCGAGGTCACCCCGGGCATGCCGATCGGGCCGGGCTTCTGGTCGATCGTCCGGCACGCCGACGTCAAGATGGTCGGCCGTCAACCGCAGCTGTTCTCCAGCGTCTCGGGCGTGGTGATCGGCGACCAGACCTCGGAGATGGACGACTTCTTCGGGTCGATGATCGGTCTCGACCCGCCCGAGCACTCCCGGCTGCGCAAGATCATCCAGAAGGGCTTCACCCCCAAGGCCATCGGCCAGCTCGAGCAACAGGTCCGCGACCGGGCCCGACGTGTCGTCGCCGACGCCGCACCGACCGGTGGCGGTGACTTCGTCGAGCTGTTCGCCGTCCCGTTCGCCCTGCAGATCATCTGCGAGATGATGGGCATCCCCCCGGCCGACGAGCGGCGCATGTTCGAGATCACCAACGTGATCCTCGGACCGAGCGACCCCGACTGCAACGTCGACTTCGGACAGTTCATCCGCGACACCAAGGAGCTGTTCGACTACGCCATCGACCTGGCCAAGGACCGCCTGGCCCACCCGCGCGACGACATCGCCACCACCCTGGTGCAGGCCGAGGTCGACGGCGAACGCCTCACCTTGGAGGAGTTCGCCCGGTTCACGATCCTGCTGGTCATCGCCGGCAACGACACCACCCGCACCGCGCTCAGCCACGGCATCAAGCTGCTCACCGACCACCCCGACCAGCGCCGGATCTGGACCGACGACTTCGCCGGTGTCGCGCCGACCGCGGTCGACGAGATCGTCCGTGTCGGCACCCCAACCCTGCACATGCGCCGGCGGGCCACCGTCGACACCGAGATCGCCGGCCAGCCGATCAAGGCCGGCGACAAGGTCGTCATGTGGTACTACTCGGCCAACCGCGACGAAGCCGTCTACGACGACCCGCTGCGCTTCGACGTGCGCCGCAAAGGCGACCTCGTCGGCTTCGGAGGTGGCGGCCCGCACTACTGCATCGGCGCCGCCCTCGCCCGCCGCGAGATGACCGTGATGTTCGACGAGATCTTCACCACGCTCCCCGACCTGACCGTCACCGGCGAACCGGAGATGCTGCGCTCCAACTTCATCCACGGCATCAAGCAGCTGCCCTGCGAGTTCACACCTCGCAGCTGAGCCTCTGCCGAGCATCCTCAGTGCGCGGCGGGCACGTCCCACGCTTCGAGCTCGCTGATCGTGGCGACCGCCCGGTCGAGCATCGCCGCGGTCGTGCGTTGCCCGAGCGGCGCCAGGTCCTCGAAGCCGCCGTACAGGCTGACGGGGAAGATGATCATCGCCAGCACCGCCGTGCGGTACACCTCCCACGCGTCGTCGGCGTCGGCGTGCGATGCCGTGTTCGGCGAGCCGGGCGAGGTACACGTCGAGCAGCGCCCGGTCCTGGCCGCGACGCTGGTCGGTGCGCACCGATTGGCTGACGAAGTAGGCGAGATCGGTGACGCCGTTGGCCAGGGTGAGCAGCTGCCAGTCGAAGGCGATCGACCTCGCCGTCGTTAGCGAAGCGCAGGTTGTCGAGCCGGAAGTCGCCGTGGCACAACGTGCGCGGCGACGCGCCCAGGCGGCGGGTCAGGTTCGGGCCGACCGTCGCCCACCGGTCGCCGACGGCCAGCACCTGCGGGGGGAGGCGATCTGCCGGCCAGCCGCCGGCAGTTCGGCCACGATCTGGCGAACGTGTCGACGACGTCGTCGAGCTGGCGTGGTGAACCGATCGACACGATCGGGGTCGACAGTTCGTCGGTCCGTCCCCACCAGGTGGCGTGGAAGTCGGCCAACGACCGAGCGACCAGGCGGGCCTCGTCGAGATCACAGCCGTCGGCCTGCGAGACGCAGCGGTGCGATCCGAGGTCCTCGAGGATCAGGGTGAACTCGTTGGTGCGCTCGTCGATGACCGACGCGTAGCAGTGCGGTGAGCGCATCCGGACCGCGCCGGCGAGGTGCTGGTAGAAGTCGATCTCGCGTCGGTAGAAGTCGAACCGGTCAGCGATCGCCCGGCGGAACTCGTCCGGACAGGACAGCTTGACGACGACGGTCTCCGGGCGCGCCGACCCCCACGCCGTCGTCGTAGGTGAGCTCGAGGCGGACCAGGTCGCTCATCATCGACTCGCCGACACCCAACGGTCGGGCGGTCACCGCGGTCACCGTACGGTCCGACCCGAGCACACCGGATCGGCGCAACACGCCGGTCAGCTGCACCGGCGTGAACGTGCGTTGACCGGCCGTGATCGGCCCGTCGCCCGCAAGTGCCGTCGATTGCCCGCCCCCGCGGCCACGCTGTTGCGTCATCGGATGAACCCCCGCACGACCCTACTGCGAGGCCCTTGCGCCGGGCCTTTCAGGGGCCCCCAGCCGGCGCCGCCGCCAGCGGGAGAGGGTTCAGTTGGTTGGTGCGGGTGTCGTCGTGCGGCGGCGTTTGGCGGGCGCCGGGGCGCTGCCCGTCGGGGTGTGGTTGCACAGGCCGGCGACGAACAGGTCGGCCAGCTCGTTGCCGACCGGTTCGGGTTCCCGGTCGCCGAGCGGCGGGAACCAGCGGATCGAGGAGAGGATCGCGTCCCACATCGCCCGGACGACCACGTCGGCGTCGACCTCGGCACGGAACGTGCCGTCGGCGATGCCGGCCTCGACCAGTTCGACCCACAGCAGCCGGTTGGCCTGGCGGCGCTGCTCGCTGTCGGCGAGCGCCGGGGTCTCCCTGATGTACTGGGCGTCGTTGCGGAAGATGCGGGCGACGTCGGGTTTGCTGGCCGCCCAGCGCACGGCATCGAGGATGCAGGCGCGCAGGCCGCTGGCCGGGTCGCCGGCGGTGGCGATCAGCTGGGCGTGGCTCTGGATCCCGCCGGTCGCCCCGGGGCTGATGATCTCGCGGACCATCTCCTCTTTCGAGGTGAAGTGGTGGTAGAGGCTGCCCGACAGGATCCCGGCCTCCTGGGCGATGTCGCGCACCGTCGCCGAGGCGATCCCCTTGCTGGCGAACACGCGCGAGGCAATCTGGAGGAGTTCGTCACGACGTGCGCCGCGGTTGCGTCGCGGGGTCGGCGACGCGGGAGCGGCCTCGTCAGTCATGGTCGACGTCATTGTATTGCGCCCTCCTGTCGGGCCGAAGTGTCCCTCAGGCGGTCAGCGGGGTGTGAGCGGGAACGACACGAACCGGGTCTCGGTGAAGAACTCGCGGCTGCGGCCCCCGCCTTCGCGGCCGGCGCCGCTCTGCTTGACACCACCGAACGGCTGGCGCAGATCACGGTCGAAGCCATCGTTGATCCAGATCATCCCGGTCTGCAACCGGTGGCTGACGTAGTGCGCGGTCGTCTGCGACTCCGTCCAGATGTAGCCGGCCAGCCCGTAGATCGAGTCGTTGGCGATCGCCAGCGCCTCGTCGCGATCCTCGAACGGGATGATCACCGCCACCGGCCCGAAGATCTCCTCCTGGCACACCCGGGCGTCGCTGGCGACGTCGACGATCGCCGTCGGCGCCACGTAGTAGCCGGTGTCGACACCGGCTGGGCGGCCGCCGCCGAACAGGATCCGGCCCTCCCGCCCGGCGATGTCGAGGTAGTTCATCACCCGCTCGTACTGGCCCTTGGACACCAGCGGCCCGAGCCGGGTCGTCGGGTCGAACGGGTCACCGGACTTCCACTTGCCGGCCTCGGCCTCGAACCGGGTGAGGAACTCGTCGTAGATCGCCCGCTGCACCAAGATCCGCGACCCGGCGACGCACACCTGCCCGGCGTTCATGAAGATCCCCATCGCCGCCGCCGGAACCGCCCGGTCCAGGTTGGCGTCGGCGAAGACGATGTTCGCCGACTTCCCGCCGAGCTCGAACGAGGTCCGCTTCAGGTCGGGGGCGACGCGGGTGGCGATGTCACGGGCCGTGCCCGGCGAACCGGTGAACGACACGCCGGTCACGTCGCGGTGCTCGACCAGCGGCACCCCGGCTTCCTTCCCGAAACCGAGCACGGTGTTGTACACCCCGTCGGGCAGACCGGCCTCCTGGAAGATCTCGCACAGCACCTGGATCGACAACGGCGACAGCTCCGACGGCTTGTGCACCGCCGAGTTGCCGTACGCCAGGCACGGCGCCATCTTCCACGTCGACAGCATGAACGGCCCGTTCCACGGGGTGATCAGCCCGTACACCCCGGCCGCGTCGGCGATCGTGTACGTCAACAGGTTGTCGTCACGGTTGAACGACTCGTTGCCGGCCATCTCCTGCTCCTGGGCGAAGAACCGGAAGTTCCACGCCGACCGCTCCGCGACCGGGTGCGGACCCTTGTGCTTCGGTCCGACCGGCCCGCCCATCTCCAACGCCTGCAAGGCGATGATGTCGTCGGAGCGGGCCTCGATCAGATCGGCGACCTTGGTCAGCACCTGCCGGCGGAACGACGGCTTGGCCCGCGACCAGGCACCGTCATCGAACACGCCCTTGGCTGCCGCGACCGCTGCGTCGACATCAGCGCTGTCGCCCTTGGCGACCTTCACCGTCGGCGGCCTCGGTGGCCGGGTTGATGTGATCGAACCACTCGCCCGAGACCGAATCGGTGAACTGGCCGGCGATGAAGTGGCGGGCGGGCCCGGGATCGGGAACGGTCATGGAACGGCCTCCTACGTGACAACGATCGACAAGCCACACGGTACCCGAGATCGACCTAGACAAGCAAGTGCTTGGTTGTTTAGAGTTCGCGGCGTGCTCCTCGAATCGCTGCGCTCCCGCCTGTCGACCCACGATCCCGCTGCTCGGCGCCTGGACGTTCCTGCGCGAACCGTTGGCCGCCGAGGTCGCCAGCGGCGCCGGCTACGACTACGTCTGCATCGACGGCCAACACGGCATCCACGACTACGCCTCGATCGTCAGCCAGCTCACCGCGATCGCCGCCGGCGGCACCGCCCTGCCGATCGTTCGGGTCCCGTGGAACGAACCGGGCTTCATCGGCCAAGTCCTCGACGCCGGCGCCGGCGGCGTCATCGTGCCGATGGTCAACACCGTCGACCAGGCCGAAGCCGTCGTGCGCGCCTGCCGCTACGCGCCCGTCGGCGCCCGAAGCCTCGGCCCCATCGGCGCAGGTGCCCGCTACGGGCCGAAGTACATCTCGGGCGCCAACGAGAACATCGCCGTCATCCCCATGATCGAAACCGTCGAAGCCGTAGCCAACGTCGACAAGATCGCCGCCACACCCGGCGTCGACGCCCTCTTCATCGGACCAGCCGACCTGTCGATGACCCTCGGACTCCCACCCGCCATGGACCACGACGACGACCAGTTCAACGATGCCCTGCTGAGCGTCGTCGCCGCCTGTCGAGCAGCCGGCATCGTGCCCGCCATCCACTCAGACCCGGCACTCGTCGCCAAACGACGCGACCAAGGCTTCCGCATGATCACCATCGGCTACGACCTCCAACCCATGCTCGCCGGACTCCACCGCGCCATCAGCGACGGCCGCGACGCCCGATGAGTTCTGTCGAGCCTCGCTGCGTCAACCCCTAGCTCGCACATAACTGCGAGACCGAATGACGCCGCGACCGTTGCTCCGCCGCGCCCGATCAGGCAGCTCGGGCCGGGTCACGAGCCGCGATGCGTCATCCGTCGAGTAGTCGGAAGTTGCCTGGAGGACGTGGCCTGGTTCGAGGGCAGGGCGATCGACAGCCTGCTGCCGCCTCCCAATCAGCCGGTCGGGAACGACGCGGTCCCAGGTCGCGTCATCGGGAACGTACGTCACCATGGGCGACGCACCCCAGCCGCCATCGAACACGAAGCCTCGAGCCCCGTCCCAGTAGATGACCTCCTCCTTCCTCCGGGCCTCGTCGTCGGATCCTTTCCAGCCTCGCCACAGCGAGCCGCTATAGCAAGATTTGGTCAAGGCACATCGGGGATCAGCGGATCGGGGCCGGGCTGTGGATCCTCCAGCTACTGTGTGAGGCGGGATGGCGACGGAGGGCGGCGGATTCGGCCGCCCGCGAGTGTGACTGGGTGGGGCTCACCTGCTCGCAATATTGTCCCGCTCCGTGTGTGCGGGCATGCGGCGGTTGGTCGTCATCGGTTTGGTCGGACTCTTGGCGGTGGTGGGGGCGGTGGTCGCGTCCGGGCGGTTGGCAGCCGCTTCGCCGGCATGGCCCGACGTGCTCGATCCGAAATTCGGTGCTCTGTCATCGCCGCCCGGCCTGATCCGACTCAACGTCGGCATTCCAGGAGATGCTGCCTACGTCAACTTCGTTCGCCCCTTGCCTGATGGACGGCTATTGGTCGGCGGCCCGTTGTCAGGTGCGTCGGCCGGATTCTGGATGTCACGATTGCTGGACGACGGCTCAACTGATGCGAGCTTCGGTAGCCATGGCACGACAGTCGTGCATCTTGGCGCGATGGGCGGCGTGTTCGAGGCTCCATCGTTTGCGATTGCCGGGCCACGGATCGTGGTGGCCGACAACCAGCCGGAGGCCCCCGGTGCGGTGTGGGCGTTCAGTGGGGATGGTGCGATCGACCCATCGTTCGGCGACCCGAGCACGCCGGGCAAGGCCACGCTGACCGGGTCGGTGAACTTCATCGGTACCGACGTGCTCGTTGACACCCTGCACCGCATCTACTTGCCGATCAATGACGGCGTGACGCCGGGGAACGGTGCCGGTATCGAACGCTTCACGCCCGGCGGGCTCGTCGATTCGAGTTATGGGCAGTCCGGCATCGTCTGGCTGGGGTCGGACGAGAGCTCCCGAACAGCAAGCGCAGCGACGATCGATTCGGCCGATCGAGTGACGATCGAGTACGTCGATCACTACCGCAACATCGTCACCAGGCTGCTGGCCGATGGCTCACGCGACCCATCATTCGCGCCCCTCACCAACCACATCGTGGTCGTCAGCCTGACCGACAACCCCCGGGCCATCGCGACCGCCTCCGATGGATCGACGTTTGTCGTTTCGTACGCCCAACACAGCACGGTCCCGACAGTGACAACGACGATCCAGCGCCTGTCACCCAACGGCGATCCGCTGCCGATGGGCGGCGATTCGTCACCAATCAGTCTTCCCGCCTACGTCAGTTCCCTGGCGACCGACCCGTCCGGTCATGTGATCATCGCTTGGCCGACGACCGGCGCGACCGGAGTGGCCAGCTTGCACGTGCGCCGGTTCCTCGCCTCGGGCGCCGTCGACACCAGCTTCGATTCGACGGGCCCAACCCCCGGCACCGTCAACTTCGCCGATGACACCATCAACCTCTTCCCCGCCGCCGTGGGCGTCGACACCGTCGGACGCACCCTCGTTGCCGGTGGACAACGGCCGGCCAACGACAACGCACCGATCATCGCCCGGATGCTCGACGCCGGCATCACCCCTAGCTCACCCGACCCGCCAACGACCACGACGGCACCCACTCCGCCATCGACATCGCCGATCACGCCCGCTCACGACATCGTGTCGGTGGTTCCGGTGCGATTGTTGGAGTCGCGTATCGGGCCGGGTTTGTCGACCGTCGATGGTGGCAGCAATGGGATCGGGATGCGCCCGGCCGGTTCGGTGACCGAATTGCAGATCGCCGGACGCGGTGGGGTCCCCGCCGGCGCAGTCGCGGCGATGCTCAACATCACCGCGGTCGATCCACGCCAGCCCGGTTTCGTCACAGCGTTCCCCTGCGGCACCACCCGACCCAACGCCTCCACCGTCAACTTCCCCGCCGGGCTCACCGTGTCCAACGCCGCACTGACCAAGCTCAGCCCCGACGGACGCGTCTGCCTGTTCACCTACAGCGACACCGACCTCGTCATCGACACCACCAGCTACGTCAACGCCGGAGCCTCGTCGATCGTGTCGGTGGTTCCGGTGCGATTGTTGGAGTCGCGTATCGGGCCGGGTTTGTCGACCGTCGATGGTGGCAGCAATGGGATCGGGATGCGCCCGGCCGGTTCGGTGACCGAATTGCAGATCGCCGGACGCGGTGGGGTCCCCGCCGGCGCAGTCGCGGCGATGCTCAACATCACCGCGGTCGATCCACGCCAGCCCGGTTTCGTCACAGCGTTCCCCTGCGGCACCACCCGACCCAACGCCTCCACCGTCAACTTCCCCGCCGGGCTCACCGTGTCCAACGCCGCACTGACCAAGCTCAGCCCCGACGGACGCGTCTGCCTGTTCACCTACAGCGACACCGACCTCGTCATCGACACCACCAGCTACGTCAACGCCGGAGCCTCGTCGATCGTGTCGGTGGTTCCGGTGCGATTGTTGGAGTCGCGTATCGGGCCGGGTTTGTCGACCGTCGATGGTGGCAGCAATGGGATCGGGATGCGCCCGGCCGGTTCGGTGACCGAATTGCAGATCGCCGGACGCGGTGGGGTCCCCGCCGGCGCAGTCGCGGCGATGCTCAACATCACCGCGGTCGATCCACGCCAGCCCGGTTTCGTCACAGCGTTCCCCTGCGGCACCACCCGACCCAACGCCTCCACCGTCAACTTCCCCGCCGGGCTCACCGTGTCCAACGCCGCACTGACCAAGCTCAGCCCCGACGGACGCGTCTGCCTGTTCACCTACAGCGACACCGACCTCGTCATCGACACCACCAGCTACGTCAACGGCTAGTCAGCGCCCTGATCAGAATCTGAGGGCCGCCTTCTGACCGACATCCTCAGGCATCGACGCGGACGCCTGGGATCGTTGCCGGTTGGCCCAGGCCGGTCGGGTGTCCGAGTACGACAACGTGCGAAACCTGCGAGGCCGACCACCCGACGGCAAGGGATCAGTGCCGGTCTCGGACACCGAACGACCGCACATAACGTCCCGTCTACGAGGGCCGCACGCGCGCCCGAACGGCAGATCGTTCTCAGCCGGGGCATGCGAGGGCCGGGGTAGTGGCGAGCACCTCGGCGACTGGGTTGCGTCGATGGCAAGCGAGCAACCAATCGTCAAAACGATGCCTGGCTGCATCGGCTTTCGGGTGTTCCCATCAATCGAGATCAACACCGACATCACCGTGCTGCACGAGTGGGTCGACCAGGCTTGCTTCGACGGCTACCTCGCGTCGGAGGCGTTCGCTCGGTCTGGCGAGGTGCTGCGGCCAATGATGACCGCCCCGCCATCGAGCCGCCGATACCGAGTCGAGCTGATCGAGACCGTCGCCTGACCGGCAATCATCAAAGGGTGAGCAGCCCGGCGTTCAGCTTCGTCCGCGACTTCGAGCCGTCGCCGCCACAACGCCTCTGCGTCGATCGCCATTACCTGCTCTACGCGGTTCGCGGCGTGCTACGGCTCGAGGTCGATGGGACGAGCAGCGTGCTCAGGCCGGAGCCGCTCGAGCGCTTGCTATCGCGAGCGGTCGTGAGCGGGAGGATCGAGACAGTTCGATGACGCGCCGAGCTGCCCGATCCTGCACGTTCTCGGTCGATAGCGGACGCGCCGGGCTGCCACGGCGTGGCATCGATCGGCACTTAGCCTGACGACGGTGGAACTTATCGATCTCGACAGCGGTGCCGGTCGAGATCGGTGAGGAAAGCGAAGTGCCGCCAGTCGGGCCACAGTCGTTGTTGCGTGGGCCCGGTGAGACGGGTGCGGCGCACGACCAGGCGGCGCGTCACCGCGTTGAGTGCCTTTGCCGGTGGTGTAGACGCATTCGGCGACTTGGGCTTGGCCGTCGAGGGTGTAGTCGATGTGGGCCCACGCCGTCTCGGGGATCGCCGTGATGGCGTCGGCGATGCCTTTGGCGTCGCAGCGCACGGCCATCGTGTAGCGCACGTTGAACCGGTTCAACACGGCGATCGTGTCGTTGGACCAGAACCCGGAATCGAACCGGATGGTCAACGGTCCCGTGGCGCCGGCGCGGCGGACACGGGCGACGAGCTCGTCGACGAACCGGCGCGCACCGCGTTGGGTGTTCGCTGATCCTTTGCGCATCCGGGCGTGGAGCACCTCACCGGTGTCGGCGCGGGTGGCGAGGAGCGGGTGATATCCAAGCACGCGGGTGTAGCCGTATCCGGCGCCGCGCTTGAGTTTGCCGACGACCTCGCAGATCGTCGAGTCGATGTCGATCACCAACGCCGTGTACCGGTCCGGCGCCCTGCGGCCCACGCCCGTTCGAGCGCATGGCCGTTGACCGCCTCGAGCTGGCGGCAGTGCCCGAAGGTGAACGACCGCAAGAACGTCCCGAGCGTCGACGGGGCCATCACCCGATGCCCGAGCACGGACTTCGTCGATCCGGCGCGGAGCATGTCGGCGTGATCGATGTGCGTCCCGCCAGCCTCATCGAGTGGACCAACGTCAACACCTTGCGCCCCGGCCGAGCACCGCCGACACGACCGCCAAGGCGCAGCGTGCGTCGATCATCGCTTCCAACCCGAGCCGATCCGAGACGGTCCCGACGAGCAACAGCCCAGCGTTGGCGACCAGATTCGAGTCATCGAAGGAGACTTCGACGTGATCGATGGCGTGCGATACTCGTGGCACTGAAAGTGTCTTCGTTACCCGCGCGCTGAACGTTTCGGACGTGAACATGCTCGGACGCGCGATATCGGCCACCCATCGTTCGACCGCTCGGGCGTCCGCGACCGACAGTTAGGTCGCGCTCCGAACGGTCGGATTGGAGCATGTTGGGGCGCGCGTTCGTGGACGCGTGCCCAGCGATGCCGCTTGGCGTCCTCGATCGGCACTTCCCGGACGCGATCACGAGGCAAGTGCGAGCGGTCTGGGACGCGCGTTCTCGGACGCTGGCCTGTTGTTGGGTGCCGACGCCCTGGATTGTCAGCGGAGGCGCGTCGCTGTCGTGGACTGGTTGACCGGCTCGTAGGGGGAGGGCCGGGCGTGTTGCCGACGGGGTTCGGTCACACGAGAGCCGCCATGAACCCCGGCAGTTCGACACCGAGCGCGAGTCGCCCAGCGGCGTCTTGCATCACCGGTCCGGCGAGGAGGTGCTGGTTGAGTGTGATCGCGTCGCGCAGCAGCCGATCCAGCACGCACGACGAGTAGATCGCGTCTGTACCGACGAGTCGGACCATGGACTGAGCGATGTCTTCGGGCGGCGCGGAACGTCTCGACGCGCGACATGACCAGGTCAATCCGCTGATCCGTGTCGAGCACACCACCAGCGACGAACGTCGCCCACGCGCTCTCCAACGCAACCTCGGCGTAGGCCGCCGCTGCGCGGTGCTCACGGTGTGCGTCCGCGATCGCATCGCGCAGCCGTGGCAGGTCGCGCATCGCCATACCGTCACGAACGACCACCACAGCGAGCTACAGCGGCACCGGACCCTCCATACCGCACGGCAGTCCTACTTCGACGAGTTCAGAACCGGCTGCGTCGCCGCCGCCGTCTTGTTCGCCGGCGCGATCTTCGCCGCGACCGTCTTGCCGGCGGCAACGCTCGCCGCGTCACCGCTCGATCGTTGACATCGCCCTTCGATTCCCTGTAAACACACCTTGGGGAATCACATCGTGTGCGCGCCGACAACGGCATTTGCGCCGTGGTGGTCGTCGGATCTGACGACGATGTACGAATGAGGGGATCTCACCAATGGACGAGCCCGACGCGCCGGTCCTTTACCACCACGACGAGTCGATGCCCCCGGTCGAGCCCGGCGTCTTCGGCTTCTCGCGTCGATCGCTGCTCGCCGGCGGCGGGGCGCTGGCGATCTCCGCGTTCCTCGCTGCGTGCTCGAGCGACACCAAGACCGCCGTGCCCCAGACGTCCGGCACGACCACCGCCACCACTGCCGCCGGGTCCACCACGACTGGTGCTCCGGTCACCACCGTTGCCGGCGCTGCGTCCACCACAGGTGCTCCGGCGTCGGCGGCGGTCGCCGCGGCGCGTCCGGAGGCCACGACCGAGACGATCACGATCGGTGTCCCGAGCCTGCAGGAGGCGTTCGTCGACCCGCACTGGACGGTCGGCGGGTTGATCTACCCGCTGCAGGCCGCGATCGGCGAGCCGCTCTACGTCGCGGACCAGGAGAACAAACTCGTCCCCAACCTGGCCACTGGTTACGACCTGAGTGCCGATCAGCTGACGTGGACGTTCAAGCTGCGCAGCGGCGTGAAGATGCACGACGGCTCGGACTTCACGGCCAACGACGTCAAGACCGCCGTCGACCGGATTCTGGGCAGCGCCGAGTTCGTCCACTTCACCAACTTCAAGTCGTTCGTCACCGGAGCCACCGTGATCGACCCGCTCACCGTCAGCCTGACCACGAACAAGCCGTACGCCACGCTGGTCATCGACACGCCGTGGCCGATCGCCACCGGGTACTTCACGAGCGTCGGTGACGCGAAGTTCAAGACCAACCCGGTGGCGGCGGGTCCGTGGAAGTTCGTGTCGCAGGAACTGAACTCGAACGTCAAGTACGAACGGCACGAGGACTACTTCGACCCGGCGCGCAAGCCGAACTGGAAGAAGCTCGTGTACGCGATCGTGCCGGACGAGTCGAGCCGCCTCGCCGGAATCCAGACCGGTGCTCTCGACATCGCCTTCGGCCTCACCGCGTCGAGCGCCGACGCGCTGAAGGGCGACCCGAAGGTCAAGATCAACGAGAACCCGGGCACCGGTCTCTGCTACTGCATGATGTACGACAACGCCATCGCCGACGTGGACTCGCCGCTGAAGGACCTCAGGGTGCGCAAGGCGCTGCTGATGGCCGTCGACCGCGACTCGATCGCCAAGACCTTGTACAAGGGATTCGCCAAGACGCCGACGAGCGCCATGCCCACGGTGACGATGGGGTTCAACCCCGACACGCGGGCGGTTCCATACGACGCCGATGGCGCCAAGCAGCTGCTCGCCGACGCCGGGCACTCGGACCTGTCGTTGACCCTCAACACGTACGCGGCCACGTCGACGGTGCCCGACATCCAGAAGCTGGCGGAGACGATCATCGCCTTCTGGTCGGCGGTCGGCGTCGATTCCACGCTCAACGTCGCCGACGCGGCCACCTACCTGCCCCAGTTCCGCAACAAGCAGCTCAAGGGGGCCGCCCTGATCGCCGGCCCGACGAGCGCCTACGTCGAACCGGCGCGCCTGGGCACGACATCGTTCTTCTGGACGAAGGCCCCGTACACGACCATCGTCGGCGACGCCAAGCTCGACGGTTACATCGACCAGTTGAACGCCGAGCTCGATCCCGACGCACGGACCACGCTCGGACGAGGATACGGCGACTACCTCGACGAGCAGCTGTACGGGCTGCCGATGATCACGGTGTCGTCGCTCGTGGCCACCGGCGCCAACGTCGCGAGCCTCGGCTTCGTCAAGGGCAACCCATACGCCGGTCCGACGTCCTGGATCATCGCGAACTAGAGCGGTCCCAGTTGGCTCGTCCTCGAGAAGGGCATCACCGCCATCTCCTGGGGATCGTCGTTCCACGTCACGTTTGAGGAGACCGCACCCTCGAGCACACCGATCACCGTCTCCACCGGCGAAACATTTGCCATCACAGACTGGGGACGAGGCAAACGCGCTTCACACAAGCTCCTCGACGTCCTCCGACGGGGTTATTCCGACGCGGATGCTTGAGGTACATCGTCGTTCGAGATGTACTCGAGCAGGACCGGATTCGGCGGATAGCCGCTGCGACTCGACGCTCCGGGTGGGGTACCAACCGTGCTTGTCGGAGAAGCGACGCGCACGCCCGTTGTCGGCGAACACGCGCAGCATCGGCACCTCGCCGGTGGTTCGCAGCTGTTCGGTGACGACCTCGAGCAGTTCAGCGGCGGTGCCATGCCCCCAGGTGTCGATTGCGGTGCCGAAGTGCAGCAGCTCGCGCCCGACGGTCGCCGCGAAGCCGACGAGACGCCCCGAGTCATCGGACGCGGCGTAGCAATCGATCGAGGTCACTGATCTCGGTCCGCCAACGCAGGGCGATCGCTTTGCGCGGAAACGGAAACCTGTCCTGCGGAAAGACATCAGGTCAGTCGTGACCGCTAGCGTCGCAGCTGAGCGGCAGCGGGTGGCGGGGACGTCGGCGGCGCGTACCGGTGCGACACAAGGGGGCAGACGGTTGGAGTTCAGCGGCAAGAAGGTTGTCGTCATTGGCGGCACGTCGGGCATCGGACGTGCCGTCGCCGCGCGGTGTGCGGCGTTGGGCGCCGAGATTGTCGTTGCCTCGAGCAACCCGGCCAGGGTCGACGCAGCTCTCGCCGGGCTGCCCGCGGGTGCCGTCGCCGTCGCCGTTGATGTCACTGACGCTCGCCGCGTCGCTGCGTTGTTCGAGCAGGTCGGCACGTTCGACCACCTCGTCTACACCGCAGGCGATTGGGACCCGATGCGTCGTGGACGTGTTGACGACCTGGACCTCGATCGCGCCAGGCAAGTCTTCGATGTGCGGTTCTGGGGCGGCTTGGCCGCCGCCAAGTACGCCCATCGGTCGATCGTGCCGGGCGGTTCGATCACGCTGACCGACGGGCTCATCGCCCATCGCCCGCGCCCGGGCGCTGCCGTGAGCACGGCGATGGCAGGAGCGATCGAGCACCTGGTGACCGGACTTGCTGTCGAGCTCGCCCCTGTGCGCGTGAACGCGGTGTGTCCGGGCCTCATCGCGACCGACGCGCTGGCGTCGATGCCGCCCGAGCGCGTCGCCGCCATGACCGAACGACAGGCCGTACCCAGAGCCGGGTCACCCGACGAAGCCACCGAGGCGTACCTGTACTTGATGCGCGGTACGTACACCACCGGCCAAGTCATCCGAGTCGACGGCGGCATGAGCCTCGTCTAACGACGTCGCAGCCAGCCGGTATCCGGCGATCGCGGGCGGTGATCCAACTGTCACCGAGCCGGCGATCGCGGACGCGCCGTCGTGCCCGCCGGCCCCCGGTCGAGAACATCTCCGGCGGGACTCGATCCGCAGTCCTGTCCCCGCTCCGGGCGAGCGTGCGCAAGTCTGTTGCGATGCTCGTCGTCGACGCCGCCAACGTCATCGGCTCGCGACCGGATGGTTGGTGGCGCGATCGGCCAGGCGCAGCACGCCGTTTCACCGAGCAGGTACGGGCGACGGTGAGGCTCGGGCGAAGACAACACATCAAGCCCCCCGGTTGCGATGACTGCTGCACGCCACGCCGGCAGGGATGATCAGGTTCAGCCGTCACCGACACCCGTTCCGAAACGAGTTTGCAGCGATCGCAACACGACCGCGTCGACCGGATTGGACCGGCCCCTCCCGGTCACCCATCTGCGCTTCGGGCGACCGAATTGCTGCGCAATCGATCACAAGAGGGCGTGGAGCGCCTACTCGTCGTCGAGACGGAACCCCACCTTCATGGTGACCTGGAACTGGGCGATCGACTCACCGTTGAAGCTGCCACGGATCTCGGTGACCTCGAACCAGTCCAGATGACGCAGCGTCCTCGCAGCACGGCTCGCACCGTTGCGGATGGCGCCCTCGACACCCTCAGACGACGACCCGACGATCTCGGTGACTCGATAGACGTGATCAGACATGCGACTGCCTCCTGGATGCGACGGAACGACGGATGATCGAGACCGATGGCGTCGCATGAACCCACGTTGTCGCTGACACGGCTCGACCACTCACCCCATCATGCCCCTGCACGACGATCGCCCTCGCCGCGAGCGTGGCGAGCCCGCCCGCACGCGTGTGAGCGAATCGCGATCCCTTCTTGCCGTGAGGGCTCGCCGACACAGGTCCCCTCGGGCGGCGACGGCGGCCTCGTACCGCGCCCGCACAGTGTCCTCGTTGGGGGCTCATCAGGCCAAGCAGACTTGCTTTCGACGCTGCCACCCTGACCTCAGGTGCGAGCTACGGCGGCAGGGTGAGTGTGACGAGGCGGCCATCGATGTCGTCAGCGCCGGCGCGATCGCCCGGCGGCAGCTGGCGGTAGGCGTCGGACGCCGCGCGCAGCGCCTGCGCCTGCCACGGCGGCGCGTGCAGTTGACGGGAGAGTTCGATCGCCGACCGGCTGTGCACGAGTGCGACGTCTGGCCGACCGAGGGATTGGGCCATTCTGGCGAGGGCCTGGTCGACCGGCCCGGTCGTCGGGGCCACGTCGCCCACGAGCATTCCGCTGAACGGCGCGAGGCGCTCGTATCCGTCCTCGCGCTCAACGGGGGTTCCGATCGCGGCGAGCACGTTCGCGAGGCAGGTCATCGAAAGGGTCAAGAACTCGTCGAACGGCAGCGTCGCGACCCAACGTTCGCCGCGCCGCCGATCAGTCGCGACGAGACCGGCGGCCAGATCGTGCTCTCCGCTCTCGACGTAGAGCTGGGCAAGCGCGTGCCGCCAGGCCGGCGCACTGCCGGTTCGACCGGTGTATCCCCGAAATTCGTCGACCAGGCTGGTCGGGGTTTCGGCCGCCTCTGACCACCAACGTGCCAACGCGTCGCGCTGCATCAGGATCAGCTTCCTCAACAGCATCGCCTGCCGCGCCGACATCCACCTCGCCGAGCCGCCGTGTGTGCTCCGAGTGATCGATTGCTTCGACGTCGACGACGCCGGCAGCATCACCGCGGAAGAGAACCACTTCGATCCCCGCCCGGCGGTCGGCGGCGAACGGCGACCCAGCGCCACGATCGGCGCATCTCAACGACAGCCACACGCACCCTGAGAAGCCCATTGGTCGGTATCGCGGCGAACCCGGCTGTCGAACCACCGTCCGGGGAGCGAACGGTGCATGTCGCGTCGGCGTGCTGGACATCCCTGCGCCGTTGGACTTGACTGCCGGTGTGGGCGCTGCGTGGTCGAGCGCGGCGGGCCGATTGGCCGCCGTGCTGGGTGTCGCCGTACTGCTCGCCGGGTGCGGCTCGACGGCACAGCCGGCAAGCAGCGCCACGCCATCGACGTCGGGCATGACGACTGCCGCCACGACGACCACCGTGCCGGCACCGGCGTCGACGGCCGCGACCGTCGCCACGACCATGACGACCCCGGTAGCCGCGACGACTACGACTGCGAGCACTGCACCGTCGGTGACGCAGCGCCAGCCGGTGCCAGCGAACTGGCTGGCGGTGTGGGACGTCTGCACTCCGGACTCCGATGTGCGCATCATCGACGACACGACCGGCGCGCCGCAGACGACGCTGCCCGTGCAGGGCCGACCAGTGTGGTCCCACGATCGGACGCGCATCGCCGCGGTGGACGACCTGAGCGGTGCGTTCCGCGTCGCCGATGTGACCACCGGTGCGACCACCGTTGTCACCGATCCGGGATGGCCGAGCTACCGCGGCGACGATTGCGGCACCCTCGCCGATGTCGTCGGCTGGTCGCCCGACGACACCGCCGTCCTCATCGTCTCGCACAACCCCGCGTCGGGCAGCGTCACCGTCGTGCGCGTCGACGGCTCGTCGACAACGACCATCTGGTCGGACGTCGGGCCGGCCCGGACGGTCGTCGCCGCCCGCTGGCAGGCTGATGGCCAGGTCACCATCGTCACTGTCGGTGCGGAGGCTGGCGACCTGACCGTTCAACACGGCGATCCGTGGCACGACTTCCCCGCAACGACGGCCGTGATCCCCCGCCCAACGCCCGACACGATCGAGACGATGACGATCTCGCCCGACGCGACGATGACGGCCATGTGGCGGCTGAGCCTGAGCAATGGCGTACGCACCCCGGACAGCACGACGGCGGTCCTCGTCGTCGACAACGCAAGCGGTGCGGCGCGCACCCTGTCCGAGCGCGAGCCAGCCACCGAACTGGTCTTCTCCCCCGACAGTCGCCAGGTCGCCTTCGGCGAGTACCCGCCCGGCCGCGATCTGCCGCCGCTCGTAGTCGCCCCGGCTGACGGTGGCGGCGACCACACCTTCCCCATCCCCGGCGACTTCACCGAACACGTCGCCTGGTCGGCCGACGAAACCGCCGTGCTGACCGGAGGACGCAGCGTGCAACGCGTCGACCCCGTCAGCGGCGCCACGACCACGCTCATCCCGCTCGACCCCCCGCCCGATCCGACCAACACCGACCCCAACAGCCCGCCGACCGGCAACGAGGAGTACGCCATCGCCAGCAACGCCGGCTGAGCCCACGGCCTGTTCACCGACGGCGTCGTTCGGTGCGCCGATTCGCGGACGAGTTCGACGGTGGTTGGGCGGGGTTCTTGGTCCTGTGCGCCGCGGTCCGATTGCGGCCGTTGTGTCGTCGGGACGGTCGCGTCAGCGTCGGCCCGGCCACAGCCGGCTGACTCAGGACGGCGGTGCAGATTGCTGTGAGGCGGTCAACGCAGTGACGAACTCATCCGCGTTCGCGGCTGTCGCTGTGTCGGACACGACGTTGTAGATGATGCCGTTGTCGAACCAGGTCCACGCCTCCAGCATCGGTGTGCGCCGGATGAGGACCGTTTCGCCAGACACCACTCGTCGCCGGGTCTCTTGTGGCCCGGGGGTGTACGTGTAACCCGAAACGGTGTCGAGGACAGCGTCATCGGGCGCGTCCCGGAGGTCGTCGATCAGTTGAGCCAGTTCGATCCGCCCGATATCGAGCCCATCGCGCTCGATATCACTGACACCGAACGCCTGCACCGTTTCGGACACATCGCCCGGACCGAACGGGCCGGTGAGGAACTCGCTGGTCCGGGGCGCGCCCCACGGCAGGGAGCGATAGTCGTCCACGGTTGGAAGGGTTTGCCCGAGCGATTCGCCTGTCGCGGCGATCTCGTCCGACCACGCCACCGTGCTCTCGACGGTGGTACGTGGACGTGGCGTCGTTGCCGGTCGCTCCGAAGTGGACGCTGACGCCGTGACAATCGGCGCCGCGGTCGTCGAGGGCGCACGACGAACGGTTGTCGGAGTGGTCGAAGTGGTGGTCGTTCCAGTTTCGTCGCTGCGTGGGTCGGTTCCTGCGCAACCGCTGCAGACGGTCGCCGCAGCGAGGGCCGCCGACAACACCGTTGCCCGCACCCTGTGACCCTTGAGCGAATTCCCGTGACGCATGAGCGATCAGTTCAGACGGTGATAGGCCGAATTGAGCCGCCGAAGCGTGGTCATGCGACGCTCGAAGGTCGCGCCGATCCACAAGATGAGCGCGCCGGCGACGCCGATCGGGATCCACTTCGGCACGTCGACCGCGGCCGGCCTGAGCGCATCGATCGCCAGGACCACCAACGCGACGGTGCCGAGCACGAGCGGCGCTTTCAGCGCCGCTTCAGCTCCGAAAGCAACCGCAGCGACGCTGACGGCGACGACCCAGCAGCTGCGCAGCATTGGTCCAGACCCGAGCACGACGACCAGGCTGGGGCCGAGCAGCACCATCATTCCCGGCCCGTACGCAATCCACGACGACGTGCCGGGGTGGGATCTGCGCACCACGGCGCCGGAGATGATGGCAGCGACGCCGATCGTCAAGGTGTACGCCTCGAGCAGCGTCACCCCCACCTGCGCGAGCCAGGCGACCACGGCGCCGACGCCGGTCCCAGCAGCCAGCCACCGCACGGCCCAACTCGCGGCAGACGTGGTCGACGCGATGACGACGAGTGCGCTGAACAGCGTCAGCGCGGTCGCAACGTGACCGGCCGACCGCGCACACAACAGGAGACCCACGACGAACGCGAGGGCAGCGACGCTCGAGAGGACAACCTGCTCGTTCTTGCTGGTCGTGCGAGCGGCGCAGACCGACAGGACTCCCGCGACGACCGCCAGTGTGACGCCCGTGGTCGGACCGGGAATCCCCCAGGCGACGCTCAGCGCCACCCAGGCACCGATCGAGCAGAGTGCCGTCATCGCGAGAGCGACCGACCGGACCGTGGATCCTCGAGCCGCCGAGAAAGCCAACAACGCCGAGACGACCGCTGCCGCACCCAAGCTGCCAACCGTCGCCCAGCGGTTCGTTGCTGCCCAACCAGCGGCCGGGATGGCAACCGCCACCGCGCCCACCAGCGGCACCACGACAACGCGACCCGCTCGCAGGTTCGCCACTGCGAGCAGCGTGAACAGCAACGCCGTTCCAAGTGTCAGCCCGAACACCGCCCCGATGGCGCGATGAGCAACGACCGGGGCAAGGGCCGCGACGACCGCGACGACGAGCACCGAACCGACCTGGACGGCGCGTCGTGGAAGTCGCGCCCATCCAGTTGCGGCAGCCGCCGTCGTCACGCAGCACAGCGCGATCACCACCAGCGCCCAACCACCACCGAGCACCCGCACCGTGCCGCTCGGGGCCAGGAGGAGATCCGATCGAAGGCGCATGTCGACGTGCCACGGCTCGGACAGCCAGCCGAGCGGGGCGAACATCGCCACGGCCACGACACGCCCGATCAACACACAGCACACGACGAGCGTTCCCGCACCAGCCAGCGTCACGCCACGGCGCGACTCACTCGTCGCGAACCGCCGCCCGGCGACCACCGCAACCGCACCTCCTGCGCTCATCACGACCGCGACCCAGCCGGATCGGCTGGGAACGGCCAAGAACGTCGCCGCGGCAATCAAGGACAACGTGCACAGGCCTGCGATCGCATCCAGCGCCGGTGGGCGACGGACCAGGTCG
Source organism: uncultured Acidimicrobiales bacterium (assembly GCA_963794805.1). Lineage (GTDB taxonomy): Bacteria > Actinomycetota > Acidimicrobiia > Acidimicrobiales > Ilumatobacteraceae > JAODBQ01. The sequence continues at coordinate 334,060 of CAWCFL010000010.1, forward strand.
CGGCGGAACACGCCGCGCGCCAACGCCATCGGGCCCACCAGCGCAACCATCGCCACCGCAGGACCGACGGCTGACGCGGCGGACGTCGCCGCGCCGACGCCGATGGCCGCGAGCACCACTCCAAGGACGACGAATCCGACGGCGCCGACGAGCGACACGAGCGACGTCTCGGCCCAGTGCGCCTCCTCCAGCGCAACCTGCGCGAGGCCGACCAACATCGCCGCCAACGCTGCGGCCACGATCGCTTGCCACCAATGGACAGGGAGCGCCGCCACGGCAAGCACCATCGCCGCGGACAGGCTCGCCGGGGCAAGCGACCGCTGGACTCGATAACCCGCCAAACAGCCTGCCCCGGCCAGCAACGCGCCGAGTGCGAAGCCGGCGCTCCACCAGATCAGACTCGCGACACCCTCGCCAACACCGCCGCGGCGAAGCGCATACCAGCTCGCCATGAACAAGCCAAACGCCACCACCGTCAACACCTCGCCAGTCGCCGGCAGCCGCCGGCGCAGCCGCAACGACACCGCCACCGTCGCCGCCGCAAAAACCATCAACAAGACCGCGATGCGCATCGGCGTGATCAATGACGGACCGTCGCCACCAGCACGACGGGCCAAGATGACCGCCGAAAGACTGAACGCCGAAATGACGAGCAACGTCGCTCCAACCCACAGCAGCACATCGCGAACCCGTTCAGGCGCAACCCTCGGCGAGCGGTCGTCGGGCCGCTCCACGAGTTGACGCGACGGCGCCCGCAATGCCGGCCTGAGCTCGTTCTCCAACTCGAGACGCCGATGTTCCAACTCCCGGATCACCGTGCGCATCACCTCGAACTCGCCCTTGAGCGCGATCAGCCGTTCCGACACCGACCGCAGCTCCCGAGCGCCTGCAGACCGCTGGTCCGTCGAACACCGAGCACAGACCTCACCGGGCCCGACGGGCGTGACGCACAGGACGCACGGAACATTCGAATCCCGTCGTGGCTCATCGCCTGATGGCCGCACGGACGACCCGCCACCGGCGTTCCCCATCACGAGCAGGCCCTCGAGATCGACGGACGCGCGACGACAGCCAAGCACCGACCGGAACCCCTCTCGATCGCCAACCGGCTCGTGAAGCATTGCTCACGGAAGCAGCAGATAGCCACGGATCGCGATCTATTCGCGGGAGTGGGCCATGGAGTGGCCGGGGAGGTCGTTGGATGTGCCTCCGGTCAGGACGCAGACGATTTGGCGGCTGCCGTTGTTCCACGCTGCCTCGTCTGGGACGACGTAGACATAGTCGAGGCGAGAGTTCTCGTAGGGGACACCGACGTAGTCGGCGAAGGCGGCGGCGCAGGTCGAGTCGAGCTGTGGGCCGAGGTCGTCGAAGCTGGGATAGGAGGCGTCGGGTCCGGTGTTCAGATCGAACAGGTTGTAGGACTCGAGCTGGTGTGATGCGGCGCAGCCGACCTCGAAGATTCGTACTTCGGCCCCGGATTGTTCGGGGGGCAATGCGTCGATGCACATCCCGACACGGTCGACATCGTTGAATGTGATCTCGACGGCGCCGTCAGGCAGGCTCGGAGCCGTCGTTGCCGGGGGCGTGGTGGGTGGCGTCGTGCTGGTGGTGTTGGTGGTCGCGGCGGCGACGAGTCCCGATGTCCCGGTCCAGGTCCCACCGTCTTCGTGGACGACGACACACAGCACGGCGTGGTTGCCCTGCTCCCACGGGCGTCGTTTCGGGTAGATCCACAGGAAGCCGTTGCTGTCGGTGTCGCCACTGATCGAAGACCGGTCGGAGGTGCACAAGCTGTCGGCGGCGTCGACCACGGTGCGGATGCCCGGCCACGTCGGGTAGGTCGAGGTGAGGTCGTGGACGGCGTACACCTCACCGTTGTGCGGCTGATCGCAACCGACCACTGACGCGGTGATCGTGTCACTGGTGACGTTGGCGATGCACCCGCTGACGTCGGCGACGATCAGGTCGAGCCGTCCGGACTCGGTGACGCCGCACCGGGCAGCGAGGTCGAGGCGGGCCTCGTCGTCGAGCGGTACGGCGAGCAGCGGGGCGTGGAGCAGCCGGCGACGGATCACCTCCTCGACACCCATGACCTCGACGTAGCGGGCTGCGACGCAGGTCAGCTGGTCGTCGGTGAGCTGCAGTGGGATCTCGTCCTGGAAGACGACGTCCTCTGTCCAGAACCCGGGGTCCGGGACACAATCAGCTGCCACCGCGGCCAGCCGCTCGACGGTGTCGGCGGGGAGATCGTCGAGCACCTGGCCGTAGACCAGCGAGCTGGCCACCGCGTCCGGCGACAGCACTCCGTCCCAGGCCTCGGTCACACAGTCTGGTTCCGCGAGCCTCAACACCGACATCACGACCAATTGTCGGAACACCGCTGGGGGGATGCATCCGAGATAGGCGGCGACCACCGGCTCGACGGACGCCGGATCGCTCCTCACCGTGCCTTCCGGATCGCCGACAAGCGACGTCATGGTGATCGCGCCCTGGTCGCCGAGCTCGCGGATGGCTTCGTCGAGACAGTTGTCGTCGCCACCGAGGAGGACCAGCCGTCCCTGAGTCAACACTGAGACGGCATCACGCATCTGTTCGGTCCGTTCGGCCGTCGATGCCGTCGGAACAGAAGCAGGGACGCTGACACCACTCGTTGTCGACTCGTTCGACGTCTGCGTTGTCGACGCCTCCGATGTCGACGCCTCCGATGTCGACGCCTCCGATGTCAGCTCCGACGAGGCGGCTGGAGCCGCGCTCTCGCTCGCGCGAGCACAGCCCGGCAGCACGATGGCTGCGGCGCACAGAACCCACACCTTCCAACGCAAAGCCACCACGACACCCCGTCCCGGACGGCCGCCCTCAAAGCGGACGGGAGCAGCCCCGCGAGGACTGGGATGCCGATCGATCTGCTCCACCGTCACTCTCCCTTCGCCTCGTTCAGGCTGATCTGATTGGCTTGACGCTCGGTCGACATCGTGCGAACGGCCCTGACCCGTGGAGCATCCGGGGCGTGTGGAACTGGAAGCTCAGCGGAGTTCTCGGGCGAAACCCGATGGGATTCCGCCGCTCCGGTGATGCTGGTCGGTGTTCACCGGCGGGAGGTGAGCAGCTCGGCGATCGAGTCGGATCGAGTCACCCACCCGAACAGAAGGTTGACCAGCAGCAGGGTCGCGTCGTGGTTGCTTCGAGTCAGTTCGTGTCCGATCGGCTCGGCGACGCAGTCCTCGAGCAGCACGCATTGGTAGTCGCGGAAGAACGCATCTCTGAGGGTGGACTCCACGCACACGCTGGTGGTACAGCCGGTGAAGACGAGTGTGCGTATGGCCAGGCGCTGCAACACGTCGTGGAGCTCGGTTTCGAAGAAGCCGCTGAACCGAGTCTTGTAGATGACGGGGTCCACCTCGGCGGGCGCGAGTTCGTCGATGATCTCTGTTCCCCACGTGTCGCGGATCAGGTAGCGCCCGGTCGTTCCGTCGGGAAGTTCGCACGTCTCGCCGACGCCGATCGGACCGTGGACCTTCGACCAGTTCGGTGCATCCGGCGCCCCGGTATCGGACAGATCCGGTTGATAGCCCATCCTCAGGTACACGACCTTGACTCCCACCGGACGAACGACTTGGAGCAACCGCGCGATCGGCGCAACGACTGCCTCGATCGGTGAGACGTCCATCCCCCTACGAGCGAACATCCCGTGCGGCGAGACACAGTCGTTCTGCATGTCCACCACGACAACCGCCGTAGAGGCCACATCGACGTCGAGCCGTCCGAACGGTGTGGTGAGCGTTGAAGCGTTCTGTCGAGCCCGCACGTGTGGACGTTCGTCGACGGAACCCCCGACGATCTCTGTCATCTCCCCTTCAGCGACGGTCACAGCCGAGCGCGTTGGTGACGGAGTCTCGTGTCGAGGGTGTTGGTCCTCGCCGACCGTCTGCAGCTGCTGTCCCATCTGAACCACCCCGCAATTTCGGCTTAGTCCAACTTCATCGATCTGAGCGGTACTGTGGACCGCGTGGAGGAAGCTGTCAAGCCCCCTCGTCGGTACCGATCGAGACTTCGCGAAACACAGGCAGAGGCAACGAAGGACCGCATCGTCGACGCCGCACGAGAGCTCTTCGTCCGAGACGGGTACTCGCGCACGACCATCCGCGCCATCGCCGTGCAGGCCGACGTGGCCGAGATGACGGTCTACAGCTCATTTGGCGACAAGCGCAGCCTGCTCGAAGCGGTCATCACGAAGGTAGTGGGGCGGCCCGACTATCGACCCGACCCGGCCCGGATCAATGCCATCCGACAACTGCCCACACCTCGAGAACGGCTGCGGGCGATGACGCGACTCACGTGCGAACTCCTCAAGCGCACCAGCCCCATCCACGTTGTGATCCGCGGAGCGGTCGACACCGAACCATTCGCCCACGAGCTTCGCACCACGATGAGCGAAATACGGCTGGCCACCCAGCGGAAGATGCTGCACATGTACCTGCACGGTGCGCTCCGGAACGGGCTGACCGAAGCCGACGCCGCCGAGCGGCACTTCGCGTTCAGCTGCCCAGAACTCCACCATGTCGTCACCACTCAACTCGGATGGTCGCACCGTCGCTACGCCGGCTGGCTGACCGACACACTCGAACGTGAACTTCTCGATCCAGAACGCGCCGACGCACTCGACACCGCCGACAGCCCCGCATCGTCCAGTCGGCCAGTCAGACCTCCGGTCGACGACCCGGCGCAATCACTTTGAAGGCGTGAGACGAACTACTCGGTCTCGGTCTCGGTCTCGGACCTCGGGTCAGCGCCAGGTGGCATCCGATAGCAGGCGTCCTCGAACGTTCATCACGCGGCGTATGGCGCGTCCAGGAAGCGCCGATCGAACACCGACAACCCGAACGACGGGGGTTGTTCCGAAATCGCGCGCCCGGAAACGTGCGCTCAGGGACCAATTGACGCATCCTCGAACCTTCGTTCGTGGATACCGAACGCGAGCACGGTTTGGGCAGTGGCACCGGCGCTGGTCCACGTGGCCTTGCAACCTTCCGGGAAGGTCGAGGTCGGTGCCGACCAGTGCCGGATCCACACCTCGGGTGGCGCGCCGCGACACGGACGCTGGCGGCAGGTGAAGCGCGGTCCACCCGGGCAGACCGAGCGCGTCGCCGCGGTGGCCACCTCCGACTCGCTCGACGAGCAACAACGCGCCACGATCGTCGCACTGGGCTGACGTGCCGCCGACGCCCGCGGCGGTGGCGCCGACGTGGAACGGAGCTCTCGCACGGTCATAGTGTCGTGTCGCGCCGCGGTGTGCGGTGACCCGGCCCGTGGCACCATCGCCACGACCTGAGACCCGGATCCGGCCGTGCCGGAGCGGGGTGCAGAGCAGACGAGGGGACGCACGTGTCAAAGCCAGAGGTCGTCATCACCGGTCTGGGCATCGTCAGCCCATACGGCTGCAACATCCACGAGTACTACGACAGGCTGGCGGCATGTGAGATCGCGCTGAAGCCGACGCCGTGGATGCCGCCGGAGGCAGGCTCCTGGTTCTCCGGCGTCCCCGACTTCAACCCGGAGGACTGGATGAGCGCGCAGGTCGCCGACGGGTCGGATCGCTTCGCCCAGTTCGCGCTCGCCGGCGTGAAGCAGGCTCTGGAGCACGCCGGGATCGAAGAGCTGCACCCGCTCCGCACGGCGATCGTGATGGGCACCAGCATGGGCGGCACGCGTGCTGTGGAGCGCGGCCAGCACCTCCTCGAGACGCAGGGTCCTGCCGCCGTGCCGCGCAAGCTGCAGATCCTCATCTGGCCGAACATGGCGGCGGCACAGATCGCGATGGCCTACCACCTGCACGGGCCGTTCATGACGGTCACGACCGCCTGCGCCGGCGGTGTCGACTCGATCGGCACGGCCTGCCGGTTCATCCAGAACGGCCAGGCCGACGTCGCGATCACCGGTGCCACGGAAGGGACCGGCGGTCTCGAGTTCATGTCGGCGCTCGGGGCCAACGCGGTGGCCTACGGGATGACGAAGCCCGCCGACGATCCGTCCAAGGTTTGCCGGCCGTTCGACCGCGACCGCACCGGCATCGCCGGGTGCGAGGGCGCTGGGATGTTCGTGTTGGAGTCCCGCGAGCACGCAGAAGCGCGCGGCGCGAAGATCCACGGCGTGATCCGCGGGTACGCCAACCTCGCGGACGCGTACCACCCGTCCTCCCCGAACCCGACCGGGGAGTGGGAGGCGCTGGTGATGCGCCAGGCACTGGAGGAGGCCGCGCTGCCGAGCGGGACGAAGGTGACCGCGGTGTACGCCCACGGCACGGGGACGCCGAAGGGCGACATGGCCGAGATCAGGGCGATCAACGACGTCTACGCCGACCGCGGCCGCGACCTGCTGGTGACGTCGCTGAAGGGTCACATGGGCCATCCCGGCAGTTCCGCCGCGGCGATGAACATCGTCGCCGGGACGATCGGCATGGCCCGCGGCGAGGTGCTCCCGACGGCGAGCACCACCAACGTCGACCCTGAGGCCAACTTCGAGCTCGTGCTCGACAAGCCGCGCCAGGCCGAGGTCCAGGCGCTGCAGTTCAACGCCTTCGGGTTCGGGGGACAGAACGCCTCGCTGGTGCTGACCCCGAACTGACCGTCGACCGGCGACCGGGCCGGTCAGCGCGGTCGACGGATGCGGCGCTCCCGGGTACGCAGGGTCAGCTGCATCGGTTCGGCGTGGAACAGCCGTGCGTCCATCTCAGCGAGGTCGGGCGAGACGCTGATCGGGAACTCAGCGCGGTCGAGGACCTGGGTCTGCACGTCGATGCCGGGTGCGACCTCGGTCAGCACGAGACCATCCTCTGCGAGGCGGAACACGGCCCGCTCGGTGACGTAGGTGATCTCCTGGCCGTGCTGGACGGCGTGGCGGCCGCTGAAGCAGACCATCTGGCAATCCTGCACGAACTTCGCACGTGCACCCTCCCTGACGATGGTCAGACGACCACCTGTGGCCTCGACCTCCAACCCGCCACTGGTCATCGTCCCGCAGAACGTCACCTTGCGTGTCCCGCCGGCGATGTCCGTGAACCCGCCGGGGCCGGGCAGCTGATCGCCGAGACGGCCGACGTTGACGTTGCCGTAGCGATCGATCTCGCCCATCGCGAGGAACGACTGGTCGAGACCGCCACCGTTGTAGAAGTCGAGCAGCCACGCCGGCGTCGTGATCACCGTCGGGTTCCAGTGCGTGGCCGACAGCGGGAGGCCGCCGAACACCCCGTGCTCGACGCTCCAGGTGAAGCCGGTCTGGACCTGCTCCTCGTGCGCCACCGGGAACATGTAGTCGATCGGCACGCCGCCGCCGGCGTTGACCAGATCGCCCTGGGCGACCTCCATCAGCGCCCGGCGCCCGATCACCTTGCCGGCGCATTGCTCCACCGTCGCGACCTCGGGTTCCGGCTGACGGTACTCGCCCGTGGTCGCCGGCACGTCGCCCCGGGTCGGCCCGAAGTCGTGCTGGCGACCGCCCTCGTGAACGACGACGTAGTCGACGACGACGCCCGGTACCTCCACCATCATCGGGTGCAGCGAGCCGGCCTCCACGATCCGCCGGACCTGGGCGATGACGATCCCGCCCGAGCTCCGCGCTGCCGTGGCCTGGACGAGGATGCCTTGGGTGAGGCCCTCGTTCTCGCAGAACAGGTTGCCCTCTGTGTCGGCCGTGCTGGCCTTGATCAGCGCCACGTCGATCGGGATCGACGGGTAGAACAGCTGCTCGACACCGCCGACGGTGACGACCTCGATCAGATCCTCCTTGGCCGACGGGTTCAACCGCCCGCCGTCACGGCGCGGGTCGGCGAACGTGTCGACGCCGATCGTCGTCATGTGACCGGCGCGCCCCGCTCCCGTGGCGCGCAGCGTCTGGAAGATCGAGTTGGCCGGCCAGCAGTACCCCTCGACGCCGTCGTCGAGGATCAGCCGGTTGATCGGCGCCGCCTTGTTCAGCACGGGCAGGATGAAGGTGCTGCCGATGATCCGCTTCAAGAACCCGGGATGGGCGAACCGGTTCAGCCCGGTCCCGTCGGGTCCGCCGTACAACCACGGGTGGATCTCGGTCAGGCCGTGCGGCGCGCCGGTGTCGATGAAGCGCCGCTCGAGTGCGTCGAGCACGAGCTCGGGGACCAGGTTGCCGGCCAATCCGCTGACGGTGATCGTGTCGCCGTCCTCGACGAGCATCGCCGCGGCGGTCGCGTCGATCACGTGCATCGCAGTCCCCCCTGCTCTCAGGACAGTCCGGCGGCCTTGAGCCCTCGGGCGCGGGCGGCATCGAAGTCGTACTTGCCGCGAGCGACGATCCGCTGCGCGTACAGGCCGCCACCGCTCTGCAACATCGCGACCAGGCGCCAGCCACCGAACTCGTCCGCGGTCAGGTTTCGGATCGCCAAGAACAGGCGCGCCCTGTACTCACCGTCGACGCTGTCCGACGTGCTCATGTACTTCTTCAACGCCGGACCGACGTCGGGATGCTCGAAATCGGCGAGGAACGGCACCGTCGACACGCTCCCCCCGGCGATGTCCTGCAAATGCCGGATCATCGTCCCATACGCCGTCGCACCGTGATACTTCGCCGCGTTCGTGAACAACTCGTCCGGATAATAGAACCCCTCCGGCGTCTCGTGCGCGTTCGACACTGCTGCCTCCAGCCCGGCCCGCAACATCGTCGCGTGGATCGCCAGCTCGTCGATCTTCTCCCGAATGTGCGGCACCCGCGCCAAACCATTCGCCTCGGCGATCAACAACGCCAACCCGACGACCTCATCAGCCTGTTCGACCATGTACGTGATCCCGCCCAGCCGCTCCCACAAACCAAGCGAATGGGCGAAGATCGCCGCCAACTCGGGCTTCCCGTCCAGCAACACCCGCTCGTTGGGCACGAACACGTCATTGAAGATCACGAACCCATCGAACATCACGTGGTGCCACGACGCCGGCTGATCACGCGGGTCATCCGTCTTCGGGGCGAACCCGACGTTCACGATCTGGACCCCCGGCGAGTTCACCGGCACCATGCACGCGATCGAATACTCATCCTCACCCGGCTTCATGTTCTTCGTCGGGATCACCATCAGATCGTGACCGAACGACGCCCCGGTGATGTGCAATTTCGCGCCGCGGATCACGACCCCATCCGCCGAACGATCGACCACATGCACATATTGATCGCGATCATCCTGCATCGACGGCCGTTTTGAACGATCGCCCTTCGCATCCGTGATGCACTCCGTCAACCGCAGATCACGACGGCGCGCCTCATCCACATACGCCAGGATCCGATCGGAGATCGCCGGGTTCTCGTCGCGCAGCCGACCCGCCGCCGTCACCAACGTCCCCATGCATCCATACGTCACGTCCGTCAACGTGTCGAGGTTCGACAACAACGGGATCCGCGACCGCATCTCCTCCGGAGACCGTGGCGGGCTCATCAACGGATGACGCGCCTCGGGACCCGGCTGGTACCACTTGTCATATCCGTCGGCAACCAGCGCCACGACCTTGCCGAGATCCGGGTCAGCCTCGATGTCATCGATCCGCTTCCCCATGTAGTACGTCTCACGACCATCCCTGATCGACGCCCGATACTGCTCGCCCGTCATCATGAGGGGACCTCCTCCGGCGCGTCGCGGACCGTCCGTCTCGGTTGGTCGAACAGGGCTCGGCGCGCTCCGGCCGACGATAGTTGCGGCGCTGTCCGGCGCACGGAGTCGGTTCACCCGTCACGGCGCAACTGACGTGGCGGGCGCGGCGCCGCTGCCGTCGATCGTCAGGTCCTGGTGGCGGACGGCGAGGAAGACCTGGCCGTGCCGCGAGCTGGCTACGACGACACAGAGCGCCCTGGCGAACGGCGTCTTGCTCGCCGATGCGCGATCGCGGGTGTGGCGAGGGCCGCGCTTGTCGATCACTCTCTCGCTGTGCTCACCAGAGACGGCCTTTGCTTTCAGCCGCCCTTGCGGATGATCGTCAGCGTGCGACCGTCGAACTCAGAGGAGCGGCGTCGCGCATGCTGAGCACGTTCGGCACCCGTTCAGGCGGCGCCTGCGACTGTCGCCGCTGGTGCGTCCGCAGGCGACGTTGCGTTGTGGAACGCTGCACGTTGGATGTGGGAGGTGCGATGAATGACGTTGACTCCGCCGCTGCGGTGGTGATCCTGAATGAGATCCTCGAGCAGGAGCTCGCCGGTGTGGTGCGCTACACGCACTACTCGTTCCTCGTCTTCGGGCACACCCGCATTCCGATCGTGTCGTGGTTGCGTGAGCAAGCCGACGAATCGTTGCTCCACGCTCAACAAGCGGGCGAATGGATCACCGCGCTGGGCTCGTATCCGTCACTCGAGATCGGTCCGTTGCTCGACTCGCACACCTTCGACGTCAACACGATCATGCGTGAATCGCTCGCCGCGGAAGCGACCACGCTGGCGCTGTACGTCCGGCTCAAGGATCTCGTCGAAGGCCAGTCCGTGCCGTTGGAGGAGTACGCCCGTCAGATGATCTACACCGAAGAGCTCCACGCCGCCGAGGTCGACAAGATGCTTCGTCGTCCCGGCGACCTCACCGCAACTGATCGACCGGCGACCTGACGTTTGCTCCGTTGCCCTCGCTCCGGCTCAGGACCGCGGCTGGGTGGCGTAGAGCCGGGAGTCGACGAGCGCACCGGAGCGCACCGCCGACGGGTAGCCGTCGGCGGAGACCATGTCGAAGAAGGCTTGCACGCTGAGGCGGTCACGCCGGCGTCAACAGACAGACGAACGTGGTCGCGTCCGGCCGAGCTGCACCGCCATCGGGATCGAGCACGGCCAGCACCGACAGCCCGGCTGCGCCGGCGAGGACGCGGAAGTCGGGCTGGGTGTGCCAGTGCAGGACCCACGATCGCTGGGTCGACTCGACGACATCGCCATCGACGGCGGCCTCGTAGCGCAGTTGGGCGACCTGCACCCGCGTGGTCTCGTCTCGATCTTCGGCGATGACGGCGACGCGTAGCGTGGTGCCGTCCTCGGTGACGTGCTCGCGGTAGGTGCCGAGGCTGTTCGGCGGGGTCGGGGTCGGGATCGTCAGGGGGACGAGCGCGACGCCGCCGGGATGGAGGTGGGCGGCGATGCGGCGGAGGGCGCCACCGGCGGTGGCGTCGTCGATGAGCAGGTTGAACGTCGCCCCGGCCAGGTAGATCGACCGGTAGCGACGCCCGAGGTCCATGTCCTCCATCCCGGCGAGGTGCAAGTTGACGTGGAGACCGCGCCGTTCGGCGGCTTGGCGGCACCTGTCGAGCATGTCCGCTGAGGAGTCGAGCCCTTCGACGTCGAGTCCCGCGGCGACGAGGTCGAGGAGGGGGTCGCCGTCGCCGCAGCCCAGTTCGAGGGCCGGTCCGCCGACGCGACGCACGAACCGTTCGTACGGAGCCGGATCGGGCGTCGCCGAGCGAAGGTAGCGGTACGTGGCGGCGATCAGGCCGGTATAGAACTGGCTTGGCGATTCGGGCATCGCCGATGAGTCTCGCCGACGACGACTCATCGGCCGGCGTGGGCCGGCTCACGCGTGGCCGTACTGGCCGCCGGTCGCTCGGATGGCCGGGACTCAATCGGTACCGGTCAGCGGCGCGGCCTGAGTCTGGCGATCGTGGTCTGGGGCAGAGGCTGACGTTCCGCCAGCCGGGGGGTCCGCTGATCGCCGGGGTCCGGCTCGCACCTCGGCGATCATGTTGGCGAGACCGCGCTCCGCGTCGGCGCGACTGCCGCGCAGCGTCGCAGTATCGGGGCGCCCGCGTCGAGGTCGATGCCGGCGTAGACGCGCCCGCTCCCACGACGCGGCGCTGCGTTGGCGGATCGACCCCTCCACTCCCCCAGCATCGACCGACGCCTCGCAGCGAGAGGAGTTGCCCGAGTAATGGGCAGTCTGATGTGCATGATGGGCAACTCACATCCCTGTCGTTCGATGCCCTGACTCGACGAAACCCCAGCACTGCCAGGGTTTCGTGTGGAGCGGACGACGGGGTTGAACCCGCGACTCGCCGTGGCAAAAGGCGATGGATCCCGTCCACACGCCCCCGAGGTGGGCACCCGGTTGTGGATGACCTGACCCGACCGGCCGAACCGTTCGGTTCACGAAGCAACGGACCGATCGTCGGTGGCGCGGTGCCGTTACGGTCGGCGCGTGAAGCCCTCGACCTGGAACCGAAGCAGGACGCCGTCGGCGACGATGTCGGCGAAGCCGAGGTGACCGGAGATGCCGCGCAGCTCGTCCCGTCCACTGCCCGGCATGATCTGGTGCTGGCACGCACCCCAGACCTCCTTGCCCGTGCTGACGTCCGGGTCATACTGCGATTCGAGGGTGTAGGTGGCCTTGAACGAGCCCATCGCGCCGTGGACGCGACCGACGAACAGCTCGTGCCCGGCCTCGAAATAGAGGCCAGTCGGCGCACCGAGGTCCCACGTCGCGTCGGTGTGGGTGTACCAGCAACCCTCGAGATCGCCGGACATCACGATCGGCAAATAGCTGTCATAGTCCTTCTTGTGGGGGCAGATGCCTCCTTGGTCCGTGTCGTACACCCCGGTGGCGTCGATGGCGGTCGTCGCGGCCGCGGCGACCGGTACAGCCGAGGCGGTGGGGACGGCGACGGCCAGCGCGAGACCGAGGCCGACTGCGAGGCGGGCAATGGTCTTCATGGGTGCTCCTCTCGTGGTGGTGTGCCGGAACGGCATCACTGGCCATCTGCTCACGACCTCAACCGGCGCCGCCTCCGTACCGGTACGGAGATCAGCACGGAGATTCGGAACTCGGCGCCGGCACGCTCGGCAGGGTGATGCGCTCCAGGGCGACAATCGCTCGGTTGGTGAGGCTCGCGGTCCGTCCGCACCGAAACACGCCGCGATGTCCCCTCGACGACGTCGGCGAACGCCGCCCTCCCGTCGAACGTGGCGGGTCTGGCGCGACGGACACCCCTCGGCGCCTCACGCGACGCCTTTGTCGCATCACTGGGCGGCGATGGTCGAGCCCGCTTTGAGGTGCGGCCACTGGGGATCTGCGACCAGCGGTCGTAGCCACGGGTATTTGCGGCTCGATCTCTGAATCGTGGGGACATGGCCGGAGTGTTCTGGTCCGCGCGACTGGGTGGCGCCCTCGAGTGTTCGATGCCGGTGTGAGTGCGTCCCCGAATCGCACCGACCTTCGACGGACGACCACTCAAGGTTGCGTAGTTGCCGATGACTTCCGGGCGGTCGTACTAGTTCAGGACGTTGACGGCGCGTGCGATGACCAGGGCGATGGTGACAATGGAGATCGTCGACTGCAGCATCATGATGAGCTTCGCCCAGCGGGACAGCGGCAGTACGTCGGTCGGACTGAACGCCGTGGCGTTGGTGAACGACAAATACAGATAGTCGACGTACATCGGCTCCCAGTCTTCGAATCCTTCGACCTGCTCGCCCAGGGTCATCTGGGTGAACAGGAAGTCGGGCCGGTCCTTGGCGCCGAGTGCCCGCTGCACCGGCCCGCCGCGATCGGAGTCCCAATACCACAGCGAGAACACGATCACGTTCGTCAGCCAGATCGCTGCGCCAGTGGCCAGGAGCACGCCGGGATTGCGGATACCCTCGGCGCGTACCAGGTCGATCACCAACCGAGCCCCGGACACGGCGTTGGCCAAACTCAGAACGGCGATGAGCAGCAGACTCAAACGACGGATGGCACGCGACTGGTGCTCGAGACGCCCCGGGTTCCCGATCACCAGACCGACCAACATCAACATCGCAAGCCCCGGGATCAGGAACCACGGACGGTTGGCCACCCTCACCGGCAACGCAACCATGAGGGCGATCGCCGAGATGGTGGCGATGGTGACCGCGGTGCGCCGTTCCCCCGGAGTGTGTCGGCGCCAGGCAGGGGCCATGGTGCTCGCCACGGCCTCTTCGGCGCGCTTGACCGCGTGCCGCGAGAGCAACTCGTCGATCCGGGCGAGCAACCGGTCATGATCGTGGTCGCCCGCCGGCCCTGGTGGATCACCTGGCGGCACGGCTCGCTCGTCGCCCGCCTTCCCCACCATCGCGCGTGATGCTACGCAACAGCGCTGAACCGGTGATGTCGACCCTCGGCGCTCGACCGCAAGCCGTCAGCCCGTCGCCGTAGTTCGCCATGCCCGCGCGACGGCCGCACCCTGCACCGTCGCGTCCGATCTCCCGACCTTGCCCGCGACGTTGATGAACGGAGCGGCCTCCCGGGAACGTGCCCACAACCTCCAGGGGGTCGGTCGCCCTTCGGGCGCGAGCGCCGATGCCCGGTGCCTACTCGCGCGTCGTGCCGACTCCCGACATGGTGCTCGAGCACCGCCCATCGTCGCCGCCGTTGGTGCGCCGACCGCGCTGAACATCGGACTCGGCGTGAACGACACTGGGGGACGCCTCGCTCCGCAACTTCATCGCCCGCCCCGACGTCGGCTATCTGCTTCGTCGTCCCGCCAGTCGAGGAGATCCGCGCCAATGGCCCAGCAACCATCAGCCGCGATGAGACCCTCCTCGCCGACATGACGATGCACGACCGGACGCCCACGGTGGGAGTTGTCGTGGACGTTGACGAGCTCTATGGCCACAGCTCGTGAGCGCTGACGAGGAGGGCGTCGTAGCGGTCCAGCTTCAGGAGATCACGTCGATGCCGGTGAGCTCGGCGGACAACGCCCAGAGTCGTGCACCCTCCTCGGGATCGATGGCCCACGTCCGCACACCGCTGCGCGGCGCATCCTGGTCGTTGACCACGGCCACATCGGCGTCCTCGCAGTACACCCCACCAAGCCCGTCGAGCTGCGGTGAGGTCGCCGCCCAGACCGTGGTTGCAGCACCCTGTTCCGGCGACTTGAAGCGTGCCAACGTCGCGCCGTGCTCGTCGATCCAACCCATCGCGACCATCTCCTCGGTGGACAGGTGACGCTGCAACGGCGTCATGATCCCGCCGGGATGCAACGCGAACGCCCGCACACCTCGCTCGGCGCCGAGCACGTCGAGGTGCACAGCGAACAAGACGTTCGCCGTCTTGGCCTGGCCGTACGCCGTCCACTTGTCGTAGCCCCGCTCGAACTGGACGTCGTCCCAGCGGATCCCGGTCCGACGATGCCCGATCGACGAGACCGACACCACCCGTGCACCCCCATCGACGATCGCCGGCCACAGCCGGTTCACGAGGGCGTAGTGCCCGAGGTGGTTGGTGGCGAACTGAGCCTCCCAGCCTGAACCGATGCGCGTCTCCGGGCAAGCCATGATCCCGGCGTTGTCGACCATCAGGTCGATGGATCGGTTCGAGGCGACGAACCGATCGGCGAACGCGGCAACGCTGGCCAAGTCGCCCAGGTCGAGCACGTCGACCTCGACACGGTCGATGCCTGCGAGCGCGTCAGCCGCGACGTCGGGACGACGCGCCGGCACGACGACGTGCGCGCCGGCACCGGCGAGCGCTCGGGTCGTCTCCAGCCCGATGCCGGAGTAGCCGCCGGTGACCACGGCGAGACGGTCGGACAGATCGAGGCCGGCAATCACCTCGGCCGCCGTGGACTCAGCGCCGAAACCGGACCCGATGGGATGCTGCGCAGGGCTCATCCGGCCACCCTACGGAGCCATGGCACGACCGCTCCCGCTCGGTTGGTTCATTGCTGACCAACGGAGCATTCGTGGATGCCGTCACCTGACCGCGTTGGTCAGCGCCTCGTAGTCGTCGCTCGAGAGCTCGAGCCTCGCTGCGGCGATGTGGCCGCCTCGATCTCCTCGATGCTCACTTCGCTGAGCCCCATATGGCCAACCTTGCCCTCTTCCTGCAGGCGCACGAGGTTGGCATCGGGCGGGGATGGTCGGAGGTACCGGGGTGCGCGCAGCGCTCCGTCCTCCGTGCCACGCTCGGCTGCCGGCGACGACCCGCCGGACCTGATCGGATGGACGTGTGGTGAAACGCAGGGTGCTCGTCACAGGATCGACGACCGGGCTCGGCCGCGCCGGGGCCGAGTCGCTGCTGACCGCCGGGCACGAAGTGGTCGTCCACGCCCGCTCGACGCAACGCGCCCAAGACCTGGGCTCGCTCGCAGGAGCCGCCGCGGGCGTGGTCATCGGCGACCTCAGCGAACTCGACGACGTCCACCGGCTCGCCGAGCAGGCGAACGCGCTCGGCCCGTTCGACGCCGTGATCCACAACGCCGGCATCTACGTCGACGCCGCACGCACCCCGACGCGCGACGGTCACGCACGAGTGGTCGCCGTCAACGTGCTGGCCCCGTACGTGCTCACCGGCCTGATCGAGCGCCCCGGGCGGCTGATCTACCTCAGCAGCGGCATGCACCGAGACGGCCATCCGAGCGTGCACGACCTCGACTGGCAGCGTCGGCGCTGGAACGGCGCGCAGGCCTACTGCGACTCCAAGCTGCACGTCACCACCCTCTCGGCCGCGATCGCCGCTCGTTGGCACGACGTGCGCGCCAACGCCGTCGACCCCGGCTGGGTTCCCACCCGCATGGGCGGACCACACGCCCCCGACGACCTCACCATGGGCCACACCACCCAGGTCTGGTTGGCCACCACCGACGACACCGCAGCCGACGTCACCGGCAAGTACTGGCACCATCGCCGAACCGAACAGCCGGCCCCGGCCGCCGAGGATCCGGCGTTCCAGCAGGCGTTGCTCGACGAGCTCGCCGCGATCACCGGCATCACGCTCGACGAACACTGACAGGATCACCCCGTGCCACGCGCGACCGCCACGAACACCACCGTCGACCGCGACGGACTCGTCGAGTTCATCCGACCGCGCCACCACGTGATCCTCACGACGACCCGCAGCAACGGGTCGGCCCAACTCTCCCCCGTCACCGCCGGGATCGACACCCTCGGCCGCGTCGTCATCGCGACCTACCCGGAACGGGCCAAGACGACCAATGCACGCCGCCACCCGGCCGGAGCCGCACTGTTCCTCTCCGACGAATGGAACGGACCGTGGGTCAACGTCGCCGGCCAACTCGAGGTCCTCGACCTCCCCGACGCCTTGGAGCCGCTGGTCGCCTACTACCAATCGATCGCCGGCGAACACCCCGACTGGAACGACTACCGCAACGCGATGGTGGACCAGGGCAAATGCCTGCTGCGCCTCACGATCGAGACATGGGGACCGATCGCGACCGGCGGGTTCCCCGCACGACTCGCGGATCGATGATTGCGGTCGGATCGAAACCGGCGAACAGCTGCGCCGCCTGCTGCTGCGCTCCGACCAGTCCGAGCAGGTCGGAGACCAGTGACGATGGACGTCGAACAGCGCCGCCGAGTGGCGTTCGTCAGCCGAGTGCTGCGGACGTGACCTCGCCGACAACGGCGATCATCTCCGGGTCGTGGCCGTTGGCCACGAGGTTCAGGGTGACACCGTCGATGCCGAACTCGACGAGCTCGCGCTCGCCTCTGCTGCCTGCACCTGCTCCACCGGGTTGGCGAAGGTGCCGCTCGACGACACACCTGGGTCGGTGAAGTTGGGGATCTGATATCCAGGACGCGTCACGCTGCTCGTTCGCCGCCGGCTTGTGAGTTGTACCGCAGCGGACGCCGTCGCGTTGCTCGACGGCTCCATCAGGCGTCGACGAGCTTGAGATTGACGACGTCACTGACAGAGCGGCCACCGCGGCTGTCGCCAGGAACGACGAGTCGCGGGCCGGCGTCGCCGAGCGCGACGCCGTCCTCGGTGATGGCGACGACGATCTGCTTGGCCTCGAAGTCGGGATCGAACTCGCCCCAGGCGACGGTGGCGCGGTAGCCGTCGGAGCCGGTCGCGGTCACGACGTGAGCCAGCTTGTCGTTCTTGATGGCCGGATCGAAATCGGGCACGGCCTTGTTGATCACCGTCAGCAGAAGCGGGCCGGTGTAGGTGTGGGTCTGTGGCGTCGTGCCCGAGAGGAACGTCACCGTGATGGTCACCTGTGGCAGGTCGGCGAGGTCGTCGGCGGTGAGCTTCAGTCGTTGCTGGACGTCGCCGCGCACGACGACGCTGTCCGGTCGCTTGCCGGCCTCGGTCGGCGCTGCCCCGGCAGCGGTGAACGTGAGTGCAACAGCGGCGAAGCCGGCAGCGAATCGACCGAGTCTCATGACGTGTGTCCCCCTTGATGGTCAAGTGTTGACCATCGTGGCACACGGCCTCGGTGGAGCGGGGCGGCTGACGGCCCAGCTCTGCAAGTCGAACGCTTGGTCAGCGTGCGCCGGGTGGCTCGAGTTGGCCCTCGTGGTCGTCAGGCGTTGGGCGAGAGTTCGATGACCGAGAATGAGGAAGACATCGGCGGCACACGCCGGACCAGATCATCCGCAAGCTGCCGAGCGCCACAGGGATCTGGAGGCCGGCACGGAGCTCGACGAGGTGTGCCGGCATCTGCAGCTCGCCGAGCGACAGTCAGAATTCAGGTCAGGCTCGCAGTCAGCGGCAAGAGCCCACCATTCGCACGGCAGCCCACCAGGGACACTCACAGTCAGTTGGTGATGGTCACTGTTCCGGTGGCGGTTGCCAGGGTGGTTCCGGCGGAGCTACGCAGCGTCATCGTGACGGTCACCGTGCCGGGTTTGTCGGCGCGCAGCTGCCATGACACGTTCGTCGACGCGCCTGCGGCGATCGTTGCGATTGATTGTGTGGAGCTGGTCGGGCTGGTGAGGCGGAGCGCGCTGGTCGGCGTGAAGTTGATGACGACCGTGGAGCCGCTGGCGGTTGATCCGCCGCCGTTGGTCGCCGTGGCCGTTGCGGTGAACGATTGGCCGCGGCGAATGGTCGCCGGCATGCTGCTCAGGGTGATCGCCATGCCCGTTGGCGCAGCGCCCGCCGGTGTGAAGCTGCGCGGGTTGGAGAAGCTGCCCGCGACGCCGGAGGAGTCCTTGGCGCGGACGCGCCAGAATTGTTGGGCGGTGGTCAACCCGCTGACCGTGGTCTGTGACACCGTCGAGGTCAGGGTGCGCACGAGCGGCGCGCTGAAGGTGCTGCTGTCGTCGATCTGGATCTCATAGCTGGCGGCGTTGGGGACGTCGCTCCAATCGAGCGTGACCGGCTGCGCCGTCGTTGCGGCGTTCGCCGGGCTGAGCAGCGTGGGGGTCCCGAGTGTCGTCGAACCGGCGGTCACCGTCACGGTCGCCGACTTGGTCGTGCTGGCGGAGAATGCGGTGATGGTGACGGGTGTGCTCGCGGAGACCGGCGACGTCGTCACGGTGAAGGTCGCCTGGGTCTGGCCGGCGGCCACGGTGACAATGGGCGGTACCTGGGCGGTCGACGGGTTGCCGGTGGCGAGGGTGATCGACATCCCCCCGGCGGGCGCGGCTGAGCTCAGTGCCACGGTGCCGGTCGCGGTGGTCCCGCCGGTCACGCTGGCGGGGGAGATCGCCAATGACGCCAGCGACGGCGCGGTGGAGCCGGCGGCGAGGTTGACGAACGCGGATCTCGTCACGCCGCCGGCGCTCGCGTCGACTTGGACGGTCGTGAAGGTGCTCGTGGCGGTGGTGGAGATGGCGAAGCTCGTCGAGTTGTTGCCGGCCGCCACGGTGACGGTCGGCGGCACCTGGAGGAGCGCCGGGTTGCTGCTCGTCAAGGTCACGGCTCCGCCGCCGGCGGGCGCCGTGGTGACCAGCTGGACGATGCCTTGCGTGGAGCTGCCGCTGGTGATGTCAGTCGGGCTGACGCTGAAGCCGAGCAGCGTCGGCGCCGTGGAGCCAGGGCGGATCTCGAGCAGCTGGGCCTGCGCCCCGGCGGTGAACCCGAGGCTGGCCTGGATCAGGACGTAGTACGTCGCCGGCACCGATGGCGCGGTGATCGTGAAGTTCGCCGCCGTGCTTCCGGCCGGAACCGTCACGTTCGGCGGGGTCACGACCTGCCCCTCCATGCTGCCGCTCAAGGCGACGGTGGCGCCGCCCGCGGGCGCCGGGGCGGTGAGCGTCACGGTGCCGGTGGTCGTCGCGCCGCCGGCGACGGTGGCGGTGGTGAGCGCCAGTGACTGGAGTGCCGCAGGTGTCGGGCTCCCTGGCGGCGCCACGGTCAGCCACAACGATGGGGAGTGGTACGACTCGGCGCCGTAGCCGGAGTCGATCCGCACCCGCGTCGCGGCAGTGACCGGCGCGGTGGTGACGGCGAAGGTGGCGCCGGTCCCGCCCGCCGGGATGGACACGGTCGGCGGCACGGTGACGACGGCTGGATCGGCGCTCACCAGGGTGACCACCGCACCACCCGCCGGGGCCGGGTTGAGCAGGGTCACGGTTCCGGTGGTGGCGTCGCCGCCGATCACGGTCTCGGCGCCGAGCGAGTGGCCCCACAGCAGCGGGAACAACCCGAGTGAGCTCTGCTGCCAGCTGGCGCCGAACGCCGCACGGATCGTCCCGACCGCGGCGGCGCCGACCGGCGAGGTGGTGATCGGCGAGACCAGGGCATCGGTCGCGCCGGCGGGGATGAACACGCTGGCGGGCGTCTCGACGTCGGCCATGTCGCTCGCTACCTTCACGGTGACCCCACCCGCCGGGGCCGGCTGGGTCAACGTGACCCTCGCCTGGGTGGCGTTGCCCCCTGACACTGATGACGGCGTCGCCACGAGCGACAAGACGCCCAGCCCTGGCGCGACCGGCGGACCGGCGACGACGGTGAACGTCCCCGTCGCCGACCACGGGCCGCGGACGGAGCCGTGCAACGCGCGCACCCGCCAGAAGTAGGTGCCCGGCGCCAGCGTGTCGACCAGCATGTAGTCGGAGCGGGCGAGGTTCTGGATGAGGAACACGCCGAACGCCCCGGCGAACGCGGGATCGTCGTCGATGTCCAGGTCATAGCCCGGGCTCTCCCGGTTCGGCGTGTCCGTCCAGTCGAACGTCAGCGGGATCGAGCGCGTCGCTCCCCCCGTCGGCGAGAGCAACGTCGGTGCCGGCGGAGACGGGGCGGCGTTGGTGATCTTCACGTTCAAC
This sequence comes from uncultured Acidimicrobiales bacterium, assembly GCA_963794805.1. GTDB lineage: Bacteria > Actinomycetota > Acidimicrobiia > Acidimicrobiales > Ilumatobacteraceae > JAODBQ01. The sequence continues at coordinate 354,997 of CAWCFL010000010.1, forward strand.
GTCGGCGATGGCAGCCCACGCACTCCTGCCGCCGAGACGGCGCGGACCCGGTAGTAGACGTTCGGGATCTCGTTGCCCCAACCGGCACGGAACGTCGTCCCGAACTGCATCAGATCGGTCGTCAGCGTCAGCGGATACGAGAACGTCGGCTCGTCAGCCGCTTCGAGGAGGTAGTACTGCGCACCGGCCACCGCAGTCCAGGTGATGTCGAAGAACTCGGCCGCGTGGAAGGCCGTGCCCGTCGCGGGTGAGATGAACGATGGCGCGCCGGGCGCGGCGCCGAGCCCGGTGACGGCGAAGCTGCGAACCGTCGACCAGGCAGAGTCGATCGAGCCCACTGCGCCGCCGACGGTCTGCGACGCCTTCACCCGCCAGAAGTAGCTGCCCAGCGGCAGGCCGCTCACCTGGTCCTGGGTCGGCACCGGGATGCCCGGCAGCGAGACCTGGGTGAACCCAGACGCGATCACCGTCGCGAACGTCGCGCTCGTACCCACCTGCCACGTGTAGCTCTCGATCGGCCCGTCGGGATCAACCACCGTGCCCCATCGCAGCGTCAACGGCTCGACCACCGCAGCCGCGGCAGCGGGCTCGACCAGTGCCGGCGCCGGCGGCGGGCTCACACTCGCTGACAACGCACGCTGCGCGGTGGACACGCTCGCCACAACGAGCATGGCAACGAACGCAGCAACGATCACCAACCGACGAGGCATGGCAGTCTCCTTCAGACGTTCACAACTCGGCAACGCGCCGCGAGCGCCGCGCCCCTGACCGCCACACCGGAGGACACGCGTCAAACCATCTCGTGCATCCCACAGGACACGGTTCCTCCGGCACAGTCGAAGCTCACGGTACGGCCGAACGACAAAGTGTCAATCGCGCCTTCGGGAGTGGACAAAAGTCCTACGACCAACGGGTGAACCTGCCGCCAAGTTCCGCCGCCTGGCCCGAGACGAACGCCGTGATCGAACAGCTCGGCGGTCGTCACTGGGTCGCCGCTGACGAGTGCCGTTGGTGACGGTCAACGGGTACGCGGCCTGGCCGCCGGTCGCCGGCACCGAGGCCATCGATGTGGTGTGAACGATCGCGCTGTCCCCATCAAGCCCAAGGAGTTGCCAATCAGCGCCATCGACTGGTGGTGGAGTTGCTCGCGAGCAAGCACCATGCCCAGAGCACGAGGGGCGTCAGTCGCCGCCGAGGGACCCGCTGACGAACCCGACGGCCACCATGTCGCTGTTGGTGGCAATGCTGGACATCCGCGGCCCATCGACGTACTCGCCCTTGGTCGGATAGGTCGTCGCCCATCGCAGTGCACCGGTGTCAGTGGCGCGGGCCTCCAGGTTCCACCACATCGTGAACACCGTCCCATCGATGGCGTGCCACGGCTGGGTCAACTGCAGCTGGTCTTGAGGTTGCCGCCAGCGGACGGTTCCGGAGTCCAACTCGTAGGCGACGATGTCGCTGCCGTCGAGCACGTAGACGGCAGCGTCGCCGATCGCGTGGGCGTCGTCGTACGGCGTCTTGCCTGGAGCGGTCCACATCTCCTCGCCCGTCGAGATGTTCAAGGCGGTGACAGGACCCTCCTGCCCGGCGAACACCGCGACACCGCCGTACCCCGTCGCGCCTCCGGCGGGCGACTCGTCCGCGCTCCACTGCTCGGCACCGTTCGTCACATCGACGCCGGCCGCTCCTGGTCCGAGCACGGCGATACCGCCGTCGATCGCCCCGATCGGGTACCCCCCGCCATCCAGCGTCTGCGGCGCCATCACCGTCGCCCCCCACAGCCTGGCCCCAGTCGCACGATCAAAGCCCGAGTAGCTCTGGCCCTCCATCAGCGGTGGCAGTGATCCGTCAGGCCCGAGGGTGACAGGGCCGCCACCCTGCGGGGCGCCGGATGGGTCCGAGACGATGACCACCTGGTCGTCAGCAACGGTCGGCCACTGGTACATGCCGTCGAGCCGCCACCGAACCGAACCGTCGGTCGCGTCGATGCCGAGCAGGGCGCTCTCACCCTGGGCCAGCACCACGAGCACCCCACCACCAGCCAGCGCTCCGGCGGCCACCATCGGGCGGGGGCCGACGTCGAGGCTCCAGCGCTCTGCGCCGGTGACGGCGTCCAGAGCAACGAGCCGTCCCACCGACTTCGTGTCGTCGCTCCTGTTCTCCTTGGTCAACAGAGCGTAGAGGAGTTGCTCAGTGGCGCCGACGACCGTCGGCACCAAGTCCTCAGCAGTGCACCTCGCCCAGCGCAACGACCCACTGGTCAGCCCGTAGGCGAAGACCAACGGCTGTTCGCCAGGCGCACATGCCACCTCCGGCCCCTCACCGGCAGGAATCGACGACGGCGTACCGACGCGGCTCGAGGACGAAACCTCCGTCGCAGCGGCGGTGGAAAGCGTGATCGGCGTGACCGAAGACGTCGTCGCCGACAACGACGTTGCCGACGATGATGTGGCAGCGATCGTCGTCGTACTCGCAACCGAGGGAGCGCTCGAGCCGTTGGTCCCAGACGACCCCTCGCTGCTGCAGCCGCCGGCGATCAACGCAGACGCAGCCAACGCTGCGATCGCGGCCAGACCCCCACGCGCCATGACGACCTCCCGAGCCGACCCCCAGATGGGTCGCCTCTCAGTATCGCGTGGGTCCGGTGCAGGCCAGCGGCTACGAGCCGTCCGAGGAGCGTCGGGATGTTCGTTCGGACGTCTCACGCGGCGACCGCTTCCGAAGCGAGAACTCATGAAGTGCTGATGCCTGGCCGAGGCGAGTGGTCACTCGTTGGGACCAGGCCGTGGCCAACCGAAGTCCCTCGCGTTCCGCCAGGGGATCCTCAGAGGTACGCCGAGGTGCGTTCGCGAGCACCTGACCACGGAAGACGTACGCGGAGTTCCTGCTCGTCCGTTGCTCCTGCGGTTGCCGACGACGTCGTCGAAGGCTGCGAGGGCGTTGTCGTCGACCGTCAGTGCACGCCCGGCCACTGGGACATGTCCGCGTAGGTGTTGTCGCTGACGATCCTGCCCCCGCGCCAGGTGAGCACGGCGCAGAACGGGAGGCGCCAGTCGTCGCCGCGGTCGGGATCGAGCAGTGTTCCTTCGACGGTGACCACGTCTCCGGCCGTGTGCGCACGCTCGATGCGTGCGGTGCGCCGAGGTGCCGCAGCGAGCACGCGCCGCTCGAACTTGCGCAGCCGCTCCGGCCCGAGCTCGACACCGAGGAAGGTGCAGTCCGGTGCGTACAGCTCGTCGATCAGGCGATCGATGTCGCTGTTGAACGCCTCGGCCCATTGCTCGACGAGCGCAGGCGCGCTGCCGTCATCGATCGTGTTGCCCAACGCAGTGCTCCCGGATCGTCGCCCCGGCCGACATTACCCCGCCCGACCGGGCGCCGGAGCGGCCGACTTCCGGGCCGGCGCTCGCTCAGGTCGGCGACGTCGCCGGAGCAGCTGTACGAGACGAGGCGATCAATGCCCGACACGGAGTTCTTCTCACATCTCTTGGAGATGACGGGCTGACGAAGATCCGGTTGTCACCTCACGCCGAGCGGGTTGCCTCGAACAGCCACCCCATGCCCCGGGTCGGGATCACGCGGTCGAGCGTCCATCCGGCGCTTCCCAGGAGGATTCGCAGCTCGTGCACGGTCCGCTCGCGCCCACCGAGGAGGACGAGCATGTTGAGGTCCATCAAGGTCACGGCTGTGGCCTCGGTGGTGATCGTGTCGGGCATGAGCATGTCGACGACGAGCAGGCTGCTCGAGGACTTCGCTGCGGCGCGCACCGTTTGCAGGATCTTCCTCGCCGACGTGTCGTCCCAGTCGTGCACGATCGACTTGAGCAGGTACAGGTCGCCGCCGGCCGGGACCTCGTGGAAGAAGTCGCCGCCAACGGTCTCGAGGCGATCACCCAAGCCGTACGACGCGACAGTCTTGCGTCCCGCTTCGATCACCTCCGGACGGTCGAACAGCACGCCGCGCGCGGTCGGGGCGGCGTCGAGGGCTCCGGCGAGCATCGCTCCTTGGCTTCCTCCAACGTCCACGATCGTCTCGAACCGGGAGAAGTCGTAGGCGGCGACGGTGTCCATGGCGACGACGTCGGACAGGTCGCTCATCCCGTTGGCGAACCATCTCAGCTCTCGGGGGTTGTCGCCGTAGTAGTGCCACAGGTCGGATCCCAGCGTCGCCTTCGCCGTGGGTTGGCCTGTGATGACGGCGTCGTAGAGCTCGCCCCACGGCTTCCACGTGCCGGGCGCCAGGACCGCGATCACGAGGTTGCGCATCGAGCCGGTGACGTCGCTCCGCAGGCAGTCGCCGGCGGGCGTCGTGTGGTAGCGACGATCTGCGTCCTCGGTGAGCAGGCCGGTGGCGACCGCGGCCCGCAGGAGGCGGCCCATCGAATCGCTGTTCGCTCCGGTAGCACGGGCGAGCTCGTCGCTGGACATCGCCTGGTCGTTGAGCTCGTCGACGACGCCGAGGCGGGCCACGGTCGCCATGCATTGAGCGGCCCAGCCGCCCATCATCATCTGGAAGATCTGGATCTGGATCGGTGGCGTGGGCCCTGCGACGTCCATGCGTTCCTCCCGAGCGCTCGTGGCCGCGGTGCCGGCCTCGACCGGATTGTGAGCGAACGCCTTCAGAGTTCCTTCAGGCGGGTGTCGACAGCGCTCGGCCGGCGGGTTCGGCGCGAGCGAGGTGCCGCGCAGTCGTGCCTCGCGGCGGTCACGATCGTCGGACGCGCCGAGGTGGGTTGGCGGAAGTCAGAGCACCGGCAATGCCCGGTGGTCGTTGCGGAACAACGCCTGGATCATCGGCCCGGGACCGTGCGTGCGCAGGCCGGTCCACACACCGATTCGCAGGACGAGGCGGACGTTCTCGGCCGGCGACTCCCAGGGCTCGACGCCGATCGATCGGCTCAGGTCGTCGAGATGGACGACCTGCTCGACGATTCGGGTCTGGAGGTAGTCGTCGAGACGCATGGCGCCGCCTGCGACGACCGTCAGCCGCCTCCCGGCTTCGTTGCCCAGCCGCGCTGAGAGCGCATCCAGGCGGGCCGTCGCCGTGGCAACGACAGCTTGTGCACCGGATGCAGCGATCGATGCGCCGCGCTCGCGGATCGCCCGGTTGCTCTCGTCTGTCGCGGCTGCGCCAAGTGCGGCGAAGTAGTGGTCGGCGGATTCGAATGTCGCTGTGACCGGTTCCGGCTGGTCGAGGTAGTCGCCGACGACCCAGACAGCGCCTCGCGCGAGATGGCCGGCCAGGCCGCCCACGGTCTGGCCGGTGAGGACCGATGGCTCGTCCCAGGCCGCAGCAACGGCGGACGAGGCGAGCGCGTCGACGACCACGCGGGCGCCCTGGACGAACTGCTCACGGATCACGCCTCGACGGTACGGACGGGATGCGACGCGATCCACGTTGATTTTCGTCAACCCGCGACGCAGCCGCATGGCCGACACCGAGCGTGCTGATCGTGGGCCGCCGGGTCGCTCCGGGGAAGGGCCCCGCCGCCTTGTTGAGATGGCGTGCAGCGGGTGCTCGTACGGTGACGGTGTGCCGCTCGGAGAACTGGTCGGTCGGGGCGCCTCGAGCGAGGTGTACGCGTGGTCCGCCGACACGGTGGTGAAGTTGTTCACACCGCAGTTCGAGGAGCTGGCAGCCGTCGAGTTCGAACGCAGCCGCGCCGTCCGCTCCGCGGGTGCACCTTGCCCGGCTGCGCATGAGATGGTCGAGGTCGATGGCCGGACCGGCGTGGTCTTCGACCGCCTCAGCGGACCCTCGCTGATCTTCGAGCGAGGAGCGGCGGCGACCCTGGCTCACCTCCACACCGAGTTGCACGACCTCGCGCCGCCGGCGCTGCCGCAACTCGCCGACACGCTCTCGTCGTGGGGCATCGAGGACATGGAGCTCGGACGCAGCGTGTTCCACGGCGATCTCCACCCCGCCAACGTCCTGCACCATCAGGGTCGATGGCAGGTGATCGACTGGTCGAACGGCCACCTCGCCCCTCCGGCAGCCGATGTGGCCTGCAGCGTCCTGTCGATCGGCTACCGGGGCATGCGTGGCCCGGACTCCTCCCTCGAGTGGCATCGACGACGCGTGCGCGCGGCCGAGCGCTACCTCGACACCTACCGGACGCTGCGCCCGGAGGCGCTCGCCGATCTTCCGCTGTGGCTCTCGACCATCGGACGCCTCCTGCTCGACAGAGAACCCGACACCGCCTTCGCCGACGAATTGAGGACTCGGTGGATCGAGCCGTGAGCAGCTCACCGCGCGGACGTTCTGTCCAGACCACCACACCCGGACCATCCGTCGAGGACGTCAGTCGCATCGTGACGCTCGTCTTGGTGGCGACGTCGCCCAGCACGCTGCTCGGCGCGTTGGCGCCGTTCGAGGTGGCCACACCGTGGTGGCAGGAGGTGAGCGAGGTCGTCCTCACAGCCCGTCGCCTGTATGGCATCGATGTCACGGTGCTGCGAATCCTGCACACGTCGCGGCCGCGACCCACGGGGGAAGTGTCACCTATCTGGCAGAGGTGCACGGCACACCGCCAGGCGGTCTGCAGCCCGTTGTCGACGACGTGTTGCAGGACCACCCGCGCCGTCAGAGCTGGGCCCGCCCGGGCGGCCCGGCCGCCGACCTGGCCTGGGCCGACGACCGACTGGCCCGACTCGACGAGACGCGGGTCGGCCCACCACAGCAAGTGCGAGCCTGGAACCTGTCGAGCCTGTGGCGCATCACCACGACACGCGGTGTGGCATGGCTGAAGGTCGTCCCGCCGTTCTTCGCCCACGAGGGCGACGTCGTCGGACGAGTCCGCATCGGCCCGCCACTGCTGGCCCACGACGGCCCACGCGTGCTCTTGCGGGACATCGTCGGTGCGGACCTGTACGACCCGTCGGCTGCCCAGATCCGCACGATGATCGACCTCCTGGTCGGCGAACAGGCCCGTTGGCTCGGGCGGGTCGACGAGCTGCTCGCACTTGGGGCCCCGGACTGGCGACGGGCGAACTTCGCCGAACTCGCAGCCGATGTCGTCGAACGCACAGGGCCAGAGCTTCCCCCGGTGGTGCGGGCGCGCGCCGTCGCCCTCGTCGCACAGCTCGACGAACGCTTCGCAGACATCACTGCGTGCGGAGTCGGCGACTCACTCGTCCACGGCGACTTCCATGGCGGAAACGCCCGCGGCAACGGCGACTCGATCGTGATCCTCGACTGGGGCGACTCCGGTGTCGGCCATCCACTGTTCGACCAAACAGCGCTCATCGAGCGTCTGCCACCCGCCCTCGCCCACCTCGCCCGCCAGACGTTCGAGACCAGGTGGCGACAGGCTGTCCCGGGAAGCGAACCACGGCGGGCCGCCGACCTCCTCGAACCGGTCGCCGCACTGCGCCAAGCCGTGATCTACCGCCACTTCCTCGACAACATCGAGCCAGCCGAGCAGCCCTTCCATCGCGACGATCCCGCCGCCTGGATCCGACGTGCGGCCGGCTGACCACGTCTCAGTGCCCAGCGAGGTTCACGTTCAAGCGCCGGTCCGAATCTGGTCGATGACCTTCGCAGCCTGCTCCTGCCACTCCGCCGTCGTCTGCACGTCGGCCAGGTGCTCCTTGAACAGCTCGCGCAGCTCCGAATCTGCAACGTTCTGCTCTCGAGCGCTCTGCACGAGCGCCCTGGCCATGATGCTCGCCGGCAGAGGGTTCATCGCCTCGTTCGACGCTGTCAAGGCGGGTCGACACCCTTGCGCCTTCGGCAGGCTGATCGGCGGCCGCAGCGGCTGACCTTGGCGGGTCAGCACGTTCTCGAACGTGTCGGCCTGTGCGGTGCGTGACCCCAACTTCCATGTGTCGCGGCTGATGTTCAACAGGTTCATGATGGTCGCGATGATGGATGTGTGATCGAACGGAACGTCGGTCTTGGAGCGGATCACCGTCCCCGCTTCGATCAGCGGTGAGATCAGGAGCAGGGGTACCCGAACACCGAGGCGCGTGAAATCGAACGGGACGGCGTAGCCCGAAGGGGGTGCTGTGCCGTCCTGAGGATCTGTCCACGGCGCGTTGACGTGAGTCGGGGGCTCGACATGATCGTACGTACCTCCGTGCTCATCGAACGTGATGATCAACAGCGTGTTCGGCCAGTATGTCGACGCCTGCAACCTCGTGAAGAGATTCTCGAGGAAGGCCTCGCCGCACGCGAGGTTGCCGGGGGGATGATAGTCGTTTCCGTTCTGGTACGTCTTGCCGTCGTAGTCCAGGTTCCAGCACGGCTCGAGATAGCTGAAGGTCGGCAGCCGCGTGTTCGGTGCGCCATTGAGGATGCGATAGAACTGATCGATCTGCCGGAAGCACTCTTTGGGAAACGCCGGGTTCTGGAGAGAATCGAGCATGAGCTGCGTGAAGCATTGATTTCCATGGTCGACCGGGATGTTCGGACCCGGCCACGTCTGGTGGTAGAAGATCGACCAATCCGTGGAGGTCTTCATGCCCGATTCCCAGAGCACATCCCAGAGGCTTCGACGCGAGAACGGGTACGGCGGAATGCCGAAGGTGTGGTAGACCGCCGTATCCACCATGGCAGTGTCCGGCTGCAAGTCGTACGTCCCGATGGAGTTCCCGGTGAGCGCGAACGCCCTGTTCGCGTCGGTGTTCGAGGGTACGGAGGAGAAGTAGGCGTCGGAGACGGCGAACTGTGACGCGAGGGTGTTGAGGACCGGCAACGATTCCGGGGTGTAGCACTGCATGATGCAGTTCGGGTGCCGGCTCGGCGTCGTCTGGTAATCCGCGAGGAAACCGCCCATGTTCCCAGCAATCTGCTGTTGGACGTGCTCGTAGTCCTCCTGGGGATCGACATCCGGAATGTGCTGCCCATCGGAAGGCAGGACCTTCGACGCGTAGACGGTCGTCCCTTGACGGCTCTTGTTCGAGTACGTGTCAGGCTTCAGCCCGTTGTACGGAGTCGCCGCGCTGTCCTTCGGAATGAACTGCTTCGGTTTGTTCTGGTCGTCGTACAACCATCCGAGGACCGCGTCCAGGGAACGATTCTCGAGCATGAGGTAGACGATGTGCTGGATGTCGGTCATCGCGCCTGCCTCTTCACGCTGCGCCGGCGACGGCTGTTCACGGGGCCTTCGCCGGAAGCACCGTGCAGGGTGTGTAGCCCGGGGTGCCCACGTTCTGGTTGTACAGCCACGTGTTCGATCCGTCCGAGTAGAAGCACAGCACGCCGCCGTCGAAGCTCAACGTGCCGTCGGCGATCCAGGTCTGATAGCTGTTCGACACGGTTTGCCACGATCCGGCGTAGGAGGGCGTGGCAACTTGGTAGGACAGCCAGCCATTTGGCGTTGCGATGAAGCGTCGCTGGTTGCTATCGGTCCATCCAGTGCACGACATAGCCGCGTTCGGGTCGGACGTCAGGTAGCACCAACCGCTGGAGTTCAGGCCGACGTATGCCGTACCGGCACCGGTTCCGAAGTACGGAGCATTGGTCACCTCGATCACGAAGCTCTTCGTCTGAGTGCTACTCAGCTCAGGGCCTTCAAACATTCCTTGGGGTCCGGCGTCTTCGGTGGACATCGTCTGCGTCTCCTTGTTGCTTCAATGAACGTGAGATTGCTGCTTGCTGCCGAGGCGATCAGGTCGGCCCGGCGGATTGTGAGCAGGACGGTTCAGAGCTGGAAAGCTCAGAGTAGCACGGAACGGGTTAGTTCTTCACGAAGAGAGTGTCGAGGAGACCATTCGAGAAGAGGTTTGACCGGTCGAACTTCTGAAGAGTCGCGACCACGGCGTTCCAATCGTCGGTGGCGGTGCGACCGTCGGTGAATGCTGCGCGGATGCCGGCAAGGAAGGCCGGATCGGTCCAGCCGCCGCTGGATTCGGTGTATGCCCAGCCTTTGGACCACTCCGGCAGCAATCGCGCCGCCGGCGCGACGAAGCGCTTGGCGAACCACGATTCCAGCTCAGCGTAGAACTCATTCGCAAAAGGCGTGCCCGGCAGCGTCAGGACGTCGAACCACACCGCGCAGTCGAACCCATTGGCGCGCGCAACATCATCATGGGTGAGGGCCGAGATCAGCGGTGTCGACGCCGGTCCGCCGCTTGGAACGTGGACACCTGAGGCGTCGTCGAGTCCTGTGACGCGAATTTCGAGGGGTGCGTTGACCGGATATTTCCCGGCAGCCGCATAGGTGGTCAGCATCGCCTGGAACTGCTCCACGAAGTCATGGACCGCCTGCTGGACATCGGCCCGCTGCATCTGGATGGCGTAGCCGTTCGCCGTGACCAGCAGCGTCGTGTCCCTGATGTAGAGCAGCGTGTTCATCGACGGACCCCACAGGTCGGCGAGTCCGAAGCTCAACGCCGTCTTGGTGAACGCGGCGAAGGACTTCTCGAAGGTCGGGGTCAGATCAGGGCTCGTGGTCGTGATCGTCTTCAGCGTGCTGGTCACCCAGCCCGGCAGATTGTCAGAGAAGGCGTAGTTGTACGGCGCATAGACCGCCGTCGATCCGGCCGGTCGTGCGGCCACGGCGGTCCACACCTTCAGCCACGGCTCGTCGGTGAACGGATACCAGATCGCCTCCACACGACCGGACGCCTCGAGATGGCTCGCCAGGCTGTCGGCTGGCGGCGTCGGCCCGCTCGGCGCGGCGAACAGCGTGCCGGCGGGGATGTCCATGAAGCTCTGGCAGCGCAGGTTGAAGTTGTCGATCAGCTGCAACGTGGCGCTGACCAGGAAGGCGCGGCCCGCATGGACGAGAAGTGCGGGCGCGTCGGGATCGTCCCGCTGGAACGTCCTGAGCTCGTAGTCGAACGGTTCGTTCTCGCTGGACACCACCGCCGTCAATGCCGTGATGTGATCGCTGAGCGAACCATACGACGAGGCGAAGTCCTCGTTGGCTGACGGCACAGCGGTCCCATGCCCATTGATCGCCAGAACACCACCGACCGTGAGGTTGCCCGGCGCGGGCACGTGCGGGAACGCGAAGCCCGATGCGGGACCATTCCCACCTTGCTGATACTGGAGGAACGTCAACAGGTTGAGCATCTTGGCACCGACGCCCGCCTGCACCATGGCAGGCGCGCTGCCATTGGCCGGAATGAACTTGAGCGCTGTCAGATGCTGACTCGTATCGACGACGATGATGTTCGCGCCCGACGGAGTTCCTTCGGTGATCGTCAGCGGCGACCAGCCATGGCCGATGCCCTTGGGCCGAACCTGCCACGCCGGTGACCGGGACTTCGCCCAGTTGCACACTGCGACCACATCATCCGCGGTCTTCGGAGCACACGTCCACAGCTGATCGACGACAATGGTCTCAGACCAATTGCTGTAGCGCTGCAGCTGTACGGGGATGTCGCTGGGGAAATTCGGCGGCGCCGCACCCACGGTCACTCCTCCAGAAGGCAGGGCGAGCGCCTTCCATCCGTGGACAGACCGCAGGCAGTGCGGGCCATCAGCCGCCGATCAATTCGATCTCGAAGTTGACGTATGTCGTGCCTTTGGCGTTGTAGGCGGCCGGCCCAGCGCCTGAGACATAGCTGACGGCGCCGTGACCTTGACCGCTCGTGCCGGCAATGGCATGGCCATAGGGGGCAACGGCAAGAGCATCCGCGGGAACACCGATCGTCCCCAACTCTGGCGAAGTTCGGCTTTGATCGATCGGATAGTTGCCGCTGTTCCATTCAGTGGTGTGCCAGCTGCCGTCATTCGGGTCCAGCCATTGGACGGAGAAGTTGAAAACATATCCACCCATGTTGTTCACGGTTATGGTCGATGCCTTGATCACAATGCTCCCATCGATGTGCTCGTGGATCCCAGAAACATCCGCCTTCGACGGGCCCGCCCGGAGCGCGCTTTCGATCTGCCCGTGCAGCACGCCCCCGAATGGGTAGTTGGTCCCGCGCGCAGAGTAGTCATTGACCGGGCATCTGTCAAACCGGGTTGGTCGACCTCTCGGCGTCCATCACGGCGCTCGAGCCTTCATCGACGGGAGCACCGTGGACGTGCCGATCACGGCCGCTGGTGGGCGACGAGTGGCAGCACCCGGTCTGCGCCGGCGCGGCGCAACAGCGCCGCGGCGGCCGTGGTCGTCCACCCGGACCGGTACGTTCCCGACACGAGGAGCACGGTCCCGGAGACGGCGGCACCGTCGGCGATGGTCAGCTTCCTGGCCAGTTGGGCGACCCGGGCGCCGGAAGAACCATCTGTCGTTGCCGGCCCACCGGCCCACCGCACGACGTCGGCGACAGGGAGCTTGCCGGCAGCACCGATCGCTTCGGCGAGCTCGCGCGCGTACGGTCCGCCGTCAGGTCCGGGGAGCGGGACGATCATCGTCGGCCGTGCCGGCCATTCGCGCCGCCACTGGCCGAGGACGCGCAACGCGCCCTCGAGGCTGTCCGGCCCGGCATGACCGGAGCGGACCTCGGCCACGACGCCGGGCCAGGCCGGGTCGTCGGCGTAGGCGACCGCCCGTCCCTGGTCGGCACCGACGATGCGGCCCTTGCGGTCGGCAAGACCGCTCGGCCACATCTTGCGCGCTTCGATCAGGTTCGTGCTGCCACGCATCCACTGGCGGGCCGCTTCGACGTCGGCGTCGTCTGGTCGGTCGTTGCCGACGACAGGTTGCCCGGTGCAGAACCCGCAGCGCCCGCACGGTGCCGGGTCCGGATCATCGAGGGCCCGTTGCAGTTGTTGCATCAGGCACGCCTGCTTGCGCGCGTAGACGCGCATCAGCTCCGCTTCGGTGTCACGTGCGGCGCGCAGCGTCGCATACTTCGCCGCGTCGAACGTCCACGGTTGCCCGGTCGTCTCCCAGCCCCGCCCGACACGGACCACGGCCCCGTCGACCGACAGGACGCGCAGCAACGCCTCGATCCGCCCGCGCCGGGCACCCGACGCTGCTTCGAGCGCCGGGACCGTGGACGGTTCCCGGGCGAGCAGGCCGAGGATCTCGGTGGCGAGATCCGGGTCCGGGACACCGACGGTGGCGAAGTACTCCCACAGCCGCTCGTCGGTCTCGGCGGGCAACAAGACCGCGACCGCGTCGTCGATCGCCCGCCCGGCACGACCGACCTGCTGATACATCGCCACCGGCGAGGAGGGGCTGCCGACATGGATGCAGAACGCGAGGTCCGCCTTGTCGTAGCCCATCCCCAGCGCGGAGGTGGCGACGACCGCCTTGACGTCGTTGGCCTGGAGGCGCCGTTCGATGTCGGCGCGGGCGTCGGCGTCGTGTTGACCGGTGTAGCTGACGGCATCGTGACCGGCGGCCACGAGGTAGTCGGCAAGCCGGTTCGCCTCGGCGACGGTGAGGGCGTAGACGATCCCGGAACCCGGCATCTGACGCAACGCGCCCGACACCCACGCCCACCGTTCGATCGCATCGAGCCCGGGGACCGAGTCGAGCCGCAACGACGACCGGGCGAGGCTGCCACGGATCACGCGGGTGTGCTCGCCGAGCTGGTGGGCGACATCGGCGGTCACCCGCGCGTTGGCGGTGGCGGTGGTCGCCAGGACGGGGACGTCCGGGATGCCCAACAGCACGGCGGCGATCCGCTGGTAGTCGGGCCGGAAGTCGTGCCCCCAGTCGGACACGCAGTGCGCCTCGTCGATGACGAGCAGCCCGACTCTGGAAGTCAGCTGGTCGAGATGCGCAGTGAACGACGGCGACGCGAGCCGTTCCGGGGAGATGAGGATCACGTCGAGCGTGTCCATGCGCATCTGGGCGTACACGTCGTCCCAGTCGTCGTGGTTCGTCGAGTTGATCGATGCGGCGACGACACCTGCCCGGGCGGCGGCGTCGATCTGGTCGCGCATCAACGCCAGCAACGGCGACACGACCAGGGTCGGGCCATGGCCGGCGGCCCGGTTGGCGGCGGTCGCCGCCCAGTACACGGCCGATTTGCCCCATCCGGTCGCCTGGACCACGAGGCACCGGCCGCGGTTGACGACGAGCTCGGCGACTGCGTCGGCCTGCCCGTCGCGCGGCGACCGCGGTCGGGCCGGCCACCAGCTTCAGGACATGGTCGAGGGTTGCAGTCGCCTCGTCGACGGTGATCTGCTCGGCCGGCACACTGCCATCGTGCCCGACCGGGTGGCCGGCGCGGTCCGTCCTTCATGACCGAACGGCGCGGCGGTCAGGTGGTGCTGCCGCCGTCGATGGGGATGACGGTGCCGGTGACGTAGTCCGAGTCGGGTCCGGCGAGGAAGCCGACCACCACGCGCGCAGTCCTCGGGGATGCCGATCCGGCGTGCCGCGACCGTGCGGGTGAGCCGTTCGGTGCCCGGTGCGCTCGAACATCGGCATCAGCCGGCCGGTGCCGATGTAGCCGGGCGCGATGCAGTTGACCTGGATGCCGTGCGGGCCGAGGTCCTGGGCGAGGTACTTGGTGTACATGATGATCGCCGCCTTGGCGGTGCCGTAGTGGGCGTAGCCGCCATCGCTACTGGCCCGCCGGCCGGCCTGGCTGGAGACGGTGATGATCTTGCCCGAGCCCTGCTCCTTCATCGTCGGCGCGACTGCGGTGCAGGTGTGCACGGTGCCGTAGAGGTTGCGTCGCAGGACCGCGTCGAACTGGGCGAGATCCATGGTCGACGCCTTGGACTCGGCCGGCGCGCCGAGGCCGCCACCGGCGTTGCACACCGCGATGTCGAGTCGGCCCCACGCCGCCACGATCCGGTCGACAGCGGCCTGGACGGCGTCGGAGTCGCCGACGTCAGCGGTGATCTCGATCGATCGCACGCCGAGCGCCTCGACCTCGGCCGCCGTCGAGTCGGCGGTCATCTCCGCGGCCTCGCCGTCGAAGTCGCGGTACGAGCGGACGTCGACGTCGAGCACGGCGACGTCGGCGCCCATCGACGCGAGGTGCAACGCGTACGAGCGGCCGAGGCCGCGTCCACCGCCGGTCACGAGTGCGCACTTCCCCTGGAGGCTCATCACGAGCGAACACTAGGGTCGACCCTGTTCGGGCCGACGAGGGGGACGCCATGACCAGCTCACCACTGCAGGAGGAGCGCCGGGTCGCCGAGGCGATCGTCGACGTGCTCGCCGAGGCCGGCGTCGGGTTCGTGCTCGGCATGCCCGGCGGGTACACCGGCCCGATCTTCTCGGCCCTCCACGGGCATCCGACGATCCGCACGATCCAGGTCCGCGAGGAGTCGATCGGGGCGACGATGGCCGAGGCGTACGGGCGCCTCACCGGCCGACCGCTCGTCGTGATGGGCCAGGGCGAGTGGATCGCCGGCAACGCCGGCCAGGGGTTCCTCGAGGCGCTGCTCGGCAGCTCACCGATCGTCATCCTCACCGAGATGAGCGACGGCGGCGCGCTCTCGCACCACGCGCCGTACCAGAGCGGCACGGCCGACTACGGCAACTGGGAC
The DNA here is from genome assembly GCA_963794805.1 of uncultured Acidimicrobiales bacterium. Lineage (GTDB taxonomy): Bacteria > Actinomycetota > Acidimicrobiia > Acidimicrobiales > Ilumatobacteraceae > JAODBQ01. The sequence goes on from CAWCFL010000010.1 coordinate 370,351, forward strand.
GCACGCGGCGCGCTCGCCGGGGTGACCAAGCGGGTGATGGTCAGCCACGACCCGGCGCAGGCGGTGCAGCACACCCAGCTGGCGCTGAAGCACGCGCTCACCGGCGAACCCGGCCCCGTCGCGGTGATCTTCCACAGCACGGCGCTGCGCGGCCGCGTCGGCCCGGGCTCGAAGCCGCTGATCTACCCGACCGCGGCGTACCTGCCGCGCCCGTCCGACGCGGTCGACACGGCGGCGCTGCGCGCCGCGGCCGACGCGCTCGACGGCGCCCAGCGCCCGGTGATCATCGCCGGCAACGGCGTGCGCGTCGGGCAGGCCTGTGCTGCGTTGGCCGCGCTCGCCCGCCACCTCGACGCCCCCGTCGTCACCACGGCGAGCGGCAAGGGCGTGTTCGACGAGACAGATCCGCTCGCCGGCGGGGTGATGGGCAGCTTCGGGTGGCCGAGCGCCAACGAGCTCGTCGGAGGGGCAGACGTCGTGCTCGCGGTCGGCACCAAGCTCGGTCCGCACGACACCGCCGACGAGAGCACCGACCTGCTCGACCCGAGCCGCCAGACACTGATCCAGATCGACGTCGAACCGCTCAACGCCGGCTGGACGTTCCCGGCCGACCACATCCTCGTCGCCGACGCCAAGGTGGCCCTCGACCGGTTGCAGCACGCCGCCCAGGTCGGGCAGCGGTCCGCAGCGGCGACGGGCGCAGCCCGGGTGCGCGAGGCGCTCGGCCGGTTCGACGAGCTCGCCGCAGCCGAGTTCCACTCGGACGACGATGCCGCTCGCGCCGCAGCGGATCATCAGCGTGCTCCACGAGGTCTTCCCCGACGACGCCACCGTGTGCTGCGACGCCGGCGAGAACCGGTTGTTCATGATGCACTGGTACCGCTCGAAGACACCCGGGCGCTACCTCCAGCCGGCCGCCGGTGGCGGCATGGGCTACGCGGTGCCGGCGGCGATGGCCGCCAAGCTCGCCCACCCCGACCGCCCGGCCCTCGCCGTGTGCGGCGACGGTGGTTTCGCCATGTCGATCCACGCGTTGATGACCGCCGTGCAGGAGCACCTGCCGATCGGCGTGCTCGTGCTCAACAACGGCGCCCTGGGATGGGTGCTGCACGGTATGGGCGAGAAGGCCGTGGCCGCCGGCTTCGACCCCTTCGACCACGCCGCGATCGCCAGGTCGATCGGCTGCGACGGCGTGCGCGTCGAGAGCGTCAGCGACCTGCGCGACGCGATCAAGTCGTTCCCCGACGCCACCCGACCAATCGTCATCGACGTCCCGACCTCGCTGGCCACGTCGTTCCGCGAGGTCACGCAGGACATCGCCAAGCAACGACGCGACACCGGCTACTGACCGACCCCGGCGGCGCGGCTCGGACCCGGCCAACCTCCACCCGCACCCGGAGGCCGTGCAGCGCTTTCGTCACGTTCGGACCACAGGTCGCGCCCTCACGTAGGGTGGTGATCTCACTACACAGCAAACCTTCCGTCGCAGCCGTGCCACCAGAGCGCGAGGAGGGACCGCCGGAGCGACCGATGCGTCTGACACCCCGCCATCACCGAACTCAACGCATGATCCCGACCCCGCGCTGCGCATCGCGTCAGTCGGCATCGATGCGGCCAGTACCTGCGCACGCTGCGGGTATACACATCATCCACAGCGGCAACTTGCGCGCATGAAGTTGTGGACCGTTCCTGCGGGAGCGGGAACGACGCGCTACTTCGTCGCCGCGTACCTCGGCGCGAACTCGTCCGTGTCCCTGGTCGCCCCGGCGGGCTTCACGGTCGCCCGGTGGTACTCGGGCAGCCACCCGCGGATCGTCCGTGGTCAATGGATCTCGCCGATGCCCGACCTCGACCCGGTGATCCACGGTGATGCCTTGGACTTCGACGTCGACGAGGACGACGAACTGATCGTCATCGAAGGGACGCGACCGCGCTGAATCCGCTCCGCGCACCGATCAACGGTCGGAGCCTTCCCATGCGTCTCCTCGCTGCCAGGCAGGTGCAACAGTCACAGGGTCCGGTTCGGCGATGTCAGGAGAGTCCATGCGAACAACAGATCCGACGTGGCGAGCAGGCGGCAGCGCCCTTCGGGGTCGTCTCGCGACGTTCACCGTCGTGGCGATGGCGGTCCTCGCCGCGGCGCGACCGGCTCTCGCGTCCTCGGTGGCGACCGTCGCCGCGACATCGGCGGACAACCTGCTCACCTGGTGGAAGGCGGCCATCCTCGGCATCGTCGAGGGATTGACCGAGTTCCTGCCGATCTCGTCGACGGGGCACCTCCTCGTGACCGCCCGCCTCCTGAACCTGCCCGACGAGAAGGGCAGCGCCGGGCTCGAAGCCGTCAACACCTACGTCGTGGCCATCCAGTTCGGCGCGATCCTCGCTGTGCTCGGCCTGTTCTGGCAGCGGTTCGTCCAGATGCTCCAGGGGCTCATCGGGCGCAACCCCGAGGGTCGCCACCTGCTGATCACCCTCGTCATCGCCTTCCTCCCCGCCGGCGTGCTCGGCGCCGCCCTCGACACCAAGATCGAGGACACCCTGTTCGGGCCGTGGCCGATCGTCATCGCCTGGATCATCGGCGGCATCCTCATCCTCGTCCTCGAACGCAGCGGACGCATCCCCGACCGCCACCACCTCGAGGCCGGCCGCACCCACAGCCTCACCGCGATCACCTACCAACAGGCACTGATCATCGGCCTCGCCCAATGCATCGCGTTGGCGCCGGGCACCAGCCGGTCCCTCGCCACCATCGTCGGCGCCCTCCTCATCGGTGTCGCCATGCCCGTCGCCGTCGAGTTCAGCTTCCTGCTCGGCTTCGTCACCCTCACCGCCGCCACCCTGTTCAAGCTGGCCAAGGACGGCGGCACCCTCGTCGACCAGTTCGGCTACGTCGACCCGCTGATCGGCGCCGCGTTCGCCTTCGTCGCCGCCGTGCTGGCGATCCGCTGGCTGATCACCTATTTGTCCCGGCACGACCTGACGATCTTCGCCTGGTACCGGTTCGTCGTCGCCGCCATCACCATCGTCCTCCTCGCCACATCGGTCATCTGACCGAACCAACGCCGGACACCCGGCGCCGGCCGGCGTCAGGGATGCGAGGGGCTGTCGAGCATCGAGTCGATCTCGAACATCACGTCATCGGCGTAGCAGTAGATCCAGTCCTCGGCAGGCTCGTAGCTCTGGATCAGGGGGTGCGCCGTCGCGGCGTGGTGGGCAGTGGCATGTCGGCCCGGGGAGCTGTCGCAGCAACCGACATGACCGCACGTCGTGCACCGTCGCAAGTGCACCCATCTGCCGCCCACTCGCAAGCAGTCCTCGCACCCGACGCTGTTGGCCGCCGGGGTGTGGATGGCGTCGAGGTGGGTGCACGTCGGTTGCTCGCTCACTCGCGTCAGCCTACGGAGCGCTCGCAGCCCGCCGCCGGTCGTGGTCATCGACCGTCTGCGGCGTGAATCGCAGGAGAGTGGGTAGTGAAACCCCATGGCTTCACGACCGGCGTCGCGATGGACGCCGCACGTGTCGCTGCCGACACCAGAGGCGGCGCACCGACCCGAGCACGTTAAGAAGGCGCTAAGGTCGTCCGCTCGGCGGAACGGCAACAAGGACGGAGTCAGCGGGTGACGCATCCGGTGCACCACGGCGGTGGGGGGCCTGGGACGGTCGAGGAGGGCACGTGGCGCCATGGCGCGTCGTCCAACGGGATGGTGCCCGATCGTTGACCAGCGCCTCGCGGCACCCTTCACATCGCGCGGCGTCGAGCGTCGGACCCACGTCGCCACGCCCGGCCGTGGACCTCTCGGCGTCGTCGTCGTCGGCACTCCTGGCGCGCCAGGTCGCGGGCTCCTCACCCTGATCGCCGACGCCCCCGAGGTGAGCGTGGACGACGCCCTGGCCGACGACGCCGAGCAGATCGTCCACCTCGCCGCCGCGCATCCGTGGTTGCGGTTCGTTCACCTCGTTCGTCATCCGTTCGCCGTCATCGCCTCGTCGACGCGATCGCAGCGCGACACCGAGGAGCACTGGACGACCGTCAACGGCGACATCGTCGACGCCGCCGAGCGCGCCGGGACCGAACGGTTCCTCATCGTGCGTTGGGAGGAGGCCGTCGCCGACCCTGCCGCGTTGGCGGCGCGGCTCGCCGGCTTCGCCGGGCTGGCCGTCGACACGAGGGCGCCGGGCGGATCTCCCTCGCCCGAACTGCCGGATCCGGCACAACGTGTCGGACGGGCGACACGTGCCCTGGCCGTCGAGCTCGGCTACCCGGTCGGCGCGTTCGACGCCGTCACCGCGGCGCCCGACACGGCCACCGCCGAGACACCGAGCATCCGCCGCGCCGCATCAGGCGGACGCGCGCCGGCGTCGCCGGCCCAGCAGCGGCTGCTGTTCATCGAGGCCCTCGACCCCGGCCTCGCGGTGCACCACCTGCCGTCGGTCAAGCGCATCACCGGCCCCCTCGACGTCGCCGCGATGCGCGCCGCGATCGACGCCGTGGTACGCCGCCACGAGGCACTGCGCACCGACTTCGAGCTGGTCGACGGCCAGTGGATGCAGGTCGTCGCCCCCCCGACGCCGATCGGCGTGCCGGTCGACGACCTGCGCGACGTGCCGTCCGAGCAGCGTGACGCCGCCGTCGAAGTGGCGATCGCCACCGAGCTCGGCCGGCCCTTCGATCTCGCCGCCGGGCCGAAGATCCGCGCCCGGTTGCTGCGCACCGGCACGGACGAGCACGTGCTGGTGGTCACCATCCATCACATCGCTGCGGATGGATCCTCGATGGTGCGCATCACCGACGAGGTCGGTGCCGGCTACGAGGCGGCGGTCGCCGGGACCGAGCCGTCTCTGCCGCTGCTGCCCGTCCGGTACACCGACGTGTCGCTGTGGCAGCACCAGCAGCTCGCCGGCGGCACCCTCGCCCACCAGCTCGAGCGCTGGCGCCAGCGGTTGTCGGGCCCGCTGCCGGTGTTGGAGCTGCCGACGGATCGACCACGTCCGCCGGTGTTCGCCTTCGCCGCCGGCTCGGTCCCGATCCACTTCCCCGGTGCGCTGAGCATCGAGCTGCGTGCCGTCGCCCGGCGCAGCGGGGTCACGCCGTTCATGTTCCTGCTGGCCAGCTACGCGGCCACCCTGGCGCGCTGGACCGATGCCGACGACGTCGTCATCGGTACCGCCACCGCGAACCGGCGCCCGGAGACCGAGCACCTCGTCGGCCTGTTCGCCAGTACCTTGCCGCTGCGCGTCCGAGTCGATCGCCACGCCCCGTTCCAGGTGTTGCTCGACGAGGTCAAGCGCACCACGCTGAGCGCCTTCGCCGACGAGGACGTCCCGTTCGATCGCATCGTCCACACGGTCAACCCGCCGCGGCACCTCAGCCGGGCCCCGATCTTCCAGACGATGTTCGTGCTGAACAACATGCGGCCGGCCGCTGCCCACCCCGTCGCCGGCATCCTCGTGGACGACGTCGACTTCACCCCGTCCGCCGTGGACGTCGATCTGTCCGTGGTGCTCGACGAATCTCCCGCCGGCTTCGCCGGCCGCGCCGACTTCGCCGCCGCACTGTGGGACGAGGCGACCATCGAGCGCTTCGTCAACTCCTGGTACGAGCTGCTGAGCGACGCCGTCGCCGATCCCGCCACGGCGGTCGGTGAGCTCACGGTCGTCCCCGCGGCGGACCGCGACCTGCTCCTCGCCCGGTGGAACGACACGGCCGCGCCGCTGCCGCCGTACGAGCGCATCGAATCGTGGTTCACCGCACAGGCCGGGCGAACGCCGGATGCCCCTGCGGTCGGCGACACGACCAGCACCATGACCTACGCCGCGCTCGACGCGATGTCCAACCGGGTGGCCGCGCACCTGGCGGCGTGCGGTGTCGCTGTCGGCGACCGCGTCGGCATCGCCGTCGAGCGGAGCACGGCCACCGTCGCGGTCCTCCTCGGCATCCTCAAGGCCGGCGCGGCGTACGTCCCGCTCGACCCGCGCTTCCCCGAGAGTCGGCTGGATCTGATGGTTGCCGACTCGCGGCTGAAGCTCGTGGTCACCTCGGGTCCGGGAGTGGCCGAGCGGTTCACCCGCGACGGCGGTCCGGCGGTGGTCGACCTCGAGGTCGACCGCGACGCGCTCGACTCGGCGGATGCCGGCCCACGACCGACGGTGGCGGGCGACGATGCCGTCGCCTACGTCGTCTACACATCAGGTTCCACGGGTGTCCCCAAGGGTGTCGTCGTCGGCCATCGCGGGGTCGTCAACTTCCTGGGCGCCATGCAGCGCACCCCGGGCATGACCCCCGACGACGTCCTCGTCGCCGTGACCACGCTGTCGTTCGACATCTCGGTCCTGGAGCTCCTGCTCCCGCTGGTCACGGGTGCGTCGGTGGTGGTGGCCGACCAGGACGAGGTCGTCGACGGACGCCTCTTGGCCGACCTCGTCGATCGGGTCGACGCCACGGTGCTCCAGGCGACGCCCACCACGTGGGCGATGTTGCTCGAGGCCGGTTGGCGCGGCCGGCCGGGCCTGCGCGTGCTGTGTGGCGGTGAGGCCATGCCCGTCGGTCTGGCCGAGCGGCTGGTCGCGGGGTGCGGCCCGGTCTGGAACATGTTCGGCCCGACCGAGACGACGATCTGGTCGACCATCCTGGCCGTGACGCCCGACGAGATCGATGCGGCGACGAGTGGCGTACTCGCCATCGGACGACCGATCGCCAACACCGTGTGCCGTGTGCTCGACGCGGCAGGGAACCTCGCGCCGATCGGTGTGGCCGGCGAGCTGCTGATCGGTGGCGCGGGGCTGGCCCACGGCTACCACGACCGACCGGAGCTGACCGCCGAGCGCTTCATCGCCGACCCGTTCGCCCCGGGTCAGCGCCTGTACCGCACCGGTGACCTCGTCCGCTGGCGGGCCGACGGCGCGCTGGAGTTCCTCGGTCGCATCGACGGGCAGGTGAAGCTGCGCGGGCACCGCATCGAGGTCGGCGAGATCGAGTCGGTGCTGCGTGCGCATCCGGCCGTCACCGATGCCGCCGTGGTCGTCGACGGCGCCGGCGCCGCCAGCCGGCTCGTCGGCTACGTGACGACGTCACCCGAGGGCGTCGACGCCGCCGAGTTGCGGGCCTACGCCGGCGAGCGCCTCCCCGGGTACATGGTGCCCGCCATGTTCGTCACGCTCGACGCCTTCCCCACCACCCCCAACCGCAAGCTCGACCGGCGCGCCCTGCCGGCCCCGGGACGCGCCGTGCACGAACAGGGCGTCGCGCCGCGCGACGCCCTCGAGGCCCGCTTGGCCGGTTGGTTCGCGACCGTGCTCGAACGCCCCGAGGTCGGCATCTACGACAACTTCTTCGACCTCGGCGGCTACTCGTTGCTGGCGACGCGCCTGTTCGCCATCGTGGAGCAGGAGACGGGTCGACGGATCCCGGTCTCGGCGCTGTTCAAGGCACCGACGGTCGAGGCGCTGGCCCAGGTGATCCGGACGGGGCTCCCCGCGTCGCAATGGACATCGATGGTGCCGATCCAGACGGCGGGCACCGCGGTGCCGTTCTTCTACGTCGTGCCGTACATGATCAGCGTGCTCGAGCTCGCCCGGTTGGGCACCCAGCTGGGCACCGACCAGCCGCTGTACGGCTTCCAGCCGCAGGGCCTCGACGGCACCTCACCGATCCACCACTCGATCGAGGCAATGGCCGCGCACTACATCGCCGAGATGAAGTCGGTGCAACCGCTCGGCCCGTACCGCATCGGCGGCCACTGCTCGGGCACATGGGTGGCGTTCGAGATGGCCCGTCAGCTCGAGGCCAGCGGCGACCAACTCGACGTCGTGCTCCTCGTCGACCAGGGACCACCCGGGGTCTCCGGCGACCTGCCGTCGCCGCTCGTGTACTACCTGAAGCGGATCGCCTTCTACCTGCGCGACGGTCGCCTGTTGCCGGCGTTGAGGTGGCAGATGCAGATCCGCATGCGACGCCGCGTGCTGCGCCGGATGGCGCCGCGCACGATCGGTGTGGAGGAGGCCGTCCACGCGGCGCACTACGCCGCGCACTGCAAGTACGTCGGCGGCATCGTGCACCACGACCTCGCGTTGGTCCTCAGCGACGAGTCGACCATGCTCGACGACAAGGCCTGGTACCTCGAGTGGCGGACGAAGACCACCGGCGAGATGCACGTCAGGCAGACCCGCGGCACCCACGCCAACCTCTTGAAGCCGGGGTACGTCGACGACCTCGCCGACTGCGTGCGGTGGGCGTTCGGGCCCGACGACCGACCCTGACGTCGGTGGTCAGACCCGAGCGATCTCCCGCTCCTCGAAGGTCTCGATGATGTCGCCGGCCTTGAGGTCCTGGAAGTCGCTCAGCCCGATGCCGCACTCGAAGCCCTCGCGGACCTCACGAGCGTCGTCCTTGAAGCGCTTGAGCGAGTTGATCGCACCCTTCCAGATGATCGTGCCCTCACGCAGGAAGCGCACCTTGGAGCCACGGGTGATCAGGCCGCTGAGCACGTAGCACCCGGCGATGGCCCCGATCCGCGGCACACGGAAGATCTCGCGCACCTCGGCTTCGCCGGTGACCACTTCCTCGTACTCCGGGGCGAGCATGCCGACCATGGCCCGCTCGATGTCCTCGAGCAGCTTGTAGATCACCTCGTACAGGCGGACCTCGACACCTTCGTTGTCGGCCAGCTCGCGCGCCTTGCGGTCCGGGCGGACGTTGAACCCGATGAGCGTGGCGTTGGAGATGGCGGCGACGTTGATGTCGTTCTCGGTGATCCCGCCGACGCCACGGTGGACGAACGCCAGCTTGACGTCGTCGCGCTCCAGGCGGCGCAGCGACTCGGTGACCGCTTCCAACGAGCCCTGCACGTCGGCCTTGAGCACCAGGTTGAGCGTGGCCGTCTCGCCGGACTGGATCTGGCTGAAGATGTCCTCCAGCTTCACGCCGCGCTGCACTCGAGCATCGCCGCGCTGGGCCTTGAGGCGGTAGCGCTGCTCGCGGGCCTCGCCCACGGTGCGCGCCGTCTTCTCCGTGTCGGCGGAGCGGAACTCGTCGCCCGCGTTGGGCACGGACTGCAGCCCGAGGACCTGCACCGGCTGGGACGGTCCGGCTTCCTTGACCTGCTTGCCGGTGTCGTCGATCATCGCCCGCACACGACCCCACGCCCCACCGGCGACGATCGGGTCACCGATCTTCAGCGTGCCCTTGTCGACCAGCACGGTGGCCACGGGGCCCCGGCCGGTGTCGAGGTTGGCCTCGAGCACGACGCCCTTGGCCCGCCCGGTCGGGTTGGCCGTGAGCTCTTCGAGCTCGGCGACCACGACCAGCTGGGCGAGGAGGTCGTCGATGCCCAGATCCTGCTGCGCCGACATCTCCACGACGATGGTGTCGCCACCCCACGACTCGGCCACGAGGCCCTGCTCGGAGAGCTCGGCGAGCACCCGTTGCGGGTCGGCGTTGTCCTTGTCGATCTTGTTCAGGGCGACCACGATCGGCACCTCGGCGGCGCGGGCGTGGTTGATCGCCTCGATGGTCTGGGGCATCACGCCGTCGTCGGCGGCGACGACGAGCACGACGACGTCGGTGACCTCGGCGCCACGCTGGCGCATCTTGGTGAACGCGGCGTGGCCGGGCGTGTCGATGAACGTGACCTGATCACCGGTGGCCGTGGTGACCATGTAGGCACCGATGTGCTGGGTGATCCCGCCGGCCTCGCCGGACACCACGTTGGCGTGGCGGATGCGGTCGAGCAGCGTGGTCTTGCCGTGGTCGACGTGGCCCATGACGGTGATGACCGGCGGACGCAGCTGCTGCAGCGTCTCGTCATCGTCGTCGCTGTCGTCGAACATGGCCTGGAGCTCGAGCTCCTCCTGCTGGCCGGGGTCGACGAGGAGCAGGTCGGCGTCGAGCTCCAGGGCGAACAGCTCCATCTGCTCATCGGTCAGCGACATGGTCGCGGTGACCATCTCGCCGTTCTGCATGAGGAAGCGGATGACGTCGGCGGCGCTGCGGTTCAGCTTGGGAGCGAACTCCTGCGCCGACACGCCGCGCTCGATGACGATGGTGCCCTCGGGCACCGGCGCGTTGCTGTTGGTGTAGTTCGAGTTGTAGCCGGGCTGCTGCTCCTCGAAGTCACGACGACGACGAGCACGGCTCTTCTTGCGCGGGGCGCGCCGCTGGCCGTTGGGCCGCGGACCACCACCACCGGGGCGCGGTCCGCTCCCGGGACCACCACCGGGGCCGCCGGGACCGGGCCGAGGGCCGCCGAAGCCGCCACCCGGACGGGCGCCGAAGCCACCGGGACGGGCGCCGCCAGGACCGCCAGGACGGGCGCCGAAGCCACCGGGGCGGGCGCCAGGAGGGCCACCAGGACGGGCGCCGTAGCCACCGGCCGGGCGTGCCCCGCCGGGACCGCCGGCGCGCGCCGCGGGGCGCAGACCACCGGGCGGCGGTGGGATCGGCTTGCCGGAGGCCGACAGCGGCCGGCCCATGCCGGGCGGCGGCGGGATCGGCTTGCCGGACGAGGACATCGGCCGTCCAGGCGGCGGGCCTGCCGGACGGGCGGGAGCACCGGGCGTGGCCGGACGGGGCGCCCCGCCGGCGACGGCGCCGGGCGGCGCGGCGGACGGACGAGCGGGTGCCGGCGCGGCCTGGGCCTGGGGTGGCCGCGGCGCAGGTGCGCCGGACGGCGACGGAGGGCGGACGTGTCTCGCCAGCGACGGGGCGGCTGCTGACGATGCGCCGCGACTCGTCGACCGCTGGCGGCGAGGCGTCGGCGGCCGGCGCAGGCGACGCTGGACGCTCGGCGGCGACAGGGGCCGGGGTCGCGGTGCGCTCGGGGGCGGCCGGGGCCGGGGCCGGGGCCGTGCGCTCCTCAGCGGCTGCCGGCGCGGGTGTGATCGGACGGTCGACGACGGTCGGGACCGACGGGCGCCGGACGCTCCGCGGTCGCCGGCGTCGGCGCCGGAGCGGGCGACACAGCCGCGGTGGCGGGCGCCTCGGTGGTCGGTGTCGTCGGCGCGGCGACGACGGAGGTCTCGACGGCCGGGGCCGGGGCCTGGACCGGAGCCGCTGGCGCGGCAGCGGCCTGGCGCACGGGCGCGTCGACCACGGCAGCGGCGGCGGCCGGGCGTTGCTCGGCCGCGTTGCCGTTGCCGCCCGCTGGGGGTGCAGCAGGCGCCGGTGGCGCCGGAGCATCGATCGTCGCCGTGGCGGTCGTGCCGCCTGCGGCCGACGCCGAGCCGGAGGCGGCGGCCTTCTTCGCACCCTTGCGAGCCTGCTTGGCTTCCTCGGGCTGCTCCGGACGGGTGAGGCCGTCACGCTCGGCGCGGCGACGGAGCCGATCGGCCTGTGCCTCGATCAGTGTGGAGGAATGGCTCTTGACGCCAACGCCCATCACATCGCACAGCGCCATCATCTCGGCGTTCGTCATCCCGAGCTCTTTGGCGAGCTCGTGCACGCGCATGTTCTTCGGCAAAGCCAGGTCAGCCTTTCGTCAGCGCCGGGGCGTCGGGGCGGGAACCGACGACCGACAATTCTTCCATGTTGGTGATAACGGCTTCCACGCCGATCCGCAACGTCGTCGAGCGCGTCTGTGACCACCGGTCGGCGCCAGGCGCGCTCGAACCCGCGGCGCACCGCGGCGAGATCGAAGCACTCGATCGAGCACAACCATGCGCCGCGACCAGGTGCGCGACGGCCGACGACGGGCCCACCGGGCGTCGAGGGCGCAGCGCACGCAGGTGCGGTCTGGGCCAGCTGCGCCGGCATCCGACGCAGGTGCGTTGTGGTTGGCGGTCCCGATCAGGCGTGGTCCCCACCCCCGTCGGCAGGTGCGACGACAGCTGCGGCCTCGTCGGTCGCGGGCCTCGTCGACGCTGCTCGCGTCGACCGTGGCGTCGTCGCTGGTCGTCGCTGCCTCGGTGGTCGCCGCCGCCTCGGTGGTCGACCGGCGCCGTCGTCGGTGGTGGCCGCCGCCTGGGCGTTCCACTGATCTTGGGTGATCACCGAGCCGTCGGCGGCGTGCCACTCCATCTCGCCGGTCTCGGCGTTCTGCAGCCACTCGCCTTCCTCGTAGACGACGTCGTCGTCCTCGGCGGTGTCGACCTGCTGGGTCTCGCCACGGATGTCGATGCGCACCCCGGTGAGCCGGGCGGCGAGGCGGGCGTTCTGCCCCTCCTTGCCGATCGCCAGGCTGAGCTGCTGGTCAGGGACGATGACGTCCGCCTGGGTGATGTCGTCGGAGATGATCACCTCTTTGACCTTCGCCGGCGACAGCGCCTTGGCGACGAAGTCGGCCAGGTCCTCGCTGAACGGCACGATGTCGATCTTCTCGCCGCGCAGCTCGTTGACGACCATGCGGACCCGACCACCGCGGGCTCCGACGCACGCGCCGACGGGGTCGACGTTGTGGTCGTTGCTCCACACCGCGATCTTGGTGCGATGGCCTGGCTCGCGGGCGCAGGCCTTGATCTCGACGATGCCGTCGGCGATCTCCGGCACCTCCAGCTCGAACAGCCGCTTGATCAGGCCGGGATGGGTGCGGGAGACGACGATCTGCGGGCCCTTGGCGGTCTTGCGCACCTCGACGATGTACGCCTTCACCCGGTCGCCGGGCGTCGGGCGCTCGAACGGCACCTGCTCGGCCTGCGGCAGCAGGCTCTCCACCCGGCCGAGGTCGAGGAGCGTGTAGCGCTGGTCGGTCTGCTGGATGATGCCCGTGACGATGTCGCCCTCGCGGTTGGCGTACTCCTCGAACTTGCGGTCGCGCTCGGCCTCGCGGATGCGCTGGCTCATCACCTGGCGGAACGTCTGCGCGGCGATGCGCCCGAGCTCCTCCTTGCGTGGCGTGTCGTCGCGCTCGTTGACCCAGTTGCCGTCCTCGTCCACGTCGTAGGCGACGAAGGTGAACTCCATCGTGTCCGGGTTGACCTCGACGACCACCTCGTCGGCAGCACCGGGACGGCGCTTGTACGCCGTGGCCAGGGCATCGACCATCACGTGCAGGAGCGCGTCGACAGAGATGTTCTTCTCGTTCGCCAGCATCCGGATTGCTTCGGACATGTCGAGGCCGCTCATCGTTGCCGCTCCTTGTTCTTCGTCGCGCCGGGCTTCGGTGTCGGTCCCCAGACGAACACCGTCTTGGCGCGGTCGATGTGGGTGTATGGGATGGTGCGCGTCGAGCCGTCGTCGGTGCGCACGGTGATGGTCTCGTCGTCGGCCGCCTCGAGCATGCCGTGGGCGCGGCGCTCGCCGCCTGCGCCGATGTCGCGCAGGCGCACCGAGACCAGTGGTGCCGACGCTGCGGATGAAGTGCGCCGGCGTCCGCAGGCTGCGTTCCAGGCCGGGGCTGGAGACCTCCAGCGTGTAGTGCCCAGGCACCGGGTCCTCGTGGTCCAGCTCGCGCGAGATCAGGCGGGTGGCCAGCGCGATCGCCTCGAGGTCGAGGCCGGCGGGCTGGGCGCCTTCGGCGTCCTCGTCGACCGCTGCGGCGCTCGGCGCACCGACGGGTCGGTCGATCGTGACGCGGCAAGGTGCCGCCGCTGGTACTCCAGGTCGTAGAGGTCCAGCTCCAGGTCGGTGAGGATCGGCATGACCAGGCGCGTGACGTGTCCGATCGTGCTGCTGTCGGTCTCGCTCGTCACTTCGCCACCTCCTCCAACATCGAAGAAGGCGTGGACCCCATGGAGTCCACGCCTTCGGTTCGCCGAACTTCAAAGACTCCAAGAGCATACCGGACCTTGCCGGTAGTGTCCGTCGACGTGCCCCAGGTGCTGCGGATGTCCACCCTGTTCGTCCGCACGCTACGTGAGGATCCGGCCGATGCCGAAGTCGCCAGCCATCGTCTCCTCGTGCGTGCCGGGTACATCCGCCGGGCCGCGCCCGGCGGGTTCACCTTCCTGCCGCTCGGCTGGGAGGTGCTGCGCAACGTCGAGCGCGTCGTGCGCGAGGAGATGACCGCTGCCGGCTTCCAGGAGGTGCACTTCCCGGCGCTGCTCCCCAGGGAGCCGTACGAGATCAGCGGGCGATGGACCGAGTACGGCGACGGCGTGTTCCGGGTGAAGGACCGCAAGGGCGCCGACTTCATGCTGGCCCCCACCCACGAGGAGATGTTCACCCTCCTCGTCAAGGACCTGTACAGCAGCTACAAGGACCTGCCGCTGTGCATCTTCCAGATCCAGACGAAGTTCCGCGACGAGGCCCGGCCGCGCGCCGGCCTGCTGCGCGGCCGGGAGTTCGTGATGAAGGACTCCTACAGCTTCGACCTCGACCTCGACGGCTTCATGGTCAGCTACCAGGCCCATCGCGACGCCTACGAGCGCACGTTCCAACGTCTCGGGCTGCCGTACGTGATCGTCGCGGCGATGTCCGGGGCGATGGGCGGGTCGGCCAGCGAGGAGTTCCTCGTGCCGCTCGAGGTCGGCGAGGACACCTACGTCCGCTGCACGAACTGCGACTACGCGGCCAACACCGAGGCGGTGCGCGTGCCCACTCCCCCGGCCCCGTCGATCGACGACGCCCCGGCGGCACGGGTGGTCGACACCCCGGACACGCCGACGATCCAGACGCTCGTCGACCTGCTCAACGCCCGTGCCGACCTGGCCCGCGCCGACCGGCCGTGGACCGCCGCCGACACGCTGAAGAACGTCGATCGTCAAGGTGCGCCACCCGGACCGCTCCACCTCCGTGCTGGCGATCGGGGTGCCCGGCGACCGCGACGTCGACATGAAGCGGTTGGCGGCACAGCTCGAGCCGGCCGAGGCCGAGCCGTTCACCGAGGACGACTTCGCCGCCAACCCGTTGCTCGTGCGCGGCTACATCGGCCCGGCGGCGCTCGGGTCGGAACAGCCCGCAGGAGTGCGCTACCTGGTGGATCCGCGGGTGGTCACCGGGTCCCAATGGGTCACGGGGGCCAACGAGCCCGGCCACCACGTCGTGCACCTCACGGCCGGCCGCGACTTCACGCCCGACGGCACGATCGAGGCCGCCGACGTGCGCGGCGGCGATCCGTGTCCGGCGTGCGGCCACCCACTGGAGATCGCCCGGGGCATCGAGATGGGCCACATCTTCCAGCTGGGCACGAAGTACTCGGAGGCGCTCGGGCTCACGGTGCTCGACCAGCACGGCAAGCAGCGCGTCGTCACGATGGGTTCGTACGGCATCGGCGTGAGCCGGGCGATGGCGGCGATCGCCGAGATCAACTGCGACGAGCGCGGTCTGATCTGGCCGCGCGAGGTCTCCCCTGCCGACGTGCACATCGTCGCCACCGGCAAGGCCACCGACCCGCAGCTCCCGGCCGCGCTCGAGCTGGCCGACCGCTGCGCGGCGGGAGGGCTGCGCGTGCTGCTCGACGACCGCGTCGGCGTGTCGCCCGGCATCAAGTTCAACGACGCCGAGCTGCTCGGCATCCCGACGATCGTCGTCGTCGGACGTGGGCTGGCCGATGGCCAGGTGGAGCTGAAGGATCGCCGGACCGGCGAGCGGACCGATGTCCCCCTCGGGGAGATCCTCGACCGCCTCCAAGCCCTGGCCTGACCCGTCTCCGGCTCCGGCCGTGACCGGACGACCGCTGCCGAATCGTCAGTGACGCTTCCCGTCCCGGCCGCCGGGCTGCCGGTCACCACCGGAACGTCCGGTCGCCTTCCGGCCGTGACCAGATCTGCCCTGACGAACCGTCAGTGACGATTCTCCGCACCGGAGGCTCATCCGGCGATGCGGTTCGTGTCGCGCCTCGGCCGGAGCGTGTCCGGTCCAGGCGCGACACGAACCGCAGACTTGAATCGTCACTGACGATCGCCGGACCCTGGCCAGTGAGCCCCGGATGCGACTTCGTGTCCGGCGCTGACCGGAGGGACTCCCGGTCAGGGCGCGACACGAACCGCACATTTGAATCGTCACGGACGATCCGCGAGGGCCCGGAACGGCGAGGCGCCGGACCCCGAGGAGTCCGGCGTGTCGTCGACGCTCGGGTCCGTGCGCGGCACGGCAGTGGTCGCACGTGGCTGCGCGACCGCCTGTGAGCCAGCCACACGTCGGGACGCAGCCCCGACGACTCAGGTCATCAACGCGGCTGGGGCGGGCCGCCGGGGGCGCCGTTCATGCCCGAGGGCTTGCGGGCCTCGGCCACGAGCTTCTCGATGATCGGGCCGATCACGGTGGGGTCGTCGACCGGCTCGTGGCTCGGGCCGCGCACCCAGCCCTCGGCGACGGCCAGGTACTGACCGCTCGCCTCGATGACCCGGCCGGTGACACCAGCGGACTCCTCGGAGGCCAGCCAGGTGACGACCGGGGCGATCCACCGCGGCGACCGGGCCTCGCGGTCCTCGTCGGTCTCCGGCGCCGGGCCGAGACCCTCGGTCATCCGGGTGAGCGCCACCGGGGCGACGGCGTTGACCGTGACGCCGTAGCGGGCCATCTCCAAGGCGACGATGTTGGTGAACGAGGCGATGCCCGCTTTCGCCGCGCCGTAGTTGGCCTGGCCGGGCTGGCCGTAGATGCCGCTGACGGACGTGGTGTTGATGATCCGGCCGGACACCGGCTTGCCGGCCTTGCTCTGCTCGCGCCAGTAGGCCGCGGCCCACCGGCTCGGGGCGAACGTGCCCTTGAGGTGGACGTTGATGACGGCGTCCCACTCCTCCTCGGTCATGTTGGTCAGCATCCGGTCGCGCAGGATGCCGGCGTTGTTCACCACGGCGTGCAGGTCGCCGAACGTCTCCACGGCGGTGTTGATCAGGCGTTGGGCGCCCTCCCACGACGACACGCTGTCGCCGTTGGCCACGGCCTCACCGCCGAACGCCTTGATCTCCTCGACCACCTGCTGAGCCGGCGACAGGTCGCCGCCCGAACCGTCGACGTTGCCGCCGAGGTCGTTCACGACGACCTTGGCACCGTGGTAGGCGAGGCTCAAGGCGTGCTCTCGCCCGATGCCGCGGCCGGCACCGGTGACGATGGCGATGCGGCCCTCACACAACTTGCTCATGGACTTCGTTCCCTCCGATGGCTGCTGAACGCCGGGCATCCTAAGGTCGAAGGACGGCCAGCGACCATCCCGTCTGTCGACGTCGTCGCGCCCGTAGCCTCGTCGGGTGCTCGCCGAGCCAGCCTCCGTGGACGTCCCGATGGACGTCGCGACCGACGTCGTCGCCGACGTGCTGGTGGTCGGCGCCGGCCCGGCAGGCTCGGTGGCCGCGGCAACGATCGCCCGTGCCGGGTCGCCGCGTGCTCGTCGTCGACAAGGCACGTTCCCCCGGGACAAGTGCTGCGGCGACGGGCTGACCACGCTGGCGCTGCGCGAGCTGGAGCTGCTCGGGCTCGACCCGGCGGCCGTGCCGAGCTGGCAGACGGTGGACGACGTCTGGCTGCGCTCACCGTCGGGCCGCGAGGTGCAGCTCCCGCTCCCCAGCGACGGGCTGTTCGCCGCCACGACCCCGCGGCGCGAGCTCGACGCCGCGCTCGTCGCGCTCGCTCGGGCGGCCGGGGCCGAGGTGTGCGACGGCCACGCGCTCACCGGCGTCCGCGCCCTCGACGACCGCGTCGAGGCCGACGTTGCCGGCATCGGCACCGTCGCCGCCCGCTACCTCGTCGCCGCGGACGGGATGTGGTCGCCGGTGCGCCGGCTCCTCGGTCACGCCGAGGACGGCTACCTCGGCGAATGGCACGCGTTCCGCCAGTACGCGAGCCACGTCAGCGGACCCGCCGCGCACCGCCTGTACGTCTGGTTCGAGGCCGACCTCCTGCCGGGCTACGCCTGGAGCTTCCCGCTCCCCGACGGGCGGGCGAACGTCGGCTACGGCGTCCTGCGCGACGGCACGCGCACCGGCGCCGACCTCCGCGATGTGTGGGGGTCGCTGTGGGGCCGGCCACACATCGCTGCGGCCCTCGGCGACGGCTTCGAGCTGGAGGGCCGGCACACCGCGTGGCCGATCCCGGCGGGCATCGATCGGGCGACGCTCAGCGACGGGCGAGTGCTGTTCGTCGGCGATGCGGCGATGGCCACCGACACCATGACCGGCGAGGGCATCGGCCAGGCGCTCCTCACCGGACGGTTGGCCGCCGAAGCCGTGCTCCGGGCTGGGGCGTTGCAGCCGGCGCTGGCGGGCAGCACCTACGAACACGAGGTGCGCCACCACCTGCTCGCCGACCACCGCATGTCCGCGGTGCTCAGCCGAGCGCTGCGCAGTGAACGCGGCGCGCGTGGCGCGCTGCGCCTGGCCGACAGCAGCGACTGGGCTCGTCGGCACTTCGCCCGGTGGATGTTCGAGGACGAGCCGCGAGCCATCGCGCTCACCCCACGTCGCTGGCACCGCCGCTTCCTGCGCCGCCCGGGGGCGTACGCGGCCACCTGACGCGCGCCGATGACCGGCGGTACGGTGCGCCCATGCGCACTCGGCTCACCGATCTCCTCGACATCGAGCACCCCGTGATGCTCGCCGGCATGGGTGGCGTCAGCTACCACGAGCTCGTCGCCGCGGTGAGCGAGGCCGGCGGCATCGGGACGCTCGGGGCGAGCACGATGGGCGAGTCGCTGCCCGGAGGAGATGGCCAAGGTTCGCAAGCTCACCGACAAGCCGTTCGGCGTCGATCTGCTCACGGCGATGCCGGGTCAGGTGGATGCCGGCATCCAGGCGGTCATCGACGGCGGGGCACGCATCTTCGTCGCCGGCCTCGGCGTGCCGCGCGACGTGATCGACCGGCTCCACGCGGCGAACGTCCTCGTCGGCAGCATGTGCGGCAAGGTGCGCCACGCCACGGGCGCCGTGGCCAGCGGCGTCGACTTCGTCGTCGCCCAGGGCACCGAGGCCGGCGGCCACACGGGGTTCGTCGCCACCATGGCGCTGGTGCCCCAGGTGGTCGACGCGGTCGGCGACGAGGTGCCGGTCGTCGCCGCGGGCGGCCTGTTCGACGGGCGCGGCCTGGCCGCGTCCCTGGCGCTCGGCGCGGACGGGGTGTGGATCGGCACCCGGTTCATCGCCACGCCGGAGGCCCAAGCGGTGAACGGCTACAAGGACGCGCTGCTCGGGCTCCACGAGGACGGCACGGTGATCTCCAAGTCGTTCACCGGCAAGACCTGCCGGGTGGTGCGCAACGACTGGACGAACTACTACGAGCAGCATCCCGACGAGCTGCAACCGTTCCCCCAGCAGGCGTTCGCCTCGTCGCGCGCCGGGGTCAACCACCTCGGCTCGCCGAACGGCACCGAGGTGGAGGTGGCCAAGGAGTTCATGCCCGCCGGTCAGGGCGCCGGCGCGATCCACGAGCTGGTGCCCGCCGGCGACATCGTCCGGGCGATGGTGGCCGAGGCGGAGCGGACGATCGACCGCCTGATGGGGGTGAGGGCATGACCGGATTGGCCGAGCACGTCGACCGCGAGTGGGACGGCTCGATCCTCCCTGCGTTGTGCGACTACATCCGCATCCCCAACGTGTCCGTGGCCTTCGACCCGCAGTGGGACGAGCACGGCCACATGCGTCGGGCCGTCGAGCTCGTCTCGACATGGTGCTCGCAGCGGGCCATCGCCGGCATGACGCTGAACGTCAACGAGATTGACGGTCGGACGCCGCTGATCGTGATCGACGTCCCGGCGTTCGCCGGGGGCAACCCGACCGACCCTGACGACGTCGTCCTGCTGTACGGGCACCTCGACAAGCAGCCGGAGATGGTCGGCTGGCGCGACGGTCTCGGTCCCTGGACCCCGGTGGTCGAGGGCGACCGGCTGTACGGGCGCGGCGGCGCCGACGACGGCTACGCCGCGTTCGCCTCGCTCCTGGCGATCGAGGCGGCGCAGGCCGAGCGCCTCCCCCATGCCCGCTGCGTCGTGCTCATCGAGGCCAGCGAGGAGAGCGGGAGCATCGACCTCCCCGCGCACCTCGAGGCGCTCAGGGACAGCATCGGCACACCGAGCCTGGTGCTGTGCCTGGACTCCGGGTGCCTGGACAACGAGCGGCTGTGGTTCACCACGTCGCTGCGCGGCCTGGTGGCCGGCACGTTGCGCGTCGACGTGCTGCGCGAGGGCGTGCACTCCGGCGAGGCCAGCGGCGTGGTGCCGTCGTCGTTCCGCATCATCCGCCACCTCCTCGACCGCATCGAGGACTCGACCACGGGGCAGATCCTGCTGCCCGAGCTGCACGTCGAGGTGCCCGCCGATCGTCGCCGGCAGGCCGACGAGACCGGCGCCGAGTTCGAGATCGAGGACGACTACCCGTTCGTCGACGGCATGTCGCCGATGGTCCACGGCTCGGCGTCGCAGCTGATCGCCCGCACCTGGGCACCGACGCTGAGCGTCACCGGCGTCGACGGCATCCCGCCCGTGGCCATCGCCGGCAACGTGCTGCGCCCCACCACGGCCCTGCAGCTCAGCTTCCGGATCCCGCCGACGTGCGACCACGAGCGGGCGCTCGCCGCGGTGACCGGGGCGCTCACCAAGGATCCGCCGTACGGCGCGCGGGTGACGTTCACCGACGGGCACGCCGCGCCCGGGTGGAACGCGCCGTCGTTCGCCCCGTGGCTGGAGACCGCGCTCGACGACGCGTCGCAGGCGACGTTCGGTCGCCCAGCGCGCTCGTTCGGCGAGGGCGGCACGATCCCGTTCATGGGCATGCTCGGCGAGATGTTCCCCGAGGCCCAGTTCGTCGTCACCGGCGTGCTCGGCCCCGGCAGCAACGCCCACGGCCCCAACGAGTTCCTCCACCTCCCGGCCGCCCGGCACATCACCGCCGCGCTGGCCCTGCTCCTCCCCGCGCACGCGCGACGAGGCAGCTGACCGTCAGCGGACGGTGAGGCCCACGGGGACGGCGGTGGCCGCCGCCTGCTTGGCGTGGTAGCTGCTGCGCGTGAGCGGCGAGGCCTCGACGTGACCGATGCCGAGGGACTCGCCGAGGCGCTTCCATCCGTCGAACTCGGCCGGCTCGGCCCAGCGCACGACGGGGAGGTGGTGCGACGTCGGACGGAGGTACTGGCCGATGGTGACGATGTCCACGCCGATCGAGGCCAGGTCGGCGAGCAGGCCGGCGAGCTCCTCCGGGGTCTCCCCCAGGCCGACCATGAACCCGCTCTTGGTGACCAGCCCGGCCGCCTTGGCCCGGGCGAGCACTGACAGGCTGCGCGCGTAGCCGGCCGACGGCCGCACGGCGCGCTGCAGCCGGGCAACGGTCTCGACGTTGTGGTTGAGCACGTCGGGCCGGGCGGCGAACAACAGCTCGAGCGACGAGGAGTCGCCGCGCGCGTCGGAGATCAACGTCTCCACCCGGGTCGACGGGCAGCGCTCGCGGATGGCCGCCACGCACGCGGCGACGTGGGCCATGCCGCCGTCGACCAGGTCGTCGCGCGCCACCATCGTCAGCACCGCGTGCTCCACGCCCATCCTCGCGATCGCCTCGGCGACCCGTGCCGGCTCGTCGGCCGACGGTGCCTCCGGCTTGCGCGTATCCACCAGGCAGAAGCCGCATGCCCGCGTGCAGCGCTCCCCCAGCACCATGAACGTCGCCGTGCCGTCGGCCCAGCACTCGCTGAGGTTCGGACACCCGGCCTCCTCGCACACCGTGACCAGCCCGAGGTCGCGCACGGTGCGCTTCAGCGCCAGCACGTCGGGCCCGTGGTGCACCTTCGGGCGCAGCCACTCGGGCTTGCGCGTGCCGATGGACAGCCCGCCGCTGACGCCGGCCTGCTCCATGCGCTGCACGGCACGTGATCCGGGACCCTCGCCGCGGGAGAATGGAGCCAGATCGTCGGGACGGTGCTTCCAGGCGACGTCCTGGCGATCGACGGTGCCGTCGCCCCACACGGCCGCCGCCCGTCGGGCGACGACGTCGGCGACCTGCTCGAGCGTCACGTCGATGCCCTCCTCGGCCAGCGACGTGACGGGGCGGTCGGGGATGCCGCAGGGGATGATGTAGTCGCGCATGTAGCGCATGTCCGGCGCGACGTTCAGCGCGAAGCCGTGCATCGTGCGCCCTCGTGCCAGGCGCACGCCGATGGCGCAGATCTTGCGTGGGTTCGGACCGGAGACGCCGACCCACACGCCCGGGTACTCGTCGAGGCAGCCGACATCGGCGACGCCGAGCTCGGTGAGCGTGCCGACGACCAGCCGTTGGATGGCGCACACGTGGTCACTCGCCCCGAGCGAGTTGGGCACCGAGACGATCGGGTAGCCGACGAGCTGTCCCGGCCCGTGGTAGGTGACGTCGCCGCCGCGCTTGACCGAGACCAGCTCGGCACCGACGGATGCCGGCTCGACCTTGACGTTGACCGCGAGGTCGGCGCGTGGCCCGTGGGTGAAGACGTGCGGGTGCTCCAACAGGAGCAGGTGCTGCTCGCGGCCGTGCTCGAACAGCGCCTGCTGCACCGCGAGCGCCTCGCGAGTACGGAACCCGCCCGAGCCACCGAACGTGCAGCGTCATCTCACAGCTCCGCGGTCCAGTCGCGCGTCTCCAGGGCCTCCTTGATCTTCACCAGGAAGCCGGCGGCGTACGCCCCGTCGAAGACGCGGTGGTCCCAGGCCATCGCCAGGTTGCCGACCGGGTGGATGGCGATGGCCTCGGTGCCGCCGGCCGTCCTGGCGACGACCGGCTTGCGGACGATCGCATCGGTGCTGAGGATCGCGGCCTGCGGCTGGTTGATGATCGGCATCGTCAGCACCGAACCGGCCGAGCCGTTGTTCGTGATGGTGAACGTGCCGCCACTGATCTCGTCGGGGCCGAGCTTCTTGCTGTGCGCTCGGGCGGCGAGGTCGCTGATCTCGCGGGCGATGAGCCGCAGCCGCTTGCCCTCCGCGCCACGGATGACCGGGACGATGAGCCCCTCGTAGTCGAGGTCGACGGCGATGCCCATGTCGATGTACTGGTGCACGACGATCTCCTCGCCGCTGATGCTCGCGTTCATGATCGGGAACGCCTCGATCGCCTCGACGACTGCCCGGGTGATGAACGGCAGGTAGGTGAGGCTGAAGCCCTCGTTGCGCTTCCACTCGTCCTTGACCGCCAGGCGGGTGGCGTCGACGTTGGCGTAGTCCACCTCGACGACGCTGAACGAGTGCGGCGACACGCCGAGGCTCATGGTCATGTGCGACCCGGTGGCCTTGCGGATGCGCGACAGCTTCACCATGCGGTCGCGCTCGCCCGGGGTCACGTTCGGGGCGGCAGCCGGCTGCGGCGCACGGGGCGCGGCGGGCGGCTGCGGCGCAGCGGGCGACGCCGGTGCGGGTGCCGCCGCGGCCGGAGCCGGGGCGGCCGGCGCCGGAGCCTGGGCCGGCGCTGCGGCCTGGCCCGACGTGGCCCGCACATCGATGTGGTCGAGCACGTCGTCGCGCGTGATCCGACCACCGGGGCCGGTCCCGGTGATGTCGTCCGGGTTCAGGCCGTGCTCGGCGACGAGCCGGCGGACCACGGGCGACAGCAACCGCTGGTCGGCCGCGGCCTGCGGCGGCGACGAGGCTGCGGGCGCGGGCGCCGGGGCAGGTGCCT
Organism: uncultured Acidimicrobiales bacterium; assembly: GCA_963794805.1. GTDB lineage: Bacteria > Actinomycetota > Acidimicrobiia > Acidimicrobiales > Ilumatobacteraceae > JAODBQ01. The sequence goes on from CAWCFL010000010.1 coordinate 393,784, forward strand.
GCTCGGCCGGCGCGGCGGGCGGGGCCGGTTGCGCCGGTGCGGGCGGAGCTTGCTCGGCCGCAGGCGCTGCGGCGGCCGGCGCCGGCTGCTCGGCAGGGGCCCCCGAGGGCGCCGGCTGGGCGGCGGGGGCCGCGGGTGCCTCCGGCTCGACGTCGACGGGGGTCGATTCGCCAGCCGGTTCGGTGGCGGCGGGTGCGGGACCGTCACCGACGATGGCGAGCACCGCGCCCACCGGCACCGTGTCGCCCTCCTGGGCGAGGATCTGCGTGAGCGTGCCGCCCACGGGCGACGGCAACTCGGTGTCGACCTTGTCGGTGCTCACCTCGACCAGCGGCTCGTCGGCCACAACGGTGTCGCCGACCTGCTTGAACCAGCGGGTGATCGTGCCTTCGGTGACGGTCTCGCCGAGTTGCGGGAGGGTGACGTCGGCCATGGTGTGCGGTGCTCCTTGAGAGAGGCGAGTCGGCGGCAGGCTCAGGCGTTGAGGCTGCGACCGGTGAGTGACAATACGGTCTCGCCGAACAGCTCGGTGAGGCTCGGGTGCGGCTGGATGAACGCGGCAGTCTCGGCGACCGTCGCCTCCCAGTTGACGGCGAGGTAGCCGCCACTCAGCTGCTCGGTGACCCACGGTCCGACCATGTGGACGCCGAGGATCTGGCCGGCGTTCCCCTGGGCGTCCTTCTTGGCGATGATCTTCACCAGACCGTCGAGCGTGCCGAGGATCTGCGCCCGGCTGTTGGCCCGGAACTGGTGCTTGGCGACGACCACGTCGAGGCCGGCCTCGCGGGCGGCCTCCTCGGACGGGCCGACGAACGCGACCTCCGGGTCGCAGTAGATGGCCCACGGAACCCGGTCGTAGGCCACGGGCACCGGGCCCTCACCGAGGATGTCCTTGGTGACCATGATGGCCTCGGCGTACCCGACGTGGGCCAGCTGCGGCGTGGCGATGAGGTCGCCGATGGCGTAGACGCCGTCCTCGCCGGTGCGGCACAGCTCGTCGACCTGCACGAAGCCGCGCCCGTCGACGACCACGCCGGTGCCCTGCAGGCCGAGCTCGTCGGCGTACGGACGGCGGCCGATGCTGACGACCACCGCGTCCACCTCGAGGTGCTCCTCGGGGCCACCACCCGACGGCTCGAAGTGCACCGTGGTGCCGCCGTGGTCGTTGGGTGTGTGGCCCTTGACCGCGACCGAGGTGCGGATGTCGATCTGCTTCTTCTTGAAGCTGCGCACCACGACGTTGGCCACGTCGGTGTCCAGTCCGGGGAGGATCTTCGGCAGCCCCTCGAGGATCGTCACCTTGGAGCCGACGTCGGCGAACGTGCTGGCGAACTCGCAACCGATGGCCCCGCCACCGACGACGATCATCCGCTCCGGCACGCGGTCGAGCATCAGCACCTCGTCGCTGGTCATGATCGGCCCGCCCGGCTCGAAGCCAGGAATGGTGCGCGGCACCGAGCCGGCGGCGAGCACGACGGCATCGCCGGTGAGCGTGCTCGACGAGCCGTCGCGATGGGCGACGGTGACGGTGCGCCCCGCACCGAGGCTGGCGACGCCGTCCAGGATGGTGATCTTCTTCGACTTCATGAAGCCGACGAGGCTCTTGACGATCCCGTCGACGACCTTCTGCTTGCGCGCCTGGGCGACGCCGAAGTTGACGACCGGCGCGCTGGACTCGATGCCGAACTCGCCGGCATGGGCGACGTGGCGCTGCACGGCGGCGGTCTCGAGGAACGCCTTGGCCGGGATGCAGCCGCGGTTCAGACACGTGCCACCCATGACGTCCTTCTCGACGATGGCCACGTCGAGCCCGGCAGACGTGGCGTACAGCGCCGCCCCGTAGCCGCCGGGGCCGCCGCCGATGACGACGAGATCGAAGTGGGTCCGGGTGTCCTGGGCGTCGGACATGTCTGCTCCCCTGTCGGGGCCCGGTCGGGCCCGTGCCCGGTTCACGGTAGCGGTCGCCGTCGCGCGCCATGGAGTGCCAGGTGGTGGTGGCGCTGCCTCCCTCGCCGCGACCTACGCGGCCAGCGTCCAGCGCAGGTCGTCGTCGGCCCGGGTGAACAACAGCAGCCGCGTGGAGCCCTTGAGCGCGGTGTTGTCGAACGTCAAGGTGCACTGCGTCGGCGCGTCGGTGAAACCGTGACACGTGCCACCGCCCACGTTGCGCGTCGTGCCTGCCGCGACCATCGTGAAACCGTCGAGCCCGTTGGCGTCGTCCACGCCGCCGATCGTCACGGTGGCCGTCACGGCGGCCGGCTCCACGGTGACCGCGTCGAGGACAACGGTTGCGTCGCCGGCATGGCCGGTCTGACCGACCGCCAGCTGTGTCGTCGAGCTCTTCTGCCCGGCGACGCGCAGCAGCTGCACCGTGCCGGCGACGAGGATGGCCAGGCCGCAGGTCACCGCCAGCAGCAACAGCGTCCTCGTCTTCACGGCCGACCAACCTACGGCCGAGTCCCTCGTCCTCCGACGCGATGCGGGCCGGCGTAGCCTCCAAGCATGGGCTTGCGGGACTTGCGGAAGCGGTTGACCACCAGTGTGCGGGATCTGGACGACCAACGCCTCCAGGAGCGGTTCCACGGACTGGACATCACGGCGATGAGCGACCTGCAGTGTCGACAGCGCCGTGCGCGTCGGCGGCGAGATCACCCGCATGCGCACCCGGCCACGCTCGGGGGTCGCGGCGGTGGAGATCACCGTCAGCGACGGCACCGGCACGGCCACCGCGGTGTTCACCGGCCGACGTCAGCTCGGCGGGATCGTGCACAACCGGGCGATCGTCCTCGAGGGCGTCGCCCACGAGGAGCACGGCAAGCCGGTGCTGCTCAACCCGGCCTACACGCTCCTGCCCGACCCCCACGCCTGACGCCGGAGGACGGCTGCCGCCGCTCAGCCGCCAGCTGAGCTTCGCTCAGCCGCCGACCAGGACCTCGCGGACGGCGGCTTCGCTCTCGTCGGTGATCAGCACCATCACCTCGTCGCCCTGGCGCAGGATCGTGTCACCGTGCGGCACCACGAGACGGTCCTCGCGCAAGATGGCGACCACGGTGGCGTCGCGCGGGAAGCGCAGCTCGGCGATCTCCTTGTCGGCCGCCGGTGAGCCGGGCGCCAGCGTCACCTCGGCCAGCCGGGCTTTGCCGCCCTCGAACGACATCAGGCGGACGAACGAGCCCACCGTGACCGCTTCCTGCACCAACCCGGTGATCAGGTGCGGCGTGCTGACGGCGACGTCGACACCCCACGACTGGTTGAACATCCACTCGTTCTTCGGGTTGTTCACCCGGGCGATGACCCGCGGGACGGCGAACTCCTGCTTGGCGAGCAGCGACACCACGAGGTTGTCCTCGTCGTCGCCGGTCACCGCGGCGACGACGTCGGCCACCTCGAGTCCTGCGGCCTTGAGCATCTCCACGTCGCAGCCGTCGCCGCGCAACCAGGTGACGGCCGACTCTTCGGGGATCTGCGACGCGCGGGCGACGACGTCGGGATCGTTGTCCACGATGGTCACGTCGTGGGCGTTGCCCACCAGCTGCTCGGCGATGAACCGGCCGACGCTGCCGCCGCCGATGATGACGACCTGCATCAGTGACTCCCTGCGTGTGCTGGGCCGGCGACGAGCTCCGCCAGGCCGTCCATGGCTTCGGCGGCCACAGCGAGGTAGACGATGTCCCCCTCCTGCACCACCAGCTGGGGCGAGGCCAGCATGCCGCTGCCGAGGCGGCTGATCGCCACGACCCGCACGGTCGGCCCCTCGACGTCCACCAACCGGTGACCGGCCCATCGTGCGCCGAGGCTGCGCTCGACGAGGGACACCTTGGCGCTCGGGTCCACCCACTCGACGGCCGGTGCATCGGGCAACACCCGGCGCAGCACCCGCTCGGTGGTCCACAGCGCCGTGGCGACCGTGGAGATCCCGAGGCGCTGGTAGATCGCCGCTCGCCGTGGGTCGTAGATCCTGGCCACGACGCGTTCGATGCCGAACGTCTCGCGCGCCACGCGAGCCACGAGGATGTTCGAGTTGTCGCCGTTGGTCACCGCCGCCACGGCCTCGGCCCGTTCGATGCCCGCCTCGATCAAGCGGTCGCGGTCGAAGCCGATGCCGGTGACCGTGGTGCCACCGAAGTGCGCGCCGAGCCGCTCGAACGCCGCTCGCCGGCGGTCGAGGACGGCCACGGAATGTCCCGATGACTGCAGGTCCTTGGCCAGCGACGAGCCGACCCGCCCGCATCCGACGATCACGACATGCACACGCTCTCCTGTCGACGTTCTCCTGCCCGGCATCTTGGCGGACATGGGGCGGAGCCCACTCTTCCGGTACTCCGTTAACGAAATCTTGACGCATCCGCGAACCTGGCGCTTGAACTCGGCCCCGCGCAGCGGTCTGTAGGGTCCTGCCGAGTATGTCAACCGTCAAGCGGCTCCTCATCGGCAAGCCCATCGCGACGGCCGACGAGGGTCACCAGCGGATCTCCAAGAAGATCGCGCTCCCCGTCTTCTCCAGCGACGCGATCTCGTCCACGGCGTACGCCACCGACGAGATCCTCGTCGTCCTGCTCGCGCAGGCGGCCATCGGCTACGCGGCGTTCAACTACCTGGTCCCGATCGCCGCCGTCGTCGCCGTGCTGCTGGTGATCGTCATCACCAGCTACCGCCAGACGATCTTCGCCTATCCGAGCGGCGGCGGCAGCTACATCGTCAGCAAGGAGAACCTGGGCACGATCCCCTCGTTGATCGCCGGCTCGTCCTTGCTGGTCGACTACATCCTCACGGTGGCGGTGAGCGTGGCCGGCGGCGTGCTGGCCATCCGCTCGGCGGTCGGCTTCGACAGCAAGTGGACCGTGCCGATCTGCCTGCTGTGCGTGCTGTTGATGACGATCGCCAACCTGCGCGGCCTGAAGGAGTCCGGCGCGCTGTTCGCCCCACCGACCTACATCTACGTCGGGTCGTTGATCCTGCTGATCGTCGTCGGCTTCGTGCGCATCTTCATCCTCAAGAACATCGAACCGATCAACCCGGCGAGCGTCAGCCCGGAGGCGGTGCTGCTGTCGAAGGGCACCCAGAGCCTCACGCTGCTGATGCTGCTGCGCGCGTTCTCCTCGGGCGCCGTGGCCCTGTCCGGCGTGGAGGCCGTGAGCAACGGCGTGCCGGCGTTCAAGAAGCCGGAGTCGAAGAACGCGGCGCACACGTTGATGTGGATGGGCATCATCCTCGGCACGTGCTTCATGGGTGTGTCGGTGCTGGCCGCCCACCTCAAGCCGATCCGCGGGGCCAACGACCCGACGGGGATCGCCCTGATGGCCGAGGACATCTACAACGGCAAGGGCCTGCTGTTCTGGATCATGCAGATCTCGACGTTCGCCATCTTGATCCTGGCGGCGAACACCGCCTACGCCGACTTCCCCCGGCTCTCCTCGATCGTCGCCCGCGACGGCTTCCTGCCGCGGCAGTTCGCCAACCGCGGCGACCGGTTGGTGTTCTCCAACGGCGTGGTCTTCCTCGCGGTGGTCGCCAGCCTGCTGATCATCGTCTTCGACGGCGACATCTCCAAGCTGATCCCGCTCTATGCCCTCGGCGTGTTCACCGGCTTCACGTTGAGCCAGACGGGGATGGTCCGCCACCACCTCCGGCTGCGTGAGCCGCGGTGGAAGATCAGCATGGTGATCAACGCCGTCGGCGCGGTCGCCACGTTCCTCATCGCCACGGTGGTCGTCGTCTCCAAGTTCACCGAGGGCGCCTGGATCCCTGCGGCCCTGATCCCGATCATGGTGTTCGGCTTCTGGAGCGTCGGCAAGCACTACCACCGCGTGCGCGAGGCGGTGCAGATCCCCGACGACTACCGCGCCAAGCGACCCACCCACTACGTCGTCGTGCTCGTCGGCAGCGTCAACCGCGGCACCCTGGAGGCCATCGCGTACGCCCGCAGCCTCTCACCGGAGCGGATCATCGCCCTGTCGATCGTCCAGGATGCCGACGAGGAGCGCGCCCTGCACGAGCAGTGGGAGCAGCACGGCATCAACATCGAGCTGCACACCGTGTCGTCGCCGTACCGCGAGCTCACCCGGCCGGTCCTCGACTACATCGACGAGATCGACGCCGAGCAGCCCGATGACATCATCACCGTGGTCATCCCCGAGTTCGTCACCAAGGTCTCCAGCCAGTGGCTGCACAACCAGTCGGCGCTGGCGCTGAAGGCCCGACTCCTGTACCGGCCGCACACCGTGGTGGTGAGCGTGCCGATCCACGTGGACTGACCGAACACGCGCGCCGCGGCAATCAGGCCGGTTCGGCGCTCTGCACGGTGAACCCGTCGACCTCGGTGATCTCCACCTCGAGGGTGAACTTGGTGCCGCTGTCGTCCCTCGCCACGCAGGTGTACGTGGTGCCGACGGCGGTCGAGCTCGGCGTCTCGCACTCGGCCTGACCGAGCGCGGAGCCGATCTGGTCGGCGATCTCCGGCGAGCTGTCGATGAAGTCCTCGGTCTGGGCGCGGAAGTCATCGGCCGTCGGCGCGCCGAGATCGGGGAACGTGTCGCCGGACGTGGCCGCCGTGGGGACCGAGTCCTGCGTCGACGGCACCGTCTCGTCCGAGGACGGCACGGTGTCGACGGTGCTGTCCCCACTGCTCGTGGAGATGTCCGGCAGCTGGATGCTGCCGGTGTCGATCTTCTTCGCCGCATCGATGATGTCCTGCAGCTCCGTGCTGTCGAGTGCGCCGAGCACCGCGTTGAGCGCGTCGAAGCCGGTGGCGATCGGGCTGACGTACCACTTGCCGCCCACCTGGTCGACGGCGATGCCGGTACCGGAGAAGTCGGCGAACGCGTGCTGCACGGTGGTCACCAGGTCCTTCACCTCCGGGGAGGCGTCGTCGCCGAGGCCGGCATCGCCGAGCGCCTTGGTGATGTCCTTGCCGCTCTCGCAGCTGTTGACGGTGCGGTCAGCACTGGTGACCACGGCGCAGCCGTCCTTCACCGTCACGTCGGCGCTCTGGCCGTCGGCCTGCACGGTGAGCGTGAACGACGGGATCGTCACGTGGCGGTGATCGCCCGACCCGGTGACGGTGTACTGCGCGTCGCCGTAGGTGACGGCGACATCCATGTCCTTCGCACGGGTGTCCGCCTCGTCGAGGAACAGCGGTGCATAGCGCTGCAGGGCCTCGGCCTCGTTCGGGTTCAGGCCGCCGATCATCGTCGGCAGGTCGAGCTGGGTGAGCGCCTTCGCCATCTGGTCCACGGCCAGCTCCGGCTCGTCGGCGCCGGCCAACGCGACACCCTGGTCGGGCACGGGCTGGTCCGGGGCGGCGTCCTGACGGACGCCCTCGGCGATCGTGTAGAAGAGGCTGAGGTACCAGCGCCCGTCCTTCTCCACGGTGGTCAGGCCGAGGTTCACCGGGGACGCGGCGGCCGGGGCGGAGCTGCTCGACGCGCTCGAGTCGGTGGGGCGCGCGCCGCCGAAGACGTTCTTGACGAGGATGTCGCCGAGCGGGATGGCTTCGCCGTTCACCGTGGAGTTGTTCGTCGCGCTGATGTTGATCGTGTCGATGTCGTCGGCGACCGGATCGTCGGCTGTCACCTGCACGTCGGTGAGGTCGATGTCCAGCCCGTCGACCTTGTTCGGGTCGGCGCCGTCGCCGAGCACCTTCATCCGCTTGAGGTTGTCGACGAGGTCGATCAACGGTTGGCGGAACGTGTCGCGCTCGCCGGGCAGCAGGAGATCGACGACGCCGAGGATGTCCTCGTCGTTGAGCGCGGCGACGAGGTCCTGGCCCGCCTCGACGGAGCTCGCGGCCCCGCCCTTGTCGTCGTTGGAGTTGATCTGCGTGAGCGCGAACACCCCGGCGCCGACCAGAGCGACGACGGCGACCGCCGCGCCGATGATGATGCCCTTGGAGCGGCGGCGCCTCGGCTGCGGTTGCTCGCCGACCTCGATCGGCGTGCTCGGCGGGACGGCCTCCATCGGCAGTGCCGGCATCGGCACGGTCGGCGGGCCCGACGCCATCGGCTCGGTCGGCGGGCCCGACGCCATCGGCTCGGTCGGCGGGCCCGACGGCGACGGGGCGCCCCAGTTCGACGGCGAGGGGGGTGCCGGAGGTCGGGGTGGCTCGAACGAAGGCGGCTGGAACTGCGGTCGGTCGCTGAAGTCGCTCACGCGGCTGGTCCTCCTGGAGGCATCGGCGGCGGCCTCGGTGCTGCCCGCCACGCAACACCGGCGACGCTAGTCCTGCAGCGGTTCGCGATCGCCTCGTCCGTTCGGGGGATCAGTCCCCCGTCGGAGGGGCCGGCCGAGGGTCATCGGGCCCCTAGCCTGGCCGTCATGCACGTGGTCGTGAGCGGTGCCAGCGGCTTGATCGGGACGGCTCTGGTTGCCCGGCTGCGCGTGGACGGCCATCGGGTGACGGCGCTCGTCCGGCGCCAGGCCGGTGCCGGCGAGTTGCGCTGGGATCCCACCGCAGGGCAGTTGCCGTCCGGCGCGCTCGACGGTGTCGACGCCGTCGTCAACCTGGCCGGAGCCGGGATCAACGAGCACCGCTGGACGGACGATTACAAGCGAGTGCTGGTGTCCAGCAGGTTGCAGACGTCCGAGCTGCTGGCCTCGGCGATCGCGGCCGCCGAGCACCCCCCGGCCGTGTTCGTCTCCGGGTCGGCGATCGGCTTCTACGGCGACCGCGGCGACGAGATCCTCGACGAGCAGTCGGGGGCCGGCAGCGGGTTCCTCGCCGACCTGTGCGTGCGCTGGGAGGCCGCTGCGGCGGCGGCGCGGTCGTCGGCGACCTCGGTCGCGATCATCCGCACGGGCATCGTGCTCACACCGAAGGGCGGTGCGCTGCGCAAGGAGCTCCCGCTGTTCAAGCTCGGGCTCGGCGGCAAGTTCGGCGACGGACGGCAATGGCAGAGCTGGATCTCGCTCGACGACGAGGTCGGCGCCATCGCCCACCTGCTCACACAGCGAGCCGATGGCGCGTTCAACCTCACCGCACCGGGCGCGGTGACCAACGCCGAGATGACCACGACCCTCGGCGCGGCGCTGCACCGGCCGACGATCCTGCCGATCCCGTCGTTCGGACCCAAGCTGCTGCTCGGCGGCGAACTTGCCGAGGCGCTGCTGTACTCCGGCCAGCGCGTGGTGCCGGCGGCGCTCGCCGCGAGCGGCTACGAGTTCCGGCACCCCGAACTGGCCGGGGCGTTGCAGCAGTTGCTCGGCGGCCGGTGACCGCGCTCGCGGTCAGGCGGACTTGAGCGCCTCGATCTCCAGGGTGAGCTTGACCTTCTCGCCGATCATCAGGCCGCCGGCCTCGAGGACGGCGTTGTAGTCCAGACCCCATTCCTTGCGGTTGACCTCGGCCTCGGCGGTGAAGCCGGCCTTGAGGTTGTTCCACGGGTCGGTGACCACGCCTTCGAACTCCAGATCGAAGGTGACCGGCTTGGTGACGCCCTTGATCGTCAGGTCGCCGGCGAGCTTGTAGTCGCTGCCATCGGGCGTGATCGAGGTGCTGGCGAACGTCATCGTCGGGTACTTCTCGGCCTCGAAGAAGTCGCCCGTGCGCAGGTGGTTGTCGCGACCCTCGTCGCCAGTGTCCACCGACACCGTCTTGATCGAGGCCTCGACCTTCGACTGCAGCGGATCCTCGGCGATGGTGATCGTGCCCTCGAAGTCGCCGAAGCGGCCACGGGTCTTGGCCACGACCAGGTGGCGGACGACGAATCCGATGTTCGAGTGGACGGCGTCGACGGTCCACGTGCCGGGGGTGAGCTTGCTGAGATCTGCCATGGGTTTCGTGCTCCTCGTGCGCCAAGTTGTTTGCGGCCACAACAGTTGTAGCAGCATGTTCTTGTGTCCACAACATTTGTGGATCGCAGCTATGATGATGCCATGTCCGGCCCCTGGCTCAGCACCCGTGAGATGGCCGCGTGGCGCAACTTCGTCGGCGCGCTCGGTCCGTTGATGGACGCGCTCGAGACCGACCTCGGCCCGCACGGGCTCACGCTCGGCGACTACGAGGTGCTCGTCCACCTGTCCGAAGCAGACGAGCGACGCATGCGCATGTGCGACCTGGCGCAGGCGCTGCGCCTGTCGCCGAGCGGGCTCACCCGCCGGCTCGACGGGTTGGTGCGCCACGGGCTGGTCGAACGCAGGGCGTCGCCGACGGACCGCCGGGTGATGCACGCTCACCTCACCGATGCCGGCTCCGACCGGATGATGCAGGCCGCACCGGACCACGTCCACAGCGTGCGCCGCCACCTGCTCGACCCGCTCGAGGCCGAACAGGTCGACCAACTGGCGAGCATCTTCGCCGCCGTGCGCCAGCGGTCCTGCGACCTGGCCGACGCCTGACCGTGGGCACCTCGCTCCCCCAGGGCTTCCGGGCCCACGTCGCCAACGTCGGCATCAAGGACGACACCGACGACTTCACCGTCGTGGCCGCCGATGGATCCTGTGCCGCAGCCGGTGTGTTCACCCGCAGCTCGTTCGCCGGCCCGAGCGTGGTGGTCAGCCGTCGCCACGTCGCCGACGGCGCGGCGCGCGCCGTGGTGGTCGTGTCGAAGAACGCCAACGTCGCCACCGGTCCCCAGGGGCTGGCCGACGCCGAGGAGCTGGCCGCCGGCGTCGCCGCCCGACTCGGCTGCCCGGCCAGCGAGGTGCTCCTGGCCTCGACGGGCGTGATCGGCCGCACCTACCCGATGGAGCGCGTGCGCGCCGGGATCGACGCGATCGCATTGCCGTTGCGCTCCGACGACGCCGACGCGGTGGCCACCGCGATCATGACCACCGACACGGTGCACAAGGTGGCCGCGGCGGATGTCGCCGGGTCGGCTGCGAGGGTCGTCGGCGTCGCCAAGGGGGTGGGGATGATCGAGCCGGACATGGCGACGCTGATCACCCTGTTCTTCACGGACGCGGCGATCGGTCAGCCCGAGCTCGATCGGCGCTTCCGCGCGGTGATGGACCGCACGTTCAACTGCGTGTCCGTGGACACCGACACGTCCACCAGCGACACGGCGATCGTCCTGGCCAGCGGCGCCGCCGGCGCGGTCGACGGCGACGCGTTCGAGGTCGCCCTGCACGACGTCGCGCTGTCGCTCACCCAGCAGGTGGCCCGCGACGGCGAGGGCGCGACGAAGCTGATCGAGGTGTGCGTGGACGCCGCAGCGTCGGCGGAGCAGGCCAAGCGGGTGGCCAAGGCGGTCGTCAACTCACCGCTGGTGAAGACCGCGGTGCACGGTGCCGACCCCAACTGGGGCCGGGTGGCCATGGCAGTCGGCAAGGCGAGCGACGCCGCCGAGGTCGACCAAGCGGCGGTGGTCATCCGCTTCGGCGACCAGGAGGTGTATCCCGCACGGGTCGACGACACCGGCCTCGAACGGCTGTCGGCGTACATGCGCGGCGACACGGTTCGCATCCACATCTCGCTCGCCACCGGTGACGCCGAGTCCACCGTGTGGGGCTGCGACCTCAGCGACGGCTACGTGAGGATCAACGCCGACTACACGACCTGAGTGGTCGGGACTGGCCGCCGGTTCGCTTCGGCCGCTCCCTCCCTGCGGCTGGCTCCCTGGCGGTCGCACACCCGCGCGAGCCACCTCGCTCGACGCTCATGGACCCAAGCCCTGGCGCGCCACACAAGTGCTCAGCCCTCGCTCCGCCACCGCGAAATCCTCGATTGTGTCGCGCTCCGACCGGACTGGTTCCGGTCACCGCGCGACACGAACGAGACCTGGGCCTGGCCCAGCTCCGCGCACCACGGACGAGGTGTGGGGGGTGCACGAGGGGGGCGCTCCGCGATCCCCCCTCGTCATGGCCGGAGCCGGCTTGCCGGTCCGGCCATCCCAGCTGGGTGCGGCCGGAGGCCGCTCTTCGAAGCTCAACCGATATGAGCGAGCGCAGCGAGCGAATGGAGGGCGAAGCTCACTTCGGTTGCATGCGGATGCCGCCGTCGACGCGGATGGTCTCGGCGTTCATGTAGCTGTTGGTGATGCACTCGACGACCATCGAGGCCAGCTCGTCCTGGAAGCCGAGGCGTTGGGGGAACAGGACGCCCTTCTGCAGGTTGGCCTTGAACGTCTCGCTGTTCTCGCCCTGCCCGTAGATCGGGGTGTCGATGAGGCCCGGCGCGATCGTGTTGACGCGCACGCCGATGGCGGCCAGGTCACGGGCGACGGGCAGGGTCATGCCGACGACGCCGCCCTTGGACGACGAGTACGCGGCTTGACCGATCTGGCCGTCGAACGCCGCCACCGACGCGATGTTGACGATCGCCCCGCGCTCGCCGTACTCCAGCGGCTCGGACAGGCTCATCGCCGTGGCCGCGAGGCGGATGCAGTCGAAGCTGCCGATCAGGTTGATGGCGATGACCTTCTTGTACGCGTCGAGGTTGGCCGCCGAGTCGTAGCTGCCGTCCTTGCCGACGGTGCGCTGCGCCCAGCCGATGCCGGCCGAGTTCACCAGGACGCGCACCGGGCCCATGCTCTTGGCCATCTCGACGGCGTTGATGATGTCGTCGGTCTTGGTCACGTCGACCTTGCAGAACGCGCCGCCGATCTCGTCGGCCAGCGCCTTGCCCTTGTCCTCCTGCAGGTCGGCGACCACGACCTTGGCGCCCTTGGCGGCCAACTGGCGGGCTGCGGCGGCGCCGATGCCCGACGCCCCTCCCGTGACGATTGCGCTTGCACCTGTGATGTCCATGGCGCCCGACGTTAGGCAGCCCGACCACCGCCAACACAACGGAACCTGGATGGTGGGCCTCCTCCCACGGACCCAAGTGGTCCGCTCGCCGCGCTCGCGCTAGACCTCGAAGAGCTGTCCTGGTGCCGGCGGCGTGGTCGCCGGGGCGGCGTCGAAGGGACCGGCGCTGGCCAGCACGGCGAGTCGGTCGACGAGGTCGTTCATCGGGTTGCCGCTGTGGCCTTTGACCCACTCGAAGCTGATCTCGCCGCGACGGGCCAGGTACAGCTCGACGAACGGCTTCCACAGGTCGACGTTGGCCACCGGCTTGCGTTGCGAGTTGACCCACCCGTTGCGCAGCCACTTCTCGTACCACCGCTGGCGGACGCAGTTGACGACGTACGTCGAATCGCTGACCACGACGAGCTCGCCGGCGAGCGTGCGCATCGCCTGCAGCGCGGCGAAGATCTCCATCCGCTGATTGGTGCTGTGCGCCTCGCCGCCCGAGGCGCTGGGGGTGCCGTCGGGCGCCACGGCCCACGCCCATCCGCCAGGACCGGGGTTCCCTCGGCAGGCTCCGTCGGTGTACCGCGGATCATGTCAGCGATGCTCGCACGATCGCCGGGCCGAGGAACGCCGTGGCGATCTGCGTCGCCGCCGCCGGTGCCCAGTGCGTGCCGTCGGGCCGGGCGGCGTAGTCGGCGGCCAGCCCGCTCTCATCGGCGAAGCCCGCCAGATCGACGACCCGCGCCGCAGGGTCGGCCGCGGCGATCTCGGCCATTGCGTCGTAGAGCACCTGGTGCGCGGCCGGGTCGGTCTGGCTGACCTTCTGCTGCTGCCAGAACGGGTCGGGGATGGGCTCGCGCAGCCACACGACGCGTGCGGCGCCGAGGCCGAGCATCTCGTCGGTCACCTCGGTCATCGCCGTGCGCACGACGGACGACACCTGCGGGTCGGTGACCGGCAGCACCGGGTCGGACCTGCTGTGCAGCTTGCGGTCGAACACGTCCCACGAGGTGGTCATCATCACCACCACGTCGGGGCGCAACCGGCGCACCCGGGCCGGCAGCACGTCGTGCAGGTAGTGCCGGCAGTTCTTGTCGACGTCGCGGTCGACCACACCGATCGCCTCGATGTAACCGCCGGGCACGAAGCCGCATCCCTCTTGCACCGCGAGGGACACCTGGGCCAACTCGGGATGCTCGACGGCCCAGGCGATCAGCCCGTTGCCGGTGGCCTCGGCGGTGGAGTCCCCGGCGACGAGGATGCGCACCGGCCGTGGCGGGACGACGGCGACGGTGGTCGTCGGTGCATCGGTCGACGATGCTCCTGCGAGCGCGGTGCTCGGCATCAGGTCGGTCGGCGACGGCTCGGTCGACATCGTCGCCGGCGGCGGCATCGGCTCGGTCGGCATGGTCGTCGCCACGGTGGACGCGGCGCTCGGCGTGAGGCCGTCCGGTGCGGCGAGCGTGACCACGGTCGGCGGCGCGACCAGCGGGGCGACCGGGGCGGCGTCGATCGCCGCCGCCCGGGCGGCGGCGGTGTTGACCGCGTAGAACCTCCCCGGCTGGGGCACGACCACGACGAGCGCAGCGACGAGCGCAGTGGCCGCCAGGCCGAGCGAGAGCGTGCGCCGCGCCGGCAGACGGCCGGCTCGACGGATCGGCCGTTCGATCAGGACGTAGGAGGCCACGGTCACGGCTGCGGTGATCGCCACCTTGATCGCCAGCAGCACCCAGAACGGCAGCGCCCAGCGTTGCCGGTCGACGAGCACGAAGACCGGCCAGTGGTACAGGTACAGCCCGTAGCTCACCAGCCCGACGGCGACCAGCGGCCGGGCGGAGAGCACCCGGCGCAGGGGCCCGGGTGCCTGGAGCCCGAGGATCAGTCCGGCGCTCAGGATGCCGACGAGCGGCAGTGCGCCGCGATAGGCCAGCCCGCTGCCGGCAGGGAACGTCACGCAGGCCACGCCGAGCACGACGAGGCAGGCCACGCCGAGCCAGCCGAACCGGCGCGCGCCGTGCGGCGTGTCGGTCGTCGTGCTGCGCGCCGACCACCACACGGCGAGCAGCGCGCCGGCAACGATCTCCGAGGCGCGGGCCGGCGTCGCCCAATAGGCCGCGTCAGGCCCCCATCGCCACGCGATCAGCGGCGCGGCGAGCGCGCTGAGCACGTAGAGCAACACCAGCGAGCGCAGCAGCGTCCAGCGCGGTCGACCCGCGACAGTCGCACCAGCCCGAGCACGGCGACCGGCCACACCCAGTAGAACTGCTCCTCGATCGACAACGACCAGTAGTGGTCGAGCGGATGGCGCAGTCCGGACGCCGCCGTGGTCAGGTCGGCGTAGCTCTGCCCACTGCCGAGCTTCACCCAGTTGAACACCTGGAGCAGGGCGCCGAGCACGTCTCGGCGCAGTCCGCTGACGCCCTTGAACGCACCCGCCGCGGCGAGGACGCACACGGCGGCGATGCACACGAGGCTCGCCGGCAGCAACCGTCGGGCCCGCCGTGCGTAGAAGCGGCCGGCGTCGACCCGGCCGCTCGTCGCCGTCTCGCGCACCAGGAGCGTCGTGATCAGGAACCCCGACAGCGTGAAGAACACCGACACGCCCAGATAGCCGCCCGTCAGCCAGCTGACGCCGCCGTGGAAGAGCAAGACGGCGACCACGGCCAGGGCGCGCACGCCGTCGAGCGCCGGTTGGTACTCCATCGTGCGCTCCGCCCGCATCGGGCGGCGATCGTACGTGCGCCTGGTGGCCCGGCGGTGCGCAGGCCTGCAAGAATCCGCGGCCGACCGGGCGGATGATCGATGATGTGGCGGGAGGCCGTGGAATGGGTGAGCGCACGGGCGCGACGGCGCGCCGCACGAGGCTGGCGTCCGTCCTGCTCGCCACGACGCTCGCGATCGCCGCGGTGGCGTTGGCGGCCGCCGGACGACCAGGCGTCGCCGGGGCCGCGGCGAAGATGCCGGCGTGCCCGACGTGGACGCCGGCGAACCTGCAGTGCAACCAGTATCCAGAACCGGGGCCGCTCGGGCCGATCAGCGTGTTCGGCGACTCGGTGCTGCTCGGCTCGAGCGACGGGCTGAGCTCGCCGGGGCTCCCTCACCAGCTCGCCGATGCCGGCTGGGGCCCGGTGAACTTCCTGGCGGCGATGGGCTACACGACGGGCCGCAACCTCGGTGCCGGCCGGTCGAACACCGCGGCGTACTGGATCAACCGCTGGCGCGCCGAGGGCCTCGACGTGCCGGTCGTGATGATCAACCTGGGCAACAACGACATGGCCTACTGCCCACCCGACGTCGGCTGCATGAAGCAGACGATCGACTTCCTGCTCGACGTCATCGGCGACCAGACCGAGGTGTGGTGGCCGACGCTGACGTCGACCGACTACCACCGCGCCGACGCGTGGAACACCGCGCTGTACCTCGCCGAGCGGGAACGCCCCAACCTGCACATCTGGGACTGGCAGGGCGTGTTCACGGCGGCCGACCCCGTTCCTCCACGACCCGTACTACATCCACCTGGCCGACGGCGTGCAGTACGCCCGGCGCAGCGCACTGATGGCCGCCGACGTCACGACCGTGTTCGGACCGTCCGGCACGTAGGGCCCGAACGCGCCGGTGGCCACTGCGGCCGGCGTCGCCTCCGACTACCTCCCGGTGGACGTCGTGCGCACGAGCACCGGCCTGCACATCGGCCCCGGCTCGATCACCACCGTCGACTTCTCGGCATCGGCCCCACCGGACACAACGGCGGTGGCGCTCACGCTCGAAGCGCGCAACCCGAGTGGGCCTGGCTACCTCACCGCGTTCCCCTGCGGCGGTGACCGGCCGATGACGTCGAACGTCAACTTCGTCGCCGGTCAGCGGCGGGCCGCGCAGGCGCTCGTCACGCTCAGCGCAACCGCGCACGGTGTGCCTGTTCAGCTACGACGCGGCGGACGTGGACATCGATGTCCAGGGCTGGTTCGTCGCCGGCAGCGCCAGTCGGCTCGACGGCGTGGTCCCCACGCGCATGCTGGACACCCGCGAGACCGGGCGCGCGGCGGTGTCGGTGATCGCGGTCCCGGCCGGCGCCACCGCGGTCGCCGTGAGCATGGTCGGGCTGGACAGCGACGTCGATGCCGCTGTGACCGCATGGGCCTGCGACGCCCCCCGACCGGACCTCGCCCAGATCCGCTTCGCTGCCGGCGAGATCATCGCCGGCACAGCGTACGTACGGGTCTCCAGCGCCGGCACGATCTGCGTGGCGGCATCGGCTGCGGCCGACATCGTCGTCGACCTCACCGGGGTGTTCTCCGTCGGGGGACGGCTGCGCTACACCCCCGCGGTGGTGCAACGGATGGTCGACACGCGCAACGGGCTCGGCGGCTGGCTCGGCCGGGTCGACACCGGCCAGCAGATCGACGTGCAACCCGCCCCAGCGGGCGCCCAAGCCGTGAGCGGCACGCTGACGATGGTCCAGCCGACCGTCGACGGTTGGTGCGCGCCACGCCGTGCGGTGCCTCGCAGCTGTCCTCGTCGGCGAACGCCCCGGCGGGCGCGATCCTGGCGAACTCGCTCACCGTGGCCCTGGCGGCTGATCGACGGCTGTGCGTCGAGCCGTATCGCGGCACCCACGTCCTGTTCGACATCTCCGGGTGGTGGGCGCCGTAGCAGGCCGACCACCGTTCGAGCGATCCGGTGCAAGACTCGGACCATGATCTTCGACGGCTACGTCCATCAACTGCCGGACACCGATCCGGCCGCGGA
>CAWCFL010000011.1:0-496278 GCA_963794805.1 uncultured Acidimicrobiales bacterium
GTCCGGTCTGTGTGCTGCTTGCGCGGCACCGATGAGCTCGTCCACGGCCTGTTGCTGAGCCGCAGTCTCGTGCGGGCCAAATCCGACGTACAAGCTGGCGATCAGGGCTGCGCCGAGCGTGAGCGGGTCACCCACGGCCCGCGCCGGTGGCCAGCGCCTCGGCGGCGTGTCGGTGCTTGCGGTTGATCGGCTCGTCGATGTACGCCTCGCGGCGGGCGCGGGCGGCGAGCAGACGGGCGCGGGTGGTCATCTCCAGGCGCTCACCGGCGAGCGCCTCTGCGATCAGCTCGCTATGACCTGCGCCGTATGACCATCCGTAGCTGGTCGTGGCGAGGATGGTGCGGGCGAACAGTTCCGCTGCACCGATCTCTCGGGCCAAGGCTGCTGCCCGATCGAGGTAATTCTCTGCGTCGGCTGGGTCGCCGGCTTTGGCGATCTCCGAGCCGATCCGAGTGAGCAGCTCGATCTGGCCTGTCGTGTCGATGTTGTCGCCCATCTGGGCCGTGGTCGAGGGCGCGTCGAGCATGGTCGCTGCGTCGCGGTGGGCGCCGTTCAGTGCGGCGTCATCTGCAGCGGCGTACGTGTACCGCAGGCTGCGTTCGACTTCGCCGAGCCCGGCCGCCGCGGTGAAGTGGTGGGCCAAGGCGGTGAGCTCGTGTGGACGGCGTCGTTCGAGCACGGTGCCGATGGTCCGGTGGATCCGGGTGTGCCGGCTCCCGCCGAGCTGGTCGAGCAGGGTCCGGCGAACGAGCTCATGCGTGAACCTCCAACCGTCGACCTCTCCGGGCAGCTCGGCGACGAGGTCGGGCAGCCCGAGCCATCTCGAGGAATGTCAGCACACTCTCCTGAGGATCTTGGGCGACGTCTGCGAGCACGTCGAGGTGGAACAGGGGCCCGATCACCGTGGCGCAGCGGAGGACATCGATGGTGCCGGGCGCCAACCGTTCCAGGCGGCGACCGACGACGTCGCGGATCCCTTCGGGGATGGCGGGCGTCTCCGAGAGCAGCACCCAGTCGTCGGCGTTGGTGTCGAACGCTCCGGATTCGGTCAGGTGCCTGATCACCTCGATGACGAAGAACGGGTTGCCTGCCGTCTCGCGGTGCAACTGTGCGGCGAACTGCCCGGCCCGAACGTCGAGCGGCCGATCGGCGACCATGCGCAGTAGTTCGGCGACGTCCGTCGCGGCCAGGCCGCCGAGGGGGATCCGGATGATCCCGGGCTCTCGGCGCAGATCGGCGAAGAGCTCGCCAGCGGACTGGCCCCGTGCCTTCATTTTGGCGGCGGTGGGGCAGGCGCTGATGCAGCAGCAGCGGGACACTGACCGAACGGAGCACCAGGTCGCGAGGGCTCGATCGTCCGGTGAGTCGGCCCAGTGCAGGTCGTCGAACACGATCACCGTCGGCCGGGCACCAGCCGTGGCCTGCAATATTCTGCTGATGGCAGCAGCGAGGCGGCCGCGTACTGCATCAGGGGTCGTCGGCGACATCGGCCGCAGATCGGGCAGCCGCTGCGCCAGGGCCGGGACGATGCCGCAGATCTGGGTGCCGTGATCGCGGACGTGTTCGGTCAACGTTTGACCGCTGGCTGACATGACGAGCTGATCCAGCACCTCGGCGAACCCGCCGAACGGGATCGAGCATCTTCCACGCTGTGCCCGTGCAGCACCAGTGCCCCGGTTCGTGCCGCCTCTGACGCGGAACCGTGCCGCAAGCGCGGTCTCGCCAACACCCGGCTCACCGGCGATCAGCACGGTCGTGAGGCGACCAGCCAGTGCCGCCTGCCACGCGGCACGGAGGACCTCCTGATGACGCCGAGCGACCGACCCACACGTCGGCGACGTGCACGGCGAGCGAGGTCGGCAGCACCCGTTCCGGCACAACGAGCGCCACTGAATCCTCGCCGAGGCCGTTCCGCGAGCCGGGCACGCCCGTGGCCGCGAACGGGGCCAAGGTTGGTGACCTGGCAGTGGCGACCTCGGGCTCGTCGCCGTCGAGCAACAGCGATCCGTCCTGGTCGAGAATCCTCCGCTCCAGCTGCTTGAGCCCGGGGCCAGGGTCCACGCCGAGCTCGCGGTCAACGCGGTGCGGGCGTGCTGAATGGCCCGGAGCGCATCGGCTTGCCGGCTGCAGCGATACAACGCGAGTGCGAGTTGCTCCCAGGCGCGGCTCGTGGAACGGCTCTGCGACCACGATCGGCTCCAGTTCGGCGATCACCGCGTGACGACGGCCGTGTGCCAGCTCGGCGTCGATCAGGTCTTCCCACCCGCCCGCTCGCCGCTCCTCCAGCCGCCGACGCTCGATCGTCGCCCACTCACGATCGGCGAACTCGCCGAACGGTGCACCACGCCACAACCCGAGCGCCCGGCGCAGGTTCGTCACAGCCGTCTCGGCATCACCGTCGTCTCTGGCTCGATCCGCGGCGGCCAAGAGCACATCGAACTCGGCGACGTCGACGTCCATCGAATCCGACGTGCAACGAGCACGTAACCACCCGGGCCGAACCCGACCGCCAGGCCCCCCAAAGGCCAGACGTGGACGCCAACGCCTTGCGCAGTCGCAGCACGTGACCCTGCAACGTCTTGTGCGCCGTCCGGGGCGGTTCGTCGCCCCACAACGCGCCAACCAATGCCGAGCTTTCGACGGGACGGCCCGACGCGACGACCAAGCGACACAGCAACGCCCGCTCTGTCGGCCCGAGCACCACGCCGTCGAACTCGACGGGGCCGAGCACGCGCAACATCAACGTGCAACCTACGGCGCGCCAGAACGGCACCCGAACACCAGGCGCGACCACAGCGCAACCGGATCGCGACCGAGTCACCTGCAACGACGCCGATGATCACGAAACACAACAAAAAAGGAGAATCATGCACACGATCAAGCGCCGCGGTTTCACGACGATCGTCACCGCAGCTTCGACGCGCCTGTCCAGCCGTTCCAGCCGCCGGCGGCGTCAGGCGTTCACTACCGTTTTGCTTGCTGGCGCCACCATGTCTGCCTGGTTCGGGGTGGCCGGTACGACCCACGCCTCGACCTCTCCCGGCCGGATGTGCTTCATGACTCCGGCTGCCGATGGTCAGCCATTCGGGGCGTATCTGGTCAGCATGTACCGCACTCAGGCAAACGAGCTGCAGGTGCTCCACCGTGTCGAATGCACGGATCACACGATCACGTATCGGTGGATCTCGGCGAACTCCGCCCTGGGTGGATGACCTGCTGCTCCTTCGTGGCACAACTGTCGCGCGCAGCCATGAACGGTGATTGATGTCCGCAGCGTGGCGACTGCTATCAAGCTGCACGGTGACACGGCTGTGATCGCTGCGGCGTCGCTGGCTGTGAGTGCGGTGGGGCCGATGCGCACCGAAGCACCGCGCCGATCAAGTCGGCCGGACCGAACGCGGCGAAGTTCCAGCAGCGCAAGTTACGGCACCCGGTTCAACCACAGCGACGGCCGCGACCAAAACGCGACCAATTCGCAACCGCACTCAAACCAAGCAGGCGGAGCCTCGCATTCACCACACACCGATCAGGAGCACCCCCATGCACGCACCACACTTCAGGCGAGCCGTCATCATGATCGTGATCGCGGCCGCAACCACCGTCGCCGGCGCCGGCACGGCACTCGCCAGTCCAGCCGGCTCGCCGACACATAGGTCGATTGCCGTCAGGGCCGACTTCCAGGCACCACCCGACATCGTGACGTACACCGAGCCGTGCGGCGCAACCAATCCGATCCCAACCATCGGTGTCTGCCGCGGGACCTCGTTGGGCGGCGCGACCTATACCGGCACGCTGCAGGGCACGTCTGCCTATCAGACTGCGTTCACGGTGTCCCCTGCCGGGGTGGTGTACTTCGTCGCGATGGAAACGTTCACCGGGACCGTCGCCCGGTGCGGAACCGGCACGATGACGTTGAGGTCCGCAGGCATCATCAGCGCCGCAGGCGAACTGCAATACCAATGGGAGGTCGTCCAAGGACTTGGTACCGACGGACTCGCCAACGTCACCGCCCAAGGCACCGTCACCGGGGCCTACAACGTGGACGCCACGGAGACGGGACAGCTCACTGGCCTGCTTCACTGCAGCCGATCGCGCTGACCATCGTCCTCATACGCCTGCGCCCGACGGAATATCGCTCTCCGACCTCTTCTCCACTGCCCAACTTCGACCTCCTGCCGCGGCACGAGTGCATCGCCAGCGCCGGAAGTCGCCGGTGATCGGAACCACCTCGAACGGCCGGAGCGGCGGTTCGCCCGACGCTTTCGCAGCCGCTCGCCGACCGGCGTGGGTCCGCGACGTCCCCACAACTCGCGCCGCGTCGTCTCATCGAGGGTGTCCACCAACGCCGGCTCGGAACTAAATCGACGAGATCGTCGGGTGGCGGGTCGACGCGTTCGGGTTGACCGGTCGGCGGCGAACATACGCCCCGTCAGACATTCGTTCATCCACAAGCCGAGCGTTTTGGAGCCGCGTCGACGTCAGCCTCTACCTAGGATCCCGCTGCTGTGGACGCTCGGCATCGTGTGGCCATCGTCGGTCTCGTCCTGTTTCCTGCTCGGCTCGCGGGGACTGGGTCGGCAGGGGCGCAAGGGCGGTGAATGGTGATCCTCGGCCCCCCCGGTCGGCGGGTCGTGCGCCCCGCACGAATTCGCGGAGCTCTGAACGTGGGAAGCAGACGGGTGCAACCGCGGATGTCCTACTCACCCACCCATGGATCGTCAGGGGATCCGCTTCGGCCCGGGCTTGCGCTCAGCTGTGGTCGTGGGGCTGACCGTGGGCGCAGCGCACGACGCCGGAGAGGTCGCCGTCGCGGGAGAAGTCGGGGTTGTCTTGCGAGTGTTGGGTGCCGTGCCCGGTGAGTCCGGCGAGATCGCCGGTGCCGAGTGAGGGGATGATCTCCCATGTGACGTACCCGACCCCGGCGGCGTTGGATCCACCGTCGTACCGGTAGGTGAACGTGCCCGAGCCGCAACCGGCGACGGTGCCGGTGAAGGTGCTGAGCCCCGCAACGGTGCCGTTGGACGCAGGGTCGACGACCCAGCCGAAGTCGAAGCCGAGTGCGCCGATCCAGCTGCCGGTGACGGCGCCGGTGCCGGACTCGGAACCGTGGCAGAGGCCGGTGACCGGGATGTAGTTGTCGACGGTGCACGGCAACGCCACCGTGAACGTGTCCGGCGGAGACACGAAGTGGGCGTCGACGGGGATCTTGCGCGAGGTGTGCCGTGCGCTGGCGGTCGTCGCCGCCATCCCTGTTGCGGTGAATGCCGTCAGCGCGATCGCGGCGCTGATCAGATTGCGGCGGTTGATCTTGGTGTGCATGAGCGTTCCTTTGTTGGACGTGTTTGCGTGATGATCTGCGCCATTGCGGGTGGTCCGGTCGCGTTCCGGTCGCGTTCCGGTCGCGGTCATTGTTCGAGGCGGGTCCGCCACCTCGTAGGTTGCATGCTGATGTTGCGTGTGTTGGGCCCGGTGGAGTTCGACGGCGCGTTGCTCGGCCCGACGGCCCGCGCGCTGCTGTGTCGGTTGGCCGTCGCGTCGGGCCGTCCCGTCGAGGGTTCCGCGCTGATCGAGGCAGTCTGGGGTGACGAGGCACCGCGCACCGCGCACAAGACGTTGCAGGGACACGTGCTCCGTCTGCGCAAGGCGCTGGTGGTCGGATCCGGCGGTGGGCAGTGCATGCAGATCGGGTTCGGGCCGGCGGGTTACGTGCTCTCCGTGGCGGATCCCATGGCCGTCGATCTCACGCGGTTCGACGCGCTGCTCACGGCGGCGGACACGGCCCGGCACGCGGGTGACCCCGAGGTGGTCGTGGCGAACCTGCGCTGTGCGCTCGGGTTGTGGCGTGGTGCGCCGTTCGGCGAGTTCGCCGATCGCGAGTGGGCGATGATCGAGCGACGACGGTTGGAGGAGCGTCGCGCCGCCGGGTGGGAGGACCTGATCGACGTCGAACTGGCGTGGGGCCGTCATCACGAGGTGATCGCCGAACTGGAGCCGATCGTCGCTGCGGAGCCGTTCCGTGAGCGGGCGTGGGAGCAGCTCGCGCTGGCGTTGTACCGCTGCAGTCGGCAAGCCGATGCGTTGCGGGCCATCCAGCGCGCTCGGACCGCGTCTGACCCGGGAGCTGGGCGTCGAACCCGGCCCGGGGCTGAAGCAGCTGGAGCGGAGGATCCTCGACCAGGACGGATCGCTCGTGCTCGACGTGGCTGGGCGGGCAGATGGGACCACGGGCTCGCCGACCGACGGCCCACCTGCGCTCGTCAATGTGCTCGGTCGCGGGCGCCCAGCGGACGGTGTCGGTGAGGACGGCAGGGGCCTCGCCGTGCCGGCAGGCTGCTGCCGACATCGCTCGCCGTGCACGTCGCCGACCCGTGGGTGGGTCGGGCCTCGCCGTCGGAGGTGCTCGGCGACGCTTGGCATGCGGCACTGGCTGGCCGGTTCACGACGGTGCTGATCGCCGGCGAGCCTGGTGTCGGCAAGACCGCGTGTGCGGCACGGTTCGCGTCCGAGGCGGCGCGAGGCGGGGCGCTGGTGCTCCACGGGCACTGCGAGGAGGATGCTCCGGTCGCGTACGGCGCGTTCGCCGAGGCACTCGATCAACTCGTCGTCTCGGCCCGGGCGGGGGTGCTGGCCGAGCACGTTCGCGATCACGGCAGTGAGATCTGCGGCATCGTGCCTGCTCTGTCGCGGCGGGTGCCCGATCTGTCGCCGCTGTCGCCAACGACGCCGGAAGCCGACCGCGGGCGGCTCGCTGCTGCGGTCAGCGGGATCTTGCAGGCCGCCGCTCGCGATCAGCCCGTGGTGATCGTGTTCGACGATTTGCACTGGGCCGACGCCGGCACCGTCGGGTTGCTGCGCGACCTCGTGCACCGCGCGCTCGGCGCCCCGTTGCTGCTGATCGGCACGTACCGGACCACGGACGCCGGCCGGCAGCGGCCGGCGACGCAATTGTTCGCCGATCTGCGCCGAGAGCCCGGGATCATCCGGATCGCTCTCGGCGGCCTGGCCGCGGCGGACGTCGCCGAGCTGCTGCGCCACGCCATCGGCGGGCCCCTCGACGCCGCGGCCGGGCAGTTCGCCGAGCAGTTGCACCGCGACACCGCCGGTAACCCGTTCTTCACCATCGAAGTGATCCGGCACCTGACCGAATCCGGGGTGTTCGACACGAACGCTGACGATTGGGTGCGGCACGCCGGCGCACCGAACATCCCGGAAGGCGTCCGGGACGTCGTCGCTCGCCGCCTGGAACGGTTGACGCCCGGCACCGCGGAGATCCTCCGCTGCGCCGCAGTGATCGGGCCCCTGTTCCACCTCGAGGTGCTCGCCGACGTCGCCGAGGAAGCCCCCGAGGCCGTGCTCACCCTCCTCGAGACGGCTCGAGCCGCCAACGTCGTCGCCGAGGTACCCGGGGAGGTCGACGGTTGGCGGTTCACCCACGAGCTCGTTCGACGGACCCTGCTCGACCAGCTCAGCGCAAGCCGGCGCACCCGGATCCACCGCAGCACCGGCACCGTGCTCGAACGACGCCGTCCACACGAGCTCACCGCCTTGGCCCACCACTTCACCGCCGCGGTCGGGCTCGGCGAGATCGAGCGCAGCCTGCGCTACGCGTCCGCCGCCGCCGACGAGGCCGCACTGCACGGCGCCCACCGTGACGCGGCCACGCTGCTCCAACGAGTCGTCGACGCCGCCGAGGCCACCAACAGCCTCGACGCGACACGTCAGATCGAACTGCTCATCCGCATCGGGTCGGAGATCGCCACAGCCGGCGACGCGGCCGAAGCCCGCGTTGTGCTCGATCGTGCAGCAGCCCTGGCCCGCAGCAACGGTGCCGCGGAGCTGTTCGCCGCGCACCGTGCTCGCCACGACCAGCTACGGATGGACGCACGGCGCGGGTCACGGCGAGCTGATCAGGGAGGCGCTCGCCAGCGAGCCCCTGGAGACGACGACCCGCGCCCGCCTGCTCGCCGCCCGCGCCCGACGCGGCGCCTTCACGGCCGCACCGATCGAACGCAAGCACCGCCACGTCACCGAGGCGATCGCCGCCGCACGCGCGGTGGGCGACCCGATCACCCTCGGCGCAACCCTGATCGCCAGCCTGTACGTCGGCTTCGGCCCCGCCGGCATCGCCGCTCAGCAACGCGCCGTGGGCGAGCTCCTCGCCGCAGCGCAGGCCGCACACCGGCCGGACTGGGAGGCGGTGGCATGGGCGTTCCAGACCGATTGCCACCTCCTGCTCCGCCACGACGACGCAGCCGACGCCGCGCACGAGCGCCTGCGACAGGTGGCTCGGGTCAGTCGCGATCCGTTCGCCGCACTCACCACGAGCCAGGTCGACGCCAGACGGGCCTGCGTCGACGGTGACCTCGCCGCCCTCGAGCGCCTGGCCGCCGACCAGTTCGACCTCGGGGACCGGATCGGAATGAGCAAGGTGGCCATGCACGCCAATGTGGATTGCATGCTGATGCCACTGTGCAACTGGCAAGGTCGCTTCGAGCAGATCGAGTCGATGCTGGCGGGCATGTCCGATCAGGGCGAGTTCGGGCAGGTCAGGTCGCTGTGGATGGCGAGTCTCCGAGCACGCCAAGGCCGGTTCGACGAGGCCGAGGCTGCGCTCGGCAGCAGGGTGCCGACCATCGAGCTCGGCCACATGTGGGGGTGGTCCGTCGATGAGGCGACGACCGCGATCGTCCACCTCGACGACCCGGTGCGCGCCCACGCCCTCCTCGGGCAACTGCAGCCATACCGTCACCTCGACTGCATCTTCGACTGGATGCAGCACCGTGGCGCCGTCATCCACCACATCGGCCGACTGCTGATCGTCTGCGGACGATATGCAGAAGCGGTCGAGGCGCTCAGCCGCGCCATCGAGCGCTACCAGCGCCTGCACTCCCCGCCATGGCTCGTCGTTGCCCGCCACGACCTGGCACGAGCCCTCCACGGCCGCGCCCGGCCAGGCGATCTCGACCACGCAGCCCGGCTCGATACGTCGATCGCGTCCACGGCTGCCCGGCTCGGGATCCCGATCGACTGAGGAACGTCTGGCATGGACTCTCTTCATGAGGGCGACCTCGTCAAGCGCCCACGGCACCTGGATCACCGTCGGACGGCGAGCTGCATCAGTGGAGCATCTGCACGTCGGATGAGGCAACGAGAACTGGCTCGTCCGCATCGCCGACCGGCAGAAGCTTGTGCTGGTCAAGGTCGCGCCACGAGCGACGGAGGCGACGCGGTTCGCCGCCGGGCATATGCCATGGCATCGAGTGTCGGCGTTCCGGTACCTCGGTTGCTGTTCGTCGAGGAAGCCTGTGAGCCCGCTCAACGGCGGTTCGTGCGTTTGGCGCAATCGAAAGATCGGGTATCGCTCCGCGAAGGCGTCATCAAACGC
This sequence comes from uncultured Acidimicrobiales bacterium, assembly GCA_963794805.1. GTDB lineage: Bacteria > Actinomycetota > Acidimicrobiia > Acidimicrobiales > Ilumatobacteraceae > JAODBQ01. The sequence goes on from CAWCFL010000011.1 coordinate 9,386, forward strand.
ACGAGCCGCCGCCACCTGGCGGAGGTGCCCCGAAACGCCGGGAGGTGGCGATGCGCCCCTGGCTTCGAGGTGAGGGGCTGTCCCTGCCGCTGTCTGAACGCGCTGGCTGGTATGTCGGCAACGGAACAGGATCGACCGTCGTGATACCCCTTCGCAATCGGCGTCGATTATGACGGTGCTCGTGGTGTTGCGTCGCCGGTGGGCACTCGGACCCCGTCGATGCGCATCTGTGCGTTCACCGCCAGCGAGTTGGCCGATGTGGTCGGAAGGCCAGTCAGAGCCGGCGCTGACGTCGGGCCGGCCGGCCGACCAGGGCGGCGATCAGGGGGCGTGGCGAAGTCCCATTCGGATCATGGACGCCACGTCGGGGCCGAGATCTTGCGTTGCCGCCCGCTGGTCGTCGACCCGGGTGACGAGACGCTCACCGGCGAACATGTCCCACGAGAAGTGCTCGGCCTGCGACCAGTCGTAGGACCTATGGCCGATTGTCGTCGATCGTGCGTGCTGGCATTGTTGTGCTGCAGGGAGTGTCGGCCGACCGCGCGGGGCGCGGTCCATCGGGCTGGAGGGGGACACGTGGCGGGAGATCCAAGCCGAGAACCCGACGGCGCGACCGCGGTGTTGCGACTCGCATCGACAACAGCGTCTCTCCTCTTCCTCCTTGATGGCACGCGGAGCTGCATTCCAGGAGGATTGGAATGGTGATCAGGAGGCTCGTCGCCATCGCGGCGGTGCTCGGTGTGCTCGGTGTGCTCTCGGTGCCCGCAGCGCAGGCTGCGACTGCGGATACCGCAACGGCCCAGGCTTCACCCGGTCCGTACCTGGTCGGGGAGCCGATCACGTTCACCTCGACCACCCCGTGCACTGATGCCTGCCGCCTGTTCTGGACGTTCCTGAACGGGACGCGCCTGGGCGACGCACTGGGGGAGGGCACGAGCGTGACGACGTCGTTCGACACGCCGGGACTGAAGTCGGTCGAGCTGCGACTGACACAGATCTGTGTCGGTTCCACGCGCCTCGTGTGCGACAGCATCGCCGTCGTCTCCGTCGACGTCCAAGCGGCGCCGCCCGCCGTGGACCCGCCGCCCGTCGCGGACACGACCGCGCCCACGTTCTCGTTGGCGGGTACCGAGATCGAGGCAACGGGCCCGAGCACGGCCGTGAACTACACGTTCACGGCGCGCGACCCCGATGATGCGGTCGTCTCGCAGTCGTGCACCCCGGCGCCCGGCTCGGTGTTCTCGGTCGGTACGTCGCCGGTCACGTGCACCGCGACCGACTCGCACGGCAACGTCGGCACCCACAGCTTCGACGTCGTCGTCACCGACACCACGGCTCCCGCGCTGACGCTGCCCTCGCCGATCACCGTCAACGCCACCTCGTCGGCGGGCGCGGTCGTGACCTACGCGGCGACGGCGAGCGACGTCGTCGACGCAGCGGTCACGCCCGACTGCACGCCCGCGTCGGGCTCGGTGTTCGCCGTCGGCACAACCGAGGTCTCCTGCACGGCCAGCGACGCGCACGGCAACACCTCCGCGGCGCGGTCGTTCACCGTGCGCGTGACGAGACACTTCCACGAACTCGCGGTCGCCGAGCTCGGCGCGGTGCGCCTCCAGGCGGCAACGACGTTCCAGCCGAACCTGATCCTCCTCGAACGGACAGCGCCGTGATCGGCGCCCACTGACCATCCGAACAAGGCGTGTCGCACGCTGGCCGATCTACACGACGACCTCGACGGCATGCAGCTGACGCAGCACGATCGTTGCAGGCTGCGGCTCGAGATCGCGAGGAGGGGCGTCACCGCCGGCGCCCCTCCTCGTGTCAACCGATTCCTGGGGGTCCGGGTGAGCTGTCGACGAGGTCGACGTGGTGTGCAACGGGGCTGGCGAGATCACTCCGGAGCGCACGAACAGCCGCAACGGCTACCGCTCTCGCCAGTAGGACACGAGGGTCGGCTCGATCGATCTGTCGATCCCGATCCACCGGTGTCCGAACCGTCTCCGGCGACGCCGGCGGCCTGGGCAGGCGCCGATGACATCTCACCACCCACGGCCGTCACGGTGGAAGCCACGAGGCGAGTTGCGTCATTGCGGTGATTGCGTCGCGGCAGCGAACTCTGCGGCGCTGATTCCTGGCGCAGTCGAGGAACACCCACCGCCCCGACAATGTGCGCATCGAGGTGCACGACCCGTCAAGCCACGGCCCGCTGCAGCGCGTCCACTACCGCCCAGGCGGATTCGGGAGCCGGACCGTGAACGGCTCAGCGACAGCTGGGGGGGGCTCACTGCCACCAGCAAAGTCGTGTGGTGCGCCATCTCGTGTGCTGCCCAGCACGACTGAACGCTGTGGCGACCTCGCAGTCAGCGTCTCAGGACGTGTCGGAGCGGTGGCGACGTCCGGCCCGGCCGTGTCCCGGCCATGAAGCCGGCCAGACAGGTCGTGGCGGGCGTCCCCGTCGCACCCGTGCGCGGAACGCGCAGTGACCGGAGGGCGCTCGGCATCTCCGGTCACCGCGATCGTGGCTGCCTTCGGCGGCGTCGTGGGTGATCAGGCGAGGTGGCGTCTGCCGGTGACGGCTCGGTAGACCAGGAGGGCGATCACCGCGCCGATGATCGAGCCGATGATGCCCGATGCTTGGAACGCGCCGTCGTTGGCGTCGTGGTGGGTGAGCAGGTAGCCGAGGAAGCCGCCGACGAACGACCCGACGATGCCGAGCACGATCGTCGCCGCGACCGACATCGGGTCCTTGCCGGGCACGATCGCCCGGGCGATGAACCCGGCGACGACGCCGATCACCAGCAGGTAGAGGATGAAACCGATCATGTGTTGACCTCCTTGGGTCGGGGCCGTCCGCTCGTCCGGCCCACGGGCAACCCAACCACCCCTGTGGATGTGTCGCTACACCCCTAGGGAGCAATACGGTGGGATCTCATGGCCACCGCTTCGCCCAGCCGACCGATCACCGTGGCCCTGGTGGACGATTACGACGTGGTGTTGATCGGCCTGGCGCACATGTTCGACCATTACCGCGAGCGCGTCGTCGTCGCCGAGATCGACACCAACGTGCCGCTCGTCGACGCCGTCGACGTGGCCCTGTACGACACGTTCGCCCAACCGGAGGCGGACCACGACGAGATCGGGGTGTTGATCGCCAGCCCCCGCGCCCGGCGCGCCGCGGTCTACACCTGGAACTTCCATCCCGAGCTCATCGACAGCGCCATCGCCCAGGGCGCCAGCGGCTACTTGTCGAAGACGCTGCCGGCGCACGCGTTGGTGGCGGCGATCGAGTCGATCCACGACGGCGAGGTCGTGGTCAGCCCCGACCCCGGCAAGTCGCGTATCGATGTCGGTCTGGAATGGCCGGGCAAGTCGGAGGGGTTGAGCAACCGCGAGTCGGAGATCTTGGCGCTCATCACGCAGGGCAAGCCGAACAGCGAGATCGCCGGCCTCACCTACCTCAGCCCGAACACGATCAAGACCTACGTCCGGTCGGCCTACCGCAAGATCGGCGTGACCAGCCGCACCCAAGCGGTCCTGTGGGGGATCGAACACGGCTTCCGACCCGACCACCGGCGCATCGACCACTGGCGCGACGGACCCTGAGAACCGCACCAGCATCAGCGCACCGCAACAGCGCGCACGCGTACCCAGCACGGCGTCGGGGCGCTCCGCGACGCCGTGTGGCAACACGGCCGGGAGTGGGACGCGCTCGCCCACACCGCCCGGCGATCCGCGCCGAGACCCACCCGGTGATCAGCCCCTTGTCGGACGACGACGACACCGGCTCGTCCACCCTCGACAGGCGGCGTCGACGCTTGCCCACGACCCGGTGTTCGAACGTCGCGACGTTCAGAGTTCGGTGCGGGGTGTCGCAGCTCGGCAGGCTTGGTGCCTGCTGCACCGGTGAGAGCTCACACCACGAGGTCTTCGAAACTGGACCTTATGAACGGCGACGATTGGGGGTAAGGAGCAACTATGTACATCGGTGGTGGTGCCATCCTGCTCATCTTGATCATCGTCGTGGTCGTGTTGCTGGTGCGCAGGTAACTCATACTCGCAAAGTTCTCTGGCGTATGCCCCGCCACCCGTGCATCGGCGGGGCGAGCCCAACAACGAGCAAACGCAGTGGTTCGCCGCGTCGGCGTCGACGAGTCCATTCGGCCTTCGTCCTCCGAGATCCGGACGGCAACAACGTCACGGTCGACAGCTCACACGTCGTCGGCGACGTGTGATCCTCACACCCGTCGGAAAACCCCGCACCGATCGCCCTGATCGGGCGTCCGTGGGGGCCATCCCGAACGCGCACAACTCTGCGCGCCCGGTGCCCGAGTGAGACGCGAAGCAGCGCAGCATGCCACGTCCGGGACCGCCGTGCTTCAGCCGTTCGCGACTTCAGCGAGCACGAGCGCGCCGCCGACCCTGCCCATCGGCGAGTACGACGTGTACGTCCCGTCATCGAGCGTCGGATGGGCATCGGCGATCCGACGCGAGACGGGCTCTCCGCCACGATCAACCGCTGTCGACGGCCGCAGGATCGGCGTTCAACTGCTCCAGGAGGTCGCTGACCGCCCCGGCGGACCTGAGAACGTGGATGGCGACGTGCTTCCCGTACTGCGCGATGACGTCGCGTTCGTGCGCTGGCTCCGAATGGCGCTTCTGCCAGATCCGGCCGGCCAGGCGCCACTCATCGCGCCACCGGGCCCAGTGGGAGTAGTCACATCCTGGAGGCAGCTCGCCCGGCATTCGGAACCCGCGCAGCAGTGCACGCCAGGAACAAAGCCACCACGGCATGTCGAGAACAACGATGGTGTCAGCGTGCCGAAGCCGCAGGTCGAGCGTCTCGTGGTAGTTGCCGTCGGCGATCCACGCATCGCCAGCGAGCGCGACTCGCTGGTTCTCGCGCCATTCGGTCTCCGACGGTGCAACCCAGCCGGGCCTCCAGAAGTAGAGGTCGAGGTGGACGATCGGCAAGCCGGTCTTGGCTGCGAGCGCGACGGCGAGCGTGCTCTTTCCCGAGCCAGCCAGGCCAGTGATGACGATGCGGCGTCCGAGCGTCAACCGGGACTCGCTCATCACAGCCATTGTCCTCCACGCGCTGCGGCCCACAGCCACGCATATCCGCACGAGCGCAGAGGCGTCCCACGATGTCGACCGTGCAGCGGTGCACCGGCTGCCAACGACGGCCACTGAGACCGGTTCCGTCGAAGGTCTCGTATCTGGATCGCCAGCCGTCAGGGGGGCGCCTATGGCCAGAGTCCGATGTCGAGATCGAAGGAGGCCACGAGGACGGGGATTGTGCCGCTGAGCATCGACCCGAGGTCCGAGCGGGTGGCGGTGCTGCTGCCGTCGCTCCAAGTCTGCAGGGTGGCGACGTCGGTGGCGAGGTCGGTATGGAGCCGCGCCCAGCGCAGTGCTGCTGTGTCTCGGTCGGTGGTCCGAGTGTGGTCGTGGACGCTGACGAGGCCTGCCACGGCGAGCAAAGTCTTGCGCGCCACCTTGCGTCCCAATTGGGCGGGCTCGGTGCCGTCGGCGAGGACGGTGCACCATTGTAGGAAGTGACGTCCGATGTCGCCGTTGAAGCCGCGAGCCGCGAGCCGCGCGTCGGTCGGCGGGGAACTCATTGGATATGTCGATTGTTCGTGGGCCGGCGAGGTGTGCGCAGTCATGGCGCAAGAACGCCCGGTTGCCGTCGACCTCGTCGGTGTCGCCGACGTAGTCCTGTGTTGGGTGACGGCCACCTCGACGCCGCGACATACCTTGGCGTGGCGACTCGACATGTGCTCCGCCACCTCTGCGGCGTCGAAAGGCGTGGCCCCAATTGTCAGCAGATCGACGTCGGACACGCCGGTCCGGGCGGTGCCGGTGGCGACCGAGCCGTACACGTAGACGTCGATCATTTCACCACGGCTGGTCAACCGAGCCACGGCTTGGTCGACAACCGCGGCCATGACCAAGCAGATTGCGGCGCGTCCAACAACCACGACCACGCACGCGGGGGCCGTCCTGGATACACGCTTCGGGTCGATGGCGCCGCGAAGCGTCCCCGAGTGCTCGAATCAGAGTCTCGCTGTCGATCGACGCATCCGCGTCCTACGCGATCGTCGCCAGTACGGTCGCCGTCGAACACGGAGGTTGCGACGGCGCGCAGCGGCAAGTTCGTCATCAAACATGGGCGTGGCGGCAAGACGCACTTCGGTCTGCTGGCGAGCAACGGTCGGGTGGTCGCCACCAGCGAGACGTACGAATCGAAGGAATCGTGCCTCAAGGGCATCGATGCCGTGAAGCGCCTCGCCGCCGAAGCAGCGGTCATCGAGGAGCCGATGAAGGCAGCGAAGGCGCCGCCTGCCACGAAGGCCGCGCCCACGAAGAAGTAGGCCGATCGGCCGTGCAGCAAGACCGCCCACGGACAAGCTCGAACGTCCCGAAGTCGTCAACAGCGGGTCAGACCCGTGCCGGGAGACGGCCGGGGGTCGGTCCAGGCCACGACCAACCCGCGTCGCGGCAGCTACGACGGGCGGAGACGGGCAGAGGATCGCCGACCCTTAGCTGCAGCGGACAACGCTCACGATTCGCGGCAACGAACTCGAAGGCCACGACGGGACCGCCAGCGCGTCCGTTGATCGCGGTCGGTCCGACGGTCTATGGCGCTGTGTCGATGGCGCCCTCGCGTTTGAGTGCTTCGTGCGCGGCCAGGAACGCTTGCCGACCCGCTGGGGTGCCACAGTAGATGGTTGCGTGGAGCAGCACCTCTTGGATCTCAGCGACTGAAACCCCGGTCGAGAGGGCGCCCTTGACGTAGATGCCGAGTTCTTGCGGGCGGCCAAGGGCCGTGAGGATTGCCAGGTTGAGCATGCTTCTTGTCTTCTTGTCCAGACCTGGTCGGCTCCAGGCGTAGCCCCACGCCCACTCCGTCAGGAGGCGCTGGAAGCCCATCATGAACTCGTCGGCGCCGGCGAGGTTTGCGTCGACGTAGTCGGCGCCGAGGACCTCTCGTCGGATCTCCAGCCCGCGTTCGAACTGTTCGCTCTCAGCCATGTGACGTCTCCTGTCGCCGGTTGTTGGGCTCCCATCGCTCGAGATCATCCATCGCGGCACAGCCGTGCGCAACGCGATGCTCTGCGGGGTCACAGCGGCGGATGCGATGGAGTTCGTGACGCGCGCGGCGAGTGCGACTGTGCAAGGCGACCTGACCGCACGCGCCGTAGCGAGCATCGGCGATCCGAGCCGTACCTGGTTTCAGCGTGGCAGCGCGTCGTGCGGGAGAGTGGGGTGTGCGGTTTGGTCTGTTGGGTCCGCTCCAGGTGGTCGACGGTGAGGTGTCACTTGGGTTGGGGCAGCCGCGTCAGCGAGCAATCCTGGCTCGTCTGCTGATCGAGGCGAATTTTGTGGTGCCCGTCGATCGGCTGGTGGCCGACGTGTGGGGTGATCATCCGCCGGAGCGGCCGGCGGGGGCCGTGCACGCGTACATCTCCAACCTGCGGCGCATCGTGGAGCCGCGCCGGGTGGCGCGTGGTGCTGCCACGGTGATCGTCAGCGAGGCACCCGGATACGCGCTGCGCGTGCGCGAGGCGGACGTTGACGCACTCCGCTTCGAGCAGCTGGTAGGGGAGGGACACCGGTTCGTTGATGCCGGGTTGGCGTTGGTCGGGTTCGACGAGGCGTTGGCGTTGTGGCGTGGTCCGGTGTTGGAGGACTTCGCCGATGAGCCATGGCGAAGTGGTGCGGCGGTCAGGCTCGAGGAGTTGCGTGCGTCGGCGGTGGAGGGTCGGTTCCGCGCGTTGCTCGATCTCGGTCGACACGCCGAGGCGGTCCCGGACCTGGTGCACGCGACGTCGGAGTCGCCGTTGCGCGAGCGGTTGTGGGAGTTGTTGATGATCGCGCTGTATCGCAGCGGCCGGCAGGCCGAGTCGTTGCGGGCTTTCCAGAAGGTTCGCAGGGTGCTGGCCGATGAGCTGGGGATCGACCCGAGTCCGGCACTCGTCGATCTCGAGCGAATGGTGCTGCTCCACGATCGAGCCTTGGCTGCACCCCTCGCGGTTGGCGGTTCGAGGCCGGACGCGCCGGTTCAGCTTGGAACACGACCAGTCGGGTCGCCCGACCGGCTGCTCGGCCGGACGGCGCGAGCTCGAGCTCGTCGACGCCGTCATCGCTGGCCTGCGGTCGGCGCAGGGGGCGGTGCTGGTGGTGTCCGGGGTGGCGGGCGTCGGCAAGACACGACTGGTCGAGGTCGCGCTCACGCCGCGGGGCGACGCGCGACCGGATGGCCCGCTCGTGGCGTGGGGCCGGTGCGTCGCGGGTGAGGCGGCGCCGGTGGCCTGGCCCTGGCTGCAGATCGCCGGAGGGCTAGGTCCACTCGGTTCGGCCCTCGCGGAGGAGCTGCGGGCACCACCGGCCCACGCGGGACCCGGCGAACCGCGGGCCATGGCCTACGAAGCAATCGTTGCCGCGGTGCTCGATGTCGCGCGGGTCTCGCCGCTGGTGATCGTCATCGACGATCTGCAATGGGCCGACGCGACCACGCACCACATCGTGCGGCTGCTCCTGAGCCGGCTGGACGAGGCGCCGCAGGTGCTGGTCGTCACCGTTCGGTCCGAGGGTCGCGGCACGGATCTGACGGAGACCATGGCCGAGCTGGCGCGGTCGCGGTCGCTGCGGCGCATCGAGCTCGATGGACTCGACGACCGGGCCATCGGCGAGTGCGTGCAGGCCGTCACCGGTGAGCCTGCCGACGCCGGGCTGGTCGAGATGCTGGCTCGGCGCACGGGCGGCAACGCGTTCTATCTGACCGAACTGATCCGTCTGGGCGGGTCGCAGGCCGCGTCGATCCGTTCGACGTTGGAGACCGTGGTGCCGACGTCGGTGCGCGACGTGATCAGGGCGCGGGTGTCGCTGCTGCCGGCGACCGGCGAGCAGTTGCTGACCTGCGCGGCGGTCGTCGGACGGAGCTTCGATTGGCGTGTCGTCGCGGCGATGAGCGGTGTCGCCGACGACTTGGCCCTCGACGGATTCGACGCCGCACTTGTCAGCGGTCTGATCCACGACGGTGAGACGCAGACCCGTTTCCGGTTCTCGCATGACCTGGTGGGTGAAGCGCTGTACGCCGACCTGTCCGAGCCGCGTCGAGCCCGGCTGCACGCACGGGCCGTCGCCGCGTTGGTCGCGCTGCACGCCGCCGACGCCGGCCACGCCAACGAGATCGCCGCCCACGCGTGGGCGGGACGGTCCGCGCTGGAGCCGCAGCAGGTCGCGGGTCATCTGCTGGCGGCTGCTCGAGCGGCCGGTCCGCTGGCGCCGGAGCAGGCCGAATCGCAGTTGCGCAAGGCGCTCGAGGTGATCGAGGCGCTGGCGCCGGGCGCCGAGCCGCGACGCGCTGGAGAACGACGCCGTTCGACGGCTAGCGCCGCTGGTCAGCCTGTTCCGGGCGAATGCCAGCCAGGATTCGCCGGAGCTGCTGGCTCGCGCTCGAGATCTGCGCGAGCGCTTCGGCGGCAGCGGGCCCGACGTCGTGCAGACGCTGATCTCCTTGGCCCTGCGCGCCCAGCTGCTTTGCGACTGGGGGGCGGCCGAGGCGATCGCCGATGAGCTCGGACAGCTCGCTGCCGCGGGACCAGGTGTTGTCGGTTGGGTGCCGTACGAGACCGTGGTCGGCTTGACGGCGCTGCAACGGGGCAACGTCCCCGAGGCGATCGTGCGGTTCGAGCGCGCATTGGAACTCGCGCACCAATCGAGTCGAGTCGATCTGATCGAGCTCGTCGGCGTCGACCCGTTGGCCACACTCACCGCGATCCTCGCCGTCGCGGTGACGCTGGCTGGCGACCTCGTCAGGGGGGCGTCGCTGGCCACGCAGGCATTGGAGCTGCTCGGCGAGACCCTGACCACCCGCGACACGTCGACGCTGAACTATCTCGGCTGGCGCGCCCAGATCGCCGGCGACACCGAACAGGCGTGGATGCTCGCTGAGCGGACGTCGATGGTCGAGGCCGGTGACGTCACCGGTCAGAGTCGCGGCCCGGATCAACTGGTTGGCGCCTGGGCACGAGCGCATCGGGGTGATCCCGCGCGGGCATTGGTGATGGTGGAGGGCATCCGCGCTCACGATGGACCGCGCGAGGAGCAGCTCACGAGCGCCGTGTTCGTCCATGCCGATGTCTTGATGATGCTGGCCCGTCCGGCCGACGCGCTCGCTGTCATCGGCGACGGGTCCGTCCCTCTCGGTGGCCTCGACGGCGTGTGGCTCGCCGAGTTGCACCGGATCGGCGGCGAGGCACTCGCCGCTGTCGATGGTGACCCCGACGAATGTCTCGCCGCGTTCGATCGCGCCGTGGCGATCGCCGAGGCGCAGGGCGCGGGCACGTTCGCCCAGCGCGCCGCGGCGTCGCGCGCCGCGTACCTGGCGGTCAGCCGACGTCGCGCCGGAGGGTGACCAGTGCGGCGATGCCGCCGGCGACGACGACGTAGGCGGTGAACACGCCGGCGCCGGCGGGCATCGACAGCAGGTGCCCTCCGCCAGCGCCGGCCGCTGCCGCAGCGGCGCGTCCTGGCAGCCAACGAGCGAAACCCCAACCGGCGATGGGCCCGACGATGTTCTCGGCCAGGCCCAGCCAGACAATCGCGCCGACCGCGGCGAGCGTTTGCTGACGACGACACAACGCGCCGATCCCGACGCCGGCGACGGCGTACAACACGCTGACGACGACAACCCCCGCTGCGGCGGACAACGGGAGATCTGCGCTCTCCAAACGGGCGTGTCGGCTGATCAGCGTCGGTGTGGCCGCGGCGAGACCGCCGGCGATCCCGACGAGCGCGTAGATCAGTCCGACGGTGGCGAAGACCGCGGTCTTCGCCGCAGCAACGATGCCGCGCCGCGGTGTCATCAACGAGGTGATGACGATCGTGTCGTGCCGGTACTCGCTGGTCACACCCAGGATGGCGACGAGCAGCATCACCCACGGGCCGACACCGCCGCCGCGGACGATGTTGGCCAGGTTGCTTGCGCTGCCGAGCGGTGCGCTGGCGTCGAGCCCGGCGAGTTGCGCGGTGGCGACCCCGTTGAGGATCGCGTACACCAGCCCGGCCGTCAGCAGCAGCATCGAGGATCGCGACGAGCGCAGCTTGCGAACTTCTGAACGGATGGCGGCGCTCATCGCCGTGTCCCATTCTCGTCGTAGTCGGTCAGTTGGAAGAAGGCACCCTCGAGGTCGGTGTCGATCGTCGTCAGCTCGTAGACGACGATCCGTGCCGCGGCGATGTGCGGTCCGATGCACTCCACCGACGCGTCGTCGACACGGACCACCTCACGCGACTCACGCTCAAGCCGGTATCCCGCAGCGGTCAACAGTCCGACGAGTTCGTCGCCCATCGGCGTGCGCACCCGTACCCCGGCGCGCATGTTCCGGGTGATCTCGGCGATGGTTCCCGAAGCGACGTGGCGACCGGCGTCGATGATCACGACGTGGTCCACGGTCTGGGTGATCTCGGCGAGCTGGTGACTCGACAACAGCACCGTGGTCCCCGACTCGGCACGGCGCCGCAGGAACGTTCGCAGCCACTTGATGCCCTCCGGATCCAGCCCGTTCGTCGGCTCGTCGAGGATCAGGACCCGCGGCTCACCAAGCAGCGCACCGGCCAGCCCGAGCCGCTGACGCATGCCGAGCGAGTACGTGCCGATCCGTTGACGCGCTGCTGCGCCCAACCCGACCATGTCGAGCACCTCGTCGACACGCCTGTCGGGGATCGACGCCGCGGCGGTCATGATCCGCAGGTGGTCGACGGCGCGACGTCCGGGATGCAGCGAGGTCGACTCGAGCACCGCCCCGACCGTCGACGCCGGCGACGCGAGGTCGCGGTAGGCGACGCCGTCGAAGGACGCCGTTCCGGCTGTCGGGTCGCTCAAGCCGAGCAGGCAGCGCAACGTCGTCGTCTTGCCGGCGCCGTTGCGGCCGAGGAACCCGGTCACCGTTGCCGGTGCGACCGTGAAACTCAAGTCGTCGACGGCAGCAACACCGCCGAAGTGCTTGGTGAGGTGCTCGACGCGAATCTCGGCGCCGCCGATGGGGTCGTTCGTTGTTGTCGACACGGGTGTGCTCCCTTCCGGTCCGGACCAGCGCTCAGACGTCGCGCCGGGTGGCCAAGCACAGCGCGGTCAACGTGACAACCGCCGTCCATCCGACGAGCACGCCGACTGCGGCCGCTGGGCTCAGCAGCTGACCTGGATGCTCGGTGGTGTGGGTGATGGCCATGTTCGCGCCGGTCGGCAGCCACTTGCCCAGCGACGGCCACACGGTGTCGAGGAACGCGGCTTCGATGAAGTAGACCCAGGTGAACGCGGCGATCATGGCGACGACGGTGCTGCGGGTGAGCGCACCGATCGCCGTGCCGAGAGCTCCATAGACGGCGCTGACGACGGCGCAACCGATCCACATCTGTGGGAGATCACCGGCGAGGTGGTGCACGCCCTGTGACGACAGGGCCGGTACCGCGACGGCGACGGAGAGTCCGAAGGTGATCGCCCCGAGCAGACCTCCGACCATCGTGATGGTGAGCAGCTTGGCGATGACGACGTCGCGCCGGCGAGGAGTGACCAGGAACGTCGGGATGCTCGTCGAATGGCGGTACTCGCCGGCGGTCGCGGCGATGCCCACCGCCAACATCACGATCGACGTCAATGCAGCTATCGCCAAGACGTGGTGGATCGCCGCGTCGGAGCCCAACGAGCTCGCCGGGCGCTGCGACGTCAGTGCCGATGACACCGCCGAGACGGGACCGACGACCAAGGTGGTGACGACGGTGATCTTGAACCACCGGGTCGTTGTCAGCTTGCGCAGCTCGCTGCGAATCAGCCGGTTCATGCGCACACCTGCTCACTCATGGCGGCGTCGTGATCCGCGGCGCGGCGGGCGGTCAGATCCTGGAAGAGCTGTTCGAGACCATCGTGTCGATCAGTGAGGCCGAGGATGACGACGCCTTCGCGTGCGGCGATCTGGCCCACCTCGGCGGCCGTCAGGCCGGTCACCTCGACCTGGTCGCCGTCGATCTGACGGGCGCGGTGGCCGCTGGCCAGCAGCGCCGTCAGCAACACCGCCGACTGCGGTGTCCGGGCAACCGAAGCGCCGGGACCGGCAACCTCGTCGAGGGGACCGGCGAGCACGAGGCGACCGTGGTCGATGACGACGATGTCGTCGACGGACAGTTCGACCTCACCGAGCAGATGGCTGGACAACAGGACCGTTCGACCGTGCGCGGCGAAGCTGCGCAGCACGTTGCGGAACCAGACGATGCCGTCGGGGTCGAGCCCGTTCAGCGGTTCGTCCAAGATCAACACCGGCGGATCGCCGAGCAGTGCCGCGGCGATGCTCAGCCGTTGACGCATCCCCAGCGAGTAGCCACCGACGCGACGCGTCGCCGAGTCGGCCAAACCGACGAACTCGAGGACATCGTCCGCCCGGCGGTGATCGATCCCCGCTGCGGTGGCCATCACCCGCAGGTGCTCACGAGCCGACCGACCAGGATGGAACGTGTCAGGCGCGATCGCTGCGCCAACCTGACGGATCGGGTCCCGCAACCCGCGGTACCGTCGCCCGTCGAAGGTGGCCGAACCGCGATCGGCGTCGGCCAAGCCGAGCATCACCCGCATCGTGGTCGTCTTTCCCGAACCGTTCGGCCCCAGAAAACCGGTGACCCTCCCGGGTCGAGCCTCGAAGCTCACATGGTCGACGACGACCCGGCGACCGTACGCCTTGGTCAAGTCCTGTACTTGGATCAATGTCATGCGCCGACCATGCGCCCACGCACTTTGGATCCGCTTTGGACACAATCAACACGCTCGACAACGCCACGAAGACCCGGATCATCAACCAACCCCGGCCACGCCCCCACCCCTTACCGGCCACGGCGTGACCCGTACAGCACAACGCCACGACACCGCCGCCGAGTCGGCCCCGCGTTGCCAGTCCGAACACGCTCAGGCGTGTCGGCCGTATCCGCCGGGCGAGTCCGGGGCCTGCCGGCGATGACCGCCGCCGAACGTCGCGCCGAGCGTCGAGAATTCGGGCGGTGAGCGCAGCGGCGACAGCCAGGAGACCGGATTGTTCGACGGCCGTTGACGGCCGGTCGGCGCCTGCGACACCTCGTGCCGACCGAGCTGGCCAGGGCACGACCGCCGACGCGGTTGCGTCGGGTCATGGACCGCAACGCACTCGGGCGAGCGGTTGCGCTTCGGTCGCGGTCGTCCGCCCGGCGCCTGGCAGGAGCTTTTGGGTGGTTCAGCTCAGTCGATGCGTGGCGAAGTTCGCCGTTGACAGCGCCGTGTGCTGGCGGGTGATCAGGAACCCGGCGTAGTCGGGGTGTCGCTCGTTGAGCCACTCGAGCCCGGGTTCGCCCATGACGAACACGGCGGTGGCGTAGGCGTCGGCGTAGGTCAGGTCCGGGCCGACGACGGTGACGCTGGCGGGGCCGGCGGCGGGCTCGCCGGTGGACGGGTCGATGATGTGCGCGCCGCGTTCGTAGGCGGCCGACGTGGCGATCGCCAGTCGTGGCGATGCGCAGACGCACGGCGGCGCTCTGGTCGGCGAGTTCGGGGTGGCGGATGCCGACCCGCCATGGTGCGTCGGGGCCGGCGGCGCCGCGCGCGACGATGTCGCCGCCGGCGTTGATGCAGAAGTTGTGTGCGCCGTGGTGTTCGAGGATCCATGCGGCGCGCTCGATGGCCCAGCCCTTGACGACGCCGGACGGGTCGAGGTGGCTGCCGTTGGGTGCGGGCACCGCGGCGGCGTCGAAGGCGCCGTCGGTGTCGGCGCGGAGCTCGGTCGCACAGGGCGAGGATGCCGAGCACTTCGTCGTCCATGTCGGCGAGGGTCGCGGCGCCGGTACCGAGCCGACTGATCGGGCTGTCGGGCTGGTAGGTGCTGAACGTGTCGTCGACGTGGTGGAGCCAGCGGACGACCTCGTCGATCGGCGTGGTCGGAGACGTCGTCGCGCACGTCGATCGACACGGCCGTGCCCATCACCTGCTCGACGTGGTGCCGAGCGCTGACGGTCACGAGGTGGCGCCCGCTTGCGTCGCTGCGGCCTTGGCCAGGTCGATGGCCGACTGCAGCGACGTCTTGTAGCTGTCGCTCGTGTAGGTGGCTCCGGAGACCGTGTCGATGTCGGCGCTCTGCGCCGATGAGCGCTTCGCTGGCCAGCGTCGGCGTCGCCCGCTGGTTGATGCCGATGCTCTTGCGGTCCTTCGTCGGCGTCTGCAGCGTGACGACGTTGCTGATCTGCCCCGAGGTGACGGTGATCTGCACCTGGACCGGTCCCCACTTGTTCGTGTCGGTCGAACCGGCGTAGGTCCCGTCGGCGAGGACTGCCGTTGTTGTCGCGCCCGTCGTCGACGGAGTGGTGATCGGGGCAGCGGTGGTGACGGTCGACCCGGTCGAGGTCGGCGCGTTCCGCCGGCGCGGTCGATGTGGGCGTCGTCGCCGCGACGACCGCCGGCGTTGGTCGTGCTCGGCGAGGCCGAGGCGGCGACCGAGTCGGCGTGTTGGAAGTAGGCGCTGAGCCCGGCGGCGACGGTCACGCTCATCACCGCCGCGGCAGCACGGCTGCGCCGTGGCGGCGTGCCGTTTGCGCCGGCGACCTGTGGGTGGCGTGGTTCGGCTCGTCGCCGCCGGCGCTGATGCGTTCGGCCGACTCGCCGCGAGGCGATCGAGACGGGCTTGCAGGAGCGGGTCGGTCGGGGAGGGGGCGGCGGCAGGGGTGAGCCAGGGGCCATGCGTCCAGTGAGCCATCGCTCGGTCAGAGGCAACCTAGGGTTTCCTGAGAGCTTCCTGAGACCTCGACAGCACGAGGCTCCAGAACCGGACACCCAACGGGTACACGGCGGCGCCGACGGCGAGCACGAGCAGCAGCTCGAACGCAGGGGAGTGCGAGTCGGAGCCGAGCTGGTAGGCGTGCACGCAGGCGAGGGCCGTGGCCGGGACGGAGAGCAGGTGCACGACGCGCCAGGTTCGGCGGCGGAACAGCAGCTTGGGCCACGAGGTGAACACGACGATGACCAGCCCGTAGAACGCCAGGACCCCCCAGGTGAACGCAGTCGTCTGGCTCGCTGCGGCGCCTGGCACGAAGACCGTTGCCAGGCTGACGCCGAGGTCGGTGTCGGCGAACGCGGCGAGGAGGTGGACGGCGGTGAAGACCAGCGCCAGACCACCGAGGCCTTTGTGCATGTCCAGCCACCACGCCGGGCGTAGCCGCTTGCCGGTCTCGCGCGACGAGAACACGAAGCCCCACGACAGCGACGCCAGCATGAGCACGGTCGCCACGATCCCGGTGGACCGTGTGAGGTACCACAGCCAATCGTTCAACTCGTCCTCTTTGCGCTGGCGATCACCGTGACGCTACGACTTGGTCGTGACGTAGTCGCTCCACACTGATTCCGAGCCGGAGTGTCAGGCCGTGGGCGCCCCCGGCGGCGCCGACCAGACCGCGTCGATCAGGTCGAGGACCGTAAAGGCACGCCGGGGATCACGTCATGGGATCGATCCGTCAGGGAACTGCGCTGCGAGGCGTCGCTCGGAGTCGGTGAGTTGATCGTCAGGTACGAGCGTGACGAAGGTCCAGTGGTCGGCGACCGGGCAGCGTTGCCATCGCCAGGCGCCGAGCCGGACCGATTTGAGGGAGACGAACGGCACCCACAGCGTGGTGAACAGGTGGCCGTCTCGACAGCGCACCACGGTCCGCTCGTCGGGGCCCGGGGTGGGTCGACGCCGGCCGACGGCGGCCACGGCGATGACCAGCACGACGAGCACCACTGGCACCATCCACGGCACCCGGTCAGTCTCGACCGTCGATCGGGTCAACGGACCGCACGAAGGGGCGATTCCACCGGTTGTACGTTCTTGCTGGGGAGGTGAGGTTGGCGTGAGTGAGTTGTTGCGGGGCGCGGTGCGACTCGATCGGGCGTTCGACGACCCGGCGGCGATACGCCGGCTGGTCGAGGTCAATGGACCGTTCGCGTCGATCGCCAGCTACCTGCCGCCCGCGGCGACCGGTGTGCGCCCGGGCGGCGACGAGCCCGACGACGTGCTGCCGTGGTTCCGCAGCAATTGGGCGGTCAACGGGGAATGCAGGGTCGACGGCGCCGAGGCGATCCTGCACAACCCGTTGTTCATCGAGGCGGCTTGCGCGTTCTTGGAGGTCGAGGCCGTCGAAGCGTCGACGGTGGTGATCAACGTGAACGCGCCGATGCGCGCCGGGGCGATCCATCAGGACATCCCGGCGTTTCGTGGTGCCGGCCGGGATCGTTATCCGTTGACGTTGTTGCAGGCAATGGGGACGTCGGGCCTGTTCGAGCCGTGGCGGATCGTCGAGGTCGGCGCGGTGGCGTGGTTCTACGCCGGCGACGGCGGGGCCTACGACTACTGGCCCGAGGGACTCGGCGGGCCGATGGTCAGTGAGCGGCCGCCGTTCGACAACGTTGCGTTGCTCGCCGACAACGACCGCATGTTCCATCGGATCGGTTGGGTCGGCAGCCGTGACGCACCACCGCTGCCGATCACATCCGCGGCCACGATCGACCATGACGATGACGGCACCTGGACGATCCGCGACGGCACCACAGTCGTGGCGACGCATCCCGACGCCGACGTGCGCATCTCCGTCTTGTGGAAGGCCCGGCCGGCGGTCGTGCCGGCGGATCCGCCGCCGCTGCGGCCCGAGCAGATCGTGGCCATCATCGACGCAGACCTGGCACGGCGCGGCGCGACCCGAGATCACCACGAGCACGCCCTCGACGACGACGGATGGCTGCGCTACATCCACGACACCTACTACCCCGACATCACCGGGAACCGGTGAGGCTCCGTCTCCTTTGACGGATCGCCGCCGAGGGGAGGAGACGGTCGTGCGCCTGTTGTTCACGTCGTTCCCAGCGTTGGGACACTTTCTTCCTATCGCCCCGTTGGCGGCCGCGGCGGTCGCTGCCGGCCACGACGTCATGGTGGTTTCCGGCGCTGACCTGTGTCGGTGGGCCGCCATCGCCGAGTTCGACACCCACGCGGTCGGTGCCACGCAGTCGGAGCTGATCGACAGGGTCCGGACCGCTGACGGCGACGTGCCCAGCGATCGAATGTTCACCGATGTCTGGGTACGCGCCGCCTTCCCGGCGATGCTCGAGGTCGCGACGGCCTGGCGGCCAGACCTCGTCGTGCACGAGGAGGAGGAGTACGCCGGACCGCTCGTCGCCACAATGCTCGGCACACCCGTCGTCACCCACTCGTGGAACTCACCGATCCGACCCGCGTCGGAGCGGGCGACCGCTGGTCGACTGCTCGGCTCGGTGTGGGCCGAACACTGCCCGGGCCGGCCCGTTCGCACCACCGGCGACGTGTACCTCGACGCCTGCCCGCCGCCGTTCCAGGATCACGACGCGATCTCCCACATGTCCGACGTGATCACCGTGCGTCCCGTGTCGTTCCCACTGCCAGCCACCACGGCGCCACGGTTTCCGCCGGATCTGCCGCGGCCGGCGGTCTACGTCACCCTCGGGACCGTTCCAGTGTTCAGCACGCCCGAGCGTCTCCGTCACCTCGTCGACGCGCTGAGCCCGGCAGTTGCGACCGTCATCGTGACCACCGGCCCGAACCCGGTCGCGTCGCTCGGTGACCTCCCGTCCAACGTGATCGCCTTCGAGCACCTCCGACAGGCCGAAGTCTTGTCGAACGTGGACGTGGTGCTCTCGCAAGGCGGTGCCGGTGGCACGCTCGGCGCCATCGAGCACGGCCTGCCACACCTCGTCATCCCGTTCGAGTCGCAGAGTCAGCTCGCCCTTGCCGCCGCCGTCGAACGCGTCGGAGCCGGCCACCGACTGGGTCCCGGTCAGCGCGACGCAGCAACCATCCGCAACGCCGTGCTCGACCTGCTCACCGACCCCAGCTATGGGCAAGCGGCCACCGCCATCCTCCATGATCTCCGACGACTCCCATCACCGAACGACATCCTCGACCGCCTCGCGCCGGGGGCGCCACGCACCTGATGACGGTCTCACCCCGGCGGGCGCTCTGCTGCTCGCCGGCTGGTCACAACGGGCTGCGGTCTCGGGGGCAGGGAGTTGCCGCAGCGGGTCTGCAGTCGCTGTCGGGTCAGCTGTCGGCGCTGCGCGATGGCCGCCCGGAGGACGCCGGTGCCTTGACCGACTACCTCAGCGAGGCAGAGCAGCGCGTCAGCGGGTTGGCCGATCGCCTCCAGAGCGGAGGCGCCCAGGGCGCAGTCGACGACCTGAGCCGCTTCGCCCGGCGCCGCCCGGGTCTGTTCCTCGCCGGCGCGGTCGGGCTTGGCTTCCTCGTCGGTCGTCTCGCCCGCTCGGGCGCGGCGGTGGCCAAGGAGCAGCACGACACGTCCGACGCCATCGGCCGTCCGCGGCTCACGGCGGCGCCGGTCGACCCGTTCGACGCGCCGTCGGCCTTCCCGGGTGAGATCGAGCGTCCAGTGGTCGCGACCCCATGAGCCAGTCGACGTCGGATGACGACCCGGCAACCCAACCGCGTCGCCCGGAGGCGACGCTCGGCGAACTGTTCGGCGAGATGACGCAGAGCGTCACCACGTTGCTCCGCAAGGAGATCGAGCTGGCCAAGTTGGAGACCCGCGAGGAGGTGTCGCGTGTGGGGCGCGGCGCCGGCATGTTCGCCGGTGCCGGCGTTGCCGGATGGCTGATGCTGCTGTTCTTGTCGCTCGCGCTGGCGTGGCTGCTCGACCAGGCGATGAACACCGCGCTGGCGTTCGCCATCGTCGGCGTGCTGTGGGCAGTTGTGGCCGCAGTGCTCGCGCTGCGTGGCAAGAGCGAGATGAAGAACGTCAAGCCGCTGCCGGAAACGGCGCAAACCCTGAAGGAGGACGTCCAGTGGGCGAAACAACAACCGACGACGTGAAGCGCGAGATCGAAGCGACGCGCAACGAATTGGGTGGCACCATCGATGCCATCGGCGATCGGGTGATCCCCGGCAGAGTCATCGAACGGCGCAAGAACCAGATGAGCCAGGGAGCGCGTTCCGTCGTGGACCGGGTGATGGGCAAGGCAGACGACGCCCGCGACGCGATCGGTAGCGCCGGCGAGTCCGTCAGCGACGCCCCGGGCGCCGTGCTCTCGCAGACCCAGGGTGCCCCCCTAGCGGCTGGCGTCATCGCTTTCGCCGCCGGATTTCTCATTGCCGCGGCGTTCCCGCCGAGCCAGAGCGAGAAGGACGTCGTCAGCGACAAGCTGGCCGACAAAGTCGAGCCGATCAAGGCCGAGCTGAAGCAGACCGGACAGGAGATGGCCGAGCACCTCAAAGAGCCGGCCGCCGACGCCGTCCAGTCCGTCAAGTCGGCTGCCCAGGACGCCGCGCAACAGGTCGCCGGCACGGCCAAAGACGCCGCTCAGCAGACCACCAGCGAGGTCCAAGGCACCGTCCAGGACGTGAAGTCGGGGAGCTGATCGACCCAGCGCCGCGTTCCCGGTCCAAAGGTTCGCCGCCGAACGGTTCACGGCGCCGCGGCGCCGCCGCTGATCTCGGGCAACGCGCAGCACGCCGACTTGCCGCCGCAGAGCTCGGGCAGCGCGAGCTTCGGCTGGATGCTGACCTGCCCCGCCCAGCAGGTCGGCTTTCCCTGCGAGGATCGGCGGTGCATAGCAGATCACCGATGCGCTGCCACGTCCCGCAGCACGTCACCGGTGCCGCCGGCGACGATGGCGCTACGGATCGATCGTCGCCGTCTCCTCCAGAAGGGTTGGACAGATTCCGCCGACTCGCACCGGCTTCCCTTCCTGCGATGCGCACAGATTGGGCTGCGGCGTGCGGGGTCGGGTTTCGACCGTGCCATCGGCGAGTGAGCTACGCCTCGCCTCGCCGGGGGGTGGAACAGCGCTTGCCCGGCGCGTTCGAGCAATCGATCAGGTTTGGAAGACGATCTCGTTTGCGGAGTCGTCCTTGTCGTGAAACATCTCGTAGGCCTTGGGGGCGTCCTCGAGTTCGTGCTGTCGACTCGGTACGTGGTGGGCAGGTGCAGAGCGAGCGTCTCCCGATTCCCGAAGGCCCGTCACAGGTCGGTGCGGTTGGACCGACGAAGGGATTCGGAGTTCTCAGGCTGAGTCCGAGAGTGTCGTGTCGGTGCCTTGGAGTCGGCGGAGCACGCTGGCCAACCCGCCGGGTACGCGACCGGACGTTCTTCCGCTGGTGTGCACGGACAGGTCATCCAGGCAGACGATTCGCAGATCGCGGTCCGCTGCTGCGCGCATCAGGTGGTGTTCTTCGCCAATTGATGTCGAAGCCCGCCAGCCACCCACCTGTCGGTACGCCGAGGCGCGGATGCCGAGGTTGGCCGCATGGGTGTGCGGCCGATCTCCCCGTCGTCGGTGGTAGTGGGCGGCGAATGCGGCCTGCAGCGTGGACGACGTGTCTCGAGGATCGAGGGTGACCACTCCGGCGACGACATCGGCGCCACGCTCCGCCTCGGCCACCTGGCGAATCAACCGGTCGTCGTCCACGACGCAATCTGCATCGGTGTTGGCGATCCATGTGTGCTCGTCACCGCAGCCGTCGCGTGACGACTCCATCGTGTGCGCGACCGCCGCCCTTCGGGTTGGTGACGCTCGACGCCAACGGCCATCGACGACGGTGATTGACATCGCCCGCGTCTGCAGGGAGGTTGCGATGGTGACGGTCGCATCGGTGCACGCGTCGGCCGCCACCACGGTCACGACCGGCCCGCCCCATCTTCTCGCTGCGTGGTCGATGCTCGCGAGGCAGCGGCCGATGCGATCGGCTTCGTTGTGAGCGGGTACAGCGACGACGACGAATTCGATCGAGTCGTCATGACGTGGAGTCGGAGGATCAGGATCGGGCGTCGATGCGGCACACGCCCTGGGGTGGGTGCCAATCGCCCGCACATCGGGGCTTTCGATTCCGTTCACAGGACGATGACGTTGGGTTCGCGGGCCCAGTAGCGCAGCACCTGGCATGCGTCGAGGAACGCCTGCGCGTCGGCCGGGCCGGCGAGCGGAATGCACCCGTCGTCGAGCTGGGCGGCGATCCCGGCGGCGTCGAGCAACGTCGCGGCCGTCGGGGTGTGGGCGATGAACTTGCAGTGGGCGAAGGCGTCGGTGACGAAATCCTTGGCCTGGGCGTCGAGCGCCAGCTCGGCGGCGCCGGCGTTCGAGGGGATGACGGCGACGGCGTCGAACAGCACCGATGGCCCGCCGCCGACCTTGTGCTGGGCGATCACCTTGGTGCCCCCAGCGGTGGTGGCCCCGCCGATCTTCGGGGCGATGATCTCGAACGTCGCTCCGGCGGCGTTCACTGCGGCGACGAGCGCGTCGAGCAGGGCGTCGTCGGTGCCGTCGGTGATCAGGATGCCCAGCTTGCGGCCGGCGAACGTCGGCGGCGTCGGGTTGGCGACGATGCTCAACGCAGGCGACACCGGCTGATCGATCGGCTCCTTGGCCGGCGTGCTCGCGGCGGGCACGGCGTCGAGGCCGAGCTTGTCGGCCACCGCGGCGGCGAGGCCGGCGTCGATGTTGCCCAGGTGGGCGACGACGCGCTCGCGGATGTCGGGGCGCTCGACCTTGCTCAGCTCGAACACCAGCGCATCGGTGATGTGCTTCTGCTCGATCGGGGTCTGGCTGAGCAGGAACTGGCGGGCCTGGCTGTAGTGGTCGGCGAAGGCCTCCGGGCGCGCCCGGCGCTTGCCGCCGGTCTCCACCGTCTCGAACGTGCGGTAGCCGTGCTCGGGATCCTCACGCGGGCCACCCTCGGCGCCCCACGAGTTGGGCTCGTAGTTCACCCGGCCGACGGGGTTGGCCACGGCCATGTGCCCGTCCTGCTGGAAGTGGGCGACCGGGCAGCGCGGCGCGTTGACCGGCAGGTAGCTGAAGTTCGGGCCACCGAGGCGCTTGAGCTGCGTGTCGAGGTACGAGAAGTTGCGCCCCTGCAGCAGCGGGTCGTTGGTGAAGTCGATGCCCGGCACGACGTTCTGCGTGCAGAACGCCACCTGCTCGGTCTCGGCGAAGAAGTTGTCGACGTTGCGGTTGAGCACCAGCTTGCCGATCGGGCGCACCGGGATCAGCTCCTCGGGGATCAGCTTGGTGGCGTCGAGCACGTCGAAGTCGAAGCTGTCGGCGAACTCGTCGTCGAACAGCTGCACGCCGAGCTCCCACTCCGGGAAGTCGCCCTGCTCGATCGAGGTCCACAGGTCGCGCCGGTGGAAGTCGGGGTCGGCGCCGTTGATCTTGACGGCCTCGTTCCACATCACCGACTGCAGGCCGAGCACCGGCTTCCAGTGGAACTTGACGTACGTCGACACACCCTCGGCGTTGACGAAGCGGAAGCTGTGGACGCCGAAGCCCTCCATGAAGCGGAACGACCGCGGCAGCGTGCGGTCCGACATCTGCCACATGACCATGTGCATCGACTCGGGCATCAGCGAGACGAAGTCCCAGAAGTTGTCGTGCGCCGACTGGGCCTGGGGGAACTCGCGGTCGGGCTCGGGCTTCACCGAGTGGATCAGGTCGGGGAACTTGATCGCGTCCTGGATGAAGAACACCGGGATGTTGTTGCCGACGAGGTCCCAGTTGCCGGCCTTGGTGTACAGCTTCACGGCGAAGCCGCGCACGTCGCGGGCCAGATCGGCGGAGCCCTTGTTGCCCGCCACGGTGGAGAAGCGGACGAACACCTCGGTCTGCTCGCCGGGGCGCTGGAACAGGTCGGCCTCGGTCACGTCGGCCAGCGACTCGTAGTTCTCGAAGTAGCCGTGGGCGCCGTAGCCACGGGCGTGGACGACGCGCTCGGGGATCCGCTCGTGGTCGAAGTGGAAGATCTTCTCCCGGAAGTGGAAGTCCTCCAGCGCCGCCGGGCCGCGATCGCCGACGCGGAGGGTGTTCTGGTCGTCGGCGACGACGACGCCCTGCTGGGTGGTCAGCGACGTGCCGCCGGGGGCGACGGCCTGGTGCGTCTCACCACCCTCGCCGACGGTCTCGGTCGACGACGGCACGTCCTCGACGGTCGGTTGGGCTGCGGGCTTGCTGGGGGACATGGTGGTATTGGTTCCTTCTCGATGGCCGAGCGGTTCAGCTCGGCTGGACGGCGAATGTGGTCATGGCACGCCGGGCGTGCATCTCGGACAGCAGGGCGAGCTGGTCGTCGGCGCGCGAGATCAGCCCGTAGATGTCGATCGGGGTCGACATCGGCATGGCCACGAGCAGGGTCTCCCACAGGGAGCGCTTACCGCGCACGGCCATCTGCATCGCCTCGAGCTCCACGACGGTCGACAGCGGCGATCGGTCCGCCAGTCGGCCGTTGGGCTTCAACGCACCGAGCTTCTCACCGACGGAGGCGACTGCGGTCTTCAGCCGGCTCGGCTCGACACCGGCGACCTCCATCAGCGTCAGCAGCGCTTCGAGGTCGGTGGCCACATCGGTGGCGAACGCCGCCAAGGCCGGTCCGTCGATCGACTCGCCCTCGGCCTCAGCCAGACGCGCGGCCCGCTGTGAGCCGGCGGTCGCGCCGGCGACGTGATCCTCGAGGTAAATGCGCAGCAACTTGTTGCGGTCGTCCTGGTACGTCGGTTCGGTCATGGGTGGTTCCCTTCGCTCGTTGGTGGGTCCGCACGACGCTCAGCCGGTCGACCCCATTGGTAGGCCGTTGCTGTCGTCTTCGCCTGGTGACTGGTCGCTCATCAGTTCCTGGGTGTCGGCCGTGGCGACTCCGGTGGTCTGCGGCACGTCGACGGTCTCGCCGGTGTCCTTGCGGTTTGTTGTTCGCCCCGCCGGGGCCGGCACCCTGGCGTCTGTCGATCACCCGGACCGGTGCGGTCTCGCTCTGCTGCTGCTGGTCACTGCCGCAGCTCGCAAGAACTCCGGCAACGACGAACGTGTCCGCACGCGTGCGAGTTCGCACCCGCCGACGTCGGCATCGAGAATGGTGTGGGCAGTAGTCAGTGGAATCACCTCGGGTTCGAGCGTGACCAGGTCCGGGGCGACGCGTCTGCTGTACAGCCCGTTCGCTCTGCCCCCATCCAGCCGCAGACAAACCCGAGCGGACACACGCACGCGGGTGACTCATGGGAGACACACGATGATGGTCATCACCCGGGTGAGCCGGTTCCGATCTCGTGGGTTCGGGTAAGCCGACTTCGATGCCCGACCTCGTCAACCTGAGCGACGTGATTGACGGGGCCGAAGAGGCCATTACAGCGTTCGAACAGGCATGCGTCGCATTGAACGACACCAGTGCCACGGACGAGGTCAAATCGATCGGTGTGCGCCGCCGGTCGGGTCAGGCGGGCGGATCGTTCTCAGCGTTCTCTTGGGCCTGGGCCTCGCCGGTGGGGTGATCCGTGGCTGCCGGTGCCGGTTGCGGCGTGGCGTCGTCAGGATTCTCGCCGTTGGCCACGTCGGCGTCGTGTGTCGCCTCGGACTCCGGATCGGTGGTCACGAGGTGCGCCCTGTGCGCGCTGCGGTAGCCGTCTTCTTGGCGCCACGCTCGGCCGTCGACCTCGTCGCTTTGACCGATGCCTGTGCCGTGGACCCGGTTGTCGACGCGGCGCGTTTGGCGGCGGTGGTGGTCGTCTTCGCGCCCTGCTTGGCGCTCGCCGCTGTGGCCTTGGCCGAGCGCTTCGCGGTCGCCGTCGGGGGGCGGGTGCTCGCTGCCGCCGTCGTGGCCACCGACTTGGCTCCGGAGCTGGCGGCGCGAGTGGTGTCGCTCGTCGCCTTGGCGGCGCGTCGCGCCGTCGTGGCCACGGTGGCGACGGCCTGGTCGCTGGCGGCGCGGGTGGACTGCGCCCGCTTGCGCGCGATCGAGTTGCCCGTCGGCGACGTCTTCGGCTTCTTCGAACTCGTCAACCGGGCGATCAGGTCCTGTGTTGCCGAGACGGTGCCCTGTGCCAAGCCGCTGAGGTTGTCGCCGATCCGGTCGACCACACCACTGACGTTGTCGATGATGGCGTTGCCCGGCGGGGTGTCGGGTGCCCGCGGATGGGGATGGGTCGGCGCGGACGCCTTGGCCTGGACCATGGCGTCGCCCAGCTCATTGAGCGCCTTGCGGCCCAGCTCGTCGCGCACCTTGGGGAAGAACTCGGTCTGCTCCTCCCCGACGTGGTGGCGGACGTTCTCGATCAGCACGGTGACCTTGGCGTCGAAGCGCTCGTCGGTCGGCGCCATCCCGTCCAGCTCGGACAGCACCCACTTGACGATGTGGTGTTCTTCGAGGCTCTCCAGGGCGATGTCCTCGACGCCGGGCACGGTGGCCCTGGCAGCCGGGTAGAACAGCTGCTCCTCGATGGCGGCGTGCACCGAGAGCTCCTCGATGATCCGATCGACGATCTCCCGCTTGGCGACCAAAGCACCGTCACCGGCCTTCTCGAATCGCTTGAACAGCTGCTCGACCGTGCGGTGATCGTTGCGGAGCAACGTGATGGCATCCATGAGCGGACACTTACCCACACAGGACTGAGCCCATCCTCCGTCAGAGCTTCGGTCTGCCGTGCCCATCCCGACCTGCGGGCACGCCGCCGACGCCTCCGCGCTCCCGCCCATCGGAGCGGCTGCCTGACCACCCCAGCGCGAGCGACTGCCAGGCAAGGGATTGTTGCCGGGCGTTCGACTTGGAGCAGTCGGCTCCGCGGCGTGTGGAACGTCGCCGGCGCGAGCTCAGTGATCGGCTCGGTCCGCAGAGCCGGGTGCGTGGTCGTGGCTGATCTGGATGGTGTCTTGGAGTCCGCAGATCTCGATGACGCGTTGAACAGCTGGGCGCGGCCGGAACATGACCACGCGTCCACGTTCGCCGAGCTGGTGCACGGCGTGGATCAGGGCGTTGATCCCGGTGGAGTCCATGAAGGTGAGTTCGGCGACGTCGAGCCCGACAATGCCGCCGGTGTGGGACGGCCCTTCGAGCGCGTCGGCCAGGTGCAGTAGCCAAGGCGGGTCGGCGTACACAACGAACGACTCCGCCGGTTCGGCACGTCCTGAGCCCAGATCCTCGGTCTCTCAGTCTCCGATCGCATGGCGTGCTGGGCAGCGCCACCGGGGACCGGGTTGAGGGGACGAGCAATCCCTCGGTGCCGCTGACGATATCGCGCCGGCTGACAGTCCACCGGCCGGTCACCCGCGGGTACAAGGAGTTCGGTTGAGCCGGACCACTCTGGGTACGGCAGACACGTGGGGATCGTGTCGTCGGGCGTGCCCGCGGAATGCTGCGACGACAATGCACGATGAAACGTTCGCGTTCAGGGTGAACGGTGCTTCGGCCATGGCTGCAGGTCGCCAGGTACTCCAGGACGGACTGCACCGATGGGGATACGACGACGTCGACGATGCGGTCCTGGTGTTCTCGGAGCTCGTGACCAACGCCGCCGTGCACACCGCCGCCGCGGGGTCCCGAACCGTCGTCACGCACCAGCCGCCGAACGTGCGCATCGAGGTGCACGACACCTCGCACAGCATTCCGCAGCTCCGTCTCGACAGGCGCGTCGACGAGAGGGGTTTCGGTTTGTGGATCGTCAGCCAACTCTGCGATAGCCTGGGGATGGAACCAGACCGCCACCGGCAAGGTCGTCTGGTCGATCGTTCACTGCGACCATCGATGATCGCGGCGCAACGCGCCCCGCGTGCAGCTTGTCGGCCTTCGCCGACGCTCCGGGCCCAGCCGCGGGGCTGGGTCGACAGCGATGGGTCACCGGCGTCGCTCGTCCGTCGTCAGGCGGGCTTCGTTCGCCCAGCGCAGCAAGACGAGCGTCGCGTCATCGTTGGGTCGTCCGTCTTGGTGTTCGATGACGGCGTGGAGGCACCGGCGCAGGACCTCCGACGGTGGCGTGTCGTGCTCGGTCAGTCGGTCGATGAGGTCGGCGAGCCGCTCGTCGCCGAAGAACTCGCCGGCCGGCGAACGCGCGTCGACGACGCCGTCGGACTGGAACAGGACGCTGTCGCCGCGTTCGAGACCGGCGACCGTCACGACCGGCTCGCTGCCCAGGCCCGCGGCGAGGGCCACCTGGCATCGGATGACCTCGGGCGGCCGACCCGGCCTGAGCCGCAGGGGCGGCGGATGGCCGGCGTTGACGATCTCGAGTCGACCGGTGTCGAGGTTCAGCGTCGCCATTTGGGCCGTGACGAACCGCAGGTCGCCGAACTGTGAGGTGATCGCCACGTCGAGGGCGCGCAGCGAACCGATGAGATCTGCCCCGGCGCGGCGTGTCGCGCGGTACGAGCCGACGGCGACGTTGGCCATCCGGCTGGCTTCGAGCCCGTGGCCCATCGCGTCGAAGATGGCGATGGAGGCGACGCGCCCGTCGACGCTGTAGTCGAAGGCGTCCCCGGCGATCCGCTCGGACGGTTGCAGGAAACCGGCGATCGTCGCATCGGGCGACGTGTACGTGAGTGGCGGCAGCATGCTCCAGCGCATCTCGGCGGCCAGCGGAAACGGTCGGTGGCGGCGACGCCGCAGGGTGATGTGGTCGCCGTACTTGCTCTTCGACACAACCAGTTCGCCGATCAGCGAGGCCATCGCCTCCCACAGCCGAGGCGGCATCGACCCGTCGTCGACAACGCCCAACACACCGATCCGCTCGGCCGAATCCTTGACCGGCAACCACAACCGCCGCCGGCCACCAGGGTCGCGCTCCTCGACCGCCGTCTCGGTCCTGAACGCCAGCCCAGGCCCGGGGCCGTCGATCGGGACGTTCGGCTCGTCGCTGGTGAACCCGACCAGCTCGTCCTGGTCGTAGGCGGCCAGCAGGAGGACGACGCCGTCGCCGCCCAGGTGACGGCAAGCGGCACGCACCTCTGCTTCGAGGTCCTCGCAACGCAGACCGTAGGAAGCGAGCAACAGCCGGGCGAGGCCACGACCGCAGGCAGCCAGTTGTTCGAGCTCATCCATCGCAGGGAGTCTGGCGGACGGACGGGCGCCGACATTCCAGGCCCGTCGCAGGCCTCAGGCGCAGTCAGCGCGTGGCCAAGGGCCCCGGTGCGCTGCCCACGTCGGAACCTGTCGCTCAAGGCTCGGTGAGACGGGTCGACGCCGACGAGGACGAGCACCGCGCTGATCGCGAGGAAGCCGAGGTCCCACGGCAGCGGCGACGCGACGTCGTCACGGACGCGGTGGACGAGCAGCAAGTGATGGTTGACGAGCCCCTCCAGGAGGTTGAAGGCACCCCAGCCGACCAGCAGCCGGCGTGGATCCGCCACGGGGGAGCGAGGCGACCCTGCTGCCAGCGCTGGGGGAGTGGAGTGGGTCGCGGTCCCGTACGCATCGTCGTGGGCGACGTGTCCGGTGCGCAACACCCTGCAATGGACCCGCAACGTGCGCAGCGGGCCGCTGTTCCGCGCCGTCGACCGCCAGGGCGCAGCGGTGCTCGGCTCTCGGCCCGGGCCGTCAGTGCCGTCGTGCGCGACACGATCACGACCTGCCTGCAGATCGACCTGGTCGGCTACGCCGCCACAGGCTGCGCGCCGGGTTCGTCACCGAAGCACGCGCCCGGCGAGTTCATCGCCCGCCACACCCGCCCGGCCAGTCGCGCGGCGGGATGCTCAACCGCTACGACCGGCCCGCCGGGCCACTCGAAACCCAAACACTCGACCCGAGCCGGTGGTCAACAACCGCGCGCAAGATGACACGGTGAGCCGGTCGCCTGGTTCACCGCAGACGCTGAAGTTCGCGCTCGAGCATTCAACAACTCCTCAGACACGACGATCCACGGACAACCTCGATCTACACAGCGACCTGCTCGCCGATGGCCATCTCGAGCTGCCCGGCGTCGGCTCGGACGACATCTGGATCGTTGCCCGGACCGTCACGAGTCTCGGGGCGGACGCGGCGGCCACGGTCTCGGCCGTCTCGTCGAACGGTCCGGTCCGCCTGTACAGGTTGAGCGTCGCGATCGTCTCGGCCCCCAGATCGACGGAACCGACAGGACGGCGCGGACACCGACGCGTTGGGCGGCACTCGCGATGTGCGGGAAGACCTCACCGTGCTCGTGGAGGTCGATCCGCAGCGCGCTGGCGGTGCGGAACGAGGTGAGGCACGGGCCGTCGTCGTTGTCGTACTGCACCATGTCGAGCTCCAGCGCCACGGCCGCGGTCATCGCCGCGGTGGACGGCCGCCCACCGATCGAGATCGCGATGGTCGCTGCATCACAGCCCGGCACCGAATCCGTTGCCGCCTCGGCGATCCCGGCCAATGTTCCGCCGAGTGTCGGCTGCGTCTGCAGCACATCGGCGAGCTGCTGCAGGCTGTCCACCAGGTTGCCGCTGAGGCAGGTCGGGCCCAGCACGAAGCGTCCACCCGATGCGGTGGCGGCCGTGTCGGCAGCGTCATTGTCGGTCAGCCGAGTCGTCGGACGCCCGAGCAGGAGCCGGCGGGCCTAACCAGCGAGGAGCCCATAAAGGACGAACTCGGTGCGCCGGTTGAGGGCCAACGAGGCGGCGTCGTCGTTCAGCGTCAGCAGGTCGTTGTCGTTCAGGGCCCGCGACGAGAGTCGCGACGGGCTGATGCCCTTGGCGACCAGATGGTTGACGACCGCCGCCGCCCGTGCCGCGGAGAGCGAGAGACTGTGCGGGTCGCTACCGATCTGGTCAGCATGACCGATCACCAGTGCGGTCACCCCCGCCAGGGCATTCATCAACGCCACGACTCGGTCCAACTCCAACGCGTGGGGCCCGCTGAGCACCGCACCGTCTGGTTCAAACTGGGCCGACGTCAGATCGGCGAAACGCACCCCGATGCCGACGGGCACCGTCGGGTCGATCGTCAGCAGATTGTTCACCGGGACCGGGGACCTGCTGCTGGCGATGGCCAACGCCTGCAACGAGCCCTTCGCCGCTGCGGTGGGCACTGCCCCTTTCAACGTGACGCTGTCCGAGCCGAACACCGCGAGGATCGGCGCCGGGCTGCCTTCGGGCAGCGAGCTGTACGTCGGTGACAACGCACCCGGTGACGTGGTCGCAGCCGCATCGCCGAGCCCCCCGGCGGCAGTCGCCGCTGCGGGTGTCGTCGCCGCGGCCGACGTCGAGGGTGCGTTCGGGCCGGCAACCAGTCCAGTAGTCGCCGTCGAACCAACCGACGCAGTCGTGGTACTTGCGGCCGCGGCAGCGATCACCGTACTCACGGTGGCCGAGTTCGTGACCGCGGTCCCAAACGACAAGGAGGAGGCCGATGGCGAAGAATCCGACGCCGTGCCGCCTGACGAGCTACGCATGTTCAGCCCCACGACGGCCACAGCGACCGCGGCCACGATGACAACCACTGCCAACACGACACGACGACGCGACGACGGGCCGCCCCCGTCGTCCTCGTCGTGCTCGTCGTCGTAATAGTCCCACTCGTCCATCACCCCAACTCCGATCGACTCGCCAACCCACGTGCCCTCGTGATGTCCAACTGAACCGGCGCTGGCAGCAATGACTCTGCCACCGATGCTCAACGACGTGTTCGACATCGCGCTGTTGGAGCCTCGGGGCATGCGTCGAACTTGCGGGAGTCTGGTCTCTGCGCGGTCAGGAGAGAGAGACCCTCTTCGGTGACCGGTGGGGAGAACCCCGGATCACAGGCTTGCCGGCGGCCGCTCCGCATCTTCGATTGGGATTTGTGGGCGCGTGAAAGCCGTGAACCCTGGCACATCGGCGTCCTACAGTCTGGGTCGATGGATGACACGACGCCCATCGGTGCGGCTGCGATAGTCAGCGGCGGCGTGGACGGATTCGCTCGGTTGGCGCTCGAGGCGCAGGCCGAAAGTTGGGCGGGCTGGATGTCGCTGCTGTGGCGCTCGGCCGGCTGGAACTTGCCGCCGAAGGACTCCCGCTGGCCCTCGAGCAGCTCGCCGCCCCGTCTGGACAGCGTGGCGAGGTTTCTGCATCGGCTCCGACAGCGCGACGCGCCCCCCGACGAGCTGTAGGCCGCCGTCATCCCCGCCCTCGGCGTCGCCTGTGCGGCGGCCGATCAGCTCGCCGAGTGCCTGGCCCGCGCCCGCGCCATCATC
Source organism: uncultured Acidimicrobiales bacterium (assembly GCA_963794805.1). Classification (GTDB taxonomy): domain Bacteria; phylum Actinomycetota; class Acidimicrobiia; order Acidimicrobiales; family Ilumatobacteraceae; genus JAODBQ01. Next base: position 41,360 of record CAWCFL010000011.1, read on the forward strand.
GGGCACCTGCATCTCAGCAACGTTGAACCTGCGCCCCGGTCGCGGCTCACCGAACCGACGTCGCAGTAGCGGGCCGATGGTCGACCGATCCGCGCAGGAGTGGCAGGCGACAACGTGGGGTGCGGTGCAGCCGCAGATGATCGTGCGCCGCCTCGGGGCCTACTCGATGGACATCGGCGAGGTGGTGCGCGCGAGTCAGCGACATTATCCGAGACACGATCACCACCTGATGCGGCCTGATACTCCGGGCACCACCTGCGTGCCGGGTTCGTCACCGAAGCCCGAGCCCGTCGGGTACCCGACGAACTGATCGCCCGCCACACCCGCCACAGCCGACCCGGCAGCAAATGCGGCGGCGTGCTCAACGTCTACGACCGACCCGCCCAGCTCTTTGAGACACCAGCGCTGGACCCCTCGTGGTGGTGAGAACGACCCGCTTCGGCCGGTGATCCTCCTACCCCGTGCCCAAGTGGACAAGTCTCAAGATTCGGCTCCAACGCTGCAACGGGTGCGGGCGGTGCAGGCGGCGTGGCGCGGGTGACGGACATGGGCGTCGGGGTCGTGCGTGGCTGATCCGCCGGCCGTCGTGGGGAGGGCTCTCACCCGTTGGTGGGTTGATCGCAGGGGTTGCCTTCGGGGAGTAACGGTTGGCCAGTGGTCAGCGATCCCCGGTTGTGCTCGAACCCGACCCCGAACCCGAATCCGACTCCGACTCCGACTCCGAGTCTGGCTCGGTCCGATCGAGGCAGGCGGTGTTCTTGTCGCTCGTCGAGCCTGGTTGTCCGGTGACGTTCTTGGCGAGCGGATGCCTGGTGGCCGTTGGCCGGGAGGGGCTCACGTTCGACGTCGGCTTGAGCGGGTCGTTGACCTCGAGGAACCATCGGGCGGTGGCCGCGGTGCTCGAGGCGGTCGTCACCTGCGCCCAGGTCGTCAGGCTCTGCGTGGGGCGGCTCGAACAGGTCGATCACGTCGCCGCCGCGATGCTCGCCGACGCCGCCTGCCAGGCGTCGCGGGCGAACGTCGGGTGGTCGGTGGTCGACGGTGACGCGATCTCGATGCGGCCCTACGTCGGGCTCTCTCCGGGCCCGGTCGGCGACGGGCGTCGGACGGCGCTGCGTTGGAGCGGTGACGTCACCGGCAGGCGTGGCCGCCGACGAGCAGGGGTGGTGCCGATGAGTTGATCCCGCGACGCGGTCAGCTGCTGACGTGCCGTGGGAGCGGACGTGGATGTGGTGGCCCGGACGGGGGAAAGTTCTGTTCGGCAGGTTGTGGGTGTAACTCCCGGGACGGCACCGGCGATCCAGTCGACGACATCAAACCGCTATTTGACGACATCAAACCGCTATCTGAGGAGTTACCCGTGAGCCCCGACATTGACGCACTGTGCGGGCGAGCCACCCACGCCGGGCCGTGGGATCAGCGATGAGCACGATGCGCACACCCGACGGCGCGGCTGGACCGGCCACCCCGACAGCGCCGGAAACGCAGGCTGCACCGCGGACGAACCCGGAGCCAGCCACGCAGACCGCGCCGCAGACGAACCCGAAGGCACCCGACATCGGCGCCGGCCTGTTCGCCGGGTGGGGAGGCACCTCCCGCGACGACGACAACCTGTGGAACGACGACGACGATGATGACGAACCCCGCAGTGGTGCGTTGCTCATCCGGCGATCAGCCCAGGTGTTGGCAGCGCTGGCGGTCATCGTCCTGTTGGCATGGGTGGTTCGTGGCGCCTTGGGCGGTTCGTCGTCGTCCACCTTGGCCATCGACACCTCGCCAACCTCCACCTCGAACACGGCGAGCACGACCCGCCCACCGGAGACGAGCGTGGGCAGCGCCCAACTGGTGACCGCGCCGCCAAGCCCACCGGCGGTCACCAATGCACCGTCGGAGCCCAGCGACGTGCCGATCACGGTCGGGCCCGACGCGGCGCCGACGGACAGCGCGGCAGTGGACGCGGCCGCCGCGTCGTCGCCCGACGTCGGTTCGGTGACGCGTGACGGCCCGATACCTGCAGTGGGTCCGACACCCCCGCCAGCAGCGACGGGCCGTCCCCTGCCGTCGTCAGATCCAGCGGCGGCGAGCGCGTCACCGCCGATCGCGACAAGTCCCGCACCGGCCGCCCCGTCTCCGACGGCCACCGCGCCGACCACGCCGCCGCCCACGACGCCGCCGGTGACCGCCCCCGCCCTCGCCGCGCCGTCACCGGCACCCGCGCCGCCACCGGCACCCGCGCCGCCACCGGCACCCGCGCCGTCACCGGCGCCCGCGCCCACTCCGGCACCCGCGCCGCCACCGGCTCCGGCTCCGGTGACCACGAGCCCTCCTGCGCCCGTGGCGAGCCCACCGCCTGCGACGGCGCCGAAAGCAGCGACGTTTGTCCACGTCGTCGCCGGCGGCGAGGCCCCGGAGCAGATCGCGGCATGGTTGCAGTCCATCGGTGAGGGCCGCTTGTACGGGCGCACCAAAGCGCTCCACCAACCACTTCCTGCCGGAACGATCATCACCGTGTCGGACGGGACCGTCAGCCTGTCCGGCCCCTGACACCGGCCACCGCCCCCGGCACGGCGGTCGACGCACGGCGGATAGAGGGCCGCAGGATCGGCGGCCTGTGTCAGATGGGTCTGAGCCGAGCAGAACGAAACCTGGCGGTAGAGGCTGCGTTGTACAGGCCGTCTGCGCACGGTGCCTCGTCACCGCCGAGTGCCTGGCCTACGCCCTCGAGCACGTCGAGGGCGGGTGTGGGGGCCAGACGTCCGAACGTGAGCGGCGACGGATGCGACCCGTCACGACTCGGCGATGAAGGTCCCCGGTCGTCGGTGGCGACGCCTGCAGCCGCAGCGAGGTCTGCCAATGCGCTCGCCTGGCACGGCGCCACAGTTCGCATGACCAGCGCGGGTGAAGCCGCCTTCCACCCGATGTCTGCGGACTGACCGAAGCCAAGGTGGTAGCACCGGGATGTGACCGTCCGCGATGACCCCCTTGCCGCGGCCGGAGCCCGTCTCGCCGCCACGCGCACCAACCCTGACGTGCTCAGCCGGCTGGCGATGAACGCCACAGCGATGGCCGAGCTCGAAGCGGATCGGCTGGCGCTGCTCGTCGAGGCTGCCGCCGACGGCGTTGCACTGTCGGCGATCGCCGACGCCTGCGCCACGGACCAGCCGACGGTGGTGCGCTGGCTGCGCAAGCTCGACGGCTGAACAGCGCGACGAACCACGAGTCCTTGGTGGAGTACGCCGATTCATGAGCGACGAACGCGTCCATTAGATCACAGCCGTACACCAGGCGCCGGCGGTCCCGGGCGGTGTGGTCTGGGGCCACCGGGCGCAGTTGTGGGACAGCGCGAGCAACAGGGTCGGTGTCGGCTCAGCCGGCGACCGAGCGCCGCCGGCGGCCACGATGCAGTCTGGTGACGGCTATGACCGATCCGCAGCTGACCCCACGACGTCGCGCCCTTCTTCGCCGTCGTGGCCTGCGACTCGAGTACGCCACGCTCGGATGGAACGCTGTCGAGATCGGCTTTCTCATCGCCGCGGCCGTCGCGGCCCGCTCAGTGGCTCTAGCGGGCTTCGCACTCGACTCGATGATCGAGATTTTCGCCTCCATCGTCGTCGTGTGGAACCTGCGCGGCACCGCCAGTGCTCACGATGAGCGCCGGGCCGTGCGGATGATCGGCCTGGCGTTCTTCGGTCTCGCTGCCTATATCGCCGTCCAGGGCGTGGTCACGCTGATCCTCGGCGTGCACCCCAACACGTCGGTCCCCGGCATCGCCTGGCTTGCCGCGACTTGCGTTGTCATGTTGGGTCTCGCCGCGGGGAAGGCCAGGACCGGTGCTGAGCTGACCAATCCGGTGCTCAGCGCGGAGGCGAGGGTTACGGTCGTCGACGGCGCGCTCGCTGCCGCGATCCTCCTCGGGCTGGTCCTCAACGCGGTCGCGGGCTGGTGGTGGGCTGACTTGGCTGCCGGGTTGGTCCTCGTCGCTTCTGGCATCCGGGAAGGCCGAATCCACCTGATCGAGGCCGCCGAACCCGCGTGACCGCCACTCGGCGACACCGGACGGTGCGGCGACGAGTGCCCCGAACCGCCCTTCACGGTCTTTGGTTTCTCTCTTCCGAACGAGGTCGCAACCGTTGGGCCGAAGCGGAGGTCGTGAACGCCCGCGGTTCAGACGGTTGAACTGGGACGTACCTGGACGTGGACGTCGTCGAGGTGGGCGATGCGGCCGTTGAGACGGTCCCGCGTCGCCGCGGCGATCTGGTCGGCCGCGGCGACGGTGGCGGCCGGGTCGACGGCGATCGTGACGTCGGCGGCGAGGCGGTGTCCGAGCCAGCGGACCTTGGTCTCGATGACGGCCTGGACACCGGGCGCGTGGCCGACTTGGTGTTCGATCTCATCGACGATGGCCGGGTCGACGGCGTCCATCAGGCGCCAGTACACCTGCTTGGCTGCACCGCTCAGCACGGCGAAGATGGCGATCGAGATGATCAGTCCGACGATCGGGTCGGCGCGATCGAAGCCGACCCACACGCCGATGGCGCCGAGGGCCACTGCGATCGAGGTGAACCCGTCGGTGCGGGCGTGGTAGCCGTCGGCGACCAGGGCGGCTGAGCCGATGGCCCGACCCTCGCGGATCCGGTAGAGGGCGACGAGCTCGTTGCCGACGAAGCCGATCACGCCGGCGCAGACGAGGACGCCGAGGTGATCGACCGGACGCGGATGGACGAGCCGGTCGATGGCTTCCCACCCGGCGACGATCGCCGAGAGGGTGATCATCGCCAGGACGAAGAGTCCCGCGAGGTCCTCGGCGCGCCGGTACCCGTAGGTGTAGCGGCGGTTCGCGGCGCGGCCGCTGAGCCTGAAGGCGATGAACAGCGGCACGGCGGTCAACGCGTCGGAGAAGTTGTGGATCGTGTCGGCGAGGAGTGCGACGGATCCGGTGAGGATGACGACGAGCACCTGAGCCAGGGCGGTCGCGAGCAGAACGGTGAAGGAGATGATGACGGCGCGGATACCACGCCGCGACGCTTCGAGGGCGGTGTCGATGGAGTCGACCGCATCGTGACTGTGGGGCCGGAAGATCCCCGCGAGCACGCCGCCTCGACCGCCGCGATGCCCGTGTGCACCGCCACCGTGACCATGAACGTGGCCGTGGCCGTGACGTCCGTGGTCGTGATCACCGGGACGTTCGCCGTGGTGGGAGTGGCCCGCATCGTGGTGGGCGTGATCGGTGCAACTCATGGCGTCGGGGCGTTCTCGCGGTGGTGGCGGGCGCCGCCGACCGAATGGTCGGCTTGCAGGAGGGCTTCGCTGGCCAGTCGCTCGATGTGCTCGTTGCGAGCGGCGTAGAACAGACGGTTGCCGTCGCGGCGCACCGTGACCACGTCCGCGGAGCGGAGCCTGGCGAGGTGCTGCGACACGGCCGTCGGTCGGACGCCGACGTGTTCGGCGAGATCGTTCACCGAGTGCTCGCCGTGCAGCAGCGCCCAGACGATCCGCAGCCGCGTCGGGTCGGCCAGCAACTTGAGGAGTCGCACGGCGGCGTCTATCTCACGATCAGACGGCGCCGCCGCATGCTCGCCGTTTGCGTAGTCAGGTATCTTCGCAGCCACGCAGATATTCTAGAGGGGCCTGCTTGCGCAGCAACCCCCGTGACGCTCGCTGCTTCATGGAAGGGGCCCAGCGCATACCAGCCGTCCGAGAAGGTCAGCCCAGACGGCACGATCCGGTACGTCCGGTCACGGATGCTGGCCGAACTCCCCGTCTGGCAACAACGGGGGCCGTAGCGGTGGACGCGCCGAGCGCGTCGCCGGAGCGCCGCAGGGGGACGGTCGCTCGCGGGGCCGCCGGTCGAGTCATTGAGGTGCGGTCGGCGGGTTGTCCGATGTGTGAGGCGCGGGCGCAGCGTTTGGTCGACACGCCGAGACTCGGCGATCGGCCGTCGTGATCGTCAGTGCCGCGGATCGCGGAGCATCTTGCGGTACCCGGGGCAGATCGGTACCAGTTTCGCTGCAGACAGCTCCGTGGGGTTGGAGTTGGTTCAGCGGCCTAGGGGTGAGGCGTGCGTAGAACGGCCGTTGTTCCGCGTCTTGCGGTCGTGGTCTTGGTGGCTGCGGGTTCCTGGGCGGTGACAGGAGCCGCCGATCATCCGACGATGCGCTGGTCGGCGATGGTGAGGCGGCCGTCGCCTTCCCGGTGCAGGAGGATCTCGTCCGTCTCCTGGATGACGCCGCGGCTGGTGGTGTATGTGGCGGCGAAACGCACCCAGCCTTGGTCGGCGTCTGGCCCGGAGGTGAAGCGCAGCTGATCGGCGGCGAGTGATGTTGCCCGCCAGTAGTTCATGTATCGCTCGTAGGTCAGGTTGCGCGCGGCGATGAACGCTGGTGTCAGCTGCGCCCACCCCGCTGCGTAGTTCCCGGCGCGCAGCTCGTCGTAGTAGGCGCGCGACGAAGCCGATCGCCTCGGCGTCGCCGAGCGTGCCTGGATCGGCGCCCGACGGGTCAGCAGTGGTCTGGACGGTCGTCGAGCTGCCTTCCGTCACGACCGGCGCGGCGGCGGGAGGAGATGACGTTGCGCGAGGTACCGGCACAGTGGTCGCCGGCGTTGCAATCGTCGACGCTGCCGCGCGGGTCGTCGGTGCCGCAGTAGTTGTTGTCGCGACCGTCGTCGGCGGTGCAGTGGTCGCGACGCTGGTCGCAAGTGCAGTCGTCGGGGTTGCGGTGGTCATGACAGGCGGTGTTGCCGTTGCAGCCGGTTGGGTGGTCGGCGCTGGTCGGGCGATGGTCGTTGCCGACGGTGTCGTTGGCGACGACTTCCCGCCGCCGGATGTCTGGTCGGACACGATCGCGGCCACGCCCGCGGCCGCGGCGACGAAGGCCGTGCCGATCATCGCTGCCCGCCAGGCCCGGTGGGAGCGGCGAGGTGCGTTGTGACCGATCGGTCCGACAGGGCCCGCGCCGCCCTTCTCGAGCGGTGCGCCTGCTCGGCCCGCCCCTGGACCCTCTTCGCTGACGGACCCCGCCGGCGGAGGCGGCAGCACGGCTGTCGAAGGCAGTCCGTTGCGTACCGTGGGAGCGATATCGGCGGCGGCAGGCACGGGTGGCGGGGGTTGACGTACGGTGGCGACGTCGGCGGCTGGACCGAGCACCGCACCGCTCACGTCGATCTTCGCCAGCTCAGCGACGACCTCGTCGAGCGAAGGACGGTCCGCCGGGGATGTGGCGAGGCATCGCCGCAACAGTTCGGCGAGGGCGGCCGGGACCGACGCCGGCAGCGGCGGAGGCGGTTCGACCATCTTGCGCCACATCATCGCTTCGATCCGTTCGTCCGGACGCCGGGCGAACGGTGATCGGCCGAGGAGCGCAGTGACGACCGTCGATGCCAGTCCGTAGACGTCGCTCGCCGGACCCTCGTCCTCTCCGTGCAGCACTTCGGGTGCGGCGTGCTCGGGCGTGAACGCGACCGATGCTGTGGTGGTCTGCGCATGGCCGGCCATCAGCCGCGCGACACCGAAGTCGGCGAGCTTGATCTGGCCGCGAGAACCGACCAAGACATTGCCGGGCTTCAAGTCGCGATGAAGGATGCCTCGTGCGTGGGCAGCGCGCAGCGCATCCGCCATCGCCCGCCCAACCGCCACCGCCGACTTGGTGTCGAGCGCTCCCCGGCGGGTGAGGACGTCGCCGACCGAGCCTCGATCGAGCAACTCGGTGACAAGGAACGGCTGCCCGGTCGCCGTTCGGCCGACGTCGTAGATCGTGACCACGTGCGGATGTCCCGACAGCGAAGCGATGATCCGTGCCTCGCGTTCGAACCGCCGCCACGCCCCCGCATCATCGATCTCCTCGCGGATCAGCTTGACGGCCACTTCGCGGCCGAGGTTGTCCTGCCGCGCCCGATACACGATCGAACTCCCACCCCAACCGAGTGGCGCGAACACGGTGTAGCCCGGCAGGGTCGGCCTGCGACCGGCTGCGGCGCGACGCTTTTCGGCCGAGACGACGGAAGCACCGCAGACGGGACAGAACCAGGCATGAGTGGGAACAACTGCGCGGCAGAACTGACACGGCTCGGGCCTGACCTCCGCCCGCTGGTCCTCCACGATCACACCACTACCCTGGGGTTGGCTCACCTACCCGCCGGCCGCGCCGAGGAGGGGTCGACTCCCCGTGATGATGCGCGACGCAACGGCACGTGCCCGAAGCCGTGGCTGTGTCCGTCGCTGCGGCTGTGACACGAGTGCTGGGTGCGTGTCCTCACGATGCACATCCAGCGCAGGTCGCGAACCTCCGGCGTTGCCGACTTGCAGGTTGCTAAACCGATGCTCGGCGACGTGTCCGACAGGTGGCCACCCGGACCCAAGCGGAGCCGTGCCCTGGAGGGCCGACAGCCCGTCGTGGGTGGCAGGCCGGGGCTGGACTGAAGGTGCGGCTAGGGGTAGTCAAGGCGCCACCCCGTCTGCGGGCGGAGAACTGGGGCAGCGGCGCCGGCTCGCATCTGCACGTGGCCACCGGCAGGCTGCGTGCCGTTCCTTCATGCGTATCTGTGGGCGGTGAACGATCCCGGTGCGCTCAACCCATCGGCGCGACCGTCGCGGCCGTCAGGTCACCCATCGGAGGTAATCACGGTCCACGGACGAGCGCAGAGGTGTCCTCGACTGACGGATCGATGTCGTCTCGCGACAGCGATTGAGAACCGGACTGAGGGCAGAGTGCCACTTGCTCGATTCGGCCGCCGGGCGTGGAGCGATCTCATGACTGGACCTGGGGGATCTGGGGAAGCTGGTGCTTGCAGAGTGGAGGTTTCGATGGGCGAGCCGGTGAAGGACGCATGGAGCGAGGCGGCTGACGGGTTCGCCGAGCTCGGCGCTGCGATGAGGGAGCGCTATCGACGGGATGCGGATGACGCGCCGGCTGACGCGGCCATGTCGGATGCCGCTGGCGCCGAACGGCTGCGAGAGGCGTTTGAGCGGCTGGTCACGGCCGGGCGAGACGTCGGCCAGCGGTCGATAGATGTGCTCCGCGACGCCGACGTGAATGCGCAGGCGAAGGACGCCGCCAGGGCGTTGAACGATGCCCTCGCGGCCACGGTCGACATGATCGGCAACGAGATCGGTCAGTGGTTCGGGCGCAGCGACAAATCATCGTCGACGAGTAGCGCTGCGGATGAAGATGCCGACGACCGCGGTCCGGCCGACCCTGCTGCGTCGGCAGCGTCCATCGATCAGCTGTTGGAAGATGCCGAAGGGGGCGTCGACGGAAGCCTGTTGGACGCACCGGACTCCGCGCCTGAACAGCCAACCTGATGGGCGCTTGCTCGCCTTCTGACGTTCGTCATGGCTGTGGCCGCATTCGTCCGAGGTGATGCTCACTGATCCACCATGGTCGGGGCCGGGCTCTTGAGGAAGGGTTTCGGTGCGTGTCCGGTGCCGGTGGGTCACTGCTTGTGATGCTCGCTCATCGAGGGCCTATCGAAGTGCTGTGGGGCTCACCGGGCCGGCGTCGTGGACTGGCGATAGGGCCATGCGCTTGAGTGCCTGGCAGTGAGCAACCAGCATCGACGCCTGACCGGCGATGCATTCCGACGAGCAGGCCAGGAGTGTGGCGATGGCAGTGGAGGATCGACTGGGCATCTGAGATGCACGTGATGTCGAGGTGTCGGCGCGTGAAGTGAAGATGGCCGAGGTGCTCGTCGAGTCGTTGACAGCGAACTTCGACCCGGCGAAGTACGAGGACGACTACCGACTGCAGGTCCTCGAGTTGATCGCCAAGAAGGCTGCCGGTGAGGCGTTCGAGATGCCGGCCCCAGTGGGGGAGGCGCCGCAGGTCGTGGACTTGATGGCCGCCTTGGAGGCGAGCGTCGCAGCCGCCAAACAGGCCCGAGGCCGACATTCGACAGCTCACCCGGGGACGGCGGCCGGCAAGGAGCGGGCTTCGGCAAAGCGGGCGCCGCGACGCAAATCGGCCTAGGACCGAGCCGTCTGGTTCCATCGTGCCCTGCTCGAACGCCGCCTGGCGCAACCGCTGATCGACGTTGCCCCCGTAGGTCGATGGGGTTCTCGCGAATCGTCGCGTTCGTGCTGTGATTTGGTTGCGAGGTGGTAGCGGCGCAGGTCATTCGAGGTGATCCTGGCGTCGTCGCCGCTCGACAGGTGGCGGATGAGGTGATCTGCGCCGAAGCGCGTCAACCGTCGTCGGGTTCGGCGTCCGGTGGCGGGTGGGCCGCTGGTGAACAGTGGCTCGCCCTGACGGCCGTCGGCGCATCGACGCACAGCGCAGGCCGTGATCCGGTGGAGTTCGATCCTTTGGCGACGGGTACCGCGGCGCAGTGTCAGTGACCTCTTGGAGCGTACGTTCGATGGTGGGGGAGCGGCGGCGGCGATGAGGAGCCGCTCGACGTCGTCGGGACGGAAGGCCAGCACCTCACCCGACGATGGCCGCTTGACGGTGAGCTCAGGAGCATCACACGGGTTGGCCGCCAGATGGTCTCGTCGCACGAGCCAGCTACAGAACCCGCGCATCGTCGGACAGCGCCCGTTGCCGGCTGGACGGGGCGAGGTCAGCACCGAGCAGGTCGAGCGCTCGTAGGAGCACATCGACGTCACCCAATTCCGTCATGACGTATTGCCAGCCACCGGGCGTCGGTGTACACCAGCGTCACATCACCAGCCGCCCGTTGACGGCGCGCAGCGCCGCGAACGGGCGTGCGCGGTGACCGTCCGAGTGAGTCGTAGTATCACGGTTCAAAGCAGATCTGCGCCGTGACGGTTACTCAGTACACCCACTCAGAGGGGGAGCGCATGGCTCAACAGTCGTCCGACTCATCCGGACGTGTGGGCTACACAGTGGCTCCGCACATATTCTCTCAGATCACGCTTCGAGTTCCGCCCAACGCGGCGTGCACGGTGCGCCTAGAAGGCTCGACCGACCCGATGTGCTCGCTCAAGGTCCACGCGGATCCGTCGGGCATCGCCCGCCTTCATGTTCGTCCCTTGAACGAAACCGAGGAGTTGTTCAAGTTCGACGTCGAATGTGAGGTTGATCAGCAGGTCACGCACTCCGTTCTTGAACTTCGCGCATGCCATGAACCGAGTCACGACATGCCGGCCCCACCCGAGGACGACCTGATTCTCGCCGACCGCACCACGTCGATGCGTCCTGCGTTGTCGGAACGCGAGATGGTGACGATGTCACACGCTGAACTTCTGGAGCGTGGTTACCCAGTTCGGCCTGACCCAGATGAGGTTCCACGGGCGTTTCGAGCGTGGCGACAGGCCGTCGCAGTGCCCATGGAAGTAGTGGATGCTTATCTCATCGATCTCCCCGATGTTCAGCATGGCAAGGGCGTCGGGCTCCGAGAGGCGGCTGCATCCAGCTTTAACTGGAGCGGATACGAGTTGTTACGTTCGCTCGTGCGGAAACCTGCCGTGCGCATTGGTCAGACTGGCATAAGTTTGGACGAGCCCTATGACTGGGTTCATGGAAGGTGGCATGTACCGGCAGCATACGGGGAGCTGAATCGGCGAACCTATTCGTCACTTTGGGTGGGATTGGATGGTGATGGCACGACCGACCTCGTGCAGGCCGGGACGGAAAGCGACAGCATCAGGGTCGGCGACCAATACATGTCCATCATGCTCTCGACCTACTCGGCCTGGGTAGAGTTTCTACCTCAGCAGCCGACAAGCCAACTGGTCAGTAACTTCCCGGTCAGTCCTGGGGATGACATTCTCGTCGAAGTATGGATTGGCGAGGCAGGATCAGGGCCCACGTTATCAGGTCGATTTGGCGTCTTCTTGATCATGAACTTGACCACTCAGTTGACCACCCGGATATACACGACGGTTGACGCGACCCATGTTGGAGGCACCGAAGCCGTTTGGATCCTTGAGCGTCCGACCATCCTCGTGCCTGCGTCCGGAATCTTTGGCGCCTTCAATCAGCTACCGGACCTCGCTAACTACGGATCAGCCGTCATGTTCGACGCCTACGCGCGCAAGGCCAACAGCCCCAGAAATCAAGGCTATGTACCTTATCTCGGACCCCGCAATAAAGCGATTGCGATGGTTGATGGTACAAGCGGCCGTACGTTGTCGACGGTAACACCGATCGACTCTTACTCCATGCGCTTTCTCTGGGCTGCGTTCAACTAGGGGTCTCGCCGCGAGCGACGCTCGACGCAGAACACAGCTCCGATCCAAACCGTCGGCGCCCCCCGGGGGACCTCAAGGACTTTCCGGCCCACTCCCGCTGGCCGACCTGTGCTCCTTCCTTCGCGACCATCGAGATGACCTCGACATGGTCATCAAGCTCACCAACCTCCAACCTGACCAGCCCCTGCTCGGGATTTGAGCCCGGAGGGACGATCATCACGTTCCTCGTGGTCGCCCTGCTGCAGAACAGCCAAACGCGCAGCGATCAGGCGTTGCAACACAAGCTCAACGCCATTGCTGACGGGATGGCCGACCTGATGGTCCACCTCTTTGAGGGCCATGATGACGACGGGCTGCTCGCGGTCGGACTCCAGCAGCACGAAAGCAGCGGCAAGGGGCCGAGCGATCCGCGTGCGTCATGACGAGGCCCCACGAGCGCGACAGAACTCGCCGAGGCCCTCATGGAGGCGGTCGTCACGCGCCCCGCAGGCGGTATGCCTTCGCGAGTCGGGCCGTGTGCTGCATGAACTCGATGGTGCGGTCGAAGGCTCGGCGGTCTGCGGGCTGGGAGACGTGGATGCCGGTGTCTTGTCGTTCCTGCCAGCAGAACTCGATGAGCGGCAGCCACTCCGGGTCGAGGTTCTCTTTCGCCCATGCGACGCCGTCGCGCTTCGATGTGATCCGCCCCTCGTGGAGGTCCTGCAACGCGCGGCAGTTGTTGAGCACGAGGAAGACCTGGTGGAACCGGTTGTTGAAGGGTGGAGGGTGGGCGAGCATGAGCTGCTCCCATCCGAGCATGGAGCTGCGGATCTCGCGGCGGAGCGCGTCGGCGGTGACCTCCGGCGCGAACGTCGCCGGGTCGGGTCCGAGCACGGCGTTGCTCTTGGAGCGCAGCGTCCAGCGGACGACGAGGGTGTTGTCGTGGTCGGATCGTTCGAGTGTCGGGCTGCCGTTGTTGAAGTACCAGAGCCGTCGGTGTGACGCCTCGTTGCGTTGTCCGTTGGACTCGTACGGCGACGTCAGTTCGACGAGCTGCGGGATCGGGAACAACGAGTACTCCAGGCGGGTCACCCAACGACCGCCGCGACGCATCAGGTTCGTGTGGGCCGACTCGACGGCCTGAACGTGCTGCTCGCTGAGCTCGTCGGCGATCACGACCACGAAATCGACGTCGCTGGTGAGGTCGAAGTCGCCGATCGCCAGAGAGCCGAGCGGGTAGAGGCCGACGAAGCCGCCGGCCAGCACGTCGCGCAACGTGTGCGCATACCCGACGAGGACGTCGTCGAGCGCTCGGTACGGGGTGAGCATCAGGCGAATGGTGACATCAGGTCGAGCTCGTCGAAGCCGGCCAACAGGTGGTCGACGTCGGCGGCCGGGTACGACGGCACGACGGACGCCTGGGACATCAACGGTCGGCTGCGAGGAGAGCGACTTCGTGCATCGCCCCAGCTGGGCCGAAACCGTGTTCGACGAGCCATCGGACGGCCAGTAGGCAGCGCATCGACCACCAAGCGCGGATCAGGTCGAGATCGACATCGGTGCCGTATCCGCGGACGACATCGCCGAGGTGCTCTGGGTGCCCGATCGTGAGAATCGCAAGGTCGAACAGCGCGTCGCCCGGGCGACCATGGTGGCGGCAGCGCGCTCGAGCGCGAGTGCGGGTGGGTTGCGCCACAGGATCTCCGGAGTCGGGATCGGCGCCAACGCCATCGCCGCCACCTCCAGGTCAGCGCGCTCCTGATCTGCGTCGATCTTCACGAACACGCCACCCACCCGCAGGGTTACCCGCTCGCCATGTGCGACGACGACCTCGACCTTCTCCACGCCGGCCATCATCACCGCCGAAGCACGACGCCGCGCCACCCATCGGCCACGACAGGGAAGTGGGACCTCAGCCAGCGCGCTCTACGTCGTGTGAGCCGAGGTGCTGGTGTTGTCGCTCTCCGTTGGCGCCGAGGATGTCGATCTCGTATGGCCCGGTGTGGGGTGTCGTGCCGAGGGCGCAGGTTGGTCTGTCGCCCGGCTGTGGGGTATCCGGCGTGCATGGGTCTGCGCGGGAGAATCGATCGCGGCTTCAACGGCGACCTCGATGAGCCTCTCGGCGGGCACGCTCGATGGGGCGTGGCTCCGAAGGTCTTGCCCCGTCGTGCCGTCGCGTCGTGACCCCGACGGCACGGCGAGGGACCGGGCGAGAGCGATCCTCGACGTCGGGGCCGGAACCCGGCGTGATGTTCGGACTGCAGCAGATCCGTCCGCAGATCGCGGTCACCGGGGGGCGCTGCCTGGTCCGTTGAGCAGTTGTTGAGCGGGCGTTGCGATGCTCGCCGATGTCCAGACGAGCGGCACGAACGATGCTGCAGGTGCGAAGGAGAGCCAGATGAGGAAAGTTTGGTGGGCAGGGACGGTCGCTGTGGTGTGCGCCGCGGCGGTCGTGTTCGGCACAACGGCGGCGGCCACGCCGGCGTCGGCCCCGGCGCACAAGCCTCCGCCGACGTCCACGACCACGACCGACCACGATCGTCCCGTCGCCGACGCCGGGCTACAAGAGCACGACGGTGGCGAGCGCGACGTTCGGTGCGATCGACTCGCACATCAACACCCGGCCGTGGATGGAGCGGATCAGGACGCGCGGGTTGTCGGACCTGTATGTGCAGCAGAACGATTGGGACCCGCTCGGCTGCAGTTGCCTGCCGAGCACCGGCTGGCACACCCACGACGGGCCGAGCCTGGTGATCGTCACGGCGGGCACGATCACCGAGTACGACGGTGACGATCCGACCTGTACGCCGCACGTGTACGCGGCCAAGTCGGCGAACGACTCGTTCATCGACCCCGGTGACGGGCACGTGCACATCATCCGCGATGAGAGCGGAGCCGCCGCCCGGACTATTGCGGTGCAGCTCATTCCCAACGGAGCGCCGCGCAAGGTGGTCGTCGACGATCCTGGAAACTGCTCGTTCTGATGCGGAGGAGCGAAGGTGCGTGAGCGGTCGGTCAGGTGGACTGACCATGCGTGGATGCTGCGCCGAAGGCCTGTCTGTGGATCTGCCACGTTGCCGGAGGTCCATGTTTGGACGGGCGGCTGCTACGTCGCTGTCAGCTGTTGGTCGGTTTCGCCAGGGTGGCGTGCACCTGGCTCGGCGGAGTGGGTGATCGGGAACGATTGACGGTCACCGCAGTTCTGGCCGGCGGCGGCGTCCGAGAAGGTGCTGCCGGCGGCTGGATCCCGCCCCGCCAGAACACGTCGAGGTGCTCGTCGTCCGGCACACGGCGGAATTGCCGGAGAGGTCGAGCGGTGCGGAAATGTCGGCACCGGCCCTGGCCCGGTCGTGAACATGCGGGTCGTTCGGGCTGTGCCCGTCTTCGCGCCGGTGGCCGGCGTTGATCCCGCTGCGACCGAACCACTGGTCCGACGATCGCGCCCTGTTGTTCGTTCGTTGGATTCCTCCCACGGCTTGGTAGGGCGACCCGTAGTGGTGGATGTGGGTCCCTGGCGATCTAGTTGGCCTGGTTGACATCCCGCTGCACCCACCGCCCCGACGGGAAGTTGTTGTGTTCGAGCTGGCAGGCCTGGGTCAGCTCGTGGATGCGGAGCTGCCCACCGAACGGGTGGACCGGCGGGTGATCAGCGAGTGAGCCGCGGTATGGGGACCCGAGCAGCGACGCGTCGGTGGCGACGGTCGGGCCTCAGGGGTCGTCGCTCATCACGTTGCGTTCGAGCAACTCGGCGATGTGGGCGATTCGCCGCGGTCGCGATGAGAGCGATGTCGACTGGGTGTTGCCGGGCGGGTGGAGGTCGGCCCTGGAACCCGGCCATCCCGTACATTTTGTCGGTGGCTGGATCGGCGGCGCGGATGTGGGCGATCAAGGTGCCACTCGGTGGTCATCGGAGAGGGTCGGACGCACGTGGCCAGATCGGCGATCACGTCAGTGATCGCGTCGGCGCGCTGGTGCGCGATGAGGTTGTGCAGCAGGCAGGCGAGGGCCGCGTGCGGCCGACCGCGCGTGTGTCGACGACGCCGGACGGCGAACTGGCCGGAGCTCGTCATCAGCGACAGCTGCAGCCGGCGCCTGTCGGTCGTGTCGGTCGGCAGCGCGGACCGGCTGATCGTGGAGGTGGCCGTATCCGACGGGCCGGGTGGGCCCGCGTTCAGATAGTGGGGCAGTGGGCGTCGGGGAAGTAGCGGGTGCACTCGTCGGGGGTCAGCGAACGGTGGACGAGCGACCGGGCCAACTGCATCAGGCGCTTCGCGTCGAGCGGGAACCGGCGCACGACGCCGCCGGCGTCCTCGTAGTACAGCGTGTTCGTGCCTCGGGCGAACGACACGCTCGGTGGGTCGTCGGGCTTGATCGGGATGTCGGCAAGGAGGTGACCGCCGGCGTCCCACACGCGCACGTTGGCGGCCGACGAAGCGGTGGCGATGAGACCTCCGTCCGACACGGCGAGCCCCTGAACGCTGCCGTTGTGGGCCTTCACCGACCAGGCGATGGCGTCGTGCGGATCCTCGGCATGGGCCAGCCTGTCGAGGTCGAGCACGATCAGCTCACCCCCGGTCGTGGTCAGGGCGAGACGTTTGCCGTCGACGGTGACGGCAGCGAAGAGCACACCGCCGTGGTCTGGCATGAACGAGCCGAGATCCGCCCCTGTGCGCAGATCGCGCACGTGGATGCCGGGGTCGTCGCCGTCGACCACGACGACGATGCCCGGCCGGCCGTCGGCGAGCGGGGGCCCGAACGCACCACCAGCGATGTCCGCGGTGGCGAGGTCGAGCACCGTCGCGTCGGTCGCCGTGTCGACCACCCGGCTGTTCACCGGTGGTCCAGGCACCGGGCTCGCGCCGAACGACGTCGATGTGCACAGCCCGCGACCGTCGACCAACGCGGTCTTCCCCGTGTCGTCGAGCCGCTCGACCGCCTCGCATCGTCCGAGTGGCGTCGCCCGGCCGCCGCCGGTGTCGATCACGTGCCCCAGCCATTGCTGGTCGAGGCCGGCCACGGTGCTCAGGTCGTGGCTGATCGACGCCATCGTGCCGTTGGTCTGCTGCAGGTTGTCGGCGATCACCGTGCTCGCCCCGTCAGCACCGACGCGCTGGATCGACCCCGACCCGGCGCGGTACGTGTCGATGACGGCGCTGGACTCGTCGCCTGCCACGGCGAACGAGCCGACATAGCCGGTGTCGACGTGGAAGTTGCCGAGCGCGGCGGTCCCCTGCGGTCGCAGGTCCCACCTGCGCAGCTGCCCGGGCGCCGCCGAGATGAGCCCTTCCGAGTCGGGGCTGAAGGCGAACCCGATCGGTTGGTCCGCAGAGCCGACGAGGGTCAGCTGCTGGGCGAACTGGTCGGTGTCATACAGGCGGATGAGGTTGTCGCCGCCACCGACACCAAGCAACCGACCGTTGTCGCTGAACCGCAGCACCCCTGGGCTGGGCATGTTCAGGGTGGCCTTCGTCGCCCCATCGGAGAGGTCGAGGACGTCGACCCGCCGGCCGGGGAGCGAGTCCACCGCCACCAAGCCGGTCGAGCTGACGGCCATTTCCGCGTACGGGACATCCGGGCGGGGGAACCGGCGGGCCTCGGCGAACGTGCCGTCCGGCTGCAGGTCGTACACCACGATCTCAGGGGTATCCCGGGCCACGACGACGAGCGAGCTCGTCCCGGGGATGAAGCGGAAGTCAAGCCCGGGTCCGACCGTGACCGGCGGGCCACCGCCGTGCAGGTCCCACAGGAGCACGTTGGAGGCGTCGTCGGTGCCCGCCACGGCTCCGAGCCACCGGCCACTCCCGTCGTAGGACGCCCCCTCGTACGACGCCGCCGGGCCGTCGAACGCGCCGAGCGAGCCGCCGGTGGCGACGTCGAACTGCTCGACGGCCGGATGCGATCCGCCGCCACCGTGGTAGCCGGCGGCGACGGTCGCGCCGGACGGGTCGAAGGCCAACGACTCGTAGTCGATCGGCAGCACCGTGGTGACGTTCGCCGTCACCGTGCCCGATTGTGGATCGACGAGCGCATAGCCGTTGCCCTCCGTCCGGTCGACGGCGACGAGCGAGTCGTCAGAGCGCGCGGCGAACGACTGCAGGCCGACGCCGTCGACGGTGTTGACGACGCGCGTCGACTGGGTGGCCATTTGCAGGGCCGACACCGCCTCGGGCAACGGTGTCGGCGTGGTCGTCATCGCGGCCATCGCCAGCAGCATCGCCCGCTGCGGGTCCTCGTCGATCGCCAGGCGGGCGTCGCTCGCCAACTGGCGGGCCCGGGCGTCGCGCGCCTGGTGGTCGGCGGCGGCGCGCTGGGCCATGGCGAACACGCCGAGCGACGTGGTGATCACGAGGGCCACCACGAGCGCGCCGACGAGCGACCGCCGGCGGCGGCGTTTCGCCTTCACGTCGCGGTCCGCCTTCGTTCGGCCGGCCGCGAGGAACCGCCGCTGGTCATCGGTGACGTGCAGGTCGGAGTGCGCCGCCCACGCCTCGGCCAGGTCGAGGCGGCCACCGCTGTACAGGAAGCTGGCGTCGCCGCCGGCCGCCGTCCAATCCGTGGCGGAGGCGGCGACGCGACGCCGCGTGAGCAGATCGTCGCGGGCGGCGTCGATCCAGCCGCGCAGGCGTGGCCAGTACTGCAGCAGCGCCTCGTGGGCGACCTCGACGGTGGGCGTGCGGCTCGCCGGATCGCGGTCCAACGTCAGCAACCGGTGCCGGCAGAACTCGCCGAGCAGCGTGTCGAGCTCGTCAGGACGGATGCCCTCCTGCTCCAGCTCGCTGCGCCGGACGCGCCGGCGTGTGTCCTCGCGCTCTTCGTTGACGTTGACGAGCGCGAGGAAGACATGGCGCACGCCCTCACGCTGGCCGGCGTCGAGCTCGTCGTAGAGCGCTTCGGCCCGCCGCCCGATGGCCTCGCGCATCCCGCCGGCGGCGAGGTAGTCGGCGCGGGTGAGTGTGTTCGTCCGCCGCCGATCGAACAGCTCGGCCAAGGCGTGCTGCACCAGCGGCAATGCGCCGGGTTGGCGCTCGGCGTCGTCGGTGATCCGCTGCACCAGGGTCGCATCGACCGCTACCCCGACTGCCTGCGCCGGGCAGCGCACCGCATCGGCCAGCTCCGTGTCGGTCATCGCCGCCAGCGCGATCGTGCGGCCGCGCATCGCCTCGCCGAAGCGGGCCGAGGCCAGCGGACGGTCGAAGTAGTCGGCGCGCAGGGTGACGACGACACGTACGTTGCCCGCCGACGAGTCGGCCACACCGGCGATCAGTTCGAGGAAGGCCCGCTGCTCGTCCGCGTCGATCGTGCCGGTGAACAGCTCCTCGAACTGGTCGACGACGACGAGCACGACATGGTCGGTCGGCACGAGGCGGCGCACCGCGGCAGACAGCGGGCGGCCGGAGGTGAGGTCACCGAGGACGTCGGCGATCTCCACGGTTGCGACCCGCTCGAGCGCCGCGGCGAGCTGCTCGAACGGCGAGTCGCCGGGGGTCATCTCCGTCACGAGCCAGCGGCTGGACCCCTCGACTGCGCCGCCGTGCAGCGCTGGGACGAGTCCGGCCTTGACCACCGACGACTTGCCGATGCCCGACGGACCGACGACGACGAGGAGGTGTTCGTTGGCGAGCACGGCGAGCATGTCGGCGATGGCCCGGTCGCGGCCGAAGAAGTCGGCCGCGTCCGCCTGTTCGAAGGCGGCCAGCCCGCGGTACGGGTTGCGTGCCGGGGCGAACGTCGCGGTCGGATCCGCCGGTACGGCCATGGCGGCGCGGACCTCGGCGACGAGTTCCACCACCGACGCCGGACGGGCGTCCTGGTCGGAGTCGATGGCGCGCCGGATCACCCCCGACAGCGCGCCGGTGCCGACATCGAGCGCGGAGTCCGGTGGGGGTGCCGATCCGCTGATCATGTGGTGGAGGACGACCCCGAGCGAGTACACGTCCGACGCTGGGGTGGCGAGGAGACCGCCGAGGCGCTCCGGCACGTCGTACGCGCTCGCCGCGTAGGTGACGAGGCCGGCGCAGATCTCGTCGACGCCGAGGTCGGCGACGAGCACGTTCCCATCGGCGTCGAACATCACGTTCTGCGGTCGCAACCGCCCGTGGACCACACCGTGACGGTGGGCCGAGGCGACCGCTGCGGCGATCGGTTCGAAGATCGCCAGCGTATCCAGCGGGGCGAGCCCTTGTGGCGGGATCCGCTGCCCGAGGTGGCCGCCGGTGATCAGCCGGTGGACCATCACGGCGCGATCGGGCTCGCGCCAGTAATCGAACAGCGGGACGATGGCTGGGTGCTCGACACGGGTGATCCGCTGGGCGGCGGTCTCGAAGCGACGCACGAACTGCGGATCGGCGACGATTGCCGGGTCGAAGATGCGCACTGCCACCTCGCGCCCCATCGTCGGCTGGTAGGCGCGATGCACCTCGCCGAGCTCGCCGGCGCCGATCAGGGCGCGCAACTCGAAGCCGGGCATTGCCCGCTCGGCACCGCGCGGCAGTAACGGCGGGAGGCGGTCGAGCTGCAGGGGCGGGAACTCGTCGCCGAAACCGTGGCCGACGAGTTGGTAGACGTCGAGCGGCCCGTCCAACCCGACGATGTCGAAGCGGCCGAGCGAGCCTGCCGCCCACCCGCCGACGCCCGAGGCGGTGAGCGCTTGGTGGGCTGCCGGTGAGCACAGCGCCTGACCCGGGTTGGCCACCGCGACGAGCCGGGCGGCGCGCACCAGCGGCGGCCCGATCGGTTCGTCGGCGCCGTACTCCAGGTCGCCGACGTCGATGGCCACCCGGGCACGTCCGTCGATCGCTGCTCGCGCCGCGTGCACGGCGTGGATCGGCTCGGCGAACACGGCGTATCCGGCGGTGCCGCGCGGCGCCAGGTTGGTGCCGCCGTAACGCTCTGCGGCCTGCGAGAGTTCGGATTCACGCAGGGCGACGGCCCGCTCGCGTTCGGCCGGATCGGCCCAAGCCGCATCCACGTCGACCACCACGACCGCCCGGCGTTGCACCGTCGGCGGGACACCGACAAGCAGTGAACGGTCCTGTTCGAGGATTCTTCGCTCCATCTCCTGCAACTGCGGCGACGGGTCGATCCCCAGTCCCTCGACCAACGCGGAGCGGGTCCGGCCGAAGGCGCGCAGCGCCTCGCCCTGGCGACCGCAGCGATACAAGGCGAGCATGTGCATCACCCGCAGGTTCTCCCGGAACGGGTGCTCGACGGTCAACGCGTCGAGCTCGGCGACGACTTCGCGATGGCGCCCGGCGCGCAGATCGGCGTCGATCCGCGCCTCGATCGCTGCCAACCGCAGCTCGTTGAGGCGAGTGATCTCGCCGTCGAGCGCGCCGTGCGACTCGACATCGGCATAGGGATGGCCGCGCCACAGCACGAGTGCATCGCGCAACCTGGCGGACATCTCGTCGGTGTCGTCGACCAGGGTCGCGGCCCGGTAGGCGGCTTCGAACTCGACGGCATCGACCGACGATTCGCCGAGTTGGAGCAGGTAGCCATCGCCTTGGCGCACCACCACGTCACCCAACGAGCGGCGCATCGTCGACACGTAGGTCTGCAGAGTGGCGCGGGTCGACGGCGCCGCGTCGTCGCCGTACATCGCCTGCAGCAACCGGCCGACGGAGACGGGCCGTCCGCCCGCGGCGACGAGCACGGCGAGGACGACGCGCTGCTTCGGCCCACCCCCCAGGACCACCCCGCCGCCGTCGAGCACGATGTCCAGCGGCCCGAGCACCCGGTACCTCATGGCATCACCACCGGCTCCGATCCGTTCGCGACCACCCGTCGATGTTGAGCCGCGCCGCTCAACGTGGGCTCAACATCGGCGACGAGTGGTGTCCGCACACCAACCTCAGCAATGGTCGAGCGGCACGTTGCCGCACTGGATGTAGTCGTTGCCCCAGACCTGAAGGGCCGAGGTGTGCTCGGTCGAATTCGTTGCCGGAAGCACCGTCGGCGTGGTCCCACAAGCCCCCAGCGTCAGCAGGCCTGCCACGGCCACCCCCAGGATCCCGATGTGCTTGCTCCGAATCATTTTAACCCTCCTTTGGCGTGCACCCCGTCGTCGGACTGCCCGCTCACGATGGGCGCAGTGATCCAACGCGGACTGAGAGCCCGCTCAACGGATGCTCAACGCCGCGGCGTCCGGACGAGGTCGCTGGTCGAAAAAGGCCGGTTCGGCCGGGTCGGGTGCCGGATCCAGGTCGCCCAGAGCTCGAACTCCTCGCCCGGGATCGGCGGGGAGCTACCTGACCGTCGCTTTGGCCACCGTCGGAGAGGCCGGTTGCACCTTGGTCAATGCCGACAACTCACTCGAGCTCGACTCGTGCCGACGTGGGCCGAGACAGCGTTTGACGACCTCTTGAGGAGGCGCTGAGCGCTCCTTCGGCGCTGGTCCGGGACAGCTTCAGTGGACGGTCGCACGGTCGCCGCATGGCAACCACGACCGGCAAACCCCATGCATCCCGTGTCCCACGGGTGCTGTGCGCCGGTGCGCTGGCTCTCGCCGCGCTGGCCAGCCCAATCGGGCGCGCCGCTCCCAGGTCCAGCGCCGCTGGCCGACCGCACCTCGTGCGCGGACCAGTGGCCGACGTGCTCGTGCGCGTGCGCGGCGGAACGGTGTGCTCGGGCACGCCGATCGCCGGCACCACATACGTCGTGACCGCAGCGCATTGTGTGCTTGACACCCGCGGCGGCAGCCGCCAGGCCGAACCGCGGACCGTGCGGCGCGGTGGCCAGACCTACGTCGCTCACGAGGCACTCGTCGACGATCGCTACCTTGACGGCCCCAACCCTGCACTCGATGCCGCTGTGCTGGTGATGGACCAGATCGTCGCCGGCCCGGCGGCGACGATCGGTGTGGCGCTGCCATCAACCGGGAACGTCACGATCGCCGGCTACCAGCCGGTCGACACGGACGGCACACTGCTGCGCGGCTCGAGCCCGCACGACCTTCCCTCGCCGACAGGCGCCACCGGCGACGTCACCATCATCGACACACAACCCGCCGGGTGCACCGTGCCGAGCCAGAAACTGGAGGTCACGAAGGGGCGCGTCGACATCGCCTGCGGCCTGATCCCCGGTGTCTCCGGCGGCGGACTCTTCGCCGAGCGCCACGGGCACGTCGAACTCGTCGGCATCGTCTCGACCGTGAGCGCCGACATGACCTCGAACGGCATCGTGCCACTCGACGCCCTCCTCGAGCTGACTCGGCATCCAGAGCGATACCGCCACGACCTCCGCCAAACCTCGTCCACCGATGGCCACGTGACCCGAAATTGACGCTCGAGGCGGGACCCGCCCCACGGCGACCGGCGACTTGACCACGGCGATGGGCATCGCCGGCCGCCTCGAACACCCGACGACCTGCCAGTCGTTGCGGCCGCATGGCAGCGTTGCGCGGCAGCCACGTCGCGCGGTGTGGGCTGGCACGAACACCTCAACAGGCAGAGTCGATGGTGCACGTGGCTACCCGAGCGCTCGTGCTCGGCTCCGGGTGTGGTCTCCTGCAACGACACCACAGCCATTCTCGTCGGCGACATCAAAACAACTGCTCGGGTAGCCGGGAGGCCTCGGTCGACGAGAATCATGTCGCGATCGCGCGTTGTGCCAGAAGGGCCAGACGCTTCGCCCTTGCTCGCCCACTCAGGGTAGTCCGCAAATCGCATCAAGCTCACCGGTGCGTGAGCGTCCTCAACCGCCGGAAGTCTGGTCGATCGGACCGCAGGCGGCGTGGGCCGCTGATCAGCTGAGGGCGCGTAGTGCGGCAAGATCGCTGCGATCGTGCGGACGCATCGGCTCCCCCACGTGGTCCTGCCAATGCTCCTTCGTGTCGATCAGCGCGGCAATCGACAGCACCGGCACCTCCACCCCGTGGATACGAACAGCGCCGGCCTGCAGCGCGCCGGAGACGTACGGCCAGTGTTCGAAACCTGGCGTGACGACCTCGCCGCTCGCCGTCTCCTTCAGGTACGTGATCTCGACCCGGCACGGCCCACCATCGAAGAACTCGCCGGCCGGCTCGGCACCCGGCACGGCCACCAGGCCATGCGTCCGTAGCGCCTCGGTCACGGCATCGCGATCGGCGAGCAACACCGCGAAGTCGATGTCCGAATGGCGGCGCGTGATGCGACCGAGGCGGACGTCGACGGCCCACCCGCCCATCAGCCAATAGTGCACCGGCACACCGTTGAGCGTTGCCGCGAGCGCAACGAGCAGCGCCTGCTGCTCAGCCACTTCAGCCGCCGTGTCGCCAGCCGTCCCGTCTGTCGGCTCGGACGCCGGATCCACAACGTCAGTCTGTCATCGACGCGTCACGGTGTCCGACGGAGCGGCGTTCAGACCACCCGGCACGCGGAACCAGGCAAGAAGCCCAAATCAGCCAGCCACCAGGTAGCCGTGCGTACAGCTCTCCTCATCGCCGCGGCCACCAGTTTCGAGTTCGCGCTTGCGATCGCGAGCGGCCCGACGTTGTCACGGCGGTCCCGCATGACGCGCTCTGCGATTCAGCGTCAGGGCATTCCAACGGGAAGCGCGGACGTGCCTTCGATCCTGACTGCTTGGAGCCGACGCGGGTCGAGCCCCAAGGCGTGCAGCACGGTGGGGGCGATCTGGGTGGTCGTCACGAGTTGGCGCACGCGCCGGCCTTCGGCCGCGCCGGCACCGGCGACGAGGAGGGGAACGTGTCGGTCTTGGGCGTCGTCGCCGCCGTGCTCGGCGATCTTCTTCTGGCCGCCCGTGTACACGACGCCGTGTTGGGTTTCACCGACGATGTCGGGAGTCCGCGAGTCGGGTGTGGCCTCACCGAAGAACCCGGCTGCGTCAGCGCCCGCGTGAACGGCACGCAGCCCGGAAGCCGTGTAGGGCTTGGGAGCGCCGCTGATGTCGTTGCCGGTGCCGTCGTGAGTCAACAGGAACTGTTGCGCGAACGTGGTGGCGGCGGCCGATCGGTCATTGAGCCACAGCAGCATCGCGTCGTCGTCGACGGAGAAGGCGACGAGGTCGGCCGTGTGGCCGGCGGCTCTCCAGGCGCCGTTGAGTGCGTCGATGATCGGCCCGTCGGGGATGCGAGTGAGTGCTGCTGGTTCCTGCGGCGACTGGCCGTGCTTGGCCGACAGGATGATCGTCGTGTCGTCGGCATGGTGGGCCGAACGCAACGTTCGATTCATGCCGCGAATGCTCGAATCGACGAAGTCGAGCGCTGAGGCGAGCACCGGGCCCGGTGTCGTGCCATCGGCGAGGTAGCCCCCGCGTCGTCCTCCGGATTCGGGGAGCTTCTGTGCGGTGGAGACGCTCTGGAAGTTCATCCCGAAGATCGCCGGTGTACCGACTCGTTGCGGTTCCGGAGTGGTCGAATCCGTTGATCTCGTTGTCGACTGCCTGCACCTTGTAGGCGTCGTACTGCTGGGTGAGGGCGTTGTCGCCGGTCCAGTCGATCGAGGCGCCGGGCGTGGGGGCGTCGGAGTTGATCTCGGGGGTGAACAGGTCGTCGATCCCGTGGCCCGATGGTCCGTCGAGGATCTCGTAGGCGGGGTGCTTGTCGCTCCACGCGGTGCGCAGGCCGGCGGCCTTGGCGACCTCGAAGATGGTGTTCACCCTCAGGTACTGGTGCGGGTACACCGGGGTGCAGGTTGCGGGGTCGACGGGGAGCTTGCCGGGATCGATCAATGACTCCGGGTGACCGGTCATGGACAAGATGCCGTTGGGGAGGCCCGCCAGGCCTTGTCCCGCGTCGAGTGCCGTGGTGTCGCGATCGAGGTTCTCGGCGAAGGCCACTTCTGCGCCGGGAGTGGCCGCCGTGCACTCAGTGGTGCCTGCCGGGAGCAGCGCGGCGTTCCAGGTGTCGTCGTAGTAGATCCCCGTCGTCGACGGGTTACCGCCGGTGACCTGGCCGACCATGCCGGGGAACGAGTCCGAGACGATGGGTGTTTGGGCGTTGGTGAACTCGGTGCCCTCGCGCACGAGGCCGGCCATCGCCGAGAACGGATGATGACGGACGTACCGGTCCAGGTCCGACTGGTGGAGTCCGTCGACCGACAGCAGCAACACGTGCCGAGCGCGCTCGGTGTGATGCGAGCTGGATGCTCCGGCCGCTGACGGCACACCGCCAAGCACAACCGCGACAGCAGCAAGGCTGCTGCTCAACCGACGAATCCTGCGAGACATGGCCACTCCTCCCGCCCAGTGGTGCTTCCACTGCAACGAGCGCATTCTTCGTGAGCGACGCGAACACCAGATGGCGGTACCGGTCCAGTCGGTGAACGTTGGGTCGACGGGAGCTGAACGGCCGGTCAGCTGTCGATCAATTGCCGGATCGGCGTCGATCGAGTCGGTGATCGCCGCCGTCGCCGGCCCACGCCAGCCGTCCCGCGCAGGGGCGTTTTACCGAGCGATGACCGGATCGACATGACGTCCGCCGAGTGAGGCTCCTACGGTGACGCCCGATGCAACCGGCAAGTCGACGCTTCCGGTTCGTCGCGTCGCTCGTCGTCGTCGTCGTGGCTGCCTCGTGCAACTCGACGACGGCCTCTGGGCCGCCGGCGGGGCCGGCAACGACGGCGGCCGCCGACTCGGCCCTCCCGGTGGTCGCGCAGCCGTCCGCGACCACCGGCCAGTCGGCCGCGACGCCATCCATCGAGACGGGGTCGAGCGTGGCGTCGTCGAGCGTGACGCGGCCGGGCAGCATCGCGGATGTCGGCCTCACACCCGAGGTGTACCGATATGCCACCGCATCGCAGCTCAGCCCTGCGGTCGCCGACGCCAAGAGCTACGTCTACGTGCCGAGCAACGACAGCGGCACGGTGACGGTCATCGACCAAGCGACGATGCAGATCGTCGACTCCTACCACGTGGGCAAGCTGGTCCAACACGTCGTCGCCGGCTGGGACCTCCAACAGCTGTTCGCCACCGCGAGCGACTCCAACCGCCTGGTCCCCATCGACCCGTCCACGGGGCGACCGAACGGCACGCCCATCCCCGTCGACGCGCCGTACAACCTCTACTTCACCCCGGACGGCACGACGGCGGTGGTCATGGCCGAACGACGCAACCGGATCGACGAATACGATCGTTCGACCTGGCAACTCGTTCGCAAGATCGACACCGCACCGTGCGACGGCATCAACCACGCCGACTGGTCACTCGACGAGACCTGGTTCCTCGCGACCTGCGAGTTCTCCGGCGGCTTGATCAAGGTCGACAGCTCCACCGGGACCATCATCGGCCGCCTCGACCTCCCACCGGGTTCGATGCCCCAAGATCTGCGTCTCGCACCGGACGGCAGCAAGTTCTATGTCGCCGACATGGCCCACGGATGCGTCTGGGTCGTCGACGCCAGTGGGACGAGCGTCATCGGCATGATCCCGACAGACGTCGGAGCGCATGGCATCTATCCCAGTCGCGACTCGACACGGATGTACGTCAGCAACCGAGGGCGGGCCAGCAGCCGAAACACGGGGCCGTCCCGAGACGGGCAAGGCTCGGTCAGCGTGATCGATCCGACCACCGATCAAGTCGTCGACACCTGGCACATCCCGGGTGGAGGATCGCCGGACATGGGCGGCGTGTCCGCGGACGGAACCAGGCTGTGGTTGTCGGGCAGGTTCGACGCGCAGGTGTACGTCTTCGACACGGCCACCGGTGACCTCGTCGCCCGGATCGCGGTCCCACCCGGTCCACACGGTCTGAACGTGTTCCCGCAGCCGGGTCGATATTCGCTCGGACACACGGGCAACTACCGATGAACCGACGTGACCTGCTGCGCGCGCTGGCCGGTGCCGGTGCGCTCGGTGCGCTCGGGGCCTGCTCCTCGTCGCCCACGGCGGGGAGTCCGACCACCTCGACCACCTCGACCCCCTCGACCACCACCGAGACCGTCGCGCCGACGTCGAGCGACGCGCCCGCCGTCGCCGAATCCGGCCCAGCGGGATCCACCGTCGACCCGTCGACGGTGCCGCCAGCGCCATCGACCGCCGTCGGCGCCGTGCCGGAGACGGTGTGGTCGCCCGGAACGCCGGCGACCTACGTCGACCACGGCGACCCGGGCTCAGCACTCGTCGCGCTCACGTTCCACTTCGCCGGCGACCCAGCGCTCGCGGCGCGGCTCCTCGATCTCCTGAGCGGCAACTCCGTCAGATCGACGCTCTTCGCCATCGGCGACTGGCTGACCGCCCACCCGGCGCTCGGCCACCGCGCCCTCGCCGACGGACATGAGCTCGGCAATCACACCAAGTCCCACCAACCGATGCTCGATCTCGACCGAGCCCACGTACACGCCGAGATCCAAGGGGGCGGCAACGCCCTGATGCCGTTCGTCGGCTCGATCGGCAACTGGTTCCGACCATCGGGGACCGATGTGCCGACACCACTCATCCTCGAGGAGGCCGGCCGGGTCGGCTACCCGGTGTCGGTCGGTTACGACATCGACTCGCGCGACTTCACGAACCCCGGACCGCAGACCGTCATCGACAACGTCACCCCTCACCTCCATCCCGGGGCGATCGTCAGCCTCCACTTCGGCCATCGCGACACGCTCACCGCGCTCCCACCGATCCTGGAACAGATCGCGGCACTCGGTCTGCGCACGGCCACCATCACCGAACTTCTCGCTCACGCGCCCGGCACGTAGACGACGGGTTGTCGCGTCCGAGCGCAAGCAGTCGGCCCGCGCCTTGATCGGCGTCGTCGTCGTTCCCCTTGGACCGACGCCGGTCACCGAACGCAGGTCACGAGTGCACCTCGCCGGCCAGGCTGGCCTGGACCATGGGCGTCGTGCATGACGTCGACGGGTGTCCGAAGCGGGTCAACGCTGGGTCAGACGTGGTGCGCGTGCGGGTTCGGCGCTCGAACGCAACCCTGACGAACCGCTTGCGAGCGTCCGAAGGATCGGTATACTACCGAGTATGACTCTGGGTAGAGATCGACGATGAGTGTCCGTCATGCGCTGCTCGCCTTGCTCAGCGACGGCCCCAAGTTCGGTCTGCAGCTGCGCCAGGACTTCGAGGCCCGCACGGGTGAGGTGTGGCCGTTGAACGTCGGGCAGGTGTACACCACGCTGCAGCGCCTCGAGCGTGACGGCCTGGTCGCCGGCGAGGATGCCGACGACGATGTGGTCGATGTCGGCCCGCGCAAGCACTTCCACATCACGCCAGCGGGCGCGGCGGAGCTCGACCACTGGTTGCGCACGCCGCCCGACTTGAGCTCGCCGCCACGTGACGAACTGGTGATCAAGGTGCTCGTGGCCGTCCAGGTCGGCGGCGTCGATGTGCACGAGGTGATCCAGGTGCATCGTCGGTATGTGGTCGAGCTGATGCAGCAGTGGACCGCCTTGAAGCGCGAGACGACCGACGCCCAGGACGACCTGGGCTACTTGCTCGCCGTCGATGCGGAGCTGTTCCGGCTCGACTCGGTGGTCCGCTGGCTCGACGCCGCGGAGGGACGCCTCCGTCGGGCTTCGGTCGACCCAGCGCCGGCGGGCGCACGTCCAGCAGCCCTCCCGATGCCCGCGTCGCGCCGGCGGGTCAGGGTGCGGCCGTGAGCATGCTCGAGTTGCGTCAGGTGACCAAGCGCTACGGGCACGGTCCGGCCGAGGTCAACGCGTTGCGCGGCGTCGACTTGTGCGTCGATGCCGGCGAGCTGGTGGCGGTGATGGGTCCGAGCGGTTCGGGCAAGAGCTCACTGCTGACCATCGCCGGCAGTCTCGAGGCTCCCACCAGCGGCGAGGTGTACGTCGGTGGCGCCGATCTGCTGGCGATGTCGCGCAACGAGACGGCCCGCCTGCGTCGCCGTTCGATCGGCTACGTGTTCCAGGACTTCAACCTCCTCGCCGGGCTGAGCGCGGCGGAGAACGTCGCCCTGCCCCTCGAGCTCGACGGGGTCTCGGTGAAGGCCGCCCGACGCGCGGCGATGGAGGCGCTCGGCAACCTCGGGCTCGACGAGAAGGCCGATCGATTCCCCGACGAGTTGTCGGGTGGCGAGCGTCAACGGGTGGCCGTGGCGAGGGCGGTCGTCGGCGAGCGCCGGTTGTTGTTGGCCGACGAGCCGTCGGGTGCGCTCGACTCGGAGAACGGCGAGGCGGTGATGCGCCTGGTGCGCACGGCGTGCAGCCGCGGTGTCGCCGGCGTCGTCGTCACCCACGATGCGCAGCTGGCCTCGTGGGCGGACCGTGTGGTCTTCCTGCGCGATGGTCTGGTCGCCGACAGCACCGTGCCGGTGCCCGGGCCGGAGTCGCTGCTCACCGGTGGCGCCGCATCGTGACCGACGCCAGCGCTGTCGTGGCGCGGTCGGGCAACGGCGGGCGCGCCGCGTGCCGAGCGCTCCTGCGCTGGTCGGTCCGGCTGTTCCGCCGCGATTGGCGTCAACAACTGCTGGTGCTGACGCTGCTGACGTTGGCGGTCGCAGCGACGATCGTCGGCATCGCCATCGGCACCAACGCCACGTCGACCATGCAGGCCGAACTGGGCAGCGCCAACCAACTGATCACCATCGACGGCCACGCGGACAAGCTCGCCGAGGATCTCGACGCCGCCAGGGCTGCGCTCGGCACGATCGAGGTGATCAGCCACCAAGACGTCGTGGTGCCCGGATCGGTTGCACCCGTGGACCTGCGCGACCAAGATCCGCACGGCGCGTTCACCCATTCGGCCCTGCGCCTCAGGAGCGGCCGCTACCCCACGGGCCCCGACGAGGCGGCCGTCACCGACGGCGCCGCGCAGACGTTCGACGTGAAGATCGGCGGCGCGCTCGAGACGGGTGATCGAACGCGTCAGGTCGTCGGCATCGTGGAGAACCCGCTCAACCTGTCCGACGAATTCGTCCTCGTCCCGCCCGGGCAGGCGACGCCGGCCGCGCGCGTGTCGGTGTTGGCCGACGCCACCGACGCGCAACTGAAGTCGTTCCACACCGTGGACGGGTCAGGGTTGAGCGTGCAGAGCGGCGGCGACGTCAGCACCGCGCAAGCGGCGGCGATCATGCTCGCGATCAGCACCGTCGGCATGCTGTTCATCGGCTTGCTGGCCATCTCCGGTTTCACCGTGATGGCCCAGCGCCGACTCCGCGCCCTCGGCATGCTCGAGTCGATCGGGGCGACCGACCGGCACGTGCGCTTGGTGATGCTGGCCAACGGCGCCGTCGTCGGAGTGGTCAGCGCGACGGTCGGCGCGGCCATCGGGCTCATCGCGTGGTTGGGCTTCGCACCGCACCTCGAGCGGATCCTGCGCCACCGCGTCGACCACGTCAACCGCTTCGATCTCCCGTGGTGGGCGCTCGCCGCGACGATGGCGCTCGCGTTCTTCACCGCGGTCCTCGCCGCTTGGTGGCCGGCACGGTCGGTGTCGCGCGTGCCCGTCGTCGCCGCGCTGTCCGGGCGCCCGCCCGAGCCGCAGCCCACGCACCGCTCGGCGGCCGTCGGCGTCCTGCTCGCCGGCGGCGGTTACCTGCTGATCTTCTTCTGGCGCAGCACCGCGCTCGCTCCTGGTCGCCGGCATCGTGGCGACGATGTTGGGGATGCTGTTCCTGGCCCCCGCGGCCATCCGCATCCTCGCCGCCATCGGTCGCCGTGCACCGATCTCGATCCGCCTCGCCCTGCGCGATCTGGTTCGCTACCAGTCGCGATCGGGCGCCGCGCTCGGGGCCATCACGTTGGCCATCGGCATCGCCGCGACCATCGCCGTGGCCGACTCGTCGATGCAGGCCACCGTCGACGCCGCCGCGCCGAACGGCAACCTGCGCGACACCGAGCTCGTCGTCTACCTCGGCCACGACTCCACCGCACCCATCCCGGACACCTCGGCGACTTCCCTGTCGAGTGCGCAGGCCAGCGCGCAGCAGATCGCGACGGCCGTGAGCGCCTCGTCGGTGGTCACCCTGCAACAGGCCATCAGCGCCGACGCTCCCACGCTCCCACCGCTCGGCGACCAACCAGGCGGGCGGTTGGCCGCCTCGTTGGCCAAGGAGTCGCCGGTCGGAGACGGGACGAGCATCGAAGTCGTCACCGCTGTGTACGTGGCCACCCCCGAACTGCTCGCCGCCTCCGGTCTCACCGAAGCCGATCTCGACCCGACCGCGGACGTCGCGTCGCCGCGAGACCTCACCGGGTTGCAACTCGAGAGCGGCAAGCGCGACCCGCCGGTCCCCGAGGTGCAGGTCCTCGACCTCCCGGCGTACACGTCCGAGCCGACCACGATGATCTCGTCGGCGGCGATGCAGCGCTACGGCCTGCAGCCGATCACTGCCGGCTGGCTGATCCGCTCCGACTCCCCGCTCACCTCGGCGCAGATCTCGACGGCCCGACAGATCGCCGCAGGTGCCGGACTCAACGTCGAAACCCGGAGCACGGCCCGAACGAACGGCGCCCTGAGCACCGATTCCACGACGATCGGGATCCTCGTCGCGCTCGCCGTGCTGGCGATGACCGTCGGGCTCATCCGCAGCGAGACCGCCGGCGACATGCGCACCCTCACCGCGGCCGGGGCCAGCACGCGGACGCGGCGTTGGCTCGTCGGCGCGACGGCTGGCGCACTCGGGCTGCTGGGTGGCGTGCTCGGTGTCGTCGGAGCGCACCTCGCCGTCCTCGCCTGGAACCACGGACGGCTCGGCTCGTTGTCCCACACGCCCGCCTCGAACCTGCTCGTCCTCATCATCGGCCTCCCCGTCGCTGCCGCTGTCGGCGGCTGGCTGCTCGCCGGACGCGGCCCGCGTGCCATCGCCCGCGCCCCGCTGACATGACGGTCCCACCCCTGCCACGACCGGCAGGGGCACCAACCGACACGCAGCGTTGTGCCGGCCCAGTCGGCAGATCAGTAGCGCCGACGAGCGCGATCAGCGACTGGTCGTCCGTCAGGATCGCTGATGAGTCGAGCGAACACCGCCGCAGCCGGCTTGACCCACCACGTCACTCGGTCCGGACGATGGACACGGAGACGACCCGGCGGCCGCTCACCGACGCGTTGCCGCGCGTGCCAGTCGTCGAGCCCGGCGGCAGAGGCGCCAAGGAGCTCGAAGCCCTCCTCGGGGTCGACAGGGACGTCGTCGAGGTCGAGGTGCTCGGCCCACAGCGTGAGCCTCGTCGTCCTCGGCAGCACCCGGGCCCGGTCACCAAGACCGGCGGGATCGTGAGGAGGACGATCATCGACCTCGCCATCCAGGATCGCCAGGGTCAGTTCGGAGTCGTGGGTCCAGGACCGCCGATTGACGTTGTCGGAGCCGGCAGTCATCCACACGTCGTCGACGATGCACACCTTGGCGTGCACGTAGATCGGGATCCCGTCGCTGCGCTCCAGGTGGTAGGCAGCGAACCGCTGACCACCCGCAGCTCGGAGCCGGGCGAGGACCTCGAGCTGGTTGATCCGGTTGGCCGGGCCGGACAACCGCCCATCTTCGTCCGGAACGGCGGGAACGACCACCACGACACGCAACCGACGCTGGGCGCGCAGCGCGTCAACCAGCGCGTCGGCGGCGTCGATGGACCACAGGTACTGGTCCTCGATGTAGATGAGGCGGCGAGCCCGGTCGAACGCCTTCAGGTACGCGTGGGCGATGCTGCGCTCACCGTTCGGGGCGAACGGGTAGCGCGGTCGGCGAGCCGGATACGTGCGCAGCACCTGCACGGCGTGCGGTCCGGCGGTGGGAGGGTCCGGCGTCTGAGGCGGCAACGTCGGCGGTCGTGGCGGTTGGCCGGCGCGCCGAACAAGATGCCGGTTCCACGGGCCACGTGTGAGCGGTGTCGGGTCCCGCCAGCGTTCGCGGAACGTGTGCTCCAGGTCGCCGATCGCTGGGCCATGGACCTCGACCTGCAAGTCGTGCCACGCCGGTCGGGGACCGTAGCGGTGATCGATCGCGATCGCCTGTGGATCACCCCGGTGGTGTTCGTCGTCGTGGCGGCCGTGTGACACGTCGATACCACCGACGAACGCGACATCGTCGGCTGGGTGTGCGCCGTGGCGGATGACGAAGAGCTTCTGGTGGTGGCTGCCGCCGCGACGCACACGCTCGTCGACGAACACCGTCCCGCCGGCGTCGTTGACCTCATCGGCCAACTGCAGGTTCTCCTGCTCGCTGAACTTGGCGGCATCTGGATGCGAACGCCACAACAGACCGCGCACGGCAACGCCACGGCGCGCCGCGGCGGCCAACACCTTGCCCACCTCGCTCCCGGCCCCGGCCAACCGCTCGTCGCCGTCACCGCGCCAATCCGTGAAGTAGACGCTGTCGCCGGTGCCGGTCCCGCGCAACTCGTCGTGCAGCCGAGCGAAGTAGCTGCGCCCATGCACCAGCACGCGGCACAGGTTGCCCGCGGTCCACGGATCTTGGTGACGGGCGTCGATCGACGTCGCCGGGTTGCCACGCTCCTGGCTGGTCAGGAACCACAGCTCACGACCGTCATGCACGACCACAGACCTCCGGCTCGTCACTCGTCCCGACCGGACGGGACAATTCGCTCGACGGTAGCCATGGGCTGGATCTGTTCGGCGCAGCTGGTGATGGCCGCAGCGGATTTACGAACAGTTGACGAGGCCCGCAAACCGGCTCGACACGAGGTGAACTAGCTTCCGCGGGACGGGAAGGCGCTCGGAGATGCTGTCGGGGAAGTGCACGCCTGACAATGGCGTCCGCACGTGGTGGTGGGTCGGCGTCGCCGTCTCAGTGTCGGTGCTGCTGCGTGTGCGAATGCTGTCAACGCCGATCAACGCCGACGAGGGCGGCTACCTCGCCATCGCCAGGGCGTGGGGGCATGGGCGAGCGCTGTATCGCGACGTGTGGGTCGACCGCCCGCAGGGTCTGCTCGGGTTGTTCCGTGCCTGGGACTGGCTGAGTCGTGGTCACACGTCGTCGATCCGGGTGATGGCGATGCTGTTCGGTGCGCTGCTGGTGGTCTCGACCGCGGTGGTCGTGTGGCAGCTGTTCGGCGACGTCGCCGCGCGTTGGGCGGCGCTGATCTGCGCAGTGCTCTCGGCCAGCCCGGTGCTGGAGGGCTACATGGCCAACGGCGAGTTGTTGAGTGGCGCGGTCGCGACGACCGGGCTCGCCGTATCGGTCGTTGGACTCGGCAAGTCTCGAATCGGGCGTTGGATGTTCGCCGCCGGGCTCCTCGCCGGTGTGGCGCTGTCGTTGAAGCAGTCGGGGTTCGACGGCTTCTTGGCGATGTTGCTGTGGTTGGCGATCCGCGCCGCGACCGAGCCGGACCAGCGTCGCCGATCGGTGCGCGCCGCTGTGTCGCTCGGCGCCGGGGCCGCAACCGCCATCGCCGTCGTGCTCGCGCAGGCCGCGTCGATCGGCTGGCAACGGTGGTGGTGGGCGATCGGCGGCTACCGGTCCAGCACCCTCAGCCTGTTGAACCACCCGAACTGGTCCACGCTGCGACATACGGCTCGGTACGGGGCGTTGGTCCTGGGGCCGGCGCTGCTGCTCGGGATGGCCGGATTCGCCGGGCGGGCCGTCCGTCGCTCCGCCCGCTCACCCGTTCCGCGAGCGTCGCGCCATGCGCTCCTGTTGCTCTGGCTGGCGGCGGCTTCGTTCGCGTTCATGATCGGAGGCGGGTACTGGCGTCACTACTGGCTGTTGTTGGTCGCACCGATCAGCGCGCTCGCCGGGGTGGCGGCTGCCACCGTGCGGCGGGTTGCGGTCATCGCCGTCGCCGTGGCGGTCACCCCGGCTCTGCTGGTCAGTCTGTGGGTCTTCGCGGGCAACCCGAGCAAGATCACGTGGCGTGCGGCATCGGACCACCAGGCGGTGGTCGACGAGCGCGTTGCCAGCTGGTATCTGGCCAACCGACGCGCCGGCGACCAGCTGTACGTGATGTGCGGTCGACCCGCGGTCTACGCCGACGTCGACCAGGACCCGCCGGTGCCCTATCTGTGGTTCCCCGAGGTCATCGTCGGACCGCAGGCCTCGCAGCGGCTGCTGACGTACCTGACAAACACGCCACCTGCCTACATCGCCAAGTACAACACCGTCAGCACCTGCGACCGCAGCGGGCGCGTCCAGCCCATCCTCGACCGGTTGTACAGCCCAGCGGTCACGGTCGCCGGCATCACCATCCTGCGTCGCGTCAAACCCTCGACGCCCGACGACGGAACCAGTTGATCCTCGCGACACGGATGAAGCGGACATCAGGCGGACACAGCGCCGCGAGGACGATTTGCCCAGGATTTACCCCACCCGTCGACCGTGCCGCGAGCCCATGGGTCAGGATCGAAGCATGTCGCCGCGACCTGCACGCCCTCATCGTCGCCACGTCACGACCGCGCTGTACGGACTGGCTCTGATCTTGGTGGCCGGCTGCAGCGCTGGCACGTCCACGGCGTCGACGACGACGGTCAAGACGTCCGGCACGACCTTCGCCACGATCGCTCCTGCGACCGTCGCCACGACGGCAACCATTCCGTCGACGTCGACAACACCGACGCTCCAATCGCCGGCAACGACATCGGCATCGAGGACATCGACGACGGCCACCGCCGGGGGTCGCGTGGTCAGCAGCCCCAGCGACAACGTGACGCTCGGTGACAGCGGACCTGGCGTGAGCCAGATCCAGACGGAGCTCGCCGCGCACGGATTCAAGGTCAACGCCGACGGCCAGTTCGGCTCCAAGACACAGGCGGCCGTGGTGTCGTTCCAGAAGGCCAATGGATTGCAGGCCGACGGCATCGTCGGCCCGGCAACATGGGCCAGCCTGTCCGGTTCGACCTCGTCGGCGACCACGACCACCAGGTCGACGAACAAGACGACCACCACCACGACGAAGAAGCCGACGACCTCGGTCACCACGCGGCCGAGCACAACGGTCAAGGCCACCACCACCACGAAGGGCTGAGCTGGCGACACGAGGGAGGCGGCACTCGGCCGAAACGGCCTCCACCGTTCGGAGATGCCAGCGCTGGCGGCTGCGCCGCGGTCCCGATGCGCCATGTCCACGATCCGCGAAGGCCGCCACCCGACGAACCGTCGGCCGACCGTGCAGCCGCCGGCGCGACGGGCACGGTCGCACTGCGCCGTCGACCCGGCGTCTCCGGATGCCTCCGACTCCGGATCGGGCGCGGATTCTCGGACATGACGAACGAGCGAGTGAGCTCGGCATGGCGTGTTCGCACGGGGTTAACGTGCGGGTCGTGGATGGGGACGACGCGCTGTTCGCTGCGATGGACCATGCCGACCACCAACGGTTCGGCCCCGTGGAGATCGACGTGGTGCGTGTCGGCGAGGCGCGCATCAAACGCTCGGTCTACCCAGCGGGGCTGCGCTGGTCGGTCGACCTGCAGCCGTTGATCGGCACCGAGCGCTGCCAGCACGCGCACGTCGGCTTCCTCGCCTCCGGCAACCTCAGCTTCGAGTACGCAGACGGCTGCCTGGTCGCCTACGTCGCGCCTGCCGTGGTCGACATCGCTCCCGGGCACGACGCCTGGGTTCCCGGCGACGAGCCCGCCGTGTTGATCGAGGTCGACTTCGAAGGCGAGACCGTCGGCCGACTCGGCATCGCCGCCGAGCACCGGCACTGACGCACCGTCGGCGAACCCGTCGCCCCAGTGCCGGTGAAATCCTTGCCGTTCGGTGACCAGACCTGCGCCGGCCGCGGCGGGTTGCCGACACCGGGGTGACGTCGATCGTCGCGGCCGGGGTGAGTGCGATCGTGGCGATCAGCGCGATGACGAGACGTTCGACGGTTCATCGCTCGTGCCTTCAGGTGTCGGACACAGCGGGGCTCAGCGGCAGAGCCCGGCTGGTTGGCTGGTCGTACACCGGTTGCGGGTGACGATGTTGCCGGTGCCGGTGGTGTCGACGAGCAGGTCGAGGGTGTTGTCGACGAATCGGTTGCCGCGCACGGTGTTGTCGATGGCGGGCCCGGCGCTGGGGTTGTCGGTGATGACGATGCCGGCGCCGTAGGCGGGCGGCGTGTGGCCTTCGATCCGGTTGCCTGTGACTTGGGTGCCGTGGGCACCGTCGAGGTACACATCGATCCCGGTGATGAAGTCGAAGTCCTGGCAGGCGGCGTTGTTGCTCGTGATCCGGTTGTCGCGGACGAGAGCGCCGATGCCGGGGTCGACGTAGACGCCGATGCAGTTGTCGTGCACGACGTTGCTGCGGAAGTCGGCGGCCTGCGTCTGGACGCAGAGCCCGGCGACGTAGCCGGACACGTCGTTGTGGTCGACGATCGCCGGTGCGACGTCGTCGGCGCACATCCCGATGTTGCGCACGGCTGCCGATGAGGTGACCGTGTTGCGTGAGAAGCGGGTGCGCGTCGAGCCGACGGTGAGGGCGCCGTACTGGTCGCCGTCGGCCAAGACGTTGCGGTCCAGGCGAGCGCCGGACGCGCCGACGAAGGCCACGTTCGGCCCGGTGAATCCCTCGACTCGGAACCCGGTGATCGTCACGTCGCGGACGCGACGCTCGACGGAGACGAACCGGCGGTGCTCACCGACGAACGGGGCGAGTTGGACGCCGGCACCGTGCACGCAGATGCCGGCCTCAGACGCCGGGCCTGGTGCGTCGTCCTTGGGACCGGCCAGGCGAGGGTCGCCCGGACGGGCGGCGTCGATGGCGACTTGGATCGACTCGCCGGGATGGACGACGGCGCTGTATCGATCGGCGTGCGCGGCGACGGTGGGGACCGTGACCACGCCGAGGCTCATGGCGGTCGCGGCGGCGGCGATCGCGATGCGAGCGCCTCCGGTGCGGTGGCGATGGTGATCTTCGTGGTCCATGGTTCCCTCTCGTGTCGTTGGCGGCAGGCGCCGAGGAGTGCAGCGACGCCTCCGTGGTTCGGCGTGTCGCCGACGCCGCCGTTGGCACCGGCGACTGGCCAGAGCGCGCACGGCACCGGTTGCGTCTCGGTTGCGCGCATGGCGGGTCGTCCGACGAACCCGCCTCGGCCGGGGATCTACGCTGGCGTGAGTGGGGGTCGCGGTGCTGGGTCCGCTGGTCATCGGTGACGGTCGACGCGAGTTGACCTCGACCAAGGAACGTGCGGTGATCGAGTTGCTGGCGCTGCGCGCACCCGATCCGGCCTCCGTCGGCTCGCTGATCGACGCCGTGTGGGGCGATCGACCGCCGCCGTCAGCGGCGAAGACACTGCAGATCCTGGTGTCGCGGATCCGCCACAGGTTTCCGCGGCTGACGATCACCCGCATCGGCAACGGGTATCGACTGGTGGACGGCTCGGTCGACGTCCAGAGATTCGAGGAGCTCGTCGTCGACGGGCGCATCGCTCTGGACGACGGCGACACGCTCCGTGCCGTGGAGATGCTCTCGAGCGCTCGGGCACTGTGGCGAGGAGCTCCTGCTCCTGACGTCACGGACGGACCGGCGCGGGCCTCGTGCGTTCGGCTCGAGGAGCTCTTCCGCACCCTGATCGAACACCTCAACGAAGCCCGCTTGGAGGCGGGCGGCGACGCGGCGTTGATCGCCGATCTCGAGGCCGCGACAGCGGCCGAGCCGCTCCGTGAGCAGCGGTGGGCCCACCTCATGGTCGGGCTGTGCCGCGACGGCCGTCATGCTGAGGCGCTGCGGGCGTTCCAGCGGGCGCGGAAGACCCTCGGCGAGCAGCTCGGCCTCGAACCGACCGTCGAGCTGCGCGCCCTGGAACGGGCGATCGTCGCGGAGGACCCCTCGCTCACGTCGGGATCACTGCGGCGCGCCGCTCGGCAGCGGACGCGTCGAACTGACCGGGGAGCGGGTCATCGCCCAACGACCATGACCACGTTCGTCGGTCGTCATGATGAATGCCGCCTCGTCGCCAAGCGCCTTGCGGAGGGTCGGTTCGTCACGGTCACCGGGCCCGGCGGTGTCGGCAAGACGCGCCTCGCACTCGAGGTGCTCGACCAGGTCGCGCAAACCTTCGTCGACGGTGTGTGGTTCGCGGACCTCACACCGACGTCGGAGATCCGATCAGTCGCCTCGGCGATCGCCGAAGCCCTCGGCGTGCGAGAGATTCCCGGGACCGACCTCGAGACGAGCATCATCAGGCACTGCAAGGACGCGCATGGCCTGCTCGTGCTCGACAACTGCGAGCACGTCCTGTCCGCCGTGGCCGGCCTCGTGCGTCACCTGCTCGCCACCTCGCACGACGTGTGTGTGCTGACAACAAGTCGCGAGTCGCTCGGTGTTGCCGGTGAAGCGACCATCCCACTCGGTCCGCTTCCAACACCACCATCGAGCGAACACAACATCGAGGACATCGCCGCCACCGACGCCGTCCGTCTGTATGCCGATCGAGCAGGCGCGGTCGACCCGGAGTTTCACGTCGACGACGGAAATGCCCAGGCGGTGGCGGCGCTGTGCCGACACCTCGATGGCCTCCCGCTCGCCATCGAACTCGCGGCCGGCCACGCCTACGTCCTCGGCCCGGCGCAGATCGATGCGCACTTGGCCGACCGTCACGCCGTCCTCCGCAGCCACGACCCGACCGGTCCGGACCGACATCGAACCCTGAGCGCGCTCATCGATTGGAGCGTCGAGCGCCTCGAGCCTGCCGAGCGCACGATCTTCCACCGGCTCTCGGTGTTCCGCGGCTCGATGTCTCTCGAGGCCATCGACGCCGTCGTCACCGACGACGACGTCTCCCATGAGGACGTGCTTCCTGCACTCATCCGCCTGGTGCGCAGCTCCCTCGTCGTCGCCGAAGGAACCAGCGCCACCCGGCGCTACCGGCTGTTCGAGACGATCCGCCAGTACGGCCGGGACCAACTGACCGCCGACGGAGATCTCAGCCGCCGGCGGGATCGCCATCGGGACTGGGCGTTGTCATGGGCCGCCGACGTCGCGGCCGGACTTCGCAGCGAGGGTCAAGCGCAGTCGCTCGACATCCTCGACGAGGACTACGACAACGTCGAGACCGCGCTCGAGTGGAGCGCGACGGATCCGGACCGGGCCACGCTGGCCTGCCGCACCATCCAGGTCCTCTACGACTTCTGGCTCGCCCGCGGCACACGACGAGCCCAAGGCGTCCACTGGACCATGGCGATCGCCGAGGCCGCTGTCGGCGTCCCGTCGGCGCAACGTGTCCGCATGATGGCATACGCCAACGTCATCATCGGACAGAGCGACCTCACCGCAGCGGCCGACATTGCCGCCACCGCGCGGCGGGTCGCCGCGACCACCCCCGACGACGAGCGGGCCGCCCTCTACGCAGCCATCGCCACCTGCTGGACCGACGTCGCCACCGGGAGACCGCCGGACTACAGCGCGCTCGCTGGGGCGTCGGCGCAAGAACCCGACGACCCCGACCGCAACTGGATCGACGCGATCCTCAGCAGCTGCCTCGCCGTCACCGGAGACCTCGAAGGCGGGCGGTTGTACATCCGCCGAGTCGTCGACCATCCCCGACTGCTCCATGACCGGCACGGACGCGGCAGCTTCCTGACCTTCGCCGTCGACATCGACGCAGCCATCGGCGACCACCTCGACCGAGCGCGAGCCGACGCCCGCGAAGCCCTCGACATCGCCACCGAGCTCGCATGCGCGTCGTGCCACGCCCAAGCCCTCGTCAGCCTGCTCCTCGTCGATCGCTGCGACGAGCTCGGCGGACCCGTCGCCACCGCCCGTCGGTCCCTTCGACTCGCCCACGGCATCCGCGAGACCATGGGCGTCACCCGGGCGCTCGACATGCTCGTCGTTGCCCTCGTCGCCGAAGGACAGCCGGCAGCCGCAGTCAGAATCGCCGCCGCCACCGCCACCCTCCGACGCCGCACGGGGTACGCCGAGCACGAACCCGGACGCCGTGCCCACCGACACTCCGCACTCCACCAAGCCCGCGAGCAGCTCACCGTCGAGCGCTTCGACGCCCGATGGGACGCGGGCCGTCGCCTCGACTACCAACGCCTTCTCGGCGAGCTGCTCGACGACGACGGTCCCGACACGTAACTCGAACAGCTCGACGAGATCGCACCGCGAAGGGCGATGCCGCAGCCTGCCGCTCGACGAACGCCTGCGAGATCGTCGTCATCGGACGCGTTGAACGATGGACGCCTGGACACTGGACGATGAGTCGAGTGAGCAGCCGATCCCGTCGTCGGCGGCCTGTCGTCGTTGCGCTTGCCGACATCTCTCACCGACGGACAGGCGAAGGGCACGACGACGGTTGGCGCACTACTTCCTGGGGGTGGTGTCGGTGCGTGACCGGCGCTGGTGTGCGGCGGGCACGCGTGTTGGCGCCGGCGACGGGGCAGGTGTGGCGGTTCGGGGTGGGGGTCGCAGGCCGTCCGTCAGGATGTTCAGGAGGCGGCTCGCTCGGGCGTTGTGGTCGGGTGGGTGGGCGACGGTGAAGATGCCGATGAGGTTGGCGGCGATGTCCTCGGCGGTGATGTCGGCGCGGAGTTCGCCCGTGGCGCGGCCCGCGTCGAGGAGTGCGTCGATGGCCGCGAGGAGTTCGGTGCGGGTGTGTGCGTGGGCGATGTCGCCGGATTCGACCATCGCGAGGAGCGTGTCGCGCATGCCGTTCTTGGTTGCGATCCAGTCCCCGAACAGGTCCATCCACCGTCGTAGTGCCGCGGGTGGGGGCATCTGGGCAAGCAGCTCGTCGGCGCCGTGGGTGAGCCGGGTGACCTGGTCGCGGTAGACCGCGTCGACGAGTGACTCGCGGGTGGGGAAGTGCCGGTAGAGGGTGCCGATGCCGACGCCGGCTTCTCGTGCGATCGCGCGCATCGAGGGTTCGGTGTCGGCAGACGCGAACACTTGGGTCGCGACGTCGAGGAGGTGGGTTCGGTTGCGAGTCGCATCGGCGCGCAACACGCGAGTCTCTGGCACTGCCAAAACGGATCACGCTCCGATTGTGGTACGGTTCTCTCTCGTAAACGGAGCGTAGTCCGCTTCGTGCTGCGCTCGTCCATCGCCAAGGAGACAGATGAGTACCCGACAGGCGAGCATCGACCCGTCGGCGACCACGAGCAGGGCGGTCCAGCTCGACTCGTTCGGTGGCCCGGAGGTCCTCCACCTGCCGCGAGGTCGCCACACCATCGGCCGGCCCGGGGCAGATCCGCGTGCGAGTCACCGCAGCTGGACTGAACCCGATGGACTGGGTGATGACCGCCGACGCGCAGACTGCGGCCCGGTTCGGGTTGGGCCTGCCGTGTGGGTTCGGAACCGACTATGCCGGGGTCGTGGACCAAGTCGGTGATGGCGTGACCTCGTTTGCCGACGGCGGTGTGTTCGCCGTGCAACTCGCTCGCCTCGCCGGCGCGCGAGTGATCGGGACGGGATCGGCGACGTCAGCCGACGCCCTGCGCGCCCTCGGGGCCGACCCGGTCACCTACGGCGACGGCCTCGTCGACCGGGTTCGCGCTGTGGCTCCCACCGGCGTCGCCGCGGCCATCGACCTCTACGGGACCGAGACCGCGCAAGCCGCACGAGAACTCGGCATAGCGGACCAGCGCATCACCACCATCGCCGGGCAGATCGACGGGATCACTCCCGCCAACGGGGCGGACGCCACCCCCGCCGCCCTCGACGAGATCGCCCGCCTGGTCGCCGCCGGCCAGCTGCGGGTGCCCATCGCAGCAACCTTCCCGCTCGAGCAGATCCGCGCCGCGGTCGAGCTCCAAGCCAGCCGGCACGTGCACGGCAAGATCGTCATCGACCTCTAGCCCCACTCCACCCCAGCCCGACACGATCACCGATCCGACACCGGGTGGCGACCGGGTTCTCCGTGCCGAGCTAGTTGTCCGGCGAGGTTGCGCCGTCGGTCGTGGCGGTGAACCCGGCGGGGGAGTAGGGCCCGATGACGATTTGTTCGAGGGCGCCGATGCCGGTGCGTTGGCCGTCGTGGACGCGGCAGAC
The DNA here is from genome assembly GCA_963794805.1 of uncultured Acidimicrobiales bacterium. Classification (GTDB taxonomy): domain Bacteria; phylum Actinomycetota; class Acidimicrobiia; order Acidimicrobiales; family Ilumatobacteraceae; genus JAODBQ01. Next base: position 85,245 of record CAWCFL010000011.1, read on the forward strand.
CTGTTGGACGTGGATGTTCTCGGGGCGCAGCAGGTCGAGCTCGGCGGGGTCGAAGGACTCGCCGGCGACGGTCAGGTCGCCCTGCCAGCGGCCTTGGGCCCAGGTGGGGTGTCCGTAGCCGAGTCCTTTCATCTGGAAGCGGAGCAGCGGCTCGAACCCGATGGTGCGGACGCTGCCGGTGAGGTCGACGAGGTCGAGTTCGGCGGTGGCTGCGAGGCGGGTGCCGGGGTGGTAGCCGATCCGGTGGACGGCGGTGAGCATCCGGGTCTCCGTCGCGGTGGTCGCCGGCGGGAGCGGCTCGCCCGGGGCGAACAGGGGCGCGGTCAGGCCTTCACGCACGAGCGGTTCACCGTCGGGGCCGTCGAAGAACACGGCGTGGGAGATGTGGTCGTCCCAGAACAGCGGCGCCCACAAGAAGAACGCGCTGCGCCGGCCGGCGGGTGGGGCGCCGGGCGGGTCGGGCTCGCCGACACCACGAACCCCCCATGAGCGGTCCTTGGTGGCGTACCAGTCGTCGACGGCGAGCGTGCCGTCGGGGTGGGTGATCTGGCCGGTCCACGAGCCGAACTGGGCGAAGCGGGTGGCGTCCATCACCCGGCGGGTGCCGTCGAGCAGGATCTGGTGGGCTTCTTGGATCGGTGCCGTGCGCGCGGTGAACGTCAGGTCGCAGGCGATGCCGGTGTCGTTGTCGTCGAGCACGACCCGGGCCTGGCGCATTGGTTCGACGATCTCGAGGCGGAACGGGCCGACGTCCATCTCGGTGCGCTCCAGTGGAGCGAGCCGGGATCCGAAGAAGCAGTGCTGGCGTCCGCCGGCTTCGACCACGCTGAACGCGCAGTCGAGCACCCGTCGGTGCGGGTAGATGGCGATGCCGATCCCGAAGTAGGCGGAGCCGTCGGAGGTGTAGCCGTTGAACCAGGTCCGGTCGTAGACGTTGCGGTCCGAGCTGGCCGGGTGGGCGATCGGCTCCGGCGTCTGGTGGATCGGGAAGTCGTCGAGGTTGTTGAGCATGGTCGATCCTTCGGCTTCGTGGGCTCAGGCGACGAGCCGGACGGGCATCCACTTGACACCGGCGAGGAACGTGATCGATCGTCGGCGTGCTGACGAACCTTCACCACGGAGACAGGTCCTCGAGCCAGCGCCGTCGATCATGCCTGAGTCGGCCGGTTACGGTGCGGCGCTGTGACCCAGCCTCTCCAGTCCATGTCGGGAGAGTTGCGCACGCTGGAGCTCCGACCGTTCGGCAGCTGGCTCACCGTGCGCACTGCTGCCGACGAGGTGGTTGCCGCGGTGCACGAGGGGCTGGCGCGATTTCCCGAGGAGCTCGACATCGGCGGGACGTTGCAGATCACCGTGGATGTGCACCCGCGCGGCGACATGGACCCTGGTTGGCCCGACGTCAGCGCCGACATCGACGCCGAGCGGCTGGTGATCCGCTGTGGCAGCTCACGCGCAACGGTGTGGTTCGACAGCTCCGTCGCCGAGGTGTCGCTCGCCGACGACGTGCTGCCGATCGCCGACGCGGTTCGACTCTTCCTCGAATCGGCGTTCACGGCCACCCACGTGTACCACTCGCGACTCGTCGCAGTACACAGCGCACTGGTCTCGCGCGGCGGCGTCGGCCTCATGTTGCGTGGACCATCTGGAGCGGGCAAGAGCACGCTGACCTATTCGTGCCTGCGGCGGGGGATGGACATGACGAGCGACGACTGGGTGTACGCGCCGGCGCGCCCGCCGACGCGGTCGTTCGCCGGCTATCCCTGGCGGATGTTGATGACCGAGGAGGCTGCGGCGAGGTTCGGCGAGCTCGCCGAGCGCGCGACCGTTGCACATCCGTCGCAGGAGCGGGTGAAGATCGAGATCCATCCCCCCGCTCGTCAGCAGGTGACGCTCCAGGGCGTCGACGCGGTCGTGATGCTCGACCGGGGCGAGCGGCTCTCGCTGCGTCCGCTGGACCCGGCCGATGCCGCTGAACGGTTCTGGGCGGACGCGTTGCCGACCGAGCGGACTCACATCAGCGCCGAGTGGCTGGACGACCTGTTGAAGCGGCCGACGTACCTGCTGACTCGGGGGACCTCGCCGGAGGATGCGGCCCGGGTTCTCGACGACCTCGCGGTGAGCCTCCAGTAGATCGCGCTGAACGCGGCGGCGGTGTGATCGGCGTCGTGGGCGTTCGCCCACGCGGCCGCCCGAGCGGCGATCATGCCCCGCTCGGTCGGATCGGAGAGCAGGCGGAGGAGACCCGCGGCCACGGCCTCGGGGTCCCGGTCCACCGCGACGGCGGCCGGCTTCGGCAGGGCGGCGAGATCGGCGACGTGACCGACGCGGGTGCCCACCGTCGGCACACCGCACATTGCCGCCTCGAGCACCGCCAGCGGACCGGCCTCGTGCCACGAGGTGTTGAGGTGCACCGTCGCTGAGCGGTACAGAGCGGCCACGTCGTCGGGTTGCACGAGCCCGGTCAGCGTCACCGACCGGGCGACGCCGAGCTTCGTCGCATAGGCGGCGTGGGCACCGGACATCGTGTCGATGCCGGCCAGCGTCAGCGTTGCGTCGGGCCGGATCGCGAGGAGCCGGGCGAACGCGCCGAGCGCGAGGAACTGGTCCTTGACCGCGTTGAGGCTCGCAACCTGCACGATGTGCGCGCCGTCGACTCGCGGTTCGCCCGGAGTGAATCGTGCACGATGGGCACCCAGCGGGACGAGCTCGTCGATTCGTGCGCCCGCGGTCATCGCGTGTCGACGGACCCAGTCCGTTGCCGCGGTGGTCGCCGTCGGCAGCGCCAGCGCCGTCCTCGCCAGCAGCCGCCCTCCCCGCGTCGAACCGCCGCCGTAGCCGACCTCGGGCACGGAAGCGAGCTCGCCCCCACACAGGCTGACCACGGACGGAACTCGCAGGCGCCGCCCGATCCAGCCAGCGGCGAGCCCGGTGACACCCGCCCAGAGGCCGTGCACGACATCCGGCCTCGGGCGCCGGCCGACGACCCGGGCAGCGCCCTGGACGGCTCGCACGATGTCGGCACGGCTGTGCACGCCGATCGGGACGTTGACCACCGGGCAGCCGAACAGCTGCCACTCGCTCGGCTCGGGATCATGTCCGATCGCGATGATCTTGAGGTCATGGTCGACCGCGAGCCGCGCAACGAGGTCGTGGATGAACGGGATGATCCGGGGCGAGCCAGGTGGGTCCACACCTCCGGGCACCACCATCACGACGCGCACGAGACACAGTCTGCCCGGTCGATCGTTGCTGTTCGAGTGGCGGCTACTCTCGCACGGATCTTGTCCACGCTGCGCGAACGCCAACTCGGTCTCCTCCGAGCAGTCCTGGCTCGGCTGGACGATCGAGCCGCGGTGCTCCCGTCGTGGTCACTCGACGAAGTGCGGCAGACCGGCGTCGCCTCGGGCCTGACCGCGTTGGCCGGGGCGATCGGCCTGTTCGACGCGGCGTCGGCCGCCGTCATCGAGTACGTCACCGAGCAGCAGCTCCAGGTGCGCCGCCGGGTCGCCCGGTTCGACGACGTGCTGCCATCCGTGCTCGCCGCACTCGACGCCGCGGCTGTCCCGGCCTTCGCGGTGAAGGGTGCCGCGCTGCTGCAGAGCGTCTGGGCCGACCGCTGGACACGTCCGATGGCCGACATCGATGTCATCGTGCCCGTCGAGTACCGCGCCCAGGCCGCTGCTGCGCTCGTGTCCGCCGGCTTGCGGCCATTGCACTCGAGCACGTTCGAGGACACGTTCCTCGCCTGGGGCGACGGCGGCGTCGGGCGCACGGACGGCGAGTCGGCCGAGCACAACGGCCGCGTCGAGATCCACCCTGGTTGGTTGGAGTTCCTCCACGGCTACACGGCGCACGGCTTCTCGTTCGACGCGATCTGCTTCGACCACGAGGCACTCACCGCGCACGTGGTCGGACACCTCGCCTCGACCGTCGTGCGCGCCGAGGTGCGCGCCGTCAACGTCGTCGACGTGTGGTGGTGCACCCAGCGCACGGTCGACTGGGACCGGATGGCAGCGTTGATGGCCGCGACCGATGCGCGCCTGACGGGCCCGGGGCTGTGGTTGGCGCAGCACGTGCTGGCGGGTGCCGTGCCGGAGCGCGCCGTGGAACGCGAACTGGCGCGGTTGCCTCGGGCTGCGCGCCGATCGCTGGCGACGGTCGAGCCGGCCGAGGTGTTGCGCGATCCGACGCAGCGGACCTCGTTGCCGTGGCGGCAGTCGTTCGCCATGTCGCCGCGTGAGCGTGTGGCGATCGTGGACGCGATGTTGTGGCCAGACGGGCGACGTACCGTTCGCCGCGCAGCGCGACGGATCGCCTCCCGACGTTGACGATGCGCGTCGCCATCGTCATGCCGCCTGCGACCGAGCTGACGCCGGACGCCGCGCTCGACCTCTGGCCGACCGTCGTCCAGCAGGCGACGGCACTGCGCGATCACGGCGGTGTGGACGTGATGGTCGCGTGCCGGACGCGTGCCCCCGACGCTGCGGTCACCGAACGTGGGGGAACCGTCTTCCGCTTCGCGGCGACCGACCGCGACCTGGTCGGCGACGTCGTTCGCTGGAGGCCCGACGTGGTGCACGTCCACGGGCTGGGCTTCACGCGTCTGACGCTCCGGCTCGGACGGGCGCTGCGCCCACGTGTGGCGATCGTGTTGCAGCACCACGGCGAACCGCCCGGCGACCGGCTGCGGGTGCTCGCGCACCGGCTCGTGCGACGGTACGTGGCCGGGTACCTCTTCACCGGCGCGGCGAATGGGCAGGCGCAGCCGTTCGTCGATCGTGGACAGATCGACGCGAGAGCGCGAGTGTTCGACGTGATCGAGGCGGCGAGCACGCTCCCGACGGCAACGTCGACCGTCGACATCGACGGTGACCCGGTGATCCTGTGGGTCGGACGGTTGATCGAGTCGAAGGATCCGCTCGCGGCGATCGCCGCGTTCGGGCTCGTCGCGGGAGGCGCACTCCCCGGCGCCACCCTCCACCTCCTCGCAACCGACCGAACTCTCGAAGCACCGGTGCGCGCGGCCATCGGCGCGCTGGGACCGCTCGGCGAGCGGGTGCACATCCACGGTCCCGTCGCGCCGTCGGAGATGCGCGGGTGGTATGCGGCCGCCGACGTGTTCCTCTCCACCAGCTGGCGCGAAGGGTCGGGTTACGCGCTGATCGAGGCGATCACCGAGGGCTGTGCGCCGGTGGCCACCTCGATCCCATCGCACCTGGCGATCGTCGGCGACCTCGCGCCGGCGTTCCCGCCGGGCGAGGCACACGAGGCGGCACGACTCATCATCGCCGCGACCGCGATGGACCGCTCGGCGATCCGCTCCGCAGCGCGCGCAAATTTGAGCTGGACCGCAATCTCCGACCAACTGATCGACGTATATGTCCAGTGCTCGTGGTTCCGCGCGGCACCGTCACGATGATCTACCGTTGAGGTCGCCACCATGTCGGAAGTCCTGCTCGCCCACTCGTACTTCCTGAACCTCGACGAGAAGCAGCGCGCCAAGATGCGCCCGTATCCGCCGCTGGCCACGTTGTACGCGGCGTCAGTGCTGCGCGAGCAGGGTTACTCGGTCGCCCTGTTCGATGCGATGCTGGCGGCGGACGAATCCGAGTTCGCTGCTGCGCTGCTCGTTCATCGGCCGCGAGTCGTCGTGCTGTTCGAGGACAACTTCAACTTCCTGTCGAAGATGTGCCTCGCCAGGATGCGCGAGGCGGCGATCACGATGGCCGAGATGGCGCTGGCCGACGGATGCTCGGTGGCGATGTCCGGCGCCGACGTCACTGACCACCCTGACGTGTACCTCGCCGCCGGCGCCGACATCTGCCTGCTCGGCGAGGGCGAGCATGCCGTGGTCGAGATCGTCGACCGCTGGCTCGGCCGGTCGGCCGCTCGAGGACCGATCGCCGGCTCGGCAACGCTGGTCGACGGCCACGTGGTGAGCACCGGCCGTCGCCCGATCGAGCGACATCCTGACGTCTTCGGCTTCCCCGCGAGAGACCTCGTCGACATCGACGCATATCGGCAGATCTGGTTGGACGCATCACGCCGAGTTCTCGCTCAACATGATGTCCACCCGCGGCTGCCCCTACTCGTGCAACTGGTGCGCGAAGCCGATCTGGGGACAGCGCTACTCCATGCGCGCAGCCAGCTCGGTGGCCGAGGAGATGACCCAGCTCAAGCTCGATCACGCTCCCGATCACATCTGGTTCGCCGACGACATCTTCGGTCTGCGCAGCGACTGGCTCGGCGAGTTCGCCGATCGGCTCGAGGCCAGCGGTGGGGCCGTGCCGTTCACGATCCAGTCGCGGTGCGACTTGATGAGCCCCCAAGCCGTCGACGCGCTCGCCCGCTCGGGTTGTCGGGAGGTCTGGCTCGGCGCCGAGAGCGGCAGCCAGCGAGTGCTCGACGCGATGGACAAGGGCATCACGGTGGCCGACATCCGTGGCGCCCGACAACGGCTCGGTGACCGGGGGATCAGGGCGTGCTTCTTCATCCAGTTCGGTTATCCGGGCGAGACCTGGACGGACATCTGCAGCACGATCGAGCTCGTCGGTGAGTTGCTCCCGGACGACATCGGGATCAGCGTGAGCTACCCGATGCCGGGGACGAAGTTCTACGAGATGGTCAAGCTCGAGCTCGGCGAATCGAGCAACTGGCAGGACTCGGGCGATCTGGCGATGGTGTTCGCCGGTACGTACTCCACGAGCATCTACCGGGAGCTGCACCACTTCCTTCACGACGACCTCGACCTGCGGCGGCGTGAAGCTGGGCTCAGCCGCGCTCGCCACCCGCAGATCGCTGACGTGCCGATCGGCGAGCACCGACGCCGCGTCGCCGAGCGGTGGTCGACGTTGCGCACGAGGGAGCCGATGGAGCGCAACGCGAGTCCGACCCGATTGCGCATCCCGGTGTCCGTCGTCGCCGAACCGTCCCACGTCGAACCGCCGACGAGCAGGTTCGGCGGCATGGTCGGTTCCGCGTCCGATCCGGCACGGACCGATGACCCAGACCGTCTCCGAGCAGCTCGCCGCGACGGCGGCGGCGTTCGACAGCGTCGCCGCGACGTACGACGGTCCCCAGGGCAACAACCAGTTGATCCAGCGGATGCGCGACATCGTCTGGGAGCGCATCGCGGGCCTGGTCGAGACGCCCTCGACGCTGCTCGATCTCGGCTGCGGCACCGGCATCGACGCCCAGCACTTCGCCGACCTGGGTCACCACGTGATCGCCACGGACGTCTCGCCGGCCATGGTGGAGCGGGCGAGCCCAGCGCATGGTCGCGGGTGGCGGGCGCATCTCGACGTTCCCGGCTCGGCGCCCACGAGCTGGACACCTGCGAGATCCCACCGGGATCGGTCGATCTGACGTATTCGAACTTCGGGCCGCTCAACTGCGTGCCCGACCTCGGTCACGTGGCTCGTTCGACGGCGGCACTCGTCCGTCCCGGTGGCCATGCGGTGTTCACCGTGATCGGTCGATGGTGCCCGTGGGAGGTGGCGCACTACGCACGCCGTCGCCGCGGGTCGCGCATCGCGGTGCGGTTCAAGCGGCAGACGACGCCGGTCGGGATGAACGGCCACACGATCTGGACCCGCTACTTCACGCCGAGCGAGTTCGTGCGCGAATGGTCGGGCGAGGACGCCGAATGGGACCTCGCAGTACTACGAGTCGTTGTCGCTGTTCGTGCCGCCGCCATATCTCGACGCGGTGGCACGCCGCACACGACTGCTCCAACAGCTGGTGGCCCTCGATCGGCGCACCGCCCGATGGCCGGTGCTGCGCGGGATGGGTGACCACTTCCTCGTGGTCATGCGCCGCCGTTGAACGCACCGCCGCTCATCGTCAGCACGCGGTCGCACGTCGCCAGGGTGGCTGGCCGGTGGGCGACCATCAACACGGTGATCGATCCACGCAGGTTGGCCAACGCGGCCGTGATCGCCTGCTCCGATCGGTCGTCGAGCGCGCTCGTCGCCTCGTCGAGCACGAGCAGATCGGGTTGCCCGGCGAGCGCTCGCGCCAGGCAGACACGTTGACGCTGGCCGACCGAGAGCTGCGAGCCGCCACCGCCGATCAGCGTCTCGTAGGCACTCGGCCAGGCCTCGATCTCGCCGGCGATGTTGGCCAGGCGGCACGCCCGCCGAACCTCCTCGTCGGTCAGGTCCCGGAACCACCGGACGTTGTCAGCCACGGTCGCGTTCATCAGCACCGGCACCTGCGGCACGCAGGCGACGCGCTTCGTCCAGGTGTCCGCGGTGAGGGTCGCCACCGGGATGCCGTTCCAGGTCACCGTTCCGCTGTCGGGCGAGCGCAGCCGCATCGCCACGTCGAGCAGCGTCGACTTCCCGCTCCCGCTCGCGCCGACGATGCCGACGAAGGCATGGCGCTCGACGTGCAGGTCGAGCGGTCCGAGGACGAACCGGTCGCCGGGTGGACGAGCGACACCGAGCACAGGCGCAGCACGTCGAGTGCCGGGGTGGGCACCGTGCCGGCGGGCGCACGAGCCGCCGCCAGCCGGCCGCTCTCCTCCAACAGCTCGTCGACGAAGCCCTGTTGCGCGTGGAGCGCCTGCGTCGCCTGCTGCAGCGCCTGACCGTACGACAGGGCGCGCAGCGAGACGAGCGCGACCCCGCCGAGCGCGGCGGCGCGCCGATCCCCGAACCCGTCGGCCGCGAGCAGGCCGCCGACGATGGCGAGGGTGATCAGCGTCTGGAAGACGAGCGGCGACGCACCGACGAGCATCCGGCCGCGGCGATAGACGACGGCATGACGGTCGCTGACGACCTCCAGTCGCGCCAGCGCAGGGTCTGCGGCGTCGAACAGGGTCAACGGGGTCAGCGTGGCCTCGATGGTGCTCGCTTCGGTCGCGACATCGCCCATCAGCGCGGCCTCGCGCTGGCCGGTGAGCCGCGACCGCAGCGACAACGGCCGCATCAGCAGCCCGACGATCGATCCGCCGGCGATGACGGCCACCGCGGCGATCGGGTTGAGCACCAACGCCACGGCCGCCAGCGCGGTGATCGAGAACGCCGCGCCGAGGCGCGTCGACCAGCTCAGCGCGTAGGCGCCCGCAACCGGCGTCCACGACAGCGCCATCAGCTGCAGCGAGCCACTGGGCATCAGCTGTGCGGTCTCCCACGGTGCACGCAGGTAGGCGTCGATCAGACCGACTCGGTGACGGTGGACGATGCTCGCTGCCGTCTGCGCGTTGGCCCTGGCGATCCACCATCCGACGGCGAGGCGCACGAGCGCCATCACCGCGGCGAACGCGAGCGCCGTGGCGATCGAGTACGTCCGGTGCATGAACACGACGTCGGTCTCCTGTCGCGTCACGGCCACTGCGGTGACCGACAAGACGACGAGGCTCGCGGCGTCGGCCAGCCCGCCGAAGAACGAGGCACCTGCCACGGCGACCAATCGCCGCCGCTCGACGGACGTCGTCAGCCGACGCAGCCGCGACGGCGGCGACGACGCCGGGCGCAGATCGTGCTCCTCGGTGGACATGGTCGTCGCACCGTATCGTCGCGGCGCGTCGAGCCGGGGCACGTCCAGCGGCGCGACCAGGCGGGCCGCACTGCGCTCGGGATGGGCGGCGAGGTGCTCCTATGGTCGTCGTCGTGAGCGGGCGATGAGCGAGTCGATCTACGTCGGCAGATCGGCACGCCCCGGGTTGCCGACCCGTTGGCAGTCGTTGCGGCGTCGGCTCAGCGGTCACCTGCAGGCGCTGTACCGGCCGTACACCGAGTGGTGGATGTCGCATCCGCGGACGTCGCGCTACCGCGGGCTGCGGATCGCCGTCCCGATCGGCGTGTTCCCGCCGCGCCTGTTCTTCTCGACAACGCTCGTCTGCCGCACGGTGTCGCGGATGCCGCTGTCCGGCAGGACGTTCCTCGACGTCGGGAGTGGGAGCGGCGTCGTGTCGTTGATCGCGGCGCGAGCCGGGGCACAGGTGACGGCGATCGACATCTCGTCAGCGGCCTGCGCGGCGACACAGGGGAACGCGACGCGCAACGGCCTGGCGGTCGAGGTGATCGAATCCGACTTGTTCGACAACCTCGCCGGGCGATTCGACGTGGTCTCGATCACGCCCCCGTTCTTCCGCCACGATCCGTCCACGGAGCTCGATCACGCGTTCCACGCCGGAGCAGACTTCGAGTACTTCCGCCGCCTGTTCGACGGCCTCGACGCCCACATCAACCCGTGGAGCGAGTGTCTGCTGTCGCTCGCCGAGGGCTGCGATGTCGACATCGGCCGGATCGCCGCCGAGGCCGGCTACGAACTGCAGCTCCACAGCCGCCGAATGGTCTTCCTGCAATGGACGTACGTGTTCCACATCGTGCGCAGGTCCGTGACGTCGAGTGCGGCGACCACTCCGATCGAGCTCGTCTGCCCGCGATGCGGCGCGTCGCTCGGCACCCTTGCCGAGGGCACGTCCGTGTGCAGCTCGTGCGGGGAGACCTTCCCGCTGATCGAGGGGATCCATCGCTTCCTGCCCGCCGATCGTCGCCGCCACTACGCGCCATTCCTGCGCGACTACGCCGCGGTCCGGGTGGGCGAAGGCCGCCACGTCGTCGATGTCGATTCCTGCCGTCGCCTCCCCGAACCGACGCCCGGCGGGGCGCTGGAGTGGCAGTGGAAGCTGCGCCGTCGGAGCTGGGCGACGGTGCGCGATCGCGTGCTCGCGCCGCTCGGCCAGCACCTCACCGTGCTCGATGTCGGCGCGGGTGTCGGTTGGTTGTCGAACCGCCTCCACGACCTCGGCCACTCACCGCACGCCGTCGACCTGACGGTCGACGACGACGACGGCCTCGGCGCGGCCCGCCACTACGAACCGACGTGGCCGCGGTACCAGGCCGAGATGGACTCGCTCCCGTTCGCCGATGCGCAGGCGGACGTCGTGGTCTTCAACGCCAGCCTGCACTACTCGACCGACTACGTGCGCACGATCGGTGAGGCGCTGCGCGTGCTCCGTCCGGGCGGCAGCATCGTGGTGATGGACTCACCGATCTACCGTCACGACAGCTCCGGTCGGCAGATGGTCGCCGAGCGTCATGCCGACTTCGAGCAACGGTTCGGAACTCGCTCGGACAGCGTCGCGTCGATCGAGTACCTCACGGCCTCCATGCTCGACGACATCACCCGCCGGCTCGACGTTCGCTGGCACCGCCACCGCACCTGGTACGGATTTCGATGGGAGGCACGGCCGTGGTTGGCGCGAGTGCGTCGGCGTCGCGAGCCGAGTCGGTTCGCCGTCCTCGTCTGCACGCGCTCCTCGCCTCGGTGACGGCGTCGGCCAGATGCTCGCCGCGACGTCGACCGTGTCCGGGTGCTGACGACCTTCTCCAGCGAGTCCTCGTCGGTCGAGCGAGGGATGGGCGGGCATCGTGGCCACCACCCCGAACATGGTGAGGGCCATCGAGAAGCGACCTCGTCGCGCGGCTTCGTGGATCGCCGACACGAACCGCTGCCGGTCCACGTTGGCGAGCTGGCCGGTGTCGACGAGGTCGTCGGCGAGGCTGGACATGGAGAAGCAACCTGCGGGTGCTGGACTCGCCTCCGGGTTCCACGTGTCCCAGTGCTGCGTCATTGCTGTGCTGTCGACGAGTTCGAGGCCCGCCGCTCGTGCGAGGTCGGTGAGTCGTCGTCCGACGGTCGATGCTCGACGCCGCGGCGTGTGCATCGCGGCGCGCACTCGCCGGCGCAGGTCGTCATCGCCCACGTCGAGGTCGAACGTCGACCAGTCAGTGTCGATCAGCGCGAGTCGCCCTCCGGGACGCAGCACACGGGCCATCTCTCCCACGGCCAGCGCAGGATCCGCCAGCCACTGCAAGGTCCGTTCGGATCGCACGGCATCGAACGAACCGTCCGGTTCGGCAAGCGCCAAGGCATCACCAGTCATGAATCGGCACCGGCACCGCGCTGAGCGTGCCCTCAGTCGAGCGGCAGCAACCATCTCCGCCGAGACGTCGAGCCCGACGATCTCGCCGCGATGTCCGACGTCGGCGCCGAGGGCGATGGCGGCGTCGCCGAGCCCGCAGCCGACGTCCAGCAACCGTTGTCCCGGCGACAGGCCGAGCGTCGTGCGTTCCCACGAGCGGAGTCCACGCGTGGCGTCCCAACGAGCGGTGGCGTCCATCGTGGCGAGCAGGACCGACACGTTCGGGTCGTCGTCGACGCGCTGGTAGCCGAGCCCATACGCATCGTCGCCGCTCGGCACCGCTACAGGCTAGGAGCCGGACCACCGCGGTCGTTCCCGCCGGTATGGCCGCGTCCGACGCGAGCTGCCGGTAGGGCTCGTTGCCGGCGTTCGCCCATGCTCGGCCGTGGGGAAGGGTGGGGGACAACCGTGTCGCGCGCCGGTCGCGCGTGGCCCAACGTGTGCGGCCCGTCCTGAGACACGCAGCCCGTTCAACGCCAACGTCGGCGGCCGGTGCTTGCTCGCCAACGGGCGGCCGGCGATGATTCGTCGATGCCCACTCAGGTCAACGTCGACAACTTCGCCCGCGCCGAGACCGACCGGATGTTCGCCGCGCTGGCGACAGGCGGTGTGATCAACCAGCTGGTGCACCACCGCGACGCGGGTTCCATCGACGACCAGCCGTGATCGCCAGAACCGCGACACGCTGTACAGCAGCGCCGTCGTCGACATCTCCGACGGTGCCACGCTGACGCTCCCCGATGCCGGTGAGCGGTACCTGTCGGTGATGGTCGTCAACAACGGACCACTACATCAACGACGTGTTCCACACACCAGGCGACCACGAGCTCAGCGTGGACCGCTTCGACACCGACGACGTCCTGGTCGCCGCCCGGATCCTCGTCGATCCCAGCTGTGACACCGAGGACGAATCCGCTGAGCTCGCGAGGGGCCGTGCGTCCCTCGATCTCCGAGGCATGACCGTTGGCGGAGGCTCGGCGACGGGCGGAAGCTGTGGTCGATGGTCGCAGCTCTGAGCTTGGTCCAGGAGGCCGCGGGCGCACAGTAGGTTCGCGTGAACGGATCGCGTGGATCCCCGTGGCGAGCGAGTGGAGGGGCTGGTCAATGCGCAAGTTCATCATCGGGACGGTGGTCGTGGCCTTGGTCGCGTTGCCGGCGATCCCGCCAGGGGGAGCGAACGCCCGTCCCGCCGCGGACGAGGGAACGGACAGCTTCGTGGTCGTGTTCAGCGAAGGCACGTCGCTGGCGGCTTCACACGCTGCCATCGCGGCCGCCGGCGGCACGATCGTCAGCGAGAACACCGATGTCGGGGTGGCGACGGTCAGCACGGCGAACGCCGACTTCGTGGCCACGGCGCGCCAGCAGGGCGCGATCGAGGGAGTCGCCCACGACCAGGTGATCGGTGAGGTGCCACACGACGTCGCTGCAGACGACACGGTCAAGAAGGCCGACGACGTCGAGAAGGTCGGCCGTGACGCGGTGAACGCGTCAGCGGCGCGAACGCGGCGCGAAGCAGCCGAAGGCCGAGCCACTCGCCGATCTGCAGTGGGACATGCGGCAGATCGGCGCGACTCCCGACGGCTCCTACAAGTACAACCAGGGCAGCGATCAGGTCCTCGTCGGGATCATCGACACCGGTGTCGACGGCACCCACCCGGACATCGCCCCGAACTTCAACAAGGCGTTGAGCCGCAACTTCACCACCGACATCCCCGTCGACGCCAACGGCACCGAGATCGACGGTCCGTGCGAGCACCCCAGCTGCGTCGACCCGGTGGACGAGGACGACGACGGACACGGCACGCACGTCGCCTCGACGATCGCCGCGCCGATCAACGGCATCGGCATCGCCGGCGTCGCGCCGAAGGTGACGATCGTCAACCTGCGCGCCGGCCAGGACTCCGGGTACTTCTTCCTGAAGCCGTCCGTCGATGCGCTGACGTACGCAGGTGACATCGGCGTCGACGTCGTCAACATGAGCTACTACGTCGACCCGTGGCTGTTCAACTGCGCCGACAACCCGGCCGACAGCCCCGAGGCACAGGCCGAGCAACGCACCATCGTCACCGCGATGCAACGCGCCCTGGACTACGCGCACAACCACGGCGTCACGTTGGTCTCGGCGGCCGGCAACGGGGCCACCGACTACACGAAGGTCATCGACGACGCGTCCAGCCCGGACTACGCCAGCGTGCCCGGTGAGGCGCCGTACGACCGCACCATCCCACCGAGCTGCATCTCGATGCCGTCAGAAGGCAACGGCGTCATCTCGGTCAGCAGCACCGGGCCGTCGTTGCGCAAGGCGTACTACTCGGACTACGGCAACGGCTACGTCGATGTCGCCGCACCCGGTGGCGACGCGTACGACACGCCCGACGGCAAGCTGGGCGTCGGTGGCGAGGTCCTCGCTGCGTACCCCGCGTCGTTGGCGATCCTCAATGGCGATGTCGACGCATCGGGCGCACCGACCACGCCGTCGGTGGTGCGCGACTGCGAGCACGGAACCTGCGCGTACTACCAATACCTGCAGGGCACCTCGATGGCATCACCGCACGCCGTCGGCGTCGCCGCGTTGATCGTCAGCAAGTACGGCGTTCGCGACCGGGCACACGGTGGGCTCACGCTCGACCCGCGCATCGTCGAACTGGTGCTGCGCGCCACGGCGACCAAGACCCGGTGCCCCGTCCCGGCGACGTACGTCTACACGCGCTTCACGGCGACGCACCCCGAAGGCGTCGTGTCGGCAGCGACGTGTGAGGGGAACATCCTGCAGAACGGGTTCTACGGCAACGGCGTCGTCAACGCACTGCGCGCCGTGAGGCCATTCGGGGCTGTGAGCCCGAACTGATCAACGGAGGCTCCCACCGGCGTCGCACTGCATCTGGCGGCGCTGCAGATCGGTATGGGATCCACGGTTCCATCCATCACCTGACGGCGCCGAGAGTCGCCGAGCACATCCGAGTCAGGCGATGGACGGCGACCCGGTGCCCTTCAGCTCCATGCCAGGGAGTTCGCCTGTGGCCCGCCACTCTTCGAGCAGCTTGTTGAACTTCGCCGGGCCGGCGGGGTAGGCGCCGGCGAACCCGCTGCCACCTTTCGGCTGGCCCTCGTTGTTGTAGTAGCCCGGGGTGCACTCGGCGAGGAAGCCTCCACCGCCGACGTGGAACCCGCGGAGCAGGTCCAACCACCCCTCGACGCCCTCTTCGGTGGGTTCGACCGTCCGTGCGTCGCGCTCGAGCGTCTCGTCGATGATGTACGAGATGTGGCGGGCCTGCTCGTCGAACATCGAGGTCATGTTGAGGTCGAACGCGTTCTGCGAGACGCCGATGTAGAACCAGTTGGGGAACCCGCGAGTGGAGAAGCCGTGCAACGTCTTCAGTCCGTCGGCCCAGTGGTCGAACAGTGACTGGCCGTCACGACCGTTGACCTCCAGCCCGAGCCGACGGCGGAACTCGGCGGAGATCTCGAACCCGGTGGCGTAGACGATGAGGTCCACCTCGTACTCGACGCCGTTGGCCACGACGCCGCGCGGTGTGATGCGCTCGACGCCCTTCGAGTCGCTGACGTCGACGAGCGTGACGTTGTCGCGGTTGAAGCACGGCAGGAACTCGTCGTTGAAGGTCGGCCGCTTGCACATCACCCGGTACCACGGCTTCAGCGCCTCGGCGGCGGCCGGGTCCTCGACCACCTCGTCGACGCGGCGGCGCAGCTCCTCCATCTTGATCATGTCGGTGAGCTCCACCACGCGGTTGCGCTCTTCCCTGGTCTTCGGGCCGGTTCTCGCCCTTGGGCGAGCTGATCGCCCGGAAGATCTGGGTCCAGCCGTCGTCGATCAGGTCCTCCTCGACGGGGACGCCGGCGGCCTGGATGGTGAAGTTCTCACGACGCCGACGCTGCCAGCCCGGCTCGAGCGACGCGAACCACTCCGGATCGGTGGGCCGGTTGCGCCGCCAGTCGACCGTCGACGGCGTGCGCTGGAACACGTACAGGTGCCCGGCATCGGCTGCCAGGCGCGGCACGCACTGGATCGCGGTCGCCCCGGTACCGATCACGGCGACCCGCTTGTCGGCCAGCTTCGCCATCCCGCCGGTGTGGTCACCACCGGTGTAGCCGTAGTCCCAACGGCTGGTGTGGAAGGCGTGGCCCTCGAAGGTCTCGATGCCCGGGATGCCCGGCAACTTCGCTCGCGTGGTCGTGCCGAGCGCCATGATCGACGAACCGCGCCTTGATGTCGTCGTCACGATCGGTCGAGACGTGCCAGCGGCCCAGATCGTCGTCCCAGTCGATCGAGCGCACCCGCGTGCGCCAGATCGCCCGCTCGTACAGGTCGTAGTGCCTGCCGATGCGCTGGGAGTGCTCGAAGATCTCGTCGACGTACGCGTACTTCTCCTTGGGCACGTACCCGAGCTCTTCGAGCAGCGGCAAGTAGCAGTACGCGTCGGTGTCACACTGCGCACCGGGATAGCGGTTCCAGTACCACGTGCCGCCGAAGTCACCGCCGGCCTCGATGATCCGGAACGACGTGATCCCCCGCTCGGTCAGTCGAGCCGCTGCCAGCAGACCGCTGAACCCGCCGCCGATGATCGCGATGTCGATCTCGTCGACGATCGGCTCGCGCGTGAAGCCCGGCTCGACATGCGGATCGCCCTCGGCGAAGCGGGCGAACTCGCCGGCCATCTCGATGTACTGGTCGGCGCCGTTGTCGCGCAGACGCTTGTCGCGTTCGGCCCGGTAGCGCTCACGCACCGCGTCGGGGTCGAAGTCGAGACCATCGAGCAGATCATCCATTGCGGCGACCCTACAAGGATCGACCTTTCCTGCTCAGAGCGGGCCCATCACACCATGGTCAGCGGTGGTCGTGCCCGAGGTCGTACAGCTCGGGGATTCGCCGACGTGCGACCCACAGCGTGAAGCGGGTGACGGCGAGGAAGCCGAGTCGCTCGTAGACGGGTCTGCCGGAGTCCGAGGCGAGGAGAGCGGCCGGCACGTCGGCAGTGGTGCTCGCGGCTGCGTCGGTGACGAGTGCACCGATCCCGTGTCCGCGGAACGTCGGTCGGGTGGAGACGGCTTCGATCGCGACGACGCGATCGGAGGCGAACGCTCCCGCGGTGGCCACGGGTTGGTCACCGAGGTAGGCGTTGATCAGTCTCCACCCGTTCGCGGCGGCGTCGTCGGTGAACAGGCGTGGCCGGGAGCCGTAAGGCAGCAGGGCTTCGGCCGGGTAGGCCTCGGTGACCGTCTGGTCGAAGTCGACGACCTCTGCGGGCGACGTTGCTTCGATGATGCGGACGTCGTCGACGGTGCGGGCGCCGGCGACTGGTCCGTCGCCGTCCGCCCGGGGCGGTCGCACCATCAACGGTGGGTGGCCGGCGAGCTGGAACTCGCTCGTGCGCAGGTCGCCCAGCGACCACGGCGTGAACAGCAGGAACGGCCCTCCGCCCGACGCGGCGTAGAACCGCCGGATGCGGACGATCGCCTCGGCTGCGGCCGCAACGTCCAGTGGCCGGGATGCGTGGGCCACGTTCCCGAAGAAGCAGACGGATGAGGCATCGCCCATCGACAGGCCGAGCTCGTCGTCGACGGCGCTGCGTCCGCCGGCTTGCTCGGCGAGCGCGCGGTAGGCGGCGCCATCCGCGATGACGAAGTCGTGGAGGAGGTTGTCGCCGGCGGGCGTGGTCGGCGAAGCGCCGTCCTCCAGCGCAGTGCAGTCGTGGTGGTCATGACCGATTGGCGCCAGGTCCGGTCTGGCGATGCCACGCCGGACCGGGTGACGTCATCCCTCAGAACGTCCAGTCGATCGGGGTGTCCGGTCGGTAGCTGCACCACGTGCCGGTGTGCACCGCGTTGTGCAGGTGGCGACCCAGCTCGGGGAGTTCTGCTTCGATCCGCTTGGCATGCGTCGTGCAGCCGTCCGCTGACGGCCTTGCGGGCCCGTTCGACGTCGCTGCCGACGATGCGTGGCCGGCCACCGAGTCCGAGTGACCCGGCGAGGTGGATGATGAGTTGGGCGCGTTCGTCGTCGAGCGCAGCGGCGCGTGCGTCGTCGCCGCGTTCGTCCTCGGCCTCGATCTGCACGGTCAGCACGCGGATGCGCTCCTCATAGGCCGCTCGGGCGCTGGCGTCGATCGCCGTCCCGGCGTCGGCACGATCGGCCCCGGCCGCGCCGATGAGGTCGAAGACGTGGACGTCGCGGTCGGGCGCGGCGAGCAGTGCGGCCAGGTCGGTGAGGCCCTTGGCGTGCCGCAGCCGTGTCTCGTGCCCACCGAAGGCGATGAGCCACACGTCGCCGTCGCGACGGAACGTTCCACGGCGGGTGGCGACCGGCGCCGAGGGCGGGGCTGGTGCGCCGACGGCGGCGAGCTCCGCTTCGAAGCGGGCCCAGAGCAGCGGGGCGCCGATGCGCCGGCAGGCGGTGATCGCCTGGCGGTAGCGCTGCTGCGCGAGCGTCGGGTCACCGCGCGCCGCAGCGATGCGCGGCGAGCGCAGCGGACACCGGCCCGTAGCAGACGGCGCCTGTGCCATCGAGGGCGAACCGGTCGGCGTGCGGCCCGAGCGCCTCCTCGGCCTCGGCCATCAGCGGCTGCGTCACCGACGAAGGCCGCGGCCACGGGCGAGGTGGAAGCCGAGGAACAGGCAGCAGTCCGTCGTGCGACGCCGGCCGACCGCCACATCTCGCGCCCACCCGGGCAGCCCGAGCCGGACGTCGGCGTGGGTCGCGCCGTACCCGACGGCGTAGACGTGGAACGGTGCGGCGATGTCCTGGCCGCGGGTCGCTTCGGGGATGCCGCTGTTGACGCTGATCACCCGGTCGAGGAAGTCGGGGTCGCCGCGGTCGCGAGCGATCGCCGGCCCGAGCGCGCCGTCGGTCAGCATCTGCGCGTTGGCGCTGTGCGCCCGGCGACCGAGCTCGGCGGCCTGCACGGCTCAGCGCTTCGGCGAGGTCGAGGTCGCCGGCGAGGTGGGCGAGCATTCCCTCGATCAGTCGTGCGTACCAGGTGAACTGTGGAAGCCGCAGCCCGTCGGCCAGCGCCGGCGAACGCGGCTGCGTGCCGCTTGACCATCCCGATGTCGCCCGCCTCCAACGCGGCGACCAGCGCCAGTCGCCGGGCCAGCAGCTCGAGCTCGGCATCGCCGCAGCGCTGGGCGGCGATCAGCATCTCGGCGGAGGCGACCGCCCGCGGCATCGGTGTCGCCCGGACCGGCGTGGGCGTCGCACCAGGCGCCCAGCGCGGCGCCGATCGCCGCGTCGTCGCCCGTGGTGCGCGCCATCGCCAGGGCGCGTTCGGCGAGCTCGGCGCGCGTGCTCGTGCCCGGCGCCGCCGGCGTCGATGGCAGAGGCGATCGACAGGCGGGCGAGCAGCATCGACAGCGCCGTCGGGCTCGGCGTCGGCTCGGCGCTCGAGCGCATCGATCGCTTCCGCCAGCAGCGCCTGCTGCGCGACGTCGAGCTGGCGCACCTCGAAGCCACCGCCGATCGAGCCCACGCCGAGCGCCGCGTGCGCGAGGAGGTGTGCGTCGCCGGCAGCGCGGGCTGTGCCGGCGACGTCGAGGAACTCGGGTTCGGCTTCGTGCGGCGCGACCGCATCGTGACAGCGGCGCGGGCGTGGCGCAGCCGCAGCGACGGCTCGCCGGCCGCCGAGCAGGCGTCGAGCGCTCGTTCGAACCACGTCGCGGCGTCGGCGTACATCGAGGCGGCGTAGGCGGCATCACCGGCACGCTCCGCCCACGCGCCCGCCTCGGGGTCGCCCGCGTTCCACAGGTGCTGGGCGATCTGGCCGGCCAGGCGGTCGTCGCCGCGGGCCTGCAGGTCGTCGGCGGCGCCGCCGGTTCACCGCCCGCCGCTCGCTCGCTGGCAGCTCGGCGCGGGCCACCTCGCGGACCAGCGAGTGGGAGAAGACGACGTCGAGGCCCGCCGTGGTGTGCACGAGCCCGGCGGCGCTCGCCAGGTCGAGGTCGTCGAGAACGTCGTCGAGATCACCGGCGAGCACGGCTGCGAGCGTGGGTGGCCAGATCGCCTCACCGAGCTCGGCGGCAACGAGCAACGTGCGGCTGGCCCGCTGCGGCAGGCGGGCGAACCGGCGCGCGAGCACCGAGCGGACGCCCTCCGGCACGATGCTGCGCCAGTGCTCGGCGGTCGCCTCCCGCCCGCGTGCTGCGCAGCAGCCGGTCGACCTCGCCGATGAAGAACGGGTTGCCGCCGGTGTGTCGCCACACGGAATCGACCAGTTCGCGGTCGACGTCGCCGGTGCCGCCGGACGAGGCGAGCAAGCGGGCGACGTCGTCGCGACTCAGGCCGCCGAGCTCGAGCACCGTCGCGCGCAGCGGCAGGTGGACCAACTCGCCTCGGCGCACGGTGGCGACCACGACGATGCCGTGCTGCTCGGCATCGGGGACGAAGAAGTCGACGAAGGCGAGCGACTCGTCGTCGGCCCATTGCAGATCGTCGAGCACGATCACCCGCGGTTCGACCGCATGACGCGCCACCAGCCTGCGGGCGAGTGCGTCGAAGACCTGGAACCGATCGGCTCCCGTCCGGCTCGTGCCGGCGGCGTCGGTCACCGGCTCGCCGAGGATCTGCGACCACACCCACAGCGGCGGCGCGCCGCCGCCCTCGCGGCCACGCGCCCACCGCGTGGGCCATGATCGTGTGGCCACCTCGACCAGCGCGGTCTTGCCCGCGCCGGGTTCGCCGACGACGGCGACGACCGCGCCGCGAGCGCCTTCGCTCGACTCGGCACGAGCCAGCAGCTCGGCCAACGTGGCGAGCTCGTCGGTTCGCCCGACGAACCGGGCGGTCGTTCCCACGCCGTCATCTTGCCCGGGCGAGCACGCCGGCTCGCCGGTCAGACCAGCTCGTAGAGGCGGAACAGGTCGTGCTCGATCGGCAGCACGTCCACCCGCTCGAACCCGGCCTCGGTCGCGTAACCGGCCAGCGTGCTGGTGCGCATGACGGTGCCGGTGCCGGCCGACGGCTGGTCGTCCATGCCGACGGGCAGGCAGTGCAGCGCCGACGCACCGTAGAAGAACGCCTCGATCGGGCCATCACTCTCGGCGAACGAGTCGGCCGTTCGCTCGTCGACGACCAGCACGTGACCGCCCGGTGCGCGCAGCCGGCGCAGCGCTGACAGGACGGCGACCGGGCGGCTGAGGTCGTGGACGGCCTCGAACACGGTGACGAGGTCGAACGACCCGGCGGCGAGGTCGGCACCATCGTGGACCTCGAACACGACGCGATCGGCGATGCCGCGCGGCAGCTGCGTTGCGCCGAGCGTCGGCGATCGATGCGTCGTCGAGGTCGAAGCCGACCACGATCGCCTGCGGGAACGCCTTGGCCATCTCGATGGTCGACCATCCCGGCGCCGCAGGCCACGTCGGCGATGCGGACCGGCTCGCCGGCGACCAGACGTGCGTGCACGTCGGGGAACACGGTCAGCCACGACGAGGTCAGCTGGTGCACGAACGTCGGCCGGTTGAAGCCGGCCTGACCGTCGCGGAAGTCGGCGCCGTACGCGGCGTACGGCACGCCACCGCCCGTCCGGTACGCCTCGAGCAGCTGGGGCAGCACGCCGGCGATTCCCGCGCACGCCAGCGCCAGCGCGCCGACGTGGGCCGGGTGCTCGGCGTCCAGCAGCGCGATGGCGTGGCCCGGCGGGAGGCTGTACGTCCGGTCGTCCTCGTCGGCGTGGCGGTCGTCGCACTCGACGATCCCCGTCACCGTCTGCTGCTCCAGCCACTCCCGTGCGTAACGCGGGGCGATCCCGGTCCGGGCAGCGACCGCACCTGGCGTCGTGCCCAGGGTGGTCGGCGAGGTCCTGGTAGAGACCGAGGCGGAGGCCCAGGTAGGCGGTGAACATGTCGATCGCGCCGAGCGCTGCGCCGAATATGCCGCTCGGCGAGCGCGCCGGCAGCGGCGTCGTCGAGCTCCGAGTCGGCGGCGGTCGGGTGTGTGGATGGGTGTCGTGTGTGGTCATGCCCGATGGGCGCCACAACCGCTCTGGCGATGCCAGTCCGCCTGCCGCATTCCGGGTGGCGGCACGTCATGCGTCGTCGAATTCGTAACGCGCGGGCGTCTCGTGCGCACTGCATGAGCGTGCCGGGAGAGTCCCGGGTCACGAGCAAGGAGCCCATCACATGTTTCGCTCTCGTACAGCGCATCGCCGTCGGGGTCATCGCCGCGGCCGCCGCTCTGGCGTTCTCGGCGTCCACGGCCGCTGCTGGCGGTGCCCGGCCGACACGGCCTGCCGGCTACGTCTACACGCTGACCAACTCACCGACCGACAACCAGGTCGTCACCTTCGCCCGCGGCGACGACGGTTCACTCGTTCAGCAGAGCATGACATCGACCGGTGGGGTCGGGACGGGCGCCGGTCTCGGATCACAAGGCGCACTCGCCCTCGACGGTGACCACCTCTTCGCGGTCAACGCGACGAGCAACACCATCAGCGAGTTCGACGTCGGCCACGGGACACCCGTGCTGCGCACGACGCTCGCATCAGGTGGGACGATGCCGATCAGCCTGACCGTCCGCCGCCACGTCCTGTACGTCCTCAACGCCGGTGACACCCCGAACATCACAGGCTTCTTCGTCGGCCCCCGAGACCTGATCCCGCTGCCGCGCTCGGCACGTGAGCTGAGCCCCGGCGCAGCCGGTCCGGCGCAGGTCTCGTTCACCCCTGACGGCTCACGTCTCGTGGTGACCGAGAAGACGTCGAACACGATCGACACGTTCCGCGTCGCCCTCGGCTACGCCGGGCAGGCCGTGTCCAGCCCGTCCGTCGGCGCCACCCCGTTCGGCTTCGACTTCGACAACCGCGGCAACCTGCTCGTCTCCAACGCCGACGGGTCAGCCTCGTCGTACTCGATCGGTCGTCGCGGGGACGCCGACGTCATCAGCGCTGCCGTCCCGACCGGCAACGCCGCACCGTGCTGGCTCGTCGCCACGCCCAACGGGCGGTACGCCTACACCGCCAACGCCGGCGCCGGCACGCTGTCCGGCTTCGCCATCGGACGAGACGGCAGCCTGACGCTGCTCGCCGCGGACGGCGTGAACGCCTCGTTCGGCGCTGGCAGCCACCCGCTGGACGAGATCGTCACCAGCGACGGCCAGTACCTCTACGACCTGACCGACGGCCTCCACGTCATCAACGGGCTGCGCATCGGCCGCGACGGTGGCCTCACCGCGGTGGCCACGTCGACCGCCCTGCCTGCCGGCACGATCGGCATCGTCGCCGACTGAACACGGGATCGGCGTCGCCGACGTTGCCGACGCCTGCCCAGCACCCGTGCCCCGATCGGAGGTCCGATCGGGGCACGACCGCGCGCCATGGTCGAGGCTCGAGGCTCGGGTTTGCCGTGATCCGGTCAGAGCTGCCATTCGGTCGGCTCGTTCGGCCGATAGCTGCAGGTGGCGCCGGTGTCGATGGCGGCGTGGAGGTGGTTGGCCAACGCCGGGTGAGCACGGTCGAGGATCCGGATGGCCCGGTGGATGCGGGTGGTGACGGTCTTGCGGGCGCGCTCGTTGTCGTCGCCGAGGCGCCGGATCCGTCGCCCGAGTCCGCTGGCGCGTCCGAGCTCGTCGACGATGGTGTCGCGTTCGATCCGGCGCGGGCGGCGCGTTCCGGATCGTGTCGAGCGTCGGCGTCGTCGATGTCCTCGGCCAGGTCGTGGAGGCGGGCTCGATACTCGGCGAGCGCACGCCGGTCCAGCGTGTCGTCGCCGCCGCTCGGCGCGGTGATCCCGGCGAGCTCGGTGACGGGGACGGGTTGGTACGGGCGGGCGAGGAGCGTGGCGATGTCGGTGAAGCCACGGGCGTCGGGGAGGACGGCATCGACGCCCGCGTAGCGCATCGTCCAGACGGCGCCGGTGCGACGGAAGACGAGGTGGGCCGGTCCGTCCATCGCGGTGTCGACCAACGTGGCCCAGCCCGCCGCTGCGAGGAGCCGAAGCTGCTCAGCCGCGGCGGCGCGGTGTGCTCGCGCCGACCTGGGCTCGATCGAGCGCGAGGGCGAGGCGGCTGAGGTAGTGATCGACCGGTCCGGCGTAGGCGGCGAACGCTCCGCAGCCGACGTGGGTGCCGGTGAACGGCGCCAGGAGGTCGTACATGTCGGCGCGGAGCTCGTCACTGCCGCAGCGCGTCGCGGCGTCGGCGGCGATCGACGGGAACCACAGGTCGTAGCCGGCGTCGACGCCCGGGCCGTACGCCCGCGGCGCGGTGAAGCCGGCCATCACCGATCGCGCGGCGTGGTCGTCACCCGCGTCAGCGAGGACGAGGGCCCGCCACGGCGCCCAGGTCTCGACCGGCGGCGGCGAGTCCGGGTGACGCCGTGTGTACGTGGCGCGCCCGCCGGTGAAGCGGGCCAGTTCCCAACGTTGGATGTCGCCGATCCAGATCGCGTCGGCGTCGTTGGTCGAATGGGCGACGTGCTCGGCGCGCTGGAGGAGATCGGCGGCGTCGTCGAGTCGACCGGCGATGAGCGCAGCGGTGGACCGGCGCGAGAGCACCCGCCAGCGCGCCGTCGGCGTGCCGGTCCGCTCGGCGGCGTCGCAGAACTCCTCGAGGACGGCGTAGCAGGCCGGGTCGCCGAGCTCGAGGAGTGCCTCGGCGCGCAGCAGTCGCAGCACCTCCCGGTCGGCCTCGTCCAACCGGTCGAGCTCATCGAGCACGACCAGCCGACGCGAGGCGGAGCCCGGCGCCCACGAGGCGTCGTGCAGCGCGAGCAACGCATCGACCACGGCGTCGGGGTCGCCGCTGCGACGAGCCAGGGCCACCGCCTCTGCGGCGATCGGGCGGGCGCGGGCCATCGGTTCGGCCGACATCGAATGCAGCAGCGTCCGAGCGAGCGCCGCGGTCACGTGGGCGCGCTCGGCGTCGGCGTCGGGCGCGAGTGCCGCGGCGACCGATTCGAGCAGCGCCACCTGCGCGTCTCGTTCCTGTGATGGACCGGTCTTGATGCCGACGTGATGGAGCCCGACCGCAGCGCGCGCTCGTCTCGGCTGGTCGTCGACGTGCCGCGCGAGCGCCTCGGCCTCGCGGTACGTGGCGGCCGCCGCGGCGAGCCGGCCGGCCCTCAGCTCGGCGTCGGCCAGATCGATCACCAGCCCGAGCCGGGTCGAATGCGTCGCCGGTGGCGCCAGCGTCGAATGCCTGGACGGCCCGTTGGAGATGGCCGACCGCATCGTCGAACCCGAGACGATCGGCGGACTCGGCCGCGGCCAGACGCCCGTAGCGCACGGCCCGCTCGACGTCGCCTGCCGCGCCGAAGTGCCCGGCGAGCTCTGCAGGACGGATCGCCCCGACCGCTTCCAACGCTTCGCCGAGCGCGAGGTGCGCGTGCCGCCTGCCGCCGCCGATCGAGCTGGCGTCGAGCACCTCGCGGAACAGGTCGTGAGCGAAGCGCACCGTGCCGCCGTCGTCGATCGAGGATCCGGGCGGCCGACGCTTCAGTCGATCAGCTCGGACACGTCACCGCACCGAGGACGGCACCCAGTACGCTGCGGCGGATCGCCGGACCATCGAGGGCAGCCAACGCCAGGAGGTGGGCGCATGGTTCGGAGAGCCGCGCGACTCGCCGCTCGATGACACCGCGCACCGAGTCGACGACGCCGGCCACATCTCGCGGATCGCCGCGCGCGTCTGGGCCAATCGAGTCAGCTCGTGCACGAACAGGGGATTGCCGCCGGTGCGTTCACGGAGCCGCGCCGCGCCGTCGAGGTCGACGTCGGCACCTGTAGCCCGGACATCATGGCGGCGACGTCCGCCGTGTGCAGCCCCTCGAGGCGGATGACCTCGGCCGTGGCAGCGAGACGGAGGAGCGGTGTCGCCCGCCTCGGTGTCCCGGTAGGTGCCGACGATGGCCAGCCTGCGACCGCTCAGTTGGCGAGCGACGAACTCGAGGAGGCGCATCGAGTCAGCATCGGCCCACTGGAGATCGTCGAGCACGACGAGCAGCCCGTCCGTCCGGCTGTGCTCGTCGAGCCTGCGGAGCACACGGTCGAACAACCGGAACTGATCGTCGCCGGACTCGTCGTCGCCGACGTGCTCGTCCGCCGCAAGGCTGCCGGCCGCCCGGAGCACCTGCGTCCACGGCCAGAACGCCGGCGCGCCCGATCCCTCGATGGCCCGGCCCCACGCCACCTGGATCCCGCGAGCCGCCATGGTGTCGACGGCGTCGGCCACCAGCACCGTCTTGCCGATACCCGGCTCACCGACGACGAGCACGAGCGCGCCGCGGCCGGCGGATGCCCGCTCGATCGCTCCCGAAATGCCGCGCTCGCCGGGCCGCGGCCGAACAGCGTCACCGGACTCACCACCCCATTGTCGACCACCGCGCAAGCGGCCCCGATCACAACGGCGCTGCCCGTCGCGATCGCGACAGCGGATGTCGCGCCTACTTCTCCAGACGAAGGAGGAACCAATGTCGATCAACATCTCCAAGATCGGTCACGCAGTCGTGAGCGTGGCCGACCTCGAACGCTCGCTGCACTTCTACCGCGATGTCCTCGGGCTCCGCGAGGTCGCCCGCCGCGACTTCGACGGACAGCAGTGGGTGTTCCTCTCCGCCGGCAACAGCCACCACGACCTTGCCCTCGTCGAGGCGCCCCCCGGACTCCACCACCTCGCCTTCAACATCGACGGAGACACTCCCTGACCTCGCCGCCGCCAACACGTCACTCCACGGGGCCGGCATCGACGTGCACGCCACCCTCGACTTCCGGGTCAGCCAAGCACTGTTCGTCTCCGACCCCGACGGCAACCTCATCGAGCTCTACGTCGACACGCCCGGCGAACCGTGGCGCACCCAACCAGCACTCGTGGCGAACGCCGAACCGCTCGACCTCCCCAGCGTTCGCTGACACGGACCACCGCCCGGGTCACCGCGGCACGCCGCGCACCAGTGGACGACCGATGAGTTCCACCCGTCGCGACCGTCAAATGGGGCATGACCGATCACTCACCGACGACCGTCACCAACATCGGCGTCGCCATGTTCTCCGTCGCCGATCAAGACGCTGCGCTCGCCTGGTACACCGACAAGCTCGGCTTCGAGGTCCGCTCGGACACCCGCTTCGGCGAACACGACGAGTACCGCTGGCTGGAGGTCGCCCCGCCCGGGTCGGTCGCCCGGCTCGCCCTGAACCCGCCCATGGGTGGCGCCCCCGGCGGCGGCTCGATCGGCATCGAGACGACCGACGTGCTCGCAGAGCATCGTCGGCTCGCGGCCATCGGCGGGATCGACCTGGACGCCGAGCCGATGGAGAGCCCGGGCGCACCCTTGCTGTTCATGTTGCGCGATCCGGACGGCAACCACATCGCCGTCGTCCAGACTCCGCCGTCCTGACACGGACCGAGGCACCAGGCGCAGGATTCTCGGTTCGTCGACGGTAGTCCTCGGCACGGCGGAACTGGGCGCACTTCGCGCCGGCGTACATCACGCAGGTGCGGTGTCGCTCGGCAACCAGCTCGACCTCGAGATCGCCAAGGCGCGCCGTTCACTATGGTCACGCGCCATGGGGGTTCGATTCCTGGACGACGTGGTCGTGCTCGATCTCGGCGACGAGGCCACGGCACTGGCCGGTGAGTACCTCGCCGAGCTCGGCGCCACGGTCGTCCGCGTCGAGGACGAACGCGGCGACGTGTTCCGTCGGCGTGGTGGTCTGTGGCACGCGGTGCACAACGCCGGCAAGCACAGCGTGGCGATCGACACGACCACCGATCAGGGATGGGCGGCGATCGAGCCGGCGCTCGCCGGTGTCGACGTGGTGATCGGCCCGCTCGAGCCGAACCCGGCGACGGAGCGGTTCCTCGACCGCGTCGCCGAGCTCCACGGCGAGCGGATCGGGCTCGTCGACGTGGTCTTCCGGCGTGATCGGCGCGCGCGAGCCGGTCACCGACCTGACGCTCGGCGCCGCCGGTGGCTTCACGGTGCTCAACGGGGTGTCCGAGGATCCACCGAACCAGGCCGCCGGCGATCTCTCGTTCAAGCAGGTGGCCATGGCTGCCGCGGAGGCGGCGGTCGCGCTGGTCAGCGCCCGGCGGGTGACGGGACGTGCCGGGCGGATCGTCCTGTCGGCGCAGGAGGCGGTGGTGCTGACGACGTTCCAGACCAGCAACGGCAACCTGTTCCGGTGGCACGGCATCGTGCCGAACCGGCACGAGCAGATCTCGGCCGGGTCCACGGTGCTCGCCGGCGACGGCTTGTGGACGTCGTTCACGATCCATCCGCCGAACTACCCGCGCTTCGTCGAGTGGGCGGAGCGGGACATCGCCCCGACCGTCGTCAGCCGGTCGGAGTGGGCGGATCCCGTCTACGTCTCGCAGCACCGCGGCGAGCTGATGGCGGTCGTCGCCCAACTGGCCGCCGCGCACACCCGCGCCGAGCTGATCGCCGAAGGGCAGGCCCGCGGACTGCTGGTGACGCCCGTCAACGAGGTGGCCGACGTTGCCAAGGATCCGCATCTCGTGGCCCGTGACTTCTTCGTCGAGGTGGACGAGCCCGACGGCTCGCGGGTCCGTCTCGCCGGTTCGCCGTTCCGGTCCGACATCGGTCGCGGCGGTCGTGGCCCGGCGCCGGCGCTCGGCGCAGATCACGCGCTACTCGAGTCGCTCCGGACGCGGACACCGACCGCGGGGGGCACGGCGGCCGGCGTCGACCACCGCCAGCCGCTCGCCGGCGTGCGCATCGTCGACTTCACGTGGGCGATCGCCGGCGCCTTCGCCACGCGGCTGCTCGCTGACCTCGGCGCCGACGTGATCAAGCTCGAGTCGGAGAACCGCCTCGACCCGATCCGGCACATCGGCCCGCAACCCACCGACGTCGTCTCGCTCGACACGAACGGCGTGTTCCAGGACTGCGGGGCGGGCAAGCGCGCCGTCACCTTGAACGTCGACACGTCCGAGGGCCAGGAGCTGGCCCGCCAGCTCATCGCCACCGCCGACGTGGTGACCGCCAACTACACCCCCGACCGCCTGGACCGGTGGGGCTTCGACCGCGACACCCTCGCCGCCATCCGACCAGGCCTGATCGTGGCCAACCTGGCGGTGATGGGTCTGACCGGACCTGATGCCGGCTGGCGGTCGTACGGCAACGGGCTCGTGGCGATGTCGGGCGTCGCCGCGCACACGGGCTTCGACGGACGTGTCCCGCAATGCCTCGGCACGATGCACACCGACTTCACCGTGCCGTACTTCGGGGCGATGCAGATCATGGCGGCGCTGCACCATCGCGATCGCACCGGCGAGGGCTGCTACCTGGAGATGTCCCAGTACGAGTCGTCCGTGCGCCTGATGGACGTCGAGCTCGCCGAGGTGCTCAACGGTGGACCCGGTCCGGGCAAGACCGCCAACCGCTCGGCATGGGGTCGGCCGCACGGGGTGTTCCCGGCCGGAGGCGACGACCGCTGGGTGGCCATCGTCTGTCGCGACGACGCCGAGCGAGCACGCCTCGCCGAGGTGATCGGCGACGCCCCGACCGACGACGTCGTCGCGGCGTGGACGGCCACCCGGAGCCGCGACGTGATCGTGGATGCGCTGCGCGTCGCACAGGTCCCGGTGAGCGGGCTCGAGGATCTCGGTGATCACCACAGCGATCCGGTGATGCGGACTTCATGGGCGTCCTTCGAGCTGCCGTCCGGGATCTCCGCCGAAGTGCTCCACGAGCCGCTCGTCTGGGACGGGGAGCGCCTCACGCTACGACGCGCGCCGATCTGGATGGAGCACACCTACGAGGTCCTCGTCGAGGAACTCGGGCTCGACCCCGGACGGTTCGTCGAGCTGATCGACGGCCACGTCCTCTGGTGAGCCACGCCAGTTGGCCGGGGGTCCGGCTCAGGTCAGGCCAGATCGTCGAACGCTCGTCATCAGTGCGCGACTGGCACTGACCGACCGACTGATGCAAGCGTGCCGTCGCGTGCGGTCGCTGTCGGGGTCTCCTGTGGCGTGGGGAGCCCGCTGATGTCGTCCGCCGACTCAGCGGATCTCGTGGCTCGCGATCGTCGTGCCGTGTGGCATCCGTACGCCCCGATGCCGTCGACGATGCCGAGCGTCGTGGTGCAGGGCGGTTCAGGGAGCCGTCTGCGCCTCGGCGACGGACGTGAGGTGGTGGATGGGATGTCGTCGTGGTGGGCGGCGATCCACGGCTATCGCCATCCGGTGCTCGACGCGGCGATCACCGATCAGATCGCCGACATGGCACACGTCATGTTCGGCGGCCTGACCCACGGTCCGGCGGTCGAGCTCGCCGAGTTGCTGGTGGCGATCACGCCAGTCGGCCTGGAGCACGTCTTCTTCAGCGACTCCGGATCCGTCGCGGTCGAGGTGGCGATGAAGATGGCGCTGCAGTACTGGCTCGGGCGCGGTCGTCCGCAACGGCAACGGATGCTCACGGTCCGCTCGGGATACCACGGCGACACGTTGGCGGCGATGTCGGTGTGCGATCCCTCCACCGGGATGCATCACATGTTCGCCGGCGTCCTCCCGCAGCAGTTGTTCGCCCCGGCGCCGACGCCGGTCTACGGCGGCCGGTTCGGCGAACCCGACGTGGCCGAGTTGCGCCGATTGCTGGTCGACCACGCGACCGAGATCGCCGCGGTCATCCTCGAGCCGGTCGTGCAGGGCGCCGGCGGAATGCGCTTCTACGCCCCCGAGTACCTGACCGCCGTTCGCCGCGCTGTGCGACGAGTTCGACGTGCTGCTGATCGCCGACGAGATCGCCACCGGGTTCGGGCGCACCGGCCGACTGTTCGGCTGCGACCACGCCGGCGTGGCGCCCGACATCATGTGCGTCGGCAAGGCCATGACCGGCGGCTACCTGTCGATGGCGGCCACGTTGTGCACGACCGGGGTTGCCGACGCGGTGAACGCGGCGGAAGCGGGAGCGTTGATGCACGGCCCCACGTACATGGGCAACCCGCTCGCCGCGGCGGTGTCATTGGCGTCGATTCGCCTCCTCCTCGCGCAGCCCTGGGCGGACAACATCCGGCGGATCGAACGTCGTCTGGTCGACGGGCTGGCCGCGGCCAGGAGCGTCGCCCAGGTGAGCGACGTGCGGGTGCTCGGAGCGATCGGCGTGATCGAGACCGTCGAGCCGTTGTCGATGGTCGAGATGCAAGCGGTTGCGCTGG
Organism: uncultured Acidimicrobiales bacterium; assembly: GCA_963794805.1. GTDB lineage: Bacteria > Actinomycetota > Acidimicrobiia > Acidimicrobiales > Ilumatobacteraceae > JAODBQ01. The sequence continues at coordinate 116,299 of CAWCFL010000011.1, forward strand.
CCCACGGCGTCTGGCTTCGCCCCTTCGGCCGTCTCGTCTACACGATGCCGCCGTACGTCTCCTCCGACGACGATGTGGATCAGGTCTGTACCGCGATGACGGCGATCGTCACGCAGGTGCCGAGCAGGTGACAGCGAGCGAGGTGGCGAGTGGTGCCGTCCGTCGCGGGCACGCCAAGATTCTGCGATGGATGACGGGATCGCGCCGTGGGCGTCGTGGGCTCGGGCCGAAGCACAGGCCATCCATGTCGCTGGTCGGTGGCGGATGCCGCGCAGCTTCGACGCGTGCGGCCCCCGAGGCCTGCTGGCCGGCGCCGAGGTCGTCTCGTTCGCCTCGAACGACTACCTCGGGATGTCCGCGCACCCCGACGTGATGGGCGCGGCGATCGACGCGACGCGGCGTTGGGGCACGGGTTCCACGGCGTCACGACTGATCGTCGGGACACGTCCGTGCCACGTCGAGCTGGAGGCCGAGATCGCCGATTGGAAGCACTCCGCGCAGGCCGTCTTGTTCTCCACCGGCTACGCGGCCAACCTCGGGGTGCTCGGTGTGTTCGGGGGACCCGACGTGACGGTGTTCAGCGACGAGCTCAACCACGCCTCGATCGTCGACGGCTGCCGGCTCAGCCGCTCGACCGTGCAGGTCTACCGCCACAACGACATCGGCCACCTCACCGGCCTGATCCGTGCCACCCGAGGGCGCACGGTCGTCGTCACCGACAGCGTCTTCTCGATGGACGGCGATGTCGCACCCCTCGACGACCTCGCGGCACTGTGCATCGACCACGGCACGTTGTTGGTCGTCGACGAGGCGCATGCCGTGCTCGGCCCCGCGGTGCCCCAGATGCCCGGGCTCGACGTGGTCAGGGTCGGCACGCTGTCCAAGACGCTCGGCTCGCTCGGCGGCTGGGCCGCCGGATCGCACGAGCTCATCCAGCTGCTGGTCAACCGTGCCAGGTCGTACATCTTCACCACGGCGCCCAGTCCGGCCGACACGGCTGCTGCGCTCGCCGCGTTGCGCATCCTGCGCAGCGACGAGGGCACCGGGTTGATCAACCGGTTGCGATCCTTGGTCGAGCGCGTGGCCCGCGATCATCCCTCGCCGATCGTGCCGATCGTCCTCGGTGACGAGCATCGGGCGCTGCATGCGGCCGCAGCCCTCGACCAGCTCGGCCTGTTGGTGCCCGCGATCCGGCCCCCGACCGTCCCCGCGGGGACGTCGCGACTGCGAGTCACCCTCTCGGCGACACACTCCGACGAGATGGTCGACCGATTGCTCGACGCGCTCGACCACCTCGGCCTGCGCACATGAGACCCGACCAGCTGATCGTGATCGCCGGTACGGCGACCGACATCGGCAAGACCTGGGTGTCGTGCCGGCTGCTCGAACGATGGCGCGCCGCTGGGTTCACCGTCGCAGCTCGTAAACCGGCCCAGTCCTTCGACGACCCCCGCGACGGGCCCCGCCAGCCCACCGACGCCGATCTCCTCGCTCGCGCATCCGGCGAACACTGCCACGACGTCTGCCCGGTCCACCGTTGGTACGAGGTCCCGATGGCCCCGCCGATGGCCAGCGCCGCGCTCGGACGGCCGGCGATCACGCTCGACGAACTGGTCGACGAACTGCGCTGGCCCGACGGCGTGGCGATCGGGCTGGTCGAGACAGCCGGCGGTGCTCGGTCGCCGATCGCCGATGACGGTGATGTGGCTGAGTTCAGTCGACGGCTCGCGCCCGATCTGGTGGTCCTCGTCGCGGACGCCGAGCTCGGCACGATCAACGCCGTGCGATCGGCCTGCGATGCGCTCGCACCGCTGCCGATCGCGGTGCTCCTGAACCGCTACGACGGCGCCAACGACATGCATCGCCGAAATCGCGACTGGCTCGCCAGCCGCGACCGCATGAGCGTTCACACCACCATCGACGGGCTCATCGTCGAGCTCTCGAACGAGATGGCGCCATTCGATGGAGACCGCCTCGATGCGCTGGATCGCTGAGCAGCTCGCCCAAGTGCCGGGAGTGGTGGCCGTGGCGCTGGGAGGCTCGCGCGCGGCCGGCACCCAGACTGCGACGTCCGACTGGGACTTCGGCGTGTACTACCGGGGCGGCCTCGACCCGGCCGACATCCGTTCGCTCGGATGGGACGGGCAGGTGTTCGCCCCGGGCGACTGGGGGCGTCTGGTGAACGGAGGCGCCTGGCTGCAGATCGACGGTGAACGAGTCGATCTGATCTATCGCGACGTGGACGTCGTCGGTGCGTGGACGGCAGCGGCCGAGGAGGGACGCTTCGAGATCCAACGAGAGGTCGGCTACGTCGCCGGGATCGCGACCTACGTCCTCGCCGGCGAGCTGGCGATCAACGAGGTCCTCTCGGGAGCGCTCCCACGACCAGCGTTTCCCATGCGGTTGCGTGAGACCGCGCCACCCCTGTGGCTGCGGCTGGCCGCAGGTGCCCTGTCCGTCGGACGGGTCCACGCCGCGCGAGGTGACGCCATCGCCGCACTCGCCAACTTCAGCCAGGCGGTCCTGGCCACCGCCCAGTCCCGCCTCGCGGCGAGCGGGGAGTGGGCGCTCAACGAGAAGGGGATCATCGAACGGGCACGGCTCACCGAGGCTCAAGCCCTCCTCCACGACATCGACACCAACGAGGTCGCAGATGCGCTCTGCGGCCTGCTCGATCTCCCCAGCTGGAAGTAGATCGAATTGGCGAGACTGGCTTCGGCGGCCTTCGACTGGCCGCCGCACAGCTCAGCCGGCGAGCGCGCTGGGCAAACGGCGCATGCCGGCGAAGTCCAACAGACCGACCCAGCTCGGCGCGAGCCGCACACGGGTCATCGACAGATCGGCGGGCAGGGAATCGCACCATGCCTGGCCCTGCTCGGCTCCGAAGTAGCGATGAGCGCACGCCCGGTATTCCTCGGCGATGCCATCCACGTGATCGACCTCGACCGTGCCACGCAGCAACAGCACCGCGAAGGGCCACTCAGCGCCGTGGATCGTCACCGCGACCGGCGCGCCCGTTGCCAGCACATGGGTCTTCGGGGCGTTGGACGGACTGCACATGACGACCGACGCTCCGTCCCAGTGGAACCAGATCGGCGTGTTGCGCGGGGTGCCGTCGGACCACAGGTACGCCAGATGCGCCGGCGCGGTCGAGACCAGCAGTGCGGCGGCGGCCTCGTCCTTCAGCAGGCCGAGGTCACCCTGTTCCGGAGCAGCCATCCTCACACCCCTTTCCCGTGCCGTCATCAAGCACCTCGAGCCGGTGCTTGTCAAGCATTGGGACCTCGGCGGGCGACGCTACGTCGTCGCGATCTCTCGCCGGCGGGCGTCGATGAGGCTGCGCACCAGTTCGTGTGGCAGCGGTGCGGCCACGTCGAAATGAAGTGAGCCCTTCGACGTCTTGTAGTCGCCGACGTCGGCGGCGACCGTGGCGAGCACGGATCCACTGTGCGGGAGGTAGCTCAGGTGGTGCTTGAAGGCGGCGAACCCCGCGACCGCGCTGCCGTCGACCTTGAACACCGGCGAGCCGTAGGCCATGCCTTCCTCGGCGTCAGGCACGATGGACAGGATCGTCGATCGCAACTGCTCCAACGTGGATCGCTTCGGTTCATCGAGTGCCGCCAGGTAGCGGTCGATCTCGTCCGACGACATGAGCCCAGCTTCGCAGGGTCGGGTCGCTCCGTCCCAGCATCGCGAGACGTTCGCCAGATGTGGAGATTGCCCGAGACACGTGCTTGACAGCGTCGCGGCGGAATGCGTGAGTGGTCGCGTGCCGCGGCGACCGGTCGCGGCATCGGGGGGCGAGGGGATGACTGAGGGTCATGGGGCGATGTGGAGGCGGGTCGAGGAGGCGGCGAACGCTCGGGACTGGTCAGCTGTACTCGTTCAACAACCGGCCGGCGTGATCGCCGTGGCTGATCGGTCGCCGAGCGGCCCCGTGTGATCGCGTCACCCTCGGGGTGCTGGTCTCACGACAGCCGGACACCGTCGCCGTAGGCGGCGTGTGTGGCTTGATCCCACGCTGCGAGGCCCTTCGACTCGTAGAACGCGATGGATCGAACTGCGCCCGCCCCGACAGGAACGTGCACCGGTGACGCCGGATCCTGGGTCGCGGTGACGATGACCTGTGCGACGTCGGCGGGTTCGCCGCCCGCTCGGACCCCGTCGACGGTGATCTCCCGCGTCCGCCTCGCCAGATCCGCGTAGGGCGAGGTCGCATCGATCGGGGGAAGGTTGGCCTCGACCTCGCTGCGGTGGAACCCGGGCTCGACCACGACCACCCGGATGCCGTCACGGGCGACCTCGTAGCGCAACGCTTCGCTGATCGCGCCGAGTGCATGCTTGGAGGCGGCGTAGAAGCCAAGACAGGGCGCCGGGGGAGTCCGCCCGGCGACGGATGACACGTTGACCACGACACCGCCTCCGCCAGCGCGCATTGCCGGGACGAACGCGCGCACGACGCGAACCGGACCCCAGAAGTTCGTCTCCATGATCCACCGCGCCTGACCCGGTTCGCTGTCCGCGACGGCTCCGACCGCGCCGATGCCGGCGTTGTTCACCACGACGTCGACGCGACCGCCGGTCGCCTCGAGGATCTGCTCGGCAGCGGCGTCGACCGAGGCGTCGTCGGTGACGTCCAGCGCGACGACCTCGACACGAGAGCCATCTCGGGCGCTGGCCTCGAGGAGCGGTCCGGCCTTCGAGGTGTCGCGCATCGTGGCGTACACCGCCTCGCCGGCCCGGCCGAAGGCCACTGCCGTCTCCAGGCCGATACCACTGCTGCAGCCGGTGATCACAACGACACCCATGGCTTCCCTCCGCCTTCTCTCCTGGACACCGCAGGATCTTGCTCCGACGGAGCTCGATCGACGCAACGTGCGGTCACCGTGCGCTCCCGCCGGGACCCGACAGACCGGCCTGTCGGGCGATGGCGTCGCGGGGCGATCATCGGCCGGTGCTTCTGCCTCGAACAGTGTCACGACCCGCTCGGCACAATCCGCGGCCCACAACGCGACGACCCGGCGCTCGGCCTCGCTCAGCGCTTGCCGGGAAGCCACACCAGCACCCTCGCAGATGGCGATCACTGGCCCGTGATGATGGGCCATTCTGACGCAACTCGATGGGAACTGTCAGTTCACGATCCCGGTCGACGAATTTGAACCGCATCGGCAAGGGCCGTATCGACATCAGCGGGTGAGAACAGGCGCAGCATGCGATAGTTCGCATACATGCCGGTCGATTGGACGCCGAGCGTTGCCGCGACCGCCTGCGCGTCGGCACCCTCGGGGGTCTCCAGCAGAACCACGACGTCCCATTCGCCGCCTTCCGCGAGGTAATAGCCGAGCACCTTGACACCGCCCGGCTCGGTCAGGTCACGGAAGTATTGCTCACGGGCGGCGAGGCCCTCTTGGAGCAAGCCCTTCGTCGCTTCCGGTGACAACTTGCCGAGAACCAGTGTCAGCGCCATCTGTCCCCCCATCTCAGGGATCCGCAGGGGATCCCGGCGAAGTGTCACAGATCGATCGACGCCGCACAACCCCATGCTTCAGGTACGCAGGCCCTGCCCACGTCGTGCGCGGCCGCCCCCGGGCGTTCCGCTCGAACGCCGGGCAGCCGCCCCGGACCGTCACGACGATTCAGATGGTGTCACCGGCTATTCCGAACCAGGGCCTGACGTCGGCACGTAATCGCCCGGCCTGGACGGATGGATCGTCCTCTGCGAGGGCTTTCACCGCGGCGAGATCGGGATCATCGAAGATGCCGAGACCGATGAGGTCGCCACCGTCGACGATCGGCCCGTTCAACAGCAGCGACCCATTGTTGCGCAACGAGAAGAGGTGTCGCAGGTGACCGTGTTGCAACACGCCGTCCGGGTCACCGTCCGCGGTCCAGTTCGGACCCTTCCACAGCAGCAACAACGTGTAGCGCTTGCCTCGGCCGAGGGTTTCGTCGATCTGCCGGTCGAGATCGTCTTCCATGCGCAATGTTGACACGCGCTCGGCGCGCATGGAACGCCTGATGTCCTGGAGCTGGTCGACGCACGCATCCCGGACGTTTCGACCGGGGATCTGACCGACGGGGTTCAACCCAGTGGGGGTCGGTTCGCCGCGCAGTGCTGCTGAGCGGTGGTGAGTTGGTTCCAGAGCCAGGTGGTGACGATGGTGCGTGAGGCGTCGACGGTGGGGTGGATCCCGTCGGGGCGGTTCTCGGTGTCGTTGGCAGGCTCGGTGTCGTACCAGGCGCCGAGGTCGATCTCGGCGTCGATCAGATGGGCGGTGGTGAGGCCGGCGACGAGCGTTCGGACGGCGTGTTGGTCGCCGTTGACGTAGCTGCCCTCGGGCTGGCGCGTGCCGGTGTCGTCGGTGATGTAGGCCGTCGGGCCGGTGATCCAGACCACGCAGCGGGCACCGTCGGCCCGGAGTCGTGAGAAGTAGTCGTGGTAGTCGTTGCTCAGCCGCTCGTAGCCGTCGTCGGAGGCGACGTTGGTCCAGGTGGCGCCGTCGTCGAAGGTGCGTGGCCAGGTGTCGGCCAGGGTGATCATGACGGCGACGACGTCGGGGTGGAGGTTGGCGACGTCGTGCAGCGCCTGGTCCCAGATGAGTGGGGGACAGTTCATCTGCAGGGCGGCGTCGAGGACGTCGAGCTGGAGGTGTCCGCCGCGCAGGATGCCGCAGGCCCCGCTGGCGTCGACGCTCATCGCGCCGGTGAGAGCGCCGCCGGCGAGCGCCTCGACGCCACCAGCCCCGATCGCCGCAGCCGTGGAATCGCCGATCAGCAGGACGGACGGAGCCGAGTCGACGGGCGTCACTGTGGTCGTCGCGACGGGGCCCGTGGCCGGCGATGTCGCTGCGATGTCCGCCGCCACGATCGGTGCGGCCCCGGGCCCGGCCGCCGTGGTCGGCGGGTCGGGTCGGAACGTGATCGCGACCGCCGCGGCGTGCGCTCGATCGATCGACCCGGCGTCGGTGACGGTGCGCTGTGCCGCCGGGATGAACGATGCGATGGCGGCGATGGTGACGACCGCGGCACACCCGCCGATCAGTGCGGGGCGAGGGGCGATGCGCCCTCGCCGGATCGGCTGCTCGACGACGAAGTACGAGGCAGCGGCGATCGCGACGGTGGCACCGAGCCGCAACGTGACCAGACCGGCTCCCGACAGCCCGATCGTGTCGGGGCGCAATGCGAGGAAGATCGGCCAGTGGTACAGGTACAGCCCGTAGCTGATGACGCCGACCTCGCCAAGCACTCGCAGGGACAGCACCGAGCGCACGACACCCGAGGCGAGGCAGCCGACGACGACCAGGGCGACGAGTCCGCCGAACACTCCGAGCCATCCGCGATACGGCCATGCGTCCTCGCTGCTGCCGGCGACCCCGATGAGCACGGCGGCGACGATCGCCGCGATCAGGCCGACGTGTCGCGCGATCCGGCCGGGCCGTACCCGCCGCACGGCGACCGCGGCGACCAGGCCGATCCCGACCTCGCAGGCGCGGAACGGTGTGCCCAGGTACAGCGCGTTGGCCGAGACGAACTGACGCGACGCCAGCGGCATGGTGGCGAACGCGACGGTCAATGCGGCCAGCCACGACCACGACAGTCGAGCAATCCGGCGACCGAACACGAGGATCAGCAATGGCAGGACGAGGTAGATCTGCTCCTCGACGGCGAGCGACCACAGATGCGTGAACGGCGACGCGCCGGCCGGGTTCTGGAACGCCGAGGCGTACGACGTCGACGAGGCGATCTCGCGCCAGTTCCAAGCCTGCGACCCAGCCCAGAACAGCTCCCGCCCCGGGGCGATCCGGGGGTAGCCGAACATCCACGCCGACAGGCCGACGACGAGCACCCAACAGGCCACCTGCGCCGGCAGCAGGCGCCGCAGGCGACGGGCGTAGAAATGCCCGAGGCCGACGGTCGAGGACTCCTCGCGTTCGCGCAACAGCAACGAGCCGATGAGGAACCCCGACAGCACGAAGAAGATCGAGACGCCGAGGTAGCCGCCGGAGAACCCGCTGACACCGGCATGGAACAACAGCACGAGCACGACAGCAACACCGCGCAGCCCGTCCAGCGCCGGCTCGTGGCGGAGTCGGTAGGAGTTCGCCGCCTCGACCGCTTCGTCGCCCGCGGCCGGATCCCTCGGTCGGGTCGCGGACAGCACGCTCGGTATCAGGCTCACGATCCGACGATCGAGGTCCGCCGAGGGGTCACCGCCGGAGCGTAAGTCGAGGCGATCGCCGCGGCTCGGATCGCGGCCACCAGGAGTGCCGTCACCGGGCGCCTCGACGATGGCGCTCGACGGACCTGACACGTGACGTGGATGGCTGGTCGTCGCTACGGGCGCAACTCATCGGCGCTGCTGTCAGTCGACGGAGCCGTCCCCGGTCGTCGAGACTGCCCCGAGCACCCGTTCCCTGCCGCGCTCGACGACGCCCTGGCCGGGATCCTCGACGAAGCCGACCAAGCCCTCGACCGGGCCGCCCTCGTCCTCACGCAACACCTCGGCGCGCACGTCTCGGAGCGCGCCATGGTGCGAGGAGCGGGACCTCGTCGCCCGCCGCTAGGACGACGGTCGGGTTCCCCACGCGCCGACGACGGCAAATGGGAGGTTGTCCAGCAAGGGGTCGTCGAGCAACGAGAGGTACTCGCTGGTGCGTCCGCTGAGGATCTGGTCGTAGGGCAACGTCGGCTTGGTCAACTCGAAGGTGGTGCGGAGCCAGACGCGGAACGCGTCGCCGCCGTGTGTCATGGAGCCGGAGAACTCGTTGTCGATGTCGACGAGTCCAGCCGATCGGAGCATGCCCGGCAGCGAGAATCCGCAATCGAGGTCGAGCCCGTAATCGGTGCTGAATCGTCGGATTCCGGCGAGCATGTCTTCGAACGTGTCGGCGCCTGGGTGGGCACGACCTGACCGGTTGACCGCAGCAGGTTCCTCGACGAAGAGCGTTCCGCCCGGGTTGAGCATCATCGCCGCTCGGGAGACCGCCTCTGCTCCCCGCCGGCCGAGGTGATGTACGACGAATCGGAGATGGACGAGGTCGAAGGTGCCGAGCGGCTCGAGATCGTCGTCGAGGATGTTGTGGCGGACGACGCGCAGACACGGATGAGCGATCTGATCGAGCCAGGTCGTGTCGATGTCGGTCGCGACAACCTCTCCCAGCCCGCAGGACGCCAACATCTGCAGTGCCGTTGCTCCTCGGCCCGCGCCGATCTCGAGCGACCTGCCGCCTCGCGGGATTCCGATGCGTTGGAGACCGCGGAACGTCGCTGGATCGAGGAACCGTTCGAGGTGGTCCAGCCGCATTGTCGCGAGGTCAGTATCGTCGGACTGGAAGATGTATCGGTTGTCAGTCACCAGGCACCCCCAGAGAATGCGGTGGCGTGCGTTGTCCGGTTGTGAGCACGATATTCGACCCCCGTCATTTCGTGATGGCAATGCAACATGCTCGAGACGGCCAGTGGACGCCGAGTGCCTCCCGAACCGTCCCAACAGTTCGGACGCCAATCGATGGACATTGACGGATCACTCGACAACGACGGTATCTCGCGCGGGTGAACCCGGTCGGAGTCGGGCGCGCTGGACGCGCGTCAAGATCGTGTCAAGACCCGGCTGCTCGCATCACGCTGTTTCGCGCACGCCGACGGAATTCAGGGTTCCACACGACGCGCTGGAACGCAGTCGGTTGTACTGTCGTCGACGCGTCAGCGCCGGGCACGCCGCCTGGCCGGAGAGGGAGATGGTGCGACGCATGGCCCTGTCGGAGATCGTCGTCTCCAGCGTCCTCCTCGCCGGTGGCGCGGCGTTCACGACCGCTGGTGGACTCGCCGAGTCGGCGTGACGCGCCAGCAAGCGATGAGTGGGCGGGCGGCGCAACGCGACGTCCTCGCGATTCGTGATGCACGAGCGTTGATCGTGGCGAGCGGCACGTCCCAGGTTGGCGATTGGCTCTGCAACGCCGTCGTGTTGGGCTACGTCTTCGGCGCCACGGGCTCGGCGGCATGGGTCGGCGCAGCCGTTGTCGGACGGCTCCTGCCCTACGTCCTGCTCGGCATGGTCCGTGGCTCCGTGGGCGACCGCCATGACCGCCGAACCGTCCTGCTGGTCGGCGATCTGGCGCGGGTCCTCGTGATGGTCGCCATCGCGGCGGTGGTCGCCGCCGACGGCGCGGTCGTGCTGGTGATCGCCCTCGCGGCGTTGGCGTCGGCGGCCGGCGCAGCAGAGAAGCCGGCGACCGTCGCGCTCCTGCCCCGACTCGTCGGGGAGACCCGGCTGGGCCCCGCCAACGCGCTGCTGCACACGGTGCAGGATCTCGGTGTGGTCGTCGGCCCGGCGATCGGTGCCGTGCTGCTGGGCGTGGCGCCGGCCTCTGTGGCCTTCGTCGTGAACGCGGCGATGTTCGCCGTCTCGGCGGCGCTCATCTCCACGATGCGCCGTCACCACACACCTGCCGTGGCGAACGACGACGAAGGGGCGGACGTCCAGATCGGCAATGGGCGACAGGTCGTCCGGGCCACGCGGTTCGTGGTCCCGCTCCTCGTGGTCGTCGCCATGGTCGAGTTCACCGCCGGCGCCCAGGCCGTTCAGCTCGTGCTGTACGCGCGGGGCCCGCTGGACCTGGGCGCCGGCGGCTACGGCTGGTTGTTGGCTGCGGCCGGCGTCGGTGGGCTGCTGCGCACGACGATCAACGGCAGGCTGGCGTCGAGTACGAGGGTGTCCGGCGATCGCCGTCGGCGCCGCGGTCGTGGTGTGTGCGAGCCAGCTCGTCTACGCGGCGGTGGAGGTCGTCATCGTGGCCGTGGTCGTCACGCTCGTCGGTGGCGCCGCCATGGTGGCGGCCGAGGTGGTCGCCGAGACCGCGCTCAGCCGAATCGTCTCCATCGACGTCCTCGGTCGCGTCATGAGGGTGTGCGACGCGGTGTCGTTGACGGCGATGATCGCCGGTGCCGTGCTGGCCCCGATCGTGATCACGGGGACGACCCTGACGACGAGCTTCCTCGCGCTCGGCTCGTTGAGCCTGATCGTCACGTTGGTCTGCTCGGCGCGCCTGCGCGGACTCGACGTCCTCAGCGAGCGGCGCGCCGAGGCGTTGTCGGCGCGGGTCGCCGCGATCGAGGACTTGTCGATCACCGTGGGCGTGCCCCGGCTCGTGGTCGAGCAGCTCGCCTCTGCGGCGCAGATCTGTCCGTTGCCCGACGGCGTCGATGTGGTCGTCGAAGGTGCGCCGGCGTATGCGTTCTACGTCGTCGTCGACGGTCGTGTGGTGGTGCATCGACAGGGCGAGGTGGTGGTACGCCTCGGCGCGGGGAGCTGGTTCGGCGAGCGCGGCCTGCTCGACAACGCCCCGCGCAGCGCGACCGTCACCACGGAGGTCGACAGCACGATCCTGCGCATCGATGGCGCAGTCCTGCTGGACGCGCTGCAGTCGTCGGCGACGCTCGTCTCGACGCTCGACCGTTCGAACGCGCCGCGTCCGCGGCCGCCAACCAGCTCGGACGTCCCCTTCGTCGACGACATCTCATGGGCGGGGCCGTGAGCGTCGGCGGCTCGACCGTGCTGGTCCTCAGCGGCGGCTATCCGGGCAAGCGTCGCATCTACGAGCGCATGGCCGAGCTCGGCGCAGCCCTCGTGTTCGTGGACGAGCCCGGCAACTGGTCCGAGAGCCTCGTGGACGAGGGCATCGCTCGTGCGTGGCTCCCGGTGCGGGTCACCGGCGACGCCTCCGACGACGCCGACGCGGTGGTTCGCGCCGTCGAGAACCTCGGAGTCAAGGGTGTGCTGACGTTCTGGGAGGACAGCGTGTGCGTGGCGGCACGCGTGGCGCGGACGTTGGGGCTGCCCGGCAATCCGCCCGCGGCAGTCGACGCCGCCCGGAGCAAGGTCCGGACCAGGGAGACGTCTGCCCGCCTCGGACTGCCCACGCCACGCGCCCAGCGGGTCCGGTCGCTCGACGAGTTGTTCGCCGCGGCCGGCCAGATCGGGTTCCCATCGGTGGTCAAGCCGGAGTTCGGAGCCGAGCGCGATGGGGTGCGTGCGCGTCGACGACTTCGAGACGCTGCCGCGCATCTACTCGCTCGTTCGCGCAGATCGTGCGACCCGAGCACGACGTGATCTTCCGCGCCGGCAACGATCTGCTGCTCGAGGAATACCTCGACGGCGTCGAGTTCGACGTGGACATCGTCATGCACGCCGGCCGGTGCGTGTTCTCCAGCGTCTCGCAGAACTGGCCCACGGCCGAACCCTCGTTCCAGGAGACCGGTCTGCACTGTCCGGCCGATCACGACCCGAAGCTGTCGGCCAACTCGTCGAGCTCGCCGTGCAGACCGTCACGGCCTTCGGCTTCGATCGCGGGCGTCCTCCACGTGGAGGGCAAGTGCACGACTCGTGGGCCGCGGATCATCGAGGTGAACGCTCGCATGGGTGGTGGGCGTGTGTACGAGATGGTGCGCGACGTGTGGGGGGTCGACCTCGTCGAGGCGCAGCTGCGCAGCTGCCTGGACCTCCCCCCAGCGCTCAGCCCGAGCCGAAAGCCACGCTGCCACGTGGTCAACAGGCTCGTCTACGCGCCGCGCAGCGGCCGGCTGAGCGCACTGACGGTGCCCTCCACGCCGCCCAAGGGCTGCCTCGCGCTCGACGTCGACATCGAAGCCACGGTGGGCGACGACGTCGTCGGGCCCGAAGGCATCTTTGCCACGATGCTCATGGAAGCGACGCTCGTCGCGAAGGATCTGCGCACAGCCGTGGCCCTCGTGGCGGACCTGCTGCGGGAACCGCCCGTCGTCGGGCCCAGCACGGCGTAGTCGCGGGCGTCGCGATCGGGGGGCGGCACCGGCTGGCGTACGATCGCGCCGGAGGGGGCTCGCCATGCAGGTCTGGATCGATCAGGACTGCTGCACCGGTGCCGGGCTGTGCGTCGACCACTGCCCGGACCTGTTCGTCGTCCTCGAGGACGGCATCGGCTACGTCCACGCCGGCGGTCTCGTGATCACCGACGCCGCAACGACCGCCGTCCCGGTTCCACGGCGATACGAGCAGGCGGCGATCGACGCCGTCGAGCGTTGTCCCGGCGAGTGCATCTACCTCGAGCCTGACGGCCCGCCGGCCGACGACGACACCGACATCATCGAAGCCGAGATCGTCGAAGACTGACGTCGTCCTCGACGGCGCCTCAGTCCGCGGCCGCCGTCGCTCGATCCAGTCGATCGGCTCGGTGATGTACGGGAGCACAGCCGAGGCGGTCGGCGATCGCTCAGGCCTCGTCGATCGCGGCGGCCGCAGCGGGATCGTCACCGACGCGCATCAGCAGTTCGGCGTGGTCGCAGCAGGCCGTGGGCGAGGTGGTACGGCGTGCCCGAGGAGCGCAGCGCAGCGAGCGCCACGACGAACAGCGGTCCGGCGGCCGCCGGATCGTCGACCGCTGTCAGGCGCGCTCGATCAGCGGTGCCTCGGCCCGCTGGACCGCGGCGACGGATCCGACGGGGAATCGCTCGAAGAGGGCGAGCAACTCGGCCTCGGCGGCGAAGTCGCCGATCTCGTGCGCACACCGTGCCGCGAGCGCCCACGTCCAGCGGGCGGAGTCGCCGCTGAACTGGACGGAGCCGATCTCGTCGCCGATCGCCGATCGCTTGGTCAGGCCCCGGAGACGCGGCGATCGTGGCCGACCCAGTGCGGTTCGCGAAGCTGTTTGCGGAGCAGTTTGCCGACGACGCTCTTGGGGAGCGGCTCGGTGGTCAGTTCGATTCGGGTCGGTTTCTTGTAGGAGCCGAGGCGCTGGCTGCACGACTCGATGAGCTCGTCGGCGGTCACTGCGTCGAGATCCTCGACGCAGACGACGGCCATCGGTGTCTCACCCCACCGCTCGTCGGGGACGGCGAAGACGGCGACCTCGATCACACCTGGATGGTCGGCGATGACCGTCTCCAATTCGGCGGGCCAGATGTTGAAGCCACCGGACACGATCATGTCGTCGGCGCGGTCGAGGACGTAGAGGTAGCCGTTGGCGTCCAGTCGTCCGATGTCGTTGGTGTGCACCCAGCCGTCGATCAACCGGGTCGAGCTCAGCTCGTCGTCTCCCCAGTAGCCGCGCATCTGACCGTCGACCTTGGCGACGATCTCGCCCTCCTGGCCGAGCGCGACGGCTCGGTCGTCGTCGTCGCGGATCTCGACCAGCGCGTACGGCGCGACACGACCGGCAGCTCGCAGCGGCGTCGATCCGTCGACGTCGGCGAACCAGTCTTCGGGGCCCATCATCGACAACGGCACGGCTTCCGTCTGCCCGTAGCCCTGGAACAGGGCGTCACCGAAGACCTCGTGGGCGCGCCGCGCGGTGGCGTCGGTGATCGGCGCGCCGCCGACGAAGATCGACCGCAGATCCGGCCATTCGCCGGCGCCGGCGTCGGGATGGCGCACCAGGGCCGCCAGCAGGCTCGGCGACGCGAAGCTGTGGCTGACGTGGTGCTCGCGCATCATGCGCAACACCTTGCCCGGTTCGAACACCCCGAACAGCAGGTTCGCCGCACCGGCCAGCCAGGCCGGCAGGAACAGGTAGCCGGACGCGTGGGAGATCGGGCCGGCGTGGCCGATCACGCTGTCGCGGCGCATGCGCTCCAGCGAATAGGCCCAGTTGCGGCAGTTCGCCACCCAGTCGTGGTGCGTGTACCCGACGCCCTTCGGCTCTGCCGGTCGTCCCTGCGGAATGGCGGATGACGAACCAGTCGTCGTCACCGACCTCCACCCTGCGGATCGATCGGGTCCTGCGCCGCCAGCCACGCCTCGTACCCGACATCACGCACGAACACATGGGCCAAGGTGCCGATCTCCGCTTCGAGGCCGAGCACGCCGGCCGCGTGGCCCTCATCGGCGACCACCACGACACAGCCGGTGCCCGACAACATGTGGCCGTGCGCCTCCCGCGAGTTCCGCGGATACAGCGGCACCCGAACTGCACCGGAGATCGCGCAACCCAGATACAAGTCGGCGCAGCCCAACACGTTGTCCTCGAGCCCGGCGACCCGGTCACCAGGACGCACCCCCATCGACCGCAGCCCGTTCGCCAATCGGACACCCCGATCCCACGCCTCGGCGAACGTGAGTTGCACGTCCTCGGTGATCACCGCGGTGAAGCCGGCGTTCAGATGCGCCGCCTGACGCATCAAGGTCGTGACATCCACAGCCAAACCCCCGTCATCGGCGCGAGCCATTCGCCGATGCGACGCACTGTATCGAGCACCAGATCCCCGGTCGTTCAGCGAGCCCTCTGACCTTGACGCCACCGCGAGAGGTGCCGGGCCATCAGGTCGGTGACCTCAGCCGGCTGATGGCTCTGCCTCCGACACTGAACCGCATGGCCTGTGCCGTCGCGGCGTCGCCGAGACCTCACGCCCCCGGATGGGCGATGCCGGGGTGACCGCCGACCGGGCGGGAGACGACGTCGGTGAGCGGCGACCCCTTCACCCGGGTGGTCTCGAGGCGGGCTCGATAGCGCACCACGATCCGCTTGAACGTGAAGCGCCAGCGGTCGGGGTCGCGGCGCAGGCGGTGCTGGTAGGTGCCGATGAGGACGAGGTTGTCGTCGACGATCTCGAAGAAGTAGCCGAGCGTGCTCGCCTCGTCGCCATCGACCTCGATGCGCATGTTCGTGCAGAGGTGCCCGGTCATCGCGGTGCCACTGCCCGGCGGCCCGTCCGTCGGGCCGGCGGTGCGACGGTAGAAGTCGTCGATGATCGATCGCCGGCCGCGGTAGGTGCCGTCGACCGCCCCAGCGAGGCCCTCGAGCTCGAGTTCGGCGTCGTCGGCGAAGACGTCGCCGAGACGCTCGTAGTCCGCGAGGTCGATCTGGGTGCAGTAGTCGAGCCACGTCTCGCGCACCGCCTCGGTGTCCTCGAGCCGGGCCAGGCGCGCCCCCAGCGCGGCGAGTGTCGCGTCGCCGGACATCAGCGGCGCTCCGGCTGGTTCGTGAGTGTCGGCCTCTCGACGTCGTCGAGAGCGGACGTGACCAGATCTCCTGACGACATGCCCTCATCCCTCCCTTCCATCGAGCATGCGGTTCGACCGCACCCCGACGAGCTGCCGCGTACCGAGCGGCGATCCGAGTATCCCAGACGAGCACGCACGGTGCTCCCTGCGGCCGGTCATCCGCCCCGCCGCGACGTCGTCGGTGTGTGGGCCGTGCGCTCGTTGCGTCGCGCGGCTCGGCACGGTCAACATGGTTCATGCCGATGTTGCCGCCTGCCGACGGCCTGACCGAGCTCGGACCGCCCGATCGTGAGGAGGTCGAGATGATCTGCCGAGGCCTGCGCAGCGCCACCCGACCGACCGATCAGGACGACGCATTCCAGGTGATGGTGCTCGAAGCCGTGACCCGCTCGATGACGGGCGTCGACGTCGGCATGACCGCCCTCGAACCGATCGACGCCGCCGAGTTCGCCGCGTTCCTCGCGCGACGCAGCGAACTGTTCCGCACCCGGCTCGTCCAACTGATGGAGCTCGGCCACCTGGTCCTGCGCCAACCCGACATCGGGGTCGCCGACCGGGTCATCGAGTTCGCCGATGCCCTGGGCGTCGACAACGACTGCATCCACAAGGCCCGGGCGGTGGCCGATGGCTCGCACCAACTGGTTGCCGCCGATTTCGATCGGAACGCCTACATCGTCGGGATGGCGGGACGCGACGGGCGATGGTCGGATGCCACGGTCGCCTGGTCGCGCACGGCGATCGACGAGGACCTGGCCGAACGGTGGCGCCGCCTCGGCGGGTTGCCGGCGCCGGCGATCGGCCGTCGCGTCCACGACTTCTACGAGGCCCGGGGGTTCAGGTTCCCCGGTGAGCCCGGCTCGGCGCCGCCGCTGTTGGCCCAGCACGACTGGGTGCACGTCCTCGGTGACTTCGGCACGACCGTCGAATGCGAGCTGGAAGTCTTCGGGTTCATCGCTCGGGCCAGCCACGACCCGCAGGCGTTCGCGCTGCTGGCCATGGCGATCCTGCTGTTCCAGACCGGGTCGCTGGCGTCGGCGGCGGGCATCTTCCAGGCGGACGCCGGGCACCTGTGTGCGACCGGGATGCCCGCTCGGCTCGCCGACGCGATGCGTCGTGGCGCCCTCTGTCACGACGGCGTCGACTTCCTCGTCGTCGACTGGTTCGCCGTCGCCGAACACTCCGTCGAGGACCTGCGACGCCACTTCGGGATCACCGAGAAGCACGACGAGGTGCGCGCCGTCGGTTCCGTCGGTCCGTGGGAGCCTGGCGGCATCAGCCCGTTCCAACTGGCCGCCGGGCGACGCCTCGCCGAAGAACAAGGCCGCACCTACGACAGCCACGGTGCCGCTTGTTCCTGAACGCGACGGAGGCCCCTCTCGGATGGCACCTCCAGGGCCATGCCGTCCACGGCGGGTCACGGCGGCTCGACGCCGAGCAACACCTTGATCTCGTCGATGCCTGCCTGCTGCTGGGCCACGAGCGCCCTGAGCTGTTCCACGTCCATCGGCGTGTCCGTCGTCGCGACTTCCGATGCTTCGGACTCCGGCTGCTTCGACGGGGTCAGGAACAGGTTCGCCAGGTAGCCGGTGAACGTTCCGAAGATGGCGACGCCGATGATGATGATCAGCGAGCCGGCGATGCGGCCGTCGTTGGTGACGGGATAGCGGTCGCCGTAGCCCACGGTCGAGATGGTGACGATGACGTACCACAGCGCGTCGGACGCGGTGGTGATGTTGGCCCCGGGCGCGTGCTGCTCGATGTGCAGGATCTCCAGGCTGCCGAACTCGAGGACGAGCAGGCCCATGAGGAGCAACGTCAGGAGCGCGCTGCCCGCGCGATCGCGCAGCAGGTTGCGGGCGATGTTGCGCGGGCCGTACTCGCGCAGGAGGCGGAACACGCGGACGAGGCGGAAGACCCGCAGGATCTTCACCTGCTGGAACGGCAGGCTGGCCAGCAGGTCGGCCCAGCCGAAGTTGCGGAAGAAGTAGCCCGACTTCGACCTCGCGGTGAACAGCCGATAGGTGAAGTCGGCGAGGAACACGGCGCTGAGGATCGCGTTCATCACCCGCAGCACCGTGTCGAGGCTCTCGTCGCCGATCGCGTAGAGCAGTACGAGGTTGAGGATCGACAGCAGCGACAGGATGCCGATGAAGATCTCGTAGCCGGTGTTCTTCAGCTCCCGGTGTCGCGTCCCAGCTGACCTCATGCTCCGGCCCCTCCGTCCCCGGCGCCCCGCGCCGTGTGCGCCGCGACCGTACCGACGACGGTTCGGACCGGAACGCACCTCGGACCGAACCCGTCAACCAGACCGCGGGCGGTCCGCCAGGTACGGGCGGTCCGGCGGTGGGTACTGTCGTGGCCGAGATGGTCGATCACGAGGTGCGACCAGCCGAGTCGGCGTGGCGCGGCCGAGGATCGGGGCGATGCACGACCGTCAACTCGTCGTGGTGGCCAACCGGCTGCCGGTGGCGCGGGTCGACGGCGAGTGGCGTTCGAGCCCGGGCGGGCTTGGTGCGCGCCCTGCTCGGCTTCCTCCGCCCGACCGACCGCGCTGTGGGTCGGGCTGGGCCGGCGCGGCCGACGACCCGGAGGACCGCTTCGAGGTCGACGGCATCGAGGTGGCCACCGTGCCGCTGTCGGCCGAGCAGATCAGCGGGTTCTACGACGGCGTGTCCAACGACGCGATCTGGCCGCTGTACCACGACGCGCTGCGTCCGTCGACGTACGACGCCGACGACTGGCGCCAGTACGTCGAGGTCAACGAGCGCTTCGCCGAGCGCACCGCCGCCGTCGCCGAACCCGGCGCCGTCGTCTGGGTCCACGACTACCAGCTGCAGCTCGTCCCCGCGCTGCTGCGCCGCCTGCGGCCCGACCTGCGCATCGGCTTCTTCCTGCACATCCCGTTCCCGCCCGCAGGAGCTGTTCATGCGCTTCCCGTGGCGCGAGGAGGTGCTCGACGGCCTGCTCGGCGCCGACCTCGTCGGCTTCCAGCGACGGGTGGCCGCCGACAACTTCGTCGCGCTGGCCCATCGCCTGGTCGGCGCCGAGCGTCGACGGCGACGACCTGATCGCCGCCGACGGTCGGCGGGTGCGCGTCGGCGCGTTCGCCGTGTCGATCGACATCGACGAGATCGCCACCATCGCCAGCGACCCGGCGACCATCGCCCGGGCCGAGCGGATCCGCAGCGGCCTCGGCGACCCGCCGACGGTGCTCGCTCGGCGTCGACCGCCTGGACTACACGAAGGGCATCGTCGAGCGGCTCGTGGCCTTCGGCGAGCTGCTGCGCGAGCGTTCGGCAGGGCGCGACCACCTCGAGCGGCCCGACCTCGTGCTCGTGCAGCTGGCCGTGCCCAGCCGGGAGCAGGTCGGCGACTACCTCGCCCAGCGCGAGCACGTCGAGCAGCTCGTCGGCGCGGTGAACGGCGAGTTCGCCACGCTCGGCCATCCCGGCCGTGCACTACCTGCACCGCAGCCTGCCGCTCGACCAGCTCGTCGCCCTGTACCTGGTCGCCGACGTGATGGTGGTGACGCCGTTGCGCGACGGGATGAACCTGGTGGCCAAGGAGTTCGTCGCCGCTCGCCAGAGGCGATGGCGGCGTGCTGCTGCTCAGCGAGTTCGCCGGCGCGGTGGACGAGTTCGGCGACGCGGTGATCGTCAACCCGCACGATCCGCAGGCGCTCGTGGCCGCGCTGGACACGGCCGTGTCGATGCGCCCGGCCGAGGCGGCCACGCGGATGGCCGCGCTGTACGCAGCGCTCGTGGCCAACGACGCCCAGGACTGGGCGGCGAGCTTCATCGCCAGGCTCGTCGAGTGAGCGACGACGCCTCGTTCGACGCCCCGGGCGAGATCGTCGAGCGCCTGACGCGCAGCGCCCGTCCGCTGCTGGTGGCCACCGACGTCGACGGCACGCTGGCGCCGATCGCCGCCCGTCCCGAGCACGCCCGCTTGGCCCCCGGGGCCCTGGACGCGCTGCGCGCACTCGCCGCGATCGACGGCGTCGACGCTCGCGGTCGTCTCCGGCCGCTCGCTCGCTCGAGCTGCGCGACCAGTTCGGCCTCGACGGCGTCGGCCACCTCGTCGGCTCCCACGGCGCCGAGTCGGGCGCTCGCCGCGCCGCTCGACCAGCAGGAGCAGCGCCTGCTCGACGAGGTCGCGCGACGCGCTCGACGGCATCGTCGGCAGCGACGCCCGGGGCGCGCCTGGAGAACAAGCCCATGGCCGTCGCCCTGCACGTGCGCGGCGGCGACACCGGAGGACGCCCGTCACGCATTGTCGACGGCACGTGCCGCTGTTCGGCATGGACCGGCGGGTCGAGGTGCACGAGGGCCACCAGGTGTACGAGGTCGCCGTCCGCCACGCCACCAAGGCCGGTCGCCGCTGGCCGAGCTGCGCGCCGCGCTGTCGCCGGCGACGGTGGCGTTCCTCGGCGACGACCGCTCCGACGAGACCGCGTTCGCCGAGCTCGCCGACGGCCGACATCGGCGTCAAGGTCGGCGTCGGCCCCACGGCGGCGCGGTGGCGGGTTGCCGCGCCGGCCGACGTCGTCGCCGTGCTCGCCGGTCTGGCCGAGCTGCCTGCAACCGTCCTGACGCCGACATGGAACGCTCCGTCGGCCGGTGTGCCAGTCTCCGCGTGACCCAAGGAGGCGCCGGCCATGGCGTGGGATTTCGAGACCGACGAGGAGTATCAAGCGGAGCTGGACTGGGCGCGCGACTTCGTGCGCACCGAGGTCGAGCCGCTCGACTACATCATCAAGCACCCGTACGACATGACCGACCCGATCCGCCAGGAGCTGATCCCGCCGCTGCAGCGCAAGGTCAAGGAGCGCGGCCTGTGGGCCTGCCACCTCGGCCCCGACCTCGGCGGCCCGGGCTACGGCCAGGTGAAGCTGGCGCTGCTCAACGAGATCCTCGGCACGGCCCGGGCGGCGTCGATCGTCTTCGGCTGCCAGGCACCGGACTCGGGCAACGCCGAGATCCTCGCGCACTACGGCACGCCCGAGCAGAAGGAGCGCTTCCTCAAGCCGTTGCTGGACAACGACATCGTCTCGTGCTTCTCGATGACCGAGCCGCAGGGCGGCGCCGACCCGAAGGTGTTCACCACCACGGCGGTGCGCGACGGCGACGAGTGGGTGATCAACGGCGACAAGTGGTTCTCCTCGCACGCCCGGTACGCGTCGTTCCTCATCGTCATGGCGATCACCAACCCGGACAACCCGCCGTACCAGCAGATGTCGATGTTCATCGTGCCCGACCGAGACGCCCGGCGTGGAGATCATCCGCAACGTCGGCCTCGGCTACGAGCAGGCCGGCGAGGGCACCCACGCCTACATGCGCTACACCGACGTGCGCGTGCCGCTCGACGCCATGCTCGGCGACCAGGGCGGGGCGTTCCTCGTCGCCCAGACCCGCCTCGGCGGCGGTCGCATCCACCACGCGATGCGCACCGTCGGCCAGGTGCAGAAGGCGTTCGACATGATGTGCGAGCGGGTGCTGTCGCGCACCACGCAGGGCGAGATGCTGGCGCGCAAGCAGATGATGCAGGCGATGGTCGCCGAGTCGTGGATCGAGATGGAGTCGTTCCGCCTGCTGGTGATGCGCACCGCGTGGCGGATCGACAAGTACAAGGACTACAAGCGGGTGCGCAAGGACATCTCCGCGGTGAAGGCGGCGATGCCCAAGGTGTTCCACGACGTCGCCTCGCGGGCGCTGCAGATCCACGGCTCGCTCGGCGTCAGCGACGAGATGCCGTTCTCGGCGATGGTCATCGAGTCGTTCCACATGGGCCTCGCCGACGGGCCGACCGAGGTGCACAAGGTCACCGTCGCCCGCCAGGTGCTCAGCGAGTACAAGCCGACCACCGGAGATGTTCCCCACGCGGCACACGCCGACGCTGCGCGACGCGGCCATCGCCAAGTACGCCGACGTCATCGAGCGGCACGTGGCCCAGCTCTGATGGAGGCGCCGGAGACCGCCGCGGTCCGTCCCGGCGAGCAGCTCGACTGGCCGGCGCTGGAGGCCCACCTGCGGGCCAACATCGCCGAGCTGGCCGACCACCCCGAGCCGATGCAGACGCTGCAGTTCCCCAACGGCTCGGCCAACCTCACCTACCTGCTGCGCTTCGGCTCGTTGGAGCTGGTCATGCGCCGGCCGCCGTTCGGCGTCATCGCCCCGGGCGCGCACGACATGAAGCGCGAGTTCCGCGTGCTGTCGAAGCTGTGGAAGGTGTTCTCGCCGGCGCCGCGGGCGTACCTGTTCTGCGACGACCACGACGTGATCGGCAGCGACTTCGTGGTGATGGAGCGGCGCGTCGGCGACGTGGTGCGCAACGAGGTACCGCCGTCGATGGCCGGCCTGCCCGACGTCGGCCGGCGGATGAGCTTCGCCCTCGTCGATGCGATGGCCGAGATGCACCTCATCGACCCCGACGGCGCCGACCTGTCCAAGCTCGGCCGGCCGGAGGGCTTCACCGAGCGCCAGGTGAGCGGCTGGGCCACCCGCTGGTCGCTCGTGCGTCCCGACGACGGGCCGCCGCTGATGGACTCGCTGCCCGAGCGGCTGGCGGCGACGATGCCCGCGCCGACGCGCGTGTCGATCGTGCACAACGACCTCAAGCTGGACAACTGCCAGTTCGAGCACGGCCAGCCCGACCGCGTGCACTCGATCTTCGACTGGGACATGACCACGCTCGGCGAGCCGATGATCGACCTCGGCACGTTGCTCAACTACTGGCCCGACCCGAGCGACCCGCCCGACGAGCGGCGCGTCAGCCACGAGGGCCTGCTGCAGATGGGCCTGCCGACGCGTGCCGAGATCGTCGCGCGCTACGCCGCGCAGACGGGCATCGACTGCTCGGCGTCGGTCTGGTACGAGGCGTTCGCCCAGTGGAAGACCGCCGTCGTCATCCAGCAGCTGCACAACCGCTGGGTGCGCGGCGAGAGCACCGACCCGCGCATGGAGTTCATCGCCGACCGCCTCCCCGTGCTCGCGGCGAAGGCCGACGCGCTGCTCGACCGCCTCGCCTGAGGCTGCCGCCGGCGGCGGCCTCGGTCAAGGGGGGTGCGGCCGTCGCGCGAACTCGTCGGCGGGTCGCCGTCCGACTCCGAGCCAGTGCCGCACGTCGACGACGTTCGTGTCGCGGCAGCACGCGACGGAAATCGTCGTCAGCGGCGCGACACGAACGAGTGCCCGGAGCGCGGCCGGGCGGGACCGGTACGCGATGCGGCCGCGCGAGCCACAGCTCGGCCGGTTCGGATTCGCTGACTTCGTGATCGTCAGGGTTCGACGACGATCCAGCCGCGGCGTTGCAGCTCGGCGGCAAGCTGCTCGGTGGGCAGCCCGCGCAGCGTCCGCTCGGTGCTCGACAGTCGAGGTGCCGGCTCGACGGACAGCGGCACGGCGCCCTCGCCGCTACCGCCCGTCGTCCTCGGCGGCTTCCTGCAGCTGGGCGATCAGCGCGTCGGCCTCGTCGCGGGTGAACTTGCCGCCCGCCTGGCGCTGGGTGAAGCCCATCGGCCCACGGGCGTCGCGGAAGTCGCTGTGACCGGCGGCGTTGAGCAGCTCGAGCAGCTCCTGCAGCTGGCGCGCGGTGGCCGGCGGCCCGGAGGACTGACCGAAGGCCATGTGTGGTTCGTCCTGGCTCAGGTGCCGCAGAAGGTGCGGTAGCGACCGAAGCTGGCCGGCGCCGGTTCGGCGTACGCCTCCAGGCCGGCGCGGACCTCGAACGGGCGGCTGACGGCGTCGACGAGCCGGTCGAACGGCTGGAGGTCGCCGGCGGTGGCGGCCTCCAGCGCGGCCTCCACGAGGTGGTTGCGCGGGATGTACGCCGGGTTCACCTGGTCCATCGCCCGGGCCACGGCGGTCGTGTCGACCGCTCCCATCCGTGCCAGCCAGCGCGTGGCCCAGGCATCGAACGGTGCCGGATCGGCGAACAGCCGGCGGGCGGGCTCGGGTCGGCCGACGACCGCTGACGACAGCGCGCGGAACCACGACGTCATGTCCACGCCCTCGGCCTGGAGGAGGTCGAGCGCGTCGTGGGCCAGCCGATCGTCGGTGGCGTCGCCGTCGTCGGCGCCGGCCAGGCCGAGCTTGGCGCGCATCCCGGCGAGCCAGTGCGCCTGGAAGCGCGCCGGGAACGTCTCCAGCACCGCGGTGGCCTTGGCCACGGCGGTCGGGGTGTCGTCGTCGATCAGCGTCAGCAGCGCCTCGGCCAGTCGCGCCAGGTTCCACTGGGCGATCACCGGCTGGTTGCCGTAGGCGTAGCGGCCGCCGTGGTCGATCGAGCTGAACACCGTGGCGGTTCGTAGCCGTCCAAGAAGGCGCACGGGCCGTAGTCGATCGTCTCGCCGGAGATCGTCATGTTGTCGGTGTTCATCACCCCGTGGATGAAGCCGACCAGCATCCACCGGGCCACCAGGGCGGCCTGGGCCTCGATGACTGCGTCGAGCAAGGCGAGGTACGGCTCGTCCGCATCGGCCGCCGCCGGGTGGTGGCGGGCGATCGCATGGTCGGCGAGGCGGCGCAGCAGCGTGGTGTCGGGGTCCATCGCCGCGTACTGGAACGTGCCGACGCGCAGGTGGCTGGACGCCACCCGGGCGAGCACCGCGCCGGGCAGCATCGTGTCGCGGGCGATCTCCTCACCGGTGGCGACGACCGCCAGCGCACCGTGTGGTCGGGATGCCGAGGGCATGCATCGCCTCGCCGATCACGTACTCGCGCAGCATCGGACCGACGGCCGCCTTGCCGTCGCCGCCGCGGGCGAACGGTGTGCGCCCTGAGCCCTTGAGGTGCAGGTCGTGGCGCACGCCGTGGATGTCGAGCACCTCGCCGAGGAGCAGCGCCCGTCCGTCGCCGAGGCGCGGCGACAGGCCGCCGAACTGGTGGCCGGCGTAGGCCTGGGCAACCGGCTCGGCGCCTTCCGGTACGACGTTGCCGACGAGCACGCGCCACGCCGTCCGCGGCTCGCAGCGCCTCCGGGTCGGCGCCCAGCTCGATGGCCAGCTCGTCGTTGAGCACGAGCAGCTCCGGCGCCGGCGCACGGGCCGCCTGCCACGGCTCGTAGAGTCCGGCGAGCTCGCGCACGAACGTGTTGTCGAAGGCGAACGACGATCGGGTGGCAAGGCTCATCGGCGTCAACGCTAACGCCGAGGGCCGAGAGGCCAGCCGGACACCCGGGTGGCCCTAGGGTCCGCCCGATGTCCGCCGACGTGCTCGCCGCGAACCAGCGGTTCTACGACGCTCACGAAGCCCGCGACATCGAGGCGATGCGGGCGGTGTGGGAGCACAGCGACCGGGTGATCTGCGTGCACCCCGGCTGGCCGATCCTGCGGACCTGGCCGGTCGTCGAGCAGTCGTGGATGCGCATCCTCGGCGGGCCCGGTCGCAACCAGTTCATCCTGACCAACGAGTCGGTGCACGTCGACGGCGGCCTCGCCTGGGTGACGCTCGACGAGAACCTGGTCGCCGGTGAGGCGTCGGGCACGATCGCGGCGACGAACCTGTTCGCCCTCATCGGCGGCGCGTGGAAGCTGCTGCTGCACCACGGCTCACCGGTGATGGGCTGACGACGTCCGTGCACCTTCCGTTCGTGTCGCGCCTCGACCGGCCCGGCCCCGGTCAGGACGCGACACGAATCCGAGGCGGCTGACGGGTCACCCGCTCCCGACGATCGCTGAGTCGTTCGTGTCGCGCCTCGACCGGCCGGGTGCCGGTCAGGGCGCGACACACGACCAACGGCTGCGGCCGATCAACGGCGGGCCGGGGGGTCCTCGTCGGCGGTGCCGAAGCCGTGCTTGGGGCTGTCGATGCGCTGACTGGCGTACAGGCCCTGGTGCGTCGAGCAGACGTAGGCCATCACCGAGCCGACGGCGAACAGGACGACGCCTCCGGCTCCGCCGGCGAACAGCTCGACGCCCATGATCGTGCACGTCAGCGGCGTGTTCGCTGCGCCGGCGAACACGGCGACGAAGCCGACGGCGGCGAGCAGCGGGATGGGCGCGTGCAGCAGCCGGCCCATCGTCACCCCGAGCGTCGCGCCGATGACGAACAGCGGGGTCACCTCGCCGCCCTGGAAGCCGCTGCCGAGCGTCACCGCGGTGAACACCAGCTTGGCGACGAACGCCAGGCTGGCGACACCGAGGCCGCCGAGGGTCGAGGCGGTGATCAGCGGGATCGACAGGCCGAGGTACTCGCGGCTGCCGACGATCCACACCAGCACGATCACGCCGACGCCGCCGAACACCGGGCGCAGCGGCGGCCATCCCACCCAGCGCGCCGCGGCGGTCCGCACGAGGTGCACCGCGTGGACGAAGGCGATGCTCGTCAGCCCGAAGGCGATGCCGGCGACGGCCACCTTGAGCACGAGGACGACGGTGAGGTGGATGCCGCCGAACTGGGGGAGTGGGGTGTGCTTCACGCCGAGGCCGCGCACCACGAGATCGCCGACGAGCGATGCGCTGAGCGCCGGCACGAGCGCGTCGTAGCGCATCCGCCCGATCGCCTGGACCTCGAGGGCGAACACGCACCCGGCGACGGGCACGCCGAACACCGCGCCGAAGCCGCCGCCGAGAGCGGCGATGAGCATCATCCGCCGGTCCGCCGGTCGCAGGCGCAGCAGGCGAGAGAGCCAGTCGGTGAGGCTGCCCGACATCTGGATCGCCGTGCCCTCACGGCCGGCGGAGCCGCCGAACAGCTGGGTGACGATCGTGCCGCCGAACACCAGCGGGGCCATCCGTCGGGGCACCCAGGCGATGGGCTGGTGGATCTCCTCGATGATCAGCGAGTTGCCGCCGCCCGAGCGCCCGCCGAGGTGGTGGTAGGCGAGGCCGACCGCCAGGCCGGCGGCCGGCAGCAGGTACAGCAGCCAGCCGTGCTCGAGGCGCACGCGGTGGCCCAGTTGAGGACCTCGAGGAACGCCGCCGAGCTGAGCCCGGCGAGCACGCCGACGGCGCGCCGAGCACGATCCAGCGCACGAGGTGTGCGGCGATCGCCCGCTGCCGGTCGAGCCCGGCGCGCCAGCCCAGCGCGTCCGTGTTCGGTTCGTGGTCGGTCGTGCTCGGCCAAGATCGCTCCCGCTCCGGGGTGGTGGCCCGTCGCCTCGACTGCACGCCCCGGAACCACGGGCAGCCCTGACCAACGACGAACGGATGTCCAGTTGTCGGTAGGGGCCATCAGCTCGACGGATCGGGCGGTTTCGGCGGGCTCCATCGCCTTCGCCTGGCAGCGTAGCGGCCGCGCGCCGGGCCGGGCGTCCGGGCCCGGCGGACCTCACCGCTCGCGCCGGCGAGCCGGGATCGTCGCCGAGCACCGCGGGCCTGCATGATCAGGTGATGTCCTACGACGACATCACCGCCATCTTCATGGCCCTGCCGCCCGAGTCGTTCACCGCGCCGACGCTGCCCACCTCGCCGGCCCGGCGCCTGCGTGACGCGCTGGAGCCGATCGCCACGCAGGGATGGTGGGCCCGAGCTTCTGCCGAGCGGCGTGACCGCGCTGGGACTGGACTTCTTCGGGGGCTACGTGTGGGGCCGTGCCGCCGCGCTCGGTGAGCCGGTCGACGCGGTGGTGGCGGCGACGTTCGGCGTCTTCGAGCCGGCGACGATCGGCGCGGTGTACGAGGGGGGCAGGGCCGCCGCCGGTCGCGCCGACGGTGCTCGCAGCTCGCGAGGAAGGCGCCGCGGCCAGCCTGGCGACGTTCGCCGGCGACGACGAGGCGATCGCGCGGTGGCCGAGCCCCTGCTCGACGCGCTCGCCGACCTGGACGGCATGGGCCGTCCGCTGTTCAGCGCGCTGCGCGCCCTGGCCGCTGCCGTCGTCGCCCGGCGGCCGGCTGTGGCGGGCCGCCGAGCTGGTGCGCGAGCACCGCGGCGACGGCCACCTCGCGGCAGCCGTGGCCCTCGGCTTCGAGGCACCGACGTTGAACGTGCTCACCGAGCTGTGGCTGGGCTTCGCCGTCGGCGAGTACAGCGGGACGCGGGGCATGTCGGCCGACGCGCAGGCCGCGGCCGTCGGCGCGATCTCGAGGGGCGTGGATGGGTGGCGGACGGCGGACTCACCGACGCCGGCCGGTCGGCGCGCGACGGCGCTCGAGGCCGCCACCGACGTGTCGCAGCAGGCGCTGGTCGACGCGCTCGGGCCGTCGATCGAAGGCATCATCGAGCGAGGCCGCGGCGATCTCCGCATGCGATCGTCGCCGCCAAGCTCGTTCCCCACCGACCCGCGCAAGCGCGCCGGCGGCTGATCACATCGCTGCGCCGCCCGGACACGACATCGGTGGGCGCGATGTGTGCCGACGGCGCGGATCGTGCCGCCGGCCGTTCGCGTCCCGCGCCGATGCGCGCGCGCGTCGCGCGCCCGCATGCCAGCCTTCAGCGTCGGTCCGCCGGTCAGGGGCGGCCAGGCGGCTGACGGCGTCGAGGAGGCGGCGGACGTCCTCGTCGTTGGTGTAGCGCGACACGCCGGCGCGCACGACGCCGCCGGTGTCGGCCAGACCGAGCTGGCGGACCACCTCGACCGCGTAGTTGTGCCCGTCCCACACGGCGATGTGCTCGGCGGCCAGCGCCTTGGCGACCTCGGCCGGCGACCGGCCGGCAATGGTGAACGCGGCCGTCGGCGTGCGCCCGCCGGGATCGCGTCTCGCCGTACACCCGCACGCCGGGGATCGGCCGCAACGCCTCGAGCATCGGGTCGAACAGGTCCGCTTCGGCCGCGGCCAGCCGGTCCATGCCCTCCTCGACGAGGAAGCGCGCCGCAGCCTCGACGCCGGCGATGGCCTCGAAGTTGGGCATCCCGGTCTCGAAGCGCGACGGCCCGATGTCGGTCGACGGACGGACCTTGAACACCGGCAGCTCGGCGAGCAGGCCGGGCTCGATCCAGGCGACCCCGCTGTGCGGGCCGTACCACTTGTACGGCGAGGTGACGAGCGCGTCGCAGCCGAGCGCGGCGATGTCGATGCGACGGTGGGCGGCGAGGTGCACGGCGTCGACGAACACCCGGGCACCGACGTCGTGCGCCGCCTCGACGATCGGGGCGAGGTCGGGGATGCTGCCGAGCAGGTTCGAGGCGCCGGGCAGGGTGACCCACCTGGTGCGCTCGTCGATCAGAGCGATCACGTCGTCGGCGACGAGGTTGCAGGTGTCGACGGAGAACGGGGCGAGCACGTGCTCCGCGCCCGCAGCCTCGGCGGCGAGCCGCCACGGCGTGATGTTGCTGTCGTGGTCGAGGGCGGTGCCGACGATGCGGTCGCCGGGTCGCAGCATCCGGCCGACGGCGCGGCTGAGCGCGAAGAGGTTCGAGGTCGAGTTGGGGCCGAACGCCACACCCGCCGGATCGCCGCCGAGCAGCTCGCCGACGGTCGTCCGGGCTCGATCGATGAGGTCGCTGCAGTCCTGCGCCGCGGCGAACCACCCGCCGGCAGCGGCCGTGGAACCGCTGGCCATCCACGCGCTGACCGCCTCGATCGCCGTGTCGACCATCTGCGTGCCGGCCGGCCCGTCGAAGCGGGCCCAGTCGTCGTCGATGCCGGGGAAGCGGTGGCGCAGCGAGCGAGTGGTCATCGGCGGCCACCCTGCCACACGACGGCCATCGATCGGACGGGATCGTAGAAGTCGGCGTCGAGCGGATGGAAGCCGACGATCCGCAGCGCCTCGCGGTGGGCGCGATCCAGTCGGTCCACCCCGATGGTGAACGCAGCACGGAGCCGGTGCAGCTCGTCATCGGTCGACGGCCACGTTGGTGATCAACGGGAGGCAGGGGATCTCCGGGCCGTCGTCGACCACCACGAGACCGTCGAGCAGTTCGGGTCGCCACACGGCGACGAGTCCGTAGGTGACGCCGTCGATCGCCGCCACGTCGGCGGTGCCGGCCTGCAGCGCGGCGAGGCTGGCGACGTGTGCGCCCGTCTCGACCACCTCGCCCGGCCAGGCGCCGTTCGGCACGGGGAACGAGCGCACGAGGGACAACCAACCACTGAGGCTCTCGAAGCTGTTCACTGCGGCGACGAGCATCGCCGGCTCGTCTCGAACCGTGTGTCCGACGCGCATGACGATCCTGCTGTGGTAGCGGGGCTCGCCCGGTGATGCGCCGACGACGTCGTAGGAGAACGCACCGATCGTGCAGGCGCGGCCGTCGAGCTCGGCCACGAGGGGCCAGCCGCACGCCTGGCTGACCGACAACTCCGGTGCGTGCCAGAGGGCGTGGACGTCGTCGGCGTGCACGAGCGCCGGCGGCAGGCCGCTGCCGTAGCTCTCGCTGACCGCCGCCCACAGCGCGTCGTGTGCCGTCGCGCAGCTCGACGAAGTCGTACATCGGCAGGCTGGCCACGCCGGGCCGGGGGAGAGGCATCGGCGCATCCTGCCCGGCTCGGGGCCGATCGACGAAGCGTCGTTGCCTCGACGACGCATTGACGCTATTGTCGACTAAGTAGATCGGATTTATCGGACAAGGAGGTCGGATCCGGGATGGCAGCCACCGACAGCAGTGCGAGTGTGCGACGACTCGACGATCGGGCCTTGGCCACGATCGCCGACGGGCTCGCCGATGCGGACCCCGCGTCGTTCCTGGAGCCCGGCGACCGTCGTCGGTGGGCGCTGATCGCGTCCAACGAGACCTACTCGGCCTGGGTCATCGCCTGGCCGGCGGGCACCGGCCTGGGGATGCACGATCACGACGGCTCGACCGCCGCGGTGCGCATCGTCTCGGGGGTGTTGCGTGAGCGCTACCGCCAGCACGCCGGGCTCGCCGTGCGCTGGCTCGAGGCCGGCGACGCCCACGTCCTGCCCGCCGACCACGTGCACGAGGTGGTCAACGTGGGCGACGTCGAGGCGATCTCGGTGCACGTCTACTCGCCGCCGTTGGTCGACACCTCGTTCCGCGACGACCCGGAGATCGTCCTGCGCTGAGCGTCCTCGTCGGCGGCGGGCATCTCCAACACGACCCGCACGCCGAGCAGGCGCACGGGACGCAGCTCGCCGAAGCGATCCAGCACGATCCGGGCCGCCGCCGCGACGTCGTCGGCACTCGTCGACGGAGCCGGCAGCTTGCTGATCTTCGTGCGCGTCCAGAACGACGCGGTGCGCACCTTCACCGCGACGTGCGTCACGCGCCGGCCTTCGCCGACGACGCTGGCGGTCACCTCGCGGGCCAGGCGATCGACGTGCGCAGCGATCTCCGACGGGTCGCCCACGTCGACGGTGAACGTCTCCTCCCGGCTGCGGCCCCGGGCGACGTGCGGCTCGTCGACGATCGGCGAGTCGTCGCCGCCGAGCCCGAGGATCCGCAGGTGCGGCCCGATCGTCGGACCGAAGTGACGGGCCAGCACCTCGTGGTCGGCACGGGCGAGATCCTCGACGGTGACGATGCCGAGCGCGCCGAGTCGAGCGCCGATGCGGTTGCCGATGCCCCAGATCGCCGTCACCGGCTCGCCGCCCAGGCGGGGGATCCACTCCTGGCGGGTGAGCACGGCGATGCCGCCCGGCTTGGCCCATCCCGTGGCGGTCTTGGC
The DNA here is from genome assembly GCA_963794805.1 of uncultured Acidimicrobiales bacterium. Classification (GTDB taxonomy): domain Bacteria; phylum Actinomycetota; class Acidimicrobiia; order Acidimicrobiales; family Ilumatobacteraceae; genus JAODBQ01. The sequence goes on from CAWCFL010000011.1 coordinate 147,773, forward strand.
CAGGAGGCGGGTGTCACCGATGCCGACGGCGCAGGACAGTTGCGTCGCGGCGAGCACGGCCGCCTGGATCTCGCCGGCCAGCCGGCGCGGGTGGTCGGTCGTCGCCCCGATGAACGCCTCGTCCCAGCCCCAGACCTCGACGTCCACCGGGAACGAGCGCAGCGTGGCCATCACCTCCGCCGAGGCGGCGTCGTACGCGGGCCTGTCCGACGGGAGGAACACGCCGTCCGGGCAGCGACGCAACGCCTGTGCCAGCGGCATCCCCGAGTGCACGCCGAACGCCCGGGCCTCGTACGACGCGGTGGCGACGACCTGCCGGGGTCGGCGCGGGTTGCCGTCGCCGCCGACGATCACCGGCCGGCCGAGCAGCTCGGGGCGCCGGCGCACCTCGACGGCGGCGAGGAACTGATCGAGATCGACGTGCAACACCCAGGGCCGGGGATCGCGGCCTGCGTCACGCTCCGAGCCTCACACGCCGGATGCATCCGATGGGCGACCGCCCAGATCAAACGCTCTTGCCCGCTGCCCCGGTCGCGCCAGTAGGTTGTCGCATCGTTCCTCGGGCTTCGCGCCCGAGCACGGCGACGTGGCCGAGTGGTTCAGGCAAGGGCCTGCAAAGCCCTGTACAGGGGTTCGATTCCCCTCGTCGCCTCCAGCCTCTGACCGGGTGAACTCCCTGGTCAGAGGCTGTTTTCGTTGGACCGACAGTGGCCGCTGTCGTCCAACGTCGACAGCCGGCGCGTGTCCGAAGCTTGTCCAGGGGAGGCGTCGAGATGTCGGCGGGTGTCGCACACCGGACGAGGCCTTTCGGCCGTCCTTTCCGAGGAATGATCGTCCACGCTCGGACGGAGCGGCCGGCGCACCTGCGATGACCCGGTTGCGCCGACGGTCCGAGCAACAGCTGCGGGCACGGCGGCGCGGTGTCGGCCCGACGAAGCGGGTCGACTCAGACGGGGATCGCCTGGAGCGGCACCTCGGTGCAGCCGCGCAGCAGGAAGCTGGCGGTGCGAGCCGCTCGACCTGTGGGCCGCAGCGCCGATGAGGCGTCGAGCAGCACGTCGAGTGCGACTCGTGCTTCGAGCCGTGCCAGTGGGGCACCGAGGCACAGGTGGATGCCGGATCCGAACGCGGCGTGGTCGGGCGTGGCGCCAGCGAACCGGTCGAGGCGCACCTCGTCGGCCGCTGCGTACCTGACGGCGTCGCGGTTCGCCGAGCCGAGCAGGACCATCAGCCGGGCGCCTTCGGGCAGGTCGACGCCGGCCAGCGTCGCCGGCGCGCTCAGGCCGCGGAACAGTGACTGCACCGGCGAGTCGAAGCGGAGCATCTCCTCGATGAACGGCGCGACCAGGGTGCGGTCGCCGCGCAGCCGGGCCTCCAGGTCGGGACGCTCGAGCAGCACGACGAGCGCGTTGCCCAGCAGGTTGGTGGTGGTCTCGTTGCCGGCGATGAGCAGCAGGACGCAGAAGTTGACCAGCTCGTCGACCGACAGCGGGTCCTCACCTTCGCCGCCGGAGCGCACCAGCAAGCTGACGAGGTCGTCGCCAGGGTGCGCCCTGCGGTCGTCGATGACCTCCTCGAAGAAGCTGTTGATCGCCCGGATCGCGCTGTCTGCTCCGGCGGGATCGGGCGTGATCGAGAACGCCTTGACGATCGCCTCGCTCCAGGCGCGGAACTGTCCGAACATCGCCGGCGGGATGCCCAGCAGTTCGGCGATCACCCGCACCGGGAATGGCATCGCCAGATCGCGCATCAGCTCGCCCTCATCGCCACGTTCGACGAGATCGGCCACATGCCGCCGGGCGATGTCGGTGATCAGCGGCTCGGCCACGGCGATGCGGCTCGGGGTGAACCCGCGAGCCACCATCCGCCGCAGGGCCGTGTGCACGGGCGGGTCCTCGAGGATCAACAGGCGGGGTGCGTCGCGCTGCGGCCCCGAGTCGAACGCCATGGCCACGAGATCGCCCATCCCACGCTCCGACGAGTACAGCCGGCCCTGGCGCAGCACGCCGACCACGTCCTCGTACCGGCTGACGAGCCACGCATCCATCAGCGCGACATGAGTGAGCCCCTCCGTCGCCCGAACCTCGGCGTAAGCCGGATACGGATCAGCGAGAACGACAGGATCGAACGGATCGAACGCCGGCACGTGCGAAATCTAGACAGCCGACCGGTGCGACGAACCGCTCGACGGTGAGCCGTGTGGCCGCTTCAACTCGATGTCGGGTGGATGCGCTGCTCGGCGGTGAAGTCGCCGCTCAGCACACGCACGACCAACTGGCCGTTGTTCAGAGATGCTTCGACACCGGAACCGAACCCGACGGGTGTCTCGACGAAGCGGTCGTAGCCGCCGTACTCCCATTCGTGGATCGCGTACTCACGCGGTCCCGCGCTGCGCAGTTCGGCGCAGACGCGCACGCCCGCCGACGACAGCGACACCGTGACGTCCGTCGTCGTCACCGCCGGGAACGGCGCGACGATGACGAACGCTCCGACCGTCTCGTAGGCGTTCACCGGGACGCTCTGCGGTGTCATCGAGCGTGCTGCGTCGTCCGTGGTGGTTCGGACCTCGTCGTGCGATGGTCGCGTGGACACGAGGGCAACGTACGCCCACCGGCAGCCATCGGTGTCATCGACCGTCCGACCGCCGCATCCCGGGGCGAACCGCTCGACCGCTGACCAGTTGCTCACCCGGATCGATGCGAGCAACATCCCCGCCCCACGGCGCGAGTGCCTCCCATCCGATCGACCCCCACCCTCGCTGAGCTCGCTCGGCGGTTGGCGGCGCCTCGCGCCGACCGGACATGGTCAGAACGGTCTGCTCGCCGAGCGCTCACCGGCGACGACCGGTCGACGTGATCGACTCCACCGAGTTCGACCAGGCCGTGAGAACCGAGTGAGGATGGCGGGACCGCAACGTCAGGAGGCGCCGTGATCACCGCCATGCCCCGCATCGCCATCGCCGTGCACGACTTCGACGCAGCGGTCGCGACGTTCCGTGACACCCTCGGGATGCCCGTCGCCGACTTCTCATCACAGACCGCGGCGACGCTCGGCGCGCGTGTCGGGATGTGCGTGCCGCCCGGTGGCAGCAACATCGAGCTGATGGCGCCGTCCGACCCGACCAAGCCGCTCAGCCAGGCGCTCGAAGCGTTCCTCGATCGGCGGGGGGAGGGCCCGTACGCGTTGATGCTCGAGGCGCCCGATCCGGACGGTGAGGCGGTCGAGCTCGCCAGGCGCGGGCTCGACGTGCTGGCGCTGATGGCCGGCGCCGGTGGGCGCGACGTCCACCCGCGCTCGACCCATGGTGTGCTGGTTCGTGTCTATCCGGACGACTCGGCGCGCACCGGCGACGTCGCCGGCAGCGGGGATCTCGGGCTGTCCGGGATCGTCAAGGTGATCGTCGCGACGGCCGACGCCTCGATCGCCGCCGCCGCCTACGGCGAGGGGTTCGGTCTCGACGTCGGACCGGCGGTCGACGATGCCGAGCGCGGCGTGCGTTGCGTGGTGTGTCGACCGCCGAAGGGCGGGGTGATCGAGCTCGTCTCCGCGGTCGACACGTCGAGGCCGTTCGCCCGAGCGATCGAACGATGCGTCAAGGAGCAGCACGGCGGCATGTACGCGCTCGTGCTCACCGCCACCGACGCGGCGCGGGCCGGCGCACGCCTCGCCGACGCAGGATTCGTCGCACCGGGAGCCGCGCCGAACGAAGCGACGATCTTCGGTGCTCGGTTCCTCATCGAGTGACAGCTCGGCCGATCTGCGGCGTTCAGCTGTCCAGGGCAGCGCGCCGCTCAGTCGACCGGATCGGTGATCGGCGCAGGCATGGCCGTGGCGCGCGGCCGGAAGATCGAATGGTGGCGCAGGCGGGCCAGTTCGGCGCAGCCGGGTAAGCCACCGTCGCCGACGACGAGCCCGTCGAGCACCTGGTACCGGTGGCCCTTGCGCTCGTACACCTCGATGATGCGTGCCCCGATCACGACCTCCTGCTCGACCCGCGCAGGGCCGCGATGCTGGATCTGCGTGCGGACGTGGATGGTCGGCCCGTAGGTGAAGTTGTGCCGGGTGAGCGGGGCCATCCGCCCGGCGATGAACCACGGATGGATCCGGCCGTCGGGCACCTGTGAGGTGGTCTGGCCGAGGTCCTCGAGCGCCAGTCGTCGGCCCGCAGCGACGGACACGAATGCCGCGAGCGGGCGCAGTGGCTCGGCGATCGGAGCGGTGTCGACGGTGTAGGTCGGGCGCACCGCCGGTGGGTCCACCCCGGGCGACGGTGGCGGGGCGTCGATGTCCCCGGCCCACGACGCGGTCCCCAGCCCGACCGTGCCGTCGAGCACCACCCGCTCGCCGACCGCGGCGCGCACCGTCCGGGCCGCGTCGCTGCCCGAGCCGTCGGCGGCCGAACCGGCCGAGCCGATCACGATGGTCACGACCTCCCCGGCGAACAGCGGCCGGCGGAGCACCACGTCCGCCCAGCCATCGTCGAGCCAGCCGGGGCCGAGCACCTCGACCACGGATTCGGCGACCCATCCGTACGTGCGCACGCCCGCCACGAGCGCGCCCGCGTAACCCGCATCGCTGGCCCCTTCGGGAGCGTGGATCGGGTTGGCGATGCCGCTCGCCGGTGGATCTGGCGTCGCCGTGACCGAGCGGATCAGCGCGGCGCGACTGGAACTGGCCATCGCACATGCTGCCATTCGCTCCTCGGCACCGCGGAGCGGCTGATCGTCGCGTCCGTGACCGAGGACGCCGGCGTGCCCGAGGCCAGCGTTCTCATCGACGACTGCGTGGTCCGCTGCTGACGGAGTCGCACGGTGCCGGGCTACGCGAGCAGCTGCAGAGGCTCGCCGAGCGTGTAGGCGCAGACGACGATGCCCGACGGCAGCGCTGTGGTGCTGGCGAGCTCGAACGCCCGGCCGGGGGTTCCCTCGGCGAACAGCCGCTTGCCGGTGCCGACCAGGACGGGGTTGATCGGCAGCACGAGCTCGTCGACCAGTCCGTGCTGGATCAGCGCCGAGGTCAGCGTGGAGCTGCCGCAGCAGACGAGGTCCGGGCCGTCCGACTCCTTGATGCGGCGGACGCCCTCGACGAGGTCGGGCCCGACGGCCTCGAACGGACCCCATTCGAGGCTCTCCGGCCGGTGGGTGACGACGTACTTCGTCGCCGCCCGCAACCGATCGGCGAACGGGTCGCCGGCGGGCACGTTCGGCCAGAACGTGGACCACATGTCGTAGGTGCGGCGCCCGAGCAGCGCGTCGTAGCGCCGCCCGTACGTCTCGAGCATGAGGTCCCGCCCCTCGGGGCTGCGGTACGGCCCTCCCCAGTCCGTGTACGGGAACCCGTCCTCCGGCGAGTTCTGGATCACGCCGTCCAGCGACATGTGGTTGATCACCTTGAGCCTGCGCACGTGCGTCTCCGTTCCCTGTCAAACGATCGCCGGTCCTGACGGCGCCGAGCCCGAAGACTCATCGGACCGCCAGTCGCCGAGGGTGGCCTCGCAGGTGGGCCGACAGTGCAGGGTGGGTACGTCAGCGGCGCGGAGCAGCCGGCGCGCCACGACCAGCGCGCGCCGAGCGTCGGCGGTGTGAGTGCTCGGCCGGGCAACGCAGGCCCTGCATGACGAACTCGGTGTAGTTGTCGGCGATGTGGTCCCAGTCCATCGGTCGCCCGATGCGGTAGGACAGCAGCACGCCGTTCAGCAGGGCGAGGATGGCCGGCGCGATCACGTCGACGTCGAGGTCGGCGCACACCGAGCCTTCTGCCTGCGCCAGCCGGACGCGGTCGCGTGTGTACTTCTGGTACGAGCGGCGCAGGTCGATGACCTCGTCCTGGTGCTCCTGCGTGAGCGACCGGAACTCGCGGTAGTAGACCTGGACGAGGATGAGGAAGTCCGGGTCGTTCCCGGCCCGCAGCGTGTGACCGTGGAACTGCGCCGGAGCCGGTCGATCGCGGGCCCTTCGAGCAGATCGTTCCTGGCCATTCCCTCCTCGACCGTCTTGTTGACGGCCTTGGCGATCCCATGGAGCAGGTCTTCCTTGGAGTCGATGTAGTGGTACAAGGAGCCCTTCAGGAGACCGACCGCCTCGGCGATGTCGTCCATCGACGTCTGCTCGTAGCCCTTCTCGTAGAAGACGCGAGCAGCGACGTCATAGATCTCGCGTTGCCGACGCAGCCACTTCGCTCGCTGGCGAGCGCTGAGCTCGTCGTCGGAGCGACCTTTCGGCATGGGGCGCGACATCTACCGCATGTCGGTGTGGCGGGCGGTCATGGCGGACATCGTGCCATCTCTCGCATCAGATCGAGCTCGATCGTCGTCTCGGCCGCTGCGGATCACGACGGGACCTCCAGGTCCGACGAAGCGCGGATGGACACCGGGACCGATGCGGGCGCACCGGCGTCCGTGTAGAGGTGACAGCGAACGATGTGGCTGTCGACGATCGTCGGCGCGGGCAACGTCACGCAGACCGGCATGGCTTCCGGGCACCGGTGCAGATACGGGCACGCCTCGATCGGGGCGGCGTCGTCACGGTCGATCGGCGGCTGGTAGAGAGGGTTGGCCACCGAGCTGACCAGCAGTTGGGTGTACGGATGCTGCGGTGCTTCGAGGAGGTCCCGGGTCGGACCTCGCTCGACCACGATGCCCTGGAACATGATGAACAGGTCGTCGGCGAGGTGATGGATCACCGTCAGGTCGTGCGACACGACGATGTACGTCGCCACGTCGGCACGGTCGAGCAACAGGTTGATGATCGAGCCCCGCACGGATACGTCGAGCGCGGTCACAGGCTCGTCGAGCACGACCACAGCGGGATGCGACGACAGCGAACGAGCGATGGCGACGCGCTGGCGCTCGCCACCAGTGAGCTCATGCGGATGGCGATCGGCGAAACGAGCGGGGAGATCGACGGAGCGGAGCAGATCGCCCGCGGTCGCCTTGCGCTGCCGTCGGCTGAGGCCCGATGCCATCCACACCGGCTCGGTGATCGACTGCCAGATCCGCGCCCGGGGATCGAGCGACGCGCCAGGATCCTGGAACACGGCCTGCACGTTACGGCGGTACTCCCTGCGCCCGGGCCGATCGAGGGTCGCGATGTCGTGCCGTGGAACGCGCACGGTGCCAGCGGTCGGGGGTTCGAGGCCGAGGAGGAGGCGCAACAGGGTGGTCTTGCCGCTGCCGGACTCACCGGCGATCCCCGCCGAACGACCGGGCGACAGCTCGAAGTCGACGCCGGCGACGGCGCGTGTGGTGTAGCTGCCGGTGCCGAAGATCTTGGCGACGTCGACGGTCTTGAGGACCCGTCCGTTCGGCGTCGGTGCCACCGAGTCGGTCATGGCGCACCTCCGGGTTGCAACAGGCGAAGAAGTGCCCGGGAGCCGTGCTGGATCGTCGGCGGCATCTCGGCGCGGCAGACGCGCCTGCTCGTCGGGGCAGCGGCCGGTGAACGGGCAGCCCTGCGAGACACCGGCGTTCGCCGCGAGCGGGATGGTGGCGAGGCGATCATCGCGCTGTCGGGGAGCCACCGAGGGAACGGTGGCCATGAGTGCCTGCGTGTAGGGGCTGACCGGATCGCCGAGCACGGCGGTGCCGGGCCGTCCTCGAGCGCCCGCCCGCCGTACATCACCGTGACCCGGTCGGCGACGGCGCGCACGACGGAGACGTCGTGGCTGATCAGCAACACGCGGTGCCGTACTTGTCCCTCTGCGCCATGAGCAGGCGCAGCAGCCGGCCTTGCAGGCTGACGTCGAGCGCGGTCGTCGGCTCGTCGGCGATGCACGAGCTCGGCTCGGCCGAAGGCGATGCCGACGCAGACCCGCTGGCGCATGCCGCCGCTGAGCTCGTTGGGGAACGCTCGTGCCGATGGCCCCGGGTCGGCGAAGCCGAGCGAGGCGAGCGTCTGCTCGGCCCACCCTGCGCCGACGCGGTGCCGAGGTCGTGCACCCGCCGCGCCTCGACGAGCTGGCGCCGATCTGCGCACCGGGTCGAGCGACGCGAGCGGGTCCTGGAAGACGATGCCGATGTGCTGGCCGCGGACGGTGCGCAGGTGGGCCTCGTCGGCGCTTGGCAGGTCCTGGCCGTCGAACATGATGGATCCGCCGCTGATGTCGACGTTCTCCGCCAGGAGGCGCAGGATCGCCAGGCAGACGGTGGACTTGCCGCTGCCGGACTCGCCGACGATGGCTCGCACCTCGCCGCGCCGGACTGCGAACGAGACGTCCTCGACGAGCGCTTGGGCGGCGTCTCGGGCCGGTGGCGGACCTCGAGGTCAAGGCCGAGATGTCGAGGAGCACGTCGTCGGGGTCAGCGTGGACGTCGACGCGGTATCGGCGCTCACAGCTGGGCCGACCGCGGGTCGAGGCGGTCGCGGACGTAGTCGCCGATGATGTTCAACGACGAGCACGAGCAGCGTGATGGCCATGCCCGGGGATCAGCACCAGCCAGTAGATGTCGAGGTACTTGGTGCCGCCGGCGAGCATGTTGCCCCAGTCCGGCGTCGGCGGCTGCACGCCGACGACCGAGGAACGACAGCGCCGCGGCGAAGATGATCGCCGTCGCCAGTTGCAGGGTGCAGAGCACGACGAAGCGTGTTCATGATGTTCGGCACGATGTGGTCGCGCAACGACCGCAGCGGTCGCGAGAACCGGCGACCGTGGCCAGGGCGACGTAGTCGGACGAGCGCACCCGCAGCGTCTCGGCGCGCACGATGCGGGCGTACAGCGGCCACGTGACCAGCGCGATCGCGAGGACGCTGGTGTTGACCCCGGGTGCGAAGATCACGGCGAGGAGCACGGCGAGGATGATCGGCGGGATCGACAGCTGGATGTCGGCGAGGCGCATCATCACCGCTCGTCGGGCCGGCCACCGGTGCCGGCGAGAGACCCCCACAGCAGCCCGATCGTCGCGGCGAACGCCACGCTGATGACCACGACGATGACCAGCGGCCGGGTGCCGGCGATCAGCCGGGACAGGATGTCGCGGCCGAGCTCGTCGGAGCCGAGGAGTAGCGACCGCAACTGCCCGAGCGCATCGGCGGGACGAGCGTGTCGCGCAGGTGCTGCTTGTACGGGTCCGTCGGTGCCAGCCGGACCCGAGAGCCGCGGCGAGCACCGTCGCAGCCACCATGATGCCGGCGAGGCACACCGAGATCGGCGTGTGGCGGCGGGCGCGATGTCGCCGAAGCGGCGACGAGCGACGGTGTGACCGTTTCGGTGGACGAGCGACGTCGCTGATCATGGTCGCCGCCGTCCGGGTCGCGGGTCGGCGAGGCCGTAGAGCAGGTCGACGAGCGTGTTGATCCCGATGAACGCCATCGGCGTAGACGACGGTCACCGCCTGGACGACCGGGAAGTCGCGTTGCTCGACGGCATCGATCATCAGGTTGCCGATGCCCGGCCAGGAGAAGATCCGCTCGACGATCACCGAGCCGCCGATGAGCGCGGCGACCGACAGGCCGGCGACGGTGATCACCGGCAGCGCGGTGCTCGGCAGGACGTGCGACCGACAGGCGCCGCGGCTCATGCCCTTGGCCCGACCGAGTCGGACGTGGTCCTGCGACTGGACCTCGAGCGCGCCGGCGCGGGTGATGCGGAAGATCACCGCGAGCTGGAACGCCCCGAGCGCGATCGTCGGCAGGATGTACGACGTCCAGCCCTCGTGCCGCCGGTCGGGGACCAGCCGAACTTGACCGACACGAGCAGGATGAGGATCGGCGCCATCCAGAACGACGGGGATCGCCTGGCCGAGCAGCGACACGGCCATCATCCCCTTGTCGAGGAACCGCCCTTGGAAGTCGCGGCCACGAGCCCGACGGGACGCCGATGACGATGGCGAAAGGGCCGCGCGGCCAGCGCCAGGGTGGCGCCGGCCAGATGTGTGCCGAAGACCAGGCCGCCGGCGCTCTGGTGCCAGTAGTACGAATCGCCGAAGTCGCCATGCACCGCGTCGCCGAGGAAGTGACGTACTGCATCGACCAGCGGCTTGTCCAGGCCGAGCTGGTGACGGGTCAGCTCGATCTGCGACTCCGGTGCGTTCGGCGGGGCCATCAACCGGCGGGTCGCCGCTGGCGCGACGAGCAGCGAAGACCAGCGTCAGCACGCCGAGCAGGCTGATCAGCGCCGTGCCGAGCGATGAAGGCGAGTCGCTTGAAGCCGTAGCATGGACGTCCTTTCCGAGTCGAGCGGACCCGCTGGCCGGCGCCGCCGCGCGGCGGCCAGGGCCGGGCGGGTCAGCGGGCCGGGGCGATTGGAACATCTTGGTGTAGGGGATGCCGAGGAACGGCTTCCAGTCCACCGTCTTCTTCATCGCGAAGGCGCCCGATGCGCTGGTACAGGCCAGATTCGAGGACGTTCGTCGTTGGCGTCTTGAACGCGTCCTTGTACGCCTGGACCCGTGCGTCGGGGTCGACGGTGGTGGCGACCTTGTGATCTGGGCGTCGAGCGCCTGGTCACAGATGTGCGAGTACGGCCGGCGCAGGTCATCGTCCCGCAGGCGGGCCTGCGGGTCGAACGTCAGCGAGTCGCCGTAGAGGCCCATGACGACACCGTTGATCGTGGACGACGCCCGCTCGGCGTCGACGTACTGGCTGTAGGCGACGAGGTGCACGTCGACCTTGACGCCGATGTCCTCCCAGAAGCCGGCGACGGCCTGCAGGTACTGCTCGCTGTTCGGCAGGCGGCCGTTGACCGGACCCCACAGCTCGATGGTGAACCCGTCGGGGTAGCCGGCGTCGGCGAGCAGCTGCTTGGCCTCGTCGGGGTCGTACGGCTGCTGCTTCACGCTCGTTCGGGTCCCAGCCCGACGTTGAGCGGTGAGACACCGCTCATCGACGTGGCCAGCCCGCCGAGCACCGAGTCCCGGATCGCCTCCTGGTCGATGGCCATCGCCAGCGCCTGGCGCACCTCGGCTTGTCCCACGGCTTGTCGGTCTGCTTCGTGTTGAAGATCAGGAAGATGTTGTCGCCGGTGAGCTCGAGGTGACGACTTCAGGCTGTGAATCGCTCTTCAGCGTGTCGACCGACTGCGGCGGGATCTGCGCTGCTGCGTCGATCTCCCCGCTGCGCAGGGCGGACACCCGGCTGTTGTCGTCGGGGATGATCCGGAACTCGAGCGACGATGTAGCCCGGGCTTGGTGCCCCAGTACCCGTCGTAGCGGGTGAGGTCGACGGACTGGCCGATCTCGCGGCTGGCGAACTTCCACGGGCCGGTGCCGATCGGGTGTCTTGGCGAAGCCGTCGTCGCCGACCTTCGCGATGTACGCCTTGGGCACGATCGACGCGTAGCCGCCCGAGGTGATGAACGCGCCGTCGGGTGCCTTCAGCACGATCTCCACCTGCGTCGGCGCTCGTCGGCGGTCACGCTCGTGAGCGCGCTCGCGAGCTGGTAGGCGAACACGTTGCCGAGGTCCGGGTCGACGTAGCGGTTGAAGCTGAACGCGACGTCGTCGGCGGTGACCGGGCTGCCGTCCTGGAACGTGACGCTTCGTCGCGCAGCTGGAAGTCGTAGGTCAAGCCGTCGGGCGACATCGTCCAGCTCGACGCCAGCGAGCGGCACGAGGTTGCCGTCGACGTCGTGCGTCACAGCTGCTCGAAGATGTTTGACAGCACGTAGAGTCGGTGCCGGCGCGAGCCTTGTCGAGTCGAGCTGTCTCCGGCTCGCTGCCGATGCCGACGGTGACCTTGCCGCCATCCTTGGGGCGGCCGACGTCGTGCCCGCCGAGCTCGCGGCTCGAGCCGCCGGTGGTCGTGGCTCCCGACGGCGACGCTGCTGTCGTCGCTGCTGCCGCCGTCGCGGCTGACGCTGCCGTCGTCGTCGCGGTTGCCGGCGGTGGTCGTCGGCTCCCGCGGTGGTCGACGCGCCCGACGACTTGTTGTTGTCGCTCCCGCAGGCCGCCACGACGGCGGCGAGCGCCAGCACGGCGGCGAGCCCTCGATGGCGCCATGTGGTGCGTGGGTGGTGGTGTGTGGTCATGGTCCCCCTCCGATCCGGTGTGGTCGGTCTCGTGTCACGTGGCGAAGGTGTCTGTTGCGGTGCGCGCGTGATCGCACGCTTTTGCGATCCGCGCCTCGTCCCATCCGAGGAGGTCGCGCAGCACGACCTCGGTGTCGGCGAAGAGCTTCGGGGCGCCTCGCCAGACGGGTGCTCGCCGTCCGTCGACGAGGAACGGCGGGGCGGCCATCTTGAGCGCCGTCGCCGCCGTCGACAGGCGCGGATCGTCCACCCAGAACTCGCGGTCGGTCAGCCACCGGTCGTGCAGCGACTCGCCGATCGTGGCGACCTGCTCGACACGAGGACCCTGTCGGATGAGCCAGCGGCCGTCGATCTGCTCCGTGGCGTACTCCGGATGAGTGGCCTCGTCGACCAAGCCTTCGAGCAGGCAGATGCAGGTCGCCTCCAACTCCGACACGTCCACCTCGACGCCGCGGCCGCTGCGCCGGGCGCCATGGAGGTGGGCGAGCGCGGCGATGGCCGCGGCGATGCCCGAGATCGGGTCAGGGATCGGGATGCCCATCATCGACGGCGTGGTGCCGTCCGGGCTCGTGAGGTAGGCGAACCCGGCGGCGGCGTACAACTGCGTTCCGTAACCGACGAAGTGAGAGCTCGGCCCCGTTGCTCCGTACGCCGACATCGAGACGTACACGAACCGCGGGTTGCGGACCGACAGGTCCTTGAACCCGACGCCGAGTCGGTCGACGACGCCAGCAGAGAAGTTCGCCAGCGCGATGTCGGAGATGGCCGCGAGGTCGTGGACGATGTCGCGGCCGAGGGGCGTCTTCATGTCCGCCGCCACACTGAGCTTGTTGCGCTGGTTCGCGCTCCACCACCCTCCGGTGTCGACGGAGCGCTCGCCGGCGAACGGCGCCTGCACCCGGAGGTTGCTGGGTCGCGGCAGCCATTCGATGTTGACGACCTCGGCCCCGAGATCGGCGAGCAGCGTGGTGGCGAACGGTCCCGCCCAGGCCCAGCTGAGATCGAGCACCCGCACGCCGGCCAGCGGCAAGGCGGCCGGGGGGCGGAGCGCCACGTCGGGCCGGGACGGCGCCGCCGACTCGGGTGACTCCGCGGTCACGACCCAGGGCCGGCGCACCGTGCGGAGTCCGTCGTGCTCGTCGACGAAGTGACGGGCGACGAGTTGGCGATCCGCCAGCACCTCGTCCGGGCGGGCGATCGGGGCCACGGGCGCGCGCACGCCCTGGCCGAGGTCGACCACGTCGAGCCCGGGCTGCTGGCGCACCCAGCGGGCGAGCTCCTCGTCGATGTGGGGGAGCTCGAGACGCAGGCGATGCGGATCGCTGGCGATGGCGTCGCCCGTCGCCTCGAGTCCCGGGATGTGCGCCAGCAGCCGCTGCCACTGGGCCGGCTCGACGGCGCGGATGTACACGAGCCGGTCCTTCGCCTCGAAGAAGCCGACGTGGTCGACGTCGAACGTCGCCTCGCGCGACAGCTGGGCGGCGGCGATCGGCTGCATCGGCAGCAGGCAGAGGCTCTCGAGCTGGTCGACCTCGACGGCGGAGGAGGCATCGTCGCGGCCGACGAGCACCGCGAGCGCGGCGAGCGCAGCCATCGACCCCGTGATCGTCGCCGTCGCTGCCACCGTCGGCACCTGGGGGCGGCCGACGGCGGCGCCCGTCCACACGCCGCGCGTGATCGACGCCAGCCCGCTGCGTGCCCACAGCGCCATGGAGCGCCAGTGGTCGTCACCGTCTCCCGGGGGTTCGGTGACCAGCACGTGTCGGAGCGTCGTCGTCGGCCTGGACCGACCGATGCCCACGGCGCCGGGCGGTAAGGAGGCCTCGTCGGTCGTCGCCGCGGTCAGGGCGCGGCGGGCGAACGTCCCGGTTCCCCAGCTGCGCGGCTCCACGGCGATGTCGGCGCCGAGCGTTGCGCACCACCAGCACGCCACCTCGGCCGCGAGGCCGCCCAGGTGGACGAACGTCTCGCCCGTCAGCGGGGCGTCGTGGTCGCTGCGATCGGCCATGGTCCTAGCGGCCGGAGAAGACGGGAGTGCGGCCCTCGGCGAACGACCGGGCGCCCTCGGCCCGGTCCTCGACGGGCGTGTCGAGGAGGGACAGCTCGAGGGCAAGTGCCCGGTCGAGCTCGTGGCGCAGGTTGCTGCGCAGCTCGTACTTCATGATCCCGAGGGCCTTGGTCGGGCCGGAGGCCAGCGACGCGGCGAAGTCGCGCGCCGCGGCTTCGAGCTCGCCGTCGTCGACCACCTTCGTGGCCAGGCCCAGCCGCTCGATCTCGGTGGCGTCGATCGTGTCGCCCGTCAGCATGATCGCCGTCGCCGCCGGCAAGCCGATGAGGAGCGGGAGGAGGAAGGTTCCGCCGCTGCCGACGGGAATGGCCCGCCGGGCGCGCATGTCGCCCATCACCGTGCTCCTGCCGATGATCCGGAAATCGGCAGACAGCGCAAGGTCCTGTCCGATGCCGTGGCACCGGCCCTTCAGCGCCGCGATCGTCGGCTTGCGCAACCAGAACCACTGGCGGATGAGGGCCTGTTGCATCGCGCCGACGGGATGCTCGCCTGGCGTCAGCGGACGGACCGGCGTCCCCATGCCCTTCACGTCGTCGCCGGCGGAGAAGGCCCGCCCGCTGCCGGTCAGCAAGACGGCACGTATCGAGTCGTCGGTGGCGGCCTGGTGCACCTGCTCGAGCAGCGTGCCGATCATCGCGTAGTTGATCGCGTTCAGCTTCTCGGCCCGGTTGAGCGTGAGCACCAGGGTCTCGCCGGCGCGTTCGACGAGCACTTCTTCGGTCGATGCCACGGCATCCCCCTTCGATCTCCGCCACGTGAGTGACGGCTCGCACCCGAGGCCCCATTTCCTCGACTGCCGTTCGAATATCTACCAGAAGCAGATCGGAGTCAAGGGGGAAAGTGTGGGCATCCGACGTGGGGCCGACGACGCCCGAGTGGCAGCGAAGCCGGGGTCGGCTTGTCGACCCCTGTTCGAATTTCTATCAAGGGTTGGATGCGGATCCATTGCTGCAGATCCGGCGGCAGCTCTCGGATCCGGCGGCGGGCGGTCTCAGCTGGCTGATCTACGCCGTTTGGTCGTCCAGCAGTCGGTCGCGTGCTCGGACGCGGTCGCGTCGGTCTTGACGACATCGCAGGGCTGTGTCATAGATTCCCGAACGACCGGTCGGTAAAGGGGACCACCGGGTGCAGGGACAAGGGATGGCAGGCAATGGCCGATGACAGCGTGACCGTGGATGTCCAGGATCAGGTGCTCGTCCTGACGTTGAACCGACCCGAGAAGTTGAACGCGGTCAACTTCGCGATGGTCGGGATCCTGCTCGAGCAGGTCCATCGCGCGGTCGGAGGACGATCACATCCGATGTGTCGTGCTGCGCGGAGCGGGACGAGCGTTCTGTGCCGGCGACGACGTCGTGGCGATGGGCGATCTCCCGCGGCCGATGTCGCCTGGTGAGAGCCCGGTCCAAGCGATGCAGCAGAACTTCATCAAGCGCTGGTACTGGCTGCGCAAGCCGACCGTCGCCGCAATCCGTGGCCGCTGCCACGGCTTCGGCCACGACATGGCCCTCTCCGCGGACTACCGCGTCGTGTCGACGACGGCCGTCATGGGCGACATCCGTGGCCGCCGCGCGGTGCCCGTCGGCAGCGGGGGGACGTTCCTCCTGCCCCAGCTGATCGGTCTGTCCGCCGCCACCAAGCTCATGCTCACCGGCGACACCATCGCAGTCGACGAGATCGAGCAACTCGGGCTCGCGGCCAAGGTGTTCGACGACGACAAGTTCGACGAAGCCGCGCTGGACTTTGCCGCCACGCTGGCCCAGGGGCCGACGAAGGCGATGGGCCTCGCCAAGTACGAGATGCGCCGCAGCCTCGGTGGCACGCTCGAGGCGGCGCTCGACCTCGAGCTGTCACTGCTCGGCGAACCGGTGGAGGACCGCGAGGAGGGCGTCAGATCGTTCATCGAGGGTCGGGCCCCCGTCTACACGGGCCACTGACCGTGTCCGCCGAGCGCGGGCTCCCGCTCGAAGGCCTCTCCGTCGTGCTCGGTGACGACGACATCGCCACGCGGGCGTCCGGTTGGTGGCTCGAGCACCTCGGCGCCTCCGTGACGTCGGATCGAGCACTCGGCGCGGACATCGCGGTCGTTCGCCGCCATGACGGCTCCCGCGATCCCGTCGTCGCGGCCACCATGACGATCGCCGTGACGAGCCCGACGTGCGCCGACGACGCCGTCGCCGAGGCCGCCCGGCTCTGGGTGCGCAGCGGGCTGGCGTCGCTCACCCGCACGATCGGCGAAGAGGACGGTCACCATCCACCCTGTCTGCCGACCGTGTCCATCGTCCAAGGCCTCGGCGCGATGATCGTCGCGCTGATCGTCTCGGCGTACGCCGCCCGGTCCCACCGGGACGGCGAGCGCTCGGCGGCGCCGCGCGAGATCGAGATCGACCTGCTCGAGCTGCTGTGCCTGCTCCCTTCGCAGTTCGTGGCCATGGCCCAGGTGCCGAGCCGGAGCGTCGCAGGGGTCGTCGGCGCGGTGGGCTGGCGCATCGGGGGAGTGATCGAGACGAGTGACGGCGCCGTCTGCGCCCAGGCGCCCGAGCCCGGCCAGTGGGCGCGCCTCGTGGAGATCCTCCCCGGTGGCAAGGCCGTCGTGTCGGATTGCACGGATCCGGTCCAGCTTCGAGATCACGCGGCTGAGGTCGACCTCCTCCTGCGCGCCTGGGCCGCCCCGCGCACCAAGCACGAGGTGTGCGACCTGGCGCAAGCGGTGCGGGTGCCCGTCACGCCGCTGCTGCGGCCCGACGAGCTCCCGTCGAACCCGCACTACGCGGCACGAGCCTTCTTCACGAGCGACGACCCGCGCCGGACTCGCCTGCCATGGCTCACTCGCGCCGCTCAGGCCCAGGCGTCGGACCGTCAGGTCAGCACCCAACACCCGCCGGCTCGTACGGGTCGGCCACTCGCCGGCTTCCGCATCCTCGACCTGACGTGGGCGTGGGCCGGCCCGTTCGCCACGATGCTGCTGGCCGAGCTGGGGGCCGAGATCGTGAACATCGAGGCGATCCCGCGCCCGAGCAACCTGCGGGTGCAGCAGCCCCTCGTCGATGGCTTCGGCTTCGACGCCAGTGCATGGTGGAGCGCCACACAACGGGGGAAGTCGAGCGTCGGCATCAACCTCAAGCACGAGGAAGGGCGCCGCCTCGTGACCGAGCTGGCGCGCCGTTCGACGCGGTGATCGACAACTTCGCCCCCGGCGTCGTCGATCGCCTCGGCATCGGCTTCGACGACCTGGTCGCGGTCAACCCGCAGCTCGTCTGCGTCTCGATGTCGGCGTTCGGAGCGAGCGGCCCGTCCTCCCACTTCATCGGGTACGGCACGCACCTCTACGCGAGCGCCGGCCTGTCGTACGTGATCACGTCGTCGAACGGTGGGCCCTCGGAGATGACGATCCCGCTGCCTGACCCGATCTCCGGCATCGCCGGCGCGATCGCCGTCGCCGCCCACCTCGCGGCGGCGCACGGTGCCCACGTCGACGTCTCGGACCTCGAAGCCACCTGCCTCTCGCGCCTCGAAGGCATGGGCGACGCCGGCGATCGCGTGCGCTTCGACCTCCGGAGCGGGACGGACGGATGGCGCGTTCGCTTCGATGACGAGAGCGAGCAGTCCGTGACGAGCATCGGGGAGATGTTGGAGGACGAACGCCTGCGCCAGCGTCGCTTCTGGTCGGACGATCGGCATCCGGCCTTCAGCGAGCTCGACGTCCGGTACGCGTGGGCGCCATGGCTCGTCGACGGCGAGCCGATACCGGCGTTGCGTGCGGCCCCGGATCTGTTCTCCGACACCCACGCCACGCTGCGCAGCCTCCTCGGCCTGACCGATGCGCGCATCGACGAGTTGGCCGCCGCCGGTGCCATCCACCTTCCGTCGGCCCGGCAGCGCGAGGGCCACGGGGGTCCATCCAGAGCCGCCAACCAGAGGGGGAACCATGTCGTCAACGTCAATTCATGAGTCGCCTCGTCGGCCGCGAGCCGTGCTGGTCACTCTGCTCTGCAGCGTCGCCCTCGTCGTTGCGGCGTGTGGCAGCGACAACTCGTCGTCCGGCGGTTCGACGACGTCAGCGGCCGGTACGGTCACGACGGCTGGCGGTGCGGTCACGACGGCGGCTGGTTCGGTCACCACGGCAGCGAGCACCACCAGTGGCAGCGCGCCCGGCACCGGGGCGTCGGGTGCCGTCGCGGACGGTGGGCAGCTGACGGTGGCGATCGGCACCGAGCCGCAGAACCTCGACCCCGACCAGTTGCGCGCCGGCACCGACCTCTACACGATCGTCAACAACTTCGAGCAGCTCCTGTCCCGCGACATCAAGGGCGACCTCGTGCCGGCGCTGGCCGAGAGCTGGACCGTGTCACCCGACGGTCTGCAGTACACGTTCGTCCTGCGCACCGACGTGAAGTTCCAGAACGGCGATCCGATGACGGCCGACGACGTGAAGTTCAGCTTCGAGCGGTTCAAGGACCCCAACCTCGGCAACATCTACGCATTCCTGCTGGCGAACATGACGGCGGTCGACGTGCTCGCGCCGGACCAGGTTCGCGTCACGCTCTCGCAGCCGGAC
The DNA here is from genome assembly GCA_963794805.1 of uncultured Acidimicrobiales bacterium. Lineage (GTDB taxonomy): Bacteria > Actinomycetota > Acidimicrobiia > Acidimicrobiales > Ilumatobacteraceae > JAODBQ01. Next base: position 166,357 of record CAWCFL010000011.1, read on the forward strand.
GGGGCCTTCTTGTCGGCCCTCGCGTACACGTACATCGTTCCGATGAAGTACATCCAGCAGGTCGGCGACAAGCAGTTCGCCGAGCAGCCGATCGGCACCGGTCCGTGGACGTTCAACTCCCGCCAGATCAAGGAGTCACTCGACTTCACCCGGAACGATGCGTACTGGGGTGACAAGCCCGGCTACAGCTCGCTGCAGTTCAAGATCATCCCCGACGACAACTCCCGAGTGTCTGCGCTCAAGGCGGGTGAGGTCGACATGATCGCGCAGGTGCCGCCGCAGACGGTGCCGTCGTTGCAGAGGGACAGCAGTCTCACCGTGAAGCAGTCCCTCGGTGGCGAGGTCATCTACGTGGGCTGGAACACGATCGACGCCAGCCTGCCCGTGGCCAATCCGAAGGTGCGCCAGGCGCTGGCCATGGCCCTCGACCTGAAGACCTTGCAGCAGACCGTCCTCGGTGGTCTGGGCGTGTTGATGTCCGGGCTGAGCCCGCTCGACGACGGGTGGAACGAGAGCGACGTCAAGCAGCAGCCCTACGATCCCGACGGCGCGAAGCAGCTGCTGGCGGATGCCGGTTTCCCGAACGGGTTCTCCATGGACTTCGTCGCCCCGGTCAACGGTCGCCTGCCAAACAGCGAGCAGGTCGCCCAGGCACTGGCCGGCTTCTGGGAGGCGATCGGCGTCCATGTCAATGTCCAACTCATCGCCTACGGGCAGTGGGTGGACGCCGAGAAGACGGGGTCGAAGCTCAGCGGTGCGGTGTTCGGCTTGAACGGCGACTCCCTCACGTTCGACCCCCAGCGCCGCTTGGTCGACACCCTCAGTTGCAAGGGCAACTACTCGCACGTGTGCGACCCGGCCCTCGACGCGATGATCGAACAGATCAAGATCACCACCGATCAGGCCACCCGAACGGCCTTGAACAAGCAGGCGTTCGACGACATCAACGCGAACACGCTCGTCACCAACCTGTACAACACGGAGAGCGCCTTCGCCATGAAGAAGAGCGTGAACTGGGAGCCCTGGTACGGCAGTTCGTTCACCCGGATGGGCAACGCCACGCCGGCGTGACCCGCACTCAAGGAGCACAGACCATGAATCGCTACGCGCTGACCATCCCCCTCGGCCTGCCGTTCGCCGAGCAGCACCGGGTCATCCGACGGCTGCCCGAGCTCGGCTACACCGACGTGTGGACCGGTGAAGTCTCCGGTGCGGACGCCTTCACGCCGTTGGCCTTCGCCTCGGAGTGGGCACCGTCGCTGCGTCTCGGTACGGCCGTCGCCTCGGTGTTCAGTCGCGGGCCGGCGATCATGGCGCAGACGGCTGCGTCGATGGCTGTCGCCGCGCCAGGGCGGTTCGCCCTCGGTGTCGGGGCCTCGTCGGACATCATCACCGAGCGCTGGAACGCCCAGCCCTTCGACCGACCGTTCTCGCGCACGCCGCGATCTGGTGAGGTTCCTGAAGGCGGCGTTCACGGGGGAGAAGGTGACCGGGAAGTACGACACCTTCGAGATCAACGGGTTCCGCCTCGGCCTGGTCCCCGACGAGCCTCCGCCGGTGCTCGTCGCCGCGCTCCGTGAGCGCATGCTCCATCTCGGCGGCACGGAAGCCGACGGTGTGATCCTCAACTGGCTGTCGGCGACGGACGTGGCCAAGGTGGCTCCGCTGGTGCACCAGGGCCGCAACGACAAGGAGATCGTCTGCCGCATCTTCGTGTGCCCGAGCGGCGGGTCCGACCGGGCACGGCAGGGGGCGAGGGAGTTCATCAACGCGTACCTCAACGTCGGCGTGTACGCCGACTACCAGCGCTGGCTCGGACGGGGCGAGATCCTGGCGCCGATGCAGGCGAAGTGGGCAGCGGGCGATCGGAAGGGAGCCCTTGCCGAAGTCTCCGACGAGGTGGTGAACGACCTCATCGTGCTCGGCACGGCCGACGAGTGCCGAGCCCACATCCAGCGCTACGTGGACAACGGGGTGACGACGCCGATGCTGGCCATCATGCCGTTCGGGGTGGACCTCGAGGAGGCGATCGAGCTCCTCGCCCCGCAGCCCTCCGCGGTGACGCGGTGACGCGTTGACCCAGGTCGGGACCACCGTGCAGCGCCGCCCGGCGAGTATCGGTGCTCATAGACTCGACCCGTGAACGAGGTCGGCCGACGTGCCTGACGAGGCACCCGGGCGCTCGCCGACGGCATCGCCGGCACCGGATCTCGACACCTGGGAGGGGATGGGCGATCGGGCCAAGCGTCGGCGGGCCCGGCCGCCCACGGCTCGGTCCCAGGCCACGGAGCAGCGCATCCATCGCGCCGCGGCCGAGATCTTCCGCCAGAAGGGCTATGCGTCCACCAGCCTCCAGGACATCGCCGACGCTGTCGGGATGCTCAAGTCGTCGCTCTACTACTACATCGACGGCAAGGAGGATCTGCTCTTCGCCATCTCCCAGCACATCATGGGCATCGGTCGGGCCAACCTGGAGCGCAGCCTCCATCGGGAGGGGACTGCCGAGGAGCGGATCGTCGGTTTCCTGACCGACCACGTCACGTCGTTCGCCGAGGCGATCGATTGGCAGCGTGTCTTCCACGCCGAGTACCACGAGCTGAGCGGGGACCGCTACGAGGAGGTGTTGCGCAGGCGCGGGGACTACGAGCAGCACCTCTGCGATCTGATCGACCGCAGTCGTGTGGCGGGCAACGTCTGTCCCGATCTCGACACATGGCTGATGATGACGATGATCTTCTCGATGCTGAACTCGATCTACAACTGGTACCGCCCGGGCGGGCGCCTGTCCCTCGCCGCCGTGACCCGCAACTGCACCCAGGCCACGCTCGGAGCCCTCGCGTGCCCGCCTGGGCACGAGCACCGCGCGGCACAGGTCCGCCTGGCCCGTCGCGCCACACCGGCACCCTCGCCGCGCCCGCGCTCGGTACGGCGCACACCGTCCTGACCGGGTCGCGCGCCGGCGACTGCCCCCGCCGGCACGGTCGTGATCGACCCACTCAATATGCTGACCGGCCAGCGCGGCGGACTTGTGCGCTCGTCATCATCCAAGCGCGGAAGAAAGGCGGTCGTCGGACGATGGTGATCCAGCAGCGAGACAAGTGGTTGCGGCGGCAGCAGGAGATATACGACGTGGCCGCCCACGTGTTCTATGAGAGAGGTTATGAGCCGACGTCGATGGACGACATCGCGGAGGCGGTGGGACTGTTGAAGGGCTCGCTCTACCACTACATCTCCTCCAAGGAGGATCTGCTCCATGGCGTCGCGCAGGTCGTGCATCGGCGGATGAGCGACGAGGTCCGCACGAACGAGCCCGGAGCAGGCAACGCCCTCGACCATCTCTGCGCCCGGTTCCAGCGCCAAGCGCAGCAGAACCTGAGCGACGACGACTTCCTCGTCCTCATCAAGATCTACTACCGGGAGTTCGGATCGCTGACACCCGAGCACCAACTGGAGGTGGTGGAGGCGCGCCGCGCGTACGAGGCCGACACTCGCGATCGGATCGCCGCCGCGCAGATGGAGGGCTCGGTCTGTCCGGCGCTCGATCCAGATGTCATCGGGCCAGCAATCCTGACGCTCCTGAACAACCTGCTGCGTACGCACGAACCTGGCGGAGGCGATCGCTCGGCCGTGGTCGATGCCTATGTCTCCTTCATCCGGCAAGGCCTCAGCTGTCCACCGGAGCACGACCATTCGACTCGACGCGCCGTGGCCCGCCGCCGACGCGTCACGACAGATGGTGAAAGAACTCCACCGCATCGCAGAAAGAGAGCGTCATAAGGCTGATCGTCCGGGTGTTCTCGCGTTCGGGCGAGCGATTATCAATCGCCGTCGCTGTTCGATTCGCGAGATCTGGACATCCGAACAAGATGTCGCCGATCTTCACTCGCGATCGATACCTCGTCAGCCGGCCTCTCCGGCGCCTCGTAACGCGCGCGTCGCCCAGATCGCGGCCTGCGTCCGGTCGTGCACGCCCAACCGCTTGAAGATCCGACCGCAGTGAGCCTTGACGGTCTTGTCGCTGATCCCGAGCAGCACGGCGATCCGCTTGTTCGACTCGCCGGCGGCGATCAACGCGAGGACCTCGCGCTCGCGGGCCGTCAGCGCACCGTAGACCGAACGGGCCGAACGCTCCCCGCGGAACAGGTCGGCGGCCACCGGGGGGCTCAGCACCAGTCCACCGCTCCCGACAGCGCGGATGTTGGCCACCAGCACCTCCGGCTCGACGTCCTTGAGCAGATAGCCCGACGCGCCAGCCGACAAGACCGCGTTGACGAGTTGCGGGTCGTGCGACGTCGTCAGCGCGATCACTCGCACCTCCGGCGCACGGGCGGTGATCTCTGCTGTGGCGTCGACGCCGTTCAGCACGGGCATCGCGAGGTCCATCAGCACGACGTCGGGAGTGAGCATGCATGCCAGGTCGACGGCCTCACGACCGTCGGCGGCGAGACCCACGACATCGATGTCGGCAACGGACTGCAGCCACTGCTCCAAGCCGGTGCGGACCAGGGCGTGATCGTCGGCGATCACGAGACGGATCACGCTGTCCGCCTCATCGTCAGCCGAACCGTGGTCCCGCTGGTGTACGCGGCGGCAGGCCCGACGACGAGGGTCGCGCCGAGCTCTTCGGCCCGGTCGTGGAGCAGCGCCAGCCCGAGGTGACCTTCGGCCCGACGCCTCTCGCAGTCGGCGCGGGCGAATCCGACGCCGTCGTCGGTGATCGTCAGGCCCAGCCGGTTCGGACACGCATCGAGCGCCACCCAGACGTGCTCCGCCCGGGCGTGAGCGTGCACGTTGCGCAGGGCCTCGCGGCTGACGCGCAGCAGCAGCCACTGCTCTGTCCGCGTCAGGGGCCAGTCCGGGACGTCGACGATGACGTCGGTGCCGGACGAGCGCAGCGCCTCGATCGGCTCGTCGAGGCCAGCGATCCAACCGTCATCGGGGACATCGACCGGATAGACGCTGTTGAGCAGCGACCGCAGACCTCTGACCGTCGTGCGTACGTTGCCCGCGATCGTCTGGAGGCGCAGGCCGAGCGCCCCCTCGGCGGCGAGCGCCGCCCCTTGGAGCTGCATGGACACTCCCATGAGATCCTGCACCGGCCCGTCGTGGACGCTCCCGGCGATCTGCCGCCGCTCCATGTCCGACGCCGCGATCAGCCGTTCCAGCAGTCGCTCCCGTTCGGCGCGGTGACGGATCGACCGCCGGGCCATCAGCGCAAGGACGACCATCGGCGGCAGGCACAACAGCAGACCCGCCAGCGTCAGTCGGCCGACCCTGTACGCCTCCGCGTCGATCTCCCGGGCGAAGGTCGAGTACGGGTAGCTCGCCTGGATGACGATCGGCGTGCCGTTGCGCGTCGAGACCACGGAGTACACATCGATCGTGGCCGGGCCGTCGGCCGTCGTCGACGCGCTGGCCACCTCGGCGCGTCGTGCTTCGGCCTCGTCGTCGGACTCCTCTCGTGGAGCACCCCGACCGGCGTCCGAGTCGGCGTAGCCGAAGCCGTTGGGCGCGAAGACCCGGACCTGCACGGCCGCGCCTCCGTCGACGGCTGCGGCGACCGCGTCGCGGAGGGCAAGGATGGCGTCGGCATCGCCGAGCACGACCTTGTCGGTGATCCACGGTTCGAGGGCGGCGACCGTGCGCGTCACGTCTTCGTGGACGTCGTGGGAAGCGCTGTGCAGACGGACCGTCCCGGAGGCGAGGAGCGTGGCGATCGCGATGAGGGCGGCATAGACGAGACCGGCGATCCACCACGCGCGTCGCCTCCCGTGATGGCGAGGGCTGGTGATGCGCGGTGCCGGCTCCTCTGCCGTGACGGCGATGGGTGGCTCCACAGCTGTCGGCCGACGTCGGCTGCGAGCCGGCAGCTCCACGGTCCCGCGACTCACCTGTGCCCCCGACAGCGCATCGTCGCTCGCGCCGCCGTCGTCGTTCCAACTGTGGACCGTCGAAAACAGGGGTCGCCGAGGGTCCACGACGCCAAGACCGACGCGGTCGCGTCAGCTCCATCTCGTCCACCCGCGGTCCGCGGGCCCAATTCGTTGCACCGCTGCCGGTGGCCTGCCCGGCGCCACCCAACTCGGTCAGCCACCAGATCCGCTCCGATCGAGATGCCCAGTCTTCCTCAGCTCGCGACACCGCAGCATCGATTTGCCCCGTCCTCAAGAACAACATGTCAGGGTCCGTCGAGAATTGCCGTCGCTCCGGACAGACACACAACCCCGGATGTCACCTCCCTCGTTGACATCGATCGTCAGTGTGCTCCGACCCTGGCCGACGACCTTAACACCCAGTGGGCCAGCATTCTTCTTGAAGCGGTCGTACCACAAGAATGTGCGATGTGACGTCATCCAAATCTTCGACGGCGCTCGCTGAGCGTGTCGCGACGGCCACTCTGTGCGTCCGTCGGCGACCAGTTCCCGGCGCCCATCGGCACTGACGAAATTGTCGCTCGAGCACGCGACCAGGGAGAAGACCGACCATCGACAATGGCCACTCAGCGCATAGGCGGGCCGGATGTCGCCGGTGGCTTTCCACACCACTCACCGCGGTCGGATCGCAGCACGAAAAGGGACATACGACGAGTTATTCCGACACCTGGCTCCAGATTTTATGTGCGCTCAGTCCGTGCAAATCAACTAATGTCGTAGGTGTCGATCGACAACCAGTCGACGGCCACGGGGAAAGACTTGCCTTGGAGGCAGCATCATGAAGAAGCATTGGGGTTTCGCGGCCGCAGGCGTACTTGCGGTGGCAGGGCTCGCAGGAACGGCTCAGGCGTCGGGGGGATCGAGCCTCCGTCAGGTGGACATCCGGGATCGGTGCGACGAGGCATCGTTCAATGCGGCGATCGGCCCGGGCAGCTGTGAATACGCTCCGGGCTCGAACCCGCGGGGGCGGATCACCTTCGAGGAATTCGGAACGCAACTCAACAAGGTCGACAATGGTGATGATCACTGGCGGTTCGATCAGGCGGACCGCACGGTCAACCAGGGCGAGGCCTTGACGCTCGCGGTGCACAACGAGGGCGGTGAGTTCCACACGTTCACACGCGTCGGAGGCGACACCGGGATCGCCACGGACACCGGCGGCTGCGTGCCACCCATCTTCCTGGGTCTGGAGCGAGCACCGGCAGACCCTGCCGTGTGCACCGCCCAGTTGACTCCCGCTCCGTCGGGGAGCGGGGTCCTGTCGGGAACGACCCGCGAGGTCACCGTCCCCACCGGCACCAAGGGCACCGTGATGTACCTGTGCCTGATCCACCCGTGGATGCACACGACCATCACGGTCCGCTGACTCGGACACGTCGACGAGGTCATCTGCCCGGGTCATTCGGCCCGGGCAGATGGCGTCTCGGGTGAGTCGAGACGTCGCTTCAGGTTCGCCGCCGGTGGCGACCCGACGCCCAGCCACCTACTCCCGCGGTGAGCGACCCCGCACCGCAAGGAGACCGAGGGCTGGGCGATCGGAGCGGCCCGGGGGGAACAGGCTCAACGTCGGTGAACGGGCTGCTGAAAGCATGCGCTCAGCCGGCAGTGGATGGCGAGACGATCCAGGTCAGCGAGGAGCTCTGCCGAGTCGACTCGTGGCGTTCAACATTCGGTTGATCGCCGCCCTATCCACGGCGGTCAGGCGCCGCCTGGACGTCGACGGAGACGACGGCGACCTTGCTGCACACGAGCCGCGGGCTGCCGACGCAGAACTCCGTGTGTCGGAGCTCGACCGTCTTCAGCCCCGGCGTGTCGAACGACGTCGTCACGCTGTCCCCCTCGCCGAGCGCGTCGCCGAGCCGCGTCCCGTCGAGGAACGTCCAGATCAGGCGACAGGCAGCGGTGCACGGGGTCGTCGACGTGAAGGTGATCGGCTCGCCGACCACGTACGGGCCGGGGGAGGCCTCGGCGGCTGCCCGGTTCGCCGTCGCCGCGCTCCTCACCTGGACGAAGAACGACTGCGCCGCGGACGTGTTGCCGTGCGCATCGCTCGCCGTGCAGGAGACCGCTGTCGTACCGATCGCGAACACCGAGCCAGACGCGGGCGAGCACGTCGGCGTGACCGCCTCGTCGACGACGTCGCTGGCCGTCGCGGCGTACGTCACGGCCGCGCCCGCCGGCGATGTCGCGTCGACGGCGATCGCCGCGGGCAACGTCAGTGCTGGAGCCGTCGTGTCGGTGACGACGACGTCGAAGCTCGTACTGCTCGCGTTGCCGAGCGCGTCGGTCGCCGTGCACGCGACCGAGGTCGAGCCGAGTGGGAACGTCGAGCCGGAGACGGACGAGCACGTGGGCGGTACCGCACCGTCGACGAGGTCGACGGCAGAGGCGGCGAATGCGACGACCGCGCCCGCGGGCGAGGTCGCCTCGTTCGTCGCCGTGTCCGGGACCGTGAGGGCAGGTCCCGTCGTGTCACTGACGACGACGTCGAAGTTCTGGGTGCCGACGTTGCCATGCGAGTCGGTCGCGGTGCACGTGACCGGAGATGAGCCGATGGCGAACAGCGAGCCGGGCTCCGGTGTGCACGACTGCGAGACGACCGCATCGTCGGGGTCGGTCGCCTCGAACGTGTAGTTCACGGGCGTGCTGGGGCCGGTTGCCTCGGTCTGGAGACCTGACAGGACGAAGGTGGGCGCTGTCGTGTCATCACCGGCGGGCGCCGGCTCGACGTCGACGGAGACGAGGGCGAGGCTGTCGCAGACGCGGCGCCTGGAGCCGACACACGTCTCCGTGAGTCGCAGCCGGACCGTCTTCAGCCCCGGCGTGGCGAACGACGTCGTCACGTTCTCCCCCTCGCCGAGCGCGTCGCCGAGCCGCGTCCCGTCGAGGTACGTCCAGATCAGGCGACAGGCAGCGGTGCACGGCGTCGTCGACGTGAAGGTGATCGGCTCCCCGACCACGTACGGACCGGGGGTGGCTTGCGCCGTGGCCACGTCGGCAGTCGCCGCATGGGCCGCGGCTACCGGCACGAAACCCAGCACCGCGGCGATCACGACGATCCTTCCGATCATCCACACCCACCTGGGTGGGCGCCCTGCGGTGTCTCGTCGTCCGGAGAGAAGTCGCCGAAGTCGATGCGATCGCGAGTCCCCGATCGCCCTGTCGAAACCTCGGTTTGGATCTCTCACCACGTTGTCTCCTCCAGCTCGGTGGCTGCTTCTCGCACATCGGCTGTACTCCGGTGTCGCGACAGTGACAGCGCCCAGGAACGGAAACAATCGGGCGAAGGTCGTACGACCGAAGTACGAGGTCGTGCGTTCCGGGTCGTGCACCGGTAGCCCAATGCCTCCTGTGGGTGACCCGCAGCGCTCTGTGACGGGCAGGCACCGGGAACGCCGCAGCGGCGACCGCCGCGGGGATCCCTCGACGTCTGGTCGACGATGAGGTTGCCGCCGTCAATCGCTGCAGTCGACGACGATCCGCGCAGGTTGTGTGGGGGTACGATCACGCTCCGTGGTCGCCGGGACGCCGTCCTCGAGCAAGGCGATCAACGGTTGGACCGGCTCGCTGCGGCCGTTGTGGAGCATGGTTCGCCGTCTCGCTCGGTCCAGTTCCCCTGCTCACGGGCGTGAAGCCAGACCTCCGAGCGGCCGGTTTTCCGTTCTCCTCCATCGACTCGGACGACCTCGTCGCCTGCCGTGTGTACGACTTCGGGCGGGTGACGTCGTACTCGCGGTTCTACGACCTCCGCCCAATTGTCACGCACCGTGCGCGCTGGCACTCTGGCGGCGGGCCATCGCGCGTCAGGCGCGGCCCATGTAGGACGGGAGAAAACAAGTGGCGACAGATCCAAGGCCAGGCATTGATCGCGCAACCATGGCATCGCGCTCGAATCGATCGCGACGGTTCGCTCGACTACGCCGCCGAGGCCGCGTCATCGCGGTGATCGGCTTGGTCATGGCGTCCGTCGCGGTGATCACGGTGAACGGCGCGGCCACCGCAGCTCCCGGACCGATCGGCGCCGGATTCACCGTCACCGCCGGCGACCTGCAGTTCATCCTCCAGCAGATCAAGATCTCTGAGCGGCACGCCAACACGCTCACAGCGAGCAACCCCTGCGGAACCCTCGTGGGCACCGGCCCGAACCAGATCCCGGACGTGCTGACGTCGTACGGACTGCGCACCGTCGACGGCTCGTGCAACAACCTCATCGCGACCCAGACCAAACCCGGCGCCGCTGACCAGACCAAGTTCGGCTCCGCCGACCAGGTGTTCCCGCGGCTGACCGACCCGGTGTTCCGCGACGCCGAGCCGATCACGGCAGCCCTTCCGGTCGGCGCCCCCGGGCCGACGAGCTACGCGCAGAAGACGGGCAACGTCGTCGACTCGCAGCCACGCGTGATCAGCAACCTGATCGTCGACCAGACGTCGACGAACCCCGCGGCCGTGGCCGCCGCAGGCTTCCCGATCCGCACCCAGGGCAACCCCGGCCAGCATCCATGCACCACTGACCCTGACCCGACGCACTGGGCTCGGGGGCATTCCTGCCGGCTGCGTGCCGACCGGCAAGACCTTGTTCATCCCGAACGTCACCACCGACGTCGGCCTGTCGCCGCCGTTCAACTCGCTGTTCACGTTCTTCGGCCAGTTCTTCGACCACGGCGTCGACCAGACCGTCAAGAGCGGTGCCAACGGTCTTCGTCCCGCTCAAGGCCGATGACCCGCTGATCACGGTGGGACCCGACGGCAGGCCAAATACGGGTGACGAAGTGAACCCGAACGGACCCGACAACATCCCGAATACGGGTGACGAAGCGACCTTCATGGTCCTGACGCGGGCGCAGAACCAGCCCGGCGCGGACGGCATCCTCGGCACGGCCGACGACGTGCAGAACGCCAACAACACCGACAGCCCCTGGGTCGACCAGAGCCAGACCTACACGTCGCACGCATCGCACCAAGTGTTCCTGCGCGAGTACGCGATGAATGCCGCCAACCGTCCGATCGCGACCGGCAAGCTGCTCGGCGGCATTGTCAATGACGATGCGATCACCCCCGCATGTACGGGCCCAACGCCAACGGCGACCTGCTTCAACGACGGCAACGCCACCGATGGAAGCATCTCCACGTGGGCCTCGACGAAGAAGCAGGCGGCCCAGAAGCTCGGCCTGCTGCTCACGGACAAGGATGTGCTGAACATCCCGATGCTCGCCACCGACCCCTACGGCGAGTTCATCCCCGGCCCGAACGGGCTGCCGCAGTACGTCACGAAGACCGGCCTGGTCGAAGGCAACCTGGCCAACCCGGTTCCGGTTCCGGGGAATGCCGTGTTCTTCGACACGCCGTTCCTGACCGACATCGCCCACAACGCCGACCCGTCGTGCGTGGCCGGCACAGGACCCAGGACCTCCGGCTTCTGTCCCGTCCCCGACTCGACGTGACGGCGTCGGCCGATTTCGCCAATCAGCCTGCGGGGACCTACGACGACGAGATGCTCAACGACCACTTCACCTGTGGTGACGGTCGCTGCAACGAGAACATCGCACTGAGCTCCATCCACCAGATCTTCCACTCCGAGCACGACCGGCTGGCCGCGGACATCGACAACACCCTGCACCAGCCGGGCAACGAGGCCCTCCTCGCCGGCTACACGTCGACCGCCCCCGTCGACGGTGCACGGTGCGAACGCCCGGGTGTGGAGCTACGGCGACCGCCTCTTCCAGGCCGCCCGGTTCGTGACCGAGATGGAGTACCAGCACCTCGTCTTCGAGGAGTTCGGCCGCAAGATGGTCCCGGCGATCCACCCGTTCCACGTGTACTCGCCGAACATCAACCCGGCGATCGAGGCCGAGTTCGCCCACGCCGTCTACCGGTTCGGGCACTCCATGCTGGACGACGACGTCGCCCGCACGAGCCCGGACGGATCGGACAACTCGCTCCCGCTGCTCGACGCCTTCCTCAACCCACCCCAGTACTTCCAGAGTTCGCAAACGAACCCCAACGCGACGCCGTATACGCCGGCGCAGGCAGCTGGGGCAATCGCCATGGGCTCCTCGGACCAGGTCGGCAACGAGCTCGACGAGTTCGTGGTCCAGACGCTGCGCAACAACCTGCTCGGGCTGCCCCTCGACCTGCCGGTCCTCAACATGACCAGGGCCCGGGAAGCCGGCATCCCGCCGCTGAACGAGGTGCGGCGCCAGCTGTTCGCCAAGACCGGTGACGGCGCGCTCAAGCCGTACGACAGCTGGGCGGACTACGGCCAGCACCTCAAGCACCCGGAGTCGCTGATCAACTTCGTGGCGGCCTACGGCACGCACCCGTCGATCACCGGCGCCACCACGCTGGTGGCGAAGCGCAATGCCGCGCGCGCCATCGTCGACCCGCGGCAAGACGACCCGAACACCCCGCTGGTGAACCAGGCTGATGTCCGGCCGGTCGACGCCGACGCGTTCCTGTTCGGCGTCGTCTCCGCCGGCCCCGATGGACATCCGGGCAACGGCCGACGACATCGACTGGCGCAGCGACGCCAACGGCGATACCGCGACCGGCTTGGACAGCGTCGACCTGTGGGTCGGCGGTCTCGCCGAGGTCACCAACCTGTTCGGCGGCCTGCTCGGCAGCACCTTCAACTACGTCTTCCAGACGCAGCTGGAGAAGCTGCAGGACAACGACCGGTTGTACTACCTGAACCGGACGCCGGGCATGAACCTGCGCACGCAACTGGAGTCCAACTCGTTCTCCGAGATGATCCAGCGCAACACCGACGGGGCGAACAGCCTCAAGGCCGATGCCTTCGCCACGTCCGACTGCAAGTTCCAGCTGGCCCACCTCAACGGGACGGCCGCGGCCTTCCAGACGTCGGTTCGATCGTGGCCGACGACCCGGCCAGCGGACTGCAAGGAGAACCTGCTGCTGCAGCGCACGCCTGACGGCACGATCCAGTACAAGACGCGCAACACCGTCGACCCGTCCGGCATCAACGGGCAGTCGGTCTACGAGGGATCGACCGGCGTCGACCGGGTCAATGGCGGCAACGACAACGACACCTTCTGGGGTGATACCGGCGACGACTTCATCGAGGGCAACGGCGGCGACGACGTCGCCCTCGGCGGCCTCGGCGACGACCACATCACCGACCTCGACGGTGCCGACGTGTTGAAGGGCGGCCCTGGCAACGACGCCATCGACGCCGGACCGGGTGACGACATCACCATGGGCGGCGACGGGCAGGACCTCCTCAACGGCGGCCTGAACGACAACGAGGAGTTCGCCGGCGAGGGGAACGACTTCGTCATGGCCGGCGACGGCGCCGACGCCGTGTTCGGCGACGGTGGCGACGACTGGATCCAGGGCGGCAACGGCCAGGACCTCCTCCAGGGCGACCACGGCGCGCCGTTCTTCGACGACCCGGCGGAGTTCAAGCCCGGCAACGACATCTTCATCGGCCAGCCCGGTGAGAACGACTACGACGCCGAGGGCGGCGACGACATCATGTCGCAGAACGCCGCCATCGACCGCAACGCCGGCGCCGCCGGGTTCGACTGGGCCATCCACCAGTACGACACCGTGGGCGGCGACGACGACCTGGAGATCAACCAGCAGCTGGCCGGCCTCCCGCTGCCCGTGGTCGTCAACCGCGACCGCTGGCAGGAGACCGAGGCTGACTCCGGCTCGCCGTTCAACGACAGCATCAAGGGCGACGCCCTCGAGCGGATCGTGGGCGGGTTCGGGTTCTCCGGATGCGACGCCCTCGACCCCACCGGTGTCGCCCGGATCAACGGGCTGAACAAGTACGTCACGACGTTCCCGACCCAGTCGCCGACGTCATCGCGGTGTCACCGCTCGGCCGGTGCCCGCTGACACGGCAGCGCCAACGGCGGGGTCTGGGCCGAGGGCAACATCCTGTTCGGCGGTGGCGGCAGCGACTTGATCGAGGGCCGGGAGAACGAGGACATCATCGACGGTGACACGTCGCTGAACGTCCGGATCAGCGTCCGCGTGGACCCGAGCGACCCGAGCACGGAGGTCGGCTCGACCGACCTGCTCGAGCACCCGTACCAGGCGGGCAACACTCACACCCTCCAGCAGGACCTGATGGCCGGCAACGTGACCATCGGGACCGGGCCCGCGGCCAACATCCTCGACCCCGGCAACCTGGTGGCGGTGCGCGAGATCAAGACGCCGACTGGTCAGCTGCTCGGTGCGAGCCCGGCGCTCGGACTCGTGAACAACTGCCCAGCCCCGCAGCTCACGACCGCCACGCCGGCCAGCCGGATCGTGACCGTCGGCACGGCGAGCAACTGCGACACCGCGGTGTACTCGGCGCCGAGCCCGGGCTACCGGCTCGACTTCAACTTCGCCGGCCCGGGCAGCATCCGGGTCGTCGACGTCGCCTCCGAGGCCGGGATCGCCGGTGGCGACCCGTTCCCGGGCGGTGACGGGCTCGACACGCTGTGGAACATCGACAACCTGCGGTTCTGCCAGACCAACGACGCGGTGACCAAGCTCTGCAACTCATACCGCGACGTGGTGATCCCGAACGCACCGACGCTCACCAGCGCCACCGCTGGAAGCGCCTCGGGCTCGGCAGTGGTGAACTTCACCGCCGGGCCGGCCAACGGTGCGACGGTGACCCGCTTCCGGGTGGACGCGCTGCGCGCCGACGGCACCGTGGCCGCCAGCGGATTCGTGGCTGCGACCGGCTACCACGGCGACGGTCACTGGGTCGACCAACGGCACCGCCTACACCTTCCGGGTGACGGCCCTCACCGACCCGTTCACGGCCACCGGTGTGTCGGACCCCGCCGTGGAGAGCCCGCCGTCCAACGTGTCGGCCACGGTGACCCCTCGGCCCCGCCGGCACCTGGCCGTCGCCTCGTCGACTCCGGCCGAGCGGCAGCACCGGCTTCTCGGAGAACGCCAACATCGTGGTGACCTTCAACCAGCCGATCGTGGCCGCGTCGAGCATCACCGCGCAGACCGTCGTGCTGAGCACCGCCGGCAACGCGTCGATCAACCGCGCGGCGACGCTGTCGGCCGACGGCAAGACCCTGACGGTCGACCCGACACCGCACGCTGGACCTGGGCGGCGTCTACACGCTGTCCTTGAACGGCACCACCGGCAACAACGTCGCCAGGCGCTGCGCATCGCCGCCGGGACAGCGCTTGGCCAACACGACGATCACGTTCACCGTCCGGCACGCAGGTCCCCGCGCCCACCGTGGTGTCCGCCACACCGGCGAACAACGCCACCGGGGTGCCCACGAACGCCAACCTCGTGGTCACCTTCGACCAGGACATCTCGGCATCAGGGACCCTCGGTCAGGCGGAGGTCAACCTGGTCGCCGTCAACAACCCAACCAACACCATCGGCCGATCGGCGACGTTGTCGGCCGACGGGAAGACCCTGACCGTTGATCCGAACCCGACGCTGGCCCCCGGCACGCAATACCGGCTCAGCCTCAACGGGACCATCGTTGGCTCGAACGCCGGGATCCGCAGCGCCGACGGCAACCGGTTGGTGAACACCACCATCACGTTCACCACCACATCGGACATCACGCCACCGACGGTGACGCTCACCAACCCGGCCGCCGGCGAGATCGGCGTCGGGAGGACACCGGCGGTCCGGTTCACCGCCAGTGAGCCAGTGATCGGCGTGACGACCGGAGCGGGCGGCACGTTCAACATCCAGGTCCTGTCCACCGGCGCGCCGGTGGCAGCCACGCTCACCTCGAACGCATCCGGGTCCGTGTGGACGCTCGCACCAAATGCGGCACTGTCCGCCCTGACCACGTACAAGGTGACGGTGACAGGCGGTGCGACCGGCGTCCGCGACGCGGCCGGCAACCCGCTCACGGGGAACACCGGAGCTGGGTCGACCACGTTCACCTGGACGTTCCAAACCAGATAGCTGATCACCGCGCCAGCCAGCGGCGGCCCTGCATGGGGCCGCCGCTGGTCCGCGTCTCGACGACTTGCTGATCACCCGATTGAAGTTGTCGGTGTTGCCCGGTTGCGCGGACGCACACACCGGCTGGGAGCACGCAGCCGAGCGCGGTCCGGAGGGATCAGTCCGCTGCAGGTGAATGGCATGGTTGGTCGCCGTCAGGGCGGCACCTCCACCGAGTCCGCCCGTCATGGGCTGAAGGACCCCGTGTAGTTCCGGCAGCTTCGGTGAGTGACGGTGGCCACGGCTCCAGGTACAGGGCCCTGGGTACATGTCGGCGTCCGCTGGGACGTCGAGCCAATGGTGCTGCAACCGATCAGCGACGTCGGGCCGGCCGGCCGACCAGGGCGGCGATCAGGGGGCGTGGCGAAGTCCCATTCGGATCATGGACGCCACGTCGGGGCCGAGATCTTGCGTTGCCGCCCGCTGGTCGTCGACCCGGGTGACGAGACGCTCACCGGCGAACATGTCCCACGAGAAGGCTCGGCCTGCGACCAGTCGTAGGACCTATGGCCGATTGTCGTCGATCGTGCGTGCTGGCATTGTTGTGCTGCAGGGAGTGTCGGCCGACCGCGCGGGGCGCGGTCCATCGGGCTGGAGGGGGAGCACGTGGCGGGAGATCCAAGCCGAGAACCCGACGGCGCGACCGCGGTGTTGCGACTCGCATCGACAACACCGTCTCTCCTCTTCTCCTTGACGGCATGCGGAGCTGCATTCCAGGAGGATTGGAATGGTGATCAGGAGGCTCGTCGCCATCGCGGCGGTGCTCGGTGTGCTCGGTGTGCTCTCGGTGCCCGCAGCACAGGCTGCGACTGCGGATACCGCAACGGCCCAGGCTTCACCCGGTCCGTACCTGGTCGGGGAGCCGATCACGTTCACCTCGACCACCCCGTGCACTGATGCCTGCCGCCTGTTCTGGACGTTCCTGAACGGGACGCGCCTGGGCGACGCACTGGGGGAGGGCACGAGCGTGACGACGTCGTTCGACACGCCGGGACTGAAGTCGGTCGAGCTGCGACTGACACAGATCTGTGTCGGTTCCACGCGCCTCGTGTGCGACAGCATCGCCGTCGTCTCCGTCGACGTCCAAGCGGCGCCCCCGCCGCCCGCCGTGGACCCGCCGCCCGTCGCGGACACGACCGCGCCCACGTTCTCGTTGGCGGGTACCGAGATCGAGGCAACGGGCCCGAGCACGCCCGTGAACTACACGTTCACGGCGCGCGACCCCGATGATGCGGTCGTCTCGCAGTCGTGCACCCCGGCGCCCGGCTCGGTGTTCTCGGTCGGTACGTCGCCGGTCACGTGCACCGCGACCGACTCGCACGGCAACGTCGGCACCCACAGCTTCGACGTCGTCGTCACCGACACCACGGCTCCCACGCTGACGCTGCCCTCGCCGATCACCGTCAACGCCACCTCGTCGGCGGGCGCGGTCGTGACCTACGCGGCGACGGCGAGCGACGTCGTCGACGCAGCGGTCACGCCCGACTGCACGCCCACGTCGGGCTCGGTGTTCGCCGTCGGCACAACCGAGGTCTCCTGCACGGCCAGCGACGCGCACGGCAACACCTCCGCGGCGCGGTCGTTCACCGTGCGCGTGACGAGACACTTCCACGAACTCGCGGTCGCCGAGCTCGGCGCGGTGCGCCTCCAGGCGGCAACGACGTTCCAGCCGAACCTGATCCTCCTCGAACGGATCAGCGCCGTGATCGGCGCCCACTGACCATCCGAGGAAGCTTGCTCACCATTGTCGAACGCCGAAACATCGGACGGTCGGCCGGGCCGGCGCCATAGGACTTTGGTCCAATAGCGTGTAGTCCTTTTGTCCGCGACCAGCGGCCAATTGCGGCTCCGACGAGATCTTGAGACGCTTCAACGAGACGGGGGCACGTACGGGCGTGCCTGGCAATGAAGCGAGGCACGCGTGGCCACACAAGACGACGATCCAACCGGCATGCCGGCGCGCCCCGGCGAGCCGAACATGATCCCGCGACGCACGTTCTTGCGGGTCGGCGCAGCGGGCAGCGCCATCGCTGC
Source organism: uncultured Acidimicrobiales bacterium (assembly GCA_963794805.1). Classification (GTDB taxonomy): domain Bacteria; phylum Actinomycetota; class Acidimicrobiia; order Acidimicrobiales; family Ilumatobacteraceae; genus JAODBQ01. The sequence goes on from CAWCFL010000011.1 coordinate 184,276, forward strand.
GCTGGCGGTGGCTGGGTCGCATGCCCTGCCGGACCTGCGCCGCCGCGGGTTGGCCAACTCGAACGGGCTGTTCGACGCGGCTTCGATCAAGTTGGCCGACTTGGTCTACAAGGAGGTGTTCCCGACCAGCCCACTGATCTTGAACCCCTTCAGCGACCCGTTGGTCGTGCCGAAGGCGCTGAGGCCGACGCCGTTCGAGGAGTACAGCAACTGGCCGAACCCCCCGGGGCCGGGTCTCGGTCAGCAGAACTCGATCGGCAACGAGACGCATCAGATCTGGCCGAGCCAGATCGGCTATCCGGATCCGCTCGTGTACCTCATCAACATCGAGGTCAGCACCCATTCGTTCACGACTCAGCAGGTGCTCCCGATCAATTCGTTGGGCCAGCCAACGGTGTCCTACGGCGCCCAGGGCTCGACGTATCCGGCGGGCACGGTGCGGACGCTGCCGGCGAGCACCATCTACGGGTTCAACGGGACGCCCGGGTCCGGTCGGGCGACGTTCCCCGGCCCGATGATCAATGCCGAGTACGGCAAGCCGTGCATCGTCAGGTTCGCCAACCACCTCGACGAGAACCTGGAGGGTCTCGATCGCCAGGACTTCGGTTCTCCGGACTGGTCGGCGTTGATCCACCTGCACAACGGGCACACTGCGCCGGAGAGCGACGGCAACCCGCACTACTCGATGACCCGCGGCCCCCAGCACCACGGCTTCCGGTTCGGGCAATGGGTCGATCAGATGTACCTGAACTGGCCGGCGGACGGCGACAACAAGGAGAAGCAGAGCTTCTTCTGGTTCCACGATCACCGCATGGATCACACCGGCTCCAACGTCTACAAGGGCATGGTCGGGTTGTACCCGATCTACGACCGGACGAAGAGCTTGGACATGGGCGACGAGACCAAGGGGCTCCGGCTCCCGGGCCGGCGCAAGAACAACAAGGACGGCTCGTTCGACGTCGACTACGACATCCCGCTCGCGTTCTTCGACGTCCGCCTCGACGACGGCAAGACCATCCACCAGGACATCCACGACGGCCTCGGCGAATTCCCGGCGGCGGGGAACCCGCGCACCCACCCCGAGTGGTGGGGCAAGACGTTCTACAAGCACTTCCCCAACCACGGCTTCGTCGGCGACCTCTTCACGGTCAACGGGGTCGCGTCGCCGGTGCTCGAGGTCAAGCGGCGCAAGTACCGCTTCCGGTTCCTCGACTGCTCGGTGTCACGGATCTACGAGTTCAAGTTGATGAGCACGCTGAACCATGGGACCCAGCTGCCGCAGAGCGCGGCGTCGCTCGGCTACACCGGCGACGAGCTGCAGGGCCAGTACCGGATCCCCGACGCCGAGCAGTGCATGACGTTCACCCAGATCGCCTCTGATGGTGGTCTGCTGCCCGTGGCGATCCCCCGCGACTCGTTCGAGCTGTGGCCGGCCAAGCGCCGCGAGGTGATCATCGACTTCACCAAGTACATGGACGGCACATCGACCACCAAGGGCGACGTGATCTACCTCACCAACGTGATGAAGATGCCCGACGGACGGATGTGGACCAACTCCAGCCGCTCCCTGCCGGACCCGAAGTACAAGGTCCCGGTGCTCAAGTTCGTCATCGGCGACGATGCCCCCGACGACAGTCTGATGCCGACACCGACTCAGACGTTGCGCGACCTGCCGCAGCTGCCGAGGAACTGGAAGACCCTGATGGACAACCGCTCGGTCTTCGAGGTTTCGCGCGGCAGCCTCGGCGGCGAGATCGAGTGGTTGATCAACGGCAGGCAGTTCGACCCGACGACCGTGGCGAGCAGCTTGATCAACCCCGCCGGCAAGACGCCGTTGGCCCAGCAGAAGCTGGGCAGCTTCAACCTGTGGGAGATCCGCAACGGCGGCGGTGGCTGGGTCCATCCGTTCCACCTGCACATGGAGGAGCACCGCACGGTGATGCGCAACGGCAAGGACGTCACCGCGCCGGGCAGCGACAAGAACCACCCCGACGACTACTCGCGCGAAGACCTCGTCGCACTCGACCCGGGCGAGTCGGTCATCGTCTACCGCGGCTTCCGTGACTTCGTCGGCCCGTACGTGGCGCACTGCCACAACCTCGCTCACGAGGACCACGCGATGATGTTCGGCTGGGAGATCACTCCCTAGATGCCCGACATGATCACCGCGAGTGGCAACCCGCCGACGTCGGTGGCGGCGACGGCGACCGGAGCGAGCAGGGTGCTGAGCTCAGCCCGTCCGAGAGCGAGCTGGGGGAGCGTCGCACTGTTCGCGATCGTCCTCACCTCCACCAACGTCTTCTGGCTGACCTCGCTGCAAGGGGCTGTCGGCGTCGTGGACCCGAGCCTCAAACCGTTCGATCGCTGGCTGCGCGACTCGACGTTGATGCTGCCGTTCTTCGTCCTCGGGATCATCGCCGCCGACGCAATCGCCCGCCGCATCATCCGACCGCACCGGCCCGAGCTCCTCAGGGTCGCCGCCGCCGGCGTGCTGATCTTCGCGATCGCCACCGGGATCAGCATCGCCCGCGTCACCACGACGGCCGTGCAGAACTACAACATCCAAGTCGGCCAACTCGAACAGATCCACACGACCCACGCCACCACCCCGGCCATCCCGGCGAGCCCCGGCGGCTGCACCGGCTTGTGCTCCGAACGTCACAGCACCTGGCTCGCCCAGGAGCGCGCCATCGGCCAAGCCAGCATCTTCTTGACGATCACCAACCTGGTCGCCGTCGTCTGGATCCTCGCGTTGCTCGGCTTGCGCCTGGCCAAGCCACCGCGCCCCAGGCCGGCGAACCCCGCCGAGCATCCCTCGCCTGCCGGCGAGCCGAGCGCCTGAGAGCGGAGCACGAATGTACGCACATGCCAGCGGGTTCAACTGGGACGAAGCGTTGATGGTCATCGCCCCGATCAGCATCGCCTGCGCGCTGACGATCTGCGCCCGCCGCCGCCAAGCCAGCACCCACGCCGACACACCCGAACGGGACCGGGCATGATCGTCCCACGACTCCTCGTCCGTGCCCGGCCCACCGAGCCCGAGCTCGTCCGCACCGGCAACACCACCGTTCGTCTCGCCGTCGCCATCGCCTGCCTGCTCGGTGCCGAGTTCCTCCACTGGAACGTGATCGACGATCACGCCCGACAATGGCCGGCTGCCGGCCGGTTCTTCTTCCTGCTCGCTGCCGCCGAGGGACTGGCCGCGGTGCTGCTCATGGTCAGGCTGCGGCCGTGGACCGCCGCGACCGCCACCGCGATCAGCATCGTTCCCATCCTCGTGTGGACCTGGGACCGCACCCTCGGCCTGCCCTTCGGCCCCAACAGTGGCGTACGCGGCACCATCGGCCGGTCCGATGTCATGTGCGTCGTGTTCGAGGTCCTGACGATCGTCGCCCTGTGGCCACTCCTGCGCGACAGGACCGCCGAACCAGGTCCAGGCCTGACGATCCCCAACCGGATCTTCATCGTGGCGACGTGCGTGTACGTCGTCGGCTTCGCCTATTGGGCCATGCTCGGCGACCTCTCACCTGGCCACAGCCACTGATGACTCGGGCTGCTGCCCTTGTGTCGTACGACCAACGGCGCATTGATCGCAACCGGCCTCGGGCGCATGATGCGCTGGGCACTCGCTCCACCGTGATCGGAGACTCGTGACGCAGGCCGGCCGATGAGCCGGCCTGCCCGAGGCGGCGGCGCGATCAAGAGGAGGGCTGGGCGATGGGAATCAGCATGAGCGTCCTGAAGCGTGGGAGCGCAGGGGTCACCGCGTTGATCATGCTCACGGCCGGGTCGGCGGCGGCAGCGCCCTCGGACCGGCACGGTGGCCGCGGTTCGTACGTCGAGACGGTCCTCGTCTCCGATCAGCCGGCGATGGCGCCGATCACCGACGCAAACCTCGTGAACCCGTGGGGCATCGCCTTCGGTCCGACGACGCCGCTGTGGGTCGCGAACAACGGCACCTCGACGAGCACCCTGTACCGCACCGACACCGGCCCGACCCAGGTGCCCTTGGTCGTCAACACGCAGCCGGGCCCGACGGGGGTCGTGTTCAACGACACCACCGAATTCGCGTTGCCGAACGGCACGGCCAGCAGGTTCCTGTTCGCCAGCGTCACCGGCGAGCTGTCGGCGTGGGGCGGAGGAACGCAGTCCACCACCACGGCATCGGTGTCGGGCACGGTGTTCACGGGGCTCGCGCTGGCCCACACCAATGACGGGCCCCGGCTGTACGTGGCCGACGCGGCATCGACGAACGTGCTCGTGTACGACGGCAACTGGCAGTTGGACAGCATCCTCAAGGATCGGCATCTGCCCGCAGGCCTCACGACGTACAACGTCGCCGTGATCGGTCAGAGCATCTACGTGTCGTACGCGCCGCCGCCCGGGGTCGCGTCCGCCGTGAACGGTGTGGTCGATGTCTTCCGCTTCGACGGTCGACTGCAGCGCCGCCTGATCACCGGCGGCGTCCTGAACGGACCATGGGGCATGGTCGTCGCCCCGAACGATTGGGGGCAGTTCGGCGGCGCGCTGCTGGTCGGCAACGAGGACGGCGGTCAGATCAACGCCTTCAATCCGCACTCGGGCCGGTTCCTGGGCACGGTGAGCGATGCCGATGATCAGCCCGTCGGCGAGGACGGATTGTGGGGCATGGCGTTCGGCAACGGCGTCATCGGCACTCCGAACGACCTGATCATCGCGATCGGCGCCGACGGGTATCAACACGGTGTCGTCGCCCTGGTGAGCCCGACGCCCAAGGACTGAGGCGTCGGCTCGGGCGAGGCGCTCAGCGAGCACCTCCTCGACGATCGCTGGCCACCGACCCCGCGCCGACGGGGTCGGTGGGCGATGGTGCTAGGACCATTGGACACTGGCCGTGTTCAGGGCATCTCCTTCAGGCTGGGTGTGAGCCACCCGTCGAAGGAGTCGTTCGATGATCCGAGCACGTTCATCTCGCACCGCATTGCTGCTGGCCATGTTGGCCGCCACCGCGCTGACGATCGGTACGGCCGCCTCCGCCGGCGCCGTGACCGCGACCAAGGCGAGCTTCCGCGGCGGTCAACTGCGCGTCGAGGGACGCAGCGCACCCGGCATCCACGTCATCGTCGAATCGACGACCAGTGCCGCCAGCGCGCGGGCTGGTGTCGACGGCACGTTCAAGGTCCAGGCGTCAGGGTTCAGCGCCCCGGACTGCAAGGTGACGCTGCGCGACGGACGGACGGCGGACGCGACGGTGAGCCTGGAGGGCTGCACCCCGAACGTGACACCCGCGCCGGCAGCGCCCGCCGACCCCACCGGGACCTGCGCGATCGAGCCGCAACCACCGGCGAACCTGACCCGGGGCATCTCCGGCGTCGTGTGGTTCACGACCACCGGCTGCGACACCACGACCAACAGTGGCGCGACGCCGACGCCGGTGCGATGGAGCGTCGTCGCCGGCGTCCTGCCCACCGGCATGACCGGCCCGAACTTCCAAGGCTCCACGGCCGGCAACATCATCGGCACCCCCTCGATCGCCGGCACCTACCGCTTCACCCTCCAGGTCAGCGACCAGATCGGCGCCACCGATCAGGAGACGGTCACCGTCGTCGTCGCCTGATCCCCTTGTTCGCCCGGTCGCGCGGCCCCGCTGACGAACGTTCGGCCCACTCCACGGATCAGGTCGGTGGCAGGTTGAAGGAGCGCACCCACTCCGGGTGGATGCGGATGATCTCGCGGCTGAAGCCGTCGGCCGGCGGCTCGACGTCGCGCAGCGCCTCGGCGGTGCCACGGATCTCGAGGTAGATCGGGTGCCAGCCCTCGGAGGTGTCGACGACATCGACGACGAACGCCACGCGTGAGCCGGCTTCGACGTTGCGGAACTTCTTCGTGGCGCCCATCCGCATGCCACCGATGTCGATCGTGTCGTCCGCCCGGACGAAGAAGGTCACCGGGGCGTTGCCCACGGTGCCGTCCGGGGCGACCGTCGCCAGGCGACCGAGACGTTGGCCGGCCAGCCACGAGCGCTCGTCAGCAGTGAACCGTTCGAAGTCCATGTGCCCATGATCCTCCAGCGGACGCTCCAGTCTCCGGCTCGGGGCGACGTCGCGAAGGTCGTACTCTCGCGATCGTCTGGGGATGGCCGATGACGGGGGAGCGATGTCCGTGGGGTGCGAATTGGACGACGCACCGCTGCGCAACGCTCGGTGGTGCGTGACCTCGAGCACCTCGGCCGGCCGCACCATCCATTCCTCGCAGGAAGGAACGCCATGATCCGCAACCTCGCGTACATCGGTTTCACCTCGCCGAACGCCGCCGAATGGCGCACGTTCGGCCCGGAGGTGCTCGGCGCCGAGCTCGCCCCGGACGCCCCGGACGGCGCCGTCCGGCTGCGGGTCGACGACGCCGCGTGGCGAATCGCCGTCCATCCCGGCGAGGCCGACGATCTCGCCTACCTCGGCTGGGACGTCGACGACCTCGAGACCACCGTCGCCGCCGTGGAAGCGGCGGGGGCCATCGTCACCGACGGAGCGTTCACCGATCCGTTCGGCTTCCGTCACGAGCTCGGCAGGACCTGCGCCGCCGGCGGGCCGTTCACGCCAGGGCGAGCGATGTCCGGGTTCGTCACCGGTGCGCAGGGACTCGGCCACGTCGTCCTCATCGTCCCCGACCTCGCCGCCGCCGAGGCGTTCTACGTCGGTGCCCTCGGGCTGCGTCCGTCGGACTCGGTCGACATGGGCTTCACCATCCGGTTCTTCCACTGCGCCAACCGCCAGGCACGGCACCACACGCTGGCGATCGCCGCCGCACCGGGCATGGCCGGGCTGCACCATCTGATGCTCGAGGTCGCCACGCTCGACGACGTCGGCACGGCCCTGGACGTCGTCAACACCCGGCACATCCCGCTGGCGATGAGCCTCGGCCGGCACACCAACGACTTGATGACGTCGTTCTACGTCCGCACGCCGTCGGGGTTCGAGATCGAGTACGGCACCGGGGGTCTGGTCGTCGACGACGCCACCTGGCACGAGACCCGCTACGCCGCCGGGAGCATCTGGGGGCATCGGCCGCCCGCCGACGGGCGGCTCGTCCCGTCGATCCTGCGCCCCATCGGCGTCGGCGCCGGCACGAAGCGGGGAACCCGCTGATGGCCACGTACCGCGACCACTTCGGGCCGCACCACCCCGACGACACGTACGTCGAACACGCCCTGCCCGAGCAGCTCGCCGACCTGGGCGAGGTCGAGATGAACTACGCGACGATCGGCGACGCCACGAAGCCGGCGCTCCTCCTCGTGCCCGGCCAGACCGAGTCGTGGTGGGGCTACGAGCGGGCCCTGCCGTTGCTCGCCGAGCACTTCCAGGCGTTCGCCGTCGACCTGCGCGGCCAGGGCCGCTCGTCGCGGACGCCAGGCAGGTACACGCTCGACAACATGGGCAACGACCTGGTCCGGTTCATCGACGTCGTCATCGGCCGCCCCACGATCGTCAGCGGTCTGTCGTCCGGCGGCGTGCTGACGACCTGGCTGTCCGCCTACGCCAAGCCGGGGCAGGTGGTCGCCGCGCACTACGAGGACCCGCCCCTGTTCGCCTCCGAGGTCCAGCCGGCAACCGGCCAGGGGATCCGCCAAGGCATCGGCGCCGCCTTCCACCTGTGGAGCACGTACCTCGGCAAGCAGTGGAGCATCGGCGACTGGGACGGCCTCGTCGCCGCCGCCCCCGAGGTGCTCCCGGCATGGATGCAGGCGGTGTTCACCCCGCCCGCCGAGCCGCCGCAACACCTCAAGGAGTACGACCCGGAGTGGGGGAGCGCGTTCTGGAGCGGCACGGTCGCCGCGTCGTGCGACCACGAGCGCATGCTCCGCTCGGTCAAGGTGCCCGTGCTCCTGACCCATCACTTCCGCCACGTCGAGCCCGCGAGCGGGTTGCTCATGGGAGCGTTGTCCGACGTCCAGGCAGCGCGTGTCCGCGAGCTGCTCGCCGGAGCGGGCGTCGCCGTCGACTACCGCTCGTTCGACACCATGAGCCACTCGATGCACGGCCAGGACCCTCGGCTGTTCACCGACACCCTGGTCGACTGGGTGGGCCTGCTCCACGGGACGACTTCTAGCTAGCTAGGTTGCTAGCATGGTCGTCAATGGCTGACGACGACGTCAAGCAGTTCAACGTCTACCTGCCGGTCGAGTTGATCAAGCAGGTCAAGCACCACGCCATCGAGACGGGGTCGTCCCTGTCGGCACTGGTCGCCGAGGCGCTGCGCGCCTACCTCGTCGGAGCCGACCGACCGCAACAGCGGTCACGGAGAAGGGAGCGGTGACATGACGACGCTGGGCATCGAGGGCGTGTTCCTGGAGACCCACAACTGGGGCCGGGCGGCGGGGTTCTTCCAAGCGTTGGGGTTCGAGCTGACGTTCGAGACCGACCACCACTCGGGGCAACTGCGCAACGGCGACGGACCGTACGTGTTCATCGCCGAGGTCCCCGCCGACCGGGAACTGGGCATGCAGCTCGTGTTGCGGGTCGGCGACGCCGACCAGTTCCGACCGGATCCGGCGGTGGAGGTGGTCAATGGATTCGAGGACACCCACTGGGGGACGAAGGAGATGACCGTGCGCGACCCCGACGGCCGCGCCTGGAGCATCCAGGCGCCGGCCGGGACGTGACGGTGTCGACGGAGATGGCGACGAGCGACGAGCCGGATGGAGCGCCCGACAGCACCGCGGTGCGCACTGCCCTGTGGCGCGCCCTGCACCTGGAGGTCGACGCGGCGCCACACGTGCTCGAGGACCGCATCGGCCTCCAGCTCGTCGCGCCCGGCGACGCCTGGCGCGACCGTCCTGACATGGATCCCGTGGGGACCAGTGGGTTCCGGGCCGCGATCGTCGCCGCGGGCCCGCTTCGTCGAGGATCTCGTCGTCGCGCAGATCGCCGCCGGCGTCTCCCAGTACGTCATCCTCGGCGCCGGCCTGGACACCCTCGCCGAACGCCGCCCCGATCTCGGCGACCGCCTGCGGGTCTTCGAGGTCGACCAGCCGGGGACCCAGGCGTGGAAGCGTCGTCGTCTCATCGACCTCGGCTTCGGCGTTCCCGAGTGGTTGCGGTTCGTGCCGGTCGACTTCGAGTCCGGCGAGCGCTGGTGGGACGGTCTGGTCGCGGCCGGCTTCGATCCCGGCCGGCCGACGGTCGTCGCCTCCACCGGGGTGAGCATGTACCTGGCCAAGGCGACGACTGCGGCGACGTTGCGTCAGCTCGCCGGCTTGGCGTCGGGGTCCACGGTGGCGATGACCTTCCTGCTGCCGATCGGGTTGGTCGACGAGGCGGACCAACCGGGGCTCGACGTCAGCAGTCGCGGCGCCCGCGCCTCGGGGACGCCGTTCATCAGCTTCTTCACGCCTGACGAGGCCGTGACGATGGCGGCCGAGGCCGGATTCGCCGACGTCCGCCACGTCGCCGGCCAGGAGCTCGCCGAGCGCTACTTCACCGGGCGAGCCGACGAGCTGCGCCCGTCGACCGGCGAAGACCTCATCGTCGCCACGATCTGAGACGACGCGCCCAGACGTCCGACCGAGGGCGCGGATGTCGACCTGCTAGATGTGGACCGATGGTCGACGAGCGGGATGGTCGGGGGTTCGATGTGCGCATCCTCGGGCCGTTCGAGGTGCTCCGCGACGGCGCGGTGGTCGATGTCGGCGGCCCTCGCCAACGTGCGGTGCTCGCCCACCTGGCCCTGGCCCGCGGTCGCGTGGTGCCCGTCGACCGCTTGATCGACCGGCTGTGGGGCGAGCGGGCGCCGACATCGGCCACCGGCACGCTGCACAGCTACATCTCCCGCCTGCGCGCCGCGCTGGAGCCCGAGCGTCGCGGCCCGGCGGCAACCGTGCTCGTCTCCGAAGCGCCTGGCTATGCGCTGCGGCTGGACGCCGGCTCGATCGATCTGGACCGCTTCGAGCGATCGGCCGCGTCGGGCCGCGCGGCGATGCACCGCGACGAGCAGGACGTCGCGCTGGCCGACTTCGACGCCGCGCTCGGCGCAGTGGCGCGGCCGCCCGCTCGGTGGCGTCGGTGGGGACGACTCGCTCGAAGCGATCGTCACCCGCCTCGGCGAGGAGCACGACGCCGTGGTCGAGGACCGGTTCGAGGTGCTGCTGCGGCTGGGGCGCCACGGTCTGGCCATCGGCGCGCTGCACGAGGCGGTCGAGGAGCGCCCGCTGCGCGAGCGCCGGTGGGGACAGCTGGCCCTGGCGCTCTACCGCTCGCACCGCCAAGCCGACGCGCTCCGAGCGATCAGCTCGGCGAGGTCCATCCTGGCCGAGGAGCTCGGCCTCGTCCCAGGTCCGGAGCTGCAGGCCATGGAGACGCAGATCCTGGCGCATGCGCCCGAGCTGGTCGGCGCCGGGAGGACACCCCCGACACCGATCGCCGCGGTCCCCGATCCACGTCGCCCCCAGAGTGCCGCGCCATCGACCGCCACCAGCCGGCGCGGGCCTCGCCTCGTCGGACGCGAGCGGGAGTGGCAACAGCTCGTGAGCGCCCTCGATCGTGCCGGCGGGGTCGTCTCGCTGGAGGGAGAGGTGGGCATCGGCAAGTCGGCGATGCTCGCGGCCCTCGACGACGAGGCCGCCGCTCGCGGGTGGACGGTGATGTGGGGCCGTTGCGTCGAGCCCGGCCTGGCGCCGCCGCTGTGGCCGTGGATCGAGGTGCTGCGCGCCCTTGCCTCGTCGAGCCCAGGTGCGGCGTTCGACGTCAGCTCGTCGCTCGCCGAGCTGGCGATGCCGTCGGGGAACGCCGCGCCGCCGGCCAACCTCGTGGAGGTCGCCGACGACCTCGTCGCCGAGCTGACCGCCGGGGATCGTCCGAGGTTGATCGTGCTCGACGACCTCCATTGGGCGGACGCGCCGTCGCTCGACCTGCTCGCATTGCTGATCCCACGCCTCGGCAAGGCACCCGTGGTGGTCGCCGTCGCTCACCGCCCCACCAACGTCAGCAGCGCACCGGCCCTGGCGGCATCGTTGTCCGCGGCAGCGCGCTCGGCATTCGTCACCCGCATCGGTCTGGACGGCCTCGACGAGGGCGGCGTCGCCGATCTCCTGGACGAGATCGGTGGACGCCGTCCCGGCCACGACGTGGTCGCCGAGGTGCACGAACGCAGCGGCGGCAACCCGCTGTTCGTCACGGAGCTGGCCCGGCTCAATGCGGTCACGTCACTGCGCGCCGACGAGATCCCCACGGCCGTCCGCGACGTGGTCCGCGGACGGCTGGCGCCACTGCCGCCGACGACCATCGAGCTGCTGACCGTCTCGGCGATGCTCGCCCCGTCGGTCGACCTGCGCGTGCTGACGAGCGCCGCCGGCATGCACATGGAGGCGTGCCTCGACGGGCTCGAGCCGGCGGTCGTCGCTCAGCTGCTGGTCGCCGGTGAGGACGGGCAGTTCCGCTTCGGCCACGACCTGGTGCGCGAGGTGCTCCTCGCCGAGCTGTCTCCCTTGCGCAGCGCGCGCCTGCACCTGCGCGCGGCCGCGGCCATCGAGGACGTGTTCGGCGCCGACCGCGATCACGCCGAGCCGATCGCCGCGCACCGCTGGGCCGCGCGGGCCATCGACGATCCGCTGCGCGTGGCCGACGCGCTGTTGCGTGCTGCGGAGAGCGCCCGCGTGCACACCGCTCATGCGCGAGCCGACGAACTGGTCGAGCGCGCGCTGACCGCGACGCAGACGGCGCCGAACGGCGCGGCGCGGGTCAACCGGGAGATCGCCGCCGTCGAGACGATGCTGCGGGTGGAGACTGCGCGGTCGTTCATGGTCGACAGCCTCGACCGCATCGCCGATCGCATCGACGAGGTCGCCCGGCGCGACGACAGCGACGTGGCGCGCGTCCTCGGCCTGTTCACCCGCTGGGCGAAGATCAACACCTCCCCGCTGGCAACCGTGGCCGTCTACGCCCGTGAGGCCGCGGCGCTCGCCGAGCGATCGGGTTCCCCGTACGTGTTCGTGCTCGGCACGCACGTGGCCGCGTCGCAGCACTGGTATGCGGGCGACATCGCGGCAGCGGTCGCGCTGTACATCCGCTGCATGGACGCCGCCGCCGCAGCGTTGCAGGAGGACGAGCAGCGGCTCCCGCCGGGCATGCCTGGTGGGTTCGCCGCCATGGTGTTCCAGGCGGCCGGCCTCGACGAGCGGGCCAACGAGGCGATCGACGTGTTCGGCAAGATGCTGCGCGACCGGCTCGACGACCAGTACGTGCGCGTCGACGCCGTGTACTTCCCGGCATACGTGGCGGCGATGCGCGGCGACGTCGACGCGGTCGAACGGATGACCCGCCAGATCGTGGACGGCACGATCGGCGTCGAGCAACCGCACTTCTCGCCGGCATGCCGCGTGCTGCACGGCTGGGCCGTGGCGGTGCAGCGCGGCGACGCCGCCGCGGCGCGCGCCGCGCTGGCGGCGATGGCCGAGATCGATGACGGACCGGCGCGCATCGGTTCGCCGATGTTCCGCACGTTCGTCGGCGAGGCGCTCCTGCGCGCCGGCGACCCGGGCGGGGCGATCGACGTGCTGCGTCACGCCGAGGAGCTCGACGCCGCCTCCGGCGAGTGCTGGTACCTGCCCGAGACCTGGCGCCTGCGGGCGATGGCGGGCCGCGCGATCGGCGTCGCGTCAGCTGAGGTCGGTGAGCTCCTCGAGCGCGCGGTCGAGCTCGCCGAGCGCCAGGGTGCCGCGTTGTTCGCCCGCCGAGCCCGCGCCGAGCTCGCCACCACGGGCGCCGACTGACACGATCCGCAGGGCGGCCGACGGCACTACCGTGTGATGCGCACACCTTCGAGCCAACTGGGGAAGAGGCGACGGATGGGTCTCTATGCGCAGCATGTGCTGCCTCGCATCATCGATGTCGCCTGCGGGATGAAGGCGGCGAACCCGCTGCGCGAGCGGGTGTGCACCGGTCTGCACGGCCAGGTGGTCGAGCTCGGCTTCGGGTCGGGCCACAACGTCGCGTTCTACCCGGACGCCGTCGACGGCGTGGCCGCGATCGAGCCCTCGGACCTCGGCTGGCGGCTCGCCGAGAAGCGGCTGGCTTCGACGACGGTCCCGGTCCAGCGCGCCGGACTGGACGGCCAGACGTTGACGCTGGCCGACGACAGCTGCGACACCGCGCTGTCGACCTGGACGCTGTGTACGATCCCCGACGTCGCCGCGGCCCTGCGCGAGGTTCGACGGGTGCTCAAGCCCGGCGGGACGCTGCACTTCGTCGAGCACGGCCTCGCTCCCGTTGCGGACGAGAAGGTGCGTCGCTGGCAGCACCGCTTCGAGCCGGTGCAGAAGCGCCTGTTCGGCGGGTGCCACCTGACCCGCCCGATCGTCGAGCTGCTCACGGACGCGGGGTTCACCGTCGCCGATGTGGACGTGTTCTACGAGCAGGGTGCACCGAAGATGATGGGGGCCGACTCGCTCGGCACCGCCGTGTCGCCGGCGTGACCAGCTGCCGAACGACTCCCCGCTCGGGCACCACGGGCTCGGGCAACTCGTCGCGCGACTCGCAGGCGGCGGCCTGCCGGTGATGGCCGGCGTCGGCGCCGTGCTCCTCGCCCGCCGTCGACGTCGTCAGGCGAGCTGAGCGGCGACGACCGCCACGCCTCGGTTCATGCCGGACGACCGTGCACGTCTAGCGTCGGCGACACACGAGCACCACGTGAGGGGGTCACGATGCACGTCGGTATGTCGTCCATCTTCCAGGGCTTCGGCGGCACGCTGTCGGACCGCGAGGTGTGGGAGGCCGATTTGCGCCTCGCCGACCTCGCCGAGCCGCTCGGCTTCGAGTCGATCTGGAGCGTCGAGCACCACTTCTCGGACTACACGATGTGTCCGGACGTGCTGCAGTTCCTCACGTTCATGGCCGGGCGGACGACGAAGGTCAAGCTGGGCTCGATGGTGCTCGTGCTGCCGTGGCACGACCCGGTGCGCGCCGCCGAGCAGATCATCCTCCTCGACCACATGTCCAACGGTCGCCTGATCCTCGGCCTCGGTCGGGGCACCGGCAAGATCGAGTTCGACGGCTTCCGTGTGGAGATGTCCCAGGCCCGTCAGCAGTTCAAGGAGTCGGCCGAGGCGATCCTCGGCGCGCTCGAGACCGGCGTGATGGAGTACCACGGCGAGTTCGTCCAGCAGCCGCGCATCGAGCTGCACCCCCAGCCGCTGGCGACGTTCAAGGGGCGCACCTACTCGGCGACGATCTCGCCCGAGTCGGCGGAGATCATGGCCAAGCTGGGCACCGGCGTGCTGATCGTGCCGCAGAAGCCCTGGCGGTTGGTCAAGGAGGAGACCGAGGTCTACCGCACCACCTACCGCGAGTCGATCGGCGAGGAGCCGCCGGCGCCGATCGTGGCGGGCTGGACGTTCGTCGACGAGAACGCCGACCGCGCCGAGGAGCAGGCCCGGACGTGGCTGAGCGGCTACTGGGATTCGGTGATCTCGCACTACGAGTTCGACAAGCCACACCTCAAGTCGACCAAGGGCTACGAGTTCCACGGCCAGATGTACGACCGGCTGAACGAGCCCGGCGGGTTGGAGCGGATGACGGAGTTCTACATCGGGCTGCAGCCGTTCGGCACGCCCGAACAGGTCTACGACAAGACCAAGGCGTTCTGCGACCTCGTCGGCGCGGACGGCTACACGGGCGTGTTCCGCTTCGGCGGCATGCCCGCCGACGTGGCCGAGCGGAGCATGCGCCTGTTCGCCCGTGAGGTGATGCCCGAGCTGCAGGCCCTGGCGCCCGCGGCCGACCGGCTCGATCACATCCGCGCCTGATCCACCCGCGCTGGGTGGCGCGCCGCGCTACGCGGCGGCGGGTGGTGCCGGCGCGGTGCCGAACAGCTTCGTCAGGCGCAGCAGGACGAAGCCGACGATGATCATCAACAGACCCATGCCGGCGGCGAACGCGGCGACGCCGAACGAGACGACCGACGTGAACAACGACGCCCGCAGGAACGACGCCGTCATCACGGTGTCGCGTGCCGGGTCGTCCTGGGGCAGCTGGGCATAGGTCTTGCCGCCGCCGGCCGCGAGCGCGTGCTTGTTGATCGCGCCGGCCTGCGCGTAGGCCGTCCACGGACTGTCCACGGAGTTGCCACCGAAGTGGTCCGCGTCGGCTGACACGGTGATGTGCTCGTTGGCCAACTGGTCGCGCACGACGAACCACACGGCCACACCGGCCACGAGCATGATCACCCCGGCGACCATCACCACGATCGAGAGCACCTTCAGCGACGTGGGGGCCTTGGCCGGCACCGTGGCGGCCACAGCCGGCACGGGCGCCGCGGCTGGCGGGGGAACCACAGCCGGCACGGGCGCCGCGGCTGGCGGGGGAACCGCGGCGACGGGGATGGGAACGGCCGGCTCCGTCTCGACAGCCGGCGGCGCGAGCGGCGGCTCGTCCTCCGGGTGCGTGCCACGAGGTTCGTCGGCGGTCATCAGGACTCCTTCGATCGGACGCTTGCGGTGACCCTATTCCTCCTCAACGTGACCGTCGCGGACTGCCGGCATCGGCCGTTGCCAGCAGGCCGCGCTCGACGGCGATCCGTGCTGCCTCGCGCCGGTTCGCCGCGCCGAGCTTGGCCAGCACCGCCGACACGTGGTGGTCGACCGTCTTCGCCGAGATGTACAGGCGGCGGGCGATCTCGTCGTTGGTCAGCCCGGCGCACAACAGGTCGAGGACGTCGTGCTGGCGACGGGTGAGCCCGAGCGGATGGCTCCGGGTGGCCGGGTGGGGCCCGGCGGGGATCGACCGGTGGCCGCCGGCCCGCAGCCGCCGGCGCACGAGGGATGCCGCGGCGACGGCGCCGAGCTGGTCGAGGCGAGCGAGCGCGTCGCGCAGCTCGGCTTCGCCACCCGCTTCGATCAGCGCCAGGGCCGCCTCGTACGGACAACCGCGCTCCTCCCACGTCGCGACGGGAACGGGCGCAGCGCCGGCCGCCAGGCCGAGCCGGTGCTGCCAGACGGCGACGGCCGCGGTGTGCACCGGGAACATCGAGCCGAGTGACGCGGCGGCGACGCCGACCTCGGTGGCGGCACCCGCGAGATCGTCGGCCAGCCAGCACCGTTCGGCGCGCGCCAGGCGGGTGAGCACGATCCACGGCGTCTCGCCGAGCGTGTCCGCCGAGCGCATGGCGACGTCGAGCAGCTCGTCGACACCCGCGTCGCCGCGGCGCATGCGCACCAGGCCGGCGGCGACCTGGGACGTCAACCGGTTGACCGGCGAGGCGGTGATGGCCAACACGCCGTCGGCGAGCGACAGCGCCTCGTCCCAGCGGCCGAGCTCGGTCAACGCAAGGGCTCGCCGCCCACGCAGGCACGACGAGTAGGTGTCCAGCTGACGGTCGTCGCAGAACGAGACGCCGTCGGCGAAGTCGCGCTCGCCCTCGGCGAAGCGGTAGGAGAGCACGAACAGCTCGTACCGGCTGGAGTGGGCGCTGCC
Source organism: uncultured Acidimicrobiales bacterium (assembly GCA_963794805.1). GTDB lineage: Bacteria > Actinomycetota > Acidimicrobiia > Acidimicrobiales > Ilumatobacteraceae > JAODBQ01. Next base: position 200,715 of record CAWCFL010000011.1, read on the forward strand.
GACCAGCTGGTCGAGGTGATGCTCCAGACCGAGTGCGAGCGCGCGTCGCAGCGGAGCCTCCCAGTCGTCGCCCCGACGGAACGCCAGCTCGGCCTCGGCCACGAGCACGTAGCCGAGGAGGTCGGTCAAACCGAGCTCGACCGCCAGATGGCGGGCGCGGTCCAGGCCTGCGGCGAACGTCTCGAGGTCGGGGGCGTCGATGGCCCGGCCGGCGTACGCCCAGCCGAGCTCGGGCGTCGGGCCGAACGGCTCGAGCACCGTGACCGCCTCGGCGACGCAGCTGACGGTCTCCGCACCACGCACGAGTCGCCACATCACCGTCGCCAGCCGGCGCAGGTCGTCACCGACGCGCAACGGCTCGTCGAGGCGCCGCCAGAGGTCGAGTGCCGCCGTCCTCGCTCCGGCGGCCTCCTCCCAGCGGTCGACGTAGGTGAGCTCGGTGGCCAGGGCGTCGTACAGCGTGGCGACCGCGCGATCGTCGGCGGGGGCGCAGCGCAGGGCGCGCTGGTACTGGGCGACCGCCTCGCGGTGCGCCCCGAGGACGCTCGCCCGACGTGCCGCCGCGGGCGCGTATCGGGCCACCGCCGCAGCGTCGCCGGCGCCCTCGGCGTGGTGGGCGAGGCGCGCCTCGTCGTCGAGCCCGAGAGCCTGGAGCGCTTCGAGCACCGTGCGATGGACGTCCCGTCGGCGGCTCGGCCCGAGCGCCGCGTCGATCGCCACCCGGCCGAGCTCGTGGCGGTAGCGCACCGATGTGGTGTCGCCCACGAGCAGACCGGCGGCGACCAGCTCGTCGACGTCGATCCCGTCCACGCCCGCCTTGGCCAGCAGTCGTGGATCCATGCGGCCGCCGAGCAGCGCGGCGATCTCCAAGGCGCCGCGCGCCTCGGGGCTCAACCGTGCCGCCCGGGCGAGGACCACGTCGCTGACGGAGCGGGGCAGATCCGTGCTCGCCGAGTTGATCAGCTCGGTGACGAAGAACGCGTTCCCGCCAGTGAGCCGGTGGACCTCCACCGGGTCGAGCGTCGAGCCACGGGCGAGGTCGCGGACCGCGGCGACCGACAGGGGACGGAGCTCGACGCGGCGGGTGCCGTGCTGCGTCGACAGGTCCCCGAGCGCGACGCGCAACGGTCCATCGGCGTCGAGGGCGTCGTCGCGGTACGTGACGATCACCAGGCACGGCAGGCCGCGCAGCCGGCGAGCGACGAAGCGCAGGAGATCGAGCGTCGCCTCGTCGGCCCAGTGCACGTCCTCGATCACCAGCACGGTCAGCGGCGCTTCGCGCAGGATGGCCAGCAGCCCCGCGAACAGGTCGGTCCGCGGTGCCTGCTCGCCGACGAGCTGGGCGAGTGGGCCGCCGACCTGCTCGGCGATGTCGATCAGCGCGCCGAGCGGGCGCGGGGTGAACTGCCCGTCGCACGCGCCCCACCACCACGGCGCGTCCGGCATCGCCTGCGCCGCGGCGGCCACGAGTGCCGACTTGCCGACACCCGCCTCGCCGGCGACCAGCACGAGCCGACCGTTGCCGGCGCGGGCATCACGCGCCGCGTCGAGCAGCTCGGCGAGCTCGGCGCGCCGCTCCATGAGGTCCACCACCGAAGTTTCGCACGGCCCCCGCGCCCCTGGGTGTGGGGTTGCGAAAGATGGGGGAGTGCGGCGCGGTTCCTGGGGAGGTGCTCAGTACGTCAGGCTCGGGTACCAGTCCGCGCCGCGGCCCTCCGGGGTGACGTCGAGCATGACCCACAGCGGATCCATCTCCACGGCGCCGCGCGGGTCCTGACCCGGATCGGCCATGTCCATGCCGATCTCCTCGCTCCAGAAGTGGCGGATCACGCCGTCGCGCCGGGTGAACACGTTGAGCGCCGGCGTGTCGGCGTCGTCGGCGGAGACGTACGCACGGGTGTACTCCCCGGACGGGTCGCTGTAGACCGGCAGGTCGTGCCAGCCACGCGCAGCCTTCGCCGCGAGGAGTCGCTCGATGGGGGAGCGAGCGACGAAGGCCACCCCGACACGCCGGCTGATGTCGGCGACCTTGTGGTCCACGCCGCCCATGAACGACGTGCACATCGGGCACGGGGCGTCGCGTTGCGGGCCGAACATGTAGCTGTACACGACGAGCGTGTCGTGGTCGCCGAACAGGCTCGACAGCGCGACGGTGGCGCCGTCCTCGGCGACGAGCTCGTAGTCGGCGGCCATCTCGCCGCCGGGAGGCAGCTGACGGCGCAGCTCGGCGACGTGCTCGGTCTGCCGGCGCAGCTCGATCTCCTCGACGAGCAGCGCCTGGCGTGCGGCGCGGTACTCGGCGGACTCGTTGGGATGGCGGATCGGGTTCGTCGCCGCCAGCTCGGTGGCGGGCGTCAGTTCGGCCACGGGGTGCTCCTTCGCTGCAGATCGTTCGTCAGGTTGGACGTTCCCTCGACGACGGACTCATCGCGGTCCGGCGTCAGCGCCGTCGCGGGGGCTGGCAAGCGGACCACAAGGGGGTTGCAAGGGCGTCGATCGATGCTGATCACCGTCAACGACGACACGAGAGGAACCCACCGTGAACAGCTCCACCATCCGCACGCGGCGCATCGCCCGCACCCTCGTCGCCACCACCGCCCTGGCCCTGCTGGCCACCGCATGCGGCAGCGACGACACGTCCGCCGACACCGCCGCCGCGACCACCGCGGCCGCGACGTCGACGCCGACGATGGACCACTCCACGATGACGACCAGCGCCGGGAGCTCCCCGGCGGCGGACGGCATCGTCGCCGTCACCGCCTCCGACTACCACTTCGCCGGGATCCCCGAGCACATCCCTGCCGGGTCCAAGCTGACGTTCACCAACTCGTCGACCAAGGAGTTCCACGAGCTGGTCGTGTTCCGCCTGGCCGACAGCGAGGCCCGCTCGGTGCCCGAGCTGCTCGCACTGGGCGATGCCAAGCTCAAGGAGATGTTCGGCCAATCGGAGCCGGCGGCCGTGCTGCTCGGGCCGCCGGGCGGCGCTGCGCAGATCGAGGCCGTCGGCGACGGCACGCTCAGCGAGCCGGGCCGCTACATGTTCGTCTGCACGATCCCCGTGGGCGCCGATCCGGCGGCCATCGCCAAGGCGATGAGCTCGCCCGACGCCGGACCGCCGGCGGCGGACCCGAAGGCCACGCTGCACTACATGGCCGGCATGTGGGCCGAGGCGGTCGTCGCCTGAGCCAGGCGAGGTGCTGACCCGTGCCGCCCGTCAGCCCGACGGGCGGCACCCGAGTGCTCAGCCCGGCGCGTCCGCAGCGTGGCGCAGCGTGCCCTCGGCCACCAGTGCGTCGATCTCGCCGGCCGACGCCCCGAGCCAGTCGGCGAGCACGGCGGCGTTGTCCTCACCGCGTCGTGGTGCAGGGCCGCGCACATCGCTGGACGCGTCGGAGAAGCGGTACGGCATGCGCACCACGCCGCGGCGGCCGCCGGCGTGGTCGTCCACGTCGGTCACCGCGCGACCGCCGCCGAGCGACGGCGAGTCGAACAGGTTGCCCGCGTCGCGCACGTCGGCCCAGGGCAGGCCGGCGGCCTCGAGCTCGGCGGTCAACAGCCCACGGTCGTCGAACGCCGCGATCCAGGCCGCCATCACGGCGTGGCGCGACGCGATCTTCTCGGCCAGCGAGCTGCCCGGCGGGGACGGGTCGACCAGCCCGGCATGGCGGGTGAGGCGGTGCCACAGCGCCTTGTCGTCGTAGGAGACGAGCACGGCGCCACCGGTTGCCGGCCAGATCGTGCCGCGCGTGTCGGCCGGGGGCACACCGTCGATCGCATCGCTGGCGTGGTCGTCGGTGGCCACGAGCGACTCGAGCATGCTCAGGTCGATGTGCTGACCGACACCCGTTCGATCGCGCATGTGCAACGCGGCGAGCACGGCGATCGTCGCGTGGAGCGCGGCGACCTGGTCGGCCAGCGACAGGGCGATGTCGGTGACCGGCCGGTCGTCGAAGGCCGCCAACCGGGCGAGCAGTCCGCTCTCGGCGTGGAGCACCGGCGCATAGGCCGCGCGCTGCGATTCCGGTCCCGTGGCGCCGAAGCCGGAGACCGACACCATGATCAGCGCCGGGTTGTCGGCGCGCAGCGTCGCTTCGTCGAGTCCGGCGCGGGCCAGCACGCCCGGACGGAAGTTGGCGATCACCACGTCGGCCTGCGCGGCGAGCCGGCGCAGCAGGGCGACGCAGGCGGGCGACTTGAGATCGACGCCGATGCCACGCTTGCCGGCGTTCATGTGGGTGAACAGTCCGGTGAGACCGGCCGTCGGCGCGCCGAAGCGGTTGGTCACGTCGCCGTTCTCCCACTCGACGCGGACGACATCGGCACCGAGGTCGGCGAGGATGCGCCCGACGAACGGCCCGGCGATCGCCTGGCTGAGGTCGAGCGCACGGAGACCGTCGAGCGTGCCCGGCGTGCTGACCATCGGCAGTGGTGTGCTCACGACCGAACCGTACGTCCCGTCCGAGGAACGCGAGCGAGGCGGAACGCCGCGGTCGGCGGCGCACCACCCACCTCAGCCGGGGAGGGCCACCGGCTCCGTCACGCTGGCGGCGGGCTCAGGCGAGGAGGAGCCACCCCGGCGCAGGCGCAGGGGACGGCGGACGATCAATCCCATCGGGCGGAACAGCACGACGAGCACGAGCAGCGCGCCGAGGATCCAGTAGCGATCGCTCTGCGCGAGGAACAGGAAGTGGCCGTCCTTCGTCCACGGGAAGCGCAGCATCTCCTGCAGCCACCACACGCCGACCGCCCCGACCGCTGCCCCCCAAGGACTGGTGACGCCACCGACCATGAGGAAGATGAAGAACAGCGGCTCGTTGGCGAACGACATGTTCGCCGGCTGGATCACCCCGTTGTTGCTGGCCAGGAGCACGCCACCGAGCCCGGCGAGCGCCCCACCGCCGGCGAAGCCCCAGATGCGCGTCGACAGCTGCGACACGCCGAGCGAGCGCGCCACGGTCTCGTCCTTGCCGAGGGCGAGCATGCCGAGGCCGACGCGACTGCGGCGGACGAGCAAGGCCACGCCCAGAGCGAACGCGATCCCGCCCGTGGCCCAGGCCAGGGTGGTCTGCGTGGGGATGCCGGTGAGCCCCTGCGAGCCGCCGGTCTTGACGCCGAAGATCTCGGTGGTGTTGCGCATGATGATCGACAACGCCTGCCCGGCGGCGATCGTCACCGTGCCGAGCAGCACACCGCTCGTGCGTTGCAGGACGACGGCGAACGCCAGCCCGAACAGCCCGCCGACGAACAGGCCGAAGGCCAGGCAGGCGAGGAACGGCCAGTCCCATGCCTTGGCGGCGATGCCGCCGGCGTAGCCGCCGAGGCCCATCAGTGCGGCGTGGGCGACGGAGAACTGGCCCGAGGCCAGCGTCAACTGCAGGCCGACGGTGACGCACGCGTAGGCGAAGGCGACGACGAGCACGCCGTCGACGTACGGGGTGAACAGCGCGGCGAGCATCAGCCGATCCTCGATGCCCGGCCGAACAGGCCCTGCGGGCGCACGAGGAGCACGACGATCATCGCCGCGAGGCCGACGACGTTCTGCCACGTCGAGCCGATGTACGCGACGGTCAGCGACTCGATCACCCCGAGCGCCAGCCCGGCGATCAGCGCCCCGCCGACGCTGCCGATCCCGGCGACGACCGCCACGGCGAACATCTTCAGCGACACGTCGTTGGCCACGAACGGGTTGATCCCCTGCGTCTTGTTGACGGTCAACAGGCCGCCGACGCCGGCGATCGCCGAGGCGATGATCACGGCGATGCCCATGATCTTCGTGGTGTTGATCGCCACCACCTCCGACAGCGACGGGCTCTCGGAGACGGCGCGCATCAGCCGCCCGGTCATGCTCGACTTCAACCACCACAGCAGGCCGAGCGAGATCACCAGCGTCGCCCCGAAGATCAACAGGTCGCTGTTGGTGATGCGCACGTCGCCGAGGAGCCACGGCCGGGTCTGGAAGAACGGGCGCACCGAGCGGGCCCGGAACTCGACGATCTTGGCCACGAGGTTCTCGATGAAGTAGCTGACGCCGAGCGTGCCGACGAACAGGGCCAGCGGCACCGTCTTGTCGACCTTGCGCAGGACGACGACGAAGACCAGGAACCCGGTGGCGATCGCCGCGACCACGCCGGCGACGAAGCCGACGAGGTTGCCCGCGCCGGAGTTCTGCCCGACCCACAGGAGGGTGAACACGGCGAGCATGTACAGGTCCGCGTGGGCGACGTTCATCATCCCCATCACGCCGAAGACGAGCGTGAAGCCGACGGCCAGGAGCACGTACAGGCTCCCCGAGGCGAGTCCGTTGACGACGTACTGGAAGAACTCCGTCATCGGCGGAGCCGCTCCGAGTGTGAGTCGTCATCGGTCGGCGTTCGATCGCGGGCTCGGCCGGACCGGCGACGGCGGTGCCCAGCGCATCGGTCGAGCCGAGGTAGGCGGTCCGCAGCCGCGGGTCGTCACGCAGCTCGGCGGCTGGAGCATGGGCGGTGATCCGGCCCTGCTCGAGCAGGTAGGCGTCGTGCGCCAGCGCGAGGGCGACGGCCGTGTCCTGCTCGACGAGCAGCACCGACACGTCGTGGCGGCGGAACACGTCGCCCATCACGGCGAAGATCCGCCGGACGAGCAGGGGAGCGAGGCCCATCGACGGCTCGTCGATCAGCAGCACCGACGGCGCCATGAGCAGGCTCCGGGCGATCGCCAGCATCTGCTGTTCGCCGCCGGAGAGCACCTGGGCCCGACGGCCGCGCCGCTCGGACAACACGGGGAACAGCTCGTAGGCCTCGTCGAGGGTGAACGCCGCGGCGTTCCCTGCCGCGGCGCGGATCCGGCCGACGCGCGCCCCGAGGTCGAGGTTCTCGGCGACCGTCATCGTGGTGAACGCGCTGCGACCCTCGGGCACGAGCACCACGCCGTGCTCGAGCACCCGCTTGCGCGCCGGCAGCCGGGCGATGTCGGTGCCGTCGACGAGCACCGCGCCGTGGGCGGGCTGCAACCCGGCGATCGCCTTGAGGATCGAGCTCTTGCCGGCACCATTGGAGCCGACGAGCGCGGTGATCGCCCCGGTCTCCACGGCGAGGGAGACCGACTGGACGGCATGGATGACGCCGTAGGACACGTCGAGCGAGTCGACGGCCAAGGCCGTGCCGACGACGACGTCAGGAGCCAAGGTAGATCTCCTGCACGACCGGGTTGGCAACGACCTCCGCCGGCGTACCGTCGGCGACGACCTTGCCGAAGTCGAGCACGACCACCTGGTCGCTGACGCTCATCACGAACGGCACGTTGTGCTCGATGACCATCACCGTGGTCCCGCCGGCACGCAGCTCCCCGATCAGCGCGGCGAGCCGCTGGCGCTCGGCGACGGTGGCCCCGGCCGTCGGTTCGTCGAGCAGGACCATCCTCGGTTCGCACATCAGGGCCCGCCCGACCTCGATCGTGCGTTGGGCGAGCAGCGGCAGCTCGGTGCACACCCGGTCGGCCACTGCGGTGAGCTGCATGCGGTCGAGCACCCCCTCCGCCCGCCGGCGCAACTGCGAACGGGTGCAGGCGCGGCCCGGGGCGGACGACGAGCAGCGACTCGTACACGGTGAGCCCTGCGAGCATCTTGATGCTCTGGAACGTGCGCACCATGCCGAGGCGGGCGATGCGATGGGCCGTCATCCGCTGCACGTGACGACCGGCGAACGTCACCGAGCCGCTGTCGGCCCGGCCGAAGCCCGTCATCGCGTTGAACAGCGTGGTCTTCCCGGCGCCGTTCGGTCCGATGAGCGAGGCGACCGAGCCCGGGCGCACGGTGAACGACACGTCGGTGTTGGCCCGCACGCCGCCGAAGGACTTGCACACGCGGTCCACCTCGAGCAGCGGCTGATCATCCATGCGAGCTCTCACCCATGGTCGTCCTGTCGGTCCGTCACGTCGCGGCCGCGAAGCCGTCCTCGGTCAGCTTCACCATGAAGAAGCTGTTGGCCAGGAACGCCCCGGCGGTGGCACCGGACGCCGGCGCCTGGGTGAAGCAGATCGAGAAGCAGGCATCGGTCGTCGCCGCGATGGCCGCCTGGATCTTGGTGCGGTCGGTGGTGCTGCCGGCGTCGGTCATCGCCTTGACCACGAGCATCACGGCGTCGTAGCCGAAGCCGGTGTACGTCGGGTCGTCGAGCTCGTTGCCGGTCTTGGCCTTGTAAGCGTCGAGGAACTCCTTGAACGAGGGCACGTCGTCGGCCGATTGGGGCGTCGATGCGAGCAGGCCGGTGGCGGCGCCATCGGACAGGTCCGGGATGCGCCGCGACGTCAGCTGGCTCACCGGGTCGAACCAGCCGCCCGCGTAGCCGTTGTCCTTGGCCTGCTTCATGAACCGCGAGGCGTCCTCGATGGTGAAGAACGCGAACGTCGTGTCCGGCTTGTCGTTGATCAGCTCGGTGATCTGCGGGCCGAAGTCGGTGGTGCCGCCGGGCACGCCGATCTCCTGGATCGTGATGCCCAGCGACTTGGCCGCCGCCTCGATGTTCGGGCGCTGGAAGGCGACGTAGCCGTTGTCCTGGTCGTAGACCATGGCGAACGACTTGAGACCCTTCTGCTGCAAGGCCTTGAGCGTGAACGTCACCTGCGGCACCGGATCGGTGGTCATCGTGAAGCACAGGCCCTTGGTGTTGCCCGCCGGGTCGGGTGGCCCGGACTGGGCGGAGACGATCGGCAGGCCGGCGGCGGTGGCCGCCGAGCAGGCTGCGTTGAAGTTCGGCTGGTAGGTCGGCGGGATGACCACGCCGACGCCCTTGTCGTCGGCGAACTTCTTCACCAGCGTCGAGGTCTGCGCATCGTCGGACGCGTTGTCCGACACGGCCACCTCGAGCTTCATGCCCATCACCCCGCCCGTGCCGTTGACCGTGTCGGCGGCCAGCTGGAGTCCTTCCTGCACCGCCTTGCCGTACAGCGCGCCGCTGCCGGAGAGCATCTCGATGGCGTTGAGCGTCAGCGTGCCGCCGGTCGGGGCGCCAGCGCTGGCCGGCGCGCTGCCGGATGCCGCGGTGGTCGCCGTGCCCGACGTGGCCGTGGTGGCCGCTCCGGCTGCGGTGGTCGCGGCGGCCGCGGTGGTCGGCGCCGGCGTGGAGTCGCTCTTGGAATCGCTGCCGCACGCGCCGAGCAACAGGACGGACACGGTGCCGATGGCGAGCGCACTTCTGGTGAAACGCAACGAAGCCTCCTCAGTTCACGAGACCCCGATTGCATACAGTGCACATTTCCGGCACCGGTCGTGCCGGTGAACAGTGCGTTACGGGCGCGCCTGCAACCCGTGGGCCTTGGCCCGTTTCGCGGCCACCTTCAGGCCGCCCTCAGCGTGCTGGCGCGCCGCCTTCGCGGCGCGCTCGGGATCTCCCGACGAGTACGCCGCGAGCAGCTGCATGTGCTGGCGGTACGACGCCTCGGGATCGTCGTCGGTGTCGCCCGGGCCGGGAGAGACCGAGACGGCGACGTAGGCCAGAAGGTGGTTCTCGAAGAACGTCGACATCCGCGGGCTGAACCCGATGGCGTAGATCGCCCGGTGCACGTCGAGGTGGGCGTCGGCCAGCGCGGCTGGATCCGGTGCCTGGCGCAGGACCTCGATCCGTCGCTGGAGGTCGGCCCACGCCGCCTTGGTGCCACGGGTGGCGGCGAGACGGGCGGCGAGCGAGTCGATCTCGATGCGCAGGAGGCCGATGTCGCCGAGGTCGTCCGGCCCGCTCGGCGTGATGACCAGACCACCGCGGATCCGCTGGGCGAAGCCGTCGCTCTCCAGCCGGCGCAGCGCCTCGCGCACCGGCGTGCGCGACACCGCGAGCTGCTCGGCGAGGTCGGCCTCGACCAGCCGGGCGCCCGGTGGGAACGTGCCGTCGAGCACGGCGCGGCGGAGGCGTTCGTAGACCAGTTCGTAGCTGCGCTGCGGCCGGTCGAGGGCGATGAGGGCGGGCGTGACCACCATGTCCGTCAGTGTGCCCCGCGGCGACCTGTCAGGCGCGGGATGTGCGGCGCTGTGCGGACCATCGGGCACCGTTCCCCTCCAATCACGAATTGTGTACAGTGTGCCAGATGGGTACGACGGTCCCGGTCATCGACCTCGCCGCGTTCCGCCGCGGTGACGATGCCGAGGGGGCGACGGCACGGACCGTCGCCGAGGTCTGCGCGCGGATCGGCTTCCTCGTGGTCAGGGGCCACGGCGTCGACCAGCAGGTGATCGACGACGCGCGAGCGCGAGGCGCGGGCGTTCTTCCACCTGCCGCTCGACGTGAAGCGTCGCTCCCAACCACCGGTGTCCTGGTACTTCCGCGGCTACGAGCCGCCCGGCGGCTCGGCGTTGGCCAAGTCACTCGGTGACGACTCGCCGCCCGACCTGTGCGAGCTCTTCCGCATCAGTCGCTTCGACGACCCGGCCGATGTCGCCGACGCCGGAGGCGGCTCGCCCGACCTGGAGTACTTCTTCGGCCCGAACATCTGGCCGGAGGAAGCGCCCGGCTTGCGCGCTGCGCTCGAGCGCTACTACGCCACGCTGGAGGAGCTGGCGACCACGATGATGCGCCTCTTCGCCATCGGGCTGCACCTGCCCGAGGACTGGTTCGCCGACAAGTTCGACCGGCACATCACCAACCTGTGCGTCAACTACTACCCACCGCAGGTCGTCGCGCCGGCACCGGGGCAGCTGCGGCGCGGCGCGCACTCGGACTACGGCAGCCTCACGGTGCTCTACCAGGACGACGCCCCCGGCGGACTGGAGGTGCTCACCAAGGACGGCACGTGGGAGGCGGTGCCGCACCTGCCGGGCACGTTCGTCGTCAACATCGGCGACCTGATGGCGATGTGGACGAACGGCCGGTGGACGTCGACGATGCACCGGGTGGTCAACCTGTCGCGCGAGGACGCCGATCATGAGCGGATCTCGATCCCGTTCTTCCACCAACCGAACCACGACGCGCTCATCGAGTGCATCCCGACGTGCCTCGCCCCGGGCGAGCTGCCGCAGTACTCGCCGGTGACGTCGGGCGAGTGGGTCCGCGGCAAGACTCGCCTGCAGGTCGGCGCGGACTGAGGAACGAGGACACGATGCGACGGATGTTCCTCAACGGCACGGCGATGTCGGGGCAGAAGGACCACGCGGCGGTTGCCGGGGCGCGGTTCATCGGTCCGGCCCAGACGGCGCCGCGCTACCGCTTCTTCGCCGTGCGCGACGAGTTCCCCGGTCTGTTCCCGGTGGACGCCGACGGGCGGTCGATCGCCGGCGAGCTGTACGAGATGACCGAGGAGATCCTGTTCGAGTCGCTCCTGCCGTCGGAGCCGGCAGAGCTGGAGGTGGGCACGATCGAGCTGGACGACGGCCAGATCGTCAACGCCATGCAGCTGCAACCCGAGCGCATCGTCGACGGCGACTCGGTCGTCGACATCGCCGAGCTCGGCGGCTGGCGTCGGTACCAGGCGCACCTCGCAGCGAACACGGACGTGCGCGGCTTCCTCGGCGTGGCGACGCCGAGCCTCCGGCGACTGACCACCGGCGATGCATCCATCGGTCGTGGCGACCGTCCCCTCGCCCGTCGACGGGCCGCGCCTGCTGGCCCGTCTGACCGAGCTGGCCAGCATCGGCCGCACGGCGAACGGCGGGGTCACCCGCCTCGCGTTCAGCGCGGACGACATCGGCGCACGCACGCTCGTCGGCACTTGGATGGCCGATGCGGGGCTCGGCGTCGAGGTCGACGCCGCGGCCAACCTCGTCGGACGTGCACGGTCCGGATCGGGACCGCGGATCCTGCTCGGCAGCCACATCGACACCGTCGTCGACGCCGGCGCGCTGGACGGCTGCTACGGCGTGCTCGCGGCGATCGAGGTGGTCGACGCCCTGCGCCGCGACGGTCTCGGTGGGGTGTCGGTCATCGCCTTCGCCAACGAGGAGGGGGCCGGCGGCGTAGCCCCGTTCACCGGGAGTCGCACCGTCGCCGGTGACCCCCCGCCCACCACGCCCTCGTTGGTCGCCGCGCTCTCCGGCGCCGGCGGCGATGCCGCCGGGCTGCCCGGCGCAGCGTGGTCCGCCGAGGAGGTCGGCACGTACCTCGAGCTGCACATCGAGCAGGGCCCGGTGCTGGTGGCCGCCGACCAGCGCATCGCCGCGGTCACGGCGATCACCGGACAGCGGATGCTCGACGTGCGCATCACGGGCTCGCCGAACCACGCTGGCACGACGCCGATGGACCTCCGCCGCGATGCGCTGGCGGCCGCGGCGCGGGTGGTGCTGGCCGTCGAAGCGGCGGCGCGACGACGGCGTCGTGCGCGTCGCCACCGTCGGCCGATTGGTCGTCAGCCCCGGCGTGCGCAACGTCGTGCCCGGCGCCGTCGAGCTGTCGATCGACGTGCGCGACGTCGATCCCGTCCGCCTGGACGAGGGCCTGCTGACGCTGCGCGAGATCATCGGCCGCATCGCTCAGGACACGAGCACCTCGGCCGAGGTGGAGCTGACGTCGTCCACGCCGCCGGTGCACAGCACACCGGCCCTCGTCGACGAGATCGTCACCGTCGCCGCCGAACTGGGCGTCCCCGCCGTGCGCCTGCCCTCGGGTGCCGGGCACGACGCGCAGGTCCTCGGGCGGATCGTCCCGATGGCGATGATCTTCGTGCCGAGCGTCGGCGGGGTCAGCCACTCGCCGGCCGAGCACACCGAGCCGGCCGATCTCGTGCTCGGCGCCGAGGTCCTGGCGCACACGGTGCGCCGGCTGCTCCAGGCCGGGCACGACGCGGTGAGGCCCCCACCGTCGCCGCCGTGCCACAGCCCGACGAACCCCCCACCACTGGAGGTGTCCGATGACTGCGCCCACTGTGCGTCCTCGCCGAACGCCGGACGCCGCTCAGTGCCGACGAGGCCGAGATCCTCGGTCCCGACGCGCTGGCCCTCTGGCCGCGATGCAACGGGTCCACGACTCGGCCCGTCGGGCGCTGCTCGACCGACGGGCCGAGCGGGCCGGGGCCCTGCGCGCCGGCGACCGCCCCGGGCTGCTGCCGGCCACGGCGGCCATCCGCGAAGCCGACTGGCAGGTCCGGCCTGCCCCGGCGGACCTGAGCGACCGGCGGGTGGAGATCACCGGGCCGGCCGAGCGCAAGATGATGGTCGGCGCGCTGAACAGCGGCGCCAAGGTCTTCCTCTGCGACCTCGAGGACGCCCTCTCCCCGACGTGGGTCAACCTGATTGACGGTCAGCGGAACATCCGCGACCACGCCCGAGGCGAGCTGCGCTTCGTGCGCCCCGACGGGCGCGAGGACGTCCCCGGCGACGACCCGGCAACGGTCGTCGTCCGGCCGCGTGGGCTGCACCTCGACCAGTCGGACGTCACCGTCGACGGCCGGCCGGTGTGTGCCTCGTTGTTCGACGTGACGCTCGCCGCGTTCCACAGCGCCGCGGCATTCGCCGAGCGCGGCAGCGGCCTGTACCTGTACCTGCCCAAGATGGAGAGCCACCACGAGGCCGAGTGGTGGGACGCCGTGCTGGCCGACCTCGAACGGCGGCTCGGGCTGGCGTACGCCAGCATCCGGGTGACGGTGCTGATCGAGACGATCCTCGCGGCGTACGAGATGGAGGAGATCCTCTACGCCCTGCGCGACCGCATCTGCGGGCTCAACGCCGGTCGGTGGGACTACCTGTTCTCGGTCATCAAGCGCTTCGGCGGCGAGCCCGAGCACCTCCTGCCGGACCGGTCGGCGCTGACGATGACCGTGCCGTTCATGGCCGCGTACGCCACCGAGCTCGTCTCGGTGTGCCATCGCCGTGGAGCCCACGCCATCGGGGGCATGTCGGCGTTCATCCCCAACCGGCGCGACCCGGAGGTCACCGAACGGGCGCTGGCCGGCGTCCGTGCGGACAAGCAGCGCGAGGCCGGCCTCGGCTACGACGGCACCTGGGTCGCGCACCCCGACCTGGTCGCGGTGGCCACCGAGGAGCTCACCGCGGTGCTCGGCGCGCGGCCGAACCAGCTCGAGGTGCAAGTGCCCGGGCAGGACCTCGGCGCGCTGCTCGACACGCACGTCGACGGCGCGTCGATCACCCTGCGCGGCGTGCGGACCAACGTGTCGGTCGCCCTGCAGTACATCGCCGCCTGGCTCGGCGGGCGCGGTGCCGTGGCCATCTTCGACCTGATGGAGGACGCGGCGACCGCGGAGATCTCGCGCAGCCAGCTGTGGCAGTGGATCCAGCTCGGTGCCACCACCGCCGAGGGCACGGAGATCACCGCCGCACTCGTGGACGCGGAGATCGACTCGGTCGTCGCCGAGCTCGTCGACGCCGGCGGCGACGCGACGGCACTGCACGCCGCGGCCGCGATCGTCGCCGGCGTGTCAGCCTGGCCGACGAGCTGCCCGAGTTCCTCACGACCCTCGCCGCCGAGCAGCTGTCGTGACCGACTACCCGCGCGACCTCGTCGGCTACGGGCCGAACCCGCCGTACGCCGCGTGGCCCGGCGACGCCCGGGTGGCGGTCAACTTCGTCCTCAACTACGAGGAGGGCGGGGAGAACTGCGTGCTCCACGGCGACGCGACGTCCGAGGCGTTCCTCTCCGAGATCGTCGGCGCCGACATGCGCCCGGCGCGGCACATGAGCATGGAGTCGATCTACGAGTACGGGTCGCGCGTCGGCGTGTGGCGGATCCTCGACCTCTTCCGCCGCACCGCGCTGCCGCTCACCGTGTTCGCCGTCGGCATGGCCGCGGAACGCAATCCGGCGGTGATCGAGGCGATGGTCGCCGACGGCCACGAGATCTGCAGCCACGGCTACCGCTGGCTCGATTACCAGTACATCGGACATCGACGTCGAGCGGGCCCACCTGCACCAGGCAGTCGAGGTGCTCACCCGCGTCGCCGGCAGCCGGCCGCTCGGTTGGTACACCGGGCGCACGTCGCCGAACACCCGCGCCCTGGTGGTGGAGGAGGGCGGCTTCCTCTACGACGCCGACGACTACAACGACGACCTGCCGTACTGGACGACGGTGGGCGAGCAGCCGCACCTCGTCGTGCCGTACACGCTCGACGCCAACGACATGCGCTTCGCCAGCCCACAGGGGTTCAACAGCGGCGACCAGTTCTTCGCCTACCTGCGCGACACGTTCGACGTGCTCTACGCCGAGGGCGAGCGCACCCCGCGGATGATGTCCATCGGGCTGCACTGCCGGCTGGTCGGGCGACCGGGGCGATTCGCCGCGCTCGCCCGCTTCGTCGACCACGTGGTGAGCCACGATCGCGTGTGGGTCAGTCGCAAGATCGACGTCGCCCGCCACTGGCGCGAGCACCACCCGTACCCGCGTGCACTGCATGCGCGGGCGACGGATCAACTCGTAACCGTGCGTTCACGGCGAGGGTCTTGCCCCTGAGTTGCACACTGTATGCAATGTGAGCTTCCGCTCGTCGTCCTCCGGAGGTCTCATGCGTCGTCGCCGCACTGCTCGCCCTGTGCTCCTGCACCACCGTGCTCATCGCCGCCTGCGGCAGTGACTCGAAGTCGTCGTCGACCACCGCGGCTGCGGCAACGACGGCTGCGGCGGCAGCCTCGACGCCAGCCGCAGGGAGCCGCGGCTGGCGGCAACGGCTCGAAGGTGATCGCCATCTCGTTCCCCAACGGCACCAAGCAGGACGCCGTGCTGAAGGAGTTCGACGTCGCCAAGGCCACGGCGAAGGAGCAGGGCTACGAGCTGGTGATCGACGACCCCGGCACCGATCAGCAGAAGCAGATCAACACGATGGACACGTGGATCCAACAGGGCGTGATGGCGATCATCGCCCAGCCGGTCGCTCCGGAGACGATCGAGACCGAGGCGCAGAAGGCGCGTGACGCGGGGATCAAGTGGATCACCTACGCCAACCAGATCACCAACCAGGACGCGACGCTCGGCTTCGACCACGTCGCCGGCGGCAACGAGATCGGCAAGGCGGCGTGCGACTACGCCAAGGCCAACCTCAACGGGACGGCGAAGGTCGCCCTGCTCACCTACGAGCCAGGCGCCTGGGCGCAGAAGCGGCGTGAGGGCATCGAGCAGGGGCTGGCCTCGTGCGGGGCGACGATGAACGTCGTGGCCAAGCAGGACGCGCTGTCGCAGACCGAAGGGCTCAACGCGATGAACACCATCCTGCAGGCCAACCCTGACGTGAACGTCGTGCTGGCCGTGGAGGAGACGGCGACGGAGGGCGCCTACCAGGCGCTGACCAACGCCGGGAGGTCGGAGACCGACCCGAAGCTGTTCCTCGCCGGCATCGACGGCACCAAGCACGCCCTCGAGCTCATCCAGCAAGGCTCGTTCTACCGGGCCTCCGCGGCGCTCTCGCTGACCGAGGTGGGCAAGGGCATGGTGCTCCTGCCGATCCAGCTGGCCAATGGCCAGCCCGGTGACTACCTCGTGCCGCTGGAGCTGGTCACCAAGGACACGCCCGACCTGCTGAACAAGTACATCCAGGACCTCGGCTGATCCGTGGCGCTGGAGGTGCTCGGCCTGACGAAGTCGTACGGCGGCGTCACGGTCATGCGTTCGGTCGACCTGCGCGTCGAGGACGGTTCGATCCACGCGCTGCTCGGAGCGAACGGGGCGGGCAAGAGCACGCTGATCAAGTGCGTCTCGGGCGCGGTGCAGCCCGACAGCGGCGAGATCCGCATCGGCGGGCACCGCGCCAGGAGCCACACGCCGCGGTCCGCCAAGCAGGCCGGCGTGTCGGTGATCTACCAGGACTTCAGCGTGGCCGCGTCGCTCGACGTCGCCGAGAACGTGTTCCTCGGGCAGGAGCTGCGCCGGGGGATCGTCGTGCGTCGTCGGGCGCAGCGCCGTGAGACCAGGCGGCTCATCGAACGTCTCGGCGCCGAGCTCGACCCGGACTCGGGCATCGACCTGATCGGCGGCGCCGGGCTGCAGCTGATCGAGATCATGAAGGCGCTCGTCGCCGAGCCCTCGGTGCTGATCCTCGACGAGCCGACGGCGGCGCTCACCGAGGACGAGGCACGCAAGCTCGGCGACCAGTGCCGACGTCTGCGCGACTCCGGCCTGGCGATCCTGTACGTCACCCATCGCCTGGCCGAGGTGTTCGAGCTGGCCGACACCGTGACGGTGATGCGCAGCGGTGAGGTGGTGTTCACCAAGCCCGTCGGCGAGACGACCCACGGCGAGCTGGTCGACACGATCGCCGGACGGGAGATGGCGGTGACCGAGCGCGAGGCCGAGCGCCGACCCACCGGCGCGCCGGTGCTGCAGGTCGACGGCTTGCTCTCCGCCGGGATCGGACCGGTGACGTTCGACGTCCACGAGGGTGAGGTGCTCGGCATCTACGGGCTGCTCGGCTCGGGCCGGACCGAGCTCGTCGAGACGCTGGCCGGCGCGCAACGGCGCGTCGCCGGGTCCGTGACCGTCGACGGTCGGCGGCGCAACTTCCGCGACGTGGCCGACGGCGTGGCCGCCGGCGTCGCGCTCGTGCCGTCGGACCGGCTGCGCAAGGGCGTGTTCCTCGATCGCAGCGGCGCCGACAACGTGCTCCTGCCGAGCTACGGCCGCCTGGCGCGTGGCGGCATCCGCAACACGCGTCGCGAGCGCGAGCGGTTCGACGCCGTCGCCGGCTCGCTGTCGCTGCACCCGCGGCGCGGCGACATCCCCGGCCGCGGGTACTCCGGTGGCAACCAGCAGAAGCTCGTGGTCGGGCGATGGCTGTCCACCGACTGCCGCGTCCTGCTGCTCGACGAGCCGACGCAGGGCGTCGACGTCGGCGCGCGGCGCGATCTGTACGACGCGGTGCGCCAGATGGCCGCCGACGGGCGCGCCGCGGTGGTCACCTCGTCGGAGCCCGAGGAGCTCAACCAGATCGCCGACCGCGTCCTCGTGCTCTCCCGCGGACGGATCGTCGCCGAGCTGCACGGCGCCGAGGTGTCCGAACGCCGCCTCTTGGAGCTGAGCCACGTCGGCGAGCACGCGCCCGACGACACGATCGAAATGGCGGAACCATGAGCGAGCGGAGCGAGAGCATGGCGGCTGAGCGAGCGCCAGCGAGCCAGACGGCGATGGGGTCCGGGGCGAGCCCCCAGTGTCGTGAGCAAACTGCCCGTCCACCGGCTGCGCAACGTCGAGTCGGCGTCCACGGTGATGCTGTCCATCGCGCTCATCTGCCTGTGCGCCTACTTCACGTCGCGCTCGGACCACTTCCTCACCACCGGCAACTTCAAGGTCATCGCCGGCAACTACTCGGTGATCGCCGTGGCCACGGTCGGCATGGCCCTGCTGATGATCTCCGGTCCGGTCGACCTGTCGATCGGCTCGATCGTCGGGGCGACCGGCACGCTGATGGCCCTGTCGGTGCACGACTGGGGCTGGCCGGCGTGGGCGGCGATCCTGTTCGCCATCGGCCTCGGCGCGGCGATCGGTTCGTTCAACGGCCTGCTCGTCGCGGTGCTCGGGTTCAACCCGGTGATCGTCACGCTCGGCACGCAGCTGCTGATCCGCGGCGTGCTGGAGCTGATCCGCGACACCCCGGTGTTCAACATCGGTGCGACGTTCCGCACGATCGGCTCGGGCGAGCTGCTCGGCCTGCCGGTGCAGGCCTGGTTCGCCATCGGGATGTTCGTGCTCGGCGGGCTGTTCCTCTCGGTCACCCCGTGGGGCCGGTACGTGTACGCGATCGGCATCAACCGCCAAGCCGCGTTCCTCTCGGCGCTCCCGGTACGCGCCCTGCCGTTCTCCCTGTACATCGTCACGGGGGCGGGCGCCGGCCTCGCCGGCATGCTGCTCGCCGCTCGGCTCAACGGCGCCTCGCCCGGCGACCAGGGGCTGACGTTCGAGCTGCAGGCGCTGACCGCCGTCCTCCTCGGCGGCGTGGCCTGGGCCGGCGGGCGCGGCCGCCTGTCGGGAGTGTTCCTCGCACTCGTGTTCCTCGCCGTGCTGGAGAACGGGCTGACGCTGCTCAACGTCTCGCCGTTCGTCCAGCTGGTCGTGCGTGGCAGCGCGCTGATCGTCGCCGCCGGCCTGGACGCCCTGTCCGGCCGGCTCGCCGGGCGGCTGCGCTTCCGGGCGAGGACGACGGCGCAGCGCACGCCGCCGCCGCGCCCGGCGGAGCTGCCGACCGCGGCGGCGGTCGCCGGGATGAGCCATGCTCGGTCGATGATCCCGACGAGCGCCCGGTCGTGGCGAGTCGAGTGGAGGTTCCGTGCGCATCCTGGTGATGAACGTCAACACCACGTCGTCGATGACCGCGGCGATGTGCGCTGCGGCGTCGGCCGTCGCCGCACCGGGCACCGAGATCATCGCCACCGAGCCGCGCTTCGGGCCGGCGTCGGTCGAGGGGTACTACGAGAGCTACATCTCCGCCGCGGCGATCCTCGACCGCCTGGCCACGTGGGACGGGCCGTCGTTCGACGCGCTCGTGTGGGCCGGCTTCGGCGAGCACGGCCGCGAGGGTGCCCAGGAGCTGCTCGACGTACCGGTGATCACCATCACCGAGGCCGCGGCGATGACCGCCTGCCTCGTCGGCCACAAGTACGGCGTGGTCACCACGCTGCGCCGCGCCGTGCCGCAGATCGAGGATCAACTGCGCCTGGCCGGGCTGCTCGACCGCTGCGCGGCGATCCTGGCCGCGGACCTCGGCGTGCTCGAGTTGGAGGAGGACGTCGAGCGCACCACGGCGCGCCTCGTCGAGGTCGGCGCGACGGCCATCGCCGCCGGGGCCGAGGCGCTGTGCCTCGGCTGCGGCGGCATGGCCGGCATGGCGGCGCGGCTGTCCGCCGAGCTCGGGGTGCCCGTGGTCGACGGCGTGGAGGCGGCGGTCAAGTTCGCCGAGGCGCTGCATGGCACTCGGACTGCGCACGAGCAAGATCAACGCCTTCGGCCCGCCGTTGCCCAAGGACCGGCCCGGCTGGCCGGTGACCGGTCGATGACCCCGGCATCTACGCTGCCCGGATGCCGCTCGACCCGAACATGAAGATGCTGCTCGACCAGATGGCCTCCATCGGCGCCCCGCCGCTGCACACCATGTCGGTCGCCGACGCCCGTTCCGGGATGGACACGATGGTGATGATGATGGGTGCCGGCGAGGAGGTCGCCAGCGTCGAGGACCGCACGATCGACGCCGGCGGGCAGCAGCTGCCGATCCGCATCTACCGCCCCGAGGCGGTCGGCGAGGGCTCGGCGCCGACGCTCGTCTTCTACCACGGCGGCGGGTTCGTCATCGGCAGTCTCACCTCGCACGACCGCGACTGCCGGGCGTTGGCCAACCGGGGCGGCTGCCAGGTGATCGCCGTCGACTACCGGCTGGCGCCGGAGCACCCGTTCCCGGCTGCCGTCGGACGATGCCGTCGCCGCCCTGGAGTACGTCGCCGCGCACCCCGACGAGCTCGGCGTCGACCTGGCCCACCTCGCCGTCGGCGGCGATTCGGCCGGCGGCAACCTGGCCGCCGTCGCCGCGCTGCACGCCCGCGACGTCGGCATCCCGCTCAAGCTGCAGCTGCTGATCTACCCGGCGGTGGCCGGCCTGGCCGACGAGTTCCCCTCGCGCATCGAGAACGCCAACGGGTACATGCTCGACCAGGAGTCGATCGCCTGGTTCGCCGCGGCGTACTTCCCCGACGGCGTTCCCGGCCGACTGGCGGGCGGCACCGCTGTCGGCGGACGAGCCACACCGCCGTCGCCCCGGCGCTTGGTGATCACCGCCGAGTTCGACCCGCTGCGCGACGAGGGCGAGGCCTACGTCGTCAAGCTCGAAGCGGCCGGCGTCCCGGCCAAGGGAACGCGCTACGCCGGGCTGATCCACGGCTTCTTCGGTATGGGTGCCGTCGTCCCGGCGGCGATGGAAGCCGTCGAAGAAGCCGGCCAGGCGTTGCGCGAGGCGCTGCACGACTGAGCGTCGGCCGAGCTGCGCTGAGCCGACACACCCGGGGGCTGCGCCCCCGAACCCCATCGATGCCCGGCTCCCTGGCGGTCGCTCGGCCATCCGGCTGAGCTGCGCTCAGCCGACACACCCGGGGCTGCGCCCCCGAACCCCATCGATGCCCGGCTCCCTGGCGGTCGCTCGGCCATCCGGCTGAGCTGCGCTCAGCCGACACACCCGGGGGCTGCGCCCCCGAACCCCATCGATGCCCGGCTCCCTGGCGGTCGCTCGGCCATCCGGCTGAGCTGCGCTCAGCCGAGCTGGTTGCCGTACATCTCGCCGAGGGGGTCGCTGATCAGCTCGAGGCGTTCGCCGTCGGGACCGCGGAAGTACAGCGACGACCCGTCCACGTGGGCGGTCTCCACGCCGGCGGCATCGAGCTTGGCCCGCAGGTGCTCCCAGCGCGACCGTTCGACGGAGATCGCCAGGTGGTGGTGCCCGCCGAGCACCTCGGCGTACGGGCCGAGGTCGAGGCCCGGCAGATCGAAGTAGGCCAGGGCGTTGCCCTCGCCGATGTCGAAGAAGAAGTGCGTCGAGCCGGCGTAGTCGCGGTTCTCGAACATCTCGATCAACGGGAACTCGAGCAGCCCGTCGAAGAACTCGACGGTCCGTTCGACGTCACTGCTGATCAGCGCGACGTGGTGCACGCCGCGTGCGCTCGACGCCGGCCGCTCGCCGTGCGGCCGCAGGTGCCGCCCGGCGATCTCGCCGCGCCTCGCGGTCAGGTCGTCGATCGTCGATTGATCCAGCGCCATGTCGCCCTCCTCGTCCCGGGCCCATCGTCGCGCAGCGCCGCCGGCACCCGCCGCACCCGTCGTTCGTGTCGCGCCGCGCACGCGCCGAGTCGGTCGTCGTCAGCATGACGCGACCCGAGCCGCCGCCGACCCGCGTTCGTGTCGCGCCCGGACGCGCCGAAGCCGTCGTGACCGCCGCGACACGAACGGTCGGGACCTGGGCGCCCCCGCAAGCGGTGCGGTCAGCCGCCGGGGGCAGTGGGCCAGCCGGGGACGCCGTCGTCGAGCTGGACGCCGGCGCTGTTGAGGAACATGCTCACGGTTCGGTAGCAACCGGCGGCGGCGATGAGATGGACGATGTCGGCGCTGCTGAAGTGCTCGGTGGCCGATGCCCAGACCTCATCGGTGACGCAGTCGTCGGCGTACAGGTCGTCGACGAGCTGGACGATCACCCGGTCGGCCGGCGACCACGACGCCTCGTCGACGGATCGGGTGGTCCACCAGATCTCCTCGTCGGTGAGCCCGGCAGCACGCCCGAACAGGGTGTGCTGACCGAACTCGTAGACCGACGCGCAGTTCCAGCCCATTCGCAGCACGGCGATCTCCACCTGCCGGCGGGGCAGTTCGCCGCCGAAGAGGACGGTCTGGGCGAGCCCGTTCACCGCCTTGCTCACCGTGCGGTTGTGGGCCATCGTCGCCGTCACGTTGACCGCGTTGATCGGCTGGTCCTTCATCACCTCGCGGGCCTTCTCGGCGACCCGCTCGATCGGCTCGAGGCGTGGTGTGCTCGGTCGGTCGATGTGCATGTCGGCTGCCTCCGCTCGGGCGATCAGAACGCGACGACGGCGCGGGTGACCTCGCCGGCGGTCATCTTGGCGTACGACTCGTTGATCTCGTCGAGGGCGATGCGGTCGGAGACCATCTGGTCGAGCTGCAGCCGCCCGTCGAGCGTACAACCCGGCGAGGCGGGGGATGTCCTGGCGGAACTGGTTGGAGCCCATCATCGAGCCCTGCAGGCGTGCGCTCCATCAACAGGTCCATGCCGCGGACCTCGATCGGCTGGTTGCTCGGCACCATCCCGATGACGGTCGCCAGGCCGCCGGTGTCGAGCATCCGGAAGGCCTGCTCGGCGGTGGCCTTCAGGCCGATGGCCTCGAAGCTGTAGTCGACGCCGCCACCGGTGAGCCGCCGCACCTCGGCGACCACGTCGTCGACCGCCGACGCGTCGACGGTGTGGGTGGCGCCGAGCTCGGTGGCCAGCGCCAGCTTGCGCGGTGACGTGTCGACCGCGATCACCATGTCCGCGCCGGCGATGCGCGCCGCCTGCACCGCAGACAGGCCGATGCCGCCGTTGCCGATGACGCACGTCCGCGAGCCCGCCGTGACACCGGCGGAGCGGAACACCGCACCGGTGCCGGTGAGCACCGCGCACCCGAGGATGGCGGCGATGTGGAACGGGATGTCGTCGCGCACCTTGACCACCGCGTTCTCGTGCACGAGCATCCGCTCGGCGAACCCGCCGAGCTGGCTGAACTGCTCGACCGTGGAACCGTCGGGGCGCGCCAGTCGCGGCGTGTCGCCGGCGGGGCGTCGGGTGGCCGCCGTGTCGGTGCAGCGGTACGGGTGGCCGGACAGGCACTGCCGGCAGCGACCGCAGAACACCGAGACGCAGCAGACCACGTGGTCCCCGGCGGCGACGTGGGTGACGTCGTCGCCGACGGCTTCGACGACGCCGGCCGACTCGTGCCCCAGCACACATGGCAACGGGGTGCGGAACTTGCCCTCCATGAAGTGCAGGTCGCTGTGGCACAGGCCCGCCGCCTCGACCCGCACGACGACCTCGTCGCGCCGCGGCGCGTCCACGCGCAGCTCCTCGACCTCGGTGCGGCCGGGCTGCGTGGAGAGCACCGCAGCGTGCGATGGACTGCTCATCGCCGGAGCATAAGCACGCGCCGCGAGGTGGCCGAGGGTCGAGAGCGCCACGCCACGGTCGACGAGCCGTGCCACGGGTACGTTCGGCCGCGATGCTCACCACCGATGCACGATTCGTCGTCACCCACGCCGGCAGCCTGCCGCGACCTGCGGAGCTGGCCGCCGTGCACGGCCGGCGCAGCCGTGGCGAGCCCGTCGACGCCGAGGAGTTGCGGCGGGCGGTGGAAGAGGCGACGGCTGCGGTGATCGCTCGGCAGATGGCCGTCGGGATCGATTCGGGCAACGACGGCGAGCAGGCGCGGGAGAGCTTCTTCACCTACGTGCAGCACCGGATGACGGGCTTCGGTGGGACGAGCCGCCGGCCGCCGATGCGCGACCTCATGGAACACCGTGACTTCCTCGAGATGGCGTTCGGACGCCGCGAGCGGATGCAGGTGGACCTGATGCACGCGCCGGCGGCGATCGGTCCGGTGGCCTACGCCGACACCGCTGAGCTCGACGCGGAGTGCGCGCTCGTCGCCGACGCCCCGTTCACCGAGACGTTCATGACCGCGCCCTCGCCGGGCATCGTCGTCACGGCGATGGAGAATCGGCACTACGCGTCGCGCACCGAGTACGTGCAGGCCGTGGCCGAGGCTCTCGGGGTCGAGTACCGGGCGATCGTCGACCGCGGCCTGCTCCTGCAGATCGATGCGCCGGACCTGGCGATGGAACGCCACGTCCTGTTCGCCGACCGTCCCCTCGGCGAGTTCGTCGAGTTCGTCGAGGTGGTGATCGAGGCGATCAACACGGCGCTCACCGGCATCGATCCGGCGCGCGTGCGCCTCCACGTGTGCTGGGGCAACTACGAGGGACCGCACACCCACGACGTGGCGTTCGACGTCATCCAGCCGCTGCTGTACCAGGCCCACGTCGGCGCCCTCGTGGTGTCGATGGCCAACGCCCGCCACGCGCACGAGCACCACTGCTTCGAACGGCACCCGCTGCCCGAGCACATGCTCCTCGTCAGCGGCGTGATCGACACGACGAGCAACTACGTGGAGCACCCCGAGGTGGTCGCCGATCGGTTGGCCGTGGTGGCCCGCTCGGTGGGCGATCCGCGGCGGGTGATCGCCGGCACGGACTGCGGGTTCGACACGTCGGCCGGCATCGGCGACGTGGCCCCGTCGGTGGTGTGGGAGAAGCTCGCCGCCCTGCGCGCCGGCGCCGACCTGGCCTCGGAGCGCTTGCTGTGCTGATGGTCAAGACTCCCTCCCACGGACTCACGCGGATGGACTGCGGACGTGCGCTCGACACACGAGCGCCGGCTCCGGTCGGCGAGCGGGCAGGATTCCGGACATGAAGACAGCGCTGATCGTGATCGACGTCCAGGAGGAGTACTTCGGCGGGATGCTGCCGATCGAGTACCCGCCGCGCACCGCCAGCCTGGACCTCATCGGCCGGGCGATGGACGCGGCCACGGCCGCGGGTGTGCCGGTGGTGGTGGTCCGCCACACGGGCGTCGACGGGCAGGGACCGTTCCAGGCCGACAGCACGGCCTGGCAGCTGCGTCCCGAGGTCGCCGACCGTCCGCACGACGTGCTCATCGACAAGCGCCTGCCGGGCACGTTCACCGGGACGCCGTTCCAGGAGTGGCTCACCGAGCGTGGCGTCGACCACCTGACCATCGCCGGCTACATGACCAACGTGTGCTGCGACACCACCGCCCGCCAGGCGATCCACCTCGGCATGGGCGCAACGATGCTGTACGACGCGGTGGGGGTGCCGACGATGCCGGGCGTGGACGGCTCGCCGATCGACGCCGAGCAGCTCCAGCGTGGCGCGCTGGCGCCGCTGGCGCTCATCGGTGTGACCATGTCGACCACCGGCGACTGGATCGACCGCACCACCGCCTGAGCGCCTGCACGCCGACGGCGCCGGCCGACGGTCAGGAGACGCCGAGGCGCGCGTACTGGTCGTCGGGCGCCTCGACCTCGTCGAGCGCGGCGCGCAACCGATCGAGGGCCTCGCGCTCGCAGCCGGGCATCGGCGCCGGCGAGATCGCGGGTCTCGGCCGGGTCCTCGTCGACGTCCCACAGGTGGTTGCCGGTGAACCGGCTCGCCGCCCAGAACGGCAACGCGTCGCCGGCGGACGAACGGCTGACGGATCACCGGCACGTCGGAGCCGGGCATCGTGTCGAGCACGGCGCGGTGGTCGGGCTTGGGCAGGCGGACGTCGGGCAGCGCGTGCACCGGCATCGTCGACCACCGGTTGGACCACATCGACAGTGGTGCGTTCGCCGCCGCCGGCGCGCGCACGTACTTCACCCGTCCGTCGGTCACGTGCACCTCGCGTCCCCACACGCCCATCAGCGCCCACTCGCGGATCGACGTGGCCGAGCCGTCGAGCAGCGGGACGATCGATCGTCCGTGGGTGCGGTGCTCCGAGACGACGCCGAACACGTCGCCAGCGTGGCGTGCAGGTCGACCGTCGTGGTCAGCGCGTCCACCCGCCGCGGCCCGACGCCCGGCCAGGCCACGAGCATCGGGATGCGGCTCATCGCCTCGTACAGCGGCGCCGCCGGCTTGCCGACGACGTCGTGCTCGCCGAGGTAGTGGCCGTGGTCGGTGCACAGGATGACGGCGGTGTCGTCCCACGCGCCCTGGCGGTCGAGCACGTCGAGCACCCGTCCGAGGTGGTGGTCGATCATCGACAGCTTGGCGCCGTAGGCGGCGCGCACCCGGGCGAGGTCGGCGGGGGAGATGACGCCGCGAGCCGTGGCGTCGACGGCGTACGGCGGCCAGATCGGCCGCGGCGAGTCGTCGCGGTCGTAGCGCGCGGCCCACCGCTCGGGCGTGTCGAACGGCTCGTGCGGGTCGAACTCGTCGACGAACAGCAGGTACCGGTCGGCCGACGGCGCCTGGCGCTCCAGCCAGTCGGCGGCTGCGGCCATCGTGCGCGGACCGGGGTAGTCGGCCTCGTCGCGGAACCACGTGCGGCTGTCGTCGTACGGGTGGCGCAGCCAACCGGCCTGCGCCGGACGCGCCGGCCGGTCCGGGAGCGCCGACCCACGACGGGTCCTCGCACGTGCGCCACGGGTCGCCCTCGTGGCCGCGCACGTAGTCCCACGCGGTGAACTCGCAGTGGTAGTTCTCCCCGCCGGTCTCGAACAGGTGGGGATGGTCGGACACGAGCATCGTCGTCACCCCGGCCCGCCGCAGGTGGTGGGTGATCGGCTCCTCCCACAGCTCGATCGAGCCCCACGGCCGCCACAGGAAGTCGAGCGAACCGGTGAGCAGGTCGTGGCGCGCCGGCATGCACGGCAGCGAGCCGGTGACGTGGCGGTCGAAGCGCACCGACCGGGCGGCCAGGCGGTCGAGGTTCGGCGTGTCGAACTCGGTCGCCCCGTACGGCCCGATCAGGTGGCGGTTGAGGCTGTCGAGCAGGACGACGACGACGTTGCGCGGCATCGCCGCGGACGGCGACGCGGCGTCGATGCTCACACCGCGGCGTACAGCGCGGTGAGCAGCGCTCTCCGCCGTCGGGCCGCCGATGATCCCCGGGGCCATCTGGTTCATCATGTAGGTGAACATCATGTGCCGGCCGACGTCGTTGACGATCATCGAGCCGCCCCAGCCGCCCCAGAAGCAGATCTGGTCGTCGGGCAGGTACGGCAGCGTCTGCGGGACTCGGGCAGGCCGTAGCCGATGCCGAAGCGCAGGGGCATGCCGAGCACGAGGTCGACCCCGTCGGACTGCACCTCGAAGATCCGCTCGATCGTCGCCGGCGACAGCAGGGTGACGCCGTCGAACGTGCCGCCGTTGGCCACCACCGACTGGATGCGGGCCACCGAGCGGGCGTTGCCGTGGCCGTTGGCCGCGCCGATCTCGGCGCGCCGCCAGGCCTCGGTGTTGGCGTGGTTGGCGTCGACGGGCGGGCCGGTGAACGTCTTGAACACGGGCGAGTCGGGGTCCATCGCCTCCATGTCGAACGGCAGCGGCGGCGGCGGGATCACCGGCGAGACCCGAGGGTCATGCTCGGCGCCGGCAGGCCGATGAAGAAGTCGGCGTGCAACGGGCCGGCGATCTCCTCGGCGAAGAACGTGCCGAGCGAACGACCGGTGATCCGCCGGATCACCTCGCCGACGAGGTGCCCCTGGTTGATCGCGTGGTAGCCCGGACGCCGTGCCCGGCTCCCACCACGGCGCCTGCGCGGCGAGCATGGCCACCGACCGCACCGGGTCGTAGATGTCCTCCTGCACCACCGGCTGGGCCCAGCCGGACACGCCGGAGGTGTGCGACATCAGGTGGCGGACGAGGACGCCCTCCTTGCCGTTGGCGGCGAACTCCGGCCAGTACGTGGCCACCGGGGCGTCGAGGTCGAGCTGGCCGCGGTCGGCGAGCACGAGCGCGGCGAGCGACGTCATCGTCTTGGTGGTCGACCAGACGTTGACGATCGTGTCGCGCTCCCACGGCCTCGTGCGCTCCTGGTCGACGAAGCCGCCCCAGAAGTCGGCGACCAGCTCGCCGTCGACGGTCAGCGCCACCGACGCGCCGAGGTCGCCGCCGCGTGTCGAGCGTCGCCGACAGCACGTCGACGAGCTTGCCGAACGGCTCGTTGCAGAACCCTGAGATCTCAGCCACCACGGAACCCCCTCGAAGACGACTTCGTTCCGGACCGTAGTCGTACGCTCGCGACAGTGGGGGCGTTCGAGCACCTCTGGAGCCCACGGCGCCCCGAACCGATCCGCCAGTCGATGCTCCGCGACTGCTCGTCGAGCACCCCGACGACCGCGAGCGCTACGTCGCCGCGCCCTGGGGGTGCTCGGCGGGGCTCAGCGCCGGGACGTGCGCCACACGGAGACGTGCGACGTGCTGGAACGGGTGAACGGGCTGCGATCCCAATCGGCCCAGCGGTGCTCCAACTCCATGCCGGCCAGCCGGGCCATGAGGTCCAGCTCGCTCGGCCACACGTAGCGGAACGGCACCGACCACCGCTGCCACTCGCCGTCGACGAGGTGCCAGTGGTGCGACACGAGACCCTGATCGACGGTGTCGTACTCGTCGAAGCCGAGATGGGTGTCGCCGACCTCGAACGGGCGCACCGTGTCGCCCGGCGCGAGGCGCTGCAGGTCGGCGACGAAGACCTCGACCACGAACCGGCCGCCCGGCCGCAGGTGCGCCGCCGCGTTGGCGAAGCAGGCGACCTGCTCGTCCTGGGTGATCAGGTTGGTCAGCGTGTTGAAGACCACGTAGACCACGGCGAACTCGCCGTCGACGCGCGTCGTCGCGATGTCGCCGATCGTCACCCGCACGTGCTCGGCCCCCGGCTTGGCCCGCAGCCGCTCGACCATCGCCGTCGACAGGTCGATGCCGTGCACGGGCACGCCGCGGGCCGCGAGCGGCAGGGCGATCCGACCCGTCCCCACGCCGAGCTCCAGCGCGCCACCGTCGGCGGCGAGGTCGGCGAGCACGTCGACGACCGGTTCGACGGTGGCCGGCTCGAACATCGCCGCGGACGTGGCGTCGTAGTGCGCGGCGACACGCTCGCCGAAGTGGTCGGTCGTCATCGCGGACGACGCTGCCACGCCCGCGGCGCGGACCACCGCTCGATTTCGGCGACCGCCGATCGGGCATGATCTGGGGAGGGACGACGATGGGGGAACGATGGCTGCACAGGGTTCGATGACGCCGGCCGAGCGGGACGCGTTCCTCGCCGACGTCCACGTCGGCGTCCTGTCGGTCGACGAGCCGGGACGAGGCCCGTTGGCCCTGCCGATCTGGTACCAGTACGCCGACGGCACCGTGCAGATCGGGATGGGCGGGAGCTCGCGCAAGGCCGAGCTGCTGCGCGCCGCCGGGCGGGCGACGCTCACCGTGCAGATCGAGGACCCATCCGCCTACCAGTACGTCTCGGTCGAGGGACCCGTGACCGTCGAGGCGACGCAACGCGACGACCTGGCGATGGCGACGCGCTACCTCGGGCCGGAGCTGGGCAAGTGGTACGCGGAGCACAACGCCAGCACCGACGAATCGGTCCTCGTCGTGCTGCGGCCCGAGCACTGGCGCACCCACGACTTCCGCAAGGACTTCGGCTGAGGTGGGTCGCGGCGCGGCCCGCGACGGTCGACGACGTCCACGAGCTGGCGCTGGGGATGCCGCACGTGACCGTCGTCGACGGCTCGAAGGGCCGCCCCGTCTACCAGGTGGGCGGCAAATCGTTCGTCTTCTTCCGCAACCCGCGACCCGACGCTGTCGATCCGCAGACCGGCGAGCGCTACGACGACGTGATCTGCCTGTGGGTCGAGTCGGAGGTCGACAAGCAGGCGCTCGTCGGCGACCCGGCGGCCCCGTTCTTCACCACGGCCCACTTCGACGGCTACCCGGCAGTGCTCGTGCGCGCCGGTCGCCTCGGGGAGATCAGTCGCGAGGAGCTCGCCGAGGTGGTCCAGGACGCGTGGCTGGCCCGCGCGTCCAGACGCCGCGCCGCCGACTGGCTCGCCGCCCGGGCAGGCGGCTGAGGCCCGAGTGGTTCCATGCGCTGCCGGAGCGCCAGATCGTCGACTTCCGCGCCGGCGGCCGCACGGGCCGACGAGCGGACGGCTGCGACAGCTTCGGTGACGCGATCCCCGAGATCGTTAGCGTGGCGAATGACACGTTCGATGGAGGATGCACCCGACCAGGTCGCTCGCCACACTTGAACCATGATCAGGCGGAACAAACAGCACAACAGCAGGCTCGACGGCCTCGGTCTGACGACCGACGAGATGGCCGCGCTCCACGACTCGTCCACGGTGATCGACGTGCCTGCGGGGGCCGTCCTGTGCCACCAGGGCCGGCAGGGTCGCCAGCTGGCCTGGATCATCGACGGCATGGCCACGGTGATCCGCGACGGGCAACCCATCGCACTCGTCGGCCAGGGTGACGTCGTCGGCGAGGGCACGATGGTCGGGGCGCACGACAGGTGCAGCGCCGACGTCGTCGCCAGCACCCCGATGACCCTGGTCGTGCTGTCGCGCCAGGAGTGGCAGACCGCCAGCCGACGGGCGCCGTCGCTCGTCAGCCGCCTGTTCGACGTGGCGCTGGGCCGCGAGCCGGCGCTGGCCGCCTGAGTCGACGACCCGCCGCCCGCGGGCCGCTCGGTCGGTGCGCAGCGCCATCGGGCGCTCGGCGGAACGCGGCGAGACGCGTGTCCTGGACACCGTCGTCGAGCAGGTCGCTCGACCGGTCGCCTACGGTGGCCGGCGCACATCGCGCCGCACCGACGCGCGGCGTGCCGATCGCCACGCCCAGGACACTCATGACCGATCGACAACCCGTCACCGTGCCCGTTGAGGCCGAGTCACTACCGGTCGCCGCGACGAGCCGGGGGATGGCACGGACCGCTACGAGCTGACGATGCTCGCCGCGGCGCTGGCCGACGGCACCGCCGACGTGCCGTGCGTGTTCGAGGTGTTCGCCCGGCGGCTGCCCGACGGTCGGCGCTTCGGCGTCGTCGCCGGCACCGGGCGGGTGCTGGAAGCGATCCAGTCGTTCGCCTTCGGCACCGACGACGTCGCCTGGCTGAGCGGTGCCGGGATCGTCGACGAGCGCACGGCCGAGTGGCTCGCCGGCTACCGGTTCACCGGCGACGTCGACGGCTACCCGGAAGGTGAGGTGTGGTTCCCCGGTTCGCCGGTGCTCACCGTGCGCGGCACGTTCGCCGAGGCGGTCGTCCTGGAGACCCTGGTGCTGTCGATCCTCAACCACGACGCCGCCGTCGGCGCGGCTGCGGCGCGCATGGTGGTCGCCGCCGGCGGGCGGCCGATCATCGAGATGGGTGGCCGGCGCACGCACGAGGAGGCTGCCGTGGCCGCGTCGCGCGCCGCGTACCTCGCCGGCTTCGCGGCCACCTCCAACCTGGCCGCCGGCCGGCGCTACGGCATCCCCACGGCCGGGACCGCGGCGCACGCGTTCACGCTCCTGTACCGCGACGAGCTCGATGCGTTCCGCGCCCAGGTCGCCAGCCAGGGCGCCGGCGACGACGCTGCTCGTCGACACCTACGACATCACCGCGGGCATCGAGCACGCCGTCGGCGCCGCCGGCACGGCACTGGGCGCGATCCGCATCGACTCCGGTGATCTCGGGGTGCTCGCCCACCAGGCGCGCGCCCAGCTCGACCGGCTCGGCGCGACCGGCACGCGCATCGTCGTCAGCGGCGACCTCGACGAGCACGCCATCGCCGCGCTGGCCGCCGCCCCGGTCGACGTCTACGGCGCGGGCACCGCGGTGGTCACCGGCTCCGGCGCGCCGACCGCGGGGTTCGTCTACAAGCTCGTCGAGGTCGACGGCCGGCCGGTGGCCAAGCGCTCCGAGCACAAGGCCAGCCACGGCGGCCGCAAGGCTGCGCTGCGCGGCCCACCGGCCGAGCGGGACGGCCGTCGAGGAGATCGTGGTCAGCGCCGCGGACGAGGACCCGGGCAGCGCTGTTGGCGACCATGCTCCGAAGCCGACGCGCACCTGCGGCGCCTCGACGTGCCGCTGATGCGCGCGGGCCGGCGCACCGCCGCCGGCGACGAAGCCGCTGGACGCCGCCCGCCGCCGACTCGCCGGCATCCTCGGCACGTTGCCGTGGGAGGCGCTGGCCCTGTCGAGGGGCGAGCCGGCGCTGGCGGTGCGACGCGCGGTGAACGTGCTCGTCATCGCCGACACCCACCTCGGTGCGGGCGGTGGGCCGCGGCTCGTCGACGCTGCTCGGCGAGCGGCTGACGCGCGCCGACGCGATCCTCCACGCCGGCGACATCACCGACGTCGCCGTGCTCGGCGCCCTCGCCGCGTTCGCCCCGACGTACGCCGTGCTCGGCAACAACGACCACGGCGTCGCCCTGCCCGAGCGACGCGTCGTCGACCTCGACGGCTGCCAGGTGGCGATGGTCCACGACAGCGGTCAGGCCGGTGGACGGGCGGCCCGGCTGCGGCGGTGGTTCCCCGACGCCGACGCCGTCGTGTTCGGTCATTCACACCTGCCGTGGGACGAGGTCGACGTCGATCCCGTCGGGCACGTGCAGCACCACGTCAACCCCGGCTCGGCCACCCAGCGGCGCCGCGCCCCGCGCTGCACGGTTGCCTGGCTGACGATCGAGGACGGCGCGCTCGCGCGACGTGCACCACGAGGTCGTCTGACGGACGACTCGATGCGCCGTGCCAGCCACCGCGCTGGCAGGATGCCGAGCGCGGCGGATCGTCGAGCCGGCGCAGGGGGTGAGCGCATGGGTCGGTTGGACGGCAAGGTGGCGATCGTCACGGGCGGCTCGCGCGGGCAGGGCGCGGCCGAGGTGCGGCTGTTCGCCGCCGAGGGCGCCAAGGTGGTGGTCGGCGACGTGCTCACCGACGCCGGTCAGCAGCTGGCCGACGAGCTCGGCGACTCGGTCGTGTTCACCCACCTCGACGTGTCCAGCGAGGAGGAGTGGGCCGCCGCCACGGCGCTCGCCGTCGAGCGCTTCGGCGCGCTGAACGTGCTGGTCAACAACGCCGGCATCGCCTTCACCTCGCCGATCGCCGACCACTCCGTCGCCGACTTCGAGCGGATCATCGCGGTGAACCAGATCGGGGTGTTCCTCGGGATCCGCTCGGCCATCGCCCCGATGCGCGCCGCCGGCGGCGGCTCGATCGTCAACACCTCGTCGGGCGCCGGGTTGCGCGCCACGAAGTACATGATCGCCTACTCGGCCTCGAAGTACGCGGTCACCGGCATGACCGCATCGGCGGCGCTCGAGTTGGCCCGCGACGGCATCCGGGTGAACTCGATCCATCCCGGGGTGATCGACACACCGATGCTCGGCGACGCCCCGAGCAACATCGACACGATGATCAAGCACACGCCGTTGCGGCGGATGGGCACGCCCGAGGAGATCGCCGCGGTGGCCCTGTTCCTCGCCTCGGACGAGTCCTCGTACATGACCGGCGCACACGTCCCGGTGGACGGCGGCGTGATCGCCTGAGCCCGGCTCGGCGAGGGGAGGAGTGGTCATGACCGCAGTGCACGAGTTGTCGGCCGTCGAGCTGGCCGCCGCGATCGCCGATCGTCAGGTCTCCAGCCGCGAGGCGTTGGCGCACTTCGTCGAGCGCGTCGACCGCCTCGACGGGCCACTCAACGCTGTCGTCACCCGCGACCTCGAGCGGGCGTACGCCGCGGCCGATCGGGCCGACGCCGCGGTGGTCCGCGGTGACGCGCTCGGGCCGCTGCACGGCGTGCCGATGACCGTGAAGGACAGCTTCTCCACGGCTGGACTGCGCACCACGTCCGGCGCACCCGAGCTGGCCGAGCACGTCCCCGCGGAGGATGCCGCCCCGGTCGCCGCGGTCCGCCGTGCCGGCGCCGTCGTCTGGGGCAAGACGAACCTGCCGATCTACGCCGGGGACATGCAGAGCTACAACGAGGTGTTCGGCACGACGGCCAACCCGTGGGACGTCGAGCGCACGCCGGGCGGCTCGTCGGGCGGTTCGGCAGCGGCGCTGGCCGCCCGGTTCACGCCGCTCGAGATCGGCTCCGACATCGGCGGCTCGATCCGCCTGCCGGCGAACATGTCCGGCGTCTACGGCCACAAGCCGAGCTACGGGATCGTGCCGGCCCACGGCCAGATCCCCGGGCCGCCGGGGACGCTCACACAGGCGGACATCGCCGTCGCCGGGCCGCTGGCGCGCACGACGGCCGACCTGGCGCTGGCCCTCGACCTGATGAGCGGTCCCGATCGGTGGAACAGCGCGGCGTGGCGGCTCGAACTGCCCGAGCCACGGGCGACCGACCTCGCCACCTTCCGGGTGGCCACGTGGTTCGACGACGACGCCTGCCCACTCGATCCGGAGGTCGCCACGGCCCTGACCGGGTTCGTCGAACAGCTCGAGGCAGCGGGCGCCGCGTGCACCACGAGGCGACACCCGGGTTCGGCCTGATGAAGGTGGCCGAGCGCTTCCAGGCACTCGTGACGGCCGCCGTGTCCGGTGGCTTCAGCCCGGCGCAGATCGAGGAGCTCGCCGCCGCCACGGGCGACGACCCGGTCGGCGCCGCCCGGCGGCACACGAGCATGCGCCACCGCCAGTGGCTGTCGCACAACGAGAGCCGGTTGCAGATGCGCCGGCGGTTCGAAACGTTCTTCGACGACCACGACGTCCTCCTGCTGCCGGTGATGCCGTGCGTCGCCATCCACCACGACCACAGCGAGCCGATCGCCGCCCGCACGGTCACGACCGAGCTGGGGTCCACGTCCCTACTGGGAGATCAACCGGTGGATGGCCCCGGCCGGCGCCTGCTTCCTGCCGGCGACCGTGATCCCGGTGGGCATCGCCGCGTCGGGCCTGCCCGTCGGGGTGCAGATCGTCGGGCCCTACCTCCACGATCGCACGACGCTGGCATTCGCCGCGGCCGCCGAGGCGATCCTCGGCCCGTGTCCGACGCCGCCGGGCTACGGCGACTGAGCGCCGCCGCCGGCCTGTCGTCGGTCATCAGTCGACGGCGCGCACGTCGCCGACGTCGCGCACCGTCATCGGCTGGTCGCCCCATCCGTACGACCACGAGTAGACGAGGTGGCCGGGCTCGGGCACCTCGATGCGGATGGCCATCGGGAACGGGGCGCTGCCCTCGACGGCGGGGAACCAGCCTGGCTGGGCGGGATCCTCGGCGATGACCGTGGTGACATCGGCGTGGGTGTGCGACGTGATCAGGATGATGCCGGTGGACGACCGGGCGACCACAGCGTGCTCCTGATGGGCCACCTCTCCGGAGGTCGAGAGCACCTCGTAGGCCAGCATCACACCGGAGCCGCCGGGCAGACCGACCACCTCGACGCGGGCCACGTCGGGCGGCGCATCGCCGGCGTCCGGACGACGCTGGGCCCCGACGTAACGCCCTGGACGGACGAGCAGGACATCGACGAGATCGGCCATGATCCCCTCCTTGCGGTCCGGCGCGGCGCGCCACCGCGCCCCAGTCTGCCCACTCGACGCACCGGTCCCGGGCGCGGAGCCGGCCCGCTCCCTGCCCGGAGCCCGATGCCGGCGTGGTCGGTGCCGTTCGTGTCGCGCCGCTGACGTCACTGCCGGCGCGTCCGACCGCGACACGAACGGGACGGGCGAGACGGTCGTCGTCCGCCGCCCCGTGCCCGCACGGCGGCCACGTCTCCTGCGTTCGTGTCGCGTCCCTGACCACGTCTCCGATGCGTGATGTCGCGACACGAACGGGTCAGTCGGGGTCGGGGAGGCGACCCCAGGCTGCGGGGAGCTGGGTGATCGCCGAGGGGAAGCCGCCTTCGGCGACGATCGCCGCGGCCCAAGGCTCGATCGTCGTCACGAGGCGGTCGAAGTCGGCGCCGATCGCGTCGAGGATCGGCCGCTGCTGACGGTCGGTGGCCACCTCGATGCCCTCGCGGAGGATCGTGCCCTCGGCGGTCAACGCTGGCGGCTCGCCGTCGATGACACCGGCGGCACGCAGCCGATCGAGGCCGTCGTCGAGCTGACGCTCGCTCCAGCCACGGCCGCGGTGGTAGTGCTTCGACGGCATGCCGTAGTACACCTCGGTGAGCAGGCCGGCCTCCACAGGGTCGAGGCCGGCGGCCAGCCATGCCGCGATGTGCGAGTCGCCGCGGTGCTCGCGGACGGTGTCGATCGCCCGCCACGCCGCACCCCACGGCGTCGACGGGACGCCGAGCGAACGCAGGCCGGCGTAGAGGAACCGGCCCCCTGCCGAGCCTGCGCCGGCCCCACGCTGGAGCACCGACGTCACCCACGGCAGGTCGTCGGGCATGCCGAGGATGCGCTGGAGCGACGCCGTCGCCCCGCGCTCGACGAGCGGCGAGCACGTCGTCGACGCCGGCGATCGACCAGCCGCGCTCGACGGCCGGGATGATCAGGTCGGGGTTGAACACGCCGAAGGCGGCGACCACGACCTCGCCAGGCACCTGACCCATGCAGCCGGCCCGACTGCAGTAGTAGCCGGAGATCTCGGCGAGGGTCACGCAGCCCTCGCCCCCGACGCCCGGGCCGAAGCCGAGCGCGGCGAACTCGGCGTGGATCTCGGGGGCGAAGTAGACGTTGCTGGCCAACGGTTCGAGGGCGTTGCGCAGCCGGCGGGCACGCTGGCTCAGCTCACCCGCCGAGGGGCCGTCGGCGAAAATGGAATCGGACATGTGGTCTCCCTGTCTGGCGCGGCGCGTGGCCGCGCCGTGTGCGGCGGGCGCCGTGGCAGTTGCGCCGCCTGGGGCAGACGCCGTGCCTCGAACGAGCTCAACCGCCATTGTCGCCGCGCTGGTGCGAAGGGCTCCCTTCCGGTCACGGCCGGAAGGGAACGGTCACGTTGCGGCGGTGACCGGATCCTCGCCCCACCGGGTCGCGGATCGGCTCGGTGGCCGACGACCGGCACCCGCGACGGGGAACCCTAGGATGCGGCCGCGGCCATGTGCCGGGTGGTGCCACGAGGTACGGGGGCCCGAGGGAGCCGAATGACGACGCAGCCCGACGAGGCCGAAGGGGCTGCGCCGGCGCGCCGGCGTCCGGGACGGCCGCGCAACGCGAACAGCGACGAGACCAAGCTGGCGATCCTCGACGCGGCGATCGAGGCGTTCGGCGCAGCCGGCTTCGCCAACACCTCGTCGCAGACCATCGCCCGGGCCGCGGGCGTCACGCCGGCCACCGTGTACCACCACTTCGCCAACAAGCGCAGCCTGTACATCGCTGCCTTCCAGCACTCCGTCGACACGGCATGGCACGAGTACGACACGGCGGCGGTCGCCGTCGGCGGCTCGTTGTTCGACGAGCTCATGGCGGTCGTCGACGCGGCGGTCCGGGTGATGCAGCGGCGTCCGGCGATGACCCTGCTGGCGATCCGGGCGGCGATCGACCTCGACCGCGCCGACCTCGATCGGACGACTCCCGAGGCCGCCTCCGCGGGCATCGCCCAACGCGCGGTTGCTCGCGGCGAGCTGGCCGTCGACGACGTCGTGTTCGTCCGGCCGCTCGTCGAGATGGCGCTCTGGGGCGTGAGCGTCGTCGGCCGCGGCGACATCGTCCATCAGGAGCGCTGCAGGACCGCGATCGACCTCGTGCTGCACGGACGCTTGACGCAACCACCCGCCCGGCGGGGCCGCACGGGTTGACGGCGAAATAGATCAACCATCAGAATAGCGCCGCGTCGTCCTGGGGTCGGGGGCGCACGGTCGAGAGGAGACTCGATGAGCCCGCGCACGCCTGAGCCGACGACGTCGATCGAGGAGGCCGTGGCCGACGTGCGCGAGCACGGGGTGGCCGTGCTCGCCGGGGTGCTCGATGCGGCGCGCACCGCCGACGTGCGCGCCCGGCTGCTCGCCGCGGCAGACCGCTCCGAGGGGCGCGGCGTGGCCACACGCGACTACGCGTTCGATCCGGACGCCCACAACGTCCGGGTCTTCGGCCTGCTCAACCTCGACGCCGTGTTCCGCGACCTCATCGTCGACCCGGTCGCCGTGCGCTTCGTGCACGAGGCGATCGGCACCGACTTCTCGATCTCCAACTTCAGCGCCAACATCTTGGGACCGGGCGCCGGCTCGATGGTGCTGCACGCCGACCAGGGCTACGCGCTCGAGCCGTGGCCGGCCGCGCCGTTGGCCGTCAACGTCGGCTGGGTGCTCGACGACTACACGCCCGAGGTCGGCGCGACGCAGTACGTGCCGGGCAGCCACCTCCTCGGTCGCAACCCGCGCCCGGGCGAGCTCGTGGAACCGGTCTCCGTCGAGGCCCCGGCGGGATCGGTCCTGGTGATGGACGGGCGGCTGTGGCACCGCAGCGGCGTGAACACGTCGGCGGACACGCACCGCGCCGCGCTGTTCGGCTACTACGTGCGCTCCTGGATCCGCCCGCAGATCAACTGGAACGTGGCCCTCGACCCGGCTGTGGCCGCACAGGTCGACGAGTCCTTCCTCGACCTGCTCGGCTACCGCCACGGCTACGTCGACCTCGACGGCAGCCGCCGCCCGGCGCCGGTCTGAACCACCTCGTCCACCTCCTCCACCGTCCACCTTCCGAAGGGATCTCCAGATGACCTCGACCCCAGCCACCGAAGCGCGCTACGCGTGGAACGGCACCCCGCCGTCGCAGCCGGCCATGCGCTTCGGCATCTTCATGCCGCCGATGCACCCGGTGGGGCAGAACCCGTCGCTGCTCATGCGGCGCGATGTCGAGCTCATCCAGCACCTCGACCGGCTGGGCTTCGACGAGGCGTGGATCGGTGAGCACCACTCCAGCGGGTTCGAGACGATCGCCTCGCCGGAGGTGTTCATCGGGCACGTCGCCGCGCTGACCGAGCGGATCAAGCTCGGCACCGGCGTCAACTCGCTGCCGTACCACCACCCGCTGATCCTCGCCGACCGGATCGTCATGCTCGACCACCTCACCCGGGGGCGGATGATGTTCGGCGTCGGTCCGGGCCAGCTGACGTCCGACGCGACGATGCTGGGCATCGACACCAACCAGCAACGGCGAATGATGGAGGAGAGCTTCGACGTCATCATGCGCCTGTTCCGCGGCGAGATCGTCACCGCCGAGACGGATTGGTTCACGCTGCGCGAGGGCCGGTTGCAGCTGCGGCCGTACTCGAACTTCGACATCGCCGTCGCCGCGTCCATCTCCCCGTCGGGGCCGAAGACCGCCGGGCGCTACGGCGTCGGGCTGCTCTCCGTTGCCGCGACGAACCCGGCCGGCTTCGAGAACCTCGCCGGGCACTGGAAGGTGATGGAGGAGCAGTCGCGCGAGCACGGGCTGCAGGTGGACCGGTCGAAGTGGCGGATGATGGGTCCGATGTACATCGCCGAGAGCGTCGACGAGGCGATGAAGGACTGCGAGTACGGGCTCGAGCGGGTGATGGACTACCTCTCGCACGTCGTGCCGACCAACCCGACGACGACCACGAACTTCCGTGACCGGGTCAAGGAGATGAACGACACCGGCGGCGGCGTCGTCGGCACGCCGGACATGGCCATCGCCCAGATCCAGCGGCTGATCGACCAGAGCGGCGGCTTCGGTGCGTACCTCGTGTTCGGCGGCGACCTCGCCGACCACGCCCAGACGCTGCGGTCCTACGAGCTGTTCGCCCAGTACGTCATGCCCCACTTCCAGGGGCAGCTGGCCCCGACCCAGGCGTCGTACGACTGGATCCTCGGCACCGGCTACCAGTTCGTCGGCCAGACCATCACGGCGATCGACAAGGCTCGCGCCGAGTACGCCGCCGAGCGCGGCGAACCGGCGCCGATCCCGCTGGCCGGCGAGCCGGCGAGCGGCTGAGACATGCGCGCCGTCGTCGCCGACGCCGGGCGGCTCTCGGTCGAGGAGATCGACGCGCCGTCGCCCGGCGCCGGGCAGGTGCTCGTCCGCCCGATCGCCACGGGCATCTGCGGCTCGGACCTCCACGTCGTCGACGTGCAGGCCGAGGATCCGGTCGCCCACCCGCCGATGGTGCTCGGGCACGAGTTCTGTGCCGAGGTGCTCGACCACGGCCCGGGCACCACCGGTGCGCCGCCGGCGGGAACGCTCGTCTGCTCGGTGCCGTTCGTCGACGGGCCGCTCGGGCCGGAGCTCGTCGGCCTCAGTGCGAACTACCCCGGCGGCTTCGCCGAGCACATGGTGCTGCAGGCCTCGCGCCTGCTGCCGGTGCCCGAGGGTGTGGATGCGGCGCGGGCGGCGGTGACCGAGCCGCTGGCCGTCGGCGTCCACGCGGTGCGCACCGCGCGGCTGGCGCGGCGCGACGTCGCCCTCGTCGTCGGCTGCGGGCCGATCGGCCTGGCGGTGGTCTCGGCGCTCAAGGCCGACGGCCATGGCCCGGTGGTGGCTGCCGACTTCTCGGCGGCGCGCCGGGCGCTGGCCGAGGGTGCCGGGGCCGACGTCGTCGTCGATCCGGCGACGTCCAGCCCCTACGACACGTGGCTCGGTCTGGCCGCCGCACCGCTGATGCCGTCGCCACTGCTCGATGCCGGGTCGCCCGCGGCGGACACCGTGGTGTTCGACTGCGTCGGCGCGCCGGGGCTGATGGAGGCGATCATCACCGCCGTGCCGTCGCACACGCGCATCGTCGTCGTCGGCGTGTGTGCGGCGAGCGACTCGTTCGTCCCGGTGCGGGCGATCGAGAAGGAGCTCACGGTGCAGTACGTGTTCGCCTACCGCCCCGAGGAGTTCGCCCTGGCGCTGTCGCTCATCGCCGACGGCACCGTCGACGTCGGGCCGTGGATCACCGGCACGTGCGACCTCGACCACGTCGGCGCGGCGTTCACGGATCTGCGCGCCGCCGACGCGCACTGCAAGATCATCGTCGCGCCGGAAC
Organism: uncultured Acidimicrobiales bacterium; assembly: GCA_963794805.1. Classification (GTDB taxonomy): domain Bacteria; phylum Actinomycetota; class Acidimicrobiia; order Acidimicrobiales; family Ilumatobacteraceae; genus JAODBQ01. Next base: position 241,555 of record CAWCFL010000011.1, read on the forward strand.
CCACCGCGCTCGTCCGAACGGAGCCGATCATGACCATCACCCCTGAGCGCTACGCCGACAAGGTCGCGCTGGTCACCGGCGCGGCGTCGGGCATCGGCCGGGCCACGGCCACCCGACTCGTCGCCGAGGGGGCGATGGTGGTCGGCGGCGACGTCAACCACGAGGCCCTCGACGCGCTCGCCGGGCACCTCGGCGACCACTTCGTGGCCCAACGTTGCGACGTCACGCTGGAGGTCGACGTCGCCGCGCTCGTGGCCACCGCCGTCGAGCGCTTCGGCGGCCTGCACGCCGCGTTCAACATCGCCGGCGGGTCACGCCCCGGCCTGATCGTCGACATGACCGAGGAGGACTGGGACTTCACGGTCGACCTGTGCCTGAAAGGCGTGTTCCTCGGCGTCAAGCACCAGGCCCGGCAGATGATCGCGCAGGGCGGCGGGGGAGCGATCGTCAACATCGCCTCGCTGAACTCGCGCGTGCCGATGTTCTTCGGCGTGGCCTACTCGGCCGCCAAGGCCGGGGTGGTGATGGTCGGGCAGAACGCCGCCCTGGAGCTCGGCGAGCACGGCATCCGCGTATGCACGGTGTCGCCGGGGCTGACCGACACGCCGCTCGTCGCCGCGCTCACCGGCGACGAGGAGGCCAACGCGGCGTACCTCGAGCGCATCCCGCTCAAGCGTCCGGCGTCGCCCGAGGACATCGCCAGCGCGGCCACCTACCTGGCGAGCGACGACGCCAGCTACATCACCGGCGTCAACCTGTTCGTCGACGGTGCCTGGGAGCAGACCGCGTACCCGGATCTGCGCCCGATGCTCGGGCGGTTGCTCGCCGGCGACGGCAGCTGAGGGGCCGGCGAGCGGTCAACGGTCCGCCGGCTGCGGCGTCGCCCCCTCGCCGTTGGCGGCAACGCCGGGCGCCGGCGCGCCGCTGAAGGCCACGTCGACCTCGACGTGCTCGGTGAGCTTGGCCTCCTCCATCTTGCCGCGCTGGCTGCGCCGGTCGGCCCGGGTGCTCGGCGGCCGGAACAGGCTGCGCGGCCACAGCCGCTCCTCGCGCACCACGTTCACCGTGGCGGCGATGATGAACCACTGCCCGAGCAGGAACATCCAGGTCAGCAGCCCGATCACCGCGGCGAACGTGCCGTAGGTGTTCGCCGCTCCCTTGACCACGTGATCGATGTACAGCGTTCCGAAGGTCTGCAGCAGCACGTACCCGACGGCAGCGATCGTCGCGCCGATCCACAGCTCGCCCCAGTGCAGGTCGCGTGTGGTGAGCACGCGGAACAGCAGGATGAACACGAGTGCATCGACGACCACGGAGGCCACGAGGATGAGCGTGATGCCGACGGGCCCGGACGTGCGCACCGGGCTCAGGTTCGGCAGCACCGAGTTCGCCGCGAAGAGCACGGCGATCACGATGAGCACGAGGAGCGAACGACCGCGCTTGGCGGCGAAGCTCGGCTGGTCGGGACGTGGCACGTTCCAGATCGTGTTCATCGCGTCCTGAGCCGCCTGCGCCGCGCCCATCCCCGCCCACAGCGCGCCGGCGAGCCCGACGACGAGCGCGAACACGTTGCCCGTGAGCGGCTGTGACGAGGTGGCCAGCTGCGGGCCGACCACCGGGAACTGTGCCAGCGCCGACGTGCGGATGTCGTTCGCCAGGTTGGGATTGCTGTCGAGGACGAAGCCGAGGATGGTCGTCATCGCCAGCAGGGCCGGGAACAACGAGAAGAAGCCGTAGTAGGAGATGACCGCGGCGAGGCGCCCGCCGCGGTCGTCGCCGAACTTGCGGATCACCCCGACGACGAAGGCCAGCGGCGGGTGCGCGGCTTGGAAGGCGTCGATGCGGCCCTTGATGCCGCCGTGCGCACTGACGGCGGCGACGTCTGCCGCGGTCCCGTGTGCGCCCGGAGCATCCTCGGGCGCGGTGGCCGGGGCGGCGACGAGGCGCCGGGCCTCGAGCGCGGCCGTGGCCAGGAGCGCCACCGCGGCGGCGCTGCCCAGCACGTCACGGCGCGGGTCTTCGGGGCTCGAGGCCATCGGATCCTCCTGTCGATCGGCGTCCGTGGACCACGGTTCCCCTCGCATGGTCCCACGAATCACCGCATTCCCCGGCGGGGTGTGGGCGGCCGTCGCCCGGGGTACCGCTCAGCGCCGGCGCGATTGGATGCCCTCCACGTCATCCGGAGCCCGTTCGGCGCCGAAGTACCGACCACCACCTGTTCGCCTGTTCCCCCGGAGGTTGCGTGCTCGACTCCCCGATGTCGCCGGTCCTGGCCGCCGCGGCACCTTCCATGCCTTCGGTCGTGCTGCTCGATCGCCTCGGCCGACCGGCCGGTACCGCACCGAAGATCGGCGTGCACGACCGCAGCACGCCGCTGCACCTCGCGTTCTCCTGCTACGTGGTCGACGAGCGCGGTCGCCTGCTGCTCACCCGTCGGGCGGCGCACAAGCGCACCTGGCCGTCGACGTGGAGCAACGCCTGCTGCGGTCATCCGCAGCCCGGCGAGACGTTGCGCCAGGCCGTCTCCCGGCACCTGCGCGACGAGCTCGGCGTCACGGCCAGTCGTCTGGCCGTCGCGCTGCCGGACTTCGCCTACCGCGCCGTGATGGACGACGGGACCGTCGAGCACGAGCTGTGCCCGGTGGTGGTGGCGACCGTCGTCGGCTCGATCGCACTCGATCCGGCCGAGGCCGACGGGTCGGCGTGGGTGGACTGGCCCGTGCTCGTCGCCCGGGCCGGGCACGCGCCGGCCACGCTGAGCCCGTGGTCGGTGCGCCAGATCGCCGCGCTAGCGACGACGATCGGCGACCCGGGTACCTGGCTGGCAGCTCGTCCACCGGTCGTACCGCCCCGGCCGACCTCGGCGCACGCACCGGCGGGGGACGCCGCGCTGCTCGATCCGTTCGGACCGTCGTTCGACCAGCGGCTCACGGAGGTGATCGGCGAGCGGGCGGCGCAGCTCGCCGCGCTCGACCCGCTCAGCGAGGTCTTGGCCACCGTCCTCGGGGATCTCTCCGGCCGGAGCGCCAAGCGCGTGCGCCCGGCGTTCGTCCACTGGGGTCACGTCGCGGGCGGCGGCACGATCGGATCGGCCGCGCTCCTGGACCTCGCGGTGGCCATGGAGCTGCTGCACACGTTCGCGCTCGTCCACGACGACGTCATCGACCGGTCGCCGGTGCGCCGCGGCGGCCCGAGCGTGCACGCCGGGTTCGCCGACGTGGGGTGCGGCGCGGCGGGGAGCGACTGGTTCGGCACGTCGGCGGCGATCGTCGCCGGCGACCTGGCGTTCGTCTGGGCCGACGAGCTGCTCGATGCGGCATGCGCCGCCGCGCCCGATGCCCAGGCCCTGCGCAGCTCGTTCCACCGACTCCGGATCGAGGTCATCGCCGGCCAGTACCTCGACCTCCACCACGCGCTCGACGCCGCCCGCGTCCAGCCGACCGCGGCCGACGTGCTGCGCGTCGCCCTGCTCAAGTCCGGCCGCTACACGATCACCCGGCCGCTCGAGCTCGGCGCCCGCCTGGCCGGCGCGGACGACTCGGGGATCGTCCCATTGCTGGCGTACGGCGACGCCGCCGGGGTGGCGTTCCAGTTGCGCGACGACGTCCTCGGGGTCTTCGGCGACTCGACGGCCACGGGCAAGGACGCACTGAGCGACCTGCGCGAGGGCAAGCGGACGCTGCTCGTCGTGCGTGCCTTCGAGCTGGCCGACCGGGCCGCCCGCGCCGCGCTCGCCGGCCACCTCGGCGACCCCGACCTGGACGAGGACGGCGCGGCGCGTTGCCGCCAGATCATCGCCGACTGCGGCGCGCTCGCCTCGGTCGAGGCGCGGATCGCCGCCGAGGCGCATGCCGCCGAGGATGCCCTGGTCGACGTCGCCGACCCGGCGCGCGACGCGCTCGCCGGCCTCGTCGGTCTGCTCGCCGGACGTCCGTCGTGAGCTCCTCCGTCGGGACGGGCGCGTGAACGTCGTCGTCGTCGGTGCGGGGCTCGCCGGACTCTCCGCAGCCTGTCACCTGCGCGGTGCCGGCCACGACGTGATGGTGGTCGAGGCCGGCCCGTGTGCCGGCGGACGGGCCGGTTCGTTGACCATGGGCGGGTACCGCTTCGACACCGGACCGACGGTGATGACCATGCCGGAGCTCGCCGAGGCGTGCTTCAGCGCGCTCGGCACCACGATGGACCGCTACGTCCGCCTGCTGCCGCTCGACCCGATGTACCGGGCGACGTACGCGGACGGGAGCACGCTGCGCGTCCGCCCCGGGCGGGCGGCGATGGCCGAGGAGATCCGTGCGGTCTGCGGGCCACGCGACGCGGCCAGCTTCCACCGCTTCTGCGACTGGGTCACGGCGCTGTACGAGACGGAGATGCCCCACTTCATCGCCCGCAACTACGACTCGGCGCTGGACCTGCTGCATCCGATCGGTCCGGCGCTGCGCCTGCTGCGCGCCGGCGCGTTCGGCCGGCTCGACGCCGCCGTACGCCGCTTCTTCACCGACGAGCGCCTCGTGCGCATCTTCAGCTTCCAGGCGATGTACGCCGGCCTGGCCCCGCAGCAGGCACTGGCGCTCTACGCGGTGATCACCTACATGGACTCGGTCCGTGGGGTCAGCGTGCCGGTCGGCGGGATGCACGCCCTGCCTGCGGGCATCGCCGCCGCGGCCGCCGACGCCGGGGTGACGTTCGCCTACAACGAGCACGTCGAGCGCATCGTCTTGGAGAACGGGACCACTGGCCCGGTGCGCGGCGTGCGCCTGGCCGACGGCCAACTGATCAGCGCCGACGCCGTGGTCTGCACGGCCGACCTGCCGGTGGCGTACCGGATGCTGCTGCCGGGGATCGACGCGCCGCGACGGGCACGGCGCGGGCACTACTCGCCGAGCGCGATCGTCTGGCACGCCGGCGTCGCCGGCGACCTGCCACCGGGCACGGCGCACCACAACATCCACTTCGGCAGGGAGTGGGCCGAGTCGTTCCACGCCCTCCTGCGCGACGGCACGCGGATGCCCGATCCATCTGTGCTGGTGACCGTGCCGACCCTGGACGAGCCGGCGATGGCCCCGCCCGACCGGCATGTGCTGTACGTGCTCGAACCCGTGCCCAACCTCGACGGCCGGCTGGACTGGTCCGTCGAGCGCGACGTCGCCCGTCAACGGCTGCGCACGACCGTGGCCCGCCTCGGCTATCCGCTCGACGTGGACGTCGAGCACTTCGTGGACCCACAGGACTGGGAGCGGGCCGGGATGGAGCGAGGCACGCCGTTCGCCCTCTCGCACCGCTTCTTGCAGACCGGCCCGTTCCGTCCGGCGAACATCGAACGCCGCGCACCCGGCCTCGTGTTCGCCGGCAGTGGCACCGTGCCGGGGGTCGGTGTGCCGATGGTGCTCGTGTCCGGTCAGCTCGCCGCGCAGCGCGTCGAGCAGATCGCCCGGACGAGCCGCCCACCGCGCCGAACCTCCGCCGCCGCGGTGGAGCGTGGGCGCCGATGACCAGCCTCGAGTCCGCCTACGCCCGATGCCGGGCGATCACCCGAGCCTCGGGCACGACGTACTACTGGTCGACGTTCGTGCTGCCACCGGTCAAGCGCCACCACGTGTGGGCGCTCTACGCGCTGTGCCGCACCGCCGACGACATCGTCGACGACGTCGGCGACGATCTCGGCTCGGCGGCGGCCGCGGTCAGGGCAGCGGCGCTCGCGAGCTTCGGCGACCGATTGCGCATGGCGCTCGAGGCCGGTACCTCGGAGGAACCCGTCCTGCACGCCGTCGCCCACACGGCGAGAGCGTTCGCCATCGAGCCGTCGTGCTTCGACCGCTTCCTGGGCTCGATGACGATGGACCTCACCGTGGCGTCGTACGCCACCTGGGACGACCTCCTCGCCTACACCGACGGGTCGGCTGCGGTGATCGGCGAGATGATGCTGCCGATCCTCGAACCATCGAGCCCCCGCGCACTCGTCCACGCCCGCGACCTCGGCGTCGCGTTCCAGTTGACCAACTTCCTGCGCGACGTCGCCGAGGACCTCGATCGGGGCCGGCTGTACCTGCCGCTGGAGGACATCGCCCGGTTCGGCGCCGAGCCGTGCTCCCGGCAGGTGGACGACGCATGGGTGGGGTTGCTGCGCTTCGAGATCGACCGGTGCCGGCAGCTGTACGCCTCCGCCGATCTCGGCATCGCCATGCTCCCGCCGGCGTCGGCGCGCTGCGTGCGCACCGCCCGGGTGCTCTACGCGGGGATCCTCGACCGGATCGAGGCGGCCGATTACGACGTGTTCAGCGGCCGGATCCGGGTGCCGACCGCGCGCAAGGCGCTCACCGCGATCTCGGCCATGCGCAGGAGCGCGTAGCGGGGCGGCGATGAGCTCGGCCCTCGCCCTCGTGCTGGCGTTCGTCGGCGGGCTGGTCGTCACCGTGCTGCTGCTGCGCACGCCGGTGTTGGCTGCCACGGCACCAGGTGACACGCCCGCGGCGGCGGTGACCGTGATCGTCCCGGCGCGTGACGAGGCGACGAACCTGCCGGGTCTGCTCGACTCGTTGCACACCGGCGACGTGCGACCCGCGGAGGTGATCGTGGTCGACGACGACTCCTCCGACGGCACCGGCGCCGTCGCCGAGGCGCACGGAGCCACGGTCGTCCGGCCGGGTCCGCCGCCGCCGGGCTGGGCGGGCAAGCCGTGGGCCTGCGAGGCGGGGGCCGCGGCGGCGGCGCATCGCCGGCTCGTGTTCGTCGACGCCGATGTGCGCTTCGCCGCCGGCGGGCTGGCAGCGGTCCTCGCCGCGCACGACGTCGCCGACGGTCTGCTGTCCGTCCAGCCACGTCACGATCCCGGCGGGCGGGTGGAGCAGTTGTCCGCCGTGTTCAACGTGTGCGCCGTGGCCGGCTCGGGAGGCGGGCCGCCCGGAGCGGCGCGGGTCGCGTTCGGCCCGTGCGTCGTGGTCGAGCGGGCCACCTACGCTCGCCTGGGTGGCCACGCAGCCGTGGCCGCGTCCATCGTCGAGGATCTCGACCTCGGGCGCATCGCCCGTTCCTGCGGCGTGGGCGTGACGGCACTGCGCGGCGGCCGGCTCGTCCGCTTCCGGATGTACCCGGGCGGATGGCGGCCGCTCGTCCAGGGCTGGACGAAGAACATCGCCCGCGGCGCGGGTGGCGCGCCGCCCTGGGCGGTGGCGGCAACGGTGCTATGGGTCGCCGGCCTCGCCGCCGTGGCGACCGCCTCCCTGCTGGGCGTCGTGCACTGGGCGACCGGCGGGCCCTTCCCGTGGGTGCCGGTCGCCGGCTACGCCGCAGTGGCCGCGCACACGGCGTGGGCGTTCGCCCGGGTCGGGCACTTCCGCACGATCACCGCCATCACCTATCCCGTGGCGCTCGCAGTGTTCCTCGGGGTCTTCGCCTGCTCCGTGGTCGCCGTCGTCACCCGGCGACCGGTGCGTTGGCGCAATCGTCGCGTCGTGCACGCGAGCCCGACCATCGAGCGTCGGAGCCGTCGCTGATCCCGCTCGTCCACCTGCCCCAGGGCGTGCTGGTGGTCGTCGACGTGCTCGCCTGGGCCGTGTTCCACGGCGCCACGGGCTACGCCGCGCACCGTTCGCCGCGGCGGTGGTTCGAGCACGACACCTGGGCCGCGAGGCCGCGCCGCTGGGAGCGCGACGGTCGGACCTACGAACGTCTGCGCATCCGCCGGTGGAAGGATCGCCTCCCCGAGGCCGGGGCGCTGTTCGCCGGCGGGTCGTCCAAGCGGCACATCCCTCCGGCGGCGGCCGGCGGCGTCGCCCGGCTGGCCGCCGAGACGCGCCGCGCCGAGTGGGCGCACGTCGGCGCGGCCGCGTGCGCCGTGCTGTTCGTGCTGTGGAACCCGCTGTGGATCGCCGCGGTGATGGTCCTCTACGGCGTGGCGGTCAACGCTCCGTTCGTCGCCGTGCAGCGCTACAACCGGTTGCGCATCGCCCGCGTGATCGGCCGGCGGACCAGGCGGTCCACGTCGGTGTCGACGGCGACGTCGAGTTCGACGCCGGCCGTCGAGCCGTCGTCGGCCGCCGCCCGCTCGCGCAGCTCGCGCGGCACGACCGGCAACAGCATGCCGTAGGGCTCGCCGCCGTAACGGTGGTGCATCCCGTGGCGGACGCGCAGCCACGTCAACCAGCGCCATTCGGGCACCGCCGCGCCGAGCCGTCGGTGGATCACCACCTCGTGCACCACGAGGTAGGCGACGCCGTACGCGGTGACCCCGATCGCCACGGGCCGCACGGCTGGCCAGCGCAGCGCGGCGACGAACAGCCCGGCGCCGACCAACGAGAACAGCGCGGGGAACAGGTCGTTGCGCTCCAGGCGGCCGCGGGCGACGCGGTGATGGCTGGCATGCCAGCCGATGCCGGGGCCGTGCATCACCCATCGGTGCGCTACGTAGCTGACGCCCTCCATCGCGGCGAACGCCACCGCCGCGACGACGACCGCGATCACCGGTCGTCCGCCCGCTCGCGACCGGCGCGCTCCCACAGCATGACCACCAAGGTGAGCAGGGCGAACGCGTACGCGTACTCCTCCAGGAGGATGTCCCAGATCGGCCGCAGGCCACTGACGTCGCCGTCGCGGTAGATCACGATCGGCGCTGTCAGCTTGGTCAGCCAGCCGTCCACCGGGATCATGAAGGCGAGGGAGATGGCCATCGTGATCCAGTAGGCGAGCGACGTGAACACCCCGGTGCGCAGCACGAGCAGCTCGAGGGCCACCACCGCGCCGGCGGCGACCAACGCGAGCGTGGGATACAGCGGCATCAGCGTCCGTGTACCCACCGCTGCACGGGTGTCGAACCAGCGAGGATGTTGCGCACCGCTTCGAGCGTCAAGAGCGCGCAGATCGGCACCACGGTGAAGAAGGCCAGCTCCTCCACGGCCATCCCGCCGGGCAGACGCACGCCGACGGTGTAGCGGTCGGCGAAGGTCCAGGTGCCGCGCGCCGAAGCCCACAGGTCCCACACGGTGAACAGCACGAGGGGCGGGAGCACCGCAGCGGCGAGCCGCCTGGGTCGGCGCCACACGCGCGCGCCGAGGAGCAGTTCGAGGGGGAGCGTCACCAGCAGGCACAGCGCCATCACGATCACGTACTGGAACCGCTCCATCGTGCCGCCTTCCGCTCGTCGACGCCGACGACCAACCGTATCGACTGATCTGCGGGGCTCGGCGGCGCGCATGACGGTGGTCGTCGGCGGGTACACGTCGACGTGCTACGCGTCGGCTGCTCGGGTTGGGTGTACCGCGACTGGCGTGGCCTCGTCTATCCCGAAGGGCTGCCGTCGACGCGCTGGTTCGCCTGGTACGCCGAGCACTTCGACACCGTGGAGCTGAACAGCACGTTCTACCGGCTGCCGACCGCGGCCGCAGTGGAACGGTGGGCCGCACAGGCCCCGCCCGGCTTCGTCTACGCGGCGAAGGTCGGGCAGTTCGCCACGCACCGCAAGAAGCTGGCCGGGTCGGAGTGGTGGCTGCCCCGGCACCTCGAACGGATCCGCCTCCTCGGTTCGCACCTCGGTCCGAACCTGTTCCAGCTGCCGCCGCACTGGAAGGCCAACCCGGCGCGACTCGACGAGGTGTGCGGCCGGTTACCGGGCGACATCCGCTGGGCGGTGGAGCTGCGCGACCGGTCGTGGCTGCGCGACGACGTGTTCGACGTGCTGCGGCGCCACGACGTGGCCTTGTGCGTGCACGACCTCCTGGCCGACCACCCGTTCGAGCTCACCGCCGAGTGGGCGTACGTGCGCTTCCACGGTCCCGACGCGATCGCCCAGCCGTATCACGGTCGGTACGGGGCGAACCGGCTGCGACGGTGGGTGGAGCGCCTCGGCGAGGTCGCTGCCACCGGCGGCGACGCGTACTGCTACTTCAACAACGACTGGTACGGCAACGCGTTCCGCGACGCGACCTGGCTGGACGGTGCGCTGGCCGAGGTGCGCCGCGATCAGCGCAGCCGATCCTGCGGGTAATCGGCGAACGACTCCTTGAAGACCCCGGAGTGCAGCAGGACGACGGCGGCGACGCGCTCGCTGTCGGGTTCGACCAGCTCGGTCCGGGTCCAGTAGGACTCGGTGCGCTTGCTCTGGCTGAGACCGACGATCTCCCGGCGCAACAGGTAGGGCTGGTCGACGAACACCGGTCCGTCGACGAGGCGGATCTCCAGGTCGAGGAACAACCCGAGCGCCGGGCCACGTACCGGGAAGCCGCGGTGGGACTTGTTGGCCAGCACGCTGATCATCTCCATCGGCACCACCTCGCGTCCCCACGGCGACGACGCGGCGCCGTCGGCCGTGTACCACGGGCTCGACTCGGTGATCTTGGCCAGCTTCTCGTCGAGCGAGAACGGGTAGCCGCCGCCGTTGTGGCTGGTGTGGTCCAGCGACACCGGGCCGTCGGTGTTCGCGCCCCGACCTCGAGGCGGTCGACGACGAACAGCTCACCGGGATCGCCCTGCGCGGCGCGGCGTGCGTCGAGCGCCGTCTCCGGGTGCTCCGGCCCGATCGAGATCGTACCCTCCAGCACCGGCGTGCCGTCCGCCTTGTGCGCCTCGACGCGCGCCGACTGCGGGCCCGTCGTGGCCGCCGATGCCTGGACCTGCTCGCCCTCGATCACCATCGTGCGGAAGTGGGCGCTGATGCAGCCGCGCTCGAACCAGGCCGGACCCCACAGGGCGGCGCCGAGCGGATCGAGCTGGCTGAAGTGCGTGCATCCCTCGATCGGCGCGCCGAGCAGACCGAGCTTCGAGGCGGTGGCCTCGTCGTGCACGCTGGCGTGACCATCCACCTCCTGCTCGGCGAGCATCTGCGCGGGGGAGCGGTACGGGCCGGTGATCGTCAGCGGAGTGTCGAAGCTCATGCTGGAGCGGATCGTCCAGGGATCCCGGCGATGTCAGCCGACCTGGGTCCACGGAGGGCCGCTCGACGGCGTTCGCGTGCTCGATCTGACGTCGGTCATCATGGGCCCGTTGGCCACGCAGATCCTCGGCGACCAGGGCGCCGACGTGATCACCGTCGAGCGCCACGGCATGGCCACCTCCCGGGTGATGGGCGCCGGCCCGCACCCGCAGCTGTCGGGTGTGGCGCTCAACCTCCTGCGCAACAAGCGCAACGTGGTCATCGACCTGCAGCGGCCCGCCGGGCGCGACCTCGCCCTGCGCCTGGCGGCGACGTGCGACGTGGTCGTCACCAACCTCCGCCCGGGCCCGCTCGCCCGCCTCGGACTGGCCTACCCCGACGTGGTCGCCGTCCGACCCGACGTCGTCTTCTGCCGGGCTGCCGGCTTCCCCAGCGACAGCCCGAGCGCCGCCGAGCCGGCCTACGACGACATCATCCAGGCCGCCTCGGGCATGTCCGATGCGACCCGGCTGGTGAACGGCGAACCGTCGTTCCTGCCGACGCTCGTCGCCGACAAGGTCACCGGCCTGCTCATCGCCCAGGCGGTCAGCGCCGCCCTGTTCCGCCGCGAGCGCACCGGTGAGGGCCAGGAGATCGAGGTGCCGATGATCGACGCGGCCACGGCGTTCACCCTCGTCGAGCACGGTGCCGGGGCGATCCCCACGGAGCACCCCGTCGCCGCCGGCTACCCGCGGATCCTCAGCGCGCACCGCCGGCCGCACCCGACGAGCGACGGCTGGGTGGCGATCCTGCCGTACTCGCGCGAGCACTACGAGGCGTTCTTCGCGGCCACCGGATTGCTCGACCAGGTCGACCCGGCGATGTACGCCGACGGCCGGACGCGCATCGCCCGGTCCGACGTGCTGTACGAGTACGTGCGCCGGGCGACGCCGGCACGCACGACGGGGGAGTGGCTCGCACTGTGTCGTGAGCTGCAGATCCCGGCTTCGGCGGTGGCCACGCTGGACGAGATCGTCGCCGCCCTGCCGATCATCGAGCATCCCGTCGTCGGCCCGTATCGCCAGATCCCGGCAGCGGCCCGCTTCGGCGGCCGGGTGACCGAGGTGCGGCGGCACGCTGCCCTGCCGGGGGCCGACACCCGCGACGTGCTGAGCGAGCTCGGGTTGTCCGCCACCCAGATCGAGGAGCTCCACGCCGACGGCACCGTCGACATCGCCGACGGGACGTAGGTCCCGCAGCCGGCGTCCGGCCGGTCAGCCGGCCTGACGGTTGGGCACGACGCCGATCGGTGCGTTGAGCCGGAACCCGGCGTTGTGCCGCTCGTCCTCGCTCTCGCCACCCCAGAAGCCGTACTCGTGGTTCTCCCGGGCGAACTCCTTGCACTGCGCGCCCACCGAGCACGACTGGCAGATGGCCGCAGCCTTGGCCTCGCGCGGGCGACGGTGCTCGGGTCGCTCACCGCTCGACGGCGAAGAAGAGATGGGTCAGGCCTTTGCACGCCGCAGCGTCCATCCACGCCAGGTCTTCGGCGACCAATCGGACCGGGATCTCGACTCCCACGAGCGCCATCGGCGACCCCTCTTTCGTCCTCGGGCGTTGTCGCCCCCGGGAAACCCCCTGATCGGACCGTGACCCCCGTCACGGCAGTGCCACTCTAGACGGACCGTCGGTCGAACGGAAATGAGACGGAGCAGATTGTTGGAAGATCCTTGCATCGCGCACCTGATCAGGCTGCGGCTGAGGCGAGTCACCGCGTCCAGAACGGAGGTGGACGCCGCCGATCGCGCCAGGCGCGATCGGCGGCGCTCACCACGGAAGCGGACGCCGAGCGACCGCGTCCGGACGACCTCAGCCGCGGACGCCGGCGACGCCCTTCGGCGCGTCCTGCTTCATGTAGCCGAACATGTAGCCGGCGACGCGGCGCATCTGGATCTCCTCGGCGCCCTCGGTGATGCGGTAGCGGCGGTGGTGGCGGTAGATGTGCTCGAACGGCTTGTGCCGTGTGTAGCCGAGGCCGCCGTGCACCTGCATCGCCCGGTCGGCGGCCTCGCAGCACAGCCGGTTGGCCCAGTAGTTGCACTGCGACACCTGGCGTGAGGCGGAGAACGCCCCGCCGTTGTCCATCTGCCAGGCGGTCTTGTGGATCAGGGCGCGGAGCATGTCGCACTGCGTCTGCAGCTCGACGAGCGGGAACTGGATGCCCTGGTTGGTCGACAGCGCCTTGCCGAACGGCTTGCGCTCCATCGCGTACTTGACCGACTCGTTGACGCAGAACTGCGCCGCCCCGAGGCACGATGCGGCCTGACGGATGCGGTTCTCGTTGAAGAAGTGCTGGACCACCTGCAGGCCCTTGCCCTCACCGCCGAAGATCGCCGCCGTTGGGCACGCGGATGTTGGTGAACGAGACGTGGGCGTGGTCGGTCGGCATGTTGAACGTCCACAGGTACTCCTCGATCTTGAAGCCCTCGGAGTCGGTCGGGCGTGAGGAACGCGGTGATCCCGTCGCCGTCGCCCGGCTTGCCCGACGTGCGGGCCATGATCATGTCGTACTGCGCCTTGTGGATGCCGGTGTTCCACGTCTTCTCGCCGTTGATCACCCACTCGTCGCCGTCGCGCTCGGCGTGGGTCTCCATCCACGTGGCGTCGGAGCCGTGCTGCGGCTCGGTGATCCCGAAGGCGAAGCCCTTGCGGCCGGCGACGAGGTCGTCGATCCACTCCTTCTTCTGCTCCTCGGTGCCGTACTCGATCATCAGGATCAGGCCGACCTGGTTGCCGACGATCGAGTGCTCGTTCTGCAGGTCGTTGTGCAGCCCGAGGCCCTTGGTCGCGAGGTGCTCGCGGATGATCGCCATCCCGAGGTTGTTGCCGTCGCTGCCGCCGTACTCCTTGGGGAACGGCCAGCGGTAGAAGCCGGCCTCGTCGGCCAGCCGCTTGACCCGGTGCAGCAGCTGCTCCCACTCCTCGTTGGGCAGGCCGCCGCGCTCCCAGTCGGTGCGCGCGTCCTCGCGGCGGTGGTCGAAGAAGCGGATGTTGTCGTCCTGCTGCTCGATCGGCTTGATCGACCTGCTCGATGAAGTCGTCGAGCTGCGCGAGCAGGTCGGCGATGTCCTCGGGGATCTCGAAGTCCATGCGCGGCATCGTCGCATGGGCGCCGGGACGACGTCTGATCGGGCAGCAGGGCCGAACGTCCCGAAACCGTCGACGCCAGGCACGGGGAGTCGCTACCGTTGTGCGAGATGTACAGTCCAGCCGGCCGAGGCCCGATGACCTCACTCGCCAGGATGCACACCGTGGTCGTCCCCGGTGGGCACCTCATGGCGGCGCTGCTCGGCCAGCGCGACGCCAACCTGCGCCAGATCGAGGCGGCGTTCCCCGACGCGTCGGTCGCCGTCCGCGGCAACGAGGTCTCCGTCGACGGGCCGCAGGCCGAGGTCGTCGCCCGGCTGTTCGAGGAGCTCGTCGTGCTCGCTGCAGCGCGGCCAGGACCTCGACGAGTCGGCTGTGCGCCGCTCGATCGACATGGTGCTGCGCCGACGAGCGGCCGAGCAACGTGCTCACCGACGACATCATGCGCGGCGCCAAGGGCAAGCCGGTGCGCCCGAAGACGGCCGGCCAGAAGCGGTACATCGACGCGATCCGCGAGAACGTCATCACGTTCGGCCTCGGTCCGGCCGGCACCGGCAAGAGCTGGCTGGCCGTGGCGATGGCCGTGCAGGCGCTGCAGCAGAAGCAGGTGCAGCGGATCATCCTCACCCGCCCGGCGGTCGAGGCGGGCGAGCGGCTCGGCTTCCTCCCCGGCGACCTGATGGCCAAGATCGACCCGTACCTGCGCCCGCTGTACGACGCGCTGTACGACATGGTCGAGCCCGAGGGCGCGCAGAAGCTGCTCGAGCGGCAGATGGTCGAGGTCGCCCCGCTGGCGTTCATGCGCGGCCGCACGCTCAACACCAGCTTCATCATCCTCGACGAGGCGCAGAACGCCACGCCCGAGCAGATGAAGATGTTCCTCACGCGCATCGGCTTCGGCTCGAAGGTCGTCGTCACCGGCGACACCACGCAGGTCGACGTGCCCGACGGGCGCAGCGGCCTGCTCGGCCTGGAGCGCACGCTCACCGGCATCGACGGGCTTGGCCTTCGTGCACCTCGGCGCCGGCGACGTGGTCCGCCACCGGATCGTCGCCGACATCGTCGCCGCCTACGAGCGCGCCGACCTCGCCGAGCCCGACCGCCGCAACACGTCCGGTCCGCCCGAGGCCCGTGGCCGCGGCGTGGCCCAGCACCGTCGTGCCTGACGGGCCGAGACCGACGACGTCGGGAGCCCGGCGCTTCGGCGGTCCGGGCGATCCCGAGGTGTTCTGCGCCGACGAGCAGGGCGACGTCCCCGTCGACCTCGCGCGCTGGCAGGCGCTGGCGCTCGACGTGCTGCGCGCCGAGGGCGTGCGCGGCCTCGCCGAGCTGTCGATGCTGTTCGTCACCGAGGCCGAGATCACCGAGCTCAACGAGCGGTACATGGGCGACGACCGGCCCGACCGACGTGCTCTCGTTCCCGATCGACGCCGAGCTGGCCGACGTCGTGCTGTGCGCGCCGTCGCCGAGCCGCGGCCCGGACCGCGCCCCGCCCGACCTCGGCGACATGCCGATCCTGCTCGGCGACGTCGTCATCTGCCCGGCCGTCGCCGCACGCCAGGCGCCCGAGCACGCCGGCACGCTCGACGACGAGCTCGCCCTGCTCGTGGTGCACGGCGTGCTGCACGTGCTCGGCCACGACCACGCCGAGGACGCCGAGCGCACGGCGATGCGCGCCCGCGAGCTGGACGTTGCTCGAGGCCCACCACTGGCACGGCCCGGCCCCGGACGGCCTTCCGCCAGGAGCAGCCCGAATGACGTGCCCGCGTGATCGCCGCAGCGTTCTCCAACGTCGACGTGCTGATGCTCGTCGTCATCTTCGTCCTCCTGCTCGTCCTGATCTTCCTCTCGGTCGCCGAGATGGGCCTGTCGCGGATGACCAAGCCGAAGGCCGCCTCGCTGGCCGACAAGGGCGAGAAGTCGGGCAAGGCGCTGCTGCGCCTCGTCGAGGACCCGGAGCGGTGGGTCAACCCGCTGCTGCTCACGGTCAACATCTGCCAGACCGTGCAGGCCACGCTCACCGGGATCGTCTTCGCCAGCCTGTTCGGCCCCGCCGGCGTGGTCGTCGGCGTGGTGCTCAACGTCCTCGTCTTCTTCGTGCTCGCCGAGGCCGTGCCGAAGACCTACGCGGTGCTGTACTCCGAGCGCGCCGCGCTGATCACGGCCCGCCCGACGCTCTGGCTGGTGTCGTTCCCCCCGCTGAAGCTGATCTCCCGCGGCCTGATCTCGCTGACCAACGTGATCGTGCGCGGCAAGGGCCTGCAGCAAGGGTCCGTTCGTGTCCGAGCAGGAGCTGCTCGGCATCGTCGAGGCCGCCGCCGACGACGAGGTGATCGAGCCCGAGGAGATGGAGCTCGTCAAGAGCATCATCGAGTTCGGCGACACCGTCGCCCGCGAGATCATGGTGCCGCGCCCCGACCTCGTCACCGTCGACCACACGGCCACCGTCTCGCAGGCGCTCGACGTGGCGATGGAGCACGGCTTCAGCCGCCTGCCGGTGATCAACGACGACGACGAGGACGAGGACGTGCTCGGCCTGGCGTTCGTCAAGGACCTGTACCGCGCCGAGCGCGACGGCGGCGGCGACCGGCCGGTCACCGACCTCGTCCGCGACGTGCACGTCGTGCCCGAGGGCAAGCCGGTCAACCGGCTGATGCGCGAGATGCAGGCCGGCAAGTACCACCTCGCGCTCGTCGCCGACGAGTACGGCGCGCTCGCCGGCGTGATCACGCTGGAGGACTGCCTGGAGGAGCTGGTCGGCGAGATCGTCGACGAGCACGACATGGAGACGTCGGCGGTCGAGCGCCTCCCCGACGGCGACATGATCGTCGCCGGCGGCATGCCGATCTCCGACCTCAACGACCTGCTCGACGTCGCACCTGCCCGACGAGGAGTGGGACACCGTCGGCGGGTTCCTGTTCGGCACGCTCGAGCACGTCCCGGTGCGCGGCGAGTCGATCGTCCACGACGGCTGGCGGTTCACCGCCGCCGAGGTCGAGGGCCGGCGGATCCGGCGGGTGCGGGTGTCGCTGCAGTCCGCCGCACCTGCTCCGACGAAGTCCCCGGCGTCGAAGGAACAGTCGACGCGACCGGCGCGTCGACTCCTGACCACCGGTGACTGCGGATGTTCGGGCGGATCCCCCTGTGGCGCCACGCGGTGCTCGCCGTCGTCGTCCTCGTCTTCGCCGTGCTCGGCTTCGCCGGTGTCGATCGGCGCGGGCAACCACCCCGAGCGGTTCGACGCCAAGACCGTGTACGTCCAGCCGGCCGGCGGGGACGGCGTGCGGATCACCGAGGTCGTCGACGAGGACTTCGGCTCCAACGACCGCCACGGCTACCAGCGGATCATCCCCAACGACTTCGGCGTGCCGACCGACATCGAGGCCTCGTCGCCCGACGCCAATGCCGACGTGGACGTCACCGACGAGGGCGTTCACACGGCGATCCGCCTCGGCGACCCTGACTCGACCGTCGACGGCCAGCACCGCTACGTGCTGGCGTACACGCTGCCGGACGCGCAGCTGAGCACCGGGCAGCTGGCGCTGGACATCATCGGCACCGACGAGACGCTGGAGACCGGGCAGTTCAACGTCGTCGTGGTCGGGATGCAGCTCGACGACCCGACGTGCAACGTCGGGCAGGCGGCGCCGTCGGCGGCTGCCAGCTCGTCGCCGACGGCGACACGCTGCGGGCCACGATCGCCCCGCTGGAGCCGGGCGAGGGCATCACCATCGGCGGCACGGTGGTCGAGCACCGACATCGGCGCCGCGCTGCCCGCGTTCCCGCCGCATCCCGCAACGCCGGCCCGACCATCGGCTCGCCGTCGGACTGGCCATGCTGGTCGCCGGCGCCGTCGTCGCCGTCACGGCCGTGTTCTGCTCATCCGCCGGGCGGGACGCAACGAGGTGGCCGCGGGCGGCGCGGCGGACGCCGCCTACGCGACCGCGGCCCGGGGTCGACGCGGCTGGTGCCCGACGACCGGATGGCGGCGATGGCGACGACCGAGTTCGTGCCCCCCGACGGGCGTGCAACCGTGGCAGGGCAGCGTGCTGCTGCGCGAGGAGATCGGCGCCGACACCGTGTCGGCGTGGTTCTCCGGGCTGATCGCCCAGGAGGCGCTGACCATCGACGACACGCACAAGCCGGAGCACGCTCGGCAGGGGCCCGAAGTACGGCGTCGCTCGATCGCGACGACGCGGTCGCTGCTCGACCCGGTGGTCGGCAACGGGACCCGTCGAGCTCGGCACCTACGACCCGCAGTTCGCCGGCGCTGTGGGCGCGGATCAAGGTGCAGCAGGCGGCGATGATCGGACAGTCCGGGTGGTGGCGGCGCATGCCGCCGGGCATGTCGTCGGGCAGGTCGGCGCCACCGCCTTCGGACGCGTGCTCGCCGTCGTGGTCGTGTTCGTCTTCTTCGGCGGTGGCGGTCTGCTGCGCAGCAACCTGTTCGCACAACCCGGTCGGCGCGATCGCGGTGTGCATCGTCGTCACGGCGGCGCTCGCCGCCGCGCTGTACTGGTACATGCTGCGGTCGCGCAGCGCGCGTCGGTTCGGGACTGGCCATCCGCACCGAGTCGTTCCGCCGCTTCCTCGCGGCGAGCGAGGGCCAGCACGTGGACTGGGCGTGGCAGCACGGCGTGCTGCGCGAGTACAGCGCCTGGGCCGTCGCCCTCGGCGCGGCCGACGCGTGGCGCCGGGCGCTGGCCGCCAGCCACGTGCCGCCGACCGAGGTGCACCTGAGCAACCCGCTGATGGTGTACGCGCTGGCCTCGACGTTCCGCCAGACGATGACCGCGCCCGCAGTCGTCGGGCTCGGGCGGTGGCGGCGGCTTCTCCGGTGGCGGGTTCTCCGGCGGCAGCGTCGGCGGTGGTGGCGGCGGCGGCAGCTCCGGCTCCTGGTGAGCCGCCGGTCCGGGTGTGCTAGGCCGTCGCGCCCATGCAGATCACGTTGGACGGCAAGGTCGCGCTGGTCACCGGCGCGTCGAAGGGCATCGGCAAGGCGATCGCCGCGACGATGGCCGCGTCGGGCGCCAAGGTCATGCTCGTGTCGCGCAAGATCGACGGGCTCGAGGCGGCGGCCGGCCGAGATCCGTGCGGCGACGCCGACGCCGACGTCGTGGTGCGCGCGGCCAACGCCGGCGATGTCGCCGCCGGCGAGGCCTGCGTGCACGGAGGTCGATCGAGCGCTTCGGCGGGCTCGACATCCTGGTGAACAACGCCGCGGCGAACCCGTACTTCGGCGCGCACGCTCGGCGTCGACGAGGCCCGCTTCGACAAGACGTTCCAGACCAACCTGCGCGGCCCGGTGTTCTGGAGCCAGGCGGCGTGGCGCGCAGGCGATGAAGGCCAAGCCCGGCGTGATCATCAACATCGCCTCCACCGGCGGCCTGCGCGCCGAGGGTGGGCTCGGCGTGTACAACCTGACCAAGGCGGCGCTGATCCACCTCACCCGCCAGCTGGCCTCCGAGCTCGGCCCGACCCGAGTCGTCGGCATCGCCCCGGGGCTCGTGCAGACCGACTTCGCCGCCTACCTCGTGGAGAACTTCGGCGACAAGCTCGCCGCCTCGCTGCCGCTGAAGCGCCTCGGCGAAGCCGCAGGACATCGCCAACCTGGCCACGTTCCTGGCCTCCGACGCGGCGAGCTGGATCACCGGCGAGACCTACGTCATCGACGGCGGCGCCGGCGTCCGCGGCGTCGCCTGACGCCTCTCGCCCGTCGAGCGGCGCGCAGGAGGTGGCGCGGCGGGCTTGCCGAGGGCGGTGCGGGGCACGGCGTCGACGACGTGCAGCTCGCGTGGGGCCATGAACGCCGGCAGGGTGGCGCGGACGTGGCCACGCGCCTGCGTCGAGCGTCGGCGGCTCGCCGGCGGGCACGACCCAGGCGACGACCCGCTCGCCCCATGCCGGATCGGGACGGCCGGCGACGACCACGTCGGCGACGCCGGGCAGCGTCGCGCAGCACGGCCTCGACGGGCTCGGGCCACACGTTCTCGCCGCCGGAGATGATCAGGTCGCCGCGGCGGCCGTCGACGTGCAGCCGTCCGTCGGTCGAGCCAGCGGCCGAGGTCGCCGGTCGCCAGCCAGCCGTCGGCGTCGATCGGCGCGGCGGGGCGTGGCGGCCGCGGTAGGCGCGCAGCAGCATCGGCCCGCGGAGGTGGATCTCGCCGCCGTCGTCGATGCGCACCTCGACGCCGTCGAGCGGGCGGCCGTCGTAGACCACGCCGCTGCCCGTCTCGGTCATCCCGTACGTGGTGACGCGCGTTCGGCGGACGGTCGGCCGGCGGGCGCGACCCGCCGAGCACGATCACTGCGGAACAGCCGCCGGGTCGATCGCGCTGGAGCGCCGTCGGCACGAGCGAGACGGCCGTCGCCCCGGCCCGGGCCGCGGCAGTGACGGCGACGGCGTCGAAGCCGTCGTGGACCACCAGACCGAGTGCCGGTGTGCAGGGCGCGGGCGACGACGGCCAGCCCGCCGATGTGGGCGAGCGGCAGGCAGGCCAGCCAGGTGTCGGCCGGCGTCAGGCCGAGCCGTGACGTGGTGGCCTCGGCGCTGGCCCGCACGGCGTCGTGGGTGAGCACGACGCCCTTCGGCGTCCCCGTCGAACCGCTCGTGGCCACGACGAGCGCATCGCCCGGCTCGACGGGTTCGCCGTCGTCCAGCGGTGCTCGCCGTCGCCGTCGACCAGCGCCGCCGGTCGCAGCTCGTCGAGCAGGCGCTGCGTCGTGGCCGGCGGAGCCCGCCGGTCGAGCACCACCGCGGCATCGCCGTCGTCCCAGATCCGTCGGAGCCGATCGACGAACGCCGGCCCGCCCGGGAGGTCGAGGGCGACGAGCCGCGGCACCCGGCCGACCCTACCGTCGCCCGCCGCTGACGCTCACGGCCGTGCTCGGACGGGGTGCACCCGTCGAGGGAGGCGTGTGGCAGTGTGCTGGCGTGTCCGTCATGCCGCCTCCGGGTCCGCCGCCGGCGCCGAGTGGCAACCGCTGGGTGCTCGGCGCCCGGCCGCGCACGCTGCCGGCCGCGGTCGTCCCCGTCGCCCTCGGCGCCGGCGTGTCAGTGGGTGTCGGCGATCCGGTGTGGTGGCGGGCGCTGCTCGCCCTCGTCGTCAGCCTGGCGCTGCAGGTCGGGGTGAACTACGCCAACGACTACAGCGACGGGGTCCGCGGCACCGACGAGGTGCGCGTCGGCCCGGTGCGCCTCGTCGCCGGCAGCCTGGCCACCCCGGCCGCCGTCAAGCGAGCCGCGCTGATGGCGTTCGGCGTCGCCGCCGTCGCCGGGCTGGTGCTGGCGATCGTCACGACCTGGTGGCTGCTGCTCGTCGGCGCGGTGGCCATCCTCGCCGCGTGGGGCTACACCGGCGGCCCGAAGCCGTACGGCTACCTCGGCCTCGGCGAGGTGTTCGTCTTCGTCTTCTTCGGGCTCGTCGCCACGCTCGGCACGACGTACGTCGTCACCGAGGAGCTGCCGTCGCTGGCCTGGATCGCCGGGTGCATCGCCGGCTGCCTGGCCTGCGCGCTGCTCGTCGTCAACAACCTGCGCGACATCCCGACCGACCGCGTCGCCGGCAAGAGGACGCTCGCCGTGCGCCTCGGCGACGGCCCGACGCGGCTGATGTACCAGGGGCTGTTGCTGGCCGCGTTCGTGCTCGTCGTCGTCGCCGGGCTTCCAGCGCCCGGCGGCACTCATCGGCCTCCTCGGCCTCGTGGTCGGCCGTGCCGCCCGTGCAGCGGATCCGCAGCGGCGCGAAGGGTCGTGACCTGATCGCCGTGCTCGGCGGCACGGACGGGTGCAGCTCGTCATCGGTCTGCTGGCCGCGATCGGGCTGGCGCTCGGCGGCTGAGCCGCCTCAGGGCCGCTTGATCTGCAGCCACGGGCGCAGCAGGGCGAGCACCGCGTCGGGGTGCTGCAGGTGGGCGGCGTGGTTCGGCCTCGGCGATCGAGGCGAACACCGCCTCGGGCACGGACGCGGCCAGCTGCCGGCCGATGTCGACGAACTTGGTGTCGCGCTCGCCGGCCATCACCAGCGTCGGCATGGCCAGCTCCGGCAGGCGGCTCCACAGCGGCACCTGCGTCCCGGTGCCGGACAGGCGCAGGCTGTCGGCCAGCCCCTCGGCGGTGTTCCGGCTGCGCTCGGCGACAGTCGGCCGGGTCGGGCGGGCGGCCACCGAACAGCGGTTGGCTCATCCACCGCTCGAGGAACGCCGGCACGCCGTCGCGCAGCACCTCGGCGGCGAGGTCGTCGTCGCCGTCGCACCCGGCGCACCCGTTCGGCGTCGTCGACGATGCCCGGGTTGGCGCCGATCACCGCCAGCCGACGCACGACCGCCGGGTAGAGCAGCGCCGCCTGCAGGCACAGCCGGCCGCCGAGGCTGTAGCCGACGTACGACGCCCGGCCGCACATCCGCGTCAGCATGTCGGCCGTGTAGCGCAGGTCGGCGCGCACGCCGCTCGATCCGCCGTGGCCGGGGAGGTCGACGACGACGGCCTCGTAGCCCCAGCCGGCGACCTGCGCGGCGATCGGCTTCCACGACGCCGAGGTCTGGGTGAACCCGTGGCAGAAGACGACGCGCTCGCCCGCGCCGAGCGACGAGGCCGCCAGTGGTCCGACCAGCCCGCGCCAGTCCGACATCACACCTCGCAGGCGCCGTCGGCGCAGGCCTCGCCGGACGACGGCGGCTGCGTCCGCCGCGACGCGCTTGGCCGCCAGGCGCCGCAGGACGATGGCGAACGTGTCGCTGTCCTGCGCGCCGGGCACCGCCCACGTCCCACCGAAGACGTACGTCGGCACGGCGGTGATGCCCAGGTCGCGCGCCTCGTCGAGCTCGTCGCGCACCTCGATCACACCGTCGTCGCTGTCGAGGAAGGCGAGCGACGCCGTCGCGGTCCATGCCCACGTCGGCGGCGCAGTCGGCCAGCACGCCGTGGTCGGCGACGTCGAGCCCGTCGGTGAAGTAGGCCTCCAGCAGCCGCTGCTTGAGCGCCTCCTGGTGCCCGGTGGCGCCGGCCAGCCACAGCAGCCGGTGGGCGTCGAGCGTGTTGGCCCGCAGCGCCCGGTCCATGCGGAACTCGATGCCGTCCTCGGCGGCGACCGCCGTGATCTTGTCGATGATCGCCGCGGCCTCGCTCGGGCCCGCCGAACTTGCGGGCGTAGGCCTCGCACCGCGGGCATCGGGTCGACGCTCGAGGCCGTCGGGTCGAGCTGGTACGGGCGGTAGACGACGTGCACGTCGACCTCGTCGCGCACCTCGTCCACGGCGCGCTCGAAACGGCGCTTGCCGATGTAGCACCACGGGCAGACCACGTCGGACCAGACCTCCACCGTGACCTGCGGGCGCGTCGTCGTCATGGTGAGAACCCGATACGGCCCGTGACGCAGTCCGTATCGTGGCGGGCGTGACCGAGCCCGGCCACCGCGCCCGCCGCGCCGGCAGCCCCCGACGTGCAGGCCACGTTCTGCGCCACGCTCGTGCGGCCGGTGGGCGTCACGCGGCCTGCGCCACGCGATGGTCGCACCCGGGCTCGCGCAGCACGCCGATGGCGCTGGCGCTTGCCGCCGACGACCGCGTCGCGCGTGCACGTCGTCCACGACGAGCGCGTCGCCGCGTTCGCCGCGCTCGGCGTCGGCCTGGCGACCGGCGTGCCGGCGGTGGTGCTGTGCACCAGCGGCACGGCCGCCACGCACTTCCACGCGGCGATCGTCGAGGCCGACCTGTCCGACGTGCCGATGCTGGCCGTCACCGCCGACCGGCCGCCCGAGCTGCACGGCGTCGGCGCGCCGCAGACCATCGACCAGGCCGGGCTCTACGGTGCCGCGCCACGGTGGTTCCACGATCCCGGCGTGCCCGACGTCGCTGGCGCGCGGCACGTGGACGTCGTTGGCCGACCGCAGCTGGGCAGCGGCGACGGGTCGACCGGACCCGGGCCCGGTGCACCTCAACCTGCCGTTGCGCGAGCCGCTCGTCGGCACGGTGATCGACGGGTTGACGGCGCCGGAGCTCGACGGTGCTGAGGCCGGCGCCCGCTCGGGCGCACCGGCGCTGGCCGGCCCGGCGGCGGACGACCTCGACGAGCTGGCTCGCCTGGTGAGCGGGCGGCGCGGCGTGATCGTCGCCGGCCGCGGCGTCGGCGATCCGCGGTCGGTCGGCCGCACTGGCCACGGCGCTCGGCTGGCCGGTGCTCGCCGAACCGCGCTCGGGCTGCCGCCGGCTGCCGATGGCCGTCGGCGCGTTCGACGGCATCGTGCGCGTCGCCTCGTTCACCGACGCCCACCGGCCCGACGTGGTCGTCCGGCTCGGCGAGACGCCGGCCTCGAAGGTGCTCGCCCAGTGGCTCGTCGCGCTGCGGCGCGACGCAGGTGCAGGTCGACGGCTCGACGCGCACGTTCGACCCGGACCACGCTCGTCGCGGTGCGCACTGTCCGCGCCCATCGACGGCGCTGTGCCGCGACCTGGCAGCGCGTGTCGCGCCGGCGCCGGCGGCGTGGCTCGACGAATGGATCGGCGGCCGAGCGGTCCGCCCAGCGCTGCATCAGCCGGGCTGGCCGAGGCCGAACCGCTGAGCGAGCCGGCCGTCGCCCGGGCGCTCACGTCCGGCGGGCTCGCCTGCCGGGGCCCACCTCGTCGTCGCCTCGTCGATGCCGGTGCGCGACGTCGAGTGGTACGGCGGCGCCGCCGCGGAGATCACGGTCCACGCCAACCGAGGGGCCAACGGCATCGACGGCGTCGTGTCCACGGCGATCGGCGTGGCGGTCGCCAGCGGCGCGCCGACGGCCGTGCTGCTCGGCGACATCGCCCTGTGCCACGACGCCAGTGCGCTCACCGCGCTCGCGGCGCGCCGGCTCGATCTGGCGATCGTCGTCGTCGACAACGACGGCGGCGGGATCTTCTCCTTCCTCGGCCAGCACGACCAGCTCGACGGCGACCGCTTCGAGCAGCTGTTCGGCACGCCGCACGGCACCGACGTGGTGGCGCTGGCACGGGCCCACGGCCTCGCCGGCATGCACGGTGACGACGCCCGACGAGCTCACCGTCGCGCTCCGCGCCGGCGGGACGCGCGTGATCCGCGTCGCCAGCGACCGGGCAGCGCAACCTCGCCACGCACAGGCGATCAACGCCGCCATCGCCGCCGCGATCGGCTGAGGGACACCGGCGGCGAGCGTCGGCGACCGCCCGCCCGGTCAGGGGCGGACGATCGCCGAGAGCATCGCCTGCAGCTTGGCCTGGGTCTCGGCCAGCTCGGCATGCGGATCGCTGCCGGCGACGATCCCGCCGCCGGCCACCAGCCGGGCGACGTGGCGGTCCTCGCTCAGCTCGGCGCAGCGGATGGTGACGGCGAACGTGCCGTTGCCGGCGGCGTCGATCCAGCCGACGGCGCCGCCGTAGCGCCCACGGCGGAAGCCCTCGACCTCGGCGATCAGCTGCAGCGCCGGCGCTCGCGGGGCGCCGCCGAGCGCCGGCGTCGGCGACAGCTCACGGGCCAGTTCGATGCGCCGGCGGACGCGGCTCGGACAGCCGACCCTCCATGCGCGTCGCCAGGTGCTGCACGTTGGCCACCGTGAGCACCGACGGCTCGGGCTCCCAGTCGAGGTAGCTGCAGTGGGGGAGCAGCGTGTCGTAGATCGTGTCGATCACCACGCGGTGCTCCACCTGGTCCTTGGTGCTGGCGACGAGCTCGGCGGCGGCCCGGGCATCGGTGTCCGGGTCGCCGCTGCGCGGCGCGGTGCCGGCGAGCGGGTGCGAGCGGCACGTCCATGCCGTCGACCGCGAGAGCAGCTCGGGCGACGCGCCGATCAGCCCGTCGACGCAGTAGCGGTAGCTCGAGCCGAACGAGGCGCGCAGCCGCAGGCAGCACGGCGTGCACGTCGATCGGCCGCTCGCGTGGTCACCTGCACCTCGCGGGCGATCACCGCCTTGGCGATCGACGCCGTCGCGCACCGCGTCGCGGGCCGCGGTCGACCGCGTCGAGGTAGCGCCGCACCGGGCTGAGTGGGCGCACGTCGAACCCGACCGGCCTGCGGACGCGGCGCGCGCGACGGGCTCGGCCAGCTCGGCGAGCGCCGTGGCCACGTCGAGCACGGCATCGTCGTCGCCGACGACGGTCAGCCGGGCACTGCCGTCGGCGCGGCGCTCGACCGTGAGCTGGGGCACGATCAGCGACGGTGCACCACCGGGGTCGAACGGCAACGTGGCGAACGCCACCAGCCGACCGTCGCCGCAGCGGTCGTCGTGGGACGATCGCGGCCAGGGCGGCGGGATCGTCCAGCCTGGCGGCGATGCCGCGCCCGGCCATGCCGACGCCGTCGCGGACGAACAGCAGGCCGTCGCCGCGGCACACGTCGTCGAGATCGACGCGCGTCGGCAAGGTCGACGCTGACGGCGCGCACGTCAGCGATGCGTGCCGACGAGCAGCTGGGTGATGCCGCCGGACAACGGGATGTGCTGGGTGTCGGTGAACCCGGCCGCGTGCAGCGCGGCGATCATCGTCTCCGGCGACGGGAGGTAGGCGACGCTCTTGGGCAGGTAGCGGTAGGCCGCCCCGTCGCTGAGCAGCGCGCCGATCTTGGGGACCACGTGGCCGAAGTAGATCCCGTTGCCGAAGCGCACCAACGGGTTGTGCGGGATGCCGACGTCGAGCAGGGCGATGCGTCCGCCGCGGCGCACGACCCGTCCCAGCTCGTCGAAGAAGGCCGGGAGGTCGACGAGGTTGCGCAAGGCGAAGCCGCACGTCGCGCCGTCCACGCTGGCGTCGGCCAGCGGCAGCGTGAGGATGTCGGCCTGCACCCGCGGCGCCCTGCTCGTTCCCGCGGCGAGCATCCCGTAGCTGAGATCGAACGCCAGCGCGTGATGGCCGGACGCCTCGAGGTCCAGGCACAGGTCACCGGTGCCGGCGGCCAGGTCGATCACGGTGGAGCCCTGGGCCAGTGCCAGCAGGTCGACGGCCTTGCGCCGCCAGCGCACGTCGAGCCGGAACGTCATGATCCGGTTGACCATGTCGTAGCGCGGGGCGATGGCATCGAACATCTGCCGGACGGCGGTGACCTTGGCCTCGCCCTCGGGCAGGGCGTCGGTGTCCCACGGCGCCGGCTCGCCCACGGGTCGGCTGTGCAGTGTTCCGGCCATCGCAGGCAGGCTATGCCCGAGCGGCGCAGCGCCCGCACACCCCACCCGAGTCCCTGCCGTCCACCCGAGTCGCTGCCGTCCACCCGAGTCCCTGCCGTCCACCCGAGTCCGTGCCGTCCACCCGAGTCCCTGCCGTCCACCGGAGTCCCTGCCGTCCACCCGGAGTCGCCGTCCACCCGAGTCGGCGCCACCCACCCGAGTCCCTGCTGTCCACCTCGAGTCGGCGCCACCCACCGGAGTCCCTGCCGTCCTCCCGAGTCGCTGACATCCACCCGAGTCGCCGGCGTGCCCTTCCGCACCTGAGCGACTCGCCCGCACACCTGGCACTCCGGTCGCAGGGATCCACGCGAGTCTCTCCCGTCCACCCGAGTGCCAGACGTCCCCGAGTCGCTGCGGTCCGACCGAGTCGGTCACGGGCGCATCCGCGCGCCGACGACTCGCCGGCACACGTCGGACTCGGCTCGATGACCTTCACCCGAGTGCCCAGCGTCCGTTGGCATCGCTGGCGTGCGGTTCCGCACTCGAACGACTCGCCCGCACACCTGGGACTCGGCTCGGGAGCCGAGCTGGCGTCGACGGTGAACTCCCACGGCCGGTCGGCGACCGACGCTGGGTAGTCTGCAGGCTCGGCCTTCCTCCGATGTCAGCGACCAGATGTCGTGGAGGTTGTGTCGTGTCAGGTCTCACACCACAAGCCATGGAAGTGCTGCGTGCGCAGCACGGTGTGGCCACAGCAGTTCAGTTGGATCGTGCCGGCGTGGGCCGCAAGGCGAGGAGCCGGATGCTCGCCGCCGGTCTGCTCGCCCTCGAGCACGAGCGAGTTCTGCGCATCTGCTCGTCGCCCTCCACGATGGAGTCGCGCTGCACGGCGTTGTGCCTCGCGTACCCGGATGCGTTCATCACCGGCCCGACCGGCGGTCGCCTCACCGGTCTGCGACGGATGCCGCCACCCGAACCGATCCACCTCGAGATCGGCCATGGCCACAACATCGGGCCCTTCGTCGGGGTCGTCCTTCGGCAGTCGACGAAGATCCATCCCGCTGACGTGCAGGCCCGGCGCAAGGACGGCATCAGGCTGGCGAGTCCGCCGCGCCTCGCCTTCGACCTCGGCGCGGACCTGTCCGAACGCGACCTCGCGTCGGTGGTCGAGCAGTTGCTCCACGAGCGCCGATGCACGTGGGGCTCGCTCCTCTCAGTCGCGCGGCGTCTGACGCACCCTGGGCGGCCGGGTTCGCACACCGTCGATCGCGTGCTCGCGGCGCGGCTCAGCGGAGCGCCCGCTGCCTCGCATCCGGAAGTGGCCGTCGTCGATGCACTGAGGTCGATCGACGTTCCGGCCGTCGTGCAGCAGCGACGGCTCGATCTGCCGAACGGGTCGCCGGCGTGGATCGACATCGCCGTGCCCGAGATCGGCTGGGGCATCGAGATCGACGTGCATCCCGACCACCTGCTCCTCGAGGGCACGACGCGTGACAAAGCACACGATCGCCAGTGCCATCTCATCGGTTGGCAGATCGACCGCATCACCCCCCTCGACCTGCTCGACCTGCCTGGCGTCGCACTGGAGCTCAAGGCGCTGTACATGGTTCGCCTCGCGCAACGCCGCGCCGCCTGACAGGCCTGGCGACCCGAGTCCCAGGGGACCTGGCGAGTCGCTCAAGTGCGGAACCGCACGCCAGCGACTCGCCCGGACGCCACCGACTCCGGCAATATCGGCAACCCGAGTCCCGCGAGTGCAGGCGAGTCCCTGCCGTGCAGGGCCGCACGCCAGCGACTCGGGTAGACGCCAGCGACTCGGGTGGACGCCAGCGACTCGGGTAGACGCCAGCGACTCGGGTGGACGCCAGCGACTCGGGTAGACGCCAGCGACTCGGGTAGACGCCAGCGACTCGGGCGTCACTCGGGGGTGCGCAGCCGGAGCGCTTGACGCCAGGTGATCCGGCTGCCGCGGTGCAGCAGCGTCTGCGCGTAGATCGCCCCGGCAGCGCGGATCACCGCCCACACGGCGCCGACGAGGAGCACGGCCGCGAGGGTCACCTGCCACGCCGCGGCGACGCCGGTGGCGATGCGCAGCGGCATCAGCAGGGGAGCGAAGGGCGGGAGGATGGACAACACGGTGGCCACGGTGCTGCCCGGGTCGCCGGCGACCACGAACACGACGACGTAGCCGGCGGTGAAGATCAGCGACACGGGCGCGGCCGACGACTGCGCGTCCTCCTGGCGGGAGACGAACGAGCCGGCCAGCGCGAACAGCGTGGCGTAGAAGGCGAAGCCACCGATGAACCAGCCGAGCGTCGACGGCAACGCCACCCACACCTCCGAGGGCACCGCCGATCCGGAGATGCGCAGCGGACGCGAGCCCGACGAGCGACGAGCACGGCGAACTGCAACATCGCCACCAGGCCGATGCCGAGGACCTTGCCGGCGAGCAGGACGTGGGCGCGCACGTGGGCGAGCAGGATCTCCACCACGGCGCTGGTCTTCTCCTCGACGACCCCGGTGAGCACCATCGCCCCGAACGTGTTCAGGCTGAGGAACAGCAAGATCGCGGCCAGCGTGCCGACGAGTCGGCCGACGCCGTCCGAACGCGACGACTCCACCACCGTGGCCGACAACTCCGGTGGGGCCACCACCGCGGCGACGACCTGCGGGCGTGAGGCCGGCGTCCTCGGCGGCCTGCTGGGCCGACGACGCGTGCCATGCCGCAGCAACGACCGCCGCCTCGGTCGGGTCGACCGACGAGTGGAACACGAGTTGGCGGGCATCGGCGTCGACCACCACGTCGACCGATCCGTCGCGCAGGGCCTGATCCGCCGCGGCCCGGTCGACGATCGGATCGTCCAAACGGACGTGGAGGTCGGCGATCGGTCGCGGCCTGCGCGAGCGCCTGACCGAAGTCACCAGGCACCGTGCCGACGGTGGCGACGACCGTGCGCGAGGGGGCGCTGTCGCCGCGAGATCCGGTTGATCACGCCGATCGCCAGGATGACCACGACGAACAACGCCGTGGTCACCTTCAGCGCCCGTGACCGCAGGCGGCTGCGCACCTCTCGGCGGGCGACGAGCCAGGTCTGGTGTGATCGCCGGTGCGGCACCGCCGGGCCGGGCGAGCTCATCGTTCGATCTCGTCGGCGCCGCCGACGTGCCGACTGCCTCGAGGAACACCTCGCTGAGCTCGGGCGGGGTGAAGCTGAAGGCGGTCATCTCACCGGCCGAGGCGAAGGCCTCGAACAGCGTCCGACTGTCGGTGGGCGCATCGATCCGCGTCCGCAACCTGCTCGGGGTCCGCTCGATCACCTCGCCCGGCGGCTCCCACGCCACGTCCGGCGGCGTCCGCGTAGGAGGCGGCCACGTAGCGCGCCGCCGACGTCGTCCGCAGCTCGTCGACGTCGCCGGCGAGCACGACTCGACCCCGGTCGACGATGACGACCGGCGCGCGTGAGATCCTCGACCACATCGAGCTGATGGCTGCTGAACAGCAGCGCCGCACCGGCACGCACCTGGTCGACGAGGATCTCCTTGAGCCCGGCGACGGCGACGGGTCGAGACCGGAGAACGGCTCGTCGAGCACGAGCAACTCGGGATCGTGCACCAGTGCGACGACGAGCTGCACCCGCTGCTGGTTGCCCGACGACAGGTCCTGGACCTTCGTGTCGGCGCGGCCGTCGAGCCCCACTCGCACGAGCCAACGCTCGGCTGCCGCGATGGCCGAGCGGTCGTCCATGCCGGCCAACGCGGCGAAGTACTCGACGTGCTCGCGCACACGCATGCTCGGGTACAGGCCACGCTCGGCGGGCATGTAGCCGATGCGTGAGCGCATCGTGGCGTCGATGGACGCGCCGTCCCAGGTGACCGTGCCGGCGTCGACGGCGAGCAGGCCGAGGATCGCGCGCATCGTGGTCGACTTGCCGGCGCCGTTCGGCCCGAGGAACCCGACCATCTCGACCTCGCTCGACGGCCAGTGACACCCCGTCGAGCGCCTGCACGGCGCCGAAGCGCTTGCTGATCCGATCGACCTCCAGCACCGTGCCACGGTACCCACGTGTCTTCCGGCCGCACCCTTCTAAGGTGCGGCACCATGAGCGAGCGAAGCGAGCGCATGGCGGTCGAGCGACCGCCAGGGAGCCGGACGCTGGGGACGGGGCGAGCCCCGAGGATCATGAGCGAGCGAAGCGAGCGCATGGCGAGCGACCGCCAGGGAGCTGGACGTGGGGTACGGGCCGAGCCCCGAGGATCATGAGCGAGGCGAACCGGCGCGCCGCCGTCGACCGGATGATCGCGGACGGTGCCGCCGCCGAGGCGGTCGCCGTGTTCGAGCCACTACTACCGGCAGCTGGCCTCGGGCGCGTCCGGCCAGATCGGCGAGCGCGACATCGAACCGCTGGCCGACCTGCCCGTGCTCGACGACCTCGAGGTCGATCCGGACGCGGCACGCGCCGCCCTCGCCGAGACCGTGGTGATCAAGCTCAACGGCGGCCTGGCCACGTCCATGGGGCTCGATCGGGCCAAGTCGCTGCTGCCCGTGAAGGACGGCCTGTCGTTCCTCGACATCATCGCCCGCCAGGTGCTCGCGGCCCGGGAGGAGCACGGCGTGCGCCTCCCGGTGCTGTTGATGAACAGCTTCCGCACCCGTGACGACTCGTTGGCCGCGCTCGCCCGGTACCGGCGACCTCGCCGTCGACGGACTCCCGCTCGACCTCGTCCAGCACCGCGAGCCCAAGCTGCTCGCCGCCGACCTCGCCGCCGTGCGCTGGCCGGCCGATCCCGAGCTGGCGTGGTGCCCGCCCGGGCACGCCGACCTGTATCCCACGCTGCGCGCCACGCGGCGTGCTCGACGCGCTCCTCGATCAGGGCTATCGCTTCGCCTTCTGCTCCAACGCCGACAACCTCGGCGCCACCGTCGACGCGCGCATCGCCGGGTGGATGGCGACCGAGTCGGTGCCGTTCGTCATGGAGGCCGCGGCGCGCACTGCTGCCGACCGCAAGGGAGGGCACCTCGCCCGGCGGCCGCGCCGACGGACGGCTGATCCTGCGCGAGATCGCCCAGACCGCCGACGGCGATCTCGACGCGTTCCAGGACGTCGACCGCCATCGGTACTTCAACACGAACAACGTGTGGCTCGATCTGCGTGCCCTGCGCGACGTGCTCGACGCCAGCGACGGCGTGCTCGACCTGCCGCTCATCCGCAACGCCAAGACGGTCGACCCACAGGATCCGTCGTCGCCGGCGGTGATCCAGATCGAGTCGGCGATGGGCGCCGCCATCCAGGTGTTCGAGGGGTCGCGTGCCGTGCTCGTCGACCGCGAGCGGTTCGTGCCGGTGAAGACGACCAACGACCTCCTCGTGCTCCGCTCGGACGCCTACGTCCTCGACGAACGCGGCGAACTGGCCGCCGCGGCCCGGCGGGCCGGCGCGCCCGATCCCGTGGTCGACCTCGATCCGGCACCACTACAAGATGATGCGCGACTTCGAGCGCCGCTTCCCCGACGGCCCGCCCTCGCTGGTCGACTGCCGTCGCCTGACCGTCCGCGGCGACGTGACGTTCGGCGCCGGTGTCGTCGCTCGCGGCGACGTCGACGATCGACGCGGCCGACGTCGGCGACCACCTGCCCGCCGGCACCGTGCTCATCGGCTGAGCGGCGCCCGACACCGGCGCCCGTCAGGCCGTGCTGGCGACCTCGCCGGGCCCAGCGGTAGTCGGCCTTGCCCGACGGCGAGCGGACCACGGCGGGCACGAAGACGAACGCCTTGGGCAGCTTGAACCGGGCGATGCGCTCGGCCGCGGCACGGCGCGCAGGTCGGCGCCGGTGGTCGACCACGCCGTCGCGCAGCTGCACCACGGCGACCACCTCGTTGCCCCACCGCTCGCTGGGCCGGCCGGCGACGACGCAGTCGTACACCGCAGGGTTGGCCTTCAGCGCCGCCTCGACCTCCTCGGCGAAGATCTTCTCGCCGCCGGAGTTGATCGTCACCGAGTCGCGCCCGTGCAGCTCGATCGATCCCGTCGGCGCGCAGCCGGGCCCGGTCGCCCGGCACCGCGTAGCGCACCCCGTCGATCACCGGGTAGGTGCGCGCCGTCTTGGCCGGGTCGCCGAGGTAGCCGAGCGCCAGCCGACCGCTCTTGGCCAGCCAGCCGAGCTCGGGGTCGCCGGCGTCGAGCAGCCGGTCGAGGTCGGCGGCCAGCACGTGGTTGCCCGGGCTGGCGGCGAACGTGCCGGTGGTCGCCCCGCTGCCGACCGACACGTGCGACAGCTGCCCGCCGGCCTCCGACGAGCCGAGCCCGTCGACGATCATCAGCGTCGGCAGGTGGGCGAGCAGCCGTTCCTTGAGGTGCGCGCTCAGCGGTGCTCCGCCGGACAGCAGCACGGTCAGCGACGACAGGTCGTAGTCGTGCCGGTCGAGCTCGTCGAGCAGCGGACGGGCGAACGCGTCGCCGACGATCAGCAGGAAGTTGACCCGCTCGCGCTCGACCAGGCCCCAGATGTCGGCGGCGTCGAGCCGCTCCGGGATCGACTGGATCAAGCACGGTGCCGCCGGTGTTCCACGTGCGGAAGCTCACCCAGTGGCCGGCGCCGTGCATGAACGGCGGCGAGACCAGCGCCCGCAGGCGTGCCGGTGGCCTCGGCGACGACGCCGTCGAGCGACTCGGCGCGCGAGCCGCCGAAGCACTCGACGTTGGCGTCGCCGTTGCGCCACAGCACGCCCTTGGGCATGCCCGTGGTGCCGCCGGTGTACAGGATGTAGAGGTCGTCCGGGCTCCACGTCGACGTCCGGGCGGTCGGGCGACGACGCCGGCGAGCGCGTCCTCGTACCACACCGCGCCGGGCAGCAGCTCGTTGCCCGAGTCGTCGGCCACCTGCAGGATCACCCGCAGCGTCGGGCAGGGCCGGCGAGCACCTCGGCGAGCGTCGGGCGCGAAGCGGCTGTGCACGACGATGGCCGTCGCGCGGGCGTCGCGCCAGCAGGTAGCGCAGCTCGTCGGCGACGTAGCGGTAGTTGACGTTGAACGGGGCGACCCGCGCCTTGAACGCGCCGAGCATCGACTCGAGGTACTCGTTGCCGTTGTGCAGGTAGATGCCGAGGTGGTCCTGCCCGCTCTCGTGGTTGGCCAGGTCGGCACGCTCGACGTGGCACCCGAGGCCCTGGCCGAGGAGGTGGTTGGCCAGCCGCCGGGTGCGCTCGGTGATCTGTCGCCCAGGTCAGCCGGCGGTCGCGGAAGACGAGGCACTCCTCGTCCGGACGGCTGGCGGCGATCGCCTCGTGGACCGCCGCGACGGTCGGTTCCATCGTCGGGTGTCGACTACTCGTAGCTGCGGAAGATCGCCTCGGCGACGCAGCTCGGCTTGCTCGCTCCCTCGCACTCGAAGGCCATCTCCAGCGTCTGCTGCACGCCGCCGGGGATGTCGTCGACCGCGAGGATCTTGATCCCCAGGCGCAGCTTGGCACCGACCGGCACCGGCGACATGAACCGCACCTTGTTGCAGCCGTAGTTGACGCCCATCTTGAACCCGGTGGTCTGCATCACCTGGGGCATCAGCACCGGGCCGAGCGACAGCGTCAGGTAGCCGTGGGCGATCGGCCCGCCGAACGGGCCGGCCTTGGCCCGCTCGACGTCGATGTGGATCCACTGGAAGTCGCCGGTCGCCTCGGCGAACTGGTTGACCCGCTCCTGGGTGATCTCCATCCAGTCGCTGTAGCCGACGTGCTGGCCGACCAGCTCGCGCAGTCCCGCTGCGCCTTCGATGATGCGTGCTGCCATGTGCCGGAGCATGGCACACGGTCGCGACATCGGCGAAGTCGTCCGACCGTGGCACGCTGCGTCCAGTTCGGCGTGACGAGAACACGTCGCGCCTGCTACGAAGGCAGCCATGCCCGACTTCCTCACCGCGTACGCCGCCGCCCAGCCCGACAAGCCGGCCGTGATCGACGATCGGCCCGACGGCACGGTCACGACGTTGACGTTCGCCGAGCTCGAGGACCGCACCAACCGGCTGGCCAACGTGCTGCTCGACGCTCGGCGCCAAGCCGGGGGAGACGACGGTGGTGTGGTGCGGGCAGAACTCGCCCGGCCTCGTGGTGATGATGGGCGCGGCGCGCAAGCTGGGCATCACCGCCGTGCCGCTGAACTACCGCCTCAGCGACGAGGAGGCGCAGTACGTCACCGACCACTGCGACGCCAGCGATCGTCTACTTCGACGTCGAGCAGGCGCCGATGTTCGAGCGCATCCGCGCCGGGCTGCCGCAAGGTCGAGCACTACCTCGTGTTCGCCGCCGGCGAGGCGACGCTGCCCGACGGGATGACCGACGTCGACGCGCAGATGGCCGAGGCGTCGGCCGCCGAGCCCGACCTGTCCGACGGCACCGAGCCGGGCGCGACGATGATCTACACGAGCGGCACGACCGGCAAGCCCAAGGGTGCCTACCGTCGGGCAACCGGCGAAGCCGGCGTCGGCCCTCGTGCTGAAGATCGGCTACAGCCCCGACGACATCTACATCCCCACCGGCCCGCTGTACCACTCCGGTCCGCTCGGGTTCATGGGCATCGGCCAGGTGCTCGGCCAGACCGTGATCATCCAGCGCAAGTTCGACCCGCTCGACTGGCTGCGCCTGGTCGACACGTACAAGGTCAGCTCGACGTTCGCCGCGCCGACCCCGATCCGGATGATCTGCAACCTGCCCGAGGACGTGCGGGCCAGGTACGACGTGTCGTCGATGCGCCGGATGATCGCCAACGCCGCGCCGTGGAGCTTCGCGCTCAAGCAGATGTACCTCGCCTACTTCCCTGCCGACTCGCTGTTCGAGGTCTACGGCAGCACCGAGCTCGGGCGTGAACTGCATGCTCGAGCCGCAGGACCAGCTGCGCAAGCCCGGCTCGTGCGGCCTGCCGGCGCCGCTCGTCGAGGTCAAGCTGTTCGACGACGACGGCAACGAGGTCACCGGCACGGGGCCGGAGGCGACGGGGGAGCTGTTCGTCAAGAGCAGCTCGGTGTTCGACGACTACTACAAGCAGCACGACAAGTACGAGGCCGACAACAAGCACGGCTACCAGACCGTCGGCGACATCGCCTACCGCGACGACGAGGGCTACATCTACATCTGCGACCGCAAGAAGGACATGATCATCTCCGGCGGGATGAACGTCTACCCGGCCGAGATCGAGGCGGCCCTCGAAGCGCACCCCGACGTGCTCGAGGCGGCCGTGTTCGGCATCCCCAGCGAGGAGTGGGGCGAGCTGGTCCACGCGGTGATCGTCGCTGCGCGAGGGCGCCATCGCCGACGAGGCGGACATCCAGGCGCACGCCCGCGAGCACCTCGCCAGCTACAAGATCCCGCGCTCGATCAGCTGGAGCGACGAGCTGCCGAAGACCGGCTCGGGCAAGATCCTCAAGCGCGACCTGCGCGCCCCGTACTGGGCGGGCCGGACGTCCAACGTCTGAGGTCGAACTGCACGGCGAACGCGGACGGGGCCGCCCCGGAGGGCGGCCCCGCTGCGTTTCAGCAGAACGACGTCAGGTCGTCGTCGAAGGTGCCACGGTCGTCGCCGAGGCGGCAGCATCCTGCACCGTCTTGTAGGTGCCGAGCTTGCCCTCGAGGTTGATCAGGTCACCGCTCGTCTCGAACGTGCCCAGCTTGGTCGCATCGGTCACCTTGTACTGCACCATCTGGCCGCCCTCGGTGAGGTAGGCGTCCTTGGTGCCGTTGGTGATCGAGGTCAGACCCGTCGATCAGCAACGGGTTCTTCTCGTGGATGTTGCGTGCCGCGAGCATGATGTTGCCGCGATCGAGGCCACCCTGGTAGGTCGCCGCCTCCTTCAGCACGGTCTCCGTGTACCAGGCGAAGATCCAGCCGGTGGCGTACGTCGTCACCTTCGGGTCGAGGCCCTGCTGCGGTCAGCGTCTTCTGGTACAGCTGGATGAACGGGTCGCTCTGCAGCGCCGGGTCGTTGACGTCCTTGTAGTTCTGGATCATGTAGGTGTCCTTGCCGGTGAGCCCCTGGTCGATCAGCGGCTTGAAGAACTGGTTCAGCGAACCACACGTGCCCGACATGATCACCAGCGGCTGCCACGACGTCTGCTTCTCGACGTCGGCCATCGCCTGCGTGCAGAACGCAGCCGGACGTCTCGATCAGCAGCACGTCGGCGCCCGACGCCGCCAGCGTGGTGAACTGGTTGTCCAGGTTCGCCGCCGTCGGCTCGTGCGTCTCCTGGTCGACGACTCGAATGTCGGTGCCCTTGATCGCGAAGGCGAAGCCGTTGTGGTAGCTCTGGCCGAAGTCGTTGTTGAACGTCAGCTCGGCGACCTTGGTCAGGTCCGTGTGCTGGCTCTCCAGCCACTTCGCCCACAGCGCTGGCCTCGGTGAAGTAGTCGAGCTGCATGCCCGTGGTCCACGGGTGGTTCTCGCACGTCACCCCACTGGGCGGCACCGGTGGCGTTGAACAACTGCGGCATGCACTCGTCGTTGGTCTCGTCCCAGACGGCCAGGTTGTTCGCCGTGCCGAGCACCGTGTCGAGCGCGGCGTACTTGTTCGCACCCAGCGCCTCGTCGACGTTCGTCTTGGTCTTGTCCGGCTGGTAGCCGTCGTCCTTCGATGTCGAAGATGATCTTGCGGCCGTCGATGCCGCCGTTGTCGTTGATGTACTTGAAGTACGCCTTCATCCCGTCACCGAGGAGGCCGAAGCCGGCGAACGGTCCGGACGTCGGCATGCTGGTGAACAGGTTGATCTCGGTGTCGGTGATGCCCTGCTTGGGATCCCAGTCGGCCGGGCAGTCCTTCGGGTCGATCTCGAAACCGCCGGTGCCCTTGTAGACACCGTCGATCAGGCCGAGCTGCGACGCCGGGACGGTGCTGCCCTCGGACGCCGGAGCCGAGCCGCCGCTGGCCGTGGTCGCCGTGGCGCCGCCCGTCGTCGTCGCGGTCGAGCCGGCGGCGGTCGTGGGGGAACCGCCGGTGGTCGTCGCCGCACCGCCGGCGGCCGTCGTGGCGGCGGCTCCGGCGCTGGTCGGCGTTGCCGCCGCCGTGGAGCTGCTGCTCTTGTTGTCGCTGCCGCAGGCGGCGAGCAGAACGGTCGCACTGATGCCGATGGCGGCAGCAGTCGACCAACCTCGCTTCTTCATGTTGGTCCCTTCGTCTTTCTGGGGTTAGGGATGCGTTGTGCTGCCGGGACCGCTCAACGAGCGGTTCCGGCGGCCGATGTTCGACGATCGGCGCGTCGTCGCGAGTCCTCCGCCGAGGGCGTCGAGATCTGGTGAAGCCCGCGCTAGAAGCTGTCGTTGACCGAGACCTCGGTGAGCAGGTCGACGGCGTTGTCGTCGTCTTCCGGACGTTGCTCCTTGGGCTGATCGCTGTGCGTCCGGGCCCGGGCCCGCAGCCAGCCCGGGTTGGGGATGACGGTGACGATGCGCGCCCGCAGGCGCCGCAGCCCGTCGATGATCCCGCCGGGCAGGATGAACACCGCGATCAGCAGCAGGACGCCGAAGAACACGCCGGCGATCGAGCCGCCGCCCTGGCGGGTGCTCAGCCAGTCGAACAGCGGCTTGGTGATCTGCCGCAAGCCCGGGCGGCATGCCCGACTGGTCCTCGGTCCACGACGACATGAAGTACGGGACGAACACGTAGACGAGCGCCCCGGGCACGGCGCCGGAGATCGTGCCGGCCCCGCCGATGACCAGGCCGACGACCAGGAAGATGGCCAGCTGGATGCCGAACTGGACGTCCGAGGCGAACGGCCGGTTCATCATCAGCATCGTCCCGGCGACGCCGCCGAAGGCCGCGCTGACGCCGAACGTCAGCGCCTTGTACATCGGCAGGTTGACGCCGCTGACTGCCGCGCTCGTCTGGTTGTCACGCACGGCGATCAGCGCGCGGCCCGGCCGGCTCTTGACGAAGTTGCGGGCCAGCGATGAACAGGATCACGGCCATCACCATCAAGATGAGGTACGTCCACAGCGGCGTCGCCAGGCGGCCGGCGTTGCTGAACGGCATCCACGACGGCGGGACGAGCTTGGCTTCGCCGCGGGCCGGCTTCTTGCCGTTCGGGCCGCCGGTCAGCCAGTCGTACTTGAGCACCAAGCGTCGGGAAGACGAAGGCCACCGACAACGTGACGATCGCCAGGTACAGGCCGCGGATGCGCAGCGCCGGGAGCCCGACGATGAGGCCGAGGACGAAGCACATCGCGGCCGACACGGGGATCGTCGCGAAGTAGCTCCAGTTGTGGTCGGAGACCAGGATGATCGTCGTGTAGGCACCGAGCCCGACGAACGCCGAGTGGCCGAGCGACAGCTGGCCGGAGTAGCCGATCACCAGGTTGAGGCCGAGGATGGCCACCGCGTAGGCGATGACGTCGTTGATCTGGGTGATGCGGAACGCCTTGTCGATCGAGCCCGGAGCGAACCCGGTCTTGTAGGCGAACATCACGTAGATCAGGACGAAGGCGACGATCAGCCACGCGCCCCACTGGTAGGCGCGGTGCGCGGCCGTGCCCTGCTTGAGCTTGATGGCGGCCATCAGACGCGTTCCACTCGTTTCGAGCCGAACAGCCCGTTCGGTCTGACGAGCAGGACGACGACGATGACGAACAGGGCCACCGTCGGGCGCCAGCGTCGAGCCGATGAAGTCGATGTAGCCGCCGGCCATCGTCTCGACCTCACCGATGATGATCCCGGCGATCACGGCTCCGCCCAGGCTGTCGAGGCCGCCGAGCGTCGCCGCGGCGAAGGAGTAGATGAGCACCCGGCCCATGAAGTTCGGGTCGAGCAGCGTGGTGTTGGCGATCAGCGAGCCGGCGAGCGTGCCGACCGCGGCGGCCAGCGCCCAGCCGAACTGCAGCGTGCGGCCGACGTGGATGCCGACGAGCTCGCTGGACTCGAGGTTGCTCGACACCGAGCGGAAGGCCAGGCCGATCTTCGTGCGGTTGAGCAGCAGGGTCACCAGGAACACGGCCAGGAGGATCGTGATCCAGGTGAACAGGCTGGTCCACTGGATGCTGCGCCCCGAGGAAGGCGAACGACTTGTTGCGCTTGCGGGAACGGCGTCGGGAAGGCGCGCGGGTCGTAGCCCCAGATGACGCCGGCCATCGAGCTGAGCACCAGCAGCAGTCCGAGGGTGACGATCGTGATCGCCAGGTGGTTGCGTGGGTCGAACGGTCTGATCAGCACCCGCTCGATGACCGCCGCGCCGGCGGCGGAGCAGGCCATGCCGGCGAGGATGGCGAGCCCCGTCGGGACCCCCAAGTTCGACGGCGAACACGTAGCAGATGAACGTGCCGAACATCGCCATGTCGCCCTGGGCGAAGTTGACGACGCCGGTCGCCTTGTAGATCAGGACGAGCGCGAGGGCCATGGCCGAGTAGATGAAGCCGTTGTTCAGGCCGTTGACCACCCGCTGGATGAACAGGTCCCAGCCGTCGGCGGCGATCGGCCAAGATCGACAGCACCAGCAGCACTGCGATCAGGATGAGGATGTTGCGCAGTCGCTTCTTGCCGATGCGCTCGAGGAGCGTGTAGCCGCTGTCGACCTGCTCGTTCATGGTGTTGACCGTGTTCAAGGTGTCCTCCTCAGTAGCCCAGGTAGGCCTTGCGGACGCCCTCGTCGTGGCGTAGCTCGTCGGCGGTTCCGGTCAGGACGGTCTCGCCGGCCTCGAGCACGTAGGCCCGGTCGGCGATGTCGAGCGCCAGGTTGGCGTTCTGCTCGACGATCAACATGGTGATGCCCTCGGTCTTGTTCATCTCGTCGAAGCGCTGGAACAGGCCCTGCACGATGATCGGGGCGAGGCCGAGCGACGGCTCGTCGAGCAGGAGCAGCTTCGGGCGGGACATCAGCGCGCGGGCGACGGCGAGCATCTGCTGCTCGCCGCCGGAAAGGCTGCCGGCGAGCTGGGCGCGCCGCTCGCGCAGGCGGGGGAACACCGCGTACCACTTGTCGATGTCGGCGCGCACCTCCTTGTCCTTGCGGATGTACGCACCGGCGAGCAGGTTGTCCTCGACCGACAGCTCGGCGAGGGTGCCGCGGCCCTGGGGGACGTGGGCGACGCCGCGACGGGTGATCTCCGTGGTCGACTTGTTGGCGATGCTCGAACCGTCGAGCACGATCTGGCCCTTCGTCGCGACCATCTGGCAGATGGCCCGCAGCGTGGTGGTCTTGCCCGCGCCGTTGGCCCCGAGGATGACGACGACCTCGCCGCGGCGGACGTAGAAGTCGACGTCGTG
Organism: uncultured Acidimicrobiales bacterium; assembly: GCA_963794805.1. GTDB lineage: Bacteria > Actinomycetota > Acidimicrobiia > Acidimicrobiales > Ilumatobacteraceae > JAODBQ01. The sequence continues at coordinate 282,870 of CAWCFL010000011.1, forward strand.
GAGCGCCTCGATCTGCCCGTAGGAGGCCCGCAGCCCGGTGACGCTCAGCAGGCTGTCGGCGACGGCGCCGTCGGGCTCGGCGGCTGCGCTCGTGTCGCTGACGGTCATTTCGACTCCTCCCCGAGGTAGGCCTCGATCACCGCGGGGATCGCGGGCCACCTCGACCGGCGACGCCGTCGGCGATGCGCCGCCCGAAGTCGAGGACCACGACGTGGTCGGAGATGCCCATGACCATCGCCATGTGGTGCTCGACGAGCAGCACCGTGAGGTCGAAGTCGTCACGCAGCTGCTTGACCAGCGCGCCGAGGTCGTCGACCTCGCTGTGGGTGAGCCCGCTGGCCGGCTCGTCGAGCATCAGCAGCTTCGGCTCGCCGGCCAGGGCGCGGGCCAGCTCGATGCGCTTGAGCGTGCCGTAGGGCAGACCCATCGGCCCGTTGGAAGGCGACGTCGGCCAGGCCGAGCTGGTCGAGCAGGTCGTAGGCCCGCGTGGCCAGGCGCTTCTCCTCGCCGCGCGTGCCGAGACGCAGCGCCGAGGTGACCGCCTTGGCCTTCGACTTCGTGTGCGCCCCGACCATGACGTTCTCCAGCACGGTCATCCCCGGCCACAGCGCGAGGTTCTGGAACGTCCGGAAGATGCCGACCCGGGAGATGGTCGAGGCCCGCGTCGACAGCAGGTCCCGTCCGTCGAACGTGATGCGGCCCTCCGTCGGGTTGTAGATCCGGCTGATGACGTTGAACATCGTCGTCTTGCCCGCACCGTTGGGGCCGATCAGTCCGCAGATCTGGCCCTTCTCGACCGTGAAGGTCAGCGCATCGAGGGCGGTGACGCCGCCGAAGCGCACCGTGATCTCATCGACATCGAGCACACCCAAGCGCAACACCCCCAGCGTGACGCCGGGCACACGCCCGGCCGGTCGAAGTTAAACGAAAGAAGTGGCAGCGCGCAACGTTATGGCGCGGTGATGCAGGGTCGCCGGTCCGGCCCGGTCGGCGGTCAGTAGCCGAGCCGCTCCACCCGGTCGGCGCGATGCTGCCAGTCCTTGTCGAGCTTGACCACCAGCTCGAGGAACGCCCCGTCCGGGAGCTGCTGGCGCACCCGGGTGCCCACCTCCTTGAGCACGGCGCCGCCCTTGCCGATGACCATGCCCTTCTGGCTCTCGCGCTCGACGACGATCTCGCAGCGGATCCTCGGCCACTCCCACTCGGTGACCCTGGTGGCGATGCTGTACGGCAGCTCGTCGCGAGTCACCGCGAGGAGCTGCTCGCGGACGAGCTCGGCCACCCAGGCCTCCTCGGGCATCTCGCTGGCCGAGTCGGTCGGGAAGTACGCGGGGCCCTCCGGCAGGACGGACGACGAGGTGGTCGACGAGCGCCTCGACGCCCTCGCCCGAGCGGGCCGAGAGGGGGAAGTACGCGCTCGGCGCCGAGCGCGGACGCGGCCGACAGCTGCCGCAGCACGGCGGTGCGCCCGGCGCGGTCGACCTTGTTGACCACGACGACGGCGCGGGCGATGTCGGTGCGGGCCGCGACCCACTCGTCGCCGCGGCCGAACGGCTTGGTGGCGTCGAGCACGAGGCACACGACGTCGACGTCGTCCATGCTGTCCAGCGCGTTCGCGTTGACCCGTTCGCCGAGGGCCGTGGACGGTTTGTGCAGACCGGGCGTGTCGACGAGCACCAACTGCGCGTCGGGCCGGTTGAGGATGCCGCGCACCCGCGTGCGGGTGGTCTGCGGCTTGTCGCTGACGATCGACACCTTCTCCCCGCAGATCGCGTTGACCAGCGTCGACTTGCCGACGTTGGGACGGCCGACGAGCGTGGCGAACCCGCTGCGGAACATCACCCGGCCTCCGAGGTGGAGGTGGCCTCGACGGGGGTCTCCACGGGGGCCGGGCTCACGGTCGTGGTGGTCGTGGGGCTCGTGGAGCTCGTCGCTTGCGGCTCCGAAGCGGTGAGCGCGCGATAGTCCGCCCGGGTGACCACGGACCCCTTGCCGCTCTGCTCGCCATTGCCCAGGATCACGGCCGTCGGCTCGCCGGCGACCGTGAACGACACCCCGCCGATGCCCGGCCGCAACGTCAACGTCAGCACGATCTGAGCGATCGCCCGCACTTGGTCGGCACCCTGGATGTTGACGAAGAAGTTGGCCGGGAGGTCGACGGTGGCGATGCCGTTGCCGTTGTCCCGGGCCACCAGGCGCGGCCCCGCCGGGACGACGGTGCGCAGGAACGAGGCCGCCGGTCCGAGTCCTGCCGGACCGGATTGCAGGGCGGCCATCACCTGGTCCAGCGTCGCCGGGTAGGTGAGCGGGATCGTCAGCGGGTTGAGCGTGGTACCTGAGATGAACCACAGTTGCACGCTTTCGGTCTGCACCGGTGCCGTGGACGTCGTGCTGGTCGAGGCCAACGTGTCCACCGTGGCGCGCGTGGCGGTCGTGGTGGTGGTGCTCGACGTGGTCGTGGGCGCGGTGTCGTCGAGACCGAGGCCGGGGGTGATGCGTTCGGCGCCACCACTGCCGTTCACGCCACACGCCCCGGCGAGCAGTGCGCCGATCACGAGGGCCAGCGCCACGAGGACGGCTGACCGCGGCCGGGTCACGTGCTCACGTCCGCGAAGCTCACCTTGAACACTGCTCCGCCGCCGGCCCGGTCCTCGGCCCAGGCCTCGCCGCCGTGAGCCTCGGCGTGCTCGGCGACCAGCGCGAGCCCGAGGCCGGTGCCGATCCGGTGACGTGCGGCCGAGCCCCGGGCGAAGCGCTCGAAGATCCGGACGCGCTCGCTGCGCGCCACGCCGGGGCCGGCGTCCTCCACGCCGAGCAGCATCCCCTTGCGCCCGTACGGCCCGACGGTCACCGTGGTCGGTCCGCCGGCGTGCTCACGCGCGTTCTCGAGGAGGTTGGCGAGGATCCGCTCGAAGCGCAGCTTGTCGACCAGGACGGGCGACGTCAGGCCGGCATCGACATCGATCCGCACGGAACCGAAGCCGTACCGATGAGCCACGCGCGACACCAGCTCGTACGGATCGACCGGCTCGCGGTGCAGCTCGGTGGAACCGGCGTCGATGCGCGACAGCTCGAGCAGGTCCATGACCATCTGGTCGAAGCGACGGACCTGACCGACCACGACGTCGAGCGCCTGCTGACTGCGTTCGGGCAGATCGTTGCGCCGGGTGTCGAGCACCTCGACGGCAGCCGCCGAGCGCGGTGATCGGCGAGCGCAGCTCGTGGGAGACGTCGGAGGCGAAGCGCACCTCGCGCTCGATGCGCGTCTGCACCGCGTCGGCCATGCCGTTGAACGAGCTGGCCAGGAGCGCGAGGTCGGGGTCCGCCTCGGGCGCCATGCGCGCGTCCAGACCCCCTGAGGCGATCTCGCTCGCCGCCGTCGACACGCGCGACAACGGCAGCAGCAGACGGCGGCTCGTCCACCACCCGAGCGCGGCGGCGAACAGCGTCGTCACCCCGGCGCCGATGGCCATCGCCGTGGCCAGGTAGCCGAGCGAACGGTTCGTGTCGGTGAGCGGGAACGCCTCGAAGTACTGGGCGTCGACGGCGCGGATGTAGACGCCGACGGCCACGTACGGCTCGCCCCCCAGCGTGAAGCGCTCCTGCCCGCTCTGCTCGTTGGCCACCAATGCCCGCAGCGATGCCGGGAACGCATCCTCGGGGTAGTTCTGGTCGGACAGGAACCGGCGGCTGCCACCCGGCTCGGTCAGCTCGAGCATGGCGAACCCGGAGCTCTCGGTCGGCAGGCTGCTCATCTGGTTGCGGATCTGCTCCGACGACGTCACCGGCACGGACTGCAGCAGGCTCTTGAAGCCTCCGGCGTTGCTGAACGCCTGGGTGCGGGCGACGCTCTCACGCTGTGAGGTGAGGAATGACCTGGCCAGGGCATAGGTCACCAGTGCGAGCGCGAGGCTGGCGACGAGCGCGGTGACGCTGAAGAACAGGGTGACCCGGGTGCGCAGCCGCAGCGCGCGGCGGAACGGACGGGTCATCGGCACAGTGTGCCGGAACGGTGGGTGCGGCCCGCCGTCGCCCGTGCGTAGGAGGGGTTCGCCCGGAACGGGCGGGAGAGTCTTCAGGCGGCGTAGCCGAGCAACGGCACCGCCTGCTCGTCAGCGGACAGGACCGGGGCCGCACTGTCGAGGTCGCCGACGATCAGCTCGGCGCGCAACATCAACTCGGTGCAGACGAACGCGATCTGGTGACCCGCGGCGGCGAGCCGGCGCGCCAGGTGACGCAGCTCGGCGAGGTTCAGCGGCGAGATGCGCGTGACCGCCGACAGGTTGATCAGCACACCGAACATCGTCGGCGCCGCCATGGACGCGTCGCAGACGACGGCGCAGTCGTCCGGGGCGACGAGTGGACCGGCGACGTGGATCGAGACGACGTGTCGCTCGACATCGGTGCGGATGGTCAGGGTCGGGGACATCGTTGGCTCCTGGCGACTCGAGATCCGGACGGATCGGGGCAGCGATGGGCGCCGGCCAGAACCTCGAGGCCTGCGATCGCCTCGGCCGGGCGCCGAACGCAGGTCGGCGGAACGAGATTGGACGGGTCGGAGGAGCAGGAGGTCACCGCTGCCGGTGAGGCACCAGGGGGAGGAAGGCACCCCACCGAGGCAGCGTGAACAATCGCTATGGTGATCGTCCAATGTGACGGGACAACGCGTCGTGTGTGCGTTTTGTGTAACAGATCAAAGGGGGACCGGGCAGAGTGCACAGCCTGTTGTTCATCGAAGACGACGATTCGATCCGGCTGGCTCTGAGCATGGCGCTGGAGGACGAGGGCTACGCGATGCGCGGGGCGGCCACGGGACGTGACGGGCTGCACTCCTTCGCCGACCAGGAGCCCGATCTCGTGCTCCTCGACCTGCGCCTCCCGGACATCTCCGGCTTCGAAGTCTGCCGCACACTGCGGGCCACGAGCATCGTGCCGATCATCATCGTCACCGCGCAGACCGACACCTACGACCTCGTCGCCGGGCTCGAGGCGGGCGCCGACGACTACGTCACCAAACCCGTCGTTCCCAAGGAGCTCGCCGCGCGGATCCGGGCCGCACTCCGGCGCGTGCACCTGCACGAGTCGGCGTCGGTGTCGCCGCCGAGCCGCTTCGGTGACGTCGAGCTGCGCCGCGAGCAGGGGGTCGCGCTCAAGGGCGGCGTGGAGCTGAACCTGACGAAGACGGAGTTCCGACTGTTGTGCGAGTTCGCCGACCACGTCGGCATGGTGCTGTCGCGCGACCAGCTGCTGGAGCGGGTGTGGGGCTACGAGTACCTCGGCGACAGCCGCCTGGTCGACGCCCACGTCCGCCGCCTGCGGGTCAAGATCGAGGACCACCCCGACGACCCCAAGCTGATCGTCACCGCCCGAGGCATCGGCTACCGCTTGCTGGGTCGGGACTGACCTCCGCTCGCTGGCGCTCGCTTCGGTCGCTCCCTCCCTGCGGCGGGCTCCCTGGCGGTCGCGCCGCCGCGCGTGGCGCACGACTCGTGGGGACCCAAGCGGCGGCGACGCGGACCGGGCGGCGCGCGTCACGCTGGACGGCGACGCTGGATCCCTTGTGAGCCAGTTCTGGGCCGATCGCTGCCCAGCGTCGGCATCCAGCGTCGGCGGCCAGCGTCAGCGGAGGACCCGACTCCTCAGGTACTCGCCGAGGCCCTTGGCTTGCGGATCGAAGGCGGTGCTGGCGGCCACGCCTTCGCCGAGGTAGCCGACGATCACGAAGTTCAGCGCCTTGAGGTTGGGCAGCTCGAAGCGGCGGACCTCGAGATCGGTGGCCTCGGGGATCAGGCTGCGCAGCGCATCCGTCGTCAGGTTGGCCTCGAGCCAGGCGTAGCCCGCATCGTCGGCCGCGTAGATGCCGACGTTGGCGTTGCCGCCCTTGTCGCCGGAGCGGGCGGCGAAGCGCGAGCCGAGCGGCTCACCGGCGCCCGGTCCGTCGGGCGCGGCGTCGACGACGACCGGCTCGATCACCCGCGGCACACCCGTGGGCGACGCCGGCACGGTCTCGCGCCGGCCGTCGGCGTGCACCACCACGTGGTGGACGTCGTCGTTGCTGACGAGCGCCGGCCAGAACACGCCCATAGGCCTGCGCCGGACCCGGCGGCGCGGTGGTGAAGAAGCCTGGATAGCTGGCCAGCGCCAGCTCCGTCGCCGCGGACGAGAACGCCCGTCCGACGAGACGCTCGTCGGCGCTCTTCACGTGGACGTGCAGCCTGCCCGACGCGGCCTCCTGGCCGAGCGCATCGGGCGGCGCGGGGACGAAGCGGACGTCGACCTCGTCGAAGCGGCCCTCACCGCCGAGGCGGACGAACAGCTGCTCGCGCACCCAGTCGGCCTTCGCCTGCTGGTCGAGGCCGGTGAGCACGAACGTCATCCGGTTGCGGAAGCCGCCCTCGCAGTTGATGCTGACCTTGGCGCTCGCCGGTGCCGGTGAGCCGCACGTCCCGCTGAGCAGCACGCGATCGGGGCCGTCGTCGCTGATCTGGACGGTGTCGAAGTGCGTGGTGACGTCGGGGTTGAGGTACGCCGGCGGCCCGATCTCGTACAGCAGCTGGGCGGTGACCGAGCCGACGTCGACGAGGCCGCCGGTGCCCGGGTGCTTGGTGATCACCGTGTTGCCGTCGCGGTCGATCTCGGCGATCGGGAAGCCGAGCGGCCTGGCCGGCTCGGGGATCGTCGAGAACCAGCTGTAGTTGCCGCCGGTCGTCTGCGCGCCGCACTCGATGAGGTGGCCGGCGACCACGGCGCCGGCGAGCGCGTCCCAGTCGTCGACGGCCCAGTCCCACCACCACGCCGCCGGGACCGACCACGACGGCCGCATCGGTGACCCGCGGGCAGACGACGACGTCGGCGCCGCCGGCCAGCGCCCGAGCGATGCCCCACCCGCCGAGGTAGGCGTTGGCGCTGACTGCCGTGGCCGTGAACGGCTGGCCCGTGTCGAGGTTGTCCAGCTGCGGCCGCAGGCCGTCGATGCGATCGAGCAGGTCGTCGCCCTCGACATGGGCGACGTTCACCGTCGAGGCCGAGGCTCGGTCCCGAGGTCGCGGACCCGCTGTGCGCAGCCCGGCGGGGTTCAGGCCGCCGGCGTTGGTGACCACCTTGATGCCCCGCTCGATGCACGTGCCGAGCACCTGCTCCATCTGCGTGAGGAACGTGCCGGCGAAGCCGGCCTCGGCGTTGCGCGCCCGCTGCTTCTGCAGGATCAGCATCGTCAGCTCGGCCAGCCAGTCGCCGGTGAGCACGTCGACCGGGCTGTCGTCGAGCACGTCCGGGTCGATCATCTCGCGCGCTGCGGAGATGCGATCGCCGAAGAAGCCCGAGCAGTTGGCGATGCGGATCGGTCTCGTGCCGCGTGGCCCGCCGCTCACGAGTCGATCCTCACGAGGGTCTGGCCGGAATCCAGTTGCTGGCCGGGTCGGACCAGCACCTCGGCGACGGTGCCGGCCGCCGGGGCGACCACCGTGTGCTCCATCTTCATCGCCTCCATCGTCAACAGCGCCTGCCCGGCGACGACCTCGTCACCGACGTCGACGAGCATCCGCAACACCGCTCCGGGCATCGGCGCCACGAGCGAGCCGGCGCGGCCGGCCTCGTCGGGCGACTGGTAGCGCACCGGCACGTCCAGTCGCAGCGCGCCGTTCGCCGCGAACACCGTGGTGACCGTGCCACCCGGCCGGTGGTCCTCGACGATCGTCGTCGACGTCGCGGCCGGAACCACGAGATCCCCGTCGACGGTGACCTCGACGCGCCGTGCCGGCGCGGTCGCGCCCGTAGCGGACGACGTGCTCGCCGACGCGCTGCTCCTGTGGCTGGGTCGGGTTGTTGCGCCACCCGGCCGGCACCGCGGCGAGCACCTGCCGGGCGGCCACCCTGCCGGTCGGCGACCGCGATCGCTGCGGCAGCGACGAGCGCAGGTTCGGGCGGATCGTCGTGCCACGGGTGGCGGTCGAGCCACCCGGTGTCGAAGCCGTCGTCGCCGTCACCGGCGGCCTCGATGCGGCCCAACAGGGCGACGAGCTGGTGCCGGTTGGTCGACGGGCCGATCAGCACCGTCGCCCGGAGCGCCGCGGCCAGACGGCGGGCGGCCTCGGCCCGGCTGGGCGCGTGGGCGATGAGCTTGGCCACCATCGAGTCGTAGTGCGGGCTGACCACCGAGCCGCTCTCGATGCCGCTGTCCACCCGGACCCCCGTGCCGGCCGGCCAGCGGACCTCGTGGAACGTGCCCGTGCTCGGCAGGTAGCCGTTCGCCGGATCCTCGGCGCACAGGCGCACCTCGATGGCATGACCACGGCGCACGGGCTGCAGCGCATCGGGCGGCAGGGGTTCGCCGGCGGCGACGAGCAGCTGCAGCTCGACGAGGTCGAGGCCGGTGATCATCTCGGTGACCGGGTGCTCGACCTGCAGTCGGGTGTTCATCTCGAGGAAGGCGAACGTGCCGTCTGCGGCGAGGAGCAGCTCGACCGTGCCGGCGCCCCGGTACCCGACGGCTCGTGCGGCCTCGACGGCGGCGTGGCACATCCGCTGGCGCAGCTCACCGTCGACCGCTGGCGACGGAGCCTCCTCGACGATCTTCTGGTGGCGGCGCTGCAGCGTGCAATCTCGCTCGAACAGCGCGACCACGTGTTCGTGATCGTCGGCGAACACCTGCACCTCGACGTGCCGGCCACCCTCCACGTAGCGCTCGACGAACACGGTGCCGTCGCCGAACGCGCTGGCCGCTTCGCGCTGCGCCGCAGCGATCGCCTCGTCGAGCTCGTCGATGTTGCGGACGAGGCGCATGCCTCGTCCGCCGCCGCCGGCGGACGCCTTGACCAGCGCGGGCACGCCGATGTCGTCGAGCGATTCCACCGTGTTGTCGGGCAGCACCGGGACACCGGCAGCGCGCATCATCGCCTTGGCGCCGATCTTCGAACCCATCGCCTCGATCGCCGCCGGGGGCGGGCCGATCCAGCGCAACCCGGCGTCGAGCACGGCCTGGGCGAAGCCGGCGTTCTCGGCGAGGAACCCGTAGCCGGGGTGCACAGCGTCGCAGCCTGTGGCGCTGGCCGCGTCCAGCAGCAGGTCGACGCGCAGGTACGTGTCGCCCGGGGCGTTGCCCGGCAGGTGCACAGCGGCATCCGCCTCGGCGACGTACGGCGCGTCGGCGTCGGCGTCGCTGTGCACGGCGACGGTGGCGATGCCCAGCCGGCGACACGTGCGGATGACTCGTCGGGCGATCTCGCCGCGATTGGCGACGAGCACGCGGTTGATCGGTGTCGGGCTCGTGGTCATCACATGCGGAACACGCCGTAGCCGCGCGTGCCCTCCACCGGTTGGTTGTCGATCGCCGACAGGCACATGCCGAGCACGGTGCGGGTGTCGCGCGGGTCGATGATCCCGTCGTCGTAGACGCGGCCGGTCATGAACAGGGCGAGCGACTCGCGCTCGATCTGCTCCTCGATCGTGTGGCGCATCGCCTCGTCGGCCTCCTCGTCGAACGGCCTGCCCATCGACGCCGCCGACTGCCGGGCGACGATGCTCATCACCCCGGCGAGCTGTTGCGGGCCCATGACCGCCGTCTTCGCGTTGGGCCAGGCGAACAGGAAGCGTGGCCCGTACGACCGGCCGCACATGCCGTAGTTCCCGGCGCCGTACGACGCAGCCATGTGGATGGTCAGGTGCGGCACGCGGCTGTTGGCCACGGCGTTGATCATCTTGGCCCCGTCCTTGATGATGCCGCGCTGCTCGAAGTCGCGCCCGACCATGTAGCCGGTGGTGTTCTGCAGGAACACGAGCGGGGTGTCGGCCTGGTTGGCCAACTGGATGAACTGCGCCCCCTTCTGTGCCTCCTCGTTGAACAGCACGCCGCGATGGTTGGCCAGGATGCCGATCGGATAGCCGTGGAGCTCGGCGAAGCCGGTGACCAGCGACGAGCCGTACAGCGGCTTGAACTCGTCGAAGTCGCTGTCGTCGATGACGCGGGCGATGATGTCGCGCGGGTCGAACGGCAGCCGCGGATCGGCGCTCGGGATGCCGAGCAGCTGCTCGGGGTCGAGGCGCGGCGGGCGCCCCGGACCCCGCGGGCCGGGCCCGCGCTTGCGGTGGTTGAGGCGCTTGACCACCTGGCGCCCGAGACGGATCCCGTCGAGCTCGTCGATCGCGAAGTAGTCGGCCAGCCCGCTCGTGCGGGCGTGCATCTCGGCGCCGCCGAGCGACTCGTCGTCGCTCTCCTCGCCCGTGGCCATCTTCACGAGAGGCGGACCACCGAGGAAGACCTTGGACCGCTCCTTGATCATCACGACGTAGTCGCTCATCCCCGGCAGGTATGCCCCGCCGGCGGTGGAGTTGCCGAAGACCACGGCGACCGTCGGGACGGCCATCGCCGACATCTCCGTGATGTCGTGGAACGTCTGTCCGCCGGGGATGAAGATCTCGCTCTGCGTCGGCAGGTCGGCGCCGCCGGACTCGACCAGGTTGACCATCGGGAGGCGGTTCTCCCGGGCGATCTGCATGGCCCGCAGGTTCTTGCGCATCGACATCGGGTTCGTCGCCCCACCGCGCTGGGTGGGGTCGTTGGCGATCAGCAGGCACTCGACGCCCTCGACCACGCCGATGCCGGTGACCAGCGCGGCGCCCACCGGGAAGTCGGTGCCCCAGGCGGCGAGGGGCGACAGCTCGAGGAACGGGCTGTCCTGGTCGAGCATCGCCTCGACCCGCTCACGGGCGAGCAGCTTGCCGCGGGTGCGGTGGCGTTCGACGTAGCGCGGGCCGCCACCTGCGCTGGCGACGGCCAGCTGCTCGTCGTGCGCGGCGAGCTGGGCGAGCATCGCCGCGCGGTTCGCCGCGTAGGCCTCGCTGGCCTCCGACACGCGGTCCGGCAGGATCGTCATCGTCGTGCCCCCACGCCGGCGGACGTTAACAAGGTCCCGGGCGGCCCCTGCGGCCCGCCGGACCGTCAGGCGGTGATCTCGCGCAGGAACGCTTCGGCGTCGGCGCGCTCGCGGGTGCGGCGCATCGCCGGGAGGGCGTGGACGATGTCCCAGCCGTACCGCGCCTTGCTCGAGGCGGGGGTCGAGGACCGCGACGACGCCGCGGTCGGTCGCGTTGCGGATCAGCCGGCCGGTGGCCTGGGCGAGGAGCATCGCTGCACGTGGCAGGTCGATCTGCCGGAACGCGTTCGCTCCGAGCGCCTCACGGCGAGCCGACAGGAGCGGGTCGTCCGGCCGGGGGAAGGGGATGCGATCGATGACCACCAGGCTCAGCGTTCGGCCGGGGACGTCGACGCCCTGGAAGAAACCGGCCGTGGCGAACAGGCACGTCGGCTCGGAGTTGGCGAACTCGGCGATCAACTTCGTCTTCGGCAGGTCGCGCTGGGTGAGGATCGGGACCTCGACGCGGTCGCGGACGGCCGCAGCGGCGGCGTCCATCGCCTTCCAGCTGGTGAACAGGGCGAGCGTGCGACCGCCGGCGGCGCCGATCAGCGCGGCGAGCTCGTCGTGCGTCGCCGGGCCGTAGGCCGGCGTGCGCGGGTCGGGCAGGTGTCGGGCGCAGTACAGCAGCGCGTGGTGGGCGTAGTCGAACGGGCTGCCGACGTCGAGCTGCACCACGTCGCCGGGCAGTCCCGACCGAGGCGGTCAGCGCCGGCGGGATGGTGGCGCTGGCGAGCACCGCGGTGCGCTTGCTCCAGACGGCGTCGCGCAGGATCGGGGCGACGTCGAGCGGAGCGATCTCCAGGCGCGGCTGGTCGGGCGTCCCGCTGACGAACGGCACCCAGCCGTCGGTGACGCCGACGGCGACGTCGATCGTCTCGATCAGCCGGCCGGTGAGCTGCGCGGCGCGCAGCACCCGCTGCTGCACCTCGGCCGACACGCGCCGACTTGCCGGCGGCGTCGATCGCCCGGAGGGCGGTCATCCCGGCGTCGAGCCGCCGCCGTGCGTCGTTGAGCACGTCGACCAGCGCGTCGGGGAGCGGCACGCCGAGGCGGTCACCGAGCGACGGGGCGAGCACCTCGCGCAGTCCCGAGGCCGCCTCGGCGACCGCGCCGACGACGTCGGGCTCGGCGATCACCTTGCGCAACGCCGCCGAGACCGTGACGAAGCGCGACGGTGCGATCTGCAGCCCCACCGTGTCGCTGGCGATGTCCTCGAGCTGGTGGGCCTCGTCGACCACGAGCACGTCGTGCTCGGGCAGGATGGCCCCGCCGCTGGCCACGTCGAGGCCGTACAGGTGGAGGTTGACGACCACGACGTCGGCGTGCTCGCAGCGCTGGCGGGCCGACTCGGCGAAGCACACATCGCCCATCGGGCAGCGCTTCGCCCCAGGACACTCGTCGCTGCCGACGCTCACCGCCTGCCACGCCCGGTCACTGATGCCAGCCGGCGCATCGGTGGCGTCGCCGGTGCGCGTGGTGCCGGCCCACTCGGCGAGGCGCATGATCTCCAGCTTCGTGTTGCCGGACATCTCCTCCAGCTCGAGCTGGCCGGTGTCGGCCGCCGACAGCTCACGGACGCGCTGCATGCACAGGTAGTTGCTGCGGCCCTTGAGCACGCTCCAGGTGAAGTCGACGCCGAGGTGGCGCTCGAGGAACGGCAGGTCCTTGGCAGCCAGCTGGTCCTGCAACGCCTTCGTCGCGGTCGCCACGACCACCCGCTTGCGGGCGACGATGGCCGGCACGAGGTAGCCCAGCGTCTTGCCGGTCCCGGTGCCGGCCTGCACGACGACGTGGTGACCGCCGGCGATGGCCACGTCGACGGCAGCGGCCATCTCCCGCTGGCCGGGACGGTCCTCCGCCGCGGGGAGCGCGGCGACCACCCGGGCGAGTGCGGCGTCGGCGGCCGTCATCGTGCGCCGACGAGGGCGACAGCGGCGTCGAGCTCCTCGCCGTCGAACTCAGGCCACGTGCGGTCGGTGAACAGCACCTCCGCGCCGGCGCACTGCCAGAGCATGAAGTTGGAGATCCGTTGCTCACCCGACGTGCGCACGACGACGTCGACCGGCGGCAGCTCGGGCAGGTACAGGTGGTCCCACAGCGCCGGCTCGTCCACTTCGCCGAGCGCTGCGGCGGCGGCTGCAGCGTGGGCGATCTCGGCCCGGCTGCCGTAGTCGAAGGCCACGGTGAGCACCATCCCGGTGTTCGCGCCGCGTGTCGGCGATGGCCTTGCGGATCGCCCGCTGCACGTACTTCGGGGTGCGCGCCTCGGGTTCGTCGAACGGCCGGCCCATCCACTGGACGCGCACGTTCAGGTCGTTGAGCTCGGCGACGCGCCCGAACAACTTGCGGTGCAGACCGAGGATGTGGCGCACCTCGGCGCGCGGCCGTACCCAGTTCTCCGTGGAGAAGCCGAACACGGTGAGCCATCCGACGTTGCGCACCCGCGCCAGGCGGACCAGCCGGGCGAGGTTCTCCTCGCCCTCGGTGTGCCCCTCGGTGCGCGGCAGGTGGCGGCGCTGCGCCCAACGCCCGTTGCCGTCCATGATGCAGGCGACGTGCACCGGTCTGGCCTCGCTCGCTCCGCTCACCGTCGAGCACGATACGCGCCCTCGTGCTCGTCGCGCTGTTGATCCCGTTCGTGTCGCGCCTGGACCGGAACCAGTCCGGTCGGGACGCGACACGAACCGGCACGCCGCGGCTCGACGCGGCCGTTCCTCGGGTCAGGCCAGGGAGACGAGCGGGTCGACGCAGGCGACGCCGAGGAACTCGGCGACGGGGCCGTTGGTCACGTGGCCGGCCACCGTGTTGAAGCCCAGGGCCAGGGCGGGGTCGCGACGGGCAGCCTCGGCGGTGCCGTGCTCGGCCACCTCCAGCTGGTAGGGGAGCGTGGCGTTGGTGAGCGCGTAGGTGCTCGTGTGCGGCACCGCGCCCGGCATGTTGCCGACTGCGTAGTGCAGCACGCCGTACATCTCGTACACCGGCGCGTCGTGGGTGGTCTCGTGGATCGTCTCGATGCAGCCGCCCTGGTCCACGGCGACGTCGACGATCACCGCGCCGGGTTTCATCGAGCGCACCATGTCGTCGCTGACCACGACCGGTGCCCGGCCGCCGGCCACGAGCACGGCGCCGATCACCAGGTCGGCGTCGGCGATGTTGCGCTCGAGAGCGCCGCGGTTGGACGCCAAGGTGACGATCCGTCCCTTGTTGATCTGGTCCACCCAGCGGAGGCGATCGAGGTTCTTGTCGAACAGGACGACCTCGGCCTCCATCCCCGCGGCGATCCACGCCGAGTTCCAGCCGACGTTGCCGGCCCCGAGCACGACGACCTTGGCCGGTTGCACCCCGGGGGCCCCGCCCATCAGCACGCCACGACCGCCGTTGTGCCGCTCCAGGTAGTGCGCGCCGAGCTGGGGCGCCAGGCGGCCGGCCACCTCGCTCATCGGCGCGAGGAGGGGGAGTGCGCCGCTGTCGAGCTGCACGGTCTCGTAGGCGATGCCGGTGGTGCCGGCCGCCACCAGCGCCTTGGCCACCTCCGGGTAGGCGGCGAGGTGCAAGTAGGTGAACAGGGTCAGGTCGGCGCGCAGGAAGGCGAACTCCTCCTCCTTGGGCTCCTTGACCTTGACCACCATGTCCTGCGCCCAGGCGTCGGCTGCCGTGGCGACGATGTCCGCGCCGGCGCCGCGGTAGTCGTCGTCGGAGAAGCTCGGCGCCGGCGCCCGCACCGCTCTCGACGAACACGTCGATGCCGCGCCGCTCGAACTCGCGGACGCCATCGGGCGTCATCGCCACCCGGTACTCCTTGGTCTTGATCTCGGTGGGGACGCCGACGGTGCGGATGCCAGGCATGCCGCATGTTCGCGCGGCGCCGGCAGCGGCTGGAGCGAATGCTCCGCTCACTACCATCGCCGCATGCAGGCGTTCCACAACTTCGTCAACGGCGCCGCGGTCCCCGCGGCCGACGGGCGCACCACAGCCGTCATCGACCCGGTCAGCGCACAGGCCTACGCGACCGCCCCGCTGTCGTCGACCGTCGACGTCGACGCCGCCATGAGGGCGGCCGCCGAGGCCTTCGAATCCTGGCGGGAGACGACGCCGAGCGAGCGCTCGCTGGCCTTGTTCCGCATCGCCGACGCGGTGGAGGCCCGCGGCGAGGAGCTCATCGCCATGGAGGTGGCCAACACCGGCAAGCCGGTGCACCTGACGCGCAGCGAGGAGATCCCGCCGATGGTCGACCAGATCCGCTTCTTCGCCACGGCGGCACGGCACCTGGAGGGCAAGAGCGCCGGCGAGTACATGCGCGGCATGACGTCGATCATCCGCCGCGAGCCCGTCGGCGTGTGCGCCCAGGTCGCCCCGTGGAACTACCCGATGATGATGGCCGTGTGGAAGTTCGCCCCGGCGATCGCCGCCGGCAACACGGTGGTGCTCAAGCCGAGCGACACCACGCCGGCGACCACCACCTTGCTCGCCGAGATCGCCGCCGAGTTCCTCCCCCCGGGCGTGCTCAACGTGATCTGCGGCGACCGCGACACCGGACGGGCGATGGTGAGCCACGCCGTGCCGGCAATGGTCAGCATCACCGGCTCGGTGCGCGCCGGCATGGAGGTGGCCTCGGCGGCGTCGCAGAGCCTCAAGCGGGTGCACCTGGAGCTCGGCGGCAAGGCTCCGGTGGTCGTGTTCGACGACGCCGACATCGAGGCCGCCGCGGCCGGCATCGCCACCGCCGGTTACTTCAACGCCGGGCAGGACTGCACCGCGGCGACGCGCGTGCTGGCCAGCGGACGGTCCTACGACGACTTCGTGGCCGCGCTCACCGAGCAGCGCCGGGATCGTCAAGACCGGCCGTCCCGACGACGTCGACGTGCTGTTCGGTCCGGTGAACAACGCCGACCAGCTCGCCCGGGTGGAGGCGATGGTCGGCAAGGTGCCCGACCACGCGACGATCACGGCGGGCGGTTCAGCCGTCGCGCGGTGACGGCTTCTTCTTCCAGCCCACCGTGATCGCCGGCCTGGAGCAGACCGACGCGCTCAGCCAGGAGGAGATCTTCGGTCCGGTGATCACGGTGCAGCGCTTCACCGACGAGGACGAGGCGGTGCGCTGGGCCAACGGCGTCGAGTACGGCCTGGCGTCGAGCGTGTGGACCAAGGACCTCGGTCGGGCGATGCGCATGAGCAAGCGCCTCGACTTCGGCTGCGTGTGGATCAACACCCACATCCCGCTCGTCGCCGAGATGCCTCACGGCGGCTTC
Organism: uncultured Acidimicrobiales bacterium; assembly: GCA_963794805.1. Lineage (GTDB taxonomy): Bacteria > Actinomycetota > Acidimicrobiia > Acidimicrobiales > Ilumatobacteraceae > JAODBQ01. Next base: position 299,032 of record CAWCFL010000011.1, read on the forward strand.
AAGAAGTCGGGTTACGGCAAGGACCTCAGCGCCTACTCGATGGACGACTACACGAGGCTGAAGCACGTCATGGTCAACATCTCCTGATGGTCGGGGACTGGGCTCCGCTCGCTGCGCTCGCGTTGCCTGCTCCCCTCCGTGCTGCTGGCTCCCTGGCGGTCGCGCAGCAGCGCGTGCTCGGTGCCGCGCCTCACCCGAGCCTCGGCAACGCGCCGGAATTTGCTCCCGGCCCTGCGCTCGCCCTAGTGCGCTCCCCAGGTGAACGTCTGCTTCACCAGGTCGAGGTAGATGAACGTCTCGGTGGTGAGGACACCGGGGACGGCGCGGATGCGATTGCCCAGGGCCATCAGCTCGTCGTCGTCGGCCACGACCACCTCGCACAGGAAGTCGAACGAGCCGGCGGTGACCACCAGGTAGTCGATGTCCTCGATGGCCCGCAATGCTTCGGCGACCGGTTCGAGCGGTCCGGCGCAACGCACCCCGACCATCGCCATCCGCCGACGGCCCACCGACAGCGGGTTGGTGACGCCGACCACCTGCAGCACGTCGGCATCGATCAGTCGTTGCACACGCTGGCGGACTGCCGCCTCCGACAGCCCCACCGCGGCGCCGAGGCGGGTGTAGGGCGCTCGGCCGTCGACTTGCAGCTGCTCGATGATCGCCCGATCGATCGCGTCGAGCTGCGAGCCGCGGCGATCCATCGCCGCCGATCATGGCGGAGCGCGCCGTCGACCACAAGCCGTGGCGGGCGCACAGGACTGCAACCGTGCCGTCACCGGGAGTTGCCGGACCCCCGCGAAGCCGTTGCTTAGGATGCGCCCGAACGCACGGCCGAGGAGGGTGACGTCTGAGCGAGCAGACCACGCAGGGAGTGCCGCCGTCGGGCAACGTGATCCGGCTGGAGCACGTCCGCAAGGAGTTCGGCTCCTTCGTCGCCGTCCACGACGCGAACTTCGACATCGCTCGCGGGGAGTTCTTCGCGATGCTCGGCCCGTCCGGGTGCGGCAAGACCACGACGCTGCGGATGATCGCCGGGTTCGACCTGCCGACCGCCGGTCGGGTGCTGCTCGAGGACCAGGACGTCACCAACGTCCCGCCGTACAAGCGCAACGTCAACACGGTGTTCCAGCAGTACGCGCTGTTCCCGCACATGAACATCCGCGACAACGTCGCCTTCGGTCTGCGCAGCAAGGGTGGCTTGCCCGACACCGAGATCCGGCGGCGGGTCGGCGACATGCTCGACGTCGTCCGCCTGCAGGACTTCGCCGCGCGCCGCCCGGCGCAGCTGTCGGGTGGTCAGCAGCAGCGCGTCGCCCTGGCCCGGGCGCTGGTCAACCTGCCGAGCGCGCTGCTGCTCGACGAGCCGCTCGCCGCGCTCGACCTCAAGCTGCGCCAGGCGATGCAGATCGAGCTCAAGCGCATCCAGCGCGAGGTCGGCATCACGTTCGTGTTCGTCACGCACGACCAGGAAGAGGCGCTCACGATGAGCGACCGGATCGCGGTGATGAGCCAGGGCCACGTCGAGCAGATCGGCACGCCGCACGAGATCTACAACTCGCCCGACTCGATCTTCGTCGCCGGTTTCATCGGCTCGGCCAACCTCTTGCACGGCGACGTGGTCGGCCACGACGGCGAGCGGACCATGGTCGCTCTGCGCTGCGGGCCGACGATCCCGGTGACGGGCTGCTCGGTGCCCGACGGGCAGGCGGTCACGGTGATGCTCCGACCGGAGCGGCTCGTGCCGTCGACCCACGAGCCGGACACGACGAACAAGGTCCGCGGCGTCATCACGAACGTGATCTTCCAAGGCTCCGAGCGTCGTCTCGTGCAGGTCCTGGCCGACGGCACCGAGCTGGTCCTGCACGTCGAAGCCACCCCCGAGTTCGCCCACGTCCGCGCCGGCGACGAGATGTGGACCGCCTGGCCACCCGATGCGGCGTACGTCATGGAGGGCACGTCGGCGATCGTCGGGGCGACCACCACCGATGTCGACGAGGTCCAGGCCGCACTGGACGGCAAGGGCGCACCGACGGCGCCGGCGGGCGAGCCACCGAAGAAGGAGAGCCGGTTCAACCGACGGGCCCTGTTGATCGGCGGCGGCGTCATCGCGGTCGGCGCGCTCGGGGCGATCGCCCTGTCCGGCACCGGCAGCTCGGGATCGAGCGACGCGGCGAGCGTGGCGGACACGGGAGCCATCGGCACCCTCGGCACCGGCGACAAGGACGTGCGCATCCTCAACTGGACGGCGTACATCGACGACGGAGACGATCCCGTCGTTCGAGTCGTCGAGCGGGGTCAGCGTCACCTACGAGGAGAACTACAACGACAACAACGAGGTCTACAACCGGCTGTTCCAGCCGTACCTCGGCACGGGCCAGACGATCCCGTACGACATCGTCTGCCCGACCTACTGGATGGCCGCCCGGCTGAAGACCCTCGGCTGGATCGAGGCCCTGCCGACCAACCTGATCCCCAACTCGGCGAACCTCGACCCGCAGTACCTCTCGCTCGGCTGGGACGTCGGCGCACGCACGTTCCTGCCGTGGCAGGCCGGGTTACACCGGCTTCGCGTACAACGCCTCGGTCACCGGGCGCGAGCTGACCAGCGTCGAGGAGCTGTTCAACGAAGAGTGGAAGGGCAGGGTCGGCATGTTCAGCGAGATGCGCGACACGCTCGGCCTGACGATGTTCAGCCTCGGGCTCGACCCGTCGACCGCCGACGAGGCCGGGATGAACAAGGCGCTGGACAAGCTCGACGCGGCGACCAAGGCAGGTCAGGTCCGCCGCTTCACCGGCAACGACTACCTGCAGGACATCGACAACGGCAACTTCGCCGTGTGCGTGGCGTGGTCCGGCGACATCGCCCAGAGCACGAACCCGGACGTCAAGTTCGTCTATCCCGACGAGGGCGCGATGAGCTGGTTCGACGCCATGGTGATCCCCAGCGGCGCGGCCAACGCGGTGGCCGCGGCCAAGTGGATGGACTACGTCTACGACCCGGCCAACGCGGCGCGGATCACCGCGTACGTGCAGTACGTCTCGCCGGTGCTCGGGGTGAAGGAGGAGCTCGTCAAGCTGGGCGGCGACGCCGCGGCGCTGGCCGACAGCCCGCTGCTGTTCCCCGACGACGCCACCAAGGCGCGGTTCAAGTCGTTCGCCGACATCCCCGATGACGTCGACGCCCGGGTGACCGCCCGGTTCACGGCCATCACGGGCGCCTGACGTGGCCCGGGAGACACCCACCGACAACCGGACGTTGCGCAACGCACGCGTGGTGCCCTACGCGATGTCCGCACCGGCGATGATCTGGCTGTACCTGTTCTTCCTCGTCCCGATGGTGACGCTGCTGAAGATCGCCCTGTCCACCAAGCCCGACCGGCTCCTCCCGGTGTTCGTGTTCGACTGGAACTGGAGCAACTTCACCACCGCCTTCTCCGACTACAGCGAGCAGATGATCCGGGCGTTCGTCTACGCGGCCATCGCCACCGTCCTGTGCGTGGCTATCGCCTACCCGATCGCCTACTTCATCGCCTTCAAGGGCGGCAAGTACCGCAACCTGCTGCTCGGCGCGGTGATGCTCCCGTTCTTCACCTCGTTCCTGCTGCGCACGATCGCCTGGCAGACCCTGTTCGCCGACGACGGGCCGATCCTGTGGGTGTTGGACAACCTGCACCTCATCGGCTTCCTCGACGCGATCGGGATCACCGAGAACGGCAAGATCATCAACACCCAGACGGCCGTGATCGGCGGGCTGACCTACAACTTCCTGCCGTTCGCCCTGCTGCCGATCTACGTCAGCCTGGAGAAGATCGACAAGCGGCTGATCGAGGCGGCCACCGACCTGTACTCCAGCTTCTGGCGGGCGTTCCGCAAGGTGATCCTGCCGCTGTCGATGCCCGGCGTGTTCGCCGGCACGCTGTTGTGCTTCATCCCCGCGGTGGGCGACTTCATCAACGCCAAGCTGCTCGGCAACCCGAACACGGTCGTCATCGGCGAGGTCGTGCAGAGCCGGTTCCTCAACCAGAACGACTACCCGACGGCCGCAGCGATCAGCTTCGTCGTGATGGTCATCATCACGGCCATCGTCTTGCTGTACGCCAGGTTCCTCGGCACGGAGGACCTCGTATGACGGCCGCAGCCGCGGCACCGCAGGCCGCGCTCGCCGAGGTGTCCGGTGATCCACCGCGGCGACGGCGCTCGAGGGGTTCGATCGCCCTGTGGATCGTGACGATCCTCGGGCTCCTGTACCTGTTCGTCCCGCTGGCGACGATCGCCGTGTTCACGTTCAACAAGCCGAGCGGCAAGTTCAACACCACCTGGGAGCAGTTCACGTTCGACAACTGGCTGCACCCCTTCAAGGAGGCGGCGTTCACCAACGCGCTCGTGGAGAGCGTGCGCGTCGCGCTCATCGCCTGCACGCTGGCCACCGTGATCGGCGTGCTCGTCGCCCTGGCGCTGTCGCGCTACCGGATGCACGGTGGGTCGACGATCAACCTGTTGCTCGTCCTGCCGATCACCACGCCGGAGATCGTCATGGGCGCCTCGCTGTTCACGCTGTTCTTCAACCAGGACGCCCAGTTCGGCTTCTGGACGATCGTCATCGCCCACACCGGCTTCTGCCTGAGCTTCGTGGCGATGACGATGAAAGCTCGCATCCGCGGCTTCGACTGGACCTTGGAGGACGCGGCGATGGACCTCGGCTCGCCGCCGCTGCGCACGTTCTTCAAGATCACCCTGCCGCTGGTCGCGCCCGGGATCGTCGCGGCCTTCATGCTCTCGTTGGCCCTGTCGATCGACGACTACATCATCACCTCGTTCGTCGCCGGACCGGTGCGCACGTTCCCCCGTCAGGTCTTCGACGCGTCCCGCGTCACGATCCCGCCCCAGGCCCAGGTGCTGGCGACGATGATCATGCTCGTGGCCGTCGTGATCATCGTCGGCGCCACGATCATCGCCAACCGACGCGCCGCGCGGAGCTGACCGGGTGCGGCCCGCCCGTTGGATAGCCTCGCACCACCATGTCCAGCAACCCCCCAAGTAGGTCCGGGCCCGATCGCGACGGCCCACCTCGAATCGCCCTCGCCCCTGAGGGTTCGCCCGGATGGATGCACGACGCCGTGGTCGCCGGCGGCGGCCACGTGGTCCCCGTCGACGAGGCGGAGGGACTGGTCTGGTCGGCCCCGCGCGACGCCGGCTCGCTCGACCACCTCCTCGCCGCCTCCGACGATCTCACGTGGGTCCAGCTGCCGTTCGCCGGGATCGAGGCGTTCACCCAGGTGCTCGACGACGACCACCTGTGGACCTGCGGCAAGGGGGTCTACGCCGAGCCGGTGGCGGAGATGGCCCTCGCGCTGGCGCTCGCCGGCATGCGCAACCTCGGCGAGTACGCTCGGGCGACGTCGTGGGGCAAGCCAAAGGGTCGCAACCTGCTCGGGGCCAATGTCACCATTCTCGGCGGCGGCGGCATCACCGAGTCGCTGCTGCGCCTGCTCAGGCCGTTCGACTGCCACACGACCGTCGTCCGCAACCGCGTGCGCGAGATGGACGGCGCCGACGAGGTGCTCGAGGCCGAGCGCTACGTGGACGCGTTGGCCGGCGCCGACCTCGTGGTGCTGGCGCTCGCCCTGACACCGGAGACCGAGGGGATGATCTCCCGCTCCGAGCTGGAGATGATGGAGCGCCACGCGTGGTTGGTCAACGTCGCCCGTGGCGGCCACGTCGTCACCGAGGACCTGGTGTGGGCTCTGGAGCACGACATCATCGGCGGCGCCGGCCTCGACGTCACCGACCCCGAGCCGCTGCCCGACGGTCACCGCCTGTGGGCGATGGCCAACTGCATCATCACCCCGCACTGCGGCAACACGCCGGAGATGGCGGCGCCGCTGCTGGCCGAGCGCATCACGACCAACGTGGCCCGCTTCGCCAAGGGCGAACCCCTGCTCGGCGAAGTCCACATCGACCTCGGATACTGAGGTGTTCGGGCTCCGGTCGCCGCGCGCCAGGTCGCTGGTGAGCCCCCGGGAGCCGCGGCCGCTCGACGCAGCGGCGATCGTCGGCGCGCTCGCCGACAGCGACCGACGGCGTGCGTTCGCCGCCCTCGAGCTCGGGGCGACCACGCTCGACGCCGTGGTCGCGTCCGCCGGCCTCAGCCCAGCCGCGGCGGCCAAGGCGATCGGGCGACTGGCCGACGTCGGGCTGGTGGTCGACCAGGCCGGGACGCTCGTGGTCCTCGGCGCCGCGTTCCAGCGTGCGGCGCGCGAGGCGCTCGCCCGCCCCCGATCGACGGAGCACGACGACCTGCCGGCCGACGTCCGCAGGGTGATGGACGCGTTCGTCGTCGACGGTCGCCTGCAGTCGATCCCGACGAGCCGGGCGAAGCGCCTCGTCGTCCTCGACTGGCTCGCCCAGCAGTTCGAGCCCGGGCGGCACTACAGCGAGGCTCAGGTCAACCTGATCCTCGGCCAGCGCCATGCGGACACCGCAGCGTTGCGCCGCTACCTCGTCGACGAGGACTTCCTGACACGTGCGTCGGGCGAGTACTGGCGGTCGGGCGGCAGCACCTGAGCGGCGGCACGGTGTGAACCACTACGAGCTGCTCGGCATCGACCCAGATGCATCGGCGACCGAGGTGCGCGACGCCTACCGACGTGCCGCGCGTCGGCTGCACCCCGACACCGCCGGCCAGCGTTCGGCGGCGGCGATGGCCGAGATCAACGAGGCGTGGTGGGTGCTGCGCGATCCTGATCGGCGGCGGACCTACGACCTGACGTTGCCCAGATCCTCGGCTTCCGCCTCGACGTCGGCCCCGTCGTCCACCCCGTCCGCCGCGACCGACGACGACGATGGCCTCGATGACGACGACGACGACATGGTCGTCCGCCGGCCGTCGTTCAACCCCTTGGCTCGCTACCAGGACCCGCCGCGCTTCCCGTGGCGGTTCATGGCGATCCTCGCCGCGATCGGCATCGCCGTGGTCCTCATCGGCGTCGCGCTCGACTCGCCGACGAAGCAACCGCCGCCCGACAACCTCCTGACGACCGGCTCGTGCATCGTCATCGAGCCGAACGGCGACGCCGCCGAGGTGAACTGCACATCCGCCCACGATGGCGTCGTCGTCACCCTCGTGCCGTTCGACAAGCGCTGCGAGGCCGGCCTGGAGGCGCACCGCGATCGCCAGGGCATGGGCATCGCCTGCGTGCAGATCGTCACGGCAACCAACCCACGGGGCTGATCGCCGCATCGTCGGCGTCGGGTGGCCGACCGGCCGACGGCGCTGGTAGCGTGCGTGACCCGTCGAGGGCGTTTAGCTCAGTTGGAAGAGCGCCACGTTCACACCGTGGAGGTCGGGGGATCGAGACCCCCATCGCCCACAAAAGTGCCTGTTCACAGGCACTTTCTGCCCGACATGATGGGACAGCCGGCCGAGCGCTTCACTGCGCCGTCCGCTGACGCTTCATGAAGCAATTCACCGTGGTCGGAGCGCCCATGACCCGCTGGTTTCGCTGGACGTCGGCGTTGACCAGTTCCCAGCCCTCGTGGCCAGCGGCGTTCAACGACGCCTGGATCTGCTCCCACGACGTGCCGCTGAGTGGGCGACGTAGTACTCCCACGGAGGCGCCGCCTCCGGAGCGGGCGCGGCGATGATCCTCGGCCACGACAGGGGGTACGATGGACACGCTCGACTCGAACTCGGTCGCCGCGATCGCTGTACCGGACTTCATGAAGGGCTTCTCCTGGAGGGTGGGCTCGGCTGACCACGAGCCCGGGTCGGCATCGGCGGCCACGCGGAGTGACTCGCTCATCGCTCGGCTCGATCTGTGCGTTGCGCGTGCTCCCGCCTCACGCGCAACGCACCGACGAAGGTACAGAGCCTCGTCCGAGAGTCGGTTGTGAGGCCCGGCAATGGTCCGTTCGACCTATGTCCCTGTACATCCCAAGTTCATCGGCAACCATGGCAGCGCATGCGGACCGGGCCGCGACGCGACGCGACGCGACGCGAGCGTGGCGGCGCAGAAGGCGACGCTGGACGAAATGCGGCCCGGCGGAGGCGGGGTGGTGTCCGAGCGGCCGTCGTGTGTCACGGCGTCGCTGTCGAGAGGGTGCGCCCGAGGTCGCCGTGGAGCGTCGCGCGTCTCCTGAGCGACACCGACGACGCCGACGACGCCGATGACGACAGCCACGACGCTGGCGAGAAGTGGCCGCTTGCCCGTCGAGACGAACACGGTGGCGGCGGGCCGCCGCTCGACGGCGCTCACGACCTGACCATCGGCGTGAACGGCGAGCCGGAACCGGGTTGCATGCGATGTCCTCGGGTGGTTGTACGTCATGCACCGGCGGTGCTGAACGTGACTCGTGGAGCGACTGATCCATGGTCAACTCAAAACCCTGGCCTTCAGTCGACCCGTGTGTCTCGTTCACCCAGGGTAGCGATGAACCGCGCTAAGAACCACCCACGCGCTCTCAGATCCATGGTGAGCCTTGGACCTTGGTCGTGCGTCGGCTAAGGTCACGCAGATGCGGATCGACATCACACCCGGTCGCGGCCGGATCAGCGTCGGGCCTCCCGGCGGCCCCACCGTGACCATCCCCGCCTCAGTCACCGTGGCGATCACCGACACTGTCCCCTATGACGTCGAAGCCCGGCTCGAATGGTCGCCGACGGTCGGCAAGCTCGCCGTGCGCAAGGTCTGCTGCACCGCCCTCCCCGGCGGAGAGGACGTCTCACCCACGGGCATCGCCCGGATCGCCCTCCGTGACACGATTCAGGCGGCACTGGAGGCCGAGTACCTCGGAGGCACTGGTTGGCCAGGTCTCGTCGACAAGTACAGCGGCGGCGATCCGCTCGCCGTCGACGCGTTGATCTACCTGCTCGCCGTCGCCTTCCAGAGTTCCAGGCCCACCGTCACCGTCGCGGTCGCCCGCGGCCTCTCGCCGGCGAGCGGGCCCAAGCGAGTGCTCGCCGCGCGCAAGGCTGGACTGCTCCCAGAGACCGAACCGGGCAAGCCCGCGGGAGCCTGACCGGCCCTCCCGAGCGTCCGGTCGGGATCTTGAGGCAACCACAGCCAGTACTGCGTGTCACGGGTGTGGACGGGCGCTGGCTGCCCCGGCTGGTTGCCCGGTGCTGTCCGGCAACGTTGCGTGCCGCCTTCAGCACCTGGGGTGACGGGTGGGCGCAGCGTTGCAGCAAAGTCGGGATCGGAGTGAACTCGCGCCGGTCGTGGGACTCATGGTCGCGTTGACACGGCGGGTGGCGAACGTCATAGTCACTCGAGCCGGAGCCGTTCGCCGTTGTCGGTTCTCGATGTGGATGGGCGGGTTCCCGTGAGGTTCAGCCGAGAGCGGATCTGGAAAGTGGATGCCTGGGTCACCGACACGCTGGGCGTGTTCGTCGCCGAGGTACTCATCCGGGCGATCTACCGGGCGATCCGCAGGGACAAGGCGCCCGAGGCGGTGTTCGATCCGGACAACCGTCAGTTCTCGTGGCCCGATGCTGCGGTCTGGGCGATCGCGGGCGGTCTCGGCACCGCGGCCGCCAAGATCGCCAGCGCCCGCCTCGCCCGAGTCGGCTGGAAGCTCGCTACTGGCTCAGGCCCGCCGCGAGGGGACGAACGAACCGAGAACCCATCTCCCACTTGAGGCGCTGCGATCGAGCGCGACCCGTACGTCCTGGAGGCGGTCGTGCTCCTGGAGCACAGCGGCTTCACCGACGTCGTCGGGTCCCCACGCCGGCGACCTGGAGCGTGATCGAGGCCCGGCCGCCTGAGCCGCGGTGCACGGTCAGGCGATCTTGGCCAGGAGCTTGCTCAGCATGTTGACGTTGCGGCTGGTGCTGGCGTGCTCACCCAGCTGCTTCCACACGGCCGGCTTGAGCTGGGTGTCGGTCGATTTGCCGCGCATGTGCCAATGCACGTCGCGTCCGTGCACCTCCAGCGTGTCGAAGTCGTTCGAGGCGGCGACGAGCGCATCGGCGACGGCCTTCGGCGGCGGCTGCTTGAGGAACGTGATGAAGTAGGTGTCACCGGCGTCGAGCGTGAACGGCTGCACAGCGAGCGCGCGACGCAGCTCGGCGGCGGTCCGTACGAACGTGGTGCACTCGAAGCCGAACGCGTGCTCCAGGGCGCGCTCGAGGGTCGCCTCGATCGCCGCGCGCGACCCGGTCGCGTCGAACACCACGTTGCCGCTGTTGACGAACGTCCACGGTTCGCCGTAGCCGAGGTCGGTCGCACACCTCGCGCAGGCGAGCCATGCCGACCGTGCGCCGGCCGACGTTGACCGCGCGGAGGAAGCCGACCCGCGTCGTCATCGACACGTCAGACCGTGGCCGAGCCCTTGCTGGCCCACAAGTCGTTCAACGCGTGTTGGACCTTCACGTACCAGATGAAGAGACCGACGATCGGGAGCAGGAACCACAGTCCCCACACGGCGCTCACCGGACTCTGCCGCCCCTCACGCCGGTACGCCTGCTCGATCTCGTGGGGGATGGTGAACATCAGCACCACGTTGATGACGAGGTACAGCAGGATGCCCAACCCGCCGCCGAGGCCGGCACGGTTGTACCGCTTGAGATCCTCGTTGGTCCGGTACGTCCAGAAGATGCCCCAGATCCCGAGGGTGACGATCATCAGCAAGATGGTGAGGCCGACGCTGTAGTAGACGCCGCTGATGCTCACCGGTGGCTGCCCTGGCGTCGCCATGATCGACGGCGTGAACGAGGGTGGCGGCGGCTGCAGTGGCTCGGCCGCAGGACGCGGCAGGGCGCTGCCGGGCGCGGGCGGCTGGAAGGCGTCTGCTGACGGACGGGGCAGGTCGTCGCTCATGGACGCGTTGTTAGCAGGCCAGACGACCATCGCCGGTGACCTGAGGGTCGCCGATCGCCGCGGCCCGCGCGGGTATCGTGGCCAGCGATGGTGCGATTGTGCGAGCGTCCCGGCTGCAGTCAGCCCGCGGACCTCAGCTACGGGATCGACGCCGCGCACCTGACCGTGTGGATCGAGCCGCTCGATCCGGCTCGGCCGGACCGGCCGGGTGTGCTGTGCCGCCGACACGCCGACTCGATGGTGGTGCCGTTGCGCTGGACGCTCGACGACCGCCGGGAGCCGGTGCCTCGACTCTTCCGTCTCCACGCGACCTCCGAGCCGGCGCCTCGACAACGAGCCACGTCGCGCCCGATCCACCCTGCGCCGCCCGGCACACAGCTCGAACTGGACGACGACGGGCTCAGGCCCACGGCTGCGGATCTGGTCCCGTCCCCGTCACCGCACGTCGACGGCACCGACGGCACCGGTGGGCCAGTGGCCGACGTCGCCTCCGCCGCCGATGCGACCGGTTCGCCGTGGCGTCCGGTGTTCGACCCGGACGACGACCTCGACGGCTTGCTGGATGCGTCCGGCCCGTTGCTGTCGCGGGCGTTCCGCGGGCGCGAGCGCAGCGCGCCCGTCCGCTGAGCCCAGGCGTGGACGTCACCGCCACGCTGCAGGCACCGTGCCCGCCACCCACCCTGTTCGCCCTCGTCGAGGACCTCGGCACGTACCCGCGGTGGCTGGACCTCGTCCACCGCGCCGAGCCGGCGGCCGACCCCGCCAGCAGCGCGGCAGCACCTCCCGTGTGGCGCGTCGACCTGCGCGCCCGCATCGGCCCGTTGACCCGCAGCAAGCGCCTCCGGATGGAGCGCGTCGAGCACCGCCCGGACAGCGGCACGGTCCGCTTCGAGCGGCGCGAGGTCGACGGACGGCGCCACGCACCCTGGGTCCTCACCGCGATCGTCGCGCCCGCGGGAGACGGGTCGACGCTGGCGATGCACCTGCACTACGGGGGCAAGCTGTGGACGGGTGGAGTCCTGGAACGTGCGCTCAACGACCAGATCCAGGAGGGCCGTTCGCGGCTGCTCGATCTGGCAGGTTGCTGACCGCGAGCGCTCGGCCGGCGGACTCCGGCGAGGACGTCCGGACCCTGGCGTTCCGGCCCGCGTCGTTCAGGCTCGCGTCGGTGGTGCCGCCCACGCGCTGAAGCGTCCGCCGGCACGCCGATCGAGCTGCAGGTCGAGGCCGAAGCAGGCGCTGAGCCGTGTCGCGTCCAATGTCATGTCGATCGGGCCGCGGGCGACGACCTCGCCCTCGCGCAGCAGCAGGACGTGGGTCATCCCGGGCGGCACCTCGTCGAGGTGGTGCGTGACGAGCACGAGCGGTGGCGCGCTGGGATCGGAGGTCAGCTCGGCCAGCGCCTGCACCAGCCGCTCGCGTCCGCCGAGATCGAGCCGCGCGCTCGGCTCGTCGAGCATCACCACTCCGGGCTCGTTCATCAGCGTGCGCGCCAGGAGCACCCGCTGCTGCTCGCCCGACGAGAGCGTGCCCAGGTCACGCTGTGCTGTCCAGGCCACCCCCATGCGTTCGAGGCAGGCGAGTGCTTGGGCCTCGTCGGCCGCGGAGTAGCGGTGCCACCACGGTTCCAGCGCGGCGTACTTGGCCGTCATCACCACGTCCAGGCTGCGCAACGCCGGCCGGAGCTGCGCGGCCAGTGCCGCCGACAGGTAGCCGACACGCCGGCGCAGCACACGGACGTCGGTCCGGCCGAGCTCCTCACCGAGCACCCGTACACGGCCCGACGACGGATGCTCGTGCATCGCCGCGATGCGCAGCAGCGTGGTCTTGCCCGAGCCGTTCGCCCCGAGCACCAGCCAGCGCTGCCCGGGGAGCACGGGCCACGTGAGCGGGGCGAGGATGACTCGACCGTCGCGCACGAACGTCACCCCGTCGAGCGCGACGACCGGTTGCGGGCGGGGGGTGGCCATCTGCGCCGACCCTAGGCGCAGACCTGCCGGCGGACCTCGCTGGTAGCGTCCGCCGCGATGCGCCGCCGGCTCACGCTCCTCGTCGCGGTGCTCGCCGTCGTCGGCTGGGGCGTTCCCGCGGTGGCCCGCGCCGGGGTGGTCGATCCGGTCGGCGTGGCCAAGCAGATCGCCGACGCCCGCCAGCGGGCCAACGATGCGGCGCAGGCGTACTTCGATCAGCAGTCGAAGATCGACCAACTGGACACCGACCAGGCCACGCTGAACACGAAGATCGTGGCGGCCCAGCGCGACGTCGACGCGCTCGAGGCCCGAGCCGACGAGGTCGCCCTCAACCGATACGTCACGTCCGGGAGCACGAACCTGCCGTTGCTCGATGCGTTCCAGTCGGTCGGCGACGCGGTGCAGGTGCGCGCGTTGATCGACGTGGTGTCGGCCGGTTCAGCGGACGACTTCGACCGCTACCAGGCGGCGCGCGCCGAGCTCGTCGCCCAGCAGGCCGCCCTCGACACGAAGAAGGACGAGGCGGCCGGTGAGCAACGCCGGCTGGACCAGTTGCGCAAGGACGCGCTGGCCGAGGTCGAGCACCTCAAGCAGGTCCAGGCGGACCGCCTCCAGGACGACGCCGTGCGCGCCGCGCTCGCCGCCGAGGAGGCCCAGCGCACGCGGACCCAACTCCAGGCGGCAGCCGACGCGGCGGGGTCGGCGACGACGACCACGATCGTCCTCACCGTCGCCGGTGGGGCCAACGCCGACAGCGGCGGTGCAGCGTCGGGTGCCGACGGCGACGTCGCCGGCGACTCGCCAGTGACCACCACCACCCGGCCGACCACCGTCGCGCCCGGCTCGACCACCACGACCACGTCGCCCGTCTCCGGCGCCGGCGCCATCGGCGGCCGCGCCACACCGGTGACGCTGCCCGTGCCGGCAGCGATCGGCGGCGTCGGCGGCGACTACGGCGGGCCGGGGTGGATGTGCCCGACGGGCGCGGCGGCCGTCGCCTTCTCCGACACGTGGGGTGCGCCACGCAGCGGCGGTCGGCGCCACGAGGGCGTCGACCTCATCGGGACGCGCGGCACCCCGGTGCTCGCCGTCGTCGACGGCGTCGCGGTGGCCAAGGAGAACGTGCTCGGCGGCATGACCGTGACGCTCACCGGAGCCGACGGCAACCGCTACTACTACGCGCACCTCGACGGCTACGTGGGCCTGGGCAACGTCACCGCCGGCACCCAGATCGGCATCCTCGGTCAAACCGGCAACGCGCGAGTACAGCGTCCCCCACCTGCACTTCGAGATCCATCCCGGCGGCGGCCCAGCCGTCGATCCGTATCCCACGACACGCGCCCACTGCCTCGCCGGGGGCTGACCGACGACGGCGAACGCGGTTTGCATCGGCCCGTCGCGGTCGGGGACAGTTCGCCGGGTGGCCGAGACCTACACCCACGGACATCCACCGAGCGTGCTGCGCGCCCACGGCGCGCGAACGGCACAGAACTCGGCCGCATACGTGCTCGAGCGCCTCGAATCCGGGATGCGCGTGCTCGACGTCGGCTGCGGACCGGCGACGATCACCATCGGGCTCGCCAGCGGCCGTCGCGCCCGGCCACGTCGTGGCCGTCGACGGGCGCCCGCGGCGATCGAGGCTGCGATGGCGAACATCGCCGCCGCCGAGCGCAGCGGGCGAGCTCGGTCGTCGGGCAGGTCGAGGCGCAGGTGGCTGACGCCTACGCGTTGCCGTTCGACGACGCCAGCTTCGACGTCGTCCACGCGCCACCAGGTGCTCCAGCACCTCGCCAGGCCGGTCGAAGCGCTCGCCGAGTGGCGGCGCGTGTGCCGGCCGGGCGGCATCGTCGCGGTGCGCGACGCCGACTACGCGGCGATGACCTGGTGGCCGGCGGTGCCTGAGCTCGACGATGGCTCCGGCTGTACCGCGCCGCGGCGCGAGCCAACGGTGGCGAGCCCGACGCCGGGCGCCGCCTGCTGTCGTGGGCACTGGCGGCCGGTTTCGACCCGGCGGCCATCGAGCCGTCGGCGGGCACCTGGTGCTACGCCACACCGGAGCAGCGCGCGCGGTGGGCCGGCACCTGGGCCGAGCGGACGACGAGCACGTCGCTGGCCGAGCAGCTCGTGGCGCCGGCATCGCCTCGCCCGCCGAGCTCGACGGGATCGCCGCGGCGTGGCGGCGATGGGCCACCGAACCGGACGCCTGGTTCATCGTCCCCAACGGCGAGCTGATCTGCCGCGTCTGACCGGCGGGAGCGCCCGCGGAGAGCTACCCGCAGATCTCCTTGGCGATGTGGATCCAGAAGTCGGCGGCCAGGCCGAGCGACTCGACGTCGATGCGCTCGTCGTTGCCGTGGAAGCGAGTGCCGAAGGACTCCAGGGTGACCGACGGGGAGAACAGGCCGGCGCCGTAGGCCACCGCGCCCTTCTCCCGGAAGAAGCGCGCGTCGGTGCCGCCGACGACGAGGCCGGGCAGGAGCTGCGCGCCGGGGTACGCGACCTGGGTGGCGTTGGCCACCGCGTCCCACAGCGGGTTGCCCTGCGGCGACTCGGTGGGGTTGCCGGCCTGGATGTCGCTCCACGTGACGTGGTGGGCCAGCTCGCCGAGCGCGTCGTGGAGCATCGCGTCCACGTCGGCGCGCGTCGTGCCCGGAACGGTGCGGATGTCGATGTCGAGGTCGACGGCGTCGGGGATGATGTTCGTCTTCTGCCCGCCATGGGCCACGTTCGGGGAGAACGTGGTGTGCGTGGCGGCATGGCAGGTGCGCGCCAGCGGCGGCGGCAGGGTCTCCAGCGTCGCCCAGATCCGCGCCGGGTCGAGCAGGCCGGCGCGCACGTCGTCGGGCAGCGGCATCACCGCCACCTGCGCCTTCCACATGTCGGTGATCTTCGGCTGCGGGCGGTAGTTCGCCAACCGGCGCACCACCTCGGCGGCCTTGATCAGCGCGTTGTCCGCGCCGAACGGCATGGAGCCGTGCGCCGGCGTGCCGACGACACGCAGCCGGCGCCAGGCGATGCCCTTCTCGCCGGTGTTGACCGTGACGTGGCGCACCTGGTCCGAGCCGACCGCCGACCAGCCGCCGATCTCGGTGAGGACGTAGTCGCTGGCGATGGCGTCCCAGTGGTGGTCGCACATCCACTCGGCACCCCAGTTGCCGCCGGCCTCCTCGTCGGCGACGCCGAAGTAGATCAGCGTGCCCTTCGGCCGCCATCCCGAGCGGGCCAGCTCGCGGAACGACACCGCCATCGACGCGGTGATGTTGAGCATGTCGATGGCCCCACGGCCCCACACCTCGCCGTCGATCAGCTCACCGCCGAACGGGTCCTCGGACCACCCGGCGGGTTCACCGGCACGACGTCGGTGTGGCCCATCAGGCACAGCGTCGGCGCCGAGGGATCGCTGCCCTCGATGCGCGCCACCATCGACGTGCGCCCCGGTCGCGAGGAGAACTGCTCGATCGCCACCCCGGGGCCCTCGAGGTACTGCTGCAACAGCTCGGCGTTGCGCACCTCCCCGCCCGAGTCGGGCGTGCCGTCGTTGACGCACTCGTTGCGGATGAGGGTCTGGAGCAGTTCGGTGGTCGCTCCCATGAGCTCGTTGGCCATGCTCGTTGTCCTACCACCACGCCGACGGCCAGAACGGTCCGCGGTCCGGGTCGGCGCCCGGTCGGGCATCTACGATGACACGCGTGCCACCCGCAGTCGTCCTCGACCGCGCCACGGTCGACGGCTTCCGCGCCGGCGACGACGGCGCGGTGCGCGACGTCTACCGCGCCTACAGCGGGCTGGTGTGGAGCGTGGCCATGCGGATCGTGCGCGACCGGACACTGGCCGACGAGGCGACGCAGCAGGCGTTCCTCCAGGCGTGGCGCGGCGCGGGCGCGTTCGATGCCGGCCGCGATCTCGGCCCGTGGCTGGTCACCATCGCTCGTCGCGTGGCCATCGACATCTACCGGCGCGAGCAGCGCCGACCGACGTCCGCGCTGGACGACGCGGCGCCCGACCATCCGGCGCTGGTGACGATGCCGCCGAACGAGGAGCAGGCATGGGAGGTGTGGCAGGTACGCCAGGCGATCGACACGCTCGGACCGGACGAGCAACAGATCGTGCGCATGCAGCACCTCGACGGCTACACGCAGAGCGAGATCGCCGAGCAGCTCGGGCTGGCGCTCGGCACGGTGAAGTCGCGTTCGTTCCGCGCCCACAAGGCGCTGGCCGCCAAGCTGGCCCACCTGCGCGAACCGATCGATGACGACGGGCGTACAGGCAGGCGTGAGGAGCGCGCGCCATGAGTGACGACAGGCAGTTGCCCGGCGACGCGCTCCCCGACGAGGCGTTCACCGACGACGAGTTGGCCGCTCTTGCCGAGTTCGACGCGCTCCTCGCCGACCCGGCGATGTGGGGCTCGCCGGGGGCCGGCGTCGAGGACGGCGTCGTCGCGGCGATCACCGCCGCCCGCCGCGCCGAGGTCATCGACCCGCCGCCGTCCGCGGCAACGGCCGCCGCGACCGCCACGACGACGTCGTCGGCACCGGCGGCCAGCGCGCCCGTCGTCGAGCTGTCGACCGCGCGTCGCTCCCGCCGCCGGACGGTGTGGTCCCTCGTCGGCGCGGCGGTGGCCGGTGCCGCGGCCGCGGCGCTGATCACCGGTGCCGTGGTCTCCCGCGACAACAGCCCGACCACCGCCGATGTGGCTGCGTCGTCGGTCCCCGGCGTCGGCAGCGGGCGGCTCCGCGCCGCAGGACCTGACCCTCACGGGCACCGCCCTGGCGCCGGGCGTCAGCGGCACGGCGCAGCTCACCGCCCACCCGTCCGGCGTCGAGATCAACCTCAACGTGCCCGGGTTGCCGCCACGCACCGGGGGCGACTTCTATCAGGTGTGGGTGAAGAACTGCGACGGCTCCCTGCTGGTCCCTGCCGGGTCGTACCACGACCTCACCGACGCGATCGGCTGGGTGGGCGTGGCGATGGCCGACTTCCCGGTCGTCACCGTCACCCAGGAGTCGGCGGCGCCGGGCAAGGACGCCGCCCAAGGATCGTCCGGTCTGATCGTCGCCAGCGGAACACTCGGCAGCTGCCCGTCCTGATCGGCGACAATGGGGGCGTGAGTTTGCCGCGCCCGCTGCCACCGTTCACCGGCGCAGTGGACCGTGCTCGCCGTCGCAGGGGTGCTGCTCACTGCCTGCGGCGCGTCCCGGGCGGCGGCGACAACGGCCGGCGGCGCGGCAGCCATCACCACGTCGAGCGCTCGCGCCCCGACGACTGCTCCCCGGGTGGCCGCCGGCAGCGCGGGCACGACGACGGCACCGGCGGTGCGCATCTCCCCGGTGACGCCCACCGATCCGAACCGGATCTCGCCCGAACAGCAGCGGGCGATCGAGGCACTCGGGCGGAGCACCGCCGGGCCGCCGCACAGCGCGCACGATCACGGCCACGACATGAAGCCCCAGGTCGAGCTGCCGCTGTTCACGGGTGACGCCGGCACGTTCGCCGACCAGTGGTTGGCCGCGCAGCACTCGATCGTCACCGTGGATTCCGTGGAGAAGGCGGCGGCGCTGGGCTACGTGCGCGCCTCGACCCCCGGCGCCGGGGATCGGGACGCACTGGGTGTTGTGGTCGCAGATCGCCAAGCCGTTCGACCCTGCGCACCCGGCGATGCTCCTGTTCGACGAGCGCAAGCGGCCGGCCGTGCTCGTCGGCTATTCGTACTGGGTGCAATCGCCGACCGAACCCGTCGGCTTCGCCGGGGCGAACGACCAGTGGCACCAGCACACCGGGTTGTGCGTGGTGAACGGCTGGGTCGACCGCGAGGAGGCCGCGTCGCCGGCGCAGTGCGCCGGCACGTTCCTCGCCGGCGGAGATCTGTGGATGCTGCACGCCTGGGTCGTCCCGACCGCGCCGGACAAGCTCGGCAAGTTCGCCACGTTCAACCCGAACCTGTGCCCGCCGATGGCGTTGACTCCCGACATCGCCCGCTGCCCCGACTGAGCGCGACAGGTGGCGATCGCCCTCGCGTTCTCGGCCGCGCTCGTCTACGGCCTGGGCGACTACTGCGGCGGCCGTTCGAGCCGGGTCAACCCTGCGGCCATCGTCGCCTTCGTCGGCCAGGCCATCAGCCTGGTGCTGGTTGCCGTGGCCGTCCTGCTGATCGGGACGCCCCTCGCGCCGTCCGCCGACCTGGCCTGGGGCGCCGCCGGCGGTGCTGCCGGCGTGGTCGCGCTGGTGATGTTCTACTGGGCGCTCGGACACGGCGCGATGACCGTGGTGGCGCCGACCACGGCGGTGATCGGCGCGGTGGTCCCCGTCGTCGCCGGCCTCGTGCAGGGGGAGCGCCCACATCCGGTCAGCCTGCTCGGCATCGGCCTGGCGATCGCCTGCGTCGCGCTCGTCAGCGGCGCCGGCGAGTCCGATCCGGCGCAACGGCGGGCGACGCCGCGGCGGGTGCTCCTCGCGGCGATCCTCGCCGGCATCGGCTTCGGTTCGTTGTTCGTCCTGCTCGAGCGCACGAGCGAGGACAGCGGGATGTGGCCGCTCGTCGCCGCACGCATGACATCGGTGCCGATCCTCGTGCTCATCGTCGTCGTCACCCGCGCCCGCCCTGGCGGCGACCGGCGCACGCTCCTGCTCGCGCTCCTCGCCGGCGTCCTCGACATGGGCGCCAACGTGCTGTACCTGCTCGCCGTGCGCCGCGGCCTGCTGTCGATCGTCGCGGTGATCACCTCGCTGTACCCGGCGAGCACGGTGGCGCTCGCCTTCGCCGTCGACGGCGAACGGGTGTCGCGCACCCAGGCCGTCGGCCTCGGCCTCACGGCCGTCGCGCTCGTCCTGGTGACCATCGGCCGTAGCTGAGCGGACGCCGGTCGAGCGGCCCCAGCACGCGACCGCCCATCGCAGCCCGCCCGACTGACGCGGCGAGGGAAGCGCCAGCGACGAGCCGCACGGAGGGAGCGGCGAAAGCGAGCGCAGCGAGCGGACGCCAGTCCCGACGGAGTATGGTGTACAAGTCCCATACAAGTTCAGGAGTGTTCGACGATGGCGAAGATCAAGGTGGCGACCCCGGTCGTGGAGATGGACGGCGACGAGATGACCCGGATCATCTGGCAGTTCATCAAGGACAAGTTGATCCTGCCGTACCTCGACATCGAACTGGACTACTACGACCTCGGCATCGAGCACCGCGACGCCACCGACGACCAGGTCACCATCGACTCGGCGAACGCCACCAAGAAGTACGGCGTCGCCGTCAAGTGCGCGACCATCACCCCGGACGAAGCGCGGGTCGAGGAGTTCGGCCTCAAGAAGATGTGGAAGAGCCCGAACGGGACCATCCGCAACATCCTCGGCGGCGTGATCTTCCGTGAGCCGATCGTCATCTCCAACATCCCCCGGCTCGTGCCGGGCTGGACCAAGCCGATCGTCATCGGCCGCCACGCCCACGGCGACCAGTACAAGGCCACCGACTACAAGGTGCCCGGCGCCGGCACGGTGACGCTGACCTACACCCCGAGTGACGGGGGCTCGCCGGTGGAGATGGAGGTCGCCCAGTTCGCCGACGACGGCGGCGTGACGATGGCCATGTACAACTTCAACGACTCGATCCGCGACTTCGCCCGGGCCTCGCTGCGCTACGGCTTGAACCGCAACTACCCGGTGTACATGAGCACCAAGAACACGATCCTCAAGGCGTACGACGGCCAGTTCAAGGACATCTTCCAGGACGTCTACGAGAACGAGTTCAAGACCGAGTTCGACGCCGTCGGCCTGACCTACGAGCACCGCCTGATCGACGACATGGTCGCCGCGGCGATGAAGTGGGAGGGCGGTTACGTGTGGGCCTGCAAGAACTACGACGGCGACGTCCAGTCCGACACCGTCGCCCAGGGATTCGGCTCGCTCGGCCTGATGACCAGCGTGCTGATGACCGCCGACGGCAAGACCGTGGAGGCCGAGGCCGCGCACGGCACCGTCACCCGCCACTATCGCGAGCACCAGAAGGGCAACAAGACGTCGACCAACCCGGTCGCCTCGATCTACGCCTGGACCCAGGGGCTCAGCTACCGCGGCAAGATGGACGGCACGCCGGAGGTCACCGAGTTCGCCGAGAAGCTCGAGGCGGTGTGCGTCGAGGCCGTGGAGGCGGGGGAGATGACCAAGGACCTCGCCCTGCTGATCTCCAAGGACGCCCCGTGGCTGACCACCGAGGACTTCCTCGACACGCTGGACAAGCGCCTCCAGGCGAAGATGGCCTGAGTCCCGCGCCGCCTCGCCCCGCCGTCAACGACGGTGGAGGCGCGAGCGCAGGCCTCGGCCGGCCGGCCGGCGACGACTCACCTCGGCGAGCAGGTCGGCCAGGCGCGCCGCGTTCGGCCGCAGCGTCGTGCTCGCGGTGGATCAGCTCGCCGGCGGCAACACCGAGGCGCGTGCGCTTCTCGCGATCGAGCACCAGTCCGCGCAACGCTGCGGTCAGCGAGTCCTGATCGCCGGCCGGGACGAGACAGCCCGTCTCGCCGTCGCGCACGATCTCGTGGATGGCCCCGACGTCGGTCGACACCAACGCGAGCTCGGCGGCGCCGGCCTCGGGCAGGACCATCGGGAGGCAGTCGCCGAGGGTCGGCAGGCAGAAGATGTCGGCCGAGTGGTACAGCTCGATCAGTGCGGGAGAGTTCGCCTCGAGGCGGTGCACGGTGACGCCGTCCTGCTCGTCGACGTGGCTGCGGGTGACGAGGTGCAGCTCGACGGCGGGCAGGTCGGGGTCGGCGCGCAGCTCGGCGAACCCGCGGAGCAAGAGGTCGCCGCCCTTGCGCACCAGATCGCCCCCGACGAACAGGATGCGCACCGGTCGTTGGTCGTCGACGACGCGTGGGACGCGCCGCTCCCAGCGAGCCACGTCGACACCGGGCGGGATCACGGTGACGTCGCCGGCCGGCACGCCGTACCCGTCGATCACGCCGTCGCGCGCCCACACCGACCAGGTGACGACGTGCTCGGCGCGGCGCAGGGCGCGGAAGTTGAGCACCTTCTTGAAGCGCTCGACGGGCACCGGTCCCACCCGGTGGCGGTAGAACTCGCCGAGCGTGTCGTACTGCTCGGGCGTGGCGTCGACGGACACGACCATCGGGATCATCCGCATCCACCGGCCGAGCAGCACGGCGACCACCTGGGTGTGGGCGAAGACTGCATCGATCGGCTCGGTCCGCTGCAGCCGCCCGATCGACTGGCGGGCCTTGACGCTCAAGCGGAACGTCCAGTTCGACAGCAGCGGCAGCTTGGTCAGCGCGCCGAACGCGTCTGCGGGGATCGGCAGGGCGACCAGCTCGATGGTCGGCGAATCGGCCAGCAGCCGGCGCAAGTTGTCGGAGTGGGTCAGGTGACCGAGCGTCTGCTCGATGGCGAACGCGACGCGCGGTCGAGCGGGCGCCGGCGGGGCGTCAGACACGTCGTCGGATTCGGGCACGGCCGACGACCGTACCAATGTGTCGGCCACCGTCAGACGGGCTGGACGGCATATATGGAGATGGAGTACGGCGGCAGCTCGGTGACGAGCGGGCTGGACACGACCCCGAGATCGGTGGGTGGCGGCGGGACGTTCACCGCCGACGACGTCATCGGCACGCTGGACGGCACGCTCGAGCCGCTCACCGCGGGCGTGTCGGCGACCAGTTCGGTGGACGTCAGGGCCGGCGCGCGCATCGACGTGACGTCCACGTGCGCGGACCGCCCGACCGGCAGCGAGTCGGCCGTGAGCTGCACCGTCCGCGCCCGGCCGGTGCGATTGATCGCCAGCACGACGACGGACGTCGCTCCCGACGCGTTCTCCGACGTCGAGGCGTAGACCCCGAGGTCGGCGTCACCACCGTCGACGGGCACGATGGTGTTGCCGAACCGCGACCACAGGGCGAGCCCGGCGTACTGCGGCGCCGCCCTGCTCGCGGCATCGAGCATCCCGTAGTCGGTGCCGTTCTCCGCCTTGCCGTTGATCAGGTTCCACTGGTTGGCGAGCCGGAAGCCGTTGACGGCCATCTGCCCGATCGAATCGGCGACGTACAGGGCGTTCACGCCTTTGGTCATCAGCGCATCGGCGTCCTGGTCCTGGCTCGCGACCAAGTTGTACTCGGTGGTCGCCACCGGCACGTCGCGGCCCGGGTTGGCCGAGCTCACCGGACCGAGCACCGAGCGGGCGGCATCCGGCCAGACCTTGGCCGGCGATCGCAGCACCTCGGACGGCCGGGGCCGGCGGTCGAAGCCGTACTGGTGGACGACGTAGAAGTCGAGCTGACCGGCCGTGGCGTCGAGCACCTCGTTGCCCCAGTTGCCCCAGCTGCCCTGGTCGACGACGCCGACCGCGCCGACGGCGATGCCGGGATCGACCGAGCGCATCGCCGCACGAACGTCGACGAAGCCGTCGTGGGCGTCGTCGCCGGCGACGTAGGCATGGCCGTCGCACGTCCATGCGTCCTCCCAGCCCCACGGCGCACACCGACCCTCGGCCGCGGGCTTGGCGCCGTACACCTCGTTGCCGACCTCCCACAACCGCACGTCGACCGGAGCGCGATGGCCGTGGTCGACGCGCAACCGCGCCCACGTGCCGACGGTCTGCCAGTCGACGCCGTCGCGATCCGTCCCGATCGGGCGCGTGTCGTCGACGGCGCCGTTGAAGTAGGCGACCAGCGCGGCAGCCGACTGGGCCGTGCCGTTGACGTTGACGGTCCACATCCCCTGTGTTCCCGTCGCGGTGAGGAAGCCGGCGTAGTCCTGCGGCCGCACGGCACCGTTCCACAGGCAGTTGGCGGTCTGGTTCTCGCACGCCAGCCAGTCGTAGGCGTCGGACCAGCTGCCCCCCGGCATGCGGATCACCGTCGTGCCGGAGGCGACCGTCGCGGCGATGAACGCCGGGTCGACGAGCTGCGCCGGCCCGACCCAGGCGGGCAGGCTGGTACCGAGGAGCCGGCGGTCGAACGGCGTGCCCGGCTGCTGATCGTGGACCACGACCGCGGCGCGGGCGCTCGGCACGTCGGCGCCTGAGCTGCCGGACGAGCACGCGCTGGTGCCGATGCCGACGACCACGACGGCGGCCATGACCCATCGCCGGCCCGTGCGCACCGCGGGCAGCCTACGGCTGGGGTGACCGCCGACGGTCGCGGATGGCTACCGTCGGAGCCAACTGTCGACGAGGGGGTCGTGACCGTGAAGTTCGGCGTGTTCTATGAGCTGCAGCTCCCCAAGCCGTGGGGGCCCGACGACGAGTACGACCTGCTCAACCACGCGCTCGACCAGATCGAGCTGGCTGACCGGCTCGGCTACGACTTCGCCTGGGAGGTGGAGCACCACTTCCTCGAGGAGTACAGCCACTCGTCAGCGCCCGAGGTGTTCCTCGCCGCCGCCAGCCAGCGCACGAAGAACATCCGACTCGGTCACGGGATCGTCCAGCTGCCGACCAACCATCCGGCACGCGTGGCCGAGCGGGTCAGCACGCTCGACCTCATCAGCCACGGACGCGTGGAGTTGGGCATCGGGGAGGGCAGCAGCGTCACCGAGCTGCATCCCTTCGACCGCCGCTTCCGCGAGAAGCGCGCCGTGTGGGAGGACGCCGTGCGTTGCCTGCTCCCGATGTTCTGGGAGGAGGGCTGGGAGTACCACGGCGAGTACTTCGACTTCCCACTGCGCAACGTCATCCCCAAGCCGCGCCAGACGCCCCACCCACCGCTGTGGGTCGCCTGCAGCCAACTCGACACCATCGTCATGGCGGCCCAGCGCGGGCTCGGCGCGCTCGGCTTCCAGTTCGTCAGTGCCGAGGCGGCCGTCGCCTGGGTCAACGCCTACTACAACAACTTCGTCCACCATCTCGACCCACTCGGTCCGTACCGGACGAACCCGAACATCGCCATCGTCAGCCAGTTCATGTGCGCGCCGACCGACGAGGAGGCGCGGGAGCGAGCGGACGGCAGCACGTTCTTCCAGTTCGCCCTGCGGTTCTACAACGAGCACGGTCCGGTGGTGCCGGGAACCACCAGCCTGTGGGACGAGTACCAGGCGTGGAAGCAGGGACCTGCCGGGCAGAAGGCGCAGCACGGCGGCCTCGTCGGCTCGCCGGACACCATCCGCACGAAGCTGCACAAGTTCGCCCAGTCGAACGTGGACCAGGTGATCCTGCTCAACCAGGCCGGGCGCAACCGCCACGAGGACATCTGCGAAGCACTGGAGCTGTTCGCCACCGAGGTGATGCCCGAGTTCCACGCGATGGAGCCCGAGCACCAGGAGTGGCGCCGGCGCGTGCTCGCCGGCGAGATCGAGCTGGCCGAGATCGACACCCAGCCGTACAACTACCGGACCAGCCAGTCGCCGACGTCCAAGCCGACCACGCCCGAACCGGTGGCCGGCGGCTGACGGCTGCTCAGTCCTTGCCGGCCTCCCAGGCGAGCGCCGCGTCGTAGCCGGCCGACAGGTCGGCGCGGACCACGTCGGCATCCACCGGCACCAGGCCCTGGCAGACGATGATGTCGGACGCGTCGGGCGAACCGGCCAGCTCCTCCCACGCCTGCGGATCCCACATCCCGCTGCGACGGAACGCCTTGGCGCAGTGGATGAACGTGCCCTCGACGGTGACCCCGATGGCCGACTTGGGCAGCCGCGGCAGGTCGAACGAGGCGAGCAGCTCGGGATCCTCGCTGACGCAGGCCGCGCCGTTGACCCGCACCGTTTCGCTCTGGCCGGGGACGACGAAGATCAGCGCGATGCGTCCCGTGGCGATGATGTTCTGCAGCGTGTCGAGGCGGTTGTTGCCCCCGAGATCGGCGATGGCCAGGCGGTGCTCGTCGAGCACGCGCACGTAGCCACTCGGGCCGCCGCGCGGCGACACGTCGGCGCGCCCGTCCGAGTCGAACGTGCCGACCACGGCGAAGCGGCTCAGCTCGATGAACCGCGTGGTCGCCGCGTCGAGCACGGGGCGCTCCTTGGCAACGACCAGCGGCGACGGCGGGCGGTACCGCTCGCGCAACGCATCGAGCGTGTCGATCGTGTGGCTGAACTCACGGACCGGCGACATGGCGCTCCAGCGTACGGTGGGCAGCCATGTCAGCGGCGCCCTGGGGGTCGACGCAGCAGGCACTTGGTCGGTCGCCGGGGAGGTGCGGCTGATCGGCGTCGTGTGAGACTGCGCCGATGAGAGCTGTCGTGCTGCGCGCCTACGGCGGACCCGAGGTGCTGACCATCGAGGACGTCCCCGCCCCACAACCGGGGCCCGACGACGTCCTCGTCGACATCGTCGCGACCGCGTTGAACCGCGCCGACCTGATGCAGCGGATGGGCGGCTACCCGGACCCGCGCGGCGTCACCCCGGAGATCCCCGGGATGGAGTTCTCCGGCATCGTCGCCGCCGTCGGCGCACGGGTGCGGATGTGGCGCGAGGGCGACGCGGTGATGGCCATCGAGGCCGGCGGGGCGTACGCCGAGCAGATCGTCGTGCACGAGCGGCAGCTCCTCGCCGTGCCCGGCTCGGTCGCGGTGGAGGACGCCGCGGCGATCCCCGAGGTGTTCCTCACCGCGTGGGACGCGCTGGTGCTCCAGGGCGGGTTGACGTCGGGCCGCTGGGCCCTGGTGCACGCCGGCGCGTCGGGCGTCGGCACCGCGGCGATCCAAATCGCCAAGGCGATCGGAGCGCGCATCGCGGTCACGTGCTCGGCGGGCAAGGCCGACGCATGCCGCGAGCTCGGCGCCGACGTGGTGCTGGAACGCTCGCCGCACGACTGGGCGGCCGACGCGAAGGACGCCGTGCCCGACGGCTTCGACACGGTGCTCGACGTCATCGGCGGTGAGGAGATCAACCGCAACCTGCAGGTGGTCCGCCAGCGGGGCACGATCGTCCAGGTCGGGCTGATGGGTGGCGGCTCGAGCAACGTCAACGTCGGGCTGCTCCTGGCGAAGCGGGCCCACTGGGTGGGCACCACCCTGCGCCCACGCCCGATCGAGGAGAAGGTGGCCGTCGTGCGCCGCTTCGCCGCGGAGGTGCTGCCGCTCTTCGACGCCGGCGCGCTGCGCCCGGTGATCCACGGGCGCTACCCGTTGGAGCGAATCGCCGACGCCCACGAGGAGCTGGCCTCGAACGCCACCGTCGGCAAGGTCCTCGTCGACCTGCGCTGACCGTCCCCCGAGTGGGGTCAGCTGACGGTGACCCGCCGGGTGTGGTAGCCACTGGCGCCGTTCGGCGCCGGGGAGGCGACCTCGTCCGTCTGCGTCGCACCGGTCTTGTCCGTGGCCCGCACCTGCAGGGTGTGCCGTCCCGACGTCGCATCCCACGGGATGGACCACTGGCGCCAACTGTCGTCGGTGACATCTGTGGCCAGCGTGGCCTCGTTCCACGGGCCGTCGTCGACGCGCACCTCGACCTTGGCGACACCGCGGTGCTGCGCCCAGGCGACGCCGGCGATCACGTTCGGCCCCGGGGCGAGCTTGGTCGACGATCGCGGCACGTCGATGCGCGACTCGGTCTTGATCGGCCCGTCGCGATCCCAGCCGAGCGGCACCCAGTAGCCCTCCGCGTCACTCCACTTGTTCAGCTCGATCGAACGCAGCCACTTCGTCGCGCTCACGTAGCCGTACAGCCCGGGCACCACGAGCCGCGCCGGGAAGCCGTGCTCCAGGGGCAGCGCCTCGCCGTTCATCCCGATGGCGATCAGCGCGTCGCGCCCGTCCATGGCCACGCCCACCGGGAAGCCGGTGGAGAACCCGTCGATGCTCGTCGAGTACACCTGCTCCGCGGCAGGGTCCACACCGACCTGGTCGAGCACGTCCTTGAGCAGCACGCCCTGCCAGCACGCGTTGCCGACGAGGTTGCCGCCGACTTCGTTGCTCACGCACGTCAGCGTGACCACCCGTTCGACCTGGGGCATCCCCATCAGGTCGGCGTACGTGAGCGTCAGCGGCTTGCTGACCATCCCCTTCACGTCGACCTTCCACCTGCTCAACTCCACCCGGGGGAACGACAGCGCGGTGTCGATGCGGTAGAAGTCGCCCGCCGGCGTGATGTACGGGGTCCCCGGCACCAGCCCGTCAGCACCTGCGGGGATCGCCGCCGGCGCGGCCGACGGCAACGAGTCGGGGATCGTCTCGCGGATCGAGTCGACGCGCTTGCGCTCGACGGCAGCCGACGCGCCGCCGACGATCACGACACCGCCGGCCACGAGGCCGGAGGTCACGAGGAACTGCCGGCGGTCCCAGCCGAGCGGAGCCTTGGAAGCGCCGGGCGTGCGCCGTGGCCCGACGGGTCGGGGCACCAGCTTGACGAGCACCACGCTGCCGACGATCGATCCGAGCAGCGCCGGCACGACCGTGGACGCCGGCTCGTCGGGAAGGCCCAGGGCGCAGATCATCCCGAAGACCCCGAACACCATCATGCCGAGCACACCGATCCACCGACGGCGCACCGACACGACGCCGAGGATCGCCGCGACCACGGCGAGGATGACGACGATCCCGGTGCGCAGCGCAGCCTTGTCGCCGGTGCCGAACAGTTGCTTGCCGAGGTCGATGAGCCACACCGGGGCGTGATTGATGACCTGCGTGCCGACCGCGTCGATGGGGGAGCGGACGTCGATGATCCCGGCGACGAGGGAACCGACCGTGACGGCGACGGCGCCGGCGATCAGACCTGCGAGCGCTGCCGCCCAGCGCGGCGGGCGTGCCGCAGGGGTGGTCTTGGCCGGATCGACTTCGAGTTCGAGCACCACGGCGTTACGTCCTTCGGATCTCTCAGAACGTTACGACGCAATGGCGCCCGGCGGATGTCAGCGTTCGGCGACGTCGGTGTAGTCGCGCACGCCGACGCCGGTGTACCACTGGCGCGGACGGCTGATCTTCTGGTCCTTGTCCAGGAGCAGCTCCTGCCAGTGCGCCAGCCAGCCGACCGTGCGGGGGATGGCGAACAGCACGGTGAACATCGCCACCGGGAAGCCGAGCGCCTGGTAGATCAGGCCGGAGTAGAAGTCGACGTTGGGGTACAGCTTGCGGCTGATGAAGTAGTCGTCGCTGAGCGCCGCCTCCTCCAGCTTCAGGGCGATGTCGAGCAGCGGGTTCTTGCCGGTGACCTCGAACACGTCGTACGCCGTCTTCTTGATGATCGTGGCCCGCGGGTCGTAGTTCTTGTACACGCGGTGGCCGAAGCCCATCAGCCGGCCGCCCTTGCCGCCCTTGACCTCGTCGATGAACGCCGGGACGTTCTCGATGCTGCCGATCTCGGTGAGCATGCGCACGACGGCCTCGTTGGCCCCGCCGTGCAGCGGGCCGTACAGCGCCGACGCGGCAGCTGCGGCACAGGTGTACGGATCGCTCTCGGCGGATCCGACGACGCGCATCGCCGTGGTGCCGCAGTTCTGCTCGTGGTCGGCGTGGAGGATGAACAGCACGTCCATCGCCCGCTCGAGCCGGGGGTCGATCTCGTAGTCGCCGACCTTCCACATCATGTTCAGGAAGTTCGCCGGGAACGACAGGTCGTTGTTCGGGTAGACGAACGGCAGCCCGACCGAGAAGCGGAACGACATCGCCGCCAGCGTCGGCATCTTGGCGATGAGCCGCAGGATCTGCTTGTCGCGGCTGTCCTTGTCCTTGATGTCCTTGGCGTCGTCGTAGAACGTGCCGAGCGCGGCGATGGCGCTGACGAGCATGCCCATCGGGTGGGCGTCGTAGTGGAAGCCGTCGACGAACCGCTTGCGCATGTTCTCGTGGATGAACGTGTGGTTGGTGACCTCGGTCGTCCACGTGGCCAGCTGCTCGGCGTTCGGCAGCTCGCCGTTGAGCAGCAGGTAGGCGACCTCGAGGTACGTGCTGTGCTCGGCGAGCTGCTCGATCGGGTAGCCGCGGTAGCGCAGGATGCCGGCATCGCCGTCGAGGTAGGTGATCGAGCTCTTGCACGCTGCGGTCTGCATGTAGGCCGGGTCGTAGATGTACAGCGACGGGTCGAGCTCGCGGACCGCGGTGGCCGGGAACACGCCGTCGGTGATCGGCACCGTGACCTGCTTGCCGGTGCGGTCGTCGATGATGGTGATGGTGTCGGGCATGTTGTTCCCTTCGTTGTCACAACGGACATGACACGGGGCTTGCTCCCCGGCGGGGGACACTACAACGGGTCGTCGAGCCTCGATCCATCCGACCATCGGACCCCCCGACCGACGCAGGACGCGGTGGCGCCGCTCAGGCCGCGCAGCTCCCGACGACTCAGAGGGGCGAGTTGTCGTGCCCCCGGCGGGCGAAGTGCTCGCGCTTGTCGGCCAGCGTGCGCAAGGCCTCGCCGATCACCTGACGGGTCTCGGCCGGCTCGATGACGGCGTCGAGCAGCCACGCTCGGCGGCGATGTACGGGTTGAGCAGCCGCTCGGCGTAGTCCGCCTCGAACGCGGCGCGCTCGTCGGGCGTCGCCCGCCGCTGGAGGATCGCTGCCGCCTGACCGGCGCCCATCACCGCCAGCTCGGCGCCCGGCCAGGCGAGGCACAGGTCGTTGCCCATCGTCTTGGAGTCCATGACGATGTACGCGCCGCCGTAGCTCTTGCGCAGGATCACGCAGATCCGCGGCACGGTCGCCCGGCCGTAGGCGAACACCAGCTGGGCACCGTGGCGGATCATGCCGCGCCACTCGAGGTCCTTGCCGGGGTAGAAGCCGGGCGTGTCGACGAGGGTGACGATCGGCAGGTTGAACGCGTCGCACATCGCCACGAAGCGCGCCGCCTTCTGCGAGGCGGGGATGTCGAGCGTGCCGGCGAGCGCGATCGGCTGGTTGGCGACGATGCCGACGGGCAGGCCGCCGATGGTGGCGAACGCGGTGACCACGTTGGGCGCCCAGCGGCCGCGCAGCTCGAGCAGCTCGCCGTCGTCGCAGATCGCCCGGATCACGTCGCGCACGTCGTAGCTGCCCGTCGAGGTCGGCGGCATCAGCTCGCCGGCCTCGGGCGTCGGCCGGTCGAGCGGGTCGTCGGTCGGCCAGCGCGGCGGCTCGTCGTCGTTGTGCCGCGGGAGGTAGGCGAGCAGCTGCTCGACCGTCTCCGACCGCCGCGTCGCAGATCGGCGGCGACGAGCGACGCCGCCCCGCTGTAGCGGGCGTGGCTGGCCGCGCCGCCGAGCTCGTCGTTGTCGATCGACGACGCCGGTGAACTCGGCGACCATCGTCGGGCCGCTGACGAACGCGTAGGACGTCCTCGGTCATCACCACGAGGTCGGCGAGGCCGAGCAGCAGCGCCGGCCCGGAGACGGCCGGGCCGTCGACGACGAAGATCGTCGGCACGATGCCCGAGCAGTCGGCCAGCGCCCTGCGCCGCCCGACCCCAGCCGTGCAGCGCGGCGAAGCCCTCGACGATGTCGGCGCCGCTGGAGCGCATGACGCACGACCAGCGGCAGCGCTGACGTCGACGCGCCGTGCCGCGCTGCGTGCTCGATCATCCACGACGACTCCGACGACAGCGCACCACTGCGGTCGCTGGCGTCGACGTCGACCCACACCACCTCGCGCCCGTCGACCGTCGCGGACGTCGGCGGTGACCGATGTCGGCAACCGGCGGCACAGCTCACGTCCAGGCGCGACTCATCGCGTCGAACTCACGCCGCACGACGACGCGGTCAGCGGCGCGCCATTGTCGCGACGCTGGCCGGCGACGTGCCACGCCGGCGACACTGGTCGCGTCGCGCCCGCAGGACGGAGCGGCCAGTGGGAGCGGCCGCTCGGGAGGCGTCGCCGCCGACGTGGACGCCGGGCTGGTGGGCGCCCTCCTCGGCGATCGACCTCGCGCAGCACGCCGAGCACGCTGCGCGTCGGCCGCGCCGGGCGTCGGGCGGCGGCGCTGGGCCCAGCCGACGACGCGGCGGGGCAGCTCGCGGCACGGGGATCCGGTGGAAGTCGCCCTCCAGCCAGCGGGGGATGGCGGTGGCCGGCACGATCGCCGCGCCGTAGCCCTCGAACGCCAGCGAGGCCATCAGGCGCACGCCGTCGATCTCCACCTGCGCGCTGCAGCTCGGCGTCGACGCTGGCGCGCGGCCCGGTCGAGCACGCGGCGCAGCGCCGTGCCGCGCGGCGGCAGCAGCAGCGGTGGTCTGGGCGACCTCGTGCAGCGAGATCGTCCTCGCGCCCGGCGAGCGGGTGCGACTCGGGCACGAGCAGCACGAGGTCCTCGGCGAACAGCGGCTCGACGTCCAGCTCGGGGTCGTCGACCGGCAGGTGGGTGACCGCGCCGTCGAGGTGCTGGGACAGCAGCCGGGGGATCAGGTTGCGTGGTGTTGCCCTCGTGGATCGACGATGTGGACGCCGGGGTGGGTGCGCTGCATGTAGCGCGAGCAGCTGCGGGCAGGATCCAGCGGGCCGTGGTGCCGATGAAGCCGATGCGCGCGTCGCCGCGCGACCTCGTCGCCGCGCGACGCCATCTCGGCGGCGATGTCGTCGAGCTCGTGGAGGATCCGCCGGGCCCGCTCGACGACGAGCGCGCCGTCGTCGGTGAGCCCGCCACGCTGGCGGTCGACCAGCGTCACGCCGAGCTCACGCTCGAGCCGGGCGATGTGCCCGCTGACGTTGGACTGCACGGTGTACAGCGCCCGGGCGGCTGCCGAGAACGAGCCGTGGTCGGCGATCGCGACGAGCGTGGTGAGCTGTCGCAGATCCATCTCTCGGAACGATAGCGAACATCTGTGAAAGCAGCTTGAAAGATCGACTCGTTCACGTGCATACTTTCACATACAGATCGAAGCGCACCCACCCCCCAATCGGGTGCGCTCGACAGAACCCAACGAGGTGGTTCCCCCAACCACCGGGTTCCGGTTGAGAGGCCCCGCTTCCCCCAAGCGGGGCCTTTCCCTTTCTGCCGTACAGTGCCGACGATGTCCGTCGACCCGCGCGGGCGCCGCGTTCTTCGACCTCGACCGCACGCTGCTGGCCGGCGCGTCCGGCACGGTCTTCTCCGCGGCGATGCGCGAGTCCGGGCTTCACCACCCGATCGATCCCCGGCGAGGGACTGCTGTACCGGCTGTTCAACGCGGTCGGCGAGACGCTGCCGTCGATGGCCCTGGCCCGCCAGGGCGCGCGGCATGGCCAAGGGCCGGCCGCGTGCCGCGGTGCAGGCGGCCGGGCTCGCCGCGGCGCCCGAGCTGGTCGCGCTGGTCCAGCCGCTGGCGGCCGCCGCTGTTCGACGAGCCATCGCGCGCACGGACGCCCGGTGGTCATGGCGACCACCGTCGCCCTACGACCTCGTCGCCCCGCTCGCCGAGCTGCTCGGCCTCGACGACGTCATCGCCACCCGCTACGACGTCGACGCCGACGGCGTGTTCACCGGCGGGCTCGTCCGGACCGTTCGTGTGGAGCGCCGGCAAGCTCGCCGCGGTGCGCGACGTGGGCCGACGAGCACGGCGTCGACCTCGCCGCCAGCTACGCCTACAGCGACAGCTTCTACGACACGCCGCTGCTGGCCGCCGTCGGCCACCCTACGTCGTCAACCCCGATCCGCGGATGCAGCTGCTGGCCGCGGCGCGCCGCTGGCCGGTGCTCGATCTCGCCCGCCAGCCGGATCCGGCGATCCCGACGCACGCCGGAGGTGCACGACATGGCCCGCATCCCGATCGTCAACACCGACCTCCAGACGCTGGCGATGAGCTTCGCCCATCCGCTGATGTTCCCGTACGCCCAGCTTCGACATCGCCGGCGACGGGAACATCCCGACGAGCGGTCCGGCGATCATCGTCGGCAACCACCGCAGCTACTTCGACTCGGCGGCGATGGCGGTGACGATCGCCCGGACCGACCGCACCGTGCGCTTCCTCGGCAAGAAGGAGGTGTTCGACGCGCCGATCATCGGGCAGCTGGCCACGGCGATGGGTGGCATCCGCGTCGAGCGCGGCACCGGCAGCGACGAGCCGCTGCACGCCGCCGCCGAGGCGCTCGAAGCCGGCGATCTCGTGGCGATGATGCCCCAGGGCACGATCCCGCGCGGCCGGGCGTTCTACGACCCGGAGCTGAAGGGACGCTGGGGCGCGGCGCGGCTGGCCAAGCTGACCAAGGCGCCGGTCATCCCGGTCGGCGATGTGGGGGACCGAGAAGGTCTGGCCGCGCTCGGCGCGCCTGCCGAACATCCTCAACGTGGTCAACCCGCCGCTGATCACGGTCCGCGTCGGATCGCCGGTGAAGCTCGGGCTACCGCAGCGCCGACGCCGACACCAAGCGGATCATGGCGGCGCTGATGGACCTGCTCCCGCCCGAGAGCCGTGAGCACCGCGAGCCCACCGCAGCGCGAGATCGCCGCAGCGCTGCCACCCGGCCACCGGGGCGACGATTCGGCCGAGGCGACCCGGCGCCCTGGTCGCGACGCGCTGAGCGATCAGCCGGTCGTCAGGCTGACGCAGCTCGCGCGTAACGGTCCATCGTCGTCAGGGCGTCGTCGCGATCGAGCGCCGGCAGGCCGAGCGCCACCCACGATGCGCCGATCTCGGCGAGGTGGGCGAGGTGGGCGGGTCGGGCTTGGCGCCGAACACGCCGAGGCGCAGCGTGGACGGGTCGCGCCCGGCCTCCTCGGCGGCCTGCCAGCAGCTGCTTCCACGACTCCTCGATCTCGAAGCGGCCCTCGATCGGCATCCACACGTCGCCGAGCTCGATGATCTGCTCGAAGTGCCGCTTCGTCGGGGACGCCCCGAAGACGATCGGCGGGTGCGGCCGCTGCACCGGCTTCGGCCAGGCCCACGCCGGACCGAAGGAGACGTGCTCGCCGTGGAACTCGGCCTCGTCCTCGGTCCACAGCGCCTTGCACGCGAGGAGCTTCTCGCGCACCAGCGCCCGACGCGTCGCGCGGGTCGACGCCGTGCGCCTCCATCTCCTCGTGGTTCCAGCCGTAGCCCACGCCGAAGAGCACCCGACCGCGGGAGATCACGTCGAGCGAGGCGACCTCCTTGGCCAGCCACAGCGGATCGCGCTGGGCGACGAGCGTGATCCCCGTACCGAGGAGCAGGCGCTCGGTGACCGCCGCGGCAGCGGCGAGCGCGACGAACTGGTCGTGTGTGCGCCAGTACATCTCCGGCAGCGGCGGCGCTCCCTCGCGCCCGCCCCACGGCGAACGGCGCGACGTCGGGATGTGGGAGTGCTCGGGGAACCACAGCGAATCGAAGCCGCGAGCCTCGGCCTCGCGGGCCACCTCGACGGGTTGGATGCCGAGGTCGGTGGGGAAGATCGTCAGGCCGATGTCGCATCGACGCACGGTACCGCCGGCGATCCGACCACCTGTGGGCCGGACGGTGTCCGGTAGCGAACGGTCCGATCCTGGGTAGGTGGGTTCATCCGCCCAGCCCGCGGGGACAACGGAGGGTGACATGGGGTTGCTGGCTCGACGCTCCGCAACCGACGAGACCGACGAGGAGCTGGTCGACCGCGTCCGCGACGGCAGTGACGACGCGTTCGCCGAGCTGTACCGCCGGCATCGCAAGGTGGCCGAGCGCACCGCGGCGTGGCTGCTCGGTTCGCGGCGCGACGTCGACGACGCGGTGGCCGATGCGTTCGCCGCGGTGCTGCAGGCGATGCGCAACGGCAACGGGCCGAAGGAGAACTTCCGCGCCTACCTGCTGGCGTGCGTGCGCAACGGTTGCACGCTGCGCCGGTCGCGTTCGATCACCCCCGTCACCCTCGATCCGGAGGCCGCCGGCGTCGCCCTCGAGGATCCGGAGCGCTACGTCGAGGCCGACACCGTCGCCCGGGCGTTCGCCGCACTGTCCCCCCGCTGGCAGCAGGCATTGTGGATGACCGAGGTCGAGCAGCGCTCGGTCGCCGACGTCGGCGCCCAGCTCGGCCTGGCAGCCAACGCCGTCGCCGCACTGACCCACCGCGCTCGGGAGGGCTTCGCGCAGGCCTACCTCTCCGAGCACGTGGCCGGCACCTCGGATCCGGTCTGCGCTGCCGTCGGCGCCCGCCTCGGCGCCTACGTCCGCGGCACGGCGAGCCCGTCCGACATCGCCTTGGTCGACGGGCACCTCCTCACCTGCGCTGCCTGCCGGCGAGCACACGACGAGCTCGACGACATGAACGCCAGTCTGCGGTCGCTGGAGGGCCCAGCGGCGGGTGCCGCCGCAACGGTGGCCACGGCGGGCGTCGCCGGCATCACCGTCGGCGGTGGCTTCGCCGCGCTCGCCGGGACCGGGGCGCTCGTCAAGGTCGCCGCGCTCGCCCTGCTGCTGACTCCTGCGTTGGCCTTCGGTGCCGAGCGGGTCGTCAGCACGCCGACCGTCGACCAGCGCCAGGTGGTCGAACTTCCGGCCGCGCAGCACCTGGCCGCCAGCGATGGCGCCGGGGGGCGTCCCACGGTCGTCGTCGGCAACGACGCCGCGCCGTCGCCGAACGCGCCGGCGGCCGTCGCAGCGCTGCCGCCGTCCACCGCCGCGGCGGCAGCCGACATCGCCGTGGCGGGCGCGGCCGCGGCGCCGGGCGAGCCGGCGGCCCCAGGCGCGCCCGGCGATCCGGCGACGGGCGATCCGGCGGTGACGGTCGCAGGCGCCACCGGCACGACGGTGGCGCCGCCGAACGGCGTCGCGCCAGCAGTGCCGCCGAACGCCTCCCTCCCGCCGATCTCGCTCCCACCGATCTCAGTCCCACCGATCTCGGTGCCGCCGATCGCGCTGCCTGGCGTCACCCTGCCAGCGATCACCACCCCGGCGATCGCCACCCCGGTCATCACCACGCCGGCGATCTCGACCCCCGCCATCACCACGCCGCCCGTGACGGTCGCGGTCAGCCTGCCGCCGGTCACGGTGCCGGTCCTGCCCCTGCCGCCGATCACGGTGCCGGTCGTGACCGTCACCGTGCCCAGCCTGACCGTGCCACCGGTGACGGTTCCGAGCGTCACGGTCCCCGCCGTCACGGTCCCGGCGATCACCGTGCCCGCCGTCACGGTCCCGAGCGTCACCGTGCCGTCGATCACCGTGCCGGGCGTCACGCTCCCACCGGTCACGATCCCCGGCCTCGGCTGATCACGCACCGATCCGTCGGCGGCCCCGGCTCGTGAACGGTCAGGCGAGCGGCGTGCCGTCGAAGCGGTCGATCGTGGCGAACGTCGGCGACGGCCCGGCGGCGCAGCTTCGTCGGATGGTGCTCGACGTGGCCGAGGAACAGCGTCGCCGCGAGCGCGTGACCCTCGGGCAGGCCGAGCAGCGGTGCGGCCAACGGCTCGTTGCGCGAGAGGAACGTGGTGAGCACACCGCCGAGCCCGCGGGCGCGGGCGGCGAGCAGCACGCTCCAGCAGAACGGGTACACCGACGCGCCACCGACGATCGGCGGCCGCTCGAGGTTGCCGTCCATCATCGCCACCTGGTGCAGATCGGCGGCGACGGCGAGCATCACCGGCACGCGCTCGATGCCGTCGAGCAACGGGTACGGCGTGGGGATCGGCGGCGCATCGATCGACAGGCCGAAGGCGAACGGCGTGACCCCCGCCTTGCCGGCCCCGATGTACTCGTCCCACATGGGCTGCATCAGATCGGCCAGCTGACGGCGCAGCACGACGTCGTGCACCACCGCCACCCGCCACGGTTGGCGGTTGCCGCCGCTCGGGGCGAACCGGGCATCGTCGAGGATCTCGGCGATCTCGGCGTCGCCCACCGGCTCGTCGGTGAACGAGCGCGCCGAGCCGTTCGTGCGCAGTGCGTCGCGGACGTCCACGCTCAGGCAGCGCCTTCGGCGACGATCACGACTTGCCGCCTTCGGCGACCTTGCGGCGGACCACGTTCAGCGCCGATCCGGCCTCGAACCACTCGACCTGCTCGGGACTGAACGTGTGCACGCGCCTCGAAGTCGAGCGTCGTGCCGTCGGGCTTGACGATCTGGCAGTGCATGTTCTGGCCCGGCTTGGGCGGCAGGTCGAGCACGTTGATCCGGTCGTCCTCGCCGATCAGGTCGTACGTCGCCGAGTCGGCGAACGTCAGCGGCACGAGGCCCTGCTTCTTGGCGTTGGTCTCGTGGATGCGGGCGAAGCTGCGGGCGAAGATCACCACGCCACCACGGAACCGTGGCTCCATCGCCGCGTGCTCGCGCGACGAGCCCTCGCCGTAGTTGCGGTCTCCGACCGCACACCAGCGGACCCCGGCCTCGCTGTACTGCTTGGCCAGATCGGGGAACGTGCGCGTCGAGCCGTCCACCGCGCTCTTGCCCTCGCCGACCGCGCCGTCGAACGCATTGACGGCACCGAGGAACAGGTTGCCGGAGATGTTCTCCAGGTGACCGCGGTAGGTGAGCCACTTGCCGGCGGCCGAGATGTGGTCGGTGGTGCACTTGCCCTGGGCCTTCATCAGCACGGGCAGCCCGAGGTAGTCGTTGCCGTCCCACGCGGGGAACGGCGACAGCAGCTGCAGGCGCGAGCTGGTCGGGGAGACCTCCACGTCAACGCCCGAGCCGTCCTCCGGCGGCGCGGTGAACGTGTCCTTGCCGGGGTCGTAGCCCTTGTCCGGCAGCACCTCGCCGACCGGCGCTTCCAGGGTGACCTCGGAACCGTCGGGCGCGGTGATCGAATCGACGGTCGGGTCGAAGTCCAGCCGGCCGGAGAGCGCCAGCGCGATCACCGTGTCCGGGCTGGTGACGAAGCTGAGCGTGTTGGCCGAGCCGTCGTTGCGCTTGGGGAAGTTGCGGTTGAACGAGTTGACGATCGTGTTGGCGTGATCGGTGATCTCCTGCGACCGCTCCCACTGGCCGATGCACGGTCCGCAGGCGTTGGCCAGCACGGTGGCGCCGATGGCCTCGAGGTCGGCCATCAGGCCGTCGCGCTCGATGGTCGCCCGGATCTGCTCGGAACCGGGGGACACCAGCAGGTCGGTCTTCACCTTGAGCCCACGGGCCGACGCCTGGCGGGCGACCGACGCGGCGCGGGTGATGTCCTCGTACGACGAGTTGGTGCACGAGCCGATCAACGCGGCGCTGATCTCCAGCGGCCAGCCGTTGGCCTCGGCCTGCTCGCCGACGTCCTTGCCGATGCGGTGGGCGCGGTCGGGGGAGTGGGGTCCGTTGATCAGCGGCTTGAGCTGGTCGAGGTCGATCTCGATGAGCTGGTCGTACACGGCGCCGTCGTCGGGGCGCAGCTCGGCAGCCACCTTGTCGGCGGCGTCGGCGATGGCCTCGCGCCCGGTGGCCTTGAGGTACATGGCCATGTTCTGGTCATAGGGGAACAGGCTGCACGTCGCCCCGATCTCGGCGCCCATGTTGCAGATCGTCGCCTTGCCGGTGGCCGAGATGCTGTCGGCGCCGGGCCCGAGGTACTCGACGATCGCGCCGGTGCCGCCCTCGACGGTGAGCACCCGGGCGACCTCGAGGATGACGTCCTTGGGGCTCGACCAGCCGCTGAGCGTGCCGGTGAGCTTGACGCCGATGACCTTCGGCCAACGGACGTTGAACGGGAAGCCGGTCATCACGTCCACCGCGTCGGCGCCGCCGACGCCGATGGCCACCATGCCCAGGCCGCCGGCGTTCGGCGTGTGGCTGTCGGTGCCGATCATCATCCCGCCGGGGAACGCGTAGTTCTCCAGCACGACCTGGTGGATGATCCCGCTGCCGGGTCCCCAGAAGCCGATGCCGTACTTCGCGCTCACCGTGCGCAGGAAGTCGTAGACCTCCTTGTTCGTGTCCACGGCGACACCGAGGTCGATGCGTGCGCCGACCTTGGCGCGAGATCAGGTGGTCGCAGTGGACCGTGCGACGGCACCGCCGTGGTCGGCAGCCCGGCGGTCATGAACTGCAGCAGGGCCATCTGCGCGGTGGCGTCCTGCATGGCCACGCGGTCGGGGTGGAAGTCGTTGTACGTGCCGCCGCGCTCGGCCGGCGGCCGACGGGTCGTCGAGGTGGTTGACGAGGATCTTCTCGGTGAGCGTGAGCGGCCGCCCGAAGCGCTGCGCGGCCGGCATCGGCGCGCTCGACGAGCGTGGCGTACACCCCTTCCACGAGCTCGATCGGCGTTCCTGCGCTGACGGTCATCTCGGCCCCCTCGATTGCGGTGCGGTTCGTGAAGATGTCGGTGGCACCGAGTGTTGCACCCGGCGCCGATGTAGACAAGTATAGTACAAGTGGTGAGCGAGCCAAAGCGTCAGGCGTCACTCGTCGGCATCGACCACGTGCAGTTGGCCATGCCGGCCGGAGCGGAGGACGAGGCGCGGGCGTTCTACGTCCGGCGTGCTCGGCCTCGTCGAGCAGCCCAAGCCGCCGATCCTCGCCGCACGGGGCGGCTGCTGGTTCGAGGACGGGCCCGTCAAGGTGCACCTCGGCGTGGAGGCCGACTTCCGTGCGGCGCGGAAGGCCCACCCGGCGCTGCTCGTCGCCGACCTGCGCGCGCTTCGTCGCCGAGCGCCGGCTCGACGTGCGCTGGAGCGACGAGATCCCCGGCGTCGACCGCTGCTACGTCGACGATCCGTTCGGCAACCGCATCGAGCTGATCGACGTCCGGGAGTCGGCGCGATGAGCCGACGATCCGCTACCAGGAGATCGCCGCCGACCTGCGCGGGCGCGTCGCCGCGCTCGGCGACGGCAACCTGCTGCCCAGCGAGAGCGACCTGTCGGCGGAGTTCGGCGTCAGCCGGGTGACGGTCCGCCGGGCGCTGGAGCTGCTGCGCGAGGAGGGCCTCGTCGAGTCGCGCCAGGGCTTCGGCTGGTACGTGTCGGCCGAGCCGCTGCGCCAGCGG
This sequence comes from uncultured Acidimicrobiales bacterium, assembly GCA_963794805.1. Lineage (GTDB taxonomy): Bacteria > Actinomycetota > Acidimicrobiia > Acidimicrobiales > Ilumatobacteraceae > JAODBQ01. The sequence goes on from CAWCFL010000011.1 coordinate 339,469, forward strand.
CTGAGCGAGCTGGCGACGATCGAGGGCGAGCTGGAGGCCAAGGGCCTCGAGCCGGCCCGGCGGATCCTCGAGTTCGCCTTCGAGCCGGCGGCCAAGCGGGTACGGGCGATCCTCGGCACCGACCAGGTGCTGCGCGTCCGCCGGCTGAACCTCGCCGACGGCAGCCCGTTCGCCGTGGTCACCGTGTGGTGTCCGGCCGAGCTCGGCCAGCACCTGTCGCGCCGCGCGGTCGAGCACCGCCCGTTCTACGAGCTGCTCGGCATCCAGCTGCGCGGCGCCACCCAGACCATCGGCGCGGATGCGGCGGCCGACGACGTCGCCGAGCTGCTCGGCGTGCCCCCGGGTCGCCGGTGCTGCGCTGCCAGCGGATCACCACCGACACCACCGGCCGGCCGGTGCTGCTCAGCGAGCACCTGTTCCCCGCGCATCGCACCGAGTTCGTCGTCGACCTGCCGCAGGCCGCGCCGTCGATCACCCCGTCCGGGCTGCGCCTCGTCGAGTGACCGCCTCGGTCGACGTCGACGTCGACGTCCGGCCTACGCCGATCCGCGGCGTCACGCGGCGACGAAGCCGGCGGTGGTGAGCCGGGGCACCACGGCGGTGGCGTCGTGCATCGCCGCGGTGACCACGTCGTCGGACCAACCCCGGGCAGCGAGCTCCGTCCCGCTGGCGCACGCGAGCAGCGTCTCGACGAGCCGCGGCCGGGCGGCGACGAACGCGGCGCGCGCCGCGGCCGCCTCCGGCGAGCAGCCGGGCCGGGAGATCGACGCCGCCGGGTCGAGCGCGGCGAGCACCGCGCCGGCGCCGAGCAGGTCCTCGACGCACGGGCGCAGCGGGCCGGTGGCACCTCGCCAGCGCTCGCCGGCGGCGATCACCGCGATCGGGCCGCCGCCGGCGAGCGCCGCAGCGGCGGTGGCGACGGCGGTGGCGTTGCGCAGGCAGCCGGCGAGCACGTGGCGCGCGCCGTGCTCCGCCGCGGCCAACGCCAGCGCCGCGCCGTTCGGTGACGGCAGCACGAGCCGGGTGCCGCGGGCGAGCCGCAGCAGATCGGTCGGCGACAGCGACGGCTCGCCGCGCTCGCGCATCCCGGCGAGCACGCGCACCGTTCGCCTCGGCGAACGCTGCGGCGCCGTCGTCGGCCCAGCGATAGGGCAGCACCGTCGCCCCGGCCTCCACCGCGGCGCACACCGCGGTGGTGAAGCGCAGCACGTCGACGAGCACGAACACCTCGGCGGTCGGCGCGAGGGCGCGCAGCCCGTTGGGCCCCAGTCGAAGCGGTAGGCGAAGCCGTCCTGACCGCCGATCGCTGCCGGCGCAGCCGCCTGCTCGAGCTCACTCACCATCGGCGGCTCACCAGGTGTCCCAGTGCACGATCGGGTCGAGCGGCAGGCGCTTGGCCGGCTTGAAGTCGGTCCCGATCGTGTAGGCGATCGGGAACAACCCGGCCTGGCTGTACTTGTCGAACGGGATGCCGAGCAGGTCGGCCGCCTTGCTGCTCGCCGCCGTTGGGCATGTGCAGCGTGGTCCACGCCGTGCCCAGCCCACGCTCGCGCGCGGCGAGCATGAAGCTCCACACGGCCGGCAGCAGCGAGCCCCACGCCCCACCGCTCGAGTGGCTCGGCAGGTTGTCCAGCCGACCGGCGATGCAGCGGGATCATCATCACCGGCACCCGCTGGAAGTTGTCGGCGAGGTACTGCGCCGAGTCGGTGACGCGGTCGCGCTGCTCGTAGCGCAGGTCGCCGGGCTCGTACTGGTTCGACGCGGCCATCGCCCGGTAGCCCATGAAGTTCTCGCGGTAGATGTCGGCCAGCGCCTGCTTCTTGTCGGGATCGGTGACGAACAGCCACTGCCAGCCCTGCGAGTTGCTCCCCGTCGGCGCCTGGATGGCGATCTCCAGGCACTCCTCGATGACCGAGCGCTCGACCGGCTTGTCGAAGTCGAGCCGCTTGCGCACGGCGCGGGTGGTGGTCAGCACTTCGTCGGCGGAGAGGTTCAGCTTCACCGCCGCGAGCATGGCAGTCTCGCGCGATGCTCCTCGCGAGTGGACGAGTACGCCGAGACCAACCTGGCCAACTGGAACAGCCGGGTGCCGCACCACGTGGCCGGCTACGGCCTCGACGACTTCCGCACGGACCCGACCCACCTGTCCGGCGTCGTCCGCTTCGACCTGCCCCGCCTCGGCGACATCGCCGGCCTCGACGCCGTGCACCTGCAGTGCCACATCGGCACCGACACGCTGTCGCTCGCCCGCCTCGGGGCGCGGATGACCGGGCTCGACTTCTCGGCGCCGGCGCTCGACGTCGCCCGCCGGCTCGCCGCCGACACCGGGGCGTCGATCGACTACGTCGAGAGCGAGCTGTACGGCGCGGTGGACGCGCTCGGCGCCGAGCGCTTCGACCTCGTGTACACCGGCATCGGCGCGCTGTGCTGGTTGCCGTCGATCGACCGGTGGGCGCGCAGGTCGTCGCCGCGCTGCTGCGCCCGGGCGGCCGGCTGTTCATCCGCGAGGGGCACCCGATGCTGTGGACCATGGACGACCCGCGCCACGACGGGCTGATCGTCGTGCGCTACCCGTACTTCGAGGTCCCCGGCGGCACCCGCTTCGTCGAGACCGCGTCGTACGTGGCCCACGACGAGCCGCTGGCCGCGCCGGACACCGTCCAGTTCAACCACGGTCTCGGCGAGATCGTCACCGCCCTGCACGACGCCGGCCTGCGGCTGACGATGCTCGTCGAGCACGACTCCGTGCCGTGGAACCCGCTCGGCGACCTGATGGTCGAAGGCGACGACGGGGAGTGGCGGCTGCGCGACGAGCCGCGCGCGGCTGGCGCTGACCTACACGCTGCAGGCGGTCAAGGGCTGACCCGCCTCACTCGTCCGTGATGCAGGTTGCGGGCTCGTCGGGGCTGGGTGCCGACTGCGAGACTCGCCGGCATGTCCGACCGAGTCACCATCAACATGTCGAACGGCATCGCCGACGTGCGCCTGAACCGTCCCGACAAGCGCAACGCACTCGACGGGGCGATGTTCAGCCGCGCTCGCCGAGGCCGGCGCCGAGCTGACCTCGCGGCGCGACCTGCGCGCCGTGGTGCTGTCCGGCGAGGGCGCCTCGTTCTGCGCCGGCCTGGACTTCTCCTCGTTCCAGTCGATGGCCGACGGCGGCGGCGCTGGAGGCGGCGGGGGCGAGCGGACGCGGCGATCCCGAGCGCGCATCGACGCCGGTCGGATCACCCACCTCGGCCAGCAGACCGCGTGGGTCTGGCAGGAGGTGCCGGTGCCGGTGATCGCCGCGGTCCACGGCCACGCGCTCGGCGGCGGCATCCAGATCGCGCTCGGCGCCGACATCCGCATCGTCCACCCCGACACGCAGATGAGCGTGCGCGAGGTCCACTGGGGCCTCGTGCCGGACATGACCGGCACGCTCACCCTCGCCGGTCTGGTGCGCGCCGACGTCGCCAAGGAGCTGGTGTTCACCGCCCGCGTGTTCGACGGTCGCGAGGCGTTCGCGCTCGGCCTGGCGACGAAGCTGTCCGACGACCCGCTCGACGACGCGATGGCCCTGGCCACCGAGATCGCCGGGCGCAGCCCCGACGCGGTCCGCGGCGCCAAGCGGCTGATGAACGGCCTCCTCAACCAGGGTGCGGCCGAGCAGTTCGCCGCCGAGCGGTCGATCATCGGCAGCCTGATCGGCACGCCCAACCAGATCGAGACGGTGATGGCCAACATGAAGAAGGCCGCGCCGAACTACGTCGATCCCGAGTGAGCCGGCGATGACCACCACGGAGCCGGCAGCCGGATCGATCGACCCGGACAAGCTCAAGCTGTACTCGTTGCTGGTGTTCACCAAGCTCGACGGCGCGGTGACCGCGGCGATGATCCACCTCGGCGACCAGCTCGGCCTGTACCGGGCGATGCGCGCCGCCGGTGGGCCGGTCACCGTCGACGAGCTGGCCGACGGCGACCGGCCTCGACGCCCGCTGGGTGCAGGAGTGGATGCACAACCAGGCGGCCGCGAAGCTGGTCGAGGCGGACACGCCCGAGGGCGGCCCGGAGCGCTTCTCGCTCACGCCCGGAGGCCACCGCCGTGCTCGCCGACCCGGACCATCCGGCGTTCGGCATGGGCATGTTCCATCGCTTCCCGCAGACGATGCGCGCCGTCGAGGACGTGCGCGACAGCTTCCGCACCGGCGTCGGCCACGACTACGACTCGCACGGCCCGGAAGGCGCGGTCGGCATCGAGCGCAGCTTCGAGCCGTGGAACCGGTCCTTCCTCGTGCCCGTCGTGCTGCCGGCGCTCGACGGCGTGGTCGACAAGCTGCGCGCCGGCGCCACGGTCGCCGACGTCGGCTGCGGTGCCGGCGGAGCGTTGATCATGATGGCCGAGGCGTTCCCCGCGTCGACGTTCCACGGCTACGACATCTCCCAGTACGCGCTGGCCCGCGCCGAGGAGAAGCAGGCCGAGGCCGGCGGTGACCAACGTGCACTTCCACGACCCGCGCGTCGAGCCGCTGCCCGCCGACCACACCGTCGACCTGGTGACGACGTTCGACTGCATCCACGACATGACCCACCCGCAGGAGGTGATGGTCGCCATCCGCGAGGCCATCGCCGACGACGGCACGTGGCTGCTGGTCGACATCAAGGCGCTCGACACCTACGCGGAGAACGTGCGCAAGAACCCGATGGCCTCGTTGATGTACGGCATCAGCGTGCTGTCGTGCATGTCGTCGGCGCTCAGCGAGCCGGGCGGTGCCGGCCTGGGCACGCTCGGCCTGCCGGAGAGCAAGGCCCGGGCGATGGCGGAGACCGCCGGCTTCACCCGCTTCCAGCGCCTGAAGGTCGACCACGCGTCAACGCGTTCTACGAGGTCCGTCCGTAGGGGGAAATCGCTTCGTCGCCGGCGGGCAGCGGGACGACACTGCACACCGACGAGGCCGTCGACCTGGCCGCCCGTCCACCCTCGCGGTCGGACCCGACGGAGCGGTGGTCGGCTTCGCCCTGGTCGAGCACCAACCGGCCGACGTCGCCGCGGGCGTCGACGAGCAGACGTGCCACCTCGAGGGCGCGGTCGATCCGCGGTGCCGCCGACAGGGGATCGGACGGCGCTCGTCGGCTGGTCCGTCGGCGTCGCCACGGAGTTGCTGCGGTCGATCGACGGAGTGCGCATCGACCGATGGCCGACGGGTCGCGACGAGGACCTGCGCGTCGTCAAGAACACGGCGTTCCGCGACCACTGGGGGCGCAACGACTCGACCCCGGCGGCGTGGGAGCGCCAGTTGAACGGCCACGCCGGTCGGACCGACCTGTCGTTCGTCGCCGCCGACGCAGCGACGGACGAGCCGGTGGCCGCGCTGCATCACGGGGCGCTACCCGGCGGACGACGCATGCTCGTCCATCGCACGTGGACCAGACCTGGCACAATGCGCCCTCGCGGGCGCGGCACGGCCTCGCGCTGATCGCGAGCGCTCGGCTTCGCAGCCGCGCACGCGCGGCTGGGTCACGTCCACGCAGCTCGACCTGCACGGCTCGACCGCACCTGGTCGCCAGCGCGGTCGTGAGCGCTGGAGATCAGCTGCGACTCGAGGACCTCGAGGCGGCGCTCGGCGAACAGCCAGTCGCGCCCGTGGCGCACGTACACGTCGTGGTAGGTGCCGAGCAGACCGCCGACCCGACCGGTGCGGCGCTTGAAGCGCTCCTGCACCGTGACCCGACCGGTGCCGACGCCGCGCGCGCTCGTCGACCTCGAACACCATCTGCGGCGCGCTCTGCACGGCCCAGGCGAACTTGGTCATGCGGCTCGGTCCACTCGGCGACGATCGCCGCCCGCCCGGTGATCGGCTGCTCGCCGAGGCTCCACACCGCGTCCTCGGCCCAGGTGGACGGCGAACGTCGCCTCGTCGGCCCGGTTGAACGCGTCGCAGTAGCGGGCGACGAGCTGGCGCAGCGCGGCGTCGGTGGCCGGCGACGGCGGGCCGCACGGTGCGGGCCTCGCTCGCGGCGACCTCGTCGAACGCGGCACGATCGATGCCGACCTCCCACGCGGCCAGCGACTGCACGTGCTCGATCAGCTGGTCGCGGTCCATCATCCCGTCGTGGGCGGCGAACTGCACGGCCAGGCCGTCGACCAGCGCGGTGAGGCGCATCGCCGAGGCACGCGGGTCGGGGCAGACGAACTCGCCGGACTCGACGCCGAACTGCGATGACCCGCTCGAGCAGCTCGGCCGACTGCTCGTCGAGCTCCTGGCTGATCTTGCGCATCATCGGGTTGCGCAGCGCCTCGCCCCAGCCGTCGATCCACAGCATCCACTCGACGTCGTCGCTGCCCTCCGGCACGTAGTTGTGGATGGCGTGGTCGAGCTGGCCGATGCGCCGTCGGCGCGGCGTGCACCTCGGCCTCCAGCTCGGCGAGGTCCTTGCGCGCGTAGTGGGCGAAGGCCTCGGCGAGCAGCTGCTCCTTGGAGTCGAAGTGGTAGTGGATCAGGCTGCTGGACACGTCGAGCCGCTTGGCCACGTCGCTGATGCGGGTGCCGGCGAAGCCTCGCTCGATGACCACCTCGCAGGTGGTCTCGAGGATCTCCGTGCGGCGCTCTTCCACCGTGGGCTTCTTCACCGCGCGACGACGCTATCGCTGGTCACCCGCCTGACTGCGGCACGGCATCGCGTCCGTGTCTAGCGTCCGCGGCCGATGAGCACCGACGCCGCCCCCACCCGCCTCACCAAGCTGTCCCGGTCCGTCGCCGGCAAGCGGGTGATCGTCACCGGCGCGGCGTCGGGCATGGGTCGGGCGACCGCCCACCTGTTCGCCGACGAGGGGGCGCGGGTCGCCGTGGTCGACATCGGCGCCGAGCGGGTGCTGGCCGTCGTCGACGAGATCCGCGCCGTGCACGGCAAGGATGCGGCCGAGGGCTTCGTCTGCGACGTCGGCTCGCACGACGAGCTGAAGGCGCTCGTCGCCGCGTCGTCGCCTGGGGCGGCGGCGATCGACGCGCTCGTCAACAACGCCGGCATCTCCCGGCAGAACTCGGCGCTGCAGGACGAGGAGAGCTACGAGGCCAACTGGGCGGAGACGTTGAACGTCAACCTCACCGCCCACTCCCGGCTGATCCGCCTGTGCCTGCCGTACCTGCGCGAGGCCGACGGCGGTGGGCGGGTGGTCAACATCGCCTCGACCGAGACGATCGTCACGAGCGCCGGCGGCGCGGCGTACACCGCGGCGAAGGCCGGCGTCGTCGGGCTGACGAAGAGCTTCGCCGTCGAGCTCGGCCGGCTCGGGGTCAACGTCAACTGCGTGTGCCCGGGCCCGATCAGCACCGGGATGACCGCGCCGATCCCCGACGAGTCCAAGGAGATCTACGCCAAGCGGCGCGTGCCGCTGCGCCGCTACGGCGACCCGGAGGAGGTCGCCCAGATGACCCTCAACCTGTGCCTGCCGGCGGCCAGCTTCACCAACGGGGCGATCATCCCCGTCGACGGCGGGATGACCATCCGCCACACGTGACTGGTGGCTCAGACGCCGAAGCGGGTGGTGATCACTCGGCCGTGGCGGTCGGCGGCGCTGGCGGCGAGGTCGGGGACGACGAAGGTGCGCTGGAGCCAGCGGTCGGTGCCGTCGAAGCGCGGGGTGAACGGGCTGCGGCCGTGGACGGCGGCGGAGTTGTCGACGACGAGCAGGTCGCCCGGCTCGAGCACGACCGACGTGTGGTGCTCGGCGACGGCCTCGGCCAGGGCGCGCAGCGCGGCGTCGGCGCCGGCGTCGGTGCCGACCATCAGGTCGGCGTCGAAGACCATCGACGGCCGGTCGCGCCGACCGCTGAGCACCGCCATCGGCGGGCCGAGCACGTTGCGCCGGCCGTGGAGGTAGCTCTCGTCCACGGCCGTGCGGAAGCGGCGGCGCGAACAGCACGTCGACGACGTCGGCCGGCAGCAGCGCGAGCACCTCGTGGATCGACGCCAGCGTCGTCGCCGCCGCCGGGTCGCCGCGCAGGCACAGCAGCAGCAGGTAGCGCGGCCGGTGCGGGTGGAACGCCGCCTCGGTGTGGAACATCAGCTCGACACGCGACGACGTGGACACCTGCCGGTCGAGCGCCGTGGCCACCGGCACGATGTCCTGCACGAGGTCGCCGCCGTGCTCGGGCTCGTAGCCGACGGGCTCGCCGAGCACGCCAGGCGACGGTGAGCAGCGCCAGCTCGCTCGTGCGGTCCTTGGCCAGGCGCTGCCGGGCGCGGCCGGGGTCGCCGGCAGATCGCCGACGGGCAGGCCGCGCAGCAGCAGCGCCCCGGCCTGCGGGGACGCTTCGCCGAGATCGGCCAGCGCGTCGCTGCACGCCGCCGGACAGGCGGCCGGCGGCGCGTCGGGCAGCGCGGACGAAGCGCTCGTCGCCGGGCGCGACGTGCGGAGGTGCGCCGAGCGGCGACGGCGTGGCGCTGACGACGCGCGGTGGGCAGGTGCGCATCGCGGACGCGTGGCGCATTCGGTCGTTCGCTCATCGTGGCGACCATCGTCGCGTCCTCTCGTCCGCCTTCGTCCTCGCCGACTGGAACGTATGTTCCAAGTATAGCCCATATGGGAACATCCCAGTCAACGATTCGAGGGGCCCGCCGGCTGTCTAGGCTCCCGGCCCGATGGAAGTCGCGGACCGCATCGGCCAGGCTGGCGCCACGCTCACGCCGGCCGAGCGGCGCGTCGCCGAGGTCGTGCTCGAGCACCCGCAGCTCGTCGCCTTCGGCACCGTGGCCGACCTGGCCGAGCAGTCGGGGAGCGGCGCGGCCACCGTCGTCCGCCTGGCCACCAAGCTCGGCTTCGACGGGTTCACCGCGCTCCAGGCCTCGGTGCAGCACGACCTCGCCCGCCAGCTGCGTCCCGCGGCCGAGCGGATCCGCGAGCCGGCGGCGACCGACGCCATCGCCAACCACCTCGCGCTGGAGCTGGAGAACGTGCGCACCACGCTGTCCTCGTTGGAGGAGGAGGCAGTCGCCGACGTCGTCGCCCACCTCGCCAACGTGCGCTCGCGCGTCTTCGTCCTGTCCGGCGACGCCTCGTCACGGGATCGCCGCCCAGCTCGCCAGCCGACCTCGGCGCGCTGCGCAACCAGGTGGCGCTGCTCGGCGGCAACGAGGTGAGCCGTCAACCGCCAGGTGTCCCAGCTCGGCCCCACCGACGTCGTGGTGATGCTCGACGTGCGTCGCTACGACCGCTGGCTGATCGACGCCGCGGCGGCGGCGCGTGCCGCCGGCGTCTGGGCGGTGGCGCATCACCGACAGCCTGCTGTCGCCACTCGCATCGATCGCCGACCGCACCCTGGTGATCGCCGCCGCCGGCGGCCGGTCCGTTCGACAGCCACGTCGGCACCCTGTCGCTGTGCAACCTGCTCGTCGCCGGCACCGCCGACCGGCTGCGCGCCGCGGCCACCGCAGCGGCTCGACCGGGCCGAGGCGGCGTGGCAGGCCAGCGGTTCGCTGATCGATCGGTAGCGGCGCCGCCGCACGGCCGCCGCCTACGGTGCGGCGCCATGAAGTTCGGACTGATGTTCACCAACACCGGCATGGGCTCCACCGCCGCCGGGGCGCTCGACCTGGCCCACGCGCGCCGAGCGCCTCGGCTTCGAGTCGCTGTGGACCGTGGAGCACGTCGTCGTCCCGAGCGGCTACCAGTCCGCCTACCCGTACCACCCGAGCGGCAAGATGGCCGGGGGCATGGAGGAGTTCGACCTGCCCGATCCGCTGATCTGGCTGGCGTTCGTCGCCTCGGCCACCGAGCGGATCCGCCTGGCCACCGGGATCCTCATCGTCCCGCAGCGCAACCCGCTGGTCCTCTCCAAGGAGGTCGCCAGCGCTCGACGCGCTCAGCGGCGGCCGGGTGACGCTCGGGGTCGGCGTCGGCTGGCTGGAGGAGGAGTTCAACGCGCTCGGCGTGCCGTTCGCCGACCGTGGCCGGCGGCTCGACGACTACGTCGAGGCGATGCGCAACCTGTGGGGCGGCGGCAAGGCGACGACGCACAACACGTACACCTCGTTCGACGACTGCATCAGCCTGCCGCGCCCGACCAACGGCACCGTGCCGATCGTCATCGGCGGCCACAGCAACGCCGCGGCCCGGCGGGCGGCACGCCTCGGCGACGGCTTCTTCCCGGGCAACGGCAAGGTCGACGAGCTGGCACGGCGTGTTCGCCACGTTCACGGCTGCGTGCGCCGACGTCGGCCGCGACCCGGCCGAGGTCGAGCTCAGCGCCGGGGGCGGCGGCCGCTCGTTCGACGACATCGCCGGGCGGGTCGAGGAGCTCGACGGCCTGGGCGTGTCCCGCGTGATCCTCTCGCCGCTGCCCGGCGATCAGCTCGACGCGCTGGCCGACTCGCTCGCCGACCGCTTCGGCATGGCCGTCTGACGCACGGCGCCGCCGGCGTCGCTGCGCACCCGAGTCGGCGGCGTGCGGGCGGGTCGCCGACGTGCGCTCCCGCACGCGGGCGACTCGGGCGGCCGGCACGCACTCGGGTGTCCGGGCGATCCCGTCGATCAGCCGCCGAACGCCGCGGCGACGACGGGCTCGGGTACGGGCGCCTCGACGCCGTCGATCGCGTTCGTCCACGTCGCCGAGCGCCGGGCGAGCGACCACCACGCGTGCCGACGACGACGCCGGAGACGACGAACGTCGTGCGCAGCCCGTAGCGGTCCGACAAGCGTCCCCATGACCAGCAGTCCGACGCCGTAGGCCAGGCCGATCGCACCCTGGTACCACGACAGGATCCGGCCGCGGTGCGACGGCGACGCGTCGCGCTGGACCACCGAGCCGAACACGCTCTGGACCATCGCCATGCCCGGCGCCGATGACGAACACGACGGCGGCGGTGGCCGCCCACGTCGGGGTGTACTGGTGCAGCGGCACGAGGACGGCGATCGCGCCGAGGATCACCGTGACCACGGTCGTGCGCCGGAACCGCCGCGAGCACGCTGGCGACGGCGATCGATCCGGCGATCGCGCCGAGGCCCTGCGCCGAGAGCAGCCGGGCGGCGATCGGTGGTGACCGAGGCGTCGTCGACTGTTGCCGCCGTGGCGCTCCAGCAGCGCGCGGGCCGTCGCCGGGATGAGGCCCATGAACGGCACGACGACGAGGTGCAGGGTGACGTTGGTGCCGAGCGCGGCGACGCACCCGGGCGTGCGCCGCAGGGCGTCGAGGCCGGCGCGCAGCTCGCGGCGCGGCGGACATCCACACCTTGGCCGGCGGATGGAAGCGCCGTCCGCAGGACGAAGATGGCGAACCACAGCACGACGAAGCTGGCCGCGTTCGCCGCGACGGCCCACTGCGCGCCGAACGGGACGAGCGCGGTGGCCAGCAGCGGCCCGATCACCCGGCCGGAGTTCCAGCTGGTGATGCCGAGCGCGACGGCGGCGGTGAGCTCCTCGCGCGGCACGAGGTCGGGGAGGATCGCCTGCAGCGACGGTGCGCCGAGCGCGCCCGGCGCCGCTCTGGAACAGCACGAGCAGGGCGAGCATCGCCGGGTCGCGCAGCCCACCGGCGATGGCGATGGCGATCACCGTGGTCACCACGGCCTGCGCGCCGAGCGTGGTGAGGAACACCCGCCGGCGCTCGAAGCGGTCGGCCAGGAGGCCGCCGATCGGCGAGCACAGGCCCTGCGGGGCGAACGTCGCCGCGGCGATCAGTCCCGGTCGACAGCGCGCTGCCGCTGGTGGCGGCGACGAGCGAGCCGATCGCGGCGAGCTGCACCCAGGTGCCGATGTCGGACGCGGCGCCGGCGCCCCAGAAGAGACGGAAGGCGCGGTGGCGCAGCGGTCGCATCCCGTGGGGCAGCACGTGGCGCACGCTAGTGATTCTTTTCACGAGCGACTGGGCTGGGTGCGCGGTCGTTCGTCACACCCAGCCCGCCGTCGGGGCCGGGGGGAGTGCCTCAGCGGTAGAAGCCGGTGACGTCGACCACCAGGTGGGTGCGGTTGACCCCGCCGCGGGCGATGATCTGCCGATCGCCGCCGAGGCCGGAGACGACCGTCGTGCCGACGTTCTGGTCCGGCCCGAACCAGTTGATGCTCGACGTGTCGTTGAACGGCGAGCCCTGCGGGACGGATGGCGACGAAGCCGCCGATGCCCTCGGTCTCGGTGATCGTCACCGTCAGGGTCACGGCCGTGGCCAGGCGGGGGACGACGTCGACGGTGCCGTCGATCGAGTTGGCCACCGACAGCACGCGGTCGACGCCGGGCGCCAGCTTGTCGTTGGTCTTCCGGCTGTCGTACACCCGGCGCGGGGCGATCGCATGGAACGCGCCGGCCGACGTCGTCCGCCGAGCTCGCGCCACGTGCCCGGCGTGCCGGCGGCGACGCACAGCCACAGCGTGCCGGTGGCGTCCTCGTACAGCTCGCCGACCTGGTGGGTGTCGGCGAGGTCGATCGGCTGGTTGCCGCCGGGCCGCAGGCGCACCTCGGCCAGGCCGCCGAAGAACTCGCCGCCGTAGGCCCCGGCGCCGCCGGTGAAGCCGACGAGCCCGGTACCGAGCGGCTTCTTGCTCCAGCCGATGATGCCGATGCCCTGGTTGCCGTTGCCGCTGGCGACGCCGAGCAGCGCGGTGCCGGCGTTGGCGAAGAGACCGTTGAGGATCCCGTCGTTGGCCGCCGTCTGGTCGCCGGACTGCACGTTCATGCTCGCGGCGACGGTCGGGCCGCTGTAGTTGACGTTCGTCGTCGTCGCGTGGCTGTTGGTCGTGCCGAGCACCAGGGCGTCGCCGTCGGCGGCGGCGGCGGGGTTGGTGGCGCTCACGGCGCCGGCGACGCCGAGCACGGCGCCGAGCGCGGCGGCGCGGCGCAGCATCGTGCGGCGCGTCGACGGGGAACCGTCGACGGGGTGCTCGACGTCGATGTCGGCCGAAGTGGTGGTGGGGGTCGGGCTGGCAGAGGTCACGTTGAGTCCTTTCAAGACGTCGGTCCACCGATGCGCGAACGTGCTCGCGACGGTCATGAAGACCAGCCGGAGATGCCATGAAGACTCACGCTGCGTGACATACTTTCGTCATGACGAAAGATGCCGATGCGACGGCGGAGGAGGGGACCACCCGCTGCCAGTGGTGCCGGCGGGTCCTGCCGCCGCGGGGCCGCGGCCGACCCCGCCGGTTCTGCTCGCACGCCTGCCGCCAGTGGCACTGGGTCGGCCGGCAGCGGGCGCCAGGAGATGGAGCTCGGCGAGCACGAGCTGATCGTCACCAAGGACGAGCTCGACCACCTGCACGACGAGCTGTACGTCCTGGCCTGCGCCGTCGACGACGCCGAGCGCGACCTCGCCGAGCTCGGCGCGAAGCCCACCCCGGCCCAACTGCGCGAGATCCTCGACTGGCTCCTCGACGCCGCCCGTCCCATCCGCGACCGAGAGCTCCGCAACGTTTCGTCATGACGCAATCCAGGTCGGCGCCCTGTGCCCCGCAGTGACGTTCGTGTCGCGCCGCCGACGACCATCCCGGGCAGGGAGCCTCGCGAGTTCCGACCGCTCGAGTGCCAAGGCGGGAACCTCGTCACAGCCGAGCAGACGAGTGCCAGGGCAGGGAGCCTCGTCGCAGCCGAGCAGACGAGTGCCAGGCGCGGGTGATGTATCGGCGTTGGCAAAGCCAACGCCGATAATCACCGTTATGTCAGAACGTGCACCGACACCGCATACGCCGACTCGAGGTCCACTCCTGGCGGTCCCAGGTCGACCACCGCTCGGCGAGCTCCAGGCCGACCGACCGGCAGTCGGCGTCGTAGTCGGCGAGCTCGTAGCCCCGACCGAGGCTGAACCCGGCGATGAGGTGGCCGCCCGCGGCGACGTGACGACCGGCGCCGGCGACCAGCGCCGCCTGCGTGCCCGGCGCGGTGAACAGCGGCACGTTGCCGGCCATCACGACGACGTCGAACGTCCGCCCGAGATCGAGCTCGACGAGGTCGACGTGCCGCCACGACAGCTCCGGCGCGCGGCCGCGCCGCGGTCGCCAGCATCGAGGCGTCGACGTCGGCACCGACCACCTCGATCCCCCGTCGGGCGAGCTCGATGGCCACCCGACCCGAGCCGCAGCCGGCGTCGAGCACGCTGCCCGGGGCGAACGAGGCGACGAGGTCAGCCTCGCCGTGCACGTCCACCCCCGACCGCGCCAGGCGATCGAACCGCGACTGGTAGTCGTCGCCGTTCCACGTCGTCGGCTCCGGTGGCACGTCACGGCACCGTAGCGACGAAGATCGCCGCATGCTTGCAGACGCCCGCCTCGTCGGATTCGTCGCCGTCACGGATCTCGGCCGCGCCGAGCAGTTCTATGGAGGGACGCTCGGGTTGGCGGTGCGCGAATCGACGCCGTACGCGCTCGTCGTCGACGGTGGGGGCACGGAGGTGCGTCTCACCCTCGTCGAGCAGCGCGCCGCCGCCCCGTACACGGTGCTCGGCTGGCAGGTGAGCGACATCGAGGCGACCGTCGACGATCTCGTCGCCCGCGGCGTGACGTTCACCCGCTACGACGGGATGGACCAGGACGACCGTGGCGTGTGGACCGCGCCCGGCGGCGACCGGATCGGCTGGTTCACCGATCCCGACGGCAACGTGCTGTCGCTGCAGCAACCGCGCTGACGGGCGGCGGGTCGTCGAGCGTCAGCCGCGCGACCAGAAGTGCTCGACTGCCGTGGACAGCACGTCGACCACGGCGTCGTGCGACAGCACGGTGGGGTCGAGGATCAGGTGGTAGTGCGCCGGGTCGGCAGCGTTCGGCGTTGTACAGCCGACGGACGAAGTGGTCACGCGCCCGGTCGGTGGCCGAGCACCGCGCCGTGGCCTCGTCCAGCGAGGTGTGCTCGATGGCCATCGCCCGGGCGATGCGCCGATCGGCGGGTCCGTCGAGCCGGATGTGGTAGGCGTTGGGTCGCTTGGCCAGGGCGATAGCGGCAGCCCGTCCGAGGAACAGCGTCGGACCGGCGGCCAGTGCCCCGCCGATGTGCTCCTCGTTGCGTCGGCGCAGGTCGGTCACTGGATCGGAGTCGCCCTCCAGCGGGACCGGGGCCGACGGGACCATCGCCGCCACACGGGCGAGCGCCGACAGCCATCGGCTCGGCGGCGTCGATTCGCGCTCCTCGTCGGTGAGCGACTCCAGCGTGGCCGCCGTCGGCGGGGTGATCACCCGGTCGTCGAAGTTGAGCCCGAGCACGGCGGCCAGTCGCGGGGCGATCACGCTGCCACCCGACCCGTACGTGGCGGACACCGTGATGATCCTCGCGGTCGTTTGAGGAGCTTGCGTGGCCATCGAACTCCTCCGGGCTGGTCGGTCGGCGCGCCCAGTGTGGCAGATCGCGGTCGGGCGCCGGAAGATCCCCGTCAGCAGGCGACATCGGCAGGCGGCACGATGCCCTTGGCATCCTGCTGGGGCTCGGTCGCGACCGTTGCCGGATCGGCGCCCCCTGTGGAGCCGTCCGGGGTGGCCGCGACCGTCGTCGCCGTCTCGGTGGCAGCCGGCACCGCGACGAGCCCCGCCGTGGTCTCGTCTGCGGCGGCCACGGTCGTGGACGCCCCCGGCGCGGCGGCGAGTGGCGTCTTGCCGCGGAACAGGTCGAGGATCTCCACCATCTCCGGCGAATCGATCAGCGGTTGGAGCACGTCGTTGCTCTGCACGATCTGGCGCTTCGCGGCGATCTGGTAGGTCGGGATGCCGTCGGGTTGCACCTCCTGCAGCACGCCGAGGAACTGGAGCATCCCGTCGATGGTCAGCGGCTGGTCGACCACGACGTACTTGGTGAGCGTGTCGATCAGCCCCCGGGCGACGGACGCGTTGAACACGCCCTTGGCCAACGCGGCCTGGAACAGCCGGCGCAAGAAGTCCTGCTGGCGGGAGATGCGACCGAGGTCGTAGGCGTTGTCCAGCTTCCACTTGCCGTTCGCGTCCTGGTACTCGTAGTAGCGCGAGCGCACGTACGCGAGCGCTTCGTCGCCGGAGAACGTGTGGCACCCGGGAGCGTCGATGTGCAGGTTGACGTGGTCGTCCTTCGCCGGGAACTCGAACGGCACCTTGACCCCGCCGACTGCGTCGACGATGGTCTTGAACGCGCAGAAGTCGACCTGGACGTAGTGGTCGAGCTTGACGCCGAAGTTGTCGAACAGCGTCTGTGCGAGGAGCGAGTAGTCGCCCTTGCGATACGCCGAGTTGATCCGCGAGCGGCCGTGACCGGGCACCTTCACCCACAGGTCGCGGGGGAACGACAGGATCGCTGCCCGCTTCGTGGCCGGGTCGATGCGCACCACCATGATCGTGTCGCTGCGCTGGCCGATGTCGCTGCGTTCGGGGTCGGCCGCCCCGGCCCACGGCGAGTCCGGATCGACGCAGGCGTGGCTGTCGTCGCCGACGATCAGGAAGTTCTTGGCGTCCGGGTCGGCGGCCGGGAACGTGGCCGTCGGGTCGCCGACGAAGACACCCGCGGCGTTCACCGGTACGCCCTCGGCACCGACGACGGTGGCCTCCGGCGCGGCCTTGACCGACTCGCGCACGCGCTTGCCGACCACGAGACCCACGGCGCCGGCGAAGCAGGCGATGACGATGACCACGTTGAGCACGAGGATCGCCCGCTGCCATCCGGAGTGGCGGCCCGGTCGGAGCGGCACGTTCGGTGGTTCCTCGCGCACCTGCCCCGCGGGTTCCTCGGCCGGCGGGCGGCCGGATCCGAGCGTGTCGTCCTGGTCGTACAGCGCACCTCGCTCGGGACGCGGCGGCAGGGCCGGTTCGAGCAGGGGGTCCGACATCGGCAGACGACGCTACTGGCCGATGCCGGTCGCCGGCCTGCACCCCGGGTGCGTCAGCGCACGTCGACCAGGTCGACGACGAACACCAGCGTCTCGCCGCCCTTGATCACGCCACCCGCGCCCCTGCTGCCATAGCCGAGCTGCGGCGGGATCGTCAACCGCCGTCGACCGCCGACCTTCATCCCGGCGACCCCGCGGTCCCAGCCGTCGATCACCTCGCCACCGCCGAGGCGGAAGTCGAACGTGCTCCCCCGGTTCCAGCTGGCGTCGAACTCCTGCCCGGTGCTCCAGGCCACACCGGCGTAGTGCACGACGACCCGCGTGCCGCTCGTGGCCTCCTTGCCGTCGCCGACGACCTCGTCGTCGATCTGCAGATCGGCCGGGGGCTCACCGTCGGGGATCGTGATGGTCGGTTTGTCAGCCATCGGGCCGACGCTAGCGGCCAGGTCCTGCAGGGCGGATGTACGTGCCCTGGCACACCGCCGCCGGGCGACGGCGATCGCCCAGCCGGGCCCGTGAGCTCAGGACGGCGCCGTTCCCCGGCCGAACGCTCGGCCATGCCCGTCGGTTCCCGCGTGTCCGGGCGCTCAGACCGCGAGGCGCCTCGGCCGGTCGTAGGGTGCCCGGCCATGACGTTGCCGGCGCACGGCGTGGACCGCGAGCAGATCTTCGCCAGGTTCGACGAGATGGCCGTCGACGACGTGCGCTGGCGCGACGGCCGGGTGTTCTCCCTGGCGTACAGCGCCGGGCCGGAGGTGCTCGCGCTCGCCGAGGACGCGTACCGCCGCTTCTCCGGTGAGAACGCCCTGAACGTCGACGCGTTCCCCAGCCTGCGCACGATGCAGGACGACGTCGTCGCCATCGTCCGCGGCTGGCTCGGCGGCGCGGACACCGCCGGGTCGATGACCACGGGCGGCACCGAGAGCCTGCTGCTCGCGGTGAAGGCGTCGCGCGACCGCTTCCGCGCCGAGCGCGGCGTGCGCTCCCCCAACGTCGTGCTGCCCACCAGCGCCCACGCCGCACTGGAGAAGGCCTGTGCCTACTTCGACGTGGAGAGTCGGCGGATCCCGGTCCGCCCAGACTGGCGCGCCGACGTGGCGGCGATGGCCGCCGCCGTGGACGACGACACGGTCCTGCTCGTCGCCTCGGCGCCGCAGTACCCGCAGGGCGTGATCGACGACGTGGCCGGCGTCGCCTCGATCGCTTCGGCGCACGGCGTCAACTGCCACGTCGACGCGTGCATGGGGGGCGTCGTCCTCCCCTACCTCGCCCGCCTCGGCGAGCAGGTCCCGCCGTGGAACTTCGACGTGCCCGGCGTGACGAGCATCTCCGTCGACCTGCACAAGTACGGCTACACGGCCAAGGGCGCCGGCGTGCTGGTCCACCGCGACGCTCGACTGCGCCGCTTCCAGACGTTCGCCACCGACAACTGGCTCGGCGGCCGATACGGGTCGTCGGGCATCCTCGGCACGAAGAGCGGTGGCGCCATCGCGGCCGCCTGGGCCGTGCTCCACCACCTCGGCGACGACGGCTACCTGCGCCTCGCCGAGGTCGCCCGGCGGACGTGCCTGCGCCTCGCCGACGCCGTCGCCACGATCCCCGGGCTGCGCCTGCTCGCTCCCCCGGACACCACGCTCGTGGCGGTCGCCGCGGACGATCCCGATCTGCTCGACGTCGTCGCCGTCGCCACCGCATTGCGCGGCCGCGGTTGGCTCGTGGACCAGCAAGGCCCGCCGGCGTCGTTGCACTGCATGGTCAACGCGGTGCACGAGGCGACGATCGACGCGTTCGTCGCCGACCTGCGCACCGTCACCGGCGAGCTGTTCGGCGCGGCGCCGACTGGTGCGGCGGCCGCGCCGTACGCGACCGACGGGTCGGCGACGACGTGACCGGCGGCTCGGCGGTCGGCCACCCCCGCGCCGGGCTATGGGTGGTCGGATCGGTGGCCGATCCTCGAGGCGCTGTACGCCGCAGGCACGAACCCCGACAGGACGGTCAACACCCGCCGTGTGATGGTCGACGGCGCCGTGCCGTGCGGATCGACCGAGAGGTTTCTGGCAGCCATGGCTCTCACCTTGATCCTGGAGTCTCCGAGTTCGAGCAGAGTGTGCGCAGAAATGCCCGGTCGGCGCGTGCCGGTTTTCGGCGGGTCACCGTGTCGACTGGGCATGGCCGTAGCGGCGGTCGAAGCTCGGCCGCCAGCACATCTGGTGCGCCAGGCGGAACGCCCGTGGCAACCGTCCGACGGCGAACGGGCGCAGGGGCTCCGGGGTCACGTCCAGCAGCCACGAGACCATCAGTCCCACCGCGGCCGGCGGCGTCGAGCGGCGCAGCTGGTTGCCGAAGCGGTCGTGCTCGACGGCGTCGAACGACGCCAGCCACACCGGGAGGATCTGCTCCTCCTCCGCGCGCAGGTGCCCGTCTACGAGCGGACCGACGCGCTCGATGCGCGCCGGGTCGTCGACCAGCAGGCGCAGCTCCCCGTCGAGCAACTCGTGCTCGGCCTCGAGCGCATCGGTGGTCGCGACGATCCCCGGCTGGTGGCGCACGAGGGCCGGCCAGAGCAGCTCGTCCTCGGCGCGATGGTGCTCGACGAGCACGCGGGCGAGGAGCTGCGAACGGCGACGGGCGTCGTCGATCCGGCCGGCGTCGAGGTGCTCGCCGATGCGTTGCGCTTCGGTGCGCAACCCGAGGTGGACGGCACAGAAGCCGAGCACGGCGTCGGGCAGGCCGGACATCGCGAGCTCGGCCGGGGCGATGTCGGCCACGTGAGCGGCGTGGCTGGTGGGCGCCGGACGACGCGTGGGAGCCTCGTGGCGAGCGATGGATCGCGGTTCGGTCGTGCTTGTGTGCATGGCGACACTCCAGACGACGACGCTTGGCGTTCGGTTGCAGGTCGCTGGCAGGGCGCTGCCGGAGGATCCCTCGTCGCTGCGGCCGACTCGGTAGGGTGAGCCCGCCGATCACCCCGGTCGGGAGAGCTTCGCCGCAGCCAGCGGCGCGGCGCCGAAGGAGCAACCTCCCCGGAATCTCTCAGGCCAACGGACCGCCCGGGGAGGCAACGCTGGAAAGCAGCCGGCTCGCTCGGGCGAGTGCGGTTCGCCGACGGGGAAAGCCGCTGCGCTGGCAGCGACGAAGCTCTCAGGCACCGAGACAGCGGGGGACGCAGCAGATGCCCGCGCCCACCACCGGAGGTGCCGATGACCACTCGCCCAACGCTCGCCGACCTGCAGGCCGACGACGACTTCGTTCGCCGCCACATCGGACTGGACCCTGCGGAGGCGCTGGACATGCTCGCCGTCGTCGGTGTGACCGACCTCGACGAGCTCCTTGCCCAGGTCGTGCCGCCGGCGGTGCGCATGGCAGGTCCCCTGCCGCTGCCCGACCCGCGTTCGGTGTCCGACGTGCTCGGCGAGCTGCGTGCGCTCGCCGACCAGAACGAGGTGCGCACCAGCCTCATCGGGATGGGCTATTGCGGCACGATCACACCGCCGGTGATCGCCCGCAACGTCCTCGAGAACCCGGCGTGGTACACGGCCTACACGCCCTACCAGCCGGAGATCAGCCAGGGACGGCTCGAGGCGCTGCTCAACTTCCAGACGATGGTGGCCGAGCTCACCGGCTTCGAGCTGGCCAACGCCTCCTTGCTCGACGAGGCCACCGCCGCGGCAGAGGCGATGACGATGGCCCGACGGCTGTCGAAGTCGACCAGCGACCGCTTCGTGGTCCACCACGACACCCATCCCCAGACCATCGCCGTCCTGGCGACGCGCGCCGAGCCGATCGGCATCGAGCTCGTCGTCGGCGACATCGACGTGCCCACCGGCGACTGCTTCGGTGCGCTGCTCAGCCTGCCGACGTCGAGCGGCGCGGTCCCCGACTGGCGCGCGGCGATCGACGCGGTCCACGCTGCCGGCGGCATCGCCGTGGTGGCCACCGACCTGCTCGCCTGTGTGCTCACCACACCGCCCGGCCACCTCGGCGCCGACATCGCCGTGGGTTCGGCGCAGCGCTTCGGCGTGCCGATGGGCTTCGGTGGCCCGCACGCCGCGTTCATCGCCGCCAGCGCCTCGGCCGCGCGGGCGCTGCCGGGGCGGATCGTCGGTGTCAGCACCGACACCGAGGGCCGTCCGGCGATGCGCCTCGCGCTGCAGACCCGCGAGCAGCACATCCGCCGCGAGAAGGCCACCTCGAACATCTGCACCGCGCAGGTGCTGCTGGCCAACATCGCCGGGCTGTACGCCACGTGGCACGGACCGAGCGGCCTGCAGCGGATCGCCGAGCGCGTCCACCGGCTCACCTCCATCGCCGCCGCGGCGTTCTCCATGGCGGGCATCGAGCTGCGCAACGACTCGTGGTTCGACACCTTGCAGGTGCGCGTCGACGCCGTCGCCGCCCACCGCCGGGCGACGGCCGCCGGCATCGATCTGCGGCACGTGGACCGCCACACCGTCGGCATCAGCTTCGACGAGACCTCCACGATCGCCACGGTCGAGGCGGTGCTCGCCGCCTGCGGGGTCTCCGTGCCAGCACTGCACGACGACGCGCCCGACGGCCTGAGCGACCGGCGGACGGACGAGGTCCTCACCCAGTCGGTGTTCAACCGCTACCACACCGAGCACGAGATGCTCCGCTACCTTCGCCGCCTCGCCGATCGCGATCTGGCGCTGGACCGCACGATGATCCCGCTCGGCTCGTGCACGATGAAGTTGAACGCCACCGTCGAGATGGTGCCGATCACGTGGCCGGCATTCGCCGACGTCCATCCCTACGCCCCCGACGAGGAGACCCTCGGCTACCGCACGATGATCCACCAGTTGGAGGAGATGCTCGCGACGATCACCGGCTACGACGCCGTCAGCCTGCAGCCGAACGCCGGCAGCCAGGGCGAGCTCGCCGGCCTCCTGGCCATCCGCGCCTATCACCGCACCCGCGGCGACGGTCATCGCACCGTGTGCCTCATCCCGTCCAGCGCGCACGGCACGAACGCGGCGAGCGCGGTGATGGCCGGCATGCGCGTGGTCGTGGTGGCCTGCGACGACGGAGGCAACGTCGACCTCGACGACCTGGGCGCCAAGGCCGATGCTGCCGGCGACCGACTCGCCGCGATCATGGTCACCTACCCGTCGACGCACGGCGTGTTCGAACCAGGCATCGGCGAGCTGTGTGCCATCGTCCACGGCCACGGCGGCCAGGTGTACGTCGACGGGGCGAACCTCAACGCGCTCGTCGGCCTGGCCCAGCCGGGCGCGTTCGGCGCCGACGTCAGCCACCTCAACCTGCACAAGACGTTCTGCATCCCCCACGGGGGCGGCGGCCCGGGCGTCGGTCCCGTCGCCGTCCGCGCCCACCTCGCCCCGTTCCTGCCCGGGCACCCGCTCGGCGGGACGGACCAGGCCGTGGGTCCCGTCTCGGCGGCTCCGTTCGGTTCGGCGGGGATCCTGCCGATCTCCTGGGTGTACATCGCGCTGATGGGCGCCAGCGGACTGCGCGACGCGACCGCCGCCGCGGTGCTCAGCGCCAACTACATCGCCACCCGTCTCGATCCGTCGTACCCGGTGCTGTACACCGGCGAGCACGGCCGCGTCGGGCACGAGTGCATCATCGACCTGCGGGCCATCACCAAGGCCACCGGGGTCTCCGTCGACGACGTCGCCAAGCGCCTGATGGACTACGGATTCCACGCGCCGACGATGAGCTTCCCCGTCGCCGGCACGCTGATGATCGAGCCCACCGAGAGCGAGACCAAGCGCGAGCTCGACCGGTTCTGTGCGGCGATGATCGCCATCCGTGAGGAGATCAACCGCGTGGCCAGCGGCGAATGGCCGCTCGAGCGCAGCCCGTTGCGCATGGCGCCGCACACCGCCGAGGACCTGCTCGGCGAGTGGGACCGCCCGTACGCGCGCGAGCTGGGCGCGTTCCCCACCGCTGGGCTGCGCACCGCGAAGTACTTCCCCCCGGTGTCGCGCATCGACTCGGCGTACGGCGACCGCAACCTCGTCTGCACGTGCGAACCCCTGGAGGCGTACGCGGCGATCGGCTGAGCGCGTCGCTCATCACCACGGCGTCGGCGCTGGTGGGTTACGGTTCCGCGCCATGGCTGACACCCCATCGGCCGGGTTCGGGGACCTGGTCGCGCTGTTCGGCACCAACCCGTTCAGCGGCATCACCAAGAGCTTCCAGCAGTTCCAGCGCGGCACCGAGCAGCTGATGACCACGATGGACAACCTCAACGCCACGCTCGAACAGCTCAACGAGGTGTCGATCCGCATCACGCGCATGCTCGACCTGTTCGAGGAGCCGGCGCGCGCGCTCATCCCCCAGGTCACCCGCACCATCAAGGCGGCGGACAGCCTCGTCGAGCGGCTGAACGCACCCATCGAGAGCGTCGCGCCCGGGCTCGCCCGCCTCGCCGAAGCGCTGCAGACACCCGCCCTGAACACGCTGCCCAAGGATCTCAACGACTTCCTCGGCACGCTGCGCGACCTCGGCCGACGCCTCCAGCCCCTCGGTCAGATGGCCGAGTCGGCCGGCAGCATGTTCAGCCGCAGCCCGTTCGCCGCCTTCCTGCCGACGACCGGTCGCAGCGACGCCCCGGCGACGCCCCCGACCGCGACGGCGCCCGAGCCGACCCCGCCGCCCGCTCCCCCGGCGCCGGCGCTGGTCAACGCCGTCGAGCGTGCCGCCAAGCGCCCGGCGAAGAAGGCCGCAGCGACCCGCAAGCGCGCCACGGCGAAGAAGCCGGCGACCAAGAAGCCGGCCACCCGCAAACCCGCCTCGCCGCGCTGACCCCTCCCCTCGCCCGCCGACCGAGTCGGCGCCGTCCGCCCGAGTCGCAGACGCCCGCCCGAGTCGCACGCGCGGTGCGGCACGCGAGCGACTCGCCCGCACGCCACTCACTCGGATCTGCATCACGACGCGAAGCCCCACGTCCCGGAGTCGCAGGCGTGCAGTCGAGTCGCACACGGCCGCAACCGCACCCCACCGACCCGGACGAACCGCACCGACTCGGGTCTCCGTCGCCACCCGGAGTCGCACGCGTGCACCCGAGTCGCTCAGGGCCCGAACCGCACCCCACCGACTCGCGCGCACGGCACCGACTCGCGCGAACCCCTCCGACCCCGGACGGACACCACCGACTCGGGTCTCCGTCGCCATCCGAGCCGCACGCGTGCACCGCAGTCGCACACGGCCCGAACTGCACCCCACCGACTCGGGCGGACGGCAGCGACTCGGAGAGCTCAGCGTTGCGCCTGCAGCGCGCCGGGTCGAGCGTCAGCGCTTGGCGACGAAGGGCGTGGCGACGACGCTGCCGGCCAGGGCCGTCCCGCGCACGTCGACGGTGACCTCGGTGCCTGGCCCGATCGCCGGCGGCAGGAAGCCGAGGCCGATGCCGTGGCCGAGCACGGGCGAGAAGTTGCCGCTCGTCAGTGCGCCGACGACCTCGCCGTCGAGCAGCACCTCGCACTCGGCACGGGGCGGCCGCCGGCCGTCGGTGGCGATCCCGCGCAGCAACCGCCCGACGCCGCGGTCCCGCTCGGCCGCCAGCGCGTCACGCCCGCGGAACTCATCCTTGCCCCAGGCGACGACCCAGCCGAGGCCGGCTTGCAGCGGCGTGATGCCGGGCCCGAGCTCGTGGCCGTGCAGCGGCAACGCGGCTTCGAGCCGCAGCGTGTCGCGCGCCCCGAGCCCGGCGGGTTCGACGCCCGCGGCCGTGATCGCCGTCCACAGATCGGTCGCCGCCGCCCCCGGCACGGCGATCTCCACGCCGGCCTCGCCGGTGTACCCCGTGCCGGCCACCGTGCAGTCGACGCCCTCCCAGCTGAGCCGTTGCACGCGGAACCGTCCGACGGCTGCCGCCTCGGGGAACACCGTCGCCAGGCGTTCGGCGGCACGCGGCCCCTGGACGGCCAGCACGGCGCGCGTCGCCGTGGTCTCGGTGCCGCCGATCGCGGCACGCACCCGGTCGGTGTTCGAGGCATTGGGCATGACGTCGAACACCTCGTCGTCGACCCACCAGACGATGATGTCGTCCAGCACGGAGGCGTCGACCTCGTCGAGGAGGTGGGTGTACTGCGCCCGGCCCGGGGCGATCTTGGCAAGGTCGTTGGTGAACGCCCACTGCAGCCGCTCGTCGGCGTCGGCGCCCTCGACGCGCACCGTCCCGAGGTGGGACACGTCGAAGACGACGGCGTCGCGCCGGCAGGCGAGGTGCTCGTCCAGCGTCCCGGCGGGGTACGCCACCGGCATCTCCCACCCACCGAAGGGCACCATCCGCGCCCCGAGGGCGCGGTGCACGGCGTCGAGCGGGCTGTGCTCGTACCCCGTGACGTCGGGCGCCATCACACCGCTCGGCGGTGCAGCGGCGTCGGTTCGGGCGTCTCGGCGGCGCCCGTCCCGTCGAGCTCGCGGATGCGGTGGTCGAGGCTCGACTTCACCCCGCCGAGGGCCAGCACGTTGACCAGCACGCCCTGCCCGGCGCGGTTCATCACGTCGATGAGCTCGCCGCCGTCGCAGACCATCACGTCGCTGCCGCTGATCACCAGGTGCGCGGCGGCGATGTCGGTGCCCATGTGCTCGCGCATGTAGGTGAACGCCCGGCGGACCGACTCGAGCTTGATCCCGGCATCGAGCAGGCTCTTGATCACCCGCAGCTCGAGGAGGTCCTGGTAGCTGTACAGCCGCCGGCTGCCGCTGCCGGCGGCGTCGACCAACGACGGGCGCACGAGGTCCGTCCGCGCCCAGTAGTCCAGTTGGCGATAGGTGATGCCGACGATGCTCTTCGCCGTGTTGCCGGTGTAGCCGTGCTCGGTCATCGTGCGCTCCCCTGCTCGGGCGTGGATGACACGCGCGTAGTTACGTGCGTGTGAGAATCGATCACTGTACGGCCGGCGGCAGGCGTGCGTCAACGATCGCCATCACCGCGCCCCCCGGCACCTGGGTCAGGTCTCGAAGTCCTCGGGGTTGATCTCCTCGAGGAAGTCGCGGAACTCGTCGAGGATCGCCTCCTCTTCCTGCTCGGCGAGCTCGTCGGGGGCGTCGAGCGCAGCCTCGTCGAGGAGGTCCTCGTTGGCGTAGATCGGTGTCCCCGTGCGAACCGCCAGGGCCAGCGCGTCGGAGGGACGACTGGACACCACCTTGGGTCCACCGTCGGTGCGCAGGTGCAGCTCGGCGAAGAACGTGTGGTCGCGCACCTCGGTGACGATGACCGATTCCAGCTGGGCGCCGAGCGCGGCGAACAGGTTGACCATCAGGTCGTGGGTGAGGGGGCGCTGGGGCACGATGCCCTCCAACGCGTTGTGGATCGCCGACGCCTCCGGGCTGCCGATCATGATCGGCAGGAGCCGATGGCGGCCCTCCTGCTCGCGCAGGACGACCATCGGGGTGTTGGCGGGCAGCTCCACGCGCACGCCGGCAACCTCCATCGGGATCACGCCAGGATCGTACCGGTTCGGGGTGGTGCCGCCCGGCCTGCGGCCTCGATGGCTCAGCCGTCGAGATGGTGGCGCAGCGCCGTGGCGACGAGCGCCGCGCGCAGCTCGCCGCCGAGACGCGACAGCTCGCGCAACAGCTCGACCGCCTGCTGGCGGGCCTGCGGGTTGCGCTGGCGCAGCTGGGGAAGGATCAGTTGCTCGAACAAGGCGGCCTCGCGGTCGGCGGCTTGCCGCCACGCGCGCAGATGACGGCCCTCGACCCCGCGCTGCAGGAACCCCGCTGCCGCCACGGCGACCGACACGTCACCTCCGGCGTACAGCGCGGCGTTGCCCGAGCCGCGCCCACTGACCAAGCCGAACGACTCGATCTCGACGAGCTGCTCGGGCGTGATGCCGGCGATCGT
The DNA here is from genome assembly GCA_963794805.1 of uncultured Acidimicrobiales bacterium. GTDB lineage: Bacteria > Actinomycetota > Acidimicrobiia > Acidimicrobiales > Ilumatobacteraceae > JAODBQ01. Next base: position 366,049 of record CAWCFL010000011.1, read on the forward strand.
GCACAGCTCCGCGCCCGAGTACGTCTGGTGCGGGTCGATTCCCGGTTCGGGTTGCGGGAGCGGCGCCGTGGTGTCCGCCTCGGCCTGTGCCGGCGGCTCGGCCGTCGATGCCGCGCTCGTCGGGCCCGCAGGCGCGGCCACCGATTCGGCAGGCGTCGGTGCGCTCGGCGCGGGCGCCGCGGCTGCGGCCGGCGTCTCCGCTTGGTCGTCGACCAGCTCGAGCCCGTTGGCCGGCGTCCCCGGCAGGGTCGGCGTCGCCGCCAGGCGCAACTGCGCGGAGGGATGCTGGCGGGAGACGGCCGTCTCCCGACTGTCGTCGCCGGCGATCGGCAGCACCGTCACGTTGCGGATGCCACGCGGCGGCGTGGCGCCGCCCTCGCCCTCGATCGCCCCACTCTCCAACCGGTCGCGGATGACCTTCAGCGGGAGGAAGTTCTCCCGCTGCTCGCGCAAGATGACGCGCAGCCGCTCGACGTCGGGGTCGTAGAACTTGCGGTAGCCGGACGGCGTGCGCTCCGGATCGATCAGGCCCTGGCTCTCGAGGAAGCGGATCTTGGAGATGGTGATGTCGGGGAACTCCTCGAGCAGGAGCCCGAGAACCTCGCCGATCGACAAGTACGGCCGGTCTGTCATCCGCTCGCTCACCCGTCTCTTCCGGGGGCAGCGCCCCCGTCCCCCCGCTCGAAGTACACGAGCCGGAACTTGCCCACCTGCAGTTCGTCGCCGTGGTGCAGGACCGTCGGTTCGTCGATGCGCTCCTGGTTGACGTACGTGCCGTTGAGCGAGCCCACGTCGCGCACGATGTAGTGGCCGCCTTCGCGGGCCGACCTCGGCGTGGCGGCGCGACACCGTGATGTCCTCCAACATGATCTCACTGTCGGGGTGCCGGCCGAGACGGGTGATCGCATCGGCGAGGGTGAGCGTGTCGCCCGCCTGCGGTCCACTGCGAACGATGAGCATCGCCAAACCGTCGGGCAGATCCGCCACGCTGACGATGGCGTCGTCGTCGGCGCCCGGCGCATCTTGCAGCGGGTCGATCTTGCCGATGGTGATCGTGTGGTCCTCGATGCGGTCGAGCACGGCCCCACACGACGAGCAGAACCCCGACTCGGGGGGATTGCGATGTCCACACTGGTTGCAGAACACGTAGGAGGTCATCGACCAGCCCTAACCCTCGAGTAGAGCCTGATACGCGTCCGCGTCGAGCAGCGCCTCCAGTTCGCTGGCATCGGCGATCTCGATCTCGCACAGCCAGCCGTCGCCGTACGGGTCGCGATTGATCGTCTCGGGCGCGCCGCCCAGCGCGTCGTTGACCGTCACGACCGTGCCGGACACCGGGGCGTAGATGTCGCTGACCGATTTGGTGCTCTCCACCTCGCCGAAGCTGTCGCCGGCGGCGACGGAAGCACCGACGGTGGGCACCTGCACGTAGACGACGTCACCGAGCGCATCCTGGGCGTAGTCGGTGATGCCCACACGGGCTCGCGTCCCGGTGACCGCGACCCACTCGTGGTCGCTGCTGTAGCGGAGCTCGCTCCGGGACGTGCATCCGCGTCACCCTAGCCGGTGCGTCACCAGCCCCTTCTCGCCCGACACCGTCGGCGCGAGGCGCCGCGACGGCTCACCGCACGAGCTGGCGCACCCGCCTCGCGTACTCCTGGACGAGGCGGCGGGCCTCACCCTCGGTGGTGCTCTCGGCCCACAGGTGCGTGATCGGCTCCTCGGGATCGGGCAGGGCGAGCACCCAGCCGTCACCCGAGCGCAACTTCACCCCGTCGACGAGCTCGACGTCGCGCCCGGCGAGCTCCATCAACGTGCGCATGACCATGCCCTTCTGGTCCCAGGGCGTCACGACGGTGTCGTGCACCTGGTGCACCGGTGGCAGGCCATCGGCGACCTCGCTCAGTGGACGACGACTGCGGCCGAGCAGATCGAGCATCTTCAGCAGCGCGCCGGCCCCGTCGAAGGCGGGGAGGAAGCCGGGCAGGATGTAGCCGCCCGCCCCGTCGGCGGCGAAACCGACCTCGGGCTGCATCGCCACCGCCATCAGCGCCGCGGTGGACATCTTCGTCGTGGCCACCTTCACGCCATGGGACCGGGCGATCTCGGCCGCACGCTCGGAGACGTTGACCGGCAGGGCGATCGTGTCGCCGAGGAGGTGGTCACAGACGAGCTCGACGAAGCAGAGCAACGCCGTGGTCTGGTCCAGCACGCGGCCGTCGTCGTCGACGAACGTGATCCGCTCCCCGTCCGGGTCGATCACCGCCCCGAGGTGGGCACCCGACGAGCGCACGAGCGCCGCGACCCGCTCGGCACCGGCCACCGCGTCGTAGGCGAGCCGGCCGGCGGTGGAGACGTACGGGTTGACGGCCAGCACGTCGGCGCCGAGCTTGCCGAACAGCGACGGCATCACCCCGCTGACGGCGCCGTAGGCGTAGTCGACGACCAGCTTGAAGCGGAAGTCGCGGATGGCCTCGGGAGCCACCGTGTTCTCCAGCGCGACGGTGTACTCCTCCAGGGCCCGGGCCGGGAACTGGATGTCGCCGATCTCCTCGGCCAACGACCGGCGGGTGTCCTCGCGTTGGAACAGCCGCTCGATCTTGCGTTGGGCATCCTCGGTGAGGTCGCTGCCGGCCGGGTCGAAGAAGCGGACCACCACCCGGTCGGGGTCGCTGTGGTGCAGCCGCACCGTCAGGCCGCCGAACGCCCGTGGCGAGCGAACGAGGAAGCGGGTGACCGGGACGCTGGCCACCTCCAGGTCGAGCACGTCCACGCCGGAGGCGTTGAGGCCGGCCATCATCGCCCGCTTGAGCATCCGCGCCGCCCGACTCGAGTCGCGCGACGTGACCACGGTGGTGCCCTTGGGCAGCGACGTGCCGTAGGCCAAGGCGACGCGCACCGCCAACTCCGGCGTGACGTCGACGTTGGCCAGACCGGTGACGCCGTCGCGCCCGAAGAGGCTGCGCGCCCCGCGCGACTCCCAGACGATGCTGCTGTTGACGACGGCCCCGTCCTCGATCGTCTTGAACGGGTAGACCTTGACGCCGCCGGTGATCACCGCGTTCGTGCCGACGAACACCTCGTCGCCGAGCACCACGCCCTCGTCGATGCGCACGTTGTTGCGCATGCTCGTCGTGCGCCCGATGGTCGCCCCACGGATCCGGGTCCGTGTGCCGACGTAGACGTTGTCGTGCAGCACGCTGCGCTCGATGTGCGCCTCGGCCTGCACGCGCACGTTGCTGCCGAGCACGGCGTACTCGCCGATCACGCAGCCGGCTTCGACCTTGCACCCCGGTCCGATGACCGACGGAGCGAGCACCTGGGCCTGCGGAGAGATCTCCGCGCCCTCGCCGGTGAACACGCCGTCGTTGATCCGGAAGCCGGGGAGGTCGACGGCGACCTTCTGGTCGAGCGCGTCGAAGTGCGCGCTGAGGTAGGCCTCGAGCGTGCCGACGTCCTCCCAGTAGCCGCTCATCACCGCCCCGTAGAGCGGCTTGCCGGCGGCGAGCAGCGCGGGGAACACCTCGCTCGAGAAGTCGACGCTGCGACCCTCGGGGATGAAGTCGAAGATCGCCGGCTCGAGCACGTAGATCCCGGTGTTGATCGTGTCGCTGAACACCTGACCCCACGTCGGCTTCTCCAGGAAGCGCTCGATCGTGCCGTCCTCGCGGGTGATGACGATGCCGAACTCCAGCGGGTTGTCGACCGTGGGTGAGGCCGATCGTGGCCATCGCCTCGCGCTCGTGGTGCAAGCGCATCACCTCACCGAGATCCATGTCGGTGAGCACGTCGCCGGAGATGACCAGGAACGTCTCGTCGAGCATCGCCCGGGCGTTGCCGACGCTGCCCTGCGGTGCCGAGCGGCACCGGCTCGTCGGCGTACCAGATCTTGACGCCGAACTCGGAGCCGTCGCCGAAGTAGGTCTTGATGTGGTTCGCCAGGAAGGCGACCGTCACCACGATCTCGTCGAACCCGTGGCGCTTCAACAACGCGACGATGTGCTCCATCATCGGCTTGTTGGCGATCGGCAGCATCGGCTTGGGAGCGTTCGAGGTGAGTGGCCGCAGCCGCGTGCCCTCGCCGCCCGCCATGATCACGGCCTTCATCGGGCGGTCTCCTTCAGGGGGTTGGCGGTGACCGAGTTGCGTTCGTCCCGACCGGCACGGATGCCCTCGCGGATCTTCGGCACGTAGGCGATGGCGGTGTAGTAGCTGAGCGACGAGACCGGGGATGCCGAGGAGCCACGCCCCGATCTCGAACAGCGTGTGCAACGCGAAGTCCGACCAGCCGAGCATGAAGCCGGGGATGGCGAACATCAACAGGAACGTGGCCAGCTTGCCCAACCAGGTGACGTCGAAGCGCTTCATGTGGAAGACCACCGTGGCCACCGCCATGGTCAGGCCGACGACCACCTCTCGGGCGAGCACGAGGATGCAGAACCAGCGCGGTGCGGCGTTGTCGATGATGATCGCCGTCAGGGCGACGATGAACAGGATGCGGTCGACCGTGGGGTCGAAGACCTTGCCGAACTCGCTCACCTGGTTGAACCGCCGGGCGAGCCAGCCGTCCACCCAGTCGGTGGCCCCGAGCCCACCGAGCAGCCACGCCGCGCCCGCCGGGTTGTCCCGCCCGAACAGCAGGTAGAGGAACAGCGGCAGGCAGCACAGCCGCAGCAGGGTGAACACGTTCGGCACCGTCAGGTAGCGGGTCGAGGCGGTGTCCACGTTCGGCCAGCGTACAAGGGGCGCCGTGGCCGGCACGGTGATGAGGTCGGGCGGCACCTACGATCCACCGCCGTGACCGACCCCACATCCTCCACGCGTCCCGCCGGCCGTCCTCGACGGTCAGGTGGCGTTCATCACCGGTGCCGGATCCGGGCTCGGCGCGGCGTTCGCCAGGCGCCTCGCCGCCGACGGTGCGCTGATCGTCGTCAACGACCTCTCACCCGACGCCGCAGCGGCCACGGCGGCCGAGGTCGGCGGCGACGCGGTGGTCTTCGACGTCACCGACTCGGCGGCCTTCGACGCCGAGGTGGACAAGGCCGTCGCCCGTCACGGCCGGCTGGACATCATGATCAACAACGCCGGCATCGCTCCGGCACCGAACCCCGAGCGCGTCGAGCGGATGATGGCCGCCGTCGCGCTGCGGATGGAAGGGCGCATCGCCGAGATGCCGGCCGCCGAGGTGCTCACGGGCATGACCGACGAGGACTGGGACCGGATGATCAAGGTCCACCTGTACGGCGCGTTCTACGGCACACGGGCCGCGTTGCGCCACATGCAGCCGGTCCGGCGCGGCAGCATCGTCAACATCTCCTCGATCCTCGGCCAGCACCCGAGCCCGGGCGCGCCGCACTACGCCACGGCGAAGGCGGCGATCATCGCGCTCACCAAGTCGGTCGCCCTGGAGACCGCGCACCTCGGCATCCGGATCAACGCGGTGTGCCCCGGCTACGTCGACACGCCGTTGCTCGCCCCGCTCGACGACACGCTGAAGGCGATGATCACCATGCAGATCGCCACCGGGCGCATGGCCCGGGCCGAGGAGCTGGCCGAGCTGGTGCGCTTCCTCGCCGGTCCGGAGAGCAGCTACAGCACCGGCGACGTGTTCACCGCGAGCGGCGGGTACTCCTGAGATGCCGACGATCTTCACCAGGATCATCGACGGCGAGATCCCCGGCACGTTCGTCCACCGCGACGACCGCTGCGTGGTGTTCATGTCGATCAACCCGATCGCCCACGGCCATGCGCTGGTCGTGCCGATCGAGGAGCTCGACCACTGGGTGGACGGCTCGCCGGAGCTGATCGCTCACCTGTTCGACGTCACCCGCCGCATCGGCGTCGGCCCAGCGCGACGCGTTCGGCTGCGAACGCGTCGCGGTGATCGTCGCCGGCTACGAGGTGCCCCACGCGCACATCCACGTCATCCCGACGAACTACGATGAGCGAGATCTCGTTCGCCAACGCCGCGGCGAGCGTGTCGCGCGAGGAGCTGGAAGCAGGAGCCGCGGCGATCCGCGCCAACCTCGACGGACTAATCGAGCAGCGTGCCCGCGTGGTCGGGCACGAAGCGCTGCGCATCGTGCGGCGGGCGCTCGTAGCCCCTCGACTTGGGTCGCTTGGGCAAGTCGATCTGCGGCTGCTTGACCTCGTGGTACTCGAGCGTGCTCACCAGGTGGGCGATCATGTTCAACCGCGCCCGGCGCTTGTCGTCGCTCTCGACGACGAACCACGGCGCCACCGGGATGTCGGTGTTCATCATCATCTGGTCCTTGGCCTGCGAGTAGTCCTCCCAGTGGACGATGCTCTGCGGGTCCATCGGCGACAGCTTCCACGAGCGCAGCGGGTCGGCTTGGCGGTCGTGGAACCGGCGCTCCTGCTCCTTGTCGCTCACCGAGAACCAGTACTTGCGCAGCAGCACGCCGTCGTCCACGAGCATCCGCTCGAACGTCGGGCACTGCTCGAGGAACCGGTAGTACTCGTCCGACGTGCAGAAGCCCATCACGTGCTCGACCCCGGCGCGGTTGTACCAGGAGCGGTCGAACAGCACGATCTCCCCCGCTGCGGGCAACTGGGCGACGTAGCGCTGGAAGTACCACTGGCCGCGCTCACGCTCCGTCGGTGCGGGCAGCGCGGTGATCCGCGCGAAGCGGGGGTTGAGGTACTCGGTGACCCGTTTGATGGCCCCGCCCTTGCCGGCGGCGTCACGTCCTTCGAAGATCACCACGATGCGCTTGCCCTCGGCGCGCACCCACTCCTGCACCTTGACCAGCTCGCCCTGCAGCCGCAGCAGCTCCGCCTCGTACAGCTTCTTCGGGATCCTGTCCGGCTTCGAGGAGCTCGCCTTGGCCATGGCCGGCAGCGTAGGCGCCGACCGCCCGGGCGAGCCCGTCTCAGTCGAGCGGCAACTGCCCGTCGGTCGGCGCGCTCGGCTCGATCGCGTCGACCAAGTGCTCGTCCTTGTTGCGCACGTTGTTCACCTCGGTGGACACCGGGTGCATCGTCAGCAGCTCGTCCGGCGCCGGGACCATCAGCGCCGTCAGCGCCTCGACGTCGTGGTTGTCCGGGTCGAGCCAGGCGGCCCACGCCGATCGCGGGAGCATCACCGGCATCCGGTTGTGCACCGGCTCCATCGTGTGGTTGGCCGACGTGGTGACCACCGAGCAGCTGTGCAACCACGGCGCGTCGGGCCCCTCGGCCTTGTCCCGCCAGGTGGACCACACGCCGGCGACGGCGAGCGGTTCACCCGTCGTCGCGTGGATGAAGAACGGCTGCTTGATCGGCTTACCCGCCTTCGTGACCTCGCCGGTGTCCATGTCGCGCTTCCACTCGTAGAAGCCGTCCATCGGGATGATCATCCGGTGCTTGGTGAACGCGCTGCGGAACGCCGGCTTCTCGGCGATCGTCTCCGAGCGGGCGTTGATCAGCTTCGACGAGATCTTGGTGTCCTTCGCCCAGGTGGGCACCAGGCCCCAGTGGAACGCCTGCACCTCGCGCTCCTCGCCGGCACTGCCGGGCGTGGCGACGACCCCGTACACGTCGTTCGTCGGGGCCACGTTGAAGTTCGCCGGCAGCGGTTCGGCGGCGAACGACGCGTCGAAGTACTCGGCGATCTTGTCGGGGCTGCTGGAGGAGACGAACCGGCCGCACATCGCGCTCCACCGTATCTGCAGCCGATTCCGCTGCGCCGGACACACGATCGAGCCGGGTCGCCCCGCGCCGGCGCGGGCGGAGGGCGACCCTCCGCCCGCCAGGCCGTCAGCGCGTCAGGTGACCTTGACCTTCGACTTGACGATGGTCGTGCCGGCGACGATGTCGGACATCATCGTCGTCTTCAGCGTGCCCGTCCCCTGGGTCACGCCCTTCACGGTCATCGTGTAGGTGAACGACTCGGCCGGTGCGCCCGCCGTCGTCGACACGACGTAGCTGCCCGCCGGTGGTCCGGTGATCTGGGCACCAGCCGTTCCGGAGGCGTTCTCCGCCCCGACGGTCAGGCCCGGATCGGCGGGTGCTCCTTGACCGATCGTCGAGTCGGCGTAGGCGTAGCTGATGTCGTCCACGCCATTGGTGCCGATCCATACCTGCATCTCACGTGTTGCGTCCTTCGCGCCGAACAGGTGGACGTTCCATTGCACGACGATCCAGTTGTGGGCCCCGTCGTTGAGCTCGCCGACGTAGATTCCGGGCGAGCCCGTGCCGTCGAGGTCGGTCCAGTACGGCGCGAGCACGTTGTTCGGCCTCGTCGGGTTCGGGAACGTCTGCGGCTGGAAGTCGACGTCGTCGGCGGTCCCTCCACCGACCACGATGTAGCCGTTCGAGACGACCCCGATCCTCGAATACTTCCGTTGCCCGTAGGTGAACTCGGACACGTTGAAGTTGAGGACGCTCTCGTCACCGATCGGTATCGCGTCGAAGTTGAACGGTGGAGCGCTGAGGTCGAGGAAACCTTCGCCAGGCGTGTCCCCGGGCGCGATGGCCGGCACGGCGTCCTTCTCGCCGGACAGGATGATCGGCCCGGCGGTGACGGTGGTCCCGCGGCGGTCGACGGCCGCTCCGGTTGCGTCGGTGACCTTCAGCTCGTCGGTCACCGTGCTCGTCGCCACGACCGCGGTGTCCTCGAACGAGGTGTTCTGCAGCTTGACCGTGCACGTGGTCTTCGCGCCCTTGGCCACGCTCGTCGGCGTGCAGCTCTGGCTGGTCGTCACGTTGCCCTGCTGGTTGAAGAACGCGACGGGCAGGTGCAGCGGCGGGATGCCAGTGGTCGAGAGCAGGTTGATCTGTCCGAAGTACTGGCCTGACGGGGCGTTCGACTTGATGGAGATCTCGAACGTCTGCGACTGGCCGGGCTTGATCTTCCCGGAGCTCGGCGACACTCGGATCGTGCCACGATCGGGCGAGTCCACGGAGACGACGTAGTTGTACGCCTTCTTCGACACGTTGGTCGCCGTCCGGGTGAGCGTGATCGAACCGGGCATCGTCGGCACGTCGATCGAGGGCAGGTTGAGGTTCATCGCCGTCAACGGGTTCTTGCCGATGTCGACCATGTTCTCCGCGGTGTCCGCGAACACGATCGGCGCCTTGCCGGCGACAGTGAGGTCCACCCGGCCCGAGCCGTCGTCGAACGGCGTGGCCGGCGCAACCCCCTGCTCGTCCTCCTTGACCACCGTCGTCTTCGCCGTGGTCATCAGGGCCGACTTGATCGCCCCGGGCGACCAGTCGGGGTGCAGCGCCTTGAGGAGGATGGCCGACCCGGCGATGTGCGGCGCGGACATCGACGTGCCGGCGATCGCCTGGTACAGCTCACCTGGCGGCCCGCCCGTGAGCGGATCGTCGGGGATCGGCGTCTGACCGGCGAGGATCTGGACGCCCGGTGCAGTGATGTCCGGCTTGAGGAAGCTCCCACCGCCCGGCCCACGCGACGAGAACGAAGCCATCACGTCGCCCTGCGCCGTGGCCTTCACGCCATCGGTGAACGTCGCCGTGGCGGCCGGGTGGGCGGACATGAACGCCTTGAACTGCGTGCCATCGGCCAGGTGCACCGCCGGCAGCCAGTGGTTGTCCGTCTCGGTGTCCATCGGCGTCGGGTTGTACAGGATCATCCCGACGGCGCCGCCCTGCTTGACGTTGAAGCCCTTCTGGATGCGGCCGACCGCACCGTTGGCGTTGGTGCCGCCGCGCTCGCAGGCGACGATGACGCCGGCCGCCGCCCCCGGTGGCAACGGGGTGCCGCACACCTTCGTGTAGTTGGGGATGTTCTCCGCCAGGACCACGGGCGTCGGCGACGACACACCGTGGGTGATCGACGCACCGACCAACGTCGTGCTGGCCGCGCCGTCGGTCAGGGTGAGCGTCGACTGGAAGCTGCGCACCTGCGTGGAGGCGGCGACGGTGATCACCCACGGTGACTGGTGGTCGGTCGTGCCCGCCGTGGGGCCTGAGTTCCCGGCCGACGCCGCAACGGTGATCCCGGCGTCGTAGGCATCGAGGAAGGCCAGCTCCACCGCGTCGGTGTACGGGTTCTTGCCGCCGCTGATCGAGAAGTTGATGACGTTGGCGCCGTCGGCGATGGCCTGGGCGATGGCCGCCACCGCGTCCGACCCGAAGCAGCCCTCTTCGCCGCAGATCTTGTACTCCAGGACCCACGCGCCGGGCGCGACGCCGCTGATCTTGCCGCGATCGATGCCGAAGATCTGCGTGCTGTCGACGATGCCGCCCGCCGCGGTGCTCGTGGTGTGGGTCCCGTGTCCCTCGCTGTCGCGGGCGGTGTGAGGGAACGTCTCGCCGCCGACCAGCTTGTTGTAGGTGTCGAGGAACGCCTGCCCACCGATCAGCTTGTGGTTGCACTGGTAGACGTCCGTGGCCGGGGTGAGCGGGTTGTCCCCGAAGTCGCATGCCCGGGCGTGCCCGTCCTCGGTGGCCGGCGGACTGCCGAGTGCCGGGTTGTCGGCGAAGGACGGATGCTCGGGCCAGACCCCCGAGTCGAGGTCGGCGAAGATGACGCCCTTGCCGGCCAGCGCCTGACCGCCCTCCTGGTTCCAGATCGTCGGCGCGCCGATGAACGTCGTGCTCGAGTCGGTGAGCGGCTGCTCCAACGTGTCGCTCTGCACCGCGGTGACGTTCGGCAGCGACAGCAGCGTGCTCACCTGGTCGGCCGGCACCTGCATGGCGACGCCGCCGTAGACGGTGGTGAGGCTCTGGCCGAGCGTGGCGTCGGGGATCGACGAGGCGACGGCCTGGCGGAACCCCGCGTCCATGGTGTCGGTGTACGTCGGCGTACGCCTGCTCTGCGGCGAGTGGACCCGGTGAGCGGCTCGCCGGTGACGCGCGGGCTCGTGGCGGCGAGATCGTCGATCCCGCCCGAGTAACTCGCCGCCGAGTCGTAGTCGAGCTTGACGATCACGTCGACCGGTGCGCTGTCCGTCCGGTCGAGCAGGGCCGGATCGGATTGGGCGAGCTTGCCGGATGTCGACTTCGGCGCGTCGAACGCGGACGTCTCGTTGACGGCTCCGTCGACGGCGCTGAACGTCCGATCGCTCTGCTGTGGCTCGAGTCCGCCGCTGGCGCCCGATGGTGTGGACACCACCAGGCTCCCGATGACGAATGCTGCGACCAACGTCGCAGCCGTACGCCGCTTCACACGCATGCTCCCTCCCCGGATGTCCTTCGCCGCCGCACCAAGCGGTCAGGCTGCGCCGGACTGTAGTGCTGCGCGACAGGGCGCCGAACCATTCGACCGGGTGAAGCCGACGGCCGGAAGCGATGCTCCGTCAGAAGCCGTGGATGAGCCGGAACGCGGAGCGGGCGATCAGGAACAGGCCGATCACGCCGAGGACCACGAACGTGATGTTGTGGCGCCGGAGGAACGCCCAGCTGGTGATCCGGGCCAGCCGCGGCTCGACCTCCGGGTGGATGTACAGCAGCGCGGGCGGGACGATCACGATCGCGCTGGACACCACGAGGAACACCAAGACGGCGATCAGCTTGCCGCTGAGCCGGATGTCGGTGTGGAAGATGGCTGCGCCCGCGGCGACCGCGGCAGGGAAGCTCGGCAGCGCGCACCCCGTGAGGAACGAGGCCTTCGGCCCGACACGTTGGAGACGGCGGTACCAGCGCGGAGCCTCGGCGTCGGGGTCGTGGCGTCGACCGAGCTGGTACGCCCGCAGCGCGAGCACGACGAGCACGACGCCGAGCGCGATGAACAGCCAGGCCCGGAGGTGCCGGTGGGTGACCTCGCCGTGGCGAGTTGCGTGTCCGTGGAGGACCGTCGCCGGAGCAAAGGTGAGCACCGAGAGCACGAGGAGCCAGCCGCAGCAGAACGCCACCCCGTTGCGCCGGTTCTGCGCGCTGACCACGAGCACGGCGACGAACGCGAGCGGGTCGAGGCCACTGAGCAGGCCGAGCACGATGAGCTCGGCGACCAACGGGCCCATCAGCGCCGTCCGGGCCGTGCGGCCGAGGTGCCCCGGTCGGTCGTCAAGATCCGCCGGACTGTATCGGCTGCGCCCGCCCGGACCGACGAAGCGTTCGTGGTCGACCCGATCGGACGAGCATCAGCACCCCCGAGGTCGACACGACGCGCAGCGCCCGCCCCGGCGAATGGCCGAGGCGGGCGCGCGGCCCTCCCCCGGGAGACCAGAGCGGGCGGATCTGTCCCGGAAGTCAACCGCGGATCTCGCCGGCCGGGTATGGGCCATCCGGCCTACTCGGCCGCCATCGACGCTTGACCACCGCGAACAGATGTTCGATACTCGTCGGATGTCGACACCACATCAGCTCTGGCAGGGCAGGGTGCAGACACGCATCGGAACGCTCCGCGACTGGACGTGGCGCAACGCCCGTGACTGGCACGCCATCAGCGAGCAGTACCCGACGCTGGCCGCCGAGATCGAACGCCTCCTGGCTGCGTACGCCGATGCACCCGACGGGCCACGCATGGCCTGACGGGCCGCTCGAGCGGCGACGTGGCTTCCCCGCAGGCGTCGGACGGTCGGTCGGGCTGGGGAGATTTGAACTCCCGACCCTTGTCCTCCAGCTTCGTCACGGGGTGTTGTCTCGCGGTGCCCGACATCCTCGTGTGCCCATGCCTGGACGACGCGCCCGACACGGCATCTCGGAGGCGGCCGATGTGAGTCCGCACCCTGCCCGGCCAGAGCTGATGCGGTGTCGACACGCGCCCATTCTCGAACGTGCGTTCGTCGCAGGTCAACGGCTGCCGCGTTCACTCATCCGGAGGGTGGCCCCAGGGCTGCGACGTCGGCACAATCGCGACAGACGGCCGTCCCGCCTTGGCACTCCCGTCGTGCCTTGAGGCGGGGCGGCCCGCGGCGCATCACCGCCCGGGGACCGTCGACGACGGCGACGTGGCCCGCCGATCCAAGTCGATCGGTCGACGATGTCGCGAGCCCGGTCCCGCGTGTACATCGCCGGGCGAGACGTCTGGCGGTCGCGCTGCACACCCGATCCACCGCGCACCCGCGGATCGCCGGTCAGGGCATGTGGCCCCCGCGGCGAATAGGCCATTCGGCCTATGGCCTCGCCACGACTTCGTCGTGCAACGTGTCACCCGAACGGGAAACCGACGGGAGAACGCAACACCCGCCTCGCAGCTGCTGCGAGGCGGGTGTTGCGCGTCCCGATTCCTTGGTCCTTGGATTCGATCCCGACGCTGCGATGTCGCCACAATCGCGACGAACGGCAGTCCCCGCCTCGGCAATCTCCCGTCTTGCCTTGAGGTGGGGCAGCCGCGATGCCTTCCCCTACTCGCGATCCGTCGAGCGGCCGCCCGCCCCGCGGGTCACCACTCGACCCACGTCGGCCCTGGACGAGCGCGGCGTACCGGGATGCGCCCACGTCGCGAGCGCGGCGGGCGTTCGTGGCCTGGTTCGTCGCCAGCTCAGGTGGTGGCGGACGGTATCCCTCATCCGGGGGGTGGCCGATCACGCACTGTGGTCGCACAATCGTCGCCGCGGCCGCCCTGCTTCGGTCCGACGGGGTGAGGCGGACGGCCGCGCATCACCGCCCCCGGTGGCGCCGGGGGCGGTGATGCACCGCCCGCGGGTCACCCCTCGGCCCACATCGAGCCTGAACGAGCCCGGCGGGCCGAGATGAGCAACTGCGAGGCATCAGCCCTGGTGAGCGGCCACGCGGCCTCCAGGTCGACCCGCCGGCGCGGCAACCACGGTGACGCCCGATGCTCGCCGTGGTCCTCGCCCCGGACAACTTGCGCCTGTTTGCAACTGGCCGAACGATCTGCCGGCGGTGCCGTGTCGTCGGCGAGTGCCTCGCCGACGAGCGGATGCGACGGGCGTGACGATGCTGCCCCACATCAATCAGTCTGGGACATGTTTGAGGATGCCTGGCGATGGGAACGATTCGTTCAGACAGTCCGCCCGCCTCGGTTCTCTCCCGTCCCGAGGCGGGCGGCTTCATGCCGACGACCATCTCGCCACGGTCGGACCCCAGCCGGGTCACCGTCGCCCGAGCAGCCCGGCGAGTCGGCGGCGGTACTGCGTCGCCGTCGTCGGCGACGTGCGCCTGGTCGATGTCCGCCGCGGCGCCGCCGGTACCTGGCATGGGGGGCGGACGCTCGACCGGCGCCCACGGGCAGAACGAGCCGGCCACATGCCACCTCGCCCGGCGAGGTTTCGTGATCGCGATGTGATCAGTGGGCTTCGCGGCATCCTGTGGATACCGCGAAACCCCTGGTCACACAGTCGGGCTGGGGAGATTTGAACTCCCGACCCCTTGTCCCCCAGACAAGTGCGCTAACCAAGCTGCGCTACAGCCCGTATGACGAGGCGCGAGCCTATCCGGCTGCGCCGACGAGCGTCGGCGGATGATCGTGCGCCGGACGGCCCCGCCGGATCGCTTCTACACCCACCGTACCGCGCGGGGAACGTCTCTCGGTGCCGATCCGAGGGCGCAACTGCTACTACGTTGTCGCCGATCGCACGTGCGAGCACTCGGGGGGGACATGGTCATCAGGACACGTTGGAAGTCGGCGACCGCGGTTGCGGTCACGGCAGCGCTGGCACTCGCTGCCTGTGGCAGCGACTCGAAGTCGACGAGCACGACCGCAGCGCCGGGCTCGAGCCCGGCGGCGGCGTCGAGCACGACCGCGGGCGCGGCGGCCGCGTCGACCACCTCGGGCGCCGCCGCGGCCACGACCGCGGCATCGACGCCGAGCAGCTCGGGCACGACCGCCGCGGGCAGCGCTGGCAGCGCCCCGGGCTCCACGACATCAGCGTCGGACATCGGGCTGATCGACGGGATCTACCACGGCACCGGCGGGTTCACGATCGATCCGGCCGACTGCCCGGACGACTGGGACCCGCACCAGGGCATCACCGACACCGAGATCCATCTGATGACCAGCCTGCCGACGTCCGGGCCGATCGCCGGCTTCGGCCTCGTCGCCACGGGCGCGCAGGCCTACTACAAGTACATCAACGACAACGGCGGCATCGACGGGCGCAAGATCGTCCTCGACGTGAAGGACGACGCCTACCAGCCGGACAGGACCAAGACGAACGTCGACGAGGCCCTCGGCTCCAACCAGTACGCGGCGTTCAGCGGGATCATCGGCACCCCGAACAACCTGGCCGTGTGGGATGCGATCAACGACGAGTGCATGCCGCAGCTGCTCAACGGATCGGGCGCCGCGCAGTGGGGCGACGTCGAGGGGCATCCGTGGACCACCGGGATGCAACTCGACTACTTCACCGAGGCGAGCCTGTGGGCGACGTGGTTGAAGACCGAGCACCCCGAGGCCAAGACCGTCGCCGAGATCACCTACAACAGTGACTTTGGTCAGAGCTACCACAACGGCTTCGCCTACGCCATCAAGGGCAGCGGCCTGAAGGTGGTCGACCAGGAGACGCACGAGGCCACGGCGCCGAACCTGACGAACCAGTTCACCACGCTGGCCACGTCGAACGCCGACGTGCTGCTCATCGAGACCACGGGCGCGTTCTGCACGCAGGCCATGGCCGAGGTGGAGAAGCAGCCGACCTGGCACCCGATCGTGATCATGGGTGGCGCGTGCGCCTCGCTCAACCAGTTCTTCCAACCGTTGATCGATCAAGGCCTGACGGGCAAGGACACCTACATCATCCAGACGTACCTCGACACGAACGACCCGGCGAACCAGGGCAACGAGTTCATCCAGCTGTACCGCAAGGAGATGACCGCGCAGGGCCTCGACCCGAACGTCACGACCTACGCGACCGGCTGGTTGTTCGGCTGGTTCATGGTCGAGATCCTGAAGAACGCGTCGACCTACCAAGGTGGGCTCGACCGGGGCAACATCATGCTGGCGGCGCGCAACATCAACGGGGTCAACCCGCTGCTCCACGCCGGCCTCACCTCGAAGATGAACGGCGCGAAGGATGCCTACGTCACCGAGGGCGGACAGATGGTCAAGTACACGATCACCGATCCCAAGCAGCTCGGCACCTACGTGGCCGCCGGCGACCTGATCAACCTCGAGGGTCAGCTGGGCACGTACAAGACGGTGCAGGAGGCCGCCGCGAGCGTCGGCGGGGCGACGACGACCACGACGTGAACCCTGGCACCTGATCGGCCGCGGCCGGCAGACCGCGGCCGGTCAGGTGAACAGCTGGACGATCCGCCAGGTGAGGTACAGGGCCAGCAGCACGAGCAGCAGCTTGAAGTGCCACGGCGCCTTGGCGTCCGACTCGTCGCCGTCCTCGCCGGCGGCGAGCTTGCGCAGGTTGAGGTTCTTCGCGGTGATCGGCTCGGCCGCCGACTTCTCCAACCGACGGCCGCACGTCGGGCAGGTGCCGTCGTCGTTCATCGCCGACGGCGTCCAGTACTTGGCGCAGTCCTCGCACCAGGGCACGGTCGGGACCTACTCGGTGCGCTTGCGGACGCGCAGCTTCAGCGGCGTGGCCCCGAAGTCGAACGCCTCGCGGATGCTGCGCTCCAGGTACCGCAGGTAGGTGTGCGGCAGCTCGCGGTTGACGAACAGGGTGAACGTCGGCGGGTCGGTGGCGCCCTGCAGGGCGTACAGCACCCGGGTGCCGCCGCCCGCCGGCTGGCGCTGCTGGGCGTCGGAGATCACCCGGTTGACGTCGCGTGTCGGCACCCGGCGGTGGTACTGCTCGATCGCCTCCTGCAGCACCGGGCGCAGCTTGTGCACGCCCTTGCCGGTGAGCGCGGAGATCTTCAGCACCGGCGCCTCGCCGACGAAGTACAGCTTGCGCGTTCAGCTCGGCCTGCACCTCCAGGCGCTGCTCCGGGTCGTCGATCAGCTCCCACTTGTTGAGCATCACCACGATCGGGCAACCGGCGGCATCGACGCGCTCGGCCAGGCGCTGGTCCTGGGTGGTGACCCCCTCGGTGGCGTCGATCACCAGCAGGGCGATGTCCGAGCCGTCGATCGCCCGCAGCGCACGGACCATCGAGTAGTACTCGGCGGAGTCGTCGATGCGGCTGCGCCGGCGCATGCCCGCGGTGTCGACGAAGACGATCGGACCGTCGGGCGTCTCGACCAGCGTGTCGATCGCGTCGCGCGTCGTGCCGGCCATGTCGTGGACCACGGAGCGGTCCTCGCCGACGAGGCGGTTGAACAGCGTGCTCTTGCCGACGTTCGGCCGGCCGACGATGGCCACGCGCGGCGGCGGCTGGTCGCCCGGCGCCCACGGCGCATCCTCCAGCTCGACGCCATCGGCGTCGAACTGCGGCGCGGGCAGCTCGGCCCCGGGGAAGCGGGCGATGACCTCGTCGAGCAGGTCGCCGGCGCGGCGACCGTGCAGCGCGCTGACCGGCAAGCGGATCGCCGAGGCCGAGGGAGAGGAACTCCCAGCGGTCGTTCTCCCGTCGGTCGTTGTCGCTCTTGTTGGCCACCAGCAGCACGTGGGCGTCGACCTTGCGCAGCCAGTTGGCCATCGACACGTCGTCGTCGGTGACGCCGGTGGTCGCGTCGACGACGAACAGCACGACGTCGGCGCTCGCGCACCGCGGTCTCCACCTGGCGGCTGACCTTGGCCTCGAGGTCGGTGCCGCCGGGCAGCCAGCCGCCGGTGTCGACGAGCAGGAACGGCACGCCGAGCCACTCGGCCTCGGTCTCCTTGCGGTCGCGGGTGACGCCCGGGCGGTCCTCGACGATGGCCACCTGCTCGCCGACGATGCGGTTGAACAGCGTGCTCTTGCCGACGTTCGGCCGGCCGACGACGACGACGGTGGGCAGTCCTCGGTCATCGGTCCCTCCCGTCGCGCGATGCGGTGTCCAGATCGGAGGTGAACGCCGCGGATCGCGCCAGCCGCGAGGTGAGGCGTCCAGATCGCACGTGGACGCCGGGGATCGCCGCGAACGTGATCATGACAGCGCCTTGCGCAGGGCGATGCCGTCGGTGGCGACGACTTCGACGGGGCGGGGCAGGTCGGCGACGGTGGTGCCGTCGAGGAACCGGCCCTCGCTGAGGCACACGTCGGGCAGCAGGTAGCGATGGCCGGCCGGCTCGAGCGGCGAGCACGCGGGCGACGTCCTCGCCCACCATCAGCCCGGTGACGCCGGTGTTGCCGCCGAAGAACTCGTTGGCCACCGGCAGCAGGCGCACGTCGGGCCGGTCGAGCTCGTCGAGCAACGGCGCCAGCACGCGCGCCCCGAGCTCGCCGGTGAGGATCCCGACGGGCACGTCGCGGCGCCGGGCTGAGCGTCACCGGCGTGTCACCCGCGTCTGACGTCGCTGCCGCACAGCGTGCAGCCCGGTGTCGCCGGCCGGGTTGCGCGGCGCGCGATAGCCGGCGGCGGGCGCGCCGTCGACCCAGGCGAAGAAGCCGCTCTGCGGGCCCGTTGGTGGCGACGACCTCGCCGCGCCAGTTCGAGCGCGAACGTGGCCGCCATGCCGATGCCGTCCTCGTGCATGCCGAAGCCCTCGTACGTCTCGGGTGCGGGAAACGGGCGCCCGGCCATCAGGTAGTACTCGTCGGCGGCGAACACCATCCGCCGACCGAGCGCGCGCAGGAACACCTGCTGCCACGACTCGACGGCCTCGACCATCGCGACCGCCTCGTCCGGCGTGTGCAGGCGCATCGCCGCCTCGGTGTTGTACCGGCTGAGCCCGAGCGGCACGACGGCGACCGAGGCCAGCTCCGGGTACTCGTCGAGCACGCCGGCCATCGTCCGCTCGAACACCTCGCCGTCGTTGACCCCGGGGCACAGCACGACCTGACCGTGCACCTCGATGCCGTGGTCGAGCAGCGCCCGCAGCCAGCGCAGGCTCATCCCGCCGCGCGGGTTCTTCAGCATCCGCGAGCGCACCTCGGGATCGGTGGCGTGGATGCTGACGTTCAGCGGCGACAGGCGCTCGGTGACGACCCGCTCGAGGTCGGCCTCGGTGAACCGGGTGAGCGTGGTGAAGTTCCCGTACAGGAAGCTCAGCCGGTAGTCGTCGTCCTTGAGGTACAGGCTGCGGCGCAGACCCGGCGGGAGCTGGAAGATGAAGCAGAACTCGCAGTGGTTGTCGCACGTGCGCACCCGGTCGAACACCGCGCTCGACACCTCGGCGCCGAGCGGCTCGCCGGCACGCTTGTCGATCACCACCGTCAGGTCGATCCCGCCGCGGCGGACGTCGAGCTCGACGAGTCGGCTTCGTCGACGGCGAAGCGCCACTCGATCACGTCGCGCGGCATCGTGCCGTTGACCCGCGATGATCTCGTCGCCGGTCGCCAGGCCGGCACGCGCCGCGGCCGAGCCGTCGGCGATGCTGACGACGGTGGGGCCGGGCTGCGCCCTGCGGCGCGGCACCGCAGGCGAGACGGCTGTGGACACGGCCTTCGAGGCTACCGCCGGGCCCGGATCGGTAGCCTCGGACCGGTGGACGTCGACCGGGTGCTGCTCGCCCAGCCCCGCGGCTTCTGCGCCGGCGTGGAGATGGCGATCAAGGCGCTGGCCTGGATGGTGCGCAGCTTCGAGCCGCCCGTCTACTGCTACCACGAGATCGTCCACAACAAGCTCGTCGTCGACCGCTTCGTCGAGCAGGGCGTCGTCTTCGTCGACGACATCGCCGACGTGCCTCCGGGCCGGCCGATCATGCTCTCCGCCCACGGCTCGGCGCCCGAGGTCGTCGCCGCCGCCCGCCAGCGAGGCTCCTACGTCGTCGACTCGGTGTGCCCGCTGGTCACCAAGGTGCACCACGAGGTCAAGGTGCGCGCCGGACGCGGCTACCGGATCGTCTACGTCGGGCACGAGGGACACGAGGAGGCGGTCGGCACGATGGCGGTCGCCCCCGAGTCGATCAGCCGGGTGGAGAGCGTCGCCGAGGTCGACGCGCTGCCCGAGTTCACCGAACCGGTCGCCCTGCTCGCCCAGACCACGCTCTCGCACCGCGACTGGAGCGACGTGGCGGTGGCGGTGAAGCGGCGTTATCCCGACGCGTGGCTGCCCGGTCGCAGCGACCTGTGCTTCGCCACCACCAACCGCCAGTCGGCGCTGATGGCCATGGTCGAACGGTGCGACGCCGTGGTCGTGATCGGCTCGGCCAACTCGTCGAACACGCGGGCGTTGGAGAAGCTGGCGCTCGGCGCGGGCATCGCCCGGGTGTGCCGCGTCAACCACGCCGGCGAGCTGCCCGACGATCTCGCGGGACGGTCGGGGTCACCGCCGGCGCCTCGGCGCCGGAGGAGCTGGTCGACGCCGTGATCGCCCGCATCGCACCACGTCACGGCGTCGACCTGCTGGCGGTCACCGACGAGGACGAGTACTTCCCGCCGCCGCGCAACATCCGCGACCTGCAGGCCGCCATCGGCGCGGCCGCGGGCGCGATGCTCGGCGCCGACGCCGCGCAGTCACCCGCCCCCGACGACCGGGCGTTCGCCGCCAGCGAGGTGCTCGCCGCCCTCGTGTGAGATCCGCGCCGCGTCGTGTCGGTTCGCCGGCACCGCCGACACGCCGGCGCGGTGCAGCGACGTGGCCCGAACGATCAACCCACCCCCGAGACCGTCAACCCGAGGAGCCCGCGATGAGCCTGTCCATCCACAACGTGACCTTCGACGCCGACGACCCGAGGACGCTCGCCGCGTTCTGGTCCGCGGCCCTCGCTCGTCCCGTCGCCGACGGGTCGAACGAGGCGTACGCGATGTTGGAGCGTGCCGACGGCGCTCCGAACATGCTGTTCTTGCGGGTGCCCGAGCACAAGGCGGCGAAGAACCGCGTGCACCTCGACCTGAACGCCGACGATCGCGAGGCGGAGGTCGCCCGGCTCGAGGCGCTCGGCGCGACCCGCCACGGCGAGCACGACGAGTTCGGCGTGCGCTGGACCGTGCTCGCCGACGTCGAGGGCAACGAGTTCTGCGTCGCGGCCGCGGCCACCGAGGAGGGTGCCGCCTAGCCTGCCCCGGTGCTCTCGCCGAACCTGACGACGCTGCGCCTGTTCCTCCACGTGCTCGCCGCGTCGGTCTGGGTCGGCGGCCAGTTCGCCATCGCCGGCGTGGTGCCCTCGCTGCGGCGGGTGTCGCCCGAGGCGACCAGGACGGTGGCCCGGGCGTTCGCCCGCGTCGCCTGGCCGGCGTTCGCCGTGGTCGTGCTCACCGGGCTGTGGAACATCGCCGAGGTCCATGTGGGCGACACCTCGACGAAGTACCAGGTCACGCTGATGCTCAAGATCACGCTGGCGATCCTCTCCGGGGTGTTCGCCGCGGTCCACGCCGCCGGTCGCACGAAGTTGGTCATCGCCCTCGGTGGCGCGCTCGGCGGCCTGTGCGCCGTCGGCGCCATGTACCTCGGGATCCTGCTCACGCGCGGCACCGGCTGAGTCGACTCGTCGTCGTCGGGCCGGGGCGGTGACCGCGACGGAGGCCCGGCTGGCGAGGTGACGGTCGTCACCGCGTACGGTGGCGGGCGATCAGGAGGTGTGCGAGATGGCCAAGATCGGTCCGTTGGACGGGGTGCGCGTCGTCGAGCTGACGAGCTGGATGGCCGCGCCGGGCGCCGGCGCGGCGATGGCCGACATGGGTGCCGACGTGATCAAGGTCGAACCGCTCACCGGCGACGTCGCCAGGGGCATCAACCGCCGGGCCCGGGTCCATCCCGACTCGCCCGACATCGATGGCTCGTTCACGATGGACAACCGCGGCAAGCGCAGCGTCGCGGTGGCCATCGACCGCCCGGAGGGCGCCGAACTGGTCCGCCGGCTGGCCGCCGGCGCCGACGTGCTGCTGTGCAACCTGTTGCCGTCGCGCCAGGCGCGCTACGGGCTGGACCCCGAGTCGCTGTTCAAGGTGAAGCCCAGCCTCGTGCACGCCACGCTCACCGGCTACGGCCTCAACGGGCCAGACGCGTCGCGGCCCGGCTACGACGTCATGGCCTTCTTCGGCCGCGGGGCGATCACCGAGCGGTTGACGATGCCGGGCCAGCACGCGCTCCAGCCCGGCTCGGCGCAGGGCGACCACACCACGTCGCTGTCGATGCTGGCGGCGGTGCTGGCTGCGCTGCGGGTGGCCGAGCGCACGGGTGAGGGGCAGGTGGTCGACGTCAGCCTGATGCACACCGCGACGTGGACGATGGCCGCCGACCTGTCGTCGGTGCTGATCGACGGGCACCAACCGTCCAAGCGGGTGCGCGACCAGCGGCTGGCCGTGATCGCCACCGCGTTCCGCTGCCAGGACGATCGCTTCTTGATCCTCAACATGTTGGAGCAGCGCTGGTGGCGGCCGTTCTGCGAGACGCTCGGACATCCCGAGTGGGTCGACGACGGGCGATTCGCCACGGCGCGGGCCCGCTTCGAGAACATGGCCGAGATCACCCGCCTGATCGACGAGGTGTTCGCCGGCAAGCCGTCCGACGAGTGGTCGAAGATCCTCGACGACGCCGGGCTCATCTGGGGACCGGCGGTCACGCTGGCCGAGTTGGCCAACGACGAGCAGGCGGCCACCGCAGGGGTGTTCGCCGAGATCGACGCCATCGAGGGCACGTTCCGCACCGTCGCCGTGCCGATGCACGTGTCCGGCGCGCGAGATCCACCGCGCGGCCCCGCGCCCGGCGTTGGCCCAGCACACGCTGGAGGTCCTGCGCGAAGCCGGGCCTGGGCGACGACGAGATCCAGCCGCTGGACAACGAACTCATCTCCCTGCCGCGGCGCCCATCTACGATCGGGCCGGCGCCGGCCCCGACCACAGCTCAGTTCCGCGGGACCTGAGCTCCAGGGAACCTCGCGGTCGACGCGGACGTCGCCGGGCAGGCCGAGGACGCGCTCGCCGAGGATGTTCTTCATCACCTCGGTGGTGCCACCCTCGATCGAGTTGGCCCGGCTGCGCAGGAACGCCTTCTGCAGCGTCTCGAACCCGCTGGCCACCTCGGGGCGGACCATCTCGTAGCTGCCGTAGAGCATCCCGTCGGCGCCCATCAGGTCCATCACCTTGGCGTACAGGTCCTTGTTCAGGTCGGCCGAGGCCATCTTGCCGATGGAGCCCTCGGGACCCGGGTCGCCCATCTTGCGGTTCTGGCTGGCGCGGATGTTGGTCAGGCGCAGGATCTCGGCGCGGATCCACAGCTTCATCACCTCGTCGAGCTCAGCCGGGTCCTTGCGATCGGCGGGCACGTCCTGCCACGCCTTCACCAGGTGCGACACGACGCCCGAGCCACGCTGCGGGATGGCCCCACCGATGGACACACGCTCGTTCATCAGCGTGGTCAGCGAGACCCGCCAGCCGTCGCCCGGCTTGCCGAGCATCTCGCTCTCCGGCACGCGGGTGTCGGTGAAGTACACCTCGTTGAACTCGGCCTCGCCGGTCATCTGCCGCAGCGGGCGCACCTCGACGGTCGGGTCGTGCATGTCGACGACGAACGCGGTGAGCCCGGCGTGCTTCACGGCTTCTGCGTCGGTGCGCACCACGAGCAGGCCCCAGCGGGCGAGGTGGGCCAGGGTGGTCCACACCTTCTGCCCGTTGCAGATCCACTCGTCGCCGTCCTTGACGCCGCGCGACGACAGACCGGCGAAGTCGGAGCCGGAGCCGGGCTCGCTGAACAGCTGGCACCAGATCTCCTCGCCGGTGAACAGCGGGCGCAGGTAGCGGCCCTTCTGGTCGTCGCTCCCCCACACGGCCACCGTCGGGCCGCACATGCCGTAGCCGATCGGGTTGCGGTACGACGGGTTCGGCGCGCCCTCGGCGAAGACCCGCTCGTTGATCAGCCGCTGCAGCTTCGGGTTGACCCCGAGGCCACCGAAGCCCTCCGGGAAGTGCACCCACGCCAGACCCTTGTCGAACTGGGCGCCGAGGAACGTGACGGCGTCAGTGCTCTTCGGCGGGAACTCCGACAGGAGCTCGTCGACGAGATCGCTGACCCGCTGCTCGTCCGCGGTGAGCGCCGGCTCGGTGATGGTCATGGTGATGGGACCCCCCAGGTGCTGTGGAACCGGTACACACTACTGACCGGCCGATTGGATCGGCGAAGCCCATCCATCGGCCGTGTCCCTTGGCCGGGCCGGCGGAGTCCCGTGGGATCAGTTCCAGCCGGCGAGCCAGCGGCGACGAGGCGCCGAGCTCGTCGCCGAGCTCGGGCATCGCGCCGCGCAGCGGGCCAGGATCGGCAGCCTGGCCTCGTCGTCGCGCTGCTCCAGCGTCGCCCGCAGGTTGTTCAGCACCCGTGCGACGATCAGGCGCGGCGGCGTGGGCAGCAGCATCGCCGGCGTCAGCGTCGTCGGCGGCGCGGGTGATGCGCCGCCACGCGAGGTTGAGGCCATCGCGGTCGTAGACGCGCCCGCCGTGGAACGGATCGGCGAAGCGCTCGTTGGTGCCGTCGCCGACCACGAAGTGACCCGGCAGCCCGATCCCGGTGATCGTCACCCCGCAGCGCCGGCCGACCTCCATCGCCACGATGCTCAGCGTGATCGGCAGCCCGAGCCGGCGGTGGAGCACCTCGTGCAGGTACGAGTTGCGCGGGTCGCCGTAGTCCTCGGCGTTGCCGCGCAACAGGCCGCTGCCGAACAGCCCGGCCATGATCGCCTCGAACGACGGCTCGAACCGCGGGCCCAGCTGATCGAGCTCGGCGAGCACCGCGGCAGAGGTCCGCCCGGCGGTCGAACGCCGCGCCGATCAGCGCCATCGGCACGTCGAGCCGCTCGAACGTCGTCGGCGCGGGCGAGCGCGGCGAAGCGCTCGAGGGGATCGGCGGCGTCCATCGCCCCGCAGACGGTACCGGAGGACACCCGCGACGGAGCGGCTGCGATCGGTCGAGCCTGCTGCGGTACCTTCGCCGCCATGTTTCCCGGCGCGTACCTCGACACCCACCCCGACAAGCCCGCGTTCGTCATGGGCGCGATCGGGGTTCAGCCAGACCTTCGCCGAGCTGGACGCCGCGGCGAACCGGGTGAGCCACGTGCTGCGCAACGCCGGCGTGCAGCCGGGCGACCACGTCGCGGTCTGCATGGAGAACCACCCGCGGTACTTCGAGGTGATCTGGGGCTGCCACTACGCCGGTGCGGTGTACACCGCGTGCTCCAGCCGGCTGACCAGCCCGGAGCTGGAGTACATCCTCGACGACTGCCAGGCCAAGGTGTTCATCACCTCCACCTACAAGGCCGACCAGGCCGCGGAGATCGTCGCCGGCAGCCCCGGCGTCGAGCTGCGGCTGATGCTCGACGGCACGATCGACGGCTACGACGCTACGAGGCCGCCGTCGCCGCCCAGCCGGCGACGCCGCTCGACGGCGAGCGCATCGCCGGCACCGACATGCTCTACTCCTCGGGCACCACCGGCATGCCGAAGGGCATCACCCGTCCGTTCGAGGCCGCACCGCTGGCGACGAGCCCGGCCGGCGTCGCCGGGCTGCTGGGCATGCTGTTCAGCCTCACCGACGACAGCGTCTACCTCTCGCCTGCGCCCTTCTACCACGCTGCTCCGCTGCGCTTCATGCTCGGGGCGATGGGCCTCGGGGCCACCGTCGTGGGCATGGAGCACTTCGACTCCGAGGACGTTCCTGGCACTCGTCGAGCGCCACCACGTGACCCACACGCAGGTCGTGCCGACGATGTTCGTGCGCATGCTCAAGCTGCCCGAGGAGGTGCGCGCCCAGTACGACGTGTCGTCGTTGCGAGGTGGTCGTCCACGCCGCCGCGCCGTGCCCGATCCCGGTGAAGCAGCAGATGATCGAGTGGTGGGGTCCGGTGATCCACGAGTACTACGCAGGCACCGAGGGCAACGGCTTCGTGTACTGCAACAGCGAGATGTGGCTGGCCCACCCGGGCACCGTCGGCACGCCGATCGCCTGCGTCGTGCACATCTGCGGCGAGGACGGCGAGGACCTGCCGCACTACGAGAGCGGCACGATCTACTTCGAGGGCGGAGCCCAGTTCGAGTACCACAACGACCCGGAGAAGACCCGCTCCTCGCGCCACCCGAGCCAGCCGTGGAGCACGCTCGGCGACGTCGGCTACCTCGACGACGACAACTACCTGTACCTCACCGACCGCAAGGCGTACATGATCATCTCCGGCGGGGTGAACATCTATCCGCAGGAGGCGGAGAACGTGCTCGTCACCCACCCGAAGGTGGTCGACGTCGCGGTGTTCGGCGTGCCCAACGACGACTTCGGCGAGGAGGTCAAGGCGGTCGTCCAGCCGGTGACGATGCCGGCGACGAAGGACGAGGCCGATGCGCTGACGCGCGAGCTGATCGCCTACTGCCGCTCGCAACTGGCCGACGTGAAGTGCCCGCGGACGATCGACTACCGCGACGAGCTCCCCCGGCACCCGACCGGCAAGCTGTACAAGCGGCTGCTCAAGGACGAGTACTGGAAGGACGCCGGCCGCTCGATCTGAGCCGGTGCTCCGGCCGGGCCGTGTCCGGTCACCGGCCAGACGCGACGGTCGCCGCGCCGTGGTGACCGGAACAGCCTCGTCTCAGGTCGTCAGCCGCCGGCGAGCTGGGTGATCAGCGGGTGGTTGCGGTGGACCGTGGTGGTGGTCGGGTCGATGCCGGCCTTGCGCGTCAGGTCGCGCACGTCGCGGACCTGGTCGGCGGTGGTCACGGTGATCACCGTGCCGGCGTTGCCGGCGCGGGCCGTGCGGCCACTGCGGTGCAGGTAGGCCTTGTGCTCGATCGGCGGATCGGCGTGCACCACGAGGGCGACGTCGTCGACGTGGATGCCGCGGGCGGCGATGTCGGTGGCCACCAGCGTGGTGGCCGACCCGTTGGAGAACGCCGCGAGGTTGCGCTCGCGGGCGTTCTGCGCCAGGTTGCCGTGCATCTCCACGGCCGTCACGCCGTTGGCGTTCAGCTGGCGGGCGAGCGTCTTGGCCCGGTACTTGGTGCGGGTGAACATCACCGTGCGCGGCGAGCGGCTGGCCAGCTCGACGAGCACCGCCAGGCGCTGCTCGGCGCTGACGTGGAACACGTGGTGGTCCATCTCCACCGGCGGGGCGTCGACCGGGTCGACGCTGTGGACGACCGGCTCGGTGAGGAAGCGGACGACGAGCGAGTCGACGGCCTTGTCCAGCGTGGCGGAGAACAGCAGGCGCTGACCGTTGGCCGGCGTCCGCGCCAGGAGGCGGATGACCGCCGGCAGGAAGCCGAGGTCGCACATGTGGTCGGCCTCGTCGAGCACGGTCATCTCGACCGCGTCGAGCTTGGCGTGGCCGCCCTGCACGAGGTCCTCGAGACGGCCCGGGCAGGCGACGACGATGTCGCAGCCGCGGGCGAGCGCGTTGATCTGCGGCGAGGCGCCGACGCCACCGAACACGGTGGTGGTGCGCAGGCCCATCGCCGCGGCGAGCGGGGCGATGACGGCCGACACCTGGTTGGCCAGCTCACGGGTCGGCACGAGCACGAGGCCGCGCGGACGCTTGGCCTGGGTGCGCCGGCCATCGGCCGCGAGGCGGATGACCAGCGGCAGGGCGAAGGCGATCGTCTTGCCCGAACCGGTGCGGCCACGGCCGAGCAGGTCGCGACCGGCGAGGGCGTCGGTCAGCGTCGCTTCCTGGATCGGGAACGGGTGGTGGGCGCCGCCCTCGGCGAGCAGGCGCACGAGGTTGTCGGGGACGCCGAGCTCGGCGAAGGTGGTCGTCGACGTGGCGAACTCGACGTTCGTCGGTGCGCTGGGCACACGAACGGGACGCGGGCCGGCGGGACGGTCGATGCCCAGGCCGGTCTCGATCACCACGGCTCTCGCGTCCGCGGCCGCCGCCGTTGGCCTGCTGCGGGCGCCGCGGGCGGCGGTGGTTGGGGTCACGTGCCGGACGGGCGGTGCCGTCGGCACGCGGGGTGCTGCGGTTGGCGTTGGTGCCGGCGCGCGGCGCGGCAGATCGTTGCGGGGGGCGGCTGTGCGCCATCGATGTAGCTCCAGAATCTCGGGCCGCTGCATCGTGTTGCCGTCGTGTTCGAGCGTGTCGCTCGCCGACGTCACCGCAGCGGAGGCGGCCAATCGGGCCACCGGGACCGATGTTACCGGACGGTAGCCACCGTTCCTCGGATCCCCCTTGTGCCCGCCCCTCCCCACGTTCGTGTCGCGCCGCTCACGACGGTTCCGGCGCGTCGCACCGCGAACGTGAACGGGGCTGTTCCGGCCGGCCGAGCGCGAGTTGCCCGCGCGTGTCAGGGGCTGAGGATCACCATGCGCAGCTCGGTCATCTCGCGGACGCTGTAGGCCGGGCCCTCGCGGGTGTTGCCGCTGTCGCGCAGGCCGCCGTAGGGCTGCTGGTCGGCGCGCCACGTGGGCACCTCGTTGACCAGCACGCCGCCGTAGTCGAGCGTGCGCACGGCGCGCAGGGCCACGCCGATGTCGTTGGTGAAGATCGCCGCCTGCAGGCCGTAGTCGCTGTCGTTCGCCAGCGCCAGCGCCTCGTCGACGTCGTCGTACGCGGCGACGGCGACGACCGGGCCCGAACACCTCGTGGCGGCAGACCTTCATGTCCGGCAGGACGCCGGTGAGCACGGTCGGCATGAGCACGCCGTGGTCGTCGAGCGTGCCGCCGGTGGCCACCACCGCTCCCCCGTCGACCGCCTCGGAGATCCACGACGACACCCGCTCGGTCTCCGACGAGGCGATCAGCGCCGACACGTCGGTGGCCTCGTCGAGCGGCGGACCGACGACGAGCTGCTCGACCTCGGCGACGAGCTCGGCGGTGAACGCCTCGGCGATCGAGTGGTGGACGTAGATCCGCTGGGTGGAGATGCAGCTCTGGCCGGCGTGGCTGAACCCGGCGACCTTGATCTTGGCGGCGGCCGACTTCCAGTCGCTGTTGGCCTCGATGATCACCGGCGCGTTGTTGCCCAGCTCCAGGCCGACCTTCTTGCGCGGCGCACGAGCACGGATGTCCCAGCCGACCGGCGGCGAGCCGGTGAACGTGATCAGGGCGATGCCCGGGTGGTCGACGATGGCGTTGCCCACGGTGGCGCCGCTGCCGACCACGACGTGCAGGTAGTCGGCCGGCAGGCCGCACTCGTCGATCAGCAGCTCGGCGAGGCGGATCGAGCTGAACGGCGTCTGGCTCGCCGGCTTGAGCACCACCGGGCAGCCGGCGGCGATCGCCGGCGCCAGCTTGTGGGCCACCAGGTTGAGCGGGAAGTTGAACGGGGCGATCGCCCCGATCACGCCGATCGGCACGCGCAGGGTGAAGCCGATCTTGCCCTCGCCGGCCTCCAGCGCGTCGAGCGGCACGACGTCGCCGGCCAGCGTGCGCGCCTCGGCGGCGGCGAAGCGGAACGTGCCGACGGCGCGCTGGGCCTCCTGCCGTGCGGTCTTGATCGGCTTGGCCGCCTCCTTGGCGATGGTCGTGGCGAACTCCTCGAGCCGCTCGCCGAGCTTCACCGCGGCGAGGTCGAGGATCTCCGCCCGCTTCCAGGGCGCCAGCGGGTGATCGCGCAGCGCGGCGGCCGCGGCGAGCACGGCGCGATCCACGTCGGCCGGCGCTGCCGCCGGCACCTCGCCGATCGAACGAGCCGTCGTACGGCGAGCGCACCGTGAGGGTGGAAGGAGGTGCGTGGAGGCGTCGGCCTGGTGAGCCGGCTGCGCGGGAGCCGTCATGTGAGCGACGATACTGGCGGCGGTGCCGACCCAGCCGACCCCCGTCCACCCGTTCCTCGAGTGGCCCGGGCCGCTGCCGTTCGCCCATCGCGGCGGCGCCAGCGACGCACCGGAGAACACGATGCCGGCGTTCCAGGACGCGATCGACCTCGGCTACCGCTACCTGGAGACCGACGTGCGGACCACCGCCGACGGCGTCGTCGTCGCCTTCCACGACGACGACCTGATGCGCACGTGCGGACGGCCGGGCAAGATCAGCGAGCTGCCGTGGAGCGAGGTGCGCACGGCGATGGTCGACGGCAAGGCGCCGATCCCGTCGCTGGAGGAGCTGCTCGGCGCGTTCCCGACGGCGCGGGTGAACATCGACTGCAAGGCCAACGACACGGTGGACGCGCTCGTCGCCGCGGTGAAGCGCACCGAACGCGATCGACCGGGTGTGCCTGGCGTCGTTCTCCGATCGCCGCCTGAAGCGGCTGCGCGCCGCGCTCGGTCCGCAGGCGTGCACCTCGCTCGGCCCGGCGGCGCTCGCCCTGCTGCGCTTCGGCCTGATGCGCCATCCCCACGGTCGCGCCGCCCAGGTGCCGGTGAAGCAGGGTCCGATCACGGTGACCAACGCCAAGTTCGTCGAGCGGGCGCACGACCTCGGCGTGCAGGTGCACGTGTGGACGATCGACGACCCCGCGGAGATGAACCGCCTGCTCGACCTCGGCGTCGACGGGATCATGACCGACAAGCCGGCCGTGCTCAAGCAGGTGCTCGTCGACCGCGGCCAGTGGCACACGAGCGCCTGAACGGACGCCGTCGTCAGCTCGCGGCGAGCTGATCGACCACCGACGTGCGCAGGTCCTTCTTCAGCACCTTGCCGGTGGCGTTGCGCGGCAGCGGATCCTCGCTGAACAGCACGATCGACGGCACCTTGAACCGGGCCAGGCGCTCGGCCGCGAACGCCTGCAGCTCGGTCGGTGGTCAGCGGTGGCGATCCGGGCTTGCGGATCACCACGGCGGCCACCTCCTCGCCGAGCGACGTGTGTGGCACGCCGACGATGGCCACGTCGGCGACGTCGGGGTGCTCGAAGATCGCTGCCTCGACCTCGGCGGAGTAGACGTTCTCGCCGCCGCGCAGCACCACGTCCTTGATCCGGTCGACGACGTAGACGAAGCCGTCCTCGTCGAGGCGCGCCGCGTCGCCGGTGTGGAACCAGCCGTCGGTGAACGCCTCGGCGGTCTCCTCCGGCTTGTTCCAGTAGCCGCGGACGTTGTTCGGGCCGCGGGTCCACAGCTCGCCGACGGAGCCGAGCGGCAGCGGCGTTGCCCACTTCGTCGACCACCTGCACGTCCGACACCGGCACCGGCTTGCCGACGCTGTCCTTCTTGGCGAAGTACATCGCCCCGCTGTTGGCCACCACCGCCGAGGTCGTCTCGGTGAGGCCGTAGCCGTTGGCCGGGGCGACCTTGCCGGCGAACTCGTCCTCGATCTTGGCGATCGAGTCGGGCGGCACCGGGCGAGCCGCCCTGGGAGATGGCCGGCCAGCGAGGACAGGTCGCGGTTCGGCCGCGTCGGGGTGCTCGAGCAGGGCACGCACCACCGTCGGGACCCCGGCGATGGCCGTGATCTTCAACCGTCTCGATGAGGTCGAGCGCGTCGTCGACGTCCCACTTGTACTGGGTGACGATGCACGCCCCGCTGGCGTTGAGCACGTACATCGTGGTCAGCCCGCCGATGTGGAAGAACGGGAACGTCGCCAGTCCGACGGCCTGCGCGCGGCGGTGCCGCCGCCCGCTGCGGCCGGAGCGCCGGTCAGCGACGCCGCCACTGCCCCGCCGAGGAACGTGTTGAACAGGTTGGTGATGTGGTTGCGGTTGCTGCCGACCGCGCCCTTCGGGAAGCCCGGTGGTGCCCGACGTGTACAGGATGGTGGCGTCGTCGTCGGGCGCGATGTCGACCGCCGGCAGCGTGCCGGGATCGGCGACCGGTGACCACGTCGTCCCACGCGAGCGCCGTGGCGTCGAGCGCGCGCGGCCGCCGCGGGCGACGACCACGGTGCGCACGTCGAGCGACGGGAGCAGCTCGACGACGTCGCTCGAAGCGCTCGCCGTCGATCAGCAGCGCCGTCGCCGCCGAGTCGCGCAGCGCGTACTCGAGCTCGTGCCCGAGCCACCAGGCGTTCAGGCTGACGGTGATCGCGCCGATCGACTGGCACGCCCAGAACGCGATGGGCCACTCCGGGTAGTTGCGCATGCCGATGGCCACCCGGTCGCCCTTGCCGACGCCCTGTGCGAGCAGGTGGTGCGCCAGCTGGCGGACGCTGCACGTGGGCCTCGGCGAACGTCGTGGTCTCGCCGGCGTAGTAGGAAGAACCGGGCGTCGCCGAACGCGGCCGTGGCGTCCCACACGTCGCGCAGGCTGGCCGGGGCGTTGACGTACACCCGCAGGCGCTCGCCGCCGACGTCGGCCTCACCGATCTCGAACGGCGCTCCCGGAGCGGTGAGGGCGGCGATCGCTTCGTCTCGAGTGGTCATCGCCGCGGAACGTACCAAAGGTGGCCAACCCGGCCCCCAAGAGGACGAGCGCCGCGCCGGCCGCGGTGCACGCTCGGACCGCCCTCGATGCCGACGATGCTCGGCTCGTCGACGTTGGCCACGGCGACGCCGACGCCGCCGGCGTACAGCGCCACGACGAGTGCCGGCAGCAGCGACCAGCGCGGCGCGAACCACGCCGTCACCGCGGCCACGACCGCGAGCAGCGGCACCACCGGCCACAGGCGGATGGCCACGCCCGACCGGGCCGGACGGCGAGAAGCCGAGGCGATCGACGATGCTGAACACCTCGAAGCTCGCTGCGCCGGCGCTGGCCGGTGCGCAGCCACGGCATCGCCGAGCCGGCGACCACGACGAGCACGCCGAGGGTCACGGTCGCCGCGCCCGTCACCCGCCACGTCGACACGCGTCGCAGCGTAGGTTGAGCCGGATGAGGCCTGGCGGCGCACCCACGACCACGACTCGGGCGATGCACGCGATGGTCGCCTCCGCCGACCAGCTGGCCACCCAGGCGGGGATGACCGCGCTCGCCCTCGGGCGGCTACGGCCGTGGACGCCGCGCTCGCCGCCAGCGCGGCGATCGCCGTGTGCGGGCCGCACCTCAACGGCCTCGGCGGCGACCTGCTGGCCCTCGTCCACCACGGCGGCGAGGTCCATGCGCTGCTCGCCGTCGGCCGGGCCGGATCGGGGGCCGACGCCGGGGCCGCTGCGCGCCGACGGCCTGACCGAGCTGCCGCTGCGCCACGACATCCGCACCGTCACCGTGCCCGGCTTCGTCGACGGCTGGCTGGCGCTGCACGAGCGCTTCGCCACCTTGCCGGTCGACGTGCTGCTCGCGCCGGCGATCGACCTGGCGGCACAACGGCTTCCCGGCGAGCCCGCTGCTCGTCGGATCGCTCGGCGAGGTCGACGAGGCGGGCGCGGCGCAACCTCGTCGAGCTCGTCGTCGCAGGCCGTGCGGCCGGGCGCGCCGGTGCGCCGGCCCGGCGTCGCCGCGGCCCTGCGGTGCGCGTCGCCGCCACGGGTCGGGACGGCTTCTACGGCGGCGCGTTCGGCGAGGGCCTGCTCGCGCTCGGCGACGGCTGGTTCACGCCCGACGACCTGACGACCGAGCCTGGCCCGGTGGGTCACCCCGCTGCGCGCCCACGCCTGGGGCGTCGACCTGTGGACCACCCCGCCGAGCTCGCAGGGCTACCTGGCGATCAGCGCCGCCGAGCTGGCCGACGGGCTCGACCTGCCCGACGACCCCGACGACGACCGCTGGGCGCACCTGCTCGTGGAGGCGGCCACCGCCGTCGGCCACGACCGCGTCGAGCGGCCTCCACGACGGCGCCGACGGCGCTGCGCTGGTGCGCGAGTGCGCCGCCCGCGCGCGCGCTCGTCGACCCCGAGCGCGCCTCGTCGCGCTGGCGCGCCGAGCGCCCCGGCGGCACCACGTACCTGTGCAGCGGCCGACGAGACGTGCGCCGTGTCGCTCATCCAGTCGAACGCGTCGGGCTTCGGCTCGTGGCTGGTCGAGCCGAACACCCAGATCAACCTGCACGACCGCGGCCTCGGGTTCAACCTCGCAGGCCGGGCACCCCGCCGAGCTCGACGCCGGGCCGGCGCCCGCCGCACACGCTGCTGCCGGCGATGGCCACCGTCGACGGATCGGTTGGACACCGTGTTCGGCTCGATGGGCGGCGACGCCCAGCCGCAGATCGTCCTGCAGCTCGCGGCGCGGCTGTTCCGCCACGGCCAGTCGCCCGCCGAGGCGGTGCACGCCGGGCGCTGGGCGCTGCGCGGGCCGGTCACCGGGTTCGACACGTGGACCGCGGCGGGCGGGCCGGTGGTGTCCGTCGAGGGTCACGCGTCGGCGCAGTGGGCCGACGGCCTGGCCCGCCGTGGCCACCCGGTGCACCGTGCCCCGGCGTTCGACAGCGGCTTCGGGCACGGTCACGTGATCCGTCGCGGCGTCGACGGCGTGCTCGCCGGCGCCGCCGACCCGCGCACCTGGGTGGGCGCTGTTGCCGGACGATGAACTCCGCGCACGCCCCGGCCACGCGCCGAGCGGCCAGATATACGGTGGCGCCATGAGGATCGACGCCAACTTCTTCTGCACCGTGCCGATGCCCGACGCCGGCGATCCGACGGTCCCGGCCACGTCACGGCGCTACGGGATGGACGCGGTCCTCGAGTGCTACCGCAACCTGGTGGCGTGGGCGAAGACGGCCGACCAGCTCGGCTTCGACACGATGTGGCTCACCGAGCACCACTTCCAGTACGAGGGCTACGAGGTGCTGCCGAACCTCATCCAGTTCGGCCAGCACCTGGCCACCCAGACCGAGCAGCTGCGCCTCGGGCAGATGTTCAACGTCGTCCCGCAGTGGCACCCGCTGCGCCTGGCCGAGGACTTCGCCATCGCCGACATCATCACCGGCGGGCGGATGGAGTTCGGCATCGGTCGCGGCACCGTGCCACGCGAGGCGTGGGCGCTCGGCACCGTGGTGGCCAGCGGCGACAACGCGATGTCCAAGGAGCACGACCGGATCAACCGCGAGGTCTTCGAGGAGTCGATGGAGGTCATCAAGCTCGCCTGGGGCAACGAGCGCTTCTCGTACCGCGGCAAGCACATGACGTTCCCGCCCGACGACGTGCCCGACCGCGGCACGCTCGTCCACGACCTCACGCTGATCCCCAAGCCACAGCGCCACGTGGACATCTACCAACCGATCTCCTCGCCGGAGACCATCGAGTACGTGCCGCGGGCCGGGCACAAGGCCGTCTACTGGTTGAGCAACCCGGAGAGCCAGAAGCAGAAGTGGGACCGCTACGCCGAGATCCGCGAGGAGATCGGCTCCCCGGTCGGGCCCGGCGAGGACCGCTGCCTGGTGCTCAACGTGCACGCCGGGCGCACCACCGAGGAGGCCCTGCGCAAGGGCCGACCGGGCCACGACGAGTTCGTCAAGTTCCTCTCGCCCTACGGCCGCTTCGCCAGCTACACGGGCCCCGACGGCAACAAGGCGCCGTTCGACTTCGCGCCCACCGTGGAGGAGTCGATCGAGCAGAAGATCCAGCTCGTCGGCTCGATCGACGACGTCGTCGACGGCCTCGGCTTCTGGCGCGACCTGCTCGACCTGCGCCACGTGTGCTTCTTCTTCGACTACCCGGGGCTGTCGCGCGAGGAGATGACGAGCAGATGCACCTGATGGTCGACGAGATCCTGCCGCGCCTCGGCGAGACCGTCGAGCGCCGCCCGGTCACCGGCACGCCGTTGAGATGACCGATCTGGCCCCACACGCCCGCACGGACGACGCTCACGTGACCGATCTGGCCCCACACGCCCGCACGGACGACGCTGGTTCAGGTTCCCCGGTCCCGTCGGTCGAGGAGCTGGAACGTCAGGGCTACATCGTCGTCCCTGCGTTCGCCGAGCCGCACGCCCACCTGGACAAGGCGTTCCTCGCCGAACGCGTGCCGAACCAGACCGGCGATCTGCTCGGGGCGATCATGGCGATGGACGCGGCGCGCGCCTCGATCACGGTCGCCGACACGATCGAGCGTGCCGAACGGGCCGCGCGGCTGATGGCCGCCAACGGCACCACCGCGATCCGCACCCACGTCGACGTCTCCGACGGCAACGGGCTCACCTCCGTCGAAGCGCTGATCGACGTACGCGACCGGCTGCGCGGCGTCGTCGACATCCAGATCGTCGCGCTCACCGGGCGGCCCAGCCTCGGCGACGACGGCGCCAACGTGCGCGCCCTGCTGGCCGACGCGATCGCCATGGGCGATCGATCTCGTCGGCGGCGCCCCGCACCTCGAAGAGGACGCCCACGCGGCGAACGAGCAGATGCTGACGATCGCCGGCGAAGCGGGGATGGGCCTCGACCTGCACACCGACGAGACCCTCGATGCCGGGATCTGCGGGCTCGCCGACCTCGCCGAACGGGTGCTCGCCACCGGGTTCCCGCATCCGGTCACCGCCAGTCACTGCGTCAGCCTCGGCGTGCTGCCCGAGGCCCGCCAGCGCGAGGTCGCCGAGCTCGTCGCCGCCGCCGGCATCCACGTGATCGCGCTCCCCCAGACGAACCTGTTCCTCCAGGGCCGCGGCCTGCCGGCATCGGTCCCCCGGGGCCTCACCGCGGTACGCGTCCTGCGCGCCGCGGGCGTGCACGTGGCGGCCGGCGCGGACAACCTGCAGGACCCGTTCAACCCGCTCGGTCGCGGCGATCCGCTGGAGACGGCCAGCCTGATGATCACCGTCGGGCACCTGCTCCCGGCCGATGCGTTGGCGACCGTGACCACCGAGGCGCGCCATGTCCTCGGCCTGGCGAACGAGGGCAACATCGACCGCGTGGCCATCAAGGCCGGGTCGATCCGCGAGGCGATCGCGTTCGCTCCGCCACATCGTGTGGTGATCCGGGCTTCCTGAGCGACCGCCGTCACGCAGCGTTCACAGTTCGCCCGGTTCCGCCCCGGCGCACCCGTCGTAAGATCGCAACACGATGGCGTCGGAGGGTCAATCGGAGGTGCGTCAGCGAGGTGAGTCGCGTCTCGCCGGGCGGCGGGCGGTGCTCACCGGCGCCGCACGCGGCATCGGCGCTGAGATCGCCGCGACGTTCGTCGCCCACGGTGCCGAGGTCGCGGTGCTCGACCTCCCCGGCGACGCGCTCAAGTCCACGGCGCACCGGCTCGGCGCCCACGCGGTCGACGTCGACCTGCGCCGATGCCGGCGCCACCCGAGCGGCCACCGCCGAGGCGATCGGCCTGCTCGGCGGGATCGACATCCTGGTGAACAACGCCGGGATCCTGCGGATGGCGCCGCTGCTCGAGATCAGCGTCGGCGACTGGGACGAGACGTTCGCGGTGAACGTCCGGGCGATGCTGCTCACCACCCAGGTCGCCGCTCGGGCGATGATCGACCGGGGCGCCGAACGGCTCGATCGTCAACATGGCCAGCATGGGCGGCAAGGTCGGCTCACCGAACCAGGCGCACTACGCCGCGTCCAAGGCCGCGGTGATCTCGTTCACCCGGGTGGCCGCGATGGAGCTCGGCCCGCATCAGATCCGGGTGAACTGCATCTGTCCCGGCTACGTCCTCACGGAGATGGGCGCAGCCACGCGCACCCCGGAGATGGTCGCCGCGTGGTCGTCGAAGTCGCCACTGGGGCGCCTCGCGGAGACGTCCGACGTGGCCAACATGGCGCTGTTCCTCGCCTCCGACGAGGCGTCCTACTGCACCGGCCAGGCGATGAACGTGACCGGCGGGATGGTGATGTCGTGACCACGAGCAGCGAACTGCCGACCGACGTCGTCGGGGCAACGGCCACCCGGACGACGTTCGACGGTCGGCCCGTCGGTGCACCGGCGCTGCGCTTCGACCACGTCTCGATGGTCTTCCCCGACGGGACCCACGCGCTCGCCGAGAACACGTTCGACGTCTGCCCCGGCGAGTTCGTCACCGTCGTCGGGCCGTCCGGCTGCGGCAAGAGCACACTGCTACGGATCGCCTCGGGGCTCAACCCGCAGACCGGCGGCACCGTCGAGGTCGACCGCAGCAAGATCGGCTACGTGTTCCAGGACGCCACGTTGCTCCAGTGGCGCACGGTGCAGCGCAACGTCGAGCTGCTCGCCGAGCTCGAAGGCGTGGGCAAGGCCGAACGCAAGCGCAAGGCCGCCGAGGCCATCGCCACGGTCGGGCTCACCGGCTTCGAGGACAAGTACCCCAAGCAGCTGTCGGGCGGCATGAAGATGCGCGCCTCGCTGGCCCGCTCGCTCGTGCTCGAGCCGTCGGTGTTCCTCTTCGACGAGCCGTTCGCCGCCGTCGACGAGATCACCCGCGAGCGGCTCAACGACGAGGTCATCGGCCTGTTCCAGCGCAGCGGCTTCGCCGGGTTGTTCATCACCCACTCGATCTCCGAGGCGGTGTTCCTGTCGACGCGCGTCCTGGTGATGAGCGCCCGCCCTGGCCACATCGTCGGCGACTTCACCGTGCCGTTCGCCTATCCGCGACTGCCCGACCTGCGCTTCGACGCCGAGTTCGCCCACCTGTGCGGCGAGGTGTCGCACACCCTGCGCGGAGCGCACGCAGTGAGCCTGATCGGGACCGACGCGCCGGCCAACGTCGGCATGTCCGCCGAACCGGCCGAGGCGATCGTCGCCGAGTCCCTGTCGGAGACCAAGCGCAAGGACGACCGCTTCCCCTGGAGCCGGGTGATCGGCCCGCTGCTCGTGTTCGCCGTCTTCGTCGCGTTCTGGCACTGGATGCACACCAACGGGATGCGCCGGATCTTCGACAAGCCGGGGTTCCTCATCCCTGCTCCGGAGACCGTGCTGCACGATTCGTTCGTCGACTCGATCGCCCGCAGCGCCCTGCTCAACGGGATCAAGTGGACCGCGCTGGTGGCGCTCTTCGGCCTGGCGATCACGATCGTCACCGGCATCGTCCTCGCCGTGTTCATGGCGCAGACGAAGGTGATCGAGAACTCGACGTACCCCTACCTGGTGACGATCCAGGCGATCCCGATCCTGGCGATCGTGCCGGTGATCTACTCGATGTTCGGCGGCGGGATGTACCCGCGCGTGATCGTCGTGGTGATGATCTCGATCTTCCCGATCGTGACGAACACGTTGTTCGGCCTGCAGTCGGTCGATCAGGGCCAGCACGACCTGTTCACGCTGCGCGGCGCCAATCGCTGGACCCGGCTGTGGAAGCTGCAGTTCCCGGCGGCGCTGCCGAACATCTTCACCGGCTTCCGCATCTCGGCCGGCCTGGCGGTGATCGGTGCGGTCGTCGGCGAGCAGTTCTTCCGCGCCGGCAGCAAGCCGGGCATCGGCATCGTGCTCGAGAGCTATCGGCAGAAGGGCATCTACCCGCAGCTGTGGGGCGGCCTCCTGCTGGCCGCCACGCTCGGCATCATCGTCTTCCTCTTCTTCGGCTGGTTGAGCAACGCGGTGGTCGGCCATTGGTACGACCCCCGCCGTCGCTGATCCCCGAACCCCCGTCTTCGGCCCACTCAGGGCCGCAGAACACAGCGTGAACAACACTGAAGGAGCACCCATGCACGTACGCCGCAGCACCAAGCTGCTTGCCCTGCCTCTCGTGGCCGTCGTCGCCCTCGCCGCGTGCGGCAGCGACAAGAAGGAGTCATCGAGCACCTCGGCCACCACCGCCGCCGGCGTCAGCACCACTGCCGGTGCGAGCACGACCGCGGCCGGCGCAGCGACCACGGTTGGCAGCGCGTCGAGCACCGCGGCAGCCGGATCGACGCCGGGAACCGGCGCGGCCGGCGCCATGTCGCTCGCCGGCGTCTGCCCCGCCACGGTGGCCATCCAGACCGACTGGAACCCCGAGGCCGAGCACGGCTGGCTGTACCAGATGATCGGCGACGGCTACACGGTGGACAAGAGCAAGTTCACCGTCACCGGTCCGCTGATGGCCGACGGCCAGGACACCGGTGTCAAGGTCCAGATCCGCTCCGGCGGCCCGGCGATCGGCTTCCAGACGGTGACGTCGCAGCTGTACGCCGACGACAGCCTGCTGCTCGGCTTCGTCTACACCGACGAGGCCATCCAGAACTCGGCCAAGCAGCCGACCGTGGCGGTCGAGTCGGGGATGGACAAGAACCCGCAGATGATCATGTGGGACCCGGCCACCTACCCCGACGTCACGTCGATCGCCGACCTCGGCAAGGACAAGGTCAAGATCCGCTACTTCAGCGGTGCGGCGTACATGGACTTCTTCACCTCCACGGGCGTGTTGTCCAAGGACCAGGTGGACGGCTCCTACGACGGCACCCCGGCGCTGTTCGTCGCCGACGAGGGCAAGTCCGCGCAGCAGGGCTTCGGCTCGGCCGAGCCGTACCTCTACGCCAACGAGATCCCGGGCTGGATGAAGCCGGTGAAGTACGCGTACATCAACGACGCCGGCTGGGACAACTACGCCCAGTCGATCGCCACCAAGCCGGAGAACATCACCAAGTACGCCGACTGCTTGAAGAAGCTGGTGCCGATCATCCAGCAGTCCACGGTGGACTACCTCGGTGACCCGACGCACGCGAACGACATCGTGCTCGACGCGGTGAAGCAGTTCAACAACGGCTGGGTCTACACCCAGGGCACGGCGGACTACGCGGTGAAGACGATGAAGGCCGACGGCCTGCTGGCCAACGGCCCCGACGGCGTGGTCGGCAAGTTCGACGACACCCGGGTGACCGACCTGATCACCAAGGCCACACCGATCTACACCGCGCTCGACAGCGCACCGAAGACCGGCCTGACGGCGGCGGACATCACCACCAACCAGTTCCTCGATCCGTCGATCGGGATCAAGTAAGCATCACGCGACACCATGTGGCGGGGGCCGGTTCGCCGGCCCCCGCCACGTTCGCGAAGGGGGTCGATGAGCGCATCGAGCGATGACCAGCCGACTGACCGGGTCGGGCGGGCGCGCCGCTCGGTGGACCGTGCCGCGATCATCGGACCGTTGGTCGTGCTCGGCCTGTTCATCGGCCTCTGGTACCTCCTCGCCTACAACCTGGACAACAACTTCACGCCGTCGGGCAAGCCGGTCATCATCCCGCCACCACACCGCCTGTTCGACGACGTCCAGGTGCGCGGTTGCCCCGGCGGGATCCAGTACATCACCGGCGGTGAGCTGCCGGAAGGCGCGACGCCGGTGCCCGGCTGCGTCAACGCCCAGAAGATCATGGGAGGGCGCGGTGATCTCGCTGCAGACCGCGTTCACCGGGCTGGCCATCGCGATCGTGCTCGGCGTCGCGCTCGGCGGTGCTGATGAGCACGGCGAACTGGCTGGAGCGATCGATCTGGCCGTACCTCATCGCCTTGCAGGCGGTGCCGATCATCGCCATCACCCCGCTGATCATCCGGACGGTCGGCGCCGAACTTCAAGTCGCGCGTGCTGACCACGGTGATCATCTCCATCTTCCCGATCGTCAAGAACACGCTTGTTCGGCCTGCTGTCGGCCGAGCAGAGCCACCACGACCTGTTCACGCTCGGCGGCGCCGGATGGTGGACGCGGTTGCGCAAGCTCGAGCTGCCGGGTGCGCTGCCGGCGATGTTCGCCGGCTTCCAGATCTCCGCCGGACTCGCGGTGATCGGCGCGGTGGTCGGCGACTTCTTCTTCTCCCGTGGTCGAACGGGCATCGGCCGGCTGATCGTCGACTTCTTCACGAACAACGCCGGCGGTCTGATGGTCATCTGCGCCGGGCTCACCGCGCTCGATGGGCATCGCCTTCTTCGTCGGCTTCGGCCTCCTCAGCAAGCTGGCCATCGGTCGCTGGCACACCACGGTGCGCGGCGCCACCGTGTAGAACCGCGATGATTGCGTCGTCGTCGACGTCCCCCCGACCCGTGAGAGGCTCCGATCCCATGAAGCACACCCACCGCTGGCTCGCCCTGCCCGTGCTCGCTGCGCTCGCACTCGCGGCCTGCGGCTCCGACGAGAAGTCGTCGAGCACCACGGCCGCGGCATCGACGCCGACCACGGCTGCCGCCACCACGACGACCGCCGCCGGTCCCACCACGAGCGCGGGCACGACGACCGCGGCGGGATCGAAGCCCGCCGCATCCACGCCGGCCGCGTC
The DNA here is from genome assembly GCA_963794805.1 of uncultured Acidimicrobiales bacterium. Lineage (GTDB taxonomy): Bacteria > Actinomycetota > Acidimicrobiia > Acidimicrobiales > Ilumatobacteraceae > JAODBQ01. The sequence goes on from CAWCFL010000011.1 coordinate 407,657, forward strand.
GACCCCGGCCGCGTCCACCGCCGGTCACCGCCGGTTCGACGCCGTCCACCGGCGCCGGTGCGGACGACCTCGGCTCGGGCACGGGCAAGCTGGTCACCGACGCCACCGGCGCGCTGAAGGACGTCTGCCCGGCAACGGTCGTGGTGCAGACCGACTGGTTCCCCGAGAGCGAGCACGGCGAGCTGTACCAGCTGATGGGGCCGGGCTACAAGGCCGACAAGGACAAGGGCAGCGTGGTCGGGCCGCTGACGTTCCGCGGGCAGGACACCGGCGTGCAGCTGGAGATCCGTGCCGGCGGACCGTTCCTCGGCAACCAGAACGTGACCTCGGCGATGTACCAGGATCCGTCGATCTTGCTCGGTTACGTCGCCACCTCGGATGCCGTCAAGCTGGCCAAGGACTTCCCCACCGTCGCCCTGCTGGCGCCGCTGACCAAGAGCCCGCTGGCGATCATGTGGGACGCCGACAAGCACCCCGACGCGAAGACGATCAGCGACATCGCCAAGGAGGTCGACAAGATCACCGTGTTCAGCGGGTCGGCCTACGTGGACTACCTGGTGGCGGCGGGCATCGCTCCGCTGAGCAAGTTCGACTTCAACTACAAGGGCGACAAGATCCTCGTCACCGAGGGCGACACCACCGCCCATCAGGGCTTCGTCACCGCCGAGCCGTACCAGTACGCGCACCTCGACACCGGGGCGATCAAGGTGGCCGCCCAGCTGATCTCCGACACCGGTTGGCAGCCGTACCCGCAGGCCATCGCCATCCGTCAGGACAAGCTGGAGCCCAACCGGGCGTGCCTGGAGAAGCTGATCCCGATCATGCAGCAGGCCCAGATCGACTACCTCAAGGACCATGCCGCAGCCGACCAGGTGATCATCGACACGAACAACACCTACGCCTCGTTCTGGGAGTACGCGCAGGGCGATGCCGACTTCTCGGTGCAGGAGCAACTGGCGCAGGGCATCGTGGCCAACGGGTCGACGCCGACGTTCGGCGACATGGAGAACCCGCGGGTCACCGACTTCATCAACAAGGCGATCCCGGTGTACGTCGGTGAGGGCGTCGACGTCCCGCGCGACCTCACGGCCGCCGACATGGTGGACAACGAGTTCCTCGACCCGTCGATCACGATGACCAGCTGAACCCGGGGAGGCGTCCGGGACGCTGACCCGTCCGGTCGGACGGGTCAGCCGTCCTGGGCGCGAGCCAGCAGGGCGTGGAGCAAGACGTTGGCGCCGGCCTCGACGTGCTCGGGCAGGGTGTGCTCGGCGATGTTGTGCGACAGGCCGGCGACGCTGGGCACGAAGATCATCGACGTCGGGCACACCCGGGCGAGCATCTGCGCGTCGTGGCCGGCGCCCGACGGCATCCGCCGCGACGACAGGCCGAGCCCGGCGGCGGTGCGCTCGACCAGCGCGATCATCGACTCGTCGAACTCCACCGGCGCGAAGCGGGCCAGCCGGTGCACGTCGATCACCACGCCCTCGGCGTCGGCCACCCGGCGGCACAGCGCGTCCAGCTCGGCCTCGGCCCGGCGCAGCACGGCCTCGTCGGTGTGGCGCAGGTCGACGGTCATCACCGCTCGCGCCGGCACGACGTTGACCAGGTCGGGCGTCAGCTCCAGGCGACCGACGGTGGCCACCTGCGGGGCGCCGATGCGCTCGGCGATCCGCGCGCGCCCCGACGGTGATCGCCGCGGCCGCGTAGCCGGCGTCGTGGCGCATGTCCATCGGCGTCGTGCCGGCGTGGGCGCTCTGGCCGACGATGTCGAGCTGCGTCCAGGAGATGCCCTGCACGCCGGTGACCGCGCCGATCGTGATGCCCTCGCGCTCGAGCACCGGGCCCTGCTCGATGTGCAGCTCGACGAACGCGTGCGGCACGACGGCGGCCGGGCACGGCGTCGGGCCGGCGTAGCCGATGCGGGCGAGCTCGTCGCCGACACGTGCGTCGTCGTCGACGGCGCGCACGTCGAGCGCCTCCTCCAGCGCCAGTCCGCCGACGTACACGAGCGAGCCGAGCATGTCCGGCGCGAAGCGCGAGCCCTCCTCGTCGGTGAAGAAGCCGACGGCGACCGGCCGCCGCGTCGCCACGCCGTGCTGGATCAGCGTCTCGAGCACCTCGAGGCCGGCGAGCACGCCGAGGATGCCGTCGAAGCGACCGCCGGTGCGCACCGTGTCGATGTGCGATCCGGTCATCACCGGCGCGAGCGACGGGTCCGTGCCGGCACGGGTGGCGACGACGTTGCCGATCCCGTCGATCGTCACGTCGAGGCCGAGATCGCGCCATCCACGACACGACGAGGTCGCGACCCGCGCCGTCGGCATCGGTGAGCGCCAGGCGGTTGCAGCCGCGCTCGCCGTTCGGGCCGTGCACCGCGCCGACCTCGCCGAGCGCCTCGATGCGCTCCCACAGCCGGCCGACGTCGACGCGCGAGCTCCGCCCACGGTGCCGGCGTGGCAGCCATCGTCAGCGACCGAAGTCGAACGTGGCGACCTCGCGCAGGCCGTCGCACACGGTGCGCACCGCGCCCTCGAACAGCATCGCGCCGCGCTCGGCGGTGGCCGCCGTGGGATCGCCGATGTAGCCGTCGGGGAAGAAGTCGTTGGACAGCCAGCCGAAGCTGACCGCCCGCCGAAGCGCACCTGCCGGTTCTCCGCGAGCTTCTCCGGCACCCGCCGCTCGGCCTGGCCCATGTCGACGAGGTGCGGGGCGAGGTGGAGCATCATCGACGTCTCGTCGGTCCCGCCGTGCACGCCCATGCCGAGCTCGTCGGCCGGTGACGACGCCGCCCTGGTCGGCCGGCATGCCGGGGTGGGTGAGGAACGTCTTCAGCCCGTGGTTCAGCCGCACCTCGCGCAGCGCGACGTTGAGCAGCGCGCTGTTGCCGCCGTGGCCGTTGAGGAACACCAGCCGCTGCGCCGGCGTCATCGCCACGCAGCGGGCGACGTCGTCGATCACCGACAGCAGCGTGCTGGCCGACAGCCACACGGTGCCCGGCGACCAGGCGTGCTCGTTGCTCTTGGTGAACTGCAGCGTGGGCAGCAGCCACAGGTCGAGCTCGTCGCCGGCTGCCGCGACGACCGCCTCGGCCACGGCGGTGGCGACGACCGAGTCGGTGGACAGCGGCAGGTGCGGCCCGTGCTGCTCGATCGGCCCCGAGCGGCTGGATGACGATGCTCCGCTCGGAGAGCCGGCACGACACCGCCGGACCCGCGAGATCGGCGAAGTGACGGCCGTGTGAAGTCACTCGCCCACGTTACCTTCGGGCTCCCGGGCGCTTGCAGAATGGGGCCGATGGCGAACGACCACCGGGCGACGGACTTCGATGCGATCGTCATCGGCGCGGGCCACAACGGCCTCGTGTGCGCCGCGTACCTCGCGCGCGGCGGGCTGCGCACGCTGCTCGTCGAGGCCCGCGACAGCGTCGGCGGCACGGCGGCGAGCGAGCCGTTCGCCGGCGGCACGGTGAACATCTGCAACTGCGACCACATCACGTTCCGCACCACGCCGGTGATCGACGAGCTCGGCCTCGCCGACCACGGCCTGCGCTACGTCGACATGGAGCCGGCGACGATCAACATGACGTGGGGCGACGAGCGCGCCTGGTCGCAGCTACCACGACGTCGAGCGGACGATCGAGAGCCTGGCGCGCACCCATCCCGGCCGAGGTCGACGGCTACCGGCAGTACCTCAAGGCTGCGCTGCCGGCGGTGCGGATGATCCTCGACGCGGCGAACGATCCGCCGTCGGTGCACGGGCTGGCCCGCAAGGTGGTCCGCCATCGCGGCCTCGGGCATGAGCACGCTGCTGCGCTGGAGCCGGCGCAGCGCGGCCGACGTGCTGCGCGGCTTCTTCCGCAGCGAGGCGCTCCTCGCGCCGCCGATCGTCACCGGGCCGATGGTCTGGGGCATCTCCCCGGAGACGCCCGGCAGCGGCCTCGGCGCGCTGTCCTACGCGATGCGCCACGTGGGCAACGTCGGTCGGCCGATCGGCGGCAGCGGGATGGTGCCGTCGTCGCTGCGCGCCGCGTTCGAGGGCTTCGGCGGCACGGTGCGCACTGGCACCAAGGTGGCGGCGATCACCTGCGAGGGACCGGCGATCGCGCGGCATCGTGCTCGACGACGACACCGAGATCACCGCCGGCATCGTCGTGTCGGCGTGCAACCCGCACGACACGTTCCTCCAGTGGCTGCGCAACCCGCCGCCGCAGGCGACCGAGCTCGTGCGCCGGTGGAAGGCCGCCCCGCCGCGGACGGCTACGAGTCGAAGATCGACGCGATCATCGACCGCCCGCCGGTGCTGCGTGCCCTCGCCGAGCATCCCGACGCGATCGGCTCGACGCTCGTCGTCGCCCCGTCACTCGCCGACATCCACCGCGGCTACGAGATGATGGGCCGCGGGCAGATCCTGCGCCAGCCCGGGTTGATGGTCAACGTGCCGACGCTCGTCGATCCGACGATGTCGGCCACGACGACGTCGGGCGGCGGCAAGCACGTGTTCAGCATGGAGGTGCTGTACACCCCGTACCGCGTGCGCGGCGGCTGGGCCAGCAGCACCGAGCCGCGCCGGTGGCTCGACCAGTTCGCCACGCTCGCCGAGCCCGGCTTCCTCGAGTCGCTCGGCGAGTGGCGGGCGATGACCCCCGACCGCTACGAGCGCGAGTTCCACCTGCCGGCCGGGCACGCCACGTCGTTCGCCGGCGGGCCGCTCGCCGCGCTGCGCAACAAGGACCCCGAGCTGGTCCGCTACGCGACGCCGGTGAAGGGCCTGTACCTCACCGGCGCGGCGACGTTCCCCGGCGCCGGCGTGTGGGGCGCCAGCGGCCGCAACGCCGCGCTCACGGTGCTGCGCCGACACCTGACCCGGAGGTCAGGCGTCCTTGACCGCCCAGGCGCGCTTGGCGACGGGGTCCTTGTCGCTCCACGGGAAGTTGATCCACTTGTCGGTGTGCTTCCACACGTAGTCGCACTGCACGACCGAGTGGCTCTTCTGGTACAGCACCGCGGTGCGCACCTCGGCGACCTTGCCCTCGCAGAACTGCTGCACCGAGCGCAGCGTGTGCCCGGTGTCGGCGACGTCGTCGGCGATGAGGATGCGAGCGTCGGAGACGTCGACGAAGTCGGGCGCCGGCGGCAGGATGCGCGGCACCTCCAAGCGCTCGTCGACGCCGGTGTAGAACTCGACGTTCATCGTGTAGACGTTCTTCACCGACAGCGCGTAGCCGAGCGCGCCGCCGATGAGCAGGCCGCCACGGGCGATGGACAGGATCATGTCCGGCTCGTAGTCGTCGGCCACCGTCTGGGCCAGGACGCGGGAGGCCTCCCCGAACAGCTCCCAGGTGAGGATCTCGCGCTCCGTCGTCACCCCGGCGAAGCTATCCGACGTGCCCGCTCACCCGGCAACGCCCGTGGCTCGCCCGAATCGCACACGTCCGCCCGGCGCGGCGCTCAGAGGCAGATGTCGGACGGGCGGACCGGGACGCGCGTCAGGTCCTTGCCGATGGCGTCGCGGATCGCCGCGACGACGGCCGGCGTGGACGAGATGCACGGCGGCTCGCCGACGCCCTTGGCCCCGAGCGGGGCGATCGGGTCGGGCTCCTCGATCAGCGTGGCGACGACGTCGGGCATGTCCAGCATCGTCGGCAGCAGGTAGTCGGTGAAGCTGGCGTTGCGCACCCGACCGTCGGTCTGGATGATCTCCTCCATCACCGCCAGGCCGACGCCCTGGGCGATGCCGCCCTCGATCTGTCCGAGCACGCTCAGCGGGTTGAGCGCCCGGCCGACGTCCTGCGCGGTGGCGATCTGCACCACCTTCACGAGGCCGAGCTCGGGGTCGACGTCGACGACGGCGCGATGGGCGACGAAGGCGAACGCCGTGTGGCAGTTGCCCTGACCGTTCTCGTCGAGCTCGACGGTCGGCTGGTGGTGGTACTCGCGCGTCTCCTCGAACGACCACGCCCGCCGACGCCTCGGCGACGGGCACGCGCAGCACGCCGGTGGCGTCGACCACGTCGCCGCCGTCGATCGACAGCGAGGCGGCGTCGACGCCGTGATGCGCGGCGACGACGCGCGAACAGCTGCGTCGCGCACCGCCACGCAGGCGGCGTTGACCGCGCCGCCGCTCATCCACGTCTGGCGCGACGCCGACGTCGAGCCGGCCGAGCCGACCGTGGTGTCGATCGGCTCGAGCAGCACCTCGTCGACGCCGAGCACGTCGCGGGCGATCTGCCCGGCGAGCATGGTGAAGCCCTGGCCGACCTCGGCCGTGGCGAACTTCAGCGTGGCGACGCCGTCGGCGAGCCGGCAGCGCGCCGTCGAGTAGTCGTCGAAGCCCGTCGGAGTACATCAGGTTCTTGATCGACACGCCCCAACCGATGCCGCGGCGGATGTGGCCGACGTCGGCGGTGCGGCCGGCGCCGCCGGGCAGGCGCATCGGGTCGCCGTCGTAGCCGCCGACGGGCACGTCGGGCAACGGCAGCGCGGCGGTCTCGCGGATGCACCGAGCGACCGGCGCGACGTTCTCGATCACCTGCCCGGTGATCAGCCGGTCGCCGGTCTCCATCGCGTTGCAGCAGGCGGATGTCGACGGGATCGAGGCCGCACGCCGCGGCGAGCTTGTCCATCTGCGCCCTCGTGGGCGAAGCACGCCTGCACGACGCCGAAGCCGCGCATCGCCCCGCACGGCAGGTTGTTGGTGCGCACCGCGTAGCCGTCGACCGTGGCGTTGCGCGCACTTGTACGGGCCCTGCACGTGGGTGACGGCGTTGATCAGCACCGCCGACGACGTCGACGCGTACGCGCCGCCGTCGAGCACGATCCGGGCCTCGACGCGCAGCAGCTTGCCGTCGCGCGTCGCGTGGTGGCGCATCCAGATCCGTCGCCGGGTGGCGGTGGACGTGGCCGAGGAAGCTCTCCTCGCGGCTGTAGGCCATGCGCACCGGGCGACCCGTGCGCAGCGCCAGCAGGCAGCGTGTGCACCTGCAGGCTGATGTCCTCGCGCGCCCCGAACGCTCCGCCGACGCCGCCGAGCGTGAGCCGCACCGGCCTCGGGCTCGAGGCCGAGGCACGCGGCGATCTGCTTGCGGTCCTCGTGCAGCCACTGGGTGGCGACGTACAGCTCGACCGACTGCGCCGCCCGGGCCGGGCATCGCCAGCGCCGCCTCCAGCCCGAGGAACGCCTGATCCTGCATGCCCGATCTCGTAGGTCGCCCTCGACGACGACGTCGCCGACGAGCGTCTGGTCGCCGCACACGATGCGCTGGTGGCGGATGACGTTGCCGTCGGGGTGGATCGGCTCGTGGCTGCCGGCGATGGCCACCTCGGCGTCGGTGAGCGGCTCGAGCACCTCGTACGTGACGACGATCGCGGCGAGCGCCCGTCGGCAGATCTCGGGATGGTTCGCTGCGACCGCGGCAACCGGCTCGCCGACGTAGCGCACGACCTCGCTGGCGAACACCGGTTGGTCCTGGGCGATCAGCCCGTAGGTCGGCACTTGCCGGGCACGTCGTCGGCGGTGATCACCGCCTCGACGCCGTTGATCTTCCATGCGCCGGACACGTCGATCGACACGATCCGCGCGTACGGGTGCGGCGAGCGCAGCGTGGCGCCCCACAGGAAGCCGTCGGCGCTGAGGTCGCCGGAGAAGGCGAACGTGCCCTGCACCTTGGCGATGCCGTCGGGCCGGGTGATGCTGTCGCCCAGCCGTCCGCTGCGCGGACGGGACTCGACGCGCGGTCACCGGCGCCGTCCCGCGGGACACGGCCACCCGCTGCACGGCGTCGATGATCCGGCCGTAGCCGGTGCACCGGCAGATGTTGCCGGAGAGCTCCTCGCGGATCTCGTACTCCGTCGGCTCCGGGTTGTGCTCCAGCAGCGCGTGCGCGGCCACGATCAGGCCCGGCGTGCAGAAGCCGCACTGCACCGCGCCGGCGTCGACGAACGCCTGCTGCACGTCGCTCGGCACGCCCGGCGGGGCGATGCCCTCGATCGTGACGATCGTCGCAGCCCTCGGCCGAGGCCGCCAGCACCAGGCAGCTGCACACCAGCTCGTCGTCGACCAGCACGCTGCACGAGCCGCACTCGCCCTGCTCGCACGCGCCCTTGCTGCCCATCAGCCCGAGCCGCTCGCGCAGCACGTAGAGCAGGCTCTCGCCGACCCAGGCGTCGCGCACCTCGCGCGCTCGCCCGTTGACGTGCAGCTGGTACACCAGGTTGCTGCCGATTGCCGGCGCCGATCTCACTCATGCGGGAAGGCCCTCCGTGCCAGGCGTGCCGCGAGCACGCCGATCGCGTGCCGCCGGTACTCGGCCGTGGAGCGGTGGTCGTCGATCGGCCGCGACGCCGCGGCGGCCAGCTGCACCGATGCGCTCGACCACCTCGGCCGAGGCCCGCCCGCCGGCGAGGTCGACGTTGGCCGCGGCGAACGCCTCGGCCTCGGCGGCACGGATGATCACGGGTCCGACCGAGCCGAGGGCGATGCGCACCGAGCCGCGTGGGCACGTCGACCGCCAGGCAGCACGTGGCCGTGGCGATGACCATCGCGTTGCGCACACCGACCTTGGCGTAGCCCTGCCAGCCGGAGAGCACCGGCACGGTGACCGCGGTGATCAGCTCGCCGGGCCGGCGCACGGTGCGCTTCGGACCGACGGCGAACTCGGCGAACGGCACGTCGCGCGTGCCGACCGCCGACTGCGAGGTGGACGACCGCGTCGAGCGCGGCGAGCACCGGCAGCCCGTCGCCGGCCGGCGACGCCGTGCCGACGTTGCCGCCGATCGTCGCCGCGTGGCGGATCTGCGGCGAGCCGACCGTGCGCGCCGCCTGGGCCAGTGCGGGCAGCAGCGTGGCCAGCGGCTCGGCCAGCACCTCGCCGTAGGTGACGCCGGCACCGATGCGCACCGTGCCGGCCACGGGATCGTGCAGTCCACGAGCGCAGCTCGGCCACCCGCCCGACGGCGACGACCGACGACCGGCGGCGATGGCCCATGTTGACCTCGACCATCACGTCGGTGCCGCCGGCGAGCACCGAGCGCGCCGGGGTCGGCGGCCAGCGCGTCGAGCGCGCCGCGCAACGACGTCGGGGTCACGCAGCTCATGGGCTGGCCACTTTACGATTCGTCAACGCGCCCTGGCGGCGATGCGCGAAGACTTCACACACCGGTGACGTCACCCGCCGACGGAGTGGTCGCCAGAGCCGCGACCGGCGATTACCTGCTCCGTGCAACAATCTCGCCCGCAGCGCTGCCATGATGGCGCCGCCGGCAGCCGGGGTGGGGGTCACCACGGGTCACACGAAGCGTGTGGATGCCGTGACCACAAGGGGGTAGGTGCATGCGATCCACTGTCCGCTCGCGCCAAGGACACCGGTTCGGCCGGATCTGGTCGTGACCGCCGCAACGCTGGGCCTCGTCGCCGCAGCATGCAGCAGCGACAAGAAGTCCGAGGACACGGCGGCATCGACGCCGGCGACCACGGCCGGGGCCACGACGACCGCCGGGGCCACGACGACCAGCGGAGCGAGCACGTCGGGCGGAGCGGTCACCACCGCGGCCACCTCGTCGCCCGGGAGCGTCGCGGCGACGACGACGCTCGCCGCGACGACGCACGACGGCAGCGCGGTGAGACGCCCAAGCCGGGCGGCGAGCTGATCATGAGCGGCGAGGCCGAGGTGGCCAACCCGTGGACCCCGGCCGCGATGCAGTGCGACCCGTACTGCTACCAGCGGGCCCGCACGTTCTTCGACGAGCTGGCGGTCGTCGGCTCGGACACCAAGGTGCACCCGTACCTCGCCGAGAGCATCACGCACAACGACGACTACAGCCAGTGGACGGTGAAGCTGCGTCCCGGGGTGAACTTCACCGACGGCACGCCGGTGAACGCCGACGCGATGATCCGCAACTTCAACGACACCGGCAGCGCGGTGCTCAGCCAGAAGGCGTTCCTCGACCTGGCCCGCAACCCGGACGGCACGTTCGTCATCGACAAGGTGGACGACCTGACGGTCACGCTGCACACGGGAAGGAACAACGATCCCAGCCAGCCGGTCTCGTGGCCGGCGTTCGAGTACTGGTTCACGGTGAACTTCGGCATGATGGCCAGCCCGAAGTGGCTCGACCAGGTGAAGGCCGACCCGACCAAGGCGTCGCAGCCCGTCGGCTCCGGCCCGTTCATCGTCCAGAGCTACGCCCCAGGCGACTAGCTCGTGGTCACGCGCAACCCGAACTACTGGCTGAAGGACGCCGAACGGCGTGCAGCTGCCGTACCTCGACAAGGTCACCTTCAGCGTGATCGAGGATCGCGCAGACGGCGAAGGAGGCATTGGACAGCGGCGACATGGACATCTTCTCGACGTCGGCCTCCCAGGTGATCTCCGACCTGCGTGACGAGGGCAGCAAGATCGGCCTGCGCGAGCAGAGCAAGTACGGCGACACGTACTACCTGCTGATCGACACGACGAAGAAGCCGATGGACGACCCGCGGGTGCGCTGCGCGCTCTCCGACGCGATCGACCGGACGGAGCTGAACGACCTCGTCGGCGCCGGCCTGCCGCAGATCGCCAACGGCGTGTTCTCGCCCGGCCAGGAGGGCTACCTCGACGACAACGGTCAGAGCACCAAGCAGGACCTGGACACGGCGAAGCAGCTGATCGACGAGTACAAGCAGGCGACCGGTGCCACGTCGGTGCAGGTCGAGCTGGGCAACACGGCCGAACCGATCACCTCGCAGGCCTCCGAGCTGCTCAAGGGCTACTGGGACCAGATCGGCGTGGACACCAAGGTCGACACCGTGCCCCAGGACCAGTACATCACCAACGCCCTGTTCGGCGTGCCGGCGTTCATGATCTACCAGTGGCGCAGCCACGCCGGCACGATCGTCGACCAGCAGAACCTGTGGTGGGAGAGCCGCACCTCGGCCCCCGACGGCCAGCTGTCGATCAACTTCGGACGGCTGACCGACCCGGACGTGGATGCTGACGCTGTCCACCGCCCGCAGCGATCCGGACCCGGCCAAGCGCAAGGCGGCCGCCGAGGAGATCAACCGGACCTTCGCCAAGCAGTGCTACCAGATCCCGCTGTCGTGGACGATCTGGGCCACCGCTTCGAAGCCGGACGTCAAGGGCATGACCGAGGCGACGACACCCGACGGCGTGCCGTACCTCGAGCCGAACGCGGCGAGCGCCGGCGGCAACGTCCCGATCACCTACATGTGGAACAACGGCTGAACGCGACGAAGTGACGACCGTGGGTGGTGGTCCGACAGGTCGGACCACCACCCACGATCACCCCGCCGACACCGAACGTCGGCCCCCGAGGAATCCGCCAACGCGAAGCTTGAACACTGCAAAGACCTCGCTACAGTGCCCGCCGGCCGCTGTGATGGCCGTCACAAACGGAGTACGTTCCTGGCGGCGGCCCGTACACCACTTCAAGGGGGAAGCTGACTGATGCGAACCAAGCATCGAACCGGACGCGCGACTGGCCGGTGGGTCGTCGCGGCAACGCTCAGCCTCGGGCTGATCGCTGCGGCGTGCAGCAAGAAGGACGACAACTCCAGCGACACGAAGGCTCCGGCCACCACCGCTGGGTCGGCTACGACCGCTGGCGCGGCCACCACCGCGGCGGGCGCCGCCACCACGGCCGGCGGTGCGACCACCACGGCCGGGTCGAGCGCCACCACGGCCGCCGGCACCACGCCGGCCACCACCGTGGTTGCCGCGCCCACCACCGTCGCCGGCGAGAAGCCGGTGCCGGGCGGCTCGATCATCGTCTCCGGCGATGCCGAGGTGGCCAACCCGTGGACGCCGGCGGCGATGAACTGCGACTCGTACTGCCAGCAGCGGGCCCGCACGTTCTACGACCCGCTCGTCGCCCTGGGCACCGACAACAAGGTGCACGGCGTGCTCGCCGAGAGCATCACGCCGAACGCCGACTCCACGCAGTGGACGATCAAGCTGCGCCAGGGGATCTCGTTCACCGACGGCACCCCGTTCAACGCCGACGCGGCGATCCGCAACCTGCAGGAGACCGGGACCGGCCTGCTCGTGTCCGGCGCCCTGGTCGACGTGGCCAAGAACCCGGACAAGTCGTTGAAGATCGAGAAGATCGACGACAGCACGTTCACCATCTACATGGGCAAGGGCGGCGACCCGAGCCAGCCGCTGTCGTGGCCCGGCTTCGATGCCACGCTCACCGGCCAGCTCGGCCTGATGGCCAGCCCGGCATGGCTCGACCAGGTGAAGGCCGACCCGACCAAGGCGTCGCAGCCGGTCGGTACCGGCCCGTTCATCGTCCAGAGCTACGCGCCGCGTGACGCGCTCGTCGTGACGCGCAACCCGAACTACTGGCAGAAGGACGCCAACGGCGTGCAGCTGCCGTACCTCGACAAGATCACGTTCCGCGTGATCGAGGACGCGCAGACCAGCGAGCAGGCGCTGAACAGCGGCGACATCGACATCTTCTCCACGTCGCGGGCCTCGGTCATCCAGGACTTCCGCGACGACGCGGGCAACTACCCGATGTCCGAGCAGAGCCAGTACACCGAGACCAACTACATCCTGATCGACCTGGCCAAGCCAGGAGCGCTGCAGGACGCTCGGGTGCGCTGCGCGATGTCGATGTCGATCGACCGCGACGAGCTCAACGAGCTCACCTCGGCCGGCATCTTGAAGATCGCCAACGGGCTGTTCTCGCCCGGCCAGCAGGGCTACCTCGACGACAACGGCTTCGACACGGCCCAGAACATCGACGCGGCCAAGCAGCTGATCGACGACTACAAGTCGTCCACCGGCGCCAAGTCGGTCGACGTGCACCTCGGCGGCACCGCCGACGCGATCACCCAGCAGACGGCTGAGCTGCTCCAGGGCTACTGGAAGGCAGATCGGGGTCAACGCGATCCTCGACACGGTGCCGCAGGACCAGTTCATCACCAACGCCCTGCTCGGCGTGCCCGACTTCCAGGCGTACCAGTGGCGCAACCACGCCGGCATGTTCGTCGACCAGCAGAACTTCTGGTGGAACAGCGCATCGGGCACCCAGGACGGCGCACTGTCGCTGAACTTCGGCCGGCTCAACGACCCGACGGTCGACGCCGACCTGGCCACCGCCCGCAGCGACCCGGACCCGGCCAAGCGCACCGCCGCCGCCGAGGACATCAACCGGACGATGGCCAAGAACTGCTACCAGATCCCGATCACGTGGGCCTTGTGGGGCACGCCGCACAAGCCGAGCGTCAAGGGCCTGGGCGAGACGCAGCTGCCCGACGGCACCAGCGCCCAGGACGGCGCCGGCTTCTCCGGTCAGTTCTGGATGACCTCCATGTGGGTCAAGCAGGGCTGAGCCCGGACGAACGGAGATGGGGACGGGGCTCACGGGTCCCGTCCCCATCTGAACCACCCCTTCGACCCGAGGTTTCCAGTTGCGCTACTTCCTCATCCGGTTCGGCCGGTTCCTCATCGTCTTCTTCGTCGTCACCTTCGGCGTGATGGTGCTTCTGCGGATCGGGCTCAACGCCCCGGGCGACCCGGCCCGCACGATGCTCGGCGGCACCGCCAGCCAGGCCCAGATCGACGAGGTCACCGCCCGCTACCACCTCGACTCCAACATGCTGGTCCAGTACTTCTGGTGGCTGAAGGGCATGGTCACCGGCGACATGGGCGTGTCGGTGCAGCAGAACATCACCGTGGCCAACTACATCAAGCCGCGGATCATGACCACCGTGTTCCTCGGTGTGTACTCGATCGTCCTCGGCCTGCTGATCGCCATCCCGCTGGCCGTCTTCCAGGCCTACCGGCGTGACAGCGTCCGCGACCGGGTGGCCAGCTGGTTCTCCTTCCTGTTCGTGGCCATCCCGGCGCTCGTGCTGGGCCCGCTGATGATCGCCGTGTTCGTCACCTGGCTCGGCTGGTTCCCGCGCATCGGCGACAAGATCTACCCGTGGGACAACCTCGGCGAGCACTTCCACAACTTCTTCCTGCCGACGGTCATCCTCACCTGGCCCTGGCCGCGGTCTTCACCCGCCTGCTGCGCGCCGACATGGCGCTCACCCTGCAGAGCGACTTCATCACGCTGGCCAGCGCCAAGGGCGTCTCACCACGGCGGGTGCTGTGGCGCCACGCCCTGCCGAACTCGCTGTTCACCCTGCTCACCAGCATCGGCCTGCAGCTCGGTGGCCTGATCGGCGGGGCGGTGATCGTCGAGCAGCTGTTCGCCATGAAGGGCATGGGCACGTTGCTGGTCTCGTCGATCCTGTCCAAGGACCTGTTCGTGGTGCAGGCGATCGTCGCCATCCTCGTGATCGTGGTCGTCGTGGTGAACCTGAGTGATCGACATGTTGTACGCCGTCATCGACCCACGGATCCGCCAGATGCGGGCGCTGGGATGAGGAGGATCCCGTGATCACCCTGGACAACGCCTCGCTCACCTCACCCGAGGGTGACGACGAGCTGCTGCACAACGACCCCGAGGACTTCAAGCCGAGGCGGCGGATCCCCATCGGAGCCATCATCGGCGTGCTGTGGGTCGTCCTCCTGATCGTGTTGACGGTCCTGCGCGACGTACTTCCCGTCGGCGGTGCCATGGATCCGCGACTACGACACACGGGTCAAGGTCAACGGCAAGACCACGTCCTACGGCCTCGGACCGGGGTGGACGGCGTGGTGGGGCCTGGACAAGAGCTCCTACGACGTCTTCGCCAGGTGCATCTACGGGGCGAAGGTCACCCTGATCATCGGCATCGGGGCGACGGCGATCGGCCTCGTCGTCGGCGGTGCCATCGGCGATCGTCGCCGGCTACTTCCGCGGCTGGCCCGACCGGGTCTCCTCGGTGATCGTCGACGCCTTGCTCGCCCTGCCGGCGCTGTTGCTCGCCTTGATCCTGGTGTTCCGCCTCGACGACCTGCGCGACCGTTACACGTGGCTCGAGCTGGGCCAACCGGGTGTGGTCGATCACCATCACGCTCGGCATCCTGTCCATCGCCCCGCTCGCACGCATCGTGCGCGCCCAGACGATCAGCCTCCGAGAACGCGAGTTCGTGCTGGCCGCGCGCAGCCTCGGCGCCGGACGGACACGGATCATCGTCAAGGAGATCCTGCCGAACCTCGTCCCGGCGATGGTCACCGTGGCGTTCACCGGCCTCGGCATCCTGATCGCCGCCGAAGGCGCGCCTGGCGTTCCTCGGGCCTCGGCGTCGAGCGTCCGCAGACGTGGGGCAAGATGATCGCCAACGGGCAGACCGACATCGACCAGGCGTGGTGGGCGACGATCTTCCCCTGCCTGATGCTGTTCATGACCGTGATCGCCTTCAACCTGATCGGCGACGAGCTGGCCCGACGGTTCGACATCCGTGAGGCGGCGGTCTGATGACCGACGAACGCACGGTCACCATCAACCCCACCCAGGCCGCGTCCCGCGGCGCCGTCGGCGACGTGCTGCTCACGTTGACCGACGTGGGCACCCACTTCCGCACGCCGCGCGGCGTGGTGCGCGCCGTCGACGGGGTCAGCTTCGAGCTGCGCCGCGGCGAGGCGCTGGGCATCGTCGGCGAGAGCGGCTCGGGCAAGACGATCCTGTCGCGCTCGATCATGGGCCTGCTGCCCACGACGCAACACCGTGCGCAAGGGCTCGATCGTCTTCGAGGGCCAGGAGATCGGCAACCAGAGCCGCAAGCAGATGCGCCGGATCTGGGGCCGGGAGATGGCGATGATCTTCCAGGACCCGATGACCTCGCTCAACCCGCTGATGAAGATCGGCCAACAGATCGCCGAGCCGCTGAAGATCCACCTCGGCATGAACTCGGCGGTGGCGATGGAGACGGCGGAGAAGCTGCTCAACGACGTGCGCATCCCCGAGGCCGCCCGCCGGCTCAAGCAGTACCCGCACGAGATGTCCGGTGGCATGCGCCAGCGGGTGATGATCGCCATCGCCATGGCCTGCGGACCGACGATGATCCTCGCCGACGAGCCGACCACCGCGCTCGACGTCACCGTGCAGGCGCAGATCCTCGACCTGCTCGGCGAGCAGCGCCGGGAGCGCAACATGTCGCTGATCCTCGTCACCCACGATCTCGGCGTGGTGGCCGGGCACACCGACCAGATCGCCGTGATGTACGGCGGTCGGCTGGTGGAGAAGGCGTCCACCGCCGACCTGTTCGCCAACATGAAGATGCCGTACACCGAGGCGCTGATGGAGAGCATCCCCAAGCTCGCCGACCACAGCCACACCCGGTTGCAGGCCATCGCCGGGCGCCCGCCCGACCTCGTCAACCCGCCGCCGGGCTGCCGCTTCGCGCCGCGCTGCGCGTACGTCCGCGACAAGTGCCTGAAGGAAGAGCCACCGCTGGTGCCCACCGCCGACCGACCCCGACCACACCTACCGCTGCTGGTACCCCGTCGGCTCGCCCGAGTACCAGGAGAAGCGAGTCGAGCTGGAGGTGCGCCGCGCCGAGGAGATCGCCCAGCGCGACACCGCGCTCGTGACCGGCGTCGAGACCACCGCAGGATTGATCTGATGGCCGGTACCGGCAAGGCGCACCTGCGCGACTCCCCCGACGTGCTGCTGCGCGTCGACGACCTCGTCGTCGAGTTCCCCGTCGGGCGCACCGGGCTCAAGGTCAACGCGGTCAGCGGGATCAGCTTCGACGTGCTGCGCGGCGAGACGCTCGGGCTCGTGGGTGAGAGCGGCTGCGGCAAGAGCACCACCGGCCGGGCCATCATGCAGCTGCCGCGACCGACGAGCGGCTCGGTGCTGTTCGAGGGCCAGCAGCTGACCCATCTCGCCGGCGGCGACATGCGCGAGGCCCGCACGCGCATGCAGATGATCTTCCAGGACCCGATCTCGTCGCTCAACCCGCGGCGCAAGGTGCGCGACATCGTGCTCGAGCCACTGACGATCTGGAAGCGCGGCTCCAAGGCCGACCGCAACCGCAAGGTCGACGGCCTGCTCGAGGAGGTCGGCATCGACCCGCAGCGCGCCGCCGAGAGCCAGGCCCACCAGTTCTCCGGCGGCCAGTGCCAGCGCATCTCCATCGCCCGCTCGCTGGTCCTCGACCCGACGCTGATCATCTGCGACGAGCCGGTGAGCGCGCTGGACGTCAGCGTGCAGGCCCAGGTGCTCAACCTGCTCGAGGACCTCAAGGCCAAGTACGGCTTGACGCTGATCTTCATCGCCCACGACCTCGCGGTGGTCAAGAACATCAGCGACCGGGTGGCGGTGATGTACCTCGGCAAGTTCTGCGAGGTCGCCCCGAGCGACACGCTGTACCAGCGTCCGGCGCACCACTACACGAAGGTGCTGCTCGACTCGATCCCGGAGCCCGACCCGACGGCCGGCGCGGCGACGGCGCCGATCGTCGGCGAGATCCCCTCGCCGGTGCTGCCGCCGCCGGGCTGCCGGTTCCACACCCGCTGCGCCGCCGCCACCGACGTGTGCCGCAGCCAGGAGCCGCAGCTGCGGGAGATCGATCCCGGCCACTTCGTCGCCTGCCACCACCCGCTCATCGGCGGCGACAGCGAGGCCGGCATGGCCGAGCAGACACAGGTGACGGTGAGCGCGGGCGCGCCGCCGGCCGGCTGACCGGGCGGCGACCGCCGGCTCAGGCGCCTGAGCTCACGTGTTGTCGTAGATCGGGGCGCGCCGCTCGAGGAACGCTGCCTGCGCCTCGCGGTGATCGGCCGTCGCACTGACCATGATCTGCTGACGGTTCTCCAGGTCGATCGCCGCCTGCATGCCGGGGATCTCCAGGGCGCTCCACATCCCCTCCTTGGTGAGGGCCACGCCGAACGGGGTGTTGAGCATCACCTGCTTGGCCTTGGCCACGGCGACGTCGACCACCGTGCCGTCGTCGACGAGATCGATGACGAGGCCGATCCGGTAGGCCTCCTCGGCGTCGAAGATCCGCCCGGTGAGCATCAGCTCCTGGGAGCGCGACGCGCCGACCAGGCGCGGCAGCAACCAGCTCGTGCCGATGTCGCACGCCGACAGGCCGATGCGGATGAACGCCGCGTTGAACCTCGCCGAGCGGGCCGCGATGCGGATGTCGCTGCCGAGCACCAGGGCGAACCCGCCGCCCGCGGCTGGCCCGTTCACCGCGGCGATCACCGGCTGGGGCAGCGAGCGCAGGTGCGGGATCAGCCGGGCGATGTGCTTCTGCGTGGCGAACCCGGCTTGCGTGCGGCCGAAGCCCTCGGTGTGTGGCGCGGCGCCGTAGCCGCCGAGATCCAGCCCCGCGCAGAAGCCACGACCGGCACCGGTGAGGATGACCACGCGCACCGTCGGATCGACGGCGATGTCGTCGAGGTGGTCGTGCAGCGACTGCACCAACTCGGTGCTCATGGCGTTGAGCTTCTCGGGGCGGTTGAGGGTGAGCACGGCGATGCCGGGCTCTGCGACGGTGCGATCGACGACGGGCATCCGGCCATCCTCGCCGACGGCGGGCTACGGTCGCCATGTGGCCAACGCGACGCGTCTGCCAGCCGCTGGCACGGCGACGCCGGAGCTCGACGAAGCATCTGCGCCCGGTGCTGACGGCCCCGTACGGCGCTGCGGCTACGCCACCACGCTGCGCGTCTACCGCTTCGGACGTCGCGACCCGACCACGTCCATCGCCGGCACCGACCAGGCCGGCGAGCTGTGGCGCTCGACGCTGACGCCGAGTGGGCCGGGCACGCTGCGCCTGCGCTGGGCGGGCGAACGTGTCGACGCCGAGGGCTGGGGCGAGGGTGGCGACTGGCTCGTCGAGCGTGTCCCGGCGCTCACCGGGCAGCTCGACCGGCCCGAGCTCGTGCACACCGGCCACCGGGCGGTGCTGCGCGCCCAGCACCGCCACCCGTGGCTGCGGCTCGGCGCCAGCGGCACGCTGTACCACGAGCTGTTGCCGGTGATCATCGGCCAACGGATCACCGCCGGCGAGGCCGTCGCCCAGTGGCACCGTGTCGTGCGCGAGCTCGGCGACCCGGCCCCCGGCCCCAACCGGGCCATGCGCCTGCCGCCGGCGCCGGCCGCGCTCGCCCGCCGCCCGGCATGGTGGTTCCACCGCCTGGGCATCGAGGCCAAGCGCGCCGACACCCTGCGCGAAGTGGGCCGGCACGCGGCGCACGTCCAGCGCTGGGGACTCGCCGACCCGAGCACCTGTCGGGCCAAGCTCGCGCTGCTCCGGGGCATCGGTCCGTGGACCATCGGGTCCACGTTGGGCCCGGCGCTCGGCGATCCCGACGCCTTCGCCATCGGCGACTACCACCTGAAGAACACCGTCGCCTGGGCGCTGGCCGGGCGTCCTCGGGGCACCGACGACGAGATGGTCGAGCTGCTCGCCCCGTACGTCGGGCAGCGCGGACGGGTGGTGCGGTTGCTGGAGCTCGACGGGCACCACGCCCCCGCGTTCGGACCCCGGCAGCGGATCCTGCCGATGCATCGATGGTGAGCCGTCGAGCAGGTAGCGTCGCTGCGGTCCTCGGGCGGGACGACGACATGACCACTGGCAACATCGCGAGCACCACTACGGACAGCACCACTTCCAACGAGGCCTCCACGGCCACACCGGTCGCCGTCGTGCTCGACCCGGAGCGCGTCGGTCCCGTGGCCCGGAGCACGAACGGCTCCAACGGTCACAGCAACGGGTCGACCACGGGCAGCGAGCGCACGGCGCCGAACACGTCACCCGGCGCCGACGTGGCCACGGCCGAGCCGACCTGGCGCCGGCGGGTCGGGCGGTCGGCGCTCGTCTACCTGTTCTCCCGACTCTGCGTCATGCTCGGCGCGGCCATCGTCGCCGCCGAGCTCGGCGCCGATCGGCTCAAGCAGGAGGCGGACTTCCCGAACGCGCCGTTCGCCGACCCGCACTACGCCGGCGGGATCCCGAAGAACGCCCTGCGCCCGATGCTCGACGTGCTCACGTCGTGGGACGGCGCCTGGTACCTGAAGATCGTGCGGCTCGGCTACCCGCAACACGTGCAGCCGAACGTCACGTTCAACGTCGACGACGCCCGAGCGGCGTTCTTCCCCGGCTACCCGATGCTCGTGCGCGTGGTCGACACGGTGCTGCCGGGCGGTGACGTCCTCGCGGCGCTCTTGGTCAACCTCGTGCTCGGCTTCGTCACGGTGTTGCTCGTCGGCCTGCTCGCCCGGCGGTTGTACGACGCAGCGGTCGCCGAGAAGGCCATGGTGCTCATGGCCCTGTTCCCCGGCAGCTTCGTGCTCTCGTTCGCCTACAGCGAGGCACTCCTGCTGACGCTCGCCGCAGCCTGCCTGCTGTGCCTGGTGGAGAAGCGCTGGTGGTGGGCCGGCGTGTTCGCCGCACTGGCCACGGCGACCCGACCGAACGGCCTGGCACTGTGCCTGGCATGTGCGGTCGCCGCGTTCCTGGCCATCCGTCGAGGAACGCGACTGGCGGTCGCTGGCTGCACCGCTGCTCTCGCCGCTCGGCTGGATCGCCTTCCAGGTCTGGCTCGGCATCCACGCCCACGAGACCGGCGTGTGGTTCCGCGTGCAGGGTCAGGCGTGGAAGGAGGGCACCAGCTTCGGCTTCACCGCCATCCACCGCAGCCTGAAGGCCGTCGCCAGCCCGCTCAGCTCGCCGGCCAACCTGATCACCGCCGTGTCGGTGGTGACGATGGTCGTGCTGCTGTGGATGCTGTGGAAGTACCACCTGCCGTGGCCGATCGTCGGCTACATCGCCGGCGTCCTGCTGCTGATGCTGCTGCCGAAGACCGTCACGGCCCGACCACGCTTCCTGTACACCGCGTTCCCCCTGTTGATCCCGGCGGCGGTGTACTTCCACCGACGAGGCAAGGAGCTGTGGCCCTACGTGCTGGCCGCCTGCGCGGCCGGCATCGTCGGCCTCACCGGTCTGTACGGCGTGCTCGGGGCGATCCCGTGACGCGCCGACGCGGGATTTGCCCGGCCGCCTCGTCGCCGGCCTGGTGACGGGCACGTGAGCGCGCCGGACACGGGCGCGCCGCCTCGTCGTCCGGCAAGCAGCTGGCTCGATCGCTGCCGTCCGTCGCGCCTCGGCGGCATCGTGCTGCTCGCGCTGGTCGCCTACGTGCCGGTGCTGGCGTCGTCACCCGGCAAGATGCCCGCCGACACCAAGGTCTACCTGTACCTCGACCCGGGCCGGCTGATCGGCGATGCCGCGAGGACGTGGGACAACCGCCAGTTCCTCGGCTGGGTGCCGCACCAGATCATCGCCTACCTGTGGCCGACGGGGCCGTGGTACTGGACGATGGCCAAGCTCGGCGTGCCCGACTGGGTGGCCCAGCGGCTGTGGCTCGGCACGCTGCTGTTCCTCGGCGGGCTCGGCGTGCGCTGGGCGGCGAAGAAGCTCGGCCTCACCGGCGCCGGCGCGCTCGCCGCGGCGTTCGTCTACATGCTCAGCCCGTACATCCTCCCGTACGTCTCGCGCACCTCGGTGATGCTCCTGCCGTGGGCCGCCGTCGGCTGGGTCACCGGGCTGACGATCCGCGCCGCGGCGTCGTGCACCGACCGGCTGGCGGACGCGCTGGCGCTGGCGCGACCCGGCGCTGATCGCCCTGATCGTGCTCACCGTCGGCGCGGTCAACGCCACCGCGCTGGCGATGATCGTGCCCGCTCCCCTGCTGTGGCTGATCCACGCGGCGTGGGCGCGCACGATCACCTGGCGTCGGGCGGCGACCACGGCGTTGCGCGTCGGCGGGCTGAGCATCGCCGTCTCGCTGTGGTGGATCGTCATGCTGTCGATCCAGGGCCGCTTCGGCGCCGACGTGCTGGCCTACTCCGAGACCCTCGACGCCGTGTCGCTGACCTCGACGAGCACCGAGACGCTGCGCGGCCTCGGCTACTGGCTGTTCTACGTCCGCGACCCGTACGGCGTTCACCACGACGTCGTCGGTCGAGTACATGGGCTCCGGGCGGGTGATCGCCGCCGGCTTCGTGCTCCTCGTGGCCTGCCTGCTCGGGCTGGCGATCGTCCGCTGGTCGCAACGGCGCTACGCCGTGCTGCTGGTCTGCGCCGGCATCGTGCTCGCCGTCGGCGTGCACCCGATCGGCGACCCGGCGCCGCTGATGAAGCCGCTCAGCGGCCTCGGCCTGTCGCTCGCGCTGCGCAGCAGCACCCGGGCGATCCCGTTGAGCACGTTCGGCCTGGCGCTCGGCGCCGGCGCACTGGTCAGCGCGGCCGGCGCGCTGCGGTGGCGGTGGCGGGTGCTCGTGCCGGTGGCGATCGCCGCCCTGGCCGTGCTCAACCTGCCGTCGCTGTGGCACCGCAGCTTCGTCGACCCGGCGCTGACCCGCGCCGAGGACGCGCCGGCCGCGTGGCACGAGGCCGCCGCAGCGCTCGACGCCGGCAACCTCGACGCCCGCGTGCTGCAGCTCGTCGGCCAGGAGTTCGGCGCGTTCCGCTGGGGCTACACGGTCGATCCGCCCCTGCCCGGCCTGACGAAGAAGCCGCTCGGCACGCGCGACCTGCTGCCGCTCGGCAGCCCAGGGGCGATGGACCTGCTGTTCGCCCTCGACGACCGCTTCCAGACGTCGACGATCGAGCCGGCGGCGATCGCGCCCGGTCGCCAGGATGCTCGGTGCCGACACGATCTGGCTGACCAACGATGCGGCGTTCGAGCGGTTCCGCACCGCGCGTCCGGAACCGGTCGCCGACCTGTTCGCCGCCGGCGTGCCCGGCGTCGGGCCGGTCACCGTCCTACGGCGACGCCGGTGGCGAACATCCCGGTGCTGCCGATGGTCGACGAGGCCGCGCTGTCGCAGGCCTCGGTCGGTGAGCCGCTCCCGCCGGTGCAGCTGGCCACGGTGCAGGACGCCCCGGGGATCGTGCGCGTCGCCGACCGCACGGTCGTGCTCTCGGGCAGCGGCGACGGCGATCGATCGACGCCGCCGCGGCCGGGCTTGCTCACCGGCGACGAGGCGGTGCTGTACGCCGCCGACGTGCGCCCCGACGACGACCTGTCCACGGCCGCGCTGGCGGTGGTGACCGACACCAACCGCGACCGGGCCCACCAGTGGCGCGGCTCGCAGGACGTCACCGGGTTCACCGAGGCCGGCGGCCCCGACGGCGGGCTGCTGCGCGCCGACGACGCCGACCAGCGCCTGCCGGTGTTCCCCGACGAGACGGCTGCCGACCAGACGACCGCCCACCTCGAGACCGGTCTGGTCGTGCGCGCCACCGGCTACGGCGAACCGTTCGCCTACCGACCCGAGCAGCGTCCGGCGATGGCCGTCGACGGCGATCCGCGCACGGCGTGGGTGGTCGGCGACCGGGCGAACCCGATCGGCGAGCGGCTCGAGGTGTCCGACATCGACGGTCAGCTGACGCTGCTGCAGCCGCAGGACACCGTGGCCGACCGGATGATCACCGCGGTGCGCGTCGCCCCGCTCGACGGCTCGTCGCCGGCGGTCGACGTGACGCTCGACGAGTCGTCGCTCACCGCGCCCGGCCAGCACGTCGACGGCCTGCGCGCACGGGCCGGTGAGCATCACGATCACGGCGGTCGGCCCGCGTCCCGGCGGGACCGACAGCGGACCGTCGGCGGTGGGCTTCGCCGAGCTCGGTCTCGGACGCCAACCGCGAGGTCGTCGACGTGCCGACCGGCGTGCTCGACCGCGTGGACCCGGCGACGCCGGTGTCGATCGTGCTCACCCGCGAGCGCACCGACCCGCTCGACCGCTGGCGCAGCGACCCGGAGCCGGCGATGGTGCGCCGGCTGTCGCTGCCGCGAGCGCTGTCCACCTCGCCCGCGGTGACGCTGCGCCTCGATCGCCGGGCCGCCGACGACGTGCTCGCCCGCCTCACCGGCGACGACCGCGGCGATCGCCAGCGCCCGGTTGACCGGCAGCACCGACGCCGCCGGCTGGCATGCCGTCGACGGCGACCCGGCCACGGCGTGGACGTCGCCGTTCGTCGACCCGCGTCGGCTCGACGCTGACGGTCGCCCTCGACCCGACGGTGCCCGCCGGGCACGCTGACCATCCACCAGGCGGTCGACGACGTGCACTCGGTGATCACCGGGGTGCGGGCGACGATCGGCGGCCAGACGCGTCGACCTCGACGTGCCGCCACCCGATGCCAGCGGGGCCAGCACCGTTGCAGCTGCCCGCGGTCGCCGGCGACTCGCTGACCTTGACGATCACGGCGATCAGCGCCGCAGACGACGATCGACCGGCGCTACGGCGAGATCACCACGCTGCCGGTGGCGATCACCGAGCTGGACAGCCCGGCGATCGACCGCACGCCGCCGGTCGTCGCCGCCGCAGCCGGCGCTGCCGCGACGACCTGCTGACGGTCGACGGCGCGCCGCTGCCCGTCGCCGCAGGGCCGGCGCAGATCGCCGCGCTCGTCGCCGGGCAGGCGGTCACCGTCGGCACGTGCGACGGCGCACCGACGGCCCTTGCGGCAGGCAGCCACGTGATCGCCTCCGCTCGCCGGGCTCGACACCGGGATCGACGTCGACCGCGTCGTGCTCACGCAGCGGCACGCCGCCGCCGACGACGCCTGCGCCCGGCCGTCACCGTCCAGCGCAGTGCGTTCACCCGTTCGGCACAGCGTCGACGCCTGCCCGAACGGCTGCTGGCTGATCCTCGGCGAGGGCTACAACCGCGGCTGGACCGGCGGCGGCCGGCGGTCAGTCCCTCGGCGCGCCGCGCCAGATCGCCGGTGGGTTCAACGGGTGGTGGCTGCCGCCGTCGACGACGCCCATCGACGTGACGATGACCTGGAAGCCGCAGACCGGGCTGAACATCGCCCTCGCTGCTCAGCGCGCTCGGCCATCGTCGGCTGCCTGCGTGCTCGTCTGGCTCGGCCGCCGCGTCCGGGCGCGCTCGGCCGACCTGCCGGCCGAGCGCGTCGTGCTCGAGCGCCACCTGTTCGCCCCGGTGTCCCGCCGCGCCGCGCTGGGTCGCCGCCGGCGTCGCCGTGGTCGCCGCGACGCTGCTGATCTCGTGGACGTTCGCCGCTCGCCGGCGCTGGTGATCGGCGCGCTCGTGGTGATCACCCGTCGCCCCGTCGTCGGCGCGCTCGTCGCGGCCGTGCTGGCCGCCGTCGCTCGGCCTGATCATCTGGTACCGCCAGCGCGTCGACCTGTTCTTCGTCAACGCCGGCTGGCCCGGCCACTTCGAGGACCTCCACCGCTGGGGCCTCCTGGTGGTCGTGCTCCTGCTCACGTCCGTGGTGGTCGCGCCCGCGCCGCCCCCGCCGGTCGACCCCGCACCCTGACGCTCACAACGGCCCGGTTGGCTCGACCCGGCGTCAAGATCACGACCTGACGCACGATCGCGCGCCCACCGCCACCACCGGCCGTCGCCGCCGGATCCGGCGTCAAGTCCTGACGTTGACGCTCACAACGGCTCCTGCGGCGCGATGTGGCGTCAACGTCGGCTTCCGCCGGCCGGACGGCGGCGGGCCGTAGTGTCCGGACGTGCGCGTGGTGGGACGGTCGGGAGCGGTCGAGCCGTCGCCCGGCGTCGCAGGCGCTGGCGCTGGCGCTCGCCACCGTTTCGTCGCCTACGAGCCGTCCCTCGACGGACTGCGCGGCATCGCCATCGCCGGCGTCGTGCTGTTCCACGCACTGGCGGCCTCGGGGATCGACGCGGTGCGCGGCGGCTTCCTCGGGGTGTCGTTGTTCTTCACGCTCAGCGGCTTCCTGATCACCTCGTTGTTGCTCAACGAGCGCACGAGGACGGGGGGCAACGACCTGCGCCACTTCTGGGGCCGGCGGATCCGCCGCCTGGCCCCGGCGTCGCTCGTGGTCGTCGTCGTCACGATCGCGCTCAGCGGGCCGTGGTCGGTGCTGCACGCGCAGACGTCCGACGCCGTGGCAGCGACCTGGAGCGTGACCAACTGGCACATCATCGCGGCCGGGCAGGGTCGCCTGCTGCAGACGGTGGTCGGGCCGCTCGGGCCGACGTGGTCGCTCGCCGTCGAGGAGCAGTTCTACGTGCTCCTCGTCGGCCTGCTCGTCGCCGCGATGGCCACGCGCATGCCGCGCCGGGTGCTCGCGGTGATCTGCGCGATCGGCTGGGTGGTGCCGATGGTGCTCACCAACATCGCCACGAGCTGGCACCCGAGCCTCGAGTTCAGCACGTGGTCGCGCGCCCCGAGCTGTTCGCCGGCGTGGCGCTGGCGCTGTGGGTGACCGGTGACCGTCCGCCCCGGTGGAGCGCGCCGGTCGGCGACGTGGCCGGCGGCGCGGGGCTCGCCGTCCTCATCGGCTTGATGCTGTTCGTCGACTACTCGCCGCCGTGGCTGCTGCGCGGCGGCTACGGGTTCGTCGCCATCGTCTCGGCCGTCACCATCCTCGGCGCGCTCGCCCACGGCCGCGTCGCCCGTGCACTCGGCGGGCGACCCCTGGTGGCCCTCGGCACGATCAGCTACTCGCTGTACCTCGTGCACTGGCCGACGATCCTCGTGGTCGACGAGGAGCGCACCGGCCTGCACCGTTGGCCGCTGGCGGTGGTGCGCATCGCTGTGGCGGTCGTCGTGGCGATCATCCTGCACGTGGTCGTCGAGCGACCGATCCGTCACCTGCGCACACCGTGGTGGCCGACCGTGGCCGCCTGGCTGGCCGCGTCCGCAGCGGTGACGCTCGCCGCGGTGGTCATTCTGTGACGGTCCTGCTGTGACCGGCGCTTCCCGGCACGGGACCGACGTCGCCACTACGATCGGCGCCGGCATGCGCGGGACGTACGGGACGGCGGTGATCGGCGCGTGAAGGTCGGGGTGCTCGTGGTGGCGTACAACGCCGAGCGCACGCTGGCGTCGGTGCTCGACCGCATCCCGCCGGCGATGCGCTCCGAGCTGGCCGAGGTGCTCGTCCAGGACGATCATTCCGCCGACGACACCCACGCCGTGGCCGTCGGCTACGCAGCCGCGTCAGCGGCAACAGCCGATCCCGCAGAGCTGCCGATCACCGTCGTGCGCCACGAGCGCAACCTCGGCTACGGCGGCAACCAGAAGGCCGGCTACCGGTATGCGATCGAGCACGGCTGGGACGCCGTCGTGCTCCTCCACGGCGACGGGCAGTACGCGCCGGAGGTGATGCACGAGGTGCTCGCCCCGACTCCGCGACGGCACCGCCGACGCCGTGTTCGGCTCACGCATGTTGTTCCCCGGGCAGGCCCGCGCCGGTGGCATGCCGATGTACAAGTTCGTCGGCAACCGCATCCTCACCCGCTTCCAGAACGCCACGAGCGGGTTGGCGCTCAGCGAGTGGCACTCCGGCTACCGCGCCTACCGGGTGGACGCGCTGGCCGACGTGCCGTTCAACGTCAACTCCGACGGCTTCGACTTCGACACCGAGATCATCCTGCAGCTGCACAGCGCCGGCAAACGCATCGCCGAGGTGCCGATCCCCACGTACTACGGCGACGAGATCTGCTACGTCAACGGGCTGCGCTACGCGCGCGACGTCGTTCGGCACTCGGTGCGCCACCGCCTCGGGGCCAGCGGCTTCGGGGCCGGCGCGCTCGCCCGCGTCGACGAGCCCTACGCGTTCAAGCCGTCGACCGACAGCTCGCACGGCCGGGTGCTGCACCTGCTCGCCGACCGTCCACCGCAGCGGGTGCTCGACGTCGGCTGCGGACCGGGGTGGTTGGCGGCCGCGCTCGAACGGCAGGGCCACCGGGTCACCGGCGTCGACGCGTCCGCGGCCGACGGCGTGGACGAGCGGATGACGCGCTTCGTGCGCGCCGACCTCGACCACGGCCTGCCCGATGCCGTCGGCGACGGGTTCGACGTGGTCGTCGCCGCCGACGTGCTCGAGCACGTCCGCGAGCCGGCGCGACTGCTCGGCGAGATCGTCGGCCGGCTGCGCCCCGGCGGAACGCTCATCGCCAGCGTGCCGAACTTCAGCCACTGGTACCCGCGTGGACGAGTCGCCCTCGGCCAGTTCGACTACGACCAGCGGGGCATCCTCGACGCCACGCACGTGCGCTTCTTCACCCGCCGGTCGTTCCTGCGGATGGCCCGTGCCGCCGGGCCTGGTGCCGATCGCCCCGGCGCACACCGGGCTGCCGTTCGACGCGCTCGGCGCCGAACGCGGCCGCGCCGTGCGCGCCATCGCCGGCGCCGATCGCGGCGCTGGTGCGCGCCTGGCCGACGATGTTCGCCTACCAGTTCGTCTTCGAGCTGGTCGTCCGCGGCGACGGCGAACCGATCGATGCGACCACCGTCGCGCGCTGATGTGGTGGCAGCGCTCCGTCGCTGAGGTCGAAGCGCCTGACGGCCGTGATCCGGCGGAGCTGACCGAGCGCGACCGTCGCTGGGCCCGGCGGGTGACCGTCGCCGGCACCGTGCTGTTCCTCCTCGTCGTCTGCCAGTGGCGGCCGTGGACCCTGTTCGACCGCGCCGGGTTCAGCGCCGACTTCTACGACGCCCAGGCCCACGCGTTCCTCGGGCTGCACCTCGACGTGCCGGCCGTCGATCCCCGGACCCGAAGGCTTCCTCATCGGCGGCCGGACGTACCTGTACTACGGCCCGTTCCTCGCGCTCGTGCGCCTGCCGTTCGCAGCGTTCGGCCACTGGGCCGACGGCCGTCTGGTGCGCCTGTCGTTGACGATCGGCTTCGCCGTGCTGTGCACGGCCGCCGTTCCACCTCGTCCGCCAGGCGGCGCGTTGCTGGCCGGACGCGGCGTCCGTCGCCAGGGCCTCGGCTCGCCGTGTGCCGCCGGCGACGCTCGTGGTCGCCGCGGTCGCCGTGTCGCCGGCACTGTTCCTCAGCGGCTGGGTGAGCGTGTACCACGAGACGGAGATGTGGGCGGCGGCGCTGTGCGTCGCCGCGGCCGCGCAGGTGCTCGCCTGTGGCGTGCACCGTCGCGGCGAGCGCTGCTGCTCGCCGCCGCGTTCTCCCTCGCCTGCCTGCTCACCCGGGCGACGGTCGGCATCGGCGCGTTCGTCGCCCTCGCCGGCGTCGGCCTGCTGCTGTGGCGCCGCGACCGGACGATCGGCCATCGGCGCCGTCGACGGCCGCGGCGCTCGGCGCGCTCGTCCACGTCGGGCCTCAACGAGGCCAAGTTCCGCACGCCGTTCGACCTGCCTGCCGACCATCAGCTGTTGACGCTGCAGAGCCCGGTGCGTGCCGCGTGGTTCGCCGGCAACCACGGCAGCTTCTTCAGCACCCGCTTCCTGCCGACCACCGTCGTGCAGTACCTGCGCCCGGACACGATCCGCTTCGAGCGCCTGCTGCCGATCATGCGCTTCGGGCCGCTGGCCCACGAGTACGGCTCGTACCCGCTGGAGACGAACACCCCGAGCGCCTCGCTCACGGCCTCGGCGACGCTGCTCTCCGTGCTCGCGGTCATCGGCGTCGTCGTGCTGGTGCGCCGCCGCCTGTGGGGCCCGCTCGTCGCGCTCGGCGGGCTGTCGTCGCCGCGATCCCGTCGT
Organism: uncultured Acidimicrobiales bacterium; assembly: GCA_963794805.1. Classification (GTDB taxonomy): domain Bacteria; phylum Actinomycetota; class Acidimicrobiia; order Acidimicrobiales; family Ilumatobacteraceae; genus JAODBQ01. The sequence goes on from CAWCFL010000011.1 coordinate 437,010, forward strand.
TCCTCATCGGCTTCACGGCCAACCGCTACCTGGTCGACATGCTGCCCGCGCTCGCCCTGCCCGCGGCGTTCGCCTCGGTGACGCTGGCCACGCCGGCCCGGCGGTGGGCGCGACGCCTGGCGTTCGCCGGCGTGGTGGCCGGCGTGGCCTGGGGCGCATGGGTCAACGTCGCCCTGGCCACGTGGACCCAGCAGCTCAAGTCCCCGGGCTTCACGGCCTGGCGCTACGAGATCGACGACGCACTGTTCGGCGGCGCGCCGCCGGCATCGTCGGCCTCACGCCCGGACGGCGAGGTGCCGCGCGACGGCGTCGTCGGCATCGACGGGCCGTGCGTCGGCCTGTACATCGCCGAGCAGGGCAAGTGGGTGGCGCTGGAGCGCTCGGCGGCGCGGAGTGCGCACGGCACGTTCAGCCCGGGACGCGACGCCACCGTGCTCGCTGGCGACACCGGCGCGCTGACGCTGTCCACCGACGACGACGTCCGGGACCGCACAGGTCACCTGGCTGCCCACCGACGGTGAGCCGGTGGACGGGCCGCTGCTGCGGTGGGACGGCGGCGCCGCTGGCGGTCGACGTCGTCGCCGATCCGGTGGGCGGCGGCTTCGTCGTCACCGTCGACGGCGTTGTGGGACTGTTCGCCGGCGACCCGCCCGACCTGTCGACGACTGCAGCCCTCCGCCTCCTTCGCTCGAGTCACCGACGACGACCCCCGTCTGCGACGAGCTCGCCGCCCGCCGCTGATCGAGGTCCGACAGCGAAGCCCGACGGCGATGGCGGAACTCCGACGCCCCACCGCCCCGAGTCCGCACGAGTGCAGCCGAGTCCCACGCGTCCAATTCCGCACGCCATCGACTCGGGCGCACACCACCCACTCGGGCGACGGCCATCAACCCGAGTGCCACACGTCCACCCGAGTCCCTCAGGGGCCGTTCCGCACGCCGACGACTCGCGTGGACACCGACGACTCGCGTGGACACCGACGACTCGGGCACCGACGGCGGGTGGCGAGACGGCGCTACGTCGGGATCGGGCCGACGACCACGGCCACGGTCGTGCCGGCATTCACCTCGGTGAGCAGCTCGGCGTAGCGCACGGCCGCGGCGGTCGTGTCGGCGTCGGCGTCGACGAAGCCGTCGCGCAGCAGCGCCGGGAGCACACCGCTGGTGACGACGCCCGTGGTCGGTCGATCGCCGTCTGCAGCGACGCCGGGTCGACCGACAGGCCGCCGGTCGCGGCCGCGGCCACGCCGGCGTCGTTGAGCACCGCCGCACCCGACGCGGCGAACTGCGCCAGCACGTCCTCGTCGGCGACGAGCTCGGCCTGCTCGGCGTCCGACAGCGGCGTCGCCAGGGCGAGCCGCTGCTGTCCGTCGGGCACGGTCGAGCGCGTCCCGACCCTGGAGCAGGTACATCCGCGCGTCGGCCGTGCCCGTGTACCGGCGGTGGTCGCCGAACTGGCGCACGAGGCCAGGTTCGTCGACCCGGAACGAGCACGCCGTCGGCCTGCAGCTGGGCGAGCACGGCCGCGCTGTAGTTGTCGAAGATCGGCAGGTTCGCCGAGTCGAACCACACCGTGCCGAGCGTGTCGTCGGCAGGCAGCTGGTGGTCGAGCTCGCGCACGGTCGGGATCTGGAACGCCGTGGCCGCCGGGCCGGCGGGCTGGACGAACGTCGGCAGCGGCGAGCACGGCGAAGATCACCGCGAGCGCCCCGCCGACCGCCGAGCACGATCCGACCGTCCAGCACGGCGGCCAGCGCCCGTCCGACGGTCACGCAGCAGCGCCAGCCAGACGAACGCCCCGATCGGCCCACAGCCAGCGCATCTGGTGCGGGGTCAACCCGAGCGGGCCGATCGGCATGATCACCAGCGTCACGAAGGCGACGAGCATCGCGCCGACTGCGACACCGAGCGCGGCGAGCGACGACACGATCACGTCGTCGCCCCGCCCACCACAGGGCACGCGCCGATCAGCACCGCGACCACCACGAGGCGGGCGATCGCCGCGCCGAGGGAGAGGTTGTCCACCGGCCCGAGCACGCCGGGCGACGGCGTACGGCGTGCCCGGCACGGCGTCGAGGAACCCGGCCCGCGCCGCCCACGGTGCGACACCGAGCACCGAGCCGAGGATCCGGACGGCGAGCGAGGCACCGACCTTCGGGCCGGCGGAGCCCGGCCGCCCCGGCGAGGCGCGACAGGTTGCCCTCGCCGGCGCCGAACAGCTGCTCCCAGAACGGTTGGACCCACAGCACGGCGGCGACGATCACGGTGGTCAGCACGACGCCGCGCGAGGGCAACGGGCGCGCCGGCGGCCCGTCGGCGACCGGGACCGTGCGGCGCAGCACGACGCCGACGACGACGGCCACCACGAGCAGCCCGGGTACGAGGTACACGTAGCCGAGGTGGGTCTGCACGCAGAACGAGCCGATCGCCACGTACACCGGCAGCGCCCGCCAGCCACCGCAGCCGATCGACCACGCGCAGGCCAGCAGCGCGAGGCACGGGACGATCAGGACGTGCGGGTTCCACGGATCGAACAGCAGCTCGCTGCCCATCGTCCACAGCGAGGTAGGCGACCGTGGCCGCGGCGACGACCACGCCGATCCGTCCGGCGCGCCGCCAGGCGACGGCGACCACGGTCCACGCGGCGACGACGTTGACCGCCATCACCCCGAGCGCCACGCCGGCATGGCCGCCGAACACGCGGACCGGGGCGGCGAGGGCGTCGAACAGCAGCGGGCCCGGGTGGTTCATGTCCACGCCGGCGTCGATCGACGCCGACGTCCACGTGCCCAGCAGCGGGTGATCCACGGTGAGCACGTCGCGGGCACGGATGGCGACGAGCGCGTCGTCGCCGATCGGGATCCACCCGTCGATCACCGCGCGGACGGCGGCGACCACGATCGGCAGCGCCACCAGCACCAGCGCGGCGACGAGGACGGGATCGATCCGCCGGCGCCGCACGGCGCCACTGCCGTCGCCGTCGTCGCCACTGCCGTCGACCATCAGGAGAACGTGCCGGCCGGCGCGATGAACACCGCCGTCTCTTCGCCGAGCGCGAGCATCCGGGCGAGCTTGGCCTCCACGCCGGCCGGCAGGCGCGGATCGATCCTGGCGAGGAACAGGTTGGTGTCCACCAGCTCGGCCAGGTCGGGCAGGTCGGCGGCCTGGAGCGAGGCGATCGATTCGCTGCGCAGCTCGGCTGGAACTCGGCCAGCTCGGCGGCGTCGCGCGGCTCGACATCGGCCACCTGCACCACGCCCGGCTTGGCCTGCCAGACGGCCACGTTGACGCCGGTCGCCAGCACGACGTCGGCGGTGGCCGAACCCTCCGGGAAGATCCGCTGCGGGGTCACCGGCACGTGGTACGTCGGGTACGCGCCGGCGTGGAAGCCGCGCCGCTCCAGCTCGTTGATCATCCCGTAGCCCTGCGAGCCGAAGTAGTAGGCGTCGGCCCACACCACGGCGTACCGCCCGTCCTTGCCCGTCGGCCGCGCCGACGCCGTCGGCCAGCGCCCGCGCCGTCGGTCCGACCAGCTCGCCCGAGCACGTCGCTCAGGCGCGGCTCGGGCACGTCGACGCGTGCCGCGTCGCGCACGAACAGGCCGGCGGCGACCACGATGACGGCGACCGTCGACGGCCGACGACCGGCAGCGGCCGCGGCCGGCGTCGCTCCAGCGCCTGGACGAGCGTCCACACGGCGGCGAGCACGGCGAGCAGGGCGATGGCCCAGGCCCACAGCGTGAGGTAGTACCAGACCTTGCCGAAGATGCGGGCCGCGGAGACGATCGAGACGACGATGCCGACGGCGACCACGAGGTGCAGGCCGAGCGGCCGGTGATCGGGCAGGCGCACGGCGAGCACGACGGTCGCCGCCCACGACGAGCACGACGACCAGCCCGATCACCCACGAGCCGCCGTCGAGGTCGACCGTGACCGCCAGCGGTTGCGCCGACCGGCCGACCAGGCGCACGACCAGGTGCCACAGGTCGAAGTGGGCGAGCACGACCTTGACGCCGGTGACGAACCCGGCCGGCGGCTCCGGCGGGTGCGAGGAAGTGCCGGCGGAGCATGGTGATGTTGCCCGGGTCGTGCGCGCGCCTGATCGATCAGCGGCGGCAGCCACAGCAGCACGCCCGAGCAGCACCGACCCGCCGACGATCCATCGCTCGCGCCGCGGCGCCGAGCGCGCCCGCCACCAGTCGCCAGCCGACGCCGACGAAACCGACGGCGCACAGCGCCACCCCGAGCGTGAGGTACGGCACGTGCGTCTGGGCGCACAGGCTGGCCGCCACGACGAGCGGCACGAGCATGATCGTGTGGCCCTCGAGCACCGCCCACGCGGCGAGCAGGGCGACGATGAAGGCGACCAGCGGCAGGTACGGGTTCCACGGCTGGGTCAGCACGCTGGCGCCGTACCACGCCGTGGCGACGGCGAGGAAGGCCGCCACACCGAGCACCAGCCGCCGTCCCCCGCAGCGCCCGGCGATCCAGATGGCCACGCACAGCGCGGCGACGTTGAGCACCGCCGTGGACACGAGCAGCGCCGTACGACGTCGAGCCGAACAGCCGGTAGACGGGGGCCAGCAGGTAGAAGCTCAGCGGCCCGGGGTGGCTGCCCTGGTCGGGGAACGTGCCGATCCGGCCGGGCAGGCCGATCAGCGGGGTGTGCCGACCGGCGACGTCGCGGACGCGCAGCTCGGTCATCGCCAGGTCGAGCACCGGCGACCAGTGCTGGGTGGCCAGCACGACCAGCGGCGACGAGGAACGGCACCGCCAGTGCGGCGCAGAGCAGCCACGCCAGGCGGCGGTCGGTGAGCGTGCCGGTGGCTCAACGGCGGCGGGTGCGCCGGCGGTCGAGCCGGTCCGCCACGCCCCACCGGGTGACCAGGGTCATCGACTCGAAGATGATCCGTGACGACATCTTCGACGTGCCCCGGACCCGGTCGACGAACGTGATCGGCACCTCGACCACGCGGGCATCGTGGCGGTTCAACGCCCACAGCAGCTCGGTGAGGAACGCGTACCCCTCCGCCGTCGTGGCCGTCGGGTCGATGGCCCGCAGCGACGCGGTCGCGGTACGCGCGGAAGCCGGACGTGCAATCGCGCGTGCCGCATGCCGAGGACGATGCCGGTGTAGCGATTCCCCCAGCGCGACAGCAGACGCCGATGCAGCGGCCAGTCGACGGTGCGGCCGCCGGGTACGTAGCGTGACCCGATCACCACGTCGGCGCCCTGCTCGACCACGGCGATCATCGCCGGGATGCGTGCCGGGTCGTGGGAGAAGTCGCAATCCATCGAGATGATCACGTCGTAGCCCTCGTCGAAGGCGATCGTGAACCCGTGCCGGTAGGCGTCACCGAGGCTGGCCCGGCCCGTGCGCCGCAGCACCTTGATGTTCCCGAGGTCGGCGGCGGCCTCCTCGGCCAGGTCCGCAGTGCCGTCCGGGCTGGCGTCGTCGACGACGAGCACGTCGGCCGCCGGCACCGCCTGACGGAGCGCACCGAGGAGCTCCACCACGTTGCCGGCCTCGTTGTAGGTCGGCAGCACGACGACGGGGCGCACGGGCCGCCACGCTACCTGCCGCGTGCCGGAGCGACTCGGTACCCCTCGACGGTCCGACGTCAGTACGATCGCCGCGCCCATGCGTACCTCTCCGCTGGTCGAGCCGTTCGCCGACCGCCTGCTCGCGTCCGACGTGCCCGAACTCGCCGCTGGCCGTCGTGGCGAGGCCGTGGCCTTCGTCGGCCGCCGGGTGGACGTGCTGCCGAGCGTCATCCGCCTCGGGGTCACGGTGATCGCCGCCGCGTACCGCCTCCTGCTCGCCCTTCCCGGCGGCTGGCGAGTCGCCCGCCGCCTCGTGGACCGGCCGCTGCCGATCCTCGGCGAATACCCCCGGCTCGTGCGTTCGCTCGGCTACGCGTACATCTGGGAGCACTGGCCGGACACCCCGACGACGCCGGTCGTGGGCCCGTGACGCCGCTGCACCGCGCACCGCCGTCTGCCGAGGTGGTGGTCATCGGCTCCGGGGCCGGCGGCGCGCCCACGGCCGCGCTCCTCGCCGAGGCCGGCTTCGACGTGCTCGTGGTCGAAGAAGGCGAGTGGATCGAACAGGGCAGCGTCGTGCCGTTCTCCCTCGAGCAGATGGACCGCCAGTACCGCGATGGCGGGGTGACGGTGGCGCTCGGCCGTCCGTCGATCGCCTACACCGAGGGCCGCTGCGCCGGCGGGGGCACGGAGATCAACAGCGGCCTCTACCGCCGACCGCCGGGCGAGCTGCTGGAGCGCTGGGGCGTGGACCTGCAGATCGCCGACTGGCACGTCGACGAGCTGCTGGCCATCGCCGACGAGGTGGAGCGCGAGCTGTCCGTCGGTCCGCTCCCGGGCCCGCCGTCGCCGGCGAGCGAGGTGCTGCACCGCGGCGCCGATCGGCTCGGCTGGCAGAACGACGAGATCCCCCGGTGGATGACCTACGCCCCGGACGGATCGAGCGCGCAGCGTCAGAGCATGACCCGCACCTACCTCCCCCGGGCGGCACGCGCCGGCGCCCGCCTCGTGGTCGGCCAGCGCGCCGAGCGCCTGCAGCGGGACACCGCGGGCGTGTCGGTGCACCTCGGCGGTCCGGGAGGACGCAGCGTCGTGCGCGCCCGCCACGTGTTCGTCTGCGGCGGAGCCATCCAGACGCCGGCACTCCTGCAGCGCTCCGGGTTGCGTGACGGCATCGGCCGCTCGCTCGCCATCCACCCGACGGTGAAGCTGGCGGCACGATTCCCCGACGCGCTCGACGCCGACGACGAGGTGCCCGTGCACCAGGTGAAGGAGTTCGCCCCGGACCTCTCGTTCGGCGGCTCTGCCAGCCAGCCCGGCCTGCTCGCACTGGCGCTGAGCGATCACTGGTCGGCGTTCGCCGGGGCGCTCGGCCAGTGGGAGCGGTGCGCGGTCTACTACGCGGCCATCACCAGCGAGGGTCACGGTCGGGTGCAGCGCCCTCCCGGGGCTGCGCGAACCGCTCGTGACCTATCACCTCACCCGACGCGACCGCGAGCTGTTGCGCAGCGGCCTCGCTCGGCTCGCGCTGCTGATGCTCGAGGCCGGGGCCAGCGAGGTGCTCCCGTCGTTCCGCGGCGCCCCGGTCGTGCGTGGCCGCGCCGACCTGGCGACGATGAACGCCGCCTTCGCGATCACCAGGGCGAGCGTGATGAGCGTCCACCTGTGCAGCACGGTGCCGCTCGGCGAGCGCGCCGGGGCCACCGGTGCCGACTCCCACGGCCGGGTGCACGGCACCACCGACGTCTGGGTCAACGACGCCTCGCTGCTGCCCACCGCACCCGGCGTCAACCCGCAGGCCACGGTGATGGCCCTCGCCATCCGCAACGTCCGGCGGTTCGTCGCGGCCCACGGGGGCCACCGTGGATGAACCGGCGAACACGGTCGTCACCGGCGCCGGCGGGTGGCTGGGCGCAGCCCTCGTCCATCGGCTCGTCGCCGACGGCCGACCCGGCCTGCGCCTCCTGGCCCACGACACGGCTCAGGCCGAGCAGCTGCGGCGCGTCGCCCCCGAGGCCCGGGTGATCATCGGCGACATCGCCCGTTCGCAGACCGCCGCTCGGCTCCTCCACCGACTCGACGGACCGTGCCACGTCCTGCACGCCGCCGGGCTCATCCACCCGAAGGCCGTCGCCGAGCTGTTCAGGGTGAACACGGAGGGCACCCGGGTGCTGCTGGACGCCGCCGGCCGCGCCGGTGTCCGACGTGTGGTGCACGTCTCGTCGAACAGCCCGTTCGGCGCCAATCCCACCACCACCGACCGGTTCCGCGCCGACGAGCCGTACCACCCGTACTACGCCTACGGGCAGTCGAAGATGCTCGCCGAGCTCGAGGTGCTCGCCGCCGTGGAGCGCGGCCTCGACGCGGTGATCGTGCGCCCGCCGTGGTTCTACGGGCCGCACCAGCCGCCGCGCCAGACGACGTTCTTCCGGATGATCCGAGCCGGGCGCTTCCCGGTGATCGGCGACGGTCAGCAGCGCCGCTCGATGGTGTACGTGGAGAACCTGGTGGACGGCGTGCTCGCCGCCGAGCGCACACCGGACATCGCCGGGCGTGGCTTCTGGATCGCCGACGCCCGTCCGTACACCGTGGCCGAGATCGTCGAGACGGTCGGGCGGGCACTGCGTGACGAGGGCTTCGAGGTCGAGCCGCCGGGTCGCCCGATGCCAGCGGTCGTCGGTCGGCTCGCCGAACGCGTCGACGCCCTCGTGCAGCGCACCGGGCGGTACCAACAGCAGTTCCACGTGCTCGGCGAGATGGACAAGACGATCGCCTGCGACATCGAGCGCGTCACGTGCCGTGCTCGGCTACGAGCCGCGGTTCGAGCTGTACGAGGGGATGCGCGCCAGCATCCGCTGGTGCGTCGCCGAGGGGCTGCAGCTGTGACCCGCAGCCTGGTCACCGGCGGCAGCGGCTACTTCGGGTCGTTGCTCGTGCAACGACTTGTCGACGCAGGCCACGACGTGCGCGTGCTCGACCTCCACGACGCCGACGACCGACCGCCGCGGGTCGAGTTCGTGCACGGCGACATCCGCGACGCCGCGGCGGTCGCCACCGCGGTGGACGGGATCGACGTGGTGTTCCACAACGTCGCCCAGGTGCCGCTGGCGCGCGACGACGCGCTGTTCCGCTCGGTCAACGTCGACGGCACGGTCGTCCTGCTCGACGCGTGCGCCGCCGCCGGCGTCGGCAAGGTCGTGCACACGTCGTCGAGCGCGGTGTTCGGGGTGCCGGCGACGAACCCGGTCCTGCCGACCACCGTGCCGTCGCCGGTGGAGGCATACGGCCACGCCAAGCTGGCCGCCGAGTGGGCCTGCCTCGCCGCGGTGGAGCGTGGCCTCGACGTGACCATCGTCCGTCCGCGCACCATCCTCGGTCACGGCCGTCTCGGCATCTTCGGCATCCTGTTCGACTGGATCGCCGACGGCGCCGACGTGTTCGTCCTGGGCGACGGGTCGAACCGCTACCAGTTCGTCCATGCCGACGACCTCGCCGAGTGCTGCCGCCTCGCCGGCGACCACGCCGGGCCGGCGATCGTCAACGCCGGCACCGATCGCTTCGCCACGATGCGCGAGTCGCTGGAGGGCCTGTGCGCCCACGCCGCCACCGGATCGCAGGTGCGCTCGCTGCCGGCCGGTCCGGCGGCCGTGGCGATGCACGCCGCGGCCACGCTGCGGCTCGCCCCGTTCGCCCCGTACCACTGGACGATGTACGCCGAGTCGCTGTGGTTCGACATCGACCACGCGCGAGACCTGCTCGGCTGGCAGCCACGGTTCTCCAACGTGGAGATGCTCGTCGACAGCTACGAGTGGTTCCTCACCAACCGCGCCGACACCGCCGCCGGCGGCCGCTCGCAGCACCGCACGGCGGCCAAGCAGGGAGCCCTCGCCGTCCTCAAGCGAGCGACCCGCCTGCTCCCCCGTTGACGTCCTGCGGGTAGGGTCCGCGACGGCGGCGGGGCCGCCACGGCCTGGGGGATCGCACTGACCGATGGAGCACGTTCGATGAGCAACGCCACCGCTGACGACGACATCAAGGATCGGGCGACAACCACCACGACCGGCGGCGCGTCGCGCTTCGACGGCGCGCTGCGCCACCTGCGGATCTGCGACCTCAGCGGGCAGCTCGCCGGTGCCGGGGCGACCCGCGTCCTCGCCGCGTTCGGCGCCCAGGTCGTCCGCATCGAGGACCCGGTCACCAAGGGCCTGTGGGACATCGTCCGCCAGCTCGGCCCGGCGATCCACGACGACAGCAGCCCGGAGGGCGGCTCGGGCTTCAACAACCACAACGTCGAGAAGCTCGGCATCACCATCGACCTGCGCCAGGAGCGCGGCAAGGAGCTGCTGCGCGACCTCGTGCGCAGCTCCGACGCGGTCACCGAGAACTTCTCCGCCGGCGTCATGGAGCGGCTCGGCTTCGGCTACGACGACCTCAAGGCGCTCAAGCCGGACATCGTCTACGTGTCCAACTCCGGCTTCGGCCACAGCGGCCCGTACGGGACGTTCCGCTCGTGGGGGCCGATCGTCCAGGCGGTGAGCGGCCTGACGTTCGCCTCCGGCCTACCCGATCAGCAGCCGGCCGGGTGGGGCTTCTCCTACATGGACCACACCGGCGGGTACATGATGGCCATCGCCCTGCTCGCCGCCTTGTTCCACCGGACACGGACCGGCGAGGGCCAGTGGGTGGACATGGCGTGCATGGAGGGTGCGGCAACGCTCAACGGCCCGGCGCTGCTCGACCACACGGTCAACGGACGGACGCTGCGTCGCCCCGGCAGCCCGAACTCCAACCGGCACAACTTCCCGGCCATGGCGCCGCATGGCGTCTACCCGACCCGGGAGACCGATCGCTGGGTGGCCATCGCCTGCCGCGACGATCGCCGACTGGTCGCGGTTCGCCGCCCTCCTCGACGATCCGCCTGCCGACCGGTGGGGCGACCCGGATGTCCTCGATGCGCTCGTCGCCGAGTGGACCGTCACGCGCACCCGCGACGAGGTGGTCGAGCTCCTCCGTCCGCTCGAGGTCCCGGTAGCGCCCGTGCTGCTCTCCGTGGACCGCTGCGACCATCAGGAGCACACTGCGCAGTGGGGGCTGTGGCCGACGGTCGAGCACACCAAGCACGGACCGATCCGCGTCGACGGCCTCCCGGTGCACTTCTCGCGCACCGACTGGCAGCTCGGTCGGGGCGGGCCGCTCCTCGGCGAGGACAACGACCGCGTGTTCCGCGAGGTGCTCGGCCTCGATCAGGCCGAGATCGACGAGCTGCGCGCCGCGGCGGTGATCTGATGAGCGAGCGCAGCGAGCGCATGACGACCGAGCGACCGCCAGGGAGCCGGGCGTCGATGGGGTCCGGGGGGGCCGGCAGATGAGCGAGCGCAGCGAGCGCATGACGACCGAGCGACCGCCAGGGAGCCGGGCGTGGATGGGGCGCGAGCGCAGCGAGCGCATGACGACCGAGCGACCGCCAGGGAGCCGGGCGTCGATGGGGCGCGGCCCCCGAGCAGATGAGCGAGCGCAGCGAGCAGAGGATCGGACCGCTCGACGGGGTCACCGTGGTGGAGCTGAGCCACGAGCTGTGCGCCTGGGCGGGCAAGCTGCTCGCCGATCTCGGCGCCGAAGTGGTGGTGGTCGAGCCGCCGGGCGGCAGCGTCCAGCGCACGTGGGGGCCGTTCCTCGACGACGTCCCCGGACCCGAGCGCAGCCTGTGGTGGTGGCAGTACAACACCTCGAAGTCGTCGGTGGTCATCGATCGTGACGACCCGGTCGGACGCCAGCAGCTGGCCGGCCTGGCGCAGGGCGCCGACATCGTGCTCGCCGGCGAGCCGCTCGACCGCGCTGCGCTCGTGGGCGACGACGACCGGTTGATCACGATCGCCGTCAGCGCGCCGCCGAACAGCACCGATCTGACGATCCTCGCCGAGGGTGGCCCGGTGTGGAGTTGCGGCTACGACGACCACACGCTGCCGCCGGTGCGCGGTGGCGGCAACCAGGGTCTGCACACGGCGTCGCACTGGGCGGTCCTGTCGGCGCTCGTGGCCCTGCTGGAGCGTGAGCACTCGGGCCGCGGTCAGCACGTCGACGTCGACGCACTGTGCCGCGGCCAACGTCACCACCGAGGTGGCCACCTACGGCTACCTGGCGTGCAACTTCGAGGTGCAGCGCCAGACCGGCCGGCACGCCGCCGCGACCGCGAGCATGCCGACGCAGCTGCTCTGCGCCGACGGACGCTTCGTCAACGCCGGGATCCTGGCGCGCAAGCCGGCCGAGTTCGGCTCGGTCATCGCCTGGCTCGCCGAGCTCGGGCTGACCGACGAGTTCGAGCTCACTGCGTTCTTGGAGATGGGCGCGGCGGGCATCGAGATCACCGGCGCCACGCTGCGCAACGACCCTGTGGTGCTGCAGGTGGTGATGTCGGTGCGCGAGGCCCAGGAGTTCGTCGCCACCCGGGTGGGCGCCTACGACTTCTTCGTCAGCGCCCAGCGCCACGGGCTCGCCGCGGGCATCGTCTACTCGCCCGACGACCTGTTCGACGACCCGCACCTCATCGCTCGCGGTTGGCCGACACCGGTCGAGCACCCCGAGCTCGGCGCCACGTACACCTACGCCGGCGCGCCGTACCGCTTCAGCGCCACCCCGTGGGCGATCCGTTCGCGGGCCCCGCAGCTCGGCGAGCACCAAGCGCTCGTCGACGGCTGACGCCCTGGCGACACCGGCCCACGCTTCCCGCCGTGCCCGAGGTCGGGCGCTCACCTCATCGAGGACGGGTGGGACGCCCGGGCCCGCGGCGACCGCCGGCGACGACCTGGGAGTGCAGCGCGGCGAGCACGCCGCGCGCCGACGCCTCCCACGTGAGCGTCTGCGCCCGGGTGAGCGCCGCCACGGCCAACGCGGCACGCCGGGTGTCGTCGAGCAGCACGTCGGCGAGGACGTCACCGAGCTGTTCGAGCGGGGCGAGCACGCCGGTGACGCCGTCGATCACGCTGCTGCGGTGGCCGCTGACGTCGGTGGCCACCGCCGGCGTCGCGCACGCCGCGGCCTCGGTGAGCGTCAGCCCCCAACCCTCGGCCAGTGACGCCGAGGTGACCACCCAGGCCCGCTGGTACAGCCCGACGAGATCCTCGCGTGGCAGGTGCCCGGCGAGCGTCACCCACGACTCGGCGCCGTGCACGGCGATCCGGGCGCGCACGGCCGCCTCCATCGGGCCGTCACCGACGATCACCAGCCGCAGGCCGGGCACCCGAGCCCGGGCGGCGGCGGCCGCGTCGACCAGTTCGGCGTGACGTTTCACCGGAGCCAGCCGTCCGACGCTGACCACGAGCGGCTCCGGGCAACGGTGGCCACCGGGCACGAAGATCTCGTCGACCCCGTTGTTCACCGCCCGCACGCGCTCGGGTCGGAAACCGAGGCCGACGCAGATCGGCGCGCGTCGCCTCGCTCGGCGTGACCGTGAGCCCACGGCGGTAGAACGGCGGCGCCAACCGAGCCTCCATCACCCGACCGAGGTGCGCGAGGGGCCCGGGCAGCAACTGATCCCACATCGGACCGTGCACGTGGTGGAGGAACATGATCCGCGGCTTGCGCGTCCACACGGGGCTCATCCACGGCACGCCGTTCCACACCTCGACGAGCGCGTCGAAGCGACCCATCCGCCCGACGAGCTCGCTGGCGACCGCTCGTGGGAACACGGTGTAGCGGCTGCCCCGGCGCACCACCCGGTAGCCGTTGCGCGACGCCGTCGGCGGGAGCCCGACTGCGGCCGAGGTGCGATGGGTGACGTCCAGCCCGGCTGCCGCGGCGCGTCGCATGAACTGGTCGGCGTGCTCCTCGGACCCACCGGCATCAGGGTCGTCGAGGTCGCGCCAGGCGAGCACGTGCACCCGGCGTACGCCCGCGTCGATCATCTCCGCGGCGAGGGTGCTGATCGTTGCCTCCGCCATGTCGGCGGAAAGCTATCCGGCCGGGTCGATGCGCCACCCGTCGCCGTCGTCGCGGCGGATGCGCCCGGCACCCATCCCGCCCCAGTGCGTGCCGATCACCAGCGTGTCGTCGGCGTAGCGTTCGAGGAACGACCGGCGGGTGTCGGCTGCGGCGATCTGGTCGTAGTCGAAGGCCGACGAGCGGTCGACCTCGGCGATCTGCAGCGGCGTGTGGATCATGTCGCCGGTGATCACGGCGCGCTCGCCCGCCGACTCGATCACCACCGAGACGTGACCCGGCGTGTGGCCCGTGGTCGGGTCGAAGCGGACCGCACCGTCGAGGCGGTGGTCGATCGGCACCAGGTCGGCCAGGCCGGCAGCGGCGATCGGGGCGACCGAGTCGCCGAACACGTCGTCGCCGCCCATCGTCGTGGCCTGCCAGTACTCGAACTCCGGCGCGGCGAGGACGTAGCGGGCGTTGGGGAACGTCGGCACCCATCGTCCGTCGACGAGCATCGTGTTCCAGCCGACGTGGTCGACGTGCAGGTGGGTGCAGACCACGACGTCGACCGAGTCCGGGGCGAACCCGGCAGCGGTCATGTCGTCGAGGAACGGCAGGTGCTGGTGCGCCCAGCCGGGGTTGGAGCGCTCCTTGTCGTTGCCCACGCACGTGTCCACGGCGATGCGCACCCCGTCGACGTCGACCACCAGGCACTGGATGCGCTGCAGGAGGTAGCCGGCGTCGTCGACGAACGACGCCGGCGAGCCACGGGTGGCGATGGGCGATGTCCAGCACGCCGGCCTTGTCCAGGCCCGTGAACAGGAACTTCGGCGAGGTGATCGATTCGGTCTCGATGACCGGCGTGATCGTCGCCCGGCCGACCGTCCAGCCGGCCATCACGCGTCGAGGTCGAGCTGGTGTCGACGTTGGCCGGGGAGAACTCGCAGCGCATCCGCTTGATGCCGTTGATGAACGGCGACAGCAGGCGGTCCGGCTCGGTCGTGGTGCGCAGGTCGGGGAACCAGCGGAAGATCTCCTCGAACATCACGGTGATCTCCCGCCGGGCGAGGTTGGCCCCGAGGCAGAAGTGCGGGCCCGCCGCCGCCGTAGCCGACCTGCTCCTTGGCGTTCGGCCGGCGGAGGTCGAAGCGCGTGGCCGTCGGGGAACACCGACTCGTCGCGGTTGGCCGACCAGTACCACATGACCACCTTGTCGCCGGCGGCGATGTCGACGTCGCCGATGCGCGTGTCCTCCAACGCCAGCCGGCGCATGTGGATCACCGGGCTGGCCCAGCGGACGATCTCCTCGATGGCCGTCGGCGTCATCCCCACCGGATCGGCCTGCCAGGCGCGCAGCTGGTCGGGATGCTCGGTGAGCATCTTCATGCCCCAGCTGATCGCGTTGCGCGTCGTCTCGTTGCCGGCGACGGCGAGGAGGATGAAGAACGAGCCGAACTCGGCAGGCGTCAGCCGCTGGCCGTCGACGTCGGCGTGCATGAGGATCGACACGAGGTCCTCGCCGGGATGGTCGAGGCGGTCCTGGCCGAGCGCCTGGGCGTAGTTGTACATCCCCAACGCGCCGTCGAACAGCGCCTCGTACGTGCCGCCGAAGTCGGGGTCGCCGGCGCCGAGGATGATGTTCGTCCAGTCGAAGACCTGCTTCTCGTCAGCCGCCGGCACGCCGAGCATGTCGCAGATCACCTGCAGCGGCAGCGGCGCGGCGAAGTTCTCGACGAAGTCGCACTCGCCCATCGCTGCGGCGTCGGCCATCAGCTGACGGGCGCGGACGCGCACGCTGTGCTCGATGGCCTGCACGGTCTTCGGGGTGAAGCCCTTCTGCACGAGCAGGCGCAGCTTGGAGTGGCGTGGATCGTCGAGGACGATCATCGAGCCGAAGAACTCGAGGGTCTCCGGGACGGTGTCGGTGAGCGTGATCCCGCCCGTCGAGCTGAACAGCCCGGCCCGGCGGTTGACCGAGCGGACGTCCTCGTAGCCGGTGAGCGACCAGAACCCCGGACCCGGTTCGGGCGCGCCGGCGAGCATGTCCAGCTCCGGGTGGAAGCCGACCGGGCAGCGGTCGCGCAGCGCGGCGAACGCCGCGTTGCGTTCGTCGAGCGGTCGCATCCAGAACTCGTTCGTCCCCAGCTGGATGTCGTCGACCGTGATGGCGGCGGAAGGTGGCACGTGGATCCCCCGATCCCTCGTTGCAGTGCCCGCAGCGTAGCCAGGCGGTCGCCCTAGAGTCTCGGCCCGTGCTGGAACGGGATGGTGCGGTCGAGGTCGTGCCCACCCCGTGGGTGGTCGGCGGCCGACTTCGCCGGCCGTCGTGGCGTGGCGTGGCTGCGGTGGCGATCGTGCTCGCCGTCATCGCCGTGCCGGTGCGCGGGCTGTTCAAGGCCACGGGCAGCTCGATGGAGGAGGGCTTCATGCTCACCTTCCCCCGGCGGATCCTCGAGGGCGACGTGCCCAACGTCGACTTCCTGCACCTCTACGGACCGTTCTCCCTGCACGTGCTCGCCGGCTGGTACTGGCTGTTCGGCGACACGCTCGGCGTGGAGCGGGTGTTCGGCCTGCTGCAGCACGTCGCCCTGATCTTCGGCATCTTCGCCCTGTGCCGTGCGTGGGGCCGGACGATGGCGGTGGTCTGCGCACTCACCGCGACGGTCCTCGTGCTCACCCCGATCGGCCTGTCGGCATTGGCCTGGGAGGGCGGTGTCGCTCTGGCGATCTGGAGCGTCGTGCTCGGCGTGCGCGCCCTGCACACCGACTCGGCGTGGCAGCGGCGCGCCGCGCTCGGGTGCCGGCCTCCTCGCCGGGTTCGCCCTCGGCTACCGCCCCGACCTCGTGCTCGCCCTGGTCCTGGCCCACGTCTGGTTGCTGTGGCGCTCGCCGGCCAGGCGACGGGTCTCGCTCACCGTGCTCGTCGGCCTCGCCGTCGGGCTCGTCCCGATGTTCGTCCACCTGGCGATGGCCGGTCCGGCGAAGGCGATCCGTGGCATGGTCCTCGACCCCGTGTTCGAGCTGCGCCCCGGTCGCGCCCTGCCCCGCCCGCCGAGCTGGGGCCGCATCGACGGGGCGCTGCAGGCCGTCGCCGAGGGACCGAACGACGCCCCGTGGTGGCGCTTCCCGGCCTTGTCGGCCAACCACCAGCTGTTCCTCTGGTTCTTCGCCGTGATCATCGCGGCACTCGCCGTGGTCGGCTTCGGCTGGTGGTGGATGCGTCGTTCGCCGGCGCCGCGCTTCGCCGCGCTGCTGGCCGGCGGGCTCCTCGGCCTGGGCATGCTCCCGCAGGCGTTGCAGCGCCCCGACAGCACCCACCTCGCGTGGGGCTCGTGCGTGTCGGCCTCGTTGATCCCGTGCGTGGTGGCCGAGCTGTGGGTGCGCGGCACAGCCAGGGCGGGCCGGCCGGCGCTCGGCCGGCGGCGGTGGTTGGCCGCCGGCGTGGTGAGTGCGCTGGCGCTGGCCGTGGTGGCGCCGTTCTACACGTACCGCTCGTACCTCCTCGACACGCGCATCTCCGTGGGCAACAAGCCGGGCGGCTTCGAGGTGTCCCGCGGCGACCGGACGTTCTCCTTCGGCAACCAACCGCTGCAGGAGGCCAGCCAGCAGGCGATCGACGACCTCGCCCGACTGTCGAAGCCGGGTGAGCGGCTCCTCGTCGGGCCGGCCGACCTGAGCCGGACGATCTACAGCGACGCGATCTTCTACTCGCTGTTCCCCGAGCTGACCCCGGCGACCTACTACATCGAGATGGATCCGGGGCTCGCCGACAAGGCGGGCTCGTCGCTGGCCTCCGACGTGGCCTCGGCCGACTGGCTGCTGCTGACCAACTTCTGGACCGGTTGGTACGAGCCGAACGCATCGTCGAAGTTCGGCAGCGACGCCCCGAACCAGGTGGTGGCCGACCAGTTCTGCCTCGTCGGCGACTACCTCGACGCGCTCGTGCTCCTGTACCACCGCTGCGACCACGGCGACGGCGTCAGCCCCGCCGGCATCGGCATCGGTGCCGACCGCCGGGCCGGCCTCGACGAGCAGATCGCCGAGCACGGCACCGGCTGACATCGCTCTGCGCCGGCGGGTCGCTCGCCCGGCCGCCGACCCCGCCGCCGCCCATCCCGTTCGTGTCGCGCCGGCACGACGCGCACCGTCGTCAGCGGCGCGACGCGGAACGGTTGTGCGCGCCCGCACGGTCTGCGAACATCTGTTCGTGCGAGTCCGCAGCGGCGAACGGGAGACGGCGTCGATCCTGCATGCCGATCTCGATGCGTTCTACGCCTCGGTCGAGCAACGCGACGAGCCGGCGCTGCGCGGCCGGCCGGTGATCGTCGGCGGTGGCGTGGTCCTCGCGGCGAGCTACGAGGCCAAGCGCCGTGGCGTGCGCACGGCGATGGGTGGCCGCCAGGCACGCGCCCTGTGCCCCGACGCCGTCGTCGTCGAGCCGCGCTTCCAGGCGTACGTCGACGCGAGCAAGGCGGTCTTCGAGGTGTTCGAGGACACCACCCCCCTCGTCGAGGGCATCTCCATCGACGAAGCGTTCCTCGACGTCGGCGGCCTGCGGCGCATCGCCGGTGAACCGGTCGACATCGCCACCCGGCTGCGTGCCGCGGTGCGCGACCGGGTCGGTCTGGCCATCACCGTCGGCGTGGCCCGCACGAAGTTCCTGGCCAAGGTGGCCAGCGCCGTGGGCAAGCCGGATGGGCTGCTCGTCGTGCCACCCGGCACCGAGCTCGACTTCCTGCACCCGCTGCCGGTCGAACGCCTGTGGGGGGTCGGCCGGGTCACCGCGGAGAAGCTGCACCAGCGCGGGATCGTCACCGTCGGCGAGCTCGCCGCGCTCGACGAGGCCGGGCTGGTGTCGATGCTCGGGCCGGCTTCGGGTCGCCACCTCCATGCGTTGGCGCACAACCGCGATCCCCGCCCGGTGCAGGTCGGTCGGCGGCGACGGTCGATCGGCTCGCAGCGCGCCGGCGGCCGCGGCCCGCGCTCGCCGCAGCAGGTCGACGAGGACCTCGCCGGGCTGGTCGACCGCATCGCCCGCCGGTTGCGCAAGGCCGACCGCGTCGGACGCACCGTCGTCCTGCGACTGCGCTTCGACGACTTCACCCGGATCACCCGCTCGCACACCCTGGACCGGCCGACGTGCTCGACGGCCACCATCCTCGACATGGCGCGCACGCTCGCCGCGTCCGTCGAGGACCTCATCGCCGATCGTGGGCTGACGCTCATCGGCGTCGCCGTGGCCAACCTCGACGACGACGACGTGCTGCAGCTCACCCTGCCGTTCGACCACCGCGCCGACCCACAGCTCGACGCCACCCTCGATGCCGTGCGCGACCGCTTCGGCTCCAAGCTGCTGACGAGGGCCTCCCACCTCGGTCGTGACCCGTTCGTCACCGTCCCGATGCTCCCCGACTGATCGCCGGCGACCGATGCCGACGCCGACGCCGAGCCCGAACCCGCTGCTTCCGATCACCGCCGGAAGCCGACAGAGCCGTTCCGGCCGTGACCGGATGCCCCGCACCCAGGCTCCCCAGCGTCGGCGAGGCCGAGCCGCGGTGTGCTCAGCCGAGCGGCAGGCGACGCCAGACGGGCCCGGGGAGGTGGCGCAGGACGGCGAACACCGGCCGCAGCTGCGCCGGGGCCCAGACGATCCGGCGGCGGGCGCGCAGGCCGTGCGCGGCCACCGCGGCCACGGCCTCGGGCGTCGTCGACATCGGCGCGGGCTTCAGACCGGCGGTCATCGAGCTGTGCACGAAGCCGGGACGGACCACGAGCACGTGGACGCCGTCGGCGGCGATGCGGTCGCCGAGGCCCTGGGCGAACCCGTCGAGGCCCGCCTTGGTGGCGCCGTACACCGAGTTCGCCGCGCGCACCCGCTCCCCCGCCACGCTGGACAGCACGACGATGGCCCCGTGCCCTTGGGCGCGCAGGACGTTGGCCGTCGCCACGAGCACCGAGACGGAGCCGGCGAAGTTCACCGCGGCCAGGTCGTAGGCAGCGAGCGGATCGACGGTGGCGACGTCGTCGTCGCCGAGCAGTCCGGCCGCGAGGACGACCACGTCGAGGTCGCCGAAGTCGGCGGCGATGCCGTCGAGCAGCCCCGCGTGCGACGCGGGATCGGTGGCCGCGAAGGGCCGCACGTCCACCGTCACGGCGTCGCTGCGCAGCCCGTCGGCGGCCCGCGCGCCGGCGTCGACGTCGCGGCAGCACAGCACGACCACCCGGCTCGCCGGGCTGAGCAGCTCGCGCACGATGGCCAGCCCGATGTCGCTGGTGCCCCCGAGGAGCACGATCGTCTGCGGCTGGCCGAGCGAGTTGTCCATCAATCCTCCATCACGTCGCGTCACGTCACATCACCCACATCGTCGCGGCGCGTCAGGCGCGACGTGGGCGGCTCACCCGAGCGCCCGACCGGGCCGTTCGAGCAAGCCGAGCCGCCTGGCGAGATCGCTCTGCCACAGACCGTCGGGATCGAACCGCTGGCGCACGGCGCGCCACTCGTCCAGGCGCGGGTAGCCACGGCGCAACACCTCCGGCGTGGCGTGCGAGTCCTTGGCCAGGTAGTGCCGACCGCCGACGTCGAGGACCAGGTGATCGAGCTCGTGGAGCATCTCCCCGAGGCCGTCGCCGGCACCGGCAGGCACGTCGAGGGCGAGCGTCCAGCCGGCCGTCGGGAAGCTCAGCGGCGCAGGGTTGGACGGCCCGAATCGCTTGAGGACGGCGAGGAAGCTGGCGATCCCGCTGGCCACGAGTCGCTCGACGACGGCGCGCAACGCCGCCTCCTCGCCGAACGGGACGACGAACTGGTACTGGAGCAGCCCGGCGCGCCCGTAGAAGCGGTTCCACCCACCGACGAGGTCCAACGGGCAGAAGTAGAAGCCGACCGATTGCAGCTGACCGACCCGGGCGCGCGGCGACTTGCGGAACCACAGCTCGTTGAACGTCGCCACGGAGAGGTGGTTGAGCAGCCCTGGCGGCGGGATGACCGGCGGCACCTTGACCAGCTGGCGCGGATCGAAGGCCAGCGGGGCCGCCGCCGACCGCCCGCCGGCCTCCTCGAGCTGCGCGAGCGTCGCGTGATCGCCGTTGGCCAGGATGCTGCGACCGAGGTGGGCGCCCTTGGCCACGAGGTCGATCCACGCGACGCTGTAGCGGTAGCGATGGTCGCTGTCGGTCATCGTCGCCATCAGCGTGTCCAGGTCGGCGATGCGCGTCGTGTCCACCGACATGCGGCTGGTCTCCACCGGCAGCAGGCGCAGCGTCGCGTCGAGCACGATCCCGGTGAGCCCCATCCCGCCGACCGTCGCCCAGAACAGCTCCACGTGGCCCGGGTCCGCCGCCGACGGCCCGACGTCGACGACCGAGCCGTCGGCCAGCAGGAGCCGCAGCGACTCGACCGACGAGCCGAACGAACCGTCGCGATGGTGGTTCTTGCCGTGGATGTCGCTGGCGATGGCCCCGCCGACGGTGACGTGCATCGTGCCGGGCAGGACGGAGACGAAGAACCCGTGGGGCAACACCAGGTGCAGCAGCTCGCCGAGGCTGATCCCCGCCGGGACCACCACCGTGCCGGCGCCGGCGTCGAGTTGCACGTCGCCGGAGGCAGCCGCCAGCCGCAGCACCAACCCGCCGCTGTTCTGAGCGGCATCGCCGTAGCTGCGCCCGAGCCCGCGCACCAGCACGCCGCGCGGGCCCGCCTGGCGCACGGCAAGCGCCGCGCCCGCAGCGCTGACCTCGCCGACCTGGGCCACCACCGGCACGGTGCGACCCCAGCCGGCGAGCGTCCTCGCCCGGGCCGCGATGGACGTCGAGGCCATCAGTACGGCCACTCCAGACGCCGACCGCTGACCCGCTCGACCGTCCCCCCGAGGTGTGCGCTGAGCATCAGCTTGATCGTCAGGTTGCGGGCGAACCACGGCAGCTGGGCCGCCTGTCGGGCGGCGTTCGACGCACGCCCGCGCCACGAACCGTCGAGATCGGCACGGTAGACGGCGAGCGACCTGGCCCGGCCGACGTAGCGGAACCGCCGACCGGCGAGCAGCTCGCGCCCGATGGCCAGCGTGACACCGACCGATGAGAACGCGTCGTGGACCATCAGCACCCCTCCGGGTGCGACGCGCCGGCCCCAGTCGCGGAGATCGGCGCGCGCCGGTGCGTAGCGGTGGGCGCCGTCGACGAGCAACACGCCGATCGGACCGTCGACCTCACCGTGCGCGTCGTCGCTGAACCGGCGGACGTGGCGGACCCGCTCGGCGACGCCGGCCGCGGCCAGGTTGGCCAGGAACCGCCGGTGGTCCTCGCCGGCCTCGCTGGCGAAGCCGTCGATCTCCTGCGGCCCGCGGTCGTTGCCCGCGTGGGGGTCGATGGCCACCACCTCGACGCCCTCGGGCGACGCGCCGGCCAGCACGATCGTGCTCCGCCCACGGAAGCTGCCGATCTCGACGATCCGCTCCCCGGGACGCGTGGCGCTCGCGGCGCGGTGCAACTCGGCCACCTGCTCCGCCGACATCCACCCGTCGACGCCGTCGACCGACGCGAGGGCCTCGTCCAGGGTCGCCGCGGTCATCGGCCTCATCGTACGTAGACGCCCAGTCCGAACGTCACGACCCAGATGAGGCCGAGGACCTGGAGCATGCGGTCGGCGAGGAAGATCTCCTCCGGCGCCGCGCCGTGGCCCTGCTCGAGCACGAGCGTGTAGCGCAGCAGCGCGGCGAGCATCGGCACGATCGACAGCTCGTAGAACGGGAAGCTGGGACGGATCTCGCCGGTGATCTCGAACGCCCAGTCGCAGTAGGTGATGAGGGCCGCGCCGAGGCTGACGCTGAGCACGATGCGCAGGTAGCCGAGCGAGTAGGCGTCGAGCGTCGCCCGCGCCCGGGCGGCGTCCTCGCCGTTCTCGCGCAACTCGGCGTAGCGCTTGCCGGTGACGATGAACAGCGAGGCGAACGAGGTGCACAGCAAGAACCACGTGCTCATCGGGACGTCGACGGCCACGGCGCCGGCGATGGCCCGCAGGACGAAGCCGCCGGCGATGGCGATCAGGTCGAGCACGGCCAAGTGCTTCCAGATCGCGCTGTAGGTCAAGGTGAGCACGACGTAGCCCGCCACCACGGCGCCCGCCTGCCAGCGCACCGCCGTCGCCAGGGCCAGTCCGACGACGATGCCGGCGGTGCCGATCACCCGCGCCGCGCCGAGCGAGATCGCTCCGCTGGCGATCGGGCGGTGACGCTTCACCGGGTGCAGGCGGTCGAGCTCGACGTCGAGGATGTCGTTCCAGAAGTAGGTCCCGCTGCTGACGATGCAGAACGCGACGAACAGCACCACCGTGCGGGCCAGCGCGTCGCCGTGGGTGAGCACGTGCGCCGCACCGGGAGCGGCGAACACGAGGACGTTCTTCACCCATTGCTTGGGTCGCGCCTCGCGCACCACCGCGCGCAGCATCACTGCTCCTCCGCGGGCACGGCGGGGATGACCACACCGGCCACCCACACCGGATGCAGGCTCATCGCCAGCAGGGCGGCGTCGCCGGCGCTGTCGCCATAGGCCCACAGCTCGGCGGCGCACAGGCCCTCGTCGCGCAACCAGGCGGCGAGACGGGTCGCCTTCGCCTGCACCCCGGCAGTTGCCGCGGTCGAGCCGGTCGAGGTACACGCCGTCCGCGGCGGCCACGTCGGTGCACAACACGCCGTCGACGCCGAGGAGGGCCGCGAGCGGCCGCAGGTACGGGCCGAGCGAGGCCGACACGAGCACCGTCTGGTCGCCACGGCGCTGGTGCCAGCGCAGCCGGGCGACGACGTCGGCCCGCAGATCACCAGCGACGACGTCGGCAGCGAACCCCCGCCCCGCCGCATCGACGTCGGCCACGGACCGGCCGTTCAGCACCCCACCGGCGACCACCTCCTTCAACGCGTCGCGATCGCGCCGGGCAACCGCGGCGATCGTCGCCGAGGGGCGCCGGGCCAGCGCGGCGACGATCCCCCGGCGGCCGGCCAGGCGCACGAGGAACCGGCTGACGCAGTCGCGGTGGGTGATCGTGTGGTCGACGTCGAACGCCGCCACCGCGGGGATGCTCACCCGGCCAGCGCGTCGAGCATCGCCCAGAAGCCCGGCCAGCTCTTGGACACGACCCCGGGATCGTCGACCTCGATGCCCTCGTGCGCCAGCGCCGAGCACGGCGAAGGCCATCGCCAGGCGGTGGTCGTGGTGCGTCCCGAGCGCGCGCCGGATGGATCCCGCCGGGCTCGATGCGCAGGCCGTCGTCCTGCTCGCCGGGCGTCCACGCCGGCGCGGCGCAGTTCGGCGCACAGGTCGCCGATGCGGTCGCTCTCCTTGCCGCGGATGAAGCCGACGCCACGGATCTGCGTCGAGCGTGGACGCGCACGGCGGCGACGACAGCCAGCGTCGGGACCAGGTCGCTGTGGTCGGCGAGGTCGACGTCGATGCCCACGAGCGCGCCGGAGCGCTCGACCGTCGTGCGATCGGCGTCGCGCTCGACACGGCAGCCCATCGCCGCGAGCAGATCGGCGAACGCCGCGTCGCCCTGCAGCGACGCCGCGCCGAGACCGGGCACGGTGACCCGCCCGCCGCAGACCGCGGCGGCGGCGAGCGGGTAGCTCGCCGAGCTGGCGTCGGGCTCGACCACGTGCTCGCCGGCGCCGGTACCGGCCGGCGGCCGACGCGCACCTCGTCCTCGCCGATCGTCACGTCGCCGGCACCGAACTCGGCCATCACCGCTGCGGTGATCGCCAGGTACGGGCGGGACACGAGCGGCGTGGTCAGCCGCAGGGTCAGCCCGCCGTCGAGGTACGGGCCGATGAGCATCAGCGCGGTGAGGTACTGGCTGCTGACGTCGCCGGGCAGCGTGGACCATCGCCGCCGCGCCGCAGCGGGCCGCGCGACGGTGACCGGCAGGTGGCCCCAGCGCTCACCGGGGACGACGCCGACACCGAGCGCAGCGAGCGCGTCGTGCAGCGGCGCCATCGGGCGGCCGCGCAGCGGCGGGAGCCCGTCGACGGTGTGCTCGGCCGGGGGCCAGCGCAGCGAGCGCGGTGACGAAGCGCGACGTCGTGCCGGCGAGGCGGGCCGGCAGGGTCAGCCGGGCCGACGCGCCAGCCCGGCGGGACCACGGCCGTCGACGACGATCGTCGCCGGCTCGTCGCCCTGGCGCGCCGACAGCCACACCGAGCACCGCGAGGCAGTCGAGCATGGCGCCGACTGTCGTCGCCGTCGGGCACGCCGCGCAGCACCGACTCGCCGTCGGCGAGCGCGGCGCACACCAGCGCGCGGTTGGCGATGCTCTTCGAACCGGGCACCTCGACCACCGCGTCGACCGGCCGGGCGAGCGGTGCGCACGCGCGACCGTGGCCATCAGCTCAGCCGCTGCACGGCCGGGCGGAAGCCGCGGGCGATGAGGCCGCCGCGGAACAGGTCGGCGCTCGGCGGCGTCGACGAGGACGACGGCCACGCCCTTGTTGCCCTCGACGCTGTGGACGACCTCGAAGCTGGCGATGTTGACGCCCAGCTCGGCGGCGAGCGTGAAGATCTCCGCCGCGGCGCCCGGGCGGTCGGGGATCGGGATGCGCACCTCGGCCAGCTCGCTCGGCTGGTTGACCCGGCTCGGCAGGTTGGCCCGCGCATCGCGGGCCTGGCTGCAGCCGGTCGATGCAGCGCGGCGCGATCGTCGTGGTCGACCACGGTCGCGCATCGCCGCCAGCCCCTCGATCAGCCCGTCGAGCGCCGAGAGGATCGCCGCGCGGTTCTCGGCGCAGATGTCCAGCCAGATCGCCCGGATGACCGGAGGCGATGCGGGTCATGTCGCGGAAGCCGCCGGCGGCCAGGCGCAGCAGCGCGGCGTGCTCCTCGGCGCGATCGCTGGCCAGGCCCATCAGCGTGGCCGCGGTGAGGTGCGGCACGTGGCTGATCACCGCGACCACCTGGTCGTGGCGCTCGGCGCGGCAGGGCGACGACGTCGGCGCCGAGCTCGGCGACGACCGCGGCCACGGCGGCGAACGTCGTCGTCGGCCGTCGCTCGGCGCGGCGTGAGCACCCACACCGCGCCGACGAACATCTCCGCGTCGGCGCCGTCGAGACCCTCGAGCTCGCTGCCGGCCATCGGGTGACCGCCGACGAACCGCGGGTCGTCGATCGAGCCGACGATGCCGCCCTTCACGCTGCCGACGTCGGTGACGATGCCGGCCGGTCTCGGCCAGCGCCCGCTTGACCTGGTCGGCGACGGCCAGCACCGGCGTGGCCACGAACGTGATTCGGCGTCGGCATCGACACCCACGGCGTCGACGATGCCCCGCTCCAGCGCCCGGTCGGCGACCACCGGGTCGAGGTCGTCGCCGGTGACGTACCAGCCGCGCTCGCGCAGGGCGACGCCGATCGACCCACCGATCAGGCCGAGCCCGGTGACGTTGGCGCGCCGGGTCGCGTCGGTAGAGTCTGACGGCCGGTCACGGCCGGTCAGGCTACCGGTGCCGGCGCGACGGCGCTGGCGCATCGAGCTGGCGGACCTCGTCGAGGCGCAGGGCTCGCGCCACTCTCCCGGCGCCAGCTGGGCGTCGCGCAGCGTGCCGATGCGCACCCGCACCAGGCGCGCACCGGATGGCCGACGGCCTCGCACATCCGCCGCACCTGGCGGTTGCGGCCCTCGTGGATCGTGATCCGCAGCACGCCCGGGCTCGGCTGGCTGACCTTGGCCGGCGCGGTCAGGCCGTCGTCGAGCTCGATGCCGTCGCGCAGCCGGCGCAGCTCGCCCGCGCCGTCACCGCGCCGTCGACCTCGGCGAGGTACTCCTTCTCGACGCCGTGGCTCGGGTGGGTGAGCCGGTTGGTCAGCTCGCCGTCGTTGGTCAGCAGCAGCAGGCCCTCGGTGTCGACGTCGAGGCGGCCGACGGGGAACACCCGCGGCTCGGCCGGCACCAGCTCGACCACCGTCGGCCGGCCCTGCGGGTCGCTCGCCGTGGTGATCACCCCGGCCGGCTTGTTGAGCAGGTAGTAGACGAGGCCGGGGCGCACGCCGATCGGCACGCCGTCGACCACGACCTCGTCGTGCTCGGGGTCGACCCGCCGGCCGAGCACCGCGACCTCGCCGTTGACCGTCACCCGGCCGTCGGCGATCAGCTCCTCGCAGACGCGCCGGCTGCCCCAGCCCCGCTCGGCCAGCACCTTCTGCAGCCGGGGCAGTCGGCCGTCGGACCGGGCCTCACGCTCGGCCGCCCACTGCTCCCACAGCGGCGGCTCAGACTCCGGCATCGCCGGGCTCGACGCGCAGGCCGTGCTCGAGCGCCTCGACCACGTCGGCACCGGGCACGAACTCGGCGATCGGCGGCAGGTCGGCCAGCGAGTCCAGGCCGAGCTTCTCGAGGAACGCCGGCGTCGTGCCGAACAGGATCGCCTGGCCCGGGCCGTGGTCGCGGGCGACCTCGGTGACGTAGCCGCGGGCCTGCAGCGTGCGCAGCACGCCGTCGGGGTCGACGCCGCGGATCGAGGCGATCTGGGCGCGCGACAGCGGCTGCTTGTAGGCCACGATCGCCAGCGTCTCCAGCGCAGCGGCGCTCATCCGCGCCCGCTGGCCGTCGAGCAGGAAGCGCTCGACGTACGGGGCCAGGTCGGCGTGGGTCTGGTAGCGGTAGCCGCCGGCGACCTTCGCCAGTGTGAACCCGTGGCCGGCCTCGTCGTACGCGTCGGCCAGCTCGGCGCACAGCCGCTCGATCATCGCCGTCGGCTGCTCGAGCAGCTGGGCCAGCAGCTCGGCCGGGCACCGGCTCGACGGCGACCATCACGATCGCCTCGATCGCCCGCACGGTGTCGGCTCGGGCAGACCCGGCATCCGCTGCTGATCGGCTCGCTCGCCGCAGGGCCGGTGTCGTGGTCGCTCATCTCGGTCATCCGGTCATCCGGTGTCATCCGTCGTAGTCGTCGATCGCGACGGCCCCGGCGGCGACCCGCTCGCGTCCAGCCGTCCACACGATCTCGATCTCGCCGAAGCGCTCGGCCTGGTCCAGCTCGACCATGCCCTGCTTGAACAGCTCGAGCAGCGCGAGGAAGCGGACGATCACCTCGAGCCGCTCGACGAGCCCGCCGGTGAGCCGGCGGAACGAGATCCGGCCGCAGCGGGGCAGCTCGTCGACCAGTTCGGCGACCGCGTCGGCGACGCTGGCGCGCACCGGGGCGACGTGGAACAGGTCGATCCGCGGCACCGGCTTGGGCGTGGTGGCCCGCAGGTACGCGTTGCGCAGGCGCTGCGGCGAGACGCCGTCGAGCAGGTCGGGCATCAGGTCGGTCGAAGCGCTCGTCGGGACCGACGGCGCGGCCGTAGCACCGGTCGGCGTCGTCGGCCAGGCGGCTGAACACGCGCGGCGACGTCCTTGAACGTCTTGCACTCCACGCAGCCGGGCCAGCAGCAGGTCGCGCTCCTCCCACAGGGCCAGCTCGTCGTCGAGGTCGACTGTCGTCGCGGCCGGGCAGCAGACGGCGGGCCTTCAGCTCGACGAGCGTCGCGGCGATCAGCAGGAACTCGGTGGCGACGTCGAGGTCGATGGCCTGCAGCCGCTCGATCTCGACCAGGTACGCGTCGACGATCGTGCTCAGCGACACCTCGTAGATGTCGACCTGTTCGCGCAGGATGAGGTGCAGCAACAGGTCGAACGGCCCCTCGAAGACGGGGGTGGACACGTCGACGGTCATGACCCTCCGAGCCTACTGAGCCTTCCACCGCCGAACTCGGGCAATCCACCGGGAGGCGTCTGCAGGCGGCCACTAGCCTCGAAGCCGTGACCCGTGTGCTGTCGTGCATCCAACCCACCGGAGCCGTCCATCTCGGCAACTACCTCGGTGCGCTGCGCAACTGGGTCGACGGCCAGCACGAGCACGACGCGTTCCACGGCATCGTCGACCTCCACGCGCTGACCATCACCGAGGAGCCCGGGGTCGTCGGCGAGGCCACCGTGCGCGCTCGCGGCCGTGCTGTTCGCCATCGGCCTCGACCCGACGTCGCCACGGTGTTCGTCCAGAGCCACGTCACCGAGCACACCCAGCTGGCCTGGGTCATGGAGTGCACGGCCAGCTTCGGCGAGCTCAGCCGGATGGCGCAGTTCAAGGAGAAGTCGGCCAAGCGCGAGGCGGACTTCATCTCCGCCGGGCTGTTCACCTACCCGGCGCTGCAGGCCGCCGACATCCTCCTGTACGACGCCGAGGAGGTGCCCGTGGGCGAGGACCAGCGCCAGCACGTCGAGATCACCCGCGACATCGCGCTGCGCTTCAACCACCGCTTCGGCGAGACGTTCGTCGTCCCCAAGGCGGTCATGCCGCAGTGCCGGCGCACGGGTGATGGACCTGCAGGACCCGACCTCGAAGATGAGCAAGTCCACCGACACCGACGCCGGACTGATCACGTGATGGACGACCCGGCGACGATCGTCAAGAAGTTCAAGCGGGCGGTCACCGACAGCGACGGCGAGGTCCGCCTGCGACCGCGAGGCCAAGCCCGGCGTCACCAACCTGCTGGAGATCCTCGCGGCGTGCACCGGCGACGACGCCGAGGCACTGGCCGGCAAGTACACGCAGTACGGCCCGCTGAAGGCCGACGCCGGCGAAGCCGTGGTGGAGATGCTCCGCCCGATCCAGGCGCGCTACCGCGAGCTGGTCGACGACCGCGGCGAGCTCGCCGGCCTGCTGCGCAAGGGCGCCGAGCAAGGCCAGCAGCTGTCGCCTCGGCCACGCTGCGCCGGGCCTACGACGCGATCGGCCTGCTCCCGGCCTGACCGACGCGAAGACGACGTCGGCCACGACGCGGCCCGTCGCCGTTCAGATCTCGTCGGCCTCACGCAGGGCCGCGGCCGCCGCCCTCCCACCGGGCCAGCTCGAGCGTCTCCGGTGCCGAACCGGCGGCGACGAGCAGCTCGACGCCGATCCGCTCGTGGTCGTGGTACGTCCGGAAGCGGGCGGTGCGCGGGCCGACGACGGTGGCGACCACGCGACCGAACGTGCCCAGGTCCGACTCGACCTTGCCGACGTCGTGCAGCAGCGCCGCGGCCACCTCGGCACGCGTCGCCGTCTCGACGATCGCCCGGAAGCGCCGGGCCACCTCGATCGAATGGCGGCGGTCGACCGCCGACATCCGCTGCCACAGCGCCAGCTCGCCCGCCAGCAGCTGTGACCGGGCCCACGCCTCGCGGTGCGCGTCGGGCGGCCGGCGCGACAGTGAACCGGCGAAGCGGCGGGCGAGGTGTCCGGCGTGCGCGACTGGGCTCGTCACACGCTCCTCGCGCCCGGACGCGCCGCGCGGATGTGCCGCGCGGTAGACCTCCCACAGCCGCTCCTGGCTGACCTTGGTGTACACCTGCGTGGTCGAGATCGAGGCATGGCCGAGCAGCTCCTGCACGATGCGCAGATCGGCACCGTGGTCGAGCAGGTGCGTGGCGCACGAGTGCCGCAGCACGTGCGGCGACAGGCGCGCCTCGGCGATGCCGGCCGCACGGCCGTGGCGCTTGACCACGGCCCAGGCCGCCTGGCGGCTCATCCGCGCGCCGCGCAGGTTGAGGAACACCGCTGCCGAGTCGCCACGCCGCGCCCAGCGCTCGCGGCGCGAGCAGCGGCCGACCGCCGGCCGCCAGCCAGTCGGTCACGGCGCCGCGCGGCGAAGCGGCCGAACGGCACGATCCGCTCCTTGGAGCCCTTGCCGAACAGGCGCACCAGCCCGCCGTCGAGGTCGAGGTCGCCGAGGACAGCCCGGCAAGCCTCGGAGATCCGCGCCCCGGTCGCGTAGAGCAGCTCCAGCAGGGCCCGGTCGCGCCGGGCGACGGGGTCGTCGCCGAGTGGTGCGGCGAGCAGTGCGCCGACCTCGTCCTCGGTGAGCGGCTTGGGGATGCCGGCCGGGACCTTGACGCCCTCGACGTCGGCGGTCGGGTCGTCGGGCCGCACGACCCTCCTCGGCCAGGAAGCGGTGGAGCATGCGGATCGCGGCGAGCTGGCGGGCCACCGAGGCCGGCGCTGCCCCACCGGTGCGGCGCTCGCCGACGAAGCGGTCGAGTCGGGACGGGCGACCGTCGCCAGACCGAGGCCGCTGCGCGCGCCAGCCACGCGGAGTAGCCGGTGAGATCGCGGCGGTAGGCGGCGAGCGTGTTCGCCGAGCGGCCGCGTTCGGTCGCCAGCCACGTCAGCAACTCCTCGACCTCCAGCGGGAGCAGGGTCGGCGCTGCGTCACGAGCCCCCGGCACCGCCGTCGCCGGCGCGCAGCCGGCGCTCCACGAGCAGCAGCCCGATGATCGTCTTGGCGTCGTGGATCTCGCCGCGCAGCACCATGTCGATGCGCCGCGCCCAGCGGCACGTGGAGCACGTCCATGGCCTCCTCCTCGGGGCCGTGGAGGTCGCGCTCGGTGGGCGTCAGGTCGGTCGCCAGGTACAGGTGCAGCACGGAGTCGGTCATCCCGGCAGACGGGTAGAACTCGACGAGCGGCTCGAGTCGACCGGCGCGCACGCCGGCCTCCTCGACCAGCTCGCGGGCGATCGTGTCGACCACCGGCTCGTCGGTCGACGTCGCGCATCCCGGCCGGGATCTCGACGATCGCCCGGTCGTACGGCGGCCGGTACTGGCGCACGAGGATGACCGACGGGTTGCCCTCGGCGTCGAAGACCAACGGCACCGCGGCCACCGCGCCCGGCGAGCGGACGACGTCGCGCTCGAACTCCTGGCCGTCGGGAGCGCGGAACGTGCCGACGGCCACGTGCCAGACGTGCCCCTGGTGCACGAGCCGATCGCCGAGGTGCTCGAAGCCGGTCGGGGCCGGGCCGTCACCGGCCATGGGGAGTCATCCTGTCGATCAGGCGACCGACTGGCGGTGGACGACGAAGTCGTCCTCGGTGAGCGCCGCCGTCGGATCGGCGGGCGTGGGCAGGACCGCCTGCTTGGCGGCGCGCATCGCCAGGGCGGCGCCGACCAGCTCGCGGAACAGCGGGTGCGGCCGGTCCGGGCCGCGACTTGAACTCCGGGTGGGCCTGGGTGCCGACCCAGAACGGGTGGCCGGTGAGCTCGATGAACTCGACGAGGCGGTGGTCCGGCGACGTGCCGCTGCACAGCAGCCCGGCCGCCTCGAACCGCGCCCGGAAGTCCGAGTTGAACTCGTAGCGGTGGCGGTGGCGCTCGCTGACCACGGTCTCGCCGTACGCCGCGGACACCTGTGAACCGGGCGTCGAGCACCGCGTAGTACGCGCCGAGGCGCATCGTGCCGCCCTTGTCGCTGATGTCGCGCTGCTGGAGCATCAGGTCGATCACCGGGTGCGTCCGTGGTCGGGTCGAACTCGGTGGAGTTGGCGTCGGCCATGCCCATCACGTGGCGGGCGAACTCGATGGTCATCACCTGCAGCCCGAGGCACAGCCCGAGGCACGGCACGCCCTGCTCGCGGGCGTAGCCGGCTGCGGCGATCTTGCCCTCGATGCCCCGCGGGCCGAACCCGCCGGGGATGACGATGCCGTCGAGATTGGCCGAGGCGACCGGCGGCGAGCAGACCCTCGACGTCCTCGGCCTGGATCCAGTCGATCTCCACCTTCGCCCCGTGGTGGAAGCCGGCGTGCTTGAGGCTCTCGACCACCGACAGGTAGGCGTCGGGCAGCTGCA
The DNA here is from genome assembly GCA_963794805.1 of uncultured Acidimicrobiales bacterium. GTDB lineage: Bacteria > Actinomycetota > Acidimicrobiia > Acidimicrobiales > Ilumatobacteraceae > JAODBQ01. The sequence goes on from CAWCFL010000011.1 coordinate 469,088, forward strand.
CGTACTTGCCGATCAGGCCGATGCGCACCGGGTCGACGGCCTCGTCGACCATCGTCACCAACCGCTCCCACGACGACAGATCGGGCTGGGCATCGATCCGCAGCACCTCGCAGACGACGTCGTCGAGGCCCTCGTCGTGCAGGATCAGCGGCAGCTCGTAGATGTTGCGCGCGTCGGCGGCGTTGACCACGGCCTTCTCCTCGACGTCGCACAGGTTGGAGATCTTGCGCTTGAGGTTGTCGCTCAGCGGCTCCTCGCTGCGGCAGACGATCACGTCGGGCAGGATGCCGCGGCGAGCGCAGCTCGGTGACCGAGTGCTGCGTCGGCTTGGTCTTCTGCTCGCCCGACGGGCCGATGAACGGCACGAGCGTGACGTGCAGGTAGCACACGTTGTCCCGGCCGGCTTCCTTGCGGAACTGCCGGATGGCCTCGAGGAACGGGAGGATCTCGATGTCGCCGACCGTGCCGCCGACCTCGGTGATGATCACGTCGACGTCCTCGTTCGCCAGGCGGCGGATGCGCCGCTTGATCTCGTCGGTGATGTGCGGGATCACCTGCACGGTCTTGCCGAGGTAGTCGCCGCGGCGTTCGGCGGCCAGCACCGCCTGGTAGATGCTCCCGGTGGTGGCGTTGGAGTTGCGCGTCAACGGCTCGTCGATGAACCGCTCGTAGTGCCCGAGGTCGAGATCGGTCTCGCCGCCGTCGTCGGTGACGAACACCTCGCCGTGCTCGAACGGGTTCATCGTGCCCGGGTCGACGTTGATGTACGGGTCGAGCTTCTGCATCGTCACCCGCAGGCCACGCAGCTTGAGCAGCCGGCCCAGGGACGAGGCGGTGAGCCCCTTGCCGAGGGAGCTGGCGACGCCTCCGGTCACGAAGATGTGCTTCGGCATGGCGTGAGCCTCCGTTTCAGGTGAACTGACAACGGGATCACAGCCTACCGCGACCCGTGACCGGCACGCGCGGACCCCGGCCCGCGAGGTCGAGCACGGTGCCCAGACCATTGTCCGCGCCCGGGCTGAGCGGCGGTGGCAGCAGCAGCGTGCGGATGCCCAGCGCCGTCCCGCCGGCGTCGGCGCGGGCGTCGTCGCCGACCATCAGCACGTCGGCAGGCTCGACACCGAGACGGGCGCAGGCGATGGCGAAGATCGCCCGGTCGGGCTTCGCCGCGCCCACCTCGCACGACAGCGTGAACGTGTCGACGACGTCCGCGAGGCCGTGGACGGCGAACACCTCGCGCACGTCCCACCCGGTGTTGGAGATCACGCCGACGGCGACGTCCACCTCGTGCAGACCACGCAGGACCGCGGCGCTGTCGAGGTACGGCAGCCACTGGGCCGGGTCGTGCATCGCCTCGTAGATCGCCGCCCCGAGGCCGGGCAGGTCGTCGTCGTCCAGGGCGTACAGGTGCCGCCAGCGCGACGCCCAGACGGCCGCGTCGAGGTCACGCCGGTGGACCGCTTCCGCCTCGCTCGCCGCCACGGCGTCGATGCGCGTGGCCAGGTCGCGAGCCTCGGTGGGTGACCGCGCCAGCCCGAGACGGTCCGCGGCGTCGAGGATCGTCGCGTCGAGCGGCGCATGGGCGAACAACGTGTTGCCGAAGTCGAACAGCACGGCCCGCACGTCCATCGCCGCCACGGTAGGCGTCGCCGACTCGGACGGGAGCGACCGTGCCGGTAGCGTCGCCGCCCGTGCGCGCCGCCGTGGCCAGGTTCGAGGTCCGGCTGTGCGCCGGTCTCGTCGCGCTCGCCTTCCTCGTGCGCTGGCCGACGTTCATCCGCCGGCTGTTCGATCCCGACGAGGCGGCGATCGGCGTGCAGGGCATGGTCGTGCGCTCCGGCGGGACGCTGTACCGCGACATCTTCGACCGCAAGCCCCCGTTGCCCCCGCTGGCCTACGCCGCGTCGTTCACGATCACCGACTCCACCGACATCCGCCCACTGCGCGTGCTGGTGACGTTGTGCCTGGCGGGCGCGGCGATCATCGTCGCGCTCGACGCCCACCGCCGTCACGGCAGGGCCGCCGCATGGTGGGCGGGGATCCTGCTGATCACCGCGGCGATGGCGATGTGGCCGGCCGACGCCGGCGGGGCGAACTACGCCCACTTCGCCCTGCTGCCCGGGGCCGCCGCGGTCGTGTGGTCCCGACGCCGCGGATGGGGCTGGGCGCTGGCCGCCGGCGCGGCGCTCGGGCTGGCGATCCTCAGCCGCCAGAGCTGGTTGCTGGGCACCGTGCCTGCGGTGTACGCCACGTTCCGCGCCGGGCGGTGGCGGCAGGTGGCCGTGCTCGCCGCGACGGCGGTCGTGGTCGTCGCCTCGACCGGTCTGTACGCCCCGCTCGGCGGCTTCTGGGAGTGGAACGTGGCCAACAGCCCCGGCTTCGTCTTCGCCCCGGCAGGGCTCGGGGTCTCCACGGTCCGCGGACTGGCGTCGCTCGGCGGCTTCGTCATGTTCCACGTGACGATCGTGGCCTGCCTGGTCGTCGCGTGGTGGCGCCGTCCACCTCACCGACCTGCCGGACGCGCCGACCGCGACCTGTGGGTCTGGCTGCTGGTGGGGCTCGGTTCGGTGGCGGCCGGGCTGCGCTTCTTCGGTCACTACTGGCTGCAGGTCGTCCCACCTGCCGTCGTGCTCGCTGCGCCGGTCGCGGCGAGCCTCAGCCGGACCTGGCGCCGGTGGGCGATCGCCGGCGTGGTGCTCCCGGGGATCGCCGCGTTCGCCCTCCTGTTCGTCCCCGGCTCGTTCCACCACCGGCCCGACCCGACGGAGCTGGCCGCCGCAGTCGACGCGCTCACCGCCCCGGGCGATCGCGTCCTCGTGTGGGGCTCGTACCCCGAGGTCCTCGTCGCCGCCGACCGGCTCCCTGGCGGCAGCCTGGTGCACATGGATTTCGTCACGGGCCGCAGCGGCGGTCGGGACGATCCCTCGGCCACGCTGCCCGACGCCACCCCCGGCGCCCTCGACGACCTGCTGCGGTCGCTGCACGACGACCCGCCCGAGCTGGTGCTGGACACCTCGACGGCGACGGGGCTCGGGTACCAGAACTATCCGATGACGGTCGTCCCGGCCGTCGCCGATCTCGTGGCCGCGAACTACACCCGCGTCGGCGAGGTCGACGGTGTCACCATCTATCGCCGCAACCCGTCGGCACCGGATCCCTAGAATCGCAGTGTGGAGGTTTCGGCGCGCCCCGGGGATCCGGGGCAGCAGCACGCGACCGGTGCCGACGGCAGCGGCGAGTCGACGCCGGCAGCTCCCGACACGACGGATCCGGCGCCAGAGGAGGCATCGTCGCCGGACGCGCCCGTGCGACCGCGACGGTTCGGCTGGGTGCGCGAGGCCGCGCTCGTCCTCGCCTTCTACTACGTGTACCAGACGATTCGCAGCTTCGCGAACAGCGGCAACGTGTCGCCACGTGCGTTCCGCAACGCCAACCGTCTGGTGTCACTCGAGCAGCACCTGCACATCTTCGTCGAGCAGCCGATCCAAGAGGCGCTGCTATCGGCGCGCTGGCTCATCAAGATCCTCAACGTGTACTACGGCACGCTGCACTTCGCCATCACGGCCGGGCTGCTCATCTGGGTGTACCACTTCCGCCATGCCGCCTACCGGCGGATGCGCAACCTGCTCGGCCTGACCACCGCGCTCGCGCTGGTCGGCTACTGGGCGTTCCCCCTCGCGCCACCACGCCTGCTGCCGTGGCACGGCTTCATCGACACGCTCGACACGATCGGCGGGCTGTGGTCGTACAACTCGCCGGTGGCCAAGGCCGTGGCCAACCCGTTCGCCGCGATGCCCAGCCTGCACTTCGGCTGGGCGCTGTGGTGCGGCATGGTCTTCTGGACGTTGACCAGGCACCGGATCACGCGCGCGCTGGTGGTGATCTACCCGTTCCTCACGCTCAGTGCCATCGTCGTCACGGCCAACCACTACATCCTCGACGCCGCTGGTGGCGCCGTGGTGTTCTTCACCGCGCTGGCCATCCAGAACGGCTGGGAGCGCTCCGTCGCCCGCCGGCGTGAGCGGGCGTCGAGCAGACCCGCCGACGGCGATTCACCGCCCGCGACGACCGCCGAGGAGCTCGGCGGCGTGCCGACGGGCTGAGGCGCTGCCCTCCTGGCCCGACAGCATCCGGGCCACCTCGGCCGTTCGCGACTCGCCGTCCACGCGCGTCGCCGTGGCCACGGTCATCCCGTCGACGATGCGCTTGTCGACGACGATCTGGGCGTCGGCGAGCGCCGCCACCTGCGGCAGGTGGGTGACGACGAGGACCTGATGGCGTGCACCGAGGGCAGCGAGGGACTCGCCGACCGCGACCGCCGCGGCACCGCCGATGCCGGCGTCGACCTCGTCGAACACGAGCGTGTCGGGCGCCTCGCTGAGCACGAGGCGTCAGCGCGAGCATCGTCCGCGCCAGCTCGCCACCACTCGCGGCGCGTGCCAGCGGCAGCGGCGGACTGCCCGGGTTGGCGGCGAGCTCGATGACCACGTCGTCGCCGGGATCGTCGTCGCCGACCGACACCGTGACCGCTGCGTGGGGCATGGCCAGCGCGCGTAGGTGCTCCTGCACCGCCGGTCCGAGCCGGGCGGCCCCACGCCGCCGCGCCGCACCGACCACGGCAGCGGCCGCGCGCTCGTCGGCGACGGCCCGAACACGATCCTTCTCCAGGGCGGACACGCGGGCGTCGTAGCTCTCCAGCTCGGCCAGCCTGGCTGCGGTGTCGTCGCGGTAGGCGATCACCTCGGCGAGCGAATCGGCGTACTTGCGCCGGAGGTCGCCGAGCTGTTGGCGTCGCTCGCCGACCTCGGCCAGCCGCGCGGGGTCCTCGTCGATGCCCTCGGCACGGTGGCGCAGCTCCGCGGCGACGTCGACGAGCTCGGCGACCACAGCCTGCAGCCGGGCCGCGAGGGTGACGTACGGGGCCCGCCCGCTCACCGCGGCGAGCGCGCTCGAGGCCACGTCGCCGGCACCGTCGTCGTCGGTGAGCATGGCGGCAGCACGAAGACCCGCCGTGCGGTGCTCCACCGCGTCGGCCAGCGTCTCCTGCAGCGCGGCCAGAGCGTCGTCCTCGTCGGGGTCCTCCAGCTCAGCGGCCTCCAGCTCGGCGAGCTGGAAGCGCAGCAGGTCGACCTCGCGCAGGCGGGCGCGACCGTCGCCGCCGAGCGTGGCGAGCGCCGCATCGATCTCGGTGAGGCGGGCACGCGCAGCGCGCATGGCGGTGAGATCGACATCGGCGGCTCGGTCGAGCGCGTCACGCTGGGCCGCTGCGGCGAGCAGGCTCTGGTGGGCGTGCTGGCCGTGGAGGTCCACGGTGCGCGCCCCAGCTCGGCGAGCTGCGCTGCTGTGGCCAGCCGACCGTCGATGTAGCCGCGTGACCGGCCCTCGGCGGGCACGACACGGGCGACGACGTGCTCGTCGTCGCCGACGACGAACCGCCCCTCGATGCGTGCCTCGGTCCGGCCCGTGCGCACGATGGACGGGTCGGCGCGACCGCCCACGAGCAGGCTGATCGCCTCGACCAGCATGGTCTTGCCGGCGCCGGTCTCGCCGGTGAGCGCGGTGAGGCCGGGACCGAGGACGATCTCCAGCGCCTCGATCACCCCCATCGCCTCGATGCGCAGCTCCGTCAGCACCGGCGCGGCTCGCTCGTGTGCCAGCGCTGCAACAGTCCGCCGGCCCTCATCGGCCGGCCCCCAGTCGGTCGGGCCTCATCGGTCGGCCCTCATCGGTCGGGCCTCATCGGTCGGCCAGGCCAAATTTGGCCTTGAGGATCTGGTGGAACCGGCGTTCGCTGAAGCGCACGAACCGTGCCGGACGCTCGGCGGGCCCGACGGCGACGACATCGCCGGCATCGAGGTCGGCAGCCACCTGGCCGTCGATCGACAACGTCGCCGGCCGGGAGCCGAGCACCTCGATCTCCACGGTCTCGTCCGGATCGAGCACGAGGCTGCGGTCGAACAGCATGTGCGCGGCGACGGGCGTGACGAGCAGCGCCCGGTGGCGCGGCGAGACGACCGGCCCGTGGGCCGACAGCGAGTAGGCCGTCGAGCCCGTCGGGGTGGCGACGATCAGGCCGTCGGCCGCGTAGGACGTGAACACCTCGCCGTCGATGCGCACCAGGAAGCGGATCGTGTGACCGGCCTCGCGCCGCTCGACGACGCCCTCGTTGAGCGCCGTCCACCGGCCGGCGAGCCCGGAGCCGCCGGCGCGGCGCAACGTGACCTCGAGCATCATCCGCTCGTCGATGCTCCACCTGCCGTCCGCGGCGCCGGCGAACCAGCGGTCGAGCGCGTCCTCGATCGCCGGGGGTTCGACCTCCGTGAGGTACCCGAGCCAGCCGAGGTTCACGCCGATGATCGGCACCGGCGCGCCGTCGAGGATCTGCAACGTGCGCAGCATCGTGCCGTCGCCGCCGAGGCTGACGGCCAGGCCGGCCGACGACGGAGCGGCTTCGGCGAGCAGTTCGTCGAGCGCGAGCGCACCGGCGTCGTCCGCGGTCACCCACGCCTGGTGCCCGCGGGCCGCGAGCCATTCGGCAACCCGGCGGGCCAGGCTGGCGACCTCGGGTCGCCCGTGATGGCCGACGAGGAGCACTCCGGTCATGGGGCGCATCCTGACGGAGGGGTGCGCGCATGCACAAGCAGCTCGCGGTTGCCCTCCGCGCCGCGCACCGGTGAGTCCATCCAGGCGATCACGGTGCAGCCGGCCGCCTCGAGGGCTTCGTGCACCGTCTGGCGGACGCGCTCGTGCACCTCGGGGTCGGTGATGACGCCGCGGCCACGCGACACCTCGGCGCGTCCGGCCTCGAACTGTGGCTTCACCAGGAGCACGAGTGGGCCGCCTGGGACGCAGCACCCGATCAGCGCGCCGAGGACGCGGGTGAGGGAGATGAACGACAGATCGGCGACGACGGCGTCGACGGGTCCGCCGATGCTCGCTGGCGTCGCGTCGCGGACGTGGAAGCGCTCGAGCACGTGAACTCGTGGGTCGGCGCGCAGTCGAGGGTGGAGCTGACCGTGGCCGACGTCGAGTGCCACCACCTGCGCGGCGCCGCGCTGCAGCAGGGCATCGGTGAACCCTCCGGTCGACGCTCCGGCGTCGAGGACCCGCCGGCCGTCGACGTCGACGGCGAACGTGTCGAGCGCGGCATCGAGCTTGTCGCCGCCACGGCTGACGAAGCGCGGCGGCGGGCCGCGCAGCTCGATCGCATCACCGGGGAGCACGAGCCGCGCCACCTTGTCGGCGAGCGCTCCATTGACCAGCACCCGGCTCTCCCCCACTGCCCTGGCCGCGTCCGTGCGGCTGGCGACCAGCTGACGACGCACCAGCTCGGCATCGAGCCGCTGGCGGCGCGCCACGAGCTCAGGCGGGGTCGGTCGGCAGGGTGCGGACGGTCAGCGGGGGCTCGCTCGACGACACCGTTGGCCCGGACACCGAGGCGGCCGCATCCGCCCTCGCCGGTGAGGTGATCGCGACCGCCGCCCTCGCCGGCGCCTTCCCGGCCGGCACCTTCTTCGCCGGCACCTTCTTCGCCGGCGTGTTCCCGGCCGGCGCCGTGCCCGAGACGGTCGGCTTCGCCCGCGCCTTGCTCGCGACGGCCGGCTTCGCCCGCGCGTTCTTGGCCGGCGCCTTCCTCGCGGGTACCTGAGCGGGCATCGCCATCTCGACCGGCGGGTTCTCGGCCGGTGTGCTCTCGACGGGCGTGCTCGTGCCCGACGCCCGCCCGTTCGCGACGGGGTCCGCCGGCGACGAACGAGCAGGTGGCGCGTCCGTCGACGCGAACGACGATGGCTCGGCCACACCTGCTCCTGTCGGCGCCATGCGGGCGATGAGTTGCTCGATCAGCGATTCGACCTGATCCAGGCGGCTCACCATGGCCCCGAACTGGCGCGTCACCTCGTCACGCACCGCCACCCTCACCCGCTCGCTGGCCTCGCGACTGTTCTCGAGCAGCTCGCGCACGACCTTCTCCGCATCCTTGCGGCGTACCTCACCGGCCTCGACCAGTTCGTGCACGATCCGCTCGGCGTTGGCCTGGGTGAGCTCGGAGAGCTGCAGGCCCGCGTCCAGCAGTCGCCGTATCGGCTGAGCGTGCGCCATGAGCGGATGCTAACCAAGGGTGGCCACGACGGCCGCGAGATCGTCGACCGCGAGATCCGGCACCGGATCGGCATCCATGCCTCGCCGCGTCACGCCGCTGTAGACCAGCGCGAACCGGCAGCCGATGGCTCGGGCGAAACGGCCGTCGGTGTCCGGACGGTCTCCGACCATCACGGCCGAGGCGGCGGCGCGCGCGCCGACCAACTCGACCACGAGCGAGGCCATCGGCGCATAGGGCTTGCCGGCGACGACGGGTTCCACGCCGCTGGCGAAGGCGATGGCCGCCAGGATGGAGCCGCCGCCCGGGATCGGCCCGTCGGCCGTGGGATAGGTGGCGTCGTCGTTCGTCCCGACGAGCCGCGCCCCGGCGCGCACCTTGGCAGATGCGCGAGCCAAACCGTCGTAGTCGAACTCACGATGGAAGCCGACGACCACGGCGTCGACCGGGCCGTCGTCGCGGACGTCCACCCCGCGGGCGGTGAGCGCTTCGACGATCCCGGGGCCTCCGGCGACGTACGCCGACTCGCCTGGATGCAACAGCAGCGCCGCCGCCTGGGCGGAGGTGAGCACGTCGCCACACGCCGGGATGCCGATCGACTCCAGTGCCTCCTCGCTGTCGCCGAGCGGCGGGTTGGAGTTGTTGGTGACGAACAGCACCCGGTGGCCCCGCGATCGCAGCTCGGCGACAGCCGCGACCGAGCCGGCGATCGGGGTACGGGCCAACCAGACGACGCCGTCGAGGTCGCACAGGACGACCGGTCGGGCCGTGTCGGGGCGCGCCCCGCCGTCGGGTTGATCGGGCATCGTTGGCCATGTTGGCACGCGGATGGCAACCTGTGCGGGTGCCGCGCTTCGAGCCTTTCGCCGCCACTCGGTACGCGCCGGGCCTTCCCCTCGACGCGGTGACCGCCCCGCCCTACGACGTGCTCGCCGACGCCGACGTCCTCGCCTTGGCGGCACGCGACGAGCACAACATCGTGCGCATCGACGTACCCCGAGAGGCTGATGGACCGGGCCGCTACGTCCACGCCGCGGAGGTCCTGCGTGCCTGGCTGGCCGACGCAACGCTGGTGATCGACGATCGGCCGAGCTTCACGCTCTACCGGATGCGCTTCGTCGACGCCAACGGCACGGCGCGCGAGACCGTGGGCGTGATCGGTGCCCTCGAGGTGGTCGACGATGGTGCGGGCGGTGTGTTGCCGCACGAGCGGACCACGCCGAAGGCGTCGACCGATCGGCTCGACCTGATGCGCGCCACCGAGGCCAACCTGTCGCCGGTGTGGGGGTTGTCGCTCGCCGCCGGCCTCACTGCGCTGCTGGCCGCGCCCGGCGTGCCGCTGGGCTCGTGCACCGACGAGGCCGGCGTGGTGCACACCGTGGAGCGGGTGACCGAGCCGGACCGTGTGGAGCTGATCGCCGCCGCCGTGGCCGGCCGCCCCGTCCTCATCGCCGACGGCCACCACCGCTACGCGGTGAGCCGCATCTTCCGTGACGAGCAGCGCGCCGCCTCGGTCGTCGGCGGACCCGCCGAGCTGACGATGACCTACGTGGCAGAGCTCGTGGCCGACCAACTGAGCATCGATGCGATCCACCGCACGTACACCGGCACGACCGCAGACGCGTTGGCCGGCAAGCTGTCGGCGACCTTCGACATCTCCCCGGCGGGCCCGGTGACCGACGAGTTCGCTGCCGAGGCGGTTCGGCGTGGCGCCCTGTGCCTCGTGCTGCCCGACGGCACCGGCCGGTGGCTGACCCCCCGGGCCGGGGCGTTCGAGGGCGTGCGCGACCTCGACGGCGCGCTGCTCGAACACGCGCTGGCCGGGTTCCCTGCCGAGGCCGGCTACCAGCACGGCGTGTCCGAGGTGACCGGGATGGTCACGAGCGGTGCCGTGGACGCCGCCGTGCTGATCCGGCCGACGAGCATCGACGAGATCCGCCGCACCGCGGACGAGCGGTTGCTCATGCCGCCCAAGTCGACGTTCTTCACGCCCAAGCTGCGCACCGGGCTGGTCCTCAGGTCCTTCGGCTGAAGGTGAAGGAATAGGCTGTCGGCCGTGACCGCAGCAGCCCAGTTCCCGCCCGGCGTCCTCACCGGCGACGCCGTATCCGAGGTGTTCTCCCTGGCCAAGCAGGGTGGCTTCGCCCTGCCCGCGGCGAACTGCACCGGCAGCGACACGATCAACGGTGTCATGGAGGCCGCTGCCGCGGTCAACTCGCCGGTGATCATCCAGTTCTCCCACGGCGGCGCCGCGTTCATCGCCGGCAAGGGCATCGGTGTGAAGGGCGACGAGCCGAGCATCCGCGGGTCGATCGCCGGCGCCAAGCACGTGCACGAGCTCGCCGCGGCTTACGGCGCCCGGGTGCTGCTGCACACCGACCACTGCGCGAAGGACAAGCTCGGCTGGGTGGACGGCGTGCTCGACGCGGGCGAGGCCCACTTCGCGGCGACCGGCTCGCCGCTGTTCAGCTCGCACATGCTCGACCTCTCCGAGGAATCGATGGAGGAGAACGTGGACATCTGCGTGCGCTACCTCGAGCGGATGAGCCGGATGGGGATGACGCTGGAGATCGAACTGGGGATCACCGGCGGCGAGGAAGATGGCGTCGACAACTCCGACAAGGACCAGGCCGATCTGTACTCCAAGCCCGAAGAGGTGGCCTACGCCTACGAGCGACTGTCCGAGGTGAGCGATCGCTTCACGATCGCGGCTGCGTTCGGCAACGTGCACGGCGTCTACAAGCCGGGCAACGTGGTGCTCAAGCCGACGATCCTGCGCGACGCCCAGCAGTACATCGCCCAGAAGTTCTCCACCGGACCCAAGCCGGTGAACCTCGTGTTCCACGGTGGCAGCGGATCCACCCCGGAGCAGATCGCGGAAGCGATCAGCTACGGCGTGGTGAAGATGAACATCGACACCGACCTGCAGTGGGCGTTGTGGGACGGCATCCGCCGCTACGAGCAGGACAAGCACGACTACCTGCAGGGCCAGCTGGGCAACCCGAGCGGGCCTGACGCGCCGAACAAGAAGCACTACGACCCCCGCATCTGGCTGCGGGCCGGCGAGGTGAGCTTCGTCGAGCGGCTCAAGCTGTCGTTCGCCGAGCTGAACAACCTCAACACCCTCGGCTGACAGGGCCGATGGGGGCGCCGAGCTCGGCGCCCGCTGTCGCCATGAGCTTCGCCGCCTGCCGACGTCGGGCGACCGGGACGATCTCCTGGGCGACGACCTCGGTGCGGCTCTGCGTGCCCGCCGCGGTGCGGAAGAAGCGACGCCGGACGACACCACGGATGAGCAGCTCCTCACCGACGGCGGGATCGGCGTCGGCCGGCGGGTCGAACCACGCGACCGGTACGGAGATCTGGCCGGCTTCGGTGCTGGTGATGAGCTCCAGGGACAGCAGCTCGCTGCCCGAGCTGAGGGTGCGACGGGTGGACGCGCTGGACAGGCGGCCGCGCAGGACGACGACGTTCATGTTGGACTCCCGACGGAGGGGGCGCCGGCGTTGGCCGGCACCCGGAGGCGATCGGGGGAAGGTCGCTGCTGTGACCCTACGCCGGGGGTGTCACAACGTTGTCCGCCACGCCGGTCGGCGTGCGCGGTGGGCCGCGTCGGCCGGCTGGGCTGCCGGCGGCGTCAGCGTCCGAGGCCGCGCAGGCGGTCCTGCACGTCGGCGAATCCCGCATCGTGTTCGGCCACGAGGCCGAACCACTTCCGGGCGGCGATGACGTCGCCGGATCGGTCGGTGAGGTCGCCGAGGACGTACCACTGGCGGAGGTGGTGCTCGCGCACCTTCTTCGGCACGGCGCCGGCCTTGTCCATCGTGCGCAGCGCGCCGGCCAGGTCGCCACGATCCGCCTGGGCACCGGCAGCGACGATGCGCCCCTCGGCGAGCAGCGCCGGCGCGGGCGAACCATCGCGCAGCTCGAGCCACAGCGCATCGACCTCGGAGTAGCGGCGCAGCGCCCGGTAGCAGTCGGCGAGGACTGCGTGGTGGTTGAGCGTGCCGTCGAGCAGGCGCGCCGCCTCGAGCTCGGGTGACCGCCTTGCGCCAGTCGCCGAGCCGATACGAGGCCAGGCCGGCGAGCTCGTGGGCGAACGCGAGGTCGGGGACCTCGCGCAGCACCGGCTGCACCATCCGCCGAGCGTCGGCGTACCGGCCGCGATCGAGCGCGTCGGCCGCAGTGGCCAGGCGCTCGCGGTACCGCGCTTGCCGACTGGGCGCGGCGACGCGCTCGACCTCGTCGGCAACCTCCGGGGCCAGCTCGCTGCTCGTGCGCCGCCGGGCGACGGCACCAGCCGCCACCGCCGGCAGGTCGTCGCTCGATGGCTCCCTGGCCGGCTGCTTCGCACGATCAGAAGCACCCTTGGCGGCCGCACGCAGCGGGCCGTCGTCGACCCACTCTCGCGCTCCCACGGCGGCGGCGCCACCTCGACGGCCTTCTCGGGCCGCGGGCCACGGCGGGCCGGACCTCGGCGGCACGGATCTCCGCTGCCGTGAGGGGTCGTTCGACCTGACGCGGCGGCACGCGGCGTCCACGAGACACCCCGGCGTCGGCCCGTGGGTCGCGACGCGGGCGCCCACCTGCCGCCCGGGAGCCGCCGGGGCTCCCGGCACGCTCGGAGGGGCCATCGGCAGGCCGCCGCGGACGAGGCCCGGCGGTGCGCGCGACGCCCGCGGACCGGTCGTCGGCGTGCGGCGCGCGTCGGGGCCGCGCCGTCGGACCGCCGGAACTCCTGGCGTCGTCCGCCGAGGAGCGGCGAGCCGAGCCGCCAGAGGAACGCGAGCCGCCTGATGAGCCCGACCCGCCAGGCGCACCGCTCGCGGCCCGTCGTGCCGGGGACCGTCCACTGCCGGACGGGCCGTCGGTACGACGCGCACTGCTGGTCCCTCGAGCACCTTCGGCGGGCTTGCGCTTGGCCCCGCCGGCCGAGCTCGGCCGGCCTCCCGAGGCGCCTCGCCGATCACTCGGCGGCTGGTTGCGGCGAGGAGACGGCATGACGGACGAGGCTACGGACTCGATGGCGTCCGACCACGACGACTGCCGGAAAACGACCGAACGCCCTCCCCGAGTGGGAAGGGCGTTCGATGGAGAGATCCCGGCGGCGACCTACTCTCCCAGGGGGTCTACCCCCAAGTACCATCGGCGCTGACAGTCTTAACTTCCGTGTTCGGGATGGGAACGGGTGTGACCCTGTCGCTATGGCCACCGGAAAACCTGTTGTCAAGGATGCGCCAGCCTCCCGTCACGGGAAGCGGCAGCCCTCCAAGGACTCCAGAGCAAGCACGAGCGATTGTTAAATCCAAGCCCTCGGCCGATTAGTACCGGTCGGCTGAACACGTTACCGTGCGTACACCTCCGGCCTATCAACGTGATGGTCTTGTCACGGGCCTTACTGCGTTAACCGCATGGGAATGCTCATCTTGGAACGGGTTTCCTACTTAGATGCTTTCAGCAGTTATCCCTTCCGGAGGTGGCTAATCTGCCATGCCCTTGGCAGGACAACAGACACACCAGAGCTCCGTCCGTCCCGGTCCTCTCGTACTAGGGACAGCCTTCCTCAATATTCCTTCGGCTGCGGAGGATAGGGACCGAACTGTCTCACGACGTTCTGAACCCAGCTCGCGTACCGCTTTAATGGGCGAACAGCCCAACCCTTGGGACCTGCTTCAGCCCCAGGATGCGATGAGCCGACATCGAGGTGCCAAACCTTTCCGTCGATATGGACTCTTGGGAAAGATTAGCCTGTTATCCCCAGGGTACCTTTTATCCGTTGAGCGACCACACTTCCACACGTGATGGCCGGGTCACTATGCCCTGCTTTCGCACCTGCTTGACCTGTCAGTCTCGCAGTCAAGCTCCCTTGTGTCATTGCACTCGACGGCTGATTGCCAACCAGCCTGAGGGAACCTTTGGGCGCCTCCGTTACATTTTAGGAGGCGACCGCCCCAGTCAAACTACCCGCCTGACACTGTTCCTGATCCAGATAATGGACCCAGGTTAGAGTCCCGACATACGCAGGGTGGTATTTCAACGATGACTCCACACTGGCTAGCGCCAATGCTTCCAAGTCTCCCACCTATCCTACACAATGCAGGTCAAAACTCAATATCAAGTTGTAGTGAAGGTCCATGGGGTCTTTCCGTCCTTCCGCAGCTAACGAGCATCTTTACTCGTACTTCAATTTCGCCGGGTCTATGGTTGAGACAGTGGGGAAGTCGTTACGCCATTCGTGCAGGTCGGAACTTACCCGACAAGGAATTTCGCTACCTTAGGACCGTTATAGTTACGGCCGCCATTCACTGGGGCTTAGGTTCATAGCTTCGCCTTACGACTAACCATTCCCCGTGACCTTCCAGCATTGGGCAGGCGTCACAGCGTATACAGCGCCTTGCGGCTTCGCACGCTGCTGTGTTTTTGGTAAACAGTCGCTACCCCCTGGTCTGTGCCACCCCTCCAAGCTCAGGACGCGAAGTCCGTCACCATAATGGGGTCATCCTTCTCCCGAAGTTACGGATGTAATTTGCCGAGTTCCTTAACCATAGTTCTCCCGATCGCCTTGGTATTCTCTACCCGCCCACCTGTGTCGGTTTGGGGTACGGGTGCCGTGCCAACTCACTGTTGGGCTTTTCTTGACAGCATGGAATCAGTGACTTCGTCTGAATCGACTCGGCATCACGTCTCAGAGTTACTGGCCCCAACTCTCATCGGGACCCTCCTACACGCTTACCCGGGGACAACCATCGCCCCGGTTCACCTATCCTTCTGCGTCCCCCTCCAGCTATCCGCCACCAACTCGATGGGATCGCCCGAAGGCAGCCCCCATGTTGTCGATCTTGGACTTGGCGCGGACACGGCAGTACTGGAATATCAACCAGTTGTGCATCGACTACGCCTTGCGGCCTCGCCTTAGCTCCCGACTCACCCTGGGAGGATTAGCCTTCCCCAGGAACCCTTGGGCTTTCGGCGGAGGGGTTTCTCACCCCTCTCTCGCTACTCATGCCTGCATTCTCACTCGATGGCGCTCCACGTCGGGTCATCCCGCCGCTTCACTGCACCATCGACGCTCCTCTACCAGTCCCACATGCGTACGAATCCATATCTTCGGCTCAGGACTTGAGCCCCGTTAAATTGTCCGCGCAGGACCACTCGACCAGTGAGCTGTTACGCACTCTTTCAAGGGTGGCTGCTTCTAAGCCAACCTCCTGGCTGTCTGTGCAGTCCCACATCGTTTTCCACTTAGTCCTGAATTAGGGGCCTTAGATGATGGTCTGGGCTGTTTCCCTTTCGACTAACGAAGCTCATCCCCCGTAGTCTCACTGCTGCACTCTGGAGTCTCGGCATTCGGAGTTTGGCTGGGGTTCGGTAAGCTTGTAGGCCCCCTACCCATCCAGTGCTCTACCTCCGAGACTGAACATGCAACGCTGCACCTAAATGCATTTCGAGGAGAACCAGCTATCACCAAGTTTGTTTGGCCTTTCACCCCTATCCACAGCTCATCACCGCCATTTTCAACTGACGTGTGTTCGGCCCTCCACGGGGTCTTACCCCCGCTTCAGCCTGGCCATGGATAGATCACTTGGCTTCGGGTCTACAGCATGCGACTCAATCGCCCTATTCAGACTCGCTTTCGCTTCGGCTCCCCATCACTGGTTAACCTTGCCACATACCGTAACTCGCAGGCTCATTCTTCAAAAGGCACGCCATCGTGGCTTCCCTAAGGTAACGACACTCTGACTGTTTGTAAACCAACGGTTTCAGGTACTATTTCACTCCCCTCCCGGGGTGCTTTTCACCTTTCCCTCACGGTACTAGTTCACTATCGGTCGCCAAGGAATACTTAGACTTATGGGGTGGTCCCCACAGATTCATGCCGATTTTCACGGTCTCGGCATTACTTGGGATTACATGCGAAGGTTGCGTGTGTTTCGAATACGGGGCTATTACCCACTACGGCCGGCCTTTCCAGAGCCGTTCTTCTACACAGCAACTTGTTAACTTCGTGATACATCAGGTGCTGTATCTCATGGTCCCACAACACCGCGTCAGCAACGCCACCAGGCTTGACACTGACACGGTTTAGTCTCTTCCCTTTTCGCTCGCCGCTACTAAGGGAGTCGCGGTTGCTTTCCTTTCCTCGGGGTACTGAGATGTTTCAATTCCCCCGGTTCCCTCCTCCGGCCCTATGTATTCAGGCCGGGGTAACACTCCATGACGAGTGCTGGGTTTCCCCATTCGGACATCTGCGGATCAAAACCTAGTAGACGGTTCCCCGCAGCTTTTCGCAGTCACTCACGTCCTTCATCGGTTCTTGGCGCCAAGGCATCCACCGTTGGCTCTTTGTAGCTTGGAAGAACAAAGATGCTCGTGCTTGCTCTGCAGTTCTCAAAGGGCAGCGAACGGGGCCGCACACACGCCGGCTACCTGACGAACCTCGATTGCTCGAGACGTCATTGGCAGAGCCAAATCGTGCGGGGCACTCCGTGGGCAGCGGGAGCGTGAGCTCCATGCCGAGCGCCGAGGGGTCGAGACCCAAATGGGTCGACTCCCTCAAAACGGAAGAGAAGACAAAGTTCGTCGAGCTGACATGTCAAGAGGACGAATCCTGCGATCGACGTGCCATTACGACTTACCCACCAATGCACCAACTGGGAGTGGTTCGAACCGGGTAGGACGAATGCCTACCAACGATTGAACTGTTCTCCTTAGAAAGGAGGTGATCCAGCCGCACCTTCCGGTACGGCTACCTTGTTACGACTTCACCCCAATCACCGACCCCACCTTCGACGGCTCCTCCCCTTACGGGTTAGGCCACCGGCTTCGGGTGTTGCCGACTTTCGTGGTGTGACGGGCGGTGTGTACAAGGCCCGGGAACGTATTCACCCCGGCGTGCTGATCCGGGATTACTAGCAACTCCAGCTTCATGGAGGCGAGTTGCAGCCTCCAATCCGAACTGAGACCGGCTTTACGGGATTCGCTGGCTCTCGCGAGTTAGCAGCCCTTTGTACCGGCCATTGTAGCGTGTTTGCAGCCCTGGACATAAGGGGCATGATGACTTGACGTCGTCCCCACCTTCCTCCGAGTTGACCCCGGCAGTCTTCTACGAGTCCCCGGCATAATCCGCTGGCAACATAGAATAAGGGTTGCGCTCGTTGCGGGACTTAACCCAACATCTCACGACACGAGCTGACGACAGCCATGCACCACCTGTGTGAGGCCCCGAAGGACACACTATCTCTAGTGCTTTTCCCCACATGTCAAGCCCAGGTAAGGTTCTTCGCGTAGCATCGAATTAAGCAACACGCTCCGCTGCTTGTGCGGGCCCCCGTCAATTCCTTTGAGTTTTAACCTTGCGGCCGTACTCCCCAGGCGGGGCACTTAATGCGTTAGCGACGGCGCGGATTCCGTTGGTTGGAACCCACACCTAGTGCCCAACGTTTACGGCATGGACTACCAGGGTATCTAATCCTGTTTGCTACCCATGCTTTCGCTCCTCAGCGTCAGTTTCGGCCCAGAGCGGCGCCTTCGCCACCGGTGTTCCTCCTAATATCTGCGCATTTCACCGCTACACTAGGAATTCCCCGCTCCCCTACCGTACTCAAGTCACAGCAGTATCGGATGCACGCTTTGGGTTAAGCCCAAAGTTTTCACACCCGACTTACTGAACCGCCTACGAGCTCTTTACGCCCAATAAATCCGGACAACGCTTGGTGCCTACGTGTCACCGCGGCTGCTGGCACGTAGTTGGCCGCACCTTCTTCTGAAAGTACCGTCAGTTTCGTTCCTTCTGAAAGCGGTTTACAACCCGAGGGCCTTCTTCCCGCACGCGGCGTTGCTGCATCAGGCTTTCGCCCATTGTGCAAGATTCCCCACTGCTGCCTCCCGTAGGAGTCTGGGCCGTGTCTCAGTCCCAGTGTGGCTGATCATCCTCTCAGACCAGCTACCCGTCGATGCCTTGGTAGGCCATTACCCCACCAACAAGCTGATAGGCCGCGAGGCTCTCCCGATCCAGTAACCCTTTCGTCAGTACTCCATGCGAAGTTCCGACGTCATCCGGTATTAGCAGTCGTTTCCAACTGTTATCCCAGAGACCGGGACAAGTTCCTCACGTGTTACGCACCCGTTCGCCACTAGATCTTCGTGAGTATTGCTACTCACTGAATCTCGTTCGACTTGCATGTGTTAAGCACGCCGCCAGCGTTCGTCCTGAGCCAGGATCAAACTCTCCAACAAAAACCGGGCCAAGCCATCAACCGAAGAATTGCTTCCTCAGGATCTTGCTCGACGCGATCTGTTTTGAGCTGAGTGCATCACACGGGAAAAACGTGTGTTGGTAGCACTCATCTGACTTTTTGATTTGCGCTCCGGGTTGGGACCCGGGCGACTTTTGAATTGACAAGACAGCGTCTAGACCCACACCACATCCGAAGATGAGGTGAGGTTCCATCGCTGCCCGCATTGGCGTTCAGTCTTCTCTTCCGTTTTCAAGGAGCCGAGACACAGTACAAGTACGATGTCGTAGCGCGGCACGCAGGAGCCGAAACCCTCTGTTGGTGCCTGGCCTCACAACCGGATACGGCCGTGCGAGGCGAGTAGCAACACTATCTAGCAGGGACGGAAGCGTCAACCTTCCGTCAAAGATTTTCCGATGACGAAGTCCCGCTTGCCCTTACGGAGCAGCAGGAATTCGCCCCTGAGCAGGTCTGATTCGCTCAGCAGGCCGTCGGCGCCGAGCACACGATTTCCGGCCCGAACAGCGCCTTGGGTGAGCAGTCGCGACACTTCGCCGTTCGACTTGGCGATGCCGGCCTGCACGAGCATTTCGTGGACTCGGACACCATCGAGCGACTCCGGGAGGGCGACACGGGGAACTTCGGCCGCGACCGTCTCCAGTGCGGCCTGCGATGCGGCGCTCGGATCGGCCCCGAAGAGCACATCGGCGGCCTCTCGCGCGGCGGCCGCGGCATCGGTGCCGTGCACGAGCGTGGTGATCTCCTCGGCGAGGGCGCGTTGGGCGAGGCGGCGCTCCGGCGCGGCCGCCTGCTGCGTCATGAGGTCGTCGATCTCGTCGAGCGGCCGCATCGAGAGCATCTTCAGGTACGTGCCGACCATGTCGTCGTCGCACTGCACCCAGAACTGGCGGAACTGGTACGGCGAGGTGCGCGCCGGGATCGAGCCACACCGATCCCCCGACCGACTTGCCGAACTTGGCGCCGTCGCTCTTGGTCATCAACGGATGCGTGATCGCATACGCCTGGCCGGAGAGGCGGCGACGGATCAATTCGACGCCGGCGACGATGTTGCCCCACTGATCGGACGCGCCGGCCTGCAGTTCGACGTCGTGGTGCTCGTACAGATGCCGGAAGTCGTTGGCCTGCAGCAGCATGTAGCTGAACTCGGTGTACGAGATGCCGTGCTCGCTCTCGATGCGCGAGCGAACCGAGTCCTTCGCCATCATCTGGTTGACCGTGAAGTGCTTGCCGACGTCGCGGAGGAACTCGAGCATCGTGATGGGATGCGTCCAATCGGCGTTGTTGACCAACGTGGCCTGGTACGGCCCGGGCTCGAAGTCGAGCAGCTTGGTCAGCTGCACCTTGATGCGTTCGACGTTGTGCCGAAGGGTCTCGTTGTCGAGGAGGTTGCGCTCCTCGCTGCGACCGCCTGGGTCGCCGACCATGCCGGTCGCGCCACCCGCGAGCGGAAAGGGCCGATGGCCGGCGAGTTGGAACCGGCGCATGAACAGTTGCCCGACGAGATGCCCGACGTGCAGCGAATCGGCGGTCGGGTCGAACCCGATGTACAGCCCGATGTTGCCGTCGGCGAGGCGCGCCGCCAGCATCTCGCGGTCGGTGGTGTCGTGAATGAGCCCGCGGGCATCGAGTTCGGCAAGCAGATCCATACGGCGTCCATGTTGCCAGCTGGCCCGTTCGAAACCGCACACCATTCCGTCAGCCGATTCGCCAGCGGCCCTCAGCGAATGCGCCAGCGGCGCGGCCAGTCGGCTGCCTTGGTGATGCCGATCCTCGGACCGATCAGCGGGTCGACCGGCGGAGGCACACCGTCGTCGGCGACGTTCGCCCGGGCGCCGTTGAGCGCCATGTCGATGCCCATGAACCGGCACAGCTTGGCCGGACCGTTCGTGAGCCGCGGGATCGACACCGTCGACGACCACAGCACGCAGCAGAACCGCCTGACCGTCGTCCTCCGGGCCGGTGACGATGTTGACGCAGTAGTGCATGCCGTAGATGAAGTAGACGTACAGGTGGCCTGCTGGGCCGTACATCACCTCGTTGCGCTTCGTGCGACCTCGAAACGTGTGCGCTGCCGGGTCGTCGGAGCTGTAGGCCTCGACCTCCACGATGCGACCGGCGACGTCACCGACGATGAACAACTTGTTGAGGAGGTCCGGCGCGACCTCGGTCGAGTGGCGCTCGAAGAATCGCTGCGGGAACGCGCTTCACGCGACCGCTGCAGCGGAGCCGATCGAGATGCGCGGCGAACCGCTCCATCTGTTCGGCGACCGGCACCGGGCCGGCACCGCCGGGCGTGATGCGGCGCTTCACCGAGACGCCCGGAGCGACGAGCGCGGCGGCGTCGGGGCCGAGCAGCGGATCGGCCTCGACCAAGCGATCGCAGCGATCCCTCGCCGGCCAGCGATCGGCGAACGAGGCGTGCCGATGATCGCGTGGGCCTCGCGGAACGGCGTGCCGCGCTGCACCAGCCATTCGGCGAGGTCCGTCGCGGAGGTCGCCTCGGCGTCCGCGGCAGCCTGCATCCGCTCGGGAACCCACGTCGCGGTGGCGATCATGCCCGTGACCGCACCGAGGGCGAGCCGAACCTGATCGACCGAGTCGAACAGCGGCTCCTTGTCCTCCTGGTAGTCGCGGTTGTAGCTGAGCGGCAGACCCTTCATCGTCGCCAGGAAGCCGGTGAGGTTGCCGATCAGCCGCCCGCCCTTGCCCCGTGCCAGCTCGGCGATGTCGGGGTTCTTCTTCTGCGGCAGCATCGACGAGCCGGTCGCGTAGGCGTCGTCGAGTCGTGCGAAGCCGAACTCCTCGGTGGTCCACAGCACGAACTCCTCGCCGATGCGCGACAGGTTGATGGCCACCATCGTCAGCGTCGAACAGCGCCTCGGCGATGTGGTCTCGCGAGCCGACCGCGTCGAGCGAGTTCTCGAATCGCGGCCGCGAAGCCGAGCTTGCGCGCGGTGAAGTCGGGATCGAGCGGCAGCGAGGAACCGGCGAGCGCGCCGGCGCCGAGTGGCGAGACGTCGACGCGCTCGAGTGCCTCGAGGATCCGCTCGACATCGCGTCCCGAGCGCCCATCCGTGGGCGAGCAGATGATGTGCGAGCAGCACCGGCTGGGCCCGCTGCAGATGCGTGTAGCCCGGCAGGTACACGTCGCCGGCTGCACGTGCCCGATCGAGCAGCACGCCTGCAGGTCGACGACTCGACGGGCGATGGTCATGAGCTCGCGCATCATCCAACGACGAACGCCGGTGGCCGCCTGATCGTTGCGACTGCGACCGGTGTGCAGCTTGGCACCGGTCGGTCCGGCAAGCTCGGTGACGCGCCGTTCGATCGCGGTGTGGATGTCTTCGTCGCTCGCGACGAACTCGAACGTTCCCGCCGTCCATCTCGGTCGACGACCTGATCGAGCGCGGCGATGATCGACGTCGGCTTCGGCATCGGTGATGATGTCGACGTGGGCGAGGCCGCAGCACGTGGGCGACCGACCCGGCGATGTCGTCGGGCCACAGCCGTCGATCGAACGACAGACTCTCGGTGAACGCCATCAACTCCGCGGACGGCCCGCCTTCGAACCGTCCGTGCCACAGCGCCTTGCCCGGTGCGCCAGCGGTCACGTCGCTCATGACAGGCCGGCCAGCTCGCGGAGATGGTCGGCCAACGCCTTGGCCGCCGAAGGTCTCGTCGGCAACGCACATCAAGGTGTCGTCACCGGCGACCGTGCCGATGAGCCCACTCATTCCCGAGCGATCGATCGCCGACGCGACCACATGCGCACAGCCGGGCGGGGTGCGCAGCACGACGAGGTTCGACGACACCTTGACCTCGGCGACCCACTCGCCCATCACCCGCCGCAGCTGATCCTCCGGCGCGATGCGTGCCGGCTCGTACTCGGGGATCGCATAGACCGTCTCGCCGCCGGGCACCCGGACCTTCACGGCGCCGAGATCTTCGAGGTCGCGCGACACCGTGGCCTGCGTTGCGGCGATCCCTTCGTCGGCCAACAGATCGACGAGTTGCGGTTGATTGGTGACGGCGTGCTTGCCGATGAGCTTGCCGATGATCTGCTGCCGTTGCACCTTGCTGGCCATCAGCGAACCCCCATCAGGAACGCCAGCGCGCCACGGGCCGCGTGCATCCGGTTGTGGGCCTGCTTGAAGACGTAGCTGAACGGACCGTCGATCACTTCCGCCGCCACTTCGTACCCCGGTACGCGGGCAGGCAGTGGTAGAAGGCGGCGCCCGGCGCGGCATGCGACATCATCTGCTCGGTGACCGTGTAGCCCTCGAACGCGTGCTTGCGATCGTCCTTCTCCGCCTCTTGGCCCATCGAGGTCCATGTGTCGGTGTGCACCGCGATTGCACCAGCGACCGCTTCGTCGGCTCGGTGAACCTGGGTGACATGGCCGTCGCCGAGCAGGTTCAAGCGCTCGAGCTCGGCGTCGGATGCGTGATATCCGACGGGACACCCGAGCGCGACGTTGCCGCCGAGCAGCACGGTGGCCTCAGCCAGCGAGCGGGACACGTTGTTGTAGTCGCCGACATACGCAACGGTGTGGCCGGCCAGTGGACCGTGCACCTGCTGCATGGTCAGCACATCGGCGAGTCCCTGCAGCGGGTGCGAGTAATCGCTGAGCATGTTGACGATCGGCACCGACGAGTGCGCCGCCATTCGCTCGACCACGCCGTGATCGAAGACACGCGCCGCGAGCATTGCGTGATAGCCGGCCATCACGCGAGTCACGTCCTCGACGGACTCGCGTACGTCGAATCCGACCTCTTCGCCACGCGTGTACACGGGATGCCCACCGAGCTGCACGACCGCCATCTCCATCGACTGCCGCGTGCGGTTGGAAGGCTTCTCGAAGATCAGCGCGACGCCCGAGCCCGCCAACACCGGACGGAGGTCGGTGCGCTCGGCGAGGTGCAGCACCTGCACCAGTTCCTCGGCAGTGAAGTCGGTGATGTTGAGCAGATGTCTCATTGCAGCACGTCACCGATGATGCTGATCGCTTCGTCGAGCTCGGTCTCGGTGACGGTCAGCGGCGGGGCGAATCGCAACGACGTCGCAGTGACCGCGTTGGTCACCAGACCGCGCTCGAGGAGCGCCGAGTAGGCGGCCTTCGCATCGCGACCGTCGGCGAGCTCCGCCGCAAGCAAGAGCCCGCGACCTCGCACGCTGGCGATGCCCGGCAACTCCTGCAATCGTCCGCTGAAGTACTCGCCGCGCTTCGCCGCCAGACCTGGAGCATCGATCCTGCGCATCTCGTCGATGACCGCACTGACGACTGCTGTAGCCAGCGCGGTGCCGCTGTAGGTGCTGCCGTGGTCCCCCGGTTGGAACACCGCAGCGACCTCGTGCTTGGCCCACGCCGCACCCACCGGAAACCCGTTGCCCATCGCCTTCGCCATGGTCACCACATCGGGCACGACGCCCGCGTGCTGGAAGCCGAACCACTCGCCGGTGCGGCCGAACCCGGTTTGGATCTCGTCGAGCATGAACAGCAGACCGCGTTCGTCGCACAGCGCGCGAACGTCGCGGAGGTACTGGTCGTCGGCCGGCACCACGCCACCCTCGCCCTGCACCGGCTCGAGGAGCACCGCGGCGACAGTCGGTGTCGATCGCAGCCTCGAGCGCGGCGATGTCGTTGTACGCAACGTGACGGAAGCCGTCGGGCATCGGGAAGAACGGTTCGTGCTTCGCCGGCTGTCCGGTCGCGGCCAACGCAGCAAGCGTGCGTCCGTGGAAGCTGCCGAACGCGCTGACCACCCCGTGGCGGCCGCGACCACCGAACTTGCGGGCGAGCTTCAGTGCCGTCTCGTTGGCCTCTGCGCCACTGTTGCAGAAGAAGATCTGGCCGATCTCGCCCGTCGCTTCCTCGAGTAGCGCATTGATCTTGATCGCCGCTTCGCCAACCTTGTCCGTCGCGAACAGGTTGCTGACATGCATCAGCGTCGCGGCTTGCTCGGAGATCACCTCGGTGATGCGCGGGTTGGAATGACCGAGCGCGATCACGGCAAGGCCGCCGAGGAAGTCGAGGTAGCGCTTTCCGTCGCTGTCCCACAACTCGGTTCCGCTGCCGCGGACGAACATCACCTGCGGCGCGCCGAACACCGGCATGAATGGGCAGACCGTCGGCGATGCCGACGTGTCGAACGTGTGTGAGCTCATTGGACCATCGTCCCTATCCCCTCGTCGGTGAATATCTCCAGTAGCAGAACGTGTGCGATGCGGCCGTCGAGGATGTGA
Organism: uncultured Acidimicrobiales bacterium; assembly: GCA_963794805.1. Taxonomy (GTDB): domain Bacteria; phylum Actinomycetota; class Acidimicrobiia; order Acidimicrobiales; family Ilumatobacteraceae; genus JAODBQ01. The sequence goes on from CAWCFL010000011.1 coordinate 493,685, forward strand.
GCCCGCCGCACGCCACTGCGCACCGCGCTGACACAGCTCTCGACTTTCGGAATCATCCCGCCGGCGATCGTTCCGTCGGCCATCAACTCGTCGAGCTCGTCGGGCGTCGTCTGACGGATGAGCGAGGCAGGATCGTCGACGACTCGGCGGAGGCCTTCGATGTCGGTGAGGTACACCAACTTCTCTGCCCCGAGGGCTTCGGCGATTGCGCCCGCAACGGTGTCGGCATTGATGTTGAAAGCCTGGCCTTCGTCGTCGGTGCCGATGGTCGCCACGACAGGAATGAACTCGTCGTCGAGCCGGGCACGAATGGTGTCAGCACATGCGCAGGCGAAGAAGGTGGCTGCGGCGCGTACGGCGTCGGGATCGCCGCGTTCGCGGGCGAGCAACGCTCCCGCCGACCCGAGGTGCCCGCCGACCAGCGCGATCCATTCGGACAGATCCCGGTGGCGCCGGTCATCGAGCAAGTCCTGCGTGACCATGTGATCGGCCACGAAGACGACGATGGCGTCGGCTCGTACGAACCTGGCCGCCGACGGGAACAGGCGAGGATCGGAGTTTCGATCCATGATCCACCAAGCATGCCTCGCTGAGTTGTGCGTGGGACGCGCGTCCCTGCCGCTCGTCGTAGCCAGATTGCCCGTTTCGTTCTGTTGGCGGCTTAGCGGCTGTGATGGCCGAGAGGAGCGAGCCGCCGTCGGTCCGGGGCGACGAGGCCGAGTTGTTCGAGCGCTATCAGGAGCGACTGCTCGCATCCGTCGTTCGCTCGGATGCCGATTTGGCGACGGCACAGGACGCCTGCGCCATGACGTGGGTCCAGCTGCTGCGGCTTCAGCCCGCCCGCGATCAGACGCTGTGGCCGTGGCTGGTGCGCACGGCGGCATGGGCGGCGTGGCACCAACAGCAGATCGGTCGCGACGACGTCGTCCTGAGCGACCTCGAAGGCGTTGCGGATCAGCGTGACCTCGCGCAGGAACGCGTCGATCTCGACGAGGCGCTTTCGGTGTTGTCTGCGCTGCCTCCGCGGCTGCGCAGATCGCGTCTTCGCGCGGCGTAGCCCGGTTGTGGTCCCGGCGGCCGCGGGTTCGAGTCCCGTCGCTGCGTGGGCGGCTGGGCGTGGCGGATCAGACGCGGTAGAGGTAGGTGTAGCTCGCCGAGTCGCCGCTCTGGACCCAGGCGTCGAGGCAGTAGCGGCAGACCCCGTCGCCGTCGGCGGCGGGAAGGTCGAGGGTCTTTGGCGGGCGTCCCTCGAGCGACTCGACCTCGACGTTGGTGCCTTTGAGAGGACCGTCGTCCAGGCGTGCGGTGATCGTCGGCTGAGACATCCTCCCTGATGATTACGCGAGTTCGGATGACACGCGCCGAGCGTCCCGCTTGCCGCCGGAGTTATTGTGCTCGGGGATGCATCCGGCGCGGTCGGGACTCGCCGGGCCTGTCGTCGATGACCGGGACCGGCGGTGTTGTCGCTGATTGCGTCGGCCGGTCGTGCGCAATTCAGCTCAACATGCGAGTCGAGCAGACCCTGCTCGACGGTGGTCACGGGCACGCGGTGATCGAGCATGCCACGGGGCGCCCCGTGATCGGCTTCATGAGCGGCAACCAACAGGCCCCGGACATGATCTGCGAGGTCTTCGTGCTCAGCCCCAGCGACCTGGTGGCCGAGCACGAGCTCCCAGCGCTGCGCACCTGACGCGGGCTGATCGTTCGCGCTGATGCGCGCGGGGGAGTAGCGTGGCGGTGGGAGAGCACGTGCGTCGGGGTCAGCTGACTCGAGCGTCCGGCAGGGGCGCCTGACTTCCTGTTCTCGCCCACTCGCGCGATCAGAGCACGCCTGCCCTGCCCGACTCCCAGGTCGAGATCCGCGTGTTGCCGACCATACGAGCGACGATCGGCCGGACGGCTTCCCGCTCGCGCGCGACGACCCGGCGACGTCGTGTACGCGCGCCGAGCACCCCGAGAGCTCACGCCAACGACGCGAAGGGAGTAGCCTTCTCCGCGAAGCTGGCCCTGCGGGCCCAGGTTCCGGACTGAGAGCGGTGGTACGCCGACTCGCGAAACACGCGCCAAGGCAACGCACCCTCGGCGACGGGATCGACTTGCGGGGCCAGTCCGTGCACGCCTCGCGACGGTGCCGCGGGGCGCCGGCCCTCGCGACAGGGCGCTATGTGCTTTCGCGAAGTGCTCTGGCAACGGCGGCGGCGGGCGTGCGCACTTCGAGCTTGGCCTCAAGGCGCGCGAGCCGTTCGCGGACCGCGTGCAGGCTCAGGAACAGCTCCCACGCGAGTTCGGCCTCATCGTCGATGACGGTGGTCGCGGCGCAGCACCTCGATCTCACGGGCGGTCAGGCCGAGGCGGTTGAGGGCGTCGGGACGGAAGCTCGCTACGGTCTCCTCGAGGAGCAGTGCGTGCGGATCGCCGGGGAGCAGGCAGACGGTCAGGCGCCGGCCTTCGCGCTCGCTCACGAGCGGGGGTCGCGGCGGCAGGGCGAGCCACTCGGCGACCGGGCGCGGCAGCCAGCCGGGAGTGGCTCCGGCCGCGCCGTGGTGCTCGGCCAGCCAGCGTCCGGCGTCCGGGTTTGAGAGCTCGATCTCGCC
>CAWCFL010000012.1:0-323111 GCA_963794805.1 uncultured Acidimicrobiales bacterium
TAGTCGTTGCCGATGAAGCCGGTCTTCCACTTGCTGCCGCTCCGAGCTCCAGTCGCCGATGGAGGGCACCCGCATGCTCTTCACGTTCGACGCCGCCGACGCTGCCGAACGCCACGACCTGCAGTACTTCGAGATGTTCGGCAACCGCGGCATCTACCACAAGGGGTGGAGCGCGGTGACCAAGCACACGACGCCGTGGGTGATGGTCGGCGGCCAGATGCCGGCGTTCGACGACGACCTGTGGGAGCTGTACGACGGCCGCGTCGACTACAGCCAGGCCCACGACCTCGCGGCCGAGCACCCCGAGATGCTCGCCAGACTGCAACGGCTGTGGCTGATCGAAGCCGTCAAGTACAACGCCGTGCCGATGGACGACCGCTCCGCCGAGCGGCTCGAACCGATGCTGGCGGGACGGCCGACGCTCATCCGCGGCAACTCGCAGCTGTTCTTCCCCGGCATGGGGCGGCTGTCGGAGAACAGCGTCGTCAGCATCAAGAACGAGTCGTTCTCGATCACGGCGGAAGTCGACATCGCCGACAGCGGCGCCGAAGGCGTGATCATCGCCCAGGGCGGCCGGTTCGGCGGGTGGGCCGTCTACTTCGAGGACGGCACGGCCAAGTTCGTCTACAACGCGCTCGGCATCTACGAGTACGCGACCACCGCCACCACGCCGATCACCGCCGGCAAGCACCAGGTCCGCATGGAGTTCGCCTCCGACGGCGGCGGACTCGCCAAGGGCGGCGACATCACGCTGTACTACGACGGCACACCGGCCGGCAGCGGTCGGGTCGAACACACCCACCCGATGATCTTCTCCGCCGATGAGAAGACCGACGTCGGCCAGGAGACCGGCACCACCGTCACCCCCGACTACACCGCTCGCACCGGCCGGTTCACCGGCAAGATCCACTGGGTCCAACTCGACGCCGGCACCGACGACCACGACCATTTCATCGACCCCAACGAACGTCTCCGCATCGCCATGGCCCGCCAGTAGCCCGCGATCCGCCGCCGGGCCCGACGTGGTTCGAGTTCGTGCGAGCTCCTCCGCGGGGCCTCCAAGTGGACGTCGCCGGCGCTCATCGTGATCCTCGCCTTCGGGGTCGGGATCGTCGCCGCTCGAGTCGTGGAGGTGCCCGCAGTGCGTGTCCGGGATGCTTCTTCCCGTCACGGCACGGGCTGAGCGCGGGCCGACGCACCGGCGGCGTGGCACTGGTCGAGCTCCGTCGACGACCTCGCGGTCTCGACGACGTCGCCCCGCGTGGATCTTGGACTCGCCGCGGGCCAAGCTGGGGCGCTAGACACTGCCAACTTGGGGAATGCGATTGTTGGAGTCACCCGGGAGTGCCCGAGGCGCTGAGCCGCTCAGCAGGGGGTCGGGCCCCGGCGAAACTGCAACGGTCAACGAATGAGGGGGAAACCGATCCATGGACGAGCCTGACGCGCCGATCCTTTATCACCACGACGAGAGCATGCCGCCGATCGAGCCAGGGCTCTTCGGGTTCTCCCGCCGCTCGTTGATTGCCGGAGGCGCCGCAGCGATGGCCGCGTTCCTCGCGGCCTGCTCCAGCGACTCCAAGTCGTCCTCGTCGACGGCTGCGCCGGCGGGCACGTCCGCTGCACCAGCGACGACTGCGGCGCCCGGCACCACCGCAGCGGCCGGCACCACCGCCTCCGCCGGCACCACGGCGGCCGCCGCCGGGTCCACCACCACCGCCGGCGCTGTTGGCTCGTCGCCGGCCGCCGCGGCGCGCACGGAGGCCAAGACCGAGACGATCACGATCGGGGTGCCCAGCCTGCAGGAGGCGTTCGTCGACCCGCACTGGGCGGTGGGCGGCCTGATCTTCCCGCTGCTGTGGGCGATCTCCGAGTCGCTCTACACACCCAACCAGGACAACAAGTACGTGCCCAACCTGGCGACGGGCTTCGACCTCAGCGACGACAAGCTGACGTGGACGTTCCACCTGCGCGACGGCGTGAAGATGCAGGACGGCTCGGCGTTCACGGCCAACGACGTCAAGACCGCGGTCGACCGCGTGGTGGGCGACGCCACGATGACCCACCTGGCGAACTTCAAGTCGTTCGTCACCGGCGCCACTGTGATCGATCCGCTCACTGTGGCGGTCCAGACCAGCAAGCCGTACGCCACGCTGGTCGTCGACATGATCGCCCCGATCGCCACCGACTACTACAAGTCCGTCGGCGACGCGAAGTTCAAGACCAACCCGGTGGCCGCCGGCCCGTGGAAGTTCGTGTCCCAGGAGCTGAACGCCAACGTCAAGTACGAACGCCACGACGACTACTTCGACCCGGCGCGCAAGCCGAACTGGAAGAAGCTCGTGTACGCGATCGTGCCGGACGAGTCGAGCCGCGTGGCGGGCGTCCAGACCGGCACGCTCGATGTCGCCTACGGCCTCACCGCCTCCAGCGCCGACAGCCTCAAGGGCGTCTCGGGGGTGACGATCAACGAGAACAAGGGCACCGGCCTCGGCTACTGCATGATGTACGACAACAACTTCCCCGACCAGGACTCGCCGCTGAAGGACGTCAACGTCCGCAAGGCGCTGCTCATGGCCGTGGACCGGGACTCGATCGCCAAGACGCTGTACAAGGGCTTCGCCACGACGCCGACGAGCAACATGCCGACGGTGACCCCCGGGTTCAACCCCGACACCAAGGCTCTGCCGTACGATCCCGACGGAGCCAAGAAGATGCTGGCCGACGCAGGCCAGTCGAACCTGTCGCTGCAGCTGAGCACGTACGCGGCGACGTCCACCGTGCCCGACATCCAGAAGCTGACCGAGACGATCGCCGCGTTCTGGTCGGCGATCGGGGTGAACGCCACGCTCAACGTGGCCGACGCAGCCACGTACCTGCCGCAGTTCCGCAACAAGCAGCTCAAGGGTGCCTGCATGATCGCCGGTCCGACGAGCTTCTACATCGAGCCGAACCGCTTGGCGGCGACGTCGTTCTTCTGGACGAAGGCCCCGTACACGACCATCGTGGGCGACACGACGATCGACGGTTTCGTCGACCAGTTGAACGGCGAGCTCGACGCCGCCAAGCGCGAGGCGATCGGCCGCCAGCTCGGCGACTACCTCGATCAGCAGATGTTCGGCCTGCCGATGATCCTCGTGTCGTCGCTCGTGGCGACCGGTCCCAACGTGGTGAGCCTCGGCTTCGTCAAGGGCAACCCATACGCCGGTCCGACCTCCTGGCTCATCGCGAAGTAGGTCGCACCCGTGCTGCGTTACACGCTCGTCCGGCTGCTCCAGGCCATCCTCGTCCTCTGGGTCGTGGCAACGGTGGTCTTCCTGCTCAGCCGGGCGAGCGGGAACGCCGCCGATCTGATGGTCCCGCAGGACGCGCCCCCGAGACCCGCGCCCAGATCGAGAAGAACCTGGGCCTCGACCAGCCGCTGACGACCCAGTACGTGACGTACATGAAGGACCTCGCCCATGGCGATCTCGGCCAGTCGTTCGCCTACCGGACCGATGTTCGTGGGCTCATCTTCAAGGCGCTGCCGAACACGATCGAGCTCGGCGTCTGTGCCTTCGGCTTCGCCGCCCTGTTCGGTGTCGCCCTCGGCGTGCGCTCGGCCATGCGCCCGGGACGATCGGCTGACAGGGCCGGAAAGGGTCTCGCGTTGGCCGGCCAATCGATCCCGTCGTTCTGGCTGGGCATCCTGCTCGTGCTGGTCTTCTCCGTGAAGCTCAACTGGTTGCCACCATTCGGACAAGGAGGGTGGAAGCATCTCGTGCTGCCATCCATCGCCCTCGGCGCGTTCGCCTTGGCGTCGATGACGCGGCTTGACCCGGTCGTCGGTCCTCGAGGTCACCCGTCGCGACCACACCCTGTTCCAACGGGCCAAGGGAGTGTCGTCGTCGAACCTGGTGGGGCACACCCTGCGCAACGCCTCCCTGCCGATCGTCACGCTCGCCGGCATCCTGCTCGGCACCCTGTTCTCGGGTGCGGTGATCGTCGAGACCATCTTCGCCTGGCCCGGCGTCGGGCAGATGGCGATCCAGGGCATCAATTCACGCGACTACAACGTCGTCCAGGGCGTCGTGCTGGTCAACACGGCGATCTTCGTCATCCTGCTGTTCTTCGTCGACATCTCCTACGGACTGCTCGACCCGCGAGTGAGGAGCCGGAGCCGTGGCGCTACCACTCCAGCCTGAGACAGTCGACCCACCGGGCGACGCGGCCGTCGCCCTCGTCCTCCAGCCGGCGGTCGACAAGCGGCGCCGCCGATCGCACCTGCCGTGGTTCTCCGGCGGCGTGCTCGTCCTGTTCGTGCTCGCCGGGCTGATCGGGCCGAGCCTCGCCCCGTACGGACCGAACGACATCGATCTGGCGAGCGCGCTCAAACCGCCGATCTTGTTCGGCGGGAGCTGGAAGCACCCGCTCGGCACCGACGACCTCGGCCGCGACATGCTCTCGCGCCTCATCGACGGAGCCCGCGTGGCCCTGCTGGTGTCGCTCGCCGTCGTGGTGATCGCCGGGCTCGTCGGTCTCGGCGTGGCGATGCTCGCCGGCTACCGGGGCGGCCGGTTGGACGCGTTCCTCATGCGCACCACCGACGCCAGCCTCGCCTTCCCCGTCCTGCTGTTCGCCATCGTCGTCGTCGGCATCTTCGGACCGAGCACCACGATCGTGGTGATCGTCCTGGCTCTGGCGTTCTGGCCGGCCTACGCACGCGTCCTGCGCAGTGAGGTGCTGCAGGTCAACACGATGGACTACGTGACGATGTCGCGCACCATGGGCGGATCCGGCAAGTGGGTGGTCCGCCGGCACATCCTGCCGAACATCGTGCCGACCCTGCTCGTGCTGCTCAGCCTGCAGCTCGGCCTGGCGATCATCGCCGAAGGTTCGTTGAGCTTCCTCGGGCTCGGCGTGCCGCCGCCGGCGGCGTCGTGGGGCGGGATGCTCTCCGACGGGCGCAAGCACCTCTCCGACGGATGGTGGATGCCGACGATGCCGGGACTCTTCCTGAGCGTCACGGTCCTCGCCACCAACCTCATGGGTGACTGGCTGCGCGTGCACAGCGACCCGGCGACGCGACGGTAGCGAATGCTCGAGGTGCAGGATCTTCACAGCCACTACTTCACCGGCCAGGGCGCCGTGCAGGCCGTGCGCGGCGTCGATTTCGTCGTCCCCTCCGGCTCGGCCACGGCGCTCGTCGGGGAATCGGGCAGTGGCAAGAGCACGGCGGCGCTCAGCATCATGCGTCTCATCCAGCCCCCGATCGGCGACGTCGTCGGCGGCCGGGTCCTCCTCGACGGGCGCGATCTGCGCACGTTGGGGCCCGGCGACATGCGCAACGTCCTGCGCCACGAGATCGGGTACATCCCCCAGGACCCGGTCACCGCGCTCGATCCGCTCTTCACGGTGCGCACGCAGATCGCCGAGGCCATGCCGAAGGCGTCGCGCAAGGCGACCGACGACGGCATCGTCGCGCTGCTCGAGCGTCTCGGCGTGCTCGACGCCCGGAGCCGGCTGAAGAGCTATCCGCACGAGTTCTCCGGCGGCATGCGTCAGCGCGTCGCCATCGCGATCGCGCTGGCCAAGGAGCCACGCCTGGTCATCGCCGACGAGCCGACCACCGCGCTGGACGTGACCACACAGGTCTCGATCCTCCGACTGCTCGACGAGATGCGCCGAGAGCGTGACCTCGCGCTGCTGTTCGTCACCCACGATCTGGCCGTCGCCCGTCTCGTGTGCCAGAACCTGGCGGTGATGTACGCCGGGATCGTGGTCGAGGCCGGACCGATCGAAACGGTGATGTCGAACCCGCGACATCCGTACACGCAGGCGCTCCTCGACGCCGACTCCGGCCACGCCGAGCCGCTCACCCGGCTGCGCGCCATCCCCGGTCAGCCCCCGCCGCTGTCCGATCTGCCGCCGGGCTGTCCGTTCGCCCCGCGGTGTCCGGTCGCCGAAGACGTGTGCAGCGTGACCATCCCGCGCGTCGAGAAGTTCGGCGAGGTGTCCGTGCGGTGCATCAAGGCAGGCGACGCAGCATGAGCCACGACGTGGTCCTGGAGGCGAAGTCGGTCGTCAAGACGTACAGCGGTCCCGGCGGTCGCGAGGTCCACGCGTTGAACGACGTCCACGTCGAGGTGCGGCGCGGATTCACACTCGGGCTGGTCGGTGAGTCGGGCAGCGGGAAGACCACGCTCACCCGCCTGCTCCTCGGACTCGAACCGCCGACGGCAGGTGACGTGGTGTTCGAGGGCAAGTCGATCGCCGGGCTCGCGCCCGCCGACCTTCGTGCCTATCGGCACGCGGTTGCCGCCGTGTTCCAGAACCCGTACAGCTCGCTCAACCCGCGCATGCGCATCTGGGAGGCGATCACCGAGCAGCGGGCCATCGAGAAGGTCGGCTCGAAGCAGGATCGGCGGGACAAGGCGGCGGAGCTGCTCGACCTGGTGGGCCTCAACGTCCAGGCCGCGACGCGCTACCCGCACCAGCTGTCGGGTGGTCAACGTCAGCGGGTGGCCATCGCCCGGGCGGTGTCCCAGGATCCCGAGGTGATCATCCTCGACGAGCCGTTGTCGGCGCTCGACGTCTCCGTCAGCGCGCAGATCGTCAACCTGCTGATCGAGTTGCAGGAGCGCCTCGGCGTGACGTACGTCTTCGTCGGACACGACCTGCGGCTCGTGCGCCACCTGTGCCACGACGTCGCCGTGATGTACCGGGGCAAGATCGTCGAGGCGGGACCGGCGACGACGGTCCTCGGTCGAGCAGCCCACCCGTACACGGCGGCGCTCGCCACCGCGTCGTCGCTCGCCGTGCTCGCGGCGACCGACGACGCGGACACGCAGGTGACGCCGTCGGACGACGGCGTCGGTTGTCCGTACCGGTTCCGCTGCCCGCACGCCGACAACGTCTGCGCGGAGATCACGCCGGAGCCGAGCGATCCTGGCGACGGTCGCAGCGTCCGCTGCCATCATCCCCTGATCACCGCGTCGACGCCCTGGTGATCAGCGACATCGTCCACTTCGGACGATGCGCCGGGCGACGCGCAGGCCGACAATGCGCGTCTGCCCACATCGGCGAGTGACTCGTCGTCTCACTTTGGCGGGGGGTGCTACCGATGGGTCTGCTGTTCCAGCCACGACGGACGAGCGCCGAGCCGTTGGCGGGCGACACGTCAGTCCGTGCCGGGCGGCCCACCGATCGTCGGGCGGTGTTCCGGTTGGCGCTCGAGGCCGTGGTGATCGGTGACACGAGTCGCTTCGCCGACCTCTTCACCGAGGACGTCGTGTTCACGACGCCGCACGCCTCCCTCCATTCGCGCGATGCGGTGCAACGGTCGTTCGGCGCTCCGGAGGACGCGTTGAGCGACGTGGTGCTGGTGGAGTGCTCGGCCGAGGAGTCGGGGGACACGATCTTCGTCGAGTGGCGGCTCGACGCCACGTTCAGCGGGCCGTTGCTGTTCGCCGACGAGATCCTGGTCGAACCGACGGGTGCACCGGTTCGGCTGCGCGGCGCGTCGGTGGCCGACTTCCGCGGCGAGCGCATCGCCGTGTTCCGCCACTACTTCGACGACAGCGAGGTCCTCGACGGCGTTGCCGGCGTTCCCGCGCACGTGCGCTGGTTGCCGACGGCGACCGAGGAACCGTCGTCGTGATCCGCGCGCCGGTCGCCGACGCCGATGGGATGGCGCCGGCGACCCTCAGTGCTTGACGGGCTGTCGTCTCAGGCCGAGACGGCAGCCTTGAAGAAGCCTTTGAGTGCGTCGGCCATCTCGGCTCTCGCTGGCGCGCCGGAGAGGATGACGTCGACCATGGTCAGCGACGTGTGGGTGTGGCCCCGGGCCTGGAGCTGGGTGACCGACACGCCGGCGTCCTCCAGCGCCGCGGCGTACGCGCGGCCCTCCTCGCGCAGTGGGTCGAACTGGCAGGTGACGATGAACGCCGGCGGCAGCCCGGTGAGGCTCTCGGCCTTCAGCGGGGACACCCGCGGATCGTCACGATCGGCCTCGTCGATGTAGTGGTCCCAGAACCACACCATCAGCGGCTTGGTGAGCACGTAGCCGTCGGCGTTCTCGATGTACGACGCGGTCTCCAGGTCCGAGTTGGTCACCGGGGTGATCAGCAGCTGGCCGGCGATGGCCGGCCCGCCGTTGTCCCGCGCCAGTTGGGCGACGACGGCGGCGAGGTTGCCGCCGGCACTCCAGCCGGCGACGGCCAGCTGCCCGGGGATCCCGCCGAGGTCGATGGCGTGCTCGGCCACCCACTGCAGCGCGGCGTACGCGTCGTCCACGGCCGCCGGGAAGCGGGCCTCGGGTGCGTGGCGGTAGTTGACCGAGACGATCACGGCGTCGCTGCGCTTGCACAGGTCGCGGCAGAACGGATCGTCGGAGACCGCCGAGCCGAGCACCCAGCCACCGCCGTGGTAGTAGACGACGATCGGGTGCGGGCCATGGCCCTCGGGGCGGTACAGGCGGTACTCGAGCTCGCCGTCCGGGCCGGGGAACAGGCCGTCGACGATCTCGCCGATCTCGGGTCCCGGCGGGCTCACTGCGGCCCCTTGGGCGACGAAGTCGCGCGCGTCTGCAGGGGACAGGGACTCGAGCGGCGGCAGCTCCATCGCGGCCATGGCCTCGATGACCGCCTGGACGTCCACCTGCAGCTCGCGGATGAGCCCGTCGTTGCACTGCTCGCCGCCCGGACCGGCGAGCCGCAGGCCGAGGTAGTCCTTGGCGACGACCTCCTCGCACACCCGACGGTAGGTGTCGACGCCGGCCACGTACGGGAGGAAGACGCGCGGCTTGCCGGGCACGTTGGCGCCCATGTACCACGAGTTGGCCTGGGGGAACAGGGTGATGTCGGCGCCGTCGTTGACGTGCCGGCCCCACCCGTCCTCGGCCAGCTGCGTCGGCTCGATCGTCTCGACGCCGCGCTCGCGCAGGTCGGCCACGACGTCGGCGATGAAGTCGACGTGCTGCTCGATCGACACGGCCATGTTCGACAGCACCGACGGGCTGCCGGGACCGGTGATCATGAACAGGTTGGGGAAGCCGACGCTGAACAGCCCGAGGTAGGTGAGCGGCCCGTGGGCCCACTTCTCCTTGAGCGTCACGCCGTCGCGGCCGGTCATGTCGACGCTGACCAGCGCGCCGGTCATCGCGTCGAACCCGGTGGCGAACACGATGGCGTCGAACTCGAAGTCCTCGGCGGCCGTCTTGACGCCGGTCTCGGTGATCGTCTCGATCGGCGTGCGTCGCAGGTTGACCAGCCGCACGTGCGGCTCGTTGAAGGTCGCGTAGTAGCCGGTGTCGAGGCAGGTGCGCTTCGAGCCGATCGGGTGGTCGTTGGGGCACAGGTCCTCGGCGGTCTGCGGGTCCTTGACGATCTCGCGGATCCGGTCGCGGACGTACTCGCAGACGATCTCGTTGGAGGCGAGGTTCGAGCCCTGGTCGGAGAAGACGCCGCCGATGCGCAGCAGCTCGCCGGCTTCCCACGCGGCGTCGAGGCGAGCCAGCTGCTCCTCCCGGGTGAACCCGCTCGCCGGCACCTCGGGACGGGGGATGACCACGCCGACCGGCGAGTGCTTGCCGGCGAAGCGATACGCGTCGCGGTCCTCGGCGATCATCGCCAGGCGATCGGCGGGCGCGGCACCGTTCTGCGCCGGCGCAGAGAAGTTCGCGGTGCGCTGGAACACGGTGAGCTGCGCAGCCTGCTTGGCGATGAGCGGGATCGACTGGATGCCCGACGAGCCGGTGCCGATCACGCCGACGCGCTTGCCGGTGAAGTCGACGCCCTCGTGCGGCCAGCTGCTGGTGTTGTACACCTCGCCGGCGAAGCGGGCGGCGCCCTCGATGTCGGGTGTCTTGGGCATCGACAGGCAGCCGGTGGCCATCACGTAGAAGCGGGCCGTGACGTCGTCACCGGTGCTCGTGCGCAGGCGCCACAGCGACGCCGCGTCGTCCCACGCGGCCGCCTCGACCCGGGTGGAGAAGCGGATGTCGGGGCGCAGCTCGTGCTTCTCGGCGACGCGCTGGAGGTAGCGGAGGATCTCCGGCTGGGTGGCGTACTTCTCCGACCACGTCCACTCGTCTTCCAGCTCGGGGTCGAACGACAGCGTGTAGTCGGTGGTCGGGATGTCGCAGCGCGCGCCCGGGTAGCGGTTCCAGTACCACGTGCCGCCGACGTCGTCGCCGGCCTCGAGCACGACGGCGCTCATGCCCTGCTGGCGCAGGCGGTGCAGCATGTACAGCCCGGCCATGCCGGCCCCGACGACCACGACGTCGACCTGCGGTTGCTCGGCCATCTGGAAACCCCCTCCATGAGGTGCACCGCACCGGCGGCACACGTTCCTTCCATCATCCACGGTCGCCACGGTCGGATGCGAACCGCCCGCTGGGGATCCGCAGTGATCGCGGTCCTACCGTCGCGTGCATGACCGTAGCGATTGCCGCGCAGAAGCCACGCCACGAGACCCACCGGGTGGCCTTCGACGGAGCCGTCGACGCCGACGGGCACATCCTCGAACCGCCGACGCTGTGGGAGGACTACATCGATCCGCAGTTCCGCGACCGCGCGCTGCGCTTCCAGCTCGACGAGCAGGGTCTGGAGGAGCTGGAGATCGGTGGGCAGCGCTCGGCGATGAGCCGCCGCGGCTTCCCCTCGACGCTCGGGGCGATGGGCGCGCCGGACCTCGTCGAGATGCAGCGCAACCCGGAGCGCACGTACCTGCGCGAAGCGCCGTTCGGATCGATGGACCCCCGCGAGCGCATCGAGGTGCTCGACGCGGAGAACATCGACGCCGCCATCCTGTACACCACCGTCGGCCTGCTGTGGGAGGCCGAGGTGCAGGACCCGGCGCTGGCCCAGGCCTACACGAAGGCGTACAACCGCTGGATCTGCGAGTTCTGCAAGGACGAGCCGCGGCTGATCCCGACGGCACACCTGTCGCTGAGCGATCCGGTCGCCGCGGCGAAGGAGTTCGCGCGCGCCGTCGGCGAGGGCGCCAAGGGCGGGTACGTCGCCCCGTTCCACCACAACGGCGTCCCGCTCGGCCACCCGGACAACGACCCGCTGTTCGCCGCCGCGCAGGACCTCGACGTGCCGTTGGCCATCCACCCGACGTTCGAGCCGCAGTGGACCAAGGGCACGCGCATGGGCTCGTGGGAGAACGTCAAGCAGCTGCGCCTGCTGGCCTCGGTGGCCGGTGCCGACGGCGTGCGCCACCAGTTCACCACGCTGTTCGACTACGGCGTGTTCGACAAGTTCCCGACGCTGAAGATGCTGGTGCTGGAGTCCGGCGCCGGATGGATCGGCTACTGGCTGGACCGCATCGACGCGGTCTTCAGCCACACCGTGATCGGCTCGAAGGTGCCGCTGCAGCACAAGCCGAGCGACTACTTCCGTGAGCGCATCTGGATCAGCAGCGACCCCGACGAGCGGATGATCCCGGCACTCGCGGCGCGCTACGGCGTGGAGCGGTTCCTGTGGGCCTCGGACTTCCCGCACGCCGACCACACGCCCGAGTACGTGCACGACCTCAACGAGCTCGTCGCTGCGTTCCCGGAGCAGGATCGCCGCAAGTTCATCGGTGACAACGCCCGCGCCCTGTTCAAGTTGTGATCACAGCTCACCGGCGACGGTGAGCACTGCGGCAGCGTGCGCGTCGGCCTGCGCGTCGGTGATGGCCGGCCCGAGCTCGACGATGAAGGCCACCGCGCCGGGCACTGCCTGGCGCGCCCAGGTGGCGGCGACGCCGGTGTAGGTGCCGCCGGTGATGCCGAGGAGGGGCATGTCGGTGAGCCCTGCGTAGCGCGCCCTGATCCGGCCGTCGCGGCCGGTACCTGGAGCGATGCGATCGAGGTCCTGGTGATACCAGATCACCAGCTCGGGACGGACCTCGTCGAGGAACGCGACGACTGCTTGCGTCTCGGGCTCGCTGGCGGCCGACGGGCCGGCGTACTCCGGGTCGCCGGGCTCGCCGATCGGTCCCCAGCGGTACGGGAAGTTGCGGTTGAGATCGACCTGGTCGGCATTGTGCCGGTCGCCGGCAGCCATCCCGTCGGGGTTCATCGTCGGCACGATCCACAGGTCGATGCCGGGCGGCACCTCGCCGCTGGCCAGGCGGTCGGTGATCGCTGTGCCGGCGTCCTCGTCGCCGTGGATGACGCCGATGACGACGACGACACGGCCACCCGGCGTCCCCCGCCGCTCGGCGGTGATCGGCCGTCCCTCGACGGACGTGCCGATCAGCCGGTCGTCGCGCTCGGCCCGGCTCGTCGGTGCGGCCGTCGCCGGGATCGTCGCATCGACGGCCGGTGACGGGGTCGCCGCCGAGGTCGGGTCGTCGCCGTCGTGGTCGGCGGGGAGCTCAGCGGGACCGGCGGCGACACCCTCGTGCCGGCGACGGCGGGCGTGGTCGTGGGCCTCGACGCCGGCGTCGGTGCAGGCGCGGCCGTGCTCGCCGGCGACTGCCCACGTTCCGTCGTGGACGAGCACGCCGAGGCCACGAGGAGCAGTGCCGCAGCCGCGCAGACCCGGGTGAGCGAGGCGCGCATCGGCGCATCTTCGCAGCTCAGCGGCACCGGGCGGCGGCGATCGGAAAATGATGTATTGAACGTTCGTCGAGCGGGCACCGATGTCCTCGGACGTACTACCGCCTCGGCGTGTGGTGGTCCCGGTAGCGCCCTCACCCTCTCCCGTCGGGTTTGCAGGGCGCTACTGCGCGTTCCGGCCGGGGCGCGGCAGCGGCCTCCCGTCGGCCGCTGCCGCCTCCCGACCGTTCATGAGTGCACAGACGCGCGCCGATGACGGGCGGATGCGCGATGTTCGGGTGGTTCAGTCCTCGTCGGGATGCTCGATGGCGTCGAGGAACGCGTCCACGTCGTCATCCTCGCCACCGACCAGCCAGACGACCAGCTCCTCGGCGTTGCCGTCCTCGTCGTCGTCCTGCCACGGCAGCATGCCCTCGACGCTGTAGCGGTCGACCGTGATGTCGTCGCTCTCGTCGTCGACTGGCGCGACGATGGCCATCTCCACCTCGGCGTCGGGCGGCTGGTCCTTGAGCATCTCGATCAGTTCGCTGACGCGCATGAGGTGGGACCGTAGCAGCGCGCCGCTCAGTCCTCGCCGAGCCAGGAGTCGGCCCGCTCGAGGAGCCACAGGCTGATGTCCTTGCACTTCACCAAGGTGGCGCAGAACGCCTCCTCGTCGCCCACGTACACCGCGGCGAGCTCGACGGGGATGCGCGAGACGATCGAGAGGCTGCGCTCGGGCGCGTCGGTCACGCTGGCGAACGAGTCGATCGCCGAGACCTCCACGGGCAGGTCGACGCCGCCGACACCGGCGAGCTCGGTGGCCAGCACGAGCAGGTCCGGCGGGTGGGGGAGCGGCGGCAGCGTCCAGGTGAACAGCAGCGGGAAGGTGAACCCCTCGGGCGGGTCGGCGTCGACGTCGTCGAGCTTGATCACCTCGTCCTCGAAGCCGAGCAACGCGCGCGGATCGACCTCCAGCGACAGGTGCAGGTCGATCGGCCCGCTGCAGGCCTCTTCGGGGTGCAGATCCACCTCCCACAGCTGACGCAGTGAGTAGGTCTCGACGAAGTGCCGCTCGTCGTGGACGTGGAAGCCGTGGTCGATGGCGTGGCTCTTCAGGTCGGCGACGAAGCCGGCGACGTCGATCACTGCCACGGCCAGCGACACTACCGTCGGCGGGCGTGATGACTGACGGGCTGGCCCTGTTCCACGAGGTCGCCGACGCCGTCGCTGCGGCACTGCTGACGGTGGACGATCTGGGGCCGTCGGGTGTGCGCGACGGGCAGTACGCACTGGACCTGGTGGCCGACGAGGCGGCCGTGGCGGTGCTGCGTCGGGCGGGTGTGGGCGTCCTGTCCGAGGAGAGCGGGCTGGCGCTCGTCGCGGGTGAGCCAACGGTGGTGATCGACCCGGTGGACGGTTCGACGAACCGCAGCCGCGGCGTGCCCTGGTTCGCCACGTCCCTGTGCCTCGTGGGCGACGACGGTCCGGCGGTCTCGATGGTGGTCAACCAGGCCTCGGGGCAGCGGTGGTGGGCGACGCGTGGCGGTGGGGCGTGGTGCGACGGTGTCGCGCTGCGACCGTCCGGCCGCAGCGGACTCGCGGGCGCGGTCGTGGGTGTGTCGGCCGCACCGCCGCCCGCGCCCGGCTGGTGGCAGTTCCGCGCTCTCGGCGCCTCGGCGCTCGACCTGTGCCTCGTCGCCGCCGGAACGCTCGACGGCTTCGTCGACTGCGGCGTCGACCAGCACGGCCCGTGGGACTACCTCGGTGCCCTGCTGATCTGTGAAGAAGCCGGGGCCGTGATCGCCGACGCGAGTGGGCGCGACCTGGTGGTGCTGGAGCACGAGGCGCGCCGCACCCCCGTGGCCGCAGCCACGCCCGAGTTGCTCGCCGAACTGCTGGAGGTGCGCCGGCGGCTGCCGTGAACGAACAGGTGTTCGATCTGTCGAGCCGGTCGAACATCACGGG
The DNA here is from genome assembly GCA_963794805.1 of uncultured Acidimicrobiales bacterium. Classification (GTDB taxonomy): domain Bacteria; phylum Actinomycetota; class Acidimicrobiia; order Acidimicrobiales; family Ilumatobacteraceae; genus JAODBQ01. Next base: position 14,477 of record CAWCFL010000012.1, read on the forward strand.
CGGTAGCGTGCTGCGTCGTTCGGGCGCATAGCTCAGTTGGTCAGAGCGCTTCCCTTACAAGGAAGACGTCGGGGGTTCGAATCCCTCTGCGCCCACCCGGCGACCTCCCTCGCGGGCCGGCGCGCGGGACGGCCCGCAGGGCCGAGGTGCGATCTGCGGCTCGGTCCGGCAGGCTTGTGCGCCGACGCGCCGCAGGCGCGCTCCGAAGGGAGACCCAGTGGCCGAGGTCACCACAACTCCGACGTTCGACGTGCTGGTCGACGGCGACTGGGCGCATCGGGCGCTGGTCGACGACGTTCGCCGCGGGCTCGGCCGCCATCCGTTGAAGCTGCCGCCGCGCTGGCTGTACGACGACAGGGGCAGCGAGCTGTTCGACCGGATCACCCGGCTCGCGGAGTACTACCCGACCGAGGCCGAGCGCTCGATCCTGCAGCGCGAGGCGGCGACGATCGCCGAGCTGACGGGCGCCGACGTCGTCATCGAGCTCGGCGCCGGCACGTCGGACAAGACGCGCACCCTGCTCGACGCGTTCCACGCCGCCGGCCAGCTGCGCCGGTTCGTGCCCGTCGACGTCAGCGAGTCGACGCTGCGCGAGTCGGCCGAGGCGCTCGCCCGCCGCTATCCAGGGCTGCACGTCCACGGCGTGGTCGGCGACTTCACCCTGCACCTCTCGCGCGTCCCGACCGATGGTGTGCCGCTGGTGGCGTTCCTCGGCTCGACGATCGGCAACCTCTACGTCGAGGAGCGCCGGGCGTTCCTGTCGATGCTGGCCGAGCACCTCCCTGCGGGCGGCTGGCTGCTGCTCGGGGTCGATCTGGTCAAGCCGCTCGAACGTCTCGTCACCGCCTACGACGACCCGTCCGGCACGACCGCGGCGTTCACCCGCAACGTGCTCCACGTCGTCAACCGCGAGCTCGGTGGCGACTTCGACGTCGAGGCCTTCGACCACGTCGCCATGTGGGATCCGTTGCGCGAGCGGATGGACCTGCGGCTGCGGGTCAACGGGGACCAGACCGCGACGGTCCGCGAGGCCGACCTGCATGTCGAGCTGCACGACGGCGACGAGATCCGCGTGGAGATCTCGACCAAGTTCCGCGTCCCCGCCATCGCCGCCGAGATCAGCGCAGCCGGGTTCAGCGTGCGCCAGCTGTGGACGGATCGCCGCGGCGACTTCGCGCTCCTCCTGGCCTCCGTCGACGGCTCCTGAGGAGACCGTTCACCCGAGCCGCCGGAGCTTGCGCTCGAGCACGGTGCGCTCGCGAACGTTGGCACACAAGCGGATGGCTCGGCCGAGCTCGGTGCGGGCCTCGGCGGGCCGCTGCAGCTGGGTGAGCAGCTCACCGCGGACGCTGGGCAACAGGTACGAGCCGGCGAGCCGACCGCCGGCCGCGAGGTCGTCGACCACGGCCAGCGCGGCCGCCGGCCCCCGAGCCATCGAGACGGCGACGGCCCGGTTCAGTTCCACGACCGGCGACGGCGCCAGCCGCCCGAGCGCTTCGTAGAGCACGACGATCCGCTCCCAATCGGTGTCGTCGACCGTCGCGGCGACGGCGTGGCACTCGGCGATCGCCGCTTGCAGCCCGTACGCACCCAGGCCGCGGCCCACCCGCCCGGCGCGCGACAGTGCGGCACGCCCGCGGCGGATCGCGCTGCGGTCCCACCGCCGCCGATCCTGGTCGGCCAGCAGCACGGGATCGCCGTTCGGACCGACGCGTGCCGGGAAGCGCGCCGCGGTCAGCTCGAGGAGTGCGAGGAGCCCGAGCGCCTCGGGCTCTTCGGGGACGAGGCGGGCGATCACCCGAGCCAGGCGGACCGCCTCGTAGGCGAGGTCGGGCCGGATGAGGTCGTCGCCCGACGTGGCCGTCGATCCCTCGGTGAAGACGACGTAGACGACGCTGAGCACGGATCCCAGCCGCTCGCGCCGATCCTCGCCGGCGGGCACGTCGAAGCGCACGTGGGCGGCCGACAAGGTCTTCTTCGCCCGGGTGATGCGGGCCTGCACCGTGGCGGTCGGCACGAGGAACGCACGGGCGATCTCGTCGCTCGTGAGGCCGCCGACGACGCGCAACGTCAGCGCCACCTGCGCCTCGGGCGACAGGACCGGGTGACAGGCGATGAACAGCAGCGCGAGCACGTCGTCGTCGATGCGATCGGGATCGACCGCCGGATCACCGGACGGCACGTCGACCTCGCCGCCGTCGCGGGCGAACACGGCGTAGCGCTGGTCGAGCGCGGCGCGGCGGCGGAACGCGTCGATCGCCCGCCGCCGTCCGACCGTCATCAGCCATGCCACCGGGTCTCGTGGCACGCCGTCGCGCGGCCACGTGACGAGGGCCTCGGCCAGCGCCTCCTGGGCGACGTCCTCCGCGAGGGCGAAGTCGCCGGTGTACCGGGCGAGGCCGCCGACGATGCGCGCCGAGCCCATCCGCCACGCCGCGCCGACGGCCTCCCGGGCCGGGTTCACAACTGCCCGGTGGCCTCCCGCCACGCGCGTTCCTTCTGGATCCACACGTTGTCCTGGGGGAACTCGTCGATGCTGGTCACCCGGCGGATCTCCGCCTTCATCCCGGGACCGGCCATCGGCATCCGCTTGGACCACTCGACCGCTTCCTCCTTCGACGCGACGTCGAGGATGTAGTAGCCCCCGAACAGCTCCTTGGTCTCACCGTACGGGCCGTCGGTGACGACGGGCGGCTGCGACGAGAAGTCGACGACGACGCCCTCCGCCGCGGCGTCGAGCCCTTCGGCGGCGACGAGCACGCCTGCGGCGATCATCTCGTCGTTGAATCGCCCCATCGTCTCCATGATCTGCTCGAAGTCGGCGTTGGCCAACCCGGCGTAGGCCTCGTCGGTGGCGCGCATGATCAGCATGTACTTCACGTGTGTCTCCTTGGTGTCGTCGGTCCGTGAGGACCATCTCACCCCAAGGTCGAACGGCACGCGGCGCGGATCGACACGCTCCGGAGATTTCTCGTATCGACCCTGCCGGGTGACTTCGCCACGCTGCGCCAGTGCAGTGTCTCGCAGCGTGGCGCGTCGGGTAGTCGCCGACACGACGAGGAGGTCGTTCGATGGTGGCGATGAGCGCATGGGTGACGACGTTGCTGGTGCTCGTGGTCGTCGTGGTGATCGCCGCGCTCGTCGTCGCAATGCTGCGACGCCGGCGACGCGGCGGCGTGATGTTGTCGTCGTCGCCGAGCAAGCCGACCGACCAGGAGGCGAAGCGATGACCGCTGCGTTGATGCACGGACACGATCTCATCGGACGACCGGTGGTGGACGGCTCGACCGGCGACGACGTGGCCGAGATCAAAGACGTCGTGTTCGATCCGGCGCGCGGCGTGATCACCGGCTTCACGCTGCGCAAGCGCGGGTTCCTCGGGCGCAGGCTGAAGGCGGTGCTGCCGGTCGACCAGGTCGTGTCGGTCGGGACCCACGCGGTGATGATCGACGGCGTCCGGGCGCTGACGTCACCCGACGACGCCCCCGACGAGGTGATGGCCGACCGCGGTGGCAACGTGCTGTCCAACGAGGTGGTCACCGAGTCCGGTCGATCGCTGGGCGCGGTGAAGGACGTCGTCGTCCTCGGCGGTCGAACGCCGCAGGTCGTCGGCTTCGAGGTCGGTGGCGGTGCGGTCGGCGACGGCCTCGTCCCGGTCGGCCGGCACTCCGCGGTGTCCGGCAGTGCGCTCATCGTGCCCGACGACTTCGAGCAGCGCATCCGCACCGACCTCACCGGCCTGGCGGGCGAACTGGCCGCGCTCGACGGGGAACGGCGATGATCCGCCTGTCCGCGCTCATCGGTCAGCGGGCCATCGAGCTCGGCACTGCCGCCACGACCGGCTCGGTGAAGGCCGTGGCCATCGATCACGACCGCGTCGTCGGCGTGCAGGTCGGCGACCTGGTGATCGCCTCGGGCGCCGTGCGCAGCTTCGAGGGCGACGTCCTCACCTACGACGAGCAGGCGGCCGCGTTCAGCGGCTCCGTGACGCCGACCGATCCGCGCGGCACGCGGGTGCTGGACATGGACGGCGACGAGCACGGGACGATCGCCGACCTCGCCCTGTACGCCGACGGTCGGATCGACAGCGTCGAGTTGAGCACGGGCGATGCAGTGCCCGGCGACCGCCTGCGCGTGATCGGCAGCTATGCGGCGATCCTCGCGGACTCACTGCCCCCGCCGACGGGCCTCCCCGTCGAGCCCTGAGGCGGCCTTCGCCCCTCACCGGATGGCAGTCTGAGGCGCGTGGGCCGCCACCGTCACCTGTTCGCACTGGCCCTCGCACTGGGCGTCGTCGGCGGCTGCGGCTCGAGTGGGTCGTCCACATCGACGGCAGCGAGCACGGTCACGCCCCAGGACGCCGGGCTCCCCGCGGGCGCGGCGACGCTCACGGCGGCCCAGACGGCCGCGGCCACCGCACTCGCCACGCGTTGGTCGGCAGCGCTCGTCGCCGCGCATCCGGAGCTCACCGGGATCTCCGCCCCGACGATCACGCCGGTGTACCTCGAGCACTCCGCCGGGCCCGTCGGCGCGCGAGCGCTGTTCCGCCTGCCGGCGGTCGTGCCCGAGCTGGAGCTCGACCTCGTCCGCCTCAAGCACGATCAGCCCGAGACCGTGCCGTCGCAGGTCACCAACCTGCGCGCCCTGGAGATGATCTACTTCTTCGACGGCGATCAGGTCGTCCACGTCGGTGTCGTCCCCGACACGAGCGATGCCAGCGATCCCGACGCAGAGGCCGTCGTGCGCCCGCTCGACCCCGAGGCGCACCGCAGCACGGAGTTCGGGGGGAACGAGTGAGAGTCGGCCGGTTGCTCGCCGCGTCCGTGTCGGCGCTCGTGCTGCTCGCCGTCGCTCCGGCGGCCACGGGTGCGACCACGCCGCCGACCGCCCCGGTGGGCGCCGCCGAGCCGTGGGTGCTCAGCCTGCCGGGCGAGCCCGGCGTGCGCTTCTCTGCCTACGACTTCCGCCAGGACGGCTTCGGGGCTGTCGACTGGCCCGTCGAGTTCGTCTTCCACGGCAACGCGAGCATCGAGAAGATCACCGACGCGCTGTGCCACACCTCGCCGGACCCGTGGCGGTACTGCAACGAGGGGGGACCGATGTTCCTGTTCGCCTCGGCGAGCGCGGCCGGTCAGCCGAGCGAGTTCGTGGCCAACAGCGGGCTCAAGCGGTTCCGTGAGGACTGTTCGTCGACCGCTTTCACCGCGCACATGCGGATGTACCCGGTGAAGGACGCCGATGCCTCGGGCTCGCTGGGCTCGGTGGTGATCGCCACGGCGCACCTCGACTTCGAGGACCACGCCGGATGCTCCGGACGGATCCACGGGTACCCCGACGTCGCCGAGCAGTGGTTCATCGAGGCCCTGTCGCACGTGCCGGGTTGGCAGGTGACACCCGGCGCGTGGAACCTGGGCAACGGCAGCGACTCGTACGTCATCATGCGCGACCTGCACGGCGCGTTGGTCCCGCACGAGTACGGCCACGACGACCTGGCGACCGACGTGGTGGTGCCCTGAGCCGAGCTCAGGTCAGATCAGGCCTGCACCGGCACGTGGCCGTGCACCGCCGGGCGTTGCAGCAGGCGTCGCTGGCGATCGGTCAGGAGTGGCGCGAGGACGGCGAGATCACCGCCGTCCTGCCCCCACGCCATGTGGCCCGGGGCGTACTTGTAGAGCAGCGACAGCCGGTCGATCGGCCCGCGCCACGGGATCGTGCAGTGGGTCAGCGCCTCGGTGAAGATCACCACGTCGCCGGCCGACATCGACACCTCGGTGACCAGCGCCGGGTCGGCCTGGGGCGGCAGGGCGAACGACGCCTTGTGGCTGCCGGGGATGCAGCCGAAGCCGCCGTCGCCGTGGCGGTGGTCGACCAGCGCCCATTGCACGGCGACGAGGCCGTTGGACATCCGCCCACCGTGCACCGCGTAGCTCTGCGCCGGGTCGTGCGGCGTCGCCCCGCCGTGCAGGCCGAGCCCGTCGCTGCCCGGCGCCATGGTGATCCCGTAGGTGTGGTCGAGGCGCACCGTCGGCCCGCACAGCTCGACCAGCGGCTCGAGCACGGCGTGATGGTCCATGAGCTCGCGGAACGCCTGGTCGTGGCGCAGGTGCCCGCTGAACCGCTGGCTCTCGACCGTGGGGCCCGGGCGCGGCAGCCCGAGCTCGACCACCGCGAGGCGCAGCATGCGCACCTCGTGGGAGGTGAGCGCGCCGCGCCGCACGACGTAGCCGTTCAGGTCGAACGTGTATCGCTCGCCGTCGGTGAGTGGGCCGGTCTCGGCGCCCCAGGACATCGGCCACGACGGTACCGGCCGCGGCGTGGCCGGCCTGATCAGACCGCAGCGCGCCGGCGCGGGCGTCCGCCGCGCCACAGCATGATCAGCAGGTACGGGCCGCCGATCATGGCCGTGATCAACCCGACGGGCAGCTCCGTCGGGGCGAACAGCCGGCGTGCGGCGAGGTCGGCGCCGAACGTCAGCGCCGCGCCGGCGAGCATCGACGGCGACCAGCGCGAGGTGGCCGCGGCCCACGAGGCCGCGGGCCACGACCGGGGCGACGAAGGCGACGAACACGATCGGACCGGCCGACGCGGTGGCCAAGCGAGGCCAGCCCGACCGCGCAGCCCGACCAGCACCAGGCGGGTGCGCTCGACCGACAGGCCGAGCCCGCGGGCGACGTCGTCGCCCATCTCCAGCACGCGCAGCCGGCCTCCCGTGGCCAGCGCGATCGGCACGAGCAGGCACAGGGCGAGTGCCACCGGACGCACGTGGTTCCACCCCCGGCCGTTGAGCGATCCCGTGAGCCACAGCGTGGCCTGCGACGCCTCGCGGATCGTCGCCATCGTCATCAGGTACTCGATGCCGGCCGTCGCGGCAGCGGCGATGCCGACGCCGACGAGCACGAGCCGGTAGCCGGCGAGCCCGCGGCGCCAGGCGAGCAGGTAGACCAGCGCCGCGGCTGCCACGCCGCCGCCCAGGGCGGCGATCGGGATGCCCAGGCCGCCGGCCGCGTCGAACCAGTCGCCGCCGCCGAGGACGATCACGAAGACCGCGGCGAGGCTGGCCCCGCCGGTGACGCCGATGACGTCGGGCGTGGCCAGGGGGTTGCGCGCGATCGCCTGGAGCAACGCACCGGACAGTCCGAACGCGGCCCCGACGAGGAGCGCCGACGAGCGCTCGCGGGAGCCGCAGTTCGCCGACGATGAACCACGTGGCGTCGTCGCCCCGGCCGAGCAGGGTCTTGACCACCGTCGTGAACGACACGGGGAAGTCGCCGACGGTGAGCGACCAGCAGAACAGCAGCGCGGTCAGCACGAGCAGGCCGAGCGTGACGACCGTGGTGCGTGCGTCGAGGCGCCTGCGGGAGTGCCCGTCGACGTCGCTCACGTGCTGCTGAGACGGGTCCGCCGGGCGACGGCGATGAAGAACGGTGCGCCGAACAGGGCGGTGATGATGCCGACCTGGATCTCCGACGGCCGGTCGACGATCCGACCCGAGGATGTCGGCGCTCGAGCAGCAGCGTCGGCGCCACCACGGCGCAGTACGGCAGCAGCCAGCGGTGCTCGGGGCCGGTCCAGTGGCGCACGATGTGCGGCACCGTGAGGCCGACGAAGGCGATCGGTCCGCAGGCCGCCACGGCGGTGCCGGTGGCCAGCACGATGGCGGTCGCGCAGAGGATCCGCGAGCGGGTGATCGACGCGCCGAGGGAGCGGGCGGCGTCCTCGCCGAGGGCCAGCGTGTTCAACGGTCGCGCCGCGCCGAGCGCGACGACGGTGGCGACGACGGCGAACGGGGCGATGTCCGCGACCGTGGACATGTCCCGTCCGGACAGCGAGCCGACCACCCAGAAGCGGTATTGGTCGAGCGTCTGGTCGTCGGTCAGCAGGATCGACGTGGTGAACGCGCTGAGCACCGCGGCGGTGGCCATCCCGGCCAGCGCCAGGCGCACCGGTGCCGCGGCGTGGCGGCCCATGCTGCCGAGGCCGTAGACCAGCACGGCGGCGACCGCTGCGCCGGCGAAGGCGAACCAGACGAAGCCCGACGCCGTGACGACGTCGAACTCGTGGATGCCGATGACGACGGCGAGCGCCGCGCCGGCGTTGATCCCGAGGACGCCGGGGTCGGCCAGCGGGTTGTGCGTCAGCCCCTGCATCACCGCGCCGGACAGGCCGAGGCAGGCGCCGGCCATCAGGCCGATGAGCGTGCGCGGCTCACGCAGCGAGCGGACGATGAGCGCGTTGCGTGAGCCGTCGTAGTCGGTGAACGCCCGCCACACGTCGCCGAGCGGGATCGACCGCGAGCCGATGGCCAGCGACAGGCAGCAGACGACGAACAGCGGCACCGGTGCACCCGGCGAGGCCGAACGCCAGGCGGCGCGTGCGGCGGGCGCGATGGCTCGGCGCGTCGTCGACGGCGACGGCGGCGGCGCGCGCGTCGACCCTCAGCACCGCCGACCCTGCGGCACGGGGATGACCATCGGTGTGCCGGTGATCGGATCGGGGTGCACCTCCACCGGGAGGCCGAAGACCAGCTCGCACCTGCTCGGGTGTGACCACCTCGGCCGGCGTGCCGGTGGCGACCACGGCGCCCGTCGCGCATGGCGATCATGTGGTCGGCGTAGCGCGCCGCCTGGTTGAGGTCGTGGAGCACGGCGACGATCGTCCGGCCGCCCTCGCGGTTGAGCCGCTCGAGCAGGTCCATCACCTCGCACTGGTGGGCGAGGTCGAGGAACGTCGTCGGCTCGTCGAGCAGCAGCGTCGGCGTGTCCTGGGCGAGCGCCATGGCGATCCACGCCCGCTGGCGCTGGCCGCCCGACAGCTCGTCGACCGGGCGGGTGGCCAGCTCGGTCATCGCCGTGACCTCCAGCGCCCAGTGGACGAGCTCGTCGTCGTGCGCGCTCCAGCGTCGATACCAACGCAGGTGCGGGTGCCGGCCGCGGGCGACGAGGTCGCCGACGATCAGCCCGTCCGGGGCGATCGGCGACTGCGGGAGGATGCCCAGCTTCGTCGCCACCTCGCGCGTCGGCGAGCGGTGGATCGGATCGCCGTCGAGCAGCACCGCGCCGCTGCGCAGCGCCAGCAGGCGGGCCAGCCCGCGCAGCAGCGTGGACTTGCCGCAGGCGTTGGCCCCGACGATGACGGTGAACTCGCCGTTCGGGGATCTCGACGCTGAGGTCCTCGATGATGACCCTGGCGTCGTAGGCCAGGGTGACGTCGCGGGCCTCCAGGCGCGCCGCCGGGCGGTCCACCTAGCCGGTCGTGGTCGACGCCGCGGCCGTCGTGGCCGGGGTGCTCGACAACGCTCCGGCGAGCACGGCCTTGGCGGACGGGACGACGGTGGCCGGGTCGCCGTCGACGGCGAGCGGCGAGCTCGGGGACGAGGTGCTCGAGCGTGTACGGGATGCTCAGCACGCTGGAGAACGACATCGCCCCGGCGAGCTCGTCGGCGACGAACACCTCACGGCCCTCCTTGACCGCGTCGAGGCCGGCACGCAGCGGGCTGTTGACGATCGACGTCATCTCGGCGCCGGAGGCGATCCAGACCAGCGCGTCGACGTCGAGCAGGCTGATCTGCTCGGCGCTGAACGAGGCGAAGAACGCGTCGCCGGCGACCTGCGTCGATCTCCGGCGGGATGACGAAGCCGAGCCCGGTCATCAGCCGCGAGCGGACGTCGTCGGACGAGTACGCCCCGGGTTGGTCGTTGTAGACGAACGCCACGGCCGAGGACTTGCCGGCGAACTCGGGATGGGCCTTGGCCGCGGCGGCGATCTTCGCCTCCGTGTCGGCGACGAGCTGCTTGCCCTGGGCCGAGCGGCCCGAGCGCATCGGCGATGGTCTGGGTCATCGACTGCCACGGCACGCCGTAGTCGACGAAGTCGGCCGACTGCGGGATCGTCGGGGCGATCTTGCTGAGCTTGTCGTAGTCGTCCTGGGTCATGCCCGAGGAGATGCCGACGATGAGGTCGGGCTGCAGCGCGGCGACCTGCTCGAAGTTGATCGCGTCGGCCGACAGGACCGTCGGCTTGGCGTCGCCGAGCGCCTCCTGCGGCCCACGGCCACACGGCGTACGGCTGGTCGCCGTACCAGTCGCGGATGGCGATCGGCTTCACGCCGAGGGCGAGGATCGCGTCCTGGTCGCTGAACCCGACGGAGATGACCTTGGTCGGCTCCTCGGGGATCACCGATGTCGCCGTACTTGTGGGTGATGGTGACCGGGAACGCGTCGGCCGGGGTCGAGGCGGCGGTGCCGTGCCGCCGCGGCCGTGGTCGGCCGCGGCGCGTCGTGGCGGCAGCGGCCGCGGTGGCCGTCGCCGTCCGAGTCGCTGCCGCACGCGGCCAGCGCCACGGCCGCCACGCAGGCCGAGCGATCAGCATCCGCCCCGACGACGATCGGCGATCACTGCATCACTTCTGTGAGGTCACCTGCACACTCCTGTCCTCCAGTCAATCGCATGAGTAGGAATGCCTAACAGAGTCGCGCGGGCCGGGCAGCAAGGAACCGAGCCGGACGGGGCGAGCCGCTACTGTGATCGGCGACCCGGCAGCCGGCCGGGCCGGCGATTGGAGTCAAGGCAATGGCAACGGGCACCGTGAAGTTCTTCAATGCTCAGAAGGGCTACGGGTTCATCTCACGAGACGGCGGTGACGACGTGTTCGTGCACTACTCCAACATCGAGGGCAAGGGCTACCGATCGCTGGAAGAGGGCCAGCAGGTCGAGTTCGAGGTCGGCCCCGGCCGCAAGGGCGACGAGGCCCTGAAGGTCAAGGCGATCTGACCGGCCGGCGGTCGACGGGGGCAGCGCCCGCGCGCGCCACAGCTCGAGCGGCGTGAGGTCGCGCCGACCGGCGAACGGCAGGGCGACCGGCTCGCCGCCGAGTCCCGGCCGACGCGTAGGCCGCGCAGACCACCTGCAGCACCTCGCGGCCGAACGCTGCGCTCATCATCGGGCGCCGACCTGCGCTGCGACGTCGTCGACCAGCGCGCGCAGCTGGCCGAGGTAGCCGAACTGCTCGACGCACGGCCGAGCGCGGCCGTCGGCGCGGGCAGGGCCACGGGCGCGCCGTCGTGCTCGAGCAGCACCGCCGGGAGCAGCTCCAGGCGCAGCACGCCGGTGGCGCTCGCCGCCTGCACGTCCCACATCGGCTCGGTCGCGCTGCCCTGCCAGCTGGCCACGACGTGCGCGGTCAGGCCGCTGGCGAACGCAGCGTCGACCTCGGCGTGCTCGTCGGTGCCGTGCCCGGCGCCGCCGCGCAGCTCGGCGCGCGACCGCACGTCGGCCGGCCGGCGCCGGCCGGCCGAGGCGAGCAGCAGCGACCAACGCCAGCGGGTGGACGCCGAGGTCGAACAGCGCGCCGCCACCCCACTCGTCGGTGGTGAACGCGCCCCAGGTCGGCAGCGCCTGGATCGTGCGCACCTCGAGGTGGGTGAGCGCCCCGAGGCGGCGCGGCCCGGCCGACCATCTCCACCACCGCCGGGGCGTAGGCCAGGTTCTCGGCGTAGAGCAGCCGCTCGCCGTGGGCGGCCGCTGCGGCGACGATCGCGTCGGCCTCGTCCAGCGTGCGGCACAGCGGCTTCTCCAGCAGCACCGCGGCGCCGGCGTCGAGCAGGCGGAGCGCGTCGGCGGCGTGCGCCTGCGGCGGGCGTGGCGACGACGACGACGTCGGCGCCGGCCGGGCAGCTCGTCGTAGCGCACGGCGCGGCTGCCCCAGCGTGCGGCCTGCTCGGCGGCGCGCTGCGGCGAGCGCGAGGCGACGGCGGTGAGCTCGAAGCCGGCTGCGCGCGGTGGCCGCGGCGTGGGCGGCGCCGATCCACCCGGCGCCGCACAGCGCGACCGTCGGCGTCGCCGACCGTGGCGGTCACCGCGCCCGGCCAGCTCGGCGACGACCGGAGCGAACGACTCGACCTCCTCGGGCCCGACGATGATGTACGAGAAGCCCCAGCGCTCGCGCCGGGCGATGAGGTCCTCGACGATCTTCGCCGGGCTGCCGAGCAGGGCGAACGGCGTGCGCTCGAGCAGGTCGGCCGGCTGGCCGAGCCCGGCGGCGAGGTCGGCGAGCGCCTTGTTCGCGGTCGTCGGTGACCCGCGGCATGAAGATGCGGATGTTCATCTCGATCGTCGCCGAAGCGCTCGCCGGCGCGCGGCACGCACGATAGCCGACCTTCTCGTCGACGGCTTCGGCGGTCATCGTCGTCAACGTGCCCGGGCCGATGCGGCCCTCGTGCATCGTGCCGTTGATCCCGACGATGTCGGCCTCCCGCCCGGCGATGCCGAGCACGCGCTTGCCGCCGCCGCCGATGAGGATCGGCGGGCACGGCTGCTGCACGGGCAGCGGGCGGCCGGCGTAGCCGGTCGACGCGTGTAGTGCGTGCCGTCGAAGGAGAACGTCTCGCCGGACATCGCGCGGCGGATGATCGCGCAGACCCTCGACGAAGCGGTCGATGCGCACCGGCGCCGGGTCGTAGGGCATGCCCGGCCTGCTCGTAGTCGCTGATCATCCAGCCGGCGCCGAGCCCGATCTCCAGCCGACCCTCCGACAGCAGGTCCATCGTGGCCAGCTCCTTGGCCAGCACGACGGGGTGCTTGTAGTCGTTGTCCCACACCAGCGCGCCGATGCGCAGCGTCGGTGGTGGCCGACGCCGCGGCCATCAGCGCCGGCACGGGTGCGAGCTGGTCGGTGAAGTGGTCGGGCATCGTCAGGCAGCTGTACCCGCTGCCCTCGGCACGCCGGGCGAGCTCCAGCCACTCCGTCGGCGTCGGACGCGTTCGAGGCCTGGATGCCGAAGCGGAACGGACGAACGCGGAGCGCGGTCGCGGTCACGGTGGCGCACCGTAGTGGCGACCGATCGTCGCCTGACACCGGCTCGCGCGACCCGCCAGTAGCGTTCGCTCGCTGCGTGCGACGTCTTGCCTGGCCCATCCGCTTCGTGTGCATCGTGCTCGCCGGCGCGCTGCTCGTCGCCGGCGTGGTCATCGGCGTCGCGCCGCGGCTGTGGCGCGTGGCCGAGCGCGCACGACCAGCTCCCGGTCGCGCTGCCGGCGTTCCAGCCGCTGTCGCAACGCTCGCTACGTGTACGACGTCGCAGGGCAACGTGATCGACGTGTACGAGCGGGAGAACAGCCAGCCGATCAAGCTCGCCCAGGTGCCGCCGGACGTGATCAACGCGCTTGCTCGCGGTCGAGGACAACGAGTTCTACATCCACCACGGGGTCAACGTGCGCAGCTTCATGCGCGCCCTGCTGTCGAACTTCTCCAGCGACGCGCCGCGCCAGGGCGCCAGCACGATCACCCAGCAGGTGGTGAAGAACGAGTTCCTCGCCGGCCTCGCCCGCGACGGGCGGTACAAGGCGTTGCAGGCGCACTACGCCACGATGCTCGAGAAGGAGATGTCCAAGGACGACATCCTCGAGCGCTACCTGAACACGGTGTTCTTCGGCAACAACGCCTACGGGCTGCAGGCCGCGGCCGAGGTGTACTACGGCAAGAGCGTCGAGCAGCTGACGATGGTCGAGGGAGCGTTCCTCGCCGGCCTGGTGCGCTCGCCGTCGGGCTACGACCCGTTCCGCCGGCCCGAGCGGGCCAGGGCGCGGTTCAAGCAGGTCGTCGACCGCCTCGTCGACGTCGACATGCTCACCCAGGCGCAGGCCGACGACCTCGGCGGAGAACTACGCGATGCCCGAGCTGCCGCGCACGCTGCCGACGCTGACCACGACGCCGACCTACTACACCGCGGCGCTCAAGCAGTACCTGCTCGACCGACGCCCAGTTCCTCGGCTCCGACGAGCAGTCGCGGGCCAACCTGCTGTACCGCGGCGGGCTGCGGATCCACACGACGTTCGACCCGACGCTGCAGCAGTCGGCCGAGGCGGCGCAGGCAGCGATGCCGGCGAACACCGCGGGGATCACCAGCTCGATCGTCTCGCTCGACACGCAGACCGGGCGCGATCCGCGCGATGGTCGGCGGGCACCGGCTACCTGCCGGTGCAGAACGAGGTCAACATGGCGCTGCGACCACGCCAGACCGGCTCGAGCATCAAGCTGTTCATCCTCGCCGCCGCGCTGCAGGCCGGGGTCGCAGCCGACGGACTCATCGACGGCACGCATGCCGTGCACGCTGCCGAACCCGGGCGATCCGAAGGATCCGTTCATCATCACCGGCGGCGAGGCCGAGCCGGTCGTCCCGTTGAACCAGCAGACGTGGTTGTCGATCAACTGCGCGTTCGCCCGCGCTGAGCCAGATCGTCGGGCTGCACCGCGTCGTCGACACGACCTACCGGATGGCCCATTCGCCGTACCTCTACGCGGGCAGCCGGACACGAAGCGGACGACGATCGCAGCCGTACGCCAGCTTCGCCACCGGCGCCAACCCGATGGCCCCGATCGACATGGCGTCAGGGATGCAGACGATCGCCAACCAGGGGCTGCACCACGATCCGTACTACGTCGAGACCATCGACCAGATCGACGGCACGCCGGTTCTACACCCACCAGGACGCCGGCACGCAGGTGCTCGACCCGGGCGTCGCGCTCACCGAGCTGGACAGTGCTGAAGGGCGTGCTCACCCGTGGCACGGCGCGCTCGGCGCTGTCGACGTTCGCCCGTCCGGCCGCCGGCAAGACCGGCACGCAGGACGACAACTCCAACGCCTGGTTCGTCGGGGCGACGCCGCAGCTGGCCACGGCGGTGTGGGTCGGCGACCCGAACTCGTACAAGCACATGAACAACATCCCCGAGTTCGTCAAGGACGGGGTGCGCAAGGTGCAGGGCGGGACGTATCCGGCGAAGATCTGGCGCGCGTACATGGAGGCCCGGCGCCGGCCGCGCTGCAGGTGCTCGACTGGCCGGCCGCCCCGGCGCCGACGCGGCCGGCAGCCCGGCTGTACCTGCCGGGCTCGAGTGCCTGTACTCGGCCACGGTCGCCGCCGCGCCCCCCACGGCCACGACGGTCGCGCCGGTGAACGGGCTGCTGCAGCCGCAGGCCCCGCCGTCCACCCAGCCGGCCGCACCGCCGGCCGCACCGCCGGCTGACCGCCGGCCGCACCCCCGGGGAGCGTGCCCGACGACACCACCACACCCGCGCCGCCGGCGACGACGATCATCTATCGCCAACTGCCGAGCGGCACCACGATCCCCGCTGACAACCTCGATCCACTGGCGCCGGTGCCGTCGGTCGCCGCCGGCACGGTCGTGCGGCGCTGCGGGGCGAGTCCGACCGCGACCCCCGCCGGCGGGTGATGATGAGGAGATGGTGATGGATGCGAACGCGCTCGTGGCGCTGCAGGAGATCGACAGCGCGCTCGACCAGATCCGCAACCGGCGGACCCGCCTGCCCGCAGCTCGCGGCACGCGCCGCGGCTGCCTCGACGGTGCGCACGCTGCAGGACGAGCGCGCCGCGGCACTGGCCGCGGTCACGCAGGCCGAGGCCGACGTGATCGCCGCCGAGCAGGCGGCCACCGACGTCGGCGCCAAGCGGGCGCGGCTCGAGGCCCAGCTGAAGACGGTCATCGCGCCGCGCGAGGCGGAGGCGCTGATGCACGAGATCGCCACGCTGGACGTCCGGCGCGACGAGATCGACGACCGCGAGCTCGAGGCGCTCGGCCGCCAGGAGGACGCGGAGGCTGCGGCGGCGGTCGCCGAACGCGAGCTGCCGGCCGCCGAG
Source organism: uncultured Acidimicrobiales bacterium (assembly GCA_963794805.1). Classification (GTDB taxonomy): domain Bacteria; phylum Actinomycetota; class Acidimicrobiia; order Acidimicrobiales; family Ilumatobacteraceae; genus JAODBQ01. The sequence continues at coordinate 30,132 of CAWCFL010000012.1, forward strand.
CGAGGCGCTGGCCGCAGCCGCAGGCCGCGCTCGACGCGGCGACCGCCGAGCTGGACGCCGAGCAGGCCGACCGCAGCGCGGCGCGCGAGGTCGCCGCCGCCGCGACTGTCGGCCGGCGATCTCGCCGCCTACGACCGCGCCAGGGCCCAGTTCGACGGCGTGGCGGTCGCCCACCTCGACGGCAACCGCTGCACCGGCTGCCACCTCGACGTCGCCCGCGCCGATCTCGACTCGCTGCGCGCCCTGCCGGCCGGCGAGATCGGCGAGTGCCCGCAGTGCGGGCGCTACCTCGATGGTCGGCTGAATGCTGCTGTGGTTCCTCGGTACCGCGGTGCTCACGGTGTGGTTCGTGTTCCGCGATCCGTCGTTCGACTACCGGTTGCTGCTCGTCGGGGCGGTCCTGCCGGATCTGATCGACGTGCCGCTCGGGCGGGCGGGTTGGGCGCACAGCCTCACGGTCTCGGTGGTCGTGCTGGCCGTCGTGATGATCGCCACCAAGCGGCGCTCGGCCACCCGGCGCTTGCTCCTGGCGCTGCCGATCGGCATGCTCTTGCACATCGTGTGGGACGGTGCGTTCACATCAGCCGAGGTGTTCTGGTGGCCGTTCAGCGGCGGCTGGGGCGATCACGAGGTGCCGTCGATCGCCCGCGGGTGGTGGAACGTCCTGTTCGAGCTGGCCGGGCTGCTCGCCCTGGCGTGGGTGTGGCGCGCCGCGGGCTTGTCCGACGCGGCTCGGCGCCGGCAGGCCTTCCTGCGCACCGGTCAGCTCACGGACGTGCGCTGACGATGCTCGTGCTCGTACGCCACGGTCGGACGACGGCCAACGCCGGTGGGCTCCTCCAGGGGCGCCTCGACCTCCCGCTCGACGGCGTCGGCCGGGCCCAGGTGGCGGCGATGGTCGAGCGGATCGGCAAGCCCGACCGGATCGTCAGCTCGCCGCTGCTGCGCGCCCGCCAGACGGCGGCGGCGTTCGGTGTGCCGTTCGAGGTCGACGACCGCTGGGAGGAGCTGCACTACGGCGAGTACGAAGGCGTGTCGATGTCCGACATCGAGCGCGGCGACCTGGGCTCGATGGCGCAGCGACGACGACTTCGCCCCGCCCGGCGGGGAGAGCATGCGCCACCTCGGCGAGCGCGTGCGCGCCGCGTGCGAGGACCTCGTCGCCGATGCGACCGAACGCACCGTGGTCGTCACGTCCCACGTCTCGCCGATCAAGGTCGCGGTCGCCTGGGCACTCGGTGCGCCGCCGTCGATCTCCTGGCGCTGCTTCCTCGATCAGGCGGCGGTCTGCCGGATCATGTGCACGGCCAACGGGCCGATGCTCGTCGGGTTCAACGAGCCGCCGCTGCCGCCGCTCAGCCGATGAAGTCGTTGAGCTCGTCGCGCACGTCGAGGAAGCGCGGGTCGCGGCGCACATCCGGTCCACGGACCCGACCGAACGGCACGACGACCTCCTCGGCGATCCTGCCCGGCCTGGCCGACATCACGTACACCCTGCTCGACAGGTAGATCGCCTCGTCGACGTCGTGGGTGACCATCAGGATGGTCGCCCCGAGCTCGTGCCACACGGCCAGCAGGAAGTCCTGGAGGTGGCGCTTGGTCTGTGCGTCGAGTGCGCCGAACGGTTCGTCGAGCAGCAGCACGTCCGGCTCGGGAGCGAGCGCACGGGCGATGGCGACGCGCTGGCGCATCCCGCCCGACAGCTCGCGGGGGAGTGCGTCGGCGAACTCGGTGAGCCCGACGACGCCGAGCAGCTCGGCGACACGCTCCTTGCGCTTGGCCCGCGGCCAGCGGGCGACCTCGAGCCCGAAGGCGATGTTGTCGGCGACGGACTTCCACGGGTACAGCGAGTAGCCCTGGAAGACCATGCCCCGGTCGGGGCCGGGACCGACCACCCGCTCGCCCTCCACCCACACCGCTCCGACGGTCGGCTCCTCCAAGCCCACCGACGATCGACAGCAGCGTCGACTTGCCGCACCCGGAGGCACCGACCAGGCAGACGAGCTCGCCGCGGTCGACGTGCAGGTCGATCGAGTCCAGCGCGGTGACCGACTGGCGCCGGCGGCGGAACACCTTGGACACGCCGTCGACGACGAGCATGTTCGCCGCATCCCCGTTCACGTCATCGGAGATGGTCACGGTCTGGCCCACGGTGAGGTGACGTTGCGCAACCAGCGCAGCAGCACGTCGCTGCACAGGCCGATCACCCCGAACACGATCAGCAGGGCGAACATCGTGTCGACGGCGCGGAACCGTTGGGCGCGGATGATCTGGTAGGCGAGGCCGGCCTGTGCGGCGAGCAGCTCGGCGACCACCAGCATCAGCCAGGCCGCGGCGAGGTTGATCCGGGCGACGTCGATGATCCCCGGCACCGAGTGGCGCAGGATCACCCGGCGGATCACGGTCATCCGCCCGGCGCCGAGCGTGTAGGACGCGTTGAGCAGCTCGCGCGGCACGGCCCTGGCCACGTCGGCGATCATCAGCACGTTGTAGAAGACGGTGCCGATCACGATCAGCCAGATCTTCGGGGCCTCGCCGATCCCCAGCCACAGCAGGAAGATCGGCGTCAGCGCACTGGCCGGGATGTACCGCAGGAAGCCGATCTGGGCCTCGAAGAACGCGTCGACGGAGACGAACGTGCCGATCGCCACGCCGACGACGACGCCGATGGCCACGGAGATGCCGTAGCCGATGATCACCCGGCGCACCGAGGCCCACAGGTCGGTCGTCAGGATGCCGTTGCGCTGCAGGCGGACGAGGGCGTCCCACGTGGCCGCCGGCGTCGGCAGCAGCGACCGGGAGTCGGCGGCGTTGGCGGCGATGGCCCAGATGGCGACGATCACGACGACGCCGGCGGCCCCGAGCCCGATCCGCCAGCCGAGCCCGAGGCGCCCCCGGATGCGCAGCAGCGGGTGCTGGCGGCGGCCGCGCACGCCGCGCCGCGTCACCGGCGCACGCACCACGTCAGCCCGTTCCGTCGACGTACGCCTTCGTGAACGAGGGCTCGAACAGGTTGCTCAGATCGGGCTGCGTCTGGGCCAGCCCGGAGCTGACGAGGAACGGGCTGATCCGGCGGGCCATCTCGACCAGTGAGGTCGGGTCGCCCGGTCGGTCGGCGAAGGCCGAGAGCGCCTGGTCGGCGGTGAACAGCGTGGTGCCGTCGGCCAGCGACTGGTAGTCGGCGACGGACACGCCCGCCTGGTCGGCCATGATCTTGGTGGCCTCGTCGGGGTTGGCCTGGATGTAGGCGAGCGTCTTGTACCAGGCGTCGACCAGCTTCTGCATCGCCACCGTGTCCTTCGCCGCGTCGGCCGTGGCCACGAGGTGGTCGGGGATCGTGCCGGGGAAGTCCTTGGAGCTGAACAGCACGTGCGATCCCGGGCGCTCCAGCGCCTGCAGCGTGAACGGGGCGAACACGGCGACGCAGTCGAACTGGCCGCCGGCGAACGCCGCCGCGGCGGCGTCGGTCTTGACGCCCTGGAAGCTGATGTCCTTCTCGGTCATGCCCTTCGTGGCGAGGCCCTGGAGCAGCAGGAAGTGGTCGACGACGCCGGCCTCGGCGGCCACGGTCTTGCCCTTGAGCCCCTCGATCGAGGTGATCGACTGGTCGCAGATGACGGCGTCGTTGCCGGTCGAGTTGTCGCCGGTGACGACGATCCGCTGATCGGACGCCGGAGGCGACGGCGAAGATCGTGTCGTTCAGCGTCTGCGCGTTGACGTCGAGCTGGCCGGCGACGAGCGCGTCGAGCGAGGCGGTGTAGTCGGCGAAGTACTTGAGGTCGACCTTCAGGCCGGCCTCGGTGAAGATGCCCTCCTTGTCGGCGACGGCCAAGGGGAACCAGCCCGGCCAGGCGCTGTAGCCGATGGTCAGCGAGGTCAGCTCGCCGGGCGCCGTTCCCGGTGCGCTCGCCGGTGCGTCCGGCCGTGGTCGTCGCCGCGGACGCAGCGGTGCGTCGCTGCCGCGGCGGCGGTGGTGCTCGACGACTTCGAATCGCTGCCGCACGCGGCGAGCGCCAGGATCGCGACGACGAGTGGTGCGCCGAGTCGCAGCGGGCGGCGCCGGTGTGGGCGGGAACGGCGGTGCAGCACGGCAGGCTCCTCACGATGGACGGGGTCGCGACTCGGCCTCCGTCGTCGTCACCGTAGGAATCGGCTGTTTCCGCCGCGTTTCGTCAGGGAGAACGGCGGGTGACCGTTTCAATAGAGTGTCGAAACCTCGGCGACGACGTCGTCGATCGTTCGCCCGCCGTCGGCGAGCAGGCCGCCGACCACGAGCCTTGGCCATCGCCTCGCCGATCGGCTCGCGGTCGACGCGCCGAGCCCAAGCGGTACCAGTTCTGCACGCCCTCGTCGTTGCCCATGATCGTCAGCGCGGTGAGCCGGGGATCGACGCGGCGCAGCTCGCCGGCGGCGATGCCGCGGCGCACCACGCCGGCGAGGCGTCGCTCCAGCCGCTCGCGCTCGCTCCAGTAGCCGGCGAAGCGCTGGCGGTCGCGCATCGCCACCCGGTGGATCTCGTTGATGTCGAACGGCAGCGCGCACAGCGCCTCGACGTCGCCGCGCACGAAGCGCAGGAGCTGGGCCGGCGCCGATCCGCCGTCGGCGATGATCCGCTCCACCAGCTCGAGCGGGATGACGTTGGCCTTGGCCACGAGCGCGGCGACGATCGCCTCGCGGTTGGGGAAGTAGTAGTACAGCGACGACTGCTTGAGGCCGACCGCGGCGGCCACGCGCGACATCGTCGTCTGCTCCACGCCGACCTGCTCGATCAGTGCGCTGGCCGCGGCGAGGATCTCCTCGCTCGGATCGCCGACCACCGGTCGGGCGTCGAGCCGGGGTCGCCCGGCGCGGCGCTTCGGGAGCCGTCGCCGTCGTCCGGACGGGCGGATGGTCGGCGCGGCACGCGGCGATGGTAACGGAGCGTGCCGACGCGCTCCGGACCGCCCGAGATCGTTTCCGCCGTGTGAAGTTCGCCGCGTCCATTGCGCTGCAGCGGCGCAGGCAGGAAACTGCTCCTGTTTCGATGCCTCATCGAAATCGAGCTGGCAGGAGGTTGTCGATGCCCGACGAGCACGAACGTGGCACCGGCACCCTCGCCGGTGCCCGCGATCACGCGCGGAGCCAGGCCGGCGAGCCGGCGGCGTCGGCGGCCGACGGCGCGGTCGCCCGGCCGGCTGGTGTGGAGCGACGTCGTCGGGCCGGGCGACTACGCCTCGGTCCGCCTGCCGCGTGGTGCCGTGCTGCGGCTGACCGATCTCGACGGCGACGCCTGCGTGCAGCTGCTGGTGCACAACGCCCGTCAGCCCGCCGAACGGCTGAACGTCGCCGACACCGTGAAGGTCCAGTGGCAGGCCTACCTGGCCACCGGCGCCCAGCTGCTGTCGGACATGGGCCGGGTGCTGATGACGATCGTCGACGACACGAGCGAGCGCCACGACTGCCTGTGCGGGTGCACCACTCGGGCCGTCGGCGACGGCGCGGTACGGCACGTCGAGCGTCAGCGACGGTCGACCGAGCGGTCGGGACCTGCTGGCGCTCGGGGTGGCCAAGCTCGGCCTGGCGCGCGGCGACGTCGGGCCGTGCGTCAACCTGTTCAAGTCGGCTCGCGTCGAAGGCGACGGCGCGCCTGCGCTTCGACGGCGACGGTGCGGCCCGGGACGCACGTCGATCTGCGCGCCGAGCTCGACGTGCTGGTCACGTTGGCCAACACCCCGCACCCGCTCGACGAGCGCCCGTCGTACACGGTGACCCCGGTCGGGTGCGTGGCGTGGATGCCCGACGCGGTCGACGCCGCCGAGGCGTCGACGCCCGAACGCCGACGAGCTGCGGAGAACACCGCCGCGTTCCTCGCCGGGGTGGAGCGATGACCGCTCTCGTCGATGTGGTCATCCCGGCCCGGGCGCCGTGGTCGCACGTGGTGCGGCGCGGGCGAGACGCTGCAGATCGTCGACCTCGGCGGCAACCAGGCCGTGGACTGCCTGCTGTACAACGCCGACGATCTCGCCGAGCGCTACTCGGCGGCGGCGACGATCGTCGCCCAGCGGAACATCTTCCTCGTGCCCGGTACGCAGCTGATGTCCGACGAGGGCGCGCCGATGATGACGATCACGCGCGTCGACCTGCGCGTACCACGACACGCTCGGCGGGGCCTGCAGCCGGGAATCGAACACGCTGCGCTACGGCCACCACACGCGTCACCAGCACGCCTGCGTCGACAACTTCCTCGACGAGGGGATGCGCCACGGGCTGACCAAGCGCGACCTGGTGTCGAACATCAACTGGTTCATGAACGTGCCCGTCGACGCCGACGGCGTGCTCGGCATCGTCGACGGCATCTCCGCACCCGGGCCTCAGCGTGGACCTGCGCGCCGAGATGGACGTGCTCGTGCTGATCTCCAACTGCCCGCAGATCAACAACCCGTGCAACGGGTTCGACCCGACGCCGGTGCGCGTCGTCGTCACGGCCGGGCCGTGAGGCGATGACACCCGGCCGGTGCGGGCCGACGGTCGAGGTGGTCGACGGGGGCCCGTTCACCACGGTGCAGGACGTGCCCGGGCGGATCGGCTACTGGCACGTCGGGGTTCCGCCGAACGGGCCGATGGACGACCTCGGCCACCGCCTGGCCAACGCGGTCGTGGGCAACGCCGCGACCGCTGCGGCGCTGGAGCTCACCGGCGCCGGGCCGGTGCTGCGCTTCCGGTCACCGGCGGTCGTTGCCGTCGGCGGGGCGTCGATGGCGCGTGACCGTCGACGGTGTCGAGGCTGCCGCGTGGACGCCGATCGACGTGCCCGCCGGCGCCATCGTCGGCCGTCGGCGCCACCCCGGACCGGGGCTGCGCGCCACGCTGGCGGTGCGCGGCGGGTTCGACACCGCCGCCGTTCCTCGGCAGCCGCTCGACGTTCACGCTCGGCCGCTTCGGCGGCCACGAGGGCCGGGCCGCTGCGGGCCGGCGACGTGCTGGCGATCGGCACGGATGTCGCCGCCGAAGCCGGCGCCCCTGCCGCCGGGCATGGCACCGCGCCTGGACACCGCGTGGCAGCATCGGCGTGCTCATCGGGCCGCACAGCACGCCGGAGCTGCTCACCGCCGACGGCCTGCGCGACCTGCTGCGGGCGGAGTGGGTGGTGCACTTCAACTCGGCGCGCACGGGCGTCCGGCTGATCGGGCCACGTCCGGGATGGGCCAGGACCGACGGCGGCGACGCCGGCCTGCACCCGTCGAACATCCACGACACCGGCTACGCGATCGGCGCGGTCGACCTCACCGGCGACATGCCGGTGATCCTCGGACCGGACGGGCCGAGCCTCGGCGGGTTCGTCTGCCCGGCCGTCGTGGTGGCTTCGGAGCGGTGGAAGCTCGGCCAGCTGCGCCCGGGCGACACGGTGCGCCTCGTGCGCCTGGTCGCCCGGACAGGCCGCGGAGAGCGACGTCGCAGACGGACCGCCTGGCTCGGGCGGGCCACGACGCCGATCGAGCCGTTGGCCCGACCGGCATGGAACGGCTGCGGTGCACGGGCTCGGTCGGCCCGACGACGCCGTCCTGGCGGTCACCGCGAGCGACCGACGACACGCCGGCGGTGACCTACCGGCGCGCCGGCGATCGCTTCCTGCTCGTCGAGCACGGTCCGATGACGCTCGACCTCGACCTCCGGCTGCGCGTGCACGCCCTCGACCAATGGGTGGGCGAGCACCTCCGCGACGGTGTGGTCGACGCCACGCCCGGCGTCCGCTCGCTGCTCGTCCAGGTGGACGGCCACCGGCTCACGGTGGAACGGGCGCTCGACGCGCTGCGCGCAGCGGAGTCCGAGCTGCCGGACGTGGTCGACCAGCCGTTCGCCTCGCGCATCGTCCACCTGCCGCTGTCGTGGGACGACCCGGCGACGCGCGAGGCCATCCAGCGGTACATGCACGGCGTGCGCGCCGACGCGCCGTGGTGCCCGTGGAACATCGAGTTCATCCGCCGGGTGAACGGACTCGACAGCGTCGACGACGTGCACCGCATCGTGTTCGACGCCAGCTACCTCGTGCTCGGCCTCGGCGACGTGTACCTCGGCGCGCCGGTGGCGACGCCGCTCGACCCGCGTCACCGGCTGGTGACCACGAAGTACAACCCGGCGCGCACCTGGACGGCGGAGAACTCGGTGGGCATCGGCGGCGCGTACCTGTGCATCTACGGCATGGAGGGCCCCGGTGGCTACCAGTTCGTCGGCCGCACCGTGCAGGTGTGGAACGCCGAGTGCCGCGGCCCGCACTTCACCAGCCCGTGGCTGCTGCGTCCGTTCGATCAGCTGCGCTGGTACCCGGTCGACGCCGAGGAGCTGCTGACGATGCGTGCCGCCCAGGCGCGCGGCGAGCTGGACATCGAGATGGAGGACACCACGTTCCGCCTGCGCGACCACCAGCGGTTCCTCGCCGACCACGCCGAGGAGATCGCCACGTTCCGCGATCGTCAGCAGCGGCGTTCAACGCCGAGCGCGAGCGGTGGGCGCTCACGGGGGAGCTGGACCGATGAGCTGCGACGTGCGCGGCTGGGGCATCGCCGACTACCGCGCGGCCTATGCCGCCGGGGCGACCGTCCGTCGAGGTCGTCGACGCCGCGCTCGCCGGGCTCGACGCGCTGCCGCCGAGCGTCCTCATCGGGGCGCCGCTGTACGACCGGGCGCGGGCCGACGCCGTCGCGCTGGCCGGTGCCGACCCCGACCGCCTCCCGCTCTACGGCGTGCCGTTCCTCGTCAAGGACAACATCGACGTCGCCGGCGTCCCGACCACGGCCGGCTGCCCCGGCTTCGCCTACGTGCCCGCGGCCGACGCCACACTCGTCGCCCGGCTGCGCGCCGCCGGCGCCGTGGTGGTCGGCAAGACCAACCTCGACCAGTTCGCCACCGGGCTGGTCGGCACCCGTTCGCCGTACGGCGTGCCGCCGAACACGCTGCGTGCCGATCTCGTCCCCGGCGGGTCGAGCTCCGGTTCGGCGGTCGCCGTGGCACTCGGTGCCGTGCCGTTCTCGATCGGCACGGACACCGCCGGATCGGGACGGGTGCCGGCCGCGTTGAACGGGATCGTCGGGCTCAAGCCGACCGTCGGGCGGGTGAGCTGCGCCGGCGTCGTGCCGGCGGTGCGGCGGCTGGACTGCCCGTCGGTGTTCGCCCGCGTGCGTCGACGACGCCCGCACGTGCGGTGGACGCGATCGCCGGCGCCGACCGCGCCGACGTGTTCAGCCGATCGCCGAGCCCGGTCGAGCCGATGCGCTGGCCACCACGGGTCGGCGTGCCCGACCCGTGGCCGGCGGCGTGGCGCTCGACGGCGAGCTGCGCGCTGCGTTCGACCGTCGCCGTCGCCCGGCTCGGCGCCCTCGGTGCGTCGATCGTGCCCGTCGACCTGTCGCCCGCCCTCGAGCTCGGCGAGATGCTCTACGGCAGCGCCATCGTCGCCGAGCGAGCCGCAGCGGTCGGCGACGCCGTCGGCCGAGGGCGTGCACGGGCTCGATCCGACCGTGGCGGCGATCATCACCGCCGCCGGCCGGTGGACCGCGGTCGACGCCTACCGCGCCGAGTATCGCATCGCCGAGCTGCGTGCCCGGTTCGCGCAGCTGTGGACGGACGTCGACGTGCTGGCCACTCCGACCACGCCGATCCTGCCGACGCTCGCGGCCGTCGCGGCCGACCCGTTCGACGTCAACCGCATCGTCGGCACGTTGACGTCGTTCGTCAACCTCGCCGGCGCGGCATGCGTCGTGGTGCCCGGCCTGCCAGGGGTCCCCGCCGGCCTGCAGCTCGTCGCGCCCGCCTGGCACGACGACGCCCTGGCCGATCTTGCCGCCGAGTTCGAGCGCGAGGCATCCTGACCGGCGCCAGAGGGAGCACCGCCGGGCGCCACTGACTCGCGACGTCAGCGGTTCGTGCGTCGACGGCCGGCGAGCAAGTAGGTGATCGGGCCGAACGGCTGGACGACGAAGGTGGCGAGCCACAGGGGCTTGGGGCCGCGCAACTGGCCGGACGGCCGACGCGCCAGGTCGACGACAGCGATCGTCGTCAGGACCACCTCGGCGATCGCGCCGAGCTTGATGGCCTGTTGCTGTCTCGGAGAGAGGTCCGACCACCGCTTCTTCCGCTGAGAGGGACTCGGCAACCTGGCGTCACGATCACGGGTCGACGACATGAGCGCACGTTAGGCCCGCAAGGATGCTCGCCGTGTGGGGTCGGGGCGCCCGGCCGGGCAACCCGCGACCAGTCTCAGCGCGGCGCGGCCGGGTGAAGCCGACCTGGGCCGAGTGATGGGTGATGGTGAGTCGGCCTGTAACCGGGGTTCTGTCCAGCACCGTCAGGCGCCTGGGTGGCCATCCCTCTGTGCGACCTACCCGAGGGGCGCCGTGTCGCCACGGCGGACGGGCCGCCCGTCCCCTCTGCTCGGTCTTGCTCCGGGTGGGGTTTGCCGAGCCGTACGGGTCGCCCCGCACGCTGGTGCGCTCTTACCGCACCGTTTCACCCTTACCTGTGGCCGGTCGCCCGGCCCATCGGCGGTCTCTCTCTGTTGCACGTCCGTCAGGTCGCCCCGACCTGGCTCTCGCCAGCACCCTGCCCGGTGGAGCCCCGAGTTTCCTCGACACGGTGACGTCGCCGCCCCGTGCCGCGGCCACCCGGCCGACTCACCATCACCTCGCAGGCTACGGCCGGCGGTCGGCGGTCAGCACGTCCCGAGGTATTCGTACTCGAGCGAGTTGAGGCTCGGCGTCTCCAGGAGGACCTTCAGGCGGGTGCCGTTCTCGTCGCCGGCGCCGACGACCACCGTGACCGTCCCGGTCGAGCCGAACGTGCTCGGGAGGGCGTAGACCGGCGGGATCGGGGTGAGCTGCGGGGTGGACCCGCTGTCGGCCGCCGTGGTGGTCGTGTTGCCCAGGTTCTGGCCGACCGTGGTGCTCGACTCGGCGGCGATGACGTTCGGGGTTGACCTGCGCATGCCACCTCGTTCGTGTCGGACACGTAGCCGCCGGGGTTGATCGTCAGCGCCCACAGCGCGGCGTGGCGCGCGCCGCGCACACCGGCCTTGATCGTCGGCTCGTGCAGGTCCTGGTTGTTCAGCTGGCCGGTGTACTGCTGGTACGTGGCGGCGAAGATGCTCTCCAAGCCCTGGACGAGGTTGAGCACGTCGCGCTGCGGGTCGTCGCTCGGCGGGATCGCCGGCGCCTCGGCGGTGGCCGGGAAGCCGTCGGTGATCCGCGACGATCGCCGGGTCGATCAGCGCGGAGTCGAACTTGGTGTTGGCGCAGGTCCACGGCTCGCCGCCCTGGCGTGACCGTGAGGTCCTCGAAGACCTTCGCCGTGGCCTGGGCGTCGGTCATCATCCGTTGGACGAGCGGCACGTTGCGACGGGTCGAGCAGCTTCGGGTCGTCTGACGACCGTGGGTGTACACCCCGAGCAGCGAGTACTGCAGCGACGAGCACGTGCGCAGCAGCGCGAGATCGCTGACCTGGGCGTCGGGCAGCTTGGTCGTGGTCGGCGCGAGACCGACCCGACCGATCTGACCGGCCTCGGTGTTGTCGCAGGCGGCGATCACCGCGGCCATGGCCACGGTGAGGCCACCGAGGCGCAGCACGCCGCGCCGGCTGATCGAGCCGTCGTCCTCGAAGGTCACCCGCGTCACCCCTTCGCCGGCGTCAGCGCGTCGGCCTCGTTGTCGACCAGCAGCACGGAGAGGTCGGTGGAACCCATCAGGTCGGCGAACACCGTGCCGTTGCGCCCTTCGACGGTGACGATCGAGGCCAGCAGGTTGACCGCGTCGGTGCCGACCAGCTGGGCGATGATCGACACGTTCGTGGCGACGAGCGTGGACTCGAGGTCGTAGGCCGCCTGGAGCATCGAGCTGACGTCACGGGTGAACGCCGGCGTCCGTTCGAGCACCAGCGCCTCGTCGATCGTCGTTGCTCGCCTCGCGGCCGAGGAAGCCCGACAGCCCTTGTGCATAGGACAGGTGCGACTGGCTGACGACCTCGACGACGGGCGTTGGTCGTCGCTGAACGGCAGGTCGAGCGACTTGCGGTACAGCTGGTACGCGGCGATCTCCACCTGCTGGCTGAACACCAGGAGCTGGACGTCGGCATCCGTCGGGCGCTTCGGGAGGGCGGTGGTGGTCGGCGCGACGGCGGCGGTCGTCGAGGTGTTCGACCCTGCGGTGCCGGGCGACGACTCGGGTGACACGTTGTTCGCCCCCGGTGCACCCACCGACGTCGGTGTGCCTCCGCTCGCGCTGGTGCCCTCCGGCGTCTGCTCGCCGGTGCCCGGGGGCGACGAGGCAGCAGCCCGGCCGCTGACGATCGGCACGAGGGCGACGGCGGCGCCGCCGAGTCCGAGGCCGAGCAGTCGCCGGGCCAAGCTGCGCCGACTCTCGCTGTCAGCGAGCGGTTCCGTACCGGCCGACTCGGCCGGGGCGCCTTCGAGTTCCACGCGGGCAGATCCTTTCCAACGAACGTCTCCCAGCCTTCCTTGCCGGGGGCGGGCGGAGCAACTCTAGAAGTCGAGCGCCGACAGGTCCGGTATCCATCCTCCGGCGCGGCGCAGTGCCTCGGCCCACTGATCCCGGTCGAGCGTTCGCCGGGCTCGACGGTCACCCGGGGGCGCCACGCCTGACCGATCTCGGCGAACGAGCTCCACATGCCCGTGGCCAGCCCGGCGAGGTAGGCGGCGCCGAGCGCGGTGGCTTCCGTGAGGCGGGCCACCTCGACCACCCGGCCGGTCGCGTCGGCCAGGGCCTGGACGAACGTCGGGTTGTCGGACATCCCGCCGTCGACGCGCAGCACGTCGACGGGCACGCCGTCGGCGACCGCCGCGTCGACCAGGTCGGCGCCACGGTGGGCGACGCCCTTCCAGGACGGCGCGCACCACCTGCGGTCGCCCGCTGCCACGGGTGAGGCCGAGCAGCGTGCCGCGCCCGCCGTAGTCCCAGGCCGGCGTGCCGATGCCGAGCAGCGCCGGCACGAAGACGACACCGTCGGTGTGCGCGCACTGCGCCGCGACCACGTGGCTGTCGCTCGGCCGTCTCGATGATGCCGAGGTCGTCGCGCAGCCACTCGACGTTCGTGCCGGCCGACAGGATGATCGCCTCGACGCCCCACATCGTCTCGCTGCCGCGCCGCCAGGCGACGATCGGGAACGTCCCGTTGGGCGCTGCGGTTGGCCGACGCCGGGGGCATCGCGCCGGTGCACACGTCGAGCATCCCGCCGGTGCCGAACGTGATCTTCGCCGTGCCGGGGGCGACGCAGCTCTGGCCGATGAGGCTGCCCTGCTGGTCGCCGATCAGGGCGCACAGCGGCGGCGCGCCGGGCAGCGCCGTCGCCGGGCCGAGCTGGCCGGCGGAGTCGACGATGGTCGGCAGCATGCCCATGGGCACGCCGAGCGCCTCGCAGGTGGAGGGTGACCAGCCGCTGGCGTCTCGTTCGAGCAACCCGGTGACGGCGGCGTTGGACGCGTCGGTGACGTGGACGGCACCCTCGGTGAGCACCCAGGCGATCCACGAGTCGACGGTGCCGAAGCACAGGTCGCGCGCCCGACCGATGTCGTAGGTGTCGAGCAACCAGGCGACCTTGGTGGCCGACTGGTTGGGGGCCAGGTGCAGGCCGTGCTCGCTGCGCGCCGTGATGCACTGCAGCACCGTGCGCAGATCCTGCCAGCCGAGGCCCGGCCCGACCGGCTCGCCGGTGACCCGGTCCCAGACGATCGTCGTCGCCCGCTGAGCGGTGACGCCGACGCCGCGCACGGGTTGCCCGTGGTCGGCGAGCGCGGCGCGGGCCACGTCCAGCACGGCCGCGGCCATCTCCGCCGCGTCGACCTCGACCAGACCAGGGAACGGCGTTGCCGGCGGCAGCCGGCGATGGTGCAGGGCGTGCAGTTCGCCGTCGCCGTCGACCACGGCGGCGCGCAGGCCGGAGGTGCCGACGTCGATCACCAGCACGCTCATCGCTCGCCGTCCTCGATGCTCGAGCGGCCCGACTGGGTACAGGCCGCGGCGGTGCAGCGCACTGCCGATGAGCCCGCCGACGAGCCCGGCGAAGGCGACCGCCGTGAGGTTGAAGAACAGCGCGAACCAGTGGACCTCACGCCCGAGGAGCAGGCGGACGGCGACGAACACGACCTGCGCCAGCAGGTACGTCAGGATCGCGGTGACGAGCCCGTGGATGAGCGGCAGGTCGCGGGCCTGCACCCAGGCGGCGATGCCCGCGCCGAAGACGAAGCCGACCAGGGCCAGCAGGCTGAGCCAGGTGGCCGCGCCCGACCCGTCGTCGTTGTCGGCGAACCAGCGAGCGGCGAAGGAGAACGGCACGGCGAGGATCAGCGCCACCGAACCCCCGGCGCGCACCGCCCGCCAATCGATGTTCACGGCCACCCCACCGCAGCGAACGGGTGGCGCAGGCCGAGCTTGCCGGGGTTGAGGATCCCCCGGGGGTCGAGCGCGTCCTTCACCGCCTGGAGCACGGCGAGCTCGCTGCCGAGCGCCTCGGCCATGAAACGCGTCGCGGTTGAGGCCGACGCCGTGGTGGTGCGACAGGTTGCCGCCCGCGGCGAGCACGGCGCGCTGGCCGGCATCCCACAGCGCGACGTAGGTCGACTCGACGTCGTCGGGCGGCGGTGTGGCCGCGAACGTGAAGTACAGGCAGGCCCCGTCGGGGTAGCTGTGCGACAGGTGGCAGCTGGCCGCACGGGTGTGCGCCACGGCGAGCAGCGCCGCGCGCGCTCGTCGAAGATCGCCGGCAGCCTGCTCCACGGTGCGGCGATCTCCATGGTGTCGACCACGAAGCCCTTGTGCGTCAGCGCCTGCAGCGCGGACGTGTCGTTGCGGTGGGCGAGCCACCGGTCGACGAGCTCGGCGTCGGCCGGACGAGCGGCGGCGCACTCCTCGGCGACCACGGCCATGGTGGCCGCGACGATCGCCGGATCGCCCTCGTCGAGCACGAGCAGCACGTGCTCGGTGCCGTCGCCGTCGTGCCCGCGCTGCGACTCGACCTCGTCGTACAGGCGCAGCACGGCCGGCGTGGCGCCGCGTCGCAGGATGCGCCGGCACGCGTCGATCCCCGCGGCGAACGAGGCGAACGCGTAGGCGGCTCGGCGCTCGGCAGCCGGGACCGGGTGGGTGCGCAGCCAGACGCGGGTGACGATGCCGAGCGTGCCCTCGGCGCCGAGGAACAGGCTGGCCGAGGTCCGGCCCCGTGGCCGCGGCCGGGGCGACCGCCGGTGCGGACGACCGAACCGTCGGCGAGCACGACCTCGAGCCCGGCGACGATGTCGTCGATCTTGCCGTAGCGGGTGCTGTACTGCCCGGCGCCGCGACAGGCCACCCAGCCGCCGACGGTCGCGATGTCGAAGCTCTGCGGGAAGTGGCCGACGCTGAGGCCATGGCGTGCCGGTGAGCTCGGTCTCGAGGTCGGGGCCGAACGTGCCGGCGAGCACCTCGACGATCCCCGACGCGACGTCCACGTCGACGACGCCGGCCAGCGCCGTGAGGTCGAGGAGCGACGCCGCCGCACACGGGCACCGAGGCGCCGCACACCCCGCTGCGGCCGCCGGCGGCAGTGACCGGCACGCGGGCCGCGTGCGCAGGTCCGACGAGCACCGCGGCGACCTGCTCGACGGTGCGTCGGGCGGCACACGGCCGCGGCGCGGCGGGGCACCTGACCGGCCAGCGCCCAGTGCATCGCCAGCGGCCACCAGTCGCGGCTGGCCTCCGCCGTGGCGTCGTCCGCGGTGGTGGTCGGGCGCGATGGCTGCGAGTCGGTCGATCACGCGTCGGCCGGCACGTCGACGGCGCCACCGGGCAGGCGGTCGGCGTGGCCACGCAGCTCGATCGGGGGGTCGGCCGAGCTCATCGGGTCAGTGCCCCGAGCCGAGCAGGTCGACCGCCGGCGTGCGTCCGGCCGCCTGCTCGGCCGCGCACCGAGCGACGAAGTCGTCGATCTGCCTGGCCGACCTCGTCGTCGTCCCAGCCGAGCTCCCCGGCGAGGAGCGCGGCCACGGCCGGCGCGGCGGCGACGGCTGCGGCCCGGTCGACAGCCGGGCGCGGGTGCGCCGGCTGAGCACGTCGTCGAGCGTCGTCGCCATCTCGTGGCGAGCTGCGTAGACGGCCTCGGCGCGCAGGTACGGGAGTCCCGGCGACAAGCGGCTCGCCGAGCGTTGCATCGCCGGCGACGAGCGCCTCGACGTCGGCGGCGAGCGTGCCGAAGCGGCTGGCGAGATGTGCCGCTGGGCGTGCCCGGCGGCGGCTCGCGGAAGCCCTCGGCGCCGATGCAGGGCAGCCGCTTCGTGCGGCACCGCGACCGGCGGCCGAGCTCGTCGAGCACCTCGTCGACGGTGTCCTCGGCCATCTCCCGATAGGTCGTCAGCTTGCCGCCGGCGACGGTGATCACCCCGGTCGGCGCCGTGGCGCACGCTGTGGCGGCGCGACAGGTCGGCGTGCGTGCCGACTGGCCGTGGCCGGCGCGACGGTGTCGGCCTTGACCAGCGGCCGCAGGCCCGGCCCAGGTGCCGGTGATGTCGTCGCTCGTGATGCCGGTGGTGACCGCGGCGTTGAGCGCCCGCAGCACGTAGGCGATGTCGTCGGCGGTGCACTGCGGGTCGTCGAGCGGGCCGTCGTAGTCGGTGTCGGTGGTGCCGATGTAGGTGTGCTCGAACGTGCCGTCGGGCCGCTGCGCCCCACGGGACGACGAACAGGCTGCGCTTGTCCTTCGGCACCGGGATGACGACGGCGATGTCGTTGCGCACCTTGTCCCACGGCACGGTGATGTGCACGCCCTTGGCCGGGCGGATCGAGTCGCGGGTGGCTGCCCTCGTCGAGGGCGCGCACGTCGTCGGCCCACACGCCCGCGGCGTTGACCACGACCTTGGCCCGCACGGTGACCGCCCGCCGTCGACGTCGACGACCGCCCCGTCGACCTGGCCGACGGCGTCCTTGGTGATCGCCGTGACCGGGCAGCGGTTGACGACCACGGCGCCGTGCGCCGCGGCGGTGCGGGCGACCGTGAGGCACAGCCGGGCGTCGTCGGCGGTGGCGTCGTAGTACAGGTACGCCGACGCGCAGCCGCTCGCGCGGCATCGTCGGCAGGTGGGCGAACGCCGCGTCGGCCTTCAGCCGGCGGTGGAACCTGCCGATCCGCCACCCGCCGGTGAGGTCGTACATCCACATCGCCGAGCCGAGCGCCCGGGCGATCTTGCGCGAGACGACCGAGTCCTTCGTGAGCACCGGGATCATGAACGGCAGCACGCGCACGAGGTGCGGGGCGTTGCGCCGCAGCCGCTGGCGCTCGTGCAGCGCCTCGTACACCAGGCGGACCTCGCCCTGCTGCAGGTAGCGCAGGCCGCCGTGGACCAGCTTGGAGCTCTTCGACGACGTGCCCGAGGCGAAGTCGTCGCGCTCGACCAGCGCGACGCGCAGGCCCCGGGTGGCGGCGTCGAGCGCGACCCCGACGCCGGTGATGCCGCCGCCGATCACCAGCACGTCGAACGTGCCGCTGATCGAGCTGCTCCACCATCGTCGGTGCGCCGGAAGCCGTCGAGCGGCCATCGCCGGCATCCTACGGAGCGACGATCTCGCCGGAGACCATCGCCGCCTGGGCCGATCGGCCAACATCGAGCTGTGACGCATCACCTACGACCCGCACGATCCCGGCCTACCTCGACGAAGCGGCGACGTCGCGACGAGCTGACCCGGGTGTTCGACGTGTGCCACGGCTGCCAGCGGTGCGTCGACCTGTGCGCCTCGTTCCCGACGCTGTTCGACCTGATCGACCGCCACGAGGACCGCGACGCCGGGCGGTTGACGCCCGGCGCAGCAGGACCGGGTCGTCGACGAGTGCTTCCAATGCACGCGTTGCGTCGTCGACTGCCCGTACACGCCCGGGCGCGACGAGCTGGCGGTCGACGTACCCCGGCTGATGCTGCGCGCCGTGGCGATGCGCCGGGCGAACGGCCAGCGCTCCGGCGACACGCGGCGACGGAGTGACGGTGCTGGGGCGTACCGACCTCGTCGGACGGCTGGCCACGGCGATGCCCTCGTTGGCCAACCGGGTCGTCGGCGCCGAGCCGCGGTCGCTCGTGCGCAAGGCGTTGCGAGCCGGCCACCGGCGTCTCCGCCGTGCGCCTGCTGCCGCCGTTCGCCCGGCAGCGGTTCTCCACGTGGTTCGCGCAAGCGCCCGAAGGTGCGCCTCGCGCACGCGCCAGGGTTCCGTCGCCGTCTTCCCCACGTGCCTCGTCGAGTACCAGGACCCGGCGATCGGTCAGGACCTGGTCAAGGTGTACGAGCGCAACGGCATCGAGTGCACGCTCGCCACGGACGTGCAGCTGCTGCGGCGCGCCGTGGCTGCACAGCGGTGAGGCCGAGCGGTTCGCCGAGGTCGCGCCGGGCGAACGTCGCCGCGCTCGCCGAGGTGGTCCGCGCCGGGCACGACATCGTCGTCCCCCAACCGACGTGCGGCTACGTGCTCAAGCACGACTACCCGCGCTACGCGCCAGGCGCCGATGCGACGCTCGTCGCCACGCACACGTTCGACGCATGCGAGTACCTGATGCGGTGCACCAGGGCGACGACACCGCCCTCGACACCGACTTCCCCGGCGAGGTGCCGGCGACCATCACCTACCACGTCGCCCTGCCACCTGCGCGCCCAGGACATCGGCCTGAAGAGCCGCGACCTGTTGAAGCTCACCGGCGCCGCGGATCACGCTGGTCGAGCGTGCAGCGGCACCGACGGCCTGTGGGGACTGCGTGCCGGCCACGAACGGATCAGCCTGACCATCGGGTCGCGCCTCGGTGACGAGGTCCGCCACGCCGCCGTCCGACGTGGTCGCCGGCGACTGCCATCTGGCCGAACACGGCGATCGGCGAGCAGACCGGCGTGGCGGCCAGACATCCCCTGCAGGTGATCGCCCGGGCCTACGGGATTCCTGCCGAACCGTGACGGAGGCCTCGGACCTGGGGCGATGGTCGCACGGAGCCGTCATCGGCCCGCAACGAAAATCCTCGACTTGCCTCTGGTCAAGCGGTCGCGGCGAACCTAGATTCGGCCGCGAGCCCGGGGGTCGGCCCCTGGATCAGCAGGCCAAAGAGGGGCGAGAGTCGTGACTGCCAAGGAGCTCAAGTGGCGGGAGCTAGGAGCGTGCCGGGGCCTCGAGCCCAGCATCTTCTACCCCGACGACGATGACGACGCGCTCGATGCGAAGGCGGTGTGCGCCGAGTGCACGGTGCGCGTCGCCTGCCTGGAGTACGCCCTGCAGGTCCGCGAGAAGCAAGGCGTGTGGGGTGGGGCCACCGAGCGCGAGCGGCGCCGGTTGATCCGCCAGCGTCGCCGCACCGCCTGACCGCGCCGCCCGACGTCGGGCCATTTGTCCCCGCACCCACCGTGGGCGGGGTGCCTAACCTGTGCGCCCATGTCAGCCCCCGCGCACGAGCACGCCACCCTGGACGAACACGGCGGCTGGCCGGCGCTGCTGACCGAACTGGTCGAGCATCGCGATCTGAGCGCCGCGCAGGCGCGGGCGGCGATGACCACGATCCTCGCCGGCGACGCCACCGCGGCCCAGCTGATCGGCTTCGTCGTCGCCCTGCGGTCCAAGGGGGAGACGCCCGAGGAGGTGTCCGGCCTGCTCGACGCCGTGCTCGGCGCGGCCGAGATCGTGCCGCTCACCGAGGAGCAGCGCTTCCGGGCGATCGACATCGTCGGCACAGGTGGCGACCGCAGCCACTCGATCAACGTCTCGACGATGGCCGCGATCGTCGTGGCCGGCGCCGGGGTGCCGGTGTGCAAGCACGGGGCGCGCGGCGCCTCGTCGCTGTGCGGCACGGCCGACGTGCTCGAAGCGCTCGGGGTGGCCATCGAGCTCGACCCGGCCGGGGTCAAGCGCTGCGTGGACGAGGCCGGGATCGGCTTCTGCCTCGCCCCGCGCTACCACCCGTCGTTCCGCTTCGCCGCGCCCAGCCGGCGCGAGATCGGCATCCCCACGGTGTTCAACCTGCTCGGGCCGATGGCCAACCCGGGACGCGTCCGCCGGCAGCTGATCGGGGTGGCCAACCCGGCCGTCGCCGACCGGATGCTCGCCTCGCTGCGGCTGCACGGCACCCACCGGGCCTGGGTGGTGCACGGCAACGGGCTCGACGAGCTGACCACCACGGGGATCTCCACGGTGCTCGCCCTGGAGGACGACGACGTGCGCACGTTCACCGTCGACCCCGTGGCCCTCGGGCTGGCACCGGCGATCCCCGACGAGCTCATCGGGGGCACGCCGGCTCACAACGCCGACGCCGTGCGCCGTGTGCTCGCCGGCGATCACGGACCGCACCGCAACATCGTCCTGCTCAACGCGGCCGCCGGGCTGGTCATCGCCGAGCGGGTCGTCGACCTGGACGACGGCCTGGCGGTGGCTGCCGACTCGATCGACTCCGGTCGAGCCGCAGCGACCCTGGCAGCGCTCGCGAGGGTTTCCACGGAGCACGCGCAGTCCGTCGCCGGCTGAGGCTCGAGCCGGCCGGCCGCCGGGGTCTGAGGTTCGTGTCGCGCCGCTGACGACGTTCCCGGTCGACGTCGGCGCGACGAGCACGGGAGGCGCGGGCGACCACGTCGAGCCCGCGCCGCCTGTCAGGCGACCGAGGGGAGGCGCGAGGGTTGGTGGACCTGGGAGGTGGGACGGCTCCACTCGCCCGAGCACCACAGCACGCGGGCGCGGTGGCCGGCGTGGTCCAGGGCGCGGGCGAGCAGGAGCACCTCGTCGGCCGCGGCGCGTGGCAGGGGAGCGGGGAGCGGCGGCGGCGTCGGTGCGGCGAGGGGCAGGGAGATCCCCAGGCGGCCGGGCTCGCCGACCTCGACGAGCACGCCGCCGGCAATGCGTAGGGTGACCTCGCCGACGAGCACGTCGAGGTCGCCGGCGGCGCGCAGGGCGTCCGCCAGCCGTTGGCGGCGGACCGCGCCGGCGAACGCCGTGGCCCGGTCGCGCACGACGGCGGCCTCCTCGTAGCGCCGCTGGGCGCTGAGCGCGGCGACGCGCTGCCACAGCGGGTCGAGCACGATGTTCGGCGCGATGGTGAGCGCCGCGGCCGCGGTGGCCGACGGCGCGGGCGTAGGCCACTGCGTCGATGCCGCCGGCGCAGGGGCACATGGCCACGCCGAGCTGCGCCGGCACGCAGGGCGTGTCGCCGAGCGCCAGCCGCGGGGTGCCGCCGAGGCGGGTGGAGCACCGCCGCAGCGGGACCACCGCGTGGACCGCGTCGATCACCTGGGCGGCCACGGCCCGCGACGGCAGCGGGCCGAGGTGCACGCCCGTGGCGTGCGGCTCGTTGACGACCGTGAGCCGCGGCCACGCATCGGTGGTCAGCCGGACGTAGCAGTACCGCCGCCAGGTGGTGCCGACGCGGTTGTAGCGCGGCGCCAGCTCGTGCAGGTAGCGCATCTCCAGCACCTCGGCGGACACGACGTCGGCGGTGGCGTGGCACGAGACCCGCTGGGTCTCGCGCAGCAGCGGGCCGATCTTGCGGCGGTCGTCGCTGCCGAAGTAGCTGCGCACCCGCTGGCGGACGTTGGTGGCCTTGCCGACGTACAGCACCTCGCCGCCGTCGCCGTGGAACAGGTAGACGCCGGGAGCGCGGGGCAACTGCTGGGTGAGGCGCAGCTTCGCCGCCTGCGGGTGGGCGCTCGATGCGCGGCAAGGCGACGAGGTCGTCGAGGCCGAGCACGCCGAGCCCGGCGGCGCGCTCGAGCAGCAGGTGGAGCAGCTCGGCGGTGGCCATGGCGTCGTCGAAGGCCCGGTGCGTCGGCCGGTGGGTGAGGCGGAACCGGTGGGCCAGCGTGCCGAGGCGGCAGTCGGGCACCTCGTCGCGCACGAGGCGACGAGCGACCGGCAGCGTGTCGACGACCACGTTCGTGAACCGCTCGTACCCGGCGCGGCCCAAGCGCGCGGTTGAGGAACGCGAGGTCGAAGCCGACGTTGTGGCCGACGATCACCGCGTCGCCGACGAACTCGAGGAACGTGGGCAGCACCGATTCGATGCGCGGGGCGACGGCGACCATCGAATCGGTGATGCCCGGTGAGCACCGTGACCGTCGGCGCGATGGCCCGGCCGGGGTTGACCAGCGTGGCGAACGTGCCGAGGCACTCGCCGCCGCGCACCTTCGTCGCGCCGATCTCGGTGATCATGTCCTCGGCGCGGTCGCTGCCCGTGGTCTCGATGTCCAGCACGCAGAACGTGACGTCGCACAGCGGCGTGCCGAGGTCGTCGAGGCTGCGTTGTCCGGTGAGGCGATGCGCACGGTCGGTCAACGCAAGCACGAACGCCCGTTCGTGTCAAGAACGAGCGTTCGATCACGCCGTCAGTACAGTGGCGCCGTGGACGAGGGGGGACCGCCGTCGGAGCCGACGGCGTGCCCGACGAGGCGCTGCGCTCGGCGCTGGAGCTCGCCGTCGACGTGGCCGCGGCGGGCGCCAAGGTGCGTCCGCCGTTGGCGTTCCCCGCCGGGCTGCGTCCGCTGCTGCGCCAGAAGCGGCTCACTGCGGCGCAGCTCGGCCGGGCCGCGGCGGGCCGTCGAGGACGATGCCGCGTTCCGCGCCCACGTCGCCGACGTGGCCACCGCCGACCTGGTCGACGAGGTCGGGCTGGTGTGGCTGCGCCGACCACCCGGTTGGCAGCAGCGGCTCGACGAGCTGGTCGACGGGACGGAGGCGCCCGACGCCACGTCGGCGGCTCGGCGCGAGCAGCGCCGCCGTGCCGCGGCGCAGGAGGCTGCCGAGCGCGAGCGTGCCGAGCACGCCGTCACCCGCGACGCGCTGGGTCAGGGAGCACGAACGGCGTGTCGGGCTGCAGGCGCGCCTCGCCGAGGCCGAGCGCGAGCGCGACGACGCGATCGGCTCGGCGTCGCAGGCGCGCGCCGACGCCGACCGGCTGCTGGCCGAGCTGGCCACGGCACGGGCCGACGTCACGGTCGCGCCGCCGCGAGGCCACCGCAGCGCTCGAGCGGGCGGTCGAAGCGGAGGCGGCGCGCGACGAGGTGCTCGCGGCGCGCGCCGGCGAGCCGCTCGCGCTCCCGGATGCCCGCTCGCGCCCGGTCGACCTCGTGGACGTCCGCCGGGCGCAGGCCGCCGCGGTCGAGGCGCTCGACCGGGCGCAGGAGGCGGCCCGCGAGCGTGGCGCGGGCGATCGCCGACGCCGCGCAGCGCGCCGGCGGTGGCCTGGCCGCCGCCGGGTGCTGCCGTCCGCCCGTCGGCGCGGCGACGGGTCCCCGGCGGACGCCCGTGCAGATCCCCGGCGGGCTGTACGCCAGGCTCGGCGGCCGTCACCGAGCACCTGTTGCGCCTGCCCGGCATCGTCGTGCTCGTCGACGGCTACAACGTCGCCAAGCTCGGGTGGCCGGCGCTGGCCCTCGACGTCCAGCGTGAGCGACTGGTGACGACGGCCGAGGACGTCGCCCGGCGCTGGGGCACGGACGTGACGGTCGTCTTCGACGGCGCCGACGTGCCCGGGGCGAGCGCGCCGCGCCGCCGCCTCGTGCGGGTCGTGTTCTCCCCGGCAGGTGTCAGCGCCGACGACGTGCTGCGCGCCGAGGTCGGCCACGCTCGACCATCGCCGCGCCGTGGTCGTCGTGACCAGCGACCAGGCGGTGGTCGCCGACGTGCGCGCGGCGGGCGCCAACACCGTGGCCAGCGACCAGTTCCTCGCCGTCGCCCGGCGCTGAGGCCGCGAGCCGGAACATCGTCACACCCCTGTGCGACGGTGGCGGTGGGTGGAGACCCCAACCGCAGGACGAGGAGAACCAGTCCATGCACCGCATCGATGCCACGGCATCCACCATCACCGTCTCGTGCGACACGTGCGTGATGCGTCATCGGCGCACTGCGCCGACTGCCTGCTCACGCACATCGTCGCCCCGGCCCCGAAGGAGGTCATCGAGCTCGACGAGGTCGAGATGAGAGCGATGGCGCTGCTCGCTCGCGCCGGGATGGTGCCTACGCTGCTGCACCGTGCGGCCGACGTACCCCGACTCGGCCTGACCGCGCTCGGGCCGGCACGGCGGACTACGTCGCCGAGCTGGCCGCCATCGCTGCACGTGCCGGGATCACCCGCACCGGCGTGGCGCCGGCCGACGGTGCTGCACCGCGCTCGGCGTCGAGCTGCACCGCCGAGCCGCCGCGCGGCCTGGCCGACGACATGGCGTTCACCTACCGCAACCCGCGAGCGCAGCACCGACCCGTGGGCTGCGGTGGCCGGGGCGGAGGCGGTGTTCGTCGGCGCCCGCCCATACGCCGCCGACGAGCCGGCGCGGCCCGCCGGTGTCACCGGACGCGTCGCCCGCTACGCATGGGACGACCACGTCGGCGCGCTGCGCGACGGGCTGTGGGAGGTGGCCCACCGGCTGCGCGCCGACGGCTGGAAGGCGGTGGCCTTCGCCGACGACAACAGCATCGTCGACCGCGAGGTCGGCCCACCTCGCCGGCATCGGCTGGTTCGGCAAGAACGCCAACCTGCTCGTCCCCGGCGCGGGGAGCTGGTTCGTGCTCGGCTGCGTGATCACCACGGCGCCCGCTGCCGGTCGCGCGCGGCGCCCGTGGCCGACGGCTGCGGTTCGTGCCGGCGGTGCATCGACGACTGCCCGACCGGGGCGATCGTCGAGCCCGGCGTGATCGACGCCCGGCGGTGCCTGTCGTGGCTGCTGCAGAAGCCGGGCACCATCGAGCCGCGCTGGCGGAGGTCGATCGGCGACCGGCTGTACGGCTGCGACGACTGCCAGGACGTCTGCCCGCCGACCGTGCGCAGTCGGGCGCGACGCGCCGGACGCGTCCGTCCCCCCGGCGTGCTGCGTTCGTCGACGTGCTCGCCCTGCTCGACGCCGACGACGACGGTGTGCTCGCCGCCTGGGGGCGGCGGTACCTCGCCGAGCGCGACCCGCGGTGGGCGCGGCGCAACGCGCTGGTCGTGCTGGGCAACGCCGCCGATCCGCGGCGATCCGGCGGTCCGCGACGCGCTGGCCCGCTACGTCGTGCACCCCGACGCGGTGCTGCGCGTCCACGCGATCTGGGCGGCGCGGCGGCTCGGGCTGAGCCATCTGGTGCCGCCGGCGGCCGACGAGGACGACCCCGGCGTGCGCGCCGAGCTGGATGCACCCGTCGAGCCGCACGTCGCGGTCGCGGCGGCCGGTGAAGCACCTCCTCGTGACCAACGACTTCCCGCCGAAGATCGGCGGGATCCAGTCGCTGCTGTGGGAGTGGTGGCGGCGCCTGCCGCCGGAGTCGTTCGCCGTGCTCACCAGCCCGTACGCCGGCGCCGCGGAGTTCGACCGCGCCCAGCCGTTCCACATCGAGCGCGTCCGCGAGCCGGTGCTGCTGCCGCACCCGTGGATGACGGCGCGGATCAGCGAGATGGCCGGGCGCGTCGGCGCCGACCTGGTCGTGCTCGACCCGGCGTTCCCGCTCGGCATCGTCGGCCCGTCGCTGGACCTGCCGTACGACGTCATCCTCCACGGCGCCGAGGTCACCGTGCCCGGCCGGCTCCCGGTCAGCCGGCAGGTGCTCGGGCACGTGCTGCGCCACGCCCGCCACGATCATCGCCGGCGGCACCTACCCGGCGGCCGAGGGCGAGCATGCCGCCGGCCGCGCGTTGCCGATCACGATCGTCCCGCCGGGCGTCGACATCGACCGCTTCGTGCCGCTCGACGACGCCGCCGCGCCGTGATGCCCGGGCGCACTTCGGGCTGCCGGTCGACGGCGAGCTGATCGTCGCCGTGAGCCGGCTCGTGCCGCGCAAGGGCTTCGACACGGCGATCCGTGCCGCGGCGCAACTGCGCCGCGGCACGTCCCGATCTCGTCGCTGGCGATCTCCGGCGCGGGTCGCGACGAGCACCGCCTGCGAGCGGTTGGCCGGCGAGCTGCGGGCCCCCGTCCGCTTCCTCGGCCGGGTGGCCAACGACGACCTGCCGGCGCTGTACGGCTGCGGCGACGTGTACGCCATGCTGTGCCGCAACCGGTGGGGCGGCCTCGAGCAGGAGGGCTTCGGCATCGTCTTCCTCGAGGCCGCGGCGTGCGGCGTGCCGCAGGTCGCCGGGGCGTCGGGCGGCGCCGCCGAGGCGGTCGTCGACGGTGAGACGGGCATCGTCGTGCGCCGACCGGCCGACACGTCCGAGGTCGCCGCGGCGTTCGCCCGGTCTGCTCGACGATCCGGCAGGCACGCGGCGGATGGGCCAGGCGGCCAGGGACCGGGCCGTCGCCGAGTTCTCCTACGACGTGCTCGCCGAGCGCCTGGGTCGGGCGCTCGGGGCACTGCCATGAGCGACGACGAGACCGTCGACGACGAGGTCGACGGGGCAACCGCCGGGACCGCGATCGTCCGCTACGACATCGTCGGCACCGCGCTGTTCGTCGTGGCGATGGCCGTCGCCGTGCCGCTGCGCAACCACCGCGCCGGCCAGGTGCTCGATCGTCGTCGTCTCGATGGTGCTGTTCGCCGCCGGCGTGGCCACCTGCCTGTGGGCCTACACCGCCGCGCTGGAGCGGTCGCGCACCGAGGAGGTCGGCGTGGCCAACCTGTTCCTGCTCAGCGGCGAGACGGCCCCGCCGCCCGTCCGGCGGACCATGTGGCTGTGCCTCGGCCGCCCAGGTCGTCGTCGCCGTCGCCGGCGCGACCGTCGGCGTCGTCGGCCTCGACAGCGGGCAGCTCAACGCGCTGGCCTTCGGCGTGCTCGTGCCGATGTTCGGCATCGGCGCCAACGGATCTGGGCGGTCCGCCACGGCACGTTACGGCCCGCGCAACGCCGCCGCAGCGAACGGCCGAACAACCGCGAAGATCGGCTAGAAACTGCACATGACTGAGACGGCATCGGACACGATCACCATCGCCGCGCCGCCGGAACAGGTCTGGGCCATCGCCGCCGACGTCGAGCGCTACCCGGACTGGGCCAAGGACGTCAAGGACGTCGTCGTCCGCGCCCGCGACGACCAGGGCCGGCCGGCCGAGGTCGAGTACCGCGCCTCGGCGCTCGGCCGCAGCACCCACTACACGCTGGGCTACGACTACTCCACGCCCAACGTGCTGGCGTGGAAGATGGTCCACGGCGACATCATGCGCACCATCGACGGCGCCTACACGTGTCGGCCACGGGCGACGGCGGCACCGAGGTGCGCTACGACCTGACCATCGAGCTCGTCGTGCCGCTGCCCGGTTTCGTCAAGCGCCGCGCCGAGGTGCGCATCCTCAACACGCTGCGCGAGTTGAAGACCCGCGCCGAGGTCGGCGCCTCGCGTGTGACCGGCCACCACGTCGGCATCGACGTGGGCGGGACCAAGGTGCTCGGCGTCGTCATCGACGATCGCGGCGCGATCGTCCGCGAGATCCGCCGGCCGACGCCGCAGGGCGGCGCGGCGATCGTCGACACGGTCGCCGCCCTCGCCACCGAGCTCGGCGGCGATGGACGCAGGCGCCACGCTCGGCGTCGGCATCGCCGGGCTCGTCGAGCGCCACGGCGTGCTGCTCGCCGCGCCGAACCTGGCCATCGACGAACCGCTCGACGTGCGTCGCGGCTTGCGCGACCGGCTCGGCGTCGACGTCGCGCGTGGACAACGACGCGACCTGCGCGACGCTCGCCGAGTGGCAGGTCGGCGCGGCCGTCGGGTTCGACGACATGGTGCTGGTCACGCTGGGCACCGGCATCGGCGGCGGCCTGGTGGCCGGCGGGGCGACTGCAGCGCGGCGCCCACGGCTTCGCCGGCGAGATCGGGCACATGGTGGTCGATCCCGACGGCCCGCCGTGCCCGTGCGGGCGGCGCGGGTGCTGGGAGCGCTACGCGTCCGGCGCCGGCCTGGCGATGCTCGCCCGCCAGGCGGCCGCGGCCGGGCGGCTCGACGTGGCCGCTCGGCGCGCCGGCGGCGATCGACGCGGCTGCGCGGCGAGCACGTGCGTGCCGCCGCGCTCGACGGCGACTCGCAGGCCCTCGCCGTGATCGACGAGTTCGCCCGATGGGTGGCGCTCGGGCTGGTCAACCTGACCAACCTGCTCGATCCGGCGATCCTCGTCCTCGGCGGCGGCCTGGCCGCCGACCCCGATCTGTACCTGCCGCCGATCGCCGGTGGTTCGACGCGCTGCTGTACTCGTCGGAGATCCGCCCGGCGCCGCGGCTGGCCTTCGCCGTCCTCGGCGAGCACGCCGGGGCGATCGGCGCCGCGGTGCTCGGCCGCAGCGCCGCGCTCCGTTGACCCGCGCTCGAGCGCGCGCAGTCGCCGCCGGCCGGTTTCAGTGGCCGTGGGCGACGAAGCGGGTGCGCGACTCCTCGATCTCCTGCCACGCCGCCGAGCGGCCGGCGAGGCCGCTGGTGCTCGACGACTTGCCGGGCTCGAGCGCCTTGTACACCTCGAAGAAGTGCTGGATCTCGTTGACCAGCTGCGGCGTGAGGTCGGCGATGTCGTGGATGTCCTGCGAAGCGCGGCTCGTTGGGCGGGACGCAGATGACCTTGGCGTCGTCGCCGGCCTCGTCGACCATGTACAGCACGCCGACGGGGCGGGCCTGCACCCACACGCCCGGGTACACCGGGTCCTCCAGCAGCACGAGCGCGTCGAGCGGATCGCCGTCGCCGCCGAGCGTGTCCGGGATGAACCCGTAGTCGGCGGGATAGGTGGTGGCGGTGAACAGCCGCCGGTCGAGGAACACCCGCCCGGTGTCGTGGTCGATCTCGTACTTGTTGCGGCTGCCGCGGGGGATCTCGATGACGACGTCGACGCAATCGTCGGGGAGCTGCTTGGGCATGAGCGGCATGATGTCACACGCGTGAGCCGCGCCCCCGTGGGCCCCGGACCGGAACCGGCATTGTGTCGGCGCTGCGTCGGGGCGCCGAAGTACGCTGGTCGCGTGGACTTCCGCCGCATCACCAACCTGCCCCCGTACGTCTTCACGATCATCAACGGTCTGAAGGTCGATGCACGGCGGGCAGGGGCGGACGTCATCGATCTGGGCTTCGGCAACCCGGACATCCCCTCGCCGCAGATCGCCGTCGACAAGCTCGGCCGAGGCCGCGCAGAACTCGCGCAACCACCGCTACTCGATGAGCCGCGGCCTGCCCAAGCTGCGCGAGGCCGCCGCGGCGCTGTACGAGCGGCGCTGGGGCGTGCAGCTCGACCCCGAGCTGGAGATCACCAACACGATCGGCTCGAAGGAGGGCTTCAGCCACCTGATGTGGGTGCTGCTCGACCGCGGCGACGCGGCCATCGTGCCCAGCCCGAGCTACCCGATCCACATCTACGGCCCGCTGTTCGCCGGCGCCGACCTGCGCCAGGTGCCGATGCGCAGCCTGTCCGACCCGCGGGTGCAGACCGACTACGCCGGCGACTTCTTCGACAGCCTCACCACCGCCTACGACGTCGGCTGGCCGAAGCCGAAGGTGCTGGTGATCTCGTTCCCGCACAACCCCACCGGCTCGGTGGTCGACCTGCCGTTCATGCAGCGCGTGGTCGACTTCTGCCGCGAGCGGGAGATGGTCGTGGTCCACGACTTCGCCTACGCCGACCTCGGCTTCGACGGCTACGACCCGGTGAGCATCCTGCAGGCCGACGGGGCCAAGGAGTGCGCCGTCGAGCTGTACTCGATGACCAAGAGCTTCTCGATGGCCGGCTGGCGCTGCGCGTTCCTCGTGGGCAACGCCGAGGTCGTCCAGGCACTCGTCAAGCTGAAGAGCTACCTCGACTACGGCGCGTTCCAGCCGATCCAGATCGCGGCCACGGTGACGATGAACGAGGCTCCCGACTATCCGGCCGAGGTGCGCGACATCTACCAGGGACGACGCGACGCGCTGATCGACGGTCTGTCACGCATCGGTTGGGACATCCCCAAGCCGAAGGGGTCGATGTTCGTCTGGGCGGAGATCCCCGAGCCGTACAGCGAGATGGACTCGGTGGAGTTCTGCTCGCACATCGTCCGCGAGTGCGACGTCGCCCTGTCGCCGGGTCTCGGCTTCGGTCCCGGGCGGCGAGGGCTTCGTGCGCTTCGCGCTGATCGAGAACGAGCAGCGCATCGCCCAGGGCATCCGCAACCTGCGTCGCGGCCTCACGAAGCTCGGGTGAGCGACGGCGAGACGACCGCCGAGGCGACGAGGTCCGTGCGCTCTCCGACGCGTACGAGGCGGCGTTGCTGGCCAACGACGTGGCGGCGATGGACGCGGCGTTCTGGGACGATCCGGCCACGTTGCGCTTCGGCATCGCCGAGATCCAGCGCGGCTGCCGCGGAGATCGCCGCGTGGCGGCGCACGGCCGGGCGGCGTGCCGCCCGGCCGCACGGATCACCAGCCGTGAGGTGCGCGAGCTGGCACCGGGCGTGGTCGCCGTCGACCTGACGTTCGTCAACGGCGACGACCCGACGGTCGGTCGCCAGTCGCAGACGTGGGTGCGGACGACCGTGCGGGTGGCGCATCGTCCGCGCCCACGTCTCCATGCAGCGCTGAGCACGGGGCTCTGCCCCGCTCTCCCGGACTCACCGGTTCGGCACCCGCTCGTAACAGGCTGTATACAGAGCTGTACACATCGGCGAAACAATCGATCCCTACCGTCCGGTGCCATGGCCATCCGACGGGGATCGGTCCGTTCGGGATCCAACCCGAGCCGGGCAACGAGCGTGGTGCGACCGGACGTACGGGAGCCGGTCGCACCCGCTGGTTCCCGAGGCGACCAGGCCTACCGGGTGCTCAAGACCAAGCTGTTGATGGGTGAGCTGCCGCTCAACACCCGGCTCGGCGAGGAGAAGCTGGCCGGCATCGTCGGCGTGTCGCGCACCCCGGTGCGCGAGGCGCTGAAGCGGCTGGCGGCCGAGGGGCTGGTCGGCCTGCACCCCGAGGGCGGCTACCAGCCGGTCGTCCCCGACGTCACCGTGATGCGCCACCTCTACGAGGTGCGCGCCGGCCTGGAGCTGCAGGCCCTGCAACGCCCGGCGCGGTTGGGCACGCGCCACGACCCGGCGATCCTCGAACCGCTGCGCGACCAGTGGCGGGCGCTGGCCACGGGCGACCTGCCGCCGCCCGACCCGAACTTCGTGCTGCTCGACGAGTCGTTCCACATCGCCCTGGCGACCGCCGCGGCCAACGAGGTTGCTGTCGACCTGCTCCGCCAGATCAACGAGCGCATCCGCCTCGTGCGGATGCACGACTTCCTCATCCAGCAGCGCATCGACGCGACGATCCAGCGAGCACCTCAACCTCGTCGAGCTCGTGCTCGCCGGCGACATCGTCAACGCCGAAGCGGCGTTCACCCAGCACCTCGGCGACTCGATGGCCGTCGTCGAGGAGCGCGTTCGCGTGGCCATCGTCCGCATGCTCACAGGAGGCACGATCTGATGGACGACGTACTCGACGATCCGCCGGCGCGGCCCCCGCTGCTCGAGGCGACCGCGATCACCAAGCGCTTCGGCACCTTGGTGGCCAACGACGCCGTCGACCTGACGATCCGCCACGGCGAGGTGCACGCCGTGCTCGGGGAGAACGGCGCCGGCAAGTCGACGCTGATGAAGGTGATCTACGGGCTGTACCCGCCGGAGGAGGGCGTGATCCGCATCGAGGGCGAGGAGGTGGCGATCACCTCGCCGGCGGTCGCCCGGTCCCACGGCGTCGGCATGGTCTTCCAGGACCTGCGCCTCGTGCCGGCGCTGACCGTGCTGGAGAACGTGATGCTCGCCCTGCCGACGCACGGCCTGCGCTTCGACCGCCGGCAGATGGCCGCGTCGATCGACGAGGCCGCGGCGCGCTTCGGCCTGGCGGTGAACCCGACGGCGACCGTGCGCGACCTGTCGATCGGCGAGCGCCAGCGGGTCGAGATCCTCAAGGTGCTGCTGGCCGGTTCCCGGCTGGTGATCCTCGACGAGCCGACGAGCGTGCTCGCCCCGCAGGAGGTCGACCAGCTGTTCGCCGGGCTCGAGGTGCTCAAGGCCGAAGGGCTGTCGGTGGCGATCATCACCCACAAGCTCGGCGAGTCGCGGGCCATCGCCGACCGCCTCACGGTGCTGCGCGGCGGCAAGCTGATCGTCGGCAGCGCCCGCCCGAGCGACATGACCGACCCGGAGCTGATCGAGGCGATGGTCGGCCGGCGGGTCGCCGACCTGTCGTCCGAACGGCCGTCGGGCGATCACGGCGACGTGCCGGCACTGTCGATGCGCGGCGTGTCGCTGCGCGACCCGCGCCGCGGCGTGCTGCTCACCGACGTCGACCTCGAGGTGCGCGCCGGCGAGGTGATGGGCGTCGCCGGCGTGGCCGGCAACGGCCAGCTCGAGCTGTACGAGGTGGCCATGGGCCTGCGCCAGCCGACGTCGGGCACCGTCGAGGTCGGCGGGCAGACCGTTGAAGGCCAGCCCGGGCAGCGCGCTGGCCGCCGGCGCGGTCGGCGTGCCGGAGGACCCGGTGCGCGACTCGGTGGTGCCCGGCCTGACGCGTGCACCACCACGTCGGCCTCGACGTGCTCGACAAGGTGCGCCGCCGCCTGGGCATCGACTGGGGCAAGGTCCGCCGGCGCTACCGCGAGCGCAACGAGGTCAGCGGTCTGCGCGCGGTCGACGGCGAGCGCACGCTGGCGTCGCTGTCGGGCGGGAACATCCAGCGGGTCATGCTCGTGCGCACCATCGCCGGCGACGCCCGGCTGGTGGTCGCCGCCTACCCGAGCCGCGGCCTGGACATCGCCACCACGCGACGAACGCAGGAGCTGCTGCTCGAACGCCGTGCCGGTGGCGCCGGCGTGCTGCTGATCAGCGAGGACCTCGACGAGCTGTTCGACATGTCCGACCGGTTGGCGGTGATGCACGGCGGCGAGGTGGTCGGCGTCGTCGACCCGCACACCACCGACCGCTACACGGTCGGGCGGATGATGCTCGGCACCGAGGCGACCACGCCGCCAGCGCCGACGAGGTCGTCGAGGTTGGTGCGGCATGAGTGAGCGCAGCGAGCCACGCCGGACGGCCGAGCGACCGCCAGGGAGCCGGGCGTCGATGGGGTCCGGGGGCGCAGCCCCCGCAGGGGAGGACGGCATGAGCTCGATCACCGCACCGACGGCGGCGCCGCCGGCCGTGGCCCGTCCCCGGGCCACGCCGGCCGAGGTGCTCGACCGGCTGCGCGGGCCGGCGCGGATGCTCGCCGCGTTCTGCTCGCCGCACTCGTCCTGTTCGGCATCATCATCGCCCTCAAGGGCGTCAACCCGATCACGGCGTACAAGGACATGTTCGTCTCGACGTTCACCAGCTGGGACTCGATCGCCGGCATCGTCGTGCGGTCGACGCCGATCATCCTCGCCGGCCTGGCCGTCACGGTGCCGGCCCGCGCCGGGCTGATCAACGTCGGCGGTGAGGGCCAGATGATCATCGGCGGGATCTGCGCGATGGGCGTGTCGCTGGCGGTGAACGGCAGCCTGCCGGGCGGACTGACGCTCGTGCTGATGGTCCTCGCCGCCGCGGTCGGCGGTGCAGCCTGGTCGCTGATCGCCGCCGCCCTGCGCCAGTACATGAACATCAGCGAGTCGGTCACCACGCTGCTGTTGAACTACGTCGCCCTCGACCTGATGTTCTTCCTGATCTACGACCGGTGGAAGGACCCCAACGGCACGGGCCAGCCGACCACCCGGGCGCTGCCGGTGAGCGAACGGCTGTCGCTGATCGGCTGGGGCCGGGTGCACACCGGGTTGTTCATCGCCCTCGGCGCGGCGGCGATCATCGCCGTCGTCTTCCGCTCGACCTCGTGGGGCTTCCGCCTGCGGGTGGTCGGGGGCAACGCCGAGGCGGCCCGCCGGTCGGGCCTCAAGGTCGGCATGCTGCTGCTCTCGGCGATGGCCGTCGGCGGAGCGCTCGCCGGCCTCGGCGGCCTCACCCAGCTCGCCGGGGCGGAGTTCAAGCTGCGGCCCGGGTTCATCGCCACCTACGGCTACATCGGCTTCCTGGCCTCGTGGCTCGGCCGACATCGACCGATGTACGTCGTGCTCGCCTCGTTGCTGCTGTCGTCGATCGCCATCAGCGGCGACAGCCTGCAGCTCGACAGCCAGCTCCCGGCGGCGAGCGTGAACATCCTCATGTCGCTGATCCTGCTGATGGTCTTCGGCTTCGGCACCAAGCGGAAGGCGAGCGCATGAGCGCTCGCCTGACGACCGAGGGAGCGCCAGCGAGCCGGGCGTCGATGGGGTCCGGGGGCGCGAGCCCCCGTCACAGAAAGGCCGCAGCATGAGCCTGCTCAGCGAGGTCCTCACCGGCGGCATCCGCGGTGGCACGTCGATCGAGTTCGCCGCGCTCGGCGAGTCCGTCTCCGAGCGCGGCGGCGTGGTCAACCTCGGCACCGAGGGCTCGATGCTCATGGGTGCGCTCGCCGCGTACGCCGTGTCGTTCGAGACCGGGCACCCGTGGTTCGGGGTGCTCGGCGGGGCGATCGCCGGTGGCCTGCTGGCGCTCGTCCACGCCTACTTCGTGCTCAGCCGCGGCGCCAACCAGCTGGCCACCGGCCTCGTGGTGCTGTTCCTCGGTCTCGGGCTGACGTCGCTGTTCGGCTCGGTGTACGTGCAGGCGCTGGCGCCGACGTTCTCGCCGGTCAAGCTTCCCGTGCTCGGCAACATCCCGTTCATCGGCCCGATCGTGTTCGACCAGGATCCGATGGTGTACCTGTCGTACATCACCGTCCCGGTGCTGTGGTGGGTGATCTACCGCAGTCGCTGGGGCGTGCTGCTGCGGGCCGCCGGCGAGCGCAGCGAGGTGCTCACCGCCCACGGGCACCGGGTGATGCCGATCCAGTACATCGCCGTCGTCGTCGGCGGGATGTTCGCCGGCATCGGCGGTGCCCACCTGTCGATCGCCTACACCAAGTCGTGGTTCGAGAACATGACGCAGGGTCGTGGCTTCGTCGCCGTCGCCGTCGTCATGTTCGCCGCCCGCCAGCCGTTCAAGGTCGCCGCCGGCGCCTACCTGTTCGGCGCCGCGCTGGCGCTCTCGCCGGCGCTGCAGGCCCGCGGCTACGGGATCAACCAGTTCATGCTCGACGCCGTGCCCTACGTCGTCACCCTCCTCGTCCTGATCCTGCTCGGCAAGCGGCGCAAGGACGAGATCCCCGAAGGCCTGTCGAAGGTCTTCGAGCAGTCGATGAGCACCTGACCGGGCAGCGCTCCTCGCGACGGTCCACCGTCGACCCATCCCGGCTCTCCCCCATCAACCACAGCGCACCGCGCTGACCCGACGCGCCCCGGCAACGGACGCCAGAACAGGACACTCGTGAACATCAGACGGCTTACACCGCTCCTCGTGGTCGGCGCGCTGGCGCTCGCCGCGTGCGGGTCGAACAGCGACGCCAGCGATTCTCCGGCCACGTCGCCACCGCCCACGTCGGCGGGCGCCGCGGCACCACCGCGGCCGGCGGCTCGGCACCGAGCAACCCCAACGGCCCCGGGGTCGGCGGCAAGGAGATCGGCTTCATCTTCGTCGGCCCGAAGGACGACTACGGCTACAACCAGGCGGCCTACGAGGGCAGCCAGGCCGTGGCCGCGGCGCACCCGGACCTCAAGGTGGTCACCGCCGAGAACGTGCCCGAGGACGACAACGCCACCCGGGTGATGGAGAAGATGATCGCCGACGGGGCGAAGATCATCTTCGCCACGTCGTACGGGCACCTCGACCCGGCGTTGAAGGTCGCCGCGGACCATCCCGACGTGGTCGTCGTCCAGCAGGGCAACGTGATCTCCGGAACCGTCCCGCCGAACGCCGGCACGTACTTCGGCACCGTGTACGAGCCGGTGTACCTGGCCGGCATCGCCGCCGGGAAGGCCACCAAGACGAACAAGCTCGGCTACGTCTACGCCTTCCCGATCCCGCAGACGATCGCCAACATCAACGCCTTCCAGCTCGGCGCCGAGTCGGTCAACCCGGCGGCGCAGACGTACGTGGTCAACACCTCCAACTGGTGCGATCCGGCCAAGCAGGCCGAGGCGGCCAGCAGCCTGTTCGCCCAGGGCGTCGACGTGATCACCCAGCACCAGGACTGCACGGCGACGATCACCAAGGCGGCCGAGGAGGCCGGCAAGATGGTGGTCGGCTACCACGCCGATGCGTCGGCGCTGGCCCCCAAGGGCTGGGTCACCGGCTCCGAGTGGGACTGGGGCGCGATGTACAACGACATCGTCGCCACGGCCCTCGCCGGCAACTTCACCGGGTCGAAGTACAACGCCAACTACCGGGCCGGCTTCAAGGACGGGACCAACCCGTTCAAGCAGTCCAAGTTCGGCACGATGGTCGACGCCGACACGCAGGCGAAGATCGCCGCCGAGAAGGAGCGGATCTCGACGACCGGCTCGCCGTTCGACGGACCGGTCGTCGCCCAGGACGGCACGATCATGTTCGCCGAGGGGGAGACGATCGACTACGCCACGGTCGAGTCGAAGAACACCAAGTTCGTCAAGGGTGTCGTCGGCGAGATCCCGGCGGGCTGACGTGCACGTCTGCGCCTCCGAGCCGTACGCGTGGCCGTACGACGGCGTGTTGGAGCCGCGGAGCACGGCACTCGTGCTCTGCGGCGCCCAGCGCGGGCTGGTGGACGTCAGTCCCGGCGGGCCGCTCGTGCTCGACCGGCTCGTCCAACTCGCCGGGTGCCTGCGCCCGCTCGGGGTGCAGGTGGTATGGGTGCGTCACGGCACGCGCACCACACGGCGCGGCGTCAGCGTGCTCCCGGTCCGCGCCACGGCGGACTGGGAGCTCGCCGTCAGACCCGACGACGCCGATGTGATCGTCGACGCCGGCGGGTGGGACGGCTCGTTCGCCTCGGACCTCGACGACGTGCTGCGCGCCGACCCCATCAGCGCCGTCGTGCTCGCCGGGATGGCCAGCGAGCTGACCGTCGACTCGACCGTGCGCACGCTCAACGACCGCGGTCACGAGTGCCTCGTGCTCGTCGACGGGTGTGCACCCGTGGACGCCGAGCTCGGTGCCCGCGCCCATCACAGCCTGACGATGTCGGGTGGCATCTTCGGTGCCCTGGGCACCATCTCCAACCTGACCGCGGCGTTCGCCGCGAGGACTCCCGAGGAAGGACAGCCATGACCGAGACCGGACCCGGCGTCGTCGACGCCGACCCCTACACCTGGCCGTACGACGGCGTGATCGACCCGGCGCACACCGCGCTGGTGTGCATCGACTGGCAGACCGACTTCTGCGGCCCCGGCGGCTACGTCGACACCATGGGCTACGACCTCAACCTGACCCGCGCCGGCCTCGAGCCCACCGCCAAGGTGCTCGCCGCGGTGCGTGCCGCCGGCTGGCTGGTGATCCACACCCGCGAGGGTCACCGCCCCGATCTCGCGGACTGCCCGCCGAACAAGCTGTGGCGATCGAAGAACATCGGCGCGGGCATCGGCGACAGTGGACCGTGCGGCCGGATCCTGGTGCGTGGCGAACCGGGTTGGCAGATCGTGCCCGAGGTCGCCCCGATCGAGGGCGAGCCGATCGTCGACAAGCCCGGCAAGGGGGCGTTCTACGCCACCGACCTCGACCTGCTGCTGCGGCGCAACGGCATCACCCACCTGGTGTTCACCGGGATCACCACCGACGTCTGTGTGCACACGACGATGCGCGAGGCCAACGACCGCGGCTACGAGTGCCTCATCCTCAGCGACTGCACCGGGGCCACCGATCCGGCGAACCACGCCGCAGCGCTGAAGATGGTGACGATGCAGGGTGGGGTGTTCGGCGCCGTCGCCTCCTCGGCCGACGTGCTCGCCGCGCTCGGGGCGTGAGCCCGCCGATGGCGGTCGACCCGACGGGCTGGGGGTTGTCCGAGTTCGCCGCTGCGGCGGCGGGAGGCGTGCCGGCGAGCACCCTCGTCGAGGGGGCGCTTCGCGCCCTCGACGGCGCGCCGCCCGGCGTGCTCATCGGTCCGCCGTGCACGGCGCGGGCACTCGCCGACGCCGCGGCGCTCGCTGGACGGGACCCGGCAGCGCTCCCGCTGTTCGGCGTGCCGTTCGTCGTCAAGGACAACATCGACGTGGCCGGCGTCCCGACCACGGCCGGCTGCCCGGCGCGCGACGTACGTGCCCACGGCCGACGCCGACGTCGTCGCCCGGCTGCGCGCCGCCGGCGCGGTCGTGGTCGGCAAGTCCAACCTCGACCAGTTCGCCACCGGCCTGGTGGGCACCCGCTCACCGTACGGAACGCCGCCCAACGCGCTGGACCCGGCGCTCGTGCCGGGTGGTTCGAGCTCCGGCTCGGCCGTGGCGGTGGCGCTCGGGCTCGTGCCCTTCGCCCTCGGCACCGACACCGCCGGTTCCGGTCGGGTGCCTGCCGCGCTCAACGGTGTGGTCGGGGTCAAGCCGACCGTGGGTCGGATGAGCACCCGTGGCGTCGTCCCCGCGGTGCGCAGCCTCGACTGTCCGTCGGTCTTCGCCCGCTCGGTGGCCGACGGGGCCGTGGTGGCGGCGGTGATGGAGGCCGCGCCGACCGATCACGCCGGCGACGCGTCCCTGCGACCCGTGAGCCCGCCGGCGCCGATGGCCTGGCCGCCGCGCGTCGGCGTCCCGGCCTCGTGGCCGGCAGGGGCCGCACCGGACGAGCCGATGGCGGCGTGGTTCACCGGGGCGGTCGCGCGACTTGCCGGGCTCGGCTGCTCGATCGTTCCGGTCGAGATCGAGGCGCACCTCGAGCTCGGCCGTCTGCTGTACGGCAGCGCGCTCGTCGCCGAGCGCGCCGCGGCGGTCGGCGATCTCGTCGCCAAGGACGTCGAGGGTCTCGATCCGGTGGTGGCCGGGATCATCGGCCGTGCCGCCGATCACGCCGGCGTCGACGTCTACCGCGCCGAGCACGCCTGCGCGGAGGCTCGTCGAGCGGTCGCCGCGTCGTTCGCCGAGGTCGACGTGCTCGCCCTGCCGACCACGCTGGGCACCGTGTCGCTCGCCGAGGTCCACGACGATCCGGTCGGGCGCAACCAGTTCCTCGGGACGCTGACGACGTTCGTCAACCTGGCCGACCTGGCCTGCGTCACGGTGCCGATGGCCCCCGGCGTGCCCGGCGGTCTGCAGCTGATCGCGCCGGCATGGACCGACGGTGAGCTGGCCGCGCTGGCCGGGGCGTACGAGCGGGGCGCGCTCACCGGGCGTCCACCGTCGTGCGGCGTGGTCGTGGTCGGTGCGCACCTCGCCGGCCAGCCCCTCAACCACCAGCTCACCGGGCGGCGTGCCGTGCTCCGGCAGTTGACCACGACCGCGCCGAGCTACAAGCTGTACGCGCTCGCCGGGACCGTGCCGCCCAAGCCGGGCCTGGTGCGCGTGGCCGACGGCGGGTCGGCGATCGAGGTCGAGCTGTGGGCGATCGCCCCGGCCGACCTCGGTTCGTTCCTCCTCGACGTGCCGCCGCCACTGGCCATCGGCACGGTGGAGCTGGCCGACGGCTCGTGGTGGAAGGGCTTCGTCTGCGAACCGCTGGGTCTGGTCGGGGCGACCGACATCACCGGCACCGGTGGCTGGCGCCACCACCTCGCGGCGAACTTCCTGAGCCTTCCCGAACGTCGCTGTCGATCCTGGCGATCTCGTTCGTCTCCTGGGTGAAGACTCGCCAACGACAGTGTTGGCGAGCGCCACCACAGGAGGAACCATGCAGTACGTGTTGTTGATCCACCAGGGCACCACACCGACGCCGACATCGCCGACCTGGTCGACGCTGACCGAAGCCGAGCAGCAGGCGGTGTACGCCGACTACGCGGCCATCAACAAGGACGAGCGGGTCACCCCGGGCCTGCCGCTCGGTCTGCCCGAGCACGCCACCACGGTGCGCGTGCAGGACGGCAAGGTGCTGGCCACCGACGGACCGTTCGCCGCCACCAAGGAGGCCGTCGGTGGGTGGTTCGTGCTCGAGGCCGACGACCTCGACGCCGCGCTGGAGGTCGCCGCCCGGGTGCCGGCAGCCCGTCACGGCGGGGCGGTGGAGATCCGCCCTGTCGAGAAGTACTGGTGACCGATCCGCTCGACGCGGTCTTCCGCGAGGAGTGGGGTGGGGTCGTGGCCACGTTGGTCGGCGTCCTCGGCGACTTCGACGTCGCCGAGGACGCGGCCCAGCAGGCGTTCGAGATCGCCGCGGTGCGCTGGCCGATCGACGGCGTGCCGGCCAGCCCGCGTGCGTGGCTGCTGACCACGGCGCGCCGGCGGGCGATCGACCGTCTGCGGCGCGACCGCACGTTGGCCGCGAAGGTCGAGCTGTTGCAGGCCGAGGCGCGCGAGGAGGAGGTGGGGAAGGTGGCCGGTGACGTGCCCGACGAGCGGCTGGAGCTGATCTTCACCTGTTGCCATCCCGCGTTGGCCGTGGAGGCTCAGGTCGCGCTGACGTTGCGCTCGCTCGGCGGGCTGACGACGACGGAGATCGCCCAGGCGTTCCTCGTCCCGGAAGCGACGATGGCCCAGCGCCTCGTCCGGGCCAAGCGCAAGATCAAGGCCGCCGGCATCCCGTTCCGCGTGCCGCCGGCGCACCTGCTCGCCGAACGGGTCGACGCCGTGCTGGCAGTCGTCTACCTGATCTTCAACCAGGGGTACGTCGGGCGCAACGAGCTGGCGGCCGAAGGCCTGTGGCTCGGCCGGGCCCTCGTCGAGATGCTGCCCGAGGAGACCGAGGTGCTCGGGCTCCTGGCGTTGATGTTGCTGCACGACTCGCGGCGTGATGCCCGGGTGCGTGACGGCGAGCTGGTGCTGCTGGCCGAGCAGGACGACGCGCTGTGGGACCATCAGGAGATCGCCGACGGCCGGGCGGCGCTGGACCGGGCCATCGCCATCGGCGGCGGCGGACCGTACGTGCTCCAGGCGGCGATCGCCTCGCTGCACGCCGAGCGTCCCTGCGACTGGGCGCAGATCGCCGCCCTGTACGGCTCGCTCGCGGCACGGACGGGGTCGGCCGTGGTCGAGCTGAACCGCGCCGTGGCGATCGCCGAGCTCGACGGCCCGGACGTGGCGCTGGCGATCGTCGACGGCCTCGACCTCGACGGTTACCGCTACTGGCACGCCACCCGGGCCGACCTGCTGCGCCGCCTCGGTCGCGTCGACGAGGCGGCGGCCGAGTACCGCCGGGCACGAGATCTCACCGAGGGCGGCGCCGAGCAGCGCTTCCTCGATCGCCGCCTCGCCGAGCTGTTCACGGGGTGACGGTCAGCGCCTGGCGCATGCCCATCGTGAAGTGCGGCGGTCCGGTGCCCTCGGTGGTCTGTCCGTCGGAGCCCTGCGGGATCGGGCAGACGACGATGTAGTCGCCGGGCTCGAGGTGGCCGAACGCCGTGGCCGTCCCGCCTGGCGGCGCGCCGTTGGCCACGACCGTGTCGACCTTGGACTCGCCGTCGGGCGAGGCGAGCAGCTCGTCGAAGGAAGCGGTCACGCCGGGCTTGCGCGCGGCGACGACCATCACGTGCAGCTCGTTGCCCGTGTTGGTCAGCTCGAAGACGTAGTCGCCCGCAGGCAGCGTGTCGGGCAGGCCGGTGAAGTGGTAGTCCTCCATGGTCACCGGCACCTTGGTCCACGGGCAGTGGTCGACGTTGTACTCGTCGATCGCCCCACCGGCCTGCTGGACCGCGTCCAGCTGGGACGGATCACCGTCGACGGTCGCCTGCAGCGCGGTGAGCGCAGTCGCGTAGGTGCCGGCGACCTCCGCCGGCGCCAGCGCGGCGGCTGCCTTCGCCGGCGCCAGCAGCGTGCCGGCGAACGCCACCGGATCCTCGCTCGGATCGCCGCCGGCGTTCGCCGCGACGTTGATCGACATGGCTGCGCTGCAGTACGCGGGCGAGGCCAAGCCGGCCGGTTGCGCGGCGCCGGCGGCGGTCGCCGGCGCGCTGTCGTGGTGGGCGGCCGTCGTCGCGGCGGCGCTCGTGGTGGCCGGCTTGCCGGTGGTGGTCGTCGGCTTGGCCGCCGTCGTCGACGTGGCGGCTCCTGTCGTCGCTGCGGCCGAGGTGGCCGGAGCCGTCGGCGGCGCAGCCGTGGTGGTTGCGGCCTTGTCGTCGCTGCCGCAGCCGGCAACGGTGAGGCCGGCGGCGGCCAGAGCTGCCAGGACCATCCGGGTCGTGCGGGTGCTCAGTGGTCGGTACATGGATCCTCCCTCGTTCGGTGGACGGATCGTGCGCCACCGCCCCGGGCGGCGCATCCGGGAGGCCCGCACGGATGAGGAGGGTCACCACGGTGCCCATGTGCGGCCAGTACGGGCGGCGCGTCGGCGACGACGTGGTCGAATGGTGCCGTGGACGCCAGCCCGCCGTCGATCGTCGAGGTCCGCGGTGTCCGGCGCGAGGAGATCAGCGCCCTGGACGCCGATGCGCGGGCGATCCCCCGGCGCAGCGCGGTCGGCGTGGTGTTCCAGTTCTGCAACCTCCTGGCTTCGCTGACGGCGTCGCAGCACGTGGCGATCGCGGGGTTCGGCCGGCTGCACGAGAGCGGCCACACGATCATCCTCGTCACCGAGGACCCAACGATCGCTGCGGCGGCCGAGCGAGCGGTGTCCACGCGCGACGGCCGGACGGTGTCCGTCCACGGCCCGGAGGTCGAACGGGCGCAGGTCAGCGGATGACCGCCTGGTGGGCCGCCCTGCGCGGCGACGTGCGCCGGTTCGGGACGCGGGCGTTGCTCCTCGCCGCGTTCTTCGCCCTCGCCGGCGGGGTCGTGGTCTCGGCGTTCGTCGGGGCGCGGCGCGACGCCACCGTGGTCGACCGGCTCGCGGCACGGGTCAACGTGGCCACCGCAGCGCTGCTGCCCAACGATCCGTCCTTCGATTGGTCGGACATCGCCCGCCTGCCCAACGTGCGCACGCTGCAGCGCTTCGCCGTGACCTCGTTCGACGTCGTCGACCACCCCGAGATCGAGACCGACTTCCCACGCGTCGGCCCACCCACAGGTGAACCCATCGAGGACGTTGCCGTGGTCAGCGGGCGGCGCGCCGACCAGACCCGGGTCGACGAGGCCACCCTCGGGATGGCGATGGCCGGCCGCGCCCGCGTCGGAGTCGGCGACGAGCTCGTGGTGCGCGTGCAGGCAGCCGACGTCATCCGGGCGATGCTGGTCGGCGA
The DNA here is from genome assembly GCA_963794805.1 of uncultured Acidimicrobiales bacterium. Classification (GTDB taxonomy): domain Bacteria; phylum Actinomycetota; class Acidimicrobiia; order Acidimicrobiales; family Ilumatobacteraceae; genus JAODBQ01. Next base: position 73,142 of record CAWCFL010000012.1, read on the forward strand.
GCAACTGCCCCCGATCCCGCCGACGGACGTGACGGTGCGCGTGGTCGGCATCGTCAAAGGGGGACCGTTCTCCGGAGGTCTGCAGACGACGGAGGCGTTCGCCGCGCGCTACGCCGACGACCTCGTGCCACCGGGGGCGGGCTACATCAACGCGCTCGTGCGGCTCGACGGAGGGGAGGCCGCGATCGACGAGCTCAGCCGGGAGGTCGACCAGCTCGCCGGCCGTCCGGTCGAGGTGATGGACGTGAACGTGTTCGTGCAGAGCGCGCGGACGGCCACGCGTCTGGAATCGACCGCGCTGCTGGCGTTCGCGATCACCGCCGGGCTGGTCGTCCTCGTGCTCGGCGCCGTGTGGGTGGGCCGGGTCCAGGTCAACGTCGGGGAGGCCGAGCCGCCCACCGATCTCGTGGACGCGTGGCGCGGCGACGATCGTGTCGCCGCTGCCGTGCGCATCGCCGACCTCGTCGTCGGCATCGACGACCGGCCGGTCGCGTTGCTCGCCCTCGAGGAGCTCAAGGGCGCCTCCGTCAGCCGGCCGCTGCACGGCCGGCTCCCGCAGGCGGTCGGCGAGGTGGCCTTCGCCCCGGGCGAGCTCGACCGCCTCGGGCTGGCGGTCGGCGACACCGCTCACCTCGCCGACGGCACGGCGTTGCACGTGGTCGGCGAGGCGTTCACGGTCGCGCTCGGCCACACGAACTACGACGCCGGGGGACAGGTGACGCCCGAGCAGATGGCGGCGATCGAGGCGGCCGGGACCGTGGTGAAGTTCGACGTCCTGGCGATCCGCACGGCACATGCGCTGTCGGCCGACGAGTCCGACGAGGTGTGGCTCGGGCGCGACCACGACTCCGCCGGGCTGGTCGATCCGCAGCACGACCTCGGGCGCACCCGGTCGTTGCCGCGGACCTTGGCGTGGTTCGCCGGTGCGCTCGCGGCGGTCACGGCAGCCGTGGTGCTCGTCAGCAGCACCCGCCGTCGCCGGCGTGACGTCGCCGTGCTCCAGGTGCTCGGTCTCACCCGCCGGCAGGCCAGGCAGATCATCGGCTGGCAGCTGCTGGCCTCGGTGTCCGTGGCCGTGGTCGCCGGCCTTCCGGTCGGCTTCGCCATCGGCCGGACCCTGTGGCAGACGGTGGTCGACGGCGTCCCGCTGCGCTACGCGACGCCTACCGCGTGGGGTGCCGTCGGCGTGGTGGTGCTCGGCGTCGCCCTCCTCGCCGCGCTGCTCGCCGTGCGCACGGTCACGATCACCGCGGCCGACGAGCCGGCCCTGTCGTTGAGGGCCGAATGACCACCCGTCGTGCCGCGCCGCGGGGCGCCGTGGTCGTCGCCGTGTGCGTCGGCGCGGTGGCCTGGTCGGCGCTGCTGGCGATGATCGTCGTCCGGTGGCCGAGCACCGCGGCCGGCTGGCTCGTGCTCATCGCTGCGGTGGCGGTCCTCGCGGTGCTCGCTCGCGTGCTCGGCCGTCGTGTGGTGCGCGACCGGGAAGTGCGCGAGCACGTGCGCGACGTGGTGCTCGTCGGCTCGCTCACGGCAGCCGCGGCGATGACCGTCTACGCCGCCACGGTGCTGGTGGTCGGCGGCCGTCCGCCGGCTGTGGCGACGGACGCCACCCGCGCCGCGCTCGTCGCCGCGATCCTCGGCGCGGCGAGCGTGCTGCCGGTGTCACGCGCGTTGTGGCGCTGGTACGCGGCGCGTCCTGTCCGACGCCGGTCGCCCGCGCCGTGAGCTCCTCGAGCAGTTCGGTCGGCGGCTGGCCGGGATGGTGCCGATCGACGAGACGGTCGAGCAGCTCGCCGAGAGCCTGCGCCCGGCGTGCGCCGCAGCTGCGGCCGAGGTGTGGCGCTGGGACGGCGGCGCGCTTCGGCTCGCCGCGGCGTCACCGGGACGCAGCGCGGCGCCCATCGAGCTGGCCGCCGAGCACGCCGCCATGGTCGGGCGCGCCGGCGTCTCCGGTGCCGGCTGGGTGGATTCGTGGCTGCCGGTGTTGCACCCTGGCGGCGCGCCCGGTGCGCGTCGCCCCGCTCGCCGTCCAGGGCGCACTGGTCGGCGTCCTGGTGCTGCACCGCGACGAGGGCGCCGACGATTTCGACGACGGCGACGACGAGGCGCTGGCCCGCGTCGCCCGGCTCGTGGCCGCCGTGCTGCACAACGCCGAGCTCGACGTCGAGCTGCGCCGGACCGTCGACGACCTCCGCCGGAGCAATGACGAGCTGCGCACGTCGCGCGCCCGCCTGGTGTCGGTGGCAGATGCCGAACGGCGCCGACTCGAGCGCGACCTGCACGACGGCGCCCAGGCCGAGCTCGCCGCTGTCGCCGTGAAGGTGCAGCTCGCCCGGGCCGTGCTGGCCACGGATCCGGCGTCCGTCGCCGGCGTGCTCGAGGAGATCGAGCGGGCCATCCACGACGCCACCGCGTCGCTGCGCGCCTTGGCCCACGGGATCTTCCCGCCGCTGCTGCTCACCGGCGGCCTGGCCGACGCGCTCGCCGGCTTCGCCGCCCATTCTCCGGCCGAGGTGCGCATCGGGCGGATGGTCCACCACCGCTTCGAGCGCGAGGTCGAGGCAGCCGTCTACTTCTGCTGCACCGAGGCCGTGCACAACTCCGCCAAGCACGCCGGCCCCGACGCGAAGGTCACGGTGGACGTCGACGCATCCGAGGGGCAGCTGACCTTCACCGTGCGCGACGACGGCGCCGGCTTCGACGTGGCGCCGTGGTGGGTGGTCACGGCTTCACCAACATGGTCGATCGCCTGGGCGCGCTCGGCGGCACGCTGACGGTCACGTCCTGCCCGGGTGCGGGGACGTCGGTGTGCGGCCGGTTGCCCGTGGCGGAGATCAGCGGGTCAGCTCGCTGAGGTACACGAGCACGGCCTTCACCCGTCGGTTCGTGTCGGGCTCGTTGGGCAGCGTCAGCTTGGTGAAGATCGTGTTGATGTGCTTCTCCACCGTGCGCTCCGACGCATACGTCCGCGCCGCGATGGCCGCGTTGCTCAACCCCTCGGCCATCGCCGCGAGCACCTCCAGCTCGCGCTCGGAGAGGGTGGTGAGCGGCGAATCGGCGAGCACGCGTCGGGCGGCGATCAGCTCCTGCACCACGACGGGGTCGATCACCGAGCCGCCGGTGGCCACGGCGCGCAGCGCACCGGCGATCTGCTGCACGTCGCTCACCCGGTCCTTGAGCAGGTAGCCGATCCCCGTCGTGCTCGCCCCACCGAGGAGGGCGAACGCGTAGGACGGGCTGGCGTGCTGGCTGAGGACCACGACACCCGTGCCGGGGTGGCGGGCGCGGATGGCCAATGCCGCGCGCACCCCCTCGTCGGTGTGGGTCGGGGGCATGCGGATGTCGGTGAGCACCGCGTCCGGCTGCAGCGCGTCCACCATCGCCAGCAGGCCGTCGAGGTCGCCGCACGACGCCGACCACCTCGAGGTCGGTCACGGTCGCCAGCAGGCGCTCCAGACCCTCGCGGAGCAGGAAGTTGTCGTCGGCGACCACCACCCGCAACACCAGGGTAAACGTAGACCCGCTGCCGAGTGGTTCACACGCCCGTCACGCAATGGTGACGGCCCCGGCAACATCGACTTCGTAGCCTCGCCGGCGTGGAGACGTTCGTCGTGCGGGTGTGGCTGCCCGACCGGCCCGGTGCGCTCGGCCAGGTGGCCAGCCGCATCGGCGCGGTGCACGGCGACGTGATCGGCATCGACATCCTCGAGCGCGGCGGCGGCAGTGCGATCGACGAGCTCACCGTCAGCCTGCCCGACGCGCGGCCTCGTCGACCTGTTGGTCAGCGAGATCCGCCAGGTCGACGGCGTGGCGGTGGAGGACGTCCGCCAGCGTCGACAGCTCCCGGCCGGACGCGGCGATCGCCGCGCTCGAGCGTCGCCGCGGCCATGGCCGAGGCGACCGGCGAGGACCGCCAGGCAGCGTTCTGCGACGGCGTCGCCGACCTGCTCGACGGCGACTGGTGCGCGCTCGTCGCGCCAGGACGACGGGGTCGTGCGTGGCGATCAGCGGCGAGCCGCCCGACCTCGGCTGGCTGGGGGCGTTCTTCGACGGCAGCCGGCACCTCGACTCGTCGTCGACCGACAGCGCCCCCGGCGACATCGCCTGGGCGTACCTCGACCGGCTCGGGACGGCCGTGGCCACCGGCCGCAAGGGCCGCCCGTTCCTCGCCCGCGAGCGTCACGAGTTGACCATGCTGGCGCGCATCCTGTGCGCGCTCTGACGACGACCTATGCCGAGGCGCCGGAGTAGCGGCGGATGCCGGCGCGCCACACCAGTCGGGTGACCGTGGCCAGCACGACGAGGAAGCCGAGCGTCGTGGCCAGGCGCACCCACGTGAGCCGGCCGGTGAGCGCCTCGACCGGCACGGTGATGGCGAACGCCAGCGGGGCGACGTAGGTCAGCCCGTAGCGCAGCCACGCCGGGTAGATGCCGACCGGGTACTGCCCGGCGCGCGACAGCCCGGTGAACATCTCCTGGACCATCTCCATGCGCACGAACCAGAACACCCCGGACGTCAGCAGCAGCCAGAAGCAGTAGATCATGATCGTCCCGGCGACGAGCGTGACGGCGAAGCCGGCCCACGCCGCCGAGCCGATGCTCGTGCCCAGCTGGATCAGGCCGTAGGCCAGCACGACGATGCCGACGAGCACGTCGGTGAGGCTCCACACGCGGAACTCGCGCACGCTGACGAGCAGCTGGGCGTCGGCCGGCTTGGTGAGGATCAGGTCGAGCGTGCCCTGGCGCACGTCGTCGTTCAGCCGGGCCATGTTCGGCTCGACGACGAAGCCGATGATCCCGAGCATCATCGTGAACACGCCCATCACCGCGATGAGCTGCGGATGGGTCCAGCCGTGCAGGTCCGGCGTGTGCGAGTAGACCAGCGCGAGCACCACCAGACCCGAGCCGGTGACCGCCGCCGACTGGACGAGCTGGATGAAGAAGTTCGCCCGGTACTGCATCTCGTTCATGCACGCCGATGCGCAGGAACAGCAGCGCGAGCCTCATGGCGCCCTCACCCGCTCACCGCCGTGAAGTGCTTGACGGCCCGCTTCCAGATCACCGCGACGAGCAGCGCGGCGAACGCGATCCAGGCCAGCTGGGCGAGCAGGCCGAGGTACAGCTGGGCGCGGGTGATCGGTCCGACGAGCGCGGTGATCGGGTAGCCGAAGCCCCAGCGGAACGGCAGGAAGTCGCCGATCGTCTGGGCCCACTGCGGCAGCAGCGACACCGGGCAGCACGCGGCCCGACAGCAGCAGCTCGGTGTAGAAGTACACCTCGAACAGCGCCTGCGCCCGCGTGGTCCAGAACGTGACCATGCCGAGCGACCACAGCAGCAGCGAGCGCAGGACGAACGCGCCCCAGATGGCGACGAAGAACACGATGCCCTGCTCGACGCTCGGGCTCAGCGACGGCTGGAAGATCAGCGAGAGGACGATCGGCGATCGGGATCCACATGACGATCACCACGACCTTCCACCCGGCGAAGTAGCCGATGTCGTAGTGCACCGGATGCATCGGGCGGACGAGCTGGAACGACATCGTGCCCTCGCGGATCCGCTCCTCCCAGCCGGCCGGGGTGAAGGCGATGTTCATGTTCCGCACGAGCGTCCACACGATGTAGTACGCGGCGAACGTCTGCCGGCGTGTAGCCGCCGACCGATCCGCCGGACTGCTCGGCGATCGTCGTCCACACCACGAGGTAGACGACCGGCTCGACGACCATGCCGATCATCGACATGTAGTTCGCCGCGCGGTACTGGAGGTTGATCTGCACGCCGTGGCGGCCGAGCGTGCGGTACAGCCGGGCGTAGGCGCGCAGCGCCCCGACCGCGGCCGGTGGGTCGGCGGCCGGCGCCGTCGTCGGGACCGCCGCTGCGGTCATGCGGAGATGCCGTGGCCACGTCGTCGTCGCCGGTGGCGAAGACCATCTCGATGACGTCCTCGATCGGGGTGTCCTCCACGGTGAGGTCGGCCACGGACTGCTCGGCCAGCAGCCGGGCCGGTGACCGCTGCGGTTCGGGCCCGATCGACGCGCAGCGTCACCACGGTGCCGTCGGCCGCGGTCTCGACGACCTCGCCGTACGGCGGACAGGTCGGCGGCGACGTCGAGCTCGACGACCAGCGTGCGCTGCGCGGCGAAGCGCTCGCCGAGCGCGGCCAGGTCGCCGTCGAACAGCATCCGTCCGTGGTGGATGACGACCACCCGCTTGCACAGCGCCTCGACGTCGGCCATGTAGTGGCTGGTGAGCAGGATCGTCGCGCCCGGTGCGGCGGTTGTAGTCGGCGAGGAAGCCGCGGATCCGCTTCTGCATCGTCACGTCGAGGCCGAGCGTCGGCTCGTCGAGGAACAGCACGGCCGGGCGGTGCAGCAGCGAGTTGGCGATCTCCGCCTTCATCCGCTCGCCGAGGCTGAGGTTGCGCACCGGCTTGGTGGCCAGCGAACCGAGGTCGAGCAGCTCGAGCAGCTCGTCGCGCTGGGCGGCGAACTCGTCGTCGGGCAGGCGGTAGATCGCCTTGGTCAGCTCGAAGCTGTCGAGCAGCGGAAGGTCCCACTGCAGCTGGTTGCGGTTGCCCATCACCAGCGTCATCCGCCGCAGGTAGTCGTGGTCGCGGCGGAACGGCTCGTAGCCGAGCACGCGCACCTCGCCGTCGGTCGGGTGCAGCAGCCCGGAGAGCATCTTCAGCGTGGTCGTCTTGCCGGCGCCGTTCGGCCCGAGGAAGCCGACCACCTCGCCGGCGCCGATCTCGAACGTCACCCCGCCGACGGCGACGACCTCGCGCACCCGCCGCTTGAACAGGCTGCGTGAGCGACGCCTTCAGCCCCGCCTCGCGCTCGGGCACCTCGTACACCTTGCGCAGGTCGCGCACGTCGATCACCGGCCCCGCGCCATCCACCGGTCGACCCTAGGGCTCAGGCGGCGGCACTGGGCATGGCGGCTGCCGCGGCGTCAGCTCGGTGGCCCAGCCGCGGCTGCGCTCGACGGCGCGGCGCCACGTGGCGTGCGCCGCGTCGGCCGCGCGTGCGGTCCGCGTTCGGGGTCGAACACCGCGTCGAGCTGCCACTCGCCGGCGATCGCCTCGAGCGACGGCCACACGCCCTCGGCCAGGCCGGCGAGGTACGCCGCGCCGAGCGCCGTGGTCTCGTGGTCGGTCGGGCGGCGGACCGTGACGCCGAGCTGGTCGGCCTGCAGCTGCAGCATCGAGTCCATCGCCGCACGCACCGCCGTCCACGCGCAGGTCGACGATCTCGGTGCCGCCGGCGGCGGCCATCGCCTCGACCACGTCGCGCGTCTGGAACGCCATCGACTCGACGACGGCCCGGGCCAGGTGCGCCCTGCGTCGTGCCGCGGGTGATGCCGAGGATCGTGCCCCGGGCGTAGGGGTCCCACCACGGGCTGCCGAGTCCGGCGAACGCCGGCACGACGTACACGCCACCGGTGTCGGGCACGCGTCAGCGGCCAGGGCCTCGACCTCGCCGGCGGCGTCGATGATCCGCAGCCCGTCGCGCAGCCACTGCACCGCGGCGCCGGTGACGAAGATCGAGCCCTCGAGCACGTACGTGACGGAGCCGTCGGCGAGCGTCCAGCCGACCGAGCGTGAGCAGCCCGTCGGCCGGCGGCGGGCACGTGGCGCCGACGTTGAGCAGCACGAAGCTGCCCGTGCCGTAGGTGTTCTTGGCCATCCCCGGCGTGGTGCACGCCTGGCCGAACAGCGCCGCCTGCTGGTCGCCGGCGACCCCGGCGATCACGATGCCGGCGGGCGCGCCGAAGCGCGTCGGCGGTGGCGCCGAAGCGGCCGCTCGACGGGCGCACCTCGGGCAGCGCCGACAGCGGCACGCCGAGCAGGTCGCACATCTCCGCCGACCAGTGCCAGCGCGCCGATGTCGAACAGCATCGTCCGGCTGGCGTTGGACGGATCGGTGGCGTGCACCGCGCCGCCGGTGAGCTTCCAGATCAGCCAGCTGTCGATCGTGCCGAGCGCCAGGTCGCGTCAGCGGTCGACGTCGCGGTGCGCCAGCAGCCACTCGAGCTTCGTGCCCGAGAAGTACGGGTCGAGCACGAGCCCGGTGATCTGCCGCACCCGGCGCAGCTCGCCTGCCGCGGCGAGCTCGTCGCAGCGCGCCGCGGTGCGCCGGTCCTGCCACACGATCGCGTTGCCGTACGGCTCGCCGGTCGACGGTCCCAGGCGACGACGGTCTCGCGCTGGTTGGTGATCCCGATCGCGGCGACCGATGCGACCGGCCGACCCGACCGACCACGTCGTCGAGCGTGGCGACGACCGCCTGCCCAGATCTCCTCGGCGTCGTGCTCCACCCACCCGGGCTCGGGGTAGTGCTGGGTGAACTCGCGGTAGCTCGACACCGTGGCCGCCGGGTCGCCGGGCACGATCGCCCGGCTGCGCACGCCGGTGGTGCCGGCGTCGATGGCGACGACGCAGCGCGCTCACGCCGACGTCATCGCGGGCTCAGCGGCGCTTGGCGTTCGGGCCGGTTGGACGGTCCGGCTGCTCGGTGCGCTTGGTCGGCGCCGGCTTCGGCCGGTTCATCGGCGTGGTGGCCGACGCCGTGGCGCCCGTGCGGCTGCGCCGCGCGGCCATCTGCCTGGCCGCGGGCCTGCTTCATCGACTCGCGGGTGTAGCCGAACTTGGCGAGGACGACCGAGAAGCCGACGTACAGCAGCATGCCGATCACCAGGCCGACGTAGCTGCCGACGTTGGAGTCCTTGAGGAAGAACGGCGAAGATGACCGCCGCCGAGCACCAGGAAGATCGCCGCTTCCTTGAGCAGGCGGTTCCACGGGATCGGTCTCGACGAGTCCCATGCCATCCTGTCGTGCTCTCCCTGGGGCTCGGCGACCGTGCCCTACATTGGGCGGTCGTGCGAGTAGGCATTCTGACAGGTGGCGGCGACTGCCCGGGCCTCAACGCGGTCATCCGTGCCGTCGTCCGCAAGGGCGAGAAGGTCTACGGCGACGAGTTGATCGGCTTCCTCGACGCATGGGACGGCGTCCTCGAACGGCGCACGATGCCGCTCGACGTCCACTCGCTGCGCGGCATGCTGCCGCGTGGCGGCACGCTGCTCGGCACGCGGCGGGGCAGCCCCTACGACCACCCCGACGGACCCGAGCGGCGTCGCCGAGACGTTCGCCGAGATGGGCCTCGACGCGCTCGTCGTCATCGGCGGCAACGGTTCGCTCACCGTGGCCAACATGCTCGTCGACGACCTCGGCGTGCCGATCGTCGGGGTGCCGAAGACGATCGACAACGACATCGTCGGCACCGAGCTGACGTTCGGCTTCACCACCGCCGTGCAGATCGCCACCGACGCCATCGACCGCCTGCACACCACGGCCGAGAGCCACGACCGGGTGATGGTCGTCGAGGTGATGGGCCGCCACTCCGGGTGGATCGCCACGCACGCGGGCATCGCCGGCGGGGCGACGGCGATCCTCATCCCCGAGCAGCCGTTCGACATCGACGAGGTCTGCGCCCTGCTGCGCCAGCGCCACGAACGCGGTCGCTACGCGTCGATCGTCGTGGTCGCCGAGGGCTGCGAGCCGAAGGCCAGCACGCTGCCGGCCCGCGACAAGGTGTACGACCAGTTCGGCCACGTCCGCCTCGGCGGGATGGCCGAGACCATCGCCCACGCCATCGAGGACCGCACCGGCTTCGAGGTGCGCGTCGTGCTGCTCGGCCACGTGCAGCGCGGCGGGACGCCGACGGCGTTCGACCGCGTGCTGTCGACGCGCTACGGGATCGCGGCGATCGACGCCGTGCACGCCGGCGCGTGGGGCCAGATGGTCGTGCTGCGCGGCGACGAGATCAGCCTGGCCCCGATGGCGATGACGGTCGGCAAGTCCCGCCCCGTCGATCTGCACCTGTACCACGAGGTCGCCGAGGTGTTCTTCGGCTGAGCGCAGCCCCCGGGTGTGACGGCTGAGCGCAGCTCGGCCGGATGACCGCGCGACCGCTAGGGAGCCGGGCATCGGTGGGGTTCGGGGGCGCAGCCCCCGGGTGTGACGGCTGAGCGCAGCTCGGCCGGATGACCGCGCGACCGCTAGGGAGCCGGGCATCGGTGGGGTTCGGGGGCGCAGCCCCCGGGTGTGACGGCTGAGCGCAGCTCGGCCGACTCAAGCTGGCGTGTTCGGTGGGCCGGCGGGCGGCGGGAGCGTCTCCACCGGGGCCGGCTCCGTTGCCGGTGGTTCCGTCACGGGCGGCGGCGGGGGAGCGGTCGTGGTCGGCGCGACGGTGGTCGGCGTCGCGGTCGTGGTCGGTGCCGCGGTCGTGGTCGGCATCGTGTCGACGGTGGGCTGGGTCTCGGTGGTGCGGTGGTCGGGCAGCAGCGACTCGTAGTCGCCGCGGGTCGAGCGGCTCGACGGTCATCGTGCCGTCCGGCAGCGGCCACGGGTGGGCGACGTCGCCGACGGTGATCACCACCCCGGTGATCCCGGTGACGTTGGTCGCCGTGAGCACGATCTGGCCGACGGCGTCGACCAGCGTCGAACCGGACAGCCGGATGAGGTCGGCCGGACACGTCGATCGTGACCACGTCGTTGTTCGGATCGGCCTTGACGAGCCGCGTCGTCGTCGGGATCGCCGTGCGCAGGTCGGCGTTGAGCTCGCGTGGCGTCGGGCCGTCGAACAGCGACTGCAGTGCGTTGGTGATCGTCTCGGTCGTGTCCCGGGCGATCGGCCGGAGCACGAAGCGGCCGTCGTCGTCGTGGCCGACGAGGTAGATCAGCGTCGTCGCCGTGGCGGTGATGGCCGTCCGGCCGTTCTCCGCGTCGACCGGCGCCGACGGGCGCAGCGATGTCGCGCGGCGTGTCGTCGGCGCTGATCCCGCAGCCGGCGAGCACGATCAGCGCCACCAGCGCGGCGAGCGACCCAGCCGAACGGCGGCGCACCTCACACGCCCACCTCCTCGGCCGGCAGCTCGAGCACGAAGCGCGCGCCCGGCTGGCCGTCGGTGCGATCCTCGACCCACACTCGACCGCCGTGCATCCGCACGTGCTCCTCGACGAGCGCCAGGCCGAGCCCGGCGCCATCGCTGCCGCTGCGCCGGCCGGCGACGCCGCCGCGGGCGAAGCGCTCGAAGACCAGCTCGCGCTCCTCGGACGGCACGCCCGTGCCGTGGTCCTCGACGGCGATCCACACGTGGCCGAGCGGCTCACCCTCGCCGTCGGGCTCGACGACGTAGACCGTCGGCTCGCCGCCGCCGTGCACCCGTGCGTTGTCGATCAGGTTGGCGACCACCCGCGCCAGGCGCCGGCGGTCGCCACGGATGACGATCGCCTCGGCCCGGTCGCTGACGATCACCGGCGTGTGCGGCAGGCTGCTGACGGCGACGGCCTGGCGGACGAACTCGGCGACGAGCAGGTCCTCGAGGTGCAGGCGGATCGCCCCGGCGTCGAACCGGGAGATCTCCAGGAGGTCCTCGACCAGCGACTGGAAGCGGGCGACGTCGCCGACGAGCAGGTCGAGCGCGGCAGCGGCCCGCTCGGGCAGGTCGTCGCGCCGGGCCTGCATCACCTCGGCGCTCGCCGCGAGCGTCATCAGCGGCGAGCGCAGCTCGTGGCTGACGTCGCTGGCGAAGCGGGCGTCGCGTTCGACGCGCAGCTGCAACGCCTCGGCCATGTCGTTGAACGCGTTGGTCAGCGAGCTGCAGGTCGGGGTCGTCGGTCGGCTCGAGGCGGGTGTCCATCCGTCCGCCGGCGATCGCCTGGGCCGCCTGCGCGGCGTCGCCGAGCGGACGCACGGCGCGACGCGCCGCGAACCGCGCCGAGCAGCACGCCGGCGAGCGTCGTGATGATGCCCGCCGAACAGCAGGCTCAGCCCGACGCTGTTCAGCGTCGACTGCACGTCGCCGAGCGGGAAGAACTCGAAGTACGAGCCGTCGCTGGACTTCAGCGGGAAGCCGACGATCAGGTTGCGGCTCACCGCCGACGTTGGTGATCATCCGCGAGGCGACACCGTCGTTGACCACGCGGTCGCGCAGCGCCGGAGGGATCGCGTCGCGCCCGTGGGCCGGGTCGCTCGGCACCCACTGGCCGGCGTTGAGGACGGCGACGCGGAGCACGCCGAGCTGGCGCAGCCGGTTCATCGCGTTGGTCGTCGAGGCGTCGTCGGCGAGCAGCTCGTTCTGCGCCACCTGGGCGTCGCGCCGGGCCTGCTCGACGGCGGCGTCCTCGCGCTGGTTGATCACGCTGCTGCGGGTGAAGCTGTAGGTGACCGCGCCGAGGAACAGCGACAGGAAGCAGCGCCCCGAGGACGAACATCAGCAGCATCCGGGTGCGCAGGCTGAGACGCTTGGGCCGCAGCGCCTGGAGGCGGGCGGCGAAGCCACGGCCCGTCGCCGCCGAGGCCGGGCGCGGCGTGCCGTTCGTGTCGTCGCGCACCGTCGAGCGCGGCAGGGGCGCCTCGGTGCTGGTCATGGCGCGACCGTCAAGCCTGGAGGCGGTAGCCCAACCCGCGGACGGTGACGACGTGGCGCGGGTTGGCCGGGTCGGCCTCGACCTTCGTGCGCAGCCGGCGGACGTGGACGTCGACGAGCCGGCCGTCGCCGAAGTAGTCGTAGCCCCACACCTTGTCGAGCAGGCTCTCCCGGGAGAACACCCGACCCGGGTTCTGGGCGAGCTCGCACAGCAGGCGGAACTCGGTCTTGGTGACGTGCAGCTCCTCGCCGCTGCGCAGCACCTTGCCCTCGTCGGGGATGATCTCCAGGTCGCCGAAGATCAGCCGGGCGTGGGCCGTGCCCGACGGCCGGATCCGTCGCAGCAGGGCGCGGATGCGCGCCGACAGCTCCTTCGGGGCGAACGGCTTGGTCAGGTAGTCGTCGGCGCCGGCCTCGAGCCCGGCGACGACGTCGTGGGTGTCGTTGCGCGCCGTGACCATGACGATCGGCACGTCGCTGGCCTTGCGCAGCGTGCGGCACAGCTCGAAGCCGTCCATGCCGGGGAGCATGATGTCGATCAGCACGACGTCGGGCACGCGAGCGGTGGAACAGGTCGATGGCGTCCTCACCGCTGCCGGCCTCGTCGACGGTCCAGCCCTCGTCCTCGAGCGCCAGCTTCACGGCCGTGCGGATGCGCTCGTCGTCTTCGACGGACAGGATGCGGGTTCCCACCCGCTCAGTCTGGCATCACACCGGGGCTTTGCCCCGTGTACCGCCACCGCGATCCGCCGAGATCGCCCTGCTCAGCGCGTGCTCCCGGAGCAGCTCGACCATGGCGTCGAACAGTGCCGGCGTGGCGACGAGGACGTTCGACGGGTCGCACCGGGCCGCCGTCGAACGAGCCGGTGCGGCAGCCGGCCTCGGCGGCGATCAGCTCGCCGGCGGCGACGTCCCACGGCCCGAGCCAGCGCTCGAAGTACACGTCGACCCGGCCGGCGGCGACGCAGCACAGGTCGTACGCCGCGGCGCCGCTGCGGCGCACGTCGCGGACCCGGCCGATGAGCGGGCCACCTGCGCGGCCTGGGCGATGCGCCGCTCGACGAGGTAGCTGAACCCGGTGGCGACGAGCGCGTGGCCGATGTCGGTGGTGGCGCTGGCGCGGATCGGGACGCCGTTGCACCACGCCCCGCCGCCGCGCACCGCGGTGAACAGCTCGTCGAGCGCCGGGACGTACACCGCGGCCACCTGGGTGCCGGCGTCGGTGGCCGCGGCGATCGAGACGTTGTAGCCGGCCAGGCCGTAGACGAAGTTCGTCGTGCCGTCGATCGGGTCGATCAGCCAGTGCACGCCGCTGCGGCCGTCGGTGGCAGTGCCCTCCTCGCCGATCACGCCGTCGTCGGGGCGCACGTCGGCGAGCCGGCCGACGATCAGCCGCTCCGATGCCCGGTCGTGCTCGGTGACCAGGTCGGTCGCCGACGACTTCGACGTCGTGTGATCGATGCCCTGCGGCCGGCCGGCGCGGACCAGCTGGCCGGCCTCGCGGGCCAGCCGGCCGGCCAGCGCGACCAGCGCGGCGTGGTCGACGTCGCGGGTCGACCGCCCCGGCGCGCGGTCACGCGTCATCGGCGGTCACGGACGCTGCGCTCGGCGGCGCGCCGCTCCCGGTCGTTGATCTGGCGCCACTCGCCGAGCGCGCGCAGCACGAGCACCGCGACCACGCTCATGCCCAGCGGCGGCGACGCACCGCGCCGATCAGCGCACCGAGGCCGACGGTGCGACGTCGCAGTCGCCGTGGCACTGCAGCTCGACCAGCGTGTAGCCGATCAGCCCGCCGGCGAAGCCGCCGACGAGGATGGCGACGAACGCCAGCACCCGCGCGGCGGGCGACGGCAGCGCGGACAGCGGCCGATCGACGTCCGGGCGATCGCCATCCGGATGCCGGGGGAGCGACCACCCGGACATCGTAGAGTCGACGGTCGTGCAGGTGACGGTGGTCGTGCCGACCTACGAGGAGGCGGAGAACCTGCCGATCGCTGGTCGCGGGCGTGCGCGCGCGCGCTGCCCGACGCCCGCCTGCTGATCGTCGACGACAACAGCGCCGACGGCACCGCCGACCTCGCCGAGCGCGCTCGACGCCGAGCTCGGTGGCATCGGCGTGCTGCGCCGTCCGGGCAAGGCCGGTCTCGGTGCGCGCGTACCGCGCCGGCTTCCGCGCCGCGCTCGACGCCGGCGCCGAGATCGTCGTGCAGATGGACGCCGACCTGTCGCACGACCCGGGCGTGCTCCCGGCGCTCGTCGCCATCGTCGAGCACGGCGCCGACGTGGCCATCGGCAGCCGCTACGTGCCCGGCGGGCGTGACCGAGAACTGGCCGTGGCACCGCCGGGCGCTGTCGCGCTGGGGCAACCGCTACGTCGCCGGCGTGCTCGGCCTGGCGGTCAACGACGCCACCGCCGGCTACCGGGCCTACTCCGCCGACGCGCTGGAGCGGATGGACTACGCCACCGTCGCAGCCGACGGCTACGGCTTCCAGGTGGAGATGACGTACCGCATCGTGCGCATCGGCGGCAAGGTCGTCGAGTTCCCGATCACGTTCCGCGACCGCACCCATGGCGAGTCGAAGATGAGCGGCAACATCGTCAGCGAGGCGTTCGTGCTCGTCCTCCAGCTGTGGGCCCAGGACCTGCGCGGCCGGCGGCGCGCCGGCGAGCCGGCGGCTGACCGTGGCCGGCCGCGGCACCGACGGACGGGTGATCCTGCACGTCGACATGGACGCGTTCTTCGTGTCCGTCGAGCTGCGCCGCCGGCCCGAGCTGGTCGGCCTGCCGGTCGTCGTCGGCGGCACCGGCCGGCGCGGCGTGGTGGCCGCGGCCTCGTACGAGGCCCGCCGCTACGGCGTGCACTCGGCGCTGCCGTCGACCACGGCTCGGCAGCGCTGCCCGCACGCCGTGTTCCTCCCCGGCGACCACGCGCTGTACGCCGCGGTCAGCGCCGAGGTCAACGCGATCTTCCACGACGTCACCCCGCTCGTCGAGCCGCTGTCGCTGGACGAGGCGTTCCTCGACGTCACCGGCAGCCTGCGCCTGCTCGGCGACGGTCCGGCGATCGCCCGGACGATCCGCCGGCGCGTCGCCGACGAGCTGCAGCTGGCCTGCTCGGTCGGCGTGGCCCCGAGCAAGTTCCTGGCCAAGCTGGCCTCGGAGGCGGCCAAGCCGCGGGCCGCGCCGGAGGGCGTGCGACCCGGGCGGGGGGTGGTCGAGGTCGCTGCCGGGCGCACGAGCTCGACTTCCTCCACCCGTTGCCGGTCACCGCGCTGTGGGGCGTCGGCCCGGCGACGCTCACCCGGCTCGAGCGCCTCGGCGTGCGCACCGTCGGCGATCTCGCCGCGCTCGACGAGGCCGTCCTCGTCGCGCAACCTCGGCGACGCCCACGGCCGGCACCTGCACCGCCTGGCCTGGGCGCTCGACGACCGGCCGGTCGAGCCCGACCGCGTCGCCAAGTCGGTCGGCCACGAGGAGACCTACGCCACGGACCGGGTCACGCCCGACGAGCTCGTCGCCGAGCTGGTCCGCCTTGCCGACGGCGTCGCCGCTCGGCTGCGGCGCGACGGTCTCGTGGCCCGGACGGTGACGGTCAAGGTGCGGTTCAGCCGACTTCCGCACGATCACCCGGTCGGCGACGCTCGCCGCGCCGACCGACACGGCCCACGACCTGCTGGCTGCGGCGCACGCGGCTCGCTCGACGGGGTCGACCCGACGCCCGGCGTCCGCCTGCTCGGGCTGAGCACGAGCAACTTCGGTGCAGGCGGCCGAGCAGCTGACGCCTGGACGACCTGATCGACGGGTCGGGACGACGCGGAGGCTCCGTCACCGCCGGTGCGCCCGAGTGGCGCTCGGCGGAGCGGGCCGTGGACGAGATCCGCACCCGGTTCGGCCACGACGTGATCGGCCCGGCCAGCGCGGTGCGCGGCCATCGCCTGCGCCTCGTGCGCCGCGGCGCGCAACAATGGGGCCCGGATGCCGGTCGACCACGTGGCGATGCCGTCCAGGCGCGCCACCCGACGATGCGCCTGGTTGAATGGCGCGGCCTGTTCCGTTGCGTTGAACGCCGGCCGGGACCGTGGAAAGATGGGCCGGGCACCCGGTGGAGGAGCAACCATGCCGCTCTCAGAAGACGAACAGAGGATCCTCCGCCAGATCGAGGAGCAGCTCCAGCGCGACCCGACGTTCGGTCGCGAGATGCACCACCACCGTGCCAGCTCCCGGAGGTCCGTCGTGATCACCGCCATCGCCGCCGTCGTCTGCCTCGGCCTCGCCGTCGTCCTGCTCGCGGTCAGCCCGTACCTGTCGTTCGTCGTCTTCATCGGCGCGGTCGCCGCCGTGGTGTTCGCCGAGCGCCACGTGCGCAGCCTCGGCGAGGCCGGGCTCAACCACCTCAGCGAGACCGTGCGCAGCCGCCTCGGCGGCGCACCGGCCAACCCGCAACCCACGCAACCGGACCGCTGACCTCGGCCGACGAGCGCGGGCGTCGTCAGCCGGTCGCCCGGGCCACCCGCGGGATCGAGCCGGGCCAGGATCCGCGTGCTCAGTCGGGATCATCGGCTGGCAGATCTCGTCGATCTGCTGCTCGAGCTGCTCGCTGCGCGCGCGCCGCGGCGTCGTCGACGCCGTCGGTGCGTAGACCGCCCGGGTCACGGTGCGGGCCAGCTCGCCGACGACGCGTTGGTCGATGCCGGTCTCCCGCTCGACCAGCCGGGAGTACTCGATCGGCGTGGTGCCGCCGGCGCGCGGGCGCGCCGGCGACGCGCAGCACCCCGCACGCCCGGCGCCACGCCGCCGTCACCCGATCGGCGGCCGCGTCGGCGAGCGGTGCCGGCCGCCAGCTGCGGGCCACGCGCGGCATCCACAGCAGCCATGCGGCGATCAGGGCGACGACGGCCAGGCCGATCATCCACGCCGGTGCCGCTGTCGCCGCCCGAGCTGCCCGCGGCCGCGAGCGGGACCACCGACGTGGTGGTGGTGCTCGCTCCCGGCCTCCGGGTTCACCGGCCGCTCGACGACCGGGGCGGCGGTGCGTGGCCGACGCCTGGGCCGCCTCGGCCGCCGTCGCCGACCGCCGGTCGCTGCAGCCGTGGCGTCCTGCGCCGCGCCGACGCCGGTGTGGCTCTCGGCGCCGGGCTCGCCGCGGCCGGGCGTCGGCTCGAAGCTGATCCAGCCGAAGCCGTCGAACCACACCTCCGGCCAGGCGTGCGCGTGGCGGTCGTACACGTGGTAGAGCCCGTCGTCGCGCAGCTCGCCCGGCGTGAAGCCGATGGCCACGCGCGCCGGGATGCCGAGCGACCGGGCCATCGCCGCGAACGTCGCCGAGAACTGCTCGCAGTAGCCGCGGCGGATGCGCAGGAACTGGCGCACGGCGTCGTCGCTGCTGCCGGCCTGGACCGACAGGTCGTAGGTGAAGTTCGGTGCGGAACCAGTTCTGCAGGGCGACCATCTTGTCGTACGGGTTGGTCGCCCCGGCGGTGACCTCGCTCGGCCAGCTCGCGGGCCTCGTCGGGGAAGCTCGACGGCAGGTCGTAGAGCTCGGCGCGCGGCGCCTGGCTGACCGTGGCCAGGCGCAGCTGGTCGGCTGGCGGGTCGCTGCGCACCGAGGTCAGCTGGATCACCTGACCGGACGTCAGGCCGTCGCCGCGTCGACCACGACGGTCTGGGTGTCGTCGGCGAACAGCAGGCCGTCGGTGCGAGGTCGACACCGGGGCGAACGCCGCCGGCACGAGCTTGCCGCCGAGGCGCTCGATGGTGATCGTCTGCTCGATCGGCGTGCCCGCGCCGACGTTGGCCAGCTCGCCCTCGGCGAGGCGCAGCGGCTCGCCCTCGGTCGGCGTCCACTGCGTGCCGTCGAAGTTCTCCAGAGCGATCTCCCGCCAGTACGCGGCCGTGCGTGGCCTGCACGGTGAACACCTCGACGTTGGCCCGGTTGATCAGCCGCGAGCGGATGTCGACGAGCGGGTTGAGCACCTGGGTGGCGTCGCTGCCCTGGTTGTGCGTGTCGAACAGCGCGCCGCTCGTCGCGCCCGGCAGGCGCGGGGCGAGCACACCGGCGGCGAGCGGCGGCGACGGTGGCGCAGGCCAGGGTGGCCGGGAGCACCGACGCCGATCGTGCGCCGCCCGGCGCCCATCCACGCCGCGTCCTCGCGCGCGTGGGAGAAGCGCAGCACGGCGATGACGACGATCGCCGTGCCGATCCACAGCGCCGAGACGAGGACCCGGTTGCGGTCGGTGCCCGAGCGCCGAGGTGAACACGAAGACCACGCCGGCGGGGACGACCGCCTCGGCCCGCCCGTAGGCGCGGAAGGCGAACGTGTCGGCCAGCAGCGCGCACGCGGCCAGCAGCGCGGCGGCGGCCATGGCGAAGCTGCCCTCGCTCGGCACCGGGGCGACGGCGCTGGGGAACTGCTGCCACACGAGGCGCAGGTCGGCGCGGATGAACTCGATCGTCTGCCCGGTCGGCAGCAGGAAGCGGGTGGTGTCGCGGTAGTAGACGATCGACAGCAGCACGAGGCCGACCAGCAGCGACGACCGGCAGGGCGATCCACGCCGCGGACGCGCACGAAGCGCATCACCGCCGCGGCGGCGTGCACGCCGATGACCACGGCGAGCAGCTGGCGCAGGTAGCTCCAGTCGGGGAACAGCCGGCACAGGCCGATCGCGGTGACGATCGATCAGCAGGGTGAGGGCGACCGTGCCGGCCGGATCGGTCAGCGCGCCGCGCGGTCTCGGGGCGCTGGCGGACCTCGACGGTGCTCGGTGGCGCGGCGACGGCGGTCACGCGGCGCGCCCGCGCTCACGCCGGGCACCTTGCGTGCGGTTGCCGACGACGAGCGCGCGTCCAGCTGTCGACCAGCGCGGGCAGCGACGATGGCGTCGACGACCATGCCGTCGAGCCGGCCGGCGCCGCCGCGGCGGCGACGACGACCAGCGCCTCGTCCGGCGTCAGGCCGCCGCGCGCCGACGGCGACGGCCGGGCTGGCGGCCGAGCCGGTGACCAGCACGACCACGCCGATGCCCTCCGACGGCCCACGGCCGACCGTCGCGCTGGTCGAGCGGCCGGCCCGTCGGCTCGACCGTCGCCAGCCAGCGCAGGGCGTTGACCGCCACCTCCGGTCCGCGCAGGTCGATGCCCGGGGCGACCAGCCGGGTGCCGATGCCGGCCGCCGTGGCGCCGAGCGTCACGCTGGCGGCGGCCGAGACGGCCCGCTCGAACGCGTCGGCGTCGTACTCGGCGGCGCTACGTGTCGAGCACGACGGTGCAGCGGCGCACGCCCTCCAGCGCGGTCTCGCGCACCACGAGGTCCTCCGAGCGGGCCGACGCCTTCCAGTTGATCCGCCGCAGGTCGTCGCCGGGCACGTACTCGCGCAGCGAGTGGAACTCGCCGCCGGTCTGCCCCCACGCCTTCATCCGCAGGTGCTGGCCGAGCCGTCCGGCCGAGCCGGCGTCGGGGAACGGCAGGTGGACGTGCTGGGGGACGATCAGCACCTCGTCGGAGCCGGCGATGACGAACGTGCGCGAGGCCAGGCCGAGCACGTCGCGGCGCGAGGCGCGCAGCGGGCCGGCCACCAGCACGCCGCGGCGGGTGGTGGGCACGCGGTAGGCGGCGCTGGCCGCCTCGCCCGGGCCGAGCGCGGCGAGCTGCATCGGCGCGCCGCCGCCTTCGCCGACGGGCTCCCACAGCAGCAGGTGCGGCGTCGGCCGGCGGTCGACGTTGGTCACCCGGATGTCGACGCGCGCCGGCTCGCCGACGGCGACCGTCGAGGGACGCACGACACGCTGCACCCGCACGTCGGCGAGCCGGCGACGGACGACCACCACGGCCACGACGACGGCGGCGACGAGCCCGGCGCCGAGGACGTACAGCTCCATCAGCCCGAACATGCGGCCGATGGCGAACGCACGCGAGCGCGGCGACGACGGCGGTCCACCCGTGGCGGGTGAGCACGTTCAGCGACCTACCGGGACGGCCACCGAGGCGAGGAGCTCGCGCAGCACGGCCTCGCCCGTGGCGCCGCGTGCCGTGGCCTCCGGGCGCAGGACGACGCGGTGGGCGAGCACCGGGATCGCCACGGACTTGGCGTCGTCGGGCGTCGCGTAGTCGCGGCCCTGCGCCGCGGCGCGCGAGCGGGTGGCCCGGGCGAGCTGCAGCGTGGCCCGCGGCGACAGCCCGAGCGCCAGCGCCGGGTGCGCGCGGCTGGCCTCGGACAGGTCGACGAGGTAGCCCTTCAGCGCGGGTGCGAGGTGCACGGTGCGCACCGCGGCGATCAGCCCGAGCACCTCGGCCGTGCTGACCACCGGGCGGACGTCCTCGGGGCGGGAGACGCCGCTGTGCGTGTCGAGGATGGCCAGCTCGGCGTTGCGGTGCGGGTAGCCGAGCGAGAGGCGCATGAGGAAGCGGTCGAGCTGGCTCTCCGGCAGCCGGTACGTGCCCTCCTGCTCGACGGGGTTCTGGGTGGCCACCACCATGAACGGGTTGGGCAGCTTGTGGCTGGTGCCGTCGGCCGAGACCTGGCGCTCCTCCATCGCCTCGAGCAGCGCCGACTGGGTCTTCGGCGACGCCCGGTTGATCTCGTCGGCGAGCACGATGTTGGCGAACAGCGGCCCGGGCTGGAAGACGAACGCCTCGTTCGCCCGCTGGTAGATGCTCACGCCGACGAGGTCGGCCGGCAGCAGGTCGGGGGTGAACTGGACGCGCTTCCACGTGCAGTCGATCGACGCCGCCAGCGCCTTGGCCAGGCTCGTCTTGCCCACGCCGGGCACATCCTCGATCAGCAGGTGGCCCTCGGCGAGCAGGCAGATCACGGCGAGCTCGATGGCCTCCTTCTTGCCGTGCACGACGGTGGCGACGTTCGACGTGATCGCCTCGAACAACGAGGCGAACGTCGGGGGAGGAGAGGACTCGAGCGCCGTCACGCGGGACAGGGTAGACCCCCTCGCGCGTCGTCGTCCGGGCGCCGTTCGACGGCGGCCTTCCGCGGGGACCGGACCGCGTTCGAGCGGTTACGGTCGGTGACGTGCCCCGCTGCTACCTCGCGATCGACGTCGGCGGCACGAAGCTGGCGGCCGGGATCGTCGACGAGGCGGGCACGGTGCTCGTGCGCGATCGCATCGCCACGCCGCCGCGCGACGTGTGGCCGGCGCTGTCGCGCCTCGTGCTGCGGGTGCTCGCCGCGGCACCGAACGACCCGGTCGGCTGCGGCGTGGGTTGCGGGGGCCCGATGGATCCCGACGGTCGCGAGGTCTCGCCACTGCACATCCCCACCTGGCAGCGCTTCCCGCTGGCCGCCGAGGTGGAGGAGCTCACCCAGCTCCCCGTGATCGTCGACAACGACGCCAAGGCGCTCGCGCTCGGCGAGGCCTGGTGCGGTGCCGCGGTGGGCGTGCGCGACTTCGTCGGGGTCGTGATGGGCACGGGTGTCGGCGGCGGGCTGGTGAGCGGCGGACGGCTGCTCCACGGACGGCTGGGCAACGCCGGCCACCTCGGGCACATCGTCGTCGAGCCCGAGGGTCGCCCGTGCAACTGCGGCGGCCGCGGCTGCCTGGAGGCCTACTGCAGCGGACCGGCGATCGAGCAGGAGACCGGGCGGCCGCCACAGCGCGCCCCGCTGGCCATCGTCGAGCGCACCGGGCTCCTCATGGGGCGGGCGCTGGCCTCGCTCGCGGCGATCTGCGACCTGCGCCTGGCGGTGGTCGGCGGCTCGGTCGCCCTCGGCTTCGGCGAGCCGTTCTTCAACGCCGCCCAGGACGAGCTGGACAAGCGCGCCAAGCTGCCCTTCGCCAGCCGGCTTCCGCATCGTCCCCGCCGGCCTCGGCCCCCTCGCACCCCTGGCCGGAGCGGCCGCGCTCGCGCACCTGAGGTTGTAACGGCGGTTCGCGAATGGGCCGCGGTCGCGGGCGGTGCCGCTTGGGTCCCTCGGGGTCGAGGGCCCGCCCACGCGTGGCGGTCGCGACCGCCAGGGAGCCCGCCGCACCCGGGAGCCCGGAGGGCTACCGTAACGATATGGATCCCACCTATTCGGCGGAAGCGGACGCCTACCGGGAGAAGGTGCAGGCGTTCCTCGCGGAGAAGCTGCCGACGAACTGGGGTGGCATCGGCACGCTCGACGGCGACGCGCTCACCGAGTTCGTCCGCGGCTGGCGGCACACGCTGTACGAAGGGGGCTACCTCGCCCCCGGCTGGCCGACGGAGTACGGCGGTGCCGGGCTGTCGGCGCTCGAGCAGGTGATCCTCGCCGAGGAGTTCACCAAGGCCGGTGTCCCGACCGGGGGCTCGAACGACGCGTTCGGCATCCAGATGCTCGGCAACACGCTGCTGCACTGGGGGAGCGAGGAGCAGAAGGCGCACTACCTGCCGCGCATCCTCTCCGGCGAGGACACCTGGTGCCAGGGCTACTCCGAGCCCAACGCCGGCAGCGACCTGTCCAACGTCGCCCTGAGGGGCGTGCTCGACGGCGACCAGTGGGTGCTCAACGGCCAGAAGATCTGGACGTCGGCCGGTCACCTCGCCGACCACATCTTCACGCTCGTGCGCACCGACCCCGACGCACCCCGGCACAAGGGCATCTCGTTCATGCTCGTCGACATGCGCCAGCCGGGCATCGAGGTCCGCCCGATCAAGATGATCTCCGGCGACAGCGAGTTCAACGAGGTCTTCTACACCGATGCCGTCGCGCCGAAGGGCGAGATCATCGGCGGGTTGAACAACGGGTGGGCGGTGGCGATGACGCTGCTCGGCTTCGAGCGCGGCGAGGCCGCAGCCACGGTGCCGATCCGCTTCCAGGCGGAGATCGACCGGCTGCTGCGGCTGGCCACCGAACGTGGCGTGGCCGACGACCCGGTGATCCGCCAGCGCCTCGCCTGGGCCTACGGGCGGGCGCAGATCATGCGGTACAACGGCATGCGCGTGCTCACGCAGTACCTGAAGGGCCACCATCCCGGACCCGACGCGGCGATCTCCAAGCTGTACTGGAGCGAGTACCACAAGGTGGTCACCGAGCTGGCGGTCGACATCCTCGGCGCCGAGGCGCTCGTCCCGACCGGACGACGGCCGTCGTCGGCCTTCTCCGCCGACGACGCCGGCGCGCCGAACAGCTCGTGGAGCTGGGTCGGCACGTTCCTCAACGCGCGGGCCGGCACGATCTACGCCGGTTCGTCGCAGATCCAGCGGAACATCATCGGCGAGATGGTCCTCGGCCTGCCGAAGGAGCCGCGGTGAGCGGCTCGGGGCGCGTCGGAGCCGGCGTGCTCGACGCGGCGGTGGCGGTGCTGGCCCATCCGCGGCTGTGGCCGACAGCGGTGCGTCAGTGGCGGCGCACCACGCCGCCGGGCTGGTGGCGGCGCCGGCCGTTCCTGCCGGTGCCGACGCGCGACTACCTGCAGTTCCGGCTCGTCACCCAGTACGGCACGGTCGATCACCCGGTCGGTGCGGCGGATGTGCTCAACTACCTGACGTGGTGCCAGGACCAGGAACGTTCCCGCCGACGGGTCCGGTGAATTGGACATCTGCGTTCCGGAGGGGTCAGTAGGGTCGGCCCATGAGGAGCGCGCTGGTGCTGAACGCGACGTACGAGCCGCTCTCGGTCGTGCCGTCGCGTCGGGCTGCCTGCCTCGTCCTCGCCGACAAGGCCGACATCGTCGAGGACGACGGCACCGAGCTGCACGCCGCCATCATCTCGGTGCCCAACCCGCTCGTCATCCGCCTGCGCTACGTCGTCAAGGTGCCGTACCACCGGCGCACGGCGTTGTCGCGGCGTGCCGTGTTCGCCCGCGACGAGCACGTCTGCCAGTACTGCGGTCAGCTGGCCGACTCGATCGACCACATCATCCCGCGGTCGCGTGGCGGGCAGGCACGAGTGGGAGAACGTCGCCGCGGCGTGCCGCCCGTGCAACCTGCGCAAGCGCGACCGCACACCGAGCGAGGCAGGGATGGACCTGGCCCGCCCGGCGCACGTCCCGCGCGAGCTGGCCTGGGTGACGGTGTCGGTGGCCCGGGTGCCCGACGCGTGGAAGCCGTACCTGGCGCGCGCCAGCTGAGCTGGACCGTCGAGCAGCACCACGCCGACGCCGCGTCGTTCCATGCGCTGACGCCGGCCCCGGCTGCCGGTGAGCGGCTGGCCTGGGTGTCGTCGCCGTCGTCGCCGGCCCTGGTCCTCGGCTCGGCGCAGCGCGACGAAGCCGTCGACCGGCGCATCGCCGCGGTCGCTCGGCATCGACGTGGTCCGCCGGCGCAGCGGCGGTGGAGCGGTGCTCGTCGTGCCCGGCGAGGTGGTCTGGGTCGATCTCGTGATCACCCGCGGCGACCCGCTGTGGCACGACGACGTCGGGCCGGTCGATGCACTGGGTCGGGGAGGCGTGGGCGGCGGCGCTGGCCTCGCTCGGCGTCGCCGCCGACGGTGCACCGCGGCGCGCTGGTGCGCACGCGCGTGGTCGGCGCGCGGTGTGCTTCGCCGGCGTCGGACCGGGCGAGGTGCTCGCCGCGTCGGGCGCCAAGCTCGTCGGCATCGCCCAGCGGCGCAGCCGCGACTGGGCCAGGTTCCAGACCATGGCCCACCTGCGCTGGCGCCCCGAGCTCGTCGCCGCGCTCGTCGCCGCCGCCGCGCCCGACGCCGCCCGAGCTGGCCTCGATCGCCGCGGTCGTGCCGGCCTCGGCGACGGCCGTCGTCGACGCCCTGCTCGCCGCCCTGCCCTGACGCGCTGACCTGATCCGGCCGGTGAGCCGATCCGCGTCGCGCGCCCGGGCGCGGGTTCGTAGAGCGGGTTGGCGCGTGGCCGCGGCGGCGATCCGGTCACCGCCGGAACACGACCGTCGCCTTCTGGCGGTGACCGGAAGCCGGCTTGGCGGGGGCTCGGGGTTCGGCGTGGGGACGGGTGGGGCGGCAGCGGGCGCGAAGTGGGGACAAATGGAGAAGGGTGGTTGACGATGGGGGGAGTTGGGGGCCATGATGGGGCCCGGTGGGGAGGCGGCCACGGCGGCACGTCCTCACGACAGGCAGGTCAGCTCCCGACTCCGTCGGCGGCGCGAGCGTGAGGAAAGGTCGGTGAGGCGCGGTGCTCTTCGTCGGGACGCACGAGCGCCAGCTCGACGACAAGGGGCGCCTGGCGCTCCCTGCCGCGTTCCGCACCCACCTCGGCGAGCACTGCTACCTGGCCAAGGGCACCGACAAGTGCGTCGAGGTCATCCCCGCCGAGCAGTTCGAGGCCGACGCGGCCGCGGCGATGGATGCAGTGCGCCGCGGCGAGGCATCGCGCCACGTCCCGCCGGTCGCTCGCGGCCTCGGCGTCGCTCGTCGCCTTCGACAAGCAGGGGCGGATGAAGGTCGACGACGCCCTGCGCGAGTACGCCGAGATCCCCCTCGACAGCACCGTCCGGATCACCGGCAACTTCGACCGCATCGAGATCTGGGAGCCCGTCCGTCACCGGGCCATCGAGGCTGTCGGCGACGACGAGCTGGCCAGCCCCGACCGACCGGCGTCCGAGTACGACCACGCACGAACCGACACGAAGGAGGCACGAGGCAGCACCACGACCGATCGCCCGCACTGCGACCACAGTTCGCCCATCTGCAGCCTTCCGGCCCACAAGATGGACAGCCCCTACTCCGCCCGCTTCCGTCTCGTCGTACCGGGGAGACATCCCGGCGACACCCGTCGGCCGGGGGGCTGCAGATCGGCGAACGACGCCCAGCACCGACGCGCGATCGCTTGGCAGTGACGAACGCCCACCCGTGACGGCCACCGAGCCACCCGAGTTCCGGCACCAGCCGGTGATGGTCGCCGAGATCGTCGCCGTGTTCGGCCCGGTCCCCGCCGGCTGGGTGCTCGACGCCACCGTCGGCGGAGGCGGCCACAGCGAGCTGCTGCTCGACCGGTGGCCGCACCTGCGGGTGCTCGGGCTCGACCGCGACGAGACCGCCCTGGCTGCCGCCGGCGAGCGCCTCGCCCGGTTCGGCGAACGGGTCCACCTGTTCCACTGCCGCTTCGACCGCCTCCACGACGCCATGGAAGCCTTCTCGATCGACTCGCTCTCCGGCGTCGCTGTTCGACCTCGGCGTCAGCTCGCCGCAGCTCGACCAGGCCGAGCGCGGCTTCTCCTACCGGCTCGACGCGCCGCTCGACATGCGCATGGACGCCACCCAGCCGTGGACCGCCGGCGACGTGGTCAACGGCTATCCCGTCGAGCAGCTGGCCGGCGTCCTGTTCCGCTACGGCGACGAGCGCTTCGCCCGGCGCATCGCCGCGGCGATCGTCGCCGCCCGCCCGATCGAGACCACGGCCCGGCTGGCCGAGGTGGTCGTCTCGGCGATCCCCGCGCCGGCCCGGCGCACCGGCGGCCACCCGGCCAAGCGCACGTTCCAGGCGATCCGCATCGAGGTCAACGGCGAGCTCGACGCCCTGCCCGTGGCCATCGACGAGGCGATCGAGGCGACGGTCCCCGGCGGCCGCATCGCCGTGCTTGTCGTACCACTCCGGCGAGGACCGCATCGTCAAGGAGCGACTGCGCAACGCGGTGACCGGCGGGTGCACGTGCCCGCCCGAGCTGCCGTGCGTGTGCGACGCGGTGCAGACCGTCCGCCTCGTGCGCGGCATCCCGCGCACGCCGACCGTCGAGGAGCGAACTGCCAACCGGCGCGCCGCCAGCGCCCGGCTGCGCGTGGCCGAGCGGATCGCCGACACGCCGCGACGCGGCACGGTGGGCTGAGCCGTGGCCCTGGTCTTCGACGATCGCACCGACGACGCCCGTCGCCCGCGGCGCGGCGCACCGAGCACCGCCCGCCGCCCGCGCGCCGGGTCCACCACGACGCCGGACGCGGCGCGCCGCGCCCAGACGGCGCGCCGCGCCGCGCCCGGGTCGTCCACCGCGGGCGCGGCAGCGTCGCCCGCCAACCGCTCGCGCGGCGGGCACCGACCACCGACCGGCGGCGCAACGACGCGCCGCCGGTCGGCGCGGTGATCCCGCCGCGGCCGCTGCGCAGCCTGCGACCGCGTCGGACGACGGAGGCGTCGACCGCGGCGACCGAGACGGTGGACGTCGCCCCCACCCGGCCCCCGCGGCGCGCCGGGCGTCCACGGAGCGGGCACCGGCACCGACCCGGGCGCCGTCGGCCCACCAGGTGCCGTCGGCGAGATCGGCGCCGACGCCGACCGGGAAGCGGTCGACGCCCATCCCCGCACCGGCACCGGCCCCGAACTCGGCTCCCACCGCGCGCCCCATCGCCCCGATGCGCACACGGGCACATGGCGGCGCCGCGCGCCGTCCTGGCGTGGTGCGCACGACGGTGTGGCCACGGCACCACGACCATCCGATGGTGCGGCTCACCGCCGGCGTCGTCGTCGGCCCGCCGCGGCCCCCTGGTCGTCGTGCCCCGCCGGCGGCGCGTGTCGCGCCTCATCGCCGTCGGCTTCGCCGTGATCTTCGGTCTGATGCTCGTCGCCGCGGCGTTCCAGACGCAGCTCGCCCGCCGACAGGTCGCAACTCGACAAGGTCGAGCGGTCGATCCGCGACGCGAACCAGCAGTACAACGACCTGCGCCGGCAGCGCTCCGAGCTGCGTTCGCCCGAGCGCCTGGCGACGGCGGCGACCGCATTGGGGATGCGCCCGGCGTCGTCCACCGAGTTCGTCTCGATCGATCCGCAGATCGTCGGCCTGATCCAGCAGACGACCGGCGGGGTGTTCGATCCGAACGCCGTGCCGCTCGATGCGCTCGACGAGTTCGGCCGGGTCAAGGCGATCGCCGGGTCGGCGCCGTGAGCCGCGCCCCGCAGCGCGGCCGATCCGTGCCCGCCGGGCGGAAGATCCGCGAACACAAGGTGCCGGCGACGACGACCGAGCACCGGACCGCCACACGCCAGCACCGCCGCTCCCCGGCGACGCCGGCGCGCCCGGCGACCGGTGATCCGGCGGGCCCGACCGCCCGGCGGACGCCCCGACCGCCGACGGCCAAGCAGCCCGATCGGGCGCGACGGCCGTCACCGGGCCGTCCGGCACCCACGGCTCGGCCGCCGTCGAAGGGCCGTGTCGCCCCGGCGGTCGCGACGCGCGGCCTGCAACGGCGCACGATCCGGCCGCGTTCGGTCGTCCACCACTTCCAGCGCCGGGGAGAGCCGTCGCCGCATGCGCATCCTGTTCGCCGTGAGCGCCGTGCTGTGCTTCGCGGTCATCGCGCGGGTGACGCTGCTTGCAGACCGCGCAGGCGCAGGGGCTCGTCGCCGCCGGTCGAGCGCAGCGCACGAGCGAGACCGTCCTGCCCGCCGAGCGCGGCACGATCTTCGACCGCAACGGTGTGGAGCTGGCGCTGTCCGTGCCGAAGAAGACGATCATCGCCAACCCCAAGCTCGTCGGCGATCCCGCCGGAACCGCGGCGACGCTCGGCGCAGCTGCTCGGCCTGCCCGACGCCAAGCGCGCTGCGCTGCAGGTGGCGTTCGCCGACAAGTCGAAGTCGTTCGTCTACGTCGATCGGCAGATCGACGCCTCGCTCGCCGCGACCGTGCTGGCGCTCGGGCTTGCCGGGTGTCGTCGTCGCTCGACGAGGACGAGCGGGTGCTGCCGAGCGGCGACGTCGGCCTCGCGGTCGTCGGGCGCACCGACATCGACGGCGTCGGCACCGCCGGCGTGGAGTAGGCCTACGACAAGACGCTCACCGGGACCGACGGCCAGCGGGTGCGCGAGCACGACAACCAGGGACGTTCGATCCCCGGCGACGACACGACGACCACCGAGCCGA
The DNA here is from genome assembly GCA_963794805.1 of uncultured Acidimicrobiales bacterium. Classification (GTDB taxonomy): domain Bacteria; phylum Actinomycetota; class Acidimicrobiia; order Acidimicrobiales; family Ilumatobacteraceae; genus JAODBQ01. Next base: position 102,301 of record CAWCFL010000012.1, read on the forward strand.
TCCCCGGCGACGACCTGCAGCTGACGATCGACCGCTCGCTGCAGTACCAGACCGAGCAGGCGCTGCTGACGGGCATCAACCTGCCCGACGTGCTGGCCAAGGGCGCCAAGGCGGTGGTGCTCGACACGAAGACCGGCGAGGTCCTGGCGATGGCCAACGTCGACCGAGGCGACGACGGCGTCGCCCGGGTGACGTCGGCCAACAAGGCGATGGTCGAGGCCAACGAGCCCGGCTCGGTGGCCAAGCTGTTCAGCATCTCCGCATCGATCAACGAGGGCCTGACCACGCCGGACACGACGATCACCGTGCCGCCCGTACCTGGTGTTCAACAAGGGCACGAAGTGGGAGCAGCGGGTGACTCGACGCCGAGTCGCACGCGACCGGCCCGATGACGCTGCGCACGATCCTCGCCGAGTCGTCGAACATCGGCACCTACCTCACCGCCCACCCGCTCGGCGTCGTCAAGCTCACCGACTACCTGCATGCCTTCGGCTTCGGCGAGTCGACCGGCGTCGGCGTTCCCCGGTGAGAGCAACGGCTCGGTGTCGGACCCGATGAAGCTGCAGGGCACGGAGAAGGTGACGATCACCTACGGCTACCGGTACACGGCCTCGACGTTGCAGCTCGCGGCGGCGGCGAACACGATCGCCAACGGCGGCGTGTACGTGGCGCCCAAGCTGGTGAAGGCGACGATCGGTGCCGACGGCAAGCTGACCGACACGGCGCCGTCGACGACGCACACGGTGATCAGCCCGACCACGGCCGCCGACATGACGCAGATGATGCTCGGCGTCACCTGCTCCAGCCAAGGGCACGGCGTACGGCGCGTTCAGCGACGACCAGATGAACGGCATCAGCGTCGCCGGCAAGACCGGCACGGCGCTCAAGGTGCAGAAGAACGGCACGTACACCGCCGACGACGGCTCGAAGTCGTACTTCGCCAGCTTCGTCGGCTTCTACCCGGCGTCGGCGCCGCGGGTGACGATCGTCGTCTCGGTCGACGAGCCGGACCCGACGTCCAACGCCCGCTTCGGCGGCACCGGCGCCGCGCCGATCTTCGTCGACATCGCCCAGGCGGCGACCCACGAGCAGCAGATCACCCCGCCGGCCGGCGACACCGGCTGCCATCCGGGCCATTGAGCATGACGAGCGACCGGACGAGCACGACGGCCGTGGCGTTGGACCGCCTCGTCGACGCCGCCGGCCTGCCCGCCGGCGGCGATCCACGGCGACGGCAGCGTCCGCGGTGACCTCGGTCGAGCACGACTCGCGCCTCGCCCGCGCCGGCACGCTGTACTGCTGCCTGCGCGGCGCGACGTCGGACGGGCACGAGTTCGCCCCCGCCGCCGTCGCCGGCGGGGCCACCGCGCTCCTCGTCGACCACGCGCTGGGCACCGCCGACGGTCGGCCGCCGTGCCCCAGGTGCTCGTCGCTCGACACGCGGCCGGCGATGGGCCAGCTCGCCGCGGCGTTCCACGGCCACCCGAGCCGGGCGTTGACGATGGTCGGCATCACCGGCACGAACGGCAAGACGACGACGACCGAACCTGATCGCTGCGGTGCTCGAGCACGCCGGGCTCGCCGACGGGCGACGATCGGCACGCTCACCGGGGCGCACACCACGCCGGAGTCGCCGGAGCTGCAGGCCCGGCTGGCCGGCGTTCGTCGCCGGCCGGCGACGCCGCGGTGGTGATGGAGGTCTCGTCGCACGCGCTCGCGTTCCAGCGCGTCGCCGGCTGCCACTTCGACGTCGCCGTGTTCACCAACCTCGGGCGCGACCACCTCGACCTGCACGGCACGGTCGAGGAGTACTTCGCGGCGAAGGCCGCGCTGTTCGACCCCGGCGCTCACGGCGCGCGCGGTGATCAACGCCGACGACGAGCACGGCCGGCGCCTGCTGGCCGACGATCGCCGGTCCCGGCGGTGGCGTTCTCCCTCGACGACGTCGACGACCTCCGCGTCGAGCCGACGAGCCACTCGTACCGGTGGCGCGGCGAGCTCGTCGAGGTCGGCCTCGGCGGACGGTTCAACGCGGCCAACAGCCTCGCCGCGGCCACGACGTGCGCCGTGCTCGGGCATCGCGCCAGCGCGTGATCGCCGCCGGGCTGCGCGCCGCGCCGGTCGTGCCGGGCCGGTTCGAGCCGGTGCGCGCCGGCCAGCCGTTCGACGTGATCGTCGACTTCGCCCACACGCCCGACGGGCTGCGCGCCGCGCTCGCCGCGGCCCGGCCGGCGGGCTTCGCCGGCGACGTGATCGTCGTCTTCGGCGCCGGTGGCGACCGCGACCGGGCGAAGCGCCCGGAGATGGGCGCGGTCGCCGTCGCGCTCGCCGAGCGGTCGTGGTCACGTCGGACAACCCGCGCTCGGAGGATCCGCTGGCGATCATCGGTGCCATCGTCGACGGGGTCGACCCGCGGACTACCGTGACCGCCTCGTGATCGAGCCCGACCGTCGCCGCGCCATCGCCGCGGCACTCGCCTCGGCCCGTCCGGGTGATGTCGTGGTCATCGCCGGCAAGGGCCACGAGGCCACCCAGACGATCGGCGGCGAGACCGCTGCCGTTCGACGACCGCCAGGTCGTCGCGCGAGCTGCTGGCCGAGATCGCCGGGGACGCTCGTGATCGCGGTCATGATCGGCGGGGCGGTGGCGATGGTCGTCTCGCTGATCGGGTCGCGCTACCTGATCTCGTTCTTCCGCCACCGCGGCAAGGGCCAGCCGATCCTCGGCAAGGAGGACCGCGGCCCGGATCACCACCAGTCCAAGTCGGGCACGCCGACGATGGGCGGCCTGGCGATCGTCGGTGCCGCGTTCGTCGGCTGGCTGGTCGCCCACACCCGCAGCGGCCTGGTGTTCTCCAACCAGGCGCTGGTGATGTGGGGCGGGGTGCTCGTGCTCGCCGTCGATGGGCTTCCTCGACGACTACATCAAGGTCCGCAAGAGCCACAACCGCGGCATCTTCTGGAAGAAGAAGAGCTACATCACGCTGGCGCTGTCGATCGGCATCGCCTGGGTGCTCGTCTCGGTCACCGAGCGTCAGCGAGACCGTCTCGCTGACCCGGGCGAACCTGCCGGGCTGGCACCTGCCGTGGCCGCTGTGGGTCGTCTACGCCGGCTTGATCATCTGGGCGACGAGCAACGCGGTGAACGTCACCGACGGCCTCGACGGTCTGGCCGGCGGCTCGGCGCTGCTCGGCTTCCTGGCCTACACGATCATCGCCTACTGGGCGTTCCGCAACCCGGAGATCTACAGCAGCGGTGGTCAACCCGCTCGACCTCGCGGTGCTCGCCGCGGCGTTCGCCGGGGCCTGCGGCGGGTTCCTGTGGTGGAACGCCGCCCCGGCGCGGATCTTCATGGGTGACGTCGGCGCGCTGGGCATCGGCTCGGCGCTGGCCCTGCTCGCGCTGACCACCGACACGCAGCTGCTGATCGTGCTGATCTGCGCGATCAACGTGATGGAGGCCGGCTCGGTGGCCGTGCAGATGGGCGTGTTCAAGGCGTCGGGCCGCAAGCGCCGGCTGTTCCGCATGTCGCCGATCCACCACCACTTCGAGCTGGTCGGTTGGCCGGAGACCACCGTGATCATCCGCTTCTGGATCATCTCCGGGATCTGCGTGGCCACTGCGCTGGCCCTGTTCATCGCCGACTTCACCCACCTCGACACGGTGCGCCGATGACCCGTCCGCGGGCCCTGGTCTACGGGCTGGCCGTCACCGGCGAGGCGGTCGCCGGCGCGCTGGTGGCCCACGGCTACGACGTCGTGCTCGCCGACGACCAGCCGCACGCCGGCGCGCGTCGCTGCGGCACAGCGCCTCGGCAGCGAGCTGATCGGTGCGCCGACGATCGACGAGATCGCCGCGCTCGTCGAGCGGCTGCGATCTGGTCTGCCCGGCACCCGGCGTGCCCGAGACCCACGACGTGGTCCGCGCCGCAGTGGCCACCGGCGTGCCCGTGGTCACCGAGCTCGACCTCGGCCTACGAGTGGGAGGCCGAACGTCCCGGCGGGCCCGCCCGATGCTGGCGGTCACCGGCACCGACGGCAAGACCACCACGACGCTGCTGGTCGCAGCCATGCTGCGCGCCGCGGGCCGGCAGGCGGTGGAGGTCGGCAACACCGACGTGCCGCTCGTCGCCGCGCTCGACATCGACGCCGACGTGTTCGTCGTCGAGTGCAGCAGCTTCCGGCTCAACTGGCTGCGCAGCTTCCGGCCGGACGCCGTCGGTGTGGCTCAACCTCGCGCCCGGACCACCAGAACTGGCACACCTCGCTCGCCGCCTACGAGGCCAGCAAGGCGCGGATGTGGTCGCACCTGCGGCCGACCGACGTCGGCCATCGGCAACGCCCGCGACCCGATCGTGATGCGCAACCTGGCCCGCGTGCGCGCCCGGCGGGCGACGTTCGGCGGCGCCGGTGCGGACTACCGGCTGCGAGCGCGACGTGCTCGTCGGGCCGTCGGGCACCGATCGCCACGACCGCGGTGATGACCCGCGCGCTGCCCCACGACATCGACAACGCGCTCGCTGCCGCGGCGGTCGTGCTCGAGTCCGGTCTCGCCGGAGCCGGAGGACGTGCGCGCCGCGCTGGCCACGTTCGTCCATCCGCCGCACCGCATCGAGCTGGCCGGCGAGGCCGACGGGGTGCGCTGGTACAACGACTCGAAGGCCACCACGCCGCACGCCGCGCTCACCGCGATCCGCGGCTTCGACGGCATCGTCCTGCTCGCCGGCGGCCGCAACAAGGGCCTCGACCTCGCCAGCCTGGCGTCCGAGCACGACCGCATCGTCGGTGTGGTCGCGCTCGGCGAGGCCGCCGACGAGGTGGCCGCGGCGTTCACCCCGTGGTGCCCGGTGCGCGTCGCCGCGAGCATGGCCCAGGCCGTCGACCTCGCCGGGGAGATGGCCGAGCCCGGCGACGTCGTCCTGCTCTCGCCGGCGTGCGCCAGCTTCGACTGGTACCCCGACGGCGGCTACCCGGCGCGCGGCGACGACTTCAAGGCGCGAGTGCGGCAACGCCTTGCGGCCGCTGCCAGCTCACGCACGAACGACGCACGCAACGACACGGGGAGCGCTTGATGGGCACGACGACGACACTGATCGGCGACCGCCGGCGCCAGGCGCTGGAGCGCTCGGCGGCGATCCGCCGGCACCCGGCGGCAGCGCCGCAAGGCCCGCACGCACGAGCCCACCGCCGGTCGAGTTCTACCTGATCGCCGTGGTGATCGCCGTGTTCGTCATGCTCGGCCTGGTGATGGTCCTGTCGGCCAGCTCGATCTCCCAGCTGCACCAGGGCAACTCGCCGTGGCGGCTGTTCAACCGCCAGCTGCATGTGGGCGGTCTTCGGCACCGCCGGGCCTGTGGGTGGCGATGCGCGTGCCGCTGCACTTCTGGCGCCGGCTGGTCACCCCGCTGCTCGTCGTGGCGATGGCCTCGATGGTCGCTGCCGTTCGTCCCCGGTCTCGGCGCCCAGGTCAACGGGGCCAAGGCGTGGGTGGCCATCGGACCGTTCACCTTCCAGCCGTCGGAGCTCCTCAAGCTCGCCGTGCTGCTGTTCTGCGCCAACCTGCTGACCCGCCGCCAGACGGAGATGAACGACCCGCGGCGCACGCTGCTGCCGGTGCTCGGCGTCGCCGTCGCTCGGCGCCGGCCTGTGCCTGGCGCAGAGCGACCTCGGCTCGGCGATCGTGCTCGGCTGCATCGTGTTCGTCATGGCGTTCATCGCCGGCGCGCCGTTCGTGCCGATGGCCGCTGGCCGGCGTCGGCGGGGCGTTCGGCGCGGTGCTGTTCGTCGTGTCCAGCCCCCGGCGCGCCGCCCGGTTCACGGCGTTCATGGACATCGCCGCGCACAAGGACCACCTCAGCTACCAGACGTACCAGGCGCAGATCAGCATCGCCACGGGCGGCCTCACCGGGCAGGGGCCGGCACGCGGCTCGGCGACGCTCGGCGGCTTCCTGCCGCTGGCCCACAGCGACTTCATCTTCGCCGTCATCGCCCAGGAGCTCGGCTTCGTCGGGGTGATCGGCGTGCTCGGCGGCTTCGTGCTGCTGGCCTACGCCGGCGTGCAGGTGGCCCTGGCCAGCGCCGACCGCTTCGCCGCGCTGGTGGCCAGCGGCATCGTCGGCTGGCTCGTGGTGCAGATGATGATCAACGTCGGCGGCGTCACCGGGATGATGCCGGTCACCGGCCTGACCCTGCCGTTCTTCTCGGCCGGCGGCAGCTCGCTGTTCGTCACCATGGTCGCCGGCGGGCTGCTGCTCAACGTCGCCCGCAACGTGAAGTGAGCGAGGTCACGAGCTCACGTGACGCGACGTCGACGTTCGCCGTCGTCACCGGCGGGGGCACGTCCGGTCACGTGATCCCGGCGCTGGCCATCGCCGAGGGGCTCGTCGCCCGCGGCCACGCGGTCGATGCGGTCCACTACGTCGGCACGAGCAACGGCGTCGAGCAACGCCTCGTGCCGCCGACCGGACACCCGATGACGTTGCTCGACGTGGTCGGCCTGCAGCGCAGCCTGTCGCGCCGCAACCTGGCGTTCCTGCCGAAGCTGGTGCGCTCGACGTGGCAGGCCCGGGCGCCTGCTGCGCCGGCTCGCGCCGAAGGTGGTGGTCAACGTCGGCGGCTACGCCAGCTTCCCGGCGACGTTCGCCGCCGCTCGTCACCCGCATCCCCGTCGTCGTCGTCAGCTACGACCTGCGCCCCGGCCTGGTGTCCAAGGTGCTGGCCCGGCGTGCCGCGGCCGTCGCCGTGGCCTTCCCCGGCTCGACGTTGCCGCACGCGCGAGGTCACCGGCGCACCCGGTGCGCCAGGCGATCGTGCGACCTCGACCGCCGGCGCGACCGCGACGCGGCTCGGCGGGCGCTCGACCTGCCCGCTCGACCGCTTCGTCGTCGCCGTGAGCTGCGGTTCGCTCGGCTCGCAGGACGTCAACGAGGTGGTCGTCGCGGCCGTCGAGCGCCTCGCCGATCGCGCGCGATCTGGCCGTGCACCACGCCGTCGGGGAGCGGTTCATCCACAGGGCTGTCCCCGCACGCGACGGTTCACACGGCATCCTGTACCGCGTGATCGGTTACGAGGACCGGATGCCGGAGGTCTACGCCGCGGCGGATCTGCTCGTCACCCGCGCCGGCGCCGGCACGATCGCCGAGCTGAGCGTGGCCGGCGCACCGGCGATCGTCGTGCCCTGGCCCGGTGCGGCGGAGAACCACCAGGTGGACAACGCCCGCCAGCTCAGCGACCACGGCGCGGCGATCCTCGTCGAGCAGCCCGACTTCACCGCCGAGCGGCTCGTCGCCGAGATCGAACGGTTGCTGGCGCGACCGCGCCGCGCTCGACGCGCTGGCGGCCAACGCCCACGCCCAGGGCGCTGCGGCGCGCACGCGGCACCGCTGATCGACGTCGTCGAGCGGGTGGCGCCGAGGAGGCGCGACGTGACCGCCACCGCCACGTCCCGCCCGGTGGCTCCCGCGGCGCCGCTCGATCTCGCCGAGCCGGCACGCCTGCACGTCGTCGGCGTCGGCGGGCCGGGGATGAGCGCGATCGCCATCGTCCTCGCCGAGATGGGCCACCGCGGTCAGCGGCAGCGACATCCGCGAGCAGCCGGTGCTCGACCGCCTGCGCGCCCGTGGTGTGGACGTGCACATCGGCCACGACCGTGCGCTCGTCCACGGCTGCACGGCCGTCACCGCGTCGAGCGCGATCCCGGCGACGAACATCGAGCTGCAGGAGGCCGCCGACACCGGGCTGATGGTGCTGCGCCGCGCCGGCATGCTCGCCTCGATCTGCGCCCGGGCCCGGTCCGTCGCCGTCGCCGGCACCCACGGCAAGACCACCACCACGTCGATGCTGATGCTGATGCTCGCCGAGGCCGGATGGCAGCCGAGCTTCGTCATCGGTGGCGACGTCGCCGACGTCGGCACCGGGCGCGCAATGGACGGGCGGGGAGTGGTTCGTCGTCGAGGCCGACGAGAGCGACGGCACGCACCTCGAGCTGCCGCTGTACGCCACGGTGCTGACCAACGTGGACGTCGACCACCTCGACCACTTCGGCACGTTCGACGCGATCGTCGACAGCTTCGACCGCTACCTCGCGCAGATCCCCGGTCCGAAGGTGCTGTGCGCCGACGACGCGCCGTGCGCGGCACTCGCCGCGCGCCACGGCGCGGTCACCTACGGCACGGCCGCGACCGCCGACTACCGGATCGACGACGTGCGCGTGGCCACCGGGACGATCGACTTCGCCGTGATCCGTCGCGGCGAGGCGCTCGGCGTGGTGTCGCTGCCGTTGCGCGGCATGCACAACGTGCGCGACGCCACGGGCGCGCTGGCGATGGCGATGGAGCTCGGCGTGTCGTTCGCCGACGCCGCGGCGGCGCTGGCCCGCTTCGGGGGCGTCGCCCGGCGCTTCGACATCCGCGGCGTGGACGGCGGGGCCACGCTGGTCGACGACTACGCCCACGTGCCCGCGGAGATCGCCGCGGTGCTGCGCGCGGCGCGCGACTCGGGCGACGGTTGGCAGCGGCTGGTCGCGGTGTTCCAGCCGAACCGGTACAACCGGATGTCGGTGCTCTCGCCCGAGTACCGCGACGCGTTCGTCGACGCCGACGTGGTCGTGCTCACCGAGATCTACCCCTCCGGCACCACGCCGATCCCTGGCGTCACCGGCAAGCTCGTGGTCGACGCCGTGCTCGACGCCCACCCCGAGACGCGGCTGGTGTGGCTGCCCCGCCGGGAGGACCTCGTCGAGTGGCTCGCCCGCGAGCTGCGGCCGGCGACGTGTCGATCTCGATGGGTTGCGGCGACGTCGCCGCGCTGCCCGACGAGGTGATCGCCCGGCGCGCCGAACTGCGAGAAGGATCATGAGCGAGCCGAGCGAGTTCATGGCGACCGAGCGACCGCCAGGGAGCCGGGCGCCGATGGGGTCCGGGGGCGCAGCCCCCGAGGTTCGATGACCGTGGCCGCCACGTGCGACGCGGTGGGCGACGCGCTCGCCCGGCTCGACGGCTTCGCCGTGCCCGACGAGCCGCTGGCACCGCGCACCACCTATCGCGTCGGCGGGGCCGCGGCCGTGTTCGCCACGCCGCGCACCATCGACGAGCTGCGCAGCGTCGGCGTGACGGCCGCCGCGACCGGGCTGCCCGTCGTGGTGCTCGGGCGGGGGAGCAACATGCTCGTCGCCGACGAAGGCGTGTGCGGGATCGTCGTCTCGCTCGGCGAGCTGTGCGCGGCGATCGACATCGACGGCACCGACGTGCGCGCCGGCGCGGCAGTCCCGCTGCCCGTGCTCGCCCGGCGCACCGTCGCCGCCGGACTCACCGGGTTCGAGTGGGCCGTCGGGGTGCCCGGCACGATCGGCGGCGCGCTGCGCACCAACGCCGGCGGACACGGCTCGGACATGGTCGCCTGCGCCACCGCGGTTCGGCTGTTCGACCTGCGCACCGGCAGCGTCGAAGTGCATCCGGCCGCCGCGCTCGGGTTGCGCTTCCGCGGTTCCGACCTGACCGACCATCACGTCGTGCTCGACGCCGACCTGCGGCTGGCCGCCGGCGACGTCGCCACCGGCGAGGCGATGCTCACCGAGATCGTCAGATGGCGGCGCGAGCACCAGCCCGGCGGCCAGAATGCAGGTTCAGTGTTCATCAACCCGGTCCCCGGTGAGCTGGCGGCGGCGGAGCTGATCGACCGCCTCGGTCTGCGGGGGCTGGCCATCGGCGGCGCCGCGGTGAGCGACAAGCACGCCAACTTCATCCAGGCCTCGCCGGGTGCCCGCGCCGCCGACGTGCGCGCCGTGATGGAGCTCGTCCGCCGGCGCGTCGCCGAGGAGACCGGCATCGTCCTGCGCAGCGAGGTGCGCCTCGTCGGCTTCGCCGACGCCGAGGCGATCGGCGAGGGCGAGGGTCGTCGATGAGCGGTCGTGAGCTGCCCGACCAGCCGGTGCCCGACGACGTGCTCGAGGAGCTGCTCGCCGCGTTCGCCTCCGACCCGGCACAGCCGGGCGACGTCGTCTACGACTTCGACGACCCGTCGATCGACCGGATCCTCGGCGTGGACACCGCCGGGCTGCCGCTCGACGATGCCGAGCCCGCCGAGCCCGCCGAGTCCGCCGAGCCGGCTGATGAGGCCGTCGCCGAGGCGAGCGCCGTGGCGCCGGTCCCGGTCGAGGCGATCACGTCGCCGACGACGGTCCTCGGGGCCACCGTCGCGGCGGCACGGCCCGCGGTGGTCGATCTGACCAACGTCGAGGAGGTCGCCGACGGTGACCGCTCGCCGATGCCCACCGGGAGCACGCGCCGCGAGGCCCGAGCCGCGGCGCGGGCCGACGCCAAAGCCGTGAAGGCCGCCACGCGCGAGGCCTCCAAGTCGGCCAAGGCGTCGAGCAAGGCCACCGCCAAGGAGTCGCAGGCCGCGGCGAAGCAGGCGCGCAAGGCGGCCAAGCGCGGCGAGCCGGCGCCGCCGGTCGCCGTCCCCGTGCCCGCCGTCGCAGCGAAGCCGGTCGCCGGCGCGGTGGCCTCGATCGATCCGCTGACCCCCAAGCCGGTGCCGGCCCCGGCGGCTCGCGAACGGGTATCGGTCGGCGCCGGCGCACCGACCGGCGGGCGGCGCACGATCGTCATCGCCGACGACGACCAGCTCGGCGACGCGCTGTACCTCGCGGCCGACGCCGAGCAACGCCTGCGCGAGATCCACGCCGCAGCGGACGACCGTGGGAGTCGGTCGACGATCGTCATCGACGCCACCGACCAACGGCTCGACGCGCTGCCGACGCAGGTGGCCTCGACGAACATCGACCCGCGGCTGCGGGCCCGCCGACAGGCAGTGCACCGCGCCGCGAGCCGGCGGCGGCTGCTGTGGGCCGGGATCGTCGGCGGTCGTCGTGCTCGCCGTCGTCGCCGTGGTCGCCGTGGTCGCCTCGCCCCTGTTCGACGTGCGGAACGTGGTGGTGCAGGGCAACCAGTACACCGATCCGGCGCTCGTGCAGCGGGTGACGAACGAGCTGCGTGGCACGCCGGTCCTGCTGGTCGACACGCAGAAGCTCGAGCGCGAGCTGGAGACGAGCCCGTGGATCGAGTCGGCGCGGGTGAGCACCGACTTCCCCCACGACGCGCTCGTCGACATCCGCGAGCGCAAGCCCGTCGCGACCTACGCCGGCTCCGACGGGATGTTCCGCGTGATCGATCGAGATGGCCGGGTGCTGACGGTGCTCGGCGGCCGGCCGATCGACTACCTGTTGCTCACCGGCACGGCACCCGACAGCGACCCGGGTCAGTTCGCCGGGACGGCGTACGCCGCTGCTGCACAGCTGGCGATCGCCCTGCCCGACGAGATCCGCGAGATCACCACCTCGGTCGGCGTGGACGCCAGCACGAACGAGCTGACGCTCGAGCTCGACGCACCTGACGCGCCGGGCGTCCACGTCCGGCTGGGCACGGTTGCCGGCATCGAGGACAAGCTCGCTCGCCTGGTGATGGCCGTTCGCAGCGGGCTGACCCAAGGTCAGCAGCTCGACGTGGCCACCAACGAGGTCGGCAGCTGAGCCGTCGGGGGCCGTCGTCCACCGTTCGCGGCCCGATTCGTGCGAGACTGGCTACGATCCCCGCATCTCTCACCGGGGGTGCACGACATGGGTGGGCTCCCACATGAACTTCGACTCGAACGTGACCTGACGATGAACCTCCCCGTCCAACAACACACTGATCGTCGGAGGCACCGCTAGATGGCCGGCTCACCCCAGAACTACCTCGCGGTCATCAAGGTCATCGGCGTCGGCGGCGGCGGGGTCAACGCGGTCAACCGGATGATCGACGCCGGCCTCAAGGGCGTCGAGTTCATCGCCGTCAACACCGACGCGCAGGCGCTGCTGATGAGCGACGCCGACGTCAAGCTGGACATCGGGCGCGATCTCACCCGCGGCCTCGGCGCCGGCAGCGATCCCGACGTCGGGCGCAACGCCGCCGAGTCGCACCGCGACGAGATCGAGGAGATGATCAAGGGCGCCGACATGGTGTTCATCACCGCCGGTGAGGGTGGCGGCACCGGCACGGGCGCCGCGCCGGTCATCGCCGAGCTGGCCCGCAGCATGGGCGCACTGGCCATCGGCGTGGTCACCCGGCCGTTCAGCTTCGAGGGCCGTCGCCGCGCCGTGCAGGCCGACGCCGGCGTCACCCGGCTGAAGGAGAAGGTCGACACGCTCATCGTCATCCCCAACGACCGCCTGCTCACGGTGGCCAACGAGAAGACGAGCGTGCTCAACGCGTTCAAGATGGCCGACGAGGTGCTCCTGCAGGGCGTCTCCGGCATCACCAACCTGATCACCACGCCCGGCCTGATCAACACCGACTTCGCCGACGTCAAGATGATCCTGTCCAGCGCCGGCTCGGCGCTCATGGGCATCGGCCAGGCCGGCGGGGAGAACCGTGCGGTCACCGCGGCGAAGGCGGCGATCGCCAGCCCGCTGCTCGAGGCGGCCATCGACGGCGCCCGTGGTGTGCTGTTGAACATCACCGGTCCGTCGAGCATGGGCCTGTTCGAGATGAACGCGGCGGCCGAGATCATCCACGGTGTGGCGCACCAGGACGCCAACATCATCTTCGGTACCGTGATCGACGACGAGATGGGTGACGAGGTCAAGGTCACCGTCATCGCCGCCGGCTTCGACCGGTGGGACGGCGGCAAGACGCCGGCCCCTGGACCGGACGCCACCACCACCACGTCGAACACGTTGAAGGACCTGTTCGCCGAGCCGGCACCGGACCCGCTCGACGACGACGACGACTTCGACGTGCCGTCCTTCCTGAAGTGAGCGGGGTCCGGGGGCTCAGCCCCCGTCGGTGAGCGATCGCCCGAGCGACACGCCGCCCGATGCGCTCGTTGCCGAACGCGTCGCCGAGGTGCGCCGGCGGATCGTCGCCGCCGGTGGGGGTCACGACGTGGAGCTGCTGGCCGTCACCAAGACGTTCGCGGTCGACGCCGTGCTCGCCGCGCAGCGTGCCGGCGTGCGGGCCATCGGCGAGAACTACGCGCAGGAAGCTGTCGCCAAGCTCGCCGCGGCACGGGCCGACGGCACGCTCACCGTCGACGTGCACTTCATCGGACGGCTGCAGACCAACAAGGTGCGGGCGCTCGCCGGCGTGGTCGACGTGGTCGAGTCCGTCGACCGGCCCTCGCTGGTCGACGAGCTCGCCAAGCGGATGCCGCGCGGGCGGATCCTGGTGCAGGTCGACACCGCCGGTGAGGCAGGCAAGGGGGGTTGCCCGCCCGGCGAGGTGGAGTCGCTCGTCGAGCGCGCCGCCGAACGAGGTCTCGAGGTGCTCGGGCTGATGACCGTCGGACCGACGAACGGCGGTCCGGAGGCGGCACGGCCCGGTTTCCGGGCGGTGCGCGCACTGCTCGACCGGCTCGGCCTGCGCGTCTGCTCGATGGGGATGAGCGCCGATCTCGAGGTCGCGGTGCAGGAGGGCGCCACCGAGGTGCGCGTCGGCAGCGCGCTGTTCGGCGCGCGTCGCCGCTGATCGCGGCGCATCGCCGGCCCACCGTGTCCGCATCGCCGAGGAGCGTGTGGGGTAGCGTGCGTCCGGCAGGGAGGGTTGCGCGTCGATGGCTATCTGGAAGAAGGCAATGGACTACCTCGGCCTCGGGCCTGACGACGCGTACGACGATTACGACCCTTCCCAGGAGACCGAGCGCCCGGCGAAGCGCAACCGCGACGGCGACGCGGCCCGCAACACCGGCGAGCACGAGGCCACCGTGCGCACGATGCCGCCGCGGCCGAGCTACCCGACGCGCGACGGCGAGCCGACCGCCCGGCGCCCGAGCCCACCCCCGGACGACTCCAGCGTCCAGACCCGACCGATCAACCCGCGCCAGGCGTCGGTCGGTGCGCCAGCCCCCGGCCCGGCCGCGCGGCCCGGCCAGGGTGACCCGTACACGGTGCGGCCCCGGCGGTTCGATTCGGCGCAGGAGCTGGCCGACAAGTTCAAGGAAGGCCTGCCGGTCATCATGAACCTGGAGGCGGCAGACCGCGAGGTGTCGCGCCGGCTGATCGACTTCGCCAGCGGCCTGTGCTACGCGCTCAATGGCAGCATGGAGAAGGTCGCCACCGGCGTGTACTTGCTCAAGCCGATCCCGTCGCGCCCGTCGGAGTACACCAGCTGACGACGGGGGTCCCGGCGGTCGGCGCAACCGGCCGTCTACTGTGGCCGTCATGGAGTTGACACCCCAATCGGTCCGCACCACCGGGTTCAAGACCGTCCGCAAGGGCTACGACCCCGGCGAGGTCGACGGCTTCAAGGAGCGTGTCGCCTCGGCGATCGAGTCGGCGCAGAACCAGGCGACGGCGATGGAGGCCAGGGCGCGCGCCGCCGTGGCCAAGCTGCAGGAGCTCACCCAGAGCGGCGCCGCCGCGGCCAAGGAGGGTTCGGCCACGCCGGCCGCGGGCAGCGCCACACCGGCACCCGCGGCCGCGCCCGTCGAGGCCAAGCCGGCCGAACTGGCCAGCGACGACGCCGAGACGATCAGCCGCACCTTGCTGCTGGCCCAGCGCACGGCCGACACCACCGTCGCCGAGGCGACGCGCGAGGCGGAGGGGATCGTCGCCGCGGCGCGCGCCGAGGCGACGAAGATCGTCGACGACGCCAAGGTCGAGGGGCGCAAGGCCAACGAGGACGAGCGGATCAAGGCCGAGGGCGAGGTGCAGGCGCTCGTCGCCCGCCGCGACTTCCTCGTGTCCGACGTCGACCACCTCGAGCAGCACATCGTCACCCAGCGCGAGCGGCTGCGCGACACGGCGTCGGCGCTGCAGGACATGGTCGACCGGGTGCCCGCCGGGTTGGGCGACGTCCGCCGGCCGCTGCTGTCGGCCAGCGACACGCCGTCGGGCAGCACGGCCGCGCCCGACGAGACGCCGAGCGAGCCGCAGGACTCCGTGCGCCAGGTGCTCGACGCCGACCAGGTCAACTGAATCGTCGGGCTCCGGCCGGGGAGGCTCCCGGTACCCTGGCGGCTCCGCCAGCACGGAGTCAACGGTGAGCTACCCCGACGTCCAACCGCAACCCTCGTTCCCCGCCGTCGAGACCGGCATCCTGCAGTTCTGGGATGCCGACGGCACGTTCCAGGCGTCGATCGACCGGCGCGCCGACGCCGACGAGTACGTGTTCTACGACGGCCCGCCGTTCGCCAACGGCCTGCCGCACTACGGCCACCTGCTCACCGGGTTCGTCAAGGACGCCGTGCCGCGCTACCGCACGATGCGCGGCCGGCGCGTCGAGCGCCGCTTCGGCTGGGACTGCCACGGTCTGCCCGCCGAGGTCGTGGTCGAGAAGGAGCTGGGCATCCAGGGCCACCCGGCGATCAGCAAGTTCGGGATCGGCAAGTTCAACGATGCCTGCCGCACCAGCGTGCTGCGGTTCACCGACGACTGGCACCGCTACGTCACCCGCCAGGCCCGCTGGGTCGACTTCGCCAACGACTACAAGACCCTCGACCTCCCGTACATGGAGAGCGTCATGTGGGCGTTCAAGACCTTGTGGGACAAGGGCCTGATCTACGAGGGCTTCAAGGTGCTGGCCTACTGCTGGCGCTGCGAGACCCCGTTGTCCAACACCGAGACGCGCATGGACGACGTCTACCGCGACCGCCAGGACCCGGCCGTCACGGTGAGGTTCGAGATCGAAGGTGGGCTCGACGACGTGCCCGCGTCCTTGCTCATCTGGACGACGACGCCGTGGACGCTGCCGTCCAACCTGGCGATCGCCGTCGGGCCGGACATCGACTACGCGGTGATGGAGGAGGACGGGCAGCGCTACGTGCTCGCCGAGACCCGCCTCGGCGCGTACGAGCGCGAGCTGGCCGGGGCCACCCGGGTCGCCACGCTGAAGGGCAGCGAGCTCGTCGGCCGGCGGTACACGCCGATGTTCCCGTTCTTCGCCGACACGCCCAACGCGTTCCAGGTGCTCGGCGGCGAGTTCGTCACCACCGAGGAGGGCACCGGGCTGGTGCACATGGCCCCGGGCTTCGGCGAGGACGACCAGGTGGCGTGCAACGCCGTCGGCATCCCGACGATCTGCCCGATGGACGAGCACGGCCGGTACACCGCCGAGGTCGCCCCGTGGGCCGGGATGCACGTGTTCGACGCCAACCCGGAGGTCATCAAGGCGCTCAAGGAGCGCAAGCTGGTCATCCGCCACGACAGCTACGTGCACTCCTACCCGCACTGCTGGCGGTGCTCGGAGCCGCTCGTCTACCGGGCGATCAGCTCGTGGTTCGTCGAGGTCACCAAGTTCCGCGACCGCATGGTGGAGCTCAACCAGCAGATCCGCTGGGTGCCCGAGCACATCAAGGAGGGCAGCTTCGGCAAGTGGCTGGCCAACGCCCGCGACTGGTCGATCAGCCGCAACCGCTTCTGGGGGTCGCCGATCCCGGTGTGGCGCAGCGACGACCCGGCGTACCCGCGCACCGACGTCTACGGCTCGATCGCCGACATGGAGCGCGACTTCGGCGTCGCCGTCAGCGACCTGCACCGGCCGATGGTCGACGACCTCACCCGGCCGAACCCCGACGACCCCACCGGCCGGTCGACGATGCGCCGCGTGCCCGAGGTGCTCGACTGCTGGTTCGAGAGCGGCTCGATGCCCTACGCCCAGGTGCACTACCCGTTCGAGAACCGCGAGTGGTTCGAGGACCACTATCCGGGCGACTTCATCGTCGAGTACATCGGCCAGACCCGCGGCTGGTTCTACACGCTGCACGTCCTGGCCACCGCGCTGTTCGACCGCCCCGCGTTCCGCACGTGCGTCAGCCATGGCATCGTGCTCGGCGACGACGGGCTGAAGATGTCCAAGTCGCTGAACAACTACCCGGATCCGATGATGGTGTTCGACACCTACGGCTCCGATGCGATGCGCTGGTACCTGCTCAGCTCGTCCATCCTGCGCGGCTCGGACCTGGTGGTCACCGAGGACGGCATCCGCGACACGGTGCGCCACGTCATCCTGCCGATCTGGAACACGTGGTACTTCCTGTCGCTGTACGCCAACGCTGCCGGCACGTCGGGCACCTACCGCACCGACCAGACCGACGTCCTCGACCGCTACGTGCTGGCCAAGACCCACGACCTCGTCGTCGACGTCACCGCAGCCATGGAGGTCGACGACCTGTTCGGTGCGTGCGCCTCGGTGCGCGCCTTCCTCGACGCGCTCACGAACTGGTACGTGCGCCGCAGCCGCGACCGCTTCTGGAGCGGCGATCAGGACGCGATCGACACGCTGCACACCGTGCTCGCCGTCCTGTGCCGCACCTTGGCCCCGCTGCTGCCGCTCACCGTCGAGGCGGTGTACCGCGATCTCACCGGCGAGCGCAGCGTCCACCTCACCGACTGGCCCGACGCAGCTGCGCTGCCCGCGGATGCCGACCTCGTCGCCGCCATGGACCTGGCGCGCGACGTGTGCTCGTCCACGCTGCGGCTGCGCAAGACGAACGGAAGGCGGGTTCGCCAGCCGTTGGCCGAGCTGCGCATCGCCGTCGCCGACGCGCAGCGCCTGGCACCGTTCGTCGAGCTCATCGCCGACGAGGTCAACGTCAAGCACGTCGAGCTGAGCGACGACCTCGCTGCCGTGGCGCGCTACGACCTCCAGGTCACCCCGGCGGCGCTCGGCCCGCGCCTCGGCAAGCAGACCCAGCAGGTGATCAAGGCGGTCAAGGCCGGCGACTGGTCGCGCGACGGGGACACGGTCACGGCCGGGGGCGTGGAGCTGTTCGACGGCGAGTACTCGCTGCGCCTCGTGGTCGACGGCGACGGTGCGAGCACCCCGCTCGGCGGGACCAGCGGCGTCGTCGTGCTCGACACCGAGGTCACCCCCGACCTGGCGGCCGAGGGCCTCGCCCGCGACCTGATCCGGCTCGTCCAGCAGGCGCGGCGCGACGCCAAGCTGCACGTCAGCGACCGCATCACCCTCACGCTGGGCGTGCCCGAGCCCGTGCGCCGGCAGCTCGACGAGCACATCGACCTGCTCACCGAGGCCACCCTGGCCACCTCGGTGACGTGGGCGGACGGTGAGGCCAACGCCGAGCTCGACGGCGATCCCGTCCACCTCGCGGTCGTCCGCGCGTAGCGTCGCCGCCTGCGGCGGCGACCGACCGGCTCTTCGGGGGGACACCGGGGCAGGGGCCCGCGTGTTCTCCCTACGCGCAGCTATCATCGCCGCTTCATGCCGGCCGCCACAGGTGGTGCCGGCACGGTCGAGGAGGGTGACATGGCCACTGCCAAGAAGGCCGCGACGAGGTCCGCTCCAGCGCACACGGCGTCCGACGCGGCGGAATCGGACGTGGACGACACCTCGCCGGCGAAAGCTGCACCGCGAACGGCGAAGAAGGCCGACACCGTGACGGCTCCCGTCGTCAAGGGCGTCTCCAAGGACGGCATCTCCTACACGAAGGACTTCGACATCAAGTTCCTGACGACGCAGAAGACGCTGCTGCTGTCGGAGAAGCAGTCGTTGCTCGGGCAGGCCACGCGTCTCGAGGACGAAGCCAACTCGCTGATCGAGGAGAGCGAGATGGGCGACGTGCAGTTCGACGACGAGGGTGGCGAGGGCGACACGATGGTCGTCGAGCGCGAGCGCGACCTGGCGCTGTCGGCCCAGGCCCGTCAGACCATCGCCGACATCGATGCCGCGCTCGCCCGCCTGGCGGAAGGCACCTACGGTTACTCCGTGGAGTCCGGCCGGCCGATCCCGCGGGAGCGCCTCGAGGCCATTCCGTGGGCGACGGTCCTGGTCGAGGAGAAGGTCGGCGGGATCGGCCGTCGATGACGGCGGAGCCGGTGGTGGTCGACGCTGACGAGGAGCCGGCCGCTCCGGCACCCGGCCCGGTGGAGCGGGGTGCCACCGGCGGACGCGGCACGGGCCTCGGCCTGCCGCTGGTCATCGCCGCGGCCGTCGTGCTGCTCGATCAGCTCACCAAGCACTGGGTCCAGGAGGCGCTCGCCGGCGAGGGTCCCAAGCACCTGTTCTGGACGCTGCAACTGAACCTGTCGTTCAACAGCGGGATGGCCTTCTCCGCCGGGCGTGGGGTCGGGCCGATCATCGGCGCCGTGGCCATCGTGGTGATCATCGTGCTCGCGCTGTCCGCGCGCCGCGCGGCGCGCGACAGCCGGCTCGCCGCCGTCGCCGCCGGGCTGGTGGTCGGCGGGGCGATCGGCAACCTCGTCGACCGGCTGTTCCGCGGCCCCGGCTGGCTGCACGGCGCGGTGATCGACTTCGTCGACTTCCAGTGGTTCCCGATCTTCAACGTCGCCGATGCGGCCATCACCATCGGTGGCGTGCTGTTCGTCGTCTGGACGCTGCGTCGGACGTGATCGTCGAGGAGATCCCCGCGGCGCTCGCCGGTGAGCGGATCGACCGGATCGTCGCGCTGATCACCCAGGCGAGCAGGGCCGAGGCGGCCGGCCTCGTCGCTGCCGGCGCGGTCCTCGTCGACGGCGAGGTGGCCACGTCGGGCAAGGTGCGCGTCCGTGAGGGCCAGCTCATGGCGATCGACGAGACCCGCCTGCCGGCGCCGGTGCGCCCGGAGGCGGACGCGTCCGTCGTCGTCGACGTCGTGTACGCCGATGCGGACGTGATCGTGGTCGAACAAGCAAGCCGGGCTCGTGGTCCACCCGGGCGCCGGACACCCCGACGGCACACTCGTCAACGGTCTCCTGGCCCGCTTCCCCGAGCTCGCCGGCGTCGGCGAGCCGCACCGTCCCGGCATCGTCCACCGGCTCGACGTCGGCACGAGCGGCCTCCTCGTCGTCGCCCGCAGCGAACCGGCGTACCGCTCGCTCGTGGAGGCGCTCTCCGGCCATCGCGTCGAGCGCACGTACCGCACCCTGGTGTGGGGGCAGCCGCCGAACCTGTCCGGGCTGATCGACGCGCCGATCGGGCGCGATCATCGCGACCCGACGCGGATGGCCGTGGTCGTCGACGGACGACCGGCGCGCACCGAGTTCCGCGTCCTGCGCGGCTACTCCCGGCCCGCCGAGCTCAGCGCCCTGCGCTGCAAGCTGCAGACCGGCCGAACCCACCAGATCCGGGTGCACCTCGCGGCGATCGGCCATCCGGTGGTCGGCGACGGCGCCTACGGCGGCGTCCGCGACCTGCTGGTCGTCCCCCGTCCGTTCCTCCATGCCGCCGAGGTGTCCCTGCGCCACCCGGTGAGCAACGAGCCGCTGTCGTTCCAATCGCCGCTGCCCGCCGACCTGGCAGCCATCGAGGCGATGCTCGACGAGCAGGCCGGCTCAGACCTCGACGGGCTCGGGTAGCTGCGCGCGGGCCTCCGGCCAGGGAGCGTCGCCGCGGGCCGCGTCGGCGACCGACTGCAGGGTGAAGCCGTCGAGCAGCCGGCGCATCTGGTCGCCGGCGTTCTTCCAGATCGCCAGCAGCACGCACTGGCCCTCGTGATCGCACGCCCCGTCCTGGTGCGGCTCGCCGAAGTCGCCGAGGCTGATCGGCCCGTCCACCGCCGACAGGATCTCGCTGAGGCGGATGGCCGACGGCGACCGGGCCAGCACGTAGCCGCCGCCCACGCCGCGTTTGGAGCGCACCAGCCCGGCACCCTTGAGCGCCAACAGGATCTGCTCGAGGTACGGCTGGGGGATGCCGGTGCGCTCGGCGATGTCGCGGACCGATGTCGGGCCGGTCTCGTCGTCGTGCACGGCGAGTGAGAGCAACGCCCGACAGGCGTAGTCGCCCTTGCTCGACACTCGCACCACCTCATCGTAACCGCCCGTCCACCGGCGGTGCGGTTGGCGGGGCTGTCTGCGGAGTGCTGGACTGTCGCCACCTTGACCGCGCCCCCCGTTCCACCGTCCGACACGACGTCGCGACCGACGCTGCCGGACTATGCCGGGCCGAACGTGCGCGGGCTCGTCCCCGCACTGCTCGCCCCGACCCAGGCGATGGCGCCGGCCTGGATGCCCGCGCCGGTGGCCGATGCCCGCCAGGTCGTGCTCCTGGTGCTCGACGGCCTCGGCTGGGAGCAGTTGCAGGAGCGCCGCCACCTGGCGCCCACCCTTGCGGCGATGACCGGTCGGGCGATCACCACGGTGGCCCCGTCCACGACGGCCACGGCGCTGACGTCGATCACGACCGGGCTGACGCCGGGCGAGCACGGCCTGATCGGGTACCGCATCGACGTCTCCGGCGAGATCCTCAACATCCTGCGGTGGTCGACACCGGGTGGAGATGCCCGCCGGAGCATCGAACCGCGGCGCCTCCAGCCGTTCGAGCCGTTCCTCGGTGAAGGCCCGCCGGTGGTCTCGAAGATCGAGCTGGAGCACTCGGGCTTCAGCGAGGCCCACCTGCGTGGCATGCGGCCGGTCGGCTGGCGGGTGATGTCGAACATGCCGGTGCTGATCCAGCGGTTGCTCGGTGCCGGCGAGCGGTTCGTCTACGCCTACTACGACGGTGTCGACAAGACCGCTCACGAGCGCGGCTTCGGCGACTTCTACGACGCCGAGGTGCGCGCCGCCGACCGCCTCGTCGGCGACATCATCGACGTGCTCCCCGCCGGCGCGGCGCTGCTGGTCACCGCCGACCACGGCCAGGTCGACGTCGGCCCGCGCCTGGTCCGCCCCGCGGCCGACGTGCTCGGGCTCACCAGGAGCCAGTCGGGGGAGGGCCGGTTCCGCTGGTTGCACGCCAAGCCGGGCGCCGCCGCCGATCTGCTCGCCGCGGCGACCGCCGCCCACGCCGACGTCGCCTGGGTGGCCAGCCGCGCGCAGATCATCGACGACGGCTGGTTCGGGCCGGTGGTCAGCCCGCCCGTCGCGGCCCGCCTCGGCGACGTGGCGCTCGTGGCCCGTTCCCCGATCAGCTTCGACGACCCGGCCGACAGCGGCCCGTTCCAGCTGGTCTGCCGTCACGGCTCGCTCACGTCGGCGGAGATGTTGGTGCCGTTGCTCGGCGCGCGGGCAGACTGACGCGCATGTCGAACGATCCCACGGCCGCAGCCGTTCCCGAGCCGATCGAACGCGGCGAGCTGGTGCTCCCGGCCGAGAGCTCGATCGACGTCGCTCAGGAGGCCGGACAGAGCGAGACGATCACCGAGCCGGGCAAGGTGATGCGCATCGCCTCGATGGTCAAGCTGCTGCTCGAGGAGGTCCGTTCGGGGTCGCTCGACGAGGCCAGCCGTGAACGCCTGGCGGAGATCTACGAGCGATCGGTCACCGAGCTGTCCGAGGCGATGTCACCCGATCTGCAGGAGGAGCTGCGTGCGCTCACCCTGCCGTTCACCGATGACCATGTGCCGTCGGAGAGCGAGCTGCGCATCGCCAAGGCCCAGCTCGTCGGCTGGCTGGAGGGCCTGTTCCACGGCATCCAGGCCACGTTGTTCGCCCAGCAGCTCGCCGCCCGCCAGCAGTTCGAACAGATGCGCGGGCTCCCGCCCGGCTCCACGGGCCCGGCGGCCGGCCCGAGCCCGAACGATCGCCCGGGGACGTATCTGTAGCAGGCGGCCTCCCTGGCGGTCGCGCCGCCGCGCGTGGCTGGCCGTTCGACTCGTGCGGACCCACGCGGCACCGCCCTTCGGGCCGGAGTCCTTGTTCAGATGGTCGCCAGGCGCTGCTTCACCTGGGGGACGACCTCGGTGGCGAAGCGCTCGATCATCGGAGTGGTGTCGGCCGGGGCGATGCCGGGCACCGCGCCCCAGGTCACCAGGTCGGTGATGCCGAACGCCTCGACGAACGAGCTGATCTCGTCCACGCAGTGGGCCACGTCGCCGATGATGATCCGCTGGGGGATGCGCTCCTCGTCCTTGAACATGTCCTGACCGCCGAGGCCGGCGGCCTCGGCGAAGCCGCCGTAGACCCGCATCCGGTAGCGCTCGGCGGCGCGCACCGGCGGCCAGTCGCGCTCGGGATCGTCGGTCACCAGCACGGAGCGGATGATGCCGATGCGGTAGCCCTCCGGGTCGCGCCCGGCGGCGCTCGTGGCGGACCGCCACGGGTCGAGCACGACGGACCGGGGACCCTGGGGGAGCAGGTGGGTGTCGAAGCGCACGGCGCGGGCGACGCTCGCCGGGCTGGTGGAGGCCAGCCAGAGGGGCGGCCCACCCTCTTGCACCGGCTGCGGCGTGACGCGCACGTCGTCGAACCTCCAGCGCTTGCCGGCGAACGAGAACCGCTCGCCGGTCCAGGCCAGCTTGAGGATCTCGATCGCCTCCTCGGTGTACGACACGCGGTGCGAGCGGGGCATGCCGAACGCGGCGAACTCGTGCGGCGCGTAGCCGAGGCCGATGCCCAGCTCCATCCGGCCGCCCGACAGCTGGTCGAGGATGCCCATGTCCTCGGCCAGGCGCAACGGGTGAGCGAACGGGGCCAGGGCGATGTCGGTGGAGATGCGGATGCGGCTGGTGACCGCCGCCGCCGCAGCCGCGACCGGCACGAAGTTCGGCAGGTAGCCGTCCTCGACGAAGTGGTGCTCGCTGAACCACACGAGGTCGAGGCCGAGCCGGTCGACGAGGGCGATCTGCTCCATCGTCTGGGCGTACACGTCGGCCATCGAGTAGGCGCTGCCGGGCGGGCAGCGGAAGTCGTGGGCCACGCCGAAGCGCAGCGCGGGCTTGCTGGTGGTGTCAGCCATAGAACGTCTCGGCGATCCGTGCGTCGTAGGCCCGGCGCTGGTCGCCGGGCACGGGAGGTGGCTGCAGGCACAACGAGTCGGCCACGTCCCACAGCGGTTCCAACTGACGCACGACGTCGGCCGGCGTGCCGCAGACGACGAACGTGCGGGCCATCTCGTCGGGCACGAGGGACACGAGGTCGCGCTCCCCGGCGGCAACGGCCGCAGCCAGTCGGCTGGCCTCCGCGCCGAAGCCGTGGGTGGCGAAGTACGGCTGGTACTGGGCGATCGCCGCGTAGATCGCCACATGGCGCTTGGCATCGTGCACCGACTCGGCGACGTCGGGGTTCGGTGCGACGACGTGCCACAGGTTGATCTCGACGTCGGAGCGCGACCGCCCGCCGGCGTGCAGCGCCCTGGCGAACGGGCCGTTGATCTGGGCCAGCGCCCACGGGATCGACCACGACGGGTGCCCGACCAGACCGTCGGCGAGCTCGCCGGCCACGTGCACCAGGGGCGTGCGCAGTGCGGCGACCCAGATCGGCAGGCGCGGCCGCAGTGGCTTGGTCATCGCCAGGCGGGAGAAGTCGAGCTGCCAGAAGTCGCCGTCGAAGCGTCCGGCGGCGCGGGCCTCGCCGGTGGTGATCAGCCGGATGATGCGCACCGCCTCGGCCAGCCGGGCGACGGGCGGGTCGTAGGCCATGCCGAGGTGGTCGGTGTGGATGGCCCGGGTGCTCGTGCCCAGCCCGAGCGTGAACCGACCCTCGGTGAGGTGGTCGAGGTCGAGCGCGGCGACGGCGGTCTCGAACGGCGGCCTCGCCAGCGCCAGGGCGATGCCCGTACCGATGCGCAGCGTGGAGGTGGACGCGGCCACGGCGGCGGCCGGCACCCACGGGTTGGAGCCGAGCTGGATGGAGAACACGCCCTCCAGCCCGGCCGCCTCGGCGTCGGTCGCCGCCTGCACCGTGCGTGCCGCCGATCGGGACGGCGGCAGCATCGCCCAGTACTTGTGCGCGGCCATCAGGACCTCAATCCAGGGGCTCGTCGAGGCCGACGGCCGTCAGCGTGGACCAGGTCTCGTCGCCGTGGATCGCCAGCACCATCAGGTCGTGCAGCTCGCCACCGGCGTCGCGCACCTGGTCGACGAGCAGCGCCTCGGGCTGGAAGCCGAGCCCGGCGAACAGGGCGATGGTGGCGTCTTGGGTGGCGATCGCCTCGACGACCACCTTGCCCAGGCCGGCGGTGAGCGCCGCGGCCAACGCATCCTTGGCCAGCGCATGGCCGATGCCCTGGCGCCGGCGCGCCGGATCGACCACGAGGCGCAGCTCGCCGACGTGGCTCGACCAACCGACGCCGGGGATCACCGCGGCGTAGCCGACGACGTCGTCACCGTCGACCGCCAGCAGTCGCGTGCTCCCGCCGGCGAGCCAGGCGCGCACCGTGGGTTCGCCGGACACCGGCTCCTTGAAGAACGTGCGGTCGCCCTCGGGCACCCGGTCGAAGAACGCCACCACCCGGTCGACGTCGCCCTCGGCGAGCGGCTCGACGTTCACCGGGCACCCGCCCCGACGCTCGAGTCGTCGTCGCACTGGGCCAGCAGCCAGGCGGCGATCCCCGGGATCGACACCTTCTGGGCCGACTTGCCGACGATCAACCCGACGTGGCCGGCCTTGAAGCGGATCTCCTCGATGTCCGGCAACAGCTCGAGGATCGGGGCGGTCGACTCGGGCGGGATGAGGTGGTCGGCCTCGCCGATGACGCTCAGCGCCGGGCAGTCGATCGAGCGCAGGTCGAACGTCCGCCCGCCCATCTCGATCTCGCCGCGCACGAGGCGGTCGTCCTGCATGAACCACTGCACGGTCTGGCGGAAGCACGCGCCGGCGAACGGGATGTGGTCCTGCGACCAGCCGATGAGCGCCTGGTGGGCGGCGATGTACTCGCTGTCGTCGAGCCGGTTGAGCAGGTTCGCGTACCCCACGAGGTCGCCGGTGATGTTGCGCGTCTTCAAGCCTTCGAGCACGTAGTTGGCCGGCACGTTGCCGGTCTCGTCGACCAGGCTGTCGAGGTCGATGCGGCCCTGGGCGAACAGCGTGTTCGTCGCCCCGAGCAACGAGAAGTCGATCGGCGTGGCCATGATCCCGAGGGCGCGCAGCGGGATCTCCGGGTGACCGCCGACGAACAGCAACGACAGGACGGCGCCGAAGCAGTAGCCGTAGACGATCAGCTCGTCGGCGCCGCTGTGCGCCAGCACCTCCTGTGCGGCACGGGGGAGGTACTCGTCGCAGTACGTCTCGAACGTGTTCTCCGAGTCCGATGCGTCGGGCACGCCCCAGTCGAGCGCGTACACGTCGAGCCCGTGGCTCATCAGCGCCTCGATGAAGCTGTTGCCCGGACGCAGGTCGAGGATGTAGCCCTTGCTGACCAGGCTCATCACCAGCAGGACGGGCGGCGACGCCTTGGGCGTG
The DNA here is from genome assembly GCA_963794805.1 of uncultured Acidimicrobiales bacterium. Lineage (GTDB taxonomy): Bacteria > Actinomycetota > Acidimicrobiia > Acidimicrobiales > Ilumatobacteraceae > JAODBQ01. The sequence goes on from CAWCFL010000012.1 coordinate 128,350, forward strand.
TCACTGAGGTAGTGGTTCAGCTCGACCTTGTCGCGGCTCCAGACCAGTTCCTTGGGCGTCATCGCCACGTCGGGCAGGCCGACGCCGGCGAGGTGCTTCAGCCCGTTGCGCACCCGGAGCGCGTTGCGATCCAGGTCACGCCGAATCCTGTCGAGCACGCTTGCGGGGCTGACGGCTGGCATTCGCGGCCACCTTCTTTCGTTGGGTCGGGGCGCTGCGGGTGCTGGCACTCGCGGCCAGGCGCACCGGCGGCGTGCCGGTGGCGTCGTCGAGCTGCTTGCGCATCTCGCGGACCTCTCGTTCGAGCTTGGCGATCTGTGCCAGCAGGCGGTTGACGTCGCTGCCGGCGGGCAGGTTGGCCAGGTGCAGCCACTGGCGCGAGGCGCGCTCGCTGCGTTCCGCGGCCTCGCGCTGGGCGCGGGCGACGAGGCCGACGAGGATCGCGTAGTTCTCGCTGCGGGCGAAGTCGTTGACCCGTGTGCCGATGCTGCGCTCGGCAGCGTCGAACAGCTGCTTCCACACCGGCGGTGACGTGGCGGGTGCTGACGATCGGGCCATGCGGGCGACCTCGCTCTCGGGGGTGACGGTCCGCGCAGGCTAGCCGTCGACCGCACACCGAGGTCACGTCGGCACAGGTGCAGGCGGTCCACGTGGGCACGTATCGTCTCTGCGATGGCGGTCACCCGACAGCTCGCCGCGCTCGGTGCGCTGGCCAGGGCCAACCTCGACCTGTTCGAACGACCGGACCGCCTGTTCAGCGGCTTCGTCGCCGCGCTGCCGTGGGGAGCAACCACCACCGCGGCGGTCGCGCTCGCCGTCGAGCGTGACCCGCGGCGTGCGGCGATCGTCGACCCCGACGGCGCGGTCAGCTATCGGCAGCTGTGGCGACGCACCGAGGGCGTCGCCGCCGGGCTGCGCGAGCTCGGCGCCGCACCCGGGGTCACCGTCGGCGTGCTGGCGCGCAACGACCGCTCGTTCACCGACGCGCTGCTCGGGGCGAGCAAGACCGGCGCCGACATCGTGCTGCTGAACACCGGTTTCGCCGGGCCGCAGCTGGCCGACGTGGTCACCGCCGAGGGCGTGTCGATCATCGTCCACGACGGGACGTTCGCCACCGAAGCGGCCGAGTCTGGAGCACGTCACCGTGGTCGACGGCAGCCGCTTGGCGGCGATGGCCGCGAGCGGCGACCGTGCCGCGCCCGTGCGCCACCAGGGCCGGGTCATCATCCTCACAGTGGCACCACCGGCCGACCGAAGGGCGCGACGCGGGGCATGGCCCCCGGTGCGCTGGAGGGTGTGGCCGCGCTCCTCGAGCGGATCCCCCTGCGACCGCGCGACGTGCAGGTGGTGGCCGCGCCGCTGTTCCACGCGTGGGGCTTGTCGCACCTGATGCTCGGGTTCACCCGCTGTGCCACCACGGTGGTCGCCCCGCGGTTCGACGCCGCGGCCACGCTGCGCAGCATCGCCGACGAGCGTGCCCGGGTCCTCGTCGCCGTCCCGGTGATGCTGCGGCGGATCCTCGCGCTCGATCCGCAGGTGCTCGCCGCGGTGGACACGTCGTCGTTGCAGGTCATCGCCGCCAGCGGCTCGGCGCTCGGCGGTCAGCTGGCCACCGACCTCGCCGACCGCTTCGGTCCGGTCGTGTACAACACCTACGGCTCGACCGAGGTGGCCGTCGCCAGCGTGGCCACCCCGGCCGACCTGCGCCGCCACCCGACCACGGTCGGCAAGGTGGCCCCGAGCGTGCGCGTCGAGATCCTCGACGAGCACGCCCAGCCGCTGCCGGTGGGCACGAGCGGGCGGATCTTCGTCGGCAACTCGGCCCGCTTCGAGGGCTACACCGACGGCGGCACGAAGGAGAGCCAGCGCGGTCTGCTGTCATCGGGCGACATGGGGCACCTGGACGCTGCCGGCTACCTGTTCGTCGACGGCCGCGACGACGACATGATCGTGTCCGGCGGCGAGAACCTGTTCCCCTCCGAGGTCGAGGAGCTGCTCAACCGCCATCCGAAGATCCACGAGGCCGCGGTCGTCGGTGTGCCCGACGCCGAGTTCGGCCAGGTCCTGGCGGCGTTCGTCGTCAAGCGACCCGGCGCGCGGCTCGGCGCCGAGCAGGTCCGGGCCTACGTGCGCGAGCACCTGGCGCGGTTCAAGGTGCCCAAGACGGTGACGTTCCTCGCCGAGCTGCCACGCAACCCGACGGGCAAGATCCTCAAGCGCAACCTCACGGTGAAGGGCAGCTGACGTGGCCACCGCGACCGATCGCGTCACCCGCAGCGCGACGCGTCTGGCCATGCGCCATGCGGACGCGATGTCGCAGTCGACCCTCGTGCCACCGACGGTCGAAGCGCTGATCGAGGCCGAGGCACTCGTCGCCCGTCAACGTCGCCTCGCCGCGCAGGCCGGCACGCTGCTGTACGGGACGTCCACCGTCGAGCAGCGGCGGCGGCGCAAGGAGCTGGCGGAGCGCCGGCTGCTCGACCCCGCACGCGCCGGCGTGCCGGGTGCACCCGCGGTGTGGTGGCACGAGGACGGCAGCGGTCCGACCGTCCTGCTGCTCAACGGTTGGACGGCATCGGGCCTCCTGTGGCCGGCCGCGTTCGTCGGACCGCTGGCCGCGGACCACCGGGTCATCCGCATCGACAACCGGGGGACCGGCTGGTCGCGCACCGTGCCCGGCGCCCTGACGATCCGGGCGATGGCCGACGACGCCGCCGACGTCCTGCGGGCCACCGACTCGGCGCCGGCCGTCGTGGTCGGCCTGTCGATGGGCGGGATGATCGCCCAAGAGCTCACCCTGCGTCACCCGCAGCTGGTCAGCGCGCTCGTCCTGGCCGGCACCCGACCACCGGCGCCGGCCCACGTGCAGGCCGCACCGGCGGTGCTCGCCGGCGTGCTCGCCGAACCCTCACCGGGCACGCCGGCCGAGCGCTCCGTGGGGGCGATGTGGGCCCACCTGTGCGGCCCGGGTTTCGGCGCGCGCCATCCCGACCGGCTCGACGAGCTCGTCGAGCAGGTGCGCCGCCGGGTGACGCCGGCAGCCGCGGTGAACGCCCAGATGCGGGCGATCGCCGCGTGGTCGGGTCCGCGGCGGCTGCGCCGGATCACCTGTCCGACCGTCGTCGTCCACGGCGACCACGACCGGCTGATGCCCGTCGGCAACGGCATGCGCCTGTCGCGCCTGGTCCCCGGCGCCGAGTACGTCGAGCTGCCCGGCGTCGGCCACCTCGTCCCGATGGAGGCCCCCGAACGGCTCGTCGCGATCGTCGATCGGCTGTCGGCGGCCGCGAGCAGGATCGGGTAGGGTCGAGCGAATCACAGCGGTGTAACCCCGCCGGGCCACGGCGGGCGGTGCGGATCGTGCGCGAGGCGTGGAGGAGGCAAGGTTGGCTGATTCGTTCACCCACCTCCACGTGCACACCGAGTTCTCCATGCTCGACGGCGCGGCCCGTCTCGACGAGCTGGTGGCCAAGGCGGTGGGCGACGGCCAGCCGGCGCTCGGGATCACCGACCACGGCAACATGTACGGCGTCCTCGAGTTCTACAAGGAGTGCCGCAAGCAGGGCGTCAAGCCGATCATCGGCACCGAGGCGTACCTGGCCCACGACTCGCGCCGCGAGCGTCCGGCACGGCGCGGGCGGGTCGACGACTCGGGCGGCGACACCGAGGGCGGCAACAAGCTCTACTACCACCTCACCCTGCTGGCCGAGAGCGACCAGGGCTACCGCAACCTCATCCAGCTCGCCTCCCTGGCGTTCATGGAGGGCTACTACTACAAGCCGCGGATGGACTGGGAGCTGCTCAGCCAGTACCACGAGGGGCTGATCGCCACCACCGGGTGCCTCGGCGGCCACGTGCTCCAGGCGCTGCTGCGCGGCGACGTCAAGACGGCCACCGAGCGCGCCGCCCGGCTGCAGGACATCTTCGGGCGCGACAACCTGTTCGTCGAGCTGCAGGACCACGGCCTCGCCGCCCAGCGCGACACCAACCCGCAGCTCATCGAGATCGCCAAGCGCATCGGCGCCCCGCTGATCGCCACCAACGACTCGCACTACGTGCACCGCGAGGACCACACCAGCCACGACGCGCTGCTGTGCGTGCAGACCAACGCGATGCTCAGCGACCCGAAGCGGTTCAAGTTCGAGGGCGAGGAGCACTACCTCAAGTCGGCGCAGGAGATGCGCTGGCTGTTCCGCGACTTCCCCGAGGCGTGCGACAACACCCTGTGGGTGGCCGAGCGCGCCGACGTCACCATCGAGTTCGGCAAGCCGCAGCTGCCCAACTTCCCCGTGCCCGCGGGCCACGACGACGCCAGCTACCTCGACGAGCTCACCTGGGCGGGCGCCCGGGAGCGATGGGGCGACGAGCTGCCCGCCACGGTGCGCGACCGGCTCGCCTACGAGCTGCTGACCATCAAGAACATGGGGTTCGCCTCGTACTTCCTGATCGTCTGGGACCTGATCAAGCACGCCAAGGACGCCGGCATCCGCGTCGGCCCGGGCCGCGGCTCGGCCGCCGGCTGCGCGGTGGCCTACTGCCTGCGGATCACCGACCTCGACCCGATCAAGTACGACCTGATCTTCGAGCGGTTCCTCAACCCGAGCCGCATCTCGATGCCCGACATCGACATGGACTTCGACTCGCGCTACCGCGACGAGATGATCCGCTACGCGGCCGAGAAGTACGGCCGCGACCACGTCGCCCAGATCATCACGTTCGGCACGATCAAGGCGCGCAACGCGGTGCGCGACGCCGCCCGGGTGCTCGGCTTCCCCTACGGCGTCGGCGACAAGATCGCCAAGGCCATGCCGCCGTTGGTGATGGGCCGCGACACGCCGCTCAAGTACTGCTTCGAGGAGAACCCGAAGTACACCGACGGGTTCAAGGCGGCCAGCGAGCTGCGGGCCATGTACCACGCCGATCCCGACGTCAAGCGGGTGGTCGACGTGGCCAAGGGTCTCGAAGGGCCTCAAGCGCAGCGACGGCATCCACGCCGCCGCGGTGGTGATCACCAAGGACCCGCTCACCACCTACCTGCCGGTGCAGCGCAAGCCGGAGGCCGGCGGCGACCCGGAGAACGCGCCGGTCGTCACCCAGTACGAGATGCACGGCGTCGAAGAGCTCGGCCTGCTGAAGATGGACTTCCTCGGCCTGCGCAACCTCGACGTCATCACCGACACGGTGGCGATGGTGCGCGCCGCCAAGGACCCGGCGTTCGACATCGACACCGTGGCGCTCGACGACCAGCGGGTGTTCGACCTGCTCAGCCGTGGCGACTCGATGGGCGTGTTCCAGCTGGAGTCGCCGCCGATGCGCGCGCTGATGCGCTCGATGGCCCCGAGCAGCTTCGAGGACGTCGCCGCGCTCATCGCGCTCTACCGGCCGGGGCCGATGAGCGTCAACATGCACTACGACTACGCCGACCGGAAGAACAACCGCAAGCCCGTCGAGCTGTTCCACCCGGACGCCGCCGAGGTGCTCAGCGACACCTACGGCCTGATGATCTACCAGGAGAGCGTGATGCGCGTCGCGCAGAAGTTCGCCGGGTACTCGCTGGCCGAGGCGGACAACCTGCGCAAGGCGATGGGCAAGAAGTCGCGCGAGGTCATGGCCAAGGCGCGCGAGGCGTTCGAGACCGGGTGCGTCACCGCCGGCTACGGCGACGTGCTCGGCAAGCAGCTGTTCGACGTGATCGAGCGCTTCGCCGACTACGCGTTCAACAAGAGCCACTCGTTCGGCTACGGCCTGGTCACCTACCAGACCGCGTACCTCAAGGCGTACTACCCGGTCGAGTACCTGGCCAGCCTGCTGACCTCGGTGAAGAGCAACCTGGACAAGGCCGCGGTGTACCTCGCCGACGCCAGGGCGATGGGCGTCAAGGTGATGACCCCCGACGTCAACCGCTCGGTCACCGACTTCGCGGCCATCGACGCGCGCGACGTGCCGATCGACGTCGAACTGCCGCCGGGCAGCCCGGGGGCGATCACGTTCGGCCTCTCCGCGGTGCGCAACGTCGGCGAGGGCCTCGTCGGCCTGCTGCTCGGTCGAGCGCGACGCCAACGGGCCGTACACCTCGTTCCACGACTTCGCCGAGCGGGTGCCCGAGCCGGTGCTCAACAAGCGCACGGTGGAGTCGCTCGATCAAGGCCGGGGCGTTCGACAACCTCGGCCATCCGCGGCGTGGCCTGCTGATGGTCTTCGAGCAGATCATCGACACCACGCTGGTGCGTCGCCGCGAGCGCGACCAGGGCGTGATGAGCCTGTTCGGCGACGACATGTTCGCGCAGCGAGGACGGCGGGTTCAGCGAGCGCGTCGCCGATCCCCGACACCGAGTTCGACAAGGCCGACCGGCTGAAGTTCGAGAAGGAGATGCTCGGCCTGTACATCAGCGACCACCCGCTGCTCGGCGCCGAGGCCGCGCTGCGCCGCAAGGTCGACTGCCCGGTGTCCGAGGTGCCCGATCGCGAGGACGGCTCGATGGTCACCATCGGCGGGGTGATCACCGGCCTCGCGCGCAAGTTCACCAAGAAGGGCGACCAGATGGCCGTCTTCACGCTGGAGGACCTCGGCGGGGCGATCGAGGTCACGGTGTTCCCGCGCACGCTGATGGAGCACGGCCACAAGCTGCTCGACGACCAGATCGTCACCGTCAAGGGCCGCGTCGACAGGCGCGACGAGAGCCGCCTCGGGTTCATGGCCCAGGACATCCAGGTGGTCGAGCACCTCGACACCGCGGCCGCCTCGGCCCTGCACCTGCGGATGCCGGCGACGTCGCTCAACGAGCTGCGCATCCACCAGTTGCGGCGCATCCTGCGCGAGCATCCGGGTGACTCGCCGGTGTACCTGCACATCGGCAACGCCAAGATGGTGCGCCTCGCCGACGACTTCTGCGTCGACCTCGATGTGGTCGTCGGCGAGCTGCGCGTGGCCTTCGGACACGACGCGGTGATGGCTGTGAGCCGACTCGCTTCAAGGATCCGCGTTTCTGGCAGAATGGTGGCTCTCGCGGAACGCTCTGGGCGACAGCGCGCTCCGGGATCGACCAGTACGAGGAGTGATGACGGCAATGCCGATCCATGTGGAGACCAGGGACTGTGCAGCGCTGACCGACGCCGATCTCGATGAGATGGCGTCGATGGGCGGCGCGTTCGACATCGGTGTGCTGTCGAAGGCCAAGGAAGACTGGGTGCTGGCGACGATGGCCCGTCACGAGGAGCGTCTGCACGGGTTCACGTTCTCGACGCTCGAGCGCATCGGCGGCACGCCGTGCGTGCTGCTCGGGCTGATGAGCGTCAAGCGCACGTCCAAGCGCGACCAGGTGCTCAAGGGCCTGATGCACGAGGCGTACCACCGGGCGCTGATGGCGTTCCCCGACGAGGACGTCGTGGTCGGGTCGCGGTTCGTCACCGCCGACGGCCTGGAGGCGTTCAAGAGCGTCGACGAGCTGATCCCTCGCCCGGGCCACCGCGCCGTCGGTGAGGAGCGGGCCTGGGGCCGTCGCCTGGCCAAGCGCTTCGGCGTCGACGGCCAGTACGACGAGCAGTCGTTCGTCGTCAAGGCCAAGGGCCAGAGCGGCTTCCTCGACCACGTCTCGCTGAAGCCGGAGAAGATCAACCCCGACGTCGCCGCGCTGTTCACCAACGTCGCCGTCGCCAAGGGTGGCTCGATCATCGCCCACGGCTGGGTGATGGCCGAGGACCTCGTGCAGCTGGGCAAGCGCTGAGCGAGCGAGGCGAGCTCGAGCGAACGCCGCTCGAGGCGCTCATCCGCCGCCGGCGGATGACCCGCGAGTTCACCACCGAGCCGATCGACCCGGCGCTGATCGACGAGCTGCTCGACACCGCGCGGCGGGCGCCGTCGGCCGGGTTCTCCCAGGGCATCCACTTCGTGGTGCTGAGCGGCGCACGCTGCGACGACTTCTGGCGGATCACCGACGGCGACGAGTACTACGCCGACCGCCGGCCGGACCTGATGAACGCACCCATCATCGTGCTGCCGTTCGCCGTGGCCGGCGAGTACACGGCGCGCTACAGCGAGCCCGACAAGATCGCCTTCGGGCTGTCCGACAAGGCGGCGAACTGGCCGGTGCCGTTCTGGATCACCGACGTGTCGATGGCCTGCCAGAACCTGCTGCTGCTCGTCGAGGAGCGCGGCCTCGGGGCGCTGTACTTCGGGGTGAGCCGCAACGCCGCCGAGCTGTTCGCCGAGCTCGGCGTGCCCGACGGGCGCGCAGACCACGGGCGTGATCGCCATCGGCCACAAGGCGCCGGCGGAGGCGCCCTCGGGGTCGTGGCGCAGCCGCCCGCGCCGCCCGCTCGCGAGATGGTCCACCATGAGCGCTGGTGACGGCCGCGATCGGTTGCATGAAACGACGGGCCGATGAGTACATTCGCCGCCATGGCCGAACAGATCCCGCTGGTTGACTACCTCGTTCTCGGTGACCAGCCGCACCTCACCGCCCACGAGTGCGCCTCGTGCGGCGCTCGCTACTTCGATCGGCGCAACGCCTGCGCGAACTGCAGCGGCACCGAGTTCAAGAGCGTCGACATCGCCACCGACGGCGAGGTCAAGGCGTTCACCATCGTCACGTTCGCCGCACCCGGGGTGAAGGTGCCGTTCGTCTCGTCGATCGTCGACTTCGCCGGCACCAGCGCGCGCGGCAACATCATCAACGTCGATCCGGACCCCGAGCACATCAGCCTCGGCATGAAGGTCAAGCTGGCCACCTATTCACTCGGCACCGACGACAACGGCGTCGAGGCCATCGGTTTCGGCTTCGAGCCGATCAACAACTGAGCAACCCACACCCACAGTCAGGTACGACAGGAGCACACCATGAGCGACGACATCTGGATCCTCGGGATCTACATGACCAAGTTCGGCAAGTATCCCGATCGGGACACCGTCGACCTCGCCTCTGAGGCAGCGCTCGCCGCGCTCGCCGACGGCGGCGTGACGATGAAGGACATGGGCGTGCTGGCTGCCGGCTGCCTGATGGGTGGCGGGGGCATCGCCCAGCAGATCCAGAAGCAGATCGGCCAGACCGGCATCCCGGCGTTCAACGTGTCCAACGCCTGCGCCACCGGCGCCACCGCGCTGCGCACGGCGATCATGGCCGTCAAGGCCGGCGAAGCCGACTTCGGCCTCGCCGTCGGCGTGGAGAAGCTGGCCGGTGCCGGCCTGCTCGGCGCGGGCGGCCGCCCGAAGAGCGACAAGAACGAGTGGACGCCGTCCGGTCGCTACGGCGCGGTCGCCCCGACCGACGGTCGCATCGGCACCGATTCGATGCCCGGCGTGTTCGCCCAGGTCGGCATGGAGTACGGCCACAAGTACGGCGGCACGAGCTTCGAGCTGTTCGCCAAGATCAGCGAGAAGAACCACTCGCACTCGACGCTCAACCCGAAGGCCGCCTACCAGAAGAAGATGACCCTCGAGGAGATCATGGGCGACATGATGATCGCCTACCCGAACACGCGGCCGATGTGCTCGGCCAACTGCGACGGTGCCGCCGCCGCGGTGGTGGTCAGCGACGCCAAGTTGAAGACGCTGTCGCTCGAGCAGCAGCGCCGGGCGATCAAGGTGTCCGCCTCGATCCTCACCAGCGATCCGTGGCAGGAGTCCTGCCAGGTGCTGCCCGACGTCAACACGCTCACCAAGGTCGGCCGCCAAGCAGGCCTACGAGAAGTCGGGCGTCAGCCCGGCCGACCTCGACCTCGTCGAGCTGCACGACTGCTTCGCCACGGCCGAGCTGGTGCACTACGACAACCTCGGCCTGTGCGAGGAGGGCGGCGCGGCGGCGTTCTTCGAGAGCGGCGCCACGTGGCGCGACGGCAAGACGCCGGTCAACGTGTCCGGCGGCCTGGAGTCCAAGGGCCACCCGATCGCCGCCACCGGCATCGCCAACATCTGGGAGGTCTGCCACCACCTGCGTGGCGAGGCCGGCGACCGCCAGATCGAGGGCGCCAAGGTCGGTCTGGCCCACGTCATCGGCCTCGGCTCGGCGTGCGGCGTGCACATCCTGGAGAAGTCCGGCCTGGGCGTCTGACCCACCCGGCCCGCAGAACGGCGACGAGCCCGCCGCCACCCCTCGCGGGGGTGGCGGCGGGCTCGTGCGCGTCGGGACGCCGGTTCAGCTGCTGGGGCAGCCCGCCGTGGTCCAGTCCTCGAGGGCCTTGGTCGCGGCCTGCACGTCGGCCGAGCTCATCGCCGTCATCGCCTGCTGCACCTTCGGATCCTGGACGGCCTTGGTCATGTCCCCGCCGGCCGCTTGGATGGCCTCGTAGAACGGCAGGACGGCATTGCGCAAGGTCTCGATGTCGTCCTTGAGGTCGCTCGGGACCTTGGTCTCCATCGTGTCGAAGAGATCGTTGATCTTGCTGGGATCGGCGGTGGTCGGATCGAGGTTGCCGAACGTGTCCTCCATGTCCTTGGACAGCGCGACGCAGTCGCCGGTGAGCTCGGGCGTGGAGATGTCCGGGATGGTGACCCCGCCGGGAAGGGTCGTGGCCGAGCCGGCCTTGGTGGTGGTCGACGAACCAGCCTTCGGTGGTGGCAGTGGCCGTCGGTCGTCGCCGTGGCCGCAGTGCTGGTCGTCGCCTGCTCGGTGGTCGACGACGACTTGCTGTCGCTGCCGCAGGCAGTGAGCCCGACCAGGGCGGTGGCCGCCACCAATCCGGCGATCATTCGTTGACGGATCATGAATGCTCCTCGTTCACGTGGGGATTGATCCGAGGGTATCGATGCCCGTGTGCCCGAATGGGTCGGCTCACTCCTCGTCGAGCTGGCCGCGCAGTTCGTCGGTCGTCCCCGCCGGCAGGCGACAGGCGTACTGCCGGCACACGTACGCCGCGCCGTCGACGCGGCCGTCCCACAGCGGCGACGGGTACCGCTCGCCCCAGGCGACCACCGGCGTGCGGTCGCCACGCAGCGCGCACGACGGCGAGGAGGTCGGGACGGTCGCCGGCGACGACGACCTCGGTGGTTCCGGTGAGGCGCAGCTCGAGCGCGGTGGCGCCGAGACTGAACGCGTTCGGCGCGGTGGGCATCAACCGGCCGACGAGACGCATCGTCGTCGTCGGCGTGCTCGATGAAGTGGCGCTCTCCGGTGAGCGCGCCGAGGCGGTACAGGGCGAGCGCGGCGCTGGTGTTGGCCGCCGGGGTGGCGTTGTCCAGCAGGTCCTTCTGACGCACGACGAGTGCCTCGGCATCGTCGGCGGTGGTGAAGAAGCCGGCGTTGCGCGCGTCCCAGAAGTGCTCGATCAGCACGTCGTGCTGCTTCACTCGCGGCACCGATCCAGTGGGCGTCGCCGGTGAGCTCGGCGAGGCGGGTGAACGCGTCGACGAGCGCGGCGTGGTCGGCGGCCAGCGCCGCGTGGCGCGCCGGCGGGCTCCCGTCCGCCTGCCACGAACGGTGCCAGCGGCCGTCGGCCGCCGCGCAGCTCGTCGAGCAGGAACTCCCCGTTGGACGTCGCCGCGGCGGCGCCAGTCGTCGCGGCCGAACGCCGCGGCGGCCTCGCACAACGACGACAGCATGAGGGCGTTCCACTCGGCGAGCACCTTGTCGTCGAGCCCGGGTCGCGGCGCGTTCGGCACGGGCGGCGAACAGGCGCTGCCTGGCGGACTCGATCTCCGGTGGGCGACCCAGGTCGCCACGGTGGTGCAGCCGGCAGGGGATCCACCGGCCCTCGAAGTTGGCCGGTCCGTCGAGCTCGTACCACTCGATCGCCGCGGGCGCTTCGTCGCCGAGCACGTCCGTGAACTGCTCCGGGGTCCACACGGAGAACAGGCCCTCGTGGCCGTGGCCGTGCTCGTCGGGCGAGTCGGCGTCCTCGGACGGAGAAGAACCCGCCAGCGGGATGGCGCAGCTCGCCGAGGACGTAGCCGACCGTCTCCTCGACCACCTGCCGGTACCGGGGGAGGCCGAGCGCCTGTGCCGCGTGGGTGTAGACGCGCACGAGCAGGGCCTGGTCGTAGAGCATCTTCTCGAAGTGCGGTACCAGCCACTGCTCGTCGGTCGAGTAGCGGGCGAAGCCGCCGCCGAGGTGGTCGTAGATCCCCCCGCTGGCCATCGCGTCGAGCGTGGTGGTGACCACGTCCGCTGCCCGGTCGCGCGCCGCTCCGCTGCGCCGCAGGCTGGCGGCGAGCACCAGGTCGAGGCTCATCGTCGACGGGAACTTCGGCGCCGCCCCGAAGCCGCCCCACTGGGCGTCGAACGAACCGATCAGCTGGTCGACCAGCTCGTCGACCAGGGTGGCGTCCGGCAGCCCCGGGTCCGGGGCCACCTGCGCCAGCCGGTCGAGCGACTGACCGAGGGCGCGGACGTTCTCGTCGATGTCGTCGGGCCGGTTGCGCCACACGTCGTCGACCGCGGTGAGCAGTTGCAGGAAGTGCGGCCTTGGGGAAGTAGGTGCCGCCGTAGAACGGTCGGCCGTCGGGCGTGGTGAACACGGTCATCGGCCACCCGCCCCGGCCGGTCATCGCCTGCACGGCATCCATGTAGATCGCGTCGACGTCGGGGCGTTCCTCGCGGTCGACCTTGACGTTGACGAACAGCGCGTTCAGTCGTCGCCGCGACGTCGTCGTCCTCGAAGCACTCGTGGGCCATCACGTGGCACCAGTGGCACGCCGAATAGCCGACGCTCAGCAGGATCGGCACGTTGCGCTGCCGTCGCCGCGGCGCACTGCCTCGGCCCCCCACGGGTACCAGTCGACGGGGTTGTCGCGATGCTGGCGCAGGTACGGCGAGGTCTCGTGCTGCGAGGCGGTTCACCGTGTCGGTCAGACGGCGGTGGCGTGGAAGCCGCCGTCGACGTGGACGACCTCGCCGGTGGTCGACGGGAACCAGTCGCTCATCAACGCGACGCACGCCTTGGCAACGGCCGACGAGTCGGTGACGTCCCAACCGAGCGGCGCCCGGTCGTCCCACACGTCCTCGAACCTCTTGAAGCCGGGGATGCTCTTGGCCGCCATGGTCTTCACCGGTCCGGCAGCGACGAGGTTGCTGCGGATGCCCTTCGGACCGAGCTCCTTGGCCAGGTAGCGGTTGATGCTCTCCAGCGCCGACTTGGCCACGCCCATCCAGTTGTACGCCGGCCAGGCCACCGTGTTGTCGAAGTCCAGCCCGACGAAGGCTCCGCCGCTCGTCATCAGTGGGACGAACGCGTCGGCCAGGGACTTGTAGGAGTAGGCGCTGATGTGCATCGCCACCGCGACGTCGTCCCACGTGACGCCCATGAAGTCGTCGCCGAGGCACGACTCCGGGGCGAAGCCGATGGAGTGCAGCACGCCGTCGACGCGACCCCACGATGCCGCCAGCGAGTCGCGCACGTTCTCCAGGTGCTCGGGCACCGTGACGTCGAGCTCGTGCACCTCCACGGTGGCAGACAGCTTGCGCGCCGTGCGCTGGGTGAGGCTCAACGCCCGACCGGCGCCGGTGAGCACGATCTGCGCGCCTTCACGCTGGGCGAGGTCGGCGACACCGAACGCGAGCGATGCGTCGGTGAGCACGCCGGTGATCACGATGTTCTTGCCGTCGAGGAGCCCCATGGCGCGTGATCGTAGTCACGTGGCCTGGTCCGGGGACCTGGACCCGACGAGCACGTGTGCAAGGCTGCGGCCCATGCGCATCGGCATCCTGGGTGGCACCGGCCCTGCGGGCAGCGCGCTCGCGGCGCGCCTGGCGTCGATCGGCTACGACGTCGTCATCGGTTCGCGTTCGAAGTACCGGGCGATGGAGGCGCGCGACGGGCTGCTGGCCAAGTGGCCCGACCTCGCCACTCGGCTCGGGAGCGGGGACAACGCCGACGCGTGCGGCTGCGACCTGGTGGTGATCGCCACGCCGTGGGACTCCGCCGCCACCACCGCGCAGGAGAACGCCGACGTGCTCGCCGGCAAGGTCGTCGTCAGCATGGCCAACGCGCTGGTGCGCGTCGGCCACGAGTTCCAACCGCTCGTGCCGCCGCGTGGTTCGGTGGCTGCGCACGTCCAGGCGGCGGTGCCGCGCTGCCACGTGGTCGCCGCGTTCCACCACCTGCCGGCCAAGGAGCTCGGCCACCTCGGCGAGCCGATCGACTCCGACGTGCTGATCTGCGGCGACGACGAGGCTGCGGTGCGCACCGTCAGCGAGATCGTCGACCGGATCCCCGGCTGTCGCCCGCTCGAGGCCGGCGAGCTGTCCAACGCCACGGCGATCGAGGCGTTCACCGCGGTGCTGCTGCAGCTCAACGTGCGCTACAAGACCCGCGTCGCGCCGAAGCTCACCGGCATCAAGGTCAAGCCCGCAGCTTCGCGGGCTGCTCCGGAGGTCGACGGCGCCAGCTCCGCGCCGATGGTCGACGCCGCGTTGGAACCGAGCGCGTGACGATGCGGCTGTACGACACCGCCCGCCGCGCGGTGGTGGACTTCGAACCCAACCCGCACGTCCTCATGTACACCTGCGGGATCACCCCGTACGACGCCACGCACCTCGGGCACGCCGCCACGTTCATCTTCTACGACGTGCTCCAGCGTCGCCTGCTGGACATCGGCCACACGGTGAAGTGCGTGCGCAACGTGACCGACGTGGACGACCCGCTGTTCGCCAAGGCCCGCCAGCTCGGCGTGCACTACCTCGACCTCGCCGCCGGTGAGGAAGCCCGGTTCAACCGCGACATGGTTGCGCTCAACGCCCTGCCCGTTGCCGCCACGCCGCGCGCCTCGTCGGCCATCCCCGACATCCGCGGGTTCATCGGCATGGTGCTCGACCGCGGCTTCGCCTACGAGGCCGGCGGCTCGGTGTTCTTCGACGTCACCAAGTTCCCGTCGTTCGGCACGGTCAGCAACTACTCGCCCGAGGAGATGCTCGACCTCGCTCGCGAGCGCGGCGGCAACGTCGACGACCCGCACAAGCGCCACCCGCTGGACTTCGTGCTGTGGCACCCGTCGGCCGACGACGAGCCCAGCTGGGACACGATGTGGGGCCCCGGCCGGCCCGGCTGGCACATCGAGTGCAGCGCGTTGGCGCTGCGCGAGCTGGGCACCACGATCGATCTGCACGGCGGCGGCAGTGACCTGATCTTCCCGCACCACGAGTGCGAGCGCGCCCAGAGCGAGGCGGCCACCGGCGAGCCGTTCGTCAAGCACTGGATGCACACGTCGATGGTCTTCATGGATGGCCAGAAGATGTCCAAGAGCCTGGGCAACCTGGTGTTCGTCGACAAGCTGCGCACCGAGTGGGATCCGCGGGCCATCCGCCTGGCGATCATCGACAACCACTACCGCCGCGACTGGGAGTGGAACGACGCGATGATGCCGCGCAACACCGAGCGCCTGCGGGCATGGAAGGACGTGTCGGGCGGCGTCACGGACCCAGCGGGCTGATCGACGACGTGCGCGCCGCGTTGGACGACGACCTCGACACCATCGGCGCGCTCGCGGCGATCGATGTCGCGGCGCTGGCCGGGCACGACGTCATCGTCGGCCGCGGCGCTGCTCGGTGTGGATTTGTAGCGCTGTTGGCGCCATTGGATGAGCAGCGTGTGAAACGGTGATGAACGCCGTCCATGGCACCGTGCGGTGAGCCTATGATCCGCGCCGTGGACGCGACTGGTGCCGGCAAGATGCAGTCGAGGTTCCGCCGTGTCGGTCGTCCCGTCGTCGACGTCCTGTGGTCGATCAACCGTGAGGGCTTCGACCGGCTCCCGGAGTCCGGGCCGGCGATCCTCGCGCCGAACCACATCAGCTTCCTCGACAGCGCGTTCTTGATGTTCTCCGTGCCGCGCAACATCAGCTTCGTCGGCAAGGCCGAGTACATGAACTCGTGGAAGACCAAGTACCTGTTCCCCGCGCTCGGGATGATCCCGATCGACCGTGGCGGCGGCAAGAAGAGCCTCGTCGCGCTCGACGGCGGCGGAGGAGGTGCTCAACCGCGGGGAGCTGTTCGGCATCTTCCCCGAGGGCACCCGCAGCCGTGACGGCTTCCTCTACAAGGGGCGCACGGGTGTCGCCCGGCTGGCGCTCAAGGTCGGCTGCCCGATCTATCCCGTGGGGGTCGTCGGCACCGACGCCATCCAACCGCCGGACGCCAAGTTCCCCAAGCTGCGCAAGGAGTGCACGATCAAGATCGGCCGGCCGGTGAAGATGGACCGCTACAAGGACCGGGCCGACGACCGCCTCGTGCTGCGGCAGATCACCGACGAGGTGATGTTCGAGATCCGCGAGCTCACCGGTCAGGAGTACCGCAACGTGTACGCCGGCAAGACGAGCGACACCGACGACGTCGAGCAGGCCGAGATGGGCACGGTCGGCGAAGTGGTCACCGCCACCTCCTGAGCTCAGCCGGCGCGCTCGACGCGCACGTCGCCCGACACGGAGCGGGCGCGCAGGCGCACGGTGCGGCGCACCACGTCGGCCGCGGCCACCGGGCCCTTCGGCAGCGACGTGCTGCCACTGAGGGTCGAGATGTCCGGCACGACGCGGATGCCCGACGGCAGGCCGATGGTGATGTCGCCGGACACCGTCTTCACCCCGATGTCGTCGCCGTCGCAGCGCTTCAGGCGCACGTCGCCCGACGTCGTGCCGACCTCGACGTTGCCGCCGACTCGCTCGGCGGTCACGTCGCCCGACGCCGACGACGCGGTGAGCGCGCCGCCGACCGTGCCGAGGTGGATGTCGCCGGACGCCGTGCTGGCGTGGACGTCGCCAGCGGCACCGATGCGCAGGTCGCCGGAGGCGCTGTGCGCCTCGACACGGCCGGCGCCGTCGATGGCGACGTCGGATGACGCGCTGCGGACGCGCAACGCGCCGAGCTCGCCGCGCAGGTTGACCTCCGCCGTCGAGACGTTGACGGTCATGTCGGTGCGGATCGGCACCACGACCGACACGTGCGCCTTGCCGCCGCGCGACAGCCATCCCGACGGCGGGCGGACCGAGATCGTGTCGCCCAGTTGGCTGACGTCGAACTGCTCGGCGTGGTTGGCGTCGACGGTGACCGCCACCTCACCGGCGGCGCCGGCGCGGGCCTGCACGCGAGCCGGTGCTGATGTCGAGCTCGACGCGCACCAGCTCGCCGACCGTGAACCGCTCCATCGCGCCTCACAGGTCGAACGGCTCGTTGACGTGCTTGCCCGACTTGGCGCCCTTGCGCGCGCCGCGCCCGAGGGCGTCGACGACCCAGGCGTTGACCGATTCGCCGGCCCGGTCGGCGGCGCCCTCGAC
This sequence comes from uncultured Acidimicrobiales bacterium, assembly GCA_963794805.1. Classification (GTDB taxonomy): domain Bacteria; phylum Actinomycetota; class Acidimicrobiia; order Acidimicrobiales; family Ilumatobacteraceae; genus JAODBQ01. The sequence continues at coordinate 145,544 of CAWCFL010000012.1, forward strand.
GAGCTCCTTGAGCGACGGCGGCAGACGCAGCGTGATGCGCGACACGAAGTCCTCGCCGTCGGTGCGCGGCTCGGCCGACGTCGACTCGGCGACGCGCAGCGTGGGGTCGCCATCGATGACCACGAACGTCCACCACGTGCCCGGGGAGCTGGGCGCGGACCTCCGCCGCGGACTGCTCGGCGATCTCCATCGCCGCCAGCCGCAGCGCCGGGGCGAGCGCCTCGACGAGCTGGTTGATCGCCGCGGCGACCGCCGGGTCGGCGCCGGCCAGCGCTGCCTGGTGCGACAGCGTGGCCCGCACCGTGTTGACCACCGGCTGGATGTTCACGGCTGCTCGCCGCCACGGCCACGGCGCGGACGCCCGGGGGAGGTGCGCTCGGTCGGCTCGCCGGTCCAGTCGGCGCGGCGTAGACGTCGCTCCCACTCGTGGCGCAGGTACCACTGCAGCTCGGTGCTCGTGCGGTGCATGTCCATCGTCTCCTCCATCGTCGTGCGATCCGTCGACCCCGGCGGATGCCAGCTGCCGGGTGATCGCATGTAGTGACATCATAGTGATGTCACGATGATGTCATGACATCATCGTGATGTCAACCTCTCGGCTCGGTCGCACGGCAAACGTCCGGGTGGCCAACCGGGGCCGCTCGTACACTGTTCGTCCTATGTCCGACATCACGATCTCCCTGCCCGACGGTTCGCAGCGCACGCTCCCAGCGGGTGCCACTGCGACCACCGTCGCCGAGGGGATCGGCTCGCGCCTGGCCAAGGCGGCCGTCGCCGCCCGGGTCAACGGCGAGGAGTGGGATCTCGGCCGGGTGCTGCCCGACGAGGCCGAGGTGGCGATCATCACGGCCGACTCCGAGGCCGGCCGCCACGTGCTGCGCCATTCGACGTCACACGTGCTCGCCCAGGCCGTCACGCAGCTGTTCCCCGGTGCCAAGTTCTCCATCGGCCCGGCGATCGAGGACGGCTTCTACTACGACTTCGACCTGCCGGGTGGACGCACGTTCAGCGACGACGACCTCGGCGCGATCGAGGAGCGGATGCGCGAGATCGTCCGCGCCGACCAGCCGTTCGTGCGCAGCGAGGTGGCCGCCGGCGAGGCCCTGGCGCTGTTCGCCGAGCAGCCGTACAAGCGCGAGATCATCGAGCGGGTCACGTCCGGGGGCGCCGGCGACGCGCTCGACGCCGGCGAGGTCGGCGGCGGCGAGACGGTCAGCCTGTACCGCAACTCGCCAGAGTTCGTCGACATGTGCCGCGGGCCGCACGTGCCCTCCACGTCGCGGCTCGGCTTCTTCAAGCTGATGAAGGTCGCCGGGGCGTACTGGCGGGGCAACGAGAAGGGCCCGATGCTCCAGCGGATCTACGGCACGGCGTGGGAGAGCAAGGCCGCGCTCGACGAGCACCTCCACCGCCTGGCCGAGGCGGAGAAGCGCGACCACCGCAAGCTGTGCCAGGAGCTCGACCTGCTCAGCTTCCCCCACCAGCTCGGTGGCGGGCTCGCCGTGTGGCACCCCAAGGGGGCCATCGTGCGCAAGCTGATGGAGGACTACAGCCGTCAGCGCCACCAGGACGGCGGCTACCAGTTCGTCTACACGCCGCACCTGGCCAACGCCAACCTGTTCAAGACGTCCGGCCACCTCGACTGGTACGAGGACGGCATGTACCCGCCGATGGAGATGGACAACGGCACGTACTACCCGAAGCCGATGAACTGCCCGATGCACTGCCTGATCTTCGATTCGCGCCAGCGCAGCTACCGCGAGCTGCCGCTGCGGCTGTTCGAGCTGGGCACCGTGTACCGCTACGAGCGCGCCGGCACGCTGCACGGGCTGATGCGCATCCGTGGCTTCACCCAGGACGACAGCCACATCTTCTGCACGGAGGACCAGCTGCAGGAGGAGATCGCCTCGCTGCTCGACTTCGTCGTCTCCGTGCTGCGCGCGTTCGGCTTCGAGGACTTCGAGTTCTACCTGTCGACCAAGGACCCCGAGAAGTTCATCGGCCCCGACGAGATCTGGGAGAAGGCCACCGAGGCGCTGCGCCTCGCGCTCGAGCGCCACGGGCTGGCGTATCGATCAAGGAGGGCGACGCCGCGTTCTACGGCCCGAAGATCGACATCGACGTCAAGGACGCCATCGGCCGGCGCTGGCAGCTGTCGCACGATCCAGTGCGACTTCAGGAGCCGAACAACTTCGATCTCGAGTACGTCGGCGCGGACAACGCCCGGCACCGGCCGATCATGTTGCACCGGGCGCTGATGGGTTCGATCGAGCGGTTCTTCGGCGTGCTCGTCGAGCACTACGCCGGAGCGTTCCCCGCGTGGCTGGCGCCGGTCCAGGTGCGCCTGCTGCCCGTGGCCACCGGCCACGAGGCCTACGCCGCCGAGGTCGCCGGCCAGCTGCGCGCCGAGGGCCTGCGGGTGGACGTGGTCGACGCCGGTGACCAGCTCGGCAAGCGGATCCGCAACGCCAAGCTGGAGAAGCTGCCCTACGTGCTCGTGGTCGGCGACGACGACGTGGCCAACGGCACCGTCGGGGTCAACCCGCGCGGCGGCGAGGTGGAGCGCGGCGTCGGCGTCGCCGACTTCCTCAACCGTCTCCGCTCGGAGATCGACGAGGAGCTCAAGCCGACGCCCGCGCCTGAGCTCGGCGACGAGGTCGTCGGGATCTGCTTCGACGCCGCGGGCCTGGAACCAGCTGCAGATGTTCCGGCAGTCGCGCCGCAGGTAGTCGAAGCCCTGTGGGTTGCCGACGATGTCGACGGCCTGCGGCAGGTCGATGAGCACCAGACGGCCTTCGTGCACGAGCACGTTGTAGGCCGACAGGTCGCCGTGGGTGTACCCGGCGTCGGCCAGCTGCACGAGCACGGCGCGCAACTGGCGGAACAGGGCCCCGGCCTCGGCCGGTTCCGGCCGCAACTGGGCGAGGCGCGGTGCGGCGGAGCCGTCGGCGTCGCCGATCAGCTCCATCATCAGCTCCGTCCCGAGCAGCTGCACCGGATAGGGCACGGCGGCGCCGGCCGACCACAGCCGGCCGAGGATGGCGAACTCGGCGGCGGCCCACTGGCCGGCGATCAGCTGCTTGCCGAAGGCCGTGCGGGTGGCCATTGCCCGGTTCTCACGGGTGAAGCGGGTGCGTCGGCCCTCCAGATAGCCGGCGTCGCGATGGAACATGCGGTGCTGCGCGTCGCGGTAGCGCTTGACGGCCAGCCAGGCGCCGTGGGCGTCGTCGGACCGACGGATGAGGGAGACGTCGGCTTCCTTGCCGGTCTTGAGGACGCCGTGGTCCTCGTCGACGGCGTCGCCGGACGTCGGGACCCACGCGGGGATCGGCGACGGACCGCGCACCGCATCGGGGTGGTGGTAGGTGGAGTACTCGGAAGGCGCGTCGGCGCGCTCGGCGGTCAGCCGGGTGGAACGCGAACGGCGGCGGGGATCGGGGTCGACGTCGTCGTCGAAACGACGCCGGGAACGTGACGGCACGTGAGCTCCTCGGAGGAACAGGGACGGACAGGGGCGCGGAGAACAGAGGCGACAACCATCTCGGCAGGCCCTCCTTCGCTCACGCGCACCGACCCGTTCGGCACGTCGTCGCCGACCGTACCGGGTGGTCCGCGGCCGATCGGCGGTAATTTCGCCAGTCGTGACCCCCCTCGACCTGATCTGGAACGGCTGGCGGATGCGCTACATCGAGCACGCCGGGGCCACCGCTGCCGCCCAGCGGGTCACCGAGGGCAGCGTGTTCACCCAGATCCTCAACAGCGGGCTGCCGGACGAGGAGACGTACGTCGTCCATCGTGCCGAGCGCACGTTCGCCCTGCTCAACGCGTTCCCCTACACCACCGGCCACCTGATGGTGCTGCCCTACCGGGAGATCTCCGGGCTGGAGGAGCTCGACGCCGACGAGGCGGTCGAGCTGTGGGCCACGGTCACCGACGCGGTGGTCGCCGTCAAGGCGGCGTACCAGCCGGGCGGGGTGAACGTGGGCATCAACCTCGGACGCTCGGCGGGCGGGAGCATCAGCGAGCACCTCCACGTCCACGTGGTGCCGCGCTGGACCGGCGACGGCAACTTCATGACCGCGATCGCCAACGCGCGCACCTTGCCCGAGCCGCTGGCGGATTCGGCCCGGCGCCTGCGCGCCGCGTGGCCCGCTCGCTAGCGTGTGGCCGCGATGACGAGCGACGAGCCCGGGACGCCAACGCCCGACGAGCGGCGCGATGCGCTGCCGGAGGACCTCAACGCCGTCGACAACCTCGGCGCCTACGACTTCCCGGACAACTCCCGGCGGCGCCGCCCGGCGATCATCTACCTCGCGCTGGCCGTCGCTGTGCCTGGTGCTGTGGCTGACGCGCGGCGACGGCGGGGTGCTGGTGAACGAGGGGATGCTGTGGGCGGCGATCATCCTCGCCGCCGCCGGGGTGCTGTCGTACACGTCGGGTTGGCGGATGCAGATCGACGAGAAGGAGGCGCTGGTGGCCGCCCAGCGCGCCGTCGGCTTCCCCGTCGGTCATGCGTCGGCGCAGCAGGTGTGGCGTGGGCTGCGCAGCCGGCCGACGTGGCGCGTGCTCGTCTACTCGGCGGAGGACCCGCCGCAGCGGCGTGGGCTCGTCCTCGTCGACGCCGTGGACGGCACCGTCGGCGAGCACCTCGTCGAGGACAACCTCGAGTAGTCAGTCAGTCAGTCGTCGGGCGCGGGTGCGCCGCGGCGATCGCCCGCAGCTCGGCGCCGACGCCGAGCGCGATCGCCCGCAGCTCGTCGAGCGTCGCCTGCTGCCACTCGTCGGGCTTGCGCGCCTCGATCGCTGCGGCGACGGCCTGCGGGTCGGCGGTCGTGCCGAGGAGGCGTCCAGCGGCCTGCAACTGTCCGGCCAGATCACTGCCCGAAGCCGGCTGATCGTCGCCGTAGGCCTCGCGCAGACGGCGCGGGATCGAGCGGAACGTGATCGCCAGATCGGCCGGCGAGCTGCTGGTCATGCGGCCATCGTGCCACCTGGGGAGTGCCGCGGAGTAGCCTCGTTGCGATGTTCGACGGAAAGTTCCGCGCTCCCGTCGACCGCGCGGTGAAGCCGATCGGAAACGGTCTGCGGCGCACCGGATTGACCCCGGATCACTTGACGATCATCGGCCTGCTCGTCGCCGTCGGCGCCGCCGTGGCCATCGCCGCCGGCATGCTCCTGCTCGGCCTGGTGCTGGTGATCCTCGCCGCGCTGCCCGACCTGTTCGACGGGGCGCTGGCCAAGGCCTCGAACACCTCCAGCCAGCGCGGGGCCTTCTTCGACTCCGTCGTCGACCGGGTCACCGACGCGACGCTGTACTTCGGTGTCGCCTGGTACCTGGCGTCCACCCACTCGGCGCACGCGGCCATGCTGCCGATGGCCGTGATGGGGATGAGCTCGGTGATCAGCTACCAGCGGGCCAAGGCCGAGTCGCTCGGTCTCGACGCCAAGGGCGGCCTGATGGAGCGCGCCGAGCGGATCATCGCCCTGTGCATCGGGCTGATGTTCAGCGTGCTGCTCATCCCCGTCCTGTGGCTCACGCTGGTGCTCACCGCCATCACGGCCGTGCAGCGCTTCGTCAAGGTGTGGAAGCAGGCGGCGATCGCCCCGCTCACCGCCGAGCGCATCGAGCTGCGCCGCAGCCGGCGCCAGACCCGTCGGGTGGTCCGCACGGAGCGCCGTCGGCGCACGCGGATCTCCCGACCCGGGCGACCCTCGTAGCCGCTACCCCGATGTCGGACGACCAGGTCGACCTCGACCGGGTGCGCAAGCGGCTCACCGACGCGGTGACCGTCGGCGGCTACAAGCTCGGGTCGCTGGCTGCCCGGATGATGCCGGGTCCGATGGCGCTCGGCGCGGCGTCGTCGCATCGCGTTCACCGCCAGCTTCGCCAACAGCGCCCGGCGACGGATGCTGGAACGTCACCTGCAGCGGGTCGAACCCGCGCCTGCACGGCGCGGCGCTGCGCGTCGCCGTGGGCCAGGCGTTCGACAGCTACGCCCGGTACTACATGGAGAGCTTCCGGCTGCCGACGATGCCCGTGCGTACCGTCGCCCGCGGCTTCGCAGCCGAAGGGTTCGACCACGTCATCGCCTCGCACGCCGCCGGCAAGGGCACGATCCTCGCCCTGCCGCACCTCGGCGGATGGGAGTGGGCGGGTCGGTGGATGGTCGACCAGGGCTACCCGTTGACCGTCGTCGTCGAGGCGCTCGATCCCCCCGAGCTGTTCGAGTGGTTCGCCGACCTGCGCCAGGACATCGGGATGAAGATCATCCCGACCGGCCCCGACGCCGGCCCGACCGTGATCAAGGCGCTGCGCGACAACGACGTCGTCTGCCTGCTGTGCGACCGCGACCTCGATCGCAACGGCGTCGACGTCGAGTTCTTCGGCGAGCGCACCACCCTCCCTGCCGGTCCGGCGACGCTCGCGCTGCGCACCGGCGCCGCTCTCCTGCCCGTCGGCGTGTACTACACCGACGAGTACAACGGCCACCTCGCCATCGTCCGCCCACCGGTCTCCACCGAGCGCCGCGGCCGTCTGCGCGACGACGTCGCCCGGATCACCCAGTCCCTCGCCCACGAGCTCGAGTTCCTCATCCGCCGAGCCCCCGAGCAATGGCACCTGTTCCAACCGAACTGGCCCTCGGACCCCGGCTACTACGACTGATCACGCGGACGTCGGCGGTCCGGACGCGCAGCGCCCGCCCCGGTTGCTGGAACCGAGGCGGGCGGCGTCCTCTCCCGTGCGACGCTGAACGGGGCGATCTCTTCACGACAGTGAACAGCGTCCGGGAGCGCCCGGCCATAGGTCATCTGGCCCTCTCTCAACTCCGATTCACGCACTGGTGCTGGCAGTGGCGGTCGCGGACCTCGATCGGCCGACGGGGGCGCCGGTGAACGGCGTCGAGCGGTCTTGGCGAAGGCGATCCGCGGGCGTCGGAAGAACCGATGAGTCACTGCCCGTCGCTTGACATCCTCCATCGTCCAGGAGCAATATAGCTGAATGGCAATGTTCGAGGTGCTCGCCGAGCCGCATCGGCGGACGATCCTCACGCTGCTGGCATCGGGGGAGCGGGCCGCCGGCGATCTCGTCGCCGCGTTGCCGCTCGCCCAGCCCACCGTCTCCAAGCACCTCCGGGTGCTGCGCGAGGCCGGTCTCGTCGAGGTGCGCGGCGACGCGCAGCGGCGGATCTACCGGCTGCGGGCGGAGCCGCTGCGCGACCTCGACGAGTGGTTGGCGACGTTCCGGCCGCTGTGGGGCGAGCGCCTCGACGCGTTGGAGCGGCACCTCGACGACATCAGCGGCCAGGCCGCACCACCACGACGACCCAGGAGGACGACGACATGACCACCACCGAACACGACGAGCACGGCGCGCTCGAGCGCCAGGGCGACCGGGCCACCGTGCGCTTCACCCGCCGCCTGCCCCACCCGATCGACGCGGTGTGGCGGGCGGTCACCGAGCCCGAGCACCTGACCGCATGGTTCCCGACGACGATCGACGGTGAGCGTCGGCCCGGAGCGCCGCTGACGTTCGCGTTCGACGGCATGGCCCTGCCGCCGATGCACGGCACGATGATCGCCTTCGATCCGCCGCACCTGATGGAACTGATGTGGGGCGAGGATCTGCTGCGCATCGAGCTGCGCGCCGACGGGGCGGCGACCGTCCTGACGCTCGCCGACACGTTCGCCGAGGTGGGCAAGGCGGCGCGCGACTCGGCCGGATGGCACGTGTGCCTCGACAACCTCGACGCCGGGCTCGCCGGTGGGCCGCCCGCCGACCAGGACCGGTGGCGCGAGGTCAACCCGTGGTACGTCGAGCAGTTCGGACCGGAGGCGTCGACGATCGGGCCGCCGGAGGAGTGGGAGGACGTGCACGGTCCGGCGTGAACCGGAGCGGTCGGCTCGCTGTCAGAGCGCGCCGGCCTTGAGCGCGTAGGCCACCGCGTGCGAACGGTTGCGCAGGTGCAGCCGGCTGGTGATGTCGTGGATCACCGACTTGATCGTGCGCTCGGAGTAGAAGAGCTGGTCGGCGATCTCCTGCGTGTCGTAGCCCTCGGCGAGCAGGGCGAGGACGTCGCGCTCGCGGTCGTCGAACGTCGCCGTGGCCGGCCCGGGGGACCGGCGGGCCGCGCCGACGGGCTCCGCGAGCGACGTGCCGTCCGCAGGCCACGGCCACCACGGTGGTGGCCAGGAGCTCCGAGGTCACCGTCGACCGCAGCAGGACGGCCGCCACGCCAGCGGTCGCCGCCGGTGGCTGATCGCCGCGGACGGAGCTGGCGATCACCACGACCTTCGGGCAGCCGTCGCGCTGGATCGCGCCGACGAGACGTCGCAGCTGGGCATCGATCCGCTCGACGACCACGATCGCCACGTCGGCGTCGTCCAGAGCGTGCTGCTCGACCACGTACACCTCGGGGCGCCCGCGCAGCTGGGCGGCCGTGCCGGCCTGGGAGATGAGATCAGCGCTGTACACGTACACGGCGAAGCGATGCGACATCGAACAGTCCTCCAGGTTCGGGTCCGCGGCGGATGCCACCGGCGATCTCACAGAGCGCGTTCGCGGCGCGCTGGATACAGCCCGGAACCCACGAGACGCGGTCGTGCGCCCGATCGGGTGCCTCGATCGGGCAAGATCGTGTCCTATGGGCGCCAGTGCGACGTTGGAGAGCAGTCAGCTCGGCGAGTCACCGCTCGTCGTCGATCCCGGTGGGCGGGCGACGGCGACGCTGCGCGTCCGCAACAACGGGGACACGTTCGACGAGCTGAGCTTCACGGCGATGGGCGCCGCCGCCGCCTGGATGGTGATCGAACCGCCATCGATCGCCTTGCCGCCGGGCGGTGAGGCGGCGGCGACGATCCGCTTCAACCCGCCACGTTCACCCGAGGTGATGCCCGGGGAGACCCCGTTCGCCGTCCAGGTCATGTCGCGCGAGGATCCCGACGGCTCGGTCGCCGGCGAGGGGACGATCGTCGTCGGACGCTACGACCAGCGGATCATCACGCTCACCCCGCCCGGCAACGTCGGGCGCCGCGTCGGTCAGCTTCGAGCTGACGATCGACAACCGCGGCAACTTCCCGTTCCGCATCTCGCTCACCGGCGGCCGACGCCGAGCACGCCTGCCGGTTCGTGTTCGATCCGCCGGTCGTCGACGTCGGTCCCGGCACGGCACGGGCCGTCGCGACTCAAGGTCGTCGCCCCGCAGTTCTGGCGCGGGTTGCCGCGCACGCACCAGTTCCAGGTCCAAGCGATCGAGGACGAGCAGGAGCCCGACGTCCTGTCGGCGACGTTCATCCAGCAGGAGTCGCTGCCCACGTGGGTGCTGCGCTCCCTGCTCGCCGCGGCCCTGGTCATCGTGCTCGGCGTCGTCGGCTGGTTCGCCCTCGATCAAGCCGGCGGTCGAGGACACCGCGCAGCGAGACCATCGCCGGGCCGCTGGCGTCGATGAACAGCCGGGTCGACGAGGCGCTGGAGACGACCACCACCCGGCCCGCGCCGACCACGACGCTCGGCGAGTTCGGCACGCACGTACGGCACGCCGACCGACTTCCAGCTCGCGGGCACGGTGCCGGTCGGGACGAGCCAGACGTTCAGCAAGTCGTTCGACAAGGACTTCGCCCTCACCGACTTCGTCGTGCAGAACCCCGACGGGGCCACGGGCACGGTGCAGATCATGCGCGACAACGAGGTGCTCAACGTCAACGCGCTGGAGAACATCCGCGACGACGACCAGCACCTCGTGTCGCCCCGTACGTGTTCAAGGTCGGCGACACGCTCGTGCTCAAGGTGGTGTGCACCGCGCCGGGCGCCACCGACCCGACGGGCTGCTCGATCAACAGCTCGTACTGCGGCTTCGAGCAGTGACATGAGCCGGACGGGTCGCCCTCGGCGGCGTCTCGGCGCGCTCGTCGGCACAGCTGTGGCCGCGGCGGCGTCGGTCACGGTCGCGCTCGTCGTGCTCGGCGCCGGCGTCAGCCAGGGGGCGCCCGACGCTGGTCAAGATCGATCCGGCGGGCCAGGGCACGCCGATCGCCGTGGACGTGCGCAGCCCGGCGTTGTCCGACGACGGCGCAATCGCAGTCTTCGTCTCGACCGCGGCGGACGGGTCGGCGAAGGCCTTCGTGCGCGACGTCATCCAACAGACCAACAGCCCCGTGCCGCAGATCGCCGGGGTGGTCCGCGACGACTCCACGGCGATCAGCGCCGACGGCTGCCGCGTGGCGTTCTGGGGGTCGACCGATCCCAGCGGTCCGTCGACGTCCACGTCCACGTCCACGTCGACGACCACACCGTCGTCGGTCCCGGCGGCGGGCGTGGTCACGTTGTACCTGTGGGACCGTTGCGCCGCACAGCCGGCACCGGTGCCGGTGCCGGCAGTGACCGGACTCGGACTGACCGGCGCGGCGACCGTCGTCCGACCGGCGCTGTCACGCGACGGCGCCTTCGTCGCCTATGCGGCTCGCCCGACGCGCGTCGGATCCATGGCACGTCGCGGTGGTCGACGTCGCCGGCCGGCGCCGAGACCGCGGTCGACGCCCGCACCGGCGACGACGACCACGGTCGACCTGTCGGCCGACGGATCGACGCTCGCCTACGACGCCGGCGGCGACCCGGCCGGTCCGCCCACGGCGGTGTTCGTCGGGGCCGTCGGGCAGCCGGCCGTGGCCGTGCCCGCCCTCGCCGGGGCGACCATCGCCGGCATGCCCAGCCTGTCGGCGGGCGGCACGTCGGTGGCGTTCGTGGCCAACGCGTCCGGCACGCTGCGTCCGTACGTCTACAGCAGCGTCACCGGCACGACGTCGCCGGCCCTCGACAGCACCTCGCCGGGCCAGGTCGTCCAGCCGGCCATCACGCCCGACGGTTCCCAGGTCGCGTACGCGGTCGCCGCGGGCACCACGGGTGCGACCGGGCTGGTCATCGCCCCGGGCGCGGCAAGCGCCATCGTCGTGGCCCGGTCGACGTCGGGGGTGTTCGCCACGAGCGCCCTGGAACCGCTGAGCACCGCGCCCGTGCCCGTCGGCACCGACCAGCGCATCGCCGGCGATCTCGGCCACAGGTCAGCTCGCGCTGTTCGCCACGAGCAACGGGCAGGGAAGCGACGTCTGGTCGGCGCAACGCCAGCCGGCGCTCACGGTGACGCCCGCGTTCGACCTCGGCACCGTGGCCATCGGCTCGTCGTCGCCACCGGCGGCCGTGACGTTCACCAACCCGTCGTCGGTCGGCATCGCGCTCGGCCCATCCGCTCCGCTGGCGGCGCCGTTCGCCATCTCCGCCGACACGTGCTCGAACTTCCTCGTGCCGCCCGCTGGCACGTGCACGGTCACCGTGGTGTTCACGCCGACGGACTCGGTCACCTCGAAGGCCTCACTGACCGTTGGTGGGCAGGGCGTCTCGGCCACGGCGTCGTTGTCCGGCACGGGTCGGGCGCTCGTCCGCACGCTGTCGATGTCGCCGTCGACGCTGTCGTTCCCGAACACCCCCGTCGGGCCGCGTGGAGGCCCGGTCTCGGCCACGGTGACCAACAGCGGCGAGGTGGGCGTGGCGATCGACTCGGTGGCGATGGGCGGCGGCGACGGCGACCAGTTCGTCATCACCGGCAATGGCTGCGGTGGCGCGACGCTCGCACCCGGCGCGACGTGCGCGGTCGAGGTGACGGCGATCCCCGCGCGCGCCGGCAGCCTGCGCGCCACGCTGACGGCCACCGGGACGCAGGGGGAGTCGGCCACGGCGACCGTCGCCGTCACCGCCACGTCGGTCACGCCGGCCACCCGTCCACCCACTCCCACCACCCGGCCGACCGTCCCGACCACCCCGATCACCTTGGCGCCCGGGCGGCTCGCCGCCAGCCCTGAGACTGTGTCGTTCTCCGCCACACCGGTCGGCACCACCTCCGATCCCGTGGAGGTGACGATCACGAACACTGGCGCGTCGACCGTCTCGCGCTTGACGGTGCAGCTCCTCGACGGCGGCCAGTTCGCCGTCGCCGACGACGGATGCACCGGCGCCAGCTTGAGCGCCGGCCGCAGTTGCACGCTGTCGTTGACGGTCACGCCCGAGGCGGGGGGATCGACCATCGCCACGCTCACCGTGAGCGGCAGCCGTGGCGAGACCGTGACGGTGTCGGTCAGTGCCGCGGCAGCGGTGCCGCCGACCGTGCGGGTCAACCCGGGGGTGGTGCGTGCCGGCGGGTCGACCACGGTGACCGGTGCCGGGTTCACGCCGGGCGCCAGCGTCAGCGTCCAGTTGGTCGCGCCGAGCGGTGGCGGCAGTGCGGTGGCGATCGGGTCGACCATCGCCGACGGCGCCGGTGGCTTCCGGCTCCTCGTGCAAGTGCCGGGCAGCATCGGTCAGGGCGGCTGGCGCGTCCAGGCCACGGCCGGGACCGAGGCGTCCAGCTCGGTGGCCCTGTTGATCGAGACCGTGTCGCCGGCGCCGGGCTCGCCCGGTGGAGGACCGGTCGTCGGCGGCGTGCCCCGACCGTTGTGAGCGGGCGCGGATGACCGCCTGGCCCTCCGCTCGCGCCCGCCACGGCGGCATCGACGAGATCCCCCTGCCCGGCCTGCCCGGCCGGTTGTGGTTGTGTGGCAAGCACGCCGTCGGGCCCGGACCACGAGGTCGCCCTGGCCGAGGTGGGGGCGACGACGATCGTCTGCCTGACGCAGGCGTCCGAGCTCGACGAGCGCTACCCGGAGTACCTCGCCTGGCTCCAGTCGGCACCCGAACAGGCGATCTGGCAGCCGATCCACGATCTGCACGCCCCGCCGGTGGACGTGGCCACCGAGCTCGTCGCCGCGATCGTCGCCCGTCTGGCGGCCGGGGAGCGGATCATCCTGCACTGCGCCGCGGGCATCGGGCGTTCCGGGACGATCGCGGTGTGCGTGCTGGTCGAGCTCGGGGCCACGCTCGCCGAGGCGCTGGAGATCGTCGCGGCCAGCCGGCCGATGGCCGGTCCGGAGGTCGGCGCCCAGCGCGAGCTCGTCGTCGAGTTCGCCTCGCTCAAGCCGGCGGCACGGACGGACTGATCGGCGACCTGAGCGCCGGGCGCCGTTGGCGAGTCCCGCCGCTCGAGAGGTTGACGATGCGCACGACCGTGAGCACGGCCACGGCGATGCTCGTGACCACCATCAGCACCTGCAGCCACGTCTCGGTCGCGTCGGTGCCGGCGGTGAGCCCGTGGATCGTGCTGAACGCGAAGAGTGGGAACGCCAGGCCGTGGGTCCAGCGCCACACCTTGCGCGGCAGGCGCTTGCGGGCGAGTGACGTCGCCTCCACGGCGAGGAGCAGGTAGGCGCCGACGATGCCCCAGGCCACGGCCGACGGGCGGTAGCCCGGAGACGAACGGTACGAGGATCTCCGCAGGGCCGAACTGGACGTAGCTGTCGGCGACGAGGCCGACGACGTGCACGCCGACGAACACCACGGCCAGACCGCCGAGGAAGCGGTGCAGGTCGAGCATCCAGTTCGGCCGGACGCGGCCGGCGGTCGCCTTGGTCGAGATGGCCAGGCCCCACAGGACGCTCGCGGCGAGCAGTGCCCAGCCGACGATCCCGCCGGCGCGTGCCGTGTACCACCAGATCTGCTCGGTCATCTCGTCGCCTCCTGTGGTCGCGCGCTGCCGGGTGAAGCCGGCCAAACCCTCGGTCGTGAGCAGCCGCCCGTCGCCGTGCACGGCGAGCGCCTGGCACGTCGTGTCGAGGAGGTCGAAGCACCGTGCCCAGCCGCGGAGCATGCACGCCGTTGCCAGCACCTCGGCGAGCCATGCCCGGCCGGCGATCACCGCGGCGAGCTCGACCTCGGTGCGCGACGGGCGTCCCGTGCGCGGGTCGATGACGTGGGTGAGCGGTTCGCCGTCGATCTGCCACCGGCGCAGGAGCGTCGTGCTCGTGGCCACCGCGCCGCAGCGCAGGCCGACGCGGGCGACCGGCTCGGCGCGCCGTGGGTGATCGATGTCGATCGTCCACCCGTCTCCGGTGGGACCGTCGCCGTCGACGCGCACGTCGCCGCCGATGTTGACGCACACACCGGTCGCGCCGGCGGCGATCAGCTCGTCGGCCACGACATCGGCGGCGAGGCCCTTGCCGATACCGCCCGGATCGAACCCTGCGCCGCGGGGGAGTGCCGCGGTCCAGCCGTCCGCACCGTGCTCGACGGCGATGCCCGGGCAGCCGAGGCCGAGGTCGGACACGCCGTGGCGTGGCGCCGCGACGACGTCGGCGAGGTCGCGGTCGTACCCGGCGCGGACCACGTCGCCGAGGACCGTCGGGTCGAACAAGCCGCCGGTGAGCGACCACGCCTCCGTCGCCCGGCGCAGGAGCAGGGCGGTGTCGGCGCTGATGCGGACGGGCTCGCCGTGACGGGCGGTCAGCGTGCTGACCTCGCTCGCCGGCACGAACCTGCTCCAGCGGGCTTCGAGCTGGCGGATCCGGTCGATCGCGGCCAGCGCGGCGTCCGGCGCAGCGCCGACGACGACGAGGTGGCAGGTCGACCCCATCGCCCGGAAGCGGTGCTCCTGTCGGTCAGCTGCCACTGCTCTTCGTGTCCGACTTCGAGGCCGCCGTGGTGGCGACGGCCGTGGCGTGGGTGGTCGACGCGGTCGACGCGGTCGCCGTGGTCGCCTCGTCGGTCGTCGCGACTGTCGCGACCGTGGTCGACGAGGTGGCGGTCGGCGCGGTCGTCGCCGCCGTGGCAACGGTCGTCGCCGTCTCGGTGTCACCGCTGTCGGCGGCGGCCCTGGCGGCCATGCTGACGCCGAGGACGGCGAAGCCGGCGAGGCTCGACGCCCCGACGAGCCGCCGTGCCCGGCGAGCCGGGTGCGGACGTCGGCGACGCGCCGCCGGTGCAGGTGGTGGTGCGGATTGCCCGATCTCCATGTGTCGATCGTGCGCCGCCAACCTGGGAGGACGCTCAGCCCTGGCGCAGGAGTGCGCCGGAGTCGCGGCAGCGAGCCGCGCAGCACGTACCGTCGGCGCCATGGGACTCGACCCGAAGAACGACTGGACCGATCCGGCGATCAGCGCGTACATCGCCGGCCACACAGCGGCGCCCGACGAGTTGCAGCGGGCGCTGATCACCGAGACCGCCGAACGCACCGGCAACCGCGCCGGGATGCAGGTGTCGGCCGATCAAGGCGCGCTGCTCGCCCTGTTCGTCGGCCTCGTCGGGGCGCGCAACGTGGTCGAGGTCGGCACGTTCACCGGGTACTCGTCGCTGTGCATGGCCCGGGCCCTGCCCATCGGTGGCCGCCTGCTGTGCTGCGACGTCAGCGAGGAGTGGACGGCGATCGCCCGGCGCTACTGGGTGGATGCCGGAGTCGCCGACCGGATCACGTTGCGCATCGCGCCCGCACTGTTGACGTTGCGTGCGCTGCCCCCCGACGTGCCGATCGACATGGCGTTCATCGATGCCGACAAGACGGGCTACGCCGCGTACTACACCGAGTTGCTCGCCCGGCTGCGGCCGAGCGGGCTGATCCTCGTGGACAACACGCTGTGGAGCGGGCGGGTCCTCGAGGCCGGCGACGCGGACGACGACGACACCGTGGCGTTGCGTGCGTTCAACGACATGGTCGCGGCCGACGCCCGGGTGGAGAGCTACATCCTCCCCGTGGCGGACGGTCTGACCGTGATCCGCAAGCGGTGAGGCTCAGCCGGAGTTGCGCAGCCCGGTGGCCAAGCCGTTGAGCGAGAGCTGGATGCACCGGCCGACGAGCTCGTGCTCGTCGCCGGCACGGCGGCGGCGGAGCATCTCGACCTGCAGGTGGTGCAGCGGCACGAGGTAGGCGAAGCGGTTGCGGATGCTGCGGGCCAGCGTCGGGTTGTCCGCCAGCAGGCCGTCCTGCCCGGTGATCCGCAGCACCCAGGCCACAGCGAGCGCGTGCTCGGTGCGGATCCGCTCGAAGATCGCCGCGGCCTGTGGCTCGTCGGCCAGGTCGGCGTAGTGGGCGGCGATCAGCAGATCGCTCTTGGCCAGCACCATGGCCATGTTGGAGATGACGGCGCGGAAGAACGGCCACCGTCGGTGCAGCTCGGCGAGCTGCTCGGCACGCCCGGCGTCGCCGGCGGTCCATTGCTCGAACGCCGTGCCGGCGCCGTACCAGCCGGGCAGCATCATCCGCGTCTGGCTCCAGGAGAACACCCACGGGATGGCCCGCAGGTCCTCGATCATCGCCGAGCGGCTGCGCGACGCCGGCCGGCTGCCGATGTTCAGCTCGGCCAGCTCGGCGATCGGCGTGGCGGCGCGGAAGAACTCGACGAAGCCGTCGGTCTCGTAGACGAGATCGCGGTAGGCGTCGAAGGCGATGGCCGACAGCTCGTCCATCGCGTCGTGCACCGGACCGGACGTGGACGTCGGCGCCTGGAACGAGCTCTCCAGCACGGCGGCGAGCAGGGTGTCGAGGTTGCGCCGGGCGAGGTGCGGCGAGGAGAACTTGGCGGCGACGATCTCTCCCTGTTCGGTGACCCGGATCGCCGCGTCCACCGAGCCGGGCGGCTGGGCGAGGATCGCGTCGTGGCTCGGGCCGCCACCGCGGCCGACCGATCCGCCGCGGCCGTGGAACAGCCGCAGGCGCACGCCGTTCGCCGCGGCGACCTCGACGAGGCGCTCCTGGGCGCGGTACAGCGACCAGTTGGCGGTGAGGTAGCCGCCGTCCTTGGTGGAGTCCGAGTAGCCGATCATCACCTCCTGCACCCAGCTGCGGCGGCCGAGCCAGTCGCGGTACACCGGGTCGTCGAACAGCGCGGCCATCACCGCGCCGGCGTTGCCCAGGTCGCCGATCGTCTCGAAGAGGGGCACGATGTCGACGTCGAGGCCGCCCTCCTTCGCCAGCACCGCGGCCTCGAGGACGTCGCTGACCGATTCGCACTTGGAGATGATCGAGTGCTGCACCGCCGCCGGTCCGAAGCGTCGGGCGCCGTCACCGGCGGCATCGAGGATGGCCAGCTCGCCGTCGGTGCGCGCCTCGTAGTCGGCGCCGGGCACGCGCAGCCTGCGGGGGTCGGCGAGCACCGCACGCAGCACGGCGACCCGCTCGTCCTCGGTGCACGCCGGGTAGTCGGCGCACAGCCGGGCGACGCGCAGCAGGTCGGCGACCACCGGCTCGTGCACGTCGGCGTTCTGCCGCAGGTCGAGCGCGCACAGGTGGAAGCCGAACAGCTCGACCTGGCGCAGGACGGGCATCACGGCCCGGTCGGCGAGCGCACCGGAGCCGTGGCCGCGCAGCGACTCGATCACGACCGCCAGGTCGGCGCGCAGCTCGGCCGGAGTGCCGTAGGGCGGGCGTGGCCCGATCATCGGCGACCGCAACGGCTCGCCGAGCAACGCCGTCGTCGTGGCCACCATCCGGTCGTGCATGCCCCGCAGCGCCCGCCTGTACGGCTCGTCGGCGCGGAACGGTGAATCGTCGCCGCTCGCCGCGGCCAGCTCGTCGAGCTCCGTGGACGGAGTGATCAGTCGGGACGACATCGACAGCTCGGTGGTCAGGCGGCGCAGCCCGTCGAGGTGGTGCTCCATCGCCGTGACGGCGTTGGAGCGCAGTGCCAGCGCGGTGACCTCGGCGGTGACGAACGGGTTGCCGTCGCGATCGCCGCCGATCCACGAGCCCATGCGGATCAGCGGCGGCACCGCCGGGATGTCGATGTCCGGCCATCGTGCGGCCAGCTCGCGTTCGACGTCGACCTGCAGGTGATCGATCGCCTCGAACAGCGTCAGGTCGTAGTAGCGCAGCTCCTCGTTGATCTCGTCGCGCACGCGCAGGCGCGACAACCGCAGGATCGCGGTCTGCCACAGGGTGAGGACGCGGACGCGCAGCTCGTCGTCCCATTGCTGCTCCTCGTCGGGGCTCATCTGGGTGCGGTCGCGCTCGTCAGCAGCTGGGCGACCTCCAACCGGGTGTCGAGCACGGTCCGCCGCGCGACCTCGGTGGGGTGGGCGGTGATGACCGGGCTGACGAGCAGGCGGTCGAGCATGCTGGCCAGCTCGTCGGCCGGGACGCCTTCCGCCAGCAGTCGGTCGAGTGCCGCGGCGACGCTCCCCGGCTGCGGACCCGAACCGGCGATGCGGTGGGCGCGCCAGCGCCGCTCCGACTGGACGTCCTCGGCGATGTTGGCCAGCGAGGAGAAGTAGGAGAAGGCCCGCACGACCTCGAGCGCGTCGCGGACCGGCAGCGCGCGCAGCACGGCGACCAGCTCGGCATCGTCGGCGCCGTCGCGGTACACCGCCACGGCCAGCTGGCGGACCCGTTCGACGAGGTCGAACACCCGGTCGCCGGCCTGCTCGCGGACGACGTCGCCGAGCACCCGGCCGAGCAGGCGGATGTCGGCGTCGAGCTGCGCCTCCTTGCTCAACCGTAGGCCTCGAACAGCTCGCCGATCGCCTTCGCCTGTCCGCCGGTGGTCGACGACATCACCGCGATCGGCGTGACGCCGGTGGCGGCCCACGCGGCGAGCCCCTCGCGCACCTCGCCGGCCGAGCCGGACATGGTGCAGTCGTCGATCCAGGCGTCGGTCATCAGCGCCGGCAGCTTGTCGCGATCGCCGGCGGCGACGGCGTCCTCGATGGCCGCCATCTCGTCCTCGTAGCCGGCGGCCTTCCAGTAGTTGCGGTAGTTCGGCAGGATGACGTAGCCGGCGAGCGTGCGCCGGTGGATGGCCCGGGCGGCGTCCTTGTCGGCGTCGATCACCGTCGGCACCATGTTGGCCAGGGCGAACGACGCCCGTCGCTCGGCGGGGATCCGGGCCACCTGCGTGGGCATGTGCCGCAGCGACGCGTTGGCCCAGATGGCCCCGTCGGCCACGTCCACGGCGAGGTCGAGCATCTTGTCGCGCAAGGTCGCCAGGTAGATCGGCGGCAGCGTCCCGGCTCGGCGCTCGGCGCCGCGGATGCCCTCGACGTAGGTGCGCATGTCGCTCAGCGGTTTCCCCGTGTCGATCCCCAGCGACTTCATCGCCGGGCTGTGGCTGACGCCGAGCCCGAGACGGAAGCGCCCACCGGACACCTCGGCGATGTGGCCGGCGGTGATCGCCACCTCCGCCGGGTGCGAGTGGTAGATCGGTTGGATGCTCGTCCAGAACGGGATCGTCGAGGTGACGTGGGCCAGCGAGCCGCACAGCGCGAGGTTGCCGTTGATGCCCGGGCTGGCCAGGCCGGCGAAGCCGCGGCGGTCGGCCTCCGCGGCGAGCTCGAGGATCACTCCGCGCTTGCCGGGGACGCCGATGAGCGAAAGCGCTGGCAGGCCGGTGGCGGAGGACGACGGTTCGGTCATCTCCAGAAGGTAGCTGTGCCGGCGACCCCGCCTGGCTAGGGTGCGCGGCGGTGCGAACCGTGTCGCCCCGTCCCCCGCCCGAGCGGACGACGCCGCTGCGGGTCGGGATGTTCTCGCCGTACAGCCTGTCGATCCCCGGCGGCGTGCAGATGCAGGTGATGGCCCTGGCGCGCACCCTGCGGGCCAGCGGCATCGAGGTGCGCGTGCTCGGGCCGTGCGACGGGCCGCCGCCGGCCACGTTCGTCACCCCGCTGGGCAACAGCCTGCCCACCGCGGCGAACGGCTCGATCGCCCCCCTCGCCCCCGACCCGGCCGCCGCGCTGCGCACGATCCGCGCCCTGCTCGACGAGCAGTTCGACGTGCTCCACATCCACGAGCCGTACGTGCCCGGACCGACGATGACCGCGCTCGTCGTGCACCCCGCACCGGTGGTGGCCACGTTCCACGCCGCCGGCCACAGCACGAGCTACGACATGCTCGCGCCCGTGCTCCGGCGGTGGGCCCGGGCGATCGACCACCAGGTCGTGGTGTCGGCCGAGGCCGAGGAGCTCGTCGCCGCCGCCGTGCCGGGCGAGTACGAGATGCTGTACAACGGCATCGAGCTGCACCGCTACCGCAGCGCCGAACCACACCCCACCAGTGGGCCGACGATCTTCTTCTGCGGCCGTCACGAGGAGCGCAAGGGCCTCGACGTGCTCCTGCAGGCGATGGCCCACCTGCCGGCCGACGTGCGGCTGTGGGTGGCCGGCAGCGGGCCCGACTCCGACCGGCTGCGACTCGCGTACGCGGCCGACGAGCGCATCGAGTGGCTCGGGCAGGTGTCCGACGACGACAAGTTCCGCCGGCTGCGCGGCGCCGACGTGTTCTGCGCCCCGTCGCTGCGCGGCGAGTCGTTCGGCGTGGTGCTCATCGAGGCCATGGCGGCGGGCGCCGCGGTGGTGGCCAGCGCACTCGACGGCTACCGCAACGTGGCCACCGACGACCTCGACGCCGTCCTGGTCGAGCCCGGCGACGTGCAGGACCTGGCGGCGGCGTTGCAACGCGTGCTCGGCGACGACGGCCTGGCGGCCCGGCTGCGCGACTGCGGCCAGCGTCGCGCCGAGGATTTCTCGATGGACCGGTTGGCGGCGCGCTACACGGCGATCTACGACCAGGTGGTGGTCACCGGCGAGCGTCCGCCGACGTGGCGGCTCCAGGCGTCCCTGTGGCGAGCGCGGCTCGCCCGTATGCTGACACGATGATCGCACTCATCATCGTGTTGGTGATCGTGGTGATCCTGGTCATCGTCGCCGTCGTCTCCTACAACGGGCTCGTCCGGCTGCGCAACCAGGTGGAGAACGCGTGGTCGCAGATCGACGTGCAGCTGAAGCGGCGCATCGACCTCATCCCCAACCTCGTCGAGACCGTGAAGGCGTACGCCGCCCACGAGAAGGACACCCTCGACGCGGTCGTGCGGGCCCGCAACGCCGCCATCGCCGCCCCCGACACGCCCGCCGGCCAGGCCGACGCCAACAACCAGATCACGGGCGCGCTGCGCCAGATCTTCGCCCTGAGCGAGGCCTATCCCGACCTCAAGGCCAACCAGAACTTCCTCGCCCTGCAGGAGGAGCTGACCGCCACCGAGGGCCGAGTGGCCTACGCGCGGCAGTTCTACAACGACAGCGTGAAGGACTACAACACCAAGCTGCAGGCATTCCCCTCGCTGATCTTCGCCCGGATGATGAAGTACGACAAGCGTGAGTACTTCGAGGCCGACGAGGCATCGCGCGAGGTGCCGAAGGTGCAGTTCTGATGCTGCACCGCATGACCTGACCAGCCCGTGTTCGAACAGATCCGCGCCAACAAGCGGCGCAGCGCGCTCCTGATCGCGGGCTTCGTCGTCTTCCTCATCATCGTCGGCCTGGCCTTCGGGCTGGTCATCGGTCAGGGCCTGGTGGCCACGCTCGTGGCCCTGGTGTTCGCCGGGATCCTGGCCTTCGCCTCGTACTGGAAGTCCGACACCGTCGCACTGGCCGTGAGCCGGGCGAAGCTCGCCGACCCGGAGGTCTACCGCCGGTTGCACAACCTCGTGGAGGGCCTGTGCATCGCCGGCGGGCTGCCCAAGCCGGCGGTCTATGTCATCGACGACCCGGCCCCCAATGCGTTCGCCACCGGCCGCAACCCGAACCATGCGGCGATCGCCGTCACGTCCGGCCTGCTGGAGAAGATGAACCGGGTGGAGCTGGAGGGCGTGATCGCCCACGAGCTGTCGCACATCCGCAACTACGACATCCTCGTGTCCACGTTGGCCGTCACCCTCGTCGGCGCCGTCGCCCTGCTGGCCAACTTCGGCATCCGCATGATGTGGTGGAACGGCGGGCGTGAGCGGCGCTCCGGCGACCGCAACGACGGGGGCAACCCGCTGGCGATCATCGGGCTCGTCCTGCTCGTGTTCGCCCCGATCATCGCCAAGGTGATGCAGGCCGCGGTGAGCCGCGGGCGCGAGACGCTCGCCGACGTCAGCGCGTGCCAGCTCACCCGCTATCCGCCCGGCCTGATCTCGGCGCTGGAGAAGCTGCGCGACGACACCACCGTCACCCACGCCGCCTCTGCGGCGACGGCCCACATGTGGATCGAGCAGCCGATGTCCGGGGTGGGCGACCACGGCAAGCTCGGCGCGGTCAACAAGATGTTCGACACGCATCCGCCTCTCGAGGAGCGGATCGCACTACTCAGGGAGCTGTGATGTCCCGAACCGTGATGTCCCGAACCGGCCGCACCGGCTTCGTCGCGCTCGCTGCGCTCGCCCTCGTCGCCGCGGCCTGCAGCAGCGACAAGAAGGACGCTTCGACGACGGTTGCCTCGGTCCCACCGCCATCGGCGGCGGTGAGCGCGCCGGCGTCCTCGACCACGTCGTCGACGGTCGCCGTCTCGTCGCCGGTGACCACGGCGCAAGCGACCACCACGACAGCACCGGCCGTCCCGGTGATGCCGCTCACGGGGCTGCCGATCACCGATCCGGCGCTGGCCGCCCGCCAGGCACTCGTCGTCAAGATCGACAACCACCCCGACGCCCGGCCACAGAGCGGGCTCGGCGTCGCCGACCTGGTGTACGAGGAGAACGTCGAGCAGCTCACCCGCTTCGCCGCGGTGTTCCAGACGAACGCCCCGGACCCGGTCGGGCCGATCCGTTCCGGGCGCACCCAGGACGTGATGCTCCTCGGCTCGCTGAACAAGCCGATCTTCGCCTGGAGCGGCGGCAACGGCGGTGTCACCGCCGCGATCAACGGGTCCGACTTCTTCGTCGTGCGCGTCGACGCCAACGACTTCTCCAAGCAGGCCGGCACGTACCGCTCCAAGGACCGGCCGGCCCCGCACAACCTGTACAGCACGGCCACCGGCCTGTTCTCCTTGTCGCCCGAAGGTGCCGAGCCGCCCGCCGCAGCAGTTCCAGTACCTGGCCAGCGGACAAGCGGCCGCCGGCGAGGACTCGCCCGGCGTGCAGCTGGCGATGGACGGTGTCAAGGTCGCCTGGAACTACGACCAGACGACCGACTCGTACCTGCGCAGCCAGGACGGCAAGCCGCACGTCGACCAGGAAGCGGGACCGATCGCCTCGAAGAACGTGGTCGTGCTCACGGTCGACTACCAGCCGAGCGCAGTCGACGCCAACAGCCCGGAGGCCCAGACCGTCGGTTCCGGCGAGGTCACCGTGTACACCGGCGGCAAGGCCGTCACCGGCACGTGGACCAGGGCCGACCGCACCGACACGTTCCACTTCACCGCCGCCGACGGCTCGCCGATCCTCCTCACGCCGGGCAACACCTGGGTGGAGTTGGCCCGCGCCGGCTCCGACACCCCGCTCACCTGAGGGAACGTCCTTCGGGGGCAACCGGTGTGGCCGGTAACCTGGGGGCCATGACCGGGTCAGTCACCTCCTCGCGTGCCACGGGCACGTTCCCCGTCAAGCGCGGGCTTGCCGAGATGTTGAAGGGTGGCGTCATCATGGACGTCGTCACCCCCGAGCAGGCGAAGATCGCCGAGGACGCCGGCGCCTGCGCCGTGATGGCTCTCGAGCGCGTGCCGGCCGACATCCGCCGCGACGGCGGTGTGGCGCGGATGAGCGACCCGGAGATGATCGAGGGGATCAAGGCCCAGGTGACCATCCCGGTCATGGCCAAGGCGCGCATCGGGCACTTCGTCGAGGCGCAGATCCTCGAGGCCCTCGGCGTCGACTACGTCGACGAGAGCGAGGTGCTCACCCCGGCCGACGAGACGCACCACATCGACAAGTGGAAGTTCACCGTCCCGTTCGTCTGTGGGGCGACGAACCTCGGCGAGGCGCTGCGGCGCATCAGCGAGGGTGCGTGCATGATCCGCTCGAAGGGCGAGGCCGGTACCGGCAACATCGTCGAAGCAGTGCGCCACCTGCGCAACATCCTCGGCGACATCCGCAAGATCGGCCAGGCCGACTCGGCCGAGCTGTTCGAATGGGCCAAGCAGCTGCAGGCTCCGCTGCCGCTCGTGCAGGAGGTCGCCGAGACTGGGCGAGCTGCCCGTCCCGCTGTTCTGCGCCGGTGGCATCGCCACCCCGGCCGATGCCGCCCTGGCCATGCAGCTCGGCGCGCAGGCCGTGTTCGTCGGCTCCGGGATCTTCAAGAGCGACGACCCGTCGCCGCGGGCCAAGGCGATCGTCGAGGCCACGACGCACTTCACCGATGCGCACATCCTGGCCAAGGTCAGCCGCGGCCTCGGGGCGCCGATGACCGGCATCGCCATGGACGAGATCAACCAGCGCTACGCCGAGCGCGGCTGGTAGTCGATGCCCTGCCCGGATCGCGAGCCCCCAGGTGGATGGTCTCGTCGGCGTCTTGGCCCTGCAAGGTGCGTTCCGCGCCCATGAAGAGGCGCTGAGCTCGCTCGGCATTGAGTCGCGCCAGGTGCGCACCCCCGCGCACCTCGCCGAGGTCGACGCGCTGGTGATGCCCGGCGGGGAGAGCACGACGATGTCCCGGCTGCTGGAGACGTCGGGCCTGTTCGACCCGCTGGACGAACGCATCGCCGGCGGCATGCCGGTGTTCGGCACGTGCGCCGGGATGATCCTGCTGGCGACGGAGGTCCTCGACGGCCGGCCGGACCAGCGCAGCTTCGCGGCCATCGACCTCGCGGTGCGGCGCAACGGCTACGGACGCCAGGTGGACAGCTTCGAGACCGACATCGACGTGGTCGGTCTGGACGAGCCGTTCCATGCGGTGTTCATCCGTGCGCCGAAGGTCGAATCGGTCGGCAACGGCGTCGAGGTGCTCGCCAGCCACGACGGTGTGCCGGTCCTTGCTCGCCATGACGCCGTGTACGTGGCATCGTTCCACCCCGAGCTCACCGGCGATCCGCGTCTGCACGCCGCGTTCGTGCAATCGATGAGGAGGTAGGCGTCGTGTCCGGCCATTCCAAGTGGGCGACGATCAAGCACAAGAAGGGCGCCGTCGACAAGGCGCGCGGCAAGCTGTTCAACAAGATCGCCCGACAGCTCGAGGTCGCCGCCCGCGACGGCGGCGGCGACCCGACGTCGAACGCCTCGCTGCGCACCGTCATCCTCAAGGCCAAGGCCGCGCAGATGACCAACGACGCCATCGACCGCGCCGTCAAGCGCGGCACCGGCGAGGGCGCTGCGGGCACGTACGAGTCGATCACCTACGAGGGCTACGCCCCCGGCGGTGTCGCCCTGCTGATCGACGTGCTCACCGACAACCGCAACCGCACCGGCTCCGAGGTGCGCAACGTGTTCAGCAAGCTCGGCGGTTCGATGGCCGAGCCGGGTGCCGTCGGTTGGCAGTTCAGCCGGCGTGGCGTCATCCACGTGAGCGGCAGCGACGAAGACACGGTGATGATGGCCGCGCTCGACGCCGGCGCCGACGACGTCACGGCCGACGGCGACGACTTCCGCGTGACCTGCGAGCCGAACGCCGTGTACGACGTGCGCGACGCGCTCGAGGGCGCCGGGCTGACGATCGAGTCGGCGGAGAGCACGATGGTCGCCTCGCTCACCGTCGAGGTCAGCGACCTCGACGACGCCCGCAAGGTGCTGCGCATCGTGGACGCACTGGAGGACAACGACGACGTGCAGGACGTCTACGGCAACTTCGACATCTCCGACGAGCTGATGGAGGCTGTCTCGATGAGCACGCGCGGCGGGCTCACGACCGAGCGAGCGCCAGCGAGCCGGGCGTCGATGGGGTACGTGGGCGACGAGCCCCGGGAATCATGAGCGGCCGCAGCGTCGGCGTCGGCGACCGTGCGCCGGCGTTCACGCTCGCGTCCAGCGGCGGCGACCGACGTGTCGCTCGGCGACTTCGCCGGCAAGCCCGTCGTGCTCGTGTTCTACCCGGGCGACGACACGCCGGTGTGCACGAAGCAGCTCAACAGCTACAACGACGACCTCGCCGAGTTCGAGGCGCTCGACGCCCAGGTGCTCGGCATCTCCGCGCAGAGCGTGGAGAGCCACGACAAGTTCGCCGGCAAGCACGGCTTCAAGTTCCCGCTGCTGGCCGACACCGACAAGGCCGTCGCCGCCAGCTACGGCACGCTCGGCCCGCTCGGCTTCCCCCGGCGCAGCGTGTTCATCGTCGACAGCGGCGGGCGTGATCCGCTACGTCCACCGGGCGATCGCCGGGCTCACCTACCGGCCGGTGAGCGAGCTCGTCACCGCGCTCAAGACGCTGCCACGCGGCTGACAGCGGTCCACCGCTCGGCGGCCTGCGCCGACTAGCGTCCGTACGCGTGTTCGTCAGCAGCTCCACAGGTTCCACGGTGCTGGGCATCGACCCGGGGCTCACCCGCTGCGGGTACGCCGTGATCCGCGCCGAGGGCAACCGGGTGCCGCGCCCTGGCGCTCGGGGTCATCCGCACGCCGCCCGCCGACGCGCTGCCGCAACGACTCGCCCAGCTGCAGGCCGAGCTCGCCACGCTGATCGCCGAGCACCGGCCCGACAGCGTCGCCGTCGAGCAGGTCTTCTTCCAGGTCAACGTGCGCACGGCGATGAGCGTCGGGCAGGCCAGCGGTCTGGCCCTGGCCGAGGCCGCCGCCGCCGGGTGCGAGGTCATGCAGTACACGCCGAACCAGGTGAAGGACGCCGTCGCCGGCTACGGCGGCGCCGACAAGGCGCAGGTGCAGCGGATGGTGCAGGCCCGGCTCGGCCTGGCCACGGTGCCCGAGCCGCCCGACGCCGCCGATGCCGCCGCGCTGGCCCTGTGCCACCTGGCCATGGCGCCGATGCGCCGGCGGGTGGCCGCCGCGCAACGGGGTGCCCGGTGATCGGCTCGCTGCGCGGCACCGTGCTGGAGCGATCCGAGGACGCCACCGTGCTGCTCGAGGTCGGCGGCGTCGGCTACCTCGTCACGGTGACGCCGCGCACGCTGGCCGAGCTGGAGCCCGGCGCGCCGGCGTTCCTCCACGTGCACCACCACATCCGCGAGGACGCGCAGACGCTGTACGGCTTCCTCCAGCGCGACGAGCGGGTCACCTTCCAGGTGCTGATCGACACCCACGGCGTCGGTCCGGCGATGGCCATGGCCATCCTCGCCACGCACTCGCCGGCGGCGCTCTTCGACGTCGTCGCCACGCGGCGACCTCGCCGCGCTCACGCTCGTGCCCGGCGTCGGCAAGAAGACCGCCGAGCGACTGCTGGTCGAGCTGCGCAACCGGCTCAGCCTGCCGATGCTCGAGCCGGTCGGCACCGGTGGCGGCGGCGGGTCCACCGTCGGCGACGTCCGCGAGGCGCTCGCCGGTCTCGGCTACGCGCCCGACGAGGTCCGCGAGGCGCTGCGCGAGCTGCCCGCCGACGGCGACGCGCGCGTCGATGCTGCGCGACGCGCTGCAAGCTGCTCGGGGCCAAGCGTGCGTGACGAGCTGCTCGACGCCCAGCCGGCCGACGACGGCGAGGAGCACGACGAGGTCGGGCTGCGGCCGCGGCGGCTCGACGAGTTCGTCGGTCAGCGGCGAGCTGAAGGAGCACCTGTCGATCGTGCTCGAGGCGGCCAAGCGCCGCGGCCAGGCCGCCGACCACGTGCTGCTCGCCGGACCGCCCGGGCCTGGGCAAGACGAGCATGGCCGGGATCATCGCCGCGGAGATGGGCGTCCACCTGCAGATCACCTCGGGACCGGCGCTGGAGCGCGCCGGCGACCTGGCCGCGATCCTCACCAAGCTCGACGAGGGCGACGTGCTGTTCATCGACGAGATCCACCGCCTGTCGACGGGTGGTCGAGGAGATCCTCTATCCGGCGATGGAGGACTTCATGCTCGACATCGTCGTCGGCAAGGGCCCGGCGGCGTCGTCGATCCGCCTCACCTTGCCGCGCTTCACGCTCGTCGGGGCGACCACCCGCACCGGGATGATCACCGGCCCGCTGCGCGACCGCTTCGGCCTCGTCGCCCGGCTCGACTACTACGACGACGACGAGCTGGAGTCGATCGTCGAGCGCGCCGCGGGCATCCTCCAGCTCACCGTCGTCGCCAGAAGGTGCGTGGGAGATCGCCCGCCGTTCACGGGGCACGCCACGCATCGCCAACCGCCTGCTGCGCCGGGTGCGCGACTACGCCGAGGTGCGCGGCGACGGCACGATCACCGAGGACACGGCGCGGCGCGGCCTGAAGCTGTTCGGGGTGGACGAGCGTGGGCTGGACAAGGTCGACCGGGCGATCCTCGACTGCGATCTGCCGGCAGTTCCACGGCGGGCCTGTCGGCCTGAGCACGCTGGCCATCGCCGTCGGCGAGCAGCCCGAGACGGTCGAGGACATGTACGAGCCGTTCCTCATCCAGCAGGGGATGATCGCCCGCACCGCGCGTGGCCGGGTGGCCATGCCCGCGGCCTACACCCACCTCGGTCTCGCGGCCCCGGCACCGCCGCCTGCGCCGCCGGGCCTGTTCGACTGAGACCGCGGGTCAGCCGACCGAGGCGGCGCGCCGCTCGCGTTCCTCGCGCTCGAGCTCGTGCTTCATCACCTTGCCCGATTCGGTGTAGGGCAGCGAGTCGCGGAACGTCGACGTACGTCGGCACCTTGTACGGAGCCAACGCCTCGGCAGCCCACGAGCGCACCGAGTCGGCATCCAGCGACGACGCCGGGACGGGTGACCACCACGGCGGTCACCTCCTGGCCGAGCTCGACGTGCTCGGTGCCGATCACGGCCGCTTCGAGGATGCCCGGATGGGCGACCAGGCGGTGCTCGATCTCCATCGGGTAGATGTTCTCGCCGCCGCGGATGATCATGTCGCGCAGCCGGCTGTCCATGTACACGAGCCCCTCCACGATCCGTCCGTGGTCGCCGGTGTGGTACCAACCCTCGTCGTCGACGGCCCGGGCCGTGGCCTCCGGGTTGTCCCAGTAGCCGAGGAACACCGAGGCGGTGCGGAAGCAGATCTCGCCGACCTCGCCCTCGGGCAACGACCGGCGCAGCTCGTCGCGCACCTCGGCCTCGACGCTCATCATCGGCGTCCCGACGGCGTCGGGGTGCTCGCGGATGTTCGTGCTGTTGTTGTTCACCCCGAGGCCGGTGGTCTCGGTCATGCCCAGCGTGTTGCTCACGGCGACCCACGGCAGCTTCTCGGCGAACAGTCGGAGCAGCTCCGGCGCCACCGGTCCGCCACCGTTACCGGCCTTGGCCAGGCAGCTGAGGTCGTGGTCCGCCAGATCGGGCAGGCGCAGGATCCGCCAGTAGTAGGTCGGCACGCCGCCCCACGCCCCGACGCCGTGCTCGACCGTGAGCTCGACGAACGTGCGCGCATCCCACCGTCCGGGCGGGGTGAGCACGCACAGCGCGCCCACGCCGATCCCGGCGTACAGCGGGTTGGTGCCCGACACGTGGAACAGCGGGCCGGTGACGATCGCCGCCGGCTGCCTCGGGGCGACCGACGGATCGGCGGCCATCCGCACCGCGGCGTCGCCGCCGAACTGCATCGTCTGCACGAAGTGGACGATGTTGCCGTGCGAGAGCGTGGCACCCTTCGGGCGGCCCGTGGTGCCGCTGGTGAACAGGATCAGCGCGGGCATGTCCTCGGTCACCGTGACGTCCGGCCGCCGACGCACCTCCGCGCCGGCCGCATCGGCCAATTGGTCCAGCGAGATGATCGGCAGGTCGGCGGGCATCGTCGCCGCGTCGATGCGTGCGAGGCGGGCCTCGTCGCCGACGAGCAGCACGGGCTTCGTGAGGTCCACCCCGTCGGACATCTCCGGTCCGGTCCACCATCCGTTCAGCCCGGCGACGATGGCCCCGAGCGTCTGGACAGCCAGGAGGCCGAGCACGTACTCGGGGTGGTTGGCGGCGACGAAGGCCACCCGGTCGCCGGGGCCGACGCCGTAGCGGTGGGCGAGCACGGCGGCGATGGCGTCGATCTGCGCGGCGCCCTCGGCGTACGTCCAACTGCGGTCGCCGGCGGCCAGGAAGCCGGCGTCGGGATGGCGGGCGACGACCGCATCGAACATGGCGCGCACGTTGGGCAGGTGCTCGCGGAACACGAGTGGACGACGGGTGCCACTCGTCTCGCGGATCAGCTCGTACGGCGCGCCGGGACCGGTGAGCGCGGCGAGATCTGCGGCGGTGAGGCCCTCCACGCCCTGCCAGTCCAGCCGTGGGGGACCGGCCCGTCTCTCGTCGTCGAACATGGCGGGAACGCTCGCGCGGCGACCGCAGCCGATGCCACGTGGTCGCGGCGACCGTGCCGTGGCCTAGTGCGGCGGGAGGTTGGACGTCAGGAAGGCCGCCGTCTTCGTCCAGGCGGCGTTGGCTGCCGCTTCGTCGTGGAACTCGGCGCGGTCGTGGTTGTCGAACGCGTGGCCGGCGTTCTCCACGTTCAACTGGAAGCCGGGGTGTCCGGCGAGCGCCGCGGCCACCGCGTCGATGGCCTCGCCGGGGATCCACGGATCGGCGTTGCCGAAGTGGAACAGCGTCGGACACGACACCTGGTCGATCAGCTCGAGCATGCCCGGGACGCCCGAGCCGTAGTAGCTGACGCACACGCTCGGCTCGGCCGCCGCGGCCACGCCCCAGGCGAGCGTGCCGCCGAGGCAGAAGCCGAGCACGCCGGGCGCCGACGTGATCCCCGGCATGGCGGCCAGCGCATCGAGCGCCGCGATGCAGTCGGCGGTGGCGACCGTGGCGTCGAGCTGGCCGGCCTTGGCGAACGCCTCCTGCATGCCCGCTTCGTCGTTCGCCGCCTCGAAGCCCGGGGCGAACCGCCAGAACAGCTCCGGGGCGCCGACGAGGTAGCCGAGTCCGGCGAGGCGCTCGCCCACGGCGCGGATGTACGGTCCGACGCCGAAGATCTCCTGGACGAGCACGATCGCGGCCTGCGGCGCATCGTCGGGCGTCCACAGCGTGAGATCCATGTCGCCGCCGTCGCGCGGCACCTGCGTCGTGCTCATCGTGGTCATCGCCGGCCATCGTGGCAGGCCCGTAGCCTGGTTCGCCGCATGAAGCTCGCCGACATCGACTACGAGCTGCCGGCCGAGCGCATCGCCCAGCACCCGATCGAGCCGCGCGACGCGGCCCGGCTGCTCGTGGACCGGGGGAGCGCGGCGCCCGAGCACCGCCACGTGCGTGATCTGCCCGACCTGCTCGGCGACGGCGACCTGCTGGTGGTCAACGACTCCAAGGTGATCCCGGCGCGCCTGCTGCTCTCGCGGGAGACCGGTGGTGCCGCCGAGGTGCTGCTGCTGGAGGCGCTCGACGCCGAGCGGCGCACGTGGGAGGCGCTCGTTCGCCCGGCGCGCAAGCTGCGCGTCGGGGAGGTGCTGCGCGACGGGAACGAGTCGGTGGTCGAGATCGGCGGACGCACCGAGGCCGGCGACACGTTCACGGTCACGGTGCTCGGCGACGACGAGCCGTTGGCCACCCTTGCCCGACACGGGCGGATGCCGCTCCCGCCGTACATCACCGCACCGCTGGCCGAGGCCGACCGCTACCAGACGGTGTACGCCGCCGAGCCCGGCTCGGCCGCGGCGCCGACGGCCGGGCTGCACCTGACCACCGACCTCCTCGACCGCCTCACGGTCCAGGGTGTCGAGATCGCCCGCGTGGAGCTGCTCGTCGGTCTGGACACGTTCCAGCCGGTGAGCGTCGACGACCCGCGCGAGCACGTGATCCACAGCGAGCGCTACCGCGTGCCCCCCGACGTCCTCGAGCGGGCGGCGCATGCACGGCGGGTGGTCGCCGTCGGCACCACCAGCGTGCGCGCCCTCGAATCGGCGGCGGCGACGGGCAGCTCGCCGGTCGTACGCGGCTGTTCATCCACCGCCCGTACGACTGGCGCGTCGTCGACGTGATGATGACCAACTTCCACCTGCCGCGCACCACGTTGCTGCTGATGATCGACGCGTTCGTCGGCGAACGCTGGCGGCGCCTGTACGACGAGGCGCTGCGCACCGGCTACCGCTTCCTCAGCTTCGGCGACGCGATGCTCCTCGACCGGCGACGCGTCTGATGCACCCCGTCCGCTTCGAGTCCGTGGCCACGGACGGCGCCGCGCGCACCGGCGTCGCCCACACGGCGCGGGGCAGCTACCGCACGCCGTGCTTCATGCCCGTCGGCACGCGCGGTGCGGTGAAGTACCTCAGCGCCACCGACTACGCCGACCTCGGCGCCGAGATCGTGCTCGGCAACACCTATCACCTGATGCTGCGGCCGGGCGCCGACGTCGTCGCCCACTTCGGCGGGCTCGGGCCGCTTCTCGGCCTGGGACGGGCTGACGCTCACCGACTCCGGCGGCTACCAGGTGTTCTCGCTGAACCCGAAGGTCGACGACGACGGGGTGACGTTCGCCAGCACCTACGACGGCTCCAAGCACCGGTTCACGCCGGAGTCCGCCGTGGCCACCCAGCAGCTGCTCGGCGCGGACATCCAGATGGTGCTCGACGTCTGCCCGCCGCTGCCGTCCGAGCACCACGTCGTGCGCCGCGCCGTGGAGCGCACCAGCGGCCTGGGCCGCTCGTGCCCGCGCCGCCGCACGACCGCGACGACCAGGCGCTGTTCGGCATCGTCCAGGGTGGCGTGGACGAGGCCCTGCGCGAGGAGAGCGCCGAGCGCACCGTCGGCCCTCGACTTCGACGGCTACGGCATCGGCGGCCTGAGCGTGGGGGAGACGCCGTGCCGAGATGCTGCCGGCGCTCGCCGCCGCCATCGAGCACCTGCCGGCCGACCGTCCGCGGTACCTGATGGGCGTCGGCGACCCGGCGAGCCTCGTCGAGGCGGTGGCCCTCGGCGTCGACCAGTTCGACTGCGTGCTGCAGACCCGCCTCGGCCGCCACGGCACCGCGCTGACTTCGGCGGGCAAGGTGCACGTGAAGAACGCCGCCTACCGCCTCGACGACGGACCGATCGACGCCGACTGCGCCGTGCCCGGTGTGCGCCCGCCACAGCCGCGGCTACATCCGCCACCTGTTCCAGGTCGGCGAGCCGACGGGGCTGCGGCTGCTCAGCCTGCACAACGTCGCCTGGACGCTGCAGCTGATGGCCGACATGCGCGCGGCGATCGCTGCCGGCACGTTCGCCGAGCTGCGGCGCAGGGGTGCTGGCCGTCTGGGGTTGATCGGGGGGTAGGCTCGTTCGCCGGTCAGAGGGCCCCGTCAGCGCCCTCCATCGTCGAACAGGGTCCCACCTCCATGCACGTCCTCTCGATCGTCGGCGCGAACAGCGGCGGCGGCAGCTCCATCATCTCGTTCCTCTTCCTGCCGCTGCTCCTCGTCGCGGCGTACTTCTTGATGATCCGCCCGCAGCGCCGGCGTCAGCGGGCGACGCAGGACCTGCAGCGGTCGATCGAGATCGGCGACGAGGTGATGACGACGTCCGGCGTGTACGGCTTCGTCACCGGCTTCGACGGCGACATCGCCTGGCTGGAGGTCGACGACAACGTGCAGCTGCGCGTCGCCCGCGCCGCCATCCAGCGGCGCGTCGACACCACCCAGACCGCATCCGAGGACGCCGCCGGGGCCGACGCCAAGCCGCGGCAGACGAAGATCGAGGACGCCGCGGTCAAGGACGCGGTCGACGGCGACATCAAGTAGCCGTCGATGCGGCGCAACCTGTGGATCTCGCTGATCCTGATCTGCGTGGTCTCCTTCGGCGGGCTGGCGATCATCTTCGTCACCAACAACCACCCGGCGCTCGGCCTGGACCTACGTGGCGGGATCTCCGTCACGCTGGAACCCAAGCCAGGCACCGAGTACGACTCGGCCGGCCTCGACCTGGCCGTCGAGCAGATCCGTTACCGCGTCGACTCCCTCGGCGTCGCCGAGCCGGAGATCCTCCGCCAGGGTGACGCGATCGTCGTCAACCTCCCCGGCGTCAAGGACCAGGACACCGCACTGCGGCTCGTCCAGGTGACCGGCAAGGTGAACCTGCGACCGGTGCTGCAGTGCACCGCGCCCACCGGGAGCACCACCACCGTCGCCGGCGCCACCACCACCACGGCCGTCGGCGCCAGCGCGCCCACCGGATCCTCGCCGTCGACCGGCGGGGTCGTCGACAGTGCGCCCGCGGCGGCGAACGGGCTGCTGCCAGCGCAGTGCGTCCCCGTCGACCTCGGTCGCCGCCGACCACGACCGCGGCGCCGAGCACCACGACCTCCACCGACACCGGCTCCGCCACCACGATCCCCGGGGCGAGCGTGCCGGGGGACAGCACGACCACCACGAGCACGGTCGCCGTGTCCGACCCGACGCAGAGCCAGATCCTGCCCACCAGCGACGGCGCGCAGTGCTACGTCGGCCCGGCGGGTGGCACCGGCGAGGTGTTCGAGCGCGACGCCCAGGCCACGATCATCCCCGGCGCCGGGTGGGGTGTCACGGTCAACCTGCGCAGCGGCGCCGACGGCGAGGACGTGTGGAACGCAGCTCGCCGCGGCAGTGCTACAGCCGGTCGCAGACGTGCCCGAGCGGCCAGCTGGCGATCGAGCTCGACGGCACGATCATCTCCCACCCGACGATGTCAACAGCCGTCGTTCACCGGCGGGCGTGCAGATCTCCGGCAGCTTCAGCGAGGGCGAGGCCAAGAACCTCGCCCGCGTGCTGCGCAGCGGCGCCCTGCCCGTGCAGCTGCAGACCCAGACCGTGCAGAACGTCTCGCCGACGCTGGGCAAGGACTCGCTGCAAGGCGGCCATCGTCTCCGGGCTCGATCGGCGTCCTGCTCGTGCTGCTGTTCATGGTCTTCTACTACCGCTTCCTCGGGCTCGTCGTGATCGGCGGCGTCGTCGTGTCCGGCGCGCTCATCTGGAGCGTGGTCTCGCTGCTGTCGCGAACATCCGGGCTGGCCCTGTCGCTGTCGGGCATCACCGGCATCATCGTCTCCGTCGGCGTCACCGTGGACTCCTACGTCGTGTTCTTCGAACGATTGAAGGACGAGGTGCGCGCCGGGCGGTCGATGCGCAACGGCGCCCAGCGGGCCTTCGCCGGGGCGTGGCACACGATCCTCGTCGCCGACCTCGTGTCGCTGATGGGCGCGCTCGTGCTCTGGTACCTGACGGTCGGCTCGGTGCGCAACTTCGCCTTCTTCCTCGGCCTGTCCACGCTGTGCGACCTGGCCGTGGCCTACTTCTTCACCCGGCCGTCGGTGCTGCTGCTCAGCCGCACGCACTGGATGGCGCGGCGCAAGGTGATGGGCATCGAACCGTCGGTCGTGACGGGAGGCGGGCGATGAGCACCGACGTCACCAGCGACGACGGGTGCCGTGCGATCCGTGCGACCGGCATCGGACCCGACGGGCTGCCGCCGCGCCGCAGCGTCGCCGGCCGGCTGTACCACGGCGAGACGTCGATCGACTTCTACGGCCGGCGCTGGTGGGGCCTCGGCCTGTCGATCGTGCTGATCCTCATCACCGTGCTCTCGCTCGGCATCAACGGCCTCAACCTGGGCATCGACTTCGAGGGCGGCGTGTCGTGGGAGGTGCCGTCGGCAGACGTTCACCGTCGACCAGGCGCGCACGGTGCTGGAGAACAGCGGGCATCAGCGCCGACAACGTCAAGATCGTCGAGCGCACGTCGACCGCCGGGCGCAACCTGCTGATCACCGCATCGGACCAGCCGCTGGAGCAAGCAGCAGGCCGTCCGCGCCGCGCTGGCCAAGGCGGCCGGCGTCGACGAGCAGGCGGTGAGCAGCAACTCGGTCAGCTCCACCTGGGGCGCGAGCATCACCGCCAGAAGGCCATCCGCGCCCTGATCATCTTCCTCGCGCTCGTCGCCCTGTTCATCGCCTGGCGGTTCGAGTGGCGCATGGCGCTCGCGGCGATCATCGCGATGGTCCACGACGTGCTGATCAGCGTCGGCGTCTACTCGGTGTTCGGGTTCGAGGTCACCCCGGCCACCGTGGTGGCGTTCCTGACCATCCTCGGGTTCTCCCTGTACGACACGATCGTCGTGTTCGACAAGGTCAAGGACAACGACGCGCGCTACTCGTCGAGCCGTGTGCCGTACGCCGACATCATCAACGTGTCGATGAACCAGATGTTGATGCGCTCGCTCAACACCAGCCTCGCGGCGGTCCTGCCGGTGCTGTCCCTGCTGATCATCGGCTCGGGCATCATGGGTGCCGTCGCGCTGCGCGAGTTCTCCCTGGCACTGCTCGTCGGCCTGATCACCGGCTCGTACTCGTCGATCTTCGTGGCCACCCCGATGCTGGCGATCCTCAAGGAGCGGATGCCGAAGTACCGCGGCCTGCGCGGCTCGCACGCCACCGGCGACGACCTCGAGCGGCTCGTCCTCGGCGCCGCCCCGGCAGGCCGCGATCGCCGAGCCCGGACGCGGCGCCCGCGCGGCGAGGCGGCCGGCAGCTCGCCGACCGAGGCGGGGGCGGCCGATACGCCGACACCGCCGATGGCGCCGCACCGATCGTCCCGGCGGGCCCCAAACCGGTGCTCACCCATCCGCCGCGACCGCGGAAGAAGAAGCGCCGCTGATCGGACGCCGGCGGTCGCCGCTGGCAGCGACGACCGACCAGTAGCGTGGGCACATGACGGTCACTCGGCATTGGATCACCGAGCACATCCGCGACATCGCCGACTACCCGACGCCCGGCGTCACGTTCCGCGACATCACGCCGCTGCTCGGCGATGCCGACGGCATTCGTCCAGCGCGATCGACGAGCTCGCCGGCGCGCTTCGACGGCGCCGACGTGTCGCGTGTGCTGGGCATCGAGGCCCGTGGGTTCATCCTCGCCGCGCCCATCGCCTACCGGATGCAGGCCGGCTTCGTCCCGGTGCGCAAGGCCGGCAAGCTGCCGTGGGCGGTCGTGCGCGAGGAGTACTCCCTGGAGTACGGCACCGACAAGCTGGAGATCCACCGCGACGCCATCCGCCCCGGCGAGCGGGTGCTGGTGATCGACGACGTGCTGGCCACCGGCGGCACCGCGGCAGCGACATGCCGGCTGGTCGAGGAGCTCGGCGGCGAGATCGTCGGACTCGGCTTCCTCCTCGAGATCGACGGCCTCGACGGGCGCGCCCGGCTCGGCGAGCGGGCGGTCGAGAGCCTGGGGACCTGACGATGGCCGCCGTCGACCGAGTGCTTCCGTGGCGGCGCAACCAGAACGCGGCCGCCGAGGAGCTCACCCCACTGCTCGCGGCGTACCGCCGCCGGCATCCCGAAGGCGCCGGTGGCCACGATCAACCGCGCCTACGAGACGGCGAAGGAGGCTCACCGCAACCAGCTGCGCTCGAGCGGCGAGAGCTACATCAACCACCCGATGGCCGTGGCCCGGATCGTCGCCGAGATCGGGCTCGACGAGATCTCGCTCGTCGCCGCGCTGCTGCACGACGCGGTGGAGGACACCGAGATCACCGTGGCCGACGTGCAGGCCGCCTTCGGCCCCGAGGTCGCCCAGATCGTCGACGGGGTGACCAAGCTGGAGCGGCTGCAGTTCGACTCGAAGGAGGCCCAGCAGGCGGCCACGATGCGCAAGATGCTCGTGGCCATGGCCCGCGACCTGCGCGTGCTGATCATCAAGCTCGCCGACCGGCTGCACAACATGCGCACGTTGGCGGCGATGCCCAGCGAGAAGCAGCGGCGCATCGCCCAGGAGACGTTGGACATCTATGCGCCGTTGGCCCACCGCCTGGGGATGCAGGAGGTCAAGCAGCAGCTCGAGGACCTCGCGTTCGCCTCGCTGTACCCGAAGCGCTACGCCGAGCTCGACCACCTCGTCGGTGAGCGCTCGCCCGAGCGCGAGGCCTACCTGGCCAAGGCCATCGCCGAGGTGCAGGGGCGGTTGCACGAGCTGAACATCGA
Organism: uncultured Acidimicrobiales bacterium; assembly: GCA_963794805.1. Lineage (GTDB taxonomy): Bacteria > Actinomycetota > Acidimicrobiia > Acidimicrobiales > Ilumatobacteraceae > JAODBQ01. The sequence goes on from CAWCFL010000012.1 coordinate 183,042, forward strand.
GGCCGACGTCACCGGGCGCCCGAAGCACATGTGGAGCATCTACGAGAAGATGGTCCAGAAGGGCAAGGAGTTCGACGAGATCTTCGACCTCATCGCCGTGCGCGTCATCGTCGAGTCGTTGAAGGACTGCTACGCGGCGCTCGGCTGCATCCACGGCCGGTACAAGCCGGTGGTCGGGCGGTTCAAGGACTACATCGCGATGCCCAAGTTCAACCTCTACCAGAGCCTGCACACCACGGTCATCGGCCCTGGCGGCAAGGTGGTCGAGGTGCAGATCCGCACGCGCGAGATGCACCAGCGCGCCGAGTGGGGCGTCGCCGCCCACTGGGCGTACAAGGACGACGTGCCGGCGAACGACATCGACTGGCTCAACCGGATCATCGACTGGCAGGCCGACGTCATCGACCCCGCCGTCTTCATGGAGAACCTGAAGACCGACCTGGAGCAGGACGAGGTGTTCGTGTTCACGCCCAAGGGGCGGGTGATCACCCTCCCGGTCGGGGCCACCACGATCGACTTCGCCTACGCCGTGCACACCGAGGTCGGGCACAGCTGCATCGGCGCCAAGGTCAACGGTCGGCTGGTGCCACTGCAGCACAAGCTGCGCAGCGGCGACACGTGCGAGATCTTCACGTCCAAGCTGGAGTCGGCCGGGCCGTCGCGCGACTGGCTGCAGTTCGTCGAGTCGCCGCGGGCGCGCAACAAGATCCGCCAGTGGTTCAGCCGCGAGCGGCGCGTCGACATGGTCGAGGCCGGCCGCGACGAGTTGACCAAGGAGTTCCGTCGCGAGGGCCTGTCGATGCAGCGCATCTGGACGAGCGAGCCACTGGTCCACGAGGTCACCGCGGCGTCCTACGCCGATCTCGATGCGCTCCTCGCCGCGGTCGGGGAGAAGCACGTGTCGGCCCGCTCGATCGCGCAGAAGGTGGCCAGGGCGTTGCGCACCGGCGACGACGCCGAGCAGCCGCCGGCCACCGTGGTCCGCCAGGGCTCGGCCAGGCGCCAGCGGAACACGGCCGGCGTGCACGTCGAGGGCCTCGACGACGTGCTCGTGCGCCTGTCACGGTGCTGCACGCCGGTGCCGGGCGACGAGATCATCGGCTTCATCACCCGCGGCCGCGGGGTCAGCGTGCACCGCGCCGACTGCGCCAACGCCGAGAGCCTGATGAGCGAGCAGGCCGCGCGGCTGATGGACGTCGAGTGGGACGGCGACCAGAGCAAGGCGGTGTTCCGTGCCGGCGTCGAGGTCGTCGCCCTGGACCGTTCGAAGCTGCTGCGCGACGTGGCCAACGCGCTCAGCGAGCAGCACGTCAACATCGTCGCCTGCAGCACGCACACCGGCGGCGACCGGGTGGCCAAGATGCGCTTCGAGTTCGAGATGGCCGACGCCGGCCACCTCGACTCCGTGCTGCGCACCATCAAGACGATCGACGCGGTCTATGACGCCTACCGCCTGGTGCCCGGCAAGGGCGGCTGAGTCAGGAGCACGACGACGCAGTTGCCGCCGGCTTCCTTGGCGGCGTACATCGCCCGGTCGGCCTCGATGAGCAGGTGGTCGCTCTCCTCCGTCGGCGCTCCGGTGTGGGCCACGCCGATGCTCGCTCCGATCGACACCACGGCGCCGTGGGCGGCAACCGGTTCGCACAGCACGCGGACGATGCGCTCGCCGACGGCCACCGCGGCGACGGCATCGGTGTTCGGGCAGAGCACGACGAACTCGTCGCCGCCGGTGCGCGCCAGCGTGTCCGAGGGGCGGGTGAGGGAGCTGAGCCGCGCCGACACGATCCGCAGGACCTCGTCGCCGTGAGCGTGCCCGTAGGTGTCGTTGACGTCCTTGAACTTGTCCAGGTCGATGAGCAGCACGGCGAGACCGCGGCCCAGGCCGGCGTCGACCGTGGCGTCGGCCAGTCGGCGCTGCAGGTGGATGCGGTTGCCCAGGCCGGTGAGCGGGTCGTGCAGCGCCTGCCACGACAGCTCCGTCTCCAGGCGCTTGCGTTCGGTGATGTCGCGCAGGCTGATCCGGTAGGTGACCCGCGAGCTGGTCCGCGCGTCGAGCACGGCCGAGGTGGAGTGCGCCACCCAGATCAGCTCGCCGTCCGCCCGGCGCATCTGCAGCTCGGCGGTCGCCGAGTTGTCGCGCGAGCTGCGGTCGTCGAGGAGGCGGACGAGATCGCCCTGACCGCTCGGCAGCAAGACGGTGGCATCGTGGCCGATGAGGTCCGCCGGGGTGTAGCCGAGCAGTGCCGACGAGCTCGGTGAGGCGTAGGCGATGGTGCCGCGATCGTCGATGAGGATCACCACGTCCGCTGCGGTCTCGGAGAGGATGCGGAAGCGGGCCTCGCTGGCGCGCAGCGCGGTGTCCAGCCGCTCGCGCTCGAGCACGTGGGCGACGGTCTCGGCGACGATGCGGAGGTAGGCCATCGCGTCGTCGTCCCAGTCGTGCTGGCCGGAGCGCATGGCGACGCCGAGCTCGCCGACGAGCTGACCGGCCATCGACATCGCCACGGCCATCATCTCGCCGTCGCAGCCGGTGTGGGCGCGCCACTCGACCGCCCACGGCTCCTCGTCCGCACCGTCGCGGAGGTGCACCGGTGACGGCTGGCGCAACCGTTGCATCCAGTTCGGCATCGCCGTGAACGGCAGCGTGTCGTCGCCCGACGACGGACGCCCGGCACCACCGATCGTGGCCATCACCTCGCGCGTCTCGTCGAACTGCACGACCCAGGCGGCATCGGCGCCGAGCATGTCGGCGATGGCCGTGCAGCTCTCGTCGAGCTGCGCGAGGAACGCATCCGGCCCGATGTCCAAGGCCCGTTGGGCGAGCTGGAACGTGTGCTGCAGGCGGGCGACACGCGTTCGCCTCGGCCTGCTCGGCGCGCACGTGGTTGGTGACGTCGCGGCACGTGAGGATGGTGCCGCCGATCAGCGGATCACGCTGTGCACCGCTGAGGATCTCCCACCAGCCGGCGACGGAGCCGTCCGGGCGCATCGCCCGGACCCGGGTGTTCTCGGTCGGCCCGCCTCGCATCAGCGCATCGAAGCGCACCGCGGCGAGCGGCTGGTCGTCCGGGTGGATGAGGGCGAACCCGGGCGCTCCGACGATCTGCTCCATCGTCATGTCCAGGTTGCGGCGCACGGCGAGGTTGGCGTAGAGGATGATGCCGACGTCGTCGATCACCAGCACGAAGTCGGACGATCCGTCGAGCATCGCCTCCAGCCGGCTCTGCGAGGTGCGCAGCGTCGCCTCGACCTTGATCCTGCCGATGTGTGACGAGATGATCCCGGCGATCGCCCGGACGAACGCGACCTCCGGCTCCTCCCACCGGCGCGGGGCGTGGTCCACCGCGACGGCGAGCACCCCGTCGAAGTGTCCGCCGGCTCCGAGCGGCACGATCATGGCCGATCGTGGGGCGCTCGGGTCGTTGCGCCACGGCACCGAGTACGCCGCGTCGGAGTCGACGATGTCGTCGATGATCAGCGGTTCGAGGTCGGGCAGCTTGTCCAGCATCTCGACGAACGTCAGCCGCGGCGCCGCGCCGAGCGGCGATCCGCTCGTGCGCGGCCAGCGCGACCTGCGGCGCAGCTCGCCACGCTCGAACGTGGCCAACGTGACCGCGTCGGCGCCGAGCAGTTCGCCGATCTGGCGGAGATGGACGTCGAGTCCGTCGGCGATGGACCCGGGGTCCAGCGCGAGCGCCCACTCGGCGACCTCCATCTGCACGCGGTCGTAGGCGGCGCGCATCGTCGCTGCGTCCACGTCGGCGCGCAGCGCGGCATCGGTGCGCTGACGTTCGAGGAGGTTGGCGATGACGTGACCGAGTTGCTGCAAGGCGGCGATGTCGTCGGCGGTCCACCCGTGGTCGGCGCTACGGCTGGCGGCGCCGAGCACTCCGATCTGGGCACCGTTCATCGACAGGCCGGTGAACAGCTGGGCGCCATGTGGACGGCCGACGAAGCTCGCCGCGAGCTGATCGCTCCAACGCCCCGGTGGCGGGTTGATGACGGCGCGCTGCTGGCCGACCAGCGTCAACCACTCGTCCACGGCAGCCACCGGTACAGACCGCTCCCACAGATCGACCCGGGCTTCGGCGACGGCGGCATCGTCGATCCACATGGACTCGGTGCGCAGTTGATCGCCGTCGATGAGGTTGACGAAGATCAGCTCGCACCCGATCAGACGGGCGAACCTGCCGAGCAGCTCGTCGAGGCCGGCGAGCACGTGGTCGACGCTCTCCTCCACGGCGCGACGGGCGAGGCGGACGACGATGTCGCTGAGCTCGCTGCGGTGACGTTCGGCGCGCTCGCGCGCGTTGGCCGCGGTGACGTCACGGCACACGGCGACGATGAACGACCGCTCCGCGTCGAGCGGGTCGGCGATCTGCTGCAGTTCGCAGTGCACCTCGGTGCTCGCGTGCGTGTCGCTGTTGACCAGCACCCACGGGCCGGACCACCGTCCCGAGGCGTTCAGCTGGTCGCGCACGGCGCCGAGCGCGAGGTCGGCGAGCGGTCCGGAGGTGATCCCCACGGTGTCGGTGGTGACGCCGTCGAGCGACGCCCGGCGTCCGATGCCGACGGCGTCGCGCATCGCCGCGTTGGCGTACAGCCAGTCGCCACGCGTGTCGTACAGGGCCACGAGCGAGTCCGACTGCTCGATCATCCACTCGAACCGCGACCGCTCGTCCTCCAGCGCCCGGCGCTCGGAGATGTCCCGGCCGGTGTGCAGCCAGTGCGTGAGCACACCGCTCTCGTCGAAGATCGGGCTGACGGTCATCTCGCACGGATACGTCGAGCCGTCGGCGCGGACCATCTCGAGCTCCCGGCTGGCGCCCTCGCCATGGGCGAACACGTCGGCGAACCAGTCGGTGAGCTCCACGTGGCGTGAGTCGGGCAGCAGCGCATCGAGCGACCGTCCGACGAGCGTGCGGCCCTCGATGCCCGTGTCGGACTCGAAGCGGGCGTTGACGTACACGATCTCGTGTGCCGTCTCGCCGGTGTCGGCCGCGCTGGTGACGACGATCGCGTCGTGCGCCGTGTCCAACGCAGCGAGCAGCAGGCGCGATCGCGGCGAGCCGTAGCCGGGCAGCGCATCAGCACGGCGGTCGAGCGTCCGCGTGGCGGCGGCCGGCGCGTCGATGCCGGCCCAACGTTGGCCGATGCGCTCGGCGAGCTCGTCGATCGGGCCGGGCGACCCGAACAGGAAGCCCTGCGCCTCGTCGGCGCCGAGTGCGATGAGCGTGTCGGCCTGGATGCGGTCCTCGACGCCCTCGGCGATCACCCGCAGACCGAGCGCGTGCGCCAGGTCGACGACCGCTTCGACGATCGCTTCGTCGGCCTGCGAGCGGCCGAGGCCGGCGACGAAGCTGCGGTCGATCTTCACCGCGGTGACGGGCAAGCGACGCAGGTAGGACAGCGACGAGTAGCCGGTGCCGAAGTCGTCGAGAGCGATCTCCACGCCGAGTCGGCGCAGCGCCGCCAGGCTGTCGACCGCGCTGTCGAGGTCCTCGAGCACGGTGGACTCGGTGACCTCGAAGCCGATCTCGCGCGGGTTGAGCATGCCCTCGTCGATCGCCGTCTCGATGCGGCGGATCACCTCGTCGGCGCCGGCCACCTCGTGGGCGCCGAGGTTGATCCACACCCGCGGCGGCGCCTCGATGCCGATCGGGCGGAGCTCGCCGAGCGCGTCGAGCACGCGGTCGAGCATCCACTGGCCGACATCGGGCATCAGCCCGGCGGCCTCGGCGACCGGGAGGAACTCGTCGGGCAGCAGCAGCGCACCGTGGTTGCGCGGCCAGCGCACGAGTGCCTCGAGGCCGACGACGCGCCCGTCGCGCAGGTCGACGACGGGCTGGAAGTGCGCCCGCAGGTCGCCCTCGGCGATCGCCGTGTGCAGCTCCGCCTCCATCCGCAAGGCACGGCTCGTCTCGCGGCCGAGCTCCTCGACGTACTCGGCCGGTGTGCTCCGCTCCTGCTCCTTGGCGGCCCGGTAGGCGGCTTGCGCTTGGTCGAGCAGCTCCAGGCCGACCTCGCCGGGTCGCCCGTAGGCGTAGCCGGCGCGCACGTCCAGGCGGACCTCGATCGGGCCGAGGCGGATCGGCTCGCGCACGGCGACCATCAGCCGCTCGGCCACCTCGCGCGTCTCGCCCGGCGTGGCCCCGACGAGCACGGCCGTGAGCGTCGAGCCGGCATCGGCGAGGAGCGCGTTGGGCGGAGCGGCCTGGACGGTGCGGCGGACCACCAGTGCCAGCGCGTTGTCGCCGACCCCCGGGCCCCAGCGATCGTTGACGTCGCGGAAGCGGACGATGTCCAGGTGGATGACGCCGGCGGAGCCAGTCGCCTCGGTCAACCGCCGCCGGAGCGTGGCACGCGGCACCAGTGTCGCCGAGCGTCGCTCGGCCAACGGTTCGGAAGCGGGGGCTGACATCGCTGACCTGCAGGTTGGCGGGCGAGGGCCTGCCCGAACGTGCACGCCCATCGTACGTCCCCGCCTCGGGTCGGTCGCGCTTTCGGACCGGGGCGAATCGCCGGCCCCGGAGGCGTCGCGCGAGCCGTAGCCTGGCGGGCCGTGGCGGAGGTCCGGCCCGACCTCCTCGATCACCTCACGAAAGCACTCCGATGAGCACCTCCCCCGACCCCAGTCCGTCCCGACCCGGCTCGGTCACGGCCATGCGCACCCACGCATGCGGCGACCTGCGACCGGCGGACGTCGGCTCGCAGGTGGTGCTCTGCGGGTGGGTGGCGACGCGCCGGGAGCACGGCGAGAAGCTGGCCTTCGTCGACGTGCGCGACCACACCGGGCTCACCCAGGCGGTCGTCGACAACTCCGTCGACGTGCGTCCGGAGTACGTCGTGCGGGTCAGCGGCACCGTTGCGCGGCGCCCGGCGGAGAACGTCAACGACAAGCTCCCGACGGGCAGCATCGAGCTGCAGGACTGCACCGTCGAGGTGCTCAACGCGGCGGAGGCGCCGCCGTTCCCGATCAACGAGCGCGCCGACCAGGTCGCCGAGAACACTCGGCTGCAGTACCGCTACCTGGACATCCGCCGCGAGCGCATGCAGCGCAACCTGCGGATCCGCTCTGCCGTCAACTCGGCGATCCGGGTGGCGATGGAGTCTCAAGGTTTCGTCGAGGTCGAGACTCCGATGCTCGTCCCGTCCACGCCCGAGGGTGCCCGCGAGTTCATCGTGCCGTCGCGCCAGCAGCCCGGCTCGTTCTACGCGCTGCCACAGAGCCCGCAGCTGTTCAAGCAGTTGCTGATGGTGGCCGGCGTCGACCGCTACTACCAGATCGCCCGGTGCCTGCGCGACGAGGACCTGCGCGCCGACCGCCAGTACGAGTTCATGCAGCTCGACGCGGAGATGAGCTTCGTCGACCAGGACGACGTGCACGCGGCGATCGGTGCCGCGGTCGTGGCCGCGGCGCGCAGCGTCGGTGAGGATCCCGGCGAGATCGTCAAGCTGACGTGGCACGAGGCGATGGACCGCTACGGCGTGGACAAGCCCGACCTGCGCTTCGCGATGGAGCTCGTCGAGCTCACCGACGTGTTCGCCGCCACCGGGTTCAAAGCGTTCGCCGGCGCCGGGAGCATCAAGGGGATCAACGCCGTCGGTCTGGCCGACGTGTACGGGCGCAACAAGCTCGACGGACTCACCGACGTCGCCAAGCGGATGGGTGCCAAGGGTCTGGTGTGGCTCAAGGTCGCCGCCGACGGCTCGTTCGAGTCGCCGGTCGCCAAGTTCCTCGGTGCCGAGGAGGTGGCCGCGCTGCAGACCCGGCTGGCCACGTCGCCGGGCGACCTCGTGCTGATCGTCGCCGACGAGTGGGCCACCACGTGCGAGGTGCTCGGCCAGTTGCGCAACGACCTCGGCCGGCCACCCGTGTCGGACGGCCCGTACCGCTACCTGTGGGTCGTCGACTTCCCGTTGTTCGTCGGGATCGACGCCGTCACCGGACGGCCCAAGCCCGGCCACCACCCGTTCTGCCAGCCGCACCCCGACGATCTCCACCTGCTGGAGACCGATCCGCTGAAGGTCCGCGCCCAGGCGTACGACCTCGTGCTCAACGGCTGGGAGCTCGGCTCCGGCTCCATCCGGATCCACCAGCCCGAGCTGCAGGCCCGCGTCTTCCAGCTCCTCGGCATCTCCGACGAGGAGGCCCAGCGACGGTTCGGGTTCTTCCTCAACCCGTTCCGCTACGGCGCGCCGCCGCACGGTGGGTTCGCCTTCGGCATCGACCGTCTCGTCGCGGTCCTCGCCGGCGAGGACAACATCCGCGAGGTCATCGCCTTCCCCAAGACGCAGTCCGGCAGCGACCCGCTGACCAACGCCCCCACCGCCGTCGACGCCAAGCAGCTCGAGGACCTCGGCATCCGCGTCGTGCCGCGCTGAATGGTCGGCCGCGCTGAATGGTCGGCCGCCGGCCGACCGTCTGGTCGTCCCCAGGCAATTCACAGGTAATCGGGACTGACGATCCACAGGCGGGCCGGTGCATCATCGGTCGATGGGGATGAGCATGCGCCAACCGGCCGGCTATCCACGCCGGCACGGGCCCGTCGTGGAACCCGAAGACCGCCGTCAGCTCGAGCGCGCCGGCTGGCGCACGACGATCGACTACCGGGAGAACCACGTCCGCGGGCGCAGCGGACAGCTGCTCGAGGTCGAGCCGATCTGGACGGCCGAGGCGGAGCGCTTCGACGGCCAGCTGACGATGGCCTCCGCCGTGGCCGCCACTCCCGAGGACGCCTGGCGCGGGCTGCGCGCCGAGATCGACGCCGAGCACGTCCGCACCACCGGCACACGGGTGAGGCTTCTGCGCGCCTGACCCCGTCGAGCCGAGCGCACGGATACCGTGACCACGTGTCGAAGACGTGGTTCCGGGCCGGTGTGGTGATCGTCGTGCGTCACCCCGACGACGCGCGGGTGCTCGTCTTCGAGCGGGCCGACCTGGCCGGGCACTGGCAGCTTCCTCAGGGTGGGATCCATTCGGGGGAGGAGCCGATCGAGGCGGCCTGGCGGGAGCTGACGGAGGAGACCGGGCTCGATGCCCAACACGTCGTGGCCCGCGCCGAGTACCCCGAGTGGATCACCTACGAGTGGCCGGAAGCCGTGCGCAGCGAACACCAGGGCAAGCGGCTCGGCCAGGTGCAGCGCTGGTTCCTGTTCGACGCGCTCGACGCCGATGTCGAGCCGACGCCCGATGGCAGCGAGTTCGTGGCCTGGCGCTGGGTCGAACCCGACGAGATCATCGACCACGTGCCCGACTGGCGCCGTGCCGGCTACGCCAAGGTGCTGGCCACGTTGTGAGGCGCGGGTGACCGACCTGTTCGCCGCCGCGGCCGAGGAGCGCCTGCGCACCCAGGCGCCACTGGCGGCGCGACTGCGTCCGCGGACGATCGACGACGTCGTCGGCCAGGACCACCTCGTCGGGCCGGGCCGGCCGCTGCGTCGCTTGGTGGAGCAGGACCGGTTGACCAGCGCGATCTTCTGGGGACCCCCGGGGACGGGCAAGACCACGCTGGCATTGGCCGTCGCCGGCACGACCGAGCGGGCGTTCGAGCAGATGAGCGCGGTGACCGCCGGCGTGAAGGACGTGCGCGAGGTGATCGAGCGGGCCCGTCAGCGGCTCGGTGAGCACGATCGCGGCACGATCTTGTTCCTCGACGAGATCCATCGCTTCTCCAAGGCCCAGCAGGACGCGCTGCTGCCGGCCGTCGAGGACGGCACGCTCACGCTCATCGGGGCCACCACGGAGAACCCGTTCTTCGAGGTCAACCCGCCGCTGCGCAGCCGCAGCACGCTGTTCCGCCTGGAGCCGCTCGGCGCCGATGCGGTGCGCGCGCTCGTCGAACGGGGCCTCGCCGCCGAGGGCGCGTCGGCCGATGCCCAGGCGGTGGACCTGCTCGTCGAGCGCGCCGGCGGCGACGGCCGCCAGGTGCTCACGGCCCTGGAGGTGGCCATCGCGCTCGCCCTGCCCGGCGCGGTGACCCTCGAGCACGTCGAGGCCGCGCTCGGCACGAGCGCCCTGCGCTACGGGCGCGACGACCACTACGACGTCATCAGCGCGTTCATCAAGTCGATGCGCGGCAGCGACCCGCAGGCCACCACCCACTACCTGGCGCGCATGCTCGAAGCCGGCGAGGACGCCCGGTTCATCGCCCGGCGGATGATCATCTTCGCCAGCGAGGACGTCGGCATGGCCGACCCGCAGGCGCTCCTGGTGGCCGTCGCCGCGGCACACGCGCTGGAGCACGTCGGCCTGCCCGAGGCCCAGCTGAACCTCAGCCAGGCCGCCATCCACCTGGCCACCGCGCCGAAGAGCAACCGGGCGGCGTTGGCCATCTGGAACGCCCGCGAGGACGTGCGCAACGGGGCGATCGGCGAGGTCCCCGCGCACCTGCGCGACGCGCACTACCAGGGAGCCAAGACGCTCGGCCACGGCGCCGGCTACGAGTACCCTCACGACCACCCCGACGGTTGGGTGCACCAGCAGTACCTGCCCGACGACCAGTCCGCGAAGCGCTACTACGAGCCGAGCACGCACGGTGCCGAGGTGGCGGTGGCCGAGCGGATGGGCCGGCGGACCGCCGGCGCGGGCAGCACGAACGAGCGAGATGATCGAGAGGACCGCATGAGCAGTGGCGCGACTTCCGCAGGGGCGAGCACGTGAGCGCCGGCGACCTCGTCCTCGTCGTCGCCGCGGTGCTGTGCACCCTGGGCTTCGCCGCACTGGTCGTCGTGTTGCTGCGCGTCCTCGACACGCTGAAGACGCTGCGCGGTGAGGTGTCCTCGCTGCGCGCCGAGACCGGTCCACTGCTCGTGGAGATGCGTCGCACCACGCTCGACGCGCAGCGCACCATGGCCGACGCACGTGACGACCTCGAGCGCTTCGACCGCGTGATCGGCTCGGCCGAGGCGATCAGCGACGCCGTCAGCGGCGGCGGGCGGGTCGCCCGCGTCGCGCTCAGCACGCCGATGATCAAGACCGCCGCCCTCGCGACCGGCACCACGCGGGCCGTGCGCCGCCTGCGGCGCGGGTCGTCGAACAACGCCAACGAACGGAGCAGTGCATGATCAAGCGGGTCACGTGGTTCGCCGGCGGGATCGTCGTCGGCGTCGCCGGCGCAGGCATTGCCAAGCGCAAGGTGAAGTCGGCGGCAACGTCGCTCCATCCGGCTCGCCTGGCCCGTGGGGCGTTCGGCCGGGTCGGCGAGGCCGTGGGGGAGGGCCGCCGCGCGGCGCGCGGTCGTGAAGCCGAGCTGCGCGCCCGCTACGCGGGCATCGAGCCGGCCGCGCTGGCCGACGAGCTCGACCCGGACGACGCCGTGCTGGTGGACGGCGAGCTCGTCGACGCCGGCAAGGTGGTGGTCCTGCGCCAGTCGCGGGCCACTCGATGCCCGCCGGCGCAGGCGGGCATGAGGCGCGGCGGCGCACGACGATGAGCGACGCAGCGACGATCGCACCCGAGGCGGCGACGCGCCCGCCCGCCAGTGTCAGCGCCGCACTGGTGGCCGAGCTGCGCGGTGCACTGGCGCCCGACCGGGTGCACGACAACGCCACCGAGCTCGGTCTGTACAAGCGGGACGCCTCGAACATCGAGGGCCGCGCCGGCGTGGTCTGCTTCCCGACGAGCACCGCCGAGGTCGCCGCGTGCGTCCGACTCGCGGTGGCCCACGGGGTGCCGTTCATCGCCCGCGGCTCGGGCACCGGCCTCACCGGCGGAGCGACGCCGCTCGACGGCGGCGTCGTCATCACCACCACGAAGATGAACCGGGTGCTGTCGGTCGACCCGGTGCACCGCCTGGCCTGGGTGGAGCCGGGCGTGCTCAACCTCGACCTGTCCCGCCACGTCGCTCACCTCGGCCTGCACTTCGCCCCTGACCCGAGCAGCCAGCAGAGCTGCAGCATCGGCGGCAACGTGGCCAACAACTCCGGCGGACCGCACTGCCTCGCCGACGGGGTCACCGAGGCGCACGTGCAGGCGCTGGAGGTCGTGCTCACCGACGGCTCGGTCGTCGTGCTCGGCGGCGAGGACCCCGAGCCCGACGGCTACGACCTGCGCGGCGCGTTCGTCGGCAGTGAGGGGATGTTCGGCATCGCCACGAAGGTCTGCGTGCGACTCACGCAGTCGCCGCCCGACGTGCGCACGATGCTGTTCGACTTCCCCACGGTCGAGGCCGGTGCGCAAACGGTCAGCGCGATCATCGCCGCCGGCATGGTGCCCGCTGCGCTGGAGATGATGGATCAGCTGTGCACCCGGGCGGTGGAGGGCTACATCGGCGCCGGGCTGCCCGTCGACGCGGCGTGCATCCTGCTGGTCGAGGTCGTCGGCCTGCGCCATGCGGTGGCCGCCGACGTCGAGCGGATCGTGGCCATCGCCCACGATCACGGCACGGGCAACGTGCGCATCGCCCAGGACGAGGCCGAGCGCCAGCTGCTGTGGAAGGGCCGCAAGACCGCGTTCGGGGCGATCGCCCGGATCAAGCCGAACTACTACCTGCACGACACCGTGGTGCCCCGGCGGGTCCTGCCCGATGTGCTCCGCCAGGTGTACGCCATCGCCGCGGCCAACGACCTGCTGGTGATGAACGTGTTCCACGCCGGCGACGGCAACCTGCACCCGCTCCTGGTGTTCGACAAGCGCGAGCCGGGGGTGATGGAGCGGGTCCACGCCGCCGGGCAGGCGATCGTGCGCGCCTCGGTGGAAGCCGGCGGCGTGCTCAGCGGCGAGCACGGGATCGGCGTGGAGAAGCGCGATCTGATGCCGCTGATGTTCGGTCCGGCGTCGCTCGCCGCGCAGGCGGCACTGCGCCGGGCGTTCGACCCCACCGGTCTGGCCAACCCGGACAAGGTGCTGCCGTCGCCGGCGTCGTGCGGCGACGTCCACCACGTGCCTGACGGCGCGTGGATCTGAAGTCGGGTTGACGTGGAGCTCGGCGCGTTCGCCGACGAGGTCGGCACCGACGATCCCGTGACGGTCACCGGGCTCGGCACCCGTGGCGGACCGGTGCCCGACGTGCGCACGGTGCGCGCCCCGTCGGGGATCGACTGGGTGCAGGCCGACGAGATGACCTGCTGCTGCGGCGCGGGCACGCCGGTGGACGAGCTGGCCGACGCGCTGGCAGCACAGGGCCAGGGCGTGGCCCTGCCCCGCGGCGGCACCGTCGGCGGCGCACTCGCCGTCGGGCACAGCAGTCTGCGCCGGCTCGGCGACGGTCCCGTGCGCAACACGTTGCTCCAGGCCCGCTACGTGTCGGCTGCCGGCGAGGTGGTGAAGGTCGGCGGCCCGACGGTGAAGAACGTCAGCGGCTTCGACGTGTGCCGCCTGCTCGTCGGAGCATGCGGCACGCTCGGCTTCCTCGGCGAGGTGATCCTGCGCACCCGTCCGCTGCCGGCGTCGTCGCAGTGGTTCCGCGCGGCTGCGGCGGACCCGTGGCCGCTGTTCGGTGCGCTGCATCGGCCCGATGTCGGTGCTGTGGGACGGCGCCACCGTGTGGGCGCTCCTCGAGGGCCATCCGTCCGACATCACCGAGCAGGCCGCGGCCACCGGGCTGACGGCCGTGGACGGGCCGCCGCCGTTGCCGCCGGGTCGCACCAGCCTGGCGTCGTCGCAGCTCGGTGCGCTCACCGGCACGTTCGTCGCCGAGCTCGGCGTGGGCATCGTCCACGGCGACGCCCCGCCGCGCCCACCGGTCGACCCGGCCGTGCAGGCCGTCGCCCGCCGGGTGAAGCCCGAGCTCGACCCCACCGGCCGCCTCAATCCCGGCCGCCAGCCGTGACGCCGTCGTCCCTGCGTTCGTGTCGCGCCGCTGACGACGGTTCTCGGCGGTGCGGCCGCGACACGCACCGGGCGCTGTGGCGGTGACGGCGGAGCAGCCGTTCGTCGCCCAGCCGCCGGGGCTCGTCGACGACGTGATCGCCGCGGCCGAGACCGCGGCGCGCCACTGGAACCTGCCGGCACCGCAGCTGCTCCGGCTGGGGATGAACGCGACGTTCAGTACGGGCGACGACGTCGTGCTCCGTGTCAGCCGACCAAGTGCGCCGGCCGAGCAGGCGCTGTGGCTCACGGGCGAGCTCGTCCGCCACGGCGTGCGCGTGCCGGGGTCGGTCCGCGACGACGTCGTCCGCTGTGGAGTCCTCGCCGTCGTCGCCGTGGAGCGCATCCACCCGGCCGGCGAGATCGACTGGGCCGCGGTCGGGGCGATGGTCGCCCGGGTGCACGCGATCGACCCGGCGCTCGTCGCCGGCCGGTACCCGCTGCCGTGGTGTGGCTCGTTCCCCTGGTGGGACTTCGAGGCGCTGCTCGCCGACACCGACCAGACGATCGACTCCGAGGCCCTCGCCGCGCTGCGCGCCAGCGTCGAGCGCTGGTACCCGCTGATCGCCGCCACCCGGGGTGAGCCGGGTGTGGTGTGCCACGGCGACGTCCACCCCGGCAACGTGCTGCCGACCACCGCCGGTCCCGTGCTGCTCGACTGGGACCTGTTGTGCCGCGGCCCCGCCGCGTGGGACCACGGCCCGCTGATGACCTGGACCGAGCGGTGGGGTGGCGAGCCCGGCGTGTACGAGCGCTTCGCCGAGGGCTACGGGGTGTCGCTGCGTGCCGACCCGCTCGGCGAGGCCGTCGCCGAGCTGCGCCTGGTCGCCGCGACGCTCATGCGCGTGCGCGCCGGCTCGACCGACCCCCTGGCGGCAGCCGAGGCCGCACGCCGCCTTCGCTGGTGGCGCGGCGATCCGTCTGCGCCGACCTGGGAAACCCAGTGACCGCCGACTCGATCGTCAAGCAGGTTGACAGACGGGGCAGAAGTAGCACGCCCGGCCGCCGAGCTCGACGGTCTGCACCTCGGTGCCGCAACGCAGGCAGTGCTCCCGGTGGTACACGTAGGTCGTCTCGCCACGACGGGTCCGTCCACGCGGCACGGCGAACTCGCGCCGGTCGATGGTGACGATGCGGTTGTCGCGCACGCCTTGGCGGAGCATCGTCGCCACCGTGTCCCACAGCGCGCGCAGCTCGACGGGATCGCAGTCGCGTCCCGCCCGCTGGGGGTGGATGCCGTTGACGAACAACGCCTCGGCCCGGTACACGTTGCCCACGCCGCACAGCACCCGCTGGTCGAGCAGCACCGCACCGATCGGCGCACGCGTCGACCCCATGCGGGCGATGGCCACGTCCGGCTTGGCGTCGCGCCGCAGCGGATCGGGCCCGAGGCGGGCGACGATCGCGTCGCGGTCGTCGGCGGAACCGATCGAGCAGGCCGTCGGGCCGGCGAGATCGATCGTCGCCCGAACCCCGTGCAGGCGCATGCGCACCTCGCCGACCACCGGGGCGGTGCTGTCGCCGAGATGCACGCGGAACTTGCCGAACAGCCCGAGGTGCACGTGGCCGACCCGGCCGTTCGACCACCCGTAGAACAGGTGCTTGCCGTATGCCTCGATGCGCAGCAGCTCGCTGCCGTCGACCGCCGCGGCGTCGAGCGAGAAGCGACCCTGCGGGGAGGAGACGGCGATCGGGCCGGCGCCGACGAGCAACTTGGTGTGGTCGCGGGCGATGCGGTGGATCGTGTGGCCTTCGGGCATGGCCCGGTGAGCCTACGAGTCGGCCCACATGGCGGGGCCCTGGCGCCAGTGGTTATGGTCAGACCAAGTCCATCGATCAAGGAGACACCGATGAGCGACAAGCCGTCGTACCTGGGATTGCTCAACTCCATCGCTGTCGGCGAGGCCGGCGGCGAGCAACTGTTCTGTGCCTGGGCTGCGGTCACCCCCAGCCCGGACGTGAAGGCGGTGCTCGAAGCGGTGATGCTGCGCGAGGGCGAGCACGCCAAGAGCTTCGCCAAGCGGATCAACGAGCTCGGCTACTCGGTGCTGCCCAAGGAGGACCCGAACCTGGCCGCGCGCGTGGCCATCGCCTCGTCGCCCACCCTGTCGGATTGCGAGAAGTTCGACAAGCTCAACGTCGGCGCCACGCCGAAGGACGGCACGGACGTCTTCGCCAAGTTCATGGACGACATCACGATCGACGTGCAGACCGGCCAGCTGATGGGTCGGTACATCGCCGAGGAGCGTGACAGCAACCGGATGCTGCAGGGCTGCCGGGCGGTCGTCGCTGCGCAGATGAACGGCGGCGGCACGGCCGAGCTGGAGGGTCGTCTGGCACGCATCGAGGACGCGCTCGGCAAGCTGCTGGCCAAGGCCTGACGGCACCCGGCCGCTACCGTGGCCGGGCCGTGAAGCTGCACCTCGACGACGACGAGCTGGCCACCTGCGTCAGCTGCGGGCTGTGCCTGCCGCACTGCCCGACGTTCCGCGTCACCGGGGAGGAGGCGCTGTCGCCCCGGGGGCGGATCGCCGCGATGCGTTCGGTGCACCAGGACGGCGCCGAACCGACCGACGACTTCGTGCGCTTCATGGAGACGTGCGTCCAGTGCCGCGGATGCGAACCGGCGTGTCCCAGCGGAGTGCCGTTCGGACGCCTGATGGAGGGCACGCGCGACACGCTGGCCGAGTGAGCACCGGATCACGCCCCGGTGGCAACGACTCGCCTTCCGCGTGCTCGGCCATCATCGCACCCTGCTCGCCGGCAGCACCGTGCTCGCAGCTGCGCAACGGGTGCGGCTGGTGCCGAAGACGCGCCGGCTTGAGCCGGTTGCCGCTGCGCCGCGGTCCGGTGGTCACTGCCACCGGCGACGACGTCTGGCTGTTCACCGGCTGCGTGATGGACGCCTGGCTGCGCGACACCCACCGATCCACGGCGACGGTGCTCGACGCCCTCGGCACCACGTACCGCACACCCGAGTCCGGCGGCGACTGCTGCGGTGCGCTGCACACCCATGCCGGGCTCACCGCCGAGGCGCAGGCCCTGGCGCGGCGGGTGATGGCCTCGATGCCCGGCGACGCGCCGATCGTGGTCAACTCGGCGGGCTGTGGTGCAGCCATGAAGGACTACGGCCACCTGTTGGCCACACCGGAGGCGCTGCGCTTCAGTGCCCGCGTCGTCGACGTGCACGAGTACGTGGCGACGCGGGTGGACCGTCTCCGGCCGCGCCGTCGCCTCGGGCCGGTCGTGGTCCAGGATCCGTGCCACCTGCGCCACGTGCAGCGCGCCCAGGCGCCCGTGCGCACCGTGCTCGGCGCCGTCGCCGACATCGTCGAGCTCGACGACGACGGGCTGTGCTGCGGGGCTGGCGGCGCCTACTCGGCGTTGCAACCCGAGCTGGCCGGCGAGATCCGCGATCGCAAGGTCGCCGCGCTCGAGCGCGCCGGCGGCGGGCCCGGCGGACGTGTCGTGGCCAGTGCCAACCCCGGTTGTGCCATGCACCTCGCCGCCGCCGGCGTCACCGTGCGCCATCCGATGGACCTCGTTGCCGAGGCGCTCCGCTGACCTCCTACGACCACCTTGCCGAGCGCGTCGACGCCATCGTCGACGAGCTCGACGAGCTGCAGTTCGACGCGCTGCGCGAGGCATCGGCCGACGGTCGTGGTCGCCCGCCCGACGACAAGCGCCTCACCCAGGCTCGCCGGGCGCTGGAGAAGGCCGCGCACCTGTTGCGCGACCGGCCGACGGACTGAGCCGGCTACGCGGAGGGCGTCGCTCACGACGGTGACTCGACGAACGCGTTGACCGCGTTGATCAAGGCGCGCAGGTCGCCGTAGCCGTGCTTGGCGAAACGCAGGGCGATGCGCGGCAGGTCCACCGAGTCGTGCTCGCGCACCTCGGGCTCCAGTGGCGGAGTGGCCTCGATCGAGCCGCTGGCGCACAGGTAGCCGAACTGCTCGTTCAGCGCAGCGAGCTGCTCGGCGCTCGGCGCGTGCTGCAGGCGCACGACGAGGACGTCGCCGACGTACCTGATCGATTCGTAGTTGCGGTAGAAGCTGACGATCTCGCGCACGGCGGCCGAGACGTCGTCGGTGATGAAGTACAGCCCCGTGTCCCGGGCCGACACCAGGCCGCGGCGCACCAGCTGACCGCGGATGAACTCGTCGAGCGTCTCCCAGTACGGGTCGCCCGGCGTGTCGAGCAGGACGATCGGCACCGGCAGACCCTTGCCGGTCTGCGTCAGGGTCAGCAGCTCGAACGTCTCGTCGATCGTGCCGAAGCCGCCGGGGAGGGAGATGAACCCCTTGCTCTCCTTCACCAGCATCAGCTTGCGGGTGAAGAAGTACTTCATGCTGACGAACTTGTCGTCGCCGGCGATCACCGGGTTGGCCGCCTGTTCGAACGGCAGGCGGATGGACACGCCGATGGAGTGCTCCCGCCCGGCGCCCTCCATCCCGGCCTGCATGATCCCCGGGCCGGCGCCGGTGATGATCATCCACCCCTGGGCGGCGAGCTGGCGGGCGACCTCGCGCGCGTCGGCGTACAGCGGGTCGTCCGGCGTGGTGCGCGCCGACCCGAAGATCGTCACCTTCGGCGCCAGGGTGTAGGGGGCGAAGACACGGAACGCGTCGCCCATCTCCTCCATCGTCGCCGCGGCGATCTTCAGGTCGAGCGTGCCCGGGTTGGCGCCGATCATGTCCACCGCGGCGAGCAACAGGCGCTGGGCGAGCCGGCGGTCGCGGGCCGGGAGCACCTCGGCGGCCAGTTCGCCGACGAGCTGCCTGGCCTGTTCGCGGGCATGGGCTACGGCCGCGGCGCCGTTCTCGGGGGTCACGCGGTGACTCTAGGAAATTCTCCTCGGATCGCGTCATCACCCCGGTGGACGACGCATCTCCCATCGCAGAGCGCGGGGAACACCGGCATTGCCCTGCAGAGGGAGACCGGTGCGCAAGTGGCGCCGGTCGGCCACCCTCTGGTCGATCGGCGCTCGGCAGCAGTGCGGTGGGGGCCGGCGGTGGCCCTCACCGCACAGCGCCATCCTGGTTGTTGGGGACCGGCGTCAGCGGGCGCGGAGCTCTTCGGCTTTGGTGGAGAGGGCGTCGAGGAGCTCGTCGAAGCTCTTCTGGAAGCTGCTCACGCCTTCGCGCTCGAGCAGCGCGCCGACGTCGTCGACGTCCACACCCGCCTCGGCCAAGCCGTGCCACACCGCCTCGGCCTCGTCGACGCGGGCGTCGATCGTGCGGGCCAGCGTGCCGTGGTCGGCGAACGCCTCGATCGTCGCGTCGGGCAACGTGTTCACCGTGTCCGGGCCGATGAGCTCGTCGACGTACAGCGTGTCCGGGTACGCCGGGTTCTTGGTCGACGTGCTGGCCCACAGCGGACGTTGCACCTTGGCACCCTGCGCGGCCAGCGCCTCCCAGCGCGGTCCGCTGAAGGTCTGCTGGAACAGCTGGTAGGCGAGCTTGCCCTGGGCCACCGCACCCTTGCCGCGCAGCGCCAGCGCGGCGGGCGAGCCGATCGCGTCCAACCGGCGGTCGATCTCGGTGTCCACCCGGCTGATGAAGAAGCTGGCCACGCTGGCCACCTTCGACAGGTCCGAGCCGGGCACCCTGGCGTACGCCTCGAGGCCGGCGATGTACGACTCCATCACGTCCGCGTAGCGCTCCAGCGAGAAGATCAGGGTGACGTTGATGTTCCGCCCCTCGCCGATCATCGCTTGGATCGGCGCGAGGCCCTCGGCGGTGCCGGGGATCTTGACCATCAGGTTCGGGCGGGCGATGCGTTCGTGCAGGTCGCGGGCGGCGCTCTCCGTGCCACCGCCGTCGTGGGCCAGTGCGGGCGCGACCTCGACGCTGACGAAGCCGTCGCTGCCGTAGCTGTCGTGGTACACGGGCTCGAACACGTCCAGCGCCGAGTTGATGTCGCGCAGCACCATCGCCCAGTAGTCGTCGATGATCGGCTTGTCGTCGTCGGCGAGCTCCTTGAACTGCTCGTCGTAGTCCGGCGAGCCCTGGATGGCCTTCTGGAAGATCGTCGGGTTGCTGGTCAGCCCGCGGATGCCGTGGCCGATGAGCCGCTGCAACTGGCCGTCGGTGATGTAGCCGCGCTTGAGGTTGTCGAGCCAGGGGCTCTGGCCGAACTCGTGGTACAGGTGGGCGAGACGGTCCATGGGTGTGCTCCTCAGGAGGGTTCGATGAGCGATCGGGCGGATTCGACGACGTGGGCGACGTTGATCCCCAGCTTGTCGAGCACCTCGGCGCCCGGCGCGCTGACGCCGAAGCGGTCGATGCCGACGGAGGCGTCGGCCCAGCGGGACCAGCCGAACGTGACGCCGGCCTCGACGGACAGGACCGGCACCGCGGGCGGCAGCAACTGGTCGCGGTACTCGGCGGACTGCGCCTCGAAGCGGTCCCACGACGGCAGGCTGACGACCCTGGTCCGTACGCCTTCCGCGGCCAGCCGGGCGGCGGCGTCCACGCACACGGCGACCTCGCTGCCGGTGCCGAGCAGGACGACGTGCGGGTCGTCCTCGGCGACGACCACGCCGGCGCCACGCTCCACGGCGCTGCCGTCGGTGCACACCTTGATGTTCTGCCGGCTGAGCACGAACGCCGTCGGGCCCTCGTGGGCGACCGCCGCGCGCAGCGCGGCCACGGTCTCGTTCGCGTCGGCCGGGCGGATGACCTGCAGCTGGGGGATGGCGCGCAGCGTGGCCAGTTGCTCGATCGGCTGGTGCGTCGGACCGTCCTCGCCGACGCCGACGGAGTCGTGGGTGAACACGAAGAACACCTTCATCCCGGTGATCGACGCGAGGCGCACCGGCGGGCGCATGTAGTCGAGGAACACGAAGAACGTGCCGCCGGCGGGCAGCACGCCGCCGTGGGCGGACATGCCGACCATCGTCGAACCCATCGCGTGCTCGCGCACGCCGAAGTGGATCTGCCGGCCCGCCGGCGTCTCGATCGACATCGGCTCCTGGCCGTCGAGCTTCGTGCCGGTGTTGCCGGTGAGGTCGGCGGCACCGGCGACGAACCCGGGCAGTCCGGCGAGTGCCGCGTTGAACGCCTTCTCGATCGCCACGCGAGTGGCGACGGACTCGCCCTGCTCGAACACGGGGAGGTCGTCGTCCCAGTCCTTCACGCCGCCCTGCTGCCACGCGGCCTCCCACGCGGCGTGGTCGACGTCGGCCGCGGCGAAGCGGTCGCTCCACTCTCCGTGCACCTGCTCGCCGCGCGACGCGGCGTGGTCGCGGTACGCCTGCACGAGGTCCGGCGGCGCCCAGAACGGCTCGTCGGGGATGCCCATGACCTCTTTCGTGCGGGTGACCTGCTCGGCGGTGAACGGGTTGCCGTGGGCCTTCGGGTTGTCCGTGAGGTCGGGGCTCGGGGTGGCGATGTGGCTGCGCAGCACGAGCAGGCTCGGTCGATCCGTGACGGCCATCGCCGCACGGATCGCTGCCTCCAGCGCGTCGCAGTCGTCGGCGATCTCGCCGAGGCGCTCGACGTGCCAGCCGTACGCTTCGAAGCGCGTCGCCGGATCGTCGGACAGGGCCAGCTCGGTGACGCCGTCGATGGTGACGTGGTTGTCGTCGTAGATGCAGACCAGGTTGCCGAGTCGCTGGTGTCCCGCCAGCGACGCGGCCTCGTGGCTGACCCCCTCCATGAAGCACCCGTCGCCGGCGACGACGAACGTGTGGTGGTCCATCACCTCGGCACCGAACGTCGTGCGCAGGTGGCGCTCGGCCATGGCCATGCCGATGGCGTTGGCGAAGCCCTGCCCGAGGGGGCCGGTGGTGACCTCCACGCCGGGCGTGTGGTGCACCTCGGGATGGCCGGGTGTGCGCGACTCCCAGCTGCGGAACGCCTCGATGTCCTCGAGCGTCAGCCCGAACCCGGTGAGGAACAGCATCGAGTACTGCAGGATCGAGGCATGTCCGTTGGACAGGACGAAGCGGTCGCGGTCGGGCCACAGCGGGTCCTGCGGGTCGAAGCGCATGATCCGGCTGAACAGCACGTGCGCCAGGGGAGCGAGCGCCATGGCCGTGCCCTGGTGCCCGCTCTTGGCCTTCAGCGGCGCGTCCATGGCGAAGCCACGGATGAGGGAGATCGCCTGCTGTTCCTGCTCCGCTGTCAACGCCACGTGGGCAACAGTACCCAGTGCCGCTCCGACCGAGTACGGGCCCTCAGGCCGGCGGCAGCAGGGTGAACGGGACCAGGTGCCACGGGCCGCGGTCGATGCGACAGTGGGCGAAGATCTGGCCGTAGTCGGCGAACTCCAGCTCGCCACGCACGAGGCGGTAGGTGAACTTGCCCGGTTCGACGGTGAACGGGCTGACGTTGCGGGCCACCTGCTCGTCGTCCTCAGCGAGCCCGCGCCGGAAGTTCACCTCGAACACCCCTGAGCCGGCTTCCTCGGCCGCGCAGTAGATCAGGGCGACGAGGTGCGGCGTGATCGTGACGGGCGCCGGCGACGGCGCGGCCATCGAGAACATCGCGCCGGTGAGGTCGATGCGCGTCGACGGGCCGGGGGCCTGACGCAACTCGAAGTTCTCGACGAACAGCGCGGCGACGATCTGCATGGGTCAGACCTGGACGCCGGCGGCGCCGGACGGGTTGGTCGCCGCGTCGACGGCTGCCGACGCCTTGTCGGCTGCGGCGTGCGCGGCGTCGCTGACCGCCTCCGCCGCCGCGTGCGCCGCGTTCGACGCGGCTTGCCGGGCGTTCGTCGCGGCTTGGGCCGCCTTCGTCGCCGCCGAGGCGGCCGCATCCTTGAGGCGCAGCTCGCTCAGCCGCACCTTCGCCAGGCCGACGACGCTGAGGGCCTTGATCACCCACCAGCCCGGGTCGACCTCGTACCAGCGGTGCGAGAGCCTGGCCGACGTCGGGGCGGCGTGGTGGTTGTTGTGCAGCCCTTCGCCGGCGGTGATGAACGCCAGCCACTGCAGGTTGCCGGCGCCGTTGGGATACGGGCGCCGGCCGAAGTGGTGGCCGATGGCGTTGACCGCGGCGTTCGAGCCGAGCAGCAGGTTGAAGTGGACGAACCCGGCGAGCAGTCCGGCCACCGGACCGATGAGCAGGCACAGGATCACCATGCCCACGGCCAGGCCGAGGATCCCGTGGTCGTACAGGGCGCGGTCGAGGCGGGTCTCGGGGACGTCCTTCGCGTAGCGCGCCAGGGTCTCGGGGTTGCGCGCCTCGGCGCGGTAGAGGGCGACGTTGCGCCGTTGGACCGTGGTCCAGCCGAGGAGCACGGGGGAGTGGGGATCGCCCTCGACGTCGGTGAAGGCGTGGTGCTTGCGGTGCACGGCCACCCACTGGCGGGGCCGGATCCCGGTGGTGACCCACACCAGGAAGCGGAACACCTGGTGCACGGGACCACGCACGGTGAGCGCGCGGTGCGACAGGCAGCGGTGGAGGTAGATCGTCGAGCACAGGTTGCCGAGCAGGGTGACGGCGACCCCGGCGACGGTGGCGACGAGGAGGGTGTGCAGCACGCCGTCAGCGTAGCAGAGCCTACCTACTGGTCGGTAGGGCGCCCCTTGGTAGGGTGGCCGTCATGAGCGACCACGGTGGGGATCAGGTCTCGACCCGGGACCTGATCCTCACCGAGGCCCTGCATTGCTTCGGCGAACACGGCTACGAGGGCACGTCGCTGAACGACATCGCCGCCGGCGTCGGCATCCGCCGCCCGAGCCTGCTGCACCACTTCCCCTCGAAGGACGCGCTCTACGGCGAGGTCTTCGAGCGCCTCCTCAGCGACTGGGTCGGGCGCCTGGAGACGAGCGTCGACACCGCCGGCGTCGGTTGGTCGAAGGTCGAGCTGGTCATCGGGGCGAGCTTCGACTTCTTCGCCGAGAACCCCGACGTCGTGCGCGTGCTGCGCCGCGAGGCACTCGACGGCGGCGCCCACCTCGGCATCGACCTCGGTGCCGTGCTGCGACCGATGTTCGAGCGCGCCGTGGCCTACTTCCACCGCGAGATGGCTGCCGACGTGTTCCGCACGCTCGATCCCGAGCAACTGCTGCTCACCGGCTACGGCGCGGTGCTCAGCTACTTCTCCGACGCACCGCTGATCGACGGGCTGCGCGACGTGCCGGCGCTGTCGCCGGGCGCCCTCGCCCAGCGCCGGGCGCACGTGGTGTCGTTCTTCCGCGCCGCGCTCGTGAGCGAAAAGGTGTCCTGAAGCCGTCACCGGCTACCTTGCCGCGGATGACCACCCGGGCGGCGCAGCACGACCCCGCGCCGGATCACGTGCTCGAGCGGTGGTCGGGCTTCGGCGAGTGGGAGCGGGCCTACTTCCCGACGTTCCTCGGGCTGGTGCTCGAGGAGGTGCGCACCGACTACGCGCGGATGCGGCTGCCGTTCCGGCCGGAGATCGAGCAGCCGGCCGGCGTCGTGCACGGCGGGGCCATCGCCGCGGTGCTCGACAGCGTCGTCGTCCCGGCGATCGGCCAGGCCTATCCCGCCGAGGCCCGCTTCGCCACCGTGGACATGCACATCCAGTACCTGGCGGCGGCGATCGGCGAGGATCTCGTGGCCGAGGGATGGATCGTGCGTCGCGGCCGGCGGGTGGTGTTCTGCGAGGCGGAGGTGCGCGGTGGCACCACCGGCAAGGTGATCGCCCGGTCGATGTTGACCTACAACGTGCAGCAGTAGCTTGCGCCGATGAGCACCACGCTGTCGGAGGCCGCCTCCAAGTCGTTGCTGCGCGCGGCCGGCGTGCCGCTGGCCGACGAGCGGCGCGTGGGCACGCCCGCCGAGGCGTCGACCGCTGCGGCGCAGCTCGGCTTCCCCGTCGTCGTCAAGCTCAACGGCGAGGCCATCGCCCACAAGACCGAGCGCGGCCTGGTGAAGCTGCGCCTCGCCGATCGTGGGGCGGTGGAAGCCGCAGCGGCCGAGCTGCTGGGCAAGGCGACGCCCGACGACGGTGCGGTCGATCTGCTCGTCGCGCCGATGGTCGCCGGCAACCGCGAGCTGATCGCCGGCGTCGTGCGCGATCCGCAGTTCGGGCCGAACGTGATGCTCGGCGTCGGCGGCATCCTCGCCGAGGCCGTGGCCGACGTCGTCTTCCGACCGGTCCCGATCTCCGAGGTGGATGCCCACGAGATGATCGATGGCCTGGTCACCCAACGCCTGCTCGCGCCGTTCCGCGGCGAGGCGGCCGTCGACCGCGACGCGCTCGCGGCAGTGCTGCTCGGGTTGTCGGCGCTGGTCGCGTCGCGGCCCGACATCGTCAGCATCGACGTCAACCCGCTGATCGTCACCGGCGAAGGCCGCCCGGTGGCCGTGGACGCGCTCGTCGAGGTCAGCGACGAGACGACGCCCGTCGCCGCGGCCGGTCGTCCACGGCCGACGGACGAGCAGTTCCGCGCGCTGTTCGAGCCGCGTGGCGTCGTCGTCGCCGGCGCGTCCGGGCACCCGGGCAAGTTCGGCTTCGCCAGCCTGCACAACATCCTGTCCAACGGGTTCGCCGGGGCCGTCGTGGCCACGAACCTGCAGGGCGAGGAGGTGCTCGGCCTGCAGACCATCGCCGACCTGGCCGACCTCCCCGACGGCGTCGCCGATCTCGTGTTCGTCTGCACCCCGGCCGCGGCGAACGTCCCGCTGCTGCGTGCCTGCGCCGCCAAGGGCGTGCGCGCCGCGTTCGTCACCAGCGCCGGCTACGGCGAGGCCGGCGACGACGGCAAGCGCGCCGAGGACGAGCTCGTCGCCGTGTGCGACGAGCTCGGTGTGCTCCTCGCCGGACCGAACGGCCAAGGGGTGGTCAGCACGCCGGCACACCTGTGCGCACAGATCGTCGCGCCCGTACCCGCCGGCCGGGCGCATCGCCGTCGCCAGCCAGAGCGGCAACTTCGTCAGCAGCTTCCTCAACTACGCCCGCCAGACCGGCGTGGGCATCAGCAGGGCGGTCTCGGCCGGCAACGCCGCCGCCGTCGGTCCGGCGGACTACCTCAGCTGGTACGCCGACGACGACGGCCACGGCCGTCTCGTTGGCCTACGTCGAGGGCATCGCCGACGGCCGTGGGCTGCTGGAGCGGTTCACCGCGGTGGCCGCGCGCAAGCCCCTCGTGGTCGTCAAGGGGGGCATCACCGAGGGTGGCGCACGGGCCGCGGCGAGCCACACCGGTGCGCTGGCTGCCGACGACAAGGTGTTCGACGGGGTCTGCCGCCAGGCCGGGGTCACTCGCGCGGCCACGGTGGAGGAGGCCTTCGAGGCCGCCGCGACGTTCGCCACGCAGCCGCTGCCGGCCGGACCGAACGTGGTCGTGCTGACCACCGCCGGCGGGTGGGGCGTGGTCACGTCCGACGCGATCGCCGGCTCGGGCGTGCTGCGCTTGCTGGCGCTGCCCGCCGACCTCGACGCGCAGATCGACACGAAGCTGCCGCCGCGCTGGAGCCACAACAACCCGGTGGACTGCGCCGGCGGCGAGACGCGCGACACCATCCCCGACGTGATGGAGCTGATCATCGCCCATCCCGACGTGCACGCGATCGTCTACATCGGGCTCGGGATCCAGGGCAACCAGGCACGGATGCTGCGCGAGGGGCGCTTCTACCCGGACGCCGGGCTGGACCGCATCGTCGGGTTCCACGAGCGCCAGGAGCAGCGCTACGCGCGAGGCCGCGGACGAGCTGTCGCGTCGCTTCGGCAAGCCGATCCTCACGGCCACCGAACTGGCCGTGGCCGACCCGGACAACCCCGGTCCGGCGGCCGTGCGGGCCACCGGTCGGCTGTGCTACCCGAGCGCCAACCGGGCCGTCACCGCGCTGGCCCACCTGTGGCGCTACGCGCGAGTTCCGCCAGCGCCGCGGCCTCGCCTGACCGGATCCGCAGCAGACTGTCGCGATGGCGCCGATGCCGATGTTCCCGCTCGGCTCGGTGCTCCTGCCGGGCGCGGTGCTCCCGCTGCACGTCTTCGAGCCGCGCTACCGGGCGCTGGTCGGCGACTGCCTCGCTGCCGACGACCACGAGTTCGGGGTCGTGCTCATCGACCGTGGGCACGAGGTCGGTGGCGGCGACGTCCGCCGCGCCGACGGGCACGGTGGCGCGGATGATGCAGGTCGCCGAGCTCGACGGCGGCCGCTTCGCCGTCGTCGCCGTGGGCACCCGGCGGATCCGCGTCGAGCGGTGGCTGGACGACGACCCGTACCCGCGCGCCGATGTCGTCGACTGGCCCGACGAGGACGCGCCGACGCCGGAGGAGGACGTCGCCGACCTCGACGACCTGTACCGGCGAGTGGCGGCACGAGGTGCGGCGCATCGCCGCGCTGGCCATCGAGCTCGGCGACGTGGCCGGCGATCCGTCGACCGACGCTGAGCGACGATCCGCTCGTCGGCAGCTACCAGCTCGCGGTGCTGGCCCCGCTGGCGACGGCCGACGAGTACGACCTGCTGTGCGCCGCGGGTCCGCGGGCGCGCCTGGGGCTGCTCGACGAGCGACTCGACGACGTCGACGCGATGCAGCGCTTCCGCCTGACGTCGGGCTGAGACCCGGGCCGACCGCCGGGGGACACGCGGGCGCAGTCCCCGTGGTCTGCTACACATTGTGCCGTGCCCAGCCCAGGACGACACTTCGCCGCCCCCGCCGGACCCACGCGTCGAGCCGAGCGTCGCCGGGATGGTGCAGCTGGTCAAGGACTACGCCCGGCAGGAGACCGTCGGCCCGATCCGCGGCGCCGGCCGCTGGCGGCGTTCGGCGGCGTCGGCGCGGTGCTCTTCGGCGTCGGCACCGATCATGTTGATGCTCGGCGTGCTGCGGCTGCTGCAGACCGAGACGAACGGCACGTTCGACGGGCCAGTGGATGGGCCTGATCCCGTACGTCGTCGCGTTGGTCCTCGCTGCGGTCGTCATCGCGATCGCGGTCAGCCGGATCACCAAGAAGCCGTTGCAGAAGGAGTCGTGATGGCCGCAGAAGATCACCCGCGACGACATCGAGGCAGGCATCCGCCAGCTGCAGGGCGGCGCCAAGCAGAAGGTCGTCGACAAGAAGAAGGCCATCGCCACCACCGTCGGCATCGGGACCGCGCTCGTCTGCTGCTGTTCGTCTTCCTCATGGGCAAGCGCAGCGGGAAGAAGCGCTCCGCGCTCATCGAGATCCGGAGGCTCTGAGCCATGCGCCACGCTTTCAAGGGCGGGCAGCTCAACCCGCTGAACCAGTTCACCCCGTATAACCTCGCCACCACGGCAGCCCGCTGCGGTTGCTCAACCCGTTCAACGTGCTGCGCACGCAACGCGCTGTACCGCGGACTGTTCGGCGGCAACAAGACGTGGATGGTCATCGGTCTCGTCGTGTGGGGGCCGCGGCTGCTGCGTCGGGCGATCGGTCGCGCACTCCGAGCACGTGGCCTTCGACCGGCTGGCGATCGGCCACGTGCTGCGCATCGAGGTGCTCCCGCAGGACACCAAGCTCGAGCGCAAGGCGTTCCGACGCACGGGGTAGCGCGCGATGAAGGTGCTGCTGCGCAACCCCCGCCGCGAGTTGGATCGTCGACGGCCCGCGACGCGTCGGCGCGCTGCTCGCCGACCTGGCGCTCGAGCGCGAGGCGCACCTCGTCATCCGCAACGGCACACTGGTGCCGGGAGATGCCGTGCTCGACGACGCCGACGTCGTCGAGGTCCGTCCGGTGATCTCCGGAGGCTGACCGTGGTCGCGACAGGTTCGAAGTGCCGCACCTGCAAGGCGCCGGCGATCATCGACCTGCCGCGGCACAACGCCAACTTCTGCGCCGAGCACTTCCAGGAGCTGTGCCGCCGGCAGGTGGCCAAGGCGATCGACCACTGGCGAGATGATCGAGCCCGGCGACCGGATCCTCGTCGCCGTGTCCGGCGGCAAGGACAGCCTTGCCGTGTGGGACCTGCTGCACGAGCTCGGCTACGACGCCGACGGCCTGTACATCGGCCTCGGCATCGGCGACTACAGCGAGGCGTCGGCGGTCTACGCGCGGGACTTCGCCGCGGCCGCGGCCTGCGCCTCGTCGAGGTGTCGCTGCGCGGCGAGTACGGCTACGACGTCCCCACGGCCGCGCGGGCGACACGGCGCGTGCCGTGCTCGTCGTGCGGCCTGAGCAAGCGCCACCTGTTCGACAAGGCTGCGCTCGACGGCGGCTACGACGTGCTCGTCACCGGGCACAACCTCGACGACGAGGCGGCGGTGCTGCTCGGCAACACGCTGCGCTGGGAGATCGAGTACCTCGCCCGCCAGCTGCCGGTCCTGCCGGCGGCCCGACGGCTTCCCGCGCAAGGTCAAGCCGCTGGTGCGCCTCACCGAACGGGAGACGGCGGCGTGGTGCATCGTCCGCGGCATCGACTACCTCGTGGAGGAGTGCCCGATGGCCGAGGGCAACAAGCACCTCGGGTACAAGGCGGTGCTCAACGGGATCGAGCGGGACTCGCCGGGCAGCAAGGCCGCGTTCTACCTCAACTTCGTCGAGCGCATGGCGCCGTTGCTCGCCGGAGCGCGCGCCGAGTCGGCCACCGAGGTCGGGGCGTGCCGCGAGTGCGGCGCCCCGACGAGCGGCGAGGTCTGCGCGTTCTGCCGGCTGGTGGCCACTGCGTCGGCGCACGACCCGGTGCCCGTCGAGCTGGTCGTCGGCCGAGGGCGCCGGTGAACCAGCCCGTCGGCAGTGCCACGGTGAGCGAGTTCGCTCGCCGGCGACAAGGCGCTGCTGATCGACAGCAAGCAACGGCGTTACCTCGTCACCCTGGTCGACGGCGGCGAGTTCCACAGCCACAACGGGTTCGTGCCGCACGACGAGCTCATCGGCCGGCCCGAGGGCCTCATCGCCCGCAGCACGCGCGGCGCGACGTACACCGTGTTGCGTCCGACGCTCGAGGACTTCGTCATCGAGATGCCCCGCGGTGCCCAGGTGATCTACCCGAAGGACCTCGCGCCGATCTGCATGCTCGCCGACATCGGTCCGGGCGTGACGGTCTTCGAGAGCGGCGTCGGCAGCGGGGCGCTGAGCATGACGATGCTGCGCTGGGGCGCGCGAGATCGTCGGCTACGAGCTGCGCGAGGACTTCGCCAACCGGGCGCGCACCAACGTCCGTTCGTTCCTCGGCGCCGACGCCCTCGACCGCTACCGGGTCGAACTGCGCGACAGCTATGCGGGCATCGACGAGCGTGGCGTGGACCGGGTGGTGCTCGACCTGCCCGAGCCGTGGCAGGTCGTGCCCCATGCCCGCGAGGCCCTGCGCCCGGGCGGGATCTTCGTCGCCTACACGCCGTCGGTCATCCAGGTGTCGCAGCTGCGCGACGCCATCGCGACCAAGGGCTGGGCCGGCGCACGCACGCTCGAGGTGCTGCACCGCACCTGGCACGTGGAGGGCGTGGCAGTGCGGCCCGACCACCGGATGGTGGCCCACACCGGCTTCCTGACGACCGCACGCTGGCTCGGCTGAGCGACCGCCAGGGAGCTGGACGTCGACGGGGTGCGGGGGCGTGGGGGCGGGGTACCCGGGACGATGGGCTGACAGGTGCCGGGTGGGCCGACACGCGCAAGGAGCGGCCCGTAGGCCGCTCCCGGGATCAACGAACGACTGGCGTCAGGGTTCGATGAAGATGCACTCGCCGGGGCACTCCTCGGCGGACTCGATGACGGCGTCGAGCTTGTTGTCGGGGATGTTGGCCATTCCCTCGGCACCCTGCGGGTTGCCCTTCGCGGTGGCGTAGACCTTGTCGCCTTCCTTGACGTAGGCCAACCCATCGTCGAGCAGGGTGAAGACGTCGGGGGCGATCTCTTCGCAGAGGCCGTCGCCGGTGCACAGATCCTGGTCGATCCAGACCTTCATGTGGGCTGTCTCCTGTGATGGAAGCGTCGAACGAAAGCCGAGCATACAGGCCGCCCCGCGCGTCACGCAGTTCCTCGAGGGCACACCGCGTCCGGGGTTAGTCCGAACGACCCATTCCACCGACGGCTGAGGTGTGGGTGCGCGCCCGCTCGCTTGACTCCGGGTGGCGGGGCATCGATCCGCACGCTGAATGGTCGCCTGGGCGTGCGTGGAGCTAGGGCGAAACCGGCCCGCTCGACACGGCCGATCGGCGGACGGCCCCCAGTACAGCGAGGATCGACATGACACGCAAGGACAGGGCGACCGGGACGGGCGCGCGCCACGGCGGCCGGATCGCGCTGATCGCTGCGGCCACCACGGTTGTCGGCATCGCCGCGTTCAGCGGCGTGAGCGAGGCCCGCACCGGAAGCCCGGTCGTGACGTCGAGCTGTGTCGACGGGAGCTACGTGGCGCAGTTCAGCGGCAACACGGCCAATGGCGCCACCGATCCCCCCTGCGGCCAGGCGGTCGTCGAGATCAGTCAGACCGGCGTCGTCGCTCCGGCTGTCGCCCCGACGGCGGATCCGACGGTCGTCGAGCCGACCAGCGCGGCGCCGCGGCGGCGGCACCGGCCGGCACGACGCTGCCCGAGACCGGCTCGGACACCGGGATCCAACTGGGCATCGCCCTCACCGCGCTCGGCGCCGGCACCGCGTTGGCGGTGGTCGCCCGTCGCCGCAAGCGGCCCTCGACGGACCGCTGATCGACGTGTGACCGACGTCGTCGGGCCACCGAGAACATGCTGCGGTGACCTGCCGCGCGCCGTGTAGGTTCGGCCCATGACGGACGCTGAACACGGACAACCGTCCGAGGAGCGGTTCGCGGCGACCAACGGCGGTTACCACGACGAAGACGACGAGGGCACCCTGCGAGCCCACGTCGTTGCCCTCGACGAGGAGATCGCCCACCTGCGCCGGCGCTTGGCCGACGCTCCCAAGCGCCAACGGGCGCTCGAGGAGCGGCTGCTCGAGACGAAGGGCCAACTGGCCCACGCGGTGTCGCAGAACGAGAAGCTGAGCTACACGTTGCGCGAGGCGCGCGAGCACGTCGCCGCGCTGCGCGAGGAGGTGGACAAGCTCACCGCTCCGCCCTCGGCCTACGGCGTCATCGTCGGCAAGAACGACGACGGCACGGTGGACGTGCTCACCAGCGGGCGCAAGATGCGCGTCGGGCTGCACCCGGAGATCGACCACGACGAGCTGCCGCGCGGGTCGGAGGTGGTGCTCAACGACAGCTTCAACGTCGTGCTCGCCCGCGGCGGGGAGTCCACCGGTGAGGTGGTCACCATCAAGGAGGTGCTCGAGGACGGCGTCCGCGCCCTCATCGTCGGTCGCGCCGACGAGGAGCGCGTCTGCGAGCTGGCCGACGCGCTGCGCGGCGTGCACCTGCGCAGCGGCGACACCATGCGGCTCGACCCGCGCTCGAACCTGCTGCTGGAGAAGCTGCCGCGTCCCGAGGTGGAGGACCTGCTGCTCGAGGAGGTGCCCGACATCTCCTACGAGGACATCGGCGGGCTCGACAGCCAGATCGAGCAGATCGCCGACGCGGTCGAGCTGCCGTTCCTCTACGCCGACCTGTTCGCCGAGCACCAGCTGCCGGCGCCGAAGGGCATCTTGCTGTACGGCCCGCCCGGCTGCGGCAAGACGCTCATCGCCAAGGCGGTGGCCAACTCGCTGGCCAAGAAGGTGGCCGACAAGACCGGCGACGACAAGGGCCAGAGCTACTTCATCAACATCAAGGGTCCCGAGCTGCTCAACAAGTACGTCGGCGAGACCGAGCGCCAGATCCGCCTCGTGTTCCAACGGGCCCGGGAGAAGAGCGAGGAGGGCTGGCCGGTCATCGTCTTCTTCGACGAGATGGACTCGATGTTCCGTACCCGCGGCTCGGGCATCAGCTCGGACATGGAGTCCACGATCGTGCCCCAGCTGCTGTCGGAGATCGACGGCGTCGAAGGCCTGCGCAACGTCATCGTCATCGGCGCGACGAACCGTGAGGATCTCATCGACCCGGCCATCCTGCGCCCGGGCCGGCTGGACGTGAAGATCAAGATCGAGCGGCCCAACGCGGTGGCCGCCCGGCAGATCTTCGCCCGGTACCTCACCGACGAGATCCCCATCGCGCCGGACGAGAACATCCCGACGATGCTCGACCGCACCGTCGCCGAGATGTACCGCGACGACGAGGACAACCAGTTCCTCGAGGTCACCTACCAGAACGGCGACAAGGAGATCCTGTACTACAAGGACTTCTCGTCGGGGGCGATGATCGAGAACATCGTCCGCCGCGCCAAGAAGCTGGCCATCAAGCGCGTGATCGCCGGCGGCCAGCGCGGTGTCAGCGCGCAGGACCTCCTCGACTCCATCAAGCAGGAGTACAAGGAGCACGAGGACCTGCCGAACACCACCAACCCCGACGACTGGGCGAAGATCAGCGGCAAGAAGGGCGAGCGCATCGTCTTCATCCGCACCCTCGTCAAGGGCAAGGCCGAAGCCGACCGCGAAGGCGGTCGGGCCATCGAACGGGTGGCGACCGGGCAGTATCTGTAGATGTCCATCTCGAAGGTCTGCGGGATCGAGACCGAGTACGGCATCCTCGTGCGCGGGGCCGACAGCAACCCGGTCAGCGCGTCGTCG
Organism: uncultured Acidimicrobiales bacterium; assembly: GCA_963794805.1. Classification (GTDB taxonomy): domain Bacteria; phylum Actinomycetota; class Acidimicrobiia; order Acidimicrobiales; family Ilumatobacteraceae; genus JAODBQ01. The sequence continues at coordinate 216,316 of CAWCFL010000012.1, forward strand.
CTGCTGATCAACGCCTACCTCTCCTCGACGAACCGCAAGGTCACCTGGGACTTCGAGGACGAGCGGCCGGGCAACGACGCCCGCGGGTTCAGCGTGGACGACCTGCTCGCGCCCGAGGTGGACACCCACCTGGTCAACGCGGTGCTGACCAACGGGGCCCGGTACTACGTGGATCACGCCCATCCGGAGGTGAGCACACCGGAGTGCCTCACGGCGCGCGAGGTCGTCCGCTTGGACCGCGCCGCCGAGGAGATCGTGCGGGCCAGCATGGACGCGGCCAAGAGCTTCCTGGCCACCGGCGGCGAGATCCTGTGCCACAAGAACAACTCCGACGGCAAGGGCAACAGCTACGGCTGCCACGAGAACTACCTGATGGCCCGGGAGGTGCCGTTCGGGCGGATCGTCGCCCAGATCACGCCGCACTTCGTCACCCGTCAGGTGGTGATCGGCGCCGGCAAGGTCGGCTGTGAGCTGCCCGGGCGTGCCGTCGAGCGACGTTCCGTACCAGCTGTCCCAGCGGGCCGACTTCTTCGAGGAGGAGGTCGGCCTGGAGACCACGCTGAAGCGGCCGATCGTCAACACCCGCGACGAGCCGCACTGCGACGCCTCCAAGTACCGCCGCCTGCACGTCATCGTCGGCGACGCGAACATGAGCGAGGTGGCCACGTTCGTCAAGGTCGGCGCCACCGCACTGGTGTTGGCGATGATCGAGGACGACGCCCTCGGCGACGAGCTGCTGCTGGCCAACCCGGTCGCGGCGATCCGGCAGGTGAGCCACGACCCCACGCTCGCCCGCACGTCCTGCTGCGCAGCGGCCGGCGGGCCACCGCGCTGGAGATCCAATGGGCCCTCGTCGAGCGGGCCCGCAAGTACGAGCAGTCGCACGGCCTGTCGGCCGTCGGCGAGGACGTCGGCGTCGAGGTGCTGGCGTTGTGGGAGTCGCTGCTCACCGGCTTGGAGCACGACCCGGGCAGCGTCGCCGATTCGGTCGACTGGGTGGCCAAGCAACGCCTCGTCGACGGCTACGCCGAACGCCACGCGTTGCGCCCCGGCGACCCTCGGCTCAAGGCCATCGACCTGCAGTACCACGACATGCGCGCCGACCGCTCGCTGTCGGCGCGCTGCGGCCTGCGCACCCTGATCGACGAGGCCGACGTGCGCAGTGCGATGACCGAACCGCCGACCACCACCCGGGCCTACTTCCGTGGCCGGTGCCTGGCCAAGTGGCCGCAGGACATCGTCGCGGCCAACTGGGACAGCTTGGTCTTCGACGTCGGGCGGGAGCCGTTGCGCCGCGTGCCGATGATGGAACCATTGCGTGGCACGGCCGAGGTGGTGGCTAGCTTGATCGACGAGAGCAACACGCCCTACGAGCTGCTCACCAAGCTCGGGGCGTGACGGAGGAGCGAGGTACCCGATGGCTGAGCGAACGCAGAAGCAGAAGCAGGCACCCGACCCGCACGGAGGAGACGGTCGAGGAAGCTCCGGCAACCACGGCCAGCGGCGACAAGCTGAAGGCGGAGATGGACGACCTGCTCGACGAGATCGACGACGTGCTGGAGACGAACGCGGAGGACTTCGTCAAGTCCTACGTCCAGAAGGGCGGCCAGTAGCCCTCATGGCGATGCCCATGTTCCGCCCGGGTGACGATCCGGGTTCCAGCTTCCCGGACCTGTTGCGCCGCATCGGCGCGACCGGCGATGCCGTCCGCACGCGGCGACCACGTGCTCGACGTCCCCCACGCCACCACGTGCATCGCCCTGCGCTACCGCCGACGGGGTGATCATGGCCGGCGACCGGCGAGCCACGAGCGGCAACCTGATCAGCCACCGCGGCATGGAGAAGGTCGTCCAGGCGGATCGCTTCAGCGGCGTGGCCATCGCCGGATCCGCCGGCCCGGCGATGGAGATGATCAAGCTGTTCCAGCTGCAGCTGGAGCACTACGAGAAGGTCGAGGGCGCCTCGCTCAGCCTGGAGGGCAAGGCCAACCAGCTGTCGATGATGGTGCGCGGCAACCTCGGCATGGCCATGCAGGGCATCGTCGTCGTGCCGATCTTCGCCGGCTACGACCTGCGCCGCCAGACCGGTCGGCTGTGGACCTACGACGTCACCGGCGGTCGCTACGAGGAGCACGACTACGTCGCCACGGGCTCGGGGATGCTGCACGCCGGCACCGTCGTCAAGCTCGGCTTCCGCGAGGACCTGACGCCGCGACGAGGGCGTCGCCCTCGCCTGCAAGGCGCTGTGGGAGGCCGCCGACGCCGACTCGGCGACGGGCATGCCCGACCCGCTGCGCGGCATCTACCCGGTGATCGCCACGATCGGCGGCGCCGGCTGGGCGCGCGTCGGCGACGACGAGCTCGCCGGCGTGTTCGAGTCGATCGCCAGCGAGGTGCGTGCACGATGAGGTACGTCGCATGAGCATGCCGTTCTACGTCGCACCCGAGCAGGTGATGAAGGACCGCGCCGACTACGCGCGCAAGGGCATCGCCAGGGGCCGCGCCGCGGTCGCCGTGCGCTACCGCGACGGCGTCGCGCTGATCGCCGAGAACACGAGCAACACGCTGCGCAAGATCAGCGAGATCTACGACCGCATCGCCTTCGCCGGCGTCGGCCGGTACAACGAGTTCGACCAGCTGCGCGTCGCCGGCGTGCGCGCCGCCGATCTCAAGGGCTTCCAGTACAGCCGCGAGGACGTCGACGCGCGCAGCCTGGCCAACCAGTACGCCCAGATCCTCGGTCAGGTGTTCACCCACGAGATGAAGCCGATGGAGGTGGAGATCCTCGTGGCCGAGGTCGGCATCACGTCCGACGGCGACAACCTGTTCCACATCCTCTACGACGGCACGGTGATGGACGAGCGCAAGTTCTCCGTGCTCGGTGGCGACGCCGAGGCCATCGCCGGCGCGGCTGCACGACGCGTTCGCCGACGGCATGGAGCTCGCCGCCGCCGTGCGCATCGCCGCGGCGGCGCTCAGCGGCGCAGATCGCACGCTCACCGCCGAGCGACCTCGAGGTCGCCCTGCTGGAGCGGACGAACGGGCGGCGCTGCTTCCGTCGGGCCACCGATGACGACATCGCCGGATACCTGGCCGACACGGTCAGCGCCGCGCCGGCCGGCCCGGTGACCGACGCACCACCGGCGCCGGACGCGCGGCCGGTGGACAGCGACCCCGCCGGCTGAACGGGCCGTCGATGGGCCGCTCCGTCGACCTCAACAGCGACGTCGGCGAGGGTTTCGGTGCGTGGCCCGGCGGACCCGACGTCGAGCTGCTGGGCGTGGTCACGTCGGCCAACGTGGCCTGCGGGTACCACGCCGGCGACCCGTCGATCATGCGCCGCGACGTGCGCTCACCGCCGTGGCCAAGCGCGTGGCCATCGGCGCGCAGGTGAGCTATCCGGACCTGGCGGGCTTCGGGCGGCGGTTCATCGACATGGTGCCCGCCGAGCTCACCGACGCGGTGCTCTACCAGATCGGCGCGCTCGACGCGTTCGCCCGCGCCGCCGGCGGGCGGGTGGCCTACGTCAAGCCGCACGGGGCGCTGTACAACGCGATCGTCCGCCACGAGGCACAGGCCGCGGCCGTGGTCGCGGCGATCGTCGAATGGGACCGCCGGGTGCCGGTGCTCGGACTGCCGACGTCGGCCGTCCGCGCGGCTGCCGACGGCGCCGGCGTGCCGTTCGTCGCCGAGGGCTTCGCCGACCGCGGCTACGCGCCCGACGGCACGCTGCTGCCCCGGGGCACGCCGGGTGCGCTGCTCACCGATCCGGCGTCGGTGGCCGCCCAGGCGCAGCGACTCGTCGACGACGGTGTCGGCTCCGTGTGCGTGCACAGCGACACGCCGGGCGCCGCGGCCCTGGCGAGCGCGGTGCGCGCCGCGTTGACCGAGGCCGGAGTCGAGGTGGTCGCCTTCACCTCGGTGCCCTGACGATGGACGGCGCACCGCGGATCGTCGACGTCGGCCGACGGGCCGTCCTCGTCGAGCTGGGCTCGCTGGCCGAGGCGACGGCGGTGGCCGACCACCTGCGCACGCCGGCGATCGAGGGGGTCGACGACGTGGTCGGCGCGCTGCGCACGGTCCTGGTGTGCGGCTCGACGACGGCCGCCGCGCTGCGCGCCGACGTGGTCGAGCGTCTGCAGGCACCGCGACGGCGCGGACGCGGACGATCGACGTCGGACGGTGACGATCCCGGTCGAGTACGCCGGCGACGACCTCGCCGAGGTGGCCGAGCGTGGAGCGCTCACCGTCGACGAGGTGATCGACGCGCATTCCGGAGCCACGTACACGGTGGCGTTCTGCGGCTTCGCCCCGGGGTTCGCCTACCTCACCGGGCTCCCGGCCGCCTTGCACCTGCCGCGTCGGGCGACGCCCCGCCCGCGGGTGCCCGCAGGCTCGGTGGCCATCGCCGGCGATCTCGCCGCGGTGTACCCGACGGCCAGCCCCGGGGGCTGGCACCTGCTCGGTCGGACGACCGTCGGCTTGTTCGATCCGGCCGGGCGGCCGCCGGCGCTGCTCACCCCGGGCACCAAGGTGCGCTTCGAGCGGCGATGATCGAGGTGCTCGCCGCGGGGGTGGCCACGACCGTGCAGGACCGCGGCCGGCCGGGCTGGGCGCACCTCGGTGTCGGCCGCTCCGGTGCGGCCGACCTCGCCAGCCACGCGCTGGCCAACCGCCTCGTCGGCAACGACCACGGCGCAGCCGGCCTGGAGACGTCGGGCGGTCTGCGCGTGAGGTTCCATGCAGCGGCGCTCGTCGCCGTCGCCGGCGCGCCGGTGACGATCACCGTGGACGGCGGACCGGCGATGGGGCAGTGGCATGCGCACTCGCTGCCGGCCGGTGCTGAGCTCGGCATCGGTGCCGTGCGCCGTGGCCTGCGCGCCTACGTGGCCGTCCGCGGTGGCCTCGACGTCGCCCCGGTCCTCGGCTCGCGCAGCCGCGACACGCTCGGCGGGATCGGTCCGCTCGTCGGCGTCGGCGCGCGGCTGCCGATCGGTGTCGATCCGGGCACGTCCATCGCCGCGGACCTCGCGCCGGTGCGCGACGCCGGCGACGTGGTCGTGGTGCTCCCGGGCCCGCGTCTCGACTGGTTCGCCGACGGCACGTGGGAGCTGCTGTGCACGCAGCCGTACACGACCTCCGACGAGGTCGACCGCGTCGGCGCCCGGTTGCACGCCCGGACCCCGCTGATCCGCGAGCGCACCGGTGAGCTGCCGTCCGAGGGGCTGGTGCTCGGGGCCGTGCAGGTGCCGCCCGACGGGCAGCCGATCGTCATGCTCGCCGACCACCCGGTCACCGGCGGCTACCCCGTGGTCGCCGTCGTCGACGACGCCTCGCTCGCCGTCGTCGCCCAGGCCCGTCCCGGTGACGTGCTGCGCTTCCGTCCGGCCCGTTGAGGCGCACCGGTGCCGAACCGTCACCCTCGTGCACCCGGCCGGCGGTCGCCGGCTCGCCGACACCCCCGTTCCTGTCGCGCCTGGACCGGCGCCATTCCGGTCAGGACGCGACACGGTCACTCACGGCCGCCGCCCACGGCTGGCTTCAGGATCTGAAGTCAGCCGTGCTACGGTCAGGACCATGAAGTGGAACGAGATCGCCGTCCAGCGGTGCTCGATCGCCCGGTCGCTGTCGATCGTCGGCGACTCGTGGACGATGCTCGTCGTCCGCGAGCTGTTCAACGGCAATCGTCGGTTCAACGGGATCCTCGAGCAGACCGGCGCGCCGCCGGCGATGCTCGCCGACCGGCTGGCCGCGCTCGAGCAGCATGGCGTCGTCGACAAGCGGACCTACTCGGCACGCCCTGATCGCTTCGAGTACCGCCTCACGGCCAAGGGACGCGACCTCTACCCGGTGTTGATCTCGCTGATGGCGTGGGGCGACCGGTGGATGTCGAACGGTGAGCCGCCACCCGTGCGGCTCGTGCATGCGTCGTGCGGTCAGCACGTCACGCCTGGCCTGGCCTGCCCGGCCTGCGCCGCGGCGATCGATCCCCGGGAGATGCAGCGCGCATGAGCGACACCGCCGTCCGTCCGATCGTTGCGCTGGCCGACGTCGAGCTGCTCCCGAGCGGCCCGACCACATTTACCGCCGAGCTGCCCGAGGCGTGGGTGGCGTTGCAGGGCGTCCACGGCGGCTTCGCCGCGGCACTCGCGGTGCGCGCCGTGGAGACGGTCGTCGCCGATGCGTCCCGGACGCTGCGTGCCGCGACGTTCGGCTTCCTGCGCGGCCTGCGCCCCGAGCCGACGACGTTCGAGATCACCGAGGTCCGCACCGGCCGGGCCCTGGCCACGTACCACCTCACGATCAGCCAGGCCGGCGGACCGCCGTCGGTCGTCGGCCGCTGCCACCTCTCACCGGCGTGGGACGGCGCCAGCTTCAGCGACCTGCGGCCGCTCGACCCGGCGCCACCTCCCGACGCCGTCCGCCTGGAGGTCCCGGGCGGTGCCGGTCACGTGCACAACCTGCCGACGTGGGTGCATCCGGCGACCACGATGTTCGCCGGCGCAGCCGAGGCGCGGTGGCTCGCCTGGACCCGCCCCGTGGCGCCCGACGTGATCGACGGCCCGTGGCTGACCATGCTCGGCGACTACTTCCCCCCAGCCGTCTGCGTGAGCAACACCGGTCCCAGTCGCGCCGTCACCATCGAGTACGCCATCCAGGTGCACACGAGCGCTCACCCGTTCATGCTCCCGCCCGACGGCTACCTCGCCTGCGAGATGCACGCCACCCACGCTGCCGAGGGCTTCGCCATCGAGGACGGCAGCATCTGGGCGCCCGACGGCACGCTCGTCGCGACGACACGCCAGACCCGTCTCGCCGGCTGAGGTCGTCGCCCCGCGACGGGTGCGGCCCATCATCCGCGACGGTCGGCGCCCGTTTCGCCGGTGTGAACAGGTGAGGTCGGGACATGGCATTGACGCTGTTCCGCCCGGACTCGGGGAATGCGCGCTACGTTTCGCCCATGGAGCGCCGCATCTTCGGCCTCGAGAACGAGTACGGCGTCACGTGCACGCTCCGCGGCCAGCGCCGGTTGAGTCCCGACGAAGTCGCCCGATACCTGTTCCGCCGTGTGGTCAGCTGGGGCCGAAGCTCCAACGTGTTCCTGCAGAACGGCGCACGGCTGTACCTCGACGTCGGCTCGCACCCCGAGTACGCCACCCCGGAGTGCGACAGCATCTACGACCTCGTGGTGCACGACAAGGCCGGTGAGCGGATCCTCGAGAGCCTGCTGGTGTCGGCCGAGCAGCGCCTCCGCGAGGAGGGCATCCGCGGCACGATCTACCTGTTCAAGAACAACACCGACTCGGCGGGCAACAGCTACGGCTGCCACGAGAACTACATGACGTCGCGGCGCGACGACTTGGCCCACTACGCCGAGGTGCTCATCCCCTTCCTGGTCAGCCGGCAGATCTTCACCGGCTCGGGCAAGGTGCTGCAGACCGCCCGTGGCCCGATGTACTCGATCGCCCAGCGCGCCGAGCACATCTGGGAGGGCGTCAGCTCGGCGACGACACGCAGCCGGCCGATCATCAACACCCGTGACGAGCCGCATGCCGATGCCGAGCGCTACCGACGGCTGCACGTCATCGTCGGTGACTCGAACATGAGCGAGTACACGACGTTCGTCAAGGTCGGCTCGGCGGCGTGCATGTTGAGGATGCTCGAGGATCCGACGGTCGTGCTGCGCGACATGACGCTGGAGAACCCGATCCGGGCGATCCGCGACATCAGCCACGACATGTCCTGCCGGCGCAAGGTCCGCCTGGCGAACGGACGCGAGGTCAGTGCGCTCGACATCCAGCGCGAGTACCTCGATCGGGCACTGCGCTATGCCGACGCCAAGGGCTTCCCGCCACTCGAGCAGAAGGCGCTGGAGATGTGGGAGCACTGTGTGGCGACGATCGAGAACGACCCCCTGAAGCTCGATCGCGAGGTCGACTGGGTGATCAAGTACCGGCTGTTGGAGGCGTTCCGCGCCCGCCACGACCTGCCGCTCGGCCATCCCCGGGTGCAGCTGCTCGACCTGCAGTACCACGACATCAGCCGCGAGCGCAGCCCGTTCTACAAGCTGCAGGATCGTGGCCTGATCGAGCGGGTGTGCAACGACGCGGACATCGAGACAGCCATCGACGACCCGCCGCAGACCACGCGGGCCCGCCTGCGTGGCGAGTTCATCAAGCGGGCCAAGGAGCGCAAGCGCGATTACACGGTGGACTGGGTGCACCTCAAGCTCAATGACCAGGCGCAACGCACGGTGCTGTGCAAGGACCCGTTGCGCAGCCGCGACGAGCGCGTCGAGAAGTTGATCGCCTCGCTCTGATCGTGCCGGGCGCGCGACCGGGCGCGCCTGTAGCGTGGCCGCCGATGTCTGACGTGCCCGCCGGCGCCGTGCTCGGCGAGGTCAACGAAGGCGACGGCGACGACCGGGAAGGCAACGGTGTGCGGCCCGTGCGCAAGCGCAAGCGCAACAGCCTGCTGGAGTGGCTGATCGTCATCGTCGTGGCGATGACCTCGGCGCTGGTCGTGCGGGCGTTCGTCGTCCAGCAGTTCGCCGTCGACGGCACGTCGATGATGACCACGCTGCACAACGGCGACCGGGTACTGGTGAACAAGCTCAGCTACCGCCTGCACGACCCGAACCGCGGCGACGTGGTCGTGCTCAAGACGATCGAGGGGGTCGGCGAGCGCGACCTGATCAAGCGCGTGGTCGGCTTGCCCGGCGAGACGATCTCGTACGAGAACTGCGTGCTCGAGGTCGACGGCAAGGTGGTCGACGAGCCGTACCTCGACCCCGCGGTGGTCACCCCGACGGCGTGCGGCTCGCCGTTCAGCGACACCGTCGTCCAACCCGACCACGTGTTCGTCATGGGCGACAACCGTGGCGGGTCCAAGGACAGCCGCGACGGTCAGGTGGGCCAGATCGCCTACGGCGACCTGGTCGGGCGGGCGTTCGTCATCATCTGGCCGTTCGGCGACTGGAAGTGGCTCTGACGCAGTGACCACTGGCGACAGCCGTCAGGCGGGGCGTCGGGGGGCGCCGAGCTCGTCGGTGTAGACGTCGACCATGCGGTCGGTCCAATCGCTGTAGACGCCGTCGAGCCCCATCCGCAAGGCGTTGGCCAGGACGTGCTCGTGCTGCATGTCCCAGCCGAAGCACACCCGCCGGAAGCGGTGGAAGAGCGCAACCAGACCACCGGTCCAATCGCTGTGGTGCATGTTGATCGCGTCGACGCCCTCGGCGGCGAGCGTCGCCGCCCGGCGCTCCGGCCCCTCCTTGATCTTCGTGATGCGGGTGGAATCGACCAGTCGGGCGCCGCCGCCGCGCAGGGCGAGCAGCGTGCGCCAGTCGGGGGCGCACAGCCACAGTCGCGGCAGCATCGCCTCGTCGAGGTGCCCGACGACGTCGATCACGGCCTGTCCGGACGCGGCGTCCTTGAGGTCGAGTGACAGGTGGTAGCCCGTCCCACAGTGCAGGATCAGGTCGGCCAACGTCGGGATGTGCGGCGGGAGGTCGGCGCGGGCGACGCTGCCGATCGGGCGGGACCGCCCGATCCGCCGGCGCAGCAGGCCGTCGTGGTCGAGCACCGGCACCCCGTCGGCGGTGAGCCACACGTCACTCTCCAGGCCGTTGGCCCCGAGGCGCAGGGCCAGCTCGAACGCTTCCAACGTGTTCTCCGGCGCGTGCGCCCTCGCTCCGCGGTGGCCGAACGCGATCGGCTCGTCGAGGAGCGAGGGGAGTCGCTGCTGCACGACTTCCATGCTGGCACGAACGGGGCGCCCGAGCCCCGGAGACGCTCGCCCGTAGACTCGGCCGCGTGTTCAACCTGTCAGGGAGCGAGATGGCTTTCCTGCTGATCATCGCCCTGGTGGTGCTCGGCCCGGAGAAGCTCCCCGAGGCCGTGCGCAAGTTCGGCAAGTTCTACGGGGAGTTCAAGCGGATGAGCTCAGGCTTCCAGAGCGAGTTGCGCAACGTGCTCGACGAACCGATGAAGGAGATGCGCGAGACCGCCGACGCGATGCGCCAGGTGGCCAACTTCGACTTCGAGCCGACGCGCGTCGACGGTGACACCGGCGCGCCGGCGAGCCAGCCCGAGGTCGCGCCGGCGAGCCAGCCCGAGGGTCGCGCCGGCGAGCCAGCCCGAGGACGCGCCAGCCATCGAGCCATCGGCCACCGACCCGGCAGCCATCGAGCCGGTCGCCGACGTCGAACGCCCTGCCGTGGCGCCGACACCGGCCGAGCCGCCCTCGGGCTCATCCGCCATCGCTGCCGCCGACGAATCACCGTCGATGACGCCGGCAGACGAGGAGCGCACCGACGAGGGAGCCGCTCCCGCATGAAGTTGCCCTTCCGGGGGCGGACGCAGCGACCGAAGCTCAGGTCGCCCGACGACGCCATGACGCTCATGGAGCACCTCGCCGAGCTGCGCACGCGCATCGTGCGCTGCCTGCTGGCCGTGGTGCTCGGGATCATCCTGATCATGGCCCTGTACGACCACGTGCTGGGCTTCCTGCTGCAGCCCTACGACGACCTGTGCCAGAGCAAGCCGGTGGGGTTCTGTGGCGGCAGCACGACCGCCCAGCTGTACAGCCTCGGCCCGCTGGAGGGGCTCACCACCCGGCTGAGCGTCTCGATGTACGGCGGGATCATCCTCGCCCTCCCCGTGCTGCTGTGGGAGATCTGGCGCTTCGTCGTGCCGGCGATGCACGCCAGGGAGAAGAAGTTCGCCATCCCCTTCGTCTTCGCCAGCATCAGCTTGTTCATGCTCGGGGCGCTGATCGCCTACCTCACCCTGGAGAAGTCGCTCGAGTTCCTCATCGCCTGGTCGGGGACCGACGTGCGGGCGACGTTCCAGGTGAGCAAGTACATCAGCCTCGTCGGCCTGATGGTCGCCGCGTTCGGCATCGGTTTCGAGTTCCCCGTGCTGCTCGTGTTCCTGCAGCTCGTCGGCGTGCTGCAACCACAGACGCTGAAGAAGCAGTGGCGCTACGCGATCATGATCATCTTCATCATCGCGGCCGTGATCACACCGTCGGGTGACCCCTACTCGATGCTTGCGCTGGCCATCCCGATGTCGATCTTCTACGTCATCTCGATCTTCATCGGCTACGCCATCCAGCGCCACAAGCGGCGCGCCCAGGCAGCGGCCGACGCGGCAGGCTGAGCACCATGTCGGCCACCGACCGGGCCGAGCTCGTGGCCCACTTCGGGTTCCCGCTCGACCCGTTCCAGCTCCGGGCCCTTGACGCGCTCGACGCCGGCAGCTCGGTGCTCGTCGCCGCGCCCACGGGATCGGGCAAGACCGTCGTGGCCGAGTACGCGATCGACATGGCGGTGGCCGCCGGCAAGCGGGCGTTCTACACCGCACCGATCAAGGCGCTGTCCAACCAGAAGTACCACGACCTGGCCGAGCGGCTGGGGCCGCAGACGGTCGGTCTGCTGACCGGCGACAACTCGATCAACGGCGACGCACCGGTGGTGGTGATGACCACCGAGGTGCTGCGCAACATGATCTACGCGCGGAGCCCGGCGCTCGACGAGCTCGCCGTGGTGGTGCTCGACGAGGTCCATTTCCTGCAGGACGCGTATCGCGGCCCGGTGTGGGAGGAGGTCATCATCCACCTGCCCGTCGAGGTCCACCTCGTGTGCCTGTCGGCGACGGTGAGCAATGCCGAGGAGCTGGCGGAGTGGATCACCACGGTGCGCGGCCACACTGCGGCGGTCGTCGAGGAGCGCCGCCCCGTGCAGCTCGACAACCTGTACATGATCGGCGACAAGACCCACGATCGCCTGCACCTGCTGCCGACCCTGGTGCACGGCCGGCCGAACGGGGAGGCCGCGCGGCTCGACGCCGAGGCCGCCCGCAGCGGACGCGGGCGCGGTGGCGGGGCGCGCACCGCCGGTCGGCGACGGCTGTTCACGCCCTCGCGCCTCGACGTGCTCGACGTGCTCGACCAGCACCGGATGCTGCCGGCGATCTACTTCATCTTCAGCCGCAACCAGTGCGACGAGGCGGCCCGCCTGGCCACCGCCGCCGGCGCACGGTTCACGACGGGGGAGGAGCGTGACCGGATCCGCGAGATCGTCGACGCCCGGCTCGGTGGCATCGACCCGGCCGATCTGGCGGTGCTCGGGTACAGCCAGTTCCTCGCCCAGCTGGAGGCCGGTGTCGCCGCCCACCATGCCGGGATGGTCCCGCCGTTCAAGGAGGTCGTCGAGGCGTGCTTCGTCGAGGGCCTGGTGAAGGCGGTGTTCGCCACCGAGACGCTCGCCGTGGGCATCAACATGCCGGCCAAGACGGTGGTCATCGAGAAGCTCTCCAAGTTCACCGGCGACCACCACCAGTTCCTCACCCCCGGCGAGTACACCCAGCTCACCGGGCGCGCCGGTCGGCGCGGCCTCGACGAGCTCGGCCATGCGGTGGTGCTGTGGAGCCCGTTCGTCCCGTTCGACCAGGTGGCCACGCTGGCGGGCAGTCGCACGTTCCACCTCAACTCGGCGTTCCGCCCGACCTACAACATGGCCGCCAACCTCGTCCGGTCGTACTCCAGCGACACCGCCCACCACCTGCTCAACCTGTCGTTCGCCCAGTACCAGGCGGACCGCGACGTGGTGAAGCTCGAGGCCCGGCTGGAGCGCCGGCAGGCCCACCTGGCCGACGTCCTCGCCCGGTCGCGCAGCCCGTACGGCGACATCGACGACTACCGCCGCCAGCGCGCCGCCGAGGACCGTCCGGCCGGCCAGCACGTCGTCGGGCGTGACGACCTGGTCACGCTGGCGCTGATGAAGCTGCGTCCCGGCGACGTGATCCACGCCCAGAAGGGCCGCTACGTCGGGCGCATCGCCGTGCTGACCAGCGCCCACCGCAAGGGCGGGATGCGCCTCACCGGGCTGACCACGCGGCCCGACCAGGTGCACCTCACCGCGGCCGACTTCGACGAGCCGCCGCGCTCGATCGGGCACATCGAGCTGCCCGACGGCTACGCGCCGAACCGCCAGGACTACCAGCGCGAGGTCGCCCTGCGCCTCGAGCGGGCGACGACGATGCCACGACCGCCGCGGCGCACCGACACGGCCGAGACGTCCGCTGCGGCAAGCCGCGGTGCTCGTCCACCCGGTGGAGGACGACCCCGAGCTCGACGAGCGCGTGCGCCTCGCCGCCCAGGCCGAGCGCATCGGTCGGGAGGTGGACGAGCTGCGCCGGCGCGTCCGTGGCCGGGGGCAGTCCGTCGCCCGCGACTTCGACCGGGTGCTGCGCGTGCTCGACAGCTGGGGCTACGTCGACGGCTGGCGCCTCACCGACGCCGGCCGGATCCTGGCCCGCACGTTCCACGAGTGCGACCTGCTGATCGTCGAGTCGCTCCGCCAGGGGCTGCTCGACGGGCTCGAACCGGCGCACCTCGCCGGTCTCGTGTCGGTGTTCGTCTACGAGCACCGCAGCCAGGACGCGCCGCCGGCACCGTGGTACTCGTCGCCCACGGTGCGCCGTCGCTGGCAGCAGATCGCCGCCATCAGCTACGAGCTGCAGGACGTCGAGGAGGAGGCCGGCCTGTCCGTCCACCGGCCACCGGACCCGACCTTCATCGCCGTCGCCTTCGCCTGGGCAGCCGGCGAGGGCTTCGCCGAGGTCGTCGAGGCCGAGGAGCTGTCCGGCGGGGACTTCGTGCGCACGATGAAGCAGCTCGTCGATGTGCTCCACCAGCTGGCGCTCGTCGCCCCGCTGGCCGACACCCGAGCGGCAGCCGAGAAAGCCGCCGACGCGCTCTTCCGTGGCGTCGTCGCCGCATCCGCCTCGGTGGAGCCCGTCGCCGAGCCTGTCACCGAGCCCGTTGCGGCGGAGGCCGTCGATGACGATCCGCCGGGGTGAGGCCTGGGGCGAGGCGGTCGCCGTCCCGGCCGGCCTCACGATCGTCACCACCGACGTGGCACTGCACGACGTCGTCACGGCGGCCAGGACGGCAGGTGCGCCCGTGCCCCCCGTCGGCCTCGGCGGCGGCGACCTGGCGCGCACGGTGGCCGGCGGCGGCGAGGACCAGTTCACGACGAGCGCCACCCGGGTGACGCTCGACCTGCTGCGCGTCACCGCCGACGGGCACAGCGCGTGGAGCACGTCGCACGTCGTCGCCCGGCGATCATGGTGGCGCGGCGAGGTGCTCTTGGCGATGACCGCGCAATACCTCGACGGGCGTGACGTCGCACCGCGCAGCCACCCCAACGACGGCAAGGTGGACCTGCTGCGGGTGGATCCGGCCATGCCGTGGCGGGTGCGCCGGCAGGCCGCCCGCCGGGCGCGCACCGGCACGCACCTGCCCCACCCACAGCTGCGCGCCTGGCAGACGGCATCGATCGAGATCGACTTCGTCCGACCGCTGCACCTGTGGGTCGACGACCGGCGGTGGCGGACCGCCTCCTCGGTCCACGTGACCGTCGAGCCCGACGCCTACGTCGGCTACGTGTGAGCAGGTCGGGGTCGCGCCGCGGATCCCAGGCCGGGCCAACTCCCGCGTCGTAGAGTTGCCGCCCGTGACGGCGTACGTGCCCGAGGAATTCACCGAGCACGAGTCCGACGTCCTGCGCCGCTACTTCACCAACCTCGACGGGCCGGTGTTCGCCCTGGTCAACCTGCCCGAGGTGGTCAAGGGGGCGTTGTTCGCCCGCTACAGCCGCAGCCCGAAGAGCCTGCGTCGACTGTTCCTCGACGAGTTCGTCGGCGATCTGGACATCAGCGGCGATCACACCGTGGACGCCACGGTCGGGCTGCAGCGCGCCGAGGAGCTGTACGAGAAGGTCTTCTTCGAGTACGGCGACGACTCGGTCGCCCAGCTCGGCGGGGTGCACCTCGCGTGCGAGCAGGCCTCGAACATCCTCACGAAGATCCTCGAGTGGGGCCGGTTGATGAGCTACCTCGAGCAGAGCACCAGGTACATCAGCTACGACGCCCGCCTCGGCGGCCGCTACCGGTTCTACCGCGACCCGGCGATCCTCAGCAGCCGCCTCGGCACGCTGTACGTCGGTGAGATGGACCGGATGTTCGACGCTTACAGCTTGATGCTCGGCAAGGTCACCGACCACGTGCGGGCCACCGTGGCCCGCCAGCCGGGGGACAGCGACTTCGTCTACCGCCAGGCCACCCGGGCCAAGGCGCTCGACGCCGTCCGCGGCGCCCTGCCGGCTGCCTCGCTGTCCAACGTCGGCATCTACGGCTCGGGCCAGGCGTTCGAGGCGCTGCTGCTGCGGATGCGCGCGCACCCGCTTCCCGAGGCCCGCCAGTACGCCGACCTGATGCTCCACGAGCTGCGCAAGGTGGTGCCCAGCTTCCTGCGACGGGTGGACATCGCCGATCGCGGGGGCCGTTGGAGCCACTACCTGGGCACCACGCGCGACCGCACCGCGGAGCTGGTGGAGACCCTGTTCGGCACCACGCCGGTCGAGCAGGTGGCGCCCGTGCGCCTCGTGGACTGGGATCCCGACGCCGAGGACAAGCTGATCGCCGCCATCTGCTACCCGTTCTCCAACCTGCCCGACGAGCAGTTGCTCACCCGGGTGCGCCAGCTCGGTGCCGCCGAGCGTCTGGCACTGGTGCGCGCCTACGTCGGTGAGCGGGAGAATCGCCGCCACCGGCCCGGCCGCGCGTTCGAGCGCGTCGACTACCGCTTCGACGTGCTCAGCGACTACGGCGCCTTCCGTGACCTGCAACGGCACCGCATGCTGACGATCGAATGGCAGGCGCTCACGCCGAACCACGGCTTCGTCCGTCCGGAGCTGGTCGACGAGGCAGGGATGGGCGCGGTGTTCGACGACACCATGGCCCGCTCGGCAGCGCTCTACGACCGCTTGCGCGAGGAGCTGCCCGGCGCAGGCCGCCTACGCGGTGTCGATGGCCTACCGGATGCGCTACTCGATGCAGTTCAACGCCCGCGAGGCGATCCACATGCTGGAGCTGCGCTCGGGTTCGCAGGGCCACCCGGCGTACCGGCGCATCGCCTTGGAGATGCACCGGCTGATCGCCGAGCAGGCCGGCCATCGCATCGTCGCCGAGGCGATGACCCACCTGACGACCCACGCCCCCGAGCTCGAGCGGTTGGACGCCGAGCGGCGGATGGAGGCGCGTCGCGGGCCTCGGTGACCGCTGCCACAACGGGGTGTGCCGTGTTCGCGGCGAGTGGCCGTAGTATCCGGCCACGCGGTGACCGCCCGCCACGAAAGGTGCGCAATGGCTGACGACGAAGACGAGATCATGGACGAGCTGGACGACACGGCCGCGGTCGACGACGAGCCGGGCGAACCCGCCGAGGACGAGCTCGACGAGGAGGATCTCGTCGTCGACGAGGAGGACTTCGACGGCGAGGTCTTCGAGGAGGTCGACGAGGTCGAAGAGGACGACGACGACGAGGACGACGCCGATGGCCCGACCCGCCGTTCGGTCGCCGCGGCGACCGCCGCCGGCGAGGAGGACGACGACGACGACGACATCATCGCCCCCGACGACGTCGAAGCCGATCTCGACACCATCTTGAAGGATCGCCTGGTCGCGGCGGACGAGGAGGCCAACGACGACGACGAGGAGCCCGAGGACCGCACCGACACCGGCGACCGGCTGCAGCCGAAGCGGGCCGACGAGCAGCTGTGCCCGCGCTGCTTCCTGCTCGTGCGCCAGTCGGCGCCGCTGTGCCCGGTGGGCGACGATGAGTGCCCGCTGTTCTCCTGATCGCGTCCGCGGTCTCGTCGAAGGTCTGCGCAACCGGGTCATCTTCGCCCGCTGGGTGGGCGAGCGAGCCGTCACCATCGCCCGACGCGAGCTGCAGCAGGCGTGGGACGCCGGCCGGACCGGGGACGGCGGGCCGCTCATCAGCGTCGTCGTCGAGCCGGCGAGCGCCGACGCCGACGGCGAGCCGCCGGCGTCCGACGCGGTGGCCCCGGACGGCGAACACGTCGCCGAGCCGGTCGCCGCGGCCATCGTCGACGCGACCGAGCCGTTCGCCGGTTACGACACGTCGCCGGCGAGCCACATCGTCCAGCGCCTTCGGCGAATGACGGCCGACGAGCTGCGCAACGCCGCCGCCTACGAGGCGCAGCACCGCAAGCGACGCACCGTGTTGGGGATGGTCGACCAGCTGCTGGCCGGATGATGGAGCTGGAGGTGCGTGGCGCGCACGTCCACGACGCCGGCGCGCTCGGGGCCCTGGAGCATGCCGCGCGCGCCGCGCTCGTCGACCAGCGCGGCGGGCCGCAGCTGCTCGCCGAGCAGCCGCCGGTCGCCGACTGGGCCGCGCTGTCCGTGCTCGACGACCGCGACGTGCTCGTCGGGACGATCGACGGCGTGGTCGTCGCCTACCTCGAGCTGGTCGTTCACGGCTCCACGGCCGTCGTCCGCCAGGTGTTCGTCGAGCCCGAGGCGCGCGAGCTGGGCTTCGGCGACGAGCTGCTGGCCGAGGCGATCGTGCTGGCCCGGCGCCGTGGCTGCGCGGCGCTGGAGGCCACCGCCCTGCCCGGTGACCGCATGACCAAGAACCTCTACGAACGCGCCGGGATCACCACCCGCAAGCTCACGGTGTGGACCCGACTCTGAGCGTTCGGCGCGTCAGGCGCCCTTCCACTGCGGGGTGCGCTTCTCGATGAACGCGGTGAGCCCCTCCTTGGTGTCCTCGGAGGCCATCACGCCGGCGAACAGGTCGTTGGTCAGCTTCTTCAGCGTCTCGTCGTCCTCGTAGGCCGCGGCCAGCACCACCTTGCGGCTCGCCTGCACCGCCAGGGGAGCGTTCTCGCAGATCTTCTCGGCCAGGGCGATGGCGACGTCCACCGCCGTCCCCGGCTCGACGAGACGGGTGACCAGACCGAGTGCGTACGCCCGCTCGGCGGGGAGCGGTTCGCCGGTGAGGATCACCTCCATCGCCGCGCTCTGGCCGATGGCCCGCGGCAGGCGGAACAGCCCGCCTGCTCCGGCGATCAGGTTGCGCTTGACCTCGGCGAGACCGAACGACGAGCGTGTGGTGGCCACGACCAGGTCGGCGGCGAGCACGATCTCACAGCCGCCGGCAGTGGCCAGACCGTCCACGGCGACGATCACCGGCTTGGTGCGCTCGCGGTAGACGAAGCCGCCGAACCCGCCACGCTTGGTGCCGAGCCGACCGGCCTCGCCGGAGTTGATCGCCTTCAGGTCCGCGCCGGCGCTGAACACCGGGTTGGCCTGACCCTCGGTGTTGGCCCGCAGCACGCCGACCCACACAGCCGGATCCGCCTCCATCTGGTCGATCGCCGCTTCCATGCCTTCGGCGACGTCACCGTTCACCGCGTTGCGCGCTTCGGGACGGTTGAGCGTGATGAGCGCGATCCGGCCGCGGCTCTCGTAGAGCACCTTGTCGTTGGACATGGGCGCTGACAGTACGGTCGCCGCGGCGACGCCGCCAACCCGTCGTGACCGCGCGCCGTCAGCGCGCCGGGGCGTCAGCTGTCGGCGGCGGGGACGACCGATGCGTCGTCGGCGTCGTGCTGCGCCTCGATCGGCTCGTCGGCCTCGTGGCTCGAGGAGGACTGCACGTCCTCGACCGGCTCGTCGGCCTCATGGCTCGAGGAGGACTGTTCGGCCTCGACCGGCTCGTCGGCACTGACGACTTCGGCCGGCTGCTCGGTTTCTGCCGCCTGCGCGATCGGCTGCTCGGCGTCTGCCGCTTGCTCGACGTCTACCGCTTGCTCGGTGTCCGCCGCTTGCTCGGCGCGTGCTCGGCGTCTGCCGCCTGCTCGGCCGGCTGTTCGGCCTCGGCTGCGTGCTCGGTGGGCTGCTCGTCGACGGTGACGGCCTCGGTCGATTGCTCGGAATCAGCCGGCCCCGCGTCTTCGGCCTCTGCCGTCTCGGTCGTGTCGGCCTGCTCCGGCGACGCAGCCGGTTCGACGGTCTCCGCGGCCTGCGCCGGCGGGGCGGGCGGCGGCGGGATCTGACGCGGGGCGGCCTTCTTGGCCGTCGTCGGACGAGTCGGCCGCAGCGGCTTGGGCGAGTGCGCCTTCGGGTCGGCCTGGACGTCGAACAGCGCGGCGATGTGCGGCAGCAGGGCTGCCAGGCGCTTCACCGTGGCGAGCAGCTCGTCGCTCACCTGGGTGGGCTTGTCGGTGGGCTGTACGTGGCTGCGGATCGGGGAGAACGCCGCCGCCTCGAGCACGGCGATCCACCGGTCGGGCAGCGCGTCGTGGCTGAGCGCAGCCGTGGCCGCGCCGGCCAGTTGGCCGGCCAGCTCGGCGGGGAAGCGGACGCCGGCCTTGGGCGGCTGCGACGACAGCTTCAGGGCGCGCACGATCCGACCGACGCCGATGGCCGCCTCGATGTCGGCGAGCCACAGCGCCAGCTCCTTCTCCTGCTTGGTGACGCAGGCCCTCCTTGAGCTGCGCGGCGATCGCGCGGGTGCTCTCGTCGCGGGCCACGATCGGGTCCTCGGCGGCGGCGACCACGCTGCGCAGGTCGCGCAGGTCGAGCTCGTCGAGGTCGTGCGCAGCGCGGCATCGGCGCGGTCGAGCCACTCGGCGACGCGCAGCTTGGGCAGCAGCTGCTCGGCCAGCGTCGAGCAGGCCGGCGGCGGGGATCTCCGGCTGGCCCTCGGCCTTCAGCCGGGCGTTCTGCTCGTTGACCGCCTGGCGCACCGCGGGGATGCCGCCCTGCAGGGCGCGCTCGGCGATCGGGCGCTGCTCCTCGGGCAGCTCGGCGAGCACGGCGTTGCGATGGGCGCGGCCCGGCTTGAGCCGCTTGGCCTTGGGCCGCTGCGGCAGCTCGGGCGGCGCGGTGAAGCGCGGGCCCCGGTCGCGCCGCGGCGGCCGGTCGCCGCGCGGTCGCCGGTCCGGTCGCGGTCGCCGGCGCGGCGGCACCGCGGTCGCGCGCCGCGGCCGGTGCGCTCGCCGGCCGCGGCGTCGCCGTCGCGGACGCGGGCCGCGGTCGCCGGCGCGGACCGCGGGCCGGTCCGTCGCCGTCGCGGTGCGGCGCGGCGGGCGATCGCGGTCGCCGCTCGCGCCGTTCACGGTCGTCACGGCTGTCGCGGCCGGTGAGCTGCTGAGGTGACAGCCTCGAACGGGTCGCTCGCTCGGCAGGATCTCGAGCAGGTTGGCCTTGCCGCCTTCTCCTTGGTGCGAGGCCACCGACAGGATCGTCGTGCCGTCGAGACCCGATCTCGGCGTCGGCCTTGAGCACGTCGCCGGCCTTGGCCCCCTCCGGCAGCAGCGCGCCGTCGAGCACGCCGCGCGGCTCCTTGGCGCCGGCAGCGCGCCAGGTCCACGTGCCGTCGGGGCGCGCGCTCGTCAGCTCGATGTCGATCCTGCGGGACATGGTCGCTCACGGTACCGTCGCTTGCGGACGTCGCCACGATCGCTCACGGCTCGGACCGGCTGCGGCCCGTCGGTACGGTGGGCCGATGCCGATCTACGCGCTGGGCGACCAGGTTCCCGACATCCACCCCGACGCCTACGTCCATCCCGACGCGGTGGTCATCGGCTCGGTCACGATCGGGGCGCGAGAGCTCGATCTGGCCGGGCGCGGTGCTGCGCGGCGACGACGGCGAGATCCACATCGGGCGCGCACGAGCATCCAGGACAACTGCGTGCTGCACACGACCATCGAGCAGCCGACGGTGGTCGGCGACGACTGCGTCATCGGCCACATCGTCCACCTCGAGGGCTGCACGATCGAGTCGAGCTGCCTGATCGGCAACGGCTCGATCGTGCTGCACCGCGTCGTCGTGCACACCGGCGCGATCGTCGCCGCCAACGCCGTCGTGCTCGACGACACCGACGTGCCGTCCGGCGCGCTCGCCGTCGGGATCCCGGCGGTCGATCAAGGAGGGCCGGGCCAAGCCGGAGCTGATCAGCCACGGCGTGCGAGACGTACGTCAGCCGGGCCAAGCGCTTCCGCGACGCAGCTGCGCCGGATCGACTGACGTGCTCGCCCTGGTCGTCACCGTGCCGGCCGGCGAGGCCGAGCTGGCCGCCGACGCGCTGTGGTCGCTGGGCGTCGTGGCGATCGAGGAGCGCGGCGCCGGTCGGGCACCGAGGACCACTTCGTCGAGCTGTGGACGTCGCTCGGCGACGACGTCGCCGCGGTCACCCGCGCCGCCGAGGCGTTCCCGGCGCGCTGGCGGTGGCGCCTGGTCGAGGTCGACGAGTCCGTCGCCGACACGTGGCGGGCCCACGTCGACGCCGACGTGGGTGGCCGACGACCTCGTCGTCGTCCCGGCGTGGCTGGCGTTCGACGCGCCGCCGGGCGTGCTCGCCGTGCGCATCGAGCCGGGTGCCGACGTTCGGGCTGGGCAACCATCCGACGACGGTCGCCGCGCTGCGCGCCGTGCGCGCCGCCCTGTTCCCGGGTGCCACGGTGCTCGACGTGGGTTGCGGCTCGGGCGTGCTCGGCATCGCCGCCTGCGCTGCTCGGCGCGGCCCGTGTGCGAGGCGATCGACATCTCGCCGGCGGCCGTCGCCGCCACCGAGGACAACGCGGCGCGCAACGGCGTCGCCGGTCGGGTGCGGGCCAGCACCGACGCCCGCTCGCCGAGGTCGACGAGCACCTTCGACATCGTCGTCGCCAACATCCTCGCCCCGGCCCTGATCGAGCATGGCCGCCGACCTGCGGCCGGCTGCTCGCGCCGGCCGGCGTCCTGGTGATCTCCGGCGTGCTCGCCGACCGCTTCGACCACGTCGTCGATGCGCTGGCGCCGCTCCGGGTGATCGAGCGTCGATCGGCTCGACGGTTGGGCGGCGATCAGCCTGCGCGCCTGAGCAGCGCCTCGATCTCGGCGCGCCGACGGCAGCGACGGCACCGCGCCGGCGCTGGTGGTGGCCAGCGCGCCGGCGGCCATGGCGAAGCGCAGCGCCGCGTCGAGCGTGCTCGCCGTCGGCCAGGCGGGCGCACAGCGCGCCGCAGAACGCGTCGCCGGCCGCGGTGGTGTCGACCGGGTCCACGGCGAACGCGGCGACGTCCGTCGCGCCGCTGGCCGGTGCACGAGCGAGCGCCGTGCGGCCCCACGGGTGACGATCGACGGCGGCGGCGCCGGCGGCGAGCAGCGCCGGCGGCGCCGCCGAGCAGCGCGGCCTCGTGCTCGTTGGGGACGACGAGGTCGCAGACGCGCGAGCACGTCGGCGGGCAGTGCGGCCGGGCCGGTGCCGGGTTGAGCACCGTCGTCGCGCCCGTCGGCGCGCCCGCGGCGAGCGCGGCGGCGACGGCGGGCGAGCGGGATCTCCAGCTGCACGAGCACCACGCCGGCCCGCGGCAGGTCGCCGCGCGGACGTGCGCCGGTCGGCGAGGCGCGTTCGCCCCGGGCACGACGATGATCGAGTTCTCCCCGCCGGCGGCGACGCCGATCAGCGCCCGACCCGGTGGGCGCGTCCGACACCGGCGAGCGCCGGCGGTGTCGACGCCCGCGCCGCCGAGCACGTCGAGCAGCGACGCGCCGGCGGCGTCGTCGGCCGACCGCGCCGACGAACGCGACCCGCGCGCCGGCGCGGGCCGCGGCGACCGCCTGGTTGAGGCCCTTGCCCCCGGCGTGCTCGGCGTACGTCGGTGCCGAGCACGGTCTCGCCGGGCGCCGGCAGTCGGACGGCGCGGGCGACGAGGTCGAGGTTGGCGCTGCCGACCACGCAGACGTCGACGAGCGGCTCGTCGGTCACCGGGCTGATCGGATCATGTGGCGGCGAGCGGGGTGGTGTCGAGGACCTCGAGCGCGGGGAGGTAGGTGCGCACGGCGTCGGCGCGGAACTGCCGGCAGAAGTCGGGGCGGAAGAACCGGGCGCCCTCGCGCACCACGTAGTTGAGGATGAAGAAGCGGTACACCTCGGGGAGGAACTGCACCTCCTCGTCGCTCATCGGGAACACGTCGCGATAGGCCGCGAGGAGCGCGAGGAACGACGGCTCGACGAGCGTGTGCGCGCCGTAGGTGAATCGGGTGCGGTCGCCCGTGCGGCTCGACAGGCGGGACAGGAAGTAGAAGTCGAGCAGGCGTGGTTCGATGCGGAACCAGTCGTAGTCCCACCGGCTGAACAGGCGGAACGTGCCGTCGGGGCGCGGCGCGACGGAGAAGTTGCCCAGGTTCCAGTCGACGAGCACGGGGATCTTGCGCCACTCGTCGTAGCCGAGCTCGACCAACCGGGTGAGGAAGTGGTGGGTGTGGCGCCACAGGATGCCGATCGACTCCGGCGCCATCTCGAAGTTGCGCGGGCCGAACGGGCTCTCGAGGAGGTCGAGCAGGTGGATGGCGTCGCTCTTGACCGTCTTGGAGCCGGCCGGGATCGACGGGGCGATGTCGGTGCAGGCGAGGTGGAACTCGGCCATCTCCCGCCCGAGGTTGGCGACCTGTTCGGGGCCGAGCACTCGCGGCAGCGACTCGCGGCGGGGGACGTCGTCGTAGAAGACCGCCCACATGTTGCGCTCGTACCAGGTGAAGATCCGCCCGCCGCGCTGCCACACACCGGCGAGCATCCCGCCGAAGCGGGTGTCGTGCAGGAGGTGGGCGCAGCGACTCAGGCGGTCGTGGTCCTCGACGAACAGGAAGTAGGAGCCGTACGACGAGACCTTGGTGATCAGGGTCGACCCGTCGTCGAGGTGCAGCCGGTAGACGCGGTTCGTCGACACGTTGGCGCTGACCTCGTCGACGCGCGACGATGCGCCGGGAGTCGCCGTAGGCGGACCAGGCCGCGTCGACGGCGGCGCGGTGGCTCCACGACTCGGTCACGAACCCATGATGTCAGGGTCCCGACCGGGGACCCGCGGGATCAGGACGCGCTACGGGCCCGGACGCCGATCGGGGCGATGAGGCGGTAGCCGGCCGCGTGGCGCTCGTCCTCGCTCTCGCCGCCCCAGAAGCCGTACTCGTGGTTGGTCCTGGCGAAGCTCTGACAGACATCGCGCACCGTGCAGCTCGCGCAGACCCGGCGGGCCAGCGTCTCGCGCCGGTCGCGTGCCTGGGGACGCTCGGCGGGGAGAGCGAAGAACAGATGCGTCAACCCCTTGCACGCGGCGTTGTGCATCCACCGGTCATCGGTGATCTGGCGTTGCGACACGCTCTCGACAGCAGCCATGGAACCCCCAGCTCGTTGGCCGACGCCGACGGCCCGCGCCGACGCCTGAGATCTCGACCCACCGGCACCCCCTGCCGACGGACTGGTTGGACAGTACAAGCAGACCGACGGTCGGTCAATCCAACCTTCGCGACGGGTCGGTGAACGTTCAGGAGGCGTCGAGCAGGTGGCGCACGCCGGCGGCGAAGCGCTCGACGTCGTCGGTCGTCGTGTCCCACGACGTCATCCACCGGACCTGATGGGCGGCGACGTCCCAGTCCCAGAAGAAGCACCAGTCGCGCAGCGGTTCGATCGCTTCCGGCGGGAGGCTGGGGAACAGGCTGTTCACCTGCGGCTCGTCGGCGTACCCGATCGTCGGCAGCCCGTCGGTGAGCCGGTGCAGCCGCCGGGTCATCGAGTTGGCCTGCTCGGCGGCACGGATCCACAGCTCGTCGTGCAGCAGGGCGTTGAACTGGGCGGCGACGAAACGCATCTTCGAGGACAACTGGTTGACCTGCTTGCGGACGTACATCGCCCGCGTCGCCAGCGCCGGGTCGAGGAAGACCACCGCCTCGCCGAACGCCAGCCCGGCTTTCGTGCCGCCGAAGCTGACGACGTCCACGCCGGCGTCGACGGTGAACGAGCGCAGTGCGCCGACGGTCCCGCCGAGCGCCGCGGTGGCGTTGGCGATGCGCGCGCCGTCCATGTGCACGACCATCCCCATCCGGTGGGCCGTCTCGCACAGCGCACCGACCTCGGCCGCGGTGTACACCGTGCCGAGCTCGGTGCTCTGGGTGAGCGAGACCACCACCGGCTGGGCGTGGTGCTGCACCCCGATCACGTGGGCGAGTGCCTCGAGCTGCGCCGGACGGAGCTTGGCGTCGGCCGACGGCTGGGGGAGCAGCTTCACCCCGGCGACGCGTTCGGGCGCACCGGTCTCGTCGACGGCGATGTGCGCCCACTCGCTGCACACCACCGCGTCGCCGGGTCGGGCCAGCGTGGCCAGCGCCATCACGTTCGCGCCGGTGCCGTTCCACACCAGGAAGGCCTGCGCCGACGGCCCGAACAGGTCACGGAAGCGCGACTCGGCCTCGGCCGTCCACGGGTCGGCGCCGTAGGCCAGGGCGTGGCCGGTGTTCGCCGCGACCAGCGCGTCGAGCACCTCGGGCAGCGCGCCGGCAGCATTGTCGCTGGAGAACGCCCGGGCGGGCGCCGGCGGCATGTTGGCGATGCGGTCCGACATGACGGTCATGCGGCCATTCTGGCGGCGGGTATCCCGGGCGGCCACCGTCCGCAATCGCACCTACGGTGCCGGCGCATGGACCGTGACGACTACCTCGACCACCTGCGCGCCGACATCGACCGGTTCGCCGAAGCGCTGGGGCGTGGGCCGCTCGACGCACCCGTGCCGTGGTGCGGGCAGTGGTGCCTCGCCGACCTCGGTGAACATCTCGGCGGGGTGCACCGCTGGGCGACGTTCGCGGTGCTCAACGGCAGGCCGCCCGGACGCGACGACATCACCGATGTCGCGCCGCAGCCGGCGGACGGACCTGCGCTGGCCGAATGGCTGCGCGTCGGCGGCGGGCGACTGCTGCAGGCGCTGGACGCCATGGACCTGGACGGGCCGACCTGGCACCCGTTCCCCGTGCCGAAGGTCGGCGCGGTCTGGCCGCGCCGCCAGGCGCAGGAGGCGTCGGTGCATCGCTGGGACGCCGAGCGGGCGATCGGCGCGTCGCCGTCGATCGAGCCCGCGCTGGCGGCCGACGGCGTCGACGAGTACTTCCGCCTGGCGCTGCCCCGGCTGATGCGCCGCGAGCACGTCGGCGCGCCGACGGCGGCGGTGCTCGTGCGCGCCGTCGACACCGGCGACGAGTGGTGCGTCGCCGCGGACGACGGCTCCGTGGCCGTCATCGACGACCCGGTGGGGGAGGTGGCGGCAACGATCTCCGGCGCCGCCCAGGACGTGCTGCTCGCCCTGTGGCGCCGGCCGGTGCCCGACGGGGCGGTGCAGGTCGACGGCACCGATCCCGGCTGGTTGTCGCTCGGGGGCATGTAGCGCTGCTCAGGCGCCGAAGCCGTCGACGAGACCGGTGAGGCCGCTCGGGTGCGGCCCGACGGCCAGCTGCTCGAGGATGCCGATGCCCACCTCGACCTCGCCGTCGGGCATGGTGCAGGTGGCGTCGACGATGGCCTGGATGTGCAGGTTGGCCGGGTCGCACGGGCTGTCGACCGGCAGCGGGAGGCGCTCGCCGTCGACCATCGACTCGCCCTGCCAGGCGCCGTGGCGGAACGTCGGGTGGCCGTAGCCGATGCCGCGCATCTGGAACTCGTAGCGCGGGGTGAGCCGCACCGTGGTGATGCGGTCGTCCCAGCCGACGAGGTCGTACTCGAAGCTCGTCGCCCAGCGCGTGCCAGGCCGCCACTCGACGCGCCAGTCCACGGTGCGGGCGACGAACGCCTCGGCGTCACCGGCGGGGGCCACGGCCCCGAACTCGTGCCAGCGCCGGCCGTCGGCGTGCTCGTTGACGTCGAAGTGGGTGGACAGGGACGGGAAGTTCACCGGCGCCCACAGCCAGAAGAACTGCGGATCCGTCACAGGCGCGCCGAGCGGCGCGGCTTCACCGACCGGGCGGACACCCCACGACCGGTCGCGGGCGGCCCACGTCTGCGTCGGCGACAGCTCGAGGCGGTCGCCGTCGAGCTCGATCCAGCCGGCCCAGGTGCCGAACTGGGTGAGCCGGGTGTAGTCGAAGAACACCCGCTGGCCGTGACGCTGGAAGAAGTGCGGCTCCTCCAGCGCGGGCGAACGGCGGGCGAACGTCAGGTCGGCGCGCACGCCCTGATCGGGGGCGTCGACGACCACGCGCAGCGTGTGCAGCGGGTCGACGACCTCGACGCGGATCGGTCCGACCCGCGTGGCGTCGCGCCGGTCCGCCGGGGCCCGGCCTGAGGCGAACACGCTGGTCTGGGTGCGGCCGGCGTCGTCGCCGGTGACGACGCAGAACGCCGCGTCGACCACGTGCCGGTTGGGGTACAGGCCCATCGCCAGGGCGAAGTACACGGCGCCGTCGCGCGTGCAGCCGTTGAAGAAGTAGCGGTCGTAGTGGTTCGCATCGCTCGTGGCGGTGAGGGCGATCGGCACGCTCGCCTGGTGGACGGGGAAGTCGTCGTAGCTGGTCAGCACGCGGGGCACGGTAACGACGCCGGGCGGCTGGTGGAGCGTCGGGCGCGGCCCTAGCCTGGGCCGCCGTGCAGCGGGTTCGTCGAGTGGTGCGGCGCGTCCGCCACGAGGGCATCAGCCCGGCCGAGTACCGCCGGATCACGGTCGCCGCGCTGGCCCTGCTGTGCGTCATCGTGGTCACCGGCGCCGCCGTGCGGCTCACCGGCTCCGGGCTGGGGTGCAACGACTGGCCGCGGTGCAACGACAACGACCTCGTCGACGTGGGTACCCGCCACGCGGCGATCGAGCAGATCAACCGGCTGTTCACCGGCCTCGTCGCGCTGATCGTGATCCTCGCCGTGCTCGGCGCCCTCATCCGCCGGCCGCGGCGACGCGACCTGACGTGGCTGTCACTCGGACTGGTGGCCGGGGTGATCGGGCAGATCGTCCTCGGCGGGATCACCGTGCTGGTCCACCTCCACCCGGTCGCGGTGCAGAGCCACTTCCTCCTCTCGATGGTGCTCGTGGCCGACGCGGTCGTGCTCGTGGTGCGCGCCGGCGAGCCCGACGGTGGCCGGCGGATCGCCGCCGTGGTGCCGCGCACCCGTCGACGGGTGCGCTGGGTCGTCGTGTGGACGGGGCTGGCACTCGTGGCCGGCACGGTGGTCACCGGCACGGGTCCGCACGCCGGCGACGAGCAGGCCCGCCGCTTCGACCTGGCGATCACCACCGTCACGCGGGTGCACGGCGTGGTGGTGTGGATCGCCGTCGTGGCCATGGCCGCGCTGCTGTGGCACCTGCGCCGGCTGGCCCACGACCGCGAGGTGCTCGACGCGCCGATCTACGCGTGGTGCATCGCCGCCGTCGCCCAGGGGACCGTCGGCTACCTGCAGTACTGGAGTGGCGTCCCGGCCGGGCTCGTGGCCGTCCACGTCGCTGGGGCGACCACGCTGTGGTCGGTGACGGTGTGGCTGGCGTGCAGCACCAGCCGGGTGACGCTGAGCGCCCGTGAGCTCGTGCGCGACGCGCGCGCCGCAGGTGACGGGGCCGAGACGCCCGTCGGGGCGGGTCAGCCGGGGCCGAACGCCGGGTCGTAGAGGTGGTGGCAGTCGTTGGCCGCGACGACGAACGGACCGCCCGGGCCGACGTGGACGACGGTGACGCTGGTGTTCTCGACCGCGATCCACATCGTGCGGTGCGTGCCGAGCGCCCGTGCGAGGTACGCGGCGATGACCCCGCCGTGACATACGACGGCCACGGTCTGGCCGAGGTGGGCGGCGGCGAGCGCGTCGATCACCGTGCCGACGCGGGTGCGCAGCGCATCGTCGCCCTCACCGCCGGGGATCCCGTCCCACCGTCCGGTCTGCGGCCCAGGCGACGAACTCCGGGTCCTCCGCGGCGGCGCGCCGGCGGAACTCGCCGTCGCTCCACGCACCGAGGCGGACCTCCTCGAGATCGACGATCTGCTCGACGTCGAGCCCACGGGGCGCGGCGAGCGCTTCGGCGGTCTGCCGGGCGCGAGCCAGGTGGGAGCTGACGACGACGTGGATCGCCTTGCCGTCGAGGCGCGTGGCGAGCAGTGCCGCCTGGCGGTGGCCGACCTCGTGCAGCGGCGGGTCGGCCGACTCGGGCGAACCCGGGACGACGTCGGCGGACCTGCCGTGACGGATGAGCAGCAGCTCG
The DNA here is from genome assembly GCA_963794805.1 of uncultured Acidimicrobiales bacterium. Classification (GTDB taxonomy): domain Bacteria; phylum Actinomycetota; class Acidimicrobiia; order Acidimicrobiales; family Ilumatobacteraceae; genus JAODBQ01. The sequence continues at coordinate 245,177 of CAWCFL010000012.1, forward strand.
CACGTGTCGGGCGTCAGACCACCCCTGAAGCTCGGCTGCGGCACGGCTTGGGTGAGCTGATCAGGGACGTCGGTCACGAGCCGTCGATGGTACGGCGCAGCTAGCGTCGCGTCGATGCCGGTCGGACCAGCGATCGCCCGTGCCGTCGTGCCGAGCACGGATCTGGACGGCGACATCGAGTTCTTCGCCGGCATCGGCTTCCAGCTCGACGTGATCTGGCCGGCCGACGATCCGGCGCACGCGCTCGTCTCGTCACCCGAGCTCACCCTCGAGCTGCGCCGCCAGACCGCATCCGACGGGGTCACCGCGCCGGTGCTCGTGCTGCCCGTCGACGCGCTGCCCGAGGCCGGTGAACGGCTGCGCGCGCCAGGTGGTGCGCTGGTCGAGCTGGTCGTCGACCGTCCCGTGGAACTGCCGACTGCGGGTGCGGCGCGGCAGCATCGTCAGCCACCTCGACGTCGACTCGCCGTGGGTGGTCGGGACGCGCCGGGATGCGCTACCGCGATCTCGTCCCCGGACGACTCGGCGGCCGGTACATCGCTTCGCACATCGAGATCGCCGACGGCGGCGAGGTTCCCGACTACGTGCACTTCCACGACGTGGTGTTCCAGATGATCTTCTGCGCCGCCGGCTGGGTGCGGCTGGTGTACGAGGACCAGGGCGAGCCGTTCGTCCTCCACGCCGGCGACTGCGTGCTGCAACCGCCGCTCATCCGCCACCGCGTGCTGGAGGCCTCGCCCGGTCTGGAGGTCGTCGAGATCGGCTGTCCGGCTGAGCACCTCACGCGCCGCGACCATCACCTCGCCCTGCCCACCGGCGCGCGCCGACCCGAGCGCGGACTTCCGGGGGCAGCGCTTCGTCCACCACGTGGCTGCCGGCGCGCCGACGTCGCCGTGGCGCGGGGGCCCGCTGCGCTGCCGGGACACCGGCATCGCAGCGGCGACCGGCGGGCTGGCCCGGGTGGTGGTCGCCGCTGGCGGCGAGGAGGGCGACGCCGACGGCCGCGCTGCCAGCGTCGAGGCGTCGCCCTGGCTCACCGCAGCCGACGACGTGACGTTGCTCTACGTGCTGGACGGTCGCGCCGTGCTCGAGCTCGGCGAGCGCGGCCCCGTCGAGCTGCGCCGGGGGAGCGCGGCGACCCTCGTGCGCGACGAGCGGTTCCGGCTCACACCGTCGGACCACGCGCTGCAGCTGCTCGACGTCGCCATCTCGCCGCCGTGATCGCGCCGGCCTTGGCGGTCACGACCAGGGCCACGAGCACGAGGGCGATGCCCACCCAGCCCAGCGGGTCGATGTCCTCGTGGAGCACCACGCTGGCGAGCACCGCGGCGGTGATCGGCTCGGCGAGCGTGAGCGTGATCACCGTCGGCGCCGGCAGCACGCGCAGCCCACGGCCGTAGCAGGTGTAGGCCACGCCGACCGTGACGACGCCGAGGTACAGGGCCAGCGCGAGCGCCGTGCGCGCTCGCCGCCCAGCCGATGTCGTCGAGCACGAGGAACGGTGCCAGGAGCAGCGCGCCGCCGGTGAACAGCGCTGCCATGCACGCCGACGAGTCCAGGCCGCGGCCGATGCACACCTTGCCGATCGATCGCGTAGACGGCCCAGCCGAAGCCGGAGCCGACGGCGGCGAGCACCCCCAGTCCGTCCACCGTGCCCGTCGGGCCGGCTCGCGGCGAGGAGCACCACACCCGTGATGCCGAGGGCCGTGCCGGCGAGCCAGCCGGCGGTCGGTCGGCGGCGGAACACGACCGCGTCGATCAACCCCGCCGAACACCGGACCGCTGCCGATGGTGACGACCGTGGCCACCGCGACCCCGGTGCGCGTGGTGCCGACGAAGAAGCACAGTTGATAGGTGGCGACGGCCAGGCCTCCGACGGCGAGCAGCGCGCCGTGCCCGCGCAGCGAGCGCCAGCGGGCCCCGCCGGACGCGGCGACGACGACGAGCGTCACCGCGCCGATCAGGAGCCGCAGTGCGCTGACGCCGTTCGGAGGTGCATCGGGCTCGACCCGCGCGAGCGCCGTCCCGGTGGTGCCGAACAGGCAGGCAGCGACCAGCACGAGTGCCGTCGCCCTGGCGGGCGACCCGCGCGCGAGGTTCATCGGCCGTTGACCGCGATCGTCCGAGCGCACCTGAGCGCACTCCTATACTCGCCCCGCGTGCCATCACCCATGACCTCTGACCTGGTGCTTCGGTCACCTGGAGTGATGCATCGAGCCCGGCGGGTGGTGCTCGCGGTGTTGGCGGTCCTGGCCTGCTGGGTGGGCCTCGGAGCGTCGACGTCGCACGCCGACGCCAACACGACCATCACGGTCACGGTACTGAACCGGGTGACGGAGAACGGCACGACCACGAGGGTGCCCGTCGAAGGCGTCACCGTCCTGGCCGCCGACGTCAACGGCGTGCTGGTCGGCACCGGCGTCACCGATGCGCAAGGCATCGCCGCGATCGACGTCGGCAAGCCGGACAAGTACGTCGTCTCGATCGACCTCGACAAGTTGCCCGAGGGCGTCGGCGCGGCCGCCGGCGAACCGACGAGCCGGGTGGTCGACTTCAACGCCGGCGTGTCGATCGGGGCCGGCAAGCAGGTCACCTTCTTCCTCGGCCAGGACACCCGCACCGTGGCCGGCAAGTGGTCGCTGTTCCCCCAGGCGTTGGTCAACGGGTTGAAGTTCAGCCTGCTGTACGCCATCGCGGCCATCGGCCTGTCGCTGATCTACGGCACGACCGGGCTGTCGAACTTCTCCCACGGTGAGATGTTCACGCTCGGAGCGATCGTGGCCTGGTACATCAACGTCGAGGGGTTCCGCGCCCACCTGCTCCTGGCGGCGGTCGTCGGCATCGTCGCCTCCGCACTGTTCGGCGGCGCCCTCGAACGCGGGGTCTGGCGACCGCTGCGTCGTCGGGGGATGAGCCTGACGTCGATGATGATCATGTCGATCGGCATCGCCATCGCCGTGCGCTACGTGTTCCTGTTCTGGTTCGGCGGTCGCAACAGGCGCTTCCGTCAATACGTCGGGGAGAGCCAGAAGGAGATGCACTTCTGGAAGATCGGCATCACGCCGCGCGACCTGACGATCATGATCCTGTCGACCGTCGTCGTGGTCGCCGTGTGCCTGTTCCTGTTGCGCTTCCGCTTCGGCAAGGCCATCCGGGCGGTGTCGGACAACCCGGACCTGGCGTCGGCGACCGGCATCGACACGAACAAGATCATCCTCATCGTGTGGGTGCTCGGCGGTGCGCTCGCCGGCCTCGGCGGCGTGATGTACGGCGCGGCCAACGGCATCCAGTGGGACATGGGCTTCAACATCCTGCTGATCCTGTTCGCGGCCATCACCGTCGGAGGTCTGGGCAACCCGTTCGGCGCGCTGGTCGGTTCACTGGTCGTCGGCATGGCCACCGAACTGTGGAGCTGGGCGTTCCCCAGCGTCACCGAGCTGAAGACGGTCGCCGCGCTCGCCGCGCTGGTCATCGTGCTCATCGTGCGACCAACCGGCTTGCTCGGCAGCAAGGAGCGGATCGGATGAACTGGGGACTGATCTTCTCCAACGGCTTCTATGCCGCGCTGAGCGCCAACGCCATCGCCTACATCCTCATCGCCACCGGTTTGAACGTGCACTTCGGCTACTCCGGCCTGGTCAACTTCGGCCAGGCGGGCTTCGCCGCGGTGGGCGCCTACGCGGTGGCCATCGGCATCAGCCGCTACGACTGGAACCCGGTGCTCGCGCTGGCGATGGTGATCGTGGCCGGCGTCGTGCTGTCGATCCTCGTCGGCCTGCTGACGTTGCGCCTGCGCGCCGACTACCTGGCCATCGTCACGATCGCCGTCGCCGAGATGATCCGCCTGTTCGCCAACTCGGTGCGCTTCACGTGGCTCACCGGCGGCAACGACGGCCTGCAGAAGTTCACCGGGTGGATGGAACGGCTGTCGCCGTTCGACGACAACGGGATCACCGTGTGGAAGCAGAAGATCGACGGCTACCGCCTGTGGCTGCTGATCGTCGGCTGGATCCTCGTGGCGATCATCGCCACGCTCGTCTACCTGCTGATGCGCAGCCCGTGGGGCCGTGTGCTGCGCAGCATCCGCGAGGACCAGGACGCGGCGCGCAGCCTGGGCAAGAACGTGTTCATGTTCAAGATGCAGAGCCTGGTGATCGGCGGCGTGATCGGTGCGATCGGCGGCCTGTGGTTGGTGCTCGACAAGCAGTCGGCGCAGCCCGGCGACTTCGCCACCACGCTGACGTTCTTCACGTTCACGATCATCATCATCGGCGGCATCGCCAAGGTGAAGGGACCGATCATCGGCTCGATGATCTTCCTGTTCCTGTTCACGTTCGTCGACGTGTTCCTCCAGCAGGCGACCAAGACGCCCGACCCGGTGCTGCCGCGCTGGCTGGTCACCGACAACAACTACGGCCAGGTGAAGTACATGCTCGCCGGCCTGGCGCTCGTGCTGCTCGTGGCCTTCCGTCCGCAGGGCATCTTCGGCAACAAGCGGGAGCAGGCCTTCGATGTCCGCTGACGAGCCGCTCGACGCGAGCGCCGATCCCACCGTGCCCGACGGTCTCGAGGTGCCCGAGGCGATCACCGAGCGGGTCGCCCGACGCCCGGTTCGATGCGGTCGAGCGCCGTCCGGGCGCGCCCAAGCCGGATCCGATCCTCGTCGTCGACGGGGTGATGCGCCGCTTCGGCGGGCTCACCGCGGTCGACGTCGAGCACGTCGAGGTGCAGCGCAACTCGATCACCGCGCTGATCGGGCCGAACGGCGCGGGCAAGACGACGTTCTTCAACCTGCTCACCGGGTTCGACCAGCCGAACAGCGGCACGTGGAGCTTCGACGGCAAGCCGCTCAGCGGGCGTGGCCGCGCACAAGGTGGCCAAGCGCGGCATGGTCCGCACGTTCCAGCTCACCAAGGCGCTGGCGCGCATGAGCGCTGATGGAGAACATGCGCCTCGGGGCCACCGACCAGGCCGGCGAGCACGTGCTGCGCGGCATCCTGCAGTTCCCCTGGCGCAAGCAGGAGGAGGCGATCACCGCGCGGGCCGACGCGCTGCTGGCCCGGTTCAAGCTCGACCACCACCGCGAGGAGTACGCCGGGGCGCTGTCGGGCGGCCAGCGCAAGCTGCTGGAGATGGCCCGGGCGCTGATGGTCGAGCCGACGATGGTGATGCTCGACGAGCCGATGGCCGGGGTCAACCCGGCGCTCAAGCAGAGCCTGCTGCAGCACATCCGCCTGCTCAAGGACGAGGGTCGCACCGTGCTGTTCGTCGAGCACGACATGGACATGGTGCGCGACATCAGCGACTGGGTGATCGTCATGGCCGAGGGCCGGGTGATCGCCGAGGGCACGCCCGACGAGATCGGCGCCGACCAGCGGGTGATCGACGCCTACCTCGGCCAGCACCACGACGCCGACTTCAGCGAGCTGGAGGAGATCGTGCAGGAGTCCGTGGCCGAGGAGCGCGCCCAGGTCGAGGAGGCCACCGGCGCACCGCTCACCGAGGGCCTGCTCGCACGGCGAGCGCGGCCCGTACAGCGCAGGGGACGACGATGAGTGAGCTGCAGGAGCGATCGACCACACCGGTGGTCGAGGTCAACGCGGTGGTCGCCGGCTACGTGCCGGAGGTCAACATCCTCAACGGCTGCAACCTGACCGTCGCCGACGGCGAGTTCGTCGGGATCATCGGCCCGAACGGCGCCGGCAAGTCGACGCTGCTCAAGGCGATCCTCGGCATGGTGCCGATCCACGAGGGCGACGGTGCGCCTGCGCGGCGACGTGGTCACCGGGATGAAGGCCCACCAGCTCGTCGCCCGCGGCGTCGGCTTCGTGCCGCAGACGAAGAACGTGTTCACCACGTTGACGGTGCGCGAGAACCTGGAGATGGGCTGCTTCATCCGCCCGTCGATGATGGCCAAGCGGATCGACTTCGTCGTCGAGCTGTTCCCCCGGCTGAAGGAGCGCTTCGACCAGCGCACCGGCTCGCTGTCGGGCGGCGAGCGGCAGATGGTGGCGATGGGCCGGGCGCTGATGCTCGACCCGCAGGTGCTGCTGCTCGACGAGCCGAGCGCCGGATTGTCGCCGGCGCTTGCAGGACCAGGTGTTCGTCCAGTGCCGGGAGATCAACCGCACCGGCGTGGCGATCCTGATGGTCGAGCAGAACGCCAGGCGCTGCCTGCAGGTGTGCGACCGCGGCTACGTGCTCGACCGGGGCACCAACGCGTACACCGACACCGGGCGCAACCTGCTGCACGACCCGGCGGTCATCGAGCTGTACCTCGGCACGCTGGCCAAGGGCCGCGGCCTCGGGCCCGGCTGAGCTCGGCCTGCGTCGGCTGAGCTTCGGCTCAGCCGACTGCCTCAGCCGACCGCACGGCGTTGATCATGTCGTTGAACTGCGGGCGGGCGCCGACGTCGATGGTCACCTCGGTGGTGATCGGCGGGTCGTCGCCGAGGACCACCTCCACGGGGAGGATGAACGTCTTCTTGCTCTCCGCCAGCGCATGGGCGGTGCAGTTGCCGGACTGACCGATGACCACGGGGATCTGGCCCGACGTCGGCGTCCGCGGCGAGGACCAGCGGCGGCGTTGGCCCCGCCGGCGGCGTCGAGGTCGAGCAGCACGCTGCCGCCGACGGAGTCGATGGTGACCGGCTGCGTCGCCGTCGGCGCGCTGCACGTCGAGCGTGCCGGCGAGCGCCGGCTGGCCGTCGCTGCGTCGTCGGCGTCCAGGTGTCGCCGAAGCGCATCGACACCGCCGCGTCGACGCGCTGGTCGCGGCAGTCGGACGGGAAGATCCGCTCGAAGATGTCGCAGCTCGTCGGTCACCGGGATCGTCGCCTGCTCGGCGGCGGTCGCGCCGTCGGGCGTGACGGTGGCGACCGCCGACGGCGGCGTCGGTGGGCGGCGCTCGTCGGCGCCGGGCGGGTGCTCGGCGCACACCGCGGTGCCGTAGTCGATCGGGACGTCGATCGTCTGGCCGGGCACCACCATGCGTGTCGCGCGGCGTCGGCGCCACCGTGGTCAGGCCGGGCCAGTCGAGCTGCATCGAGCGAGATCCTGTAGGTCGACGTCGCCGTGGTTGGTCACCCGCACCTGCAGGAGGTGGGCGATCTCGTCCTCGCGGAACTGGTCGAGCACCGCGGTGAGCCCGGTGGTGCTCGGCCGGCGCGCTGCTCGGGGCGCGTGCTCGGCGCGCTGGCCGGCGTGCTGGCGTCCGGGCCGAGGCCGTCGTCGTCGGAGCCGCATGCGGCCGAGCGCGACGCCGGCGACGAGCGACGACCGCTCCCAGGAACGAGAACGACCCCCGGCGGATGCCGGGGGTCGTTCCACTGCTCATGACGTCACGATGGACGACGAGCGCCGGTCACTTGCCGGCGTCGAAGGCCTCGCCGAGCGGGTCGCCGGTGTTGCCGTCGACGCCGTAGACCTTGACGTCCTTGGGGCCGATGCCCTTCTCCACCATGGTGGCGAGGATCTTCGACGACTCGTCGAAGCCGATCACGGCGATGGCGGCCGGCGCTGGCGGCCTTCAGGGCGTCGATGTCGGTGTCGGACGGGCCGGCCTTCTCGTCGTAGATCTTGGTGACCACGACCTTGACGCCGGCCGCCTCGAGGTTCTTCGTCAGGTCGTCGGCGAGACCCGGTGCCGTAGGCGTCGTTGCGGGCGATGATGCCGACGGTGTCGACGCCGTCACCCTGGATGACGCTGGCGAGCACGGCGCCCTGGAGGATGTCCGACGGGGCGGTGCGGAAGTACAGGCCCTTGTCGTCGTAGGTCGACAGCTTCTTCGACGTGTTCGCCGGCGAGAACTGCACGACGCCGGCGCCGGTGATCTTGTCGATCACGGTCAGCGACACGCCCGAGGAGGCCGCACCGATGATCGCGTCGACGTTCTGCGACAGCTGGCTGTCGACCGTCTTCGACGCGGTGTCGGTGGTGGCGTCACCGGAGTCGCCCTTGATGCCGACGATCGGCTTGCCGAGCACGCCACCGGCGGCGTTGATGTCCTGGATGGCGAGGTCGAACGCGGCGAACTCGGGGGGCCCGAGGAACGCCAGCGAACCCGTCTGCGGCAGGATCGAGCCGATGGTCAGCGTGCCGTCACCGGCGCGGGTGCCCTGCACGGGAACCTGCGGCGACGTCGGCATCGGCCGGCGCCTTGGCCTGCGATGAACTTGGTCTTCGACTGTCGTCGATGCGGTTGTTCGCACCGAACGTCAGCAAGCCGTAGCTGGCCTCGGTGGGCTCGCCGTTGCCGGAGAACGTCAGCGGGCCGGACTTGCCGTCGTAGTCGACGTCGGTGCCGGCGGCGATCAGCTTCTGGCAGCTCGGCGAAGTCGGTGCACTTCGTGCCGTCGCGGGTGATGCCGTTGATGTGGCTGGCGTACTCGATGCCGTCGGTCTTGGCCTCCTCGACGGCGAGGGCGATGATCGTGATCGCGTCGTAGGTCTCGGCGGCGTAGTTGAACGTCGTGCCGAGCGACGGGTTGATCGGCGAGCAGCTGGTTCTTGAAGTCGACTGGTCGAGGTCGACGAGCGGCGTGCGTGCCCTTGAAGCCCTCGAGCGCGCCCGCCGCACCGGCCGGTGCGCTGCCCGCCGGGGTCGAGCCCGCGGCCGCCGTGGTGGTGGGCTTCGCGGCCGTGGTGGTCGCTGCTGCCGCGGCCGTGGTGGCCGCTGCGGCTGTGGTCGCTGCTCCTGCTGCGGTGGTGGTGGCTGCTGCCGCCGTGGTCGAACTCGACTTCGAGTCCGAGCCGCAGGCGGCGAGCACGAGTGCCAACCCCGCGAGGACGACGCCTGAACGGCGCATCCGCGTTGTCTGCATGTGGTGGTTCTCCCCCTTGGAGATCCACGGTGCGAACTGTTCACACCGTGGGGATGTCTGGATCGGACGATCCTAAGGGTGCCGCGGAACGCTCACAAGGACACCCGACCTCCAGGTAACAGGGTGTTCACAGGTAGCTTCCGCCCATGGCAGACGACAGCGACCACGCACGGTGAGGGCACGGACGGGGAGGGCGGCGCGCCGCCCGACGAGGTGCTCTACGAGGTGGCCGACCACGTCGCCACGATCACGCTCAACGCCCCGCAGCGGATGAACACGATCTCCGGCCCGATGCTCGGCGCGCTGTCCGAGCGGCTGCTCGAGGCCGACGCGGCGCGCGACGTGCGCTGCATCGTGCTCACCGGCGCCGGCCGCGCGTTCTGCGCCGGGCTCGACCTCGCCGCCCAGATGAGCAGCTCGCAGGGATCGCTCGGCGGACTCGGCAGCCTCGACAGCAACCCCGGCGAGTTCGCCCTGCGCGACGCGCCGCCGATCGTGCTGCACAACCTGGACACGCCGACGATCTGCGCGCTCAACGGCGGCGCCGCCGGCTACGGCCTCGACCTCGCGCTCGGCTGCGACATCCGCGTGGCGGCGACCAACGCCAAGCTCGCCCCCGGCTTCGCCAAGCGCGGCATCCTGCCCGAGAGCGGCGGCACGTGGCTGCTGCCACGGATGGTCGGCTACGCCAAGGCGGCGGAGATCACGTTCACCGGTCGCACGCTGTCGGCCGACGAATCCCTCGCACTCGGCCTGGTCAACCACGTCGTCGAGCCGAGCGACCTCGGCAAGTTCGCCGCCGGCCTGGCCGGGGAGATCGCGGCCAACGCGCCGCTGGCGGTGCGGGCGATCAAGCGGATGATGCGGGCCGCGGAGACCGAGACGTTCGAGCAGAACGTGCACCACGTCTTCCTCCAGTTGCTGCCGCTGATGCGCACCGAGGACTTCCGCGAGGGCGTCGACCGCGTTCATGGAGAAGCGCGACCCGAACTTCCGCGGGCGCTGACGTGCCGTCGTCCGGCACGCCCGCAGGCGCCTCGGCGCGTCCGCCGGAGCCGTCGCTGCTCGAGGGGCTGGCGACGACGCGCGCCATCCGGCGGTACACCGACGAGCCGATCCCCGACGGCGACCTGTCCAGCATCTTGTGGCACGCGGGGCGGGCGCCGAGCGGATCGAACCGCCAGCCGTTCCGCTTCTTGGTGCTGCGCGACGGGCCCAAGGCCCGCGAGGCCAAGGCGCTGCTCGGTCGGTCGTTCCGCGCCGGCTGGGCGGAGAAGATCCGCCGCGACCAGTACACCGAGGGCTCGGGCGCGGAACCCGGCTCGCCCAAGGCGCGCATGGCCGCGACGATGCAGCACTACGTCGACCACGTCGAGCAGGTCCCCGTGATCGTGCTGGTCTGCCTCGTGCGCTATCGCAAGCCCGATCCGGCCGAGGGCGCGTCGGTCTTCCCGGCGTGCCAGAACCTGCTGCTCGCAGCGCCGCGCACTCGGCTACGGCGGGGCGCTCACCGGCTTCCACCACGGCGTCGAACCCGAGTTGCGTGAACTGCTCGGCGTGCCCGACGGGGTGGCCATGTCGGCGTGCATCACACTCGGACGTCCGGCCGGGCACCACGGCCCGGTGCGGCGCAAGCCACTGGCGCAGGTCGTCTACGACGACGAATGGGGTGCGTCGCCCGAGTGGGCGGTGGACCCACCGGGCACCCAGCACACGAAGTGGGTCGCCTTCGACGCCAGGCAGACCGAGTAGCGCCGCTCGGCGGCCGCCGCCGGACGAGGCCGGATCAGCCGACGAGCTGGACGCGCTCGCCGGCGGCGTTGGCCGGGGCGTGGGCGACGTCCTCCGGGCCGAACTGGCGTGTCCAGCAGGCGAACTCGAGGAGCACCCCGTCGGGGTCGCGGAAGTACACCGAGCGCACGAACACACCGGCGTGCAGCGTGCGAGCGACGGTCGACTCGCTGTCGTCGTGGTTCAGCACGGCGCTGACCTCGACGCCCTTGCTGCGCAGCTTGTCGACGTAGTCGTCGAAGCGGTCGACCGGGACGTCGAAGGCGACGTGGTTCATCGACCCGTGGGCGGACACGATGCTGCCGACACCGGGCAGGTCGCCGGCCGAGGAGATGCCCGGCACGGCCGCCGGCGCGCCGGGGAACCAGAAGAAGGCCAGCGAGTCGCCGTTGCCGCAGTCGAAGAAGAAGTGCTGGCCGCCGCCCGGGATCTCCAGGGTCTTGATCAGGGGCATCCCGAGGACGTTGGTGTAGAAGTCCACGGTCCGGGCCATGTCGCTGCTGACCAGCGCAAGGTGGTTGACCCCGTTGAGCTCGAACTCGGTGTTACGCCCCATCGAAATCCCTCCGCGGTCGCTGGTCCGGACATCCCCCACGCTACGCCCGATCACTTCCATCCGCCGACCCCTGGTGGCGCGCCCGTGGGTCGTGCCGTCGACATGGTCGCGGAGGAGTGCCGACGAACCGGGGAAAGGGCGGGCGGGACGGGCCCTTGGCCGGTGAGTAGCGTCGGCGCGGTGGTCGGGGATCCGTTCCAGGTGCTCGGGCTGACGCGCCAGGCGTCGCTCGAGGAGGTCCGTGCCGCGCGGCGGGTGCTGGCGCGCCAGCTGCACCCCGACATGGGTGGCGACATCGAACGGATGCAGGAGGTCAACGTCGCCTTCGAGGCGGCCGTGGCCCACCTGACCGGCCGGCGCGCTGCTGCCCGGCGAGCCCGTCGCGCCGACGCGGACCGAGGGGCGGGGTGATCCGCCGGCCGCCGCCGCCTCCGCGCCGTGGGCGGGTCCACTCGCAACGGACCTACCTCGGGCACCGTGTGCAACACGATTCGCCGTCGTTCACCATCGACGCCCTGCCGGCCGAGGCGTTCGAGGCGCTCGCTCGTCGTGGCCTCATGGATCGGCGAGGTGGCCAACGACGATCCGCCCTACCTGCTCGAGGCCCGCCTCGACGAGCCCGCGCCGTGCTGGTGCCGGCTGGAGGTGGTGCCCGACGCCGGTGCGTCGACGGTCAGCATCACCGTCTCGCTGTTCGACGGTCGACCCGTGCCCGACGGCATCGATGCCGCCAACGCCGTCCGCGACACGTCGGGTGCGCCAACCTCAACCGCCTCGGTCGCCAGGTCTGAGCACCGCCGGGCGGCGGCGCTTCGCCAGGCGGTCGCGGATGGCGTGGCCGAGGCCGACGGGAGGCGGGAGGACGGCGACGAGCACGTCGAGGCCACGGTCGTCGGCGGCGCGCAGCGAGGCGTACAGGGTGCGCGCGTACGCCGGCGAGCGTCGGCGGTGCCGTCGAGGACGTCGACGCGTCGGCCGTCGCGGCACGGCTGCGGCCGCCAGTGCCGCCGCTGCGGCGGCCGACGGCGGCCAGCACCACCTGGCACGACGGGGCGTAGTGCGCGGCGAGCATGCCCGGCGCCCGGCTCGGCCCGCTGGCCTCGTCGACGAGGACACCGTCGAGCAGCGCGGCGACCTCCTCGTCGGCGATGCCGCCGGGGCGCAGGACCTGCGGCGGGTCGACGGTGCAGTCGACGATCGTGCTCTCCACGCCGATCGGGCACGGGCCGCCGTCGAGGATCACGTCGACCACGTCGCCGAGGTCGCGGCGCACGTGGTCGGCCGTGGTCGGCGACACCCGGCCGAAGCGGTTGGCCGACGGGGCGGCGATGCCGCCACCGAAGCGGCCGAGCAGGTCGAGCGTCAGCGGGTGGGCGGGCACGCGGACCCCGACCGTGTCGCGCCCGCCGGTGACGACGTCGAGCACGTGCTCGGCGCGCGGCGACGAGCACCGTCAGCGGCCCCGGCCAGCACGTCGCGGCCAGACGGGCGGCCGCCGGGGGGATCGTCGCCGCCCAGTGCGGCAGGTCGTCGGCGCCGGCGACGTGGACGATCAAGCGGATGGTCGGCCGGCCGACCCTTCGCGGCGAAGACCCGGGCGCACCGCCGCCGGGTTCGAGGCGTCGGCGCCGAGGCCGTAGACGGTCTCGGTCGGGATGGCCACGAGGCCGCCGGCGCGCAGCGCGGCGAGCGCCGCGGCGACGGGGTCGACCGCCGGGCTCAGCTGGGCACGGCGCTCGATGAACTCGAGCGCGGCGTCGATGAACCCGAACGACTCCGGCGTGGCGAAGTGGTCCGTGCGTCGCAGCGTGGTCACCGTGGCGTCGGGCAGCTTCGCCGCGAGCGGCTCGCCGGGTCCGGCGAAGTCGTCGGCACCGATGACGATCAGCGTCGGGCACGGTGACGTTGGCCAGCGCGGCGTCGTCGAAGTTGTCCCGCGGGCCGGCGCATCACCGCCAGCAGCGCCTTCGGGTCGTTGCCCGCCGAGCCGGCGTACTGGGCGAAGACCATCGAGCCGGTGTCGGCCTCGTCGCCGGTGCCCTCGACCGCGGCGATGATCTTCTTCGCGCCCTCCTCGTCGGGTTCGACCACGTTGCGGCCGATCCCGGCGAGCACGAGCTTGCGGAACCGTTGCGGCTGCCGGCTGGCGAGGCGCAGCAGCGTCATCGCGCCGAGCGAGAAGCCGATGGCGTCGACCGGCTCGTCGGGCAGCGCGTCGAGGATCCGGGTGGTGAGGTCGGCGTAGTCGGCCGGGTCGTGCGGCTTGGGGGCCGTGCCGTGCCCGAGCAGGTCGATGCCGATCACCTCCCGGCCGGCGTCGCGCAGCAGCTCGGTGAACCCGGTCTGCTGCCAGGTGAGCTCGAACGAACCACCCCAACCGTGCACGAGGACCACAGGCGCTGACATGGTTGCGGAACCGTACCCTCGGGCCTGGTGCACACGATTGGTCGGCGCGTCTCATAGCCTTGCGCCGCCCATGCGATTCCTCGCCGACCCACCCCGCTACGACCTCACGTACAGCGACGTCTTCATGGTGCCGAGCCTGTCGTCGGTGCCATCGCGCTTCGACGTCGACCTCACCACGCCGGACGCGTTGGGCACCACGATCCCGGTGGTGGTGGCCAACATGACCGCCGTCGCCGGGCGGCGGATGGCCGAGACCGTCGCTCGCCGCGGTGGGCTCGTCGTGCTGCCCCAGGACATCCCGCTCGACGTGGTCGAGACGGTGGTCGAGTACGTGAAGACGCGCCACCCCGTCTACGAGACGCCGATCACGCTGTCGGGCGAGCAGCACCGTCGGCGATGCGCTCGGACTGATCCACAAGCGGGCCCACCGGGCCATCGTCGTGGTCGACGACCAGGGCCGGCCGGAGGGCATCTTCACCGAGCAGGACGCGGTCGGCTTCGACCGCTTCAGCCAGCTGAAGAACGTGATGAGCCGCGAGCTCGAGTCGTGATCGAGGCCGGGACTGACCCCGTCGACGTGTACGAACGCCTCGCCGGGCTGCGCCTGACGTTCGCCCCGGTGGTCGACGACGACGGGCGGCTGATCGGCGTCGATGACCCGCACCGGCGCGCTGCGCTCGACGATCTACCGTCCGGCCGTCGACGACCAGGGACGCCTGCGCATCGCCGTGGCGGTGGGCATCAACGGCGATCCGGCCACCAAGGCCAAGGCGCTCGTGGCGTTGGGCGTCGACGTGCTCGTGATCGACACCGCCCACGGTCACCAGACGCGCACGCTGCGGGCGATCGAGGAGGTCCGCGCCGTCGCCCCGGACACGCCGATCGTCGCCGGCAACGTGGTCACCATCGCCGGCACCCGCGACCTCATCGCCGCCGGCGCGGACGTGGTCAAGGTCGGTGTCGGCCCGGGCGCGATGTGCACCACGCGGATGATGACCGGCGTCGGGCGCCCGCAGTTCTCCGCCGTGCTCGACTGCGCCGCCGAGGCCGGGCGCCTGGGCAAGCACATCTGGGCCGACGGCGGGGTGCGCTACCCGCGCGACGTCGCCCTGGCCCTCGCCGCCGGGGCGGCGAACGTGATGTTCGGCTCGCTGGCTCGCCGGCACGTACGAGTCTGCGGCCGACACGCTGCACGCGCCCGACGGCCGGCTGTACAAGGAGAGCTTCGGCATGGCCAGCAACCGCGCCGTGAAGAGCCGCAACCGCAGCGAGTCGGCCGTCGAGCGGGCGCGCAAGGAGCTGTTCGAGGAGGGCATCAGCTCGTCGCGCATGTACCTCGATCCCGGAGCGCCCCGGCGTCGAGGACATCATCGACGACATCGTCGCCGGGGTCCGCTCGGCGTGCACCTACGCCGGCGCGGCGAACATCCCCGAGCTGCACGAACGCGCCGTCGTCGGCGTGCAGAGCGCCGCCGGCTACAGCGAGGGCATGCCGCTCGGGACGAGCTGGTAGTGCGGGTCGTCGCCATCGACGGTCCAGCCGGGGCCGGCAAGAGCACGATCGCCAGGGAACTCGCCGAGCGGCTGCGGCGTCGGCCCACCTCGACACCGGGGCGATGTACCGCGCCGTCACGCTCGCCGCGCTGCGCGCCGGTCTGCGCGGTGACGAGCCGGCAGGTCGCCGAGATGGCCCGGCGGATGGCGCTCGACGTCGGCACGCACGTGCTGCTCGACGGCGAGGACGTCACCGCGGCAGATCCGCTCGCCGGCGGTCAACGTCGCGGTCAGCGTCGTGGCGGCCAACAGCGCGGTGCGCGACGAGCTGCGCGACCGTCAGCGGGCGTGGGCGGCCGAGCACGGCGGCGGGGTGATCGAGGGCCGCGACATCGGCTCGGTGGTCTTCCCCGACGCCCGGTTGAAGCTGTACCTCACGGCCTCGCCGCGGGTGCGCGCCGAGCGGCGGGTGGCCGAGACCGGCGGCGACGTCGAGGCGATCGCCGCCGACATCGCCCGGCGCGACGGCCACGACACCGGCCGCGACGACGGGCCGTTGGTCGAGGCCGACGGCGCCGTGGTGCTGGACACCAGCGGGTTGACGATCGGCCGAGGTGCTCGACGCGATCGAGCGGCTGCTGGGGGAGCGTGAGCGCGATGACCGCAGATCGAGACGAAGCTCGCCGGCAGTGGGTGGCGCTCGCGTGCCGTGTACCGGATGGTGCGCACCATCCTTGCGGTGTTCCTCGCGGCTGTGGTGCCGACTGCACGTCGAGGGCAGCGAGAACATCCCGGCCGACGGGCCGTTCATCCTCGCCCCGACGCATCGCAGCATCATCGACACGCCGGTGGCGTCGGCAGTCACCCGTCGGCGGATGCGCTTCCTCGGCGCGGACAAGTGGTGGTCGAACAAGTGGTTCGGCCGGTTGCTGTCCGCGCTCGGCGGCTTCCCCGTCAGCCGCGGCAAGGCCGACCGCGAGGCGTTGCGCCGGTGCATCGGCCTGCTGTCCACGTCGGCGAGCCGCTCGTGCTGTTCCCCGAGGGCGAGCGCAAGTCCGGCCCGCTCGTGCTGCCGCTGCGCGACGGCGCGGCCTACATCGCGGTGAAGTCCGGTGTGCCGATCGTCCCCGTCGGCATCGGCGGGTCGGAGCGGGTGATGCCCCGCGGGGCCAACTTCATCAAGCCGCGCAAGATCGTCGCCCTGGTCGGCGAAGCCGATCGACGGTGGACGATCGACGACTCCGGCAGCGTTCCCGCGTGCCGCCGTGCGCGATCTCACCGTGCAGCTGCACGAGGAGCTGCAGCGGTTGTTCGACGCCGCCCAGGTCCGCGCCGGCTGACCTCGGGCCGACGCGCGGCCGTCGGCGTCAGGCCTCGAAGTAGGCCCGCAGGCCGCTGGCCAGCCACACCGGATCGGTGGCGCCGCACAGCTCGCGTGCCGAGTGCATGGACAGCTGCGGCACGCCGACGTCGACGGTCTCGATGCCCAGGCGGGTGGCCGTGATCGGGCCGATGGTCGAGCCGCAGGGCATGTTGTTGCGGCTGACGAAGCGCTGCCAGGGGATGCCGGCGTCGTCGAAGACGCGCTGCAGCATGGTCGCCGTCGCCGATGTGGTGGCGTAGCGCTGGTTGCTGTTCAGCTTGATCGTCGGGCCGTGGTTGACCATCGGTCGATGGTCGGGCTCGTGGCGTTCCGACGTAGTTCGGGTGCACGGCGTGCGCCCCGTCGGCCGAGACGCACGACGACGCGGCGAGCTGGGCGAGGTGGCCGTCGCGGCCGAGGCCGGCGGCGATGGCCAGGCGCTCGAGCACCTGTTCGAGGAGCGGCCCGGCCGCGCCGGTCGTGGACGCCGAGCCGACCTCCTCGTGGTCGAACAGGGCGATCACGGCCGTGACCGCGGAGGGTCGCGAGGCGACGAGGGCGTCGGTCGCCGCCCAGCAGGACACCTGGTTGTCGATCCGGCCGCTCGCCAGCAACGATCCGTCGGCACCGAGGACGGCGGCGGGCGTGCGGTCGAACAGGGACAGCTCCCATGCCGCGGTGCGGTCTTCGTCGACGTCGATCTGCTCCGCCAACCATCGGGCGAACTCGCCGTGCTGCGCGCCGCCGGTGCCCCAGATCGGCGTGAGGTGGACCTGCTTGTCGAGCACGAGGCCGCGCTCGTTGACGTCGCGGTCGAGATGGATGGCGAGCTGGGCGACGCGGCAGATCGGCTCGTCGACGCACACGTCGACGGTGGATCCGTCGTCGAGGACGACGCGGCCGGCGATGCCGAGGTCGCGGTCGAGCCACGAGTTGAGCAGCGCCCCGCCGTAGACCTCCACGCCGAGCTGGCGCCAACCGAGCAGACCGGTGTCCGGGCGCGGCTTGATGCGCAGGCACGGCGAGTCGGTGTGCGCACCGACGACGCGCAGTGGCGCAGCGGCCGACGCCTCGCCCGGGCGTCGCCAGGCGATCAGCGAGGCGCCGCGCACGACGAACCCCTGGTCGGGCACGTCTGTCCACGGCTCGGAGAGCCGCAACGGCTCGAAGCCGTCGGCCAGCAGGCGCTGGGCGGCGCTGTCGGCCGCGTGGAACGGCGACGGTGAGCCGTCGAGGAAGGCGATCAGGTCGTCGAGATCGGGCATCGTCGGACTCGGGCTCAACGCTGGAAGAGGCCGATCGGCAGCCCCGTGCCGCGCAGGTGGGCGGTCTCGTTGACGGTCACGATCGATCGCTCGCCGGTCGCGGCAGCAGCCACACGGTGGATGCTGGTGTAGTTGGGATAGAAGAAGCTGTGCCCGGCGATGCCGAGCACGTGGGCCAGGTAGGTGTTGATCACGCCACCGTGGCACACGACGGCGATGCGTTCACCCCGATGGGCGCCGATCATCCGCTCCAGCGCACCGACGACACGCTCGGCGAACTGCTCGGGGGTCTCGTCGTGCGATGTCCACTCGCCGCGCAGCAACGCCTGCCAGCGCGGGTCGTCGGCGGCCTTCAGCTCCTCGATCGGCACGTACTCGTTGCTGTGCTGGTCCCATTCCGCCACCGCGTCGTCGACGACGACGTCGAGGCCGAACGTCGCGGCGACGGGCGCGGCGGTCTCTCGGGCTCGGCGCAGCGGGCTTGCGTACACCGCGTCGAGCGGAGCCTCGGTCGCGAGGTACTCCGCGAGGTGGCCGGCCTGCAGGTGTCCGGACGGCGACAGCTCGGGGTCGGCAGCGCCGACATCGAGCTCACGCCGGACGGGGAGCGCGTGACGGACGAGGAGCAGCTCCACGACCGTGTAGATATCACGTATGGACGCGCGGACGAAGATCGTCGCCACGCTCGGGCCGGCCAGTGAGCCGCCTGCGGTGCTCGACGCGCTGCTCCGCGCCGGTGTGGACGTGGTGCGGCTGAACCTCAGCCACGGCACGTTGGCGGGTCACCTCGAGCACGTCCGGTCGGTGCGCGCCGCGGGGGAGCGCACCGGTCAGGTGGTGGCCGTGCTCGCCGATCTCCCCGGCCCGAAGGTCCGCGCCGCGTCGTTCCCCGACGGGATCACGGTCCTCGCTGCGGGCACCACCGTGCGCCTCGTGCCGGCCGACGCCGGACGCGACGCCAGCTCGTGCGACGAGATCTGCGTGGAGTACCCGACCCTGCTCGACGATCTGCGGCGCGGCGACAAGGTGCTGGTCGGCGACGGCGCGATCTCACTGATGGTCGAGGCGGTCGGGGTCGACGCCGTGACGGCGCAGGTGGTCACCGGCGGCCAGACGCAGGGCTGCCCGGGCATCCACCTGCCAGGGCACCGGCTCCGTCTCTCGACGCCGACCGACGAGGACCTGGAGATGGCCAAGGTGATGGTCGGGCACGGTGTCGACTTCCTCGCGGTGTCGTTCGTCCGGGCCGCCGCCGACCTGCGCAAGGTGCGCGCCGCCGTCTCCCCGGCCACGGTGCGCCTGGTCGCCAAGATCGAGACGATGCAGGCCGTCGACGCGCTGGCGGAGATCGCCGACGAGGCCGACGGGATCATGGTGGCCCGTGGCGATCTCGGCATCGAGTGCCCGCTCGAGGACGTGCCCCACCTGCAGAAGCGGATCATCCGCCATTGCGTGGAGGTCGGCGTGCCGGTCATCACCGCGACGCAGATGATGGAGAGCATGATCACCTCGCCGTCGCCGACGCGTGCCGAGGTCAGCGACGTGGCCAACGCGGTGTTCGACGGCACCGATGCGCTGATGCTCAGCGCCGAGACCGCGGTCGGCGCCGATCCGGTCGCCGTCGTGCGCACGATGGTCACGGTGGCCGAGCGCGCCGAGCTCGAGGCCAGTTACGCGCAGTGGGGTGAGCGCCTCGGGCGGGCCCAGCGCAACCGCTGGCCCGACGGTCCGGACCGGATCACGATGGCGATCACCCACGCTGCCGGGCTCGCCGCGGTGGACAGCGGCGCCGAGGCCATCCTGTGCTGCACCCGCTCGGGCCGTACCGCCCAGGCGATGGCCAGGTTCCGCCCGACGCCCAAGCTGCTCGGCCTGTCGCCGGATCCGGCGACCGTCCGGGCGATGGCGCTGTCCTGGGGCGTCATCCCGTTGCAGGTCGACACCTACGTCTCGACCGACGAGCTCGTCTGGTTCGCCGTCGAGACCGCGGTGCGCGGCGGGCACGTCCACGCCGGCGAGGTGGCCCTGGTGCTCGCCGGCGCGCCAGATCGCAGCAGCGGCGCGAGCACCGACGTCCTGAGGATCGTGTGCGTCGCGTGAGCGAGCACACGGGCGGCCGAGCGACCGCCAGGGAGCCGGACGCCGATGGGGCTCGGGGGCGCAGCCCCCGGAAGATCGTGTGCGTCGCGTGAGTCAGGCGTGAGCGCATCGCGACGGTCCACGGGATGTGGACGGAGGAGGACGGGTCGACCGAGCTGCCGGTGGTCGCCGTGGTCCACGGGTCGATGGATCGCGCTGCGGGCATGATCCGCGTCGCCCGCCGACTGCGCCACCGCTGCGCACGTGTTGCGCTACGACCGCCGTGGCTACGGACGTTCCCTGCATGCCGGCCCGTACGACATGGACGCCCAGGTGGAGGATCTGCTCGCCGTGCTCGGGGGGCGTCGGGCGGTGCTCGTCGGCCACAGCTACGGGGGCAACGTCGTGCTGGCCACCGCCGGGCGCCATCCCGACCTCGTGGCGGCCGTGGCGTCTACGAGACGCCACTGTCGTGGGCCCCGTGGTGGCCGCGCTCGACGGCCGGCTCGCGCGCCGTGGACGAGCCGGGCACGACCGAGGATGCCGGCGAGCGGTTCATGCGCCGGTTGATCGGTGACACCCGCTGGGAGGAGCTTCCCGAGAAGGTCCGCCTGCAGCGCCGCTCGGAGGGCGCCGCGCTCGTCGGCGAGCTGGGTGACCTGCGGCTCAACCCGCCGTGGCACCCCGGCCAGCTGACCATGCCGGTGGTCTTCGGCTACGGGACGCTCGGCGCGGCCCACCACCAGCGCGCCATGACCGACGCCGCCGCGTTGATCCCCGGCGCCCGACTCGTCGTCCTCGACGACTGCGGTCACGACGCGCCGCTGCGGCGCGCCGACCAGTTCGTCGACGAGCTGGTCGAGCCGACGCTGCAGGCGGCCGGCGCGCCGTGGGCCCAGCGAGTAACCTGGCGCGCATGAGCACCACCGAGTCCGCCACGATCTACGAGGACGCGGCCGCCCGCCTCGGCACGCAAGCGGGCCGGCGGGCCACGTTCACCAGCTTCGCCGAGTCCACCCGTGACGACTGGGCGATCATCTCGTCGCACTTCGCCGACACTCAGGCGATGGCCTCGGCCAACATCGTGCGCCAGTTGGAGATGCTCGCCGCCGACCACGGTGGGTTCCCGGTGAGCCGGCTGGAGCACAGCCTCCAGACGGCGACGCGCGCCGAGCGGGCGAACCGCGACGACGAGTACGTCATGTGCGCGCTGATCCACGACATCGGCGACACGCTGGCGCCGTTCAACCACCCGTCGATCGCCGCCGGGATCGTCAAGCCGTTCGTGTCCGAGGGCAACCACTGGATGGTCGAGCACCACGGGATCTTCCAGGGGTACTACTTCTGGCACCATCTCGACGGGGACCGCAACACCCGCGACGCGTACATCGACTCGCCGCACTACGCGCGGTGCGAGGAGTTCTGCGCGCTGTACGACCAGACGGCGTTCGATCCGACGTATCGCAGCAACGACCTCGACCACTACCGCCCGCTGCTGGCCCAGTTCTTCGACCCCCGCTGACCCGCGGGGTCGCCGCTCACGCCGTGGGCACCGTGACCGGCTTGCCGAAGAACGTGCAGATCACGCCGCCGGCGTCGCCGATCTCGGCGCGGTCCTTGGCCCGCGACGCGCACTCCTGCAGCGCCGAACGCTGCGACCACACCGCCACGCCGCAGCCGACGAGCAGGGCGATGGCCAGGATCTTGGCGGTGAACTTGCGGATCACCGACGCCATGACGAGGGCGAGCAGGGTCAGGACCCCGAGTGCCAGCGAGCGCGGCGAGCTTGGCGTTCTCCACGGTGAGCTGCGACATCGACACCCGACGTTAGGTGCGCCGGCGGGGCCGGACGTGGCATCCCCGGGCGCTCAGCGTGGTCGGGCGAGGGCGGCCTGCCACTCGCGCGACCGTCGCCGGCCGCAACGTCTGGGCGAACGCCGTCAGCGGCGGCGCGGTCGCGATCGACGCGGCGCTGACCGTCACGTGCGTGTGATCGCGATCGAACACGACGCGCGGCGAGCCGGTGAGCCAGTCGGTGCCGGCGAACCCCGGTTGGCCGTCGACCGTGACCGGCAGCGCGTCGACGAGGAAGAACTGCTCGAGCACGGTCTGGAACAGCGACGGCGGCGGACCGCTGAGCACGTCGATGGCCGCGGACGTCGGTCCGTCGGCGGGGTAGACCACCTCACCCGTCGGGCTCCATGCGTTGGCCGCCGCACCGCCGCTCGAGCCGACGAGGTGCACCCGCGAGGGCAGCGAGCCGGCGGCGCTGCGGAAGCCCTCGGGCGCCGCTCGGTCGAGCGCCAGGCCGTCGAGCACGGACAGCACCTCGGCGTCGGTGAGCCCGGCGGCGACGATCTCGGCGCGGCCGCCGGGAACGTCGCCCGTGACGACCGTCGTCGCCATGGCACCGGTGGCCACCGTCGCCGTCAGTCCGGAGGGCGGGCGCGCACGGTGCCGCGGCGGCGTCGGGCAGCGCCGGCGGGGTCGGTCGCCAGGGTGGCGAGCACCCACGCGCCGCGTGGATCGGGGCCCGAAGCCCACAGGACCGCGGCGTCGATCGCCGGCGCACTCGTCCCGGGCACGACGTCGCTCGCCCGTGGCGCACCGAAGCCCGGCGGTGGGTCGCCGAGCACGCGGAAGGCCAGCACCGGATCGGCGGTGACGTCGGGCGGCGAGGGAAGCGGGACCGTGTCGAGGCTGGGCGTGGGCGTCGGGCGTCGACGTCGGTGTCGACGTGGGCGCCGGGCGCGCCGACGGCTCGTCGTCGCCGAGCGAGACCACCACACCGGCCGCGACGACAACCGCGCCGAGCAGCACCGGCGCCAACCACCGCCGGCGGGGTGTGCCGCCGGGGTCGGCCGGGGGTGCGGCGGGGGTCGGCGCCGTCGTCGGAACGATGTCGAGGAGCTCGACGACCTCCGGCCGGCCGGGGCGCCGTCGACGGACCACCCCCGCAGTGTCGCGCCGCAACGGTCCGTACACTCGCCGCGTGACCGACCAACCGGTGCAGATGTTCTCCTCCGGCCCGCCGCGCACGGTGCTGCCGCCGGAAGACCCGGCGGTGGTGGCTGCGCTCGACGCGGCCGCCGCGCTGCCCCGCCGGACCGGCACGCCGCCGATCTCCGCCGTCGCCGCCGGTCACCCGCGTTCGCTCGCCGCCTGGCGGGCGCTCGGTGACGGCGGGCGCGACACGATCGAGCGGTACACCGCCTACCGCGTCGGCTACCACCGTGGGCTCGACGCGCTGCGGGCCAACGGTTGGCGCGGCTCGGGGTACGTGCGCTGGGCGGACCCGACGAACCGCGGGTTCCTCGGCTGCCTGCGCGGTCTGGGCGAGATGGCCGCGACGATCGGCGAGGACGACGAAGCCGAGCGCATCGCCCTGTTCCTCGCCCAGCTCGACCCGTCGGGCTCGCCCGCCGACTGACCGATCCGACCGACGGCCGATGGGCGCCAGCGGTGCCGTCCTGTGCGGCGGGCGCAGCACGCGCATGGGGCGCGACAAGGCGATGGTGGAGGTCGACGGCGTGCCGATGGCCGGGCGCGTCGCGGCCGCGCTGCGCGCCGCCGGCTGCCACCCGGTGCTGGCCATCGGCGGGGACGCGCCGGCGCTGGCGGCGATCGGGCTCGACGCCGTCGCCGACGACCACCCTGGTGAGGGTCCGCTCGGTGGGATCCTCACCGCGCTGCGCTGCTTCGAGCCCATGCCGGCGTCGGCGCAGGCCGTCGTGATCGTCAGCTGCGACGTGCCGTGGCTCACGCCAGCGGTGGTGCGCGCCCTGGTCGACGCGCCGGTGGCCACGACGTCGTCGTCGCCCACGGCACCGCCGCGAGCCGCTGTGCGCGGCCTGGCACCCGACGATCAGCCGTGCACCTCGGCGCCCGGTTCGATCAGCCGGTGAGCGCGCCGTGCATCGTGCGCTGCGCCGGGCTGGACGTGATCGCCGTCGGGGTCGACCCGCGGACGTCGTGCGCAACGTCAACCGCCCGGCGGACCTGCCCGGACGCGATCTCCAGGCCGGTAACGTGCCGCCCATGGCGATCGACGAGGTCAGCGTGGACGAACTGGCCTCCGCGCTCGATGCCGGGGCCCGGCTGTTCGACGTCCGCGAGCCGCACGAGTACACCGAGGGTCACGTGCCCGGTGCGGTGCTGGTCCCGTTGGGCAGGTGGTCGAGCGCGTCGACGAGTTCCGTGGCGAGGGCCCGCTGTACGTCATCTGCCGCAGCGGGGCGCGCAGCATGCGCGGCCTGCGAGGCGCTGGCCGCGCACGGCGTCGTCGGGATCAACGTCGCCGGCGGAACGCTCGCCTGGATCGACAGCGGTCGGGCGGTCGTCGTCGGGGACAGCCCTGCGTGACGCATCGGTGGATCGCCGAGACCGCTGAGCTCGAGGCCTTCGTCGACCTGCTGCTCGCCGAGCCGCGCTACGCGCTCGACACCGAGTTCCATCGCGAGCGCACCTACTTCCCCAAGCTGGCCCTGCTGCAGCTGGCCTCGTCCGACGAGATCGTGCTGATCGACCCGACCAGCTGCGACATGGCCCCGCTGCGTGCGCCTGTTCGCCGGTCCGCCGCTGGCCGTGCTGCACGCCGCGCAGCAGGACCTCGACGTGCTCACCCACGCCTGCGGCGCGGTGCCGTCGCGGCTGTACGACACGCAGCTCGCGGCCGGCTTCCTCGGCTACAGCACGCCGTCGCTGGTGTCGCTGCTGTGGGGTGAGCTGAAGGTCACCGCGGCGAAGGGCGACCGGCTCACCGACTGGTTGCGCCGACCGCTGAGCGAGGAGCAGGCGCACTACGCCGCCGGCGACGTCGCCTACCTGCTGGAGCTGCACGACGTGCTCGAGGCGAAGCTGGCCGCCGTCGGCCGCACCGAGTGGGTGGCGGCCGCGTGCGAGGAGCTGCGCATCCGGCCCGTCAGCGGTACCGACCCGGACTGCGCCTGGCTGCGCCTCAAGGAGGTCCGCGTGCTGAAGCCGCGGGCCCGCGGCGTGGCCCGCTCCGTGGCTGCCTGGCGCGAACGACGGGCGATGGCCAGCGACATCCCGGTGCGCCAGGTGCTGCCCGACCTGGCGCTGCTCGGCGTGTCCCAGAAGCAGCCACGTACGCTGCAGCGACCTGGCCGCGGCCCGCGGCATGGACGAGCGCCACGCCCGCGGCACGTTCGGCAAGGAGCTGCTCGACGCGGTGGCCGCAGGGATGGACAGCGAGGCCGAGCTGCCGAGCTCGGACGGCGAGGAGCTGGACCGTCACCTGCGTCCGGCCGTGACGCTCGTGTCGGCCTGGGTGAGCGAGGTGGCCCGCAAGGAGCGCATGGACACGTCGCTGCTGGCGACGCGCGCCGACCTCGTCGCCCTCCTCCGCGGCGACGCGAGCGCCCGGTTGCGCAGTCGGGCTGGCGCGCCGAGCTCCTCGGCGACGACATCGTCCGCCTCGTCGACGGGCGCGCCGGGCTGGCCTTCGACGGGCGCGGTGGGCTGCGGCTGATCGAGCCCCGCCGTCGGCGCCTCGCGCCGAGCCGGCTGAGGCGTCGCCTCCACGGCCGCCGCCGAGGCGCACGAGCGACGGCCGCCGGACCGTCGCGATGGACGGCGACGTCGGGTCGAGGACCCGGCCCTCCAGGTCGAGCATCCGTGGCGGCCTCGATCCGTCCCCCGGCGGCCACGGACGGCAGGAGCGCACTCGCCGGTGGCGAACGCCAGGACGACGAGCCACCGCTCGCCCTGGGCCGTGCGGGTGTAGGCCAGCACATCGGCCGCGCGATCGTCGACGAGGGCGAACGAGCCGCGGCGCAGCGCCGGTGTGGCCCGCCGCAGGGCCAGCAGGCGCGGTACCAGTGCAGGATCGACGCTCGTCGGCGCGCTGCGTGGCCACGTTGCGCTCGTCGGCCTCGGGCGGCAACGGCAGCCACGGGATGGTCGCCCCAGCCGTGGTCCGGCTCGGCGGTCCACGGGATCGGCGCCCGGCAGCCGTCGCGTCCGCCCGGATCGACGGTCCGCTCCGGCGAGCGACGACAGCGTCGAGCAGGCCGAGCTCCTCGCCCTGGTAGAGGAACGGGGTGCCCGGCAGGGTGAGCAGCATGACGATGGCCATCCGGGCCGCGCCCTCGGAGCCGCCGAAGCGGGTGCGGTGGCGGGGGACGTCGTGGTTCGACAGCGCCCACGTCGGCCACACGTGGCGCGCACCGAGGATGGCCACCGTGCTGGCGATGCGCTCGCGCAACGGCGCGGCGGCGAACGGTGACCACAGGAAGCGGAAGTTGAAGCTGAGGTGCAGCTCGTCGTCGTCGCCGTAGTACGCCGCCATCCGCTCCTCGTCGAGCAGGTAGACCTCGCCGACGCTCACCCGGTCGCCGGGGTACTCGTCGAGCACCCGGCGGATGGCCCGCAGCCGTCCGTGCACGCGCGGGCACGTCGTTGTAGGTGACGTGGTCGTGGCCCTTGGCGACGGCGTCCGGTGGGTCGTCGTGGTCGACGTCCTTGGCGATGAGGTGCACGACGTCCATGCGGAAGCCGTCGACGCCGCGGTCGAGCCAGAAGCGCAGCACGCCGTGCATCGCCGCTTCGACCGCCGGCACGTCCCAGTCGAGGTCGGGTTGCTGCGGGAGGAAGCAGTGCAGGTACTACTGGCCGCGGCCGGCTCGTCGAGCGTCCAGGCCGGCGTGCCCTGGCGCAACGCCGAGCGCCAGTTGTTCGCCGGCGCGTCGCGCCACACGTACCACTCGGCGTGCTCGGCGGCGGCGCTCGACCGGCTGTCGACGAACCACGGGTGCTGGTCGCTGGTGTGGTTGGGCACGAAGTCGAGCAGGACGCGGATCCCTCGGGCATGGGCCTCGGTGAGCAGCTCGTCGAGATCGGCGAGATCGCCGAACAACGGGTCGACGTCGCAGTGGTCGCTGATGTCGTAGCCGAAGTCGGCCATCGGCGAACGGAACATCGGCGACAGCCACAATGCGTCGACGCCGAGCCACGCGAGGTGGTCGAGGCGTTCGATGATCCCGCGCAGGTCGCCGATGCCCCGCTGCTCGCCACCGGGTGCAGCGGCCTCGGCGAACGAGCGCGGATAGATCTGGTAGATCACCGCGTCACGCCACCACGGGGTCGCTTCGGGCGCCTGGGAGGTGTCCACGTCCCCGTTCGTCATGGCGGCTACGTTAGGGCGATCGCCACGCGGTGGCCCGGTGTCCGGGCACGCCCACGGTCGATGTGGCGGGCAGGCATCGAGCTTGACCAGCCGGTAGGGTGTCCGTCAATGTCAGTTCTCTAGGTTCGGGGAGCCCTCTGATGAAGAAGGGTCGTCATCGCCGCTTCGAAGAAGCGCGCAAGCTCAAGCAGTCCGGTCCCAGCGCGTTCGACCTGGGCATCGGCAGTACCAGCACTCGTCAGCGCACCGACGACGACGAGGACGGATCCGCCGACGACCAGTACGCCGCGCTCGCCGAGAAGTACGGCTACGTCGACGACGACGATGTCGACGACGAGCTCGACGACTGACGATCCACCCTCCAAATCCGACGACGGCCGCCCGCTGGCGGTCAGGGAACGATGATGAAGCTGCGCAACGTGGCCTTGGTCGCGCATGTCGACCATGGCAAGACCACGCTCGTGGACGCGTTGCTACGCGCCACGGGCACCTTCCAAGCCCACCAGGCGGTCGTCGACCGCGTCATGGACTCCAACGACCAGGAGCGCGAGCGCGGCATCACCATCCTCGCCAAGGCGGCCTCGGTCACCTGGAAGGGCGTCAAGATCAACCTGGTCGACACGCCCGGCCACGCCGACTTCGGCGGTGAGGTGGAGCGCGCCCTGACGATGGTCGACGGCGTGCTCCTGCTCGTCGACGCCGCCGAGGGACCGCTGCCGCAGACCCGCTACGTGCTGCAGAAGGCGCTCGCCCGCGACCTGCCGGCGATCGTCATCATCAACAAGGTCGACCGCCAGGACGCCCGCGCCGAGGAGGTGCTCGACGAGGTGTACCAGCTGTTCATCGACCTCGATGCCGGCGACCACCACATCGACTTCGAGATCGTCTCGGCCGTCGCCCGCGAGGGCCGGGCCATCCTCGGCATCGGCATGCCCGGCGACGACGCCGACCTGTCGCCGCTGCTCGACGCCATCCTCGATCGGATCCCCGAGCCGCAGGGCGACCCGGACGCGCCGCTGCAGGCGCTGGTCACCACGCTCGACGCGTCGCGAGTACCTCGGCCGCCTGGCCATCGGACGGGTGCACAACGGTGTGCTGCGCCGCGGCGAGACCGTCGCCCTGCTCGAGGAGGAGTGCGGCGAGGGGCAGCCGCCGCTGAAGCGCCGCCTCAGCCAGCTGATGTCGTTCGAGGGCGTCAGCCGCAACGAGGTCGAGGAGCTGTCGGCCGGCGACCTGTTCGTCGTCGCCGGCTTCCCCGAGGTGGAGATCGGCGACACCATCGCCAGCGTCGAGAACCCCGTCGCCGCTGGAGCGGCTGATCGTCGACGAGCCCGTGCTGCGGATGACGTTCGGGGTCAACACCTCGCCGTTCGCCGGCAAGGACGGCAAGTTCCTCACCAGCCGGCACCTCATCGACCGGCTCAACCGCGAGCTGCTCGGCAACGTGTCGATCAAGCTGTTCAGCACCGATTCGCCCGACGTCATCGAGGTCGCCGGCCGTGGCGAGCTGCAGCTCGCCGTGCTCATCGAGTCGATGCGCCGCGAGGGCTACGAGCTGCAGGTCAGCCGGCCCGAGGTGATCACCAAGGAGGTCAACGGCAAGCGCTTCGAGCCGCAGGAGCGCGGCGTCTGCGACGTGCCCGACGAGCACGTCGGCACCGTCACCCAGGAGCTCGCGCCGCGCAAGGGCCGCGTCATCGACCTCCGCCCGGGCGATGCCGGGCCGGACGATCGTCACGTTCGAGTGCCCGAGCCGTGGGCTGATCGGCTTCCGCTCGCTGCTGATGACCGCCACCCGCGGCACCGCGCTGCTGCACCAGCACCACCTCGGGTGGATGCCGTGGGCGGGCGAGATGCCCGACGCCCGTGGCGGCGCGATGGTCTCCGACCGGATGGGCCAGTCGACCGGATACGCGCTCGACAAGCTGCAGCTGAGCGGGCAGTTCTTCGTCGCCCCCGGCGAGCAGGTGTACGAGGGCATGGTCGTCGGCGAGTGCGCCCGCGAGGACGAGATGGTCGTCAACGCCGTGCGGCCGAAGGAGAAGAACAACATCCGCACGCACAGCCACGACGACGCGGTCAAGCTGCCCGGCACCGCGAGATCCACACGCTGGAGACGGCGATCGAGTGGATCGAGGACGACGAGCTCGTCGAGGTGACCCCCAAGGCCATCCGCATCCGCAAGCGCTACCTCGGGCTCGAAGAGCGCCGCAAGGCCTTCAAGCGAGCCCACCCGGGCTGAGGGCTCAGCGGCGGATGGCCGGGTGGGGCAGGGCGTCCATCGCGGCCGCTCCAGCAGGGCCACCAGTCGGTCGTACACCGACTCGCCGACCATCTCGACGATCTCGTCGCGCAGGTGCTGGTACACCGCGTCGGCGCCGACGAACGCGTCGTCGGACTCCGGTGCACCACCAGTGGAACTCGTCGCCGCCCGCGCCCCAGTCGCGGCGCTTCCACTCGCGCAGCGTGCAGGTGACGTAGCCGTGGTCGTCGGTGTTCTCGTGCAGGCGCAGCGGGCAGCTGCCAGCACACGTCGGGCTTCCAGTCGAGTGGCCGTTCGCCGGCGTCGAGCGCGGCGACGTGCAGCGCGCAGCCGGGACCGCCGGCGAAGCCCGGGCGGTTGAGGAAGATGCACGCGCCGTCCACGAGGCGGGTGACCGTCGCGCCGTCCTCGGTGTCGAGGAACCCGCCGCGCTTGGCCCGGCGGTGGAACTGCCACTGCTGCGGGGTCGAGGCGCGCGGCCGCCTCGGTGACCACGCGCACGTCGTCGTCGTCGATGAAGTGCGCGCCGTAGCTGCAGCACCCCTGGGCGAGCTCGGTGGCGTCGTCGTCGAGCACGCCCTTGCAGCCGTCGCCGAAGATGCACGTCCATAGGAGCGCAGGAACGTGGCGTCGAACACCCACGTGCGCCGCTCGTGGTCGTCCTCGAAGCTGATCCACTCGTGCAGGTCGAGGGCCGTGTCGCGCAGTGTCCCGGCACGGGGATCTCGGGCCATCGGCCGAACCTACCTCGGTAGCATCGCCAGGCAATGGGTACCCCGCCGTCCACCGCCGATGAGCTCCGCTCCGCGTTCACCGACTTCTTCGCCGGCACGCGCCCACACGGTCGTGCCCTCGGCGAGCCTGATCCCGCACGATCCGACGGTGCTGTTCACCGTGGCCGGCATGGTGCCGTTCAAGCCGTACTTCGTCGGCGACGAGGTGCCGCCCGTACCAGCCGGGCGACGAGCTCGCAGAAGTGCGCCAGCGCCGGCGGCAAGCACAACGACCTCGACGACGTCGGGCGCACCAAGCGGCACCTCGTGTTCTTCGAGATGCTCGGCAACTTCAGCTTCGGCGACTACTTCAAGCGGGAGATCATCCCGTGGAGCTGGGAGCTGTGCACCGAGGTGTTCGGCCTCGACGGCGACCGGCTGTGGATCACCGTGCACGACAGCGACGACGAGGCCGAGGCAGATCTGGCACGAGCAGGTCGGCGTGCCGATGGAGCGCATCCAGCGCCTCGGCGACAAGGACAACTTCTGGCAGATGGGCGACACCGGCCCGTGCGGCCCGTGCAGCGAGATCCACATCGACCGCGGACCGTCGTTCGGGCCCGACGGTGGCCCGCTTGCACGATCCCGCCGGCGACCGGTTCATGGAGTTCTGGAACCTGGTGTTCATGCAGTACAACCAGGCGCCCGACGGGTCGCGCACGCTGCTGCCCAAGCCGTCGATCGACACCGGGGCCGGGCTGGAGCGGCTGCTGTGCCTGCTCCAGGGCGTCGACGCGGTCTGGGAGACCGACCTGATGCTGCCGCTCATCGACCAGGCCTGCTCGCTCACCGGCAAGTCGTACGTGGCCGGCGACTACGACGACCGCACCAGCTTCAGCATGCGCGTGCTCGCCGAGCACGCCCGGTCCAGCGCGATGCTCGTCAGCGACGGCGTGTTCCCGAGCAACGAGGGTCGCGGCTACGTGCTGCGGCGGATCATCCGCCGCGCCGTGCGCCACGCGTACCTGCTCGGCACCGAGCAGCTGGTGATGCCGACGCTCGTGGAGACGGCGATCGACGTGATGGGCAACGCCTACCCGGAGGTCGCCAAGAACCGCGACTTCATCGTCGGCGTGCTCACCCGTGAGGAGGAGCGCTTCCGCCAGACGTTGAAGACCGGCCTCACCATCCTCGAGGACGAGCTGGCCGGCGGCGAGGCGGCGCTCCCCGGGCGCACGGCGTTCCTGCTGCACGACACGTACGGCTTCCCGCTGGAGCTCACCCAGGAGATCGCCGGCGAGCGCGGCGTCGGCGTGGACAGCGCCGGGTTCGACACCGAGATGCGCGCGCAGCGCGAGCGGGCCAAGGCCGGGCGCAAGGGCACCGGCCACGGCGACGACGAGCGGCTCGACGCGTACCGCGAGGTGGTCGAGCAGTTCGGCGTCACCGAGTTCCGCGGCTACGCGGACAACGTCACCGAGTCGCGGGTGCTGGCCGTCGTGCCGGGCACCGACGAGGGCACCGTCGAGATCTTCCTCGACCGCACGCCGTTCTACGCCGAGGGTGGCGGCCAGGTCGGCGACACCGGCACGATCAGCCGCGCTGGACGGCAGCGGTCGCGCCGAGGTGCTCGACACCACGTACGCGCTGCCCGGCCTGCGCCGTCACCTCGCCCGGATCACCGAGGGCACGCTGGCGCCCGGGCGCGGCGGTCGCGGCGGCGATCGACGTCGACCGGCGCAACGCCATCCGCCGCAACCACACCGGGCACGCACGTGCTGCACTACGCGCTGCGCCGGGTGCTCGGCGAGCACGTCAAGCAGGCCGGCTCGCTCGTCGGGCCGGATCGGCTGCGCTTCGACTTCAGCCACTACGCCGCGCTCACCGACGCCGAGATCACCGAGATCGAGCAGATCGCCAACAGCGAGACGCTGGCCAACGCGCCGGTGCGCGCCTTCGAGACCACCAAGGACGAGGCGATGGCGCTCGGGGCCATCGCCTTCTTCGGCGACAAGTACGGCGACATCGTGCGCGTGCTCGAGGCCGGGCACTCGGTCGAGCTGTGCGGCGGCACGCACGTGCGCGCCACCGGCGACATCGGCCTGATCAAGGTGGTCGTCGGAGAGCTCGATCGGCTCCAACCTGCGGCGCATCGAGGCCGTCACGGGCGAGAACAGCGTCGAGCTGCTGCAGCGCGACGAGGCGCTGGTCAGCCAGGCGGCGCGGCTCGTCGGCGCGCCGACCGACGACCTGCTCGGCGGCGTGCAGCGCCGGCTCGACGAGATCGCCGCGCTGAACGACGAGCTGCGCGCCGCTGCGCGCCCGGCTGGCCACGGGCCGGGCCGCCGAGCTCGCCGCGTCGGCGTCCGACGGCGTGGTCGTCGAGCGCGATCGACGGGCTGTCGCCGGGCGACCTGCGCGACCTGGCCCTCGCCGTGCGCCAGCAGACCGGGCGTCGACATCGTCGTGCTCGCCGGCACGTCCGACAGCGGCGGCGTGTCGCTCGTCGCCGCGGTGCCGCCGGGCAGCACGCAGCCCGGCCGGCGCGCTGATCAAGGACGCGGCGCGCGCCGTCGGCGGCGGCGGCGGCGGCAAGGGCGACATCGCCACGGCCGGCGGGAAGAACGCCGAGGGCATCCCCGAGGCGCTGCGCATCGCCGCCGAGGCGGCCGCCGGGTGGCGCAACGGGTGAGCCGCGACCTGATGCGCTCGCTCGGGCTCGACCTCGGCAGCAAGCGCATCGGCGTGGCCGTCGGCGACCGCTCGGGCACGATCGCCACGCCGCTCACGGTGCTGCAGCGCAGCGGGTCGCGCCGGCGCGACCACGAGGCGATCGCCAAGCTGGTCACCGAGGAGGAGGCCGAGATCGTCGTCGTCGGCCTGCCGCTGAACATGGACGGCTCCGCCGGGCCCGCCGCCACCGCTGCCGTCGCCGAGGCCGAGGCCTTGGCTACCGTGGTCGGCGTGCCGGTGGTCACCTTCGACGAGCGCCGCACCACGGTGACGGCCGATCGGGTGCTGATGGACGTGCGCATGCGCGCCGAGGCCCGCCGGCGGATCGTCGACAAGGTCGCCGCGGCGGTCATCCTCCAGCACTGGCTGGACACCCAGGCGGCCCAGCAGCAGTGACGGACCTGGACGACGACAAGGAGACGCCCGACGCGACGGGCGAGGTGCTCCGCCGGATCGTGCCGCGGCGCGAGCGGATCCTGCAGCGGCGCGATCCGTGGTACGACGATCCGTGGGACGACCCGGACATGACCGACGCGCTGATCGGTCGAGCGGCCGCGCCGCTCGTCGCGCCGGGCCAAGCTGCTCGTGTTCACCGTCGGCGCGGTGGCCATCGCCGGGATCCTCGTCGCCGGTGGCGTCGGCCTGTGGTACCTCGGCAAGGTCAACCCGCCCGGCGACGCCGGCGCGGCGCGCAGCTTCACCGTCGAGGCCGAACGACACGCTGCAGACGGTCAGCGAGCGTCTGCAGCAGCAGGGGCTGATCGCCGACGCCGGCGTGTTCCGCTGGTACGTCGAGCACCACGACGGCCTGGAGCTGACGCCCGGCTACTACCAGATCCGCCCGGACGACCACATCGGCAACGTGATGCTCGCGCTGAACACGCCGCCGAGCGCCACCTACCAGCAGGTCACGTTCCCCGAGGGCTACACCATCGACAAGATGGCCGCGCGGCTGAACGCCAGGATGCCCCGGCTGAGCGTCGACGACTTCGTCGCGCGCGGCCACCGACGGCACGGTCACGAGCAAGTACCTGCCGGCGGGGCAGACCTCGCTCGAGGGCCTGCTGTTCCCCGACACCTACCAGGTGTCCAACGCCGAGACCTCGGCCCAGGTGATCAACCGGATGGTCGGGCTGATGGAGCGCGTCGGCGCGCAGGAGAACCTCGACGTGCCGCGCCGCGCAGCTGGGCAAGACGCCGTACGAGATCCTGATCATCGCCTCGATGATCGAGCGCGAGGCGAAGTTCGACAGCGACCGGGCCGAAGATCGCCCGGGTCATCTACAACCGGCTGTTCCTCAGGCATGCCGCTGCAGATCGACGCCACGCTGTTCTACGGGCAGGACCCGAACGCGACGTTCGCCGACGTCAAGGACATCGACACGCCGTACAACACCTACCTGCACGCCGGGCCTGCCGCCGACGCCGATCGCCAACCCGGGGCGGGCGTCGATCGAGGCGGCGCTGAACCCGGCACCGAACCCCGGCCAGGGCGATCCGATCTGCGCCGGCCTGCCCGCCGAGCAGTGCCTCTACCTGTACTACGTGAAGATCGACAAGGACGGCCACCACGCGTTCTCGGCGACGCTGGACCAGCAGGAGGCGAACATCGCCGCAGGCTCAGGCCGCCGGCGTCCTACGGGTGATCACCGGACGGACCCGTCTTGCCGCGGTGATCGGCCACCCGGTCGAGCACAGCCTGTCGCCGGCGCTGCACAACGCCGGCTTCGCCTCGCTCGGGCTCGACTGGGTGTACGTCGCCTTCGACGTCGCGGCCGGCGTCGGCCGGCGACGCGCTGGCGGCGATGCGCACGCTCGGCCTCGGCGGGCTGTCGGTCACGATGCCGCACAAGGAGGACGTCGCCGCGCGCCGTCGACGTGCTCGACCCGGCCGCGGCCGCGCTGCGCTCGGTCAACACCGTGGTCGCCGCTGCGCGACGGCCGACTGGCCGGGCACAGCACCGACGGCGACGGGTTCGTCGCCTCGATGTCGGCGCGCCGGCTGGCCGATCGAGGGTCGCGCGTGTGTGCGTGCTCGGCGCCGGGGCAGCGGCGCGCTCGATCGTCGAGGCCCTGGCGCGCAACCGGGCGCCGGCGAGGTGGTCGTGGTCAACCGCTCGGCCGACCGCGCGCCGTCGCCGCGGCGGCGCTGGCCGGCGCGGTCGGTCGGGTCGGCACGGCGCCGCCGACGTGCGGCGTCGCCGACATCGTGGTCAACGCCACCTCGGTGGGCATGGGCACCCGCGAGCTGCCGCTCGACCCGGCGCTGCTGCACGACGGCCAGGTCGTCGCCGACATCGTCTACCACCCGCGACGCACGGCCCTGCTCGACGCCGCCGACGATCGCCGGCGCCGCCACCGTCGACGGCCTCGGGATGCTCGTCCACCAGGCGGCGCTGCAACAGGCGCTGTGGACCGGGCACGACGCCCGACATCGCTGCGATGGCCGCCGCAGCGAACCGCGAGCTCGCCGCCCGCGAGCGCGCTGAGCCCGTCGCCATCGTTCGTGTCGCGCCGCTGACGACGGATCCGGCGCGCCGCGCCGGACGCGAACGGTGGTTGGCGTGCCGTCGTTGCGCTCCACGTGCGGGCGGGGCATGGTGACAGGGGCCGCACTAGCCTGAACGGGTGCTCCGGTACCTCACCGCTGGCGAGTCGCACGGGCAGGCGCTCGTCGTCATCGTCGAGGGTCTGCCGGCGGGCTTGCCGATCACCGTCGAGGAGATCCAGGCGGAGATGGCCCGCCGCCGTCTCGGCTACGGCCGCGGGCCGCGGCAGCGGTTCGAGCAGGACGAGCTGACCCTGCTCGGCGGCGTCCGCCACGGGCGCACGCTCGGTTCGCCGGTGGCGATCGAGATCAAGAACTCCGAGTGGTTCCGCAGCGACAAGTGGCACGAGGAGATGTCGCCGGCGCCGGGAGCCGACGAAGGAGCCGCTCACCCAGGTGCGCCCCGGCCACGCCGACCTCGTCGGCATGCAGAAGTACGGGTTCACCGACGCCCGCGACGTGCTCGAGCGGGCCAGCGCCCGGGAGACCGCGGCCCGCGTCGCCGCCGGTGCGCTGGCCAAGAAGCTGCTCGCCGAGCTGGGCACCGACGATCCTCAGCCACGTCATCCAGATGGGCCCGGCGCGCAGCAAGGCGGCCGATCGCCCGACGCCGGCCGACCTGGCCCGCGTCGACGAGTCGCCGGTGCGCTGCTTCGACGCTGCAGCCGAGGCGGCGATGATCGACGAGATCCAGGCCGCGGCCAAGGAGGGCGACTCGCTCGGCGGCGTCGTCGAGGTGCTCGGCTACGGCGTGCCGATCGGCCTCGGCAGCCACGTGCACTGGGACCGCAAGGTCGACGCCGCGCTGGCCCAGGCGCTGATGAGCATCCAGGCGGTGAAGGGCGTCGAGATCGGCGACGGCTTCGAGGTCGCCGGCCGCCGGGGCAGCGCGGCTCACGACGCCATCTCGTGGGACGCCGAGGCCAACGACTACCGCCGCGAGTCGACGCTCGCCGGCGGCACCGAGGGCGGGATGACCACCGGCGAGCTGCTCGTCGTCCGCGCGGCGATGAAGCCGTTGGCCACGCTCAACCGGCCGACGCTGAAGACCGTCGACGTCGTCACCAAGGAGGCGACGGTGAGCTTCAAGGAGCGCACCGACGTCACCGCGGTGCCGGCGATGGGCGTGGTGGCCGAGACGATGGTCGCCCTCGTGCTGGCCGCCGAGGCGCAGCGCAAGTTCGGCGGCGACTCGCTCACCGAGTTCGTGCGCAACGCCGCCGCGTTCCGCGCCGCGCTGTGATCCCCGCCGAACCAGCACCTCGTGCTCATCGGGATGATGGGCGTCGGCAAGACCACCGTCAGCCGCGATCCTCGGCGAGCGGCTCGGCCGGCGGGTGGTCGACAGCGATCTGGTGATCGAGGCGCGCACCGGGCGCACCGTGCGGGAGATCTTCGCCGACCGACGGCGAGCCGGCGTTCCGCGCCCTGGAGACCGAGGCGCTGCTCGAGGCGCTCACCGAGCAGGAGCCGCTGGTGATCGCCGCGGCCGGCGGCGTGGTGCTGTCGGAGCAGCAACCGCACCGCGCTGCGCGATTCGCCGTCCAAGGTCGTGTGGCTGTGCGCCGACCCGGCGACGCTGGTCGACCGGGTGCGCAGCGGCGGGCACCGTCCGCTGCTCGACGACGACCCGGCGGCCACGCTGCAGCGGATGTTCGACGAGCGGGCCCCGCTGTACCGCCAAGTGGCCGACGCCATCGTGCTCGTCGACAACCGCTCGGTCGCCGACATCGTCGACGCGATCCTGCGATGAGCGCGCGGTGATCACGGTCGACGTGCCGATCCCCGGGCACGCCTACGACGTGCTCGTCGGACACGGCGCGCGTCACGAGCTCGCCGGACTGCTGCCGCGTGCGGCGAGGCGGGCGGCGATCGTCACGCAGGCCGGCGTCCCGCTCGACCTCGACCCGGGCATCCCCGCCGAGCGCTTCGAGATCGGCGTCGGCGAGGAGCACAAGACGCTGGCGACGATCGAGGCGCTGTGCCGCGGCTTCGCCGGCATGGGTCTCACCCGCAACGACGTGGTCATCGCCCACGGCGGCGGGATCGTCACCGACGTCGGCGGGCTTCGCCGCCGCCGCGTGGCACCGCGGCGTGCCCGTGGTCCACGTGACCACGACGTTGCTCGGCATGGTCGACGCGGCGATCGGCGGCAAGACCGCGGTGAACCTGCCGGAGGGCAAGAACCTCGTCGGCGCGATCTGGCAGCCGGCCGGGGTGATCTGCGACCTCGACGCCCTGGCCACGCTGCCGCCACGCCAGTGGCGCTGCGGTCACGGCGAGATGGCCAAGTACCACTTCCTCACCGGCGACGATCTGCTGGCGCTGGACGAGCCCGAGCGCATCGCCCGCTGCGTGGCGATCAAGGCCGCCGTGGTCGCCGGCGACGAGCGCGAGGACCCGAACGGCGGCGCTCGGGCCCTGCTCAACTACGGCCACACGCTGGCCCACGCGCTGGAGATCGCCACCGACCACTCGCTCGAGCACGGCGAGGCCGTGGCCATCGGCCTGATCTACGCCGCGCACCTCGCCCAGGCTGATGGGCCGCATCGACGACGACGCCGTCGAGCAGCACTACGACGTCGTCGCCGGCGCCTACGAGCTGGACACGGCGCTCCCGGCCGGCCTCGATCCCGACGAGCTGGTCGCGCTGATGGGCCGGGACAAGAAGGCCGTCGACTCGCTGACGTTCGTGCTCGACGGTCCGGCCGGCGTCGAGGTGGTCAAGGGCGTCGACCCCGCCGCGGCCCGCGAGGCGCTCGCCGTCGATGGCCGCGTACGCGATGAGCGAAGCGCCGCACCTGCAGACCGCCCGGCTGCTCGTCCGCCCGTGGCGCGACGACGACAAGCCGGCGTACGCCGCGCTCAACGCCGACCCGGAGGTGATGCGGCACTTCCCGTCGACGCTCACCGCGCGCGCAGTCCGGCGAGATGGTCGACCGGCTGGCCCGCTCGTGGGGCGAGCGCGGCTTCGGCGGCTGGGCGGTCGAGCGCCTCGACAGCGGCGCGATGGCCGGCATGGTGATGCTGCTCGTCGCCGACCTGGGAGGCGTGGTTCACGCCGTGCGTCGAGGTCGGCTGGCGCTTCGCCCGCGAGCAGTGGGGTCACGGCTTCGCCACCGAGGCGGCACGTGCCGTCGTCGACTGGGCGTTCGCCAACGTCGACGCCTCCCGACGACCAGGTCGTCAGCTTCACCACCGTGGAGAACCTGCAGTCGCGGCGCGTCATGGAGAAGCTCGGCTTCACCCACGACCCCGACGACGACTTCGACCACCCGCTGCTCGAGGGGTGGGCCGAGGCCCGCCACGTGCTCTACCGGATGCCCCGCTCGCGCTGGACTCACGCGCGCGGCAGACTGACCACCGATGGCCACGATCCTGCTGCTGCACGGGCCGAACCTGAACCTGCTCGGCCAGCGCGAGCCGGAGGTCTACGGCACGGCGACGCTCGACGACCACGTCGCCACCACGGCGGCCGCCGCCGCCGAGCACGGCTACGAGGTCGAGGACCTGCAGAGCAACCACGAGGGTGACCTGGTCGACGCCATCCACCGGCGCCCGGGGCCGGTGCGCGGCGATCATCATCAACCCCGGCGCGTTCACCCACTACTCGTGGGCCATCCACGACGCGCTCGCCGCGTTCGACGGGCGTGAAGGTCGAGGTGCACCTGTCCAACCCCAACGCCCGCGAGGCGTGGCGGCACACCAGCGTCGTGTCGCCCGGTGGCCACCGGGATCGATCGTCGGCTTCGGCGGCACCGGGTACCGGCTGGCCGTCGCGGCGATCGCCGAGAAGCTGGGTGGCCGCGTGATGGACGCCGCTCACCGTCGGCCCTGCCGGCGCTCGACGTCGCGTGCCGTGCAGCGGCTCGGCTCGGCCGACGGGCCGAGGCGCTGCTCGTCAGCGACCTGTCGAACATCCGCTGGCTCACCGGGTTCTCCGGCTCCAACGGCTGGGTGGTGGTCACGCCCGACGAGCTGGTGCTCGTCACCGACGGGCGCTACGGCGACCAGGCGGCGGTGCAGATGGCCGCGCTCGGCGTCGACGGGCGGGTGCTCGTCGGGGCCACCGGCGCGGCGGTCAACGACCACCTCGCCGAGCCACGGTCGCGCCGTTCGCCACGCTCGGCTTCGAGGCCGCAGCACGTCACCTACGCGCAGTTCCGCGCGCTACGAGTCGGCGATGGCCCCGACGCTCGTCGGGCTCGACGGCGTCGTCGAGGCCGAGCGGCGCACCAAGGACGACGGCGAGATCGCCCGCATCGCCGAGGCCTGCCGCATCGCCGACGCCGCGCTCGCCGACGTGCGCCGGGCGTCTGGGCGAGGGCATGACCGAGGCCGAGGTGCGCAACCTGCTGGAGATCCGGATGCGCGAGCTCGGCGCCGAGGGCCCGAGCTACGAGACGATCGTCGCCACCGGGCCGGTCAACGCCGCCCTCCCGCACCACCGTCCCGACGCACGTCCGCATCGAGGACGGGCACACCGTGATCATCGACGTCGGCGCGCTGTACGACGGCTACCACTCGCGACATGACCCGCAGCTACGTCGTCGGCGAGCCGACCGCGCTGCAGCGCGAGCTGTACGAGCTGGTGCTCGACGCCCAGGTGCGCGGCGTCGAGGCCGTCGGCCGCCGGGTTGAGCACCAAGGAGCTCGACGCGGTGTGCCGCGACGCCATCGCCGCGGCCGGCTACGGCGACTGGTTCACCCACGGCACCGGTCACGGCGTCGGCCTGTTGATCCACGAGGATCCGTTCGTCGGCCGCGCCGGCGACCTGCTGCTTGCAGGTCGGGGACGTGGTGACCGTGGAACCTGGGGTCTATCGTGAGGGCTTCGGCGGCATCCGCGTGGAGGACCTGGTGGTCGTCACCAGCACCGGTTGCCGAGCACTCACCCAGACGCCCAAGGATTCCCCATGCCCGCCATCACCACCAACGACCTGAAGAACGGGATCACCCTCGAGCTCGACAACGGGCTTGTTCCAGGTGGTCGAGTTCCAGCACGTCAAGCCGGGCAAGGGTGGTGCGTTCGTCCGCACCAAGCTGCGCAACCTGCGCAACGGCAACGTCTTCGACCGCACGTTCAACGCCGGCGTCCGCGTCGAGCAGGCCATGCTCGACAAGAAGGACATGCAGTTCCTCTACCGCGACGGCGACGACTACGTGTTCATGGACACCGAGAGCTACGACCAGCAGAACGTGGCCAAGGTTGCCCTCGGCGACGCGGCCGACTACATGGTCGAGCAGGCCGTGGCGATCATCGCCTTCCACAACGACGAGATCGTCTCCGTGGAGATCCCCGCCTCGGTCGAACTGGCCGTCACCGACACCGAGCCCGGCATCCAGGGCGACCGCGTCAGCGGCGCGCGCAAGCCGGCCACGCTGGAGACCGGCAAGGTCGTCCAGGTGCCGCTGTTCATCAACATCGGCGACCGCCTGCGGGTCGACACCCGCACCGGCGACTACATCACGCGAGTCTGAGCGCATGGCCCGCCGAGGTCGGGCGGGCGGCTCACCGTTCGCCGACGACGAGCGCAGCGACGCCCGCGAGCGGGCCCTGCTGCTGTTCTACGAGGCCGACACCAAGCGCGTCCCGGTCGGCGGAGATCGCCGCCGCCCAGGTGGTGCCGATCGACGACGCTGACCCGGCTGCTGGTCGACGGCGACGGCCGCGCACCGCGACGAGCTCGACGAGGTGATCGCGGCCAACGCCCACGGCTGGACGCTCAAGCGGATGCCGGCGATCGACCTCACCGTGTTGCGCATCGCCGCGTTCGAGCTGTTCCACCGACCCGACGTGCCGGTCGCGGTGGTGCTCGACGAGGCGGTCGAGCTGGCCAAGCGGTTCTCCACCGACGACTCCGGCCGCTTCGTCAACGGCGTGCTCGCCGTCGATCGCCCGCCTCGCCCGCCCCGCCTGACTGCGCACGGGGTGCGGCCGACACGACGTCGGCCGCTGGCTAGCGTGCCGCCCGTGAAACGGGAGGTCGACCTCGGCGACGGGCTCGCCGCACCCGCCGACGGGATGCTCGACGACGATCTGCTCGACCTCGACGAAGCGGCCGACGACGCTCGAGCGACGTCGACGGCGACGTCTCGATGGGCGACGTCTCGACCGGCGACGACCGTGACCGCCACCGGCGATCCCGGCCCCGACCGCCGGACCCGGCTCGTCGACTGGGGTCGCGACCTGCCCCGACGCGCATGGCAGGCCCATCCGGCGGCCTGGCTGACGTTCGTCGGCGCCTGCTGTTCGCCATCGTGTTCGGCTCGCTCGGCGTGCAAGCGGCAGAACACGTTCGGCACGTGGTCGTTCGACATGGGCATCTACGACCAGGGCTTCTGGCTGGTGTCGCGCGGCGGGCAGACGTTCATGACCGTGCGCGGCCTGGACTTCTGGGGCCAGCACCTCAACCTCATCGCCTACGCGTTCGTGCCGTTCTACTGGCTCGGCGCCGGCCCGAACTTCCTGTTCGTCGCCCAGGCGGCGGTGCTCGGCGTTCGGCGCGGTGCCGACCTACCTCATCGCCAGGGACCGCTTCAAGACGCCGTGGATGGGCCTCGTCTTCGCCGTCGTCTACCTGATGTACGCGCCGATCCAGTGGATCAGCTGGGCCAACTTCCACCCCGAGGCGCTGGTCATCACCCCGCTCCTGTTCGCCTGGTGGTTCGCCATGCGCCGGCGGTGGACGGCCGATGTTCGTCGCCCTGGTGATCGCCCTGTCGACCCGCGAGGACACCGCGCTCGCGGTGATCATGATGGGCCTCGTCCTGCGTCGTGTACCGTGTGGCGCGACGGCGCGCACGCGCCCGGAAGATGGCGGGCTGGGTCGTCCGCGCTCGGCGTCGGCTGGTACGCGTTCGCCACGAAGATCTTCATGCCGCACTTCAACGGCGGCGTCCAGCCCTTCTACATCGAGTACTTCTACGGCAGCTACGGCAAGGACATGCCGGAGATCGCCGAGACGATCGTCAAGCACCCCAACCGGGTCGTCAGCGACGCGACGCAAGCCCGACCGCATCCGCTTCTACCGCGACCTCAGCCTGCCGCTCGGCGGGATCCTCGTGCTCGGCGTCGGCGGGCTGCTGATGGCCGCCCCGCAGATGCTCGCCAGCGTCATCGGCTCCAGCCCGTACGCCCGCCAGATCCGCTACCAGTACACGTCGGTGATGATCGCCCCGCTGATCATCGCGGCGATCGAGGGCACGCCGGTTGCTGTGGCGGTTCAAGGTCATGCGCGTCGTCCTGCCGGTCTGGCTGCTGCTGTCGCGCCTACGTGACCAACGTCGCCTGGTCGCCGTCGCCGATCGGCGACTCCTACAACGTGTGGGGCGCAGGCCGTCGCCGCGCAACGACGTCGTCGCGCGACGCGCTGACGCTCGTGCCCGCCGACGCCTCGGTCACGGCGACCTACCAGCTGCTGCCGCACCTGTCCCACCGCGAGCAGATCTACGACTGGCCGAACCCGTTCGTGCCGGCGTACTGGGGCAACGACGACTGCTACCGGCTGCCCGTCGCCGACGGCGATCGACTACATCGTGCGTCGACCGCAACGCGGTCGGCGCCGGCCCAGCAGCAGCTGTTCAGCGACATGATCGCCCCCGGCGGGCCGTTCCAGGTGCTGTTCGACCAGAGCGACATCGTCGTCGCCAAGCGCGTCGGCACATCGACCGCGGTCGACGTCACCCCGCAGGAACCGCCTGCGCCGGCAAGCGCCGCTAGACGGTCGACGTCAGCGCCGGCGGCCGATGGCGAGGAGGTTCTTGCCGAGCGGCGGGTTGGGGACGGCCCGCTGGATGGTCTTGCTGGCCGGCACGATCAGCGAGTCGAACAGCTTCGACGACATCGCTGCCGAGCGACTCGCGGTTGAGCACGCGGTAGAGCACCCAGTACGGCACGACGCCGGCGACCTCGAGGTAGCGCAGGCGCGACGATCTCGAAGCCGGCCTGGTCGATCACCGATCGCAGCAGCGCCTTGTCGTAGCGGCGAAAGTGACCCGACTTGAAGTCGAGGCTGCCGTACAGCGCGGACATCGCCGGCACGAAGATCGCCAGCGACGCCGCCCGGGGCGAGCGAGGTCGTAGGCGGTCTGCATCTCGGCGCCGTCGTCGAGGATGTGCTCGAGCACGCTGACGTAGACGGTGGAGTCGAACGTGCCGCGCCGCGCCGTCGGCGAGCAGCTGCTGCGAGGTCAGCTGCAGGGGAGTCGACGTTGCGCCAGGTCGAGCCGTGCGCTCGACGAGGTCGTCGAACAGGTTGGCCGCCGGCTCGAGCGCGATGACCTCGCGCCGGCTTGCCGCGTCGGCGAGCGCGGCGGGTCATCGAGCCGAGGCCGGCACCGACCTCGAGGATGCGGTCGCCGAGGTACGGCACGAGCTCGTCGGCGATCCAGCCGAAGAAGTGGTCGGCCTAGGCGAGGTTCTCCAGCTCCTCGGCGGCACCGAACGTGCGAGTCGGACGACGGCGTCCTGCGATTGCAGCTCGGACGATCGCTGCGCCCACGTCGGCCTGGTTGGAGCGACGGTCTCGCGGCGGATCTCGCGCGACCTGGCGGCGCACCGTCGGCAGGTTGCGGGTGAAGTCGACCATGTCGCGCGGGTGCAACTTGCTGCACCCCGCTGTAGCGCGGCCGGAACGTGATCGGCACCTCGTCGATCGCGAAGCCGTGCGCCCGGGTGATGGCGACGAACGGCGCTGAAGAAGCCGTAGCCCTCGACGCGCAGGCGTCTCCGGGCGCAGCAGCTGGGCGACCTCGCGGGCGTACACGCGGAACGAGGTCGTCGCGTCGTGCACGCCACGCAGGCCGGTGACCGCCGCGGACCATGATGTTGCCGGTGCGGCTGAGCGCGATCGCGGTACCAGCCGGTGCCGGGGGAGGAGCCGCCGCGCGTCCAGCGCGAGCCGATGGTCATCCCACTGCCGACGGGCCAGGTTGGCGCGCACCAGGTCGGGGATCTGGCGGCCGTCGTGCTGGCCGTCGGCATCGAGCGTGACGAAGAAGTCGACGTCGTCGTCGGCGCAGCGCGTGGGCGAAGCCGCGCAGCATCGCGTGCGCCGACGCCGAGGCGGTCGACCCGGTGAGCACCTCGAAGTCGAGGCCGAGCTGCTTGGCCACGCCGGCGGCGACCTCGGCGGTGCCGTCGGGCGACGAGGTCGTCGACGAGCAGCACGCTCGAGCTCGATGCCGCTCGGGGCGAGTGCCCGCGCGGCCTCGTCGATCTCGGCGAGCACCGGGACGATGGCGCGCGCTGTTCGTTGTGACGACGCCATGATCACGCAGCCGCGCATCGGGCGCACGATAACCGGCGCGGGCCGACGGACGCGGAGCCGCTCGCGCCCGACGTATACCTGGCGCCACCGTGAAATGGGTCCCGTGAGGCCCATACGGGAGGAGCAAGCAGATGTGTCAGGC
The DNA here is from genome assembly GCA_963794805.1 of uncultured Acidimicrobiales bacterium. Taxonomy (GTDB): domain Bacteria; phylum Actinomycetota; class Acidimicrobiia; order Acidimicrobiales; family Ilumatobacteraceae; genus JAODBQ01. The sequence goes on from CAWCFL010000012.1 coordinate 289,772, forward strand.
CCGGAGGCGTCCGCATGGATATGCGCGAGCTGTATGATCATGCAGATGTCGCCGACGGCCGGCGTCCCGTGAGCGCCTCGAGTCCGAGGACGCGCGCTGGTCCTCGCCGACGGCAGCGTGTTCGAGGGCGAGCTGCTCGGCGCCGACCCGCCCGATCGGCGTCGCCAGCGGCGAGGTCGTGTTCAACACCGTGCTGTCGCGGCTACCAGGAGGTGATCACCGACCCGTCCTACGCCGGGCAGATCATCACGTTCACCAACCCGCACATCGGCAACTACGGCGTCAACCGCCGCGACTTCGAGTCCGTGCGTCCGTTCTGCCGCGGCGTCATCGTGCGCGAGATGGCCCGCCGGCACAGCAACCACCGGGCCCAGGCGGGCCTCGACGACGATGCTGCGCGCGCTACGGCATCAGCGGCATCGGCGGGCATCGACACCCGCCGGCTCACCCGCCTGCTGCGCGACACCGGGGCGATGGCCGGCGCGTTCGGCACCGCCGTCGAGGCCGAGCTGCGCGCCGCCGCCGCGGCCGAGCCGGGCACCGACGGCGTCGACCTCGTCGCCGAGGTGACCACCGACGAGCCGTACACCGTCGCACGACGGCAACCGGTCGGCGCGACGCGGCGCGCATCGTCGCCTACGACTTCGGCATCAAGCACACGATCCTGCGCCAGCTCGTCCGGCTCGGCACGGTGCACGTCGTGCCGGCCTCGACGACGGCCGCCGACGTGCTGGCGCCTGTCGCCCGACGGCGTGTTCCTGTCGAACGGCCCGGGCGACCCGGCCGAGGTGCCGTACGCCGTCGAGGCGATCGGCGGCCTGCTCGGCAACGTGCCGGTGTTCGGCATCTGCCTCGGCCACCAGCTGCTCGGCCGGGCGCTCGGCGGGGAGACGTTCAAGCTGCCGTTCGGCCACCACGGCGGCAACCACCCGGTGCGCAACGAGTCCACCGGCCACGTCGAGATCACCAGCCAGAACCACAACTTCTGCGTCGCCGCCGACAGCCTCGCCGGCGTCGCCGACGTCACCCACGTCAACCTCAACGACGGCACCAACGAGGGGATGCGGGTGCGCGGCGCGCAGGCGTTCAGCGTGCAGTACCACCCCGAGGCCGGGCCCGGCCCGCACGACAGCCGCTACCTGTTCGCCGACTTCGCCGCGCTGATGGACGGCAGGCCGTTGGACAAGCTGCCACCGGTGCCCGGCGCACCTGCACGGGCTGCCCGAGCCGGCCTACGGCCTGGCCTGAGGAGCGTCTGATGCCCAAGCGCACCGACCTCCACTCGATCCTCATCATCGGCTCCGGCCCGATCGTCATCGGCCAGGCCTGCGAGTTCGACTACTCCGGCACCCAGGCCTGCCGCGTGCTGCGCGAGGAGGGCTTCCGGGTCATCCTCGTCAACTCCAACCCGGCGACGATCATGACCGACCCGGACTTCGCCGACGCCACGTACATCGAGCCGATCACCTGGGAGGTGGTCGCCAAGATCATCGAGCAGGAGCAGCCCGACGCGGTGCTGCCGACGCTCGGCGGCCAGACCGGGCTGAACACGGCGATGGAGCTGTACGAGCGCGGCCTCGTCGGCGTGCCCGGCACGCCCGAGCTGATCGGGGCCAACGCCAAGGCGATCGCGACGGCGGAGGACCGCGAGCAGTTCAAGCAGGCGATGCTCGAGATCGGCCTGCACGTGCCGGCCAGCGGCACCGCGCACACGATGGAGGAGGCCCGCGCCGTCGTCGAGGAGATCGGCCTGCCGATCATCATCCGCCCGGCGTACATCCTCGGCGGGCGCGGCACGGGCATCGCCTCGACGCCGGAGGAGTTCGAGCGGCTCGCGGCGAACGGGCTCGACGCCAGCCCGATCAGCGAGATCCTCATCGAGAAGAGCATCGCCGGCTGGAAGGAGTTCGAGCTGGAGGTGATGCGCGACCGGGCCGACAACTGCGTGATCATCTGCTCGATCGAGAACGTCGACCCGATGGGCGTGCACACCGGCGACTCGATCACCGTGGCCCCGGCGCAGACGCTCAGCGACGTCGAGTACCAGCAGATGCGCGATGCCGCGTTCGCCTGCATCCGCCGCGTCGGCGTGGAGACCGGCGGGAGCAACGTGCAGTTCGCGGTGAACCCGGAGACCGGCGAGCAGGTCGTCATCGAGATGAACCCGCGGGTGTCGCGCTCGTCGGCGCTGGCGTCGAAGGCCACCGGCTTCCCGATCGCCAAGATCGCCGCCAAGCTCGCCGTCGGCTACACGCTGCCGGAGATCCAGAACGACATCACCGGCGGCCGACGCCGGCGTGCTTCGAGCCGTCGATCGACTACGTCGTCACCAAGATCCCGCGGTGGGCGTTCGAGAAGCTGCCCGGCACCAAGGGCATCCTCGGCACGCAGATGCAGTCGGTCGGCGAGGCGATGAGCATCGGGCGGACGTTCACCGAGAGCCTGCAGAAGGGCCTGCGCTCGCTGGAGCAGGGCGGCTGCGGTCTCGGCTGCGACCCGGCCGAGGCCCAGCTCGACCCGGTCGGCGACGCCGAGCTGCTCGACACGCGTGGCCATCGCCACGCCCGAGCGCATCTTCCAGATCGGCGAGCTGCTGCGCCGCGGCGTGCCGATCGAGACGATCCACGAGCGCTGCCGGATCGACCCGTGGTTCCTCGACCAGATGCAGCAGATCGTCGAGGAGCGTGCCGCGGTGCGAGGTCGCATCGGCTTCGACGGGATGACCCGCCGGTCGTGGCGCCGGGCCAAGCAGTTCGGCTTCGCCGACGCCCAGCTCGGCCTACCTGTGGGACGTCGACGAGCTCGCCGTGCGCGCCGCGCGGATCGCCGCCGGCGTGATCCCGACGTACAAGACGGTCGACACGTGCGCCGCCGAGTTCGCCGCCGAGACGCCGTACCACTACTCGACGTACGAGGACGACAACGAGGTCCGCCCGAGCGATCGGCCGCGGGTCGTCATCCTCGGCAGCGGGCCGAACCGCATCGGCCAGGGGATCGAGTTCGACTACTGCTGCGTGCACGCCTCGTTCGCCCTGCGCGAGGCCGGGTTCGAGACGGTGATGGTCAACTGCAACCCGGAGACGGTGAGCACCGACTACGACACCAGCGACCGCCTGTACTTCGAGCCGCTGACCCGCGAGGACGTGCTCAACGTCATCGAGGCCGAGACCCTCGCATCGGGCGGCGTGGCGCCGAAGGTGATCGTCTCGCTCGGCGGGCAGACCCCGCTGAAGCTCGCCGGCCTGCTGCCGCAGTCGATGATCGCCGGCACGTCGCCGCGCGTCGATCGACCTCGCCGAGGACCGCGAGAAGTGGAACGCGCTGTGCATCGACGCTGCACATCCCCCAGCCGCCCGGCGGCACGGCCACCGATCTCGAGCAGGCGCTGGCGATCGTCGAGCGGCATCGGCTTCCCGGTGCTCGTGCGGCCGTAGCTACGTGCTCGGCGGCCGGGCGATGCAGATCGTCCACGACCGCAACCACCTCGCCCGGGCGATGGCCGAGCTGGCCGGGTTCGGCACGCCTCGGCCGCGAGGGCGGGCTGTCGGCCGAGCGGCCGGTGCTCATCGACCGCTTCCTCGAGGACGCCATCGAGGTCGACGTCGACGCCATCCGCGACCACACCGGCGAGGTCGTTATCGGCGGGGTGATGGAGCACGTCGAGGAGGCCGGCGTGCACAGCGGCGACTCGGCGTGCGCGATCCCGCCGCAGACGCTGCCGTCGTGGGTGGTCGAGGTGATCGAGGCGTACACCCGCTCGATCGCCGAGGCGCTCGACGTGCGCGGCCTGATCAACGTGCAGTACGCCGTGCTCGGCACCACCGTGTACGTCATCGAGGCCAACCCGCGGGCGTCGCGCACGGTGCCGTTCGTCGCCAAGGCCACCGGCGTGCCGCTGGCCAAGGTGGCCAGCCGGGTGATGCTCGGGGCGACGCTGGCGTCGTTGCGCGACGAGGGCCTGCTGCGGCCGCCGTCGAACCACGGCCACGTGGCCATCAAGGAGGCCGTGCTGCCGTTCAACCGCTTCCCCGAGGTGGACACCGCGCTCGGCCCGGAGATGCGCTCGACCGGCGAGGTGATGGGCATCGACACCACGTTCGGCAAGGCGTTCTTCAAGGCCGAGCTGGCCGCCGGCACGCTGCTGCCGACCGCGGGCACGGTGTTCCTCTCGCTCGCCGACGGCGACAAGCCCGCCGGGCTGGTCGTGGCCGCCCGGCTGCGCGAGCTCGGCCTGGGCATCGCCGCCACGGCCGGCACGGCGGCGTACCTCGGCCGCTTCGGGCAGCCGGTCGACCTCGTCGTCGGCAAGGTCAGCGAGGGCGCCGAGGTCACCGCCGTCGACCTGATCGCCGACGGCAAGGTCAGCTTCGTGATCAACACGCCCCAGGGCAGTGGCGGCCGCAGCGACGGCGAGCAGATCCGCAAGGCGGCCAACACCAACCGGGTCAGCTCGGTCACCACGGTGGAGGCCGCGCTCGCGGCGGTGCAGGGCATGGCCGAGCAGGTCGGCCAGGACATCACCGTCCGGCCGCTGCAGAGCTACCACCGTTCCTGATGGTCGGGACTGGCGTCCGCTCGCTGCGCTCGCTTCCGCTGCTCCCTCCCCGCGGTGGGCTCCCTGGCGGTCGCGCCACCGCGCGCGCTCGATCCCTCGACGCGCACGGACCGAACGTCGGCCGCGCACCGTCGTCCACCCGAGTCCGACGTGCGCAGGCGAGTCGGTGGCGTGCGGAACGGCGCGTCAGCGACTCGGGTGGACGGCTGGGACTCGGGTGGGCGGTGAGCGGTGAGCCGTGACCTGTCGACTGCCGTCGGGTCGGTCCTGCTGCGCCAACCCGGTGATGACCGCCGCGGGGACGGCGGGGCACGGGACGGAGCTGCTGCCGTTGCTCGATCTCGCCTCGCTCGGGGCGCACGTGGTCAAGTCGCTGGCCGCGTTCGAGTGGGCCGGCAACCCGGCGCCGCGACTGCACGCCGCCGGGCCGGGGATGCTCAACGCCGTCGGGCTGCAGGGCCCGGGCGTCGCGGCCTGGCGGCGCGACGACCTGCCGGCGCTCATGGCAGCCGGCGTCACCACCGTCGTCAGCATCTGGGGGCGCAGCGTCGACGACTACGCTCGCGCCGCCGAGGCGCTCGCCGGCCTGCCGGCCGAGCGTCGTCGCCGTCGAGGTCAACCTGTCGTGCCCCAACCTCGAGGGCCGCCGGGGGATCTTCGCCCACGATCCGCGAGCTGTCGGCCGACGGTGATCCGGGCGACCGAGGCGTGCGGTCGACCGCGGTGGGCCAAGCTCAGCCCGAACACCGACCGGGTGGTCGACGTCGCCGCCGCCGCGCACGACGCCGGCGCCGACGGCGGTCACGCTGTGCAACACGCTGCTCGGTCTGGTGCTCGACCCGACGACCCGCCGGCCGGTGCTCGGCGCCGGCGGCGGCGGCTACAGCGGCAGCGCCGATCCACCCGGTGGTCGTGCGCACGGTCTTCGACGTGCACGCCGCGCTGCCCGGAGCTGCCGATCGTCGGCGTCGGTGGCGTCGGCACCGGGTGGGACGCGGTCGAGCTGCTGCTCGCCGGCGCGAGCGCCGTGCAGGTCGGCACGGCGACGTTCGCCGAGCCGCCGGCGCCGGCACGCGTGCTCGCCGAGCTGGAAGCGTGGATGGAGCGTCACGGCGTGGCCACGGTTGGCGAGCTGATCGGCGCCGCGCACCGCTGAGCGGAGCAAACGCCCTGCTCCGGCCACATGTCACGCCCGGGGATTGACGGGGACGGCGGACCGCCTCCCGCTGTAGGGTCGTCGCCATGGCAACACCCCCGCAACTCTCTCCAGAACAGCGCACGGCTGCGTTGGCGAAGGCTGCCGAGGCTCGCACTGCGCGGGCCGAGCTGAAGAACCAGCTCAAGCTCGGCGCCATGTCGCTCTCCGACGCGCTGGCGTCCACCGACGACACCGTCGGCAAGCTCAAGGTCGTCTCGCTGCTCGAATCGCTCCCCGGCGTCGGCAAGGTCAAGGCGCGCAAGATCATGGCGGACATCGGCATCGCCGACAACCGCCGTGTCCAGGGCCTCGGCCAGCAGCAGAAGTTGGCGCTGCTCGACCAGCTCGGCAAGTAGAGGTGCCGGCGAGCGACCCACTGCCGGAAGGCCAGGACGCTCCGCTGATCTTCATCGTGTCCGGGCCCGGTGGCGTCGGCAAGGGCACCATCGTCGGCCTGCTCGCCGAGCAGGATCCGCAGCTGTGGCTGAGCCGCTCGTGGACCACCCGCGACCGGCGGCCCGGCGAAGCCGCCGACGCCTAACGTTCACCGACCGGCAGACGTTCGAGGAGCGCATCGAGGGCGGCGGCTTCCTCGAGTGGACCAACTTCCTCGGCAACTACTACGGCACCCCGATGCCCGAGCGCGTCGGCGACACGCGACATCGTGCTTGGAGATCGAGGTCGACGGGGCGACGCAGGTCAAGCGGCAGTTCCCCGACGCCGTGCTGATCTTCGTCCTGCCGCCGTCGCGTGAGGAGCAGCAGCGCCGGCTGCGTGGCCGCGGCGACCCGGAGGACAAGGTCGACGAGCGGCTGCAGAAGGCGCTCGACGAGGAGCCGATCGGCTTGGAGATCGCCGACCACGTCGTGGTCAACGACGACCTGGCCGACACGGTGCGCGAGATGATGGCGATCATCGAGCTCCACCGTTCGGACGGCTCCCAGCCAGGTAGGATTGCCAGACTGGCCTGACGGAGGATCGCATGACCACCACGCGCACGTACGACACGATGATGAACCCGCCGATCGAGGAGCTGCTCGATCGCGTCGATTCCAAGTTCAGCCTCGTCACGCTGGCGGCTCGTCGTGCCCGGCAGATCAACTCGTACTTCAACCAGCTCGGCGAGGGCCTCGGCCACATGGTGCCGCCGCAGGTGCCGTCCGCGGCGCGCAAGCCGCTGAGCATCGGCTTCGAGGAGATCTCCGCCGACAAGATCGTGCGCACCGAGCTGCCGACCGAGGCCGAGCTGGCCGAGGCCGCGCTCGCCGCCGAGGCTGCGGCGGACGACGGCGAGATCATCGCCTGATCCGGCTCCGGACCGCGTCGCGCCACGCCGTCTCCATGACTCGATGAGCGTCGTCGCGCCGACTGCGCTCGCCGGCAAGCGCATCGTCCTCGGCGTCACCGGCGGGATCGCCGCGTACAAGGCCATCGAGGTCTGCCGCCGACTGGTCGACGCGGGCGCGCACGTCGTGCCGGTGATGACCGCCGGCGCCGAGCACTTCGTCGGGCGCACCACGTTCTCCGCGCTGGCCAGCGAGCCGGTGCAGACGTCGCTGTGGGACGAGGACAGCCCGATCCCGCACACCCGCCTGGGCCAGACCGCCGATCTGATCCTCGTCGCCCCGGCGACGGCCCGACTGCTGGCCGCGTACGCCGCCGGCCTGTCGACCGATCTGCTGACCAACGTGCTCCTGGCCACGCGCGCGCCGGTGGTGGTCTGCCCGGCGATGCACACCGAGATGTGGGAGCACCCCGCGGTGCAGGCCAACGTCGCCACGCTGCGCGCTCGCGGCGTGCACGTCGTCGAACCGGAGTCGGGACGACTGGCCGGTGGCGACATCGGCGCCGGCCGCCTGGCCGACCCTGCCACGATCGTCGCCGCGGTCGAGCGGGTGCTCGGCGACGGGCCGCTGGCCGGCGTCCGGGTGGTCGTGTCCGCCGGCGGCACGCGCGAGCCGATCGACGCCGTGCGCGTCATCGCCAACCGCAGCAGCGGCAAGCAGGGCTACGCGATCGCCGCGGAGGCCGCCGCCCAGGGCGCGCAGGTGACGATCGTGTCCACCGTCGACCTGCCCGTCCCGGCGGGCGCCACGGTCCGCGCCGTGGAGACCGCGGCGCAGATGCAGTCGGCGATGGAGGAGCTGGCACTCGACGCCGACGTGGTGATCATGGCCGCCGCCGTCGCCGACTTCCGGCCGGTGGTCGCCGCCGAGGGCAAGATCAAGAAGGACCAGGGCGTCCCGCAGATCGTCCTCGAGCCGACACCCGACATCCTCGCCGGCCTCGGGGCGCGCAAGCCGCCGGACCAGGTCCTCGTCGGCTTCGCCGCCGAGACGGCCGACCTGCGGGCGAACGCGCAGTCCAAGCTCGCCCGCAAGCGGCTCGACCTGATCGTGGCCAACGATGTCGGCGCGCCCGGCGTCGGCTTCCAGCACGACACGAACGCGGTCACCATCTTCGGTGCCGACGGCTCCGAGGAGGTCGTCGAGCTCGCCGAGAAACGCCGTGTCGCGGCCGCCGTGCTGGCTAGCGTGTCACGGCTGCGCGCCCGGCGGGCGCCTTCACCACCCGCAACGTCACCGACTCCATCCCAGCAACCGCACAGGAGCCTCACCTCGTGAGCAACTTCACCTTCACGTCCGAGAGCGTCACCGAGGGCCACCCCGACAAGATGGCCGACCAGGTCAGCGACGCCGTCCTCGACGCGATCCTCACCGAGGACCCGAACGGGCGGGTCGCCTGTGAGACGCTGCTCACCACGGGCCTGTGCGTCGTTGCCGGCGAGATCACCACCTCGGCCTACGTCGACATCCCCAAGCTGGCCCGCGAGGTGATCAACTCGATCGGCTACGACAACGCGCTCTACGGCTTCGACGGCAACACCTGCGGCGTGATCGTCAGCATCGACGAGCAGTCGGCCGACATCGCCCAGGGCGTGGACAAGAGCGAGGAGCTGCGCTCGATCGGGGCCAGCGAGGACCAGCTCGACGCCCAGGGCGCCGGCGACCAGGGGATGATGTTCGGCTACGCCTGCGACGACACGCCCGACCTGATGCCGCTGCCGATCTGGCTGGCGCACCGGATCAGCGAGCGCCTCGCCGAGGTGCGCAAGGCCGGCGTGGTGCCGTACCTGCGGCCCGACGGCAAGACCCAGGTGACCATCGAGTACGAGGGCGGCAAGCCGGTGCGCCTGTCGCACGTGCTCGTCTCCACCCAGCACCAGGACGGCATCGACCGCGACACGGTCATCCGCCCCGACCTCATCGAGCACGTCATCCGGCCGGTCGTGCCGGCCGCGTTCGCCGACGACGACTACGACGTGTACGTCAACCCCACCGGCAAGTTCGTCGTCGGCGGCCCGCACGGCGACACCGGCCTCACCGGGCGCAAGATCATCGTCGACACCTACGGCGGGATGGGCCGTCACGGCGGCGGGGCGTTCAGCGGCAAGGACCCGTCGAAGGTCGACCGCTCGGCGGCGTACGCAGCACGCTGGGTGGCCAAGCACGTCGTCGCCTCCGGCGCGGCGTCACGCTGCGAGGTGCAGGTGGCCTACGCGATCGGCATGGCTCACCCGGTGAGCATCCTGGTGGAGACGTTCGGCACCGAGCAGGTGGACCCGGACAAGATCGTCGCCGGCGTGCGCGAGGTGTTCGACCTGCGTCCCGCGGCGATCGTGCGCGACCTCGACCTGAAGCGGCCGATCTACCGCAAGACGGCGGCCTACGGGCACTTCGGTCGGGCGCTGCCGGAGTTCACCTGGGAGCAGGTCAGCCGGCTCGACGACTTCATGCGCGCCGTCGGCGTCTGATGCCGCCGGGCGACGAAGTCGCCCGAGAGATCATCCGCGTCGACGAAGTCGCCCGACACCTCGTCGGCGTCGACGAAGTTGCACGACCCATGCTCGGCGCCGACGACGTCCGTGTCGCCCGCGTCGTGCCCGACGTCACCGGGCTGGACAAGCAGTTCGACTACCTCGTGCCGGCGGCGTTGGCCGACCGCATCGCGCCGGGCGCGCAGGTGCGCGTGCCGTTGCACGGCCGGCGCGTCGGCGGCTGGGTGGTGTCGGTCGGACCGCCCGACCCGACGCTGCCCGACGGCGCGGTTGCTGCCCGTCGCCGGTTGGTCCGGGTTCGGTCCGTCGCCGGACGTGATCGACCTCGCCCGCTGGGCGGCGCTGCGCTGGGGCACCGACCGGCTCCGGCCGTTCATGGTCGCCGCCAGCCCGTCGCGTCTCGTGCGCGCCCTGCCGCCGGTGCAGCGCCGCGGCGCGGTCGCCGTCGAGGAGCGCACTGCCGACAGCGGCGGTGTGCGCCGTGTGCCACCGAACACCGATCCGCTCCCGGTCGTGCTCGAAGCGGCGCGCTGCGGGCCGACGCTGGTCATCCACCCGGCGGTTGCCGCGGCGCGGGCGATCGCTGCCCGGCTGCGGCGCGAGCGGCTCACCGTCGCCCTCGTCCCCGAGCAGTGGGACCGCGCCGCCGGCGGGGTGGACGTCGTGGTCGGCACGCGTCTGGCGGCGTGGGCGCCATGCCCTGGGTTGGCCGCGGTGGTCGTCCTGGACGAGCACGACGAGGCCCTGCAGGAGGAGCGCACGCCCGACCTGGCACGCGCGCGACGTCGCCGTCGAGCGAGCTCGAAGGTCGGCAGCGGTGTGCGTCCTCGTGTCGCCGTCGCCGACCGTGAGCGCACTTGCGTGGGCCGGCCGAGCGCGTCGTGCGGCCGCCGTTCACCGAGGAACGGGCCTCGTGGCCACTCCTCGAGCTGGTCGACCGAACCGCAGAGGAGCCGTGGAAGCGCTCGCTGGTCACCGGCGCCCTCGTCCGCCACCTGCGCGAGCCGGGACGACGGGTGGTCTGCGTGCACAACGTCGCCGGACGGGCCCGGCTGCTCGCCTGCCGGGCATGCCACGCGCTGCTGCGCTGCGAACGGTGCGACGCCGCGGTCGTCCAGGACGACTCGGGCGCGCTCGTCTGCCGTCGCTGCGGTCTGCAACGACCCGGGGTCTGCCAGCGCTGCGGGTCGTCGGCGATGGCCAACGTGCGTCCGGGGGTGACACGCCTGCGCGAGGAGCTCGAGGCCGCGGCGGCTCGCCCCGTGGTCGCGGTCACCGGCGCGACCGACGAGCTGGCACCGGCCGACATCTACGTCGGGACCGAGGCGGTGCTCCACCGGGTGCGCGACGTGGACGTCGTCGCGTTCCTCGACCTCGACGCCGAGCTGCTCGCCCCGCGCTACCGAGCCGCCGAGCAGGCCATGGCCCTGCTCGTGCGTGCCGCCCGCCTCGTCGGACCGCGGGCGGCGGGCGGCCGGCTGCTGGTGCAGACGTTCCTGCCGCACCACGAGGTGCTCGAGGCCGTGCTGCATGCCGACCCGAGCCGGCTGGCCACGCGTCGAGGCAGCGCGCCGCGAGCTGATCGGGCTGCCGCCGTACCGTGCGCTCGCCGCGGTCGAGGGGGAGGGGGCCGTGGCGTTCGCCGAGGCGACGGGTTGGAGCCGCCGTCACCGGCCGAGGCGGTCCTGCTGCGCGCCGACGACTGGCTGACGCTCGGTGAGCGCCTGGCCGCGACGCCGCGTCCCAAGGGGTCGCGCTTGCGCGTCGCCGTCGATCCGCCGCGCTGACGAGGCGCACCGACGCCGTCGTCAGCGGACGACGCGCAGGATCCGGTAGCCGGCGCTGGTGGCGACGCGCTCGGCGCGATGGCCGGCCTCTGCGGTCAGCCAGCGCTGCAGCGAGTCGGCGCCGAGGTGCTTGTGCACCACGAGGTGCGCCGTGCCGTCGGACGTCAACCGTGCCAGCCAGCGCGTGAGCAGTTCGTGCAGCGCGGGCTTGCCGATGCGGATCGGCGGGTTGCTCCAGATCGCGGCGAACGGTACGTCGCACGGCACGTCCTCCGGCGCGGCGACGCGCACGTTGGCGATGCCGTTCGCCGTGGCGTTGGCCGAGCACAACGCGCGTGCCCGCTCGTTGACGTCGACCGCCCACACCGTGGCCCCGGGAGCCCGCCGGGCCATCGTCAGGGCGATGGGACCAGCACCGCACCCGAGGTCGAGCAAGTCGCCCGTGGTCGGGGGAGCGGGCACGCGCAGCAGCAGGAGCTTGGTCCCCGCGTCGACGCGTCCGTGGCTGAACACGCCGCGATCCGTGGCCAGCCGGAGGTGGATGTCGGGCAGCGCGAGGTCGACGGCGTCGGGCGAGGAGGCCACGCCGGGACGCTCGTCGAAGTAGTGGGATCCGGCGCCGGCCATCGCGTCGGTAGCCTTGCAGGCATGGCCCAACCGATCCGCACGTACGGCGACCCGGTGCTGAAGACCCAGGCCGCCGCCGTCGCCGAGATCGACGGCAAGGTCGCCCGACTCGTCGACAGCATGTTCGACACCCTCTACGAGAGCGACTCCGGGCTGGCCCTGGCGGCACCGCAGATCGGCGTGCAGAAGCAGATCGTGGTGTGGGACATCGACGAGGAGCCGATGGCGATCATCAACCCGGTCGTGGTCGAGAGCAGTGGCGAGTGGCTGTTCGACGAGGGCTGCCTGAGCATCCCCGGCCTGTACGTCGAGATCATGCGGCCCAACGACGTGCTCGTGCGCGGTTGGACGGTCGACGGCGACGAGGTCGAGATCGAGGCCAACGAGCTGATGGGGCGGATGTTCCAGCACGAGATCGACCACCTCAACGGCGTGCTCATGTTCGACCGGATGGAGGGCGACCAGCGCAAGTCCGCGCTCGCCGAGTACCGACGGTTGCTGGAGGCGCCGCCCGCGCAGCCCCAGCGCCGCCGGCTGCGGTTGCGCTGAGCGCGCCGGTCACCCCCGGCATGCGCCTCGCGTTCCTGGGCACCCCCGCGATCGCCGTGCCGCCGTTGCGCGCCCTCGTCGCCGCCGGCTTCGATGTCGTCACCGTCGTCACCCGCGTCGACAAGCGGCGCGGCCGGGGGAGTGACCTCACGCCCAGCCCGGTCAAGGAGGCGGCGGCGGAGCTCGGCATCCCCGTGGTCCACCGGGTGGACGACCTGCTCGGCACGGGCATCGACCTGGGGGTGGTCGTCGCGTTCGGGCAGATCATCAAGCCCCACGTGCTCGACGAGATCCCGATGGTCAACCTGCACTTCTCCCTGCTCCCGCGTTGGCGCGGTGCGGCGCCGGTGGAGCGGGCGCTGCTGGCCGGCGACGAGGTGACCGGCGTGTGCCTGATGGCGGTCGAGGAGGGGCTCGACACCGGCGGCGTGTACGAGCGCGTCGAGGTGCCGATCCGGCCGGGGGAGACCGCCGACGAGCTGCGCGCCGAGCTCGTCGCCGCCGGCACGGCGATGCTCGTGCGGCGTCTCGGTGACGGCCTCGGGAGCCCGAGCCGCAGCACGGCGAGCCGACGTACGCCGCCAAGGTCCGACCGGAGGAGTTGCGGCTCCAGTGGGACCGTCCGCCCGCGGAGCTGGACCGCCTGGTCCGCCTCGGCGGGGCGTGGACGACGTTCCGAGGCAAGCGGCTCAAGGTCCTCGCCGCGGAGCCGCTCGGCGTCGGACCAGAGGACATCGTCGGCGGCGACGTCCTCGACGGCGACCGGGTCGGCGGGCTGCGCCTGCTGCGCGTCCAGCCCGAGGGCAAGGGGCCGATGGCGTTCGCCGACTTCGCCCGCGGCAACCGTCCAGCTCCAGGCGAACGGCTCGGGGAAGCCGCCCCCCGGACGAGCGGATGAGCACGTCGGCGCGCGCCGTTGCCTACCGGGCGCTGTTGCGCATCGATCACGATGGCGCCTACGCCAACCTGCTACTGCGAAGCACGCTCGACCGCTCGTCGCTCGACGAGCGCGATCGTCGGTTCGTCACGGAGCTGGTCAACGGCACCACCCGCCGGCGTCGAGCCTGCGATGCGCTGATCGACCGCTTCGTCGCGGCCGAGCCGTCGCCGGAACTGCGCACGCTGCTGCGGCTCGGGGCGTACCAGCTGACGTTCGCCGACGTGCCGGCACACGCTGCGGTCGGCGAGACGGTGGGCCTGGCGCCGAAGCGCAGCCGGGGCTTCGTCAACGCCGTGCTGCGGCAAGATCGCCGCGACACCGATGGTCGAGTGGCCGAGTGAGGCGGTGCGGTTGAGCTATCCGGACTGGATCGTGCGTCGCCTCTCCGTCGACCTCGGCGAGGCGATCGGCGCTCGCGGCGCTGGCGACCATGGACGAGCCGCCGACCGTGACGGCACGGGCCGACGGCTACGTGCAGGACGCGGGCTCGCAATGGGTCGCAGCCGCGGTCGGGGCGCAGCCCGGCGACGTCGTCCTCGATGCCTGCGCCGCACCCGGCGGCAAGGCGACGGCGATGGCCGCGGCCGGCGCATACGTCGTCGCCGCTGACGTCTCCCCGGCCCGCGCCGGTCTCGTCGCCGCCAACACCAGACGATTCGTGTCGCGCCCTGACCGGACTGGTTCCGGTCGGGGCGCGACGTGGTCGGGCTCGACGGCGTCCGCCGGGTCGGCGTCCGCCCGCTCGGATGGGGCAGACGTGTCGCGCTCTTGACCGGGCTGGCTCCGGTCAGGGCGCGACATGGTCGGGCTGGTCGGGCCTGGCGGTGGTCGTGGCCGACGGGACCGCCGCGCCGTTCGGCGAGGCATCGTTCGACCGGGTGCTGGTGGACGCCCCGTGCAGCGGGCTGGGCACGTTGCGCCGACGGGCGGACGCCCGCTGGCGGATGACCGAGGACGACGTCGCCGGCCTCGCTGCCCTGCAGCGCCGACTGCTCGGTGGCGAGCGCCGTGCTCGTCCGGCCAGGCGGCGCACTCGTCTACAGCGTGTGCACGCTGCTCGCCGAGGAGTCGATCGAGCACCCGATTCCCGACGGCTTCGACGTCGTCGACGCGCCGCCACCGGGTCCGTGGGAGGCGTGGGGGCATGGCTGGCGTCTGCTCCCGCAGCACACCGGGACCGACGGGATGGTCGTTCTCCGGTACCGTCGCCGCCAATGAGCGACACGCAGCTGCAGGCGAAGGTGCTCACCGTCAGCGACGGGGTCGTCGCCGGGACCCGCGACGACGCCAGTGGTCGGGCCCTCGTCGAGCAGCTCACCGGAGCGGGCTACGAGGTGGTGGACACCCGCGTGGTCGCCGACGGCACCGACGCGGTCGCCGGGATGCTGGTCGAGATGACCGACGGCTTCGCCGGGCTGGTGGTCTCCACGGGAGGCACCGGGTTCGCGCCGCGGGATCAGACGCCGGAGGGCACGCGCCGGATCATCGAGCGCGAGGCGCCCGGCCTGGCCGAGGCGATGCGCCTCGTCAGCCCGCTCGGTCGCCTGTCGCGCGGCATCGCCGGCGTTCGCGGGCAGGCGATCATCTGCAACACGCCCGGCTCGCCGAAGGGATGCGTCGAGCAGCTCGGGGCGATCCTCGACATCCTGCCCGCATGCGCTGCGCCTGCTGAATCAAGCCCCCACCGAGCACTGAGCCCCGATACCCTCGGCCGACGTGCTGAGGCTGGTGCTGCCCAAGGGCTCGTTGGAGAAGGCCACGTTGGAGCTGTTCGAGGCCGCCGACCTCACGGTGCAGCGCTCCTCGTCGGTCGAGTACAAGGCGACGATCGACGATCCGCGCATCGCCGAGGTGCGCATCCTGCGTCCGCAGGAGATCCCGATGTACGTCGCCGAGGGCCTGTTCGACGTCGGTCTCACCGGTCGAGACTGGGTGGAGGAGACGGCCAGCGACGTCGTCAGCCTCGGCGAGCTGCGCTACAGCAAGGCCACCGGCCTGCCGATCCGCGTCGTCGTCGCCGTCGCCGGCGACTCGCCGGTGCAGTCGGTCAAGGAGCTGCCCCAGGGCGTGCGCGTCTCCAGCGAGTACCCCGGCCTCGCGGCGCGGTACTTCGCCGAGCAGGGCATCGCCGCCGACGTCCGCCTGAGCCACGGCGCGTCGGAGGCCAAGATCCCCGACATCGCCGACTGCATCGTCGACATCACCGAGACCGGCCGGGCGCTGCGCGCCGCCGGCCTGCGGATCATCGACACGATCCTCGTCAGCTACACCGAGATGATCGCCAACCGCGCCGCGTACGACGACCCCGCCAAGCGCCACGCGATGGACCAGCTGATGACGCTCCTCACCGGCACGATGGAGGCTCGCGGCAAGGTGCTGGTGAAGCTCAACGTGGCCAAGCCGTGCTTCGATGCCGTCCTCGCGGTGCTGCCGAGCGCCGAGTCGCCGACCATCAGCGAGCTGGCCAACGGCGGCTTCGCCATCGAGTCGGTGGTCGAGAAGCGCACGATCAACACGCTGATCCCGGCGCTCAAGGACGCCGGGGCCACGGCGATCCTCGAGCTGCCGATCAGCAAGATCGTCGCCTGATGGCCGGGTCGCCGCACACGGGCACGGTCACCGCGTTCGACGAGCACGTCGGGCTCGGCGAGATCACCGCCGACGACGGCGCGACCGTCTCGTTCCAGTGCATCGGCATCGCCGACGGCACCCGCACCATCGCCGTCGACACGCCGGTGACGTTCGCCCTGATCCCCAAGCTCGGCCGCTACGAGGCCACGGCCGTCGCCGCCACGAGCGTGAGCGAGGCCGACGAGCGCCACCGGCGCATCGTCGACGTGATCCGCGCCCTCGGCGACGGCGAGGTGACCACCTACGGCGACATCGCCGAGGTCGCCGGCTATCCCGGCAGGTCGCGCCTCGTCGGCCACATCCTGGCGACGGGCACCGACGAGCAGGACCTGCCGTGGTGGCGGGTGGTCAACGCCGCCGGCCGCCTCGTGCCCGGCCACGAGCGCACCCAGTCGGCGCTGCTGCGCGCCGAGGGCGTGCGCGTGCGCCGCGGCCACGTGGTCGAGCGCACCGCACGGCCGCTTCCGCCGGGGGTCGACGCGGACGGCGTCAGCTGGTGAGCAGCATCGAGCCGGCCGGACCGGTGACCACGGCCTGCAGCGACGGCGCTGCGGCCTCGGTGACCGCGACGTCGAGCGCCAGCGCGGCGAACACGTCGCGCGATGCGTCCCGGGTCGGGGTGCCCGACGTGAACCCGGCGAGCGTCGCCCCGGGAGCGCTCGTCGTCGACGGGTGCGGTGTCGTGCCCCAGTCGATGAGGAACGGCACGACGCCCTCACCCCACGCCGGTGGCGAGGTCAGCCGCCAGGACAGCAGGCCGCCGTCCGGCGTGGCCCGCTGCATCGCCCGCGCGTCGCCCGGGTCGTAGCCCGCGGCGCGCGCCGTGGCGATGACCGCGTCGATGTCGGTGACGCGGACGGCGAACGCCGCCAGGCGGGCATCGTCACCGTCGACGCAGCGCGTCGACGCCGAACGGCCGCGGCGCGTCGACGCCGTCCTGGGTCGGGTCCGGGCCGATCACCTCGAGGTACGCCCCGTCGCCGAGCGCCAGCAGCATGTTCGCCGTGCCGACGCCGACGTGGCTGACCGCCGCGCTCGGGGTGACCCCGGTCGCGGCGGCCACCGCTGCGGCGGTCGTGGCCAGGTCGGCGGTGGCCAGCACGAGGTGGTCGAGCACGGCCATCGCCGCTCAGCCGACTGCTGGGTGCTCTTGATCTGGACGAACGCCAGGCGGATGTTGGCCAGCGCGTCCTGCAACGTCGCCGCGTCGGGTCCGAGCCGGGCGCCGAGGCCGTCCACCAGGCAACCGACCGCATCGATGGCCAGCGCGGCGTCGACGAGACGAGGCGGTGATGCGCCGAGATGGATGGCGGCCAGCTCGTACAGGCCCATCGCGTGGTTGACCACGACCACCTCGGCGGGCACGTCGGCCAGCCGCTGGCGGGCCTCGCTCAGCGCGTCGAGCGCGCTGTCCACCTGCGTGTCGTCGTCCGGGTCACCGGCCGGGACCGCATCGTCCGTCGCTTCGTCGGTCACTCGCGCTACCCTAGCTGCGACAACTTCAGCGTGAAGTGGGTCGCTACCGCCTCGGCGGCAGGTCCCCACCCGGCCACTTGCGAGTGCGCCCGGGTCATCCGCACGGCGCTCACCGGCCCGCCCAGGGTCGTCGGGTCGTCGTCCCCGGAAGGCTTCTCGCGCCAGGAAGCCGAGGAGAGGGACGCACCCATTGCACAGGAGTGAGCAGCCATAGCACCGCCGCAGCCAGCCGAGCACCGGTACAACGATCGCATCCGCACGCGTGAGGTTCGCCTCATCGCCGTGGACGGGGCCCAATTGGGGGTCAAGGCACTGCCCGAGGCCCTGGCCCTCGCCCGCCAGCAAGACCTCGACCTCGTCGAGGTGGCGCCGATGGCCAACCCGCCGGTGTGCCGGATCATGGATTACGGCAAGTTCCGCTACGAGGAGAGCCAGAAGGCCAAGGAGTCGCGGCGCAAGACCGTCCACGTGTCGATCAAGGAGGTCAAGTTCCGACCGAAGATCGGCAAGGGTGACTTCGACACGAAGGTCCGGCACATGCAGGACTTCCTCGCCGAGGGTCACAAGGTCAAGGTCACACTGCAGTTCCGTGGCCGGGAGATGGCCCACCCGGAGCTCGGGTCGCGGATCCTCGACGCCGTCCTCGCCCAACTGGGTGGCGGCGCCAAGGTCGAGACCCAGGCACGCCTCGAGGGTCGCAACATGACCATGGTGCTCGCACCGGAGAAGAAGGTCGTGCCGCGCAAGTCCGACGGCAGCACCGACGGCGAAGCCGAAGCCGAAGCCGACACCGCGCCCGAAGCGGCAACCGACGCCTGAACGCCGCCCGGCGGGACGGCGCCCCGACGTGCCCCCACCGGGGCACGCCCGAGACAGGGAAACAGAACCACCATGCCCAAGATGAAGACCAGCAAGACGGCGGCCAAGCGCTTCCGCAAGACCGGCACCGGCAAGCTGCGCCGGCTGCAGCAGAACCGCCAGCACCTGTTCGAGAAGAAGCCGTCGACGCGCACCCGCCGCCTCGACGGGATGGTCGACGTGCACCCCGGCGACGCCAAGAAGATCAAGCGCATGCTCGGCGAGCGCTGATCTCAGCGGCACCAACACGACCACGACGACCACGAAGGAGACACGAACATGGCACGGGTGAAGCGCGCCGTCGGCTCGAAGAAGCATCGCAAGGCGGTGCTGGAGAAGGCCAAGGGCTACTACGGGAACAAGAGCCGCTCCGTGCGGGCGGCCAACGAGCAGGTGATGCGCAGCGGGCAGTACGCCTTCCGCGATCGCCGGGCGAAGAAGGGCGAGTTCCGCCGGCTGTGGATCCAGCGGATCAACGCGGCCTGCCGGCTCGACGACATGAGCTACAGCCGGTTCATCGCCGGCCTCAACGCGGCGGGCATCGAGGTCGACCGCAAGGTGCTGGCCGACCTGGCCGTCACCGACCCGGCGGCGTTCGCCAGCCTGGTCACGGCCGCCAAGGCGGCGCTCTGAGCGACCGCTCAGCGAGCGCCCCGCTGGCGTTCAACAACCCACGGGTCCAACGACTGCGGCGCCTGCTCGGGCGCCGCAGTTCGCGTACCGAAGAGGGTGCGTTCGTCGTCGAGGGCGCGTCGACTCGTCGACCCAGGCGGTCGACGCCGGGTGGGTGGTCGAGGCCCAGTTCGTCGATCCCGCCGGCGAGGCGGTGCCCTGTGACGCACCGGTGTTCGCCCTCGCGGCGGGTGTCGTGGAGCGGGTTGCCTCCACCGAGGCGCCGCAGCCGTTGCTCGCCGTCGTCCGTCCGCCAGGTGGCGACGATGCCGCTCGATGCGTCGCTCGTGCTCGTCGCCGATCGGCTCGGCGATCCGGGCAACGCCGGCACGATCATCCGCTCGGCCGAGGCGGCCGGGGCAGATGCCGTGGTGCTCACGCCCGGGTCGGTCGACCCGTTCAACCCCAAGGTCGTCCGGGCCACGGCCGGGTCGCTGTTCCGCATCCCGGTGATCGAGGCGGCGCTCGACGACGTGCGGCCTGCGACGGCTGGGGACGTCGTCGCACCACGGCGTCGTCTACACCGATGTCGACCTCGCCGCGCCGGTCGCGCTGGTCATCGGCAACGAGGCCCACGGCCTGCCCGACGACGCACCCGTCGACGGCTGGCTGACGATCCCCGGTGCGCGGCGGCGTCGAGAGCCTCAACGCGGCGATGGCCGCCACGGTGCTGTTGTTCGAAGCCGCCCGCCAGCGGCGCGCCATCCGGCGTCCAACTCCGTAGTGGACGCCCCCGTGTGCGCCAGGCGCGATCCGCGGCGTCCAGCGTCGACGTGGACGAGCGATCGCGCGCACGCCCGAACGGACCCTGCGCCGATCGGCCGGCGGCGCTACGCTGCCCGACCGTGACAGGACAGCGATTTCGGTGCCCCCGGCTCGTCCGGGGTGCTGCGCCGATCTCGCTGACGTCCGCCGCCCCGACACGCCGGGGGATCCACCCGGTCCGGCACGAGTTGATGACGAAAGGTTCTCCCCGATGATGATCGATGACGTCACGGCGGCGCGCGACGCTGCCGTCGAACGGATCGCTGCAGGCACCCGACGCCGCTGCGGCGCAGGGCGCTCGGCGCCGAGCTGCTCGGCAAGAAGGGCCCGTTCGCCGGGTTCAAGGTGCACCTCGGCGGGCTGGCCACGGTGGACGACAAGCGCGCCGCCGGCCAGGCGGTCAACGCGGCGACCGCCGCGGTCACCGCGGCGCTCGACGGGCGGCTGGCCGCCGCTGGCCGGCGCCGAGCGCGCCGCCCAGCTGGAGGCCGAGGCGCTCGACCTCACCGAGCTGCTCGCCCGCCCGCGGCGCGGCCACGCGCACATCGTCACCCAGGCGCAGGAGCGGCTGGAGGACGTGTTCATCGGCCTCGGCTTCCAGATCGCCGAGGGACCCGAGGTGGAGAGCGACTGGTACAACTTCGAGGCGCTGAACATGGGCCCGGGGCACCCGGCGCGAGGCATGTGGGACACGCTGTTCACCGACCACGTCCCGCCCGGCGGCGAGCCCGGCACGGTCGTGCTGCGCACCCACACCTCGCCGGTGCAGATCCGGGTGATGGAGACGATGGCGCCGCCGATCTACATGGTGATGCCCGGGCGGGTGTTCCGCCGGGACACGCCCGACGCCACGCACATGCCGGTGTTCCACCAGATCGAGGGACTGGTCGTCGACCGGGGGATCACCATGGCCGACCTGGCCGGCACGATCGAGGCGTTCACCAAGGCGTTCTTCGGCAGCGAGTTCACCAGCCGCCTGCGGCCGAGCTACTTCCCGTTCACCGAGCCGTCGGCCGAGTTCGACATCCGGACGCCGGCCGGCGACTGGCTGGAGCTCGGCGGCTGCGGCATGGTCCACCCCAACGTGCTGCGCGCCGGCGGCCTCGATCCCGAGGAGTGGAGCGGCTTCGCCTTCGGCTTCGGCATCGACCGCATGGCCAGGGAGCGCCACGCGGTCACCGACCTGCGCGAGATGTTCACCAACGACGTCCGCTTCCTGGAGCAGTTCTGATGGTCGCGGACTGCGCGTCCGCTCGCGTGTGCTCGCTCTTCGCTGCTCACGTGCCCGACTCGAACACACACCTGCGAATCTGAGAAGGTTTCGATGAAGATCGTCCATTCGTGGCTCACGGATCTGGCGCCGGTCGGCGACGACATCGACGCCATCGCCGAGGGGTTGACGTCGCTCGGGTTGCAGGTCGAGTCGGTCGACACCGTCGGCGCGTCGGTGCCGGGGGTGATCACCGCGCGGGTGCTGCGCACCGAGCGGCACCCGGACGCGGCCAAGGTGCACCGGGTGTTCGTCGACGCCGGCGACGGCGTCGAGCGGCACGTGTGGTGCGGGGCGTTCAACATGTCCGGCGGCGACGTCGTCCCCCTGGCCACGCCGGGCACGACGATGCCCGACGGGCGGACGATCGAGCCGAAGCCGATCCTCGGGATCTCCAGCGACGGCATGCTCTGCTCGGCGCGCGAGCTCGGCCTCGGCGACGACCACAGCGGCATCCTGCTCCTGCCGCCGGACTCGCCGCTCGGCGTGCCGTACGGCGAGGCCCTGGGGATGACCGCCGAGGTCGTCTACGACGTCGACCTGACGCGCAACCGTCCCGACTGCTGGGGGCACCTCGGCGTCGCCCGCGACCTCGCTGCGCACCTCGGCGTCGAGCTCGACGCCCAGCCCGGCGTCGTCCACGCCACCGGCGCCGAGCGGTCGGCCCCGGTCGAGATCGTCGCCGGCGAACGATGCGGCCGGTTCACCGCCACGGTGATCAGCGGCGTCGCCGTCGGGCCGTCGCCGGATTGGCTCGCCCGCCGTCTGGCCGCTGCCGGGATGCGCCCGATCAACAACGTCGTCGACGCCAGCAACTACGTGATGCTCGAGCGCAACCAGCCGAACCACGCCTACGACCTCGACCGGCTCGGCGGCGGCGGCTTCCGCGTCCGCCTGGCCGGCCGACGGCGAGACGATGACCACGCTCGACGAGGTCGAGCGCGACGCTGACCGCCGCCGACCTGCTGATCTGCGACGCCGCACGACGTGCCGATCGGCATCGGCGGGATCATGGGCGGCCACGACAGCGAGATCAGCGACGGCGACCACGACGATCGCGTTCGGAGATCGCCTGGTTCGCGCCGGACGGCATCCAGGCACAGCGCGGCGCGCCTCGGGCTGCGCAGCGAGGCGTCGGTCCGCTTCGAGCGTGGGGTCGACCCGTACGGCATCGACGCGTCGATCGCCCGCTTCGTCGAGCTGCTGTCGATCACCTGTCCCGACCTCGTCGTCCACGCCGGCGCGGCCGACGCGCGCGGTGACGCGCTGCCGCCGGCCGAGCGCACGGCCGTCGTGCGCCCGGCGCGGGTCAACGCACTGCTCGGCACGACGATCTCCGCCGAGCGGATGGTCGAGCTGCTCGACCCGATCGGCTACACGGCCACGCTCGACCGACGACGGCGACGCTCGACGTCGTCCTGCCGTCGTGGCGGCCGGACAGCACCGCCGAGGTCGACGTGATCGAGGAGATCGCCCGGCACTTCGGCTACGCCGACATCGGCAAGACCGTGCCGAAGTCCACGGTGCACGGGCGGCTGTCGGTCGCGCCAGGCCGCGCCGCCGCCAGCTGCGCCAGGTGCTGCTCGGCCTCGGCTGCAGCGAGGCGATGCCCAACCCGTTCCTCGCGCCGGCCGACCTCGCCGCCGCCGGCCTGCCGGCCGAGTCGGTGCGCATCGTCAACCCGCTCGCCGCGGAGGAGAGCGTGCTGCGCACGTCGCTGCGCCCCGGGCTGCTCAAGGCGGTGGCGCTCAACGAGTCGCACCGCCGTCCGGGCGTGGCGCTGTACGAGATCGGCCACGTCTACCCGCCCGGGCTCGGGCGCGCTGCCCGACGAGTACGAGGCGCTGGGCGTCGTGCTCGCCGGTGCCGATGCCACCGCGGCGATGGCGCTGTGGCGCGAGATCGCCGCCGCGATGGGCTTCGGCGCCCGGGTCGACCAGGGCACCGTGCCGGCCGGCCTGCACCCGACCCGTTCGGCGACGCTGTCGGTCGGGCGCGACGTGGTCGGCGCGGTCGGCGAGGTGCACCCCGACGTGTGCGACGCCTACGACGTCGACGAGCGCGTCGCCGTGCTGGAGCTGAACCTCGACGTGCTGCTGGCCGACGAGCCGAAGGCGCCGGCGTGGAAGCCGACCAGCCGCTACCCGTCGAGCGACCTCGACCTGGCGTTCGCCGCGCCGACGACAGCTGACCGCCGAGCGGCGTGGAGAAGGCGATCAAGCAGGCGGCCGGCAACGTGCTCGTCGACGTCGCCCTGTTCGACGTCTACCGCGGCGCCGGGCGTGGCCGACGGGGAGCGTTCGCTGGCCTTCCGCCTGCGGCTGCAGGCCGGCGACCACACGCTGACCGACGACGAGCTCACCGCGGTGCGCGCCAAGGTCGTCGCCGCCGTCGCCAAGCTCGGCGCCACGCTCCGCGGCTGACCCTCGCGTCCGCCGCTGACGCCCGACGGCCGGGCGTGCCCACGCCGGAGCGGACCAGCGCGGCACCGCTCAGGTGGGCGGCGGGAGGCCCATCGGGTTGGGGTAGGTGATCGTCGCGCTGTCGCGCAGCGTCGCTGGCGATGGGGGAGGCCAGGGCGGTCGAGCTCCTCGCGTGTCACCGCGAGCGGCTCGAACAGGCGGGCGGCGGCGACGTCGGTGGCCCGCTCGACCTCGGCGCGCACGGCGACGCCGTCGTCGGTGAGGACGCCTCCGACGCATCGAGCAGGCCGCGCGCCGGCCAGCCGCTCGACCGCCGCCGGCCCACTCGTCGTCGGTCCAGCCAGCGCGACTCGCGCAGCAGGTCGCCGGGCGGGTTGCGCTCCTCGGCGGCGAACAGCACGAGTGCCTCGCAGCCGTCGAGGTCGGCGGCGACGAGCGCTGCGACGTGGCCGTCGCCGCGGTGCTCGCGCGTCGCCGTGCACGCCTGCCACAGCCGCTCGACCGGATCGTCCGACTGGCCAGGGCCTGGTTGGCGGCGAACAGCGGACGCCCGGCGGCGCGACGCCGCGGCGACGAGCGGTTCGAGCATCGCCGGCCAGCCGGCCGGCGTCGCGCTCGATGTCCGGGACGAGGCGGCGCAGCGCCGCCGCCGCCGACGTCCGGCGTGCGTCGAGCACCGCCGTCGGGTGACGCCAGCTGCCACGCCTCGGGCAGCGCGGCATCGATCGCGTGCCGGCGCGAAGTTGAAGAACGTGGCCTCCACGAGCGCCGCCGACGCCTGCGCCGAACGGTGCTGCGCGGCAGGCGAAGTAGCCCGTCCAGAAGCCGCGCAGTCCGAGCGCCTTGGGCGCCTCGCGGCACTCGGGGCGAAGTAGGACACGCGTTGACGTGCTCGAGCAGGTGCCACGCGTTGCGCACCCAGGGGTCGGCGGCCGGGGTCACCGCCACAGTCTGCCGCGGCCGCGAGCCGCGACGCTCAGTTGTTCGAGAGGTCGTCGGGGGCGTTGGCCACCCAGGCGGTCCGGCCGCCCTGGCGGCGCAGCACGGTCGCGCCACAGGCTGGACGGGCTCGGCGGTGAACAGGTCGTCGGCGTCGGCGTCGAGCACCATCCACGCGCCGGCGGCCAGCTCGTCCTCGAGCTGTCCGCCGCCCCAGCCGGCGTAGCCGCGGAAGATCCGCAGGCGGCTGACCGACGCGGCGACGTCGTCGGGCTCGACCGACAGGTCGACGGTGCCGATGCCGGCGTGCAGGTTGCTCCAGGCGTCGTCGTCGGGGCCGTCGGCCGAGGCGAGGGCGATGAGCGCGTCGACCTCCACCGGTCCGCCGGCGAAGACGACGTACGGCGGGCTGAGCCGATCGGTCCACTGCCGTCGAGGCCGTCGATCGACGTCTCCCTGCCCGGCCGGTTGAGCACCACGCCGACGGCGCCGTCGTCGTTGTGCTCGAGCATGTAGACCACGGAGCGGTCGAAGTTCGGGTCGCCGAGCGGCGGCGTGGCCACCAGCAGCCTGCCCTTCGTGCTCGGTTCGAACAGGCTCACCGCCCCATTCTGCCGCCGACGCGCGGAGCGGCGTCACGGCGCGATGCCTTGCATGGACATGCATGAGCCCGTATCATCATGCGTCTATGTTGCAGGTCGCGATCATCGGCGCGTCGGGTTACACCGGCGCCGAGCTGCTGCGCCTGTGCGCCCAGCACCCCGAGCTCGAGGTGGTCTACGCCACCGGCGACACCCAGGCCGGCACGCTGGCCGCGTCGCTGTACCCGAGCCTCGCCGGCCGCTACCCGGACCTGGTGTTCGAGGAGCTCGACGTCGGACGCGCCGGCACGGCCGACGTGGTGTTCCTCGGGCTGCCGCACGAGGCGAGCATGGCCCTGGCGCCCGCAGCTGGTCGGCCGGGTGCGCTGCGTCGTCGACCTCTCGGCCGCGTACCGGCTGAAGGACGCCTCGCTGTACCCGACGTGGTACGGCTTCGAGCACGACCAGCCCGAGCTGCTCGACCGCGCCGTGTTCGGCCTGCCCGAGCTGCACCGCAGCCAGCTCAAGGAGGCCGAGCTGATCGCCACGCCCGGCTGCCACGTCACCGCGGCGACGCTGGCGCTCGCCCCGCTGGTGCAGGCCGGGCTGATCGAGACGACCGGCGTCGTCGTCGACAGCATCACCGGGATCAGCGGCGCCGGCCGCGGCCTGAAGCACGCCTCGCTGTTCTGCACCGCCGACGAGGACGTCACCGCCTACGGCCTGCTCGACCACCGGCACACGCCGGAGATCGAGCAGGAGGTCGGCGCCCAGGTGCTGTTCACCCCGCACCTCGCGCCGCTCAACCGCGGCATCCTGGCCACGTGCTACGCCCGGCCGGCGGCGTCGGTGACGCACCGCCTCGCTGCTGGCCGCGCTCGCCGACCACTACCGCGACGAGCCGTTCATCACCGTCCGCCCGGCATCGCCGTCCACCAAGGCGACGCTCGGCAGCAACCAGGCCCACCTCACGGCGCGCTTCGACGAGCGCACCGGCACCGTCATGGCCATCTGCGCGATCGACAACCTGGCCAAGGGCGCCTCCGGCGGCGCGATCCAGGCCGCCAACGTCGCGCTCGGCCTGCCCGAGACCGCCGGCCTGTCGCAGGTCGGCCTGTACCCGTGACGCCGGGGGAGCGGGCGGCGACGCTCGTCGAGGCGCTGCCGTACATCCGCCGGTTCGCCGAGCAGGTCGTCGTCGTCAAGTACGGCGGCAACGCGCTCGCCGGGTCGTCCGACGGACGACGACGCGCTCGGCGCTGTTCGCCCAGGACGTCGTGCTGATGCGCCAGGTCGGGCATGCGCCCGGTCGTGGTGCACGGCGGCGGCCCGCAGATCAGCGACCTGATGAGCCGCCTCGGCAAGATCGCCGAGTTCCGCGACGGCCTGCGGGTGACCGACCGGGAGACGATCGACATCGCCCGGATGGTGCTCATCGGCCAGGTCAACCCGCAGCTCGTCGCGGCGATCAACGTCCACGGCCCGCTGGCGGTCGGCGTGTCGGGCGAGGACGCCGGGCTGATCCGTGCGGTGGCCCGCGACGAGCGGCTCGGCTTCGTCGGCGACGTCGAGGCGATCAACCCGATGATCCTGCTCGGCCTGCTCGACGACGGGTTCATCCCGGTCGTCGCCACGATCGGCACCGACGCCACCGGCCAGGCGTACAACATCAACGCCGACACCGTCGCCGGGGCGATCGCCGAGGCGCTCGGCGCCGAGAAGCTCGTCTACCTGACCGACATCGAGGGGCTGCGCCGGGTCGTCGACGACCCGGCCAGCCTGCTGCGCCAGACGACGCCCGACGAGCTCGACGAGCTGATGGCCGACGGCACGATCGCCGGCGGGATGATCCCGAAGACCGAGAGCTGCGTGCAGGCCGTGCGCAACGGCGTGCGCCGCGGCGCACATCCTCGACGGGCGCATCGCCGCACGTGCTGCTGCTCGAACTGTTCACCGACGAGGGGATCGGCACGATGATCGCCGCCACCAGGGGGAGCCAACCATGACCGACGACACGCAGACCAGCCCGTTCATCCCGGTGTTCGCCCCGGCGACCACCACGTTCGTGCGCGGCAGCGGCACCGAGCTGTGGGACGACACCGGCAAGCGCTACCTCGACTTCCTCGGCGGCCTGGCGGTGATCTCGCTCGGCCACGCCCACCCGGCGGTCGTCGATGCGCTCAACGCGCAGAGCCAGCAGCTGTGGCACGTCAGCAACCTGTTCGCCAACGACGTCGCCGTCGCCACCGCCCACCGGCTGACGCGGGCTGCTCGCCGAGGTCACCGGCGAGGACGGCCAGGTGTTCTTCTGCAACAGCGGCGCCGAGGCCAACGAGGCCGCGCTGAAGCTGGCCCGCAAGTTCGGCGGCCGCGGCCGCCACGCGGTCGTCAGCGCCTACGGCAGCTTCCACGGGCGCACGCTGGCGACGCTGGCGGCCACCGGCCAGCCGGCCAAGCACGAGCCGTTCTTCCCGATGCCCGACGGCTTCCGCCACGTGGCGTTCAACGACCTCGACGCGCTCGAGGCGGCGGTCGATCCGAGCGTCGCCGCGGTGCTGCTCGAGCCGGTGCAGGGCGAGGGCGGGGTGATCCCGGCCGATCCGCAGTACCTGCGCGACGTCCGCGCCCTGTGCGACGAGCGCGGCCTGCTGCTGATCATGGACGAGGTGCAGACCGGCATGGGTCGCCTCGGGAAGTGGTTCGGCTTCGAGCACGCCGGCATCGTCCCCGACGTGGTCACGATGGCCAAGGGCATCGGCAACGGCTTCCCCGTCGGCGCCGTGTGGGCCAAGACGCGACGTCGCCGCCGTGTTCCAGCCCGGCGACCACGGCAGCACCTACAGCGGCACGGCGCTGGCCACGGCCGTCGTCAGCGCGGTGATCGACGAGATGCGGCGGATCGACGCGCCGCGCCTGGCCGCCGAGCAGGGCGCCTACCTCGCGCGACCAGCTGCGCGGCGCTGCCCGGCGTGGCCGAGCGTGCGCGGCGCAGGGCCTGCTGCTGGCCGCCGAGCTGGACGACGGGCGCGACGCCAAGGCGGTGTACGCCGACCTGATGGAGCGCGGCCTGGTGACCAACGCGGTCACCGCCACGGCGCTGCGCCTGGCCCCGCCGCTCACCGTGTCGCGCGAGCGAGATCGACGAGGCGGTGGCGATGATCGCCGCCGCGCTCGCCTGAGCGCATGAGCCGGTTGCGCCACTTCCTGACGATCACCGACCTCGACGCCGGCGAGCTCGCCGCCGTGCTCGAGCTCGCCGGCGCCGCCCGTCGCTGCCGAAGGTGCTCGACGGCCGCGGCGTGGCGCTGATCTTCGAGAAGCCGTCGAACCGCACCCGCCAGTCGATGGAGATGGCCGTCGTCCAGCTCGGCGGCCACCCGGTGTACACCCGCGGCGAGGAGGTCGGCTTCGACGACCGCGAGCCGGTCGAGGACATCACCCGGGTCATGGCCGGCTACCACGGCGTGCTCGCGGCGCGCGTCTTCGACCACACCGTCGTCGAGCGGATGGCCGCGGTGTCGACCGTGCCGGTCGTCAACATGCTCAGCGACCACGCCCACCCGCTGCAGGCGCTGGCCGACGTGCTGACGATGCAGCAGGTCCACGGGCCGCTCGCCGGGCAGCACCGTCGCCTACGTCGGCGACTACAACAACGTCGCCCGCTCGCTGGCCGAGGCGTGCGTGCTGCTCGGGGCCGACGTGTCGCCTCGGCTGCCCGGTCGGCTACGCCGCGCCCGACGACGAGCTCGAGCGGCTGAACCTCGCTCGGCGACGGGTCCGTCGCGCCAGACGCACCGCCCGCGCGACGCGGTGCGCCGGGGCCATCGCCGTGCACACCGACACGTGGACGTCGATGGGCCAGGAGGAGGAGAAGGACGCGCGCCGACAGGCGTTCGAGGGGTTCCAGGTCGACGACGCGCTGATGGCCGCGGCGGCGCCGGCGCGCGGCTTCTACCACTGCCTGCCGGCGCTACCGCGGCGTGGAGGTCGACGCCGTCGGTGATCGACGGTCCGCACAGCCGGGTGATCGCCCAGGCCCACAACCGGCTGCACGCCGCCCGCGGCCTGCTCGCCTTCCTGATGGGAGTGCGCTGATGGCGTCGAAGGTGCAGCGCCAGCAGACGATCGCCCGGCTGATCGGCCGGCACGCGGTCACCAACCAGCCGCAGCTCGTCGACCTGCTCGGCGTCGAGGGGATCGCCGCCACGCAGGCCACGGTGTCGCGCGACCTCGACGACCTCGGCGCGGTCAAGGTGCGCGTGCCCGGCGGCGACACGGTCTACGCGATCCCCGAGTACGAGCCGGCGCGGATCGCCCCGGAGGACCAGCTGCGGCGGGTGATGGGCGAGTGGGTGGCCGAGGTGCGTCGCGTCGGCGACGCTCGTCATCCTGCGCACGCCGCCCGGCTGCGCGCACGTGGTGGCCTCGGCGCTCGACCGCTCCGGCATGGCCGGGCTGATCGGCACCGTCGCCGGCGACGACACGCTGCTGTGCGTCGCCGAGGAGGAGCTCGGCGGCCAGGAGCTCGGCGGCCCGGCTGCGCGACCTGGCCGGCATCGCATGAGCGACACGAAGCCGAGGGCAGCACCGGGCAGACGTTGTGGCACGGACGGTTCGAGTCCGGGCCCAGCGCGGAGCTGCTGGCGTTCACCGTCAGCCTGCCGTTCGACCGGCGGCTGTGGCGCGAGGACATCGACCGGCTCGCGCGCCCACGTGCGCGGCCTCGCGCACGTCGGACTCCTCACCGACGACGAGCGCGACGCCGTGCTCGCCGCGCTCGATCAGGTGGAGGCCGAGCTGGACGCCGGCGCGTTCGAGTTCGTCCCGAGCGACGAGGACATCCACACCGCCGTCGAGCGGCGGGTCACCGCGCTCGCCGGGCCGGCCGGGGCCAAGCTGCACACCGGTCGCAGCCGCAACGACCAGTGCGCCACCGACCTGCGGCTGTGGTGCAAGCACGCGCTGCGGCGACGTCGCCCGGCGGATCGTCGCCCTGCAGGACGTGCTGCTGCGCCGGGCGGTCGACGCCGGCGACACCTACCTGCCCGGCTACACCCACCTGCAGCGGGCCCAGCCGGTGCTGCTGGCCCACCACCTGCTGGCCCACTGCTGGGCGCTGGCCCGCGACGTCGACCGCCTGCTGGCGACGATCGAGCGCCTCGACGTCTCGCCGCTCGGCGCCGGCGCGCTGGCCGGTTCGTCGCTGCCGCTCGACCCGGCGTTCACCGCGGCCGAGATGGGCTTCGCCCGCCACTTCGACAACAGCCTCGACGCGGTGAGCGACCGCGACCACGTCGCCGAGGCGCTGTTCGACCTGGCGCTGCTCGGCGTGCACCTGTCGCGCCTCGGCGAGGAGTGGGTGCTGTGGACCAGCGAGGAGTTCGGCTTCGCCCGACTCGACGACGCCTACGCCACCGGCTCGTCGATGCTCCCGCAGAAGAAGAACCCGGACATCGCCGAGCTGGTGCGCGGCAAGACCGGCCGGCTGATCGGCAACCTCACCGGGCTGCTGGTGACGCTGAAGGGCCTGCCGCTGGCGTACAACCGCGACCTGCAGGAGGACAAGGAGCCGCTGTTCGACTCGGTCGAGCAGGTCTCGCTCGGCCTCGGGGCGATCGCCGGGATGATCGCCACCGCGACGTTCCTGCCCGAGCGGATGCAGGCGGCCGCCGACGCCGAGGCCACGTCGGCCACCGACCTGGCCGAGTGGCTGGTGCAGCGGCGGCACGCCGTTCCGCGACGCCCACGCGATCGTCGGCGCGCTCGTGCGCCGGGCGCTCGCCGGCGAGGGGTCGCTGGCCGACCTCGTCGCCGCCGACCCGCAGCTCGGCGCCGGAGGCCGCGGCGCTGGTCGCGCCCGGCGTCGCGGTCACCCGCCGCACCACGCCCGGCGGCGGTGGCCCGGTGCCGGTGGCCGCGCAGCTGGCCCGGTTCGCCGAGGTGCTGGACGACGAGCGCGCCCGACTCGCGGCGTCGCCCGTGCGGGCGTGATCGGCGCGTTCGAGTGGCACGCCTGCGCGGTTCGTTCTTCGCCCGCGACGCGATGGAGGTCGCCCCGGAGCTGCTCGGCAAGCGGCTCGTCGTCGGGTCGCTGCCCGGGACGGATCGTCGAGGTCGAGGCGTACACCGCCGACGATCCGGCGAGCCACGCCTACCGCGGTCCGACGGCACGCAACGCGGTGATGTTCGGCCCGGCGGGCAGGTTCTACGTCTACTTCACCTACGGGATGCACCACTGCGCCAACGTCGTCACCGGGTGGCCGGGCGTCGGC
Source organism: uncultured Acidimicrobiales bacterium (assembly GCA_963794805.1). Classification (GTDB taxonomy): domain Bacteria; phylum Actinomycetota; class Acidimicrobiia; order Acidimicrobiales; family Ilumatobacteraceae; genus JAODBQ01. The sequence goes on from CAWCFL010000012.1 coordinate 321,153, forward strand.
CAGGGGGTGCTGCTGCGCGGCGTCGAGCCGGTCGCCGGCCTCGAGGTGATGCGCGTCCGGCGCGGCCCGGTGCCCGACGCCCGCCTGGCCGACGGCCCGGGCAAGCTGGCCCAGGCGTTCGGCCTCGACCTCACCGCGCAACGGCCGACCGGTCGACGATCTACGACGACGGCGTGGACGTGGTGATCCCGGCACCTGGGCCGCGCATCGGCATCACGAAGGCGGCGGACTGGCCGCGCCGTTGGCTGCTGCCCAGTGCAGCCAGTAGCCGTGCGGGTGGGCGACGCCGAGGCGGCTGACGGCCCGCCGGCAGCGCATGTCGGTGATCCATCGTCGACGGTCCGGGCCGAACCCACGGTGGGATCGGCCGGGCGCCTGCCAACATGGTCCGCCGATGGACCTGCTGGCCGACCTCGATGCTCGTGGACTGATCCACCAGACGACCGACCGCGACGCGCTCGGCGGCGCGTCTGGCGCCGGGCGACGCCGGCATCTACATCGGCTTCGACCCGACGGCGGACTCGCTGCACGTCGGCCACCTCGTCGGCCAGTTGTTCCTGCGCCGCTTCCAGCTCGCCGGCCACCGTCCGTTCCCGCTCGCCGGCGGGGCCACCGGGATGGTCGGCGATCCCGGCGGGCGCTCCGAGGAGCGCAACCTGCTCGACCTCGACACCCTGCGGCACAACGTCGAGTGCATCAAGCGGCAGCTGTCGAGCCTGCTCGACTTCGAGCCCGGGTCCGTTCCAGGCGACGTTGGTCAACAACGCCGACTGGACCGAGGGCATCAGCCTGCTCGAGTTCCTCCGCGACGTCGGCAAGTACGCCACCGTCAACCAGATGATGGCCAAGGACTCGGTGAAGGCCCGGCTGGAGAGCGAGCACGGCATCTCGTTCACCGAGTTCAGCTACTCGCTGCTGCAGGCCAACGACTTCCGCCACCTGTACGAGCACCACGACGTGCAGATCCAGGCGGGTGCGTCGGACCAGTGGGGCAACATCGTCGCCGGGCGTCGACCTGATCCGCCGGCGCCTCGAGGCGCCGGGCCTTCGCCATCACCCATCCGCTGATCACCAAGTCGGACGGCTCGAAGTTCGGCAAGTCGGTCGGCGGCGCGGTCTGGCTCGATCCGGCCCGCACCTCGCCGTACCAGTTCCGCCAGTTCTGGGTGCAGACCGACGACGCCATGGTCGGCACCTACCTGCGGATGCTCTCGCTGCGCCCGCGTCGACGAGGTCGAGGCCGTGCTCGTCGAGCACGCGGCTGCGCCCGAGCGGCGCGTCGCCCAGCGCGCACCTGGCCGACGAGCTCACCGGGATGGTCCACGGCGACCACGGCGGCGGCCACCGCGGTGCGGGCCGCCGAGGTGCTCTTCGGCGGCGATCCCGAGCACCGCCACGGCCGAGGTGCTGGCCGTCGTGGCCGCCGAGGTTCCCACGGTCGCGCTCCCGGCCGAGATCGACGGCCTGCGGGTGCACGAGCTGCTCGTCGATGCCGGCCTGGCCAAGTCGAACAGCGAGGTCAACCGGCTCCTCGGCCAGAAGGCCGTCCGTGCGGGAGGCCGGATCCTGGGCGAAGACGGTACGCTGCACGCGTCGGACCTGCTCAACGGCGGTTTCGTGGTGCTCCGCAAGGGCAAGCGCGACTACCTCGTCGGAAAAGTTGCCGGCAGAGGTTGACGCTCGGCGAGGCGCGTGGATAGCGTAGCTCCTCGCCCCGGACTGGGAAAATCCACCGCGGGGGGCACCAACAGCTGCCACTCAGCAGCTGCGTGCCCGAGCTTCGGCTCCTTGAAAACGGAAGAGAAGACTGAACGCCAGTGCGGGCAGCGATGGATCGGCCCTCGGGTCGAGCTGGACGCTGTCTGTCAATTCACAAGTCCACCGGTCCCAACCGGTGGCATTTCAGTCAGATCGCTGGATGCATCAGACTTGGGTATTCCCCCTCGTCGCATCCGGCTC
>CAWCFL010000013.1:0-757896 GCA_963794805.1 uncultured Acidimicrobiales bacterium
CGAACGCCCTCGGGCACGATCAGCTCGAGGTCGGCGGCGTCCCCGCTCCCGCCGATCTCCGGTGGTGACCCCGTTCCCAGCCCGTACCCCGAACGCAGCAACTCGCTGGCGAAGAGCGGATGGCCACCGGTTCGTCGCTGCACGACGTCGACCAGCCCGTGGATCTCCTCCGCCGGAACACCGGCAGCGGTGACCAGCTCGACCAGTTCGTCTCGCTGGAACGGACCCGGCACCACGTCGCACGACCCGTTCGCCGTCGGCGAGCCCGTCGAGCCAGTCGCGGACCCGCTGGTTGCCTTCGCCCGTGCGGGCGACGAGCAACCAGCAGACAGCCGGGATCGGCGATCGCCGCAACATGTTCCATCACCGACAGCTCGTCGTCGCCGAGCCATTGCGCGTCGTCGATCGCGATGATTCGCCGATGCCCGTCGCGACTGCGCAGCAATCTGTGGAACACCTCCAGCTGAGCAGATCGATCCGCCGAGGCAAGGCGATCAGGACCGAACGTCGCGTCGAGCCCGGCAAGCACATCGCTCAGTGCGGTGAGCGTCGCCGCCGAGACGGAGGTCGCCCGACCCAGACCGACCATGACACCCCGAGCACGCTGCTCGGCGAGCACGACTCGGAGCAGGGTCGACTTGCCGACACCGGCGTCGCCGGCGATGACGACCACTGCGCCACCGGCCGCAAGGGACGCTCGGATCGTCGCCAGCTCCGCTGATCGCCCGATCATCGGCGATCGCCGCACCGTGATCGCCCGCTCCGGCGTGCCGTCCAGCGGCGACTCGACACCGCTGACCGAGTGGGCGAGGATCGCCCGCTCGATCCCGCGCAGCTCCGGCCCTGGCTCCACGCCTGCCTGCTCGGCCAGCGCTGCCCGCGCCGCATGGCACGCGCGAAGTGCCTCCACCTGGTTGCCGGCGATGTAGCGCGCTCGCGCGAGCCGCACCCACAGTGACTCCCGCAGCGGGAACTCACCGATGAGGCGCTCGAGCTCGCCGACGGCCGCGGCCGCGCCGCCGGAGGCGATGTCGAGGTCGAGGCAACGTTCCCGGACGACGAGGTGGTCGGCGAGGAGCGACCTCGAGGCAACGACGGCAGGGAGCCAATCGGCGAGCTCCGGATACGGAACCCCCCGCCACAGCCGAGCACCCGGTGCAACTGCTCCGGCGAACACGGTCGACCACGGCGGAGGTTGGCGACGGCGTCTTCGAGTGCGTCGGCGTCGACCTCGACCGCCGCACCCGAGAGGCGGTAGCCACCGTGCTCGGTCACGACCACGTCATGTCCGAGGAGCCGGCGCAGTCGGGCGACATGACTGCGAACGGTGCTCTCGGCGCCCGCCGGCGGCGCGCTCGGCCACAACGCCTCGACGAGCTCGTCGACGAGGACCGCTCGCCCCCGGTTCAGGGCGAGCATGCACAGCAAGACGCGGACACGTGTGCCCGGCACGTCGACGACGACCCCGTCACGGTGCACGACAACGGGCCCGAGCACCCGCAGCCCCAGCATCACCGCATCATGACAAACGAGCGCCGCCAACCCGGACGGAAGTTGCGATGTGGTTGCACGCGGGTTGCACAGCGCGTCGTCACACTGCAGCCCGGAGCGTTCGACAACAGCGTCGGCGCCGACCACACCAACCTGAGGAGCGAACGTGAAACGACGGGCAGCAGCAGCGATGGCAATGATCCTCACGGTGGGTGTCGGATCTGCCGGCCACGCGGCCGCGGGCGGGCGGCCACCACCAGCGGACCGTCGGACAGATCGAATCCGACTCGCAGACGGTCCTGTCGACGGCGTGCGATCCGGCCGGCCACTGCGTGATCAGCACATCCGCGACGAACCAGTGGACCGGCGGCCTCGACGGCACCACCGAATCACGATCGGCCATCGCCCTCGACGAGGCGACCGGCAAGGCGTCGATCCAGTCGTTCGAGCTCTTCACCGGCACCGTCGACGGGATGCGGCGACGGCTCGTTCACGCTCGCGGCGAACATCACCCGCCTGCTGTCTGCGCCGGGTCAGGGAACGCTGCTCGTCGTGCCCGGCAGCGGCTCGGGACAGACTGCAGGGGATCTCCGGCGTGGGGACGTTCGCCGTGACCCCGACCGGGCCATCCTCGGCAACGTCGACGTTCACGCTCGAACTGCGCTGCCCGTCCGCCGGACATCACTGATCAGGCCACCCCAGCTCTGTCCCCCGTGTCCACGTGGTGACGCTCGTGGAGGGTGCGGTTCGTTGCCGTGTCGTGCATCGCCCTGGTTCCACCCAGGCGGGGCTGACGAGATGACCCGGCGGGGTGGTTGGACCGCGACACAGGTCGGCGCAGGGATCGGATCGGCGACGCCGGGGTAGCCGCCGGACCGACCGAGAGGGAGGCGTGATGACCATCGACGAACAACCGCCCACCGGACCAGCACCGGGTCCGTCCACCACACCGTCGGCCGCAGATGCGGCTCACGCTGTCGCCGACAAGGCGCCCGAGGTTGGCCACGCGGCCGCCGACCACGCCAAGGACGTGGCATCCGAAGCCGCGGACCAGGCCAAGGCGGTGGTCGGTCAGGCGAAGGATCATGTCCAGAGCCTGTTGGGCCAGGCCCGCAACGAGCTGGCCGAGCAGGCCGATGGCCGCAGCCAGCAGGCTGCGGCGGGCCTGCACTCGCTGTCAGGCCAGCTGGCCGCACTGCGCGAGGGTCGTCCGGAGGCCGCCGGCCCACTCACCGGCTACCTCGGCGAAGCCGAGCAACGAGTGAGCGGTCTGGCGCAACGGCTCCAACAAGGCGGCGCCCGGGCTGCCGTCGACGACCTCACGGGCTTCGCCCGGCGTCGCCCGGGTTTGTTCCTCGCCGGAGCGGTCGGCCTCGGCTTCCTCGTCGGCCGGGTCGCTCGTTCGGGTGCCGCGGTCGCCAAGGAGCAGCAGGATTCGCCCGACATCGCCGAGCGCCCGCAGCTCGCCGCGCCCTCGGGCCCCTTCCTGGACGTGCCATCGGTCCGTCCTGACGGGATCGACCGGCGGGTGGACGCGACCCCATGAGCCAGTCGACATCCGATCACGACCCGGCAACGCAACCACGTCGACCGGAGGCGACGCTCGGCGAGCTGTTCGGCGACATGACGCGCGACGTCACCACGCTGTTCCGCAAGGAGATCGAGCTGGCCAAGCTGGAGGCCCGCGAGGAGGTGTCGCGCCTCGGGCGCGGGGCCGGGATGTTCGCCGGAGCCGGCATCGCCGCATGGCTGACGCTGTTGTTCCTGTCCTTCGCACTGGCGTGGCTGCTCGATCAGGCGATGAACACCGCGCTCGCGTTCCTCATCGTCGGCGTGCTGTGGGCAGTGGTCGGCGCCGTGCTGGCGCTGCGAGGAAAGAGCGAGATCAAGAACGTGAAGCCGCTGCCGGAAACAGTGGAGACCCTGAAGGAGGACGTCCAGTGGGCGAAGCAACAACCGACGACGTGAAGCGCGAGATCGAGGCGACGCGCGACGGACTGGGTGGCACCATCGAGGCCATCGGTGACCGGGTGATCCCCGGGAGGGTCATCGAGCGGCGCAAGAACCAGGTCAGCCAGGGCGCTCGTTCCGTCATCGACCGCGTGATGGGCACAGCGCACGACGCCCGCGAGGCCGTCAGCGGCGCCGGCGAGGCCGTCGGCGGCGCACCGGGCGCAGTCCTGTCGCAGACGCAAGGTGCCCCGATGGTGGCCGGCGTCATCGCCTTCGCCGCCGGATTCCTCGCCGCGGCCATCTTCCCGCCGAGCCAGAGCGAGAAGGACGTCGTCAGCGACAAGCTCGCCGACAAGGTCGAGCCGCTGAAGGCTGAGCTGAAGCAGAGCGGACAGGAGATCGCCGACCACCTCAAGGAGCCGGCGGCAGAGGCGGCGCAGTCCGTGAGGTCGGCAGCGCAGGATGCCGCCGAGCAGGTCGCCGGAACGGCGAAGGACGCCGCGCAACAGACCAGCGGCGACGTGCACAGCGCCATGCAGGACGTGCGATCTGAACGTTGATCAGTCGCGACGGATGATCCGCGCCGGGCAAGTCGGCGTTCTGCGGACGGACTGAGACGCGCACTACGGCTCGAGGAATGAACACAGCGACTCGTACGAGCAACGCGCTGCGCTTCACTGCTGAACGTTCAGGCCTTTCTGCACCCTACTGGAAACTGAAGCGCTCGAAGATTGATGAATTCATCATCAGTGCCCAGATCGGTGGTTACTCTCACATCACAGGTCACCAGGATGGGCGAGTGGTTCTCGCCATCTATGGAACCGACATGGGAACGTTGCGCAAACACATGACGACCCGTGATCGGAGCGAGCCTCACGTGGTCGCAAACCTCGTCGACCGCTCAGCGGCGTGCGTCATGGACGAATCTCGAAGACATCCCTACCTTGCCTCGCTGCGCGACGAGACGCAGTCCGCGCACTTTCGTGTCGCCTACATCCCTCATGCTGCTCCTGTGGTGATCGAGGAAGAATGGCGCGGGGTCGGATTCATCGAACTGGATCATGCTCACGTCGTGGTCGCAGTGAGAGTGGGGCAGTTCGACCAGGTTCGTTCGCTCGCGTTCGAGGGAAACGTTCTCTGCCCGGGCATCCCCCATGAGACCGCAGTCGGGGCAGTCAGTGGGGTGAACGCGGCGAAGGAGCTCCTTGTCATCCTGGCCTCGAACAAGGATGTGCCTGCCGTGGTCCCGACTTCTCCGCCGTATCCCGACCCCGGCCCGGGCACCGCGATCTGATCCGCAGCACCGGCCCAGCGGTGATCACGGGTGCTTGGCGAGGTACACGGCGATCGCCGTGGAGAGCGAGGCGGCTGCCTTCGCCGCGGTGGCCGTGTCGCCGTCGCTCGCGGCAGTGTCGAGGCTGGTGATCGCATCCTCGATCGCCAGGTAGGTGTCGGGCTCGTTGGTCTTCACCGTCCCTTCGACCTGTGACCAGTCGGCCTCGAGTTGCTCGGCGGCGTCGGTCACCTTCGTGCCCGTGGCCACCGTGGCGGCCACGGTGTCGGCCGTCTTGACCATCCGACCAAGCCCGGCCGTGACCGTGGCGTCGTCGGCTTGGTGCTCCTCGGGCGACGTGGCGGCCACGGTCGTCGACGTCGACTTCTTGTCGTCGCTCGAACAGGCGGTCGCCGCGCCCACCAGCACGAGCGCCGTCGCGGCGAACGAGATCGAACGACTCCATCTTGTTGTCATGGCAACGAACTCTAGGCCGGCTTGATAGTCGGAGTTCGGCATGGCGAACATTCGGGTGTCCTCGCCCTTGGACCACACGGGATGGCCACGGTCGGGTTCGCCGTAGGTCATCGCCCCGATGGCGATCAGTGACACCTGGAGTCCGGTGGTGCCGAGTCTGACGTGGCGCATGGTGCTCCTCGTCTGCATCCGGAGAGGTCTCCGAATACGTTAACGGAGAGCTCTCCGGATGACAGGCTCGCGCCGATGGTTCGTTCGGACGCACGCGAGAACAGGGCCCGCATCCTGCAGGCGGCCCGTCAGGCCCTGGCGGAGGACGGGGCGACGTCGACGAACCAGATCGCCCAACGCGCTGGCGTGGGCCCCGGCACCCTGTACCGGAACTTCCCGACCCGTGAGGCCCTCATCCTGGCCGTCTACCAGGACGAAGTCGATCGGATCGTCGCCACGGTGCCCGGCCTGCTCGCAACGATGGCGCCGCTGGACGCGCTCCGCCAGTGGAGCACCGACCTGGTCGAGGCGATGCGCCACAAGCACGGCCTCGGCAACGCCCTCAGCCCCGGCGCCCAGCAGACGATCACCGAGCAGTCCTACGGCCCGGTCATCGCCTCCATCACGTCGATCCTCGACGCAGGCAAACGGGACGGCACGATCCGCGTCGACGCCGACCCTGGAGACTTCCTGCAACTGACCGGCGCCCTGTGGCGAACCGCCACCGGGCCCGACGACCGATCTCCACGGATGCTCGCGCTCATCCTCGACGGGCTCGGCACTCGAGCACGCGAAGACGGCCGGTCAACATCGCGGCCCGAACCCACACGTCGCAGATCGAAGCGGAGCGCCCAATCGAGACCGCGAGGCGCAGCGGTGCCGTGCTCGTTGTCGGTCACACATCGAGCAGGCCCCGGCGTCGGGCGATCGCAGCAGCCTCCGTGCGTCCGGTCGCGCCGAGCTTGGCGAGGATGTTGGAGACGTGGACCGCCACTGTCTTGGTGCTGATGAACAGCCGGGCGGCGATCTCGCCGTTGCTGCGCCCGGTGCTGATCTGCTCGAGCACCTCGCGCTCGCGGGGCGTGAGCTCCGTGTCGGACCGCGCCCGCCGCGGGCTGAGACCGTCGATCTCGGCGAGCAGGGGAGTGGCCCCGAGCTGCTCGGCTGTGGCGCGGGCGGCCTCGAGCAGCGGCTTGGCCGCTGCGCCGCTCCCGCTGGTGACCAGCACCGCTGCCAGTCGGGTGGTCGAGCGAGCGTTCTCGTAGGGGTCGTCCATGCCGGAGAACCCGGCGATGGTCTCCCGCCACAGGTCGATCATCACGTCCGGCGCAGGGGCGTCGATGCCGCACAGCCAGCGCAGACGGGCGTGCTCGGCGTGGGCCCGCACGAGCCACGCCTGGCCCTCCGGCCCGAGTGCCGACGTTCGTTCGGCGACGCCTTCGGCGATCGCGACCAGCGCGGCTGCGTGGTCCAGCAGCAGCGACTGCTCGTCGCGGCCGAGCGACTCGGCAGTGTTCGCGTACTGGCCGATCACGAGTGCGCCCAGCCGGATGCGCGCGGGGAACTCCGTTTCGGCCCAGGCGCGAGTGTGCAGTTCGACGAGGTCGTCGTAGGCCCGGCGCGCCGCCGCCAAATCGCCGGCGAGGCCGTAGAGCTCGATGAGGGCAGACGTGCTGTGGATCGACGCCGCGGCCTCGTGGCGCCACAGCGAGCGGCGGCCGAGGGTGCGTTCGAGCTGATCGACCTCGCCTCGGCCTGCGGCGACCATCAGCACGATCGCGTCGAGCAGCGCGTCGGCGAGCGCGGGAGCGTCCGGCCCGACGTCGCGCAGCTCGAGCGCCTCGTCCCACCGTCCTCGCATGTAGCAGACGAGAGCGGCGAGGAAGCGTCCGTCGAAACCGTACGGGCCCCACGCCCAACCGGTTTCGTCGGCGCGGGCCATGCCGCGGCGGAACGCCTGCTCGGCAGCGTCGAGTGCACCTTCGTTGAAGGACAGGAACCCGAGCTGATGCAGGCCGCGTAGCTCGCCGAGGACGTCGCCGGCCACGCGCGACGACTCGATCAGCTCGACGAAGCCCTGCTTCGCCTTCTCGGGGTCGTCGCCTCGACGCACCATGACGCGGGTGAGGGTCGCCTTGGCGTCGGCGATCACGTCGGCCGCCTCGATCTGCTCGGCGATCGCCAACGCACGCTCCCCCCACTGGATCGCTTCGTCGTAGCGGCCCCGGCTCGACGACGTGCGGGCGCGCAGTGCCGCGACCTCGGCGCGCAAGACAGAGGTCTCGTCGGGCACGATGCGGACCGCCTCGGCGCTGGCCTCCTCTGCCTCCAGGTCGAGGTTCGCGTAGTACGTCGTGTTGCCGATCGCGACGAGCAACCGCCCACGCGTCTCGATGGACACGTCGTCGTCGAGCTGAGCCAGGTGATCGCGCAGCAGCTCCACGGCGCGCAACACACGTCCGGATGTCACGAGTGCAGCAGACGCGTCGATGACCAGCGCCATCGCATCGAAGCCGCTGCGGGCTGCGTCGAGGAGGTTCAGCGCCTGCTCGTAGTGCTGGGCGGCCTCGTCGTAGCCGGCGACCCGCTGCGCCGCTTCGGCCGCTTCGATCGTGGCGACGAACGCCTCCTCGCGTCGACCGGCGCCGAGCGCATGGTGGGCGATCTCGGCGGCCGGCCCCCGAGGGTCGCTCGTCGTCAGCGCCTGGAGGTAGGCGGCGTGGACCCGCCGGCGCTCGCCCGGCAGCAGGTCGTCACGGATCGCCTCGCCGAGCAGGGCATGACGGAACTGGTACGTCTCGTCGCCGATGCGCGTCAGGACCTTGTGATCGATCGCCGACCGCAGGGCCTCGTCCAACTCGTCCTCAGCCAGACCCACCACCTTGGTGAGCACGGCATAGTCGTGGCGTGCGTCCGAGCATGCAGCCGCACGAACCAGGCGGCGCGCGCCATCGTCGAGCCGGTCGAGCCGCATCAACAGCAGGTCGGCGAGCGTCTCGGGGAGCGGCGCGTCCGCGTCGGCGAGCCCCGCATCGAGCAGCTCCTCGGCGAAGAACGCGTTGCCCGCAGCCCGGCGCACGACGGCGAGCAGACTCTCGCTGCCCAGCTCGTTGGCACCCTGGCTGCGGACGAGGGCAACGACATCGGCGTCGGCGAGCGGCTCGAGCTCGATGCGGCGCACACCCGGCAGCCGCACCCATTCCGACAGCGCCTGGCGCAGGGGATGACGTCGGTGGAGATCGTCGGCCCGATAACTGACCACGACATGGACCGGGCCGTGGAAGCCGCGCGCAAGGACGAAGCGGATGAGATGGCGGGTCGAGGCGTCAGCCCAATGGGTGTCCTCGATCACGAGCAACAGCGGACGTGCCACCGCGAGGCTCTCCAGCCCGGCGACGACCGAGGCGAACAGGTCGGCGCGCTCGACGCCGTCCCCCGGCACCGATGAGGGCAGCAGTGGCCCGAGCGATGGGAATCGCGCGGCGAGCTCGTCGCGCTCGCCCTCGTCGAGCGAACCGAACGCCTCGGAGAACGGCTGGTACGGCGGCGCACTCTCACCGAGATCGAGGCAGTGGCCGACCAGCACGCGCTGCCCGGCGACACGGGCCCGGGCGCCGAGCTCGCGCAGCAAGCGGGTCTTGCCGATTCCAGCATCGCCGCCCACCAGGACCAGCTCGCGCGACGTGCTGTCGGTCACGCCGGCGGCATCGAGGAGCTGCTCGAGCTCACGACCCCTGCCGATCAGCGGCATCGCCGGCGTCCGGTCCAGTGCCATGCGTCCCATGATGTCGGACACGACCCACGTCCCGACGCCGACATCTCGTGCGTCGAGCCACCCGCAGTACCGACGACCCGTTCAGGTCTGCCCAGCGAACCATCCGCCTCCGCGGTGGGGTGAATTCACTAACCTCGGCTCCAAAGTCGAGGAGGTCGACATGCGCTTTACCACACGGTTAGGAGCCGAGTTCCTCGGAACGTTCGTGCTCGTGTTCGGGGGGACCGGCAGCGCCGTCATCGCAGCCACGTTCCTCACCCCGGCAGGGACGAACAGCGGCTTGGGGATCGGCTTCGTCGGGGTGTCACTGGCGTTCGGACTGACGGTCCTGACCATGGCCTACGCGGTCGGTCACCTGTCCGGCGGCCACTTCAACCCGGCCATCACCATCGGCCTCGCCGCGGCGAAACGCTTCGAATGGAAGCAGGTCCTCCCGTACCTCGTCACCCAGGTGCTCGCCGCCCTCGCCGCGTCGGCCGTGTTGTGGGTCGTTGCCCTCAACCAGCGAGGGATGACGAAAGCCTCCCTCGCAGCAGGCGGGTTCGCCGCGAATGGCTACGGCGACCACTCACCCGGCCATTACGGCCTGTGGGCCGGGCTGATCATCGAGATCGTGCTCACCGCCGTCTTCCTCATCGTGATCATGGGCACCACCGACAAGCGCGCCTCGCAGGGCTTCGCCGCATTGGCCATCGGCCTCGCACTCACACTCATCCACCTCGTCAGCATCCCAGTGACCAACACATCGGTGAACCCCGCCCGCTCGACCGGCCCGGCGATCCTGCTCGCCTTCGGCGGCCAATCATGGGGGCTCAAGCAGCTCTGGTTGTTCTGGCTGGCACCGATCGTCGGCGGGATCCTGGGCGCGCTCGTCTACCAGCTCGTGTCCGAGCGCGACACCGTCTCCGACGCCGCCGTCATGGGCGTGTCCCCCGGCGGCCCGGAGCCCCTCCCCGGCGACGCGTAACCCGCCAAGTCGGTCACCATCGCCGCGTCGCCGCCCCGCGTGCTCGTCGTGGGCGGCCTGGTCAATCCGGGGTCGTCAAGCCCGAACGGTGCCGGACCTCGTTCCGGTCGATGAGCGGACCGATCACCACGAGGGTGGCGCCGAGCGTCGCGAGGTGAGACCGACAGTGGCCGGTCGGACGACGGGTGACGAATGGAACGCCGGGTGATGCTCGCTCTGGCAGTGCGGCCCGTTGATCAACGGACGTCAAGTGTTCGGGCCGAGGAGGTCCCAGCGATTGCCGGCGATGTCGAGCCAAACGGCCACCCGGCCATACGGCTCGTCGCGCGGCTCGGTTGCGAACTTCACGCCGGCCGCTGTCATCCGGCGGTGTGCTCTGTCGAAGTCATCCACCCGCAGGAAGAACCCGACCCTCCCGGCGTGGTGTCGTCCAACGACCGCCCGCTGTTCATCGCCGTCAGCGAGTGCCAGCAGGATGCCGGTTGTCGCTCCCGGCGGGCGGACCACGACCCACCGCTTCGGCCGACCGTCATTGGTGGTGGACGCCGAGTCCTCGACGAGCTCGAAGCCGACGGAGTTGACGAAGAAGGCAATCGCCTCGTCGTAGTCGTTCACGACCAGGGCGACGAGCTCGACCTCCACCGTGGCAGTCTGATCGTCGTGCAGCTCGACGACGGCAGCATGTGCGGACCGCGCTTGCTCGTTCCCGCCGGCCATCACGTGTTGTGCCCCGCAGAGCGGTGACAACCGGAACCAGGCAGGGGGAGGCCGGATGAGCCATGGCAGACTCGCCACCCGTGACGACATCTCTCGCTGCTGGACCCGAGATCGTGGCGATCCCCGGTCCGAGCGTGGTGCCCGACCGCGTGTTGTCGGCGATGCATCGACCGATGCCCGACATCTATGCGGGTGAGCTGACACGGGTGATCGATCGTGTCTTCGACGAGTTGCCGGCGATCGCCGGCACGACCAGCCGCGCGTTCGTTCCCATCGGCAACGGCCATGCCGGATGGGAGATGGCGATCACGAACACGTTGAACCGCGGTGACCTCGTGCTGGTCCTCGACTGCGGCCGGTTCGCAGCCATCTGGGGGGAGATGGCCTCCTTCGACGGGCTCCGCGTGGAGCAGATCACCGCTTCGACCGGCGACGCAGTCGATCCCGCAGCGCTCGAAGCTCGCTTGCGTACGGACACAGCGCACGAGATCGCAGCCGTGCTCGTCGTTCATGTCGACACGGCCACCTCGGTCCGCAATGACATCGCCGCGCTCCGAGCGGCGATCGACGCTGCCGGTCATCCGGCGCTGTTCATGGTGGACTGCATCGCGTCGCTTGGCTGCGAGCCATATGAGATGGATGCATGGGGAGTCGACGTCACCGTCGCCGCCACGCAGAAGGGGTTGATGACACCGCCGGGCCTTGCGCTCGTCTGGGCAGGCCCACGCGCGCTGGACGCGCACCGCGTGGCTGACCTGCGCACCCGATACTGGGACTGGACGTACCGCACCGAGGACGGCCCGTACTACCTCCGGTTCTGCGGCACCCCACCGGTGACGCATCTGTTCGGACTGTGTGAGGCGCTGACGATGATCGCCGAGGAGACGATGCCGGCGCGTTGGGAACGGCACCGGGTGCTCGCCGGCGCCGTGCGCGCAGCCGTCGACGCGTGGGCAGCTCCCGGCGGGCTCTCACTGGTGGTTCGCGATCCGGCGAACCGGGCGAACTCGGTGACGACGATCGCCACCGGAGGTGTCGATGCGGACGAACTTGCTCGCCGTTGCCGGGAACAACTCGGGGTCACGCTGGGCACCGGCATCGGCGACCTCGCGGAGACGTCGTTCCGCATCGGCCACATGGGTCACGTCAACGCGCCGATGGTGCTCGGCGTGCTCGGCTCCGTCGAGGCTGCGCTGATCGCCACGAACGCTCCCGTCGCCGGCTCCGGAATCGCCGCCGCGGCCCGGCTCATTGCCGACGCACTCCCCTGAATCGAGGCTGGTTGCCGCAGCTCCACCGGTTGCTCGCCGCAACGTCGAGAGCAACGATCGAGAGCATCGGGTGACGGCAACCGTGGCCGGCGGCACGACGGTGGAGAAACGCGTGGCGAGCGACCGGGGATGACGGACCACTCCCGTGCATCTGCCGGCGGCCAGCCCGGGCGGCTTCTCGGTGTCCCATCGCTGCATTCATCGACTCCGGCTACGACGGCCACGTCGTCCGCCCCTCGTGATCACGCTCCTCACAGCCCGCCGTGTCGGCCTGACCAGCTGATCGACGGCACCAGCGCGGCCAACTCCCGGCGTTCGATGACCGTGGATGGGGCGGCTCCGGTCGTCAGCGACTACCTCGTGTGCGGTCGACGGGTCGCAGTCCAAGGCGTGGCACGCCGGTCCGCGTCGCTCGTGGTGACCCTGCGGTGGCAGGCTGTCGGCGTTGTTCGAGTCCCGGGGAGGGCATGCCATGGACGTTGACGTGATCATCCGTGGCGGTACGGTCGTCGACGGGACGGGGGCGCCGGCCCGGCGCGCCGACGTGGCCATCGCCGGCGACCGGATCGTCGCTGTCGAGCCCGACATCGCGGTGCGCGGCGCCCGAGTCATCGAGGCTTCCGACCGGGTCGTGACGCCTGGGTTCGTCGATGTGCACACGCATCTCGACGCCCAGCTCGGCTGGGATCCGCTGCCGACGTCGTCGTGCTGGCACGGCATCACGAGCGCTGTGCTGGGCAACTGCGGCGTCACGTTCGCGCCGGTCGGCCCCGGTCAGCGCGAGTTCCTCGCCGAGATGATGGAGAGCGTCGAGGACATCCAGCGCGAGGCCATCCTCGGCGGCCTGCCGTGGGACTGGACGTCATACGGCGACTATCTCGGCTGGCTCGACCGCACGCCCACGGGCATCAACGTCGGAGGCCTCGTGGGCCATTGCGCGATGCGTGTGGCGGCGATGGGCGACCGTGCCCTCGACGAGGGCTCGGGCACCTCGGAGGACATCGCCAAGATGTGCGAGATGGCCGAGGAGGCGCTGCGCGCCGGCGCCCTTGGCATCTCGACGAGTCGCACGCTCGGTCACGTCGTGCCCGACGGCCGCCCGGTGCCGGGCACGTTCGCCGGCGACGACGAGCTGCTCGCGTTCGGCGAGGTCCTGCGCCGCACCGGCCGTGGGCTGTTCGAGGGCGCGATGCGCCTCGGCGAGCGCGACGACGAGGCCCTGACCAAGACCCGCGCCGAGGTGGCCGTGATGGGCGAGATCAGCCGCCGCTCCGGCCGCCCGGTCTCCTACGGGTTGGTCCAATCGGACCGCCGACCAGATCTGTACTCGCGGGTGATCGACTTCACGAAGGAGGAGAACGCCTCCGGTGCGCAGGTGCGTCCGCAGACGACCGCTCGTGGGATCGGGATCATCTTCTGCCTGTTCAACCGCACGCCGTGGGACCGCACCCCGGCGTGGAAAGAGCTCCACGCGCTGCCCGCCTCGGAGCGCCTGGCTGCCATCCGCGATCCCGAGCGACGGGCCCGGCTGGTGGCCGACGGCCAGGGCGCCAAGCTGATGCTGGGCGCCGAGAAGCTGTTCGTCCTGCCCGACGGCCCGGCGCGCTACGACTGCAAGCCGGCGGACTCGCTGGCCGCCCACGCCGCGCGTCGGGGCGTGTCGCCGGTGGAGGCGTTCGTGGCACTGGCCGACGAGTCGAACGGTCTCGTCAACCTCAACATGCCGCTGCTCAATCAGCGCCTGGAGGCCGTCGAGGAGATGCTCGACGACCGCCTCGTGACCCTCGGACTTGCCGACGCCGGTGCCCACGTCGGCCAGATCATGGACACCAGCCAGCCCACGTTCCTGCTGACGTACTGGGTCCGTGAGCGTCAACGCTGGAGCCTCGAGGAGGCGGTCCGCCGCCTGACGTCCGACACCGCCGGCCTGTTCGGCTTCACCGACCGGGGCGTGCTGCGTGCTGGCGCGTACGCGGATGTGAACGTGATCGATCTCGACAACCTGACCCTCCCCCAGCCCCAGTTCGTGCACGACCTCCCCAACGGCGCCGGCCGCTACATCCAAGGCGCCAGCGGCTACGACTACACGGTCGTCAACGGCGAGGTCTTCATGGACCACGGAGAGCACACCGGCCAGCTCGCCGGTCGCTTGGTCCGCTCTCAGAGCTAGGCACTTGGGCTGCTCGCGCGGCCCGACGACGAAGGTTGGACCAACGCCGCACGCCGCTGCGTCGTGGGCTGTTCGCGGGCGCGGTGAGCATCGATCAACGCCGCGATGAGCGGATACCTCCGCACGGTGACCCATGCGCATTCCGTGGCCGTGCTCATTCCTGGAGGACGTCCGCACCGAGGGCGATGTCGAAGCCGGCGCCGTTGCGTGCCAGGCCCACGAGGAGGATGCCGGCCCATTCGAGGGCGTGGGTCATCTCGAGCCCTCCTGCGTCGAGCGGCCGCATGTCCAAGCGCTCCAGAAACGCGGCGACACGTGCTTTCGCCTCGACGTCGTCGCCGGCGAAGAACACGTCGAGGGGCCTGTCTTCAGCAAGGACGCCGCCGAAGATCGTGTTGATCGCCTTCACGACGTGGGCGCCCGCGGGGGCCGTGGCGGCGATTTGCTGGGACACTGAGTTGCCCGCGGTGGTGACGAGTCCGTTTGCCTCGGCGTTGAACGGGTTGGTGATGTCGACGAGGATCTTGCCGGCCAGCGCATCGCCGTAGCGCTGGACCACGTCGACCGCTCCGGCGTAGAGGACGGCCAGGATGACGATGTCACCGGTCGGCGTTGCGCCGAATGGGGCGACGGTGGTGCCGTTGCCGATCTGGTCGGCAAGTGCCTGAGCCTTGGCGGTGTCGCGGCTCATGAGCTCGATGGTGTGGCCGTGTTTGGACGCCCGGGTGCCGATGGCGGTGGCCATGTTGCCCGAGCCGATGATGCTGATGGTGGTCATGACGTGTGGGTCCCTGTCGTGTCTGGATCGGTTGGTCGTGGGTCGTGTAGGCGGCAGGCTCAGATCACGGTGGTGCCGCCGTCGACGACGAGTTCCATGCCGTTGACGTAGCTGGAGTCGTCGGAGGCGAGGAACAGCGCGACCGACGCGATCTCTTCGGGGCGGCCGATCTCCCGTCGCGGGATGACGGATTCGAACTGCGCCTTCGTCTGCTCGTCCATCACCTCCGCCAGGATCGGTGTGGCGACCTGGCCGGGGGTCAGCACGTTGACCCGGATCTTCCTGTCCCTCAGCTCGGACACCCACACCCGTGCGTAGGCGGGCAGCACGGCCTTGCTCGCTGCGTACACACTCCAATCGGAGTAGCCGCGGAGCGACGCGTTCGACCCGGTCATGAAGATCGAGCCGCCGTCGTTGAACAGCGGCAGTGCCTTTTGGACCGTGAACAGGGTGCCGCGCGCGTTCAGCGAGAAGGCGGCGTCGAACTGCTCCTCGGTGATCTCGCCGAGCCTGCCCTGCTCGCCCATCCCGGCACTTGCCCACAACACGTCGACCGTGCCCTTCTCCTGCCTGACCGTCTCGAACAGGCGGTCCAGATCGTCGAGGTCGGCGGAATCGGCCTGCACGCCCGTCACGTTCCGGCCGATCAGCTCGACCGCTTGGTCCAGCACGTCCTTCCGCCGGCCCGAGATGAAGACGTGAGCCCCCTCGTCGACGAACAACTTCGCACCGGCCAGCGCCATCCCACTCGTCGCGCCGGTGATCACCGCAACCTTGCCATCGAGCTTTCCCACTCGGACTCCATTCGCATGCCGCGCCGATGTCGTGTACACCGATCTGTGTGCATAACGTATTCGCCGGTCGCGGGGGAAGCAACCTATGCACACCGATCGGTACCTCAAGGGCTACGCTGGACGCGTGACGGAGTTGGAGAAGGGGCCACGCGGCCTGCGCCGCGGCAGGGGTGCACGAGAGCGGATCCTCGGCGCTTCACAACAACTGTTCCGCGATCAGGGCATCAACAGCACCGGCATGGACCAGCTCTGCGCGGTGGCCGAAGTGTCCAAACGCACGCTGTACCAGCACTTCAGTGGCAAGGACGAGCTGATCGCCGAACACCTCCGCCGATTCGATCCCGACGTCATGGCCGACGTGTTCGACCGCACCGACCTCACGCCCCGCGAACGACTCCTCGCCGCGTTCGACGTGCACGCGCCCCTGTGCCCGTTCATCGCCGCGGCCGTCGAGATCCCCGACCCGGACCATCCGGCACGCGTCCACGCCCGCAACTACAAGCAAGCCTTCGCCGCGCGGCTCACCGAGACCGCCCGCGAAGCCGGCGCCACCGACCCCGAACAACTCGGCGAGCAACTCGCGCTGCTGCTCGATGGTGCCTCGGCCCGCAGCCGAGTCCTTGACACCGACACCCTCGCCACCGCCGCCACCGTCGCCGCCCTCCTCGTCGACAACGCCATCCCCCACGGCAGCGGCACAGGCCGGCGTACGCGCGGTCGAGCACCACGGCCACGATGACGATGACGCCGGCCGGGGTGCTGCCCACATTCCGGCCGTGACGCCGTCGCCGAACACCTCGCCCAGCCCCACATCCTCGACCGCACCTCCGAGCACAGCTGATCGGCCAGCCTCCACGCCAAACGACGGGCGCTCACGCCGAAACGCCGGATCAGGCATGCTCCGCGGCGGTCCTCGGCCTGTCGAGTGGTGCACTCCGTATCCCGCGCCCTCGCGCACCCAACTGGTGCCGGACGTTGCAGTGGGAGGAGGAATGGGATGGTCGCAGCTCGACCGGCTTCGTCGTGGACACCTCAGCCGAGGACGGCATTTGCTCCCGACGAGGTCGCGGGCCAGCGAACCGGGAGCGTCGTCGCGGGTCCGTCAGCCCGCCCAATCACCCGGCCGGACCAGGATCATCCACAGGTGCCCGTCGGGATCAGCGACCTGAGCCGCGAAAGCGTTCCATTCTTGTTGTGAGGGCTCGTAGACACAGGTCCCTCCGGCGGCGATGGCGGCCTCGTACCGCGCCCGCACGGTGTCCTCGTCGGGGGCATAGGCGGTCAGCAGGCACTCGGTTGCGCCCGGCGGGGCCACCCGGTCCTCACCGGCAACCCAACCAAACCCGCCGGCCGGGATCAGCATGAGGCTCACGTTCGGCGCGAGGCGCAGCTGCAGTGGTTCGGGCACGCCGTCGTCGGCGAGTGGACCAAAGGCCTCGAGCCCGAGTCCGTCCGTGTAGAACGCGAGGGCTCGGCTCCGGTCGGCCGTGGCCAGGCTGATGGTGTGGTCCATGGCCCATACCGACGCCCGGCAGGAACCGAACTCATCGGGCCAAGCGGACCCGTTGAGGAACCCGACGAGCATCAAGCCGCAGGCCGGACGAGACCATTCGACACCAAGGGTCGATCCGCCACCTCTCGACGCACCATCGCGCCGGCGATCGAGCACGCGGGACGGAACGCGCTGTCGGCTCTGGTCTCGGGCATTCCGTGCGGCGTGCGACGTTGCGCTGCGAGCCAAGTGGGGGCACGTTGGCTGCAGGCCGGTGCAGTTTCGGGGGTGGCGGGCGATGGACGATCCGACGGTCGTGGCCACGGGGACATCTCGGGTCATCACGATCGCAGCGGCGACGTCGGATGTCTGGTCGCTGGTGAGCGATGTCGAGCGGTTCGGTGAATGGAGTCCTGAGACATCCGGGCGGAGTGGCTGACGCCGCCGCCGCGTGCGGTCGGCTCGAGGTTCCGTGGGTACAACCGCAACCTGGCCGGGACCAAGAGCTGGTGGTCGGACTGCGAGGTCTTGGAGATGGATCCGGGACGGGTGTTCAGCTTCCGTGTCGTGCGAGTCGACTTCGGGGCCTTCATGACGGAGGGCTCACGGCGAGGGTCGGCTTCGAATGTCCGGCGTCGCCGATCCGAACAGCGCCTATCGCCAAGCTTCGAGGACCTCGAAGTCGGATGCGATCAAACCCTGCAACGACTGAAGGACACCGCCGAGCGGCACACACCCCGCCGCTCGGCACCCGAACCCGCGGCATCCGCCGCAGATCGTGCATGCCATCCGATCGAATTCACCGCGACGCACCGACCCAGCGGTTCCGGACGCCGTGGGCGTCGAGGTCGACACCTCGCTCCCGGACGCCACCGTGGTCCGGCCGGGGGCGGGTGAGGCGCGCTGTGCGGCGCACGGTAAGACTGCGGGTTGTGGACACCGGCGTGGCTGGAGATGGCAGTGCGCGTCGTCGAGACGCGGTGCTGGGACTGCGCCCCGAGCTTGCAAACGCGCATGATCGTCTGCTCGCCACGATCTGGGCGGGTCCGGTCAGCCCAGTCACGTTGGAGCTGTGCCGGCTGCGGATGGCGACGCTCCTGGCGAGCTCAGCGGCCCTGTCCGAACGGAGTCCAGCGGCGCTGCAGGCAGGGCTCACCGAGGAACGCGTTGGTCGCCTTCCCCGATGGGTCTCGGACCCCTCATTCTCCGCCGAGGAGCGGGCGTGTATCGGTTTCGTCGAGCAGTTCGTGATCGATCACAACGAAATCGGCGACGACGACGTCCGCGAGCTGACCGAACTGCTGACCCCGGCGGGCGTGGTGACGTTCACGACGGCACTGATCGCCTGGGACAACCAGCATCGATTCGACAATGCCCTGCACGTTGCAGCCGGGCAAGGGTGAGCTGATGTCGACAAACCCACGCTTGCCCTCCGCCGTGGACGGTGCATCGGCCAACATCGTCACCGTTCGGCGCCACGCCCCGGCCGTGATGGAAGCGTTCGACGCGATGTACGCCGTGCTCCTCGGTGGAGGAGTTGCTGGCATGGACGTCAAGGAGGCGATGCGGCTGCGCAACGCCTGGGCCAGCGGCTGCGGTCTTTGACGACAGGTCCGATTCGACCAGGCCCGTGAGGCCGGTCTCACCGAAGACGACATCGCCCACCTCGACGGCGCAGCCCGCACGAGCCTGCCCGCCCGCCTGCAAGTCGCGTTGGCCTGGGCCGACATGCTGCTGGCCGGCGGACACGTCACCGACCCCACGCTGGAGGCGAAGATGCGACAGCACTTCAGCGAGGCCGAGATCGTCGAGCTGACCTACGCCATGGGCACATTCATCGGCTACGGCAAGCAGATCATGATCCTCGGCGTCGAACCCGACAACATGCCACTCACCGTCGTTCACACCCCAGGAACCTGAGCCCCCGCCTGCAACGGTCGGACACTCCGGCGTTGGCAGACACGTCGACCTTGTGCGCAGCGGTTGTGTGGAGGAGGACGCTGCCCGTGCTTGATCGCGCGTGGCACGGGGCTGCCGTCCGACGACCGTTCCCACGGCGCACTCGGATGGTCAACACCCACCGACGCCCTCAACCGGCTCACCCGGGACAACCTTCCCGACTTCCACAGCTCGCCGCGCGGTGCACACCCGATTGGGTGATCGTCGCCCTCGACGAGGCCTACCTCGTTCCGACGCGTCGCCGCTTGAGGCGCTCGGACCGAGCGGTGTGGTAGTAATCGCCTGACCACCCTGAGTGAGGGCGGAGGATGGGGTGTCAGGCATGTCGGCTGGTCAGGGTGGATTGCTCGTTGGTGTCCGGGGTCGTGTGCGCCGCTGCGGAATGGTCGGTGCGGTGGTGTTCGCCATGGTCTGGGTGGTCGGGGTGTCTGGCGCGTCGGCCGCCCCGACCGCCTGCGCGTCGGCGCCCTCGCGCGGCGTCGGTGTGGCCATCATCCCTGAGTTCGTGGGGACCGACGACGCTGCCGTGACGGCCTACCTCGGCGAGGTGATCGACTACGACGTCACCGTGTTCCTGAAGCAGGATCCGCCGGGGACGCCGGACGGGGTGATCGTGTGCCCGATCTTCAACGGCATCGTGACGATCACGTTGCCCGATGGCTCGGCCCCGTTCACGATCGCGACCGACATCGACCTCCCCGTTGGCGGCTCGGTCACGTTTCAGAACGTGCCCGGCCTGAAGTACACGATGAGCGCGGGCGACGTGGTGACCGCGCCGGGCTGCCTGCCGGGTGCTCCGTGCTTCGACCGGGTGGAGGCAACCGCCCATGTGGACGCGACGAGCGCGGGGGCCGACGACGGTGAGTCCGACGACACGCCCGTCGAGGCGACGGCGACCGCACCCACCTTCTTGCTCGCACCGTCGACGCAGTTGACGTTGGCGCCGAGTTCGCCGGCGATCACTGCCGGCGACCCGGTCCAATGGACTGTGACGGAGACGAACGACACGCCGGCGCGCTACTTCCCAATGGCGCTGGGCGACGCGCACGTCGACCTGTCGACCGATGGCGGCGTGACCACCTCCGCTCGGCTTGACGCGACGTCGGCGAACTTCTCGGGGGACGCGAACGGCAACGGGCAGCTCGAAGTCGGCGAAACATGGACGTGGACGTCTACGACCATGCCGCTCGCGGACACGACACTCACGGCGACCGGCTTCGGGACCGGGACGCGTGGCCGCCCGGTCACCTTCCCTGCCGATGCCGAAGAACGCAGCTCGTCGGCCGTCGCGGTGACGCCAACGACGCCGCCTACGACGACCCCACCGTCAACGACCACCCCACCAACAACGACCGCGCCGGGCACTGCCCCGCCGGCCCCGTCCCTCCCAGCAACCGGTTCACCATCGTCGAGCATCGAATCGGCCATCGCCGGCGCCACCTTCCTCGTAGCCGGTTTGGCCCTCGTCGTCATCAGTCGCCGCCGCCCCACCGCTCGTCGGGTTCGCTGACCGAGGCGGCGCCGATCAAGGTCGCGCCGAACGCGCGCACCGAACGACGCCCGCGCCAGGCTTGAGCTCGGTACCGAACGGCAGATCCGCGTCGGCGCTGAGCACGTGTCGAAGTGATCCAGCGAGGCGTATCGCGTTCTCTTGAGAGTGGTACCTCCATCGAGTGGCGCTCGCTGTGATCGTTCCTTTCGTGAACGTCGGCGGTGATCGATTGCTCACGGCTCTTGTGAAAGCCCGCCCCAAGCGCGAACTGATCCTCGCCTGCGCATCGAGCGGCGAGATGGCCGACCGCTCGATGTTCGCTGCTTCAGCGGAGGGCACGTGGACGGGTTGACCCGCGAAGACAGCTGCGTCGTCGTCGGCTCGAACGGCGATGCCGCAAGATCGGCAACACAGTACGGGACCGTCCACGGATGCACCGTAGGCCTCCGCCGGTCGACACCCATCCGATCCCGGCAGCCGAGCAAGGCGCGGCGCGCCGAGGCCAAGCGAGCGGTGCTATCCGTTCGCCGCAACGCGTCTGACGGTGGCGGGGCATGTGCGGAGTTGTCGGAGGATGGTGTGCTCGGTCCATTCGGGCTGCGTGGTTCGCGGCTGGACGGAGATGTCGGGGCGGGTGAGCGCGTCCAGGGCGATCGTTCCGACCAGGCGGGAGATGTTCCGCCCTGGGCACAGGTGGGCGCCGCCATCGAACGTCGCCGAGTGAACAGCGGGCCGGTCAAGTAGGTATTGGTCCGGCTGGTGGACGGCGGCTGGGTCCGTGTTCGCTGCGGCCCAGTGCATGGCGATCATCGTGTGACGGGGGATCGTCGCACCGTCGTGGTCGAGGTCGTCGAGGGTGTAGCGCTGGGTGAACGTCAACGGGGGTGACAGGCGGAGGCCTTCGTCACAGGCGGCTGCGGCGAGGGTCGGGTCGGAGCGCACGCCTCGGGTCGCGTCGGGATCGTCTGGGCCGCCCCAGCAGCACGTCGATGGGAACGTTGCCCGCCGCGGTTGCCGCCGAGATCTGTTGGACGTCGTGGTGGCGGAACGCCATCAGCATCCCGTTGCCAGCGTCGACCAACCCGAACACGTCCAGCTCGAACAGCCTTCGGCCGGTCGCGACCCAATCCGACGACCAGTCCAACCCGACCAGCTCGACCAATCTGGGCAACACCGGCGGCGTCGACATCTCGACGTCAGCTGACCGGCGACTCGCTGCCCAAACGGGCAGACACCCCGACCACCGAGGACCCGCGTCGTCGCCGTCGGCTACCGAAGTCGCGCACACCACGACGTCCGAGCGTCAGTTCCAGAACGCGCCGAACGGCGGGACTGGCGCGGCGTGTCCCCCTCGGTTCTCAGGGTGCATGAGATGTTCGACGAGAACGCCCCAGGTGGGCCAATTCTGGTCCTTGCGTGATCGGAGAGCCGCCGGCTCGACGGCACCGACGTAGGTCTTCGGTGCCCACGGCGGCGTCGGCTTGGACCCGCGACTGTGTCGTACCGACCGGCGACTTGCCCACATCAGTAAGCGAGCCGGGTTCGTGCGCCATGCGTCGGTCTGTCAGAGTCAGCCGACGTGGAGCCTCACCTTGCGACCTTGTTCGAAGCCGTCGCAGATGCCGTCCCCGACCGCCCGGCGCTGATCCACGGCTCGATTCGCCGGACTTGGACGGCATTCGACGATCGCGCCGCGCGCGTGGCCGGCGCGCTGGTCGCCGCGGGCCTGACCACGCAGTCGAAGGTCGGCCTCTACCTGTTCAACGGTCCGGAGTACCTCGAGGCGCAGTTGGGCATCCTCAAGATGCGCGGCGTGCCGGTGAACGTCAACTACCGCTACCGGGATCAAGAGCTCGTCTACCTGCTGACCAACTCCGACGCCGAGGCGCTCGTGTTCCACTCGTCGCTGGCCGACCGGGTCGGCCGCGTCGTCGGCGAACTCGACGCGATCAAGCTGTTGATCCAGGTGGCCGACGACGACAGCCCGCTCGTGCCGGGCGCCGTGGACTATGCGGGGCTGATCGACGGCCACGAGCCGCTGCCGCGCATCGCACGATCTGCCGACGACATCTTCTTGCTGTACACCGGTGGCACCACGGGGATGCCCAAGGGCGTGATGTTCCGTCTCGGTTCGTGGACCGGATCGTTCGCCGCAGGAGCGCTGGCCCAGCTCGACCTCGATCCGCTGACACCGCTCGACGACGTCCCGGCGCTCGTCGCTGGGCTGGCCGACGAGCAGCGGATCGTGACCGTGCCGTGCGCGCCGTTGATGCACGGCACCGGCTTGACACTCGGCGCGATGGTCGTGCAAACGGTCGGAGCGACCGTGGTGACCTTGGCGAGCCGCTCGTTCGACGCACATGAGCTGCTCGCCAACGTGCACGAGCACGCGGTGACGAACCTGGCCATCGTTGGTGATGTGTTCTCCAGACCGATCATCAAGGCGATCGACGAGCGTGCCGCGGCCGGCGATCCGTACGACGTCACCAGTGTCCGGAGGATCTACTCGTCCGGGGCGATGTGGTCGGCGGAAGTCAAGCAAGCCCTGCTCGACCGGCTGCCGAACGTCGCGCTGTTCGACATCATGAACTCGAGCGAGGGGGCGATGGCCACGCAGGTGACCACACACGACAACGCGGCGACCACCGCCGTGTTCCTCCCCAACCCGACCACCAAGGTGTTCACCGAGGACGGGCGCGAGGTGCTCGCCGGGTCCGATCAAGTCGGCATGGTCGCCGCCGGCGGAAACATCCCGATCGGCTACTACAAGGATCCCGACAAGACAGCCCGGACGTTCCGCGAGATCGACGGCGCGATGTACTCGTTCCCCGGTGACATGGCCAAGGTCGCCGCGGACGGGACGCTGATCCTGCTCGGCCGAGGCAACCAGGTGATCAACACGGGCGGCGAGAAGGTCTTCCCCGAGGAAGTCGAAGAGGCCGTCAAGCGCGTCGCCGGCGTCGTCGACTGCCTCGTCGTCGGCGTGGACGACGAACGCTTCGGCCAGGCGGTCACCGCCGTCGTGGCCGCGGAGACAGATGCCGGCGTGACCGGCGACGACATCGTCGCAGCGGTGAAGAACGAGCTGGCCGGTTACAAGGCGCCACGCCACGTCGTGTTCGTCGACGTCGTGCCGCGCGCGGCGAACGGCAAACCCGATCACGCGGCGGCCCGGCGACGAGCGATCATCGCCCTCCACCCCGACAGCACATCACCGCCGGCACCCGTGGGTTGACGCGTGGGTGGAGGAAATCCATCGCACGACGTGCCCGCAACAGCACGTCGAGGAGATGAGCGGTCGGGCGACCGGTCCGCTGCGCTGCGACCCTCGAGACCCCTCAGACCGGCACCACCGCCCGATTGACGACGCTGCGTCCCGAGACCGTCGGCAACGGCCGCTTCAGCAGCAGGAAGCCCTTCTCCATCCCGTTCTACCGTCGCGTCGACGATCGTGGCCCGCGCTTCGCCGGGAGAAGCCGACCGGTCGGGAGGCTACGACCGGGACACGCCCACCGTCCCGGCGTTCACCGATGCGTCCGACGGCCGATTGGCAATGGCGTTTGGGGAGACACCTGGCACGGTAACGCCCGCTTCGCCGTGCTGGGTCCGAGAGTCAGGTCGTGATCATCGACGGCGTCGAGACGCCGGCGCCCTCCGCGCAGAGCCCGAGCGCGACCAGCTGACTGCTCGAGGCAACGGTACGTCCTCAGAACGTCATCGATCCGGCCTTCGATGACGACCCAAGCGCCCGTCGTCGACACGGATGTCCGGCTACCTCGCACGGGGCGGAGCCGCGCCGGGGATTCGGCCTCGGACCGATCGGTGCGGAGGTCCGAATCGCGGAGGGGTACAGGCGGGTCGCCTACAGTTCGCGTAGGTCGACACGGAATGGGGATGATCGATGTTCCGACTGGTTGGACTGTGGACTGCACCTGCCGATCTCGACGCCTTCGAGCGCGAGTACCTCGGGTCACATGTGCCGAAGCTGCATCGGCTGCCCGCTTGTCGGAAGGTTCGCACGGCACGCTGCATCGACGGCCCGTTCTTCCGGCTGACCGAGGTGGAGTTCGACAGCCTCGGCGACGTCCACACGGCGCTCAACGGCGACGTCGGCCAGGAGATCCTCTCCGAGGCCAACGCGTTGGCGGCCAAGTTCGGCGTTCGTCTCGACGTACTGCTCGTCCCCGAAGGCACGTGACGAGGCAGGGCGCGAGACGAGTTCGTGGGAACCAACCCGGACGAACCACTCCGAGATGGCCCCCCAGCGACAGCGGCCATGTCCGGTGCGGTGCCGTTGACGACGCTCGTGTCGAAGTTGTGGATCGCGTTCGCGATGGAGACCGACAACGTCGTCGAGGCGGCAGCGACCGATCGAGTGCGTCGCGTGTTCCCGATCTCGTTGGCGATGTGGGCCAACGGGTGACGTGGCATCCCGCCCGGCGGTGTCACTGTCGGCGAGCTTCATGGTCGGGTTCGGGCCGGGTGCAACATCGGCGGCCTCGAACGGTGGGGTTGGATCTCGGTCGGTGAGCGTCGCGCGAACCGCCGTGTCGGCTATGGGACGATGCGCGGCGTCACCGCGGAGACGGTGCTGCGCCCGACACGTGCAGGGATGTTCGCCAAGCGAGTGTGGCCCGATGCCCTCCTGGAAGTCGAGCGCCGCTGGCGTGTTCGTCATCGGGACGCCGTCGTCGACGAGCTGTGTTCGCGGCTGGCGGTGCGCGGCGGTGCGATGCCGTGGTCGCCGCCCGAGGTCCGACCGGCCGCCGGTGCCTGGACGACCGTGTTCGCCGGTGACCGCGACGATGGGGACAAATCGCTCGGCGTCTTGCTCGGTCAGGTTCTGACGTGGTTGACCCTCGCCCACGAGCGTGGCGCCACCGTGTCGTTGCCTGCGGCGCCGCGAAGTGACGCGACGTCCAGCGCGGATACGCCGTGGTCTGAGGCGCAGCGCCGCTGTTGATGGTCGCCCATCGTCAGGTGGTCGGTGTCGACCCCGTGGGGGCGGCGGATGCCTGCTCGACGGTGGCGTAGGTGCCGAGTTGACCCTCGAGGTTCTGCAGCGGGCCCACGGGCACGAGCAAGCCGAGCTTGCCCTTGTCGGTGACGGTGTACTGCACCATCTGCCCGCCTTCGCCGGTGTAGGCGTCCTTCAAACCGTCGGTGTAGGTCGTGATGCCTGGGTAGAACATCGGGTTGTTCTCGTTCAGCGCCCGTGCCCCCAGCATGATGTTGCCCCGGTCGATGCCGCCTTGGAACGTCGCCGCGCGCCTGACGGCTTCCGTCGTCTCCCAGGCGTACAGCCACCCCAGCGCATAGCTGGTGTTGTGCGGATCGAGGCCTTGGGCGGTGACCGCCTTCTGGTACTCGACCACGGCCGGATCGGTCTGCATCGCCGGGTCGTTGACGTCCTTGTAGTACGTCTCGAAGTAGGCCCCGTTGCCCGTGAGCCCCTGGTCGATCAGCGGCTGGAAGATGTTCGTCGGTGAGCCACACGCGCCGGTGAGGATGACGAGCGGCTTCCATGCCGTCTGCCGCTCCACCGCCGCAAGTGCCTGGGTGCAGAACGCGGCCGCCGTCTCGACGAGGAGCACGTCGGCGTGGCTCGCGGCCAGCGTGGTGATCTGGTTGTCGAGGTTCGCCGCCGTCGCGTCGTGGGTCTCCGCGGCAACGATCTTCAGCGGGGTGCCCTTGACCGCTGCCGGCAGCGCCTCGAGGAACACGTGGCCGAAGTCGTTGTTGTACGTCACCGTCGCGATCGAGGTGAGCTCGGGATGTTCGCTCTGCAGCCACGCGACCCACAAGAATGCTTCGGTCCAGTAGTTGCCGGCCCCGCCGATGGTGAACTTGTGGTGCTCGACGTCGCCCCACTGCGGTCCGCCGGTGGCGACGAACAGGTTGGGCATGCACTCGTCCTCGGTTGCGTCCCAGATGGCGCCGACGTTCGGTGTGCCGAGGACGTTGGTGAACGCGGCGTACGACTTGGAGCCGATGGCCTCGTCGACGTTGGACTTGGTCTTGTCCGGCTGGTAGCCGTCGTCTTTGAGGTCGACGACCAGTTGGTGGCCGTCGACGCCGCCTTGGCTGTTGACGTAGTCGAAGTAGCTCTTCACGCCGTCACCGATCGCGCCGAACCCGGCGAGCGGACCCGAGCGCGGCAAGGACATCATGAACCTGATCTCGGTGTCGGTGATGCCCTGGTGGGGATCCCAATCCGCCGGGCAGTCCTTCGGGTCGATGGTGAAGCCCGACGTGCCGTGGTACACGCCGTCGACGAGACCGAGCTGCGACGCAGGCGTCTCGTTGGGTTGCGGCGCCCCACTGACGCCCGGCGGCGAGGTTGATGTGCCACCGGTCGACGACGACCCGGCTGTCGATGTGGCCGCCGACGACGCCGTGGTGGCCGTCGACGACGAGGCGGCCGACGAGGGCGTAGCCGCCCCCGTGGACGCCGTCGACTTGTCGTCGCTGCCACATGCCGTGACGACGAGACACGATGCTGCCACCGCACCGAAGAACGCACGAGACACCTTGATCATGGATTCCCCCTTCCCCACGACCAACCCTAGGAAATGCTCGTCGCCAACGTCGACGCGGAGCGGCGGAGCAGTGGCACTGTGTGGTCGGCCGGCGGACCAGTCGCGGCATCGCGGCCTTCACGCTCGTGCGGATGCGACCGCGACCGATCGGCACAAGGCCCCGCGGCATCGCGACCTCGGTGCCACCCGGGCGTCAGCGGTCGCGAGGAGCTTTGGAGCGTCCTTCACCGGCGTTGAGGAGTCGGTATGGAGGCACAGGTTCCAACGGTGCTTCGGGGATCAGCGGCGAGCTACCGTTGATCGTGGCCGATTCGTATGACTTTGTGGTCGTGGGGGCCGGATCTGCTGGTGCTGTGGTTGCAGCGCGTTTGTCAGAGGACCCGTCGTGTCGAGTTGCGCTCATCGAAGCCGGGGGCCCTCCGCCTCCTGTCGAGTTGATGCCGCTGGCAGTCGCTTCGCTGCAACTCGATCCGGAAACGGACTGGTGCTACACCGCCGACCCTGGTCATGCCGGCCTCGGGCTCGCCGACGGCCGGATGGCAGTACCGCGGGGCAAGATGCTGGGCGGATCGTCCGGGATCAACTATATGGGTTATGTCCGCGGCCACCCTGGCGACTTCGACGAATGGGAGGCGAACGGCGCGACGGGTTGGGGCTACAACGATGTCTTGGCCTATTTCAAGAAGAGTGAGGGTTTGGCACCCAGCGGTGACATCGTCGTCGACGCGGAAGCCCACAGCACCTCGGGGCCTCTCGGGGTGTCTGTGCGCTCACCGATACTTCGTGGCTCGCAAGAATTCGTCGACGCTGCGGTGGCTTCAGGAATCCCTGTCGGTGATTACAACGGCAGAGACCGAGGCGGTCCGTCCGGTGTGGTGTCCCTCGCTCAGTCCACCACCCGCGATGGCAAGCGATCGAGCACCTACCACGCCTTCCTCGAAGGTGCGGTGGAACAGCGACCGAACCTCACCGTGATCACGAAGGTTCAGGTCACCCGGGTGATCCTGGAGGGAGAACCGGGTCACGTGGTCGCCCGTGGCGTCGAATATCAGACGCCTGACGGGGAAGCGGTCAGCGTCCTCGCTGCCAAGGAGGTCGTGCTCAGCGCCGGCGCGGTCGGTTCCCCTCAGTTGCTCCTGCTGTCGGGCATCGGGCCCAAGGAGGAGATCGAGGCGATCGGCGTGCCCTGCCGGGTCGACCTACCCGAGGTTGGCAAGCACCTCAAGGACCACCTCTTCGTTCCGTTGGCCTTCGAGGCCCCCGGGGTGGGGGTGTCGTTGAACGAGCTCGGGCTGGCCTTGGGGTCCGACGCGCTTCGCCAGCCCGGCGGACCCTTACCGGCCGACGCGGCGATGGACGTCGACCTGCCGCCCGAGCTCGTGGAGCTCAGGGATGAGGCCGATCGCCAGGTTGCCGAGTGGATGACGACGGGCCGCGGGCTTGCTTCGTCTTCGCTGTTTGATGCCATTGCATTCTTCTCGACAGGGTTGGGTGACCTGCACACCCACGACGCAGAGATTCAGTTCCTGCCCTCGGGGTTCAGTGCCGACCTGTTTCGCCAAAACCTGCGAATGGACCCCGACGAGTACTTTGTCGACGCCGACAGCCATTTCGCCCCCGAAACCGAGTCGATCACCGTCTTGGCGAACCCGGTCCAGCCGCACAGCGAAGGTGAGATCGTGCTCACCAGCAGTGATCCGATGGAGCCACCGGACATTCGGATGAACTATTACGCCGACCCTCACGACATGAAGGTGATGATCGCCGTGGTTCGCAAGTCGCTCGACGTGGTGGCCCACTGGCCGTCCGATCATCAGATCGGCCCGCTGCTGGTCCCGCCGGCATTGGCCGCCAAGCACGATCACACCGAGGGCGAACCACCGAGCGACGCTCTGATCGAGGATATGGCTCGGCGCTATTCACACACGGTGTACCACCTCACGTCCACGTGTCGAATCGGCAGTGTCGTGGACCCTCGCTTGAAGGTGATCGGTGTTGAGGGCCTTCGAATTGCTGACGCCAGCGTGATGCCGAATCTCGTCAGCGCGAACACCAACGCCGCGTGCATCATGATCGGTGAGAAGGCCGCAGAACTCATCGCTGTCGATCAAGGAATAGCCCTCGCCGAGTTGGTCGGATCCCAGACCTAGCCGCGGGGTGACGCCCCGAGCCAACCGAGATGCATCGCCAATGATGGTCACGAGCTACGCGGTGCTTCGGTTCCCTTGTCCGCCCCGCGGACGCGATCCAACACGGCGTCGCCTTGCTGATCGACGAGTCGCGTGAAGAGCTGTTGCGCGTACCCAAAGACCGCGGCCCACGCGAGAATCTGCGCGGAAGTGTCGAGCGCGCTGAGGCCGGGGACGAAGCCGCCGCGCATGAGCAGAAGCCCGAGAACCGCGGTGACCGCGCCGGTCGGCAACTTGAGCAGGGCAAGCGCAATCGGCACACCGTATGGCTCGGAGGAACCACGTATCCGTCGGATCGCCGCCGCCGCTGCCACAGCGGCCGCCGTAGTTCCGATGATCGCAACGACTGCGACGTCGATTGGACTGACCGTCCTGCTGATCGTGTCGTCGATCTCGGTCGCCGAAACGCTCGCTGCTTCGGAGCTGGGCGTGATCGGTCCCGATTGTCCTGTCGGGCACACGACCGTCACCTCATCGAGCTCCTCGGGAGCGAAGCACAATGGCACGGTCGTCGGGCTGAGTGCACCGAGCACGATCAGCCCGCATGCGACGACGAGCATCCCGAGCGTCGAGGCGACGACGACGTTGCGAAAGCTGCGCACCCGTGTCTGCTCGCGAACTGCGGCCGAGCTCGCGCCGCGGATCGCACTGGCGATCGTGACTCTCGATTCGTCGACGACGGCGGCGATCTGGGCTCGTCTCGCCTCGTCCTCGCCGTGGCGGCCCCCGG
The DNA here is from genome assembly GCA_963794805.1 of uncultured Acidimicrobiales bacterium. Classification (GTDB taxonomy): domain Bacteria; phylum Actinomycetota; class Acidimicrobiia; order Acidimicrobiales; family Ilumatobacteraceae; genus JAODBQ01. The sequence goes on from CAWCFL010000013.1 coordinate 30,059, forward strand.
CGTTGGCACCGTGGGTGTTCGCCCGACTGTTCCGCACAGCATCGGAACCGCTGAGCGCCGCGAGCTGAGCAGCGATGCGTTCGACTCCGACCCGCCGAGGGTCCGTGGGTTGCAGATGCCGTCCGACGTGGTTGACGACGCTCGACATCTGACCAGTGATGTATTCGGCTGGTGCCAGCTGCATGAGTTCCGCTTCCGCGGCGTCGAGACGGCTCATGGCCGTGTCGATTCGCGCACCCGTGCGCCTGACGCGACGGTCCGTTCTCTCCGCCGCACGACGAGCGCAGGCGAGGTGCTTGTGGATCTCATCGCTCAACGCCTGACGTCTCGCCGACTCGCACGATGACGGATCGGGATCGCACAGGCACCAGGCGGCCAGCGCCTTCAGCTCGTCGGCTCGCGTCAAGCAGCGTTCGGCCCAGGCTGGTCGATTGTCTTGGTCGTTCACCATGGACCCTCACAAGCGTCTTGATGATCAGACGCCGGCACGCCGTTTGCAGATACAAGCCGAGGACGGTGAACGCTGCTCTCGCCGTCACTCGACGCCGACGCCGCTCCTCGAGGCCTCGAGCGAAGGTGTGTCGGCAATGAGGCCGAAGCCGGCGAGCCCGACGCTCGATCGTCGCGGTCAAGGCGCGCGCCGTCTCCGATCGGACGGCCACGCCGGTGGGAGCGCGGCGTCGTGCCAGGTGGCGGGCGGCACCCAATCTGCCCAGTGTGAGTCCCATCGTCGCGTTCCGGTGGTCAACTCTCGACCGAACTCGTTGCCGAGTGCCATGACTCGATCGGCGACTGAGGCGTGCAGGTAGCCCTCGGCGACACGCGCCGCCATGAGGTCGAGGTCTTTGAACGTCCAGGTGCCGTCAGCGAACACGACGATGTCCAACTCGAAGTCCTGCGTCTCGAACCCGCACCATGTCCGCCTGAACGGAGCTTGGAAGTTGATGTACCAGCACAGGAACTCCCGCCGGGGACCATGCCAGTAGTGCCACACCGCGTATGGGTCGCCACGGCGCTGCACCATCAGACAGCCGTGACCCTCCCAACACCGCTGCCCGCGCCACGGATGGGCGCCCGTCGCGGTCGGCCACTGGCCGTCGACGAACCCGAACTCGGCGCCCGTCCCGACGTAGCACACCAACTCGTCGGCGCTGTCGGCAACGACGTGGACGGGGTAGCCGAACCACACCTTCGCGTCCGCTCCGCCAGCCCCATCGAAATCGAGCCCGATCGCCTCGCGCCGCACGATCACGTCACCACGACGCCAACGAGAAGCCACAAGCCAACGATCGCACCCTCGAGCCCCGGGCACCGACGCCGAACGACTCGCGAAACCGTGACCCGCTGCAGCCCAGGTGCCGGACGCCGATGACCGCGGACCGCGCCGGCCATTGCTGCGTCCGGATGCCGCGTCCGGATGCCGCGTCCGACCGCTCATGCGCTGCCGAGGCGACGCGCCGGCCGTGCTGGTCAGCAGCCGTCAGGGCCAGGCTCGGTATGGCGAGATGAGCGTTCGGTAGGGCATACCGATGTGGCCGCCACGGTTGGGGGCGCAGGGTGGGGGTCAGGGTCGTCGGCGAATCTCGCGACGTCCGAGACGACCGTCACGGCGACGGTCCGGAACCCATGCCATCCATCGAAGGAGCACTCTCGTGCCTGTCACAGCCGCCATGCCGTCCATCACTCATGTCGCGTTGACCGTGGCCGATCTCTCGCGGAGTGGTGTCGGGGATCCGAACCGAGTGCCCAGGGCGGACGTGCCTGTGGCATCGAGGAGGTGGTCGAGGTGGACCTAGCAGACGGACATCGGGACGGGCAGCAGCGGGTTGTTCGCCTTGTGCGTTCGCTCACTCCCGAGCGTCTCCATCTGATGGTCCCGCTCAACCCTGCGTGGCGGGTGCGCGACGTCGTCGCGCATATGGCCGGGGTGTGCGAGGACTTGACGTCAGGGAATTTCCCCGACATCTCCGACCCCAAGCAGCAGCCGGAACAGGCGAGCGTGCGGGAGGCCTGGACCCAGGCGCAGGTCGATCGACGGCGCGACGTCCCGATCGGCGAGCTGCTCGACGAGTGGAGCGGCCTGGCACGACGATGGGAATCGGTCCTGCAACACGACGCGGCCGGCCTGACGCCTGCAGCGCTCGTGACAGCGCCGCTTGATGTCGGCTGCCACCTCCACGACCTGCGCCACGCCGTCGGCGAGCCAGGAGACCGCGACGCCATGACCACTTCCGTGGCGTTCGCGATCAGTCGCAGCTGGCTGGCGATGCGACTCGACAGCGCCCGCTTGCCGGCAATTCGCATGCGCTGCGCCGACGGGGATTGGGTTCTCGGGCTGTCCCCGGTCGGAAACACCGTCCAGGGCGACAGCTTCGAGTTGTTCCGCAGCATCACCGGACGCCGCAGCCACGATCAGCTCCTCGCGCTCGACTGGGACGAGGACCCGACCAGCGTGCTCGACGCGCTCGCCCCCTACGACCTCCCGGTCCACGCCGTCGCCGAGTGACCTCTTGCCCGAGGGTGTCACACGCAGGGGTGTCCGGTCGTCGTACGTGTGCCGCCACTGGCTGGTCGGCCCGATGATCGCTTGCGAGGAGCAATAGATGATGCAACTGGCCTTCACCCGATGCGGCGCCGGGCCGCCGCTCGTGTTGCTCCACGCGCTCGGGGTGTCGCGCAGAACCTGGGACGATGTGGTCCCCGAGCTGGCGCGCCACTTCGACGTCATCGCCGTCGACCTGCCCGGGTTCGGCGACTCGCCGCCGCTTCCTGCCGACGTCGAGCCGACGCCGGCGACGCTGGCAGCAGCCGTGGACACGCTCCTCAACGAGCTCGACGTCGTCGCCCCACACGTCGTCGGGAATTCGCTCGGCGGATGGGTGGCGCTCGAGCTCGCTGCCATCGGCCCGGTCGCCTCGCTCACGCTGCTCTCCCCGGCCGGGCTGTGGCATGCGCGGACACCGAGATACGCCCTCGCCAGCCTCCGAGCCTCACGATGGCTGACACGCCACGCCGCCGGGATGCTGTCACGTCTGGTGGTGTCCCGACCCGGACGCGCCCTCGTCTTGGGTCAGACCCACGGCCGGCCCACCCGGCTGACCGTCACGTACGCCAGATCGACGATCCGTTCACTTGGCACCTGCCCCGGGTTCGATGCCGTCCTGCGGGCCACCGCCGCCCGCCACGCCCACGGGTTCACCGCGCTCGACATCCCGGTGACGGTCGCCTTCGGCTCGCGCGACATCCTCCTGCTTCCGGGTCGCTCGCGTCGCCTCGACCAGCTCCCGAGCCACACCCGAGTCGAGCCGCTGCCCGGCTGCGGGCACGTGCCGATCGCCGACGATCCCGCCGCGGTCGCGGCCCTCATCATCAGATCCACGACACGCCTGGACCACAGCTGAGACCCAGGTGACGTCGAATCACGCCAGCCCGTCGGCCAACCGCCACGAACACATCCCCCTGGGCCGCAGTCCACGCCGACGTGCCTCGGAGGAGACAACGCGAGGCAGGCGCACCCGACCGTCCTCAACACGTCGCATCAACTGGCGAAGCCTCGCGCCGCCGTCGTTCCAGCGATCCAGGAGGCGCCGCGATCACCGGCGCGGATACCGGAGCGTGGGAATACCGTGGACGACCGTTGGGTGCCGCTCGTACTCGACGTGCCGAGCCGGGGCCGCGCACTCGAGCGGGTTGAGCGACCGTTGTTGGACGCTGGGGCAGATGTCCTGCCGCGGTGTTCGGTGACCCGCCGGGCACGGACACCTTCCGCCCCAGCGGGGAGCGCCCCCCAACGGCCCCGACACCAGGGACTCGCCGACAGGATGTGGGCGATGATGTCTCGATGAGAGTCAACGGCATTGCTGAAGTTCGGGCCGTGGAACAGGTGATCGCGCGGTTTCGTGACGACGGCTATGCAGTGCTGCGGAACGCCTTCGATCCGGCGGAGCTGTCGGCAGAGGTCGACGACGCGCTCAACAACGGTCTTCGCGCCGACGGCGACATGAAAGCCGGCGCCGGTGGCGTCGAGTTCCGCAGCGTCGTGATGATGTGTGAGCGAACCACGGTGAGTCTCGCTCTCCTCGATGCGCTCGCCGGACTGGCGGCGCAGCTTGTTGGGCGCCGAGTCCTGCCCGGGCGCGCCAAGGGCACGCGGTATTTCGGAGCAAGCGGGTTCCACGCCGATAGCGACGTGGCGATCCCGAGCCTCGGCTTCCTCGCCTACCTGGAAACGCTCGACGCGACCACCGGTGCGCTCCGCGTCGTCCCTGGCTCGCACCGCCCTGGGCGCGCGGCCAGTGTGTCGCAGGCCGTGGCGCTGGGGACCGTACCCGGCGACCTCATTGTCTTTGACGAGCACCTGACACACGGCAGCGCCGGAGGCGCGGTGCGCCGACAATGGCGCGTTGACTTCATCGCGGACCCCATCGACAGCACCGAGGAAGCGTTGGTTCGCGGGAGCTTCGCGCAGCTCTTCGACCCGACCTGGGACGGCGGTGACGACGTTGATCGGTATCCGAGCTACGGGCAGTACTGGCAAACACTCGATCGGCCCTGGTCCGCGCGGCTGCGAGCGCTCGGCGTCTACGAACTCGCCGCACGCCACGCCTCAGCCATCGGCGTGTACAGAGCGCACCAGACTCCGCCCGGCTCACCGAGCTCCGCCCGGCAGGACTGATGCCGATCGAGCGTTGGCCCCGACGGGAATGGGACCGCAGGCGTGATGTTGCAGCGCTCACGAGCGATCGTCTCGGGAATCACTCAGGTAGGTCGCTGAAGGGGTTGAGTCCGGTGGCGGCGACGAACTCGGCGAACAGTCCGATCGCCAGGGTCCAGGATCGCAGGGCGGTGCCTTCGAGTGGGCCACACAGATCGTTGAGGGCGGCGATGAGCGCGTCGCGCTCGTCGGTCAACTCGGCGATGGTCACGTGTGGCCGTTGCGCCAGCAGCTCGGCGGCCGTCGACGCAAAGGTCCCCGGGTGCTCGAGTGCAGCGGACAGGTAGGTCACCGCCTCGATGATCCAGTGGGCGCGCTCGTCGCGGAATCGGAGCGATCCGTTGAGCCGCTCGGCGATCGCCAGGTGGAGCAAGTGCGGCTCGGAGGCGGCCTTGCTCCAGCGGGTGACGACTTCGTCGATGTCATCCGGGCTCATGGGTCTCCGTGACGGGTCTGTGGTGTGGTGTCACTGTGCCCGGGCTCGTCGAGGTTGGCATCGGCAGCGAATACCGATCGGACGGCGTGATGATGCTCAACGCCGGGTTCGGGGCGCTGCACTCGCGCCTCTCACAAGGCATCGGGTGCTTCGGCGGGATCCACAGTGGCGCCGAGCTGTTCGCGGCCCGTGACGCCGAGCTTGCGGTAGACGCGGTTGAGGTGCGAATCGACGGTGCGCTTCGAGAGGAACAGCCGTTGGGCGATGTCCTTGCTCGCCACGCCGGCGGCGGCGAGGAGGGCGACCTCGCGCTCTCGACTCGACAGGGTTTCGGGTCCGTCGCCGAGCAGGAGGCCGGGCGTGCGGGCGCCTCCGGCAATGTCGATCATGCGGCGCGCCTGGCGTCCGGCCGCAGCCGCCTCGCGTCGTTGCCCCCTGCGACGATGGATCGCGGCAAGCTCCATCGCCGCCTCTGCGCCGAGCACGAGGCATTGCATCGAGGCGAATTGGCCGATCGCGTCGCGGTAGCCGTCGACATCGCCGGCGACGGCTGCTCGGGCGTGTGTGGCCAGGGCGCGGATGTAGGGACCCTCCACGTTGCGCTCCAGCTCGGTCAACCGTTCCACCGCCGCACTCGGTTCGCCGAAGCGGACGAGGTCGTGGACGACGCCGCACTCGAAGTTGGCCAGCCCGTCGTGTTGGGCGAGTTCGGCGACGCGCGTGATCAGCTGGCGGGCGGCGAACAGATCGCCGTCGCAGGCCATCAGCCAGGCCCGGGCGCGCTCGCGTGTCGACGACGAAGTGGCCAGCGGACTGGTGTGCTCATCGGCCAGTGCGAGTGCGTCGGCTGCAAGGTCGCGCTCGCCGAGCAGCAGGTGTCCCTGAGCGATCCCGACGACCGCCCACACCAGCGCGGCGCTCTGCCCGGCGGCCTCGGCGAGCTGTGCCGCGGCGGTGAAGTGCCGCACGGCTTCGCGGCCATGACCCGAGTCGCGCTCGGTCTCCCCGAGCACGACTTCGAACCACACGACGGCCGCTCGTGCCCCCGCCGAACGAGCTCCGACGAGCGCCGTGTCGACCAACGACCGTGCCTCGGCGAAGCGACCGCTGTAGACGAGTGCATGCGCCTCGTTGATCAGGTGGGAGGCCATGCCTCGGCGTGCCTGCCACTCCGGCAGCTCCGCTTGGCGCTGCGCGCCGTCGTGCGCGGCGGTGATCGCCGCGCCGAAGCGGCCGATGCTGATGCAGCCGACGCTGAGGGCGACAGCCACGTCGACGCGCACCCGCGGGTCGCTGACCTCGCCGATGCCGGCGACGATGTCCAGCGCTTCGTGTGGCCGCCCGTTGTTGGCCAGCAACAGGGCGCGATGGGCGCGCACCGCGGCGGTTGGCCCGGCTTGGGTGAGGACGTCCTCGGCGTCGCTCAGCGCGTCGAGGGCATGGGCGATGTCGCCGTTCCAGAACCGTGCACTGGCCAGGCGGCGAGCCAGGTGTGATCGGTCGGCCTCGGGCAACGTGGTGTCGTCGTGTGTTGCATCGACCACGCGCTCGACCGCGTCGACGTCGCCGTCGAGCACCGCGGCTTCCACCTCGATCATGGTGGCGTCATGGCTGCGCCCACGGTCACGGGCTGCTCGGGCCAACCGCCGGGCGAGCAGGCAATCGCGCCCGAGGAGGGCCAGCCGTCCTGCGTTGATCAGGACGTCGGCGTCGACGTCTCCGCCGGCTTCCAGACGCCACAACGCCAGCTGCGTCGAGTCCTCCCGCCGGCGCGCACCGCGCACCTCCAGGCGATCGGCGAGCACGCGCTGCAGCCGGCGGATGCGCAGCACGCTCATGCGCTGGCGCATGATCTCGCCGTAGATCGGATGGCTCAACGTCGTGCGGGTGCGACGTCCCTCGACGTCGACGCGCAACAGGCCTCGCCGCTCGAGCGCCGTCACGATGTCCGGCCCGGAGAGCACCTCTAGGTCGGCGACCCCGAGCGCGCCAGCGACCGCGAGCAACTCGAGGGCGTCACGTTCGCGGCCGTCGAGGTCGGCGAGGTGCGCAGCGACCAGTTCGTCGAGGGTCACCGACGTCGGGAGTTGATTCAGCCGCCACACCCCGTCGACGGTGAGCAGCGTCGCCTGCTCGAGCGAGCGGTGCACGATCTCGCGCAGCACCTGCAGGTTGCCGCCCGACCAATCGGCCAGTCGCGACGAGGTCTCGGTGTCGATCGGTCCGTCGAGGACGCGATGCAAGAGCGTGGCGACCTGGTCGGCGCTGAGCACGGGAATCTGTTCCACCGTGAGGTGCCCGTCCTTGAGGAGTGCAACCACGACCGACGGCAGCTGCCGGCCGTCGCGGATCGTGGCGACGAGGAAGACCTTGCGTTCGATCGTCAGCGGGAGGAGCAGCGCCAGCGAGGTCGGATCGAGGAGATCGACGTCGTCGATCAGCAGGAGCAGACGTTCACCGGCGGAGCGGTCGGCGAGGTGCTGGCGGGCTCGATGGAACATCGCCGAGCGGTCATCGTCGCCGATGCCCAGGTCTTTGGTCAGCGTCGGCGGCAAGAGGTGGGCGAGCGCGCCGAGGGGGATCGACTCGGTCGCCGGGTGTCCGACGGCGCGTGCCGTCGGCTGGGTGGTGGCGGCGCGCAACAATTCCTCGCCGAGTCGAGTCTTTCCCACGCCGGCCGGCCCGGTGAGGACCACTCCGCCGGTGTCCCCCTCGACGTATGCCCGCCCGAGCCGTTCGAACAGAGCGCCGCGCGCGGTCAACGGCCATGTCAGTGCCACGTCGACCATCATCGCAGCGCAACCTCGGCTCCGAGTTGTGCCAATCGCCCGCGCACAACTCGGAGCCTTCGGCCGCCACTGCGCCGACCGCGTCACCCCAGCGTGGTCGTCGACGCTGACGAACTGGCTGGCTGTGGTAGGTCGACGCCGAAGATGGGCACGCCGCTCGGGCAGAGGCGCACGGCCGGGTTCCAGTCGTGGAAGATGCCGGTCGGGTTGTCCTTCCACAGCCAGGTGTGCAACACCCACAGCGGAAGTGTCGGATGGCGATGGAAGCTCACGCCGAACAGGCTCGGAGGGGTCGGAGAGGTCCACGCGTCGATCGGCACGATGTACTCGTGGGCCACCAGGCCGGTGATCGAACCATCGGCACCGAGCTCGTAGACGAGGGCTTCGGGTTTGGTGATGTCGACGGTCGCGTCCATCAACGATTGGTTGATGTAGTGCACTCCCATCCCGCCGAGGGTGGCGTCTTGGAAGCACCCGAGGGCGTTCAGCGAGCTGGCGTAGCCTGCCGCCTCGGCAGTCTGCACGTCCTGGAAGCCGGCGGTGGCCAGCTGGGCCGCAGCGCGATCGGTCGCGCTCATCGTCGCGTCGTGGTCGGCATGGGTCTCGCCCATCGTGGTGGTGCTCGCCGACGTGGTGCTCGGCGCGGTGGTCGAAGCGACGGTCGTCGGCGGCGACTGCGCCCGGCCGTTCGAGCCGCACCCGGCCAGGAACGGCACGGCGAGGGCGAATGCGATCGCACCTGCGCGGATCCCGGGGTGAGTCAGGTGTCGTTTGCCTCGGTCCTTCGGACGCGGCGCGTCATCACGGCCGTCGTCGGCCTGGGTGTGTCGTGTCTTCATTGCGGATCCTGTTCTGTTCATCGTGGGGTCGTTGTCGGGTGGGTGCCGCGTGGCGCGCTCAGGCGCTGCTCGGAGTCGGTGGTGGCGAAGGCGGAGCGAACAGCTCGAGGGCGATGTCGTCCGGGTCGCGGAACGACAGGCCGGAGCCGTACCCGGCATCGACGATCGCTCCGTGCGCCACACCCAGGTCGTCGAGTCGCGCCGCCCACGCCACGAGCTCGTCGCGATCGCGACAGCCGAAGGCGACATGATCGAGGCCCGGACGGCGCTCGGTGAACGCAGTCGTCGACTCGAGCTCGTCGAAGACGTGCAGACCGAGCAGGGTGGCGCCGAGCGCGTAGACGACGTGCCGGAACGCTCCCGTGTGCTCGTCGAGCACCGGTTCTGCGCCGAGGATCCTCGTGTACCACGCGGCACTGACCGAGATGTCCGAGACGGTCAACGCGACGTGAGTGATGGCTGGCATGGTTGCGTGAGCAGGCATGGCTGTTCTCCTTGGTTTGGACTGATGAGTTCGGACACAGCGGCGCCGAGCCGAGGATCGGCTCGACCGCGTCGCAGCCACCCGAACCGAGCACCAGGGCGCAGCGACAGCCGGAGACGTTGCCCGGCTTCGGTCGACGCGCCGCTGACGAGCCGCCAACTCTGCGCACTGCGCTCCAACCGTTCGCGGCGGTCGTTGGCGATGACGACGCTGTGATCGGGGCGCAACGCGAACATGGAACAACTCCTGGCAATCGGATGAAGCGGCACCGACGGACGATCATCTCGTCCATCAGCTGGTCCGCCGGCTCGCGGGAGGCGAGCCGTGTCGACCATCCTCCGCCGATCTCGCCGAGACGCATCGGTACCAGCTACCGATCGACGTCCATGCAGATACGCAACCGAGTCGGCGGCACACCCAAGCCGGAGTCCGCGCGACGAGTGTGGTGGGGCACACCTGCGATCAGGCGAGCGCAGCTTCGCCACCGTTCGACGACAGGACCAGCGACGCCTCGAACGTCCCTGATCCGTCAGGGCATGCGATGTGCCCGACACATCGCGGTGGTGGTCAGGAGCAGCTCATCGTCGCGGCCGGCGGATGGCGAGGCCGTGCGCGGCGGCGACCCCACTTCGGGGATTGGATCGCCTCGCCCATGCCCCGTGGCATGGCGAGGATGATCACGATCGAGGCCAGACCTCGTTCGGTGTTGCGAAGTCCGAGTACTCGATTCCAGTCACGGTCCCGTCAGGACGCTCGCCCGATCGGTCGAGAAGACCGGAAGTACCTCGGCGGCGAACAGCTCCATGGAAGCGGTGCGATCGGCCATGCCGCTGGGGCGCCAGAAGTCGCACATGAGGTGTGTGCACTCGAGGGCGTCGATCTGGCGTCGGATGCCCTCGACGACCGTCTCGGGTGACCCGGCGATCACGAGGCCGTCCTCGCACAATGCGTCGTAGGTGACCTCGGCGCGCCGGCCCGGGTTGTTGCGCAGCCAGTACTCGTAACCCTCCTGGTCCTTGGCCGGTCCGGGCGACTTGTAGTCCGGGGCGGTGGTGCGCGCGGTGTGGTCCCAGAACGCCACGACCCGCTCGGCCGCCTGCTCACGTGCGAGGGCATCGGTCGCCGCGACGTGGACCATGCGCAACGGCACGATGCCGCCGCGCTCGGTCGTGACGGCGGCATCGGCGGCAGCCTTGCGGTAACGCTCGAGTTGCTCGCGTCCCGTCTCGAGCGACTCGCCGATCTGCATCGCCGGGTAGTCGTGGACGGCGGCCCACTCGACCGATGCCGGGCTCTGGGCCGTCACCCACACCGGCGGGTGTGGGCGTTGCACGACGCCGGGCGCGATCGCTGTCGACGGCACCGACACGAGCTCACCGTCGAACGCCATCCGACCGGACGTCCAAGCGTCGATGACGGCGTCGTGCGTCTCGTTGAACAGGGTCCGGGTCGCGGCGGCCTCGATCTGGAACGAGTGGAGTTCGTGACCGGTGATCCCGCGTCCGATGCCCCACTGGAAGCGTCCGCCGGACAGCACGTCGAGCATTGCCCCTTCCTCGGCGAGGCGCAGCGGGTTGTGGAACGGCAAGACGTTGATCGCGCAGCCGAGCTTGACCCTCGACGTCGTCGCGGCGATCGCTGCGAGCATCAGGTTCGGCGACGGCAGCGTGGAGAACGTCGCGTCGAAGTGGTGCTCGGCGAGCCACACCGCGTCGAAGCCGAGCGCTTCGGCCAGTTGCGCCTCGCGCAGGATCGCCGCCGACACCTCGGCCTCGCTGCCCTGGCCGAGGGTCGGGCCGATGTAGAAGGTCGAGAACTCCATGATGCTCCTGCGGCCGAGAGGGGTTGGTGGCCGACCGCCACACACTTCGTAGCCGGTCGAGCACGAACCACGATCAGGCGGCGCCATCCCCACGACTCGCCCGCCCGTGACCGGTGGCTGGCCGCCGTGCCGCCCTGACCGCCGGCGAACCGCCGGCAGCGGGCAACATGGAACCCATGCCCCACGATGACGTCGCAGATCGTCGACGCGAGTTCCACGATGACGGCGTCACCGTCGTGCGCAACGCGCTCGACGACGACGGCATCGCCCTCGCACGGGCTGCGTTCGACTGGAGCCTCGCCAACCCGGGGCCAGCCGCCTCCCGACCGTTCGACGGCATCAAGGGCGCGTTCTACCAAGACCTCTGCAACCCGACCGCACCACGCACCCCCGCCTACGACCACGTCCTGCGCGACACACCGATCGCGGAGCTCGTCGCAAGCTTGTGGGGCGACCCGCAGATCTGGTTCATGTACGAGCAGGTGTTCCTCAAGGAGGGCGGCGAGAACCGTCGCACGCCGTGGCACCAAGATGCCTCGTACCTGAACGTCGACGGCGACCATCTGGCCGTCGTGTGGATCACCTTTGAGTCCGTCGCCCGGAAGGACAGCCTGGAGTTCGTGCGTGGCTCACATCGCACCACGCTGTACAACACCTCGGCGTTCAACCCCGACGACGAGACGATCCCGATCTTCGACGGACTCCCCCGACTGCCGGACATCGAAGCCGACCGGACCTCGTTCGACATCGTCTCCTGGGACATCGATCCCGGCGACGTGCTCGTCTTCCACCCGGCGATGCTCCACGGCGGCGCCCCGACCCACCCCGGTCAACACCGCAGCACACTCAGCCTGCGCTTCTTCGGACGCGACGCCGTCTACGCGCAGCGCCCGGGCGGTCGCGTCGGCCCCAGAGTCGAAGGGCTCCACGACCGGCTCTCGCCCGGCTCACCATTCCGCGACGACGCCTTCCCAGAACTCACCGCCACCGCGATCTGACCACGTCGCCTCCACGAATCTGGAGGCCGTCATACAGGCGACTCGGGACACTTCGTGGGCGTCCCCGTTCATGCGGGCCCACCCAACTCCTGATGAGGTGGTCAACGCCTCTTTCGGGCCACGCCACAACACGGCGGGCGTGCAGAATTGGTGTCGTCCGGTGTCAGGGTGAATTCGCACCCGTCGCGCGTCGTCGGTCAAAGCGTCTCCACTCCGAGGGCGCCGAGTGTCGTTGCACCGGCAACGCCGTCCGGAGCCAGGCCGTGCTGCGCTTGGAACACGCGAAGGGCGTCATCGGTCTGCGCTCCGAAGTGTGAGTCCTCAGTCAGATCCGTTGCTCCCAGCCCTCGGAGGGCCCGCTGGATCCGCCCGACGATCGGTGCGTCCACGCCGAACCGAATCGCCAACGGCCTCCACGACACGACGCTGTCGTTGTCGCAATGCCGGCCAACCCGTTCGCCCTCGAGCGCCGACAGCATCAACACGTTGAACTCGAACACTCGATGGCTGAGGTCGGTGAGCCGACGGCCGACCGGCCGTACTCGGACCGGGCCCTGGCCGCTCACGCTCACCTCGCGCACGAACTGATCGAGTTCCTCGCCGATTGCCGCATACGTGTCGTACAACTCGGATTGCAGCCGCTCTCGAACCGGACGACCAAAGTTCGTCTGAACCCGAGCCAGCAGACGATTGAGATTGTCGTTCCAACGCTCGACCACCACTCGATACGCCCCCACCGCGGCGTCGAGCTCCGCGAGCTCGCCCGGCGCCGACGCCGCACGACGCGCCATCCAGTACACCCGCCGCATCCGATACAGCCGCTGATCGAGCAGAACACTCACCTCGTCGAACGTGCCCGTCGCCGCTTCCAGATCGCGATCGACCCGCTGGGCCAGCGTCTGCTGCCGCCACGATCGCTGCTGGAACACATAGCCCAACGCACCACCGAGCACCGTCGTCAGCACGAATCCGACCACGAGCAACAACAACGGGCTCTCCGCCACCCCACGAGCATGCATCAGATCGCCGCGCCCGCCTGAACCGGCCCGGGGAGTGCATCATGTCCTCGCTGCCCTGAGACCGACCACTGTTCGTCGATGCAAACGCTTCCAAGGTCGGCGGAGGACTCCTCCGCCCCCGCTTCTCCGATCGAGGTCAGTGCCGTTTCGGGATCGAGCTTCGTGGGTAGCGGGCGATCGACAGTGTCATCACTTGCCCGGTCCCTGCGAGCTTGACGAGATTCTCTCAACGGCAAAGGTGTGGCCGGTGGCGATCGACGTGGTTGTCGAAGATATGAGTGGCCTGGCCGAGATGCGCCGTCGCGTCGGTGACTTCGCCCGCTGGGCCGGCGCGCCGTCTGGCGACGTCGTCCTGGCGGCGAACGAGCTCGCCACGAACTCGTTGAAGTACACCGGCGACTCGTGCCGCGTGATCGGTGATTGTTTGCTCGATGGCGTCATGCGGATCACGGTGACCGATCGAGGCGGGTTCGCGTTCGGCTTCCCCGCCGGGCCTGCTCACGCGAGCTCGATCGGCGGGCGCGGGTTGGCGATCGTCCGCGCCATCGCGACACGTTGCGGGATCAGCACCGCACCACAAGCGACGTGCGTGTGGTTCGAGATCGATCTTCCGACCCGGCGTACCTTGGTCTGAGTCGTCTGCGATCCATGTTGCCCAACGCCGGAGCGGGTGGTGTCTCGTCGCGTCCGGGTTGCGTCCAGCCGTCTCTGCGCGCGGCGGTCACGAGTGCCATGCCGTGCCGTGGAAGGCGATCGTGCGACGCTCCCAGCCCGAGATCGTTGGCGTGCCCGAGCACGCGCTTGCGTGTCCGGCGGCCTCACTCGTGTGGAGATCTTGTCGAGCTTTCAGTGGTGTGTTCCAGAACGTGACGACCTGCTCGCGAGGGCCAGCGGGTGGCCGGAGACGCCTTCAGCCTGCTCGGCCAGGCGTCACCTGAAGCGTTCCCTCGTGGGCGTGAACGTCGAAGCTGCATTGCCCGAAGCGCAGCCGCTCGACGCGCAGTTCGCCGAACGGCACGGGGGTCGGGCGGTCAACCATCGGACCGGTACCGCCCGGCGCCGGCGACAGGCCGAGCACGGTGCGGATCAGCAGCAGGATCGAGGCCGAGGACCAGGCCTGCGGCGAGCATGACGATGGGTAGGCGACCGGGAGCGGCGTGTCCTGCCGGCCGAGCCCGGCGAACAGTTCCGGCGGTCGGCCCTCGAAGTGCACGGCGGCGTCGAGCGCGCCGTCGACGATTCGGTCGACGAGGTCCCAACGGCCGTAACGCGCCGCGCCGGCGGCGCAGATGGCGGTGTCGTGCGGCCACACCGAGCCGTTGTGGTAGCTGAGCGGGTCGAAGGCGCCCATCGTGTCGGCCAGCGTGCGCAGGCCCCATCCCGTCCACATCGACGGGCCGGCGAGATGGGTCAGATACTGCTCAGCGAGGTCCTCGTCGGCGATCCCGGTCCACAGGGCATGGCCGGGGTTGGTGGTCAATGCGTCGATCTGACGGCCCTGGCCGTCGAGGCCGAGAACGAACCAGCCGTGCTCGGCATCCCAGAATCGCTCGTTGAACGACCGCCGCAGCGCGGTGGCACGCTCGCGTAGATCCGTCGGGTCGAACCGCAGCGGCATTCGCGCCGCCAGCTCGGCGGCGCTCGATCAGCGCGGCGTACGTGTAGCCCTGGACCTCGGCCAGGCCGATGCGCCCGCTGGGGAGCGAGCCATCGGCGAACGTCACCCCGTCCCACGAATCCTTCCACCCCTGGTTGGACAGACCCGTCGGGCCGCTGCGCTGGTAGTCGACAAAGCCGTCGCCGTCGCCGTCGCCGGGACCGAGCAGCCACCCGACAGCTGCATCGACGGCCGGCGCGAGGTGGACGAGGTCGACGTCTGACAGCGCGCCCCAACGGGCGGCCTCACCGGCGAGGATGACGAACAGGGCGGTCGCATCGACCGAGCCGTAGTAGCGCTCGCGATCGGCGAACGGGCCACCGCCACCGCGTCGACGCAGCTCGTGCAGGATCTTGCCCGGTTGCTCCTCGGCGATCTGGTCGTCCACGCGGCCCTGTAGGTCGGCCAGGGTCGCCAGCACGCCAGTCGCCAGCGATGGAGCGAACGGCAACGCCATCCACGATGTGAGCAGCGAGTCGCGGCCGAACAGCGTCATGAACCACGGAGCACCGGCGGCGACCACGGCGCGGTCGGCGTGGCCGGGGTCGACGATGCGCAGCGCGGCCAGGTCCTCCAACGCGCGATCGACGACCATCGACAGGCGCGGATCGCTGGAGACGACGCGCGGCACTGAGGCCTGCCAGGCCTCGATGCGCCGCATCGGTATCGCTTCGGCCGGGCTGACGCCGATGGGGAACGCCAGGCCGGCAGCGATGCCGTCGACGACCGGCTCAGCGGTCAGCGTCACACCCACGTGCGCATGACCCGGCACGGCCAGGTGCCAGACGAGTAGGTCGCCGGCCAGCTCGGCCGGCGGCGAGCAACGCAGGCGCGTCTGCGCCCCGAGCTGAGTCGCGTCGATGCGCCAGCCGTCACCGTCGGGGACCGGCGCGTGGCGCCGCCCGACCTTCGACGCCTTGACATCGAACACGTGGGCGAAGTCCGCAGCGACACGGACACGCAACGTCCATCGCTGGGCTACCGGCGAGTTGTTCGTGACGTGGATGTCCTCGCGCAGCCCACCCGCCAGCCACCGACGGCGGGTGAGCACCGCCTGCACCGGCACCCCCTCCGCCCCGGCCGGCTGCGAGACGACCATGGCTGACAACGGCGTGAGCGCTGCGCTGGCGAGCACCTCGAGGCGTGCCCCGACGAGCTCGACGACCAACTCGGACAGGTGACGCAAATCGTCGTGGACGAGGCCGTGGGTGCCGCCCAGCATCTGGCCGGCTTGGTCGCTGATCGCGAACGTCCGCCCTTCCACGAGCACCAGTTGGGCACGCACGGTCGATGGGACCGCGGTGGCCGGGCTGTCCAGCGGTCCACTCACCCAGCCTCCATTCCCGGGAGGGTGAGATCGGGAACATCCCGGCCCTGGCGTGCACCCGCAGGTCGCGCCCGGCGCTGATCCCCAGCACGTCTGACCCGGAGCGAGCACCCGGCCCCGACCGATCCGCTCTGGCAGTCGAACGCGGAGGAACCCGCGCCTCGTTGCGCGGGTTCCTCGCTCTGCGGCCCGCAGCGCGGTTGCGGGCCGAGGTGTCAGTCGACGTCGGTCAGATCATGGGTGTCGTCGTCGATCTCCCGACCGATGCGCTGAGGTCCGCCGGCGTCATCGCGCCACTCGCCACAGGCTGCCCGTCGCACTCCGGGCGTCTGCCCCGCGGCACCGTGAACCAAACCGGGCCTTCGTAGGACGGGGCGGGATCAACCCGTTCGTGGGCGGTTCATCGCTCAGCTCACCACCCACCGCGCGGGGCCAGACACGACGCGAGTCGGACCCTGGAGTGGTGCATCGGAAAGGTCTTCGCTCCGACAGTCGTGGGGTAGTGGCCGCCCATGCGACACTCCACGTTCGACGCCACCGCCACCCCGTCCGGACCGGCGACCACGTTCGAGGCTCGCACACAGCCGAAGTCCCCAGGAGGGGGCCGCAACGGACATCTCCGACCCCAGCGGCTCCGCATCGCCCAGGTCGCGCCGTTGTACGAGAACGTGCCGCCGACCGGCTACGGCGGCACCGAGCGAGTGATCGCCGGGCTGTGCGACGGGCTGGTCGCGGCAGGGCACGAGGTGACCTTGTTCGCCGCCGGCGGGTCGCACACGTCGGCGCGTCTCGAGGCCGTCATCGACGCGCCATTGCGCGAGCGAATGAGCGCGGACGAGTTGGCGGAGGTCAGTCCGCACCTGCACTTGCGGATGTTGAGCGACATCTACGCGCGGAGCGACGAGTTCGACCTCATCCACGCGCACACCGACGTGTGGACGCTCCCGTTCGTCGAACGCTGCGCCACGCCGACGCTGATCACCATGCACGGCCGCTTGGACATCCCCGTCGCCAAAGGGTCGCTGTCGTTGTACCCCGGCGCCGCGCTGGTGTCGATCAGCGACGACCAACGCCTCGCCCTCGCGGGCTTCGACCTTGACTGGTTGGCCACCGTACCCAACGGGCTCGACTTGCACGCCTATCACGACCAACCTCGTGGTCGGGGCGAGTACCTCGCCTTCGTCGGTCGCCTGTGCCCCGAGAAGCGCCCGGACATCGCAGTCGAGGTCGCCGCGAGGACCGGCTGGCCGCTGCGCGTCGCCGCGAAGATCGACCCGTGCGACGAGCGGTACTTCGAGGAGCAGATCGCGCCGCTGTTCGACGCGCACGACGTCGAGTTCGTCGGCGAGCTCGGCGAGCGACGACAAGGCGCCGTTCTATGCCGGCGCTGCGGCCACGCTCTTCCCCAGCGACTGGCCCGAACCATTCGGTCTGGTCATGATCGAATCGCTCGCCGCCGGCACGCCGGTCATCGCCTTGCGCCGAGGTTCCGTCCCCGAGGTGCTCGTCGACGGCCGGTGTGGCTTCATCTGCGACGACACCGAAGCGATGATCGACGCCGTCGCCCGCCTCGACCAGATCGACCCCGCGGTGTGCCGTCGGCGAGCGGGCGACTTCAGCGTGGACGCGATGTGCACCCGCTATCAACGCGCGTACGAACGGCTGCTCGACCGCCGACAACTGACCACGCCAGGAACTGTGCCCATGTCGACGCATGAGGACCGATCCCGGCGGCGACGAGCCGCTGGATGAGATGACCGGTGGATCACAGCAACGGACCGTCCGAGGCCGAGCAGTGAGTGGGTGCCGGCCATCTCGGTGACGCGGATCGGGCCGGCCGCGCCTCACTGATCGCGATGGTCGCTGATCGGGCCAAGTTCGCCGACGCAACGATGCTCGACATCGTCACGACCCAGGGCAGGACGGTGTTCAAGGCGGTCATGCACACGGTCAAGCTGTTCACCACGCCCGAGGTCGCGACCGAGTCCTGAGCACACCCGCGCCGGTGCAGCTGCCGCGCCCCCTCGCACTGCCATGGTTCCCAGCGCACTTGGGAAGCTTCACGACATAGGTCGATCGGACCAATCGCGGACCCATCGACCGGCATTCGATGGAGCCTCGGTACCTTCGGCCGTGCCGTGCGCGCGGGGCGAGAACACGCGCAACGCACAGATCGAGCCGAGCCCGAGCGAGTCGCCTCGCCGAACCGCCTCAGGAGAACAAACTTGATGAAGCCCGCACTGTCGTCGGGTGCGCCGGCCCCCGCTGTCACGCATGGATGACGCGATGGATGCCGTCGACGCGTTCACCGGCATGCCCTTGCTGATCCTGCTGTGCTGGTGCCTCTGCGCGTTCCTGGGCCTCCGGAGCGGGCAATCTGGCGCGGCGGCCTCGACGTGGTCGCGCTCCCTCGTTCGGTTTCGACGCGGTCCGGGGAACGGCGCGGAGACACCGTTCGCATGACGTCCGATCGAGGTCACCATCGTGCCGCTCGCATACTAGTGCGGGATCGGTTTCTCGCCGGACGTCATATCTGTGCGCGTGCTTCGCGGTCGTGTTGCCGATCGTTGTCGCGCTTGTCTTTCCGCATCCCACACGGCGCATCATCGTGCCTGAATCAATCATGCTGGCGATCACGGTTGGGTTCACCTTGATCGGTGGTCTGGTCCCCGGACTCCTTTCGGCGCTGACCTCGACGCTCGCGCTGTGGTATTTCACCTTTCCCCCCGGACTCTCGTTTCGCGCCGAAGAAGCGTTCGACATCGTCGGTGTTCTTGCAGCAGGCGCGGTCGCGTGTGGTTTGGTGGTCGTGGTGAACTCGATCGTTGGGCGCCAGCAGCGGGCGCTCGAAGCGCAGACCAGGCTCAGTTGGGATCTCCTCGCGCAGGGACGAACGATCGCGACGATGCAGCTGGCGCTCCTCCAGGACGTGACACCGGCGACGTCCGGGGTGAAGCTCGGCTGGTACTACGCGCCAGGCGGCGCAGAGGCCGCGCCCGTCGGGGGTGACTGGCTCACGTTCGTACCCGTGTCTCCAACGCGCCTCGGCGTCGGCGTCGGTGATGTCGCCGGGCATGGGCTGAGCGCGGTAACCGCCATGGCGGAGTACCGCTACGCGCTCCGCACGCTCGCCGCGGACGGCAGCGACCCACCCGCCGTACTGAAGGCTCTGGACGGGGTCAGTCGCCTGTTCGAGGTTCCCTCCTTCTCCACCTGTGTCTACGGGCTGATCGACGTCAACAACGCGGACTTCACCTACTCCAGTGCCGGGCATCCGCCCCCCCTGTTGGTGCGCGACGGATGCGCGCATGTGCTCGCCGCGCCCCACGGACCACCGGTTGGGACCGGATTGGTGGTCAAGGCCTTCACCAGCGCGACCATGGTGCTGCACCACGACGACCTCCTGGCGTTCTACACCGACGGTCTCGTCGAGCGTCGCGGCGAGAACATCCAAACGGGTATCGACCGGCTCGCCGATCGCCTCACAGGTATCACAGCGGGCCACGACCTCTCCGAGACGTGCACCGAAGTTGTCACAGACCTCGTCGGCGAGAATGCCTACGATGACGTGGCGCTCGTCCTCCTGCGTTATGCGAACGTCGCCGACAGCGGGCCTGCCGCGCCCAAATAACACGGCCGCGGTCTCGCGCGACAAAACGGCCTTGATTGTGCCGGTAGGGGCGTCACGCGCCGGCTGAGGCAACCAACGGGCTGTACAAGTCCGAAGCGTCAGTTCTACGAGGTCGTGCTTGCCTGGCCTGGATGACGAGGTGGCGCGCCTCGGGGACGAACTGCCAGGCCAGCACCCTGAGGTGCCGGTGCGCGCTCAGTGTCGTTCGCTGGGTCCGGCCGGTTCGGTGATGACTTCGAGCGTGGCGCCGGCGAGGAGCTCGTAGGCGCTCGCCTGGCGCGCCGATTGACGCCAGTCGAAGTACGTGGACTCGACCACCATCCACGACGCCACCCATGCGATCGTGATCGCCAGGCCGGCGAGCACGACCAGGCCGGCGCGTCCGGCGAGGTGGTCGACGACGCCGGCCAGGTAGGCGGCGCCGTAGGCCACGAACGCAGCCACCGCGGCGATGAGGAGACCGATCGGCAGTTGACGGCGACCCATGCTGCGAACGGCCATGGCCTGGCGCCAAGACACCGTGGCCAGGTCGCACGCCCGCTCGTGCATCGCTGCCTGCGCAGTCGCCGTCGGCACGCTGGGCGACGCTGCCGGCGCCAGCACGATCCGCACCGTCAGCTGGTCGGGGAGCCGGCGAGCGGCGCTGAGCGTCAGCGCCAGGTCGTCGAGCCCGGAGCGGTACGGGCCGCGACGCGGCGTGAACGATGCGGTGTCAGGTTCGCTGAACAGCTCGTTCAGATCGTCGAGCGTGAGCTCCACCACATGGTCTCGCTCGAGGCGGGCCAAGTCGATGTCGAGCGTGCCCCGAGCGTGCCGCGGGCCTCGCACGCAGGGAACCTACCCCAGCCGGCATGCACCCGCTCCGAGCATCTTCGCCTTCACCGTCATCGAACCCAGCTGACCAGCAGCAACCCCAGTCGGGTCGAAGCCGCGCGGCACGACGCTACGGGCCGGGAAAGCGTCGCTTGAAAGCCCTCGCATCCGTCGCATTCCGGACATCGAGCGTGGGCGAAGTGCTCTCGAGCCGCCCCAGCACGAACAGGATCAAGTCAGCGTCAGATCCGCTGATTGCGCATGTGGGTTCGTCGACGTCGCCGATCGTCCACGTGTCAGCCTCGCGTCGTATCGTCAGGTCCAGGCGTTCGCCCTTGAAGCGATATGACAGCCCCTCGTTGGTCGTCGCTGTCGAGGCCGCTCCCATCGTCTGAAGGAGGGCAGGGACGACGGCGAGGCACGCCGTCGTCACGTCGGCGGGCAGGTCCTGTCGCGTTGCGACGCTCGCGGCGAGATCGTGGTGGTGCACGCCGACTTCCATCACCGCGATCTGGAGGACGAATGCTCCTGGCAGCGTGCCGTACGGCAGGGGGCACGACTGACCGAGCTCTGCGTCACCCACCAGGGCGAGTTCGGTCATGAAGTCCTCGTGGGCGCCGCGCAGTTCGGCCACCAGGTCGCCCGGCGCGGAGCTGGTGGTCTCGTCCGCGACACCGCGCCGCCAGCGACCCGACGTTCAGCTGAGCCCAGGCCAACGCCTGCAATCGCTGACCCCACACCAAGTGACGGGCGAGGTCGACGATCCGCCACTGGTCGAGGCCGGTCGTCGTGGTCCAGCGCGGCGCCTCGAGCTGATCGAGGCGATCCACGATCTCACCGATCTCGCGTCGCAGGGCGACACGTGCGTCATCGAGCTCGAGCATGGCCATTCCCTCCACTGGCGCCCACCTCCGTGACCCGCCTGGCGAGGCGGACCGAACCTGTCAGCCGCGCGACTCGCTCCGCTCTCAGCAACGCACCCGAGGCCCTCTCGCGGCCGAGACCGAGGACCGCTGCTTCCTCGCACGCACTGTAGGCGGCAAGGAGCGCCGAACCGGAGGCCCGGTGCTCGGTGAAGGCGCGCGCGAACCACGGTGCGGCCTGTCGTGGAGGTCCTGTCACGACGGTGAGTCGGCCGAGCACGTGACTCGTCGCGCCGAAGCACACGGCGCCGGACCCGACCACGAGCTGTTGGCGCTCGAACGGCTTGGCGAGCGCGTGCAAGGTGTCGGCTGCCGCCGCGTGACCCGTTGCCGTCGCCGCGTCGGCGAGCATCGCGATCTGGGCGGCGATGGCCTGATCTCGCGGCACTTGGCTGAATTGGTTGGCGACGTAGTCGTCGAGGATGTCGCGGGCCTCTCCCGGCCGGCCGAGCTCGACGGCGAGGGCTGCGACGACGGGTCGGAAGTGCGGCGTCGATTCGGCCAGCTGTCGGCATCTCGCTTCTGTGTCCGACGCCCGGCCCTGCTCTCGCCGCAGGAGAAAGTCAAGGAGGCCGTGGACCAGTTCGATGTCGTTGTAGCCGTATCGACGCCCGGCGCTGTGGAGTGCCACGATGGCTTCATCGGCTTCGGCCAGGCGTCCGCGGTACAGGAGACGCATCGCTCGCCACATCATCGGATACCAGAGGTAGAGCGGCTGGCGCAGCATGTGTGCTAGGGCGCCGATCTCGGCGATCGTTCGATCGGCTTGCCTCATTCGCCCCAGCTCGAGCTCGTCGATGAGCCGCAGGCGAGATGCCTCGAGGACGAACTCCGGATCACCCGCCTCGCCCGCCGCGGTCAGCATCTTCAGTGTGCACTCGTACCGGTCGGAGAGGAAAGCAGGACCACGGCGGACCAGTCGCCAGGCGTGGAGCGCACGGGCGATCACCGCGGGGTCACCGGTGGCTCCGGCGTCTCTGATGGCGGCGTCGCTCAACTGCAGCCCACGGTCGTTGTCTCCAGCGAAGGAGACGGCGACTGCGAGCGATGAGGAGAGCCGGGCGACCAGTCCCTCCTCCGACGACGGCAGCGCCGCCAGTGCCGCGACGAGCAATGTCGTCGAGGGGTCACCCGTCGCGGCCCTCGGCCGGCGAGAGGCGTAGCAGGCCTCCTCGAACCCGAGAGCGGCGTGCGCCTGGGCGACGGGGTCGTCTCCGTCGGCGGCCGTGACGGCGGTCTGGGCGAAGGCGTCCATCGCCCCCTCCAAGTCGCCGTCCCGGCGAAGCGCGCCGCCCAGCGCCAAGCCGATGCGCGTGGTGGCAGGCCCTCGGCGGCCCAATCGTGCCGTCGCCAGACCGGCGAGCCGGTAACAGCGCGCCGCCTGGGCGAACGACAAGTGAGCCTCGGCATCAGCGCCGGCTTGCTCCGCCCAGTCGGTTGCGAGAACGGCGTCGCCTCCCTCCCAAGCATGACGGGCGATGTCTTCCCAGACGCGATGGTCGTGCCGACGAAGTTGCACCAACGCTGCCGCGCATCGCGTGTGCAATCTCTCGCGATGACGACGCAACAGATTCTTGTGCGCCGTCTCCTGCAAGAGCACATGGCTGAAGCGGTAGTCGCCGGGATCTTCGGCCGATTCAACCAGGAGCGCGGCCTTCACCAGGACCGCCAGTGAACCCGCGACGTCGAAGTCGCCGTCGACGACCACGTCGAGCAGGTCGATGCTGATGTTGGCGCGAAGCACAGCAGCAGCGTCCAAGACGGCGCGGGCCGATCTGGGGAGGATCTCCAGGTGGGCGAGGACGACCCGTTCAACGCTGTCAGGCAGCGCGACATCGAGGTTGCCCACGTAGCTCCAGCCGCCGGCTCGTCGGATCAGCCGACCGTCACCGATCAGGCCGCGGACGAGCTGCTCCAAGAAGAACGGGTTGCCTTCGGCCAGAGCGAGGATGCGCCGCTCCACGGACCAGGGCAGCACAGCCGGGCCCGCCATCGCATCGAGCAAGGCGCTGGAGGTGGCATGGGACAACGGATCGAGCTCGATCCGCAACCCTGTGGGCGACGTCCTCAGCGGAGCGACGCGTTCACTGTCGTCAGGACGGCACGTCGCGAGGACCAGCATCCGTGTCTCGCTGACGAGCTGTTCGATGAGTCCGATGGTGTGGACATCGGCCCAATGCACATCTTCGAAGACGAGCACCGTTGGACGGTCATCATGCTGCCTCACCAGCTCCTCGACAATGAGTGCTCGTGCTCGACGGTGCACCATCCCCGACGTTCCGTCATCGCCGACCTCCACGGCCACGTTCGGGCCCGATCCAACGACGAGCCGCAGCACAGCAAGATCGTCGGGACGGCTCGCGAACGTTCCGTTGTCGAGCCACCGGTTGATCATCGACCGCATCGGCCAAAATGGCACCGCCGACGCGAACGACGCGGCGCGGAGCACCCGCACGGCCGCTCGTGACACGCGCACCTGGACGATGGCACACGTGTCGTCGGCGAGGCGTGACTTTCCGAGGCCGGCCTCGCCCTCAATGAGAACGAGGGCTCCGATGCCGCCGACGAAGCGCTCGACCGCCTGTGCCACCTGCATCAGCTGTCGCTCGCGTCCGACCAATGGCACGGAGGCGAGGTGCGGGCGGTCTCCGGACTCGCTGACTCGGGACACCACGACCGCCCGGACCGGTTGCGCCTTTCCCTTGAGCGAGAGGTCGTACTCGCCGGCCACCTCGACTCGCGTCGCGACGAAGCCCAACGTCTCGTCCGACACGACCACGCTGTTCGGCATCGCCGCACCCTGGAGCCGAGACGCCGTGTTGACGGCGTCTCCGAGCGCGGTGTACTCGGAGTGCTGCCCCGCCCCGTGGGGTCCGAGCACGACAGGACCAACGGCGATCCCAACCCGCGCGGACTGCAGCATCTCCGTCGCCAACTGGACGATGTCGAGCCCGGCCCGCACGGCACGTTCCCCATCGTCCTCATGCACCGCCGGCGCGCCGAACAGGCCCAGCACGCGATCGCCCGTCGCCGCCGACCAGCCTCCATAGCTCTCGATCACGCGTCGTGCCGCTTGCAGCGCAGGACCCGGGTCGATGCCGGCGGCTCGGTCGAGAGCACCGAACAGGACGACGACGGTCTTGCGCTCTTGACGGTCGGGCAGCTTCGCCGACACCTCGACGCGGTGAGTCGGCTGCCGGCGCGTCTCGGCGGAATGAACATCGGCGACGACGGACCGAGCCCTGACGCCGTCGTGGGGATCGTGCTCCGACCTGTCCCACGTGAAGCCGCGGTCCACCCTGCCGTGTGCCCGCGGACCCACCAGGACCGAGCCGGGGGCCGCCGCGCTCTCCAGCCGGCGCGCGGCGGACAGACCGTCGTCGAGGTTGCTTCCACCGTCGCCGACCTCGATACCGACGCGCACGAGGATCGTCACTGCGGCCTCCGACGTGCCCACGGCCATCGGCCGCAACAAGAACGGCGCACGTGAGGCAACCTCGCTGATCTCCAGACCGGCACGAACCGCGTCAGTGACCGCTTCGTTGTCGGCGCCGAACGCGCCGACAACGCCGTCACCCGCGACATCCTCGACCGTGCCTCCGAATCGCTCGATCATGAGGATCGCAGTGGTGATGACCGTGCCGACCGCTGCGGCGACATCCTCGACATCGAACGCATCAGCCAGCGCGGTCGACCCGACGATGTCGCACACCAGGTAGGTCCGTCCTCTGTCGGGGGACACGTCACCTCCTTTCACCCAAACCGAGCGGAACAATCGGAGCGGCCGTATTCCACACCCTCGGTCTGTTTGCGTCCACTGCGTATGGAGAATCAGGACGATCCAGTGCTCTCCCACAGATCATGGGAACCGCCGGTGACGCCCGCGACAACGCGTCCCCGACTCGTTCTTCGCGTCAATGCAGTGCGAGCTCCTCGACCGGCACCACTGGCCGACCCGAGCCGGGGTTGCCCGGGCGATGTTCCGCTGGATCGGACGGACGACGAGGACGGGTCGTCAAGCGGTCCGAGCATGCTCGCCCGTCGGCGTCGCCGCGCAGGTCGAAGTACTTCCGTTGCCGTTTGGCGACCAGGCGTTCGGGCAATTCCGGCGTGGCGTGGAATGCGAAGTGCCAGATCCGCGGCTCGGCCAGCACCGCGTTCCATGACGCTGGCTCGCGCCCCGCGCCGTTCAGGTCGGGGCGTTTGAACTCCCGTCGCTGGCACGACCGTCGGCCGGCATGTCGGGCGTCGGATCGGGCGCCTTCGTGAGGGGGATGCGGGACCAGGGCATGAGGGCGATGCCGAGCAGGAGGGCCACGATCGCGATCCACCAGATCGCGTTGACGGCGAGTGAGTCGGCTCGGCCGCTCGCGACGGCCACGCCAGCGCCGATCGCGATGAGGCCAAGGACGGCCGACAGCGGGTCGATCGTGTGTCGATGCACGGGTCATCCTCCTGCGATGGTGGTCGTGTCGTCCGCGTCGGCGTCGGTGTCGGCGTCGGCGTGGTCGGTGTCGCCGCAGCCACGCTCGTCCGCCAGGCGTGGAGATCGACGACCTCGTTCGTCGGGGTGAGCAGGATCCCGCGTGGCAGGAGCAGGAACGTGCCGAGGTCGGTTGAGATCTCGGTGACGCCGTCCGGCCGGATCGCTGAGTCGCCGAGTACGAGGTGGTCGCTGTCGTCGATGATCGCTTGGCTGTTGGCGAGCAGGAAGAAGCCGTTGGCGGTCGCGCTCACCCCGTCGCTGACGACGGTCGGCTGGCCCCCGACGTCTGTCGTGGTAGCCGGGTCGCCGGTCGCCGGTCGCCGGGTCGTCCGTCGCCGGGTCGATCGGGGGAGTCGCAGCGCCGAGCCGGCCGACGTCGCCCGCGCCGAGGCGGCCGGCGCTACGCCACGGGCCGAGATCGTCGGGGAGGCCGCCTCCGTGGAGGACGGCGTCGCGATGATCCGCCGCTGCCGCCCGGACGTCGTCCTCCTCGACGTGCACCTCCCCGGTGGCGGGGGACAGCACGTGATCACCGTCGTGCGCGCCGGCGCGCGCCGCTACGTGACGAAGGCGATCAGCGCGACCGAGCTCCTCGACGCGGTCGAGCGTGTGCACGGCGGCGACGCCGTGTTCTCGCCGCGGCTCGCCGGTTTCGTGCTCGATGCGTTCTCCGGCGACCTCCCGGCGCCGGCGGATCCCGAGCTCGATCAACTCACGCCGCGCGAGCAGGAGGTGCTGCGGCTGATCGCCCGCGGCTACCCCTACAAGCAGGTCGCGAGCCGGCTCCACCTGTCGGTCAAGACGATCGAGACGCACGTCTCGACGGTGCTGCGCAAGCTGCAGCTCTCCAGCCGCCACCAGCTCACCGCCTGGGCCAACGAGCGTCGCCTGATCTGAGCAATTGAGTCCGGGCGGTCCCGAGGCGCGGCGCGTGCCGTGGGCAGCTGTCACGGTCGCCGCGCTCGAGAGCGTGGTGTTGCGCCTGCGGATGTACTGGACGCCGATCAGCCCCGACGAAGCCGGCTTCATGATGATCCCCGGGCGTGGGCACACGGCCAGGTCCTCCCGCGATGTCTGGGTGGACCGGCCGCAGGGGATCATCATGCGCTACCGCGTCTGGGACTGGATGTCGGGTGGCTGCGTCGCCTCGGTCCGGAGCATGGCGATGCTCTTCCTGGATCTCGAGGAGCCGGGTGTGGGAATCGAACCCACGACCTCATGATTACAAGTCAAGTGCTCTACCAACTGAGCTAACCCGGCGAAGTCGGCGGTCAGGGTAGCCGTTCCCGCTCAGGGGTCGTCGGCCGCGGCCAGGGCGGCGTCCTCCCCGCCGGCGGCGACGAACTCCTGCCAGATCCGCTTGGGCACCACCATCCGCCAGGCATCGAGGACCAGCTCGGTCATCTCCCGGCGGTCGATCATCGCCAGACGCACGACCACCCAGTTGTACCGCATGTCCGCCGGCTTCGGCAGGAGGAACGTCTCGGGTGCGCCACACACGAGCGCGTCGCGCTCCTCCTTCGGGAAGGCGAAGCCCATCATCGTCTCGTCCCGGGCGAACGCCAGCCAGACGATCCGGCCGACGCGGAACTTGACCCGATCACGCACGAGGGCCTCCGTGCTGCGCGGCAGCACGCTCGCCAGCTCGCGGACGTCGTCGATGGTCACCATCACGGCCATCCTCTCCGGCGAATGCCGGCAGGTTCAAGGGCCGTCGAATACCGTCGGCGCAACTCGGAGCAGGGGCGGAGACATGGCCTGGACGATCGAGCAGATCGAGCGGACGTTCCTGTCGTACATGGAGCGTCACGGCCACACGATCATCGAGGGCCACAGCGTGCGGTCGCCGACCGACGACGTGCTGTTCACCACGGCCGGGATGCATCCGCTGGTCCCGTACCTCACGGGCGAGCAGGCCCATCCCGGCGGGGCGGCGACTGACCGACGTGCAGCGCTGCGTGCGCACCACCGACATCGACGAGGTCGGCGACAACCGCCACCTCACCGTGTTCGAGATGCTCGGCAACTGGAGCCTCGGCGACTACTTCAAGGAGACGTCGATCCCGCAGTCGTTCGGGCTGCTGACCGGCGAGTTCGGCATCGACCCGCACAGCCTGTACGTCACCGTCTTCGCCGGCGATGCCGAGGTGCCCGCCGACGACGAGTCACCGGAGATCTGGGCGCAGACGTTCCGCGACGCCGGCGTCGACCCGGCGGGGCGGATCCACCCACTGGGCGAGGACGACAACTGGTGGTCGAACGGCCCGGTCGGGCTGTGCGGCCCGGACACGGAGATCTTCGTCTACGTCGGCGACCGGCCCGATCGGTGAGCGCGAGCCGTTCGGCGACATCCCCGAGTACGTCGAGATCTGGAACAACGTGTTCATGACGTACGACCGCTCGCCGCGACGGCGAGCTGACGACGCTGTAGCAGCGCAACGTCGACACGGGGATGGGGTTGGAGCGCCTGGCGCTGTTCCTCAACGACCACGACTCGGTGTGGCAGACCGACGAGCTGCACGAGCTGACCGTCGACGTCGGCCGACGCGGCTCGGGATCGGACCCCGACGAGCTCGACGGCGATCGGCAGCGCTCGCTGTACATCGTCACCGACCACCTCCGTGCCGCGCTGGCGATCGCCGCAGCGGGCATCCAGCCGTCGGCGTCCGGCAGGGCTACGTGCTGCGCAAGCTGATCCGCCGCGCGGTGCGCCACGGTGAGCTGCTGCGCGGCACCGACCAGGACCTCGCCCCGACGCTGATCGAGGCGACCGAGCGGGTGTCCGCGCGTGATGGGCGGCGCTGGCCCGACGTCGGTCCCGGGACCGGGTGGCGACGCGGCGAAGGAGACGATCGACAAGGAGGCGACGAAGTTCGCCAGGACGCTGCGCAACGGCGTCGAGCACCTCCAGCACGAAGCCGACGCAGCAGCCGTCTTCGACGGTGACCTCGCGTTCCTGCTCGCCGACACGCTCGGCTATCCGGTCGAGCTGTCGGCCGAGGAGGCCGCGCGCATCGGCATGCCGATCGCCGACGGCTGGCAGGAGCGCTACGAGCGAGCTGCGCGAGGAGCAGCGGGCCCGCTCGCGTGGCTGAACCGCAGGCGGTCGGCGCCGCCGATCCCGCCACCGATCCCGCCGGACCCCGCCGGCGCTGGCCGGCCGCGGTCGCCGACATCCTCGTGCGCTACTGGGCGACGTCGCTGATCGTCGCCGATCGTGCTCGTCGCCGGCGTCGCCACCGGCGCGCTGTGGCACGGCGTCAACGAGGGCGACGCGCTCTACGGCCACGTCGCCTACGGCCTGCCGGCGCTGCAGGACGGGCGATGGTGGACGTTCCTCACCGGGATGTTCTTCGCCCCGCAGGTGCGTGCTGTACCTGCCGATCCTCGCACTGCTCGTCGCTCGTCGCCAGCGTGTACGAGCGGCGCGTCGGCCACGTGCGCACGTTCGTCGTGGCCATCGGCGGCCAGTTCCTCGGCGTCGTTGCTCACCGCGCTGTTCCTGTGGCCGTTCGACGGCAGCGGTTGGACGTGGGCCGACCAGCTGGGCAACCAGCTCGACCTCGGCATCTCCGCCGGCGGGTTCGCCACGATGGGCGCGCTCGAGCGCGGTGATGCAACCGGTGTGGCGCAACCGCATCCGCATCGGCTTCGGCGCGTACCTCGCGGCGATGGTGCTCAACTCCGGGTTGCTGTGGGACGTCGAGCACTTCATCGCCTTCGTCCTCGGCGTGGTCGCCGGTCCGTTCCTCGCCGGGCGCCTGCCGGTCAGGCCGCAGCTGCGCTTCGGCCGGCGCACGCAGCGCACCGCGGTGGCCCTGGTCGTCGCGCTGTCGGCGATCACCGCGCTGATCGAAGGGCTGTACCCCGGCAACGGCGGACCGTTCCACGCCAGCGATGCCAGCCGACGGCCATCGACGGGCCTGACGCTCGGCCTCGTCATCTCGGCGTTGCTCCTGCTCGCGGCTGCCGACGGGCTGCGCCGCGGCCGCCGCTTCGCCTGGGTGTTCGCCACGGTCCTGCTCGCCCTGGCGTTCTTCGCCGTGCTGACTGTTCGCCGCGACAGCGCCGAGCGCACCGCCGATCTGGTCCTCGTCGGCGGCCAGCTGCTGCTGCTGCTCGTCACGTTCCGGGCGTTCACCGCGCGGCTCGCACCGCCGATCGTTCCGTCACGCCGGCCGGCGGCTGCTGTGGGTCGCCGATCGGCCTGTTCGTGTACACCGCGGTCGGCTTCGCCGTGCTGCAGGACGACTTCCGTCCCGAAGGCCCGGCCGGCCGACATGGTCACCGAGTTCATCGCCCGGATGTTCTTCACCACGGCGGGCAACATCGAGCCGGCCACCACCGCGGCGAAGTGGTTCATCAACTCGATCGGCGCGATCTGGATCGGCGTGATCGTGATCACGCTCGTCGGGCTGCTCTACTCCAGCCGGCGGCCGCGCCAGGACCCCGACGCCGACGTCCGCCTGCGCGACCTGCTGCGTCGGTACCACTCGTCGAACATCGAGTGGATGCTCACGTGGAAGGGCATCACCGTGTGGTTCGCCGACGACGGCGAGACCGCCGATCGGCTTCGAGGTCGTCGGCTCGGTCGCCCTGTGCCTCGCCGATCCGGTCGGGCCGCCGGAGCGGCGCGAGCAGGCGCTGCGCGAGTTCGACCGCTACTGCTTCGACCGCGGCTGGGTGCCGTGCCTGTTCGCCGCCGGCCAGGAGACGGCCGACCTCGCGCCGAGCCTCGGGTGGAAGGCGGTCGCAGGTGGCCGAGGACAGCGTGATGCCGCTCGAGCACCTCGAGTTCAGGGGCAAGGTGTTCCAGGACGTGCGCACCGCGATCAACAAGGCCGGCAAGCAGGACGTCACGCTGGAGGTCATCTACGTGGGCAGACGCCACCCCGGTGATCACCGATCAGCTGCGCGTCGATCAGCGGCGGGTGGGTGGCCGGACAAGTCGCTGCCGGAGATGGGCTTCACGCTCGGCACGCTGCGCGAGGCCGAGGACCCGGAGGTGCGCCTGCACCTCGCGGTCGACGCCGACCGCACCGATCGAGGGGTTCACCTCGTGGATGCCCGTCGGCGAGGACGGCGAGGTGGTCGGCTGGACGCTCGATCTGATGCGCCGGCGCGACCACGGCTTCCGCCCGGTGATGGAGTTCCTCATCGGCGCCTCGGCGATGAAGTTCAAGGAGGAGGGCTACCGGTTCGTCAGCCTGTCGGCCGCGCCGCTGGCCAAGGCGCCCGACGAGCTCGGCGGCCAACAGCGACCAGCAGGTGCTGCAGAAGCTGCTCGACTTCCTCGGCCACACGCTCGAGCCGTACTACGGGTTCCAGTCGCTGTTCGCCTTCAAGCAGAAGTTCAAGCCCGAGCACCATCCGATGTACCTCGTGTTCCCCGACGAGACCGCGCTCGCCGAGATCGGCATCGCCGTCGCCCGGGCGTACATGCCCGACGCCGGGTTGTGGGACTGGACGAAGATGACCTGGGACATGCTCAGGCCGCACCGCGCGGTCCAGCCGCACGACTGAGCGCGGGTCACCCCGTGGTCGACGGTGCGCGGTGCTCGTGCGCCTCGGCGCGCCGTGCCTGGGCGGCTTCCTCGTCGGTCGCCAGGACCGCCGGCGAGGCGATGAACCCACCGACGAGGTTGGTGAACCGCCCGTAGCGCCGGTCGTACTGCTCGGCTCGTCGCTCGGCGCGCGCCACCTTGTTCGGGTTGCGGTAGAAGCGACGGGCCCAGCGGGAATCGGGCCGCGCCAGGCGCACCGCACAGACGATGCCGAGGAACGGCACGAAGATGCCGAGCAGCGCCAGCTCGTACTTCCCCTTCGACACGCAGATGGCGACGATGACGAGGTGGAAGCCGAGTCCGCTGATCACGCCGGCGGCGGTGACCTGGCCGATGGACGTGTCGGTGAAGTCGAACGGGTTGGCCCCGACGAGGACGAACCCGAGGCAGGCCACGGTGAGGCTGACGAGCTCGACCGAGACGCGTCCGTCCTCGCTCCAGTAGACGTCGGAGAGGTGCAGGATCAGGGCGAACTCGTCGAGCACCAGCGACGTGCCGACGCCGACGAGGACACCGGCGATCTCGATGTACGGCCGCGTCGACGTGCCGACGGCCATGAACGCCCCGACGATCAACAAGATGATGCCGGGCACGGCGTGGTGCACGTGGAGCCCGGTCGCCGAGACGTTGTCCTTGAACGGGCCCTTGCCGGCGCGGATCGTGCGGGTGATCAGGCGGGTGAGGACGAACGTGACGATGAACGCGGCGAAGCACAGCAGCAGCGGGAGGCGGTGGCGCTCGGTGATGAAGTCGTGGTACCAACCGCGCACGGCCGGCATCGTCTCATACGGCCGGTTCGATCACCGGGGAGATGAGGCCCATCCGCTCGCCGGCGAGGTCGACCGTGGACACCGACTCGCGGTCGGCGACGATCACGATCGTCGAACCCTTCGCGGCCACGACCTTGGTGACGCGCGCCGTGCTCAGCGCGCCGTTGCGCCCGCCGGGCATGACGATGACGTCGGTGGCCGCGGCGTGGTCGTCCAGCCAGCTGGTGTCGCCGACGACCTCGGACGTGTCCGCCCGTCCGAGCGAGGCGTGCACCACGTCGGCCAGGTCGGCGTTCGCCACGACGACCAAGGGGAGTCCGCTCGCCCGCAGCCGGCCGGAGAGCTGCGCGGCGAGGCGCGCGGCGCTGGTCGGACGCTTGGCCTGCGAGGCCGAGAGCACCAGCACCACCGCGCCGGCGTCGCCGAGCCGGCGCGGACCAGCGCGGTCGGCACGGCCGAGGCCGCCACCAGGCCGTGCTGGGCGGCGCCGAACAGCGTCGGCAGCCACGACTGCGTCGCTGCCGAGACGACGAGCAACGTGGCCTTGAACGAGCTCGACGCGTGCAGGACGCCGTCGTTCACCGAACGGTCGTGGCGCACGTCCAGCTCGGCGTCGATGCCCAGCTGTCCCACGGCCTGCTCGATGGCATGGTGGTAGTCGGCATCGGGCTCGGGCGCGCCGTCGGCGACGATGAAGACCGGGCGCACCACGCCGACGTCGTTGGATGCCAGCCGCGCGGCCACCTCGAGCACCCCGTGCACGTCCGTCGTGTCGGCCGCCTGGGCGAGCACCACCCGGCCGATCCGACCGGCATCCGCCGTGGGTTTGGGGATCTGCTGGCCGAAGCGCTGCGCGGCCATGGACGCCAGGACCAGGCTGACGACGATCACGATCATCACCGCGTTCACCGTGGTGGTCGTGAACAGCCCGATCTGCAGGCCGACGAACGTGGCGGCGAGCGTCGCCGCCGCCTGTGCCACCGACATGCCGAACACCACGCCGACCTCCGGTCCGGTGAAGGCGAACAGCGGCTTGCACAGCAGAGCTGCGAGCAGCTTGCCGCCGATGCAGGCGACCACGAAGATGGCCGCGATGCCGAGCGTCGAGGGATCGACCAGCACCTTCGGGTCGATGACGGTGCCGACGGAGACGAGGAACAACGGGATGAGCAACGACGAGCCGAAGAACTCGATGTGCTCCATGAAGTCACCCTCGTTGGGCACCATCCGGTTGAGCGCCAGGCCGGCGAAGAAGGCACCGACGATCGCTTCGATGCCGACGACCTCGGCGAGCGTGCGCCGCGGCGAGGAGCGCCGCCAGGATGAAGCGTAGCGCAGCGTCCGCTGTCGGCCGATCGTGTGGAAGAACCACTTGGCGACGAACGGCAGCACGAGGAAGCAGAACGCGGCGAGGATGGCCAGGCCGCCGATGATCTGCGTGGCCAGCTCCAGTCCGTTGGCATCGCCACTGGTCGAGCCGGCGACCGCCGCGAGGACGACGAGGGCCATCGTGTCGGTGAGGACCGTGGCGCCGACCGCGGTGGCCACCGCGCCGTTCGACGCCAAGCCCATGTTGCGCACGATCGGGTAGACGACGAGCGTGTAGCTGGCGAACAGCGAGCCGAGCAGGATCGAGGCGGCCAGGCTGTAGTCGATGAGCAGGCCGCCGACGATGCCGAACACGAACGGGATGAAGAACGTCAGCGCGGTGAAGCCGGCTGCCTGACGCTTGTACCGCGCGAACACGCCGAAGTCGAGCTCGAGACCGGCGACGAACATCAGGTACAGCAGGCCGATCTCGCCGAGCTGGTGGAGCACGCCGGTGTCGTTGCTGGCGATGCCGAGCACGTTCGGTCCGATGATGCAGCCGCCGGCGAGCAGGCCGATCAGTCCGGGGATGTGGACGCGCTCGACGAGGATCGGCCCGGCGATGACGACGAGCACGGCCACGAGCAGCTCCCAGATGGTGCCGTGCGGCGAGGTGAGGTTCAAGAGGTGCATGGTCGGGCCTCTGGCGTCGTGGGTGGTGGCGGGGTCACGGTTCTTGGCGACGATCACCGGGATGCGGCCGGGATCGACACCGGTGGTCAACCAGTCGCCGGCGAACGTGCGCAGGGAACCGTCGGCGTCGAGCGCGTGGATCGCCGCGTCGATTAGCTCGAGCTCGTCGTCGCCGTTGGGCACGACGACCCCGTAGCGCTCGTCGGTGGCGAAGCGGGCCACGGTGTCGAGCCCGGGATACATGTCCTGGAGCACGGTCGTGCTCGACAGGTCGAGCAGCGCCGCGTCGACCGCGCCGTCGGCGACCGCCTCGGCGCACGCCTGGTCGTCGTCTGCTTCGAGCGTCTGGGCCGACGGCCGGATCGTCTCGTCGACCAGCTGCGCCTCGGTGGTGCCCCGGGTGACGCACCACGACCTCGCCCGGGCGGTCTTGAGGTCGGCGATCTCGGTCCGTCGCGTCGGCCAGCACGCCGGCGCTGGTCGACAGGTAGGGCGTGGAGAAGTCGACGTCCTTCGCCGCGCGCGTCGGTGATGCTCACCTGCGCGAGGGCAAGATCGGCGCCGCGGAGGTCGCCCGCCGGTGATGTCCTCGAAGGGCACGTCGACCACGTCGAGCGTCACCCCGAAGCGCTCGGCGAGGGCCTGGGCGATCTCGTACTCGAAGCCACCGGTGAAGGTGCCATGGGCGTCCTGGTTCCAGAAGCCGGGCGCCGGCAGTGTGGTGGCCACGGTGAGCACGCCGGGCGTGTTCGGTGTGAACGTCTGCTCGGCGTTGGAGCGGATGCTGTCGCACCCGGCGACCAGCACGACGGACACGGCGACGAGCAGGACCGCACGCGCCCGCCCCCGTCGCCAACGAACCACGTCGCCGTCCCCCGATCATCGCTCCCGGCACATCATCGCAGGGTGCCCACACGGCGACGCTGATGGCCGGGTCAGGTGGTGTCGGTGCCGAGCCGTGGTCTCACACGTACTGCTCCGTGCGCAGCCAGCGGAAGGCGAACCAGCCCGGCAGGATCGGCAGCCAGAACGTCATCAGGCGGAAGAAGAACACCGTCGGGACGGCGATGTCCTTGCTCACGCCGGCGGCGATGAGCCCGGCGATCAGCGCCGCCTCGAGCGCACCCGAGCCCGCCCGGCGTGGGCGCCGCCGTGGCCACGGCCGACGCCGCGAGGTAGATCGCCCCGAGCGCCAGGAAGCTGATGTGCATGTCGAACGCCTCGCCGGCGAAGTACAGGCAGCCGATGTAGGCCAGCGTGAGCACCGTCGAGCCACCGAACAGCAGCAACACCTTCGACGGTCGGCGGCAGCACGCGACCGATGCCGACGAACGCCCGGCGCACGATCGGCAGCACCTTGCGGAAGACGATGGCGCGCACGGCAGGGATGGCGAAGCCGATCGCCGTCACGACGACGACGGCGGCGAGGCCGATGAGCAGGACGCCCGGACGGGGCAGGTGGATGTCGAACGCCGTGCGCCGGCTCCAGACCGTGAACACCACGAGCAGGACGATGTGCATGAGCAACCCGGCGACGGTGCTCAGCCCGACGCCCGACGTCGCCACGGCGGGGTCCACGCCGGAGCGCTGCAGGAAGCGGACGTTGAGGGCCATGCCACCGAGGCCGGCCGGGGCGATCTTGCCGGTGAACTCCGCGGCGACCTGGGTGACCACCGTCGCCTCGGCCGACACGCGATCGGGCACCGCACCGAGCACCCCCATGGCCGCGCCGACGTACGTGACCGCGGACATCAGCAGCGTCGGCACCGCCCACACCCACGCGGCGTCGCGCACCTCGCGGAAGATGCCGGGCAGGTCGGCGAACTGCGGCAGCAGGAAGTAGGTGACCGCGGCGAGCATCACCAACGTGAAGATCGACTTCGGGCTGAACCGCTGGAGCTGCTCGAACGTCGGCGTCTCCACGCCGGTGCGTGTCGGCGACCTTGGACTGCAGCTCCTTCAGCAGACCCGGGCTGGGCCTTCATCGCGGTCGCGCGTGGCGCTCGACAGAGCGCGTTCGGCTGGAGGAGCCGCAGCGACCGGCCGACCGCCGGCCGCGCCGAGCACGCGGACCGCGGCGTCGACGGACCGATCGGCACCGACGGCGACACTCGTCGCGGCGATCAGCTGCGCGGCGTCGGCGTCGAGCAACGTGTCGTCGGCGGCCACCTCGCTGAAGCCGAAGTCGATCACCCAGCAGGCACCGTCGGCGTCGACGAAGATGTTCGACCGGCGCAGGTCGCGGTGGGCGATGCGGTGCCGGCGCAACAGCGCGGCCTGCTGCCAGATGCGGTCGAGCAGCGCGTCGTCGACGCCGGCGGGATCGAGGCGGTCGAGCGATGTGCCCTCGATCAGCTCGTAGCCAGCAGCATCGAGTCGCGACCGACCTCGTTGATCGCCCGCAGCCGCGGCGTGGCGACGCCGACGTCGCGCGCCAGCAGGGCGACCAAGCGCCTCGTGCTCGACGGCCCGGCGCAGCGAGGAGAACGGCCGCTCGTCGCCGACGTTCTTCAGCCGCAGGAACCGGTACGTGCGGAACAACAGGTCGGCGGAACGCTCGCTGCCGCCGAGCACCTTGGCGAACACGCGCGACTCGTCGGTGAGCGTGGCGACGTACGGCGTCGAGCCGCGGGCGTCGACGTCGGCGGGTCGCAGATCGGCCACGTCCAGGCCGCTCGCGGCGAGCGCCGCCTCGATCGCCGCGCGGGTGGGATGCGAGTCCGGCCTGCCGAAGGCGAACAGGACGCCGCAGCCGGCGGCCGCCCCGAAGAGGACCACCACGAGCAGGTCGGCCGGGAGGTCGGCGGCGACGAACAGGCGGCCGACGACGACGACGGCGAGCGCCACCGCACCGGCGCGTCGATAGCGCGCCGAGACGAACACGGCGAGCACGGTGAACGCGGCGACCATCCCGGACAGCGCCGCGAGGGCGATCTCGTTCGGGCCCGGCCCGACCTGGTTCGCCAGTTGCCGCTGCAGCGCGGTCGCCCCGCTCGGCGGCCGATCCGTGAGCCACATCAGCCCGAGCGAGCCGAGCACTGCGACGACGTGGGCGACCGCCAGGTAGCCGAGCACGCGGTAGCGGCGCAGCACGATGGGGACGACGACGAACGCCAGGCCGAACAGGGTGACCAGCGCCTGGAGCGCGCCGGCGACGAACCGCTCGACCTTCGAGTCGAGCTCGACCAGCAGCAGGAGGTCCTGTTCGAAGGCGAGCACCGCATCGCGGGCCCAGTGGGCGACGGCGGCGGCGAGCAACGCGCCGACGAGGAAGACGAGGGTGCGCAGGACGTCCACCGGTGATCGCTGGTACGTCCGGATGTGCTCGTCGCACTGGGCGCGCTCGATCTCGGCCAGCTCCTCGGCGTGGTCGGTCGGCACCGGCTCTCCGGCTCGGTTGCCCAGCGAGGTGGTCAACGGGTGCGAGGTGCACGACCGTCGTGCCGCGGCTCCAGGCGGATGATGATCGACTTCGAGGTCGGGCAGTTGCTGCCGATCGCCGTGGCGTCGAGCGGCACCAGCGCGTTGGTCTCCGGGAAGTAGGCCGCCGCGCAGCCGCGCGGCTGGTCGTAGGACACGACGCGGAATGCCGGGGCACGGCGCTCGGAGCCGTCGGTCCACTCGCTCACCAGGTCGACGATCTGCCCGTCGGCCAGGCCGAGCGCGGCGATGTCGTCGGGGTGGACGAACACCACGTGGCGGCCGCCGCGGATGCCGCGGTAGCGGTCGTCGAGCCCGTAGATCGTCGTGTTGAACTGGTCGTGGGAGCGCAGCGTCTGCAGCAGCAGGCGCCCCTCGGGCACGTGCAGCACGTCGAGCGGGCTCACCGCGAACTGCGCCAGGCCGGTGGCCGTCGGGAACGTGCGCGTGTCGCGCGGCGGGTGGGGGAGCACGAAGCCGCCGGGCCGCTCGACCTTCTCGGCGTACGCCTGCGGCGCCGGGCACGACGTGGCCGATGTGCCGGCGGATGTTCGTGTAGTCGGCGCGGAACGCGTCCCACGGCAGGTCGTGGCGATCGCCGATCGTCGCCTGGGCCATGGCGCAGACGATGTCCACCTCCGAGCGCAGGTGCGCGCTGGCCGGCTCGAGCGGACCGCGCGAGGCGTGCACCGCCGACATCGAGTCCTCCACGGTCACCTGCTGGTCGCGGCCGCCGGTGCGGTCGCGCTCGGTGCGCCCGAGCGTCGGCAGGATCAGCGCTTCGCGGCCGGCGATCGCGTGCGAGCGGTTCAGCTTGGTGGACACCTGCACGGTGAGCTCGGCGCTGCGCAGCGCCGCCTCGGCGACCGCGGTGTCGGGCACCGCCGAGACGAAGTTCCCGCCGAGGGCGACGAACACCTTCGCCCGGCCGTCGCGCAGCGACGCGGATCGAGTCGACGGTGTCCAGGCCGTGCTCGCGCGGCGGCTCGAAGCCGAACTCGGCGGCGAGGTTGTCGAGGAACGAGGTCGACGGCTTCTCCCAGAT
This sequence comes from uncultured Acidimicrobiales bacterium, assembly GCA_963794805.1. Taxonomy (GTDB): domain Bacteria; phylum Actinomycetota; class Acidimicrobiia; order Acidimicrobiales; family Ilumatobacteraceae; genus JAODBQ01. Next base: position 68,797 of record CAWCFL010000013.1, read on the forward strand.
CCCCATCGTCCGGTCGCCCTGCACGTTGGAGTGCCCGCGCACCGGGCACAGGCCGGCGCCGGGCTTGCCGATGTTGCCCTGGAGGAGGGCGACGTTGGCGATCTCGCGGATCGTCGCCACGGCGTTGCGGTGCTGGGTGATGCCCATCGCCCAGCACGTGACCGTGGCCGACGATTCGGCGAACATCCGGGCCGCGGCCTCGATCTGCGGGCGGGGCAGCCCGGTGGCCCGCCCGACGGCCGCCCAGTCGAGGTCGTCGAGGTGCCGTGCCCAGGCGTCGAAGCCGATGGTGTGGCGGGTGACGAAGTCGTGGTCGATGCAGCCCCACTCGAGCAGCAGGGCACCGATCGCCTGGAACAGGGCGAGGTCGCCGTTGAGCCGCACGGGCAGGTGCAGGTCGGCCAGCTCGGTGCCGACGCCGGTGAGGCCGCGCGGCGTCTGCGGGTTGTCGAACTTCACCAGACCCGGCTTCGCGCAGCGGGTTGATCGCCAGGATCTTGGCCCCGTTGCGCTTGGCCCGCTCCAGCGCGGTGAGCATCCGCGGGTGGTTCGTCCCCGGGTTCTGGCCGACGAGCACGAGCAGCTCGGCGTCGTAGATGTCGTCGAGGTGCACGCTGCCCTTGCCGATGCCGATCGCGTCGGCCAGGGCCAACGACGTCGATTCGTGGCACATGTTCGAGCAGTCGGGCATGTTGTTCGTGCCGTAGGCGCGCACGAACAGCTGGTAGGCGAACGCGGCCTCGTTCGACGTGCGCCCCGACGTGTAGAAGATCGCCTCGTCCGGGACTGGCCAGGCTGCGCAGGTGCCGGCCGATGAGGGCGAACGCCTCGTCCCACGAGATCGGCTCGTAGTGCGTGGCGTCGCGCCGGCGGACCATCGGCTCGGTGAGCCGGCCGCGCTTGCCGAGCCAGTACTCGTCACGCGTCGCCAGGTCGGCGATGCCGTGCTCGGCGAAGAACTCGCGGGTCACCCGCTCCGTGGTGCGCCTCCTCGGCCACCGCCTTGGCGCCGTTCTCGCAGAACTCGGCGGTGTGCCGCTCGCCGGGCGCCGGGTCGGGCCAGGCGCACGACATGCAGTCGAACCCGTCGGTCTGGTTCATCTGGCGCAGCGTGCGCACGGTGCGGCGCACGCCCATCTGGCGCACGGCGAGCGCCAGCGACACGGCGACCGCCTTCGGGCCGGCGGCGTGCTCCTGCTGGTGGCGGACGCGCAGGCCCGGCTCGGCTGCGGCGTCCGGCCGGTGCCGGTGCTCGCCTCGTCGTGGTGATGTCCGCCTCCTCAGTCGGGGTGGCCGTCGATGCGCCGCCCGTCGCGGAACACGGTCAGCGTGCCGCTCGACGAGACGACGAAGACCACCGCCTCGGGAGCTTCTGCGGAGAACCGTTGCGCGGAGGTGTGCCGGGTGCCGCGGTGCGCGGGGATGCTGCCGCTGCACGTCCGGCGTGGTCCACAGGTGGACCCCGACCGTGGTGACGCAGCCCTTGCCGTCCACCAGCGCGGCACGGTCGAACTGCGAGAGGGCGTTGAGCATCGCCGCGAAGTGCTGGCGGTTGGACATGTCCAGCGGTGGGACGGCGACGGACATGGCAAACCCGAGGTGCCCGAGCTCGTGGGCGTCGCCGGTCGGGTGCCACACGATCGTCGCCCCGATGCGGCCGGCGCCGAGCCAGTGCGTGGACAGCTCGAGGATGTTGGCCAGCAGCACCGGATCGTGCTCGTCGAGCTCGGCGGTGACCGTCTCCACGAGCCGGCTGCTCACCGCCTTGGCGCTCCATTGGATGCCGTCCCACACCGCCACGCGTGACGGCGAGCACAGGCGCACCCAGCCGCGCGCCAGGCGCTGGACGATCAACGCGTCGTGCGCCGTCGCCAGGTGCACCGCGGACGACTCGTACTCCCGCGTCCGCTCGAAGCACACCAGCCGGTCCGGCCCGCCCACCGTGCGCACGAGGAACGACGAGCGTCCGTCGGCCAGCAGGCGCACGACGTCGAGGTCGGCGTGGTCGATGCCGATGAGGTCGCCGCCCGTCTTGGCCGTGGTGCCGGCCGTCGGCTCGCGGGTGAGGATGATCGCCCCGTAGCGGGCCGGCACGCCCTCGTGGCTGTGCGGGTGCCGGGCGTGGTCCAGCTCGGCGACCAGCAGGCTGGTGAGCTCGTCGTCCTGGTCGATCCAGATGCGCTCGTCGATCAGCTCGTGGCGCAGCCGCTCGGCACGGCGGGCCCTCGTGTCGATGTCGGTCACCGCTCCAGCTTGCCCCGTCGGCAGCCGTTGTGCGACTCGCCTGCCCGTCTCGTCAGGACGGCAGGTCGGTGCTCGGACGCCCGGTCCAGGTCGGCTGACGTCGCTCGAAGAACGCGGTGATCCCCTCGCGTGCGTCGTCCAGCCCGGTGACCTTGCCGAACAACCCGTTCTCGGCGCGCATCGTCTCGGCCACCGACTGGTTCATCGCCTCCCACAGCAGGCGCTTGGAGACGGCGACCGACACCGGTGCGGTGTTCGCCGCGATGTCGGCGGCCAGGGCGCGCGCCGTGGCGACCACGTCGTCGGCGGGCACGGCGCGCGAGGCGAGGCCCAGCGCCGCCGCCTCGGTGCCGGAGATCATCCGCCCGGACAGCAGCAGTTCGGCTGCCACGGAGAACCCGGCGACGCGCTGGACGATCGCATGCGACGCCAGCTCGGGGATCGCGCCCCGGCGGACGAAGGCGAACTGCACCTTGGCGGTCTCGGCGACGATGCGGACGTCGCACAGCATCGGGTAGGTGATCCCGACGCCGACCGCGTGGCCGTTGATCGCCGCGATCACCGGTTTGCGCACCTCGTAGGGCCACAGCTGGCGCAGCTTCGGGGCGTCGCCGCCGCCGAACTCGCCGCCCGACAGGTCGGCGCCGGCGCAGAACGCCCGGCCGGCCCCGGTGACGATCACCGCGCGGACGTCGTCGTCGCCGTCGGCCTCGGCCATCGCGTCGCCGAGCTCGGCACCGAGCCGGCTCGTCCACGCGTTGAGGTGCTCGGGCCGGTTGAGCGTGACGGTGGCGACGCCGTCGGCGGTCTCGTAGAGGACCGTTTCGTAGCCGGTCGAGGCGCTCATCGCGAACCCTGCCCGTCGTCGACCTTGACCACCGTGCCGGTGACGAACTCCGATGCCGGCGAGACGAGGTACAGCAGCGTGCTGTCCATCTGCGCCGGGTCGCCGAGCCGCTGGCGGGGGAAGCCCTTGGTGATGTCGCCGATGCGCTGCAGCATCCCGTCCATCATCTCCGAGGCGAACGCGCCCGGGGCGATGCCGTTGACGTTGATGTTGAACCTGGCCCACTCGACGGCCAGTGCCTCGGTCATGCGGTTGACCGCCGCCTTGGTCGTCGAGTACAGGGCTGCGCCCATGCCGTTGTAGCTGAACGCGCCCATCGACGAGATGTTGACGATCTTGCCCGGTTGCTTCGCCGTGATCAGCCGCGCGGCGACGGCGGTGGCCAACAGCCACGGCCCGCGCAGGTTGGTGTCGAACACCGCGTCCACCAGCTCGAGCGACATCTTGTGCGCCCGCTGGGCGTCGGGGATGCCGGCGTTGTTGATCAGGATGGTCACCAGCCCGACCTCGGCCTCGGCGGTGTCGAGCGCAGCGGTGATCTGCGCCGGGTCGGTGACGTCGAGCTGCACCGGCAGGCAGATGCCGCCGTCGGCCTCGATCTCCTTCGCCAGGCTGTCGAGCTTGTCCACCCGCCGCGCCGCGGCGACGACGGTGGCGCCGGCGGCGGCGAGCGTCTTGGCGAAGCGCCGGCCGAGGCCGGAGCTCGCGCCGGTGACGAGGGCCACCTGCCCGGTGAGGTCGGAGGACACATTGGGAAGCGAATAGGCCTGATCGGTCACGGCGCAACGATGGCAAACGCTCGTGTGCGCCGCCTCATCAGGCGATCTCGTCGACCAGCCCCCAGGCGAGCGCGGTGGACGCGTCGAGCGTCGTGCCCGACATCGCCAGCCAGTTCGTCCGCTGCCGGCCGATGCGCCGCGGCAGGCTCACGGTGCCGCCGGCGCCGGGAACCAGGCCGAACTGCAGCTCGGGCAGGGCGATGCGCGTGTCGGCGGCCGCACGGACCGTGCCGGCGAACGACGGCAGCTCGATGCCGGCGCCGACGCACCAGCCGTGCAGATCGACCTCCACGCGGTCGCGCAGGCGGTGGACCAGCCGTGCGGCGCTGCGCGTCAGGCGCACGAGGTGGGCCGTGCCGGGATCAGGTCGGGTGCCGAACTCGTCGAGGTCGCCGCCGCTGCAGAACGACGGACCCTCGCCGCGCAGCACGATCCGCCCGCTCGCCGCCGCAGCCTCCTGCAGCGCGCCGATCAGCTGATCGCGCATCGCGGCGCTGTACGCGTTGCGCCGCGCCGGCGCGGTCCAGGGTGATGATCCAGTCGTCGCCGTGGCGCTCGGCGCGGACCACCCGCCCTTCGTCGTCACGCTCGTGACGCGGCCGCGAGGCCCGCCAGGACAGGAACTCCGGACCCTCCTGCAGCGCGGAGTACACGGCGGACTCGGCGCCGAGTGCGTCGTCCACCCCGAGATGCTCGGCGGCGCGCAGCAGGACGGCCATCGACGTCGAGGCGATCGGTGCCGCCTCGATGCGGGCCAGGAGGTCGGTCAGCGCACCCGTCGCGCCGTGCCCGACGACCACGTCGGCGGCCGGCGCAGCGCGGATCGGCGTACGGGTCCGCGGCGGCGCTGAGGGCGACCACCACGACCGGCAGCGAGCCGAGGGGCGACAGCACCGTCCCGTCGGCCGTGTCGACCACCATCGCGGCGCGGCCGTGCAGCGCACTCAACACGTCGGTCGCCCACGGCGAGGCGACGAGCTCGGCGAACGCGCCGGCGGCGAACGGCTCTGGTTCGATGTCTGCAGCGTAGGAGCGCCGCGCCGTCGTCTTGCCACACTGGCGCGGCATGGACGTCGACACCCTCCTCGATCCCGAGATCGCCGCGGCGATGGCTGCCCTCCCGGTCAACCCGCCGTTGAGCGTGGACCTCCTGCCGGCGATGCGCTCGAACATGCGCAAGCTGGCGGGGTCGCTGGACGTCAGCGACACGGTCATCCGGACCGACCACGACATCGAGTCGCCCGACGGCTACGGCTTCTCGGTCCGCGTCCACCGTGCGGCCGGTGCGCCTGACGGGCAGCCGATCGTCGTCTGGATCCACGGCGGCGGGATGGTCGCCGGCACGCACCTGATGGAAGACGTCCGCTTCGACAAGTGGTGCGCGGCGCTCGGCGTCGTCGGCGTCGCCCCGGACTACGGCCTGGCGCCCGAGCGGCCGTACCCGGGTCCGCTCGAGGACTGCTACAGCGCGCTGCGCTGGGCCCACGACCACGCCGCCGAGATCGGCGGCGACCCGACGCACATCGGCATCGGCGGCAACAGCGCCGGTGGTGGGCTGGCCGCCGGCCTGGCCCTGCTCGCCCGCGATCGCGGCGAGATCCACCTCGACTACCAGGCCCTGATCTATCCGATGATCGACGATCGGATCATCACCACCTCGAGCTCCTGGGAGGTGCCGATCTGGCCGCCGAGGTCGAACGACTTCGGCTGGTCGGCGTACCTCGACGGGCGGCGCGGCGCGGCGGACATCGATCATTACGCCGCCCCGGCCCGGGCGGTCGACCTCGCCGGCCTCCCGCCGACGTTCATCAGCGTCGGCGCGCTCGACGGGTTCCTCGACGAGGACGTCGACTACGCCGTCGCGCCTGCTGCGCGCCGGCGTGCCCACCGAGCTGCACGTCTATCCCGGCGCGCCGCACGGCTTCGACCTGATGCTGCCGGGCACCCAGATCGCCCGTCGGGCCCGTCGGCACCTCGACGAGTGGATCGCCACCCGCCTGGCGGCCTGAGGCATCGCCACGTCCGGGCGTGGGTAGGCGAGCACCCATGCGCATCGTCGTGGCCGGTGGAACCGGGTTCATCGGCCGTCGGTTGACACCTGCACTGCGTCGCCGCGGCCACGACGTGGTGGCCATGAGCCGGCACCCCGAGGGCGACGACGAGGTGGCCGGCGACATCGCCGACATCGCCTCGCTGCGCACGGCGCTCGACCGCGCCGACGTCGGCTACTACCTCGTGCACTCGCTCGACCGCGCCGACTTCGAGACGTACGACGCGGACGGCGCCCGCCGGTTCGCCGCGGCGGCCACGGACGCCGGCGTCCGCCGGGTCGTCTACCTCGGTGGCCTCGGTGACGAGGACGACGACCTGTCGCCGCACCTGCGCAGTCGACGCGAGGTCGAGCAGATCCTGTCCGCCGAGGTGCCCACGGTCGCGTTGCGTGCCGGGATCGTCGTCGGTGCCGGGAGTGCCGCGTGGGAGGTGCTGTGCCAGCTCGTCCAGCGCCTGCCGGCGATGATCACGCCGCGGTGGGTGGACACCCGCACCCAGCCGATCGCACTCGACGACGTGGTGGCCCTCCTCGCCGGGTCGGCCGACGAGGCCGTGCCACCCGACCACTACGACGTCGGCGCACCCGAGAACGTCACCTACCGGGAGATGATGCTGGCCATCGCCGCCGAGCTCGACGTCCGTCGGGTGATCCTGCCGGTTCCTGTGCTCACGCCGCGACTGTCGTCGTTCTGGCTGCGCCTGGTGACGTCGGTCGACATGCAGACCGCGCGCAACCTGGTCGACTCGATGACGAACACCGTCGTCGTCCACGAACGGCGGTTGGAGGAGCTCACCGGCGTGAGACCACGGCCGTTCGTCACTGCCGTGAGCGAGGCGCTCGCGGCCCGGCGGGCGAACGCGGACGACGGGTGAACCGGCGGCGCACGCCGCCGTGGTGCGCCGCACTGGTGCTCGTCGTCGGCGCCGTGGTGTTGAGCATCGACCTGCGGCTGCCACGCGGGAGCACCGAGTTCCTGGTGCTCGGCGTCGTCCTCGCGCTCGTGTGGTCGAGCCCGGCGATCGCCTTCGGACCGAGCGGCGGTCGAGGCCGGTACGGGCCGGGCGGCGACCTCCTGCTCGGCGTGCTCGGCGGCGGGGTCATGTTCGGCGTGTTCGTCGCCGGTCAGGCGATCGGCCGGCACATCGCCTGGCTCGACGGGCCGATCCAGCACATCCTCGTCAAGGCCGATGCCGGCCCCGCGGTGCTCGTGGCCGCGGTCGCGCTGATCAACGGGGTCGCCGAGGAGCTGTTCTTCCGTGGCGCGCTCGTCGATGCGCTGGACGCCACGCGGGTGCGCAGCCACGTGCTCGCGCTCGTCGCCTACGTCGGCGTCACCGCGCTCGTGGGCAACACCGCGCTCACGGTCGCGGCGATCGTGATGGGCATCGCGCTCGCCGCGGAACGATGGTTCACCGGCGCGTTGTTCGCTCCGATCGCCACACACGTGGTGTGGTCGGCGTTGGTGATCGTCGCGCTGCCGAGGCATTGAGCAGGCGAGGCACTGAGGAACCGCACGGGTATCCTGCGGTCACGACGAGCGCGAGGAGGTGATGGCGATGCAACGTGGAGAACCTCGAAGTCCCCGGGCGCATCGACCGTCCCCCGCCCGTCCCGGCAACTCGCTGACCTGACCGTCGGCGCGCCCGGCGCGGCTGTCCACTCCGTCCGCCGTCCTTCGAGGAGCCAGCCATGGTCCTGCGAGCCCTGCGCGCCCGGCGGCGCGCCTCCGAACAGCGTCGTCCCCAGCGGCGCGTCGTGCGCCGCGTGGTGCACGACCACCTCATCTCCGTCGCCGGCCTCCTCGGCCGGCCGGTGCGCGAGCGGACCGGCGCCGAGGTCGGCCGCGTCGCCGACGTCGTCATCCGCTGGGACGGCGCGGCGTACCCGAGCGTCTGCGGGCTCGTCGTGCGCGTCGGTCGGCGCAGCGCGTTCATCGCCGCGGAGGCGATCGCCACGGTCGAGCCGACCGGCGTCACGCTGCAGCACGACGCGCCGTCGACCTGCGCGACTTCGTGCCGCGCGACGGCGAGGTGGCGCTCGCCCGCGCACGTGATCGACCACCAGCTGGTCGACGTCGACGGCGTGCGCGTCGTGCGCGCCTCGGACCTCTACCTGGCGAACGTCGGCGACGTCGTGCGCCTCGTCGGCGTCGACGTCGGCATGCAGACGCTGCTGCGCCGCCTCGGCCCGCGCCGGCTGCGCACGATCCCGACGCCGTCGAAGGTCATCGACTGGGCGGCGATCCAGCCGCTCACCGCGCCCGGCGCGCCGATGCGCCTCGACCGCCGGTCATGCCGGCCTGCGCCGGCTGCGCCCGGCCGAGGTCGCCGACCTGCTCGAGGACCTCGGGCGCGACCAGCGCCACGGGCTGCTCGGCGCGCTCGACGACGAGCTCGCCGCCGAGGCGCTGGAGGAGCTGGACGACGACGAGCGCGAGCTGCTGCTGCGCGAGATGCCGCCGGCGCGCGTCGCCGCGCTGCTGCAGGACATGGCGCCCGACGAGGCGGCCGACGCGCTGCGCGACCTCGACGCCGACGATCGCGCGGCGATCATCGCCGAGCTGTCGCCCGAGCCGCGGCCGCCGAGCTCGGCATGCTCGCCGCGTTCGACGAGGACACGGCCGGCGCGGCGATGACCACCGTGCTGGTCCGAGCCACGCCCGACCGCGACGTCGCCGACGTCGTCGCCGAGCTGCGCGCGCTCGCCGCCGACCGGCTGGACATCGACGGCGTGCTGATCGTCGACGACGAGGGCCGGCTGATCGACGACGTGACCCTGTTCGAGCTGCTCGTCGCCGGGCCCGGCGCGACGCTCGGCGAGCTCGTCGCCGACCCGCTGCCGGTGACGGTGCGACGTCGACGATCCGCTCGCCGTCGTCGTCCGGCGCTTCGTCGACAACCGGGGCACGTCGATCGTCGTCGTCGACGACGACGACCGGCCGGTCGGGCGGATCCTCGCCGACGACGTCATCGACGTGCTGTTGGAGGACACCCGTCTGCCGCAGCTCGTCCGGGGGATCTCGTGAGCCGTGCGCAGCCGGCTCGCCGCGCCGGCGGGCTGGCGCGGCCTCGGCGCCGTGCGCATCCTGGCCGTGCTCGGCCCGGGCCTGATCGCGGCGAACGCCGGCAACGACGCCGGCGGCATCGCCACCTACGCCTCGGCCGGCGCGCAGTTCGTCTACCGCACGCTGTTCGTGATGGTCCTCGTGACGATCGCGCTGATCGTCGTCCAGGTGATGTCGGCGCGCCTCGGCGTGCACACCGGCGAGGGCCTGGTGTCGCTGATCCGCGAGCAGTTCGACCTGCGCTGGGCGACGCTCGCCGTCGTCGCCCTGCTCGTCGCCAACCTCGGCCTGGTCGTCTCCGAGTTCGCCGGCATCGGCGCGGCGTTCGAGCTGCTCGGCGTGTCCCGCTACCTGTCGGTGCCGCTCGCCGCAGCTGGCGATCTGGGCGGTGGTCAGCCTCGGCTCGTACCGCTACGCCGAGCGGGTGTTCCTCGTGCTGACCCTGCCGTTCCTGGCCTACCCGATCGCCGCCGTGCTCGGCCACCCGCAGTGGACCGAGGTGGCCGGCAACGCGCGCGATGCCGAACCTCATCGGCAGCCGAACGTTCCTGCTGCTGTGCGTCGCCCTGATCGGCACGACGATCACGCCGTACATGCAGCTGTACCAGGCGGCCGCGGTGGCCGACCGCGGCACGCAGCCCGACGGACTACCGGGCGGCGCGCGCCGACGCCGTGGTCGGGTCGATCTTCTGCAACCTCGATCTCGATGTCGATCATCATCGCCGTGGCCGCGGCGATCGGTGGGCAGGGTCCGCTGACGTCGGCGTCGCAGGCGGCGACGGCGCTGGAGCCGGTGGTCGGCTCGGCGGCCAAGGCGTCTGTTCGCCCTCGGGCTGCTCGGCGCGTCGGCGCTCGCCGCCGCCGTCGTGCCGCTGTCGACGTCGTACGCGCTGACCGAGGCGGTCGGCGTGGAGCGCTCGATGTCCAGCTCGTGGCGCCAGGCGCCGTTGTTCAACGGGCTGTTCACCGGACAGATCGTCGATCGGCGCGGCCATCGCGCTGGCGCCGGGGAACCTGATCAGCCTGCTGATCAACACGCAGATCGTCAACGGGTTGATCGCCCCGATCTTCCTGACGTTCGTGCTGATCCTGGCCAACCGGCGCTCCGTGCTCGGCGACGCGGTGAACACGCCGCGCTTCCGGCGTGGCCGCGACCGTCGTGCGTCGCCGTCGTCGGCCTGCTCGCGGTCGTCGCCGCGATCACGACCGTCGGCAGCTGGATCGGCTGAGCTGCGTCAGGCGCTGGCCAGCTCGCGCACTCGGGCGAGCAGCACGTCGAGTGCCGGGCGGTTGAGGCCGCCCTGGGGGATGATCACGTCGGCATGGCGCTTGCTCGGCTCGATGAACTGCTCGTGGCTCGGGCGCACCGTCGCCAGGTACTGGGCGATCACGCTGTCCACCGTGCGGCCGCGCTCGCGCACGTCGCGCTCGAGGCGGCGGATCAGGCGCAGGTCGGCGTCGGTGTCGATGTACACGCGCAGGTCGAAGCGCTCGCGCAGCTGCGGTTCGTAGAGCACGAGGATCCCCTCGACGACGACGATCTGCGCCGGGCTGGACGATGCGCACCTCGTCGGTGCGGTCGTAGACCGTGTAGTCGTAGATCGGCACGGGCACCGCCGCGCCGGCCGCGAGCGCGGCGAGGTGGTCGTTGAGCAGCCGCCAGTCGAACACGTCGGGATGGTCGAAGTTGGCCAGCTCGGCGTCGTCGCCCGGGAGGTCGCTGCGGCGCAGGTAGTACGAGTCGAGCTTGATCAGCGCGAGGTGGTCCTCGCCGGCCAGCTCGGCGAGGCGCTCGCTGACGGTGGTCTTGCCCGACGACGTCCCGCCGGCGACGCCGATCATGAACGGCCGCATCGCCGCGCCGCTCACCATCGGGCCGACGCTACTGGTCGTGAACGTCGGCGGGGGTGCTTGTAATGCCTGGTCGCGGGCGGCAAGGCTGGGGCCGATGACCCAGAGCCGGACAGCGAGCCGACGAGCCTCTCGGCGAGCGCGCCGCGCGATGATCCAGTTCGAGGCGACGTGGTTCCTGCTCGGCGAGGACCGTCACGAGGCGATCCGGGCGCGGTTCGCCTGTTCGGTCGAGGAGTACACTCTCGAACTCAATCGGGTGATCGACCACCCGGATGCTCTGGCCATCGATCCGCTGGTGGTGCGCCGGTTGCGCCGCCATCGTGAGCGGCGACGCCGGGCACGGCTCGATGCCTCGGCCGCGGCAGACCAAGGGAGCCACGCATGACCAACGATCAGACCGGGCGCACGCCCCGCCAGACCACGGGCGGATCGCCGGCTGCGTCCACGATCATGATCATCGTCACGGTCGTCGCCGTGGTCATCGGCTTCTTCATCCTCAAGACGATCCGCGACGACGGCGGCAGCAGCGGTCGCGGCAGCCCGCCGGCCACGACGTGCGTCGGGCGGCGACGACGACGACGTCGCCGGCCGGCGTCGCCCACCACCGTGGCGCCGACGACGGCGCCGCGCCGACGTCAAGACCGGGACCAAGGTCGAGGTGGCCAACGCCTCCGGGGTCGGGCGGCGCGGCCGGCAAGCTGACCACCGACTTGAAGGCCGCCGGGCTTCGACGACCGCGCACGGCCACCAACGGCACCGGCGCCAAGCTGGCGACGACGCGTCGTCTACTACGACCCGACCAACCCGGCGGCCCAGCCGGTCGCCGACACGGTGGCGCGCACGATGGGCTGCGGCGCCGCGCAGGCGCTGCCCAGCCCGATCCCGATCACCGGCGGCAAGCTCGCCGACGGCGCCGGCGTGCTGGTGATGCTCGGCAAGGACAAGGCCGGCAAGTCGCTCGCCGGCAGACGGCCGACGGCACGGCGGCCGACCGCCGCCGGCACCGCCACCGCCGGCGCGGCTACGACGACGACCGCGAAGCCTGACGCCGGCTCGCGAGCGCGCGAGCAGCAGGCAGCGGTCGCTCGCGGCGCGCTCGACGCAGCGTGCGCCGGCCTGCGGTGCGTCGCCTGCGTCGATGCCGAACTCGGCGACCAGCGACGACGTGCTCGATCCGGTCGGCGACCTCCGGCGCGGCGTCGCCGACCACGGCGCCGACCGGGCGGCTCGGTCAGTCGCCGCCAGCTCCTGCACGCCGCCGACCACCTTGCCCTCGAAGCTCTGCTCGTCGAGGAAGCCCTCGCCGGTGACGACGAGCGTCGGCGCCGGCGATCGTGTCGTACAGGTCGAGCTCGTCGGCGACGAGGTCGAAGCCGGGGACGAGCTTGCCGCCGAGCGCGAGCAGCGCCGCCGGCCAGCCCGCCGGCGGCGCCCGCACCCGTCGATCGTCGCGGACGTCGACGCCGTACTCCGAGGCGTAGATCTGCGCGGTGCGCTCCAGCCGCCCGGCGAGCAGGCGGACCTGCGCCGGCGAGGCGCCCTTCTGCGGGCCGAACACCTCGGCGCCGCGTCGACGAAGCGGGTGGTCACGTCGCAGGCGACGAGCAGCTGCACGCCGCGCAGCCGGTGCGGGGCGTGGATCGCCCGCACCGCGCCGAGCCCGCCGTCGGTCGTGGCCGACCCGCCGAGGCAGACGATGATCTGCCGCGCCCCGGCGTCGAGCGCCAGGTCGATCAGCTCGCCCGTGCCGGTGGTCGCCGCGGCCATCGCGTCGTTGCCCGTCGCCGCCGCCGACCAGCGCCAGCCCGGACGCCGCGGCCATCTCGATCACCGCGGTGCCGCGGGACAGCCGCCAGCCGGCGTCGCACCGCGTCGCCGAGCGGGCCGGTGACCGTCGACGTGCGGTTGGCCCCGCCGAGCACCTCGAGCGTGCCCTCGCCGCCGTCGGCGACGGGGACCTCGACGCAGTCGTGGCCGAGGTCCCAGCAGGCGTTGCCGACTGGCGGCGCACGCCTCGGCGGCGGTGAGCGGTGCCGCGGAACTTGTCCATCGCCGCCACGACCCTCACGGCGCCCGAGCCTACGGTGCGACGACCGACGGGCCCCGGCTGAGGTCGCCTACCGTGCCGCCGATGGGGAACGACCCGACACCACCGCGCTCGACGCCACCGCCCAGGCGGAGCTCGTGCGCAGCGGCGAGGTGAGCGCCGCCGAACTGGTCGCCGCGGCGATCGCCGCCGCCGAGCGGCGCAACCCGGCGATCAACGCGATCATCCATCCGCGCTACGAGCGGGCGATGGAGGAGGCGCACGCGGGCGCCGGCGCCGGGCCGTTCGCCGGCGTGCCGATCGTGATGAAGGACCTCGGCGGGATGCAGCAGGGCGAGCCGTACCACGCCGGCACGCGGGCGTTGCAGGCCATCGACTACCGGGCACCGTACGACTCGGCCGTCTACCGCCGGCTGCGCGATGCCGGGCTTCATCGCCATCGGTCGGACGAACACGCCGGAGTGGGGGAGCACGATCACCACCGAGCCGCTGGCCCACGGTCCGTCGCGCAACCCGTGGGACCTCGACCATTCGACCGGCGGCTCGTCGGGCGGATCGGCGGCCGCTGTCGCCGCCGAGATCGTGCCCGTCGGCCACGCCAGCGACGGCGGCGGCTCGATCCGCATCCCGGCGTCGGAGTGTGCGCTCGTCGGGCTCAAGCCGTCGCGCGGTCGGGTGTCCAACGCGCCGACGATCGGCGAGTCGTGGGCTGGCTGGGCCACCAACGGCGCCGTGACCCGGACTGTGCGCGATGCAGCGGCCGTGCTCGATGTGCTCGCCGGCTACGAGGTGGGCGATCCGTACGTCGCGCCGGCGTTGCCCGGTCCGTTGTCCACCGAGGTCGGCGCCGACCCGGGACGGCTGCGCATCGGGTTCACCGCGTCCGCCGACGGCGCTGACGTCCACCCGGAGTGCGTCGCCGCGGTGGAGGCGACGGCGAAGCTGCTGGCCGGCCTCGGTCACGACGTCGAGGGATCGGCGCCCTCGGTGCTGTCCGATGCGGGCATGTCGGAGCGGTTCGTCAACGTCATCGGCGCGCACACGCTGGTCGACATCCGTGAGCTGGAGGCGATCCTCGGTCGTCCTGTCACGAGCGACGACCTCGAGCCCGACAACCTGTTCTACGGCAAGCTCGGCCGCAAGCTGTCGGCCGCCGACTACCTGGAGACGGTCGCCGGCCAGTACCACTGGACGCGCGAGCTGCTGTCGTGGTGGCATCCCCTCGACGGCAGCCGCGGCTTCGACGTGCTGGTCACGCCGGTGCTCGCCGGTCCGCCACCGCGCATCGGCGAGCTCGTCGGCAAGCAGGGCGTCGCCAAGGTCCGTGCGCTGCTGCGGTTCACCGCCCAGTTCAACGTCAGCGGGCAGCCGGCGGTCAGCCTGCCGCTGCACTGGACGGTCGACGGTCTGCCGGTCGGGGTGCAGCTCGTCGCCGCCTACGGCCGGGAGGATGTCCTGGTTCGCGTCGCAGCCCAGTTGGAGCAAGCGCAGCCGTGGTCGACGCGCCGCCCACCGCTGGTCACCGCGGCGTGAATCCCGACCCCGCGGGTAGTGTTTGACCTCATGGCCGTGACCGTTCGCATCCCCACCACCATGCGCCCCCTCGCCGGCGGCGCGTCCACCGTGAAGGTCGACGGCGCGACGTTGGCCGAGGTGCTGGCCAACCTCGAGGGCACCCACCCCGGGTTCAACGAGCGCCTCTTCGACGGGGACGGGTCGTTGCGCAAGTTCGTCAACGTCTTCGTCGCCGACGACGACGTCCGTTACCTCGACGGCGTGGACACCAAGGTCCCCGACGGCGAGACCGTGAGCATCATCCCCGCAGTCGCCGGCGGCTGAGCCGCCGATCCAGTCACCGCGTGCCTGCCGGGCCCCCTCGGCGGCAGACCGGGGCGACTCGGCGTGGAGTCGCTCGCAGATCGTCGATGGCGTTTCGCACCCCGGGGCGTTCGCCGCCGTCGCTTCGCGGATCGTCCGTGACGTTTCGGGCTCGGCGTGTCCGCTGCCGATTCCTGGCGGATCGTCGGTGACGTTTCGTAGTCTGTTCGCCGCCGTCGCTTCGCGGATCGTCGGTGACGTTTCGGGGTTGGGGGTGATCGCAGCCGTTTCCTCGCGGATCGTCGGTGACGTTTCGGGGTTGGGGGTGTTCGCGGCCGTTGCTCACCGATCGTCGGTGACGATTCGTACTCGGGCGTGTCCGCTGCGGTTCCTCGCGGATCGTCGGTGACGTTTCCACGGGTCCCGACCCCAGGAGCGAGGGCGGAAGGTGCGGTACCGCGTCCTTGGCGACGTCTCGATGGCCAGGCTGTCCCAGCGCGAGGATGCCGTGTTCAAGGTCGGCGGCCGGCGAGCGACACGACGTGGCTTCGGGGTGCACGAGGCCGGGTCCAGGGCTGACCCTGAGGAGGGAGCGATGCGTCAGGAGCTGCTGACCGGGCGGGAGCGGTTGTCCGCCGTGACGGCGTTGCTCCAACGGATCCGGCTGCTCGAGCCGAAGGCCGGCGTCTGGGAGGCGGCGGACGTGCAGTGGTGGTGGCGGCGTCCTCGGGCCAGCGACGAGTTCGTGTCGCCGGTCTGGTTCGACGAAGCCGGCCAGCCGAGCGCCGCGGTACTCCTGACCGAGTGGCCCCATGCGTGGGCTGTGGACGTCATCGGCATGCCGGGCCCGACGTTGATGCTCGATGACTTGGCCCAGCACGCGTGGACGTACGTCGAACGCCTGGAAGGGTCGCCGGTGATCGAGTCGATCGTGCCGGCTGGCGACCTCGAGCTCGCCGCACGGTTCGAGAGGCGAGGCTTCGTGGCGTGCGATGAGTCGTGGTCGGGTTGGCAGCGGGCGGCCGACCGACCGGCCGTCGCCGACCTGCCGACCGGCTACCGCCTCGTCGACCGCGCCGGGCGCGGCGTCGATGTCGCGCCGGCCCACCCGATGGTCACCCGGAACGGGCCTGACGTCGAGGCCAGGCTGCGACAGACCACGCTCTACCAACCGGGTCTCGATCTGGCGGTGCTCGCACCGGACGGGTCCGTCGCCGGGTACGCGCTGTTCTGGCACGACCCGGTCACTGCCGTCGGCCTGGTCGAGCCAGTGCGGGTCGAGGACGAGCACGCCGGCCGCGGGATCGGCTACGCGATGATCAGCGCAGGTCTCGACCGTCTGGCCACGGCGGGCGCGACGACGTTGAGGATCTCCTGGGAATCCGAACGCGCTGGCGAGCTGTACACCCGCCTCGGGTTCGCCGACGAGGAGACCTTCACGACCTACCGCCTCACCCCCTCCGCGCACCGATGACTGCCCAGCCGCTGCACCCGCTCGGCCACGTTCGCGGCGCCGTCGATTCGAGCGCGAGACGTTTTGCCCATCGGCGCCGCTGCCACCGGCAACCGACACCCAGGGTCGCTCCGAGTCCGGACCACCGCTACGGTCCCGTGCCGTCGGTGATGGCGCCGAGACCTCGTGGCACCTGGACGGGATTCGAGTTCGTCGCGGTCGTACTGACGGCCCGGCCAGGTCCCGCTTCCGCCGCCCAGACCCTTCCCGCGGTGGCCGCGTTACGTCACGGACGATTCGCGAGCGTTTCGGTGGCTGGCCGGCGAGCGAGTTGCGTCACGGACGATTCGCGAGCGTTTCGGTGGCTGGCCGGCGAGCGAGTTGCGTCACGGACGATTCGCGAGCGTTTCGGTGGCTGGCCGGCGAGCGAGTTGCGTCACGGACGATTCGTGAGCGTTTCGGTGGCTGGCCGGCGAGGGTGTTGCGTCACGGACGATCCGCCAGGGACCGCGGCCACGGAGCACCCCCGTCAGCGGCCGCGAGGGGTCCGGACCGACTGGAGGAAACCGTGCCACACCCTCGGTGTACACCGATCGGCATGAGACCCGACATCGAAGACGCCCTCGTCGTCGGCGCCCGGCCGTGCAGCTGGTGCGCACGCGACGTGATCATCGTTCGCCGACCTGGCCGACCTCGTCTGTATTGCAACCACGCCTGTCGCCAGCGGGCGTACGAGCACCGCCACGGCTTCCGCCACGAACGGACGGTGCGCCCGTTGCCTGGGCAGGTCGTGCCCGAGCACGGCCTGCTGCGGCCGTCGTCGGCCGAGCTGACCGGCTACGAAGGCGGGGGCAATGCCTACCTCGGGCAGCGGATCCACGCCTTGCGCACGAGCGTCCGGCCGGAGGGCAGGCGGCGCGAGACGCTGTGCGGCCTGCTCGCCGCGCCATCCGGACGCCCGTTCTTCGAGCGGCACCCACGAGCCTGCGTGACCTGCGTAACCGTGGCCGACCACACGCCGCTGCAACACCCGGTGGAGCCGTCGAACGAGCTCGCCCGCCTTCGGGCGATCATCGACGAGACCCAGCGAGCGACGGCTCCGGCCGTCGGCGGCCGTGGCCTGGCTCCACGGCAACGCAGACGCGGCGGGGGCCCGGCGCCGCAGCGCCGGGCCCTCGTAGAGCAACGTCAGGTCGAACGGTCGGCTCAGAAGTCTTCCATGCCTCCGCCGGGCATGCCGCCGCCGGCGTCCTTCTCCGGCTTGTCGGCCACGACAGCCTCGGTGGTGAGGAACAAGGCGGCGATCGAGGCTGCGTTCTGCAGCGCCGAACGGGTGACCTTGGCGGCGTCGATGACGCCGATCTTCACCAGGTCCTCGTACTCGCCGGTGGCCGCGTTGAGGCCTTCCGTGCCGTCGAGGCCCTTGACCCTCTCGACCACCACGCCACCTTCGAGGCCGGCGTTCTCGGCGATCTGCTTCAGCGGCGACTCCAGCGAACGAGCCACCAGGCGTGCGCCCGTGGCCTCGTCACCGGTGAGGCCATCGGCGACCTTGAGCACCGCGGCCTGGGCACGCAGCAGTGCCACGCCACCGCCGGGCACGACGCCCTCTTCGATGGCCGCCTTGGTGGTGGAGACAGCGTCCTCGATGCGGTGCTTCTTCTCCTTCAGCTCCACCTCGGTGGCCGCGCCGACCTTGAGGACGGCGACGCCGCCGCTCAGCTTGGCCAGGCGCTCCTGCAGCTTCTCGCGGTCGTAGTCGCTGTCGGTGTTCTCGATCTCGGTCTTGATCTGGTTGATCCGACCCTTGATGTCGTCCTCCGAGCCGGAGCCCTCGACGATGGTCGTCTCGTCCTTGGTGATGATCACTCGCTTGGCCCGCCCGAGCAGGTCCAGCGTGGTGTTCTCCAGCTTGAGGCCGACCTCTTCGCTGATGACCTGGCCACCGGTGAGGATGGCGATGTCCTGCAGCATGGCCTTGCGCCGCTCGCCGAAGCCCGGCGCCTTGACGGCGGCCGACTTGAACGTGCCCCGGATCTTGTTGACCACCAGGGTGGCGAGGGCCTCGCCCTCGATGTCCTCGGCGATGATCACCAGCGGCTTGCCGCCCTGCATGACCTTCTCCAGGACGGGCAGCATGTCGCGCACCGAGGAGATCTTCGACGACACGAGCAGTACGTAGGCATCGTCCAGCGAAGCCTCCATCCGCTCCGGGTCGGTGACGAAGTACGGCGAGATGTAGCCCTTGTCGAAGCGCATGCCCTCGACGAGGTCCATCTCCATGCCGAAGGTCTGGCTCTCCTCGACGGTGATGACGCCGTCCTTGCCGACCTTGTCGATGGCCTCGGAGATCATCTGACCGATCTCGGTGTCGGCCGAGGAGATCGACGCCACCTGGGCGATCTGATCCTTCGAGTCGACTTCCTTGGCCAGCTCCTTGATGCTGGCGACGGCGGCCTCGACGGCGGCCTCGATGCCCTTCTTCAAGGTCATCGGGTTGGCCCCGGCGGCCACGTTGCGCAGGCCCTCGTGGACCATCGACCAGGCCAGCACCGTGGCGGTGGTGGTGCCGTCACCGGCGACGTCGTCGGTCTTCTTGGCGACTTCCTTGACGAGCTCGGCGCCGATGCGCTCGTAGGGGTCCTCGAGCTCGATCTCCTTGGCGATCGATACGCCGTCGTTGGTGATCGTGGGAGCGCCCCACTTCTTGTCGAGCACCACGTTGCGGCCCTTGGGCCCGAGCGTGACGCGCACCGCGTCGGCGAGCTTGTTCATGCCCGCTTCGAGCGAGCGGCGAGCTGACTCGTCGAATGCGATCTGCTTTGCCATTGCGTCCTCCACGATGAGGGTTGAGTTGAGACTCCGGATGAGGGGCTCGGGCTGGTTCGCACTCAGCACACGAGAGTGCTAGCACTCTAGATCCTCGAGTGCTAATCAGGCAACTGCCAGTCGCCGACGCGAAAAGGTTGCATCGCGCCAGTAGTTTGCCGCGCGTGCATGTCGTGGTGGTCGGCGGGGGCGTTGCGGGACTCGGGGCGGCGTTGACGCTGGCCCGACGGGGGCACGAGATCACCGTCGTCGAGCGAGATGCGACGCCGATGCCGGCGTCGTCGGACGACGCGTTCGAGTGGGACCGCCGCGGCGCACCGCAGGTACGCCACAGCCATGCGCTCCTGGCCCGGTTGACGACCATCCTGCGGCGCGATCACCCCGACGTCTGGCAGGCGCTCCTCGACGAGGGGGCAACGGAGTTGCGCTTCGGCGACGACCTCGCGCCCACCATCACCAACTACGAGCGCCAGCCCGACGACGACGATCTCGTCATGCTGGCGTGCCGACGCACGACGTTCGAGTGGGTGGTCCGCCGTGCCGCGCTCGGCCGAGGGCCGGGTGACGATGTGCACCGGTGTCGGGGTCGACGGGCTGCTCCGTGCGCCGACGGGCGTCGTCGGCGCCGAGTCCGATCAGCGTCCGACGGTCACCGGCATCCGCTTGACCGACGGTTCGGAGCTGGCCGCCGACCTCGTCGTGGTGGCCGCCGGCCGGCGCAGCGGGCTGTCCGACTGGCTCGCCGACATCGGTGCGCCGGCGGTGGACGAGGAGGTCGAGGACACCGGCATCGTCTACTTCAGCCGGTTCTACCGCCTCCGTCCCGGTGTCGACGCGCCGCCACGCGGCGGGGCCATCGGTGGCGACCTCGGCTACCTCAAGTACGGCGTGTTCGTCGGCGACAACCGGACGTTCTCGGTCACCTTGGCCACGCCGACCGACGACGCCGAGCTGCGCCGCACCTTGGCCGATCCCGTCGTGTTCGACGACTGCGCCCGCCAGCTCGTGGCCGCACAGCCGTGGCTCGATGGCCGCGCCGAGCCGATCACCCCTGACGTGCACGTGATGGCCGGGCTGCTCAACCGGTGGCGCGATCACGTCGTCGACGGCGTGCCGGTCGCCACCGGGGTCATCGCCATCGGCGACGCCGTGCTGTGCACCAACCCGCTCTACGGCCGGGGCTGCAGCACGGCGTTCTGGGGTGCTCATCTCCTGGCTGATGCGCTCGATGCCCATCCCGACGACCTCGCCGCGGCAGCGATGGCCTACGACAGCGCGCTGCGGATCGAGATCGAGCCGTGGTACCGGTCGTCGGTCGCCCAGGACGCCGAGGCCCGCAGGGTGGCGGCCAAGATGCTCGCCGGTGAGGACCCCGACGACGATCCGGACGACCCGGCCGCGTTCATCCGCGGCGTGCTGCGCGAGGGCCTCGTGCCGGCGCTCCGGTTCGACGCCGTCGTGCTGCGGGCGTTCATGCGCTCGCTGAACCTGCTCAGCTCGCCGGACGCGCTGATGACCGACCCGGACGTCCAGGCACGGGTCCTGGCGGTCTGGCAGGACCGCGAGAACCGACCGCCGGAGGAGCCCTTGGGGCCGCGGACCAGGGCGGAGCTGGTCGCCGCCATCCACGCCTGACGGCGGTACCGTCGGCGCCATGCCATCGGGCCGGACGCGGCGGCGCAGCGAGACGCTGCTCGTCACCACGATCGAAGGTGACCACCGCCGCCGGCACCCCGACGAGCTGATCGTCGAGGAGCCGATGACCGTGCAGCTCGACGGGGCGGTCGTCAGCACGACGATGCGCACGCCCGGCAACGACTACGAGCTGGCCGTCGGGTTCTGCTTCACCGACGGACTGCTCGGCGGGACCCCGGTCACGGGCGTCCGGTACTGCGCCAACGGCGCAGCGGCCGATTCGGCGTTCAACGTGGTCACCGTCGAGACCGGCGGGCGCGCCCCGGTCCCGACGCCGCGCCTCGGCACCACCACCTCGAGCTGCGGCATCTGCGGGACCGAGTCGATCGACGCGCTCGCCGAGCGGCTCGTGCACATCCCGTCCACCGCGCCGATCGACGTCGACGTGCTGCGCACCGTCCCGGACGCGGTCCGCGCCGCCCAGGGACTGTTCAGCACGACCGGTGCGGTGCACGCGGCGGCGGCGTTCGATCCGACGGGCGAGGTGTCCGACATCCGCGAGGACGTCGGCCGGCACAACGCGGTCGACAAGGTGGTCGGCCGGATGCTGCTCGACGGGCGGCTGCCCGCCGCGGGCCTCGGCCTGTTCGTCAGCGGCCGGGCGAGCTTCGAGCTCGTGCAGAAGGCGTGGGCCGCCGGCTTCGGCACGCTGCTCGCGGTGAGCGCGCCGACGGCGCTCGCCGTGCACACGGCGCGCCGTGCCGGCCTGACGCTCGCCGGCTTCGTCCGTGCCGACCGGCTGAACGTCTACGCCCCGGAGCGGCCGTAGCCTCGGCGCGATGAGCGACCGCGCCACCGAAGCTGCCGTCGTCGGGCCCGTCCACCGGGCTCGGTGTGCTGCACCTGTTCTGCAAGCCGACGCCGATGTTCGACGCCGAGGCCGTGGTCGCCGCGGTGAAGGCGGCCGAGGGCGCCGGCTGCCAGGTGGCCACCGTGGCGATGCTCGGGCACAAGTGCGACGTCGGCGTGATGGCCATGCACGCCGACACCCGCGAGCTGCGCGCGCTGCAGACCGCGGTGCAGCACGCCGGCCTCGAGGTGGTCGACAGCTACGTCAGCGTCACCGAGGTCAGCGAGTACGCCAAGGGGATGCCCGAGCAGATGCTCAACGCCCGCCTGTACCCGACCATCCCGCCCCGCTTCGACGGCGGGGCGTATGCCGGCACGGTGATGGACGCCTGGTGCTTCTACCCGATGAGCAAGCGCCGCGAGGGCTCACGCCAACTGGTTCACGCTGCCGTACGAGCGGCGCAACGAGCTGATGCGCGAGCACGGCGCCAGCGGCCGCAAGTTCGCCGGTCGGGTCGTGCAGTACATCACCGGTTCGGCCGGCCTCGACGACTACGAGTGGGGCGTCACGCTGTTCGGCGTGCACACCGACGATCTCAAGGAGGTCGTCTACACGATGCGCTTCGACGAGGCCTCGGCGGTGTACGCCGAGTTCGGCCCGTTCTACACGGGCATCGTCACGCCCGTGGAGGAACTGGTCCGCGCGATCTAGGGTCGCAGCCGTGAGCGACGCGTCCCCCATCGACTTCCGCCGGGACCTCGTTCGTTGGAGCGAGACGCTGGCGGCCATCGCCCGCACCGGTCTCGGCTTCACCGAGAGCCTGTACGAGCGCGAACGGTTCGAGGAGGTCCTGCACGTCGCCGCCGACATCAAGGCCGCGGCCGACACCGCGCTGGAGGTGCAACGCGAGCAGGACCACTTCGTGCAGGAGTGGATGGAGTCGATCGGCGAGGGCGTGCCCGGCTACGTCACCCCGAAGGTGGCGATCGGCGCGGTCGTGTCCAACGACGCCGGGGAGATCCTCCTCGTGCGGCGCGCCGACAGCGGGGTGTGGCTGTACCCGACCGGCTGGGCCGACGTCGGCTACTCGCCGGCGGAGGTCGCCGTGAAGGAGGTCGCCGAGGAGACCGGGATCGAGTGCGAGCCGATCGGCCTGCTGTCGATCACCGACGGCCAGCGGCGCGGCTTCACCCGCTTCGCGATGTACATGGTGCTGTTCCACTGCCGGGCGGTCGGCGGCGAGCTGCAGGGCCATCCGCTGGAGACCAGCGGCGTCGGCTGGTTCGCCCGCGACGCGCTGCCCGAGCCGCTCGCCGGGCAGGGCTTCTGGGCGGAGGCGGCGTTCGCCGCGATCGACGGCCAGACCACGGCCGACCACGTTCGACGCGCCGCGTGCCCCGATGTGGCGCGGCGACGCCGGCCACGACTGACCGAGCGGGCGAGCTGCCGGCTCAGCCGGCGTCGCCCTGGTCGCGCAGGAAGCGCTCGACCTCGGCCATCAGCTCGTCGCTGTCGACGGCGGGCGTCGCCGTCGGGCTGCGTCCTCGGCCAGCTCGCCACCGACCGTGTCGTCGTCATCGTCGTCGTCCTCGTCGAAATCGTCGTCGAGCTCGCCGGCGTCGGCCAGCGACTCCAGGCGGGCGACGTAGCCGGTGAGGTCGCTGTCGTCCTCGACGAACGACGTGACCCGGCTGTCGTACTCGCGGGCCGCGTCGATGAGGCGGGCGGTGGGCGCCGGGCAGCCGAGGATCTCGCACGTGCGCTCGACGAGCGCCAGCGAGGCCTTCGGCGACGGCACCTGCGAGGCGTAGGCGGGCACGGCCGCCCACAGCGATGCCGACGACAGGTCCTGCGCGGCGCAGCCGTCGTGGAGCACGCCGACGATGCCCGTCGGGCCCTCGTAGTTGCTGCGCTGCAGGTCGTAGCGCTCGATCACCGCGTCGTCGGTGGCGGTGCCCATCAGCCGGACCTCGCGGGTGTGCGGCACGTCGGCGAGCAGCGCCCCGAGCGTGAGGAACATCGACGCGCCCATCTCCACGGCGACCCCGACGATCTGCTCGACGAACAGCTTCCAGCGCAGCGCCGGCTCCGGGCCGAGCACGAGGATGACGTCGCCGCCCGGCGTCGACGCGCTCCACAGGCCGACGGTCGGCCAGACGATCGTGCGCCGCTGCTCGGCGTCGAGGCGGACGTGCGGGCGCACGGTGGCGAAGTCGGTGAACTCCTCCGGGTCGATCTCGGCCAGCGGCGCCGCACCCCACGACTCGACGAGGTGGCGAACGCTGTTCGACGCGGCGTCGCCGGCGTCGTTCCAGCCGGTGAACGCGGCGACCACGACGGGTCGGCGCAACGTCGGCCTGGCCGAGCCAGCGAACGTGCTCCATCCGACGGAACGCTACCCCTCAACCGCCGTGCGCGTGCTCGGGCGACGGTCGCCGCCGCTCAGCGTCGGGCGCCGGCGTCGGCGAGGTCGTTCGCGCCCGACGTGAGGTAGCCGCGCTGGGCGCGGATCGCCGCGCCCCACGGCTCGAGCAGG
Source organism: uncultured Acidimicrobiales bacterium (assembly GCA_963794805.1). Lineage (GTDB taxonomy): Bacteria > Actinomycetota > Acidimicrobiia > Acidimicrobiales > Ilumatobacteraceae > JAODBQ01. The sequence continues at coordinate 92,806 of CAWCFL010000013.1, forward strand.
CGCGAACAGCTCGCGCTGCGTCGTCGCCGATGCGCGGCGATCGGCGCGGCCATCTGCGCGTCGGTGGTCCGCTCGACCTCCTCGCGGACGTCGCGCCCGTTGGCGGTCAGGGTGCCGTCGGCGTCGAACACGCCGCGCGACTGCACAGCCGCTCCACCGCGGCGTCGAACTGCGCGTCGCTCCAGGCCCGGGTGCGGCTGTAGCTGCGTGCCGGCAGGCCCCACCACTGCTCGCTCATCAGCCCGATCTCCGTGGCGTCGAACCCGGCGGACGTGTAGGCGATCGTGTGCGAGTCGCCGCGGTACTCGCGCAGCATGTCGGCCATCCGCCACGCGGCGCCGAGCGTCGGCGTCGGGCATCGGCTGCGAGCGCAGCCCGGCGTACAGCGGGCGGCCTTCCGGGCGCAGCGTGTCGACGGCGCGCCCGAGCAGCTCGGCGACCCGGTCGACGCCGTCCGGCTCGTCGCCGAGGATCCGCCGCAGCTGGCCGATCGCCCCGTCGTCGCGGGCCTGGCAGATCGTCGCCGCGTCGGTCAGCGTCCAGCCCTTGGTCGACCGCCGGGACCACGGCCTGCGGGTTGAACACGCCGAACGCCGCGGCCACCACCTCGCCGGGCACCTGGCCCATCACCGAGCCGCGGCTGGTGAAGTACGCCGGTGCCGTCGGGCAGGGCGACGCCGTTGGCCTCGCCGGGGCTCGGAGTCGAAGCCGAGCGCGGCGTAGTTCGCGTGGCACTCGGGCGAGAAGTACACCTGGCCGGCGACCGGCTCGAGGAGCGAGGCGAGGGTGCGGGCGGTGGCGCTGAGGTGCTCGTCGGCGGCAGACATGCGCCGGGACAGTACGGGCGCCGGGCCGGCTGGGCGAATCCGGACGCCGTCGTCGGGCAGGTCGGGCGCCTAGGGTCTCGCCGTGCCCGCCGAGATCGAGATCGCCACGGCCGCCACCGACGAGCTGCGTCGACGCGGTCGCCCGGCTGCTGCCGCTGCTGTCGCAGGTCGGCGCCGCCGACCGCCGAGGCAGCTCGCCGCGCTGGTCGACGTCGGAGGGCAGCGACCTGTTCGTCGCCCGGGTCGACGGGCGCGATCGTCGGCGTGCTGACGCTGGCGACGTATCCGACGCTCACCGGGACGAAGGCGTGGATCGAGGACGTCATCGTCGACGAGGCCGCACGCGGCCACGGCGTCGGCGAGGCGCTCAACCGGGCCGCGCTCGACGAGGCACGTCGCCGAGGCATCGGTCAGCGTCGACCTCACCAGCCGACCGTCGCGCGAGGCGGCCAACCGCCTCTACCAGCGCACTCGGCTTCGAGCAGCGCACGACGAACGTGTACCGGTTCGCGTCTCGACCGGTAGCTCGTCGCGGTCAGGCGCGCAGCAGGTCCTCCGCCGCCTGGCGCACCTGCCAGTCGCGGTCGCCGAGCGCCGCCTGCAGCGCGGCGTCGACCTCCGGGCCGTCGAACGGGGCGAGCGCGAGCACGGCGCGGCGGCGCACGGCCGGCTTGTCGGCGCAGGCCGCGAGGATCGCCGGCAGCGCCGCGCTCGTCGCCGATCGCGCCGAGCGCGGCCACCGCGGCCTCGCGGACGAGCGGCGTCGTCGGCGGATCCGGCGAGAGCGATCAGGCGGTCGAGCACCGCGATCGGGTGTCGCCGGCGCGCTCGCCGCACGCCCATGCCGCGGTCTCCACCACGGCGGGCGACGGCATCGTCCAGCGCGCGCGAGCAGGCTGACGCCCGGCCGGCCGGCGGCGATCGTCGCGGCCCGCCGGCGGACGCCGCGCGTCGTCGTCGGCCAGGGCCGCGGCGACCTCGGCGTCGGCGAGCACCCCGAGCCGGTCGAGCGCGCCCGAGGCCAGCTCGCGCGCGCACCGGGTCGGCGGCGCCCAGCGCGTCGCGGGCCGTCGGCGATCGTCGCCGATGTGACCGGCCGCGGCGACGTCGCGCCAACGCGGCGCGATCGCTCACTTCTTGAGCATGTCGGAGAAGCGGACCACCGCGTAGGCGATGCCGAAGCCGAGGAACGTCGCCAGCACGGCGCCGGTGACGACGGCGATCGCGCTGCCGGCGACCAGCGACCACACCCGTCGCCAGATCGAGGCCGGCCGGTACAGTGGCGCGTGGACGTCCTCCATCGGGATGCCCACGGGAGCACGACTCGGCCGGCGGGCGCGTGCCGGATCGGCGGTGGCTCTGGCAGTCTTGCGCCATCCGGCGGCGACCATCGACACGATCGCCAGCCCAACGATCCAAGCAGCAGCAGTGGTGACATCGGTGATACCCACGCAACAACCGAGCGTACCCGTGACCCCGCCTGGCGGCCGGGCGCCCTCCACGAGCCCGACGCTGGTGGGGCATCCCCCTCGCCGTCGATCGGCTTCCTGCCGATCGTCGCGGTGCTCGTCGCCAGCTTCGTCCCGGCGACGGCGTTCGTCACCAAGCAGGGCCGCTGCCTGGAGGTGGACGCGAGCAACGTGTGCGTCCGGCGCGACACCCGATCAGGCGCTGCGCTACGCCGTCGTGCCGGCCGACGCGTCGCCTGCCGGCTCGCGCCTGAAGGTCAGCGGCGTCGAGCAGTTCGACGACTCGGACCACATCCTGTTCGTCACCGTGCGCGAGCCGGAGCTGCCGCTGTTCGAGTGGTGGCTCGCCGACGGCAACGCCGGGCACGAGCTACTTCGAGAGCCAGGAGGATCGTCTACGGCACCGTCTCGGCCGCCGAGGAGGAGCAGATCGCGTTCAGCGACATGCGCAACGCGAAGAACGACGCGTACTACGTCGCGCTGCAGCAAGCTCGGCTACGACGTCAGCATCGACTGGGGCCCGGCGATCGATCCAGCAGCTGAGCTGCTTCGGCCGTCGACGACAACGGCAAGTGCACCAAGCGCAGCCCGGCAGCGGACGTGCTGCAGGCCGGGGACACGATCACCTCGATCGACGGCCAGCCGGTGACCACGCTGCCCGACCTCTCGCCGCTGATCAACGCCCACAAGGCCGGCGACACGGTGACCGTCGGGTTCAAGCGTGGCGACGAGTCGACAGACCGGCGACGTCACCTTGATCGCCGCGCCCGACGACGGCCGCCCGCTGATCGGCGTGCAGATGCAGGACACCCGCGTCGTCACGATCCCCAACGACATCAAGATCGACTTCGAGACCGACGACATCGGCGGGCCGTCGGCCGGTCTGTCGTTCACGCTGACGCTGATCGACCGGCTGAGCGACGGCGACCTCACCGGCGGCAACAAGGTGGCGGTCACCGGCACGATCGACGTCGACGGCAACGTCGGGGCGATCGGCGGACTGCAGTCGAAGGCCTCCGCCGTGCGCCAGGCCGGCGCGAAGTACTTCATCGTCCCGGCCAACCAGGGCGACGCCGACATCGCCGCGGCACAGAAGGCCGCCGGACCCGGTGTCGAGATCATCCCGGTGAAGACGCTCGACGAGGCGCTCGCCGCGCTGCGAGCGCATCGGCGGCGACCCGTTCGTCGCCCCGTCGCACGACACCGCAGGCGGCGGCGACCGCGACGGTGCCGGGCAGCCCCTCGACGACGGGCAGCGAGCCGGCCGACCAGCTCGCCGTCGACGACCACCGGCTGATCGCCGACGCACGCCGCCTGCGTCGCGGCGGATTGCCGCCACACCGGCAGGCCCGACAGCCCTACTGTTGAGGTCCGATGGCTCTGTCGTTCTCCCGCCCCGACCCCTCGTCGCCCGATGCCGTCGCCGGCGCCACGTTCGCCACCGGGCGGCGCGGCTTCGACCAGGGCGAGGTGCGCGACTTCCTGCGGATGGTCGCCGCCGAGCTGGCCCGGCTGCAAGAGCGCGAGCGCTACCTCGATCGCGAGCTGCGCACCGCGCAGCGCGGCGGGCCGAACCCGGCCATCGCCCTCGACGAGGAAGTGGTCACCCGCATGCTCGGCGAGGAGGCGGCGCGCATCCTGGCCACCTCGCGCGAGGCGGCGACGCAGATCAAGGTGCGCGCCGAGGACGCCGCGGCGCGCATCGTCCGCGATGCCGCCGACGAGGCCCAGCGGGTGCGCGAAGAGGTGCAGGTCGAGGCCGCTCGGCGCCGCCAGGACGCCGCGGCCGACGCCGAGAGCGAACTGGAGATGGCCAAGCAGCAGGGCCGGGAGATGGTCAACGAGGCCCGCGCCTACCGCGAGCGGGTGCTCACCGAGCTGAGCCGGCGGCGCGAGCTGGCCCGCCAGCAGATCGAGCAGCTCGTCCACGGCCGCGACCGCCTGGTGCAGGCGTTCGAGCGAGCCCGCCTCGCCGCGGTCGACGTGATGTCCGAGCTCCTGCCGCTCGGCGAGCCGAGCGAGTACGTCAACCTCTCGCCGACCACCGGGCCCGTGCCGGTGATGCTGCCCAACCAGCCGCGCCCGACCGAGCGCCGGCCGGCAGCCGGAGCCGGAGCCGCCGCGCATGGTGTTCGGCATGGACGACGAGCCCGAGGCGTACGACCACGGCGAGCGCCGGGCCCGAGGCGGACCTCCAGGTCGAGCCGGACACGGTGGCGACCGTCGAGGTCGACGTCGACGTCGCACAGGTCGATGTGGTGGAGACCGACGAGACCCACGAGACCGACGAGATGGTCGCGGTCGTCGCGGCCGATGTCGAGCCCGACCCGACGGTGGACGAGCTCGACGTTGGCGCGGCGGACGACGAGGTCATCGTCGACGAAGCGCCGCGCGTCGTCTCGCTGTTCGCCGGCGAGATGATCATCGACTCGCCCGCTGCCGTCACCGAGCCGATGGTCGCGACGACGGACGACGAGGTCGTCGTGGACGCTCCCGATCAGGCGGTCGAGGTCGACGACTCGGGCACCGAACGAGCGGATGCCGACGCCGTTGGACGCGCCGGCACCCGCAGATCGGAACCGTCACATGCCGATGTCGACCCGCACGCGGTCGACGACCTGTTCGCCCGGCTGCGCGCCGCTCGGGCCGAGTCCGTCGCCGAGCGTGCGCAGTTGCGCGCGACAGGGCGCCGCGACGCCATCGACCGAGGACGCCACGCAGGCGTTGCGCCGTCCTGACCGCGTCTCCGTGTTCGAGCCGTCGCCCGTCGAGCCGCCGGCCGACGAGGCCGTCGACGACTCGCCGTTCGGCCGGCGGGACGCGGCGCTGACCCCGCTGATCGTCACTGCCGCGCGCAAGCTGAAGCGGGTGCTGGCCGACGAGCAGAACGACGTGCTGCACGCGCTGCGCCGCGCCCCGACGGTCACCGCGCTCGAACCGATGCTGCCCGCCGCGCCAGAGCACGGCCGGCGCTACGCCGAGGTCATCGCGCCGGAGTTGCTCGACGCGGCCGTCGCCGGCGCGGCGTCGCTGCGCGAGGCGACGCCTGCCCAACTGAAGCGTCGGATCAGCGCTGCCGATGCCACGGCCCCGGCGGTCGACGCGCTCGTCGAGTCGATCGTCCGCCCGTTGCGCGACCGGATGGCCCATGCGGTCACCGACGCCGCCGGCGACACCACCGAACTGGCCGGGCTGGCCCGTGGCGTCTACCGCGAGTGGAAGATCCAGCAGATCGACGAGCGGCTCGACGAGGTCGTGCGCATCGCGTTCGGGCGTGGCGCGCTCGCCGCGGTCGACGCGGGCACGCCGGTGCGGTGGGTCCACGACCCGCGAGTGCCGGTCTGTGCCGACTGCGACGACAACTCCCTGTCGGGCGTGATCGGTGCCGGCGAGCCGTTCGCCACGGGCCAGACGTGTGCGCCGGCGCACGAGGGGTGCCGCTGCATGCTCGCAACCGACGGCGGGTAGCCTCACGCCCCGTGCCCAGCCCCTCGGAGAGCGCCGCCCGGGGCGACGCCGGTGGCCGAACCCATCGACGGATGGGCGACAGGGGGCGAATCCTCATCATCGCCGCCGTCGTCGTCGTCGTCGGGCTGATCATCTCCGCCCGGTTCTTCTCCGGCTTCTACGTCGACTACCTGTGGCACACCTCGCTCGGTCGCGGCGACGTCTTCTGGGGCATCCTGCGCACCAAGGTCCTGATGTTCGTGCTGTTCGCCGGCGCGTTCTCGGCGATGGCGATCCTCAACCTGCTGATCGCCGATCGTCTGTCGCCCGTCGCCGTTCTCCGCCAACATCCACCCGGCGGTCGAGCGGTTCCACGAGTTCTTCGGGCGGCGCATGCGCCTGTTCCGCATCGTCGTGGCCGTGGTGATCGGGATGCTGTTCGCCGCCCCGGCCATCGGTCATTGGCAGGAATGGCTGATGTTCCGCAACTCCAAGGCGTTCGGCATCAGCGACCCGCAGTTCCACCACGACATCGGCTTCTACCTGTTCAAGCTGCCGTTCATCACGTTCCTGCTCGACTGGCTGTTCGCCGCGCTCATCGTCATCACGCTGCTCACCGTGGCCACCCACGTGCTCAACGGCGGCATCGTCGTCCAGCCGCCCCGACCGAAGGTGCGCAACAGCGCGAAGGCGCACATCGCCGTGCTGCTCGCCGCGCTCGCACTGGTGAAGGCCGGCGACTACTGGGTGCAGCGCTACGAGCTGACCGCCGAGAACCGCAGCAACATCGTGCGCGGCGCGACGTACGCCGAGGTCAACGCCCACCTTCCGGCGATCGTCCTGCTCGGGTTGATCGCCGTGCTCACCGCCTGCCTGTTCCTGGCGACGTTGAAGACCGGCTCATGGCGTCTGCCGGTCACTGCGTCCGCGCTCTGGGCCGTGATGGCCCTCGTCGGCGGGATCATCTACCCGGCCGTCGTCCAAGCGCTGGTGGTCAACCCGAACCAGCGTGATCGCGAGGCGCCGTACATCGAGCGCAACGTGCTGGCCACGCGCCACGCCCTCGGCATCGACCAGGTCGAGCAGGTCAACATCCCCATCGGCGAGTTGAGCACCACCGACGTGGAGAACAGCACCGCGTCGCTGCAGAACGTGCGGCTGCTGAAGGCGGACGCCGACATGGTCACCCGCTACCGCAGCGACCAGGGCCTGCGCGCCGGACTGACGATCAACGACATCGACATCGACCGCTACACGACCGACGGGCGCGAGCAGCAGGTGGTCATCGGAGCGCGCGAGCTCGACCTCAACACCGTCGCCAACAAGACCTGGCAGGGCAAGCACCTGATCTCGACCCACGGGTGCGGGCTCGTGCTCGCGCCGGCGGGTCAGGCGGACACCAACGGCCGGCCGGTGTACTCCGACGCCACGCTGGCCCGGCCGGAGCTGTACTTCAGCGACGACATCAGCGGCTACGCGATCGTCAACACCGAGGTCAAGGAGGAGACCTGCCCGGACCAGGCCGACCCGGGGCCGTACTCCGGCACCGGCGGCGTGAAGCTCGACTCGGCGGTCAAGCGCCTGGCCTTCGCCCTCGACTACCTCGACTACAACCTCATCGGCTCCAGCGCGGTGAACGACGGCTCGCGGTTGATCTCCACCCGGCGCGTCCAGGACCGGGTGCACGCGCTGGCGCCGTTCGTGCACTTCGACGCCGACCCGTACCCGGTGGCGCTCAATGGGAGCGTGGTGTGGGTGGTCGACGGCTACACCACGTCGGACCTGTACCCCTACGGGGAGAACGGCGATCGAAACCAGCTCACCGGGACGAGCGGCCTCGACTCGCCGTTCAACTACATTCGCAACAGCGTCAAGGCGGTCGTCGACGCGTACAACGGCACGGTGACGTTCTACGCGGTCGACAACGTCGATCCCGTCCTCAAGGTGTGGGAGTCGGCGTTCCCTGGGTTGTTCAAACCGGAGTCGGACATGCCCGCGGGGCTCGTCGACCACCTGCGCTACCCGGAGGAGCTGTTCCGCATCCAGACCGCGGCGTACTCGAAGTACCAGCTGCCGCCGAACCAGTTCTTCGACCGGATCGGCGCGTGGTCCGTCGCCCAGGCCCCGCCGAACCAGGCCCAGCCCACCGCGACGCCCACCGTCGGAGTCGCCCCGGTCACCGACGCCAACAACCAGCAGCAGGCGTTCTCCGACGAGTCCAGCTCGGCCCGCTTCGTGCCCTACTACTCGATGTTCCAGGCGCCCGGGCAGACGACGTCGACGTTCGAGCTCTATCGACCGTTCGTCCAGTTCAGCACGAACGACGATCGTCGCGAACTGCAGGCGTTCATGACCGCGAGCAGCGACCCGGCGACCTACGGCCGATTGGTGGCCTACACCGTCACCAACGATCTGCCCAACGGCCCGCTGCAGGTGGCCAACACGATGGCCCAGGATCCGCTCATCTCCCAACAGGTCACGTTGATCGATCAGCGCGGCTCGCAGGTCGTGCTCGGCGATATGCAGATGGTCCCGGTGGCGGGTGGGATCGTGTGGATCCGGCCGATGTTCTCCGAACCGCAGGGCGGCGGCCAGCCCTTGATGAAGTTCGTGCTGGCCAGCTACAACGGCAGCGCGACGTTCGGCGAGAGCATCGGTGAAGCCCTCAGCAAGTTGTTCACCGGCTACAACGTCGACCTCGGCGACCGCGTCGATACCGACGGCAACGTGCCCGGCAGCGGTACCGATCAGGGCTCGGGAACCGATACGTCCGGCACCACGCCGTCCACGACCGGCCCGGCGACCACCGCGCCGTCGACCGGCGGGACCGGCGGGACCGGCGCCGACACCCCCGAGGAGTTGCTGTCCGAGGCCAACCGGCTGTTCGGCGAGGCCGATACCGCCTTGAAGAACGGGGACCTCGGCGGCTATCAGACCAAGGTCCAGCAGGCGCGCCAGCTGGTGCAGCAGGCGTTCGACGTGATGCAGGCGTCGACCACCTCGTCGACGCCGTCGGACGCCACGACGCCGAGCGGTTCGTCAGCGGGGACGCCGACGAGCTCGCCGGCCCCTGGTGGCACGACCGCGACGGCCTCCGGCTCGTCCGCTCCGCCGACGGGTTGACGACGTCGCGTCGCGCCGCATCCGCAGGTCGTTGCGCAGCCGGCGTCAGCGAGCAGTGACCCGGCGCAGCTGTTCGGCGAGTGCGGCGACGTCCTCGCGGACGGCGATCTGGAAGCGGACCTGCTCGCCGGCGAGGCGCGCCTGGCCGGCGCGCAACTCGTCGACCACGCCGGCCGATGGACACTCGCGGACAGCCATCGAGGGCAGCCCGGCCAGCGCGTCGACATCCCGGCCGAGCTCGACGATCTGCTCCTCGAGGCGTCGGGTGCCGGCGGCCACCGCGGCATCGAGTGTGGCCAGGCGCTCGACGAGGTGCTCCTGGTTCGCTGCCTGCTCGGACAGGCCGTCGAAGCGCGCCGTGATGTCGTCGAGGCGGTGACCGTGATCCGACCGCCCGTCGAGTCGTTCACGCAGCTCGTCGAGAGCCGGTGCGAGATCCGGGAGTTGGTCGATCCGCCGAGCGAGCTGGTCGAGGCACGGGCGCAGGTCGGGCAGCTGGTCGATGCGCTCACCGAGCTGGGCGAGCCCCGGTTGGATGTCGGGCAGGCCGTCGACCCGCGCCGCGAGCTGGTCGAGTCGGCTGGCCAGACGGGCTCGTTGCTCGTCGGCGCGTTCGACCTGGTCGGCCAGGATCGCCCGTTGCTCGTCATGGGCGCGTTGCTCGTCGGCCAGCCGGCCGCGCAGCTCGTCGACGCCCCGGACGATCGGACCGACGCACTCCAGCCGTCTGCCGAGCTCGGCGAACCGCTGATCGACGGCGTCGCGTGGCGCCGCCGAGTCGCCGAGGGCCAGCACGGTCGCCCGCAGGCCGGTCAGCTCACGGCTCAACGAGTCGCGTGACTGCTCGGCCTGGGCGAGCTGATCGCGCAGCGCGGCGACGTCGAGGTGCACGGCAGCCACGTCGTCGGCGGTGGCCTTCTTCTTGCCGAACAGTCCCATGTGGAGCTCCAGTTCGTCGGGTTGCGATCGCCCGTCGTCGTCGCTACCGTACCTGCCTTACTCCGACGCGGGGTGGAGCAGCTCGGTAGCTCGTCGGGCTCATAACCCGAAGGTCGCAGGTTCAAATCCTGCCCCCGCCACCAACGAAGGCCCGGAAACCTTGAGTTTCCGGGCCTTTCACGTTCTCGTGCACCGAGCCCGTGAGCGGGCTTCTACCGGTACCTCTACCGGGTAGAAGTCGGTGGAGACGCCCGACCCGACACCGCTGTCATCCCCATCAGGCTTCTTCGCGGAGCAGTTGAGCGAAGGTGAGGGCGGCTTCGTGCTGCATGCCGGGGATGACGTGTTGGTAGGTGGCCATCGTGAAGCCGGGGGTGGAGTGCCCGAGCCGTTCGGAAACGACCTTCACTGGGACACCGGCTTTGAGCAGCAGGGTGGCATGCGTGTGGCGGAGGTCATGGAAGCGGATCGGTGGCAGCCCTGAGCGTGCGACGAGCTTCTTGAACGCGTCGGACAGCAACTGCGGGTGGGTCGGGGCGCCGTCGGGCCTGCTGAACACGTGGGCACCCGGGTCGTCGGGGTCGAATTCGGGGTGCTCGGCGCGTCGTCGTTGCCGCCATTCGCCGAGTAGTTCAATGGTGGTCGGGTCGAGGTTGATGTTTCGGCGCGCTGAGCGCGACTTGCCGCGGGTCTCATGGAGCTCGTAGCCGACCGAGACGAGTGATCGGGTGACGCCCAGCAGGCCGAGGTCGAGGTCGACATCTCCCCAGCGAAGGGCGAGGATCTCACCGCGGTCGCATCCCGGTGTTCGCGGTCAACCAGAGAGCGGTGTGGTAGCGGTGGTCTCGGCTTGCAATGAAGAACTGGTTGAGCTGGAGCCGGTGATCGGGTCGATTCCTTCGTAGATAACGGCGTAGTAGCGGTCGCCCTTGCGAGCTACATATCCCTTCATGTCGGTGTTCTCCTTCTGGTCGGCCAACTTGATGCCTGCGGTGGAGCACATCGGGAGAAGCGCCGCGTTGCTCCAGCTTGGGGAGTGCTCCGGCCGGGTCAAGGGCCTGACGAACCACGTTGCGGTCTACGTTGGTGTCGTGACGTCTGGGTGGTCGGAGACTGAGCTCGACCTTCTGATCGAGGACGTTCTGGTCGATGCATACGGCGACAGCGAGCAGCTCGGCGCATTCGAATGCGCCTTCGAGGACTGCGGCCTCCCGGCCGCTGCCGAAGTGATCGGCCGGGCGTGCTCGCTCGAGGCCGTCGAGTTCACGGGCGATGAGCGGCGCGGTCTGGTCGCGAACGTGATGATCGACGGCTCGTCACGAGTGGTTGGTCTCGTGGAAGTCGAGGTCACTGATCACAGCCACGGCGCTGCCCGGCTGATGGCGGCGTTCAAGCGATGGTGGGTGCCGGCCGGGTGACGGGCGAGAGCGCCGAGGACGCGCTGGCGGCGGCGCTCGCCGAGATCGCGGTGTTGCGGGTCGAGAACGAGCGGCTGCGTGATCTGCTGGGGCTGACTGACGAGCGGTCGGCGGATCCGCCGGTGGCGTGGGAGCCGACGCTGTTCTCGGCGTCCCAGACCGTGCGTCCCACGGTGGATCGTCGGTCGTCGCCTGCCGAGAAGATCGAGCTGTACCGTTCGCTGTTCGCCGGGCGAGACGACGTATTCGCGTTGCGATGGCAGAACGACCGGACAGGCAAGTCGGGGTGGTCACCCGCGGTTGTCGGCGGGTGGGTCAACTCGAAGCGACCGGACCGCTCCTACGAGCCCTTGACGGAAGCGGTGATCGGGCGTCACTTGGCCGGCGAGATCGCCGTGGGTCTGTACCCGCTTCTACGGAACGACCGGTGCCGGTTGCTGGTGTGCGACTTCGACGGTGGGTCGTGGGCGCTCGACGCATTGGCCTATCTCGACGCCTGTCGCGCTGCCGGGCTCCCGGCGGTGTTGGAGCGGTCTCGCTCTGGCGATGGCGGCCACGTGTGGATCTTCTTCTCCGGTCCTGTCGTCGCGGCAGATGCCCGCAAGGTCGGCGCGGCGATGTTGCGCCGAGCGATGGCATCTCGCGCCGAGATCGATCTGGCGAGCTACGACCGGCTGTTCCCGTCGCAGGACGTGATGCCGAAGGGGTCGTTCGGGAACCTGATCGCACTGCCGTTGCAGGGCGAGTGCCGGCGGCGCGGCGCCACGGTGTTCCTCGACCCGTCCACGCTCGACCCGTACGATGATCAGTGGGCGTTCCTGTCGTCGCTGCCGTTGGCGAGCCCGGAAGCGCTGCGGGCGATCGCGGAGTCGGTGCGTCCTCTTCCGGTCGGCGGCGACGCGGTCGATTGGGAACGCCAACGTGATGCGCAACCCGCCCCGGCTGTGGTGCATGCGATCTTGGCGGGGATGGTGTCGATCGAGCGGATCGGTCTGCCCGCTTGGCTGCTCGCTCAGCTGAAGCACTTGGCGTCGCTGCACAACCCGAAGTTCTATGAGAACGAACGACTTCGACTGTCGAACCACGCGACCCCGAGGCTGATCCGTTGCTACGTCGAGGAGCTCGACGCGTTGCATCTCCCCCGCGGGCTGCTCGACGCGGCCCGGGAGGTGATCGCATCGGCGGGAAGCGATCTCGTTCTCGACGACCAGCGCAACGCGCCGGCGGAGCTGGAGGTCTCGTCCGCGATCGCGTTGACGCCGGTGCAGCAGGCCGCGGTCGACGCGCTCGCCGCGCACGACCACGCGGTACTGGTTGCCCCGACCGGTTCCGGGAAGACGGTGATCGCGTGTGCGTTGATCGCCGCGCATCGGGTACCGACGTTGATCCTCGTCGACCGCATGCCGCTGGTGGAACAGTGGAAGTCGCGGCTGATGGACCATCTCGGTCTCGGTCGTCGACAGGTCGGCCGCGTCGCCGCGACGGCGAAGGCGTCGGGGATCGTCGACATCGCGACACTGCAGGCTCTCGCGCGTCGACCTGCTGCGATCGCCCTGTTCGACGGCTACGGACTGGTGATCGTCGACGAGTGCCATCATCTCCCGGCTCGATCGTTCGAACTCGCCGTTCGCGACGCTCGGTGTCGACGATGGATCGGGCTGACCGCCACCCCGTATCGACGTGACGGGCTCGAGGCGATCATCACCATGCAGTGCGGCCCCGTCCGCCACGAGATCGCGCTTGCCGACACAGCAGCAGCGAACCTGGCGCGGCGGCTGCTCGTCCATGAGACCCGATGCGCCGCCGGCGCCGGTGAGATCACCGCCATCCAGGACGTGTTCCGAGCGCTGGTCACCGACGAGGCGCGGACCCGCCAGATCGCTGACGACATCGCGGCTGCGGTCAGGGAAGGTCGCAACGTGCTCGTGCTCACCCAATGGACCGAGCACCTCGACGCGCTCGCCGCGCTCCTCGAACAAGATGGTCTCGCACCGCTCGTCCTCAAAGGCGGCCTCGGCAAGAAGGCACGGGCAGCAGTGATCGAGCAGCTGAACGCGGATGACGCGCCCTCAGGCCAACTGTTGCTCGCGACAGGGTCGTACCTCGGCGAGGGGTTCGACAGCCCGTCGCTGGACACCTTGTTCCTCGCGTTCCCGCTTGCATTCAAGGGGCGTGTCGTGCAGTACATCGGCCGCATCCTGCGAGTCACCGACGTCAAGACCGACGTCGAGGTCCACGACTACCTCGACCCCGGAGCCGTGTTCCGCACGATGCACGGCAAGCGCCTGGCCACCTACGCGACACTCGGCTTCGCCACCGGCCGAAGGACAGAAGTCTGATGCCCCTGCGTTCGTCGTCTGGCCCGTGTGGCGGGCTCGTACCATGAGCGCCAGGTCGCTGATCCCGAACTGGATCGAGACATTCGAGGACCTGCACTCGGCGTCCACCGTCGAGGAGCTATGGGGCGTGCTGCTCGCGTGGCACGGGATCCGTAGCTCGTCGGTGTGGGACGAGCCGTACCTGCTGTTCATCCGATTCCACCGCCACGACTCGACCAACGCCGACGTGACCACAGCGCTGCTGTGCAGCGACCACCGCTGGCGCAACGCCGCCCATCACCTCATCGACCGCCTCACCGCCTCCGACGTACTCGACGACGAACAACTCGACCGGCTCGCCGACTGGTTCACCGGCGAGGCGTTCGAGCTCCAGCTCGAAACCGCAGACGGTCGGCGCAATCGCACGTCAACCGTGCGACGGCCGATCTGGCCGCCACTACGACGTTGGGCTGCACGACACCAGGTCGCACGCGACCCCGAACGCTGGCGCGCTGTCATCGACGCATCGGCCACGCTTCCGTCAAGCGACGCAGCCGCCACCGCGGCAGGGGTCATGGACGCTGCGGAGCACGTCCCGCTCGATCAACGCGCCATCCTCGCCGAGGTCGGACTCAACCACGGGTCCGGAACCGTCCGACTCGCAGCACTCCCGATCCTCGCCGCTACCTCCGGAACCAACGCAGCGATCGCTGCTGCTCGCCGGGACCCGTCGGCCAAGGTCCGAGCCTGGAAGCCGAACCCGTCTGCCACCGCTCGGACCCCAGACGTCGCGGCCCCACCCTCTGGAGCGGCGGACCGCTCGACCGACGTCCCGGGCGGCCAGGCATCGCTCTTCGACATGTGAGCTTGTCAGGGTCGATGGCCCTTCAGGGGGAGGACTGATGGCAGCTGAGCCAGCCGCGCGGTCGGCTTTCGCTTTCGGGCTATGAAGCGCGAACTCGTCGAGCGGTACCGGTGCCGTTGGGGCGCTGTCAACGAGGGCGGCGACGTCGTCGCGGGTGCCGACGAGCTCGGTGAGCTGCTCCACGAGTGCGATGGAATGGACTTCGGATCGGATGTGGCCGTCCATCGCGTGTCCGAGGCAGGCGCGCCGCTGGTCGTGATCGACCACTTCGACACCAAACCGAAGCTCAGCTGTCGGTGTCCGGCGAGACCGTGCGGTGTGATCCGGTCACCGTGCCGACGACGCGAACGCCCGAGGCTCCCCGAACTGATCGCCAACGCGGCCACGGCTCGCTCTCAGCGGAACGTCAGGGCTGACGGTCGTCGCCGAAGTTGGGGTGGCGGCTCTGGTGCAGTACTGCCATGACCAGAAGCCGATCACCGAGGATCCGGTAGCGAACGGCGTACGGGAAGCCGTCGGCTGGGACCTTGCGCTCGATGATCTCATCGTTGTCGTCACGAAGGACCGGCTTGCCGGCGTTGGGCCATCGCGACGCCCGGACGACGGTTGCGTGGACCGCGCCGAGGAAGCGGTCGCCGAGTCCTTCTTCCTGGTCCTCGTACCAGTGCCAGGCGTTCGAGAGGTCGAGGTCGACGAGCTCGTGGTACTCGACGCGAAGGCTCACGCCCCGCGCTGGGCGCGACGTTCGGCGAACCGCTGCTCGATGTCGCCCCAGGTGAGTGTCCCTGCGTCGCCGGATTCGAGCATCGCTGCTCGTCGTTGCGTCTCAGCCGACCACAGCCGGTCGATC
Organism: uncultured Acidimicrobiales bacterium; assembly: GCA_963794805.1. GTDB lineage: Bacteria > Actinomycetota > Acidimicrobiia > Acidimicrobiales > Ilumatobacteraceae > JAODBQ01. Next base: position 108,062 of record CAWCFL010000013.1, read on the forward strand.
TCGTCTTCGTCGACCGCCTCACTGTCGAGGCTGGCGAGCAGGTCTGAGGCGATCCGCGCCCGCTCCTGGGCGGGGAGCGCGAGCACCTCGGCGCGCAGGTCGTCGGCGGTCTTGGCCATGTCCGCATCGTACCCCGGGCTCCCGCGAGGCTGATCTGCGGCAAGCGTCGGGTAGACCTGCGCGGTCGTGTCGAGCAGCCCACCGAGATCAACGTGACCGGACTCGCCGGGTTCCTCCTGGCCAAGACCGCCGCCCACTCGCGTCGCAAACCGAAGGACTGGTACGACATCGCCGACGGCCTGTTGCACACGACGCCGGCGGCGTCGACGCCGCAGCGTCCGCCGTCCTCGCCAAGTTCGGGGGCGAGCTCGCCTCGATCCGCACTGCTCTCCACGATCTGCGCGACAACTTCACCGACCTCCGCAGCCAAGGCCCCGTCGCGTACGCCGGCGAGGTGGTCGGCAACCATCCCGGCCTTGACCATCGGGCACTGCTGGTCTCCCTCTTGGCGACGCACCGGCTGGACACGCCGGAGCTGCTCATGCTGATCGGCGTCACCGAAATGGTCGGCACCAACTCACCGCTCGGCCCCAGGACTTCGCCGCCGCGATGGGCGCCGTCCTCACCTGACGGCGCCCTCGACCAACATGGGTGAGCCGGCGGGAGTCCGGACGTCGTGCGAGACACTTGTCGACCGCATTATCCCGAGGGCTGACCGTCTGTCGGTCGTGGACGCCCTTGCCCCTGGGACCACGGCCAGCGACCGTCGATCTCAACCTCGAGGGCGAAGCTCAACACGATTCGGATCACCACGATGATGCCCAGGACCAGCACACCGCTGATGGTCGGCTCCACCACGATCGTGCGAACGATGTCGCCGATGATCAGGATCTCGAGACCGAGCAGGATGACTCTGCCGAGATTGCGGCGAAGGGTTTGGTACGCGCTCGCGCGTCGAGTCGGGTCGACCGCGGCGGGGACGGCCGCAATCAGCGCAGCGGCACCGCCGATCACCATCAGCCCCGCACCAACGGCCTCGACGACACGTACGACGTCCGAGATCATGTCGTCGTAGACCACGCCCCATCGTCGCCCACCAGGAGGCGACACCACGTATCGCCGACGATCCGCCGTACCTGGACCGTCCGTTGGTCCGTACCGGTTCAGCGTTCGAGGACGCGTTGGACGTCATGAACCGAGGGTGTCCAATCCGTTGACGTCGTCGGCAAGCCCGGGGTTCGTCGCCACCGTGGAGAACGTGCGGGTGCTGAGGCCGAGCAACTCGTCGAACTGAAGCGATGCCGGGCGACTGCGCACCGGGTAGATCGCAGCGATACGCATCAGCCCCGACGGGATCTACCAACTCGACCACGACACCATCTACATCACCTGGTCCTGCGGCGGCGGCTGATCGAAATCGGCTCGAGCGTGCACTGCATTCGAGACCAGCACGAGTGGTCTTCGATGTGGCAACCGTGGAAATCGGCGGATGCCGTCAGCCGGCCCAAGGGACGGGTGCGTTCCACCGGTTGAGGAACGTTGTTTGTGCGGTGGGTTTGCGGTCATTGGGGCCGAAGCGTCCGGCTGGGTAGCCGAGCGGGACGCAGAAGTAGAAGCTGACGTCGTCGGGGATGTCGAACATCGCGCGGAAGCGGTCCATGACGGTTGGGTGCAGGGTGGTCGGGACCGAACCGATGCCGAGCGCCCGCGCCGCGAGCATCAGGTTCTGAACGGCGGGGATGACCGAATCGGGCGAGCCGCCGGGCAACGCCAGGGCGAACACGATGCATGGCACCTGCGCCATTGCGTCGGCGAGGCCGGCAGCCGGATGGTAACGAGGTGGCAGATCGTCGCGATCGCGGAACCCCTCGTCGTGGCGTTTCGCCCACCAGGCCTCGCAGTAGAGGGCGCCGAAGTCGCGGATGGTGTCCTGGTCGTCGACGACGAGGAAGCGCCCGCGCTGTTGGTTGCCACCGTTGGGGGCCTTGACCGCGGCTTCGAGGATCAAGTGGAGATCCTCGGTCGGGATCGGATCGGCTCTGAACCGGCGGATCGCTCGCTGAGTGAACATCGCCTCGCCGAGCGACATCGAGAGGCGGCCAACGTCCGCCGGCTCCGTCGCTGCCACCGCGACAGTTTGGCAGGCGCCGACCCGGTCCACACGAGTCCGTGTGGACGCCAGCCTGGTTCGGCCGGCGTCGGGCCTCAGTCCGGGATCTCCTGGTCGTTCTGAGTGGCCCACAGACCTTGCGCTTGTTCCCAACTGATCACAGCGATCGGCGTCGCGTCCTCGTGGATGAACTGGATCGGTCCGAGGAATGTCATGTAGAACTGCCCGCCCTCGACGAAGTAGGTGCGGTCATGGCGGGCGTTGCACGGCTCGTAGCCGTATGCCGGTGCCACCGCGGTGACGCCGCCGGCGTGCTCGCCGCCTTGCACTTCCATCACACCGGACATCAAGAAGTACTCGCCCGGACCCATGTGAATGTGGCGGGCAAACGACGATCCCGTGGGACAGTCGAACATCGCAGTCCACGCACCAATTTCAGGCGACACGTTCAGCAGCTTCCAGGTGATCCCACCCTCGGCGAACGGCTCCGGGAAAGGCTTCCACGCGAGGTCCTCGATGTAGGTGTAGTCCTGCGGAAGCCTGGCCTTCATCGTGGTCGCCGACTTGTTGCTGGGTGCAACGCTCATGCCGAACTCCTTCCCCTGCAGAGGGAATCCCGAGAATACCATTCGGATGACGGCTGCGATTCCAGGTCCATCGGCGGACCCGGGTTGCCGACCCGCGTCATGGATGCGATGAGAGTCGGTACAGGTCAGGCAACTCGGCGCTTTGCACAAAGTGTCCCAAGCCGGCGGTTCGGACGCTGGTGGCTCAGATCGCGACGTGGGTCGTGCGGTCGTGCGGTGTCGGGTCTGCGCGGCATGACCTGCCGGCTGGGCGGTCAGCGAGCGGGTTCGTCCGGAGGCCGATTCGCGAGTAGGACGAGTGGTGCTAATCGCTGTCTTCTGGGATCGTCGTCGCCGCCAGGAGATGGCGGGCGCGGCGGCCGAGATCGCCGAGGTCGACGCGGCCCGCCTCGACGGCCGCTGCGAGGTGTCGGGCGAGCTCGAGCGCCTCGTTCAAGATCGGCGCGTCTGCCGCCGCACCTTGGCCCATGTCCTGCAGGACCGTCCGCTCGGTCCGCGACGCGATGATCGGTTCGGTCAGGCCCTCGACCCACACCTTGGTGCGCCTGCCGTCACCGCGCTCAGCGCCGCGCAACGGCTCGAGGGCATAGATCTTGTCGGCCCGAGCGAACTTGCCGAAGCCCAGGAAAACCATCCGCGTCTCGGTCGCCATCGACAGGAGTATCGCGCCCACTGAAGCTCGGCGCCTCGGCTGTCGGCCCGCCTCGTTCTTCTTCGGTATCTGGTGGGCTTGCGTTGGTCAAATTCGCCACCCCCCACGTCTCACTCCTTGTTGCATCGCCGATCCGCCGACGACCAATGCCGACCGTGCACAGCGCCTGAGTCGTCGGGATCTTCCCAAACGAGGCCTCCGTCATCCGCCTGGTGGGCGCAGTCCTCGCTGACACCCACGACGAGTGACAGGCCGGCGACCGTCGTTGCCTCTCCGAAGGCTTCATGGCCAAGCTCTACCCCGAGCGCGATTCTGCTTCCGACGCCGAGCTCAAAGCCCGGCGACGAACACCGGGAGTCACTCGAGGTCCACCGCCCCGGGCCACGACCCCTGGGCGCGGGGTCGCCGCGGCGGTACGTCGAGGACGCCCGCTGAGGTTGGGTGTGCTGTGTCGTCAGGGAGTGAATCGGGCGACGTAGATGTCGGTGTTGCCGAACTGGGTGGGGCACTCGAGTGGCGGTGCGGGCTTGACCGATGGGTCCTGCGGGTCGTCCTTGCCGTGCGGTGTGGCCCCGTCGGCTTCGTCTTCTTCGATGACGAGGCCGTTGTCCACGAGGTACTGCTGGTAGGCGTCGACGGCAGGGCATCCAACGCCGTTGCGACTGTCGGTGGAGATGAACCACGCGCCACTCGCGTCGGATTCGACGGTGTTGTAGTCACCCCAGAACTGCTGTTGCAGATTGTTCTGGGCGCTGACCGCCGGATCCGAGGAAGCCGTCGAGATGCGTACGGGGTCCGACCACGCGCCGCCGACCGCCTTGGACACGGCGTAGGCGTCGATGGACGCGTTGCCGGTGCCGAACGTCGACGGGTTTGCCGTGGTGAGGGCCTGGTAGGCGATGTCGACGCGACCGTTCGGGGCGACGTCGAGACCCTGGAAGAAGGCGTAGCCCTCGGCACCGCTCACCGAGGTCGGCGGACTCCAGTGGGCGCCGCGATCAGTGGAGGTGGCCACCACGATGCGGCCACCGGTGGGCGTACGTGTTGCCCAGGCGGCGTGCACGGTCATGCTGCCGGGACGTGGATCGGCGCCGATCGAGGCGAAGCTGTCGGTGCGGAAGTTGGCGCCCGGGATCGGGTCGGCGATGTCGGCGACCGGTCCGATCGGTGCCGGGCGGGTCCACGACCTACCACCATTGCGTGACACGGTGAGCACCTGGTTCGAGCCCTGTTCGAACGCCACGTAGACGGTGCCGTCGGGGCCGCTGACGCTGGTGGAGCCCTGTCGACCGTTGCCGGTGCGGTTGTTCCCCGCCGGCGACAGCTGCTTGGGCGAACCATAGGTCTGCCCACCGTCGGCCGAGGTTGCGACCATCACCGGCTCGCTGCCGTTGCCCGTGACGGTGGCCGAGCGGAACTCGGTCCACGTGACGTACGCACGACCGAAGTACGGGCTCGCCGGATTGGTGTCGACGGAGATCCAGTTCTTGTCGTTGAAATCGGCCGCGCTCGTCTTGGTGCTGGCGATCACCGGCGCCGACCAGGTCAACCCGTTGTCGTCGGAGGTGCTCACCTGGACGTACTCGAAGCCCTTGACACCGACGACGGTCGCCAGGCTCGAGTAGTAGGCCCGCACCCCGTTGGCCCAGCTGAACCCACCCGTCCCGGGCTTGGGCCCGTAGGCGATGACCGGGTCACCGTCGGAGATCACCCCGACCCCCTGCCACGCGGCTTGGTCGTCGATCAGGCGTCGGTTCGTCCAGTTCGTGCCGCCGTCGGAGGAGGTGTAGATCCCGTCGGTGCCGACGCCGGGGAAGAACGAGCAGTCGTCGGCCGGCGCGTCCGCGCCACGTACCGGGCCGGGGCCGCATGGCGGCTGGTCCTGTTCGTCGTTGCTGCCGGCGATCAGGATGCGATGGTCCTGCGGGTTCATCGCGATGGTCGGCTCGTTCTGCTTGTTGGTGGGAAACCGTGCCGTCGCGCCCGACGACGCGTCGCCGGCCACCTGCGGGCGATTGGCCTGCGCGTCGCCGGCCGGTGTGCTGGCCGCAGCGCTGACCGCGAACAAGCCGGACACGGCGAGCACGGTCCCGACCAGTACGCCATTGCGGAACGTCCTCATGATGCCTCCTCGTTGTCGTCACCGGCCGCAGCCTTGATGCACTGACTGATCGCTGACCGCTCGGCCAGCGTTACATCGTCCCCCCACTTGGCACCCCTCCCGAGACCTCCATCCAGGTTGGACCGATCACGAACTGCGGTGGGGCTGGCACAACAGCACCACGTCCACGAATCTGTGAGAACCGGTTGGCTCGTGCGGGGGGCATGAGCTTCCTACCGGAGGGGTCATGCTCAAGCTCGTCGACTGCCTGCGCCGCAAGCCCGAACTGAGCGTCGACGAGTTCCCCGCTCCTGGCGTGAGGTCCACGCGCCGCTCGTCGCCGAACGAGCAGAACTGCTCGGCGTCAAGCGGTACGTCCAGGCCCACTCCACCCTTCCCGAGGTGAACCCAGTACTCCAGGAACGAAACGGCGGATCGCCCGAGCCCTACGACGCGGTGGCCGAACTGTGGGTCGAGTCGCTCGACGCCCTGGCCAGCACCGACCCCGCCGTGCAACAGGCGGCCGCCGACCTCCGTGCCGACGAGGCCAACTTCATCGAGCAGCGCTCCATCAACTCGGCGTTCCGGAGCGCCTTCGCTGAGACCTGGCGCCCGGCTATCCCCCGTCCCCGGGAGCGTCCGGCCCGCCGCGGTGACGAGTCGAGGATGCTGTCGTTGCCGTTCGGCCAACGCGGGCGCTGGCCGTACGTGTCGTCCGACTGGAATCGGTTGCGCTTCTCCCAATGCCGCAGACGCGTCCACTGCCGCTTCAACCACCCCGCGGTTGACTCGTTCCCGCCTACTTGGCGGCGGTCGTGGCGATGGCTTCGGCCAGTGCCGTCGGCGCGGAGATGGCCGGTGAGTGGTCTGCTTGGAGATCGATGCTGCGGGTGCATCGCCGGGCGACGACGCGTTGGGCGTCGGGATGAAAGGCACGGTCTTGCGTGCAGACGATGAAGGTGCTGTCGATCGAGGCTCGCGGGTCACCGACGGTCGGCTGGGTCAGGCTGGAGATCGCCTGGAGCCCCAGGCGCGACCACGCGGCGTCAGCGGCCGCGGTCGGGCAATGGCTGTAGAACACCTCCATCGCCAGTTCGCGAGGTCCGACACCGAGCAGGCCGTCGCCGGCGGGTTGACGCAACTCGGACAACCGGGTCGTGTCGCCGTTGACCTGGGCGAAGAGCCCGCCGACCGACTCGCCGTCGGCGAGAGCGGCTGCGGTGAGGTAGACGAGGTGGCCGATGTTGCCGCCGGTTGCGGGCTGCCGGGCGGCTGCTTCGGTGATCACGCCTCCGCCGTAGCTGTGACCAACGAGCACGACCTCGTCGTCAGTCGCTGCTTCGATGACCCCCAGCGCGTGACCGACGCATTCGGCGTCGGTCACGAGGTCGCCCAACGGCTGACTCGATAGCCCGTGTCCGGGAAGGTCGATGGCCCACGACGACACACCCAACTGGTCCAAGGCTGCCTGCACTCCCGACCAACACCAGGCGCCATGCCAGGCGCCGTGGACCAGCAACACAGGCCGAAAGCCAATCACCGCAAGATGCTCTCATCGCGTCACCCGAACAAGCGATGCGCACGACCAGAAATGACAGCGGCGATGCACGCCAGGCCACACCCGTGACGCCGGGTCGACGGTGACGCGGTCGTGACGGCGCGGCGATCGACCACCTCAAGATCGCCGTTGTCGGATCGGCAACAACCGATCTCGTCGAACCCGCCTCGCGTGGTCATCGGCGAGGAGAGGCCGAGGACGCGCGTTCAGGGTTGTTGTGGCGACTGGTCGATGGGCAGGAGGTCAAACGTGTCGACTGGCGTGATGCCGTTCGCCCCGATGCGAAGCCAGACCCAGGTCGTCGAGTTGTGCGGGCAATCGACGCGGTGCAGGAGGGCTGTCCCGCCGGTCGTGGTGGCGAGCTCGGTGTCGACGAGCTCGGGTCCGAACGGCATGCCGTCGGCGGCCGGCCGCACGCTGCATCCGCCAGGGTCGGCGGCGGCGACGGCGTGGACGGACGCCAGAGCCGCCAGCGTCGTGGCCGCCAGAGCGGTGGCGACGATGCGGCGGCGGTTGATCGGTGTGGCGCGAGCGGGTCGCATCAGTCCTCCCCTTGTGATCGAGGTGTGCTCCGTCACTGTGTACGAGGGGGGTCGCGTCGCGATCGTGTCGCGATCGCGGCAGCGTTAGGCTGCCGCGCTGTGGAGGTCGGGGTCTTGGGGCCCGTGGTCGTGACGACCGACGACGGACGGCAGCTGGTTCCCTCTCGGCGGGAACGGGCGTTGGTGGCGGTGCTCGCGTTGCGTCTTGGTCGGGTCGTGGACTGCGACACGATCGCCGATGGTGTGTTCGGCGACCAGCTGCCGGCGCGCCCTCGGCATGCGTTGGCGACGCTGGTCCTGCGGCTGCGCGATCGGCTCGGTGATGGTCTCGTACAGACCGTCCCGGGTGGGTACCGGCTCGACCCGCTGGTGACGGTGGACGCGGTGAACTTCGAGGACGCCGTTCGAACCGGACACGGATTGTCCGACGCCATGCTGTTGTGGAGGGGTGCAGCGTACGACGACCTCGATGGCTGGCCCGACGCCGATGCGGCACGTGTTCGGTTGGAGGAGCTGCACGACCACGCCGAGGAGCTGCTCGCGGCATGTGCGCTCGCCGAGGCCACGCACCCCGACGACGCCGGGGCAGGGGCAGGGGCCGTGGTCGGCGACTTCGAGGCGTTGGTCGCTGCGGCACCGTTCCGTGAGCATCGGTGGGTCCTGTTGATCAAGGCGTTGTACGCGGCCGGGCGGCAGGCCGATGCCCTGGCGGCCTTCAAACGGGCGCGTACGCTGCTCGTCGAACAGCTGGGGGTCGAACCCGGTCCCGAGCTCGTCGCCGCCGAGCGCGCCGTGTTGGTCCACGAGGGCAGCGTCGAGATTCGCCAGGTGGCGGGCACGCTGCCGACGGCGCTCACTTCGTTCGTCGGTCGCGCCGACGAGCTCGGACCCCTCGGCGTCACGATGTCGATCCACCGTCTCGTCACGCTCACTGGCGCAGGCGGGGTCGGCAAGAGCCGCCTCGCCCAGCGCGTGGCTGGTGATCTGGTCGGCCAGCACCCTGGCGGCACCTGGTGGGTCGAGCTGGCCCCGGCGACCACGCCCGAAGCGGTGTTGACGGCGGTCGCCGCCGGGATCGGGCTGATCCTTCAGCCATCGCGAGCCCCTCAGTCACAGATCATCAGCCACCTCGCGACCGCGTGGCAGAGCGCTCGTCGTGCTCGACAACTGCGAGCACGTCGTCGCGGTCGTCGCCGAACTCGTCCACCGGGTGCTGTCGCGCTGTCCCCACGTGCGGATCCTGGCCACGAGCCGCGAACCGCTGGCCGTCCCCGGGGAGCACCTGTGGCGGGTCGAGCCGTTGGTCAGCCCGCAGCGCGGCGACATCGGGTCCGCGGTGCGGCTCCAACAGTTCGACGCCGTCGCCCTGTTCGTCGAACGTGCTCGGGAGGCACATCGCGGGTTCGAGCTCGACGAGCACTCGGCGCCGTACGTCGTCGCCATCTGCGGCCGGTTGGACGGCATCCCGCTCGCCCTCGAGCTCGCCGCGGCGCGAACACGGACGTTGCCGATCGAGCGGATCGCCACCGGTCTCGACGACGCCTTCGGCCTGTTGACGGGCGGACCGCGCACGGCCATCGCCGCGCCACCACACCCTGCTGTCGTCGATCACCTGGAGCCACGACCTGCTCGACGCGGTCGATCGGGTCGTGCTGCGCCGTCTCGCCGTGTTCCCCACGCATTTCGACCTCGACGCCGCCGCAGCAGTCGCCGCCGGCGACGGCATTCGCGATGCCGAGTTGCCCGACGCCCTCACCCGGCTCGTCGACCGCGGGCTGATCGACTACCACCATGACGCCGACCGCTACCGGATGCTCGAGACGTTGCGCCAGTTCGGGCTCGAGCGCCTGCGCGACGCCGCAGAGCTGCAGCTGACCCGTCAGCGCTACGCCACCTACTGGGCCGAGCGCGCCGGCGACCCGTACCAACCCGAGACGCTCGCGGCGATGCTCACCGACGTGTTCGCGACCATCGACTGGGCGATGGTCGAAGACAGCGAGATGGCCGACCGCATCCTCAGCCAGATCTCGCCCCAATGCTTCGGGCTGAACCACTGGCCGGACCTGGACCGGGCGTGCGCCTGGCTGCTCGCCGACAGGCCGCGCGGCCGAGCTGGCCGGACGCCGTCGCCGGGGTGTCGCTCGGTGCCGCACTCGCCGGCCGACACGAGCTCGACGCCGCCATCGGCCCGGCGCTGGCGGCCGCCGTCCACGGTGGCGACGAACCGACGATCCAGCGCCTGTCGGTGACCAACGCGTACATCCGAATGGGAGCGGGCGATCTCGACCCGGCACGCCAGCTCATCAACGCGTCGAACTGCCACTCCCACCCCGTCGCCGTGTGGCAGACCCTGACCGGTCTGATCGATTCCCTCGGTGCGCTCGGCCAACGCGACGAGCTGGACGCGATGTGTGATCTCGGTGCGCGGCTGGCCGAACGGCTCAACATCGACGTCCGGGAGACCGGGCTCGGACCGGCCCAAGCAGTGGCGCTGCACCTCGCCGGCGACCTGATGGCGGCGATCGAGATGGCGCCGCAACATCCCGCGGCATGGGAACTGATCTCACGCATGTTCATCTCGGCGACGGCGCGCGTCGCCGTCGACCTCGACGACGGAGCGCTACTCGACCGAGTTGGACGGTTGCTCCGACCAACGGACATGGCGAACTCCGAGCACCACGTGCACGTCGTCGCCTGGGCTGACGCCGTCCTCACCGGCCGTCTGGACGAGGCCGAGCGCACCCTGCGCGCCGCTCTCCAGACGGTGCGACTGGCCGCGCCCCGCGCCCAGCTGCTGACGGAGCTGGCAGTGACCTTGGCCGCCCGGGAACGATGGGACGACGCGGACGTCGTTCTTGGGGACATCGCCACCGTGCTCGCGACGATCGGTGAGCCTGCACCCGGCATCCGCTCGCGCGCCGATGTCGTACGCGCCCGACTCGAATCAGCAAGCGGTCACGCCGCCGCCGCCACCACGCAGGCCGTTCGAGCGCTGCGCGCTGCCGCCAGCGCCCGCCTGCCCCTGCTCGAGATCGACTCGCTCGAAACCGTCGCGGTCATCCACCACGCCGCCGGCGACGACGCTGTCGCCGCCCACATCCTCGGCGCGACCACGACCGAACGAGCACGACGCGGCTACCGCGGAAGGTTCACCACACCGGCCAACCAATCGCTGGTCGACACGCTCGCGGCGACACATCGAACCGCCTGGCGCGCCGGCACCGAAGAACAAATCATTCAGGTGACAGCTTCGATCACCTCCGACGAGCCACGACGGGAGCACCAAGCACCCCTATTCCAATCGACGCGGTCCGAGGGATCCAGCAGAGGGTCCCGAGCCAGCGACACCGATGATCAGTGATCGTGGGCGACCGACTGCTCGAGTGCGCGACCCTCACGGCGAACCAGAAGCCGGTGGGGGCAGCGGAGAGTGCTGCTGACTCGGTGCCATCGGATACCCAGGATGCGTCCGCTCTCTCAGCGGCCGACTTCAAGGCGCCAGTCACGATCGTCGCCGTTGAAGGCGATCAGATCTCCGACCACGCCGACGTCGCGATGCCGGCTGGTTCGAGCGTCGACGGTGTCGCGGTCGTGGACCCGGCCACATCGTGGCTCGACGGCAAGACCCCGCTCGCCACGCCCGCGACCTTGGCCGCCGGTCAGATCGTCGGGCTGGCCACGACGCTCGCGGCGGACGGGCTCAACCACGTCCTGTTCGTCGACACAGCCCCGTCCGATGCGCCGGACGGCGGCCCCACCCCGGTCGGACAAGCCGCCGCCGACGGCACAGCGCGAGACGACAGCAGCACACAACTTCCGCCATCGGTGGTGGCTGCCTCGACCGGTACGTCACGAGCGACGGTCACGGCGACCGACGGGACCAGCGTCACCCTCACCCTCACGCTCACCAGCGAGGACGGCTCGCCGACCACCGCCACCGTCGATTCGACAGCCGTGCCGTTCTTCGCCGGCGACACCCGATGCACCCCAGGAGACATCGCAATCGGCACGACCCTCGGCGCGGCCTACCACCTCGACGGCGGCAACGTGATCATCGACGCGCTCATGGTCGACTCCTGAGCGCTTCCGGTTGAGCGACGGGCCAACGGGCAACGGCGCCGACGCAGGTCCGCAGGCTTGGAGCCCGTGCGGTGCGTCATGTATCGGACAGGCTCCGTTTGGCGACCACGTGTTCGGCGATGACGCGCACCTTGACGTTGAGGCGCTGAGACGTCTCACGGAGCAGATGGAACGCTTCGTCGGCGGTGCACGAGCGTTGTTCCATCAAGATGCCTTTCGCTTGCCCGATGACGTCGCGCGACCCGAGGGCGTGTTGCCACGCCTCGGCCTGCGCCTCGTACGTCAACCGCTCGAGGGTGCGTGCCAATGCGGCGTTGGCATGCGCCGCGAGCAGGTCGCCGATGCGCACGGCCTGGGACCCGAACGGGCTGCCGAGGTCGGCGTACAGGGTGAGGACACCGGTGACCGTGCCGGCGACGACGAGTCCCACGCTGATCGCGCTGCGTGCCGCCGTCGTGTCGGGAAGGCCGATGAGGCGTGGCCAGCGATCGTCGCCGGTCAGGTCTGTCGTGACGATCATCCCGCCTTCGGCGGCGGACGGCACTGGGCCGCAGTCCAGATCGAGCTGCGTGCTGTCGAGGTCGGCCGCCCAGGCGGCTGTGCTCGCGGCGGTGCGGAGACGTCCTTCGTTGATCAGTGCCACGCTCGCTGCGGCGCACTCGGGTAAGGCGTCGACGCCTGCGGCAAGGATCAGCTCGAGCTGTTGGGCGAGCGGTGGGTTGGTCTGCAACGCGGCGGCCAAAGGGGCGAACGCTGCGGGCGCGGTGACCTCCGCGGAACGGTTCGGTGTTCCGTCAGAGTCGGTCCGGTCGGTTCGTTGGGCTTGTTGGATGTCTCGCTCGATGGCCGCGTCACGGCGGGTTTCGGCGTCGTCGCGGCGTTGGCCACGCTCGCGTGCCCGGCGGGTCCGTGCGCGTTCGCGGTCGTGTTCGTCGACCTCGTCGAGCAGGTCGAGTTCTGCGGCGCGAGCGGCGATCTCTTGCTCCCACCGGTCCAGCACACGTTCGCGGGCGTCGGTCTGGCGCTCGCGCTGGTCCGCTTCGGCCTCACGGCTGTCGGCCTGGTCATCGCGACCCTGGTCGGCCGGCGTGGTTCGCTCGTTGGTCTCGACACGTCCGGCGTCCACTCTCTCCATCGTGGTGCGCTACCCGGCCTCGTAGGGCAGTCGCTCGGGATCGTGGCGTTCCAGGAATCGTTCATTGATCGCGTGGACGGCCACGTCGTGTTCCATCACCGACAGTGGACCGCCCGATGCGAAATGCGCGGACAGCTGCGCGGATGAAGCGAGACCACCCAGTCCGACGTAGCGGATGAACAGCGCGGCCATCGACAGATCCGCCCGTCGCCTCGCCGGACCCAGGGCCAGCCATGAGACATCGGCCATGACTCAGTCACCTGCCACATCGATGGATGTCGTGGCATTGCACGTTCGGCGACAGTCTCGTCCGTCCCCGGGCTGCGCTCTTTCGATCAGTTCGCACATGTCGACCAGTTCGAGGAGCCGTCGCACCGGAGGCGACGGTGCCCGAAAGCGGACCTTGATCTGTCGACCGGCCGGCGTGGACTCGGCGCGTAGCGCACGTAGGCCAGCGGCGTCGAGGAACGCCACGCCGCTGACGTCGATGACGACCCGTCGACACGTCTCGGTCATCACGTCGGCGAACACCGCCGCGACCGTTGGCGCGCTGGCCAGGTCGAACTCCCCGGTCGCGATGACAACGGCCTCGGCTCCCCGCGACCGGACGGACAGGCACGGGAGCAGTGCTTCATGGGTTGGTTGGACATCCATCGTGGTCCCCGGTTCCGACCGCCGCAACGCCACGGTCATCAAGCAATGGGTCACGGCTGGATCATCAACCGCTGCGGCTGGATCATCAACCGGCGCCGCCACCATACACCCGGGCCGCCGCCTCCAACGCGAGAGGGTCGGTCCCGGACGGGTGATCGCCCCGGTGCCAGTGACGCGCTGTCACGCTCAGGCGGTGGCGTCGAAGGTGTTCATGATGTGGTCGAGGGCGTCGAGGTCGGCGTCGGTGACCACCTGGACGATCGTGGCGAACGTCGTCACCGCGTCGTCGGACTTGGCGTTGCTGCCGAGCACGACGTACTTCGTGTCGGTGCCGCCGCAGGACGTCCAGATCTGGTACTCGCCGACGAACTTGCCGTCGTCGTAGTCGTACGTGCCACCGTCGGTGCACGCCTCACTCTGGCCGAAGCTGCTGAGCACGTCGTCGACGGTGAACTTCGCCGACGGGGCGGCGGCGAACTGCACGCCGGGGGTGTCGAACCCGTAGCGGAACGCATCGAGGTCGGGAGCGGCCTCGATCCGCGGGATGGTCGTGCCGTCGTCGAGCGTCAGCGGCGTCGTCTCGGTCTGCGACCACTCGGCCGGCACCTCGACGGTGAGCTGGCCGGTGTCGTCGCCGACGGGCACGTAGCTCGTGTACGCCTCGCCCGGCTTGACGGTCGTGCCGGTGTCCTGGGCGACGTCGTCGGCGAAGGAGAAGGCCTGCGTCAGCTCCTGATCGCCGTTGATCTCGCCACGCAGCACCTCCTTCGTGTCGTAGCGCAGGACCTCGAGCGCGATCGGCTTGGCGCCGGCCGTGCGGATCACGTCGCAGTAGTCCTTGAACGTGCCGTCGCTGCCGACCGGCAGGCCGTTCATCGAGGTGATGATGTCGCCGGGCAGGACGCCCGACTCGGCGGCCGGAGAGCCCGGGGCGACGCCTGCGACCCAGATCCCGGTGATCCCGCTGCTCTCGTCCTTGACGGCCGAGCCGTTGATGCCGAGCGACTCGAAGTCACCCTTCTTCAGCTTGGTGACCACGTTCTGGGCGAGGTCGGAGGCGATGGCGAAGAACTGCTCCGTCGTGGTCGCCTGGGCGCCACCGGCGTAGTTGATGCCGAGCACCTTGCCGTCGGAGGTGAGCAGCGGGCCGCCGGAGTTGCCGGGCTGGATGTTCGCGTCGTGCTCGAGCGTGTGGTCGATCGACGACGTGCCGGTGAGGTCGCCGCCCGCCTTGGCCTTGGCGACGATGCCCTTGGTCAGGGTGAACTGCGGGTCGCCCAGCGGGTAGCCGGCGGCGTAGACGTCGATGCCGGCCTTGATGTCGCCGTTGAACCAGTCGAAGTGCGGCGCCGGCGACGACGTGTCGACCTTGATCACGGCCAGGTCGTTGCACTCGGACACGCCGAGGACCTGCGCGTTGTAGCTCCTCGTCGTGTCGCCGCCGATGTACACCTCGAGGGTGGCGGCACCGGTGACGACGTGGTTGTTGGTGACGGCCAGGCCGTCGTTGTCGATGAAGAACCCGCTGCCGCTGCCGACCTCGAGCTCGGTGCCGACCTCGGGGTCGCGGAGCGAACCCTGGGCGATGATCTGGATCGTGCCCTGCTGGGCGTCGTCGACACCGCTGATCGCGCCCTCGCTGGCCGGCTCGGTGGTGCTGGTCACCGGTTTGGTGCTGGTGGGTGCATCGGTGCCCGGCGGCGACTCGACCGTCGTCTGCGTCGGCTTGTCGGGGCGGGCGTACGGGGTGGTCGTTGGAGCGACGGTGGTCGCCGTCGGGCGGGCGACCTTGCTGTCGCTGCCGCAGGCCGAGGCCAGCAGGCTGAGACCGGCAATGACGACCGCAGCGGCGGTGGCGCCGCGGCGGGTGGTGCGGCCGGCGTGGTCGGGACGGTTGGTGGGGCGGCTCGTGCGGTTCACGGTGGTTCCTCGTGGGTTGGCGCGTGGGGACGAGCACATCGAACCCACGACCGCTTGCAGGTCGCTTGACGGCCACTTGTGAGCTCGCGACGACCAACGGCACGGCGGCATGACCGCTTGGCCGAGGAGGCGCACTCCACCGACGACTGTGCGCCGGGTGCTGGGTCTACGTCTGCCCTGGGAGGTCGATGACGATGCGTTTGCCTGCTGGATCGTCCGGCGCCGATCGGGACATGGCCAGCAGTGTTCGTCGGGCGGCCTCTGCTGAGCCGCCGAGCGCTGATGCCAGGATGGCCAGTTGCCCGGCGACGAGCGGGGTGGCGAACGATGTTCCTGACCAAGTTGCGTAGTTGATGCGCGGGTTGTCCCAGTTCTCGGCGTGACCGTCGGGGTCGTTCGCCGGGTTCTCGCGTCCTCTGACGTAGACGCCGCGCACCTTGTGGCCCAGTGCCCACGCATCGACCCATAGGCCATAGTTGCTGTGTTCCCAGCGGTTGCCGTCGCGGTCGAGCGCGCCGACGGCGAGGACATCCGGCCACGCCGCGGGGTACATCGGGTCCGGACTTGCGCTGTTGCCAGCTGCCGCGACGACCACGATGCCGCGGTCGATCGCGCGGTCGATGCTCTGGCGGAGTCGAACGGGCTCGAAGTAGCTCGCCGCTTGCCCTGGCGTCGCCGGTTGGTCGACGAGCGCGTAGGCGCACCACGACAGGCTGATGATGTCGGCGCCCGTGTCGATTGCCCGATCGATGCCGTCGGCGACCTGGTCCTCCGACTCGTACCCCATCGGGGAACACGCTCGGATCGGGACGACGGCGGCGTCGGGGGCGATCTGGCGCACGAGACTTCCGACGAACGTCCCATGACCGGCCGCCCAAGCCAACAGCGGGCGACGCGCCGGCGTTCGGGGGTCGTAGAGCGGGTCGAAGTCCGCTGGCCCGAAGGCACGTCCCTCGGCGCCGGTCCAGACGTCGCGGGCACCTGTTTGGTCGGCGACCCCGGTGTCGACGACGGCGACCTTGACACCGCGCCCGAGCCCAGTGCCGGTCGGGATCGAAGGCAGCGGGGTTGAGTGCTCGGGATCGTTGCCCGGCTGGACGCGTTGTTGGGCGATGCACACGTAGTTCGGTCGGATGACCTCGGCGTGCTCTCGCACGATGTCGTGGTACGCGGCGGCGTCGCCGCCGATGTCGAGTGCGAACTGCTGCCCGGCGACGTGTCGCGGAGCGAACTCGCGTAGCTGATGTTCGACCTCGCGCGTCTCGACGCCTGGTCGGGCATTGACGAGGCCGGTCGACAACAGGACATCGTTGATGCCGTCGGATTGGACGTGGATGCCTGGGTTCAGCGTCAGCGACTCCAAGAAGAGCTGCCGTCGGGAGTCGTGCCATCCGACCATTCCCGTGTCCTCCATCCCCGCTTCGCCGACGTGGCGACTCCGGACGCTCTGCTCACGCCAGCGTACGCTCGACAGGGCCGACGAATGCGCCCGTGAACCAGCGGAGGAAGTCGTCGTTGAGTGACGAGGTGGATTCGAGGAGCACCGTCGCCTCGCTCGACATCGCGTCGCTGGAGCCGGTCGAGGCCGCGGCGCTGCTGCGCGGGCTGCTGGCGAGCACGCCGCGATCGGACGGGCGCCGACGGGCCGAGCTGCTCGCCCAGGCCTCGTTGACCGCGCTCGACCTGGACAACGTTCGCGACGGCCTGACGCATGCGCGAGGAGCGGTTCGCGTCGCCGTTCGAATGGGCGACACTGCGCTCGAGGGCCGCTGCCGAACGGTGCTCGCCCGCGCCCTCGTGTGGGCTGGGCGATTGAACCCGGCGTTGGCCGAGATCGAACGGGCGACGCCGCTCGCTCACGGCGCTGATCTCGGCCGGGTGCACCTCCAACGGATGGTCGTGCTCTACAAGATGGGTGACCACGCGGCGGCGTTCGCCGCAGCCAACATGGCACTGCGCCTGTTGCCACGCGACTCGCTCGACTCGGCTCGAGCCCTCAACAACCGCGGGTTCCTCCGCCTCTACGTCGGCGGGTTTCGCCAAGGCCTCACCGATCTCGAGCAGGCCCGCGCCTGGTACCAGGCGTCGGGCATGGCGTTCGCCGCGGCCGAGGTGCGGACGAACCTCGGGATGATGCTCGATCGACTCGGCGATGTCCCCAGAGCACTGCATGAGCTCGCGGAAGCGGAGCGCGAGCTTCGCGAGGTGCACGTGCCCGTCGATCGCGACATCGTGTATCGCGCCGAGGCGCTGATCGCAGCCCGCCTGTTCGACGAGGTGTTGGCGATCGTGCCGAACGCGGTCGCCGCGCTGGACGCCGCCGACATGCGCGCCGATGCGGGCGAAGGCCGCTACTACGTGGCCCAGGCACTGGTGCTCGCCGAGGCGCCGGGCGCTGCCGAGGAGGCACGCGCGGCGCGGGCCTCCTTGGCTCGGAGCAGGCGATGGGGCTGGGCAGCGTTGGCACATCTGGCGGAGATGCAGGCGCGGCTCGGAGCCGGTGAGCGCACCGCGGCTGCTCATCGTTCCGCCCGCGAGAACGCGCTGGCGTTGCGCCGCGCCGGCCTCGCTGCACAAGAGCGCGCCGCCTGGTTGGTTGCCGGCCGGTTCGCCGAGACCCTCGGGCGGCGCGCTGACGCCACCGCACACTGGACCCTGGCAGCGCGCCCGTCCCACAACAGGGTTCTCGCCGAACGACTCCTCGCGATCGAGGCCCACGCCCGTCTCGCGCATCTCCGCGGCAACGAAGCAGCGACGCTGCGTGAGTGCAGTCGTGGTCTCGCACTGCTCGAGGCCCACGTGACATCGCTCGGCGCAACCGACCTTCGCGTCTCGGCGTCCGACCAAGGCACGCAACTGGCCAACCTCGGACTCGCAGTCGCATGGCGGCGACGTGATCCGCGCACCTTGTACCGGTGGGTCGAGCGGTGGCGAGCCGCGGCCCTGTGGGTTGCGCCAGTTCGGCCACCCGCCGACGACCACCTCGCTGGCCTCCTCGCAGATCTCCGGGCCGCATCAGTGGCGACAAGAACGGCAGCGCTCGACGACGACCCGGCCACCGATCCGGCACTGCTCCAGGGTCGGGTGGCGAGCCTGGAGCGGACGATCCAGAACGCTTCTCGCCGACGCGTCGCGACCCGCTCGTTCACCCCGGACAGGCGCGCCAGCCTGGCCGAGACCCATCGGGTCCTGGAAGATCGCGCGCTGGTCGAGTTCGTCGAGCACGACGGCCGCATCGGGGCCCTGGTGCTCGCCGGCGGGCGCACCTCCTTCCACGACCTCGGATCGTTGCGCCCCGTCGCGGCCCGTGCCGACGTCTTCCGTTTCGCCGTCGGCCGCCTGGCCCGCATGGGAGGCCGGGGAACCTCGGAGACCGCCATCCAATCGGCACGCGAACAACTCGCCGAACTCCACAACCTGCTCGGCAGACCACTGCCGCGACCGCCTGCTCGACCGAGAGCTCGTCGTCGTGCCCGACCTCTCCGTCCACCACCTGCCCTGGAGCCAGATCCTCGGCTCCGGACGAGCCGCATCGGTCGCACCATCCGCCTCACTCTGGCACCGGGCCGCGACCAGCACCTGGCGACCCGACGGACACGTCGTCATCATCGCCGGACCGGGGCTTGCCGGCGCCGACGTCGAAGCGCGTCGAATCGCCGCCCTCTACCCAGGCGCGACGCTGCTCGTCGGGCCCGCGGCCGCCGTCAGCACCGTCACCACCGAACTGCACGGCGCGCACATCGCCCACCTCGCCGCACACGGCATCGTGCGCCGCGACAACCCACTCTTCTCGTCCATCGAACTCGCCGACGGACCGATCAACGTCCACGATCTGGAGCGGATCGCCCACCCCCCAGCCGCCATCGTCCTCGCCTCGTGCAACTCGGCCGTCGCCACGCTCAACGCCGGCAACGACGTCCTCGGCCTCGCCGCCCCACTCCTCGCGGTCGGAACCCGCGTCGTCATCGCCGCTTCCGTTCCACTGCCCGACACCGAGATCGTCGACGTCATGGTCGGCTTCCACACCCGCGTCGCGGCCGGCACTCCTCCCTCGGAAGCCCTCGCGCAAGCAGCAGCCAACGAGAGTCCCAACGAACGCGTGCGATTCCTCGCCGAGAGCACGCTCGTCTGCTACGGCGCGAACTAGCGACTCACCGGCCGGTGAGCACACGACTGTCGGTCCGATCGGTACCAGCCCCGGCGAGCCGCGACACCCACGCGGGCGACCGGCTCGGCGTCTGTTGGAACCCGCCGTGGTGGAGCGCCACCGCCGCCTCGTGCTCGGCCCCGGTCGCTGACAGGCCCGTCCTGTCAGGTGAGACGGCGCACGAGCCCGAGCGCCGCCGCGCCAGCGCTGCCGAGCCAGGTGGCGAGCCCGGTGATGCCGGTGGCCAACGTGGCGCCACCGGTGACGAGTGCCCCGGCCGCGGCAAGGACGCTCGTCAGGCGGGCGAGGCGGGCGCCCATCGTCGGCCGGTCGGGCGCTGATCGGCCGAGCTCCCGCTCGAGCCCGTCGAGCTCCTCCACCGCCGCAGCCCGCGTCGGGCCGTTCAGCGGAGCACGGGCGATCTCGTCGCGCAGCGTCGCGAGGACATCGAGCGCGTCCGCCGTCGAGGTGATCGCCACGTGCTGACCGCCGCTGATGATCTGGTCACCGGCGACGTTGTTGACCACGCCGCCGTGCTGCGAACCGATGTTGAACGTCACACCGTCACCGCCGCGGCTCGGAGTGCAGCTGGCCGCCCCATGGGTCGAGCGCAACCGGCTGGCTGAGCGTCCGTCGCTGGCGTGACGTGGCCATCACGTGCAGGACGATCCCCACGATCATCAGCAGCACGCCGAAGGCAGCCACCGCCCACCCGATCAACCCGATGGGGATGCCGCCGACCTGCTCGCCCCACACCTCGCTCATCGACGGTTGCTGACTGGCGTCCAGCTCGCCGACGTTCGCGATGAAGCGGATGATCATCCACGCGAATGCGCCAAACCCGACGGCGAACAGCACGAAGCCGAACCAGATGAGCCGCTTGGCCCGGCTGCGGCTGGCCGCGATCTCACGGAGGAAGCTCTGCCGCTGCTCGTAGATCGCCTGCAGGTACTGGTTGCCGGCCACGTTGTTGATCTGGCCCGCGCGCTGCTGCCCCGCGGTGAATCGGACATCGGGCGGTTGCGATCGATCCATGCGCTTCCCCGTTCGTCGCCGGGCGCACCGTGTGGCGCGACCACCAACACAGAGGGGCGTCCCGAGTCTGAGATACAGCTGGCCGGGCGACTGCGCGGAGATCGCCGGCGCACCAGGCTGTGGAGCGACGGGATGGTCAGCGCAACGCAGACCCCGGCACCACGCCGCCCCCGTCGTCACGGTGGGGGTGGGAACGGCCGCATGCCTCGCCCTGCGAGCCGCCGGGCTCATCGACCACCGCTGGCGTGATGAGCGCTGTGCGGATCGGCTTGAGAAGCGGGCGGGTCAGGGCGTCCGGAACCGCCGTGTTGGTTGCTCGTCTCGAAGGCAGACGAGTCGGGTAGGCGAGCGAGATGTCCAGCGACTCGACACCCGATCCGATCCCCGTAGCGCCGGAGGACGAGCCAGACGAGATCTTTTCGTCAGCGACGGGTCTCGTCGTGCCCAACGAAGGGGCCGACTCGGAAGAACTCAAGGACGTCGCGCCGGACTGATCCCGATCGGTCCAGCTGAGAGCGCCTTCGACGCGAGAACCAACGTGATCATCGACCAGGCCATCCGCCAGCTCACCGCCGCGTGACGAGCGAGAGCAAGCGACGCAGCAACGGCGACGTGAGTCGCTTGATGGAGGCTGACATCGGCTCGGGTGCGCATTGTTCACCTGAAGTTGGTGGGCGCGTCGACGAGTGCGCTCGGAGCACCGTGCGAGTCTGTCGACGTGGCCAAGATCCTCGTGGTGAGCGACACTCACCTGTCGCCGGCCGCGCCACAAGCCGACCGTCAGTGGCGCGCGGTCATCGACGAGGTCCACCGTCGGACGCCGAGCCTGGTGGTCCACACGGGCGACATCACGTTGCGTGGGGCAAGCGATCCGACCGAACTCGGCCACGCACGACGCTTGCTCGACCAGCTCCAGGTGCGTTGGCTGGCGATCCCCGGCAACCACGACATCGGTGACTGCGGGGACACCGCCGACCTCGTCGACGACGAACGGCGGACTGCCTACTCGAACGAGCTCGGCGCATCGACGTGGACGCGTCGACGTGGATGGCTGGCACCTGATCGGTGCCGACATCCAGACGTTGTCGACACCGTCGGCCGCGGCGACCGGGATGTGGCAGTGGTTGACCGACGCGCTCGCGGCTCCCGGGCCGACCGCGTTGTTCATCCACCGTCCGCTGTTGCCACACGCCGCCGGCGAGGTCGACCAGCCGAACCGCTACGTCGTTTCGCCGACTCGTGAGCGACTGCTCGATCTCATCGAGGAGCACGACGTCTCGTTGATCGTCAGCGGCCACGTCCACCAGTGGCGTGTCGCCGGCAACGTCACGTGCCGACACGTGTGGGCACCCTCCACCTGGGCGTGCCTGCCCGACTCCATCCAGCCCCGCATCGGGACGAAGGTCACCGGGATCGTGGAGATCGAGGTGACAGGCGACAGTCCGCCCGTCGCCCGGCTGATCCGGCCCGTCGGCTTGACCAACCTGACGATCGGGGAGCACTTCGAGTCGCCGTACTGACAGGCCCGACGCGCCATCGCGCGCCGGGCCAGCCAGTGAGGCAATGAACGAGGTGGGCGACGTCACTCCAGGCCGAGGGCGCGCATCATCGTGTGGAACAGGTCGGTCTGGTCGGTGAGTCCGACGACGTTGGCCGCCTGGGGGCCTTGGGCAGCGATGCGCACCTGGGTGCCGGTGTGGCTCTGCGAGCGGCCGTTGAGGTTGGTCGCGTAGTTGATGACCATCGGCTGTCCGTCGGCGGTGATCAGCGTGGCGATCGCACCGGGGCTGTGATCGGCCGGCGTCTGTGGGTCGATGATCTGGCTGGTGTGTCCGTGGTCGGCCGTGACGATGATCAGCGTGTCCGGGTTCGTCGCCGCGAAGTCGAGTGCCACCTGGATCGCCTGGTCGAACTCGACGGTCTCGCCGATCTGGCCACACGGGTTCTCGGCGTGGTCCTGCTTGTCGATCGAGGCACCCTCGACCTGCAGGAAGAAGCCCTTGCGCTTGTCACCCTTCACCTTCGTGTTCAACAGTTCGATCGCCTTGGACGTCATGTCCGCGAGGTGCGGCACCGTCGCCGGCCGTTGCGGGTTCGAC
Organism: uncultured Acidimicrobiales bacterium; assembly: GCA_963794805.1. GTDB lineage: Bacteria > Actinomycetota > Acidimicrobiia > Acidimicrobiales > Ilumatobacteraceae > JAODBQ01. The sequence goes on from CAWCFL010000013.1 coordinate 130,682, forward strand.
TCGGTGCACGCCGTCGCCGCAGGTCCCGGGTAGGGGGCGGCCAGCGGTCCGGTCCATTCGAGGTCCATGTTGCTGGCGGAGAACAGGCCGAGGTACTTGCGTCCTGCGGTGGCACCGGCGAGGCCGGAGTTGTCGGTGATGTACGTATAGCCCTGCGACTGGGCCTGTTGGACGACGGTCATCCCGGCGAACGGACCGCCGGTCATCACCTGATCGAAGCGCTGGCGGCCGCCACCGAACAGCACGTCGACGTCGTGGTCGACGCTCTGCTCGGCGATCGACCCGAGTCCGCCCGCTGCCTTGGTCTCGGTCGGGCAGGTCGCCATGTCCGACGGTCCTTGGCAGCCACGCAGCGAGGCGTGCGAATCGAGCACCGCGGGCGTGGCGTCGGTCAGCTCGGCCGTCGTCACGTTGCCGGTCCTGAATCCCCCGGCCTGTGCGGCTTCGAGGATCGTCGGCAGCGGCGCACCGGTGACCGGATCGACCGACACCGCGTTGTTGTAGGTCTTGTGGCCGGTCGCCCAGCCGGTCCCTGACGCCGCGGAGTCGGTGACGTAGTCCGGGACGTCGGCCGTGCCGCGCTGCACCGCATAGGTCGTGTATTGACCGGAGAGTGGCAATGCATCCATCGACAGCCGCCCGGCGGCGCCCACCTCGTAGTTCCGGGCGATCGTGATCTCCGAGTCGCCCATGCCGTCACCCAGGAACATGATCACGTTCCTGGCTTTGCCGCCCTTGATCGATTGCCGGACGTCTTGCGTCCGGTCCCCGGCCCCTCCCGCCTGGGCGGCGGCGGTTGCCGCAAGGCCACACGCTGCTACCACTCCGACAATTGCTGCGAGTCGACGCTGTCGACGAACCATTGCGACCTCCCAAGCCCTTTGGTAGGTCGCATTCGAACAGCCCGAGATGAACGGCAGGTGACGAACGATGGTCTCCTCCACCGCGTTCGCACGTCGACCGCGAGAACCTGGGCCTGCGCTGGTCCGGGTGGCACGACGACCACGGCCACGACCTCGCGGTCGGCCAGATCTACCTCCTTGCCGACCCGCTGTTGCGCAGGCCGCTCACCGCGCGCCCGAGGTGCCCGCCGCAGGACCACGCGAAGTGGTCGGACCCGCGCTGTCGATGTTCGCCGGGCGTTCGCCGGCGGTTCACCTCGCGGCGAGGCGGGCTCCGTCCGAACGTCATGTGCCGGGAGCACGCTCGATGACGATGGAGCCCTCAGCATGTGATCGACGATCGTTCCTGCGGACCGGAGCACTCGCCGCGGGCGGCGTCGCACTCGGTACGGCGCTGGCCCGGCCGGGGACGGCGGCCGCACGGTCGAGTGGGGCGCCGGCGGCGAAGTTCGGGACGCCGAGCGTCACCCACGGCGTGATGGCCGGCGACGTGACCGCGAACTCCGCCGTGATCTGGGCACACGCCGATCGCCCGGGCCAGATGTTGGTGGAGCTGGCGACGCGCGGCATCGTTCCGCGACAGCTGGAAGGTGCGCGGGCCGCTGGCGTGGCAGGGAACGGACTTCACCGCGCAGCGGCTGATCGATGGCCTGCCGGACGGCCAGCGGATCGCGTATCGAGTCAGCTTCACCGACCTGTTCGGCCGTCGCGCCGGGGAGCCGGTGCACGGCAGCTTCGTCACCCCGCCGCGGCGTCGGCGCGACGACGTCTCCTTCGTCTTCACCGGTGACAACGCCGGCCAAGGGTGGGGCATCGACGTCTCCCGTGGTGGGATGCGTTGCTGGGAGACGATGCGCTCGTTCGAGCCGGCCTTCCTGGTGCACAGCGGTGACACCGTCTACGCCGACGGTCCCCTGCAGCCGTCCGTCGCGCTTCCCGACGGGTCGACGTGGACGAACCTGGTCACTCCCGAGAAGGCCAAGGTGGCCGAGACCCTCGACGAGTACCGCGGACAGTTCCGCTACAACCTGCTCGACGACAACGTGCTCCGGTTCAACGCCGACGTCCCGGTCTACGTCCAGTGGGACGACCACGAGGTGGTCAACAACTGGTACCCCGGCGAGGTGCTCAACGATCGTCCGGAGTACACCGAGAAGCGGGTCGACGTGCTGTCGGCACGAGCCCGCCAAGCGTTCCACGAGTACTTCCCGATCGGTCGCACCGTCGAGCGCCAGGGCCGCGTCTATCGGCAGATCTCGTACGGCCCGTCGCTCGACCTGTTCATGCTCGACATGCGCACCTTCCGGGGCCCGAACAACGCCGATACCGGGACGAAGCCGACCGGACACCACCTTCCTCGGCGGCGATCAGGTGCGCTGGCTGACCAACGCGCTGCGCCGGTCACAGGCGACCTGGAAGGTGATCGCCGCCGACATGCCGCTGAGCCTGGTGGTGCCCGACGGCGCCGCCATCGAAGCCGTGGCGCAAGGCGACACCGGTGTCCCGCTCGGACGAGAGGCCGAGATCGCCGGCCTGCTCAAGGCGATCCGTGGCATCTCGAACATCGTCTGGATCACCGCGGACGTCCACTACTGCCGCCGCCCACCACTACGACCCGGCCGACGCCATGTTCACCGACTTCGATCCGTTCTGGGAGTTCGTCGCCGGCCCGGTGCACGCCGGCACGTTCGGGCCCAACGCGCTCGACCCCACCTTCGGGCCAACCGTCGTGTTCCAGAAGACCGCCACCTACCCGAACATGGATCCCTCGCAAGGCTTCCAGTTCTTCGGCCACGTGAACATCGGCGAAGCCGGGCGCCGACTGACGGTCAGCCTCGTCGACGTCAACAGCACCGTGCTCTTCACCAAGGATCTCGACGCTGCCTGAGGCGGCCCCCCGATGATCACCCGATCAGTTGAGGATGTTGACCGCCCGCGCCACGATCAACCCGAGGATCAGCAATGACGTCAGTGATTGAATCGCCATCGTCAGCTTGGCCCAGTGCGCCAAAGGCATCACATCTGTCGGGCTGAGCGCGGTCGAGTTCGTGAAGCCGAGGTAGAGGTAGTCGTAGAAGACGGGGCGCCACCCGGGCCGGGCGATCTCGGGATTGAGGTGCTGGGGAAAGGCGAGATCCGGATATCTGATCGGCTGATGGGCGCGCTGGCCGGGCCCTCCTGCGTCGAGCTCCCAGTACAGGAAGGCGAACACGACGACGAGCTCGATCCACACCACGCTGCCGGCCCGCAGCAGGAGGTCCGCCGAACCGGTGATGCCGCCGCCGCGGATCAGTTCGCTGAGCAGATGGCCCGTGGCAAACGCGGTGCCCGCGGCAAGCACGCAGATCAGCGTGAGTCGCAGCGCGCGAACCTGACGCGAACGCTGATCGATCCGGCCCGGGTCGGTCACTGCGACCCCGATCAACAAGACGCCTTCGATCACGGGCAGGAGCCATGTCGGACCGAGGGTGAGGCGCTCGGGCAGGAACAGGGGAAGCACGGCGGCCACCGCCAGCATGCCGAGCACCGGCCCACGCCTGTCTCCACGCGGCCCGATCGCACTGGACACCTGGTCGTTCGGAGTCGAGCTCTCGCCGTGGGTCACGCCGGCAAGGCTGGCACGTGGCGGCGAACAGCACGGCGGAGCGGGCTGTGCCGCTGGGTCGGTGGCTCCCCGTCGAGCTCACCGAAAATCCGCGGTCACCGCGCAGCTGTTCCGATGGTCACGGCACCTGCTGCGCACGCCTCTGCGCTCGGCAGCTCGAAGCCGAGGTGCTCCCGAGCGCAGAGGGCGACCTGCAGCTGGAAGAGGTCGCCGACCACCGACGTGTCGAGCGCCGTCAGCTCGCGGATCCGGCGCAGCCGGTAACGCACGGTGTTCTCGTGGACCTCGAGGCGGCGCGCCACCTCGCGGATGGAGCCATCGGTCGCGATGAGCGTACGCACGGTGTCGAGCAGCACGGCCGAGAGCGCCGGCCCGACAGCCGCTGGCGCCAAGGGCAGGAGCGTCTCGTCGACGATGCGGGCGATGGCCTCGGCCGTGGCCCCGGCGAGGACCAGGCGAGCTGCGCCGAGGTCGTCGATCGACACCACCCGTCCGACGACGGCGTTGCGCTCGAGCATCGTGGCGAGGTTGTCGACCTCGGCGCAGGCGACGGCGAGGTCCTCCTTGGCGGTGATGACGCGGGAGACGACCCCTCGGCCCCCGGGAGCCGTGGCCATGAGCTCCACCAGTGCGCCGGCGACGTGCGCCGTGTCACCGACCGGAACCACGACGCCGACCCCTCCTTCGCGCGGCAGGAGGACGTGCTGCGCCGGGTTCATCGCGAGGCGTTCGACGAGCCGGTGCGCGGCCCCTGCGCCGAGATCCACCCAGGCGACCACGGCGGGGAAGCCGACCCGCTGACCGATCGCCGTCGCCGCCAGCGCGCCAAAGGATCCCTCGCCGGCCGGGCGCGGCGCGGCGAGCGAGGCGCCGGTTCGCAGATCGAGCACCACGGCGGCGTGGTCGAGGACCTGCCGGTCGACGTCGTCGAACGGCCGGCCGACCTCGAGGGCGACGAGCGCGCCAGCGCTGCCGGCGTGGCCGCGGATCGGGCTGATCAGCGCCCGACACCCGAGACCGATCGACGGGAGCGGGGTCAGCACCGCCGACGCCGACGCCGACGCCACGGCCGAGGATGCGTGCCGGGCGAACACGGCGGCCCGCCACGCGGTACGGACGGCGTGTTGGAACGACTCGTCGGCCCCGGCGACGTGGACCAGCTCGAAGCCGGTGCCGAGGAGCAACACCGGACGGTCGAGCGTCTCGCCGACGTAGGCGACGAGCTGCGACCGACACCCGCCGACCATCGCCGCGGCGTCGACGCCGAGCTGTCCTCGCCTCGTGCGCTCCAACGTCTCGCGCTCGACGCGCGCCTGGCGCAGGGCACGCCGGAGGGCAAGGACGACCTGCGCCTGGCGCACGAGTGAGGCGGCCCGCCGGGCCAGCGTCGCGGCTCGCGCCACGTCGGTCGGCTCGTACCGGTGGGCGCGGCCGTCATCGTCGAGATAGACCGCGCCGATGACGGTGTCCTCGACGACGAGCGGCACGGCGACGAGATCGGCGATGCCGAGCCGGCGCACGACCGCTGCCGGGGGACGGACATCGGTGCGGGCGTCGGCCACCACGACCGGCGCGCGGGTGCGCACGACCTCGGCGGTCACCTGGTCGGTGGCGACGTCGACGCGCTTGGCTCGTACGGCGACGTCCAGGCGGTGGCCGGCACTGAAGCCGACGATGCCGCGGAACGTCGAGGCGTCGGTCGCGAGATAGACCGAGCAGCGGCTCAGCCCGAAGACGTTGCACAGTGCACGACCGATGCGCCGCAGCAGGACGTCGAAGCTGATCGCCGCGTCGGCCGTCGACGCGCTCGTGGTGATGCGGGTGAGATCGGCGACGAGCCGGTCGAGGACGCAGTCCTGCCAACGCCATGGGTCGTCGGCGCTCGACGAGCCGGACGACGAGATCGGCGCCGGCTCGTGTTCGAGCGCGACAACCGAAGGCGCTTGCGTGCGCACGAAACCCCCCTTCCAACACAGGTCGTCCCACGAGGCGGTGACCGGCGGCGGATTACTTCAGATCTGAATTGTTCCGCGGTCGTCGACCGGGGTCAAGCCGAAGCGCGAGCTGCCGCCGTCGTTTGTCGATTCCGACAACGACGCGTTGAACGGCGGCGGCGGCCCCTCATACGCTGCGATCCCGCCGACCCGGGTCGCCGTCCGGCCACCGTCCTGGTCGGGAAGGAGGCGCGATGGAGACGATCGACTACCTCGTCGAGGGCGGCGTCGCTCACGTCACGCTCGCCCGCCCCTCCAGCCTCAACGCGATCAGCAAGCAGCTGTCGGCGGAGCTGACGGCCGTCGTCGGCGAGGTCGAGGCGGACCCGGCAGTGCGTGTCGTGCTGCTCAGCGGGCAGGGCCGGTCGTTCTGCGCCGGTGCCGACCTCAAGGACCCGACGATGCACGACGCCGACGACATCGTCGGTCAGCTCGCCGCCGGCCGGGCGAACGGTTCGGGGAACATCGTCGGGTCGTGCACGAAGCCTGTCGTCTGCGCCGTCCAGGGGTGGGCCGTCGGGGGTGGCGTCGAGATGGTGCTGGCGGCGGATGTCCCGATCGCCGACGAGACGGCGCGGTTCTTCCTCTCGCAGGTCGGCCTCGGCATCCTGCCGGCAGGTGGCGGCGTCGCCCGGCTGGTGCGCGCCGTCGGCCCGGTGTGGGCGTCGCGGATGGTGCTGCTCGGCGAACACGTCGACGCGGCGACGGCGCTGCGCATCGGTCTCGTCGGCGAGGTCACAGCACCCGGCGCGCACATCGACCGCGCCGTCGAGGTGGCGTCGACGATGGCTGCGTTGCCGCTGGCCGCGGTGCGTCTGGCGAAGCAGGCCCTCGTCACCGCGTTGGACACGTCGTTCCGCGACGCGCTGGTCGCCGACAACTACAAGCTGTTCGTGCTGTCGGGGACCCCCGAGAAGGCTGCGGCCCACGCGGCGTTCAGTCAAGATCGAGCACGACCACCGTCCGATGCGTGATCTGCGGGTCCTCGAGCTCGCCGCCGACGTGGGTGTCGCCTGGTGCGGTCGGCTGCTCGCGTCGACCGGCGCCGACGTCGTGCTCGCCGAGCCGCCCGGCGGTGGCCCGTTGCGCCACGCGTCCCCGTGGTTCACCGACCGCGCCGGTGTGCGCCGCAGCGCCACGCACGAGCACCTGCACGGCGCCAAGCGTGGCGTGCGGCTGGTCCCCGACGACCCGGAGTTCGACGCTGCGGTGCGATGGGCCGACGTCGTCCTCATGGGCTGTGACGGTGATGTCCCGGCAACGGCGGCACTGCACCGGCGCATCGCCGGGGTCAACCGGCGCGCCGTCGTCACGGTCGTGAGCGGGTTCGGCCTCTCCGGCCCATCTGCCGGTTGGCGCCACAGCACGCTGATCGATTGGGCCTCGGGCGGCTACCTGTACCTGACGGGGGAAGCAGAACGCGAGCCCCTGCAGGGCGGCGGACCGTGGGCGTCCTACGTCACCGGAACGACCGCGGCCGTCGCCACCGCCGCCGCGGTGATGGAGGCGACGCGGACGGGCTCCGGCCAGCTCGTCGACGTCGGCGCGATGGAGGCCGTCGCCGCCGCGCAGCAGTGGTCGATCGTCATGTACACGCACACCGGCGCGGTGAAGCGGCGCTGGGGGAGGCGCTTCGGCGAGGCCCACTACCCGCTGTCGCTGTACCGCTGCATGGACGGCCGCTGGCTGTGCGTCGTCGCGGCAACCCCCGAGCAGTGGGAGCACTTCTGCGCGACGACCGGCACGACCGGCCTGCTCGCCGATCACGACCTCGACATCCCGGGTGTCCGCTTCGCCCGCGCCGACGAGATCGACGCCGCGGTCGCGCCGTTCCTCGCGACGCACACGGCTGGCGAGGCGGTCGAGCGGCTGCAGGCCAACCGCGTGCCGGCCGGACCGATGCTGGACTTCGTCGAGGTGCTGGCGAGCGCGCACGAACGCAGCCGAGGCTTCTGGCAACCTCGCGAGGACCTCGCGTCCGGCGCGACGCTGCCGGGTCCGCCGTTCCGCCTCGACGACCACGCTGCTCGCCCGGCACCGGCACCGGCGCTCGGCGCCGACGACGCCGGGTTCCGTGGCGAGCTCCTTGCGCCGGTGGCTCGCCGGCAGCCGCGCATCGACCTCCGGGCGGTGCGGGTGGTCGAGCTCACCGTGGCGTGGGCGGGACCGCTGGCAGGACGCTGGCTGGCCGATCTCGGCGCCGATGTCGTGAAGGTGGAGCACCCGACGGCTCGCGGCGTGCGTCGCCGCATCGAACCACCCGGGCCCGGGGAATGGCGCTGGGGTGAGGACGCGCCGCCGCGGGTGCGGGCGCCGATCTATCCGCAGGCGGATCCCGGCGAGCGGCCGTGGAACCGCGGCGGATCGTTCAACAAGCTCAATCGCGGCCGGCGCGGTGTGTGCCTGGACGCCAAGGCGCCGGGCGGCCGCGAGGTGCTCGACGAGCTGATCGCCGGCGCCGACCTGCTCGTGCACAACTTCACGCCGCGGGGCGCCCGGACGCTCGGTGTCGACCCCGAACGCTTGACGACGCTGAACTCGACGCTCGCGTCGGTGGCGATGACCGGCTGGGGCGAGCACGGGCCGATGGCGACCTACTCGTCGTACGGCCCGATCCTCGAGGCGTACGCCGGCTTCGACGAGGCCACCGGCTACCGCGGCGGCGGTCCGATGCGCATCGGGCTCGCCCTCGCCGATGCCGTCGGCGGACTGCACGGCGCGTACGCGCTGCTCGCCGCGCTGTGGGAGCGCGAGGTGGTCCAGCGCCCCGTACACGTCGACCTGGCCCAGCTCGAGGCGATGCTGGCGATCGGGGGCGAGCGCATCCTCGTCGCCTCGATCGACCGGGCGCCGCCGGCGCGCAACGGGAACCGTTCTGCCGACCACGCGCCCCAGGGCGTGTACTCCTGCGCCGGCGACGACGCATGGGTCGCCGTGACCGTCGCCGACGACACCGCGTGGCGGGCGCTGGTGGACCTCGTCGACGACGAGCGACTCGACGCGCTGTCCGGCGCGTCACTGGCGCAACGGACGGAGCACCACGACGAGATCGACGTCGTCCTCGCCGCGTGGACCGGACGGCGCGCCGCAGCCGAGGCCGCGGCCGACCTGCAGCGCGCCGGCGTCGCGGCGTGCCCGGCGATGACCAACCGGGATCTCGTCGAGGACCCGCACCTGGCGGCACGCGGCTTCATCGCCGAATGGGACCAGCCCGACGTCGGCATCATGCGCTTCCCGGGCTTCCCGGTGCACTTCGAGCGGCTGTCGGTCTCGCTTCGACATGCCCCGTCGCTCGGCGAGCACAACGAGGAGGTGCTGCGCGCGCTCGGCCGCAACGATGCCGAGCTCGCCGCACTGACCGCCGCAGGCGCGATCGCCGACGCGCCTCCCGACGCCCCGTCGTTGTAGAGGCCGACAACGACGCATTGCCGGGCGGCACCGACATCCGTACCGTCCATCGCGTCAACGGCGGCCAGGGCAGCACGGACGTGCTGCTCGCACGATGCCGGCCGGCGACGCTCGACGTAACAGGGGGTAGCGATGTTCGGTCTCGGTTCTCGGCGCGTCCGCCGGCTGTCGGCGGTGGTCGTCGCCGCGACGTTCGTCCTCGCCGCGTGCGGGAGCGACGACAGCTCGAGCGGTGGGGCGACGACGACCGCCGCCGTGGCGACGAGCTCACCGTCCACGACCGCCGGATCCACGGCCGCCGGCTCGACCGGGACCGCCGGAGCGACCGGGACGGCAGGATCGACCGGGACGGCCGGCTCGGCCACGAGCCAATCGCCCGCCACCAGCGCCGGGTCGGCCGCCAAGGACGGCGGGACGTTGCGCGTCGCCGCGGTTGCCGACCCGTCCTCGCTCGACCCGCAGGTCGGACCCGGCGGCAACGACCACGTGATGCTGTACCCGATCTTCGACACACTGATCACGTTCGACCCCACGACGATGGAGCCCAAGCCCGGCCTGGCGACCAAGTGGGCCTTCGACGATCCGCAGACGCTGCGCCTGACCCTGCGCGACGGGATGACGTTCCAGGACGGCACCCCGCTCGACGGCGCCGCCGTCAAGGCGAGCATGGAGCGCTTCCAGCAGATCGGGGCGCACGACGACCTCAACAACATCACGTCCATCGACGTCCCTGCACCCAACGAGGTGCTGCTGCACCTCAAGACGCCCGATTCGTCGCTGGTCCTCGTGCTCGCCGACCGCGGCGGCATGATCGTGTCGCCGACGGCGGCCGCCGACAAGGACGCCTTCGCCAAGCACCCGGTGGGTGCCGGGCCGTTCTCGTTCGTCGAGTACCGCCCCGGCGACCGGATCGTGTACAAGCGCTATGCCAACTACGAGGGCGGCACCAAGCCGACCCTCGACGGTATCGAGATGCGCATCATCCCGGACCGCCAGGCGGCCGCCAATGCGCTGCGCTCGCATCAGGTCGACTTCGCCTACGGCCTCGACGCGGCCGACTACGACTCGCTCAAGTCCGCCGACGGGCTCACGATCGGCGGCGCGATCAGCCTCGCCTTCGACATGGTCTACTTCAACCTCGCCCAGAAGCCGCTCGACGACGCACGGGTGCGCCAGGCGATCAACATGGCCCTCGACCGCGACGAACTGATCGCCGGTGCCGTCGACGGCAAGGGTGAGGCGGCCTGGCTGCCGGTGCCATCGAACCACTGGGCCTACGAGAAGAGCGCCGTGCCGACGTGGCCGCACGACATCGACACGGCCAAGCAGCTGATGGCCGACGCGGGCTACGCCGACGGGGCCACCGTCACCATCCTGGTGGGAACGCAGGGGTCGGTGTCGACGACCGAGGCCGAGATCATGAAGGCCCAGCTCGAGCAGATCGGGGTCACGTTGAACATCACGACGATGGACATCAACGCCGCGATCCAGCAGTACTTCGAGGCGCAGTCGGCCAACGCGTTCCTCGCCGGCTGGTCCGGGCGGCCCGACGTCGCCCTCACCTACGGCCGGCTGTTCACCAAGGACACCTACCAGAACCCGGCTCACGTCGAGATCGCCGGTCTCGAGGACGTGTTGACCCAGGCCGTGGCGACCGACGACCTCGACCAGCGGGCGGCGAAGTACGCCGAGGCCAACGCGCTGATCACCGAGGCTGCCCCGTACGCCCCGCTGCTGTACCGCCAGAACATCATCGCCTACGCCGACAACGTCGTCGGCTACGTGCCCAACCTCCTGGGCAAGCCGAACGTCTCGTTCCTCGGCCTGTCCTGAGCCGCACGCCCTCGCCCGCCCCGACCCCGAGGAGACCGACCTCGTCCCGTTCCCGCTCGCGCCGCCACTGACCAGCGTGCTGTCAACGGTGACCCCGGGGTGCTCGACGCGGCCCGCCGCGCCGGGGTCCCCGTCGTGCTCGTCCGCTCAGCCCGGCCTCTGATCATTGATCTGCGCGAGCATGGTGGCGTGGTCGAAGTAGACCGTCTCGCTGGTCAGACGGTCGGCGTCGAAGTGGTAGAGGCAGCAGGTGGGAACGTCGACGCGGTGACCCGTACCACTGATCCCGGCCCATTCACCACGGTGGGTTCCGACGATCCGGCCCTCGACGATGACGGCAGCCGAGGCGTGGTACGTGCGCTCGGCGATGAACTCGAAGTCCGGGAAGGCGTCGAACACCGCCCCGAGCAGACCGCCCACGGCGTCCGCTCCGGGAGCGTCGAGGTCGAGCGGATACACGTGGTAGTGCGGAACGTGGAAGGTCTTCAAGGCGCGCTCGATGTCGTGCGCGCATTCAGCGGCGATGTGCTCGCGAATGGTTGCATCCCGGCTGGCGACGAGGTCAGGTTCGATGGTTGGCACGTCGAGTGGTCTACGCCTGGCGACCTTGCAGATCGCTTGCACGTCGTGCTCGCGATGTGAACCGGGCAGTCACGTGGTCTTCGCTGTTCTCGGTCCACTGCATGTCGCCGACAGCACGATCAGTGCCGGCCAGCAATCGCGCCTCCTCGGGCTACTGCTGATCGAGCGCCACAGGATCGTGCCGACGCCCGAACTGGCCACGTGGGTCCTCGACGGAACGCGCACCGAGGATGCCGCACACGTGCAGGTGCTCGTGGCGCGGCTGCGACGGACGCTGCGCGAGCGCGATCTGCCCGCAGTGATCGAGACAAGCGGACGTGGCTATCGCATGTGCGTGGACGACGGCGCGCTCGACGCTGATCGTTTCGAAGCACTCGTCGGCGACGCCGGAACGTCACGGTCCGGTTTGGGTGAGGGCCTGCGGCTGTGGCGCGGTGACGTGCTGGCTGGGCTCGGCCTGGAGGCTCATCCGGGTGTGGTCCGTCTGGAGGAGATGCGCGCGGCGACCCTCGAGCGCGCCTTCGCCATCGATGTCGAACTGGATGTGCCCGGTGTGCTCGCCGAGCTGCTCCCGGCCTGTCGCCGCTATCCGGCACGCGAACGCTTGCAGGTGCTCGGGATGACCGCGCTGCACGTCGCCGGTCGCCAGGCCGAGGCGCTGGCGCTCTACCAACGCGCTCGGCACCACCTCGTCGCCGACATCGGCCTCGAACCGGGGGAGGCGATCCAGGCGGCCCAGCTGGCCGTGCTGCGACGAGACACCGGCAAGCTCCTGCAACTCGCAGTGGGTCGTGACGAAGTCGCCGGGTCCGCCGGGCGGGCGCCCATGGGGGCATCACCGGTCCGAACGTTTCAGCCTGGCGCGCTGCGGTACTCGACGAGCTTCGTGGGGCGCGCCTCGGACGTGGCCGCTGTGCGGCGCGGGCTGGCCGAACCGGGTGTGCTCACGTTGCTCGGCCCGGGTGGGATCGGCAAGACGCGCCTGACGGTCGAGACCCTCGCGACGTTCGAGGGCGGCGAGGCGCGACCAGTCTGGTTCGCCGATCTCGCCTCACTCGGCGACGGCGACGAGGTCACTCGATTCGTGGCCCGTGTGGTCGGCGCGCGGCTCGAGCCCGGACGCGACGCACTGGATGCGCTCGTCGATGCGCTTGCTGGAGTGTCGGGCGTCCTCGTCCTCGACAGCTGCGAAGCCCGGGTCGGCGAGATCGCCGAGCTGATCCGCGGTCTGCGCGCCGGCTGTCACGACCTCACGGTGCTGGCCACGAGCCGGCGAGCACTCGGTGTCGGGGACGAGAAGATCCATGTCCTGGGGCCGCTCGAACGTGACTCGGAAGCACCTGAGCTCTTCCAACACCGCGCCGCCGATCGCGACCCCGGCTTCGTTCTCGACGTCGACGGTCTGGACGCGCTGTGCGAGCTGTGCGACCGACTCGACGGGCTGCCACTGGCGATCGAGTTGGCCGCGGCCCGGATCCGAACCGTCGGACCGGCGGAGCTGCTCGACCACCTCGACGAACGGTTCGCACTCCTGCGCGACGAGGATCGGCCCGATGATCGCCATCGCAGCCTCGAGGCCACGATCGAGTGGTCCTATGCGCTGCTCGCGGTGCCGGCGCAACGATTGCTGCGCCGGCTCGCGGCGTTCGCCGGTTCGGTCGAACTGCACCATCTCACCGCAGTGTGCGGGCTCGACGCTCGGCCGTCCGACATCGGGATCGATTCCTTGGCGGAGCTCGTCGACCGCTCGATGCTCGTCACCGAGCGGGCCGCCGGCCCGACGCGCTACCGGATGTTGGACACGATCAAGGCTTTCGCCAGGGAGCGCGCCCGCGCCGAGGGGGAGCTGGAGGCGACCGAGCTCCGTCACGCTCAGCACTACGCCGACCAGATCGCCGGGTTGCGCGGCGAGCTGCGCGGATCGAGCGATGCCGTCGCCGCCGCGCGACTCGACCAGATCTGGCCCGAGGTCGTGGTCGCCGTCGGCCGATGCATCGAACGCAACGACACGACAACGCTGGCGGGACTCGTGACCGGTCTCGGGTTCGAGGCAGTGTTCCGCGAGCGCAGCGAGATCGTCGAGTGGGCCGACCACGCCGTCACCATGGCCGGCGCGTTGGAGCTCCCCGCGGCCGACGAGCTCCTCGGCACCTCGGCGTTGGCCGACTGGGGGTATGGCCACTTCGATCGCGGCCTGCGACGCGCCGAGCAGGCAATCACCATCCACCGATCGCGGCGTACCGGATTGACTCCCGACGTGGCGGCCGCGCTCCCACTCCACACGTCGATGCGCGGCGATCTCCCGGCCTCGCTCGTACTGCTTCGCTCTCACGCCTCCGAGGCGCTCACGGACGGCGAGACGTTCGCCCAGACGCACATGCTCATCTGCGAATCGATGGCACTCGGCTTCGCCGGCCAGTCCGACGAGGCCGACCTCGCGATGCGCCAGGCCGATCAACTCGCGGCGCGACTCGGCTGCCGGCTGCTGCACACCATCGCCGCGTTCACCCGAACCATCGTCGTGCTCGACCGCCGACCGGACGAGGCAGCCGGGCACGCTCGGCACGCACTCCTCCTCGCCGAGTCCATCCGCGCCACCTGGTTCCTCACCGCGGCGACGAACTACCTCGTCGCCGCCCTGGCACGCACCGATGAGCCCGCACTCGCGCTCGAACCACTCCGAGCCAGCCTCGACCGCCAACTCGGTGGCCGGACGGTCCAGAGCGTCGCCAACACGATTCGCAACACGATCGTCCTCATCGACCGGCTCGGCACGCCCGCCGACGCGGTCCCGCTCCTCGGCTGGCTCGAGATCAACCGACCATCGATACCCGGCACCCCGGGCATGCGAGCACACCCGCAGACGTTCGCTGCCCAGGTGCGAGCGAGGGTTGGTGACGCCGCGTTCCACACCGGCCAGGCCTTCGGAGCGAGCCTCAGCGTCACCGAGGTCATCCGCACCGCCCTCGCCACGATCGCGAGATGACAGCCCAAGGGCCGAGCGACGCTGTGCGCTGCTCGGCCCCGAAGCGTGCTGGCGGGTTGATCATCGGCGCGGGTTGAGGGGCGGGCCGACGACCTCGTCGCCGTACTTCTGGCCGACGCGATGCAGGGCGGCGATGTCGACCGGACCTGGTTCGGGGATGCCGTCGTGGTCGGGTTGGCGTCCGAGCTCGACGAGGGTCTCGGTCAACGCGAAGCCGCCGTGCGTGTCGTGGCCGGTGGCCTTGACGGTCATCTTGCTGTCGAGGAACCAGAACGTCTCGCCTCGCCCGGTTTGTGTTGACCGGGGCACCGCGACCAACGCCGACGCGCCGACGCGCCGCGATCGTGGTCAGCCGCGTGGCGCCGGCGACGATCGATGGCTCCCGACGGGGGCCTGCTCGCCGACGGTCTGCACGCTGACGGTCTGCTCGCCGACGGTCTGCTCGCCGACGGTCGTCGTCGGGATGATCAGCGTGAACCGCGTCGGCTTGTGGCTGGTGAGCAGGAGACGCCCGCCGTCGGCCTCGGCGAGGCTGCGGGCGAGGGAGAGGCCGATGCCGTGCCCGCTGCCGTGGCGCCGGCGGAAGATCTGCTCGGACTGCTCGATGCCGATGCCTGGCCCGTCGTCGCTGACGTCGATGGCGATCCCGCCGGGCGTCTGGCGGTAGGTCAGGTCGATCGTGCCAGCGCCGTGGACGACGGCGTTGTCGATGAGGACGTCGATGATCTGGCCGGTGGCCGTGCCCGAGGCGCGGACGGTGACGCCCGCGGCGGCGGCGTCGACGCGCAGCACCCGGTGGTGCGCGGCGACGACCGGGTTCCACCGTTCGCCCGCGGCCTGCACCGTCGTCGCCAGATCGGTGGCGTAGTCGCCGGTGAGACGATCCCGAGACAACGCGAGCAGGTGCTCGACGGTCTCTTGGAGCCGGTCGACCTCGGCCAGCGCTCGGGGCGTGACCGCCGACGGCTCGACTCTCGAGCAACAGCCGCAGCCCGGTCAGCGGGGTGCGCAGCTGATGCGAGACGTCGGCGGAGAAGGCGCGCTCGCGGGCGAGGACCTCGGCGACTCGCGCACTGCTCGTGGCGAGCGTGTCGCCGAGCACGTCGAACTCGGGAACGCCGCTCGGCTCGTGGGCGAGCACGACGCCGCCGGCACCGATCTGCTCGGCGTCGATCGCCAGTTGCTGCACCGGTCTGGCGAGCCGGCGGGCCAGGGTGCGGGCGATCAGCCAGGCGAACAGGAGCGCGGCGCCGGCGACCGCGATCATGATCAGTCCAGGCGCGGTGGACGGCCGCGTCGACCTCGGCGTCGGGCTCGGCGACGCGCACGACGGCGCCGACCTGATCGTCACCGTGGGCGGTGACCGGGATCGCGTAGACGATGGTCTCGGTGGCATGGTCGAACGTCGGCGAGCCGAGCAGCGCTGCCGTGACGGCCGCAGTCGGCGGTGGCCGGCCCGTCGCCGGCGATGAGCGTGCCGGTGGCGTCGTAGACGCCGAAGCTCTCGCTGTCCGCGCCGTCCTCGCTGACGCGCAGCGACTCCGTCGGCGGGGTCGATGGACACGTCGACCGCCGCCTCGGCGGCCCGGCGCTGCAGGTCGACGGTGTTGCGGTCCTCGTACCAGTGGCGGGCGACGACGGCGAGCGGGATGCCGAGCAGCAGGATCGTCAGCGCCGTGACGGCGACGATCGCCCGGACCAGGCGGCGCTTCACGAACCCTCGAACCGATAGCCGACACCGCGGATCGTCGTGATCCAGCGTGGCTGGTCGGCGTCGTCGCCGAGCTTGCGGCGCAGCGCGTGGATGTGCATGTCCGAGCGTCTTGGTCGACGACTCCCAGTGGAGGTCCCAGACCTCGCTGAGGATCCGGTCGCGGGTGACCACCTTGCCTGCCTCGCGGGCGAGCAGGACGAGCAGCTCGAACTCCTTGGGCCGGATCTCGACGTCGACGCCGTCGAGCGTGACCCGATGGGCGCCGGGGTCGATCGTCAGCTCGGCGAAGGTCAGCGGTCGGGTCGTGTCGGTCGTGGCCGCACGGAGGTGTGCCCGGATCCGGGCGAGCAGCACCGGGCGTGGAGAACGGCTTGGTGACGTAGTCCGAGGCGCCGGCGTCGAGGCCGACGACGATGTCGACGTCGCTGTCACGCGCGGTCACCATGATGATCGGCAGGTTCGGCTGCTGCCCGCGGAACCAGCGGCACACGGTGAACCCGTCGATGTCGGGCAGGCCGGCGTCGAGCAGGACGAGATCCGGCGTGGTCGCCTCGAACGAGGCGATCGCCAACTGCGCCGTGGTGCACCACGTGACGGCGTGGCCGTGCGCGGTGAGGACGTCGGACAATCCGCGCCCGATGGCGACGTCGTCCTCGACGACCAGCAGGCTCGACACCACGAGTCAGCAGCGTACGAGCGATCCGGCAGGCCGGTCGACGGGCCTCTGGCCGGTTTACCGTCGCTTGACCGCGAAGCGAACATCGGGCAGAGGTCGGCTTCGTACCGTCGCAGCCTTGATGAGGATCGAGATCCAACGACGCGTCGCTGCATGCTGCGCCATCGCCTTCGTGGTGCTGACGACCGTCGTCTGGCGACACCCCGTCATCGTCGGCGACGCACGCATCGACGAGCGCCTCCTCACGGTGCCGGGCAGTGTCGGCTGGCACCTTGCCGTGCTCGCCTCGTTCGTCGCCTCCGGGCCGGTCGTCGCGGTGTTGGGCCTGTTGGCGGCCGTCTGGACCATGTGGCGCCTGCGTCAGCCGGCGGGCGCGATCGCGATCGTCGTCGCCCCAGCGCTCGCCGGTGTGATCGAGGTGGCGATGAAGTCGGTCGTCAGCCGCGCTCGGCCGGTGACGTCGGTGCTCAGCGGCGAGTCGGGCAACGGCTATCCGTCGGGGCACGTGACGGGGTTCTCCGCGATGATCGTCGCCGTCCTGGTGGTGTGGGTGCTCCAGCGCGACCAGCTCACTGCGACCGAGCGGCGGATCGCCGTGGCCGCCGTCGGGCTGGCCATCGCGATCGTCGCGTGGTCGCGGGTGGCGATCGGCGCGCACTACATGACCGACGTCGTCGGGGGCGCCCTGCTCGGAGTCACGCTCGGGCTCACCTGCCCGTGGGTGGTGCGCGGCCCTGTGGGCCCGCTGGCGTGATCCGTCACGCATCGCCGCCTGAACGACGACCGCGCCGGCGAGGCCTCGCCGGCGCACCCCGGACGATTTACCGGTCGATGAACCGCACTTGCCGTTGCACCGACCGGACCGGGCCGACCATCGCCTCGTGACCGATCTCGTGGACCGCGGCCGACCACGCGCCTGACCGACCTGGCGTGGCGTGGAAGCCGCCGGTGCCGGTGTGGGCGCAGCCGGCGTCGAAGCCGCCCGCGGGCGCGCGCTTGCTGACCCGCCTCGTACTGCTCGTGTCGGTGTTCGGCGGCCTGCTCGCGGCCGGCGTCTTCCTGGTGACGCCGGACGGCACCGGCCTGCTGCAGCCGATCGACCGTGCGCGTCGCGCCGACCCACACGGTGACGCCCGCCTGGCGGTTGATCATCGTGTTCGGCTCGCTCGCCCTTGCGGCGGGCGCTGGGCTGATCGGCACGCTGGAGCTCGCGGTTCGACACCGCCGACGAGCGCCGCGAGTGCTGATGGCTGCGGTGGTTGCCGCTGTCGCCGCCCGGATGGTGGCGGTCATCGTCCAACGGCCCGCGCCCGGTGCGGGCGGCCTGGCCGAAGCGGTGAGCGTCGACCGTTCGTTCCCGTCGTTGCCCGCAGCGATCGGCACCGCCGTCGCGATCACGCTCGTCCGTGAGCTCCGCTCGACCGACCGCCGGAGCCGGCTCGCCGTGGCCGCCGCCATCGCAGCCCTTGCCGCGGTGCGAGTCGCCAGCGGCACGTCGTGGCTGCTCGACGAGGCGGCCGGTTGCATCCTCGGCCTGGTCGCCGCCGGCGTCGTCAGCCCGGCGATGCCGCGACGGCGTGCCACGCCTCGGGCGCCCGAGCACCACTCGACGCGCCTGGCCGTTCGCCTGGGCGTCGCACTGGTCGCCGTCGCCGTCGCGGTCCCTGCCGGGATCGGCTATGGCCGCTCCCTCACCGCTCCCGGGAGCGCCACGGTCGCCGAGCGCTCCGTCGAGTACCTGCGCAACAGCGGACTCGGCTCGTTCGTCGATCGCGGCGAGGCGTGGTGGTTGTGGTCGCACCTCCCGCCGAGCAGCGGCCACCTGACGGCACTGCCCGATGCACCGCTGGCCGGGACCGCGGGGTCGGGTGTGCCCGCCGACCTGCAGCCGGTCGTCGCCCCGGCCCTCGCCGGGGAGGGACGCTGGACCGTCGTCGACAGCGATCACGCCGGTGTCGCGCAGGTGGCCACCGCGGTGCTGCGCCCCGACCCGAACCATCCCACGCTCGTCGTCGCCGTCGCCTGGATCAGCCAGACGACGAGCCGGCTGCAACTCGTCGCCGGAACGCGCGAGCCCGGTGGAGGCCCGGGTGCGGCGGGAGCGACGGTTCCGGCCGGAGATCGATCCGACGTGCTCGCCGCGTTCAACTCCGGCTACCGGATGCAGGACACGCCCGGGGGAGCCCTCGTCGAAGGTCGGCAGATCCGCCGGATGCAGCCGGGCCTGGCGACCGCGGCCATCCGGCCCGATGGCACGGCGACGGTGGGCGCGTGGGGAAGCGACCTGGATCCAGCGGTGAGCTACACCGCGCTGCGCCAGAACCTGCACCTGATGGTGGTGCACGGACGGGCGGTCGACGGGGTGGCGACGAACGCCGGTGGCAAGTGGGGGACCGTGGCGAACTCCCTGCCGACGTGGCGCTCCGGCCTCGGCGTCACGGCGTCGGGCGACCTCGTGTACGTCGCCGGCAACCAGCTCACGCTCGGGGTGCTGGCGAACACGCTGGTGCGCGCCGGCGCCGTGACCGCCATGGAGCTCGACATCCACAACGGCATGGTCACGTTCAACCTCTTCACCCACACGGACGGGCAGGTGCTCGGACACAAGCTCCTGCCGAACATGTCCAAGTCGGCGAACCGCTACCTCAGCCCCGACTGGCGCGACTTCTTCGTCGTCGTCCCCGCCTCCTGAGTCGCCGGCACGTGATGATGCCGCACACGACGGACCCGGCGACGCAGGTCCCCACGGGATCGGTGGCACGTGTCGTGCCGGCGAGCCGGCGGACGTTGTGCGCGTGGGTCGGCGTCGGTTGCCTGGTCGTCTGGTTGGTCGTCTCCCAGCGGGGCGAGCTCGGCGCAGCCGCCGTCGCCGTCGCCGGGGGATCGCCGGTGTGGCTCGGCGTCGCCGCCGTGCTGTGCCTCCTCTCGTTGGTCAACCTCGCCGGGCTGCAGTCGCAGACCCAGGGCATGCTCGACGTCCGTCGGCCGATCGGTCGCACGATGCGGCTCACGGCCGGTGCGCACGCACTCGATCTGGCCACCAAATCGGGCGGGGTGGCCGGTGCGCTGCGCTTCGCGACCGACGCCCGCCGCCACGGTCAATCGGCGCCGTGCGCGGGTGCCGGATGCCTGCTGGCCGAGCTGTTCACCCACCTCGGGTTCACCTCGATGTTGGCCCTCGTGGTGCCACTCGCCTGGGGTCGCGGTCAGCTGTCGGGCACCGACGTGGGCGGCGTGACGGTGTACGTCGCGGTGACGGTGGGGCTCGTGGCACTCGCGGTCGCGGCAGTCCGTTCCGACCGGAGCATCGACCGGTTGGCGGGCGCCGCCGGGCGTGTGCGTCGCCGTCTCACCCGTCGTCGTCGGGCTGATCTCGGGACACGGGGGAGCACGCTCGCGGTGGAGGAGTTGCGGCTGGCGATCGGGGCAGCCCGGGGCAACGCTCGGGCGCTGCGGCGAGCGGGTGTGCACGCACTCGCCTGGCCGTCCCTCGGCGCCCTGCTCCTCGCGGCCGCGTGCGCGGCGGTCGGCGTCCACCTCGCGCCGCTCGCGGTGCTCGTGACGTACTGCCTCACCACGACGTTCGCGATCGTCGGGTTCCTGCCCGGCGGCATCGGCTTCGCCGAGGTCTCGATGGGTGCGACGCTGCACTCGTTGGGCGTGGACGCCGGCCACACGGTCGCCGCGGTGGCCGTTTACCGAATGTTCGACCTGTGGCTGCCGCTCGTCCTCGGTGCCGTCGCCTTGCGAGTCGGCCGGACGGGCAGTGTGCGCGATGACATGGCGATCGGTGGGCGATGAACAGTTCCGTCACGTGCTCCAACGGCGTCGTCCGGCCGTGCATCGGGAAGCCCGCACGTCGCTGGGCCGGGGTGCTGGTGTGCGCCGTCCTGTGCGCGGCCTACGTGGTGGTGCAGCCCGCCTCGGTCGACTACGCGAGCGGCAGCTTCCGTGCTCGTCTGTTCGGCACCGGTTCGACGCTGTGGAACAACGACTGGTTCGCCGGCCACCCGTTGCCCGGCTACGGCGTGATCCCCCCGATGCTCGGCTCGTGGTTCGGCGTCGTGCCGGTGGGCATCGCCGCGGCGCTGCTCGCCACGTTCCTCCTCACCCTGGTCGTCGAGCGCTGCGCCGAGACGAGGCCGGCGCTGGACCCGACGCTCACGACCGTGCTGCTGGCGCTCGGGTGTGCGCTGAACCTGTGGTCGGGACGCTTGACGTTCGGTCCGTCCGTCGCGTTCGGTGCGGGATGCATCGCCTGCCTGCAGCGTCGCCGGCACGTGGGCGCCGCGCTGTGCGCGATCGCTTGCGGCCTGTCGTCGCCCGTCGGTGCGGTGTCGCTGGCCATCGTGCTCGCCGGGTGCTGGCTGGCGCGTGCGTTCCCTCGTCGCGTCGTCGCCACGGTCGCCGCCGCGTCGGTCGTGCCGGTCGCCATGCTCGGACTGACGTTCCCGGAAGGCGGCTGGTATCCGTTCACCGCGAAAGGGCTGGTGCTGCTCCTCGGCGCCCTCGCTGTCGTCGGCTGGTCCGGACGGCGGGAGCGCGTCGTGATCTGCGTCGTCGCCCTGTACGCCGTGGCGGCGCTCGCCGCGTTCGTGGTGCGCACGCCGCTCGGCGGCAACATCGTCCGCCTCGGATGGCTGGCGGCGGGTCCGGCGGCCGTGTTCGGCATGCGCCGCCACCGGCGCGGCGTGGTCGCCGTGGCTGCGGTGCTCTCGATCCTGTGGGGGTGGTCGTACGCCAAGATGGCCTTCCGCCCCAAGGACGCGACCGCGGCGGAGCACTTCTACGACCCGCTGGCGGCACAGGTGACGTCGTTGACGGGGGGCGTCCAACGCGTCGAGGTGGTGCCGACGGCGACGTTCCGCCAGGCCGACGAGCTGGCGCTGGAGATCAGCCTGGCCCGGGGTTGGGACACCCAACTCGACCGCAAGTACAACCCGGTCCTGTACTCGCCGACCCTGGACGCCGCGGCGTACCACCAGTGGTTGATCGACAACAGCGTCTCATTGGTCGCACTGCCCCTCGGAGCGTTGCAACACGCCGCAGATCCCGAGGCCGCGGTGATCCGCGCCCGACCCACGTACCTCGAACCTGTCTGGTCGAACGCCGAGTGGCAGCTGTTCCGCGTGAGCGACGCGCCCTCGTTGGCGACGAACGGCGCCACGGTCACGACGGTGCGTCCTCAGTCGCTGGCCATCGACGCGCCGCGAGCGGGCTCCAGCACCGTGCGCTTCCACTACACGTCGCTGTACGACGTGACTCGCGGCGACGCCTGCGTCACGCGCGCGCCGGGCGGTTGGATCGACCTCCACGTTCGTCGTCCCGGTCCGATCGTCCTGCAGGTCCGTCTCTCCGCGAGCGGCCTCCTCGATCCGTCACCGTCGTGCGCATGACCCAGTCGTCGACTCACTCGCGTCCTTGCGACGAAGCCGGACAGCGTGCTGGTCTCGGCCGAGACCGTCCACGACTTCCAACTCCAGGTCGACGACCCGATCACCCTGCGCCTGCGGGACCTCGTCACCAAGCAGTACACCGACGTCGCCTTCCACTACGTCGGCATCGCCAAGGAGTTCCCGACCGCGCCGCACGGCAGCTTCCTGCTGGCCAACGCGGGCTACGTCGCGGCGCAGACCGGCAGCGACTCGGTCGGTGCGTTCCTCGTCGACACCGGTTCGGACCCGACCGCCGTCGCCGACCGCCTGCGTGCCCAGCTGGGCGCCACCGCGACGGTCACCGACATCGTCACCACCCGGGCCGTCGTCGGGTCGAGCCTCACGGCGGCCGACCTCGACGGGCTCACCAAGGTCGAGCTGGGCTTCGCGCTCGCCCTCGCCGCCGCGGCCACCGGCTTGACGTTGTGGCTCGGCTTGACCGAGCGCCGCCGGACGTTCAGCATCGCCGCGGCTCGGGGCGAACCGGCGCCAGGTCGCCGGCTTCGTCTGGTCCGAGGCGGTGGTCGTCGTGGTCGGCGGGATCGTCCTCGGCACGGTCCGTGCGTGGGGACTGTCGGTCATGCTCACGTGGGTCGTCACCGGCGTGTCGGGATGGTCAGGCGAGCACGTCGCGCGACGTGAACCGAGCCCACGCGGCGCTGGTGAACACGACGATGTACCCGAGCTGCAAGCCGAGGTTCTTGGTGATGTTCGTCCACGTGATGTGCGTGCGCATCACGTCGCCGAACGACAGCCACTCGTGGGTGAACAGCCATGGATGGATCGCCGACAGCTGCGGGATGGCGTCGAGGATGCCGCACAGGACGAGGATGCCGAGCGTCGCCGCCATCGCCCCGATGGCCACGTCGGTGAGCGTCGAGGCGAACAGGCTGATGGCCGCGAGGCCGAGCAGTGACATCGCCACGAGCAGTGCAGCGATGGTGATCCGGCCGATGCCGGCCCACACCGAGAGCGTCTCGCCCGACAGGGTGGTCACCCGGCCGACGGGGAACAGGATCGACCCGACCGCGAGCCCGGCGACGGTGACCACGAGCGTTGCCGCGAAGCAGAAGGCGACGATCGTCACGGCCTTGACGGCCAGCAGCCGCGACCGCCCGGCGGGCCGGATGAGCAGGTAGCGCATCGTGCCGAGACCGGTCTCGCCGGCGATCGAGTCGCCGGCGACGATCGACACCGCCAGCGGCAGGAACACGGGCAGGGTGATCACCAGGGCGGCGAGGGCCGCGAACACGCCGTTGTTCGTCACCTGGTTGAGGAACGCCGGGCCCTCGCCGCGGTCGGGTCCGCCGGAGAGCTTGAGCGCGACCACGATCGCGATCGGCACGAGCGCCAGCACGACGAGCAGCGCATGGATGCGCCGGCGACGGAACAGGTGCTTCAGCTCAGCGAGCAACATCGAAGCCCTCCCCGGTGAGCGCGACGAACGTGTCCTCGAGCGACGGGCGTTGGATCGTGAAGCCGCGCAGCCCGACGCCGCCGGTCACCAGGGCGCGGGCGAGGTCCTCGGGGCGGCGGTCGCCGAGCGGAGCCCGGACGTTCCCGTCGACGACGTCGGCGCGGATGCCGTGTTCCCGCAGGATGTCGACGGCCAGCTGGGTGTCGTCGGTGGTGACGTCCACGATGGCCGCGTTCGCCTCCTGCAGCGCAGCCAGCGAGCCCTGGGTGATCAGGCGGCCGAGGCTCATCATCGCCACGTGGGTGCAGACCTGTTCGATCTCGGCGAGCAAGTGGCTGGAGAGGAACACCGTCGTGCCGTCGGCGGCCAGCTCACGGATGAGGTGGCGGATCTCACGGGTGCCCTGCGGATCCATCCCGTTCGTCGGTTCGTCGAGGATCAGCATCTGGCGAGGACGCAACAGGGCCGACGCCAGCCCCAGCCGCTGGCGCATGCCCAGGCTGTACGCCTTGTACCTCTTGTCCTGCGCCGCGGTGAGCCCGACTCGCTCCAGGGCGAGGGCGACCCTGGCGGCGCGAGTCGAGCGGTCGCCGTGCGGCCCGGCGGCGTCGACCCGCTCGAGGTTCTGCTTGCCGGTGAGCCATGGGTAGCACGCCGGTCCTTCGACGAGCGCCCCGACGAGCGGAAGGATCTCGTCCGCATCACCTGGCATCGGCCGGCCGAACAGCTCGACCTCGCCGTCACTCGGTGCGATCAGCCCGAGCAGCATCCGGATGGTGGTCGTCTTGCCGGAGCCGTTCGGACCGAGGAAGCCGAACACGGATCCGGCAGGGACCTCGAGTGCGAGGTCGTCGACGACGGCGACCCGGCCGAAGCGCTTGGTCAATCCCTCCGTGGCGATCGCCGGGGTGGTCGTCGTCGACGACGACCCCGACGGTCGCGGTCGAACGAGGTCGTCGGCCGGTGCGCTCACGAGGTGGCGCCGGCCACCAGTGCGGCCAGCGTCGCCGGGCCGACGGCGCCGACGGCCACCCGGCCGTCGTCGAGCACCAGCACGGTGAACAGGGTGGTGGACAGCACCCGTGCGCTGGTGGAACCGACCTGGATGGTCTCGGCACCGTCGAGGAGCGGCCCGATCTGCGCGGGGATCGCCGCCCCGGAGATGATCGCCGCGGTCGTCCAGTCGGAGCCGACGGTGGTCACCTTGTCGGCGAGTGCGCTCGCGCTGTCCGACGTCTCCGCGGTGGGATCAGTCGCCAGCGGCGGGCGATCGGTGGCCGGTGCGTCGGGTGCGGTCTTGACCTGGCGCCGTTCGCCGTCGAACGCCCGGCCGCCGGCACCGAGCAGGTCGGTCGGGCTGGAGGCCTGCACGACCGTGGACCCCGGCGGCGGGGTGAAGTCGAACGTCGACGCCGGCGGGGTCGAGAAGTCGATGCTCGTGAACCCGAGCTCGAGTGCGGTCGAGCCGGTCGACTTGGCCGAGACCTTGACGTCGAGCGGCAGGCCGGTGGCCGCGTCGACGGCGAACACCACCTCGGAGATCGTCGAGTCGGCCGTGTTCGGGGTGAGCACCAACTGGTAGGCAGCCCGTCCGGCGACCAGCTTGGTGCTGTCGATCGTGACGGTCGTGCTGGCCGTGACCTTGTCGAGCAGCGACTGGGCGAACGTCACCGGATCGTCGTGCACCGGATCGGGCACCGACGATGTCGAGGCGCTCGCATCGGGCGGATCGGTGACGGCGTCGGCGTCGGACGCGACGGTGGCGTGCGTGGCCGTGAGCGTGGCGCTGTCGTAGCTCCACACGTCGGTGCCGTTGCGGATCCAGTTGGTCTCGGCCAGTGGCGCCGAGGTGACCACGCGGATCTTGTCGGGCCCGTCCATCGACACCTGCGCGCTGTGGGTGCCGGCGAGGAGGCTGGCGACGGACGTGCCCGATCCACCGCCACCGAGACCGGCGACCATGTCGAGCGACGGCAGCCCGAGGTTGCTCGTCAGCTGCGCCGTGCCGGACAGGCCGACGACCTGAGCGGTGCGCGCCTTGACGAGCAGCTCGGCGGGGGTGAGCGGCGGCAGGTTGGGCGGCGAGGCGTCGGCAGTGAGGAGGTTGGGGCCGACGCTGATCCCGGCGATCGCCAGGAGGACGACCACGGGTGCGGCCCAGCGACGGGAGATCTTGCGACGAGATGCCATGCCGCCGACGATACGGAACGCATGCTGTGAGGAGCCTGTGACCGCGCCGGACGAACGTGTCTCACGAGGCTGCCGGCAGACGGACGACGACGATCGCACCGGGATCGTTGTCCATGATGTGGACCGTGCCGCCGTGCGCACCGACGATGTCGCGCACGATGGCCAGGCCGAGTCCGGAGCCACCCCCGCCCCGGGTGCGGTGGTCGTCGAGGCGGACGAACGGCTCGAACACGGCGTCGCGATCCGCGAGCGGGATGCCCGGCCCGTCGTCGGCGACGCGCAACTCGACCGACGTGCTGCCGTGGACGACCCCGACCGTCACGTCGCGCGTCGCATGGCGAAGGGCGTTGTCCACCAGGTTGGCCAGCACCTGCGCGAGCTCGCCACGGTCACCGGCGACGACCGCCGACGACACCCGCCCGGCGACGAGACGGCGATCATGGGGGACTCGGCGGCGCAGCTCGAGACGGACCAGCTCGGCGAGGTCCACGGCCACCCTGGCCGGCGCCGGGGCGCCCAGCGCCTCGGTCCGCGCCAGCCGCAGCAGGTCGGCCGTGAGCCGCTCCATCCGCTCGTCCTGCTGTAGGACATCGGCGGCCACCGCCGGCCAGTCGGCCCGATCAGGATGTGCGGCGGCCACCTCGACCGCCAGACGGATGTTGGCGATCGGAGTGCGCAGCTCGTGCGAGGCGTCGGCCACGAAGCGCCGCTGTGCGTCCCGCGACGATTGCAACCGATCGAGCATGTCGTTGAGCGTGCCCGCCAACAGGCCGATCTCGTCGACTGCGGCCGGCTGGCGGACGCGCCGATCGAGGCGCTCCGCGGTGATCCGCGCGACCTCTCGACGCATCGTCTCCACCGGCCGCAGCGCTCGTCCCACCACCCACCACACGAGGAGGGCGACGAGGACGACGAGCACGGGCACGGTGACCAGCAACGCGTTGCGGACCAGGGCCACGCCGCGCTCGTAGGTGGCGAGCGAGGTCAGCACGATGAGCAGCACGGACCGGCCACCGATCGTGGCCGGCGTCGGCTCGGCCAACCACGACTGATCGCCGGAGAGCCCCGGCACGTGGTCCAGCACCCGCCGGCCGCGATCCGACGGCGCGAGCAACGCGGGTGCTCCGGTCAACTGGGCGCTGGCGGCGACGACCTGGCCGTTCGTCCCGACCAGCTGCAGGACGGTGAGCGGGTCGCCGTCACTGGCGGGCAGCGGGTTCGGCAGCGGTTCCTTCGACGCGAGCGCGGCGAGCTCCGCGGCGTGGCGCGGCCCCGAGCCGGATTGCGCGTCGAGCAACGAGTTGCGCAGCGCGGCGAACAGCACCACCGCGGCAACGAGCAGGCCGATCGCCAGCACGGCCGTGGTCAACACGGTGATGCGCAAGCGGACCGAGCGGAGCAGGCCGTTCCACCTCATGTCGCGCGTCGAGCTCGGGAGGCTCGGATCACCCGTCGGTGGCGAGGCGGTAGCCGCGACCGCGCACCGTCTCGATCGTCGCCCGCCCGAACGGAGCGTCGATCTTGCGGCGCAGGTACCCGATGTACACCTCCACCGCGTTCACATCGGTGTCCTCGTCGGGCCACACGTGCCGCAGCAGGTCCGCCTTGCCGACCACGTCGCCGGCCCGGTGGACCAGGTACTCGAGGAGCGCGTCCTCCCGGGCGGTCAGGTCGATCTCGACCTCGCCTCGCCAACAGCGGTGCGCCGACACGTCCACGCGCAGGTCGCCGACCTCGACGACGCTCGAGGTGCTCGCCGAGCTCCGTCGGATCAGCGCCCGGATCCGCGCGAGGAGCAGCGGATAGGAGAACGGCTTGCCCAAGAAGTCGTCGGCGCCGGTGTCGAGCGCCTCCGCCTGGTCGAGATCGCCGTCCTTGGCGCTGAGCATCAGGATCGGCACGTCGCGTCCGGCCGCGCGCAGCTGCCGAGCGACGACGAAGCCGTTCATCCCGGGCAACATCAGATCGAGGACCATCGCGTCGTAGCTGAACTCGGTCGCCCGCCACAGGCCGTCGATGCCATCGTGCGCGACGTCGACGATGTACCCCTCGCTCTCGAGGCCGGAGCGCAGCGAGTTGGCCATCGACGGCTCGTCCTCGACGATCAGGACACGCATCGGCTGCACTGTGCCACGAAGCTCGGCCGCCCCCAACGCGGCCGCAGCTCAGACCTCGCGGACCGCGGCGCGTCGACGGTGGCGCCAGTACTCGATCGCCATCGGGGCGACAGAGATGGCGACGATCAGCACGGCGACGATCTCGATGTTGTTCTTGATGAAGTCGATGTTGCCGAGGTAGAAGCCGAGCGTGGTCACGCCGACCGCCCAGATGAACCCGCCGATCACGTTGAAGGCGATGAAGGTCCGGTAGCGCATCTTGCCGACACCGGCGATCACCGGGGTGAACGTGCGCACGACCGGGACGAACCGGGCCAGCACGATCGTCTTGGAGCCGTGGCGGTCGAAGAACGCTTGGGCCTTGACCACGTTGTCGGGGTCGAACAGGCGGCTCTTCGGCCGGCTGAACACGGACGGGCCGAGCTGCCGGCCGATGAGGTAGCCGACCTGATCACCGACGACGGCGGCGACGAACGCGACCAGCGCGACGACGGGGAGCCCGCCCGGCAGGACGCGACCGCCCGCGGCGGAGGCGAGGAACCCGGCGAAGAACAGCAGGGAATCGCCGGGGAGGAAGAAGCCGACGAGCAGCCCGGTCTCGGCGAACACGATCAGGGCGAGCACGAGCAGGCCGCCCTTGCGGATCCAGTCGTTGGCGAAGTCGAGCAGGCCGAGCACATGACGACGCTAGGGACTCCTGCCGCGGCAGCGACCTCCCGGCGCGTCGATTTACCTGTGTTTGACGCGTCCGTGAGAGCGAGGTGAGAAGTACGTCAACCGACCGTCAACGCCGTGCGAGCCACGGGCGGAGGTGTCGGCGCATGGCTACCTTGCCGAACTCGGATGGCCGAGATGACACGTCGTCGAGCGCGCGGCGCGCGGCGCGTCCCGCTCCTCGGCGCGATGTTCTGGACCATCAAGGGGTTGTCGACGGCGCTCGGCGAGTCGACCTCGGATTGGGCCGTGCACGCGGTGGCTCCGGAGCTCGCGGTGGTCGTCGGCTTCGTCGGCTTCGTCGTCGCGTTGCTGGTGCAGTTCAGCAGGCGCCGCTACGTGCCGCCGGCGTACTGGCTCGCGGTGGTCATGGTCGGGATCTTCGGCACGATGGCTGCCGACGTGATGCACGTCGCCCTCCACGTCCCGTACGTCGCCTCGGCCGTCCTGTGGGCGGCGGCGCTGACCGTCGTGTTCGTCGCGTGGTACCGCGTCGAGGCGACGTTGTCCGTCCACGAGATCGACACTCCCCGCCGCGAGGCGTTCTACTGGGCCGCCGTCGTCAGCACGTTCGCGCTCGGGACGGCGCTCGGCGACGTCACCGCGAACACGTTGCAGCTCGGCTATCCGACGTCGGCGCTGCTGTACGCCACGGTGATCGCCGTCATCGGCATCGCGTTCGCGGCTCGAGCTGGTTGGGCCGACCCTGGCGTTCTGGGCCGCGTACGTGATGACCCGTCCGCTCGGGGCGTCGCTGGCCGACTGGTTCGGCAAGCCCACCGACCAGGGTGGGCTCGGCGTCGGACCCGGACCGACCAGCGTGGTGCTCGCAGTCGTCATCGCCGTGCTCGTCGCCGCCGTCACGATTCGTGGCGACGATTTACCGTCGGATGACTGACGCCAACGCTGGCGGAGACGGTCGCACCCCGACCATGGGCACGTGACGGCAACCACCACCCCCGCAGGCACCGACCTGCGCTCCCGAGCACTGCTCAACAAGGTCCCCGAGGTGGTGATCTGGTTCTGGATCATCAAGGTCCTGTGCACGACCGTCGGCGAGAGCTTCGCCGACTGGATCAACCAGACGCTCGGCGTCGGTCTGGTGAACACGTCGCTGATCTTCACCGCGGTGCTGGCGATCGTGCTGTTCGTGCAGATGCGCCTGCCGCGATACGTGCCGATCGCCTACTGGCTGACCGTCGTCGTCCTCAGCGTGACCGGCACGCTGTACACGGACATCCTCACCGACCAGCTGCACGTGCCGCTGGCGCTCAGCACCAGCATCTTCGCCGTCGCCCTGGCGATCGTCTTCGGGATCTGGTTCGCCCGTGAGCGGACGCTGTCGATCCACAGCATCGTCACGACGGCCGCGAGAGGCGTTCTACTGGCTCGCCGTCCTGGTGACGTTCGCGCTCGGCACGGCGGCGGGCGACTGGACGCTCGATCTCACCGGATGGTCGCCCGGCAAGGCGGTGCTGCTGCCGACCGCGCTGATCCTGGCCGTCGTGGTCGGGTGGCGACTCGGCGCCAACGTCGGTGTTGTCGTTCTGGCTGGCCTACATCCTCACCCGCCCGCTCGGCGCGAACCTCGGCGACTGGCTCGCCCTGCCGACCTCCGAGGGCGGGCTCGGCCTCGGCACCGCCCTGACGAGTGTGATCTTCCTCCTGGCGATCCTCGCGACGGTCGTCTACCTGACGATCACCCGTAAGGACGTGATCGAGGGCGAGGAGCACGACTCCCGACCGGCAGCCGTCCGCGACCCTCGACGGGAGCGGATCATGCTCGGCTACTTCGCCGCGGTGGCGATCGGCGCAGGCTGCGTGCTCGCCTACGCCCACGCCCAGCCGCACTCGACGGCTGCCGCCGCCGAGGAGGCGCCCGCCGCCGGTGGACCGACGTTGACGCCGGCGCAGGCGACACAGAACTTCCCGGTCGCCACGATCGCCGCGCTGCGGACGATCACCCAGGCGACGTTGTCGAAGGTGCAGGAGGGCGATCAGGCCGGTGCGACGAGCACGGTCGACCAGCTCGAGACCACGTGGGACGCCGATCAGCCGACCCTCGAACCGCTCGACAAGACGGCATGGACGTTCCTCGACGGGCAGATCGACACGGTGCTGCAAGCGCTGCGCGCCAAGACGCCGGACGGAGCGGCCGAGCTCCTCGCATTGCAGGCACTTGCCCAGTCCCTCGGGTGATCGGCCAGGCCCATGTCCGTCGTACCCCCCGAACAGACCATGATCGACGACCCAGGACTGCGCATGGTGCGCAACCTGCGACGCCGATCGGCGGGCGACGGAGCAGCCGGCCGTCCCGCTCGAGCTGCCGCGGGTGGGCCGGCCGGACGTTCGCGGGCTCATCGGGCGTCGCCCGGCCGGCGCCGCCGTCGAGGCCGCCGGGCGACCATCCTCGTGATCGCGGTCGTGCTGGCGCCGATCATGTACTCCTACATGTCGGCGCTGACCGGACCGGGGACCGACAGCGCGAGCGCGCGCAGCGTCGAGTGGATGCGCAACCACCACCTCGGCGGTGTGGTCGACGCGGTCGAACGACGCTGGTACGACCACCACCAGGCCAAGGTCGGTGGCACACCGGCTGTCGCCGCGGCGACACCACGGCTGGCCGACCCCGCGGCCCCGCCCACCTTCGAGTCGCAGCCGACGGCAACGGCGCCGTCGGCTGCGACCTCGACGACGCGGGCACGGTCGGCAGCGCCCGCTCCGTCGTCCGCTCCCGCTGCGTCGTCCGCTCCCGCTGAGTCGTCGGCTCCCGTTGGGTCGCAGGCGCTGCCCGCGCCCGCAGCGTTGACCAGTCCGGCACCGACCCCCGTCGACGGCGAGGGGCAGTGGAGCCCGATCGACCACGCCTCGACCGGCCCGCCGGGCGCGTACGCCACGCTCATCCGGCCCGACGACGTGCACACGTCGATCCTCGATGCCGTGGCCTGGATCGATCCACACGTCGTCCAGCTGCGCGCCTATCCGGGGGCGAACCTCCCCGGTGCGCCGTGGGACCGTCCCGATCACATCGAGGCGGACCAGCAGGCCCGCCTGATCGCCGCGTTCAACGGGGGCTTCCGGCTCGCCGACTCACACGGCGGGATGATCCTCGGCGGTCAACAGATCGCCCCGATGCGCGTCGGCGCGGCGACACTGACGATCGACGCGAACGGCGTACCGGACATCGGTGTCTGGGGACGCGACATCGACCCGGCGCAACCGGTCGACTCCGCCCGGCAGAACCTCGACCTCATCGTCGACGGCGGCGCGCCGGTCGCCAACCTGCTCAGCGATCCCAACCGGCGATGGGGCTTCACCGGCCCGGCGAACAAGAGTGCCGTGTGGCGCTCGGGCGCCGGGATCACCGCCGACGGAGCGTTGGTGTGGGTGGGCGGTCCCGGGCTGACCGTGGAGACGCTCGCCGAGACGCTGGTGCGGGCCGGAGCGGTCCGTGGCATGCAGCTCGACATCAACCACGACTGGGTGCAGTTCAACACCTACGCCGCCGCTGCCGACGGGCAGGTCACCGGCACGAAGATGATCGCCGACATGCACCACAGCGGTGATCGCTGGCTGACCGAGGACACCCGCGACTTCGTCGCCGTCTTCGCCCGCTCGAGCTGAGCCGCACTCCTTACACGATTCTCGCGGCCGCCTGCCGGGCGGCTGACGGCGAGCCGAGATCGTCGGAGCCGTGCATCAACCTCCCCCTCCTCGGCGATCGACTCGCCCGAGGCGGCGACGACCGTGGGCGCTGGTGGCGCTGAGCACCGCACTCGGCCTCTGGTTCGGCTTCGCCGCACCGGCGACGTCACCGGTCGCGCCGCCCGTCGCCGCGCCTCCTGCAGCCACGGGGCAGCCGACGGTCGCCGCCCCGAGCGCCCTCGCTCCGACCACGACGCCACCTCGTCGGGGTCAGCCATGACGATCGTCGGTGAGACGGCAACGCGCCCCGACCTCGGCGTGAGCAGGCGTCCGCCGGGACCGTCCGCGGCAACCCGTCGAGCCGGTCAGTCGCGCGGCGCGCCGACGTGATCGCCACAGCCGTCGTCGCCGGCGCTGTCGCCGTCGCCGGATGGCCGGTCGTCCTCGGCTGGAACGCCCCGGGACCACTGTTGCTCGTGCCGCTCGTCGCGCACGTGGCCGGGATGCTCGCCGGCTACGGCGTCCTCGTGCTGATCGGCCTGATGGCGCGGGTCCCCGTGCTCGAACACGGCATCGGTGCCGATCGGATGACGCGTTGGCACCGACTGATCGCCCGCGCCGTGATGACGTTGATCGTCGTCCACGCCTGGGCAGCGACATCGGCGTGGGCCGAGTCGCGCCGCCAGGACATGGCCACCGCGCTGCGCCGCGTCCTCGGCCTGCCGGGCCTCGTCGCGGCCTCGGTGGGCACGGTCGTCCTGGTCGTCGTGGCGATCGCCTCGGCCCGTCTCGCCCGCCGGCGGCTGAGCTACGAGCGGTGGCACGCCGTGCACCTGCTGGCCTACCTCGGCGTCGCCCTGGCGTTCGCCCACCAACTCGCCGGGCCGGACCTCGCCGGTCATCGCGTCGTGCAGGTGGCTTGGGCCCTGCTGTACGTCGACGTGTTCGCGCTCGTCGTCCACCACCGGGTGCTCACGCCGCTGCGCCGTGCCCAGCGGCACCGGATGCGGGTGCTGTCGGTCACGCCGGAGAGCCCAGACGTCGTCAGCATCGACATCGCCGGCTTCCGGCTGGACGAGCTCGACGCGCAGGCCGGGCAGTTCTTCCGCTGGCGGTTCCTCGCCCCGGACCACTGGCGGACGGCGCACCCGTTCTCGCTCTCGGCGGTGCCGACGAACTCCCGCCTGCGGCTGACGGTCAAGGCGCTCGGCGACGGCAGCACCGGGCTGCAGCTCGTCGAGCCGGGAACGTGGGTCGTCGCCGAAGGTCCGTACGGCGCGATGACCGCGCAGCGGCGGACCCGCCCGGACGTGCTGCTGATCGCCGGCGGGGTGGGGGTCACCCCGATGCGCGCCCTGTTCGAAGCACTGCCGCTGCGACCGGGGCAGGACCTGACGCTGCTGTACCGCACGCGGCCCGACGGCATCGTGTTCCGCGACGAGCTCGACGCGATCGCCCGTCAGCGCGGTGCGCACGTCCACTACCTCGTCGACGACTGCGTCACGTTCACTCCGGCGATGCCTGCTCTGGTACGCCCCGAACCTCGTCGAGCGCGACGTGTTCCTGTGCGGGCCGCCCGGCATGACCGAGGCCGTGCGCCGCAGCGCTGCGCGCCGCCGGCCTGCCACCGGAGCAGCTCCACGAGGAGCGCTTCGGCTGGTGACCGGACCGGTGCGGTACAGGCGTGGGCGCCGGACGGTCTCGGCAGCTCGAAGCCGACCTCGGCGCCACCGCCGCTCGCGGGCGCGGGCGAACACGTGCCCGCCGTGGCTGCGCACCACCTCGTCGACGATCGACAGGCCGAGTCCGGACCCGGGCTCGGTGCGCACGTCGACGGCCCGGTAGAAGCGGTCGAAGATCCGGCCGAGGTCCTCGGGGGCGATGCCCCTGCCGCGGTCGCTCACGGTCAGGCGCGCCCCGTCGACCTCGACGTCGACGACGGTGGTCGGCTCGCTGTACTTCACCGCGTTGTCGATCAGGTTGCTGACCGCCCGCTCCATCTGCCGCGGCCGGGCGTCGACCACCAGCGCGTCGTGGTCGACCACGACGACGTCGCGGTGGGTGCGCCGCTGGACCCGCGCCGCGACCGTGCGGGCGAGATCGCCGAGGCGCACGGGTTCGCTGTCCTCGGCGGCCGTCAGGTCGCTGGCCAGCTCGACGAGCTCCTCGAGCAGCGCGGTGAGCTCGCCGACGTCCTCGAGCACGTCGCCGATCACCTCGCGCCGCTCCTCGGGCTCGAGGCGCTCCAGGCGTTCGAGCAGCTCGAGGTTGCTCGTCAGGCTGGTCAGCGGCGTGCGCATCTCGTGGCTGGCGTCGGACACGAGGCGCCGTTGCTGCTCCTGCGAGCGGGCCACCTCCGCGATCATCGTCGAGAAGCTCGCCGCCAGGTCGGCGACCTCACCGGTGCCGCCGGCGTTCACCGGCGTCGACAGGTCCAAGGTCGTCGCGATCCGGTGCGTCGCGTCGCGCAGGCGCGAGATCGGTCGGACCAACCGGGTCGCCACCACCCAGCCCGAGCGCGGCGGCGACCACCACCGCGCCGGCGACGAGCGCGGCGAGCTGCCAGCGCAGCCGGGTGAGCAGGTCGTCGGACTCCGCCAGGCTGCGGGCGATCTGCAGGATGCCGCCGTGCGACCACGCGACGGTCAGCAGCCGGTACTGCTGCCCGTCGATCGTCACGGTCCGCAGCGTCGGGGTCGTGCTCGCCGAGCGTCAGGTCCGCGGCGGTGTACGGCAACGTCGGGCCGCCGTCGATGCACGCCGTGACGGTGCCGTCGCTCGACACCAGCTGGGCCGCAGCCGCGGGCTGGAAGAGGCCGGCCACCGGGCAGTCGCCGTCGTCGGCCGGACCGCCGTCGCCCCGACCGTCGCGTCCGCCGCGCCCGTTCTGCGTGTCCGCGGCGACCACGCTCGCCCGGTTGGTCAGCGTGTCGTCGATGCTCGAGCGCAGCTGCGACGACGTGCTCAGGTACGACACCGTCGACGCCGCGGCGCCGACGCCGAACGCGACGGCGGCCAGGATCAGCGTGATCCGCCACCGCAGCGTCACGGCTGGCGGACCACGAACCCGACGCCGCGGACGGTCTGCAACAGGCGCGGTTCGCCGTCGGCTTCGAGCTTGGCGCGCAGGTAGCCGATGTAGACGTCCAGCGAGCGCGACGACGTCTCGAAGTCGTAGCCCCAGATCCGCTCGTACAGCGTCTCGCGGGACAGCACGATGCCGGCGTTCCACACGAGCAGCTCCAGCAGGTCGAACTCGGTCTTGGTCAGCGCCAGCTCGCGATCGCCGCGCCACGCCAGCCGCGCCGCGGGATCGACCTTCACGTCGGCGAAGCGCAGCACGTCGTTCGACCCGGACAGGCTGCCGCGGCGCAGCAGGGCGCGCACCCGGGCGACGAGCTCGGCGCTGGCGTACGGCTTGACGAGGTAGTCGTCGGCGCCCGCCTCGAGCCCGGCGACGCGATCGCCGATCTCGTGGCGCGCGGTCACCATCAGGATCGGCAGGTGGGCGTTGGCCGAGCGCACCGTGCGGCAGGCGGTGAGCCCGTCCATCTCCGGCATCATCACGTCGAGGATCAACACGTCCGGCAGCGCCGCCGTGCACGCGGTCGACCGCCTCGACCCCGGTGCGCACCGCGGCGACCTCGAAGCCCTCCAGCCGCAGCGTCCGCTCCAGCGACTGGCGCACGGCGCGGTCGTCCTCGGCGATCAACACCTTGCGCCCGGGCGCGCTCGTCGTCGGCATCGGGCCAGCGTACGAAGCGCGTCGCGGGCCTGCCGAGCCCGGCCGCACGGTCTTACACAGTTCTCGCGACGTGCTGCCGAAGCGTTGACGGCGTGGGCCGAACGTGGGTGCAGCGCCGGAGTGCGCTCATCGGCCTCCGAACGGACGGCCGATGCTCGACAGAAAGCAGACACACGATGAACCCAGTTCGCAAGCTCGTCGCCGGCGGCGCCATCGCCGGCGCCGGCCTCCTCGGCGCGATCGGCGTCGCCTCGCTCGGTACGGCCTCCGCCGCCCCGGCCGCTGCCACGGCGACGACCGCCGCCGCAGGAACCGACTCCTCGCCGGATCCACCGCATCGACCGACGCGACCGCAGCGACCGACGCGACGCAGGCCACCGAGGCCAGCGGCCCGCACCAGGCCAACGGCATCACCGAGACCGAGCTGACCGGCGACGACCTCGCCAAGGCCACCGCCGCCGCGCAGGCGGCCGTGCCCGACGGCACGATCGTGCGGGTCGAGACCGACGCCGACGGCGCCACCTACGAGGCGCACATGACCAAGGCCGACGGCACCGAGGTCACCGTCAAGATGGACGCCAACTTCACCGTCACCGCGACCGAGACCGGCGGCCACGGCGGCGGCCACAAGGGCGGCGGCCACCGCGACAGCGAGACCGCGCTGACCGGCGACGACCTCGCCAAGGCCACCGCGGCGGCGCAGGCGGCCGTGCCGGACGGCACGATCGTGCGGGTCGAGACCGACGCCGACGGCGCCACCTACGAGGCGCACATGACCAAGGCCGACGGCTCCGAGGTGACGGTCAAGATGGACGCCAACTTCACCGTCACCTCGACGGTCGACGGCAAGGGCTGACGCGACCTCGACGCCGGTTCCTGGTGGCGGAGGTGCCGCGGCCAGGAACCGGCGAGGCCGCTGGCCGGTCCGCGGTTCCCCGTGGCTGCTCGTCGCCTCCCCGTTTCGACGATGGAAGGTCGCGTCTACGTCTCATTGTCAGAATCCCAACAGATACTGTTCGGGTTGCTAAACATCACGGATGCTGCTCATCGCGACTTCCGGGATCGTCACCTCCG
Source organism: uncultured Acidimicrobiales bacterium (assembly GCA_963794805.1). Classification (GTDB taxonomy): domain Bacteria; phylum Actinomycetota; class Acidimicrobiia; order Acidimicrobiales; family Ilumatobacteraceae; genus JAODBQ01. The sequence continues at coordinate 167,719 of CAWCFL010000013.1, forward strand.
TTCAGTCCGTCGCCGCGCGCGCTGCGCCGTCCACACCGCTCGGTCCGTTCGAGGACTCAGCGGTCTCGTGGGGCACATGGGTGACGCTGATGATCGTCGTCGGGCTCCTCGCCTGGACGCTGTTCGCCGGCGACCCGACGGCACGCGCCCTCGACGACACCACGGCCGTCGCGATCACCCGGCGCGTGGCGATGGTGGTCGTCGTGCTCGGTCTGTTGACCGTGCCGGCGACGCTCACCGCCCTGGCCCACGACGCCTCCGAGTCCGGCGGCTTCGACTACGGCGTGGCGTGGCGCTCGTTGTACGACGGGAGCAACACCGGTCGTCTGTCGGGGCTCGAGGTCACGGGCGCGCTCCTCGCGGTCGCCTGCGCCGCCGCGTCATGTCTCGCCGCGTCGCCACCGGGGCGGCGCGGCGCTGGCTGCTCGCCGGCGCGCTCGCGGCGTCGGCGATCGCACTCGGCACGACGAAGTTCCCCGCTGCCGTGCCGACGCGCTGGGCGTACACGACGTTCGAGGCAGTGATGTGGACGCTCCACCTCCTCGGGGGCGCCATCTGGCTCGGCGGCCTCGTCGCCATGCTGCTCGTGCTGATCCCCGGCGCCGTGCCGCGCGCCGAGCGCAGCCGGTTCTGGGCGACCGTCATCCGCCGCTTCTCAGCGATCGCGATGAGCTGCGTCGCCGCGATCGTGCTGTCCGGGCTGTTCCTCTACTGGGAGCACGTCGACGGACCGACCCAGCTGTTGTCGACCATGTACGGGCGGGTGCTCGGCCTCAAGATCGTCCTCGTCGCCGTCCTGATCGCGCTCGGCGCGCTGAACCAGTTCTGGCTGCACCCACGCATCGCAGCGTTGCGTGCCACCGGCGACGACCGGCCGCTCCACACGATCCTGTTCCGTGAGTTCCCGACCGTGATCGGCGTCGAGGTGCTGTTGTTGATGACGGTGCTGTTCATCGCCCCGTTCCTGCACGGATCGGCGCGCAACCAGGCGTTCCAGGCCGCCGCGGCCAAGGGTGCGACCGGTGATGCACCGCTGCCGCGGATCCCCGCCAAGGACGTTCAGGCCGCGACGTGGATCTGGGGGACCCTGGCGACCGTTGCCGTCATCGTGATCATGATCGGCGCGTACCGCCTGTCGGGTCGGCGGGCGCCGACGACTCCGCCATACGCCGGCACGGAACATCCCGAGCCCGCCGTCACGACAGGTTGAGCACCCGCCGGGCGTTCTCGCGCAGGAACAGCGGCCACACGTGGTCGCGGAACGGGACCTGCGGCAGTTCGGCGAACGTGCGCGACAGGGGAAGGCCGATCGGGAAGTAGCCGCTGTAGATGATCTTCTCGGCGCCGCGGGTGTTGGCGTACTCGACGATCTCGCGTGGGTAGTACTTCGGGGCGAAGCCGCTCGTCGAGAAGTACAGGTTCGGCCACTTGAGCATCAGCTTCACGGCGAGATCGGTCCACGGCTCGGCGCCGTGGCGCATCACGATCTTCAGCTCCGGGAAGTAGGCGCACACCTCGTCGAGCAGCCCGACGTACTGCGGGGCGAACGCCACCCGCGGACCGGGCACGCCGACGTACATGAAGATCGGCAGGTCGAGCTCGATGCACTTGGCGTAGATCGGGTACATCCGCTTGTCGTTGACCGGGATCGGGTGCGTGCCGAAGGCGGCGCCGTGCTCCAGCGACGTGATCGGGTGGTGGTCGACCATGAAGTGGATCTCGCGCAGCGCGTCGTAGCCGAGCGTCGGGTTGACGCTGAACTGCCCGGTGAAGCGGTCCGGGTGCGCCTCGATGGTGGCCAACGAGACGGGGTCCTCCGGCGTGGTGTGCATCAGCACGGCCCGTTCGATCCCGTAGCGGTCCATCTCCGGCAGCAGCAGATCTGCGCCGTGCGGGCCCGTCGACGGCAGGGAGCTCGTCGTGGAACATGTAACCGATCGACGTGCCCGCCGGCGAGGGCGGCGGCGGGAGGATCTTGCTGCGCGGCCGTGCGTTCTCCCGGCCATCCAGCGGGCGCACGCCCATCATCGTGTCGATGATCCCGATGTCCGACGGCATCCCCACACCGGCCAGTGTGCCCGACGGTGCCGGCTGGGGATCAAGCGTGCGCTGGTCGTGCGTCGAACGTACGGCCGGCGCGCCGAGCCGGGGTGCAGATGGTGGCGGCGTGCATCTGGTCGATTCGATGCTGCTCGCCGCGCCGTACCCGGCTCGGGTCGACGTCGCGCCAGCGCCGGAGCGCTCGGCCAGGGGTGGTCGCCTGCCGACGAAATCGATGAGGTCGGTCGGCGATGCGAGCGGGACAATGCTTCCGTGAGCCCGAGACGCGAGCCGACGCTGGTCGTGACGTTCCACAAGGCCGAGGGCCGATCGCCGTCTGCCTGGTGGGAGGCGGTCCGCCCGAGCCGAGGCCGGTTCCGCGGCGGCTACATGCCCATCGGCCGCGGTCGCATCCCCCACGACCTCGGGCACATGGCCACCGAGGGACAGCTCGGGATCCGTGACGGCTTCTGGGGACTGCTCGCACGCGGCGCCACGTTCGACCACGGCACCGAGCAACGACCGACCCGTCCCGGCCGTCAGCTCGTTCGACAGCACCGCGCCGGACTCCACGTCGCCGAGCAGCTGGGCAACCACCACCACTCCGCCTGGGTCGACGGACGGGCGACGCCGATTGCCCCGACCCTCGACCGGCTCGCGGCGCTCTGGGAGAACACCCCCGAGGGCGGCACCCTCACCATCCACTGGCCCACGCTCGAGGTGGCGGCAACCCACGCCGACTGAACGCCGGCCGCCCGTTGTCGTCCGCCGGGCTGGGCGAGCGTGTCCCCGGGCCAAGGCGGGCAGCGACGCCGGTGCTAAGCCGTCGCCATGGGGGACCTCCTGGATTCGACCGACGCCGAGATCGAGCAGCACGTGAGCAGCGCCGACCCGATGACGCTGCGCGGGTTGCTGTTCCAGCTCACCGGTGACGAAGCGATCGCCGCGACCACCCTGGGCGAGACGGCTGGGAGGTATGCCGCGCTCCCGTCGCTCGTCGACCCGCAGGGCCTCGACCTCGTCCGCGCGGCCGCCGTCGCGTACCTCGCGCGCCCACCGGGACCGAGGCGGTCCGTCGGTCGGCCCGGGTCCCGCCGAGCGCTTGCCGCAGAGCCTCGGCCTGGCCGTGGGCACGGACATCCCTGCGGCGGCGGTCGAGTTCTGCATCGAGGAGCTCGGCATCGAGCGGATCCCGCGTCGTCACCAGCTCCACCACCAGCCACCCGACATGAGCACGTTCCACGTCGTGGTGATCGGGTCGGGCGTCGGGGGGATCAACGCGGCGATCAACCTCAAGGAGTCGGGCATCGCGTTCACGGTGCTGGACAAGAACGACGACGTCGGTGGCACGTGGCACGACAACCGCTACCCGGGGTGCCGGGTCGACGTGCCCAGCCTCGCCTACTCGCACAGCTTCGGGCTGCACTTCCCGTGGGACCACTGGTTCGCTCCGCAGCAGGAGAACAACGCATACCTGCAGTGGTGCGTGGACACGTTCGGGGTGCGCGACAGCATCCGGTTCTCCACCGAGGTCACCGCGATGACGTGGGACGAGGACAGCGCCACCTGGCGGATCGACGTCAAGGACGCCGACGGGAACGCCGGCACGCTGACGGCCAACGCGGTGATCAGCGCGGTCGGGTTCCTGTCACGGCCGAAGTTCCCGGAGATCAAGGGGATGGAGACGTTCGACGGTCCGTCGTTCCACACCACGTGGTGGGACCCGGCCTTCGACGAGCCGGCGGGCAAGCACCTCGCCGTCATCGGGACGGGCTGCAGCGGGATGCAGCTGGTGCCCGAGCTCGAACGGCTCGGGGCCACCGTCACCGTGTTCCAGCGCCGCCCGTCGTGGATCTTCGAGGTGCCGATCTACCGCGCCGAGCTCCCCGAAGGGGTCAAGTGGCTCGACCGGAACATGCCGTACTACCGGAACTTCGAGAAGTTCCGGGCGATCTGGATGGTCGGCGACCACGTCGGCGCGGCGCCGTTCATGCGCGACCCGACATGGGACGATCCCGACACCCTCAGTGCGATGAACCAGGCCGCCCGTCAGGCCAGCCTCGACTACCTCGAGCGCAAGCTCGGCGATCGGCCCGATCTGCTCGCGGCCTGCACCCCGCACAGCCCGGCGATGGCCTCGCGACCGGTCATCGACAACGGCTGGCTGGACGCGATCCGTGGACCGAACGTCGAGCTCGTCACCGACGCCATCGGGCGGATCGTCCCCGAGGGCATCGTCACCGAGGCGGGTCGGGTCGTCGAGGCCGACGCGATCGTGTTCGCCACCGGCTTCGAGACCAGCAAGTTCCTGTGGCCGATGGAGGTCACCGGCCGGCGCGGCACGCTGCACGAGCTGTGGGCCAAGGACGGCGCGCGGGCGTACCTCGGGATCACCATGCCCGGGTTCCCCAACCTGTTCTGCATCTACGGGCCGAACACGAACTCCAACCAGGGCACCATCCCGACGATGGGCTCGGAGCTGCAGACCCGTTACGCCATCCAGTGCATCGAGGAGCTGTTCCGCACCTCCAGCCGGTCGATCGAGCTGACGACGGAGGCGTACGAGGACTACAACCGGCGGCTCGACGACGGCCTGCGCAGGACGATCTTCTCCGACCCCCGCCTGGACACCTACTACATCAACGAGCACGGTCGGTCGTCGTCGCAGACGTGCTGGTCGACGATGGAGTACTGGGAGATGACTCGGCACCCCGACTTCTCCGACTACGTCGTGTCCTGAGCTCGGCCGTCGCCGGGCCACACTGGCGGTGGCATGGCCCGGCGCATCGACAACCTCCCGCCGCTCGGCTCCGACCCGTCGGTCGTGCTCGAGGCGTTCGCCACGTGGGCCGCCGACAGCGGACGGCCGCTCTACCCGCACCAGGAGGAGGCGGCACTGGCCCTCGCCGCCGGTGAGCACGTCGTGCTCGCCACGCCGACCGGATCGGGCAAGAGCCTCGTGGCGATCGCCGGCATCCTCCTCGCGTTGAACGACGGCACGCGCGTCCGTGTGGACGGCGCCGATCAAGGCGCTCGTCGCCGAGAAGTTCTTCGACCTGGTCGACCTCCTCGGCGCGGATCAGGTCGGCCTGGCGACGGGCGACGCGGCGATCAACGTCAACGCACCGGTGCTCGTGTGCACCGCCGAGGTGCTGGCCAACCACGCGCTCGTCACCGGTGCGGCGAGCGAGTACGGGTTCGCCTGCCTCGACGAGTTCCACTACTACGGCGACGGCGACCGGGGTTGGGCGTGGCAGGTCCCGCTGCTCGAGTTGAACAACTGCCAGATGCTGCTCGCCTCGGCCACCCTCGGCGACATGACGACGATCGCCACCGATCTGGCACGGCGGTCGAACCGCGACGTCACCGAGGTGACGTCGGTGGAACGCCCGACCCCGCTGCACCACCAGTGGCGGATGACGTCGGTGTCCGACAGCGTGCTCGATGCGGTCAAGGAGGGCTTCACTCCGATCTACATCGTGCACGCCACGCAGGCGACGGCGATCGAGCGCGCCCAGGGTCTCGTCAGCCTGAACGTGACCACGCGCGAGCAGCGCGACGCGATCAAGGCGGCGATGGCCGGCGTGCGCATGGGTCGCGGGTTCGGCGAGACGCTCGACCGGCTGATCCGCAACGGCATCGGCGTGCACCACGCGGGGATGCTGCCGCGCTACCGGCGCCTCGTCGAACGGCTGGCGGGGACCGGTCTGCTCCCGGTGATCTGCGGCACCGACACGCTCGGCGTCGGCGTGAACATCCCGATCCGCACGGTGCTGATGACCGCGCTGACGAAGTTCGACGGCAGTCGCGTCCGGCTCTTCAGCGTGCGCGAGTTCCACCAGCTCGCCGGACGCGCCGGAAGGCCCGGCTTCGATCCCGACGGTCACGTGTGGGCGCAGGCACCGGACCACGTGGTCGAGAACGCCCGCGCCCTGTCGCGCGCCGGCGACGACCCGAAGGCGCGGCGCAAGGCAGCCAAGGCCCGGCCGCCGGAGGGGTTCGTGAACTACGACGAGGCGTCGATGCAGCGGCTCGATGGCGGCGCGGCCGGAGCCGTTGACGTCGCGGTTCAGGGTCACGGCCAACCTCGTCGCCAGCGTGCTCTCGCGGCCGGACGGGGTTCGTGCGCTGAAGCACCTGCTGCGAACGAACCACGACACCGACCTGCGCCGCCGGCAGCACCGCCACCGGGCGATCGAGGTCTACCGCAGCCTCGAGGCGGCCGGCGTCGCCGAGCGTCGGCGCGACGCGGACGGTCACTGCCTCGGGGTGCGCGTCGGGTCGTTGGTGGCCGGCGACGACGAGCGCAGCGCGCTGCGGTTCTCCGCCCCGCTGATGCCGTTCGCCATCGAGGTGATCGCCACGCTCGACCGCGACGACCTCGTCGTACGTCGTCGACCTGATCAGCGTCGTCGAGTCCGTGCTCGACGATCCGCGCCAGGTGCTGTTCGCCCAGCAGAACACGGCGAAGGGCCTCGAAGTCGCCCGGCTGAAGGCGGAGGGCGTGCCGTACGAGGAGCGCATGGAGCGGCTGGAGTCGGTCACCTGGCCGCGTCCGCTGGCCGAGCTGTTGGAGGCGCTGTTCGCCACGTACCGCGAGCACCACCCGTGGGTGGCCGAGGGCCCGTCGCCGAAGTCGATCCTGCGCGAGATGTTCGAGGGTGGCGACAGCTTCGCCACGTTCGTGCGCCGCCATCGTCTGGAGCGCAGCGAGGGCCTGGTGCTGCGCTACCTCACGGACGCGTGGCGCACGCTCGACCGTTCACTGCCCGACGACGCGTACACCGACGCGCTCGACGACGTCATCGAGTGGCTCGGGTCGCTGATCCGCGCCACCGACGCGACGCTGCTCGACGAGTGGGCGCGGCTGGCCGGCGAGCCGGTGCACGACCACCTCGCGCTCGACGCGCCGTTGGCCGAGCGCGCCGGGCCACCGCCGGCGTGGCGCACCGCGGTGCGGACCGCGGCGTTCGGCTGGGTCGAGCTGCTGGCCACCCGGGCGTACGCGGCGCTGTCGGATCGCAGCGGCTGGACCGAGCAGCGCCTGATCGAGGCGATGGGCCCGTACTGGGCGGAGTACGACGGCATCGTGACCGACGGCGACGCCCGCTCGGCCGCGCAGTTCACGCTCGTCGAGGAGCCCGGTCGGTGGGTGGTCACCCAACGACTGACCGATCCGGCGGGCGACGGCGAGTGGCGCTTCGTCGCCGAGCATCGACCTCGAGCTGGCGATGGCCGAAGGCGCCCCCACCCTCCAACTCGACGAGCTCGGCCCGTTCTCGGGCTCCGGGGCCTAGCGCTCACCCCACCTCTGCGGCATCACGTCATCCCTCGGACCGGCGGTACGCTCGACGCCCGGTCGGTGAACGGGATGGGTGGAGACATGGACGGCTCGTATGCCGACCTCGAGACGCGGGGTTACGTGGTGGTGCGGGACTTCCTCCCGCCCGAGCTCATCGAGTCGTTGCGCGAGGACTACTCGGGGCAGGCGCCTGACCCGATCATCCCCTACCTGAAGCACTCCTCCGCGGACGTGGCTGCCCTGGCCATGCCGCATGTCGAGTCGGTCCTGGAGCAGGTGCGGGCGCAGACGGCGTTGAAGGTGGACCTGCCGGCCGGCACGCACTACTTCGCCACCGGCAAGAAGACGGGCCACACCTTTCTCTGGCACCAGGATCACGAGAGCTGGTTCATCCTCCAGAACCACTTCGACTACCTGAACTTCTACATCCCGATCGTCAAGCCCGAGGTCGCCAAGTCGAACCTGCGCATCGTCCCGTTCGACGTGCTCGAGCGCGAGGCGCCGCGTGTCCACAAGATGGTCGTGCGTGGTGGCGCGTCCCGCATCCGGTCGGTGGGCAGCCGTTGGTTCGTGATGAGCGACGAGACAGGATCCGTCCGGCTGCTGCCGTCGAGCATCGAGGACTATGCCGTCACGCCCGAGCTCGCCGCCGGCGACCTCCTGTTGATGCGCGGCGACGTGGTCCACCGCACCCAGGACACCGACACCGAACGGGTGGCCTTCTCGGTCCGGATCTCCAGCGAGGAGAGCGTCCTGCAGCGCTCCCGTCTGGCGAGTGGCGGCATGCAGAAGGCGGCGTTCATGACGCGTTACGCGCCGATCTACGAGGGCCTCTTCCGCGCCTTCGAGACGATCGGCAAGGACGAGGTGCCGCTGAAGGAGCTCGCCGAGATCGGCACCGAGATGTCGCCGGTGACGAGCGTCAGCCGCAAGGACTTCCTCAAGCGGCTCGTCAGGGAGAAGCGCCGGGCGCACAACCTGACCCGGTTCGCGCTCGACGCGCCGATGGCCCTCCTCCTGCGGACCATCGTCAGGACGCAGCAGCGCCTCGAGCAGCGTCGGGCCCGACAGGTCGCCTGACACGCTCGTCGACCTGCCGGTGAACGGCGGCCGTCACCGCTCGTTTGCAGGCGCGAGACGGGCAGCCAGCGCGAGCGCGTCAGCGGCATGCACCGTGGTGGCCGGTCCGCCGGCGACGCGCTCCAGCTCGCCGGCGACGGCGATCCCGACTGCCCCCCATGACGCGCCCCGCAGCTCGACGGTCATCGAGCGGACGCGCCGACGCAGGCCTCGCGCGTCGGTGACGACGCCGGCCACCTCGTCCAGGTCGAACGAGATCACCAGCGCTGCCGCACCACCCAACCAGACCCCTGTCGTCAACACGGCGGCAGCGGCCTGCTCGGTGACCAACAGGACGCCGCCTCCCTGGCCGAGACGCACGACGCCGGCCTGATCACCGTGGGCCGGCCACCCCTCGTCATCCGTCGCCACGCCGACCATGGCCGTGACCTGCCACCACTGCGCTGCGGACTCGCCGGGCCGTGGCTCGGGGCAACCCTCGGTCACCGTGCGACCGAGCGCCGCCCCGAGTGCATCGTCGGTTGCCGCGCCGACCAACGCGAAGGCCGGACAGTACGACGCGCCGTCGGCGGCCAGGCCGTGCTCCATGTCCCTTCCTTACCAGAGGGGCGACCGCACCCGACAGGGCGTGGTGGCGGGTCGTGGGGCGTGGTGCTACAGCCCGAGCTGGCGGGCCACGCCACCGTCCACGCGGAGGCAGGTGCCGGTGATCCACGCCGACGCCGGGCTGACGTAGAACAGCGCCGCGCCCGGGAAGTCCTCGGCGTAGCCGGCACGACCGAGCGGCGTCTTGTGGGCGTTCTCGATCGTCTCCTCGCTCCAGGCCTTGGAGATGTCGGTGAGGATCGCTCCCGGCAGGATGCAGTTGACACGTACCTTCGGCCCGAACGCGTCGGCGAGGGCCACCGTCATCGCGTTGAGGCCCGACTTGGCCATGCCGTAGACGACCTCGTTGCGGCTCGTGCGGATCGAGCCGACGGTCGAGATGTTGAGGATCGCGCCGCCCTCGTGATCGCGCATCCACCCGCCGAGTCGCAGGCTGAGCGCGAACGGGCCCTTGAGGTTCACGCCCTGGACCTTGTCGTAGTAGTCCTCGGTGATGTCGGTGACGTCGGCGTACAGCGGGGACATGCCGGCGTTGTTGACGAGGATGTCGCAGCGCCCGAACTCCTCGAGGACCTTGTCGGCGAGCGCGTTGCACTCGTCCCAGCGCCCGACGTGGGTGCCGACGGCGAGCGTCTTGTGCCCGAACTTCTCGGCGATCTCCTCGGCCACGGCCTGGCAGTTGTCCAGCTTGCGGCTGGCGATGACGACGTCAGCGCCGTGCTCGGCGTAGGCGAACGCGATCGCCTTGCCGATGCCCCGGCTGCCACCCGTGATCACGGCGACCTTGCCGGTCAGGTCGAAGAGCGCATCCATATTTTCCTCCTGTGATGATCGAACGCCGCGGGACCCGGGAGGAGCCCGCGCCGGCGGTGCGACGGATGCGGCGGGTCGTGTCTGCCGCGGTGCCGTCGAGGTACGACGAGATCATGCCGCTCACGGCCGCCCGTGGCTCGATCCGGGCGTGCTTGCCGTCCTTCGATCGTCGAAAGTGTGGGAGCGTGCTGGAACAAGGAGAACGGCATGGACGTGTACGAGATCTCGGTCGACCTGCGCCCCGGGGTGCGCGACGTCGAGTTCGCCGCCGCCGTCGAGCAGTACCTCGAGCACCTCCGCGGACGCGGGCTCATCGAGGGGTGGCGTCTGCTGCGCCGCAAGCTCGGGCTCGGGAGCGGGGCCGAGTTCAAGGTCATGATCGAGACCACCGACCTGGCCCAGCTCGATGCGGCGTTCACTGCCGTCTCCACGCGCGACGAGCCGCTCGAGGGCAAGCACCACGGCGTCAACGGCTTGGTCGTCAACTTCCGAGCGGCGCTCTACCGAGACTTCCCCGACGAGCATCGCGTCGTCGGCCAGGAGCGGTTCTAGCAGGATGGCGCCGTTCCTCCGCTCGCTGCCGACCCACGCGGTCACGCACGCGTCGACACGACACCGGGGTTGACGACGTTCGTCGGGACACCGGCGGCGAACGCGTTGATCTGGTCGAAGACGTCGGTGAACTGCAGCTCCCACTCGTCGCGCGTCACGTAGCCGATGTGCGGGGTGCAGACGACGTTCGGCATCGACAGCAACGGATCGTCGACATCCGCCAGGGGCTCCCGCTCGAACACGTCGATCGCGGCCATCCCGGGACGCCCCCCACGAAGTGCGGCGAGCAGCGCGCCGGGTTCGACGAGCCCGTCACGTGCCGTGTTGACCCACAGCGCGTCCGCCTTCATCGAGGCCAGATCGTCGCGGGTGACGATGCCGCGGGTGGCGGCCACGAGGCGCAGGTGCACGGACACGACGTCGCACCCGGTGAACAGGTCCGCCTTGCTCGCCGCGGCGCCGTAGCCGTCGGCCACGGCGGCGGCGAGCGAGTCGGCACGTGACCACACCTTGACGTGCATGCCGAACGCGGCGGCGTAGCCGGCGAGCACCCTGCCCAGACGGCCATAGCCGAAGATCCCGAGCGTCTTGCCGCGCAGCGTGGAGCCGACCGCCATCTGCCACTCGCCGGCCCGCAGCGACGCCATCTGCTGGGGGATCTGGCGCATCGCGGCGATGATCAGGCCCCATGTCAGCTCGGCGGTCGCGTACGACGCCGTCCCGGCGTGCAGGTCCGACGACACGACGATGCCGAGTCGGGTGCAGGCGTCGATGTCGATGTGCGGGTACACGCTGCGTTGGCTGATGAGTCGCAGCTTCGGCAGTCGTTCGAGCAGCTCGGCGCGGACCTCGGTGCGCTCGCGGATCAGCACGAGCACCTCGCACTCGCGCAGCCTCGTGGCGAGCGCGTCGACGTCCTGGACGTGATCGTGGTGCACCGTCACGTCGTGACCGTGCAGCTTCTCGAAGCAGGGCAGCGTCGCCAGCGTGTCGAACCAGTCGTCGAGGATGTGGACGTTCATCGCGGTCAGAACCAGAACGTCGGCTGGGCGATGCCCAGGCGGGCCTTGGCGAACCGCTTGGCCGAGGCATTGGAGAAGTACGCGTGCTGGGCACCGACGTGGAGGTCGCGGAAGCAGCGTTGCAGCGGTTGGTCGTCGCGGATCGCCGATCCGCCGACGAGGTTGAAGCACGTGTCGACGGCGGCGATCGCGGCACGCATCGCCTGCCCCGTGGCGAGCATGAACCGGGCGCGCTGGTCGACGTCGGGGACGTCGCCGCTGCACGCGGTCTCCCACATCTCGCCGAGCACGTCGAACACCATCGCCCGGGCGGATTGGACCCCGCCTTCGGCGTGGGCCAGAGCGAGTTGGATGTCGTCGGCCTCGGCGATGCTGGTGAACGATCCGGGTCGGGTCTTCGTGGCGGCGGCCGTGGCGAACTCGTCGAGGGCGCGGCGGGCGACCCCGAGGGGGAAGCTGACGAGGAGCGTGCCGGCCAGCGTGAAGAACGGGAAGCGCCACAGCGGACCGTCGTGACGGGCAGGTTCGAAGAACGGCGAGATGGTGTGCTCCTCGGCGACCCTGAGCCCATCGACGATCACGTCGTGACTGCCGGTGCCACGCAACCCGGCCACCTCCCAGTTCGGCACCACCCGCACGTCGCCGGCGGGCAGCACGGCGAGGCGCCAGTCGGGCCCGCGATCCGCGAGGAGCCGCGGGCCCGGCCCGTCCATGACGAACGCACCGTTGATGAACCACTCCGCGTGAACGCTGCCGCTGGCGAAGGACCACCGACCGTCGAGGCACAGCGCGTCGTCGCTCGGTTGCAGCCGACCCGTGGGCGCGAACACCGACGCCACGGGCCCATCGAACGCGTCGCCGAGCAGGTCGGTCGCCACCAGCGGATCGAGCCATGCGCAGAACGCCGACGAGTTGCCGATCAGGATCGACCAGCCCGCCGAGCCGTCGGCCCGGCACAGCTCCTCGAGCGCCGTGATGGCCTCGGCCGGGTCGAGCTCGAGACCACCGAGGGCTCGGGGCGTCACCAGACCGAACAGACCGCCGGCGCGGGCGCGAGCGACGAGATCGGGCGCCAGGGTCCCGAGACGTTCGTTGACCAGGGCACGGGCACTCAGGTCAGGGGCGAGATCGTGGGCGGCGGCGAACGCCTGGGAAGCGCGGGTCACCCCGACGGTCGGGGCGATGGCGGTTGACGGCATGGTGTGCTCCTCTTCGGACAATGGAGTAGTATGTCCACTACTGAATATAGGAGACTCTACTCAAATCATGACCGATGTCAACCCTCCTCGCCGCCAGTACGACTCGAACCGCCGCCAGCAGCAGGCTCGCCAGACCCGGCAGACCGTGCTCGACGAGGCGCGCCGGCTGTTCGCCGAGCGCGGGTACGTGCCGACGACGATCGCCGACGTCGCCCGTGCGGCGGGGGTCGCAGTGCCGACGGTGTACAAGGTGTTCACCAACAAGGCCGGCCTGTTGAAGGGGCTCTTCGACGTGTCCGTGGCCGGCGACGACGAGCCGGTCGCGATCGCCGACCGGCCGCAGATCGCCGCGATCATCGCCGAGCCGTCCGCCGCGGCGAAGCTGACGATGTACGCGACCCACCTCGGCGAGGTGATGCCCCGGGTCGCCCCGGTCCAGCTCCTCGCACGCGACGCCGCGGCCGCCGATCCTGCTGCGGCCGAGGTGTGGGCGCAGACCCGCCGCGAGATGTTGGAGGCGATGACGATGTTCGCCGCGGACCTGCTGAGGACCGGCCAGCTGCGCCCCGACCTCACCGCCGACGACGTGCGCGATCTGCTGTGGACGTTCCACTCGCCCGAGGTGTTCGAGCTGCTCGTCCTCGAACGCGGCTGGGCTCCCGAGCGCTACGCCCGGTTCCTGTCCGATGGCCTCGTCGCCACGATCGTCGCCGCGGCGGCGCGGGGGGCGAACCCCTAGGCCACCGTGGTGGCGATCGGCCTGCCGTTCCGGTCGCCGTGGATCGAGCAGCTGCGCAGCCCGTCGCCGTGCGCCCTGGAAAGCGCCGGCGATGTCGATGTCGAAGTCGCCGTCGTCGGCGAGGGCATCGCCGGTGTCGCCACGGCGTCCCCGTCGCACTGCCAGGCGCCCCGCCGGCGAGCAGCTCGCGCCGAGCACCTTCGATCCACGTCGACGTCTCAGCGCACGGCTGGGAGCACGTCGCCGGCGAACCGGCGGATCTGGTCGAGCGTCGTGTGCAGCCGGTCGTGTGGATCGGATGTTCGAGGTGGGGCGGGCTCGAGCGTCGGGACGCCGACGAGGTGGTGGAGGCCGGCCTGTTCGTAGCGGCCGATGCGGTCGATCATCTCCCCGGCCGTGCCGCTGGGGAGGAAGCCCCACAACATGGACACGGTGAGGCCCTCGGGGTCGCGTCCAGCGCGCTCCATGGCTTCGTGGACGGCGGCGATCTCCGCGGCGAGCTGCTCGGGGGTGGAGCCGACGGTGTGGTAGCCGGATCCGTAGCGGGCGACGCGCCTGATCGCCGGTGGGGTCTTGCCGCCGACCCAGATCGGGATGTGAGGCTGCTGGACGGGCAGCGGGTTGGCGCCGACCTCGTCGTAGGACACCCATTCGCCGTGGAAGCTGCTCGGTCCGCGCTGCGTCCACAGGTCGATGCACGCAGCCATGTACTCGTCGGTCACCCGTCCCCGGTCCGGCCAATGGTCGGCGATGCCGAGGGCGTCGAACTCCTCTGCCATCCAGCCGACGCCGATGCCCAGGATGATCCGACCGTGGGAGATGTGGTCGATCGTCGCCAGGGTCTTGGCGAGCACGAGCGGGTTGCGGTACGGGACGATGAGGACGCTCGTCCCGATCGCGACGCGGGTGGTGCGGGCGGCGACGGCAGCCATCATCGCGAGTGGGTCGTAGATGTACTGGTCGACCGTGAACGGCGAGTCGCCACTGGTGTTGTACAGGTAGCGGGAGGTCACGTTCGACGGCATGACGATGTGGTCGTGGACCCAGACGGAGTCGTAGCCGAGGCGTTCGGCTTCCTCGGCGACGGCGAGGCAGCCGTCGACGCCGGGCGCTGCTCCGAAGTTCCCGAAGTTGCCGATGTCCACTCCGACCTTCATGACGCCCCGATCATTCGTTGTGCGACGCCGGAACGTCGTGTCGCCGGTCGTCCAGCGCGACGGACCCTACGTCGGAGCACGACCGCTGCCGCCAGCGACCGGATGACCGCGGATAGGGTCTCCGCTTCCCCTGCATGCCTGCCACCCCGAAACCTTCCGCCCGGCGCGCCGACGCCGAGCGCAACCGGCAGACGATCCTCGGCGTGGCGCGGGCGTCGTTCGCCGAACCTGACGCAGCCATCTCGATGGCCGAGATCGCCCGTCGCGCCGGCGTCGGCATGGCGACGCTGTACCGCAACTTTCCCGGTCGCCGCCAGCTCCTGGAGGCCCTGTACACCGATGAGGTCGACGCCATCTGCGCGGCGGCACAGCCCGTGGGGGACGAGGCGCCGGGTGAGCGGCTGACGACCTGGCTGCGCCGGTTCGTCGCCTTCTCGACCGGCAAGCGCCAGATCGCCGCCCAACTGCTCACGCACGTGGACGACAGCAGCCCGGTGTTCAACGAGAGCCGCTCGCGGGTGCTCGCTGCGGGTCGCCCGCTGCTCGTGGCCGCGCAACGGGCGGGTGCCGTCCGTGACGATCTGACGCTCGAGCAGATCCTCGACATGATCCTCGCCGTCACCGCGATCCCCGGCGGGCCTGGCTATCGCCGACCGATCTTGCAGGCGACGCTCGACGGTCTTCGTCCGCCGCCCGCGCGAGCCCTCGACGCACCGCTCGGGCAGCCAGGCGCTGAGTGCTCAGCCCGAGGCGGTGATCAGTTCGTCGGTCACCCAGCGGGCGACGTCGGACGGGTAGGGCGCCGACAACCCGAGCACGATGTGTCCGAAGCCGGCGTCGACCGCTTCGCCGATCGCTGCCACGGTCTGGCCAGGCCGGTCGTAGCTCACCGAAAGGTGGATCGAGCGGACGATCTCATCGGGGTCGCGACCGATCTCGGTGCAGTACCTGTCGAGCAGTGCGCTGCGACGCTTGACGTCGTCGATGTCTCCGCCGGGGATGTTCCACAGGTCGGCGTGCTCGGCGACGATGCGCAGCACTCCCGCGGACCGTCCGCCGATCATGATCGGCGGATGCGGGCGCTGGATCGGCTTCGGGTTGCACCACGCGCCGGAGAGCTGGACGTAGGTGCCGTTGAAGTCGAACGGCTCGGGCTCGGTCCACAGCCGGCGGATCACCGTGCATGCTTCGGCGAGGCTGCCGACCGCGTGCGCGGCGTCCTCGAACGCAAGACCATGGGCGTCGTACTCCCGCCTGGCCATGGGCAGGCTGGGGCGCGAGCCGGCGCCGATGCCGAAGTCGAGGCGTCCGCCGGCGACGACGTCGACGGTCGCCGCGATCTTGGCCAGCATCGCCGGCGGTCGGATGCGGTTGCTCGTGACCAGCACACCGAGGCGCAGACGTTGCGTCTGCGCGGCGAGTGCCGACAACAGGGTCCAGCCCTCGTAGATCGGTCCGCTCGGGTCGCCGAAGATCGGCAGGAGGTGATCGAACAGCCAGGCGTGCTCGATCTCCGGGATGTCGTCCGCCTCCCGCCAGACCCGCAGGATGTCGCGGTAGTCGACCTGCGACGGAGCAGTCATGATGCCGAACCGCGGTCTGGGTGAGCTCGACATGGAGGCCTCGCTTTCGGGGACGCCTGAAGAATCGGAGAGGCTGTCCGCTTCAACGTAGCGGATGACCTGTCCACTTCAACGTTCGCCGCTCCCCGTTCGCCGCCTCGTCACCTACCGCCGTGGTGACGCCGCCGCGTGGGTCACTGGTCGTAACGCGTGCGGTCGCGAGGATCGCCCGGGTAGCCCTTGGCCCGGACGACGGCCTCGGTCATCGGCGCCAGCAGGCTGAACAGCTCGTCGGCGTCGTCGCCGAGGGCCTCGACGATCGGTCGTTCCTGGCGATCCGTGGTCCACTCGATCTCGGCCCGGATCGCCTCACCGGCCGCAGTGAACTCGTCGCCGTCCATCCAGCCCGTGGCGCGGCAGCGCTCCAACGCGGCGTCGATCTCGTCCTCGGTCCAACCGCGAGTGCGCACGTAGGAGCGCAGCGGCAACCGCCACCACAGCTCGGTCGAGATCATCGCCTGCACCGGATCGAGCCCGCAGCCGACCCAAGCGATGATGTGGCTGTCGCCGCGGTGCTCGCGAGTCAGGTCGCACACCCGCCACAGATCGCCGATCGGCGTGCCCGGGAAGCCGAGCGAACGCAGGCCGGAGAACAACGCTCGCGCCTCGCCGGCCGGCGCGGCGTCCGTGGCCCGGCGCAGCAGTTGCGTCGCGCGGGGGATGCCCGCGGCGATCGTCGGATCGTCGCCGAAGATGCGCGTCAGGCTGGCGACCGCGCCCCGTTCGCGGGCGGCGAGCAACGACGCGGCATCGGTCGTCGCCCACGCCTCGTCGATGGCGGCGGTGACCACGGCCGGCTTGAACACGCCGAAGGCCGCGGCCACCACCGGGCCCGGCGCCTGCCCGAGGCACGCACCACGGCTGGCGAAGTACGCGGACGTCGTCGACGGGCGACCCTCGCCGCCCAGACCGCATTCGGCGTAGGCGGCGTACGCCTCCGGTGCGAAGTAGACGTTCGCCCCGATCGGTTCGGCAAGATCACGAAGGGTGCGGGCAACCAACCGGAGACGCTCGTCGTTCACACGCGCACCCTACGCGTGGGCGCACCCCGCGTCACCGCTCGTCGGCGCCACCGAACGCTGTCGAACGACAGCCGATCGCTCACGGCTCTCCGACCGGACGATCCTGCCAAACTGTCGGCGATGGGCATCGATGGGGGCGGGCCGGGTCGCGTCGGCGGACCTGCGACGGCGTCGGGTCAGCCGGCGTCCGCCGACCGCGCCGAAGACCGACTTCGCCGTCTCCAGGGGATCAGCTTGGAGCTCGCCACGGCGGTCTCGGTCCAGCACGTCGTCGACACGGTGATCGATGTGCTCGACTTGCCGATTCGCGGCGCCGACGCGTGCCCTGTGGCTCCGCCAGCCCGGCAGTGACGTCCTCGAGTTGGTTGCCCACCGAGAGATGCGGGCCGAAGCGGCCGCGTCGTTCCAACGGATCCCGCTGTCGGCCGACCTGCCTGGCGCAGTGGCCGCTCGGGAGCACCGCATGATCGTGAGCTGGGCTCCGGCAGACGCCGTCGAACGATTCGAGCGACTCCGTGACGTCCCCCGATCGACGTCGGGCTTCGTGGCCGTCCCCCTCGTCGCCGACCGATCGTGCGTGGGCGTGATGGGGATCGGGGTCGACGACACCCTCGACGACCGCGACCTCGGGTTCTTCGAGGCCGTTGCCGCCCAGGTCGCCCAAACCATCACACGGGTCCGTCTCACCGGGCGCGACCGACGACGGCGAGTCGAGCTCGAGTTCCTCGGCACCCTCACCGACACGGCACTGGAGGCGGCGGATCATCTGGATCTGATGCATCGTGTCTGCGCGGAGGCGGTGCCGACCCTGGGCGACTGGTGCTCGCTGCACTTCCTTCCCGAGATCGGCGGCGCACCCCTCGTCGCGTACGCCCACACCGACCCGGCGAAGGTGGCGTACGTCAAAGGCCTGCTGACCCGCTACCCGTACGATCCCGACCGAGCGTCCGGCGTTCCCGCGGTGATCCGCACCGGCACGACCGAGTTCATCCCCCGGTTCACGTCGACGATGATCGAGAACGCTGTCGCTGCGTCGAACCTGGACAGCAACGAGGCATGGTCGATCATCGAGCACCTCGGGATCACGAGCTCCGTCACCGTGCCGCTGCGCACCAAGCGGCGGGTGATCGGCGCGATGCAGTTCGTCAGTGCCGAGTCACGACGGGAATACGACGGCGACGACGTCGCCCTCGCCGAAGCAGTCGCCGGGAGGGTCGCCGAGCAGCTGGTCGGTTCGTGGGACGCCGACCAGCAGCGCACCATCGCCGTGACCTTGCAGCAGGCGCTGCTGCCACCGGTGCTGCCGACCATCGTCGGCATCGAGCTCGCCGCGCGCTACTGGCCGGCGGGCGTCAGCCGCGTCGGTGGGGACTTCTACGACGTCTTCCAGACCGGCGACCAACGCTGGGCGCTCCTCATCGGCGACGCCTGCGGCACCGGGTCGAACGCCGCGGCGCTCACCGGCATCGCTCGTCACACCGTCCGCGCCGCGGCACGCCACGACATCGAGCCCGACGAGGTGATGCGCTGGCTCAACGAGGCAATCGCCCATTCGAACCGGGACATGTTCTGCACGGCCTGCTATGCGACCCTCACCGCGATCGACGGCGGCTGGCACCTCACGTCCACCGCTGCCGGGCATCCACTGCCCATCATCGCTCGGCCTGGTGGGGTCACGACGGTCGGAGAGCACGGGACGCTCCTCGGTGTGCTCGACTCGATC
Source organism: uncultured Acidimicrobiales bacterium (assembly GCA_963794805.1). Taxonomy (GTDB): domain Bacteria; phylum Actinomycetota; class Acidimicrobiia; order Acidimicrobiales; family Ilumatobacteraceae; genus JAODBQ01. The sequence goes on from CAWCFL010000013.1 coordinate 186,596, forward strand.
GTCACCACGACCGTCGAAGTCGATCTCCACCCGGGCGACATCCTCGTGCTGTACACCGATGGGATCACCGACCTCCCGCCTCCGTACGGCATCACCACCAGCCAGCTCACCGACCTCATCGCCGACCTGAGCGATCTGCCCACCGCGGACCAGATCGCCACCGCCATCCACCAATCACTCCTGCGGCGCGTCCCCGATCGCAGCCGGCAGGACGACGTCGCCCTCCTCGTGGTCCGACTGCTCGATCGTTGATCGCCGCCGCGGCTCGCGGTGCACTGCCGGGCCGGGCGCGGCCGACTCCGTCGTGAGCGGTCGGCGTACGTCCACGTCGTCGCCGGAACGTCCGTCAGTTCGCCGGCCCGACGACGAGCGTTGCCGCGACGGTGTGGTGCGCGCCCGTTGCGTCGATCCAGGTGATGTCGACCTTGTCGCCGGCGTGGTGGGCGTGCAGGGCTGCGGTCAGCTCGTCGAGGGAGGTGATGGTGGCGTCGCCGACCTTGGTGAGGATGTCACCTGCTTGGAGCCCGATCTGCTCCGCCGGCGTGCCGGGCCCCACGTACGTGATGGGGACACCGCTCGAGGCGTCCGCCGCAGGATCGGCACTGATGCCGAGCAGCGGTGGGGTGCCGATCGTGATCGTCGGGGACGACTTGCCGGACTCGATGAGCTTGGCGGCGGCGATCGCGGCGTCGATCGGGATCGCGAACGAGTCGGCTGCGCCGCGCCCCCCGCTTCGACGGCCGGGTCCCGTGCTGCCGATGGTGTCGATGCCGATGACCGTTCCGGCGGCATCGAACAACGGACCCCCGGAGTCGCCGGGTTGCAGCTGCGCCGAGGTCTCGATGAGGTGTTGCAGCGTCTCGGCGCTGCCGCCCACCTCGTCGGTGGCGGTGACCGTCTGGTCGGTCGCGGTGATCGCTCCGGAAGCGGCGACGAGACGTTGCTGGCCCAACGCGTTGCCGAGCCCGACGACGGCGTCACCGACCTTCACCGTCGAGGACTGCCCGATGTGCGCCGTGGAGAGGCCGGTGGCCTTGACGAGCTGGAGCACGGCGATGTCGGCAGACGGGTCGGTGCCGACCACCTTCGCCGCGTACGACTGCCCGGTGAGGGCCACGGTCACGTTCACTTGGGTCGATCCATCGACGACGTGGTTGTTCGTGAGGACCTCGCCACCGGAGGTGAGCACGATGCCCGTTCCGGCGGCTTCGGCCTTTTGCAGCCCGAGCACCGTGGTCACCAGGACGACGCCGGCGCTCAACGAGACGCTGTCGGATGCCTCACGAGGAGCATCGGTCGTCGGCGAGGCGGTGGACGGGGGGTGGACGGCGACCGATCCGTCGGTCGAGCCGCTCCGACCCACCAACCCGAACGCGAGCGTTGCAGCCGCGACGAAGCCGATCAACGCGGCCAGCAGCGGAGCGATCGTCCACCGCCGCCGCGGCGCATCCTGCCCCGGCGCGACATCGAGCCCCGATGAGACGCGCGTGGACGGGTCCGGCGGAGGCCACGTCGGAAATCGGTCTGATCGGCTCGTTGGATCGTTCCAGCTCATGTCTTCTCTGACTCGCGGCGTGTCGGCGTGCCACCGGACCCTCACTGTGCGCGCCGCCGTCTTTGATCCGCCTGAGCGACACGTTGGGAATTGGTGAGAGCCGTCCGACGACGCCCGCGCGGGCGCTCGGCCCACGTCGGCTCGAACCGCCGCACGCGGGTGATGTCGTCAGATCAGAACCCGGCTCCGCCGGACTTCGGTGACGTCGCCGCAGGTGTCGTCGTCGGGCTGGACGGTGTCGTCGTGACCGTGGGCGTGTCGTTGCCGTTGCCGGGCTTGGTGTCGGAGCCACACCCGGCGGCAGTGGCGCCGAGGATGGCGACGCACGCGAGTGGCGCAAGGCGTCGAACGATGTGTCTGACGGACGTGAACTTCGCTCGTTTCATCGAGTCCTCCTGGATCTGTTCATGTGTGACTGTCACCGTGGCGTCGCGCAGAGGCGGCGTTCGATGGCGGCGTCGATGCTGAGCCGACCGGCGCCCAAGACGACGACGACGAGTGCCAACGCGGCGAGCGCGACGTTGAACTCGTAGCCGGGCGGGACCTTCTCCGAGTTGATCCCGTTCGTCCACGTGACCGTGATCATCGCCATCACCATGTCGACGAACAGGGCGACCCCGACGAGACGGGTGCCGAGGCCCAGCACGAGCGCCACGGCCCCGCAGAACTCGATCAACCCCCCGGTGACGGCGAAGAACCCTCCCGGGCGGAGGTGCGCGGTGTTGGCGAAGAACAGCGCTGTCTCGTGGATGCCCGGACCGTTGAACGCCCCGAAGAGCTTGCCGGCGCCGTAGTAGATGAAGATCCACGCGAGCGCTGTGCGCACCGTGACCACGGCGACGTCGACGGGCAGATCGTCGTCGCGTGTGCGCACCACGGCGGCCAGCCACGTGCGTCCGCGGGACCGCTGCACCGGTCGGAGAGCTGTCGACATCACACCACCCCTCGGTCGTCGGGCGTCGCTCGCCCGCCTGCATCGATCGATGCCACCGGTCGCCGCGCGAGGGGATCGACTGATCGCCTCGGTCGACGGGTCCGCTGCGGGCTCACCGGCAGCGTGGCGTGTTCGCCGATCGGGCGGAACGGGGCCACGAGCTGGGCGGCGAACACCGCGAGGTGACGCGGACGCGTCCCGACCTGTTCGACGATGAGCGGTCGACCGGGCAGGCCCGTGTCGGTCCGGATCGTCGCCGGTGTCGGGAACACCGCACGGTGGAACAGCTGATCCCAGATCGTCAGTGCGAAGCCGAGGTTGACGTCCTGCGGGCCGTCCAACTGGTGATGGATGCGATGGAAGTTCGGGCTGACGAAGATCCGCTCCAGCGGACCGAAGCCGAGATTGGTGTTCGAATGGGCGAACGCGACGACGGCCGCATAGATCACCAGCAGCGTCGACGTGAGTCCGCCATTGGCCAACAGCACGATCGCCGGGACCAGCGCGACCAGGTAGGAGACGTGGATGAGGGGATGCGTGCGGAAGACGGTCAGCACGCTCATGTCCTCCTGGGAGTGATGCAGTTCGTGGAAGCGCCACAACGGCCGCACCCGGTGGTTGGCCAGATGGACGAACCAGTTGCACCAGTCCATCGCCACGAAGATGACAGCGGTCGCGAGCCATCGGGGGACTGCCCCGTTCTTCGGCAGCACGATCCACGGGAGCGTCGTCCGTGCGAGATCCGAGAAGGCCAGGCTGAGCGCCGCCACGAGGGGGACGACGAGCGTCGCGTTGAGGATCGTCCAGAGAAGATCCTGGCGATGACCACGGGCGACGAGTGGTCGCCGCTGCGCCGGTCGCACCCGCTCGACGACGAGGAACACGGCAATGATCAGCAGGCTCAGCGGACCGGCGACGATGACGCGGGTGCTCGACACGGACTCGGCGAGGCTGGCCCCGCCGAACCGACTCGACCACCCGATCCCCACGAGCGCCACGGCGACCGCGACCACCGACAACGCCGGGAGGTACACGCGCGACGACAGTGCGTGGCGAAACCGAGCCACACGCGGCGGTCGACCCTCCACGCGCGCCGCGACGGCCGCGTGTCCTCCGTCGACGACGGTCACGGGCAACTCCTCAATGCCGACGACTTCCCGTCCAGATCCCTGTTGGCTGCGTGCCCCATCGCCACGAGATACGGCCGACGCAGTGAAACGGTTCATTCCGTCGCGGGCCCATGCCGGCTCCTCCGGCGAGCAGTCGACCGGTGCTCGTTGCCGCGCCGATCTCGTCGGTGTCGCCCGGCGGCATGGGTCGTACGGCCCATCTGCACACCGTCCGGTGTCCGTCGCTCGACTGCGGCGTACGTTGTCCTCCCCGGTCGGCGGATGGCCGGGACTTGTTCCCGGGCGGGCGGACGCCCGGGAACTCTTTTTCACGGCGGCGTGCACGCTTCGCCCTCCCCGCGGTGTCGACCGCGCACTTCCTGCGGTCGGTTCCTCGCGTATTGTGGTCGGGCCAGTGAACGAGGGGGCTCGAGGTGTTGGACCGGCAGCGTGGTTGACCGCCTGGACGCGGAGCCGATGGCGACGCTTCGGGTTCCGGCGGCCGACCATGCCGGGCGCGCCGGGGCTCGTGCGACGAACCAGTCCGGCGCCGCAGCGTCCTCGGGCACACCCGTTCGACCGCTGGTCGGACCCGACCCGTCGGACCGGCTGTTCGACGAGAGACGCCCGACGCGGATCAGGCGGTCGTCCGCCGACGTGCTCGTGCAGCGGGAGGTGGTCGACAGCTTCCTCCCGTACGTGCCGGCCGGAGCGCCTCCGGCAACCGCCGACGAGCTCGTCGCGGCCCATTCCTTCGCGACCATCGTCAGTGACTTCGCCGACCAGGCGAGAGGCGAGCTCCTCCGCGGCGACCTTGCCGACTGGGGCGCGGCGGGTCCGTTCGACGCCAAGGGCGCCCGCTACCTCGCGTTCCGCCAGCTGCTCGACAGGGACGCGTCATTCGCGGTGACGCACTCCGGCAACGTGATCGAGGAGCGCGTCTACCAGTTGATGCAGCGGCGGGGCATGCCGAAGGGTTGGCGAGCGCAGATGATCTCGAACACGTCGCGGCCCGATGTGGAGTTCGACCTCGCCGATCATCGTCACGGCGTGGTCGACATCACATCCGAGCACGCCCACGTCGTGAAGAAGCCAGGACTCTGGTCCAACGGCACCTATGTGTTCATCGCCGAAGCCCTCTACGACAGCGTCACCGGCCCATTGCTGCGCAAGGCGGTCGCGGCGATCGCCGGCGGCAACCCCATGGGCTTGGAGGAGTTCGCGGCGCTCGAGGAATCGGTGGCCGAAGCACGAGCGCTCAAGGCCGCGGTGAAGCGGGAGCTCGCTGCACAGGCACGAAAGGAGCTCGAGGACGCCGGCGGCACCGTGAAGAAGTTCGCCGCGGCCAGGTTCGACGGCAGCGTGGCCAAGGCGTCTCAGTACCTCCAGTCAGCCGGTGTCCGAGTGAAGGGGATGAGGGTCGCCAAGCCTCGCGGCGGTGGTGGTGATGCGCTCGATCGCGTGAGCGACGCCAAGAGACGGGCGGTTGCAGCGCAGCAGCAGCGCAAGCTCAAAGCGGCGCGAGATGCCACCCGGGGTCGGCAGATCGCCACCAACGCGCCCGCGGCTGCTGGTGTCGACGCCGATGTCGACATCGACGACGAGATCGCGGATGGTGACGATTCGAGTGTGGTCGACACCGTCGTCATCGACGACCCCGTATACGACTTCGGTCTGACAGACCTGGCGAACGACGATTCCTGACGCCTTCGGTGCCGCCGGGTTCAACGGCGCAGCCAGTGCAGTGCGCCGGCCGCGGTGGCGCGGCCGGTGCTGAAGCAGGCCTGGAGCAGGTAGCCGCCTGTCGGCGCCTCCCAGTCGAGCATCTCGCCGGCGACGAACACGCCCGGACGGCTGATCAGCATCCATGTCTCGTCGACCGCGTCGAAGCCGATGCCGCCCGCGGTGGAGATCGCCCTTCCGAGCGGCTGCACGCCGACGAGGCGCAGCGGAGTGGCCTTCACCAGCGCCGCCATCTGCGCCGGCTCCGACGGAAGGCGGTTCCCGGTGGCCTCGCGCATCAGCCCGATCGCCACCGGCGTGAGCGCCAGGCGGCGCCGGAGCCACCCACTGGTCGACTCGCCCGAGCGCCGCACCGCCAGGAGCCGGGCGACGTCGGACTCGCTGCGGTCGGGATGCAGGTCGAGGTGAACGACCGCGTGCCCGGCGCGTTCGATCGTGTCACGCAACGTGGCACCGGCTGCATAGAACACGCCGCTCTCGACCCCGTATGCGGTGACCACGGCCTCGCCCCGCGCCGTCGTCTCGCCGAGGCTGATCCGCAGGCTCTTCAACGGCTGGCCGGCGAAGCGCTCGCGGAACGGCGCCGACCAGGCGACGTCGAAGCCGCTGTTGGCCGGCCGCAGCGCGCGCACATCCACACCGGCTCGGGCGAGATGCGCCACCCATCTCCCGTCCGAGCCGGTGCGCGGCCAGCTCGCGCCGCCCAGTGCCAACACGGTGGCGTCGGGCCGCACGACCGACTCGCCGTCCGCGGTCCACAGTCGCAGTGCGCCGTCGTCGGCCCAGCCCTGCCAACGGTGGCGCACGGCGATCGTGACGCCGAGTTGGTCGAGGCGCCGCAGCCACGCCCGCAGCAGTCCCGTCGCCCGCCACGACGCCGGGAACACCCGCCCGCTCGAGCCGACCGATGTGGCCTCGCCGAGCGCGGCCGCCCACCTGCGCAGGTCGTCCGGCGTGAAGTCCCGGATGCTCCGTTCGAGGTGCGGACGCGCGTCGCCATAGCGATCGAGGAAGGCCTCGAGCGGTTCGGCGTGGGTCAGGTTGAGCCCGCTGCGCCCGGCCAGCAGCAGCTTGCGGCCGACCGACGGCATTTGCTCGAAGACGGTCACGCGGCTCCCGGCGTCGGCCAGCACCTCTGCCGCGGCGAGACCCGCGGGTCCGCCGCCGACGACGGCGACGAACGGTTCGGAGCCAGGGGACACGGCGTCGATCAGCATTCCTCGAACCAGCCCCACGCCCCGGGACCGATGACTTCGGACGGCATCCCGTCAGGAGATCTTGGCGAGCAAGCGGAGCAACGTCGTGCGCTCGTTGGCCGGCCAGTTGCTGCAGCACGACGTCCTGGACGCGATCCACAACGGCGCCGACACGATCGACTTCGATCAGTCCGGTCGTGGTGATCGAGATGGCGTTGCGACGTCGATCGTTCCCGTCGCGCTCGCGGCGTACGAGACCGGTCGAGACGAGGTGGTTGACGGCAGCGACGACGTCACTGGTGTCGATGCCGGTCGTCCGGCTCAGCTCTGCCTGGCTCGCTGGACCGTGCTCCTCCAGGGCCGCGAGGACCCGGAAGTGATATCCACGCATGCCTGCACCGGCGAACGCCTCAGCGAGCAGCGCCTGGGCGCGGGCGTTGGCCCGCCCGAGGAGCCAGGTCGGCCTTCCCGCGACCCGTTGCAGCGTGGACACCACACGAGCCTACAAAACCGTTGACCTGACCAACGATCCGGCATATCGTTGGCAGGACCAACGAAATCGGGAGCAACGACATGACCATCACCTCCACCCCTGAACCCATCGAGATGGTTCCGTTCGGACCAGTCCTCCTCGGCCAGACCGAGAAGACGCTCCGAGCGCTCCTGCGACACACACTCGCCGGAACCGGCCTGAGCGAGCCCGAGTGGGTGACGCTCCGGCTCGCCACGATGGTCGATGGCCAGGTCGACCGCCCCGGGCTGATCGCGGTGGTCGCCGATCGCGCCAAGTTCGCCGACGCAGCAGCAATCGTCGAGGCGCTCACCGAACGGGCCCTCCTGCTCGACGGGCGGCCGACCCGAGATGGACGGGAGCTCGTCTCGACCGTGCTCGCGGCGAGCGAGACGAGCAGCGGCGCGGTGTGGCGCGACCTACCGACCGGCGACGTCGAAGCCGCCACGCGAGTCCTCAACCAGGTGCTGCGCCGAGCCCGAGCGCTCACCGCGACCACTCGGCCAGGCGAGCCCACCGCCTGACACACGTCGACCGTCGTTCAGCTGCAGTCCGTCCGCTACTGCCGGCTCGATGCCGGCGTCCAGTACTCCTCGATGGTCGCCGTGCCTGGTGCGACGTCCGGCCACTTCCCATCGATCGCCAGGATCGCGAGGGCGGCCGTCGGGAACTTGGTGGCGATCGAGTCTCGCGCGGCGCGGTCGCCGTGGCCGGCGAGCATCACGGCGAGGTCACCGATCCCCGGGTTGTGCCCGATCAACAACACGCCGCGCGCGGTTGATGGCAGCTGGCGGACGCGTTCGAGCAACTCGCCGACATCCGCGCCGTAGAGCGCTTCGTCGACCACGACGGTCGTGCTCGGGGGCCATCCCGGGCGGATCAGCTGCATCGTCTCGACGGTCCGAGCCGCCGACGAGCACACGACGAGGTCGGGTGGTTCGCTCGACCGCCGCATGTGTTGGCGCAACGCGGTCAGCGGCGCGGTGTCCGCGTGGCGCGAGCGGCCGGTCGTGGTCGGTGAGGTCGGCCTGGTCCCAACTCGACTTGGCGTGGCGCAGCAGCAGCAGGCGACGCATGGTCAGCGGACCTGCCGAACGAGCTCGGGCGAACCCAGGTCGATGATCACGTCGACGCCACCGTGCGCGTCGAGGTCCCGGCGAGCCGTTGGTATCCGGTCGCTGAACGGCGACGTGTGTGATTGCTCAGACACTTGACTGCCCTCCTGATCGCAACTCGATGGCGATCGTACGGCTGGTCTCGAGGCTGGACATCTGCAGACGCGCATAGCCTCCGCTCGCCGACGAAGACGAGGCGGTTTGCCGACGCTCACCCAGCCGCTGGTGGTCAGAAGACCAAGTGGCAGCGCATGTCGCTGAACGGCGCCAGCGTCGACGGGTCGTCACCGTTGGCAGTTGACCGGGTTGCGGTGGCTGTCAGACACCATGCCGCCGAGATCTGGCTGCTGCCTTCCTCGAGCAGGGCCGGGTCCCACCGGCGCGACTCGACCTGCTTGACCGAGACCCACGCGTGGACCGCTGCCGTCGGGATCAATTCGTGGAAGTTGCCCTGCGACAGTTCGAGCAGACGCTCGACATCGGCGCGATCGGTCGCCGGTCCCCGCCTGGGCTGCCCATCCTGAGTGCGTTCCAATCCGCCCGACGGGCGATCACCAGGCGGTGGCTGGCACAGCGAGTCGCGTCGCGTTCACCGATCGGCGATCGCTCAGCCGGGGTTCACAGGATCATGCCGCCGTCGGCGATGAACTCGGATCCGGTGGAGTAGCTGCTGTCGTCGCTGGCGAGGAACAGGACGAGACGGGCGACCTCCGTCGGTTGGGCCAGTCGTTGCATCGGCAGCCGGTCAACGAGACGGCGCTCGACGGCGGGGTCGTTGCCGGTGAGGACGCCGAGCATGTCGGTCTCGACGAGACCAGGATGGACGGAGTTCACGCGGATCCCGTGTCGGGCGAGCTCCAACGCGGCGCACTTGGTCATGCCGTGCACGGCGAACTTCGAGGCGCCGTAGGCGAAGCCGACCGCGAAGCCGCGCAGCCCGGCGACGGAGGAGATGTTGACGATCGAGCCGGATCGTTGGGCGATCATCACCGGGGCGACGGCGCGCATGCCGAGGAACACGCCGATCTGGTTGATGTCGATCACCTGCCGGTAACACGCCTCGTCCGTGTCGAGCAGCCCAGCGGTGCGGACGATCCCGGCGTTGTTGACGAGCACGTCGATGCGCTCGAAGCGCGTCGTCACCTGTTCGACGACATCAGCCCAGGCTCGTTCGTCGGCGACGTCGTGGGCGACGAAGGTCGCCCCGATCCGCGCCGCGAGGGCAGCGCCCTCGTCACGGCGCACGTCGGTGACGATGACCTCGGCACCCGCGTCACGCAGCGCGATGGCCTCGGCGGCGCCTTGGCCGCGGGCGCCTCCCGTGACGATCGCGACCCTCCCGTCAAGCTTGCCCATCGACTCCTCCTTCTTCGTCCGCGCTGCGCAGCCCGCTCCGCCTCATTCGGGCCGACCCGGGAGCACACCGACCTCGCGCAGGAACCCGGCCATGTCCCAGTAGTCGCGGCTCGAGCTGAACTTTCCGTTGTCGAGCCGGGCAATGGTTGCGCCGCGGATCGTGAACGGCTCGTGCGTGGCCGGCAGCATCGGTGCGTCGTGGTCGTGGTGGCCGGACACGGTCCATTCCGCGGCGAGGCCGTCGCCGGTGACGAGCTCGCTGACGAGCTCGAAGCGGTAGTCCGACGAGAACGTGTTCGTGAACCGCTCGACGAACGTCGGCGACCGCGTCCCTGCCGTGCAGCTGTTCGCCGAGGGTGACCTCTTCGAAGTCCACATGGTCGGTCATGAACGAGGCGACGGCCGAGCCGTCGTGGCTGCTCCACGCAGCGAGGTAGCCGGCGGCCAGGCTGTCGCCAGGCACATCGGTGCCGAGCGTTGGTTGCGACATCGGTGCGGACATTCGTTCCTCCTCCAGGGGACTCACGCCGATCGTGCGGCGGGCCGATCCAGGGTCGGTCCAGGGCCGATCCAACTCGGCTCCGGCGGGCTCCGCCCGCCCGGGAAGGGCTAGGTTGCGCTGAACAGCAGGGCTTTCCAGGGGAGCGTCAGCGCGTGAGGTTCGGCATCCTCGGACCGTTGGAGGTCGCCGTCGCCGACGACCGGATCGAGGTACGCGGCCGACGCCGGCGGGCGTTGCTGGTTCGCTTGCTCGTCTCGGCGAACGAGTTGATCCCGGCGCAGCGGCTCCTCGCCGACGTCTGGGACGATTCGGACCACGCCCGGGTGATGTCGACACTGACCAGTCACGTCAAGATGCTGCGCGACGTGATCGGCCGTGACCGCGTGCTGTGGCGCGACAACGGCTACCTCCTGTGCGTCGCGGCGGGCGAGCTCGACGTGTCCGAGTTCGAGGCGGACGTCGCCACGGGTCGCCAGGCGTTCGATCGCGGCGACGCATCGTCGGCGGTCGTCTCGCTGGATCGAGCCCTGGCGCGATGGCGCGGTCCGGCGTTGGACGACGCCGTCGGGCTGGGCTGGGCTGACCGCGAGGCCGCGCGGATCGAGGAGCTGCGGCGGTCGACGCACGATTCTCTGTTGGCCGCTCGGGTCGATCTCGGTCAGCACCAGGTGGTCGCGGCCGCTGCCGAAGCTGCCGTTCGCGACGAGCCGCTCCGTGAGCAGCGCTGGGCGGTGCTGATGCTCGCGCTCTATCGATGCGGGCGGCAGGCCGATGCGCTGCGTGCCTATCAACGCCTTCGAGCCGTGCTCGGCGAGGAGCTCGGCCTCGAGCCGTCGCCCCGCCTCACCGAGCTGGACGCGGCGATCCTCCAGCACGACCCGACGCTCGACAGCGCAACCGTGAGCGAGCTCGTGACGCCGGCGCGTCCGACGGCGAAGGCCCTGTCGAGCCACTCGTCGTCGACCCTCACGCCGTCCACATCACCCGAGCTGAACGCGTCGCCCGCCCACACGTTGCCGGCACCACGCGATCAGCTGATCGGACGGGAGCGTGATCTCGCCGAGCTTGCCGCGCTGCTGCGCACAGCTCGGCTGGTGACGCTCACCGGCGTTGGGGGCGTCGGCAAGACCCGCCTGGCAGTCGAGACCGCTCGGCTGGTCGCCAGCGCGGTTCCGGACGTCACGGTTCGTCGATCTCTCGGCGATCACCGACCCGGGCCGTGTGGTCGCGGCGACCGTGACCGCGCTGCAGGTGCCGATCCCGCCCGGCGTCTCACCGACGCAGGCGCTGATCGCTGCCGCGCGCGACGCCTCGCTGCTGCTGGTGATCGACAACGCCGAGCACCTCGTCGACGCGGTGGCGAGCCTCGTCGAGGTGATCCTCGACCACTGCCCGACGTGCGCGCATCGTCGTCACCAGCCGACAAGCGCTGCACGTGCGCGGCGAACAGGTCTGCCAGGTCGAACCGCTCGAGGCGACTTCGACAGCCGTCGAACTGTTCCGCGATCGGCTCGGTCGACCGACGGACCACGACCGGACCGTGGAGCTGTGTCACCGACTCGACGGGATCCCACTCGCGATCGAGTTGGCCGCAGCCACCTGCCGCGCGGTCGGGATCGACGACCTGGTGCAGCGGCTCGACGCTCGCCTCGACGTCCTCCTCGAGCGACGCCCGCCCGCTGGGCGTCACGCCAGCCTGCGCGGCGCGCTCGAATGGAGCCACGACCTGTGCACGGTCGCCGAGCAGCAGCTCCTGCGCCGCCTCACGGTGTTCGCCGGCAGCTTCAGCGTTCGCGCCGTCGAGGCGATCTGCGGGCCGCTCGACTCGACCGACCCCATCGCCGGGATCCTCGCCTCGCTCGTCGACAAGTCACTCGTCGTGTTCGACCACCACCGATGGACGCCACCGGCTCCTCGAGACCGTGCAGCGCTTCGCCGCCGAACGACTCGAGACGGTCGAGCAGGCGACGTACCGGGAAGCCCACGCCCGTTGGTACCTCGACGAGCTGTGCGCTCGACCGTGGGTCGATGCCACGACGCTCATCCCATTCATCCCGGAGGCGTCCGATCTGCTCTGCGCCGCTGACTGGTGCACTGCGCAGGGGCGCCATCGCGACGTCGTCGTGCTGTTGTCACGCTCGGCCGGCGTGTGGATCGGCTTGATGCAGGAACGAGAGATCGCGACTCGCGCCCTCGCTGCCTACGAGCAGTGCCGGGAACAGCTCACCGCCTGCGACGACGCCATCGCCTGCGCGTTGTTCGGCATGGCCCTCCACCGGGGCCGGGTCTGGCGGCAACGTGGCGTCGACGTCGATCCACAGCTGACCTGCCGTCCGGCGCGATCGAACGGGGTCGCGCTGGCACTCGCTGATGCCGACGACCACCCGGCCGACACCATCGCGGCGATCGACGCACTGCGCGCGCTGCCGGGCGGACTCGACCCCGACATGCGCGTGATGGCCTGTGTGGCCGAAGCCCAGGCCCGCTGTCGCCTCGACGACATCGACGGTTACGAAGCCGTCCTCGCCGCGCTGATCGACGACCGCTCGTCGATGTTCTGGTGCGGTCCGATGCTCGCGCTCGCCGCCGTGCGCGCCGTGAGGTCGGACATCGGCGGCGCCGAGGAGCTCCTCGCCCTCGCCGACCAGCACCCACACCGCCACCTCCGGCTCGGACCGCTGACGCGCCAGGCCGTCGCCGCCCAACTCGACGTCGCCCGCGGCGATCTCGCCGCGGCCACCGCGGGACTTCGCCACATCGAGCTCGTCCGCGACCAGTACGACACCGCGCACAAGTCCATCGACCACCTGTGGTTCGAGACCGCCGCCTACCTCGCCGCCGCCCGCGGCGACGTGGCCGACGCCGCACACCTCGCCCACGGCGCCGAACGCACCATCGGCGACGGCGAATCCAGCCCGTTCATCACGTGGACACTCCGACGACGCCACCAAAACGACCCCGCCTGGCGCACCGCGCTCGAACGTCCCCTCACGCTGGACGCCACCCGGCAACTCGCCCGCGCCACCGGGATGCCTCCGACCGAGGCGACAGCCGCCGTGCCCGACGAGGGGATCCCGTGATCGCCCTCGGTGGGCTCACGGCCGCTCGCGCCGACGCCCGCGCACGACCGTCGACGAGGTGGGTCACAAGAGGAGGACGGCATCGAGCGCGAGGGCGAGGAGCCGGTCGCGGACGTCGTGCTGCTGGTCCCACGCCCGACCGTCCCACTCCTTGTCGCTGAGGTCGTCGCCGGCGTAGAGCAGCTGGCCATATGTGGCGCCGCGGAACGCCGCGGCAGCGAACATCGCCGACGCCTCCATCTCCACGGTGATGCAGCCCTCGTCCCGGCGCCGCTCGACCTTGGCGCGCGTCTCGCGGAAGAACGCATCGGTCGTCCACGTGCGGCCGTGCTCGTGCGGCACGCCAGCCTCGGTGAGCACGGTGTCGATCGCGGCGAGCGCTCGCGGGTGTGGCGCCACGGCCGCTTCGGGTGGGGCGTAGTGGTAGCTGGTGCCCTCGTCGCGAACCGCGCTCGTCGGGACGACGACATGCCCGACGTCGAAGCCAGGCCGCACGACCCCGGCACCACCGCATCCGATGATCGACGTCGCCCCGAGCGCGATCAGGACCTCCATCGTCGTCACCGCGGCTGGTGCCCCGACACCTGGGCTGACGAGCGCGACCTCACAGCCGCGATGCTCGATGATGCAGATCGGATGGTCGCCGTGCTCGAACGGCACGTGATACGTCGGCGTCAGCCCGATCGTGCGTGCGGCCACGACGTTGCCGAACCAGCACACGACCGCCCGATCGGGAAACCCGAGGAGCGCACGATGGATCGACGGATTGATCATCGCCACCGGTGACGGGTCGAACTCGAACAGCGGGCTCTCGGGCATCGCCACAGCATGGCCGGACCACCGAGCCCCGCCGTGTCCGCGCCGGCTCGATGCGCCCTGTCGACCGGGCACCTGATCAGGTTCGACGCATGAGGACGCTGCATCTCAGCCTGCGGGTCGCCGATCCCGATCGTTCGCTCGCGTTCTACCGGGCCCTCGGCTACGAGGTGGTCGGGCGTGTCCCGGACACGCCGGAGGGTGACTTGACGATGATCAAGCTGCCCGACGACGAGTTCGTCGCCATCGAGCTCGTCCACGTCCCGAGGCATCGTGACCACGGCCGCGATTCCGCGCTGAGCTGCTTCGTGATCGCGGTCGAGTCGATGGATGCGCTGCTCGCCGCGCTGGCGACGAGCGGCGTGGACGCCGAGGCGCCGACGTCGCCGGACGGCACCCCTGACTTCCTCACGACGTGGATCACCGATCCGGATGGCAATCGGATCGAGCTGGTGCAGTGGCCCGCCGGCCACGCCGTCGGCATGAGCGCCGCCGATTGGCCCGACTGAGCCGATGTGGACGGTGCGTCGGTCGCCTACACCGGCGGCGCCGGTTCGTAGGTCGGATGGTGGCTCGTGCGGATGATCGCGCTCTGCGTCCCGACGCCGATCAGCGTGCCGTCGCGACGCCACAGTCGGACCCGGCCACAGCCGACCGAACGGTTCAGGCCCTCGGACTCGACGTCCAGCAGGATCCAGTCGTCGGTCGGTTCGGCGAGCACGATGCGCACGGTGTTGTCGAGGCTCGTGCCGCCGGGGCCCTGGCCGATGGCCATCCCCAGCGCCATGGGGATGATGTCGGCGATGAAGGCCTGCGAGGCCGGCGAGCCGATCGGCCACCCGGGCACCCGCACCCACATCGCCGCCCGCCCCTGGGCGACGAGCGCGGGCATCTCGGGCACGAGGAACCGCTCCATCCGCTCGACGAACGAGCCGGTGGTCACGTGCTCCCACGGCAGGACGAAGGGATCGCCGTCGTCCGGAGGTGACACCGCAGGCATCTCGCCCCACCAGCGCGCGTCGCCGTCGGGGCGGTCGGTGTGCGCCGTGGTCGCGTGCAGCACGGTGCGACCGTCGACGGTGCCATGGACGTGCGTCTGGCTCGTCGCCCGGGCGTGGACGACGACGTCGACGGCGAGCTGGACGACATCGCCAGGCCTGGCGTTGCGCACGTACTGGGTCGTGATCCACACCAACGGCCGGCCGGTCGCCGCCTCGGCGGCCACGGCGCAGGCGGCGATGCCGCTGCCGCCGTAGAGGAAGCCGAACGGCGTGCACAGGGCCTCGGTGACCGGCATCGTCGCCGGCTCGTCGCTCTCGGGCAGCCGGATGCCGAGGAACTCGACGTCGTGGTGCGTCATCGGGGTCGTCGTCGTGTCGTCATCCGACGATTCTGGACGCGCGACGAGAGCTCCGCACAACGGTCCACGATCGCGATCTCGTACGACCGTCGTTCCTCTACCGTGGGCCGTTGGGTCGGAATCGGCGGCGAGGAGGCTGGGATGGCGGTGCTCGACGGCACGGTCGCGTTGGTGACGGGTTCCAGCAGTGGGATCGGCGCAGCGACGGCGTTGCGGCTCGCCGCCGATGGCGCCGCCGTCGCCCTGGTCGCACGGCGCCGCGACCGGCTCGAGCAACTTGCCGCCTCGATCACCGCGGAGGGCGGCACGGCACTCGTGGTCGAGGCCGACATCACCGACGAGCGCCGAGCCGTCGATGCCGTCGAGCAGACCGTCGCGACGCTGGGCCGGCTGGACACGCTGGTCAACAACGCGGGCATCATGCTGCTCGGGTCGGCCACCTCGGCGACGACCGACGAGTGGGACCGGATGCTGGCACTGAACGTCCACGGCCTGCTGTACGTCACCCATGCGGCACTGCCCGCGCTGATCGCGGCGGCAGCGGATGGACCACGACAGGTCGCCGACGTCGTGAACATCAGCTCCACCGCGGGACGTGTCGCCCGCCCGGGCAGCACGGTCTACAACCTGACGAAGTTCGGGGTCGTCGCGTTCTCCGATGCGTTGCGCCAGGAGGTGCTCCACCAAGGCGTTCGAGTGAGCGTGGTCGAGCCGGGCACCGTGGAGACCGAGCTCACGTCGCACCTGCGAACCGAGATCCGTGAGGCGGCCGAAGCCCAGACGGCAGCGATCGAACCGATGCGGGCTGCCGACATCGCCGACACGATCAGCTTCATCGTCACCCGCGATCGGCGGGTCGCGATCAACGAGGTGCTCGTCCGGGCCGGCGCGCAGACCTGGTGACGAGGGCGAACCCGAGTCGGCGACGGCACGTCGCGCCACGCACCCCTTGGGCCCGCGGCGTCTCGGACGCCAGCCGCGACGCGCGCACCGGCAACGGTCCCGGCGTCGTCACGTCGGGTCGCGGCGGTCGATGATCGTGCGCATCCGGTCGTCGACACGATCGAGGATCTCGGGCTGGGCGGGCAGGATGTAGAACCGGTCGTCACGGATGCCGTCGACGATCTGGTCGGCGACGACCTCGGGTCCCCAGCCGGTACGCAGTGCTTCCTCGAACATCGTGACGAACTGCTGGATCTCGGGTCGCGTGGCGGCCACGTCCGTGCGTGACTCGCGATTGCGCTCGGCGTCGAGGATCTTCGTGTTGATCAGGCCGGGGCAGACGACGGAGGCCGACAGCTTCGCACCCATCTCGCGCAGGTCGCGATGGATGCCCTCGGTGAGGCAGACGACGCCGTGCTTGGAGACGTTGTACGGGTTCGCCGCGGTGAGCAGGCCGGCCATCGACGCAGTGTTGACGATGTGGCCGTCGTCGCCGTGAGCCAGCATGCGCGGCACGAACGCGCGCACGCCGTGGACGACGCCCATCAGGTTGATGCCCAGCGTCCAGCTCCAGTCGGCCAGGGAGCCTTCCCAGGCGCGCAGCCGCAGGGTGGCGGCCGTCGCGGCGACGCCGGCGTTGTTGAACAGGACGTGCACGTTGCCGAAGCGCTCGAAGGAGGCGTCGGCGAGCTGGTCGACGGCGCTCGGTGTGGCGACGTCGGCGACGACCGCGAGCGTCTCGACGCCGCGCGCCTTGATGTCCGCCTCGGCCGCCGACAGCGCCGACGGCTCGATGTCGGCGAGCACGACGTGCATCCCCTGGTCGGCGAAGCGGCGCGCCGTCGCCAGCCCGATCCCGCTCGCCGCGCCCGTGACGACGGCGACGCGCCCTGCGAACTCCTGCATCTGGACACCTCCGGGTAGATCCGGGGGCGGACGCTACGTCGTCGCGTCGCGGTCCGATCAGTCGCAGGGTCCCCATCCGACGTCACCCGAGCGGATGGCCAGGGGGCCGGCCGACAGCCGCCATCGAGGACCGCCGATCACATCTGACCGTGTCGAACCGGACCGGCTGGCTCGTAGGTGCCGAGGACGATGCCGCCGTCGGTGACGGTGAGGTCGACCGGGCGCAGCGTCGCCGGGAGGACGCCGTCGTTGAACAGGCGGCGACCGGAACCGAGCACCACCGGGAACGTCATCAGGCGGAAGCGGTCGACCACCTCGTGCTGCAGCAGCGTCTGGAGCAGGTTGCCGCTTCCCCAGATCTGCAGCTCGTCGCCGGGCTCGTCCTTCAACGCCCGGACCGCGTCGACGATGTCGCCGGTCACGAGGTGCGCCGAGTCGGCGTGCCCGCCGCGCCAGGCGACGTCGGCCGCGCCGAGCGATTCGGACACGACGTACTTCGGCAGTGAGTTGATCGCCGTGGCGATCGGGTCGGCAGGGTCGGTCTGATCGGGCCAGTGGCCGCGGAAGATGTCGAACGTCCTGCGACCGAACAGGAACGCACTGGCGTGGCTGTTGAGCTCGATGACGAACTCGCCGACGGCCGGGTCGCCGAACGGGGCCTGCCAGCCGCCGTGGCCGAAGGCCCCGCTGGGATCCTCCTCAGGTCCGCCGGGCGCCTGCATCACGCCGTCGAGGGTCAGGAACGTCTGCACGGTGAGCTTCATGTCACTGTCGACGGACCGGCGCACCGATTCTGAGCGCGCCTCGCGCTCAGGGGAACGTCGTCGCGGACGTTTTCGATCCACTGGCGATCGTCCGCTCGAAGACCTCCTCGGCGAGCTCCATCGCCGCATGGAGGTCCAGTTGCCGTCCCGCGGCCGTCAGCGAGTCGTCGCGCTCCTGGCCGAACTGGACCAGCAGGCGTGATCGCATCTCGTCGCTCAGGGCCTGGTCGGACGGGAGCAGCGAGAAGCCGACTTCCTCGAGCAGGACGTCGGCGGCCGCATGGAGGCGGAGCGCGGCTTCGCCGAATCCGGTCGGCTCGGCGAGACGGGCGGCGATGATGAACGCACTGGCGGTCGGCACCGGCGTCGCCAGCTCGGCCGCGAGGCGCAGCCCCTCGCGCTGATGGCGCGCCGCGTTCACGGTGTCGCCTCGGCGCAGCTCCTGCTCGGCCAGCGAGGACAGGTCGCCGCACAGCCCGCCGTCGTCGCCGAGCTGGCGATCCAGGGCGACCGCCTCGGTCAACGCGTCGATGTTCCCCGGGTCGCCGAGGTCACCGAGCACCTCGCCCAGCGTGCCGAGGATGTTCGCCCGGTCTGCGGGCGACTGCGGCTCGTCGAGCTCCCGCCGGAGATGATCGGCGGCGGCAGCCAGTGCCACGGTGCCGCTGGCGCGCATGGCGAGGTCCGCTTCCGATCGGGCCAGCGACACCCGCCCCCATCGGTCGGACGCGCCGCGCTCGTCGACCAACGCGCGTGCCGCACCCAGGTGGTGTTCGGCCCGGTCGATTCGTCCCAATCTCGCGGCGATGAGCACGGCGCCGACGTGGACACGGGCGAGCATGCTCGACGACGGTTGCGCTCGGGTGATGGCGTGCTCGAGCTCGTCGAGCGCGAGGGACAAGCGACCCTCGACGTGCCGGGCGATCGACAACAGGCGCACGAGTGCCAGGGCCTCGTCACTTCGTCCGTCGGTCAGCAGGCCGTCGACGAGCGGAGCGACGGTGTCGACCTCGAGGCCGAAGTCGCTGAGTCCCACCTGGCTCGTCGCCCGCTGCCAGGAGAACCGGTCGAGGTAGTGGTCCGCCAGTCGGCTCCTGGCGGCGGGCGCCTCGCCCGACTCGGCCAGGCGGTCGGCCGCGTACGCCCGCACGGTCTCCAACATGCGGTACCGGGTGTGACCGGCGGTGCGATCGACGACGAGGAGGGATTGGTCGGCCAGCGACCAGACGGTCTCGTCGACGTCGTACGGTCCGACGGCACCGAAGCCGGCGCTCGCGGCCGCCGATTCGAGGTCGAACGACGCACGGAACATCGAGAGCCGGCGGAACACGGCCTGCTCGGCCGGTGCGAGCAACGCCTGTCCCCAGTCGAGCAGCGCTCTCATGCTGCGGAGCCGGGGCGCAGCCGTCGCGTCGTTCGTCTGCAGCAACCCGAACCGCCGTTCCAGCCCCGCCAGGATCTCCGCCGGTGACAGCACGGCCACCCGGGCGGCCGCCAGCTCGATGGCCAGCGGCAAGCCGTCGAGATGGTCGCAGACCTGGGCGACGATCTCCTCGTCGTCGGCGCCGAGCGTGAAGTCGGGCGACCGCATCCGGGCGCGGTCGACGAAGAGCCGAACCGACTCCTCCCTGGTGGGGAGCGACTCGATCCGCCAACGTTCCTCGGCTTGGAGCGCTAGCGGGACGCGGCTCGTCGCCAGGACGCCGACATCCGGGCAGCGGGCGAGGACGCCGGCGACCAGGCGGGCGGTGGCACCCGTGACGTGCTCGCAGTTGTCGAAGATCAGCAGCGCGCGGCGACGCTCCAGGTGAGCCAGGACGTCCTCGTCCTGACCGTCGGTGGACGACTGTCCGACGGCACCGGCGACCGCGGTGATCACCCGTCGCTCATCGGTCACCGTCGACAGGTCGACGAACCACACGCCATCGGGCCACGCCGACGCCACCCGGAGGCCGACCTCCACCGCGAGCCGGGTCTTGCCCATCCCACCCGGACCGAGCACCGTCACGACGTGTCCCGGCCGGACCCTCGCGCGAATGGCCTCGACGTCGGTTGCCCGTCCGACGAACGACGTCAGCGGAGCAACGAGGTTGTGGCCGTCGGCCGGGACGGCGCGCACCGGCACGGATCCGTCGACTCGTTGGTCCCGCTCGAGGACCACGGCCAACCGGACCGGCCGCTCGAAGTCGCGCAAGCGGAATGCGCCGACCGGCTGGAAGCGCACGGCGGCAGCCTCACCGGCCGCGGCGACGGCGTCCTCCGAGGCGAGCACCTGGCCGCCGTTGGCGGCGCCGACGACGCGGGCGGCCTGATGGAGTGCCAGCGCGACGTAATCACCGTCACGGGGGTAGGCGATGCCGGCGTGCACGCCGATGCGGATGCGGATCACGGCGTCGGGCTGCCAGGGATGGTCGGCCACGGCGTGCTGCGCGGCGACCGCCGCGGACATCGCGTCTGCGGCCGATCCGAACGCGACGATGAACGCGTCCCCCACGGTCTTCACCTCGGCCCCGCGGTACGCCTGCCACTGTTCGCGCAGCAGTGCGTTGTGCATGTCGAGAACCGGCGGGTAGGCGTCGCCGAGGCGGCGGAACATCTTCGTCGAGCCCTCGATGTCGGTCATCACGAACGTGACGAGGCCTGACGGGAGCGTCGACACCGTCATCGCCGCAGCCCCGCCGGCCGAGATCTCACGGCGCCAAGGATCGCGCATCACCGCGGGGTGCTCGATCTGGCAGGGGTGACGGTGCGAGGTCGAGCGTGCCCGACAGCGCCCGCGGTGCCGACTCAGCGTCAGCACAGCGGTCGATCAGCGCCCTGCCCGATGCTCCTGACATGCCACGCCGGGACCGTCAACGCGCCGAGCTCCTCGCGCTCTGTCGGACCGGACCGGCCGCCCGGGCCATCGACCTCGCCTTCGTCCACCTCGCCGAGTTCGGAGCCGACGGCGACCTCATCGACAGGATGGAGAACGCTCTCGAACGAAGCGAGATGACCACCGCCGTCAGGACGCGGTTCGAACAGCTGCGCCTCACCGCCTCGACGGCCGACGTCCGCTCCTGACGTCGACGTCACTCGTCGCAGAGGCGGGCGGCCCACTCCAGGAGCCGTGTCGCGCTCGCCTGCGTCCTGCGGCCCAGACCGCACGACGAGGACACGTCGACGGCCGCTCCACGCGCCGCTTCGACGGCGGCGAGCACGCTCCGGTTCTCGTCGAAGCTCAGGCTGTCGTGCACGAACCCTGCGGCGAACCGGGTGCCGGGCGGGAGGTCGATGCGGCTGAGCGGCGCATACCACGCCGGGTCGGTGCGCGGCGGCACCTCGCCCTCGGCCAGCGGCACATGGACGAAGTCGAGGGTGTGCCGCGCCGGCCAGCGCTGGACCATCCCGTTGGCGAACGCGACCATCTTGTCGAGGGCTTTGGGGTGCACGATGGCCTCGTTGTGGAAGTCGCCGAGGCACAGGTGGACACCGATCCGGGCCGGCGTCTCGATGCGCGCCAGCAGGTCGACGAGCGGTCGCAGTGCGAGGCCCACGCCGCGCGTCGGCAGCATGTAGGCCGCGAACATCTCGGGTGGCACCTCGATCTGGAGCACGACGTCGTCGCCGGCCATCCGCAGGATCGCCTCGGCCTCACGGGCGAACACGCGGTTGAACGCCCCGGTGTAGCGGAGCCACTGGACCCTGCTCTTGAACGCGAAGCCCATCGCGAAGCCGGTCGGCAGGCCGACCTGGAAGCGGAGGTCGGGCAACCCGTGGCGCTCGCGTAGCTCCCGGAAGATCGGATAGGTGCGGGCGGCCTCGGCGTCGTAGCCGAACGACGTGCGTTGCGCCGTCTCGGCGGGTGAGCGCCGCGGACGCAGCTTCTGGAAGCTGTCGTAGTCCACCGCCATCCCGTCGGCGCCGCGCCGCGCCGGCCGGACCGTGGTCCAGCCGGCGGTGTCCTCGGTGATCTTCTCCAACGCGTACACGACCCACGCCGTCCGGTTGCCTCGGGGGAAGCGGTCGCTGCGCTCACCGATCTCGCCGTCGGGCAGCAGGCGCAGCCGCCCGCCGAGCACGTCGAGCGCGCGTGACATGCATGCCTCCTCGTCGGCGAACGGCATGCTCCCCACGAGGTGCGCGCGTCGGACGGTCATCGAACCCCCTGCTCGATCCAGCGAGCGGCCAGGCTATGCCGCGTCCCGCGCCGACGCCGCCCGGCGACGCAGGCGCGACCGATGCTCACTGCGGGAGTTGCACCGGGAACTGGTGGTCGCTGGTGATGCGGCCGGCGCGGTCGAGCACGAGGAACTCGTGCCCACGGGCGGCCACGGTCCCCTCGGTGGTCAGCATGCGCCACGTGACGCGTGCCGCGCCGTGGTGGACGATCGGCGGCTCGTCGTGCTCGAAGCGGTGACCGGAGGCGACGAAGGCGTGGTACGAGCGCGTCACGCGAGCAACGATCGCGTCGTGGCCGACGGCCTCCATCGTGGCGGTCGCGTTGAGCGCATCGGGCGCCCACAGGTCCGTCACGAGGGCGGCGCGGCGGGCGTCGTCGGGCTCGTTCCACATCTCCATGTAGCGGTCCATGAAGGCGTCCACGTCGATGACGGTCAGGTCGGGGGTGGTGGTCATGTGCCGAGCCTGCGCCGCGCGACGGGCGCGTGGCGAGCACCTGAGAGGTAGTCGCGCGACGAACCCGGTGCGACTACGTTCGCCCGATGGCGCCTCCGTCGACCCGCGGCCACCGCGGGCGAGCCGGCCCGCTCGTCCGCGAGCGACGCCAGGACGCCGGGCGCAGCCTGCTCGATCTGGCCACCGATGTCGGCGTCTCCACCCGGCACCTCGGCTTCGTCGAGCTCGGCCGGTCGCGCCCGAGTCCGGAGCTCCTGGCCATCATCGCCGACCGCCTCGACGTGCCGCCGCGCGAGCTCAATGACTGGCTCGTCGCCGCCGGGCACGCGCCGCGCCACACCGAGACACCGCTCGACGCCGACACCATGCGGGTCGTGCGCTGCTCGCTGCAGGCGATGCTCGACGCCCAGGAGCCGTATCCCGCCGTCGCGGTCGATCGCTGCTGGACGGCGCAGCTGTGGAACGCGTCGGCCCTGTGGCTCGCCGACGGGATCCCGACGGCGGCCCGCGGCGATCCGACGAACATGTTCCATGTGTCGCTGCACCCCGACGGCTTCGCCCGCCGCACCCGCAACTTCGCCGACTGGTCGCGCCATCTGCTGTACC
This sequence comes from uncultured Acidimicrobiales bacterium, assembly GCA_963794805.1. Lineage (GTDB taxonomy): Bacteria > Actinomycetota > Acidimicrobiia > Acidimicrobiales > Ilumatobacteraceae > JAODBQ01. The sequence continues at coordinate 209,708 of CAWCFL010000013.1, forward strand.
AGCTGGACCTGATCGTCCGCCGCACGCGGGATGCGCGCGCGACCGAACTCGCCGCCGAGATCGAGACGTGGCCCGACATCGCCCCGCGGGCGTCCTGGTCCCGATGGGTGCCGCCGCCTGGCGATCCGGTGCTGCCGTGGGTCGTCGAGCACGGCGGCGAGCACCTGTCCCTGTTCAGCGTGATGGCCACGCTCGGCACGCCTGTCGACCTGACGCTCAGCGAGCTCACCGTCGAGCTGTTCCTCCCGGCCGACCAGGCCACGACGGCGCTCCTCCGGGTGCCCCGCTGACGACCGTCGTCGGGGGCTCCGTCGTCGCTCCTCGCGCTCAGTCGATCCAGTAGCGACGCAGCGCCACGCCCTCGACCTCGACGACGTTCTCCAGCCTCCCGCCGTTGGCCTCGATGGCCCTCGCCGACCCGACGTTGTCGTCGTCGCACGTCACCAACGCCCGGTCGACGCCACCGGCGCGGGCCACGACCAGGCTCTGGCGGAGGATCTCGGTGGCGAAGCCGCGACGACGGTGGTGCGGGCGCACGGCGTAGCCGACGTGGCCGCCCTCGGCGAGCAGGAAGTCGTTGAGCACGAAGCGGATCGACGACCGTCCGACCACCGCGCCGTCGACCTCGGCGAGCAGCCACGTCGACTCCACCCAGTCGTCGGTGAGGCACCGACCGTGACGGTGGTCCTCGACCATGCGGACGTACTCGGCGAACGACTGGCCCGGTCGCAGGAAGGCGAAGACGAAGTCGTCCGCCTCGAGTTCGCGCTGTGCCGCGAGCACAACGGCTTCGTCAGCGAGCCGTGGTGGTCTGAGGCGCAGGCTCACGCCTCACGTCTTCCAGGAGAACTCCTGCGGCTTGCGGTCGGCCCGGGCGGCGATGAGGACGTGGACGACCGACGGGGCGCCGGACGAGATCGCCTTGTCGAGCGTCGGGCGCAGGTCGGCGGGGTCCTCGACGTAGTAGCCCTGACCGCCGAAGGCCTCGCAGACCTTCTCGTAGTGCGCCGTGCGCGACAGGGCGGACGGCGGCAGTGGCTGGTCGGCCGGCCAGTCCTCGAAGCCGCCGCCGATGCCGCCGTTGTTCAGCACGATCGTCGTGATCGGCAGGTTGTAGCGGCAGATCGTCTCCAGCTCCATGCCGGAGAAGCCGAACGCGGAGTCGCCGGACACCGACACGACGGGGCGGTCCTGCTGCACGACGGCGGCGGCGACGGCGAAGCCGAAGCCGACGCCCATCGTGCCGTAGCTGCCGGCGTCGAGGCGGGTGCGCGGCTCGACGTTGTTCAGCTGCGTGCGGCCGATGTCCATCGTGTTCGCGCCCTCGCTGACGATGATCGCGTTGGCCGGGATGGCCGCCTTGATGTCGCGGAACGCGCGGTAGTAGTTCATCGGCGTCGAGTCGTCGTTGGCCATCTGTTCCATCGACCCACGGTTGCCCTCGATCTTCGCGGCGATCGACTGGCGCCACGGCGTGTCGGCGGGGTACGACCACGCGTCGGCGCGCAGCACCGCGTTCAGCTGGGCCATCACGGCCCGGCCGTCGCCGACGAGGCCGACCTCGGTCGGCACGTTCGTCGACAGCTGCTCGGCGGAGATGTCGAGCTGGATCAGCGCGCACATCGGGGTTGAAGCGCGGCGACTGGCCGAAGTGCATGATCCAGTTCAGCCGGGCGCCGAGGACCATGATCAGGTCGGCTTCCTTGAGCGCGTGCGAGCGAGCCGCGCCGACCGACAGCGGGTGGTCGTCGGGCATCACGCCCTTGCCCATCGGCGAGTTGAGGAACGGCAGCTGCGTGCGCTCGATGAACGCGCGCACCTCGTCCTCGGCGCGCGACCAGGCCATGCCCTTGCCGACGATGACCAGCGGGCGCTCGGCGGTGCGCAACGCGGCGAGCGCCGACTGCACGTCCTCGTCGGCCGCCTGGCTGCGCGGCGGCGGCGGGATCGTCGCCGCCATGCTTGACGTCGTCCTCCTCGACCCGGCCGAGGATGACGTCGTCAGGGAGGTCGAGGTAGGTCGCCCCCGGCCGGCCGTACCACGCGGTGCGCACCGCCTGCTCGACGTAGAACGGGATCCGCTCGACGCGCTCGACGACGTGGCTGTACTTGGTGAACGGCGTCGTCGCCAGCACCTGGCGCTCCTCCTGGAACGCACCCATGCCGTTCTGGTCGAGCGCGTTCGCCCCACCGAGCAGCACCATCGGCCAGTTGTTCTGCTGGGCGTTGGCCAGGCCGGACAGGGCATGGATCACGCCGGGCCCGCTGACGACGAGGCACGCCTGCGGGCGCCCGAAGAGGTAGCCGGCGGCCTGCGCGGCGTAGGACGCGGCCTGCTCGTTGCGCATCCCGATGAACGTGATGCCTTCCTTCTGCGCGGCGATCGGCGATCGGCACGACCGGGAACCCGACGATGCCGAACATGTAGTCGACGCCCTGTTGCTTGAGGCTGCGGGCGATGAGCGTGGCTCCGGTGGTCGTGGCCATGTCGTGATCTCCTTGTGTGTGGACAGGTCTTGCTAGGCGATGACGCCGTCGGCGCGCAGCGCAGCGAGCTCGTCGGGGGCGAGGCCGAGCTCGCCGCCGAGCACGGTGTCGGTGTCGGCGCCGAGCACGGGCGCGGCGCGGAGCGCGACGATCGACTTCTCCAGGCGGAACGGCTTGTCGAGCAGCAGGACCGTCCCGTGCGTGGGATGGGCCACCTCTTGCACGAAGCCGCGGGCGACGAGGTGCGGATCGTGGAAGACGTCGTGGGTGTCCATCACCGCGGAGGCGGCGATGCCGGCGTCGGCGAGCACGGTCATCGCCTCGTGCTTGGTCCGCGTGGCGCACCACGTCGGCGACGATCTCGTGCAGCACCGGCTCGTGCTCGGCGCGGCCGGACGCGGTGGTGAACCGTGGGTCGTCGAGGAGGTCGGTGCGGTCGAGCACCTTGCACAGCGCCTCCCACATGCGCACCGTGCCGACCATCACGTACACGTAGTCGTTCGGACCGAACGGGGCGCAGCGATACATGTCGGTGGGCGCGCCGCCGAGGCGGTTGCCGATGCGCTTCGCCGCCGGGGCGTCGAGGTCCCAGCCGCTCACACCCGGTCGTGCGGATGAACATCGTCATCACCTCGTGCATGCTCATCTCGATCACCTGGCCCTCGCCCGTGCGCTGCTGCTGCACGTACGCGGCGAGGATCGCCATCGCGCTGTGCGCGCCGGTGGCGGTGTCGCCGAACGTGCCGCCCGGCCGCACCGGCGGCCCGTCGGCCTCGCCGGTCAGCGAGAACAGCCCGCCGGCGGCCTGGGCGAGCATGTCGAAGCTGCGGTAGTCGGCGTACGGCCCGGACAGGCCGTAGCCCTTGATCCGTGCGTAGATCAGCGACGGGTGCTCGGCCTGCAGCGAGAGCGGGTCGAGGCCCAGCTTCTCCATCACGTGCGGACCCTGGTTCTCGACGAACACGTCGAAGCCGGCCACCAGGCGCCGCAGGAGGTCCTTGCCCGCGTCGGTCGCCACGTCGACGGCGACGCTGCGCTTGTTGGCGTTGTAGTTCTCGAAGTACTGCGCCTTGCCGCCGGGCGCGCCGGTCCTGCGTCCCGGCTCGCCACGCGGCGGTTCCACCTTGACCACGTCGGCACCGAGCCACGCGAGGTACTGGCAGCAGGACGGCCCCGCCTCGTACTGCGTGAAGTCGAGCACCCGCATGCCGTCGAGTGCCGGCATCGTGCACCCCCCTGATCTGTCGTCGTCCCCGGACCGAACCTAGTCGCCGAGTGCGGCGGCCATCCGAGCGAGCGCGTCGTCGATCTCGACCCGGGTGGAGCGGAAGCTCGTCACCAGACGCACCAGGTCCGCGCCCATGCGGTAGAAGTCGATGCCGGCCTTCTCCCAGGCGTCGGCGACACCCGCCTCGACGCGGAAGAAACCCATGTTGGCCATCGGGTGGTGGTCGGCCTCGATGCCCAGGCCGGCGAGCCCGGCGGCCAGCGCGGCCATCGCGTCGTTGGCGGCAGCGGCCAGCCGCAGCCACAGACCGTCGGTGAGGTACGCGTCGAGTTGGGCCGACTGGAAGCGCATCTTCGACGCGACGTGACCTGCTCGCTTGAGGCGGTAGCTGAGCTGCTCGCGCAGGGCCGGGTCGAAGCAGACGATGGCGTCGGTGGACAGCGCGCCGTTCTTCGTCGCGCCGAGCGACACGACGTCGACGCCGGCGCGCCACGTCAGATCGGCGGGCGAGCAGCCGAGGGCGACGATGGCGTTGGCGATCCGGGCGCCGTCCATGTGGACGCGCAGGCCGCGCGAGCGGGCGGCGTCGGCGACGGCGCGCACCTGCTCGAGCGGGTAGACGCTGCCGAGATCGGTCGGCTGGGTCATCGACACCACCGCCGGCTGGGAGTGGTGCGGGTCGCCCCACCGGGTCTGGGCGAACGCCGCTCCGAGCGACGCCGCGGTCAGGCGGGCATGGTCGTCGCCAGGCAGCGGTCGCATCACCGCGCCGGTGAACAGCGATGTCGCACCGCCCTCGCTGGCGACGATGTGCGCCGTCTCGTGGCACAGGACCGCACCCCACGGCGGGCACAGCGCGGAGAGCCCGAGGCTGTTGGCGGCCGTGCCGGACACGACGGGGAACACCGCCACGTCCTCGTGCTCGAACACCTCGGCCACCCGCTCGTGCAGCCGGGCCGTCCACGGGTCGTCCCCGTAGGCCATCGCCCCGCCTTCGTCGGCGGCGACGACGGCGGCGAGGATCTCGGGAGCCACGCCAACGGAGTTGTCGCTGCGCAGCTCGACGCGCGATCTGGGTCGAATCGTTCACGACGCCCGACCCTACGGCGAGGCGTGAACCAGGGTGGTCCAGATCCGCGACGAACGACGGGAAGCTCGATAGTCCGGGTTCCCGACTGCATGGATACAGTCCCCTCTCGCAAGGGGGGAAGGTCGGTTGCCACCGCGGTGGCGATCGACACGAACGGTCATCGACCAAGGGGGATTCATTCGATGCGTTCCAAGGATCAATTGGTGCCGCGCGTGCGAGCACACCGTCGGCGAAAGGCCGTCGCCGTCATCGTCGCCAGCGCCGGACTGGTGCTCGCGGCGTGCGGTTCGGACTCGAAGTCCAGCTCGACGACTGCCGCGGCGGCGACGACCGCCGCAGCCGCGTCCGCCACGACCGTGGCGGGCCAGAGCGCGCCGGCGAGTGCAGCCGGCGGCGACGCCGCGACGGGCGACACGCTGGCGACGCCGGCGGCGAGCAAAGCGACGGGCACGCCGATCAAGGTGATGACCATCGCTCCGGTCAACTCGCCGACGCCGCCATACCCGAACATCCACGAGGCGGCGAAGATCTACGGCCAGTGGATCAACGACCACGGCGGGATCAACGGCCACGTCCTGCAGGTCGAGGTCTGCGACGGCCGCGGCGATCCGAACGAGGACGCGGCGTGCGCTCGCAAAGCGGTCGCCAACGGTGATGTCGCCGTCGTCGGATCGTTCAGCTTCGACTTCAGCCAGGCGGTGCCGATCTTCGAGCAGAACAAGATCGCGCTGTTCGGCTCGTGCTGCCCGATCGCCCAGATCGAGCTGTCCAGCCCGAGCTCGTTCGTGCTCGGCTCCAACGCCGCCGTGCCCGCTGGCGCGGTGGTGAAGATGGTCCAGGACGGCTGCAAGAGCCCGGCCGTGGTGTACATCGAGACGGCATCCATCGATCTGGCGATCAAGCAGGCCAAGGACGCGTTCACCTCGGCGGGGTTCGACCCGAACAAGGCGAAGTACATCACCATCCCGATCACCGCCCAGGACTACAGCGCCCAGGTCGCCCAGGCGATCGACGGCACCGACTGCATCTACGGTGGCATCTCCGACGCCAACTGGGAGGCGTTCCTCCCGGCGATGCAGTCGCTCGGTGGCACGCAGCGGTTGTACGGGCACCAGGGCAACCTGAACTCGAAGGTGGCTGCGGACTTCCCGCAGCTGACGCAGAACGGCATCTCGGTGAACGCCTACCCGGACATCGTCGGCCCGATGTGGAAGGACTACCGCCAGGCGTTGGTGGACTACAAGGCCCCCGACCTCGACTGGAACAGCCTTGCCGGACTGGGCACGTGGGCGGCCTACCAGGCGTTCAACGACATCGTCAGCAAGATGAGCGGCGACATCACGAACGAGACGTTCCTCGCCGCGGCGAACGCCTCGAAGGCGGTCCAGACCGGCGGGATGGTGCCGGTACTCGACCTGACGGTGCCGTACACCGGCCAGGGCGGTCAGTTCCCCCGGGTGTTCAACCGCTCGGTGTCCTATGACGTGATCAAGGACGGGAAGCTGACGCCGGTCGACAACAAGCTGTACGACATGACCAACGCGCTCGAGGGCAAGCCCGGCTGAGCGTCGTCCGATGACCGGATGGAGGTGGGGACGCGAGTCGCCGCCTCCATCCGGTCTCCATCCATGCCGTCGACGACCACGAGGGGCTCACTGACATGGCCGAAGTCTTCCGTTTCGCATTGCTCGGGCTGGCGCTCGGATCGCTGTACTCCCTGGCTTCCCAGGGACTCATGGTGGTCTACCGCGGGTCCGGTGTCCTCAACTTCGCCCATGGCGCCATGGGGATGGTCGGCGCGTACGTCGAGTGGGAGGTGCGCACCAAGCACGGCCAGCCGCTCTGGCTGGCCATGGTCGCCGGCATCGGCGTGTCCGCCATGCTCGGCGTGCTGACCCACCTCCTGGTGATGCGCAACCTGCGCCGGGCCTCGCCGTTGGCCCGCACCGTCGCCACGCTCGGCGTGCTGATCGTGCTGCAGGCATGGGCCGTGCTGCGCTACGGGGCCCGGGTCACGTCGGTGAAGCCCGAGCTGCCGACGACGCTGGTGCACCCGTTCGGTTCCGCGGTGTCGATCGACCGGTTCATCCTGGCGGGCATCGCGGTGGTCTCGAGCGTCCTGCTGTGGGCGCTGTACCGGTACACGAAGTTCGGTCTGTCGACCACCGCGGTCGCCGAGAACCAGCGCGCCGCGGCCACCGTCGGCCTGTCGAGCGATCGCATCGCGGCGATCAACTGGGGCCTCGGATCCGGTCTCGCCGGCTTCGCCGCCATCCTCGTGGCGCCGATCGTCACCCTGCAGGTGTCGACGATGACGAACCTCGTGCTCGCGGCGATGGCGGCGGCACTGGTCGCCAGCTTCCGCTCGTTCCCCATCGCGCTCGCTGCGGGCATGGCGATGGGCGTCCTGCAGACCGAGCTCACCCGCTACGTGCACACGCCCGGTGTGGCCGGGTCGCTGCCGTTCGCCGTGATCATCGTCGTGATGGTGGTCCGCGGCCAGGCGCTGCCGGTCCGCGGTTACTTCCTGCAACGCCTTCCTGCGGTGGGCAGCGGTCGGGTGCGCGTCATCCCCCTGCTGGTCGCCGTGGCCATCGCCGTGGGCTTCACGATGACGGTGTCCATCACGTGGCAGGACTCGCTGGTGACCACGTTCGCCATCGCCATCGTGCTGCTGTCGATCGTCGTGGTCACCGGCTACGCCGGTCAGGTGTCGCTCGGCCAGTTCGCCATCGCCGGGTTCGGCGCATGGGTGGCCGGACGACTGGTCGACGCTGCCGGATGGAGCTTCCTGCCGGCTCTCCTCGTCGCCGCAGTGTGCACCGTGCCGCTCGGTGCGCTGTTCGCCATCCCGGCGGTGCGCGCCCGCGGCCTCAACCTGGCGATCCTCACGCTCGGCCTCGGCGCGACGTTGGAGCTGATGGTGTTCAACAGCGCCAGCCTCACCGGCGGCTTCGGCGGCACCGTCGTGGGCAAGCCCAGCCTGTTCGGCTGGGACATCAACGCCATCGTCTACCCGGGACGTTACGCGCTCGTCTGCCTGGCGTTCCTCGTCATCCTCGGTCTCATGGTGGCCAACATGCGTCGTGGCCGCAGTGGCCGGCGGCTGTTGGCGGTGCGCACGAACGAACGCGCCGCGGCGGCGCTCGGCATCAGCGTGCCGGGGGCCAAGATCTACGCGTTCGCCCTGTCGGCCGGCATCGCCGCGGTCGGCGGCACACTGCTCGCGTTCCGCAAGGACACGATCATCTACGGCCGGGAGTTCACCAACTTCACCTCGATCACCGCGGTCGGCTGGTCGTTCGTCGGTGGCATCGGCTACCTCGCCGGCCCGGTGTTCGGCGCGACGATGGCTCCCGGCTCGCTCGGCGCGCAGATCTCCGATGCGATCTTCTCCGGCCTGGCCAAGTACATCCAGCTGATCGGCGGGTTCATCGTGATCCTGCTGGTGCTGCAGAACCAGGACGGCATCGCCAAGGAGTCGGCGGCGCAGATGCGCTGGATCGGGAGCAAGATCGTGGCGGCCGTGCCCCGCCGCAGACGCCCGCCGCCCAAGGCCGCGCCGCCCGTCGAGTTGACGCCTCCGTCCGGTGACCGGCTGCGCGTGCGCCCGCTGCGTCTGGAGGTGCGCGACCTCACGGTGCGCTACGGCGGCGTCGTCGCCGTCAGCGACGTCGGGCTGACCGTCGAGCCCGGCAGGATCACGGGGCTGATCGGGCCGAACGGCGCCGGGAAGACGTCGGTGATCGACGCCGTCACCGGCTTCACCCGCGTCGCCAGTGGGCTGACGCTGCTCGATGGTCAGGACATCACCCGCATGGCGCCGGCGCGGCGCGTGCGTGCGGGGCTGTCACGGTCGTTCCAGTCCCTGGAGCTGTTCGAGGACGCCACCGTGCTGGACAACCTGCGCGCCGCGTCGGATCCCCGCGACCGGGGCTCCTACCTGGTCGACCTCCTCCACCCGCGCAACCCGCCGCTGCCCGCCCCGGTGGTGGCCGCGATCGGCGAGTTCCGCATCGAGGACGACCTCGATCGTCAGGTGCAGGACCTGTCGTACGGGCAGCGGCGCCTGCTGGCCATCGCCCGCGCCGTGGCAACGCAGCCGAGCGTGCTGCTCCTCGACGAGCCGGCGGCCGGCCTCGGCGACGCGCAGACGGCCGAGCTGGCCAGCCTGGTGCGCCGCCTCGCGGACGGTTGGGGGATCGGGGTGCTGCTCGTCGAGCACGACATGAACTTCGTGATGAGCGTGTGCGACCACATCGTCGTGCTCGACTTCGGGATCAAGATCGCCGAGGGCACGCCCGAGGAGATCCGCCGCGACCCACGAGTGATCGCGGCCTACCTCGGCGAGGACGACGTCCACGTGGAGGACGAGCTCGAACAGGAGCTCGAGCGCGAGAGCGGATCTCGGACGATCGGCGCGGAGGTGCGGACGTGAGCGCGGATGCCGAGGTGAACCCGGTCGGGAGGGCCGGCACCGCCGAGCTCGGTCCGGCGATCGAAGCACGGGGGATCAGTGCCGGCTACGGCAGCCAGCCGGTGATCCACGACGTCGACATCGTCGTCCGTCCCGGCGAGGTCGTCGCCCTGCTCGGCCCGAACGGCGCCGGTAAGACGACCACGTTGCTCGGCCTGTCCGGCGAGCTGCCACTGATCTCCGGCCAGGTCCTGCTCGACGGCACGCCGACCAAGGCGCCGCTGTACAAGCGGGCCCGTCGCGGCTTGATGTTCGTCACCGAGGAGAAGTCGGTGTTCATGGGGCTGACGACGCGCGAGAACCTCCGCGTCGCCGACGTCGACCGGGAGGAGGCATTGGCCCTGTTCCCCGAGCTCGCCCGGCGCATGGATGTGCGCGGCGGTCTGCTGTCGGGCGGCGAGCAGCAGATGCTCAGCCTGGCCCGTGCGCTGTGCCGCAAGCCGCGCGTGCTCCTCGCCGACGAGCTGTCGATGGGCCTTGCCCCACTGGTCGTCAAGCGTCTCCTGGAGGCCGTCCGCGTTGCCGCCGACGAACACGGCACGGCGGTCCTGCTCGTCGAGCAGCACGTCCGCCAGGCCTTGCGCTACGCCGACTCGGCCTACGTCATGCGCCGTGGACACGTCGTCCTCTCGGGAACCGCGGCGGAGCTCGGCGCCCGCATCGGCGAGATCGAGGACAGCTATCTGACCTCGGCGGTCGGCGAGGTCGTCGTCGACGAGCCGTAGCGGTCGTCGGTCGTCGGTCGGCGGGGTCCGCCGCAGGGCGGTCGCCACGCCGCGGTCAGCCGGTGATCTCGGCGACGTCGTCCACCAGCAGCGCGGCGATGGCGTCGCTGTCCAGCCCGAGGATGGACTCCAGCACGTACCAGGTGTGCTCGCCCAGGCACGGCGCCGGGCCCTGCACGGTGCCGGGGGTGCGCGACAGCGCGGCTTGCATGCCCGAGTACGGCACGTGCCCGTAGACCGGGTGGTCGTGCGGGAACCAGTAGCCGCGATGGAGGATCTGCGGGTCGGTGTGCAGTTCGGGGACGCCGAGTACCGGCGCGCAGGCCACGCGGGGCTGCAGCCGGGCGACGATGTCACCGCCGCGCCGAGCCGCCGTCCACGACGCCAGCAGCGACTCGATGTGGTCCTCGTCGGCACGCCGACCGGCTGCCGTCGCCCACCGGTCCTGGTCCGGCAAGCCGGTCAGGTCGACGAGGGCGCGCCATTGATCGTCGTCGGCACAGCTGATCGCCACCCAACCCTCGCCACCGCGGCCGCCGTCGGGGTAGCGGGCCGCTCGCTCGGGCTCGGGGAGGCAGGGAAACACGCCGTGGGGCACGAGATCGACGTGGCGGTTGCCGGCGCGCTCCGCCACCCGCCCGTCGAGCTCGTACGCGAGCAGCTCGGGGCCGAGGAACTGCAGCGCCGCTTCCAGTTGGGCGACATCGATGTGCTGACCCTCGCCGGTGCGCCGACGATGGTCGAGCGCGGCGAGCAGCGCCGTGGCCGTGAAGCGCTGCGAGATGAAGTCGGTGTAGGCGCCGTAGATCATGATCGGTGTGCGATCGGGCCAGCCGGCGAGCTCGTAGAACCCGGCGAGACCGGCCATCAGGTTGCCGAAGCCCCGGTACATCCGCCGCGGGCCCGTCTGGCCCTGCATGCAAGTGGACAGCATCACCACCGACGGGTTGCGCTCGCGGATCCGCGCGTAGTCCATGCCCCAGCCGGCGAGGGCCTTGGGGGTGAACGACTCGACGATCACGTCGGCCCACTCGACGGCCCGCCAGGCCACCTCGCGGCCGCGCGGGTCGTTGAGGTCCAGGCCGACGCTCATCTTGCCCGCGTTGAAGTCGCCGTAGAAGTGGCTGTTGTTCAGCCCGGGCATCCCGTCGCGGAACGGCGGGTTGAGGCGCAGGACGTCCGGCCGCTTCGACGACTCGATCTTGACGACCGTCGCACCGTATGCCTGGAGGTAGCCCGCCGTCATCGGACCGACGCCCACCCAGGAGAGGTCGAGCACGTGGAGCCCGGCGAACGGGGCGTCCGCCGAGGCGTGAGGCTCGGGCTCGGGCGCGGCAGCGCGACGGGCGCGGCGAGGGCGCGACGCCAGGTCGGCGTCGTGCTCACCGACATGGGGCGCACGCCGTGTCGTCGTCAGCGGCGTGGCCGACAGGTGGGCCCACGGGCCCGCCCACGCCACCGGGCCCCGCCCGCCCTGGTCGACGTCGACGAAGTACTCGCGGAAGGCCAACTGCTCGTCGGCGCGGATGTCGGCGACGGTGTACAGCGGGGCCAGCAGGAGCAGCTGATCGAGCGCGGCGCGGTACAGCTCGGCCTTGGTGTGCCGGAGGAACAGGGCGGAGAGGGTGTCGCGGACGGCGGCGAAGAACTCCTCCGGTTCGTCCTTGAAGTTGAGCGTGCTGTAGTCCCGGTCGCGGGCCAGGGGATGGGCGACGCCCTCGGCATCGGCCCAATCCATCATGAACCGCATCATCGGGCCGCCGATCGGGCCGGCGGCGACGAGCATGGCGACGAAGCCGTCGCGGCACTCGTTGATCACCCGGTACGACGACTTCCCCGCCGCGGTGAACGGTCCCGAGCGGAACAGCTCGTAGCCCTCGACGACGTGGAACGCCTGTGCGTTCATCAGGCACTTGATGCCCGCCAGCTGCGCCGACACGTCGACGTGCTGACCGGTGCCGGTGCGTTGCGCGTGCCACAGGGCCACGAGCGTGTGCACGGCCGCTTCGGCGCCGGCGTGGAGGAACAGCTGGTCGCTCGACACCCGCAGCGGCGCCCGGTCGACGTCACCCGTCAGCCACACCTCGCCGGTCGTGGCGGCAATCGTGAGATCGGTGGCCGACCAGTCGGCGTACGGGCCCGTCCCCCCGAACGGCGAGATGGACGTGACCACCAAGGACGGGTTGCGCGCCAGCAGCGCCTCGTGTCCGAGGCCACGTGCGTCGAGCCAACCCGGCGGGTACGACTCGACGAGGACGTCGGCGTCGTCGACGAGCTGCAGCAGGCGGGACCGGCCGGCGGGATCGTCGAGGTCGAGCACCACCGACGCCTTGCCGCGGTTCTGGAACCACCAGGACAGGTTCTCCTCGATGTCCGGCCGGGCCGGATCGGCGAACAAGCCCTTCGTCCGACCGGGGTCGCCACCCGGTGGTTCGATCTTGACGACCTCGGCGCCGAGGTCGGCGAGGAGCCGGCCGCACAGCCAGCCGCGCTCCACCGTGAGGTCGAGCACCGAATAGCTCCCGAGAGCGGTGACGTTGCGGGCGGACTCGGCCATCACCACGAGATCATGGCGCGCGCACACCGAGTGGCGACCGCTCGTGGTGCACTCCGACCTGCCCGGGAGATCCGCTGTCGGGGGTTGCCGTCGACGATGTCGAGGATCCAGGGTTGGTTCCGTCCCACGTGCGTCGGCCGGCACGGCCGCAGCACAGAAGGAGAACGTCATGGCCAAGTACCTGTTGCTCAAGCACTACCGGGGCGCGCCTGCGCCGGTCAACGATGCGCCGATGGATCAGTGGACGCCCGACGAGGTCAACGCGCACATCCGCTTCATGGGCGACTTCGCCGCCCGGCTGGAGCGCAGCGGGGAGTTCGTCGACGGCCAGGCCCTGTCGCCCGACGGCGTGTGGGTGCGTTCCGACGGGGAGGGCCGCCCGCCGGTGACCGACGGTCCGTTCGCCGAGACCAAGGACCTCATCGCCGGGTGGATGGTGATCGACGTCGACAGCTACGAGCGGGCGATCGAGCTCGCCGGTGAGCTCTCCGCCGCGCCGGGCGCCGGCGGTGAGCCGATCCACGAGTGGTTGGAGGTTCGACCGTTCCTGACTGCGCCGCCCACCGTCGCCGACTGACCGTGGACGACCTCGAGCTGCGTGCGCTCGTGCCCCGCGTCCTGAGCGTCCTCGTCCGTCGCGGTGCCGACTTCGCGACGGCCGAGGACGCCGTCCAGGAGGCGCTCATCCGAGCGCTGTCGGCATGGCGCGACGAGATGCCGGCCGACCCGACCGGCTGGCTCGTCACGGTGGCGTGGCGGGCGTTCCTCGACATGACGCGGTCCCACGCGGCACGCCGCGACCGAGAGGTGCGGTTCGACAGCGAACCGTCCGTCGGCGAGGCCTCGAACGTCGACGACACCCTGCGCTTGTACTTCCTCTGCGCACATCCCGACCTGACGTCGTCGTCGGCCGTGGCCTTGACCCTCCGGGCGGTCGGCGGCCTGACGACGCGTCAGATCGCGCAGGCCTACCTCGTGCCCGAGCCGACCATGGCGCAGCGCATCAGCCGGGCCAAGCGCACGGTGAGCCGGGCCGGTGTCGATCGTGCCGGCGACCTGGGCACGGTGATGCGGGCCGTGTACCTCGTGTTCAACGAGGGGTACTCGGGCGACGTCGATCTCGCGGCCGAGGCGATCCGGCTGACCCGCCAACTGGCGGCGCTGGTCGACCATCCGGAGGTCCACGGCCTGCTCGCCCTGATGTTGTTGCACCATGCGCGGCGCCCGAGCCGCACCCGACCGGACGGCAGCATCGTGGCGCTCGCCGATCAGGACCGGAGCCAGTGGGACGTCGAGCTGATCGCCGAAGGGATCGACATCACCCAAGCTGCGCTCGGCCGCGATCAGCTCGGCGAGTACCAGGTGCAAGCGGCGATCGCGGCACTCCACGCCGACGCGCCGGGGGTCGAGGACACCGACTGGGTCCAGATCGTCGAGTGGTACGACGAGCTGCTGCGCTTCGTCGACAGCCCGATCGTGCGGCTGAACCGCGCGGTTGCCGCCGGCGAGGCCGACGGCGCGCCCGCAGGTCTGGCGGCGCTGGCCGAGGTCGACGAGGGCGTTCCGCGGCGCGACGCGGTCGCCGCGTACCTCCACGAGAAGAACGGCGAGCTCGAGCTCGCTGCCCGGCTCTACGCCGTCGCCGCGCGCAACGCACCGAACCTCGCCGAGCGCGATCATCAGACGCTGCAAGCAGCACGGCTCAACCAGCAGCTGCCACGCGCCGCCCCGACGCGAGGTGAGCTGGCGGCGCCGGGTGCGTCAGCTCGTCGCGGCGCGACGGACTGGGATCATCGTCGGCGGTGGCTCGTGCTCGAGGAAGTCGAGCACCGAGCGGTTGAAGCTGTCCGGCTTCTCGATCACCATGGCGTGCGAGGTGTGCGGGATGACCGCACGGTCGGGGTCGGGGATGGCCAGGTAGAGCGCGACCGTGTGCTCGAGCCAGACCACGTCGTCGTCGCCGCCGACCCCGTCCAGGAAGGCGATCGTGTCGGCGGCCATGTCCGCGTGGTGGATGGGGCCGGCGACGTCGGCGGTGTGTCCGTGCCCGCGTCGCCTGGCCGCGGTCAGGCCGGCTGCGAGGCTTCGGCGATGGCGCGGAGCACCTTGCGGACCTCGACGACTGCGTCCTCGATGGGCTGCTCGGCGCCCGCACGGCGCGCCTCGTCGAACGCGGCCGGCCCGAGTCGTGTCGCCGCGTCGTCGAGCAGCTCATCGGAGAGCTGGCGGTCGCTCGGCAGCAACGAGTAGCCGAGACGGGCGAGCACGGCGTCGGCGCTCGCCTGGAGCCGGCTGGCGATCGACGGGTCGTCCCCGCGCAGCCGCGCCGCGACGATCAGGCTGAACGCCACGACGTCCATCGATCCGTACGTCAGGGCGATGTCCAGGCTGGCCAACTGGCAGGCCGCGGCCTCGCGGCGGTCACCGACGCGCAGGGCGATCTCGGCCAGGTTGTTCAGCGGGATGCGACAGGAGTCCTCGGCGCCGAGGGCGCGGAGCTCGTCGAGGTTCCCGTGGTTGGCCGCACGCGCCGCGGCGTAGTCCCCAGCCTCCATGCTGGCGACGGCCAACACGTTGAGGAGGTAGCTGCGGCCGCGGGCGGTCGACGCTCGCCGGAGCCCGGCGAGGCTGACCGAGCGTGCTGTTGCGTAGTCGGCGTCGATGATCGCCACGATGCCCCGCAGCGACTCGACGCGTCCGTCCAGCCACGCCGGCGCCCCGGCCGTCGCAACCAGAGCCTCGACCACATCGAGCAGTCGCGACCCGTCGCTGGGTGCGCCGGCATCGATCGTCGCGTGGGCGAGACGAGCGCACAGTGCTGCTCGTGCCGGCGTCGCCTCAGGCATCTGCCGGAGGTACAGGTAGCCCTCGTCGACCGCGGCTCGGAGCGAGCTGCGCCGGCCGTCTTCGACGACGATGCAGGCGAGGAGTTGGGCCGTGTCGACGTCCCGGGCGGCGAGTCGATGGATCAGCGCGCGGATGTTGTCGATCTCCCGGGACCTGTCCGACACCGTGGTCGCGTCGAGCTTGTCGAGCTGCGGACCGAACGTCGCGAGGTAGAAGGCGGCCAACTGGTCGACGCCGGCGGTGTCGCCCGGGTCCTCGCCGGTGCGTTGCCGGACGAAGGTCCGCACGGTCGCGAGCATGCGGTAGCGCGTCGACCCGCCGCCCGTGTCCGTGGCCAACAAGCTCTTGGACAGCAACGACCAGAGCAGTTCCGGTACGTCGTAGCGGTCGACACCTCCGCCGGCGGCCGCTGCCGACGCCGATTCCAGATCGAAGCTCGCGGCGAACACCCCGAGTCGGCGCAGCGTGGCTTGTTCCGCGGCGCTGAGCAGTCCGTAGCTCCAGCCGATCAACTCGTCGATGCTGCGCTGGCGAGGATCGAGCGTCGGGTCGCGACTGGCGATCAACCCGCGTTGGACGTCGAGCCGGGCGATGATCTCCGCCGGTCCGACCACGTCGGCCCGGGCAGCGGCGAGCTCGATGGCCAACGGCAGCCCGTCGAGGCGCTCGCACAGCTCGATCGCCGCGAGCCGCGTCCGGTCATCGCCGTCCCGCTCCTCGCCGGCGTCGAGCCCCGCCCGGGCCATGAACAGCTCGAGCCCGGTCGTGGTCGGCTCGAGCGGCTGCGGACGCCAGATCCGCTCGGCGCGCAGCCCGAGTGGCTCGCGGCTCGTCGCCAGGATGTGCACCGCGGGACAGTCACGCAGCAGCGCATCGACGCGCAACGCCACGGCCTCGGTCAGGTGCTCGCAGTTGTCGAGCACCAACAGCGCGCGGCGATCATGCAGGTGGTCGAGCACCGCGACCCACGCGTCGGCGCCCACCGCGACGGGGGTCCCGGTCGCCTCGGCGAGGGCCTGGGGGAGGCCGGCCGGATCAGTGATCCGCACCTGGTCGACGAACCACACCCCGTGCTCCCATTCGTCGGCGTGCTCGAGGCCGTGCTCGACGGCGAGCCGTGTCTTGCCGAGTCCTCCCGGTCCGGCGATGGTCACCAGGCGGGAGCCGGCGACGAGGCGGGCGAGCTCGCGCAGGTCGTCGTCGCGCCCCACCAACGAGGTGGACGGAGCAACGAGGTTGTGGCCGTCTGCTGGCAGGACACGCAAGGGTGGGAAGTCGGCGTCGAGCCCGCGGCCGACCACCTGGAGGAGCTCGGTGGGAACGTCGAAGTCGCGTACCCGGTAGCGGCCGAGGGACACCAGGGCGGTGGTGCCGGCTCCGGCCCGCTGCGCCGCCGCGTCGGCCGTGACGACGATCTGACCGCCGTGCCCTGCGTTCACCACGCGGGCGGCTTGGTGCACGGCGAACGCGATGTAGTCACCGTCGCGGGGATAGGCCAAGCCGACGTGCAGCCCCATCCGCACGCGCATCGTCGCGTCGGCCGGCCAGGGCTCGATCGCCAAGGCCCGTTGAGCGTAGGCGCATGCGTCGATGGCGTCATCGACCTCGCGGAAGGCGACGAGGAACGCGTCACCCTCCGTCTTCACCTCGTACCCGTCGAAGGCCTGCCACGCGGCGCGCAGGATCTCGTGGTGCCGGTCGAGCAGCACCGGATAGCGGTCACCGATGCGGCGGAACAGCCGCGTGGACCCTTCGATGTCGGTGAAGACGAACGTCACCATCCCCGCCGGCAGGTCCGATCGAGCTGCTCCCCCCACTGGCCCAGTCTCTCGCAGTCGTGCGATTCCGGGGATGACCGGGTCGCGCGGGTGCGGGCGGACGAGCGGGCAAACCGTTCGCCGTCATTGCGGCGGCGGTCCCTAGGGTGCGGGGCGTGGCCGTGCGACTGGTGGCGGTGAGCTTCGACGCCGGCGATCCGGCCGGCCTGGCGGCGTTCTGGGCCGGCATGCTCGGTCGGGCGGTCGTCGCCGAGGCCGGCGGCGCGCTCGGTGCCCGGCGACGACACGCAGGTCGGGCTCCGGTTCGTCACCGCGGCCGTGGAGCCCACCCGACAGAACCGCCTGCACCTCCACCTGACCAGCTCGTCCGCCGAGGACCAGCTCCGGACGATCGCCAGGGCGCTGGCGCTCGGCGCACGCCACATCGACGTGGGGCAGCGGCCCGAGGAGGACCACGTCGTGCTGGCGGACCCGGGCGACAACGCGTTCTGCGTGATCGGGCCGGGGAACAACTTCCTCGCCGGCTGTGGCTTCCTCGGCGAGGTCTCCTGCGACGGCACCCGCGCCGTCGGCCTGTTCTGGCGCGACGCGCTCGGATGGCCGCTCGTCTGGGACCGGGACGAGGAGACCGCCGTCCAGTCGCCCAACGGTGGCACCAAGGTGTCCTGGGGCGGTCCGCCGGTCGCGCCCAAGCACGGCAGGAACCGGCAGCGCCTCGATCTGGCGACGCCGGACCTGGCGGCGGAGGTCGAGCGGCTGACCGCGCTGGGTGCGACCGAGCTCGGCCGGCGCGACGGCACCGTCGAGCTGAGCGACCCCGACGGCAACGAGTTCTCGGTCGTTCCCGAGACGAGGTGACCACCACTCGTGTGAGCGGTGCCGGTCGGATGGTCCGACGGGGAGCCAAAGGGACCCACTGCCCGCTCCGTCGGCGCCGGGGCCGCGGTCGTACTCTGGTGCGCGACCGCGCAAGGAGGCTTCCGTGGACGATCTGCACATTCGCAACGGGTTCGTGGTGGATGGGACCGGTGCACCCGGACGCGCCGCCGACATCGCCATCCGCGACGGGGCCATCGTGGCCGTCGGCGAGATCGACGGGCAGGCTCGCCGAACGGTCGACGCCGACGGCGCGCTGGTGACGCCGGGCTTCGTCGACATCCACACGCACTTCGACGGCCAGGTCTGCTGGGACAAGCAGGTCACGCCGTCGTCGTGGCACGGGGTGACGACGGTCGTGATGGGCAACTGCGGTGTCGGGTTCGCGCCCGTCCGCCCGGGCACCGAGGGCGAGCTCGTCGCGCTGATGGAGGCCGTGGAGGACATCCCCGGCACCGCGCTGCACGAGGGCGTGCAGTGGGGCTGGGAGTCGTTCGGCGAGTACCTCGACGCGATCGACACGCCGTACAGCGTCGACATCGGCGCGCAGGTCCCGCACGTCGCGCTGCGCTACTACGTGATGGGTGACCGCTGCTACGACGACGCCACCGCGGACGACATCGCCCGCATGGCCGAGCTGAGCCAGGGCGCCCTCGTGGACGGTGCGCTCGGGTTCTCGACCTCGCGCTTCTACGGCCACCGCAACAAGCAGGGACAGGTCGTGCCCGGCACGCACGCGAGCGCGGACGAGATGGTGGCCATCGCCGAGGCGTTGCGCGACGCCGGTCACGGGACGATGGAGATCATCTCCGACCACATGGACGAGCCCGACGAGCTCGCCTGGATCGAGGCGATCGCCCGCATCGTCGGCCGCCCGATCACGCTGCTGTCCGGCGCACCGGTCGACGGCAGCATCTGGCAGCTGGCAGGCCGTCTGGCGGCGGAGGGCTTCGAGATCCGGCCCCAGGTCGGCGCGCGCCCGGCGTCGGTGCTGATGACGCTCGAGGGCACGCTCAACCCACTGCGCCAGTTCCACAGCTACTCGGCGATCAAGGACCTGCCGATCGCCGAGCAGAAGGTGGCGCTGCGCGACCCGGTGTTCCGGGCCCGTTTGCTGGACGACGAGCGCAAGGTCCACCGTTACACCGACACGAACCTCATCCTGTCGACGTGGCACCGGATGTACGTGCTGCCGGCAGACCTCGGCTACGAGCCGACCTACGCCGACTCGCTGGCCGGCATCGCCGAGGCTCAGGGCGTCGACGTGCGCGAGGTGCTGATGGACGTCATGGCCGACGGCCGCCCGATCCTGTTCCTGTTCGGCAACTACCCCGAGCACCTCGACGGCCAGGTCGAGGCGATCGAGCATCCCCAGTCGGTGTTCGGCCTGTCCGACGGCGGCGCCCACTGCGGCGTGCTGTGCGACGCGAGCATCCCGACGTACATGCTCGCCTACATGACCCGCGACCGGCCACGCGGCACGATGGGGCTCGAGCACGTGGTGCACAAGATGACCCAGGACACGGCACGGCTGTACGGCATGCTCGACCGGGGTGTGCTCGCCCCCGGCTACCGCGCCGACCTCAACGTCATCGACTACGAGGGATTGCGCCTGCACGACCCGCAGATGGTCTACGACCTGCCGGCCGGTGGCAAGCGGATCATCCAGCGCGCCAGCGGCTACCGGCTCACGGCGTGCGCGGGCGAGGTCACCTACGAAGACGGCGAGCACACCGGTGCGATGCCCGGCCGCCTGGTGCGCGGGGGACGCTGACACACCAGCGGTCGCTCGAGCAGGGCCAGCGGTCTCATGGATGTCGTGTTGGTCACCGGGTGTCGAACGGGCATCGGCCTCGAGACGGCGTTGGCCTTCGGCCGGCGCGGCGATCGGGTGTTCGCCGCGGTCCGCGACCCGTCACGCTGTGACGCACTGCGCACCGCCGCCGCCGACGCGGCGATGGCGCTCGACGTCGTCGCGTTGGACGTGACCGACGGCGAGGCCGTGCGCGAGGTGATCGACACGGTGCGGGCACGCGAGGGACGCATCGACGTGCTGGTCAACAACGCCGGCATCGGCGGCCCCGTGAGCGCCGTCGAGGAGATCGACGAATCGGTGGCGCGGGCAGTGTGGGAGACGAACTACTGGGCGCCGTTCCGGCTGTGCAGAGCTGTGCTGCCGCACATCCGCGAGCGCAATCGCGGCGTGATCGTCAACCTGTCCACCTACGGAACACGGTTTCCCGGACCTGCCGGCCTGGCCACCTATGCGGCCAGCAAGCACGCGGTGACGATGTTGACGGAGTCGCTGTCGAGCGAGCTGGCCGGGACCGGCGTGCGCGTCGTGGTCGTCGAGCCCGGCTTCTTCGCCACCGACATCTACTCCGCCGACAAGCGCCCGCACATCGACGACGCGTCGTTCTACGCACCGCTCGTCCACCGGATCGACGAGGCGATCGCCGCCGGCATCAGCGGCGGGGCTGATCCGGCGATCGTGGCCGAGTGCATCGTCGCGGCGGTGCACGATGCGGACACGCCGACCCGGGTGCTCGTCGGCGCCGATGCCGTCGCGGCGTACGACGCGTTCCGCAGGGCGCAGCTCGCGGCGTGGCAGGCCGACCTCGTCGACCTCGACGAGGGGGCCACCACGCGCCCGCCGCGCTAGCGCGACCGAGGCTTCGCCGACCCCTGCGTCGGATCCGGTCGCACGACGGCGTGCACGATCGTGTCGGCGATCCACTCCTCGACCCGGTCGAACGTGCAACCGTGGTCGTCGAGCAGGACCAGTGCCACCCGGACGTCGGCGAGCGTGGCGATCGTCGTCGCCGCATCGTCGATCGAGAGCCCGGCTTCGAGCGCGCCGAGCGCGGCGAGACGTTCGGCGACGCGGCGTGCACCGGCACGGTGACGGCGGCCGCCCTCGTCGACGACATGGGCGAGGTCCGGTTCGGCGCGTGCTCCGTCGTAGCAGGTGCGCAGGATGTCGCCGCAGCGCTCGACGAGCCCGCGGGAGATCATCGCCTGCACCCTCGCGAGCGCGACCGGATCCGTCGCGCTCGGGATGGTCATGGCGATCTCGACGACCCCCGCCTCGACGTCGATGAGATCGTTCAGCCGCCGGACCAGGTCGGCCTTCGAGCCGACGCTGTCGTACACGGTCTGCACCGACACCCCCGCTTCCGCGGCGATGTCCTTGATGCTCGTGGCGGCGTAGCCGTCGGCGGCGAACCGCCGGCGCGCCGCGCCGAGGATCTCGCGGCGCGTCTGCTCCGCCTGGACGGCGCGGCGCCCGGGCGCCGGCGAGCTCGCAGATTTTTGCTTGACCATTGTTCAACTCACTTGTATAACGTTCAAGTCATTGGATACACGATCCAGTTAACCACAACAGACCCAAGGAGAGAACATCATGAACACCGCAATCTCTGCTCGTCCGATTGCCGCCACCACACGCCGCGAGTCACCCGTCCGGCTCGATCGACTCGGGCTGCTCGGGGGCATCGGCGGGCTCGGCTTCGCCGGCAGCGTGATCGCCCAGAACGCGATGCGCTCCACGTTCCCGGCCAACGACGCCACCGCAGCCGAGGTCATGCAGTACTACGCAGACCACCGTGCGGTGACCCTCGCGCTCGCGGTGCTGATGCCCCTCGGGCTGATCTGCCTGACCACCTTCCTCGGGGTCGTCCTCACCCGTGTCGCTCGTGGTGCCGGGCGCGCTGCGGCTGTCACCGGCGGGTTCGGCGCGGCGGGCATCATCGCCACGTTCACGATGCTGACCGCCCTCGACGTGGCCATCGCCGGGTACATCCATCGCGGCGCCGCCGACGTCGCCGTCCTCGACGGGATGTGGGTGACGCACAACGCCGTGTTCGGCTTCCTGCTCGCATCGATCGCGATCGCGCTCGTCGGGCTGACCCGCGCGGCGACGAGGGTCGGCCTGCTCTCCCCGCGCTGGAGCACCGCCGGCCTCGTCGGTGGCGGTCTGCTCATCGCCGGTGCGATGACCACCCCGGCGATCATCGACGCCAGCCCGACGATGTTCATCGGCGTCGCCGGCTTCGTGGTGTGGATCGCCTTCGTCATCCGCACCTCGATCGCGCTGCTGAGCCAGCCCGAGGTCGGATCGGCGGTCGCGTCATGAGCACCGAGACCCACCACGACGTCCGCACGCCGGCCGTCACCTTCTTCGGCAACCTCGAAGCAGCATGGAACACGGCCGACGGTGACCGCTTCGGTGCGGAGTTCGCCGAGGTCACCGACTTCGTCAACATCCTCGGCGAGCACCTCCACGGCGGACCGGCTCTGATCGCCGCCGGGCACCAGGCCATCTTCGACACCATCTACCGGGGGAGCACGAACCGCATCCACGTCGACCGGGTGCGCGAGGTCGCCCCGGGGTGTCTGCTGGTGCACGCCACCTCGACGCTCGAGGCGCCGATCGGTCCCTTGGCCGGTACGAACCAGGCGAGGATGTCGGTCCTGCTCGTCGAGGACGAGGGCACGTGGAAGGCGGTGGCGTTCCACAACACGCTCATCAGGAGCTGAACGAGCTCCGTCGACGTGGGCCACCGGTACGCCGGTGGCCCACGGCCGCGTCACCCGGTCGGTACGGCAGGCGGTGGTCAGACCGAGCTCAGTACTCGCCCTTGATCACGAAGAACGAGCCGCGGATCGTTCCGGCCAGCTTGGACTTCTGTCGGGCGAACTTGAAGCGGGACTCGAGCTCCGCGGGGACGTCCATGCCCTCGGACAGCTTGAACCCGACGGCTCGCTTCTTGGGGTTGTCGTTGTCGTACATCACGTTGATCGACAGACCGCTCTCGTAGAAGACGTAGGCCATCCTGATGTTCTCGACCTGGAACGCGGTCGCCTCCAGCGGGGGCGACGAGATGACGATGTCGCGCTCCGCGAGGATGCGATTGATCCAGTCGATCGCCTCCTGGGCGTCGCTCGCCGGTTCCACCGTGAAGTCGTGGTCGTACTTGTTCTTGAAGTAGCGGGCCTCGTTGGCCCGCAGCCCGGCCAGTGCGGGCGCCACCGGCGACGACTCCAGCCCGACGGTCGAGACGGTCTTGAAGTCAACGGGATCGGACATCGCATGCTCCTCCACGCCGCAGGAGACGCCCTCCGGCGAGGACACAGGGTAGGTCGTCCGGCGTGCGGGTCTGCGGCCGATCAGCTGGCACCTCGACCTCGACGCCGGATCGCGCCAGCAGGGTCGGTGTGAGCGTCATGTCCGGAACTTGACGTCGGATCACGCCGCGCTCAGGTCGTCAGCTGGCGGTGGGCGCGGGCGATGACCGCTTGGCGGTGGCTGGCGAGGTCCGTCGCGGTGCTGTCGGTCAGCCCGTGCTCGCGGGCGAACGCCGAGTGCGCGGCATGGGCGTCGGCGACGGGCAGGCGGTCGGTGAGGTCCCAGTCCTGGCGCATCGCGACCACCATCGGGCGGGGCTGCTCGGCGATGGCCGCGGCAAGGTCGAGGGCGAACGGCACGAGGTCGTCGTGGGCGACGACCTGGTTGACGAGGCCGATGCGCAACGCCGTCTCGGCGTCGACGAAGTTGCTCGTGAGCGACATCTGCCGTGCCCATGCCGGGCCGACCCGGCGCGGCAGGTCGACGAGCACGGGTCCGGGGTACACGCCGACGCGCAGGTGCGTGTCGGCGAAGCGGGCCCGTTCGGAGGCGATCATGAAGTCGCACGCCAGCGCCAGCTCGAACCCACCGGTCACGGCCGGACCGTTGACGGCGGCGATCACCGGGATCGCCGAGCCGGCCACCGCGGCCGTGAAGTGCGGCAGGTCGCGGAGCTTGGCCACCCCGAGATCGCGCAGGTCGAGCCCGGCGCAGAAGGCCGGATCGGTGCCCGTGACGACGATGGCTCCGGCGTCCTGGCACGCCTCGATCGCCTCGACCGTCGCCCCGGCGAGCTCGGCGTTCATCGCGTTGCGCGCGCTGGGTCGGTTGAGGCGGACGAGGGCCACGGCGTCGTGGCGCTCGATGACGACGATCGGTTCGGACATCCGCCCACTCTCGCGGCAGCCGCTGCGACGAGCCGAAGCGGGCCGGCCCGGAGATGGAACCGGGCGCATCACTACGATCACGACCATGGGTTTGCGCGGGGACGCGGTCATCGCCGGGATCGCCGAGTACGCGCCGGAGCGCAAGTACCGGGGTGAGCGTCGCTTCACCCTGGAGCAGTGGGCCGACCTCGCCGCGCTGGCCCTCGAGGACGCCGGCCTGACATCGCGGGACGTGAACGGCCTGTGCTGCTCCAACCTGCGCGAGTCGGAGATGTTCGTGCCGTCCACGGTGGCCGAGTACCTCGGTTGGCAGGTCAACTTCGCCGAGCGCGTCGATCTCGGCGGCGCCACCCCGATCGGCATGGTGTGGCGCGCCGCGGCCGCGATCGAGTCGGGCCTGTGCGACGTGGTCGTCTGCGCCGCGCCGAGCCGGCCGACACCGTCGCTCGCGGCGAACGTGCCGCGGACGCTGGTCGTCGTTCGGCGCGTCGTCGAACATCACCGGATCGCCGCAGGCCGAGTTCGACATCCCCTACGGCAACCTCGCCCAGAACGGCGGCTACGCGATGATCGCCAACCGCTACGCCGCCGAGTACGGCTACGACGCACGGGCCACCGCCAAGATCGCCGCCGAGCAGCGGACCAACGCCTGCGCCAACCCGATGGCCGTGTTCCGCGACGAGCCGATCACGATCGACGACGTGCTCGCGTCGAAGGTGGTCGCCGACCCGCTGCACCTGCTGGAGATCGTCATGCCGTGCGCCGGCGGCGCGGCGGTGGTGGTCACCTCGGCCGACGTCGCGCGACGCAGCGCCACGCACCGCCCGGTCCACATCGCCGGGTTCGGTGAGCACCTGACGCACAAGACGCCGACGTACGCCGCCGACCTGCTGCGCACCCCGATCGGTCCCGCGGCCGACAGCGCGTTCGCCATGGCCGGCGTGCAGCGTTCCGACATCGACGCGGTGCAGCTGTACGACTGCTACACGATCACCGTGCTGCTGTCGATCGAGGATTCGGGCTTCTGCACCAAGGGCGAGGGCATGGAGTTCGTGCGCGACAACGACCTCACGTTCGCCGGCAGCTTCCCGCTGAACACGCACGGCGGCCAGCTCGGGTTCGGCCAGGCCGGCCTCGCCGGCGGCTTCTCCCAGGTGACAGAGGCCGTGCGCCAGGTGCGCGGCGAAGCCGACGGCCGCCAGGTGCGCTCGTGCGACACGGTGTACTGCTCGGGCACCGGCGGGGTCATGTCGGAGCAGACCGCGCTGATCGTTCGGGGTGGCTGAGACCGTGGTCGACGAGCTGCCCCGTCCCGTCCCGATCGATGTCACCCGGCCGTTCTGGGACGGTCTGGCCGCCGACGAGGTGCGGCTGCAGCGTTGCCGGTCGTGCGGGGCATGGGTGTTCTACCCCCGGCCGCGCTGCTCGACGTGCCTGTCGGGCGACCTCGACTGGCACACGGTCTCGGGCCGCGGCGTGGTCTACACCTTCACGATCGCCCGCCAGGCCACGCACCCGGCGTTCGCCGCCGAGGTCCCCCAGCTGCTGGCCATCGTCGAGCTGGACGAGGGCGTGCGCCTGACCACCACGCTCGTCGGGCTGGCGCCCGACGACGTCCGCATCGGCCTGCCCGTCGTTGCAGTGTTCGAGCACGGCGACGACGGCGTCACCCTGCTGCGCTTCGGCCCCGCGGCGATCTGAGCCGGCCGGTCCCGTCGGTCACGCGGCCATCGCCGCGAGCGGACCGCGGTCGGCGATGTCCCGCCAGGCCCGGGCGAACGCGGCACGGAAGCGATCGCTACCGCGCACCGCGCCCGGGAACACCTCGTCGAGGTCGAGGAAGCGCTGCGGATCTCCATCGGCTGCACGGGCGAACGACCGTGCCACGTCCCCTCGGGCGTCGCTCGCCTGCTCGTCGACGGGCACGTGTGCGAGGTACCTGGCCCAGCCGGCCAGGGCGGTGGCGGCGCGGTCCACCGGCCCGCCGTTGGCCAGCTGGTCGACGACCGTGGGGATGAGGAACACCGGGAACTTGGCGGTGCCGTCGATGCACAGGCGGGCGAGCTGGTCACGCACACCTCCTTGGGCGAACCGCTCCAGCACGGAAGCGATGTAGGCCTCGCGTGGATGGCCGGGGATCTCGGTCAACGTGGGCAGCGCCTCGTCCGACAGCAGTCGTTCGACGAACCGGCGGACCTCCGGCACCCGCATCGCCTCGTCGACGAACGTCAGCCCGGCCAGCGCGCCGAGGTAGGCGATGGCCGAGTGGCCGGCGTTGAGGAGCCGCAGCTTGTACAGCTCCCAGGCGTGGACGTCGCTGCTGATCAGCGCGCCGGCGTCCTCCCACGGGGGTCGTCCCGCGGCGAAGGCGTCCTCGACCACCCATTGGCGGAACGGCTCGGCGACGACGGGCCACCGGTCGTCGACGCCGTAGCGCTCGCGCAGCCACGCACGATCGGCCTCGGTCGTGACCGGCGTGATCCGGTCGACCATGGAGTTGGGGAACGTGCACTTCGCCTGGATCCAGTCGCCCAGCTGCGCGCCGTGTGCCCGGCACGCCGCGAGCGTGACCCGCCGCGCCGCGTCGCCGTTGCCGGGAAGGTTGTCGCAGCTCATCACGGTGACGGGGCCGAGGCCGCGGACGTGGCGCGCCGCGAGGGCCTGGGCCAGGACGTCGAACGTCGCCGACCCCTCCACGTAGCCGGCCTCGGTGATGGTCATCGAGATGATCGCCACATCGGGTGCAGCGAGGACCTCGACGGCTCGGCCGGGATCGGCGTGGGCCAGGCGGTAGTCGACGATGCTGCCGACCACGTGGACGGTCGGTTCGACGGGGTGGCGCTCGACGAGCGTGTAGAGGTGGTCCTGCGCGGTGAGCGCTGCGTCCATGGCGGCGTCCTGGGCGAGCAGCCCGAGGCCGGTGATGCCCCAGTCGCTGCCGGCATCGGCCAACTCGTCGACGTAGCGCGCCAGGTGCGCGCGATGGAACCCCCCGACACCGATGTGGGCGATCCGCCCGACCAGCCGGGTGCGGTCATAGGTGGGCACGCCGATCCCACGCCCGGACAGCTCGCCGAGCGTCGACCCTCGGACGGGAACGGTTGCACTCCACACCGCCGCCACCGTCGCGCAGACGCACTTCCCCGAGCGACGCCGGGCAGCGTTCAGGCGCTCAGCGCGCCGTCCTGGTTTCAGGCGCTCAGCGCGCCGTCCTGGTTTCAGGCGCTCAGCGCGCCATCCTGGGCGGTGGCGCGGCCATCGTCGGGAGCCGCTCGTTCGCCGGGCTCGGGGCGCGGCGTTGCAGGCGCGTGGCCAGCAGGCTCACGGTGATGCCGCAGCCGACGAGCAACCACCAGACGTGGTGGAAGTTGTCGAGCGGCGTCGGCGGTCGCGCCGGAGATGAACGCGATCGCCACCGCCACGCCGATCGTCGAGCCGAGGTAGCGGACCGCCTGGACGACGGCCGAGCCGGCGCCGAACTGGTCGAGCGGTAGGCCCTGGACCGCCACGGAGGACAGCTGCGGCAGGACGAGTGCCACGCCGAGCGCGGTGAGGATGCCGGCGGGCAGGTAGACGCCGAGGTAGTCGGGTGTGGTCGTCGCCCGCAGCAGCAGGAACGCGCCGCCGGCGGCCCACACGAGGCCGCCGGGGATGAGCAGGGAGCGTTGGCCGATCCTGCCGGCGAGCTTGCCGAAGAACGGCGCGGTGACGGCGACGATGAGCGGTCCGACCGAGAGGGCCAGCCCGGCGCGCAGGATCGAATAGTCCCAGATCCTGGTGAGGAACAGCACGTTGCCGAGGAACATCGCGTCGAAGGCGATGGCGTAGACGACGGTGGCGGCGTTCGCCCAACGGAAGTTCTGGCTGTGGAACAGGGTCAGGTGGATGAGCGGGTTGGGCACACGGCGGCAGCGGTCGATCACGACGCCGACGAGGAGCACCCCGGCGGCGAGCGTGACGACGAAGCGGGTGCTGGCCCAGCCGGTGCTGCTCGTCTCGACGACGGCGTAGACGACCAGCGCGATGCCGACGGCGAGCAGCGCGACGCTGGGCGGGTCGGGGATCCGTCCGGGGTTGGCCTCCTTGCCTTCGGGAAGCACCACGCGACCGAGCGCGAAGCTGGCGATGCCGACGGGCAGGTTGATGAAGAACGCCCAACGCCAGCTGAGGTTGGTGACGACGATGGCGCCGAGCGTCGGCCCGAACGCGCCGGCGGCAGCGCCGATGGCGCCCCAGATGGCCACGGCGACGGGCACCTTGGCGCGGGGGAACGTCTGCAGCACGAGGGCCAGCGACGCCGGCACGAGGATGGCCGCGCCCACGGCCTCGATCATCTCCGCGCCGATGAGCACGCCGACGGTCGGTGACAGGCCGCACAGCATCGAGCCACACGTGAACACGACGACACCGATGAGGAACATCCGCCGGCGCCCGACGCGGTCGGCCAGCCGACCCATGGGGATGAGCATCGAGGCGAACACCAGCGTGTAGGCGTTGAGCACCCACGAGATCGTCGAGGCACCGGCGGAGCTGAACGTGGCGCTGATCGCCGGGAACGAGACGAAGCCGATCGTGGTGTCGAGGAACACGGCGAACACTGCGAGGGCGGTGGACGTGAGGACGATCCACGGTCCGTGCGCGTGCAGCTCGCTGACCTGCATCGTGTCGAACTCGCCGAGGTCGAGCTCGACGTCGGCGTCGTCCTGGTCGTGGGGCGTCATCGAGGGCTCCTCGCGTGGGGTCGGAGGGAACGATCGCCGGAGCGAGTCGATTTCATGATGGAATGGACTCTAGGGACAGTCGATTCCATCGTGCAACTCGGGTCTAGGCTGAAGGTGTGAAGCGCACCGACACGTCCGGCTGGCCGTGCACCATCGCCCGCAGCGCGGCACTGCTCGGCGATCACTGGAACCTGTTGATCGTGCGCGACGCGTGCCGCGGCCTGCGTCGCTTCGAGGACTTCCAGCAGAGCCTGGGCATCGGTCGCAACATCCTGACGATGCGCCTCAACCGATTGGTCGACGAGGGCCTGCTGCGGCGCGTCGAGTACCAGCAGCACCCGACGCGCTGCGAGTACCGGCTCACCGACCAGGGCCGCGACGTGTATCCGGTCCTGGCGGCGATGGCCGCGTGGGGCGAGCGCTGGCTCAGCGGCGCCGAAGGGTCGCCGCTGGTGCTGCACCACACCGCGTGCGGCCACGACATGCACGCCGTGGTCACCTGCAGCGAGTGCCACGAGGAGCTCGACGTCCGCGACGTCCAGGCCAGGCGCGGGCCTGGTTACGACGCGGCCCGCGCGGCGATGGCCGCCCGTTCCGCCGACTGACCAGGTCGGGGTCCCGGCGCGTCGCGGTCCGCCGCCGCCGTCTGCCGGCTGGCGTACTGTCCCGGCATGCCCGACGTGCCGCTCGCTCGGCGTCTGGCGGGCGCGCTGGAGCCCATCGCCGGCCAGGCGCAGTTCTCGCCGGAGTGCCACCGGAACTACGCCGCGCTCGGCTTCCCGCCGAGCCCGGCCTCGGTGGGGCTGACGGCGCTCCCGGACAAGTGTGGTTTCTTCACGGCCCGTGGATCGATCCTCGGCGACGTGCCCGCGGAGGTCGTAGCGGCGGCGTTCGCCGTGTTCAACCCCGACGAGATCGTCCCGCTCGTCCGACGCGGGCAAGCACTCGCCGACGCGGCGACGGTCTGGGCCGCTCGGCTGGATGGCGCCAGCGCCCAGTTGCGTCGAATCCTCGGTGACGCGCCGAGCCGTGTCGGCTGGGTCAGTGAACGGTTGCTGGCCGCCGCTGAGGACCTGCCCCTGGCCGGCCGCGCGTTCTTCGCCGCGCAGCGCGCCGCGGCGATCCCCGACGAACCGCTCGCGCGGCTGTGGCGCGCTGCGGATCGACTGCGCGAGTACCGCGGCGACTCCCACGTCCAGGTGTGGTCGGCAGCCGGCTTCGACCCGCTGGAGATCGGTCTGCTCAGCGATCTGTTCTGGGGGTTGTCGCCGCGCGCCCACACCGCCGGGCGTGGCTGGACCGGCGAACAACTGGCAGCCGGGGAGGCCCGGCTGAGGACGCGCGGGCTGCTCACCGTCGATGGCCTCCTGACCGAGGACGGTCGCGCGGCGCGCGAGGAGATCGAGGCGCGCACCGACCACGCGGTGGCGCCCGCGCTGGCTGTGCTCGGCGACGACATCGACGACCTCCTGTCGACGCTCGAACCGTGGGGTCGAGCGATCCGCGACGCCGGCGGCTACCTCACACCACTCGTCCGCTTCACGTTCGATCCGCCGCGCTGATCGTTGCGGCGGTGGTCCGTCGCCCGGGCCCCGCTGGCACACTGTCGCCCGCATGGTTGACTTCATCGAACCGCGGACGCTCAAGGGCTTCCGTGACGCACTCCCCGATCGCGCCGTGCGCCTCGAGCGCATGACCGACGCCATTCGCGACGTCCTTCGGCTGAACGGCTTCGCGCCGATCCGCACCCCCGTGCTGGAGTTCGAGGAGATCCTGCGCGGCAAGGGCGGCGAGGAGAGCGAACGACAGATGTACACGTTCACCGATCCGGGCAATCGCCGGGTCGGGCTGCGCTTCGACCTGACGGTGCCGCTGGCCCGCTTCGTGTCGCAGCACGAGGGGCAGTTGCAGGTGCCGATGAACCTGTACCAGTGCGGTCCGGTGTGGCGCGGCGAGAACACCCAGCGCGGGCGGTCGCGTGAGTTCGTCCAGTTCGACTTCGACACACTGGGTGCCGATTCGGCGCTCGCCGACGCGCAGATCCTCGTCGTCGCCCACCACGCGCTGCGCCGCGCCGGCGCGCCGGCGTTCACCATCCGCGTCAACAGCCGCCTGCTGCTCGCCGACGTGCTCGACCGCTGCGGCATCGGCGCGGCCATCGGTCCTGGCGCCCTGCGCAGCGTGGACAAGCTGCGCAAGATCGGTGAGCCGGGCGTGCTCGCCGAGCTGGCCGCGAACGGGATCGACGACGCGGCGGGTCGCCGCCTGCTGGAGATGGTGCAGCTGCACGGACCCTTCGGTGAGGTCCTCGACCGGCTCGGCGACGCAGGGCTCGGCGACAGCGACGGTGCGCGTCGTCTCGGCGAGGTCGGCGCCCTCCTCGATGCGGCGGGGATCGCGGCCGATCAGCGGGTGATCGACCTGTCGATCGCGCGTGGGCTCGACTACTACACCGGCATCGTCTTCGAGACCACGCTGGACGGCGCCGAGGCCATCGGCAGCGTGTGCTCCGGCGGCCGCTACGACCGGTTGACGAGCCTGTTCTCCCGGCGTCCGCCCGTCGTCGGCGTCGGCGGCTCGATCGGCGTCGACCGGTTGCTCGACGCGATCGAGGAGACGTCGACCACGGCCGCCACCGCGACGGGCGGCACGGCTCGGGCGTTCGCCCTGTTCCTCGTGCCCGACGGCGTCGACCCCTCCGTGAGCCTGGCCGTGGCGACCGCAGCGCGCGCCGCTGGCGTGCCGTCCGAGGTGTACAGCGGCTCCGGCAAGCTGCGCCAGCAGCAGAAGTTCGCCGCGCGTGAGCACTACCCCGCCGACGTCACGATCGGGTTGCCGGAGCTCGCCGGCCGGGCACGGATCAGGTTGCCGCAGCAGGAGCGGTCGGTCACCGTGGACGTCGACGAGGTCGTCGCCACGCTCTCCGCGGCGATGAGCGCGACGCACGAGCCGACGTCGCCGGCCACCGACGACTGAGGTCGGCGGTCGCGCTCGGCGGTCGGCCCGGCCGGGGCGACGGATCGCGTTCGGTCAGCCGACCTCGGCGAGCGCGGCGGCGAGTGGCTCGACCACCGCTGCATCGTGCGGCGTGTTGAGGTAGACGATGCAGACGTCGGCGCCGGCGTCGCGCCAGCGGGCCACGTCGTCCTGGATGGAGCGCGGGTCCTGCGTGGCGCCCAGCCGGACGTTCACGGAACGCTCGATCTCCTTCGGGTCCCGACCGACGTCGGCACAGTGACGGTCGAGCACCTCGCCCTTCGCCTGCCACGCACCGACGTCGCCGAGCGTCGAGTTCCAGTGCTGCGCGTACTGGGCGACGACGCGCAACGTGCGCTTCTCGCCGTTGCCGCCGATGGCGATCGGCGGGTGCGGGCGCTGGACGGGCTTGGGCTCGCACCAGGCGTCGGTGAGGGTGAAGTGCTTGCCGGTGAAGTTGGCCCGGTCGTCGCTGAGGAGGCGGATGATCACCTGCACACCCTCCTCGAACTGGTCGAAGCGCTCCTTGAGCGGTGGCAGGCGGATGCCGAGCGCGTCGGACTCCTCCTGGTTCCAACCGGCGCCGAGCCCGACGATCAGGCGACCGTTGCTGATGACGTCGACCGTGGCGGCGATGTTCGCCAGCACGGACGGATGGCGGTAGGGCATGCCGGTGACCTGACAGCCGAGGCGCAGCCGCGAGGTGGTCGCGGCCATCGCGGCGAGCATCGACCAACCCTCGAGGCACGGGCCGGCGCGGTCGGAGAAGATCGGCTCGAAGTGGTCGAAGTTCCAGGCGGACTCGAACACCTCGAGCTCGTCGGCGGCTCGCCAGACGTCGAGCATCGCCGGCCACGTGGTGTTCATCGGGGCGGTCTTGAATCCGTAGCGCATCGCCGCAGACCGTACGTCGTCGACGCGCCGGGCGCGGGATGCGGTCAGCGGGCGATCGCGGCCACCGCCTCCACCTCGACCACGTACGTCGGATCGGCGCCCAGGCCGGCGACGATCTGCACGGTGATGGCCGGTGGCGGCGCATCGGCGTCCCAGAATGCCTGGAACGCGGCGACTCCGGCCGGGATGTGCCGGCGATCGGTCACCAGGATCGTCCACTTGACGATGTCGGCCACGGCGCCCCCGGCGGCTTCCACCGCCGTCCGGACGTTCTCCAGTGCCTTGGCCGCCTGCACGTCGGCACCTTCGCCGACTAGTTGGCCCGCCTCGTCGACGCCGTTCTGGCCGCCGATGAACAGCAGGGACAGGCCGGCCGGGACCTCGACGGCCTGGGAGAACGCCGGGCTGCGGAACAGGCCGGGCGGGTTGTGGTGCGTGACGAGTGCCATGGGGCCACCCGTACCCGGGCGGGGCCGGCGGGCAACGTCGGGCAGCCGCGGGACGGTGTGTGCCGCCGAACACGTCACTCCCAAGTTACTGATCGGTAACCTGAGGGTACGGCGTGTGCGATCCGTCAAGGAAACCCCGATCAGAAGGTCCCATCATGCTCCGTCTCCCACCATGCCGCCCCCGTCGTCCGACCGCCCGTGACTGGTGGGCCTACTTCGGCTCGTTCGGCGACGACTGCTTCGACGAGGACGACACGCCGGTGACCGCCGGCGCCAGCCAGAACTGACCCGCTCAGCGCCGCCGCGCCTGCCGAGGACGATGGCCCGGTTCGCCGGTGACCTCCACGAGCAGGCCGCTCGTGATGGTCATGCCGCTGAGCGGATCGGCGCCGTCGGCAGCCGACGGCGCGGACGACGCGGTGGACGTGAGCAGGTTGACGTTGGCCTCGTCGAAGCCGTGTGGCACCGACACCACACCACGGCGGATGTCGGCGGTCACCTCGACCACGGCGCGGCACGACCCATGCGCGGTCGTCAGCACGGCACGGTCGCCCGTGTGCAGGCCACGGGCGTCGGCGTCGTCGGGATGGATGAGCAGTGACGGGACCGCCGGCCGGCCGCGGCCGGTGATCTGGCGGTGCAGCGTGTTGTACTGCTGCGCGGTGCGCCGATTGATCAGCACGAGCGGGCGCTCGGCGGTCGGTGCGCCGGCGGACGCCGTCGCGGCGAGCTGATCGACCAGCTCCTGCGGCGCCAGGTCCACGCGCTGCGGGAGGCGGTCGGGCACGAGCCAACCCGGGGCCAACGACTCGTCACGGATGCCGTGCGTCGAGGCGCGCACCTCGGCCCACGGCCGCCGGGCGTTGCTCGTCAGCATCTCGGCGATCGTCTCGTCGTCCACCACCTGATCGGCGAGCGCCGCGTCGCGCCGGGCACTGCCGTACGCCGGCAGCCCCATCCGCCGCGCCAGCTCGGACAGCATCCACCACTGCGGGCGGCGTTCGCCGACGGGCCGGAGCACCGCCGGGGCGAAGCGCAGGAACGGCTGGGCCTGCAGGTAGCCGGCGAGCAGGTCGCCGCGTTCGAAGTGGTCGGCCATCGGCAGGACGTGCGTCGCCAACGCCGTCGTCTCGGTCGGCCGCGCGTCGATGGCGACGAGCACGTCCAACTGACCGAGCGCGGCGCGCAGCGCAGGCTGCCCGGCGATCGACAGCGCCGGGTTGCCGACGCGCACCAGCAGGGCGCGGACCTGCCCGGCGCGGATCTCGTCGGCCAGGACCGCGCAGGGCATCTCCCCGTTGACCAGTCGCGGCAGGTCGGGGCGGCTCGCCGGCCGTGGGCCGAGGTCGCCGCGACCTCCCGGGACCGCATCCTCGAAGCGGCGCAACGAACCGGGGTTGAACGTGACGCCTCCACGGCGGTCGAGGCTGCCCGTGACCGCGACGAGCGCCCACACCAACCACTCGGCGATGTTCGCGTGGCGACTCATCGTCACGCCGGTGCCGGTCTCGATGGCGATGCGCCCGGCGCGCGGCGACGAGGTCGTCGAGCGCGCGCAGGTCGTCGACGGCGACGCCGGCGAGGTCGGCGGCATGGACCGCGGTGAACGGCTCGACGGCCCCGGCGAGCCGGCGCAGGCTCTCGGCGTCGGCGCACGCCGCGAGGTACGCGGCGTCGCCCCCACGGTGCAGCGCCTCACGGACGAGAGCGGCGAGCACGAACACGTCGGACCCCGGTCGCGGTGCGAGGTGGAGATCGGCATGGCGGGCGCTCTCCGAACGCCGGGGATCGACGACGACGACGTGGCCGCCGCGGGCGCGCACGGCGCGCAGGTGGCCGAGCGGGTTGGGGACCATCACCCCGTGGCCGTGGGACACGACGGTGTTCACGCCGATGGCCAGCAGCAGGTCGGTGTGCGCCAGGTCGGGTTGGAACTGCAGCTGCATGCCGGCCATCAGCTGCGGCACGAGGAACTTCGCCGGGCAGTCGATGCTCAGCGCGCTGTAGCGCTGGCGGCTACCGAGGTTGCGCATGAACGCCTCGGCCATGGCATAGCCCGACGGGTCCAGCGGGCCGCCCGTGCCGGTGTAGTCGGCGACGACGTCTGGCCCGTGCTCGGCGACGAGCGACGACAGGCGGGCGGCGATGTCGTCGAGCGCGTCGTCCCACGAGCACGGCACCAGCTCGCCGCGGCGGCGGACGAGCGGGACGTCGAAGCGCTCCGGATGGTGGTGGAAGTCGCCGCCGGCCCGGCCCTTGGAGCACATGTACCCGGCCGACCACGGGTCCTGGGCGTCGCCCGTCACCCTGACCACGCGGTCGCCATCGAGCTCGGTGATCGTGCCGCAGCCCACCGCACACAGCCGGCACGCCGACGCAACCTTCACCACGGTCATCCCGTCCTTCTACACCGTCGTGAGCGGACCGGTCATTACGATGCCAGGCCATGGGTGGGCATCCGTGGAGCTGACGTGGGTGGGCCACGCCACGGCGTTGATGGTGATCGACGGGGTGCGCGTGCTCACCGATCCGGCGCTCACCCAGCGCCTCGCCCATCTGCGCCGGCACCACGACGTCGACGTGGATGCGCTCGCGCCCGACGTCGTCCTCATCTCGCACGTGCACATGGACCACCTGCACCTCGCCTCGTTGAAGCTGCTGACGCGTGATCGCTCGCACGTCCCGACGATCGTCGTCCCCGCGGGCGCGGCGGCACTCGCCGCCCGGGCCGGCTTCGCCGCGGTGATCGAGACGCGCGTCGGCGACGTCCACTCCTTCGGCTCGGTGTCGATCCGCACGGTCCCGGCGGTGCACTCGGGGTCGCGCGCTCCGCTGAGCCGGGTCAGCGCAGCCGCGGTCGGCTTCGTCGTGTCGGGCCGACGACGCCACGGTGTACTTCGCCGGCGACACGGATCTGTTCGACGCGATGGCCGACCTGGCCGACGCGGATGTCGCGTTGGTGCCGATCGGTGGCTGGGGCAAGGACGTCGGCAGCGGGCACCTCGACGCGCACACCGCGGTCGACGCGACGCGCCTGCTGCGACCCCGTGCCGTCGTGCCGGTGCACTGGGGCACCTACAGCCCGATCAGTGCACGGCGCGGGCCGCCGGCGTGGCTGTCGCGTCCCGCCGAGGTGTTCGCCGCCGATCTCGCCGCTGCCGGCCTCGACGATCGCCTGCACCTGCTCGAACCCGGCGGGCGGCTCGTGGTCCCGGCAGCGCCGGATCACGCTCCGGCGGACTCCGCGGCGGCGCCCGACGACGTCATCCGATGACGGCCGACGACGACGGCGACCAAGATCCTGCGGCCGAAGCCCGATCGGCCGTCGACGGCGCGCATGCTCTGGCGCGGTGCGCTGACGACGCTGTGGATCGCGATCGGCCTGTGGCTGCTCGCGGCGATCCAACCAGGCTTCGACATCGACAGGCCGGCAGATGCACTGCTCGCCGGTGCGGTGATCGGCCTGCTCAACGCGGTCATCTGGCCGGCGTTGTCGTTCGTCGTCGTGCCCATCTCCGTGCTCACCCTCGGTCTCGGCGCCATCGTCGTCGACGCGCTCGCCGTGTGGTGGTTGCTCGACGAGCTGCCCGGCGTCACCGTCGACGGCTTCGGGACCGCCCTCGTCATCGTGATCGGGCTGGTGATCGTGTCGACGGTCGTCACCGCGGTCCTGGCGATCGACGATGACGACGTGTTCGACCACGAGGTCCGCTCGCTCGCCAGGCGCCGGCACAAGCACGCCACGGTCACCGAGGTGCCCGGCATCGTCTTCGTGCAGATCGACGGCGTGTCCAAGCCGGTGCTGGAGCGGGCGATGCGCGGCGGCGACGTGCCGACGCTGCATCGCTGGGTGAACGACGGCCAGCACCGCCTGGTCGGCTGGACCACCGGATGGTCGTCGCAGACCGGCGTGAGCCAGTGCGGCATTCTGCACGGCTCGACCGTCGACATGCCGGCGTTCCGCTGGGTGGACAAGTCGACGGGCGAGGTCGTCGTGTCGAACCACCCGAGGTCCGCGGCCGCCATCGAACGGGCGCACTCGGACGGCAATGGGCTGCTCGCCCATCGCGGCTCGAGCTACGGCAACCTGTTCTCCGGCGACGCCGAGCGGGCCGTCCTGACGATGAGCGGCATCGCCCGGCGCAAGGAGGGACGCCTCGGCGCCGGCTACTTCGGCTACTTCGCCAAGCCGCAGCAGGCGACGCGCACGTTCGTCGGCGTCGTCACCGAGGTGCTGCGCGAGCGGCGCGCTGCCGCGCAGCAGCACCGTCGTGGCGTCGAGCCGCGCGTGCACCGCGGCTGGACGTACGCACTGCTGCGCGCGTTCACCACGATCATCAGCCGCGACGTCTCGGTGCGCGGCGTGATCAACGACATGTGCGAGGGGTGGGCGGCGATCTACGTCGACTTCCTCGGCTACGACGAGGTGTCCCACCACTCCGGTCCGGAGCGGGCCGACACGCTTGCCGTGCTGCGCGACCTCGACCGGCAGATCGCCCGCATCAACACGGCGACGAAGTGGACGCCGCGGCCGTACAAGGTGGTCGTGCTGTCCGACCACGGTCAGACGCAGGGGGCGACGTTCGCCCAGTGGACCGGCCAGACGTTCCCCGAGTTCGTCGCCGCGCTGTGCGGCACGGCGGCGTCGGGCGACGACGATGCCGAGAAGGGCCGCACCGAGTCGACGGCGTGGCTGCGCCAGGCCCGCTCGAACGACGCCGCGACGACCACCACGCGAGACGTGCCGATCGTGCTCGGTTCGGGCAGCCTCGGGTTGATCTCCCTGCCGGGCGAAGCGCGCCGGCTGACGCGCGAGGAGATCGACGAGCGCTATCCGACGCTGATCCCCGGGCTCCTCGCCTGCCCGGCCATCGGCTTCGTGCTCGTGCGCGCCGATGACGGCACCTCCTCGGTGCTCGGCGCCGGCGGGACGCGCAACCTGGCGACCGGCGTCGTGGACGGCGACGACCCGCTCGAGCCGTTCGGGCCGGCGGCCGTCCGCCAGGTCACCGTCGTCGACGGGTACTCGACGGTCGCCGACCTCATGGTCAACAGCTTCTTCGACCCGCTGAACGACGAGGTGGCCGCGTTCGAGGAGCAGGTCGGCTCCCACGGCGGGTTGGGTGGCCCGCAGACGCACCCCTTCGTGCTCCATCCCGCCGAGCTGTCGGATCCCCCCGACGAGATCTTCGGGTCGCCGGCCGTGTACCAGGTGCTCAAGGGTTGGCTGCTCGAGGTCGGGCAGCCGGTGGTCGTGCGGCCGCCGGCCTGAACGTCGATCGGGCCGTTCAGCCGTTCGGCGGCGGTCATGGCAGCGTCATCGCCGGCGCATCGACGTCGTGGTGCACGCCCGTCGGACGGCGCCGCGGGCGGTCGAGCAGCGTGCTCGTGGTCAACAGCACGGCCATCACACAACCGGCGATGAGCCACGCCGGCCCGGCGCCGAGCGCGGCGAACAGCGGCGCCGCGGTGAACGCGCCGATCGCTGCGGCTGCCGACCCGGCTGCCTCCGCCAGGCCCTGCGCCGCGGCCGCGTCGCGCTGTGGCGCGGCGTCGGCCACCGCCGCCTGCGTGCCCGGCGACTGGATCGCCTCGCCGATCCCGTGGGGGATGGCCATCACCAGCACGATCGGCAGCGACCCGACGAACCCGTACATCGCCATCAGCGGCACGGTGGCCGCCGCGGCGAGCACGGAGGTGAGCCGCGGTCCGTAGGTGTCCGAGAGCCGACCCGCCCGGCGGGCGATGACGAGCATCGGCAGGGCGAACACGGTCAGCGAGATCGTCACCACCATCGTGCCGGCACCCAGGTCGTCGAGGTAGGTGGCCCACAACGGTTCGAACACGCCGACGGAGTAGCGGAACGACACCACCACGAGCAGGGCGGCGATCAGCCGCCGGCTGACGATGAGGCGGCGCAGCACCCGCCGGTCGGCCTGCGCCACGGGTGCGTCGCGGCTGCCCGGGGCATCGACGACGACGTCGCGCAGGGCCAGCGGGCTGATCGCCAGGACGACGCCGAAGACGAGGAACGGCAGGCGCACGTCGGCGATCACCGTGAGCACCCCGGCGACGGGCGGACCGAACACGAAGCCGGCGAGGT
Organism: uncultured Acidimicrobiales bacterium; assembly: GCA_963794805.1. Classification (GTDB taxonomy): domain Bacteria; phylum Actinomycetota; class Acidimicrobiia; order Acidimicrobiales; family Ilumatobacteraceae; genus JAODBQ01. Next base: position 248,931 of record CAWCFL010000013.1, read on the forward strand.
ACGCCGCGTAGAACACGCCGAGGCGTTCACCGAGGTCGCCGTCGGCGGCGAGCACGATGGCCCGCCTCGCGGCCGGGATGATCAGGCCCACAGCCGCGCCGAGCAAGGCGCGGGCGGCGACGAACTGCCACAGCTGCGTGGCGACGGCGAACCACAGCAGCCCGACGGCGGCCAAGACCACGCCGCAGCGCAGCAGCAGGAGCCCGTAGCCGCGGTCGGCGTAGCGCGACAGGCCGAGCTGCGTGACGAGCGCGGCGGCGAACGCCGAGCCGGCGATGAGGCCGAGCGAACCCTTGGACAGGCCGTAGCGGTGCTCGAGCTCGGCGAGGAGCACGAACACCGCGCTCACACCGGCCATCGTCACGCCGGCGACGACGTACAGGCCCCTCACCTCGCGGAGCTTGTCATCGTCGACCCGACGCGGTCCGACCGGAGACCGAGCCGATCGACGGCACCGGTACGCTGCCGCGGATGTCGGGTGTGGTCCCGCGGCGGACGGGTGTCGTGTACGAGCCGAGCCTGCTGGCGCCCGCCGAGGCGGCGTTCGTCGCCCGGTTCCCGTCGTTCGACCCCGACGGGTCCTTCGCCGAGCTGCGTCGTGCCGAGTACGGACGGCTCGACGACGCCGATCAGGTGTACCTCGACTACACCGGCGGCGGGCTGCACGCGGCGAGCCAGATCGACGCGCACGCCGCGCTGCTGCGCACGACGGTGCTCGGCAACCCGCACTCGAACAACCCGACCTCGCTGGCCACGACGGCGCTCGTCGAGCGGTGCCCGGCGACGTGTCCGTTCGTTCTTCGGAGCGTCCGCCGACGAGTACCTGTGCGTGTTCACCGCCAACGCGAGCGCAGCGCTCAAGCTGGTCGGCGAGGCGTACCGCTTCGCGCCCGGCGGCACGTTCGCCCTCACGTTCGACAACCACAACTCGGTCAACGGCATCCGCGAGTTCGCCCGCCGGCACGGCGCGCGCAGTCGCCTACGTCCCGGTGCGTCGCGCCGGACCTGCGGCTCGATCGGGCGGCGATGGCCGCCGTCCTGCAGGGCGCCGACCCGACGCAGCACAACCTGCTCGCCTTCCCCGCGCAGTCGAACTTCTCCGGCGTGCAGCACCCGCTCGAGCTGGTGGACGAGGCCCACGCCGCGGGGTGGGACGTGCTCGTCGACGCCGCCGCGTTCGTGCCGACCAATCGGCTCGACGTCGACCGCATCCGTCCCGACTTCGTGACGCTGTCGTTCTACAAGATCTTCGGCTTCCCCACCGGCGTCGGCTGCCTGCTGGTGCGCCGCGACCGGCTGGCGGTGCTCGAGCGGCCGTGGTTCGCCGGCGGCACGATCACGATCGCCTCGGTGCAGGGCGACGGGCACTACCTGCACGACGACGAGGCCGCATTCGAGGACGGCACGGTCGACTACCTCAACCTGCCGGCGGTGACGACCGGGCTGGACCACATCGAGCGCATCGGGCGCGACGCCGATCCACGACCGTGTGATGTGCCTGACCGCCTGGCTGCTCGATGCGCTCACCGGCCTGCGCCACGCCAACGGCCGACCACTCGTGCAGCTCCACGGCCCGGCACGACACGACGGCGCGCGGCGGCACGGTGACGTTCGGGATGCGCGATCCCGCCGGTCGTCCGATCGACGACCGGCGGGTCGAGGAGCTGGCCAACCGGGTGAGCATCTCGCTGCGCACCGGGTGCTTCTGCAACCCCGGTGCCGGCGAGGTGGCCCACCACCTCGAGCGCCGAGCGAGATGCGCCGGTGGTTCGGTCGCGGCGAGGCGGTGTCGTTCCTCGAGCTGCGCGAGCGGCTGCTCGCCGACGACGGCCTGCTCGTCGCGGCGATCCGCATCTCGGTCGGCGTGGCGACGAACTTCGCCGACGTCTACCGCTTCCTGTGCTTCATGCAGGGCTTCGTCGACCGCACGCGTCGACGAGATCGGGCAGGTCGAGTTCGTCTCCGACAACTGCCGGATCGTCCGCGACTCGGCGTGATCTCGCCGACCGGGACTCAGGTGGTCGGGACGCTGCTCGCCGACGGGTCGGCGCGCATCAGCGTGACCGTGATCGTGCCGTCGGCGGCCAGCAGGGTGAGCATCTGGCTCGTCGAGCGAGAACGTGGCCGTCGCCGCGAGCGCGGCGAGGTAGTCGGTCTCCTGCTGGCCGACGGCGGGGTCGGCGCAGGCCTTGCGCGTGGTGGCCAGCGGGCCGAACGTGAGGTCTTCGCCGGCGACCGTGTAGCCGCCGTTGAACTGGTTGCACCCGGCAGTACCCGGACGCGGTGCCGTCGTGCGAACGACAGCGTCAGCTCCGAGCCCGGCACGGGCGAGCGACACGGCGGTCGCCGTGCGCAGGGCGGTGACCACCCAGTCGCCGGCGACGGCCTGCTCTCCGGAGACGTGCTCGAACACGAGCACCGGCTCGCCGGACGCGTCGGCCATCCGCAACGTGTCACCGTCGATCGTGTAGGTCGTGACCGTCGGCAGCAGCTTGAGGAACGCCTGCTCCACGGCCATCTGCGGCTCGGGGCAGGCCATCATCGTCGACGCCAGGCCGGGATTGATGGTCAGCGACTGACCATTGGTCGTGTAGGTGCCGGTGAAGCGGTTGCAGCCGCTGACTGCCGGACACCGTGCCGTCGGCGAAGCGCAACGTGACGTCCACCGTGCCCAGATCGGCGCCGAGCTCGGCATCCGACAACGTCCATGTCGCGTTCTCCAGGGCCACCACTTGACCTCCTGTCGTCGCCGGGCTGCTCGCCGGGACGGATCCGACCGTCGTCGCCGCACCGACCGCCGTGGTGGTCGGCAAGGAGTCGTCGTCGCTGCCGCACGCCGCCAGGCCGAGCACGCCGCACAGCGCCACGACCGTGAGGGAGGTTCGGATGAAGCTCATGTCGGCGTGCCTCCTGCGGGCGGCGGCGCGGTCGGGGGCGCCTCGGGGGTTGGTGCGGGCTGCACCGGTGGGACGGGCTGCGCCGCCGGTGACGCGGGCTGCGCCGGCGGTTGGACCTGCTGCACGACGATCGGCTGGACGGGTTGCACCGGGATGGCCTGGATCGGCTGCACGTACTGCACGGTCTGGACCGGCGCGGTGGCCGCGGCGCGGCGGGTGGCCTCCTGCTGGGCGGCCAGCTCGTAGGCCGCCTGCCGGTTGCGCGCCTCTTGCTGCTCGTACTGCAAGCGGACCGCATCGGCGTCGGCGCGCGCCTTGGTCACGGCCGCCTGCTCCCGACGCAGCCTGGCGGTCAGCCAGTGGAGCACGGCGTCGGCGAGCAGCGCGGCGACCGTGTAGCAGATGGCCCCGAACAGCAGCGACGGGTCGAAGACCGAGTTGTCGTTCAACTCCTGTGTCGGGAAGATGCCGCGGAACGGGCGCATGGCCGAGTCGGCGTTGCGGTACACCCACTGGGTGAACGCGGCATCCGTGCTCGCCCCGAAGAGGCGCAGCAGGAAGGCGGTGACGAGCAGGACCACGACGACGAGCGCGATCGCGTAGATCGCCCAGACGACGCCACGGCCGATCTTCAGGAACGTCGGCAGGGTGGATGCCTCGGCCTCCTCGGCGCGTCGCTCGTACTCGTCGACCGTGCTCGGTGGCATGCGCGCCACGTTAGAGGCCCCCCATCGCCCGAACCGGGCATCGGGTCATCGTCACCAGGCCCGGCCCGGCGTCTACGATCACGACGACGACGACGAGGAGGCAACGGCATGGTTTTGCTCGAAGCGTGGCAGACGGTCGTGATGAAGCGCTACGCCCAGTTCGAGGGGCGAGCGAGCCGGGCCGAGTTCTGGTGGTTCGTCCTGGCCAACTTCATCATCGAGGCCATCCTCAGCCTGCTCGGCCAGGTGACGGTCCTGTTCGTGATCATCGGCTTCGCCTACTGGCTCGCGTTGCTCATCCCCGGACTGGCCGTCGGCGTCCGCCGGCTGCACGACACGAACCGCAGTGGGTTGTGGCTGCTCATCGTGCTCGTCCCGTTCGTCGGGGCGATCGTCCTGATCGTGTTCTTCGCCATCGCCGGCGACCCCGGCAGCAACAACTTCGGCCCGCCGGCCCCGCCGTTCCCCGTGCTCGTCGCCGCCCGCTGAGCGACAGGGCGTCGTTCAGCCGGTCGTGACCACGACCCGGCCGCGGGTGCGCCCCGCGAGGATCTCGTCGGCCAGCGCCGGCAGCTCGTCGAGCGTCGCCTCGCTCGTCATCGCCTCCAGCGCGTCGCCGTCGAGCACCTCACCGAGGCGCTGCCAGACGTGGGCCCGCCGCTCGGCCGGGCACATCACCGAGTCGATGCCGTACAGCGTGATGCCGCGCAGCAGGAACGGCACCACCGACGTCGGCAGGTCGTTGCCCCCGGCCAGGCCGCAGGCGGCCACGGCGCCGCCGTAGCGCACCTCGGCGAGCACGTGAGCCAGCGTGGCGCTGCCGACGGCGTCGACGCACCCGGCCCACCGCTCCGACAGCAGCGGGCGGGTGGGCGCGTCGGCGATCTCGGCGCGGTCGATGACGTTCGTCGCCCCGATGGCCCTGAGCGCGTCACCTTCCACATCGACCCGACCGGTGGACGCGGTGACCTCGAAGCCGAGCTTGGCCAGCAGGCCGACCGCGGTGGAGCCGACGCCGCCGGCCGCGCCGGTGACGAGCACCGGGTCGCCGGCGCGCAGGCCGTGCTGCTCGAGCTGGTCGACCGCCATCATCGCGGTGAACCCGGCCGTGCCGACGGCCATCGCCTGGCGCGTGGTCAACCCGTCGGGCAACGGGCTGAGCCAGTCGGCCTTCACCCGCGCCTTGGTCGCGTAGCCGCCCCACCACACCTCGCCGACGCGCCATCCGGTGAGCACGACCCGGTCGCCTGCGTGGTAGCGGTCGTCGGTCGATTCGGCGACGGTGCCGGCCAGGTCGATGCCCGGCACGTGCGGGTAGTCGCGCACCAGCCGGCCCTGGCCCTTGAGGATCATCCCGTCCTTGAAGTTCAGCGACGACCACTCGACGTCCACGGTGACGTCGCCGTCGGGAAGGCGGTCGTCGTCGAGCTCGACCACCTCGGTGGTCAATCCGTCGGCGGTCTGATCGAGCAGCAGGGCGCGGAACATCCCTCCCGACTAGCACAGTGCCGGCACCTGCGCCCACCCCTGGCGGATTCCGCCACGGGGATCCGTGGACCGCGTCACACCCCTTTGGTAGACCGGCGCACGTGGCGACACTGGGCGATGCAGGCGACAGGGGCGGATGCGTCGGCCCGGTCGTCGGCCGCGTGGTCGGCACCGACGACGCCACACCGCTGGAGTTCTGGGTGGCGGTGGCGCCGGACCAGCACGTGCAGCTCGACGACGTCGTCGCCCTGGACCGCGTGCTGCCCACGGGGGAGCTGCTCAAGATCTACGGCATCGTCGCCCAGGTGCGCGCCCGCCACGAGGGCGCCCGGTTCCAGAGCGACGTCTTCCTCATCGCCGACGGGCTGCTGCCCGCCGAGGTGTCCGAAGCCGCGCTCGTCCAGGTCACCCGCGTGGTACCGGAGATCTTCGTGCCGCCACTGCCCGGCGCCGAGGTCCGCCGGGCCAAGGGTGTCGAGCGCGACGCCGCCTTGGACCACGACGAGGTGGCCCGCAAGCTGCCCGCCGGCCTCAGTCGCGACGGCGAGCCGGTGTACCTCGACGTCGACTTCGTCGACGGCACGAAGGGGGCCCACGTCAACATCAGCGGCATCAGCGGCGTGGCCACGAAGACGAGCTACGCCACGTTCCTGCTGTACTCGCTGCTCAACTCCGGTGTCCTCGGGGCCGAGGCGGCCAACACCAAGGCGCTGATCTTCAACGTCAAGGGCGAGGACCTGTTGTTCCTCGACCATCCGAACAACCGGTTGGACGCCGACGAGCCGCGGCGCTACGCCGCCCTGGGCCTGCCCGCCCAGCCGTTCCGCAGCGTCGCCGTGCTCGCCCCGCCGCGTCGTGGCGACCCGAACGCCACGCCCGACGTCGGCTCGCGGGCCACCGGTGTCCGACCGTTCTACTGGACGATCCACCAGTTCTGCCTGCAGGGTCTGCTGCCGTTCCTCTTCGCCGACGCCGAGGACGAGCGCCAGCAGTACACGATCGTCGTCCAGTCGGTCACCGCCCGCCTGATGGAGCTGGCCAAGGGCGGCGACAGTCCCGACGGTGCGGTGCGCATCGAGGGCACCACGGTGCGCACGTTCCGCCAGCTCGTCGACGTCGTCGAGCGCAAGTTGATCCCCGACGACCCGGACGACCACGTCGACCAGCGCTGGACCGGGCGGGCCATCGGTCCCGCCACGATCAATGCGTTCGTCCGCCGGCTGGCCTCGTCCACGGCGCGCGTCGAGCACCTCATCCGCGCCGACATCGCCGACGCGTCCCTGCACGCGCTCGACCTGGATTCGCAGCAGGTCACCGTCGTCGACCTGCATGCGCTGCACGAGCGCGCCCAGCGGTTCGTGGTCGGTGTCGTGCTGCGCCAGGCGTTCGAGCGCAAGGAGGCGTCGGGCGTGGCCAAGCCGCTGCAGGTGGTCGTGCTCGACGAGCTCAACAAGTACGCACCGCGCGAGGGGTCCAGCCCGATCAAGGAGATCCTGCTGGACGTCGCCGAGCGCGGCCGCAGCCTGGGCATCATCCTCGTCGGCGCGCAGCAGACCGCCAGCGAGGTCGAGCGGCGGGTGGTGGCCAACAGCGCGGTGCGCGTCGTCGGCCGGCTGGACTCGGCCGAGGCCGGGCGGGACCAGTACGGCTGGCTGCCCGGCGCACAACGCCAGCGGGCCACCATCCTCAAGCCCGGGTCGATGTACATCAGCCAGCCGCGCCTGCCCGTGCCGGTGCTCGTCGACTTCCCGTTCCCCGCATGGGCCACGCGCTCGGCCGAGGCGTCCGGCCCGGTCGGCGACGCTGCGCCGTCCGGCGCCACCGACCCGTTCGCGGGGTTGTGATGCGCCTGCTGCACACCGCCGACTGGCACGTCGGCAAGCAGATCCGCAACAACAGCCGTACGGTCGAGCACCGCGCCGTGCTCGACGAGATCGTCGCCGTCGCCGAGGCCCACGAGGTGGATCTCGTGGTCGTCGCCGGCGACCTGTTCGACACCGCCGCGCCGGCACCCGAGGCGCAGGGCCTGGTGTACGACGCGCTGCTGCGGCTCGCCGCCGGTGGCGCCGAGGTGGTGGTGATCGCCGGCAACCACGACAACGCCCGGGCCCTGGACGTGCTCCGGCCGCTGTTCGCCCGCAGCGGCGTGCGCGTCGTCAGCGAGCCCACCCGGCCCGGCGACGGTGGCGTCCACCGCTTCACCGCGGCGGACGGCGCGCCGGTCAACGTCGCCCTGCTGCCGTTCGTCTCCAAGCGCGGCATCATCCGCGCCGACCAGCTGATGTCGGGTGCCGCGTTCGAGCACGCCCAGACCTACTCGGTGCGGCTCGAGCAGCTCATCGGCGCGCTGTGCGCCGGGTTCGACGCCACGTCGGTCAACGTGCTGGTGGGCCATGCGTTCGTCCACGGCGGCGTCGCCGGCGGTGGCGAACGGGCTGCGCACCTCGTGGAGGAGTACGCCATCCGTGGCCCGTCGTTCCCGGCCACGGCCGGCTACGTCGCACTCGGGCACCTGCACCGTGCGCAGCAGATCCCCGGGGCCACGGCCATCCACTACCCGGGCTCGCCGCTGCAGCTGGACTTCGGCGAGAGCGCCCAGACGAAGCAGGTCAACCTCGTCGAACTGGAACCGGGTCTGCCGGCCAAGGTCACCGCCGTGGCGCTGCGCGCCGGTCGTCCGCTGCGCTCGTACTCGGGCACGCTCGACCAACTGGCCGCGACCGTGGTCGACGACGACGCCTGGCTGCGGGTCGTCGTCCGCGAGGCGCACCGCGCCGGGCTCGGCGACGACGTCCGTGCGCGCTTCGGCGACCGCGTCGTGGATGTGCGCATCGACGCGCCGGCGAGCACGGGCGCCGCCGTGGCCGTGCATCGGCGGGGCCGCACGCCCCACGAGCTGTTCGCCGAGTACCTCGACGTGCGCGGCGTGGACGATCGCCGGATCGCCGGACTGTTCGCCGAGCTGCTCGACGAGCTCGACGCCGTCGGGGGAGGGGACCGATGAGGCCGGTGCGGCTGGAGATGCAGGGCTTCTCGGCCTTCGCCGACCCGACCGTCGTCGACTTCACCGGCGTCGACCTCGCCGCGTTCGTCGGGCCCACCGGGTCGGGCAAGAGCAGCGTCATCGATGCGCTCACGTTCGCCCTGTACGGCGCGGCGGCGCGCTACGACCAGAAGTCCGTCGCACCGGTGATCAACCAGCTGTCGGTCGAGGCGCGGGTGCGCTTCGACTTCGAGCTGGACGGCACCGGGTACACGGCGGTGCGCGTCGTGCGGCGCACCAAGACCGGGGCGTCCACGAGAGAGGCGCGGCTCGAGTCGCAGGGCGAGGTGCTCGCCGGCGACGAGAAGGCGCTGTCGGCTGCGGTCGTCGAGCTGCTCGGGCTGGACTTCGACAGGTTCAACAAGACCGTCGTCCTGCCCCAGGGCCGGTTCGCCGAGTTCCTCCACGACAAGCCGTCCGAGCGTCAGGAGCTGCTGCGCGGGCTGCTCGGCGTGGGAATCTACGAGCGCGTCGGCAAGGCCGCGAGGGCGCGCGAGGCGGCGGCCACCAACACCGCCGATGCCCTCGATCGGCAGCTGGCCGGCGCCGGCGACGTCTCCGACGAGCACCTCGCCGAGCTCAGCGGACGGGCGGAGGCCGCCGAGGCCCTGCTCCAGGTGATCGACGGCCTGGCCGACGAGCTCGGCGACGTCGATGCTGCACTGGCCAGGGTGGATGAGCGGATCACGGCCGAGCGTGTCCGCGACCGCGTGTTGGCCGCCGTCGCGGTTCCGGAGGGGGTCGAGGCCGTGCACGACGAGCTGGTGGCGACCGCATCGGCCAGCACGGCGGCCGCCACGGCCCACGACACCGCGCGGAACCGGCAACGTGATGCCGTTGCCGCCGTCGCCGACGGGCCGAACGTGGCGGCGATGAGCATGCTCGTGGCCGCTCACGACGGGTTCGCCCGGGCGGCGGCGGCCGCACGCGACGCCGCCGACGGCCTCGACCGCTCGACGGCCCTCCACAGCACTGCGGTGGACGCCGCCGAGCTGGCGCGCGAATCGGCGCGTCGCCGCTGCCGTGGCAGTGGATGCAGCCGCCCGCGCGCTCGACGAGGCCACGGCGGCGCAGCGCGCCGCAGGCGACCTCGATCGTGCGCTCCACGTGCTGACGTTGATCGACCGGCGCGTCGCGGTGGCCGCCGAGGGCGCCACCGCCGCGTCGCGCGAGGTGCAGGCTCGCCGGGTCGCCGGTGCGGCTCGGGCCCGCCGAGACGTAGCGGGGGAGGCGTTGGCCGAGGCCGAGCGGCTTGCCCCGGCGGCGGCGCTCGCCGGGCACCTGGTCGCCGGGGCACCGTGTCCGGTGTGCGCGCAGGTGGTCGCCGCCCTCCCCGCGCCGCACGACGACTCGGCCGGTCACGTCGCTGCGGTCCGAGCCGCGAGGGGCGAGGCCGACGCGGCGGTCGCCGCGGCGGAGGACATGTGGCGCTCGGCCGAGCGGGAGCTGGCCGGCATCGACGCCCGGCTCGCCGAGCTCGACCAGCAGCTGGCGGGCCAACCCGAACGTGACGCCGTCGAGGCACGCGTCGCCGAGCTGCGCGCCCTGGCCGATTTGGTGGACCACACGCGACGGGCCGCCGAGGAGGCGCGTCGTGCGCTGGCGGCGATCGACGCCGATCCCGACGTCGCCGTCGTCCTGCGCGCTGAACGCCAGGCGGCCGAGCAGCTGGCCGCCGCTGGTGCACTGCGTGACCATGCGCTCGCGGCTGCCGAGCGGGCCGCCGCTGCCGTCGCCGGGCAGCCCACGCACGGCGAGGCGACCGCCGCGCTCGAGACGGCGCGCGAGTTGGCCGCGGCGCGTGCCGGGGCCGACGCCGCGGAGCGCGACGCCGCCGAGCGACGCCACCGTGCCGACGTCGCGCACGCCGACGCCCAGCACCGGGAGCGCATCAGCCGCGAGGCATACGACGACCTGCGCGACCGGCTGTCGCAGCTCGCGCTCGCCGGTGGGCCGTCCGTCGCCGCCCGCCCGGGTGCCGCGCCGGTCGGCGGCCGGACGACGCGGCGCGCCGTCGCACCGGCACCGACGGAAGCGCCGGTACCGCTGGATCCGCTCCCGGCGCGCACGGAGCGGTTGGCCGACGACTGGGTGGCCGCGGTCACGTGGGCGTCACTCGGCCGGGGGCGACTGGCTACGGCCCTGGCCGGTCTCACCGCCGTTCACGACGGGCTGGCCAAGCAGCGCAGCGCCTGTCTCGACGCACTCGACGCGGCGTTGGCGGGCCGCGTCCCCGTGGACGCGCGCCACGGACGCGTCGACCTGGCCGCCGTGCGGCGGCGGCTCACCGACGAGCTCGTCGACGCCCGCGCCGCGGTCGGTGCGCTCGAGCATGAGCGCACGCGGGTACGGGCGGTGCAGGCCGAGATCACCGCATGGCGCGGCCACGCGGCGGTGGCCCGGTTGCTCGGCAACCTGCTGCGCACCGACGCGTTCGAGCGCTGGCTGCTCGAAGAGGCGCTCGTCGACCTCGTGTCCCGGGCCAACGTCCGCCTGCACGAGCTGACCTCGGGGCAGTACTCGTTGACCGCGGCCGACGGTGCGTTTCGCGTCGTCGACCATCGCAACGCCGACGAGGTGCGCGATGCGCGATCGCTGTCGGGCGGGGAGACGTTCCTCACGTCGTTGGCCTTGGCGTTGGCGTTGGCCGACAGCTCGGTCGACGCAGCGGCGCAGGGCAGCGAACCGATCGAGTCGATCTTCCTCGACGAAGGCTTCGGCACGCTCGATCCCGAGACGCTCGACGTGGTGGCCGCCACGATCGAAGAGCTCGGTTCGACCGGGCGGATGGTCGGGATCATCACCCACATCCGCGAGCTGGCCGACCGCATGCCCACCAAGTTCGAGGTCACCAAGGGTCCGCGCAGCTCGGCCATCGAGCGGGTGGACGTGTGATGCGCTTCGCCGTCGAGAGCTGGGCGCCGGAGTACGGCGTCGCCGCCGATGAGAGCAACCTCGAGCAGAGCGGTGCCACGGTGATCGCCGACGTGGAGGTGGCCATCGACGCGTGGGCGCCCGTCGTGCCGAACCTGTCGGGGGCGCTGCCCGAACGGATCCTGTTCGTCGACGGGGTCCGGCGGATCGACGCGCGGGTGTGGTTCCAGGACGGACGGATCACCCGGCCCGGCGTGTGCGCCACGGTGGCGGCCGGCTCGGTGCTCACCGACTCGACCGGGGCGCGCCTCGACGAGGCGCTCGTGGAGCGTGGCTTCTTCGCCCGCACGTCGCCGGGGGCGGCATCGATCGACACCGCCCACGGCCGGTACACGTACGTGCACTGTCCCGGAGACACGCCCGACGACTTCTACTTCGGCATCCACCGGCTGATGACCGGCCTCGAGGCGCAGGTCGCCGCTCGCCACGGAGCCGACCTCGTCGTGTTCGACGGGCCCCTGCGCCACGGACCGACCCGTGCGCCGTCGGCTACATCAAGACGCAGCACGTGCAGTACCTCGCCGACGAGCTGCAGGTGGTGGTCGGCCGCCTCGCGGCAGGTGAGCGCAGCCCGCTGTTCCTGCTCGAGGGGCAGGGGGCGCGGTTCAGCTGGTACGTGCGCCTGCCGGGACCGCTCGCCCAACCGCTCTCGGGTGTGGTCCGCATCGAGGTGCCGGCCGTCGGCGAGCTTGCTGGCGTCGTCGCGCATGCCGATGCGATCACGCGGGCGTTGCAGCGCTTCGCCAGCGAGTCGCACAAGGACCCGCGGGCACCGCAGAACCTCTACCCGATCGCCGGGCTGGAGCAGCGCCTGCGTCACCTCCTCGGCGATCCGCACCTCCTCGAGCGGGGACTGCGCCGCGCGTCGGCCGTCGCCTGACGACACGTCGTCACCGCTTTGCGATCATGGCCGAATGACGACCGAGGTCGACGACTACATCGCCGGGATCGACACCGATCACCGGGCCCTGTTCGACCGGATCCACGCGCTGATCGTCGCTGCCCGACCGGACGCCTCGGCGCGCATCTCCTACGGCATCCCCACGTTCGAGGTCGGCCGGCGCCGCCTCTACGTCGGCGCGTGGAAGCACGGCATCTCGCTGTACGGCTGGGGCCAGGGTCACGACGGCGGTTTCGCCGAGCGCCATCCGTCGCTGGTCACCGGCAAGGGGACGATCCGCCTCCGTCCAGCCGACGCCGACGGGATCACCGACGACGAGCTGCGTGCCCTGATCGAAGGAGCGCTCGGCGCCGGAGCCTGACGCATCACGGTGCACGAGATCTCGGGCGGTCGGCTGCCGGTGTTCGCCCGGCGGCAGTGCCAATGGTGGCCGCCCGTCCGTCGTCAGGTGCAGTCGATGTCGGCGAGGCCCTCGGCGGCGCCGGTGACCTCGTTGTCGCAACGCACCGCGTTCCCGCGGTGTTCGTGGTCGCCACGCCGTAGCCGGGGCCGTCGACGTCGGCGGTGTTGCCGGTGAACACGTTGCCGGTGCCCCAGCCGTCGACGATCTCGGCGATCGCCAGGTTGCCCTTGACTGGACAGCCCGCTCCATCGAAGTGATGTGCGACACGCCGGTGGTGCCCTCCTTGATGTCCACCGCTTCGGCGGTCGTCTCGGCGATGTCGTTGCGCTGGACCACGTTGCCGTCGCTCGGGTCGGGGTGGCAGTCGCTGATCGTGCACCAGTTGCTCTGCGCCGTGCCGACGTAGACGCCCTCGCCGAACGTGTCGCGCCGCCGGCCGGTGCGGCGGATCTCGTTGTGCTGCACCACGTTGGCGGTGCTCGTGTCGCGCAGGTGGATGGCCTCGTCACCGATGTCCTCGACGCGCAGACCCTGGATCACGGTGCCCGTGACACCGTCGGCCACCACGCCCTTCTGTGCGTCGTGCACGGTGAACCCGACGACCCGCCAGTGGCTGGCCCGGTCGAGGTGCAGCCCATCGCCGGAGCGCACGCCGCCGGCGTCGAGCACCGCGTCGCGCCCGCCGCACAGCCAGATCGGTCGCTCGGTGGTGCCGGCAGCGGCCGCGACGAACCTGCCGTCGTACGAGCCCGGTCCGAGGCCGATCACGTCGCCGGGTTGCGCGTCGGACAGCGCGGCGACGAGCTCGTCGGCGGTCGTCACCGCCACCGTGGTCGCCGGGCAGGTCAGCGGTGGCTCGTCGGCGATGGCCGGCACCGACACGTCGACGACGACGACGGGCGAAGCCGCCGGCACGGACTCGTCGGCATCAGCCGTGGTGTCGTCCGGTTCCGGCGCGCCGACGGCGGCGGGGTGTGGCCCGGCGTCGCGCCCCGGCGAGGTGCCGCTCGAACCATCGCACCCGGCGGCGACCGTCAGCGCGAACATGGCGACGAGCAGGAACGGGCGCCGCATCGGCCGAGTCTGGTCGAATCGGTGACGCCGCGGGTCGGCGGGTCGGCTGCCGATCTGGCTACGGTCCGAGCCATGTCGACCGTGCAACTGGGGACCGCCACCATCCGCTACGAGACCACCGGTGACGGCCCAGCCGTGCTCCTGCTCGCGCCCGGCGGGCTCCGGGCCTCGCGCATCGAGACCTGGTCGGCCGCGCCATGGAACCCGATCGACGCGCTGTCCGACCGCTTCCGCGTCGTGGCCATGGACCAGCGCAACACCGGGACGTCGTTCGCCCCGATCACTGCCGCGGACGGCTGGGACACCTACGCCGCCGACCAGCTGGCGCTGATGGACCACCTCGGCATCGACCGCTTCGCCGTCGTCGGGATGTGCATCGGCGGGGCGTTCATCGCCAAGCTCCTCGTCGACGCGCCCGAGCGGGTGAGCGCCGCCGTCGCCATGCAGCCCATCGGCCTGGACGGCAACGAGGACACGTTCGACGAGCTGTTCACCACCTGGCGCGACGGCGTCCGCGCCGACCACCCGGAGGCGAGCGACGCCGACTGGGCGGGTTGCCAGCGGAACCTCTTCGGGCGTGACGACTTCATCTGGAGCGTGCCCGACTCGGCGATCCCCGAGATCGACACGCCCCTGCTCGTCCTGCGCGGCAACGACGAGTACCACCCGTCCTCCACGTCCGAGCGCCTCGCCGCCGAGGTGCCGAACGCCACGCTCGTCGAGCGCTGGAAGGACCCCGACCACGTCGACGCCGCCCGAGCCGCCGTCAACACCTTCCTCGACACCCACGCCTGATCCGACCCGTTCGTGTCGCGCCTCGACCGGAGCCAGCCCGGTCAGGGCGCGACACGAATCGAGAACGGAGCTGGATGGCTGCGGCCGAGTGCGGCTCCTGTCGCGCCTCGACCGGAGCCAGCCCGGTCAGGGCGCGACACGAACCGAGAAGTGGGGTTGGACGGCTGCGGGGCGGGCGAGCGGCGGCGTTATGGCGCGACGGGGTCGCGGCCGGGCCTGAGCACGTAGTCCAGCACCCGCTCGCCGAGGGCGGGGTCGATCGGCAGACCGTTCAGCGCGTGGTGCCAGATGACGGCGGCGGGCATCTCGGCGACCAGCTCCACGTCGGTGTCGGCAGGGAGCTCGCCGCGGGCGATGGCCCCGTTGATCAAGTTGCGCACGTGCTCGCGCTTGCGTCCGATGACCGACCGCTCCCACTCCGCCGCCAGCTCGGGCTCGCGTGATCGCTCGCACATGAACGCCGTGAGCACCGGTCCCTGCGGCCCGCGCAGCCGGTCGACCAGCGGTTGGATCAGGGCGAGCATGTCGGCGCGCAGGTCGCCGGTGTCGACGAGGTCGTGGAGCAGCGACAGGCGGCAGCGCGCCGCGTCGACCACCAGCGCGGCCCGGGTCGGGTAGCGCCGGTAGACCGTGGCCTTGCCGACGCCGGCTCGGGCGGCGACGCCTTCGATGGTGACGCCGCGGTAGCCGTCCTCCTGGAAGAGGGCCAGCACGGCGTCGAGGATGGCATCGTCGATCTCCGGGTCACGCCGTCGCCCGGGGCGCGCCGCGTGCTCGACGGTGCCAGTTTCGGTGACGATCGAGGTGGTCATGGTCGGGCTCGATCAGGCGGGCTGGGGCTCGAGGTCGGCGTTGAGGCGCTCGTCGGCGTCGACGTCGCTCGCCCGGGCCGGGAGGAAGACGGCCACGCCGATGGCCGCCAGCAGCGTGACCGCGGCGGCGACGAAGCCGACCAGGTGCATGCCGCTGACGAAGCTCTCCTTGGCGACGCTGACCACCTGGCCGGCGATGGGCTGCACCGTCGGGGACTGCGCGGCGACGGCCACGGCCTGGCCGACGTTGTCGCCGATCTGGTCCAGCGCCGTCGGGCGAGGCGACGCCTGCCAGGCCATCGCGCACCGACGAGGTGAAGTGGCTGGCCATCAGCGAACCGAACACGGCGACGCCGATCGCCCCGCCCATCTGCCGGGTGGTGTCGTTCACGGCCGAACCGACGCCGGCCTTCGCCCGGGGCAGCGAACCCATGATCGAGTCCGTGCACGGCGCCATGATGTTGGCCATCCCGATGCCCATCAGGACGGTGATGGCGATGATGTGGATCGCCGAGCTGTTCACCGAGAACGTGCTGAACAGGGCGAGCGACAGCGTGACCAGCAGCAGGCCGGTGGCGACGACGACCTTGTTGCCCAGCCTGGCCACCCACACGCTCGACAGCGGGGCGCAGATCATCATCGCCGCCGCCTGGGGGAGCAGCACTGCGCCGGCCTTCACCGTCGAGTAGCCGAGCACGGACTGCAGGTACTGGGTGAGCAGGAACAGCGTGCCGAACAGGGCGAGGAAGACGAGGGTGATCGCCCCGCTGGCGGCGCTGAAGCGTGGGTTCTCGAAGAAGCGCATGTCCAGCATCGGGTGCGGCGTGTGCAGCTCCCAGGCGAAGAAGCCGACGAGCAGCACCGCGCCGATGATGAAGCCGGCGACGATCGGGGTGGAGCCCCAGCCCTTGCTCGGGGCCTCGATGATCGACCACAGCAGCGTGCCGAGCGCGGCGATCGACAGCACCGCGCCGAGCGGGTCGAGCGCGGCGTGCTCGGGATCGCGCGACTCGGGCACCAGGAAGTAGCCGAGCACCAGGCCGGCGATGACGATCGGCACGTTGACGATGAACACCGAGCCCCACCAGAAGTGCTCGAGGAGGATGCCGCCGGTGATCGGTCCGAGGCCGATGCCGAGCGCCGACACGCCGGCCCAGATGCCGATGGCCTTGCCCCGCTCGACCGGCTCGGTGAACACGTTGGTGATGATCGACAGGGTCGCCGGCATGATGAACGCCCCGCCGATGCCCATCAGGCCGCGGGTCATGATCAACATCGTCGGGCCGGTGGCGAACGCCGACATCAGCGAGCCGATGCCGAACACCGACAGACCGAACGCCAGGAAGCGGTAGCGGCCGAATCGGTCGCCGAGGCTTCCCGCGGTGAGCAGGAGGCCGGCGAACACCAGGGTGTACGAGTCGACGATCCACTGCAGCTCGCTGGCCGACGCGCCGAGCCCACCATCGGACTTCGGGTGGGCCAGCGTGGGGAGGGCCACGTTGAGGATCGTGTTGTCGAGGGTGATCACGATGAGGCTGATGCACAGCACCAGCAACGTCAGCCACCGCCGGCGGTAGACGGTGTCGGGGTTGCGCAACGCGTCGCGGAATGCAGACATGGTGCACATTCCTAACCGGTTGCGTATCGATACGCAACCGTCTTGGAATGCGTCATGCGTCACACGTCGCGTCGACCCATGGGGAACGGCGCCCCCCGGCGTGGTCAAATGGCCGGATGCCCGCACCCGGAATGCACTCAGGAGTCGCCACCGACGAGGCGCTCAACCTCTCGATGTCGGAGCACGCCGTCCCGCTCTACGAGTCGGTGAAGTCGTTCATCAAGAACGAGATCGACCCGATCACCGAGGAGTACTACCGCCTCGGCCAAGGGCGCGCCGAGCACTGGGGCTACGGCGCGGGCCAGCTCGAGCTCCTCGAGTCGGTGAAGGCCAAGGCCAAGGCCAACGGGCTGTGGAACTTCTTCCTGCCCAACGCCGAGACCGGCGAGGGCCTGTCCAACCTCGACTACGCGTACATCGCCAACGAACTGGGCAAGAGCCCGCTGGCGTCGGAGTGCCTCAACTGCAGCGCGCCCGACACCGGCAACATGGAGGTGCTCGAGCGCGTCGGCACGCCGGAGCAGAAGAAGCAGTGGCTGGAGCCGCTGCTCAACGGCGAGATCCGCTCGGCGTACTCGATGACCGAGCCCGACATCGCCTCGTCGGACGCCAAGAACCTCGCCTGCCGAGCCCGGCGTGACGGCGACGAGTGGGTGATCACCGGCGAGAAGTACTACATCTCCGGCGCCGGCGACCCGCGCTGCAAGATCCAGATCGTCATGCTGCTGACGAACCCGGACGGGCCGGCGCACCAGCGGCACTCGCAGATCCTGGTCCCGAACGACGCGCCCGGCGTGGAGATCCTCGGCCCGATGCACGTGTTCGGCAACGACGATGCGCCGCACGGCCACATGCACATCCGCTACAACGACGTCCGCGTGCCCTACGAGAACGTGCTGCTCGGCGAGGGCCGTGGCTTCGAGATCTCCCAGGTGCGCCTCGGGCCCGGCCGCATCCACCACTGCATGCGCTCGATCGGCGTGGCCGAGAAGGCGCTGGAGCTGATGGTCCGCCGCGGCCTCAACCGCGAGGCGTTCGGCAAGCCGCTGGCCAACCTCGGCAAGAACACCGAGATGATCGCCAAGGCGCGCATCGAGATCGAGGCGATGCGCCTGATGGTGCTGCGTGCGGCGAAGGCGATGGACGTCATGGGCAACCAGCAGGCCCGCGTGTGGGTCAGCGCCGTCAAGGCGATGGTCCCGGTGCGGGTGTGCGAGATCATCGACCAGGCCATCCAGATCCACGGCGCCACCGGCATCTCCGAGTGGACCCCGCTGGCCCGGATGTACACCAGCGCGCGCACCCTGCGCCTGGCCGACGGACCGGACGAGGTGCACTGGCACGTCGTCGGCCGCGCCGAGCTCACCCGCTACGAGGACGACCACGAGAGCACGGTCGGCCCGACCCGCACCGTGCAGGGCGTCAACTTCTCCGGCCCGAGCTGATCGCCGCCCCCATTGGCGCGTTCCCTCGTGCCCGGCCAAGGTAGGGGCATGGACCTCCGCCACGACTGGACCGTCGCCGAGGCAGAGGCGCTGATCGCCCAGCCGTTCCACCAGCTGCTCGCCAGCGCACACGACGTGCACCGCGAGGCGTTCGACGAGCAGGTGGTGGAGGCCGCGATCCTGCTGTCGATCAAGACCGGGGCGTGCCCGGAGGATTGCGCGTACTGCCCCCAGTCGGCGCGCTACGACACCGGGGTGGAGCCGGAGCGGTTGATGCCGACCGCCGAGATCGTCGTCGCGGCGCGCAACGCCCAGGCCGCCGGGGCCACCCGGTTCTGCATGGGTGCGGCCTGGCGCTCGCCGAACGATCGCCAGGTCGGGCTGGTCGCCGAGGCGGTCGGTGCGGTCGGCGACCTCGGCATGGAGACGTGCGTGACGCTGGGCATGCTCACGCCGGCCCAGTCGCAGCGGCTCGCCGACGCGGGGTTGGACTTCTACAACCACAACCTGGACACCTCACCGGAGTTCTACGGCGAGGTCATCACCACGCGGACCTACGACGACCGCCTCGACACCCTGGCCAACGTCCGCGCCGCCGGTGTCAAGCTGTGCGCCGGCGGCATCGTCGGGATGGGCGAGACCCGCCGCGATCGCGCCGGGCTGCTCGTGCAGCTCGCCCGGCTGGACCCCCATCCGGAGAGCGTGCCGATCAACCTGCTGGTGCAGGTGCCCGGCACGCCGCTGTTCGGCACGGACGAGCTCGACCCGCTGGAGCTCGTCCGGACGATCGCCGCCGCGCGCCTGATGATGCCGGCCTCGGTCGTGCGCCTCTCGGCCGGGCGGGCGAAGATGACCGACGAGCTCCAGGCGTTGTGCCTGCACGCCGGAGCGAGCAGCATCTTCCTCGGCGATCGCCTGCTGACCACGCCGAACCCGGGCAACGACCACGACCACGACCTGCTCGACCGCCTCGATGTGCCGCGTCGCCGAGATCGACAAGCAGCCCGTCACCGCCGGCGCGGCAGTGGCCGTCCGCGGGGCCGCCGCTCCCTGACACCGGGGCACGCGACGAGCGGTACGGTCGGCCCCCGGCCAAGGATCGGAGGGCGTGATGAAGCGAGCCGTGTGGACCGGCGGTGGTCTCGACGTCGAGGACGTGGATCCGCCCGCGCTGGCGCCGGGATTCGCCCGGCTGCAGGTGGAGGCCTGTGGGATCTGCGGGACCGACCTGCAGTTCTGGTCCGGCCACCACCATCCCAAGGACGGCTCGATGCCTGGGCACGAGTTCGTCGGCACGTTGCTCGACGCGCCCGTCGGCACGCCCGACGGGCGCTACTCGGCGTCGCCGATGGTCCGCTGCGGGACGTGCGAGCACTGCCTGGCCGGCGAGCTCAACCTGTGCCGCCGTGGCGGCGACCTGATCGGCATCGGTCGCAACGGCGGGCTGGCCGAGTGGGTCGACGTACCGGCGGAGAACCTCGTGCCGCTCGGCGACGTGAGCGCCGACGTCGGCGTGCTCGACCGAGCCGATGGCGGTCGCCGTCCGCGGCGTCGGGCTCGCGCGGGTGCAGCCCGACGAGACGGTGCTCGTGCTCGGCGCCGGCACGATCGGGCTGCTCGCCGCGCTCGTCGCCCGCCGGACGAGCGAGCGGGTGCGGATCTCGGCGCGCTACCCGCACCAGGTGGCCGCCGCCGAGGCCCTCGGGCTCGACGTGCTCGCCGAGTCCGAGGTGATGGCCTGGGGCAAGCAGGAGCGCCCGGCGGTGGTCATCGAGACCGTCGGCGGCGATCAGTCGGAGACGATCAACGACGCGATCCGCGTCGCCCGTCGTGGCGGACGGGTGGTCGTCCTCGGCACGTTCGACAAGCCGCCGGTCGACCTGCTCAGCGCCTGCAGAAGGAGGTGGCGATCCTGCCGTCGTTCGCCTACTCGATCCGCGACGGGGTGTCCGACTTCGACGAGGCGGCCGCCGTCCTCGGCGAGCACCGCGACGTGCTGCCCGCCTGGTCACCCACCGGGTGGCTCTCGACGACGTGGCCACGGCCTTCGCCCTCGCCGGCGACAAGAGCCAGGGCGCGATCAAGGTCGCCGTCACGACGGGTTGACGCCGGATCGCCGCGCTCACCCGCTGCTGTGACGCGTGTCCAGGTCTGCCACGGCCGGCGAACGGCTACTCCTGTGAACGAGCGCGCGCGCTCCGCGCGGGAGGCGCCCGAACGATCGAGGTGAGCAACATGCCGTGGGCACGTCATGCGAAGGAGCCGATGGTGCCAGCGGTCTCCAGACCAGCACCGAGTACGTGGTGATCGACGAGACCGTCGCTCCCGGCTCCGAGCTCGAGCTGGTCGACGCGTTCGGCTCGATCATCGAGCGACTGCTGCAACGAGAGCGGCAGCCCGGCTTCCGACGTGGTCCGCTGGACGCGCGCCGACCCTGATCTCGAGGTGCAGATCGACGGGCGGCCGCTGCGCGAGCGGCCGTGGGCGGACGTCGCCGCGGCGATGAACTGACGAACGAGACCGCAGCGTTCAGCCCGGGTAGCGCAGGGCGATCGCCGCGTCCGGCGTCGGGGCGACGAACGTCGCCGTCTCCTGGAGCTCCAGCGTGACGGTGTCGGCGTCGTGCTCCTTGTAGGCGATCGACGTGTCCTGGCCGATGGTCAGGGTGAAGTCGCCGCCGCGCTCGCTGAGCACGATCGCCCCGTCGACCGCCGGCGCCCAGATCACCGGGCCGCCGAGGATCAGGCCGAGGTGCTGGAGCAGCGGGTAGCCGCCCTTCTCGGTGGTCTCGATGACCCCGGCGTAGCACCTCGGCCCGAGGGCGATGGCGTACGGCCCGCCGATGCCGGCCTGCTTCAGCACGGCCACGGCCTGGGCGACGGCGTTCGGGTAAGCGACGAACTCGGTCGGTGAGCGGGATCGGGTCGTGCGGCGAGGCCGTGGCGATGCCGACGATGTCGGCGCTCTTGTTGCCGACGAACACCAGCGTGTCCTCGGCCATGGCCATCGCCCGGCAGGCGTCGACCAGCGGAGTCGAGGTCGGGGTCGTCGGCGCCGCGGTCGATCGACTCCAGCTCGGAGCGCGACAGGGTGAACCGGCGGTGCAGCTCGACGAGCGGGAGCAGCTGGCGGCGGTTGGCGGTGACCCCGTCGGCCGGCTGGTCGCCGATGCGCTGCAGGCGGCCGAGGCTGACGGCCGAGGCGTCGTAGCCGAGCGGCCCGTCGAAGTCGACGAGCTTGCGCGCGGCGAAGAAGTGGGTGAGCGTGCGGGTGGCTTCGCTGTCGATCTCCGCCCATGCGGCGTCGGAGATCGGCGCCAGTTCGCGCAGCAGGTGGTTCATCAGTGCTCCTGGGAGGGGATCGGGGACAGGGAGTCGGGGGCGCGTCGCAGGCTGCCGATGCCCAGGCTGCCGTCGGCGGGCCGGGATGCGCGCGCGGCGGTGTCGCCGCCGCCGTGCTCGGCGGCGACCTCGATCTCCAGGACCGAGCCGGTGGTGAACAGGTAGGTGCGCAGGTGCTCGTCGAGCTTGGTGTCGTGACGGCGGAGCCACTCCAGCGTCATCGCCGCGTGCTCCTTCTCCTCGTCGCGGTTGTGCGCCAGGATCGCGGCGAGCTCGGGGTCGTCGGTGGCGTCGACGCGCTGGTCGTACCAGTCGACCGCTTCGAGCTCCTCCTTGATCGAGGTGATCGCCCGGTGGTGATCGACCGTCGCCGGACGCAGCTTCGCGGCGTCCTCGTGCAGCCCTTCACTGGCCATCCGCTCGCGCTCCTCTCGTGGTCGGCGGCCTCATCGTAGGAGGACGGTCGGCGCCGGCCGCCATCCCCGGTCGACGGCCAGCCTCAGCCATCGGTGACGCGGCGCACGAGCACGTCGCGCTGCACCTTGCCCATCGAGTTGCGCGGCACGTCGTCGATCCGCTCCCACCGTCGCGGGCGCTTGTAGGCGACGAGCCGCTCGGCCGCCCAGGCCGCGCAGCTCGTCGTCGCTGACGCGTCGTCGGCGACGACGAACGCGGTGACCCGCTCGCCCCACTCGTCGTCGGGCACGCCGACGACGCAGGCGTCGACGACGCCGGGGTGGGCGCGCAGGACGTCTTCGACCTCGCGGGGGAACACGTTGAACCCGCCGCTGATGATCAGCTCCTTGCTGCGCCCGACGATGTGCAGGTAGCCGTCGGCGTCGACCTCGCCGAGATCGCCGGTGCGGAACCACGCACCGTCGAACGCCGCGGCCGTGGCCTCCGGACGGTCGAGGTAGCCGGCGAACACGTTCGGGCCGCGCACCTCGATCTCGCCCGGGCCCGGGCTCGTCGGCCGCCGCGAGGCGCACCTCGACACCCGGGAGCGGGAAGCCGACCGAGCCGGCGCGGCGCTCGCCGTCGTACGGGTTGGACGTGAGCATCGCCGTCTCCGACATCCCGTAGCGCTCGAGCGGCGGCCGGCCGATGCAGCTCGGCGATCGCCCGGTGCAGGTCGGCGGGCAGCGGCGCCGAGCCGGACACGCCGAGGCGCATCGTCGCCAGCTCCTCGACCCGCGGGTTGGCCGCCAGCCGGGTCCACATCGTCGGCACGCCGAAGAACATCGTCGCGCCGGCCGACATCGCGTCGATCACCGCGTCCGGATCGAAGCGGTCGTGGAGCACGGCGCTCGCGCCGGTGACGAGGGTGCCGTGCAGGCCGACGCCCAGGCCGTGCATGTGGTAGAGCGGCAGGGCGAGCACGAGGCGGTCGTCGGGCTGCCAGCGCCACGCCAGGCGCACCGCCTCGGCCGAGGCCAGCAGGTTGGCGTGGGACAGCGGGACGCCCTTCGGCGTGCCCGTCGTGCCCGAGGTGTACACGAGCAGGGCGCCGTCGTCCGGCGCCGGCGCGGTCGATCGCGGCGCCGTCGTCGGGCGACGGGAGGCCGGTCGAGCGTCGGCTCGACGACCACCGCGCCGGGCACCGTCTCGGCCGACGGTCCGGCGGATCATCGGCTGGTCGCTGATCGCCGCCACCGGTCGGGCATCGGCGGTGATCGCCCGCACCTCGCGCTCGGTGTACGCGCTGTTGACCAGCAGCGCCGTGGCCCCGGCGCGCAGCACGCCGATGTAGGCGACGACGTAGTCCACCGACGTGGCGCCGGACACCAGCACCCGGTCGCCGGCGCGACACGCCGGCGGCGAGCAGGCGCCGGCGGCGCCGCGCCGAGCGCTCGTCGAGCTCGGCGGCGGAGATCGTCCGGCGGTCACCGCCGGTCGTGCGGTCGACGAGCACGGTCGCGTCGGGCGCGGCGGTCCACGTCGCGCGCCAGGCGTCGACCAGCGAGCGGCCGGCGACGAGGTCGAGCGTGCGCCGGATCGACGTCGCCCGGGAGGTGGTCCGTCCACGGCAGCAGCTCGGTCATCAGAGTCCGCCAGCACGTAGCGCGGGCCGGCACCGGTGGCGCCGGCGCAGTCGCCGGGGTTGAACAGGTGGCAGGCGCTGAGCGACAGGCATCCGCAGCCGATGCACCCGGTCAGCCGGTCGCGCATCCGCTCCAGCACGGCGATCTGCTCGTCGAGCCGCGGCTGCCACGAGGCGGCGAGCCGGGCCCAGTCGCGCTTGGTCGGGGTGCGGTTCTCGGGCAGCGCGGCCATCGCCTCGCGGATCTCGTCGAGCTGCAGAGCCGACCTGCTGGGCGACACGGATGAACGACACACGTCGCAGCATGTCGCGGTGGAAGCGTCGCTGGCCACCCGCGGTGCGCTCGGCGTGGATCAGGCCCTCGGACTCGTAGAAGCGCAGCGCCGAGGTGGACACGCCGGAGCGCTCCGCGAGCGCGCCGATCGTCAGCTCGTGGTCCATCCCCGAGCGTAGGCCTTGACTTCAAGTGAACTTGAACTTGTACCCTCGCGACCGACGATGGCCGACGACCCCACGTCAACGCATCGCCGTGATCATCGGCAGCACCCGCGAGGGTCGCTACGCCGACGTGATCGCCGGCTGGTTCCTGCCGGCGCGCCGCCGGCGCGACGACATCGAGCTCGACGTGCTCGATCTCGCCGAGATCGACCTGCCGGTGCGCTTCACCCGGGAGCGCACGCCGGCGCTCACCGACTACCTGGAACGGCTCGGCGCGGCCGACGCGTTCGTCGTCATCACCCCGGAGTACAACCACAGCTACCCGGCGTCGCTGAAGCACGCGATCGACTTCGCCAACCTGGAGTGGCACCGCAAGCCGCTGGCGTTCGTCTCCTACGGCGGTGTGTCCGGGGGCCTGCGCGCCGTCGAGCACCTGCGCCAGGTGTTCGCCGAGCGGCACGCGTTCGGCATCCGCGACACGGTCAGCTTCCACAACCCGTGGCCGCAGTTCGGCGACGACGGCGAGCTGCACGACCCGGCGGCCACCGACGCCGTGGAGACCGCGGTGCGGCTGATGCTCGACGATCTGGTGTGGTGGGCGACCGCCCTGCGGACCGCGCGGCAGGCCGATGCGGCGGCCCGCGGAGCTGCCGCCGCCTCGGAGGACGAGGCCGCGGCCTGACTACGGTCGACGGCGTGGGGACCATCGAGACTGCGACCGGACCGATCGACAGCGCCGACCTCGGGCGGGTGCTGATGCACGAGCACGTGTTCATCATCTCGCCGGAGATGAAGGACAACATGCCCGAGGACTGGGGCGACGACGAGACCCGGCTGGCCGACGCGGCCAAGCGGCTCACCGAGCTCAAGGACAGCGGGATCGACGCGATCCTCGACCCGACCGCGCTCGGCCTCGGCCGCTACATCCCGCGCATCGCCACGCTCGCCGAGCGGATCGAGCTGAAGATCCTCGTGGCGACCGGGCTGTACACCTTCAACGAGCTGCCGCACTACTGGAGCCGGCGGGTGCCCGGATCCGGTCCCGACGGCAGCGACCCGATGGTCGACCTGTTCGTCAAGGACATCACCGAGGGCATCGCCGGCACGGGCATCAAGGCCGCGGTGATCAAGTGCGCCACCGACCGCCCCGGCGTGACGCCTGGCGTCGAGCGCGTCCTGCGGGCGTGCGCCCAGGCCCACCGGGCGACGGGCGCGCCGATCACCACGCACACCGACGCCAAGGCGCAGCGCGGCCTGGAGCAGCAGGAGATCTTCAAGTCCGAGGGCGTCGACCTGACCCGCGTGGTCATCGGCCACAGCGGTGACACCGACGACTTCGACTATCTGGAGGAGCTCATCGCCAACGGCTCGATCCTCGGGATGGACCGCTTCGGCATCGACGGCTACCTGCCGACCGAGCGGCGCGTCGAGGTGATCGCCGAGCTGTGCCGGCGCGGCTACGCCGACCGCATGGTGCTCAGCCACGACGCGTCGTGCTACCTCGACTGGATCCCCGGTGAGATCCCGCCGTCGACGATGCCCCACTGGCACTACCTGCACATCAGCAAGGACGTGCTGCCGATGCTGCGTGCGGCCGGGGTGACCGACGCGCAGATCGACACGATGCTGATCGACACGCCGCGCCGGTTCCTGGAGAACCCCGGGGCCTACTGAGCGGGCGCCTCGGCCGCGACCCGTCGCTCGGCGAACCAGCCGCGCTCGGCGTCCGTGCGGGCGCACGCCTCGGCGGCCGTCCAGGCCGTGGCGGCCTCGGCCGGGCGTCCGAGCCGTTCGAGCATCTGCGCTCGCGCCGCGTGGGCGTACGGGTAGCGGGCCAGGTCGGCGACGTCGAGCACACCGTCGAGATCGGCGAGCCCGTCGGCCGGCCCGAGGAGGTAGGACATCGCCAGGCAGCGTCCGATGGCGATGGTCGGGCTCGGCTCCACGAGGAGCAACGCGTCGTAGTGACGCACCACCCGGCCCCAGTCGGTGTCGGCGAACGAAGGTGCCCGCGCGTGATCGGCGGCGATCGCCGCCTGCAGCGCCAGTGGTCCGGCGGACGCGCCACCGGCTGCGGCGGCGAGCGCCAGCCCCTCGCCGATCAGCACGCGGTTCCACGTGCTCCGGTCGGCGTCGGCCAGCACGATCTGCGCTCCGTCGTCGTCGAAACGAGTGCCGGCGCGCGCCTCGGTGAGCGCCAGCAGGGCGAGCAGCCCGGTGGCCTCGCGGTCGGCAGGCCGCAGCTCGTGGAGCGAGCGGGCGAGGTGGACGGCGTGCGCGGCGAGGTCGTCGTCGCGCAGCGCGGCACCCGAGCCTGCCGTGTGGCCCATCGTGTACGCCAGGTGCACCGTGCGCCGCACCGCCGGCATGCGCGACTCCACGGCGAGGTCGTCGGGCAGCTCGATGCCGTCGCCGGCGGCGACGATGCGCTGCTTCGCCCGGGTGAGTCGCGCCGCCATCGTCGGCGTCGGCACGAGGAACCCGGCGGCGATCGCCGCGGTGGGCACGCCGCAGCTGAGCCGCAACGTCAGTGCCACCTGGGCCTCGTGGTCGATCGCCGGATGGCAGCACAGCACGACGAGCCGCAGCTCGTCGTCGGCCACGATCGCGGGGGGTTCGTCGTGGCCGATCGCCATGGACGACGCCATCAGCGGCGCCCGTTCTCGGAGGCGGACCAACCGGCGGATGCGGTCGATCGCCCGCCGGCGGGCTGCGGTGAGCAGCCAGGCTTCGACGGATTCGGGCACGCCGTGCGCGGGCCACACCTGCAGCGCGAGCACGAACGCATCGGCGGTCGCCTCCTCGGCGACGTCGATGTCGTGGGCCAGGCGCATCGTGGCCGACAGCACCCGCCCCCAGTAGAGGCGGTGTGCTGTCGCCGCGGCGTCCTCCGCGGTGCCGGCCACGCGGGGCTCCGTCAGCCCTGGCCGGAGAAGTCCCAGATCGGGCGGATCTCCATGTAGCCGAACGCCGCCGGGCAGCGCTCGGCGACGCGCTGTGCCTGGGCGTCGTCGGCGGCCTCGATGAGGTAGTAGCCGCCGAGCGTCTCCTTGACGTCGGGGCTCGGGTTGTCGACGACGGCGACTGCGTCGGTGCGCGTGCCGCGCAGGAACGTGGCGGTGGCCATCGGTTGCAGGGCTTCGCCGCCGAGGCTCGTCGCCCCGATCTCGGCGACCTCCTTGGCGAACGACATGTGCGCCTCCATCACGGCGTCGAAGCTGGCCTGGCCCCCGGCGGCGAAGGCGGACTCGTCTTCGTGGATCAACAGCAGGTACTTGGGCATGATCAATCCTCTCTCAGCGCCGCCACCGGACGTGACGGACCTCCCTCAGTCGAACGAAGCGCAGCGGATTCGACAGCGCCAGGGAGAAAAGCTCCCGCCGGCTATGTGCGGTAGACCCGGGCCGCCGTGTCGTGGAACAGCGCGGCCTTCTCCCCGGCGCTGGCTCCTGCGGCGATCTTCTTGAACGCGTTCCACAGCTCGACGTAGCCGCACGACTGCTTGTCCACCGGGAAGTTCGACTCGAACATGCACCGGTCCACGCCGAACTGCTCGATCGTGTACGCGATCGGTCCACCCCAGGCGCTGACGAGGTCGTCGCTGCTCGGCGGCTCGGGCCGCTCGTCGAAGCCGGAGCCGTAGCGCACCATGCCGATCCCGCCGACCTTGACGACGACGTTCGGGCAGGTGGCCACGTCGGCCATGTCGATGCGCCACTGGGACAGGATCTCCTCCCGGCGGCCGGCATAGGGGCCGATGCCGAGCGGACCGCCGAGGTGGTCGAGGACGATCGTCAGGTCCGGCACGTCGCGGGCGAACGAGACCAGCTCCGGGAGCTGCGGGTGGTACAGCCAGGCGTCGTACGTCAGCCCCTTCGACGCCAGGGTGCGCGCGCCGTCGCGGAACGCCGGCTCGGCCATCAGCCGGGGCGTCGGCCTGGTGTGCGTGCGCCCGATGCTCGGATCCGCGTCCCACGCGGTTGCGTGGCGGATGCCGCGGAACAGGCCGTTGCCCGCGGCGACGTGGGCGTCGAGCACGTCGCCGACCGCGTCGCCGAGGCGCAGGTCCGCGTACGAGACGATGCCCCGGATGGTCGCGCCGTCGCTGTCGGCGCTGCGCGCCGCCTCGCGCACCGCCTGCTCGGTCTCGCCGATCGGCCGGAGCTCCTCGGGCCCGTCGCGGCGGTAGTCCCACATGCAGTCGACGAACACGGTGGCGACCACGTTGTGCCCGGCTCCGGTGTCGCCGCGCAGCTGGGCCAGACGGTACGGCTGGTCGCCGTCCCACAGGTGGTGGTGCGGGTCGACGATCGGCAGCTCCGGCTCGATCGCCTCCTCCGACCGCAGCGCCAGCCAGGCCTCGTTCACCTCGTACGCGGCCACGGCGTCAGCCCAGGTTGACGGAGGCTGCGGCGTCGGGGTGCTTGTCCAGCCAGGACTTGGCGTACGGGCACTGGGGCACGACGGTGAGCCCGCCGGCGATGGCCTTGGCCAGTGCCGCCTGCACCAGGACGCCGCCGAGCCCCTGCCCGCCGAGCTCGTCGGGAACGACGGTGTGCACGAGCGTGAGCACCCCGTCGCGGTCGGTGTAGTCGAGGTGGGCGAGGTGGTCGTCCACGTGCAGCTCGAGGCGGTGGCGGTCGGAGTTGTCGACCACGTCGGAGGGATCAGCCATGCGGCCGAGCGTACGGCCGGTCGGGCCGCCGAACGTCAGGCGGGGAGCCGGGCGAGGACGTCGTCGATGGCCAGCGAGCGCGGTGTCGCGCCGGCTGCGGCGGCGTCGTGGGCGACCCCGCAGAGCAGCTCGTTGACCGGTGTCGGAACACCGTGCAACCGACCGAGCAGGACGACCTCGCCGTTCAGCCAGTCGATCTCGTTCGCCGTGTCGCCGCGGGCGAAGCTCTGCCAGGTGGAGCTGCCGTGCGCCCGCCGCCCGGGGATCTCCACGGCTTTCATCGCCGTCCGCCGCTCGCGCTCCTCCTCGTCGGACGTGCGCGCCAGCCCGGCGGCCTGCAGGCAGGCGATGCCCTCGGCGCGGGCGGCCCGGCCGAGGTCGCGGGTGCGCGGGTCGCCCTGTTCGACGACGAGCGCGTCGATCACGTTGCGCAGGTTGGCCAGCAGCTTGGTGTGCTTCCAGCGCATGACGTCGGCGCGCGGCACGCTGGCGAAGCCGGCCGCCTCGAACGCGCCGGCGATCGCCTCGCTGGCTGCGCTCGTGCCGGTGGGGTAGCGGCCGACGTCGAGGATCGCGTTGTGCGGTTGCCCGTGCGTGTCGACCACACCGGGTTCGAGGAACAGTGCCGGGAGCATCACGCAGATCGCCTGGACGTCGGCGAACCGGCGCAGTGCCAGACGCTCGTTCTCGATGCCGTTCTGCGCGCAGGCCACGGTGACGCCGGCCGGCGCGTGGGCCGCGAGGGCGTCGAGCGCCGCCTCGGTGCCCTGGGTCTTCATCGCCAGGATGACGATGTCGCCGGCGCCGAGCGGTACCTGGTCGATCCGCTCGACCGCGGGGACGTCGACCACCGTGGTGCCGCTCGGATCGTGGATGACCAGCCCGCTGGCGTTGATCGCCTGGGCATGTGGCCCGCGGGCGACGAGCGTGATCTCGTGACCGTGCCCGGCGGCGTGCTGGTGCAGCCGCCCACCGATGACGCTGCCGACCGCGCCGGCTCCGAAGACGATGATCCGCATCTCAGTGCCGCTTCACGCCGCCGTACTTCATGCGCGTGTCGCTCATCGACGCGACGCGCACGTCGTCGCGGTTGACCGCTGCGGCGACCACCTCCCCGACGAACAGGGTGTGCGTGCCGAGGTCCAGCGTGTGGCGCACGGCGCAATCCATCCAGGCGACGGCGTCGACGAACACCGGCGCACCGGTGACGGCCGTGGTGATCGCCAGGCCGTTGAGCTGGGTGTCGTCGCCCTGGGCCGGCTTGGAGAACTTGACGAACGGCCTGGTGTTCTCGGCGTCCCACAGGTTCACGGTGAAGCACTCGCCGGCGGTGATCAGCCGGTGCGTGACCGCGCCGTTGTCCACGCCGATGCCGATGAGCACGGGCTCCATCGACAGCTGCGTGATCCAGCTCGTGGTCATCCCGTTGCGCTCGTCGCCGGCACGCGAACCGACCAGCGCCAAGGCGTTGGGGATCTTCCACGTCACCCGGTTGAGCAGCTCGTCGTCGAGCGTCGCGTCGGCCATGCCGCGAGGGTAGGCCAGCGGCGCTCCGCTGGGTCCGACCGCGGACCGCGTCGGTACGGTCCGGGGATGCACGAAGGACAGATCGTCGCCAGTGGACTCGCCTTCCCCGAGGGACCGGTGTGGCTCGACGGCGAGGTGGTGTTCACCGAGATCACCGGTGGCCGGCTGTCGGGCTGCGCCGCCGACGGCACCGTGCGCGTCGTGGCCGAGACGGGCGGCGGTCCGAACGGGGCGACGCTCGGGCCCGACGGCGCGCTGTGGGTGACGCAGAACGGTGGGATGGGGCGCGGCCCACGGACGGGTGCGGGCATCCAGCGGGCGACGCTCGACGGAGCGGTGACGCTGGCGTTCTCGTCGGTCGGTGGCGTGCAGCTCGAGGGTCCCAACGACCTCGCGTTCGGTCCCGACGGCCGGTTGTGGTTCACCGATCCGCGTGGCGACTCCGATCCGCGCAAGAACGACCTGCCGGGGCGGCTGTTCGCGGTCGACGTCGCCAGCGGGGAAGGGGAGCTGGTCGCCGAGCTCGACGTGGTGTTCCCCAACGGCATCGCCTTCGACGCCGACGGGGTCCTGCACTGGACCGAGTCGTTCACCCGCCGGGTGATGCGCATGGTCGACGGCTCGCCCGAGGTGGTCGTCGAGCTGCCGGAGCGGTTCTTCCCCGACGGCATGTGCTTCGGCGCCGACGGGACGATCTACGTCGCCTCGACCTACGGGCACTGCATCAGCGTGGTCGACGTGTCCGGGCCGCCGGAGATCGTCGACCGGCTGATGTGCGGCGATGGGATGCCGACGAACTGCTGCTTCGGCGGCACGTCGCTGTTCGTCACCGAGTCGCGTCACGGCGCGCTGTGGCGCTTCGACCTGGGGGTCGAGGGCCTGGCCCTGCGCTGATCGAGCTCAGCTCGTCGGTTGCTGCTCGAAGATGCGGTCGATGCGCTCGAAGCGCCGGCGGATCGCCTGGCGGCTCTCCTCGTGCGGCAGCACGTACAGGCGGTTGTTGACCACGGCGTCGACGGTGAGTGCGGCGACGTCGTCGACCTCGAGCACCCGGCCGGCGAGGTCGCTGTTGTCCTCGTCCTGGTCGGCGACGAACGCGCCGGCATCCTCCCCGCCGTAGTCGGCGGCCCGGTTGCGCTCGGAGTGCCCGATGTTCGTGCCCACGCGCATCGGGCACAGCACCGACACGCCGATCTCGTGCTGGCGCAGCTCGCGGGCGAGCACCTCGGCGAGGGCGACGACGCCGTACTTGGCCACGCAGTACGGCCCGAGGCCGACGTTGGGGACCAGGCCGGCGAACGAGGCGGTGAACAGCACGTGGCCGCCCTGGCCCTGCTCGACCATGCGTGGCACGAACGCCTCGACGCCGTGGATCGGTCCCCACAGGTCGACGTCGATGACCCATCGCCAGTCGTCGTGGGTCATCTCGGTGATCGGCCCGCCGACCGCGATGCCGGCGTTGTTGAAGATCAGCTGCACGTTGCCCAGGCGGGAGAAGCACTCGTCGGCGAGGGCCTCGACGCTGTCGCGCTTGCTCACGTCGCAGACCACGCCGTGGGCCTCGACCCCGGCCTCGGTGAACGCGGCGACCGCGGCGTCCAGCGCGCCCTGCTCGATGTCGGCGAGCACGAGCTTGGCGCCCTTGGCCCCCAGCTGCTTGGCGACGGCCAGCCCGATGCCGCTCGCCCCGCCGGTGATCATCGCCCCTGCGCCCTCGAACCGATCCATCCGCGACCCCCTCGTCGTTGCCTGCGCCGGGAGCCTGGCACGGCTCGTGCGGTCGATTCGAAGCCGGTCGGGCGAATCGTCGAGAACCGGTCACAAGGTGTCCGGTTCACGTCCGTACGGTGCTCGCATGACGAACACCACCGCTCCTGATGCCACCCCGACGACCACCGGCATGACGGCCGAGGCCCAGGCCGAGTCGGCGGCCCGGGCCGCCCAGATGCCCGACGTGCGCCCCCACCTGCAGGCCGCGCTCGACCTGGCGGTGGTGACGGTCCGCAGCGTGCGCCCGGACCAGCTCGCCGGGCCGACGCCGTGCACCGAGTACGACGTGGACGGGCTCGTCCGGCACCTCGCCGGCGCCGCCGACCGTGCCGTGGTCGCCGCACGCGGCGGGACGGTCCCCGAGCTGGAGACGTTCGCCGACGCCGATCAGGACGGCCTCGCCGACGCGCTGGCCGGCGTGGCGGCGGCGTTCGGTCCGGCCTGGGAGGACGACGCGACGCTCGACCAGATGGTCGAGCTGCCGTGGGCGACGCTGCCGGCCCGCGTGCTCGTGGCGATCTACCTGTCGGAGATCAGCACGCACACGTGGGATCTGGCCGTCGCGACCGGGCAGCAGCCAGCATTCGACGACGCCGCGGTCGAGATCGCCCTGGCGACGATGCACATGGGGCTGCCCGCCGACGGCCGTGACCAGTCGCCGTTCGGACCGGTGCAGCCCGTCGCCGACGACGCCCCGGCCATCGAGCGCCTCGCCGCCTGGTGCGGCCGCCCGCCCGAGTGGACCCCGGCCTCCGGCTGAGAGCGCCGTCAGCGCCGGTACGGCCGGAGGCCGCCCACCGGGACGGTGCCGAGGCGGCCGGCGTTGAAGTCGTCGACGGCCTGGGCGAGCTCGTGGCGATGGTTCATCACGAACGGGCCGTACTGGACCACCGGCTCGCGCAACGGCTCGCCGCCGAGCAGGACGATCTCCAGCGGGGTCGTGCCCGGGTTGTCCATCTGGAGGGCGTCGCCGTCACCGAAGACCACGGCCTGGCCGGCCGCGACCGGACGGTGCTCGGCGCCCACCGTCGCCTTGCCGGACAGCACGTAGGCCAGGGCGTTGAAGTCGGCGCGCCACGGCACGACGAGGCGGGCACGCAGGCGACACGGTGGCGTGGGCCACGGTGATCGGCGTGTGCGTCGAGCCCGGCCCGACGTTGCCGGCGATGTCACCGGCGATGATCCGCACGAGCGCCCCGCCGTCCGGTGAGGCGACGAGCTTCACCAGGTCGGCCTCGAGGTTCTGGTACGCCGGCGAGATCATCTTGTCCTTGCTCGGCAGGTTGACCCACAGCTGCAGGCCGTGGAACAGGCCACCCTTGACCACGAGGTCCTCGGGCGGGGTCTCGATGTGCAGGATCCCGCCGCCGGCGGTCATCCACTGGGTGGCGCCGTTGGAGATGACCCCGCCGCCGCCGTGCGAGTCCTGGTGCAGGAACGTGCCGTCGATGATGTAGGTCACGGTCTCGAAGCCGCGGTGCGGGTGCCAGTCGGTGCCGCGCGGCTCGTAGGGGGCGTAGTCGACCTCGCCCATCTCGTCCATCATGATGAACGGGTCGAGGTGGCGGGAGTCGATGCCGGCGAAGGCCCGGCGCACCGGGAAGCCCTCGCCCTCGAACCCGCTCGGGGCCGTGGTGACGGATTGGACGGAGCGGACCCGTGTGGTCGGCTCGACGGTGGGCAGCTTGGTCAGGGTGAGCGTGTCGGCGGTGACGGCGGGCATGGGGTTCTCCTGGTCGAGGGTGTTGCGTGGGCGAATAGTTGCGATCGCAAGGAATCAACCGTGGGTGGCGCTGTGGTATTCCCCGTGCTCAGTAGCGCACCGTGCCGGGCAGCCCGCCACCGGCCTCGATGCTCTCGCCGTTGACGACGAACGACAGCGGCGACGCGAGGAACGTGATGAGTGGGCCGAGGTCGTGGGCATCGATCATCTGGCGGATCGAGTTGGCCGAGGGGATCCGCTCCTCGATGATCTCGGCTTGGCGGCGGGCGGCCTCGTTCGCCGGGTCGACGTCGGCGGAGCGGATCGTGCGGGTGAGCCCGGGGTGGACGCAGTTCACCGTGATCCCCGCCGGTCCGAGCTCGTCCGCCAGGTTCTTGGTGATCGCCGCGACCGACACGTTGCGGATCGTGCCGATCGTCGAGCCGGTGGTCCGGTGGGCCAGGCCGGCGATGTTGATGATCCGCCCCCAGCCGCGCTCGGTCATGCCTGGGGCGACTTCCTGGGCGGCGAACAGGTAGCCGAGCACCTTGACGTCGATCTCCGCCAGCAGCGCGTCGCGCGTGATCCCGGCGAGCTTCGGCGGGCGCTCGCGGCCGGCGGCCGTCGCCGCGTTGTTCACCAGGATGTCGATCGGGCCGACCGCGGCGACCGCCTCGCGCACCAGGTGGGCCACACCGTCGCGCGTCCCGGTGTCCGCCGCGATGCCGACCACGGTGGACCCGCTCTCGGCAGTGAGCTCGTGGGCGGTGGCCTGGATCTCGTCGAGGTTGCGCGAGCAGATGGCGACTGCGACTCCCTCGTTGGCCAGGGCCAGGGCGACGGCCCGGCCGATGCCCCGGCTCCCGCCGGTGACGAGTGCGTGCTTGCCCGACAGCAGGAGGTCCATGGCGGCATTCGACCACGTATCGTCGGGCCATGACAGCAGCGCAGGTCAACGGGATCACCATCGAGTACGACGAGCACGGCGATCCCGGCGGCGAGCCGTTGCTCTTGGTGATGGGCCTGGGTGCGCAGCTGATCGCCTGGCCGGAGGGCTTCGTCGACCTGCTGGTGGCCAAGGGCTTCCGCGTGATCCGCTTCGACAACCGCGACATCGGGCTGTCGACCAAGATCGACGCGCCGGCACCGACGATCCGTCAGCTGATGCTGGCCACGGTGGCCCGCCGGTTCGCCCACCCGGCGTACCTGCTGTCGGACATGGCCGACGACGCCGCTGCGCTGCTCGACCACCTGGGCATCGCCGGGGCGCACGTCGTCGGAGCGTCGATGGGCGGGATGATCGCCCAGACCCTGGCGATCGAGCACCCGGACAAGGTGCTCAGCCTCGTGTCGATCATGTCCAACACCGGCGACCGCAGGCACGGCAAGATCAAGCTGCAGATCATGCGCAAGATGCCCAAGGCCCTTGCGGCGAGCCGCAAGGATCCCGTGACCGGCGGGATCACCGCTGGCCGTCTGATCTCCGGGCCGCACTTCGATGAGACGAAGGCGCGCGAGGAGATCGTCGCCGCCCTGGCGCGCGATGGCGATCCGTCGGGGAGTGCCCGCCAGACCGTCGCCATCGCCGGCAGCCCGGACCGGACCGAGGCGCTCGCCGACGTTCGCGTGCCGACGCTCGTGGTCCACGGGATGGTCGACCCGCTGGTCAAGCCGTCCGGCGGCCTCACCACGGCCAAGGCGATCCCCGGGGCCAAGCTCCTGATGTTCCCCGACATGGGCCACGACCTGCCGGAGAACCGCTGGCAGGAGGTCGTCGAAGCGATCACCGCCAACGCCCACGAGCGATCGGTCGCCGCCTCGGCCTGACCACGCCCGGTCTGGCGTCGTCGTCCGCCGCCTCCGTGCCGAATCGTCAGTGACGCGATCGGCTCGATGGCCGGCGGCGTCGCTTCGCGGATCGTCCGTGACGATTCGAGGTCGCCCCGCTCAGCCCGCGCCCGTTCGTGTCGCGGCAGCGGCGACCGAATACGTCGTCAACGGCGCGACACGAACGAGCCGAGGCGGTGGCGGCGTCGGCCGTCGGTTCCGTCACTGACGCTGCGTGAGGCGGCGCAGCGGGCAGCCGCCGGGCGTTTCGTCACGGACGATCCGCCAGGGAGCCCAGGCCGTCGCCCGGGAGGGACTCGTCAATGGCCGTTCGGCCGGGGGCGAGACGCCGAGGCAGAACCGCTGAGCGCGCACAGGAGTGTCACTCGCCGGAAACGTGGGGATCGACCTGCCGAAATCGGCGATCCGTACGTTTGCCCCGTTCACACAGACCCCCCAACCCCCTGTGTGACGACGGGGAGACACACATGATCAGGAAAGCCCTTCGACGACCGCCGCTGATCGTCGGCGCAGCCATCTCGCTGGCGCTGATCGCCGCGGCATGCGGATCCGACAGCTCGTCGAGCAAGGACACCACCAAAGCGACCACTGCCGGATCCACGGTGACGACCGCTGCGGCGGCCTCTGGTGGATCGACGCCGTCCGGCGACACCTGCGTCACCGGCGATTCGGTCAAGCTCGGCCTGCTCAACTCGACATCGGGCGTGATGGCGATCAGCGAACAGACCGTCCGCGACTCGTTGCTGATGGCGGTCGACGAGATCAACACCAGCGGTGGCATCCTCGGCAAGAAGATCGACATCGTCGAGGAGGACGGCCAGAGCGAGCCGACGATCTTCGCCGAGAAGATCAACAAGCTGCTCACCGAGGACAAGGTGTCGGCGGTGTTCGGCGGCTGGACCTCGGCATCGCGCAAGGCGATGCTGCCCGTCGTCGAAGGCAACAAGGGCCTGCTGTTCTACCCAGTGCAGTACGAGGGCCTCGAGGCCTCGCCGAACATCTACTACACCGGTGCGACCACCAACCAGCAGATCATCCCGGCCATGGACTTCCTCAAGTCCAAGGGCGTGAAGACGCTGTTCCTCGCCGGGTCGGACTACGTGTTCCCACGTACTGCGAACAAGATCATCAAGCAGTACGCGAAGCAGCTCGGCATCGAGATCGTCGGTGAGGAGTACGTGCCGCTCGACAGCGACGACTGGACCACGCAGGTCGCCAAGATCGCTGCGGCCAAGCCCGACTTCGTGTTCAACACGATCAACGGCTCGTCCAACGTCGGCTTCATCAAGGCCTACAGCGAGGCCGGGCTGGGCGCGAACAACTCGCCGATCATCTCCGTGTCGATCGCCGAGGAAGAGGCGCCTGCGATGGGGGTCGACCTGACCGGCCAGTACGCCGCCTGGAACTACTTCCAGAGCGTCCAGAACCCGGAGAACACCAAGTTCATCGCCGACTTCAAGGCGAAGTACGGCGCGGACCGGGTGACGTCGGACCCGATGGAAGCGGCCTACACGTCGATGTACCTCTACAAGAACATGGTCGAGAAGGCCAAGTCGTTCTGCGTGGACGCGGTGAATGCGGCATCGGGCGGGGTCACCTTCCAGGCTCCCGAGGGCCTGGTGACCGTCAACGGCGACAACCACCACATCGCCAAGACGGCCCTGATCGGCCAGATCAACAAGGACAACCAGTTCGACGTCGTCTACAAGTCGGACGCCCCGATCGAGCCCGATCCGTTCCTCAAGACGTACGCCTGGTTCGACCCGAACGCGGGGTGATGGACAGGTTCTGACGGTTTCGGACGGCGAGGGTGCCCGCAGCGTGCGGGCACCCTCGCCCACGGCTTTGAAAGGAGCAGCATGAACGTCGTCACCACGCCACTGCTCACGGGCACCGCCACGGGAGCGATCCTGTTGCTGGCTGCGCTGGGGCTCACGCTGACGTTCGGTCAGATGGGCGTGATCAACATGGCCAACGGCGAGTTCCTGATGGTCGGGGCCTACGTCGCCTACATGACCCAGCAGGTCATCGGCGCGTTGGGCATCTCGATCCTCATCGCGCTGCCCGTCGCCTTCGTCTTCGCCGGCCTCCTCGGGTTGTTCGTGGAGATGTCGGTCATCCAGTGGATGTACAAACGTCCGCTCGACACGCTGCTGGCCACCGTCGGCGTGTCGCTCGTGCTGCAGCAGCTGGCGCGCGACGTGTTCGGTGCACAGGGCGACCCGGTCAAGGCGCCGAGCTGGATGGCCGGGCGCATCTCGGTGTTCGGCTACGAGTGGCCGCACCGCCAGCTGTTCACGATCGTGCTCGCCCTCGGCGTCTTCGCCGCACTCAACGCCGTCCTGAAGTACAGCTCGTTCGGCCGCAAGATCCGCGCGACGGTCCAGAACCGGGAGCTCGCCGAGACGGTGGGCGTGTCGACGCGCAACGTCGACCGCATCACGTTCTTCCTCGGCTCCGGCCTGGCCGGCCTCGGCGGGGTGGCCATCGCCTTGATCTCGGGAACGAACCCGACGCTCGGCACCGCCTACATCATCCCGGCGTTCCTCGTCGTCGTGGTCGGCGGCGTCGCCCAGCTGAAGGGAACGGTGATCGCTGCGTGGGCGGTGGGGGTGGTCACCGCCTTCCTCACCGACTGGACCAGTGGCAGCTGGGCGCAGGTCATCACGTTCGTGTTGGTGGTGATCTTCCTGACCGTTCGACCGCAGGGTCTGTTCACCGTCAGGACGAGGTCGCTGGCATGACGATCACCAG
Source organism: uncultured Acidimicrobiales bacterium (assembly GCA_963794805.1). Classification (GTDB taxonomy): domain Bacteria; phylum Actinomycetota; class Acidimicrobiia; order Acidimicrobiales; family Ilumatobacteraceae; genus JAODBQ01. Next base: position 287,144 of record CAWCFL010000013.1, read on the forward strand.
GACGGGGACGTCCGAGGACGCGCAGGTCGCCGGCGCACCGACCGTTCGCGCGGCGGCGTCCCCGAAGCGGTCGCCCGGCCGACTGCTCAAGAACTACGGCGCGTTGATCGCGATCGGCGTGATCGCCTACTTGCTGCTGGTGTGGGCGCCCGGCTCGATGACGCCGTTCCGCCTGGGCAACCTCGGCAAGTACTGCGCGCTGGCCCTGGCCTCGATGGGCATCGGGTTGGCATGGGGCCGTGGCGGCATGCTCCTCATGGGTCAAGGGGTGTTCTTCGGTCTGGGCGGCTATGCGATGGCGATGCACATGAAGCTCGAGGCGGCCGGCCCGGGCAAGGTGCCCGACTTCATGACGCTCTACGGGGACGGCACGATGCCGTTCTGGTGGGAGCCGTTCCGCAGCGGGGCCTTCACGATCTTCGTGGTCCTGGCCCTCCCGGCATTGATGGCCTTCGCCCTCGGTTACGCGATCCTCAAGCGGCGGGTGAAGGGCGCGTACCTGGCGATCCTCACCCAGGCCCTCGCCGTCGCCTTCGCCACGCTGCTGGTCGCGACGATCAAGCAGACCGGCGGGTTCAACGGCCTGAACACGTTCACCACCTTCTTCGGCAACAACCTGTTCGACCCCGACGTCAAGAAGAACATCTACCGGATCGCGGCCGGCCTGGTGATCGTGTTCCTGGTGATCCTCTGGCAGCTCTACCGCAGCCGCTACGGCGAGCTGTTGGTCGCCACGCGCGATGCCGAGGAGCGCGTCCGCTTCCTCGGACGTGACCCCGCCAACATCAAGCTGGTCGCGTTCGTGCTCGCCGCGGTGATGGCCAGCATCGGCGGCGCGATCTTCGTGCCGATCGCCGGCATCATCTCGCCGACCAACGTCGACGCCGCCGCCTCGATCATGCTCATCGCCGGCGTCGCGCTGGGCGGCCGGGCATCGTTGCTCGGCCCGGCACTCGGCGCCATCGCCGTCGGCTACGGCCGCTCGACGCTGTCGGAGAAGTTCCCGACCACGTGGACCTACTTCCTGGGCTTCCTGTTCATCCTCGTGATGCTGTTCCTCCCCGGTGGCATCTCGTCGCTGTGGCCGAAGCTGAAGTCCGTCGGGTCGAGGGTCAGATCGACGACGACGACGAGGTCGGCGGTCGCCAGCGACGCCGACCCGGTCCGGCCCCGTCGCTGGATCCGGCGACGACCACGGCCACCATGGAGGCGACGGCATGAGCGAGTCCGAGGGCCTGCTGGAGGTCACGCGACCTGACCGTCGACTTCGACGGCTTCAAGGCGGTGAACGGCGTCGACGTCACCTTCCGGCGCGGACGCCTGCACTTCCTGATCGGTCCGAACGGCGCCGGCAAGACCACGTTGGTCGACGCGCTGACCGGACTGGTCGGGGCCAGCGGTCGCGCCGACTTCGCCGACCGCGACCTGCTGACGATGAAGTCGCACCGGATCGTCCAGCTCGGTGTCGGTCGGACGTTCCAGACGGCAACGGTGTTCGAACAGCTCAGCGTGTTGCAGAACCTCGACATCGCGGCCAGCATCCATCGCAGCACCGCCCGTTCGTTCCTCGCCCGCCACAAGGTCCCGGCGCGTGTCGAGGAGGCGCTGGAGACGATCGGCCTCACTGCGCTGGCGCATCGACCGGCTGGGTTCCTGGCCCACGGGCAGAAGCAGTGGCTCGAGGTCGGGATGCTCCTGGTGCAGGACGCGCAGGTGATGTTCCTCGACGAGACGGTCGCCGGCATGAGCGTCGGCGAGCGCGAGGAGACCGGCGACCTGCTGCAGCGGATCGTCGGCGAGCGGACGATCGTCGTCATCGAGCACGACATGGAGTTCATGCGCCGCTTCGCCGACTTCGTCACCGTGATGCACAGCGGGAAGGCTGCTGGCCGAGGGGACCGTCGCCGAGATCCAAGCCGACCGCAAGGTGCAGGAGGTCTATCTGGGAACCGTGACGGAGGTGGCTGCACATGGTTGAGCCGATGCTGGAGTTGATCGGCGTCACCGCCGGCTATGGCCGAACGATGGTGCTCTACGACGTCGACCTGTCCGTGCCCGCTGGCGGCGGGGCGGCGGTGATGGGCCACAACGGTGCCGGCAAGACGACGCTGCTGCGCGTCGCCGTCGGCCTGATCCCGGTCCGGTCGGGCAGGGTGCTGCTCGACGGCAAGGACGTCACCAAGGATCGCCCCCACCGCAGGGTGCGCAGCGGCCTCGGCTACGTGCCACAGGGCCAGCTGTGCTTTCCACAGATGACCACGATGGAGAACCTGCAGCTGGTGTCGAACGTGAAGTCCGAGCTCGACGACGTGCTCGACACGTTCCCCGCCTTGAGCAGCGTGCTGAGCCGACGCGCCGGCCTGCTGTCGGGTGGCCAGCGTCAGCAGCTGGCGATCGCCCGGACGCTGCTGACCAAGCCGCGCCTGTTGATCCTCGACGAGCCCACCGAGGGCATCCAACCCAACGTGGTCGCCGAGATCGAGCAGATCATCGTCGAGCTGACCCGACGCGGCAACCTCACCGTGCTGCTCGTCGAACAGCACGTCGGCTTCGCGCTGCGCTCGGCCGACGTCTACTACGTGCTCGAATCGGGCCGCATCACCGGCACCGGCGGCGGCGGCGAAGCCGCTCTCGACGAGGTGCGCACGGCCATGGCGGTGTGATCAGGGGTTGCGCCCGCCGCCGAAGGTGATCGTGCGCCCGTTCACGGTGAACGTCCGTCCGGTCGTGGTGCCGTTGGTCGAGCTCGTCGCCGAGCTCGGCAGCGCCTCGTCGAGCTTGGCCAACACCACCTGCTGGCCGTCGGTGAGGCCCGAGGTGATCTGCGTCCACACCGGGCCGACGACCCCGACCCCGACACGGGTCGTCGTCACGGTCGAGCCGTCGTAGACCTCGACGGTGTTCAACGTGCCCTCGGTGGTCACCGCCGACGTCGGCACGGCCAGCGTGGCCGCCGACGTGCCGGTGACCGTCGAGACCGAGCCGATGCCGCCGTTGTGCAGCGCCGACGTGTCGCCGTCGAGGGCGATGGCCACCCCGAAGCTCGTCGTGCCGCTCGTGGAGGTGGTCGGTACCGCGGTGACCGAGACGACCTTGCCGCTGTAGGCCGTGGGCGAGCCGTCGGGCAGGACGGTGGCCGTGGCCCCGACGTGCACGTCGGCCACCTTGGCCAGGCTCACCGTCGTGGTCGCCTCGTAGCCGCCGTTGCCCTGGACGACGATCGTCTCCGTCGTCGACCCGGCCGTGACGCTGTCACCGGTGGCGATGTTCACGGCGATGACCTGGCCGTCGATCGGCGAGGTGATCGTCGCCTGGGCGACCGCGAGGTAGGCGACGTCGAGCGCGGACTGCGCGGCGTCCACGGCCTGCTGGTAGGCCGCCAGATCGGAGGCCGTGGGTGCCTTCGCCGTGCTCGTGCCGCCGCCGCCACCGCCGCTGCTGCGGCTCGACCCACCGCCGCTGCCGCCCCCACCGAATCCGCCGCCGCTGCGGCCCGAGGAGGCGGAGCTGTCGGTCGGCGTCGAGTCTCCGGCCTGGTCGGACGACTGCGGCCCGGAGCCGCCAGGACCGGCCGTCGCCGTCGATCCGCTGTCGGCGGTCGACGGCGTGGTCGCCGGCGTCGTCGATGGCGTGGCGGACGCCGTCGTGCCCGACGACGGTGTCGTCGTCGCCGTCGCCGGCTGGGTGGTGGCCGGCTGCGGTGGTGGCCGGCTCGGTGGTCGCCGGCTCGGTGGTGGCCGGCTCGGTGGTCGAGCTGACGTCGTCGGCCAACTGGTCGAGCAGGGCGTCGTAGGCCGTCGAGGCATCGGCGAGGTCGTTCTGCGCGTTGCGCACCTTGCCCTGCTTGGTGACGACCGTGTTCAGCGCCGTCTGGCAGGCGTCGACCGCGGACGTGATCGCGGTCGGGTCGGTGTTCGACGGGTCGACGCCGATCGCCGCGCACACGGAGGTGGCCGAGTCGAGCGCGCTCGACGCGTCGGTGATGGCGACGTCCACCGCATGTTGCGCCGAGACGACGGCCTGCTGTGCGCCGGCCAGGCCGCTCGGGTCGGCCGAGGGCAGCATGGCGGGCAGCGCGGCGAGGGCCCGCTGCGACGGCGGCGGGCGACAGGATGGCCGACGAGCCGAACGACCCGCCGCCGGTGAGCGAGCTGACGTCCTTGCCGTCGAGCGCCTCGGCGAGCACGAGCTGGGCCTTGTCCAGCGTGGCCTCCTTGGAGCGCACCGTCTCCAGCAGGTCGTCGGTGTTCAGTCGTCGGCGAGCTGCTGGCCGGTCGTCACGGCGTCGCCGACGGCGACGTCGACCGAGGCGACGGTGCCGGCGTTGGGGAAGGCCACGTCCGCTTGGGCGACGGGCTGGATGGTGGCGACGCCGTCGAGCGTCGAGGTCACCTCCTGCTGCGAGGCGGCGGCCAGGCGGTAGCGGCGTCGGCGTGCTGCCGGTCGTCTGGGCCACGGCGAGCCCGCCGCCGGCGAGCACGACGAGCACGACGGCACGCGGTGATCGCCCGGCGCATCCGTCGCCGTCGCCGGTACGAACGACTGGCGATCTCGGTGGGGAACAGCGAGGCGACTCGATCGGCGCCGAGTGGCTTGGGCGTGGCTGCGGGGCTCATCGTCGGTTCCTCACTCACTGCGCAGCGCGTCGATGGGTGCGAGCCGGGCGGCGCGCGATGCGGGGTAGACGCCGAAGACGATCCCGATGGCCATGGCCATGACGATCGCCCCGATCGACGCCGGCACGGACAGGAGCACCCTCGTGTCGGTGACCTTCGGCAGGATCACCGCGCCGGCGATGCCGATGCCGACGCCGAGGAGGCCGCCGGCGAGGCCGAGGATCGTCGCCTCGACGAGGAACTGGCGGCGGATGAACCGTGGCCGGCCGCCGAGCGCCTTGCGCAGACCGATCTCACGGATCCGTTCGGTGACCGAGACGAGCATGATGTTCATCACCCCGATGCCGCCGACGAGCAGCGAGATCACCGCGATGCCGGCGAGCATGACGGTGAGCGTGCTGTCCACCGAGCTGGCTGCCGAGAGCAGCGATTCCTGGGTGGCGATGGAGAAGTCGGCGCTGCTCGCCGCGGTGATCCCGTGGTTGTTCAGCAGCAGGGCGTCGGCCTCCTGGTAGGCCGCCGAGAGGGTGCCCGAGCCGGTGGCCTTGATGTAGATGGAGCTGACCGAACTGCGCGACGAACCGCCGACGAGGAGCTGGGCGTAGGTGCTGTGGGGGACGATCGCCAGGTCGTTGTTGCGTGTCGACTCCGACGAGCTGAGCGGCTCGAGCACGCCGACGACCTTCAGCGAGACGTTGTTGACGGCGACGGTCTGGCCGACCGGGTCGATGTTCGGGAACAGCTCGGTCGCCGTGTCCGGTCCGAGGACGACGACGGTGGCCGTGCCGGCGTCGTCGGCGGCGGTGAGGAAACGACCGCTGGACACGGCGCGCGAGCGCACCTCCTGCCAGCTCGGCGAAGTGCCGGTGAGCGTCGTCGTCCAGTTGGTGGTGCCAGCGGTGAGCTCGGTGTTCGACGTGGTCTCGGCGGCGACGGCCTGGATGTCGGGTGCAGCGGTGCTGTCGGACAGCGCCGCGGCGTCGGCGAGGGTGAGCGTGGACGCGCTGCCGAAGCCGCCACGCACGCCGGTGCTGCTCGTCGTGCTCCCGGGGGAGACCACGAGGAGGTTCGTGCCGAGGGCGTTGATGTCGTCGCGCACCTTGGCGCGGGCGCCCTGGCCGAGGCCGACGGTGAGCACGACGGCGCTGATCCCGATCATGATCCCGAGCATCGTCAGCGCCGAGCGCAGCCGATGGGTGCGCACCGCGTCGCCGGCCGTGCGGAACGTGTCGCGCCAGTTCATCGTGCACCGGCGAGCGAGGTCAGCGGCGTGGCGTCGTCGACGCCGACGATGCGACCGTCGTGGATCTGCACCACGCGCTGGGCGCGGGCGGCGACGTCGTGCTCGTGGGTGATCAGCACGATCGTGCGGCCGCTGCGGTGCAGCTCGTCGAACAGGGCGAGCACGTCGGCGGTGGCGGTGGAGTCGAGGTTGCCGGTCGGCTCGTCGGCGAGGATCATCCCCGGCTCGGTGACGAGGGCCCGGGCCACGGCGACGCGCTGCTGCTGCCCGCCGGACAGCTCGCCGGGCCGGTGGTTCGCCCGGTCGGCCAGTCCGACCACGTCGAGCGCGGCGAGCGCCCGGCGCTTGCGCTCGGCCGGTTTGACCCTGCTGTAGACGAGCGGCAGCTCGACGTTGCGCCACGCCGGCAGGTAGGCGAGGAGGTTGAACTGCTGGAAGACGAAGCCGATGAACCGGTTGCGCACGTCGGCCAACTGGTTCTCGTCGAACCCGGCCACATCGTGGCCGGCGAGGAGGAACTCGCCCGACGTGGGCACGTCGAGGCAGCCGAGGATGTGCATCAGGGTCGACTTGCCGGACCCCGACGGGCCGATGATCGCGACCATCTCGTTGTCGCCGATGGTCATCGAGACGTCGCGCAGGGCGGCGACCTCGATCTCGCCGACGCCGTAGATCTTGCTCACGTCGCGCAGCTCGATCACCGGTGGGACAGCCGTGCCGCCCGGGTCGGTCGTACCCGAGGCGGTGGCCACTGCGGACCCGCCGTCGGGCGGCTCGCCGTGGGGCGCCGTCGCGGCCTCCTCGGCCTGGCCGCGCTTCGTGCGGGCCATCAGCCGGTCACCGTCGTGCTCGGCGCCGGTGCACCCGTCGGCGCCTGGCCACCGGTCGGTGCTTGGCCGGTCGGCGCTTGGCCCCCGGTCGGAGCGTTGCCCTGCCTGCCGGGGAAGCCGCCGCCCTCACCGGTTCGCCCGCCGCCGGGGAAACCGCCCTCACCGGTGCGTCCGCCGCCGGGGAAGCCGCCCTCGCCGGTGCGTCCGCCGCCGGGGAAACCGCCCTCGCCGCCTGTGCCCGTGGCGCCGGCGGGAACGCTGATCTCGACGAGCACCTGCTCGCCGGCGTTCAAGCCGGAGGTGACCTCGATCATGTTGCCGACCGTGGAGCCGGTGGTGACCGTGCGGCGCTCCGTCGGGCCGTCCTCGGTGCCGTCGGTGGCCACCAGGACGGTGGACGCGGCACCCTCGGTGGTGATCGCCAGGGCCGGCACGAGCACGCCGTCGTGCGTCGCCGTGGTGATCGTCGCGGTGACGCTCGAGCCGATGAACACCTTGGTCGGATCGCCGTCGAACGTCACCGTCACCGTGTAGGAGGCCACGCCGGAGGTCGCCGTGGCGATCTTGGAGACCTCGCTCACGGTGCCGGTGGCCGTGGCTGCCGTCGCCGCCGTGGCCGTCGATCCGTTCGTGCCGGTCCGCCCGGTGCGGCCGGTGCCGGTCCCGGTCCCGGTCTGTCCCGTACCCGTCTGTCCCGTGCCCGTCCCGGTCTGTCCGGTGCGGGTGCCGGTCTGGCCCGTGCCCGTGCGACCCGTGCCGGCCTGACCGCCGCCGGGGAAGGCACCGCCCGCCGGGAACGCGCCACCGGGGAAGGCGCCCGTCGTCTGGTTGGACGTGGACGACGAGCTGGTGGAGATCGACAGGGCGACCGACTGGCCGGTCGCCACCTTGGCGATGTCGCTCGTGTCGACCGAGAGGTCGACGCTGTACTTGCCGGTGCTGACCACCTGGATCTGTGCCGTCGAGGAGCTGCTCGACGAGTTGGCCGAGCTGTTCTGGCCGCCGCCGGTCGACGAACCGACCGCCCGCGGCGTGGCCCCGCCGCCGGTCCCGGATCCGCTCACCGACGTGCCGCTGGTGCCGCCGCTGCCGAGCTGCTGGTCGACCGTCAGGTTCACCGCCGTCACCGTGCCGTCGGTCGTCGCCGTGAGCTGCGCGCCGGCCAGTGCGGCCGAGGCCGTGACGGCCGCGTCGTAGGCCACCTTGAGCGACGAGTTGTCGGCGGCGATCTGCTCGTCGGACGCAGCGGCCGCCGTGTCGTCGTCGAGCTTGGCCTGGGCGGTGGCGACGGTCGCCAGGGCCGAGTCGTACGCGGCCTGCAGCTCGGTCGGATCGATCGTCGCGACCACCTCGCCGGCCGTCACCGTGTCGCCGACGGCGACGTTGACGGCCGTGACCTTCCCGCTGGACGTGAAGCTGAGGTCGTCGGTCGTCGCTGCGGCCACGGTGCCGGTTCCCGTGACGGTGTCGGTCACCGTCCCGGTCGTCGCCGCGATGAGCCGCTTGACGGTCGTCGTGCTCGCCGCACCGGCCGACTGCTGGTCCTTCGATCTCCAGCCGAACCACCAGGCAGCCGTGGCGCCGATCCCGGCGACGACGACGAGCGCAGCGACCCAACGGATCCAACGGCTTCGGGAACCCGCGGGACGGGCAGCGCTCGGCGACATGAAGGCTCCTCGGGACGGGGACGAGAACGGGGCCATCGTCGGTCGGCCCACTCGGAGGATGCTCCGAGGTTCCTCAGAGAACGCTCAGTGCCGCCGATTCACGAGGAGTTCTTACGTGCGGGTCCGCAGCAGGACCTCCTGCGCGACCGTGGCCACGAGGGCCCCGTCCGACGTGCGGATCGAGCCGAGCGCGAGGCCCCGGCCGCGACCGGTGGCCACCGGGTGGAGCTCGCTGAGGAGCCAACCGTTGATGTCCACGGGCCGGTGGAACCAGACGGCGTGATCGAGGGAGACGGACTGCCGGGCGGCATCGTCGGCGAGGAACGCGTGCGGTTCGCGGGCGGCACGCGTCGGGCCGTGGTCGCTCAGGTAGGCGAGCGCCTGCTGGTGCAGGAGCGGGTCGTCGGGCACCCGGGCGGTGGGGTGGAACCAGGCCCGCCGGGCGAGCGGCGGACCCGGCGGCGGTGGCGCGTCGACGGGGACGTCGCGCGACTCGAACCACGTGCTGGCGTAGCGACCGACGGGCAGGCCGTCCGGCCCGGGGATGCCGGGCACGGCCGGCTCCTCGTAGTCATGGCCGTGCTCGTCGCGATGGAAGTCGGCCGTGAGGACGAGCACGACGCCGCGCGACTGGCGGGCGACGACGCGGCGCGTCCCGAAGCTCGACCCGTCGCGGGTGCGCTCCACCTCGTAGCGCACGTGCTCGCCGCCGACGCCGGCCTGGATGAACGAGGCGTGCAGGGAGTGGGCGCCACGCCCGTCCACGGTCGACTGGGCGGCGCGCAGGGCCTGGCCGATGAGCAGGCCGCCGAAGACGTGCTGCTGCTCGGTCGGGGAGCGGCTGGTGTAGACGTCGTCGCCGAGGGCGTCGAGTGCCAAGCGGGTGGCCATCGACACCGGATCAGGGGCGCCCTCGTGCATCGGCGGAGTCTGGCAGCCGCCGCCGGCCGGCGCTCAGGCCGGTGCGCTCACCGGTGAGGTGTCGGCCGGGGCGCCGAGCGTGGCGGTGACCGACGCCGGCACACCGCTCACCGTGGTGTCGTAGCCGACGGTCGTGAGCACCCCGCCGACGACGACGGCGCTCACCGGAACGTCGCCGTCGCCGGGGATGCCCAGGGCGACGGACGGCACGGTGACGGTCAGGCCGACGGTGGTCCCGTCCGACTGGCTGACGGCCACCGCCGACGGTGACGACAGCGCGCTCACCGGGTCGGCCGTGGCCGGCGGGTCGTCGAGCTGCTGCCAGTCCTGGCCGGGCTGCTGGACCCACGTCCCGTCCGCGGTGATGACGTACTGCACCGTGGCGCCGTTGGCCGTCACCGCGAGGCGGGAGCCGTCGCCGATGCGGTCGCCGTCGGCGCGCAGGGCGACGGCGCCGTTGACCGTCGCCGTGGTGGCGAAGTGGTAGCTGGCGCCGAGCGCCGCCACCGCCTGCTGCAACGTGGCGGCGGGGTCGATCGGCGGTGTCGTCGCTGCCGCGGCGGGCGCCGCGGCTGGTGCCGTCGGCAGGGTGGATGCCGGTGACGTCACCGGCGCCACGGCCGTCGGCGCCACGGCCGTCGGCGTCGGCGCACCGATCGCGGACGTCACCGGCGCCGACATGGTCGTGGACACCGTGGCGCTCACCTGCGCCGTGGACGAGGCGCTGCTCGACGAGCTGGCGCACCCGCCCACGAGGGCGACGAGCCCGACGACCGCGGCCGCGGCGTTGGCCACGCCGCGGCCGCCGGGCGCGCGCCACGGTGGGGCGAAGCTCGCCCGACCGCCGTCACCCATGGCCACCGCCACCGGACGAACCACGCCCATCCTCGCCGCGGCCGTCATTGCGGCCGCTGCGGTTGCCGTTGCCACTGCGGTCGGCGCTGACGTCCGCCGTGGTCGGCGGAGAGTTGCTGGTGACCGTGTCGGTCGTGCCCGGCCGCGTGTCGTCGGTGGTGCCGTCGCCATGGTGACCGTGGTCGTCGCGACCGCCGTGATCGTTCGCGGCCACCGTGCTCGTCGGGGTGTTCACCGACGGATCGGTGACGTCGCAGCGGAACCGCTGGTCGACGCTCACCTTGATCTGGCCGTCCTTGGCGCGTGCGCTGACGGTGATCCGCTCACCCGTGGCGAAGCGCACCGTGGCCTTGTTCCCGTTGGCCTGGACCTCGGCACCCGCCGGGGTCGCACTCACGTTGCTCAGCGAGCCGTCGGCACCCACGGTGTAGGTGATCGTCGCGGCCGTGCCGTCGCAGAGCATCCCGCTCCACGTCTTCGTCCCGGCGGCGTCCGCCGCGTCCTGGGCGACGCCGCGGACCTTCGACAGGCTCACGCTGAGCGCGGCATGGCTGGTCTCGTCGCGTTCGGTGACGATGGCCGTGATCAACAGCGTGCGTTGCTGGCCGTCCAGGCTGAACGTCACGGCGGCCTGCGCCGCGCTGCCCCCATGGGTGGTGTGGCGGCGGGTCTGGCCGATCGTCGCCGACGCATCACTGCTGGACACCGCGGTGATGTCCGGGCCGCCGTCGGCCGCGGCGCCGACCGTGAAGCTCACCGTGGTGATGGCCCCGGTGCCGAACGGATCGCCCGACCAGCCGCCGGGACCGGAGATGTCGGCGATGGTCGTGCCCTTGACGGCGACCGACTGCCCGCGACGTCCGGCTTCGACGCGCACCTTGGACGTGCCGTCCGCGTTGACGAAGGCGACCTTGTTCGGCCGGTCGACCACGGCGGTGTAGCCGTCGGCCGGATTCACTGCCACGCTGGCCAGCTGCCCGGACGGATCCGTGGCCACGTCGACGGTGAGCGGCACACCGAACAACGGCAGCGTGATGGTCGAGCTGGCAGCCACGACGGCCGGCGCGGGCGGGGTGTCGGGCGTCGTGTCCGGCGTCGTCGTCACCGTGGTGTCCTCGGTCGGGTGCGCGGCAGCGACCCCGCCGAAGGCGAGCGTGGCGCCGGCGGTGAGCACCGCGACGCGCGTCATCCATCGTCTCATCTGTTTCGTTCCTCCCAAGCTCGTGTCCGCCCGCAACCGATTCGGTGCAGACACGTCTCGGCGAGCGACGGGGTTTGGGAGGGGTACGGTCGGTCCATGATCGAACGTCGACCGTTCGGCCGCACCGGACACGACTCCACGAGGGTCATCTTCGGTGCCGCCGCGCTCGGGGGCATGAGCCAATCGCGTGCCGACAGCACGCTCGAGGTCGTGCGCGCCGCGGGCATCAACCACATCGACACGGCGGCCGGCTACGGCCAGTCGGAGGTGCGGTTGCAACCGTTCCTCGCCGCCCATCGCACCGAGGTGTTCCTGGCCACGAAGACCGGCGAGCGCGCCGGCGGGGCAGCGCGCGCCGAGTTGGAGCGGTCACTCGTGCGGATGGGAGTCGACCACGTCGACCTCGTGCAGCTGCACAACCTCGTCGAGCCCGAGGAATGGGACGTGGCCCACGGCCCGGGCGGTGCGGTCGAGGCGCTCGTCCGAGCGCGCGACGAGGGGCTCACACGGTTCATCGGCGTCACCGGCCACGGCACGCGCATCCCCGGGATGCACGTGCGCAGCCTGGAACGGTTCGACTTCGACTCGGTGCTGTTCCCCTACAACTTCACGATGATGTCGCGGCCCGACTACCGGTCCGACGTGGAAGATCTGCTCGCGCTGTGCGCCGAGCGCTCCGTCGCCACGCAGACCATCAAGGCGGTGGCCCGCCGGCGGTGGTCCGACGCGGACGACGGCCCGAAGTTCAGCTGGTACCAGCCGCTGCCCGAAGGCGACGCGCTGGATCACGCCGTGTCCTACGTGCTCGGCCGTGAGCAACTGTTCCTCAACACCACGAGCGACGCGCGCCTGCTGCCCGCGGTGTTCGCCGCGGCCGAGCGAGCACGCGCCGGTGAGGTGCCGGGCGACGAGATCATGGCCGCCGACGTCGCGGCCGAGGGGATCGCCCCGCTGTTCGACGGCGCCGAGTTGGAGCGCATCTGACGGTCGGCTGAGCGGCCGGCCCGGCAGCCGCGAACGCCCGTCAGGCGTGCCGACGGACGCGGACGACGCTGTCGGGACGGGTTCCCGGGTGGCCCTGCGGGTCGTTCGACGGCCGGTCGACGTTCGTGCACCGCTCGACCACCCAGCCGTCGCCGAGATCGAGGTCGGCGAGCACCTCGGCGGCGCTCGGCATCAGGGCCAGGTGGTTCATGTCCGGGTTCCACGACGGTGGTCCCGCGTGGCCGATGACGACGAGCAGGCCGCCGGGCGCCACGGCGGCCGCCGCGCCACGCAGGATGTCCACCCGGCCGAGTGCCACGGGGGACTGCATGTAGCAGGAGACGACGAGGTCGAACGTTCCGTCGGGGAACGACTCGTCGAGGTCGTGGCGCTCCCAGCTGATGGACTCGCCGACACCGGCCAGCGCCGCCTGCTCGGCGCCGACGGCGAGCGCCGCGGCGGAGATGTCCGCCGCGGTCACCTGCCAGCCTTGCTGGGCCAGCCAGATGGCGTCGCCGCCCTCACCGCATCCGAGGTCGAGGGCCCGTCCCGCCGCGGGGCCGGGCAACTCGGCGACGAGCAGCTCGTTGGGCCGCCCGCTCCAGCGCGTCCGGCCGGCGTAGAACTCGTCCCAGAACGCCGCCGGGTTGGTCGGTGAAGCATCGTGTCCGCCGTGTCCGGTGTGCCCGCTGTGCTCGCTGCGTCCGGTGCGCTCGTCGTTGCCGCTCGTGTCGCCGCTCATGCCGCCACCTCGATCAGGCTGCGGACGACGCCGGCGGCGGCTGCCGAGCCGGCGGCGATCGCCGCGGCGACGGACGGCATCGCCACGCTGGCATCGCCGGCGACGCTCAGCCCCGGGACCGACGTCTGCATCCACATGTCGACGTCAACGGCGTCCACGGCGAGACCGTTCGAGCTCGTCGAGGCGCCGAGCTGGGCGGCCAGCGGCGACCGTTGGTGCAGCGTGACGGCCACCAGCAGGCCGTCGAGCGGCTGTTGCGACCCGTCGGACAGGGCGACGGCTGCGAGGTCGCTGCCCGGCCCGCACAGACCGGCGACGTGACGCTCGTCGATCGCCACGCCGCGGTCGGCGAGCGTCGCCCGCTCGCTGTCGCTCAGCCCGTCCGGGCCGTCGGTGAACAGCGTGACGTCGTCGCTCCACACCCGCAGCAGCAGTGCGCGGTGCGCGCCGGTGTCGCCGCGGTCGAGCACGCCGAGGCGGCCGTCGCGGACCTCCCATCCGTGGCAGAACGGGCAGTGGAACACGGAACGGCCCCAGCGCTCGGCCAGCCCGGGCAGGTCACGATGCCGGTACTCCATGCCCGTCGCCAGGATCACCCGCGAGGCACGCTCCGCGGCGCCATCGGCGAGGTCGAGCACGAAGGTGCCGTCGTCGAGCCGACCGGCGACCACCTCACCCGAGCGCACCTCCACGGAGGGATAGGCGGCGAGCTCGTCGCGGCCGATCGCGTACAGCTCGGTCGGCGGTCGGCCGTCGTGGCCGAGCAACCCGCCGATGCCGTGCGCCGGTGCGTTGCTCGGATGGCCGGCATCGACGACGAGCGTGCGTCGCCGCGCCCGCCCCAGCACGAGCGCGGCACTCAGGCCGGCGGCGCCACCGCCGACGACGATGCATTCCCAGGTGGTGTCCATGTCTGCGAGGATGACGCCGCCGTCACGATCTGGCAACATGTCTTGCCATGCTGGCAAAGACGGAGACGTTGGACGACCGCGTGCGGCGACGGCTGCGCGAGTTGCGGACGGCCAGCGGGATGACGCTGCAACAGGTGGCCGAGGCGGCGAACCTCGACGTGTCCACCCTCAGCCGACTGGAGACGGGCAAGCGCCGCCTGGCGATCGACCACATCCCGGCGCTCGCCGCGGCGCTCGGCGTGAGCACCGACGAGCTGCTCGGCTCGGCGCCGCGCCCGGACCCACGCGTGCGCGGCCGGCCGCGTCGCTTCGAGGGCATGACGATGTGGCCGCTGACCAATCGCGGGCCGGCGGCCGGCGTCCACGCGTATCGCATCGAGGTGAGCGCCCGCCGGCGTCGGCCGCCGGCCGAGCTCAAGGTGCACGAAGGTCACGACTGGCTGTACGTGCTCGAGGGGCGGCTGCGGCTGCTGCTCGGCCCCGACGACCTCATCATCGAGCCGGGCGAGGCTGTCGAGTTCGTCACCACCGCTCCGCACTGGTTCGGTGCCGTCGACGGCCCCGTCGCGCTGATCGGCATCTTCGGCGCGCACGGCGAGCGTGCCCACCTCGACCTGTGACCTCGCGCCGGGCGGCTCAGCGGGCGAACTTCGAGTACGTCTCGCTCACCGGCAGGATGATGTGCTTGCGCAGACCGGCCACGCGGTGGGGGTTGATCGCCGCGTACTCGGGTGAGGTCATCACCTCGACGAACGCGGCACGCGACGGGTACTGCACGAGCACCGCGTAGTCCCAGTCGTCGGCTGCGTCGTCGCCGAGCGCGACACCGGTGACGTCGCCGGCCCACAGGATCGTGCCGCCGCACGCCTTGAGCAGCGGCACGAAGCCGCGTGAGTAGACCAGGTACGCGTCGAGGCCCGAGCCGCTGCCGTCGTCGGCCGCGGCGCGGTAGGCGACGAGGTTGAGCATGACGACGGGCGTGCCGTCGTCTGCGGCGGTCTGGGCGGCGAGCTGCTCGGGCGTGAACTCCATCCGCGCAGCCTGCCCGGCCGCACCCCGCGCGGTGCAGCCGAGGCGGCTGCCACGCTGTCCGGCGACGCTGTCGGGCGAGTGACCCGGAACCGGGCCCGTCGCCGTCCAGCGTCGCCGTCCTGCGTCAGCCGAAGACCGCCTTGGACGCCGTCTCGCCGAGCAGGGTCACGCGGCCGGGGATGTGGCCGTTGGCCACCAGGTTGACGGTGAACCCGTCGATGCCGGCGGTCATGTCCTTGGCCAGCTGCTCGCCGACGGTGTCCGGATCGCCGATGACGAACCGTCCGGTGAACGCCTTGCGCTGCTCGTCGCTCATCGTCGCCACGTCCACACCGACCGTCGCGAGGAACGCGGCGACGTCGGTCTGGGCCTCCTCCATCGTCGGGGCGATGCACACCGAGCGTTGCCACGACACGGTGAGCTCGCTGCGGTCCCGGCCGAGCGCCTCGCAGTGACCGGCGAGCGCGTCGAGCTTGCGCGGCAGCTCGTCGACGCCGCAGATGAGGTTCGACTCGTCGGCGTACTGGGCGACCATCCGCAGCGTCTTGCGCTCGCCGCCGCCGCCGATCATCACCGGGATGCGCGACGCCGGGACCGGCGAGTTGAACGCGTCCTTGACCTGGTAGTGCTTGCCGGCGAGCGTGGCCTTCTCGCCGCGCAGCATCGGCAGGATGATCTGCAGCGCCTCTTCCAGCTTCTCGAAGCGGTCGGTGAACGTGCCGAACTCGATGCCGAACGCGTCGTGCTCCAACTGGAACCAGCCGGCGCCGATGCCCAGCTGGCCGCGGCCGTTGGAGACGATGTCCAGCGTGGTGACGGTCTTGGCCAGCACGGCCGGGTTGCGGTAGGTGTTGCCGGTGACGAGGCCGCTCAGCCGTACCTTGGAGGTCTCCCGGGCGAGCGCCGACAGCAGCGAGTAGCACTCGAGCATCTCGTGCTCGGGCGGGCCCATCATCGCCAGTTGGTAGAAGTGGTCCATCACCAGGACGGTGTCGAAGCCCGAGTCGTCGGCCTCCTTCGCCTGGCGGGCGATGGTGTCGAACAGGGTGGCCGGCGTGGTGTCGGGGTAGGTGAAGTTCGGGATCTGGTAGCCGAGGCGCGTCATGTCACAGTGATAACCGGAATCCCCTCCGTTTGCAAGGGTGCCGCGGTGTGACAGGTTTCGGCGGTCAGCGCTTCGGCAGCTTGCGGTTGTCCCAGCTGACGATGTGATCCGGCTCGAACACGACCCAGCGCCAGAACCGTCCACGCGCCGACGCGCCGAAGTCCGGCGGCGGCTCGCCGGCGACCGGTGCGGGCTCGCCGTGGCCGCCGGCGTACTTCGCGCCCATCTGGCTGCGCACGCCCGGCAGGTTCGTGTCGGCGGCTTCGTCCTCCACCGTCTCCAGGATGCGCGCGGTGCCCTGCATCATCGCCCCGTTGAGCTGCGGGAACTCCTCGTTGCGGTCGACGAGGACGGTGCACACCGGGTTGCGCCGCAGGTTCACGATCTTCTGGCCGCGGCAGTAGAAGTACACCGCGCCGCCGCCCCAGCCGAACCACAGCGGGGTGACGTTGATCCGGGTGCCCGGGCCGACGGTGGCCACGCGCATGTTCCATGTCGTGGACATCATCTCGTCCAACTCGTCCTGCGTGAGCGCCAGCCCCTCACCGATGCTCGCCATGTCGTCCTCCTGCGGTCAGTCGTGCGCCGCCGATGGTGGCACGCCTGCCGCAGCGCCCAACTAGTGGCGGCGCTGCTTGCGGTCGAACGGCTTGCGCGGCTCGCGCTCGGGAGCTCCGTTCTCCGTGTACGGGCGGATCTGCGGCTTCTTGCCCTTGATCGTGGTGCGCTGCAACGAGGCGATCACGTCGTCGATGCTGCCGGCCGGGACGCCGACGATCGAGTAGCGGTCGGCGACGAAGATCGGGCCGATCTCCTTGCCGCTGAGGTGGGTCTCGTTGGCGATCGCCCCGACGAGGTCGCCCGGGCGGATCTTGTGCGCCTTGCCGACGCCGATGAAGATCTTCGCCGTCGGGCCGCTGTTGCGCTCGCCCTTCGGGCGATCGCCCCGGTCGGGTCGGCCGCGGTCGCCGTACTCCTGGCGCGGTGCCGACATGTCGGGGATGTCGGGCTCCTCGGTGGCCGAGCCGTTGGCCTCGTGCACCAGGCGCAGCGCCGCGGCGGCGAGGTCGAGCTCGTCGAACTCGTTGCGCAGGCTGCGCACCGTCGGTGCGGAACGGGTCGAGCGTCTCGTCGTCGGCGTCGAGGGCCTCGCGCAGCGCGGCGACGGTGAGCTCCATCTGCCGGGCGCGGAGATCGGCGACGGAGGGCACCGGTTCGATGTAGATCGGCTGCTTGGTGAGCCGCTCGATGTTGCCCAGCTGGCGGCGTTCGCGCGGTTCGGCGAGGGTGATGGCCACGCCGTCGCGGCCGGCACGGCCGACGCGCCCGATGCGGTGCACGTAGCTCTCCGGTGCCGAGGGGACGTCGTAGTTGACGACGTGGGTGAGCACGTCCACGTCGAGGCCGCGAGCGGCGACGTCGGTGGCGATCAGCAGCTCGGCTGCGCCGCTGCGCAACCGGCCCATCACCCGGTCGCGCTGCTCCTGGCTCATCCCGCCGTGCAACGCCTCGGCGCGGTAGCCGCGGGCGACGAGCGTCTCGGTGAGCTGGTCGACCTCGATGCGCGTCCGGCAGAACACGAGCGCCGCGGTGGGCGCCTCGATGTCGAGCACCCGACCGAGCGCTGCGGCCTTGTGCGACCGGGGGACCACGTAGGCCACCTGGCGGACCTGCGGGGCCTCGCCGGCCGCGGTCGGCGCCGCGGCGATGCGGATGCGCACCGGGTCCTGCTGGTGCTTGCGGGCGATCGACTCGATGCGCGCCGGCATCGTGGCCGAGAACAGCACGGTCTGGCGCTCGGCGGGCAGGCGCTCGAGCAGCGCCTCGATGTCCTCGGCGAAGCCCATGTCGAGCATCTCGTCGGCCTCGTCGAGCACGACGATCTGACGCCCGACTGGTGTCCAGCGAGTTGCGCTGGAGGTGGTCCTGGGCCCGACCGGGCGTGGCGACGGCGATGTCGACGCCCTGCGACGAGCGTCTGCAGCTGGCGGAAGATCGGCTGGCCGCCGTAGAGCGCGACGACCCTGGCGCCGAGGCCGCGCCCGTAGCGCCAGATGGCCTCGGACACCTGGATGGCCAGCTCGCGCGTCGGCACGAGGACCACGGCCAGCGGACCGTTGCGCTTGGTGGCAGCCTCGTCGGCGTCGGCCCGCTCTTCGGCCAGGCGCTGGAGGATCGGCAGGGCGAAGGCCGCCGTCTTGCCGGTGCCGGTGGCCGCTTGGCCGAGCACGTCGTGTCCGGCGAGCATCTCCGGGATGGACTCGGCCTGGATGGGCGTCGGTTCTTCGTAGCCGAGCGCGGCGAGCGCCTCGGTGAGTTGGGTGTTGAGTCCGAGGGAGGCGAACGACACGTCGTCGTGCGCCTCTTCGCGCTCGGCGGCGTCGTGTTCGTCTGACATATCGCGGTCAAGCATGCCGGACGCAGGGACGATGCCCACGCAACGTGACGCCCGGCCGACGCGCCGCGGGCCGCCGAGCGCCGTTCGGGCGCTTCGACTTCACAACTGCCGGTCCGCTGTTGTTGTCTACTGCAATGACTGAATTGCTGGACGAGCTCGACGCCTGGCTGGACGCGAACTGGGACCCGGACCTCACCGTCGCCGAGTGGTGGGACCGCCTCGGACTGTCCGGGTGGGCGGCCCCGTCGCTGCCGCCGAACGCGTTCGGCAAGGGCCTGTCGCGGGCCGACTCGTTGGCCGTCTCCGGCCGTCTCGGTGAGCGCAAGGTGCTCGGTGCGCCGACCGGCCTCGGCATGCTGCTGGCGGCGCCGACCATCGCCACCTACGGCACGCCCGAGCAGATCGAGGAGTTCGTCCGGCCGATCGTCACCGGCCAACGGGCGTGGTGCCAGCTGTTCAGCGAGCCCGGCGCCGGATCCGACCTCGCCGGCCTCGGCTGCAAGGCCGTGCGCGACGGCGACGAGTGGGTGGTCAACGGACAGAAGGTGTGGACCTCCGGCGGCCAGATCGCCGACATGGGCATGCTCATCGCCCGCACCAACCCGGACGTCCCCAAGCACCAGGGCATCACCTGGTTCGCCTTCGACATGCACCAGGGCAGCGCAGTCGACGTGCGCCCGCTGCGCGAGATGACCGGACGGGCGCTGTTCAACGAGGTGTTCATGTCCGACGCCCGGGTGCCGGACGCGTGGACCATCGGCGGGCTGAACAACGGCTGGGCCGTGGCCAACACGACGTTGATGTTCGAGCGCGCCGGCCTCAGCGCCGGCGGGTCGGGCGGGCACGTCGCCCTGGCCAACGCCGGCACGATCGCCGGCGACCTGCCCAAGCGCGTCGGCGACTTCATCCGCGAGCGCACGCCCGGTGGCGGGGGTGGCGGCGGGGCGATGGTCGCCGGTGCCGAGCGGCTGTTCACGTCGTTGGCCAAGGCGAACGGCACGATCAACGACCCGTCGGTGCGCCAGCAGCTGATGAAGGTGCACACGCTCACCGAGATCGCCCGGATCACCAACCTGCGGGCCAAGGCCGAGCGCGAGGCGGGTCGTGAGCTGCCCGGGGTCGGCAACCTCGGCAAGCTGGCGATGAGCGACCTCGTGCGCACCAGCCGCGACCTCGGCCTGGCCATCCTCGGGCCGAGCGGCACGTTGCACGCCTACGAGGCCGCCGATCGCACAGGTGCTCGACGAGGCCACCGGCAACCCGGCGTTGGCCTACGTCACCGAGATGGCCCTCTTCGCCCAGGCCCCGCCGATCTACGGCGGCACCGACCAGGTGCAGAAGAACATCCTCGGCGAGCGGATCCTCGGCCTGCCGAAGGAGCCGAACAACGACCGCGTCCTCTCCTGGGCGGAGCTGCCGAAGAACGGCTGACGGCGCCGTCACTCTCGTTCGTGTCGCGGCTGTGACGCCGGATTCCGTCGTCAGCGGCGCGAACGTGAACGGTGGGCGGGTGACCGTCACGCGGGCCGGTCGGAGGTGTCAGCGGAGGGGGCCGGCGAGGGCGATGTCGGCGGCGTTGGCCCCGCAGGCGCCGTGGACGCCGCCGCCGGGCGGGGTGGCCGCCGAGCACAGCAGGATGCGCGGGTTCGGCGTGCGGTAGCTGCGCAGGCCGAGCGTCGGGCGGAAGACGAGCTGGGTGCCGGCGAACGAGCCGGTGTTGATGTCACCGCCGACGAAGTTGCGGTCGAGCTCGGCGAACTGCAGCGGGGCGGTGACGTGACGGGCGAGCACGACGTCGCGGAAGCCGGGGGCGAAGCGCTCCAGCTGCGCCTCGATCGCCGCGGTGGCGTCGACGACCGAGCCGTTGGGCACGTGCGCGTAGGTCCACAGCGTGTGCTTGCCCGCCGGTGCGCGTGACGGATCGGTGGCGGTGGCCTGGGCGGCGAGCACGAAGGGGCGCTCGGGCATCCGCCCGGCGGCGACGGCTGCCTCCGCGCCGGCGATCTCGGCGAACGTGCCGCCGAGGTGCACCGTGCCCGCCGACGCGACCGCCGGGTTGGTCCACGGCACCGGGCCGTCGAGTGCGTAGTCGACCTTGAACGCCGCCGGCCCGAAGCGGTAGCGACGCAGCCGGGCGCGGAACGCGGCCGGCAGGTGGTGTCCGCTGATCGACGCCAGCTGCAGCGGATCGGTGTCGAACAGCGCCACGCGGTGGCGTGGCAGGGCGTCGAGCGTGGTGACCGGCGTCCCGGTGACGATCGTCCCGCCGGCTTCGCGGAGGCGGGCGGCGAGCGCGTCGCTGAGCGCCTGCGACCCGCCGGCGACGAACGGCCAGCCGACCGCGTGCCCGGAGGCGGCCAACATGACGCCGAACGACGCGCTCAGTGCGTGACCGAGCGGCAGGAACGAGTGGGCGGCACAGCCGCCGAACAGCGCAGCGCCCTCGTCGGTGCGCATCGTGCGGGCCATCCACGTGGCCGGCGGCACGGCGCGCAGCCCGAAGCGGGCCATCGCCAGGGGGTGGCGGGGCACGCGCAGCAACGGTTGGAGGACCGAGTCGACGATGTGGTCCCACTCGTCGACCGCGCCGCCGACCAGTCGGCGCCACGGCGAACCGTCACGTCCGAGCCCATCGACGGTGTCGTCGAGCGAACGGTGCAGCAGCGCCGCCCGGCCGCCGTCGAGCGGATGGGCCAGGGCCACGTCCGGGTGCGCGTAACGCAGGCCGTGACGCTCCAGGTCGAACCCACCGAACACCGGCGACGCCGCGCCGAGCGTGTGCACCGTGGCGCAGCGGTCGTGGACGAAACCCGGCAGGGTGAGCTCGGCGCTGCGACACCCGCCGCCGATCGTGTCGTTGGCCTCGAACACGGTGACGCTGCGGCCTGCGAGGGCGATGCGCACGGCGGCCGCCAACCCGTTCGGCCCCGCCCCGACGACGACCGCGTCGACGGCGTCAGCGTCGACGCTCATCCAGCCGCCCCGATGGACTCACGCACGGTCGAGGGCGACCACCGGGATGAGCCGCGCGCCGGCCTTCTTCTCGTACTCGCCGAAGCCCGGCATCCGCGTGACCTGCTCGGCGTAGAGCCGGTCGCGCTCGTCGCCCGTGATCACGTTGGCCGTCGCTTCGTAGCGCTGGTCGCCGACCTCGGCGATGACGCTCGGGTTGGCCACGAGGTTGTGGTACCACGCCGGGTGCGTCGGCGCGCCGGCGGCAGAGGCGAAGATCACGACCCGGTCGCCCTCGGGCAGGTAGACCAGCGGTGTCGTGCGCTGTTGGCCGGACTTGGCCCCGACCGTGGTGACCAGCACCATCGGCGCACCCTCGAACGGGCCACCCACCTTGCCGTTGTGGGCCCGGAACTCCTCGATGATCTTGGCGTTGAAGTCGCTCATGGCGCCCGACGTTACGGCTTCCGGCCGAGCGCCACCGCGACCGCATCGATCACGTGGCGACCGGCGACGCCGGCCAGCTCGTCGGCGAGCGACTCGATCACCGGCACCTCGCCGATGTGCGCCGCCGGCTCCTCGGTGCAGCACCAGGCCATCGTCGCCCCCTCGGCGCCCCAGTCGGCCCGGGTCCAGCGGCGCACGGTGGCCACCTCGAGCACATCGGGCTCGGTGCCGTCCGCCTGCGGTTCCCAATCGACGCGGATCGGCAGCTGCCAGCAGACCGATGGCTTCCAATCCGTCGGCGAGTCGCCGGCGTCGAGCGCGGCGAGGTGCAGCGCGCACCCCGCCCCGCCGGCGAATCCGGGGCGGTTGAGGAAGATGCACGCCCCGTCGACGACCTTGGTGTTGCGCCGCGTACCGTCGCTGAACACGTCGTCGGCGTCCACCGCGTCGCGGTGCTGCCACAGCGCCGGCGGGACCAGTGACGCGAGCGCGGACGTGGTCATCGCCTCCTCCGGATCGCCCATCTCCGCACCGACCGAGCAACAGCCGAGGCCCAGCTCGGGCGCGGCGACGTCGCCGATGCCCTGGCAGCCACGGCCCCAGATGCACGTCCAGTTCGATTCGAGGAAGTCGCGCTCGAACCGCCAGCGGATGCCCGCGGCAGGATCGTCGACCACGACGAGCGGTTCGCTCACCTCACGGCAGCAGCGACGGTGAGGCCTTGGCCTCGTCGAGCCGGCGGGCGACGTCGGTCCAGTTGACGATCTCCCAGAACGCCTTCACCCAGTCGGCCTTGACGTTCTTGTACTGCAGGTAGAACGCGTGCTCCCAGGCGTCGATCACCAGGAGCGGGATCGCCCCGGATCCGACGTTGCCCTGGTGGTCGTAGACCTGCTCGATGAGCAGCCGCTGGCCGCTCGGCTCCCACGACAGCGTGCCCCAGCCGATGCCCTGGATGGACGTGGTGGCCTCGCTCAACTGGGCCTTGAACGCGTCGAACGAGCCGAAGTGCTCGTCGATCGCCGTGCCCAGGCCGCCGTCGGGCTTGTCACCGCCGTCCGGGCTCATGTTCGTCCAGAAGATCGAGTGCAGGACGTGGCCGGAGAGGTGGAAGGCCATGCTCTTCTCCAAGGTGCCGAGCGACGCGAAGTCCATCTTCTCGCGGGCCTCGGCCAGCTTCTCCAACGTCTCGTTGATCCCCTTGACGTACGCCGCGTGGTGCTTGTCGTGGTGCAGGGAGACGATCTCGCCCGAGTAGTGCGGCTCGAGAGCGCCGGGGTCGTAGGGCAGGTCGGGCAACGTGTACGGCGCAGGCATGGTCGGTCTCCGATTCAGGCGACGAGCGGTAGTGGTTCGCTGCTCGTTCTACCCGGTCCGGGTGAACAGCGAAACGGTTCGGGCCACCCGGCACACTTGCGGTGATGACCACCCACGACTTCGATCTGGTGATTCTCGGCACGGGTTCCGGCAACTCGCTGATCGTGCCCGAGATGGACGGCTGGCGCATCGCCCTCATCGAGCGTGGCGTGTTCGGCGGCACGTGCCTCAACGTCGGCTGTATCCCGTCGAAGATGCTGATCTACGCCGCGGACGTCGCCGTTCACGATCCGCCACGCAGCGAAGTACGGCGTGCACGGCACGTTCCACGAGGCCGACTGGCCGGCCATCCGCGACCGCGTGTTCGGCCGCATCGACCCGATCGCCGAGGGCGGCCGGGAGTACCGCCACAGCCTGGACAACGTGGTGGTCTTCGAGGGCGACGCCCGCTTCGTCGGGGAGCGCACGCTGGAGGTCAACGGCGAGCGGGTGCGGGGTGAACAGGTGGTGATCGCCGCCGGTGCTCGCCCGTTCCTGCCGGACATCCCCGGGCTCACCGACGGACCGTTCCACACGAGCGACACGGTCATGCGCGTCGACCGGTTGCCCGAGCACCTCATCGTGCTCGGTGGCGGGTTCATCGCCGCCGAGCTGGGCTACGTGTTCCACGCCCTCGGTTCGAGGGTGACGATCATCAATCGCAGCCACCGACTGCTGATGGCCGAGGATCACGACGTGTCCGCCCGCTTCACCGAGTTGGCCCCCGACGAGTTCGACGACGTGCTGCTCGGCACCGCCGTCGAGCGCATCGAGCACCGCGAGGGCGGTGTCACCGTGCACGTGCGCAACGCCGCACGGCGCGACGACGGTCGACGGGCGATGTGCTGCTCGTGGCCACGGGCCGGCGGCCCAACGGCGACCAGCTCGACGGCCAGGCCGCCGGCGTGCACGTCAACAGCGACGGCCACGTGGTGGTCGACCACTACGGCCGTACGTCGGCGCCGAACGTGTGGGCGCTCGGCGACGTCAACGGCCGCCACCAGCTCAAGCACATGGCCAACGGCGAGGCCAAGGTGGTGACGCACAACGTGCTGCACCCCGACGACCTGCGCCCGCTCGACGCACCGTCCGGCGCCGCACGCGGTGTTCACCAACCCGCAGATCGGCGCGGTCGGGCTGACCGAGGCGCAGGCGCGCGCCGGCGGCCGACCGGTCTCGGTGATCACCCGCGACTACGGCGGCGCCGCCTACGGCTGGGCGCTGGAGGACACGACGAGCTTCGCCAAGCTGATCGCCGACCCGAGGACGCGCAAGTTGATCGGCGCGCACGTCATCGGCTACCAGGCGTCGATGCTCGTCCAGACGTTCGTGCAGGGGATGCACCTCGGCCAGACGGTGGACGAGCTCGCCCACGGACAGATCTGGATCCATCCGGCGCTGAGCGAGGTGGCCGAGCAGGCGATGCTCGACCTGATCGACGAGATGGACCGCTTCTCACCCGGCTCTCACCAAGGCGGCTGACCGCTCTCACCTCGGCACGCGAGGTTGTGCGGTGTGAAGACGAAGCAGCGGGTGATCGTGGGCGCAAGCCTCGCTGCCGGCCTCGTGGCCGGCGCAGGCGCAGGCCTGGTCATCGGTGCTTCGTCGGGCTCCGCGGGAGCGTCGCCCTCGGCCGTGGCGGTCAGCGATCCACCGGCCACCACCGGCGGGTCCGACTCGACCCCGGCCGGCTCGACGCCCGGTGCCTCCACGCCCGATGCCTCCAAGCCAGCGGCCGACCGCGAGCAGCGCATCCGCGATCTGCTGCAGCCGCTCGTCGACAACGGCACGATCACGTCGGCCCAGCTCGACGCCATCGTCGCCAAGCTGGCCGCTGCCGGGCCCGGCACGAGTCCCGGTGAGCCGGGCAAGGGCTTCGGCGGGCCGGGACGGGCCGGCGGCGATCGGCCAGATCCTCGGGGCCGATCTCGACACCGTCGCCACCACGCTCGGCATCTCCTCCGACGACGTGCGCGCCGCGCTGCGCGACGGCACGACGCTGAAGGCGCTGGCCGAGTCGAAGGGCAAGACCGCGCAGGACGTGATCGACGCCCTCGTCGCCTCCACCAAGTCCCAGCTCGACGCCAAGGTCGCGGACGGCTCGCTCACCCAGGCCGAGGCCGACGCGATGCTCGCTGCGGCCACCACCGGGATCACCGAGATCGTCGACAACGGGATGCCCAAGGGCTTCCCCGGTCGTCCGGGTGGCGCACATCGCGATGACCAGGGCGGCGCGCCTGACGCCACGCCCTCCAGCACACCTTCGTCGACACCGTCGACGACCACGGGCTGAGGTCACCAGGATCGAGCTCGGTCCGCCGGGGCGCAACTCCCGCCCCGCCCTGGCGGACCGAGCCGAGATCGACGCGCTCCCACGGAGCCGGTCCCGACGGTGGGTCGCTGCACCAGCCAGAATGAACCTTCGATGACCAGCGGACGGATCCTCCTCGCCGACGACGATCGGGCGATCCGCGAATCGTTGTCGCGCGCCCTCGGCCTCCAGGGCTACGAGGTGCTCCAGGCGCCCGACGGCGCGGCGGCCCTGACGACGGTGGAGAAGGAGCGACCCGACGCGGCGATCCTCGACGTGATGATGCCCAACGTCGACGGGCTCACCGTGTGCCGCGTGCTGCGCGCCGAACGCAACCGCCTGCCGATCCTGATGCTCACCGCGCGCACCGAGACCGCCGACCGTGTCGCCGGCCTCGACGCCGGCGCCGACGACTACCTGGCGAAGCCGTTCGAGCTCGACGAGCTGTTCGCCCGTGTCCGGGCGCTGTTGCGCCGGGCCAAGCCGGACGACGACGACGTCTCGGGTGCGACGGTGCTGCAGCTCGGCGACCTGCGCATCGAGCCGAACGCCCGACGGGTGTGGCGTGCGGGCCGCGAGATCGACCTGTCGAAGACCGAGTTCGACCTGCTCGAGCTGCTCGTGCGCAACTCGGGCATCGTCCTCGACCACACGACGATCTACGAGCGCATCTGGGGCTACGACTTCGGCCCGGACTCGAAGAACCTCGCGGTGTACATCTCCTACCTGCGCCGCAAGCTCGAAGGTCCGGGCGAGGACAAGCTGATCCACACGGTTCGCGGCGTGGGGTACACGGCTCGCGTCGACTGAGCGGGTGGTCGGCTGGTGAGCCTGCGGCTCAAGATCGTGCTGGCGCTGATGCTGCTGTCGGCCGTGGCGACGACCGCGGTCGGCACGTGGTCCTACATCAGCACGCGCGACGAGTTGCTGCGCGCCGTCGACCGTTCGCTGTCCGCTGCGGAGGCAACCAACTACGCGGAGGACGCGGCACGCGCTGCTGCCGGATTGCCTGGGCGGCCTGGGGTCTTCGACCAGATCTTCGTGCAGGGGATCAACAGCTCCGGCACAGACGCGCGTTTCGTCCAGATGCCCATCCCGGTGACCGCGGCCGACGCGACGGTGGCCAGGACGGGCCGCGGTGAGGCCCGGCACAACGTGACGATCGACGGTCAACCGTTCCGCGTCCTGACGTACCCGTCGGACTTCGGCGGGGCGATCATGCTGGCCCGCTCGCTGAGCGAGACGCAGAACTCGCTGGACGCCATCCTGCGGCACACGTTCTGGGCGGTGCTGATCGCCGTCGTCGGATCGGCGATCGTCGGCTGGCTGATCGGCCGCCAGCTCACCCGCCGGTTGGAGCGCCTCACCGAGGCGGCGTCGCTCGTGGCGTCCACGGGGCGCCTCGATGTCGAGGTGCCCACCGAGGGCACCGACGAGGCCGCGCAGCTCGGCACCGCGTTCAGCGGGATGCTCGGTGCGCTCGCCCGCAGCCGCCAGGAGCAGACCCAGCTCGTGCAGGACGCCGGCCACGAGCTGCGCACACCGCTCACCAGCCTGCGGACGAACGTCGCCGTGCTGCGCGACTTCGACCGCCTCGATCCGGAGGAGCGCGTGCGCCTCGTCGCCGACCTGGACAGCGAGAGCCGCGAGCTCACCGCGCTGGTCAACGAGCTCGTCGAGCTGGCCACCGACCGGCGCGACGCCGAGCCGCTGCAGCACGTCCGCCTCGGCGACATCGCCTCGCGCGTCGCCGAGCGGGTCCATCGGCGCACGGGACGGGAGATGCGTCTGACCTCCGACAACTCGGCGGTCGACGGCCAGGCCGCCGCCCTCGAGCGGGCGGTGCTCAACCTCGTCGACAACGCGGCGAAGTTCGCCCCCGACGGCCCGATCGAGGTGACCGTCGAGGCCCGGGTGGTCAGCGTGCGCGATCACGGCCCGGGCATCGCCGACGCCGACCTGCCGCACGTCTTCGACCGCTTCTTCCGTGCCGTCGACCAGCGCAGCCAGCCCGGCTCCGGCCTCGGTCTGGCCATCGTCAAGTCCGTCGTCGACGCCCATCGCGGCACCGTCTTCGCGCGCAACGCCGAGGGCGGCGGCGCCGAGCTCGGCTTCGAGCTGCCCCTCTGAGTGGTCGGCCTGGGGCCGACCGGTCCGGCGCGCTCCCTGCTGAGTGGTCGGCCTGGGGCCGACCGGTCCGGCGGGCTCCGCCGCCGGGTGCGACCCGGCGCGTGCCTCGCGGGGACCCAAGCGGCCCGCTCGCTGCGCTCGCTGTGATGCTCTCGTGGTCGGCTTCCGGCCGACCGGTCCGGCGCGCTCCCTGGCGGTCGGGGGGTCGGGGTGCAGCTGGCAGAGTGTCGGGCATGGGGACGATCGACATCGACGGCGTGCTCGGCGCGCTCACGCTGGAGCAGAAGGTCTCGTTGCTCGCCGGCAACGACGCGTGGCACACGGTCGAACTGCCGGGCGTGCCGCCGCTGCGCTGCAGCGACGGGCCGGCCGGGGTGCGCGGCACGACGTGGCAGGGGCCGGCGTCGGCGTCGTTCCCCTGCGGCACCGCGCTCGGGGCGACGTTCGACCCCGAACTGGTCGAGGAGGTCGGCCGGGCGCTCGGCCGCGAGGCGTTGAGCAAGGGCGCCAACGTCGTCCTCGCCCCCACTGTCAACCTGCACCGCACGCCGATCGGCGGGCGCAACTTCGAGTGCATGAGCGAGGACCCGTACCTCACCGCACGCATCGCCGTCGGCTATGTGCGCGGCCTGCAGTCCGAGCGGGTGGCGGCGTGCATCAAGCACTTCATCGCCAACGACACCGAGTTCGAGCGGATGACGATCTCCAGCGAGGTCGACGAGCGCACGCTGCGCGAGCTGTACCTGGTCCCGTTCGAGGCCGCCGTCGCCCCACTCGACGAGGGCGGCGCCGACGTCAAGTCGGTGATGTCGTCGTACAACCGGATCAACGGCACGTACGCGTGCGACAACGAGCCGCTGCTGCGTGGTGTGCTGCGCGACGACCTCGGCTTCGACGGCGTGGTGTTCAGCGACTGGTTCGGCACGCACAGCGCGGCGGCGTCGCTGGAGGCCGGGCTCGACCTGGAGATGCCCGGGCCGCCGATCGAGCGCGGCGCGCGCCTCCTCGACGCAGTGCGCAACGGCGAGGTGGCCGAGGCGCGCGTCGACGAGTCGGTCCGGCGGCTGCTCGAGCTGTTCGCCTGGAGCCAGGTCGGCGAGCGCGACACGACCGAGACCACCGACGAGTCGCCCGAGACCCGCGACCTCATCCGCCGCACGGCCATCGCCGCCACCGTGCTGTTGAAGAACGACGACGACCTGCTCCCACTCGTGCCGACGCAGCGGATCGCCCTCGTCGGGCCGAACGCCGAGCGCGGGCAGATCCAGGGTGGCGGCAGCGCCCAGGTGCGTCCGCGACACCCGTCGCGCCTCCTCGGCGCCCTGCGCGATCGCGGCCTCGACGTGGCCCACGAGCCGGGATGCTCGATCGACAAGCTGCTGCCGCCGGTGCGCGGCACGTTCACCATCAGCTATGAGAGCAACGGCACGGTGGTCGAGCAGCCGCTCGGTCGGCTGGCGATGCTGTGGATGGATGCGCCGGCGCCGGGGATCGACCGACGGGCGTTCACCGCGACGATCACGGGAGCGTTCACCCCTGACGTGAGCGGCGACTGGACGTTCGGCATCACGGCGGTCGGCCCGATCCGCGTCATCGTCGACGGGACGACCATCGCCGACCTGCCCGACGGCCTCGTCGGCGGCGCGTACTTCGGCAACGCCAACGTCGAGGAGCGCGTCACGGTGCCGCTGCGCGCCGGCGTGCCGTGCACCATCGAGGCCGTCCACCCGGAGCCGAGCACCGTGCACCTGCGGGCGTTCAGCATCGGCGCCGCGCCGCCGGCCAGCGCGTCGGCCATGCGCCTGGCCATCGCCGCCGCCGAGGCGGCCGACGTCGCCGTGGTCGTCGTCGGCACGAACAGCGACTGGGAGACCGAGGGCGAGGACCGCACGACCATCGACCTGCCGGGCGAGCAGAACGAGCTCATCGCCCACGTCGCCGTGGTCAACCCGCGCACGGTCGTGGTGATCAACGCCGGCTCGCCGGTGGCCATGCCGTGGCTCGACGACGTCGCCGCCGTCGTGCAGATCTGGTTCCCCGGCGAGGCGCTCGGCGACGCCGTGGCCGACGTGCTGCTCGGTGTCGAGGAGCCGGGCGGGCGGTTGCCGATGACGATGCCGAAGCGGCTCGACGACACGCCGGCGTTCGCCCACCATCCGGGTCGCGACGGCCGGGCGGTGTACGCCGAGCGCCGGCTGATCGGCTACCGGTGGTACGACGCGCAGGGCATCGAGCCGCTGTTCCCCTTCGGCCACGGGCTCGGCTACACGACGTTCGAGCTCGGCGATCCGGCGGTCAGCGGCGCGCCCGACGAGGGTGTGCGCGTCGTCGTGCCGGTGACCAACTCCGGGGATCGGCGGGGGAGCACGGTCGTGCAGGTCTACGTGGAGCCTCCGGTCTCGGGCGACGACGACCAGCCGCGACGCACGCTGCAGGCGTTCTCCAAGGTGTCCCTGGCGCCGGGCGCGTCGAGCCTCGTCGAGCTGCTCCTCGGGCACCGGGCGTTCGCCACGTGGGACGTCGCCACCCACGGCTGGATCGTGCCGGCCGGCACGTACGCCATCGCCGTCGGCACCTCGTCGCGCGATGTGGTCAGTGCCGGCACCGTGGACGTGGCACCCGGCTGACCCGGCCGGGGTAGCGTCCGGCGCATGTCCACCCCATCATCCGCCGGCAGCTCGTCGGGCCCGCTCGTCGAGACCGTCGAGCGGTTCATCCCCGCTCCCGCAGCCGACATCTTCGCCGTCGTCGCCGACCCCGCCCGGCACCACGAGCTCGACGGTTCGGGCACCGTCCAGGGCCTCAAGGTGGACACCACGGCCGCCTCCTCCACGCCGCTCACGCTCGGGTCGACGTTCTCGATGAAGATGAAGATGGGCGTGCCGTACACGATGGTCAACACGATCGTGGAGTTCGAGCCCGACCGGCTGATCGCCTGGCAGCCGCGGCCGGACAACAAGGTGCTGGCGATGGCGGTCGGTGGGCGCATCTGGCGCTACGAGCTCGTGCCCCAGGGCGGTGGCACGCTCGTGCGCGAGAGCTGGGACATCCACCAGGAGAAGCTGCCGGCCGTGATGCTCAAGCCGATCCGCAAGAAGACCGTCGAGTCGATGACGGCCACCCTGGAACGCCTGGAGCAGGCGGTCGTCAAGGCGTGAGCGCCGACCCATGACGCGGCGCGTCACCGTCGCCGTTCTCGTCCGGGGGCTGCGCCCCCGAGCCCCATCGACGCCCGGCTCGCCTGCGCTCGCGCGGTCGTCCGGCGACGGGACGTGTCGGTGACACGGCTCGTCACCGTCGCCGCCGTCCAGATGGCGATGACCGACGACGTCGCGACGAACGTCGCCACCGCTGAACGACTGGTGCGTTCGGCCGCCGCCGACGGTGCGCAGATCGTGCTGATCCCCGAGCTGTTCGAGGGTCCGTACTTCTGCATCGACCAGCTCCCCGAGCACTTCGCCAGGGCCCGGCCGCTCGACGGCCACCCGACGATCGAGCACTTCCGCGAGGTCGCCGCCGAGCTCGACGTCGTGCTCCCGTTGAGCGTCTACGAGCGCGCCGGGCAGGCGACGTTCAACACCGTGGTGGTCGTCGACGCCGGCGGGGCGGTGCTCGGCAGCTACCGCAAGAGCCACATCCCCGACGGACCCGGCTACACCGAGAAGTACTACTTCAACCCCGGCGACACCGGCTTCCGGGTGTGGGCCACCGCGCACGCCACCATCGGCGTCGGCATCTGCTGGGACCAGTGGTTCCCCGAGTCGGCGCGCTGCATGGCGCTCCTCGGCGCCGAGGTGCTGCTGTACCCGACGGCCATCGGCAGCGAACCGCCCGACCCGTCGTGGGACTCCAGCGGCCACTGGCAGCGGGTGATGCAGGGCCATGCCGGGGCCAACCTGATGCCGCTCGTCGCGGCCAACCGCACCGGCCTCGAGATGGGGGCTCCCGGCGCCGCCCGCACGAACGGCGAGCGTCGGTCGATCACGTTCTACGGGTCCTCGTTCATCGCCGACAACACCGGCGCCAAGGTGGCCGAGGCCGGTCGCGACGGCGAGGCGGCGATCGCCGCGACGTTCGACCTCGACGCGCTGGCCACCACGCGTCACTCGTGGGGCCTGTTCCGCGATCGCCGTCCCGACCTCTACCGGCCGTTGCTGACCCTCGACGGCCACCACGCCAACCGGGGCAGGCGGTGACCGGCCACGGCCTGCACATGCCGGCCGAGACGGCGGCCCACGAGCGCACGGTGATGTGCTGGCCGTGCCGTCCGCAGATCTACCCGGGCCACCTGATGGCCGAGGCCAAGGCGGCGCACGCCGAGGTGGCCCGCACGATCGCCGCCTTCGAACCGGTCACGATGATCGCTGCGCCCGGCGATGCCGCCGACGCCGCCGAGCGCTGTGGCGGCGCCGTCGAGGTGGTCGAGATGGCCATCGACGATTCGTGGTTCCGCGACACCGGCCCGATCGTCGTCACCGACGGCGCCGGCGAGCGCATCGCCCTCGACTGGATCTTCAACTGCTGGGGCGACAAGTGGGCGCCGTACGCCGACGACGCGTCGATCGCCGGTCGTTGGGCGTCGTCGGCCGGCCTCGCGGTCCGCGCCCTGCCGATGGTGCTCGAGGGCGGTTCGGTGAACGTCGACGGCGCCGGCAGCGCGGTGACGACCACCCAGTGCCTGATGCACCCGAACCGCAACCCGTCGATGACCCAGGCGGAGATCAGCGAGACGATCGGCGCCGAGCTCGGCGTGGGGCGGATGCTGTGGCTGCCCTACGGGCTGGCGCTCGACGACGACACCGACGGCCACGTGGACAACGTCGCCGCGTTCGCCCGTCCCGGCGTGCTCGTGGTGCAGGGCTGCGACGATCCCGACGAGGACGACTTCGTGCGGCTGAACGTCAACGCGCGGGTCGCCGCCGGGTGGCTCGATGCCCGCGACGAACTGCTCGACGTGGTGATCGTCCCGGCGCTTCCGTTCACCGAGCGCGACGGCGAGCGGCTGTGCGTGCCGTACGTCAACTTCTACGTGGGCAACGGCTTCGTGGTGGTGCCGGTGTGCGGCCATCCGGCCGACGCCGACGCGCTGGCGATCATCGCCGAGCAGTACCCCGACCGTGAGGTGATCGGGCTCGACGTCGGGGCCATCCTCGCCGCCGGCGGCGGTGGGATCCACTGCATCACCCAGCAGATCCCCGCCGCGTGAGCGATCAGCGCTGCCGGTCCGCCTGGTAATCGCGGTCGGCGCGCTTGCCGCGGTAGACGCGCATGTCGATGGCCCGGGTGACCTCGGGGACCAGCTCGAACAGCAGGCGGTGCTCGGTCTGCATGTTGGCGAAGAACGCGTCGCGCCCGGCGGGCGGCACGTACTTGTCCACCAGACGACGGGAGATCGGCCAGATGTCGACGTCGGGCGGCTCGTGGGCGATCACCCGTCCGTCGACGCCGACGTGGCCGGCGACGGGCGCCATGGCCTCGACGCACAGCGAGGCCCGCGGGTCGGCGAACAGCTGCTTGCACCACACCCGCTCGTACGTCCCGGTGATCCAGAACGAACCGGAGTCGTGGAGGAACCAGATCGGCACGGTGTACGGCAGGCCGTCGCGCCGCAACGTGGCGAGCACGCCGACGTGCGGCTGGTCGAGGAACTCGTTGACGTCGTCGGGCTGCATCCGCGGCACGGGCCGACGATACGCCGCGGGGATCAGGCGGGCAGCTGCCAGTCGATCTCGTCGAGGCCGGCGGCGCGCAGCGCCTCGTTGGTCCGGCTGAACGGCTTGCTGCCGAAGAAGCCGTTGTGCGCGCTGAGCGGTGACGGATGCGCCGACTCGATGGTCACATGTCCGGGTCCGTCGGCGAGAGGTGTCGATCAGCGCCTTCTTGCGCCGCGCCGACGCGCCCCACAGGATGAACACCACCGGGTGTGGCTGGCCGGCCACCACCTTGAGCACCTCGTCGGTGAACGTCTCCCAGCCCTTGCCCTGGTGCGAGGCGGCCTGGCCGGCGCGCACCGTGAGCGTGGTGTTCAGCAGCAGCACGCCCTGGCGGGCCCACGCCTCGAGGTTGCCGTGCGCCGGCGGGACGACGCCGACGTCGGCGGCCAGCTCCTTGTAGATGTTCGCCAGCGACGGCGGCACGGCCACCTCGCGGCGCACCGAGAAGCACAGGCCGTGGGCCTGGCGCGGCCCGTGATACGGGTCCTGGCCGAGGATCACCACCCGGGTGCTGGCCAGCGGCGTGAGGTGCAGCGCGGCGAAGACCTCGTCGTGCGGCGGGTAGACGGTGGCCCGCCGGCGCTCGCCGGCGACGAAGGCCTGCAGCTCCTGCCAGTACGGCTTGGTCAGCTCGCCGCGCAGCACCGGGTTCCAGTCGGTGATCACCGGCTCATCCTGCCGGGCGCGGTCGGCCGGTTCCATCCCACGGCCGACGCGGACATCACCAGGGCCGGGTTCGAGGACGATTCGCCGAGAGCGCGCCGTCAGCCGCCCGGCCCCCGGCCGCCGCCACCCCAGCCACCGCCGTCCATGCCACCGCCACCCTCGGGCCGGCTGCTGCCGGTGGTCGTCGGCGGCACCTCCACCGCCGACCCGCCGTTCGTCGAACCGGTGCCGGACTCGGTGACGGTCGGAGTCATCGTGCCGTCGACGAGCTCCACGCGGATCGTCGTGCGATGCCAGCGGGACGTGAGGCGCACCTCGATCCGCTGCCCCGTCCCGTCGCGGACGTCGGCCGAGAAGTACTGGTTCGGGCGCGTCGCGTCGACGTGCAGGGACGATCCGTCCGTGCTCACGTCGATCGTCCCGCCGTCACCACCGAACGTGCGCACGACGATCGTCGGGGCCGTGGAGGACGGCGGGGCGGGTGGATCGGTGACCGGGGGTTGCGGCGCCGAGGTCTCCGTCGGGCCGGGGGTGACGTGCGTCGCCGTGGTCGTGGTCGAGCGCTTCCGCGTCGCGGTCGTCGGTGCCGGCGTTGCGGCCGGCGTTGCGGACGGCACGGTATCGATGGTCGGCGGCGGGTCGGCCGGCGCCGGCGTGGACGTCGGCTCCGTCGACGTCGGCGGGACCGTCGTCGTGGACGTCGAGGGGGCCGTCGTCGTCGTGGACGTGGACGTGGACGTGGACGACGACGGGCTGGTCGACGCGGGTGCCGTCGTCGCGCTCGCGGTGGTCGGCGTTGCCGTGACCAGACGGTGCGGTTGGCCTTCGCCACGGAGCGACACCCCGCCGACCAGGGCGATCACGAGCACGGCGGTGGTCGTCGACGAGAGCACGAACGCCCGCCGCCGGCGGACCCGGCGCACACCGGCGAGCACCGTGGCGTAGCCGACGTTCGCGTCGGGGAACGCGCCGCTGGCCCGGCCGAGCCGGTCGGCCAGGTCGGGATCGTCGAGCGGGCCGTCCCCCATCGGCTCGCTCATGATCCCCGCTCGATCGTCGTTCGCAGCTTGGACCGGCCGGCGTGGAGGTGGAACTTGACGGCGCCCTCGCTGAGGCGCATCGCCCGGGCGACCTCGGCGACCGACATCCCGTCGACGTAGAACAGGGCCACGGCCAGGCGCTGCTGGCGGGGCAGCGTGGCCAGCATGGCCGCCATGTCGTCGACCTGCGGCTCGGCCGTCGTCGGGCGTTCGTTGGCCAGGCGCTGCTCCACCGCAGCCTTGCGACGCAGGCGACGGTGGTCGTCGCGCAACCGGTTCACCGCGACCCGCCGGATCCAGCCGACCGGATCCTCGTAGCGGCTGATCCGCCGCCAGTGCAGGTGGGCCTTGACGAAGGCCTCCTGGACGGCGTCGGCGGCGGCCTCGCGGCTGCCAGAGGCCATCGTCAGGGCCCGCACGAGCCGGCCGTAATGCGCCCGGAACAGGGCCTCGAGGTCGTCGACCATCACCACCGGGGCGAGGTCGGCCACCCCGGCCGGGTCGCCGAGCTCCGCGCCGTCAGCCACGATCGCCATCCGTGGCGCGCCACGTCCACCCCGCCGTGGCGACGCGCCGAGCACCTGCACCACGTCGACACGTCGCGCCCCGGTCACGGGTTTGGCGCGAGCGGCGCGCCCACCCGTCCACGCACGACGACCCAGCGCCGGCAGGGCTACCGTGGCGCGCATGCACGACAGCCGCAGTGCCCATCGCCTCGGCGCGGACAGCGGGGATGGCGACGGCGGACGCGTCGACATCCTGGACGTCGACCTGCTCAGCTTCGAGCGGCACACCGGCGAACGCCGGCGAGCGGTGGTCGACGGGGTGCGCCGCAGCCTCGCCACGGGGTTCGTGTATACCAGCCACGATCTCTCCGAGGACCTGCTCGACACCGCGTACGGGATGCTGCGCGAGTTCTTCGCCCTCCCGCAGGGCGTCAAGCAGCGGTTCGGTGCACCCGAATCGCACGGCCAGACGGGGTACACCGGGCTGCTCGTGGAGACCGCGGCAGCGAGCGACGTGCCGGACTGGAAGGAGATGCTCAACTGGGGTCGCTGCCTGCCCGAGGGCCATCCGCTGCGCACCCGCTACCCCCACCGATACGGGCCGCAGGTCCTCCCGGAGGCGGCCGTCCCGGGCATCGAGCGGGTGCTCACCGCGTTCCACGACTCGATCGAGGACCTGCAACGGCGGTTCCTCCGAGTCATCGCCGAGTCCATCGGCTGCGATGCCCACTTCTTCGACGAGATGACCCACAACGGGGCCACGCTCACCCGGGCGATCCGCTACCCACCGATGACCGAGTCGCCCGGCGGCACCCACGTGTGGGCGGGCGCCCACGGCGACATCAACCTGATCACCGCCCTACCGCGGGCCACGGCGCCCGGGCTGCAGGTGCTCGTCGGCGACGAGTGGGTGGACGCCGTCGCTCCCGCGGGTCAGGTGATCATCAACACCGGGATGATGCTCGAGCGGCTGACGAACGGGGCGATCCCCACCGGGATGCACCGAGTCGTCGCCGACGGCGACTTCTCCGGCGAGCGCTACAGCGTCGTCCAGTTCTGCCACCCGACCCCGTGGACGCTGCTCAACCCGCTCGCCAGCTGCATCACCTCGGAGCGGCCGCAGCGGTTCTCCGGGATGGTCAGCGCCGACGCGCTCGATCTGGTGCTCTACGAGATCAACCTCGTCGAGGCCGCCCGGCGGGTCGGCTGAGCACGGTGGCCGCAGCGGGCGACGTCGCCGTCGTCGTCGACATCGGCGGCACGAAGATGGCCGTCGGCCTGATGACCATGCAGGGCGAGCTGATCGACCGTGAACAGACCCCGGTGGACCACGACCTCAACGCCAAATCGCTGTACGAGACGCTCGACGTGATGATCCAGTCGCAGTTGGAGCGGGCCCGCGGCCACCACCAGCGCAACCCGGTCGTCGTCGGCATCGGCAGCGCCGGCCCGCTCACCGTGAACGCCGAGGAGGTGTCGCCGCTGAACATCGCCGCGTGGCGCCGCTTCCCGCTGCGCCAGCGGGTGGAGGAGTCCACCGGCCTGCCGGTCTACGGCGACCTCGACGCCAAGGCGTTGGCCCTCGCCGAGGGTTGGCTCGGCGCCGCACAGGGCAAGGAGAACTTCCTGGCGATGGTCGTGTCCACAGGTGTCGGAGGGGGGATCGTGCTCAATGGCCAACTGCTCGACGGCGCTTCGGGCAACGCCGGCCACGTCGGGCACATCATCGTCGAGCCCAACGGTCGGCGATGCGCCTGCGGTTCGCGCGGTTGCCTGGAGGCCGAGGCATCGGGGCCGTCGATCCTGGCGATCACCGGGCGCCCGCCCACGGAGCCGACGTACGAGATCATGCAGCGCACCGGCAAGCTCGTCGGCATCGCCGTGGCCTCCGTGTGCAACCTGCTGGACCTCGATCTGGTGGTCATCGGCGGCTCCGTGGCGCTCGGCTTCGGAGCGACGTTCTTCAACTCGGCGCAGGAGGCGCTGGCCGAGCACGCCACGCTGTCGTTCAGCCGGGGGGCGCGGATCACCTCGGCCCGTCTCGGCGATCGAGGTCCACTGATCGGCGCCGGCGCGGTCGCCGTCCGCGGGATGCGTCGGGCCAACCGGGCCACCGCCATCCGTCGCGCGGCGCGGCTCGCGCCCCGGGCGCGGTCGTCGACGGACCGGTCGCCGAATGACCAAGATCCGCAGCACCGATTCGTCGGGCATCGACGACCGTCGCGGATCGAGCGGTGGCGGCGGTGGCGGCCTCGGTGGGCTCGGGTCGATGATCCCCGGCGGGATGAAGGCCGGCGGTGGCCTGCTCGGCGTGATCGTGCTGCTCGCGGCGATCCTGCTGCCGAAGGTGCTCGGCAGCGGTGGCGGCGGCGGTCAGGACCCGATCGGCGGGGGCGGGCAGGCGGCGCAGGAGGCCGACGGCACGTGCAGCAGCGAGTTGGAGCAGATCGTCTGCGGCGCGGACAAGGACGTCCAGGCGTTCTGGGCCGGCGCGCTGCCCGGGGCGTACGGCGTGGGCTACCAGCGGGCCACGACGACGTTCTTCGCCGATCAGGTGAGCACCGGGTGCGGGCAGGCGTCGGCGCAGACCGGGCCGTTCTACTGCCCGGCCGACGGGCACGTGTTCATCGATCTGGCGTTCATGCAACAGCTCGAGCGCGAGCTCGTCGGTGGCACGAGCGACCTCGCCGAGCAGTACATCGTCGCCCACGAGCTCGGCCATCACGTCCAGAACCTGCTGGGCACGAGCGACGCGGTCCGCCGGCACGAGCAGTCCGGCTCGGCCGACGCCCACCTGTACTCGGAAGGTCTGGAGCTGCAGGCCGACTGCTATGCCGGGGTGTGGATCCACGACGTCATCGCGCGCCGGCTGCTCGACACCGGTGACGAGGTCGACGAGGCGTTCGACGCAGCCAACGGCGTCGGCGACGACTACATCCAGTCGCAAGGCGGCGGGAACGTCGACCCGGATTCGTTCACGCACGGCACCTCCGCCCAGCGCAAGGAGTGGTTGAACGTGGGGATCGCCTCGGGCGACCCCCGTCAGTGCGACGGCACCTTCGCCGAGGTCGGCGTCTCGCTCTGAACGGGTGCGCCGGCGAGCTCGTCGCCGCCGAAGCGGCGGTACACCCGTTCCAGCGGACCGAGGCCGAGCCGTCGCTGCCACCACGCGGCGAGCACGATCGCCGGCAGCCAGAACGCGATCGTCAGCAGCCAGGCGGTGTCCAGACCGGTGGGGCGCACCCAGCCGAGCACGTGGACGACGAGGTTGAAGACGAGCGCGTGGAGGACGTAGACGGTCAGCGTCATCCGTCCGGCTGCAGCGAGGCCCTGGGTGATGGGCGACGCCTGCGTGCGCCGGCAGACGAGTGAGACCGCGGCGAACGCGGCGACGGACGAGCCGAGCGTGCCCACCGTGTAGTTCAGGCTGCGGCTGAACGGGTCGGTGGCCAACAGCGTGTGCCGCAGCGCCGTCGTGGCGAACGCGGCGTTCAGGCCGTAGGTCAGCAGCGTGACGGCGAGACCACCGACCATGGCGACCTTCAGGCGCAGCGACGACGCCGGCAGGTGGCGGGCGAGGATCATCCCGGCGCAGAGGAAGGCGAGCCACGGGAGGAGCGGATGGGTGCCG
Source organism: uncultured Acidimicrobiales bacterium (assembly GCA_963794805.1). GTDB lineage: Bacteria > Actinomycetota > Acidimicrobiia > Acidimicrobiales > Ilumatobacteraceae > JAODBQ01. The sequence continues at coordinate 326,402 of CAWCFL010000013.1, forward strand.
TTGACCAACGTGTCGAACAGCAGCCCACGCGGTGAGTGGCCGGTCGTGTTGAACAACCAGTCGACCGCGTGGCCGTCCAGGCGGCGCTCGAACGCCCACCACTGCAGGGTTGCCGCGAGGACGGCCGCGGTGGCGCCGATCACCGCCAGCCACCTGGTGCGCAGTTCGAAGATCAACGCGCCGACGACGAAGAACGCCCCGTAGTAGAAGAGGATCGTCCCCGGCCAGATCCAGTTGAAGACGTAGCCGAACGCGTAGAGGAACGTGCCGCGGCGGACCAGCGTCCAGCGGTCGTGGCGCCGCGCCGGCCGGTCGCCGCTGCGCCGGCTGCGGTCGGTCATCAACGTCACGCCCATGCCGGCGACGAGGACGAACGTGGCGGCGAAGCGGGTGGCCAGCGGGCCGGTCCACGGATCGAACACGCGGCTGACGAACGACGTACCGGTGCTGCCGCCGTCGAGGATCAGGTAGCCGTGGTAGTTCATCAGGACGACGCCGACCAGGGCGACGGCGCGGGTGACGTCGAGCTCGACGAGCCGCTGGCTGGGTGGTGTGCTCATCGCCACACCACCTCGTCGACGGTGGTGGTGATCAGCGGTCGTTGCACGTCGACCACGTCGCCGACGTCCGGGCACGGCGCGTCGCCGGCGACCACGCACATCGACGTGTGCATGTGCGGCGGTTCGAGCAGGGCCAGGCGTCGGTTGGCGAAGTGGAACGGGCTGCGGCCGTCGGCCAGCGGGGCGACGCCGTTGGCGCTGCCCGCGCCGACGAGGACGAGCATCGCCGGCGCGCGCTCGGACGTCGACGGCGTCGCGGTGGCGTGGTAGCCGGCGCGCGCTGCACCGTCGGATGATGCGATGTCGAGCACGTCGGCGCCGAGGTGGAGGAACGACTTGTCCCCGTGCCACAGCGCAGTGCCGGCGCGCAGGCCGATGCGCCGGTCGGGATGGGCTGCCTGCAGCGCGGCGTACGCGTCCGGCGCGAGGTGGCTGACCGTGAGTGCCAACCCGGTCGGCAGGAGCGCGAGCCATGCCTCCACCTCCGCCCGGCGGCGGTCGTCGTCGCCGGCGAGGGGCAGGTGGACCGCCGCGGCATCGACGTGCAACCCGGCGGCGGCGATGGTGTCCAGCAGGGAGGCGAGCCCGTCGGGGGCGACGCCGTAGCGGCGCATCGACGAGCGCAGCTTGACCACCACCCGCCCGCCCCACCCGTCGAGCGGTGCGACGTGCGCCGGCGAACCGACGGTGAGGATCGGCGCCGTGGACGCCGGCGCAACGAGCGTCGGGGTGAGCACCACGGGCGTGACGCCGGCGGCGACGTGGTCGAGCTCGTGGACGGTGCCGACGCACACCCGATCGGCCAGGCGCGCGGCGATGGGGTGCAGGGTCGGTCGCCCGAAGCCGTAGCCGTTGCCCTTGACCACCGGGATCAGCCCGTCCACCGACGCGGCGAAGGCGGCGACGTGCGCGTCCCAGGCGGCGCGCTGCACCGTGAGCCGGACGGTCATCGTCGGTCGACGGTAGTGGTCCCGACGGACTGTTGCCCGCCGCCCGCCTCGTTCATGCAGCCCACGGACGTTGGGTTGGCTCAGGTGCTGACAGGAACGGCGGCGACGGGCGGTTGGCGGCGCGGGGATGGCGGCCAGTTCGACAGGTCGGGCACGAGCGCGGCGAACGAGCGCTCGCGGATCGCGCCGCGCCAGACGCCGGCGCCGTACGCAACGTCGGCCGCCAGCCGCAACGCCACCGACGACGCCGGGCGGCGCGACCGGGCACGCCACGCGCCGAGGATGGCGGGGGCGACGAGCGCTGCGGCGACCACGAGGCGCCAACGGCGGCTCGCCAGCAGCGGCAGTGCGAGCGGCCACCACGCCCGGGCGACCGCGCCGGCGATCTGCTCACCCGCGGCGAGCGTTCCCCGACCGGCGAGCAGTGCTGCCTCTGCCGGCGGCACGCCGCGCAGCTTGCGCTGGAGGGCCACGGCGGTGGCCGCCGTCAGACCGGCGGCGGCGAACGGCCGATGTGCGGCGACGAGGGCCCACGCGGCCAGGCTCCAACCGCTGACGCGCAGCGGGGCGAGCGCGCCCGGATGCCGGCGGGCGAGCGGCGCGGCGCTCGTGCCGTAGGCGAACTGCTGGCGCATCCACCCGCTGATCTCCGGGCGGGCGCGGTGACCGACGACGACGCTCGGCTCGTAGCGGCACCGCCAACCGGCGTCCACCAGACGCCAGACGAGGTCGACGTCCTCGCCCCAGCGCAGCAGCTCGTCGAACCCACCGACGACGCGCAGCGCGGCCGTGCGGCAGACGATCGCTGCGGCGGGGACGTACGACACGCGCGTGCCGGCAGCGACGCGCGCCGGCCGGTCGCCGAGATCGAGCGAGCCGCGTTCGTCCTCGAACGCATCGATGGTGGCGTTGCCGCCCGGCGTCGAGCGGACGCGCGGGGCGACGAGTGCGACGCGGTCGTCGCCGAAGTGTCCGATCAGGCCGGCGAGCCATCCCGCCGGCACGTCGACGTCGGTGTCGACGAACGCGACGAACGGCGTCGTCACCAGCGCCAGCCCGGCGTTGCGCGCTGCGGCCGGACCTCGGTTGTCGGCGACGCGCAGCACACGGACCGGCGACGGCGCCGTGGCCGCCTCGACGGTCAGCGGCGGCACGGTGCCGTCGTCGACCACGACCACTTCCTTGACGCCCGGGTGGTCGAGGCTCGGTGTCCGCTTCCACGCCGGGATCACCACGGTCACGTCGGCCGCGTCGGTCGCGTCGGTCGCGTCGCGTCGGTCGCGTCGGCCTCCGTCGGCGGACCGGGCAGCGGATGGATCGCGCCGGCGTCGAGGAGCCGATCGGTGAGGGCGACATGGTTGGCCGGCAGCACCCGACCGTCCTCCAGCGCGGCGGCGATCGACTGGCCGGCGCGTGTCAGCCGGAAGAGCCGCAGCGGCGATCCGCCGATGACGACGGCGCCGTCACCCGTCCGCCGGTACGACCCGTCGAGCACGAACCTCTCACGGTCCACCGCTCACCCCGGTCCGTTCATGTCGCGCCGCTGACGACGGAATCGGCGCGTGCCGGCGCGACACGAACGCCGCCAGCTCACGACCACCATTCGTCGACGGCGGCGATCAGGTCGATGCGCCAGCGTGTCAGCAGGGCGCGGCCGTGAGCGGCTGACGCGCCGTGCGGGTCGCCGAGCACGCCGTTGGGGCTGACGGCGTGCACGCCGTCGGTGCGCAGACGGTCGGCGAGCACGGCCACGGGCTCGGTGCGGCCAGCGGCCATCGCCGCCGAACGGACGAACCGCGGCGCGATCGCCAGCATCACCGACGTCTCGGTGTGGCCGGCGTGGGCGTCGCCGCCGGGGTCGCGGGGCCACCAGGACAGCACCCGCCGTCCCTCCGTGCGCAGCGTGGCCACGGCCCGGCCGACCGCCGCGGCGTTGCCCCCGTGACCGTTGACCAGGACGACGCCGGCACTCCAGTCGGCGCTGCGGACCAGCTCGACGACGACCCGCTCGAACACCTCGGTGCCGATCGACAGCGTGCCGGGGAAGCCGCGGTGCTCACCGCTGGCGGTGACCGTCAACGGCGGAGCGAGCACCAGCGGGGACGGGCACGCGGCATCGACCTCGGCGGCGAACGCGTCGATCAGCCCCTCGGCGACGGCGACGGCGATGCGCGTGTCGGTGTCCAGCGGGAGGTGCGGACCGTGCTGCTCGCACGAGCCGACGGGGACGACGAGCACGGGTCGCGGCGCTGCCGCCCACAGGTCGGGCCAGGTGAGTGTGCCGAGGGTCCGCCCGTCCCCCCGGTGTGCCCCGTCACCGCCGTCACCGCCGTCACCGCGCAGCATCGGCTCACCGTAGTGTCACCCCCGCCGGCGGCGGAGGGTGACCGACGCTCCGCGCACGGTCGGCCCCCCGGGTCAGTGGTCGACGAAGCCGGCGGTGGCGTGGCTGCCGTCGCACAGCGGCTTGCTGGCCGACGATCCGCAGCGGCACAGCGTCATCCGGTTGCGCGCCTCGAACGGCTCGCCGTCGGCGCGCTGCACCGCGAGGCCGCCGGTGACCACGAGCGGCCCGTCGTCGATCACGCCGATCGCCGAGGCCAGTTCGGGTTCGACGTCGGCGCCGTCGACGGTGCGCAGCGTGAGCGCGCCGACTCGGGCAGTTGGCCACCATCGCCATCATCTGGGCGCGCACCACCGTGTCCTCGATCGCCGGCTTGACCATCTGCCACACGTTCGTCGCGTGGTTGCCGCAGAACCCGGCGTGCTCGCAGATCGACCGGTCGTCGCGCACCACGATCTTCGTCCCCCGGTCGTACGCCTTGGCCCGCTCGTCGTACGTCGTGGTCGACGCGTGCTCGGTGCCGTCGAAGCCGTTGCGCGCGTGTGTGCCGTCGCAGAACGGCTTGGACGCCGAGCCACCGCAGCGGCACAGGGCGACCATCGGCTTCGGTTCGAAGCGCTCGGCGGTCTGCCACGCGAGCGGCTCGGCGAGCTCGCTGGCGACCACGTGACGGCGGCTGATGGGCACGCCGCCGCTGACGAGGTACGGCCCGTTCGGTCGCACCGTGATCTGCGGGCCGTCGTGCTGATCGCTCATGGTCGGTCTCCTCGATGCTGGCGCCCACCGGCGCAGCGGACGTGCTCGCGGGGCGAGCAGCTCCGCGGCTCAGGTTCGGCGCGAAGGCAACAACGGTGTAGCACGCACGACGACGCAGCCGACGAGCCGCGCCACCCGGTCGAGTCAGTCGAGGTAGCCCCAGTCACGCAGCGCGTCGACGATGCGCGCCGCGGCCGCTGGAGGATCGAGCGTCACCCGTTCGCCGTGGGCCGGAGACCCGCCGGCATCGGTGAGCTGGCGCAGGCGGTCGAGCGTGTCGCCGGTCGGCGCCGCCATGGCCCGGGCCCGCGGTCGGTACGGCTGCACGAGCACCGCGGCGCCGTCGTGGGCACCAGGCTCGTCGTGGACGGCCACGTCGATCGATGCGTCCGCGGCGCGCAACGTGGCCGACAGCCCCGCACGGCGCAGCCGGGCGACACCGCCCTCGACGGAGACGACGCACGGGGCGGCGGCGCGCAGCACCTCGCGCCGTCCACCGTCGAGCCGTCGGACCACCTCGATCGGATCGCCGTCGCCGAGCTCGACGGAGACCGCGCCGAGCGCCTGGCGGGCGCCGATCAGCCCTGCGAGGAAGGCGGGGACGCTGCCCGAACCGCGATCACCGGAGATGTCCCCGCACCACACGAACCGGGCGTCGGCGACCACCGCGGCGAGCGCACCGGCGACGACGTCGCTGTCGGGTTCCGCCGCTGATGACGGGATCACCACACGCACCGCTCGTGGCGCCCCGCAGGCGAGCGCGTCGCGCAGGGCGCGCTCGGCCGCGGGGCCTCCCGCCGCGGCCACGACCACGTCCTCGCCGGTGAGCGACGCATGCCGCAGGGCCATCTCCAACGCCGCCTGGTCGGCGAGCGAGATCCCCCCGAAGCGCTCGTCGCCCGGCTCGTCGACCTCCGGCAGCCACTTGAGGCACGCGGCGATCACGTGCGGTGGAACACCACGCCGTAGCCGCCCTCGGGGTAGCTCCAGCTGATGGCGCCTTCCTGGTTGCACACCATGTAGCAGGTGCCGCACTCGAAGCACTGCTCGTAGTTGAAGACGATCCCGCCGTCGCTCGTCGGGACGAAGAGGTTCGCCGGGCAGGCGACCACGCACTCGCGCGTGCTGCAGTCGGCGCAGGCGCGCCCGTCGACGACGATGTGGGCGCGCTCGTGGACGCGGAACTCGGCCGTGTCCATCCGCTCCTCGAACGACACGGTCGACCACCGCGGCGCTCCGGCGACGGGAGCGGCCGAGGCACTCGGTTCTCTGTGGCGGCGCAGGCGGCGACGGGCGAGCGCCCCCTTCAGGGCGACGACGGAGCTCACAGGAACGTTCGGGCGACGGCGATGGAGTCGCGCAGCATGTCCCGCCAGCGGATGCCGGCGTGATGGCGCTCGTCGCGCAGGATCTGGTGCACGCGCGGCTTGGGCGTGGGGTTGTCGACCCGGAACATCCGCTCGACCACGCCGGTCACCATCTTCGGATACAGGTGCTGCACGCGGTCGGAGAGCACGAGCTCGGGTGCCCGACGCAGGCGATGGTGGTCGCGGAGGACGAACGTCGAGCGCAGCCGACGCTCGTAACCGGCCAGCCCGGCGGCGCTGACGTCGCCGGCGCGCAAGGCCTCCACGGCCGCCTCGGCGGCGTACATCCCGCTGGCCATGGCGAAGTTGACGCCCTCCAGCCAGAGCCCCGCGGCGAGGCACAGTGCTGCTGCGTCGCCGGCGACGAGCATCCCCGAGGTCGTCATCCGCGGCATCATCGCCACGCCGCCCTCGGGGATCAGGTGCGCCGAGTACTCCTTGAGGTCGGCGCCGTCGACGAACGCGGCGATGGCCGGATGGCGCTTCATCCGGGCGATGATCTCCTCCGGGCGCAGGCTCTGCGTGGCCAGCTTGGGCAGCTTGAGCACCACGCCGACCGCGACGGTGTCGAGGTTGGTGTAGATGAACCCGCCACCGTTGACGCCACTCGTGCAACCGACGATCTCGATGTCCACGCCGTGGCGATCGCGCACGCCGAAGCGCTCGTCGATGACGTCCTTCGGCAGCGCCAGCGTCTCCTTCACACCGAGCGTGTAGTGCGCGGCGTCGGACGCCTCGGCCATGCCGGCCTGCTTCGCGAGGAAGCTGTTCACGCCGTCACAGGCGATCACCACCGGTGCGCGCAGTTCGCCGTCGGGTCGGTCGGTGCGCACCCCGACCACGCGGCCACCGCTGCGCAGCAACCCGGTGACCGTGGTGCCGCAGACCAGTTGGGCGCCGGCGGCCACGGCGTGCTCGGCGAGCCAGTGGTCGAAGTCGGGTCGGTACGCCGTGGCGCCGTTGTACGGCGGGCGGCCCCATGCCTCCGTGCGGTAGTCCACCGTGACCGCCCGCTCGTCGCTGAGGATCATCGTCGACCGCCGGGTGATCCACCGCTGCACCGGCGCGGTCTCCCACCACTGCGGGATCAGTGCATCGAGGATCCGTGGGTAGATGACGCCGCCGTACATGTTCTTGCTGCCGGGGAAGGGGCCGCGCTCGACGAGCACGGTGCGCAACCCGGCGCGGGCGGCGACGAGCGCGGCGCATGCGCCGGCCGGGCCACCGCCGACGACGATCACGTCGGCGTCGTTGGCGAGGCTCGCCGGCTCAGGCATGGACGGCCTCGACCGGTTCGGTGGCGGCCACCGCAGCGCAGGGCGATCAGCAGTTCGTCGAGCGTCGCATTGGCGTCGGCGGTGACGGCCAGGTCGGCGAGCTGCATCATCGGGCAGTGCGCGTCCGTGTTGACGCTGACCACGTGCGCCGGCGCGCCGAGCCCGCTGGTGTGCTGCACGGCCCCGCTGATGCCGAACGCGAGGTACAGCTGCGGATCGACGACGACGCCGGTGGTGCCGATCTGGCGGTCGTGCCCGATCCAGCCGCGGTCGGTGATCACACGCGTCGCGCCGACGCTCGCGCCGAGCAGCGCACCGATCTCGGCGAGCTCGGTGAAGCGCTCCGGGCCGTCCAGCCCGGCGCCGCCGCCGACGATCCGGTCGGCCTCGGCCAGGTCGACGGTGGCCGCATCGGCCGGCAGCGTGGTGAGCACGTCGGCATCGAGCACGCCGTTGCCGGCGACGGTCAGGGTCAACGGCACCGACGCGACGGGCTCGGGCTCGGCGGCGCGCACGACGCCGCGCAGGCCGGGGTGCAGCGTGGCGACGAACCGCTCCGGCAGGGCCACCTGGTGCAGCTCCCGGCCACCGCCGCGGATGAGGTCCACGCCGTCGCGCGGAGATGGCCGCGGCGTTGGCCAGCAGCGGACGCTGCAGCGTGGCCGCCAGGCGCGGCGCGAGGTCACGCCCGTCGGCGGACGCCGGCAGGACGATGGTCGGCTCGTCGGCGAGCGCGGCGGCCAGCCCGGCGGCCCACGCCCCGGGGTGCACGTCGGTGGCTTCGACGGCGCGCACCTCGATGGCGATGCCGGCGAGCGCCACGGCCGCCTCGGCGGTGCCCGAGCCGATCAGCAGGACCCGTCCGCCGCACTCGGCGACGACCTCGTCACCACCGGCGGGCAGCTCGCCTCCGCGCACCACGACCACGGCCAACACGACCGGTCACGCTAACAGGGTGCCGAAATGGCGGCCTCGGCCCGTCGCGACGGGTGCTCGTCGAGCTCAGACCGCGCACGCCCGACCCAGGCACACCGACGTCGGCGAGTCGAGGTACTCGCCCCACGCCGGGACGGGCTCAAAGCCGAGCCGGGCGTACAGGCCGAGCGCGGCGTGCTGGCGGACGCCGGTCTCCAGCACCATCCGCTGGGCACCGTCGGCCACCGCTGCGGCCTCGAGCGTGTCGAGCACCGCGGCTCCGACCTTCGCCCCGCGGACCGTCGGGTCGACGAACATCCGCTTCACCTCGGCCACGCCCGCCTCGATCATGCGGTAGGCACCACAGCCGACCGGACGGCCGTCGAGGTGGGCGACGAAGAAGCCTCCGACGCCGGCGGCCACCTGCCCGGGTGTGAGCGTGAAGTGGTTCGCCCCGGGCTCGGGGTACATGGCCGACAGCTCGGCATCCAGTCGGTCGATGAGTGCTCCGGCGACGGGGTCGTCGAGCGCCGTGGGCACGACGACGAGCGCCTCGCGCGGTTGGCCCATGCGGAACGCCCACGGCGACGGACCGAACCGCTCGAGGAACCTGAGCCGGCGCACGGCGTCACCGACGGTCGGCAGTGAGCCGGCGGGCACCCACCACAGCACGGTCGCCGACTCGTCCGGCTCGAACCACTCGCCCCGGCGGCGCAGGTAGTCCCGATGGATGCCCTGGAAGGCGAACGCGCGCAGCGCCTCGACGGACTCCCACACGGTGAGGTTGACGATCCGCAGCGGGTCGGCGAACGCATGGATCGACGTCGCGTTGCCGCTGTCGTCGGCCAGTCGCCAGACGAATCCGGGCGCCGCCTCGCCGGCGGTGTTCACCGGGTCGAGGCCGTCGGCGAAGTCGGCGACGAGTGGATCGTCCATCGGCGCCCGCAGCGTGCCGATGTTGACCTGGGCGAGGTGGACCTGCACGGCGGGAATGTAGTTGCGCTCAGCCGACGCCGACATCCTCCGTTGCGACGGGGTCCGGATGCCGTCGCTCACGCAGCTTGCGCACCGCTTCGATCACCACGTTCACCGCCAGCGCGGTGGCGAACGCCGCCCAGAACGCCAGCGACTTGTGGTCCTCCAGCGGCTTGCCGACGATGTACGCCAGCCCGGCCGAGTAGGTCGCCCAGATCACCACGGCCAGGAGGTCCCAGGCCATGAACCATCGCCGCGACTGGCGGGTGGCCCCGCACGACATGGTCATGACGGTGCGCCCGCCCGGGAGGAACCGGACGGTGACCAGCAGCAGGCCGCCGCGCTTCTCGATCTGCCGGCGGGCGGCGTCGAGCTTCTTGGCGAACGACGGCCGGCGCTGACCGCGTCGTTCCAGTCGATCGGCGAACTGCCGCCCGATGAGGTACGCCGACGTTGTCACCGACGAACGCGCCCGCCGCGGCCACGAGGATCAGCAGCCACAACGGGTACGGCGCATCGCCGGTGGCGATGGCCACGCCGGCGATGATGACCGTGGTCTCGCTCGGCAGGACCGGCACGATCGAGTCCCCGATGGCCACGGCGACGACCACGCCGAGGAACCACCAGTTGCCGGCGAGCTCGCCGAGGTCCTCGCCGAGCCCGCCGAGCCAGTCGAAGATGTCGCCGATCCAGGAGCCCAACGCCGCGACCATGAGCCGGGCAGGCTATTGAACGTCGCTCCCCCGTACCGGCCAGACCGCTCTGGCCAGGGCGGACGCGGCCTGCGGCGTCGCTGCGGCCACCGTGATGTGTCCCATCTTGCGCCCGGGTCGCGCCGTGGCCTTGCCGTACAGGTGCAGCTTCGGCGCGCTGGCGTGCCCGAGCACCGCGGCCCAGTCCGGCTCACCGTCGGACCACGCGTCGCCGAGCACGTTGATCATCGCCGTGGCCTCGACCGTCAGCGCCGGGTCGCCGAGGGCGAGGCCGCACACGGCGCGCACCTGCTGCTCGAACTGGCTCGTGACGCTGTGGTCGAGCGTCCAGTGCCCGCTGTTGTGCGGGCGCGGGGCCAGCTCGTTGACCAGCACGCCGTCCGGCGTGACGAACAGCTCGACGGCCAGCACGCCCACGTAGCCGAGCGCGACCACGATCCGCTCGGCGAGCGCGTAGGCCTCCGGCACGAACGGGCCCGGGGCGACGGTGACCTCGAGGATGCCGTTGCGGTGGACGTTGGCGCACAGCGGGTAGGTCGACCGGTGGCGTGCGACGGCGCGGCGGAGCGGGCGATGATCACCGAGACCTCGCCGTCGAGCACGACCCGCTCCTCGAGGACGCACGGCACGCGGTCGAGCGCATCCCACGCGGCGTCGAGGTCGTCGGCGACGGCCACGACCACCTGGCCCTTGCCGTCGTAGCCCAGCCGGGCGGTCTTGAGGATCGCCGGGAACGGGTGGGTGCGCGCCGCGTGTCGCACGTCGTCGTCGTCCTCGATCACCTCGAACGGTGCCACGGGGATGCCCGCGGCATCGAGGAAGCGCTTCTCCGACCGGCGGTCCTGGGCGATGCCGATCGCGTGCGGCGAGGGATGCACCGGCACGTCGAGGGCCAGGCGGGCAAGCGCCGCCGCCGGCGGGTTCTCGAACTCGGTGGTGACCACCGCGCACTCGGCGGCGAGGCGGGCGAGCGCGTCGGGGTCGTCGTACGCGGCGACGAGGTGGACGTCGGCCACCGCACCGGCGGGCGCTGCCGGGTCCGGCTCGAGCACCATCGTGCGGTAGCCCATCGTGCGCGCCGCGAGCACGAAGTAGCGGCCGAGCTGGCCGCCGCCGAGGATGCCGAGCGTCGCCGGCGGCACGATCACGCGACGACGATCATGACGGAGGCGGCAGCACGCTCGTCGCCGCGGCGTCGCGCTGCGCGCGGCGGAAGTCGGCCAGCGCCGCGGCGAGCACGTCGTCGTCGAGGGCCAGCATGCCCACGGCGAACAGCGCGGCGTTCGCCGCGCCGGCCTCGCCGATGGCGAACGTGGCCACCGGCACGCCGCGCGGCATCTGCACGATCGAGTACAGCGAGTCCTGCCCACCGAGGTGGCGGGTGGCCACCGGCACGCCGAGCACCGGCACGAGCGTCTTCGCCGCGAGCATCCCCGGCAGGTGGGCGGCGCCGCCGGCACCGGCGATGATCGCCCGCAGCCCACGGCCGGCGGCGGCCTCGGCGAAGGCGAACATCTCGTCGGGCATGCGGTGGGCGGACACCACGCGAGCCTCGTGGGCGACGGCGAAGCGCTCCAGCACGTGCACCGCGGCGCTCATCGTCGCCCAGTCGCTGACCGAGCCCATCACCACCGCCACGACCGGCACGTCCGTCACCACCCCAGTCTGGCGCGCGACGGGTCGCCGGGGCCGAGCGTCACCCGGCCCCGGCGCTTGTCGCCTGACGTCGCGTCAGCCCGTGGTGGTGGTCGTCACCGTCCCTGCGGCGGCGGCCGCGGCCTGGACCGTCTTGTACGTCCCGAGCTGGCCCTCGAGGTTGATCAGGTCACCGGCCGGCTGGAACGTGCCGAGCGCCTTCGGGTCGGTGATCGTGTACTGCACCATCCGTCCGCCCTCGGTGAGGTAGGCGTCCTTGGTGCCGTCGGTGATCGAGGTGAGCCCGTTGATGAGGAACGGGTTGGTCTCGTGCACGTTCCTCGCCGCGAGCATGAGGTTGCCGCGGTCCAGCCCGCCCTCGTAGGTCGAGGCGTTCTTCAGCATGTCGACCATGATCGATCTCGAACCCGCTGGTGCCCTTGTACACCCCGTTGATCAGCCCGACCCCCGCCGGCGCCGGCGACTTGCTGCCTGGATCCACCTGCTCCCCGCCGGCTGCCGACGAGCTGCCGGCCGCCGGCGTGGAGCCGCCACCGGCCTTCGTGGTCGCCGAACTGCTCCGCGCGGTGGTGGCACTCGCCGCCGCGGCCGCCGTCGTCGCGCTGGCCGCGGTGGTGGCCGCCGCAGCGGTCGTCGGGTCAGCCGCCGGTCGTGGTCGTCGCCGAGGCGGCCGCGGCTTGGGTGACCGTCGCGTACGTCCCGAGCTGGCCCTCGAGGTTGATCAGGTCACCGGCCGGCTGGAACGTGCCGAGCGCCTTCGGGTCGGTGATCTTGTACTGCACCATCTGGCCGCCCTCCGTGAGGTAGGCGTCCTTGGTCCCGTTGGTGACCGTGGTCAGGCCGTCGATGGTCAGTGGCATCGTGTCGGTGATGTCCCGGGCCGCGAGCATGATGTTGCCGCGGTCGAGGCCACCCTGGAACGTCGCCGCCTTCTGCAGCACGTTGGCCATGTAGAACGCCGAGTACCACCCGCTGGCATACGTGGTCAGGTTGGGGTCGAGGCCCTGTGCCGTCAGCGTCTGCTTGTAGTCGATCACCGCGGGATCGGACTGGTTCTTCGGATCGTTGACGTCCTTGCCCGTGAGGATCAGGTAGGTGTCCTTGCCGGTGAGGCCCTGGTCGATCAGCGGCTTGAAGAACTGGTTCAGCGAGCCGCACGTCAGCGACATGATCACCAGCGGGTGCCAGTTGGTCTGCTTCTCCACGTCGGCCATCGCCTGCGTGCAGAACGACCCGGACGTCTCGATCAGCAGCACCTCGGCGCCGGACTGGGCCAGCGTGGTGAACTGGTTGTCGAGGTTCGGCGCCGTCGGCTCGTGCGTCTCCTGGTCGACGACCTTCACGTTCGAGTCCTTGACCGCGAAGGTGAAGCCCTTGTGGTAGCTCTGGCCGAAGTCGCTGTTGAACGTGATCTCGGCGACCTTGGTCAGCTCGGGGTGCTCCTTGGCCAGCCACTTGGCCCAGATGCCGGCCTCGGTGAAGTAGTCGAGCTGCAGGCCGGTGGTCCACGGGTGGTTCTCCACGTCACCCCACTGCGCCGCGCCCGTCGCGTTGAACAGCTGCGGCATGCACTCGTCGTTGGTCTCGTCCCAGATCGCCAGGTTGTTCGGCGTGCCGAGGACGCCGTACAGCGCGGCGTACTTGTTCGAGCCGAGCGCCTCGTCCACGTTCGTCTTGGTCTTGTCCGCCTGGTAGCTGTCGTCTTGCGAGTCGAGGTTGATCTTGCGGCCGCCGATGCCGCCGGCGTCGTTGATCTTCTTGAAGTAGGCGCGCATCCCGTCGGCGATCAGGCCGAAGCCGGCGAGCGGTCCCGAGGTCGGCAGGCTGATGAACAGGTTGATGTCGGTGTCGGTGATGCCCTGCTTCGCGTTCCAGTCAGCGGGGCAGTCCTTCGGGTCGATGGTGAAGCCGCCGGCGCCCTGGTACACGCCGTTGATCAGTCCGAGCTTGGCGGTCGAGGCGGTCCCCGCTGTCGATCCGGCGGCAGACGTCGTGGCCGCGCCGGTGGATGGCTTGCTCGCCGCGGTCGTTGCCGCGCCGGCCGTGGTGGCGGCGTTCGCCGCGGTCGTGGCGCCGGCGGTGGTGGCCGCTGCCGCAGTGGTGGCCGCTCCCGCCGTGGTGCTGGTCGACTTCGCGTCGCTCCCGCATGCCGCCAGCACGAGTGCTGCGGTGATGCCGATCACCAACGCCGACCGTTGCCGTGTTCTGTGCACGCTTGTTCCCCCTCATCGTCGAGACCCGGCGAGCCGGGCTGGAGGCGGCCGCACGAGCGACCGCCGTGGTGCCCATGACCGCTGGGGGGCGTGGCGGAGTGGGGCGTGTCGATGGTCTCACGGGCCCCGCTGCGCACCGAAGTCGGAGCGACCCGTCGATCGTCAGATCGCGCTGCCGGCGCGCTCGCCGTCGACCACCGCCGCATGCGCCCGCCGCGGAGCGACGCAATCGCCCACACGCTCGACGTCCACCCCGGCGCGTTCGAGGTCGACGTACAACCACTCGACCGGGGCGGCGGGCACGGCGAGGACCACCCAGTGCGGGGTGCGGACCTGGTTCGCGCCAGTGGGGTGGTGCAGCAACGTCAGCGACAACCGGTCGTCATCGCCGCCGGCCACGCCCATCGGCACCAGGTCGGTCGACTGGACGATGCCTTTCGCCGTGGCCCGCATCCACCAGTTCTCCATGTCCAGCGTGATCCCCAGGTCCTGGCCGACGACCATGCCGTTGGTCACGACCTCCACGGCGCAGCCGCGGTCGGCGAGCAATTCGGCAACGGACGTCGCGTGGTGGAAGCCGATCTCGTCGATGACCACGACATCGCCCTCGGGTCGCGCCGTCCCTTCGATCACCGCGCGCACGTCGGCGACGTTGGGAACGTCCGCAGGCGCCCACCACGGTCGTTGCGGCTCGGCGCCCGTGGCGACGATCACCTTGTCCGGCCGCAACTCGTCCACGAGGCCGGGCCACACGGCCTGCCCGTAGTGGATCTGCACCCCGTGGCGCCGGCACTCGGTGAGCTGGTTGCGGATCATGTCGCCGAGCTCGGCGCGGTTGGGCACGCTCGCGGCGACGCGCACCTGCCCACCGGCCTCGGCCGACTGCTCGTAGACGTCGACCTGGTGCCCGTTGCGCGCCGCGGCGATCGCCGCTTGCAGCCCCGCCGGGCCGGCGCCGGCGACCATCACCCGTAGGTGTCGCCGGGGCGCGGCGATCGCCACGGTCTCGGTCTGCGCCTCTGCCTCGCGGCCGGTGCGCGGGTTCTCGATGCAGCCGAGCCAGCGGTTGAGACCCATGCGGCCGACGCACTCCTGGTTGCAGCTGAGGCACAGACGGATGTCGTCGGTGGCGCCGGCCCGGGCCTTGGCGGCGAAGTCGGCGTCGGCGATCTGGCCGCGCACCACCCCGACGAGGTCGCAGTGCCCCTCGGCCAGCGCCCGTTCGGCCTGCAGCGGGTCCTTGAACCGGCCGACGCCGACGACGGGCAGGTCGACCGCCTTGCGCATCGCCGAGGGGATGAACAACGCGTAGCCGGGCGGGATGTGCATGCTGGCCTCGATCATGAACAGGCTCGCCGTGGCCACGCCGATGGACGTGTTGATGTAGTCCACCTGGCCGCAGGCCTCGACCATCCTGGCGATCTCGACCGCGTCGTCGATCGTCGTCCCGCCATCGATCAGCTCGTCGCCGCAGATGCGCACGCCGAGCGCCAGCCGGTTGCCGATCACCCGGCGGACCGCGGCGACGATGCGCAGCAACAGCCGGGCGCGGTTGTCCAGTGAGCCGCCGTACTCGTCCGTACGCCGGTTGGTGGCGGGCGACAGGAAGCCGCGCACGATCGACGAGTGGCTGCACTGCAGCTCGATCCCGTCGAAGCCGCCCTCGGCGCAGTGCTCGGCGACGAGCGCGTACCCGGCGACGATCTCGTCGATCTCCGCGACGGTGACCGCCTTGGGCACCTCGCGGAACAACGGGTCGGCGACGGCGCTCGGGGCCCACACCGCCAAGCGCGAGAACATCGAGCTCGCCTGGCCGCCGTTGTGGTTGATCTGGGCGAAGATCGGCACGCGGTGGCGGTGCACGGCATCGGTGATCGCCCGGTAGCCGGGGATCACGTCGCGATGGAACCCGTGGATCAGCTTCTCGTACGGCCAGTCGGTCGGGTGGGTGGAGTGCTCCTCGGTGACGATCAGCCCGGTGCCCCCTGCGGCACGCGCGGCGTAGTAGGCCGCGTGCTGCTCCGTCGGTCTGCCGTCGCGGGCGTAGTTCGTCAGGTGCGCGCTGAAGACGATGCGGTTGCGCGTCGTCACCGGACCGAGCTCGAGCGGCGTCCACAGGTAGCGGTACGGCACGGTCGGCCACGCTACGCCGTCGTGTTCGACCGCCACCCGTCCCACCGTCGTCCCACGGCGGCACGACAGCACCGGCGGTGGTCCTAGTGTCCCGCGCATGGAACGCGAAGGGGATCCGATCGAGCCGGGCAACGTCGCCGTCGTCACCGGTGCGGCCAGTGGGATCGGCCGCGCCCTGGCGACGAAGTTCGCCGACGAGGGCATGCGCGTGGTGCTCGCCGACATCGACGACGCCGGGCTGCGCGGGGTGGAGGCCGAGCTCGCCGAGGCTGGATGCGACGTGCACGCGGTGATCTGCGACACCTCGTCGGAGGCCAGCGTGCAGGAGTTGGCCCGGGTGACGCTGGAGCGCTACGGCGCGGCGCACGTCCTGTGCAACAACGCGGGCGTGGTCGGCAAGGGCGATGCGTGGCGTGGGCCGTTCGCCAACTGGGAGTGGGTGGTCGGCATCAACCTCTACGGGGTGGTCCACGGCATCCGGGCCTTCCTGCCGATCATGGAGGACCAGCGGCTCGGGCACATCGTCAACACCGCCTCGATGGCGGGCCTGCTCGCCGTGCCCGGCCAGCCTCCGTACAACGCGACGAAATCGGCGGTCGTGGCCATCAGCGAGAGCCTGTTCATCGAGTTGCGCCAGAGCGGTTCGCCGGTGCGGGTGAGCGCGCTGTGCCCGTCGTTCGTGCGCACCAACCTCATGCACGGCCAGAAGTGGGACACGCGCCTCGGTCCGGAGCCGCCGCTGTCGCAGAACACGGCCAACCGGCAGATGGAGGAGTACTTCGAGCACGGCATCGAGCGCGGCGTGGAGCCGGCGATCATCGCCGCCGAGGTCATCGACGCGATCCGCGGCGAGCGCTTCTGGATCCTGACCCACCCCGAGGCGCGCCATGCGCCCGTCGAGCGGATGCAGCGCGCCGAGCGCCAGCTCAATCCGGCCTGACCGATCGATGCGCGTGCCGGCGGCTCCGTAGACTCGACCGCACACGTGCAGGCGCAACGATCTCCCGAGGTGATCGACGACGTCCGCCGATGGCTGGCCGGGCAGATCCGGTCGCGGGTCGTCGGCAGCGACGCCGCCGAGCGCGGCGCAGCCATCTTCGATGCGCCAGGTCCACGGTGGGTGCCCGAGGACAGCCCGGTGCGCACCGTCCACGCGGACGCATCGATGTTCATCGGCGGCCTGCGGGCCCTGCTCCTGCAGTCGCTGCATCCGTTGGCCATGGCGGGTGTCGCCGAGCACTCCGACTACCGGGCCGATCCGTGGGGTCGGCTGCAGCGCACGGCCGACTTCCTCGCCGTCACCACGTACGGCCCGGCGGAGATGGCCGAGCAGGCGGTGGCCGTCGTCCACCGCGTGCACCAACGGGTGATCGGGGTCGCGTCCGACGGCCGGCCGTACGCAGCCAACGACCCGCACCTGCTCGCCTGGGTCCACCTCGCCGAGGTCGACAGCTTCCTCGCCGCGTATCGCCGCTACGGCGGTTCGCCGCTCGATCGCGTCGGAGCCGACGCGTACGTGCACGACATCGCCCCGATCGCGCGGGCGCTCGGCGTCGAGGCCCCGCCGACCTCCGTCGCCGAGCTGCGCCTCCAGCTCGCCGAGTTCCGCGGTGAGCTGCGCAGCACGCCCGAAGCCCGTCGGGCGGCGCGCTACCTGGTCTTCGAGCCACCATTGCCGCTCGTCGTGCGCCCGGCGTACCTCGCGTTGGCCTCGGCCGCGGTGGCGCTGCTCCCCGCGTGGACGCGCTGGCCGTTGCGCCTGCCGCTGCTGCCGGTGAGCGAGCGGCTCGTGGCCGCCCCAGTCGGTGCCGCGGCGACGAGCGCGATCCGCTGGAGCATGGGCAGCCGCGCGTGACGTCCCGTCGCCTGCTGGCCCATGCCCGTCGCTGACCTCGCGCCGCCCGAGATGTGTTCTCGGTCCCGCCTGCCACGGGGGCCGACCCGAGTCGGTGGCGTTCCTCGGAGTCGGTGGCGTGCGGTTTCGCCCGCGTGCGACTCCGGCGCACGCGTGCGACTCGGGTGGCAAGGGCCGTCGGCGCGGCTCGGGCGGTGACCGGTGCGGTACGCCTCGAGGTGACGCTGATCGTCGGGTGTCAGCGGCCGTGCGATCGTGTGCCGGGGGCACCTCGCGCCGACGACGGGCGGCGGCGCCGGCTCAGGACGCCGTGGCGTGGGCGATGCGCTCCGTGCCGACGTGCGCGGGCACGTCCGGGCGCAGGACGAAGCGCACGGGCGGCAGCGTCAGCGTGCCGACTACGGAGGTCGCGACCACGGCGAAGCGCGGGTCGAGGCGGGCAACCGATTCGGGGGCGGTGAACGAGTGCAGGACCGGGCGGCCGCGCTCCACCCGGCCGGGCTCGATCTCCAGCTCCACCTGGGCGAGCCGGTCGCCGGCGTCGGTGACCACCGGATGCAGCCCGGTGACGTACTGCACGTCGTCGACGCCGATCGGTCGCGGCCCGTCGAGGGAGACCTCGAACCACGGGGCGACGATGCGCACGCGGTCGAAGCGTCGCTCGTAGCGGATCGGCGCCGCCGTGCCACCGAGGCCCCATCCGGCAGCGAGCCAGTCCACCGCCTCGGGTGATCCGTCGACGGCCGTCGCCACGGCGAGCGCCCTCGCGCGGGCGCCGCTGCGACACGAGATGCGCACCTGGGCGAACGTGAACGCGCCGTGCGGGCCATCGGCGACCCGGACGGCGAGCAGCGTCACGAGCGTCGGGATCGTCGGGACGAGCCCGTCCGGGAGGAACGTCCGCCCACCGCTGCCGGCGTGCTCGAACGCCGCCTGGAACACCTCGGCGGTGCCGAGGGCGACCGGCGCTGCCGCGGGCGCTGTCAATGCCGGCGCCATCACGACCGGAACTTCGGCATCACCTCGGCGGCGAACAACCGCAGGCTGGCCAGCACGTCGGCCTGGGGAACCTCCTCCAGCGCGTTGAGCATGAAGTTGATCCCGTCGATGCCGACGCTCTCCCATCGCTCGATCTCGGCGATGATCCTGGCCGGGTCGCCGATCGCCACACCCTCGGGCAGCGGACGGCGCTCGCCCGGCGCACCGGTCTCCTTCTTCGCCGCGGACGGCTGCAGGTTGCCGAGGCTGTGGTACGCGCTGGTGGGATAGGCCTCGCGGGTCCACAGCAGATGGCTGTTGGCCAGGCCGAACGTCGTCGCCATGCTCCCGCCGACCGCCGCGGCGACGTCGATGTCCTCGTGGCAGTACAGGAAGTTCTGCGTGGTCACGGCGTCGTTCACCCCGCCGACCGGCGTGCACAGCTGGATCCGTCGGCGGTATTCGGCCGTGCGCCGCTCCTGCTCGGCGAACGACACCGCGGCCACGCCGAGACAGCCGATGCCGCGGTCGGCGGCGTCGAGCTCGGTGCCCGGCGTGGTGACGGTGACCCACAGCGGCGGGTGCGGGTCCTGCACCGGCGTCGGCAGGACGCGGCGCTCGGGCATCCGCCAGCCGAGGCCCTCGTGGCTGAACGGCTCGCCGGACCACATCTTCGGCAGCACGTGGACGTACTCGTCCCACGTCTGCTTGGTCATGTCCGGGTCGACGTCGAAACCGCCGAGCTCGGTCCACGTCGAGGAGCGGGCGGTGCCGACGTCCAGGCGTCCACCGGACAGGATGTCCAGCGCGGCGGCCCGTTCGGCGACGCGCACCGGATGGTTCATCTCCGGCACGCACACCACCGCCCCGTGCCCGACGCGGATCCGTTCCGTGCGTGCCGCGACGGCGGTGAGGAACAGCTCCGGCGCCGAGCAATGGCTGTAGCCCTCGAGGAAGTGGTGCTCCACGGCCCACACCCAGTCGAAGCCGAGCTCGTCGGCGAGGACCGCCTGCTCGAGCGCGTTCTGGTACACGGCTCGCTCCGCGGCGCCGTCGTACGGCGGGGGGACGGAGAGCTCGAAGAAGATGCCGAATCGCACGGGTGCAGCTTCGCCCATGCGTCGAGTGACGCTTCGGGTCGGGCGGTCGGCCTACGTTCGGCGGCCGTGGACATCGACAACGATCAGGTGAGGCTGCACGTGGAGATCGACGGCGCCGACCGCGCGCCGGCGCTGCTCATGATGCACGGGATCACGATGAGCGGGCGCACCTGGGACTGGGTCGTCCCCGACCTCGTCGACCGCTTCCGGGTGCTGCGCCTGGACTTCCGCGGCCACGGCCGCTCCGGCCGAGCCCCCGGGGCCTACCAGCCGGCGGACTACGTGAGCGACGCGGTCGCGGTGATCGAGCAGGTCGCCGGCGGACCGTGCCTCGTGGTCGGCCACTCGCTCGGCGGGATGACCGCGGCGGCCCTCGCGCAGCAGCGCCCCGAGCTCGTGTTGGGCGCGGTGCTGGAGGACCCGCCGCTCGGCGTCGTCAATCGGGCGCTCGAGGGCAACTCGTTGCGCGACGGTTTCGCGCTGATGCGCGAGTCCGTCCCGCGGCTGCAGGCCCAGCAGATCCCGCGCGACGTGCTCGCCGGGATCCTGGCCAAGGCGCCGTCGCCGGCCGGCCCGCCGTTCGGCGAGCTGCTCCATGCCGATGCGCTCGACGTGATGGCCGAGACGATGCTGCAGCTCGACGCCACCGTGCTCGACGGCGTGGTCGGCGGTACCACCGTGGCGACGTACGTTCCGGCCCAGGGCATCCCCGTTCCGGCGCTCGTCGTCGGCGCCGACCCGGCGTCGCCGGACGCCGTCGTCCGCCCCGCCGACGCAGCGCTCCTGCGCGAGGTGACACCGCACGTCGAGATCCAAGTCGTCAGCGGCGCCAGCCACCTCCTGCACGACGAGTTGCTCCACCGCGACGACTTCCGCCGGCTGCTCCTCGGCTTCCTCCACGCCCACGCCCCGGCAACCTGACGCCCGATCGCGCCGCGTCGGGCGGTTCGGTCGTCAACCTCGGAACCTGACGCAGGATCGCGCCGACGGCCCCAGTTTCGTCACGGACGGTTCGCGAGGGCCGCGCGACCGCACGTCCGGTCACCACCGGAAGCGGACAGGCGCGTTCAGGCGGCGACCGGAACGGTCACTCAGCGGCGGCCGCGGCCGAGCCGAAGGAGATCAGGCCACCACCGTCGAGGACGAGGGTCTGGCCGGTCATCCACGTGGCGCCCGCGGCGAGGTACAGCGCCGCCTCGCCGATGTCCTCCGGCTCGCCGAGGCGCTGCAGCGGGTAGCTGCGCGCCGCCTGCACGCCGGCCTCGCCCTCCCACAGGATGCGGGCGAAGTCGGTGCGGATGACCGCCGGCGCGAGGGCGTTGACCCGCACGTTCGGCGCCAGCTCGGCGGCCAGCTGGGCGGTCATGTGGATCAGCGCGGCCTTGAGCACGCCGTAGACGCCGAGCTGCGGCGACGTCTTGTACCCGCCGACGGAGGCGATGTTGATGATGCTGCAGCCGCTGTGGTCCTTCATCCACAGCTGCCAGGCGATCTGCGACCACGCCAGCGGCCCGCGCAGGTTGACCTCGACGGTCTTGTCCCACATCCCGAGCGGCGCCTCGATCAGCGGCCCGGCGTACGGGTTGGTCGCTGCGTTGTTCACCAGCACGTCGCAGCTGCCGTAGCGCTCGATGCACTCGGCGATCACTCGCTCGCCGTCCTCCGGCTTGCCCGTGTGTCCCGCCGTCCACGACGCCGCCGGACCGAGCTCGGCCACCGCGGCCTCCAGGACGTCGGGCTTGCGCGCCGTGATCAGCACGTTCGCCCCGGCGTCGACGAACGCCTTGGCGATGCCCTTGCCGATGCCCTTGGAGCCGCCGGTGATCACCGCGGCCTTGCCGTCCATGCGTAGGTCCACGGGCGGCGACCGTACCTGTTCGTGCGCCGGTCGCCGCACAGCGGCTCCCTGCGCCTGCCGTGCTCGCCGCCACCGCTGCGCTTCGGCGCTCACCGCGCTGAACGAGCCTGCCGGCCGCTCAGGCCGTGACCGGATCGAGGCCGAGGGCGACCCGGCCGCAGAGCAGCTCCTGCTGCGCCGCCGGGAGGGGATGGTGCCACGCGCCGTGGACGTCGCGGTACAGCTGCTCGATCCCCCCGGCGCGGCTGAAGCCGATGCCGCCGCCGATCTCCATCGCCAGGCGGACCGTGTCGATCACCGCATCGGCGGCGTTCGCCTTGCGCGTCAGCGAGGTCGTCGCGTGCGCGAGCGTGTTGTCGAAGCGCAGGTCGTCGGCTGCGTCGATCATCGCCCGCACGGTGTCCTGAGCGGCGACAGCCGGTTGATCATCCGCCCGACGAGCGCGGTCCACCAGCGGCTCGACTTCTCCGCGCTGCCCGAGCGTCGCTGGGTGCTGGCGTTCCGCTTCAGTGACGTGCGCGACCGGTTCTGGATCGTCAAGGACACGGCCGGTGCCTCGGTGTGCATGGCCGACCCGGGCTACGAGGTCGACGCGACGATCCACACCGACCTCGACACCCTGTACCGGGTGTGGCTCGGCCGGGTGCCGATCGAGGAGGTGCTGCGCGGCGGCCTGCTGCGCGTCGACGGGCATCCCAAGATCGTGCGCGGCCTGCCGCAGATCCTCGAGCTCAGCCGGTTGCTCGCCCCGCCGAGGTAGCGCTCAGCGACCTCAGCCGAGCATGTCCTTGGTGCGCTCCCATTGGCGGGACATGCCGCGGATCCACCGATCGGTGTCCGACGCCTTGCGCTCCATGTACTCGTGCATCTCCGGGTGGGTGAGGATCAAGAACGCGTCGGCGGTGACCGCGGCGATGACGCGTGCGGCGGCTTCGTCGGGGGGCAGCACCCCGCCACCACCGATCACCGCGGCGGCCTTCGTGGCGTCGCCGAACGAGCCGCGCAGCATGGCCGTGTCCACCGCGCCGGGGCAGATGCACGAGACCTTGACGCCGTCGGCGGCGTGGGTGATGGCCAACCACTCGGCGAAGCCGACGGCGGCGTGCTTGGTGGCGGCGTAGACGCCGTCGCCGAGTGTCGTCAAGATCCCGGCCATCGACGCCGTGGTGATCAGGTGACCCTCGCCGCGCTCGATCCAGCCGGGCAGGAGGGCACGCGCGGCGAATACGTGAGCCATCACGTTCACCTGCCACTGCGCGGCCCACTTCTCGTTCGACGCGTCGGCTCCGCCGCCGCCGGACAGCCCGGCGTTGGCGAACCACAGGTCGATCGGCCCGTGCTCGCGCTCGACCTCGTCGATCAGTGCCTTCGTCGCCGGTTCGTCGCCGACGTCGAGCGCCATCGGGACGATCCGCTCGCCGCCGGCGATCGCGTCGGCGCGCAGATCGGTGGCGATCACGGTGTGTGCGCCGGCGCCGACGAGGGCGCGGGTGAGCGCCCCGCCGATCCCGCCGGCGGCGCCGGTGACGACGGCGATCCTGCCTCGTGGGTCCATGCGGGGACCCTACGAGGGCGTCCCGGCCGCTCGGCGTGTCGAGTGCGAAGCCGGTTCGTGTCGCGGCGGCACGCGCCGATCGCGTCGTCAGCGGCGCGACACGAACGGAACGAGGACGGCTCGGACCGTCAGGCGAGCGCCAGCAGGATGTCGACCAGCTCCTGCGGGCGGTTGCTGGCGATCATGTGGTTCGTGGCGATCTCGTGCAGCGTCCACGCCGGCGAGGCCGCGGCGTGCGCGGCGAAGTGGTCGAACAACGTGGTGCCGGGTGCGTCGGGCAGATCGCCGGTGGCCCGGATGTAGGCGCGGGTGAACGGCTGCTCGTCGAGTGGTGTCGGCACGCGCACCGGCTCGGCGAAGCACGCCAGCGGATGGGCCACCCGTCGGGGTTCCATGTAGGCCTGCTCGGCCGGGTCGTCGAACGCCCGTGGCGTCGGCGGGACGAGCCAGCTGACGCCCGGTCCGACGAGCGGCAGTAGCGGGGGCGTGCCGCCACTCAGCCCGATCAGCGACTCACCGTCGGCCGGGACGAACGCGTCGAGGAAGACGAGGTGGCGCACCCGGTCGCCGACGTGCGCGAGTGCGCCGGTGACCACCATCCCGCCGTAGGAGAAGCCGAGCAGGACGATGTCGTGCAGGTCCTCGTAGAAGATCTGGTTGACGACGTCGGCGATGTGCGTCGACAGGTCCACCTGGGGGCTGGCCAGGTGCACCCGCTCGCCGACGCCGGTGAGGCTCGGGGTGAACACCTCGTGCCCGTGGGCGGTGAGCATCGGCCGCACGATGTGGAACGTGTGCGCCCCACCCCACGCGCCGTGGACGAGCACGTACGTGGCCATCGGACCCCCTTTCAGAACAGCAGCTGGCTGACCGTGTAGATCAGCAGACCGGCGATGCCGCCGACGAGCGTGCCGTTGATGCGGATGAACTGCAAGTCCCGTCCGACCTGCAGTTCCAGTCGCCGGCTGGTGGCCTTGCCGTCCCACTTGGCCACCGTGCTGCTGATGAGGTCGGCGACCTCGCCGCGGTAGTGGTCGACGAGGTAGCCGACCGTGCCGACCAGCCAGTCGTCGACCTTGGCCTGCAGTTCCGGGTCCGCCTGCAGGCGCCGGCCGAGCTGGGCCAGCGAGGTGTCGATCCGCTGGCGCAGCTCGCTGTCGGCGTGCATCGTGGCGTGCAGCGTGGTGCGCTTGAGGTCGCCCCACAGGCGGCCGAGCCAGGCGCGCACCTCCGGGTGGGCGAGCAGCTCGTCCTTGAGCTCCTCGCCGCGCTTGAGCAGCTCCGGGTCGGCACGCAGGCGGTCGGCGAAGGCCGCCAGGCGGACGTTGATCGAGGCCCGCACCTCGTGCTGCGGGTTGTCGTGGACGTCGTGCAGGAAGTGCTGCACGCCGGCGAAGATCTTGTTGAAGATGCGGTCGTCGATCGGCTCCGGCACCCACCACGGGCTCTCGTGCTGCAGTCGGCCGCGCAGGGCCGGGCGGTTGTCGTCGAGGAAGCCGTCGAGCCCGACGAGCACCGCGTCGAGCAGCCGCTCCTGGTGCCCGCCCTCGATCGCCAGGTCGATCGCCCTGCCGACGAGGGGGGCGACCGGGATCGTCTGCACCCGTCGGGCGACGAGTCGTTCGAGGCCGTCGCTGACGTCGCGATCGTCGATGACCTGCAACGTGCCGCGCAAGGCGTCGGCCACCGCGCCGCCGGCGCGGGCGGCGTTGTCCGGCTCGGCCAGCCACGCGCCCAGGCGTTGCCCGGCGTGCGCGCCGGCGAGGCGTTCGCCGAGGACCTCACGGGTGAGGAAGTTGGTCTGGACGAACTCGCCGAGCGATTCCCCGATCTGGTCCTTGCGGTTGGGGATGATCGCCGTGTGCGGGATCGGCACGCCGAGGGGATGGCGGAACAGGGCGGTGACGGCGAACCAGTCGGCCAGTGCGCCGACCATGGCCGCCTCGGCGAAGGCCCGCACGTACCCCAGCCACCCGTACGTGTTCTCACCCCAGCGAGTGAGGAGGAAGATCAGCGTCACGAGGACGAGCAGCCCCGTGGCCGTGGCCTTCATCCGTCGCAGCGCGATCTGGCGGGCCGCGTCGGCGGGCGTCAAGGTCTCGGCCGGTGCGTCCACTCGCCGGCCGACGCTACCGGCGACCCCGACCCTCGACGGCGGCGCGCCGCCGGCGGGCGCTGCTGCGCCGCGCGGCCGTGAGACATGTGCACTGATCCGTCTCACGCGATCTCGGTAGCGTGCGACCATGCGAGTCCACGTCGATCCCGACAAGTGCCAAGGGCACAACCGCTGCTACGCGCTGGCCCCCGAGCTGTTCGATGTCGACGACTACGGCGAGGCCCACGAGATCGGCGACGGCGACGTCCCGCCCGAGCTGGTCGACAAGGCCCGGCTGGCGGTCGCCAACTGTCCCGAATACGCCATCTCGATCGAGGAGTGACCATGGGCGACGAGCGCACCACCACGAGTCCTGGCTCTGCCGCCGCACCATCCGGTGCCGGACCGGTCGCCGACTGGGCCACCGACTTCGACCACGCCGACCCGGCCTACAACCGCAACGCCCACGAGATCTGGGCCGACCTGCGCGACCGCTGCCCGGTGGCGCACACCGACCGCTACCACGGGGCGTGGCTGCCGGTCACCCACGCCGACGTGGTGCAGATCGCCCACGACACGGAGAACTACACCTCGCGGGCCGTCGTCGTCAGCAACGCCGAGGAGCTCGCTCCGGCACCGATCGGCGGCGCGCCGCCGATCACCAGCGACCCGCCGTTCCACCACCACGCCCGGCGGCTGATGCTGCCGCCGTTCGCGCCGCGCCAGATCGAGCCGTGGGAGCCCGAGGTGCGCCTGCTGTGCAACGAGCTGCTCGACGACATCGAGGCCTCGCTGGAGGACGGCGCCGGCGTGGTCGACGCGTCGAAGGCGTACACCCAGAACATCCCGGTGAACGTCATCTCGAGGATGCTGGGATTCCCCCTCGAGGACGCCGAGCTGTTCCGCGGCTTCGTCCACAACACGCTCGAGAAGATCGACGCGCCGATGGAGGAGCGGGTCGAGGCGTTCGCCCGGCTCGACGCGTACCTCGACGCCCAGGTGCAGGACCACATCGACAACCCGCGCGACGACCTCACCTCGTACCTGCTGGACGCGACGATCTTCGACCAGCCGCTCAGCCCCGAGCACGTGCGTGGTTCGATCGTCCTGCTGCTCATCGCCGGCATCGACACGACGTGGAGCGCCATCGGCTCCAGCCTGTGGCACCTGGCATCGCACCCCGACGACCTCGCCCGGCTCGGCGCAGACGAGTCGCTGTGGCCGACGGCGATCGAGGAGCTGCTGCGCGTGTACGCCCCCGTGACGATGGCCCGGATGGTCGCCAAGGACCACGAGCTCAACGGCTGTCCGATGAAGGAAGGCGAATGGGTGCTGCTGCCCTTCCCGGCGGCGAACCTCGACCCCGAGGCGTTCGACCGGGCCGACGAGGTGCTGATCGACCGCGAGGAGAACCGGCACGCGGCGTTCGGCCTCGGCATCCACCGCTGCCTCGGCTCGAACCTCGCCCGGCTCGAGGTGCGCGTCGCCGTCGAGGAGTTCGTCAAGCGCTTCCCCCGCTTCGAGTTGACCGACCCCGAGGCCGTGCGTTGGAGCGTCGGCCAGATCCGCGGCCCCCGAGAACTGCCGATCTTGATCGGGTCGGGGCTGGGCGCCGCTCGCTGACGCTCGCTTTGCCTGCTCCCTCCCTGCGGCGGGCTCCCTGGCGGTCGCGCCGCCGCGCCTGGCCGGTCGCTCGACTCGAACGGACCCAAGCGGCATCCGCGCACGCCGGACTGGTTGTTCGCGGACGAGGCGGTCAGCTGGTCGCCGTGAGGCCCATCTCGGCGGCGACGAGCTCGAACGAGCGGACGCGGTCGGCGGGAGCGTGGGCCATGGTCGTGAGCATCAGCTCGTCGGCGCCGGTGCGGGCGACGAGGGCCTCCAGGCCGGCGCGCACGGTGGCCGGCGTCCCGATGACGTGGTTGGCCGTCCAGCCGCGCACGATCTCCTTCTCCATCGGCGTGAAGTTCTGCTCGGCCGCCTCCTCCGGCGTCGGGTACACGTCGGGGCGGCCCTGGCGCAGGCGGAGGATGGCCAGCCGGCCGGGTCCGGCAAGGTAATCGGCCTCCTCGGCCGTGGGCGCGCAGAGCACGTTGACCCCGAGCATCACGTACGGCTGCTCCAGCGTCGCCGAGGGGCGGAAGTTGCCCCGGTATGCGGCCACCGCGGCCATCGTGTTGTCGCCGGCGAAGTGGTGGGCGAAGGAGAACGGCAGGCCCATCTGGCCGGCCATCACCGCGCTGAAGTCGCTGCTGCCGAGCAACCACATGGCCGGCTGGTACCCGCGAGCGGGGACGGCATGGATCTTGGAGAACGGGTGCTCGGCGGGCCAGTCGCCGTGGAAGTAGGCCAGCAGCTCGGCGACCTGGCGCGGGAAGTCCTCGCCGCTGATGTCCCGGCTGCGGCGCAGGGCCATCGCGGTGACCCCGTCGGTGCCCGGCGCCCGACCGAGGCCGAGGTCGATGCGTCCGGGGTGCAGTGCCTCGAGCATGCCGAACTGCTCGGCCACCACGAGCGACGAGTGGTTCGGCAGCATCAGCCCGCCCGACCCGAGACGGATCGTGCTCGTGCCCGCGGCGAGGTGGGCGATGAGGACCGGTGGCGACGAGCTGGCGATGCCCGGCATGTTGTGGTGCTCGGCCACCCAGAAGCGGTGGAAGCCGAGCCGCTCGGTCGCCTGGGCGAGGCGCAGTGAGCTGGCCAGCGCATCGGCTGGGGTTGCGCCGCGGCCGACCGGGGCGAGATCGAGGACCGAGAGGGGGAACGTCGTCACGAAGGGGTCCAACGCTGCGGGCCGCCAACGTGTTCCGCGGAGCTCATTGGGTGGCACCGCAGTACAGCTGGACCGTGAGCATCGCCTCGGTGACGTCGTCGGTGTCGAACGGATCGACGCTGTTGGACTGGATGGCGGCCTTCGTCGTGTCGTGCAACGTGGTCGCTGCCTGGCGCTGCTCGTTGTTCGGCGCGTCGGCCACCCACTGGGCCATGCGCGGTTCGAGCTGCTTGAGGACGGCGAGGAACGCGGGGTCGTCCTCGGCCGCGGAGCCCTTGTCCTCGATCTCCGACTCGAACTGGCAGAACGGGGTACCGCCGTGGATCGCCGGGAGCGTGTCCACCGCGGAGCCGTCGGCGGCGCTCGGTGGAGTCGTCGCCGGAGTCGTCGCCACGGTCGTCGTGCTGCTGGCCGACCCGGTGCTGGGCCCGGCCGCGCCACCGGACGCCGGGCCCGTGGAGCTGGCCGGAGCGCCCCCGGCCCCGCCCGCGACCGTGGTCGGCGCGACGGTCGGCCCGCTTTGTGTGGAGTCGCCGGGGTCGATGCTCGACTGGGCGACGTCGGTCGTGGTCTCCTGGCCGATCGGCACCGGCTGGCCGACTGCGGTCGACGCCGGCAGCACGGTGGAGCTCGGCGCCGTGGTCGTGACCGTCGTGGTCGACGAGGACGTCGGTGTGGACGACGCGGTCGATGCCGCGTCGCTGCCGCATGCGGCCAATGCCAGCACGACGGCGACGGGGATGGCAGCGAGCACGGCTCGTCGCGGGATGGGCACGGGGTTCGGCTCCTTCGGGTCAGCCTCCACCGTAGGAAGCCGGCGGGCGAAGTTCAACGCACACCGCCGTGTTGCACCCCCTTCGTAGACTGGCGCGGCCATGCCCGACGCGCTCGAACTCGACTCGTTGAACCCCGATCAGCTCGACGCCGTGGTCCATCGGGGTGGCCCGCTCCTGGTCATAGCCGGCGCCGGGTCGGGCAAGACGCGGGTGCTCACCCATCGGATCGCGCACCTCATCGACGAGGGCGTGCCGCCCACGGCCATCCTGGCCATCACGTTCACCAACAAGGCCGCCGAGGAGATGCGCCACCGCGTCGCCGCCCTGGTCGGCAACGTGGCCAAGGCGATCTGGGTGAGCACGTTCCACTCCGCCTGCGTGCGCATCCTGCGCGCCGAGGCCGATCACCTGGGGTACCCGCGCAACTTCAGCATCTACGACGCGGCCGACGCCCAGCGCCTGGCCGGCTACGTCATCCGCGACCTCCGGCTCGACGCCAAGCGCTTCCCGCCGCGCGGTGCGCACAACCAGATCAGCCTGTGGAAGAACGAGCTGGTGTCGCCGTCGGAGGCCGCGGCCAAGGCGAGCAACCCGTTCGAGCGCAAACACGCCGACATCTACGTCGAGTACCAGGCCCGCCTGCACAAGGCCGGGGCGATGGACTTCGACGACCTGCTGATGAAGGTGGTCGAATTGTTCCGCGACCACCCCGACGTCCTCGCCAAGTACCAGCGCCGGTTCCAGCACATCCTGGTCGACGAGTACCAGGACACGAACATGGCCCAGAACGAGATCGCCCTGATGCTCGCGTCGGACCACCGCCAGATCACGATCGTCGGCGACGGCGACCAGAGCGTGTACGGGTGGCGCGGCGCCGACATCCGCAACATCACGCAGTTCGAGGACACGTTCGAGGACGTCACCACGATCGTGCTGGACCAGAACTACCGCAGCACGCAGGTGATCCTCGACGCGGCCAACGCGGTCATCGCCAACAACCCCGATCGCAAGGAGAAGCACCTGTGGAGCGAGCTCGGTACGGGGGAGCGGATCGTGCGCTACCACGCCGAGGACGAAGGCGACGAGGCCACGTTCGTCGCCCGTCGCCTGCAGTCCTTGCACTCGGAACGGCACCTGATGTGGAAGGAGATGGCCGCCTTCTACCGCACCAACGCCCAGAGCCGGGTGCTCGAAGAGTCGCTGATGCGCTTCGGCATCCCGTACAAGGTGGTCGGCGGCACGCGGTTCTACGACCGCAAGGAGATCAAGGACGCGATGGCCTACCTGCGCGCCGTGGTCAACCCGGCCGACGAGGTGAGCGTCAAGCGCGTCGTCAACGTGCCCAAGCGCGGCGTGGGCGACGGCAGCCTGGCCAAGCTCGATGCGTATGCGGCCAACGAGGGCATCCCGTTCGTCGACGCGATGCGCCATGCGCACGAGGCCGGGCTCACCGGGCCGGCGGTGCGCGGCGTCGCGTCCTTCGTCAACCTGCTTGACGAGTTGACGGCGCTGGTGGTGGCGGCCGACGACGAGCACGACGACACCGGTCCGGCCGACGTGCTCCAGGCAGCGCTCGACGGCAGTGGCTACCTCGCCGAGATGGAGGCCGAGCAGACCGTCGAGTCGGCCGGGCGGATCGAGAACCTCGGCGAGCTGGTCGGGTCGGCGCGCGAGTTCACCCGCCTCGGCGAGTTCCTCGAGCAGGTCGCGCTCGTGGCCGACACCGACGAGCTCGACGCCGACGACAGGGTCGTGCTGATGACCCTGCACTCGGCCAAGGGCCTGGAGTTCCCCGTCGTGTTCGTCATCGGCATGGAGGACGGGGTGTTCCCGCACATCCGGGCGCTCAACGAGCCGACGGAGATGGAGGAGGAGCGCCGCCTGGCGTACGTCGGCATCACCCGGGCGCAGCAGATGCTGCACCTGAGCCACGCCTGGAGCCGGCAGCTGTTCGGCACGACGAACTACAACCCCCCGTCACGGTTCCTCGACGAGATCCCCACGGACCTGGTCAACGAGCAGGGCAACGTCGGCGGTCACGGGTCGTACGGGCGGCAGAGCTACCGCCAGCGGGCGTCGTACGGCGGCGACCCGCCGCCCTACCGGCGCACGGCGCGGGCCACGTTCGACCCCGACGAGGACGAGGGGGCGCGGCATCGCGAGCGGGTCGTCGACGCGGCGATCAACGCTGGTCGCCGGCCGTCGACGCCGTCGAAGTCGAACGCCCAGGAGATCGGGTTGCGCACGGGCGACGACGTCGAGCACCCGTCGTTCGGCGAGGGTGTCATCCTGGAGATCCGCGGTCAGGGCGACAAGGCCGAGGCCACCATCCGCTTCCGCGACGTCGGTACCAAGCACCTGTCCCTCGCGTGGGCGCCCCTCAAGAAGCTGTAGGCGCGACCCGGGTTCAGAGCTCGGAGCTCTGACCGCCGTCGTCGGGGCTGGCAGCGGGCTGGGCATCGGTGGCCGGTGAGCCGTCCGTCGTCGGGTCCTCGGCGCCGGGTGCGTCGACCACCGGCTTCGGCTCGGCCTCGACCTTCGGTGCCGCGGCCTTGACCTTCGGCGGGGGCACACCGACGGTGGGCGCCTTGTCGGCGAACTCCGGCCACCGCCGGCGGCTGACGATGCTCAGCGTGCGCAGCAGCTTCATCGCCACCTCGTCCTCCTGGGCGGGCCGGGCGATGATCGTGCCGTCGTTGATCATCCGGTTGATGACCTCCTCACCGAGCTCGGTGCGCACGATGGTCAGCGTCCAGTCGTTGTCCTTGCCGATGCCGCCGGTGGAGATGTCGGCGTGCTCGGCGGCGAAGTCCGGGCAGTTCTTGCAGCCCGTGCGCGTCCACTGGTGGCACTCCTTGAGGTTGACCTCGTGGTACGAGCCGTCCTTCATCCAGATCTGGAAGACGCCCTTGATGTTCATCTTCACCATGTCCTGCTTCTTCAGGCCGTACTTGGCCTCGAAGAGCTCCTCGAAGATGGCGTCGTCGAACGTCTTCGAGCACAGCAGGCCGATGTTGAACTGGAACGGCTTGGACACCTTGCCGGCCTTGCGGTCCCACATGATCGGCGGCGAGCTGGTCTGGCAGCCCATGCCGACGAGGGCCAGCCGGTCGAGTCCCTCCTCCTTGGCCTGGCGCAGCGCCAGTGGGTTGGCGCAGTAGGTGTAGCGGCTGCCGGCGGTGGCCAGCACCTCCTCCTTGTTGTGCACCAGCACCGGCTTGGCCTTCCACGCGTCGTCGTCCTCGACGCCGGAGACCATCGCTGCGTCGATGTAGTCGTGCTCGAACAGCCAGTTGAGCATCGCCGAGACGTACCCGCCGTCCTGGCCCTTGGTGTGCTCCTCGTCGTTCGCCGCACGGGTGAGCAGCAACTGGCGCCAGATGCCGGACATCTCGTTCGGCTCGCGCACCCGGCCGAACAGGTGCATGTCGGCCGCCGGCTCCCACGCACGGAAGCGCGGACAGGCGCGGGTGCACGTGGTGCAGCCGCCGCCCGCTCCGAAGCCGTGGACGCAGTTGTCCAGGCCGAGCTCCTCCTCGAGGTGGAAGGGGATGTACTTGCCCTCCTCGTGCTCGTAGCCGATGACGTCGTGCGGACAGGTGACCACACAGCCGGCGCATCCCGTGCACAGGCCGGTGGTGATCACCTCGGCGTACAGCTCCTTCCACTGAGCGGTCCAGCGCTCCGGCTTCGCCGGAGCTTCCGCCGGTGGCGCTTCCTCGGTCACGGTCATGGACGCGACTCTACGCATCGAGCCCTGCCGGTCAGGCGGCGATGACGAACCAGGCCTGGCCGGGGACGAGGGCACGCAGGACGGCGTCGAGGTCGTCGCCGGCGAGGCTGACGCAGCCGGACGTCGGCTTGCTGTTGCCGTTGGTGTCGTAGCTGAAGCGGTGCAGGAAGATCGCGGCGGCGCGCGGCACCTCGCCGGCCTGGTCGCCGGAGCGGTCCGGGCCCATGTTCGCCCCGATGAGCGCCGCCCGCGAGTAGGCGTCGACGAACGACGCGAGGTACTCGTCGTCACCGGTGCAGGCGCCGGCGCTGCGGTGGGTGAGCGTGTTGTACGTGGCGTCGCCGCCGGTGGCGTCCCAGCAGTCGCCGGCCTGCACCTGACGCCACTGCCCCGGCACGCCCGGGTTGGACCCGTTGCCGAAGAACTGGAACGTCTGGCCGTCCGGGGCCGTCATCGTGCCGAGCGGGAACGTGCCCGCCGGCGTGGTGCCGTCGCCGCTGACCCGCTGGGCGAGCGGCCGGACCCCGCTCTTGCCGACCCGGCCGGTCATGCCCCGACGGGTGCACTGCCAGGTGCCGTCGAGTTGCTCGAGGAGGTCGACGACGGCGTACGTGCCGCTGGCGTCCACTCGCACCACCTGGCGCGCCGACGACGGCACGTCGGCCGGGGGCACGCAGGCGGGGTCGGACGTGGGCGCCACGAGCTGGACGGACGTGCCCGGCACGGCCGCGGCACTGGCCGTCGCCCCATGACCGATGGCGCCGATCACGGCGGCCGTCGGCGCGGCCGACGCGCCGGCCGCGGTGGCGGTGATCGCCATGGCGACGATTCCGAGCGTGGCGAGCCAGGCGGTTCGGCGCATCCGCGCACCGTATCGCCCGTGTCCGGCGGCTCCGCCGCGCCTGACCCGCCTCACGCGCAGCACGCGGGCACCGCTCACCTCGGAGGCGGCCTCAGAGCCAGCCGCGGTCGTCGGCGACGCGTACGGCCTCGACCCGGTTGCGCACCCCGGTCTTGGAGATCGCCGAGGACAGGTGGTTGCGCACCGTCCCCTCCGACAGGAACAGCTTGCCGGCGATGTCGGCGACGGTCGCCCCGCCCCGCGAGGCAACGAGCACATCGCGCTCGCGTGCGGTCAGCGGCGACGCGCCACCGGCCAGCGTGGCCGCGGCCAGCTCGGGGTCGACCACCCGCTCGCCGGCGGCGACCCGGCGGACCGCATCGGCGAGCCGATCGGCCGGCGCGTCCTTGACGACGAAGCCGAGCGCCCCCGCCTCCATCGCCCGCCGGAGGTAGCCGGGCCGCCCGAACGTCGTCAGGATCAGCACCCTGCACGACGGCATCCCGGCCTGCAGCACCGCTGCGGCGGCCAACCCGTCGAGCCCGGGCATCTCGATGTCCAGCAGGGCGACGTCGGGCCGGTGCTCGAGGGCGGCGGCCAGCACCTCGTCGCCCCGCCCGACCTGGGCGACGACGTCGAAGTCGTCCTCCATCTCCAAGAGCGCGGCCAGCGCGCCGCGCACCAGCGACTGGTCGTCGGCCAGCAGCAGGCGCACCTCAGCGCACGTCCGATCGCGCCGGTGGCACGCTCGTCGTCGCGCTCGCCGCCGCCGGTTCCGTCGTCGGCGGCGCGACACGAACGACGCCGGGTGCGTCGGCGCCGGCAACGTTCGTAGCAGCCCGGGTCCCGCGTCGCGTCGCCGAGCTCGTCGTCGTCGAGGGCGCGACCTCAACGCCGACGTCGACGCGCAGGGTCCACCCGGTGGACGTCGGGCCGCTCGTGAGCGTGCCGCCCGAGAGCGCGACGCGCTCGCCGAGACCGAGGAGCCCGACGCCGGCACCCGGCCGGGCGGCGGGGATGGTGGGCGAACCGCGTCCGTCGTCGTCGATCTGCAGCCACGAGGCCCCGAGCGTGATCGAGCAGTTCGCTGCCCGTGCGTGGCGCACGACGTTGGTGACGCCCTCGCGGACGGTCCAGCCGAACAGCTCGTGCAGATCGCCGGGCACCGCGTCGATCGCGCCCGGCAGGTGCGAGGTGATGCCCGCCGATCGCAGCACGTGGCCGGCGGTCGCCAGCTCGCCGGCGAGCGTGACGTCGCGGTAGCCGGCGACTGCGGCGCGGACGTCGGACAACGTGCTGCGGCTCAAGGCCTCCACCTCGCCGATCTCCTGGGCGGCCCGCGCCGGATCACGGTTGATCAACCGACCGGCGAGCGCCGACTTCACCGTGATCGTGGTCAACGAGTGTCCGAGCACGTCGTGCAGGTCGCGGGCGATGCGCGTGCGCTCGTTCTCCGCGGCGAGGCGGACGACCTCGGCGCGCG
The DNA here is from genome assembly GCA_963794805.1 of uncultured Acidimicrobiales bacterium. Lineage (GTDB taxonomy): Bacteria > Actinomycetota > Acidimicrobiia > Acidimicrobiales > Ilumatobacteraceae > JAODBQ01. The sequence continues at coordinate 361,308 of CAWCFL010000013.1, forward strand.
CCGACGCCAGCTCGCGCGCCGAGCGGATGATCGTGAAGAACCCGTACATCGCACAGGCGACGAGCGGGAGCGTGACGAGCATGCTCCAGTCGGCGCCGGCGTGCCACGACGGGATCATGGCCGGCATGGCCACCACGACGACGGTCATCGCGGCGACGAACAGCGGCCCCGCCCAGCCGCCGCGAGCCATCGCCAGCACGGCGATGAAGACGCACATCACCAGCGCGTCCTCGCGGGCGATGGACACCTCGGCCAGCGTCAGGCCGACGAGCACGGCGATCACCAGCCACGTCCGCCGTTCGCCGGCGGCGCCGATCGGCAGGCCGATCAGGTAGCACACGGAGAAGGCGACGAGCACGAGGATGCCGACGAGCGAGACGAACCCGTCGCTGTGCTTGCCGATCCCGCCCAGCGTCTGGCCGAGGTAGATCAGCCACACCGACGGGAACACCCAACGCTGCCATCCGCCGCGCCACCGCCAGGCGCCGTCGATCCCGTCCTCCGGGTCGTCCGGCACCGCCGGTGAGCACGTGTCGCGCCGGGCCATCACCATCAGTCTCCCACGGGGTGGCGTCCGGGCTTCAGGCTCGCGCCGTGTCCCGGCGGTACGCCCAGGCGGCGAACAACGCCATGCCCCCCGACCACACGCCGACGACGAACCAGCCCTTCACGCCCCAGGCCGGCGCACCGACGCCGAAGTGGCTCGCCTGGGTGAGCCAGTAGGAAGGGATCAGCTCACCGATGACGTGCAGGACGCCGTGCTCCGGCAGCGGGAACCACATGCCGCCGAGGAAGCCGAAGAACGCCGTCCCACCCCCGAGGGCCGGACCCATCGAGTCGATGGTCAGCAGGTGACCGGCGGCGATGCCGAGGCCGATGAACGGCAGGATGCCGACGAGCAGCAGCCCGGTCATCCCCACCCAGCGGCCGAGCGAGTCGAGGCGCACGCCATACGCCAGGCCGGCGGCGTACAGCAGGACGATGCTCGCCGCGGCCATCACGTAGGCCGTGAGCACCTTGGTGCGGAAGTACGTGCGCACCGACAGCGGGGTGATCCGCAGCTGTCGCGTCCAACCGACGGAGCGCTCCGCGGCGATGCGCGCCCCGCCCGAGGTGGCGGCGATCATCGCTCCGTAGCTGGCCATGCTGACCATGTAGAAGGTCGTGAACTTGATGACGACCGACCCGGGCGCCAGCGTGTCCTTCTGCGTCCCGCCGATCACGAGGAACAGCGCCAGCGGGAAGATCAGGGAGAAGATGAACGCGCGCTTGTTGCGCACGAGCCGGAGCATCTCGAAGCGGGTGTAGGTGGCGATCATGCCGGGATCCCTTCGGGTGTCGAGGTGTTCGTCGTGTTCGTCGTGTCCGTGTGGTCGTCGCCGGTCAGTTGGAGGAACGCAGCCTCCAGACCGGCGCCGGTGATCTCCAGGTCGCGGACTGCCGGGTAGACCCGCAGCAGGGCGCGCACCGCGGCGTCGGAGTCGGTGCAGTTCAGGGTGACCGCCTCGCCGTGGACGTCGGCGGTGCGCACGCCGTCGAGCCCGAGCAGCTGGTCCACGCTCGCCCCGGGAAGCGTGCCGCGGATGATCCGCCCGCCGGCAGTCGCCTTGATCTCCGTGGCCGGTCCGTCGGCGACGACCTGACCGCGGGCCATCAACACGATGCGGTCGGCGTTGGCGTCGGCCTCCTCCAGGTAGTGCGTGGCGAACAGGACGGTCTTGCCGCCGGCGGCGAAGCGGCGCATCGTGTGCCAGAACTGCACGCGGCCTTCGACGTCCATCGCCACCGTCGGTTCGTCGAGCACGAGCAGATCAGGGTTGCTGACCATCGCCACGGCGAAGCGCACCCGTTGGGTCTGACCACCGGACAGGCGGTTCGTCGTCCGCTTGGCGATGTCGGTGATCCCGGCCAGCTCCAGCGTCTCGTCCACGTCGAGCGGTGTGGGGTACAGCGACGCCATCATCGTCACCAGCTCGCGCACCGACAGCTCGCCGATGACCGCACCCGTCTGCAGCATCGCCCCGATGGCGCCACGGGAGATCGCCTCCGACGGGGTCATCCCGAAGACGCGCACGTCGCCGGCGTCCGGGTCGCTGAGGCCGAGCAGCATGTCGATGGTCGTCGACTTGCCGGCCCCGTTCGGGCCGAGCAGCGCGACGGTCTCGCCGGGGGCGATGTCGATGTCGACGCCGCGCACGGCGTGCACCGGTCCAGCAGGGCTGCGGAACGATTTGACGAGGCCGCGCAGCGCAACGCCGGAGATGGGGGGAGCGGTCGGGGTCATGCCACACAGCGTGGCGGGCGCGCCGGGTCCGGTGGAAGTGCCGACCGGTGGAACCTGGAGGTGACAACTGTCAGGAGTGCGCCACGAGCGCGGCAGAGTTCATCGGCCGCTGCCCCGCTGGAAACACACCGGAAACAGATCGACGACAACGTGCTCACATCGGCGAACGGTCGCCGGGGGACGGAGGCAGAACGTTGGAGCCAGGACACCTCACGTGGGTGCTCACCTCGGCAGCACTCGTGCTGTTCATGACGCCGGGTCTGGCGTTGTTCTACGGAGGCATGGACCGCAGCAGGAACGTGCTGAACATGCTGATGATGAACTTCTACTGCTTGTTGATCGTGCCGCTGCTGTGGCTCGCCGTGGGCTACTCGTTGGCCCAGGTGCCGTTCAGCAACAAGTACATCGGCTCGTTCGACTCGTTCTTCCTGAACGACATCACCGAGGTCGGCGACGGCAGCACGTTGGCCATCGTCGCGTTCCTCGGCATGTTCGCGGCGATCACGCCGGCGCTGATCTCCGGCGCCGTCGCCGATCGGATGAAGTTCTCCGCCTGGGCGCTCTTCGTGCCGATCTGGTTCATCGTCGTCTACGTCCCGATCTTCAAGTGGGTGTTCGGCGGTTGGCTCGGCCAACGCGGCTCGCTGGACTTCGCCGGTGGCACGGCGATCCACGTCACGGCCGGCATCGGCGCGCTCGCCGCGGTCCTCGTGCTCGGCAAGCGCAACGGCGAGATGCACCCGCCGCACTCCATGCCGCTGGTGATGATCGGCACGGGGATCTTGTGGTTCGGCTGGTTCGGGTTCAACGCCGGCTCGGCGCTCGCCTCCAACGGGCAGGCTGCGCAGGCCTTCCTCAACACGTTCTTCGCCGCTGCCGCGGCCGGGCTCGCCTGGGTCGCGGTCGAGTGGATCCGTGACGGACACCCGACGAACCTCGGCGCTGCGTCGGGCATCGTCGCCGGGCTCGTGGCGATCACGCCAGGAGCCGGCTACGTGTCGGGGGCGTCGCCGGTGATCATCGGCATCATCGCCGGCATCATCTGCTGCTACGCCGTACGCCTGAAGACGAGGGCCGGCTACGACGACGCGCTCGACGTGGTCGGGGTGCACTTCGTCGGCGGGCTCGTCGGCTCGCTGCTCGTCGGGCTGTTCGCCAACCCGGACTTCTTCCTCAAGGCCACCGACGTCAACGCTCCGGCGGCGTCGTTCTTCAGCGGCGAGGGCCTGTTCTACGGTGGCGGTCTGCGGCTCCTCGGTGAGCAGTTCCTGGCCAATGGCGTGGCCATCGTCTGGTCGTTCGGCCTGACGCTGGTGCTGATGATCATCCTGAAGCGGACGATGGGCGTGCGCGTCGACGACAGTGTCGAGGAAACCGGTCTCGACCTCGCGCTGCACCGCGAGACCGCCTACCACTCGGAGGTGCTGGGGTGAAGCTGATCACCGTGATCATCAAGCCGTTCAAGCTCGACGACGTGAAGTCCGCGCTGCGCGACGCCGGCGTCGTCGGGATGACGGTGAGCGAGGCCCGCGGCTTCGGGCGCCAGGGCGGGCACTCCGAGGTGTACCGGGGGACGGAGTACAACATCGACTTCGTCCCGAAGGTGCGCCTCGAGCTGCTCGCCGAGGACGACGACGTCGCCCGGTTCATCGAGGTCGTCGGCGCCGCGGCGCAGACCGGCAAGATCGGCGACGGCAAGCTGTGGGTGACCCCCGTCGAGACCGTCATGCGCATCCGCACCGGCGAGCGCGACACCGAAGCGATCTAGCTCCCCACGTGATGTGCCCGTGCGGCGGTCTGGCTATCTCAAGCGGATGACGTTGCCGGTGACGAGGTGGTTGGCGTCGGCGCACAGCCAGGCCACCACCTCGGCCACCTCCTCGGGGGTGGCCACGTGGTGGTGCTCGTGGTCACGGGCGACGAAGGAACGCACGTCGTCGTCCACCCATCCGGTGTCGGTGATGGGTGGATGCACGACGTTCACGGCCACGCCGTCGGCGGCCATCTCGCTCGCCGCGGTGAGCGACCAGCTCGTGAGCGCCGCCTTCGCCGCGCCGTACGACGCCTCGCCGGGGAAGCCCGAGGCGCCGGCTGAGGTGAGTGTGACGATCCGGCCCCACGTCGCCGCACGAGCTCGGTGGCGGACGATCAGCTCGTGCATCAGGAGCGCGCCGGCGCGACCGTCGACGAGGAGTGGCGGGTCGATCGTCGCCGGGCTCACCGTGTGGCCGGCGGCGAAGCTGTCCGGCCGCCACCCGCTGGCGTTGTGGACGAGCACGCTCACCGGGCCGAGCTCGCGCTCGGCATGGTCGAACAGCGCGGTCGGCACGACGGGATCGCTGAGGTCGGCCTCGACGTGCACGGAACGCCGGCCGAGCGCGGCGACGGCGGCAGCGACGTCGTCGCCGCTGCGCCGGCGCTCGTCGACGTAGCGCGCCGACTGGCCGGCACCGCTCTCCTCGGCGAACGGTCGGTACGACGTGAGCACCACGTCGGCGCCGCGCCCGGCGAGCGCGAGTGCGACGGCTGCGCCGATGCCGTGGTTCGCGCCGGTGACCAGTGCGACCGGGTGTTCGACGCCGCCGAAGGCGGTGGTGCGCGACGTGGGCATCGCAGTACCTTGCCAAAGTTCGCTCGACGAGGAGGCCGACGATGGACAGGTGCGCGACGTTCCGGGAACTGCACGTCGAGGGGATCTTCATCATCCCCAACCCGTGGGACATCGGCTCGGCCGTCCGCCTGGCGCAGCTGGGCTTCCCGGCGCTGGCCACCACGAGCTCGGGCTTCGCCTGGTCGATCGGCAAGCAGGACCAGCAGGTCACGCTCGACGAGCTGTTGCCGCACGTCGAGGCGCTCGCCGCCGCAGTGGACGTGCCCCTGAACGTCGACGCCGAGCGGTGCTACGCCGACGATGCCGCCGGGGTGGCCCGCACCGTCGACCTGCTCGCCGCGGCCGGCGCCGCCGGCCTGTCGATCGAGGACTTCGATCCGGCGACGGGGGCGATCGACGCGCTCGAGGTCGCCGTGGACCGGGTCGCCGCGGCAGCCGCCGCCGCGTCGCGCCACGGGCTCGTGCTCACCGCGCGGACCGAGCGGCACCTCTACGGTGCCGCCGATCTGGAGGAGACGATCGTCCGGCTGTGCGCGTACCGCGATGCCGGGGCCGAGGTGCTCTACGCGCCCGGTCTCGTCGACCTCGACCAGATCGCCGCGGTCGTACGTGCCGTCGAACGGCCGATCAACGTGCTCAAGCTGCCCGCCGTACCCGACGTCGCGGCATTGGCGTCGGTCGGCGTTCGTCGGGTGTCCACCGGCGGCGGATTGGCCCGGGCGGCGTACAGCGCGATGCACCACGCGGCCAAGGATCTCTGGCCCAGCTCCCCGAATGAGCCGTCAGCCGTCGGTCGTGGGCTGCGCGACTCGCCGGCGCCGACAGGCTTCGAAGCGGTCCAGCTCGGCGTCGAGGAGATCGAGCTCGCCGCACTGGTCGTCGTCGAAGTGCACGGCGACGTAGGTGCGGAAGTCCGTGCCGCGGGCGATGCGGACCACACGGCCGAGCAACATCACCGTCACCTCGACGGCCTTCATCGAGATCACGACGCGCTCGTCGACCATGAGCCCCAACGGCTCGCCGTAGCTGAGCAGCGCACCGCCGCGCGAGACGTCGACGACGTCCACCGCGGGCGGCACGGCCTCGGTCACGTTGGACAGGCGCGCCGCGAAGCTCACCCGTCGGCGAGGGTGAACCCGTCGTTCCACGGGCGATATTGTGCCCCAGTCGTCACGGAACGTGACACCGCGATCAGGTGAACAATTGGGGCTACCGTCGCCCGGTGTCGCCGGAGCGGTTCGACGCCGAGTACTACCGGCGCTACTACGGACGCCGGCCGGTCCACGACCGACGGCGCATCGGCCAGCTGGCGACCGGGGTGCTGTCGCTGGCCGCGTGGTGGCGGCTCCCGGTTCGGTCCGTGCTCGACGTCGGCGCCGGGAAGGGCTTCTGGGGGGAGTGGCTGGCCGAGCACCGGCCACGCATCCGCTACCACGGCATCGATGCCAGCAGCTACGCCTGTCGCCAGTACGGCCACGAGCTGGCCGACCTGGCGACGTGGACGCCCGCGCGCCGGTACGACCTCGTCGTCTGCCAGAGCGTGCTGCAGTACCTCGACGACCGCGGCGCGGCACGGGCCATCGACGTGCTCCGCCGGGCGTGCGGCGGTCTGTTGTTCGTCGAGGTGCCGACGATCGGTGACCGGGACTCGGTGATCGATCCGGAGGGCAGCGACCTCGACGTGCACTGGCGCAGCGGACGTTGGTACCGGCAGCGGCTGAACGTCGGCTTCGTCGAGATCGGCGTCGGCCTGTGGCTCAGCCGTACCGTCCCGCTCCCGCTGTTCGAGCTCGAACGCGCCCGCTGACCCGGAGTCGGTTTGCCGGCGCAAGCCGCGGACGAGCGGCGTGTCATCGCGGAAGGGCTGAGGAGCAGGTGCGTCGCCGAAGCTTGGGTCCGTGCGCGTCGAGCGATCGGCAACGCGCTGGCGGCGCGACCGCCAGGGAGCCCGCCTGCAGCAGCGTGATCAGGCGGGGGCGGCAGTGGTCGCGGTGAACGAGCGCCACAGGGCGGCGTAGCGGCCGTCGAGGGCGAGCAGCTCGTCGTGGGTGCCCTGTTCGGCGACGACGCCGTCGGCGACGAGGGCGATGCGGTCGGCGGTGCGCGCCGTCGGCAGGCGGTGGGCGATGAGCACGGTCGTGCGGCCGCGGGACACCTCGCTCATCGCCCGCTGCACGCGCGCTTCCGATGCGAGGTCGAGGTTGGAGGTGGCCTCGTCGAGCAGGAGGATCGCCGGGTCGACCAGCCGGGCGCGGGCGAGGGCGATCAGCTGGCGCTCGCCCGACGACAGGCTGCGCCCGCGCTCGGTGACCGCGGTGAGGTAGCCGTCGGGGTGGCGCACGATCATGTCGTGCGCGCCCACGGCCCGCGCCGCGTGCTCGACCTCGGCGTCGGTCGCCGCCGGTCGGCCGTAGGCGATGTTGTCGCGCAGCGTGCCGGTGAACAGGAACGCCTCCTGGGGCACGAAGCCCAGCTGGTGGCGGAACTCGCCGAGCGCGAGGTCGCGCACGTCCAGCCCGTCGACGCGCACGTCGCCGCCGGTGACGTCGTAGAACCGGGCGATCAGCTTCATCACCGTCGACTTGCCGGCGCCGGTCTCGCCGACGAGGGCGACGCTCTCGCCCGGGGCGATGTGCAGGTCGAGGCCGGCGAGCACCGGCAGGTCGCCGGTGTTGGCGTAGGCGAAGTCGACGTGCTCGAGCGCCACCTCACCGCGCAGCGGCGGCGGGTCCACCGGGTCGGCGGCCTCGGGCGTGCCCGACGGCGTGGCCATCAGCTCGCTGATCCGCGACATCGACACCGTCGCCTGCTGCCACGTGTCGAACACCTGCGAGAGCTGCTGGATCGGGGAGAAGAACTGGTCGAGGTACAGGACGAAGGCGATCACCACGCCGGTGGTCACCGTGCCGGCGGCGACCATCTCCTGGCCGGCGCCGAGCACCAGCGCCGAGCCGAGGTCGGCGAGCAGCAGGACGAACGGGAAGTACAGGGCGATCAGCTTCTGCGACGCGTAGCGGGCGTCGAGGTACCGCCCGTTGATCTCGCGGAACGACTCGATGTTGCGCTCCTCCTGGCGGAACGCCTGGCCGATGCGCACGCCCGACAGGCTCTCCTGGAAGTCGGCGTTGAGCTCGGAGATGCGGTCGCGGGCCAGCTCGTAGGTGACGCCCGCGCGCCGCCGGTACCAGTACGTGGCGCCGATGAGGAAGGGCAGCACGGCGGCGGCGAACAGCGCCAGCGTCGGCGAGAGGATGACCAGCCAGACGAGCACGCCGACGCAGGTGAGCACGCTGACGAACGCGGTGATCAACCCGGTCTGCACGAGCTGGCTGAGCGCCTCGACGTCGGTGGTCATCCGGGTCATCACCCGGCCGGCGAGCTCGCGGTCGTAGTAGTCGAGCGACAGCCGCTGCAGGTGGGCGAAGATGCGGATGCGCAGGGCGTAGAGCATCCGCTCGGCCGTGCGCCCGGTGACCCACGTGTAGCCGCGGGTGGCGAACCAGTCGCCGATCGCCGCGCCGAGGAACCCGAGCGAGGCCAGCCACAGGGCCATCTCGTTGCCCTGGGTGACGCCGCGGTCGATGCCCCGCTTGACGAAGAACGGGCCGAGCAGCGTCAGCCCGGTGTCGATGACGACGAGCAGCAGACCGATCGAGCAGGCCACGTTGGAACGGGCGCGCTGAAGGCGCGCAGCGTGAAGCGCGTGGCCGGCTTGGCCATCTCCGCCTCGACGTCGAGCTCGGGGTCGTCGTCGGCCGGCGGCAGCTTGGCCAGCTCGGCGAGCAGCTGGGGCGTGGCCGCCGAGCGCGCTGCTCATGTCCCCGCCGCCGCCCATCGACCGCGCCCGTCCGCCGCCCGGGTTGGCCCCGGCGGTGTTCGGGACGCGGGCCATGGCGGCCAGGTGGCGGCCGTCGACGCGCTCGTGCGGCCACGCCGCGGCCTCCACCGTGAGCGCCTCCGCCTCGTCGACCACCGCCGCCTCCATCGCCACGGCGCGGGCGATCTCCACCGTCGACGGGCCGAGGAACAGCTCGCGGAACACCGCGCTCGAGGCGACGAGCTCGTCGTAGGTGCCGTCGTCGACCACCCGCCCGTGCTCGACCACCACGATCCGGTCGGCGAGGCGCAGCGTCGACTGGCGGTGGGCGATGAGGATCGTCGTGCGCCGGCGCCGCTCGTCGTCGGTGACGATGGCGTGCAGCGCGTCGTGGATCCGCTCCTCGGTCTCCGCGTCGATCGACGACGTCGCGTCGTCGAGGACCATCACCGACGGGTTGGTCAGCAGCGCACGGGCGAGCGCGATGCGCTGGCGCTGCCCGCCCGACAGCGTCAGGCCGCGCTCGCCGACGATGGTGTCGTAGCCCTTCGGCAGGTGGCGGATGAACCCGTCGGCCTGGGCCAGCCGGGCGACGGCGAGGATCTCCTCCTCGGTGGCGTCGGGTCGCCCGTAGGCGATGTTCGCCCGCACCGAGTCGGAGAACAGGAAGACCTCCTCGAACGCCACGGCGATCTCGCCGCGCAACGAGCGCAGCGTGGCGTCGCGCACGTCGACGCCGTCGATCGTGATCCGCCCGGAGGACACGTCGTAGAACCGCGGCACGAGCATCACCGCGCTCGGACTTGCCCGAGCCGCTGGCGCCGACGAGCGCGACCGTCTCCCCGGCGCGGATCGTGAGGTCGAAGCCGGCGAGCACGTCGTTGGCGTCGGGCGTGTGGCGGAAGTGCACGTCCTCGAAGCGGATCTCGCCGCGCACCGGGCCGATGGTCGACCGCGTCGGGTGCGTCGACGATGCCGATCGGCGTGTCGAGGATGTCGAGCAGCCGCTCGCCGCCGGCGCGGGCCTGCTGGGCGACGGCCAGCGCCGTGGCCACCATGCGCACCGGCGAGACCATCTGCACGAGGTACGAGGAGAACGCCAGGAACGTGCCCGAGCGTCAGGTGCCCCTCGATCGCCAGCCAACCGCCGACGGCGAGCACGGCCACCTGACCGAACACCGGGATCGACGACAGCGTCGGGGTGTACAGCGACTGGATGCTTCACCAGCCGGGTCCTGGAGCGGTACAGGTCGCCGGCGGTGTCGGACAGGTGGCGCAGCTCGCGCTGCTCCTGGCCGAAGCCCTTGACGACGCGCACGCCGGTGACCGCTTCGTCGACCACCCCGGCCACCTCGCCGGCGCGCTGCTGGGCGTCCCACGTCGCCGGGAACACGGCGCGGCGCATCTTCAGCCCGGTGATCAGCAGCAACGGCACGATCGATCAGGGCGATCAGCGTGAGCGCCGGCGAGAGGATCGCCATGATGATCAGCGAGACGACGAGCAGGACGACGTTGCCCAGCAGGATCGGCACGATCGACAGGATCGCCAGCATCATCCCGACGTCGCTCGACGCGCGGGAGACCACCTGGCCGGTGTCCATCCGGTCGTGGGTGGCGAAGTCCAGCCGCTGCAGGTGGTCGTACACCGCGGTGCGCAGGTCGTAGCTGACGTCGAGCGCCACCCGGCCGCCGAGCAGCCGGCGGGTGCACGGCCATGGCGAAGGAGATCAGGCCGAACGACGACGAGGAGGGCGATCAGCGGGCCGATCGGCCGGTCGCTGGTGACGAGCGTGTCGTCGACGATGACCTTCTCGATCACCGGCGTGAGGGCGACGACCACCTGGCCGAACACCGACGCGGCGACGGCGAAGAAGATCCGTCCCTTGTGGATCGCCAGGAACGGGCCGAGCCGGCGCAGCCAGCCGCCCGGCGGCGGGGCGCGGGACGAGGACCGGCCGGACGTTGGCCGCCGCGCGACGCGCCGCGTCGACGAGCAGCCTCATCGCTTGGCCTGCCACGACGCCTGGACGGCGCGGTGCAGCGCGGTGAGCCCGGCGAGCGCCGCGGCGCGGTCGCGCGTCGTCGACGAAGCCGAGGTAGTGCTCCATCCGCTCGACGAGCGCCGCCTCGGCGCTCGACGCGCGCGGCGCTGCCCTCGTCGGTCAGCTCCAGCCCGACGCCGCGCCGGTCGCCTTCGATCTCGATGCGCCGCACCCAGCCGCGCGTCACCAGCCCGTCGAGCAGACCGGTGAGCGTCGACTTGGACAGCGCGGCGCGCTGCGCCAGCCGCCCGGCACGCTGGGGCGACGAGCCGATCATCGTCAGGATCCGGTACTGCGCCAGCGACATGTCCGGCCAGCACGCGCTCGAGGCCACGCGCCAGCGAGGCGACGGTGAGCACGGCGTCGGCGAGGTCGTCCACGTCGTCGAGGCTACCGAACCATCCGGAGTCCGAACAGTTCGGGTTCCGAACAACCCCCGGCCGTAGTGCCGGCGGGTCAGTGGCCGGTGAACTTCGGTTCGCGGCGCTCGGTGAACGAGCGGACGCCCTCCATGTGGTCGTCGGTCTCCCACAGCACGTCGCCCATCGCCTGCTGGTACTCGCCGAGCACCGTCCAGGGCATCTCGAAGCTCTTGTGCATCGCCCGCTTGATCAGCTGCTGGGCGAGCGGCGGGCCGCTGGCGATCTTGCGCGCCATGCGCTGCGCCTCGTCCTGCAGCTCGCCGTCGGGCACCACCTTGGACACCAGGCCGATGCGCTCGGCCTCGGCGGCGTCGACGAGGTCGCCGGTGAGCGTCAGCTCGTACGCCTTCGACAGCCCGACGAGCTGGCGGAGGATGAACGTGCCGCCGATCGTGCCCATCACCGCCGCGGCGGACGAAGAACCAGCCGAACTTGGCCGACTCGGCGGCGATGCGGATGTCGCAGTACAGGGCGATGTCCATGCCGTAGCCGACCGCCGGCCCGTTGACCGCGGCGATCGTCGGCTTCTGCAGGGCGAAGATCATGTCGAGCGAGTACTCGCCGTGCTTGATCCGGTCGATCTGCCGGCCTACTTGACGGCTGGCCCGGTCCTCGGCGAGGAAGATCGCCTGGAAGTCGTCGCCGGCGCAGAACCCGCGTCCCTCGCCGGTGATCACCAGGCAGCGCACGGCGTCGTTGGTGCGCACGTCGTCGATGGCGGCCATGATCTCCACCGACATCTCCGGGCGGATGGCGTTCATCACCTCGGGCCGGGTGAAGGTCAGGGTGGCGACCCCGTCGTCGGCAACTTCGTAGCGAACGTCAGTCATGCCCCGGTCGTAGCACCGGTCGGCGACCGGGGGCCACGTGGGCGGGATCGTCAGACGCCGAGCTCCTCGTCGGCCAGCTCGACCGCGGCGACGTCGAGCGGGATCGACGGCGGCGTGGGGATCTTGAAGGTGAGCGCCAGCGCGATCGAGCACGACCGATGCGGCGAACAGCAGCGGGGCGCGGGCGCCGACGGCCAGCGCGTCGACGAACAGGCGGTGCAGCAGCGCCCGCTTCGGCGGGCGTGGCGTTCGGCGGCGGCACGAAGGTGACCCCGCCGCGCTGGATGGCGGCGACGGCGGCGTCCTGCACGGGCGGGCTGATGAGCTGCGCTGCCCTGCACCCGGTCGACCGCGGCGGCGATCGTGCGCGACGACAGCAGCGTGCCGATCACGGCGATGCCGATGGCGAACCCCACTTGGCGGGCCGTGTTGTTCGCCCCGCCGGCCGCACCCGATCCTCCGGGCGTGACGTCGGAGAGCACGACGTTGGTCAGCTGGGCGATCGACAGGCCGAAGCCGAGGCCGTAGAGGACCAGGCCCGGGAGCAGTCGGAGGAACGTCACGTCGGGTCCGAGCGAGAAGGCGATGTAGACGAACGCCGCCACGCGCCGACGCCATCCCGAGGCGGATCACCGTGAGCACGCCGATGCGGTGGGCCAGCCGGCTGCCGATCTGCGCGCCGACGAGCACCATCAGCCCGAGCGGCAGCTGCCACAGGCCGTTCTCCTGGGCCGACAGCTGCTTGCCCTCCTGCAGGAAGATCGGCAGGACGAACGACAGGCCGAACTGCCCGAGCGACATCACCAGCGTGACGAGCAGCCCGTAGCGGAAGCCGAGGTGGCGCAACTCGCTGAAGGCGAACAGCGGCGCGGCGTTGCGCCGCTCCTTGGCCCGCTCGACGACGACGAACGAGGTGAGGAACACGGCCGACAGGGCGAAGGCGACAACGACGATCGACACCGGCATCGTCGCCGGCCAGACGTCACGCCGCCGATGACGAAGTCGCGCGTCGGCTCCCACCAGCCGTACGTCGCGCCCTCGCTGAGGCCGAAGACGAGCAGGAACATGCCCGAGGCGATGAGCAGCGCGCCCTGGATGTCGAGCGGCTCGCGCTCCTTCTTGCGCACGCCCTTCTGCATGAACAGCAGCGCGCCGACGATGGCCAGCGGGGTGACGATCACGTTGATGCCGAACGCCCAGCGCCACGAGAAGTTCGACGTGAGGATGCCGCCGACCACCGGGCCGAGCGCCCCGCTCGCCCCGCCGACGGCACCCCAGATGCCGAACGCCGTCGCCCGCTCGCGTCCGACGAACGACGTCGACAGGATGGCCAGCGTGGCCGGCATCATCAGCGACGCCCCCATCCCCTCGATGATCGCCTCGCCGACGACGAGCATCCCGACGTTCTGCGACAGGCCGGCGATCAGCGAGCCGCAGCCGAACATCGCCGCGCCGATGATGAACATCCGCCGGTGGCCGAAGATGTCGCCGAGCCGGCCGCCGATGATCAGCAGCGAGGCGAACGTCAGCGCGTAGCCGGTGATGACCCACTGCAGCGTGGGCAGGGTGGTGTCGAACTCACGCAGGATCGTCGGGATGGCGACGTTGAGGACCGTCGTGTCGAGGGCGACGATGACCACCGCCATCGTGACGACGGCGAGCGAGATCCAGCGTCGTGGATCCTTCCCGGGTTCGATGCCGGCGAAGCTACCCCTGGGTTGCATCGCCGCTGATCCGCTGTCGGCTGCCGTCGGCGGCGACGCCGGCACCGGCTTGAACAGCAGCCGGTCGAGGATGACGAACTGGGCGATCCACACGCCGCCGAATGCGGCGAGGTTGGCGACCACGGCGAACACCGCGGTGGCCCCGTGGCTCCAGCCGGCGCTGCTCGGCGACGTCGCCGACGAAGGCGACGGCGATCGTCGACAGCAGCAGCCCGGCGAGCGAGAGGCCGACGAACGGCAGGACCTGGCGGCGCAACGACGGCTTGCCGCTGACGCCCCACACCCAGCGCCGGTTGAGCTCGAACGACGGGACGATGCCGGCCAGCGTGGCGATCACGTTGGCCGGCGCCGGGCGCATCGTGCCGCTGGCGACCAGCGCGGTGAGGATCGCAGGCTGGTGGCCGTGGCGACCACCGAGGTCGTCGCGTAGCGCAGCAGCTGGGCCGCCCGCCGCCGCAGGGTCGCCGACGCCGGTCACGAGATCGTCGACCTCATGAGGCGGTCCCGGTGCTCAGGTCGTACACGGTCGTGCCTCCGATCGTCGTCGCCGTGAAGTTCGACTCGACCCAGCTGCGTGATCGCGCTCGAGTCCGACGAGCCGCCGCCGCCGCCGCGCCCGCCGCCGGCGATGAAGTAGTGGATCTTGCCGTCGGCGACGTACTGCTGGAACACCTCGAGCGTCGGCCACGGGTCGGTGCCGTTGAACCCGCCGATGGCCATCACCGGCTCGCTCGCTGGCCAGCTGGTAGCCGGCGGCCTGGTTGGCGCCGACGGTGGCCGCGGCCCAGTGTACTGGCCGGCGTCGGCCTGCAGGGCGGCGGTCAGCTCGGCGCTCGGCGTGCTCGACCCGAGGATCCCGCCGATCGCCGCCGCCACCACCGCCGCCGCCGCCGGTGCGCGGTGCCCCGCCGTCGGTGCCGCCGCCGGCCGTCGGCCGCCGCCGGTCGGGCGCCGCCGGCGTGCCGGCGCCTGCCGCCGGGGAAGCCCGCCGCCGGGTGCCGCCGCCGGGGAAGCCGCCGCCGCCGGGGAAGCCGCCGCCACGGCCGCCGCCGAAGCCCGCCGACGGCCGGCGCCGCCGTCGGCAGGGCGCCGGTGTGGGCCGTCGCGGCCGTGGCGATCGAGGCCGCCGCCGGCGCGGCCAGGCCGGCGACGATCGCCGCGGCCGACGACCACGGCGCGCACGCTGCGGCCGATGTGGTCGGCGGCGAGCACGCCGACGATGCCGACGATCGAGGCGACGATCACCAGCGGCTGCAGCCAGGCGTTCCAGTCGGGCGTGCGCTCGAGCAGCTGCACCGTCCACCAGCCGGTGAGGCCGATCACCGCCGGCGAGCCCGATGCGGGCGAACCAGTTGCTGCGCCGGCGCCACAGGGTGACCCCGCCGATGCCGACGAGCGCGCCGAGCGCCGGGGCCAGCGCCACCGTGTAGTACTCGTGGATGATCCCCTCGCCGAGGCTGAAGGTGATCGCCGGTGACGACCAGCCAGCCGCCCCACAGGATGAGCGCGGCCCGGGTGCGGTCGGTGCGCTTGGCCCGCCAGGTGAGCAGCAGGCCGAGCGCCGAGGAAGCCAGTGCGGCGGGCAGCAGCCACGACGCCTGGCCGCCGAAGCTGGTGTTGAACATCCGCAGCCAGCCGGTGGCGCCCCACCGGCCGGTGGTGCCGCCGCCGCCGCCGACGCTGCCGGTCTCCTCGCCGGTGAGCCGGCCGAAGCCGTTGTAGCCGAAGACCAGGTTGAGGACGCTGTTGTTCTGCGAGCCGCCGATGTACGGGCCGCCACGAGGACGGGACGAGCTGCGACGATCGCCACCCACCAGGCGAAGCTGGCGACGAACACCACCGTGGCGACGGCCAGCTGGCGGACCCGGCGCCAGAACCCGGTCGGCGCGGCGATCAGGTAGACGAGGCCGAACGCCGGGAGCACGAGCACGGCCTGCAGCATCTTCGTGAGGAAGCCGAGGCCGACCATGGCGAAGCCGAGGTACAGCCACTTGCCGCGGGCGTCCTCCAGCGCCCGGGTGATGCAGTACGCGCCGAACGTCAGCACCAGCACGAGCATCGCGTCCGGGTTGTTGAACCGGAACATCAGCGTGGCCACCGGCGTGAGCGCCAGCACCGCGCCGGCGAGCAGGCCGGCGCCGGCGCCGAACCAGCGCTTCACGGTGGCGTAGAGCACGCCGACGCAGGCCACGCCCATCAGCGCCTCGGGGACGAGGATGCTCCACGACGACAGGCCGAAGACGCGGACCGACAGGCCCATCACCCACAGCGAGGCCGGCGGCTTGTCGACGGTGATGAAGTTGCTGGCGTCGCTCGAGCCGAAGAACAGCGCCTTCCAGCTCTGCGAACCGGCCTGCGCGGCGGCCGAGTAGAACGAGTTGGCCCAGCCGGAGGCGCCGAGGCCCCACAGGTAGAGCACCGCGGTGGCGGCGAGCAGGGCGAGCAGCGCGGGACGGGCCCAGCGCGGATCCTCCGGCTTGGCGCGCAGCCAGCTCGAAGCGCCGCCGGCCGGGCGGCTCGCTGGGCTCGGCGTCGTCGCCGCGCGTCGATCGGGCGCGGGTCGACGAAGGTCAGCTCGTCGAGCTCGGGGTTGCGCGTGTCGGGGGTCAGCGTCATCGCCATGGGGCCACTGTCGGGGGCCGGGCTCACCGCGGACTGGGCCGTGCCTCAGAGTTTGCTTGGACCGGGGCACGTGCGGGCGTCGACCGAGCGCTCAGTCGACCGTGACCTCGACCAGCCGGCCGTCGTGCACCCGGAAGACGAAGCCGCGGATGTGGTCCTTGTGGACGATGAACGGGTTCAGCTGCAGCCGGCGGATCGACTGGCGGACGTCCTGGGACGGGTCCTTGAACGCCTCCAGCGCCCACGCCGGGCGGACGCCGGTCTCGGCCTCCAGATCGTCCTTCAGCTCGTCGCCGGTGATCTTCTGCAGGCCGCAGTCGGTGTGGTGCAGGAGGATGATCTCGCGGGTGCCGAGCAGCCGCTGGGACAGCACGAGCGAGCGGATGACGTCGTCGGTGACCACCCCGCCGGCGTTGCGGATGACGTGCGCCTCGCCGGGCCGAGCCCGAGCATGGCGAAGATGTCCATGCGGCTGTCCATGCACGCGACCACCGCGAGGTGCCGGCTGGGCTCCACGCGCCAGGTGCGCCTCGGCGTCGCGAAGCGGGCGACGTAGCGCTCGTTGTTGGCCAGCAGCTCGTCGGCGTTCGGCTCGAACACGGCGTCGGTCATCGGGGCGACGGTAGGGGCCGGTGGTGCTCGGTGTCGACGAGGTGCTGTGGGCAGGCGTGGATGAGTTCGCCGCCGTCGCCGACGGGGGTAGGGAGGCGCATGAAGCTGTCCGTCGAGTTCCCCAGCGTCGCCTACCGGGAGGGCCCGGCCAAGGTGGTGGAGCTGGCAAGGCGATCGAGGACATCGGCTACGACGAGCTGGCGATGTTCGACCACGTGGTGATGGGTTATCCCACCGCCACCCGCAAGGCGCCGATGTACCCGCCGCAGATGCCGATCCTCGAGGCGTTCATCATGCTCGGCGTACGCGGCCGCCGTGACCGAGCGGGTCAGCCTCTCCACCGAGGTGCTGGTGCTGCCCCAGCGCCAGGCGATGCTGGTGGCCAAGCAGCTGACCACGCTCGACACGCTCTCGGGCGGTCGGATGCGCCTCGGCGTGGGCGTCGGTTGGCAGGAGGCCGAGTACGAGGCCTCGACGAGGACTTCACCGACCGGGGCCGGCGCATGGACGAGACGATCGGGTTGCTGCGGGCGTGGTGGGGCGACGAGCGCATCGACAGCGCGGCGCCCACTACCAGGCCGAGGCGATCGCCATGGAGCCCAAGCCGCCCCAGGGCGGCGCTGCCGATCTGGGTCGGCGGACTCGGCCGGTCGGCGCTGCGCCGCACCGGCGAGCTCGGCGACGGCTGGATGGGCATGGTCGCCGGCCCGACGACGACATGCGCGGCGGCGATCGCCGAGATCCGCCGCCACGCCACGGACGCCGGGCGCGATCCGGCCGCCATCGGGCTGCAGGCGATGCTGGCGCCGCCGCCGAGCGACGCCGGCGGCAAGACCTTCTACCAGGACCACGACCGCGTCGTCGCCCGGCCGAGCAGCTCGCCGGAGCTGGGCTTCGAGTGGATCGCGCTGAACGCCACCGCGATCTTCCAGGCCGGCGCGCGCAGCGTCGCCGGGATCATCGACGAGCTCGGCGAGCTGCACGACGCAAGCTGCGCGACGCCGTCGGCTGAGCCGGCGAGTCGGGGGGGGGGGGGGGGGGATGGCTCGGGCACGACACGAACGTGGGGGGGGGGGGGGGGGGGGGGGGGGGGGGGGGGGGGGGGGGGGGGGGGGGGGGGGGGGGGGGGGGGGGGGGGGGGGGGGGGGGGGGGGGGGGGGGGGGGGGGGGGGGGGGGGGGGGGGGGGGGGGGGGGGGGGGGGGGGGGGGGGGGGGGGGGGGGGGGGGGGGGGGGGGGGGGGGGGGGGGGGGGGGGGGGGGGGGGGGGGGGGGGGGGGTTTTTTTTTTTTTTTTTTTTTTTTTTTTTTTTTTTTTTTTTTTTTTTTTTTTTTTTTTTTTTTTTTTTTTTTTTTTTTTTTTTTTTTTTTTTTTTTTTTTTTTTTTTTTTTTTTTTTTTTTTTTTTTTTTTTTTTTTTTTTTTTTTTTTTTTTTTTTTTTTTTAGCGGGCGGCCACCCGTCGACCGTCAAACCGACGGGCAGGCCGAGGCCGCGGGCGATGACGAGGCGTTGGATCTCGCTGGTGCCCTCGCCGATCTCGAGGATCTTGGCGTCGCGGTAGAAGCGGGCGACGGGGTCTCCTCGATGAAGCCGCTGCCGCCGAACACCTGGGTCGCGACGCGCGTCGCCGTGACGGCCGCCTCGGTCGAGTACAGCTTGGCGATCGCCGCGGCCTGCGTGAACGGCCGGCCGTGGTCCTTCAGCCACGCCGCCTTGTAGGTGAGGTTGCGCGCGTTCTCGACCGCGACGTCCAGGTCGGCGAGCGCGAACGCGATGGCCTGGTTGCGCCGATCGGGCCACCGAACGCGTGGCGCTCCTTGGCGTAGGCGACGCGCTCGTCGAGGCACGCCCGTGCGCAGCCGAGGGCCAGCGCGGAGATCGCGATGCGGCCGTCGTCGAGGATCGACAGGAAGTTGCGGAAGCCGGCGCCCGGGCTCGCCGAGCAGGTTGCGTCGGGCACGCGGCAGTCGTCGAGCGCCAGGCCGTGCGTGTCGCTGGCGTGCCAGCCCAACTTGCGGTACGGCGGCTCGACGATCAGCCCCGGCGTGCCGGCCTCGACGACGAACGTCGAGATGCCGTCGTCCGTGCGCGCCGTCACCGTGATGATCGACGTGATCGGCGTGCCCGAGTTGGTGATGAACGCCTTCGTGCCGTCGATGACCCAGTCGTCGCCGTCGGCGCGGCCCGGGTGCGGGTGGCGCCGGCGTCGCTGCCGGCGTCGGGCTCGGTGAGGCCGAACGCGCCGAGCGCCCGGCCGGCGACGAGGTCGGGCAGCCACCGTTGCCTTCTGCTCGTCGTCGCCGAAGCGGAAGATCGGGTTGGCGCCGAGGCCGACGCCGGCCGACAGCGTGATGCCCATCGACTGGTCGACCCGGCCGATCTCCTCGATCGCGATGCACAGCGAGGCGAAGTCGCCGTCGCCGCCGCCCCACTCCTCGGGGAAGACCAGGCCGAACAGGCCGAGCTCGCCCATCGCCCGCACGGCTCGAGCGGAAAGACGTGCTCGCTCGTCCCATCGGCGGCGTGCGGGGCGATCTCGCCTCTCGGCGAAGTCGCGGACGGCCTTGCGGAACGCCTCGTGTTCCTGGGACAGGTCGAAATCCATCAGTCCTCCTCTCGTCGGCGTCGGCTGGTTCGACGCACGCCAGCAGCTTGACTGCAGCGCCGACCGATGCTCGCCGACGTGCACCAGCACGTCGACGACCATGCCGTCGACCGGCGCGCAGCGTGTGCTCCATCTTCATCGCCTCGACGACGACCACCGGTTGACCGGCGTGCACGGGTCGCCGACGGCGACGCGCACCGAGCGACGGTGCCCGGCATCGGGCTGGTGACGCTGCGCCGTCGCCGTGCTGCGGCGGCCCGGGCGGCCACCCAGCGTGCTCGCGTGAGCCCACGCCGCCCGCCCGAGCCGACCCACGATCGTGCCGTCGGCCGCTCGCGACCACGGTGAGCCGGCCGCCGCTCGCCCGGTGCGATGCGTGAGCACGGTGCCCGTCACCGTCGATGGCCGACGCCGGCAGCGGGTCGCCGTCCGACCGCATGACGTCGGCGCGCGGCGTCGACGTCTCCGTCGAGCAACGTCGAACGGTCACGGCGCCTCGCCGCAGCGACACCGCTGACGGGCTCACCGTCGCCGCCGGCCGTCGACGGCGTCGACCACGTCGGACCATGCGCCGGCCGCCGAGGCGCCAGCCGCGACGGTCGCCCACGGGTCGTCGGCCCGGTCGCCGACGAGTGAGCCGACTGGCCACGGCGGCGACACGTCGCGTCGGGCGGCGTGGACGTGCGGCGCCGGCGCCGCGATGCGCTCGACCAGCTCGGTGTCCAGCCGGCCGGCGACGACGTCGGGGTCGGCGAGCAGGCGCGCAGGAACGCGATGTTGGTCGTCACGCCCGAGCACGCGGTGGCCGCGAGCGCGTGCGTCGAGCGGGCGCGGCGCGTCGCGCGGTCGGCGCCCCAGGCGATCACCTTGGCCAGCATCGGGTCGTAGTCGGTGCCGACCGGTGACCCCGCGACGAGCGACGAGTCGACGCGGACGCCGTCGCCGGTCGGGCGTGCGGCAGCCGACGATCGCGACCGCCGGTCGGCAGGAACCCGCGCGCCGGGTCCTCGGCGTACACCCGGGCCTCGACCGCATGGCCGGTCGAGCACGCAGGTCGTCCTGGGCGAACGGCAGCGGCTCGCCGGCGGCGATGCGCAGCTGCAGCTCGACGAGGTCGAGCCGGTGACCATCTCGGTGACCGGGTGCTCGACCTGCAGCCGGGTGTTCATCTCCATGAAGAAGAACTCGTCGGGCCGGTCGCCGGAGACGATGAACTCGACGGTGCCGGCGTTGACGTAGCCGCACGCCCGGGCGGCGGCGACCGCCTGGGCGCCCATCGCCTCGCGCTGCGCTCGGCGGTGAGCAGCGGCGACGGCGCCTCCTCGATGACCTTCTGGTGGCGGCGCTGCAGGCTGCACTCGCGCTCGCCGAGGTGGACGACGTTGCCGTGGGCGTCGGCGAGCACCTGCACCTCGATGTGCCGCGGCGCGCTCGATGTAGCCGCTCGACCAGCAGCGTGTCGTCGCCGAACGCTGCGCGCGCCTCGCGCTTGGCCGCGGCGATCGCGTCGCGAGCTCGGTCGGCGTCGGTGACCAGCCGCATGCCCTTGCCGCCGCCACCGGCCGACGGCTTGATCAGCACCGGGAAGCCGATCGTGCCGCCGCGGCGCGCAACGCCGTCGTCGTCCAGCCCGGCTCCGTCGACGCCCGGCACCACCGGCACGCCCGCGCGCGCGACGGCGTGCTTGGCGCGGATCTTGTCGCCCATCGCCTCGATCGCCTGCGGCCGGCGGCCCGACGAAGACGAGCCCGGCGTCGCGCACAGGCCCGGGCGAACGCGGCGTTCTCGGCCAGGAACCCGTAGCCGGGATGCACCGCCTGCGCGCCCGGTGGCGAGCGCGGCGTCGATGATCCGCTCGACGTCGAGGTAGCTCTGCGCGCGGCGCCGGGCCGAGCGCACGGCGACGTCGGCCAGCGGCGACGTGCGGCGCGTCGCCGTCGGCGTCGCTGTACACGGCGACGGAGCGGATGCCGAGCGCCCGCAAGGTGCGGATGATGCGCACGGCGATCTCGCCGCGGTTGGCGACGAGCACGGTGTCGAACAGGCCGTCAGCGTCGTCCGGTCACATCCGGAAGACGCCGTAGCCGACGCGGCTCAGCGGGCGCCTGCCGACGACGACAGCGCGAGGCCCAGCACCGTGCGGGTGTCGGCCGGGTCGATGATGCCGTCGTCCCACAGCCGGGCGGTCGAGTAGTACGGGATGACCCTGGTGCTCGTACTGCTCGCGGATCGGCGCCGGAACGCCTCCTCGTCGGCCGCCGGCCAGTCCTCGCCGCGCTCTCGATCTGCTCGCGGCGCACGGTGGCGAGCACCGAGGCGGCCTGCTCGCCGCCCATCACCGAGATCCGCGCGTTCGGCCACATCCACAGGAACCGCGGCGAGTACGCCCGGCCGCACATGCTGTAGTTGCCGGCGCCGAACGAGCCGCCGATGACCACGGTGAGCTTGGGCACCCGGGCGCTGGCCACGGCGTTGACCATCTTGGCGCCGTGCTTGGCGATGCCGCCGGCCTCGTACTCGCGGCCGACCATGAACCCGGTGATGTTCTGCAGGAACAGCAGCGGGATCGCGCGCTGGTCGCACAGCTCGATGAAGTGCGCGCCCTTCAGCGCCGACTCGCGAGAACAGCACGCCGTTGTTGGCGACGATGCCGACGGGATGACCGTGGATGCGGGCGAAGCCCGGTGACCAGCGTGGTGCCGTACTCGGCCTTGAACTCGTGGAACCGGCTGCCGTCGACGAGGCGGGCGATGACCTCGCGCACGTCGTACGGCGTGCGAGCGTCGGCCGGGACGACGCCATGCAGCTGCGCCGGCGTCGACGGCGGGTTCTCGGCGTCGCGCGACTTCCCACGGCGGCGCGGCCGGCGGGCGGCAGCGTGGCGACGATCGACCGCACGATCTGCAGCGCGTGGTGGTCGTCGTCGGCCAGGTGGTCGGTGACGCCGGAGACGCGCGAGTGCATGTCGCCGCCGCCGAGCTCCTCGGCCGTCACGATCTCGCCGGTGGCCGCCTTCACCAACGGCGGACCGCCGAGGAAGATCGTGCCCTGGTTGCGCACGATGATGGCCTCGTCGCTCATCGCCGGCACGTACGCGCCGCCGGCGGTGCACGAGCCCATCACTGCGGCGATCTGGGCGATGCCCTGGCCGACATCTGCGCCTGGTTGAAGAAGATCCGACCGAAGTGGTCGCGGTCGGGGAACACCTCGTGCTGCTCGGGCAGGAACGCACCGCCCGAGTCGACCAGGTAGATGCACGGCAGCCGGTTCTCGAGGGCGATCTCCTGCGCGCGCAGGTGCTTCTTGACGGTGATCGGGTGGTACGTGCCGCCCTTCACCGTGGCGTCGTTGGCCACGACCACGCACTGCCGGCCGGCGACCCGACCGATGCCGGTGATGATGCCTGCGCCGGGCACCTCGCCGCCGTACATGCCGTGCGCCGCCATGGGCGACAGCTCGAGGAACGGCGAGCCGGGGTCGAGCAGCGCGTCGACCCGGTCGCGGGGCAGCAGCTTGCCGCGAGCGACGTGCCGGTCGCGTGACGATTCCGGGCCGCCGGGCGCGGCGGCCTCGACGCGGCGCGGAGGTCGTCGACCAGGGCGACCATCGCCTGGCGGTTGGCGCAGGAGCCGTCCGACGACCCGTCGATCGCAGACCGCAGCACCGGCCACTCGGTTACGTCCCCCACAGGGTCGATCGTGGACATCAGCGAACGGCTGCTGCACGTCGGGCGTCGATCGAGACGCCGCGGACGGCGGCGAGGCGCTTCGCTGATCCCACGTCGAGTTCGCCCTCGACAACCGCGCCTATCACGGTCCCTTCCCGACTTCCCCCCCCGCCCCGGGATG
Source organism: uncultured Acidimicrobiales bacterium (assembly GCA_963794805.1). Classification (GTDB taxonomy): domain Bacteria; phylum Actinomycetota; class Acidimicrobiia; order Acidimicrobiales; family Ilumatobacteraceae; genus JAODBQ01. The sequence goes on from CAWCFL010000013.1 coordinate 384,722, forward strand.
TGGACGCCATGATCGCCGTGCCCGCACGCCGCTGTCACGCGGGCGCCGGCGAGGGCGGCCGCAGGCTGGGCAGGCACGAGGTGCTGCACCTTCGGGAGCACCTGCTCCTGCAACAACGCCGAGCGACTTCAGCCATGCCGCCGGGTTCTCCGAGTAGTCGAAGCCGAACACCAGGATCTGGCCGAAGCCACCGCATCCTCGTACACCTTCTCGAGCTTCTCGACGACGGTGTCCGGCGAGCCGATGATCCAGTTGTGCTTCGCGCAGTACGCCGCGTTGACCTCCGAGTCGGGCACATCGGGATCGTGCTTGAGGTAGTCGAGGAAGCCGAAGTTGGACAGCAACGGCAGGAAGTACTCGCCCATCATCCGGCCCATCATCGAGTCGACGGAAGGCGCTACGCCTCGGCATCGGTCTCGGCGACGAAGACCTCGCGCACGAGCCGCCAGTCGCCGCGCCACGGGGTCCGCCCGCAGACCCGCGCCCCGGCCTCCACGCTGTCCCAGTGCGACGGCGACGTACGCCGGGTTGAGGTTCAGCGACAGCGGCAGGAAGCCGCGCTCACCGGCGAGCTTGAGCGTGTCGGAGGTCTTCGACAGGCCGGCGACGCCGATCGGCGGGTGCGGCTGCTGCAACGGCTTGATGTGCGGGCGGAGCACGCCGAACATCTCATCCGGCCGATCGACCTTCCAGTACGTGCCGTCGTAGTGGAACGGCTCGTCGGTGGCCCACAGCCTCAAGATGATGTCGAGCGCCTCACGGGTCATGTCGCGGTTCGTGCCGGACATGCCGTCGACGTTGAACATCGCCCAGTCCGACGGCAGCCCGATGCGGCGATGCCGAAGTTCAGCCGCCCGTCCGAGAGGTGGTCGAGCATCGCGACGCGGTTGGCCAGCTCGGCCGGGTGGTGGTACGGCAGCAGGAAGCCGCCGGGCCCGATCCGCAGCCGTTCGGTCTGCAGCAGCGCCTGGGCGACCAGCAGGTCGGGCGACGGGTGCGGCTCCCACGGCGCGGTGTGGTGCTCACCGATCCACGCTTCCGTGAAGCCGAGCTGGTCGAGCTCGCGCAGGACGGACAGGTCGTAATCGTGGCCTTCCTTCAATCCACGCTCGGGCGGGTGCGACGGCATCGCGAAGTAGCCGAACTGCATCGGGTACCTCTTTGTTGATGTTCCCCCGGCGATGCTAACGCGCCACTCCATGGTCTCGCACGAGTTCGAAGGAGTGCCCGTCTCGCCGCGTCAGCTCGGTTCGAGCTCGGGGACCGGGGCGGTCGTGGGCTCGCTGCCGATCGGCTCGCGGGCTCGACCTCGTCGATGTCAGCGATCGGGCGCCGCGTCCAAGCCGAGCGGAGCCAACGGAAGCCGAACTCGGTGGCGCGCACCACAACGTAGGCCGCCGCGAGCACCATCGAGGCGACGACGCCGTCGAGCCACCAGTGGTTGGCGGTGGCGACGACGGCGATCACGGTGAGCGCGGGATGGGCGAGCACCAGCCAGCGCCACCGACTGGTGCTCACACGACCGCCGCGACGCCGACGAGGACGGCCCAGCCGACGTGCAGCGAGGGCATCGCCGCGAGCTGGTTGGAGATCCCGCTGCCACCGGCGCCGTAGACCGAGAGGTGGTACATCAGGCCGGCGTCGACGAAGCCCAGGTCGGGGAGGAACCGCGGCGGCGCCACCGGGATCGTCTGGATCGCCAGGCACCCGGCGATGACAAGGCCAGCGTCCAGCGGATGCGGCTGTAGCGCTCGCGGTGTCGCCAGAACAGCCAGACGACAGGATGCCGAGCGCCGGCACGTGCGCCCCGCCGTAGTACACGTTGAGGAAGCGCATCGCCGGCTCGTTGTGCAGCAGGGCGTTCTGCAGCGTCAGCTCGCTCGGCAGGTGGATGGCCTGCTCGAAGTCGTACAGCGAGTGCGCCCGCTCGATCGCCCCGGCCGTCTTGGTGACCGCCCGTCGTGCACCCACTGCCAGATGCCGTAGAGCGTGAACATCAGCACCATCTCGCCGAGGGTGAGGCGGACGACACGCAGCCAGCCGGGCAGCGGCCGCAAGCGGGCGATGACGACCAGCGCGACGAGGACCACCGCCAGGCAGACGGCGACCTGGAACGCCGTCTCCCAGGCCAACCACATGGATCGCCGAGGCTACTTCAGGGTCGCCGGCCAGCCGCTCGGTCGCCCCGGTGGCGAGCGACTCAGACGACGACGACGGTGGTGCCGACGGTGGCCCAGTCCCAGACGAACTTGGCGTCGAGGTTGTCCTGGCGCTGACAGCCGCCCGACAGGCGGGTGCCGAGCTCGGCGTCGGTCTGGTACGCCGTGCCGTCGGAGAGGTGGATCGGGATGCCGTGGAAGCCGATCGCCCCGATGGCCGTCTTCTGGTAGCGGACCATCATCGGCAGGATCGCCTTGCCGTTCCACGCCGTGGACTGCGGCGACTTGCTGTACACCTTGTGCACGCCGGGCTGCTCGTTGTTGTACTTGCTGCCCGACACCAGCCACGAACGCAGGATGGTGCCGTCGGCGTCGACCGCCCACACCCGCTGGCCGGTGCGGCTGTAGACGAGGCGTCGACCCGAGCCGGAGTTGTCCGGGAACGCCGGGGCGTCGGCCCCGGTGGAGGCCACCGGCGACAGCGTGTGGCCCGTGGGGTCCTTGGCCGGCAGCCGGCGCCGGGGCGTGCGTGACCAACGAGTCTTCGTCGGGCCACACGCCGAGCGTGAGGGCGGTCTCCCGACCGACGACGCCGTCGACGAACATGTTCGGGTCCGAGCCCTGCAGCTTGCGCACCGCTTCCTGGGTGGCGCTGTCGAACGTGCCGCTCGCCGAGCCGCCGAGCAGGCCCTTGGCGATGAGCGCCTGCTGCACGCAGGTGACGCTGGCGTTGACGTCGCCCAGCCGGGCGGTGCGCTCGGTCATCGTGCAGTCGCTGCCGGTGCCGGGCTCGTCGCCGTCGACATCCTGGACAACCTGCTCGCCGGCCGCGCCGGCCACGGTGGTGGCTGCCGCCGGGTCGACGACGACCGTGGTGGCGATGGGATCGACGGCGGCGGCCGGATCGGCAGCAGCGCCGGCGACCGTCGTGGCGACCGCGGCAACGTCCACGCGGCGAAGGCTGGTCGGAGGCCGCCAGGGTGGTGGCCGGTTGCGATCGCCGCCCATGGCCACCAGCACGGCGCACAGCAGCACGGCCGCCAGGGCGACGACCAGCAGCCCACGGAACTCCGGCCGGAGCCGGTTCAGCGTGGATCGGGACGTTCGCTTGTGCATGCCGTTGTACGCTCGCTTCAGGCCGCGTCAGGGGGTACGGGACAGATCCGCCGATGGTACCAGTCGCGGTCGGGCGAACTCCGACATGCTCCGGCGCCTACCTGTGGCTGACCGTGCGGCGAGCGCCGCCGTGGGATCAGTTGCTGGCCGGCGCCGGCAGTGCCGGCAGTTGCGCCGCTCCGCTCGCCAGCGCGCGATGGGTGATGATCTCGTCGACCAGGCCGTAGCGCACGGCCTGGTCGTCGCGGACGATGTAGTCGCGGTCGATGTCGGCGGTGATCCGCTCGCGCGGGCTGGCCGGTGGCGTCGACCAGCACGTCGATCATCCGCCGACGCATCTCGACCATCTCGGCGACGGCCAGCTCCATGTCGGTCGACTGCCCCTGCGCTCCGCCGTGCGGTTGGTGGATCAGCACCCGGGCGTTGGGCAGCGCGAACCGCTTGCCGGGCGCGCCGGCGGCGAGGAGCACGGCCGCTGCGGACGCCGCCTGGCCGACACAGATCGTGGCCACGTCGGGTTGATGAAGCGCATCGTGTCCAAGATGGCGAACAGCCCGATCATGTCGCCGCCGGGGCTGTTGATGTACATGGCGATGTCGTGGTCGGCGTTCTCGCTCTCGAGGTGCAGCAGCTGGGCGACGACCAGGTTGGCGACCTGGTCGTCGATCGCCGAGCCGAGGAACACGATCCGGTTGGCCAGCAGCCGCGAGTAGATGTCGAACGCCCGCTCGCCGCGGTTGGTCGACTCGATCACGGTGGGAACGAGCATGGTAGGGTCCTCTCGGTCATGGTGCAACTCGATGGTTGCAGGTGACGGGAGGCGTACGGCGTCCACGGGACAGATGTGCAACTCATCGGTTGCGTCTGATGATCGTCAGCACGGCGACGTCCACTGCGGGACGCGGCGTGAACGCGGCACGTGGTACGCGCAGGTCGCAGCTGAGCTCGAAGCCCGGCGGCGGCCGCCGTGTGATCACCCGCTCGCGGTGTGCACCGGCACCACGAGGGTCGCCCGCTGCAGCCGGCTGCCCGACGCCGTCAGCGAGCGGATGACATCGGCAGCGAGGGCGAACGGCGGGTTGGCGACGACCACGAACGGACGGCGCGGCAACCGCAGCGTGGCCAGGTCGGCGCGCACGACCGTCACCCGCTCGTCGGCGTAGCGGGCGCGCAGCGCAGCGAGGCGCTCGGGATGCAGCTCGACGGCGACGACGTGGGCGCCGGCGGCCAGCAGGTGATCGGTGATCGCCCCGGTCCCGGCGCCGAGGTCGAGCGCGAGGTGCCGCGGCGCACGCCGGCGTGGGCGACCAGCTCGGCCGCCCAGCGATCAGTGAGGCGGTGCCACCCCCACCGCCGCCCGTCCGAGGAGCGGGCGGACACGACGGACCATCACCGTGAACATCGCCGAGCCTGCCAGAAGCCCGCTCCACCGGCCACCCTGGTTTGCGGCCGCCGACGGGACGCTCGGACGAACCGCGGGGGAGCATGCCCACGTTCCGACATGGGGGGCTGATCATGAAGCTGTTCGCCACGCCGCACGAACGCACCACGACGTCGACATCTCGTCCGCCGCGTTCTGGGCGAAGTCGTTCGACGAACGTGACGAGTCGTTCGCCCGGTTGCGTCGGGAGGCACCGGTAAGCTGGCACCCGCCACGGAGTTCCCGTTCCCCCACGAGGAGACCGGGTTCTGGGCGGTCGTCAACAACGACGACATCAACACGGTCAGCCGCCAGACCCGCGCTTCGGCTCGCGCTACGGCGTCAGCCTCGATCCGTGCCGATCGATCTGGCGCGGTCGCTGAGCTTCTTCCTCACGATGGACGCGCCCGAGCACGCCCGGTACCGCGGAGCTGGTCAGCTCGGCGTTCACCCGGCGGCAGGTCGAGCTGATCGACGAGCAGATCCGCGGTGGCCGCAGCCGAGATCGTCGACGACCTCGTCGGCGCCGGCGACGTCGACTTCGTCGAGCACTGCGCGTCGCGCCTGCCGATGCGCACCATCGCCGACATGATGGGTGTCCCGGAGTCCGAGCGGGTCGCCGCCGCCCACGCCGGGGACGCCGTGATCGGCGGTCCGATCCGTCGTTCGGCGACCCGGCCGATCCGATCGGCACGATGATCAAGGCCCGCGACCACCTGTACGCGCTCGGCGCCGAGCTGGCCCGGCACCGCCGGCGCACCCGGGCGACGACCTGCTGACGAACCTCGTCAAGGCCGAGGTCGACGGGCAGCGGCTCACCGACGACGACATCGGCGCGTTCATGGTGCTGTTCACCGTCGCCGGCAACGACACCACCCGCAACACGACCACGCTGGCGACGATCGCGCTCGACCAGAACCCGGACGCAGAAGGCCTACCTGATGGAGGACTTCGACGCGCGGATCATGCCGGCGGTCGAGGAGTTCATCCGCCACGGCTCCCCGGTGATGCAGTTCACCCGCACGGCGCTGGAGGACACCGAGCTCGGCGGTCAGCAGATCGCCGCCGGCGACAAGGTCTGCGTCTTCTACTGCTCGGGGAACCGCGACGAAGCGGTGTTCGAGCAACCCGGCGCAGTTCGACCTGTCGCGCGCCAAGAACCCGCACGTCGGCTTCGGCGGCGGCGGCCCGCACTTCTGCATCGGCGTCGGACTGGCGAAGTCGCAGCTGCGCGCCCTGTTCGGCGAGATGCTCACCCGGGTCCCCGACCTGGAGGTGACCGGCGAGCCCGAGTTCACCGCCGGCAACTTCATCCGCGGGATCAACAGCCTGGCCGTCCACGTACCCTGACGGCGGCTACGCTCAGGTGAAGCGGTGCGCACCACCCGGCGGCCTTGTCGCTTCTCACCTCGGTGAGGCCGGCGTCACGAACACCTCACCGCCCCGTCACCTCGCCCCCGTATCTCGCCCCCGCTCGGTGACATCGGGTACGCCTCCCCGGTGGCCCCCGAAACAGCGTGGCCCCGCCGAGGAAACCCGCCCCCTCCGCCCCCAACACTCATCCCAACTCTCCCTGTCTCTCTCGCCTCTCCACGACCCCCCACCACCCCCCCGCACTGTACGCTCCCCCCCCCCACCCCCCCCCCCCCCCCCCCCCCCTCCCCGCCCCTTCTCCGCCCCCTTCCCCTCCGCCCCCACGCCCCCCACCCTAACATCGCCAGCCCCTCCCGTCCCCCCCCGCCGAACGCGGGTGCAACCATCCGGTTGCGATATGCTCCAGGGGATGAGCGCCGCCGATCAGCAGCCCGTGCCCGCCACGTCCGGCATCGATGTCGAGCGGGCCGTCGAGCTCGACGTGGATCGCACCGAGCTGTGGCGGCTGATCGCCACCGACGACGGCTGGCGCGACTGGCTGGTCGACGAGGCGCGGCTGGTCGACGGCGCAGGCGTCGTGGTCGACGGCGGCATCGCCCGCCAGGTGCGGATGGACGAGGTGGACGCCGGCCGCTCTGTCAGCTTCACGTGGTGGGAGGACGACGACCCGTCGACCGTCTCGCACGTGCGCCTGACGATCGACGATGACGGGATCGACGACGGTGAGCCGGCGCCCGGTTGCGCATCACCGAGCGCCTGCTGACCGGGGCGCCGCAGACCGCCGAGGCCAAGGTGGCCTGGGAGGTGCGGGTGTGCTCGCTGTGGGCCTGCACCGTGGCCGCTGCGTTGGTGGTGTGAGCGCTGCTCGTGGCCAACGATCACGACGGTCCGCTGGATGCGCTGTTCGGCGCACTCGCCGATCCGACGCGCCGGGTGATCGTCGTCGACCTCGTGGGCCACGGCCCGCAGTCGGCCACCCGCCTGTCCGCCGGCGCGCCGCTCACCCGCCAGGCGGTGGTCAAGCACCTCCAAGCGCTGAAGTCGGCGGGTCTGGTGACGTCGCAGCGTGTCGGGCGCGAGGTCCTGTTCCGGGCCACGCCCGAGCCACTGGCCTCGGCGGTCGGTTGGCTGCTCGACGCCGGCGCCACGTGGGACCGGCGCATCGATCGGCTGCGGGCGCGCACGACCGCCCCCGCTGACGGCGGCTGCGGCAAGATCGGGCGATGCTCGACCACCTCAGCATCCAGTGCGCCGACGTCGCTGCCGCCGCCGCGTTCTACGACGCCGTGCTCGCCCCACTCGGCGGCGGGCGGATCATGGACTTCGGCGAGGTCGTCGGCTACGGCATCAACGGCCAGCCGACGTTCTGGATCGCGCCACGCGAACACGACGCGTCGGACAGCGGCGCCCATCCGCCGCACATCGCCTTCATCGCCCCGGACCGTGCTGCGGTGCGTGCGTTCCACGCAGGCGGCGGTCGACCTCGGTGCGGAGGAGCTCCACGCGCCGAAGGTCTGGCCGGAGTACCACGCGACGTACTACGGCGCGTTCGTGCGCGACCCCGACGGCAACAACGTCGAGGCCGTGTGCCACCGACCGGAGTGAGCCGCCGCTCGAGGTACGGGGGGCTAGCCCCACCCCGCGCGGGAGGGTCGCCGATGGGCGGATCGTGCTCGCGGCTCACGCTGGGCGACATGATCGAACGACTTGCAACCTTCTGCCACCGGCACCGGTGGCCGTCGCTGTTCGCCTGGGTCGTCGTGGTGATCGGGGTGACGATGCTCGCCGGCGCGGTGGGCGACAACGACGCCAACGGTGGCCGGCTCAACGGGTCCGACAGCGACCAGGCCGACCAGATCGCCAAGCGCGAGTTCCCGTCCGACGCGATGGACGTCACCGTCGTGTTCCACGCGCCCGACGGCGTCGCCGCCCACCGGCGGCCATCGACGGCTACGTCGGCGACCGGCACGATCGCCGGCGTCGACCAGGGCGACCTCGCCGTTCGACCAGCCCGGTCAGGTGTCGGCCGACGGGACGACGGCGTTCATCCGCGTCGACATCGACCAGGACAGGATCGGGGCCAACGACGACCCGACCGGCGCGTTGCTCGAGCGGGCGAAGGCGCTGCAACAAGGCGGGGTGCAGGTCGAGTTCCTCGGTGACGGGTTCATCAACGACGGCCCGCCGGCGAGCGAGATGTTCGGGATCCTCGCCGCGGTGTTCATCCTGCTCATCGCGTTCGGTTCGGTGGTGGCCATGGGCCTGCCGATCATCACCGCGATCGCCGGGATCATCACCGCCCTCGGCGGCGTGACGCTGTGGTCGCACGTCCTGCAGACACCCGGCTTCACCACGCAGGTCGCCTCGATGATCGGCATCGGCGTGGGCATCGACTACGCGCTGTTCATCGTCACCCGCTACCGCGGGGCCCGCCAGCGCGGGCTCGACGGCGAGGCGGCGATCGTCGAAGCGTTCGGCACCGCCGGCCGCGCCGTCGCCTTCGCCGGCTGCACGGTGATGATCTCCCTGCTCGGCATGCTGCTGATGGGCATGTCGTTCTTCCACGGCCTGGCGATCGGGACGTCGACCGCGGTGCTCGTCGCCGTGCTCGCCGCGCTCACGCTGCTGCCCGCGCTGCTCGGCTTCGCCGGCAACCACATCGACCGGCTGTCGGTCCACCGCCGCGAGCCGACCGGCGCGACCGAGAGCGGCTGGCACCGCTGGAGCCGGTTCGTCCAGCGCAACCCGAAGCGCTTCGCCATCGGCGGTTCGTCGTGCTCGTCGCCGCGGCCGCGCCGGTGCTCGGCATGCGCCTGGCGATGGCCGACTCGGCAACGACCCGAGCGGGTCGCACCACGCGCAAGGCGTACGACCTGCTGGCCGACGGCTTCGGCCCCGGCAGCAACGGCCCGCTGTTCATCGTCGCCAACACGCCCGACGCCGCGGCCCAGCGCCATGCCGCCGACCTGGCCGAGCGCCTGGCGACGACGCCCGGCGTCGCAGTCGGTCGGCCCGCTGATGCCGAGCGCGTCCGGTCAGGCCGCGGCGATCATCGTCACCCCCACGACCTCGCCGCAGGACGAGCGCACCGAGGACCTCGTGCGCACCGTGCGCGACGACGTGATCCCCGCCTCGGGCGCCGACGCCCACGTCGGCGGGCAGACCGCGGCCAACGTCGACTTCGCCGACCTGATGTCGTCGCGCCTGCCGATCTTCATCGGCGCCGTGCTGCTGCTGAGCTTCCTGCTGCTGCTGGCCGTGTTCCGCTCGGTGCTCGTGCCGCTCAAGGCCGTGGTGATGAACCTGCTGTCGATCGGCGCGGCGTACGGCGTGATGGTGATGGTCTTCCAGTGGGGTTGGCTCGGCGTCGCTGATCGGCGTCCACGGTGGGCGCCGATCGAGCCGTGGGCGCCGATGATGCTGTTCGCCATCGTCTTCGGCCTGTCGATGGACTACGAGGTGTTCCTGCTCAGCGCGGTCAAGGAGGGCTACGACGAGACCGGGGACAACAGCTACGCCGTCGTCGAGGGACTGGCGTCCACGGCGCGGGTCATCACCGCGGCGGCCGCCATCATGGTCTTCGTGTTCGGCAGCTTCGTCGCTCGGCGACGTGCGTTCGATCAAGCTGATCGGCCTCGGCCTGGCCGTCGCCGTGCTGCTCGACGCGACCATCGTGCGCATGGTGCTCGTGCCGGCGACGATGGAGCTGCTCGGCGAGCGCAACTGGTGGATGCCCCGCTGGCTGGACCGGGTGGTGCCCCGCCTGCAGGTCGAGCGTCGTCCGGCCGCTGCGCCGTGCGGCCCGCCGACCGCCGAGTCCCGAAAGCTGACGCCGCACCGCTGAGCCGCGAGCGCGCCCGATGAGCACCGTCGTCGGCTGGTACCGCCCGCTGGTCCGGGCACGGACGTGGAGGAGAGCACGGCGCTGCTGCTCGGGCTGCCGTTCGGCATCGCCTGGTTCGCCATCCTGGTCACCGGGCTGTCGGTCAGCTCGGGCTGCTGGTCACGCTGATCGGCATCCCGCTGATGGTGCTCACGGTGTCGTTCGGCCGGGTGATCGGCATCGTCGAGCGGGCCAAGGCCAGGGGCCTGCTCGACGCCGACCTCCCGGCGTTCCCCAGCCGCGGTCGCGTCCGGCGACGGCGTGTGGCAAGCGGGCCTGGCGACGCATCGGCGACGGCGCCGGCTGGCGCGGCGTGGCCTACGGGTTCATCGCCTTCCCGCTCGGCATCGTGTGGTTCGTGGTCACCGTCACGCTGTGGTCGCTGGCCTTCAGCGGCGCGGCGTGGTGGATCTACACGCCGTTCATCCCCGAGGGCGACGGCGGTCCGTACCACTTCAGCGACACGTACGTGCTCCACGGCTGGGGGCGCTTCGGCTACGGCATGGGCGTCACCGTGATCGGGTTCGTGCTGCTCGCGCTGACGCCACGGATCATCCACGGCCTGGCCCTCGCCGAGCGGGGATGATCCGCGGCCTGCTCTCGCCGAGCCCGGAGCAGCTGCTGGCCCAGCGGGTCGAGGAGCTGACCGTCAGCCGCGACGCGTCGGTCGAAGGCGTCGTCCACCGAGCTGCGGCGCATCGAGCGCGACCTGCACGACGGTGCGCAGCAGCGGCTCGTCGCCCTGGCGATGGACCTCGGGATGGCCAAGGAGCGGCTGCGCGACGGCGACGATCCGTCGGGCGCCTACGAGCTCGTCGGGCGGGCGCACGACGAGGCCAAGCAGGCCATCGGCGAGCTGCGCAGCCTGGTGCGCGGCATCCATCCGCAGGTGCTCACCGATCGTGGGCTCGACGCTGCGCTGTCGTCGTTGGCCGCGCGCAGCACCGTCCCGGTGACGATCGACGTGCACCTGCCCGAGCGGCCGCCGCCGGCGATCGAGGCGGCGGCGTACTTCGTCGTCGCCGAGGCGATGGCCAACCTGTCCAAGCACAGCAACGCGTCCCGTGCCAGCGTGCGCGTCGAGCAGTTCGGCCCGCGCCTGCTGATCGACGTGCGCGACGACGGCAGGGCGGCGCGGTGGAGCACCCCGGCGGCGGGCTGTCCGGCTGCGCGACCGGGTCACCGCGGTGGAGGGCACGCTGCGCCTGTCCAGCCCGAAGGGCGGACCGACCGAGGTCCACGTCGAGATCCCGGTGCACGCGTGAGCGACGGCGACGGTCCCGATGCGCGTCGTCATCGCCGAGGACTCGGTGCTGCTGCGCGAGGGCATCACCCGGCTGCTCGCCGAGTACGACGCCGAGGTGGTCGCCGCACTGGGCGACGCCAGCCGGCTGCTCGCCGCGGTGCGCGAGACCAAGCCCGACCTGGTGATCGTCGACGTGCGCATGCCGCCGACGTTCACCGACGAGGGCCTGCGCGCCGCGGTCGAGCTGCGCTCGGTGCTGCCGGGCACGCCGGTGCTGGTGCTGTCGCAGTACGTCGAGGAGCGCTTCGCCACCGAGCTGCTCGGCGGCTCGACCGTCGGCGTCGGCTACCTGCTGAAGGAGCGCGTCGCCGACGTCAGCGACTTCATCAGCGCCTGCCGGCGGGTGGCCATCGGCGGCACCGCGCTCGACCCCGACGTCGTCGCCCAGCTGCTGGTGCGCAGCCGCCGGCGCGAGCCACTGGCCAGCCTGACGCCCGGAGCGCGAGGTGCTCGGGCTGATGGCCGAGGGCCTGTCGAACACCGGGATCGCCCAGCGACTCGGCGTCGGCGACGGCGCGGTGGAGAAGCACATCACCTCGATCATGTCCAAGCTCGAGCTGAGCACGAGCGAGACCGAGCACCGCCGGGTGCTCGCCGTGCTCACCTACCTCGGCTCCGGCTGAGGTCGGCTCAGCGTTGGACGGTGACCGATGTTCGTGTGCGTGGTCCATCGACTCGTCCGGCAGACTCGGCGCATGACGATCAACGACGCGCCGATCAACACGCTCCAGGGCGAATCCACCACCCTGGCCGACCTGAACAAGAAGAGCCTGCTGCTGGTCAACGTGGCCTCCAAGTGCGGCCTCACCCCGCAGTACACCGGCCTCGAGGCGCTGCAGGAGAAGTACGCCGACCAGGGCTTCGCCGTCGTCGGCTTCCCGTGCAACCAGTTCGGCGGGCAGGAGCCCGGCACGGCCGAGGAGATCGAGACGTTCTGCTCGACCACCTACGGCGTGTCGTTCCCGATGATGGAGAAGATCGACGTCAACGGCGCCCAGGCCCACCCGATCTACGCCGAGCTCACCCAGGTGGCCGACGGCGAGGGCCACACCGGCGACATCCGCTGGAACTTCGAGAAGTTCCTCGTCGGCGCCGACGGCTCGGTGCAGCGCTTCAGCCCGATGGTCACGCCCGAGGACCCGGCCCTCGTCGAGCGCCATCGAGTCGTCGCTGGGCTGAAGGTTCGTCCCGGCGCCCCGCTCCGCCGCACCTGCGGGGTTCGAGCGGGTGGCCGCGATCGCTGACGTGCCGCCGCAGGATCCGCGCCCACCAAGGCCTGTGGGGCGCGTCCGGTCGCGTGCGCCGCGGCTCGCGCGCCACGTCAGCCGGACGCCAGTGCGACTGCCACGGGGCGAGCGCGGCTCGTCGCCGTCCGGCAACGTGACCGTCGCCGGCGAGCCGGTGAGGTTGACGGCGACGACGGCGGTGACCGTCGAACGGGCCGCGCTCGACGAGCACGCAGCCGTCGGGGGCGTCGAGCACGCGCTGCGGCGACGCCGGGTGGAACGCCGGCGACGATGCCCGCGTCGTCAGCAGGCTGCGGATCGACGACCAGGCGCCCGCCGGCGAGCTGCAGCTGCGTCCGTCAGCGAGTCGAACGTGAACCGCCGGCGGTTGAGGTCGCGGGCGTGCCCGGTGCGGGCGAAGCCGTCGACGTCGTTGATGTCGCCGGCGAGCGCGCCGAGGTACAGCAGCGGCACGCCCTGGAGGGCGAGCATCAGCGCGTGCGTGGCCACGTGGCGGGCGAGCGCCTCGTCGTCGTCGACGCCGTGCGCCAGCAGCGAACGCCACGTGGTCGCCAGCTCGTCCGGGCGCGTCGCCGCACCGACCGAGCGCGAGTTCACCTGACCGCCGCCGGCGAGGGTGGCCGCCACGAGCAGCTCGATGTCGGCGTCGCCGAGGATGCCCTCCACCGGGCGCAGGCCGATGCCGTCGTGGCTGGCGAGGAAGTTGAGGAACGTGTGCCCGGCGGGCGGCGGATCGAGCGTGCGCAGCCACTCGGTCAAGCGCACGCGTCGAGCCGCTCAGCGCGGCGTGGGCGACGCAGCGGCGGCGAGGGCGAACTGGTAGACGGCGTGCGCCTCGGGCATCGACGCGGTGCCGAAGTAGGCGACGTTCTCGGCGTGCGGCACGTTCGTCTCGGTCACCAGCACCACGCCCGGGGCGACCTCGTCGAGGCAGGCGCGCAGCACGCCGACGACGGCGTGCGCGCCGGGCAGGTTGATCGACGCGGTCGCCGGGTCCTTCCAGGCGAAGGCGATCGCATCGAGGCGGATCGCCCGCGCCCCGTGGCCCACGTAGCGCAGCAGGACCTCGACGATCGCCAGCAGCACGCGCGGGTTGCGCCAGGTCGAGGTCGACCTGATCGGCGGAGAACGTCGTCCAGATCCGCTCGACGTGGCCGTCGGCGGCGGCGAACTCGTGGGCCAGCGGGCGAGGTGCGCGGCCGCACGACCGCCGACGGTGTCGACGCCGTGCGGGAGGCGGGCGAAGAAGTCGGCGTAGGCCGGGTCGCCGTCGAGGAAGCCGCGGAACCACGTCCCCTGGGCGGAGGTGTGGTTGACCACCGCGTCGGCCATCCACGTGACGTCGCGCGGCCAGACGGTCGACGTCGGCCCAGGTGCCGAACGCCGGCTCGACCACCGCGTGGTCGATCACGCTGAACCCGCCGTCGCTCGACGACGGGTGCAGCGGCAGGGTGTGCACGCCGGTGATCGCCGGCGCCAGCGACGTGCGCACCAGCCGGTCGAGCGTCGCCAGCGGCGCCTCGCCGGGCAGCGCGCACGTGGTCCGGGTAGGCGATCAGCCAGGCGCTCGTCTCGTCCAGCGGCGGGACGCCGACGGCGACGCGGATGCGCGGCGAGCAGCCGATCGAGCGCGGCGCACACCTCCACCGATCGGTCCGCGCCGTACAGCTGCGTCAGCAGCGCCTGGCGTCGCCGCCGCGGCTCGCCACGCGTCGTCACGAGCCGACGAGGATGCTGCCGTCGATCCGCCCGGCGAGGAACGCGCCGGCGGTGATCGGCGCGTACCGGCACGGGTGGTCGGCGTCGACGCACGACGGCAGGCACTCGACCACGGTGTCCGGGTCGGGGTTGACGAAGAACGGGATCGACCAGCGGTGCTGCGGCTGGCCGACCACGCGGTGCACGGTCGACGCGTAGCGACCGTTGGTCCACCGGGCGAGCATGTCGCCGAGGTTGATCACCAAGCTGCCGGGCGGTGCGCTCACCGGCGCCCACGACCCGTCGGCCAGGCGCACCTCGAGCCCGGCGACGCCGTCGGTGGCCAGCAGGGTGATCGCCCCGTAGTCGGTGTGCGGTCCGGCCGTCGGCTGGCCGACGGGCGCGGGGAGGTAGTGCATCAGCCGCAGCACGCACTGCGGGGCGCGCATCCGCGCGGCGAAGAACGACGGGTCGAGCTCGAGCGCGACGGCCAGCCCGGCGAGCAGGTCGGCGGCGAGCGCGAGCGCCTCGCGCTGGAACCGTCGGGCAGTGTCGGCGAAGCCGGGCAGCGCCGGCCACCGGTCGGTCGGCTGCAACCCGAGGTCCAGCCGCTCCTTGGCCTCGGGTCCCATGCGCGGGTCGAGCGGGGCGGTGCCGACCGGGACGAAGCCCTCGCCGTCGACCATCGCCACGCTCGCCTTCACCTCGTCGGGCTGGTCGAAGAACGTGGTTGCCGCGTCGAACATCGCCGCCAGCGCGTCGTCGAGCCCGTGCCCGGTGACGACGAAGAACCCGGTCTGCGTGCACGCCCGGTGGATCGCCGCGATCGTCTCGCCGGCCGCGGTGATGTCGGCACGCAGCGCGGCGACGTCGATGACCGGCGCGGCGTCGCCGCTCACGTGCGTGAGCGGGCGCCCGGGTCCTCCGCCGTCGTCTCGTCCAGCAGACCGGAGGGTCGGGCGAGGCGGACCACCCGGGAGCGGTCGAACTCGGTGGCCTCGGTGACGCTGATGCCGACCAGC
Source organism: uncultured Acidimicrobiales bacterium (assembly GCA_963794805.1). Taxonomy (GTDB): domain Bacteria; phylum Actinomycetota; class Acidimicrobiia; order Acidimicrobiales; family Ilumatobacteraceae; genus JAODBQ01. Next base: position 399,947 of record CAWCFL010000013.1, read on the forward strand.
CCCGGGACCTCCTCGTCGAGCAGGTCCCACAGCCGGCGGGCGATCTCCTCGACGGTCGGCTCGCGGTCCCAGATCAGCGGCGCGTAGCCCTTCCACTCGCCGATGTCCTCGTCGGTCAGGTAGCGGCCGCGCCACGGCTCGAGCGTGCGCGCCAGGATGGCCTCCAGCTCGTCGGCCGGCATCACCTTGTCGATGTCGGCCGGCCCCTCGACGGTGGCCTGCACGCTCCACGGATGGCTGTGGATCAACCCGTCCACCCGGTGGGCGAAGCGCACGTGGATGGCCACCGACATCGTCAACTGCAGCGGTGCACCCATGCCGATCATGGTGCCGCTAGCCACCGCTCGGCTGTCGAAAGGCGACGATCAGCCGGTGAGCCTGGTGTGGAAGGACTCGGCGACGACCGTGCCGTCGGCGGTGGTCACGATGCCCTGCTCCAGCGCCAGCCCGCCGATGCTGTGGCGCACCTCGAACCGCCCGCGCAGCCACTCGTCGTCGCCCAGCGCCGGCAGCGTGCGGTGCAGGTGGACGGTGTAGTCGACGCTCACCCCGCCGGTCGGCGGATCGGTGCGGACGAACGGCGACGGCGGGAACCAGTCGAGGAGCATCGCCAGGAACGCGGCGTCGAGCGGACGCGGTCTCGCGCGGCCGCACGTAGCCGGCCAGGCGGGCGTGCTCCTGGTGGGAGAACGGCAGGTCGGCCGGATCGAGGAAGGCCTCGCAGTGATCGAAGTGGCGGATGTCGGGCGGCGGTGCGGTCGGCGCGCACTGCTCGATCGGCGGGAGCTCGATCGGCGTCGGCACGTCCCACGCGGTGCCCTCCGTCGGCGCCGTGGCGGTGATCCGCGAGCGGAGGATCTCGCCGTGCTCCTGGACGATCGGACACCTCGACCACGGCGACGAGCCGGCCGGCGCGCACCGGCGTGACCGTCACGGCGGCTGCGCCGACCTTGCCGGCGCGCAGGAACGAGGTGGTCACGGTGCGCACCTCGCGACCGACGAGCTCGGCCTGCGCGGCGCGCACGGCGATCGCCGTGAGGTACCCGCCGTGCACGCCGCGCAGCGACGCCCACGCCGCGCTGAGGTCGGCGTCGTACCGCCCGGCCTCGCCGGTGGGCGTCACTGCGGTGGTGCGGTCGAACGTTGGTCGTGGTGACGTCGATCGTGCTCACGCCGGCACCTCGGCGGCGAGCGATGCCCCTGCAGCTCGGCCAGCTCGACGTCCACGGGCAGCGCCCCCGCCGTCCCCGCTCGGGCCCGCACCCGCTTGGGCAGCAGCGTGCTCAGGCCGGTGACGGTGACCCCGCTGATCACGATCAGCCACCACACCTTGTGGAACGCGTCGAGCGCGTTGTCCGTGGTGACGTCGGCGGTCAGGGCGACCACGAGCGCGACGCCGAGCGTCGCCGCCGAGGTTGCGCATCGCCTGGTTGACCGCCGAGCCGGAGCCGAACTGGTCGGGCGGGCAGGTCCTTGACCGACGCCGACGACAGCTGCGGCAGCACGAGCGCCACGCCGATCCCGGTGAGCACGATGGACGGCAGGTAGACGCCGACGTAGTCCGGCGTGGTGGTCGGCCCGCAGCGAGCAGGTACACGCGGGCCGGAGGCCCAGATCAGACCGCCGGGGATCAGCAGGGCGCGCTGGCCGATGCGCGCCGCCAGCTTGCCGAACAGCGGCGCGGCGACGGCGACGATCAGCGGGCCGACGGCGATGCCCATGCCGGCACGCATGATCGAGTAGCCCCACACGTTGGTCAGGAACAGCACGTTGCCGAGGAACATCGCGTTGAACCCGATGGCGTAGGCGAACATCCCGGCGTTGGCCCAGCGGAACGACGGCGACTGGAACAGGCGCAGGTCGAGCAGCGGGTTGGTCACCTGGCGGCAGCGCAGGATGAAGGCGGTGATGATCGCCACGGCCACCAGCTCGCTGCCGATGAACGCCGCGCTCGCCCAGCCCCACTCGCTGGTGTGCACGATGCCGTAGGCCGCGAGCGCCAGGCCGCTGACCAGCAGGCCGATGCTCAGACCCGTCGGGCAGGCGACCAGGGTTGGCCTCCTTGCCCTCCGGGAGCACCTTCCAGCCGAGCACGAAGCTGATGATGCCGACCGGCAGGTTGATGTAGAACGCCCACCGCCAGCCGAAGTTCTCGACCACGAACGCCCCGAGCGTCGGTCCGGCGGCGCCGGCGACGGCACCGAACGCGCCCCAGATGGCGATGGCCACGGGCACCTTGTCCCGGGAGAACGTCTGCAGGACCATCGCCAGCGAGGCCGGCACCAGCGCTGCGGCGCCGACCGCCTGCAGGATCGCGTGCGGCGATCAGCAGGCCGGCCGTCGGGCGCCAGCCCGCAGAGCATCGAGGCGACGGTGAACACCACCACGGCGGAGAGGAACGTCTTGCGCCGCCCGACCCGGTCGGCCAGCTTGCCGGCGGGGATGAGCAGCGCGGCGAACACGATCGTGTAGCCGTTGAGCACCCACGACATCGTCGAGGCGGACGTCGACGGGAAGCTCTTGCTGATCGACGGGAAGGCGACGAACAGGATCGTCGTGTCGAGGAACACGGCGAACACGGCCAGGCTGGTGCTGGCCAGCACGACCCACGGGTTGCGGGTGATGCTCGGCGGACTGCTGTCCATCTGCAACCTCCTGGTGTAGAATGACGATGAAGTAGTAGAGAATCTATACCAACTGAGAACGGATGGCAAGGTGAGCAAGCGAGCAGTGACCAGCGACACGGCGGTGGACGCGGCAAGCGGCCGGACCTACGGGCAGTACTGCCCGATCGCCAAGGGCCTCGACGTGATCGGCGACCGCTGGGTGCTGCTGATCTGCCGGGAGCTGTCCTTCGGCGACCAGCGGTTCACCGACCTGCGCGTCGCCCTGCCGCGCATCGCCCCGAACCTGCTCAGCGAGCGCCTCCGCGACCTGCAGGCCGCCGGCCTGGTCACCACGGCCGAGCTGCCCCCGCCGGCGGCGCGCACCGTCTACCGCCTGACCGCCGAGGGCCGGCGGATCGTCCCGGTGCTGCGCGCCGTCGCCCGCTTCGGCGCCCCCTACCTGGACGGCGAGCCGACGCGACGACTTCGACGCCCGGCGGGCGGCCTCCGCCCTGCTCCTGCCGTGGTGGCGCGCCGAGCGCGCCGACGGCACGCCCGACCGGCTGCGCCTCGACGTCGGTGACGATCGGCCGGTCGATCTCGTGCGCTCCGGCCGCACGTTGCGCGTCGAGCCCGCCGACGAGGTCGGCCCGATGCGGTCTGCACACCACGATCGACGCGCTCGCCGAGGCCCGGCGCACCGGCGGCCCGCTCGCCGCCGAGGTGCTCGGCGCCAGCGCCGAGGCGATCGGCCGGGCCTTCGACATCGACATCGCCCGTGCCGGTCCACCGGCGCGACGTCGACGAGGTCGACGCCGCGTCCGCGGTCAGCGTTCGTGTCGCGCCGCTGACCGAGGTATCGGCTGCGTGTCGACGCGACACGAACGAGGAGGCGCCGGCGGCCTGGCAGGCTGGCGGCGTGCGCCGCTCGATCGACGACCACCCGTTCACCGAGGCCGACCTGCCGCCGGGCGCCGACGACGCCACGCCGATCTCGTGGGCGGTGGCGATCAGCGACGACTACGACGACGCCGAGCCGCGCGTCGTGCTGACCGTCGAGGAGGTCGGCCGCGCCGGCGCCGGGCTGGTCGCCCACCTCGCGCCGGACCACGTCCGCCGCCTGCGTCGGGCGCTGCGCGACGCGCTCGCGCGAGATCGGCGAGGCCCCGGGCGAGTGACCGCCGTTGGCGCTGGCGCGACCGAGCGGTCTATTGTTGATTCGGCGAGTCGGCTTTCGCTCCGTCCGCCGACCGCCCCTGGAGGCCACCATGGGCATCACACCCGATCATCCCCGCACCCCGAGATCTCGACGCCGAGCAGCAGCGCGACATCGAGCGCTTCGAGCGCGCCATCGCCGCAGTACCTCGCCGGCGAGATCCCCGAGGACGTGTTCCGGGTGATGCGCCTGAACAACGGCATCTACGGCCAGCGCCAGGGCGGCACCAACCAGATGGTGCGCGTCAAGCTGCCCGGCCGGCACGATCACGCCCGAGCAGCTCGACCTGTTCGGCCACCTCGTCGACACGTACTCGCGCGGCTGGGGGCACATCACCACCCGCCAGAACATCCAGATGCACTACGTCGAGCTGACCAAGGTGCCCGAGGTGATGCGCCAGCTCGGCGCCGTCGGCCTGACCACCCGTGAGGCGTGCGGCGACACCGTGCGCAACGTGATGGCCTGCCACCTCGCCGGCGCCTGCCCGCACGAGCACCTCGACGTCACCGCCTGGGCCGAGGCCGCGTTCCGCCACTTCGTGCGCAACCCGCTGGGCCAGCGCCTGCCGCGCAAGTTCAAGATCAACTTCTCCGGCTGCACCACCGACTGCGGCCAGGCGATGTTCAACGACGTCGGCGTCATCGCCACCACCCGCACCGCCGAGGACGGCAGCGACCGAGGCCGGGCTTCCGGGTGTACATCGCCGGCGGCCTCGGGGCCAACCCGCACCCGGCGCTCGCGCTCGAGGAGTTCACCACGCGCGAGGACCTGCTGCCGACGATCGAGGCCGTGCTGCGGGTGTTCGACCAGACCGGCAACCGCGACAACAAGCTGCGCGCCCGGATGAAGTGGGTCGTCGACACGCTCGGCATCGACGAGGTCCGCCGCCGCGTGCTCAAGGTGCGCCACACGCTGCCGGCGTCGTCGTCGTGGCCGGGCGGGATCCCCGAGGAGGTCGCCAAGGCCGGCGACGCGCCGGCCGGGCTGTCCGACCACGATCGCCGCCACGGCGGTCGGCCAGGGCGTCACCGTGGCGCTCACGCCGCGCGACCCGTACGGCCGCTGGGAGGCCACCAGCGTCATCCGCGGCCGGGCCAACGGCACGGTGTCGGCGGTGGCCTACGCCGCGCTCGGCGACATCACCTCCGACCAGTTCCGCTCGCTGGCCTCCATCCAGCGCGAGCTCGGCGCCGACGTGCGCCTGACGAACCGCCAGAACGTCGTGTTCCGCGGCCTCACCGAGGCCCAGCTGCCGGTGCTGTTCGAGCGCCTGGAGACCATCGGCATGGCCCGCCCCGGTGCCGAGCTGTCCCGCGACGTCGTCGCCTGCCCCGGCGCCGACACGTGCAACATCGCCGTCACCCAGTCCCGCGGCCTGGCCAAGGCGATCGGCGAGCGGCTGGAGGACGAGGGCATCGCCGAGGTCGGTGGCGTGCGGATCAACATCTCCGGCTGCACCAACAGCTGCGGCCAGCACCACATCGCCGACATCGGCTTCTTCGGCGCCGAGCGCCGGGCGCACGGCAAGTCGGCGCCCGGCTACCAGATGCTGCTCGGCGGCTACGTCGGCCAGGAGCAGATCCACTTCGGCGACAAGGCCCTGCGCCTGCCGGCGAAGAACGCGCCCGAGGCGGCCGCCCGGGTGGTGCGCCGGTTCAACGACGAGCGCAGCGCCGGCGAGGCGTTCCGCACCTGGATGGACCGTGTCGGCGGGGCGACGGCCGATCGCCGACGGCCTGCGCGACCTCGACGTGTTCCCCGACCCGGCCGAGCACCCCGAGTACTACGCCGACTACGACGAGACCGGCCCGTTCACGGCCGAGGTCGGCGAGTCGGAGTGCGCGGTCTGAGCCGCGGCCGGCCCGTCGCTCGGCGTTCCGGTCACCGCCGGAACGGGAGTCGGTTCTGTGGTGACCGGAACGATCCGATCGGCGATGACGGACGACGCTACGCCACGCGGTGGCGGCGATCGACGCGGCCAACGCCGACGATCCCGAACCGCGTGGTCGTGCGCGGCGTCGACGCAGCCGCTGGCCCTGGCCCACGGCCGGCTGGCGGCCGAGTGGGTCGAGCGAGCTCGTGCCCGACGCCGACGACGCGCTGCGCCTCGCGGCCCGGGCCCATCACCTGCGCCGCTGGGAGCTGCCGCGCAGCGACTACCCCGAGGGCCGCGCCGGCTACCTGCGCTGGCGGCGCGACCAGAAGCAGCGCCACGCCCGCGACGTCGCCGGGCTGCTGCGCGCCGCCGGCTACGACGACGACGACGATCGAGCGGGTGCAGGCGCTGATCCGCCGCGACCGCCTGGCCACCGATCCCGGATGCGCAGGCCGTCGAGGACGCCGCCTGCCTGGTGTTCCTCGAGACCCAGCTGACGTCGACGGCGGCCAAGCTCGAGCACGACCACATGCTCGACGTGATCCGCAAGACGGCCCGCAAGATGTCGCCCGGCGGCGCTGGCCGCGGTGTCGAGCGATCCCGCTGACCGACGCCGAGTCGGCGCTGCTGGCCGAAGCCCTCGCCGACTGAGCTAGCCGGCGTCGTCGCCGAGGCACGGCGTCGATCGCCGCGCTGCACGGGTCGGCGTCGGCCGCGCACGCGCCCGGTTCGTCGCAGCTGCCGCTGGCGAGCTGCGCCATCGTCGCGGCGACGTGTTCGAGCGCCTCGACGCCGACGACCTCGGCGACCCGCCGGTGCAGGGCGGCGCCGAGCGCCGAGCCGGCCGACTCGATGCGGGCGACGCCGGCTGCGGTGAGCGTGGCGAGGGTGACCCGCCGGTCGGCGGCCGACGGCGTGCGCTCGATCAGCCCGGCGTCGACCAGCCGGTCGGTGAGCTTGGTGACCCCGGCGGTGGAGAAGCCGAGGACGCGACCGAGCGCCGACATCGGCGCCGATCGGCCCTCGACCTGATAGAGGAACCACAGCGCCTGGAACGACGTCGGCGGCAGGCCGGTGCTCGCGGCGACGTCGTCGAACAGCGTCACGGCGAGTCGCCTGGTGGAGATCTGCACCTGCGACCACGCGGCGAGCAGGCGGACGTCGTCGGCCGACGGGCAGGCCGCGGGCGACCGCGAGGTCGGCCGGCGATCTGCCGTCGTCATGTTGCGAATCGTAGCGCTCGCGAGCGTACGTTGCTCTCTCAATGAATAGCTAGCTAGCTAATTGCTGGCGAGACATCGGAAGGGACCCTCATCATGCTGAAGCTCCAGATCATCGTCGGCAGCACCCGCCCCGGCCGGGCGGCCGACATCGTCACGCCGTGGCTCGTCGAGCGGGCGCAGGCGCACGGTCGGCTTCGACGTCGAGGTCGTCGACCTGCGCGACTGGCCGCTGCCGATCTTCGAGGAGACCTACGCCACGATCGGCGACTTCTCCGATCCGACCTACTCGCAGCCGCTGGTGAAGGCGTGGAACGCCAAGATCAAGGAGGCCGACGCCTACATCGTCGTCACCACCGAGTACAACCACAGCGTCCCCGGCGGCTTGAAGAACGCGTTCGACAGCGTGTTCGTCTCCTGGGCGATGCGCAACAAGCCGGTGACGTTCGTCGGCTACAGCGCCGGGCCGATCGCCGCGGCTCGCGCGCGGTCGAGCACCTCGCGCGACATCGCCATCGAGGCCGAGGCCGTCCCGCTGCGCAACACCGTGCTGATCGGCACCGTCGGTCAGGCGTTCACCGACGGCACACCGAAGGACCAGGGCACCGAGCAGGCGCTGCAGATCGCGCTCGACGACCTGCAGTGGATGGGCGACGCCCTGCGCGCCGCCCGCGCCGGCGGCGAGCTGCTGCCGGCCCCGTTCCGTCGCCCGGGCTCGACCTCGTCGCTCGCTCGCGCCTCGTCGGCCGCGACCGCCCGTGGTCACGTGCCGGCGAGGATCGGCTCGAGCGTCAGCTCGGGCTCGTCGCTCTCGAGGCGCTGCAGCCGGTAGCGGTTCTCGAACAGGGCGACGAGCGCGCCGTCGCCGCGCACCAGGATGCGGATCCCGCCGATGTTGCGCAGCCGCTCGACCGACTGCTTGTCGGTCAGGCGGATCGCCTGGTACGGGGCGCTGCGGATCTCCGTCGGCGCGCCGAACTCGCTGCCCAGGCGGTAGGCGAAGACCTCGAACTGCAGCTGGCCGACGGCGGCGAGGATCGTCTCGGTGTCGCCCATGTCGGGGTCGCGCAGCACCTGCACGACGCCCTCCTCGTCGAGCTGGGCGAGGCCGCGGCGGAACTGCTTGAACCGGCCGTTGTCCAGCGGCCGGGCGGTGGCGAACACCTCGGGGGCGAAGCGCGGGATCGGCGGGAAGGCCACGGCGGCGCCGTCGTGCAGCGTGTCGCCGAGCTGCAGCCCGGTGGCGTTGACCAGCCCGACGACGTCGCCGGGGAACGCCTCGTCGACCGTCTCCCGGTCGGGGCCGAACGCCGTGGTCGCGTACTTCGTGGTCATCTCCCGGTCGGTGCGCGAGTTGGTCACGGCCATGCCCCGCTCGAAGCGTCCCGAGCAGATCCGGGCGAAGGCCACCCGGTCGCGGTGCGACGGGTCCATGTTGGCCTGCACCTTGAAGACGAAGGCGGAGAACGGCGCGTCGAGCGGGCGCGGCACGTCGGCCACGTCGACCCGCGGCGACGGCGCCGGGGCGAGGTCGACGACCGCGTCGAGCAGCTTGCGCACGCCGAAGTTGGTCAGCGCCGAGCCGACGAACACCGGGGTCGACTCGCCGGCGAGGAACGACGGCAGGTCGACGTCGGCACCGACCGCGTCGAGCAGGCCGGTCTCGTCCATGCGCCGCCACGCCAGGCGCCGACGGATCCTCGCTTCGCGGCGACGTCGAGCGGGACCGTCTCCTCCAACGCCGCCGACGCGCCGCGGGCCGTGCGGGTGAACCGGGTGAACTCGTTCGTCCGCCGGTCGATGACGCCGGCGAAGTCCTCGCCGCTGCCGACCGGCCACGTGGCCGGCGTCGGCCGCAGCCCGATCTGCGCCTCGATCTCGTCGAGCAGCTCGAGCGGCTCGCGCCCCGGCCGGTCGTACTTGTTGAGGAACGTGATCACCGGCAGCTCGCGGGCGCGGCACACCTGGAACAGCTTGAGCGTCTGGCTCTCGATGCCCTTCGCCGCGTCGAGCACCATCACCACGGCGTCGACCGCGGCGAGCACGCGGTAGGTGTCCTCGCTGAAGTCGCGGTGGCCGGGCGTGTCGAGCAGGTTGAGGACGTGCTCGCCGTACGGGAACTGCATCACCGTCGAGCTGATCGAGATGCCGCGCTGCTGCTCGAGCTCCATCCAGTCGCTGCGCGCGCTGCGCCGCCCCTCGCGGGCGTGCACCGCGCCGGCCACCTGCACCGCGCCGGAGTACAGCAGGAACTTCTCGGTGAGCGTCGTCTTGCCGGCGTCGGGGTGGGAGATGATCGCGAACGTCCGCCGCCGGCGCGATTCGTCGACGACAGGGCTGGCGGTCACGTCGTTCGACGCTACCGACGCCGAGCGGGCGCTCGTCAGGCGATGTTGCGCCAGGCGGCGAGGCGTTGGGCGCTGTCGTCACCGGGGACGGGAAGCTGCACGGCCACCCGCAGGCCGGGCCACTCGCTCGGCGTCAGCTGCTGGTACTCGAAGACCAGCTCGCCGGCGTTGGGGTGGTGGTAGCGGCGCAGGCGGGTCTGGAAGCCGGCGACGTCCTGGTCGCTCCACCACTCGGCGAACGCCGGGCTGGCGTCGGTGCAGCCGCTCGACGAGGTCGACCACCGGCGGCTCGTCGCGCACCGAGGCGGTGACGGCGCGGAACTCGGCGAGCAGGCGGCGAGCCTGCTCGTCCCACTCGGCGATCAGCGCTCGTGCGGACGGCTCGGCGAACACCACCCACAGCAGGTTGCGCTCGGGCAGCTGGAGCCGCTCGATCATCGGATAGAGCAGCGACTCGGCCCGGTTCCAGGCGAGGAAGTCGAACCACGGGCCGAGCACGTACGCCGGCGACGGATCCATCGCGGTGATCAGGCGCACGAGCGCGTCGGGCGCGTCCTCGATCGGTGGCTCGTGGACGGTGCCCTGGCGGTCGGCGAGGGTGAGCAGGTGGCGGCGCTCGGCGTCGTCGAGGCGCAGCGCCCGGGCGAGCGCCTCCAGCACGTCCACGGAGGCGTTGATCGGCCGGCCCTGTTCGAGCCAGGTGTACCAGGTGACCGAGACGCCGGCGAGCATGGCGATCTCCTCGCGCCGCAGACCGGGCGTACGCCGCGAACGGCCACGCGGCAGGCCGACGTCCTCCGGGCGCAGGGCGTCGCGATGGGCGCGGAGGAACGCGGCCAGTTCCTCACGGCGGTTCACCGGGCCCATCTGAGCACGCGGCCTGCCCGGCACGACGACAGAATGGAGCTCGTGCCCGACCTCGCTGCGCTGCTCACCGACCTCGAACTGCTGGTGAACACCGAATCGCCGTCGGCCGACGTCGACCGGATCCGTGTGTCGGCGCAGACGCTGGCCGGGCTCATCGAACAGCGCCTCGGTGGGTCGGCGCAGCTCGTCGACGGGGCGAACGGCCCGCACGTCCACTGGTCCGGCGGTGGCGATGCCGCGGCTGCTCCTGGTGGGCCATCACGACACCGTCTTCCCCGCCGGCACCGTGGCTGCCCGGCCGTTCGCGGTCGTCGACGGCCGGGCCACCGGGCCCGGCGTGTTCGACATGAAGGCCGGGCTCGTGCAGGCGATCCACGCCATCGCCAGCCTCGACGACCGCAGTGGCATCGAGGTGCTGGTCAACAGCGACGAGGAGATCGGGTCGACCACGTCGCGCGCGCTGATCGAGGCACGTGCTGCGGCCTGCGGGGCGGTGCTCGTGCTCGAGCCGAGCGCCGACGGCGGAGCGCTGAAGACCGGTCGCAAGGGCACCGGCACGTTCGAGGTGCGCGTGCACGGCAAGGCCGCGCACGCCGGGCTGGAACCGGAGAAGGGGATCAACTCGCTCGTCGCCGCCGCCGAGCTGATCGGCTGCATCGCCACGCTCGGCGACCCGTCCACGGGCACCACCGTGACGCCCACCGTCGCTGCGGCGGGCACGGCGGACAACGTCGTGCCCGCGGAGACGCGCTTCACCGTGGACGTGCGCGTCGTCGAGCCGGGGGAGAAGGAGCGCGTGGAGGCGGCGATGGCCGGCCTGCGCACCGGCGTGGACGGCGCGCTGATCCAGGTGTCCGGCGGGATCGGCCGCCCGCCGATGCACGAGTCGGCGTCGGCGGCGCTGTTCCCCCTGGCCGTCGCCGCGGCCGCGCGCCTCGGCCAGCCAGTGCTCTCGGGTGTCGCCGTCGGCGGCGGGAGCGACGGCAACTTCACCGCGGCCATCGGCGTCCCCACGCTCGACGGACTCGGCGCTGTCGGCGGCGGCGCGCATGCCGACCACGAGCACGTCCTCGTCGACACGATGGTCGCCCGCACCGAGCTGCTCGCCGCCCTGATCGACGCAGTCCGCCGCCGCTGACGAGCCGCCCGTCGACGCGGCCGGCGCAGCGGCCCGATCCGGTCGAACGTCGCGGGAACCTGACGCGCGCCGGAGGGGCCGGCACACCCGCCGGCCCCTCGTGCAACGCTGACGCCGTTGTCAGAACGGCCCGAACCGGGTCCCACGGCCGGCGCCGGCGGTCACGGCCAACGGCGCCGTTGCCGGTGTCGTGGTGGTCGTCGTCGCCGCCGGAGCGGGGAGGTCCTTGCCGAAGATGGGCACGCCCGGCGGGCACAGGCGCACCGCCGGGTTCCAGTCCTGGAACATGCCGGTGGGGTTGTCCTTCCACAGCCAGGTGTGCAGCACCCACAGCGGCAGGGTCGGGTGGCGGTGGAAGGCCATGCCGAACAGCTCCGGCGGCGTCGACGAGTGCCACGCGTCGACCGGCACGATGTACTCGTGGGCGACGAGGCCGGCGACGTGGCCGTCGGCGTCGAGCTCGTAGACCAGGGCCTCCGGCTTGGCGATGTCGACCTGGTCGTCGAGCAGCTGCTGGTCGATGTAGTGCACGCCCATCCCGCCGTACTCGGGATCCTGGAAGCAACCGAGCGTGTCGAGCGAGCTGGCGTACCCGGCCGTCTCGGCGACCTTCACGTCCTGGAACGCCGCCGTGGCGAGCATGGCCGCAGCCTGATCGGCCGGGTCCATCACGCCGGACATGTCGTGTCCGTCGTGGTCGCCGACGGTGGTGGCCGGAGCGGTCGTGGCCGGAGCCGTCGTCGCCGGAGCGGTCGTCTCGGCCGGCGCCGTCGCCCGCGCCGTGTCCGGCACCGTCGAAGGCGCCGACCCGCTGCGCTCCGTGGAGCCACACGCGGCGAGCAGCCCCAGCCCGGCGGCGAGGGCGATGAGCATTCGTCGTCGTGGCATCCCGCCCACGGCCCGCCCACCTCGTCGGCCAACTCGTGCTCGCCGTTCGGTGGCGTGGTCGGGTCCTTTGTGGTTCGTCGCCATGTCGCAACTCCTTCGTTCGTCGATGTCCTGGCATCGTCGAACGTAAAGAGATGGCGTCGGGACGGCATCGGGAGGACCACCCACATCGGCGCGGCGCGCTTCCCCATCTTTCGCCGGGAGCTCCCCGGCCGGCAGTCCCGCTATGCGGGTTGCTGCAGCTCCACGACGTTGCCGCTGGGATCCTTGAGGAACGACTGCCGGCTGGTGGCCACCGGCTGCGGCGTGCTCACCCGGATGCCGCGGCCGCGCAGCTCCTCGACCACGGAGTCGAGGTCGTCCACGGCGATGGCGAAGTGCTGACCCAACGCCTCGGGCGGGGCGCCTTCGATGAGGTGCACCTGCTGGCCGCCGACGTCGAGCCAGGCCCCGCCGAAGGCGAACTCCGGTCGGTCGGTCCGCTCGGTGAAGCCGAGCACGTCGATGTAGAAGCTCTTGGCCGCGTCGACGTCACTGACGTTCAACGAGACGTGGTGCACCCCGGCAGGTCGCATGCCACCAGTGTCGCGCCGCGACGCACGCGACGGCGTACACGAGGGGTCACGGGATCGGTCGGCGTGATCAGGCGGCGGGATCAGTCGACGGGGTGCGCATCGGGCACGACGGCCTCGGGTGCGCCGCCCTCGAGCTCCAGGAGGCTGCTGCTCGACAGGGTGCCGGCGTTGCGGTAGACGTCGAGCTTCGCCCGGCTGTCGTCGATGTCGAGGTTGCGCATCGTCAGCTGGCCGATGCGGTCGAGCGGCCCGAACGCCGCGTCCTCGACCTTCTCCATGCTCAGCCGGTCCGGCGCGTACGTCAGGTGCGGCCCGGTCGTGTCGAGGATCGTGTAGTCGTCGCCGCGGCGCAGGCGCACGGTGACCTCGCCGGTGATCGCTGCGCCGACCCAGTGCATCAGCGGTTCGCGCAGCATCAGGCCCTGCGGGTCGAACCACCGGCCCTCGTACAGGAGGCGGCCGAGGCGGCGCCCCATCGTGCGGTAGTTCTCGATCGTGTTCTCGTTGTGGATCGCCGAGACCAGGCGCTCGTAGCCGATGTGCAGCAGCGCCAGGCCGGGGCTTTCGTAGATGCCGCGCGACTTGGCCTCGATGATCCGGTTCTCGATCTGGTCGCTCATCCCCAGGCCGTGCCGGCCGCCGATGGCGTTGGCCTCGTGCACGAGCTCGATCGGCGAGGCGAACTCGCGGCCCTCGAGTGCGACCGGGAAGCCCTCGTGGAAGCGGATCGTCACCTCCTCGGCGGCGACGGCCACCGACTCGTCGTAGTGCGCCACGCCCATGATCGGCTCGACGATGTCCATCCCGCTGGACAGCTCCTCGAGCGACTTGGCCTCGTGCGTCGCGCCCCAGATGTTGGCGTCGGTGGAGTACGCCTTCTCCTTGCTGGCCCGGTACGGCAGGTTGCGGGCCTGGAGGAACTCGCTCATCTCGTCGCGCCCGCCGAGCTCGGTGACGAAGTCGTGGTCGAGCCACGGCTTGTAGATCCGCAGGTTCGGGTTGACCAGCAGGCCGTAGCGGTAGAAGCGCTCGATGTCGTTGCCCTTGTAGGTGCTGCCGTCGCCCCAGATGTCGACGCCGTCGTCCTGCATCGCCCGCACGAGCAGCGTGCCGGTGACCGCCCGGCCGAGCGGCGTGGTGTTGAAGTACGTCTTGCCGGCGGTCGTGATGTGGAACGCGCCGCACTGCAGGGCGACGAGGCCCTCGTGGACGAGCTCGGCCTGGCAGTCGACGATGCGCGCCAGCTCGGCGCCGTACTCCTTGGCGCGCACCGGCACGCCGTCGAGATCGGGCTCGTCGGGCTGGCCGAGGTCGGCGGTGTAGCAGTACGGGACGGCGCCCTTCTCGCGCATCCAGGCGACGGCGGCCGACGTGTCCAGACCACCGCTGAACGCGATGCCCACCTTCTCGCCCACGGGCAACGACGTGAGCACCCTTCCCTGCGACTGCGACATGGTGGTCGAACCTAGCTAGCGAGTCGGGACGACCGGCACGGCGTTGGGCTCGGCCGCAGATGCCAGGGGTGCGGCCGACGGATCGGTTCGACCGACGAGCCCGGCCAGCGCGGCCACCGACACGAGCAGCCCGGCGCCGGCGAGGGCCAGCTCGACCGCGGCGAACTTGTCCTGCCGCCCGACGTCGCCCCAACCGATCAATGCGGTGCCGACGGCCGCGGCGATGCCGGCGAACGCCGCATAGCGCACGTTGGTGAGCGCCAGCACGACCATCACGATCGGCAGGACGAACGGCAGCACGAGCAGGCCGAAGAACCGCGGTGACGCCTGCGGGCCGAGCCACCAGGTGGAGAACCCGAGCGTCCACGAGCTCTTCCACACCGAGGCGAAGCCGAGGATGACGCCGACCCATCCGCTGACGAGCACCATCTTCCAACCCTGGGTGAGCTGGCCGGGCCGCAGCGGCGGCGGCTCGTACGGGACCACCGCCCGTGGTGGAGGCGGGATCGTCGGCGTCCGGGCGGGCGGCGGTGACCCGGGCGGCGGCATGGGCGGCAGCCCGGGAGGTGGCAGGGGCGATCCGGACGGACCGGGCACCGGCGGCGGGCTCGGCAACGTCACGCCGAGCGACGATAGCCGTGAGCAGGCGCGGCGCCACGGCGGCCCCCCGTAGGCCCGACATCGGCCGGCATCGCGGTCCCGATACCCTGCGGCGGGTGAGTCTTTCGGCGCCGGCGGCGCAGGCCACCGAGCCGTTCAAGAAGTTGAGCATCTTCCTGCCGATGTGGAACGAGCAGGACTACATCGAGCGGGCCGTGGGCGCGGCGGTCACCGAGTGCGAGGTGCTCGTCGAGGCCGGCCAGATCCTCGACTACGAGGTGATCATCGTCGACGACGCGTCGACCGACGCCACGCCACGGCTCGCCGACGAGCTGGCCGCCGCCGACGCGCACATCGTCGCCGTCCACCACCCGAAGAACCGCAAGCTCGGCGGGGCGATGAAGACCGGCTTCGCCACGGCCACCGGCGATCTCGTGCTGTACACCGACGCCGACCTGCCCTTCGACATGGCCGAGGTGGGCCAGGCGGTGCGCCTGCTGCGGTACTACGACGCCGACATCGTGTCCGCGTATCGCCTCGACCGCACCGGCGAGGGCGCGTCACGGGCGATCTACACGTTCTTCTACAACGTCCTCATCCGCCGGCTGTTCGGCGTGCGGATGCGCGACATCAACTTCGCCTTCAAGCTGTGCCGGCGGCGAGATCTTCGACCACATCCAGCTGCGCAGCGAGGGCTCGTTCATCGACGCCGAGCTGATCATCCGGGCCCGCAAGCTGGGCTACGAGGTCATCCAGTTCGGTGTCGACTACTTCCCGCGCACCCGCGGCGAGAGCACGCTGGCGTCGCTCGGCGTGATCCGCACGATCCTGCGGGAGATGTTCCAGCTGCAGCGCGAACTGCGCCACATCGTGCCGTTGTCCGATCGTTCCGCCGGCTAACCGCCGAGGGTGCGCGAAAGGCCACTGGTAGGCTCGCCGGGTCGTCCACATCGTCGGAGATCTGTGAACAGCGCGAGCAAGGAATCCAAGCCAGTCCCGCCGGCGCGAGGCGGACGGGCGAACCTTCGCCGCTGGCTGCCGGCCGTCGCTGCCGCCGCCCTCGTCGCCGTGGTGGTGGGCATCGGGCTGGCCGGACGGGGCGATCGCTCCGACGCGGCGTCCAACGGCAGTGCGGCGACGGCGCACCACCGTCGGCCGCCGGCGACCCGTCGGCGACGTCGACGAGCTCACCCGACGTCGTGGTCCAGACCGATCCGGCGGTGCCCAAGACCCATCTCAGGCCTCGATCAAGAACGGCTCGTCGGGCGCCGAGGTCACGGCCGTCCAGCAGCGGCTGACCGACCTCGGGTTCGATCCCGGTCCGGTGGACGGCCAGTTCGGCGGGACCACCCAGCAGGCGGTGTGGGCCTTCGAGAAGCTCATCCTGCAGACGCCGCGGGCCCAGGCCACCGGCAAGGTCACCGACGAGATGTGGCAGACGATGCAGGACAACCTGACCATCACCCCGCTGCGGCCCACGGGCGCCGGCACCACCCACGTCGAGGTCTACGTGCCCCAGCAGGTGCTGGCGGTGTTCACCGACGACCGCCGATGCTCATCGCCCACATCTCCACCGGCGAGCAGAACGCCGACGGCACGCCGGCGCACTGGTGCGAGACGGCGACGTACGACACCGACGCGCAGGGCAACCCGCTGCCCGAGCCGGTGCGCAAGCAGGAGTGCGCCGACGCCAAGACGCCGGGCGGGGTGTTCCAGATCAGCCGCTTCGCCTCGGGCAACCACGTCAGCCCGCTCGGCGGGATGTTCAACCCGGTGTACTTCAACTACGGCATCGCCATCCACGGCGCGCAGAACGTGCCGCTGGCGCCGGCGTCGCACGGCTGCGTGCGGATCAACCAGACGCTCGTCGAAGACCTTCCCCAGCCTCGTGCAAAAGGGCGATCTGGTCTACGTGTGGGCGCAGGACGGCAAGCAGCCCGAGCAGTACTCGAAGAACGAGTCGCTGCCGTCGTTCAACCAGCCGGACCCGAACGCCTCCACCACCACCTCGAGCACCACCACCACGCTGGCCCCGAGCACCACGGCGCCGGCGTCGACCACCACGACGAAGGTCGCCAGCACGACGACGGTGCCGAAGACCACGACCACGACCGTGCCGAAGACGACCACCACGAAGCCGCCGGTCACCACGGTGGCGCCGACCACGGAGGCACCGACCACCGTGGCCGCGGCGCCGCCGGCCGCCAACCCGCCGGTGCCGTAGACCGACGCTCCGCGAGTCGGCGGGTGACGCCCGTCCGCGCCGCGGCGGACGCCGTCAGCAGCTGGTGGCGGCGGGTTCGCCGGCGAGGCGGGCGTTGAAGAACGCCTTGATGTCGCCGAGCGCCGCGGTGACCACCGAGGTGTGGTCCTGGCCGGGGTACGACTTCGACCTCGACCGTCGCCCCGATCGCGCAGTAGCGGCTCAGCGTGATGTCCGTCCAGGCCGGGAGCACGGTGGTGTCGGCCTCGCCGTGGAAGATCAGCACCGGGGCCGAGGGGACGACGTTGCCGGCGGTGTTGGCGTCGACGGCCGCCTTCCACGCCGGGTCGTCCATCGGGTTCTTCGCCCCGGCCTGCTCGGGGGTGAGGTCGATCGAGCCGACGCACTCGGTGGCCACCTTGGCCAGCGCGGCCTGACCGGCGGCGTTGGCCACGGCGTCGAGCGACAGGTCGGGGTAGCCGGCCGCCAGGCCATCGATCGCACTGCCGGCGTACGGGTTGGTGATCGCCGCCTCGCTCCACCCCAGCGGCACGATGGTGTCGAGGTCGCCGGCCGGGGCGCCGGCGGCGGTGCCGACGACGTGCAGCTCGGGCGCCCACGTGGCCGCCTGCTCGGCGGCGAACAGCGCCGCGCCGCCGCCTTGGGAATGGCCGAAGATCATCACCGGCGAGTCGGCGGTTGCGCCCGGTGCCGGGCATCTGCTTGCGCGGCGCGGACGATGTCGAGCACGCCGCGCGCCTCGGACAGCCCGACGAGGTAGGGGTGCACGCCGGGCGTGCCGAGTCCCTCGTAGTCGGTGGCGACGAACGTCCAGCCCATGCCGACGGCGATCGAGGCGATCAGCTTCTCCGCCGACAGGCCGGCGCTGAACTGCTTGGAAGGTGGCGCACTGGTCGCCGACGCCCGTGGTGCCGTGGGCCCACGTGAGCACCGGGTTGCCCGGCGCGGCGGCGAGCGGCGCGACCACGAGGCCGCTGACGGCGATCGGCTCACCCTGCAGGTTCTCGCTGCGGTACAGCACCTGCCACGAGGTCGCCCCACTCACCGCGCCGGGCAGCTCGGTCGCCCAGATGAGGTCGCCGTTGGCCGATCCGGGGACCGGATCGGGCGGTTGGTAGAAGGCATCGCCCGCCGGTGCCGCGGGGAGCGAACCGCCGGCCGACGTGGTGGAGCTCGCCGAGCTCGCCGAGCCCGGCGACGTCGTCAGCGTGCTGCTCGCCGGCGCACTCGCGGCGGGCGAGGTGGCCGGCGAGGTGGCCGGCGCGCCGGTGGTGGCGGGAGCGCTCGTTGCCGCTGCCGCAATGGTCGGCGCGCTGGCCGGCGCCGCGGTCGTGGCGCTGCCCGAGTCGCTGCTGCACGCCGCCGCAGCCAGGGCGACGCGCTGCACTGCAGGCCAGTGCGACGAACCTGGAACGATGGCGCCGATGGAGCGCATCGCCTACGACGAGTTCGGCCTGTTTCACGAGAACGCCTCCGAGTACGGCCTGGACGCTGGCCGGGCCACCGAGCGTACGGCGCACCGAGGTCGCCGTGGACGGCGGGCGAGTCGTCAGCGCGCTGATCTGGGGTACGGCGAGCCCGCAGATCGTGTTCCTCCACGGCGGCGCGCAGAACGCCCACACCTGGGACACGGTGATCCTGGCGCTCGGACCGAACCTGTCGGCGCTGGCCGTCGACCTTCCCGGCCACGGCCATTCCGGCTGGCGCGACGACGGCGGCTACACCCCGCAGAACATGGCCGACGACGTCGCCGTGGTGGTCGAGCAGCTCGCGCCCGACGCGGGGCTCGTCGTCGGCATGTCGATGGGCGGGATGACGTCCATGCAGCTCGCCGTGCGTCATCCCGCAGCTCGTTCGCCGCCTGCTGCTCGTCGACATCACGCCCGGCGTCAACCAGCAGAAGGCCAAGGCGATCATCGACTTCGTCGACGGCCCGCAGAGCTTCCCGGACTTCGCCTCGCTGCTGGCCCGCACCATGGAGCACAACCCGACGCGGACGGAGAGCTCGCTGCGCCGAGGCATCCTGCACAACGCCCACCAGCTCGACGACGGCAGCTGGCAGTGGAACTACGACCGCGGCAGCCACCGGCGCAGCCGAGCGCGACGAGAGCGCCGGCGACAGCACCGAGCCCGACGCCGTGGCCGCCTCGGTCTCGCCGATGTGGGACGACTTCGCCCGGATCGCCTGCCCGCTGCTGCTCGCCCGGGGCAGCGTGTCGCCGGTGGTCGACGACGAGGACGTGGCCGAGGCCCGCCGTCGCCAGCCGGCCATCGAGGTCGAGGTGGTCGACGGCGCCGGGCACAGCATCCAGGGCGACCGACCACTCGAGCTGGCCGAGATCATCCGCCGCTTCGCGCCGCTCCCGGGCTGAGGGCCGGGCTCGACGGCGGCCGACTCGCCTGGCGGTCGGCCGGGTCTGTCGGGTCAGCTGATCTGCTGGCGGCAGGCATCGATCCCGTTGAGGACGCCGTTGCGGAAGGAGGCGATCTTCTCGAACGCGGTGCCCCGCTTGTTGGTGTCAGCACCGTCGTCGCTGCGCTTCAGGGCGGTGATGATCGCCTCGTCGAGGTCGCCGGCCGACAGCTTCAGATCGTCCGCGGCACGACCTGCCGGCAGCGGCGGGACGTCGTCGGCCACCCACGCCCCGGTGAAGCAGTCGTCCAGCAGCACCCGCTTCGAGCCGGTGAGCGTGCTGTGCAGCGCGTTCTGCACCGCTTCGCTGTAGGCCTCGCCGATCAGGTAGCCGACCGACATGTCGCCGAAGAGCTGGTCGGCATCGAGCTGCTCCGCCAGGTCCTGGTCCACGAGGATCGTGTTCGACGACTTGCAGTAGAAGATCTGGTTGGCCTTGAAGTCGGCCGTGCTCACGCCGTCGCAGGCCGGCAGCGTGCCGTCGAGGCTGTACAGCTGCAGCGTCGGGGCGGTGAACGTCACGCCGGCGACGCCACCGAGCTTCTGCACCCAGAAGCGATCGAGGTCGGCGGGGATCAGCGTCTTGATGTCGTCGCCGGCGGTGCCGTCGTCGAACGGCAGGTTCCCGCCGGTCGGATCGAGCTGGTCGACCTGGATGTCGATCAGGTTCTTCGTCCGGTCCTCGGTGAAGAACGTCTTGCACCGCGCCGTGCCGCCGGTGAAGCCGTCCTGGAACGCACCGACGCGGTCGAAGCCGGTGCCGTGGGCGTTGGGATCGTTGACGTGTGCCGTCGATCGGGTCGCGCACCTGGATCATGGCGATCAGACCCTGCTTGATCTCCTGGTCGCCGAAGGTCAGCCCGTCGGCCTCGCCGCGCGCGACGTGCGCAGCCCAGGCGCCGGCGAAGCAGTCGGCCTGCTGCTCCTTGAGGATCGTCTGCTCGCCGAGCTCGTTGATCCGCGACTGGATGGCGTGGCCGAACTCGTGGGCCAGCACGACGCCCACCGAGCTCTCGCCGAGCGACTTGACGAGCTCGGGGAGCAGGGAGTCGTCGTCGTAGACGATGAAGTCGCCGTCGCTGCAGTAGAACGCGTTGCCCTCGACGTCCTGGTAGGTCGTCTCCTTGTTGTCGCAACCGGGGATCGGTGTGGTGCGGTTCTTGTAGGCGGCGAAGATCCCGCCCGACAGCGGCTTGAACGAGCTGCCGTACGTGGCCGGGAACTGCTCGGCCCAGAACGACTCGATGTCCTTGAAGGCGGCGATCAGGAAGCCGTCGTAGTCACGCGGCGTCTTCGCGTCGCCGAAGTCGATCACGTCCTGGTTCGCCGGCACCGCGATGGTCGTGCCGGGTGCCTGCGGATCGAACGTCGTGTTGTCCGGCGACGGGCCGTCCGTGCCGGGCGCGTCCGTCGTGCCCGGCGCCGTGTCGGTCGGGTCGCCGCCGCTCGGCGGAGTGTTGTCCGGCGTCGTGGTGTCCGGCGTCGTGGTGTCCGGCGTCGTGGTGTCCGGCGTTGCCGTCCCGCTCGGCGTGACCGGTGGGGCGGCGACGCCGTTGTCCCGTGCCTTCGTGGCGGTCACGCCGGGGTCGACGGTGCCGCACGCCGAGAGCACGGCGGCGCCGACGAAGAGGAGGGAGAGAGAGGCCCGAACACGCACGTTTTCGAGCATAGGGAGGCGTCTGAGCGCGGGTGCCCGGGGCGTGGAGGTCACGGAATGTTCTTACGAACCGGGGCTCGCAGCGGTTTCCGCCAGTCGCGCCTGCTCCTGCGGAGGTCAGGTCGTGGTGCTGGCCGTCAGCAGTTGCTGCAGCTCGGCGATCTCCTCCTGCTGGCTCCCGGCGATCTGTCGCGCCAGGTCGCGCACGGTCGACTCGTTGGCGTGCAGGATCGCGTAGTCGGCCATGTGGATGCCGCCTTGGTGATGGGCGACCATCAGCTGCACGAACAAGGCGTCGGCCGCGGCGCCGTTCGCCGCGGCGAGCTGGTCGAGCTGCGCCTCGGTGGCCATGCCCGGCATCGAGTCCAGCGGGGTCGGATCACCCATCCAGGCCATGCCGGTGTCGGTCTCGTTCGTGTCCGGCTCGCCGAAGTCGCGCAGCATCTGGATCATCAGGCCGATCTCCTGGTTCTGGCCGACGAGGATCTCCTGGGCCTCCTGGCGCAGCGCCGGGTCGGTGCCGTTCGCCGACAGGTAGGTCAGGGCGATCTCGGTCGCCTGGTCGTGATGCCAGTGCATGTCCTGCAGGAACCCGATGTCGGCGCTGTTCGGGTCCGGTTGGGCATGGTTGTTGCCCAGTACCCAACCGAGCGCGCCCATCACCAGGATCAGCCCGACGGCGAGGGCGATCAGGTTCACCGGGTTGTGCCACCACGGGAGGACGACGAGCTCGTCGTCGTCGTCGGCGGTGTCCTCGGCCGGCTCGCCACCAGCCGTCGGCTCGTGCTCGGCGATCTCGCTCACGATCTCAGTGTGCCCCGGGCGTGGTGCATCCGGACGATGCTGAACGGCAGGCCGCTGTCGACGACGACGTCGCGCATCGGCCACAGATCGGCGACGAGGCGCAGCTCGACGCCGGCCACGACGTGGCGGACGAGGAGGTCGCCGGCCGGGCGCACCTCGAGCGGCTCGACCGTCACCGTGCTCACCCACTGGCCGTGGGCCGCGGCCCAGGGACGGAACGTGGCCGTCGGCATCACGTACTCGAACAGCTCGACGTGGCGGATCCGCTCGAGCCACCAGAGCTCGGCCGCCTGCACGCGCCGGGCCGTCGTCGTGAGGAGCCGTGCCAGCGTCGCCTGCTGGGCGACGTCGTCGGCCCACACGGTGACGCGTGGGCAGTCGCGCGGGAACCAGTACAGCGGGGCGTGCGCGGCGTCGATGGCCCACACCGCTGCCGGCTGATCCGGGTTCGTGGCCGGCACGTGCGGGACGAAGCGGACGATGTGCGGATCCTCGCTGTAGTGCAGGAGCGCATCGTGCTCGTCGCTCGGGCCGGCCACGCCAGCCAGAATGGCAGGGTGAACGCGCTCGCCTCGACCGCCGTGTACCTCGACCGCATCGCCCGGGCCAGGAAGTCGATGGCCGACTCGGGTGTCGACGTGCTGCTCGTCTCCGTGGGCAGCGACCTGCCGTACCTCACCGGCTACGAGGCGATGCCGCTGGAGCGCCTGACGATGCTCGTCGTGCCGCGTGACGGCGAGGCCACGCTGGTCATCCCGCGGCTCGAGGCGCCCCGGGTGGTGCCCCAGCCGGGGGTGTTCGAGCTGCACCGCTGGGACGAGATCGAGGATCCCGTGGCGATCGTCGCCGGATTGGCCGGTCGCCCGGGCACCGTCGCCGTCGGCGACACGATGTGGGCCCGGTTCCTCGTGGGCCTGCTCGGGCACTGGCCGTCCGACGACACCCGCTACGTCCGCTCGTCCACGGTGATGAGCAGGCTGCGGATCTGCAAGGACCAGGCGGAGATCGACGCGCTGGTCGCCGCCGGCGCCGCGGCGGATCGTGTCGCCGCGCAGCTCCAGGCGGGGGAGATCGAGCTGGTCGGTCGGACCGAGGCCGCGGTGAGCGCCGACATCGGCGCCCGCCTGATCGCCGAGGGCCACGACATCGTCAACTTCGCCATCGTCGCCGCCGGGGAGAACGCCGCCTCGCCGCACCACCACGCCTCGGAGCGGGTGATCCGCGCCGGCGAGGTCGTGCTGTGCGACTTCGGCGGCACGAAGGACGGCTACTGCAGCGACATCACCCGCTGCGTCTCGCTCGGCGCTCCGCCGGCCGAGGTGGCCGAGGCCTACGCCGTGCTGCACGAGGCGCAGGCCGCCGGCGTGGCCGCCGGGGTGATCGGGGCGGCGTGCGAGGACGTCGACCGGGCCTCGCGCCGGGTGATCGACGACGCCGGATACGGCGAGTGGTTCATCCATCGCACCGGCCACGGCATCGGCATGGAGGCCCACGAGGACCCGTACATGGTCGAGGGCAACTCGTTGCCGATCGCCGCAGGGCACGCGTTCAGCGTCGAGCCAGGCATCTACCTCGACGGTCGCTGGGGGATGCGTCTCGAGGACTGCGTGGTGGCCACCGCCGACGGGCCGCTGCCGCTCAACCGGGCGGACCACGCCTTGATCGTGCTCGACGTCTGAGCCGCGCCGACCCTCACGGCCTCAGCGTGTCGTCAGCCCGTCAGCCCGTCGTCGTGCTCTCGCCGGGCGCCGAGGCCGTCGTGGTGTCCGCGGTCGGCGCGGAGAAGAGGTCCTCCTGCGCGGTGGGGCTGAACGAGGTCATCGTCACGTAGACGTCGCCGTCGGTGAGCTTGGCCAGGATGCCGTCGTCGAGCACGCAGTAGCCGGCGGTCGCTCCCGACTGGGCGATGTCGACGCAGGAGGCCTGCTGCCCGGCGATCTGCTCGGTGCGCGCGGCGGTCGGCCCGATCTTGGCGGCGGCGTCCACGCGCAGCCGCTTCGCCGCGTCGGCAGCGTAGAAGTCGACGGTGAGCTGGCTGTCGCTGATCGCCGCCGGGTCGAGGCCCGTCGTGCACGCCGTCCCCCGGCAGGTCTCGATCAGCTGCGGCGTCTGCACGTAGCGCACGCCGTCCGATCGAGCACCGAGCGGCTGCGGCCGTCGACGACTGACCGTCGCCGTCTTGTGCAGGTTGCCGAAGCGCACCACGACGTCGTACGACGCGGTGAACGTCGGCGGGGAGTTCGTCGCCGCGTCGAGCTTGGCCGAGCACGGCGTCGATCGCCGGATCGCCGGTCGGCCCGACCGGCGCCGAACTGGTCGTCGGCGAAGCTCGGCCGCTTGCCGGTGAAGCATCCGGCGAGCACGAGGGCCAGCACGAGGGCGACGAGCGGTGGCGGCGAGCGCGCGCGGTGGGCGCCGTCGGGCGGGCATGGCCGGGCAGCGTACGGGCGTCGGTAGCGTGCGACCACGTGATGCACCTCGACGCGGCGACGGTGCTGCTGCAGTGGTCGGCCGGCGGGCTGTTCTTCCTGTGGTTCACCACCCGCCGGCGCGAGGTCGGCCTCGGCTACGGCTGGCTGCTGCGCGGCGTGTACGGCGTGCATGGCCGCTGGCGCAGCGTGGTGCGGCTTCCGCTTCGGCACGGTGCCGGTGCGCGAGGCCAGCTCGATCGCCGTCGCCGCGGCGGCGCTCGTTCGCGCTTCGTCGTGTCGGTGGTGCGCAAGGGCGCCGGGGTCTCCGGCGCGGTGGCCGAGCACGACCGCCGCAGCGAGCGGGTGGCGGCGATGACCGGCATCGACCGGGTGGTCACCGAAGCACCGGCGGTCGCCGAGCACGGCCGGGAGTTCCCCCCGATCGCTCGACCTCATCGCTCCGGTGCTCGCCGTGCCCGGGCTGCTCGCCGCGGCGCTCGACGCCGGCGGCCACACGTCGGTCGCCATCCTGCGCACCTTCGCCGGCGCGCTGTTCCTCGGCGCCGTCACCGACGCGATGCTCCTCGGCCACTGGTACCTGGTGCAGCCCGGCCTGCCGCGACGGCACCTCAACGAGCTGGTGCGCGCCCTCGGCTGGACCTGGCCGGTCGAGGTGTTCGCCCTGCTGCTGCCGGTCGGGATGGTCTCGGTGTGGACGGGCGCGGTCGACGACGGCTGGAACGGCGTGCTCGGCTGGTTCTGGGCGGCGTGCGCGGTCACCACGATCGCCCTCGTGTTCGTCACCCGCGCCGGCGCTGCGCGAGCGGTACTACTCGGCGGTCATGGCCGCGACCGGACTCCTGTACCTGGCGATCCTCACCGCCTTCGGCACCGACCTCGTCGCCCGCGCCGTGCTCGCCGGATGACGTTCGTCGCGTCGCGCCGCTGACGACGCGGTTCGGCGCGACGTGGCTGCGACGCGGACGCGAGCGCGATGGCGGACGGACAGCACGTCCGGCGCCCGCGAGCGCGAGCACCGGACCCGCTCGGTGACGGGGTGGCGGGCGCGGCGTCGGTACGGTCGACGGCATGGACGTGGTGGGGGTCGCCCGATCGTTGCAGCCGTTGGTGCGCGAGCACGCCGACGAGGCCGAGCGCAACCGGCGGATCGACGACGAGGTGCGCTCGGCGATGGCCCGCGGCGGGCTGTTCCGCATGGCTGCGCCGGCCGTGTACGGCGGTGGCGAGGTCCACCCGGTGCCGATGATCCAGGCGATCGAGGCCGATCAGCGAGGCCGACGGGTCCACCGGGTGGACGCTGATGATCGGCGTCGAGACGGTCGGCATCTGCATGGCCGCGCTGCCCGTCGACACCGGCGAAGGCGATGCTCGGCGACCACCTGGACGTGACGTTCTCCGGCTCGATCAACGCCCTCGGCCGTGCCCGGCAGGGTGCCGGGCGGGCTCCTCGTCAACGGTCGCTGGCAGTACGCCAGCGGGTGCGAGGGCGCGGACTGGTTCTGGGGCGGGTGCACCGTGGTCGACGACGGATGGCCAGCCCGAGCGGATCGGCCGCCAGCAGCGACCCGTGCTGTTGCAGGTCGTCGTGCCGCGCGACGAGTACCGGGTGATCGACACGTGGCGCTCGCCGGGGCTGTGCGGCACCGGCTCGCACGACGTCGGTGCTGCGAGGACGTGTTCGTCCCCGAGGAGCGGACCACCGACATCTACGGCGTCGGGATGCGGGTCGACGAGCCGCTGTACCGGATGCCGCCCTACAGCCGGCTGGCGTTCAACAAGGTCGGCGTCGCGCTCGGCGTCGCCCGTGCCGCGCTCGACGCGTTCACCCGCCTGGCTACGGAGAAGACGCCGTTCACGTCGGGATCGTTGCTGCGCGAGCGACCGCAGGCCCAGCTGTCCATCGCCGAGGCCGAGGCCCGGCTGCGCGGCGGCGCGGTCGTTCGTCTTCGACGCGGTGTCCACCGTGTTCGACGTCGCCGCCGACGGTCGCGAGGCGACACCGCAGCAGCGGGCGATGGTGCGTCTGGCGTCCTCGCACTGCTGCGCCGAGGCCGTGCGCGCCGTCGACATCGTGGCCGACCAGGCGGGGATCACCGCCGGTTCGCCGGACGTTCGCGCTGGAGCGCTGCGTCCGCGACGTGCGCGTCGTGCCCCAGCACGTCACGGTCGCCCCGTCGGCGATGCTGGATGCCGGGCGGGTGCTGCTCGGCCTCGATCCGGTCTCCTTCGTCTTCTGACCGGCGAGGCACGCACCGCTGCCTCTGTTTCCCCGACCCCTGTGTGGGGCAGAATGACGAGTATGCCCAGGCCTGTGTGGAGTGGAACGATCAGTTTCGGGTTGGTCGCCATCCCGATCAAGCTGTTCCATGCGGTGAGCAAGAAGAGCGTGTCGTTCAACCAGCTCGACGAGCGCACGATGAGCCGCATCCGGATGAAGAAGGTGTCGGCCGACACCGGCGAGGACGTGCCCGACGAGCACATCATCAAGGGCTACGAGATCTCCAAGGGCCGCTACGTGCAGGTGGAGCCCGACGAGCTCGAGCCGTTCATCCCCTCGGCGACGAAGAGCATCGACCTCGAGGAGTTCGTCGACCTCGACGAGATCGACCCGGTGTACTTCGACTCGCCGTACATCGTCGCCCCGGACAAGACGCCCAAGCCCTACGTCCTGCTGGCCAAGGCGATGGAGGAGTCCGGCAAGGTGGCCATCGGCCGCTTCGTCATGCGCAACAAGCAGTACGTCGCGGCACTCCGGGCGATCGATGGCCGGTTGATGATGAGCACGATGGTCTTCGCGGACGAGGTCGTCGACGTCGGCGGCGATCGAGGAGCTGGAGGTGCTCGACAGCATCGACGTGTCGGACAAGGAGGTGCAGATGGCCGAGGCGCTCGTGCAGTCGCTGTCGGCCGACTTCGAGCCGACGAAGTACCGCGACGAGTACCGCGAGCAGGTGCTCGACCTCATCGAGCGCAAGGCCGGGGGCGAGGAGTTCGAGCTGCCCACCGTCGAACGTGAGGCGCCGAAGGTGGTCGACCTGATGGCCGCGCTGGAGGCCAGCGTGCAGGCGGCCAAGGACGCGCGCAAGCGCCATCCCGCCGGCGGCCCGGAGTCCACTGCGGCCAAGCCGGCCAAGGCGGCCAAGGCCACCGCCGCGGCGTCGAAGGCGGCGCCGCGGCGCAAGAGCGCCTGACCCGTGGCCGGTCGTTCCGGCGGCGCCACGGTGGTGCGCGTCGGCGAGCGGGAGGTCTCGCTGAGCAACCTGGACAAGGTGCTGTACCCGGACACGGGTACCACCAAGGGTGACGCCATCCGCTACTACGCCCAGGTCGCGGCGACGATGCTGCCGCACCTCGACGGACGGTGCATCACGCTCAAGCGCTTCCCCAATGGGATCAACACGAAGGGCTTCTTCGAGAAGCGCTGCCCGAAGCACCGGCCCGACTGGGTCGGCACGTTCCTCGGACCCGGCGACCACACCGGCGACATCGGCTACTGCGCGTTCGACGAACCGGCCGACCTGGTGTGGGCGGCCAACATGGCGGCGCTGGAGCTGCACGTGCCGATGGCCCGCGCCGAGGACCTCGACGCCCCGCTGATCGTCGTCTTCGACTTCGACCCCGGTCCGGGCACCGACATCCACACGTGCTGCGAGGTCGCCCTGTGGGTGCGCGAGGTGCTCGAGGCCACCGGGCTCGACGGCTGGTGCAAGACGTCGGGCTCCAAGGGCCTGCAGCTGTACGTGCCGCTGAACACGCCGTGCACCCACGAGCACGCCGCCGACTTCGCCCTCGCCGTCGGGCAGGTGCTCGAGCGCCAGCACCGCGACCGGGTGACCACGGTGATGGCCAAGGCGGTGCGGCCCGGGAAGATCTTCGTCGACTGGAGCCAGAACGCCCGGCACAAGACGACGATCGGGGTGTACTCGCTGCGCGCCCGTCCCGCGCCCACCGTGTCCACCCCCGTCACCTGGGACGAGGTCGAGTCGTGCGCCGCCGGCGACGTCGAGCTGCGCTTCGAGTGGAGCGACGTGCTCGCCCGGATCCAGGAGCACGGCGACCTCTTCGCCCCCGTGCTCACGGTCGAGCAGACCCTCCCCGGCTGACCCACGTTCGGTGTCGCGCCCTGACCGGGAGGGAGCCGGTCGAGACGCGACACGAACGTTTCGGCCGGGCGGCGATCTCGTCGGTCGGCGTCGCATTCGGGTTCGTGTCGCGCCCTGACCGGGCGGGAGCCGGCCGAGGCGCGACACGAATCGAGGTCAGGCGGCGATGAAGTCGAGGAGGGCGGCGTTGTACTCGGCGGCGAACGAGGCGTAGAGGCCGTGGCCGGCGCCCTCGACGACGAGCAGCCGGCCGTCGCGCAGCAGCGCCGCTGTCGGCGCGCCGGTGACGGCGAGCGGGGCCGAGCAGTCGGCGTCACCCTGGATGACCAGCGCCGGGCATTCGATCGCAGCGATCTCCTTGCGCAGGTCGGCCGCGGTGATCGCCGCGTTCGTCGCCAGCAGCACCGGCAGCGGGGTCTCGAAGATCGTCCGCGTGGTCCACTCGGTCTGCGCCGGCCAGCACACCTCGCTGCCCGACTCGCCGGCGCCCCAGTAGCCGGCCGTGTTGGCCTCGATCCACCCGGCGATGTCGGCGGCCATCGTCGCGCGGTTGCCGGCGAACGCCTCCGCCGGCAGCCCGAGCTCGTTGTCCGGGCCGAGCGTGAGGCACGGGGTGATCGGCGCGCTCGAACACCAGCCGGCCGACCCGATCGGTGCCGAGGCCGCCCACCGCATGGGCGACGACCGCGCCGCCCATCGACTGGCCGACGAGGGTCACGTCGCGCAGGTCGAGGGCGTCGAGCACGGTGGTCACGTCGGCGGCCATCGTGTCCAGGTCGTAGCCCGTGGCCGGCCGGTCGGAGCGGCCGTGGCCGCGCTGGTCGATCGTCACGACCTGCAGCCCGGCCCCGAGCAGTGCGCCCAACTGGGCGTTCCACATGTGGCTGTGCAGCCCCCAGGCGTGCACGAGGACGACGGGTCGGCCGTCGCCCCACACGTCGACGGCGAGGCGGGTGGAGTCGTCGGTGGTGATGAGCATGCGGTCCGTTGTACGGCGCCACCGGCGGCTGAACGATTCCCTGGAAGGTCATGTCCAGAGCTCTCGGAGAATCTGTGAACCGATCGCCGGCCTGCAGCGTCATTGTCCACGAGCGGGCAAACACCAGCCAGCGCCCCGGTCGGTCCAGCGTCGTACCGACCAGGGGCACGCTCGGTCGCCGCTGCGAGGCGAGCCGCCGGCAATCACGTCGCCGAGCCGCCCGATCGTCGGGCAGACTGTGGTGATGGCCGGCTGAGACGTCCCTGATCCGTTCGCTTCGATCCGGAGGTCCGTCCATGCCCGCATCCCTGCACGCCCGCGACATCACGTTGTCCGTCGGCACCCGCCACATCCTCGACGGCGTGGACATCGACGTCGACCCCGGTCATCGCATCGGCCTCGTCGGCCCCAACGGCGTCGGCAAGTCGACCCTGCTGCGCGTGCTCGCCGGTGCGCTGCGTCCCGAGCGCGGCGCCGTCCAGGTCTCGCCGCCCGACGCGACGATCGGCTACCTCGCCCAGGAACCCGAGCGCTCGCCGGAGACCGTGGCCGAGCACCTCGCCCGGCGCACCGGCGTCGCCGCCGCATCCGTCGAGCTCGACGCGGCCACCGAGGCGTTGGCCGCCGGTGACACTGGCGCCGACGACCGCTACTCGGCTGCGCTCGAGCGCTGGCTGGCGCTCGGCGCGGCCGACGTCGAGTCGCGCACCGCAGACGTCTGGGCCGATCTCGGGCTCGGCGAGCGACTGCTCACCCAACCGATGGCGACGTTGTCAGGTGGGGAAGCGGCGCGGGTGGGGCTCGCCGCGCTCCTCCTGGCCCGCTTCGACGTGTTCCTGCTCGACGAGCCGACCAACGACCTCGATCTCGACGGCCTGGCTCGACTCGAACGCTTCGTCACCGGCCTGAACGCCGGTGTCGTCCTCGTCAGCCACGACCGCACGTTCCTCGAACGGACGATCACCGACGTGGTCGAGCTCGACGAGTTCACCCACAGCGCCACGCTCTTCGCCGGTGGCTGGTCCGCCTACCAGCACGAGCGGGACGTGGCCCGCGCCCGGGCGTGGGAGGCGTGGGAGACCTACGACGCCAAGCGGTCGACGTTGGCTGCCCGCGCCCAGCGCGAACGGGAGTGGGCGTCCCAGGGCCTGTCGCGGGCCAAGAACAAGCCCGTGGACAACGACAAGAACGTGCGCAACTGGAAGATCAACCAGACCGAGCAGCTCGCCGGCAAGGCGGCGCGGACGGAGAAGGCGATGGAGCGGCTGGACGTGGTCGATCAGCCTCGGGAGCCGTGGCAGCTGCGGTTGACGGTGGCCGCCGGTGAGCGCAGCGGCGACGTGGTCGCCCGGCTGACCGATGCCGTCGTCAACCGCGGTGAGTTCGTGCTCGGGCCGGTCGACCTGCAGATCGGCTACGGCGAACGGGTGGTGATCGCCGGTCCGAACGGTTCGGGCAAGTCCACGCTCCTCGGGGCACTCCTCGGCGAGATCGCGCTGACGTCGGGGACCCAGTGGCGTGGCCCCGGCGTCGTCGTCGGCCGGCTCGAGCAGGTGCGCGACCAGTTGCCCGCGTCATCGAGCGTGCTCGACGCGTTCCTCGCGGCGACCGGCATGACGATCAGCGAGGCGCGCACGCTCATGGCCAAGTTCGGCATCGCCGCGGCCCACGTCGGGCGGCCGGTGCAGTCGCTGTCGCCGGGTGAGCGCACACGACTCGTGCTCGCACTGCTCATGGCCGGCCCTGCGGGCTCGCCGGGCGCCAACTGCCTCGTGCTCGACGAGCCGACCAACCACCTCGACCTCCCGGCGATCGAGCAGCTGGAGCAGGCGCTCGACACGTTCCCCGGCACGGTCCTGCTGGTGAGCCACGACCGGTCGCTGCTGGCCACCGTCCGGCGGACGCGCACGATCGAGCTCACCAACGGTCGGATCGTCGCCGACCGCCCCGAGTGATCGTCGGCTCAGGCGGGAGCGACCGATGACGTCGCCGAGGGCAGCGTCGCCGCCGATGTTCCCGGGGCACGCACGACGTTGCGGCTGGCCACCATCCCCACGCAGGCGAGCACGGCCGCCAGGGTGAAGTTGATGGCGAGCGCGCCGGCCAGCGACAGCGACGTGCGGTCGGCGAGAGCGACCATCGCCCCGCCGATGCCACCCATCAGGGAGAAGCCGACCGCATCGGCCAGGCTGACCTGGCCACCGATCTTGCCTTCCGACCCGGGCTCGGCGAACGACATGGCGGCCACCGTGGTCGGGTTGAACAGCAGGCCCATGCCGAGACCGCCGACGGCCCACGCGAGGAACGTCGCCCACAGCGGCCATCCGGCGGACAGCACCGGGGCGACGAGGACGATGCCGACCAGCAGGAGCGCGAAGCCGGCCAGCACCGCCCGGCTCGGACGGACGTCGGGTCGACG
The DNA here is from genome assembly GCA_963794805.1 of uncultured Acidimicrobiales bacterium. Lineage (GTDB taxonomy): Bacteria > Actinomycetota > Acidimicrobiia > Acidimicrobiales > Ilumatobacteraceae > JAODBQ01. Next base: position 431,766 of record CAWCFL010000013.1, read on the forward strand.
GGCGATGAGCCACTGCCCGCCGGTCCAGGTGAACGATGCCCCGACGATGACGAAGCCTTGCTCCCACGGTGACGCGCCGTGGATGCGGTCGGCGGCGAGCGGCACGAAGCTGTCGACACCGAGGAACGTGGCTGTCGCCAGCACGCGACAGGCGACCGACGGCGGGCAGACCAGGCCGGGCGCGGCCGACGCCGCGAGGGAACAGGCGACGGAGGAAGACCACCCCGACCACGGCGCCGACGGCCGTGGTGATGACTGCCGCGACGGGGTTGGCGAACTGCAACCCGGTGACGAGTGCGCCGACCCCGGCCGCCGCGGCGAACGCCGCCGGGATGCGTGACGGCGCCGCGGTGCTCGCCGATGGCTCCGAACGCGGCCATCGGCCGGATGGCCAACGCGCCGACGCCGACCGCGAGCGGCATGATGCCGAGGAACACCCATCGCCACCCGAGGTGCTCGGTGACCGCGCCCGCGATCGCCGGCGCGATGAGGCTGGGCAGCACCCAGCCGGCCGAGAGGAGGGCGTACATCATCGCCTGGCGGTCCTCGGGGAACGCCCGTCTGACGAGCAGGTAGGCGATCGTGCCGAACGCGCCGGTGCCGGCACCCTGGAGCACTCGGCCGAGCACGACCACCCACATGCTTCCCGCGGCGGCCGCGACGACGAGGCCGATGATGAACAGCACGACGCTGGCGGCGTACGGCTTGGCCGGTCCGTGGCGATCGGCCAGCTCGCCGGCGGCGACGAGGGCGACGAGGTTGGCCAGCGTGTACGCGGCCAGCGTGACCCCGTAGAGCGAGTCGCCGCCGAGCTCGTCGGTGATCGTCGGCAGGGCGGTGATCACGGCGGTGACCTCGAAGGCCACGAGCGTGACGCCGAGCACCAGCCCGATGGCCAGGAGGCGCTGCGCGGCGGTCATCGGTGACGTCACGATCCGTGAGGATATATGCAAAGCGATCGCTTCGGAAATGTCTGTCCGTGTTCGGTCGTCCGCAGTCGGCCGGGTGGCCGCAGCGCTCAGCGTGGGGCGACGAGGGGCCAGGGGCGGGTGCGCTCGACGGCGAGGCCGATGTCGAGCAGCAGGGGCTCGGTGAAGTGCCGGCCGACGACCTGCAGGCCGATCGGCAGCCCGTCGACCGTGCCGGCGGGGATCGACACGGCCGGGTTGCCGTGCAGGTTGGCCGGGAACGTCAGCTTGCCGTTGTTGCCCCGGCCGGCTTTGATCCCGCCGAACACCGCCGGCAGCGGGCCGTCGGCCTCGAAGGCCACGTCGGGGTTGGCCGCGGTGAGGACCAGGTCGACGCCGTCGACGGGGTCGAAGATCCGGGCCATCGCCTCGTTGACCTCCATCCGCCGGCTCTCGATCTTCGCCCGCGCCGCGGCGTCGTACTGCCCGACGACGTGCTCCATCGACGAGCGGATCTCCGGGGTGAGGTCGTCGGCGCACGCCGGCCAGTGGTCGCCGAGCGCAGCCTCCGTTCCGATGCTCCCACTGAGCGACCACGCCCGGCCCATGCGCGGCAGGCGCACGTCGGCGTCGACGCGCTGCCAGCCGAGCTCGGCGATGAGGTCCTCGGCGGCGGCCGCCAGCAGGTCCCACATCAACGGCGAGACGACGGCGTCGCCCCACGTCGGCGCCACGGCGACGCGCAGCCCGCGCAGCTCGTCGGTGTGCGTGCCGAGGCCCGCCTCCCAGCCCTCGACGCGCGGCAGGCTGAGCGGGTCGGCCGGGTGGTGGCCGTTGGCCACGTCGAACCAGCGCGCCGTGTCGCGCACGCTGCGGCTGAGGCAGCCGACGGTGACGGTGAGGTTGCCGTACTGGGTGCGCGGCCCCATCGGGATGCGGCCGTACGTGGACTTCAGCCCGAACAGGCCGCAGAACCCAGCCGGGATGCGGATCGAGCCGCCGCCGTCGCCGCCGGTGGCCAGGGTGACGATGCCCGCCGGCGACCGCAGCGGCCGACCCACCGGAGCTGCCTCCGGGCGTGCGGCCGTGCTGCCACGGGTTGTGCGTCGTGCCGTGGAGCACGGTGCGGGTGACGTTGACCCCGCCGAACTCGCTGGCGGTGGTCTGCCCGGCGAGCACCGCACCGCCGGCGCCGGTGATCCGCTCGAGCTGCGTCGAGGTGACGTCGCTGACGCCGTCGCGCAGCGGCACGGACGCGTGCGTGTACGGCCAGCCGGTGACGTGGTCGAGCTCCTTCACCCCGATCGGCACGCCGCCGAACGGCTTGCTCACGTCGGCGGCACGCGCCGCGGCCTCGGCGTCGTCGCGCGGCGTGAAGCAGAACGCGTTGAGGTCGCTGGCGTCGATCGCCGACTACACCGCGGCCAGCTCCTCGGCCGGCGAGCGCCGGCCGCTGCGGTACTCGTCGACCAGCGAACATGCATCTCCCTGCCACGGCGTCATGTCGTGCTCCCTCTCTCCAGGGCGGTGACGAGCCCGTTCGGGTCGTCGACGCTCACGGTCACCTGCGACAGACTGACCGAGAACCCGACCATCACGCCAGGTTGTGGCGGATCGACCGTGATCGCCACGAGGTCGTGCCCGGCGCCGTTGACCACGTAGCGCCCGTTGTGGCCGTGCACGCCGCGGGTGAAGCGCACCGGATCGGCGTGGCCGACGCCGATGATCGCCGAGTGGGGGATCGAGGCGTGGAACGCCCAGCCCATGCGGATGTCGACGGTGTCCCCGCCGACGTCGACCGCGCTGTGCCGCGGGGCCATGCCGAGGACCGTCGAGAGGATGCGCATCGGCGTGCTGAAGCTGATCTGGAACCTCATCGGAGGAGTCTGCAACGGCTCCGGTCGGGCGGCGACTCGTCCGCGGGTGACTGGTAGCTTCCGGCCGTGCCGTACGCCGACGTCAACGATCAGCGGATCTACTTCGAAGACACCGGCGGTGACGGCCCGCCCGTCATCCTCGGGCACGGGTTCCTCATGGACCACGAGATGTTCGCCCCGCAGGTGGCCGCGTTGGCGCCGGCCTACCGGGTGATCACGTGGGACGAGCGCGGCTTCGGCCAGACCGAGTACGACGGCAAGCCGTTCAGCTACTGGGACTCGGCCGAGGACTGCCTCGCGCTGCTCGCCCACTTGGGCATCGGGCGGGCCGTGGTCGGGGGGATGAGCCAGGGCGGGTTCCTCTCGCTGCGCGTCGCGCTCATCGCACCCGAGGTGGTGCGCGCCCTGATCCTGCTCGACACCGAGGCCGGCGTCCCCGACGCGGCGAGGATGGCCGGCGAGGACGGCATGCTCGAGGTGTGGCTCAGCGCCGGACCGGTGGACGAGCTCACCGGCGCCGTCGCCAACCTGATCATCGCCGACGCCGCCGAGAACCCGCGGTGGATCGCCAAGTGGCAGGCGCTGGACAAGGAGTTCATCCGCCAGCCGTTCGCCTGCCTGCACGGACGAGAGGACATCACGCATCGTCTCGGCGAGATCACCTGCCCGGCGCTGGTGATCCACGGCACCGAGGACACGGCGATCACGATGGACAAGGCCGAGGCGCTCGCCGCCGGCCTGTCGGGGTGCGCCGGCGTGGTGAAGGTCGGTGGCGCGCACGCGGCGAACCTGACCAACCCGGTGCCGGTGAACGAGGCGATCCTGGCATTCCTCGCCGGCCTGGGGGAGTGACGCCGCGGACGATGGACAGTCGCACGTTCCTCGGGCTGGAGCCGAGCCACAACCCGTACCGCTGGTGGTTGCCCGTGGTTCCCCGCCTGTGCACCGGCGGCGGGTTCCTCTTCGGTGGCTGTGGGCTCGGTGCGGCCATCTCGGCGCTCGAGGCCACCACCGGCCGCGAGGTGGTCTGGGCGACGGGTCAGTACCTGGAGTACGCCAAGCCCGGGGAGGTGGTCGACATCGACATCCGCCTGGCGGTCGAAGGCCACCAGATCACCCAGGCGCGGGCCGTGTGCCACGTCGGCCAGCGGGAGATCCTCACCGTGAACGCCGCGCTCGGCAACCGGCCGATCGAGCACCACGGCCAGTGGGTGGCGATGCCCGACGTGCCGCCGCCCGACCAGTGCCTCGACCGGCCGCACCGCATGCCGGTGGAGGGCACCGTGCACGAGCACGTCGAGCAACGTGTGGTCAAGGGGCGCGACTTCGACGAGCTCGACGGCACGCCTGGTGACGGCCGGACGCTGATGTGGGCGCAGGTGCCGAGCGTGATCGAGAGCGAGACGCACCAGGTGGACGCGACGACGCTGGCCATCCTCGGTGACTTCGTGCCGATGGGCGTCGGTCAAGCGCTCGGGGTGATGGGCGGCGGCAACAGCCTCGACAACACGATCCGCGTCGGCCGGCTGGTGCCGACGCAGTGGGTGCTCTTGGACATCCAGGTGCACGCCGTGGAGCGCGGTTTCGGCCACGGGCTGGTGCACATGTTCGCCGAGGACGGCACCGGTCATCTCTTGGCAACGGCCTCGCAGTCGTGCATCGTCCGCATGTGGCCGAGGCCCGTCGACGACGCGTTGCAGCTCGCCGAGCAGGTCGCCGAGGTGATCGAGGATCTCGGCGGCACCGTCAAGGATGCCTGACGGCCGGTCCGGGGCGTGTCAGACAGCCGCGGCAACGGGGGCGACGGCGCGTTGCCGAGGACGCATCGTCGGCCGTTCGAACGCGCAATGGAAGCCGTACGACACCGCGAGGATGACGGGGATGCCGATGACCGTCAGCGCGAGGAATTGCCAGTCGCCGGCAATCCCGAGTCGACCGAGTCCGACCTCGAGCACGCGCAGCACGGGCGCGTGGATGAGATACAGGCTGAACGAGAAGAGCCCGATCTTCACCAGCGTCGGCCGGCTGAGGACGTTCGTCGCCGCTCCTCGAGCATTCACGCACAGCATGAGCAGGGCGAACGCGGCGGCGGAGGTCGCCAGGTCGTGGACGATCCCGTTGCCGCTGCCGAACCGGATGGCCGCAGCGCCGAGGATCATCACTGCCACCAAGGCCCAGGCGGGGGCCACGCTTCGACGACGAACGGTGAGCCACGCGGCCAGCATGCCGAGCGTCAGCACCTCGATGTAGGCGAGGGGGCCGTCGCGCACGATGGATCCGAGGCCGCCCGGGACGTGGCGGTAGCCGGCGTGCGTCACCACCGCGAGCGCCAAGGTGACGGCCAACACCGGTCGCCAGCCGAACCTGCGGACAGCCCAGACGGCGATCGGGAACAGCAGGTAGAGCTGGAACTCGAGGCCGATCGACCACATCGGATAGTCGATGGCACCCGATGTCGATGGGAACAGGTTGTGCACGAAGAACAGGTGGCTCAGGATGATCTGCCAGTTGAGCTCTCTGAGCGGAACCCAGTGACCTCCCTGGAACGCCGGGATGGCGACGAGCGCGAGGCAGAAGGCGCCGGCCCAGAGGTACGGCGGAGCGATCCGCCGCCACCGTCGAGCGAAGAATGCCCCGTTCGAGGTGGTCAGTTGCGGCGAGTCGACGTCCCTCCTGACGCACGGGTAGTAGAGGCAGAAGCCGCTCAGCATCAGGAACACCATCACCGGGAACTGCCCGAAGCCGAACGAGCGGACCGTCCAGCCGAGGACCGGGACGTTCATCAGTCGCCGAGGTTCGGCAACCTCGATCATGTGGTGGACGACCACCCAGAGCGCTGCGAGCGCGCGCAAGCCGTCGATGTAGTCGAGTCGCCCCTGTGGCTCGATGCCGACAGCTGGGCGGCTCTCCACATGCTCTTGTCCCGCCACCATGTCGCCCTTCCGTTCTCGCGTCAACGGAGGCCGGGTGGAGGTCGTCAACGCCGATCCCCCGATCCCGCTTCATCCTCAAGGCGAAGTTCGCCGTATGCGCGAGTTACCCCGCGCTCGCCTCATCGACGCGCGAACTCTACTCGCTGAGCCACCACTCCGCGGATCCTGTGGCCACCTCGACGCCTGAGCAACGCTGCCGACGAGCGCGAGCAGAGCACCGAGGACGGATCCGTCCGGTCTCGCCCGGTGTGGGTGGTCGCCGGTCGATTCGTTCTCGGAGGAGTTGGCTCGCCCATGCACTCGAGGACCGTGAAGCCTCGCGTTGTTGGTGTCGCCGCCGAGGATCGGTCGCCGTGTGAGCTGAGGTGAGGCGACAGTGCTGGACGGCACGCTGCTCGCTACGGCCAGCCAGAGCGGCATTGTGCGAATGTGGTCGGGCGATCGCCCGACTCCTCGGGTGTGAGGAGGGAACCCCGATGACGCTGCCGATCCGTCCTGGCATGACCGTGCCCCTGCCCGGGCCACTGCACACCCACCGCGACAAGCTCACCGAGCTCGTCGACCTCGGGTACACCGACATCTGGTCGGCCGAGTCCGACGGCGCCGACGCGTTCACCCCGCTGGCCCTCGCCGCGGCGTGGGAGCCGCGACTGCGGCTGGGCACGGCGATCGTGCCGGCGTACACGCGGGCTCCGGCCTGCATGGCCCAGTCCGTGGCGTCGTTGGCCGACGCCGCGCCCGGGCGCTTCGCCATCGGCATCGGCAGCAGCTCGAACGTGATCATCGGCCAGTGGAACGGCGTGCCGTTCGTCGAGCCGTACAAGAAGGTGCGCGACGTGGTGCGCTTCCTGCGCGATGCGCTCAGCGGCGAGAAGGTGTCGAAGGTGTACGACACGTTCGAGGTGCAGGGCTTCCGCCTCGGCGTGCGCCCCGAGCAGACGCCGCCGATCCTCGTGGCCGCGCTGCGCGAGGGGATGTTGCGCCTCGCCGGTCGGGAGGCCGATGGGGTGATCATCAACTGGTTGTCGGCCGAGGACGTGACGAAGGTGGTCTCGGTGGTGCGCGATGCCGCCGGCGGTGCGGACCGTGAAGTGGTCTGCCGCGTGTTCGTCTGCCCGAGCGAGGATGCCGAGACGGTGCGCGTCGGGGCCAGGCGGGCGATCGCCGCCTACCTCAACGTGCCGGTGTACGCCCAGTTCCACGACTGGCTCGGCCGGGGCGACGTGCTTCGCCCGATGTGGGAGGCGTGGCAGGCGGGCGATCGGAAGCAGGCGCTGGCCGAGATCCCCGATTCGCTGGTGGACGAGCTGATCGTGCACGGCTCGCCGGCAGCGTGCCGCAAGCGCATCCAGCAGTACTTCGACAACGGCGTGACGACCACGTCGCTGGCGATCATGCCGCTCGACCCGAAGCTCGACTACTGGTCGGCGGTGCGCGCCATCGCGCCCAACGCCGGCTGAAGCCGCACGAGGACACATCACGCCGCCTGTGCGTGGCGCGTGTCGCGGTCGTGCGCGTTGCGCCGCGCCGGGGCGGTGCGCATCGCCACCAACTGTCGGCGGATCTCGGCGACGTGGGCCAGGCCGCGCTCACGGGTGCGCTGGTCGAGGTGGAACTGGACCGGCAGCTCGGACCGTCGAAGGAGGCTGAGCTGCTCGGGACGAGGCATGCGGTTCGTGCTCATGCCCCGATGATGACAAGGGGGTGTGACAGGGTTTCCCGAGTCGGATCCCCCGACTCGTCAACCCCGCGCCATGCCTCGCTCGACGGCGGCGATCAGCTCGGGCCGCAGTCCCTCGGCGGTGATGATCCGATGGACCGAACCGACCTGCATGGCGCGCTCGACGCTGTGGATGCGGTCGAAGTCGGCGGCGACGTCGCCGAGCTTCTCGAAGCGCACCGACTCGGTCATGGCGGCCAGATCGGCGCGTCGGCGGGCGCGCTCGTCGTCGTCGACCGCGGCGCTCACCGAGGCCTGCAGCTCGCGGACGCGCGGGTCGCTGCCGGTGCGCGCGCCGCACCTCGCCGGTGAACACCACCGCCGCGGCCGGCGCCCCGCCGATCACCGAGGCGAACGAGCCCTCGACGGCGATGACCTCCATGGCGTCGTTGAGCATCGCCGAGAAGACGACGAACGCCCCGCCGTGGTAACGGGACACGACGCACAGCACGATCGGGCCGTCGAAGTTGACGATCGCCCGGCCGATCTCGGCGCCGTACTCCAACTGCAGGCGGCGCAACGACTCCGGTGAGCCGTCGAAGCCGGACAGGTTGGCCAGCACCACGACGGGCCGCTTGCCACTGGCGGCGTTGATCGCCCGGGCGACCTTCTTCGACGAGAGGGGGAACAGGGTGCCGGCGGACCACGACGGCGGGCCGTCGGCCGGCGTCGCCCCGTGGCGCGGCAACGGACGCGACTCCATCCCGATGAGCGACACGGCCAGCCCGCCGAGGCGGGCCTCCCAGACCACCGCGGTCTCCGCCTCGGCCATCTCCGACCAGCGCTCGAGCGGCTCGCAGTCGCGCGTCGATGACCGCCCGCATCACGGCGCGGATGTCGAACGGCTTCTTGCGATCAGGGTTCGTCGTCGAGGAGAAGATCTCGCCGACGGTGGTGAACTCGCTGCCGTCGGCCCGGTGGGGGGCGCTGCGCACGTCGCGCGCCACGGGGTCGGAGCTCACCGCTCGCCGTGGCCAGCGCTCGCTCGGCGCCCGGTAGGTGAGGTCGTAGTGCTGACGCAGGATGGCGCACGCCGCGCCGAGGTCGGCCGCCCAGTACTGGGCCTCGCCGTTCGGTCCCATGATCCGGTCGTAGCCGCCGATGCCGATGTTGTTCTCCGCCGACACGCCGCCGGAGTAGTCGATGGCCTGCTTGCCGGTGAGCACCATCGCGCTGTCCGGCGTCATCACCAGGATCCCGCTCGTGTGCATGAGCATCGTCGACTCGGCGTTCCAGTACGGCTGCGCGCCGACGTTCACCCCGGCGACCACGACGTTGACCTCGCGGCCCGCCTGGGTGTGCTCGACCAGGCGGCGCAGGACGCGGGCGACCCAGTCGAGGTTCTCGCTGCCGCTGTCCATGGCGATCTTCGCTCCCGCGGACAGGGCGAACCACTCGATCGGCACGTCCATCGCCGCGGCGAGGTCGATGGCCGCCAGGAGGCGGCGGCACTCGGGCTCGGCGATCGAGCCCATCGCCTTGGTCGGGTCGCCGAGCACGACCACGCGCCGAACCCCGTCGGGGTGGCGGACGGTGGGCGACGAGGCCACGCCGACGACGACGCCGGCGCTGTTCGCGCCGGCCGGCCGGTCGACCGGGACCAGCTGTCCGTCGTCGTCGAGGTCGTGCTCGACGAACGAACCGTCCGTCGCCGGTGAGCAGCGGGATCAGCTCGTACGGGTAGACCATGCCGCGCCGACGAGCGGCGATGACCTTCTGGTTGTAGTCGTCGAGCGGCTGCATCGGCACCGTCGGCGGCTCGGTGAAGCGCATGGTGAGGCCCTTGCCGGTCTCGTAGCCGAGCCGCATCACCACCTCGGCTGGCTCGCCACCGGGGCCGGCCAGCCGGCCCTGGACGACGACCTGCTCGATGCCCAGCCCCTCGGTGTGCGCCGCCAGCCGGCGGACGACGGCGTCGAGGTCGTCGAGCGGGATCTCGACCACCGGCCAGACGAAGAGCATCACCCGGTTCCACTCCAGTCGCTCGCGCCCGGCGCGCTCGGCGTACGCGTGGCGGATGCCGTCGAGGCATGCCGCGAGCAGGTGCTCCACCTCCGGCAGCGCGGCGATGTGGCCGTGCTCGTCGTAGATCGGGGTGAGGTCGCGCACCTCGGCGACGGCGACGAGGCGCACGTCGTCCGGGTTGTTGCGGGCCACGCACTCGAACAGGAACACGTCGGGCAACGCCGGCACGCGGCGGATCTCGAAGTTGCGCAGCCGCCACATGTGCAGCCGGCGGGCGATCATCGGGTGCATCCCGCGGAACTTGATGTCCTCCTCGAACTCGTCGCGGGCGGTGGAGGCAGCCATCCAGAACGGACGCTCGCCATCGGGCCCGGGTCGCCGGTAGGTCAGCGTCTCCACGGTCGGGTGAGGCCCGTGGCCCGACGACGACGAAGGCGACCCGCCCGATGGTCACCGGCAGGTCGGCGGCAGCCAACGTGGTGGCCAGCGACGCGGCGAGCGCGTCGGTGTCGGGCACGTCCTCGACGGCCGCGGTGGCGTAGACGTCGACCGTCGCCGAGGCTCCGGCACCCAACCGATCGGCGACGTCGCGCCGCGGCAGCGAGGAGATCGGCCACCTCGGCGAGCGGACCGGCGATCGCCAGCACCTCGATCCTCCGGCCGTGCACGTACCGCGAACGCACCACGTGGCGCGCGCCGACCTCGTCGACGGTGATCTCCTCGAGGTCGCGGATCTTGTAGTAGCGACGGGTGAGCGCCTCGACGAGTCCGTCGGCGCTCGGCTGCTCGAGCAGCGCCGGACCGCGGGCGACGATCGGCAGCAGCTGCTGCGGGCAGGCGACCAGGCGGTCGATCAACTCCGCGATCGACGTCGCCGCGCCGCAGCAGGGCGAGGTCGCCGTCGATCGCCGTCTGCACCTCGCGGCGCGCCTGGAGGACGGTCGGCTCGTCGAAGCAGCGGTAGCGCACGCTGCGCGCCAGGTTGGCGATGCCCGGCCACGGCCGGTACGTGGCGTCGATCAGCCGGTCGAGCAGATCGCGCAGCCCCGGGGCGCGCTGGTTGGCGGGCCGATGGTCGGCGAGCTGCCGCCCGAGCAGCGCGGTGATGATCGTGACGTGGTCGGCGCGGCGTTGGTGGGCGACGAAGATGCGGTACAGCGCTTCGTGCAGCTCCGCCGGTCGGTTCCAGGTCGGCGACGCCGTAGTGCACGAGGGCGTGCTCGAGCCTGGTGCGGAACCGCTCGGGCAGCGCGTCCGGGTCGGCGCCGACGGTGCGCAGGTACGAGTTGAACTGCTCGCGCGGGCTGCTCTGCTCGTCGTGGTCGCCCTCGTTGCGCCGCCGGTCGCGAGTGACCGCGCCGACGTCGGCGAACGCCGAGAGCACGTCCAACTCGGCGGTCTCGAGCTCGACGTCGGGTGCGCGCAGCACGGTGTCCCGCGATCGGCGACGTAGTCGGCGACCACCCGCCGCGCCGCGGCCGGCTCGACGTCGTAGCCGAGGACCACCGAGCGCAGCAGGGCCAGGCGCTCCAGGTTGCGGGCTCGCGCGGTCGGCGATCACGTCGCCGGCGAGCGCGGCGAAGTCGACGGCCTCGCCGGTGACGGCCGCGTCGGCGCCGGCGTCGGCGATCGGCTCGATGCGCAGCAGCGGTGCGCCGGCGTCCACCTGGGCGTTGCGCGTCACCAGCACCTCGCGCACCCGGCCACCGGTCGGGGCGGTGATGGCGATCTCCATCTTCATCGCCTCGACCACGACCACCGGGTCGCCGGCGGCGACCACGTCGTCGGGGGCGACGTTGACCGCCACCACCAGCGCCGCTGCCGGGGCCCGCAGCACGCCGCCGTCGTCGCGTGACACCCGGTGGGCGACGCCGTCGACGTCGACGAGGTGATCGGCGCCCTGGGTGGAGGCGACCGACGCGGTACGAGCGCCCACCGACCGTGAGCCGGCGGTGCAGACGGCCGAGCCGCTCGACGTCGACGAGCAGGGCGACGCCGCCGACGCGCACCCGGTAGCGGTCGCGGTCGCTCTGGCCGACGACCATCCGGTAGGCCCGACCGCCGAGGCGCAGCTCGACCTCGACGCCGAGCTCGTCGCGCGCCTGCGGCCGGCCACGGGACGCCGACTCGAAGAACCGGCCGCGCTCGACGCGTCTCCTCCTCGTCGTACGCGTCGATCGCCGCGGCGAGGATGGCGATGTCGGCGTGGCGCGTCGGGACGAACGTGTCGGTGGCCGTCAGGCGGTCGAGCCAGGCCGTGTCCAGCCGGCCGGTGCGGACCTCCGGCCGGTCGAGCAGCTCGAGCAGGAACGCCTTGTTCGTCGTGCCGCCGTCGACGACGACCGACGTCTGCGCCAGCGCCCGACGCAGCCGGGCCAGCGCCTCGTCGCGGTTCGCGCCCGAGGCGATGATCTTGGCGATCATCGAGTCGAACTCCGGCGGGATCACGTCGCCCTCGCCGACACCGGTGTCGACGCGCACGCCCGGGCCGACCGGCACGGTGAACAGCTCGATGCGCCCTGGCGCGGGGGTGAAGCCGCGCTGCGGATCCTCGGCGTTGAGCCGGGCCTCGATCGCCCACCCCACCGTCGGCGGCGGCTCGCCCACCAGCCGGCCGCCGGCGGCGACGTGCAGCTGCAGCTTCACGAGGTCCAGCCCGGTGGTCAGCTCGGTCACCGGGTGCTCGACCTGCAGCCGGGTGTTGACCTCGAGGAAGGCGAAGAGCCGCTCGTCGGGCTGGTAGAGGAACTCGACGGTGCCGGCGTTGGTGTAGCCGGCGAGGGCGGCGAGGCGCGCCGCGGCGGCGCGCAGCTCGCCGTCCTGCTCGGCGTCGAGCGCCGGCGACGACGACTCCTCGAGCACCTTCTGGTGGCGGCGCTGGGCGCTGCAGTCGCGCACCCCGACCGGCCACACCGTGCCGTGGGCGTCGGCGATGATCTGCACCTCGACGTGGCGGGCGTTGTCGACCACCCGCTCCATGAACACGGTCGCGTCGCCGAACGCCTTGGCCCCCTCGGCCCGGGCGCTGTCGAACGCCGCGGCGAGCTCGGCCTCCGAGAGCACCTTGCGGATGCCCCGGCCGCCACCGCCGGCGGTGGCCTTGATCATCAGCGGGTAGCCGATCGCGGCGGCGTGCAGCCGAGCCGCCTCGAGGTCGTCGACCGGCGCCGCCGCTCCAGGGCGCGACCGGCACGCCGGCGCTGCTCGGCGAGCAGCTTGGCGCCGATCTTGTCGCCGAGCATGCGCATCACCTCGGCCGTCGGGCCCGACGAACGTGATGCCCAGGCGGTCGCACAGCTCGACGAACTCGGGCCGCTCGGCGACGAACCCCCAGCCGACCCACGCCGCGTCGGCGCGGGCCATCAGCAGGGCTCGCTCCAGCAGGGCGAGGTCGAGGTACGGGCTGGCCGCGGTGGACGGCGGGCCGTCGTCGATGCACACCGCCTCGTCGGCCTCGCGGGCGAACATCGCCCGCTGCTCGGCGCGGGTGTGCAGGGCGATGGTGCGGATGTCCTCAGCCGGTCTGCGCGGCGAGCTCGCGCACGGCGTGGATCAGCCGCATCGCCGCCTCGCCGCGGTTGACGATCGCGATCCGCCGCAGCGGGCGCACTCCCTCATCCCCCGATGACGTCGTGGCGACGGACATGACTCGAACCCCCTGTCGTCCGTCGGCGTGTCTACCACGCGGGCCGTCCGCGAGTCGGTGTGCCAACCTTCCCCCCGATGATCGTCGGACGCGTCGCTGCTGCGCTCGCCGGCGTCGGTGCTCGTGCTGTGGACGCTGGCCTCGGCGATCCAGACCGTGGTCGTGCCGCGCGACACGCAGGTGGCGCTCACCCGCATCCACTTCCGCGGGATCCGCCGGCTGTTCGCCTTCGTCGTCCGTCCGACCACGTCCTACGAGCGGCGCGACCGGATCCTCGCCGCTGTACGCCCCGGTGTCGCTGGTGCTGCTGCCCGGGGTGTGGGTGGCGCTGATCACGGTCGGGTTCACCGCGATCTTCTGGGGGGCCGGCGTCGACCCGCTCTACGAGGCGTTCGCCACGTCGGGCTCGTCGCTGTTCACGCTCGGCTTCGACCGCCCGACCGGGCTGGGGACGGGTCGGCGCTGAGCTTCGTCGAGGCCGGACTCGGCCTCGGCCTGGTCTCGCTGATGATCTCCTACCTGCCGACGATCTACAGCGCGTTCCGCTCCCGCGAGTCGCTCGTCGGGATGCTCGAGGTGCGCGCCGGCCGGCCGCCGTCGCCGGCCCAGCTGCTCATCCGGTACAGCAACATCGGCTGGCTCGACCGGGTCGAGGACGACCTGTTCGACCCGTGGGAGCAGTGGTTCGTCGACGTCGAGGAGAGCCACACCAGCCAGGCGTCGCTGGTGTTCTTCCGCAGCCCGACCCCGTACCGCAGCTGGATCACCGCCGCCGGGCTGCGTGCTCGACTCGGCGGCGGTGTACTCCGCGGCGATCGAGCACCCGCGCAGCTCCAAGCCGGACATCCTGATCCGCACCGGGTTCCTCTGCCTGCGGCGGATCGCCGACTTCTACGTCATCCCGTACGACCCCGACCCGGCGCCCGACGACCCGATCTCGATCACCCGCGAGGAGTTCGACGAGCTGTGGGACCAGCTCGCCGCAGCCGGAGCTGCCGATGTCAAGCCCGATCGCGACCAGGCGTGGCGGGACTACGCCGGGTGGCGGGTGAACTACGACACCGTGCTCACCACGCTGGCGTCGCTGGTCGACGCGCCCTACGCGCCGTGGAGCAGCGACCGGGCGCCGGCCGTCCGCCACAAGCCGCCGCTGCGCCAGCACAACGGAGCGCCCGCCGACGCCCATGTCGAGCGCGCCGCGCGTGCTAGGTGCCGACGACGATGACGCTGGCGACCACGCTGCCGACGATCGACCATGCTCGGCACCACGTAGGTGAGCCAGTTCGGGTAGCCCTTCCATCGCGGCGCGAGCATGGCGAACCCGCAGATCGCCCCGCCGATCGCCCCGCCGAGGTGGCCGCCGATGGCGATGCCGGGGATGGCGAACGTCAGCACCAGGTTGAGGATCAGCAGGCTGCCGATGCCGGTGCGGAAGATGTTGATGCCCTGGTGGTACAGCCCGATCGCCGCGGCGGCCATCAACCCGAACACGGCACCGGACGCGCCGCCGGCGATGCCGCTGCTGGGCTGGATGACCAGCTCGCCGAGCGAGCCGGCGAGCAGCGCGGCGAAGTACAGCAGACCGAAGCGGATCCGGCCGAGGCGCGGCTCGAGCAGCTGGCCGAGCTGGAACAGCAGGAACATGTTGAACCCGATGTGGACGATCCCGAAGTGCAGGAAGCCGGACGTCACCAGCCGGTACCACTCGTGCGGTTCGAAGCATCAGCGTCGCGCGAGACGCACGCCCCCGTCTGCAGGATCTGCTTGTTCAGCCCGAGCTTGGCCTGCAGGTCGCTGACGTTGCTGGAGAAGCCGATCGTGCTCGGGTCGGCGAGCGTGACGAGCGCGAACACGGCCGAGGTTGAGGACGATCAGCACGTAGGTGACCAGCGTCGGCTGGCGGGCGTTCCACAGCTTGGCCCGGTCCTTCACGTCGGGCTTGGCCGCCTTGGCGCAGTCCAGGCAGTGCGAGCCGACCGTCGCCTGCACGAGGCACTCGCTGCACGCCGGGCGGCCGCAGCGGGTGCAGAAGCGGCCCGCCTCCCGGTCCGGATGGCGGTAGCAGCGCTGCACCACGGGCGCTGGCATCGTCACCGCAGCCGAGGTTAGGGGTGAGGCACGACTCGTCGACACGCGGCGCCGCTGCTCCCTCACCCATCTCTCACGAGCGGGCCGTCGCGGCCGGCGTCCCACCAGTCGCGCAGGACGGACCAGGCGTAGATCCCGGTGTCGTGGCCGTCGCTCCAGCGCAGCGAGAGGCCCCAG
This sequence comes from uncultured Acidimicrobiales bacterium, assembly GCA_963794805.1. Classification (GTDB taxonomy): domain Bacteria; phylum Actinomycetota; class Acidimicrobiia; order Acidimicrobiales; family Ilumatobacteraceae; genus JAODBQ01. Next base: position 447,080 of record CAWCFL010000013.1, read on the forward strand.
GCGCCGGCGAGCTCGGCGTCGACGATGGTGATCGTCGGCGCGACCGGGCAGCGGCCACACCGGCTCGCCGCGCTCGCGTCGGCCGCGGCAGGCGGCGCACGGGCACACCGCGCGCAGCTCGTCGACGGGCAGGTCGACCACCTCGCCGTCGCCGTAGGTGAGCCGGACGGACTCGGCCCGGCGGACCTCGATGTCGACCACCTCGTGGCGCGGCGCGCTCATCAGAGGCCCGCCGAGCGATCGCCGACGACGACGATGGCGATGATCACTGCGTTGTACGCGGTGTGCGCCCGGGCCGACTCGATCGTCGCCGAACGCTCGTCGGCCGTCCGGCGGAACGCGGCGAGGTAGCGGCGCATGAAGTAGGCCCCGCCGACCGACAGCGCCAGCGCCGCGCCGATCGGGATGCCGATCAGCGCGTGGACCGCCCCGAACTGGAGGACCTTGAGACCCGCCGGCGCGACCACGACCAGCCCTCGGCGCCGCGGCGGAACAGCAGCTCCTCGGCGTGGGCGAACAGCGGCAGGGCGGGAGCCAGCAGCACGAGGAAGACCGCCGGGATCAACCAGGTCGAGGAACGTGCCCGTCCGTCGCCGTCGACGAGCCGAACACCGGGTTGCCGACCCCGCCGAGGGCGCTCCACCACCCCCACGACAGGCCGGGGACCGACATCAGCACGGAGGCTACGGCGAGCACGGCGGCGAGCACGAACGGCACCGGCCAGAGGTGCCGCCAGCGGATCCCGCGGACGATCTCGGTGGCCAGCATCCGACCCGGTCCGCGGCGCACGTGGCGCACCCCGCCGGCGAGGCGGTACCCCATGAAGCCGAGGACGGCGAACGACAGCACCGTGCTCACGCGGTCGTCCATCGGGACCGAGGATACGGACCGGCCTGGCTACCGGGCGTTCGGAGGGACCTGAGTAGGGTCGCCTCCACGACCACCCCGGCGGCTGCGCCGGGCGAGCACGGGGGTGCACACCGAGATGGCATGGGACTTCGAGACCGAGCCAGAGTTCGAGGAGAAGCTGGCGTGGATGCGCTCGTTCGTGCGCGAGGAGATCATGCCGCTGGAGACCCTCGCCCACGAGTGGCGCACGCCCGAGGGCCGGGCCGTGTTCAACCAGATCACCGCGCCGCTCAAGGAGGAGGTCAAACGGCAGGGTCTGTGGGCCGCGCACCTGCCGCCCGACATGGGCGGCCTCGGCTTCGGCCAGGTGAAGCTCGGGCTGATGCACGAGATCCTCGGGCAGACCCCGTACGGACCCGAGCATCTTCGGCAACAACGCCCCCGACAGCGGCAACGCCGAGCTGATCGCCGTCGGCGGCACGCCCGAGCAGCGCGAGCAGTGGATGCAGCCGCTGCTCGACGGCAAGATCCGCAGCTGCTTCTCGATGACCGAGCCGGGCGCCGGCGCCGACCCCACGCTGCTCACCACCACGGCCACCCGCGACGGCGACGAGTGGGTGATCAGCGGGCACAAGTGGTTCTCGTCGAACGCCTCGATCAGCGACTTCCTGCTGGTGATGGTCAAGACCGGCGACTACGAGCTGCCGTACAAGAACTTCTCGATGATCATCGTCCCGACCAACACGCCCGGCGTCAACATCCTGCGCGACGTGCCGACGATGGGCGAGCCGGACCACCGGACCGGCGAGCCGGGCGGCCACGCCGAGATCCTCTACGAGGACGCCCGGGTGCCGTTCGAGAACATCGTCGGCGGCGCCGACGGCATCGGCCAGGGCTTCGCGCTCGCCCAGAAGCGCCTCGGGCCCGGCCGCATCCACCACGCGATGCGCTGGCTCGGCCAGAGCAAGCGGGCGTTCGACCTGCTGTGCGAGCGGGCGCTCACCCGCTACGCCCACGGCTCGATCCTCGCCGAGAAGCAGATGATCCAGGACTGGATCGCCGAGAGCTACGCCGAGATGCAGGCGGCCCGCCTGCTCACCCTGCAGGCCGCGTGGAAGATGGACCAGCTGCACGCCGCCGGCAAGCACTACAGCGACGCCCGCGTGGAGATCGGCGTCATCAAGTTCTGGGGCGCCAAGGTGCTGTACAACGTCATCGACCGGGCCATCCAGATCCACGGCTCGCTCGGCTACACCACCGACCTGCCGCTCGAGGGCATGTACCGGGCTGCACGCGGCCGCACGGATCTACGACGGCCCCGACGAGGTCCACAAGGTCACCGTCGCCCGCCAGATCCTGAAGAGCTACCGCCCGAGCGACCCGTCGATCGAGCACGTCCCCACCCGCCGCAAGGCCGCCGAGGAGAAGTTCGCCGAGTACTTGGACGCGCTCTCGGTCAACAGCTGACACGCTGACGGCGGCGGGCTCCCTGGCGGTCGCGCCGCCACGCGTGACGGGCCCGTGCCTCGTACGGACCCAAGCCTCGGGGACCGCACCCGCTGCCGGCATCCGCTCGTGTGCCGGAATCTGCTGCCTCGGGTGCGGTTCTCAGACCCTGGTGAAGGTGCCGGTGACCTGGGCTTCGGCGATGGTGGCGGCGTCGATGGCGGCGAGCAGGTCGGCGCCCTGGGCGCCGTCGCCGAGCTCGGTCTGGCTGCCGAGGAAGTGGACGGTGACCACGTAGGTGTGCGTCTGGCCCTGGGGCGGGCACGGGCCGGTGTAGCCCAGACCGCCGGCGCCGTTGGTCGGCGGATCGCCCCGTCGGGCACCTCGCCCTCGTCGATCGTGGTGACGTCGGGGTCCAGCCCGGCGATCGCCCAGTGGACGAACGTCGGCGCCTGCTCGTCGGTCATCGTGATGGCGATCTCGGCCGTGCCGGCCGGCGCGGGCGACCACGACAGCGGCGGGCTGACGTTGGCCCCGTTGCACGTGTAGCGGGCGTCGATCGCCGCGCCGTCGCGCCACGGCGCGAGCACGCTGGCCGGGTCGACGCGCTGGCAGCCACTGGCGACGTCCCGTCGGCTGCGACGATGGTGGTACTCCGGCGTCGACGCGAGCCGCCGAGCGAACGCTCCGACCGCCGTCGACGTCGGCGCGTCCGGCGTCGTCGCCGATGACGTCGGCGGCCACGGTGGTGGTCGGCGCGGTCGTCGTGCTCACGGTGGCGTTCTGGTCGAGGCGCGCCGGCCGCAACGTGCGCCCGTCGTGGTTGCACCCGGCGGCGACGAGTCGCGAGGGCGATGCAGGTCACGCTGATCACCCCGGTCCGACGCACGGGGCCCGAGCCTACGCAGCAGCCCGCGTCGATAGGGTGGCACCCGATGAGCTCGCAGCGCCTGTGCTTGCTGTCCGTCCACGCCCACCCCGACGACGAAGCGTCGAAGGGCGCGCCGACGGTGGCCATGTACCACGCCGAGGGCGTGCGCACGGTGCTGGTGTGCTGCACCGGTGGCGAGGAGGGCGATCTGCAGAACCCGGCGCTGCGCGAGGAGGGCCAGCCGTTCCACGGGCTGACGCCCGAGCAGGAGAAGGCCAAGCTCGTCGAGCTGCGCCCGTCCGAGCTGGCCCGTTCGGCGCAGATCATCGGCTTCGACGAGGTCGTCATGCTCGGCTACCGCGACTCGGGCATGCCCGACACGGAGGCCAACGCCAACCCGGCCTCGTTCCACCAGGCGCCGATCGACGAGTCCACCGGTCGCCTGGTGGCGATCATCCGCCGGGAGCGCCCGCAGGTGGTCATCACCTACGGCGACGACCAGCGCGGCTACCCGCACCCCGATCACCTGCGGGTGCACGACATCTCCGTGCTGGCCTTCGAGCGCGCCGGCGACCCGACGTGGTACCCGGAGGCCGGCGAGCCGTTCCAGCCGGACAAGCTGTACTACACGGTGTGGTCGCGGGCCCGGATGGTGGCCACCCACGAGGCGCTGATCCGGCTGAAGGGCGAGTCGCCGTACGACGAGAAGTGGTTCGCGCGGCCCGACCAGGACCACAAGATCACCACGAAGATCGACGTGACGGACTACGTCGGCATCCGTTCCGCATCGCTGCGGGCCCACGCCACGCAGGTGGACCCGACGACGGGGTGGTGGTTCGGGCTGAGCGATGCCGAGCAGGCCGAGGCGTACCCGTACGAGGACTGGCAGCTGGCCAAGTCCACGGTCCCCATGCCGGCCGAGGGCACGTTCGAGGACGACCTGTTCGCCGGGCTGCGCCCGCCGGTCGCCGAGTCCAAGGCGTCGTGATGGCGGCGCCGGTGAGCGTGCAGTACCGCGTGGCCTTCGGCAAGAAGGACGAGGCCGTGGAGGGCCCGGACGACGCCGCCCTGGTGGTGACGATCGCCGCCGCCGACGTGGGCATGGATCCGACGGTGGCCTACATGCGCGGCAAGCTGAAGAGCACCGGCCCCACCGGTCCGCTGCTCGATCTGCTGCGCAGTGGCGAGGCCGGCGTGGCGCTCAGCCGGGTCGCCGCATCGCGTCCCTGAGGTCGCGGTAGCCGATGCGCACGGCGCCGCTGGCGGCGAGCAGCTTGGTGAGCCGTTCGTCGTCGGTCATCAGCAGGTAGTCGTCGATCCACCCCTCGGCGTGGTCGCTGATCGCCCGCACCTCGGGGGTGTCGATCACCGGCTGCACGTGGATCTCGGTGACGCCCGGCTTCGAGCTCGGCGATGGCGTGGTACACGCGGTCGCGGCTGCCGGCGCGCCAGTCGTGGTCGAAGTGGTCGGGGAACAACACGCCTGCCTCGCCGGCGAGGCGGCGGAACGGGAACCCGGCCTGGTCGGCGGTGATCGTCGACGGTAGGCGGATCGGCAGGCGGAACTCGACGGCCAGCTCGAGGTACACGTCGAAGAACTCCGGACGCAGGGTGATGGCCGACAGGTGCGGGGCGAGGTGGGTGACGTCGATGTCCCAGGCCAGCGCCCGCTCGATCTGGGCGCGGCACTCGCGCAGCACCTCCTCCGGGTCGGCGTGCTCCCACAGGTCGTCGACGTCGCGCGGGAAGCCGGCCTCGCCGGACTGCAGCGACGGGGCGTGGGTGATCGGCCCGAAGCGGTAGGCGTCGAACTCGCAGTTCAGCGTGAGGTGCACGCCGATGTCGTCGCCCGGGCGGTACTTGATCGCCGCGTCGCGCGCCCACGGGGCCGGCACCATGATCGAGGCGCACGTGGCCACGCCGTCGCGCAGCGCGCCGTACACGCCCTCGTTGGCCGCGTGGCAGCTGCCGAGGTCGTCGCAGGAGATGATCACCAGCTTCGAGCCGACCGGATGGCCGAGCCGCTCGACCAGCGCAGGGGTGGGCGACCACTCGTCGATCATCGGCGGTGACGCTACCCGGGGCAGTGCGACCACAGGCCGAGGCCCGCGGCCTGCGCCGCCTCGGCGCCTTGCTCGAAGTACACGTGGTAGGCGAGGTTCGGCTTGATCTCCAGCGTGTGGGCGAACCCGTTGTCGATCAGGTCGCGGTTGACGAACACGCCGTCGGTGCGGAACACGTAGGCGAGCAGGCGCCCGTAGTCGTCGCGGGCGACGAGGTCGCGCTCGAGGTAGATCGGCGTGCCGGGCGGGAGCAGCTCCTTGGTGTGCTCGCTCGCCTCCGGGCCCCAGCACTGCACCGGGGTGTTCGGCTTCACCGTCTCCGGTGTGTCGATGCCGATCAACCGCACCCGCTCCTCCGTGCCGTTCACCGAGGCGTCGATCGTGTCCCCGTCCACCACCCGCACCACCGTGGCGTTGGCCACGTACGTGCTCGGCGGCGCCGTCGGGGCGACCGTGGTGTCCGCACCCTTGTCGTCGCTGCCGCACCCGCCCAGCGCGAGCGCCACGCTCACGCCCACGATCGCCACGATCCGCCGCATCCCCGGCGTTCTACCGTCTGCGAGCCGGACCTTCGTGTCGCGCCGTGACCGGCTCGGCACCGGTCGGGCCGCGACACGAACGACCTCGTCTCCGCCGGGCTGAGGCGGCCGTCTGGTTCGTGTCGCGCCCTGACCGGGACGGATCCGGTCAGGACGCGACACGTCCTGCCCGGCGAGTGCCCGGCGGACCGTGGCGATCACGTAGGCGGGTCCTCGACCACGTCGGCCGTCGTGAACTCGACGAATCGGATCCCGTGGAGCAGGATCAGCTCGTTGCGTCGACGGGCGTCGTGACGCCGATCTGCGTCCGAGGCATGACCGACCCGGCCGCTGACCTCGACGACGACGCGGGTCCCGACGAACACGAAGTCGACTCGACCCACGGTCCGTGTGCCGTCGCGGAACACGACCTGGCAGCGTGGCCGCGGCAGACCTGCGTCGCGCATCAGCCGCAGGAACCGCCGCTCCAGCCGCGATTCGCCGCCGGCGTCGAGGAGCAGCTCGAAGATCAGCGCCGTGCCCCGCCGCCCGCTCGCCGCGAGCGCCCGCGCCCGGCTCGACGATGACCGGCACGGCGGTGAGCCGTCGGCGGACGCCGCTGTCGATCGCCCCCTCGATCAACCTGGGCGGAGCACCGGTGGCGGCGAGGTCGAGGATCGTGCGCGTCGCCGACGTGGTGCGCAGGCCGCGGTGGACGAGCAGGTCGCCGGGATCCCAGCTCTTCGTGGTGTGGACGCGCAGCGGCAGGGCTCGCTCGCGACGCGCTCGGGGGACGACGAACTCGACTGCGTCGGTGGCGGCGTCGTCCAGTTCCCACCACCCGGCCGAGGCCAGCCCGAACAGGGCCGATCTCGGCCCGAGGTGCATCAGGCCGGCGCGCAAGCGCATCTCCCAGGTGAGCGGCGTCGCCATGTGGTGCCACACGCCGGGTGCAGCCTCCAGCCATTCGCCGGCGCCTTGTCGGCAACACCACTGGGTGCTCGACAGCCCGGCGCGGGTGACGTCGTCTCGGGTGATGAGCCCGTGATGGCGCATGGCGATGGTCACGAGTCGTTGGTCGCTCACACCGACACTGAACGACGCTGGAGATGCCGCGGCGGCAGATCTCCCCGGATGTCCGGGTTCGTGTCGTGCTCCGACCGGCTCTCGTCCGGTCAGGGCGCGACACGAACGCGGTGGGGCGGCGCGGCGCCCCGTCGTAGGTGCGCGGGTTCGAATCGTTCGTGTCGCGCTTCGACCGGCACTCGTCCGGTGAGGGCGCGACACGAACTGTCAGGTCAGGCGGGAGGACCGCCGGCCGGTCGGCCGGAAGCCGCAGGATGGCCCGGTCAGAGGCGCTCGATGATGGTGCCGGTGCCGAGGCCGCCGCCGCAGCACATGCTGACCAGGCCGTAGCGGCCGCCGGTGCGCTCGAGCTCGTACAGCGCCTTGGTCATCAGGAAGCCGCCGGTGGCGCCGAGGGGGTGGCCGAGGGCGATCGCCCCGCCGTTCGGGTTGACCTTGGCCGGGTCGGCCCCGACCTCCTTCTGCCAGGCGAGCACGACCGAGGCGAACGCCTCGTTGATCTCGAACACGTCGATGTCGTCGATCGACAGGCCGGTGCGGGCGAGCAGGCGCTCGGTGGCGTCGATCGGGCCGGTGAGCATGAGCACCGGGTCGACGCCGACGAGGCAGGTGTCGACGATGCGCGCCTTGGGCGTGAGCCCGAGCGCGGCGGCCTTCTCCTCGGTCATCAGCATCACCGCCGACGAGCCGTCGCTGATCTGGCTGGAGTTGCCGGCGGTGTGCACGCCGTTCTCCCGGGCGACCGGCTTCAGCGTGGCCAGCTTCTCGAGCGACGATCTCGCGGATGCCCTCGTCGCGCTGCACGGTGTGCGTCGTGCCGGTGGGGTTGCCCTCCTCGTCGACGTCGGGCGCCTCGACCGGCACCCACTGGCCGTCGAAGCGGCCCTCGGCCCACGCCTGGGCGGCGAGCTGCTGGCTGCGCAGGCCGAACGCGTCGGTGTCCTCGCGGGTGATGCCCCACTTGTCGGCGATGCGCTCGGCGCCCTCGAACTGCGAGGTCATCTCGTAGCGGCCGAAGTAGGTCTTCGGGATCGGCACGCCGAGGCCGAGCTTCTTCGACGAGTTGACCCCGATCGGGATGCGGCTCATCACCTCGACGCCGGTGGCCAGGGCCACGTCGACCACGCCGGAGCCGACGAGCGAGGTGGCCAGGTTGGTGGCCTGCTGGCTGCTGCCGCACTGGGTGTCGATGGTGGTGGCCGCGGTGGTCAGCGGCAGGCCGGCGGCCAGCCACGCGGTGCGGGTGATGTTGAAGCTCTGCTCGCCGACCTGGCTGACGCAGCCGCCGACGACCTGGCCGACCTCGGCCGGGTCGATGCCGGTGCGCTCGATGATGGCCTTCTGCACGACGCCGAGCAGCTCGGCCGGGTGCATGGACGACAGCCCGCCGCCGCGGCGCCCGACGGGGCTGCGGACGGCGTCGACGATGACAACGTTGCTCATGGGTCGAGCCTACGGTGAGCCGCATGCCGCGCTTCACTCCAGCCGTGGTGCCGCCGGACGCGATCGTGGCCAGCCGATACGTCCACGTCATCGGCGCCAAGGTGTTCGTCTCCGACCGTGTGGAGGTCGATGGGGCGGGCACCCACTTCATCGGTTCGATGGACACCTCGCTCGACCGCGACACCGGTCTGACGGAGAGCTGGTGGGCCGTCGACGTCGCCGACGGCGACGACCCGTCCGACGGCGCGGCGCTCGACCTGTTCTCGATGTTCGCCCGGGTGAGCGAGGACGAGTGGATCGCCGCCGGCCGGGCGGTGCAGATCGCCGAGTGGGCGCGCACCCACCGGTTCTGCGGGCGCTGCGGCACGCCGACCGACCCCGCAGGCCCACGAGCGGGCGATGAAGTGCCCGGCGTGCGGGCTGCTCAGCTACCCCCGCCTGGCGCCGGCGATGATCACGCTCGTCACCCGCGGCGAGGGCGACGAGCAGGAGGCGCTGCTCGCCCAGGGCGTGCAGTTCCGCGGCCCGATGTACTCCTGCCTCGCCGGGTTCGTCGAGCCCGGCGAGACGCTCGAGGGCGCGGTGATCCGCGAGGTGCGCGAGGAGGTCGGCGTCGAGGTCGGCAACGTCCGCTACCAGAGCAGCCAGCCGTGGCCGTTCCCGCACAGCCTGATGATCGGCTTCCGCGCCGAGTGGGAGTCCGGCGACATCGTCTGCGACCCGACCGAGATCCTCGACGCCAAGTGGTTCCGCCGCGACGACCTGCCGAACATCCCGCCGCGCATCTCCATCGCCCGCAAGCTGATCGACGGCTGGCTGGCCGGGGAGTAGCCGCGGCGTCAGGCGTCGTCGAGGTCGACGAGGTCGGCGAACGTCTCGGCTCGACGGGCGACGGTGCAGCCGTCGCGTCGCTGCACGACGATCGCCGGGCGGGGGAACGAGAACGACGTGGAGAACGGCACGAAGTAGGCGCCGGTGTCCATCACCGCGAGCACGTCGCCGACGGCGACGGGTGGCAGGCGCCAGTGGTGGTAGAGCACGTCGCCTGGCGTGCAGATCGGTCCGACGAGGCGGTACGACGTGGCGGCGTCGGCGAGCGGCGCGCCGGTGTGCAGCACCTGGTGGTACTCGCCGCTCGTCGGCTCGGCGACGTTGATCCCGGCGTCGAGCACCAGCGTGCGGCAGCGGGCCGTCGTCGTTGATCGCCACGACCGTGGTGAGCAGCAGCTGCGTGTCGCCGGTGAGCCCGCGGCCCGGCTCGAGCACGGCGCGGACCGCTCGATCGTCGCCGAACGCGGCATCGACCATCTGCTGGGCGATGAGCGCGGCCTCGCCGACGCGCAGGCAATCGCTCGGGTCCGGCGGCAGCAGATCGGTGGCCAGCGCACGGTTCAGCCGGTACTGACGTGTCGGGATGCTGTCGACGGTCGGCGTGGCCAGGCTGCCGCCGAGGTCGAGCAGGTTCGGCAGCCAGCCGGTCCGTCGCGCGGAGCTCGATGCACCAGGCGATCACCTGCTCGACGTGCGCTTCGAACGCCGACGCGCTGCGCAGCCGGACGCCGCGGTGGAAGTGCAGCGCGCGCAGGCGCAGGCGGTCGTCGCGCCGAGCGGCGTCGCACCGCGTCCACGACGGCGGCCGCGTCGCCGGGGATGCCGAACTGGCCGCCCCACATGCCCGGCAAGCGTGACCCGCAGGCCGACGTTGGCCGCCCGTCCGGCGGCGAGCGCCGCGGCGCGCAGCAGCTCCAGCTCGCTCGAGGTGTTGGCGTTGATCGCCGCCACGCCGTGCTCGACGGCGATGCGCAGCGACTCGGGCGACTTCGCCGGACCGTTGTAGATCAGCCGCTCGCCGGGCAGGCCGAGGCGCATCGCCAGCCACAGCTCGTAGGGCGAGATCACCTCCGCGCCGATGCCGGCCGCGTGGAGGATGCGCAGCGTGCCCGGGACCGGGTTCGTCTTGTAGGAGAAGAACACGTCGGCGCCCCCGCGCGCCGATGGCGTTGGCGGCCGCACGCGCTCGAGGCCGACGCCGTCGATCACGTGCAACGGCGATCCGAACCGCTCGACGAGGTCGGCGAGCGCGGTGCCGTGGCGCGCCAGGCTTCCTCCGGCGCCCACGTCGAGGCCCCACGACGAGAGCGGAAGATCGACGCGCCGTGGCTGGCGGGCGGCGATCGCCGGTCCGACGCGGCGCTTGACCGAAGTCGACGACGCGCCTGGCGCGCCTGGACGAGTTGTCGTGAGCCTGCTGCGATCGGCGCGAACCTAGTGCGACGTGGCGCGCCCGGCCGGGGCACAGATCAATCAACGGCCAGCCAGTAGTCTCACCTCACAGGTAGGCCGGCGTCTCGCGGCGCGCCCCGACGACATCGAAGGCCGACTGCGGGAGCGATGTGACGAGAGGGAGCGGCAAGGTGCGGGCGTCTACCACGGGTTGCCGTCTTCGACGCCGAGTACCCGCGGCGGTGGCGTTCATCCGCTCGCTGGGCGAGGCCGGTGTGCCGGTCACCGTGTACACCGATTCAGCGGCTCGCGGCCGGCCGCTACTCGCGCTTCGTCTCCGACGTCCGCAACTCGCCCGACCCGCTCGACAGCGACATGTTCGTCGACTGGCTGGTGGACTCGATGCGCCGTCGCCGCTTCGACCTCGTCGCCCCGACGTCGGACCGGGTGGCGTTCGCCATCGCTGAGGCCGCGGACCGGCTCGGTGCTGACATGCCGTGGGCGCCGTCGTCGTCGTCGCTGCGCTCCTGCATCTTCAAGCACGAGTTCTCCCATGCCATGGAGCGTGCCGGGTTCCCGACGCCGACCACCTGCGAGCCGAACACCGTCGCCGAGGCCGCGCTGCCGCAGCGGCGCTCGGCTACCCCGTGATGCTCAAGCCGCGATCGCACCTCGGCGTGGCCGACTATCGCGGCCGCGTGGTCGTCGACGAGACGGAGCTCATCGACGAGATCCGCCGCTGGCCGATGGGCCGGCACGTCCCGGCGACCGTCGGCGCCCACGATCCGCTCACCCAGGACTGCCGCTCGTCCAGCAGTACCTCCCCGTCGATCGCTGCGATGTCGTCAGCGTCACCGGATGCCTGTCACCCGACGGCGAGGCGCTCGCCGTCGGGGTCAGCCGCAAGCTCGAGCAGTGGCCGCCCGACGTCGGCATCGGCACGTTGTTCGAGAGCCTCCCCGACCAGCCGTACGTCGACCGTGCCGTCGACGCCGTCCGCGGCCTGTTGGGCACGGGGTTGTTCGAGCTCGAGCTGCTCGTCGATCGCACCACGGGTGAGGCGTGGCCGATCGATCTGAACCCGCGGGCCTACGGTCAGATCTCGTTGGAGATCGCCCGTGGTAACGACCTCCCGCTGATCTGGTACCGCGGCGTCACTGGTCTGGATCTGCCCGGACGACGCCTCGCCGACGAGGTACCGACGCTGTGGTGCCAGGGACTGCAGTACTACACCGGCGAGGCGGTGGGCATCGCCCGCGGGACCACGTCGACTCAGCCGCGTCTGCGCCGGCTCGACCGACGGATGCGCTACCCGAGCGTCGGGGCGATGCTGGCCTGGTACGACATCGGCCCGGCGATCGCCTTCGTGCTGTTCGGCCTGCGTCATCCGGGCGGCCTGGTCAGGCCGTTCCTCCGGGCGGGCGCCGCACGGGCCGAACGCAACGCCAGCCGCTGAGCGGCCGCCGGCCCGGATCAGCCGAGTTGCTCGGCGAAGAAGTCGAGGATGATCTCGGCGCGCTGGGCGCGGTGCACCGGCGAGCCGCTGCGCGACAGCTCGTGGCTCTCGCCGGGGAAGCGGTAGAAGGTGACGTCCTTGCCAGCAGGCGCATGGCGACGAACAGCTCCTCGGCCTGGCTGATCGGGCAGCGTAGTCGTCCTCGCTGTGGATGATCAGCACCGGCACCTCGATGTCGCGCACGAAGCGGATCGGCGACATCCGGGCGTACTCCTCGGGGTCGTCGATGTGCACCGTGCCGTGCTCGACGCGGAACACCGTGCCGATGTCGCTGGTGTACTCCTCGGTGAACATGTTGTTCACCGCCCGCTCGCTGCAGATCGCCTTGAACTTCGTGCCGGTGGTGCCGGCCAACCACGTGGCCATGTAGCCGCCGTAGCTGCCGCCCTGCATGCCGATGCGCTGCCGGGTCGACGAACGGGTACGTGGCCACGGCGTGGTCGACCACGGCGAGGACGTCGTCGACGTCGACGCTGCCCCAGCCGGTGCCGGGGTGGTGGGGGTGCTTGGGACCCATGATCGACTGCCCCCACGACTCCTCGCGGCCCGAGCCGCCCCGGGGGTTGCTCATCAGCACGACGAAGCCGGCCGCCGCCTGGAACTGGGCCTCCTCGAAGAACGACTCGCCGTACTGGGTGTGCGGGCCGCCGTGGACGTTGAGGATCGTCGGGTAGGTCTGCGACTGCGTCGAAGTCGGCCGGGCGCATGATCCACGCGTCGATCTCGTCCGTGCCGTCGGTGGTCGGCACGGCGAAGCGCTCCCAGCCGAGCGGGGCCGCCGGCCTCGCGGTAGCGGTCGGCGAAGTCGGTCAGCCGGCGCAGGTCGCCGCCGGCGTCGAGCACGAACACGTCGGCCACCTCGTCGACTGCGCTCGACGGTGAGCGGCCACCGTGCCGCCGCTTGGCGTCGAACGCCTTGACGCGTCAGCGGCGCCCGACGTCAGCTCGCTCGGGCGCGGCGCCGCCGGTGGTGACGCGGAACAGGTGGGTCTCCCCACGATCCTCGGCCGTGCCGAGCAGCGTGGTGGCGTCGATCCAGCGCGGACGCGCGGTGCCGGCCGTGGTCAGGAACGTGCGGTCGAGCCCCGCCGCTCAGCCAGCGGTGGTCGCCGCCGCTGATCGGCACGACGCCGATGCGTGCGTTCTGCGGATCGCTGGTCGTGTCGTCGTAGCCGATGAACGCGACCGCTCGCGCCGTCCGGCGCAGATGCTGGGCAGCGAAGTAGATGCCGGTCTGCTTGGTGAGCGCGACGACGGCTTCGCCGGCATCATCGCCCGTGGCGACCGGGACGAGGTGCAGGTCCTGGGCGAAGATCGAGGTCCCACGTGTCGTGGCGTTGTGCGGCCGTGACGATGGTCGCGCCATCGGGCGTCCACGAGACGCCGTCGTGTTGGAACGGGCCGGGGGTGAGGTTGCGCGGCGCCTTGGAGCCGTCGGCGGGCACGACGTACACGTGCGCCGGACGGTCGAAGATCCAGTTCTCCCCGTTGAGCCGGCTGAAGAACCGCTCGACCTTGCGCGGCGACTGCCAGCTGACGTCCTCGGCGGCGTAGCGCTCGTCGGGTGTGCGCGAGATGAACCCGATCCACCGCCCGTCAGGGCTGAACTCCAGCCCACCGGTGGAGTCCTTCAGCGTGGCGATGGTGCGCACCTCGCCGGGACCGTCGACGGGCAGCACGTGCATCGTCGTCTCGTTCTTCTTGTCGCCGCGTCGGGAGATGAACGCCAGCGAGCGACCGTCGGGGCTCCATGCCGGCTCGCCGTCGTGCTCGCCGGCGGTGACCGGGCGCGGCGGTGTCGAGCCGTCGGCGGCGGCCAGCCAGATCTGGCTGAACGTCTTGTTCTTCACCTCGTCGACCCGGGCGACGGTGAACGCCACGAGCCGTCCGTCGGGTGAGACCTTCGGCGGTCCCGCCTGGACGAGGTTGCCGATGATCCGCGAGGCGATCGCCCGGTGTCGGCTGGAAGACGGCGTGCTGACGTGCTCGGTCATGGCGCGCGACGGTATCCCGACGCTTGACCCGGTCACAGCGGGGTTGCCAGGATGTTCGGTATGCCGAACACATCGAGTTCTGACTCGGCCACTACGTTCGGCGCCCGACGAGGAGCTGGCGGCCAGCGCGGACGATGGCGGCCGTCCGCACGTTCGTCACCGCTGTCGTCGCCGTCGAGGACCTGCACGCCGCACCTGCGCAGGATCACGTTCGGCGGCGGCGACCTGGCGACGTTCACGCCCCTCGGGCCGGACACCTTCCTCTACGTGCTGCTGCCGCCCCCCGGCCGCAGCGCACTGACGATCGACGGCGGCTTCACGTGGGAGGCCTGGGGTCGGATGGCCGACGCTGAGCGCCCCGTCGGGGCCTACTACACGATGCGCGAGTGGCGCCCCGACGTCGGCGAGCTGGACATGCTGTTCGTCCTCCACGAGCCGGCCGGACCGGCGTCGGCGTGGGCGGCGCGCGCCCGGCCCGGGCGATCCGGTGGCGCTGTGGGGCCCACGTGAGGCGTTCGCGCCACCAACCGACGCGACCCGCTACGTGCTCGTCGCCGACGAGACGGGCCTGCCTGCTGCGGCCGGGATCCTCGACGCACTGCCCGACCGGGCGACTGCCGTGGTCGTCGCCGAGTGCGAGCCACGCCGGAGAGCACCAGCCGCTGCCCGCGCGCGACGGCATCGACGTGCACTGGGTGCACCGCGACGGCCGGCCGGCCGGCACCGTGTCGGATCTGGTGCTCGACGCGGTCCGCCAGCTCGACCTCGATCCGACGGTCGGCTACGCGTGGGGTGGCGGCGAGAGCCGGACGATGACCGCGGTGCGCAAGCTGCTGCGCGGCGAGCTCGGCTGGCCGCGCGAGCGGGTGTCGCTCGTGGCCTACTGGCGCCACGCCGACAGCCCCGTCGCCGACCCCGCCGACGACTGATCCCTGTTCGCGTCGCGGACGTGGCGACGCGAACGGTCGTCAGCGGCGCGACACGAACGATGCGGACGGGCGGGACGGTCGGACGGGCGGACGGTCGGGCTACGGTCGCCGGGGTGGGACGAGACGAGTGGTTGGCCGCGCTGCGGCGCGACGGAGCGGCGTTCGCCGAGGTGCTGGCGGCGGCTCCGATGGACGCACCGGTGCCGGGCTGTCCGGAGTGGAACGGCGGCCGATCTGTGGTGGCACCTCACCGAGGTCCACGACTTCTGGCGGTACCTCGTGGCCGAGCGCGCCGAGGCACCGAACGGCTACCCGGACCCGGTGCGGCCGGCCGACGACGAACTGGCCACCACGTACCTCGCCGGTCTCGACCTGCTGATCGACACGCTCGACGCCACACCCGACGACGTCGCCGTGTGGACCTGGACGCCCGACCACCGCGCCGGCTGGGTGCTGCGGCGCATGGCCCACGAGACGGCGGCCCATCTCGGCGACGCCCAGCAGACGGCCGGGCAGGAGGCGTCGATGGAGCCGGCCCTCGCCAGCGACGGGGTGGACGAGTTCCTCGAGTTCTTCGCCGGCCACGCCCACCAGGCGAAGCCGGACCACCCACTCGGCGGGTCGGTCCACCTGCACTGCACCGACGTGCCCGGTGAGTGGTTCGTCGTCGACGGGCCGGACGGCGGCCTGATCACCACCCGCGAGCACGCCAAGGGCGACTGCGCGCTGCGCGGCGCGGCGAGCGACATCATCTTCGCCCTCTGGCGCCGCCTGCCGCTGGAGCGTCTCGACGTGGTCGGTGACGCCGCGCTGGCGGCGCGCTTCGTCGACCGCACCCGGCTGAACTGACGCTGTCCGGCGACGCTGTCCGACATGTGGCCCGTTGCTGGGCCGCACACCGTCCAGCGTCGGCGGTGTGGCGAACGCTCGCGCCCGTCCTCGCCGGAGCGATCCCGTCGGACGGGCGACCGCGGAACGGATCCGCGGTCACCACAGCTCGAGCTGCTCCCAGGTGATCGCCACCTCGCTGAGCCGCTGCCACGTGAGCCGTCCGTGGCGGCCGGGTCGGCGGACCTCCAGCCGTTCCGGCCGCAGGCTGCGCGCCGCCCCGTCGCCGTCGTAGATCGTGAAGCTGCCGTCGGCGGCCACGGCGTGCATCCGACCGTGCCACCACTTGCCGCCGTCGTGCTTGCGGAAGCGCACCGCCTCGCCGTGGTGCAGGCCGAGCAGATCGAGCTCGTCGCTGCCAGCCACCTCGCTAGGCCATCCGTGCCTGCAACCTGCGCATGCCCGCCAGCCAGCGGTCGATGTCGCCGGTCTTGCGCTGCAGGTAGGTGAGCACCTCGGGGTGCGGCAGGATCAGGAACGTCTCGTCGCGGATGACCTGCACGGCCACCTCGGCGACGTCGGCCGGCTCGAGCACCTTCCCCGAGGCGCGCACCGCTGCCGCGCCGATGCTGGCGATCGCCCGGTCGCCGCCGCCACTGGTGCGCAGCAGGTTCGTGTTGACGCCTTGGGGGCACAGGCAGCTGACGCGCACGCCCTGGTCGCCGTAGGTGATCGCCAGCCACTCGGCGAAGGCCACGGCGGCGTGCTTGGTGAGCGTGTACGGCGCCGAGCCGATCTGGCTGAGGAGGCCGGCGGCGGACGCCGTGGAGCAGAAGTAGCCCTCGCCGCGGGCCAGCCACTCGGGCACGAGGTGCTTGGCCGCCCAGCGGTGGGCGTTGACGTTGACGTCGAAGGACAGCTGCCAGTCCTGCTCGGGCGAGTCGAGGCCGTGGCCGACCGCCACGCCGGCGTTGGCGAAGAACAGGTCGATCGGCCCGAAGCGGTCCGTGGCGGCTTCGATGAGGGCGACGTTGCCGGCCTCCGTGCCGACGTCGGCGGTGACGGCCAGGGCGCTGTCCGGACGGGCGTCGTTCAACGCCGCTGCCGTGGCCGCGGCGCCTTCGCCGTCGCGGTCGGCGGCCACCACCCGGGCACCGTCCGCGTGGAAGCGCAGGGCCAGCCCGGCCCCGATCCCGCTCGCGGCACCGGTGATCACGACGTGCTTGCCCGACAGCTCCATGGACGCCGATGGTAGGCGCCGCCGACGTCGGGCATCGGTGCCGTCGACCCCGATCGGTCACCAGCGCAACGGCGGGCCGATACGATGCATTCAGGACACTGGCACGGCGAGCTACCGTTTCGTCACAGCCCGACCGAGGAGGCGATGCAATGGTGACCGAGACCCCCGACGCCGTCATCAGCGAAGCGCTCAGCGTGATCGACAAGGCACTCGCGCAGATGATGCGGCGCGAGCTGGTCTCGTCGGGCGAGATCACCGACGTCCTGCTCGACGTGCGCTCGCTCCTCACGATGCCCGCGGCCACCACGGAGCCCGTCGAGCCCACGCCGGTCTGACCCCCGCGGCGGCCCGCGGGCCGGGCTTTCCGCGCCTCCTCGGAGGCGACGCCCCTCGTGATCAGGTCGCCTTGGCCAGGTCCTTGAACGCCTTCTCCAACAGCTTGCGCAGCAGTTCGGGCTCGCTCACCGCTGCCGTGTCGATGTTCACGCCCATGTCGAGGCTGTGGTTGTAGCTCAACAGCGTGAGGTTGAAGGCCACGCCGGCGAGCGGGCCGAGCGGGTGGTTGGCGACGATCTGCGCGCCGGCGAGGTACATCGGCATCGGTGCGCCGCGCACGTTGCTCGTGGCGAAGTCGACCGTCTGGGTCTGCTGTCGGGCGACGCGGGTGATCACCGACGTGGGCAGGGCCGAGGCCACACCGGCGAGCGTGTCCAGCGACGGTCCACCGGCGTCGCCCCTCGCCGCGGTGCTGGCGTCGTGGATCAGCCGGAAGCGCTCGCCGATCGGCATCGCCGTGGTGGGCACGAGCATCCGCCCGAGCGTGAACGCGTTGCTCCCCGACGACGCCGTGCGCGTGCTGATCGCCATGCTCGTTCGCAGCGTCTCCACCGGATGGCCGAGCCGGTCGTGGTAGGCGCCGGCAGCCTGGGCCGCGGCGGTGACGAACGCGGTGTTGAGCGTGCCACCGAGCCGCCGAGCGGCATCGCGGGTGGCCCCGAACGGGGCGCGCAGCACCTCCACCCGCCGGCCGAGCGAACGCTCGGTCCACAGCGGTGAGTGCGCCTTGTCCGTCTCGCTGAGCTGGGAGAGCACGCTGCGCACGGTCTCCGCGGCGTTCAGGCTGGCCTGCGGCGGTCCGGTGGGGTCGGCGAGGACGTCGCGCCACTGGCGGAGCATGCCCGAGCGGGAGCCGCAGGCCCCCCGACACCATGCTGCGCATCACCTCGGCGACCAGGTTCGGCGAGCCCGGCGGCTCGGTGTCCTCCACCGGCGGCACGGCCGGCGGGGGCTCGGGCGCATCACGCTCGAAATCGAGGTACTCCAACGACAGCTGGATCCCGCCCTCGCCGTCGATGATCGTGTGGTGCATCTTCTGCACCAGCGCCGACTTGCCGCCGCGCAGCCCGTCGACGATCCAGAACTGCCACAGCGGCCGGGTGCGGTCGAACGGGTCGACGGCGATCAGGCTGGCCAGATCGAGCAGTTGGCGCATCGTGCCCGGCTTGGGCAGGGCGATGTGGCGGACGTGGTAGTGCAGGTCGAAGGTCGGGTCGTCCACCCACGTCGGCGCGCTCGAGGTTGGCCGGCGCGGGCTGGACCCGATGGCGCAGCCGCGGGAACGCGACGGTCGCCCGTTCCAGGCGGCGCAGCAGCCGGTCCATGTCCGGACGGACGGTCGAGGATGGTGATGTTGGCGAACGCACTGGACAGGAACGGGTCGTTCTCCAGGCGCCACATGAGGCCCTCGGCGTCGCTCATCTTGCGGTCGAGGTGCGGCCAGGTCCGACATGGTCGGCACGCTACTGGTGGTGGTGCGGGCGACCCTCGGGGGAGCCGACGGCGCGCAGCGCCGCCAGGGTGGCCTGCCCGAGGAGCAGGCCGACCACTGCGCCGGCGACGACGTCGGAGGGGTGGTGGATGCGCACGAACGCCCGGCTGGTGGCCACGACGCCGGCCAGGCCGAGCCACAGCGGCGCGCTGCGCCGTCCGTCGTGGGCGATGAGGAGGGTGGCGGCGAAGAACGCCGCAGAAGCGTGTCCGCTCGGGAAGCTGGACGTGGACGGGCGGCGGACCTGGTAGCGCGGGTCGCCGGTGACCGTCGGTCGAACTCGGCGGAACAGCCGCTTGAGCGCCCTGGTTGACGGCGAGGCTCTCCAGGCCCAGCAGGGCGGCGAAGCGCATGGACGACGCTGCCTGGCGATCGCTGCGCGTGCCGCGCGCCGGCGTTGACCAGCTGCCAGATCAGGCTGAAGTCGCCGAGCTCGCTGGCCAGGGGGAACAGCACGTCGGCCACCGGGTTGCCGCGAAGGGCTCGAGCCATCCTTCGACGGCGCCGTCGAAGGACACGCGACGCCGCCGGGCGATCGGGCTCACGCCGGCACCCGCTCGACCGCCACCGCGAGATCCGCAGGGAACTCCTGCACCGCCCTGGCGGGGTCGCCGCCGAAGGCCGGACACCACGCCTGGAACGCGCAGCTGGCGCACCACGAGCTGGGCCGTGGCTCGAAGCCGTCGGTGGCACAGGCGTGCTCGATCGCCCGCCACACCGCAGTGGCCCGGGTGGACATGAAGCGCACGGACTGCGCCGACGGCCTGGCGGTGATGACCAGGCCGTCGCGCAGGTACATCAGGCGGATCGCCGTGGGTCGCCGGCCGAGCACGGCGTCGCAGAGGAACGAGTAGAAGTGGACGCCGGACAGGCTGCGCTGCTCGTAGTTCAGGCTCGGTGGGCGACCCGTCTTGTAGTCGGTGACCACCAGTCCGCCGTCCTCGTCGAGCTCCAGGCGATCGATGATGCCGCGCAGGCCGACCCCGCCGACCTGGGTCTCCAGGCGCAGCTCGAGGCCGATGTCGCGCACCACTGTGGGATCCTCCATGCGCAGGTACGACTCGACGAGCGACCAGGCGTCGAGCATGAACGCCTCGTCGTGCTCCGCGTCGAGGTGCAGGAGCACGAGCTCCGGGTCGTCCCGGTACTCGGCGACCGCTCGCTCGAAGGCCACGTGGGCGGCCGCGTGCGTGCGCTGCGGGCGCGGGTTGACGAAGAGCAGCTCCAACGCCCGGTGGACGAGCGACCCCTTGGTGGCGTACGTGGTCGGCGGCTCGGCGAGCCCTTCCATGCTGATGAAGCGGAACGCCATCGGGCACCTGGTGAACGCCTCCACACGCGAGGGCGACAGGTTCGTGGGAGCCGGGCAGCACGGACTTCATCGTAGGGAAGGGGTGCGCGAGAGTTGGGATGATGCTGGACACGGACCCGCCGCTGCCCGGCCCACCGGAGGCCAGGCCCGACCCGCCGACCGAGATCTCTGCTGGCCGAGACGGGGCGGACGACTGGTCGGAGCCGTCGAGCGAGCCGACGTGGTGGCAGCGACAGGAGCCGTGGTGCGCCGGGGCCTTGTTCGCCGGCGTGGTCGGCGCCGTGCCGTTCACCTGGGCGGTGCCGCTCCTCAGCCTGGTGGCAGTTGCCGCCGCGCTGGTGGGGATCCGCCGGTGTCAGCTCGACGCGTCCTGGCCCAACCGATGGATGGCCGTCCTGGGCCTGGTCCTCGGCTTGATGGCACTGGTCGCGGCCGTCGTCGGTACGGCGCTCGGACGCGTCGAGTTCCTGCCGTTCTGGACGGATCAGTGACCAGCCCGGACGAGCCGTGCGGGCCGAGACGCGCGCCAGCGAGTCACCCACGACGATCCGTGCAGCGCACTGCTCCCGCCGTCACGCTGCCGCGATGACCTCGGCGATGATCGCGGGCGCGGTCATCGGGGCGAAGTGGTCGAGGGCGTCGAGGCGCAGGAAGCGGCCGTTCGGCAGGCGCTCGGCGACCTCCTCGGCGATCATCGACGGCGGCTGGATCTCCTCGGCGCGGCCGGCGAGCGACCAGCACGGGCACCTCGATCGACTCGAGCACCGACCACGTGTTGTGCCGGCCGCCGATCTCGAACGTTGCCGCCTCGATCTCCGGCGGGCACTTGAGGTGCACCTGTCCGTCGGCGCCCTCGCGGAACCCGTGGCGCACGTAGGCGTCCAGCGCCGCCGGGGTGAACGCGTTCAGCGGCGGCTTGGAGGCGTAGTTGGCGATCGCCGCGTCGAACGAGGCGAACGTCGAGCGCCGCCGCCGGGCGCCCTCGACCATCGGGCTGGGCTCCGCCGTCGGGCGCGCACGCCGTCGGGCGGGAAGACGATCGGCTCGAACACGCACGAGGCGGGAGAACAGCGACGGATCGCGGTGCGCGGCCATCAGCAGGCAGGCGCCGCCCATCGAGTGGCCGAAGCCGACGATCGGCGCTGCCGCTCGAGATCGACGAGCGTGCTGGCCATCGGCCTCGGCGTCGTCGCCGTAGCGGTCCCAGTCGACGGGCGCTTCCGGTTGCGGCGTGTCGCCGTGGCCGCGGTAGTCGAAGGCGACGGAGTGGAACTGGTCGGCCAGCGCCGCGGCGATCGGCATGGTAGCAGCGGCCGTGGAAGCCGGTGGCGTGCGACAGCAGCAGCAGCGGGTCCGGCGCCGCCGAGGTCGTGGACGGCGAGCTGCACGCCGTCGGACGACGGCACGGACGCGGGGGACGGTCACCGTCTCATCCTGTCGAGCGCCGGCCCGGCCGTCCCAACCGGCAGCGCCCGCTCAGCTCGGTCTCGGCGTTGACGCCGCTTGCGCCGGCGCAGCCCGTAGCTGACCAGCCGGTCGAGCAGCGACGCCGAGGGCGATGGCGATGATGATCGCCATGCGCACCGACACCGTGCGATCGGCGAACAGGAACGTGATCGTCACCGTGTGGCTGTTCTGGAAGAACCAGACGATGGCCAGCACGGCGAGCACGAGGGCGACGATCAGCGCGACGCTCGGGCCGTTGCGCCCGCTCTTGGCCGGTGCTTGCTCGTCGTCGCCGTGCCACTTCGAGCGGTCGTTGCTCTCCATCATGGCCGATCCCCTTCCTGTCGGTGGCGGACGCCGGTCAGGTCGGCCGGGGCTCCCGCGGCAGGCCGAGCAGGCGCTCGCCGATGATGTTGCGCTGGACCTGGCTGGTGCCGCCGGCGATGCGGCCACCCGGCGCGGCCAGCATGCCATAGGCGTCCGGACCGTCGAGGGAGGCGTCGACGCCGGCGAGGTCGCCGCGCAGCATCGCCGACCTCGAACATCATCTCCGAGATGCCCAGCTTGAGCAGCGACGCCGCGGTGGAGGCGATCGGGCCCTGCCGTTGGGCCATCGACGTGTACGCCTTGCCGGTGGACACCAGCTGCGGCCAGTCGTTGGCGCTGCACGGCGTTCGAGCTCGCGCCCGTCGCCGAGCCGGCGACATCGCCTTCATCCGTCGCTCCAGCCCGATCGTGCTCGCCGACTGCCGTGGCCGCGCTCGCTGGTGAGCACGGCCATGCCCACGCCCCAGCCGCCGTGCAGCGGGCCGAGCAGGTGGTCGGCGGGCAGCTCGACGTCGGTGAAGAAGACCTCGTCGAACTCGGCCTCGCCGGTCATCTGCTTCAGCGGGCGGATCTCCACGCCGGCAGCGCCCATCGGGAAGGCGAAGAACGAGATGCCCTCGTGCTTGGGCGCGTCCGGGTTGGTGCGGGCCATGAGGATGCCCCAGTTGCTGTAGCGCCCGCCGCTGGTCCACACCTTCTGCCCGTTGACGATGAACCGGTCGCCGTCGCGCTCGGCGCGTGGTCGACAGCCCGCCGAGGTCGCTGCCGGCGCCGGGCTCGCTGAACAGCTGGCACCACACGTGGTTGGCCCGCAGCGTCTCGTGCAGGTGCTTGGCCTTCTGCTCGGGCGTGCCGAACTGCAGCAGCGCGCCGCCGGTGAGCACCAGGCCGACCATGTTGAGGATCGACGGGACGGCGGCGACGCGCGCACTCGTACTGCCACGCCGCGTTGTGGGCGATGGTCAGCCCCTGCCCGCCGAACTCGGTGGGCCAGTGGATGCCCGAGTAGCCGGCGGCGTAGATCCGCCGCTGCCAGTCGATGCCGGCCGGACCGAGGTCGGGCGGGCAGATCGCGCCGTAGTCGCGTGGCGCGTGCTCCTTGTTGGCCGCCAGCCACTCGCGGGCGCCGGCCTGGAACTCGTCGACGTCGATCTCGGTCATCGTGGTGTCGTCACTTCTTGAAGAACGGGAGGAACATCGCCGTCTCCTCGGCGAGGTTGTTCGGCACGCCGTAGCCGGACTGGTCGGTGATCGTCGCCCAGTTGTCGCGCACGTCCTCGACGCTGAGGTCGGGGTCGTAGAAGCCCTGGGTCTCGGCGATGAACACGTGGGCGACGCGGCCGCCGCCGACGGAGAACGTCTGGCCGCTCACCGGGCAGTCCTCGTGGGCCAGGAAGGCGACGAGCGGGGAGACCTTCTCCGGGCCGAGCTTGTCGCGCAGGCCGCCGCCCATGATGTTCTCGGTCATCCGGGTGAGCGCCAGCGGGGCGATGGCGTTGGCCTTGATGTTGTACTTCGCGCCCTCGACGGCGAGCACACGGGTGAGGCCGACGAGGCCCATCTTCGCCGCGCCGTAGTTCGTCTGGCCGAAGTTGCCGAACACGCCGGCGGCCGACGACGTCGACACGATCCGGCCGTAGCCCTGCTCCTTCATCTTGCACGAACGCCGGCTGGCTGACGTTGAACGCGCCCTTGAGGTGCACGTCGAGCACCGGGTTCGAGCAGGTCGGGGGTCATCCCGGTGAACGACTTGTCGCGCAGGATGCCGGCGTTGTTGATCACGACGTCGACCTTGTCGTAGGCGTCGATCGCCGTCTGGACGATCGCCGCGCCGCCCTCGGGCGTGGCCACCGAGTTGGTGTCGGCGACGGCCTCGCCGCCGGCGGCCTTGATCTCGTCGACGACCCGCTCGGCGGCGCCCTTGTCGCTGCCGGTGCCGTCGATCGCGCCGCCGAGGTCGTTGATCACCAGCAGCGCGCCGCGGCTGGCCAGCAGCAGGGCGTGCTCGCGCCCGAGGCCGCCGCCGGCGCCGGTGATGATGACGACCTTGCCGTCGAACCCGAGATCAGCCATGACGATGTTCCTCCGAGGGGTGGGCGGCGGCCACATCGCCGCCGCTGAGCCGGTCGCGACGCTAGCGACAGGGCCGCGTCGCCCACCGAAGTGCGCGGCCGCCGTGCGCGGTGGCGGCCGCGGACACGCGGGGCTGTCAGGCGAGGCCGAGCTCGTCGAGGGCCTGGGCGCGCAGGGCGCGGTAGTCGAGCTTGCCGTTGGCCGCGCGGCCGAGGTCGCGGCGGTGAGGATCCGCTTCGGCGACTTGTACGCGGCCAGCGACTCGCGGACGTAGGCGATCAGCGCCTGCCTCGTCGAGCGAGTCGCCCGCGTGGGCTTCGACGATCGCCGTGACCGCCTCGCCGAAGCGCTCGTCGGGCACGCCGACGACGGCCGCGTCGGCGACCGACGGGTGCAGCTTGAGCGCCTCCTCGACCTCCTCGGGGTAGACCTTCTCCCCGCCGGTGTTGATGCACTGGCTGCCGCGGCCGATCAGCCGCACGGTGCCGTCGGCGTCGACCTCGGCGAAGTCGCCGGGGATGCTCCAGCGCACGCCGTCGTAGGTGATGAACGTGGCCGCGCTCTTCACCGGGTCCTTGTAGTAGCCGACGGGTGTGCGCCCGCGCAGGGCGACGTGGCCGCGCTCGCCGCTGCCGGGCACGACCTCACGGCCGTCCTCGGTGAGCACCTTGGCGTTCGGGCCGAGCTTGAACGTGGCCGTGGAGTCGGCGGCCTCCGACGTGGTGGTCGACGCGGCCATGCCGATGGCCTCGCTGCTGCCGAGGCTGTCGATCATGATCAGCCGCGGGTTGTGCCGCAGCAGCCCGGCCTTGGTCTGCGACGACCAGATCACGCCGCTGGAGATGATCACCCGCAGCGAGGAGATGTCCCACCGCTCGGGCTCGGCGTCGAGCGCCCGCAGGATCGGCTTGGCGAACGCATCGCCGACGATCGACAGGCTGTTGACCCGTCGCGCCTGCACCGTGTCGAGCAGCTCGATCGGCGTCGAAGTGCCGGCCGACCGTGGTGACGATCGAGCCGGCGAGCGCCAGCGTCCACATCGCGTTGAACGCGCCGGTGCCGTGCATCAGCGGCGCGGCCGGCAGGTTCGACGGGCCGGGCTTGGACACCCGGGCGTCGAACTCGTCCCACCCGGGCGCCGCCGGGAACGGGCGCCGCGACGGGCCGTCGAGGCTGCCGAACACGTCGTCCTGGCGCCACATCACGCCCTTCGGCGCGCCCGTGGTGCCGCCGGTGTACAGCAGGTACAGGTCGTCGGGCGAGCGACCCCACGGCGCGGCCACGCGCGAGGTCGCCGACGTCGAGGCGACCGCGTAGTCGACCGCCCAGTCGGGGCACGGCGCCGACCCGTCGTCCACCCAGATCCAGCACTTCACCGTGGGCACCCGCGCGCGCATCGCCGCGCAGCGCTCGGTGAACGTGCCGTGGAAGATCACCGCCTCGGCGTCGGCGTTGTTCCACAGGTAGTCGAGCTCGTCGTCGGTGTACCGGTAGTTGGTGTTCACCGGGACGAGCGCGGCCTTGTAGATGCCGAACATGCTCTCGAGGTACTCCGGGCAGTTGTACAGGTAGTGGACCACCTTGGACTGCTGCCCGAGGCCGGCCGCGAGCAGCGTGGCGGCGACGCCGTCGCCGCGCTGGTCGAACTCGCCGCCACGTGGACGTGCGCGATCCCCTGCGTCTGCGCGGTGGCGTCGGGGAAGCGATCGGCGTTGCGCTCCCAGACGTCGGCGAAGTTCCAGCCGTTCATGTGTTCCCCCAACTGCTCACGCCCGCACGGACGACGCTGCGTCCGACGGCGCTGCTCACGCGTACGCCCTCCCGTCGCGTCGACGCGCGGTCGGGCGACGGAGTCGCCGCGTCAGGAGATGGCCGGTGGGCCGGCGGTGATCCGGGTCATCGACGCCTCGAACGCGTCGGGATCACTCACCGCGCTCCACAGCGACTCGAGCCACCACGTGGCCCCGGCTTCCATCCACGCCGCCGGGGAGTGCTCGGCGTTGGTGCCCTCGATGACGATGTCGAAGTTCGCCGGGCGGTCGCGGAGGCGCCCGGCGGTCAGCTTCTGCAGCTCGTCGAGGTTGCACTGCCGGGCGCACGCGGCCGGCGCCGGCGCCGTCGACCACCTGCGGGATCAGCCCGTCGCACGACAGGGCGCGGTGCATCGACACCTCCGAGCCGAGCGGCGGCCGACGCACCAGATGGGCACCCGCGGCTGCTGGTGGGTGTGCCCGATCGTCGGGAACGTGGTCGGCTCGATCTCGTAGTGCACGCCGCGGAAGCGGAACGGCTGGCCGTGCCACAGGCCCTTGATGATCGCCAGGCCCTCGTCGAGCAGCTCGGCGCGCACCCGCCGGTCGATGACCTCGCCGAACTCCTCGTAGCCGGAGTCCGGCGCGCCGAGGCCGACGGCGAGGATCGCCCGCCCCTGCGACAGGCGGTCGACGGTGGCCACCTGCCCGGCCAGCTCCCACGGCTTGCGCCGCGGCAGCGGGGTGAGCATCGTGCCGAGCCGGATGGTGGACGTGCGCGTGGCGGCCACGGCGAGCGAGACCCAGGCGTCGACGCCCCACACCGGCTCCCAGGTGAACAGCCCGTCCCACCCGTTGTGCTCGGCGGCGACGGCCAGCTCGCCGATCTCGGCGGCATCGGCCCATGGGACGATGAACCCGAACCTCACCTCGCCATCCTCGCGCGCTCGGCGCGTAGCGTGCGGCCGATGCCGCCCGTCCGCTCGTCGACGCCGCCCGCGCGCTCGCGCCGACGATCGCCGCCCACGCCGACGAGGCCGAGCGGCTGCGCCGCCTGCCCGCGCGCGCTGGTCGACGCGCTGCGCGACGCCCGGCTGCTGCGGATGTGCGTGCCCGCCGCCTACGGCGGTCCGCAGGCCGACGCGCGCACCCTGCTGGAGGTCAGCGAGGCCGTCGCCGCCGTGGACGGCGCCGCAGGTTGGTGCACGATGATCGCCGGGACGACCTCGTCGCTGGCCTGCTTCCTCGAACCGGAGTGGGCGACGAAGATCTACGGCGACCCGGCCGTCGTCACCGGCGGGGTGTTCGCCCCGAACGCCACGGCCGAGGTGGTCGACGGCGGCTGGCGGGCGACGGGCCGGTGGAGCTGGGGCAGCGGCACGCACCACTGCCAGTACGTGGTCGGCGGGGCGATCGTCGGCGCCGGCAGCGAGCGGCCCGAGCAGCACGTGATGTTCTTCGACGCCGCCGACGTCGAGTTCCACGACACCTGGCACACCGCCGGTCTGCGCGGCACCGGCTCGGGCGACTACAGCGTCGACGGGGCGTTCGTGCCCGCCGGGCGGTCGATCCCGGCGATCGGCGCCCGGCCGACGATCGACGCGCCGATCGGTCGGTTCCCCAACTTCACCCTGCTGGCCATCGGCGTCGCCTCGGTGACGCTCGGCATCGCCCGCCACGCGCTCGACGAGCTCAACGCGCTGGCGCGCGACAAGCGTCCGCAGTTCAGCGGGCGCACGCTGGCCCAGACCGGATCGGTGCAGAGCGACGTGGCCAAGGCCGAGGCCGGGCTGCGCGCGGCACGGGCGTTCCTGCTCGACGAGATCGACGAGGCGTGGGCCGTCGTGCTCGCCGGCGACCGGGTGAGCGATGACGCCAGGGCGCGCATCCGCCTCGCCGGGGCGCATGCGGCGACGAGCGCGGCGCACGCCGTCGACGTCGCGTTCACCTGGGCCGGTGGCACCGCCGTGTTCGAGTCGAGCCCGCTGCAGCGCTGCCTGCGCGACGTGCACGTGGCCACCCAGCACATCCAGGTGTCGCCGCGACTGTACGAGACCGTCGGCCGCTTCCTCCTCGGTGGCGACGTCGACATGCGGATGATGTAGGGAAGCGGCGATGGACGCACTCGAAGTTCTCATGACCACGCGCGCGATGCGCCGGTACACCGCGGAGCCGGTCAGCGAGGAGGACATCGACACGTGCCTGCGCGCCGCGCAGCAGGCGCCCACGGGCGGCAACGTGCAGCCGCAGCAGTACGTCGTGGTCGACGACCCGGCGCAGAAGGCGGCGGTGGCCGGCTGGTACCGGAAGGCCTACGACCGCTACGAGAAGGCGCTCCCCGGTCCCGGCGAGTTCCGTGACGACGGGCGCCGAGCGTCAGTGGCGGCGGGGGCGCGAGCTGGCCCGGCACCTGGCCGATCACCTCGCCGAGGTGCCCGTGCTGGTCCTGTTCCTCCAGCCGCTGATCCCGTGGGGCGGGCAGGACGACGACGGTCCGCTCGACATCGGTCGCCTCGACGCGAGCGTCTACCCGGCCGTGCAGAACTTCTGCCTGGCGGCGCGGGCGCTCGGGCTGGGGACGGCGTACACCACGGTCATCCGCATCTACGGCGCCGAGGCGCTCGCCGATCTCGGCGTGCCGGCCGGTCGGTTCGAGATCGCCGCGCTGATCCCGCTCGGTCATCCCGTGGGCAACTTCGGCGTCGCCCCGCGCAAGCCGGCGGCCGCCGTCACCCACTGGAACCGCTGGGGCGACAAGCGCCGCTGACGCCACCGGGCCCGATGACGGGCCGGACGGGTGGTGACTAGGGTCACGCCCGTGGGGAACGAGATCCAGAACATCGCCGACATCGTCCGCGTCCATGGTGTCGAGCGTGCCGACCAGACGGCGCTCGTCCTGGACGACCGTTCGCTCACCTGGGCCGAGCTGTACGAGCGGGCGCAGCAGATGGCCAACTTCCTCGCATCGGTCGGCGTCGGCCCGGAGGACCGCGTGGCGATGCTGGAGAAGAACGGCATCGAGCACTTCGAGGTGTTCTTCGGCGCGGCGCTGCTCAACGCGGTGTGCGTCGACGTCAACTGGCGCCTGGCCCCGCCCGAGGTGGAGTACATCGTCAACGACTCCGGGGCCAAGGTGTTCGTCGTCGGCGCCGACTTCGTGCCGGTGCTCGACGCGATCGAAGCCAACCTGACCACGGTCAAGCGCACGCTGGTGATCGGGCGGGACTACGACGACGCGATCGGCGTCGGCGCCGACCGGCGATCCCGGCATCGAGTCGACGGCCGACGACGTCGCCTTCCAGCTGTACTCCAGCGGCACCACCGGCCGGCCGAAGGGCGTGCTGCTGACCAACTCCAACGTCGTCGCCCTCGTCCCGCCGTCGGTGGCGATGGTGCAGCTCGACGAGACCAGCGTCAACCTCGTGGCCATGCCGCTGTTCCACATCGGCGGCGGTGGGTGGGCGACCGCCGGGATGTGGAACGGGTGCAAGAGCATCATCGTGCGCGACATCGACCCGGCCAAGATCGTCCGGCTGTTCGCCGACGAGGGCATCACCAACGCGTTCCTCGTGCCGGCGGTGCTGCAGTTCATGCTCGCCGTGCCCGGCGTCGCCGACCACGAGTACCCGGCGCTGCGCAGCATCCTCTACGGCGCGTCGCCGATCAGCGAGGCCGTGCTGGCCACGGCGATGGCGACGTTCAAGTGCGACTTCGTCCAGGCCTACGGGCTCACCGAGACGACGGGGACGATCGTCAACCTGCCGCCCGCGGACCACCAGCTCGACGGTCCGCGGCGCCACCTGCTGCGCAGCTGCGGCATCCCGGTGACGGGCACCGTGCTGCGCATCGTCGACACCGACACCCAGCGCGAGTGCGAGGTCGGTGAGGTCGGCGAGATCTGGGCGCGTGGCCCGCAGATCATGAAGGGCTACTGGAACATGCCCGAGGAGACCGCCAAGGCGATCACCGACGGCTGGTTCCACACCGGCGACGCCGGCTACCTCGACGCCGAGGGCTACCTGTACATCCACGACCGGGTCAAGGACATGATCGTCAGCGGCGGCGAGAACGTCTACCCGGCCGAGGTGGAGAACGTGCTGATGGGGGTGCCCGGGATCGCCGACGTCGCGGTGATCGGCGTGCCCCACGATCGGTGGGGCGAGACGGCGAAGGCGATGGTCGTCCGCGCGCCCGACGCGGCCGGCGAGGCGCTCACCGAGCAGTCGATCATCGCCCACGCCCGCCAGCACCTGGCCAAGTTCAAGTGCCCGACGAGCGTCGAGTGGATCGGCGCGCTGCCGCGCAACCCGAGCGGCAAGATCCTCAAGAAGGACCTGCGCGCCCCGTACTGGGAAGGCCGCGAGCGCAACGTCAACTGAGCGGGACGGGGTCGACGATGGGGGAAGCAGTCGCGGTGAGCGACGAGGGGCTGGTGCGGCGGCTGACGCTGTGCCGTCCGGCGGCGTACAACACGATCACGCCGCAGCTGCGCGACGAGCTCGCCGCGGCGCTCGACGCCGCCGAGGCCGACCGCGGTGTGCGAGTGATCCTGCTCGACGCCGAGGGCCCGGCGTTCTGCGCCGGGTACGGGCTGGGCTGGTCCACCGCGGCGCAGGCCGCCGACGACCGGCGTGCGCGACGGGCGTGGGACAGCGCCGCGGACCAGCACGTGATCGGGCCGTTCGCCGCGACGTGGGCGAAGCTGCACGATTCGTCGAAGCCGACGATCGCCGCGGTGCAGGGCTGGTGCATCGCCGGCGGCACGAACATCGTGTTCAACGCGCACATGATCGTGGCTGCCGAGTCGGCCCGCTTCGGCTACCCGCCGTCGCGGGTCTGGGGCGTACCGGAGGCGCCGTGGACGTGGGTCGCGCGGATGGGCATGCAGCAGGCCCGGCGGTACATGCTCACCGGCGACGAGTTCACCGCGGCCGAGGCGCTGGCGATGGGCGTCGTCCTCGAGGTGGTGCCCGACGACGAGCTCGCGGAGCGGGCGATGGCGCTCGCCCAGCGCGTCGCCATGGTGCCGGCCAACCAGCTGCAGATGATCACATGGGCGCTCAACTCCGTCGCCGACCACCAGTACGACCCACCCGCATCACGTCGTCTCGGCACGCTGTTCGACGGTGTCGCCCGGCACAGCCAGGAGGGGGCCGACTTCGTCGGCCGGTCGCAGGAGGTCGGCTTCCGCGAAGCCGTGCGCGAGCGCGACCGGCCGTTCGGCGACTACGGCGAGCGGCGCAGCTGACGCGTCGGCAAGGGGCGGTCGCGCCGGGTCGATCGACGTCCGAACGGGCGGCGGGCGACCTGAGAGGATGGGCCACATGGGGGGTTCGGCACCGTCCGACGTGACACTGGCGGAACTGGTGGCGACGATGTCGCTGATCTCCGACCTCGGGATGGGACGACCGATCGAGCGGGTGATGCGCCAGACGCTGGTCGCCCTGCGCATCGCCGACGCCGCCGGGGTCGACGCCGACGCCCGGGCGGCCACCTACTACACGTCGCTGCTCACCTGGGTCGGCCTGCGCCGCCGACACGAGCGAGATCGCCGAGCTGTTCGGCGACGAGACCGAGCTCTACGCCGACACCCACGACGGCGACCTCGCCGGCGTCACGCTGGCGGTCTTCATGGCCCGGCACCTCGGTCGCGGCGGATCGCCGCTGCGGCGGGTCGGCATGGTCGGGCGGTTCGTGCTCACGGCCGGACGGTCGGTGCAGACGATGATGCAGTCGCACTGCCAGTCGGCGTCGGAGCTGGCCGATCGGCTGGCCCTCGGCAGCGACGTGTGCGCCCCGTTGCTGCAGGCCTTCGAGCGCTGGGACGGCAAGGGGGTCCCCGGCTCGGTCGGGGGCGACGACGTCGCCCTGGCGATGCGCCTCGTGCACCTCGCCGACGCCGTCGAGGCGTTCCACCACACCGGCGGCGTCGCCGCCGCGGTCGAGGTGGCCGAGCAGCGCCGGGGCACGCAGTTCGACCCCGTGCTCGTCGACTGCTTCGTGCGCGACCACGCGGCGGTCCTCGCCGGGCTCGGCGAGATCAGTGCGTGGGACGAGGTGATCGCACTCGACCCGCGCCTCGGCGAGCAGCTGTCCGAGGACGGCCTCGACGCGCGCGCTCGAGGCACTCGGCGACTTCGCCGACCTGAAGTCGCCGTTCCGCCTCGGCCACTCACGCGGCGTGGCCGCGCTCGCGGCCGGCGCCGCCGGGCTCGCTCGGGATGCCCGAGGACGACGACCGTCGTGCGTGCGCCGGGCGGCGTCGATCCACGACGTCGGGATGATCGGCGTCTCCAGCGCGGTGTGGGACGAGCCGCGGCCGTGGTCGCTCGGCCAGCGCGAGCGGGCCCGGACGCATCCGTACCTGACCGAGCGGATGCTCGCCGGCGATGCCGGCGCTGGCGCCGGTGTCGCGGTGCGCGGCGCTGCACCACGAGCGCCTCGACGGGTCCGGCTACCCACGTGGCGTCCGCGGCGACGCCATCGCGCTCGACGGCGCGGGTGCTCGCCGCCGCCGACGTGTGCCAGGCGCTCGGCGAGGCCCGCCCGCACCGCGCCGGCGTCACGGCCCCGACGACGTCGCGCAGATCATGCGCGACGAGGTGCGTGCCGGGCGGCTCGACGGCGAGGCGGTCAACGCCGTGCTGCGCGCGGCCGGTCACCGGGTGCGCCGCCGGCCGGGACTTCCCGCCGGACTGACGCGCGCGCGAGGCCGAGGTGCTCGTGCTCGCTGGCCCGCGGCCGCTCGAACCCGGAGATCGCCGCCGACGCTGACGATCTCGCGCAAGACCGTCTCGGCCCACGTCGAGCACCTCTACCGCAAGCTCGGTGTGTCGACCCGCGCCGAGGCGGCGCTGTACGCGATGCGTCACGGGTTGTCGTAACCGATCTCGGGTCGATGCGCCGAAAGATCGGGAAGGTGCCCGATTCGCCGGTCGAGCGCCGGCACGCGTACAACGGGTGCATGAGCGACAGACCGACGCACCCGAGCGTCCCGCCGTTCTCCGAGCGCGGCCGCCATCTTGGAAGCCATCGCCCGGCGTGACTTCGACGGGCTGGCCGAGCGCGCTGCGCGACGACGTCGAGCTGCGGCCCTCCTCCCCGGCGGGTTCCGCGAGTGGGCCGGCCGCGACGGCGGTCGCCGCGGCGTTCCACGGCTGGTTCGACCAGTTCGCCGAACTGGAGATGGTCGACGCCGTCGTCGGCGAGGTCGGACGGCGCGTGCACCTGCGCTGGCGGCTGCGGGCCCGTCCGCACGACAGCGCCGATGGTTGGCTCGTCGTCGAGCAGCAGGTCTACGCCGAGGCCGAACCCGGCGAGCCGATCCACCGCCTGGCGCTGCTGTGCTCGGGCTTCAGCTCGGAGGCACCTCGTGGATGAGCTGACCGAGATCCACGTGGGGCGGATGGGACCCGGCCGTGCGCGACGACCCGTTCGCCCACTTCGCCGAGGCGCGTGGCGCGCTGCCCGGTGCACCAGGTCCGCCTCGCCGACGGCCACGAGGCGTGGGTGGTGGTCGGCCACGCCGCCGCCCGCCAGGCGCTCAACGACGAGCGCATCTCCAAGGACATGGTCGGCGCCCTGGCGACCGACGGCGACGTGGTCGCCGAGGGGCTTCCCGGCCCGGCGTTCTCCCGGCACATGCTCAACGTCGATCCGCCCGACCACACCCGCCTGCGGGCCCTCGTCGCCCCGGCGTTCCTGCCGTCACGCATCGCCGCGCTGGAGCCGTCGATCCGCCGCACGGTCGACGACCTGCTCGACGCGCTCGACGCGGCCGGACCCGGGCGGTCGTCGATCTCGTCGACGGCTTCGCCCGCCCGTTCCCGTTCATCGTCATCTGCGAGCTGCTCGGCGTCCCGGTCGGCGACCGCGCGCGCCCTGGCCGACTGGTTCCGGACACTGCTGTCGCCGTGGGACGGCGACCCGCCGCCGGCGACGGTGGCGGCGTCGGACGGCATCGTCGGCTACCTCGCCGAGCTGGTCGCGGCCAAGCGACGTCACCCGGGCGACGACCTCGTCTGCGTGCTGCTCGCCGGGTCCGACGGCGACCGCCTGAGCGAGCAGGAGGTGCTGTCCAGCCTGTTCCAGCTGATCGTCGCCGGCCACGACACGACCACCAGCCTCATCGGCAACGGCATCGTCGCCCTGCTCGACCACCCCGAGCAGTGGCGCCTGCTGCCGGCCGATCCGCGCCGGATCCCGACGCGGTCGAGGAGCTCGTGCGCTTCAGCGCACCCGTTCCGCACGCCACGTTCCGGATGACCACCGAGCCGATCGAGCTCGACGGCGTCGAGATCCCGGCCCGTCGCCAGGTCCTCGTGTGCCTCGCCGGCGGCGAACCGCGACCCGTCGGCGATGACCGACGCCGACCGCCTCGACGTCGGCCGTCCGCGACAGGCGCACCTCGGCTTCGGCCACGGCATCCACTTCTGCCTCGGCGCGCCGCTCGCCCGGCTCGAGGCGCGCCTCGCGTTCGGCGCGATGCTCGGCCGCTTCCCGGACCTGCGCCTCGCCGTGCCCCGCGGCGACCTGCGCCTGGACGCACGGCGACGGCCTCGTGCTGCGCGGGCTCGACGCGCTGCCGGTGATCCTCGCACCGATCTTCGACGCCGGTGCACGACCGGCGTTCGATCCCCACCCGCACCGCGGGACCACACCACAGGGAGCACACCACATGACCACCACCGATGCATCGACCGTCGACAACGGCGTCAACGTCGCCGCCCTCCTCGCCGCCCGCGAGGCGCTGTCGGCCGCCCCGCAGGCGGCCGCAGTTCACCTGGCGGGCGCGCTGCGAATGGATCGCCGGCACGCATGCACGCACGACCGTCGAGGACTTCGCCGGCCTCGGCGCCGAGCAGTCGCACCGCACCGCCTACGGCCTGGACACCGACCACCCGGAGATCTTCGCCGCCCGCGACGACGGCATGACGCCCGTCGAGGCGGTGCTCGGCGGCCTCGCCGGGTGCCTGACCGCCGGCGTCGCCGCCGTGGCGACGAACCGCGGCGTCCAGTTGCGCGCCGTGACCGCGACGCTCGAGGGCGAGATGGACATCCAGGGGATCCTCGGCATCGACCCCGAGGTGCGCACCGGCTTCGGCGGGATCACCGTCACCTACGACATCGACGCCGACGCCCCGCGCGCCGACATCGAGGCGATCGTCGCCCAGGCGCAGAAGCGCTCGGCGGTGTACGACATCATCACCAACCCGACGAACGTCGTCGTCTCGGTCGCCTGAGCGCCGCGTCGTGGAGCACACCGATGTGGTCGTGATCGGCGCTGGTCCGGGCGGGCTGGCGATGAGCCGCTGCCTGGGCGCGGCGTCGGTCGACCACGTCGTGCTCGAACGAGCGGAGATCGCCGGCTCGTGGCGGCGCGAGCGGTGGGACTCGTTGCGCACGTTGACGCCGAACTGGATGAACCGCCTCCCCGGCCAGGCCGCTGCGGCGGTCGATGCGGAGGACTTCATGACCGCCGCAGACGTCGCCGATGGACTCGTGCGCTACGCAGCGGACATCGGAGCACCGGTGCGTCCGGCGACGACGGTGGTCGCCGTCAGGCCGGCACCGGGCGGTTGGTGCGTGACGACCGATCGGGGCCCGTGGACGTGCCGCGTGGTCGTGATCGCCACGGGCGCCTCGGGTCGGCCGCACCTCCCGGCCGTCGCCGGGCACCTCCCCGCCACCATCCACCAGCTCGGCGCGCTGTCCGTACCGCAACCCCGACGGCGTCGGCAGTGGGCCGGTGCTCGTGGTCGGAGCGTCGGCCTCGGGCACCCAGATCGCCGACGAGCTGGCTCACAGCGGGCGCGACGTCACCATCGCCGTCGGCGAGCACGTCCGTCTTCCACGGACCTATCGCGGTCACGACATCTACTGGTGGCTGCGGGAGATCGGCGTCGCTGACGAACCGTGGACCGCCGTCGACGACCTGGCCCGCGCCCGGCGGGTGCCGTCGCCGCAGCTGGCGGCAGGTCGCGCCTGCGATCTCGAGGCGCTCCGGGCAGCCGGCGTCATCGCGGTCGGACGGCTGGTCGGCATCGCCGGCGGCCGGCTCCAGTGCTCGGGCTCACTGGCCAACCTCGTGGCCAACGCCGACCTGAAGCAGCAGCGGCTGCTCGACCGCATCGACGCGTTCGTCGGCGCCACCGGACTCGGCGAAGGGGCGGCCGAGCGTCCGGCGCCGTGCACGATCGGGCGTCCGCCGAACGAGCTGGCGCTCGACCGCTTCGAGACCATCGTCTGGGCCACCGGTCACCGGCCCTCGTTGCCGCGGCTCGACCCGGCAGTGCTCGACCGACGGGGCAGCATCGTCCACGACGGCGGGGTCGTCGCCGCGCCCGGCCTGTACGTGCTCGGTCTGCCGTTCCTGCGCCGGCGCACCTCGACGTTCCTCGCCGGCATCGGCGCCGACGCAGCCGATCTCGCCGACCACGTCCGCGTGCACCTCGACCGCACCGTGGCCGCCTGACGCGGCGCGCCGGCCTTCGTCGGAGCGGAGCGGCGCTCGTAAGATCCGCGTCGTCGTTGACGTCGAGCGCGGAGGTGTGCGCCAGGTGACGGTGATCCAACAGCGGCCCGCGGAGGCAGGAGCGCATCACGCTACGTGGAGGTGCGGCCGAGGCCCTCGAACCGCTCGTCCACGCCGTGCTCGGCGGCCCTCGCCGGTGCGCTTCGAGTTGTGGGACGGCAGTTCGTTCGGTGAGCGGACCGACGCGCACCGTCGTGGTGCGGTCGCCGGACGCACTCCGCCGGCTGCTGTGGGCGCCCGGCCAGCTCGGGCTGGCGCGGGCCTACGTCGCCGGCGACCTGGACCTCGACGGCGACATCTTCGCCGTCCTCGACACGCTGCGTCCCGCTCGGCTCGCGAGGTGCGACACGCGCCCGCATCGGCCGGGCGGCGCCCGCGGCGATCCTCGCGGCCCGCCGGCTCGGAGCGTTCGGGCGTCAGCCGTCACCGCCTCCCGAGGAGCATCCGGTGCGGCGCGGCCGGCGCCACACGAAGGAACGTGACGCCGACGCGATCCGCCACCACTACGACGTCGGCAACGACTTCTACCGCATCGTGCTCGGCCCGGCGATGACGTACTCGTGCGCCCGTTTCGTCGAGCAGACGACGGACCTCGAGGCGGCGCAGGCGGCCAAGCACGAGCTCGTGTGCCGCAAGCTCGGCCTGCACGAGCGTCCCGGCGCCCGGCTGCTCGACGTCGGCTGCGGCTGGGGCTCGATGGCGATCCACGCGGCGCGCGAGCACGGCGTGGAGGTGGTCGGGATCACGATCAGCGCCGAGCAGGCCGCGTTCGCCCGCGACCGCGTGGCCGAGGCCGGTCTGCAACGTCGGGTGACGATCCGGCTGCAGGACTACCGCGACCTCGGTCAGGAGACGTTCGACGCGATCTCCTCGATCGGGATGTTCGAGCACGTCGGTGCGGCGCGCACGGGTGAGTACTTCGGCATGCTCCACCGACTCCTGCGACCGAGGGGCAGGCTGCTCAACCACGCCATCTCCCACGCCGGTGACGCCTCGTTCGGGCCGCGCACGTTCTTCGGACGCTACGTGTTCCCCGATGGCGAGCTGCTCGACGTCGGTCGCTCGGTCCTGGGCATGGAGGCCGCCGGCTTCGAGGTGCGCGACGTCGAATCGCTGCGCGAGCACTACGGCCGCACCTTGCGCGCGTGGGTGGCCAACCTGGAGGCCGGGTGGACGGCCGCGGTCGCGGCCGTCGGGCAGGGGCGGGCCAGGGTGTGGCGGCTGTACATGGCGGCGAGCGCGATCTCCTTCGAGAACGGCGATCATCGGCGTGCACCAGACGCTCGGGGTGAAGACCGACGGCGACGGCCGCAGCGGGATGCCGCCGACACGACGCGGGTGGGGCTGAGCGGTCGAGCGACCGGACCCCGTTGCTCAGGCGCGGTGGATGGCCCGACCGAGCGCGGCGAGCGCAGCCTCCTGCACCGCTTCGCTGAGCGACGGGTGGGCATGGACGATGGCGGCGACGTCTTCCAGCACCGCGCCCATCTCGATCGTCGTGGTGAACGACGAGGCCAGCTCGCTGACGCCGGCGCCGACGGCCTGCATCCCGATCACCAGGTGGTCGGCGCGCCGGGCGACGACGCGCACGAAGCCGTCGGGGCGGTCGAGCGTGAGCGCCCGCCCGTTGGCCGCCAGCGGGAACCGCCCGACGAGGTGGTCGATGCCGGCCGCCGTGGCCTCCTGAGGCGACAGGCCGACCTTGACGATCTCCGGGTCGGTGAAGCACACCTCGGGCACGATCCGGTCGTCCCACGTCCGGGCCATCCCGGCGATCACCTCGGCGACGAGCGCGCCCTGGGCCATCGCCCGGTGGGCGAGCATCGGCTCACCGGTGAGGTCGCCGATGGCGAACACGCCGCGCATCGAGGTGCGGCACTGGTCGTCGACGTGCACCGCCCGGCCGTCCATCGCCAGGTGCAGCGAGGCTCGATCCCGTCGGTCACCGGTCGGCGCCCGACGGTGACGAGCACGGCATCGGCGGGCAGCGCGTGCTCGTTGCCGTCGGCGTCGGCGATCGTCACGCCAGCGCCGTCGTCGCCGAGTCCGCCGGCGGTCGCCCCGAGGTGGACGATGATGCCGAGCGCCTTGAGCCTGGCGGACACCGGCCGGGTGAGCACCTCGTCGTACTGCGGCAGGATGCGTGGCTGCACCTCGACGACGGTGACGTCGGCGCCGAGCTTGCGGTACGCGGTGCCGAGCTCGAGGCCGATGTAGCCGGCGCCGACCACGACGAGCCGATCGGGCACCGCGGTGAGCGCCAGCGCCCCGGTGGACGACAGCACCCGTCCGCCGAACGGCAGGTGCGGCGAGGGCGATCGGTTCGGAGCCGGTGGCCAGGACGAGGTTCGACGTGGTGATCGTCTCGTCGCCGACGCGGACGGTCTTGCCGTCGACGATCTGCGCCTCGGCCGGCGATGCGTCGGACGCCGCCGTGGTCGAGCAGCGTGGCCACCCCGCCGGTGAGCCGGTGGACCACCCCGTCCTTCCACGCCATCGTCACGGCCAGGTCGATGCGCGCCGCGTCGGTGGTGATCCCGAGGTGCTCACGGCCGTTCGCCGCGGCGAACTCGTCGGCTGCGTGGATGACGGCCTTCGACGGGATGCAGCCGACGTTCAGGCACGTCCCGCCGATCTCGGCGCGCTCGACGATCACCACCTTGAGCCCGAGCTGCGCGGCGCGCAGCGCGCAGACGTAGCCGCCCGGGCCGGCGCCGACGATCAGGACGTCGCAGTCCGCGCCGTCGCTCATGGTGCCCTCGGCGTCGCCGATGAACAGCAGCGCCGGCGTCTCCAGCAGCGCCTTGAGCCGCTGGACGAACGTGGCCGCGTCCCAGCCGTCGACGATGCGGTGGTCGAAGCTCGACGACAGGTTCATCATCGTGCGCGGCTGGAACTGCTGGCCGTCCCACATCGGGCGCACCTGCATCTTGTTGACCCCGACGATGGCCACCTCCGGGTGGTTGATGATCGGCGTGGTCACCAGCCCGCCGAGCGCGCCGAGCGAGGTGATCGTGATCGTCGAGCCGCCGAGCTCGTCACGGGTGGCCTTGCCGGTGCGCGCCGCCTCGCTGACACGGGCGATCTCGGCGGCCGTGCTGCCACAGGTCGAGCGTGTCGGCGTCGTGGACCACCGGCACGAGCAGCCCGTTCGGCGTCTGGGTGGCGATGCCGACGTGCACCGGCCCGTGCACGGTGAGCAGCTCGGCCTCGTCGTCGAACGTGCGCGTTGAGGTGCGGCTGGTCGGCGACGGCGAGCACGATCGGCGCGGACGAGGAACGGCAGCAGCGTGAGGCGCGGCGCGTCCGGATGGGCTGTCGTTGAGCGTGCGCCGCAGCGTCGTCGACCGCGCCGACGTCGACCTCGTCGACGTAGGTGATGTGCGGGATGCGCGACGCCGACAGCGCCATCCGGTCGGCGATCCGCCGGCGCAGCCCGACGACGGGCCGCTCCTCGGTCGCCCGTCGCGGCGTCGACGGTTCGTCGCCTCGGCCCGACGGCGTCGCCCGGCCGGCGAGGTAGGCGTCGACGTCGGCGTGGGTGATCCGTCCGGCCGGTCCGCTCCCCGGCACGAGCCGCAGGTCGACGCCCGCCTCGCGTGCCTGCAGCCGCACCGCCGGCGCGGCGACCGGCCGCGCCCCGGCTCGACGTGGTGCGGTGCGCCCGACGGCTGCGGTGAGCGGTGTGCGGAACCGTCCGGCGCACCACTCACCATCGGCCGGTGGCGGCGCCCGAGGCTGCGGCGAGCGGTGTGCGGACTGTCCTGGTCGCGCGCCTCGTCGGTGCGTCGATGGCGGGGCGACGGTTCGGGCCGTCGGGCGGCGCTGCGGGCGCCGGCGTGACGGCGTCGGTCGCTGGCACGGCCGGGGCAGTCGACGTCGGTCTCGATGACGACGAACTCGCTGCCGACGGCGAGCACCTCGCCGACGGTGCCGCGCAGGACCGTCACCCGGCCGGCGACGGGGGAGAAGACCTCGACGGTGGCCTTGTCGGTGAGCACCTCGGCGAGCACCGAGTCGGGGTGGACGACGTCGCCGACGGCCACCTGCCAGCTGACCAGCTCGGCCTCGGCGACGCCCTCGCCGACGTCGGGCAGCCGCACCACCCGCTCGCTCATCCGGGCCTCCCGCGTGCCGCTCCCCCTCGGACGCCTCGCGCCCACCTGCGCATCTCGCGCCCACCACGGGACCCGGCCTCAGGGGACGTCATGCGGCCACCGTGGCCTTCATCGCCTCGCCGAGGCGCTGGGGGCCGGGGAAGTAGCGCCACTCGTGGGCGTGCGGGTACGGGGTGTCCCAGCCGGTGACCCGGGCGATCGGCGCCTCCAGGTGGTACAGCAGCTCCTCCTGGATCGTGGCGCACAGCTCGGCGCCGAAGCCGGACGTGAGCGTGGCCTCGTGGGCCACCACGCAGCGGCCGGTCTTGATGATCGAGGTGGCGATCGTCTCGAAGTCGAGCGGCACGAGCGTGCGCAGGTCGATGATCTCGGCGTCGATCCCGGTCTCCTCGGCCGCCGCCGCGGCGACGTGCACGAGCGTGCCGTAGGCCAGCACGGTGAGCTCCGGCGCCGGCGCGGTGGATGCGCGCCGAGCCGAGCGGCACGGTGTAGTGCCCGGCCGGCACCTCGCTCAGCGGGTGCTTGCTCCACGGCACCACCGGGCGGTCGTGGTGCCCGTCGAACGGCCCGTTGTACAGCCGCTTGGGCTCGAGGAAGATCACCGGGTCGTCGTCCTCGATCGCCGCGATGAGCAGTCCCTTGGCGTCGAGCGGGTTCGACGGGATCACCGTCTTCAGCCCGGCGACGTGGGTGAACAGCGCCTCGGGGCTCTGCGAGTGCGTCTGGCCGCCGAAGATCCCGCCGCCGGTCGGCATGCGCACCACGAGCGGGCAGGTGAAGTCGCCGGCCGACCGGTAGCGCAGCCGTGCGGCCTCGGACACGATCTGGTCGTAGGCCGGGTACACGTAGTCGGCGAACTGGATCTCGACGCACGGCCGCAGCCCGTACGTGGCCATCCCGATCGCCGCGCCGACGATGCCCAGCTCGTTGATCGGCGCGTCGAAGCAGCGGTGGTCGCCGAAGCGCTGCTGCAGCCCCTGCGTGCAGCGGAACACGCCGCCGAAGAAGCCGACGTCCTCGCCGAACACGACGACCCGCTCGTCGCGCTCCATCGCCACGCCGTGCGCGTCGCGGATCGCCTCGATCATCGTCATGCGCCGGCCATCAGAACCCGGCCTGCTGGCGTTGGCGCAGGAGGTGCGGCGGCACGGTGGCGTAGACGTCCTCGAACATCGTCGCCGGGCTCGGCGGGGTG
This sequence comes from uncultured Acidimicrobiales bacterium, assembly GCA_963794805.1. Taxonomy (GTDB): domain Bacteria; phylum Actinomycetota; class Acidimicrobiia; order Acidimicrobiales; family Ilumatobacteraceae; genus JAODBQ01. The sequence continues at coordinate 488,670 of CAWCFL010000013.1, forward strand.
CCGCTGTGCAGCGTGCCGAACGTCTCGGCCTCCTCCGCGGCGGCGCGCACCGCCTCGTCCACCTCGGCGACGAGCGCGTCGTGCTGCTCCTCGCTCCACGCGCCGATGCGGATGAGGTGCACCTTCAGCCGCTCCACCGGGTCGCCGAGCGGCCAGCGCTTGGCCTCGTCGGCCGGGCGGTACACCGACGGATCGTCCGACGTGGAGTGCGCGCCGGCGCGGTAGGTGACCCACTCGATCAGCGTCGGGCCGCAGTTGCTGCGCGCCCGCTCGGCCGCCCACTGCGACACGGCGTGCACCGCGAGGTAGTCGTTGCCGTCGGCGCGCAGCGAGGCGATGCCGAAGCCGTGGCCACGCGAGGCGAACGTCACCGAGTCGCCGCGGGCGAAGCCCTGGAACGTGGAGATCGCCCACTGGTTGTTGACGATGTTCAGGATGACCGGCGCGTGGTACGTGGAGGCGAAGACCATCGCCGCGTGGAAGTCGCTCTCGGCCGTGGCCCCGTCGCCGATCCACGACGAGGCGATCCGCGTGTCGCCCGACAGCGCCGAGGCCATCGCCCAGCCGACGCCCTGGATGAACTGCGTGCCGAGGTTGCCGGAGACGGTGAAGAAGCCGTGGGCCTTGGACGAGTACATCACCGGCAGCTGGCGGCCCTTCATCGGGTCGTGGCTGTTGGAGAACACCTGGTTGACCATGTCCACCAGCGGATAGCCGGCGGCGATCAGCAGGCCCTGCTGGCGGTACGTGGGGAAGCACATGTCGCCGTCGGTGAGCGCGGCGCGGTGGGCGCAGGCGACGGCCTCCTCGCCGAGCGACTGCATGTAGAACGACGTCTTGCCCTGGCGGTGGGCGCGCAGCATCCGCGCGTCGAAGGCCCGCACGGTGAGCATGTCGCGCAGGCCCCGGCGGAGCTCGTCGGCGTCGAGCGTGCCGGCCCACTCGCCGACGGCGTTGCCCTCGTCGTCGAGCACGCGGATCATCGAGTTGCCGAGGGGGAGGATGTCGCCTGCCGGCACGTCGATCGGCGGACGGCGCAGCGCGCCCGCCGGACCGATGCGCTGCTCGGCGAACGTCGACGTGCGCCCCGACCGGCCCGAGGGGATCGGGATGCGCAGCTGCAGTGGGGTGACGCCCGGGACGCCCACCTGCTGGCGGACCGGGTCCTCGTCGATCACCGACAGAATCTCTGTCCTCGCAGCCTGCGTGTCAAGGGCCACGTCCGGCCGGAGGGGTGGGCCCGGTCGGGTGGTCGAGGACGGCCGATCGGTTCGCGTCGTGCGCCGATCGGGGTACTGAGACGGCATGACGACGACCTCTTGACCCCGACCAGCACGAGCACCTCGACCGAGACCAAGTCGCTCGCCGACACCGTGAAGGCCGGCGACGTGGCCATGCTGGTCAGCCATCACGGTGGTCGTGCCAGCAGCCGTCCGCTCACGGTGGCCAAGGTCGACGGCGACCACCTCCTGTTCCTCGTCGATCGCACCGCCACGTGGTTCGGCGACGTCGGCGACGGCACCGACGTGCACGTGGCGATCAGTGCCGCGGGCCGCAACGACTGGGTGTCGTTGAACGGCACGGCGCACGGCCGACCGCCGACCGCACGCTGATCGACGAGCTGTGGAACCCGGCAGCGGGCGCGTACTTCGACGGCAAGGACGACCCGAACATCACCGTGCTCGGCGTGGCCGTCAGCGACGGCGAGTGGTGGAGCGCCCCGGGCGGCGGCCCGTTCGGGCGCCTGCTGGCGGTGGTGTCGGCTGCGGTGGGCAAGGGCCCGAGCGGCGAGCACGGCACGGTCAACTGACCGGAGGAGACGGCGCCGGCACGCGTCCGCGGGCCGGCGCCGTCGGCACGCTCGTTGCGCTCAGCGACGGGCCGCGCGCCGCTCGTTGAACGCCCGCAGCGGGCGGGTGATCCGCCACGAGCGGCTCGCTTCCATCGCCGCCACGCGGGTGCGCAGCGTGTCGCGCTCGACGTGCGGCCGTCTCCAGTTCGGCGCGCACGACGGCGGCTTCGCTCGCCCGCGGCGGTCCCTCCACCTGCGGCAGCGTGCGCGCCAGCGCCGGATCGGCCGGCCGGAGGCGGACGAAGAACTCGATGCCGAACGTCTCACTGCAGTCGACCACGTCGAACGCGACGAGTCCGAGTCGCTGCAGCCCGGCGAGCACGCGGCAGAACGACGACGGCGTGAACACCCAGCAGTGCACGTCGTCGTAGTCGCCGCCGGCGGCGGCCGCCGTCGCCCGCTCCATCGCTTCCGCTTCCGGGTGGATCGCGGTGAGCTCGTCGAGCGGAGCCTCGCCGTCCCACCCGATCTGGCCGGCGCGCCCGACGGCGCTCGCGTAGTGGTCGAACACCTGCCGGGCCGACGGTGTCGCAGCGCCCTGCAGGTGTGCGGCGACGACGTCGGCGAGCACGGTGGGCTGGCGCAGGGCGTCGAAGCAGCGGCGCTGGTCCGGGACGATGAGCGCGAGCAACCCGTCGTCGGCCAGCACCGACCGCAGGTCGGCCAGCCAGCCGATGAGGTCGGGGACGTGCTCGACGACGTGCGAGGCGACCACGTAGTCGAACGGCGCGTCGGCGCCGACCGTCTCGGCGATGGACCGTCCGCCCGAGGCGTAGTCGATCGGCACGATGGCGTCGACGTCGAAGCCGACGTGTGACGCGTAGCGGGCGCGCAGCGCGTCCGTGTCGACGTGGTCGATGTACCGGATGTTGCCGCTGGAGCGGGGGATCAGCGGATTGAACAGCGGGCCGAGCTCGAGGCCCTTCGCCGTCGCCAGGTCGATGCCGCCGACGAGCCGGTTGGTCCTCGTCAGCTCGGCATCGGCCATGGCGTGGTCCGGATGGTCAGACGCGCTCGATGATCGTGGCGGTGCCCATGCCGCCGCCGGTGCACATCGTCACCAGGCCGGTCTGCTTGTCCTGGCGCTCCAGCTCGTCGAGCAGCGTGCCGATGAGCATCCCGCCGGTGGCGCCGATCGGGTGGCCGAGGGCCATCGCCCCGCCGTTGACGTTGCACTTGTCCCAGTCGACACCCGTGTCGCGCAGGAACTTGAGCACGACCGAGGCGAACGCCTCGTTGACCTCGATGAGGTCGATGTCGTCGAACGTCATCCCGGCCTTCTCCACGCAGCGCTTGGCCGCCGGCCCGGGTGCGGTGAGCATGATCACCGGCTCGGTGCCGGCGACCGCGGTCATCACGACCCGTGCCCGCGGCGTCCACCCGTTGGCCTGGGCCATCTCCGGCGACGTGACCAGCAGGGCGCTGGCCCCGTCGACGACGCCCGACGAGTTGCCGCCGTGGTGCACGTGGTTGATCTTGTCGAAGCCGGGATAGGCCAGCAGCGCGGTCTGGTCGACGGTCAGGCCGGAGCCGTCGTTGTTGGCCATCGCGCCCATCGCCTCGAAGCTCGGGTTGAGCTTGGCCAGGCTCTCGGCGGTGGTGCCGGGGCGGGGGAACTCCTCGTGGTCGAGGGCCAGCGTGCCGTCGTCGTGGAAGATCGGCACGAGCGCCCGGTCGAAGCGGCCCTCCTTGAGGGCGTCGGCGGCACGCGCCTGGCTGTCCACGGCGAGGGCGTCGCACTCCTCGCGGGTGAAGCCCTCGGTGGTGGCGATGAGGTCGGCGGAGATGCCCTGGGCGACCATGTTGTACTGGTCGCGCAGATGGTGGTTGTTGGCCGTGAAGCCGTCGACGTGCAGCGGGAGCCGGTCGGCTCATGCTCTCGACGCCGCCGGCGACGACGAGGTCCTGGAAGCCGGCGCGGATGCCGGCGGCGGCGAAGTTGACCGCCTGCTGGCCCGAGCCGCAGAAGCGGTTGAGCGTGACACCGGGGGCGTCGAGCGACCAGCCGGCGTCGAGCGCGGCCATCCGGGCGATGTCCATCGAGTGGTCGCCACTGCCCGCGCCGCAGCCCATGACCACGTCGTCGACGGTGGCCGTGTCGAACCCGTTGCGGTCCCTGGAGCGCGTTGAGCACCTGGGCGAGGATCCGCTGCGGGTGCACGTTGTGCAGCGCCCCGTTCTCCTTGCCCTTGCCGCGCGGTGAGCGCACGGCGTCGATGATCCAGGCTTCGCGTTCCATCGTGATGTTCCCTTCGACTCTGAGTCCCGACGCGATCGTGACGCATCGGCGTGTCGGTCGCCTCATCCGGCAATCCGGCGCCGACGACCATACTGAGGTGATGGAGGATCGCGGTCACGCGCAGGGTGACGCGCATGGTCACGCGGATGGTCACGCGCACGTGCACGGCGGTGGGGCGCGGGCCGGGGCACGCCACGCCGGGCGGTTGAAGCTGTCGTTCCTGCTGATCCTGGCCTTCCTCGTGGTCCAGGTGGTCGTCGGGGTGGCCACCGGCTCGCTCGCCCTGTTGTCCGACGCCGGCCACATGGCCACCGATGCGCTGGGGATGGGCATGGCCCTGGCGGCGATCAGCGCGGCGAGCCGCACCAGCCACGCCGCGCACCGCACGTTCGGCCTGTACCGCCTGGAGATCCTGGCGGCGCTGGCCAACGCCGTGCTGCTGTTCGCCGTCGCCGGTTACGTGCTCTACGAGGCGGCCACGCGGCTGCGCGACGCGCCGGAGATCGCCACGCTGCCGGTGTTCATCGTCGGCGTGCTCGGCCTGGCGGTGAACGTCGTGTCGTTCCTCCTGCTGCGCGAGGGCGCCAAGGAGAGCCTCAACCTGCGTGGGGCGTACCTCGAGGTGATGAGCGACATGATCGGCTCGGTCGGCGTGATCGTCGCCGCGGTCGTCATGTGGGCCACCGGCTGGGGCTGGGTCGACCCGGTGATCGGCGCAGCGATCGGCATCTTCATCCTGCCCCGGGCCTGGCGCCTCGGCGGCGACGCGCTGCGCGTGCTGGTGCAGGCCGCGCCCGAGGGCATCGCCATCGACGACGTGCGCGCCGCCCTGCTCGACCGGCCGGGCGTGGCCGACGTGCACGACCTGCACGTGTGGACGCTGACCAGCGAGATGGACGTGCTCACCGCCCACCTCGTCGTCGCCGGCAGCCACACCACCCAATCGGTGCTCGACGACGCCCGCCACCTCCTCCAGGACCGCTTCGGCCTGTCGCACGCCACGCTGCAGGTCGAGTCCGAACACCGACCACAGCTGCGAGGACGTCGACTGGTGACGGCGCGATCTGGACGCCGGGAACCGCGCCTGGCGCGTTCCGCGGCGTTCACGACCGAGCTGGACGCCCCGGATCGCGGGGCGGGCGGCGGGTAGCGTCGGCGGCGTGGGTGACCTGCTCGACGGCAAGCTGCGGCGCGCTCGAGGACGAGCTGCGCCGACTCGGGCCGGGTGGTCGTGGCCTTCAGCGGGGGCGCCGACAGCGCGTTCCTCGCAGCCGTCGCCCATCGGACGCTCGGCGCCGAGCACGCTCACGCCGTCACCGCCGTGTCGCCGTCGCTCGCCGGCGACGAGGAGGCCGACTGCCGGGTGCTGGCCACCGAGTGGGGCCTGCGGTGGACGCCCGTGGACACCGACGAGATGGCGCGTGCCGCCTACCGGGTGAACGACATCGACCGCTGCTACCACTGCAAGGCGGAGCTGCTCGACGTGGTCGGCCCGATCGCCGCGGCCGAGGACGCCACCGTGGTGCTCGGGGTCAACGTCGACGACCTCGGCGACCACCGTCCCGGCCAGCGCGCCGCCGGCCGAGCGCGGCGCCGAGTTCCCGCTGGTGGCCGCCGGGTTCACCAAGGCCGACGTGCGCGCGGCGTCGAACCGGATGGGCCTGCGCACCTGGGACAAGCCGGCCGCGGCCTGCCTGGCCAGCCGGATCCCGTACGGCACCGAGGTCTCGGTCGGCCTGCTCAGCCAGGTGGAGCGGGCCGAGGCCGCGCTCAAGCGGCTCGGCTTCGGCCAGCTGCGGGTGCGCCACTACGGCGACACGGCACGCATCGAGCTGCCCACCGCCGATCTCGTCCGCGCTGCGGCGCAGCACGTCGCGATCACCACGGCGATCGAGCGGTGCGGCTACCGCTACGTGACGCTGGACCTGGCCGGGTTCCGATCGGGGAACCTCAACGGGGGGCACCTACAGTCCGCCGGATGAAGCTCTCGATGGCAATCAACTACTCAGGCGGGTTCAAGGAAGCGGTCGACCGGGTGGTCGAGCTGGAGAAGGTCGGCCTCGACCAGGTGTGGGTTGCCGAGGCGTACAGCTTCGACGCCATCAGCCAGGTGGGCTACCTCGCGGCGAAGACCGAGAAGGTGGAGATCGGCACCGGCATCGTCAACGTCTACTCGCGCACCGCGGCGCTGATGGCGATGACCGCAGCCGGCTGCGATTACGTCAGCGACGGCCGGTTCATCCTCGGGCTCGGCGCCAGCGGCCCGCAGGTGGTCGAGGGCTTCCACGGCGTGCCGTACGAGAAGCCGATGAAGCGGATCAAGGAGTACATCGAGTCCTGCCGCATGATCTGGGCGCGCGAGGAGAAGTTCGAGTACCACGGCGAGACCGTGAACGTGCCGCTGCCGGCCGGCGAGGGCACGGGGTTGGGCAAGCCGCTGAAGCTGATCAACCACCCGGTGCGCAAGGACATCCCCATCTGGTGGGCGTCGCTCAAGGGCCTCAGCGTCACGGCCACGGCCGAGCTGGCCGACGGCTGGCTGCCGATCATGTTCTTCCCCGAGCGCTTCCAGCAGGTGTGGGGCAACCAGCTCAAGGCGGGCAACGCCAAGCGCGACCCGAGCCGCAAGCCGCTGGAGATCTCCGCCGGCGGGATGCTGGCGATCGGCGAGGACATGGTCGGTGACAAGAAGCAGCAGGTCCTCGACATGGCCCGCCCCGGCGCGGCGCTGTACGTCGGCGGCATGGGCGCTCGCGGCAAGAACTTCTACAACGACATCTGCCGCGACTACGGCTTCGAGAAGGAAGCCGTCGACATCCAGGACCTGTACCTCGAAGGCAAGAAGGACGAGGCCGCGGCGGCGATCCCGACCGAGTGGCTCGAGGGACAGCACCTCGTCGGGCCGAAGAGCTTCATCAAGGAGCGCGTCGGGGCCTTCAAGGAAGCCGGTGTCACGGTGTTGTCGGTCAACCCGGTCGGCCCGAACGCCGTGGAGCAGATCGAGACCCTGCGCGAGATCGTGGACGGGGTCTGATGCCGGGATCCGTTGCTCCCGGATGGGAGGGCGTCGAGGAGGCGTTCGCCGCCAACATCGCCAGCGGTGAGGACGTCGGCGCCGGCTGCGCGGTGTACCACCGTGGCCAGCAGGTGGTCGACCTCGTCGGTGGTCACTTCGACGCGGCCACGACCGAGCCGTACACCGACGACGCCCTGCAGCTGGTGTTCAGCACCACGAAGGGCGTCACCGCCATCGCCGTGGCGATGTGCGCGCAGCGCGGGCTCATCGACTACGACGAGAAGGTCGTCACCTACTGGCCCGAGTTCGCCCAGCACGGCAAGGGCGAGGCGACGGTCGCCCAGTTGCTCAGCCACCAGCTCGGCCTGTTCACCGTGGACGGCCCGACGACGTTGGACGAGGCGCTCGACTGGAAGACGATCACCTCGCGGCTGGCCGAGACCACACCGGGATCACCAACGCACGGTCCCTCGCGCGGTTGTACGCGGCGACGGTCGGCGACGTCGACGGCATCCGCCTGGTCGGCGACAGCGTGCGCGACCGGGCGCGCACGCAGCTGACGCCGGACGGCGAGATCGACGCGTGCCTCCTGGGTCCCACCACGTTCGGCATGGGGTTCATGGTGCACGGCCCGTTCACGCCGTACAGCGGGCCCGGCTCGTACGGTCATCCGGGCGCCGGCGGCTCGGTTGCCTTCGCCCAGCCCGAGCGTCAGCTCGGCTTCGCCTACGTGATGAACCAGATGGCCACGAACCTGGCCGGCGACCTACGCGCCCAACGGCTCATCGACGCGGCGGCCGCAGCGGCCGACGCCGCCGGCTGAGGTGACGTCCACCGCCCCCCAGGTGGACATCGTCGACAGCACCAGACACGCACGGCAGCCCGTCGAGGCGTGGATCGAGGAGGCGTGGTCGCGCCCGGGAGAGCCGCGCACGACCGAGGTCGACGGCGCGTCCGTCGCGTTCCTCGGTTGGTCGCTCGATCGTCGCGACCTGCCCGGGCTGGTGTTCGCCCACGGCTTCCAGGCCCACGCTCGCTGGTGGGACCACATCGCCCCGTGGTTCGCCGACCGCTTCCGGGTGATCGCCGTGGACTTCTCCGGCTTCGGCGACAGCGACCACCGTCGGGCGTACTCCCGTCGGCAGCACGGCCGTGAGCTGCTCGACGCGGCGGCGTCGGCGGGCATCGAGCGGCCGACCGTGGTGGCCCACAGCTACGGCGCCCTCGCCACCCTCGCCGCCTGCCACCACATGCCCGAGCGCGTCGGTCGGGCGATCCTCATCGAGGCGTGGCTCGGCGTGCTCGACGGCGGCGTCGTGGAGATGCCGACGTCGGGCAACCGCACCTACCCCGATCTGGCCACCGCGCTCGGCCGCTACCGGCTGGCGCCGCCCGGCGGCTGGCCGGAGCCGATGCTCGTGGAGCACGTCGCCCGCCAGTCGCTGCGCCGGACCGACGACGGTGCAGGCTGGCGGTTCAAGTTCGACGGTCGGGCACCCGAGAGCCTGAACGACGACGGACCGACCGAGGTGTACCGCGACACGACGGTGCCGCTGGCGTACGTGCACGGGGATCGCAGCGACGTGGTCGACGCCGCGGACATCGCCCGCTGCCAGGCGCTGCTGGCGACGTGCGCCCCGCCGATCGCCGTCCCGATGGCCCACCACCACGTGATGCTCGAAGCCCCGACGACGCTGGTGGCGGTGCTGTCGGCGTTGCTCGGCTCCCCGCCTCGGTGACCTCCGGCCCGTGGCGGCTCTCACGGCCCGGCGGATGGCGCCTGGAGCTCGAGCGCCCCGGGGGCGTCGCTCGGTGGGCGTCGGCGCCGGAGCGCCTTCTACGGTTCGACGATGATCGACGACGGTGTGAAGGTGCCCGCCGGCGCGCACGTGCGTGGCGCGGACGGCTGTCGGCTCGACGTCCAGCAGCGGACCGAGGTGGCAGCGCCGTGAGCGCACCGTGGCAGCCCGATCCGGACGCGCTCCGTGGCCGAGTCGCCGTGGTCGCCGGGGCGACGCGTGGCGGTGGTCGGGGGATCGCCGCAGCGCTCGGCGAGGCCGGAGCGACGGTGGTCTGCACCGGACGGACCACGCGGGCTGCGGGTTCGGCCAACTCGGATTACGACCGGACCGAGACGATCGAGGACACGGCCGAGCTCGTCAGCGCCCTCGGCGGAGAGGGCATCGCCGAGGCCGTCGACCACCTGGACCATGCGGCGGTCGCCGCGCTCGCCGCACGACTGCGTGCGCGACCACGGGCACGTGGACGTGCTGGTCAACGACATCTGGGGCGGAGAGGTGCTCCACGGCGGGCCACCGAACTGGAACCGACCGATCTGGGAGGTCGACCTCGACGACGGGCTGCGGATGGTCCGTCTGGGCATCGAGACGCACCTGGTCACGTCGCACCACCTGCTCCCGCTCCTCGTCGACCGTCCAGGTGGCCTGGTCGTGGAGGTCACCGACGGCACGACGGCGTACAACGCCGAGAACTACCGCATCTCGGTGTTCTACGACCTCGTCAAGGTGGCCGTGAACCGCCTGGCGTGGTCGCAGGGACACGAGCTCGCGCCGTTCGGAGCGACCGCCGTCGCGCTGACGCCGGGTTGGATGCGCTCGGAGCTGATGCTCGACGCGTACGGCGTCACGGAGAGCGCATGGCGCGACGCGCTCGATCCCGAGCGCGACGGCCCGGTGGCGCCGCCGGGCTTCGCCGCCTCGGAGACGACGCGCTTCGTCGGTCGGGCCGTTGCCGCACTGGCGGGAGACGACGACCGCTCCCGGTGGAACCAGCGGTCCGTGACGGCAGCCGACCTGGCCCGCGAGTACGGGTTCACCGACCTCGACGGAACCCAACCCGACGCGTGGGCGGTGACCTGACCGAACATCCGCGGGCGGCGCTGGCCCGTACCATGACGTGATGACGACGGCGGGGCGGTGGCTGGTCGCGCCGCGCCGTGCTGCAGTTCGCCGTGGCGGGCGCCATCGCCGTCGCCATCGTCGGTGTGGCGACGGCCGTCGCCAGCGGACGCGTCGGCGCCCGCGAGGCGATCTCCGAGGCGCGGACGACCACGCTGATCAAGGCCGAGGGGCTCGTCGAGCCCGTGCTCACCGACGAGATGCTCACCGGCACGGATCCGGCGGCGACGGCTCGGTTGACCGCGCTGATCGGCAGCGACCTGATCGACAGCTCGCTCGTGCGGGTGAAGCTGTGGGGCGCCGACGGCACGATCCTCGCGTCCGACGAGGAACGCCTGCTGGGCAAGCAGTTCGAGCTGGACTCCGAGGAGACCGAGGCGATGGCCTCCGGACGGATCGCGGCCGCGGTGAGCGACCTCGACGAACCGGAGAACCAGTACGAGCGCGAGCTGGGGACGAAGCTGCTCGAGGTCTACCTGCCGGTGCACACGCCGAACGGGACCCCGTTGCTGTTCGAGGCGTACTACCGCTACGACAGCGTCCAGGCCAACGGCACTCGCCTGTGGCGCAGCTTCGCCCCGATCGCGCTCGGCGCGCTGGTGATGCTCGAGCTCGTGCAGATCCCGCTGGCCTGGTCGCTGGCCCGCCGGCTGCGCCTGCGGTTGCAGGAGCGCGAGGTCCTGCTGCAACACGCGCTGGAGTCGAGCGCGGTCGAGCGCCGTCAGATCGCCAGCGACCTCCACGACGGCGTCGTCCAGGACCTCAGCGGCGTGGCGTTCGCCTTGTCGGCCCGAGCCCGGCTGAACGCCGGGCAGCCCGATGACGGCAACGCGGCGCTGGCCGACACCGTGCGCGAGAGCATCCGCAGCCTGCGCTCGCTGGTCATCGACCTGTACCCGCCGAACCTGCGCGAGGAAGGCCTGCCGTCCGCGCTGATGGATCTCGTCGAGCGGGCCCAGGGTCGCGGGGTCGACGTGGCACTCGACGTCACCGGCATCCACGGCGAGCTGCCCGAGCGTGTCGCCGCCGTCGTCTACCGCGCCGCGCAGGAAGCCCTGCGCAACGCCGTGCAGCACGCCGGGGCGACGGGCCTCCGCGTCACGGTCACGGCCGACGAGCGTCGTACCGTGCTGTCGGTGACCGACGACGGCGGCGGCTTCGATCAGGCGACGCTGGCGGCGCGCGAGGCCCAGGGCCACGTCGGCCTCAAGGCACTGCGCGGCCTCGTGGTCGACGCCGGCGGCACCGTGAAGATCGACAGCGCGCCGGGACGAGGGACCACCGTGGTCGTCGAGGTGCCGCTGTCGTGATCCGCGTCGTGGTGGTCGACGACCATGCGGTGATCCGTAGTGGCCTGACCCAGCTGTTGTCGACGGCCGACGACATCGAGCTCGTCGGCATGGCCAACGACGGTGCTGCCGCGGTGGACCTGGTGCTCGCCGAACGACCCGACGTGGTGCTGATGGACCTGTCGATGCCCAACATCGACGGGGTCGAGGCCACCCGGCGGATCGTCGCCGCCGGTGCCGGCGTGCACGTGGTCGTGCTCACCTCGTTCTCCGACAGCCGGCGGATCATCGAGGCGCTCAAGGCCGGGGCGACCGGTTACCTGCTCAAGCACGCCGGTCCCGACGAGCTGCTCAGCGGGATCCGCGCCGCCGCCGTGGGCGATTCGCCGCTCGACCCGAAGGCGGCCCGGGTGATGCTCGACGCGGCGCGGGCCCCGTCCAGCAGGCCCGGATCTCACCCTGCGGGAGGTGGAGGTGCTGCGCCGGGTGGCCGCCGGCGATGCCAACAAGCAGATCGCCCGACAGCTCGGCATCACCGAGCGCACCGTCAAGGCCCACCTGACGAGCGTGTTCGCCGCCATCGGCGTCTCCAGCCGCACCCAAGCCGCCCTGTGGGCCGCCGAGCACCTGAGCGACGACGGCTCGGGCTGAGCCGGATGCCGGTGGCTGGGTCAGCCGTGGCCGCCGGAGCCGCGGCCGCCCGAGCCGGAACCATCGCTCCCGGAACCGGAGCCGTCATCGGAGCCGTGACGGTCGCCGCCGTGGTCCTCGACCGAGGTGGCCGTCGTCGCCGAGGTCGGCGTGCTGGCGGAGGACGGGGTGGAAGCGGACGGCGGCGTGACGGAGCCGGGACCGGAGTTGTCGTCGGCGCCCGCACCGGAGCCGGGACCGGAGTTGTCATCGGCGCCCGGACCCGAGCCGGGACCGGAGTTGGCACCGGGGCCCGAGTTGTCGATCGTGTTGTTCGGCGGGGAGGCGACCGTGGTGTCGTCGCCGTGGTCGTCGCCGCGGTCGTCGCCGGCAGGGTCGTCGGCGCCGTGGCCACCGCGGACGCCGCCGTGGTCGTCGATCGACGTCGGCGTCGAGGCGCCGGGGGTCGAGGCGTCCGGGGCGGAAGCGTCGGGAGCCGACGAGTCGGGTGCCGACGAGTCGGGTGCCGACGAGTCGGGTGCCGACGTGCTCGGCTCACTGCTCGACGACGACGTGTCGGCGGTGTTGTCCGGGCTCGTCGAGGGGATGGTCTCGGCGCCGGGGATGAACGCCGGCGCCGGATGGTCGTCCACCGAGTTCGCCGCGGCCATCGCCACACCGCCGAGGGTGGCCATTGCCCCGATCCCGATTACCAGGCTCACCAGTCGCTTGCGCATCACATGCTCTCCTTCGCTGTCCGGTCGTTCGATCCGGTCGTGCTCCACGATCATGCCGTCGGCCAGGCGCGACTGACCATCGGATCTAGGTACTAGGACCATCGTGCGATGGTCCCGACGGGGCACGGCCCACACACTGCGGCCCATGACCCTCGTCGAAAGGACGATCATGATCAACACCCGAGCCCGCCGTTGGCGGATCCTCACCCTGGCCGCCGTCTCGGCGGCCGCCGTGGCCGTCACCGCCGGTGCGGCCAGCCCCGCCCTCGCCAAGAAGGGCGGCGCGTGCGACGACCTCAGCGGCTTCCACCTGGTGAACACGACCACCGGGGCGACCATCGCGACCCCGCAGACCGGCACCGTCGACCCGGCCGCGTTCGGCCCGTCCGGCCGCATCGGTGTCCGCGGCCAGTACAACCAGTTCGACGTGCGCCTGAGCGACTTCGCCACGCTCGACTACGCGTTCACCGGCGCGCCCAACCCGCAGGACATGACCGGCGGCCGCTTCACCCCGGTCTTCGCCAGCAAGGTGCCCGACCTGCGCGGCGCGGCGCTCGCCGGTGCGGTGACGGTCGCGGTGAAGGACGAGTCGATCGAACTGGCGCGCGCCGGTGGTGGCGTGTCGATCAAGATCTCGGCCAAGGACTGCGCCCAGGGCGGCGTCTACCAGATGGAGCCCCAGCGCAGCGACGGCACGCGCACGAGGATCGTGCACACGCTGGCGTCCGGCGCCGGTGCCGTCACACCGTTCTACTTCGACAACCCGAACTTCCGGGCCCATGTCGGCGAGTTCCTCGGGTCCACGTGCACCAGCGTGACGACCGGCCCCGCCGGGCAGTTCTGCGTGAAGGTGACGACCAGGGTGAACATCGCCAACAGCGCGTCGGCGAACTTCGTCGCCCGCGACAGCGCGCAGGTGGCGACACGCGTCAGCCAGGCGGACTGCAACACCGCCGCCCCGCTGACGCCGAGCGCCGCCCACTGCGGCTCCGTGTCGGTCTGGGACGTGGCCAGCGGCGGCCGCATGGGCTTCGTCACCGGTGAGGACGCCACCGAGGTGGCCAACCCGCCGACGACGTGCACCACGAACTGCCAGGCGCAGAACCGGGTGAGGGGCCGTCTGGCCAACCTCGGCTTCCCGTTCCCGGTGCCGGCCGGCAGCAAGCTGACGCCGCCCGCGTCGGCGATCGCGCTGCCGCCGCTCACCGCGCCCTGAGAGCAAGCGCACGATCCGCCCCGGACGACCACCACGTCGGTGATCGACCGGGGCGGATCAGCGCGTCCGGACGTCGGGCGCCCGCCCCGAGTGCTTGACTCGGCGCATGGAGTACACGATCGTCACCGCTGACGAGTTCGCCGCGACCGACGGACTCGACGACTGGCGCTACCTGCTGGGCTCGATCCACGCCGAGTTCCGCGCCGGCTCGTTCCCCGCCGCCGCGGCCCTCTGCGCGGCGATCGCCGACGCCGCCGAGGCGAGCGCGCACCACCCCGACGTCGACATCCGCTATCCGGACCGGGTCCGAGTGCTGCTGACGACGCATGCGGCCGGCCGTTTGACCACCCACGACGTGGACCTCGCCCGGACGATCTCGGCACTCGCCGCTGCTGCCGGCGCCACATCGGACCCGGCGACGCTGCAGAGCCTGGAGGTGGCCATCGACACGATGGACGCCGACCGCATCCGCCCGTTCTGGTCGGCGGTGCTCGGGTATCGCGAGGTCGACGGCACGCTCGTCGACCCTGCAGGCTGCGGCCCGGCGTTCTGGTTCCAGCAGATGGACGAGCCGCGCACCGACCGCGACCGGTTCCACATCGACGTCACCGTGCCCCACGACCAGGCCGACGGGCGCGTCGCCGCGGCCCTCGCCGCCGGCGGCCGGCTGGTGACCGACGAGTTCGCCCGGTCGTGGTGGGTGCTCGCCGATGCCGACGGCAACGAGGCATGCGTCTGCACGTGGCAGGACCGCGGTTCGTCGGCGCCCTGACGGCCCGACCCGAGAGCTAGTGCGCAGCTGCGACGTGCGCGTCGGCGGCACCGAAGTGGTCGGCGATCGTGCGCAGGCGTGGCGCATCGCCACGAGCTCGTCCGCCGGCAGCAGCGCGGCGAGCGCCCGCTCCGAACGATCGGCGACGCCGGTGAGGCGGTGCAGGAGCGTGCGCCCGGCAGGCGTGACCTGGATGCGGAAGATGCGCCGATCGCCGGGCTCGCGTTCGCGCTCGACGAGACCCTCCGCCACCATCCGGTCGATGTAGCGCACCATGGTCGGCGGGGTGATGCCGAGCGTGCGCGCCAGCTCGATCTGGCTCGGCGGCCTCACCGTCTCCGCGGCGCGCAGCACCCGCCAGGTCGACGGGCTGCCCCCGGCGTCGACGAGGCGGCGCTCGAACTCGGCGCGCATCGCCCGGTGGGCCATCGCCAGCCACCGGCCCGTGAAGCCGAACAGGTCGATGACGTCGTGCAGCGGGTCGTCGGCCGGGTCGTCGGCCAGGTCGTCGAGCCGGTCCTCGGTGCGCTGCTCCACCCGACCCGTGAGGCCGTGCACCGGGTCGCCGGCGATGTCGGACGTGGCCGATCCATTCGTGAGCACGGTGAAACATTAGCTCTCGAACGGTCTTCCCGGATCGCGCTCCGGTCCGACATCGCCCGACGGTCGACTCGTGGGAGCCACCACTAGCCTCCGCGCCCGGGAGGCCCGATCGGTGAGGAAGCGCAACCTGCTGCTGGTCGGGCTGGCGCTCGTCGGGCTGGCGTGCTCCGACCGCGCCGTCGCCGGGGCCACCGGCCTCCACACCGGACCCGCCGCCGAGCGCGCCGCGCACGACGATCACGATCCCCCCGGCCGCCGCGTCGCCGAGCGCGTCGACGGGCACGAGCGGGGATCCCGCCGCCGCGCCCACGTCGGCCGTCGAGGCAGGTGCGTGGCGCGTCGACACGACCAATTGTCCCGATCCCGTCAGCGGCATCCGCCCCGATCGGCGGCACCGTGACCATCGCGATGGCCGCACCGCTCACGGGTGGCATCGCTGCCGCGCAATGGAAGCCGGTGATCGACGGCTTCCGCACGGCGATCGATCACGCCAACCTCGCTCACGTCCTCGGCGACGTCCGTCTCGAGCTGCAGGTCGTCGACGACCGCCTCGACGCGGACCGCACCGTCGACGCGCTGCAGGCGGCGATCGACGCGGGCGCCGCAGGTGGTCGCCGGCGTGGTCGGCACCGAGACGCAACCTCGCCGCCCGGTTCACGCTCAACGAGCAGTGCATCCCCCAGCTGCGTCGGCCTCAGCGCTGCCCCGGAGCTCGGCGACGTGGTCGGATTACCCGTGGACGATGGGGTTCCTGCCACCGGTGCCCACCGAGGTCGCCGTGCTCGGCACCTACGTCCGGCGGTGCGTTGCCGCGCGGCGGCACGCTCGGCGTGTACGCCGCGGCCGGCGCGCTCGGCGACGCGTACGTCACCGCGGCCGACGATCTCGCCCGGTCGGCGTCGTTGCGCGTCGTCGCCACCGAGCGGGTCGACGCCGCCAGCACCAGCCTGCCTGCGGTCGCGTCGATCGACGCCCTCGTCGCCGCTCGTCCCGACGTGGTGCTCGCCGCGCCGGACGGGCTGGACTGCACCTGGTTCCTCCGCGGGTTGGCAGCCCGCCGGGTCGTCGCCCCCGACTGGCGCCCGCGTCGTGCTGCTCGGCGCCGGTTGCGCGCTTCCGGCGGTGCTGCGTCTCGCCGGCCCGACGACCGACGGGGTCGTCAGCACCGCGGCGCTCGCCGACCCGGCGGCCGGTCGCCGATCCGAGCGTCCCGGGCATGGCCGACTACCTGACGTGGATGCAGGCGGCCGGCCTTGGTGCCGAGGCGCCGGCCGCGGCCCCCGGCTGGAGCGCGGCGAACACGCTCGTGACGATCCTCGCCCGGGCGCAGCAGTCGTCCGACGGGCTCAGCCGTGCATCGATCATCGACGCGGCCCGGGCGCTGGACGACACGGCGCCGCTCGGACGGCCCGGCGTCGTGCTGCGCACCGACGGGGACGGCCGACCCGGCGACTGATCGAGTCGGCGCAGGTGATCCGTTGGAACGCGGCCGCCGGCCGGTTCGAGGCGGTCGGGCCCGGTGGTCAGCGACTTCGAGTCGTGAACCGCCGGGCGCCACGTTCAGGCCGGTGGTGGTGGTGGCGCCGGCCGCCGGCACGGTGGTGGCACGCCGTCGACGCATCCGCCGGGTTGGCGCTCTGCACCGTGAAGCCGCTCTTCGAGGTGATCTCGACGTCGAACACCCAGTTCGACCCGTCCTCGGCCTGTGGCGGTGCACTGGTACGTGGTGCCGACGGCGGTCGAGGCCGGCTCGTCGCACTCGGCGCCGTTGAAGTCGACGCCGGCCTTCTCGGCGACCTCCTTGCCATTGATGAAGTCGGCGGTCTGCTTCTTGAAGTCCGTCTTGTCGGGGTCCTTGCTACAGGCGCCGAGCAGCAGCAGCAGGCTTCCGCCCGCGGCGATCAGCGTCTTCTTCATGAGTGGTGGATTCCCTTCGGTCGCGCACGACGTTACCGAGCCTGGCCTCGGGTGCCGTTCAGGACCGCGGGTTGTAGTCGACGATCTCGAACCGGTTCTTGTCGGTGATCTGCACGGCGAAGTCCCACGTGGTGCCGTCGGCGGCGACGGCCGACGCAGGTGAACGCGGCACCGATCGCCGTCTCCTGCGGGGCTTGGCACTCGGCCTTGGTGAACGTCGTGCCGGTGGCCGCGACGACGCGCTCGTCGCCCTTGATGAACTGCTCGGTCTCGTGCTTGTAGTCGCTCTGGTCGGGCGAGCAGGCGGCGAGCAGCGCCACGGTGGCCACGGCCAGCGCGGCGAGTCGTCTCATCGTCGGGCAAGGTAGCCGACCGCCGCCGGCTGCCCCGGCCGGCCGACGGGCCGCGGCTCAGACTGCCGGCTCGCTCTGCAGCTCCAGCGCCAGCCGATCGGCCGGCGTCGAGCCGATTGGCCCGGGCGCGGCGCAGCGAGTCGACGGTGAGGATCGCCAGGCCGACCCACACGAGGGCGAAGCCGGCGATGCGCGACGGCGGCAGCGGCTCGTGGTACACGAGCCAGCCGAGCAGCAGGTTGATCGTCGGCACCGAGTACTGCAGCGGTCCGAGCACGGTGAGCGGCACGCGCTGGGCGGCGAACGCGAACATCGTCAGCGGCACGACGGTGACCAGGCCGCTCAGCGTCAGCAGGGCGAGCTCGCCGCCGGTGGCCGAGTTGGCGATGCTCGACGCCGAGCCGGACGGCGACGGCGACCACGATCACCGCCGGGACGAGCAGCAGGAACACCTCGGCGGCCATGCCGTCGATCGGATCGAGCGGGACCTGCTTCTTGCAGGTAGCCGTAGGCCGTCCACGACACGGCGATGGCCAGCGCGAGGTACGGCACCCGGCCGTAGGACGCGGTGAGCACGACGATCGCCGCGACGGCGAAGCCGATCGACACCCACTGGGCGCGGCGCAGCCGCTCGTGGAGCACGAACGCGCCGACGAGCATCGTGCCGACCGGGGCGATGAAGTAGCCGAGCGCCGTCTCCAGCACCCGGTCGTGGACGACGGCGTAGACGTACGACGTCCAGTTGATCGTCAGCAGCACGGCGGTGAGCGCGACGCGGGCGAGCAGCGCGCGGTGGCGGACACACCGGGCCGAGGTGCCGCCAGCGACCGGGCGACGGTGAGGGCCACGGCCATCGTCAGCGCGGAGAAGATCACCCGCACGCCGATCAGCTCGAACGCGTCGAAGTGGTCGAGCTCGTGCCAGTAGATCGTCAGCAGGCCCCACAGCAGGTAGGCCGCGGTGCCGACGATGACGCCGGCGCGCACCCGGCGCGTCGTCGGTGGCTGGAGCGCTGGTCACGGCCGTCGTGTCTATCGCCGATCGACGCAGACGCCGAGCGGAATTCGCCGGCACGCCCATCGGAGATCGGCGCGGCCGGCCTTCCTAGTGTGGCCGGCGACGCACCGTGGGAGGTCAAGCGGATGAGCACGGATCAGACGAGCACGACGAGCAACGGCACGAACGGCGACGGGGCGAGCGAGCTGCTCGTCGAGCACCGCGGCGACGTCGACGTCATCACCATCAACCGGCCGGAGATGCGCAACGCGCTGCGCTTCGAGACCTACGACCTGCTCGAGGCCGCGGTGCGCACCACCACGGCGCGCTGCCTGGTGATCACCGGCGACCGACCCGGCGTTCTGCTCGGGCGACGACGTGCGCGCCGTGATGGGCGGCGGCGAGCGCAAGGCCAACCCGGTGAAGGTGGCGCCGCGGCTGACGCCGGCGGCCGACGCCCTGCTGCACACCAACGTCCCGGTGATCGCCGCGGTCAACGGCGCCGCAGTCGGCTGGGGCATGGAGCTGGCGATGATGGCCGACATCCGCGTCGCCTCGGAGAAGGCCAAGTTCGGCGAGCTGTTCGTGCTGCGCGGCCTGTGCACCGACGTCGCCGGCATCGGCCGGCTCGCCCAGCTCGTCGGGCGTGAGACGGCGGCCGAGCTGCTGTTCACCGGCGACGTGATCGACGCGGCGACGGGCCAAGGAGATCGGGCTCGTCAGCCGCGTCGTGCCCCACGCCGACCTGCTGCCGACCGCGCTGGAGCTGGCCGACAAGATCGCCGCCCGCCCGCCGCTCGCGGTGCAGAAGATCAAGGACGGCCTGCGCCGGGCGCTCGACCCGGACTGGACCGAGCTCGGCGTGTGGGTGTCGACGTCGCTCGGCGAGCTGTTCCAGACCGAGGACCACCGCGAGGGCGTGAAGTCGTTCCTGGAGAAGCGCCCGGCGGTCTACGTCGGCCGCTGACGCCAGCGAGCGCGGCTCGACGCCGACGGTCCGCGAGACTGCCGGCGATGGAGATCCACGTCGAAGCCGACCACCGATGCGGCGTCGCGTACACCGCCGGCGCATCGCCCGGCGGCTGCGTCGACGCCGTGGCCGCGCGCGGCGCGGCCGCCGTGGCGTTCAGCGGCGGGAGCACGCCGCGGGCGATGCTCGCCCTGCTGGCCGAGATCGACCTGCCGTGGACGTGCGATCACCGTGTACCAGGTCGACGAGCGCGTCGCGCCCGACGGCGACCCGGACCGCAACGCCGGGATGCTCGACGTGCTGCCCGCTGCCCAGGCGCAACGTGAAGCTGATGCCGGTCACGGCGAAGGACCTGCGCGCGCGGCATGCCGGCGCTACGCGGCGGCGCTGCCCGGAGCGGCTCGACGTCGTCCACCTCGGCCTCGGCGACGACGGGCACACCGCGTCGTGGCCGCCCGGCGATCCGGTCGTCGACGTGGCCGCGCCGGTGGCGATGTGCGGGCTGTTCAACGGGCGGATCCGGATGACGCTGACGCCGGCCGTGGTCGAACGCGGCACGCTGGCGGATCGTCCAGGTGTCCGGTGCCGGCAAGGCGCCCGGCGGTGCGCGGCTGGATGGACGGCGACGCGTCGCTGCCGATCAGTCACGTGCGCCGCACGGGCACGCTGGCCAGCCTCGACGCCGCCGCCGCGGCGCGGCTGTAGGTTCGGCGGCGATGGACACCGCTCCGCTCAGCGCCGACATCACCAGCACGCCGGCGTGGTCCGCGCTGCTGGCCACGCCCCGTCCGCCGCCGCTGCGCGAGCTGTTCGCCGACGACCCGGGTCGCGCCGATCGCCTCGTGCTCACCGCCGGCGACCTGCGCATCGACTGGTCGAAGAACCTCGTCGACGACGCCGTGGTCGACGCGCTGCTGGCCGTCGCCGCGGCCGCCGGCGTCGAGGCCCGGCGCGACGCGATGTTCGCCGGGGAGAAGATCAACGTCACCGAGCGGCGCGCCGTGCTGCACACCGCGCTGCGCGTCGGCCGGTGGGCGATCACGTCGACGTCGACGGCCACGACGTGGTCCCCGACGTGCACGAGGTGCTCGGGCGGATGGGCGCGTTCGCCACCAAGGTGCGCGACGGCTCGTGGCGCGGCGCCACCGGCGAGCGGATCGCCACCGTGGTCAACATCGGCATCGGCGGCAGCGACCTCGGCCCGGCGATGGCCTACCTGGCCACCCAGGCGTTCGGTCAGGCCGGGCTGTCGTGCCGCTTCGTCAGCAACGTCGACGGCGCCGACATCACCGGCAACCTCGCCGACCTCGATCCGGCGACGACGCTCGTCGTCGTCAGCTCGAAGACGTTCACCACGGTCGAGACGCTGACCAACGCCAGCGAGGCGCGGCGGTGGCTCACCGCTGCGCTCGGCGACGACGCGGTCAGCAAGCACTTCGTCGCGGTCAGCACGAACGCCGAGAAGGTGGCCGAGTTCGGCATCGACACCGACGAACATGTTCGGCTTCTGGGACTGGGTCGGCGGTCGCTACTCGGTCGACTCGGCCATCGGCCTGTCGCTGATGATCGCGATCGGACCCGACGGCTTCGGCGAGTTCCTCGCCGGGTTCCACACGATCGACGAGCACTTCCGCACGGCGCCGCTGGCGGCCGAACGCGCCGGTGATGCTCGGCGATGCTCGGCGTCTGGTACTCCAACGTGCTCGGCGCGCAGACCAAGGCGGTGCTGCCGTACGCCCAGGAGCTGCGCCGCTTCCCGGCGTACCTGCAGCAGCTGGACATGGAGAGCAACGGCAAGTCGGTGCGCCTCGACGGCTCGACCGGTCACCATCGACAGCGGGCCGATCGTGTGGGGCGAGCCGGGCACCAACGGCCAGCACGCGTTCTACCAACTGCTCCACCAGGGCACCCGGCTGGTGCCGATCGACTTCATCGGCTTCGCCCAGCCGAACCACACGCTGTACGCCCAGCACGACCTGCTGGTGGCCAACCTGTTCGCCCAGGGCGAGGCGCTGGCGTTCGGCAAGACGCTCGACGAGGTGATCGCCGAGGGCATCCCCGAGCACCAGCAGCACGCCCGGGTGTTCCCCGGCAACCGGCCGACCACCACGATCCTGGCGCCGCGGCTGACGCCCGAACGTGCTCGGTCAGCTGATCGCGCTGTACGAGCACATCGTGTTCGTGCAGGGCACCGTGTGGGGCGTCAACAGCTTCGACCAGTGGGGCGTCGAGCTGGGCAAGGCGCTGGCCAACAGGATCACGCCGGAGCTGTCGGTCGCCGACGCGCCGCAGCACGACTCGTCGACCAACGCGCTGATCGAGTGGTACCGGTCCCATCGCCACGACGCTTGACGCCCCGGCGCTGACGCCTCCGCCCCGTCGCCGGCGCTGCGTCATCCGTGGCGGGCGACGGCGCTGCTCGTCGCGGTGGCGCTGGCGTTCGCCGACGCCTCGGTGGTGGCGCTCGCCCTGCCGGACATGTACGCCGAGTTCGACACGACGATCGTCGGCGTCTCGTGGGTGCTCATCACCTACGCGGTCGCCGTCGCGGTGGTGGCGGTGCCCGTTGCGCTGCTGCACCGCCGGCTGCCGGCCGAGCGGCCTCGTCGGCGTCGGCGCCGCGGTGTTCACCGTGGCCTCGTTGGTGGCCGGCTTCGCCCCGAACCTCACCGTGCTGCTCGCCGCCCGCGCCGGTCAGGGCGCCGGCGCGGCGCTGCTGCTCGCCGGGTCGTTGGCCGTGCTCGACTCGATCGTCGCCAGCGAAGGTCGCGGACGGCGGTGGTGGGCGCTCGCCGGCGCCGCCGGCGCGGCGCTCGGACCGGCGCTCGGCGGCGCGCTCACCGAGCTGTTCGACTGGCGGGCGATCTTCTTCGTCCAGGCGCCCGTCGTCGCGCTCGCGCTCGTGGCCGTCCTCGGCAGCGCGTGGCCGCGCCCGCAGCGGTTCACGTCAGCTGATGGACGGACGCGATCGTGCGGCTGCTGACACGGATCCGCCGGCGGCCGGTGGGCTGGCGCCCACCCCGGCCGCGCCAGTGGCGCCGGCGTGGCCGACCGTCCCGCCGTCGTTCTTTCCGGGTGCTGGGCCGCCGTCGTTGCCGGGCATTGGACCGTCGTCGCCGCCGGGCGTTGGACCGTCGTTCGTGTCAGCACCTGACGCGGCACCGGGTCCGGGTTCCGACGCGAACCGGGCGGGGTGGCGGATCGGGGTGGCCAACGTCGGGTTCGCGCTCGTGTTCGCCGCGCTCGTCGCCGCGCTGTTCCTCGGCGTGCTGCTGGCGATCGAGGTGTGGCGCTTCAGCCCACTCGGCGGCGCGGCACTGGTCAGCGCGCTGCCGCTCGGGATGCTCCTCGGCCGGCTCGGCCAGCGCGCGCCGGCCACGTGGCGCGCCGCCGGCGGCTGCGTGCTGCTGGCCACCGGTCTGCTCGGGCTGGCGCTGCTGCCCGGCGAGCGCTGGGCGTTCGCCGCGGCCGCGTTCGCCCTGTGCGGCGCCGGGTTCGATCTCGTGCACGAGGTGCTCGACCTCGCTGCGGTGCCGGCGCACGGCTCGTTGGTGCGCAACAGCGCGGTGTCGGTCGGGGCCCGCCATGCCGGGCTGGTGCTCGGTCTGGCGATCATCGCCCCGCTGCTGTCGACGAGCATCGCCGCCGGCAGTGCAGCGCGGCGACGCTCGGGGCGACGCGCACGATGCTCGAAGCCGACCTCGACCTGTCCGACAAGCTGCCCGTCACGTGGCACCTGCGCGACGCGATCGAGTCGGCGCCGCGCGGTCAGGTGCCCGACCTCGGCTGCGGTGTTCACCGACGCCGGGGCGAAGGGCGACAACGACGCTGGCCCGGGCGCGCGACGACCTGCAGACCGTCGTCGCCGAGGCGATGACCCGCGCGTTCCGTCCGGCGTTCGTCGTCGCCGCGCTGCTGGCGCTGGCGGCGCTGATCCCCGCGCTGGCCGTCGCCGGAGTGGTCGGCCGGGCGAGTCGCAAGCGCTGGCGATCCAGCGACGTCGCCGGCCTCGGGCGCGCCGAGCGGCGCTGGCGACCATCGGCATCGCCGTGGCCGTCGTGGCCGGCATCGGGCTGCTCGGCGGGTCGTACGTCGCCGGCGCGGCCGACGTCGGCGACGCTCGCCGAGCAGGATCCGTGCACCGCGCCGCCCGACCCGCATCCCGGTTCGGGCATCGACGCCGCCGTGCAGCGCATCGCCCTGTCCACGCTGAACGGCGCAGCGTGCGAGCTGGGCACCAGCCGCGAGCGGCTCGTGCTCTCGCTCGACGGCAACAGCGGCTATCGCGACGTGCAGTGGGACGACGCGACGATGGAGCGGGCGATGCGCACCGGCGCCGACCGGGCGATCGACGACGCCGACGACCGCGGCACGATCCCTGGGTTCGTCGCCTCGATCCTGCACTTCGCCGTCGAGCACGCCCCGCTCGGCTGGATCGCCCAGCGCATCGACCTCCCCGGCTGACCCCGCACCGCCCCGCCCGAGTCCGACGTGTGCGGGCGAGTCGTTGGCGTGCGGCCCGGCGCGTGGGCGACTCGGGTGGACGGCTGGGACTCGGGTGGACGGCTGGGACTCGGGTGGACGGTCGGGCTCGGTGGACGGCTGGGACTCGGGTGGACGGCTGGGACTCGGGTGGACGGCTGGGACTCGGGTGGGCGGTCGGGTTGCGAGTCGGACGTGTGCGGTCGAGTCGCTGGCATGCGGCCGGGCACGTGGGCGACTCGGGTGGGCAGCTGCGACTCGGGTGGACGGCTGGGACCCTGACGCGGCAGGTGGGACTCGGAGCCGGACGCGCGAGGGTGGGTGGGCGCCGACGAACGGAGGATGGCGCAGATGACGGTCGGGTGGATCGACTTGGAGGGGGCGCACAACGTCCGCGACATCGGTGGGCTGCGCGCCGGTGCACGGCGGACCCGACCGCGACGTGCTGCTGCGCTCGGACGCGCTGCACGAGCTGACGGCGACCGACGTCAGCGTGCTCGTCGACGAGGTCGGCCTGGCCCACGTCGTCGACCTGCGCTCGTCGCACGAGCGCGCCGAGCGCGGCCGTGGCCCGCTCGGCGCGACGCCGGTGCGCTACACCGAGATCGAGGTCATCGGCCCCGACGACCTGGCCCGCCGGGCGCAGGCCCGCTGCCGCGGCGTTCGCCGCCGGGCTGCCCCGCGGCACAGGTGCTCGGCGACGGCTACGTCGAGCTGCTCGAGCTCGGCGGCGGCGGCGTTCACCGAGGCGTTCCGCCAGATCCTCGAGCCGGGCGGCACGCCGGCGCTCGTCCACTGCGCGATCGGCAAGGACCGCACCGGCGTGCTCGTCGCCCTGCTGCTCGATGCGGCCGGCGTCGACCGCGACGAGATCGTCGCCGACTACGCCCTCACCGGCGAGCGGATGGCCCCGGTGATCGCCCGCTGGCTCGACGCCGACAGCGGCTCGACGCTCAACGAGCAGGTCGCCGCGTTCACCGCGATGGCCGCCCCCGAGACGATGGAGCAGGTCCTCGACGTGCTCCACGAGCGCTGGGGCGGCGCGGCCGGGTTCTTCGAGGCCCACGGCATGCCCGCGGCCGACATCGAACGCTGGCGCAGCCGAGCTCGTCGGCTGACCGACCGAGCCCCTTCCGCGCACCGTCCGAGATCTGCCGACGCGGGTCGGGTCGGATCGGCCCAGCGTACGGGCCGCCCACCGTCCTGCGTCCACGCGGCGGATCGCTACGTCGCCGGCGAGCACCTGACCGCTGACGTCGACGACGACGTCGACCGACGAGCCGGCGTAGGCGAACACGCACAGGTCGCTCGCCGGCCGCCACCTTGACCTGCACGGCGTTCGACGTCGGGTAGCCGTCGGGCTCGTCGCCGGCCGCCGGGTAGTTGACGTTGGAGACGTCGGGCAGCGGCGTGGCGCAGTCGTGCACGGTCAGGAAGCCGGGCGCGGAGGCGTTGACCGCGACGACGTTGAGGATCGCCGCCGCCGCCGCCGCCCCAGGCCGCCGGCGCGATGCGCAGCGTGCCGCCGGCCGGGATCGTCGTCCCGCCCCGGCCCTCACGGGTGTCGACGACGCGGAACGGCGCGGTCGCCGGCGCCAGCCGGGCCGTCGCCGAGGTGGCCCACGCACCGTTGACGTCGATGACCACGTCGGTGGCGCTGTAGGTGAACACGCAGAACGTGCCGTCGGCGGCCAGCGGGACGGTGGTCAGCGAGCTGTAGGCGTACTGCCCGGCGCCGCGGGTGTTGACGTTGGACGTGTCGGTCATCTGCTGGTCGCAGGGGAACGCGCGCAGGAAGCCGGGATCCGGTCCGTCGACGGCGGTCAGCTGGACGACCGCCGCCGCCACCGGCGCCCGTCGGCCAGCCCGGCGTGGTGCGCGGATCGACGCGCAGCACCTGGCCGCCGCCGAGGCGGCTGCCGCCCGTCCCGGTGCGGGTGTCGACGAGCCGGTGCGGCGTGATCGGCACGTAGCCGGCGCCGGTCGCCCGACGACCAGCCAGCCGGCGCGGTCGACGACGAGGTCGGCGTCGGCGTACGTCGAGAAGCACATCGCCCCGCTGCCGACGGCGATGGTCGACCTGCCCGGCCCACGCCCCGGTGCCGGCCTTGTAGTTCACCGCGGTGGACACCGGCTCGGGCTGGCCGCAGGGGAACACCTTGAGCCAGCCGTCGTGCGTCGGGTCGACCACCGTGACCTGGGCGACGATGCCCGATCGCGTCGGCCGGCGCGTCGGTCGAGCGGCAGCTGGCGCGTCGACGCCCGGCGTGAGCCGCCCGCCGCCGGCGGGCAGCCGGGTGTCGAGCAGGCGGTCCGGCCCGGCCGGCACGTACAGGCCGCCGGGCGGCGTCACGCCGGGTCCGCCGGGGTTCGGCGGCGTCGGGCCGCCGGGGTTCGGCGGCGTCGGGCCGCCGGGGTCGGGCGGCGTCGGCCCGCCGGGGTTCGGCGGGAAGTCCAGCGAGAGCAGCTCGGGATCGTGGTCGCTCAGCTGGTCGCCGTACTCGGCGTTGACGTGCACGACGTCGAACGTGGCCGCGCCGGCCGCCTGCAGCGCCGGGGTGACGAGGATGTGGTCGAGCGTCTGGGCGTTGCCCTCGAACACGTAGTCGTACTGCTCGTTCGCCGGGAGCGTGTCGAACATGTTGACCAGCTGGGTGCCCTTCGAGGATGTTCAACGTCTCGCTGAAGTTGAAGTCGTTGAAGTCGCCGGCGACGATCACGTCGGCAGCTCGGGTCGATCGCCGTGATCTGGGCGACGAAGTCGTTCACGAGGGTGGCCTGCTGGTGGCGCTGCACCTCCGACGGACGGTTCGGCGGCTGGAACCGGCCGAACAGCGGCTCGTCGCCACCCTTGGAGTTGAAGTGGTTGCCGATGACGAACAGCGTGCGCCCGTGCCGTAGGTGAACTCGCCGACGAGCGGCTTGCGGCTGGCGTCCCAGGCACCCGACGGGTCGGTCGGGGCGATGCGGCCCGGGCTGATCGACAGCTGCGGCGTCCCGCCGACGTCGGTGACCGCTGCCGCCGTGGTCGCGTCGCCGCCCGGACGGTCGACGAACGCCAGCCCGCGGTCGGTGCGGAACAGGAAGCCCTGGCGGATGTTGCCGCCGGGCGCGCCGCCGTCGGCCATCGGGAGGGGGTCGATCTGGCGGTAGCTGTACGTCGGACCGCCCGCCGCGGCTGATCGCCGAGATGAGCTTCGCCCAGGTGAGGTTCGCCGCGGTCGGGCCGTCGACCGGCGCCGCCTGTCCGTCGTTGTCCTGGATCTCCTCGACCACGACGATGTCGGGCGACTGCAGGTTGCCGACGATCTGGCCGGCGAGCCCGTCGAACTTCGACTGGGCCTCGGTCGACGCGAGGTTCTCGACGTTGTAGGTCGCCACGGTGATGCCGTTGGCCGACGCCGCGGCGCCGACCTCGCGGGGCAGCGGCACGGTCGTGACGACCGGCGGGCTGGTGACCTCCAACTTGAAGTTGCCGAACGAGTAGTCGAGCGGACCGGTCGCCGTGGCGATCGTGTCACCGACGTCGGCCGCCGGCATCGCCACGCCGGCGAACTTGAGCACCTCGTCGTCGAGGAACACCCGGCCCGGGTTGGCGTTCGAGAGCTCGACATCACCGCCGACGTACGGACCGACGAGCACCGCGCCACGCGGCGAACGCGTGCCGGCGCTCACGCCGGCGGGCAGGACGGGGATCTCCCCGTTGCTCACGCTGGTGCTCGACCCGTCCACCACGGTCGAGCCGTTGACCGTGACGAGCATCCCCTCCATCGACTCGTAGAAGTCGATCGCGTTGTCGGCGACGTCGAAGACGTGCGCCGGGTCCTCGACGCTCGCGGTGGTCGGGTCGTCGTCGATCGCCGCTGCCGGCGGGATCCGCCCGCCGCTGCCGATGATCGTCGCGGGTGGCAGCGGGTTGGCGGGCGAGACCACCGTGACGGTCGGGCCGCCGATCTCCGTGGTGGTGAGGTTCGGACCGTCGAGCGCCGTCGGGCGGAACTCGGTGACGGTGCCGTCGACCAGCACGGAGTCGCCGACGCTGACTGCCGGGGCGGACGACGTGAACACGAAGATCCCCTCCGACGTCGCCGGGTCGGCGTCGGGATCCGCGTCCTGCAGGTAGAAGCCGTTGCTCCGCTTCGCGGTGACGATGCCGGGCACGTCCGCGACCGTCGTCGCGCCGTTCGCCGGTGTGCCGGGAGGCCCGGCGAGGGGGCTGATGTGGCGGGCGCCCTGGATGTCGTGGATGCGGAACGCCTCGACGACGGTCACGACGATGGTGCAGGTGGCGGTCTGGGGGGTGGCGTCGTCGTTGGTGAACGTGATCGTGACGGCGGAGGTCCCGAGGGCCGTGCCCGGGGCGACGACGAGCGAGCTGGTCAGCGCTGCGCCGACGTTGGCCGCCGGCGTGACGGTGCCCAACGTCAGGCCCGGGACCGGCGCGGAGGTGATCGCCGCGCCGGTGACGGTGCCGTCCGGGTCGGCGACGCTGATCGGCGTCGAGCCGCCCGTCGCCCCGACGGCGGCGAACGTGCCGACGCAGGCCGGGGCGACCGCCGCGTTCGGCAGCGCTGCGCCGTTCGCGCCGATGGCCAGATCGTCGACGGCCAGACCGTCGTCCGCGCCGGCCGCGTCGACGTCGGTCCACCGCAGGAGGACGGTCCCTCCCGTGGCGACGTTCAGCCCGGTGATCGTGGAGACGAGCAGCCGCCGGTTCCCCGCCGCGTTGCCGTCGAGTTGCCCCGCGGCACCCGCGACGACTGGCGGGCGGAACGCCAGGGCCGCGACCGGCGTGTACGAGGCCGCAGCCAGATCGGTGGCGGTCGTGCTGTACTCGAACGTCATCCCGTCCGGGCTGGCGTGCGGACCGCCGAAGCGCCACTGCTCGCCGAAGTAGCGGATGGTGAGCGAGGTGATCGGCGCGCCGGTGTCGTTGGTGAACGCGTAACCGAGGGTGGGCACGAGTGTGCCGCTGCGCAGCTCTCCGAGCGCTCGATCGAGCGATGAGGCGGTGCCGAAGCTGTACGTGTCGCCGGCGTTCGACGAGCCGCTGCCGGCCGTGTACGTCGTGTTCGCGTTCATCCCCGTGAGGGCGTTCGTCTCGAGGAAGCGGACGCCGAGCGGGGTGTTCCCGGCCAGCGTCCCGGTGCCCGTGTTGGCCAGCGAGTCGAAGTCCTGGGTGAGCACGCCGGCCGCACCCATCGACGCGGTGCCGTCGGCGCTCGCCCGGGGAACGGTGGCGACGACCGACGCGAGGCTCGAGGCCACCAACGTGACGAGCGCGATCGCGCCCGTGCGGAACCGTGTGCGCAGCATCTCGACGACGGTAGTCGTGGTCTCGCGCACGTTCGGGCGGTCCGTGCCCAGCGCAGTCGGACGTGCAACCCGTCGGCGCTCGGGCGCCCGTGGTCCCCGGACGGCGCTCGACACCCGAACGAGTCAGGTCCGGCGGACGGTATCCGTACCGGACGGGACCGCGTACGCCGCGTGCGCGATGACGGCGCTGTCGGGCAGGCGGGCGTCGTCGTGCGTCACGGTGTGCAGGCAGTCGCCCCGGTGACCGAACTCGGCGTCGACGACGTCGAGGTCGCCGGCGGTCTGGTCGGCCATGAGGTCGGCGTCGACGCAGGGCATCGTCGGCAGGCTCGATGAGCGGACTCGGTGCATCGCAAGGGCCCGAGTCCCGGGCGAGCGTCCGAGTCGCTGGTGTGCGCAACGGCACGCGACGGACTCGGGTGGGCGGCTGGGACTCGGGTGGACGGCATGCGGCCGAGTCCGACGTGTGCGGGCGAGTGGCCGGCGCGTGGAACGGCACGTGGGCGACCCGGGTGGTCGGCTGGGACTCGAGTGGGCGGCTGGGACTCGGGCGGGCGGCCGGGACTCGGGCGGGCGGCCGGGACTCGGGCGGACGGCTGGGACTCGGGTGGCGCGTCGGCCAGGCGGGGCTCAGGAGGGGATGCGCTCGGGGCGGGCGAAGACGGCCTTGAGGTAGGCGCCCTGGGCGAAGCCGATCGGGTGGTCGATCGGCTGAGCGGTCTGGCGGACGATGTGCAGGTCCCAGTCGGCCCGGCCGGCGGCGCGCCGCACGGTGGTGACGAAGTCGTCGGCCGTGACCCGACTGCTGCACGACGCCTGCACGAGCAGCCCACCAGGCGCGAGCACGCGCAACGCCCGCTCGGTCAGCTGCCCGTAGGCCTGCAGGGCGCGCGGCACGTTGGACTGGCGTTGGGCGAACGACGGTGGGTCGATCACGACGATGTCGAAGTGCCGGTGCTGGCGGGCGAAGCGGTCCATGACCTCGAACGCGTCGCCGGACTCGGTGTCGTATGCGCAGGCGGCGACGGCCGGCAGGCGACGGTTGTGGTGCATGTTCCGTCGGGCCGCGGCCAGCGCGCCCTCGCTGGCGTCGACCGCGAGCACGCTCGCGGCCCCGCCGGCGGCGGCGTGCACACCGAAGCCGCCCGTGCTGCAGAACACGTCGAGCACCGAACACCCGGCGGCCATCGTGCCGACGAGCGCACGGTTGTCGCGCTGATCGAGGAACGCGCCGGTCTTCTGCCCGTGGACGACATCGGCCTCGAACTGCAGCCCGAGCTCGACGTACATCACCGGCGTGGCGGGCAGCTCGCCGTACACCGCCATCGCGTCGTGCACGCCGTGGAGGTTCTCGCCCTGCAGTGCCCGTGCGAGTCGCACGACGACCGCCGACGGCCGCATCGTGGCGACGACGACCGGGAGGATGGTCGCCAGGTGCGGGACCCACGCGGCGCTGTACAGCTTGACGACCAACGTGTTGCCGTACCGGTCGAGGACGAACCCGGGCATGCCGTCGTTCTCCCCGTGGATGCAGCGGTACCCGGTGGTCCCGCCGGCGACGAGCGGGGCCCGGCGCTCGAGCGCGGCGTCGAGCCGGCCCTGCCAGAACGCGGCGTCGATCGGCGTCGGCCTGCCGCGGTGCAGCACCTTGAGACGGATCGGCGAGCCCGGGTCGTTGAGCCCGATGGCGACGAAGCGGCGGTCGTCGTCGAACACGACGGCGAGGTCGCCGGCCGCGCCCTTGTGGCTCAGCGAGGTGATCGACTCGTCGTACACCCACGGGTGCCCGGCGGCGATCTGCCGGCGGGCGTCGGGGGTCACCCGCAGTGCGAGCCGCTTCGGCGAGGGCGCAGGCAGATCGGGCGGCAGGGGCACGTGGAGCAGGCTAGGACCGGCGATCACCCGCACCGCGGAGGCGCAGCGGTCACCGCTGTCGCCACCGTCGGTGCACGCGGACGGCCGCGGGCGGCGCACGGTCACCCGTCACATCGCCGGTCGCAACGGGACATCTAGTTCGCCTCACTAAATGATTTCCGGCATACTGGGGGAGCGATGACGACGACCTCCCTCCACACGGCCTCCTCCGACGCCACTGCGCACCCCCCCGGCGCAGTGGCCGCGGAGAACGTCGAGCGGTTGCGGTTGGTCGTCGCCCGCCTGGCGCGCCTGTTGCGCCAGCAGGACGACAGCGGCCTCGGCCCGACCATCACCGCGGCCCTGTCGACGATCAACAAGCACGGCCCGCTGACGCTCGGCGACCTCGCCGGGCGTGAACGCGTCGCCCCGCCGACGATCACCAAGGTCGTCGACAAGATGGAGCGCGCCGGGCTCGTGCTAGCGCCAGCCGCACGCCGTGGACCGCCGCGTCAGCCTCGTGGCGGTCACCGAGCTCGGTCGATCGCAGCTCGACGAGTTCCGCAGCCGGCGCAACGCCTGGCTCAGCGCCCGGCTCGACGAGCTGGACGCCGACGACCTGGCGCTGCTCGCCGAAGCCACCGCCGTGCTCGAGCGCATCGTCGACCAGCCGGACCCGATCGAGCTCGGTGGGTCCGGAACCGACGCCGCCGATGGCGGCAGCGCTTCGTGAGCCGCACCCGCGCGGCGATGCGCGACACGTTCAGCTCGTTCAGGGTCCGCAACTTCCGCCTGTTCTTCAGCGGCCAGATGATCTCCCAGATCGGCAACTGGCTGACGCTCGATCGCCCAGGCACTGCTGGTCCTCGAGCTCACCGACAACAACGGCCTGGCGGTCGGGTTGCTCACCGCGTGCCAGTTCCTCCCCGTGCTCCTGCTCGGTGCGTGGGCCGGGCTCGTCGCCGACCGCAGCGACAAGCGGCGGCTGCTGGTGATCGTCCAGTCGATCGCCATGCTGCAGTCGTTCGCCCTCGCCGCGCTGGCCTTCAGCGGCAGCCCGCCGGTCTGGTCGATCTACATCGTCGCCTTCGTCGGCGGCATGACCACTGCGTTCGACAACCCGGCCCGGCGGGCGTTCGTCGTCGAGATGGTGCCGGTCGAGGACGTGCAGAACGCCGTCAGCCTGAACAGCGCGCTGATGACCAGCTCACGCATCTTCGGGCCGGCGCTGGCCGGTCTGCTGATCGTCACCGTCGGCTACGGCTGGTGCTTCGCGGTGGACGGCCTCTCCTACATCGCCGTGATCGTCGGACTGCTGCTGATGCGCATCGAGCGAGCTGCGCTGCCGCGCCGATCACGGTGAAGGCCAAGGGCCAGGTGCGCGCCGGCCTGCGCTACGCCCGGTCGAAGACCGACCTGTGGGTGCCGCTGGTGATGATGGCGATCATCGGCACGCTGACGTTCAACTTCAACGTGATCATGCCGCTGTTCGTCAAGACGACGCTCGGTGGCTCGGACCACCACGTTCACCATCCTCTACTCGGTGGTCTCGATCGGTTCGCTGTGCGGCGCGCTGCTCACGGCCCGGCGCAAGACGATCGAGGTCCGCGACGTGGTCAACGGCGCCGCCCTGTTCGGCGTGGCCATGCTCGTGTTCTCCGCCTCGCCCGGATTGCTCGCCTCCGTTCCGTTCGCCATCTTCGTCGGCTTCAGCAGCATCATCTTCATGACCGCCTCGACGGCGATCGTCCAGATGCGCTCGGCGCCGGAGATGCGTGGACGGGTGCTGGCCCTGCAGGCGATCGTCTTCCTCGGGAGCACGCCGATCGGTGGTCCGTTCATCGGTTGGATCTGCGACCAGTTCGGCGCCCGCGCCGGCTTCGTCGTCGGCGGCGCTGCGGCGCTCGGCGCTGCCGGCTGGGGCTTCGTCGTCGACGGTCGCCACCAGCGCGTCGGCCGCGGACGAACCGCCCGTCGAGGTGGCGATCTCCCGCGAGACGCCGCTCGTCCACTGAGAGGCAGGCGCTGCGCCGTCGGACTCCGTCGCCGTAGCCTGCGGCCGTGGCCGACGCGCTCGAACGGGTGACCAACCTGCTGGCCCTGCTGCTGGAGACGCGCGTCCCGCTGACGCTCGAGCAGATCGCCGATCGCCTCGGCGTGTACCCGACGGCGAGCGCCGTGGCGCTGCGCGGCACGTTCGAGCGGGACAAGGCGGTGCTGCGCGACATCGGCGTGCCGATCGAGACCGAGGTGCTGCACGGCGACGCAGGCCGGGCGCACCGGCTACCGGATCGACCGCGACCGCTACGAGCTCACCGGGCTGACGTTGAGCACGGAGGAGCGACAGTGCGCTGCAGCTGGCCGTTGCCGCCATCCGCTCCGGCGACGCCCGCTTCGGGCTGCTCAAGCTCGGCGGCTCGGTGGCCGGCGATGCACCGGTGGTCACCAACGTGCCCGCGCTCGATGCCCTGCCGGTCCTGCGCGACGCCGCCGCGGCGCGGGCCGTGGCGCACTTCGAGTACCGCGGCGCGCAGCGCGAGGTCGAGCCGTACGCGCTGCTGCTGCGCGAGGGCTTCTGGTACGTCATCGGCTTCGATCGCGTCCGCGACGGGCAGCGCACGTTCCGCGTGGATCGCATCGCCGGCGACGTGACGCGTCGGCCCGCCCGACTCGTTCGTCCGCCCCGAGGGTTTCGATGCCCGCCGGGCGTTCCCCGCCGATCCGAAGGAGCTCGGCGACGGACCGGGCACGGCGCGGGTGCTGGTGGACGCAGCGCGGGCCCGGCTGGTGGTCGACGAGCTCGGCGAAGCGGCGGTCGTCGCCCGGCACGACGACGGTGCCGTCGAGCTCGACGTCGCCTGCGCCAACCTCGATGCGTTCCGTTCGTGGCTGCTCGGGCTCGGCGAGCACGCCGAGGTGCTCGGCCCGCCGCCGGTGCGCGCCGCGGTCGTCGACTGGCTGCGGGCGATGGCCGGATCGGGCGCGTGAGCGGCGGTCGAGGGCGCGGCCCGCGCCCGGTGGGCGAGCGGCTGCGTCGCCTGCTGGTCATGTTGCCGTGGCTGATGGAGCGCGGCTCGGCCCCGGTGGCCGAGATGGCCGAGCACTTCCAGCTCGACGAGGCGGACCTGGTCCGCGATCTCGAGCTGGCGGCGATGTGCGGCCTGCCGCCGTTCGTCGACGAGATGATCGACGTGTTCATCGACGAGGGCATGGTGCACGCCGGCGTGCCCCGGCTGTTCACCAGGCCGCTGCGCCTCACCGCGCCGGAGGGCTTCGCCCTGCTGATCGCCGGGCGGGCGGCGCTGACGCTGCCGGGCGCCGACCCGGCGGGGCCACTGGCCCGGGCGCTCGACAAGCTCGCCGCGGTGCTCGGCGACGACGGGGTCGTCGTCGACGCGGTGCAACCGGCGGCCGCCGCCGACGTCGTGGCCGCGGCGGCCGAGAGCGCGCGCCTGAGGGTGCGCTACTGGTCGGCCGGGCGCGACGAGGTCACCGAGCGCGAGCTCACGCCGCGCACCGTCTTCGCCGATCGTGGCCACTGGTACGTGATCGCCGACGATCAGCGCAGCGCAGAGCAGCGGACGTTCCGGCTCGACCGCTTCGAGTCGTGGGAGCGCACCGGCGACGTCGACCCGCGTCGGGCCGTGCCCGCGCCGGGCCCCGACGACTGGTTCGTCGACGCCGATCTCCCCGTGGCCGTCGTCCGCCTCGCTCCGGCGGCCCGCTGGGTGGCCGAGCGCTACCCGGTCCGCGGGCAGCGCGACGTCGGCGCGGACCTCGAGGTCGAGCTGTCGATCACCAGCGAGCGCTGGCTGCGCGCCCTGCTGCTGCGCCTCGGCCCGCACGCCGAGGTGCTCGCCCCGCCCGAGTGGCGGGGCCTCGGATCGGACGCCGCCAGGGAATTGCTGGAACGCTACGAGCGGTCGCGGCCGATCCTCGGCGCGCGGAGAGGTGGTTAGCCGTGGCAGTGTCAGGAGCGCGCGAGGTCGAGCGCAAGTTCGAGGCAGCGGAGGGCACGCCGGTGCCGGACGCGTCGGCGCGTACACGATCGGGGCCGGCCGACGAGCTCCACCTCGTGGCGACCTACTACGACACCGAGCAGTTGCGGCTGCTGCGCTCCGGGGCGACGCTGCGCCATCGCACGGGCGACGACGAGGACGGCTGGCACCTCAAGCTGCCCGCCGGCGCCGACGCCCGCCAGGAGCTGCACGCCGACGGCGATCCCGGCGCGGTGCCCGACGAGCTGCTCGCGCTCGTGCGCGCCCATGCCGGACGGGCGGTGCCCGTGGCGGTGGCCGAGCTGCGCACCCTGCGGACGTCGCGACCGGTGGTCGACGGCGACGGCAGGCAGGTGGCCGTCGTCGATGACGACGAGGTGGTCGGGGTGCGCCTCGCCGACGGGTTGGAGGTCGCCTGGCGCGAGGTGGAGGTCGAGCTGGTGCCCGGTGCTCCCGACGAACTGCTCGACGAGATCGGTGAGGCGCTGCGCGTCGTCGGCTGGCACACCGCCGGCGGCGTGTCCAAGGTCGGTCGTGTGCTCACCGACGGCGGCGACCCGCGCGACCTGCCACCGTCACCCACGACGACGAAGGCCGCCGGCGCCCTGCTCGCCCACCTCGACGCGCAGGTGGAGGCGATCATCGCCCACGAGGCCGGACGTTCGTCGCGGCGACGACGAGGCGGTGCACAAGATGCGCGTTGCCACCCGACGGCTGCGCAGCGCGCTCGCCACGTTCCGGCCGTGCCTCGACCGGGCTGCCACCGACCCGATCCGCGACGAGCTGAAGTGGTTGGGGGCACAGCTCGGCCTGCTGCGCGACGACCACGTCATGCTCCTGCGCCTCGACGCGGAGCTCGCCGAGGTGCCGGGCGAGCTGGTCCTCGGTCCGGTCGTCGAGCAGATCCGCATGGAGCTGCGCGGCGCGGCCCAGGAGCACCTCGCCGAGGTCGTCGCCGCGCTGGACGGCGGCCGCTTCGTCGGCCTGATCGACAGCCTGCACCGCTTGGTCGAGGACCCACCGTGGGTGGGAGAGCGAGGCGGCGGTGATGTGCGCCGGTCCACGTTGCGGGGCTGCGGCGCGAGCGGCCGTCCGCCGCGTGCGCCGGCGTGTGCCCGACCACGGGACGGCTGGCGATCCGGAGCTGCACGAGCTGCGCAAGGCCGCCAAGCGGGCGCGCTACGCCCTCGAGGTGATCGCCCCGCTCGAAGGGCGGCGGGCCACCGAGGCAGCGGCACGCTTCGAGGCGGTGCAGGAGCTGCTCGGCGACCACCAGGACAGCGTCGTGGCCCGCCAGCTGCTGCGCCGGCTGGGTGCGTCCGCTCGTGGCCGGGCCGAGAACGGCTTCACCTTCGGCCTGCTCCACGAGGTCGAGCACGGGCGGGCCGAGGCCACGCGGCGGGAGTGGCCCGCCGTCGTGCACCACGCCGTGCGCCACAAGCACCTCGACTGGTTGGACGACTGACCGGCGCCAGCCGCGCGCGCCCGCGCCCACGTCGCTCGGGTGGCGCGGCGGGTCGCGGACGAGTGGCAGTGGCTCAGCGGGAGCGGGCGGCGATCGGCGGCGGGGCGGACGACGTGATCAGGTCGGCGGCGGCCTCGTTGTCCTCGTCGTGGCCGAACGTCAGCACGCCGCAGGTCGCGCCCGCCGTGGTGTACCACGCGGTGAACCCGCCGTCGGCCGAGCGCTGCACGACGCAGTCGTCGTAGCCGTCGCCCCAGGCGACGTACTTGAGCTCGTCGCGGTCGCCGATCTGCGACCAGAAGCCGGGCACGTCGCGCCACTCGGCCAGGCTGCCGGCGGCGACGGTGCCGGCGACCTTGCCCATCGCCTCGGCGTCGCCCCAGTGCTCGACGCGCAGCCTCCGCCCGGCGACCGGGTGCAGCGCGTGGGCGATGTCGCCGATGGCGAACACGCCGTCGAGACGGGTGCGCATCGACCCGTCCACATCGACCCCACCCTCGCCGGCGAGTCCGGCGGCGCGGGCGACGTCGAGGTTCGGCTTGGCCCCGGTGGCCATGACGACGTGCGTCGCCTCCACCTGCAGGTCGCCGAAGCGGGCCAACGTGCCACTGTCGCGGTGCTCCAGCGCGTCGAGGCGTGCTCCGCCGTGGAACGCGACGCCGGAGTCGGCGAGCCACCCGGCGAGGATGTCGCCGACCTCGCCTCCGAGCCGGTCGGCCTGCGGGGCCCGCTCCATCGTCGCCATCGTCACGGCGACGCCGCGGCGACGCAGGCTGGCGGCCACCTCGCAGCCGACGAAGCCCGAGCCGATCACGAGCACGTCACCGCCGCCGCCGACCGCGGCGATCAACCGCTCGGCGTCGGCCGCGTGGCGGATCCGCATCACCCGCTCGTGGTCGGCGCCGGGCACGGGCAACGACCCCGCGCTGGACCCGGTGGCCAGCACGAGCGACTCGTACACCAGCGGGCCGGCGTCGGTGGCCAACGTCCGCGTGCCCGGGTCGAAGCCCACGGCGCGGCACCGCAGGCGCAGCCCGACGCCCTTGCCGGCGTACCACTCGTCGTCCTCGAGGGGCAGGTCGTCGGACTGCTGATCGCCGGTGAGGAGCTCCTTCGTCAGCGCCGGACGGAAGTACGGCGGACGGTCGTCGTCGGACACGATGGTGACGGGCAGCGACCCGCCGGCATCTCGGTACGCGGCCACGCACGTGTGCGCGCCGGCGCCGCCGCCGACGATCACGAGGCCCGGTCGATCATCTGCAGTGCTCATGGACCTCCTGTGCCCGATCGGCGTCCGGGCGAACCCGGGCGAACCCGGGCGCCTGACCACACCCGCCGCGGAGCGCGTACCATCCAG
The DNA here is from genome assembly GCA_963794805.1 of uncultured Acidimicrobiales bacterium. GTDB lineage: Bacteria > Actinomycetota > Acidimicrobiia > Acidimicrobiales > Ilumatobacteraceae > JAODBQ01. The sequence continues at coordinate 526,650 of CAWCFL010000013.1, forward strand.
ACATGACCGACGCGCGCCCGGCGATCGCCACGGCGCCTGACCGCGCGACGGGCGCGGAGGCGCCCCGCAGGCGCCTGCGCGGGCTCGACGGCGTCCGCGGCGTCGCTGCGGCGATGGTCGTCGCCCACCACCTGGCGCTGTGCGGAGGCTGGCTGTCTGACCCGTTCGCCACCCAGCCGAAGATCTCCTCGGGCTTCGAGCGGGCGATGACCTACTCGCCGCTGCACCTGTTGTGGGCCGGCGGCGAGGCCGTCTTCGTGTTCTTCGTGCTCAGCGGGTACGTGCTGACCGGCACCGACCTGTCGACCCCACGGCGCACGGCCGGCTTCGTCGGCAAGCGCTTCGTCCGCCTCTACGTGCCGGCCGTCGCGGCGATCGTCCTGGCCACCGCGCAGCATGCGCTCGTCCTGCGGCGTGCCGGCGATCGCCGACGGCTGGCTGCGCTGGCACGGGACCGCCGTGGCCTGGTCCGATCCGCTGCGGTTGGCGACGCTCGTGGTGCCCGACTCGGGCTCGCAGATCGACAGCGTGCTGTGGTCGCTGCGCTGGGAGGTGCTGTTCTCCGCGCTGCTGCCGATCGTCGCGGCGTGCTTCGCGCTGGCGATCGGGCGGCGGGCGCCGTACGTCGGCACGGCGCTGTGCGCGTGCATCGCGCTGAGCATCTACCAGTCGAGCGGCGTGCTCTTCTACCTGCCGATGTTCCTCCTCGGCACGCTCGCCGCGCTCAACGCCGAGGCGATCGGCGCACGGGTGGCGCGGTGGCGCGAGCGGGTGCCCGACGGCGTGCTCGGCTGCGTCGCGCTCGTGCTCGGGTGGCCTGATGCTCACCGTGCGCTGGTGGGCGAACCCCGGCAAGCTCGTGCACGTCGCACCCCGCTCAGCAGGCGCTCGCCGGGCTCGAGCAGCTCGTCGTCGTGCTCGGTGCGTGCGTCATCGTGCTCGCCGCGGTGCACCTGCGCAGCGTCAGCGGCATGTTCGACGCGGCAGCGCTGCAGCGGCTCGGCCTGCGCAGCTTCAGCCTGTACCTCGTGCACGAGCCGATCGTCGTGTCCGTCGCCCAGCACATCGATCCGCAGCGCCAGCCGTTCGAGTTCATCGTCGTGTCCCTGGTCGTGGTGGCCGCGGCGACGGAGATCTTCTATCGCGTCGTCGAGCGCCCGTCGATCGCGCTTGCCCGCCGGGTGTACGCGAGCGCTGTGGACGTCCGTGTGCCCGCTGGGGCGACGCCGACCTGAGCCGTCCCCGGCTCGGGGCGCCAGGCCAGCCGGACGGTGTCAGGCGGCCGGGGTCGGCAACGTGGCTTCGGTGCGCACGGCACCGAGCGCGGCATGCGCCCGGAGCAGGTGGGGGAGCACTGCGGCGGTGGCCTCGGCGTCGGCGAGCGCATCGTGGGGGTGCACCAGATCGATGCCGTAGCGCGCCGCGACGTCGCCGAGGCGGTGCGACGGCAGGCGCTCGCGGGTCGAGCTGGCGTGACAGGCGCAGCGTGCACAGCGGGTCGTCGAGGGGCAGTTGGACGCCTCGCGCGCGCTGCGGCCCGGCGGAGGAAGGCGACGTCGAAGCCGGCGTTGTGGGCGACCACCCGGGTGCCCTCGAGCGTCGTCGCCAACCGGTGCAGCACGTCGCCGGCCGGGGGCGCGGCGCGCACCTCGCGACGACGGATGCCGTGCACGTGCGTCGGCCCGACGCGGTACCACCACCGCCGACGTGGGCGGACCAGGCTGCTCCAACGATCGATGACGGTGCCGTCGGCGTCGACGACGACGACGCCGACCTGGAGCACCCGATGTCGGTCGGCGCGCAGACCGCTGGTCTCGACGTCGACCACCGCGTAGCGGACCGGCGGCTCCATGACGGCCACCATACGCCGGGGGTGCGCGACGGTCAGGGGACGGCGCTCAGCCGAGTGCGGCCAATGCCGTGGTGAACGTGGCCAGGTCGAAGTAGTCGCGCCACAGCGTGATCCGCCCGTCGCGCACCTCGAACACGCCGGCGACGGGCAGCTCCAGCCAGGTGGTGCCCGACCGGAAGCGGTCGACCCGCTCGGTGAACACCGTTGCCGACTCGGCGGTGCCCGACGCGGCGATCCGGCTCACCGGCCAGTCGATCTCGTCGAACCGGCCGACGAACGGGCCGAGCGTGGCGCGCACCCGGTCGACCCCGACGACCTTGCCCATCGGCACGTTGTCGTACACGACGTCGTCGGCCAGGAAGGCCAGCGCCCCCTCCAGGTCGAACATCTCGATCGTGGCGATGAACGCCGTCACCACCCCCGCCGCAGCACTGTGCTCAGCCCCCATGGGCAGGAAGCTACTCCGAGGATGACCAAGCACAGGACCGTGCCGACCGGAGCGAACGAGAGCCGCGCTGCTGCCGCTTGGGTCCCCGTGAGGCAGGACCAGATCTGGGCGCGGCGGCGCGACCGCCAGGGAGCCCGCCGCAGGGAGGGAGCGGCGAAAGCGAGCGCAGCGAGCGGACGCCAGTCCCGACCAACTAGAGGAGCTCCGCGGCCAGGCTGGCGACCTCGCCGCGCTCGCAGGCGGTGAGCGTCACGTGGCCGAAGCAGCGCTGCCCGCCGAACGCCTGGATCAGCACGGCGAGGGCGTTGTTCGACTCGCCGAGGTACGGCGCGTCGATCTGGCTGGTGTCGCCGGTGAAGATCACCTTGGTACCTTCGCCGATGCGCGTGAGGACCGTCTTCAGCGTGGTCGGCTCGAGGTTCTGGGCCTCGTCGACGACGACGATCTGGCGGTGCAGGCTGCGCCCGCGCAGGAACGTCACCGACTCCAGCGTCAACTGGTTGCGGCCGATCAGCTCGTCCACGAGACGATGGGCGTCGTTGCTGCTGCGCTGGTCGGTGAGCGCGACGATCGCGTCGTGGATGGCCGACATCCACGGATCGAGCTTCTCGTCCAGTCCACCGGGGAGGAAGCCGACGTCGGCGCGACCGACCGGCACCAGCGGCCGGTACACGGCGAGGCGCTCGTAGGTGCGTCGTTCGACGACCTGCTCCAAGCCGGCGGCGATGGCCATCAGGGTCTTGCCGGTGCCGGCCCGCCCGTCGAGGGCGACCACGCTGACGTCGGGATCGAGCAGTAGCTCGAGGGCGAAGCGCTGTTCCTTGGACCGTGCCCGCAGGCCCCACGCCTCGGGCGCGCTGTGCCCGAGCAGCACCAGTTCGCCGCCGCAGCAACGGGCCAGCGCCGACTGCGAACCACAGCGAAGGACGATGAACTCGTTCTCCTGCAGGGGCGCGGCGCCGTCGACGTCGTCCACCGCGATCGCGCCGTGGCTGTAGAGCGCGTCGACCAGGCCGTGCCCGGCGGCATCCTCGGGCACCGGCACCGTCAACCAGCCCGACGGGCGGGTGACCTTGCTGCGACCGACCGGATGGTGCTCGAACGCTTCCACGCCCATGTGCGCAGCCTTGATCCGCAGGGCGGCGTCGTTGGACACCATGCGCGTCGGGGCCTGCGCCGCCTGCCCGAGCGCGGCACCGATGATCCGGTTGTCCGGCACCGCCGGATCGAGGCCGTGCTCGACGAGGAGGTGCTTCTGGATGCCGTTGATCTCGATCCGCAGCGTGGCCGAGGTGGGCGAGTCGTCGACGGTGACCGGCTCGGCGAGCGACCCGCCGGCGCGCACACGCAGGTCCTCGATCGTCCGCAGCGCCGTGCGTGCGGCCCGCCCGACGTCGTCCAGCCGGGTCTTCAGGCTGTCGAGCTCCTCGATCACGGTGAGCGGGATGACCACGTCGACGCTGACGAAGCTGGCGATGCACCCCGGGTCGGCGACGAGCACGGACGTGTCGAGCACGACCCTGGTTCGGGTGCTCGACCCCCGCTCACCCCCTCCACGATGCACACTTCCGAGGCGGCCGGGAACGAGATCGGTCAACGGAGCTCCGTTTCTACCTGTGCTTGCACGGGGTGGATGGCCAAGTTGTAGTGCCAGCCGGAGGACCGATGGTGGACCGGCTGACTGCGATCATCGCACGCCGGTCACAGCGCGGGGGGTACGCCCTCGTCCAGCTGCACCCCGGTGCTGTTGAGCACCATCGACACGAGGTTGTAGTTGCCGACCGCGAAGATCACGTCGAGGACCTGCTCGACCGACAGCTCGGCGGTGAGCGTGGCCCACGTCGCGTCCGAGACGAGGGCGTCGTCGTGCAGCTCGTCGGCGGCGCGCAGCAGTGCCGCGTCCTTCGTGCTCCACGCGTGGGCATCGAGCGCCTGCTTGGTCGCTTCGATCTCCTCGTCGGTGATGTCGCTGCGCCGGGCGATGATGGCGTGCTGGCTGAACTCGTACTGCGAGTGGCAGCGGGCGCCGATGCGCAGGATGACCAACTCGCGGTCGCGCGGCGTGAGCGTGCTCTTCGACAGCACGTGGGTGGCGAAGACCATCCACCGGCGCATGAGGGCCGGGTGGTGGGCGAGCGTGGCGAAGATGTTCAGCGTCTTTCCCTGCGGATCGCGCAGGCCGCCCTTGGCGTAGAGCTCCTCGACCTCGGGGGTGGGCTCGGTGATCGGAGCCAGGCGGGGCGTGCCATTGGTCGCGGTGTCGGTCATGGTGGTCATTCTGCTGCGCGCCCCCGACGGTCTCAGTACCGGCGCGCTCCCTCGCCGAGCGCCCGCTGCGGCTGTGAGTCGTTCGTGTCGCGTCCTGACCGGATGGGTTCCGGTCCGGGCGCGACACGGTCGGACGGAACACGGATGGGACACCCCGCGGCGGTCAAACTCGGGCGATGCCTCGTGCGACGCCTGGACCATGCCCGTTCTGCGCCGTGATCGACGGGGCGGCCGACGCGCACGTCGTGCTCGACGACGAGGTCGCCGTGGCCTTCCTGGACAAGTCCCCGGTGTTCAAGGGGCACGTGCTGGTGGTGCCCCGCGAGCACGTGGTGACGCTGCCCGACCTCGACCCGGCCGATGTCGACGGCCTGTTCCGCCGCGTGCAGCTCGTCGAGCGCGGCACTGCCCGAAGCGCTCGGCTGCGACGGAACCTTCGTGGCGATCAACAACGTCGTCAGCCAGAGCGTCGCCCACCTCCACGTGCACGTCGTGCCCCGCCGGCGCAAGGACGGCCTGCGCGGTTTCTTCTGGCCGCGCACCCGCTACACCGACGACGCCGACGCCGAGCAGTACGCCGCGCCGATCCGTGCGGTCCTGGCACGGTGATCAGCAGACGACCCGCATCGGCAAGCCGCGGGCGTCCACCGCACCGTCGCCGAACGTGCGGTGCTCGCCGGCGGCGTAGCGATGCACGCTCCACAGCACGGCGCAGGCATCGAACAGGTCGTCCGGCTTGGCGCCGCGGGGGACCGCTGGCAGCGGCCCGTACCAGCTCCGGAGCAGCTCGCGGCGGCGCTGCGCGCCGGCGGCGGTCGACTTCGGCGGGAGCCCGTCCAGGTCGTTGAGCAGGAGGAACGCGCACTCCGGGTGGATCTCGACGAACTGCGATTCGCCAGCCTCGACGAGCGCGTCGAGCTCGCGGATCTTCGCCAGCAGGTGGTACGACTGCACCGAGATGCCGATGCCCATCGCCGCCCTCGAGGCGGCGAGCGCGGCCGGGTAGTCAGGGGCTGCGAGGCAGGCGCGCGGCGGCGTGGTGAAGATCGACGAGCGCCGCGCTCCGAGGAACGAGCGTGCCTCGCGGTCGCTCACCCGCGGCGCGTGATCAGGGAGGCCGATGGGCATGTCGATGCCGATCGTGGTGCCCAGACCGCGGTGCAAACGAGGCTCGAACGTCGCGCCCTCGGCAGTGGCCACGACCCACCCGCCGCGACAGCCGTCGATGCCGGCGAGTCGCGAACGCAGTGGGCGCTGGGGATTCTGAGTGGGTCGCATGGTCGTGTTGTTGCAAGTGCAACGAGTGGGGTGCTTGCTATTCGCGCGTGAAACCTGTTCGATACCGAGGCGTAACGCACCGTTACCACACCCCGATGCCCGGAGGTATCAACCGGAATGACGAAAGCAGAGCTGATCGAAGCCGTGGCCGGATCGGCAGGCGTGAGCAAGGCGGAAGCGGAGAAGACCTTGGGGGCGTTCTTCGACCACGTCGTCACGGCCACGAAGCAGGACGAGAAGGTCGCGTGGCCGGGCTTCGGCTCGTTCAGCACCACGAAGTCCGCCGCCCGCACGGGTCGCAACCCGCAGACCGGTGCGCCGGTGAAGATCGCCGCGTCCACGCGCATGAAGTTCACGTCCAGCAGCACGCTGAAGGCTGCCCTCAACGCCAAGAAGTCGGCGGCGAAGAAGGCACCGGCGGCGAAGAAGGCCGCCGCGCCGGTGAAGAAGACGGCGGCGAAGAAGAAGTAGCCGGTACGCCGGTCGACCAGAGAGAGGTGGAGCACGTGGCAGCAACGAAGAAGGCCGCAGGGGCCAAGAAGGCGCCGGCAAAGGCCGCGTCGCCGAGCAGGACCACGGCGGCGAAGCCCGCTGCGGCACGGTCGACGAAGGCTCCGGTGGCCAAGAAGACCGCCGCGCCGGCGAAGAAGGCGGTGACCACCACCAAGTCGGCGGCCACCAAGACGGCCGCCGCAGCGAAGAAGGCTCCGGCCGCGAAGAAGACCGCCGCCACGACGAAGAAGGCCGCCACCAAGACGGCGGCTCCGGCGAAGAAGGCGGTCACGAAGACGGCCGCCACCACCAAGAAGGCGGTCACGAAGACGGCCGCCACCACCAAGAAGGCGGCGACCAAGACGGCCGCCACCACCAAGCGGGCGGCGACCAAGGCGGCCGCGACCACCAAGAAGGCGGCGACGAAGACGGCCGCCACCACCAAGAAGGCGGCAACGAAGACAGCCGCAGCGACGAAGCAAGCGGCCAAGAAGACCGCGACAGCGGCCAGGAAGGCCACCAAGTAGCCAGTTGCTGCCCGGCTCGACGACGCGAACGAGGGTCCTTCGGGACCCTCGTTCGCGTCCGGCTTCACCCGGTCCGGTCGGGAGCGTCAAGCTGCCGGAGTGGATGCGATCTGTGACGACCTGGCCGCCGAGCACGCCGACCTCGACCGCATCGTCAGCGGGCTCGACGACGACGCCTGGGACACGCCCACGCCGGCGCCGGGATGGGCGGTGCGCGACCAGATCAGCCACCTGTGGTTCTTCGACCAGCGCGCGGTCCTTGCGCTGACGGATCCCGAGGCGTTCGCCGTGGACGCCGAACGGCTGCTCGCCGGCGGCGGGACCGATGCGTCGATCGCCCCGGGTCGGGCCGTGTCCCCCGACGAGCTCCTGGCCTCCTGGAGGGCCGACCGTGCGGGGCTCCTGGCACTGGCTCGCACCGTGGATCCGTCCAGCCGGGTGCCGTGGTACGGGCCGTCGATGGCTGCACGCTCGTTCATCACCGCCCGGTTGATGGAGACCTGGGCGCACGGCCAGGACGTCGTCGACGCCGTGGGTGCCGAGCGTCCGCCGACCGCGCGGCTCAAGCACGTCGCCCACATCGGCGCGCGCGCCCGGCCGTTCAGCTATGCGATCAACGGCCGGGAGATGCCCACGGGTGAGGTCTACGTCGGCCTCACCGCACCCGACGGCGAGCTGTGGGAATGGGGAACGTCCGACGTCGATCGGGTCACCGGGCCGGCACTCGACTTCTGTCTGGCGGTCACCCAGCGGCGCCACCTGGACGACACCGCGCTCGTGGTCGAGGGCCCCGGCGCGCAGGAGTGGATGAGCTTCGCCCAGGCGTTCGCCGGCGGACCGGGCGAGGGTCGGCTGCCGGGGCAGTTCGGTGCGGCGACCGGCTGAGACGGCGCCCCGTCAGAGGTCGGTGATCAGCTTGAACACCTCGGCGGCGGCCAGCCCGTGGGGCTCGCCGAGCGCGGCGAGGCGGGCACTGATCCGCTGACGGAACGCCTCGAGGTCGGCGTCGTCGGCGGCGTGCATCGTCGACTCGAACTGGCTCTCGTGGGCCAGCAGCGCGTCGAGCTTCGCCGCCAGCGACGCGGTGACGTCCTCGACGTGGTCGGGTGCGTCGGCCTCCCACAGCAGGAGCGCCTCGGGCCGGTGGTGGGCCAGGCCGTGCTCGCGGAAGAAGTGCGGGTCGCGCGCCGCGACGATCGCGTCGCAGGCGAGGAAGCCGGCGGCGCGGTGGTCGGGGTGCAAGCGGTAGCGCTTCCACGGATCGTGCCCCAGCACGACCTGCGGCCGGACCGTGCGGATCACCCTGGCCACCGCACCGACGGTGGCCGGCGAGGTGTCCAGCTCGCCGTCCACCCGCCCGAGGAACGTCACCGTGCCCGAGTCGGCGCCGCCGGCGATCCGCCTGGCCGCGGCGCGCTGCTCGTCCTGGCGTGTGGCGACCAGCGCGCCGATGTCGGCATCGGGGTTCCACGTGCCCTTCGATCCGTCGGTGCACACGAGGTGGTGCACGACGCATCCTGCGGCCGCCCACTTGGCCAGCGTGCCGCCGGCGCCGAACTCGACGTCGTCGGGGTGCGCCCCGATGGCCAGCGCCGAAGCCGGGACCAGGAGATCCCGGGAGAACGGCGCGCTCAACCCGTCGTGTGGGGCAAGGGCTGGTTGGCCTGGCTCGTTGGCACCCATGAGGGCAGCACTTCTACCACCCGCGGGTGGCGCAGGTCCGCCGGCGTGTCGATGTCCAGGCCGAGCAGGGGGTCGCGACGGACCTCGACGGCCAGCCCGGCGGCCATCGCCGCGTCGAGGTGACGGCGGAACGAACCCGGGCCGTACGACAACCGGAAGCCGCTCGCCGTGGGCAGGGCGACCACGTTCGTGCCGTCGCCGTGGCGGTCGGGCACGAACGTGACCACGCCCGGCCGCACGAGTCCGGCGATCCCGGTGGGGCGCGGCAGGTCGCCGTGGGCCACGACGACATGGCCGATGCGGCTGTCGCGCAGCGCCTCGACGCTGGCGTTGACCGCCCCGTTGAGCCCCTCGCGCGGATGCCACAGCACGATCGCGCCGTGTGAGGTGGCCCATTCGGCGACCTCGTCGTCGTCGCAGGCGACGTACACCGGCAGCTCACCGGCCGCGGCGACCACCCGTTCGGCCGTCCAGCGCGCCAGGCGCGCCCGCTGCTCGCCGTCGAGCACTCCGGCGAGGCGGCCCTTCGCCTGGCCGAACGCCTTGACGGGCACGAGCACGACCGCGTCCACGGCGAGCATGGTAGAGGCGCAGTGACGGCGCCACGCGGTGTGACCGGCAGGCCGCCGTCGGACCAGCGTCGGGACGAGGCCGGGCGCCGGACCTACGATCCCGGCATGGCCATCAACGTCGCGGTGATCGGCGCAGGATCGTGGGGCACGACCATGGCGGCGATGGCCGCGGTCAACGCCCCGACGGTGTTGTGGGCGCGTCGCGAGCGACTGGCCAAGGAGATCAACGAGGACCACGTCAACAGCGACTACCTCGCCGACATCGAGCTGCCGCCCGAGCTCGCCGCCACCAGCTCGCTCGGCGATGCCGTGGCCACGGCCGACGTGCTCGTGATGGCCGTGCCGTCACACGGCTTCCGCGACGTGGCCGCCGAGGCCGCGCCGTACCTGCGGCCCTGGGTGCCGATCGTCAGCCTCTCCAAGGGCATCGAGCGCAGCTCGCGCAAGCGGATGAGCGAGGTGTGCCACGACGAGATGCCCGGCCACCCCGTCGCCGTGCTCACCGGACCGAACCTGGCCAAGGAGATCCTCCGTGGCCAGCCGGCGGCGAGCGTGGTGGCCATCGACGACGAGACGATCGCCGCCGAGCTGCAGCGGATCTTCAGCCGGCCGAGCCTGCGGATCTACACGAACACCGACGTCGTCGGCTGCGAGGTCGGCGGTGTCGTCAAGAACGTCATCGCCATCGCCTCGGGGATGGCCGAGGGCATGGGCTTCGGGGAGAACACCCGGGCCACGCTGATCACCCGCGGGCTGGCCGAGATGACCCGGCTCGGCGTGGCGATGGGCGGCAACGAGACGACGTTCGCCGGGCTCGCCGGCATCGGCGACCTCATCGCCACGTGCTCGTCCAAGCAGAGCCGGAACAACACGATCGGGCTGGCCCTCGGGCAGGGCAAGACGATCGAGGAGGCGCTGGCGGCGACGAAGATGGTCGCCGAAGGGGTCAAGAGCTCGCCGAGCGTGCTCGACCTGGCCCAGCGCCACGGCGTGCGGATGCCGATCTGCGAGCAGGTCGTCGCCGTCTGCCACCGTGGGCGGCCGGTGCGCGAGGCACTCGGATCGCTCATGGCCCGGGCGACGCGCATCGAGCGCGAGTGAACCTCCCGGACGACGTCGCCGCCGTCACCGGCGTGCTCGGCGGGCGTTGGCGAGCCGACATCTCGACGGCCGGCGACGTCCGACCGTGGGACGGCTCGGCGCCCCTCGCCTGGCACATCGCCGCCGACGACCGCTGGCACACGCCGGCCGACCGAGGCCGCGGTGCGCCAGGTGCGCCTCGAGGGGACGCCGGTGGTCGAGACCCGTGTCCGCATCCCGTCCGGCGACGCCGTCCAGCGGGTGTGGTCGGTGCCCGACGACGGCGGACTGACGCTCGTCTCGGTGACCAACGAATCGCCGCTGCCGATCGCCGTCGCGTTCAGCCGCGGCGACCTGCTCACCGCCCGTGCCCCGTCGAACATGCCGATCGAGGGCATCGCCCTGCCGGTCGGCAGCGTCGCCTTGCCGATCGGGCACCACGCCACGGTCACCGTCGGGCTGGCTCACCGCGGCGGCCGAGCGGGCCGGCTCGTGCCGGGCGTCGCCGTCGGCCGAGCAGGTGGTGCGCGGCTGGGTGGCCGCCGCGGAGCGGGCCGGCCGGGTCGTGCTGCCCGACGACTCGCTGGCGGCGACGATCACGGCCGCGCGCTGCGACCTCGCCCTGACCGGGCCGGGCGAACCGGGCGACGACCCGGTGGTGTTCCTGCTGGCGGTCGGCGAGCTGGTGCGCATGGGCGAGCCAGCAGACGGGTGGATGCCGGACGTGGCCACGGCGGTCGAGGAGGTCGCCCGGGCTGGCCGTCGACGGCGGCGAGCCGCGCCTGCGCTGAACGCGTGGGACGTCGGTGCGGCGCTCGACGCCGCGGTCGACGTGGCCGTGGCCGCGAAGCACGAGCGTGCCCGTCGTCGACCTGCGCGAAGTGCGCCGGCGCGTCGTGGTCGACCGCACGCTGCCGGCCTCCCCGGCCGGGCTGGATCGCGGGCGCGCCCTGGCGTGGCACGAGCGCCGTCTGGTCGATCCCGCGCCGCCGGGCCGTTGCCGGCTGCTGCCGCTCGGGCTGCCCGACGCATGGCTCGGCGCGAGCCTCGAAGCGCACGACCTGCCCGCCGGTGACGGGACCACGGCCTCGTTCGCCCTGCGCTGGCACGGCGAGCGTCCCGCCGTGCTCTGGGAGGCGAACGGTGTCGTGGTGCTCGAAGCCCCGACGTCGCGCCTGGCTGGTCGACGCCGGCCGCCGATGGCGCTCGCGTCGACGCGGCCCGCGGCGAGGCGCTGTGGCCGGCGCCGCCATCAGGCCCGGTCGGTGCGACGATCTCCGTCAGCGACGCCGGTGGGTCGTTCCAATGAGTCCTGCGCCGCCGCCGTCGCCACGATGCACGGGTTCCCGTGCGTTGCGCCGCCGGGGCCGCCGTGGACCGGTGGCCCGCCGCCGGGACGTCTACGAGTGCGTGGACGTCCCCGCCGCCGGGCGGGTGACGCCGGGCTGAGCGGCGATCGCCTCGGCCTCCTCGACGGGCTCGCCGAAGCGCAGGAGCCGGCCGCCGAAGGCGATCGAGCACACGGCGAACCAGGCCCACCCGAGGGCCACGCCGGCGAGCACGTCGGTGAACCAGTGCACGCCGAGGAAGACGCGGCTGCACGCCACGCTCGCCGTCAGTGCCGCGGCGATGCCGGCGAGGACGATCTTCGTTCGCCGGGAGCGGCCGCGGCCGATGAGGAGGGCGAACGTGGCCATGGACGCCGCAGCGGCGCACGAGTGGCCGGAGGGGAACGACGTGCCCGCGGCACCGGTGAGCTGCAGCACCTCCGGCCGGGCACGCTGGACGACCAACTTGATCGAGTTCGACAGCAGGAACTGGCCGCCGAGCGTCACGGCGACGAACAGCGGCAGCGCCCGGTTCGGCTTGCGGACCATCTCGACCGTGGTGACCCCGATCGCCAGCGTGACGACCGCCGGCGTGCTGCCGATGAACAGGCTGACGTACTTGAGCACCTGCGTCGTCCACGCGGACGCGTGATCGGCGCCGAACTGGGCGAACCGGGCATCCAACCGGGCGAAGAGCGGCGTGGTTGTCCACCATGGCCAGGAGCCCGCCGACGGCGGCAGCGCCACCGAGGGCCACGGCGGTGCCGGCGATGAGGGCCACGCCCGTCTCGGTCTTCGGGTCGTAGTGGCGGCGCAGGTGGCCGAGCAGCGACGGGTGCCGGTCGACCTCGGCGGCGATCGTCGCCGGCTGGATCGTCGGCGCCTCGAGCACCGGCCAACGGGTGGCGATGGCCGCCACCCCGAGCCCGACGAGCCCGGCGATCCCGAGCATGACCGCGACGACCACGGCACCTCCCGTACCCCGGACCCCCGACACGGTAGACGAGCAGGCTGAGCTCGGCGCGCCTCGCTCCGTCAGCCGACGACGGGGTTGCGCAGCGCGTCCACGACGGCGGCGAGCTTGGCCAGCACGACGGCCTCGACGTCGGGGTCCGTGGTCGAGCCGTCGGCCTGGATGCGGTTCATCCCGAGGACGATCTGCACCCGGGGCTCGTCGACCACGGTGTTGCCGAGCATGCCGAGGATCGGGCCGATCGAGTCCTGCACGTTGGCGCCCCCGCCCTTGCCGGCCGACGTGAGCATGGCGATCACCTTGCCCCGCAGCGCCTGGCCGCCGAAGGGACGGGTGGCCCAGTCGACCGCGTTCTTGGCCACCGCCGACGGCAGGAAGTTGTACTCCGGCATGCCGATGATCAGCGCGTCGGCCGCGGCGACGAGGTCGCGCCAGCGCTGCACCACCGCCGGGACATCCTCCTCCAGATCGGCGTTGTAGAACGGCAGGGCGAAGACGACGTCGTTGACCACGTCGATGTGCAGCTCGCTGGGGGCCAGTCGGGCGGCCATGCGCACCAGCCCGGTGTTCGACGAGTCGGCGCGCAAGCTGCCACTGAAGGCGACGGCGGTGAAGGTGGCGGAGTCGGTCACCCACCGAGTCTGGCGGTTGTGGTGGCCGGGTCGTCGTCCAGGCGTGGGGTCGTGCGGCGCTGACCTCACCGGCTCGGAGCGGCGACCGTAGGCTTCGCCCATGACCGCTGTCTCCGACGTCGAGGTGCCGCTGCGACTGACGGAGTGGACGTCGTGCGGTGGCTGCGCGGCGAAGTGGGGGGCCTCGCTGCTCACCGACCTGGTGCGCGACCTGCCCGCCGGCGTCGATCCGCAGCTGCTCGTCGGCCTCGCGCCGTTCGACGATGCCGCGGTGTACGAGGTGGCGCCTGGCGTGGCCCTGGTGAGCACCACCGACTTCTTCCCGCCGCTGGTCGACGATCCCGACGACTTCGGGGCGATCGCCGCGGCCAACGCGTGCAGCGACGTGTTCGCCATGGGCGGCCGGGTGGTGCTGGCGGTCAACGTCGCCGCGTTCCCCGAGCACTTCCCCGCGAGGCGATCGCCACGATCTTCGACGCCGCGGCGCGCACCGTGGCCGAGGCGGGCGGCACCGTGGCCGGCGGCCACACGATCCGCAACCCCGAGCCGATCTTCGGGCTCGCCGTGCAGGGCGTCGTCGACCCGGCGCGGGTGTTCCGCAAGTCGGGCGCGCGGCCGGGCGACGTGCTGGTGCTGAGCAAGCCGATCGGCACCGCGCTCGCGCTGGCCGGGGGTTCGCCCGACGACAAGGCCGCGGCGATCGCCGGCATGCGCCGGCTCAACCGCGCTGCGGCCGAGGAGCTGCTCCACCGCTCGACGGCGCGGTGCACGCGGTCACCGACGTCACCGGCTACGGCCTCGCCGGCCACGGCTGGGAGATGGCCGAGCGCAGCGGCGTGCGCGTCGTCGTCGACACCGCGGCGATCCGCTCGTACCCCGGGGCCCTTGCCGCCGCCGAGCGTGGCGTGCGCACCGGCGGCGACCCGCGCAACCGCGACTACGTCGCCGGCCCACCTCGAGTCCACGGCTGCCGCCGGGCCGGAGGCGCTGTGCATGGACCCGCAGACGTCCGGTGGCCTGCTCGCCGCCGTGGACCCGGCCGTCGTCGGTCGCCTCAGCGAGATGTGGTGGCGGGCCGGCGAGGTGGCCGCCGGGCCGGCCGCGATCGTGCTGCGCTGATGACCGCGGCCATGCGCCGCGCCGGCGGCGTCGCGCGTCGCCGGTCGGGCGCCCACCCGCTCGGCCGAGCGCGACCTGCGCGCCGCCGGCCACGAGGTGGTCGTCGGCATCGACGAGGTCGGCCGCGGCGCGTGGGCCGGGCCGCTGATGGTCGGCGCGGCGATCCTGCCGCTCGATCGGCGGGTCAACGGCGTGCGCGACTCGAAGATGCTCACCGAGGCCGGGCGCGAGCTGCTGTTCGACCGCGTCGCCTCGTGGTGCGTCGCCTGGGCCGTCGGCGGCGCCTCGCAGGAGGAGTGCGACGAGCTCGGCATGGCCGCGGCCCAACGCCTCGCCGCCCAGCGGGCCATCGAGGGGCTCGGCGTGCAGCCCGATGCGGCGGTGGTCGACGGCAACTGGGACTTCGTCAGCCCGCACGTGGCCCACGTCGAGCGGCGGGTCAAGGCCGATGCCACCTGCCTGTCGGTCGCCGCCGCGAGCATCCTGGCCAAGGTCACCCGCGACCGGATCATGCGCGAGCAGGCCGAGCACTACCCGAACTGGAGCTTCGACTCGAACAAGGGCTACCCGTGCCCGCAGCACAAGGCGGCGCTGCAGGGGTACGGGCCGTCGGCGATCCATCGGCGCAGCTGGGTGTTCATGGACCACTACGTCCCGTGGCCGGGCGTCCCGCGGGTGATCCGGCCGGAGCAGCCGACGCTGTTCTGATCCCGACGCTGCCGGCCGCTCAGGCGGACGGGACCTGCGTCGCCAGCCATTCGACGGTCGCCGTGGCGACCGCCTGCGTCCGTCCGGCGAGGAAGTGGTCGGCCGACTCGATCACCTGCACCGACGCAGTGGGCCACCCGGCGACGATCGGCTCGGCCGTGTCGAACGGGCAGAACTGGTCGTGGCGCGCCGCGAGCACGAGCGTCGGCACCGGTGGCGGTTCGACCGCCGCGCTGAGCGGCGGGGCGACGGCGACCACCGCATCGATCCGCGGGTCGCGCACCGACGAGCGCGACGAGCGCACCGAACGAGTAGCCGGCGACCACGAGCGGCACACCGTCGGCGGCAACCTCGTCGATCGCCGCAACGACGTCGAGGCGCTCGCCCACGCCGTTGTCGTGCGCGGCGCGGAAGTCGAAGCGGATCGTGTCGAACCCGGCCGCGGGCAGCGCGGCGAACAGCGCGTCGACCACATCGTTGAACCGGTTGCCGCCGTACTGCGGGTGCGGGTGGCAGACCACGGCCACGCCGCGCCGTGAGCGAGTGGCCTCGGCGATGTCGGCGCCCAGCGCGTGGCCGTCGGTGGTGTGCAGCGTCGTCGTGCGCATCGTGGCGATCCTCGCAGACCGTCTGCGGACCGACGCTGCCTGGACGGACGAGGCGATGCGCGGCGGCGCGGCGTGCGATGCTCGCTGGTCGAGTCGACGAGGAGGTCGGGAGATGCCGGGAGTGCCCAACGGTGGTGTCGTGGCGGTGACCGGCGCGGCCGGGTTCATCGGTGGGTGGGTGGTCGCCGGGCTGCTCGAGCGTGGCTACCGCGTGCGCGCCTGCGTCCGCGACGTCACCGACGAGGCCAAGGTCGGGTTCCTCACGTCGATGAACGCCCACGCGTCCGGACGGCTGACGTTGCACGCCGCCGACCTCGACGAGCCCGGGTGCTTCGACGACATCTTCGCCGGGTGCGACGGCGTCGCCCACGTGTCCCACGTGAGCAGCTACGACGATCAAGAGTACGTGCGCCGGACGTGCGACCACATCATCGCCAGCGTCGACGGCGCGCCGTCGGTGCGCCGGGTGCTGGTCACGTCGAGCGTCGCCGCGGTCATCTCCGAGGCCGACATCAACGAGATGGCCCGTCGGCCGGTGCTCGACGAGGACCGCTCGCCCGACGAGTCCAACCCGAAGCGCACGCCCGAGCGCGGCCAGGGCTACTCGATGGGCAAGGTGTACGCCCAGCATGCGTTCGCCGACGCGGCGGCGGCGAGCGGCGGCCGGTGGGACGCCATCACCGTGTGCCCCGGCGACAACGTCGGCCCGATCCTGTCGGCGCACCAGCGCACGGGCGGGCCGTGGCAGCACCTCATCCAGCGGATGGTCGAGGGGCGCTGCGAGATCTTCCAGGGCACTGGCCCGTACCGGCCGTGGATGACCGTCGACGTGCGCGACGACGCCGACTGCCACATCGGCCTGCTGGAGAGCGACCGGGTGTCCAACGGCGAGCGCTTCCTCGCCTGGTCGACCGAGACGCGCAACTACGAGGACATCGCCCGCAGCATCGACCGCGTGCTGCCGGAGCTGCGCCACGACACGGGCCCGATCGCCGACAACACGCCCGAGCGGCTCAAGGCGCGCGAGGCCGAGTTCCGCTCGATCTGGGCCGGGTGCGAGCTGCACAACGAGCGGGTGCGCGCCGCCGCCGGGGTGACGTTCCGTCCGCTCGACGACTCGTTGCGCGACTGCGTGGAGTCGCTGCTCGCCGTCGCCGGCGTGCAGCCCAACCGCCGCCCCGCCTGACCGAGCCCGATCGCCGGTGGGCGTCGTCCGCTACATCTCCCACCCGTCGGTCGTCGTCGATCCTGCCGTGCCGGTGGAGCGCTGGTCGTTGAGCGAGCCCGGCCGGGCTGCGCTCGCCGTCCTCGTGGAACAGCCGTGGATCGGCGCGCTGCGGCGGATCGTGTCGAGTGACGAGACCAAGGCGACCGAGACGGCGGCGGCCATCGCCGCACGCGCCGGCATCGCGGTCGAGGTGCGCGCCGACACCGGCGAGATCGACCGGAGGGCGGCCGGCTTCCTCCCACCCGCCGAGTTCGAGGTGGTTGCCGACCGGTGCTTCGCCAACCCGACCGAACGGATCCGCGGGTGGGAAGCGGCGGCCGACGCGCAGGCGCGGATCGCCCGGGCGCTCGAGGATCTGTTCGGCGACGCCGACGGCGCCGGCGCCGACCTGGCCGACGACGTCGCCGTGGTCGGCCATGGCGGCGTGGGCACGTTGTGGTGGTGCCACCTCGCCGGGGAGCCGATCGCCCGGCGGTGGGACCAGCCGTCGCAGGGGCACTGGTTCGCCGTCGACCGCGTCACCCGCCGACCCTTGCACCACTGGGTGCCCTTCGATGCCGCGTCACCCGGGTGACGGCTGGCAGCATCGGCTCGACCGATCCGAGGAGGCTCCGATGACCCAGCGCGACGTGACGATCCCGACGCCCGACGGCACGCTCGATGCCAGCCTGCACACCCCCGCCGGCGACGGCCCGTGGCCGGCGGTGATCATGTTCCCCGACGCCTTCGGGCGCCGACCGACGTTCGACGAGATGGGCCAGCACCTCGCCGACGCGGGCTACGCGGTGCTCGTCCCGAACCCCTACTACCGGCTCGGGCCGTTCGCCCCGTTCGACGCGGCCACGGCGTTCAGTGACGCCGACGAGCGCAAGCGGCTGATGGGCATGATCGGCACCGTCACCAAGGCGGCGGCGACCGTCGACACCGAGGCGATGCTCGCGTGGCTGGCCGCGCAGCCCGAGGTGGCCGACACGAAGGTCGGCACCACCGGCTACTGCATGGGCGGCGGGCTGGCGCTCAACGCCGCCGGGCGGTTCCCGAGTCGCGTCGGCGCCGCGGCGTCGTTCCACGGCGGGCAGATCGCCACCACGGCAGACGACAGCCCGCACCTGCTCGCCGGGGAGATGCAGGCGCAGGTGTACATCGCCGGCGCAGCGGACGACGCGTCGTTCGACGACGAGCAGTTCGCCCGGATGTCGACCGCGCTCACCGAAGCGGGCGTCGAGCACACGCTCGTCACGTACCCCGCGGCGCACGGCTTCGCCGTACCGGACAACCCGACGCACGATGCCGAGGCCGAGGCCCGCCACTGGCAGGCGCTGGAGGAGCTGTACGGCGCGGCCCTCGGGTGAGGTCGCTGCCGATGCTCTGCGTACGCGACGTCGGCGCGGCGAGCGCGTGGTACCAGTCCGTCCTCGGGCTGCGCAGCGTCCACGGTGGTGACGAGTTCGACATGCTGGCCGACGACGACGGCCAGGTGGTCCTCCAGTTGCACGTGTGGGAGGCCCACGAGCACGCCCTGTTCGGCAGCCCGCAGCGGCCGGTGGGCAACGGCATCGCGGTGTGGATGGAGACGTCGACCGCGATCGAGCTCGACGACGTGCTCGCGCGCATCGACGCGGCGCGCACGCCGGTGGCCGACGGCCCGCTGTTCAACCCGCTCGGCCAGCACCGCGAGGTGTGGCTCCACGACCTCGACGGCCACCTCGTGGTCGTCGCCAGCCCGTACGGCGACGTCCCTGGTGGATCCGAGCGCGCTCAGGGCACGAACGGCACGTAGCCCTGCAGGTCGATGACGAAGTGGGTGCGCCCGGCGACACCGCCGGCGTGCACCTCCACCGCGTTCTCCCCGCCGACCGCGGTGAGGACCAGGTTGGCCAGCGTCTGGCCAGGTCCGGACCAGTTGATGTTCGACGTGTCCGGCAGCGGCACCTCGCCGCTGAGGTCAGAGGCGCGCAGCACGAGGAACCCAGCACCCTCGGTCTCGGTGATCGTGCAATTGAGGAACGCTGCGGTCACGAAACCGCCGTTGGGGACGTCGGCGATCACGGTGACGGCGACCGAGCTCCCCGTGGCGATCTTGCCGCCACCGAGCGATGCCGGCTCGATGCGCGAGTCGAACAGGCGAACTGGTGAGCGCAGCACGACGAGCGGGCCGGTGACGTCGGTCGGTGCCGCGCTGGCCACGGGCACGCCGGCGATGCCCGGCGCGAGCGCGACGGCCGTGCCGGCGACGACGGCACCTCCGGCGACGAGCACGCCCCGGCGAGACAGCGAGCGAGACATCTGTGGGACCCCCCAGTCCAGGCGCGTCGGCACCTGCGGCGACGATACGCCCTCGACGTGGCTGGCTCGGTCGAGTCCCGGCCGGGCGGTCGTCGATGGGCCGCCTCCGTCAGTCGGGTGGCGCGGTGTCGCCGTCGTCGAACGGCTCCTCGGCCGCGTCGATGATCTCCATCGGGCCGTCCTGCGGGCCGGTCAACAGGAGGTCGTCCGACGGGCGGACCGCGTCCGTCTCCTCGGCCACGCCGACGACGACGGGCGCCTCGGTCGCGTCGGCATCGACCGCGTCCGGGCGGCGGACGTCGTCGGTCGGCATCTGCTTGCGGCGGAAGAACCCGCCGACCTGGTCGCCGATGAGATCCACAGTGGTCGTCAGCGCGTTGTTCAACGAGTGCATCGCCTCGCTGGTCTGGGCGCGCAGGTCGTCGTCCTTGACCACGCCGACCAGCTTGTCGCCGAGCTGGCGGATCGTGTCGACCAGGCCGTCGAACGCCTCGCGGGTGGCCCCTGCGGCCTCGGCACCGCCGCGCGTGGCACCCTCGTAGCGGTCCTTGACCGCCTTGCCGAGGTTGGTGAAGCCCTCGGCCACGTTGTCCCAGGTCTGCTTGATCGGATCGCTCATGTCATGTTCCTCTCATGCGGATTCGAGTGCTTGGGCGAGGTCGGCGACGAGGTCGGCGGCGGACTCGATGCCCACGCTGAGGCGCAACAGGTTGTCGGGCACCTCCAGCGGCGAGCCGGCGACGGACGCGTGGGTCATCAGGCCGGGGTGCTCGATCAGGCTCTCCACCGCGCCGAGCGATTCGGCGAGCACGAACAGCTCGGTGGCTGCGGCCACGCGCAGGGCCGCCTCGCGGCCGCCGCGCAAGGTGAAGCTGACCATCCCGCCGAAGTCGCGCATCTGCTTGGCCGCCGCGGCGTGGCCCGGGTGGTCGGGCAGCTGCGGGTGCAGCACCCGCTCGACGGCGGGGTGCCCGACGAGCAGGTCGACGATCGCCCGGGCGTTGGCGCAGTGCCGCTCCATGCGCACCGCCAGCGTCTTCACGCCGCGCAGCACGAGGTAGCAGTCGAACGGCGCGGGCACCGCGCCGGCGGCGTTCTGCGAGAAGCGCAAGCGCTCGGCGAGTGCGTCGTCGTCGAGCGCGAGGAACCCGCCGACCACGTCGCTGTGGCCGCCGAGGTACTTGGTGGCCGAGTGGACGACGATGTCGGCGCCCCACGCCAGCGGCTGCTGGAGGAACGGGGTGGCGAACGTGTTGTCCACGCACACCAGCGCACCGCGCTCGTGGGCCAGGGCGGCGACGGCCTCGATGTCGATGCACCGCAGCAGCGGGTTGGTCGGCGTCTCCAGCCACACCAGCCGGGTGTCCTCGGGCCATCCTGACGCCAACTCCGCCGATGTCGAGCAGGTCGACGGCCGTCCACTGCAGGTGGGTGTGCACCTTGTCGATCAGGCGGAACGTGCCGCCGTAGGCGTCGCTGCCGAGCAGCACCCGCTCGCCGGCGGCGAGCAGGCGCAGCACGTTGTCCTCGGCGGCCAGCCCGCTGGCGAACGCCAGACCGTGGCGGGCGCCCTCCAGGGAGGCGACGCAGGCCTCCAGCGCGGCGCGCGTCGGGTTGCCGCTGCGCGAGTACTCGAAGCCGCGGTGGCCGCCGACGCCGTCCTGGGCGAACGTGGTGCTCAGCGTGATCGGGGTGACCACCGCGCCCGAGGCTCCGTCGGGCTCCTGGCCGGCGTGGACGGCACGGGTCTCGAAGCCCCAGCCGGCCTGCTCGTCGAGCTCACCCATGAGCACCTGCGGCCACCGACTCGAAGTACCCGAGCACGTCGGTGCGGGTCAGCACGCTCAGCGGCCGTCCGCCGGCGAGCACCAGCAATGCCGGTGATCCGTCGAGCATCTGCACGGCGAGCTCCAACGGTTGGCCGACGCCGATCGTCGGCAGCTTGGGACCCATCACCTTCTCCACGGCGGTCTGCATCACGCCAGGATCGCGGTGCACGGCCTCCATCAGGTCGAGCTCGTCCACCGCGCCCGACACCTCGGCCGCGGCGAACGGCGGCGTGTTCTTGCACACCGGGATCTGGCTGATCCCGTTGGCCCGCATCACGTCGATCGCCTGGCGCACCGTGTGGTCCGGGTTGACGTACAGCAGCTGCGGCGTGTTGCCCCGGGTCTCCAGCACCGCGCCGACGCACTGCTCGCACTCGGTGGTGAACCCGAAGTTGGCCATCCACTGGTCGTCGAACACCCGCGACAGGTAGCCGCGACCGGAGTCCGGGTTGAGCACGACGACGATGTCGTCCGGGCCGGCCGCCTTGGCCACCTTGATGGCCGCAGCGGCGGCCATCCCACCGGAGCCGCCGATGAGGATGCCCTCCTCGCGGCTCACCTGGCGGGCGGTGAGGAAGCTCTCCGCGTCGCTGATCGGGATGACGTCGTCGTACAGCTCGGGTTGCCACGCGGCGGGGAAGAAGTCCTCGCCGACGCCCTCGACGAGGTACGGCCGGCCCGAGCCGCCGGAGAACACCGAGGCGTCGGGGTCGGCGGCGATGATCTTGATCCCCGGGTTCTGCTGCTTGAGGTAGCGGGCGGTGCCGGTGATCGTCCCGCAGGTGCCGGCGCCGGCGACGAAGTGGGTGATCCGCCCGCCGGTCTGGCGCCACAGCTCCGGGCCGGTGGTCAGCTCGTGGGCGAGGGGGTTGTTCGGGTTGGCGTACTGGTTCGGGCGGAACGCCTGGCGCTCGACCGTCAGCCGCTCGGCGACGGAGTAGTAGCTCTGCGGGTCCTCCGGCGGCACGGCGACGGGGCAGACGATCACCTCAGCGCCGTAGGCGCGCAGCAGCGAGATCTTCTCCGGGGCGACCTTGTCGGTCATCACGAACACGCAGCGGTAGCCGCGCTGGGCGGCGACGATGGCCAGCCCGACGCCCGTGTTGCCGCTGGTCGGCTCGACGATCGTGCCGCCGGGTCGCAGCTGCCCGTCGCGCTCGGCGGCGAGGATCATCTCCAACGCCGGACGGTCCTTGGCCGAGCCGCCCGGGTTGGTGGTCTCCATCTTCATCGCCAGCACGGCAGCGGATGCCGTGGATCTCGCTGACCCGCTTGAGCACGACGAGTGGCGTGTTGCCGATGAGATCGAGGACGCTCTCGGCCATCTGCGTGCCGTGCAGCCGAGCATCCGAAGCGGCGTCACCCCAAGGCATGCGGTCACGCTAGCGAGGTGGCGGCGGTGCGCTCTGCGAGCATGGCGGGATGATCGGACGACACCGAGCAGGCCGGTCGACGAGCATCGTCGGTGCCTTCGTGAGCAGCGGGGCGCGCGCGTGATCGAGTTCCCCGAGGGCTTCTTCCGGCGGACCGACGAATCGCCCGACACGGCGTTCTACGGGCCGCCGCGGCTGGTGACGCACATCGACGACCGGGCGATCGCCGCAGTGGGGGCGGTGTACGAGCACGTCGGCGCGCAGGGGCGGGTGCTCGACCTCATGTCGTCGTGGATCTCCCACTTCCGCACGCCGCCCGCGGCGCTGACGGTGCTCGGGATGAACGCCTCGGAGCTCTCGGCCAACCAGGCGGCCTCGGCGCGGGTGGTGCACGACCTGAACACCTCGCCGGAGCTGCCGTTCGCCGACGGCTCGTTCGACGCGGCGACCTGCTGCGTCTCGGTCGACTACCTGGTGCGCCCGGTCGAGGTGTTCCGCTCGGTGGCCCGCGTGCTCGTACCCGGAGGGGTCTTCGTGCTGACGTTCTCCAACCGCTGCTTCCCGACGAAGGCCATCCACGGTTGGCTGGCCACCGACGACAACGGTCACGTGCACATCGTCGCCGAGTACTTCCGCCGCGCCGGCGGCTGGTCCACCCCTCAGGGCATGCTGGCCACCCCGCCCGCCACTCCCGGCGACCCCCTCTACGCCGTCTGGGCGACGACCGAGCCGGCTGTGGACGCCTGATCCCGCGCCGGGCGCGGTTGTGGGCGTCCAGGTCGGTTGTCGACGCCGGATCGCGCGGTGGCGCACGGGCACCACAACCGTCGCGCACCCCTTCGGTACCGTTGGTGGGGTGGCGGTGGAGGCAGTCGAGGGGCGGTGGGCGGTGGAGCAGGTGCTCGCGCTCGCGCCGCGCCCGGCGTCGGTCGCCGGAGCGCAACCGCTGGCGGTGCCCACGCGCTGGAGCGGTACGGGGTGCGACGCGCGGGCGGTGTGGGGTCGCTGTTCCGGGTCCAGCGCAGAACCGTACGACGCGGTGGTCGACCACGTCGGGGTGGCCTTCCGCTGCTCGTGTCCGAGCAGGGTCGTGCCGTGCAAGCACGCCCTCGCCCTGCTGCTGCTGTGGGCCAGGGGTCTGGTGCCGGAGGCGTCCGCGCCGGCGGGTGTGGCGTCGTGGATCGCTCGGCGGCTCGACCGGGCGGCGCCCGACGTTCCCGCGTCCGACGGGGTGGGTGTCGCTCCGGACGCCGCCGGCGACCGGCCGATCGCGCCGGTCGCCGAGCCCGCCACCGCGCCGGCGATCGAGCCCACCTCGAGCCGCGACGAGCGCATCGCCCGCATGCGCGCCGGACTCGTCGAGCTCGACCGCTGGCTGGACGACCGGGTGCGCACCGGTTTCGCGGATCCGGCACTGGCCCGCTACAGCACGTGGGACGACGTGGCCGCGCGGCTGGTGGATGCACAGGTCGGCGGGTTGGCCAACCGGGTCCGCCGGCTGGCCGGTGCGGTGGGTACCCGCCGGGACTGGCACGAGCACGTGCTCGCCGAGCTCGGCGTGCTGCACCTGCTGGCTCGTGCCGGCCGCCACCTGCCCGAGCTGCCGCCGGCACTCGCCGACTCCGTCGCCGTCGCGCTCGGCTGGCAGGTGCGCCAGGCCGACGTCCTCGCCGGCGTGCCGATCACCGATCGCTGGCAGGTGATGGGGCGCAGCGACACCCGTGAGGACCGCATCGAGGTGCGCCGGGTGTGGTTGCGTGGCCAGGCGACGCAACGCTGGGCGATGGTGCTGTCGTTCGCCGCGTACCGCCAGTCGCTCGACGACAGCCTGCGCGTCGGGACCGTCGTCCCTGCCGACGTGTTCTTCTACCCGGGCGCTGGTCTGCCGCGCGCTCGTCGGCCGGCGCGGCGACGCCGACCCGGCTGGGGCGATGGGCGTGATCCACCCAGGCGGCACCGTCGGTGCGGCGTGCGCGGCGATCGGTGCCGGGTTCGTCGCCGAACCGTGGACCGAGCGCGTCCCGGTGTGCCTGGTCGCCACGCCGGCGCGCGCCGGGCGGCACTGGGTGCTCACCGATCGGGCGGGTTCGCTGCCACTGGCACTCGATGATCGTCACGACGGGCTCGCCCAGCTGCTGGCGACGCAGCGCCGGGCGCCCCCAACCGCTGACCTGCGAGTGGACCGCCGACGGCCTCGTGCCGCTCACCGTCCACCTGCCCGACCGCATCGTCGACATCGGCCCCGTCGCCGATCGCGACTTCGTCGATCCCGGGTTGGCCTCGTGAGCGCGGCCGCGGCGGGCGTCGCCGAGCGCTGGCAGGAGATGCTCACCGTCGCCCTGTTGGGCACCGACCGGCGCGAGCCGCCGCCGGCGGCGGCCGGGCTGCTCGCCGACCTGGCGGCCGACGAGCCGCGACCGACGCCGTCGCAACGCCTGCTCCAGCAGGCGGCGGCCACCACGGTGCTGCGCCGCGCCGGGGTGCGTCCGGCCGCGCCGCAGCCGGCGTTCGCCGCGCCTCCCGACGACCCTCGGCCCATCACCCCGCCAACCGCCACGCGCACCTGGTACCAGGTCGTGGTGGACTGGCCCGTGCTGGAGGACGAGTGGTTGCTCACGGTCCTCGCCACCGGGCGGCGCGTCGCACCCGAGCTGGTCCCGCCGCTGCTCGCCCGTCACCGCACCGATGCCGTCCGCCGTGCCCGCGCCATCGCCGCTGCCGGGCCGCTGGCGCAGTGGCTGGTCGATCACCAGCCGCACCTCGCCGGTTCCGCCGAGCGCGCGCCGGACCCGGAGCACATCGGCGAGCTTCCCGACCGGCCGACGCTGCCCGAGCTCGCGGCCGTGCTCGGCGCACCGCCGCGGGTCGCCGCCGACACCGTGATGGCGCTCCTCGACGGGCGCGCGCTCGGCCCGTCGCACCGCGCTGTGCTGGTCAACTTCGTCGCCCGGGTGTCGCCGCCGGCGCTGGAGCTGCTCGCCGAGCGGCTCGACCGGGCCGATCCGTCGGCGCCGTCGATCGGCCTGGCGTTCGCCCTCGCCGACCTCGCCCGACTGCGCCACCGGATGCTGTCTGAACTGGAGAGCCGATGACCGACGTCGTTCGCCGAACGATCCGAAGGAGTGGTTGCTCGCCGGTCCCGGCACGCACACGCCGGCCCGAGCGGCGCGCGATGACGCCGAAGCGTCCGACCGTCGGCGCGCCGCAACGTCCTGCGGCCGCACGCCGAGGACGAGTTCGCCGCCGAGCTGGCCGCGCTGGCCATCGGCGACGACCGGCCCCGCCCGCCGAACTGGCGGCGGTCGCCGTGGGCCGTGGTCACCTACCTGCTCGGCGGCACGGCGCCCGACGGCACGGTGATCACGCCGAAGTACGTCGGCCAGCGCCGGTTGATCGAGATCGCCGTGGCCACGCTGGCCACCGACCGGGCGCTGCTCATCCTCGGGGTGCCGGGGACGGCCAAGACGTGGGTGAGCGAGCACCTCGCGGCGGCGGTCAGCGGCGACTCCACGCTCCTCGTCCAGGGCACGGCCGGGACCACCGAGGAGACCCTGCGCTACGGCTGGAACTACGCCCGGCTGCTCGCCGAAGGCCCGAGCGAGGCGGCGCTCGTGCCCAGCCCGGTGTACCGGGCCATGCAGACCGGGGCCATCGCCCGCATCGAGGAGCTCACCCGCATGCCGAGCGACGTGCAGGATGCACTCGTCACGATCCTGTCGGAGAAGACGCTGCCGGTGCCCGAGCTCGCCGGCGAGGTGCAGGCCGTACCTGGGTTCAACGTCATCGCCACGGCCAACGACCGCGACCGGGGTGTCAACGACCTGTCGGCTGCGTTGCGCCGGCGGTTCAACACCGTCGTGCTGCCGCTGCCCTCCGACCCCGACGAGGAGGTGGCCATCGTCCAGCGTCGCGTCGGACAGCTCGGCGCGGCGCTCGTCGCTGCCCGCCGTCCCGGCTGCCGACGAGGAGATCCGCCGTGTCGTCACCGTGTTCCGCGAGCTGCGCAACGGGGTCACCGAGGACGGCCGGGTGAGCCTCAAGGTGCCGAGCGGCTCGCTGTCCACCGCCGAGGCCATCTCCGTGGTCACCAGCGGCCTGGCCCTGGCTGCCCACTTCGGCGACGGGGCACTCGGGCCGGGCGACATCGCCGCGGGCATCCTCGGCGCCGTCGTCAAGGATCCGGTGCACGACGACCTCGCCTGGCGCGAGTACCTCGAGGGTGTCGTGCGCGACCGTCCGGGGTGGGAGTCGTTCTACGACGCCTGCCGCGAGCTCGGCTGAGTGAGGGAACGGCTCAGCGGGTGAGCGTCGAGTTGTTCGGCATCCGCCACCACGGCCCGGGGTCGGCCCGCTCGGTGCTGGCAGCGCTCGACGCCTGGCGGCCCGATGCGGTCCTCGTCGAGCTGCCGGCCGACTGCCAGACCGGCGCTCGACTGGGTCGGCCACCCGGAGCTGCGGCCGCCGGTGGCGCTGCTCGGATGGGTGCTCGACGAGCCGCGCCGCGCCGCGTTCCTCCCGTTCGCCGAGTTCAGCCCGGAGTGGTGCGCGTTCCGTTGGGCCGTCGAGCACGGCGCGGCGCTGCGGGCGATCGACCTGCCGCTGGCCAACGTCCTCGCCGGCCGACGGCCGACGACGACAGCCTGTTCGACGCCGCCGGTCCGGGCCGGCCGGTGGACCCATTGGCCGAGCTGGCCGCGGCCGCCGGCGATCCCGATCCGGAGCGGTGGTGGGAGGACGTCATCGAGCACCGCGGCGATGGCACGCCGGCGTTCGCCGCCGTCGCCGAGGCGATGGCTGCGATCCGGAGCGGCGCCGCGCCCCCGTCGGTCGGCGAGGAGCGACGCGAGGCGCACATGCGCCAGGCCATCCGCCGAGCGGTCGGCGACGGCTTCCAGCGCATCGCCGTGGTCTGCGGCGCGTGGCACGTCCCTGCGTTGGCGACCGTCGGGTCCGGCCGCCGTCGACGCACGCACGCTGCGCGGCATCCCGCAGGTCGAAGGTCGGGGTCAGCTGGGTGCCGTGGACCCACCGGCGGCTCTCGGCCGTCGGCACGCACGGCGCGCCGGGCTACGCCGCGGGCGTGCGCAGCCCCGGCTGGTACGCCCACGTCTTCGCCCATCCCGGCGAGGTCGGCGTCACCCGCTGGTTCGTCGACGCCGCCCGCCTGCTGCGCCGCCACGACCTGCCGGCGTCGCCCGACCACCTCATCGCCGCCACCCGGGCGGCCGGCGTGCTCGCCGCGCATCCGCGGCCGCCCCCGTCCCGGGCTGGCCGAGGTGCTCGACGCCGCCGAGGCGGTGCTGGCCAGCAGCGGTTCGGGCATGGCGCTGATCCACGACGACCTGATCGTCGGTGCGGCCATCGGCACGGTGCCCGACGAAGCGCCACAGGTGCCGCTGGCGCGCGACCTCGCCGCTGCAGCAGCGCCGTGCCCGCCTCAAGCCCGAGGCCGGTCACCGCGCACGCTGGAGGTCGACGTGCGCACACCCGTCCGGGCGGGCGAAGTCGGTGCTGCTCCACCGACTCGCGCGCGCTCGGCGTCCCGTGGGGGGCGCTCACCGAAGGGCCGGGGGAGCAGCGGCACGTTCCGCGAGACGTGGGTGCTCGCCTGGGAGCCGGAGATGACGATCGCCGTGATCGAGCTCGCCGGCCACGGCACCACCGTCGAGTCGGCGTCGACCAGCCGGCTGCTGGAGCGCTCCGAGGCCGCCGTCGGCGCTCGCCGACCTCGTCGGGTGCTCGACCTCGCCCTGCTCGCCGATCTCGCCGACGTCGTCCGGCCCGGTGGTCACCGGCTCGCCGCCCAGGCGGCGCACGACCCCGACCTCGCCCAGGTGATCGACACGCTGCTCCCGCTGGCCACCGCGCTTGCGCTACGGCGACGTCCGGGCCACCGACGCCGGCTCGCTGCAGCCGTGTTCGACGGGCTCGTCGTGCGCGTGCTCGCCGGCGACGCTCGGGGCGTGTCGCGCGCTGGACGAGGACGCCGCGGCGGTGATGGTCGAGCGGCTCGCCGCGGTGCAGGCGGCCCTGGCGCTCACCGACCACCCGGCTCGGGCTCGCGGGCGTGGCCGGCCGTGCTCGAGCAGATCACCGGCCGCGCCGACGTCCACGGCCTGATCCTCGGCCGGGCCACGCCGGCTGCTGCACGACGCGCGGCAGCTGGGACCGCGACCGGGTCGAGCGCCGGCTGTCGCGCGCCCTGTCGATCGGCACCCCGCCGGGCGAGGGCGCGGCGTTCGTCGAGGGCTTCCTCGCCGGCAGCGGCACGGTGCTGGTGCACGACGCCGAGCTGCTCGACGTCGTCGACCGCTGGGTGTCGTCGCTCGCGCCCGATGCGTTCGCCACCGCGGCGCCGCTGCTGCGCCGCACGTTCGGCGGCTTCGAGGCCGCCGAGCGCCGTCAGCTCGGACGGCTCCTCGCTGAGGGCTCGGTGTCGCCCGATCCGCTGGTGGACGACGACCTCGATCCCGCCCGCGCCGCGGCGGCGATGGTCACCGTCCGCCAGCTCCTCGGCGTCGCCCGATGACCGACGCCACCCGCATCGCCGGAGCCCGTCGCCCTCGACGGCGATGCGGCGGCACGGGTGTCCTCAGCAGGAGCGGATGCGCCGGTGGCGGATGGTCCTCGGCGGTACCGACGATCCCGACGCGGACGGCACCGGCGTGTCGCTGCAGGGCACCGACGCACGCATCGACGCGGCGCTGGCGGCGATCTACGACACCCGGTCGCCGAGGCCGGCGCGCCGTGGCGGCCGCGCCGGTGGACTGTCGAGGTCGGCGCCGTCGGTCGCTCGCTGGCTCGGTGACATCCGCCGGTACTTCCCGACCCAGACCGTGCAGGTGCTGCAACGCGACGCCATCGACCGCCTCGGGCTGCAACGGCTGCTGCTCGAACCGGAGATGCTTCAGGCGATCGAGCCGGACCTGCACCTGGTCACGCTGCTGATGGAGCTGAACAAGCTGCTGCCCGAGACCACCCGGGCCACGGCCCGCCAGGTGGTCGCCGGGGTGGTCGAGCAGATCCGCCGCCGCCTCGCCGCGCCCACCCAGCAGGCCGTCCACGGCGCGCTCGCCCGCGCCCAGCGCGGGCGGCGACCCCGCCCGGCCGACATCGACTGGCCGCACACCATCCAGGCCAACCTGCGCCACTACCTCCCGAGCAGCGCACGGTCGTCCCCGAGCGGCTCGTCGGCTACGGCCGGCGGCAGCGCAGCCTGGCTCGCGAGGTGGTCGTGGCCATCGACCAGAGCGGGTCGATGGCCGACAGCGTCGTCTACGCCGCGCTGTTCGGCTCCGTGCTCGCGCAGCTGCCGGCGCTGCGCACGAGCGTGGTCGCCTTCGACACCAGCGTCGCCGACCTCACCCCGTTGCTGCACGACCCCGTCGACGTGCTGTTCGGCGTGCAGCTCGGCGGCGGCACCGACATCGCCCAGGCCATCGGCTACTGCCGGCAGCTGATCACCCGCCCCGCCGAGTCGGTGCTCGTGCTCGTCAGCGACCTGTACGAGGGCGGCAACGCCAGCCTGCTGCACGCCCGGATCGACGAGCTGGTGCGCGCCGGGGTCACCGTCGTCGTCCTCCTGGCGCTGAGCGACGAAGGTGCGCCGGCGTTCGACCACGAGCAGGCGGCGATCCTCGCCGGCCTCGGCGTGCCCTCCTTCGCCTGCACCCCGGCGATGTTCCCCGACGTGCTCGCCGCGGCCCTCGAACGGCGCGACGTCGGCCGCTGGGCCACCGACCACGGCTTGCAGACCGCTGCGCCAGTCGTCGCCTCGTCCTGAACTCCTGACGCCTGGACGTGCGCCGTGCCGGCGGGTGGGCGCGATTCGTTCGGCTCGGTGTTCTCGACGCCTGATCGCGGCGGCTCCACGCGAAATGAGCGTCGAGCTCGGCTGGAACCGATCGATCGCGCTGATCATCCGATACATGTCGGATGTTCGAGAAGAACGGGACGACCGGTTCGACCGGCGCGCGGCACGTGCCGGACTACCCGTTGGCCGAGACCGTGCGGGCCAGCACGTCGGAGCAGCTCAAGGCGCTGGCCGATCCCGCTGCGCACCACGCTCCTGCACCTGCTCGCCGAGCGCGCCGCCACCACCACCGAGCTGGCCGAGGCCGTCGGCCGACCGAAGGGCACGATCGACCACCACCTCAAGGTGCTCCAGCGCGCCGGGCTGGTCGACGTCGTGCGCACCCGCCGGGTGCGTGCCCTGACCGAGCGGTTCTGGGGGCGCACCGGGCGCACGATCATCATCGAGCGCTGCGACTTCGGCGACGCCGCGCGACGACCACGGCTTCTTCTCCGAGGCGATGGCCACGTTCCAGGACGGCGAGCCGAGCACCACCACGCTGCGCTTCGCCCGCATCCCGGCTGAGCGGGCCGCGGAGTTCGCCGAGCGACTCGACCAGCTGGCCATCGAGTTCATCGACGAGCGCCGTGGCGGCGACACCGTGTTCGGGATGCTCCTGGCGCTGGCGCCGACCAACCAGCCGGCGCTGCGCGACGACCGGCCGGCGACCGAGGAGGCCAGCCATGGCTGACGATGCCCCGGCGGCCGCGACCCAGTTGGCAAGCGCGACCGAGCCGACGACGCCCGAGCCCACCAAGCCGCTCGGCAAGAACTACCGCAAGCTGTTCACCGCCAGCGTGATCACCAACCTCGGCGACGGCGTCGACCAGATCGGCTACCCGTGGCTCGCCTCGGCGGTCACCCGCAACCCGATCCTGGTCGCCGTCGTGGCCGTCGCCCAGCGGCTGCCGTGGCTGGTGTTCACGCTCCCGGCGGGCGTGATCACCGACCGGGTCGACCGCCGCAAGGCGATGGTGGCGATGGACTGCCTGCGCGCCGTGCTCACCGCGTTCGTCGCCATCGTCGTGCTCGGCATGGGCCACGACCTGCCCGACGCGGCGCACATCGAGGACGTCGTCGGCACGCGCACCGGGCTGTACGTGATCCTCGTCGTGTCCAGCCTGCTGCTCGGATTCGCCGAGGTGCTGCGCGACAACTCGGCGCAGACGATCATCCCGGCGATCGTCGAGCCGGAGCAGCTGGAGGTGGCCAACGGGCGGATGTGGTCGGCCGAGCAGGTGGCCAACACGTTCGTCGGGCCGCCGCTCGGCAGCGTGCTGATCGCCGGCGCGTTCTTCCTGCCGTTCGCGGTCGACGCGTTCTCCTTCGCCGCCGCCGCCGGCCTGGTGGCCCTGATCGCCGGGCAGTTCAAGGCCCGGCAGGCGGGCGATCCCCGACGAGCCACGGCCGAGGGGCGCGTGGAAGGCGGACCTGCGCGAGGGCTTCGGGTGGCTGTGGCGCCATCCGCTGCTGCGGCCGATGGCGATCATCCTCGGGGTGATGAACGGGCTGGCGGCGATGCAGGTGGCCACGCTCGTGCTGTTCTCCCAGGAGGTGCTGCACACCGGCGCGCTGGAGTTCGCCATCCTGACGATGGGCGGAGCGATCGGCTCGGTGGTCGGCGGCCTCACCGCGCCGCGCATCCGCCGCCGCCTCGGCAGCGGGCCGGCACTGTGGCTGGCGCTGGCCTCGACGGCGCTCGTCCCGATCCCCATCGGATTGACGTCGTCGTGGCCGCTGGTGCTCGTGCTCTTCGGCATCGAGGCGATGGTCGGCGTGGTGTGGAACGTGATCACCGTGTCGCTGCGCCAGACGATCATCCCCGACCGCCTGCTCGGCCGGGTCAACAGCGTGTACCGGTTCTTCGCCTGGGGGATGATGCCCATCGGCACCGCGCTCGGCGGGGTGATCGTCGCCGTCGCCGAGCCGAGGTGGGGCCGTGAGGCTGCGCTGCGGGCGCCGTGGTTCGTGGCCGCGGCGATCGGCGTCCTGCTGCTGTTCTACGCCATCCCCCGCCTGACCACGGAGAAGATGGACGCCGCTCGCGACGAGGGCGTCGCCGCCAAGGCGGCAGGGGCGTGAGCCCTACGCCTTCTGCGTGCCGACCTTGATGTCCTTGAACGCCGAGGTGACGTCGATGCCCGGATCCTTCGGCAGGCCGAGCACACGCTCGCCGAGGATGTTCTTCATGATCTCGTCGCTGCCGCCGGCGATGTGCCCGCCGGGGTTGCCGAGCACCATCTGGCCCCAGGCGTAGGTGCCCCACTCGCCGGTGTCGGCGATCAGCTTCGCGCCGAGCACCTCGGACACGAACTCGACCATCCGGGTGGTGTTCAGCGCGCCGGCCAGCTTGCCGATGCTCATCTCCGGGCCGGGCAGCTGACCGCTCTTGACCCGGTCGGCGGCGCGCTGGTTGGTGTAGCTCGACACCCGGCTGTGGATGATCAGGTCGGCCAGGCCCTGGCGCACCAGCGGATCGGTGTCCAGCCCGAAGTGGCGGACCATCTCGATCACCCGGGTCATCAGCCCGCCGCCGCCGGCCCCGCCGCCGCCGATGGTGGCCCGCTCGTTCATCAGCGTGGTGAGCGCGACGTTCCAGCCGTTGTTCTCGTCGCCGAGGCGGTGGTCGTCGGGGACGCGCACCTCGGTGAAGAACACCTCGTTGAAGTTGGCCCCGCCGGTCATCTGGCGCAGCGGGCGGATCTCCACGCCGGGCGCCTTCATGTCGACGATGAACCCGGTGAGGCCCTTGTGCTTGGGCAGGTCCGGGTTGGTGCGGGCGATGATCTCGCCGATGTCGCTGTAGTGCGCGCCCGAGGTCCACACCTTCTGTCCGGTGAGGATCCACTCGTCGCCGTCGCGCACGGCCTTGGTCTGCAGGCTGGCCAGGTCCGATCCGGCGCCCGGCTCGCTGAACAGCTGGCAGCCGACGAGGTCGCCGCGGTACAGCTTCTGCAGGTACAGGTCCTTGGCCCGGTCCGATGGCGTGGGCCAGGATCGTCGGCGCGACCATCCCGAGGCCGATGGTGAACACGGCCATGTTCGGCGTGGCGTACCTGGCCTCGAGCGTGTTGTACGCCCGCTCGTAGGCGGCCGGCAGCTCGCGGCCGCCGAACTCCTTCGGCCCGGTGATCCACCCGAGCCCGGCGTCGAAGCGCTTGCGGCGGAAGTCGCACGCGGCCTGCACGTCGACCAGCTCCTCGGCGCGGTCCTTCTCCTCCGAGCCGGAGACCCGGTCGGTGCCCTCACCCCAGACGAACTTCTTCTCGGCACCCTTCAGCGACGCGTTGGCCTCGAGGAACGTGGTGGCCTCGGCGATGAACTCGTCGAGGCTCGGGGTACCCGTGGTGGCGCCGGTCGATGACGTCTCCGTTGCAGTCATGTGCGGGGACGCTAGTTGTAGGGCGCAACGACAGGCTCATCCGAGGCGCACGGGGCGCCGGCCCGTGGACCCCCGGCTCACCGCGTGGCGCACTCGCTAGCGTCGTCGGGCGATGACCCGCACCGTCACCGTCGCCGCCGCGCAGATGGGTCCGGTGCAGCGCGACCACGACCGCGGCTCGGTGGTCGAGCGGCTGGTCGGGATGCTCCAGGAGGCGCACGGTCGCGGCGCCGAGCTGGTGGTGTTCCCCGAGCTGGCGCTGACCACGTTCTTCCCCCGCTGGTTCGTCGACGACATCGCCGAGGCCGACCACTGGTACGAGCGGTCGATGCCCAACGCGGCGACGCAGCCGCTGTTCGACGAGGCCCGCCGGCTCGGCGTCGGGTTCTGCCTCGGCTACGCCCTGCTCGAGCCGATGACGACGGCGTGGCGCACCGGTGGAACGTGCAGACGCTGGTCGAGCGCGACGGGTCGATCGTCGCCACGTACAAGAAGTCGCACATCCCCGGCCACGAGACCAACGAGCCGGACCGCCCGTTCCAGCACGCCGAGCGGTACTACTTCGAGCCGAGCCCCGACGGCTTCGGCGTGTGGCCGGCGTTCGGTGGCCGGGTCGGGATGATGATCTGCAACGACCGCCGCTGGCCGGAGAGCTACCGGGTGATGGGGCTGCAGGGCGTCGAGCTGATCCTGTGCGGCTACAACACGCCGATCCACTACGTGCCCGACCCGAGCCAGGACATCCTCCAGGGCTTCCACAACGCGCTGGTGATGCAGAGCGGCGCGTACCAGAACGGCACGTGGGTGGTCGGCGTGGCCAAGGGCGGCGTCGAGGAGGGCGTCGACTCGCTCGGCCAGTCGATGATCGTCGCCCCGAGCGGCCAGATCGTCGCCCAGGCGCTGACCACCGACGACGAGGTGATCGTCGCCCGCTGCGACCTCGACTGGTGCCAGCGCTACACGGGCACGCTGTTCGACTTCGACCACTACCGCCGCCCCGAGCTGTACGGCCGGATCACCTCCCAGCGTGGCGTCGAGCTGACGTAGCACGCTCGGGACTGGCGCGGCTCGCCGTTCGCCCAAACGGGTTCGTGTCAGCGCCCTGACCGGATCCGTTCCGGTCGACGGCGTGACGAGGCCGGCGCTCGCGGTGCCGATCTGACCAGCAGCACGTTCCTCGCAGGGTTTGTGAACGCTCGGTGAGCGGTCGGTCTGCGACCTTCCCTCGACCGTGATTGCTTGACAAACTGTCAAGATGGCGATCGAGTTCGAGCTGAACGGTGCGCCGGTGTCGGTGCGCGACGACCACCCCCACCTGCTGGCGGCGATCCGCGAGGAGCTCGACGTCACGTCGCCGAAGGACGGCTGCTCGCCGTCGGGTCAGTGCGGCTGCTGCACGCTGATGATCGACGGCAAGGTGCAGGTGTCGCTGCCAGTACGCCGTGGCCAAGGTGGCCGGCAAGCAGGTCACCACGCTGGAAGGCGTGGCCGAGGAGGAGCGCAACCGCTTCGCCGAGGCGTTCGCCGCGTGCGGCGGCCTGCAGTGCGGGTTCTGCATCCCGGGCATCGTCATGCGCGCCAAGGCGCAGATCGACAAGAAGGGCGCCGACCTGCAGCGCGAGGACATGGCCCGCCACCTCGGCGCCCACCTGTGCCGCTGCACCGGCTACGTCAAGGTGCTCGACGCGATCGAGGCCGTCGCCAAGGGCACGCCGGTCGACTGCTCGCTGCCCGGCGGCGTCGGCACCAGCGGCGCGAAGTTCGAGGCCCAGGAGCTGTGCCTCGGCGACCGCGGCTACGTCGACGACATCCGCGTGCCGGGCATGCTGCACGCCGCGCTGCACCTCACCGCGCACACCCGCGCCGACATCCTGCGCATCGACACGTCGGCGGCCAAGGCGGCGCCCGGCGTGGTCGACGTGTTCACCGCCGCCGACATCCCGGGCAAGCAGTACGTCGGGATCATCTACAAGGACTGGCCGGTGTTCATCGGCGAGGGCCAGCGCACGTCGTACGCCGGCGACGTGCTGGCGGTCGTCGTCGCCGAGACGCGGCAGCAGGCGCGCGAGGCGGCCAAGCTCGTCGACGTCACCTACGACGTGCACCGCCCGATCACCGATCCCGTCGCAGCGATCGACGATCCGGAGATCGCCGTCTACGGCACCGACTCCAACGTGCTGTCGCGCAGCGTCTACGCCCGCGGCGACGTCGACGCCGGCCTCGCGGCCAGCGCGCACACGGTCCACGAGGTGTTCCAGACCCAGCGCATCGAGCACGCCTTCCTCGAGCCGGAGAGCACGCTGGCGGTCGTCACCGACGCCGGCGATCTGCACGTGTACTCCGGCGGCCAGGGCGTGTGGGACGACCGCGACCAGATCGCCTCGCTGCTCGGGCTGACCAACGAGCAGGTCACCGTCGAGCTGGTGTCCAACGGCGGCGCGTTCGGCGGCAAGGAGGACATGAGCAACCAGGGGCAGACGGCGCTCGCCGCCTGGCTGCTGCAACGTCCGGTGAAGTGCACGCTGTCGCGCGAGGAGAGCTTCCTGATCCACGCCAAGCGCCACCCGATCCGCCTGGAGTACTGGGCCGGCTGCGACGCCGACGGGCAAGCTCACGGCGCTCAGGGTGCGCGGCATCGGCGACTCCGGCTCCTACGCCAGCGTCGGGATGAAGGTGCTCGAGCGCGCTGCCGGTCATGCCAGCGGTCCGTACCGCGTGCCGTCGATCGACGTCGAGTGCATCGCCGTGCGCACGAACAACCCGGTGTGCGGGGCGTTCCGCGGCTTCGGCGCCAACCAGGCGCAGTTCGCCATGGAGGGCGTCATCGACCGCCTCGCCGAGCAGGTCGGCATCAGCGGCTGGGAGATGCGCAAGCGCAACGTCATCAAGCCGGGCGAGGTGTGGGGTCCCGGGCAGATCATGGACGACGGTTGCCTCGGCGCCGACGCCTGCCTCGATCGGGCCAAGCCGCACATCGATGCCGCGCTCGCCGCCGGCAAGGCGGTCGGCATCGGCCTCGGGCTGAAGAACTCCGGCCTGGGCAACGGGCTTCCGCGAGGTCACCGGCGGCGTCGTCCGCTTCGACGACGCCGGCCCCGACGGCAGCGGGCTCACGGGCACGGGCACCATCGAGGTGCGCCACGGGTTCACCGAGATGGGCCAGGGCGTGCACACCGTGGCCATGCAGGTGGCCGTCGAGGAGCTCGGCGTGGACCCCGCACGGATCAAGGTGATCGTCGACACCACCCGGGAGATCGGCTTCGGTCAGACCACCGGTTCGCGCGGCACGCTGATGGCGGCGGCGGCGGTGCAGAAGGCCTGCCACGCGGCGCTCGCCGCCGGGTGCACGCCGGGCGTCGACCACCATGCCGAGCACGTCGTCGACTGGACGCAGAAGCTCGGCGACCCGGCCGTGCCCAACCCGACCATCCATGCGGCGTTCGGTTACGCCACGCAGATCGTCGTCGCCGACCCCGACACCGGGGCGATCGAGAAGGTCATCGCCATCCACGACGTCGGCCGGGCGGTGAACCCGCGGCTGTGCGAGGGCCAGATCGAGGGCTCGGTGCACATGGGCCTCGGCTACGCGCTCACCGAGGACTTCCCCTCCGACGAGCGAGGCTTCCCGACGAACATGACGCTGCGCAGCCTGGGCATCATCCGGCCGAAGGACGTGCCGCCGATCGAGGTCGAACTGGTCGAGGTTCCCCAGCCGAAGGCGGCCTACGGCATCAAGGGCGTCGGCGAGATCGGCCTCGTGCCCACCGCCGGCGCCGTGGCGGCAGCGTTGCACGCCGTGGACGGCGAGTGGCGCACCACGCTGCCGATGCGCCGCCCCGGCTCGTCCGACGACTGACCCTGTCCGCGCACGCTGTCCGCCGTGTGGCCCGGTCCTGGGCCGCTCGTCGTCCAGCGTCCTCGTCCAGCGTCCGGCGGCGTCGCCTCGGCTCGGGCCGGTCGGCCATGATCAGGTCATGCGTGCGATGGTCGTCGATCCCGAGGCTCGGCGGTTGGTGTTCGACGAGGTGGACGATCCGGTGGCCGGGTCGGGGCAGTTGCTCGTGCGGGTGGGTGCCGCCGGGGTGAACCGCGCCGACCTCGCCGTCACGGCGGGGAAGTACCTCACGGGTCGATCCGCCAGGCGGTTCGTCGCCGGGGGCGAGCTCGCCGGTGAGGTGGTTGCCGTCGGCGAGGGCGTCGACGGGTGGAGCGTCGGCGACCGGGTGATGGCCATGGGCCCTGGCTTCGCCGAACTGGCCGTCATCCCCGCGGCGGTCGCGATGCCCGTGCCGGACGGCCTCGACGACGTCGGCGCCGGCGCGCTGCCCGGTCGCGCTGGCGACGATGCACGACGCGCTGGTGACCAACGGGCGGTTCGCGGCCGGCGCAGCACGTCGTCGTCAACGCCGCGTCGTCGGGCGTCGGCGTGGTGGGGGTGCGCATCGCCCTTCGCCTCGGCGCGGCCTCGGTGATCGGTACGTCCCGGTCCGCCGCCAAGCGCGACCGGCTCACCGAGCTGATCGGCGACGAGCGGTTCCTCGCCGTCGCCCCCGACGAGCTCGTGGCCACAGCCGGCGAGCGCACCGGCGGTCGGGGAGTGGACGTGATCGTCGACAACGTCGGTGCGACCGCGCTGGCCGACAACATCGAGATCGCCGCCGTCCTCGGGCGGATCGCCCAGGTCGGTCGCCTGGGCGGTCGCACCGACACCATCGACCTCGACGAGTTGGCCCGCAAGCGCGTCGCCCTGATCGGTGTGACGTTCCGCACGCGGACCGCGGCCGAACGGGCGGCGGTGGTCGCCGCGGCCTGGGTCGATCTCGCCGACGCGGTTGGCGACGGCTCGGTGCGCGCCGAGGTGCACGGCCAGTACGCGCTGGCCGACGTGCCCGCGGCGCATGCCGCACTGGCCGAGGATCGCCACGTGGGCAAGCTGGTGATCGTGCCATGAGCATCAGCGAGCGCATCGCCCTGGGCATGTCGTTGCCCCACCGCTC
Source organism: uncultured Acidimicrobiales bacterium (assembly GCA_963794805.1). Lineage (GTDB taxonomy): Bacteria > Actinomycetota > Acidimicrobiia > Acidimicrobiales > Ilumatobacteraceae > JAODBQ01. The sequence continues at coordinate 565,165 of CAWCFL010000013.1, forward strand.
GCCCGACCCGATCTCGGCGGACACCGTCCGCCGCGTCGCCCAGCGCGCCGACGAGCTCGGCTTCCAGGACCTGTGGGTGACGAACAACACCGTCGACGAGGTCCGCTGCTTCGACTCGTTCACCGTGCTGACCTACGCCGCGGCGTTGACCACGCGCATCCGCCTCGGCGTGTCGGTGCTCGTCCTGCCCACGTACCATCCGGTGCACGTGGCCCACGTGGTGGCCACGCTCGACCAGCTCAGCGGCGGGCGGGCGACGCTCGGCGTCGGGCTCGGCCGGCCCGAGGAGTACCCGCTGTTCCAGGTGCCCGTCGAGCGGCGGGTGCGCCGGCTGACCGAGTCGATCGAGTTGATCCGGACGCTGTGGGCCGGCGAGCACATCACCTACGACGGTGAGCTGTACACCGCCGAGCGGGCCAACCTCGGCGTGCGCCCGGTCCAGCAGCCCGGCCCGCCCATCTGGCTCGGCAGCTTCAACCCGGCGGCCCTGCGCCGTGCGGCGCGGATCGGCGACGGATGGATGGGCGCCGGCGGTTCCAGCACCGCGTCGTTCGCTGCTGCCGTGCCGATGGTGCGCGCCGCGCTGGACGAGGCGGGTCGCGACCCGGCGGCGTTCCCCATCTCCAAGCGCGTGTTCCTGTCGGTGCACGACGACCGGGCCGCCGCCCGCGCCGAGGTCGAGCGCTGGTTCGCCACGGCCTACGGGAACGCCGCGCTGGCCGACACCGGCGGAGTGTTCGGCACCCCCGACGAGGTCGGCGCACAACTCGACGCGCTCGTCGATGCGGGTGCCACGCACCTGCTGCTCAACCCGATCACCCGTTTCGAGGAGCAGATCGAGGCGTTGGCCGGCATCGTCGGCCTGGCCTGATCGAAGCGGCGCCGAAGGGGCCTCTCAGCGCTTGGAGAAGCGTCGGGCGTCGTAGTAGCTGGGGGCGGTGTCGGGACGGCCGCGCTTGGACGTCCACCGCCACTGCACCGACACCCGGTCGCGCATCGCTCGCGATGACTTGGGGACGGCGTGCAGCCAGTCCTGTTGCGTACGTCCCCCCATCACCAGCAGGTCGCCGCTCGCTGGCGCGAGGTCGAGCGCGCCGACGTAGGAGTCGTCGGAGTTGTCGCGCTGGCCGCGCCCGGTGTTGCGCTTGACGACGAACGGGCGCTGCTGGCCGAGCGTCAGCACCCCGATGACCGTGTCGTCGAGCCACTTCAGCTCGCGGATCGCGGTGCCAGCCGACGGAGTCACGTTCGTTGCGGTACCAGGCGAGCGCCAGGCCGTCGAACATCACCTTGTAGCGCCGCTGGATCCAGTCCTGTGCCTCGACCAGCGCGGGGTGCCGGCCGGCGCCGCGTTGCATCGTCCCGAAGCGCGGCTCGAGCACCCACTTCTCGTAGCGGAACACCTTGCCCTGCTCGAACGGCGCAGTCGCCAGCAACTCGTCGCGCAGCCCGTCCGCCTCGGCGTCAGGCATGAAGCCGCGCACCACGTCGATCCACGACCGGTCGTCGAGCTCGACGCGCTCGACCGTCGGCGACTCGGCAAGGCCCACACCGCGATCGTATTGGCGCCGCCAGCACGAGGGAACGGCGCGTGGTGCAGGGACCAGCTCGGCGCGCGGCACCGCTCGGGTCCGAGGAGCAGAGCGATCAGTCACGTGTGGCGGGGAGCGGACGCCGGTTCCCGACCAGCAGAATGGCCAAGTGGCGAACGTGACCCCCGGCCTCGTCTGCGGCCACCACCACCTGTACTCCGCGCTTGCCCGGGGCATGCCGTCGCCGCCGAGGCAGCCGACGACGTTCCTCGAGGTGCTCGAGCAGATCTGGTGGCGGCTCGACGTGGCGCTCGATGCGGAGATCATCCGCTGGTCGGCGATGCTCGCCGCGGTCGAGGCGTTGCAGTGCGGGACCACGGCGATGATCGACCACCACGAGTCGCCGTCGTGCATCGAGGGCAGCCTGACGATCCTCGCCGACGCGTGCGCCGAGGTCGGCGTGCGGCTGAGCACCACGTACGGGGTCACGGACCGGCACGGCGCCGACGGCGCCCGACGCGGTCTCGCGGAGAACGAGCGCTACCTGCGCGCCGGCGGCCGCGGCATGGTCGGTGTGCACGCCGCGTTCACCTGCTCCGACGACACGCTGGAGGCCGCCGCAGGGCTGGCCGCCGACCTCGGCGTCGGGGTGCACATCCACGTCGCCGAGGGGCCCGACGACGCCGCCGCCGGCGCCCGCCTCGAGCACCTCGCCGCCGACGACTGGCTGCTCGTCCACTGCGTGCACCTCGATCGCCCGCTCCCGGGCACGATCGCCCACAACCCGCGTTCGAACATGAACAACGCCGTCGGCTACGCCCGGCCGATGCGTTGGGACAACCCGGTCGTGCTCGGCACGGATGGCATCGGCGCCGACATGCTCGAGGAGGCCCGTCTGGCGTACGTCCGCCTGCGCGAGGACGATCTCAGCGCCTCGCCCGACACGGTGTGGGCCTGGGTCGAGGCCGGCTACGCGCTTCTTCCCCGAGGCGCGCGACGACCGGGTGACGTGGAGCTACGACCATGCCGACAGCCCGTGGCACGTCGCCTTCACCCCCGGGATGCGGGCCCTCGACGTCACGCTCGCCAGCGGCGAGGAGGTGCTGCGCGACGGCCTGCCGATCCGCGTCGACCTCGACGAGGTGCGCGCCAAGGCCGCCGAGCAGGCCCAGCGGCTCTTCGCCCGGCTGTAGGACCGCGCATCGTCATCGGGCGTTCATCGACGTCCCTTGACAGTTCGTCAAGGGCACGGCCAGCATCGCCCGGATGAGCACGCCCGCCGCGGTCTACCTGCAGGACGCCCATCCCATCCGCGAGGCGATGGAGATCGCCAAGTACGCCGAGGTCAAGGGCTTCGCACGCGGTGTGGCAGGCAGAGAGCCGGCTGGTGCGCGAAGCGACGGTGCCGATGGCCGCGTTCGCCAGCGTCACCGAGCGGATCAAGGTCGGCTCGGGCGTGGTCGACTGCTGGAGCCGCAACCCGGCGCGGTTGGCCGCGACGTTCTCCACGCTCGACGACCTGGCCCCGGGCCGAGTCATCCTCGGCATCGGCGCGTGGTGGGATCCGCTGGCGAGGAAGGTGGGCATCGACCGCGCCCGCCCGCTCACCGCGATGCGCGAGATCGTCACCTGCGTGCGCGCCCTGTTGCACAACGAGACGGTCACGTTCGACGGGGCCTACGTCCACCTCGACGGCGTCGAGCTCGACTACGTGTACCAGGAGCGCCGGCCGAAGGACGTGCCGATCTACATCGGTGCCACGGGCATGCAGATGATGGAGCTCACCGGGGAGATCGCCGACGGCGTGGTGCTCAACTACCTCGTCTCGCCGGACTACAACGCCCGAGCCATCGAGGCGCTCGATCGCGGCGCGGCGCAGGCGGGGCGGACGCTCGACGACATCGATCGTCCGCAGCTCGTCGTCTGCTCGGTGCACGAGGATCACGACACCGCCTTGGACATGGCCCGCCTGATGGTCACCCAGTACCTCGGTCAACAGCCGCACATCATGAAGGCCTCCGGCGTGCCGCAATCACTGCTCGATCAAGTCGGCGAGGTGCTGACGTGGCCGGCGACGCACGAGCAGGTGGAGGCGGCATCCAAGCTGGTGCCCGGACGAGATCGTCCAGATGCTCACCGCCTCGGGCACGCCGGCGGAGGCGCGTGCCAAGGTCGACGAGTACGTCGCCAACGGCTGCACCTGTCCGATCCTCTACCCCCTGGGCGACGTCCAGCAGATGATCGACGCCTTCGCCACCCCCTGAGACTGAGACCCGGTGCTTCAGAGCGACTCGGCGAAGCCCTTGATGTCGCGGATCGTCGCCGCGTAGACGTCGGGCATGGCGACGCGGAAGATGCAGTCGCCGGCGTGGCAGGTGCCGTTCACCGTGCGGCTGGCCACCGAGACGCCGGCGTCGGCCAGCTTGCGGTAGTAGGCCAGGCCCTCGTCGCGCAGTGGGTCGAGCTGGTTGACCGAGATGATGTGCGGCGGCAGGCCGGCGAGGTCGTCGCCGGACGCCTCCAGCGGCCAGGCGAGTGGATTCGTCGCGTTCTCCCCGTCGGGGTCGTAGACCTTGGCGAGCGCGCTCATCTGGTCCACCGCGATGAAGTAGCCGTCGTTCTCGAACAGCGACGTCAGCTCCACCGGCGGCGTGCCCCAGGTGCCGGAGATGTACGGGCACTGGGCGTAGACCCCGTCGATCTGGTCGAGCTTGCCGTCCCGCTTGGCCTTGAGCGTCGTGGCCAGCGTCAGGTTGCCGCCGCCGGACTCGCCGGACACGACGATGTTCGACACGCCGAAGTCGCCGCGGTGGTCGTGCAGCCACTGCAGTGCCGAGCTGCAGTCGTTCAGGCCGGCCGGGAACGGGTAGCGGCCTTCCTTGCCACCGCCGTTGCGGAACTCGACGCCGATGACCACGAGACCGGTGGCGGCCAGCTCGTCACGCCACCGCTGGTAGTTCGCGCCGGTGGCCGTCGAGCAGCACCATCCCGCCGCCGTGGATGTGCAAGATGGCGGGAATCGGGCTGTTGGTCGTGGTGGGGCGGTGGATGTACAACGTGATGTCGTTGCCGTCGACGCCCTGGATCACCTCGACGGAGCGGTCGACACCGGCGACCGGCTCGAGGCCCACGAAGAGGGCGTCGTTCATGCCGCCGAAGCCCTGCTCGGCCTCGTCCACGTAGGCGTGCAGGTCGTCGAGGGACGACTCGCCGTTGACCGGCGACGGCGGCGTCGGACCGCCGAGCCCGACGGTGGCCAGCGCGGCGACCATCCGCGGATCGGCGCGTGGGTCGTCGGCCAGGGCCATGTCGGGATGGCCCAGACGGCCGGGAAGGATTGGTTGTGCGGCGTGCTCGGTCACGGTGACCCCCCAAGGTGTGGCGTCGGTGTTGTGCGATCGCGACGCTACGCCGGGGTCGTGTCGTGGCGTCGGGCCGGAAGCCCGGTGGCTGGGCGCACCCGAGTGCGTGCGGTGCTCGCGAGTCGCTGAGGTGCCTGACCGCACGTCAGCGACTCGGGTGGACGTGTGCGCCTCGGGTCAGGTGGGGATGGCGGTCGAAGTCGCCAGGCGGTCGATCGTGGCGATGAACTCGTCGACCGTCGAGGCGATGATCTCGGCCACCGGGCGCACGGCATCGATCCGGCCGGCCACCTGGCCGCTCAAGGCGATCGCGGCCTCCATGTCGCCGCCGAAGTACAGCGCCTGGGCGTCGCCGAACTCGCCGAACACGTTGTGCTCGGCGCCGACGAGCGCCTCGGTGCGCTTGGTCCGCAGGGCCCGCAGCGCCGGCGAGTGGCGGTCGTTGAGGAACAGCGTGTCGGTCTCGGCGGCGTCGATGATCGCCTGCTTCCAGTTGTCGTGCACCGGCGACTCGAGCGCGGAGACCATGCGCGTGCCCATCTGCACGCCCTCGGCACCGAGGGCGAACGCGGCGACCATCGTCGCTCCATCGACGATGCCGCCGGCGGCGATGATCGGGACGTCGACGCGCGAGCGGACGAGCGGGAGCAGCACCATCGTCGACACCGGCGTCGGGCTCTTGAACCCGCCGCCCTCCCCGCCTTCCACGACGAGCCCGTCGACGCCGGCGTCCACCGCCTTCAGCGCGGCGGTGAGCGTCGGCACCACGTGGTAGACGGTGAGCCCGGCGTCCTTGAGCACCTTGGTGTACTTGGTCGGCGAGCCGGCCGACGTGGTGACGAACTTGACGCCCTGCTCGATGACGAAGTCGGCGATGTGCGGGTCGCGCACGAACGCCTGGGCGATGTTCACCCCGAACGGCTTGTCGGTGAGCTGGGTCATCGCCCGGATCTCGACCTTGATCGCGTCGAGCTCGCCCGACGACGTCTCGATGATCCCGCACGCCCCGGCACGCGACACCGCCGAGGCCAGCTGGCTGCGGGCGATCCAGCCCATCGGCGCCTGGACGATCGGGATGTCGACGCCGAGGTCGTGCGAGACGCGATTGTCGAAGGCGGGATGGGCGTACGTCATCGGGCCATCCTGTCGCTCAACCGCCCCACGGCTGGTAGCAGCTGCGCCCGCGGGCCACGGCTGCCTGGCACAGCGCAGCGGCGGCGCGCACGTTGACGGTCGCATCGCCGAGCGCGGCGCGGTCGACACGCTGTCCGAGTTGCGTGGTCAACCACTTCTGGTTGGAGTCGCTGATCCGCAGCAGGCCGGTGCCGGTCGGCCAGCGCTTGGTGGCGGTGCACCGCGACGACGGTCCACATCAGCTTGGACATGCGCGTGCACGTCCCACCCGGCCCGCAGGCGCGTTGGCCGCGAGCACCGCCTCGTATTGCGTGCACCGTCCGGCGATCGGGGCAGGCACGGCGGGCGTCACCGGCGCCACGGCCACGGGCGCCACGGGCGCAGCTGCCGCGGGTACCGCTGCTGGCGCCGCCACCGCCGGCGCTGCCACCGGAGCGGCCGCCGTCGCCGTGCCCGCCGGCGGGCGGAACAGGTCGAGCTTCCACGGGAAGTAGCAGCTCTCGCCGCGGCCCTGCCAGTAGGTGCACAGCGCTGCGGCGGCGCGGATGTTCAGCACCGGATCGGTGAGCGTCGTGCGGTCGACCGTCGTGCCGAGCTTGGCTTGCAGCTACGCCAGGTTGACGTCATTGATCTGCAGCAGCCCGCTGTCGCGCGCCGAGCGCGCCGCCGGATCGCACGACGACTCGCGGGCCATGAACGCCGACATCTGGGCGACGTCCCACCCGCCGGGCGGCGCGTTGGTCCGCAGCGCGGCCTCGTACTGCGGGCAGCTCGTCGGGGCGCCGGCGGCAGCCACCGGCTCGACGAACGCGGCGGTCCCCATGCCTGTCGCGGCCAATGCGGCGAGCGCGATGAGCGCGCGGAAGCAACGTCTGGTTCCTTGCATCCGCAAAGTCTTGTCGCACGCGCGCGCCGCCGCGAAGTCGGGGCGCTGCCGGCTACGGCGCGAGCTCGTCGGCGTCGAGGTCGACGATCGTCGCGATCGAGCGCTCGAGCATCGCGCTCGGCCAGCGCCACCGCCCGGTCGTTGGCCAGCTCCACGGCCCCTGCCTGCAGCGGGTAGCACAGGCAGAACAAGGCCGATCGGCGGTAGTCGTCCCACAGGTCGCCGGCGCCGTAGCCGGTCACGCCGCCGGCGCACAGGCCCTCGTGGTAGCGCTGCAGCAGCTCCTGCTCGTGCGCCCGGCGGTCCTCCACGGTGAGGCTCTGGCTGGTGAAGTACGCCAGGTCGAACGCCCCCGGGGAGCGGCTGGTGATCTGCCAATCGACCAGCGACACGGGATCGGCGCCGTCGTCGTGGAAGAACATGTTGTCCAGGCGCAGGTCGCCGTGGCACATCGTGCGCTGGTGGTTGCGCTGGTCGGTCATCAGCGCCGGGCCGACGTCTGCCCAGCGCTCGCCGATGGCGACGATGCGCGGCGGGATCAGGTGGCCGTAGCGCTCGCGGGAGATCGGCCACGTCTGCGCACCGGCCTGGCCGTTGAACGCGGGGTACGGCGGCTCGTGCCAGGCCTGGATGAACGGCAGCGCGTCGAGCCGCGGGTTCTCCCACCAGCGGGCGTGGTGCCGGGCGAGCTCGTCGACGATCGCCCGGGCGTCGTCGATCGAGCAGCCGGCGAGCTGGTCGACGGTGCGCAGGTTGCTCAGGTCCTCCATGACGATGACGAACGAGTCGTCGGTGGGATCGTGGTGGGCGAGGTGCACCGCCGGCGGGCGGAAGCCGAGCTCGCCGCCGAGCTGGCGGTAGACCTCGACCTCGCGGTGGTAGAACGCGTAGCCGGCGGCGATCTCGCGCACCTGGGGCAGTGGCGGAGCGAGCTTGACGATCACCGATCGCGGTCCACTGCCAGCGGCGTACGCGGGCGTGGCGCGGAACAGGATGCTCATCACGCCGATGCCGACACCGACCGGCTGGACGTCGACCGAGGCCACGTGGAGTGTGCCGCCCGTCGGGTTCAACACGTCCTGCAGCCACGCCGCGGTGAGGTCCTCGGGGCCTCGCGGGACGCGCACCGTCGCTGAGACCTCACTCACTGTGAACCCCCGTCTCCCATCGTGGCGCACTTATCGCGCCGCGACGACGTCAGGTCAAGTGGTCCAGGGCGGCGACGTCGTCGAGGCGGGCGTCGTCGGGCTCGTCGTCGCGCTCCAGGTCCGCCTCGACCATCGGCATCGCCCCACCGGTGACGAGCTCGGCCGTGGCCTCCAGCGACTCGACGCCGCTGTGCATCGCACCCTCGTGGACCACCGAACGCGGCAGGAACTTGAGCACGATCCCGGCGGCGACCAGCGCGGCGATGCCGCCGACGGTGACCGCGAGGTGGATGCCACCGACGAAGGCGCCCTCGGCCGCGGTGCGCAGCGAGTGGCCGGCGGGCGCCGGCAGGGCGGAGGCGACCTCGTCGGCGCCGGCGAGCGAGCCGCGGACGGTTGCCCGCTGGGCGCCGTCGAGCGAGGCGATGGCCGGCCCGATCGACGAGGTGTAGTAGGTGCCGGTGAGCGAGCCGAGGACGGCGACGCCGAGCGCCGCGCCCAGCTCGCGCGTCGCGTCGTTCATCGACGAGCCCGCGCCCGCACGGCGCGGGGGCACGGCCGACATGATCGACGAGGTCATCGGCGCCGACGCCAGGGCCATGCCGGCCGCCATCGGGAAGAACCCGGCGATGATGTGGCCGTAGGAGCTGGTGGCGTCGAGGAAGCGGAAGGAGAACATGGCCGCGGAGATGAGCACCATCCCGGTGGCCACGACGCGGTCGGCACCGAACCGGGCGACGAGGCGCGGTGTGTTCGGGGCGATGATCAGGATCATCAGACCGGGCGGGAACAGGCGGATGGCCGCCTCGAGCGGGGTGTAGCCGAGGATCTCCTGGAAGTACTGGGTGGTCAGGAACATCCACCCGTACATCGCCATGAAGACGAGGATCATCCCGCCGACACCGACGCTGAACGCCGGCTTGCGGAAGAAGCTCATGTCCAGCATCGGGTCCGAGGTGCGCTGCTCGAACAGCACGAAGGCGACCATGAACAGCACCCCGATCAACCCGGCCGTCACGGTCGGCGCGCTCAGCCAACCGTGATCGGGGGCCTCGATCAGGGCGTAGACGATGGCGACGATGCCGATCGTCGACAGCACCGCGCCGGGCGGGTCCAGCGGGGCCTTGTGCGGGTCGCGTGACGTGGGCATCAGCCACACGCCGAAGCCGATCGCCCCGAGCACCAGGGGGACGTTGATCAGGAAGATCGAGCCCCACCAGAAGTGGGCGAGCAGCGCCCCGCTGATCAACGGGCCGAAGCTGCCGCCCGCACCGGCGAAGCTGGCCCAGATGGCGATGGCCTTCGGTCGTTCGTGGGCCGGGAAGACGTTGATCAGGATCGACAGCGTCGACGGCATGATGAACGCCGCGCCCACGCCCATCACCGCCCGGCAGAGGATGAGGGCCGTCATCGACGAGCTGAACGCGGCGAACAGCGAGCCGATGAGGAAGATCACCAGGCCGAGCTGGAGCGCGCCCTTGCGCCCGAACCGGTCGCCCAGCGCACCCGTGGTGAACAGCAGCCCGGCGAAGACCAGCGAGTAGATCGCCACCACCCACTGCAGCTGGGACTCGGTGGCACCGAGCTCGACGCGAGAGCACGGGCAGGGTGACGTTGAGCGTCGTGTTGCCGATGACGACGATCAGCAGGCTGGTGCACAGCAGGGCGAGGATCGCCCAGCGACGACGGTGCACCGATTCGGCATCGGGTTGCACGGCGCGGAGCATGGTGCATCGATTCTGACGAGCGGTCGGCAGTCGGCGCAAAGGCCGGCGGGGCCCCGACGCCGCCGAGTGACGGGCGTCATACCTAGGTGCGTCGGTCGAGGGGCCGGTCCGCGAATACGTACATCGCCCGATGTGCCCGACCCCCTCAGGGGCCGACGATGGACCCATCACACCAGCCCGTCCCGTGCGGGACGCACAGAGGAAGCAGCATCCATGTTCACCCACCCCATCACCACCGACGTCATCCGCCGGCAGCACCGTGACCGGTTGATGGAGTCGGCCACACGTCACCGTCGGATCTTCGGCGGCCGCCGCGACGCCGGCGTCGTGCCGCCACCACCTCGCTCGCCGACGTCGTCACCCTGCCGACCCGAGTCGATCGCACCTCCCCGCGCGGCAGCTGCGTGTCGCCTGACCCTCGGCGAGACCACGAGCGCCGGCCGGGCCGACCCGGCCGGCGCTCGACCGCCTGCGGTAACCTCGACGAGGTGTTGCGTGGGCGTTCCGGGCTGTCGCCGGTCATGGTCGGACGCAGCACCGCCCTGCAGCGACTGCTCGGTCTGATCGACTCGGCCGAGGTCGCCGCGCTCGACGTCCCGGAGATCGCGCTCGTGTCCGGCGAGGCCGGCATCGGCAAGACCCGTCTGCTGCGCGAGCTGCTCGAACGGCTCCCCGCCGACGTCACCGTGCTCGGCGCGCAGGCCCAGCCCGGCTCGCTCGGCCGGGCCTTCGACGTGATCGGCCAGCTCGCCGCGCCGGGGACCGATCCGGCCACGGGCGCGTGCCGCGGCGATCGAGGCGGCGGTGGCCAAGGGCCGCACCGTGCTCGTCGTCGAGGACCTCCACTGGGCCGACGCCGACAGCGCCCACCTCATCGAGCACCTCGCCGTGCGCCCCTGGCCGCAGCTCGTCGTCATCGGCACCTACCGGGCCACCGACCTGTCGCCGAAGGCGCCGGGCGGCGAGCTGGTGCTGCGCCTGGAGCGCCAGAGCAGCGTCGAGCAGATCCGCCTCGAGCGCCTCGACCGCACCGAGGTGGCCTCGATGCTCGGGGCGATCGGCGGCCGGGCGCCGTCGTCGGCCGCGGTCGAGGCCGTCTACCGCCGCAGCGGCGGCATCCCGTTCGTCGTCGAGGAGCTGATGCGCGGCGTCGGCCCGGACCTGTGCTCGGACGACTTCCTCACCGCCCAGCTGCCGTGGTCGCTCGACGAGGCCGTGCGCCAGCAGCTCGGCGGCCTGGAGCGCGCCGAGCGCGACGTCGTCGATGCGCTGGCGGTGTTCGGCGAGACCGGCGTCGTTCGACATGCTCGGCGCGCTGACCGAGCTCGACGAAGGCGGCCTGCTCGACGCGCTCAGCGCGCTCGACCCGCACGAACGTGCTCGTCGAGTCGACGCAACGACCACTTCTGGTTCGCCCACGCGCTCGTGGCCGACGCCGTCGCCCAGCAGCTGCTCGGCCGCCAGCGCCGCCTGCTGCACCAGCGCGCGCTCGAGGCGTTGCAGGCCGCAGCCCGATGCCGACCATGCCTCGCTGGCCCGCCACGCCGCCGGCGCCGGGCACTTCGAGCAGGTCGTGCCGATCGCCCGCGTCGGCGCCCGGCAGTACCTCGACGGCGGGGCCTCGTTCCAGGCGCTGCGCCTGGCCAGCCACGCGCTGGAGGAGGAGCCCGACGACCTCGAGCTGCTGCGCGTGGCCACCGATGCCGCGTGGCGCCTCGACTTCCTCGCCGAGGCGCTGAGCTACGGCCGCCGCTGGCGGGCGCTGGCGGTCGACGACGTCGATCGCGTCGAGGCCCAGCGGTTCCTCACCCGCCTGCTCCACGAGCAGGCCACCGATGCCGAGCGCGACAGCGCCCTCGACGAGCTGGTGCAGATGGCCGAGACGCTGCCCGACGGCCGGGCCAGGGGCCGGGCGTTCGGGGCGATCGCCCAGATCATGATGCTCGCCCGGCGTGGTGACGACGCGGTGGCGTGGGCCGACCGGGCGCTCGCCGCGGCACGCGCCGGCGATGACGACTGGCTCGCCGCGCAGGCGATGGTCGAGCGGGCCTCGGCGTCGACGTTCGTCCCCGGCCGCACCCGCGAGGAGGGCCAGGCGGAGCTGCGGCCGGGCGTACGAGGCGGCGCTCGCGGTCGGCGACGCGGTGCTCACCTGCCGGGCGCTGAGCAACCGCCTCAACCTGCTCGTGGCCCACAGCGCCGAGGCCGACGCGATCCGCGCCGACCTGCGCCGGCGCACCGCGTCGGCCGGGTTCGACAAGCTCGGCGCGCCGCAGATCGCCTACCGCGACGCCGATGCCGCGTTCGGTCGCGGCGACCTGCGCGCGCTACCGCATCGCCCTGGCCGAGGCCGCGCAGTACGGCGCCGACTGGTCGCGCGACCGCATCCAGTCCAGCACGTACGCCTGCGAGCTGGCGTTGGAGGAGGGCCGGGCGCGCGACGCCGTGGCCTTCCTCGACGACGTCGACGTGCGCATGCTCGGCCGGGAGTCGTGCGACGAGGAGCTGCCGTGGCTGCGCCTGCGCGCCGCCGGCCAGCTCGGTGATGCGGCGATGGCCGAGGACGCCTGGCGGCGGGTGCTCGACTCGGCCGGCCCTCACCGACGCCGTCTACTCGCGGTCGGACGTGCTGATGGTCGTCGACGCCGCACTGCTCGCCGGCATCCCGGCGCGGCGCATCCGCGACGAGCTGATCGACGGCATGCTCGCGACCCACCCGTCGCACGACGAGTCTCGGCGCGCTCACCGACGGGCTGCTGCTCGCCGCCGGCGGCGACCATGCCGGCGCCGTCGCCCGCCTGCGCGCCGTGCTCGACGCGGCCGACGACGGGGTCAGCCCCGCCGCCGACCTGCCCCGCCCGGTGCTGGCCTCGCTGCGCGTGGCGCTGGCCTCGTCGCTGCTGGCCCGCGGCGACCGCGCCGGCGCGCTGGCCGCGGTGCGCCGGGTGGTCGACGACGACCTGGCCAACTGGCCGGGCTGGCGGCGCGACCGGGCCGAGGCCCTGCTGCGCCGGCTGGAGGGCTCGTCGGTGCGCTCCGAGGGCGAGCTGACCGCCCGCGAGCGCGAGGTCGCCGCGCTGATCGCCGAGGGCCTGACCAACGGTCAGCTCGCCGAGCGGCTGTACATCTCGCCGAAGACGGCGGCGGTGCACGTCTCCAACATCCTCACCAAGCTCGGCCTCTCCGGTCGGGCCGAGGTCGCCGCCTGGGCGGTCCGCCACGGCGTGGTGCTCGTCGGCGGCTGAGTGCCGCGCCTATCAGAGCCAGTCGCGGCGGCGGAACATCCGCCACAGCAGGAGGCTGACCAGCCCCATCGTCAGCAGGGCGAACGGGTAGCCGAACTGCCAGTGCAGCTCGGGCATGTGCGTGAAGTTCATCCCGTAGATCCCGGCGATCAGCGTCGCGCCGAACAGGATCGAGCCCCACGCGGTGAGCTTCTTCATCACCAGGTTCATCTGGTTGCTCATCACCGCGAGGTGGGCGTCGACGGCGTTGCCCAGCAGCTCGCGCTGCTCGTCGACGAGGTCGATGGCCCGCAGCAGCTTGTCGAACGCGTAGTGGAACTCGATCAGCGCGTCCTTGTCGATCCACTCGACGTCGCCGCGCAGGATCGACGACAGCACCTCGCGCAGCGGCACCACGGCGCGGCGCAGCTGGAGGATGTCGCGGCGCACGCCGAAGAGGTTCTCCTGCAGCTCGCGGGCCTCGCCCGGCGGCTCCTCGAAGATGCGGTCCTCGAGCGCCTCGACGCGGTCCTCCATGGCATCGGTGGTGTCGAAGTAGCCGTCGATCAGCTCGTCGAAGACGATGGCCAGCAGCAGGCCGGAGGTGACCGACGCCGCCGAGCGGCGGTGGCAGCGGGCCAGCGCCTTCTCCGGGGTCCACTGGTGCTTGGCCGCCCGGTCGGCGTCGCGCACGGTGATGAACCACGTCGGCCCGAGGTACATGTCGATCTCGTCGAGCTCGCCGCTGAAGGCGACGAGGTAGACGTGGTCGGGGAAGCGCTGCATGGTCGGCCGGGCGGCGCGGCGGAACGCCTCCTCGAAGGCCCGCTCGTCGAGGTGGAACTCGTCGACCAGCGCGGCCAGCTCGTCGTCGCTCGGGTCGACGACGTCGATCCACTCGGCGTCGCCGATGCGGTGGCGCTCGAGCACCGGGCGAGCGTAGGCGCCATCTTCGTCGGCGACCGGGGTGCCCAGTAGATTGCCACCCATGGGTCAGCCCGTCGCCGTCGTCGTCAAGCCGAGCGCCACGCCCGGCGTCGTGCGCCTCGAGGCCAACCGCAACCTCACCGGCATGGGCCACGAGGAGTTCCGCACCGCGGCCGACGCGGTCGGGCCGCGCCCGGCGGCCTCGCTGGCCCGCCAGCTGCTGGCCACCGGCCATGTCGAGAAGGTGCACATGTTCGGCAACATCGTCACCGTCGACCTGCTGCGCGGGTTCACCGTCGACGGTCTGTCCGACGTGGTGCGCGACATGTACCAGTACTGGAAGCCGGGCATGGAGCCGAGCTACGAGGAGCCGGCGGCCGAGCCGAGCGCGGCGCCGCCGGCGGCGGTGGCGCCACCGGCTGCGGGTGGTGGCGCCTCGCCGTACGAGCAGCGCGTGCCGGCCAACCTGCGCGAGCCGCAGCGCGGCCGCGCTGGCCAAGTGGCGGGCGAACCACTGACCGTCGTCGTGGCGCACGGGGACGATGTCGCCGGCGGCGTCACGCACCTTGCGTAGCAGCACGAACAGCTGCTCGGCCTCGGCGTCGGTGAGCGCGTCGAGCCAGTAGTCGTTGTCCCGCATCGCCGATGAGGTCGTGCTGATCGCCTGGCGACCGGCTTCGGTGATGGTGGCCATCGTCGCGCGGCGATCCGTGGGGTGCGGGGCGCGGCGCACGTAGCCGAGCTTCTCCAGGGAGTCCACGGTGCTGGTGATGCTCGTCGGGTGCAGGAGCAGCCGCTGGCCGAGCTCGCTGAGCTTCATCTGCCCGTCGCGACTGAAGAACAGCACCGCCAGCGCCTCGTGGCGGGCGTGCGTGAGGTGCAGCGGTTGGAGGACGACGGCGTTGTGCATGCGGATGAGGTCCTCGACGCGGATGATCGACAGCGAGGCCAGCAACCGTGGCCCGTTGCCGAAGCCGTTGACGCCCCAGTGCGACGCGGCCCGTTCGACCGGATCCCACCGTTCGGGTTCGCCGGCGCTGTTGGTTGGCTTCGTGCGCTTGGCGCGAACAGTTGTTCATCAGGTTGCCCTCCGCTCCGGCTCGTCTCCCCGGGAGGCGACCCTCGGAGGGTGCGACCATAGCAATCCACGATGGTCGCACCCGGCAGCGGCGAGCGCCACCGCGGGCCGTTGTGGACGTACACGTGTTCGGTTAGGGTTCGGCTGTGGTCGCGTCGCTCTCCACCCCGCTCCCGGCCGGGGTCACCACGGTGGGCAGCGAGGTCACCGGCGCGCGTAGCCGCACGCTGCCGCTGATCGAGGCGTTCGCCAGCCTGGTGCCGGGTGCCACCGTCCAACGTGGCAGCACCATCGGCTGCTCTGGTCCCGCGGCTGTGTCGGTCGCCCTCGCCGTGGCCGCCGGGCCGGTGGCGGAGGGCGCGTGGATCGCCGTCGCCGGGTTGCCCGCGTTCGGGCGTGCGTGCCGCGGTGGAGCTGGGTGTGGCCGTCGAGCGGCTGGTCCTGGTGGCCGAACCCGCCGGCGGTCTCGACGAGGGACGGTGGGCCGATGTGGTCGCGGCGATGATCGACGGCTTCGACGTCGTGCTCCTCGGGCCGGGGGCGCGGCGCATCCGGCCGGCGGTCGCCCGCCGCCTGCAGAACCAGGGTCCAGTCGCGTGGTGCGTTGCTGGTCACGGTCGGGGAGCTCGAGGGCTTCGGCAGTGATCTGCAGCTGGTCACCGGCGGGACCGAGTGGGAGGGCCTCGGCGAGGGCCATGGGGTCGCCAGGGCCCGGCGGGTGGAGGTCGAGCTCCACGGCCGGCGCGTCCCCCAGGCCCGCCGAGCCGACGTGGTGGCTGCCCGATGCCACCGGCGCGGTGCGGGCCGTGGACCCCGCAGCCGGCGTCAACGGTGTTGACGGTGTTGACGGTGTGGGTGGTGTCGACGGGCCGACACCGCTGCGCCGAACCGGCTGATCCGCTGTCGCACCGCGATCGTGCGGGGCCGGCGCGTGTCAGCGCATCGTGCGGAACGCGCTGCGCACCTCGTCGACGAACACGGCCGGGCGTTCGAACGCGGCGAAGTGACCGCCCGCATCCAGCTCGTTCCAATGGCGGATGTCGGTGAAGCGCCCCTCCGCCCAGCGGCGCGACGGGGCGAAGATCTCCTTCGGGAAGATCGACATGGCCGACGGCACGGTGATCGGCGCGGAGCCGCGGAACGTGCCGAAGCTCTCCCAGTAGAGGCGGCCCGACGAGGCGCCGGTGCCCGGCAGCCAGTAGTGCATCACGTTGTCCAGCAGGCGGTCGCGGCTCACCGCCTGCTCGGGATGGCCCTGGTGATCGGCCCACGCCCAGAACTTCTCGACGATCCACGCCGCCTGCGCCGCCGGCGAGTCGACGAGGCCGTAGCCGAGCGTCTGCGGGCGCGTCGACTGCTGGGTGGAGTAGCCCATGCCCCACTTGCGGTGATCCTCGAGGCGGGCGATCGTCGCCTGCTCGGACTCGGTGAGCTCCTCGCCGTCACCGCCGCCCGGGCGCACCGAGACCATGTTCAGGTGGATGCCCACGCAGTGATCCGGGTGCTGCACGCCGAGCGCGGTGGTGACCGCCGAACCCCAGTCGCCGCCCTGCGCGCCGAACCGGTCGTAGCCGAGTGCGGTCATCAGCTCGGTCCAGGCGTCGGCGATGCGCTCGATGCCCCACCCGGTGCGCCTCGGCTTGTCGCTGAACCCGTAGCCGGGCATCGACGGGCAGACGACGTGGAACGCATCGGCCGCATCGCCGCCGTGCTCGGCGGGATCACGCAACGCATCGATCACGTCGAGGAACTCGACCACCGAGCCCGGCCAGCCGTGCGTCAGCACCAGCGGCAGGGCATCCGGGTTCGGCGACGGGGCGTGCAGCACCTGGATGCCGAGCACGTCGGGCGCCCCGGCCTCGGGCGTGAACCGCAGCTGCTCGAAGCCGTTCAGCTCGGCCTCGACGCGCCGCCAGTCGTAGCGCTCGGCCCAGTAGCCGCACAACTCCTGGACGTAGGCCAGCGGGATGCCCTGCGACCAGTCGTCGACCGTCTCCGGCTCGGGCCAGCGCGTCTGCGCCAGTCGTCGGCGGAGATCGGCGAGCGCGGCGTCGTCGACGTGGATCGGATGGGGCGAGAGCTCGGCCATCCGGCGAGTCTCGCGGTCGCTCGCCGCGTCAGGCGAAGAGTGCGGCAGCGAACATCTCGCCCGTGGCCGAGCGGCCCGGGGGCACGAAGAAGTAGCCGCCCCCGACCGGACGGATGTACTCCTCCAACGCCTCGCCGTTGAGTCGGGTCTGCACGGTGACGAACCCGTCGTCGAGGCTGCGCTGGAAGCAGATGAACAGCAGACCCTGGTCGAGCTGGCCGTCGGGGGTGAAGCCGTTGGTGTAGTTGAAGCCGCGGCGCAGGATGCGGTTCTTCTCGGTCGCATCGGTGCGCGGGTTGGCCAGGCGGATGTGCGCGGTGAGCGGGGTGAGCGCGCCGTTGGGGTCCTGGTCGAAGTGCGGGACGTCGGTCTCGTGCTCGCCGTCGAGCGGCGCGCCGCTGACCTTCGTGCGCCCGATGATCAACTCCTGGGTCTTCAACGCGGTGCGGTCCCAGAACTCCACCCGGTTGCGGATGACGCGCACCACCTGGTAGCTGCCGCCGACGGCCCATGCCGGCTCGGCGTCACCGGCCTGCACCCACACGAGCTCGTCCATCAGTGCGTCGTCGGTCGGTGCCGGGTTGGCCGTGCCGTCCTTGAAGCCGAGCAGGTTGCGCGTCGACACCTGCCCACCGGTGAGGGTGTTCGGGCGGACGAAGCCGCTCGCCATCCAGCGCAACGTGAGGCTGGCCCGGCTGACGCGCATCAGCCGACGCAGCGCGTGGGTGACCGTGTCCTCGGTGCCGCCACAGATCTGCACCAGCAGGTCGCCGTGGCTGGTGTCGGGGTGCGGCTCGTCGTTGGGGAACACGGGCATGCGCACCAGCTCGGCCGGCTTGCGCGCGGCCAGGCCGAAGCGGTCGTCGAACAACGACGCGCCGAACGCGAGCGTGATCGTCAGGTCGTCGGGCGCGGCGGTGAACCCGAGGATGCCGTTGTCCGGCGGGGGCAGCAGGTCGTTGGTCGACTCCGGGATCGACTTGTCGGTGAGCGCATCGGTCTGGTCGGCGAGCGACTGCAACAGCTGCTTCAACTCGTCGGCGTTCGCCGCCGTCGTGTCGAACCCGGCGAGCACGACGTGCTCCGGCGACGGCGTGGTGACCCCCGGCTGGTGCTCGCCGATGTGGTCGACCCACGAGCGGCCCCGATGTGTGGCCGATCCGCTGCTGCCCGCCGACGATGCACGGTCGTCGCCACAGGCGACGAGCGCGGCCACCCCGGTGGCCGCGCCCGCCCCGATGAGCGCGCGCGTCGTGTCAGGCCGCGACGTCACGTTCCGTCCGCTCCCACGATCAGCCCGTCGCCACCAGGCCGAGCGAGCCGGTGATCTGGCTGAGCTCTTCGGAGAGCTGGGCCAGCGCCGTCTTCAGGGCGTCGATGTCGGCCTGGGGCACCTGGTCGTAGGGCGTGTACGAGCCGTCCGGCTGCTGGTACTTGGCGAGGATCGCGTCGACCTTGTCGAACGATGCCTGCAGGTCGGTGGCCAGCTGTGGGTTGGCCGTGGTGATCAGCTGCTTGAGGAGGTCGAAGATCTCCTCCGAGCCGTCGACGTTGGCCGCCAGGGTGGTGAGGTCGGTGTGCGAGTAACGGTCCTCCTCGCCGGTGATCTTGTTCTGCGAGGCCTCCTCGATGAGCGCGCCGGCGCCGTTGGTCATCACCTGCGGCTGGATGTCGATGCCCTGCACGCTGGTGATCAGGGCAGCGACATCGCTGTCGAGGCGGTCGGCCAAGGCGTTGAGGTCGACCGTGGCGCCGTCCTTGGTGCCCTGTGCCCAGAGCCCGTACTCCAAGGCGTGGAAGCCGCTGAAGTCCGGGTCGGCCTCGGCCTTGTCGTAGTCGTCGGCGCGCGAGTCGATCACTGCGTCGCTGTCGGGGAACAGCTCGGCCACCGGCTCGATGGCCTCCCACGGCACGCGCGCGGCGAGGTACAGCGACTTGGCCTGTCTCCGTGTCTCCCGCAGCGCACGGCATCGGTGAACGCCTTGACGTTGGTCTGCAGTTGGGCCACCTGGTCGTTGACGTACGCGGTGTAGGAAGCGACGGCGGCGGTGAGCGCCGCCTGGTCGACGGCCGTGCCCGTCGGCGTGGTGGCGCTGGTGCCCCCGGAGCCGGTGAGCGTCAGCTTGCCCTTGTCGTTGAGCGGTGAGCCGCAGATCAGCTGGTAGTCGGCCGCCGGCAGCGTGAGCGTGTACGTGCCCGACTCGCCGGGCGCGATGAACTTCTCCAGGGCGATGGCCGGGGCCGGGGTGACGATCTCGAACTCGGCGCGTGTGGCCGTGCTGTTCTTCACGGCGAAGGACAGCTCGCCGGCCTTGCCCGTGGCCGTTGCCGGGTCGCAACCGGTGTCCGTGATCGTGAAGGACAGCGTGGTGGCCTTCTTGGCATCGTCGCTGCCGCAGGCGACGAGGCCGACGGCGAGCAGGGCGACTCCGCACACGGCGGACAGGTTACGACTGGACATCCAGTACTCCTCTAGCAGCGTTGTTGCCGGGCGGGGGGATCCCTCGACCACGTCCATGAGGTTGGCCTAACAACAGGCCGTTGTGCAACCCGCAGGTCGTGACCCTTGTCGGACGTACAGGTGTTCGATACGCTGACGGGATGGTCGCCGGAGCGCAGCCGGCGCTGCCGGTGCAGCGCTTCGGCACCGTGTGGTGCCCGCACTGGCCGGTGGTGGCTGCCGGCGTCCGGGAGCGCGGCAACGCCGACCGGATCGGCTGGCGGTGGCCGTGCTCGCCGGCAACCGGGTGGTCGCCCACTCGGTCGCCGCCGGCGAGCGCGGGGTGCGCGTCGGGCAGCGCCGGCGCGAGGCGCAGGCGGCGTGCCCGGAGGTCGACATCGTCGACGCCGACCCGGCGCGCGAGGCGCGGGCGTTCGAGGCCGTCGTGCTCGCCGTCGGGGCGCTCGTGCCGCGGCTGGAGGTCACCGAGCCGGGCACGCTGGTGTTCGCCGCTCGAGGGCCCGTCGCGCTACTTCGGTGGTGACGAGGCGATGGCCGCACGGCTCGTCGCGGTGGCCAGCCGATGCGGCGCCGTCGGCCGCCGACGGCGGTGGGCGGGTTCGCCGTCGGCGTCGCCGACGGCCGGTTCACCGCGGCCGTCGCCGCCCGGCGTGCCGCCCGCTCCGGCGCCCCGGTGGTCGTCGCCGCCGGGCACGAGCGGCGTCGGCGAGTTCCTCGCCCCGCTGCCGGTCGGGCTGCTGGCCACCGTCGCCGGGCTGGACGACGAGCTCGTCCACCTGCTCACCCGGCTCGGCATCCGCCGCCTCGGCGACCTCGCCGCGCTGCCCGCGGCCGACGTGCTGGCCCGCTTCGGCCTTCCCGGGGCGTTCGCCCACGGCGTCGCCGGCGGTGGCGACCCGCGCCCGCCGGGCACCCACGACCCGCCGCACGGCTGGCGCATCGAGCACGCCTTCGACGAGCCGGTGCAGCAGACCGACACGCTGGTGTTCGTCGCCCGCCAGCTGGCCGGCGAGCTCGGGGCGCGGCTGGCCGGCGAGGGGCTGGTGTGCACCCGGCTGGTGGTCACCGCCGAGACCGACCACGGCGAGCGCAGCGAGCGGGTGTGGCACCGTCCCGACGGTCTCGGCGTCGCGGCGATGGTCGAGCGGGTGCGCTGGCAGCTCGACGCCTGGGTGCACGACGCGGCGCATCACCGCCGGCGTGGTGCTGCTGCGCCTGGAACCCGACGAGGTGCGCGCCGACGACGGCGTGCAGCTCGGCCTGTGGGGCGGGCGCACCCAGGCCGACGAGTGGGCGGCGCGCGCCGTCGCCCGGCTGGCCACGATCGCCGGCGAGCAGCAGGTGCTCGTCGCCGAGGCGGCCGGTGGCCGCCAGCCCGGCGACGCCTACCGCTGGGTGCCGGCGGTGTTCGCCGACCTCGCCGACCCGGCGGCGTCGAGCGCCCGGGTGCGGTCGGCGACGAGCCGTGGCCCGGCCGGCTGCCGTCACCGTCGCCGGCGGTGGTGCACCCCGTGCCGATCCCGGTGGAGGTCGTCGACGCCGACGGTCAGCGCGGTGCGCGTCACCGGCCGGGGCATGCTCAGCGCCGCACCGGCCGTGCTGCGCCGCGACGGGCGCGACGAGCGCGGTCGCCGGCTGGGCCGGACCGTGGCCGGTCGAGGAGCGCTGGTGGGACGCGGCGCGCGTGCCCGCCGGGCGGCGCGCTTCCAGCTGGTCACCGACGCCGGCCGCCTCGTGCTCGTCGTCGTCGAACGCCAGCAGCTGGCTCCTCGTCGCCGACTACGCCTGACCGCTCCCGGCGCCGCGACCGCCGTGCCCTCCGTCGACCCGCGCGGAATACCCGTTCGTGTCGCGGCCTGACCGGAGCGGTGCCGGTCGAGGCGCGACACGTCGGCGACCGGCTCTGATGTTGCCCGGTTCGCGTCGTGCGCGCTGACCGGGCTGTCTCCGGTCGAGGCGCGACACGAACGCGAACCTCGACGGGCGTCGCCGGCCGGTGCCCGAGCCTCGAGCGGTGGGTGGTGCGCCGCACTGTCTGGCTCACCACTCACCTCGGGCGGGAGGGGCCGGGCGGGCGGGCGCGTACGGTGGCGGCGATGAGTGCGACGGAGGGCAACGAGGACGAGTGGCGGGACAGCGGTGCGCGCCGACGTGCTCGCCAGGCGGCCGGTCGACGCCCGCGAGCGGGACTCGATCGCCGACGTTCGTCGCCGAGCTCGATCGGCTCGCCCACCCGTTCGACGAGCACGCCGACAAGGTGCACGTCACCGCGTCGGCGATCATCGTCGGCGAGCGCGGCGTCGTCCTCCACCGGCACAAGCGCCTCGGGCTGTGGCTGCAGCCGGGCGGGCACATCGACGCCGGCGAGGCTCCGTGGGACGCGGCGCGGCGCGAGGCCGAGCGAGGAGACCGGGCTGCCGGTCGAGCACGCCACCCCCGTCGACGCGTGGATCGACGGGCGGCCGCCGCTCGCCGCACGTCGACGTCCACTCCGGCGGGCCGCGGCCACCGTCACCTCGACCTGCGCTACGTGTTCCACGCCCCGCCCGTCGCCGCCGACGCCGCCCGCCGGCGAGAGCCAGGAGGTGCGAGTGGTTCCAGTGGCACCGTGCCGTGGCCATCGCCGAGCCCGGCCTCGAGGGCGTGCTGCGCGCCCTGCAACCCGGGCACGCCCACGCTGCGTGCCGCGCGCGGCAACGACGCCGGCGACGTCGGCCACCGTGCACCTGCGGTCACGGGCGTTCGCCCTGCCGACCGTGCCCCTCGTCCACGAGGAGCCGGAGGTGCGCCGGTGGATGGCCGACGAGGTGATCGGCCGCCGCGACGTCACCGTCGCCGAGCTCGACGGCACGATCGTCGGCTGGATGGTGCTCGACGGCGGGCGCGGCGGGCCGGGCTGGGTCGACCAGCTGTACCTCGACCCGGCGTGGATCGGTCGCGGGCTCGGCGACCAGTTCGTCGACCTCGCCAAGCAGCGCCACCCGCGCGGGCTGCAGCTGTGGACGTTCCAGGTCGAACGAGGCGGCGCAGCGGTTCTACGAGCGCCACGGCTTCACGGCCGTCGAGCGCACGTCGGGGGCCGGCAACGAGGAGCGGGCCCCCGACGTGCGCTTCGAATGGAGCCCCGCCGCGGCGTGACCGCGGCGGTGCGGCCGGCTCAGGAGTGGGCGGCGATCGCCGCGTCGACGATCGAGGTGATCTGCGCGGCGGGGATGGCGAAGCCGATGTTCGACGCGTTCACCGTGTCGCTCGACGATGCCGCGGCGGTGTTCATCCCGATCACCTGGCCGGCCGTGTCGACCAGCGGGCCGCCGGAGTTGCCGGAGCTGATCGGCGCGTCGGTCTGGATCAGGCCGGTGAGGCTGGACGACTCCTCGGTCTCGATCTGGCGGTCGAGCGCCGAGACGATGCCCTGGGTGACGGTCATCCCGCCCTCGAGCGCCAGCGCGTTGCCCACGGCGACCACCTCGTCGCCGACGGCGACGTCGGACGAGTCGGCGAACGTCGCCGGCTTCATCCCGGTCGTGTCGTCGACCTGCAGCACGGCGATGTCGTGCTCGGTGTCGATGCTGACGACCGTGGCGTGCGCGTGCCGTGGTCTCGCCGGCGAGCGTCACGGTCACCGACGTGGCGCCGTCGACGACGTGGGCGTTGGTGACGATGTAGCCGTCGCCGTCGTAGACGATGCCGGTGCCGGCCGCCTCGCCCTGCTGCGGTGGAACGGCCGCGCTGCTGGGTGATCGCCGAGTCGACCGGACACGACCGAGCCGGTGAGCGCCTGGACCACGTCGGCGACGCTCAGCGACTGCCCGGCGAACGCCGCCGAACTGGCTGCCGCGCGGGGCGCTGGCTGACGACCGTCGTCGTCGTGGCCGCCGGCGAGGTAGCCGCCGCCGGCGCCGGCGACGAGGGCGATCGCCGCCGACGCCGACGGTGAACAGGGCGGCGCGCGATCTGCGCCGGCGGCGGCGCTCGCCGTCGCCGGCGACGCCCGCGGCACGGGAACAGTCGCCCTCGCCCCGGCCGACCATCGCTGGCAGACGATGGGCGTGACGCCGAAGGCGGCTGGGGCGGTCGGTGCACCGGTCAGCGATGGCATGTACGGGGGCGGCGGACCGGCGGTGAGCCGACGACGGGCGGACCGGAGGCAGCGGGATCGCCGTGCGCGTCGGGGCCGGGGAGGCGGGCGGTCCACCCGGCCCCGACGCTGCGGGCGCCCAGACGTGCGGCGGCTCGCCCGGGGGAGGAGGGGCGCGGTCGTCGCACGGGGCGAACTGGTCGGGGGCGTGCTCGGTGCGCCAGCCGCGCTCGTCGGGAGCGCGGTCGTCGCCGAGGGGAAGCTGTTGAACGAGACGGCCGGTCGGCGGGTGCCGGCGTCGACGGCCGAGGTGCTCGGCTCGTCGACGGGCAGGACGTCGCCCGGCTGGACGTCGCTGGAGGGGACGTCGCCGGTGCTGTCGTGGATGGCCATGTGCTCACGATGCGCTCGGGTCCTTGGGAAGTGCTCAGACCGACGTGTGAGTTGCGGAAGAACGAAATCCTCTGTCGATGACGTGTTGCATCGTGTGCCGATCGCGATATATCGTGATGGCACACCACCGAGCGCCCATGCATCGGCGCTCCACGATCCGAGAGGAACACGACGATGAGACACCAACACGAACATCACGAACGACGATCACCGCGACGACGAGCCGGCGACCGTCGGCGCGGCGCCGGGCGCGGCGGCTTCGGCTTCGGCCCGGGCATGGACTTCGGCGGGCCGTTCGGTCCGGGCCGTGGCCGTGGACCCGGTCGGGCCGGGCGGGCGCACCCGCCGCGGCGACATCCGCATCGCCCTGCTCAGCGCCCTCACCGAGGGCCCGGGCCACGGCTACGAGCTGATCCAGCGCCTCGAGCAGCGCACGGAGGGCCGCTGGCGGCCGAGCCCCGGCTCGGTCTACCCGACGCTCCAGCTGCTCGAGGACAGCGGGTTCGTCACCGCCACCCAGCAGGACGACAAGCGCGTCTTCGCCATCACCGAGGCCGGTCAGATGGAGCTGCAGCGGCTCGTCGAGCAGTCCGGCATGCCGCCGTGGGCGACGGTCGGCGAGGGCGCCAACGCGCCACGGCGATCTGCGCAAGTCGGCCATGGGCCTGTTCCAGGCCACCAAGCAGGTGGCGGTGAGCGGCACGCACGAGCAGCTGGCCACGGTCACCGGGATCCTCGACGAGGCCCGGCGCAAGATCTACCAGCTCCTCGCCGAGGCCTGATCCCCCCGTCGTGTCGCGCCCTGACCGGATCCAGTCCGGTCGAGGGCGCGACACGAACGATCAACCGACGATCTGCACGACGGACGTGTCGCGCCCTGACCGGAACCAGTCCGGTCGAGGGCGCGACACGTTCGCGTTCGGCGACGGGACGAGCGTCAGCGGCTGTACTTGTCCGCGGGGACGCTGAGGTTGAACGTGGTGCCCTGGTCGTCGGTGCACTCCGCGGCCCAGCCGGAGTCGTACAGCACCGGCTCGCTCGGCCGTGCCGCCGAGCGCGCGCACCTTGGCGACCGCGGCGTGGATGTCGGCGACGACGAGCCACAGCTCGGCCCCGTCGGGTGTGTCGGCGGACGGATGCCGCCGGGCGGCGCGGCGATGTTGCCACGTGACCGCTGGCCGGGTCGTCGAAGCGCCAGCCGAGCACGGCGCCGAAGAACGCCTGGGCCTTGGCCAGGTCGGGCACCGAGGATCGTGAAGTAGTACAGGTCGCCGGGCTCGTAGTGCTTGATCTGGTGGTCGACGGGGGCGTCCGTCGATGCCCGACGGCGATCGTCGTGTCCGGCCGCTCCACCGTGTAGCCGCCCGAGGGCCGCCGCGGCGTCCACGTCGACTGGCGGGCCGGGCCGTTCGCCGGTGAGGTTCCACCGATGCCCGAACGGGTCGGTGACCCAGGCCGCCCGGCCGTAGAACTCGTCGGTCGGCTCCCGGCCGCTCGTCGCCCCGCTGGCCACGGCCCGGTGCGTACCACGCGTCGACGTCGGGCACGGCGAGGCTGAACGCGCACGTCGCCCCGCCGTAGGTCGCCGGCCCGAGCACGCCGATCTCGGGGTGCTCGTCGGACAGGAAGAAGCGCGGCGCCGCCGATGGCGAACTCGGCGTGGGCGACGCGACCGTCGTCGTCGATCATGCGGAAGTCCTCGACGGCGCCGAACGCGTCGCGGTAGAAGTCGAGGGCGGCGACGCCGCCGCGCACGGTCAGGTACGGGGTGACGGCGACGGTGCCGACCGGTGCGGACAGCGGTTCGGTCGTCGTGGTGGTGCTCATCTCGGGTCCTCCTTGCTGGAACTCGGTGACGAGGCGGGTGCGCAGGTCGGTGGTGAACGCCGGACGCGGCGCCACGGGACCATCGGCGAGGCGCAGCGCCTCGAACGGGTCCGTGCGGTCGGGCTCGCGGTGCTCACTGGGCCTCCCGTTCGCGGGCGTCGTCGTCGAGCGATGGTTCGGTGCTGGTTGCGGAACGCCGCCTTGGCCCGGGTGAGCAGCGCCTCGGTGGCATGGATGGTGCGTCCGATGGCGGCGGCCACCTCGCCGACGGGCAGGCCGTCGCAGTACCGCAGGGTGAGGACGCTGCGGTGGATCGGGGCCAGCGCGGCGAGCGTGATCTGCGCGGCGTCGACGTCGATCGGCGTGTCGAACGGATCGTCGACGGCGGGAACGTCGTCCCACAGCTCGGCCAGCGCATCGCGTTGGCGCCCGCCGCGCCGCCAGTGGTCGATCAGCTTGTGCCGGGCCGTGCCGATCAGCCAACCGATCTCGATGCGCCTGCCGGCGTCGTCGTGCAGCGCGCGCACCGCAGCGATGAACGTATCGGCGGTGAGGTCCTCTGCGGTCGCCGGCGAGTCGCAGCGGCGCACGAGGTAGCCGTAGACCTCGGGCATCGCCCGGTCGTACAGCGCGAGCAGGTCCTCGTGGCCCGCAGTGGTCGTGGTCATCGTGACGTCACCATGCCCCTCATCGATCCGGCGAGCGGTGTTTCCGTCACCGATCCTCACACGTCGTCGCGCCGGTCGGGTCGGTGTGCGTCGACTGGTCGGGGAAACGGAAGGTCATGCCCGAGTCACGGACCTATCCGAGCGGCGTGCCGTGCTGGATCGACATCGAGCCAGCCGACGCGGACGCCGCCAGTGCCTTCTACGGCGGGCTGTTCGGCTGGACGTTCGAGAACGCCATGCCGCCCGGCGCGCCCGGCCACTACTTCATCGCCCGCCTCGACGGCGGCGACGTGGCCGCGATCGGCATGGACGATCCGGAGGTGCGCGGTCCGGCGGCGATGGAACACGTACATCGCCGTCGACGATGCCGACGCCAGTGCCGCAGCGCTCGTCGACGCCGGCGCGACGATGACCAGCGAACCCGTGGACGCCGGACCAGGCGGTCGCTGGGCGGGGTTCGTCGACCCCGCGCGGTGCGGCGTTCCGCGTCTGGCAGGCGCGCCGGCGCCTCGGTGCGCAGGTGGCCAACGTGGCGGGTGCGTGGAACTTCAGCGACCTGCACACGAGCGATGTCAACGGGGCGCGGACGTTCTACGGACGGGTCTTCGGGTGGGAGACCGACACGGTCGATGTCGGCGGAGAGCACGGCGTCGGCCTGTGGCGCCGTCCCGGGTATGGCGACCACCTGGCGGCGACGACCGACCCGGGGATCCACGAGCGCCAGGCCGCCGTGTCGGCGCCGCCCGGCTTCGCCGATGCCATCGCCTGGCTGGCGGGCGTGGAGCCGGGAGAATCGCCGCACTGGCACGTCACGTTCGCCGTCGGCGATCGCGACGCGTCGATGGCCACGGCGCTGCGCCTGGGGGCGACGGACGTGAGCGGTCCGGTGGACACCGACTGGACGAGGGCGGTGGTGGTGCGCGATCCGCAGGGGGCGCTGCTCACGCTCAGCCAGTTCACCCCGCCGACGAGCATGTAGGCGGCGGACGAACCTGACGCCCGGTTGGGCCAGCGCCGCAGTCGTGAGTGTCGAGTTCGCTCCTTGACGCCTGATCGCGCCAACGACGCAGGCGCACGCTTGTTCGCCGTACATCCGTTCGATAGCGTGGCGCGGTGGGGTTCAACAACCCGGACATGCCGTGGAGCGAGGTCGAGGCCCTGCTGTCTGGGCGTCGGCGGCCGAGCGACCAGTCGTCACGGAGCGAGGTCGAAGCCCTGCTGTCTGGGCGTCGGCGGCAAGGGGCGTCCCGCCCCGGGGCTCCGGGTACCGCGGAAGGCGACGCGGCCACCAGGCGGCAGGCCGACGAGCTGACGGCGCGGCGCACGCCGAACGGGCGCACGCCGGGTTCGCCGTCGTGGAACGCCGGCGGCGACGGGCCGGCGTGGAGCCGCAAGCGCCAGCCGTACCAAGCGCCCGAGGCCGACGCCACCCGTCCGCTGATGCGGCCAGGCCTGGCGTACCAGCCGTACGCCGAGCTGCACTGCCACTCGAACTTCTCGTTCCTCGACGGGGTGTCACACCCCGAGCAGCTGGCCGAGGAGGCCGCCCGGTTGGAGCTCGAAGCGCTGGCGGTCACCGATCACGACGGCCTGTACGGCGTGGTGCGCTTCGCCGAGGCGGCCCAGGCGGTCGGCCTGCCCACCGTGTTCGGCGCCGAGTTGACGCTCACCACCGACCCGCGCAAGGTGCGTACCGAACGGGAGACCGAGCGCCAGCAGCACGTCGCGACCGACACCGACCTCCACCTGCCCGACCCACGCGGCGACCATCTGCTGGTCCTGGCCGACGGTTTGGGCGGTTACGCCGCGCTGGCCAAGGCGATCAGCCTCGGGCACCTGGCGGGGGAGAAGGGTGCGCCGCAGTTCGGTCTGCACGACCTCGCCGCCGCGGGGGCGGGGAAGTGGTGGGTGCTCACCGGGTGCCGCAAGGGCGCCGTGCCGCGGGCGCTGGTGCGCGACGGGCCACGTGCCGCGGCCAAGGAGCTGCGCCACCTGGTCGAGCTGTTCGGCCGCGACCGCGTGCTGGTCGAGCTGTGGGACCACGGCGACCCGCTCGACACGGTGCGCAACGACGCGCTCGTCGAGCTGGCCATGCGCCACGACGTGCAGTGCGTGGCCACCAACAACGTGCACTACGCCACGCCGGCGCAGCGCCCGCTGGCCACCGCCGTCGCCGCGGTGCGCGCCCGGCGCAGCCTCGACGAGCTCGACCCGTGGCTGCCGGCGGCCACCACCGCCCACCTGCGCAGTGGTGCCGAGCAGGCTCGGCGGTTCCTGCGCTATCCCGGCGTGGTCGACCTCGCCGCCGAGATCGGTCGGGCCGCGGCGTTCGACCTGTCGTTGGTGGCCCCGAGCCTGCCGCCGTTCCCCTGCCCGGATGGGCCCGACGGACGGCCGATCAGCGAGATGGCCCACCTGCGCCAGATCGTCCACGACGGCGCGCTGGAGCGCTACGGCGAGCGCCCGCCGCCGTACGAGGACCTGTCCAAGCGGGCCAGGGCGTGGCGGACGATCGACCACGAGCTCGACGTCATCGAGGGGCTCGGCTTCGCCGGCTACTTCCTCGTGGTGTGGGAGATCGTCCAGTTCTGCAAGGAGGTGGACATCTACTGCCAGGGTCGGGGCAGCGCGGCGAACAGCGCGGTCTGCTACGCGATCGGTGTCACCAACGCCGATGCGGTGGAGCTCGGCCTGCTGTTCGAGCGGTTCCTCTCGCCCGAACGTGACGGACCGCCGGACATCGACATCGACATCGAGAGCGACCGGCGTGAGGAGGTCATCCAGCACGTCTACGAGCGCTACGGCCGGCACCACACCGCGCAGGTGGCCAACGTCATCACCTACCGGGCCAAGTCGGCAGTGCGCGACATGGCCCGCGCCCTCGGTTTCGCCCCCGGCCAGCAGGACGCGTGGAGCAAGCAGCTCGATGCGTGGAGCACGCTCACCTCGCCGGCCAATCAAGCAGCGGGTGGCGGACCTCAGATCCCCGCGCACGTCCTCGCCCTGGCGAAGGAGATCGAGGACGCGCCGCGGCACCTCGGCATCCACTCCGGCGGGATGGTCATCTGCGACCGGCCGGTGGTCGAGGTGTGCCCGGTGGAGTGGGCGCGGATGGACCAGCGCAGCGTGCTGCAGTGGGACAAGGACGACTGCGCGGCCACCGGGCTGGTGAAGTTCGACCTGCTCGGCCTGGGGATGCTCACCGCCTTGCACCTGTGCATCGACCTCGTGCGCGAGCACCGCGGCTACGAGGTGGACCTGGCCAGGCTGCCGCAGGAGGACGAGGTGTACTCGATGTTGTGCCGCGCCGACACCGTCGGCGTGTTCCAGATCGAGAGCCGGGCGCAGATGGCCACGCTGCCGCGGCTTCGACCGCGCAAGTTCTACGACCTCGTGGTCGAGATCGCGCTCATCCGCCCCGGCCCGATCCAGGGCGGGTCGGTGCACCCGTACATCCGCCGGCGCAACGGCCAGGAGCCGGTCACGTTCCTGCACCCGCTGCTGGAGAACAGCCTGGGCAAGACGCTCGGGGTGCCGCTGTTCCAGGAGCAGCTGATGCAGATGGCCATCGACGTCGCCGGGTTCTCCCCGTCCGAAGCCGACCAGCTGCGCCAGGCGATGGGCTCCAAGCGCA
Source organism: uncultured Acidimicrobiales bacterium (assembly GCA_963794805.1). Classification (GTDB taxonomy): domain Bacteria; phylum Actinomycetota; class Acidimicrobiia; order Acidimicrobiales; family Ilumatobacteraceae; genus JAODBQ01. Next base: position 595,333 of record CAWCFL010000013.1, read on the forward strand.
GCCGCCAGCGGATGGAGCGGCTGCGTCAGCGGCTGTTCGACGGGATGGCCGAGCGGGGGATCACCGGCGAGATCGCCGAGGAGCTGTTCGTCAAGATGGCGGCGTTCGCCAACTACGGGTTCCCCGAGTCGCACAGCGTGTCGTTCGCCTACCTGGTGTACTCCTCGTCGTGGCTCAAGTACCACGAGCCGGCGGCGTTCTGCGCGGCGCTGATCAACGCCCAGCCGATGGGCTTCTGGAGCCCGCACACCTTGACGCAGGACGCCCGCCGCCACGGCGTGGAGGTGCGCACGCCCGACCTCAACGCCTCGCTGGCGATGGCCACGCTGGAGCCGTGCCCGTCGTCCACCGGCGGGGTCGCCGTGCGCCTGGGGATCGGCTCGGTGCGCGGCGTCGGATCCGATCTGGCGAAGGAGATCGAGGCAGGTCGGCCGTACGAGTCGATCGAGGCGTTGGTGCGGGCCGTGCCGGCGTTGACGCTGCCCCAGCTGGAGGCGATGGCCACCGCCGGCCTGTTCGGTGAGAGCTTCGGCATGGAGCGGCGCGCCGCGCTGTGGGCGGTCGGGGCCGCGGTGCAGTCGCGGCCCGGCCGCCTGCCCGGCATCGTGGTCGGCACGTCGGCACCCTCGTTGCCCGGGATGGAGCCGGTGGAGGTGGCCGTCGCCGACCTGTGGGCCACCGGCGTGGCGCCCAATGGCCACCCGACGCAGTTCCAGCGCACCACGCTCGACGAGTTGGGGGTGGTCACCTCGGCCGGGCTGTGGGACGTCGAGCCGCGATCGCAGGTGGTCGTCGCCGGGGTGGTCACCCACCGCCAACGGCCGATGACCGCCCAGGGGGTGACGTTCCTCAACCTCGAGGACGAGACCGGGCTGATCAACGTGGTCGTCTCCAAGGGCTGTTGGGCGCGCTACCGCCAGGTGGCCCGCGGCGCGCCGGCGATGTTGATCCGCGGTCGCCTGGAGCGCAGTGAAGGCGTGATCAACGTCGTCGCCGACGAGCTGTCGCCGCTGCCGGTGGCGGCGAGCAACGCCAGCCGCGACTTCCGCTGAAGGCGTCGTCGACCACCGTCTCCATCGTCCCCGTCGCCGCCTCGACAGTCCTCAGGCGGGGACGAACACCGGGACGTGCTCGCCGAAGTCGACGAAGTCGACCTGCAGCGCCATGCCGGCGACGAGCGCCGCGGCGTCGACGCCCGGCAGCGCGGCGTTCATCCACGGGCCCTCGGCGAGCTCGACGACGCCGATCACCGTGGCCGCGCCGCTGGCGTCGAGCAGCACGGGGCTCGGTGCCGGGGCATGATCGACCGCCCAGGTCACCAGGGTCGCCGAGCCGGATGCGGTGACCCACTCCAACTCGCCGCCGTCGACGCAGGTGGTCTGCTGTGGGGGGAGGTAGCGCCCGCACGCGCCGCACCGCCGGATGAGGAGCCGGCCGTGCGCAGCGGCGTCGAAGAACGGGGCGGACGCGTCGTCGCGCTGGACGACGAGGTCGCTCATGACTTGGCCTGCGCGCCGAGCACGAGCGTGCTGTGGAAGTCGAGGACGCCGCCGTTGCCGCTGCTGATGACGACGTCGTGGCGCGGCGCCTGGCGCTCGCCGCCTTGCCCGCGCACCTGGATGATCGCCTCCGACAGCGGGGTCATGCCCCACAGGTAGAAGCTCGACAGCTGGCCGCCGCCGGTGTTCGTCGGCAGCGAGCCCCCCGGCGCGAGCGCGCCGCTCTCGGCGAACGCCCCGCCCTCACCCTTGGCGCAGAAGCCGTAGTCCTCCAGGGTGATGAGCACGGTGTACGTGTAGCAGTCGTAGATCTCGCAGACGTCGATGTCCGCCGGCGTGACCCCGGCCATCGCCATCGCTGCCGGACCGGCGATGGCTGCACCGCTGCGCAGGCCCCACTGGGAGCCGCGTTCCTGTCGGTAGCCGGGATGGGTCTGCGCCCAGCCCCAGATGTGCACCGGCGGCTGGGCGAGGTCGTGCGCCCGATCGGCGGCGGTGACCACCACGGCGATGCCTCCGTTGGACACCATGCAGCAGTCGAGGAGGTGCAGCGGGTCGGCGACGAAGCGCGACGCCTGGTGGTCGTCGATCGTGATCGGCTCGCGGAACCGGGCGCGTGGGTTGCCCGCCGCCCACTGGCGCTGGCCGACGGCGATCGCCCCGAGTTGCTCGCTCGTCGTGCCGTAATGGCTCATGTGCCGCCGCGCGGCGAGCGCGTAGCCCGCCGTCGGGTTGCGCGGTCCGGCGACCATCGCCAGGCCGGGGAACCCGGTGACCGCGGCGCCGGCGCCGCGGCGGTAGGCGTCACCGGAGCGCACCTTGGGCTTCAAGGGCGCATCGGCATGCACGCAGACGACCGTGGTCGCCAGCCCGCCGGCGATCGCCAGCGCGGCCAACTGGATCTGCGCGCCGGCGGTCGAGCCGGCCTGGGAGATCATGCTCAAGAGGCGCAGGTCGGTGAGGCCGAGCTGATGGGCCAGGCCGATGTGCACGCCGCCCGACATCCCGGCCGCCACGAGCAGCCCGTCGACGTCGCCGAGCTGCAAGCCGGCGTCGGCCACGGCGAGGCGCACCGCGTCGGCGGCGAAGTCGGCCGGCGAGCGGCCGTAGACCTGACCGGTGTCGGTGATCCCGAGGCCGACGATTGCGGCCTGCTTGGTGATCTCAGCGGCGAGTGACATCGGTTGGCGTGCGGCGGTCGGTGGTGATGGCCGGAAGCTAGCCGACCGACTGCGGACGCCTCCATGTGTCGCCGCGGTCGCCCCGGCGAGGGTGTTCGTGTCGCGCCCCGACCGGGCCGGCGCCGGTCAGCGCGCGACACGAACGTGGGAGGCGGGCTTGCGGCCGGCGGGGAGTCTGGTCGAGTGGCGATCCGCACGGTGACGCGCCCCACGGTCGCCAGGTGAGCCGTTCGCGTCGCGCCTCGACCGGGCGGGCGCCGGTCAGGGCGCGACACGATCGTGCGGACGGGGCCTGGGCTCGCCGCCGGTGAGGCGGCTGGTCGATTCGTGCTCGCCGATCGGCGGCGATCTCGATCCGCCGGTCGAACCGCTCGTGTCGCGCCGTGACCGTGGCGACGCCGGTCAGGGCGCGACACGAACCATGGTGAGCGACCGGCCTCGGGCTCGTCGCGCCGCTGGTGCGACCTCGGTCCGCAGGATGCGACATCCTGGGGAGATGACGTCCGATCCGCGGCGCATCGCCTTGCGCGCCAGGCTCGACGAGGGCTTCGTGCTCGCGCCCGGCGTGTACGACCCGCTCCTCGTCCACCTCGTCGAGGAGACCGGCTTCGACGCGGCGTACATGACCGGGTTCGGCACCGCGGCGGCGTACGGCTACCCCGACACCGGGCTCGTCACCCAGACCGAGATGGCGGCCAACGTGCGGGCGATCTGCACCGCCACCAACCTGCCGGTGATCGCCGATGCCGACACGGGCTACGGCAACGTGCTCAACGTGCGCCGCACGGTGCGCACCTGGGAGGCCGCCGGCGCCGCGGCGCTGCACCTCGAGGACCAGGTGTTCCCGAAGAAGTGCGGCTTCATGCGCGGCAAGCAGGTGATCGCCGTCGACGAGGCCGTCGCCAAGGTGCGCGCCGCCGCGGAGGCGCGCACCGACCCGGCGTTCGTGCTCATCGCCCGCACCGACGCGCTCGCGGTCAACGGATGGGACGACGTGGTCCGCCGGGTGCACGCGTTCCGCGACGCCGGCGCCGACCTGGTGTTCGTCGACGGCATCCGCAACCGCGGCGACCTCGACGAGTACGCCGCGCGGGTGGTCGGCGCCGGCCTGCCGTGCCTGTACAACGGGGCGCTCGTCGGCCCGGCCGAGGTGCGCGACATGGGCTTCCGCGTGCAGATCCTCGCCGGCTACCTCCTCGGCGTCGCCTACCGCGTGTTCGGCGCCTCCATCGGCGGCGGCGGCGACGGCGCCGCGCCGGACGCGATCCCGGCCGTCTACGACGGTTTCACCGCGCTCGTCGCCCAGCGCGCCGGCGCCGCGGGCTGCGCGGTGCTGGCCGCCGACGTCGCCGCCCGGCTGGGCATCGCCACCGACGAGCTGACCACCACCGAGCTGGTCGAGCAGGTGCGCATCGTGGCCACCGCGGTCGACATCCCGGTACACGCCGAGCTGCCGTCGCCCACGCCACGCGCCCGACAGGCCGTGCTCGCCGCCGGAGCCACCGCGGTGCTCGGCGACGCGGACGCCCCGGAGGTGGTCGTCGCCGGCGGCGGCCACGCGGTGGTCGAACGGGCCGCCCGCGCCGCGCTCGTCGCCCTGCGTGCTGCCGACGGAGGCGTGCCCGACGTGCCGCCGCTGCCGTTCGACGAGGTCACCAAGCTGCTCGGCCTCGACGAGGTGTACGAGCTCGAGCGGCGCTACGCCACGGAGGGAGCCGGCTGATGGGCATGACCATGGCGGAGAAGGTGCTCGCCTCGCGGAGTGGTGCCGACGTGGTCGTCCCCGGCCAGTACATCTGGGCGAACGTCGACGGCACCGGGCTGTTCGGTCCGCTGCCGATGCTCGACCAGCTGGGCATCACCAAGGTGTTCGACAAGTCCCGGGTGTACGCGGTGGACGATCACTTCGCCCCGTCGCCGACCATCGAGCGCGCCGACGCCCACCGGGCCCTCAAGCAGTTCGCCCAGCGGTTCGAGCTGGAGAACTACTTCGAGTACGGCCGCCACGGCATCCTCCACCAGGTCTTCCCGGAGAACGGCTACGTCTCGCCGGGCGACCTGATCGTCAGCATCGACTCGCACTCCACGAGCTACGGGTGCTTCAACGCGCTCGGCACGCCGATCAACGAGGAGCTGCCGTTCGTCGTCATCACCGGGCAGATCTGGCTGCGCGTGCCGCCGACGATCCGCTTCGAGCTCGTCGGCGAGCTGCCACCGTGGTGCGTGGGCAAGGACGTGATGCTCAAGATCACCGGCGAGTACGGCACCGACGCGGCGGTCTACAAAGCGGTCGAGTTCATGGGTCCGGTGGTGTCGCAGCTGTCGCTCGGCTCGCGCTTCACGATGGCCAACATGGGCGTCGAGATCGGCGCCAAGTGCGCGATGTTCGAGGCCGACGAGGTGACCATGGCGTTCCTCGACGGGCGGATGAAGCGTCCGGCGCAACCCGTGTCGCCCGACGCCGATGCGGTGTACGAGGCCGTCCACGTGGTCGATGTCACCGGCCTGGAGCCGATGGTCGCCCTGCCGCACGACCCGTCGAACACGGTGACGGTCACCGAGGCCGCGGCGATGGGGCTGCGCGTCGACCAAGCGTTCCTCGGCTCGTGCACCAACGCCCGCGTGGAGGACATCGCCGTGGCGGTGCAGATCCTGCGCGGCCGCACGGTGCACCCCGACGTGCGGATGATCGTCACGCCCGCGTCGTCGGAGGTGTGGGCCACGTGCGCCCGGCTCGGCTACTGGGAGGTGCTCGCCGATGCCGGGGCGATGATCACCAACGCCGGCTGTGGCGCCTGCCCCGGCGGCCACCTCGGCCTGCTGGCCGGCGGCGAGCGGTGCATCTCGTCGAGCAACCGCAACTTCCAGGGTCGGATGGGCAGCCCCGATTCGGAGGTGTGCCTGGCCTCGCCGGCCACCGTCGCCGCCTCGGCCGTCGAAGGACGCATCGCCGACCCCCGCCCGTACCTGGAGGCGTCGTGACCGACTCGCGGCTCGTGCGCCGCGGCCGGGTGTGGTCGTTCGGTAACGACATCAGCACGGACCTGATCATGCCCGGGGCGATCCTGTGGAACCACGTGAAGGGCGCGGACGCGCGCGAAGGCGGCGATCCTGCCCAACCGACCGGGGTGGGCGGCCAACGAGGTGCAGCCCGGCGATCTCGTGGTCGCCGGCACGAACTTCGGGTGCGGCTCGTCGCGGGCGGCGCCGCGCGTGCTGCGCGACGAGTTGCAGGTCTCGTGCGTCGTCGCCGAATCGTTCTCCCGCCTCTTCCAGCGCAACGCGGTGAACATCGGCTTCCCAGTGTTGATCTGCCCGGGCATCCGCGACTTCGCCCCCGAGGGCGACGACCTCGAGGTCGACTTCGACACGGGCCGGTGCACGAACCACACGCGCGGCACCGCGCTGGACGGCGAGCCGTACCCGCCCGACAGCCCGCCCGGCCAGCTGCTGCGGATGGGCGGCCTGCGCCCGTTCCTCGAGCGGTGGCTGGAGGATCACCCCGAGGTGCGCGGCTGACGTCGGCGCATCGACGATCGCTCGAGACGCAACTCACAGGTTGCAGCTAGGTTTGCCCTCATGCGCCCGTTCCGCTTCGGCTACCAGTACCGCACCGGCACCGCCGACGAGCTGCGCGACCAGGCGCGCCGGGCCGAGGCCGCCGGTTTCGACCTCGTCTGCTCGTGGGACCACGTGAGCGACGGGTGGACGCCGCTGCTGCCGCTGCTGGCGATGGCCGAGGCCGCGCCGACCATCCGCATCTGCCCGATGGTGATCAACAACGACTTCCACCACCCGGTGCACCTGGCCGCCGAGATGGCCAACCTCGATGCGCTCACGGGCGGCCGGGTGGAGCTGGGCATCGGCGCCGGGCACGCGTTCACCGAGTACGCGGCGATCGGCCAGCCGATGGACCCGCCGAAGGTGCGCAAGCAGCGGTTGGCCGAGTCGATCGAGGTCATCCGCCGTCTGCTCGACGGCGAGGAGGTCACCTTCGCCGGCGAGCACTACCAGTTGACCGGCGTGCGCACCATGCGCTCGGCGCAGGCCCGGCTGCCGATCCTCGTCGGCGTCGCCGGCGATTCGGCGCTCGCCCACGCCGCCCAGCACGCCGACGCGATCGGCTTGATGATGCTCGGCAAGACGCTGCCCGACGGGCTGCGTCACGAGGTCCGCTGGCAACCGGAACGGCTGACGGCGACGATCGACCACATCCGCCGCGCCGCCGGCGAGCGGTTCGACGACATCGAGCTGAACGCGCTCGTGCAGGTGGTCGAGATCACCGACGATCGACCGGCCGCCGCGGCGCGGCTGTGCGCGGCGGTCGAGGGGCTCACCGTGGAGGACGCCCTGTCGACGCCGTTCCTCGCGCTGGGCACGCACGACGAGATCGCCGCGCACCTGCTCGCCTGCCGAGCGCGGTGGGGCATCAGCAACTTCACGTTGCGCTCGGTCGAGGACATGGCGCCGGTGATCGACCGGCTCCGCGTGGTCGACGCCTGAGCCGACTCGCCGCGCCGCCGGTGGCCGCCCGTGGCATGCTCGCCAGGTGTCCTCCTTGCCGTCGACGTTCGCCGAGGACGTCATCGACCAGCCCGCCAAGGCGCAGCTCGAGGTGTTCCTCGACGAGCACCGCGCCGCACTCGACGCCAGCCTCGACGACCTCAGCGAAGGACAGGCGCGTCGCTGCCTGGTCCCGTCCGGCACCACGCTGCTCGGGCTGGTGAAGCACGCCGCGTTCATCGAGCGGGTGTGGTTCGACGAGGCGATCACCTGTCGCCCGCGTTCGCAGATCGGGATCCCGTCGACGCCGGACGAGTCGTTCGTGCTCACCGCCGCCGACACGATCGCGTCCGTGCGCCAGGACCATCGCGACGCGTGCGCCGCGTCGCGTGTGGCGGCTGCTCCGCTGGCGCTCGACGACGTGGTGCGCGGCAACCGCCGCGGCCCGCTGCCGTTGCGCTGGGTGTACTTCCACATGCTGCGCGAGCTCGCCCAGCACTGTGGCCACGCCGACATCCTGCGCGAGCAGATCCTCGCCGCGGACAGCGCATGAGGTGCTGCGGCCGCTGGTCACGGCACTCGGGGCGTACTGGCGCGAGGATCGGGCGATGATCGCCAGCGATGTCGCCGCGTGGACCGTCACGGCGCGCAACCTGCCGCAGCACGCACGCAACCCGATCCACACCGACGCCGGAGCGCAGGCGGCGGGATTCCCTCGCGCGTTGGTCGCCGGGGTGACGACCTACGCCTACCTGACCCACCCGATCGTCGCCGCGTGGGGGGAGGACTGGTTGGCCGGGGGCGGCGGGGAGCTGCGCCTGCGCCGACCGGTGTTCGATGCCGACGCCGTCACCTGCCGTCCTGCGGCCGACGAGCACGATCCGCGGGCCGTGGTCGTCGAGGCGCTCACCACTGAACCCGAGCCGCGCGCGACGTTCCGGGCGGTGCCCGCCGGTGGGCCGCCACCGCCGATGCGCGACGGCGAGGCACTCCGCCCGCGACAGATCGTGCTCGACGCCGAGTACGGCAGCGACTACGGGTGGAACGCTGGCGACGACCTCGCGGTGTACCGCGAGCGTGGCATCGTCCACCCCGCGGTGTGGCCGGCCGTGGCCAACGCCGTGGTCCACGCCGACGTGGCCCGCGGCTCGTGGATCCACCTGCGCAGCATCATCCGCCATCACGCGGTGGCGCCGGCCGGCGTCACGGCCGACGTGCACGCGGTGGTGGTGCGCCGGTACCAGCGTGGTGGCGAGCGCGCCGTGCTCGACGTGCGCATCGAGGTGGGCGGCCGCCCCGTGGCCACGCTCGAGCACGAGGCCATCGTCGACCTGTCGACGGCCTGACGAGGAGGGCGGGCGCGTCAGGGCTGGGCGTCGAGTGCGCCGAGGACCCGTTCGCCACGCGGCGACAGGCGGTAGCCGATGTTCAGGCTCTCGGTGAGGCCGAGCTCCTTGAGCTTGCGGACGTTGAGCTTGAACGTCGGTCGGTCCATGCCGGCGTGGTCGGCCAGCTTGGTGGAGACGATGCCCGGGTAGCGGTCGATCAGGCGCAGCGTCGAGCGGGTCCACGGGCCGCCACGGTCGAGGCGTTGCAGCCTGGACACGACAGCGGCCAGCTCCTCGTCGGGGAGGGCGTCGTCCTCGCCGCGGACGATGCGGTCGTCGCGCCCGAGGAAGCGCAGCTCCACGCGCCACACGGTGTCGGCGTCGCCGAGGCGGCGCAGCAGTGCGGCGCGATCGGCCTCGCCGGCGCGGCGGGCGTCCTCGTCGGTGATCGTTGCAACTGCAACGAGGTCGACAGCGGTGGCCTCGAGCAACATCCCGCCCACCCGGTAGCGGCCAGCCGGGCTTGGCCTGCGGCCGGGTCCACGGTGCGGAACGTGAGTGTGATCGAGCCGTCGGCCAGCCCCGGCCACGCATCGGCGCTGAAGAGCACGGGGTCAGCCCGTCGTCACCAGGTCGCGTCCGAGCCCGGCGACGTCGGCGGCGCCGACGAGGGCCATCGTGCGGCGGACGTCGTCGCCGAGCAGCCCGAGCACGTGATCCACGCCGCGCTCGCCGCCGGCGGCGAGGCCGTAGAGGTACGCCCGCCCGATGAGGCATGCCCGGGCGCCGAGTGCGACGGCCTTGACGATGTCGCTGCCGCGGCGCACCCCGCCGTCGCAGTACACCTCCAGACGATCGCCGACCGCGTCGGTCACCGGCGCCACGAGGCTGATCGGCGACGGCGCGTCGTCGAGCTGGCGTCCGCCGTGGTTGGACAGGGCGATGGCCTCGATGCCGTGGTCGGCGGCGAGCTGCGCATCGGCGACCGTCTGGATCCCCTTGAGCACGATCGGGCCGTCCCACACGGTGCGCATCCACTCGATGTCGGCCCATGACAGGCCGGGGTCGAACTGGGCGTTGACGTACTCGGCGAGGGTCACTGCGCTGGCCCCGTCGCCGACGCCCGTGCCGGTGACGTTGGCGAAGCGGATCGGCTCGGCGCGGACGAAGCGCCACGTCCACCCCGGGTGGATGGCACCCTCCAGGATCGTGTCGAGGCCGATCTTCGGCGGCAGGGAGAACCCGCGGCGCACGTCGCGCTCACGGCGGCCGAGCACTGCCGTGTCGACCGTGACGATCAGCGCCTCGTAGCCGGCGGCGGCAGCACGCTCGATCATCTCGCGCACGAGCCCGCGGTCGCGCCAGACGTACACCTGGAACCACCGCCGGCCCTCGCCACTGGCGGCGGCCATCTCCTCGATCGACCGCGTCCCGAGCGTCGACAGCGCGTACGGCAGGCCGGCGCGTGCCGCGGCGCGGGCCACGGCCAGCTCCCCCTGCGGATCGGCGATTCGGGTGAACCCGGTGGGGGCCAGCACCAGTGGCAGCGGTGTCTGCCGCCCGAGGACGGTCGTGGAGGGGTCCACCACACCGACGTCGCGCAGCACCCGCGGTCGGAACGTGATCCGTCCGAAGTCGGCGGAGTTGGCCGCCAGCGTGCGTTCGTCCTCGGCCGCTCCGTCGATGTAGTCGAACACCCCCGACGGCGTGCGCCGCTTGGCGATCTGCCGCAGGTCGGCGACGCTGGCCGCCCGCGCCAGCCGGCGGGCGACCGGGTCCAGCTCGAAGCGGCGGAAGCGCAGCACGGCGCGCAGTGAGTCGAGCATCACCTCAGCCTTGCCGCGCCTGGCGCGTCTGGCTACTTCGTGGACGACGAGGAGTTCGACGCCGACGCCGTGGCGGCGATGAGGCCGAGCCCGATGAACATCACCCCGGCCACCCAGCGGCGCACGAACGGCAGGGCCCGACCGCGCAGCAACACGCCGCGCAGGCTGCTGGCCAGCAACGAGTAGCAGCTGTCGGTGATGCAACCGACGGTGACGAAGACGAGACCGAGGACGAGCGCCTGCGTGCCGGCGCGACCGTCGGCCGGATGGATGAACTGCGGCAGGAACGACAGGAAGAAGAGGGCGACCTTCGGGTTCAAGATGTTGACGACGATGCCCTGGGTGAACGCTCGCCCGGGCGTGGTGGCCACCTGGTCGGCGGTGATCGCCGCGGGCGGCCGCAGCAGCGTGCGGATGCCGACGTACACGAGGTAGACGACGCCGAGCCACTTCACCGTGTTGAACGCCGCCGCCGACGTGGCCAGCACCGCGGACAACCCGACCGCCGCGGCGAGCACGTGGACGAGGTTGCCCAGCTCCAGGCCGGCGACGGCCGCCAGGCCGACGCGCCGCCCGTCGGTGACGCTGCGGTTGAGGATGTACAGCACTGCCGGCCCGGGGATCAGCAGGAGCGCGACGGACGCGGCGGCGAACGCGGCGATGGTGGAGAGCGCGGGCACGGCGCAGGATCGTAGGAGGCGGCGGCGAGCCGTGCGGCAGGATTCGCGCTTGACGAAAGTAAGTCACGTGGCGTAAATTGGTGGGCGTGGGGGTGCAGGCTCGCAGTGAGCTGACTCGGGTGCGGTTGATCGAGACCGCCGAGGCGCTGTTCGCCGAGCGCGGGATCGAAGCGGTCTCGCTGCGCGACGTGTGCGCCGCCGCCGGGCAGCGCAACCACTCGGCGGCGCAGTACCACTTCGGCGACCGCGCCGGGCTGGTCGCCGCGGTGTACGAGCACCGCATGCGTGTGGTCAACGAACGCCGCCTGCTGCGCCTGGAGACCACGTCACCCGACGATCTGGTGGCCATCGTCGAGGCGCTGGTCTGCCCGCTCACCTCGGTGGTCGACGAGACCCACGGGTGGTACGGCCGGTTCCTCGAGCGCACCCGGTGGGACACGTTCGCCCGCAGCGTCGTGGCGGACCTTCCCGTGCTGGCCGGGTATGTGCGGGCCACGGCGCTGCTGTCGGCCGCGCTCGACCACCTGCCTGCGCCGCGGCGCGCCCATCGACTCGACCAGGCCGGCACGATGCTCGTCGCCACGGTGGCCGGCTGGGAGTGGAACCGCCAGCGCGGCGCACCTGCGCTCGATCTGGCCACGTTCGACACCGACCTCGTCAACACGATCATCGCCGTCCTCGACGCGCCGTTGACATCCGAACCAGGCGCTCGGCGCCGGACCCGACTGGAGACACCATGACGACCACGATGACCACCACCGACACGATCGACATCCCCCGCCGCAAGGTGTGGGCAGGGCCACGTCCGGTGTCGCGCACGGCCGACACGTGGGTGGACGAGCCGTACACGCGGTTCGCACTGCGTCCGTACAGCCCGACCATCGGCGCCGAGGTCGAGGGGTTGTCGCTCGCCGACGAGCTCGACGACGAGACGTTCGCCGACCTCCATCGGGCCCTCCTCGAGTGGAAGGTGCTGTTCTTCCGCGATGCCCAGCTGACGTCGGCGGGCCACCACGCCCTCGGGCTGCGCTGGGGCGACCTGGAATCGCATCCGTTCGTCAAGATCCGCGTCGACCAGGAGGGCGTCGCGCCGACCGTGGTGCGCCTGGCCAAGGACGACAAGGTCGGCGGCTACGAGAACGTCTGGCACAGCGACGTGACCTGGCGGGAGAGCCCGTCGCTCGGCTCGCTCCTCCACGCGATCGAGGTGCCCGAGGTCGGCGGCGACACGCTGTGGGCCGACATGGGCGCGGCGTACGACCTGCTCGACGACGAGGTCAAGGAGCGCATCGACGGCCTCGGCGCGGTGCACGACTGGTGGAACAGCTTCGGGCGGGGCATGTCGGCCGAGCAGCGCGACGCGCTGCGGCCCGACTTCCCGCCCCAGGTCCACCCGGTGGTGCGCACCCACCCCGAGACCGGTCGCAAGACGATCTACGTCAACGCCGCGTTCACCCAGCACATCGTCGACATGGACCCCGCCGAGAGCGAGGCGCTGCTCGAGCAGCTCTATCGTCAGGCGGCGATCCCCGAGGTGCAGTGCCGCTTCCGTTGGACGCAGGGGGCGCTGGCCATCTGGGACAACCGTTCCACGCAGCACTACGCGGTGTCGGACTACTTCCCGCAGCGCCGGGTGATGGAGCGGATCACCGTCATCGGCGACCGCCCGTTCTGACCCGAGCCGATCGGGCACACTCGTACCCGTGGGGCACACGGGGGTGCAAGCCATCGTCGCGGCCGCCAGCGGTCTGCTCGGCCGCGCCGAGGTCGTCGCCGACCGGTCGTGGCCGCACGGCGAGTCGGTGGTGCTGGAGCTGGCGCTCGGCGACGGTCGGCGGATCATCGGCAAGGCGCACCGCCAGCGGGCCAAGTTCGACGGCGAGGTCGCCGCGTACCGCGGCTGGGTCGCGGTGCTCGGCGACCGGGCGCCGGCGCTGCTGGCCGTCGACGACGCAGCCCATGTGCTCCTGCTCAGCCGCCTCGACGGCGAGACGCCGACCGCGCTGCTCGGCGGTCGCCGACTCGTCGAGGTGCACCGCCAAGCAGGTTCGCTCCTGGCGCGCCTGCACGGCGGGTCCCCGGCCGAGCCGATGGTGGGCTACGCGGCGAGCCAGCGTCGGCGGCTCGCCGACTGGGTCCGCCGGGCGGGTCCAGGCGTCCTGGCAGCGGATGAGGTCGACATCGTGTCCGCTGCGCTGGCCGCCCTCGACGACCTGCCCGATCCACTCGGTGTTCGCTGCCATCGCGACTGGCAGCCGCGCAACTGGCTCGTCGACGCCGACGGCATCCTGCGCGTCTTCGACTTCGAGCACTGGCGGGTGGAGCCGTGGGTCGAGGATCTCCAGCGGCTGCGGCGCGACGAGTGGCAGGACCATCCGGAGCTGGCGGCTGCGTTCTTCGACGGCTACGGCCGGCGCCCGGACGAGGTGGCCGAGCGTTGGCTCGAAGGGCTCGCGATGCTCGGTCACCTGACGACCATCGTCTGGGCCGACGAGCACGACGACGCGCCGTTCGCCGCCCAGGCGCGCGAGCACCTCGCGGCCGCCCGACGCTGAGCATCGATGGCCCTGACCGTCGTCCGGCGGTGGTCCCAGGTCCCGGGCCCCGGGTCCAGTGGGCGGCACCGACTCCGGTGGGCGCACCGAGTCCGGGGGCCGCAGCGATCGACTCAGACGCCGACGTCGAGGGCGGCGGCCGGCGGACCGTCGCGCAGCAGGGCGCCGAGCCGGACGGCGAGCTCGGCGGGGACGAACCTGACGTCGGTGGCCGTCTCGACCTCGGCGAGGGTCCACCAGCGCACCTCGTAGAGGTGCTCGGCGTTGAGCTGCTCCCAGGTCATCATCGGACGCGGCTCGAACGCGCCGCTGCGTACCAGGTGGATGTGGTCGCGCTGGCCGTCGAAGCTGCCGTCGAGGAACGGGAAGACGTGCGTGCGCAGCCAGATCAGCGGTCCGACCTCGAGGTCGTCCAGGCCGACCTCTTCGATCAGCTCCCGACGCAGTGCCTGTTCGAGCGTCTCACCGGCGTCCACACCGCCGCCCGGAAGTGCCCATCGGGTTCCGGCAGGGAACTCGAAGCGGACCAGCAGGATCCGGTCGGCGGGGTCCAACAGCACGGCGCGGACCGCGGTGCGGATGCGCAGGCCGGCAAGTGGATCACCGAGCGGGCTCACTCCTCGGGGCGCTCGTTCAGCCCGTCGTTGAATGCTCGGTACATCTCGTAGATCGACTTGCACGACTCGCACAACGGGAGCTGCTTGGGATCGCGCGACGGAACCCAGACGTGGCCGCACAGCGCTTCCAGCGGCGTGCCGTAGATCCGTGCCTCGAGCACCTTGGCCGCGGCGTTCTCGCCGGGCTCGGTCTTGACGATGTGTGCCGCAGCCGGCTCCCCGGTCTCCAGGACGTGCTCGGTCTCCTCGATCGTGTCGACCTGACCGGCCGTGAGCGGGCTCGTCGTGGACGCCTTCACGACACCAGTCAACCACGCTCCGAGCAGCCGGGTTCTGGGCTGCGTAGGATCAGACTCGATGCCGCTCTACGAGTTCCGCTGCCGCACCTGTGACACCACGTTCGACGTGCGCCGCCCGATGAGCGAGGCGAGCGCTCCGGCCACGTGCCCCGACGGTCACGACGGCGCGGTGCGCCTGCTGTCGGTGTTCGCCACCGCTGGCGCGTCGGCCGCAGGTTCACCGAGCCTGCTGCCGGCACGACCGTCCGGCGGGGGATGCTGCGGCGGCGGCTGCGGCTGCGCGCACTGACGCTGCGGCCGGGTCGCACGACCTGATCGTCACGCGAGTGCGGCCAGTTCGGCGGCGAGGTTGGCTCGCGCCCGCCGCTCGCGCGACGCGTGCATGGTCGGCGTGACGTAGATGGACTCGCGGGCGAGGAAGCCGCGTAGGACCGCCGGGCGCCCCACCCGCCAGGCCGCGTCGTCGACGTGGGCGTACTCGGCACGCACGCCGGTGACGTAGGCCTGATATTCGGCCGGCGACGACCCGAGGATGGCCAGGTCGGCGTCGAACAGGATCGCCGCGGCGCCGTCGATGGCGCCGACCTCGGCGACGTGCGTGGCCGTCGCCTCGATGAGCCGGCCGACGTCGTCGATGCGCGGCCTGACCCAGTCCAGCGAGGTCAGCGCCGACGCGGCGAGCACGGCGCTGTCGTGCTCGTTCGCCGTCGACCGCGGATCGTAGATGGCGTCGTGGAACAGCGCGGCGGCCCGGATGATCGGCGGGTCCGGTGTGATGCCGTCGGGCCACGCTCCGAGCAGCTCGTCGACGTGGCGGAGCACCCACATCACGTGGACCGCGGTGTGGTAGCGACGGTGTGGCTCGCGGTGGCGGGCGAGCAGATCGTCGATGACCGCGCCGTCCGTGCCGCCCAGACCGCGCCAGCACTGACGGAGGGCGACCTCGGGCGAGCTCACCGGGGGAGCGTAGGGCGACCGTCGCACACGATGTGCTCGGATGGGCCGGTGACCGTGCTGATCGACGAGCCGCTGTGGTGGTTCCGTGGTCGGCGCTGGTCGCACCTGGTGAGCGACGCCTCGCTCGAGGAGCTGCACGTCTTCGCCGAAGCCGCAGGCATCCCCCGACGCGGCTTCCAGGGCGATCACTACGACGTGCCGGAGGACTACTACGACGACCTCGTCGCCGCCGGCGCGCAGCCGACGCCGAGCCGCGAGCTGCTGCGCCGGCTGAAGGCTGCCGGCCTGCGGCTGACGCCCGAGCAGCGCCGCGCCCGACGCTGACGACCAGCCCGAGGACCAGCCCGAGGGCCAGCCCGAGGGCCAGCCCGATGGTGCAGCGGACCGTCATGCCGGACGAGGCCAGCGCTCCGGCTCACCGAGCAGCTCGCGTGGACAGACCACCCCGGCGGGACCGACCACGAACCACTCCAGCAGGTCGATGCCCTGGTCGGCGGCGATGGCACTGGCCTCGAGCCAGCGGTCGATGTCGGCGTCGAGGAGACCGTCCTCGTGGGGCCCGCCGCTGCGCCCATGGTGCAGCCCGGTGTGATCGAGTGGGCCAGCGTCGGCTGGACCACCCGACGCGTCGACGGGCAGGCTCGGCCGCACGCTGGCGATGACGATCGACGCCGCCCCGGCCAGGCCCGCGGCCTCGGCGATGCGCTCGGTGACGTCGAGCAGCGCGTCGGCCCGCTCGGTGCCGTCGACGACGAGCACCGTGGTGCCGTAGCCCTCGGCGTCGAGCACGAAGGCGATGGTCTCCGGGCGCAGCGGTCGGCTCATCGCCAGGGCGACGACCTCCAGCGCCTCGGCCGCGGAGCGCACCGGCGGTGGGTGGCGTGGCTGTCGCCACGACGAAGAACGCGCGCAGTACATGGACGAACCTCCCTCGGCGCCGTTGCGCCGGTGGAACACGGGTTGTGCCGGGGGGAGGTCGGGCACGGATCAACCTACGCAGGGGCTGTCACACAGTTTCCGCAGCGGGCGCGCCGGGCGGCGGGCCGTCGTTCGTCGGCGGGACCACCGGGGATATGGTCGGCCGATGGCCCCAGCGAGCGAACCCGTGACCATCTTCCACAACCCGAAGTGCAGCTCGTCGAACAACGCGTTGAAGATCGCCGACGAGCTCGGCGTCGAGCACGACACGGTGCAGTACCTGAAGACCCCGCCGGACGAGGCCGCGCTCCGGGCGATCATCGCCAAGCTGGACGATCCGGTCACCGACCTCGTGCGGCGCGACGCGACCTGGGAGCGGCTCGGTCTGACCGACGCCGACGCGGCGACCGAGGATCAGGTGGTGGCGTTGATCCTCGCCCACAAGGAGCTCATGCAACGCCCGATCGTGGTCAGAGGCGAGCGGGCGATCATCGGCCGCCCCAAGGAACGGGTGCGCGAGCTGCTCGCCGGCTCCTAGCCCCGCCGGGCCGACCCGCGCCGTCCGCGGATCGCTTCGAGGACCAGCAGGAGCAGGATCGCTCCGAGGGCAGCGACGAGGACAGACGCGCAGATCGAACTCGTTGATCCCGTCGTGGCCGATCGCGTGCATGAGACCGCCGCCGATCAACGCACCGAGGATGCCGACGGCGATCGTGTACAAGCATCCGCTGCGGTCGTCCTTGACGATCCAGCGGGCGAGGACGCCGGCGATGAGGCCGACACCGACCCACGCCACGATGCTCACGCCCGGGCACGGTAGCAAGTGCCGCGCACTGCGATCGGGAGCGACGGCAGACGTACAGTCGAGCGACGTGGGGGGCACGGATCGACGAGCGCGACGATGCGCTCGCCTCGACACCAACGCGCAGCGGGTGGCCGTTGTTGCGCGCCGTCCTCTCCGGCCAGCGCGCCGGGCTGATCGTCGGTGTCTTCGCCGGACTGCTGTGGAGCGCCGGCAAGGTCGCCGTGCCGGCGCTCACCCGGCTGGCCATCGACCGGGGCATCATCGGCGACGAATCCCTGTGGTTCTGGTCGGCACTGATCGCCGCGACGGCGGTGGTCATCGGCACGTTCTCCGGCTGGCGGCGGTGGGTGGCCTTCCACGAGAGCCGCCTCACCGAGACCCGCCTGCGCGACGATCTCTTCGCCCACTACCAGCGGCTGCACGTCGGTTTCCACGACCACACCCAGACCGGTCAGCTGATGAGCCGGGCGTCGAGCGATCTCACCCAGATCCAGGGCTTCGTGGTGATGATCCCGCTGACCGCGTCGAACCTGGCGATGGTCGTGGCCGTCGTCGTCCTGCTGGTCAGCTCACAGCCGCTGCTGGCCCTGATCGCCCTCGCCCCGCTGCCACTGGTCAACGTGCTCGCCCAGCGCTTCTCCCGGCGCATCCATCCGGCCGTTCTGGCGGTGCAGGCCGAGCAGGCCGAACTGGCCACCGTGGTCGAGGAGACGGTGAGCGGCGTGCGCGTCATCAAGGGCTTCGGCGCCGAGGAGGTGCAGGCCGCCAAGCTGCGCGTCGAGGCCGACGACATCCGCCGGGAGTCGCTCGAGGCCGCCCGCGTGCGCAGCACGTTCCTCCCCGCACTCGACCTGCTGCCGAACCTCGGCCTGATCGCCGTGCTCGGCATCGGCGGCCACCGGGTGATCGACGGGACGATGACCTACGGCCAGATGGTGGAGTTCCTCCAGTACATCGGCCTGTTGATCTTCCCGCTGCGCAACCTGGGCATGACGGTGGCCTTCGGCCAGCGCGCCGCGGCGGCGCTGATGCGCGTCGACGAGGTGCTGCGCACCGAGCCGCAGGTCGCCGATCCGCCCAAGCCGCACCTGTTGCCCGATTCGCCGCCCGTGGGCGCGGTGCGCTTCCGCGACGTGCGCTTCGGCTACCGGCCGTCGTCGCCCGTGCTCGACGGCTTCGACCTGCGCATCGCCGCCGGCGAATCGGTGGCCCTGGTGGGCGCCACGGGCAGCGGCAAGTCCACCGTCGCCCGCCTGCTCGCCCGGTTCTACGACGTCGACGAGGGCCGCATCGAGCTCGACGGGGTGGAGCTGTCGTCCATGACCCTCGGCGACCTGCGCCACGCCGTCGCGATCGTCTTCGAGGACACGTTCCTGTTCAACGACACCGTCCACGGCAACATCGCCTTCGCCCGGCCGGACGCCTCGCTCGACGACGTGCGCGCCGCCGCGCAGCTCGCCGGCGCCGCCGAGTTCGTCGACGACCTGCCAGACGGCTACGACACGATCATCGGCGAACGCGGCTTCTCGCTGAGCGGGGGCCAGCGCCAGCGCATCGCCATCGCCCGGGCGATCCTGGCCGACCCACGTGTGCTCGTGCTCGACGACGCCACGAGCGCGGTGGACCCGTCCAAGGAGCACGAGATCCGTGAGGCGATGGCCACGGTGATGCACGGCCGCACGACGATCGTGATCGCCCACCGGCCCGGCACGATCGCGCTCGCTTCGAGCGTGGTGCTGCTCGACCGTGGCCGGGTGGCGGCCCACGGCACGCACGACGAGCTGCTGGCCAGCAGCGCCCGGTATCGCGACGTGCTCGCCGCGTGGGCGGCGCGCGACGAGGACGAGGACGATCCCGACGCACCGCACGTGCCGTCGATGGACGAGCTGGTGGCCGACGTGGCCGCCGAGCGCGAGCTGCTCCGCGAGGTCGACGGCGCCGATGCCGGGGAACGGCCCGACGTCGGCCAGGTCGGGCGGGATGACGGCGAGGCTCCGGCACAGGAAGGCGAGCCGCCGGACCGAGTGCAGCGAGCGGCGCCGAGCCGCCGACCCGACAGCACGGTGCGCTGACATGTGGGCCGCTGGTGCGCTGAGCGACGAGGACCGCCTCGACCGCGCCGAGACGGTCGCGGTGCTGCGCCGATCCATGGAGCTCGCCCGGCCGTACCGGCGCACGATCTGGGCGGCGTTCGGCTACATCGTCGGCGTCACCCTGTGCGCCGTCGCCGGGCCACTGCTGGTGCGCATCGCCACCGATCACGGCCTCGGCGACCGCAACGGCCAGGTCCTCAACATCGTCATCGCCGCGTACGTCGCCGTGGTCGTCGTCAACTACGTGCTGGGACGCCAGCAGTACCTCGCGGTGAACACGGCCGGCGAGGGGTTCCTGCGCGATCTGCGGCTGCGTGTGTTCGACCGGCTGCAGGCCCAGTCGATGGCGTTCTACGACCGCAACAAGGCCGGCGTGCTGGTGTCGCGCATGACCGCCGACATCGAGAGCATGGGCGAGCTGATCCAGTGGGGCCTGCTGCAGTTCGTCAGCGCCGGCCTGCTGGTGGTGATCACCCTGCTGGTGATGCTGGTGATCAGCTGGCAGCTGACGCTCGCGGTGCTGCGTCGTGCTGCCCGTGCTGGTGGTCGCCTCGATCCGCTTCCAGCGCCAGTCGAACGCCGCGTACCTCGACGTGCGCGAGCGGGTGGGCCACAACCTGGGGACGCTGCAGGAGGGCATTGCCGGCGTGCGGGTGATCCAGGCGTACCACCGCCAGCAGGAGCAGACCCGTCGGTTCCACGAGAGCAACCAGGCGCTGTACCGCAGCAACATGCGCACGGTGAAGATCAGCACCTGGTACTTCGGGCTGGTCGAGGCGTCCGGCGTGTTCGCCCTGGCGCTCGTCATCGGCGTCGGCGGCTGGCTCGTGCACCGCGATGCGGTCACGGTCGGCACGGTCACGGCGTTCGTCCTGTGGTTGGCCAACCTGTTCGACCCGGTCCAGCAGCTGTCGCAGCTGTACAACACCGTGCAGAGCGCGACCGCGGCGTTGAACAAGCTGTACGACCTGGTCGACACCGTGCCCGACGTGGCCGAGCACGCCCATCCGGTCGTGCTGCCGGCGGCCGGCACGCTCGTGGCCGACGACGTGACGTTCACCTACGCCGGTGCCGAGCGGCCGGCGCTCGTGCCACCTGTCGCTCACCGTGCCGCACGGCGAACGGCTCGCGCTCGTCGGCCCCACCGGCGCCGGCAAGAGCACCGTCGCCAAGCTCCTCGCCCGGCTGTACGACCCGACCACCGGTACCGTCACCTACGGCGGTGTTGATGTGCGGATGGCCTCGCTCGCCTCGCTGCGCGAGCGGGTCGTGGTCGTCCCGCAAGAGGGTTTCCTGTTCGGTGGGACGATCCGCGACAACATCCGCATCGCCCGCACGACCGCCGGCGACGACGAGGTCACCGCGGCGTTGGACTCGATCGGCGTGCTCGAGCGCTTCGCCGAGCTGCCCGACGGCCTGGACACCGAGGTGCGTGAGCGCGGCTCGCGCTTGTCGGCGGGGGAGCGTCAGCTCGTGTCGCTGGCCCGCGCCGCCCTCGTCGACCCGGCGGTGCTCGTCCTCGACGAGGCGACGAGCAACCTCGATCCGGGCACGGAGGCAGTCGTCGAGCATGCCTTGGAGCGGCTGATGGAGGGGCGCACGGTGATCGTCGTCGCCCACCGCCTCTCCACGGTGCGCCGTGCCGATCGCATCGCGGTGATCGACCACGCCCGCCTCGTCGAGCTGGGCACCCACGACGAACTGGTCGCCGAGGGAGGGCGTTACGCCGCCCTCGCCGACGCCTGGTCGCGGAGCCAGCCGTCATCCGCGCGCTGAACGCACGAGCCAACGACGGACCCAAGCTCTCGCCGCGCACCCCTGGTCGCGGGGCCGATGCGGGCGCGTTGTCGAAGCTTGGGTCCGTGTGCGGCTGGTCAGTTGAGCGCGAGCGTCTACGACTTGTCGAAGACCAGCTGCAGCTCGAGGGTGCCGGTGTCGCCGGTCTGGGCGAAGCCGTTCGAGGGGTTGTCGATGTTGTAGTCGGCGAACGTGATCACCGTGGAGCCGACCACGCCGATGCGGCCGTTGGTCTCCTTGGCGGTGAGGTCGAAGGTGACCGGCTTGGTGACGCCGTGCAGCATGAGGTCGCCCGTGGCCTTGACCTGCACCGACGAACCGTCGGTGGGGATCGAGCCAAGTTCGATCGGCGACGTCAGCTTGAACGTCGCCGTGGGGAACTGCGACACCTGCATGATCCGGTCGTTGAACTGGCTGTCGCGCCGACTGTCGTCGCTCTTGAACGTGGTCATGTCCACGGTGAGGTCCGTCGCCGTCACGGTCGTGCCGTCGATGACCATCGTCCCGGTGATCGAGCTGGTTCGCCCGGCGCCCTCGGTGTCCACGCCGGCCAGGGTCTCCTTCACCCGGTAGCCGACCACCGAGTCCGTCGAGACGTTCCAGGTGCCCGACGGATCGGCGTCCGAGGCTGATCCGCCGCCGGCGGCCGTGGTGGTCGCCGCACCGGCGTTCGTCGCTGCGCCGCCGGCCGTCGTGGTGACCGGATCACCGGGCGCGACGGTGGTCGTCGCGCCGAGCACGGAGTCCAGCGACGCCTCGTCGAACTTCGTCGGGGCGTCGGCCTTGATGAACTTGACCCACACCAGGAGTCCGCCGAAGCCGAGCACGGCGAGCCCGACCACGACGCTGACGACCCAGATGACGATCTTCCTGTTGCGGCTCACGGGGACTCCTACGTGTCGGGGGGCCGAAGGGTTCACCCGATTGTTGCAGTCGCAACCGTTTCACCCTGGAGGTCTCGCCCATTCACACGGGACTCTCACCTGGGCGGCGGGACGGCAACGGGGCGTAACGTGGTGTCGAACAGGGGGTTGCCATGGACATCGAACCGCTGGATGCCACGTTCGGGGCGATCGTGCGCGACGTGCGCATCGCCGACGTGGACGACGAGACGTTCGCCGCGATGCACGCGGCATGGCTGGATCGCGGCCTGCTGATCTTCCCCGGTCAGTTCGTCACCCGCGACGAGCAGAACGCGTTCGCCCGACGCTTCGGCAACCTCGAGTTCGAGGCCGCGCCGATCGCCAACATCGGGCGCGACGGAGCGCTGCACTCCGCGGACGACGACGACGTGGTCAAGTCGCTGCGCGGCAACGAGGGCTGGCACCACGACAGCACCTACATGCCGCTGCAGGCCAAGGGCGCGGTGTTCAGCGCCGAGATCGTCCCGCGCCATGGCGCGGCCACGGGCTGGGCCGACATGCGTGCCGCCTACGACGCCCTCGACCCGGTCGAGCAGGAGCGCCTCGCCGGCCTGCGCGCCTACCACTCGCTGTACTACAGCCAGGGCCGCAGCGGCTACCTGCCGTCGAAGAAGGACGACGGCTCGTACGGCCAGTACGGCTACCACGACGGCGAGCCGTCGCTGCGCCCGCTGGTGAAGGTGCACCCCGACACCGGTCGGGCGAACCTGCTGATCGGCCGCCACGCCTACGGGATCGAGGGCATGGAGGACGACGAGTCGGAGAAGTTCCTCGACGAGCTCAACGAGTGGGCCTGCGCCGGGGAGCGGACGTGGTTCCACCAGTGGGAGGTCGGCGACGCGGTGATCTGGGACAACCGCCGGCTGATGCACCGGGCGACGCCGTTCGACATGACCGAGCCGCGCCTGATGTGGCACACGCGCATCGCCGGCGAGGCGGCGTCCGAGCTGGCCGACAACCACCGCTGAGCGGCGGGCTCCGGCGTTCCGGTCACCGCCGGAACGCAACCGTCGCGTTCCGGTCGTGACTGAAGGTCCGCGCGTTACCGGGCGACGAAGTACTTGGCCTGGGGGTGGTGGCAGATGATCGCCGAGGTGGTCTGCTCTGGCTGGTACTGCCAGCCGGTCTCCTCGCTGACCTCGATGCCGATGCGCTCGGCGCCGAGGAGGCGGGCGACGGTGGCGTTGTCCTCCAGGTCGGGGCACGCCGGGTAGCCCCACGAGTAGCGACCGCCGCGGTACTGCTGGCGGAACAGGCCGCCGAGCGACGGGACCGTCCTCGTCGACGAAGCCGAGCTCGGTGCGGATGCGGTGGTGCCACAGCTCGGCCAGCGCCTCGGCCATCTCCACGCCGATGCCGTGGAGCATCAGGTACTCCTGGTAGCGGTTCTCGGCGAACAGCTCGGCCGCGGCCTCGCTGACCGGGGCGCCCATCGAGACGATGTGGAACGCGGCGTAGTCGACCTCGCCGAGCGAACCGTCGTCGAGATGCCACGGCCGGAAGAAGTCGGCGATGCACAGGTGCGGGGCCACCTTCTGGCGCGGGTAGTGGAAGCGGGCCAGCTCGGTGGTCCGCGACTCGTCGCTCCAGATGATCAGGTCGTTGCCCTCGCCGTTGGCCACGAAGTAGCCGTAGACGAGCTGCGGCACGAGCACCCCGCTGGCCTTCGCCGCGGCGAGCTGGGCGCGCAGCTGCGGGCGGATGCGGTCCTTGAACTGCTCGTCGGTCTCGACCGTGCCATCCGAAGGTCTCCGGCCGGAACTGCCACTGGTTGCGGAACAGCGCGGTCTCGTTGACGTACGTGGCGATCTCGTCGATCGACAGGCCCTTGACCACGCGCGAGCCGAGGAACGGCGGGACGAACACCGGGTTGTCGGTGACCACGTCGGCGGAGCGGACGGGCGCCGGCTCGGGCAGCACCTCGCGCTCGGAGCGCCGCGGCAGGTCGCGCCCGCCGAGGTCGCGCCCGTAGCCGGGATCGACGACGTCGCCGCGCTTGATCTCCATCAGCTTGTCCAGCGTGTGCAGGCCCTCGAACGCGTCGCGGCCGTAGAACAGCCGGCCCTGGTACACCTCGCGCAGGTCGCGCTCGACGTACGTGCGGGTGAGCGCGGCGCCGCCGAGCAGCACCGGGATGTCGGTGAGGCCGAGCGAGTTGAGCTCCTCGAGGTTGTCGCGCATGATCAGCGTGCTCTTGACCAGCAGCCCGCTCATCCCCAGCGCGTCGGCCTGGACCTCCTTGACCTTGGCGATCATCTCGCCGATGGCCACCTTGATGCCGATGTTGTGCACCTCGTAGCCGTTGTTCGTGCAGATGATGTCGACGAGGTTCTTGCCGATGTCGTGCACGTCGCCCTTCACCGTGGCGATCACCAGGCGGCCCTTGGTGGAGCTGCCGCCGAGCTTCTCCATGTGCGGCTCGAGGTAGGCCACCGCGGCCTTCATCGTCTCCGCGCTCTGGAGCACGAACGGCAGCTGCATCTGCCCGCTGCCGAACAGCTCGCCGACCACGCGCATCCCCTCGAGCAGCACGTCGTTGACGATGGCCAGCGGGGCGAACCCGGCGGCCATCGCCTCGTCGAGCTCGGCGACGAGCCCGTCGCGCTCGCCGTCGATGATCCGCTGCTTGAGGCGGGCGTCGACCGGCCAACCGCTGCGGTCCTCCTTGACGGCCTTGACGCTCTTGACGTCGGCGAAGATCTCGAGGAACGACTGCAGCGGGTCGTAGTCCGGGCGGCGGCGGTCGTAGATCAGGTCGAGGCACACGTCGCGCTGCTCGTCGGGCAGCTTGTTCAGCGGCACGATCTTGCCGGCGTGGACGATGGCCGAGTCGAGGCCGTGCTGCTGGCACTCGTGGAGGAACACGCTGTTCAGCGCGTGGCGGCTGGCCGGGGTGAGGCCGAAGCTGACGTTGCTCAGCCCGAGCGTGGTGAACGAGCCGGGGATCTCCTCCTTGATCCGCTTGATGGCCTCCATCGTGGCCATCGCGTCCTTGCGCAGGTCCTCGTCGCCGGTGGACAGCGGGAACGTCAGCGCGTCGAAGATCAGGTCGTTGGCCGACAGGCCGTAGCGCTCGGTGGCGATCTGGTGGATGCGGTGGGCCACCTCCATCTTCCACTCGACGTCGCGGGCCTGGCCGCGCTCGTCGATCAGCAGGCAGATGACCGCCGCGCCGTAGTCGCGCGCCAGGGAGAACACGCGGTCCATGCGGCTGCCGGGCAGCTCGCCGTCCTCCAGGTTGGCCGAGTTGAGGATGGCCTTGCCGCCGATGTGCTGCAGCCCGGCCTCGAGCACCTGCGGCTCGGTGCTGTCGAGCACCAGCGGCACGCTGGCCTGCGTGGCGAAGCGCTTGGCGATCTCGTCCATGTCGGCCGTGCCGTCGCGACCGACGTAGTCGACGCACACGTCGAGCACGTGGGCGCCCTCGCGGATCTGCTCGCTGGCCATCTTCGTGCAGCCGTCCCAGTCGCCGTCGAGCATCACCTCGCGGAACGCCTTGGAACCGTTGGCGTTGGTGCGCTCGCCGATGAGCAGCACGCTCGGCGCCTGGTCCATCGTGACCGGGCTGTAGATCGAGCTGACGCTCGGCTCGAAGTCGGGCGTGCGCCGCGGCACCTCGAGGTCGCGCACCGCCTCGACCACCTGGCGGAGGTGCTCGGGCGTGGTGCCGCAGCAGCCGCCGACGATGCCGATGCCGAGCTCGGTGACGTGCCGGCGGTGGAACTCGGCGAGCTGCGGCGGGGTGAGGTCGTAGTGCGTGCGGCCGTCGACGATGCTCGGCAGGCCGGCGTTGGGCAGCACGCTGATCGGCAGCAGCGAGTGCTGGCTGAGGTAGCGCAGGTGCTCCTGCATCTCCGCCGGGCCGGTGGCGCAGTTGATCCCGAGCACGTCGGGGCGCATCGCCTGCACGCTGGTGAGCACCGCGCCGATCTCCGATGCCGACGAGCATCCGCCCGGTGGTCTCCATCGACACCTGCACCTGCAGCGGTACCTGGCGGCCGGCGGCGCGCATCGCCCGGCGGCACGCCTGCATCGCCGCCTTCACCTGCAGCAGGTCGATGCACGTCTCGATGAGGAACAGGTCGACGCCGCCCTCGAGCAGGCCGGCGGCCTGCTCCTCGTAGGCGGCGCGCAGGTCGTCGAAGGTGATGTGCCCGAGGCTCGGCAGCTTGGTGCCCGGCCCGATCGAGCCGGCGACGTAGCGCGGCCGGCCGTCGGTGGCGTGGTCGTCGGCGACCTCGCGGGCCAGGCGTGCCGCGGCGACGTTCAGCTCGTGGGTCTTCTCCGGGATGGCGTACTCGTTGAGCACCACGCTGAAGCTGCCGAAGCTGGCGGTCTCGAGCACGTCGACGCCGACGTTCAGGAACGCGTCGTGCATCGCCCGGATCACATCGGGCCGGGTGAGGCAGAGCATCTCGTTGCAGCCCTCGAGCGCCAGGCCGCCGAAGTCGTCGGCGCCGAGGTCGAGACCCTGGACGAAGGTGCCGAAGGCGCCGTCGAACACGACGATGCGCTCGTCGATGGCGTCGAGGTAGGGCTGGCTGGGCATCCCGGCCAGGCTACGGGCCCGCACGCGCCCCACCGCTCACGCCCGCACGGACGACGCGGGTCTGCGCCGCGCATGGATCGCGTCGCGGAGTCCGGCCGTCGCCGTGCCAGCGGTGTCCGTGCGGCCGTGAGCCGTTCGACGAACACGTCAACGGCTACCGTCCGCGCATGCCCCGGGAGCGGATCTACACGAAGGCCGGCGACGACGGCACCACCGGTCTGTTCTACGGCGGGCGGGTGGCCAAGGACAGCGAGCTGCCGGCGGCGTACGGCACCGTCGACGAGGCCCAGGCGGTGCTCGGCCTGGCCCGCGCCGCCGCGGGACCCGGCGAGCTGGCCGATCTGCTCGTCGAGCTGATGCGCGACCTCTACGTGCTGATGGCCGAGCTGGCCACGGCGCCGGCCAACCGGCACAAGCTGACCGCCGGCTCGTCGGCGGTCACCCAGCCGATGGTCGACGCGCTGGAGGCGCACATCGACGCCCTCGACGAGCTGTTCGACCCGCCGACCGAGTTCGTCGTCCCCGGGGGCAACGAGGTGGCCGCGTGGCTCGACCTCGGGCGCACCGTGGTCCGCCGCGCCGAGCGCAAGGCGATCGTCGCCGCCCGACCGCCGTCGCTCGTCGTCCCCTACCTCAACCGCCTGAGCGACCTGCTGTGGACGATGGCCCGATGGCAGGAGGGCACCAGCCTGCCGGCGCGCGGGTGACGAGACGCGCGCGCCGGCAAGCGGTTGCTCACGTCGTGGTGGTCGTCGCTCCGCCCGTCGCCGCCGATGCCTGCTCGACGGTCTTGTACGTCCCGAGCTGACCCTCGAGGTTGACGACGTCACCGGCCGGTTGCAGCGTGCCGATCTGCTTCGGGTCGGTCACCTTGTACTGCACCATCTGACCGCCCTCGGAGACGTAGGCGTCCTTCAAGCCGTTCGGTCTTCGCGGTGAGCCCTTCGAACGCCAATGGCCACACGAGATCCAGGTCGCGCGTCGCCAGCATGATGTTGCCGCGGTCGAGCCCGCCCTCGTACTTGTTCGCGATCTTCAGCGCCTGGGTGGTGAACCACGCGTAGGTCCACCCGGTGAAGTAGGTCGACAGCTTCGGGTCGAGGCCCTGCGCCGTCAGCGTGTCGTAGTACTCCTTGACGAACGGAATGCTCGCGTTCGCCGGGTCGAGGATGTCCTTGGCGCTGATGATCATGTACGTGTCCTTGCCGGTCAGGCCCTGATCGATCAACGGCTTGAAGTACTGGTTCAGCGACGCGCAGGTCGCCGACATGATCACGATCGGGTGCCACGTCGTCTGCTTCTCGACGGCCGCCATCGCCTGCGTGCAGAACGCGCCGGTGGTCTCGATCAGGAGCACGTCGGCGTTCGTCGCCGCCAGCGTCGTGAACTGGTTGTCGAGGTTCGGGGCAGTCGCCTCGTGGGTCTGCTGCTGGATGTCGACGCCGCTGTCCTTCATCGCGTACTCCATGCCGCGGTGGTAGATCTGGCCGAAGTCGTTGTTGAACGTGATCTCGGCGATCTTCTTGACCTCCGGGTGCTCCTTCTTCAGCCAGCTGGCCCACAGCTGCGATTCGGTGAAGTAGTCGAGGCCGAGGCCGATCGACCACGGGTGGTTCTCGACGTCGCCCCAGTTCGGTGCGCCGGAGGCGATGAACAGATCGGGCATGCACTCGTCGTTGAGCTGGTCCCAGATCGCCAGGTTGTTCGGCGTGCCGAGGATCGCGTCGAACGCCGCGTACTGGTTGCTGCCAAGGGCTTCCTCGGTGTTCGTCTTGGTCTGGTCGGGCTTGTAGCCGTCGTCCTTCGCGGTGAGCACGATGTTGCGGCCGCCGATGCCGCCCTGGCTGTTGACCAGCTTGTAGTAGGCGTTCATCCCGTCGGCGATCAGCCCGAAGCCGGCCAGCGGACCGCTCGTCGGCAGGCTCTGGAACAGCTGGATCTCACTGTCGGTGATGCCCTGCTTCGGGTTCCAGTCCGCCGGGCAGTCCTTCGGGTCGAGCGTGAAGCCACCGGCGCCCTTGTAGATCCCGTCGACGAGGCCGAACTGGCCGCCCCCCGCCGCCGTGCTCCCGGCGCCGGCCGTGGTCGGCGCGGACGTGCCCGTCGCAGCGGTCGAGGCGGTCGAGCCGCTGGTGGCCGCCGGCTTGGTCGTGGTCGCGCTCGTGGCCGCAGGTCGCAGCCGCGGTCGTCGCCGGCGCAGCAGTGCTGTCCGACGACTTCGAGTCGCTGCCGCACGCGGCCATCGACCGTCGCGGCGACGATCGCCCCGACGACGAGACCGCGACGTGCGCGTTGCCTGTGTGTTGCCATGATCGTCCCCCCGGACGTCGCGGACACCCGGCCGCGGACGACCGGCATCCCTCCCCCAACGGCCGGGCCCCCACCCTGCCGTGCCGACCGGTGATCGATCGGTGTCGCAGAGTGTCCCCGATCCGCGGTTCGTCGTCAACGACTTCGTGGCCAGTCTGACGGCTCGATCGGCGGTCGGCCAGACTGAGCGGCCATGACCCAGAGGCCGCCCGTCACCGTCACCCTCGCCCGCAACCGCCCCGAAGGACATCGACGCCCTCGCCATCCCCGTCGCCACTGCCGGGGCGGTGCCGAAGGCGATCGGCCTCACCCGTGGCGCGCTCGGTGCCGCTGGGTTCGAGGGCAAGCCGGGTCAGACGCTGGTGATCCCGACGGCCACCGGGCCGACGATCATCGCCGTCGGCATCGGCGACGCCGGCAAACTGACACCGAAGGTGTTGCGCGATGCTGCCGCAGCGGCCGTCCGTGGCGCCGGGACGCGGGCGAGCCTGGCGACCTCGTTGGCCGACATCGAGGGCGTGGATGGCTCCGATGCCGGTCAGGCCGTCGTCGAAGGCGCGCTGCTGGCGACGTACCGGTTCCGCGGGCGCAAGACCGAGGCGCCCAAGGCGGGCATCGCCAACCTGACGCTCGTCGTCGGCCAGAAGCGCACCGCCGGCGTCAAGGTCGGCGTCCGCCGCGGCGAGGTGACCGCCGCAGCCACGGCGCTGGCGCGCGATCTGGCCAACACCCCACCTGGCGATCTCACCGCGCGGGCGATGGCCGACCGCGCCGTCGAGGTGGCCGGGGCCAGCGGGCTCACCGTCGAGGTGTTCAACCGCGACCAGCTCAAGGCGATGGGCTGCGGCGGGATGGTCGGGGTCAACGCCGGCAGCGTCGAGCCGCCGCGCATGGTCCGCCTGACGTACACCCCGGCCGACCCGACGGGACACCTGGTGCTCGTCGGCAAGGGCGTCATGTACGACTCGGGGGGGATCAGCCTCAAGCCGAGCGACGCGTCGCACGGGATGATGAAGATGGACATGAGCGGGGCCGCCGCGGTGCTGGCGACGATGAGCGCGCTGTCCGCCCTCGACTGCCGGCTCGACCGTCACCGGTTACCTGATGTGCACCGACAACCTGCCGTCTGGCAGCGCGATGAAGCTCGGCGACGTGCTCACGTTCCGCAACGGCAAGACGGCGGAGATCCTCAACACCGACGCCGAGGGTCGTCTCGTGCTGGCCGACGGCCTGTCGCTGGCCGCCGAGGCCAAGCCGGATGCGATCGTCGACATCGCCACGCTCACCGGCGCGTGCATCGCCGCGCTCGGTCAGAAGATGGCCGGGGTGTTCACCAACGACGACACGTTCGTCGCTCGAGGTCAAGGACGCTGCGGCCGCCACCGACGAGCCGGTGTGGCAGCTGCCGCTGGAGCGCGGCTACCGCAACCTGATCGACTCCAACGTCGCCGACATGAAGAACGTCGGCGGTCCCTACGGCGGGGCGATCATCGCCGCGCTGTTCCTCGCCGAGTTCGTCGGCGACATCCCGTGGGCGCACCTGGACATCGCCGGACCGATGAACAGCGACGGCGACAGCGGCTGGCTGAGCAAGGGTGCCACGGCGTTCGGCACACGGCTGCTCATCGAGCTGGCCACGTCGTTCCACGCCGCCTGAACCGGCCCGCCGATCGCGCGATCGAACGCGTCCAGTTCGGTTCTGGACGCCGGATCGCGCAGAGTTCGGCCGTCGGAGGCGTCCAGTTCGCAACTTGACGCCGGATCGAGCCCACTCCGCTCCGGGAACGGCGCTGCCGCCCGGGCGGCGATCCTGACGCTGGATCCCGCGGCTCCGGCGCTCGTCGGCGTCGAGTTCGCAACTTGACGCCGGATCGCGCGGGTCACGACCCTGCGGCGAGGAAGCGCTGGGTGGCGGCGCACGGCGCCAGGCCCTGTGCGCTCGCGGCATCGAGGATCGACTGCCGCGTCCGCGACGAGCGGGTCGGCGGGCTCGGCGACGCCGGCGAAGAGCGTCAGCGACGACACCAGCTTGGCGTCGTCGGGCCAACCGAACAGTGTGTCCAGACGCACGCCGCCGGCCACCTGGGCACGGACGGCGGCGACGATCCGGCGGTAGTTCGGGCCGAGCACGGCGTGGGCGAGGAACGCCCGGGCCTCGGCGACGGAGCCGATCGCATACCGCTGGGCCATCGCGCTCGTGCCCAGCCCGTCGATCTGGGGCAGCACGTACCAGATCCAGTGCGAGCGCTTGCGGCCCGCCTCGATCTCGCCCAGGGCGCGCTCGAAGTCACGCGACTGGCCGTCGACGAAACGTCCCAGGTCGATGTCGGCCACGACGCGATCTGATCACCGATGAGGGTGGCTCAGGGCGTCGCGCCGGCCGCCGTCTCGAACCGGGCGCGGGTCGCCGGCTCGCGTCGAGCAGCTCGTCGTAGGCCAGCGTGCGTTCGGTGTCCTCGTAGTCCTCGTGCGCGACGATCCGACCCCACCGGGTCTCCACCCACATGACCGCGCGGTTGTCGTACAGGTCGCGCGCCACCGTCGCCCGGCGACCCAGTCGTGGCAGCGCACGGCGGCGCGGGCATGCCACGGCGGGCCGTTGACCAGGATGTCGTCGACCACCATCTGGATGCCGTGGGCGGTGTAGCGGCGCAGGAACGCCTCGATCTCGGCCCGGCCACGGTGCGTGGGGTGCGCGGTCGCGACCGCGCTCGTGCGGCCGGAACATCGTCGACCAGCTGTTCGAGCCGGGGAACGTCAGCGTCGCCTCCTCCGTGTACATGGCCAACGCCGGCCCGTAGTCGCCGGTGTTCAGCTTGGCGATGTTGCGCTTGATCATCCAGCGCACGGAGGCTTTGTACATCACGTCTCCTTGGTCGGAGATCGTCTAGATAGATCGATCTATCTGACAGACTAGGAACGTGCCCGCGCCAGCGTCAAGCCCCATCCCGCCCGTCTCGACGCGTCCCGAAACGAGGACGCGGCTGATCGACGCCGGCGCCGCGCTGTTCAGCCGCCACGGCTACGCGGCGACCGGCGTGAAGGCCGTGCTCGCGGCTGCAGATGCGCCGTACGGCTCGCTGTACCACTGGTTCCCCGGCGGCAAGCAGCAGCTCGGGGTGGCCGTCCTCGAGCGCGGCGGTGAGTTCTACCGTCAGCTCGTCGAGTCGTTCTACCCGCCCGGGTGCGACCTGCGGGCGGCGACAGCGGCGTCGTTCGAAGGCGCCGCGCAGCTCCTGCTGGCCACCGACTTCGCCGACGCGTGCCCGATCGCGACCATTGCCTTGGAGGTGGCCAGCAGCGACGAGCAGCTGCGCAGCGCGGCAGCCGACGGGTTCGAGTCGTGGCTCGCCGTGCTCGAGGAGCGGTTCACCGCAGCCGGCATCGGTGCGGCGCCGGCCAGGGAGCTCGCCGTCGAGCTGTTCTGCCTCATCGAAGGCGCGTTCCTCCTCGCGCGCACCACCCGATCGGTCGAGTCGGTGCGCGTCGTCGGACGCACGGCCGCGGCGAGCGTCGGCGCGGCACTGGCCGGCGCATCTCCAGCGAACGGAGCTGGCGGACGGGCCGGCCGGTCATGAGGGCGCAGCGCACCTCACGCGACGGCGGCCCCAGGTGCCGGTGACGCCAAGCGGCCGCCGACGACAAGTGGCGCGCTGAGCCCGTCCGCCGAGGCGGTCAGGTCCTCGACGAGCACCGGCGAGAAGCCAAGAGCAAGGAGTTGGCGCTCCACCACGGGCGGCTCATCGCCCAGCGCGGTCATCGCCGCGACGAAGACCCGCGCCCGCTCGGCCTGGCTGACCGAGGTGGCCGTCGCCGGGACCCATGCACCGTGCGCCTCGCGCAGGCTCGCGGGCATGCGCGCCAGGTGCCGACCGGCGACCGGGGGGAGGCGCCGGCGCACGGCCAGGCCGCCCTCGTACGCCTGGGCCACCCCGAACAGCACGCAGCGGTGCAGGGCGCGCACGAACGGGTTCGCCGTGCCTTGGACGAAGCCCAGTCCGAGCGCGCCGGCGGTGTCGGCGAGATCGAGCTCGTAGCCGAGCGGGTAGCGATCGAGGCCGCGGACCAGGCGCCGCAGCAGCCACGTCGCCGTCGGCCCGAGGACGTTGAGCCAGAACAGCTCGACGTAGGTGGAGTGGGCGTCGAATCCGACGGCTTCGACGACGGGGTCGTGCCATGGCACGACCATGACGGTGGGCTCGGAGACGGGCAGGACGTCGAACGGTGCGGGCATGAGAGCTCCCAGGTGGGGTATCCGATCACGAGGGGAAGGTCTCGCCCACACTGTGCACGCCGGGTCCATCGGCGCGGCAACGACCTCGGCGACGAGCCGAGCTCAGCCGGACTCGTCGGCGCGCCGTGCACGTCGGCGCGACCCGGCGTCGCGGCACGCTCGTCGCGCTCGCGCAGCAGCTGCATCACCAGGTCGTCGACCGACGACGCCTCGATCGCCAGCGGCGGACCGTCGTGGAGCGCCGGCGTGTGGGCCTCCACCGAGGTCAGCTGGCGGGCGAGGTCGTCGAGGCTCGACGCCGTGAGGTAGCCCTGCGCGCCGGCGTCGAGCGACCGGGTGACCGGGCCGCCGAGCTCGATGCCGTGCTCGACGTCCTCCAGCTCGACGACGACGACCTTCGCCGACGGGTACGTCGACTGCAGCCTGGCGAGCGTTTGCGGACTGCACGGCGGGGCGAGCACCGCGGCTGCGTCGTCGGTCATGTCGCGCACGTCGACGAGGCGCACGTCGACCGAGCTTCGTCGCCAGCCGCCCCATCGCCTCGGCCTTGAGGGGGATCGCGCACACCACGGTCGGCCGGCGGTCGATCAACTCGTCCTGGTCGGCGGCCACGGGTCCGACGCTACCGAGCCGAACGCAGCGTGCTCGGGACCAACACGGTGCCGAAACAGTCGGGAAACGTGCGTGCGGTTGCATGGTCGGCAGTGACCAGCATCCCGCCGCGCCCGCTCGCCGGCTACACCGTCGGCATCACCGGCCACCGCCGATGGGAGGAGCAGGCGGAGATGCTCGTGCGTCGCGGCGCCCGGGTGGTCCACGGACCGGTGATGAACACCGAGCTGCTCGGCGACATCGACGCCACGCTGGCGGCGACGGCGCGGGTGCTCACCGCGCCGGTCGACATCGTCGTGCTGACCACCGGCATCGGGGTGCGTTCGTGGTTCGAGGCGGCGGCCAGCGCCGGGCTCGACGAGCAGTTGCGAGCCGCGTTGAGCGGCGCGCGACATCCTCGCCCGCGGACCCAAGGCGCGAGCCGCGGCCTCCGGCGTCGGCCTGGAGGCGACGTGGACGGCCCCGGGCGAGACCAACCGCGAGGTGCTCGCCCAGCTGGCGGACAGCGGGATCGTCGCGGGTCGCCGGGTGGTGGTGCAGCGCGACGGCGGGGCCCCGGTGTTCGCCGAGTCGATCGCCGCGCTCGGACCGTCCGAGGTCGTCGACGCGCCGATCTACCGCTGGCACCAACCGGCCGATCCGGGACCGGCGGCGCGCCTGCTCGACGCCGCGGCCTGCGGCCAGCTCGACGCCGCTCACGTTCACCTGCTCCTATGCGGTGCACAACGCGTTCGAGCTCTCCGGCGGGACCGCTCGCCTTGCCGCGGCGCTCACCGATGACGTCCTCGCCGTGGCCGTCGGGCCGGTGACGGCCGAAGCGCTGCAGCGCCACGGGGTGGCGCGCGTCGTGCAGCCGGAGCGGGCCCGCCTCGGATCGATGGTGCACGCGCTCGTCGCCCAACTCGATGCGCAGACGCGTCGGCTGTGCCATGGCGGCGCCGAGGTCCGCTGGCAGGGCACCTCGCTGATCGACGAGTCCGGCGCGGAGACCGAGCTCACCCGTGGCGAAGCGAGGCTCCTGGCCACGCTCGTGGACTGCGCGCCGCAGGTCGTGCCGAAGTCGGCCCTGGTCGACGACGGCCTCGACGACCACGCCGCGGAGGCGGCAGTCGCCCGCTTGCGCGGCAAGCTCGGCCCGCTGGCCGGCGGGTTGCTCACGGTGCGCCGGCGCGGCTACGCCAGCGCGCTCGCCGTCAGCTGACCAGGGCGCCGACGAGCGGGCGGTCGAGCGCGGCCGGCGACGGGGTCGTCGCGGCCTGCGGCTCGTGCCGTGCTCCTGCGCACGAGGTCTCCCGGTCGCCGCGGACGGCGCGCCGGCGCGCTGCTTCACCGATGACGATCGCGCACGGCCCGGGCAACGGGTCCGGCCGCGCCGCGAGCCCGCCGAGCGTCGTGTGCCATACGCGCTGATCGGGGCCGCTGGCGTCGACCACCACGGCAACGGGTCGATCGCTCCGCGCTCCGCAGGCGATCAGTCGGGCGCCGATCAGCGCGGCGGTCGTCGCCGCCATCAGGACCACGAGCGTGCCGTCGAGCCGGGCCAGCTGCGGCCAGTCGTTGTCCGCGGCCACGCGGTGCCCGGACACCACGGTCACCTGCGCGCGCTGACCTGCCGCTCGGTCACGGCGATGCCGGCGAGCGCGGGTGCGGCCAGGGCCGACGACACGCCGGGCACCACCTCCACGGCGATGCCCGCGGCTTCGGCGGCGCGGACCTCCTCCATGCCCCGGCCGAAGAGGAACGGGTCGCCGCCCTTGAGGCGCACCACACGTCGACCCGAGGCGTGATGGGCGATCATCAACTGCTCGATGCGCCGCTGGTCGGTGCCGCAGCCCTTGCCCTTGCCGACGTCGATCAGCAGCGCGTCGGGCCGGACGAGTTGGAGCACGGCCGTGCCCGCCAGCCAGTCATGGAGGACCACGTCGGCGACGCCGAGGAGCGTGGCGGCGCGACGGGTGAGCAGATCGGGGTCGCCCGGCCCGGATCCGACGAGCGCGAGCCACGGCCCCACGTCCGGATCGACACGGACGGGCAGGCTCCCGGACGAACGGTTCGTGCATGGCGACGACAGTACGGAGCGGCCGGCGACGGTGGGTCAGGGCGACGTGACGATTCGCTCACGGAGAGCGCAGCCGCTCCGTGAGCGACACGTCAACATGCGGAAACCACAGACGCCTGCGATTGCTCTTTGATCGACGGCATGACGACCATCGAAGCCACCCCCGGGCTGATCGACCTGCCCGCTGGCCGATCACACTGGATCGACGACTGGCGGCCGGAGGACCCCGCGTTCTGGGAGACCGGCGGCAAGCGCGTCGCCCGGCGCAACCTGATCTTCTCGATCTTCTCCGAGCACATCGGGTTCTGCATCTGGAGCATGTGGTCGGTGTTCGTGCTGTTCCTCGGCCCGGACTACGGCTTCGACCCGGGCCAGAAGTTCCTGCTGACCACGCGTGCCGACGGCGGTCGGCGCCGTGCTGCGCATCCCGTACACGTTCGCCGTCGCCAAGTTCGGCGGGCGCAACTGGACGGTCGTCAGCGCGGCGCTGCTCCTCGTGCCGGCGATCCTCGCGGCGATCGTGCTGAAGCCGGGCGTGTCGTTCACCACGCTTGCTCGTCGTCGCCGCGCGTCGCCGGCGTCGGCGGCGGCAACTTCTCGTCGTCGATGGCCAACATCGACGCGCTTCTACCCGCAACGCCTGAAGGGCTGGGCGCTCGGCCTCAACGCCGGCGGCGGCAACCTCGGCGTGGCCGCCGTGCAGCTCGTCGGCCTCGCCGTGCTGGCCACGGCCGGTGCGGCGCACCCCCGCCTGATCCTCGCCGTCTACATCCCGCTGATCGTCGTCGCCGCGGCCGTGCGCGGCGCTGTTCATGGACAACCTGACCCACGCGACGAACGAGAAGCGGGCGATGCGCGAGGTGCTGCGCGACCGCAACACCTGCGATCATCTCGTTCCTCTACATCGGCACGTTCGGGTCGTTCATCGGCTTCGGCTTCGCCTTCGGGCAGGTGCTGCAGATCCAGTTCCATGGCACGTTCAACACGCCGATGCGGCGTCGTCGGGCTGACGTTCCTCGGGCCGCTGCTCGGCTCGCTGTTCCGCCCGGTCGGCGGCGCGCTGGCCGACCGGTTCGGCGGCGCGCAGGTCTCGGCGGTCACGTTCGCCACCATGGCCGCCGGCGCCGCCGTCGTGCTCGCCGCCTCGCGCGCCGACTCGCTGCCGCTGTTCCTCGTCGGCTTCATCGTCCTGTTCGTCCTCACCGGCATCGGCAACGGTTCGGTCTACAAGATGATCCCGGCGATCTTCCGGGCCAAGGCGGCGCTGGCCGTCGAGGCCGGGTGCGACCGCCGGCCGCCGAGCGACCGGGTGGCCCGCCGATCGTCGCGGGCGCTGATCGGCATCGCCGGCGCGATCGGGGCGTTCGGCGGCGTCGGCGTGAACCTCGCCCTGCGCCAGTCGTTCCTCAGCAGCGGCACCGGCGACGCGGCCTACGGCGTCTTCATCGGCTTCTTCGTCGTCTGCCTGCTCGTCGACGTGGCTGGTCTACCTGCGCCCGTCACCGCGAGCGACTGGCGGGTGTCTGACATGGCACGCCTCGATCCTCGTCATCGGCAACGGCATGGTCGGCCACCGCTTCGTCGAAGCCGCGGTCGAGCGTCGGCATCGGGCCGATCGTGGTCGTCGGCGAGGAGCTCCGCCGGGCCTACGACCGGGTGCACCTCTCGGCGGTGTTCGACGGGACGACCCCCGAGGAGCTGACCCTCGGCGAGGCCGACCTCTACGACTCGCCGGGGGTGGAGCTGGTCCTCGGCGACCCGGTCATCGCGCTCGACACCGCGGCGCACGCGGCCACCACCGCGGCCGGCCGGACGATCGCGTACCGCACGCTGCGTGCTGGCCACCGGTTCGGCCCCGTTCGTGCCGCCGATCGCCGGCACCGATGCCGCCGGGGCCTTCGTCTACCGCACGCTCGACGACCTCGAGCGCATCCGCGCCTGGGCAGCCGGGCGCGCAGTCGGGCGTCGTCGTCGGCGGTGGGCTGCTCGGCCTGGAGGCGGCGAACGCGCTGCGCCTGCTGGGTCTGCGAGACCACCGTCGTCGAGTTCGCGCCGCGCCTGATGGCGGTGCAGCTCGACGACGGCGGCGGCCGCGCGCTGCGCCGCCACGTGGAGGGGCTCGGCCTGGACGTCCGCACCGGCGCGGCGGCGACCGGCGGTGCGCACGTCGCCCGACGGTCGTGTCGTCGGGCTGACGTTCGCCGAGGGCGACGACATCGACACCGACATGGTCGTGTTCGCCGCCGGCGTGCGTCCTCGCGACCAGCTCGCACGGGAGTGCGGGCTGGCGGTCGGCGAGCGCGGCGGCGTCGTGGTCGACGACGCGCTGCGCGACCTCGGCGGCCGGCGTCTACGCCATCGGCGAGGTCGCCTGCCATGCGCGGTCGGGTCTACGGGCTCGTGGCCCCGGGCTACGCGCATGGCCGAGGTGGTCGCCGAACGGCTCGCCGGGCGGCGACTCGACGTTCACCGGTGCGGACCTGTCGACGACGCTGAAGCTTCTCGGCGTCGAGGTGGCCTGCGCCGGCAACCCGCACGCCGACGGCGACGCGGTCGTCGTCGCCGATCCGGCCGGCGGCACGTGGCAGCGCGTCGTGACGGACGCCGACGGGCAGGTGCTCGGTGCGGTGCTCGTCGGCGACACCCGTCCGTACGCGATGCTCGTCCAAGCGGTGCGCGGCATGGTCGCTGCGCCCGACGTGCTCGGGCTGCTGCGGCCCGCCGGCGCAGCGGTCGGCGCCGGGCCGGCCGACCTGCCCGACGAGGCCGGTGTGTGCTCGTGCCACAACGTCGCCTGCGGCGCCATCCGCGCCGCCGTGGACGAGGGCTTCGAGGACGTGGCCGGGGTGAAGAGGTGCACGAAGGCCGGCACCGGGTGCGGCTCGTGCGTGCCCGTGATCAGCGAGCTGATCGACGCCCGCCTCGCCGCTGCCGGCAAGGTGGTGGTCAAGCGGCTGTGCGCCCACTTCGCCATGACCCGACCGGAGCTGTTCGAGGTGGTGCGGCGTCACGGGCATCCGCACGTTCACCGAGCTCGTCGCCCGTCACGGCACCGGTCGTGGCTGTGAGATCTGCAAGCCGGCCGTGGCCTCGATGTTCGCCTCGCTGTCGTCGGGCCACGTGCTCGACGGCGAGCACGCCAGCCTGCAGGACTCCAACGACCACTTCCTGGCCAACATCCAGCGCGACGGCACGTACTCGGTCGTGCCGCGGGTGCCCGGCGGGGAGATCACGCCGGGCCAGCTGATCGCGATCGGCGAGGTGGCCCGCGACTTCGACCTGTACACGCAAGATCACCGGCGGGCAGCGGATCGACCTGTTCGGCGCCCGGGTGGAGCAACTGCCGGCGATCTGGTCGCGGCTGCGTCGATGCCGGGTTGGAGTCCGGCCATGCGTACGGCAAGGCGCTGCGCACGGTGAAGTCGTGCGTCGGCACCACGTGGTGCCGCTACGGCGTGCAGGACTCCGTGCAGATGGCCATCGACCTGGAGCTGCGCTACCGCGGTCTGCGTGCGCCGCACAAGATCAAGTTCGCCGTGTCCGGGTGCGCCCGCGAGTGCGCCGAGGCACAGAGCAAGGACGTCGGCGTGATCGCCACCGAGCGCGGCTGGAACCTGTACGTCGGGGGCAACGGTGGGATGCGTCCGGCGCATGCCGAGCTGCTCGCCGAGGACCTCGACGCCGAGACGCTCGTGCGCTGCATCGACCGCTACCTGATGTGGTACGTCCGCACCGCGGAGCGCCTCGAACGCACCGCGACTGTGGCAGCGCAAGCTGCCTGGCGGCATCGACTTCGTCCGCCGCGTCGTGCTCGAGGACGCACTCGGCCTCGGCGCCGAGCTGGAGGCCGACATGGCCCGCCACGTGGCCGGCTACGAGTGCGAGTGGTCGGCGACGCTCGACGACCCGGAGCGCCTGCGCCGGTTCGTCTCCTTCGTCAACACGCCCGAACCGGACCCGACGATCACCCACGTCGAGATCCGCGGCCAGCGCGTGCCGGCAGGTGCGCGATGACCGCGGTCGAGGAGCACGTCGGCGCCCGGCTCCGGCAGGGCTGGGTGCCGGTCTGCGAGCTCGACAGGTTGACGCCCGATCGCGGCGTCGCCGCACTGGTCGACGGACGCCAGGTGGCCGTGTTCGTCCTGTCGTCGGGCGACCTCCACGCGGTGGACAACATCGACCCGTGCTCCGGCGCTGCGGTGCTCAGCCGCGGGCTCGTCGGCGACGCCGGGGGCGTCGCCACCGTCGCGTCACCGTTGTACAAGCAGCGCTTCGACCTGGCGACGGGCCGATGCCTGGACGCCGAGGTCGAGCCACTCGCCGTCCACTCGGCCGACGTCGTCGACGGCGTCGTGCTCGTCCGGTTGAGCTGCCCGGGTGCGGCGTGACGGTGGTCGGATGACCGCGGCGACACCGACGGCGGCGACACCGACGAGCGTCGACACCGTGCGCACCGTCTGCTCGTACTGCGGCGTGGGCTGCGGCATCGTTCTGGACGTCGGCACGGACGTCGACGGGCGACGCATCGCCGTGCGATCGAGCGGCGATCGCACCCATCCGGCCAATCGTGGTCGGTTGTGCACCAAGGGCGTGACGAGCGCCGACATGCTCGCTGCGGGCGGCCGGATGACATCCGGACTGGTGCGCGACGACCGCGACGCCGAGCCGACGGCCTGCTCGACGGACGAGGCGATCGCGCGTGCCGCGCGCGGGTTGCGGCGCATCCTCGACGAGCACGGGCCCGACGCCATCGCGCTGTACGTGTCCGGGCAGATGACGATGGAGGCGCAGTACCTGGCGAACAAGCTGGCCAAGGGGTTCATCGGCACGAACCAGATCGAGTCGAACTCGCGGCTGTGCATGGCCAGCGCCGGCGTCGGCTTCAAGCAGTCGCTCGGTGCGGACGCGCCGCCAGGCTCGTACGACGATCTCGACCACGCCGACGTGTTCCTCGTCATCGGGTCGAACATGGCGGACTGCCATCCGATCCTGTTCCTGCGGATGCTCGACCGGATGCGCCAGGGAGCGAAGCTGATCGTCGTCGACCCGCGGCGCACGGCCACGGCCGACGCAGGCCGACCTGTTCCTGCAGATCCGTCCGGGCACCGACCTCGCGCTGCTCAACGGGCTGCTCCACCTGCTCGTCGAGGACGGGGCCGTCGACGAGGCGTTCATCGCTGCACACACCGACGGCTGGGACGAGATGGCCGCGCTCCTGGCCGACTCGACGCCGGACGCCGTCGGCGCGACGACCGGGCTCGCGCCCGAGGACCTCCGCCGCGCCGCCGGGCTGATCGGTGGCGCGGCGAACTGGGTGACGTGCTGGACGATGGGCCTCAACCAGAGCGTGCAGGGCACGTGGAACACGAACGCGATCTGCAACCTGCACCTGGCCACCGGCGCGATCTGCCGGACCGGCAGCGGCCCGCTGTCGTTGACCGGCCAGCCGAACGCGATGGGCGGGCGGGAGATGGGGTACATGGGACCGGGCCTGCCGGGCCAACGCTCGGCGCTGGTCGAGGCGGATCGTCGCTTCGTCGAGGATCGCTGGTCGCTGCCGGAGGGCACGCTGCGCACCTCGCCCGGCGGCGGCACCGTGGACCTGTTCACGCGGATGGCCGCCGGCGAGGTGAAGGCCTGCTGGATCATGTGCACCAACCCCATCGCCTCGGTGGCCAACCGTGGCACGGTGATCGCCGGCCTGGAGGCGGCCGAGCTGGTCATCACGCAGGATGCGTTCGTCGACACCGAGACCAACGCCTACGCCGACATCGTCCTCCCGGCGGCGATGTGGGCGGAGGGCGACGGCGTGATGGTCAACTCCGAGCGCACGCTCGTGCTCGCGCCGACGCGCCGTCGACCCGCCGGAGGGTGCGCTCGCCGACTGGGAGATGATCGCCCGGATCGCCGGCGAGATGGGCTTCGCCGATGCGTTCTCCTACGCCTCGGCCGAGGAGGTCTTCGAGGAGATCCGCGGCTTCTCCAACCCGGCGACGGGTTACGACCTGCGCGGTGCGACGTACGACCGCCTGCGCGCCGAACCGCTGCAGTGGCCGATCGCCCGGGACGGTCCGGCACGCAACCCGATCCGCTACCTGAACGACGGCGCCCACGGGCCGATCCGCACGACGGCCGAGGGTGACGTGCCGCAGCTGGTGTTCCCCACGCCCAGCGGTCGGGCCGCGTTCCACCCGCGGGCGCACGGTCCTGCCGCCGAGCCGCCCGATGACGACTTCCCGTTCACGTTCAACACCGGCCGGCTGCCCAACCAGTGGCACACGATGACGAAGACCGGGAAGGTCGACAAGCTCGCCCGGCTCGACCCGTCACCGTTCGTCGAGATCCACCCCGACGACGCCGCGCCGCTCGGGATCGCCGAGGGCGACCTCGTCGAGGTCGCCTCGCGCCGCGGTCGGGCAGTCCTGCCCGCGGTCGTCACGGACCGGGTGCTGCCGGGCTGCTGCTTCGCCCCGTTCCACTGGAACGACCTGTACGGCGAGTACGCCAGCGTCAACGCGGTCACGTCGGACGCCGTCGACCCGTTCTCGTTCCAACCGGCGTTCAAGATGTGTGCCGTCTCGCTGAGCAGGGTGGCCACGCCGGTGGCCGTCGCCGTCGATGGCGTCGCCCCGACGACGGTCGCCCTCGGACCACAGCCGGGGACCGGCGACGGCGCTGCGCTCACGGCATCGCTGCGCGTCCGCCTCGGCCTCGGCGCCTCCCGAGCGCCACAGCTCGACGACCGGCAGCTTCGCTACCTCGACGGCTTCCTGTCCGGCATCGACCTCGCCGGCGCGCCCGCCGGCGTGCCGGTGCTCCCTGTCGGCGCGCCGTTCGACGTGACGGCGGCGGCGTGGGTGGACGGCCTGCTCGCCGGTGCCAACTCCCGAGCGGGGACGACGGCGGGGGGCCCGCTCGTGGCGGCCGGCGACGCGGCCGGCGCACAGCGCAGCGTCGCGGTGCTGTGGGCGTCGCAGACCGGGACCGCGGCCGAGCTGGCCGCCTCGGCCGCGGCGCGGCTGTCGGAGGCCGGGTTCCGTGCGTCGGCGCAGCCGATGAGCACCGCCCGGCTGGCCGACCTCGGGCGCGACTGCGACGTCCTCGCGATCACCAGCACGTTCGGCTCCGGCGACCCGCCGGACAACGGGGTCGAGTTCTGGCGTCACCTGACCGCTGCCGACGTCCCTCGGCTGGAAGGCGTCCGCTACGCCGTGCTCGCGCTCGGTGATTCCAGCTACGCCGACTTCTGCGGCCACGGCCGGCGACTGGACGAGCGGCTGCACGAGCTCGGCGCCGAGCGGGTCGAGGCGCGGGTCGACTGCGAGCCGGACTTCGAGACGGCGGCGGACGGCTGGCTCGGCCGGGTCATCGACGGCCTGCGCCGCCCACCGCGCGACCCGTCGCTACGCGCTCCGGCGGCGCCGGGCGGGGCGTTCCGCACCGCCCGCCACGGCGAGGTCCCGACGCGGACGACGCCGCTGCTCGCCCGCCTGGCGGGCAACCGCCTGCTCACCGCTGCCGGTAGCGGCAAGGAGGTCCGTGAGCTGGTCGTCGACACGAGCGGGTCGGCGCTGACGTACGAGGCCGGCGACTCGCTCGGGGTGTGGCCGACGAACGATCCGGAGCTGGTCGCCGAGTGGCTCGACGTGATGGGTGCCGATCGCCACGAGGCTGTCGCGCTCGACGGGGTCGGGGAGATCGAGCTCGGCGTCGCCCTGCGCGACCACCTGGAGATCGCCCGGATCACGCCTCGGGTCCTCGGCCTCGTCGCCGACCTGAGCGGCGACCGCGACCTGCGCAAGGTGGCCGACTCACGTGACGCCGTCGCACTCGCCGCGTGGAGCTGGGGGCGCCAAGCCGTCGACCTCGTCGTCCCGAGCGCACGGCGCGCCCCGGCGCAAGCCTGGGTCGACGTCTTCGCCCGGCTGCAGCCGCGGCAGTACTCGATCGCCTCCAGCCCGTCGAGGTCGCCCCACCGGCTGCGGCTCACGATGTCGACCGTGCGCTACGACGTCGCCGGCAAGCGGCGCAACGGAGTGTGCTCGACCTTCCTGGCCGACAGTGAACCGGACTCGTTCGTCCCCGTCTTCGTCAAACCGGCGGCGCACTTCCGACCGCCCGCCGACCCGCGGGCGGCAATGATCATGATCGGCGCGGGCACCGGTGTGGCACCGTTCATCGGCTTCCTCGAGGAGCGCCAGGCGCGGGGCGACACCGGTCACAACTGGCTGTTCTTCGGCGAGCAGCGCCGCGCCACCGACCACTACTACGCGAGCCGAGCTCGAGGCGTTCCGCGCGGACGGGGTGCTGAGCCGCCTCGACCTGGCGTTCTCCCGTGACCGGCCGAACCGCGTCTACGTGCAGCACAAGATCTGCGAGCAGGGCGCCCGGCTTTGGGACCTGCTCCAGTCGGGCGCGCACGTCTACGTCTGCGGCGACATGAACGGCATGGCCAAAGGGGTGCACGCCGCCCTGCACGATCTCGTCGCCCTCCACGGTGGCATGGGTGCCGAGGAGGCCGACGCATACCTCGCCGCGCTGTCCGCGGAGAAGCGGTACTCGCGCGACGTGTACTGATCAGCAGCGCCGGTGGGTGACGGTGGCGACCGGCACGCTTGGCACACTGGGCGGGTGCCGACGCTCGACGAGGAAGTGGCCCGAGCGCGCGAGTGGGTGCGCGCCGCCGACCGGGTGACCGTGCTCACCGGCGCGGGGATCTCCACCGACTCGGGCATCCCCGACTTCCGCGGGCCGAACGGGGTGTGGACGAAGAACCCGGCGATGGAGAAGGCGTCGACGCTGCAGCACTACCTCGCCGATCCCGACGTCCGCCGCGCGGCCTGGCAGAACCGGCTGACCTCGCCGGCCTGGGAGGCCCGGCCGAACGCCGGCCACGAGGCCGTGGTCGAGCTGGAACGCCAGGGCAAGCTC
The DNA here is from genome assembly GCA_963794805.1 of uncultured Acidimicrobiales bacterium. Classification (GTDB taxonomy): domain Bacteria; phylum Actinomycetota; class Acidimicrobiia; order Acidimicrobiales; family Ilumatobacteraceae; genus JAODBQ01. Next base: position 640,009 of record CAWCFL010000013.1, read on the forward strand.
GTCGCCGTCGTCACCCAGAACATCGACGAGCTGCACCAGCGCGCCGGCAGCGACCCGGCCAAGGTGCTCGAGGTGCACGGCACGATGCGCTGGGCGCGCTGCTGGGAGTGCGGCGACCGCCGGCCGATGGGCGAGGTGCTCGAGCGAGTGCGCGCCGGCGAGGACGATCCGGCCTGCGCCGTATGCGGCGGGATCGTCAAGAGCGACACGATCTCGTTCGGCCAGTCGCTGGTGCCCGAGGTGATCGACGCGGCGCTCGACGCGGCCGAGCGGTGCGACGTGTTGATCGCCGCCGGCTCGAGCCTGAGCGTGTTCCCCGCGGCGAACCTCGTCCCCCGGGCGAAGGCGACGGGCGCCAAGGTGGTCATCGTCAACGCCGAACCGACCGGGATGGACCGCTTCGCCGACGCGCGTCCTGCTGGGCCAGCTCTCGGAGATCCTGCCGGCGCTGGTGCGCGACGAACCCTGAACCTGTTGGCGGACCAACGTCGTCGGTGCGGGCGTGAGCGTGAATCCCGACCACATGGATAGCATTTCGACCATGGCTACGTTCCGCGATCTCCTCGCTGCCGCCAAGTCCGAGATCACCGAGGTCGACACCGCTGGTGCCGCCGAGCAGATCGGCAACGGCGCCCTCGTCCTCGACGTGCGTGAGCCGGACGAGTACGAGCAGGGCGCCCTACCGGGCGCGGTGCACATCCCCCGCGGGCACCTCGAGGCCCAGGTGGAGGGCCGGCTGCTGGACAAGACCGCGCCGGTCGTCGTCTACTGCGCCGGAGGGGTGCGCAGCGCGTTCGCCGCGCGCACGCTGCAGCGAGCTGGGGTACACCGACGTCGTGTCGATGGCCGGCGGCTTCGGCAAGTGGAAGGACGAGGGCCGTCCGTGGAAGACGCCGGTCCAGCTGACCCCCGACCAGCGCAACCGCTACCAGCGCCACCTGCTGCTGCCCGAGGTCGGCGTGGCCGGCCAGGCCAAGCTGCTGGAGAGCAAGGTGCTGATGCTCGGCGCCGGTGGCCTCGGCTCGCCCAGTGCGCTGTACCTCGCTGCGGCCGGCGTGGGCACGATCGGCATCGTCGACATGGACGAGGTCGACGCGTCGAACCTGCAGCGCCAGATCCTGCACAACCTCGACCGCATCGGCGACCGCAAGGTGGACTCGGCGAAGAAGACGCTCGGGCTGCTCAACCCCGACGTCGACGTGGTCACCTACGACACCCGCCTCGATGCGTCGAACATCATGGAGATCATCAAGGACTACGACGTCATCGTCGACGGGGCGGACAACTTCCCCAGCCGCTACCTGCTCAACGACGCCAGCGTGAAGCTCGGCATCCCGGTGGTGCACGGCAGCATCTTCCGCTTCGAGGGCATGGTCAGCGTGTTCCACCCGCTCGAGGGCCCGACGTACCGCGACATGGTCCCGGAGCCGCCGCCCGCCGAGCTGGCGCCGTCGTGCGCCGAGGCCGGCGTGCTCGGCGTGCTGCCGGGGATCATCGGCAGCATCCAGGCGCTGGAGACGATCAAGGTCCTGCTCGGTCTGGGCGAGCCGTTGATCGGGCGGATCCTGTCGGTCGACACCACCGACATGACGTTCCGCACGTTCAACCTGCGGCGCGACCCGCGCAACGAGGTCACCTACGAGAACCGCGATCGCATCCAGATCAGCGACCTCGAGGGGCTGTGCGCGCCCGGCTTGTCGCACTGACGCTGCGCTGACGGCGCCTGACGCGGCCGCGGCGGCGAAGATGGCGCCGTGCTCGATCTCCCCGTCGCCGATCCGTGGTTCGTCGTCGAGCGGCTGACCGACGACGTCACGCTCGTCTCCGAGCCGCACATCCACCGGCTGCTGCGGTGCAACGTGTGGCACGTGCGCGGGCGTGACCTCGACCTCGTCGTCGACACCTCGCTCGGGTTGCGTCCGCTGCGCCACCTCGTCGAGCCGGTGGTCGGTCATCCGCTGTTGGCGGTGGCCACGCACGTCCATGCCGACCACGTCGGCGGGATGCACGAGTTCGAGGCGCGGGCGATCCACCGATCCGAGGCCGAGCGCCTCGGCGAGCCCGGTGTGGTCACGCTCGACATCAGCTCGTACGGCGACGAGGTGCGCCAGCCCTATGTCGACGCCGGCTACGACGTGCCCGACCTGCTCATCGACGCCGTACCGCGGGCGGCCTCGACGACACGCTGGAGCGACGGCCGGCGCCGGCGACGCAGTTGCTCGACGAGGGTGACGTGCTCGACCTCGGGGACCGCTCGTTCGAGGTGCTGCACCTGCCGGGCCACTCGCCGGGCAGCATCGGCCTGTGGGAGCCGGCCACCGGCGTGCTGTTCGCCGGCGATGCGGTCTACGACGGTCCGCTGCTCGACGAGCTCGACGGCTGCGACATCCCCGACTACGTCGCCACGATGCGCCGCCTGCGCGAGCTGCCGGTGACCGTGGTCCACGGCGGGCACGAGATGAGCTTCGGGCGCGAGCGGCTCGTCGAGCTGTGCGACGAGTACCTCGCCCGCCGTGCGTGAGCTCGTCGTCGCCGCAGGGTGGCGCCAGACACGACCGTTGGCGACAGCTCCCGCTCCCATCCCGAGGTCGTGGGGCGCGCCGCCTGGTGCGTGGCGACAGTCCCGCGCCCGCTGGTGGGTGGCGGCGCCTGACCGAGGGCGACAGCTGCCGCGCCGTGTCCAAACGCCGCGAGCAGCAGGCGCGATCCACCCGCCCAGCCACGAGGTGGTCGGCCGGCCGGGTCGGTCCGACAAGATGCAGTCGATGAGCGTGTACCGGCCGAACGCCGACCCGAGCGACGTGGCGGCGTACTGCTGGCCGCAGAGCGCGACCGCCGGCGAGACGATCGAGGTGTACGGACGTGGCCCGGCCGGCGTGGCGCAGTCTGGAGGTGGCGCGCGTCGGCGCCGAGCGGGTGGTGGTGCGGCGCGAGGAGATCCGCCTGGCACCTCAGGACCTGTCGCCGCAAGCAGACTCGCTCGGCTGCGAATGGCCGACCGTCGCCTCGTTCACGGTCGCGGCCGAGTGGCCGTCGGGCTACTTCGAGGTCGTCGTCCGCCTGGCCGGCGGGTCCGAGGCCGCGGGGTTCTTCATCGTGCGCGCCGCATCGCCGTCGGCGCAGCGCCCGCTGCTCGTGCTGTCGACGAACACGTGGAACGCGTACAACGACGTCGCCGGCACGAACCTCTACACCGGTGGCACGCACGCCTCGTTCCTGCGGCCCTACGCGCCGGGCTTCCTGCGCAAGCCGGCGGGTGACGGGTCGCGCGTCGCCGTGGTCGGCGAGCCGGACCCGCGGATGCGCCGGCACGTCGACCACATCCGCGCCCACGGACTCTCGGGTTGGTCGGGCTCGGCCGGCTGGCCCTCGTGGGAGCTGCCGTTCGTGCAGTGGGCAGAGCGCAACGGGATCGAGCTCGACTACGCGGGCAATGCCGACTTGGAGCTCGTCGCGGACCTGCTCGAGGGGCGGCGGCTGTACCTCAGCGTCGGCCACGACGAGTACTGGTCGTGGGGCATGCGTGACGCGGTGGAGGGCTTCGTCGCCGCCGGCGGCAACGCCGTGTTCCTCAGCGGCAACGTCAGCTACTGGCAGGTGCGCCTGGAGGACGACGGTCGCACGATGGTCGGCTACAAGCAGCAGTTCGAGCACGACCCGGTGTTCGCCGGGGCCGATCGCGGGCGGCTGACGAGCATCTGGAGCGACACCCTGATCGGCCGGCCGGAGACGCAGATGACCGGTCTCTCGTTCGTGCGCGGCGGCTACCACCGCATCGGTCGGGCGGTCGGCGCCGGCGCCGGCGGGTACACCGTGCATCGCCCCGAGCACTGGCTGTTCGACGACACCGGCCTCGGTTACGGCGATCTGCTCGGCGCGTCGTCGGTCACGGTCGGCTACGAGTGCGACGGCTGCGAGCTGCGCCTGGTCGACGGGCTGCCCGAGCCGACCGGGGCCGACGGCTGTCCGTCGGGCACGGTGGTGCTGGCCACCGCGCCGGCCGAGCCGTTCACCCGGACGAACGCCGCGCGACCCGTCGCCGACGACGAGCTGTCGGAAGCCGAGTTCAACGCCTGGCGGGTGCTCGGCGCGCACGATGGTGCCACCACCCAGCGCGTCGAGCACGGGGCCGCGGTGCTCGCCGTGCGCGACGCCGTCGACGGCCGAGGCACCGTCGTCGCGGCCGGCTGCACCGAGTGGGTCTGGGGCCTGGCGGGCGGCGACCCGGCCGTCGAGCAGATCACCCGCAACCTCCTCGGACGCCTGACGACCTGACCCCGCGTTCGTGTCGCGCCTCGACCGGAACGGATCCGGTCAGGGCGGGACACGGTCGTGGCAGCGGCGGGAACTGAGTGTCGCGAACCGGGGAAGGCGGCCCGGCGTATCCAGGGCATGGATTCGTCCTCTGTGCCTCGTGCCGGCACGATGGGGAGCAGTTCGTCGGCTGGCCCGTCGACGAGCCCGGTGGGACGGCCGAGCCGTGGATGATCACGTGGTCGTCGTCGGTGCAGGGCTCGCCGGGCTGACCGCGGCGCACGAGCTGCATCGCGCCGGAGTTTCGGTGACCGTCCTCGAGGCGGCCGAGCGCGTCGGCGGGAGGATCGCCACCGAGCCGTTCGCTGACGGAGCCACGGCCGAGCGGTGCATGGAGGAGCTGTGGGAGTCCAGCCCGGCGCTGCCGTTGCTGCGTCGCCTCGGCCTGCCGCTGGAACGCCAGCCGGCGCACTCCAGCGTGATCGTCGGCAGCAGGCTGCACACGTTCGACGGCGCGGCCGGCGGCAGCGCGTTCCTCGACAGCCTGCTCGGCAGCGGTCGGTCCGCGTTCGACGGCTTCCGCGACGCGGCGCGGCAGATCCTCTGCCAGGTCGACGACGCCGAGACGAGCGGCCGGGAACAGGTCGACGGTGTGTCCTGCGCGCCAGCCGGCGATGCGTTCGACGACCTGCGGCGGACGAGCTTCGCCGACTTCGTCGCCCGGTTCGGGCTCGGCGCGCCCGCACGCTCGTGGCTGCGCCTGCTCGTGGAGACCGAGTCCGCCGTGGAATGGCAGCGCATCGCCGCGCTCGACGGGCTCGACGAACTGCGCCCCTTCATCGCCGGGCAGGACGACGACGGCTGCCCGAACGTGCGCGTCGTCGGCGGCAACGAGCAACTCGTCAGCGCGCTGGCCGCCTCGCTGCCCGAGGGCGCGGTGAGCACGTCGAGCCCGGTCCTGCGGATCGACGACGCCGGGCGCGGCGTGGACGTGGTGTATGCCGATGGGCGCGGCCGGCGGCGCAGCACCCGTGGCGCGATGGTGCTGCTCACCGTCCCCACCTGGGCGTTGGGCTCGATCCAGCTCCGTCCGGGCCTGCCGGCCGATGCGCAGCGAGCGATCGGCACGACCGCCACCGGCAGCTACGTGAAGGTCGTGCTGCGCGTGCGCCCCGATGCCGTGCGGCTGTGGGGAGATGCCGACGGCGGCGTTCCGTTCACCCTGCTCACCGGTGGCCCGGCGGGCTGCGTCTACTTCACCGACGGCCGACCGGCGGGACGCGACCACGTGGTGACGATGCTGGTGCACGGCCGCCACGCCCGCGCGCTGAACGGTCGGTCGCCGGCGACGATCGCTGCCCGGTCGATCGAGGCGCTCGACCGCCTCGCCGCGCTCGATCCGTCCGGGCCGGACAGCGCCCGGCCGCGGCGGGTCATCGACGACCTCGCCCGCGCCGTCACCGATGCGCGTGTCTTCGACCATCCACGCGCCGTCGCCTCCTGGCCCGTCGCCCTCGGCAGGAGCCGGTTCGACGATCTCGCTGCGGCACTGCGCCGTCCGCACGGCAACGTCCTGGTCGGCGGCGACACCACCGAGAACAGCCACTCCGACGGCGCCGTGCGCGCCGGCCTGCGCATGGCCGCGCACCGCCATCGACCGCCTCGGAGCGTCAGCCCTCGTCGGCGCCCGCTGAGCACTCGGCGCTCAGGAATCTGAGGTTCACCAGCCGGATCGGCGGAGCACGTCGCTGACCTGGGCCTTCTCGCCGACCGCTGCCGGCCGAGCGCACGAGTTCAGCACCTTGCTCACGCCGGCAGCTCGTCGTCGGGCAGCTCGTCGCGCTCCTGGACGACGCACGCCGGCGATCACCAGCGCCGCGCCGACGAGATCGAGCGCGCTCGGGCGCTGGCCGAGGGCGATGAAGCCGACGATGATCGCGGTCACCGGGAGCAGGGCGAGGAGCACGGCGAAGCGGCGCACCGGGATGCGCCGCAGCACCGCCTGGTCGATGCCGTAGGCGATCGCGCTGGACAGGATGCCGACGAGCACGCACAGCCCGAGCAGCCGGGCGCTGGTGAACACCGCGGCGCTGCCGCGGACGCCGAACGGGCGTGAGGACGGCTGCGCCGATGATCAGCCCGACGCCCATGCCGGACATGCCGCGGTCGAGGTGGGCGACGTGCCGGCCGAGCACGATGTAGCCCGGCCCACAGCGCCGACGCCGATGAGGATGAACAGCAGGCCGAGCGGCTCGCTGTCGAGCTCCACGCCGGACAGCACGATGACGCCGATCGCGGCGAGCACGCAGGGCGACGGTGTTGCGCGCCGTGCGGGTGAGCGCGGCGGCCACGGCGATCGGGCCGATGAACTCGATCACCACGCTCTTGCCGAGCGCCAGGCGATCGATCGCCAGGTAGAAGAACAGGTTCATCAGCGCGGTCGTGACGCCGAACGCGGCGGCGGCGATCAGGTCGTCGCGGTGTCCAGCGTCGTTGCGAGCGCAACGACAGCGACGAGCACGAACGACCGCCGCGGTGAGCACCCGCATCCACGCGACCGTCGCCGGGCGCAGCTCGTCGAACAGGTTCACGGCGATGGTCGCGCCGGTGTACTGGGCGATGCCGGAGATGGCGAACAGCGCCTCCGGTGAGGCGGTGGTGACGAAGCCGGCCGAGCGCCGCCGGGCGTGCCGGTCCGGCGGCCGGCGAGGTGCCGAGCGGTCAGTCGAACAGGTCGGGATCGGTGCGGCAGATCTCCTGCCACAGCGGCTGGAAGCTCAGCCAGCCGGCCTCGGCGAACCCGGTCTGCTTGGCCGTGTACGCGGCGAGCTCGTGGGGGATCGGCTTCGGCGTGCCGGCGGCCATCGCCAGCAGCTGCGCCTGGCAGCTGCGGTCCATGCTGAGGAACCAGAACACGGCCTCGTCGACCGTCTTGCCGACGGTGAACAGCCCGTGGTTCTGGTGGATCGCGGCCTTGCCGTCACCGAACGCGGTGGCGATCTCCCGGCCGGCCTCGACCTCGAGCACCACGGCGCCGCCCTGCTCGCTGATCACCTTGTGGTCGCCGTAGAAGATGCACGAGTCCTGGGTGATCGGATCGAGCGGGATGCCCGAGCGCGCTGAACGCCTTGCCGTGCACGCTGTGGCTGTGCGCCGCGGCGATGATGTCGGGACGGGCCTCGTGGATCGCCGAGTGCAGCACGAACGCGGCGCGGTTGACCGGCGGGTGCCGTAGATGACGCTGCCCTCGTGGTCGACGAGGATCAGGTCCGACACGCGGATGTGGCGGAAGCTGACGGCGAACGGGTTGACCCAGAAGTACTCGGGGAACTCGGGGTCGCGCACGGTGATGTGCCCGGCGACGCCCTCGCCGAAGCCGACCCGGCCGAAGATGCGCAGCGCGCCGGCGAGCTTCTGCTTGCGCTCGCAGGCGCTCCTCCTCGATGGTGGCGAACACCGGCGGCCCTTCGAGGCTGACCTGCTTCGGCGTGAGCTCCACGCCGTCGATGGTGCGGACGCCTGCATCGGTGATCGTCATGCCGCAGCCTACTTCCGGTTGGCCGGTCGCCGCCGTCGGTCGGTGCCGTCGGTCGGGTCGTCGTTGCGCTCGCGCCGCCAGCGCAGGGCGACGATCACGCCGGCACGCGGCGATGACCACGGCGATGCCGGCCGCCGATCCAGTAGCCGGTGTTGCTCGAGTCGTCGCTCGCAGTCGCCCGCGGTCGTGGTCGGTCACCGCGACCGTCGTCGTCGTCGCGCGCGCCGTGGTGGTCGCGCGCCGGTGGTGGTGCCGTGGTCGTCGCCGCGGCGGTGGTCGGGGGCGCCGTGGTCGGCGCTGCGGTGGTGGCGGCTGCCGTGGTCGGTGCCGCGGTGGTCGACGGCCGCCGTGGTCGGTGGCGCCGTCGTGGCGCACCACGGTGGTCGCTCCGGCGTCGTCGGCGTCGTCGTCGGTCGGCACCGTCAGCTCGTCGGACGTCGGCGGGCCCTGCGGTGACCAGCAGCTGCGGGCGCCGGGTGCTCGGGCTCCGGCTGGCCCTCGACGATCTCGTCGAGCCACGGCTGCTCGGTGTCGCCGCAGCGCTGCACGGTCGGGAAGGCGAGCACGCCGGGCGTGGTCGGCGCGGTGAACGTGATCTCGAACGTGCCGCTGGTGTGGTGGTCGAGCGTGCCGTCGGTGAAGCGCACGACGCCGTCGGTCACCGTCGCCTGCCAACCCGTCCTTGGCCGCCGTCGCGTCGGTGATGCTCGTCGGCAGCTTGATGTCCAGGCCCGTGGTGTCGGCGTCGCCGCAGCCGTGCTCGACGACGAAGCCGACCGTCGCCTGCTGCCCGGCGGCCACCGCCGGCGGATCCGTCTCGATGTGCGCCGACGCCAGGGTGGCGGCGGCGAGCACGACCACGCCGGTGGCGGCGACGGTGGCCGCGACGGTGCGGCGGACGGTGCGGAACATGGAGCCTCCTGGTCGGAGCGGGCGTCGGGCGACGCGCCGTGGACAGGTCGTCGCGCCGGTGCCGTCAGTTCCACGGTCGTGTCGCGATTCCGCGCGATGCGTGTCCGCGCGCCGTCATCGTGCGCGGCTCGACGGGCGCTGCCAACATGGGCGGATGAACCGTGAGATCGCCCCGTCGACGATCGCCCCGCCGGCGGCCAGCTACGCCCACGCGGTGCTCGTCGAGGCGCCCGCCCGGTTGCTGCACACCAGCGGCGTGGTGCCGATCGCCCCGGACGGCTCGGTGCCCGACTCGATCGACGCGCAGGCCGACGTGGTGTGGGCGAACATCGCGGCGATCGTCGCCGAGGCGGGGATGGACGCTCGACGACATCGTCAGCGTCACCACCTACGTCGTCGTCGAGCTGCTCGGCGCGCTCGGCGCGGTGATGGGTGCGCGCGACCGGGCGCTCGGCGGTCGGCGCGTGGCCAGCACGCTCGTCACCGTGCCGGCGCTGGCCCGTCCGGAGTGGAAGGTGGAGATCGCCGTGGTGGCCGCCGTGAGCCGCCGAGCGACGCGAGCTGGCTCGCCGCCCACGTCGAGCGAGGAGTGCTGCGACATCACCACCACGGGGCGGCGCAGCGGACGGCCGCACGAGATCGAGATCTGGTTCAGCGTGGCCGGCGACACGCTGTACCTCGTGTCCGGCAACGGCGTCGACGTCCGACTGGTACCGCAACGCGCTGGCCGAACCGGCCGTGACGGTGCGCCTCGGCGGCGAGGTGCGCCGCGGCGTGGCCCGCACGGTGACGATGCCGACGAGCGTCGCCTGGTCGGCGAGCTGATGGACGCCAAGTACCCGTCGTACGCCGACGAGTCGCTCGGCCTCACCCACCAGCGGTGGTGCTTCGAGGTGCCGGCGCTGGCGATCGGCTCGTGGTCGCCGGCCGGCGTGACGGCCGACTCGACTACTCGATGAAGCGCACCTCGACCGGCGGGCGCTCGGGCGCGTCGGCCGTGCCGGTGGGCCAGCCGAGGTAGACGAGGCCGAGCACGTGGGTGCCCGGCTCGAAGCCGCACAGCTCGGCGACGGCGTCGTTGGCCCCCTTGGCCACCGAGCCCCAGAAGCTGGCCAGCCCGGCGGCGGTGGCGGCCAGCAGCAGGTTCTGCATCCCCGCGGCGCCGGCATCGCGGTTCTCCGCGGTGCGCTGCTCGGAGTCGCCGGCGATCGTGCCGAGCACGAGCGTGGCCGGGGTGCGCAGGTACTTGGTGCGCGTCTTGAGCACCTTCGGCTCGGGGTCGCCGGCGGCCGCCATCACGTCGGCGATCGCCTCGCCGAGGCGCGCCCGGGCGTCGCCCTCGAGCAGGGCGAAGCGCCACGGCCAGGTGCGCTTGTGGTTCGGCGCCCACTGCGCCAGGTCGCACAGCTCGGCGACGAGGGCGTGGGGCACCGCCTGTGCCTGGTCGACGAACATGTGGGTGCGCCTGGCGCGGATCAGGTCGCCGACCTCGGTGAGGGTGGGGAGTCCGGTCGTCGTCGTGTCGCTCACCGCGCCAGTCTGGCGTGCGATGTCGGCTCCGGCCGGCCGACGGGCGCGGTGCGAGGATGGCCCGATGCCCGACCGGCTGCGCATCGACGACGAGGGCATCGCCCGCTGCTGGTGGTGCGGCGACGACCCGCTGTACGTCCGCTACCACGACACCGAGTGGGGGCGGCCGCTCGTCGGCGACGACCGGTGGTTCGAGAAGATGTGCCTGGAGGGCTTCCAGGCCGGGCTGGCGTGGATCACGATCCTGCGCAAGCGGGAGAACTTCCGCGCCGCGTTCGACGGGTTCCACATCGACACCGTCGCCGGCTACGGCGAGGCCGACGTGCAGCGCCTGCTCGGCGACGCCGGCATCGTCCGCCACCGCGGCAAGATCGAGTCGACGATCAACAACGCCCACCGGGCCGTCGAGCTGCGCGACGAGTTCGGCTCGCTCGGCGGCGTTCATGGAGCAGTTCCGCAGCCCCCGGGCGCCCGGGCTGTCGCTGACCGACGAGATCCCGCCGACCAGCCCGGAGTCGGTGGCCATGAGCAAGGAGCTGCGCAAGCGCGGCTGGAGCTTCGTCGGCCCGACGACGATGTACGCCATGATGCAGTCCGCCGGCCTGGTCAACGACCACGTCCACGGCTGCTTCGTCCTCGACGAGCCCTGACCGCCTGAACCGGAGCGCCCGGTCATGCTGCGCGCTGACGTGCCGTCGCGCCGCGGGCTGCGCTAGCGGTGCCAGTCGGCTGCGTCGAACTGTCCGAGCTGCACCATCGACGTGGCCCAGCGCGCCGACGCTGGCCGCGGCGCAGGTCAGTGCAGGGCGGCGTTGAGGCCGTCCCACTTGGGGGACGGGGGAGGGCTTCGACGCCGCCGGACTGGCTGTTGCGCCGGTACAGCAGGCCGCCGCGCGCCGCTGAGCTGCTTGGCCTTGACCACCTCGCCCTCGGGCAGCACCTTCACCAGCGTGCCGGCGGTGACGTACAGGCCGGCCTCGACGGTGCACTCGTCGCCGAGGCTGATGCCGATGCCGGCGTTCGCGCCGATCAGGCAGCGCTCGCCGACGGTGATCTGCTCGGTGCCGCCGCCCGACAGCGTGCCCATGATCGACGCGCCGCCGCCGATGTCGGTGCCGACGCCGACGATCACGCCCTGGCTGATGCGGCCCTCGACCATCGCCTGGCCGAGCGTGCCGGCGTTGAAGTTGCAGAACCCCTCGTGCATCACCACGGTGCCGTCGGCGAGGTGGGCGCCGAGGCGCACCCGGTCGGCGTCGGCGATGCGCACGCCGCTCGGGCGTGACGTAGTCGGTCATCCGCGGGAAGCGGTCGAGGCCGTGCACCTGCAGCCGCTGGCCCTTCGGTCATCAGCACGGCGCGGACCTCGTCGACCCGCTCCGGCTGGATCGGGCCGAGGTTGGTCCACGCGTTGATCGGCAGCAGGCCGAAGATCCCGTCGAGGTTGATCGTGCGCGGCAGCACCAGGCGGTTGGACAGCAGGTGCAGCCGCAGGTACGCGTCGGCGACCGAGGCCGGCGGCGCGTCGGTGTCGATCTCCACGCGTGACCACGTCGCCGCCGAGGCTGCGCGGATCGATCGCCAGCGACCAGCCGATGAGCAGCGGCGGCGGCGCGCGGCAGCGGGCCGAGCCCGAGGTGCGGGAACCACGCGTCGAGCGCCTCGCCGTGCGGGTCCACGGTGGCGATGCCGACGCCCCAGGCTGCACTCATTCGCACCTCTTCCGGAGAAGACCTCCGGACGCAGGGTGGGGAACAGGATGACTTCCTTGATCGACGACACGCCGGCGAGCAGCATCGCCACCCGGTCGACGCCGATGCCCAGGCCGCCGGTCGGCGGCAGCCCGTACTCCAGGGCGCGCAGGTAGTCCTCGTCCATCGACCCGGCCTCGTCGTCGCCGGCGGCCTTGGCCCGTTGCTCGTCCTCGAAGCGCAGGCGCTGCTCGACGGGGTCGTTGAGCTCGCTGTAGCCGTTGCCGTGCTCGCGGCCGTTGATGAAGAACTCGAAGCGCTCGGTGAGGAACGGGTCGTTGCGGTCGACCCGGGCGAGCGGCGAGATCTCCACCGGGTGGCCGGTGACGAACGTCGGGTGGATCAGCGACGACTCGGCGGTGGCCTCGAACAGCTCCTCGATGATCTTCCCGCTGCCCCACGCCGGGTTGACCCCGACGCCGTGCTCGGTCGGCGAGCGCGCGGAGCGTCGTCGACCGGCATCGACGGGTGCACCGGCCACGCCGGTGGCCTCCTCGACGAGGTCGATCATCCGCACCCGGCGCCACGGCTCGGCGAGGTCGACCTCGGTCGCCGCCGATCGTCGATGACGGTCGTGCCCGAGTGCATCGCGTGCCGCGTTGACCACCAGCGCCTCGCTGATGGCCATCATCTCGGTGTAGTCGGCGAACGCCTCGTACAGCTCGATCATCGTGAACTCGGGGTTGTGCCGGGTGGAGATGCCCTCGTTGCGGAAGATCCGGCCGATCTCGAACACCCGGTCCAGCCCGCCGACGATCAGCCGCTTGAGGTGCAGCTCCAGCGCGATGCGCAGGTACATGTCCATGTCCAGCGTGTTGTGGTGGGTGACGAACGGTCGGGCGTGGGCGCCGCCGGCCTCGACGTGCAGCACCGGCGTCTCGACCTCGATGTAGCCGCGCGCCGTCGAGCGTGCGCCGGAAGCTGGCGATCACCTCGTGGCGGATGCGGAAGTTGCGCCGGGCGTCCTCGTTGACGATCAGGTCGGCGTAGCGCTGGCGGAAGCGGGTGTCGGTGTCGGTGAGCCCGTGCCACTTGTCGGGCAGCGGGCGCACGGCCTTGGACAGCAGCTCGAACGAGGCGACCTTGACGCTCAGCTCGCCCTTGCGCGTGGTCATCACCGTGCCGTGCACGCCGACCCAGTCGCCGAGGTCGAGCTCGCCGAACGCGGCGAACGCGTCGTCGCCGATCGACCGCCTTGGAGACGAACAACTGCACCTCGGCGTCGCGGTCGCGCATCGTGGCGAAGATCAGCTTGCCCTGCTCGCGCAGCAGCAGCACCCGCCCGGCGACGGCCACCTCGACGTCGGTCTCCTGGCCCGGCTCGAGGTCGCCGTGGGCGGCGCGGAGCTCGGCGAGCGTGGTGCTGCGGTCGAAGCGGTACGGGTACGGGGTTGGTGCCCTCGCCGCGCAGCTCGTCGAGCTTGGCCAGGCGCTTGGCCCGCTCGGCCGCGAGGCCACTGCCGCCCGGCGTCCCGGATGTCTCGGGGAGGGCGTCGACGTCGCTGCTCACAGTCCGTTGACGGTACCGGGTCGCCGGCCATGACCCCCAGGCGCTTTCGTGCGACTGGTACCGTCCGCGCTCATGCGCTGGAGGATCACTCGGCCGTGGCGCGCCGCGGTGGCCGGCGTCGTGGCCACGTCGGCGCTGCTCGCCGGACTGCTCACGGTCGGACCGTCGGCCGTCGTCGGCGCGGATCCGGCGCTCGACGCGATCAGCTCGGCCGGCACGGCGAGCAGCGTTGCGGCGCCGGTCGACCCAGGCCACCCTCGACCTCGTGTCCGTGTACGAGCGCAGCGCGCTCTCCGTCTCCGTGCGCGACCGCACGCTCGCCGCAGCCAACGCGGCCGGCGTCCCTGCGGCGCTCAGCCGTGGCTTCCAGGTCGGGATGAACGCCGTGCGTCGCGGCGGCTCACCGGTCTTCCAGGCCGCGGCGCCGGGCGGCGGACTGTGGCAGGTGCCGATGAGCGCCACGGCGATGGACCCGTGGGCGATCGCCGCGATGATGGGTCGCGGCCTGTCCGGGCAGATCAGCGCCGGCAACGTGCTGATGAGCGCCACGTCGGCCGCGATGCACCACGCCCAGGCCGGCGACGTCGTCGACCTCGTCTCCGCTGCGGACTCGGTCGTGTCGATCAGCGTCGGTGCCGTCGTGCCCGACGACGTCGTCGGTGGCTCCGAGCTGACGATGTCGCGCGACGTCGCCGCGGCGCTCGGGGCCACGGTGGACACCGGCGTCCTGATCTTCGGGCACCTGGACCACGCCGCGGTGGACAACGCGCTCGCCGCGCAAGGGCGTGCTCGGCGACCCCGACCATCCGCGTGCGGCACACGTGGGATCCGCAGGATCCGGACAACACGCTCGGACTGGCGCAGACGAAGCTGCGGCTCGGCGAGCTGTCGTTCCGGCTGGTCGGCACCGACGGCATCCAGGTGGACGGCGGATGGGCGGCGGCGTTCCTGCGCCCGCGCGAGGCGTACCCCACGGGGGTGCGCGCCCAGTGCAACGTGGCCATCCACGACGACCTCGCCGCCGCGTTGCAGGACGTCCAGAACGCAGGGCTGGCCGGGCTCATCGACGTGGGCAACACGAACACCTTCGGCGGGTGCTACGGCCCGCGGTACAACCGTCTGTCGACCAACATCGGCAACCTGTCGCGCCACACCTGGGGCCAGCCGATCGACATGAACACCTCGCAGAACTGCCAGGGATGCGTGCCGAACATGGACTGCCGGATCGTGGCGATCTTCCGGGCGCACAACTTCGCCTGGGGCGGCAACTTCATCTTCCCCGACGGCATGCACTTCGAGTGGACCGGTCGGGCCACGAACCAGCTCGCCTATCCGTCGAGGTACTGCCCGAACCCCGGCATGCCGACGGCGGAATCGATCCCTCCGCCGATGGACCGGGCCACGTTCTTCGACGGCGCGACGAGCGAGATGGTCGGCGCCGGCGACTGAGCCGGCGCGGCGTCAGTTGCTCACGAGGCGCTTGACGCGCGTCGACGTCTGCTGGGCCTTGTTCAACGCCCTTGAGGGCGAGGTCCAGCGGCCAGCTGGCCACGTAGCCGGGCACGGCGTGGGCCCGTCGCCGCTCGGCGCTGAGCTCGCGGTCGAACGCCTCGACCGTCGATCGTCCTCCGCCGGCGGCATCGTCTCGTAGAGGGCCAGCAGCTCGCGCAGCGTCAGCTCGTCCTTGCCCGGCGATCTCGAACGCGCGGAACAGCTGGTGGTACGGCGCGGTGTGGTTGCGCATCATCTTGGCCTTCTGCCGGCAACCCGAGGCCAGCCGGTGGCGGCTGATGACCGTGTCGCCGTTGGCCACGCGCCACGACAGGGCGACGCGTTGGGTGTCGGTGTCCTGCGTGCGGTGGATGATGTCGCCGCGCATCAGCAGCAGGTCGCCGGCCGCGAGGTGCGGGGTGACCGGCGAGCTCCTCCAGATCGACCTGGGCGATGCGCACCGCGCCGCGGTCCTCGTTGATCGCGATGGTCCGCCCGGCGAGCGGCCGGAAGAAGCCCGCTCCGCGGCGCACGACGAAGTCGTGGATCTGCGGCGCGGCCTCGGCGAGGGCGTCGAACGGCACGACGCACAGGTTCGAACGCTCGAGCTCCGGCTTGACGATCGGCAGGTAGAAGTTGAGGTAGTCGAAGTGGTTCTGCAGGACGTAGTAGCTCTCGTGGTCCTGGTGCCACGGGAAGTACACGCCGTCGGCGCACGCGCCGACCGTGAAGTAGTTCGACGTCGTCGGCACGTGCACGTCGGCCTTGATCGACGTCTGCTCGCGCACCTGGCTGCAGCACGTCCTCGATGCGCGCCGAGAACGTGGCGATCGCCGCGCTCGTCGGCGTGCGCGCGCTGTAGTTCGCGTTCTCGTCCATCGGCCGTGACTCGTAGTCCGCGCGCAGCGCCGCGAGCTCGTCGGCCGAGAGGAAGCCGCGCACCAGCGACGAAGCCCCGCGTCTCCAGGTCCTGCCAGATCTCGGACATGTCTCGACTCCGTTTCCGCCGTGTGAACGAGCGACGGCAGCGTACCGTCCGCAGGACGACGGAGCCGGCTAGGTCAGGAGGCTCATCCCGGTCCTCGGGCCGCCTCGGTAGCCTGCGGACGTGGCGACGCGCTTCGTGATCATCGGTGGGGGACCGGCGGGCAACACCGCCGCCACCTACGCGGCCCGCCTCGGCGCCGAGGTCACGCTGGTCGAGCGCGACACGATCGGCGGCGCCGCCCACCTGTGGGACTGCATCCCGTCGAAGACGATGATCGCCACCGGCGGGGCGATGAGCTTCAGCCGGCGCATCCACGGCATGGGTCTCGAACAGCAGGACGCCGAGGTCGACACGCCGGCGCTCGACCGAGCGGATCGACTCGATCAAGCAGCACCTGCAGCACGGCGTCAGCCGCCTGCTGGCCAGCCAGGGCGTGACGATGGTCGACGGCACGGCGCGCCTCGTCGGCGAGCACGAGGTCGAGCTCACGTCGGCCGCCGGCGTGCGGCGCGTCGAGGCCGACGCCATCCTCATCGCCACCGGATCGCGTCCGCGGATCCCCGAGTGGTGCCATGCCCGACGGCGTGCGCATCCTGACGACGCGCGACTGCTACCCGCCGCAGGATCTTCCCGGCGAGCATCACCGTCATCGGCTCGGGCGTCACCGGCGTGGAGTTCGTCCACATGTTCTCCAGCTTCGGCGCCGACGTGACGCTGGTGGTCAGCCGCCAGCAGGTGCTGCCGCAGAAGGATCCCGAGGTGGCCGCGGTGCTGGAGGACGACTTCCTCAAGCGCGGCGTCAAGCTGCTCAAGGGCGCCCGGGCCGTCGCCATCGAGCGCGACGGCGAGCGAGCCGACGCGGGCGTCGTCGTGCGCTGCGACGACGGTCGGGTCGTGCGCAGCAGCCACGCGGTGCTGGCCATCGGCTCGGTGCCGAACACCGACGGCCTCGGCCTCGACGCGGCCGGGGTGATCACCGACGGCGGCTACGTCACGATCAACCGCCACTGCCAGAGCAACATCGGGCACATCTACGCGGCCGGCGACGTGAGCGGCAAGCTGCCGCTGTCGAGCGTCGCGTCGATGCAGGGCCGCAAGGTGGCCGAGCACGTGATGGGCCTGAACAAGGTCGCCCACCGGCACCTCGACTACGACAAGGCCGCCAGCGCGATCTTCACCGAGCCGGAGATCGCCGACGTCGGGCTGGCCGAGGCCGAGGCGTTCGCCGAGGGCCGCAAGATCCGCGTCACCAAGGTGCCGTTCTCGGCCACGCCCAAGGCGTTGATCAACAACGACCCGCGCGGCTTCGTCAAGATCGTCAGCGACCCGGCCACCGGCGTGGTGCTCGGCGGCTCGATCGTCGGCCGCCACGCGGCCGAGCTGATCAGCGTCATCGCCCTCGCGGTCACCGCCAACCTCAAGGTCACCGACATCGTCGAGAGCCTGCTGGTGCACCCCGCGCTGGCCGAGGCGCTCGCCGAAGCCGTCCGAGTGACGGACCCGTCGATGCGGTGGACGGTGCACGGCGAGCGGACGATCTACGACAGCCCGTGGATGCGCCTGGCGCTGGTCGATGTCGAGGTGCCCGGCCACGGTCGCTTCGACCACCACGTGCTGCGCATGCCGGCGGCGGCGAGCGGCACGGTCGTCCACGATCCCGAACGCGGCGTGCTGCTGCTGTGGCGTCACCGGTTCATCACCGACACGTGGGGCTGGGAGGTGCCCGCCGGGCGGATCGACGACGGCGAGACGCCCGCGGCGGCGGCGGCGCGTGAGACGCTGGAGGAGACCGGCTGGCGGCCCGGCGCGCTGCGCCACCTGACCACGTACTTCCCGCACAACGGATCGAGCGACGCGACGTTCCACCTGTTCGCCGCCGACGGTGCGACCCACGTCGGCGAGCCGAGCGGACCCGAGCGAGAGCGAGCGCGTCGAGTGGGTGCGCGGTCGACGCGTTGCGCAGAGCGATCTCGGCGGGCGAGGTCGGCGACGGGCTGTCGCTCACCGCGCTGCTGTGGTGGCTCACCTTCGAGCGTTGATCCCGCGGATCTGCCCGAACGGGCACCGCCCGCAGCGTCGATGAGCCGGTGCACGAACCGCTCGCCTCCATCCGTCGTCTGACCCGGAGGGGACGGCACCGTGCGCCGCGACGAGATGGGAGATCTCACAATGCCTGATCTGCACGGGATCGATGTATCCCACAACAACCTGCTGAACGGCGGCCCGATCGACTGGAACGCCGTCGCCACCACCGCGCCCGACGCTGCGAGTTCGTCATGGCCCGGATGAGCCACGGCGGACACGGCGACGACGACCTGCGCGTCGACTCGCCAGGCGATCGCCAACCGCGACGGGATGCGTGCCGCGTTCGCCGGCACGCCGCGCGGCTACTACCACTTCCTCGGCAGCTCGACACCGCAGGTCCAGGCCCAGCACTTCCGCACGGTGGTCGGCGACCTGCAACCCGGCGAGTTCCTCATGCTCGACGTCGAGCCGGACGGCCCGGCCGAAGGTCGGCGTGCTCCCGGTCGAGCACATCGTCGCCACGCTCGACGCGATCGAGGCGGCGTTCGGCCTCACCCCGATGCTGTACATCGGGCTGCCCTACCCCGGCCACGACGACCCGCGCCTGTTCCGCTACCCGCTCGTGTTCCCGGCGTTCACGACGGAGCAGCGGGCGGCGAACTTCGCTGCCCGATGGGTCGCCCGCCGGTGATCTGGCAGTGGGGCGGAGGCGACGAGGGTGCCACCGTCGCCGGCATCAGCGGCCGGGTCGACTCCAACCGGATCGAGGACATGGCCCGCTTCCAGGCGGCACTCCTGGCGCCAGCGGTCATCGACCAGGGCGGTGGCGGCGGTGGTGCGGAACGACGACCACACCGGCGCGCCGCTGCAGTTCATGCCGACGCTCGCCGCCGGCGCCGAGGGCAACGCCGTGGTGGTGTTGCAGGGCCTGCTGATCCAGCACGGTCTGTTCCTCGACCGCGACGCCAACCGCGACGGCAAGTTCGAGGGGGCCACCGACGAGCGGGTCCGCCGGCTGCAGGCCGATCACGGACTGCCGGTCACCGGTCTGGTCGACGCCGCCACGTGGGCGGTGCTGGCCGAACCGGACCTCGTGCCGGCCTGACGATCACGCCGGGGGCGGGCCGACCAGCGCCCGCTCCCGGCGAGGGCGAGGCGACGGCCGCCCCGGGCGTGGTCGGCGATCGGTCGAGGCCGGCCTACTCGATGACGACGACGACGTCGCCGGCGCCGACGGTCTGGCCGGCCTGTGACCTTGATCTCCTTGACCTTGCCGGCCTTCTCGGCGGCGATCTGGTTCTCCATCTTCATCGCCTCGAGCACGACGATGGCCTGACCGACCTCGACGTCCTGGCCGACCTCGACGAGCACCTTGACGATCGTGCCCTGCATCGGCACCTCGACCGCGCCGCTGCCGCTCGCCGCGGCGCCGCCGCTGGCGGCCGCCCGCTTGGGCTTCTTCGCCGCCGCGGCGCCGGCGACGGCGACCACCGGGGTGTCGGGCACCCACATCTTCACGTCGAAGCGCTTGCCGTTGACCTCGACGGTGGTCGAGCGCTCGACCAGCGGCGCGGCGTCGTCGTCCGTCGGCGCGGACGGGGCCGGCTTGGCGACGCCGATGCCGCTGAGGTCGAGCGTCTCCTCGACCCACTTCGTCGAGTGCTTCATCTCCTGGAAGTCGCTGTGGCGCAGGATCGCCAGGTCGGCCGGGATCGTGGTGGCCACGCCCTCGACGACCATCTCCTCGAGCGCACGGATGGTGCGGGCGATGGCCGTCGGGCGGTCCTTGCCCCAGACGATGAGCTTGCCGACGAGGTTGTCGTAGTACTGGCTGACCGTGTCGCCGCTCTCGTAGCCGGCGTCGAAGCGGACGCCGAAGCCGTCCGGGGCGACGAGCTTGGTGATGTCGCCGGGCGACGGGAGGAACTTGCCGCCGGCCGGGTTCTCGGCGTTGATCCGGATCTCGATGCCGTGGCCGCGGCGCTGGGCGGTGACCTGCTCCTGGGTCATCGGCAGGTGCTCGCCGCTGGCGACGCGGATCTGCCACTCGACGAGGTCGATGCCGGTGATCACCTCGGTGACCGGGTGCTCGACCTGCAGGCGGGTGTTCATCTCCAGGAAGAAGAACTCACCGTCCTGGTAGATGAACTCGACGGTGCCGGCGTTGTAGTAGCCGACGGCCTTGGCCGCCTTGATCGCCGCCTCGCCCATCGCCTCCTCGATGCCCGGGCCCATCTCGACGGCCGGGGCCTCCTCGATCAGCTTCTGGTGGCGGCGCTGCGCCGAGCAGTCGCGGCTGGACACCCAGACGACGTCGCCGTGCTGGTCGCCGACGATCTGGATCTCGACGTGGCGCGGCCAGGTGAGGTAGCGCTCGATGTAGATCTCGTCGCGCCCGAAGAACGCCTTCGACTCGCGCTTGGCCGAGTCCATCGCGGCCTGGACCTCGTCGGGCCCGTTGACCACCTTCATGCCCCGACCGCCGCCGCCGAACGCCGCCTTGATGGCGATCGGGTAGCCGAACTCCTTGCCGAACGCGCTGATCTCGTCGGCGCTCTGGGTGAACTCGGTGGTGCCCGGCACGATCGGCGCACCCGCCGCGCAGGGCGGCCTTGCGCGAGCTGACCTTGTCGCCCATCTCGTCGATCGCCGCCGGCGGCGGCCCGATGAACGCCACGCCGAGCTCGGTGATCGCCCGGGCGAAGTCGGCGTTCTCGCTGAAGAAGCCGTAGCCGGGGTGGACGCCGTCGGCGCCGCTGCGCTTGATGGCGTCGAGGATGGCCTCGGTGTTGAGGTAGCTCTCCGCCGCAGTGCTCCCGCCGAGGGCGTAGGCCTCGTCGGCCAGGCGGACGTGCAGGGCGTTGCGATCCAGCTCGCTGTAGACGGCGACCGTGGCGATGCCCATCTCTCGGGCGGCCCGGATGACCCGGACGGCGATCTCTCCACGGTTGGCGATCAGGATCTTGGTGAGCACGGGTGCCAATGTTGGTGCATGGACCCCTCCCGCGCCACAACGCGCGACTCGTCGCGGTCGTGGCCGGTGGGCTGGCACGTCACGCGTGGTCGAGTCGACGGGAAGCACGAACGTCGACCTCGCCGCGGCCGCGGTCGGCGGGGCGCCCGACCACAGCGTGCTGGCCACCCGCCACCAGACCGCCGGGCGCGGCCGGCTGGACCGCCGCTGGGACGCGCCGCCGGGCTCGAACCTGCTCGTGTCGATCCTGTTCCGCGACGTGCCGGCGGTGCCCCACGAGCTCACCTGGCGCGTCGCCCTGGCCGCGGCCGAGGCCTGCGCCGCGGTCGCCGGGATCCGCCCGGTGCTCAAGTGGCCGAACGACCTGCTGGTCGACGGCCGCAAGCTGGCCGGCGTGCTCGCCCAGGCGAGCGCCGGCTTCGTCGTCGTCGGCATCGGGCTGAACGTGCGCTGGTCGCCGGAGGGCGCGGCCCGGCTCACGAGCGACGGCGCCGACGTCGAACCGCTCGACGTGCTGGCCGCACTGCTCGGCGCGCTCGACGCCCAGCCGGCCGACATCTGGCCGGTCTACCGCGCCGCGCTGGCGACGCTCGGCGCGCGAGGTGCGCGTCGAGCTGCCCGGCGGCGAGGACGTCTTCGGCCGGGCGATCGACGTCGAGCGCGACGGCCGGCTGGTCGTCCTCGACCAGTGCGGCATGACCCGCCGCTTCGACGCCGGCGACGTCGTCCACCTGCGCTGACCGCGCTTTCCGCAGGGCCCGCCGCTCGGTCGTCGTGGTCGGCGTCGTTCGTGTCGCGCCGCTGACGACGTTCTCGGCGTGTCGGGCCGCGACGCTGTCCGGGGTGGACGGGCCATGGTCGGCGGCGGCGGCGGTCGTTCGTGTCGCGCCCCTGACGACGAATTCGGTGCGTGAGGCCTCGACACGGGCCGGCCCGGGCCCGTCGCGCCGCGGACCCGGTCTGCGCTGCGTGAGAACGCGACGTGAACGGGGACGCCGCCGGGAACGCGTCCGGGGGCGCCGTTAGCCTGGAACGTCGTGTACGACGTCCAGTTGCGCCGGGCTCCGGCGCGCCGGCGACGCCGACCGCGGATCCTCACCCTGCTGGCCGTGCTGGCGCTCGTCGCCGTCGTCGGCTCGGTCGGGGTGATCGTCGCCGCCCACCGCACGGTCGGCACGATCAGCCGCGTCGAGGAGGTCACCCCGGCGCTCAGCCCGGCGAACCCGAACATCGAGAACTACCTCCTCGTCGGCTCCGACAGCCGGGCGAACGCCGATCCGAACTCGCCCGACGCCGGCGGCATCGGCACGGCGGACGACGTCACCGGCAGCCGCAGCGACACGATCATGGTGCTGCGCGCTGGACAAGTCGAACGACACCGCGTCGATCCTGTCGATCCCGCGCGACCTGTGGATCGCCGCCGACAAGTCGCGGATCAACGCCGGCGTTCAACGACGGCCCGGCGAACCTCGTGCAGACGGTGACCACGGCGAAGGAGCTGCAGATCCCGATCCAGCACTACGTCGAGGTCGACTTCGGCGGGTTCAAGCAGCTCGTCGACGCGCTCGGCGGCGTGCCGGTGTGCTTCGACGTACCCGGCGCGCGACACGAACACCGGGCTGAACATCACCGAGGCCGGGCTGCCCGACGCTGAGCGGCGTCGAGGCGCTGGCGTACGCCCGCAGCCGGCACTACGAGCAGTTCATCGACGGCGAGTGGCAGGAGGACCCGACGTCCGACCTCGGCCGCTCCAAGCGCCAGCGCGACTTCGTCAACCGGGCGATCCAGGGGGCGCTCGACAAGATCAAGTCCGACCCGTTCGCCAGCGGACGGCTGATCTCGGCGATCGGCGAGTCGATCAACGTCGACAGCGCGCTCGAACCACTGCAGGCCGTGGACAAGCTGCGCTCCGCGGTCGGTGGCGGCATCGTCACCTACAGCCTGCCCGGTGGTCGGCAAGACGATCAGCGGCAACGCCGTGCTGCTTCCCGGCGAGGGCGCCGACGCCGTGCTCGACTACTTCCGCGGCGTCACCGACACGCCACCTCCCACGGCCAGCTGACCGCGAGCCAGGCATACTGTTCCGCCGTGCCCCAAGTTGTGGAGAGCGACGTCATCGCCGGCGTCTTCCAGGTGACGCCGACGCTGCACGGCGACGAGCGCGGCCTGTTCATCGAGACGTACCGTCGCGAGTGGTTCCCCGGCGGCCGGGAGATGGTCCAGGCCAACCGCGGCAACCGCCGCCAGGGCTCGGTCGTCGGGCTGCACTACCACCTGCACCAGGCCGACTACTGGTACGTGCCCGGTGGGCACCGCCCAGGTCGTGCTGCACGACCTGCGCGAGGGCGGCCCGACCGACGGGGCGACGCTGTCGCTGGAGCTCTCCGGCGACAACCACGTCGGCGTGTTCATCCCGCCCGGCGTCGCCCACGGCTTCGCCGCGGTCACCGACATGGTCATCACCTACCTGGTCGACGGCTACTACAACCCGGCCGACGAGCTCGGCCTGGCGTGGGACGACCCGGCGGTCACCGCCGACTGGGGCGTCACCGAGCCGATCCTGTCGGCGCGCGACCAGGCCAACCCGCGGCCGCGACGACGCTGCCCGCCGGCCGCCGGCCGTACTGGCCGATGCGCACCTACACGCGCCTGAAAGGCAGTCCTTCGTGAAGCTCTTCGTCACCGGCGCCGCCGGGTTCATCGGCTCCAACTACGTCCGCCACCTGCTGGCCAACACCGACCACGAGGTGACGATCTTCGACGCGCTCACCTACGCCGGCAACCTGGCGTCGATCCGCGACGTGCTCGACGACAGCCGGGTCGAGTTCGTCCACGCCGACATCTGCGACCAGGACGCCGTGCTCAAGGGGATGGACGGCCACGACGCGGTCGTCCACTTCGCCGCCGAGTCGCACGTCGACCGCTCGATCGTCGACCCGTACGCGTTCGTCCGCACCAACTGCTTCGGCACCAACGTGCTGTGCGACGTCGCCCGCCAGGTCGGCGTCGGGCGGTTCGTGCACATCTCCACCGACGAGGTCTACGGCTCGATCGACGAGGGCATCGTTCGCCGAGACCGACCGGCTCACGCCGCGCTCGCCGTACTCGGCGGCCAAGGCCGGCTCGCGACCTGATCGCCCTGTCGTACGTCACCACCTACGGGCTGCCGGTGGTCGTCACCCGCTGCTCGAACAACTTCGGGCCGTACCAGTTCCCGGAGAAGGTCATCCCGCTGTTCACCACCAACCTGCTCGACGGCACGAAGGTGCCGCTGTACGGCGACGGCGGCAACGTGCGCGACTGGATCCACGTCGAGGACCACAACCGCGCCGTGCAGCTCGTGCTCGAGCAGGGCACCGTCGGCGAGGTCTACAACATCGGCGCGCACAACGAGATCACCAACCGCGAGCTCACCTACCGGCTGCTCGAGCTGTGCGGGCGCGACGAGTCGTTCATCCAGCCGGTCGCCGACCGCCTCGGCCACGACCGGCGCTACTCGGTGCACATCGACAAGATCACCGCGCTCGGCTGGAAGCTGCAGCGCGCCGTTCGACCAGTCGCTCGCCGAGACGGTGCAGTGGTACGCCGACAACCGCTGGTGGTGGGAGCCGCTGAAGCACGGCACCGGGGCCTGAGTGCGCGTCCTGATCACCGGTGCCGGCGGTCAGCTGGGCACCGATCTGGCGATGGTCTGCGCGGCGGCCGGTGACGAGGTCGCGGCGTACGCCCGGGCGCAGCTCGACATCATGCTCGCGCGACGACTGCCTCGGCGCGGTCACGTCGGTGCAGCCCGACGTCGTCTTCCACTGCGGCGCGTGGACCGCGGTCGACGCGTGCGAGGGCGACCCGGATCGCGCGCTCGCGGCGAACGGCCTCGCCGTGCGGTGGATGGCCGAGGCCTGCCACCGCGTCGGCGCGCACCTCGTCCACCTGAGCACCGACTACGTGTTCGACGGCGCGCTCGACCGCCCGTACCACGAGTGGGACGCGACCGGGCCGGCCGTCGGCGTACGGGCGCGTCCAAGCTGATCGGCGAGCGCGAAGCGCTCGCGCTCGGTCCCGCCGGCCGCGGTGGTGCGCACGTCGTGGGTCTGCGGGCAGACGGGGCAACAACATGGTCAAGACGGTGATGCGCCTCGCCGGCGAGCACCCGTCGCTGACGTTCGTCGACGACCAGCGCGGCCACCCGACGTTCACCGCCGACCTCGCCCCGCTGCTGCGCCGGCTCGGCGCTCGACCGGCGCAGCGGGGTGATCCACGCGACGAACCAGGGGTCCGACCACGTGGTTCGAGCTTCGCCCAGGCGCGTCGTGGCGGCGATGGGCAAGGACCCGGCGATGGTCACCCCGATCACCACCGCCGAGCTGCAGCCGCCGCGTCCGGCGCCGCGGCCGGCCAACAGCGTGCTGGACAACGCGGTGCTGCGCCGCGGCAGGCGTCCCGCTGCTGCGCGACTGGCACGACCCGCTCGCCGAACTGGTCAGCGCGCTCACCCTGTCCTGACGCGTGCCCTGCGTCGGCGGCGCGTGACCGGGCGTCCACTTCGGCGCTGGACGCCAGGTCGCGCGGTGGTCGCGCGGACGTAACGTGCGGGCCGCACCGCTGGACGAGCAGGAGGCACGGATGCGACTGGCCAACTACGAGGGACGGGCCACGATCGTGGTCGGCGGCCGAGCCGTCGACATCGAGCGGGCCAGCAGTGGGGTGCTCGGCAGCGACCCGATGCTGCTGTCCAGCCTGAGCAACCACGGGGCGCTGCGCGACCTCGCCGCCCGGATCCACTCCGAGGAGTGGCCGGTCGTCGACGAGACCAGGCTCGGCGCACCGGTGCCGCGGGCCGGCAAGGGGTTCGGCGTGGCGTTGAACTACCGCAAGCACGCCGAGGAGACCGGTCGCCCGGCGCCCGACGAGCCGGCGCTGTTCGGCAAGTCGGACAACTGCGTGTGCGGGCCGTTCGACGCGATCGTCGTGCCCGAGGGTCGCCTCGCCGTCGACTACGAGGCCGAGCTGGTGATCGTGTTCGGCCGCACGTGCAAGGGCGCCGCCGCGGCCGATGCGTGGAGCTACCTCGCCGGCGTGACCGTCGGCCAGGACATCAGCGACCGGGAGGAGCAGAACCGTCCCCCGGTGCGCCAGTTCACGATCGCCAAGAGCTACGACACGTTCGGCCCGATCGGTCCGTACCTGGTGACGGCCGACGAGCTCGACGACCCGGACGCGCTGCCGATCGAGTGCGTCGTCAGCGGCGAGGTGCTGCAGTCGTCGAACACCGACGACCTGATCTTCGGCGTCCCCGCGCTCGTCGAGTGGCTCAGCCGGTACATCACGTTCCAGGCGGGCGACCTCGTGTGGACCGGCACCCCCGAGGGTGTCGGCGCGGCGCGCACACCGCCGCGCTTCCTGCGGGCAGGTGACGTGGTCGAGACGACGATCGACGGCGTCGGCACCATGCGCAACCCGGTGACGAACTGACCAGATCGGTCAGCGCCAGCCGAGGCCGGGGGCGACGTCGCGCAGCACCGTCTCGATGAGGTGCGCGTTGTAGTCGACACCGAGCTGGTTCGGAACGGTCAGCAGCAGGGTGTCGGCCGCGGCGATGGCCTCGTCCTTGGCCAGCTGCTCGACGAGCAGGTCCGGCTCGGCGGCGTAGCTGCGCCCGAAGACGGCGCGCGTCGTCGCGTCGATGTAGCCGATCTGGTCCTCGTCGTCACCACGGTTCCAGAAGTAGGCGCGGTCCTCGTCGGTGACGATCGGCATGATCGAACGGCTCACCGAGACGCGCGGCTCGCGGTCCCAGCCGGCTTCGGCCCAGGCCTTGCGGTACACCTCGATCTGCTCGGCCTGCTGCACGTGGAACGGCTTGCCGTTCTCGTCGTCCTTCAGCGTGGAGCTCATCAGGTTCATCCCGAGCGACGCCGCCCATTCGGCTGTGGCGTTCGAGCTGGCGCCCCACCAGATGCGGTCGCGCAGCCCCGCCGAGTGCGGCTCGACGCGCAGCAGACCGGGCGGGTTGGCGAACATCGGACTCGGGTTCGGCCGGGCGAAGCCCTCACCGCGGATGACGTCGAGGAAGACCTCGGTGTGGTGGCGGGCCATCTCGCCGGCGTCGGATCCCTGGTCCGGCTGGTAGCCGAAGTAGCGCCAACCGTCGATGACCTGCTCCGGCGAGCCACGACTGATGCCCAGCTGCAGGCGACCGCCGGCGATGAGGTCGGCCGCGCCGGCGTCCTCGGCCATGTACAGCGGGTTCTCGTAGCGCATGTCGATCACGCCGGTGCCGATCTCGATGCGGCTCGTCCTGGCGCCGATCGCTGCCAGCAGCGGGAACGGTGAGGCGAGCTGGCGGGCGAAGTGGTGCACCCGGAAGTAGGCACCGTCGGCGCCGAGCTCCTCCGCGGCCACGGCCAGCTCGATCGACTGCAGCAGGCTGTCGGCAGCGGTGCGCACCTTGGACGCCGCCGATGGCGTCCAATGCCCGAAGTTGAGGAATCCGATGTTCTTCACGATGCTTGCGATAACAACTATTTCGTCGGGAGCATTCCGCCGTCGCCGAGCAGCAGTGGCAGGCACGGTTCCAGACCGTCGATCGTGATGTCCGAGCGCCGAGCCGCCTCCCACGAAGCACGCTGCATGCGGAACACGACCTGTTCGGCCCCCTCGTTGCGCCGCTTGGCGCGCAGCGTGCCGAGCCGCTCGTAGCCGAGCTTGGTGGTGACCCCGAGTGACGGGCCGTTGTCGACGAACGCCCGGGTGGTGGCCTCCAGCGCGTCGAGGCCGGCGAATCCGAGGTGCAGGCACGCGGCGCGCATCTCCGTGCCGATGCCTCGTCCCTGGAACCGCCGGCCGAGCCACGAGCCGGTCTCGAACGAGCGCACCACGGCGAAGTCGCTGGCGCCGAGGCTCGTGCAGCCGACCGTCTCGCCGTCGACGATCACGGCGAACGGCAGGTGCCACCCGGCCGGCGACGTGCTCGCCCGGCAGTGCCAGAACCACTTCAACGTCTCCCGTTGCTGCGCCGGCGGCGGGGTGTCGGTCCACGGGATGCCGAACGGCATGAACGACGGGTCGTGGACCCCTCCGGCGGCGACCGTGGCCAGCTCCACGGCGAGCTCGTCGTCCACGTAGCGCAGCTCGACGCCCGGCGTGCGCACCCGGAGGTCGAACAGCGGCCAGTACGGGTGCCCCATCCGGTCCAGTGTGACGCCGGCGGTCGGCGGTGGCCCGGCGGATTTCGCGGCGTCCCGGCGATCGCCCGGTCGCCGGTGCATGATGTTGCGCCGTGCGCGTCGCCTACACCTTGGAGCAGTGCTGGCACCGCGTGCCCGGCGGCACCGCGGTGGCCGCGCTGCGCATCGCCGCCGCGCTGGCGACGCGCCACCGATGTCGACGCCTGCGTCGGCGTCGCCGGCCGGCATCGCGCCGAGCCCGCCGATCCGTGGATGCCGCCGGTCCCGATCGCCCACCTGCCGCTCGGTGCGCCCGTGGCTGTACGAGATCCTGGCTGCGGCTCGGGTGGCCGAAGGTGGAGCGGGCGACCGGCCGCGGTCGACGTGGCCCACGCCACGACGATCATCCCCTGCGCCAGCGACGCCCCGCTCGTCGTCACCGTGCACGACCTCGCGTTCGTCCACGAGCCCGAGCACTTCACCCAGCACGGTGTGCGTGTGTTCGAGCGCAGCCTGCGCATGCTGCGCGAGCGCGCCGCGCTCGTGCTGTGCAGCAGCGCGGCCACCGCCGCCGACTGCCGCGGCGCGGGCATCGACGCCGATCGGTTGCGCGTCGTGCCCCTCGGCGTCGAGGCCACCCCGGCATCGCCCGCCGACGTCGACCGGGTGCGCGCCGCCCACCGCCTCCCGGCCCGGTTCGCCCTGTTCGTCGGCACGATCGAGCCGCGCAAGAACCTGGCCAACCTCGGCCATGGCGATCGGACGCGTCGCCCGGCGACCTGCCCGCTCGTCGTCGCCGGCGCCGACGGCTGGGGCGACGGCGACGCCGGCCGGGCGACATCCGCTTCCTCGGGTTCGTGCCCGCCGCCGACCTCGGCGGCGCTGTACGCCGCGGCCGACGTCTTCTGCTATCCCGAGCATGCGCGAGGGCTTCGGGCTGCCGGTGCTGGAGGCGATGGCCCAGGGCACACCGGTGGTCACCAGCCGCGGCACCTCGACCGAGGAGGTCGCCGGCGGACGCCGCGGTGCTCGTCGACCCGCTCGACCCCGACGACATCGCCGCCGGGATCGAGGCTGCGCTCGACCGGCGCCGACGAGCTGGCCGACGCGCGGCCGCGTGCGGGCCGCGTCGCAGACGTGGGCGCGCACCGCCGAGCTGACCGTCGCGGCCTACCGGGAAGCGGTGCGCCCGTGACCGTCGACGTCGCGGTCAACCTGCTGTGGTGCGTGCCCGGCCGGGTCGGCGGCTCCGAGGAGTACCTCGTGCGCCAGCTGCTCGGTCTCGCTCGACACGCCGCAGCGGACGGCGCAGCGTGCCGCCGGCGTGGTACCCGGTGGTCTACGCCCCCGACGGGTTCGCCGCCGCCCATCCCGACCTCGCTGCGGCCGCCGACGTGCGCGACGCGCCGCTTCGACGGCGTCCAGCCGGGCCGCGACGGATCGCCGCCGAGGCGACCTGGCTGCGTGCACGGCACGGGCGCCGCACCGCTGCGCCACCACGGCGGCGGCACCGCGCCGACCGGCGCCGAACGCCCGTACGTGCTGACCATCCACGACCTGCAGTACCGCACGTTCCCCGAGCACTTCAGCCGGGTCAAGCGCCGCTACTTCGACGCGACCATGCCGCGCAGCGCCCGCCGCGCGGCGATCGTCGCCGTGCCCTCCGAGTTCGTCCGGGCCACCGTGGTCGAGGCCTACGGTCTGGCCGGCGACCGGGTCGCCGTGGTGCCCCACGGCTTCGAGCCGGCGCTGCGCACCGACGTCGCCGGAGCCGACGTGCTGCGCCGCCGATACGCGCTCGGTGACGGTCCGGTGATCGTCTATCCCGGCGGTCACCCACCCGCACAAGAACCACCGCTTCCTGCTCGAGCTGATGGCGACGCGCTGGACCGACCCGGACCTGCGGCTGGTGCTCATCGGCGGCGACGGGCGCTGCCGAAGCCGATCGTGACCGCCTGCCTCGATCGCCGCGTCTGCCGCCTCGGCCGTGTGCCGTCCGCCGACCGCAACGGGCTGATCGCCGCATGGCCGAGGCGCTCGTCTTCCCGAGCACGTACGAGGGCTTCGGGGCGCCGCTGATCGAGGCGATGGCGCTTGGGCACGCCCGTGGTTGCCGCCGACGTCGACGTGCATCCCCGAGGTCGTCGGCGACGCAGGCCTGGTCCTGCCGCTCGACGTCGACGCCTGGGCCGATGCGCTCGGACCTGGCCCGCGCCGACCGCACGACGCTCGTCGATGCCGGGCTGCGGCGTGCCGCGCTGTTCACCGCGGCCGCCTCGGGCGCGGCGCTCGGCCGCGTGTACGCCAGCGCCTTGGAGCGGACATGAGCGACGCCACCTGGCGGCCGCTGCGCCTCGCCGTGCTGTGCCCGCACTTCGCGCCGGACACCGCGCCGACGGGCGAGGTGATCACCGCCATCGTCCACGAGCTGGCGGCGCGCGGCCACGAGCTGCACGTGGTCACCGCACTGCCGTGGTACCGGCACCACGCCGTGGAGGCGGGCTGGACGGGTCGTCTCGTGCGCCGGGAGCGCACGCCGTGGGGGAGCATCACCCGCGTCGATCCCTTCCCCGGGAAGGACAAGCGCAGCATCGTGCGCCGTGCGGCCGGGTTCGTCGGCTTCAGCGCGCTTGCCGGTTCGCAGGCGCTCCTCGGCGGCCGGGTGGACGGTGTGCTGGCGATGTCGCCGCCGTTCACCATGGGGCTGACGGGTTGGGGCGTGCACGTCGTGCGCCGCGGCCCGCTCGTCTTCAACGTGCAGGACGTCTTCCCGGACGCGGCGATCGCCACCGGAGCGATCACCGATCGACGGCTGATCGCCGTGGCCCGCTGGGTCGAACGGGTCAGCTACGGGCGCAGCGCAGCGATCACCGTCGTCGGCGAGGAGATGCGCGCGAACGTCGTCGGCAAGGTGCCCGACCGGGCCACCGACGTCATCGTCATCCCCAACTTCGTCGACACCGAGGTCATCCGGCCGATGGACCGGCGCACGGCGCTGCGTTCCCGGCTGGGCATCGGCGACGAGCCGGTCGTGATGTACGCCGGCAACATCGGGTGGTCGCAGTCGTTGGCGATGGTGGTCGACGTGGCCCGCCAGATGCCCGAGGTGACGTTCCTGTCAACGGTGGCGGATCAGGGCTCGCCGAGCTCGTCGACCTCGCCGCGGGCGTGTCCAACATCCGGTTCAACGGCTACGAACCCAAGGAGCAGCTGGCGGAGGTGCTGGCCACCGGCGACGTGCACCTCGTGCCCTTGCGTGCCGGCCTCGGTTCGGTGAGCGTGCCGTCGAAGACCTACTCGGTGCTCGCCGCCGGCGCGTCCGGTGGTCGCGGCGATCGACGCGGGGACGGAGGTGCCCCGGCTGCTGGATGCGTCCGGCGGCGGGTTGGCCGTGCCCCCCGACGATCCGGCCGCGCTTCGCGCGGCCCTCGTCGAGCTGCTGGCCGACGGGCGTCGGCGGGCGGCGATGGGTGCCGCCGGGCGGGCCTGGGTGCAGGCGAACGCGTCGCCGGCTGCCGCGGCCGCGGCGTACGAGGCGCTGTTCCGGCGGATGTCACGGCGACGGACCCGACCCCCGATCGGGCGGACGCCCAGGTAGCCTCGCATCCCCGTGGCACCGTCTAGCTCAGCCAACAAAGTCGCCAAGCTCGCATCGCGCGGCAAGGGCAAGCGGGTGCGGTTCCAGGGCGGCACGGTGTTCCCCGCGATCGTCGCGCTCGTCGTCATCGTGATGCTCGGGCTCGTGTTCTACGCCCGGACCAGCCGACCGACGGACGGCTCCGGCCCGCCGCGCCTCGGCGACCACTGGCACGCCGCCTACGGCTTCTATGTCTGCGACGACACCGGCGCCTCGTTCCTCCCCAACCTGCAGGGGACGAAGGAGGCCACGACGATCGACTCGGCGGGCAACACCGTCTACGCCGACCGCCACTTCCGCCTCACCGGCATCCACAGCCACGGCGACGGCGTGATCCACTACCACCCGTACACCAGCCGGGCCACGGGCAACCGGGCCAGGCTCGGCGTGTTCCTCGACGCCTACGGCGTCAAGCTGAGCGACACGAAGCTGGAGTTCCCCGCTGATCAGGGCGGCCAGACGTTCGACACCGACACCTACAAGTGCGACGGCGAGGACACGCAGATCCGCGTCCGCGTCTGGAACAGCTTCGCCGACCCGAACGACTACCAGGACTACGTCACCGACTTCGACAACATCCGCATCGACCGCAACGCGATGGCCTTCACGATCGCCGTCGTGCCCAAGGGCAAGGACATCCCCCAGCCGCCGTCGGCCCCGAAGCTCCCCGAGCTCGGCACGGTGGACGGTGGCACGGCGATCACCGTCCCGTCCGCGGCTGGCGTGGTCGCCGGCACGGTGGCGCCGGGCACCGTGTCGCCTGGGGAGACGGACGTGTCCACCACGGTCGTGTCGAGCACGCCGGTCGCCAACGCCAACGCCAACGCCACCGGAGACGGTGCCGGTCACCACGACGAGCGGCTGATCCGCGCCGTCGTCCTCGTCGGCGGCTTCGGGACGAGGCTTCGACCGCTGACCAACAGCGTGCCCAAACCGATGCTCCCGGTGGTCCACGTGCCGATCATCGAGCGCCTCGTGGCCAACCTCGCTCGCGGCGGGGTCACGGAGGTGACCCTCGGACTCGGGTTCCGGCCCGAGCCGTTCATCGAGGCGTTCCCCGACAGCGCGCTGTGCCGGTGTCATCCTGCGCTACGCCGTCGAGCCGGAGCCGCTCGACACCGCCGGAGCGATCCGCTTCGCCGCCGACTTCAGCGGCATCGCCGACACCCTCGTCGTGGCCAACGGCGACATCCTCACCGATCTCGACGTCGGACGCCTGGTCGCGTTCCATCGGGCGCACGGCGCCGAGGCGACGTTGCACCTGACCCCGGTGAAGGATCCCTCGGCGTTCGGTGTCGTCGACCTGGACGACGACGACCGCGTGCGCTCGTTCGTCGAGAAGCCGGCACCCGGGACGGCGCCGACGAACCTGGTCAACGGCGGCACGTACGTGCTGGAGCCCTCGGCTCTGGCCCGCATCCCCGCCGGTCGGAGCTCCTCGATCGAACGGGTGACGTTCCCGGCGATCGCGGCCGAGGGTTCGCTGTACGCGCTGGCCACCGACGACTCGTGGATCGACACCGGCCACCCGCACCTGTACCTGCAGGCGAACCTCGACGAGCTCGATCGCCACCCCGAGGACGGCGTCCACCCGGAGGCGAACGCGTCCGTCGATGCGACCATCGAGCGCTCGTCGGTCGGACCGACAGCGTCGATCGCTCGTGGAGCCGTGGTGCGCGACTCGGTCGTGCTCCCCGGCGCGGTCATCGGCGAGAACGCCGACGTGCGCGACTCGATCGTGATGGGTCGCATCGGAGCGGGTGCCGTGGTGCGCGACTGTGTGATCGGCGCCGACGGGGTGGTGGCCGCCGGCGAGCACGTTCACGGTGAGCGCCGCCCGTCTCCGGCCGCCTGAGGCGCCCTCGCTAACCTCCGGCCGAGCGAGCAGGGGGTCGACATGGAGATCGAGGATCGGGTGGCGATCGTCACCGGTGGGGGTGGCGGCATCGGTTCGGCGGTCGCCCGCCACTGGATGGGGCTCGGGGCGCGTGCCGTCGTCGTCGCCGATCGCAACGGGGCCACCGCAACCGCCGTCGGACAGGAGATCGGTTGCCTGGGTGTGGAGCTCGACGTCACGGACGAGGCTGCCGTGGCCGCGCTGGTCGCCCGGGTCGAGGACGAGATCGGCCCGATCGACATCTTCTTCTCCAACGCCGGCGCCGGTGGTGCGGGCGGCGGCGTCGAAGCGCCGAACGCGGCGTGGCAGGCGCAGTGGGAGCTGCACGTGATGGCCCACGTCTACGCCGCCCGGGCCGTGCTGCCGTCGATGGTCGCCCGCGGCGAGGGCTACCTGGTGCACACCGCGAGTGCCGCCGGTCTGCTCGCCGCCGTCGGCTCGGCGCCGTACAGCGTCACCAAGGCGGCGTGCATCAAGCTCGCCGAGACCATCGCCATCGCCCACGGCGACGACGGCATCGGCGTGTCGGTGCTGTGCCCCCAGGGGGTCAACACCGCCATGGCACCGCGCCAGCTCGGCGATGGGGGCACCGACGGGATCGTCGAGCCCGAGT
Source organism: uncultured Acidimicrobiales bacterium (assembly GCA_963794805.1). Classification (GTDB taxonomy): domain Bacteria; phylum Actinomycetota; class Acidimicrobiia; order Acidimicrobiales; family Ilumatobacteraceae; genus JAODBQ01. The sequence goes on from CAWCFL010000013.1 coordinate 674,295, forward strand.
ACGTCGCCGAGGTGGTCACCGAGGCGATGCGTGCCGGTCGCTTCCTGATCCTCCCGCACCCCGAGGTGCAGACCTATGTGGAGCGCAAGGCGACCGACCCCGACCGCTGGCTCACCGGCATGCGCCGCCTGCGCGCCCGCTCGCTGGATCAGCGCTCCGACACGCCCTGACGGGCGAGGACCCCGTTCGGGACCCGCCCGACGGCAGCCACCCCTCCGCCGGCCTCACCTCGTCGTCGGCTGGACGGTGACCGGGTCCGCCCGTCCGGGTGAACCTCCGGTGAACGCTGGGCGCGCGGGCCGTGACGCTGCGTCGACCTTGCAATTCGGGGCTCGTCGCGTGGCTACTGTCGGCCGGCAGCCCACCGTCCACGCAGGGGAGTCGAAGACGATGAGATCGAAGTTGCGCCGCCGGTTCACCGCCGTCATCGCCGCAGCCGCAGCCGTCGGAGCGATCGTCGTGACCGCCCCGCTCGGCGTTGCCCACGCCGCGCCGACCACGAACATCACGTTGCTCAACATCAACGACTTCCACGGCCGGATCGACACCGCCAACAACCTGACGACGAACTGGGCGACCACGATCGAGAAGGAACGGGCAGCCGCGACGCCCGACCACACGCTGCTCCTCGGCGCTGGCGACCTCATCGGTGCGTCGCTCTTCAACTCCGCGATCCAGAAGGATCAGCCGACGATCGACGTGATGAACGCGATGTGCCTCAACGCCTCGTCGGTCGGCAACCACGAGTTCGACCAGGGCTACCTCGACCTCACCGATCGGGTGATCGGCGGGCCGGCCGGCGCTGCCCCGACCGTGCCGTGCCAGACGTTCGGCGGCACACACCCAGGAGGCACGAACGCGCTGTGGAGCTACCTCGGCGCGAACGTGTACCAGAAGGGCACGCAGATCCCGGCCCTGCCGGAGTACGCGACGTTCGAGATCCCCGACAGCGCTGGTGGCCATGTGACGGTCGGCGTCGTCGGCGCGGTCACCTCGGAGACGCCGACGCTCGTGTCGCCGGGCGGCATCACCCAGATCGACATCGGTGATCCGGTCGCCGCGGTCAACCGGGTCGCCGACCAGCTGACCGACGGCGTCGCGGCCAACGGTGAGGCCGACGTGCTCGTCGCCGAGTTCCACGAAGGTGCGCCGAACGGCACGGCCTCGCTCGAGGCGAACAAGGCCGCGGGCCCGGCCTTCGCCTCGATCGTGAACAACAGCAGCCCGAAGTTCTCGGTGCTGTTCACCGGCCACACCCACCAGGCGTACGCCTACCAGCTGCCGGCCGACGGCGTCACGGGCGGGTTCCGTCCCGTGCTGCAGACCGGCAGCTACGCCGATCACATCGGCAAGGTCACGCTGAGCTACGACCCCCAGGCGACCCCGAAGGTCACGGTTGCGACGGCGGTGAACCTCCTGCCGGCGACGACCCCGGACCTGACGCTGCCGCGCGTCGCCCAGGTCGACGCGATCGTCAAGGCGGCCAAGGCCTTCGGTGACACGATCGGCCTCCAGCCGATCGGCACGCAGACGGCGAGCATCACCACCGCGTACACCGGCGGGAACTTCAACGGACCCGGTGGCACGTACCAGGCCGCTTCGGGCGGACCGAACAGCAAGGTCGGGCGCGACGACCGGGCCAGCGAGTCGACGATCGGTGATCTCGTGGGCAACACGCTGCGCGACACCCTCGCCCCCGCCGAGCTCGGTGGTGCGCAGATCGGTGTGGTCAACCCCGGCGGTCTGCGCGACGAGCTCTTCTACAACCAGACCGGCACCGAGGGCAACGGCGTCATCACCTACGCCGAGGCCAACAACATCCTGCCGTTCGTCAACAACCTGTGGACCACCACGCTCACCGGCGCGCAGTTCAAGACGATGCTCGAGCAGCAGTGGCAGCGCGACGCGTCGGGTGCCGTCCCGACCAGGCCGTACCTCCAGCTCGGCCTGAGCGACAACGTCACGTACACGTTCGACGATGCGCTGCCGGAGGGCTCGCGGATCACGTCGATCACGATCAACGGTGCCCCGTACGATCCGGCGGCCAACTACCGGATCGGGACGTTCTCGTTCCTGATCACCGGCGGCGACAACTTCGCGATCTTCACCCACGGCACCAACGCGAAGGACTCCGGACTCGTCGACCGTGACGGATGGATCGCCTACCTGCAGGGCCATCAACCGGTCTCGCCCGACTTCGCCCGCCAGGGTGTAAAGGTCACCGGCCTGCCGACGGCGACCGCACAGGGGAGCACGCTGCAGTTCGGCCTGGCCTCGCTCGACCTGACGAGCCTCGGCTCACCGGCCAACACCGCGGTCCACCTGTCAATCGGCGGCGTCGACATCGGCTCCGTTGCGGCGACCAACGGGTCGGCCACCGTGGGCGTGACCGTTCCGCCGTCGGTGCCGACCGGCGCGCAGCAGCTCACGGCCATCGCCTGCCCGAGTGGGACGACGATGAAGGTGCCGATCACGGTCTCCGGCGGTACGCCCACTGGTGCGCGACCCCGGCGGTCACATCTTGCGGCCTGCAGATGACCAACCCGGCCAAGCGCCTGCTGGACACCCGCGTCAGCCCGACGCAGCGCGCCGAGTTCGAACCGGGCGGCACATTGCGGATCGACGTCCGCGGCAGGTACGGGATCGCCGCCGACGCCTCGGCGGTCGTGCTCAACCTGACGTCGGTCAACGTCACCTAGGACGGTTGGATCAGGGCGTTCCCCTGCGGCACGCCACCGACCGGTGAGTCGTCCAACCTCAACCCCGGCGCCGACCGCATCGTGGCCAACCTGGCCGTCGTCGCCCTCGACAGCACGGGCGCGGTGTGCTTCCAGACCTATGCGCCGAGCGATCTCGTCGTCGATCTGCAGGGCTGGTACCCGGGCGGCGTCGGACTACCGCGCCCTGCCGCTGACGCGCATCGCCGACACCCGCATCGGTCAGGGGATCGCCACGCACCTCGGCCCGTTCCAGACCGTCGAGCTGCCGGTCACCGGGGCGAACGGTGTGGCGCCGACCGCGAGCGCCGTGGCGTTGAACCTCACCGCGGTCGGGTCCAACCCGGGGTGGGTCATCGCCTTCCCGTGCGGCACGTCGCCGTCGTCGCCGCTGGCATCGAACGTCAACGTGTGGGCCGACCATGCCATCGCCAACGCGGCGTTCGTCGCCGTCGGCACTGGCGGCAAGGTGTGCTTCCAGTCGATGACCGACGTCGACCTCGTCGTCGACCTCCAGGGCTGGTACCCCGCCGGGTCGACCTACCACGGGTTCGCCCCGGTGCGCGCCCTCGACACGCGTGAGAGCGGATCGGCGGTGGGCCCGGGGACGATCCGGGAGGTGCCGATCAGCGGCAAGTACGGCGTCCCGGCCGGCGCCACGGCGGTCAGCGTCAACGTCACCGCGGCCGACACCACCGGCACCGCATGGGTCAAGGTGTTCCCCTGCGGCACGCCGGTTCCGGAGGCCTCGAACAACAACACGTCGCCCGACCGCATCGTCGCCACCCAGGCGCTCGTGCCGATCGGGGCCAACGGCGCCATCTGCCTGGCCACCCTGTTCCCGACGAACCTCGTGGTCGACGTGCAGGGTTACTTCTGACGCTCCGGGCGGCAGGCCGGGTGAGGACCTAGCCTGCCGCCCGTGAGGGTGATGGTGGTCGGTGGCGCCGGTTTCCTCGGCTCGCACCTCGTCGAACGGTTGCTCGCCGACGACCACCAGGTCGATGTGATCGACGACCTGTCGAGCGGCTCGCTGGCCAACCTCGCCGCGGCCCGGGCACTCGGTGGTCTGCTCAAGATCCACACGCTCGACGCGCTCGCTCCGGAGCTGGCCTCGCTGGTGTCGCTGCGCAGCCCCGACGTGGTGTTCGACCTCGCCCTGCGCTTCGACCGGCGCATGGACGGACCTGCCGCGGCCCGGACCCTGCAGGCGACGATCGCCGTGCTCGAGGCGGCGCGCGCCACCGGCTCCACCAAGGTCATCGTGGCCATCCCGGCCACGGCGCTGTACGGGCCGGTGGCGTCCAAGGACCAGCCGGTCAAGGAGGGCCACGAATGGACCGCCGTCGGCGTGCGTGGGGTGCTCGGCCGTGCGGTGGTCGAGCTGCTCGGCGTGTATCGCGCCGAGCACGAGGTGGAGCACACGGCCGTGGCGCTCGGGGTGGTGTACGGCCCGCGCCAGCGCGCCGGCAGCGGTGTCGTGGCTGCCTTCCACGCCGCGGCAGTGGCCGGCGCTGCACCGCTGATCCACGGTGACGGCCGCCAGGCGCGCGACTTCATCTACGTCGACGACGCGGTCGAGGCGCTCAGCCGGGCGACGACGCGAGCGGGCGGGTTGGTGGTCAACGTCGGCACGGGCACGGCGACCTCGATCCGCGACCTGTGGGTGGCGATGGCCGGCCCGGAGAGCCCCGAGCCGGCGCGCACGCCCGAGCTCCCGGGCGAGGTCGGTCGACTGGCGCTCTCGCCGACCCGGGCCCGCATCCACCTCGCCTGGGCTCCGTGGACGGATCTGGCGACCGGCCTGCGATCGCTCGACTGAACGGTCAGACGCCGGCGCCCGCCGCGGCCAACGTGCGGCGGGCCAGCTCGGCGGCGATCGCCGGCGTGGACATCACCGACTCGACGACGACCGGCTCCATGCCCTCGGCGGCGACGGCATCGGCCAGGTCGGCATCGAGCGGATCGATGACCAGCGACCTGGCGATCGGGGCGTACAGGCGGGCGACGCCGACGACCGACGATTCGTGGCCGAGCTCGACCATCAGCCGATCGGCGGGCCCCTTCAGCGCCCGTCCGCCCACGATCGGCGACACGGCGACCACCGAGTCGCGCCGCCTGGCGAGCGCTGCGTCGGTCCCGGCGAGTGCACGGATCGGACCGATCGACACGATCGGGTTGGACGGCGCGATGACCACGGCGTCGGCCAGCGAGATCGCCGCGGCGGCCGACGGCGACAACCGCGCCGCGGATGCGCCGTCGAAGCGGACGGCGGACACCGCCACGCCGTGCTGGCGCTCGACGAAGTACTCCTGGAACGACACGTCCTGCCCGTCGTCGGCCAGTGTCACCACCGTCGACACGACCTCGTCGCACATCGGCAGAAGCCGCTGGCGAAGCCCCCACGCCGCGGCGATCTCGCCCGTGACGGCGGTCAGCGAGGCGCCCTCGGCGAGGCGGACCGTGCGGTAGAAGTGCGTGGCCAGGTCCTGGTCGCCGAGGTTGAACCACGTCGGCGCGGCGCGCGAACCGTCGGGGCGCACGAGCCGGTAGCGGTGCAGCGCCTCCATCGCCCGCCACGTCTCCTCGCGCAGCCCCCAGCCACGCTCGGGATCGATGGCCCCGGCGAGCGTGTAGGTGATGGTGTCGAGGTCGGGGGAGATGCGCAGCCCGTGCAGCACCGTGTCGTCGCCGGTGTTGACGATCCCGACCGTGGACTCCGCCGGCACCACATCGGCCAGGGCGCGCAGCAACCGCGCCGCACCGACACCGCCGCACAGCACGGTGATCATCAGGCGTCGGCGAGGCGTCGGTAGAGCGCGGTGAGCTGCTCGGCGCAGACGTCCCAGGAGAACTGGTGCCAGCGCTCGTCGCCGGCCGCGATCAGGCCGGCGCGCACCGAGTCGCTGGCCAGGGCGCTCGACAGGTTGGCCGCGAGGGCGTCGACGTCGCGCGGCGGCGACATCAGCGCGGCCCGCCCGGCGACCTCGGGGATCGAGCCGGCGTCGCTGGCGACCACGGGAACGCGCAGCTGCATCGCGTCGAGCAGGGGGAAGCCGAAGCCCTCGTCGAGCGACGGATAGGCCAGCACCCGAGCGTGGCGCAGGAGCCAGGCGCGTGTCGGTGCATCGACCCGCCCGGTGAGGAGCACGCGATGGGCGAGCTGCGGTCCGATGTCGTCGATGGCCGTGTCGACGGCGTGGCGATCGTCGCCGTCGGCGCCGGCGATGACCAACAGGGCGTCGGGGTGCTCGCCGGCGAGGCGGGCGAACGCGGCGACGAGCGTGGGCAGGTTCTTGCGTCGTTCGAGCGTGCCGATGGCCAAGATGTACGGGCGGTCGTCGATCTCGGCGATGGGCGAGACCGACGGCGCGCTGAGGATCGGCAGCGGTCCGAGCGGGATCACGGTGACGTCGGCGCCGGGGAGCAACTCGGTGACGGCGTCGGCGGTGGCCTTCGACGACGTGTGCACGGCGGTGCCCGAGCCGACGGCGCGCCGCAGCACCTCGCCGGCGCGGCGGACGTCGGGATGGGCGGCCTCGGGGTGGCGCAGGAACCAGCAGTCGTACACCGACACCAGGCGGGGTCGCTTCGACGGCGGCACGACGTAGTTCGTGCCGTGGACGACCTCGACGCCCGGCAGCCATCGATCGGCTCGCGGGTGGTCGGAGCGGCTCCACAGCCGGTGGGCCAGCGCAGCAGGCAGCGGCAGGCGTCGCTCGCCCGATGTCAGCGTGGCTCGATAGGAGATGACGTACTCCTCGAGGTGCACGTCGCCCCGCCGACCCAACGCGTCGCGGATGGCCGCGACGGCCTGTCCGACGCCCGTGCGCACCCCCGCGAGCGGCCCGGCGTCGAACGCGACACGCACGGCGGTCATGCGCGCATCGTACGCCGGGGAGGCGGTCGGTCGCGACGGCTGGCTCCTACACTGCGCGCCGTGCCCAGAGCGTTCATCACCGGGATCACCGGACAAGACGGCCAACACCTCGCCGAGTTCCTCAACGGCAAGGGCTACGACGTGTTCGGGATGGTCAAGGGTCAGAACAACCCGCGCCTCAACCAGATGCGCGACGAGTTCCCCTACGTCGAGCCGGTGCCCGGCGACCTCGCCGACCTGCCGTCGCTGGTCAAGGCGCTGGAGTACGTCCAGCCCGACGAGGTGTACAACCTCGGGGCGATCTCGTTCGTCGCCCTGAGCTTCAACCAGGCCGAGCTGACGGCGAACATCACCGGCTTGGGCGTGCTGCGCATGCTCGAGGCGGTGCGCATGGTGGGCGGCTCCACGGACAACAGCATCCGCTTCTACCAGGCCAGCAGCAGCGAGATGTTCGGCAAGGTCCGCGAGACGCCGCAGACCGAGCGCACGCCGTTCCACCCACGCTCGCCGTACGGCTGCGCCAAGGTGTTCGGCCACGACATCGTGGTGAACTACCGCGAGAGCTACGACATGTTCGCCTGCAGCGGCATCCTGTTCAACCACGAAGGCCCGCGTCGCGGCTACGAGTTCGTCACCCGCAAGGTGACCAACACCGCCGCGCGCATCAAGCTCGGACTCCAGCACGAGCTGGTGATGGGTCCGCTCGACACCAAGCGCGACTGGGGCTTCGCCGGCGACTACGTCGAGGCGATGTGGCTGATGCTCCAGCAGGACGAGCCCGACGACTACGTCGTGGCCACCGGCGAGACGCACACGGTGGAGGAGCTCGTCGAGCTGGCCTTCCAGGAGGCGGGCATCGACGACTGGCGCTCCGTGGTCCGCCAGGACCCCAAGTTCTTCCGCCCGTCGGAGGTCGACCTGCTCATCGGCGACGCCACCAAGGCCCGCGAGAAGCTCGGCTGGACCCCCAAGACCGACTTCCGCACGCTCGTGAAGATGATGGTCGACAACGACATGCACATCGAGTCCGAGAAGCTCCGCAAGGGCTAGGACGAGCCCGCGTCCCGACGCGAAGGACGCCTCGTCCGTCACGTCTCGAGCGGCATGTCGGTGAAGGCCTCGAACATCGAGTCGGCCGTCGGTGTGACGCCCGAGCGCATCCGCGAACGCAGTGCGAGGGCGAAGGCGATGAGCGCGGCGAGCGAGGACACCACCAAGGCGATCTCGACGCGCTTGAACAGGTCCGGTCCGGCGAGCCAGACCACGACGACGAACGTCACCATGCCGATCGTCCAACCGACGGCGACGAGTGCATGGCCGGACAGGGCGATCACCGCCTGGGCCAGGGCCAGGGCCACCATGTACAGCGCGCTGCCGAGCGCGAGCATGGCCATCGTCCGTCGGCTCAGATTGACCTGGTACATGAGGTCGACGACGAACGGTCCGAGCACGTAGGCCCCGAGCGTGCCGAGGATCCCGACGCCGGCCACGATCAGCATCAGCTTGCGGAAGCCGTTGCGGAACTCCTCGAGCTCGTTGCGCGTGGCGAGCCGCGACAGTCGCGGCAGCAGTGCGGCCTGGACCGCCTGGAAGAGGAACAGTGGGATGCGCGCGAGGAGCACGCCCTTGCCGAACGCGGTGACGAGATCGCTCTGATCCGGCTCGGCGAGGATGTTGACCGCCACCGGGCCGGCGTTCACCAGGCTGGCGGCGAAGACCGAGCCGAGCAGCAACCAGCCCAGGTTCGGGGTGACCTCCTGCCAGTCGGCGGGCGGACCGGGATCGGAGCGCAGCTCGCGTCGCCAGGCCACCCAGGCCACGCCGAACAGGGGGGAGACGGCCACGGCGAACCCGTAGGGCCCCGCGGTGCTGATGCCCACGGCGGCCAGCACGACGCACAGCAGGATGCGCACGACGCCGTCGGCGCCGAGCACGACGGCGTAGGACTGGAACCGTCCGTGCCCGCTGGTGATGCCGCGGGAGATGTGCGCCGGCGCATAGGCCACGAACGCCACCATCAGCGCGACGAGCATCACCCAATCGCCGTCGAAGTAGTTCGAGGTGATCGCCGGCGCGGCCAGGATGATGACGAGGAGCACGGCGCCGGCGAGGATCGCCCCGAGCCGGGCGACCTTGCCGACCACCGGTCGACCGCCCTCGTGGTGTGCCCGGCGGTGCGAGAGCGCCCGTCCGAGCTCCTGCTCCAGCGGGAGGAAGAATCCCGGCGCCAGCGCGAAGGTGGCGAACCACAGGTTCTGGAGCGGCTCGAAGCCGCTCTCGCCGAGCGCCTCGGTCCCGACACGGAAGAAGGCGAAGCTGGCGACGCCGGCGATGAGCAGCCCGATCCCGACGGGGATGGTGCCCTCGGGGAGCGGGACGCGACCGGGCCGCTGTTCGTCGGAGGGCTCCACCAAGTGGGCGAGGCTAGCGCTGCGCCAGGGCAACAACCGGGGCGCCACGCTTCCTCACTCGCCAAACCTCCGATCGAGCCGGCTACCGCCCGGACAGCACAACGGCCGGCACCCGCCCGAGCGCCGACGGGGCGATCGTGCGGGCACCGGCCGTGCGGATCCGTTCGTCGAGGCGTGGCTCGACGGGTCTCGACGACGTGACGTCGTCGACGAGGGTGAGGACGTCAGGCCGCGCTGCGCAGCAGGCTGCGGACCTGCTTGCGGGCGGACTTGGCCACGCTGTGCACCTGGTTGAGCACGGACTCGGCCTGCTCGGGCAGCTTCGGCCCGACCTTGCCGACCACGTCGTCGAGCCGGGCCTCGAAGGCCTCGTCGAACGAGGTCAGCCGAGCCTCGAACGCGGCGATCAGATCCTCGACCTGCTTGCGGTTGGCGCCGAGCCGCTCGCTGATCGACTCGGCCATCTCGCGCCGGCCGACCTGAGCCCGCTGGAGAGCGAGAACGCCGAAGCCGACGAGGGTGTAGGCCGCGTCGCGCGCCGCCTCGACCAGCTTGGACACGTCCAGGTCGGGACGCTCGATGTTGCGCGGGTCGAGCTTGGAGAAGTCGATGTTGCGCGGGTCGAGCTGCTTGAGGGCCTCGAGGTCGAGCTTGGAGAGGTCCACCGAGGGGAACGCTTTGAGTGCCTCTTCGGCCTTCGCGGCAGCGGTCTCGACGAACGACGATGCCGAGTCGGTGGCCTTCGACGCCTGCTTCGTCGCGGTGGCCTTGGCGGTCGCGGCCTTGCGGGTGGCGGTGGTCGTGGCGGTCGCGGTCTTGCGGGTCGCGGTGCGCTTGGCGGCGGTGGCCTTCTTGGTCACGGTCGTCGTGGTGGGGGCGGCCGTCCTGGTCGCCGGCTTCTTGGTTGCAGCCATGTTGGGTACCTCCTGGTTCGTGCCCGCGTGGCGGGCCTTCGATGGGGACGCTCGGGCGGGGGATGCCCGAGCGGTGCTCACATCGTAACCCATAGTGCTAACTTTTGCAAGCACTCTCGTCGGAGACCGCGACGGGAGGTCGTCGGACCTCGCCGCTAGCCTCGATCGATCGTGGAACCCGAGGAGACCGCCCCGCCCGTCGTGGCGGTCGCCGTGGTCCACGAACCGGGGCCGTGGTTCGCCGACGTCCTGGACGGTCTGGCCCGCCAGGACTATCCCCAGCTGCGCTACCTCTTCCTCGTGTCGGGCGATCCGGGCACCGTCCACGAACAGATCCGTCGGCGGCTGCCGCAGGCTTTCGTCCGCACCCTCGACGGCGACCCCGGCTATGGCGCGGCGGCCAACGAGGTGCTCCACCTCGTCGAAGGCGACAACGGGTTCTTCTGCCTGATGCACGACGACGTCGCCCTCGAGCCGAATGCCATCGGGCTGCTCGTCGAGGAGCTGTACCGCTCCAACGCCGGCATCGTCGGACCGAAGCTCGTCGACTGGGACGACCCTCGCCTGCTGCAGCACGTCGGCCTCGGCGTCGATCGCTTCGGCGAGATCGACCCGCTCGTCGAGCCCGGCGAGGTGGATCAGGAGCAGCACGACGCGGTGCGCGACGTGTTCGCGCTGCCGTCGGCGTGCCTGCTCATCCGCGCCGACCTGTTCCGCACGCTCGGCGGGTTCGACAGCGCCGTGCGCTTCTACGGCGACGACGTCGACCTGTGCTGGCGGGCGCACCTCGGCGGCGCCCGGGTGGTCGTCGTCCCCAGCGCACGCGCCCGGCACCGGGAGCGCCTCGCCGAGCGGCGCGCCGACCTGCGACCGGTGACGTTGGAGGCCCGGCACCGCATGCGCGCCGTGGCCACGCTCACCGGGGCCCGTCGGCTGGCGTGGGTGCTGATCCAGCTGGTGCTGGTCACCCTCGCCGAGCTGGTCATCGGGCTGGTCACGGTGCGGCCGCGTCAGGCGTTGGCCTCGGTGCGCGCGCTGTTCGGGCTGGTCCCGAGGATCCCGGCGATCATTCGTCGTCGGCGGCAGATCGCGCCGTTGCGCCACGTGCCGGCCAGCGAGGTGGCCGGCCTGCAGGTGCGCGGCAGCGCCCGGCTGGCCTCGTACCTGCGTTCGCGTGATCGCCGTCCCATGGATCCCGATGCCACCACCGAGCGCCGTTGGCGTCAGACCGCCGGTTCCGCGCCGGCCATCGCCTGGCTCGTCGTGCTGGCGTTCACGGTGATCGCCGCCCGAGGCCTGATCACCGACGGGGTCCCGACGTTCGGCCAGTTCATGCCCTACCCCGACAGCCCGCGCGGCCTGTTCGACGCGTTCCGCTCGGGCTGGTCGACGCACGGGCTCGGGGCCACGGCGGCGGCCCCGACGGGTCTCGCGCTCGTCGCCGGTGGCAGCGTCCTCACCCTGTTCCACATGGGCCTGTGGCACACGGTGGCGGTCGTCGGGCTGCTCGTCGTCGGCTACGCCGGCATGTGGTGGCTGGCGTCGCTGTTCCCCCAGCCGCGTGCCCGGATCGTCGCGCTCGTGATCTACGCCGCGGTGCCCCTGCCGAGCGAGCTGCTGTCGATCGGTCGATGGGGCGCGCTGGCCTGCTATGCGGCGACACCGTGGGTCGTCCACCTCCTGCGCCGGGCCGCCGGCGTGGAATCGGGCGGCCTGGCAGGCACCGCTGAGGACGAGCGCGACGTGGCCGTGCCGATGCGCCGGCGGGTGCGCCTGTGCGCCCAGCTGGCACTGCTCGTCGCGGTGGCGATGGCCTTCGTGCCCTCGTTCGCCCTCGTCGTCGGCGGCGTCGGCGTGGTGCTGGCGCTCGCCACCCTGCTCGGCGGTGGCGCGTGGCGGCCGGCCCTGGCGTTCGTCGTGTCGACCGCAGCGGTCGTCGTGGTCGCCTGGTTGGCCAACCTGCCGTGGGCGTCGACGATGGTCGGCAAGGGCGCGTGGACCGCAGTCGTCGGTGTGCCACCGGTGGGGACGCACTCGGTCGGGATCGTCCGTCTGGCGCGCTTCGGCGTCGGCCGCGGCGGGATCGGGGCGCTCGCGCTGGCCCTGTACGTCCCAGTGATCGTCGCCCCGCTCGTGGCCCGGGGCTGGCGGTTCACGTGGGCCATCCGTGCCGCGGGGCTCGTCGTCGGCTTCGGCTTCCTCATCGTGCTCGACGATCGCGGCTCCTTGCCGGTGCGCATGCCCGAGCCAGGGGTGCTGCTCGCCCCGGTCGCCGTCGGGGTGGCGCTCGCCGGGGCGGTCATCGTCGCGGCCTTCCAGGACGACGTCGTCGGCGGCTCGTTCGGCTGGCGCCAGCCCCTCGGGCTGCTCAGCGCGCTGGCGATCGTGGTCGGTGTGATCCCCGGTGTGGCCGCGATCAGCAGCGGTCGGTACCGGATGCCGACGCTCACGTTGGCCAGCGCGCTCGACCAGCTCCCCGGACAGCCGGCCGACGGCGATGCCCGGATCCTGTGGATCGGTGACCCGCGCCTCGTGCCGGCGGAGCCTTGGGCCTACGCCAAGGGCATCGGCTACGCGATCACCGACGCCAGCGGTGTACGGCTGGAGGACGGTTGGGCGGGCATCCCGTCCGACACCGAGCATGAAGTGACCGCGGCGATCGACGCCATCCGGTCGGAGACCACGTTGCGCGCCGGGCGACTCCTCGCCCCCTACGGCATCCGCTACATCATCGTGCCGGTCGTCGACGGGGCCCGGAGCACGGTCGGCGATCCCCTCCCGGTGCCGGCCGGCCTGCTCGACGCGCTGAACGACCAGCTCGACCTCGGGACGCCGCCGCTGACGAGCCCGCTCGACTTCGTGCTCTACGAGAACACCGCGTGGACGCCGGTCCGCAGTGAGCTGACCCCGGCCGGGGCGGCGGCCAGTCAGAGCGGAGGTGCGGCGGCGTTGACCACGAGCGATCTGAGCGGCTCGACCCCGTTCGATCCGGGCGCGTCGCTGCAGGGCCCGGCGTCCGGTGCCGTGGCCGCCGGCACGGTCCACGTCGCCGTGCCGTTCGACGCTCGGTGGCAGCTCGACGTCGACGGGACGAGCGTTGCCGCCCGCCGGGCGTTCGGCACGACCACCGCGTACGACGTCGCCACGGCTGGCGAGGCCACGCTGCGCTACGACAGCCCGTTGTCGCGCTCGGTGGTGCTCGTCGTCGAGTTGGCGATCTGGGTGGCGCTGGTGCTGACCGCCAGCCGGTTCAACCCGGCGTCCTGGCGTCGCTGGCGCGGCGGCGGTCGGGCGATCGCCGGTGGCCCGGTGGTCACCCTGCACGAACCGATCGTGCCGCCGGGCGGCGTGGCCGATCCGCTGTGGGGCGACCGCGGCGTCGGCGTGGACATGGCCGACGCCGGTCCGTCGGGCCCGGCCACCGACGAGGGCGCGCCGTGGGACGAGTCATGGGACGACGACCCGTGGGGGCTCGACACGTCGAGCACGTCCAACACGTCCGCCACTTCCGCCAATTCCGACTGGTCCGACGAGTGGCAGTCCGCCGATGAACGCCCGCCCGCGGGGCTCCCGACGTCGCCGTCTCCGGACGACCGCGGCTCGGAGTCGGGTCGATGATCGGCTGGGCCCGCGTCCGCACGCCGGCGATCGTGGTCGTGCTGGCGGCGATGGTCGGGCTGATCGTCGCGGGTGCGTCGCGGCCGGTGCCGTTGACCCCGGTGTTCACCTCGCTCGGCGCGCCGAGCACGCCGTTCGTCCCCCAACTGGACTTCATCACCTCGTCGTGGTTCTGCCCGGGTGCGCCGGTCGGCGCCGGCATGGGGGGCGAGGTCGTCGTCGCCAACCCCGGCGACACCCCGCTGTCGGGCCAGGTCACCGCGTTCACCGACACGCCAGGCGGGGCGCCGGTCACCCAGTCGCTCGAGGTGGCACCCCGAGACACCGCCAGGATGGACGTCGGCGCGATGCAGCCGGGCGGTACGTACGTCGGCGCGCTCGTCGAGATCACCGGTGGGGGCGGGTTCGTCGAGCAGCGGGCCAACGATCCACTCGGCTCGGCCGTCGCGCCCTGCTCCAATGCGGCCTCCAACCACTGGTACTTCGCCGACGGTTACACGAAGGACGCCAGCACCGAGGACATCGTCATCACCAACCCGTTCCCCGACGTGGCCATCGTCAACTTCGACCTCGCCACGGCCGAGGGCAACCGCAGCCCGAGCACGCTCCAGGGATATCCGGTGCCGGGCCATTCGGTGAGCGTCGTGCATCTCGACGGCATCGTGCGCGACGACGACTCCGTCGCCGTGGGGGTCACCAGCACGCGCGGGCGGGTGGTGGTCGGTCGGGCCCAGCGCTACGCCGGATCCGGCCGCACCGGGTTCACGATGAACCTCGGAGCCCCGTCGCTCACGGACCAGGCCTACTTCGCCGACGGCGAATCGGGGCAGGGCATCAGTGAGCGCTACAGCGTGTACAACGGGTCGGACAGCGACATCACGGTCCAGGCCGTGTTCCTCGGCGTGCCGATCGATGCCTCGTTCCCCAACGACCAGCAGCGCACCGTGCCCGCCGGTGGCGTCGTCACACTGGACACCGCCGACGTCACCGGGTTGCCGGCCGGCCGTCACGGCGTGGTGTTCTCCACGACATCGGCCGGGTCGATGGTCGTCGAACGGGTGCTCAACCGTCCAGCCGGCGACGGCATCGCCACGACCGTCGTGCTCGGGCAGCCGGCGCGCGCCGCGGTGCGCCGGTGGAGCATGGCGGTCGCCAGCGACCTCGCCGTCCCCGACACGCTCGTCGTGCTCAACGTCGACAACCAGGACGCCCTCGTGACCGTCAAGGTGCTCGGGCCCGGTGGTGAGGTCGCCGTGCCGGGGATGGAGAACATCACCGTGGGCAAGAACCAGAGCGTGGCGCTCACGGTCGGCGATCCGACGGCGCTGAACCGCCCGCTCGCGGTCGAGAGCTCGTCGCGCATCTACGTGGAGCGGCTGCTGCCTCGGGGCGCCGACCTTCGTGGCCGGTCGGGCTCGTTCGCCCTGCCGGGCTAGCACCGTGCTCCAGCTGCTCATCGGTGCGGGTGTGGTGGTGGCTGCCGTCGTCGTCGGCCTGGTGCTGCGCAGGCGTCAGCGCGTCGACGCGCCGACGCAGCCGGTCTACGAGGCGCCGGCCCAGCTCGATCGGGGTGACTTCCCTGCAGCGCGCGCGCCGTGGCTCGTGGTGGTGTTCAGCTCGGCGTCGTGCGTCACCTGCGCCGACGTGGTGCGCAAGGCGGAGGTGCTGCGCAGCACCGACGTGGACGTCGCCGACATCGAGTACGGCGAGGCGCGCGCACTGCACGAGAAGTACAAGATCGACGGCGTGCCGATCGTCGTGGTGGCCGACGCGCGCGGCGTCGTCCGCAAGCACTTCATCGGCCCGGTGACGGCCACCGACCTGTGGGCCGCTGTCGCGGCAGCCCGGAGCTGACTGCGGCCGGCAGCGGGCCAGCCGCACAGCGGGAGCGGCGAAAGCGAGCGCAGCGAGCGGACGCGAGTCCCGCTCAGCTAGGAGAATCCGTCGCCCGGGGCGTAGTCGATGACCGGATCATCGGACGGGGCAGTGTGCACCGGGATGGCATAGCCCGGGATGCTGCCGTCGAGGTTGTCCTGCACGATGCGGGCGACCTCGGCACCGTCGATGGTCTCCTTCTCGAGGAGGGCCTCGGCGACCGCCTCCAGTGCCTGACGGTGCCGTTCGAGCAGCTCCATCGCCCGGCTCTCCTGCTCGTGGAGGATGCGCGAGACCTCGTCGTCGATGGTCCGCGCCGTCTCGTCGCTGAACTCACGACCTTGGGTCATCAGGTCCTCGCCGAGGAACACCTGCTGGTGACCGCTCCAGGCCATCGGCCCGATGCGCTCGCTCATGCCCCACTCGCGCACCATTCGCCGGGCGATGCCGGTGGCCTGCTCGAGGTCGTTGGCCGCACCGGAGTTGAGGTGTCCGTAGACGATCTTCTCGGCGACACGGCCGCCCATGGCCCGACAGATGACGTCCTCGAAGTACTCCTTGGAGTACGTGTGCTTCTCCTCCGGCAGGCTCCACGTCACCCCGAGCGCCATGCCCCGGGGGAGGATGGTGACCTTGTGCAGCGGGTCGGCGTGCTCGAGCACCGTGGTGAGGATGGCGTGGCCGCCCTCGTGGATGGCGGTGGCCCGCTTCTCCTCCGACGACAGCACCAAGCTCTCTCGGCGTGCGCCCATGACCACGCGGTCCCGGGCGTTCTCGAAGTCGATCCGCTCGACCTGCTTGCTGGCGCGGCGCACGGCGAACAGCGCGGCCTCGTTGACCAGGTTGGCGAGATCGGCGCCGCTCATGCCGGGCGTGGCCCGAGCCATGGTGTCGAGGTCGACGTCGGGGCCCATCCGCTTGTCGCGGCTGTGCACCTTGAGGATGGCCAGGCGCTCGGTGTGCTCCGGCAGGGGCACGACGATCTGGCGGTCGAAGCGACCGGGGCGCAGCAGCGCCGGGTCGAGGATGTCGGGGCGGTTGGTGGCCGCGAGGATGACGATGCCCTCGCTCGTCTCGAAGCCGTCCATCTCGGCGAGCATCTGGTTGAGGGTCTGCTCGCGCTCGTCGTGACCGCCGCCGAGGCCGGCACCGCGCTTGCGGCCGATCGAGTCGATCTCGTCGATGAAGATGATCGCCCGGCCCATCTTGCGGGCCTGCTGGAACAGGTCGCGCACGCGGCTGGCGCCGACGCCGACGAACATCTCCATGAAGTCGGAACCGGTGACGCTGAGGAAGCCCACGCCGGCCTCGCCGGCCACGGCCCGGGCGAACAGGGTCTTGCCGGTGCCAGGGGGACCGACGAGGAGCATGCCCTTGGGCACCCGTGCACCGATCTCGCGGAACCGCTCGGGCATCCGCAGGAAGTCGACGACCTCGGTGATCTCCTGCTTGACGCCTTCGTAGCCGGCGATGTCGCTGAACGTGGTGGACGGCTTGTCGGCCGAGTAGGCCTTGGCCCGGCTGCGCCCGATGGACATGACGTTGCCCATCTGGCCGGCAGCGCGTCGCTGCATCCACACGAAGAAGCCGACGATCAGCACGAGCGGCAGCAGCAGTCCGGCCCAGTTGAGCAGCCAGTTCGACGACGGCTGGTTGAACTTGATGTCGACGTTCTTCTGGTTGAGCAGCGTCTCGTCGTCGGGACTCAGGCCGCGCTCGCCGGCGCCGGTGGCGGTGAACTTGCTGCCGTCGACGGCGGTGCCGTTGATCGTGCCGCTGCCCTTGTCGATCGACACGCTCTTGACGTCGCCGGCGTTGACCCGGGAGATGAACTGCGAGTACGTGATCTTGTCGCCGGCATCGCTCGGCCACACCCGCGGCACGGCGACGAAGAGCACGACCGCGGCGAGCAGCACGGGGATCATCCAGCGCGGCCAGCCGGACCCCAACGGCCGGCGACCGTTCTGGTCGGGACGCGGGGGCCCTTGCTGCGGCTGCTGCCCGCGCCCACCCGGGGGCGGCGGAGGCGGCGGGGGCAGGTTGCTCATGCAATTACTCTACGGCGCCGCCCCTTGGTTGGATCGGCGGTGGGGGGCCGCGACCACGGTGAGAAGTTGGCGAGAACGGCCCGCTGGCCACGCCGGGATCCACCACCCGAGTGGGGTTGGCTCGTACCGTTGCGCCGATGCAACGACAGTGCTCCCGCCCGGGGTGCGCGGAGCCCGCCGCCGTCACGCTCACCTATCAGTACGGCCGTGCGCAGGTGTGGCTCGACGATCTCACCGACGAGCGTGAGCCGCACGGCTACGACCTGTGCGAGCGGCACAGCGCGAAGCTCTCGGTGCCCAACGGCTGGCGGCTCGAGGATCGTCGCCGCGTCGGTCTGCGCCTCGCCGGCTGACGCCGCGCTTTCGCCCCTAGCATCGGGTGCCGATGCCCGAGACCAAGCCGTTGCTGGCGCGCACGGCGCGAGGCATCGGCGGCGTCGACATCCGCACCGCGTCGCTCGTCTGGCTGCTCACCTGGCTCGTCGGCAACCTGCTCGGCAGCCTGGTCCTCGGCGCCACCGGGCACGGCGGCGGCGGGGCGCAGCCGCTGTGGGTCAGTGTCGCCGGCGCCGTCTCGCTGTGGCTGCCGATGCTCGCCGGGCTGTGGTACCTGTCCGACCGCGTCGGCAGCGGATCGGTCACCACCGACTTCAACCTGCGCTTCCAGCCGATCGACCTCGTCGGGATCCCGCTCGGCGTGCTCTGCCAGCTCGTGCTCCTGCGCCTCCTGTACTGGCCCCTGGAGCAGTGGTGGCCGTCGACGTTCGGCCGTGACCGCGTCGAGCAGAGCGCCCGCGACCTGGCCGACGCGGCGCACGGTGGTTGGTACGTGATCCTCGTGCTCGTCGTCGTGGTCGGCGCGCCGATCGTCGAGGAGCTGATGTACCGCGGGTTGCTCCAGGGCGCCTACACGCGTCGGCTGAACGACGTCGTCGGCGTGGTGATCGTCGCCGCATGGTTCGCGATCATCCACTTCCAGCCCGTCGAGTACCCCGGCTTGTTCGTCTTCGGGCTCGTGCTCGGCACGTGCGCGTTGCGCACCCGCCGGCTGGGGATGAGCGTGCTCACGCACATGGCGTTCAACGCCACCGGCCTGATCCTGGTGGCCGGCAAGTGACGGTTCGGCGGCGCGCGTGGATGAGAGGATCTCGGCCGTGACTTTGGTCGACGACGCGCCGATCGACATCGAGGAGCCGGCGCACGAGCCCGCCCCTGCCAGACCGTCGCTGCCGGCACGGGTCGGCCGGCGCATCATCCGCCGGCCCAGCCGGTGGCTGAACGCGCCGTGGCCGACCGAACGGATCGTCCAGTACCTGACCGCGCTGATCCTGGTCGGCGGGGCGACGTTCGCCGTGTTGCAGGTGGTGCACCTCGATCTCGTGTTCACCAACAACACGCCCACCGGCGGCGACATGGGTGCGCACGTGATGGCCCCGGCGTTCCTGCGCGACGAGCTGCTGCCGAACGGTCAGATCAGCGGTTGGAGCATGTACTGGTACGCCGGCTTCCCGATGTACCGGTTCTACATGGTCGTGCCGGCGCTGATGATCGTCGGCCTCAACGCGTTGTGGATCCCCTACGGCGTGGCGTTCAAGATCGTCGCCGTCCTCGGCATGGTCAGCCTGCCGTTCTGCTGCTGGGCCTTCGGCCGCCTGGCGCGGTTCCGCTACCCGATCCCCGAGCTGATGGCGCTCGGCGGTCTGCTGTTCCTCTTCGACGAGAGCTTCTCGATCTACGGCGGCAACGTGAAGAGCACGATGGCGGGGGAGTTCTCCTTCTCCATCGCGTTGACGTTCGCCATCCTCGGGCTCGGCCTGTTCGCCCGCGGCCTGCAGGTCGGCAAGTACCGCAGCTGGTCGGCGATCGTGCTCGCCCTGGCCATCGTGTCCCACGGTGTCGTGGCCATCTTCGTCGTGCTCGCGGCGGTCCTCCTGTGGCTCGTCTACATGGACAAGACACGTTTCAGGTACGGCCTCGGCGTGCTCGGCGGGACCGCGCTGCTCTCGGCGTTCTGGGTGGTGCCGTTCCTGTTCAACCACCAGTACATGACCGACATGAAGTACGGGTTCCGGCCGGACGGGCCGAACGACTCGTTCTGGAAGATGTTCTTCCAGTACCCGGCGTTCTGGGACATCCTCGTCAACGCCCTGGCGATCATCGGCTTCGCCCTGTCGATCGTGCGCCGCCAGCTCGTCGGCGTGTGGCTGGGCCTGCTGTGCCTGGCGCTGATGGCGGCCACCTACATCACCCGCGGCAGCCTGCCCGTGATCGGGTTGCTGTGGAACCCCCGCCTGTTGCCGTTCCTGTACATCACCCGGCTGCTGCTCATGATGGTCGGCATCGTCGAGGTCGTGCGCTACGTGGTGCGCAACTGGCAGGGCGTGCGCGCGCTCAGCCCGCGGACGTCGTGGATCACCGGGCTGGCCACTGCCGCCACGGTCGGCGTCACCGTGCTGATCGTCGTGCTGTTCATCTTCCGCGAGGTGCCCGGCGGTCACTACGAGACGAAGAACGGCAAGAGCGTGTACTCGTGGGGCATCGGCGGGTGGGATCCGATCACGCTCACGCCGACGTCGCAGGACGCCGTCGCCGACGGCTGGACCCGGTACAACTTCGAGGGCTACGAGGGTCGCCCGGCCTACGGCGAGTACAAGGCGTTGATCGACACGATGGCCGGGATCGGCCAGGACCCGAACTTCGGCTGTGGACGGGCGATCTGGGAGAACAACGAGGCCACCGGGAGCTACGGCACGACGATGGCCCTGATGCTCCTGCCGCACTGGACCGACGGCTGCATCACGAGCATGGAGGGCCTGTACTTCGAGGCGTCGGGTACCACGCCGTACCACTTCCTCACGGCCTCGGCCATCAGCTCGCACAGCTCGGACCCGGTGCGCGAGCTGCGCTACGACGACGGCGACACGGCCAAGGGCGTGCCCTACATGCAGTCGCTCGGCGTGAACTACATGATGGTGTTCACCGCGGAGGCCAAGAGCCAGGCCGACGCGCTGACGCAGGGCACGGATCCGCAACTGACGAAGATCGCCACGAGCGGCCCGTGGAACATCTACCAGGTGGGCTCGAGCCCGCTCGTCGAACCGTTGACCACCCAACCGGTCGTGGTCAACCGGCGCAGTGGCGACCAGCGCGAGCGGCACCTCGAGCTCGGCACGAGCTGGTTCCAGAACCGTGACGAGTGGGCCGCCATGCCGGCCGACGGTGGTCCGTCGAGCTGGCAGCGCATCGACGTCCATCCCGACGCGGCGCGCAACGACGATCTGTCCACCGGGCAGCCCGGACACAAGGTCGACGTCGTCGTGCCCACCCAACCGATCAGTCCCGTCGCCTTGCCCCAGGTCAACGTGAGCAACGTCCAGCTCGAACAGCAGTCGCTGAGCTTCGACGTCGACCAGATCGGCGTGCCGACGCTGGTCAAGGTCAGCTACTTCCCCAACTGGCAGGTGACGGGGGCCGAGGGACCGTGGCGCATCGGGCCGAACATGATGGTCGTGGTGCCCACCAGCACCCACGTGGAACTGAAGTTCGAACGGTCCACGCTCGACGACGTCTCCTACGTGCTCACGTTGATCGGCATCGGCCTGCTCATCTTCTTCCGGATCCACGGCGATGTGCACCACCGCGGCGAGAGCCCGTTCGATCCTGTCGCCTTGGTCCCGGCCGGTCCGGTGGCGCCGTCGTCGGCCGCTGAAGAAGCACCACCTCCGGAGGTGTCCGACGACTGGCCCTGGCTGGCCCGCTCGTCGGACCCGTCGCCCCCGCCACCTCCCTCGACGTGGCCCGACGCGCCGACGACGGCGGCGGCAGCGGACGTCGTGGCAGGCGA
Organism: uncultured Acidimicrobiales bacterium; assembly: GCA_963794805.1. Lineage (GTDB taxonomy): Bacteria > Actinomycetota > Acidimicrobiia > Acidimicrobiales > Ilumatobacteraceae > JAODBQ01. The sequence goes on from CAWCFL010000013.1 coordinate 695,602, forward strand.
TCCCACCGTGCCGGTGGGGCGCGATGACTTCGCCGATCTCGGGATGGCCAGGCTGCCGGAGACGCCCGCCGGGGTCGACGAGCCGGGCGCCGATGCCTGGCCGATCGCCGAAGGTTCACCGGCGCCGCCTCCTGCGGACGGATAGCTTCTGAACGATGTCCTCCACCGATCCGCAGGTCCTCGACATGATCGTCAAGGCCTATGACGTGCGCGGGACCGTGCCCGACCAGTTCAACCCGGACGTCGCCCACGCGCTCGGTGTGGGCTTCGCCCGGTTCGCCGGCTCCCCGCGGGTGCTGGTCGGCCGCGACATGCGCGATTCCGGCCCCGAACTGGTCGAGGCGTTCGCCGCCGGTCTGATGGAGCAGGGCGTCGACGTGGTCCACCTCGGTCTCGTCTCGACGGACCTCGTGTACTACGCGGCGGGCACGCTCGATGCGCCGGGGGCGATGTTCACCGCGTCGCACAACCCGGCGCAGTACAACGGCGTGAAGTTCTGCCTCGGGGGCGCCCGGGCCGTCGGTCAGGACACCGGTCTCGACCAGATCAAGGCGGTGGCCGCTGAGGTGCTCGCCGGCCGTGGGCCGGGCCCGGCGGCGACGCGCGGCACGGCCAAGTCGCGCAACATGCTCGAGGCGTTCGCCGACCACGTCCTGTCGTTCATCGACGTCGCCACCCTGCGGCCGATGCGCGTCGTCGCCGACACGGCCAACGGCATGGGCGGTCTGGTGGTCCCCGCGGTGTTCGACAGGATCCCGCAGATCACCCTCGAGGTGATGTATGGCGAGCTCGACGGCACGTTCCCCAACCACCCCGCCGACCCGCTGCAGCCGGCCAACCAGCGCGACCTCCAGGCCCGGGTGGTCGCCGGCGGCTTCGACGTCGGGCTGGCGTTCGATGGTGACGCCGACCGGGTGTTCGTCGTCGACGAGACCGGTCGCGGACTGTCGGGCAGCACCACCACGGCGCTGCTCGCCGCCGCGGTGCTGCGCACCCATCCGGGGGCCACGGTGCTGCACAACCTCATCTGCTCACGAGCCGTGCCCGAGGTCATCCGCGAGCACGGCGGGGTGCCCGTGCGCACCAAGGTCGGGCACTCGTTCATCAAGCAACTGATGGCCGACACCGGCGCGGTGTTCGGGGGCGAGCACTCGGCGCACTACTACTTCGCCGGCAACTTCCGTGCCGACAGCGGGCTGATCGCTGCCGTGCTGGTCCTCGACGAGCTCAGCCGGGCCAACACCGACCTGTCCGTGGTGCGCAAGCCGTTCGAGCGTTACTCGGCGAGCGGCGAGATCAACACGCACGTGGACGATCCGACCGCGGTGCTGGAACGCGTCGCCGCGGCGTACGCGGGCTCGCCGATCGACCGCCTCGACGGTCTCACCGTCGATTGCGGCCCCTGGTGGTTCAACCTGCGCCCCTCGAACACCGAGCCCCTGCTGCGCCTCAACCTCGAGGCGCCGACCCGTGATGAGTGCGACCAGCACGTCGCCGAGTTGCTGGCGCTGATCACGGCATAGCGCTGGCGAGCCGGCGCAACCAGGCAGGGCACCGGCGGCCCGGCGCAATCAGGCATAGCCTGCGTCCGATGCCGCTCGATCCGCGCCTGCTCGCCGTGCTCGCCTGTCCCGAGGACAAGGGGCCGCTGTACTACCTCGGCGACGACGGCGGCCTGTACAACCCACGCCTGCACCGCCGCTACGAGGTGCGCGACGGCATCCCGGTGATGCTCATCGACGAGGCCGTGGCGGTCGACGACACCGAGCACGAGGCGATCATGGGCCGCGTCGCGGCCGAGCACATCGACCCGACCTTCGCCTGAGCGTCGTCGGCCGCGCTCCGCGCATGTGACGCCGGTCAACGTTGCAGTAGCGTGACGCCCCATGAGCAAGACGTTCCGGGCGGTCCGCCGCGCCTTGGTCAGCACCTCGCTGCTGGCACTCGGCCTGGTCGCCGTCCCCGCGGCAACCTCCGTCGTGCACGCCGCAGGCCTCGAGGGCGGCGGTGAGTTCCACCCGCTGACCCCCCAACGGATCTACGACTCGCGCGATCACGACGGCGGCCCGATCGGTGAACCGGCGGGCGCCAAGGCGATCACCCCGGACCACTCGTCGAAGTTCGACATCAACGTGCTCGGCGTCGGCAATGTGCCCGCCGACGCGTCCAAGGTGCTCGCGGTCGAGGTCAACATCACCGTCACCGAGGTCAACCTGGCACCCGGGGCGCAGGGCGGCGTGCTCGCGGCCTACGCCAGCGGGGCGCCGCCGGCCACGCTGTCGTCGCTGCTCAACTTCCGCGCCGGCGACGTGGTCTCGAACAACGCGATCCTCAGCCCTGGCGCCAACGGCAAGCTGACCATCGACCTGTACGCCGGCCCGGGCACGGCACATGTTGTCGTCGACGTGTTCGGCTGGCTCTCCACGAGTTCCGAAGCTGCCGGCGCCGAGAGCGGGTCGCGGCTCATTCCCGTCAACCCCGGCCGCATCCTCGACACGCGTGACGGCTACAACGTCGACCGCGGTGCCGGGCCGATCACCGGTGGCGCGAGCATCACGGTGCCCATCCGTGGCGTGGTCTCCAAGAGCGGCACCGTCGCCGTCCCCGACGATCCGGCGGTCGTCGGCGCCGTGCTCAACCTCGTCGGCATCACCGACCGCGCCGGCGGCGTCCCCACCTACCTCGCGGTGACGCCCGACGTGGTGCCCGCCGGCTCCTCGCCGACCACGAGCAACGTCAACCTGCCGGCGGCGTTCGTCAAGGCCAACCTGGTGATCGTCCCCGTTGGGGCCGACGGCAAGGTGCACATCTTCAACAAGTTCGGCCAGACCGACGTGGCCATCGACGTCGTCGGCTACCTGCGGTCCGGCTCCGATCCGACGACCACGACGGGCCGGATCGTCCCCCTCGCGGCCCCCTTCCGCACGCTGGACACCCGCGAGGCGGCGTTCGGCGCCGCGCCGCTCGGGCCCGGCGTCGCCGAGAGCTGGAGCTTCTCGGCCTTCCAGGGCAGCGTGAAGCTCGGTGGCGTGTACGTCGGCGACCAGGCTGCGGTCATCGGCAACCTGACCAACGCCTCGCTCAACCGCCAGTACCCGACGGTCCCGCTGATCGGTTCGTACCTCACCGCGTGGCCCACCGGGCTGGGCCGGCCGGAGACCTCCAACGTCGACACGGTCGAAGGCACGAACCCGGTGCCGAACATGTCGATCCTCAACTACGCGCCGGACTACACGCTGCAGGTGTTCAACTACGCCGGCTCAGCGCACTACCTGTTCGACGCCGCGGCGGTCGTCCTGAAGTAGGCCACGACGGGGCCGACAGGGGAGTAGCGTGATCGGCCGTTCGGGCTGACATCACGCTCCGGCTGCGCCGGTGCCTGCGACGAGTGCCAGTGGGCACCTGCCCGGTTCCACAACCTGTCCCATGTCTGGAAGGAACCAACGTGTCCACAGCCCCTGCCAAGCAGCGCGACTTCCGCGTCGCCGACCTCTCCCTCGCCCCGTTCGGGCGCAAGGAGATCCACCTCGCCGAGCACGAGATGCCCGGCCTGCGCGCCCTGCGCAAGGAGTTCGGCCCGTCCAAGCCGCTCGCCGGCGCGCGGATCTCCGGTTCACTGCACATGACGATCCAGACCGCGGTGCTCATCGAGACGCTCGTCGAGCTCGGTGCGGAGGTGCGCTGGGCGAGCTGCAACATCTTCTCCACCCAGGACCACGCCGCCGCGGCCGTGGCCGTCGGGCCGCACGGCACGGCGGAGGATCCCCAGGGCGTCCCGGTGTTCGCCTGGAAGGGCGAGACGCTGGAGGAGTACTGGTGGTGCACCGAGCAGATGATGTCGTGGCCCGTCTCGGCCACCGGCGGCGACGCTGACGGCCCGAACATGATCCTCGACGACGGCGGCGACGCCACGCTGCTGCTGCACAAGGGCGTCGAGTTCGAGAAGGCCGGTGAGGTGCCCGACCCGACATCGGCGTCGAACGAGGAGTTCGCCATCGTCCTCGGCCTGCTGCAGCGCACGCTGCGCACCGACCCGACGAAGTGGACGCGCATGTCGGCCGCCATCAAGGGCGTCACCGAGGAGACGACCACCGGCGTCAACCGGCTGTACAAGATGTTCGAGAAGGGCGAGCTGCTGTTCCCGGCGATCAACGTCAACGACTCGGTCACCAAGAGCAAGTTCGACAACCTGTACGGCTGCCGGCACTCGCTCGTCGACGCCATCTGCCGGGCGACCGACGTGATGATCGCCGGCAAGGTCGCCGTCGTGTGCGGCTACGGCGACGTCGGCAAGGGCTGCGCCCAGTCGCTGCGCGGCCAGGGTGCCCGGGTGATCGTCACCGAGATCGACCCGATCAACGCCCTGCAGGCGGCGATGGAGGGCTACCAGGTCACGGCGCTGGAGGACGTGGTCGGCGAGGGCGACATCTTCGTGTCGGCCACGGGCAACGACGGCATCATCACCATCGACCACATGCAGAAGATGAAGCACAACGCCATCGTGTGCAACATCGGCCACTTCGACAGCGAGATCGACATGGCCGGCCTGGCCCGCAGCGGCGCCGAGCGCGACCAGCTCAAGCCGGGCACCGACCTGTGGTCGTTCCCCGACGGCCACGCCATCCTCGTGCTCGCCGAAGGTCGCCTGGTCAACCTCGGGTGCGCCACCGGTCACCCGAGCTTCGTGATGAGCTGCTCGTTCAGCAACCAGGTGATCGCCCAGATGGAGCTGTTCGCCAACACCGCGAACTACCCGCTCGGCGTCTACGTGCTGCCCAAGCGACTCGACGAGAAGGTCGCCCGCCTGCACCTCGACGCGCTCGGCGTGAAGCTCAGCAAGCTCACCGACGAGCAGGCCGAGTACCTCGGCGTCGACCCATCCGGCCCGTTCAAGGCGGACCACTACCGCTACTGAGTGGTCGGGGCTTCGCCCCGACCCGTACGGCGCGCTCCCGGGCGGCCGCGCGCGCCGGAGGCGTCGGCGACGGAGCCGTGACCGATGGCGCTCCTCGGAGCACAGCAATCGCCGCAGCGGGGTGTCGCCCGCTGCTGCCGTGGGCACAGTGGTGCCCATGGCAGCAGCCCGACCCCGATGGCAGTCCCCGATGATGCGGGAAGCCAGGTCCGCGCCGGAGTTCGCTGCGTTCGCCATGGCCGCCGGGCCGCTGTTGGCGACGTTGCCGCGCGGCGACGGTCACGCCGTGCTCGTGCTGCCGGGTCTCGGCGGCAGCGATGCGTCGACCGCCCCGCTGCGCTGGTTCCTCGGACGCCTCGGGTACACGACCGCCGGTTGGGGCCTCGGCCGCAACCTCGGCTTCGGGCGCCACGTCAGCGACGGCCTCGACGCCCTGTTGGCCGCCAAGCGGGAGATCGGTGACGTGAGCCTGGTCGGCTGGAGCCTCGGCGGCGTCCATGCCGTCCAGCTCGCTCGGCGCCGGCCCGATGCCGTTCGCGCGGTCGTCACGTTGGGCAGCCCGCTCGCCGGCCACTTCCGGCCGCCGCCGGCGATTCCCACCACGTCGGTGTACAGCCGCACCGATGCCATCGTCGCGTGGCGCTCGGCGCTCCTGGCGCCCGGCGGGGTGCACGAGAACGTGGAGGTCCACGGCAGTCACCTCGGCCTCGGGCACAACCCGTCGGTCGCGCTCGTCGTGGCCGACCGCCTGGCTCAGCAACCGGCGACGTGGGAGCCGTTCACCGCGCCCCGGTGGGCACGCGCCTGGTTGCCGGCGGCCTGAGGGCGGCGCACCGGTGCTCCTGCGCCGCGTGTGACAATGCAGGCCGTGTCCGACGTGTCGTCGCGGGTGTTGGAGCGCGTGGAAGCGGCGTCGGCGGCGATGTTCGACGAGGTCGCCGCGCTCGTGCGCGTCCCGAGCGTCAGCGGCAGTGATGCGGAGAACGACGCGCAACAGGTGCTGGCGACGCGCCTCGACCGAACGGGCTTCGAGGTGGACCATTGGCGGTTGGACCTCGATGCGCTCACCGCGCACCCCGACTTCCCCGGCATGGAGGTGCCACGCCAGGAGGCGTGGGGCCTCGTCGGTCGCATCGCCGGATCCGGCGACGGCCCGACGTTGATGCTCAACGGCCACGTCGACGTCGTGCCGACCGGCGACCCCGGCGCGTGGGACGCCGCACCGTTCGCCGCCGAGCGGCGCTCGGGACGGCTCCTCGGTCGCGGCACCTGTGACATGAAGGCCGGTCTGGTCGCCGCGATCACGGCGGTCGAGGCCGTGCGTGCCGCAGGCGTGCGCCTGCGCGGCGACGTCCTGGTGGCGGCGGTGCAGGGCGAGGAGGACGGTGGCCTCGGCACGTTCGCGCTGCTGCAGCGCGGATGGCGCGCGGACGCGTGCGTGATCGCCGAGCCGACCGACCTCGACATCGTCGTGGCCAACTCGGGGGCGCTGACGTTCCGGCTGCGCGTGCACGGCCAGGCCACGCACGCGGCGCGCCGCGGCGAGGGCGTCAGTGCGATCGACAAGTTCTGGCCACTGTGGAGAGCCCTGGAGCAGTTGGAGGAGCGCCGTCATCGATCCGTCGATCCGCTGATGGACCGGTGGCCGCTGGCGCACCCGCTGTCGATCGGGACGGTGCACGCCGGCGACTGGGCCTCCTCGGTGCCCGATCTGCTCATCGCCGAGGGTCGCCTCGGCGTCGCGCTCGACGAACCGGTCGACGAGGCCAAGGCGGCGTTGGCGAGCGCCGTCGCCGCGGTCAACGAGCAGGATCCGTGGCTCCGGGACCATCCGGTGGAGCTCGAATGGTGGGGTGGGCAGTTCGCCTCGGGACGGCTCGCGCCGTCGAGCGACCTCGCTGCTCGCGTCGCCGCAGCCCACATGGCGGGGGCCGGAGCCGGCGCCCGCCCCATCGACACCTACGGAGCGCCGTACGGCAGCGATCTGCGGCTGCTCACCGGACTCGGCGGCATCCCGACCCTGCAGTACGGTCCGGGTGACGTACGTCTCGCGCACGGTCCGCGGGAGTCCGTCGCACTGGACGACGTCGTGACCACGGCACGCACGCTCGCGTTGCTCGTGCTCGACATCTGCGGATCCTGACCCGGGCGAGCGCCGCCGCGCCGCGGCGGACACGGAAACTGTCGCACACCCCCTTGGTACGACTGGCGCATGATGTTCCTCACGACCTGTGCCGGGTGCAACGCCCCCGGCGACACGCTCTGCCGGCGGTGCCGGTTCGCTCTCGTCAGCACACCCGCCGTGTCCGCGGCCCACGGGGTCCGTGCGGCGATGCCGTTCGACGGCGTCGGCCGGGCCGTGGTGCACGGCCTCAAGTTCCGCAACCGTCGGGGGGCGGCGCGTCAGCTCGCCGCGCTGATGGTCCGCCGGTTGCTGCCCGAGGGCGACTCCCGTCGCGGCGTGGACCTGGTCACCTGGGCGCCCACGAGCGCGGCGCGCGTCGCCGAGCGGGGCTTCGACCAGGCGGAGATGCTCGCCCGGGCGGTCGCCAAGGAGCTCGGCGTGCCGTGTCGGCGGTTGCTGTACCGCACCCACGGCGCACCGCAGTCCGGGCACGACCGCGCCGCCCGGCTGCACGGGCCGACGTTCCGGGCCCGCGCGCCGCGGCCCGGGCTGCACGTCCTCCTGGTCGACGACGTGGTCACCACCGGTGCCACGCTGCACGCTGCCGCGGAGTCGCTGCGCCACGCCGGCATCGCCGACGTGCGCTGCATCGCCGCCGCCGCGACCCCGGCGCCGTCGGCGCGACGACCAGCGGCGAGGCGCATGCTCCAGCTGGCCAGCTGAGCGACGGCGGGCGACACGCTGCGGCGCCGCGATCGGCGGTGCTCACATCGGCACGTGGAGGGTGCGTCACGTCCTGTGCTCACGGGAACTGCAGCGGACGCGGGTCGGCTCAGCGGCCGGGGCGAGCCCCGCCGATCACGGCCCGGGTGATCTCCCGCCCCGCGTACGCCGCGGCGAGCATCGAGGCGAAGTGGTACACGGCGTCCTCGTTCGCCGCGAACACGCCGGGCACGAAGCGGCACGAGTCGATGCCCCGTTGCACCGATTCGACGGCACTCCAGTCCTGGCGGTTGGTGATGTCCCAGAAGTCCACGGCGAACGACGGGTCGAAGCCCGGGTCGGCCACGACGTCCGCGGCGAAGAGCCATTGGCACTCGATCGTCGACGTCGTCGCCGTCAACGGCTCGATCCGGTGCGTCATCACGTAGTCCGGGTGCAGGCTGATCAGCAGGTTGGGGAACAGCTGCACGTACAGCACCTGCCGCCGGTGGTCCTCGTCGAGGCAGGGAAGGGGAGCGAGCGGTGAGCGGCCGTCGAGGCTCATCGTCGTGGCCGAGTCGGCCAGGCGCATCGCCCCGCCGACGAACGCGCCGGGCACGTCGTCGACGTTGATCCCGCTGTTCGCCGGGGACACCCTGCACAGCTCGGGGTGGATCAGCGGGCAGTGCGAGCACTCGTGGTAGTTCTCGATCGCCACCTTCCAGTTCGCCGCGAGCGCGTAGCGGTGCGTGGCGCCGACGCGCAGGTCGGCGGTTCCCCATGGCGCCAGCAGGTCGGCGAGGCCGCCGAGGTGCTCGTCGAACGGCGGTCCCTCGCCGTCGACGTTGACGAACAGCCAGCCGCCCCACTCCACCGACGCCACGGGCAGCAACCCCAGCTCCTCGGGCACCACGTTGGGCATCGCCGCGGCATGCGGTGCCGACCGCAGCCGGCCGTCGAGCTCGTAGGTCCACGCGTGGTACGGGCACTGCACCACCCGGCGGTCGCTTGCCGCCCCGCAGGCCAGCAGCTCGTGGCCCCGGTGCCGGCAGATGTTGGCGAACGCCGCGAGACGACCACCGGCGTCGCTGGTGACGAGCACGCTCGTCGCGCCGACGCGCACCGCCGCTTGCGCCGAGGCGGTGAGCGCCTGCGCGCGTCCGACGCACACCCAGCCGCCGTCGAACAAGTAGCGGCGCTCCCAGGCCAGCACCGCGTCCGCGACGTACGCCTCGCGCGGGAGCAGACGTGCCTCGCCGAAGCGCCGGGCGGTGGCCTCGAGGGCCGCGGGATCGAGCGGAGCCGGAGGACGGACGGCGGCGGACATCGCCCCGACGCTAGCGCCGCGCCGAACCGCCCTCCGATCGCGCTTGCGAACGAGCGTTCGATCCGACACACTCGACGCATGAGCACGACCAATGCGCTCGACGGCGCGGCGGCATGGGCCTCCCGCGTCCCCCACGGGCACTGGCAGACACGCCAGTCGTCGCTGTTCGACGGCGGCGCGCCGGCGGTCGACCTCCACCTGCGCCGGTTGCGGCGCACCGCGCTGGACGACACCTCGTGGGTCGACCACTGCGCGGCGTGGCTCAGCGGTGCGGATGATGTGTTCGACCACCTCGTCGAGGCCCTGCCGTGGCGACAGCGAGAGGTCGTCATGTTCCAGCGCAAGCTCCCCGAACCGCGCCTCACCTGCTGGTGGGGCGACCTGGCAGAGCAGGTCGAGCCGCTCCAGGTGCTGGCCGACGCCCGTCGCGTGCTCACCGTGCACTACGCCAAGCCGTTCGACTCCATCGGCTTCAACCTCTACCGCGACGGACACGACTCGGTCGCCTGGCACAGCGATCGCGAGCGGTTCGAGCACGAGGACCCGGTCGTCGCCATCGTCAGCGTCGGGGCGGCGCGGCCCTTCCAGGTCCGCCCCCGTGGTGGCGGCCGCTCACGCAGCTGGTCGGTCGGCCACGGCGATCTGCTGGTCATGGGAGGTGCCTGCCAGCACGACTGGCAGCACTGCGTGCCCAAGGTCGCGCATGCCGAGGGTCCGCGCCTGTCGATCATGTTCCGCCACCACATGGCCGACCTGTCGCCGCCGTGAGCGGCGCGCCCGGCGGCGCTCAGTCGAGCCCGACGAGGGCGCGCACGGCGGCGATCGCCGCCGACGGGTCGTCGTCCACCAGCACGCCGTGCATGCCGAGGTTGTTCGCCGGCGTCAGGTTCGTCGCCACGTCGTCGAGGAACGCGGCACGATCGGCCGGCACGTGCAGTCGCCCGAGGGCCATCTCGTAGATCGCCGGGTTGGGCTTGCGCAAACCGACCTCGTGGCTGTCGACCACGTCGTCGAACCACTCGCCGAACGGCAGCATCTCCCACCACAGCGGCCGGAACTCGCGCACGTTGTTCGTCAGCACGCCGAGCTTCACCCGCGGGTCACCTCGCGCAGGTCGGCGACGAGCTCGATCATCGGGGCGTTGACCTCGAAGCTGAACGCGGCGCCCGAGGACGCCCCGGGCGATGGGGTCGAGGGCATCTCGATGCCCAGCTCGGCGAGCGCCACGCGATTGTGCTCGCGATTCTCCGCCAGGGTGATCTCGCCACGCTCGAGGCGATGCCAGGGATGATCGGTGTCCGCGCCGTAGTCGCCCATCAGCAGGGTCGTCACGGTCGCCGGGTCGTGGTCGGGGTAGCGCCTGGCCAGGTCGCTCGGTCGACCGTTGCGCGCGAGCACGCCGCCGAGGTCGAAGATCACCGCGTCGATGCGCCGGACACCCATGGCGCCGAGTCTGCCAACTGGGCGCGCGGCGGCGAGCACCGACGCGGGCGACGGGTCCTGCCCCGAGGGTCGCCGGTAGGCTCGAATGCCGCATGGGCATTCTCGATCGCATCCTCCGCGCCGGTGAGGGCAAGAAGCTCCGGGCGCTCGAAGGCCTGGTCCCGGACATCAATGCCCAGGAGTCCGCGACCAAAGCGTTGTCCGACGAGCAGCTGCAACACAAGACGATCGAGTTCCGCGAGCGCCTCGACCGGGGCGCGACGCTCGACGATCTGTTGATCGAGGCGTTCGCCGTCACCCGCGAGGCGGCCAGCCGGGTGATCGGCCAGCGGCACTTCGACGTGCAGCTGATGGGCGGCGCAGCCCTGCACTTCGGTTGGGTGGCGGAGATGAAGACCGGCGAGGGCAAGACCCTCGTCAGCACACTCCCGGTGTACCTCAACGCGCTCGGCGGCAAGGGCGTGCACCTGATCACGGTGAACGACTACCTGGCCCGGTTCCACGCCGAGTGGATGGGCCGCATCCACAACTTCCTCGGGCTGTCCGTCGGCCTGATCATCCCCGGCTACCGCGAGAGCGCGCCCGAGAAGCGCGCCTCGTATTCCGCCGACGTCACCTATGGCACGAACAACGAGTTCGGCTTCGACTACCTGCGCGACAACATGGCCGGCACGCTCGCCGACAAGGTGCAGCGCGGCCACAGCTACGCGATCGTCGACGAGGTCGACTCGATCCTCATCGACGAGGCCCGCACCCCGCTGATCATCAGCGGCCGCATCGCCGACGCTGCCAAGCTGTACTACGACTTCGCCCAGATCGTGCAGAGCCTGCAGCGCGACGTGGACTACGAGGTCGAAGAGGACAAGCGGGTCGTCGTCCCCCTGGAGACCGGCATCGACAAGGTCGAGGCCCGCCTGGGCATCAACAACCTGTACGACGAGGTCCAGCAGAACCTCGTGCACCAGCTGTCGGCGGCGCTCAAGGCCAAGGAGCTGTACAAGCGCGACAAGGACTACATCGTCCAGAACGGCGAGGTGAAGATCGTCGATGAGTTCACCGGCCGCATCCTCGAGGGGCGGCGGTGGAGCGAGGGCATCCACCAGGCGGTCGAAGCCAAGGAGCGCCTGCGGATCAAGGAAGAGAACCAGACCCTGGCGACGATCACCCTGCAGAACTACTTCCGGATGTACGACAAGCTCGCCGGGATGACCGGCACCGCCCAGACCGAGGCGGCCGAGCTGATGAACACGTACAACCTGGCGGTGGTGCCGATCACGACGAACGTGCCGGTCGCCCGCGTGGACCAGGCCGACCTGATCTACAAGGCCGAGTCGGCCAAGTTCGAGGCCGTCGCCGACGACATCGCCGAGAAGTTCGAGCGCGGCCAGCCGGTGCTGGTCGGCACGATCAGCGTGGAGAAGAGCGAGCACCTGTCGCGCCTGCTCCACCAGCGGGGCATCACCCACGAGGTGCTCAACGCCAAGGCCCACACCCGCGAGGCGCACATCGTCGCCCAGGCCGGGCGCAAGCACGCGATCACGGTGGCCACCAACATGGCCGGCCGTGGCGTGGACATCAAGCTCGGTGGCGACCCCGAGGGCCTCGCCCGCCAGGACGTGATCAACGAGGGCTTCACGCCCGACCTGCTGGTCGACGAGTTCGAGCTGCCCCTGCCGTTGGAGCAGATGGACGAGGAGTACCGCACCAACCGCGCGGCGGCGTCGGCGCGCTACGACCAGCTGCTCGCCGAGCACACCGCCCGCTGCCGCAAGGACGGCGACGAGGTCCGCGGCCTCGGTGGCCTGTACGTGCTCGGGACCGAGCGTCACGACAGCCGGCGGATCGACAACCAGCTGCGCGGCCGCTCGGGCCGCCAGGGCGACCCCGGCGAGAGCCGCTTCTACCTCAGCCTCGACGACGAGCTGATGCGCCTGTTCGCCACCGGCGCGTTGAGCTGGGTGATGGGCCGTGCCCTGCCTGACGACGAGGCCATCGAGGCCAAGATGGTCACCAAGGCGATCGAGCGGGCGCAGACCACGGTCGAGCAGCGCAACGGCGAGATCCGCAAGAACGTCCTCAAGTACGACGAGGTGATGAACGAGCAGCGCAAGGTGATCTACCTGCGCCGCGACCAGATCCTCGAGGGCATGGACCTCAAGACCGCGGCCATGGAGTACCTCGCGGCGGCGGTCAGCACGCTGCTGGAGACCTATTGCCAGAGCGTGTCCGACGACGAGTGGGACCTCGACGGCCTCGCCCTGGAGCTGAAGACGTTCTGGCCGAACGAGATCACCATCGAGCAGCTCGAGGCCGAGCGCAACGCCGACGAGATCTACGACGTGGTGATGGCCGACGCGTCGGCCTTCTACGACAAGCGCGAGGCCGAGTTGGGCTCCGACGTCATGCGCGACGTCGAGCGCCAGGTGATGCTGCGGATCATCGACCAGCGCTGGCGCGAGCACCTCGAGGAGATGGACTACCTGCAGGAGGGCATCAACCTGCGGGCCATGGGGCAGGTCGACCCGCTCACCGAGTGGCAGCGCGAAGGCTTCGAGATGTTCGGCCAGATGATGAAGGGCATCGCCCAGGACTTCGTCCGCTACGTCATGCACGTCCAAGTCGTCCGCCAGGAGGCGCCTGCGCCGATCGTGCAGAACGTGCAGCAGACCTCCAGCGACGACGCCAGCACGGACGGCTTCGCCAGCGCGGCGCAGGCCGCCGCGGCGGCCGGCGAGCTCGAGCCCGAGATCGCCGCCACGGCGAGACGCACCGCGACGGCCACGGCCGACCAGCCGGTGAAGCAGCAGACGGTGGTCAAGGACGAGTGGTCGAAGACCCCGCGCAACGCGCCGTGCCCGTGCGGCAGTGGCAAGAAGTTCAAGATGTGTCACGGGAAGGGCCTGTAGGGCTCCCGTGTCATGCGTGACTCCTCGGATCACCTTGCGGAGCTGCGCCGTCGTCTCGGCGAGGCGCACGGCTACCTGAAGATCGATGCCAACCGCGCCCGCCTGAGCGAGCTCGAGTTGGAGGTCGGACGTCCTGACCTGTGGGACGACCCGGAGCTGGCCAAGAAGATCAACACCGAGTACGCCGGCGTGCGCGACGACGTCGCGACCTACGACGCGCTGGCCCAGCAGCTCGACGACGTCGAGCTGCTGCACGAGATGGCCCGCGAGGTCGACGACGAGACCCAGGAGGCCGACATCGACGAGGCCGTCGCGGCCATCGGCGCGGCGCTCGACGAGCTCGACCTGCGCAGCCTGTTCACCGGCGAGCACGACGAGGCGGACTGCATCGTGCAGATCAACGCCAAGGACGGTGGCGTCGACGCCCAGGACTGGAGCGAGATCCTCCTGCGGATGTACGGCCGCTGGGCCGAACGGCGCAAGTTCGGCTTCGAGGTCGACGGGATCAGCGAGGGCACCGAAGCCGGCATCCTGTCGGCCGAGTTCACCATCACCGGGCGCTACGCCTACGGGCTGATGACCGGCGAGCGCGGCACCCATCGCCTCGTGCGCATCAGCCCGTTCGACAACCAGGGACGGCGCCAGACGAGCTTCGCCGCCGTCCAGGTGTGGCCGGCGCTCGACGATCCCGACGTGGAGGTCAACGAGGCCGACATCCGCATGGAGGTGTTCCGCGCCAGCGGCGCCGGGGGCCAGCACGTGAACAAGACGTCGTCGGCCGTCCGCCTGATCCACGAGCCCACCGGGTTGGTGTCGTCGTCACAGGAGGAGCGCAGCCAGCTGCAGAACCGGGAGAAGGCGTTGACCCGGCTGAAGGCGATGATCGCGGCGAAGGTCGAGGAGGAGCACCAGGCCGAGCTCGATCGCATCGCCGGACGCCAGGCTCAGGTCGGCTGGGGGAGTCAGATCCGCTCCTACGTCGTGCAGCCCTACCAGATGGTCAAGGACCTGCGCACCGAGGTCGAGTCGAACAACATCGCCGGCGTGCTCGACGGCGACGTCGACGAGTTCATGATCGGCTACCTCCGGTGGCGCCGGCGCGAAGCGGAATGACCCGACTACCGTTGCCCGGCCGAGCGGCCAGCTCCTGACACCGCGACCTTCGAACCATGATCACCCTCAGCAACGTCACCAAGAGCTACACGACCGACGTCGTCGCCCTGCGCGACGCGTCGTTCGAGATCGCCAAGGCCGAGTTCGTCTTCCTCGTCGGGCCGTCCGGCTCGGGCAAGAGCACGCTCCTGCGGCTGATGAACCGCGAGGAGCGCCCCGAGCGGGGCGAGGTCTGGGTGGCCGGGCGGAACATCAACGAGATGCCCGACAACAAGGTGCCGCACCTGCGGCGCAACATCGGCAACATCTTCCAGGACTACAAGCTGCTCGGCGCGAAGACGGTGTTCGAGAACGTCGCATTCGCGCTCGAGGTGATCGGACGGCCACGGCACGTCATTCGCCAGCAGGTGCCGGCGGTGCTCGACCTCGTCGGGCTCGAGGGCAAGGAGGAGCGCTTCCCCCATCAGCTCTCCGGTGGCGAGCAGCAGCGCGTGTCGATCGCCCGGGCCTTCGTCAACCGTCCCCTCATCCTGCTGGCCGACGAGCCCACGGGGAACCTCGACCCGGCCACGGGGGAGGGCATCATGCGCCTGCTCGACCGGATCAACAAGACCGGGACCACCGTCGTGATGGCCACCCACGATCAGCGCATCGTCAACATGATGCGCAAGCGCGTGATCCAACTCGACCGCGGCCTGATCGTTCGACCAGGCCCGCGGCGTGTACGAGTAGTCGGCCGGGTGACGCCGGGACGACGGATCACGCCGCTACCCTCGTGGCCCGTCACGGTTTCGTCACATTTCGGCACACCGCCGAAGCGCACGGCGACCCTGCCCCCAGCATGACCACCCTGATCACCGTCACCGTCACCGTCACCGGCCGCACTCCCGTGAGCCTGCGGTCGACCGACGAGGTGCACGACTAGTGCTCTCCCGCCTCCGGTACACGTTCCGGGAGATGTGGGCCAGCGTCAGCCGGAACACCACGCTGTCGATCGCCGCGATCCTCACCTCGGGCGTCACCCTCCTGCTCTTCGGTCTCACGCTGCTGTTGCAACGCGGCTTCGACAACCAGCTCGACCAGTGGTCGGGTGGGGTCGAGATGATCGTCTACGTCACCAACGACGCGACGGCCGACCAGATCCAGCTGGTGCACGACAGCCTCGAGCAGTCGACGCTGGTGGACAAGGTCGACTACTGCGACATCCCCTGCTCGGTGGACAACGCCAAGCGCCTGTTCGGCGGCGACACGGCCACCCTGTCGCAGCTCGGCGCGGACAAGATCCCGTCGTTCTTCAAGGTGGTGCCCAAGGACACCCAGAACACCGCGGTCCTCAACCAGTTCGCCACCACGGTCAAAGGCCTGCCCAAGGTGCAGAGCGTGGCCTTCCCCGGTCAGCAGATCGACACGCTGCGCGCCCTGCGGAGCTTCTTCGGACCACGCACGTTCGCCATCGCACTCGCCCTCCTCGCAGCGACGGTCCTGCTCATCTGGAACACGATCCGCACGGCGATGTACGCCCGAAGACGGGAGATCGAGGTGATGAAGCTCGTCGGCGCGACGAACTGGTTCATCCGCCTGCCGTTCATGCTGGAGGGGCTGCTGCAGGGCCTGATCGGCGGTGTGTTCGCCAGCGTCGTGCTGATGTACCTCAACGCGGACTGGACGCGCGGCGTCCGTGACCTGCCCGGTGACTCCGGGCTGCAGGCGTTCGTCGTGCTCGGCTCGTACCCGTGGTCGATCGCGTTGTACATGCTGCTGCTCGGGGCCACCGTCGGCGCGGTGTGCTCGGGTACTGCGGCCACCCGCTTCCTCGACGTGTAACGTCCACCCGATGGGGGATCGGCTGGCCGATCGTGTTGCGGTGGTCGTCGGCGGTGGTCAGACGCCGGGTGAGACGATCGGCAACGGACGGGCAACGGCGATCACCTATGCGCGCGAGGGCGCGCGCGCGTCCTCGTCGTCGATCGCGATCTCGCCTCGGCGCAGGAGACGGCGGCGATGATCGCCGCCGATGGCGGTCAGGCCACCGCGCACGGCGCGGACATCACCGATCCGGCGTCGTGCGCCACGATCGTCGATGCGGCGATGTCGGCCTACGGGGCGATCGACGTCCTGCACAACAACGTCGGCATCGGCACCGGCGATCAGCCGGCGACGCGGGTCGACGAGGATGCATGGCAGCAGATCTTCGACGTCAACCTCTCGGCGATGTGGCGGACGTGCAAGGTGGTGGCTCCGGTGATGCGCACCGCCGGGCGCGGGGCGATCGTCAACATCTCGTCCATCGCCTCGATCTGCTCGACCACGACCGCCGCCTACCAGGTCTCCAAGGCCGGCGTGAACGCGCTCACCCAGCACCTGGCGATGGGCCTCGCCCGCCACGGCATCCGGGTGAACGCCGTGCTCCCGGGCTTGATGAACACGCCGATGGCCATCGAGGGCATCTCTGCCGCGCGGGGCATCGACCGTCGGGAGCTGATCGCTCAGCGCGACGCGCAGGTGCCCCTCGGGCGCACGATGGGCACCGCGTGGGACGTGGCCAACGCCTCGCTGTTCCTCGCCTCGGACGAGGCTTGCTTCATTACTGGAGTGCTCTTACCCGTCGACGGGGGTCAGTCGGTGCGCCGGGGTTGACTCACCCGGTAGTGTGGAGGATGCAACTCGCGTCGTGGCGGATACGACGACAGTTGTATCGGTGCCTCACCCGCCCATTCGTGCATTGGTCGTTGTCTCGTGCAACTACCCTGACATCTGACCGTTCCAAGGAGCCAACCCCAATGAAGAGCAAGTGGACGCACCTCATCGTTCGTGTCCTCCCCATCCTCGCCGCGGTCGTCGTCGTCGCCGAGGAACTCGATCAGTTCAGCGGTCGCAGGTGGATGTGACCGCCCGCTAGCCGCGGTCCCGGTCGTCGAACGAACGGTCTGACCCGCGTACGGGGAACGCGATGATGACTGAGCCGACGCCCCATCGCAACCACGCGGTCGACGCGTTCGTTGCCCTCGTCGCCCTCGCCGCGGTCGGGGCGGTGGGAATCCTTGCCCTCTGCGGCCCGGTGGCCCGCATCGACGGACGCTGGTGGCAGCTGGTCGTGCTGACCGTCATGGTCTGCATCTTCGAGGCCACCCCGGTCACGGTCGCGCGCTCCGCCGGCGTCCAGTCGGTGGTCGCCTCGACCACGTTCGTGTTCGCCATCTTCGCCATGTTCGGCCCCGGTCCGGCGATCATCGCCCAGGCGATCGGGTCGATCATCTGTGACGTCATCTATCGCAAGGGTCTGCTCAAGGCGCTGTTCAACGTCTCCCAGCACACGTTGTCGTGGGCGCTGGCCGGCGTGGCCTACTGCCTGGTGATGGGCGACGCCGCGCTCGCGCCGGGAAGTGAGTTCACCTGGCGTTGGACGCTGGCCATGGTGGTCGCCGGCGCCGTGTCGTTCCTGGTGAACAACACGATCGTTGCCGCGATCGTCACCATCGACGGGACGCTGCCGTTGTTCACCAACGTCCGCGAGATGGTGGTCGGCGAGATGGTCTCCGACGTGGTGCTGTTGGCGCTGGCGCCGATCGTGATCGTCGCCGTGGAGCGCACTGTGGTGCTGCTGCCGGTGATGATCCTGCCGGTGATCGCCGTGTACCGCAGCGCGCGGCTGTCGGCGGAGAAGGAGCATCAGGCCTTGCACGACGTGCTCACCGACCTGCCGAACCGACTGCAGTTCGCCGCGACGATGGAGCGGCGCGTCGAGCACGGCCGGAACCGCTTCGTGTCGGGTGCGGTGCTGCTGATCGACCTCGATCGGTTCAAGGAGATCAACGACACGCTCGGCCACCAGGCCGGCGACACGTTGCTGTGCCGGATCGGTCCACGGATCCAGGAGGTGCTGCCGTCGTCGTGCACGATCGCCCGCCTCGGTGGCGACGAGTTCGCCGTCCTGGTGCCCGACATCGACGTCGACGAGGCGCGGGCCGTCGGCGCGACGATCGTGGAGAACCTGCTCGTCCCGTTCCGCGTCGACGGCTTCAACCTCGAGGTCGAGGCGAGCATCGGCATCGCCATGTTCCCCGAACACGGGACCTCCGCGGATCAGCTGATCAAGCAAGCCGACATCGCCATGTACGTGGCCAAGGGACGCCAGTCGGGCGTGGAGGTGTACGACGCCGAGCAGGACCAGAACAGCCGGCGCCGGCTCAGCCTGCTGAGCGAGCTGCGTACGGCCATCGGCTCGGGTGAGGTGGTGCTGTACTACCAGCCGAAGATCAACCTGGCGACGGAGGCGGTGACCGGCCTGGAAGCGCTCGTCCGCTGGCACCATCCGACGTACGGCCTGATCACGCCCGAGGAGTTCGTGCCGTTCGCCGAGCACACCGGGCTGATCAACCCGTTGACCAGCTTCGTGCTGCGGACCGCAGTGTCCCAGGCCAACGAGTGGTTGGCCAGCGGTGCCGACATCGACATCGCCGTGAACCTGTCGGCGCGCAGCCTGCACGACGGGGCGATCAGCGAGGAGGTCGCCCACGTGCTCGACGAGCTCGGGCTCCCGGCGAGCCGGCTCCGTCTGGAGATCACCGAGAGCTCGATCATGGCCGACCCGGCACGGGCCAAGCGGGTGCTCGAGCAGCTCGACGCGATGGGCGTGCAGCTGGCCATCGACGACTTCGGGACGGGCTACTCGTCGCTCGCCTACCTCCAGGGCTTGCCGGTGCGCGAGGTCAAGATCGACAAGTCGTTCGTCCTGCGGGTCCTCGACAGCATCGCGCGACCGGGTGATCATCCGCTCGACGATCGATCTCACCCGTCACCTCGGTCTGCAGTCCACTGCGGAGGGCATCGAGAACGCCGATGCGCAGCACTGGCTGCGCGCCTCCGGCTGTGACCAGGGCCAGGGCTTCCACATCGCCGCGCCGATGTCGGCGGACGAGGCGACGACGTGGCTGCGCGATCGCCTGGCGATCACCGCTGCTCCCCCGGCGCTCCTCGCGCCAGCCGACGAGACCCGGCCGGCCGACGTTCCCAGCGCGGCCGGCTGACGAACCGCCGCGCAGGCCCGATCAGTCGCCGAAACGGCGTGGGCCGTACGGTCGGCGTCCATGGACTACACGCAGATCGTCTACGACGTCGCCGACCACATCGCCACGATCACGCTGAACCGGCCCGAGCAGCTCAACGCGTTCACCGGCACGATGATGAACGAGATGATCGATGCGTTCGATCGCATCGACGCCGACGACGACGTGCGCGCCGTCATCGTCACCGGGGCCGGCCGCGGGTTCTGTGCGGGAGCCGACCTGTCGAGCGGTGGTGAGACGTTCAGCCGCGGTGGCAGCGACGTGGTCGCCGACTCGGGTGTGCCGCGCGACGGCGGCGGCCTGGTGTCGCTGCGGATCTTCGCCTGCAAGAAGCCGGTGATCGGGGCGATCAACGGTCCGGCCGTCGGCGTCGGAGTGACGATGACGTTGCCGATGGACATCCGCATGGCCAGCGAGAGCGCCCGCTTCGGGCTGGTGTTCGCTCGTCGGGGCATCGTGCCCGAGGCGTGCTCGTCGTACTTCCTGCCGCGGGTCGTGGGCATCAGCCAGGCGGCCGAGTGGTGCTACACGGGACGGGTCTTCCCCGCCCAGGAGGCCCTCGACGGCGGCCTGGTGCGCAGCCTGCACGCGCCGGACGAGCTGATCCCTGCGGCGCGTGCGCTGGCCACGGAGATCGCCGAGAACGCCTCGCCGGTGAGCGTGGCCCTCACCCGGCAGATGCTGTGGCGGATGCTCGGTGCCGACCACCCGATGGAGGCCCACCGAGTCGATTCGCGTGGCATCCTCGAGCGCGGCCGCAGCGCCGACAGCCGGGAGGGCGTCATGAGCTTCCTGGAGAAGCGTCCGGCCGAGTTCCCGCTCAGCGTCAGCGTCGACCTGCCGGACATCTTCCCGGACTACGTCGAGCGCCAGTTCTCCTGATCCCAGGGCTGGCCAGGCGCGGGTGAGCTCGTCGCTCACCCTGCGTGGCGTGTGACGAACGTAACCATGAATCTCGGAACCGTTTGGTGACTCTGTGCGTTGAACTGTGCAGATCGAAAGGACGGGTCCAATGACGACCGCAACAGCGAGCAACGTGCACACCGGCGACGTGGTGGAAGTGGAGATCGACGGTGAGGCCGTGTCCGCACTGGTCCTGCTGTCGAGCGGCGACACGGTGATCCTCGACGCATGCGACGGGCGCACCCCGTTCGTCGTGCGCCCGATGGACCTCATCGGCGCGCCGGTCTACGCCGGCGCCTGACGGCGGCCGGTGCGACTCGGGGGTCCAGTGGGCCCTCGGGTCGGAGTCCCCGGTGCCCGAGTGGGAGCGGTGCTCCGGTCGGCCGTCGGTAGCGTGCGTCGGGTGAGCGACCCGAGCGCCGATCCGACGACGCTGTACGACGCGGTCGGGCGGGATGCCCTTCTTCACCGAGCTCGTCGACGCGTTCTACGAGGGGGTCGCCACCGATGACGTGCTCCTGCCGCTGTATCCCGAGGCGCCGGACCTCACCGGCGCCCGGCATCGGCTGACGCTGTTCCTCGCCCAGTACTGGGGCGGGCCGACCACGTACAGATGACGAGCGTGGCCATCCGAAGCTGCGGATGCGGCACATGCCGTTCACCGTTGGGCCAACGCAGCGCGACCGCTGGTTGGCCCACATGGGCGCGGCCGTCGCACGCCACGGCGCCGACGCCGGCGATCGCCGAGACGCTGATGGGCTACTTCCGCCCCGCGGCCGAGCACCTGCGCAACGACACCGGACTGCCGATCTCGTCGTCGCGGCCGCGCTGACGGCGCGCGCTCAGGTCGCCTGCAGGAACTCCACCCAGTTGCCGTCGGGATCCTCGACGATCGAGATGCTCGTGCCGGGGCGGATCTCGCGCGGTGGCACGACGACCTTGCGGCCGGCGGCAGCGCAGGCGTCGGTGATCTCCTGCAGGTTGCTCACCGAGATCGTCCAGTAGCGATAGCCGAACGCTCCGGCGATGCCACCCCGGGGTGCCGTGCCCTTCGGCTCGGTCTCGTGGTGCACGAGCTTGATCATCGACGTGCCGCACATCAGCCGGTACATCGTCCCGCCACCGCCGGGCATCGGGCTCTCGCCGGCCGGCTCGAAGCCGAGCGTGTCGCGATAGAAGCCCAGCGCCGTCTCGGCGTCGCGCACGACGATCCCCAGATCGATCGAGTCCTTGGTCAGTTGAGCACCCATCCGGCGGACCGTACCCACGCGGAGGCCACACGCTCGCAGCGGGCGGACGTCGGTCCCCGACCAACGATTCAGTACATCCAGGGGTACGGCGACCAGTCGGGGTCGCGCTTGTCGAGGAACGAGCGGCGGCCCTCCTCGGCCTCGTCGGTGGCGTAGGCCAGGCGGGTGGCCTCGCCGGCGAACACCTGCTGGCCGACGAGGCCGTCGTCGATGAGGTTGAACGAGAACTTGAGCATCCGCTGCGCGGTCGGGCTCTTGCCGTTGATCTCCTTCGCCCACTGCAGCGCGGTGGCCTCCAGCTCGGCGTGGGGGACGACGGCGTTGACCATGCCCATCCGGTGGGCGTCGGCGGCGGTGTACTCCCGGCCGAGGAAGAAGATCTCGCGGGCGAACTTCTGGCCGACCTGGCGGGCGAGGTAGGCGCTGCCGAAGCCGCCGTCGAAGCTGGCCACGTCGGCGTCGGTCTGCTTGAAGCGGGCGTGCTCGGCGCTGGCCAGGGTGAGGTCGGCGGTGACGTGCAGGCTGTGGCCGCCGCCGGCCGCCCAGCCGGGCACGACGCAGATCACGACCTTGGGCATGAACCGGATCAGCCGCTGCACCTCGAGGATGTGCAGCCGCCCGGCACGCCCCGGCTCGATGCTCTCGCGCTCGTCGCCCTCGGCGTACTTGTAGCCGTCCTTGCCGCGGATGCGCTGGTCGCCGCCGCTGCAGAACGCCCAGCCGCCGTCGCTCGGCGACGGCCCGTTGCCGGTGAGCAGCACGCAGCCGACGTCGGTGGTCATCCGCGCGTGGTCGAGCGCGGCGTACAGCTGGTCGACCGTCTTCGGGCGGAACGCGTTGCGCACCTCGGGCCGGTCGAAGGCGACGCGCACGGTGCCGTGGTCGACGGCGCGGTGGTAGGTGATGTCGTCGAAGTCGAAGCCGGGCACCTCGCGCCACGCCGCCGGGTCGAACAGCTCGGAGACGATGGCCGCTGGTCACGAGATCGCCTCGTGACCGGTCGGCCGGGCGACCGCCAGGGAGCCGGACGACGATGGGGTTCGGGGGCGCAGCCCCCGGATTGTGGTGGTCACCGGCCCATCTTGGCCGAGAGCGCCGCTGCTACGTTCCAACCCGTGGCCGGGCTCGCGCATCTTCGGCGTGCCCGGCCTGCCGGAGATCGCGCCGGGCACCGACCTGCCCGCGGCGATCGTCGCCGCGGCCGCCGCCGCCGGTGAGCCGCTGGCCGACGGCGACGTCGTCGTCGTCACCTCGAAGATCGTCTCCAAGGCCGAGGGCCGGACCGTCGAGCTGGCCGACGTCGAGCCGTCGCCGTTCGCCGTCGCGTGGTCGGCGACGTGGGACAAGGATCCGGCAGTCACCGAGGTCGTGCTGCGCGAGGCCAAGCGGGTGGTGCGCCAGCTCGGGCCGGTGCTGATCACCGAGACGCACCACGGCTTCGTCTGCGCCAACAGCGGTGTCGACCAGTCGTCGAGCGGGGCGCACGGGCGGCTCGTGCTGCTGCCCGTCGATCCCGACCAGTCGGCGCGCGACGCTGCGCGCCGGGTTCGCGGCGCTCGGCGTCGACGTCGCGGTCATCGTCTCCGACACGTTCGGCCGGGCGTGGCGCGAAGGCCAGACCGACATCGCCATCGGCGTCGCCGGGTTCCAGCCGATCTACAGCTACATCGGCCAGGTCGATCCGCACGGCCACGAGTTCCGGGTCCAGGCGGTGTGCACCGCCGACGAGCTGGCCGGCGCCGCCGAGCTGGTGAAGGGCAACGTCTCGCGCGTCCCGGTCGGCGGTCATCCGCGGCCACGCCTGGGAGCGCGACGACACCGCGACGATCGCCCCCGTGCTGCGCGACCAGTCGCGCGACATGTTCCGCTGATGATGGCGGGCTCGTCGTCCGCTTCGCTTCCTCCTCGCGCCGCGGTGCGGCTGGATCCCGAGCGGTCGCGCAGCCACGCGTGTCGAGGCCGTGCCTCCTGAGGACTCAAGCGTCGGCGACCCGCCGACCGATCAGGCCTCACGTGGCGCAGCGAGCGGACGCCAGTCCCCGACCGTCAGAGCGTGACGACGGTGGTGCCGACGGTCCGGCCGGCGAGGAGCTCGACGAACGCCTGCGGGGCGTCGGCCAGGCCGTGGAACTCGGTGACCTTGGGACGTAGCGAGCCGTCGGCGATCCACGCAGCCATGTCGGCGCGGGCCTCGGCGTAGCGCTCGGCGAAGTCGAACACGAGGAAGCCTTCCATGCGCACGCGGTTGTTGACCAGGAGCCCGGGGACGCCCCGTGGGCCGGGACCGGGCGTCGACGTGTCGTACTGGCTGACGACACCGCAGCAGACGATCCGGCCCCGTGGGGCCATGCGGAACAGCGCGCTCTCCAGCACCGGACCTCCGGTGTTGTCGAAGTACACGTTGACCCGGTCGGGCGTGGCGGCCTTGAACGCGTTGCGGAACTCGGGGTCGCGGTGGCTGACGGCCTCGTCGAAGCCGAGCTCGTCGACGAGCATCCGGCACTTGTCGTCGGCGCCGGCGACGCCGACCACCCGACAACCGGCGCGCTTGGCGATCTGGCCGACGAGGTGGCCGACGGAGCCCGCTGCCGCGGAGACGAGCACCGTCTCGCCGGGCTGCGGCGCGCCGACCGCGAGCAATCCGAAGTAGGCGGTGAGCCCGTTCGTGCCCAGCGCGCCGAGGGCCGTCGGCGGATCGACGTCCGGCTCGAGCAGTTGCACATTCGCCGCCTTGTGCACGGAGAGCTCCTGCCAGCCGGTCGGCGCGGCGACGATCGACCCTGCGGGGATCGCCGCGGCATGCGACTCGACGACCTCGGCGACGCCGTTGCCACCCATCACCCGTCCCGCCTCGGGCGCGCCGGCATAGCTCGCGCTGCCCTGGAGCCCGGCACGCTGGCCGGCACCGATCGTCAGCGCGATGGTCCGGCACAGCACCTGACCGTCCGTCGGTTCGGGCGCCGGCGCGGCACGCACCTCGAAGTCCGTCGCGGCCAGCGCTCCCGTGGGCAGCGAAGCGATGATCACCTGGTGGTTGTCGGCCATGCGGCCATCATCGCGGTCGTTCCCTGCCAACGGCCGGGTCGTGCGTCAAGTTCCGAACTCGACGCACGATCGCGCCGAGCGGGCCGCTGTGAGCGTCAGGTCGCGAACCTGACGCCGGATCGCGCGCCGGCGTGCGTGAACGTCAGGTGGTCGTCGGCACGAACTCGTGGGCCGCGGCGACGCCTTGGGCGGGGAAGTTGATGTTCAGGCCGTCCATGCCGTCGCGGAGGAACTGGTCGTAGGCCGCCCGGTTCTCCAGGCTGCGGTCGTTGGGCCACACCCAGATCAGGTATCCGGCGGCGTGCGCGGCCGCGACGTGTTCGGGCGTGAGGACCTCGACGCCCGACGACCGCGGCGGCAGCTGGAGGATGCGCATCCCGTCGGGCAGCGGCGTGCCGCTGAGGATGAACGCCGCACTGGCACCGAAGCCCGGCGACATCTCCACGGTCGGCTCGAGCTGGTGGAAGTAGGCCACCGTGGCGTCGTCGAACCCGGCGACGACCGACGAGTCGAGCCGGCCGAGCTCGCGCAGCTCCGTGGCGAGCACCCGGGCGGCGCCGGCGGCGGCCTCGCCGCTGCCCTCGATCTCGATGTTCAACGGCATCGTCGGGTAGCGCTCGACGAGATCGCGGAAGCGCGGCACGGCGAAGTCGTCGGCGGTGTAACCGGGCGGGGGCGGACGTTCGCCGGTCCGGATGCCGCGGTAGACGTAGTCCCCGTCGGGGTGGTCGCGCTCGACGCCGTCGGCGGTGAACCAGTACGCGTTGTCCAGCTTGCTCAGCTCGGCGTAGGTCATGTCGGCGACATTGCCGGTGCTGTTGGTCAGGCGGTCGACCGAGTCGTCGTGCTGGATCACGAGCACGCCGTCACCGGTGAGCATCACGTTGAGGTCGAGCATGTCGACGCCGGCCTTGACGCTCTCGCCATAGCCGAAGAGCGTCGAACCGGGGAACTCGTCCTCGCCGCCGGTGTGGGCCAGCACGACCGGCCGGCCGAGCGCGAGCAGGTCGGCGATGGTGGCTCCGGGCGGGGGAGCCGCGGTCGGGACCGCGACGGGCGAGGGCCCGGCGGACGACGGGCTGGCTGTCGCCGGGGGAGGCGTCGTGGTCGACGGCGTCGAGGAGGTGGTGGGAGTGCCGGAGGTCGTCGTCGACGGCTGGCTCGACGGCGGGGGCGCCGCCGCGGTGGCGTCGGCGGCTGCGA
This sequence comes from uncultured Acidimicrobiales bacterium, assembly GCA_963794805.1. Taxonomy (GTDB): domain Bacteria; phylum Actinomycetota; class Acidimicrobiia; order Acidimicrobiales; family Ilumatobacteraceae; genus JAODBQ01. The sequence continues at coordinate 721,600 of CAWCFL010000013.1, forward strand.
ACCGGCGGATGCTGAGCTGCTCTGCGGCACGCTGGTCTCCTTCGTCGATTCCGAGGACGAGCAAGCCGAAGCGGCGAGCACGAGGGCGACGGCGGCGAGCAGCGCCGGCCGACGAGCGGCTCATGTGCGCAGCCCGCGCGTAGGCCACGGCGATCTGCGCCGCTGTGGTGGCGTTGTGCCGCACGAGGGCGATGTTGGCCGTCGAGGCTGCGGCCGCCGGTGCGTTCGACGACGCGGGCGAGCAGGAACGGGGTGACCGCCTGTCCGGTGATCCGCCGACGGCCGAGCTCGGCAAGGGCCTCGTCGATCACGGCGGCGATCTCCGCCGACGGGATCTCCGCGTCGGCTGGGATCGGGTTGGCGATGCTCACGCCCGACGGACAGCCCGAGCACGTCCCATGTGGCGTGCAGCAGCCGGGCGATCGCGACCGGACCGTCGAGGCGCCGGGGCGCCGGCAGCCCGCTGGTGCGGCTGTAGAACGACGGGAAGTCGTCGCTGCCGTTGACCACCACGGGCACGCCGGCGGTCTCCAGGCGCTCCAGCGTCGAGCCGATGTCGAGGATCGACTTGATGCCTGCCGAGACCACGGCGACGGGCGTCGTGGCCAGCTCGGTGAGGTCGGCGGAGACGTCGAACGACGTGCTCGCGCCGCGGTGCACGCCGCCGATCCCGCCGGTGGCGAACACGCGGATCCCGGCCAGCGCGGCGATGCGCATGGTGGCCGCGACGGTCGTGGCCCCGGTCGCACCGGTGGCCATCAGCCATGGCAGGTCGCGGGTGGTCGCCTTGAACACGCCCTCGGTGGTGGCCAGCCGGCGGAGCTGGGCGGCGTCGAGGCCGACGTGCGGGCGACCGTCGAGCACGGCGATCGTCGCCGGCACGGCGCCCTCGGCGCGCACCAGCTGCTCGACCTCGGTGGCCATGGTCTACGTTCTGCGGGAAGGGCATGCCGTGGCTGATGATCGTCGACTCCAGGGCGACGACGGGCGCACCGCCGGCGAGCGCGTCGGCCACGTCCGGCAGGACGGTGAGCGCGGGCGGTCCGCCGGGCATCGGCGTCATCATCGCATCCCGGCCACCGGCGCGGGCGGCGTAGCCTGCCGCCATGTTGCTGGCCGACGAGCTCGTCGGCGACGAGCGCGCCCCGGACGTGCGGTCGTGACCACCGCCGCCGGAGGGATCCGCGTCGAGCGCGCCGGCCCGGTGGCCACGATCTGGCTCGACCGTCCGGCCAAGCGCAACGCGATGTCGTACGCCATGTGGGCGGCGCTCGGCGATGCGTGCGCCGAGCTCGGCGGTGATCCCACCGTGCGCGTCGTCGTGCTGCGCGGCGCCGGCGGCCACTTCTGCGCCGGCGCCGACATCGGCGAGCTGCTCGCCGCAGCGCCCGCCGGCGCGCCGACGTTCGGCGAGGTGAACATGGCTGCCGAGCACGCGCTGGCCACGCTGCCCAAGCCGACGATCGCCTACGTCGAGGGCGACTGCATCGGTGGCGGCTGCGCGCTGGCCATCGACTGCGACCTGCGCACTGGCGCGTCGACGGAGCGCGGTTCGGGATCACCCCGGCCAAGCTCGGCGTCGTCTACCCGGCGGCGTCGCTCGAGCGCGTCGGCCGCCTGCTCGGGCCGGCCGCCGCCAAGCTGCTGCTGTTCACCGGCCGGCTGATCGACGCGGCGACGGCGCTGCGCATCGGCCTGGTCGGCGAGGTCCACGACCCGGCGGAGGCGCCGGGGCGCTCGCCGCGCTGTGCGCCGAGCTGGCCGAGCGGTCGCTGCTGTCGCAGGCGGCGAGCAAGGAGATGCTCGCCGCGGTCGCCGCGACCGGCAGCGTGCCCGCCGACCTCGATCAGCACTGGGCGAGCGTCGCCGCCGCCGCCGGCGACCTGCGCGAGGGCGTCGCCGCGTTCGGCGAGCGCCGCCCGCCGCGGTTCACCTGGCCGCGTGACGTCGCCACGCGCTGACGTGCGCCGCCCGAACGTCCTGCTCGATCACGCTCGACCAGTTCCGCGGCGACTGCCTGTCGAGCGCCGGCCACCCGGTGGTGCGCACGCCGAACCTCGACCGCCTCGCGGCCGCCGGCGTCTCGCTGCGGCGCCACTACAGCCAGGCGACGCCGTGCGCTCCCGGTCGGGCGGCGCTGTACACCGGCACGTACCAGATGAACAACCGGGTGGTGGCCAACGGCACGCCGCTCGACGACCGCTTCGACAACGTCGCCCGCGTGGCCGCGCCGTGCCGGCTACGCGCCGGCGCTGTTCGGCTACACCGACCAGGGCGTCGACCCGCGCCTGGTGCCCGATCCGCGCCGATCCGCGCCGGAGCAATCCGTGGGGCATCCTGCCCGGCTTCGACGCGGAGCTCGACCTGTCCGGGCCGTACACGCCCGTGGATCGAGCTGGCTGCGCGACCTCGGCCACGACGTGCCCGACGACGACCAGGCCGTGCTGCGCGCCGAGCCGGACCGGCCCGCCGAGCACAGCACCTCGGCGTTCCTCACCGAGCCGGCTGATCGAGTGGATCGACCGCCAGGACGAGCCGTGGTTCGCCCACGCCAGCTACCTGCGGCCGCATCCGCCGTACGCGGCGGCAGGGGAGTGGGCGACGGCCTACGACCCCGACGAGGTCGGCGAGCCGATCGAGCCGGTGCGCGGCGGCACGGCGCCACCGCGCACCACGAGGCACTGCTGCGCCACCCGGAGACCGGCGCGCCGGCCGATCCGGCCGGCGATGCGCCGACTGCGCGCCCAGTACTTCGGGATGATCGGCGAGGTCGACCACCAGCTCGGCCGGCTGTGGGACGCGCTGGTCGCCGCCGGCGCGTGGGAGGACACGTTGATCGTCGTCACCGCCGATCACGGCGAGCAGCTCGGCGACCACGGCTACATCCAGAAGGCCGGGTTCTTCGAGCAGAGCTACCACGTCGTCGGCATCGTCCGCGACCCGGCGGCCCGGCCGGTCACGGCACGGTGGTCGAGCGGTTCACCGAGAACGTCGACGTGCTGCCGACGATCTGCGAGGCCATCGGCGTCGAGGTGCCGTTGCAGTGCGACGGCATGCCGCTGACGCCGCTGCTGCGCGGCGAGGAGCCGCCGTGGTGGCGCGACGCGGCGACGTGGGAGTACGACTGGCGGTTCGTGTTCATCGACGAGGGCGTCGCGCCGTGGCCGTGGGACCGCCGCCTGGAGCGCCAGCACCTCACGGTGCGGCGCAACGACGAGCTGGCCTACGTGCAGTTCGGCGACGGCTCGTGGCGGTGCTTCGACCTCGCCGCCGACCCCACGTGGCGCACGGAGGTCGACGATCCGGCGCGGGTGCTGCCGATGGCCCAGGCGATGCTCACCTGGCGGTCGCGGCACGCCGAGCGCACGCTCAGCGACATGCTCCTCGAGCGCGGCGGGATCGGCCGCTGGGCGGGCTCGCTCGCACTGAGCAAAGTTGCGAGCACACCTTGCGCTGAGTGTTAGGGATACCTATCATCAGGTCGCATGGTCGATGAGGGGGCGCTGCGGATGGTCACGGCACTGGGGCACGGCGTGCCCGGGGTGACGCTGCGGCGTCAGCTGCCTCCACGGTGAGGAGCTGGTGGTCGCCGCCAACCGGCTCGATGCGCACCTCGACCCGTGCCAGCTGCGTGCCGCCGTCCTCGTCCCAGCACGGCCCGGCGTCGTGCCGGCTGGTGGACACCATCTCCGCCGTCGAGGTCCACCTCGGTCTCCAGGACCTCGGCGGCGGCCTGTACCGGCGCGGCGGGCCCGACGGCGAGGAGCGGTGGTTCGCCACGCTGCTCGGGCCTGCCGCGCTGGGCGATCTCCTCGACCGCTGCCCCGTCGACGTCCCCGACGAATCGATGACCGCGTCGGTCAAGCCCGACGAGGAGCTCGGGGCGACGATCGGTGTGCGTCACCGCCAACCATCCCTCGGTGTCTGCGCACCTCGATGCCGTCGCCTCCTGGGCGCTCGGCGTCTGTATGGTCGAAGAGCTGCTCGGCGCCAGCCGGCGCGAGCTCAGTCGCTGACCAACACCGGTGTTCAGGCCCGTCACGCCGGCCTGCAGGAGGATCGATGTCCGTCGTCAAGATCAACGCCATCTCCGTGCCCGAGGGCATGGGCGCCGAGCTGGAGAAGCGCTTCGCCGCCCGGGCCAAGCTGGTCGAGACGATGCCGGGTTTCGAAGGCTTCGAGCTGCTCCGGCCGGTGGGCGGCGAGACCCGCTACTTCGTCTACACCCGCTGGGCCGACGAGGAGTCGTTCCAGGGCTGGGTGCAGCAGCCAGGCGTTCGGCCAGGGCCACGCCCAGGCCGACGGGCCGCGGCCGGTCGCCCAGCACGCCGATCTGCTGGCCTTCGAGGTCGTCGACCTCGGCTGAGGTGAACGATCGGTTGACCGTCAAGACCCTTGACGGTCAACCGACTTGACGTTCATCATGGTGCGTCGTGGACGAACACGACGAGCCCCATACCGCACCCGAACAGCCTCTGGTACGCGGAGGTGGTGATGCCGGCGCTGCTCGGCTCGGCGCGCACGACGTACGGGATGGCCATGCGCCGCAGCCTGGCCGACGCCGGGTTCGACGACGTCCCACCCCGCGGCATGGCCGTCATCGGCGGCATCGCCCGCAACGGCACGTGCGCCCAGCAGGATCTCGCCGGCTTCCTCGACATCTCCAAGCAGGCGGCCAGCCAGCTGCTCGACACCCTGGTGACGCGTGGCTACGTGCGTCGGGGGTTCGATGCACAGGACCGCCGGCGGATGGTCGTCACCCTGACGTCGCGCGGCGCGCAAGCCGCCGAGGCCTCGGCCGCCGGCCTCGAACGGGTGGACGCGGGGCTGGCCCACCACGTGAGCGCCGACGATCTGGCGACGACCCGACGGGTGCTCGGCGCGCTGGTCGACATCGGCGAGCGCGCCAGGCAACGCCGACGGGCGGCGATCGCCGGCGACGTCAGCGGACCACCAGCGGGGCCGTGAACACGGTCTGATCGAACTCGCTGAAGCGCGCCGTCACGGTGAACGTCCACGTGCCGGCCAGGGGCAGCACGGCGTTCGTGGCGATCACGTGGCCGGGTCCGGCGGGCTCGGCGGGGATGTCGAGGGGTCCGAGCTGCTGGGACGGGAGGGTGGCCGAGACGGCGATCGACGTCGGCGCGGCGAGCGAGCCGTCGGTGCTGGTGATCGTGACGTGCATCGTCGTGCCGCCGGAGACGGGCGGCGAGAGGATGATCTGGGCGATGCGCGTGCCCTGGACGATGTTGACGCTCGCGCTCGAGACCGTGAGGTTGTGCGGTGGTGGCGAGCTGACCAGTCCGGTGGTCGCCACCATGACCACGAGGATGCCGAGCACCTCGGCGATCACCGTCCGGCGCACGGCCCGTCGGCGCGCCGGCTCGCGCCCGGCCGCTGGACCAGCCAGCGGCTGGCCATCGCCAGCCCGAGGACGCCGGCGATGAGCACCAGCTTGACGATCAGCCAGGTGCCGTAGCGGCTGTGGATCAGGTCGTCCCACGAGCCCGACTGGCGCCAGGCGTTGAGCGTGCCGGTGAAGGCCAGGGCGACGACCGAGACGAGCGCGATCGGGCGAGAACGCCGTGGCGCTGCGCATGATGCGGCCGCGCGGCACGGCGAAGGCGAGGGCCGCCAGGCCGCCGGCCCACAAGGCCATCGCCGCGAGGTGGGTGACCGTGGCCACCAGCCCGAGCACTGCCCACCGACCGGTGATCGCGTGACCGCCGGCGGCGACGACGGCGAGGAGGCCCAGCCCGCCGAGCCACGCCACGTAGAGCCACAACGGGGTCCGCCGCAGCAGCCGGCGGAGCATGACGACGACGAACGCGACGGCGAGGAGGATCAGGCGGACCAGCCACCATCGGCCGGACTGGGTGTCGATCACCTCTCCCCATGCGGTGGCCGAGCCGACGTTCTCGTCGGCCTGGGCGGCGATCATGATCATCGTGCCGGCGAGGCCGACCGCACCGGCGACGGCCAGCAGCACCGTGGCCCGGCGGGTGCGCAGGCCGGCCGACCAGATCGCCCCGAGCACCCACACCGCACCGATCAGCACGCCGATGCCGAGGTAGCTCGCCCACCGGCCGACGGCCAGCCACGCCTGCGCCGGCACCGGCCGGTTGGCTGGCGTCGAGGAGGTCGCCGACCAGGTTCGGGTCGGTGGTGCTCGGCGCGCCGACGGAGAACGTGAACGCGCCGGCGACCGGGTGCGAGTCGGCGGAGACCGCCCGCCAGGCGACGACGTACGTGCCGTTGGCGAGCGTCGGGACGTCGGTGCTGATCGTGTCCTTGCCGCCGTCCTGGCGCATCGCGCCGACGTCGACCGCCGTGCCGTCGCCGGCGACGACGCGGATCGAGTCGGGGACCGGGTCGACGCTCTCGCTGAACGTCAGCACGACCTGGCTCGGCGACGTCGGCAGCACCGCGCCCGACGTCGGGCTGGTGGAGACCAGTTCGGCGTGGGCGCTGGCCGCGCCCCACGTGCCCGAGCAGCGCGCCCAGCGTGGTGAGGAGGACGACGAGCGCGACGACGCCGGCGTGTCGCTGCCGGCCGTCGGCGCGAGCCACCTCGGCGGCGCGCGCCGGGTTCATCGCGGCGGGCATCAGGGGCACGGCAGGCGGCCGGGCCTAGCGGGCTTCGTCGGCGCGGATCGCCGCGAGCAGGTCGGCCCGAGCCCGCGACACGCGGGAGCGGATGGTGCCGACCGGGCAGCCGATCACTTCGGCGGCCTCCTCGTAGCCGAGCCCGACGTACTGCGTGAGGAGGAACGCCTCGCGCCGATCGGGGTGCAGCGCGTGCGAGCAGGTCGTCGACGGAGTCGGCTGCGGCGACGTCGCCGACGGTCGGCGTGGCGCTCCAGCTTGTCGAGCAGCCGGCGCTGGCGCTGTCGGCGGCGGACGTGGTCGGCGCACACGTGACGGGCGATCGACAGCAGCCAGGCGCGCGCCGGCGCCTCGCCGCGGTACGAGCCGAGCGAGCGCAGCGCGCGCAGGTACGTCTCCTGCACGAGGTCGGCCTCTTCGCCGGGCGTGCCGAGGGCGCGGCACACGCTCCACACGATCGGTTGGGTCTGGCGGACCAGCTCGGCCAGGGCCACGCCGTCACCCTCGGCGGCCGCGTCGAGCAGCGCACGCTGCGGATCGGCCGCGGCCCCGGAGGAGGGCGACCAGTTCCGCGTCACGGCTGCAGCGTATTGCCGTCCTCCGGCGGCTCCACGGCGGGCCCGCTACCGGCGCGCGTCCTGCGCAGTCGGTGCCGGCGAGCCCGTCGTGGGGCACGTCGTCGGTGGCCGCGGCGATGGCGGTCGAGGCGTCACCGAGCGCGGTGCGCAGGCGCTGCTGCGTGCTCTCGGGCAGGTTGGCGTAGACGAGGTGGCCGGTGAAGCGGGTCACCTCCTCGACCAGCGCGGACTCGTTCAGCTCGGTGACCAGCAGGGCGACGGTGGCGGTGCCCGGCGGCGACGGCCTGCTTGAACCAGTCGACCCACTCGTCGGGGATCCCCAGGTCGATCACCTTCGCCGCCACCGCGCCGGTGCCGGCGCCGAGGGCCCCGCCGGCGATCAGGCCGATCGGGCCGGCGAGGATCAGGCCCGAGCAGGCCGGTCCACAGCGCGCCGGAGACGGCGGTCTGCGCCGGCTGCGGGTCGATCGTCTCGTGCACCGTCGTGCGACCGTCGAGCGTCCTTGACGAGGATGATCGCGTCGGCGACCTTCAGCGAGCCCTGCGTGGCCAGGCGGGCGGAGGCGGTCAGGAACTCCTGGGCGCGGAACACGTCGGGGAAGGAGATCCCGACGAGCGTCTGGGGGACGTCGTCGCATGGCGTTGGATGTGCACGAGCTCGATCCTGCCATGCGCCTCGCCGGCGACGGGCGGCAGGATCGGCGGCGAAGTAGTCGCCGAGCACCGCGTACAGCGCCGGCTTGGCCTCGGCGAGCTCCGTGGGCCGGTCGAAGAACACCTCGGCGGCGGTGGCGAAGAACTCGCCGGTGTCGGTGGCCGCGTAGTCGCGCAGCAGGCGGTCGTCGGCACCGTCGCGCAGCGACCCGGTACTCGGCGGTGCACACCTCGATCCAGCGGCTGCGCTGGTCGGGTGGGAGCGGCGGGGTGCCGTCGACGATCGCCGTCGAGCATGTCGAGCTTGTGGGTCATCTCGTGGATCGACCACGTTCAGCCCGTTGCCGAAGCGACGGCGTGTCGCGGCGCACGGCGTCCCACGCGAGCAGCAGCGGACCCTGGTGGTGGGCCTCGCCGTGGAGGTACACCGGCTCGTCGGTGAGCAGGCCGCTCACCGGACCGGGGCGGCTGCCGACGCTGGTCATCGTCGTCGGGTGGACGACGATCGTGCCGATGCCGGCGAGGTCGTCGAGGCCCAGGCCGAGCCCCATCCACGCCGCCTGCCCGGCGATCACCGCGCACATCTCGTCGGTCAGCTCGAAGCGGTTGGCCGCCTCCCAGCGCCAGGCGCCGAGCAGGGTCGCCGTCCCGGCGACCAGCGCGGCGCGCTCGTCGCCGTCGAGGAACGCCCAATCGGCGACGTGGCGGGCGAACAGCTCCTCGACGTCGGCGGGCAGCGCCCTGGCGGGCCGGCGGCGGAAGCGCAGCACGCCCAGGAGGATGCCAGCGGATGCGGCCTCGTTGCGACGTCAGATGCCTTCGGCGGCGTCCAGGCCGGCTTCGTCGATCTCCTCGCCGCCGGCCAGCTTGGCGAAGATCGCCCGGCGGCTCGCGCCACGGGTCGGGCAGCTCGCCGCGGCTCGGCGGCGTCGATCGCCCGCCACACCGACTCGCTGGTGCACGGCAGGTCGAGGTGGCGCACGCCGAGGTGGCTGAGCGCGTCGATCACCGCGTTCTGCACGGCCGGCGTGCTGCCGATCGTGCTGGCCTCGCCGATGCCCTTGGCGCCGAGCGGGTTGAGCGGCGTCGGCGTCTCGGTGCTGTGCACCTCGAAGAGCGGGAACTCGGCGGCCGACGGGATGGCGTAGTCGGCGAAGTTGCCGGTGATCGGGTTGCCGATCGTCGTCGTAGCCGACCTGCTCGTACAGCGCCTGGCTGATGCCGGCGGCGACGCCGCCGTGCTGCTGGCCCTCGACGAGCAGCGGGTTGAGCACCGTGCCGCAGTCGTCGACGGCGATGTGGCGCAGCAGCGTGACCTTGCCGGTGTCGCTGTCGACCTCGACCACGGCGATGTGCGCGCCGAACGGGAACGTCGCCTCGCCCTGGTCGAAGTCGAGCTGGGCGGCCAGCCCGAGCGTGCCGTCGGCCGTCGTCGATGACGCCGTCCGGCGCCTCGGCGGCCGCCGCGGCGAGCGCCGCCCAGTCGAGCGCCGAGGCGGGCACGCCGGCGACGCCGACCGTGCCGGCGACGGTGTCGACGACGATGTCGTCGACGTCGGCCTCGAGCAGGTGGGCGGCGAGCTGCTTGGCCTTGTCGACCATCGCCTCGGTGGCCTTGAGCACGGCCGAGCCGCCGAGCTGCAGCGAACGCGAGCCACCGGTGCCGCCGCCGGTGCGGACGAGGTCGGTGTCGCTCTGCACGAGGCGGATGCGCTCCATCGGGATGCCGGTGCGCGACGAGACGATCATGGCGAACGCCGTCTGGTGGCCCTGGCCGTGCGCCGACGTGCCGGCCATGACGGTGGCCGAGCCGTCGGCGTGGACCTCGACCGCGCCGTACTCGCTGGCCCCGCCGCCGGCGGTGATCTCCACGTAGGCGGACACGCCGATGCCCAGCAGCGTGCGGTCGCCGCGGCTCGCGCCGGGCGCCTGCTCGGCGCGCAGCTCGTCGTAGCCGACGAAGCGGGCGGCCTCGTCGAGCGGGAGCGAGTAGCGCCCGCTGTCGTAGGTGACGCCGGTGAGCGTGGTGAACGGGAACACGTCGTCGGCCGAGCAGGTTCTTGCGGCGCAGCTCGATCGGGTCGATGCCCAGCTCGAGCGCGGCGTGGTCGACGGCGCGCTCGAGCAGCGCGGTGGCCTCCGGGCGGCCGGCGCCGCGGTACGCGCCCGTGGGCGTGGTGTTGGTCACGGCGACGGCGACGTCGAACTGGATGGCCGGGAAGCGGTACGTGCCGTTGGACATCCGCCGGGTGCCGGCCGGGAGGAACGCGCCGATGCCGGGGTACGCGCCGGCGTCGCCGACGAGGCGCACGCGCAGCCCGGTGAACGTGCCGTCGCGCTTGCAGCCGAGCTCGACGTACTGGATCTGCGCCCGGCTGTGCGACAGCGTGGCCATGTCCTCGCTGCGCGTCGCCGTCCACATGACCGGGCGGCCGAGCTCGAGCGCGGCCTTGCCGACCACGGTCTGCTCGGGGTACAGGCCGGCCTTGCCGCCGAAGCCGCCGCCGACGTGCGGGGTGATCACGTGCACCTGGTCCTTGCGACAGGCCGAGCGCGGCCGACAGCTGCGCTCTGCACGAGGTGCGGCATCTGCGTGCTCGGGTAGAACGTCAGCCGGCCGTCGTCGGCCAGCTCGGCTGCCGCGGCGTGCGGCTCCATCGGGGCCACGGCGATGCGCTGGTTGACGTAGCGGCCACGCACGACGACGTCGGCGTCGGCGAAGATCGCCGGCGTTGGTCGGGTCGGTGGAGGAGATGGCCACGTTGTTGCCGTGCTGCTCGAAGATCGAGCGCCGGCGCCGTCGGCCGAGGGCGTCCTCGGGATCGACGACGGCGTCGAGCGGCGTCGTAGTCGACGATCACCGCATCGGCCGCGTCGCGCGCCTCGGTGGGCGACTCGGCGAACACCGCGGCGACGGCGTCGCCGACGAAGCGCACCCGGTCGACGGCCAGCGGCGGCCGGGCGAAGTCGTCGTGCACCTTGACCATCCCGTGGTGCGGCGGGCACGTCGAGGTCGGCGGCGGTCCACACGGCGACGACGCCGGGCATCTGCGCGGCGTCGGCCGTGTCGATCCCGGTGATCAGCGCGTGGGCCATCTCCGAGCGGACGAAGACGAGGTAGCAGTGGGTGTTCGAGGGGGAGGTCGCTCACGTACTGGGCCCCGCCGACGAGCAGTTCGGGGTCTTCCGTGCGCACCACCCTGGTTCCGAGGATCGAGCCAGGCATCGCCGCAAACGTACCGGCACCACCCCGCGTCCCTCGTAGCCCGCCCACACGATGGACGTCGCTGGTCAGTCGGGGAGGCGGTGAGGGGTGCCGAGGTCGCCGAGGCCGAGGTCGGCGGCGAGGGCGGGGAGGATCCGGTCGCACAGGCGCCCGCCGCTGCCCGGGCCGGTTGCCGGCGACGATGGCGACCACGGTCGTCCGGCCGCCCTCCAGCCGCCACGCGCAGGCTTCGGCGCCGTCGACGGTGCCGGTGTGCCCCCAGCCGTACTGGTCGGTCATCACCGCCGGGTAGGCCATCGTCACCTGGTCGGCGCTGGTGACCGAGTCGACCATCTCGGCGACGGTGTCCGTCGACGCCATCCACGTGCCGGCCCCGCCGAGGCGCTCGAGCCGGGCGACGCCCTTGGCGTACGGGCCGTCGGTCGGCAGCGGCGCGTCGGTGGTCAGGTGGGCGCCGTGGTCGGCCAGCGCGTCGAGCGCCAGCCGCCGGGCGAGCACGTCGCGTCGGCAGGCCACCGACGTGCTCGGCGAGCAGCCCGAGCGCGCAGTAGTTGCCGTTGGAGTACACCCACTTGCCGCGCGTCGCCCGCGGCGGCGCCGCCAGCGCGGCCTGCAACGGGATGGCGCACGAACCGGGATCGTTCAGCCACGACTGTCGCGGGCGATCGGCATCCCGCTGGTGTGCGAGAGCAGCTCGCGCACCGTCACCGTGTCCCACGCCGGATCGTGCGCCAGGCCCATCGCCGTCCACGGCACGGGCGCATCGACGTCGATCAGGTGCTCCTCGGCCAGGCGGGCGATGGTCAGCGAGGTGACCAGCTTGCTGACGCTGGCGAGCACCATCGGCGTCGCCGTGGTCACCTGCTCGCCGCCGAGCGTCGTGCCCCCGGCGCGGCGGTAGATCGGCGAGCCGTCGCGCAGCACGGTGATCGAGACGGCCAGGTTGCCGTGGGCCAGCGAATCGAAGGCCGCGTCGAGCGCTCGGCAGCGGCGCGCCAGCGGCGGGTGGGGCGACGATCGGCGGCGGCGGCAGCGGGGCGACGACGGCCTCCGTGTCGGGCGGGTCGGCGGTGGCCGGCGGCGCGGCGTCCGGTGCGGAGGTGGACGACGTCGGAGACGTGGTCGGCGAGGAGGTGGTGGTGCTCGACGTCGAAGACGACGGGCTCGAGCTGCTGGAGCTCGAGGTGGTCGGCGCGACCGTCGTCGACGTGGTCGACGTGGTCGACGTCGTCGAGGTCGTCGAGGTCGTCGACGTCGTCGACGTCGACGGCGGCAGGGACAGCACCGGGGTGGGCAGGCTGGCCGCCACGGCGGCGCGGGACGACGCGCCGCCGTCGTTGGTCGCGCACGACGACAGCGTCGCCCCGACGGCGAGCACCACGGCAAGGGCGCGGCGCGACCTCGAGGTTCGCGGGGACGCCGGGCATGGGTCAGGAACGGTAACGGCCGGCTCCGCGGCGCGGGCGGCACCCGGCGCGGCGCGTCAGTGCAGGTTGACGACGGTGCCCAGGTTCGGCAGGCGGAACAGCCGTGGATCGTCGACCACCCGCTCGGCGGCGTCGACCGGCGCGATGCCGTTGAGCATGATCTCCCGGGCGATCGCCGCGGCGACGATCGGCGCGGCGAACGACGTGCCGCACCACGACGCCCAGCCGCGGTACTTCACCGGCTCCGGGTTGAGCTCCTCGACGCCCTCGTAGTAGCCGGCTGACGATGTCCATCCCGGGGGCGCAGGCGCGCACCCACGGGCCGTAGTTGGTGAACGATGCCGGCCCGCTGCTCGTCAGCGCACCGACGGAGATGACGTCGGGCAGCGCCGCCGGATACGCCGGGCGACACGTCGCTGTCGTTGCCCGCCGAGGCGACGACGACGGTGCCCGTGGCCTGGATCATGGCGATCGCCGCCGCCAGTCCCATCGGCGGCTCGTCGTCGTCGGTGTAGCAGGACAGCGACAGGCACAGGATGTCGATCGGGTGCTCCGTGCACAGCTCGCCGATGCGCCACGACAGGTCGGCGTCGTTGCCCAGTCCGGTGGTGTCCAGCACCCGACCGACCTCCACCGTGGCGGCGTGCGCCAGGCGGGCGATGAGGGTGGCGATGAACGTGCCGTGACCGCTCACCGGGTCGAGGAAGTCGTCGTCGTCCTCGTCGGGTGCGTCACGGTTGTCCGTGATCACGAACGTGCCGTCCATCTTGCGGCGCGTCGGCCCGTACGGCTCCGTCGCCGCGGCAGGTCACGGCGGTGGACATGCCCTTCGGGGAGCGGTCGTCGCCGCCAGCCCGGTGTCGAGCACGACGACGCGACAGTGAGGACCGTGGGCGCCCCCGGGTCGCTCGAGCCAGTCCTGCCTGGGGGTCGGCTTCGACCGAGCTGCCACGCGGTGCGCCGCGTCCGGCGACGCCGACGAACTTGCAGCAGCACGGCTCGCACGAGCACGTGCGTGACACGGCCATGCCGCCGCTGTTGGCCGGGTTGCTCGTGGTCGCCGGGTTGCTGGTGGTGGCGGGGTTGCTCGTGGTCGCCGGGTTGCTGGTGGTCGCCGGGTTGCTGGTCGTGGCCGGGTTGCCGACGGACGACCGGGTTGGCGGTGAACTGCGGGCGCCCGGCGGTGGCGAACAGCGCATGGTTGGGCTGCGCCCGGATAGCCCTGGCCACGCACGGTGCGGACCTCGTTGAGCGTCTCGTCGACACCGATGACGAGCGAACAGGCCGCCGGGCAGGTGGAACGACCGGGAGGTCGCGATCCTGGTTGCGCGGGCGGTAGCGGCCCTGCAGCTGATCGAGCGCCGCCCCGTCGACGATGACCTCGCGTGGCCGGAAGGCGTACGAGCGCCCCGCCGACCCGGTGGCGAAGCGCACCGCCGATCGCCATGGATCGACGCGCCATGGCGGGCCGCCGCCGTCGCCGCCGTCGGCCGGGGGATCGCCGGCCGGGGGATCGCCGGGCGGGGGATCGCCGCCGGGTGGGGGATCGGCGGGCGGGACGACCACACCGGTGTCGCCCACGGTGTCGTCGGGGTCGCGCCGTGCCGGCTCCTGGCCGCCGGTCGGTGGTGTTGCGGGAGCACTGCCGTCGGGCGGCGAGATCGGGTCGTCCTCGGGATCCATCGTGACGTCCTCCTGGCCTTCCAGTAGGGTGCCGCTCGGCGCGGGGACTCCACAGCATGGCAGAGACCGAGGACAGGCACGGCGCCCAGGACCACGCAGCGACGGCGGGCCCAGCACGCGTTCGATGCGGTGCACACCGATCCCGTCAGCGCCCAACGCGAGCTGCTCGCCGTCCTCGCCGACCCGACGGCATCGCCCGCCGCGCTCGACGATCGCGCACTGGGGTCTCGGCCGGGTCCAGCACGACGCCGGCCGGATCCTGGAGGCGATGGCCGAGTTCGCCAGCGCGTTCGGCCTGGCGACCGCGCACGGCCTCGACGACGTCGTCCCGCAGATCAAGATGAGCCGGGCGACGACGATGATGCTCGTCGGCGAGCACCGCGCCGCCCTGGACCTGCTGGCGACGGCCGAACCGCAGGTCGGCGGCGCCGTGCTCGGGCGGCTGCTCACCCAGCGCGCCCTCATCCTGGCCAGCCTCGGGCGGCCGGTCGAGGCGCTCGAGGAGTCCGACCGGGCGCTCGAGCTGCTGCGCGCCGACGACGACGTCCTCGGCGAGATCCGCCTGCTCGTCAACCGCGGCGTCACGATGTTGCCCCTCGGTCGCACCGCGCAGGCCCGTCGCGAGTTCGAACGGGCGCTCGAGCTGGCCGACGGCGCACCGATCAGCACGTGCAGGTGGCGATCGCCGCACACAACCTCGGCTACCTCGACTTCCTGCTCGGCCGCGTCCCCAACGCGATGCGCGCCTACGCGCAGGCCCGCGAGCGCTACTCCGGATTCGGAGCTGCCGGTCGGATCAACGCCGAGCTCGACGTGGACGAGTGCCGCGCTCCTGATCGCCGCCGGCTTCCCGGAGGAGGCGCTGGAGATCGCTGCTCGGGTCGTCGCCGACGGTCGCGCGACCGGCAACGTGCACCAGCAGGCCGACGGCGAGCTGTTACGGGCGACGGCGCTGGGGATGATGTCCGCGCACCGTGAGGCCGCCGAGTCGGCGGCTCGTGCCGCCGAGCTGTTCCGGGCGACCGACCGAACGCCCTGGACGGCGCTGGCCGAGTACGTCGGCGCGAACGCCGTGGCGCAGGCCGATCCGGCTCACGCGATCCCGACGCTCGAGGCACGGCGGATCGACGCTGAGCGCGCTCGGCTGGCAGGCGGAGGCGGCGGAGGTGCTCGTCCGGCTCGGATCGCTGGCGCTCGCCGCAGGCGAGATCGACGTGGCTCGCGAGGCGCTCATCCGTGCCGCCAGCGGTCCAGCGCGTCGCCGCCGTCCGCGTCGCGCGGCGGCGTGGCACGCGACGGCGCTGCTCCGGCTGCTCGACGAGCAGCGCGGCGCTGCCCGTCGGGCGATCGATGCCGGGCCTGCGCGTGGTCGACCGCCACCGGGCGACGCTCGGCGCCAGCGACCTGCGCGCCCGAGCGTCGATCGACGGTGTCGAGCTGGCCGAGCTCGGGCTGCGCATGGCGATGGACACCGGGCGGGCTCGCGACGTCCTCGTCGCCGCCGAGCGGTGGCGTGCCGGAGCTCTGGTCGCCAGCACGACGCGTGTCGAGCGGCGAGCGGGAGATCGACCACGACCTCGCCGAGCTGCGCCGGCTGGCCAGCCAGCTACGCGGCGTCGGTCGCGCAGGAGATCGACCGCGAGACGGTGCTCGCCGAGGTCGTCCGCCTGGAGCGGCGGATCACGTCGGTGACCCGGATGGCACCGGGCGACCCGCGTGCCGTCGGTCGGCGACTCGATCTCGCCGAGCTGCGCCGCCGTCTCGGCGACGCTGCGCTCGTCGAGTACATCGACCTCGACGGACAGCTGTCGGCCGTGGTCGCTCACCCGCCGACGCACGCAGCTCGTGCGCCTCGCGCCGCGCGAGGTCGTCGTCGCGCTGATCGACCACGCCCTGTTCTCGCTGCGCAGGCTGTCGGCGGTGCCGGCGGGCCATCCACGCGTGGCGACCGTCCTCGCCCAGCATCGCCAGACGATGGCCGACCTCGACGCGGCACTCGTCGGCCCGCTGCGGTTGGTCGCCGACGACCTGGTGATCGTGCCCACGCGGCTCCTCCACGCCGTGCCGTGGTGGGCCGCTCCCCGGCCTGCAGGCCGCCCGCCGGATGGTCGTCGCCCCGAGCGCGGCATGGTGGATGGGCACCGACTGCGGCCGACCGGCACGGGTCGGGCACGCTCCTGGCCCACGGCCCCCGCCTGCCTCAGGCGGCCGCGGAGGTGGCCGCGATCGCCGAGGCGCTCCGTCGCGACGGCGCCCGTGGTGCTCAGCGGCGCGGCGGCGACAGTCGACGCGGTGCTCGACGGCATGGAGCGCGCCGGGCTGGTGCACATCGCCGCCCACGGTCGGTTCCGGGCCGACAACCCGATGTTCTCCTCGCTCCAGCTCGCCGACGGGCTGCTCTACGTGCACGACCTCGACCGCCTGCGACGCACGCCGCAGACCGTCGTGCTCACCGCGTGCAGCGCGGCACGCGCCGGCGTCTACGGCGGCGACGAGCTGCTCGGCACGAGCGTCGCGCTGCTGGCGCTCGGGGTCCGCTCGGTCGTCGCCCCGCTGCTGCCCGTACGCGACGACTCGGCCAGGACGCTGGCCGTCGCGCTGCACGGCGAGCTGCGCGACCGCGCCGACGTGCCGACGGCCGTCGCCGCCGACGGTGCGCGCCGTCGTCGCCGGCGACGATCCCGGCCTGCTCGCCGCGGCGACCTCGATGCTGTGCATCAGCCGCGCGGACGGCTGACGACGCCGCGCGCGCGGGTTCGGCCAGATCCGCGCATCCGGCCGTCGGCGTGCGTCTGTGGACGTGCGCCGACCGATGCCCCGGAACCCCGACGATGAGCTCGCCTAGGCTCGCCTGCGTGGCCCGGGCAGCGACGCGTCGATCTCGCTTGCCCGACCTGGCGGCGCGGGCCATCGGGCACGACCAGCAGGCCTGGCGGGCGCTGGTCGACCGGCTGAAGGGCGTCGCCTGGAAGGTCCTCTACGGCTACGACCTGTCGGAGGAGGACCGCAAGGACGCGTTCGCCTCCACGTTCTTCCGCCTGTACGAGCACCTCGGCAACATCCGCGAGCTGGAGAAGCTGCCCGGCTGGGTGGCCACCACGGCGCGCAACGAGGCGCACACGATCTTCCGCCGCCGACGCAACACCGTGCCGATGGAGTCCGTCGGCCTGCGCGAGACGCCGACGGTGGACGACCCCGACCACGTGGTCGCCGGCGAGCTGCACGTGGCGCTGCACGCCGCGTTCGCCCGCCTGCGGCCCGCAGTCGCAGGCCCTGATGCGGCTGCTGACGACCGACCCGCCGCTCAGCTACGACGAGATCAGCCGCATCCTCGACATCCCCCGCGGGTCGATCGGACCGCTGCGCCAGCGCTGCCTCGAGCGGTTGCGCAACAGCCCCGAGCTGGCTCCATTCTCCGACGGCGGAAGCAGGTTCTGATGAACGACCGACACGACCTCCACGACGACGACCGGCTCGTCGCCCTCCTGGGCGCCAGCCTGGAGCGCTACGAGGCGGTGCCCGACGACGCCGTGGCTGCGGCGTACGCCGCCGTCGACCTCGACTCGTTGCACGAGGAGCTCGCCGACCTCGTCTTCGACTCGGCCGACGAGTCGGCGCTGGCGGCGATGCGCGCCGTCGACGTGGAGACCCGCCTGCTGAGCTTCGTCAACGACCACCTCACGCTCGACGTCGAGCTGCACGCCGACGGGCTGACCATCGTCGGCCAGCTCACGCCGGCCGGCGACCAGTCGCTCGATGTCGAGTGCGCCGACGGCGCCTCGGTGGCGGCCGACGTCGACGAGTTCGGCCGCTTCCGTGCCCACGTGCCCCACGGTCCGATCCGTCTGCGGGTCGTCGGCCGGTTGGTGACGCCCTGGATCACCCGCTGACGCCCTCGGCCGGCACCCGCCGACGCTCGATCGGCTGATGGCCGCCGGGCGGTTCACGCGCGCCGAGCTGGAGGCCCAGCGCGGTGCCGTCGTCGACGACCTGCTCGGGCCGAACCTGCGGCTCCTGTTCGTCGGGATCAACCCGGGACTGTGGACTGCAGCGGCCAACGCCCACTTCGCCCGACCGGGCAACCGCTTCTGGCCGGCGCTGCACGCCGCCGGGATCACCCCCGACGTCGTCGACGCCAGTGCGGGCATGCCCGACGCCGACCGTGACCAGCTCGTCGCCGCCGGCGTGGGGATCAGCAACATCGTGCCGATCGCCACGGCACGCGCGGACGAGCTCACCCGCGCCCAGCTGGTCAGCGGCGGCGAGCGGCTCACCCGCCTCGTGCAGCGCCTCCGGCCGAACGTGGTCGCCGTCCTCGGCCTCACCGCCTACCGCCAGGCGTTCGCCCGGCCGGCCACCAAGGTGGGCCGCCAACCGCACGACCTGGCGGGTGCCGAGCTGTGGGTGCTGCCGAACCCGAGCGGGCTCAACGCCCACGAGTCGTTGGCCTCGTTGGCCACGGCCTACAGGGCGGCAGCCGAGGCTGCCGGCGTCGTCGCGGCCCGTCCCTGATCCCGACCTGCGGCGATCAGCCGGCGGCGAACGGATCCCACGCGGCCGGCGCCTCGGCGAGCAGTGCAACGAGCTCGCGTTTCACGGTGGCCGGGTCGAGGCCGCTCTCGTCGTCGCCGTCGAGGCCGAGGAACGGCGTCAGCGCGCCCGGGCCGTCGGCCCGCCACGTCGCCCCGGACGGCTCCAGTTCGGTGAGCCGTGCGGCGATGGGCCGGAGGTCGGGGCGCGGCATCACCGGACGGGACACGAGCATCACCCACGACTCGTAACGCAGTTCCAGGCGGTAGCGCCGGCCATGGATCAGCAGCACGCGCAGCATCTTCGTGGAGCTGTTGATCGCCATCGGGTGGACCGCCTCGGTCCACGTCCGCCCGACGACGTGGGCGAAGCGGTGCGACAGCGGGTCCGGCGCCCACCCCTCCGGCACCGTGACGATCGCCAGGTCGACGGCCGGCACCTCGTCGATGACCACCGTGCCATCGGCGACCGCCGCCAGGCTCGCCTCGAGGTGGGCGTCCTCGTCGGCCCACAGGTCACGGCACGCCGACGGATCGGCGAGCATCGCCGGCAGACGATCGAGCATCTCGACGTACAGCCGGCCGCACTGGTCGGCGTAGGAACCGGCGAAGATCGAGGCGTCGAGCGGCGAGCGCGACGGGTCGGCGAACGCGGCGACGGCCATCGACAGCCGGGCGCCGGCGCGGGGTCCGTTGATCCATGGAGCCGTGGTGGCGAAGTCACCGGATGCGGCCAGGTCGACGAGGAGTGGTGCGTGGTGGCGGGCGTCGTCGGGCGCCACGAGGAAGTAGGCGGCGGCCAGTCCGTCCTGGTCGAAGTGGTTGTTGCTGACGACGTCGACGCCACTGAACCAGTCCGCGTGGTCGAGGGCGCGCAGGGCGATCTGCGCCGAGAGATCGGCGCGCACGTCCACCGGGGTCGCGCTGCCCGGCCAGTGCGACAGCGTCAGCACGGTGGAGGCGGTCGGCGACCCGTCGACCACCACGTTGGGCGTGTCGGCGAGCAGGTGGTACGGCTCGAACCGCAGCGGGAGCACGTCCGCTGACCGTAGCCGACCCGCTCATTATCGCAAGTCGCTGCTTGCGGAAGTCATCCGGTGCTGGTGAAGCCCCAGTCGAGCGCGGCCTCGGCGGCCGCGTTGCGCGCTGCCTTGCTCGGTGTGCCGAGGACGACGGCGATCAGCGAGCGTCCGTTGCGCGTCGCCGAGGCGGCCAGGCAGTAGCCCGCCTCAGTGGTGTGCCCGGTCTTGACCCCGGTGGCACCGTCGTACCCGGTGAGGAACGTCTGGTTGGTCGACGCGAGCGTCTGGCCGTTCAACTTGGCGGTCCGGTTGTCGACGGTGTCGCGGAACGTGGGGTCCTGCATCAGGATCCGGCTGATCGCGGCCACGTCCGCGGCGCTGGAGTGGGCGCCGGCGGCGTCGAGCCCGGTCTCGTTGGCCGCCGCGGTGGCGGTCATGCCCAGCGATGCTGCGGCGTCGTTCATCATCGCCACGAAGTTCTCCTCGCTTCCCCCGACGTCGAGGGCCAGCGTCTGGGCCGCGTCGCCCGCGCTGACCACCAGCAGGGCGCGCAACAGCAGGTCACGGCCGAACTTCTGGCCGGGGGAGAGGCCGATGATCGATTCGTCGTCCACCTTGTCCAGCGCCGGGACGGTGACCAGCTTCGTCGGATCGCCGGCCTCCATCGTGACGTAGGCGGTGAGCAGCTTCATCAGGCTGCCGACGGGCAGTTGCTGGTCGGCGTTGCTCCCGGCGAGCACCTCGCCGGTGTCGGCGTCGATCACGACGTACGCGGCTGCCTCCACCCCCGGGATCGTCGGCAGCCCGGTTCCTGCCGGGGCGACCGTGGTGGCGCCCGGCGGGTCGGCGGTGGTGGTCGGCGCGTCCGTCGTGGTCGAGGGTGTCGGCGCGACGGTGGTGACCGAAGCACTCGCCGACGAGCTCGCGCTCGTGGCGGACGTGACCCGCGGCAACGACACCGCGGTCGCCGGCGCGCCGGGAGCCGTCCGACCGTTGGGCCGTCGTGGCCGTCGTGGCCGTGATCGTCGTCGCGGTGGCACCGCCCGACGAGCCGTCGTCGCCGCCGGAGAACGGCAGGGCGAGCAATCCACCGACCACCAGCCCACCGGCAGCGCACAGCCCGATGCGGGCCAGCATCCGGTTGCGCCGGTGGAAGGTCGCGCTCACGGCGCAACATCGTGCCCGATGGCGACGGCTGTCGGCCGTCATCGACGTGTGTCACACGCCGGGAACCGGGCTCACCGCGCGGCTGGACGCGGCGTCGGCCGGCTCAGGTGGCGTCGTGGATTGCGTCCTTCACGGTGTCGGTGGCGTCGCCGGCGGTGTCGCTCACCCAATCAGCGGCGTCGCTCGCTGCGTCGGACACCGTGGCCACGATCTTCTCGACCGGGGTGTCGTCGCCGTCGATCTTGTCGAGCAGTTCGTGGGCCTTGCCGGCCACGGTGCCGACGACCCCGTCCTTGTGGGACAGCTCGTGCGCCTTGTCGTCGAGGCCCCTGGCCACCCCCTGCGCCTTGTCCTTGACCGTGGTGGCGACGTCGGTCGCCTTGCCCTTCAGGTCGTCGAGGTTGTCGGGCAATGCGTCCTTGACCTTGTCGAAGATCCCCACGGGGCGTGCCTCCGGATGTCGTGGGTGGCGAGGCCACCGGCCGATCCGGCGAGCTTAGGTGGCGTCAGCTGGCGTCGCCGCCGAAGACGTTCAGGGCGCCCTGGTCGTTCAGCCGCTGCATGAAGTCCGCCTCGTACGCGTCGTGCGGCGCTGCCCGGACCATCTGATCGAGGATCACTGCGTCGTCGCCGACGAGGATCCGCCATTCGTCGGCGCGCACGCCGGCGAGGATGATCGCCGCGGCACCGGCGGCGGTGAGCGGTGCGTTGTCGCGGAAGTCCTCGGCGCGCGCCTGCATGTTCTGGCGGATGTCCTCGTCGCTGGCGTCGTCGACGGGCAGCCCGGCACGCCGCAGCCGCTCGCGCACCTCGGCGACCTGCTCGGCGCTCAGCTCCTTGGGATCCTTGCCGTGCACCTTGCCCGAGTTGATCGCGATCGAGGTGCCCACGTGACCGGGCATCACCACCGAGGCGCGCAGGTGCGGGGCGTTCAGCCGGAAGTCGACCTGCAGCGCTTCGGTGAAGCCCTTCACCGCGAACTTCGCCGCGCTGTAGGCGGTGTGGGCGATGCCGGGACCGAGGCAGGCCCAGAAGCCGTTGACGCTGCTGGTGTTGACCACGTGGCCGGCATCCGCGGCCAGCAGCATCGGCAGGAACGCACGGGTGCCGAAGTACACGCCGCCCCAGCAGATGCCGAACGTGCGGTCCCACTCGCTGCGCTCGTCGACGACGACGGACCCGCCGCCGCCGACGCCGGCGTTGTTGAACAGCAGATGGATGTGGTCGGTGTCCTGGTCGCGCGCCGTCGCGTCGCGGAACGCCAGCACCTGCTCCTCGTCGGAGACGTCGGCGACGAACGAGCGTGATCCGGCTGTCCGGCGAGGCCTCGGCGCACAACGCCGCCGTCTCGCGCCATCGCGTCGGGGTCGACGTCGCACATCGCCACGTGGCAGCCCTCCGCGGCGAGCTGGCGGACGAGCTCGCGCCCCATCCCCGTCCCGCCGCCGGTGACCACCGCGATCCTCCCGTTGAACCGTTCCATCCGCCCGACAGTAGAGGTGCCGAGTGGGAGGACCCCAGCCGAACTCCGCCCGTCCGTCGCCCGCCGCGGCGCAGGTCCCCGAGATCAGAGCTGGCGCAAGGGGGTGGCGACGAACGTCGTCTGGCGGACGGTGACCTTGGCGTCGGTCACCGTGCAGCCGGTGGTGCTGACGATCAGCGGGTTGAGGTCGAGCTCGGCGATCTGCGGATGGTCGGCCACGAGGTGGCTGACGCGCACCACCGCGTCGATCAGCAGATCAGGGGTCAGCCCGGTGGCGGCCAGTGCCGCGGCCACGGGGGAGGCGTCGACCAGCGCGGCGGCGCCGGTGGTGCTGAGCGGTGCCAGGCGGCTGGCCTGGCCGTCGCCGGCACGGGCGAACGGCTGGCTGCCGAGGTCGACGATGACGACGGGGCCGACCTCGTCGGCCACGCAGCGGATGCGCACGTCCACGCCGGGTGGCACCATCCGCTGCACCGTCACCTCGTCGGCGTCGACGCCGAGCGAGCCACGCATCACGGCGAGCGCGTCGACGACACCGGCGGGCGTGCCGAGGTCGAGGGCGATGCCGGCGACGGCCGAGCGGCCGCCGACGCGCCGCTTGGCGGCCTTCATCGCCACCGGGAAGCCGAGGTCTGCAGCGGCGGCGACCACGGCGTGCTCGTCGCCGCGCACCACGGTGGCGGGTGCGGCCGCGATCCCGTAGGCGGACAACAGCGCCCACGTGCGCGCCAGGTCGAGGTGCTCGCTCTCGGCGGCGATCGCCTCCGTGAGGATGGTGCGCACGCCGGCGGCGTCGACCACGGCCTCGTGCTCGTCGGCGACGATCGTCGCCTCCGACGTCCGCCACCTGGCATAGGCGTAGATGCGCCCGAGCGTGGCCGCCGCGCTCTCCGGGAAGGCGAACGCCGGGACCACGGACCCCGGGCGGATCGGCCCGTCGTCGTGGCCGAGCAGCACGGCGACGACCGGTTTGGTCGCGCCGCGCGCCGCGTCGTCGATGTCGATCGCCGGGCTCGCGCCGGTGGCCAGGGCCGGCGCGTGGATCACGAGGACCGCGTCCACACCGTCGTCGTCCAGCGCCGCGGCGAGCGCGGTGCCGAAGTCGGCGTGGGTCGAGCGGAAGTCGAGCTGCGCCGGCGCGTCGACCACCGTGAGCCCGGCGGTCGTCAGCGCGCCGGCGGCCAGCACGCCCGGGCTGCGCGAGTTGGTCAGCACGGCGACGCGCGGGCCGGCGGGCAGGGGTTGGTCGGCGAAGACCCTGACGGTGTCGAGCATCGCCCGCACGCCGGGCACCTCGATCAGCCCGGTCTCGTGGTACAGCGCCTCGGTGCCCGACCCGATCGCCGCGGCGCCGGCGCGGACGGCGACGATCGGGCGGCTGCGGCTGATCCGCCGGGCGATGCGGGCGAACTTGCGCGGGTTGCCGAACGATTCGGTGTACATCGCGATCACGGTGATGCGCTCGTCGTCCTCCCAGAACTGCAGCAGGTCGTTGCCGCTGACGTCGCCCTTGTCGCCGAGCGAGACGAACCAGGCGATGCCCAGCGACAGCTGGTCGGCGAGCTGCAGCAGGGCGGCGCCGAGCGAGCCGGACTGCAGGGAGATGGCCACGTTGCCAGCGCCGAGCGCGGCGACGTCGACGAGGGCAGCCTGGAGCACGCTGCCGGCGAGCGGGGAGGCGACGCCCATGCTCGCCGGGCCGATGATCCGCAGCCCGTTGCGCCGCCCGCGCTCGACGAGGGCGGACACGTCGATGTCGGTGCCCTCGACCGAGGTGATGATCACGGCGCCGCGCACGTGCTTGGCGATGCACTGCTCGATCGTGTCGACGAGCAGTTCGGCAGGCACCGCGACCACGGCGAGCCACACGTCGTCGGGGACGTCGACGACGGAGGCGAACGCCGGCCGGCCGCCCACCGTCGCATGGTGCGGGTTGACCGGGTAGGCGGGGCCGGGGAAGCGTCGCAGCACGCTGTGCCACAGCGCTCGCCCCGGGGTGTCCGGCGTGTCCGACGCGCCGATCACGGCGATCGACCTGGGCAGCAGCAGGCGGGCCATCGCCGAGCTGTCGGCCCGGTGCTCGCGCGCCTCGACCGAGTCGATGAACTGCTCGGTGTCGTTGAGCGCCCACTCCAGCTCGGTGACGCCGCTGTCGAGGTGGCGCTTCACCGGCCACCCGGCGCGGGCGAAGACGCGCAGCATCGGCTTGTTCTCGTAGAGCACCTCGGCGGTGAACCGGCTGATCCCGTTGGCTCGGGCGATGGCCGCGAGGTGCTCGAGCATCAGCGTGGCGATGCCCCGGCCGTGGTGCTCGTGGTCGACGAGGAAGGCGACGTCGGCGTCGTCGCGGTCCGGTCCAGCGCTCGTAGCTGGCCCAGGCGATGAACTCGCCGCGGTCCTCCATCACCAGCGCGACCCGGTCGTGGAAGTCGATGTCGGTGAAGTGCGCCAGCTCCTTCGGCGACAGCGTCGACTTGGCCGAGAAGTAGCGGAAGTACAGGTCCTCGCGCGGCTGGCGGTGGTGCAGGGCGAGCAGCGCCGGCTGGTCGGCGACGGTGATCGGGCGGATGTACACCGAGTCGCCGTCGGACAGCACCACCGCGACCGCCCAGCGGTCACGGTCGTCGGGTGCGGGCGTCGTCGGCTCCACGGCGGTCAGTCTGCCCGGCCGGGATCCCGGGTTGCGTCGCGGACGGTCAGGGTCGGGAACTGGGCAGTTCGCGCAGCTCGCGCTTGAGCACCTTGCCGCTGGCGTTCTTCGGCAGGGCGTCGACGAACGTGATCCGCTTGGGCACCTTGAACCCGGCGAGGCGCTCGCGGCAGAAGGCGACGAGCTCGTCCGGCCCGAGCTGCTGGCCGTCGCGCACGACGACCGCGGCCGCGACCGCCTCGATCCACCTGTCGTCGGGCACGCCGAACACGGCCACCTCGGACACCGCCGGGTGCTGGTAGATCAGCTCCTCGACCTCGCGGCTGGCGACGTTCTCGCCGCCGGACTTGATCATGTCCTTCTTGCGGTCGACGACGGTGATGAACCCCTCGTCGTCGATCACGCCGAGGTCGCCGGAGTGCAGCCAGCCGTTGCGGAACATCGCCGCGGTCTTCTCCGGGTCGTTCCAGTAGCCGAGCATCGCCTGCGGGCTGCGGTGGACGATCTCGCCGACGTCGCCGACGGGCACGTCGAGGTCGTCGTCGTCGACGATGCGGGTCTCCACGTTGAGCGCGGCACGGCCCGCCGAGCCGGCCTTGCGCTCCTGGTCCTCGGGGGCGAGGAACGTGGCCAGCGGGGCCATCTCGGTCTGGCCGTAGAGGTTGAACAGCTCGACGTCGGGCAGCCGGCGCAGGATCTCGCGCAGCACCTCGACGGGCATGATCGACGCGCCGTAGTAGCCCTTGCGCAACGACGACAGGTCGCGCGTGTCGAAGTCGGGGTGGCGCAGCAGCGAGATCCACACGGTGGGCGGGCAGAACAGCTTGGTGACCCGCTCGCGCTCGATGGTCGCCAGGATCGTGGCCGGGTCCGGCGCCGGCAGGATGATGCTCGTCGCCCCGAGGTACAGGTCGGGCATGAGGAACACGTGCAGCTGGGCGCAGTGGTAGAGCGGCAGGGCGTGCACCTCGATGTCGGCGGCGGTCATCCGACCCTCGACGATGCAGCTGACGTACTGGGCGATCAGCGCCCGGCTCGACAGCGTGGCGCCCTTCGGCCGGCTCTCGGTGCCGCTCGTGTACATGATCTGGATCGGGTCGTCGTCGGCCACGTCGACGTCGGGGTCGCCGGCGTCGGGGTGGTCCATCCAGCCGTCGACCGACTCCCAGCCGTCCACCGGCGTCGCCGATGGCGCCGCGCAGGCGGATCGTCGCCGGATCGTCGAGCAGGCCGATCGCCGCATCGGCCACGCCGGCGAGCGCGTCCTCGGCGACGATCGCCGTCGCCCCGGCGTGACCGAGCACGAACGCCACCTCGTCGGCGGTGAGCATGAAGTTGATCGGCACGGAGATCACCCCGAGGCGGGCCAGCGCCAGCAGGGTGACCGCGTAGGCGTGGTGGTTGTGGCCGAGCATCGCCACCCGCTCGCCCTGACGAACGCCTCGCGCGGTGAGCGCGTTGGCCGTCCGGTTGACCGTCTCGTCGAGCTCGGCGTACGTCTGGCGCAGGTCGCCGAAGACGATCGCCGTGGCGTCGGGCGAGCGCGCCGCGCTGCGGTGCAGCAGGTCGCCGATGCGCCTGGCGGCGGGCGCGAGCGACGCGAGCGGTGGCATCCCCCATGGCCCGCAGCGTAGGAGATCGTCGCCCCGTGGCCGCCGACCGACGAGACGTCGACGGCGGTCGCACGGTACCGTCGCGCCGTGGTCGGACGGTGGCGGATGGTGGCGCTGAGCGCCGTGGCGGTGGCGGTGCTCGCCGCCTGCGGCAGCGACGACGACTCCGCCGACGTCCCGCCCGTTTCTGGGCCCGTCTCCGCGCCGGCGACGTCGACATCGGCCGCGTCGTCGACGACACTGGCACCTGTGGCCAGCACGCCCTCCGGCCGCAGCGAGCCGGTGACCTCGCGGTCGTTCGAGGTCGTCACCTCGACGCCGGTGGCCGGCAGCGTGCCCGACGGGCTGCAGGCGGTCGTGGACACCGCCGTCGCCGACCTGGCCGGCTCGCCTGGCCGTCGACCCGTCGCAGATCGTCACGGTCAGCGCGCGCAGCGTCACCTGGCCGGACGGGAGCATCGGGTGCCCGCAGCCGGGGATGATGTACACCCAGGTCCAGGTCGACGGCGCGGAGATCATCCTCGGCGCACGGCTCGACCACCTACCGCTACACGCTCGGCGGTCGAGGGTCCGACGCTGTGCACGAACGCCTGATCGCGCCCGCGCAACCACACGATTCGTCGACTACCGTGCGCATCCGTCGGCGGTGAGCGACCGCGCTCAGCGAGCGCGGCTCCGCCGGCGACGGGAGCGAGGTGGCGGTGAAGAGGCTGGTGGCGGTGGCCGTGGGCGTGACGTTCGCGCTGGGCTCGCTGGGGACCACGAAGGCTGCCGGCGCGACGGTGCGGCCGGCACAGCCGAGGCGGCCGACACGCCGGACGGAGCGCCGCAGGTCACGCCGAGCAGCATCGACAGCTACATCGTCGTGCTCAAGGACCGCCCGCTGATCACCACGATCGGACGGGATCAGGTGGGCACGCCGGCGGCGGACGCACCGGCGGCGGCGATCGACGCGAGCCACGACGAGGTGCTGGCGACAGCGGGCCTGCCGGCCAGCGTCAAGGTGCAGGACTACACCAACGGGATCAACGGCTTCGCCGCGAAGGTGACCTTCGCCCAGGCCAGCGAGCTGGCCGCCAACCCGGACGTCGCCGCCGTGCTCCCCGACGAGCTGCAGCCCGCTCGACGGCGACAGCGGCGGCGGTGACCACGGCGGAGGTGGGGGCGGAAGTGGCGGAGGCGGCGGAGGGCCCGGTGGCGGTGGCGGCCCGTCGGGCAGGCCGAGCACCGGCGTGTCGGGCAACGACGACCTGCGCCAACTTCCTCGGGCTGACCGAGCGCGGCGAGGCGTGGAAGTCGGGCCTCACCGGTGAGGGCGTGACGATCGGCGTGATCGACTCGGGCATCTGGCCCGAGCACCCGAGCTTCGCCGACGACGGCAGGATCCCTACCCGCCGCCGGCCCACCCGATGTCGGATGCGTACGGCTCGAACTGCCAGTTCGGCACGAGCACCGTCCAGCCGGCGAAGAAGCTCGACACGCCGTTCACGTGCAACAACAAGCTGGTCGGCGCCCGCGAGGTGCTGTCGGGGTACAAGGCGATCACCGGTCGGCCTCGATCCCGACGAGTTCGACTCGGCACGCGACGACCAGGGCCACGGCACGCACACCGCGTCGACCGCGGCGGGCAACGCCGGCGTGCAGTCGCAGATCTTCGGGGTCGACTACGGCAAGATCTCCGGCATCGCGCCGCGGGCCCAGATCATCGCCTACAAGGCCGGCCGGTCGGCTCGGCGCAGCGACCAGCGACCTGGTCGAGGCGATCGACCAGGCGATCGCCGATCACGTCGACGTCATCAACTACTCGATCGGCGGCACCCCCAACCTGCTCAAGGCCGATGCCCTGGCCCTCCTCATGCGCGACCGAGGCCGGCATCGCCGTCGCCGCCTCGGCCGGCAACGGCGGTCCCGACGGCTGGGACGATCGACGGGCCGGGCGACGTCCCCTGGGTCACCTCCGTCGCCGCCAGCACGCAGCGGCGGGTCTTCCGCGGCACGGTCACCTTCGACCTCGGCCACTTCGGCTGGGGCAGGAAGGGCCCGTCGCTGAGCGTTCGTCGGCGCGTCGGTGACGCCGGGGACGAACGGTGCGGTCGGCATCGTCGACGGCGCGGCGGCGGGCAGCGAGCAGTGCCTCGGCCGGCAAGCTCGACCCGGCGAAGGTCGCCGGCAAGGTGGTGCTGTGCCTCGTCGACGGGAGCAGCCCGGTCGACAAGAGCCGCGCCGTGAAGCGCGGCCGGCGGCGTCGGGGTGGTCGTGTACAACGAGACCGACCAACAGGACCTGTACACCGACAACGCGTTCCTCCCGATGGTGATGGTCGACCACTCGGCCGGGCGGCTCGCTGAAGACCTACATCCGCCTGGCCGAGAAGCCGAAGGTGACGTTGAGCACCGGCGGCACGTGGGACGTGGCCGAGTGCGCCGTCGCTGGCCAGCTTCTCGTCGCGCGGTCCGAACCCGGCGGCGCCCGATGTGATCAAGCCGGATCTCACCGCCCCCGGCATGCAGGTGCTCGCCGGCGACAGCCCGGTGTCCGACCCGTCCGTGTCGGCGCCGGCGAGTTGTTCCAGGCGATCAGCGGCACGTCGATGGCCAGCCCGATCGTCGCCGGCATGTTCGCCCTGCTGAAGCAGGCGCACCCCGACTGGTCGCCCGCCGAGATGCGCTCGGCGCTGATGGTCACCGCCGACACCGGCGTCGTCGACAAGGACCGCCGCACGCCGGCCGGGCCGTTCGGCGATGGGTGCCGGGCTGGTCGATCCGGGCGTCGTCGGCGCCGCCGGCTCGGCGTTCGACCCCGGGCTCGTGTACGACGCCGGCTACGACGACTACCTCGGCTTCCTGTGCGGCGCGGCCCCGTGGTTCGTCGTCGCGAAGGACGCACCCGACCTGCGACGAGCTGCCGCCGACGGCGTCCCGACCACCGCCACGGATCTGAACCTGCCGTCGATCGGCGTGTCGGCGCTGCTGGGCACGACCACCGTGACGCGCACGGTCACCAGCGTGGCGTCGACGACGCTGACGTGGCGGGCGACGGTCGACGGCGCCGGCCGGCTACAAGGTCACCGTCTCGCCGAGCACGCTGAGCATCGCCCCGGGTGCGTCGGCCACGTTCACCGTCACGATCGTCAACGCCGGCAGGGCCGATCCCGGCGTGTGGACCGACGGCTCGCTCACGTGGACCAGCGGCCGGTACGCGGTGCGCAGCGCGATCGCCGTGCAGAGCCTCGCGGCGGATCCACCGGCCAACGTCGCGGCACGGGCACAGCCGGCTCGCGACGTTCAGCCAGACGTTCGGGTACACCGGGCCCGTACACCGCCACCGCGCACGGTCTCGTGCCCCGACCGGGCTCGACGGCGACGGTGAGCCAGGACCCGACACCGAACGACCCGGCCGACGGCAAGGGCGGTGTCGCCGCCATCCCGGTCGCGCTCGACGGCGTGCTGCACGCCCGCTGGTCGCTGGAGCTCCCGCCGACCGATCCCCCCGTCGACGACGACGTCGACCTGTACCTGCTCGGACGCCGACGGCAACATCGTCGCCCAGAGCGCCACGGCCGACCCGCACGAGCAGATCGACCTCGACTCGCCCGCCGACGGCGAACTACACGTTGATCGTCCACGGTTTCAAGGTCGCCGAGCCGGACGGCCGGGAGTTCAGCGTCGACCAGTGGCTCGTGCCGTCGGCGCCGGGCGACGGGGCCAACTTCACGGTCGACGCGCCGACGCGGCCACGGTCGGGCACCACGGCCGAGGTGACGCTGGCGTGGCGCGATCTGCCACGCCGGCACGGCGTACCTCGGCGCCGTGACCCACGCCGACGCCGCCGGGACCTTCGCCGTCACGCTGGTGGACATCGCGACCTGACGCGACGCCGACTGCCCGCCGCGGCGCTGCCGCGGCGCGAACATGGTCACATGAGTGATGTCACTGTGATCCGTGGGGGAACCGTCGTGGACGGCACCGGTGCGCCCGGCCGTCGTGCCGACGTGGCGTTCGCCGATGGCGTGATCATCGGCATCGGCGAGGACCTCGTCGCCGAGCACCCGGACGCCACCGTCGTCGAGGCCGCCGGGCAGGTGGTCGCCCCCGGGTTCATCGACATCCACACCCACTTCGACGCCCAGGTGTTCTGGGACCCGGCGCTCACGCCGTCGTGCTACCACGGCGTCACCACGGTCGTCGCCGGCAACTGCGGGTTCTCCATCGCCCCCACCCGGCCCGAGGACCGCGGCCTCATCGCCAACACGCTGGAGAAGGTCGAGGACATGGACCCGGCGTCGCTCAACGCCGGCATCCCGTGGGAGTTCGAGACGTTCCCGGAGTACCTCGACACCGTCGAGCGCCACGGCGCCGTCCTCAACTACGCGGCCTACATCGGCCACACGCCACTGCGCATCTACGTGATGGGCGATCAGGCCAGCCGGCGTGCGGCCGAGCCGGCCGAGATCGAGGCGATGGCCGACCTGGTGCGCGAGGCGGTCGCCGCCGGTGCCGCCGGTTTCGCCACGAGCTTCGCCATCACCCACCTCGGCGCCGACGGCCAGCCGATCCCCAGCCGCTGGGCCGACCGCGCCGAGATCGATGCGCTGTGCAAGGCCTCGGCCGACGGCGGCCGCTCGGTCATCGGGATCAACGGCGCGAGCGAGGGCATGCGCTTCGCCGACATCTACGACCTGCAGCTCGAGGTCGGCATCCCGTTCACCTACACCGCGGTGCTCACCACGCAACACGGGCGCGCACCTCAAGGCGGTGCAGCTGCACCGCGAGGGGCTGGCCAAGGGCGCCGAGGTGTGGCCGCAGGTGTCGTGCCGCCCGCTGACGTTCTCGATGAACCTGATCGAGCCGTTCACCCTGAACACCAGCCCGATCTTCGCCGAGCTGATGCCCGGCACGCTCGACGAGCGGCGGGCCGCCTACACCGACCCGGCGTGGCGCGAGCGGGTGCAGCAGGGGTGGAAGGACGGCCTCGGCCTGCCGCCGCGCTGGGACACCTACGAGATCATGGAGTCCAGCGCGCACCCGGAGCTGATCGGCCGCAGGCTCGCCGACATCGCCGCCGAGGCCGGCAAGGACCCGTTCGACATGCTGCTCGACATCTCCGCCGACGAGGCCGACCTCAAGCTGATGCGGGTGAAGGCCATCGCTGGCCAACGACGACCTCGACGGCGTGGCCATGCTGCTCAACGAGCCGGGCTGCACGCTCGGCCTGAGCGACGCCGGCGCCCACGTCAGCCAGCTGTGCGACGCCCCGCTGCCCACCGACCTGCTCGGCACCTGGGTGCGCGAGCGCGGCGTGCTCACCCTGGAGGACGCGGTGCACAAGCTCACCCAGGTGCAGGCCGACCTGTTCGGCTTCGCCGACCGTGGCGTGATCGCCGAGGGCAAGGCCGCCGACCTGGTGGTGTTCGATCCGACGACCGTCGCGCCCGGCCCGCTGCGCCGGGTGCGCGACTTCCCCGCCGACGCCGAGCGGCTCACCGCCGACCACCCGTCGGGCATGTCGCACCTGTTCGTCAACGGCACCCCGGTGATCGTCGACGGCGAGCTGCAGGACGACGCGGTCGTCGCCCGGCCCGGTCGGGTGCTGCGCGCCGGTCGCTGACGGCGAGCCCCGTCGGGTCGCGGTCGCCGGACCAGCGCGCGCGATCGTCAGCGTCAGGCTGACGACGCGACGACCGATCCGGTGGTCCCTTCCAGCCGTTGGAGCGCGTCGACCGCTGCGGCCATGCGCGCCACCGTCGAGCGTCGCCGGCGTGGTCGGCCGCGGCGTCCGGGCCGTGGCCGTGCGGGCGGGCGCCGGTCCGCCGAGTGCCGCGCCGGCCGCCACCACCGCGTCCGAGTCTGCCGCCGGGTCGCAGCGCTGTTCGACGACGCGCAGCGCCGCAGCGAGCGGCACGCCGTCCGGGCGCGGGCCGGCGTGGGCCTCGGGTCCGACGAGCGTGCGGCCGAGGTCCTCGGCGGCGGCGAGGTAGGTCCAGGCCGCGCCGAACCCCGGACCGGTGCCGGCGATCGCCGTGGACTCGATGAGTCTCGGCGCCCAGCCGCAGCGCACGGCGGGCGGCCATCTGCAGGAGGAGTGCGGCTGCGAGCAGGTACAGCGGGAGGGCGGCGACCACGGCCTGCAGTCGCGTCGACAGCGCCATCTGCGACGGTGGGAACGCTGCGGCGTAGGCGAAGGACATCAGGATCGGCAGCTGCATCGCCGACCACCGTGGAGCCGAGTCGGGGCACGAGTCCGACCGCGAAGCCGACGACGAGGAGACCGACGGTCAACGCCAGCGAGGACTCGGACAACGCGGTGCCGGCGACGATCATCAGCAGCACGAGGGCAGTGGCCACCAGCACCGTGACGACGCGCCGCACGGCCCGCCCGACCGGCGGTCCGAGCGCCATGTACATCCCCGGGATCACGGCGAACCCGGACGCCTCGCCGAGGCCGATGGCCTTGGCCAGGATCGTCATGCCGACGATCACGATCACCGCCCGTCCCCAGGCCATCAACCCGGCGGTGATCAACAGCTTGGCCTTGGCCCGCTTGGCTGCGGCGGCCTGCCGCTCTTCGGGCGTCGCCGGCACCCGCGGATTCTGACGGTTGCGATCACCCACGCGCGAGTTGAACTTGCCCCGCCGATCGTGTTAACTGTCCCTAACCGGTCGTCGTGGGGCGTCTGGACGGACGTGTGGAGGACGAGTGGCGATCATCTGCCACTGCGAAGCCGTCAAGGAACGGACCATCGTCGACTCCATCCGGCGCGGCGCGTCCTCGGTCTGCGAGGTCGCCGACATCTGCGGAGCCGCCAGCCGCTGCGGTGGTTGCTGGGATTCGGTGGAGGACCTCGTCGTCCGTCAAGCTCACGCCGCGAGTGGCGTCAGGGTCGCCGCTCGCCTGAACTGCCCGGCGGCCTCGCCACCGCCGACGAGTAGCGTCGCGCCCATGCAGGGCAACCCGAGGATCATCGAGACGCTCAACGACGTGCTCACCGCCGAGCTGACGGCGATCAACCAGTACTTCATCCACGCCAAGATGTGCGAGAACTGGGGCTACGAGCGCCTGGCCGAGCACATCCAGGACGAGTCGATCGACGAGATGAAGCACGCCGACTCGATCATCGAGCGGATCCTGTTCCTCGAGGGCGTGCCGAACATGCAGCGCCTGTACCCGGTGCGCGTCGGCGAGACGGTGAGCGAGCAGTTCGAGCTCGACCTGCAGGTGGAGGTACGAGGCGGTCAAGCGGTTCAACGACGGCGTCGCCCTGGCCGTCGAGGTCGGCGACAACGCCACCCGGCACATGCTCGAGGAGATGCTCGTCAGCGAGGAGGACCACGCCGACTGGCTGGAGACCCAGCTCGAGGCCGATGCGCCAGGTCGGCGAGCAGAACTACCTCGCCCAGCAGCTGCACGACTGAGCGCGTCCGGTGCACGGGTCGCTGACGCATCGGCGGCGCCGCTCGGGCAGAGTGGGCGCATGAAGTACACCAAGCTCGGATCCACCGGTCTCGACGTCTCGCGGATCTGCCTCGGGTGCATGAGCTACGGCATCCCCGATCGCGGCAACCACGCCTGGTCGCTCGACGAGGAGGCCTCGCGCCCGCACATCAAGCGTGCCGCTGGAGGCCGGGATCAACTTCTTCGACACGGCCAACGTGTACTCCGACGGCACGAGCGAGGAGATCGTCGGCCGGGCGCTGGACGAGTTCGCCGACCGCGACGAGATCGTCGCTGGCCACGAAGGTCCACGGCCAGATGCGCAAGGGGCCCAACGGCTGGGGCCTGTCGCGCAAGGCGATCATGACCGAGATCGACCACAGCCTGCGCCGGCTCGGCATGGACTACGTCGACCTCTACCAGATCCACCGCTTCGACAAGCGGGTGCCGATCGAGGAGACGATGGAGGCGCTGCACGACGTGGTCAAGGCCGGCAAGGCCCGCTACATCGGCGCGTCGTCGATGTGGGCGTGGCAGTTCGCCAAGGCCCAGCACGTGGCCGAGGTCAACGGCTGGACGAAGTTCGTCACGATGCAGGACCACTACAACCTGCTGTACCGCGAGGAGGAGCGGGAGATGCTCCCGCTGTGCGTCGACCAGGGCGTCGGCGTGATCCCGTGGAGCCCGCTGGCCCGCGGCACGGCTGACCCGCGACTGGGACGACGCCACCGAGCGCAGCGAGACCGACGAGTTCGGCAAGACCCTGTACCGCAGCGCCGACCGGGAGATCATCGAGCGCGTCGCCAAGATCGCCGGCGACCGGGGCGTGTCGCGCGCCCAGGTGGCGCTGGCCTGGGTGGCCGCGCATCCGGCAGGTGTCGGCGCCGATCGTCGGGGCGACCAAGGAGCAGCACCTCGACGACGCGATCGCCTCGGTCGAGCTGGTGCTGACCGCCGAGGAGAAGGCCTCGCTGGAGGAGCCGTACACGCCG
The DNA here is from genome assembly GCA_963794805.1 of uncultured Acidimicrobiales bacterium. GTDB lineage: Bacteria > Actinomycetota > Acidimicrobiia > Acidimicrobiales > Ilumatobacteraceae > JAODBQ01. The sequence continues at coordinate 756,661 of CAWCFL010000013.1, forward strand.
CAGCCGATCAGCGGTCACGCCTGACCGCTCGAGCGCGGCTCTCGGCGGGCGCTGCGGTCGCTCCCAGGATCGGGCGCCACGGTGGGCGCATGGATCCACGTGGGCGCCGAGCGGCGCGTCCTTCGCCGGCCTCGTGCTCCTGGTGGTGCTCGGGTTGGTCGCCGCAGCGTGCGGGTCGGCGACGTCGACGTCGACGTCGGGAACCTGGCCACGACCGAGATCGGTGCCGGCTCGCGGGCCGTCCGGGCTCAGCGCGACGACGGTGGCCACGGGCATGGCGAACGTCGCTGCGCTCACGTTCGATGCCGGCGGTCGGCTGTGGGCGGCGACGTCGTCGATGAGCGACGACGGCACCGATGCGGTGTACGTCGTCGACGACGGCGGCACGGCGACACGGTGATCGCCGATCTGCACACGCCGCTCGGCCTGCTGTGGATCGGTGACGAGCTGTTCGTCGCCGAGGGCAAGGAGGTCGACGCCTACGGCGGCTTCGACGGCACCTCGTTCGCCGATCGACGCGTGGTCGTCGACTTTCGGCGACGGCGTCGGCGAGCTCAACGAGCTGGTGCAGCTGGCCGACGGCCGTGTCGCGCTCGGCATCTCTGCGCCGTGCAACGCCTGCATCGTCACCGACGAGCGCGCGCTGCGGTCGTGACGTTCGAGCCCGACGGCTGGGACCTCACGGTGATGGCCGACGGGATCCGCCGCGGGTCGGGCTGACCGGCTGACCGATGGCAACGCGTTGCTGGTGACGATGAACCAGCGCGACGACCTCGGCGACGCGACCCCGGCGACGCTCGCCGTCGTCGCCGACGGCCAGGACTGGGGCTTCCCGACTGCCCGGGCGGGAGGCGAGGACTGCGCCGGGCCGGCGCCGGTGGCCGAGCTCGACGTGCACGCTGCGGTCAGCGGCGTCGCCGCTCGTGACGGCCGGCCTCGGCGACATCGCTGGGGCCGGTCGCGATCGTGGCCGAGTGGACACCGGCAAGGTGCTTGCCGTGCCGCTCGACGCCGACGATCCCGCCACGCCGAGCACGGCGAAGGTGCTGCTGACCGGCGTGGCCCATCCGATGGCCGTGGGCCCGGGCCGGACGGCAGCGTCCTCGTTGGCGACTGGGCCAGCGGCGTCGTGCGGATCGCCGCGACCGCACCCGGCTGAGCCCGTCAGCGCTGGCTGGCGCAGGCAGTAGCCGACGCCGCGGACCGTGTGGATGAGGTACGGCTCGACACGGTCGA
>CAWCFL010000014.1:0-82844 GCA_963794805.1 uncultured Acidimicrobiales bacterium
CCACGCAAAGCACCAGCTCAGGAGCCGTTTCTGTTGTGAGGCGCGTGACCTGGACCCAGCGCCGAGTGCTCGGCAGATGGACCAACGCCTTTGGACGTGGGTTGCTTGGCCAGCGGGACGCACCCGGCCGATCGCTCTGAGCAGGTGCTCGGCTCACGTTGCTCGCCCAGCGATCGCCATGTCCCGGACTGTCGAGGCGCTGGGCTTGTGGAGGCGCGGCGAGCGACGGTCAGGGTCGGTATGGCGGGGCGACGCCCCAGCCCCACTTCGGCACGGGTGCGTCCGTCACGACGTCGGCGTCGGGTTGTGAGTTGTGGAGCGCGAGTCGGGTACCCCACTCGAGGTAGCCGACGAGCGCCGCCCTGAACTCTGGGTCGTCGGGCAGGTGTGCGTCGTCGGCGGCGAGGCTCATCAGGGAGGCGAACCGGAACCGCTCCGACGGGGTGATCTGCAGTCCACGATGGTGCTCGAGCATCGTCGTGTAGCCGCCGCGTGATTCGGTGTACGTCGGCGGTCCGCCGAAGACCTCGGTCCACCACAGGGTGACGTGGGCCCGGTGTTGCTCGGTGACACCGCCCGGGAAGCGTGGGCTGAGTAGTTCATCGGCTTGGACGCGGTCGTAGAACGCGTCGATGAGGCGTCGGATCGCAGGTTGGCCGCCCGCCCAGTCCAGCAGCGTCGGCACGTCGGGTGTGTCGTGCTCGCTCATCTCGAACCTCCTCGCCTCAACTGATCAATACACTACAGTACTGTATTGATGATGGGAGTCGCTACGACGACTGGCCGGGGTCGTGCCCGTGACCCGTCGATCGATGCTCGTGTGTTGGCTGTGACCGCCGAGCAGCTGGCCGCGCTCGGCTTCGAGGCCATGTCGGTCGCGGCGATCGCCGATCGTGCGGGAACCACGCGCCAGGCCATCTATCGGCGCTGGCCGACGAAATCGGAACTCGCCGCAGCGGCCATGGCAGCGATCGACAGCGAGGACGACGACGACGCCCACGAGGCGCCGGCCGACTCGGTCGACCCGTTCGTCGATCTGGTCGCCGAGCTCGCCGACTTCCGCCGTGGTGTCAGCCGACCGGGTCGGCTGTCCTTGGTGGGGACCATGCTCCAGACGAGCGCAGACCGCGAGGTCGCGGCGCGCTATCGCGAGCGGGTGGTCGCACCGCGGCGCCGACGGTTGCGGGCGATCTTCGAGCGCGCCCAGCAGCTCGGCCAGATCGACGCCGACGCCGACCTCGCCGTGCTGGTGACGATGTGCACCGGCTCGTGGTACGCCCGCGCCCTTGCAGGCGAACCTCCACCCCGGAACTGGGCCCGGCGCACCGCCGAGCTGGCCTGGCGCGCAGCTGGGGGCACGCTCCCAGCGCCTCGCTGAGCCGGGCGTTCGGTGCGGGAGACGCCGGCGATGAGGTCAAGGCTCTTGCCGGGGATGTGGCGGGCGGCGTGGGCCGGTGCTGCGTGGTTGGAACAGTGAGATGGCACTCGAGGCGATGGCTGCTGCTGCGCAGGCGAGTCATGCGATCCGCAAGCGGTGCAGTGCGTCGGTGACATCGGTCGGGGTCCCGACGAGGCGACGAGCATGGCGACGCCGATGACAGCGCCGATCTGGCGGGGCCGTTTGCGTCCAACGACACCATGAACGACCCGGTTGCCGTCAGGGCGAGGACTCGCCAGGGGATCCGGGTTGGTGTCGCTGCCCGGGTGGGCGCGTCGGTGGCGTCGCCGGCCGGCCGGTGGTGGGTGGGCGGTGTGTCGAGTGTCGTGGTCGGCGTGGGGCCTTTCATCGTTGTTCCTCGTGTCGTGGGCGTGCGTACGATGTGCGTTCACGAGGCTGAGGGGAGCGCTTCGGCCTGGTGGGCTGGTGGGATCGGCGCGAGGGCGGTCAGGGTGCGGACCTCGTCGTTCATCGCCGCGCTGAGTCGGATGAGCAGCTCGGCGATCTCGGCCTGGTCCCATTCCTGGCTGGCGATGCGGTCGGTGATGTCGAACAGCGGGATGCTGAGCCGGTCGCGCGTCGCTTGGTACTGCTCGAGCTCGTCGCGTAGCGGCCGGCTGGATCCGCCGCTGTTGACGACGGCGCGGGCGAGGAGCTCGGCGTCGCGCATCGCGTCGGTGAGACCGTGAGCGCTGAGCGGGTCCTTCCAGTAGCCGGCGTCGCCGACGAGCGCCCACCCGTCGCCGACGGCTTGGCGCAGGTAGCGGGGCTGTGTCGTGTACGTCCTGGCGTGTGAGGGGGCGGATCCGCTTCGCAGGTCGTCGGCGAGGTCGGGTGCGGCGCGCTCGACGACGTCGTTGATGACGGCGAGCCCGCCGCGACCGATCTGCGCTGGTGAGGCGCTGGCGAACACACATGTCTGACCGTGGTTGGTCGGGATCAGTCCGCAGCACCCGTCGGCCGTGAACACCCAGTGGTAGCCGTCGGTGCTGACGTCGTCCCAGTAGCCATAGCTCCCCATGGTGATGGATGTCCCGGTTCGGATGACCGGCGCGTCGATGAGGCGGGCGACGGTGGAGCGGGTGCCATCGGCGCCGACGACGAGCGCGGCCCGCGCGGCGAACCGGTGGTCGGCGTGCGTGAACCGGACGCCGACGACGCGGCCGCGTTCCCGGATGAGGTCGGTGACGGCGGCTTCGTGGACGAGGTCGGCTCCGGCGTCGGCAGCAGCGTCGGCGAGCAGCGGGTCGAGGATGGTGCGCCGTGGCGCGTAGAGCGCGTCGATGCCGTCGGCGGATTTGATGTCGATCGCCAGTCGTTCGCTGCCGTAGTGGAACGTCGTTCGCCGAACGGGGGGCGTCCCGGCGGCGATGATGTCGTCGAGCAGGCTCCAACGGGCGAGTTGGATCACACCGCCGCGCATCAAGGCGTGGGTGGACATCGTGTCGGTTCCCGCCCGCGAACGGTCGAGGATCAGGACGCGTCGCCCGTGGCGGGCGAGGAGCATCCCAGTGGCCGCGCCGGCGACGCGGCCACCGACGACGATGACGTCGTAGTGACTCGTGACGCGAGGGGTCGCGATGGTGGTGGCGAAGGTGTTCATGTCGGCTCATTTCTGCTCAGGAGACGTGATCGTCGGTGTGGTGGTGATGCGGCGTGTCGTTCGATCGATGTGGTCGGCGACGTCACATGCGTCGCGGCCGACTCCGGCGGCCCAGATGACGGTGTTGATCCCGGCTTGACCGGCGCCGATGATGAGGGTGTCGGTGATGTGCATGGTGGGTCCCCTGTGTTGCATGGCCGGGGTGCCAGCGGTCTGTGTCTCGGCAGCTGCCACCCCGGCTCGTGCGGTTGAACTGATGGGTCAGGACACGGTCACGTCGACGGGCACACCGTTGGTGAGCATGTCGAACACGGCCGAGCGGGCCTTGGACCGCTCGACGACGGCGCGCAGCTTGTCCGGGTCGTCGCCTTCGAGCTCGAAGGCGACGCGGATCTGCCGGAAGCCGTTGCGGACATCGCCGGAGAGTCCGAGGATGCCGCGCAGGTCGATGTCGCCGGTGACGACCGAATGGACCTTGGTGAGGGTCACGCCGCGTGCCGCGGCGATGTTGGCGATGCCGCTGGTGAGGCACGAGGCGAGCGCGGCGAGGAGGATCTCGGTCGGGGTCGCACCCTGGTCGTGACCGACGAGGACTGCGGGGTGGTCGCCGTCGATGATGTGCGGTGCGACGTGGTTCATCTCCTGCTGCACCCCGTAGAACGAGTCGATCGTGGAGCGGTTGTGGGTGCCGCTGATCCACTCGTTCGTCACCCGGAACTGGAACTGGGCGAGCTCGTTGTTGCTCTTGACCGCGTCGAGCGTTCCGAACAACTGCGCCGTGTCGACGCCGTTGCGGAGCGTGCTGGATTCGGTGGTGGACATGGTGGTTTCTCCTGATGTGGTTGGGCCTCGCCGAGCTGGCGGGGTGGGTGGAATGTGCGCCCGAGGCGGTCGCCAGTCAGTTCGAGGTGCAGTGCGATGTCGTCGTCCGCGGCCGTGTGTGGATAGCCCGGGTAGAACGCGCCAATGAGCGGTTCGACGCGGCCCATCCGCGTGGCCGTGGCCGGTGGGACGGCGGTCCACAGCAGCCGCGCTCCTGGGCGCTCGATGGCCCAGGCGTTCGTCGTCCACCTCGACACTGCCCGATGGTCGGGATGGCCGGTGAGCCCGTCGGGGCCGAAGGTGACGATCGTGTCGGGTTGCACCTCCCGAATCGTGTTGGCGACCAAGCTCGTGCCGTGCCCGAAGGGGACTTGGTCACATGCTCCGTCGTCGAACGCCAGCCAGCGTGATTCGGCGACGCCGAGCACGGCGAGTGCCGCGGTCAGCTCCTGGGTTCGGATGCGTGCCAGGCGTTCGGGGGGACATCGTTGTGGGTCGCTGGTGCCGCGTTCACCGCGGGTCGCGGTGAGGCAGACGATCCGCGAGCCGCCGTCGGCGGCCGCGGCGAGCAGGCCGCCGGCGGCGAACGTCTCGTCGTCGGGATGCGCCCACACCGCGAGGACGGTGCCGAGGGTCGCGTGGGGCAAGGAATGGGGCTGAGGTGGTGGCCATGGCCGGATGTTCTGCGCTCGCGCTCGATGCGCACATCCGGCAACTCAACTATTCCGTGCCGATGTCCTGCCGGCGGTAGGCGTTCACGAGCTCGACGCGCGAGCCGATTCCCAGCTTCGTGTACACGTGCGACAAGTGGGTCTCGACCGTGCGGCGGGAGATGAACATCCGTCGCCCGATGTCCGGGTTGGAGAGCCCGTCGACGGCGTGCTGGACGACTTCCAGTTCGGTGTTCGTCAGCGCGCCCCATCCGGTCAGCGGACGAGGCGGTCGGCGGCGGGTCCGTCGACCGAGACGATCGGCGAGCTGCCCGACGCGCGCGGCGCGATGCGTTGCGCCGACGAGCTCGAACGCTTCGGAGGAGGCCCCGAGAGCGACGACGGCGTTGGCGACGCAGCCGGCGGTGACGAACAGCTCACCGGCGTGTTGCCGTGCGGTGGCGGCATCGAGCAATCGCTCGCTGGCTTCGAAGACCTTCACCTGCTGGAGGATCGCTGTCGGATCGTCGTCGATGATCGCGCGACACCAAGCGATCACCGCCCGGTCCGAATCGACCGGATCGGCGCGGTCGAGCCGGTCGAGCTCGGCGGTCAACATGGCGACGGTCGAGCGCTCACCGAGTTGCTTGGCGAGCCGCGTCATCGACGGAGCGATGACCTCGAAGCCGGGGATCTCGCCGACGGGGGTCCAGGCGTCGACCAGCACAGCGAGGGCCGCGGCCGGATCGCGCTCTTCGAGGAGATGGGCGCGCACCCACGCCTGGTGGAGCAATCCGGTCTTGCTGCCGATCGCGTCGTTGGTGGACGCGGCCGTGCTCAGCGCGGCGTTGGCGGCCACCTGATCGCCACGCATCGCCCGCACTCCGGCGATCTGCGTCCATGCCCACGACACACCGAGGCGCAGGCCGAGCTCGTCGTGGGCCCGGATCGCCGCCTGGGCCTCGGTCTCGGCGTCGTCCAATCGGCCACGCCGCCAATGACAGATCGATGCGGTCACGCCGAACAGCGGGATCGCCCAGAGCATCCGGCCGTTCTCCTCGGCCAGACGGCGACCCTGGTCGCACACGAGCAAGGCGTGGTCGAACGCGCATGTGTAGGTGAACACGGCGCCGGCGAAGAGGTGGGGGAGTTGGGCGGCCCGACCAGACGGGACGCGCTCGAAACGATCGAGTGCTTGGTGGGCGAGTCGGGTCGCTGTGGTGCACTGTGCGTCGAGCATCGTCAGGTACGCCTCGATGCCGAGGGCCAACGCCGCGGTGGCATCGTCGCCGGCTGCTTCGGCCAGGGCGATCGCTTGTCGTGTCGACGTCAGTCCCGATGCGTCCTCGCCGAGGACGCCGACGATCGCGTCGTCGGCGGCGAGGCGGGCGGCGATCGCCGGTGGGAGATCCGGCTCCTGGCGAGCAGTTCGGAGTTGGCTTCGGGCGTCACCGAACGCGCCGGCGGCCAGCGCCAGTCGGGCCCGGTGAACCGTCATGCGACTGCGCAGCACCGGGTCATCGGTCGGCGGGGCGTCCTCGAGCAGGCGGGCCACGGCGTCGAGATCCTCATCGGCGACGAGCGCGTCGATCAGGTCGGCCAGCCAACTCGACCGCTGCGCCGAGGGTGGGACCGCATCGACAGCGCGACGCAGGAGTCGGACCGCGATCGTCGGGCGGTGGTCGATCAACGCCCGGCCCGAGGCGACGAACAGCTGCAGGGTGTCGTCGGCAACGGTGAGCGGACCGGCGAGCAGGTGCTCGGCGACGTCGGCTGGCGACGCCCCGGAGGCGAGCAGGGCACGGGCGACTTCGAGGTGCAGGCGGCGGCGCAGTTCGTGCGGCAGGTCGAAGTAGAGGACTTCGCGCAGCAGCGGATGGCGAAAGGTCAGCCCCTGGTCGGCGTCTGCCAGCACGCCGTCGGCGACCAATGTGATGACCATCGGCACGAGTTGGTCGAAGTTGTGGCCGGTCACGATGGCGAGTTGGTCGAGCGAGAAGCTCGTGCCGAGGATGGCCGCCGTGCGGAGCACCGCGAGAGCGTCGTCCGGTTGGCGCGCGAGGCGCGCTGCGAGGACCATCCGCAGGCTCGGCGGGAGGGGCACGTCGTCGGCGTGCGCCTGCCCGTCGCGGATGACGACCAGGCCCCGGTCGCGCATCGCTCCGGCGAGCTCCGTGAGGTACAGCGGGTTGCCCTCCGCTCTCGCCAGCACGCTCAAGGTCGTCGCGGCCGGAGGAGCGCCGAGGAGGTCACCGACGAGTTGCTCGCTGCTCGCCTCGTCGAGCCTGTCCAGCTCGATCGCCAGCGCCCCGAGCGCCACCAACGAGCCGACCACCGGGATCCGTTCCGTGTCCGGCGTCCGCCAGGTCAACACGATGAACAACGGAAGGTTCTCGATCCGCCGCTGCAACGTCGTGACCGTCGCCAGCGTCGCAGGGTCGAACCATTGGAGATCGTCGGCGACGACGAACAAGGGCTGGCGGGTGGCCATCCGTTCGATCGCGTCCGCGGCGAGCTCCACCGTCTGCAGCAACGACGCGCCCACCGTGCCCAGGGCATCGAACGTGTCGACCTGGTCGACGCTGCGCAGCCGCGAGGCCAACGCCGCCCATTCCGGATCGTGCTGCACGATCGGTCGCACGGCGTCCAACACCGCACCGAACGGTCGGGTGCGGGTCAGTTCGTCGCTGCGGCTCGACCCGGTCATCATGCCGAGCTCGGCACCGCGACGCGAGGCGGCGCGGGCCAGCGCGGACTTGCCGATCCCGGCATCGCCTTGGAGGATCACCACCGAGCCCTCACCAGCGCATGCCTGCTGGGCACGATCGAACAGCCGGTCGAGTTCCCGCTCCCGGCCGATCAACGCGGTGCGCGTCTCGGACATGTCAACCGTCCTGCCAGTGCGGCACCGTGGCCCAACTCTGCACCAGGGTCAGCGATGTCGGCCTCGTCGAGTGTCTCGCGGAGCTCTCGCCCGGCATCGAGATCGAGATCGGACGGCACAGACGCTCACGAACCAGCTCGAGGAGCTCGGCCATCGGTGTCGTCCCGCCGAAGATCACGCGACGTCCGCGAAGCGGGGTACGCCGGGCTCGAGCTGGACTCGCACGGCGTTGGCGACGAAGGAGATCGCGTGGTACCAGCCGGCGAGGAGCATCACGTCGAGCAGCTGCCGGTCGTCGAGGTGCTGCTTGACGTCCATCCACATCGCGTCGTCGACATCGGCGGTGTCGTGGAGTGAGTCGACGAGGCGGAGGAGTGCTCGCTCGGCGGGGTCGGACCAGCAGGCGTCTGCCGGTGTTCCGTGGGTCAGCGAAGCCAGTTCCGTTGGGGTCAGGCCGACGCGATCGGCGAAGAATGCGACGTGGACGCCCCACTCGTACTCGCAGCTGCATCGGGCGGTCACCCGGTCGATGACCAGCTCGCGTTGGCGCATCGAGATCGACAGCTGACGAGACAGCTCGTAGCTCCCCCAGCCGCGCATCGCTGTCGTCATCGGCAGGTTGTGGGCGAACGTGCGGAACAGCGCAATCGGCGCGACGCCCTGCGGCATCATCGAGGCCAGGACATGTTCCGGCTCAGGGTCGAACGGCGCTTCGAGTGGTGTGATGCGGCTCACAGATCCTCCCAAGGGTGTATCGTTTTTCGAAACATGAGCACCGTACCGTTTCGTTTTCCGCTACGCAAGGGTCGCCTCGGTCGAGGACGACGATGAGTCCCGCCCCACGACCCGGGCGCCCGGTCAGGGGTTCCACGACCGGACGACCGCTGATGGCCGCGATGGATCTGCTCGGTCGACGGTGGGCGCTTCGTCTGCTCTGGGAACTGCGTGACGGGCCAGTCGGTGCCCGAGCGCTCCTCGAGCGCTGCGACGGTCTGTCGTCGAGTGTCATGTACGAGCGGCTCCGTGAGCTGCTCGACGCCGGTCTCCTCCGACGTGACGGCGAGCAGTGGGCGCTGAGCGAAGTCGGGGTCGACCTCGGTTCGGCACTCGCGCCCCTCGACGACTGGGCGCGACGGTGGGCTCGCTCCGTCTGAAGTCGGTGCGAACCGTCGGCGACGGAAGTGCACATCTCAACGGGTGACGTGCCGTGTGGTGCGGACGAGCACGATCCACGTGGCGGCCACGAACGCGACTGCGAACACCGCCAGCACGACGCAGTACGTGGCGGTCGAAGCGGTACCGGCGTCGCCGTAGGAGGCGAGGAGTGGCCGCCCCAAGGGGGAGGCGTCGCTGGCGAGGATCTGTCGGGCACCGAGCTCGTGACCGATCGCCTCGAACGCCCAGCGCGACGGGATGATGGTGCTGAACGCGACGCCGACGGGTGCCATCAGGTGCACCGGGAGGATGGCGCCGGAGAAGAGCACGGCGGGGAAGCACAACATCGGCAACGCCAGGGTGGCTTGGGCGACGGTCTTCACCGAGGCGGATGCCAGGAGGCCGAGGCCGAGCGCGGCCACTGCACACAGCAGCAGGCTGAGCGTCATCGATGCGTACGTCGACGGCGGGCGGCTCGGGAGCCGGTCGAGCTGGCGGAGCACGCCGAGCATGGCGACGATCACGAGGAGCAGGAACGGCACCAGGACGGCGATCTTCGAGGCCACGTAGGCGCCGAGGCGCAGGCCGACCATGCGCTCGCGTTGCACGATCGTTCGCTCGGTGCAGATCTGGAGCAGCCCGTAGGTGATGCCGAAGAAGAACGCGGCGAAGACGATCCAGAACCCGATCATCACCATCGAGCTGGGACTCGGGTGTGCCGGGTCGAACGCTCCCGATCGGAAGAGGATCGCGAACATGCCGACGACGAGGACGGGCGACGCGACCAGGATCGCCAGCGTCAGCGGGTTGCGCACGAACGTCTCCGCTGAGCGCCGGGTGAGCACCGTCCACTGTGTGAGCGGACCGGCGACGCGACGCCGCTCGACGTCGCGGCCGCCGACCGCAGGTGCGGACGCCGTGGTGACGTCGTCGGCGACGGTGTCCGCCGTCGCGAGACGGTGGTACAGCTGCGCGATCGTGTCGACCCCGAAGCGTTCCAGCGCACCGTCGACGGTGCCGACGAAGGCGATCCGGCCGCCGCGCGCCATGAACACGACACGATCACACGGCGCGAGGTCCTCGACCGAGTGGGTCGTGAACACGACGGTGGTCGAACGCTCGGCCAGGCGACGCAGGTGGGTCAACAGCTCCAGGCTCGTCGAGGGGTCGAGTCCGGACGTGGGCTCGTCGAGGAACAGGACGCGCGGGTCGGTGAGCAGTTCTGCGGCGATGCTCGCCCGTTTGCGTTGCCCCCCGCTCAACGCGCCGACCCGGGAAGCCGAGTGCTCGGTCAGGCCGACCGTCGCGATCGCGTCGCGCACCGCTTGGTCGATCTCCTCGCGTGGTGTCGATGACGGGAGGCGGAGACGGGCCGTGTAGCGCAGCGTGCGCTGCAGCGGGAGGTCGGCGTGGATCGTGTCGTCTTGGGGCACGTAGCCGATCACGCCGCGGAACATGCGTGGGTTGGCGGCGACATCGACACCGGCGAAGCGCACCGATCCTGCGGTGAGGGAGGCGACACCGGCGATCGCTTCCAGCAGCGTCGTCTTGCCGGCCCCGCTGGGACCGACGATCGCCACCAGTTCCCCCGCCGCGATCGACAACGAGACGCTGTCGAGGAGGGCGATCTCGCTTCGCCGGCGATGCCGAACGTGTCGGGAGACGGCGTCGACCGTGATCGACAAGCCGTGCGTCGAGGGCAGCGCGATCACGGGCGCAGTGCCGTCCTGGTCGGTGGCACCGGCGTGGTCGGGGGTTCGTTCGCTGAGTTGGGTGTTCATCGGAAGCTCCTGAGAAAGAACGATCGTTCGTGTGTTTTGTGAGAGTACGACCGATCGTGCTAAATTGTCGACATGGTTCGTGAACGAAAGCCGCGTGCCGACGGGACCCGCACACGGGAGGCGATCGTGCGCGAGGCGGTGTCGCTGGCCACGCTCGACGGGCTCGAAGGGCTCTCGATCGGCAACCTCGCCCACGCCCTCGACATGAGCAAGAGCGGGATCTACGCCCACTTCGGCTCGAAGCAGGACCTCCAGTTGGCAACCGTCGACGAAGCAGCACGGATCTTCACGGCCGAGATCATCGAACCCGCGCGCGCCGCGCCGATCGGACTCGCACAACTCATCACCTTGTGCGACGCGTTCTTCGACTACCTCGCACGGCGCACGTTCCCCGGCGGCTGCTTCTTCGCCGGCGCCGTCCTCGAGATGGGCACCCGCCCCGGTCCTGTCAAGGACCAGGTCGCCGCCTTCCAAAGTGGCTTCACGACGCTCATCCGCGAGTTCATCGTCGCCGCACTCGAGCGACACGAACTTCCCGACGACGAGGACCCCGATGAGCTCACGTTCGAGCTCAGTGGCATCATCCTCGCCGCGAACGCCAACTTCGTGCTCCGCGGGGACCAGGCGACGCTCGACATGGCCAAGCACATCGTCCGACGCCGCCTGTCAGGCGCGAGTTCGTCGGTCCGCCCACGCGCTGTCGCTCGGCGCTAGGAAAGCCAGCCGTGGCCCGCCGGGGATCACGTCATGGGATCGATCCGTCAGGGAACTGCGCTGCGAGGCGTCGCTCGGAGTCGGTGAGTTGATCGTCAGGTACGAGCGTGACGAAGGTCCAGTGGCCGGCGACCGGGCAGCGTTGCCATCGCCAGGCGCCGAGCCGGACCGATTTGAAGGAGACGAACGGCACCCACAGCGTGGTGAACAGGTGGCCGTCTCGACAGCGCACCACGGCCCGCTCGTCGGGGCCCGGGGTGGGTCGACGCCGGCCGACGGCGGCCACGGCGATGACCAGCACGACGAGCACCACTGGCACCATCCACGGCACCCGGTCAGTCTCGACCGTCGATCGGGTCAACGGACCGCACGAAGGGGCGATTCCACCGGTTGTACGTTCTTGCTGGGGAGGTGACGTTGGCGTGAGTGAGTTGTTGCGGGGCGCGGTGCGACTCGATCGGGCGTTCGACGACCCGGCGGCGATACGCCGGCTGGTCGAGGTCAATGGACCGTTCGCGTCGATCGCCAGCTACCTGCCGCCCGCAGCGACCGGTGTGCGCCCGGGCGGCGACGAGCCCGACGACGTGCTGCCGGCCGGGATCGTTATCCGTTGACGTTGCTGCAGGCAATGGGGACGTCGGGCCTGTTCGAGCCGTGGCGGATCGTCGAGGTCGGCGCGGTGGCGTGGTTCTACGCCGGCGACGGCGGGGCCTACGACTACTGGCCCGAGGGACTCGGCGGGCCGATCGACCATGACGATGACGGCACCTGGACGATCCGCGACGGCACCACAGTCGTGGCGACGCATCCCGACGCCGACGTGCGCATCTCCGTCTTGTGGAAGGCCGGGCCGGCGGTCGTGCCGGCGGATCCGCCGCCGCTGCGGCCCGAGCAGATCGTGGCCATCATCGACGCAGACGGCCGCGCGGCGCGACCCGGGATCACCACGAGCACGCCCTCGACGACGACGGATGGCTGCGCTACATCCACGACACCTACTACCCCGACATCACCGGGGACCACCCCGTGAGGCCCGACGGTCGTACAGGTCTTCGGCGACGTCGTCGTCCCGCTCGTTCCAGACCTGCTGGAAGAACTGGCGGACGCGTCGTTCGTGATCGCGAGCGCTCATTGCGGACGTTGTCCGCAGGTCAGCACCGGGCCGCCGGTTGGGGTGGGGATCGGTGACACGTTGGCGAAGCCGGCGGCGGCGAGCAGCGCGTGGGAGTCGTCGATCGTGAGTGGTGTTCCGCCGGCGAGGGCGGTCTGCCAGCGGGTGACCGCGACGCCGGTGTCGTCGCCGTCGAGGCGGCCTGCGCCGACGATGATCCATCCGCCTGGTTTGAGTGATCGGTGGATGTTGGCGAGGGCACGATCGAACACGGCTTCGGGGATGAACGGCGCCGGAAGCCAGGCGAGGTCGAAGGTGGCGGTGTCGTCGAGGTCTTCGACGCCTTGCTGACGGATCTCGACACGGTTGTCGAGGCCTCGTTGGTCGACGAGGTTGCGGGCCAGGTCGACTGCTCGGGTGAGCACGTCGATACCGACGACGGTTGCGTTGGGCAATGTGTCGGCGAACGCGGCGCCGAGCGCGCCGATGCCTGTGCCGACGTCGAGGAACCGGCCGCCGTGGTGGAACCGTTCGGCGAGACCGGGCAGGTTGGCGACGGCGACGGTGGCCAGCATCTGCCCGGCCAACGCGGACGCGCTTCCCTGGGCGCGCAGTGTCTCGTCGTCGAAGGTCGCCCATCCGTCGCCGCCGCCCGTAGCGACGATCCCGGTGACGGTGGCGATCTGTCGCAGCGTCGAGGTGATCGCCGCTGCGCGGGTGGTGGCGGGCACGGTGGTGAAGAGATCGGCCAGTCCGGGTGCTGGGGTGAACCCGGCCGCTGACTCGGTCAGCAGCCCGAGCGTGGCGAGCACTCGCGCCGGTCCCAGATGGGCGTCGTCGAGCGGTCGCGGCTCGTTCGAGGCGAGGTCGGTCGCGTGGCACAGCTGCTCGAGAGCAGCCAACGCCCATGCGGCCTGTTCGAGCGCGGCGATCGTCAGTGCGGCCTCGTGCGGCGTCGTCGCCACGCGTGTCGGGAGGCCGAACCCGACAGCATCTCGGTCGATTGCGGATGTGGTGGTCATCATGAGCCCTCGTTCAGCATGCTACGGATCAACGTTACGTTACGATGTAACGTAACGCCGTTGCGTTACGCTGTCAAGATGGGTCGCCCCGCACAACACGATGAACAGACTCGTGCCACGTTGCTCGCGGTCGCCGAACAGCTGCTCACCGACCACGGACCTGACGCGGTCTCCGTGCGCGCCGTCGCCAACGGTGCGGAGACCTCGACGCGTGCCGTGTACAGCCTGTTCGGCGCCAAGGAGGGCCTGCTTGCCGCCCTCGCCGAGCGAGGTTTCGAAACGCTCGGCCAGCTCGTGCAAGCGCTCCCGGTCACCGCGGATCCGATCGCCGATCTCGTCGCTGCGGGAATGGACGGCTTCCGCGCGTGGGCCCTCGCTCATCCCGCCCTGTACCGGCTGACGTTCGACTGCCTCGCCGGTGCGAGCGACGACCAGCGGGTCGTCGACGCCGGCAGGGCCGCGCTCGAACACCTCCGCTCCCGCGTCGCCCGCGCCGCGCACGCGGGCCTCCTCGGTGACCGCGACATCGACGACGCCATCCACCAGTTCCATGCGCTCTGCGAAGGCATCGCCACCGTGGAACTGCGCGGCATGGTCCCGACCGAACACGCCGAACGCCTCGCCCACGACGCCTTGGAAGCGCTCCTCAACGGCATGAGCACCACGACTGCGCCGGCGCGGCGCCGGGCAACGCGACGAGTCAGCCCACCCGAGCGGGGCTGATGCCAACAGGTTCGCCGCACCGCTCGCCGACTGGTGTTGGCCGCCGCCGCCAGCTGGACCAGCTCATCCGGAGCGCGCACTGGTCGACGTCTGCGCCGGTGCGCCGGCCAGCCACGCCGGCCAGATCGGCTCGAGCTGGTCGAGCGCCGCGCGGGTCATCGCCACCATGTCGGCGTGGGGCTGACGCGCGACCCACGTCGGCACGAGCGCCTTGGTCGTGCCGACCAGCGCGCCGGCCACGGTGGCGATCTCGACCGCCCGCGAGACCGAGACTCGTCCTGGAGGGGTGAACAGGCCGAGGTAGCGCTCGAACCACTCGTCCTCGGTACGACCGTTGTAACCGCGCAGCGACGGTGTCGCGACCATGACCTGGAAGGCCCGGGCGATCGGCCCGGCGTTGTCCTGGATCAGCCGGCTCACGGCGAGCAAGCCGCGGCGACACAGCTCTCGACGGTTCTCCTCCGGACGAGGCGTGGCGATCTCGCCGTCGAAGTGGACCAACCAGCGCCGTGGCTGCTCGAAGACGAGATCGTCCTTGCTCGGAAAGTGGCGGTACGCCGTGCGGCGGGAGACACCGGCCGCCTCGGCGACGTCGTCCATCGTCGTGTCGGCGAACCCGCGCTCCAGGAACAACGCGACCGCCACATCGGCGATCTCGGCACGGGTCTGCTCGTGTCGTCGCTCGGTGAGGTTCGGCATGACGCAAGTTTACTCTGGCACGCCGTGCCACTTAGGCATAGCATGTCGATATGAGCACTGCACAACGCGTGTTGATCGGCTACGGCACCGTGATCCTGCTCGTCGGGTTCGCGCTGGGCACGATCTTGGGGATGCTCCGCACGAAGGCTCCGCAGGTCCGTTCGCTGGCCACGGCGCACGTCGAGACCTTGATGCAAGCGTCACTGCACCTCGGGCTGGCCTTCGCCATCGGTGCCGTCGGGTTCCGCTCGCCGGCGGCCACCTGGGCTGCGTGGCTCCTGCTGGCCGGATCGGCGATGCAGGCCACGGGCGTGACGCTCAACTGGATCACCAGGACCGGCGACCAGTTCGCCGAACGTTCGCCCGGGATGAAGATCAATTCACTGAGCACGTTCGTCATCTGGCCCGGCGTGGCGATCATCGCCTGGGGCATCCTCACCCGGCTCTGACAGCCGGCTCGTCCTGGCGCCAGTCGCTGGGGCGCTGCGGTGTCAGGTCGGGCGGGATGGGGTCAGTCGTACGACGGGGATCTGTCGATCGGTGCGCGCCTGATAACCGGTGTAGCCCCCGTACGACCGGACGGCTTGACGCCACAGCCGGTCGCGCTCCTCGCCGCTGACGGTCTCGGCGCGCACGGGCGCGCGCCGGCCGCCGACCTCGACATCCGCAACGGGATCGGCTTGGAGGTTGAGGTACCAGTCCGGGTCGCGTGGCGACCCTCCGTCGGAGGCGATGATGACGTACGCATCGCCGTCTCTGGTGTACGACAGCGGTGTTCTGCGCGGCTGGCCCGAACGGCGCCCGGTGGTGTGGAGGATGAGGAACCGGCCCCACGGTGTCGTCGAGACGAGGGGCGCGAGCGGAGATTGGAGCAGCAGCCGGTGTCCGCGAGTGACGCCCTTCTGCAGCTCGACCATGATCCGGGCGGGCGAGGGAATGTCCATGAGGTCATGGCTACTCCTCCGACGCCGGCGATGTGAACGACCTCTCCTCGGCGATCTCGACGTCGACGGTCCCGAGCGCCCGCGGGTGCCCAGGCGTTCGCGCGGGAACGCCCTGCGGGCGAACGTGGCGGGCGTGCAGACGTAGGTCACGCTGCCCGTCAGGTCGTCACGCCGGTGACGGGAACCGTGGCCCGAGCGCGTCGGGCGGCGGTGCGATAACGAGGGCCCGCCACGCGGACCAAGCGGAGGGACGGGAAAGGCCGCCGGACGACCTGAGGGGCTCGGGTCAGACGGTGACGTTCACCGGCTGCCCGACGAGGTGCTCGACGGGGAGCGTCGTCTGACGCTGGATCCTGCTGGGCACGTCGATCTTCAGCCACTTGGACAGCGTCCGCGGCAGCGTCGACACGATGATCCCGGCGTACGTCGCCGGCCCGTCGCGTCGGAGGACCTCCTCCACGGAGTCGACCGGGCTGTCACTGCCGACCTCACCGGAGACGGTCAGGCCACGGGCAGTCAGCAGCAGCTGCGCTTCCTCGAGCCGGCGCTTGGTCATCGCCCGGTCGTGGCCCTCTGTCCACGTCAACCCCGGTTCGCCGTGGTGGATCGGCACGAGGAGGTGGTAGGCGGTGTCCTCCTCCTGGGCCTTCGCCTGCAGCGCCTCGAGCAACTCGGGGCTGGCCAGTGTTTGGTGCGCAACGACGAGATAACGGCGCATGGCGAACCTCCCGACCTCGATTCGGTCATCTCCAGGGTACGCCTCGCACTGGCTGCGGTCGATCAAGCCGGGCGGTCAGCGCCCCGTCGCAACACGTGGCGCCTCCGAGCCATTCTGGGCGACGTCGTCACGGCTGGTCACCGAGGCGTGGCGGTCAGGCGGCCTTGCGGTACTTGGCCTCGGCGATGCAGAAGACGCCGTACGCGAACAACCCGATGGCGATCACCCACAGCATGACCTTGCCCCAGGCCGTGTCGGCCAGTTCGATCAATGCGCCCGACGGCCCCTTCGCGGTCGTCGACTGGAAGGCGACCGCGGCCTGGATGAAGAAGTAGCCGACCACGGCGTAGACCAGGGCCTGGGCGGTGTACCCGACCAGCCCGAGTCGGACGATCCACGATCCGTCGTCGGCGTCGAGGCGTTCGGCGAACTTCTTCCTGACGACCTGCTTATAGAAGCTGTAGCCGGCGTAGCCGATCACCGCGACACCGAGGATGCCGACCAGCCAGCGACCCGCGGGCCAGTCGAACAGCGTCGAGGCGGCCTTCTGCGAACCTTCGTCGCCGGATTGCTCGTTGCCCGCCTTCGCGCCCGACCCCGTCCAGTCGGCGATCGTCACGCCGAGAGTGGTGATCGCGAGCAGGAGGTAGATGGTGCCGAGCACGGCGTACTTGAGGCGATCCTTCGGTTCGCTGCCCTCGACCGGGTCGCCCATCGCCGCACACATGAAGCGCCACAGCGCCAGGGCGAACAGCGCAACCGTCAACGCGACGAGCAGGAACTTCCCGAACGGTTGGCCGGCGAGCCAGGCGACCGCACCCTCGCTCGTGGCCGCTTGATCCTTGTTCCCCATGGCGATGCGGATCGCCAGCAGGCCGACGATCGTCGCCACGACGCCCTGGCCCACGAGTCCGACCCGTCCGATCGGGTCCTTCCAGTCCCGTGCCTTGGACACGACCGCCTCGCCGGTGCCAACTGGTGCGTCCACCATGGAACTGCGCTTCCCCGACCGGCGAGCGCTGAAACTGCCGACCGGGTGGAACCCACGGCCCCACGAGGGGCCGGGCGTCTGGCGATCGAACGGACCGACGGGCCCAGATCAGATGCGGCCGGGATGCGCCGCGCTTGGTCATGTCGCCGCCCCCCGGGGGTTGGATGTCGGTGCGGAACGGATGATGTTGCCAGGATCTCCGTCAGGAGTCCGAGCTTCGGGTGGTGGGCTCGTCGACGCTGACGCGTCGGTTCGGAGTCTCTGGCTTGCGGCTCGCGTGGTCGGCGGTCTCGATCGGCTGGTGTGGGGCGGGGTGCACGGTGCGGGTGCCGACGATGGCGGTGAGCAGGTAGAGGGCAACTTCCACGTTGAGCAGCGGCGCGAGCGCGACACGGTCGAGGAGGGTGCCCGCGGCGAGGGCACCGACGCCTTGGCCGACGGCGGCGGCGGCTTCGGTGGTGCCGATGTACAGGCCGAGGTAGGCGGCTGGGGTGTACTCCTGGACGGCGGTGGTGATGCCGACGCCGCAGGCGGTGGCGGCTGGGCCGGTGGCGGCCATCAGCACGGCATAGACGCCGATCGATGTGGTCAGTGCTGGGAGGTTCCAGAAGACGGCTCCCCAGATGGCCATCCCGACGAAGCCGACGCCGATCAGCGTCGAGGGCTGGGCTCGTCGGCGCCTCGTCGCGATCAGGACACCGCCGATGACGCCCCCGACCGCCTGCATGCCGCGGATCAGGCCGATGTCGGCCTCGTCGCCGCCGAGGCCGCGGACCACGAAGGCGATGAACAGGACGAGGAACATGCCCTGCGCGATTTGGCCGATCGTCGTGGTCGCGAGGAGGGCAGGTAGTGGACGGGTGCGTCGCAGCACTCGCAGACCGGCGACGGTGCCCGTGTCGGTGGTGTTGCCCGATGGGTGGGTGGGTCGGATCAGGGGCGCGGCGTTGCTGCGCACGCCGGCGGTGGCGACCGCGACGAGGACGAAGCTGAGTCCGTCGACGGCCACGACGGCGGTGAGCCCACCGAAGGCGACGATGATCCCGCCGAGCGGGGCGCCGACCAGTCGTGCCAGGTTCTCGCTCGTGGCGCGGGCTGCGTTCGCCGCGGTGAGCTCGTCCGGCGCGACGACGCGCACCAACAGGGAGGCGGTGGCCGGGTTGTTGAACCGTGTCAGGACGGCTTGGGTGACGGCGACGACGAAGGCGGGCCAGGTGCGCTGCGGCGTGACGGCGAGCAGGGGCAGCACGGCGATTGCCTGGGCCAGGTTGGTGACCACGACGGTGCGGCGCAGGTTCCACCGGTCGACCAGGTTCCCGGTGAACGGGCCGAGCAGCGCGGTCGGGACGATCTGCGCGAGGAACAACAGGGCGGTCGTCAGTCCGGACCCGGTCTCGATGAGGATGTACGCCGGCAGGGCGATCGTCAGCACCCAGTCGCCGGTGTCGTTGACGAGTCCCCCGGCCCACAACAGCCGGAAGTCGCGCCGACGCCACGGACTCACGACGGGTGCGCGGGCGGCCGGCGGGGGAAGGCCTGAAAGGTGACGTGGACGTTGCGGGCGCCGTCGGGGGCGTCGTCGCGGGTTGCGGCGATGAGTGGTCGGAGCAGCGCGTCGATGGCCTGCTGGATCGATTGCAGCTCGGCGACGTCGACGAGGAGCCCGTACGTGGCGAACTCGGCGGCGTCTTGCCATGCGGTCGGTTCGTCCAAGGCGGTGGCGAGGAACCCTGCGGCAAGTTCGGCGTTGGCCGCGATGCCCTGGCCGACGATGCCGAGCTGCGCCGTGCGCGTCACCACGTCATGGGTGCTCGACGGGGGAGCGAGCGAGTAGCCGGTTGCCAGAGCGCGCCACGGTCGATCCCGTCCGTCCGCGGCGCGACCGGGCGCGTCGTTGGCCCGCTCGACGAGGCCGAAGCGTTCCAAGTGCCGCAGGTGGTAGCTGCACGCCGAGGGCGACACTCCTGCGCTGCCGGCGCATTCCGTGGCGGTGCTCGGCCCGAGCTCGAGGAGGTGGCCGAGGATCCGCCACCGAACTGGATGCGCCAGGGCTGCGAGGACGCGGACGTCGGTGATCGTCTGGCGCTGCTCCGCGACCGGCCGATGACGTGAAGGCATTCCTTCACGATTGTCCAGACCGGCCGCGTCGTCAAGGTCGTCGACCGGTCACCAAGAGTGAACGGCGCAGCAATCCCGGCATCATCGCCGAGCCGCTCGACGTACCGTCCGTGTGTGCAGTCCTACTCGCCGCACATGCCGATCGACCGGATTGATCGGCTGCGCACGTGGCATGAGGACACCTCGACGGAGCTTCACGGACAAGGCGACCTCGACGTGGACTACCTCGGGTTGCGGCTGCTCGTCCCTGCCGGCGTGTTCGGACCGACGCCGGTGTCCGATCTTCTCGGCCGCTGTGTCACCGACGCAGTCCGCGTCGGTGACCGCGTCCTCGACATGGGGTGCGGCGCTGGGGCCAACGCTCTGCTCGCGGCGCGTACCGCCGACGACGTGGTCGCTGTCGACATCAACTCGTTGGCAGTCGAGGCCACCGCGGCGAACGCGGCGCGCAACGGCCTGCACGCTCGTGTCCGCTGCTCGGTGTCCGACATGTTCGACGATGTCGACGGCTCCTTCGACGTCGTCGTCATCGATCCGCCGTTCCGCTGGTTCGCGCCGCGCGACATGCTCGAACGAGCGGTCACGGATGAGAACTACGAGGCGCTGCGCCGGTTTTTCGACCGGGTGCTCGAACACCTGAGGTTGGATGGGCAGGTGCTGCTCTTCTTCGGCACGAGCGGCGACGTCGCGTATCTCGACGAGCTGATCGCGGCCAGCGCCCTGTCGCAGGAGGTCATCGCCGAGCGAGTGCGGCGCGTCCGTGGCGAAGACACCCACTACTTCGTGAAGCGCCTCACCCGCGCGTAGCCGGCGGCAACCTGGCTCCGTGCGACGACATCGTTGACGCACCTCCCTGGGCAGATCAGCACCGACGTCGAGATCGACTCGTCGCAGTGCTCGACGGCGTCGACCGCCTGGTCCGCGCCGGTCACGTCGAACGCCTCAACCCGCCGGCTCCGCGACCCGCGCACGCCCATCGACGAAGCGAGCTGAGCCGTCCGAACACGCCTCAGCTGCGCGACTGTGCCGCGACGGTCGCCAGGCGGGCCAGCGAGAGCGCGCCGAGCAGCAGGCCGAAGTCGCGCAGGGCGACGTCGTAGAAGTCGCCGAGGATGAGCAGGTTGATGATGATCCCGGCGAGCCAGGCGGCGACGACGTAGGCGCCGATCCGGGGTCGGAGGCCGACGAGGATGCCGGCGACGATCTCGACGACACCGACGACGAGCATGGCTTGGTGGGCGTTGCCTGGCACGAGATCGTCGATCCGCGGGGCGAGGTACGTCTGCCAATCGACCATCCAGTTGGCGAACTTGTCCAGGCCGAACAGGATCGGGGCGACGCAGAAGCCGATGCGCAGCAGTGTGAACGCCTGGTACACGGGGTCGGCGAGACGGGCGGTGTGTGCTCGGGCGGTGGGTTGGATCGTGGTGGTCATGATGTGTTCCCTTCTAACATCAGTAATATTTGACGTTAGAACGGCTCGAGGGTTTCTGTCAATGAGAATCTGTTTTAGAGTGGGCTGGTGAGTCCGGCGATCGACGACGACGACGACGACCAACGGCGCATCGCCGGCGTTGCCGCGCTCGAGCAACCGCAGCGGCTCGAGCTGTACCGGCTGCTGCGTCGCCGTGGCGACTGGACGTCGCGCGACGAGGCCTCGGAGCTGTCCGGGATCGGCCGGTCCACGGTGGCGTTCCACCTCGACAAGCTCGTCGAGGTCGGCGTGCTGGAGACCAGCGCCGAGCGACGAACGGGCAGGACCGGTCCCGGGGCGGGGCGACCGACGAAGCTGTATCGCGTCGCCGCGGTCGAGGTCGCTGCCTCGATCCCGCCGCGGGCGTACGACCTTGCTGCGGCACTCCTCGTGGATGCCGTCGCCGATGCGAGTCGCACCGGCGAGCCCGTCGACGCGTGCCTGCACCGGGTGGCCCACAGCGCCGGTCGCGACGACGCGGCACGCGTTCGTCCCGACACCGCGACCGATGCGGTCCCTGTGCTCGACGAGCTGCTCCGCGACCTCGGGTATCAACCCGCTGTCGACGACGCTGGGGCGTTCACGCTGACCAACTGCCCGTTCCATCGCCTCGCCGAGACGCAGCGCGACATCGTGTGCACGATGAACCTCGACTACCTCACCGGCTGCCTCGAAGGCCTCGGCATCGACGGCGCGAGGACGGCGGTGCTGGACCCACGGCCCGGTCGCTGCTGCGTGCGGGTGGCCCCCGGCGCCGGGGCCTGACACGCCGACAACACATCCACCTGCCCGGGGACGGACGCCCGGCGAACGACAGCCAGCAGTTCACACGTCGATCGCTCAGGCAGGCCGACGTCCTCCGTCGCCTGCGGGGCGGAGTGCGTTCAATGGTCGTCGTCGATGGCGCTCACTCGATGCGGTCGAACGTCAGACCACTCGCCGGGGCGCGGGCGCCGATCCGCTTGGCCCGCGACGACCAGAGGTGCAGCGCACCGTCGGGGGTGCGGCCGAGCTCGAAGCGGTGCTCGACGACGAGGCCCTCGTCGGGCAGCTCCTCGTCGCGCAGGGTGAAGTCCGGTCCGACGAGCGTTCCGGTCGGCTCGGCCTGCGCACCCGCGAGGCGGCCCCGGACCAGCCGCCTCGCGCCGGCCTCCTCCACCAGCACCAGCGGGACACGATCGGCGTCGACGGGGGTGATCGGCACGTACGTGAGATCGACTGCGCCGGACGGCGCCCCGAGCCCGCCACCGGCGGGCGTCGCGTCCACCTGCGGGAGGAGCTGCAGCGCCCAGGCCAGGTTGGCGTCCTCGTCGCGCACGATCGCCACCTGCTCGTCGGGTTCGGACAACAGGTTGCCCGCCGCCGGTGGCGGCAGGAGCAGGTACGGCAGACCCGGCACGCGCCACAGGGCCCATGCGGGATGGGGACGGACGGCGTCGGCCGCGAGGACCTCGGTGGTGACGCCGAACGTGTCCGTGACGAGCAGGTGGTCGATGCGCGACAGTGCGGCAACCGGAAGGCGCAGCGGGACGAGGAACCAGTCGGCGGCGACCGCCAGCGCGGCTTCGACGACGAGCAGCCGGGCCGTGTCGCCCGGGGCGGCATCGATCCGGCCGGGGTCGAACGAGGGGTCCTCGACCTCCCAGAACGTCAAGGCCGGCATCCCGGCGATGTGCAGCAACGTCGGGGCCACGTCGACAGAGGTGTGCACGGGCGTCGCCGCAGTTGCCTGGTCGACCTTCGCACCGGTGAACGTGAACCACTCCAACGCCCCGCCCGTGTGCTCCGGTGCGCTGAGCGTCACCGTGCCTTCGGCGACCGGTGCGGTCATGGCGAAGCGGTACTCGAGTCGATCCGGGATCCAAGCCGGCGACTCGACGCGTCCGGCGCGTGGCCGGAACCACGCGACCCACGCGGCGACGACCGCGTCGAAGCTGGCGGCGTCGTTCGCCGCCACGCCGACGTTGGCGCGTAGGCCGCCGGCATCGTGCACCGCCAGGATCGTCACGCCGTCGGGAGCGCCGGGCTGCATCGGGAAGTGGGCCGCGAGCGTCGCCGCGTAGGTGGCGAGGCCGGCCTCGCTGAGTCGCTCGACGAGGCTGATCCCGCCAGCCGCGCGAGCGCGCGCATCCGGCTGCGCGCCGTCGTGCTCGATGATCGCCTCGACGGGCGTGGTCGCCGGGTCGAAGGCGATCGGCGTCGCGCCCCCGCCGATCACGCCGGTGAGCGCGAAGCTCGACGCGTCCAGGTGGGCGACGACCGGCGAGGCGGCGTCCTCACCTGTCAGCTCGCCCATCTGCCACTGCCGGCCGAGCATCCACAGCGGATCGGCCAGCCGGGCGGCGACGCCCTCGTCGAGGTCGACCTCGAGGACGTTGGTCTGGGTGTCCGGCTCGATGCGTGTCCAGTTGGTGATCGACATGGTCAGGTGGCCGCCATCTGGATGATCACTCCGACATCGTTGAAGTTCGTCGAGACCACCTCGCCCGACGTGTTGTCGGCGAGGTAGGTCGCCGGCAGGAGTGCCCCGGTGGCCGCGCCCGGCCGGACCATGCGCACCTGGGCGAGGTCGGCGGTCTCGGCCACGGCGGCCTCGACGTCGTCGACGGACCAGCCGGCCGCCGGGTTGGGTGGACTGACGACGAGGATCGACTGCGGCGCCCGCGAGCGCGGCGCGTCGTAGTGGATGGCCACCCCGGTCGTCGCGGTGGTCCCCGGCGTCGCCTCGTTCCAACCGTCGAGCAACAAGCCGACCGGGGGACCCACCGGCAGATCGCCGATGGCGACGACGACGGCGCCGGGGCCGGCCTCGACGAACCGCAGGCCGAGCGTCCGACCGGCGGCGCGTTCGGCCAGCTCCAGCCGAGCGAGGGCGTCGACGACCGGCCGGACGTGAGCGACGTCGTGGAGCCACTCGATCTGGCGCGACCCGGTCGACACGGCGGCGGCCGGCGCGCGACCGGCACCCACGTCGTCGGCGGCGAGCGGGCGGGCGCTGCGCAGCAGCAGTTGCAAGGCGTTGGCCCGGTCGAGTGCCGCGGCCAGCTCCGGCGACGGCTCCACCGTGCCGCCGCCGGCGTGCTCGGCGAGGGCGTTGAGCACGCCACGGCCGCCGACGGCGGCGGCGCGCATCGTCGCCGCCGTCACGCCTGCTTCGGCGAGCGACACCGTGACCGCGCCGCTCGAGGTGGTGACCGTTGCGGTGAGGCCTCCCGTGTCGCCGAGCCGTGCATCGGCCCACGCCTCCACCGCATCCGGCGCGAGCGCCAGCACGAGTCGCCACGTCGTCGGCTCGGAATCGGCCATCGTCGCCAGGACGTCGAAGGTCGCCGGCAACGTCACGCCGCTGTCGAGCGCCGTGAGCGCCGGTTGGGCGCGGACCGGGTTGCCGGCGGCCTGGTGGTGCACCGCCTCGGCGAGCAGGAGGTCGCCGATCGCATCGACCGTCGCGTTCAACCGGGCGGGGATGTCGCCGAGGTCCGGTGGGCCGCCGGTGGCCCAGTGCGCCGCGGCGTGCAGCCCGTCGAGCCGGAGCCGCCCGCTGCCGTCCATCAAGGGCATGTCGGCGCGCATGTCGGGCAGGCGTGCGCCGAAGCCGGCGTCGATCATCCACCGCTCGATCCGCTCGCCGAGCAGCGCTCCCAGGCTCGCCCCGTTGCGCACGCCGCCGAGCAGGGCCACCGCATCGGCGACGCGGTCGGCCGACAGGTCGACCGCCAGCGGCGCCTCGGCGCCCTCCCTGAGCCGGGCGAGGAACGCGCCGCGCAGCACGGCTGCCGTGCGGGCGTGCTCCAACCGCGGACCGTGCAGGTAGCCCTCGCTGTCGGGATCGACGGCGACCGGATCGCCGTCGCGTGGTACGACGGTCGGGATCGGCGGGGCGTCGACCCAGGCGTAGGCGCCGAGGTGGCACCCGCTCGGCCGGCTGGCGCGCATCGTCGTCAGCCGCTCGGTGGCCAACGCGGTGACCCACGCGTCGAGCCGGTGCGAGGCGGCGTCGATCGCCCCGACGGTGAGGCGTTCCAGCAGCCCGACGGGTTGGGCAGCGAGCACGCCCAGTGCGGCGCGGTGATCGGCGAGCTCGGCGAGGTCGGGCACCGGCAGCAGGCTCGGCGCGGCGATCGCCTGCTCGAGCGTGATGCCGCCGAGCGCCGGGACCGGCCGGGTCATCAGCGCGAACGCCGTCGTCGGCCGGATCCTCGACGAACACCGGGTCGGCCGGTCGGGTGCGTGCCGAGCGACGGGTCCACCATCACGGTGGTGTGGGTCATCACCAGCAGCGTGGCGTGGCGCATGAGCATGTACAGCAGCGACGGGGGCGTGGCGCCGTCGACGGTGCCGTCGCGCAGCGGCCTGCACCTCGGCCGCGGCGATGGAGCTCAAGTAGTCCACCGGCAGCGGGGCGTCGCGGTCGGCCTCGGGGGCGGCCACGATCGGCAACGTCAGTTGCGGCGACCTCGTCGGCGAAGATGACCCGGTGGTGCGGGAGCGGGTGCGGCAGGTGCGGCTCGGGCGGGTCCGGCGTGTCGGGCACGTCGGGCACGTCGCCGTCGCCGTCGTTGCGTCGGGCCATGACGAGCGCGGTGGCCACCGCGCCCTGGTCGCTCGTGGCCGTCAGCGCCGGCGCGATCAGGATCGAGCGGGCGTGGCGGGTGAGCCAGCGAACCGAGTGCGGTGACTGGGCGAGCACGGCGTTCAGCTGCGCGCCGATGTCGCCGGCACCGCCCAGGCGGGGCACGGCCGCGGCCGCGCTGCGCCACGTCGGCAGCATCGAGCGCAGCGAGTCGACGAGTGGATCGGCCGCGGCGCCGTCGGGCACCCACTTCGACAGCGGGCTCACGGGCAACACGCCGTACGGCTGGTTGCCGATCACGAGTGTGCGCCACGGGCCGTCGGGGCGGACGCTCGACGAGTACAGCGCCCGGGCCCGCGCGACGAGCTGCGCGTCGGGCGTGGTGCTCTGCATGGAGTCGAAGAAGTACTGGAACGTCACCTGCCACATCGCCGCGTGCATCGCCACGATCGCCGGCTCGGTGACGTCGTCGCCGCCGCCGACCGGCGCGAAGACGTCGCCGCCGATGCCGAGCGCCACTGCCAGCCGGGCGCGCTCGCTGCCGTCCGTCGCCGGTTGACCGGAACCGGGGGCGATCGTCTGGGTGCGCGCCGAGGGCGTGTTGTTCGTCGCCGTGCCCGGGGCGGGCAGGGCGACGCCGTCGCGCTGGACGTGGACGTCGAGCAACTGCTCCAGCGCGGCGGCGCTCGTCGCCGCGGCGTCCGCCTCGCGCACACCGAACACCACGAGGCGGCTGAGCGTCGAGGCGATCGGCGTGGTCATCTGCTGGCGGATGCCGAGCCCGATCTCCTCGGCGGCGGCGAAGTCGGTCTGCCAACGGATCGCCGCGTCGTCGCCCGCCGGTCCGACGGCGACCTGTGCGGGCACCTCGCGCCCGATCGACCGGAACGCCTCGAGGTCGCCCTGGTAGCCGGCGACGAAGAACCGGGTCGGCAGCCCGGTCGCCACGGCCGAGAGCACTGCGTCGTCGTCCGGTTCGGCGACGGCGACGTCGGGGAAGTTGAGCGTGCCGTCGGCGGCGACGGTCGGCGCGAGGAGGCGGCGCAGGTACGTGGCGCGGACCTCGCCGAACATCTGCACCAGGCGGTTCCACGCCGTGTCGGTCTCGAGCGCGTCGTCACCGGCCGTCGTGGCGGGTGCGCCAGTAGGCGATCGTCTGGTCGTGTTCGAGTGGGTCGATCCCGGGTCGGTCGACGAACGTGTGCAGGCGCGACGGGAAGATGCGGACGCGCAGCTCGACGAGGTCGGCGTCGACGGCGAACCAGCGGGTCTCCACGCGCACGGGGAGCAGCACGATCGGCAGCCCGACGTCGAGCTCGGTGTACGGCGCTCCGGTCGGCATCAGGTCCCTCCCGGCAGGAGCAGTGACGCGTGGATCGACAGTCGGAGGGGGCGCTGCAGGCAGATGCCGGCCATGTGCGCCGCGTCGGCACCCCACGTCAGGCCGCCGGTGTCGGCCGGCGCCGGTGGCGCCTGCGCCGCGTCCACGTAGCCGTTCGGTGCGGCGACATCGGTCCAGCCGATGTCGTTCCACGACTGCGCCGGCGTGACCGGCTGCTCGTCGAAGCCGAAGCGGACGGCGCCCACCAGTTCCTGGATGACCAGGTACCAGCCGAGACCTGCGGTGATCGTCGCCTCGTCGACGGCGAAGCCGAAGTACGCCGTGTCCATCCCCGCCGAGCCGCGGAACGTCGGCAGCAGCTGATCGGTTCCCGGCTTGCGGAACTGCCCATCGGCAATGGCCGGGGCGAGGAAGATCGTCGTCTGGTCGAGATGGGACACGAGGTGGCTGCGCAGGATCAGCACGATCTGCTCACCGAATGAGAGGTGGTCGCCGAGCTGGTCGTTGGCATCCCACTCCGCCACCGGTCGCAGGCCGACCGGCGCGGTGGTGCCCTGCGACTCGAAGAACTGGGTGAGGAACGTGGCCCGACGGTCGACTGGCACCCCGCGCCACAGCAGCTCGCGCGCCAGCTCGTGGTTCGCCCCGACGAGCAGTCCTTCGACGAACTCGACGTTGACCTCCAGCAGACCGGCCGTGTCGGGCGGGAGGTCGACGCCGGCGAGCAGCAGTCCGGGATCCAGCCATGCGGCGAGCGGCTCGGTGAAGCGTGGCGTGGTGCGCACGCCGACCGGCAGGTCGAAGACGATCCCGCTCGCAGCGACGATCCGGGACCCGGCGCGCGCTGTTGCCGTCGCCGGGGTGGGCGTCGGCGGGGGCTGGTTCCAGGCCAGGGCGGAGGGGGCGACCACGTGGCGCACCGGCGCCTGATCGGCCTCGATGGCCGGAAGGAGCTGGCTCACCATCGTCGCCTGCGACGCCGTCACGCCGAGGTCGACGTTCGCCGCCGCGGCGGTGACGGCCGCGGCACGCGTCGGCGCGAGCGCCGTCATCGCCTGGAGCATCCCGCCCGGCGCGGCGAGCTGGGCGCGCACGGCGTTCACCGTCGTCGTGGCCATCGGCGCCGGTGGCGGAGCGCCCGGGAACATCACCTGCGTGTTCTGCATCGCGATCGCCCGGCGGATCCCCTGCCCCGCCTGGCGCGCCGCCCGCGGCAGCTTGGTGGCGGCGATGCGCCGCATCGGCGAGTCGAGCATGGCCGTCGGCACCGCGCTCGCGGCGACGAGTGCCCGCCGGGTCGATCCGGACGGGTCGACGGTGCGGCCCAACGCCGGCGCCATCGTGACGAGCGCGGACGACGCGGTGAGCGGCTCGACCATCCGGGCGCGCAGCCGCGACGCGGCGAGGTCGGCGAGGAGCGCGCCCTGCCGCTCGCGCCGGGCACGGTCGATGTCGCCGGCCTGCCGCCACGCCTCGTCGACCAGCGCCTCCTGGTGGTCGCGGACCATCGCCGCGCCGAGCCCGGCGGCGACGCGCCGCCGCGGGTCGAGGTTGAGCTCGGTGCGACCAGCCGCCCGACACGTTCGGTGGAACCGGACGCGGTGCTGCCGTAGATCGGCAGCCCGACCACCGGCTCGCCTCCCGCCGCCGCGCGCTCCAGCTCGCCGCGCAACGTGACGCGCAGCCGCATCGGACACGTCGGCGTTCCACGTCTGCGTCGCGCCCACCGGCTGCGAGCGCGCCGAGCAGTGGCGCGATGCCGTCCGTCGACGTCGCCGGTGGCCGCACCGACGTCGAGGGCCAGCGGGCGGCTGGTGCTCGACAGGTCGCGCGCCGTCAGCCGCCGCGCCAACGTCTCCAGGTCGCCGCTCTCGGTCGTGGTGAACGTCCACGAGTCGAACACCGGGAGGGTGACGCTGCCGCTGCCCGTGCCCCACGCCGGCGCCGTCGCTGAGCGGGTCGGCGACGGGCTGGCCGAGCCCGGCGAGCCGGCCGGCCTCGAACGTCGGCACGAGGCAGGCGAGGTAGTCCGTGGTCGGGCGCATGGCGAACGGGGCGAGCAGGCGGGAGATGCCCGAGTCGAGCGAGCCGCCGGCGGCGTCCAGCTCGGGCACGTGGGCCCACAGCGCGAGCTGGTCGTGCGGCGGGAGCTGGTCGGCGTGCACCTCGACCACCGGGCACTGCGCCCCGGCGACCGTGGCGAGCCGCTCCTGCCCGCCGGTGAGCACGATCAGCGCCAGCCACGGCTGCAGGACGCCGCGCCCGTCCGGGACCGGCGGGCGTGACCAGCCACGGCATCGACGGCGTGGTGAACTCGATCGAGGGGAAGACGTTCGGCGGCATGCTGCGCGAGCCGGGCGCCGGGTCGCGCCGGCGCACCTGGGGCGCGGCGATCCCGGTGATGTCGCCCGGCCCGTAGCGGCGAGAACGGCACGCTCACGTCGCGACCGGCGACGCGCACCGTGACGGCATCGCCGTCGAACGACGTGGGCCGCACCCATGGCACGAACCGAGCGTTGGTGCTCACCGGTGCTCCTCTCGATCCGTGACGTCGGGGTGGTTCACGACGCCACCTCGTACTGGGCGACGATCGCGGCACCCGTGGCCCGCGGCGGCGGCGCGGGCCTCGAAGTAGCCCATCGACGCGGCGTGCGGGTGCATCGCCGCGTCGACGACGGCGTAGCGCTCGCCCTGCACCTGCAACGCGGCTGCGACGACCGGGAGGTCGACGAAGATGCCGTGCACCGGGAAGTCGAGCACCGGCCGCTCGTCGGGTCGCTTCATCGGGTCCACCAGGATCTCCTCGTACTCGCCGGACGTGTCCACCGCCGTGCCCGACGTGAGCGGACGGGCCACCTCGAAGCCGGCGTTGCGCACCTCGTAGCCGCGCGCCGCGAGCTGCTCCTCGTGGCTCAGGTCGAGGTACATCCCGAGGGCGAACTCGCCCGACACGGGTGTGTGGTCCGGCCGTCACCGAACCGACCGTCACCTGCTCGACGCTGAACGTCTGCGGGCCGGCGAGGCGCTGCGGTCCGTACCGCTCGATCGGCACGTCGAAGGGCACCACGGGCTGGGTCATCCGCAGTGGCGCGGCCGGCGACAACCAGACGCCGTCGCGCTCGCGGTCGACGAGCTTCAGCCCGCCGATGTCGCCGGTGTCCCAGTTGGACGGCGCCGAGATCGCCGACAGCACGGTGCCGGTGACGTCGATCGACGGGTCGGGTGCGTCGTCGTCGTGGATCGTCAGCGAGCCGTGCACGCTGATCGAGAAGAACAGGAAGCTGACCGATGCCTTGCCGCTGAGGATCGTCGGCGACACCCCGACCAGCGATCCGGAGAAGGCGACCGCGGCGAGCGAGTGCGAACCGACCAGCAGCTCCACGCTGAACGCCAGGTCGACGCTGAACTGCCCGTCGAACCCGGCGAGCACGTCGAGCGACAGCGAGCCGCGGATCCCGAAGCCGTACAACCGGGCGTCGAGCCGGCCGGAGATGCCGAACTGGATCGAGCTCGGCGTGTACGCCAGGTACGACGTCACCTGCAGCTTGAGGTGGTCGCCCTTGCCGAGCACGAGGCTCAGCCGCGGCGGCACGAAGATCTTCGTGCCCGGCGGCACGTAGTCCGGGTGGAACCCGCCGATCGACACGTACGTGCCGCGCCCGGCGCCGTCCATCTGCGGCGAGCCGTGGAACACCGACGCCCCGCCGGTGAGCTCGCCCTTCCAGATGTGCGAGTTGCGCAGGGCGATGCGCACGTTGAGCTCGTCGGTGCGGGTGTCGAAGATCGCCACGCCGTCGGCCAGCACGTACACGGCCTGCGACGCCGGGTCGATCCGCTCGCCCGGCTGCGGGCGCACGGGTGACGGCCGACGAACTGGGCGACCAGGTAGACCCGCGACCAGCGACGATCCGTGGAAGTCGAGGATCACCCCCAGGTCGAACGTGATCCGCCCGTCGAGTGCGGAGAACTGCACCGACAGGCCGATCACCGCGGCGTCCTGCTTGGTGGGGAACAGCCGCTCCAACGCCGCGAGGTACTGCGCGGCCTTGCCGATCGGGTCGTCGGGGAACAGCACCGCGTCGAGGTCGCCCGTGGCGATGCCGGCGAGGAACGCATCGGGATCGGTGGTGCGGTTGGAGCCGTAGAGCAGGCCGATGCCGCGCACCGAGAAGCCGGGACCGGTCTGCGTCGCCTGCAGCGCGGCGAGCACCAGCCAGCTCTTCGGGCTGGTCGCGGTCGACCGCTGGTAGATCCCGAGCGCGGAGAGCACGAAGCGGTCGGCCAGGACGAGCTTGAACGCGCCCCCGAGCCGTTGGGCGGTCTCGTCGTAGATCAGCGCACCGCCACCGACGATCTTGTCGAGGACGTTGATCTCCAGCCCGGCGCCCTTCGGGATCGCCGCCGACCAGCCGGCCTTGCCGATCCCGGCGACGTTGCCGCTGCCGCCGGTGGCGTGCCCGACGGTGAAGCGCGCCCCGAGCCCGTCGGCGTGCAGCGTGATCACCGACAGCAGCTCCAGCGTGAGGTTGGCGGTGGCCTCGATCCCGAACGCGAACTCGCCGTCGACGCTGCCGAGCACCGCCTTGAGGTGGATCGCCTCGATGCGCGCCGAGCCGATGAGGATCGGGATGCGCACGTTGACCGGGATCAGCACGTCGCCGCCGACGCCGCCCTTGAAGCGCACGCCGTCCTGCAGCGTGGCCTCGGCGGTGGCGTCGAACGAGAGCCGCATCTCGGGGACGAAGTCGTCGAGCCACGAGCCGCCGTTGATCCCCAGCTCGGCCTTCTCGACGCGCAGCCAGGCGCGCGGGCCGTCGACGTTCACCGCGGCGCCGATGGCCAGCTTGGAGGCCTGGAACTCGATCGCGCCCTTCGACGCCGACGGCTGCGTGATCCACTGGCGGACCAGCTCACCCTGGAACGACACGTCGCCGGTGGTCTCGACACCGTCGCGCGACGCGAGCACGCCGAACGTCGCGCCGTTCGTCAACGTGAAGTGGAACCCGCCCCCGATCGGCGTGTCGATGTGCGACTCACCGTGGACCTGGATGAACAGCTTGCTCGGCGAGTCGCCGTCTGCGGCACGGGCACGAGCGTGATGCCGAACGGCGCCGACGGCTGGGCGCCCGGCTGGGCGCGGATGCCGGCGTCGTAGTCGGCTTCCGTCACCCGGGCCGTGCCGTCGTCGAGCAGCACGGTGAACGCGTGCTGGGCGAGCGCCCGGGCCTCCTCGAAGCCCTCGATCGGCGGGTGGTCGAAGCCGTACCAGAAGCGGACCAGGTGCTCCTTGAAGCCCTGCATGTCGAAGATCAGCGCCAGGATGACCGTGGCCACCGCGACGGAGTCGGTGACGATCGGCGCCCAGTCGACGACCGTGTCGGGCGGATGGTCGGGGTCGTCCTGCGCGACGGTCGGGTCGGGGTGTCCCCAGCCGGCGGCGCCCGCCAGTGAGCCGAGGATGTGGTACCAGCGCTCGGCGAACAGTCCCTCGGGGAACGAGTCCTGCAGGCGCTGGTCGGTGAAGAAGGCCAGCGCCAGGATCGTGTGGAGCAACGGGCTGATCTTGCGCGACACCTCGAGCAGCACCGGGGTGAGGACCTTGACGAGGAGCGACTCCAGCGCGCCGGGCGCGCCCGGCGCCGAACCGCTGATCGCCTGCTGCAGCCCGTCGATCACCTTGGCCGCGAGGTTGATGATCTCGGCCCAGTCCTCCGGGTCCTTGGCCGCGTCGGCCGCCGTGCGCAGGTCGCCGACCGTCTTCGACCACTCGCCACCGGGGAACGGCGGCACCCCGACGGCGTCGCAGTACTGCGTGCGCGCTGGACGGATCGACCATGATCTCGGCGAGCGTGACGAGCGTCTGGACGGTGATCCTCGCCGCGTCCTCGACGATCTCGCCGGGCCCCACGGTCATGGCTGTGGCTCCGGCTTGGCCGGCGGCGCCTCGGTGACGTCGAGCGGGACGTCGGCGACGATGTAGGCGTGCATCAGCGGGTTCTCGCCCTGCGGGTCGAAGCCGTAGATGCGGTGCTGCAACGTGTCGAGCTTGCCGTCCGATCGGCGCGCTTGGTGAAGCCGATGGTGGTGAAGTTCGTCCACCACTGCCAGTTGCGCGGCATCGCCAGCTGCGACGCCCAGAAGTGCCGCTCACCGACGGAGCGGACCCGGTCGATCTCCGACGCGTTGGACGAACGGTGGCGGCGGATCGACCTGGCTGAAGCGGTCCTCGTCGGAACGGCGGTCGGGCACCGCCGCCGTCGCCCACGCCCACTCCGGATCGCGCGTGTACGTCGCCGAGGCCGGCACGCCCTCGTAGGGCACGACGATCGGGTCCTCGGTGAGCAGTCGACTGCAGGTGCGGGGTGAACGCGTCGGCGCCGGCCAGCAGCGGAGGCGCTGCGGCCGGCGAACCGGTGACGCCGCGATGCCAGCCGAGCCGTGACTGCGCCGACGTGGCGATGCCGATCTGCTGGGCGAGGTCGATCGCCACGAGCGGGGCGAGATCGTCGCGTTGGGCCCGGAACGAGCTCGCCGTGAGCTGCACGACGCGGGTCGCCGTCTGCGCGGTACCCAACCCGGGTCGAGCACCCAGTAGCCCATCTGCATCGTGAACCCGTAGTGCACGTCGCCGGAGAGGAACACGACGCGCCGGCGGGTGGACAGCCGGGCCAAGACGTTCTCGAACAGCGACGGCACGTACCCCCAGTTCTCCGGGTCCCGGGCGACACGTCCGACGGAGAACGACCTCTGCCAGCGCACGAACGGCGCGTCGGGTTTGCCCGCCTTGGCGATGTCGTGCAGGTTGATCAGCGGTTGCACGACGCTCTCGACGATCGGGTAGCCGATGAACGGGGCGGCAGCGATCACGAAGCACACGCCGTCGGGGTTGACCCCGATCGCCGGTTGCTCGGGGATCTGCATGCGCAGCGCCTCGTCGGTGAGCAGCGTTGCGGTGGCCTCGTCGGAGAAGCGCTCGCGGATCGATTCGTTGGCCTCCGGCTCGAAGCCGCGCCACGTCCGCGTGTCGAGGCCGATCACCTCGAAGCCGGGCCCGTCGTAGCGGAAGTGCCACGTCATCCGCGCGACGCTCTGCGCGGCGGGGCCGGTGGCGGCGGTGGCGGCACGAGGTCGAACAACTGCTCCAGCTGCCGGGCGGCGTCGCCGTCCGGATCGATCCCCGTCGGTGCGGCGGTGCCCGGTGAACAGCTTGCCGATCTGCTCCAGCACGGTCCGCCCGACCGAGCCGGGCCGGTAGGCACGTGGGTCGTTGCCCCAGCTCTGGAACACGGTGCACGCCGACGAGCGCGTTGCGGATGACGGCCCGGCCGAGCGCGTTGCTGCGGGTCTGCTTGGCCCACCGCGGCGTGATGTTCCAGTCGTCGGTGACCTCGTGGTCGTCGAAGATCATGAACGACGGGATGTTGGCCAGCAGGCGGCGCGCCCGGGGCACGCCGTCGAGGTACCACTGCACCTGCTCGAGCTTGGTGATGACGTTGTCCGTGCGCAGCTGGACGTCGGCGGTGAGGCTGTCCACCAGCTTGTCGGGCACGTCGTGGTCGATACCCGAAGTACGCCACGCCGGCGAACCACGACGGCGTCAGCGCTCGCGCGAGCCGCTGGCGCTGGTCGTCGGTGACCGTCGTCGGGACCGAGGTCGCCGGCCACCTCGTCGCCCTTGGGGACGGTCGGGGTCGTCCGGGGTCGCCCGGCCAGAAGTCCGACCACAGCCAGAACCGCTCGTCGTCGCCGTCGGCGCCGCCCTTGCCCCAGATCGCGGCGCGCTCGTCGTCGTGCAGCACCGTGTCGATCGCCCGGAACTTCCTCGGGATCAGCCGCCAGGCGTCGTGGTAGCGGATCATCGTGCCGATCGTCTTCGTGTCCTTGTCGCTGTGCGTCGGGGCGTAGGTGAACAGCAGCTTGGCGTACGCCTGCTGCAGCGCACGGAGGTGGACCTCGTGGACCTCCTTGCGCGCCGTCAGGGTCGCCGACCGGGTCCCACGTCCAGGCCTGCGTCGGCGCTGGCGTCGTCGTCGCCGAGCTCCACGTCACGGTCGACCACGCCGACAGGTACAGCGCGGCGTACTCGCCGAGGCCCATCATGTGCGAGTCGGTGCTCGTCGAGGTGAACCCGGCGATGTCGTTCAGCGGGTGGCCGCGGCGCCCGGGCGGGAAGTGCGTCAGGGGATACGTGACCGTCTCCTCCAGCGGCTTGTCCTTGCCGGGGAAGTCGACCGTGATCGTCTCCTGGCCGCCGATGAGGAAGCGGCTCACCGATCTGCAGCACGTCGAGCTGCTCGGCCGCCGATTCGTCGGCGTAGATCTGGTCGCCGGTGAGGAACAGCAGGTGCGGTCGCTGCGTCGCGTCGGTGAGCACGCCGCCGATGAGGTCGTCGATCGGCGGGAACGCGTCGCGGCCGGTCTCGGTGCTCCCGCGGCACGAGCCCTGGATGATCCGCAGGTCGGCGACGTCGTTGGGGACGGTGGCGAAGCTCGGCAGCCAGCCGTCCTGGTAGCCGAGCGCCAGCCAGGCCGGCGCGGTGGCGTGGTCGGTGAGCAGCCCGAGGTCGCCGAGGCGGCTCTCGGCGTCGCCGTCGAGCTTGACGACGATGTCGTAGGAGTACATCTCCCCGGGGTCCAGCCCGGCAGCTTCCGCCGGCCTCCCAGATCGACACGACGATGTGCAGGTGCTCGCCGACGCGGATCGTGCGGGTGTCGGTGTCCGCCGCCGCAGGCTTGCGCGGCGACGGCCGGACCCAGCGAGGTGCGCGGCCCTTGGCCGCGGAACAGCTCGACGTCCACGGTGCCGGGCGACGACAACGCGACCCAGACGGTGACCAGGTCCCGTTCCACCCGCCGCAGGATCGGGCCGGCAAGGATGTCCGTGGGCTGCACGACGCCACCTGCTCTCGACCTCGGGAGCGGTGTTCACCGATCCCGGTCCGGCAGGATAGATGAGTCCACTCGCAGCGCCGAGCCCGTTTGCCCGTGCCTCCATCTCCGGCGCTCCCGACGCTGCGGTGACGCCGCCACCCGCTCGCCACGCCCACGCGTCGCCGTGCCACGCCGCGAAGCGCTACGTTGCCGGCGGGGACGTGCAGTTGGGGGGTCATGCGATGGCGCGAGCTGGTTCGATTCTGGGCAATGCCGTGCAACGGTTGGAGGACCCGACGCTGTTGACCGGCGCCGGCGACTACACCGACGACATGGAGCTGGACGGCATGGCTCATGTCGTGTTCGTCCGTTCCACGGTCGCCCACGGCAAGATCGTGTCGATCGACACGTCAGGCATCGGGGAGATGCCTGGTGTGGTCGCGGTGTACCGGTCGGGGGAGGGGCACGACCTCGGCCTGGCCGACTTCCAGGGCTTCCCGATGATGCCGGTCGAGCTGAACCGTCCGGTGTTCGCCGGGGACACGGTGCGCTTCGTCGGTGACATCGTCGCTGCCGTCGTCGCCGAGACGCGGGTTCAAGCGGTCGACGCCGCGGAAGCCGTCATCGTCGACTACGAGGCCTTCCCGGTGGTGACGACGGCCGCGGCGGCCCTCGCCGAGGGAGCACCGATCATCTTCCCGGCCCACGGATCGAACATCTGCTTCGCGACGACGTTCGGTGACGACGTCGACGCGTTGGAGGATGCCGAGGCCGTGGCCGAGGTGACGATGGTCAGCCAGCGGCTCGCCGGTGTCCCGATGGAGTGCAACGCGCTGCTCGCCGTGCCGGGCGAGCCCAACGGGGGCCTGACCTGTTGGGTCTCGCACCAGGCTCCACACAGCGCCGCACGCGGCGATGGCGCCGGCGCTGGGGCTCGAGCCGGATCAGCTGCGCATCGCCTGTCCGTGGGTGGGCGGCGGCTTCGGGCCGAAGGCCGCGGTCTACGTCGAGTACCTGGTGACGGCGGCAGCGGCGCGCGCCCTCGGTCGACCCGTGAAGTGGACGGAGACGCGGTCGGAGGACATGGTCTCGTTGGTCCACGGTCGCGACTACGTGATGACTGCCAAGCTCGGGCTCAAGCTCGACGGCACGATCACGGGACTCGACACCCGCGTCATGGCCTCGGGCGGGGCGTACCCGGCGATCGGTGCGATCCTGCCGATGCTCACGCAGATGATGTCGCCCGGTGTGTACGACGTCCCCAAGGTCCACTTCGAATGCGGTGACGGCGGTGACCAACAACACGACGACCGGCGCGTACCGCGGTGCTGGGCGCCCGGAGGCGACGCAGTTGATCGAGCGGGTCCTGGACGTCGCCGCCGACGATCTCGGGATCGATCCCGCCGAGATCCGCCGGCGCAACTTCTTGCGCCCCGAGGCGTTCCCGTTGACCACGCCGACCGGGGCGAACTACGACTCCGGCGAGTACGCCAAGGCGCTCGACGCCGTGCTCGCCGCGGCCGGCTACGACGAGCTGCGCGCCGAGCAGGCGACGCGCCGTGAACGCGGCGACATCGTGCAGCTCGGCATCGGGTTGTCCTCGTACGTCGAGGTCACCGCGCCGATCGGGTTGCACATCGAATGGGGCGCCTGCGAGGTCCACGACGACGGTTCGGCGAGCGTGTCGGTCGGCACGAGCGTGCACGGGCAGGGCCACTGGACGGCGTTCGCCATGTTGGCCAGCGAGGTCCTCGGGATCCCGATGGAGAAGATCAAGCTGGTCAACTCCGACACGGCAAGCGTCCCGCGCGGTTCCGGCACGCTCGGCTCGCGCTCGTTGCAGACCGCCGGCAGCGCCGTGCACGTCGCGTCGACCGAGGTGCTGGTGAAGGCCAAGCAGATCGCGGCCAACCTGCTGGAGGCCGACGCGGACGACATCGTCGTCGGGGACGGTCAGCTCGAGGTCTCCGGCGTGCCGTCACGCGGGGTGTCCTGGGCGTGATCTGGCTGTCGCCGCGACGGACCCGTCCAAGCTGCCGGCGGGGATGGAGCCCGGGCCGCTGCGTCACGAGCTCGACTTCGACGGCAGCGACTCGACCTACCCGTTCGGTTCGCACATCGCCGTCGTCGAGGTCGATGTCGAGACCGGTGGGGTCCGGCTGATCCGTCACGTCGCCGTCGACGACTGCGGGCGGATCCTCAACCCGCTGCTCGTCGCCGGCCAGCAGCACGGCGGC
The DNA here is from genome assembly GCA_963794805.1 of uncultured Acidimicrobiales bacterium. Classification (GTDB taxonomy): domain Bacteria; phylum Actinomycetota; class Acidimicrobiia; order Acidimicrobiales; family Ilumatobacteraceae; genus JAODBQ01. The sequence goes on from CAWCFL010000014.1 coordinate 37,871, forward strand.
ATCGCCCAAGGCGCGGCGCAGGCGCTCTTCGAGGAGATCGCCTATGACGAGCACGGCAATCCCGTGACCTCGAACCTGGCCGACTACGGCATCCCGTCGGCCGCTGAGCTGCCGAGCTTCGAGGTCAGCAACACCCAGACCGACAGCCCGCGCAACCCACTCGGCGCCAAGGGCATCGGCGAGTCCGGCACGATCGGGTCGACCCCGGCGATCCAGAACGCCGTGGTCGACGCCGTCTCCCACCTCGGCGTCAAGCACGTCGACATGCCCTGCACGGCACAGCGCGTGTGGCGGGCGATCCAGGACGCCAAGTCCTCGTCCTGAGGCCCCGACCGAGGCCGCGCCGTTTCCGAACCGCCGCGGCCGGCTCAGCGCGCAGGCGGCTGCGAGGAGGTGTTCGGTTCTCGCCGCTACCGGTCCGGTCGTTCCCGGGGGTCGCGTCCCATGAAGGCGGCGAGACGTTCCCAGTCGTCGGCGCCTGGCGGTGGCGACACTTCCGCCCCGAACGGGGCTCCTGGCTCGACCATGTCGCGGTAGTGCGGTTTGATCATGGCCCGCGCACCGTCGAGTGCTCGCCGTGCGAGGGAGCGGTCCAACGTGTCGAGCTGTCCGGTTGCCTGGGCGAGGTCCCAGGCGTGTGTGGCCAGCTCGGCGACGTACATGTCCACGAGGTCGGCCCCCGTGTACTCCTCGCCCCACGGCATCGTGAACCTCGACGACAGCGCGGCATCGCCGTCCCATGCCTGGGCCGCCTCCTTGGCAGCGCGGCGGAGCTGGGCGGGCACGTCGGACAGCTCGACGTGGGGTGACTCGTCGCCCGGCGGGGGCGCCTGTCCGCGGCCGAGTGCGGCCGCCCGGCGGCCCGCTTCCACGAGGTGGTCGATCAAAGCGGCCACGTCGTAGCCGGGGCACGGCGTCGGGCCGGCGAGCCGCTCGGGACCGACTGCCGCGACGATCACCGCGGCGTTCTCGTACGAGGCGAACAGCGCGCTTCGGCGGTCAGGGTCGGCCATGCCGTACCCAGCCGCGAGGTCGCCCCGGGTCGATCTCCTTCGTCACTCGACGGGAACCGCCTCGACGATGCCGGTTCCGGACACCGTCGGCGTCACGGTGGTGACCGCGAAACCGGCGGCGCCGAGGAGCGCGGTGAGCTCGGCACGTGTCCGTTCACGCCCGCTTGCCATGACGAGCATGTGCAGGTCGACCCATTTGCCGACGAAGGGCCCGTTGCCCTCCGGCAGCACGAAGTCGACGATCAGCAGCTTGCCGTGGCTCGGGACGACCTCACGGCAACGCTGCAGGATCGTCAGGCAGCGGTCGTCGTCCCAGTCGTGGATGATCTGCGAGAGCACGTAGGCGTCGCCGCCGGACGGCAGCGCCTCGAAGAAATCCCCACCCACTCGCCGGCAACGGTCGTCGACCCCGGCCTGGCGGAGCTGATCGGCGGCGGCGGCGACCACGTGCGGTTGGTCGAAGAGGATCCCGCTGCTGGCCGGGTTGCGCCGCAGGATGGCGGCGAGCAGCGTGCCGTACCCGCCGCCGACGTCGACCACCGTGGCGAACGGCGAGAAGTCGTAGCCGCCGACGACCAGGTCGGCGAGCTGGCCCATCAGGCCGATCATCGCCTCGTTGAAGATCTTGTCGACCTCGGGATGCGTGGCGAAGAACTCGAACACCGGCATGCCGTAGACGTGCTCGAAGGCCGGCTCGCCGGTGCGCACGCTGTGCAGCAGCTCGCCCCAGGTTCGGTATTGCTCCTCGTTGTACATGATCGCCAGCGAGCGCATGGAGCCCGGCGTGTCGGTCCGCAACAGCGCGGCCTGCGCGGTGAGGTCGAACGTTCCAGGGTCTGTCTCGGCGAAGATGCCGATGCTGGCCAATGCCCGCAGCAGGCGGTGCAGTGAGCCCGCATCGGCGCCCGTCGCTTCGGCCAGTCGGGCGCAGTCGACGGGTCCGTCGGCAAGCGCGTCCGCCACGCCCAGCTTGGCGGCGACGTACACGGCTTGGGCGGGCCAGTAGCCGGTCATCACCTGGAGCAGCGCAGCGGCCGGCGGCGGGCCGGAACCGGACCCCTTCGCTTCGCGCGGACCCAGATCCACTGGCGGCCGTTCGTCGGTGGTCGCGTCCTGCGCCGTCGATTGCATCGTCGAGCCCGCCTTTCGTTCGCCTGCTCGCCGCGACCGTACGCCCGAGCCTTTCGACTCGCTTCCGAACGCCCGGCTTCGATCACACCGGCACGCCGGCACCGACCCTCGCGTCGGCGGACCTCTGGATCCGCTGGTCGCCTCACCGGGCGCGTGGCGGCTGGTCGCCGTCGGCCTGGAGTCGGAGCCCATCGAGGATGAGGTCGAGGCCGGCCCGGAACTGTTCGGTGTCGTCGTGGCCGGCGAACTCCTCGACGATCTCGTTGACGAAGGGGAACTCGACGGGGTCGAGGCGGCGCCAGTCGTCGGCGAACCGGCTGATGTACTCGTCGCGGCCGACGGTGCCGTCGATCACGTCGGGCGGCGGCTGTTGACCGAGGTCGGCGGCGGTGCCGATGGCGAACCCGATGACGGCGGACACGGCATGGAACCGCTGGCGAGCGGTCAGGTCGAGGCGCAGGAGGGGGCGACCGAGGCGCTCGTAGAGGCGCATCGTGTTCGGCTGGACCTCGGTGTTGGTCATGAAGTAGGCGGCGAGCCAGGGGCGCCGCTCGACAGCGTCGAACAACGTCACGGCGACGGCGCGGAGCTCGGCGATCGGGTCCTCGAGGCCGACCAGCGTCGCCAGTCGCGCGCAGCACGTCGCCCATCACGTGGTCGGCGGCGCGGTCGAGCAGCTCGTCCTTGCTGGCGACGTACCAGTAGATGCTGCCGACCCCGCCGCCGAGTCGGGCGGCGAGGGCTCGGAACGTCAGCGCCGGTTCGCCGGCTTCGTCGAGGAGCGCGACCGCTTCGAGCATGACCGCTTCCATGGAGTGCGACGCGCGGCGGCGTTCGGCGCCACCTCGGGCGGCGGACGTGGCGGCGCGCGCCGGTCGTGGCATGGGACACATCTCAGCACAGGTTGCGGTTCGACCGAACATCGTTCTATTCTATCGAACAACGTTCGATGATCGAATGATGTTCGATCCTGTCCTCCAAGGAGGTGCCCACCATGCTCACCACCGACTCCGCTCAGCCCGGTGTCTCGCCGCCCGCCACCGCCGGCGCGTCGCGCACGTACCCGTCGCTGCGCGCCGCCTGGATCCCGCTCGCCGCGCTGTGCCTGGCGTTCTTCGTCGAGATGGTCGACAACACGCTGCTGTCCATCGCGCTGCCGACCATCGGCCGTGATCTGGGCAGCGGCACCGCCGCGCTCCAATGGGTCACCGGCGCGTACTCACTGACGTTCGGCGGCCTGCTGCTCACGGCCGGGTCGGCTGCCGACCGGCTCGGTCGCCGCCGCGTCCTGTTGGTCGGCCTCGCCGCGTTCGGCACGATCAGCCTGTTCGTGGTCGCCGTCACCTCCACCGGCGAGCTGATCACACTCCGAGCTGCGCTCGGCGTGACCGCCGCGGCAATGGCGCCGATCACCAACTCACTCGTCTTCCGCCTGTTCGACGCGGAGGCGCTGCGCATGCGGGCGATGACGCTGATGATCGTCGTCGGCATGACCGGGTTCATCCTCGGGCCGCTCCTCGGTGGCACGGTCCTCGCCCACGCCCGTTGGGAATGGCTGCTCGCCGTCAACGCGCCCATCGCACTCATCGCCTGGATCGGGGTGCGGCTCGGCGTGCCCGCCGACCATCCCGACGACCTCACCCACGACGCGCTCGACCTCCCCGGTGCCGTGCTGAGCATCGCCACCATCGGTCTCGGCTGCTGGTCGCTCACCAGCGGCGTCGACCACGGCTGGACGTCGCCGATCACGATCGGCCGCGATCGTCGGATCGGTCGTCGCCGGCGCCGCGTTCGTCCACCACGAGCGCCACAGCGCGTCGCCGATGCTCGACCTGCGCGTGTTCGCCGACGCAACGGTGCGCGGCGCCACCGCTGCCCAGGTCGGGACCTCCATCGCCATGGCCGGCGTCATGTTCGGCCTGATCCTGCACTTCCAGTACGCCTTCGGCTGGAGCCCGATGCGCGCCGGGCTGGCCAACCTGCCACTCATCCTCACGATGATCCTCGGCGCGCCGGTCTCCGAGCAGCTCACGAAGCGCTTCGGCCATCGCATCGCCTGCCTCATCGGCGCCGTCCTCCTCGTCGTCGGGCTCGTCGGCATGGCCTGGGGTGTGCAGCACGGCTACCCCGCGATCGCCGCGTCGATGATCGTGCTGACCCTCGGGCTGCGCACGGTGATGACGATCTGCGCCGTCGCGCTCGTCGAGCGCGATGCCTGCCAACCGCACGTCCATCGGCGCAGCTCTGAACGACACCGCGCAGGAGATCGGCACCAGCGTCGGCACCGCCGTCGTCGGCACCCTCATCGCGGCGCTGGTGACCACGCAGCTGCCTGCGGGCACCTGGAGCGCCGACCTCGTCGAGCGGTTCCTCCGTGGCGAACGAATCACCTACGTCGTGATCTCGGCGCTGGCCGCCGTCGTCACGATCAGCGGTGCGTTGGCGCTGACCAACTCGCGCTCGACCGACGAGCACCCTGAACCTCAGCCTTGACGTCCGTGGCACAGCGGCGCCCGACCGCTGGCGCCGCCGCGCCGTGGCTCGGCGTCAGCTCGTGGCGATTGCTGCGAGGACGTCGAGCTTGGCGGCGCGGCGGGCCGGCCGGTGGGCGGCGAGGATGCCGGCGAGTGCGCCGAGGGCGACGACGACGGCGATCCGGTCGAGTGGGAGGGCGAAGCGGACGATGCCCTGGTCGGCGCCGATGGCGCGGACGACGGCCCATCCGCCGGCGGTGCCGAGCAGCAGTCCGCCGACCGTGCCGAAGATGGCCACGACGATGGCCTCGCCGCGGATCATGGTGCGCACCCGGCGGCGGGATTGGCCGACGGCGCGCAGCAGCCCGAGCTCGTGGGTGCGTTCGTAGACCGACAGCGAGATGGTGTTGCCGATGCCGATCACGGCGATGATCACGGCCACGGCGAGCAGGCCGTAGACGAATGCCAGCAGCTGGTCGATCTGGGCGTTGACCGAGTCGAGGTACTCCCTGCGGGTCTGCACGTCGGGGGCGTAGTACGTGGATGACACCTGCTGGGCCGCGGCCTTCGCCGCATCCCGGGTGACGCCGGGTGCGGGGGTCATCAAGATGACGACGTCGGTCGGCTGGGTGGCGTGTGGGGCGTAGCCGCCGGTGGTGACGATGAGGTCACCGAACAGGTTCTTCAGGTCGTAGAGGGCGTCGACGGTGAGGGTCGAGCTGGTGCCGTCGGGGAACGTCACGGGCACGGTCGTGCCGAGCGTCCAGCCGTGGTCCCGGGCGTAGTCGGATTGCACGGCGAGTCCGTCGTCGGGCAGCGCCGCCAGCGAACCGCGGCGGACCTGCATGTCGGTGACGGCGTCGATCCGGGCAGTGTCCATGACCATCGGCTGGACGGTGTCGCCGTCGAGGCGCATCATGGCGATCCCGGCGCCGACCACGGCGTCGAGCTGGGGCAGCTGCTGCAGTGCCTGCACCATCGCCGGGTCGAGACCTGGTGCGCTGCTGCTGTTGCCCTGAGCGATGACCAGGTCGGCGCGCACCGCGGTGTCGGCGGTGTGGGCCAGTGATGCCTTGACCGATGCGCCGAGCACGGTGAACGCGGCGACCACGGCGACGCCGATCATCAGCGCCGACGCGGTGGCTGCGGTGCGACGTGGGTTGCGCATCGCGTTGCGTCGGGCGAGACGTCCGGCGCGGCCGCGCAGCACGGCGATGGGCGCGCCGATCAGGGCCGCGGCCGGGCGGGCGACGACCGGGCCGAGCAGCACGAAGCCGATGAGGGTGACGAGCGTGCCGAGGCCGACGAGGGCCATCGATCCGCCGGCGACGAGCAGTGCCACGCCGGCGCCGGTGCTCACCAGCCCGGCGACGGCCCGCTTGACGGAGGTGGCGCTGCGGTCGACGGCGACGTCGCGGAGCGCCGCGAGCGGGGCGACGCGCGATGCCTTCACCGCCGGGGCGATGCTGGCGACGAGCGTGACGCCGATGCCGACGACGAGTGCGGCGGTGATCGTCGCGCCGGTGAGCAGTACCCCGCCCGACAGCTGGAACTGGTCGGCGAGCAACGCCTTCATTCCGGCGGCGATGCCGTAACCGGCGGCCAGCCCGATGCCCGAGGCGATCGCGCCGACGAGGAACGCCTCGCCGATCACCGAGCGCAGCACCTGGCGGCGCGAGGCGCCGAGGGCCCGCAGCAGCGCGGACTCACGGGTGCGTTGGGCGACGACGATCGACAGCGTGTTGTAGATGCTGAACGTCGCCACGAGCAGCGCCACCGCGGCGAAGGCCAGCAGCAAGGCGCGGAAGAAGTCGAGGAAGCCGGTGTCGACGGCGTGCTGGAACTCGGCGCGCAACGTCGCCGCGGTGACCGCTTCGGTGCCGGCCGGCAGCGTCGCCTGGACGCGGGCGGCGAGCTCGGCGTCGCTCACACCCGGCGTCGCAGCCAGCGACACGCTGGTCAGACCGTCGGGCTGCCCGAGCAGCAGCGCGGACGCCTGCTCGGTGGTGAAGAACGTCACCGTCGCCCCACCCAGGGTGTCCTGGTCGCCGAAGGCGACGATGCCGACGACCGTGACCGCGACCGGATCGGGGGCGCGCACCACGGTCTGGTCGCCGACGTGCAGCGAACCGAGGCCGGCTGAGCGCCGGTCGATGGCCACCTCACCGGCGGCCACGGGGGCCCGGCCGTCGACGATGTGGAACGCGTTGAGCGGCCCGGTGGGGATCCAGTTCACGCCGACGGTGGGCGGCCCGTCGCCACCGATGGGGGTGCGGTCGTGGCCGACGAGTTGGGCGGCGCCTTCGACCGACGGCTCGGCGTCGGCGACACCGTCCACCTGTCGGAGCTGGTCGACGAGCGACGCGTCGACCAGCCCGGTCTGGCCCGTCTGGTCGTCGGCGTTCAACCGTGTCGTGCTGCGCACGGCCACGGCGGTGTCGCCGATGCCCTGGGCGATCTGGGTGCGGAACCCGGCGCGCATCGTGTCGCCGAGGACCAGCGTCGCCGTCAGGAAGGCGACGCCGAGGATCACCGCGAGGCAGGTCGCCAGCAGGCGGCGCTTGTGGGCGGTGATGTTGCGGATCGTCAGCTTGACCATCGCTCAGCTCCCCAGGTTGGCCATGCGGTCGAGCACGGCGGCGGGTGACGGTGACTGGAGGTGGCCGACGATCTGGCCGTCGGCGAGGAACACGACGCTGTCGGCGTAGCTCGCCGCGACGGGGTCGTGGGTGACCATCGCGATCGTCTGGCCGAGCTGGTCGACGGCGTTGCGCATGAAGGCGAGGATCTCCGCGCCGGCGCGGCTGTCGAGGTTGCCGGTGGGCTCGTCGGCGAAGATCAGCTGTGGACGGCTGGCGAGGGCGCGGGCCACGGCGACGCGCTGCTGCTGGCCGCCGGACAGCTCCGACGGCCGGTGCTTGAGCCGCGCCCCGAGACCGACGGTCTCGACCACGTGGGCCAACCACTGCTTGTCGATGCGCCGCCCGGCGAGGTCGGCCGGCAGCGTGATGTTCTCCCTGGCCGTCAGCGTGGGCAGCAGGTTGAACGCCTGGAAGACGAACCCGACGCGCTCGCGGCGCACCCTGGTGAGCTGGCGGTCGTTGAGCCGGCCGAGGTCGACATCGCCGAGCATCACGCGACCCGACGTCAACGTGTCCAAGCCGGCGAGGCAGTGCATGAGCGTCGACTTGCCCGAACCGGACGGGCCCATGATCGCCGTGAACCGCCCGGCGGGGATGCCCACGGACACGCCGTCGAGGGCGCGCACGGCAGTGTCGCCACGGCCGTAGACCTTCACCGCATCGACCGCACGCGCCGCGAACGGCGGGCTGCCGGCCGGTGCGACAACCGGCGGAGCGAAGTCGGTGAGCGTGGTGCGAGCGGACATGGCAGGCCTCCTACGTGACTGATCCGATGACCTGTTCGACCGTACGGAACGGTCCAGGATCCGGGAATCAGGCCCGCCAGAGGAGCGACCCGGGGGTTAGCCCCACCCCCGACCGGCAGTGCTCGTGGACGTGCCGGCTCGTGCCGGTCGTCAGCCTGGAAGGCGGGCGATGATCGGCCGCGCCGGGGCTCCACCGACGAGGCTGTTGACCGGGACGTCCTGCTGGACGACGGCGCCGGCGGCAACCACCGCTCCCGCACCGATGTGGACACCCGGCAGGACGATCGACCGTGCACCGATCCATGCACCGTCGCCGACGGTGATCCGGCCGGACACCAGCTTCCCCGCTCGCTGTTCGCGTCCGCCGATGAGGTGGCTCGTCGTCAGGAACAGCACCTCGTGCCCGATCGAGACCCGCTCGCCGATCGTCACCGTCTCGTTGAGCTCGAAGACGCACCGGACGTTGAGCACCGTCGCCGCGCCGATCGTCAGCCGAGCGAGCAGGTCGCCGCGGCCGTAGATCACCGGGACGTCGAACAGCGTCGCCGCCGGCCCCAGTTGCCAGCCGGCTCGACGCAGCAGCCGACTGCGCAGGCTGCGCCCGGCAAAGCGCGGGAGGGCACGGGCCGGGAGCACCTTCAGTTCGTAGAGCGGGTGCCAGTTGGCGGTCTCGTCGCGAGCTCGGAAGGCGACGTACTCGGCGCGGCGACGAAGCGAGCCCGCCGGTGCATCGGAATCGAACGCCGCGGTCACCGGCTCGCCGTCGGGTCACTGCCCCGGGGCGACCCGATCCAGTACATTTCGTGATGGTACCGCCTGCCCGAGCCGCCGAGGTCGCCGGCGTTCCGACCGGGCCGACCGGTCCGACCGGTCCGACCCGGTCCGATCGGGCACATTTCGATGAGTGTCGCGACCAGGACGTGGGCGACGGGACCGAGTCGGCCTGCGCCTGCGGATCATGGACATCGCGGGAGAAGACGGCGCTGCGGATGGCAGGATGTCGGGGTGACTCTCTCGGCCGAGCATGGGTGGGACACGGAGCGTGCGGACGACGCTGCTGCGGACAGGATCGTTCGCTGGAACCCGACGTGAACGGGTCGACCCCCGCCGAGCTGATCGGCGCGGTGGACGCGGCGATCGAAGCCCACGACGACGCGCTGCGCGTGGGCGCGCCTGGAACGCCTGTGGCGCGACCACGCCGGGCCGGCATGGGCCAACCAGGTGCTGCGCAGGGCCGGGCAGCTCGGCGCGCGTCCAGGCCAGGCAAGCTGCCGCATCGCCGTGCTCCGCTCGTGCACCGTCGAGCCGATCGTGCCCGTGCTGCGCGCCGGAGCCGCGATGCATCGCATCGATCTCGACGTCAGCGTCGGCGCGTACAACAACGCAGCCCAGGAGCTGCTCGATCCGACCAGCTGGATCTATCAGGACGAGCAGCCCCAGATCGTCGTGGTGTTCGCCACGACTCGCGACCTCGCACCCGAGCTCTGGGCGGGCTTCACCGATCCCGCCGTTGGGGCAGCAGCGGTCCAGCGGGTGGTGGGCGAGCTGGAGCAGCTGATCATCTCGTTCCGCCAGCGGAGCCGTGCGACGTTGCTGCTGCACGGGCTGGACGCGCCGATCCGGCCGACGCTGGGGGTGGCGGGCGAGCAGCAGGTACGCCTCCTGCAGGACGTCACCCGACAGCTGGTCGACGTCGCGTCGGCGCATCGAGATGTGCACATCATCGATTACGACGGTGTCGTCGCCAACGCCGGCCGTGCGCAGTGGTACGACGAACGCAAGTGGGCGACCATGCGCATGCCGTTCCGCGCCGAGAGCATGGCTCCCCTGGCTGCGGAGTGGCTCCGCTACATCGTGCCCACGGTCGGGCGCACGGCCAAGGCGTTGATCTGTGACCTGGACAACACGTTGTGGGGCGGTGTCGTCGGCGAGGACGGTGTCGAGGGCATCGACATCGGCGAGACGTCCGCCGGCTTGGGCTATCTGCAGCTGCAGCGCTCCGTACGCGACCTCGTGGCACGCGGCGTCCTGCTCGGCATGTGCAGCAAGAACAACCCCGCCGATGTGGACGAGGTGTTCGAGCGGCGCCATGAGATGGTGTTGCGCCGCGACGACTTCGCCGTCAGCCGGATCGGCTGGGACGACAAGGTCACCAGCCTCACCAGCATCGCTGCAGAGTTGAACATCGGTCTGGACTCGATCGCCTTCATCGACGACAACCCCGTCGAGTGCGACCTCGTGCGACGACAGCTCCCGCAGGTCACGGTCATCGAGCTCGATCGACCGCCGGGGCAGGGTCCCGAGCCCGTGGCCGGCAACCCGCTGTTCGAGCGGTTGACGCTCACCGACGTCGATCGTCAGCGCACCGACATGTACCGCCAGCAGGCTGAGCGGCGCGCCAGCGAGCAAGCGTCGGGGTCGCTCGAGGAGTACCTCGGCTCACTGGGGGTCACCGTGGAGGTCCGGCCGGTGCGACCGGCCGACATCGCCCGAGCCGCGCAGCTCACACAGAAGACGAACCAGTTCAACGTCACGACACGTCGGTACACCGAGGCCGAGATCGAGGCGATCAGTGGTGATCGGAACTGGCGGGCATACGTCGTCGACTCCGCCGACCGGTTCGGAGCCCACGGGACCGTCGGTCTGGCGCTGGTGCGGGCCGACGTGCACAGCTGGGACATCGACACGCTGCTGCTCAGCTGCCGAGTCATCGGCCGCGGCGTGGAGACGGCGATGCTTGCGGCGATCGTCGGTGCAGCACGGCGCGCCGGCGTGGAGGTGGTGACGGGCGCGTTCGTCCCCACGGCGAAGAACGCCCCGGCGCAACGGCTCTTCGCTGAGCACGGATTCGTCCAGGAGGACGGTGGATCGGATTGCGGTACCGGCTGGCGACGGCCCACGTCCGCGCTCGATGCGCCAGAATGGATCGTCGTGACCGACCTGACTGAAGACAGCCCGTGAGCTCCGTGGACGATCGCGTGTGTCAGCTGGCGGCGGCGGTGTTCGACGTCGATGCCTGCCACCGTCACCCTGCAGTCCTCGCCGGAGGACATCGACTCGTGGGACTCGCTCGCGCTGCTCAACCTGATGGTCGCCCTGGAGGATGAGTTCTCGATCGAACTGCCCCCGGAGGAGGTCGCCGAGGCGACCGATCTGGGAGCGATCGCCCGCTTGGTCGCCGAGCGCACCGCAGCCTGACGCACGGACGTCGAACGTCGGCGAGCCGACGCGACTGACCGCCTGAATTCGGCCGGCGTTCGCTCGCGCTTCGCCCATGGCCGATCGCGCCGTCCCGAAGGTCACCCGCGCCAGCGCGTCCAGGTCACCTCGAGACCGGCCGGCCGATCGTGTCGGGCTGAGTCCTCGGCGACACCGACCTCATGGCCGATCTGCGCCCGCGGGTCGGCCGGCAGTCGTCGACAGATGGACGCCGAGCAAACGGCGCGTGACGCCCGTACCAATCCCCGCCTCCAACGGTGTGAACCATGTGGACGAACCACGTCGGGGTGGTTTCAGCGCGCCCTTCCAGCGCCCATGATCATCAGGCATGACGAAGCTCGAGCCGCGACGCAGCCGCGCACGCCGGCGGCCGCTCAGCGGTGGACCGACTCGCCGTGCTGACAGCGAGCGACCGTGCGGCACGGGCCGGCGGCTCAACGTCGACCCGCCGCCGGACGCTGCGTCTGGCCAGCACCTTCGCGCAGACGCGCGTCGAGGTCGCGGGGGACTTCACGGCATGGGTGCCGATCGACATGCCCTGCGGAGCCGACGGGTGCTTCTCGCTCGTCGTCGAGATGCCGCGCTCCGCTCGCTGGCGATACCAGTTCCGCATCGACGACGCCACGTGGATCAACGACCCTGGCGCCGACGACTACGAGAACACACCCGGCGGAGCTGCGACCTCCCTGCTCTACACGTGACGAGCGCGCGCCACGAGACACCCGCCGACAGCGGGGTGGTCGCCGCGCCCGCCAGGACGTGACCTCCCGGACGGATCTCCGCAGCCGAGTGCGCGCGCGCGACGTGGTCGCCGCCGCGCTGCGCACCTCTCGGCCCGCTTCTGGTGGGTCGCCGGCACGGCGTCCGTCGTCTTCGGCGCCGTCGCGGCGCTGCCGGCCGACCTGCTGAACGGCTTGCTCGGCATGGTGATCGGCTCCGTCGTCGGGCTCGTGGAGGTCGTCCTCGCGTACGACCTCATCGACCGAACCGCGAGCGCCGACGTCTTGGACGGCGGGGGTCGCTCGGGCGAGCCGTTCGAGGATGAGACGTTGCCGGGCGGGCGGACACCCTCGCTGGTGCAGCGGTCTGAAGGCATTCGAAAGGGACCGTGCGTACGGTGCCCCGGGGCCGAGCGCGAGATCTGACAGGCCGAGGCAACCCGAGGGAGCGACCCGTGGACACGATGCAACATCTCGACAGCGCCGCCATCATCGCCAACGTCGGAAGGTTGCTGCCGGAGATCACACAACGCGGCGACGAGATCGCGGCAGCGCGTCGTCTCCCGCTCGATCTGGTCGAGTCGTTGAAGACGGCCGGCGCGTTCCGGATCGCGATGCCGCGAGCGTGGGGTGGACCGGAGATGAGCATGCCCGACCAGTTGCGTCTCTTCGAGCTGCTGGCGCACGCCGATCCGGCCGTCTCGTGGTGCGTGATGATCGGTTGCGATGCGGGGTTCTTCTCTGCGTTCCTCGAGGACGATGCCGCCCGCACGCTCTGGCCCGAGCTCGACATGGTCACCGCGGGCTGGCTGACGCCGGCGGGACATGCCCGCCGTGTCGGCGGGGGCTACGTCGTCGACGGGCGATGGAGCTTCGGGAGCGGGTGCACCCACGCCGATGTGCTCCTCGGTGGTTGCTTCGTCCACGACGCGTCAGGGGACCTGGAGATCGGCGCCGACGGGGCCCCGGTGACCCGCCTGATCGCCGCACCGGCGGAGCGGTTCGAGATCCTCGACACCTGGTACACGCTCGGACTGGCCGGCAGCGGGAGCAACGACTTCACGTGCACGAACCTCTTCGTCCCCGACGAGCACACGTTCACCCTCGCCGACCCCGTGCGGCGCCCTGGTCCGCTGTACCGGTTCCCGGGTGCGTTCACGACCAAGTTCCACGGCACCGTGCTCGGTCTGGCGCGACGGGCGCTCGACGAGGTGATCACGATCGCCGACACGAAGGTCCTCGTTCCGCAGATGGTCGTGATGCGCGACGTCCCGCGCGTTCGCTGTGAGCTCGCCGACGCCGAGGCCGAGTTCCGCGCTGCCCGGGCGTACAGCTACTCGGCCGTCGAAGCGATGTGGCGCAGCCTGTGCGACGACCAGCCGGCCACCGACGACGAGCGCGTCGACATGCTGTTGTCGCGCGTGCATGCCGCGCGCGTCGCCCGCGCCGTGACCCTGCAGATGGTGCAACTCGCCGGTACCCAAGCGATCTACTCGACGAGCGTGCTCGAACGACTTGTCCGCGACGCGATCACCGTCGCTCAACACGTCGTGGCTGCACCGATGATGACCGAAGCCGCCGGCGGACTGCTGTTCGGCATCCCCCCGACAGGTCCGCTCGCCGCCGTCCTGTGATCGCCATCAGATCCACACAGCACGAGGAGACACCATGAGTGCACGTACGGACCTCGTTCGCCAAGCCCTGTCGGGTGAGTTCGATCCGCAGCAGGTCCTCGACGGATCGACGCCCGACGCCACGCTCTACGCGCCCGGTCTCGGCGCCGAGGTGAAGGGCGCGCAGGCGATCGCCGATGTGCTCGCCACGTTCTTCGCCGCGTCCAAGCCGACGTACCGACTGGAGATCGATCCGGTGGAACAGGGCGAGTTCGTCGTCGCGTTCGCGGCCATGGACGCTGGCGGCGAGACGGTGCAGCTGTGCAACGTGTATCGCTTCGAAGGCGACAGGATCGCCGGTTGCTGGGCCATCCGCGGCTGATCGTCGAGACCGGCGCGTGGCCGCCGACGGCCGACCTGCTTGAGCAGTGACGCCACCGATCCCGTGTCCGCCCGGCGGTTCGTGCTCGGCCGTCGCTGCTTGGCAGGCTGGTGGCCGTGGACGACGAAGCGGTCGGCGAGGCGGCGGCGGAGCTGCTCGACATGCGGGCGAACCGCCGGGTGGTCGCGGATCTCCCGGCCCTGCTCCGGCCCCGGACGCTGACCGAGGCGTACGCGATCCAGGAACTCGTGGTCGACGGACTCCTGGCCCGGTCCGGTGGCCGGCGCATCGGCTTCAAGGTCGCCTGCACCAACGACCTCGCCCAGGCTGCTCTGCAGATCGATCGCCCCCTGTTCGGCTGCCTGATGTCGTCGACCACGTCGGCGAGTGGCACGACGCTCGCGGCCGACCAGTTCACGCATCGCGTCGTCGAGGCCGAGTTCGCCTTCCGCGTCGGCAGCGATGTCGAACCGGTCGAGGGCGGCCACACGCCGGCCACCATCGCCGAGCACATCGACGCGCTGATCCCGAGCATCGAGATCGTCGACCACCGGTTCGAGTCGTGGGCGGTCGGCGCATTGCGCGTCGCCGCCGACAACGCGATCCACGGCTGGTGGCTGGGCGCCGAACCGGTCACCGACTGGCGTGGCCCGGACCTCGCGTCGGCCGCAGTCACGGTCACCCGCAACGGCGAGCTCGTGACCACCGGCTCAGGTGCGGCGGTGCTCGGCCATCCGCTCAACGTGATGGCCTGGCTGGCCGACGAGCTCCCCCGCTACGGCGGGCGGCTCCGTCAGGGCGACGTCGTCACGACGGGCGTGGCCACCGACGTCTTCGAAGCCGTCGCCGGTGACACGTGCGTCGCCGACTTCGGACCGTTCGGCAGCGTCACCGTCGCGTTCGACTGACGCGTCGACGCGGACCCTTCCGGGGGTCACGGCTCACAGCGTGGCGATCCGGCGCACGAGGTCGACGGTCTCGAGCGCGGCGAGCGCGGCATCGGCGCCCTTGTTCCCCGCCTTGCTGCCGGCGCGCTCGAACGCCTGGTCCATCGTGTCGACGGTGAGGATCCCGTTGGTGACGACGACGCCGGTGTCGAGCGCGACGCGGGTGAGGCCGGCAGCACTCTGGTTGGCGACGATCTCGAAGTGGTAGGTGGCGCCGCGCATGACCGCGCCGAGGGCGACGATCGCGTCGTAGCGCCCCGTGCCGGCGAGCACCTTGGCGACGATCGGGATCTCCAGGGCACCGGGCACCCAGATCGTGCTGATCGACTCGTCGGCGACACCGTGGCGGACCAGGGTGTCGCGCGCGCCGTGCTCCAGGCGGCTGACGATCAGGTCGTTGAACCGGCTGCAGACGAGCGCGAAGCGGCGACCTGTCCCATCGGCCCTGCCGGCGTGCTCGGTCACAGGTGCCCCATCCGCTCGCGCTTGGTGGCCATGTACTGCTCGGCCTCGGCATGGACCGGCACATGCAGCGCGACTCGCTCGGAGATGCTCAACCCGAACCCCTCGAGGCCGCCGTACTTGGTCGGGTTGTTCGTCAGCAGTCGCACGGACGACAGCCCGAGGTCGGCGAGGATCTGTGCCCCGATGCCGTACTCGCGGCTGTCCACGGGCAGGCCGAGGTCGAGGTTGGCATCGACCGTGTCGCGCCCGGCGTCTTGCAGCTCGTAGGCGCGCAGCTTGTGGGTGATGCCGATGCCGCGGCCCTCGTGGCCGCGGAGGTAGACGACGACGCCACAGCCGGCCTCGTCGATGCGCCGCATGGCCTCGTGCAGCTGTGCGCCGCAGTCGCACTTGAGGCTGGCGAAGACGTCGCCGGTGACGCACTCGCTGTGCACGCGGACGAGGACGTCGGCGCGTCCGGCGACGTCGCCCTTGACGAACGCCAGGTGGGTGTCGCCGCCGTCCACCTGGCTGTGGAACGCGTAGCAGCGGAAGTCGCCCCACTGCGTGGGCAGCCGCGCCGCAGCGGTGCGGGTGATCAGCTTCTCGTGCATCCGCCGGTAGCGGATCAGGTCGGCGATCGACACGAGCACCAGTCCGTGCCGGTCGGCGAACACGCGGAGGTCGGCGGTCCTGGCCATCTCGCCGTTGTCGAGCACCACCTCGCACAGCACCCCGGCCGGTGGTCGTCCGGCGAGGCGGGCGAGATCCACGGCGGCCTCGGTGTGCCCGGCACGCTTGAGCACCCCGCCGTCGCGGGCGCGCAGCGGGAACACGTGGCCTGGACGGGCGAACGCCGCGTGGTCGGCGCCCGCGCCGGCCAGCGCGCGCAACGTGGCGGCGCGATCGGCGGCCGAGATGCCGGTGGACGTGCCGGCCTTGAGGTCGACCGAGACGGTGAAGGCGGTGCCCTGGGCCTCCTGGTTCGACCCGGGCGGGACCATCAGCGGCAGGTGCAGCTCGTCGCAACGCTCGCCGGTGAGCCCGACGCAGACCAGCCCGGACGTGTGCCGGACGACGAACGCGAGCTGCTCCTCGGTGACCGAGTCGGCGGCCATGATCAGGTCGCCCTCGTTCTCCCGGTCCTCGTCGTCGGCGACGACGACGATCTCGCCCGCGGGCGATCGCGGCGATCGCCTGCTCGATCGGGATCGAACACTGAGGAGCGCATCAGCCGGCCTCGCCGGGGAAGCGCACGCCGGGCGCGGCGGCCGCCGGGGTGCCCGCCCCGGCCTGGACGAGCGGCCGGAGCATCCGTTCGACGTACTTGGCGATCACGTCGACCTCGATGTTGACGAGGTCGCCGGGCCGCTTGACGCCGAGCGTCGTCACCGCCGAGGTGTGCGGGATGATCGCCACGGTGAAACCGTCGGCCAGCGGCTCGACGACGGTGAGGCTGACGCCGTCGACGGTCACCGAGCCCTTCTCGACGAGGTAGGGGAGCAGGTCGGCCGGCACGCGCACCTGCAGATCGGGGACCGCGGCGACGATCTGGCCGACCGCGTCGACGTGTCCCTGCACGAGGTGGCCACCGAGGCGGTCCTGGCTGCGCACGGCACGCTCGAGGTTCACCGGGCTGCCGGCGCACAGGCTGGCGAGGCTCGTCCCGCGATCGTCTCGGCGGACACGTCGGCCTCCCACCAGTCGTCGCCGATGGCGACCACGGTCAGACAGCAGCCGCTGACGGCGATGGAGTCGCCGAGTCGTGCGTCGTCGAGCACCGCCGACGCGCTGATCCTCAGGCGGCCGTCGTCGAGCGACTCGACGCAGCCGATCTCCTCCACGATCCCGGTGAACATGTCAGACCTCTTCCTGTTGCGGTGCGGACGCCGATGCGTCCGCCGTGCCGCGCCGGTTGGCGGGCACGAGATCGACGCGCAGGTCGTCGCCGAGGCGGCGCACGTCGGCGAACTGCCCGCGCCACATCGCCTCGATCGAGCCGGTGCTCGGCCCGGCGATCATCGGGACGAGATCGACGCCGGTGAGCAGCGCCGGTGCCACGTAGAGGACGAAGCGGTCGATCAGGTCCGGTTCGAAGAACGAGCGGACCGTCCGGGCGCCCGCCCTCGACCATCACCTGCAGCACGCCGAGCCGCCCGAGGTAGTCGAGCAGACCTCCGGCATCGCCGGTCCAGGCCAGGCACGGTTGCGCCCGTGCGTCGGCCGGCACCGATCCGAGCACGACCCGCAGGGGATCGCACCCGTCGACGTGGCGAACCGTGAGCGACGGGTCGTCGCGCCGCACGGTGCCCGCGCCGACGACGATCGCGTCGCTCTCGGCGCGCAGCCGGTGGGAGTCGGTGCGCGCCGCGTCGCCGGTGATCCACTGCGACGACCCGTCGGCCGCGGCGATCGCCCCGTCCACCGTGATCGCCAACTTGCACACGACGTACGGCCGGCCGCTGCGCCGGTGGTGCAGGTACGCCTGCAACTGGGCGGCGGCCTCGTCGGCGAGCACGCCGGTCTCCACCTCGATGCCGGCGGCACGCAGGGCGGCGATGCCGCGCCCGGCGACGCGCTGGTCGGGATCGGAGATCGCCACGACCACGTGGCCGATCCCCGCGGCGAGCACGGCGTCGACGCACGGCGGGGTACGTCCATGGTGGGCGCACGGCTCCAACGTGACCACGAGCGTGCCGCCGGTTGCGGCACCACCTGCGGCGCGCAGCGCAACGACCTCGGCATGCGCGCCGCCCGCCGGTTCGGTTGCCCCGACCCCGACGATGCCGCCGTCCGCGGCCAGCACGACCGCGCCGACCCACGGGTTCGGCGAGGTCCGCGTGCGCACGCGCGCAGCGGCGTCGAGGGCGACCTGCATCGCCCTCTGCAGGTCCGGCGCGCGCCGCTCGTCGAGCATGCGAGGACCGTAGCATGTTGGTCAGACCAACAGACCAAGTGTCCGTCCGCTGGTCTGACCGTGATGTTCGCCGGGATGGACCGTCCCATCACCGCGTCGGCCCTGGTGACTACGCTGCGTCGCGGCCGAGCCCGTTCGGTACCTGGGAGGTGCGCGATGTCGTTCCAAGGTGTGCCCGCTGCCGAATCGGACCAGCGCAAGGACGGCCGGCGGCTCGGCGGCGGCGCCATCGCCACGGGCGTCGGCGTGGCCGCGCTCGTGGTGTTCATGCTGCAGAACACCGAGGACGCCAAGGTCAAGTTCCTCGCCTGGGACTTCACCTGGCCGGTGTGGTTGATCGTCCTCGTGTCGGCCGTGCTCGGGGCGCTCGTGTGGCTCGGACTCGGCGTGCTGCGCCGTCACCGGCGGCGCAAGGAACGCCGCGCCGATCGTCGCGACTAGCCGCCGCGGCCCCGGGCACGTCGGCGTCCCGGCAGCGTCCGGAGGCCTTGTCGAGTGATCGTTCGACATCGTATGATTCGATCTCGATGGAGATGCTCGGCCGCCAGCTGTACCTCGCCTACCGGGCGATGCGCGACCACCTCGACGAGGCCTTGCGCGCGGTCGACGCCTCGGTCCCCCAGTGGATCGTGCTGCGATCGGCCGGCGACGAGCCCGAGCTGTCCCAGCGTGAGCTGGCCGACCGCATCCTCGTCACCGGATCGACGCTCACCCACCACCTCGACCGGTTGGAGGCCGACGGCCTCATCGCCCGCAGCCGCGACCTCCAGGACCGGCGGATCATCCGCATCTCGCTCACCGCAGCGGGCAAGGACCGGCGGACCGAGCTGGAGGGGATCGTCACCGCCCACGACCGCCGGCTGCAGGCGCTGCTCACCCCCGGCGACGCAGCCGAGCTCGGTCGGCTGCTCGGCAGGGTGCGCCGTGGGATGGACGAGTCGTGACGAACGGAGACGTGATGAACGCAGACGTGATCAACGCAGATCGGGCGGTGAGCACCGCCGAAGCACCGGCCATCGTTCGCACCCGCGGGCTGTCGAAGACCTACCCCGGTGGCGTGGCCGCCGTGATCGAGCTGGACATGGAGATCAAGGCCGGCGAGATCTACGGCTTCCTCGGGCCCAACGGCGCCGGCAAGAGCACCACGATCGGCATGCTCACCACACGGGTGACGCCGACCGGCGGCCAGGCCGAGGTCGGCGGTGTGGACATCGTCCGCCACCCGGCGCTGGCCAAGCAGGTGATCGGCGTCGTGCCGCAGACCAACACGCTCGACCGGGCGATGACCGTGGCCGAGAACCTGTACTTCCACGGGCGCTACTTCGGGATGAGCGGCAAGCAGGCGAAGGCGGCGACCGACGAGCTGCTCGTCAAGGTGCGCCTCAGCGACCGGGCCTCGGCGCCGGTGCTGGCCCTGTCGGGCGGCATGGCCCAGCGGCTGATGGTCGCCCGGGCGATCATGCACCGGCCGCAGATCCTGTTCCTCGACGAGCCCACCGCCGGCCTCGACCCGCAGAGCCGGATCGCCCTGTGGGAGATCGTCGACGAGCTGCACCGCGAGGGCGAGACGATCCTGCTCACCACGCACTACATGGAGGAAGCCGACCAGCTGTGCGACCGGGTGGCGATCATGGACCACGGCCGGATCCTGGCGCTGGACACGCCCGAGCACCTCAAGCAGTCCACCGGCGCGGCGTCGATCGTCACCGTCACCGCCGACCCGGCCGACGTCGACCGCCTCGGCCGCCACCTCGTCGAGGCGATCGACGAGGCCACCGACTACCGCTTGGTCGACGGCAAGGTGCTGCTGGCGGCGAGCGGCACCGGCCTGCTGCCGCGGATCGTCGCCGCCGCCGAGCAGATCGACGTGACGATCACCGACCTGTCCGTCAGTGACCCGACGCTCGAGACCGTCTTCATCAACCTCACCGGCAAGGACCTGCGCGAATGACCATCATCCAGCCACCCGTCGCCGCGCCGTCGGCCAGCACCCTGATCCAGCTGCGCCCCACCCGCGTCGCCTATCGCCAGGCGTTCCTCGCCCTGCTGCAGCGGGACCTGCACGTGCTGTTCAAGAACCTCGGGCTGTTCATCGTCCGGGCGATCATGCAGCCGCTGCTGCTGATGTTCGTGTTCACCTACGTGTTCCCCAAGATCGGCCAGGGCGTCGGTGCGGGCGCCGGCGGGGAGGCCCAGTTCACCAGCACGCTCGTGGCCGGCGTGGTCGGGTTGGCCATCGTGTTCCAGGGGATCCAGGCCGTCGCCCTGCCGCTCGTCCAGGAGTTCGGCTACTCCAAGGAGATCGAGGACCGTGTCCTGGCTCCGCTGCCGACCAAGGCCGTCGGTGTCCAGAAGATCGTCACCGGTGGGCTCAACTCGTTGTTCGCCGCGCTGCTCGTGTTCCCGATCGCCTACATCGTTCCGGCCACCGACGTGCACCTCGACGTCCACTGGCTCACGTTGCTCACGCTGGCCCCGCTGGCGGCCTGGGTCGCGGCCGCGCTCGGGCTGGTGCTCGGCACCAAGGTGGCCCCGCAGCAGGTGTCCTACCTGTTCGCCCTCGTCGTGCTGCCGCTGACCTTCCTCGGCTGCATCTACTACCCGTGGAAGTCCCTGGAGGCCGTGCGCTGGCTGCAGATCGCGGTGCTGATCAATCCCCTGGTGTACATGTGCGAGGGCTTCCGCGCCGCGCTCACCAGCGGGATGCCGCACATGAGCCTGTGGGCCGTGTACGGCGGCCTGCTCGCGTTCGCGGTCGGGTTGACCTGGATCGGCACCGACGGCTTCGAACGGCGGACGGTCAGCTGATCGGCACGTCATCGCAGCGGTCGAGCTCGGCCGCCATCCAGAAGCCCGGCTGTGGGCCGCCTCGCCGACCGCCCGCGGCGTAACTCGCCAGACGCCGGCGACTCTCGGGCGAGAGCAGGTCGATGACGTCGAAGAACGCCTCGGGACCGGCGGCGCGCAGAGCGACGTCGCCCTCGCTCGGACGGCGCGGCAGGTGGCTGGTGAGGAACACCAGCGGCACGTCGCCGCGCGCCGAACGGAGCGCGTGGGCCCGGCCGAGCGACCGCCACACCGTCTCGGCGCGCAGCAGTCCGCCGCGATGGGTGGTGTACACGCCGGCGACGTCGAACAGCCAGGGGTCGCCCTCGGCGTCGGTGGCCGTGAAGCTCACGGTGACGCCCGTTCGCCGCACTCGGTGATCGGTCGCGAGGATCGTGAAGCCGGCGTCGACCAACGCCTCCTCGGCGAGGCGGTGGGCTGCTTTGCCATCGGTGACGGCGCGCGGCGGGCGCGACGGTGCCCCGGCGTCGGCCGGCGGGACCTCGTGCGCGTCGGCCGGCCCCGGCTTCGTCGGCGACTCGGCGGCGGGCGATGTCGACGTACTGCGGATCGAGGTCGTAGCCGACGTACCGGCGCCCGAGGCGCGCCGCGGCGACGAGGGCCGAACCGCTGCCCATGAACGGATCGAGGACGAGGTCGTCCTTGAACGTGTACAGCCGGATCAGCTGCTCGGGCAGCTCGACGGGGAACGGGGCCGGGTGGCCGACGCGCCGGGCGCTCTCGGGCGGGATGGACCAGATGTCCAGCGTGAGCGCGAGGAAGTCCTCGGTGAGCAGCGTGCTCTCGTGCGGCAGGTGCTCGGCGGCGCGCTGCTTGGCCGGCTTGGCCCGGTCGAAGCGGCCCTTGCTGGCGATGACGACCCGTTCGCTGATGTCGCGCAGCACCGGGTTGGCTGCGCTGCGGAAGGAGCCCCAGGCGCACGATCCGTTGGCCCCCTCGCCCTTCTGCCAGATCAGCTCGCCGCGCAGCAGCAGCCCGAGGTCCTCCTCGAGGATGCGGATGACGTCGGACGACAGGCTGCGGTACGGCTTGCGGCCGAGGTTGGCCACGTTGACGGCGATGCGCCCGCCCGGTTCGAGCGTGCGGACGCACTCGGCGAACACGCTGCGCAACATGTCGAGGTACTCGAGGTACGACGACGGCACCCCGTCGCGCTCCAGCTCCTCCTCGTAGCGCTTCCCGGCGAAGTACGGCGGTGACGTGACCACGAGGGCGACGGAGCCGTCGCGCACGTCGCGCATGTCGCGCGCGTCGCCGTGGACGAACGGCTCGCCGATCGGTTCGGGCGCGACGACGGTCTGGTCGGCCGACAGCGTCGGAGGCCGGAAGCGCCCGTAGAACCCGGATGCGTCGTGGTTCTCCCGGGCACCGACGCCGAAGCTCGACGTCGCTGTCGCCGTCCTCTGTCGAGCCTTCATCGGGGCATCCATGTGCTGTGGCGGCGGTGCGGGATCAGGCGAGCATACGCGACGGGTGGTCCGCGACCGAACACACGCGCGACCTGATCATCAGCGGTCGCCGGTCCGGTGATGACGAGCACCGATCTCGCCGAGCAGGAGCCGACTGGCCAGGTGACCGTCGCCACCGCCGGACGCCGCGTACCAGTCGAGGTTGCGCTGGAGGGCGGACGTCGCCTCACCCTCGCGCCCCAGCGCGTCGAGGCTCTGGGCGAGGTGCAGCCGCGCCGTCGCCGCCATCCGCCCGTCGCCGGCCTCCACGGCGGCGGCCATCGCCTGCTCGAGCGTGCCGATCGCCCGTCCGTGGTCCCCGGCCATCTGCTCGACGTGCCCCAGGCTGGTGAGGTGCAGGGCGGTCTGGCCGGCGAAGCCGAGGAGCGTGGCGGATGCCGCGGATCGGGTCAGCCGCTCACCCGCCTCGGCGAGACGACCGTCGGCGGCAGCGATCCGACCGAGCATCGCGTCGGCGTGGATCCGCCCCCAGTCGTCGACGAGCTCGATCCGACGCTGCCAGGCCGCGGTCGCCGAGCGTTCGGCCTCCACGGTGTCGCCGAGCGACATCGCCGCGTACGCCGCGAGGTTGCTGCTCCCCGCGGCCTCCCACGCCAGCCCGAGCCGCTCCTCGACGTCGAGGCTGCGGCGCGCCGCGTCGAGCGCTTCAGCCGGTCGCCCGTCCTGCAGCAGGACGAACGCGCGATGCCGGTCGAGGTCGGCGCGCAACCGTGCGTCGTCGAGCGATGCGACGACGACCTCGGCGTGGTGGAGGTCGGCGCGGGCCACGTCGATGCTGCCGGCCGAGGCCTCGAGCCACGCGGCCAGCAGCCACGACCTGACCGCGTCGGCGGGCGCGGCGTCCACGGCGTGTGACACGGCGGCGCGCACCCGCGCCGCGCCGACCGCGCCGTCGCCGAGCACCACCCACGTCCAGCCGAACCCGTTGACGATCCGCACGCCCGTCGCCGGCTCGCACTCGCCGGCCCAGGCGAGCGCGGCGTCGATGTTGGCCCGCTCCTGTCGCGCCGTGCGCATGCACCGTGCCTGCCCGCTGCCGCGCGCCCCCACCGCACACCGGTCGGCCAGTGCCACGACCCACTCGGCGTGGGCTCGCCTGGCCACCGGTGCGGCACCGGCTTCGGCGAGCCGGTCCGCAGCGAAGCTGGTCGTCCGAGCCGCCCGGCGGCGGCCCGTCGGTGCCGGTCAGGCGGCGCCCCGGTGAGCGGCCGCCACGTGGTCGTCGGGGTCGGTCAGGTGGGCCGTCACGTCGTCGCCCACCTCGTCGCCACCGGCGCCGACGTCGTCGCCGTCAGCCGTTCCGGGCGCGCCGTTGCAGGAGCCCGGGCGATCGCCGGAGACGCAACGGACCCGGCGTTCACCGCCGCGGCATGCGCCGGCGCCGACGTCGTCTACTGCTGCCTCAACGCCGCCGACTACCGGCGGTGGCCCGAGCAGTTCCCCCCGTTGCAGCGCGGCGTGCTCGCCGGCGCCGCCGCCGCCGGCGCCCGGCTCGTCGTCCTCGACAACCTCTACGCCTACGGACCGACCGGTGGGCGCGACCTCGTCGAGACGCTGCCGCCGAACCCGTCGTCTCCCAAGGCCGCCACGCGTGCGGCCATGACCGCCGAGCTCCTCGAGGCACATCGAACCGGCCGGACGGAGGTGGCGATCGGCCGGGCGTCGGACTTCTTCGGGCCGGGCACGACCGCATCGGCCTTGGGCGCACAGGTCGTCGGTGCGGCGATCGCCGGCGGGCGCGCGCAGGTGATGGGCCGGCCCGACCGGCCGCACAGCTACTCGTACACGCCCGACGTCGCCGCCGCGCTCGTCACGCTCGGTACCCACCCGTGCGCCGGTGGCCAGGTGTGGCACCTGCCGATCGCCGAGACGCGCACCACGCGCGGTCGTCGAACGCATCTTCGAGCTCGCCGGGCACAGGCCGCGCCTCGTCGTCGCCGGCGCCACCACGATGCGCCTGCTCGGTCTCGTGCGTCCGTCGATCGGCGACCTGCGTGCGACGCTCTACCAGTTCGAGGACCGCTGGGTGGTCGACGACGCCAAGTACCGCCGGGTCCTCCCGTGCACGGTCACCCCGCTCGACGATGCGCTGCGCACGACGGTCGAGTGGTTCCGCGCCACCGACTGCGCTGCGCCGCGGCCCACCACGATGCAAGGAGCACGCAGATGAGCACCGCAACGACCAGTGACCTCACCACCCGCCGCCGCGCCGCGGTCGCGATGACCGCTGCGGCGATCTTCGCCACCGCCGGCTTCGTCGAGCTCGGCGCGATCTTCGACTACCCGGCGATCCTCGACGAGCCCACCGCGGTGATCCTTGCCGAGTACCGCCAGCACCGCTCCGGTGTCACCACCGGCTTCACCATGCTGATCGTCGGCGGTGCGCTGCTCGCGCCCATCGCCGTGCTGCTCGCCCGCCTGGCCGACCGGCGTCGGCGGTGGATCGTCGCCACCGGCATCGCCGCGGCGACCGTTCAGGTGGTCGGGCTGTCCCGCTGGATCGTCGTCGTCCCGCGGATCAGCCGTGACGCGCTCGACCCGGCCCGGGTCGCAGGCGCGCACGCCCGGTTCGAGGTGCTGCACACGTGGCTCGGGCAGTTCGTCGGGGAGACCCTCGGCTACGCGCTCACCGCCACGTTCACCGTGCTGGTGATCGGCGGGGTAGGCGCGCTGCCGCGATGGGTCCGCGCGCTCGGCATGGCGGCGGCGGCGCTGATCGCGAGCGGCACCCTCACCCCGCTCGGCATCGACGCCGCCAGCCTGACGAACTTCGCCGGCTACATCCTGTGGACGGTGTGGCTCGTCGCCGTCGCTGCCGACCTCGTGCGGACGCGGCAGCACCTGGCGACCGGTCGTGCCGTTCTCGCGTGACAGCGCGCGGCGTGCAGGGTGCTGCGATCGGGGGGCATGCGGTGGTCCCCTGTGGCTCGACGCCATCGGGGGACCGGGTCGGTCAGCGGACTGCTGACGCCTTGTACTGCTCGACGATCGCGTTGGGGATCCGGCCACGCGAGGGAACCTCGATGCCCTTCTTCGCCGCCCACTTGCGCAGACCGGCGATGTCGTAGTCGCGCTCGCCGCGCACCGTCGCCGGCTTGGACGGCGCCGCGCCGCGCTGGCGGGCGGCGTGGTTGATGAACTCCTGGAGGGAATCGCGCAGCTTCTTCTCGTTGCGCGCCGACAGGTCGATGCTGTACGCGACACCGTCCAGACCAAACGTGACCGACCGCGCATTCGCGGTCCCGTCGAGATCGTCGGTGACCGTCGTGATGATCTTCTTCGCCATCGTCGGAAGGCTACCGGCGATAGCTCCACCACGGGGATCATCCGGCTCGATTCAGCGCGGGACTACCATCTCGCCTCGGCGGTTCGACGCGCGGGTTTCTCACTGGGGGTGGGTCATCAACTCGACAATGGATGGACAAGCTGCCGACAGGGAATCCGGCATCGTCTGGTTGTTCTTCGCCGGCACGGTCCTCGGCATTAGCGGGATCATGCGGATCTTCGATGCCTTGTGGGCCTTCCGCTATGACGGATCGGTTCCCGAGAACCTCGAGGGGGCGGTCCTCGGTACGAGCCTGACGACGTACGCGTGGGTCTGGCTGATCGTCGGGCTCCTGCTGCTCGTGTCCTCGTTCCTGGTGCTGCAGCGGTCGCAGTTCGCCCGCTGGATCGGCATCGTCGCCGCTGCTTTTCTGATCATCTCGGCGATCTGGTGGATGCCGTTCTATCCCGTCTGGTCGCTCGCCTATGTCGGCATCGGCGTTCTGGTGATCTACGCGCTCGCCGCGCACGGCGGTCGACTCGACACGCGTCGTTGATCAACTCGAGATGATCACCAGCCGGGCACCCATTTCTCACGGTTTGCCGCTTTCCGGCGTTTCTGATCGGCGATGATCGCGCGGTGATCCGTCTCGTGTTCCTCTTGCGCCGGCGTGCCGATCTGTCGCTCACCGAGTTCAG
Source organism: uncultured Acidimicrobiales bacterium (assembly GCA_963794805.1). Classification (GTDB taxonomy): domain Bacteria; phylum Actinomycetota; class Acidimicrobiia; order Acidimicrobiales; family Ilumatobacteraceae; genus JAODBQ01. The sequence continues at coordinate 64,397 of CAWCFL010000014.1, forward strand.
CGACCGTTGGCGGCTCGACCACGGGCCGATCGTCGCCGCCAACCAGACCGCCCTCGGGGTACTGCGCTACACCCAGACGCATCGGGTCGACGACCCGATGAACGCGGCGATGGCTCGCGCCCGTGGCGCGATGGAGGACCCCTACGACGGCGTCGCCGAACTGTGGTGGGCGTCGGAGGAGGCGCTCGGCGCAGCGAGCGCGACCGAGGCCGGGCGTCGTGCCGCGGCCGCGCTGCTGACGGACGAGGCGGAGTTCATCGACCTCGCCGCGTCGCCCCTGTGGTTGGCGCACGAGTACCCGCAGGTCAACCCGGCGCCCGAGACGATCGTCGCCCGGCCGACCAACCGGATCGTCAAGCTGCACTTCCCCTTGCGTCACACGGCGGGGATGTCGTTCGACGACGCGAGCGCTACTGGAGGGTGCAGCACGGGCCGCTCATCCGGTCGATGGCGCCGGCCATGGGGATGCTCCGATACCAGCAGGTGCATCGTTTCGACACGCCGATCGAGGCGGCGCTGCGGTCGAGTCGGGGGACGCAGGTCGAGGCCTACACGGGCCACGCCGAGGCGTGGTTCGAGCGCGGCGGCGGACCATCGCCGGAGGCTGCGGACGCCGGTCGGCGGGCCGTCGACGACGAGCGCAGGTTCATCGACTTCGCCCGTTCGGCGATGTGGATCGGCAAGGAGCACGTCTTCGTCGACCGGATCTGAGTGCGGCCACGGTGGGCGCGCCTCACCCGCCTGCGGGTGAGGACGAGTCACCCGGATGTGGGTGAGCATGTGCCGTGGCGTCCGCCCGTCCGTCCGCCCGGGCGGGCGGGCGCTCGTTGACCCGAGCCGTGCGCGAGCCACGACGACGCTGGCCGCGTGCGCGATGCTGCCGGCGGTGCGCCAGGTGTGGTTGCGCGCCCGTCGCCGCTCGGCGACGTCCCCTGAGGAGGCTCGACGATGACCAGCAAGCGACTGTCCGGAACCGGGATCTGGAGCGGCAACCTGCGCTATGGCGACGCCGATCAGGCCGCTGCGCTGGCGACCGAGCTCGAGGGGCTCGGCTACTCGGCGCTGTGGATCCCCGACGTCGGCGGCGACGTGTTCACCCCGCTCGGCAACCTCCTGCGGGCGACCACCAGCGCGACGATCGCCACCGGGATCCTCAACGTGTGGATGCACACACCGCAGGAGACGGCGGCCGAGCACGCCCGGTTGACCGCCGAGCACGGCAACCGCTTCCTCTGTGGGCTGGGCATCAGCCACCGTCCCCTGATCGATCACGTCAACGAGCCGGGCACGTACGCCAAGCCGATCCAGACCATGTCGACCTACCTCGACGGCCTCGATGCCGCGCCGACGCCGTTGGCCGCCGCCGACCGGGTGATCGCCGCGCTCGGCCCGAAGATGCTCGAGCTCGCCCGAACCCGCACGGCCGGGACCCATCCGTACCTGGTGACGCCCGAGCTCACGAAGGCCGCCCGCGACGGTGTCGGTCCGGACGGCCTCGTGGCCAGTGAGCAGGGTGTCGTGTTGGAGTCCGATCCCACCGCAGCCAGGGCGATCGCCCGGCTCCACCTGAAGACCTATCTCGGCCTGCCGAACTACTCCAACAACTGGAAGCGCCAAGGGTTCAGCGACGACGACCTGGCCGACGGGGGCAGCGACCGGCTCGTCGACGCGCTCGTCGTGTGGGGTGACGAGGCGACGATCGCCGCCCGGGTGCAGGCACAGCGTGACGCCGGGGCCGATCACGTGTGCATCCAGGTGCTCACCGAGGATCCCAGGGAGTTCCCGGTCGCTCAATGGCGGGCCCTCGCCCCGAGCCTCACCTGAGGCCGGCGCGGTGGGGCCGGCGTCAGGCGATCCGACGACCCGGACTTCCGTCACCCGGCTGAGCGGTGCCGTCCGCCGGCCGTGGCGGCGCGTCGCCGACACGGTGTCGTGGACGACGCCGACGTCGACCGACATCGGCACGGTGGCCAAGTCCGGTCTGGCGGCTGGCGTGTCGTGGTGGCTCGCCGGCGTCGTCACCGGGGTGTCCGACCCCGTGCTCGCTCCACTGACGGCGATCGTCGTGGTGTCGGTGTCGGTCCGCGCCTCGTTGCGCACCGCGCTGCAGCGCAGTGCCGCCGTCGTGCTCGGGGTGCTGGCGGCGCTGGCCATCGGCGACGCCATCGGGCTGAACGGCCTCACCGTCGCCGTGGTGGTGGCGGTGTCACTCGGGATCGCCCAACTCGTCCTGCGGCTCCCGGCCTCGTCGGCTCGGCAGGTCCCGATCAGCATCCTGGTCGTGCTCGCCGCGGTCAACGCCAGCCCGAAGAACAGCGGCTGGTTGCGTGCCGTCGACACCCTCCTCGGTGCCGGCGTCGCGGTCGTCATCTCGCTCGTGCTGCCGGCGTCGCGGGTGGTCGACGCCCGCCAGACCCTCGAACAGTTGGCCGGCCACCTCGGCGGCACGCTCGACACGATGGGACGCGGGCTGCACGAGCCGTGGTCCACCGACCAGACCGAGACCTGGCGTCGCCAGGCGCGCACGACACGCGATCGACTGGTCGGCCAGGCCGTCGAGGCCGTCGGCAACGGTCGCGAGACAGCCCGCTGGAACGTCCGCGATCGTCGTCACATCGACGAGCTCGGCCACTACGAGAGCGTGCTGCCGCGCCTCGAGCGGACCGCCATCGGCGTCTCGGTCATCTCCCGTGGCCTGGACGACCACGCCCGCCTCTCCGGCGCGACGCACGCGGCGATGCCGGCCATGGGGGCCCTGTTCGTCGCGTTGGCCAGCGCGGTCGGCGCGCTGATGCGCGACGTGCTCGGTGGGACCGACGGCGCCGAGCTCGTGGGCTCGCTGGCCGAGGTCCGGGCGCGGCGAGCCCGGTGCGTGCTCGGCGCGTCCCGTCGCGCTCAGCGCGCTCTGGACCAGGACGGATCCGATGGTGACCGGCTGGAGGGCGAATGGCTCAGCTACGCCGCATTGCTCGTCCAGGTGGACCGCATCGTCGGCGACCTGACCGCGCCGCTGCCCACCTGACGGAGCAACCCACCGGACGACACGCGGGCGAAGCGCGGCGCCCGCTTCGGCCATGCAACTGACGTTGCGTCGCTGCGCGGTGCAACAGTGTGGCCGGAGCGAACCGATGCGCACCGGCGCGTCACACCGTCGTCGCTCCCGTCGTCCAGGAGTGCCCATGTCCGTTGTCAACGAGGTCACCGACCTCACGCTCGACGGCGATGTCGCCGTCATCACCCTCGACTCGCCGCCGGTGAACGCGTTGAGCTTCAACGTGCGCGACGGGCTGTTCGAGGGCTTCAAGGCGGCCATCGCCGACCCCGCGGCTGCGGCGATCGTCCTCATCTGCGGGGGGCGCACGTTCATCGCCGGGGCCGACATCTCCGAGTTCGGTGGCGCGTCGAAGGGGGCCAGCCTGTTCGAGGTCCAGGAGATGATGGAGAGCTCGCCGAAGCCGGTCGTCGCGGCGATCCACGGCACCGCACTCGGTGGCGGCCTCGAGGTCGCGCTGTGCGCCCACTACCGGATCGCCGTGCCGAGCGCGCGGTGCGGGCTGCCGGAGGTCAACCTCGGTCTGCTGCCGGGTGCCGGCGGCACGCAGCGCCTGCCGCGCATCGCCGGTCCGCGCAAGGCGTTGGAGATGATGACCGCCGGCAACCACGTACCGGCCGAGGAGTGCCTGGCGATGGGTCTCGTCGACGAGCTCGCCGGGGAGGGCGACGCTGCGCGAGGACGCGATCGCCTACGCCCGGCGCCTCGCCGCCGAGGGTGCCCCGCTGGTGAAGATCAGCGAGCGGCCGGTCGAGCCGATGTCGGCCGACGAGTTCGCCGCCTTCCGTGCGGCGAACGCCAGGAAGTTCCGCGGCTTCAAGGCGCCGGAGGCGATCATCCAGACCGTCGAGGCGGCGGTCGCGCTGCCGTTCGCCGAGGGTCTGCAAGCCGAGCGCCGGCTGTTCGGCGGGCTGGTCACCAGCCCGGAGTCGGCCGCCCAGCGCTACGTGTTCTTCGCCGAGCGCGAGGTGTGGAAGATCCCCGACGTCCCGGCCAGCACCCCGACGATCCCCGTCGCCTCGGTGGGGATCATCGGCGCCGGCACGATGGGTGGCGGCATCGCCATGAACTTCGTCAACGCCGGCCTCCCCGTGACCATCGTCGAGACCCAGCAGGAGGCGCTCGATCGCGGGCTCGGCGTGGTGCGGGCGAACTACGAGCGCAGCGCGCGCAACGGGCGCTTCCCGATCGAGGACGTCGACCGGCGCATGGGGATGATCACCGGGTCGCTGTCGCTCGACGACCTGGCGCCGGTCGACCTGGTGATCGAGGCCGTGTTCGAGCGGATGGACATCAAGAAGGACGTGTTCACCAAGCTCGACGCGATCTGCAAGCCCGGTGCCGTGCTGGCGACCAACACCAGCGGGTTGAACATCGACGAGATCGCCGCGGTGACCGGACGACCGGAAGCGGTGATCGGCCTGCACTTCTTCTCCCCGGCCAACGTGATGAAGCTGGTCGAGGTGGTGCGCGCCGACCACACCTCCAAGGAGGTGATCAACACGTCGATGCAGATCAGCAAGAAGATCGGCAAGCTCGCCGCGCTCGTCGGCGTGTGCCCCGGCTTCGTCGGCAACCGGATGCTGGCGCAGCGCGGGCCGCGAGGCGCAGGCGCTGCTCGACGAGGGGGCGATGCCGTGGGACGTCGACCGCGCCCTCTACGAGTTCGGCTTCGCCATGGGGCCGTTCCAGATGATGGACCTCGCCGGACTGGACATCGGCTGGGTGAAGGAGCGCTCCAAGGGCGAGACGCTGCGCGACCGGTTGTGCGAGCTCGACCGGCGCGGCCAGAAGACCGGCGCCGGGTACTACGACTACGACGCCAACCGGGTGGGCACGCCGTCGCCGGTGACCGAGGGCATCGTCCGCGAGCTCGCCGAGCGCAGCGGCCGGCCGGCACGGACGTTCACCCAGGAGGAGATCGTCGAGCGGCTCATCTACCCGATGATCAACGAGGGGGCCAAGATCCTCGACGAGGGCAAGGCGATCCGGGCCTCGGACATCGACATCATCTGGATCAACGGGTACAACTGGCCGGCCTACCGCGGCGGTCCGATGTTCTACGCGGACCAGATCGGCCTGGACAAGATCCTTGCCCGGCTGCAGGAGCTGAACGCGACCTCCGGTCCGCAGTGGACGCCGGCGCCGCTGCTGGAGCAGCTCGTCGCCGAGCACCAGCGCTTCGCCGACGTCCGCGGCGGGAAGCCTGCGGTCAAGTAGCTCGACCGACCGGAGACGGCCTCAGACGACGACCCACTGCAGCAAGGTGTGCGGTGGGTCCTCGTCGTGGTGGTGCTCGTAGACCCCGGCCACGGCGGCGCCGATCTCCAGCGGTTGCTCGGGGTCGCCGAGCAGGTTGCCGATCATCCGCACGTGGTCGGCGTGGGGGAGCTCGACGAGGACGATGACGTACGGGCCCTGGTCGATCAGCGCCGGGTGCACCGGGTGCCAGACCCGCTGGTGGCTGTAGATGATCCCGGTCGCCTCGGTCTGCTCGTAGCCGAGGTCGAACGAGTGGCAGCGGTGGCAGACGAGCTCCGGTCCCCACTGCCAGCCACGACACGAGGCACATCGTTGCAACAGCAACGTCTCCTCCCGTAGGCCGTCCCAGAACGGCTTGTCCAGGCCCTCGGTCGGCGCCGGGCGGGCGAGGCCGGGCTTGAGGTACGGCGTCGTCGTGTTCACAGGGTGGCCTCGCTCCCGAAGATGGACGAGCTGACCGGCGTGACCATCGGGCCGGAGCAGACCATCGAGACATCGACGTCGGGCACCTGGCGCGTCGATTCGCCCCAGATCTGGCGGACGGCCTCGATGTTCAGGCCGAGGCCGTGCATGTAGCACTCGGCCAGGTTGCCGCCGCTGGTGTTCAGCGGCAGCCGACCGTCCGGCGCGCGGAACGTCTCGCGGGTGAAGAAGTCGTTGACCTCCTCGCCCGTGCAGAAGCCGTGCTCGACGATGCTCATCATCACCCCACCGGTGAAGTTCTCGTAGCTCTGCAGCACATCGACGTCGGCCGGCCCGACCTTGGCCATCGCGTACAGCCGCGGTGCCACGGTGGTGAAGCTCGACGAGGCGTACTCGGGCACGTTGTGCACCGGGGCGTCGGCGCGGTGCTGCGAGCCCGACACCGCCCCGAGCACGTAGCACGGCGGATGGTCGAAGTCCTTGGCCCGCTCGGCCGCGACCAGCACCATCGCCGCGGCACCGTCGTTCTCCTGGCAGCAGTCGTAGAGGTGGAACGGCTCGGTGATCCAGCGCGACGTGTCGTACGTCGTCTCGTCCAGCGGGCGGCCGTACATCACCGCCCGCGGGTTGTGCTGGGCGTGCTCGTAGCAGGTCAACGAGATCGCCCGCAACGCCTCCTGCTTCACACCGTGGTCGTACATGAACCGGTTGGTCTTCATGGCGAACATCTGCGCCGGCGACATCAGCCCGAACGGGATGCTGTGGGCGGGCGGACCACCGACGAGGCGGCTGCGCGAGCCCAGGCCGAACCGACCGAACTGACCCTGGGCGAGCGCGCGGAAGACGACGACGCACTCGGCCTGCCCGGTGGCGATGGCCGCTGTCGCGTTGGCCACCGCACCCGATCCGCCGCCGCCGCCGCCGCCCCACTGCATCGAGGCGAAGCTGAGCTGCTTGCAGCCGAGCGCCGCCGACAGGCGTGATGCGTCGCTGCGGTCGTTGCTGTACGAGGAGAACCCGTCGACGTCGCGCGGGTCGATGCCGGCGTTGGCGCAGGCGCCGAGCACCGCCTCGATGGCCAGCTTGAACTCCGGGTCGGGCGAGCCGCCGCGCTTGTAGTACGTGGTCTCGGCGACGCCGACGACAGCAGCCGTGCCGCGCAACGTGCGGTCGCTCATCGTGCGCCCCCATTCGTGCCACCGGGCCGCGACGTGCGGGCCGGCCTCGCAGCGACGATGCCACACGAGGCAGGTCGAGGTCGTAGCGGGCACCCCGTCGGGCGCGCCGCTTGCGTCACCTCACCGTTCGGTGTGAGATGCGCCGGTGCACGACGACGTTCGCACCGACGCCCACCTCGGGACGGTGGTGCACGTCGTCGGCGGCCGCCAGTCCCGCCCGAACCTGCCGGCCACGAGTTGTCCGTTCTGCCCCGGCGGCCTGGAGGCGCCCGACCCCTTCGACGTCCGCTGGTTCGCCAACCGCTGGCCGGCGATGCCCGGTGCGCGCTGCGAGGTCGTGCTGTACACGTCCGAACACGACGTCACGTTCGCCGCGCTCGGCGTCGACCGCGCTCGCCGGGTGGTGGACGTGTGGGCCGAGCGCACCGCCGCGCTCGGCGCCGTCGAGGGCAACGACTACGTCCTGGTCTTCGAGAACCGCGGCCCTGAGGTCGGCGCGACGATCAGCCACCCGCACGGACAGATCTACGCCTACGACCACGTGCCGAAGCGGCCGGCGGCACGGCTCGCCGCCGGCTGGGCGCCCGATCCACGTCCCGGTGTCCGGACCGTCGCCTCCAGCGGATCGTGGCAGGCGATCGTGCCGCACGCGCCGACCTACCCCGTGTCACTCACGCTGGCCCCGGTGCGCCGCGTGCCCGACCTGCCGGCGCTCGACGCCGACGAACGCGACGATCTGGCCGCGCTGCTCGTCGACGTGCTCGGCCGCCTCGACCGGCTGTTCGCCCGGCCGCTGCCCTACATGATGTGGTTCAACCAGCGCCCGACCGACGGCGGGGCGTGGAGCGACGCCTGGCTCGACGTCGAGATCGTCTCGCCATGGCGCGGCGCGGGGCTGCCCCGGTTCATCGCCGCGGCCGAGGTCGCCTGCGAGGAGTACTTCAACCCGGTCGTCCCGGAGTCGCTGGCCGAGTGGTTGCGCGACCTCGCACCCGGCGCGGGCACTCAGGCAGCGACGTGATGGGCCCCGCCGACGGCGCGCACCCGCCAACCGTCGAGGACGGCACCGGGTTCGGCGAGGGCGATCACACAACCGCCGAAGCCACCACCGGTCATCCGCACGCCGAGGACGCCCGGTGTCGCCATGAGCTCGGCCACGACGGCGTCCATGGCCGGCGTCGACGTGGCGAAGTCGTCGCGCAGGCTGCAGTGCCCCTCGTGCAACAGGCGACCGACGGCGGCGAGATCGCCGGTGCCCAACGCCGCCACCACGGCGCGCACCCGCTCGTTCTCAGTGACCACGTGCCGGGCCCGGGCGCGCACCACGGGGTCGGTGATCGCCCGCACGTCGACCAGGGACGCTCGGCGCAACGGGCCGATCTCCCGTTCCGCCGCCGCGCACTCGCGCGACGCGATCGGCGTAGGCACTGCCGACGAGCGTGCGTCGGGCGACGAAGCGAACCACGACGTCGACCCCGACGGGCATCGGCACCGGTTCGACGGCCAGGTCGTAGCAGTCGATGAGCAGGGCGTGTCCCTCGCGTGCGGCGACGATCGCCAGCTGATCGAGGATCCCGGTCGGCACGCCGGTGGCGCGGTGCTCGGCGCGCTGGCACGTCCGGGCGATCGAGGCAGCGTCGCCATCCGCGCCGAGGGCCAACGCGCAGGCCACCTCCAGCGCGGCACTGCTCGACAGGCCGGCGCCGATCGGGATCGTGGTCGAGACCCGGCCGCGCAGGCCGACGGACGGGCGCAGCTCGGCCACCACGCCGGCCACGTAGCGGGCCCACGGGGGGTCGACCGCCGCGGGATCGTCGATCGCCAGTGCGAACGCGGCCGACCGTGCTTCGTCGGCCGACGACAGCTCCACCCGCTCGCCGTCACGGACGTAGGCGATCTCGGTCCAGCGGTCGATGGCCAACGGCAGGACGAGCCCACCGGTGTAGTCGGTGTGCTCACCGATGAGGTTCACCCGGCCCGGCGCCCGGACCACGCGGAGGTCGAGGTCCATTGAGCGACCATGTTGACAGCGGCAACGACCGGCTGCCGGTCATCGGCGTGCTGCGGCCGTGGGCGGATCCGCAGATCGTCGCGCTCCGCCGGCTGCCGATGCACGTGCCGCTGCCGGCGGCGCCGGGGATGCGCCTGGCGCTCGACGGGGACTGGTCGTTCGAACTGTTCGAGGCGCCCGAGGCGGTGCCGTCCAGCGCCGTCGGCGGGGGCCCGCTCGTCGGCCTGCGCACCCAGCCGGTGCCGGGCAACTGGACCGTCGCACACCATCCCGAGGACCCCGGCACCGGCGACCTCCCGCACTACACGAACATCGAGATGCCCTTCCCCGGGCCGCCTCCGGATCTGCCGGCGCGCAACCCGGCGGGCGTCTACCGTCGCGACTTCGACGTCCCCGAGCGATGGACCGGACGGCGCGTCGTGGTGCACGTCGGCGGCGCCGAGAGCGTGCACGCGGTGTTCGTCAACGGGGCGTTCGCCGGCTACGGGACCGACAGCCGGCTGCCGAGCGAGTACGACATCACCGACCTGACGGTCGCCGGCACGAACCACGTGGCCATCGTGGTCGTCCGCTACAGCGCCCACAGCTACGTGGAGGACCAGGACCAGTGGTGGATGGCCGGACTGCACCGCAGCGTGTTCGTCGAGGCCCGCCTGCCGGTGCGCATCGCCGACCTGGCCGTCGACGCCCGCCCCGGCGACGACGTCGCGGGCCTGCTCCACGTCGCCACCACCGTGTCCTTCGACGTGGCTGCACCCGGCTGGGAGGTGCGCACGAGCATCGAGACGCTCACCGGTGAGCGCGTCGGCGGCCCGGCATCGGTCGCCGTGCCCGACCGCTTCGCCGAGCCGTACGTGTTCGCCGGCCACGTGGCCCGCGTGCAACTCGCCGTCGCGCACGTCGAGCGCTGGAGCGCCGAGTCGCCGACCCGCTACCGCGTGGTCGTCGAGCTGCTCGCCCCCACCGGCGACGTGGTCGAGACCGTCGACCAACTCGTGGGCTTCCGCTGCGTCGCCATCGACGACGGTCGCCTCCTGGTCGACGGCCGGCCGATCTGGGTGTTCGGCGTCAACCGCCACGACCACCACCCCGACCGCGGCAAGGCGGTGACGCCCGACGACATGCGTGCCGACCTCGTAGCCATGCGCGCCCACAACATCACGGCCGTGCGCACCAGCCACTACCCGAACGACTCGGCGTTCTACGACCTGTGCGACGAGCTCGGCATCTACGTGATCGACGAGGCGAACATCGAGGCGCACGCGTACAACACCAGCCTGTGCGACGACGACCGCTACCTCGCCGCGTGGCTGGCGCGCGGGTCGCGGATGGTGCAGCGCGATCGCAACCACCCGTGCGTGATCGCCTGGAGCCTGGGGAACGAGAGCGGCTACGGCGCCAACCACACGGCGCTCGCCGGGTGGATCCGCCGCCACGACCCGAGCCGGCCGCTGCACTACGAGGGCGCCGTCGCCCACGCCGGCTGGGAGGGTGGCCGCGACGTCACCGACATCGTCTGCCCGATGTACCCGCCGATCGAGGCGATCGCCGCCCACCGCGGTGACCGGCCGCTGATCATGTGCGAGTACAGCCACGCGATGGGCAACTCCAACGGTTCGCTGTCCGACTACTGGTCGGTGATCGAGACCACGCCCGGCCTCCAGGGCGGCTTCCTGTGGGAGTGGAAGGACCACGGCCTGCGCCAGCGCCTGCCCGACGGGACCACCCGCCTCGCGTACGGCGGCCAGTTCGGCGAGCGTCGCCACGACGGCAACTTCGTCGCCGACGGGTTGATGTCGGCCGACCTGGAACCACACCCGGCGATGACCGAGGTGGCCTGGGTCTACCGACCGATCACGGTCACCAGGGACGACGGCGGTTCGTTGGTGGTCCACAACCGCCAGTCGTTCACCGACGCGGCCGCGTTCGAGGCGACGTGGCAGCTGCTGCTCGACGGCGTCGTCGTCGCCGGCGACACGTGGTCGCTGCCACCGATCGCGCCGCACGGGCGGGTGACGGTCCCGCTCCCGTGCGCGCTGCCGTCAGATCCGGGTGAGGTGCACCTCACGTTGCGCTTCGCCCGACGGGCAGCCACGTGGTTCGCCGCGGCGGGACACGTCGCGGCCTGGGATCAGCTCGTGCTGCGTCCGTCGCCGTCGCCGTCGCCGTCGCCGTCGCCGTCGCCGTCGCCTCGCCGATCGGCAGGCGCCACGGCATCGTCGGTGGCCACGCCCGAGCTGCAGCTGTGGCGCGCGCCGATCGACAACGACGGCTTCAAGCTGATGCCGTGGATGGCGCGCTGGGGCGTCGGCGGGACGGCGATGGTCGCCTGGCAGCGCGCCGGGCTGGACCACGCGCCGGCCGACGGCCTCGTCGATCATCGGGTGACGCGCCACGCCGACGGCCTGTTCGAGCACCAGGTCGCGCTGCCCGACGGCTTCCCCGACCCGGCGCGGCGTCGGCGTGCAGCTCGCCCTGCCGGCGCGCTTCGTCCGGGTCCGCTGGTTCGGACGCGGGCCCGGCGAGAACTACCCGGACCGCCATGCCGGCTCACTCGTCGGCACCTGGGAGCGCGACATCGACGAGTGCCCGTACCTCGTGCCGCAGGAGTTCGGGCTGCGCACCGACTGCCGCTGGTTCGAGCTCGTCGACCCGACCTGCGGCGAGGTCGTGCGCATCGAAGCGGTCGAGCCGGCCGTGCTGCACTGCTCGGCCACGCATCACACCAGTGCGGATCTCGCCGCGGCGCGGACGGTCGGCGAGCTGCACCGCCGGCCCGAGGTGATCGTCCACGTCGACGCCGCGCACCGCGGCGTCGGGACCGCGAGCTGCGGTCCGGACGTCCTCGAGCGCTACGAGCTGCGGGCGCGGACCTACGCGTTCAGCTACCGGGTCGTCGGGCTCGCGACGCCGGTCGTCGGGCTCAGGTGAAGGTGACGCCTTGCGCCAACGGGAGGTCGTCGGAGAAGTTGACCGTCGTGGTCGTGCGCCGCATGTAGGCCTTCCACGAGTCGCTGCCGGACTCGCGCCCGCCACCGGAGGCCTTCTCGCCGCCGAACGCACCGCCGATCTCGGCACCCGACGGGCCGATGTTGACGTTGACGATCCCGCAGTCACTCCCGTCGGCCGCGCAGAACCGTTCGGCTTCGCGCACGTCGGTGGTGAAGATCGACGATGCCAGGCCCTGGGTGACGGCGTTGTTCAGCGCGATGGCCTCGTCAAGGTCGTCGTAGGCCATCAGGTACAGCACCGGGGCGAACGTCTCGCGCTGGACGAGGTCGGTCTGTCCGGGCATCCGCACCAGGGCCGGCTGCGCGTACACCGCGTCGGGTGCCGCCTCGGCGTGCACACGTGCGCCGCCGGCGAGCACGGTGCCGCCGTCGGCGGTGGCGCGCTCCAGTGCGGACTGCATCGCAGCCCACGCCGCCTGGTTGATCAACGGTCCGACCAGCGTCCCCGCGGTGAGTGGATCGCCGATCGGCAACGAGGCGTACGCCGCGGCCACGCGTCCGGCGAGCTCGTCGGCGATCGAGCGGTGCACGATCAGGCGACGCAACGTGGTGCACCGCTGTCCCGCCGTCCCGGCGGCGGCGAACACGAGGGCGCGTGTCGTGAGCACGAGATCGGCCGACGGGGCGACCACTGCCGCGTTGTTCCCCCCGAGCTCGAGGAGGCTGCGACCGAGCCGGCCGGCGACGAGTGGCGCGAGCGCCGCCCCCATTGCTGTCGATCCGGTGGCGCTGACCAACGGCAGGCGGCGATCACCGGCCATCGCCACGGCGACGGCGGCGTCGCCCAGCACCACTTGGACGAGGTCGGCGGGTGCACCGGCGTCGTCGGCGGCGCGCTGCCACAGCGCGGCGCAGGCGAGCGCGGTGAGCGGCGTCGACGGGCTCGGCTTCCACACCACCGGATCTCCGGCGACCAGGGCGATCGCCGCGTTCCAGGCCCACACGGCCGCCGGGAAGTTGAACGCGGTGACGACGCCGACCGGGCCGAGCGGCTGCCACGTCTCGGTCAACCGGTGCGCCGGACGCTCCGAAGCGATGGACCGCCCGTACAGCTGGCGGGAGAGACCGACGGCGAAGTCGCACACGTCGATCACCTCCTGCACCTCGCCGCGGGCCTCCGCGACGATCTTGCCGACCTCGATGGAGATCAGCGTGGCGAGGTCGTCGAGGTGGTCGCGCACGAGGTTGCCGAACCGCCGGACGACCTCGCCGCGCCGCGGCGCCGGCATGGACCGCCACAGGTCGAAGACGGCGACGGAGCGGTCGAGCGCGACGTCGAGCGACCGGCGATCGCCGGCCAGCGCTCCGAGGTGTTCGCCCGTGATCGGTGTCCGCGCCGAGAAGCGACGCGCATCGGCGTCGCGCCCGGCGTCGAGGCCGGGCGCGCCGCATCGTTGGAGGGCTCCAACTGCGAGCGCTCGGAGCTGATCCGTCGACGGGAGCATCGATCCACCGTACGCGCGTCGGCTCAGGGCACGGCGCGGCGCGCCGCGCGACGACAACGCCCGACCGCCGGGAGATCCCTACCGCGTCGAGCGGTCGGCCAGCTCGCCGACCGAGGTCCCAGGCGACGTCGTCGGTCAACACGGCGAGGATCGCCGGGCGGTCGCTGCGGCGATCAGCGGTCGGGCGGACGGTGGTGGCGGATGGGTCGCTCCATGCGAGCGAACTTGGGCCAGCGCGACCACGGCGGACCTGCCTCGAAGCCGCCGTCGACGACGAACTCCTGGCCGGTGATCCACTCCGAATCGTCGCCGGCGAGGAACAGCGCCATGCTGGCGATGTCGGCCGGCTCGCCCACCCGTCCGAGCACCTGCGACGCGGCGCCGGCCGTACGCATCTGCTCGATCTGGCTCTCGTCGGCGTCGGGACGCCCGGCCGCGAGGGGGGTGGCGATGAACCCTGGGCAGATCGCGTTCACGCGGATGCCGTGCTCGCCGAGCTCCAGCGCAACCGTCTTGGTCAGGTGGATCACCGCGCACTTGGCGACGCTGTAGAGGTGCGGTGCGTACCCGGCGCGGATCCCGGCCACGCTGGCGGTGGAGATGATCGATCCCGATCCTTGGGCCTTCATCACCGGCGTGACGTGCTTGATCCCGAGGAACACGCTCTTCAGCAGGACGTCCATGGTGAGGTCGTAGTCGGCGACGCTGGTCGACTCGATCGGGCCGAGCGCGCCGCCGAAGCCGGCGTTGTTGAACAGGACGTCGATCCGGCCGAAGCGGTCCGCCGTCTCGGCCACCATCGCGGCGATGTCCTCCTCCTTGGAGACGTCCGTCTGCAGGAAGGCGGCTGCCGGCCCGAGGTCGGCTGCCAGCGCTTCGCCCTTGTCCCGGTCGAGATCGGCGATCAGCACCTTGGCGCCTTCCTGGACGAAGCGACGCACGGTGCCGGCGCCGATGCCACTCGCACCTCCGGTGATCGCCGCCACCTTGCCCTCGAGTCGGTCCACGTCGTGCCTCCTGATGTCGTCGGCAACGGTCTACACGGTGGTCCCCGTCATGGAGCGTGGCGGGCGGCTCGCCCCGGGCGCTGCGACGGGGAGCCGTTAACGTCGCCGGCTGATGGGGGAGTCGCCGGCGTTGGAAGGGGTGACCGTCCTCGAGGCGACCACGGGCCTGCCCGGCGCGACGTGTGGCCGATTGCTGGCGATGCTCGGCGCCGACGTCATCAAGATCGAATCGGTAGCGCGGCCCGACGAGGCGCGGCACCGCGGGGACCGGGGTCGACCGGTTCGTCCACGCCCAGAAGCGATCCGTCGCGCTCGATGTCCGCACTCCGGAGGGCTCGGCGATCTTCACCGCGCTCGCGGCGAACGCCGACGTCGTGCTCGACGACGGCGAGCTCGGCGCGCCACCGAGGTCCGCGGCCGTCACGACGAGCTGCTCGCGGCCAACCCCCGTCTCGTCGTTGCCGCGTTCAGCGCGTACGGGCTCGACGGTCCCCGTGCCGGTTGGCAATCCACCGAGCTGACCGAGCTGGCCGCCGGCGGCTGGCTGGCGCACGGCCCGAACGGTGGCGCACCGCTGATGCCCGGCTCGTCGAGCCCTCGCTCCGGCGCCGGGACGTTCGGTGCCCTCGGTGTGGTGCTGGCGTTGACGGCGCGGCGAACGACAGGACGCGGACAGCTCGTCGAGGTGTGCCTCAACGAGACCTACCTGCACCTCCTCACGTTGCCGACCGTGGTCGCCATGTACACCGGCATGGACATGCCGCGCATGGGCGACGGGTATCCGTACGGCATCTACCGATGTGCCGACGGCTACCTCGGCGTCAGCATCCTCACGCAGCCGCAGTGGCTGGGACTGTGCCGCTTGATGGACCGCGCCGATCTCGCTGACCATCCCCGCTTCAGGACGGGCGTCGAGCGCGCCGATCCGGCTGTGGCCGCGGAGCTCGACGCGATCATCACCGCATGGATCGCCGAGCAGCCGGCCGAGGACACGTTCCACGCGGCGCAGGCGATGCGCGTGCCGATCGTCATCGTGCCGTCGCCGTCCGCCGTGCTCGCGTCGGCGCACTACGCGGCACGCGACTACTGGGTCGAGGTCGACGACGACGAGCTCGGCGAACTGCGGCTCCCCTCGGCCCCGTTCCGACTGGCATCCGGCGCGCTCGGCCCCGTTCCGGCCGGCGCCGCGGTCCGGCGCCGACACCGCGGCGATCCTCGGGGCGGGCTCATGACCCCGCCGCTGCACGGCGTCCGCGTGCTCGACCTCACCGCGTGGCAGGCCGGCCCGCTGGCGACCATGATCCTCGGCGACTTCGGTGCCGAGGTGGTCAAGATCGAGGCGCCGCAACGGCTCGACGGCTGGCGCGGCGGCGCCGGGCTGGACGCGGAGCGGATGTACGAGCGCAGCCCGATCTGGAACGCGATCAACCGCAGCAAGCTCGGCATCTCGCTCGACCTCGCCGCACCGGAGGGGCATGCATTGTTCCTGCGCCTCGTCGCCGACGCCGACGTGGTCATCGAGAACTTCACGCCACGGGTGATGGACCAGCTCGGGTTGGGCTACGACACGCTGCGCGCCGCCAACCCAGCGGATCGTGATGGCGTCGCTCTCCGGGTTCGGCCGCAGCGGGCCGTGGCGCGACTACGCGGCGTTCGCCTTCCCGACCGAGGAGGTCTCCGGTCTGGCCTACCTGAACGGGGAGCGCGACGGGCCGCCGATCCTGATGGGCGCCTCGGTCACCGATGCGATGGTGGCGGCGATGGGCGCGTTCGGCCGTCGTCGCCGCGCTCGAACGTCGCGCAGCGCACCGGCGTCGGCGACGACATCGACCTCAGCCAGATCGAGACGCTGACCACGTGCATCGCCGGCGAGCTGGTGCAGGCACAGGTCACCGGGGCCGATCCGCCGCGGCGGGGCAACGACGCGGCCCGGGCTGTGCCCGCACGGGCTGTACCCGTGTCTGACCCGCCGGCGACCTCGTCGCCATCGCCGTGCGCGACGACGCCGAGTGGCAGCGGCTGTGCGGTGTGATGGGGCGCGACGACCTGCGCGCGGACGGCTCGCTGGCCGGCGCCGCCGGGCGCGAGGGCGCCACCGTCCGAAGATCGACGAGGCCGTCAGGGCCTGGACGGCCGGCGCCGACGGCGCCACGCGTTGCCGCCCTGCTCCAGTCGCGCGGCATCCCCGCCGCCGTGGCCGTGCGCGGTCTGCAACTGGCCGTGGACGAGCAGCTGTGGGCCCGCGACTTCTTCCGGATCCTCGATCGCGCGGAGGTCGGCGCGCACCCCTACCCGGGCCCGGTGGTGCGCCTCGCCGACACACCGGCGATCATCGAGCGGCCGGCGCCGCTGTACGGCCAGCACACCGACCAGGTCCTGCGCGACCTGCTCGGCCTGGGCGATGACGAGCTGGACGGCACTGCGCGCCGCCGGCGTGACATCGACCGAGCCGCTGGCTCAGGACTGGAGGTAGCGGATGGACGATGCGCTGATCGAGCCGCTCCACGAAGCCGCGAGGACGGGCGTACGACGCGGCCCGTCCCGAGGCGGTCGCCAAGATCCACGAGCGCGGCCGGTTGACCGCCCGCGAGCGGATCGACGCGGTGATCGATCCCGGATCGTTCGTCGAGACCGGCGTGCTCGCCGGCGCGGACGACGAGGCGGCCGGCGGTCTGGTCGCCGGCCTGGCCACGGTGTTCGGCGCGACGGTCTCGATCTGCTCCTACGACTACTCGGTGTGGGGCGGGACGCAGACCGGCATCAACCACTCCAAGATCGACCGGATCATGGACCTGGCGATCCGCTACCGCTGGCCGTTCGTCTGCTTCGCCGACGGCGGCGGGGCGCGGGCGCAGGGTCTGCGCAACGGCTCGTTCGGCGGTCAGGCGATGTCCCACGAGGTCGGCACGTTCGACGGGATGGCCTGGCTCTCCGGTCTGGTGCCGACCGTGGCGGTCGTCTCCGGCCGCAGCTTCGCCGGCAACGCCAGCATCGCCGGGATGTCCGACGTCGTGTTCGCCACCCGGGGGAGCGCGATCGGCATCGGCGGCCCGCCGCTCGTCGAGGCGGCGCTCGGCATCGCGATGACGCCCGAGGAGCTCGGCCCGTCGGAGATGCACGAGCAGAACGGCGGCATCGACCTGCTCATCGACTCCGACGCCGAGGGTGCCGAGCTGACCCGTCGCTACCTGTCGTACTTCCTCGTCGAGCGCACGGAGTTCACCCAGTCGCCGACCCACGACACGATCCGCACGATCGTCCCCGACAACCGTCGCGGCGTCTACGACATGCGCAAGGTGGTGCGCGCCCTGGCCGACGAGGACAGCGTCTTCGAGCTGCGCCCGAAGTGGGGCACCGCGGCGATCACCGCGCTGGTGCGGATGGGCGGACGGGCGGTGGCGTTGATCGCCAACCAGCCGATGTCGCCGATCGCCGGGGCGATCGATTCCAACGCCGCCGACAAGCTGGCCCGGTTCATCCGCCTCGCCGACGCGTACGACCTGCCGATCGTCTCGCTGATGGACAACCCCGGGTTCATGCTCGGTCCGCAGGCCGAGCGCGCCGGGATCGCCCGGCACCACGCCCGTCCGCTCATGGCCCAGGTTCACCGCACGGTGCCGCTGTTCCTGATCCACGTGCGCAAGGCCTACGGCCTGGGTCCGATGGCGATGGGCGGGATGTTCCAGCCGACCGACCTGCGCCTCGCGTGGCCCACCGTGGAGGCCGGGGGGATGGCGCTGGAGGGCGCCGCAGCGCTGATCCAGCGCAAGGAGGCGCCGACCGGTCGGTACCGCACGAGGGCGCGCCCACGGCCCGCGAGCGGCGCGACGAGCTGGCCGCGACCCTGCGCGAGAGCAGCCTGGCGATCAACGCGGCGCGCCGCTACGCGTACGACGAGGTGATCGATCCGGCCGAGACGCGCGACCGGATCATCCGCACCCTCGCGCTCCTGCCCCGTCCCGCGCCACGCGACCGCAAGAAGCACTACATCGACACCTGGTGACGAGCGCGGTGGTCGCACCCCACCGTCGTCCCGAGGGCACCGGTCAGGTCAGCGCC
>CAWCFL010000015.1:0-153845 GCA_963794805.1 uncultured Acidimicrobiales bacterium
GCTGACCGGACGGGTGCTCGCCGTCAGCGCCGGCAAGTCCGCCACCTTGACCCACGGACGGCGATCCATCGAGAGCGCGTTCGTCAAGGACGCCGATCGCCGATCGGGTGCGCATCGGCGTGCTCGGCGTCGACGGCGACGAGCACGTCTACGAGGACCACGGCGGGCCGGACATGGCGCTGCTCGCCTACCCGGTCGAGCACTACGCCCACTGGCGGGCACTCGGCCTCGAACTGCCCGACGCCGGGGCGCTCGGTGAGAACCTCACCGTCGCCGGCCTGCCGGAGACCGCCGTGCACCTCGGCGACACGTTCGCCGTCGGCTCCACCCTGGTGCAGGTGGCCCAGCCGCGCACGCCGTGCTACAAGCTCGCCGCCCGCTTCGGACGCAAGGACATGCCGCTGCTGGTGCAGGACACGGGCTACACCGGCTACCTGCTGCGCGTCCTCGTCGAGGGCGACATCGGCGCCGGCGACGAGATGCGCCTCGTCGAGCGCCAGTCCCACGGCGTCACGGTGGCCGAGGCCGGGCGCGTGGTCAACGTCGACCGCAACGACCTGGCCACGGCGCGGCGGGTGCTGGCCGTCGACGCGCTCGGATCGTCGGTGCGCCGCAAGCTCGAGGGCCGGGTGCGCTCGGGCGAGCAGGTCGGGCTCGACGCCGAGCGGCTGTTCCTCGACGAGGTCTGACCGACCCGGCGGCCGGGCGCCGTCAGCGGAAGTGGTTGATGCGGAACACGTTGCCGTCGGGGTCGGCGAGGACCGACTGCCATGCGCCGTAGTACGTCTCGTACGGCTCGTGCAGCAGGTCGGCACCGAGGTCGACCGCGGTGTCCGTGCGCGTGTCGACCTCCTCGTCGGACGCACACTCGAACGTGAGGTACTGCGTGGTGCCCTTGGCGTCGCGCCACGGCTCGATGTGCAGCATCTCGTAGACCACCGGCGCGGAGAAGCCGATGGTCACCCCGTCGGCGTCGGCGCCGCGGAAGATGTCGCTGTGCAGCGACTCGACCTCGGGCAGGTCGAACGTGCGGCGGTAGAAGTCGAACAGCTCGACGAAGCGCTCGCTGACGAAGCTCGCCAGGGAGATGCCGACCATCAGGAGTTGGCCATCAGGCGCTGACGCCTTGGCCGAACGTCGTCTGCTTGACGAACTTCGAGTACAGGTGCTCGCCGGACGTGATCGCCGCGTGGTGGGCCTCCTCGCCGGGTGCCCGGCAGGTGGGCAGGCACTCGATCAGCGCGTCGTAGTTCGGCTGGTGGAAGAACACCAGCGAGATGCGCCGCGAGTCGTGCGCCAGGTCGCGCGGCGGGTTGACCACGCGGTGCAGGGTGGACACCCAGCGGTCGTTGGTCCACTCGGCCATCAGGTCGCCGATGTTGACCACCAGCGCGCCAGGGATCGCCGGGACGTCCATCCACCCGTCGTTCTTGGTCATCACCTGCAGTCCGCCGGGCCGCTGCTCCTGGCGGACGATCGTCAGGCTGCCGTAGTCGCTGTGCGCCCCGGCGCGCAGCTGACCCTCGAGCGGCGCCTCCGGCTGGTCCGGGTAGTTCAGGGCGCGGAACATGCTGATGTGCCGGTCGACCTTGTCCTCGAAGTAGTCGACATCGAGCCCGAGCCCGACGGCGAAGATGCGCATCAGCTGGCGCGACACCTCGGCCATCGTCGCGAAGTACTGCTCCCACAGCGCCTGCATCTCGGGCTCGCCGACGGCCACACGTTCGGGGCGAAGTGCGGGCCGGCCTCGTCGCTGTGGAAGTACGGGATCGTCGGCGGGCACGTCGAACGGGCCCATGTCCATCTTCTCCTTGAGGTCGCCCGGCGCCTTGGCGTCGAGCGAGTACGACAAGCCCCTCCTTGCCGACGGCCGACCACCCGCGCACCTGGTCCGGCGCCGGCTGCCCGGCCACCGCCTTGTCGTCCTCGGGCAGGTCGAAGAACCGCCGGGACGCGTCGTAGACCGACTGGATGAACTCCTCGGGCACGCCGTGCCCGGTGATCTGGAAGAACCCGATCTCCTCGCAGGCGTGGGCGACCGCTGCGGCGACCCCGGCGGATCGCTCCCGTCGAGGAACGGGGCGATGTCGATGACCGGCACTGTCTCCATGGCACTTCCTCTCGTCGATGGTGCACCGCCCGACGGCCCCGCGGCGGGACCGTCCGGGGCGGCACCGAGGTCACAGGTTGGCGACCTTGTCCTTGAACTCCTCGAAGATGTACGGGTTGTCCTTGACCACCTGGTCGATGTTGTCGGCCGTGGCGATCACCTGGTCGACCTTGCCCTCGAAGTCGGGCGTGCCGCCCTGCAGCGCCTTGAGCACGCCGGCGCCGGCGATCAGCCCGGTCTGGGCCGCCGAGTAGTAGCGGGTGGCGTTGAGGTACGGGGTCTTCAGCCAGCCGATCATCTCCTCGTCGGCGTCGGACGACACGTGGATGACGTCGGTCTTGTTGTTGTCCTTCAGCCACTGGGCGATGCCGTCGGACATCGACGCCGGCGTAGGCGACGATGACCTTCAGGTCCGGGTTCGCCTGGAACGCGGTCTCGACGACGGCGACGGCCTTGGTGCGGTCGAAGAAGCCCTGCTCGCGGGCGACGACCTTGAAGTCGGTGCCGGCGATCGAGGCGTCGAGGCCCTGGTCGATGAACTCGGAGAAGCCCTGGCCGACGATGCCCTGGACGACGCAGATCTTGCCGCCGGTCGGCAGCTTCTGCTTCAGGTACTCGCCGATCAGCGTGCCGCCGGCGACGGAGTCCAGGGAGGCGACGATGGTGAAGTACTGGTCGGCGTCGGACTTGCCCGGCCACAGCGCGTTGCCGAACGGGACCTTCTTGGCCGACGCGGCCTGCGCGGCGGACGCCGCCGACTCGGCGGTGACCGGCAGGGACACGAGTCCGACGGCGCCCTTGCTCAGCAGCGACTCGGCGTTGGTCAGCTCCTTGCCGGCGTCGTAGTCGTCGGAGACGACCTCGATCGAGTAGCCCGTGCCCTTGAACGCCTCGTACACGCCGGTGGCCAGCTGCTTGGCGTAGTCGTTGAGGCCGTTGAGCGTCACCCCGATGATCCCCGAGCCGGAGCCCGTGGCCCCGGTGCCGGCGGTGGTGGTCGCCGTGGATCCGCCGGCCGTGGTGGCTGCGCCGGCCGCCGTGGTCGGGCTCCCGGCGGCGGTGGTGGCCGCGCCGGCGGTGGTCGCCGAGGCGGCGGTGGTCGACGCGCTCTTCGAGTCGCTCCCGCACGCCGCGAGGATCCCGCCGGTTGCGGCCAGGCCGCCGATGGCGGCGATGCCCTGGAGGAACCGACGGCGGCCGACTGGCGGCATCTCGTCCGGATTGATCATTGAGCTGTCTCCCCTTGTGGTGAACCGACCGAGGACGTCTCGGGCGGTGAGTCGACCGGCGCTGCCCCGGTCGGTGTGGTGCTGGTCGCCGCCGGCCGGTTGGGCGGGCGGCGGGTCAGCCCGCTGAACAACGATCTGCCGGTGGACCGATCCCTGCGCAGGTCGCTGATCGCGGTGACGATCACCGCGAAGATGAGGACGGCGCCGAACACGGCGTCGTTCCAGTACGTGGCGACGTTGTTGAACGTCAGCGCGGCTTGCACCACGCCGAGCAGGACGACGCCGACGAACGTGCCGAGCGGCGAGCCGCGGCCGCCGGCGAGCGTCGCCCCGCCGAGGACGATGGCGGCGATGGCCTGCAGCGCGTAGCCGCTGCCGACGCGCGGGTCGCCGGCGGAGATGCGGGCCATGCCGATCAGCCCGGCGAAGCCGGCGAGCGTGCTGGAGATCACGAAGCACAGCACCTTGGTGCGCGACGTCGGGATGCCCGCCAGGTAGGCGGCCTCCTCGGCGGAGCCGGTGGCGTAGACGTGGCGCCCGAAGCGGGTGTAGCGCATGACGATGGCCGCCACCGCGGTGATCAGCAGGAAGAACCACACGGGCGTGGTCAGCCCGAGCACCTTGTGCCGGCCGAGCCAGTCGAAGTGCTCGCGTGCCGGGGTCGGCACGCTCTTGGAGATGCGCAGGGCGAGCGAGGTGAACAGGCTCAAGCCGCCGAGCGTGAGGATGAACGGGGGGATGCGCAGCCCGGCGACGAGCAGCCCCCAGGTGAGCCCGACGAGCGCGCAGATGACCAGCACGAGGATGACGGCCCACATCTCCGAGCCGCCGTCCTTGATGCGCGTCGCCCCGATCACCCCGGCCAGCGCGGCGAGCGCGCCGACGGACAGGTCGAGCTGACCGGCGACGATCAGGAACGTCTGCCCGATGGCGATGATCCCGAGCACGGCGACCTGCAGGAAGATGCTCTGGAAGTTGTCGAACGTGAGGAACCGCGAGTTCTGGTGGTTCGTGTACAGCGAGATGGCCAGGATGGCCACCACCAACGGGAGGACGAAGCGCACGCCCTCGGACCGCAGGATCCGCTGCCCGAGCGGGGCCGAGCGCATCCGCGGCGCGGCGGCCGGCGCAGCGTCGGTGAGTTGCCAGCTCAGACATTGGCCATCTCCACCTCGATCAGACGGTGCTCGGTGGCGTCGGCGCCGGGGACCTCGCCGACGGTGCGGCCCGAGCGCATGACCACGACGTGATCGGCGACCTGGCCGACCTCCTGGAAGTCGGTCGAGCAGATGACGATCGCCGCGCCGGCACGAGCCAGGGCGCGCAGACCCTCGTAGATCTCGAACTTCGAGGCGATGTCGATCCCGGCCGTCGGCTCGTCGAAGATCAGCACGGACGCGTCGACGGCCAGCCAGCGGCCGATCATCACCTTCTGCTGGTTGCCGCCCGACAGCGTCTTGACCAGCGTGTCGATCGTCGCCGCCTTGACGTTGGCCATCGGCGCCAGCTTGGCCGCGGCGCGGCGCACCGAACCGGGCGTCATGAACAGGCTGCTGCCTGCCGCTTGACGCCCGAGCAGGATGTTGTCGGCGACCGACTTGTCGAGCAGCAGTCCCTGGCGCTTGCGGTCTGCCGGGAGGAAGGCGATGCCCGCGCCGACCGCGGTGCGGCGCGACCGCACCGGTCGCTGCCGACCGGCGGCGTCGGCGACGGTCACGGTGCCCTCGTGACGGCGGGCTCCGGCGAGCACCCGGGCCAGCTCGGACACGCCGGCGCCGATGCCCCCGGTGACGGCGACGATCTCGCCCGGGCGGACGGACAACGAGACGCCGTCGAGCCGCCGGGTGCGCAGGCCACGGGCGACGAGGCGCGGCTCCCTGCCGGCGAACTCGCCCGGCGGCCGAGCGGACCTGCTCGATCTGCCGGCCGAACATCGCCGTGACCACCCGCTCCGACGTGAAGTCGAGCGCCGGCCCCTGCTCGACGACCTCGCCGTCGCGCAGCACGGTGACGTCGTCGGCGACCTGGAAGACCTCGTCGAGGTGGTGGGAGATGAACAGCACGCCGACGCCGGCGGAGCGCAGCTGGGCGATCACCCGGAACAGCGGCTCGACCTCGTGGCGGCTGAGGGAGGCGGTCGGCTCGTCCATCACGATCACCCGGGCGTCGAAGCTGACGGCGCGGGCGATCTCCAGCAGCTGCAGCTGGGCGACCGACAACGTGCGCGCCGGGCGGCTGACGTCGAGGTCCAGGCCGAGCGCCTCGATGCGCGCCTGGGCGGTGCGCCGGCACTCGCCCCAGTCGACGAGGCCGAACCGGCCGGGCAGGTGGTCGAGCACCACGTTCTCGGCCACGGAGAGGTCGGCGGCCACCTGGCGCTCCTGGTAGATGGCCCGGA
Organism: uncultured Acidimicrobiales bacterium; assembly: GCA_963794805.1. Lineage (GTDB taxonomy): Bacteria > Actinomycetota > Acidimicrobiia > Acidimicrobiales > Ilumatobacteraceae > JAODBQ01. The sequence goes on from CAWCFL010000015.1 coordinate 5,738, forward strand.
TGCCGAGCGCCTGCAGCGCCCGCCGGCTGGCATGCGTCACCGGCTGGCCGTCGACCGACGACGACGCCGGCATCGGGCTCGTACGCGCCCGTGGCGATCTTGATCAGCGTCGACTTGCCGGCGCCGTTCTCCCCGACCAGCGCGTGGACGGTGCCCGGCCGGACCGCCAGCGACACCCCACGCAAGGCGCGCACGCCGGGGAAGCTCTTGACGATCGAGTCGAGCGCGAGCGCCGCGGGTTGGCCCATCGGTGTCACCATTCGAGGGCGGGACTGTAGATCCGGGAGCGCCCGCCCGCCCGGCCGACGCCGTGTCGTCTCGCGCCGTTCACACAGCCGTGACGCAGCGTCGCCACACCACCGCTGACGGTCGCGTCGCTCATGACCTGGCTCGCACCGCCTCGGCGACCGCCGGCATCACCTTCTCGCCGTAGACGCCGAGCGTGTGGTCCTTGTCGTCGTGCTGCAGGTAGATGGCGAACTGGTCGACGCCGAGCGCCTTCAACGCCTCCATCCGCTCGATGTGCACCTCGGGCGGCCCGACGATGCAGAACCGGTCGACGATCTCGTCGGGCACGAACTGGGTGTGGGTGTTGCCCGCCTGGCCGTGCTCGTTGTAGTCGTAGCCCTGGCGGCCCTTGATGTAGTCGGTGAGCGCCTGGGGCACGAGCGAGGTGTCGTCGCCGTAGCGCTCGACGATGTCGGCCACGTGGTTGCCGACCATCCCGCCGAACCACCGGCACTGCTCGCGGCCGTGGGCCAGGCCGGCCGAGGTGCCGTCGGTGACGTAGGCCGGGGCAGCGACGCAGATGGTGATCGAGTCCGGGTCACGATCGGCGTCGGCCGCAGCCTGGCGCACCGCGGCGATCGTCCACTCGGCGACGGACAGGTCGGCGAGCTGGAGGATGAACCCGTCGCCGACCTCACCGGTGAGCTTCAGCGCCTTGGGGCCGTAGGCCGCCACCCACACCTCGAGCTCGCTGCGCGCCGCCCACGGCAGGCGCAGATCGCTGCCCTTGTACGACACGCTGCGCCCGTTGGCCAGCTCGCGGATGACGTGCACGCTGTCGCGCAGGGTGGCCAGGTTGGTCGGCGCGCCGTTGGTCACGCGCACCGCGGAGTCGCCGCGGCCGATCCCGCACACCGTGCGGTTGCCGTACATCTCGTTGAGCGTGGCGTACACGCTGGCCGTCACCGTCCAGTCGCGCGTCGCCGGGTTGGTGACCATCGGGCCGACCGTGAGGTTGCGCGTCTCCGCCAGGATCTGGCTGTAGATGACGTACGGCTCCTCCCACAGGATGTGCGAGTCGAACGTCCACACGTACTCGAACCCGTACGTCTCGGCCCGCTTGGCCAGCTCGATCACCCGCCGCGCCGGCGGCGTGCACTGCAGCACGACCCCGAACTTCATCACGGTTCTCGGGGAAGCCGAGGTCGATGGTGCTCGTGGACGGGTCGGGCCAGCGGCTCGTCACCACCTTCGTCTTGGTGAAGAACTTGACGCCGTCGGGGCCGTACATGTGCGTGTCGCCGAACAGGCTGTTCTTCCACCCGCCGAAGCTGTAGTAGCTGACGGGGACGGGGATCGGCACGTTGATCCCGACCATGCCGACCTGCACGTCGAACTCGAACTGGCGGGCGGCGCCGCCGTCGCGGGTGAACAGCGCCGTGCCGTTGCCGAACGGGTTGTCGTTGATCAGCGCGAGGCCCTCGGCGTAGCCGCTGACGCGGGTGACGCTGAGCACCGGTCCGAAGATCTCGTCGTCGTAGCTGGCCATCCCCGGCTTGACGTGGTCGAGCAGCGACGGCTTGAGGAAGAAGCCGTCGGCCGGTACGTCGGTGCGACCGTCGACCACCACCGTGGCCCCCTCGCCGGCAGCGCCGTCGAGGTAGCCGACGACCTTGTCGCGGTGCTCGCCGGTGATCAGCGGGCCCATCTCGTTGTCCGGCTCGCTCGCCGGGCCGACCTTGATCGCCGGGATGCGCTCGGTGATCTTCTCCACCAGCGCGTCGGCGATCGAGTCGGCGGCGAGCACGACGGAGATGGCCATGCACCGCTCCCCCGCCGAACCGTACGCCGCGCTCGACCGCGGCGTCGGCGGCCATGTCGAGATCGGCGTCGGGCAGCACGAGCATGTGGTTCTTGGCCCCACCGAGCGCCTGCACCCGCTTGCCGTTCCTCGTGCCCGTCTCGTAGATGTAGCGGGCGATCGGCGTGCTGCCGACGAACGTCACCGCCGCCACGTCGGGGTGTCCGAGCAGCGCGTCGACGGCCTCCTTGTCGCCGTGCACGACGTTGAAGCACCCGTCGGGCAGACCGGCTTGCTTGAGCAGCTCGGCGATGAGCATCGCCGCCGACGGGTCCTTCTCGCTCGGCTTGAGCACGAACGTGTTGCCGCAGGCGAGGGCGATGGCGAACATCCACATCGGCACCATCGCCGGGAAGTTGAACGGCGTGATCCCGGCCACGACCCCGAGCGGCTGCTGGACGCTGTGCACGTCCACCCCGGTGGACGCCTGCTCGCTGTACCCGCCCTTGAGCAGCTGCGGGATCCCGCAAGCGAACTCGATGTTCTCCAACCCCCGGGCCACCTCCCCGAGCGCGTCCCCGAGCACCTTGCCGTGCTCCGCCGAAACCAACGAAGCGATCTCCTTGCGGTTGGCATCGATCAGCTCCCGCAGATGGAACATCACCTCCGCCCGCCGCGAGAGGTTGGTCGACCGCCACGAGGAAAACGCCGACTTGGCCACAGCAACAGCGGAGGAGACCTCCGCAGCGGAAGCCAGATCAACAGAGGAGGCCTGCTCCCCCGTCGCCGGGTTCCAGACAACCCCCGACCGCCCAGAAACCCCAGGCAAAACACGACCGTCCACCCAATGACTGATCCGATTCATTCCGATCTCTCCGTTCCTATTTCTTTAGCAACAACACCAACAAATCCAGAAGAAGTGGCCGGACCCGGGCAACGGCAGAGGAGGGCGGGGACCGGGGATTCGGGCGGCGAGGCGGATAGCCCGAAGGGCGTGGGAGCGACCGAAGCGCCGGGCCCCGACCGCCGGAGGAGCGAAAACGTCAGACCAGATATTGCGACAACCCACGCCGCAAATACTGACCATGACCGATCCGACCAACGAACGAATCGTTCTCGACAAGAACAGATCCACGCGACATCACCGTGTCGACCTTCCCGTCGATCACCCAGCCCTCCCACGCCGAGTAGTCCATGTTCATGTGGTGCTTGCGTCCCTCCCCCTCCATGCCGATCGTCGTCTTCGACGACGGATCCCACACCACCACGTCGGCATCGCTCCCCGGGGCGATGACCCCCTTCTTCGGGTACAGGCCGAACATCCGCGCCGGCGTCGTGCAGCACGTCTCCACCCACCGTTCGAGCGACAGCTCGCCGGCAACCACCCCCTGGTAGATCAGCTCCATGCGGTGCTCGACGCCGCCGATGCCGTTGGGGATCGCGGCGAAGTTGCCGATCCCCATGTCCTTCTGGTCCTTCATGCAGAACGGGCAGTGGTCGGTGGACACCACGGCGAGCTCGTTCATCCGCAGCCCGCGCCACAGGTCGGCCTGGTGGCCGTGTCCCATGTGCCCGATCCAGTCGGGGTCGTGGTCGCGCGAGCGCAGCGGCGTGCTGCACACCCACTTGGCGCCCTCGAAGCCCGGACGGCCGAGCGTCTCCTCGAGCGTCAGCCACAGGTACTGCGGGCAGGTCTCGGCGAACACGTTGCGCCCCGAGTGACGTGCCGCGGCCACCTCCTCGAGCGCGTCGCCGGCGGACATGTGCACGATGTACAGCGGCACGTTGCCGGCGACGTGGCTGAGGATGATCGCCCGGTGGGTGGCCTCGGCCTCCAGCGGCGAGGGCCGGGTGAGGCTGTGGAACCGCGGGTCGGTGTCGCCCCGGGCGAGGGCCTGCTGCACGAGCGCGTCGATGGCGATGCCGTTCTCGGCGTGCATCATGATCATCGCCCCGCACTCGGCGGCGGTCTGCATGGCCCGCAGCAGCTGGCCGTCGTCGCTGTACAGCACGCCCGGGTAGGCCATGAACAGCTTGAAGCTGCTGATGCCCTCGTGGTCGACGAGGTACTTCATGCTCTTCAGCGACTGCTCGTCGACGCCGCCGATGATCTGGTGGAAGCCGTAGTCGACGGCGCAGTTGCCGTCGGCCTTGCGGTGCCAGTTGGCCAGCGCCTCCTGCACGTCGCCGCCGGTGTTCTGCACGGCGAAGTCGATGATCGTGGTGACCCCGCCCCACGCGGCGGCGCGCGTGCCGGTCTCGAACGTGTCGCTGGCCAGCGTGCCGCCGAAGGGCATCTCCATGTGCGTGTGCACGTCGATGCCGCCGGGGATGACGTACTTGCCGCCGGCGTCGATCACCCGGTCGGCGCCCTGCTCGGCGCCGGCGAAGTAGCCGGGCGCACCGATGGCGGTGATCACCTCGTCGGTGATCAGCACGTCCTGGGCGATGACCCCGGTGGTCGAGATGACCTTGCCGCCCTTGATCAGCGTCGTGCCCATCAGGCCGTCCTCCTCACGCCTCGACCAATTCGCCGTAGGCGTCGGGGCGACGGTCGCGGTAGAACGCCCAGCGGTCGCGGACGAGCTTGATCTTGTCCATGTCCAGATCGCGCACGATGAGCTCCGGCTTGAACGCGTCGCCGACGTCGCCGACGAACTTGCCCTCGGGGTCGACGAAGTAGCTCTGCCCGTAGAAGTCGTCGTCGCCGAGCTCCTCGATGCCCACCCGGTTGATCGCCCCGACGTAGTACATGTTGGCCACGGCGGCGGCCGGCTGCTCGAGGCGCCAGATGTACTCCGACAACCCACGCGACGTGGCCGACGGGTTGAACACGATCTCCGCACCGTTGAGCCCGAGCGCCCGCCAGCCCTCGGGGAAGTGGCGGTCGTAGCAGATGTACACGCCGACCTTGCCGACCGCGGTCTCGAACACCGGGTACCCGCCGTTGCCCGGCTTGAAGTAGTACTTCTCCCAGAAGCCGTGGGTCTGCGGGATGTGCTGCTTGCGGAACTTGCCGAGGTAGGTCCCGTCGGCGTCGATCACCGCCGCGGTGTTGTAGTACGTGCCCGGGTTGGTCACCTCGTACATCGGCAGGACGATCACGATGCCGAGCTCCTTGGCCAGGGCGGCGAACCGCTGCGTGGTCGAGCCATCCGGGATGGCCTCGGTGTAGTCGTAGTACTGCGGGTCCTGCACCTGGCAGAAGTACGGCCCGTAGAACAGCTCCTGGAAGCAGATCACCTGGGCGCCCTCGGCCTTGGCGTCGTGGGCGGCCTGCTCGTGCTTGTCGAGCATCGCCTCCTTCGTTCCCGGCCAGTCGGTCTGCAACAGCGCTGCTCGGACGATTCGTGCCATGTCGGGATCGTAATGTGACGCGGGGCAGCGGACAATGCGATGATTGTGACCGGACAAATGGTCATACGCCGTTGACACAACGCCGGACCGCATGGGAGCCGTCCGTGGACCTCAGCGAACAGATCGACGACCGCAGCGCCAAGGGGATCGCTGCTGCGGTCGGGCGGATGATCACCTCGGGCCAGTTGGCCGTCGGTTCGCGCCTGCCCACCGTGCGCGAGCTGTCCCGCGCGCTGGGCGTGTCGCCGACCACGGTCTCCGAGGCGTGGCAGACGCTCGGCGCCGTCGGGGCGCTCGACGCGCGCGGCCGGCGCGGCACGTTCGTCCGCGAGCCGACCGGACCGGGTTCGCCCGTGCGCTACCGGCGCGTCGTCGCCTCGTCCGGGCGGCTGCACGCGGCGCACCTCGCGCTCGACCTGTCGACCGGCACCCCGCACCCCGACCTGCTCCCCGACCTCGGTCCGATCATCGCCCGGGTCAGCCGCCAGACGCTGACCTCCAGCTACCTCGACTCCCCCGTGCTGCCGCAGCTCGACGAGGCACTGCGCGCCTCGTGGCCGTTCGTGCCCGAGGAGCTGACCGTCGTCGACGGGGCGCTCGACGCGCTCGACCGCGTGCTCAGCGTCGTGGTCCGTCTCGGCGATCGTGTGGTCGTCGAACACCCGACGTTCCCCCCGTTGCTCGACCTGCTGGAACGGCTGGGTGCCGAGGTGATCGGCGTCGACCTCGACGCGCACGGGATGATCGCGGGGCAGTTGAGCGCAGCGCTCGCCCGAGGCGTCCGCGCGGTGGTGATCCAGCCGAGGGCACAGAACCCGAGTGGCGTGTCGATGACGCGCACCACGGGCCAAGGCGCTCGCCGCCATGCTCGCCCCGACCACGACGTTGGTCGTCGAGGACGACCATGCGGGCGACATCGCCAGCGACCCACTGGCCAGCATCGGCGCGCACCTACCGGCGCGCACGGTGCACATCCGCAGCTACTCGAAGAGCCATGGCCCGGACCTGCGCCTGGCGGCAGTCGGCGGAGCGGGCGACGTCGTCGCCGCCGTGGCCAACCGTCGGCTGCTCGGACCAGGGTGGAGCAGCCGGATCCTGCAGGCGCTCCTCGTCCAGATGCTGGACGACGAGGCGACGATCGCGGCAGTGGCCGTCGCCCGTGTCGAGTACGCCCGGCGACGCGGCGAGATCGTCGACGCGCTCCGCACCTGGGGCGTCGAGACGACCGGCACCGACGGGATCAACGTGTGGATGGCGGTCGCCGACGAACGTGGGGCGCTCGTCGCGCTCGCCGCGCAGGGCATCGGTGCGGCACCGGGTGATCCGTTCATGGTGCGCCCCGACGACGATCACCTGCGGATCACGGTCGGCCTGGTCGACCACGATCTCGCCGGCGTCGCCGTCAAGCTGGCCGACGCTGCGGGGCACCCGGCGCGGCGCACCGGCCACCGGTGAGCGCGATCGGGCGTCAAGCTCCGAACTCGACGCCGCAAGCCACCCGTTCGGCGTGATCAGGCGTCGAGACCGTCCGATCGTCAGTAGGCGCCGCCGAGCTTGGTGTGGTCCCAGCTCACGGCGCGCTCGATCTGGAAGGCGACGCCGAGCCGCTTGCGTGCCTGGGCCTCGATGAACGGCAGCGCCGCCTCGCTCACGGCGTTCGGTCCGTTGTACTTGACCGCGACGGCCTTGCCGATCTCGAGGACCTTGACCTCGTCGTCGACGATCCGGCCGCCACCGACGAGCTCGACGCCACGCAGCTCGTTGTAGCTCTCGCCACTCTCGACCAGCCCGGTCATCTTCGCATCGCGCCGCAGGTTGGCGATCTTCTGGCTCTTGGCGAACGTCCAGAAGCACAGCTCGTCGTCGACGAACGCGTACCACATGGCCACCACGTGGGGATGGCCGGTGGGACCGTTGGTCGCCACGTTGAGGATCGTCTGATCGACCAGGTACGCGTGCACCTCGGCGTCGGACATCGTGATCTGCGAACGTCGGCTGGCCATGGCCCGACGGTAGTGCGACGGCTGTGGACGCTCCGCAGCCCGGCTACATCGGGCTGGCGCGCAGCAGCTCGACGGCGAGCGGGCACTCCGGCTCGAGCAGATCGGCGGCGACGTCGCGGACGACGAGCTCGACGTCGCGCGCCACGTGGGAGAACAGGCCGAGCGGCATGGCTTCGGCCTCGGCGCGCCACGGCACGTCCGCGCCCGCCTCGGCGCGCTCGACGATCACCTCGAAGATGGCTTCGGCAGGCATCGACCGCGTCCGGCGACGAGCCACACCGGGACCTCGGCGGCATAGGCGACCGAAGCGGCCGCGAGCGAGCCCTGGACGGCGAGCGCCCGTGACGCCGGTGCACGCCAGCGCCTCGACGAGCACGACGTCGCTGGCGAGCACCGCCGCGCCGAGGCCGGCCGGATCGACGATCTCGGCCTCGACGTCGTTGCGCTGCAGCCGGCGGACGAACGACGACGCCCTCGTCGGCCACGTCGACGGCCAGCACCGTGGCGTCGCCCCGGCGCAGCAACGCCTCGCCGGCGAGGTCGGGCCAGCCGAGCACGGTGACCGTGGCGTCCGCCGGGAGCGCATCGATGATCACCTCGGGCGTCGGGTCGTCCTCGATCCGATCGGCCAGGCGGGCGGCGACCTCGAACGGCGCCGGCGCGGCGACGACCGACGAGCACAGCCACCACAGCGGCCCCGACGTCGGATGGCGCTCGACGATCCGCCGGCAGGCCACCACGAGCCCGGCCGGATCCAGGCCGAGGCCGCGCAGCGCGCCGGCGGTCTCGCGCACCAGCAGTCGCTGGTCGCCACCGTGCGAGCGGGCGACGTAGCGGAGCCGCTCGATCGGATGCATGAGGGAGACGTTACTGACGGCGGTGCCGCCGACGGCGGGAACGGCGATGTTGGGGGCGCGCGCGGTGGCTTGCTACCGTTGCCCGCCGTGGCCACCGCACCGTCGCTCGACATCGAGCTGATCACCCTCGCCGGCGACGCGTACACGGTCGAGCAGCGGCTGACCACGTTCCACCTGGCCAGCGTGATCCTCGACCCGTACACCAACGAGAGCGCGTGGGTGCTCAAGCCGCGCGGCGCGCATCCTCGACGCCCTGCGCGGCGCCGACGTGCGGGTCAACTTCGTGGTCACCTGCGGTCCGGCCGACGCCCGCGCGGTTCCTCGGCCCGCTGGCCGACGAGTTCCTCGTGTTCTGCGACCCCGACCGGGCGTTCGTCAAGGGCCTCGGTCTGGCGACGCTGCCGGCGTTCGTCTTCGTGCGCGTCGACGGCACCGTGCCGGCCGCGGCCGAGGGCTGGGACCCGGTGGCGTGGCACGCGGTGGCCGAGACGATCGCCGAGACCACGGCGTGGTCGGCGCCGAGCCTCGTCGCCCCCGGCGACCCCGGCCCGTTCCACGGCACACCAGCCCTCGGTTGACCCGGCGGGCGTCCGTGCTGCCCGCCGAGCTCGGGCGACCTGCCCGTCGTCGAGGTGCTCGACGACCTCGACCGCGGCGCTCGCCGCCGGCCGCGACGCGCTGCTCGTCGCCCCGCCGGGCGCCGGCAAGACGACGGCCACTCCGCTGCGCCTGCTCGACGAACCGTGGCTGGCGGGACGGTCCATCGTCGTGCTCGAGCCGCGCCGGCTGGCCACACGTGCCGCGGCCCGACGCATGGCCGCCCTGCTCGGCGAGTCGGTCGGCGACCTGGTCGGCTACCAGACCCGCGACGAGCGGCACATCGGCCGGGCGACGCGCATCGAGGTGGTCACCGAGGGCGTGCTCACCCGGCGACTGCAGCACGACCCGTCGCTCGACGGCGTGGGCTCGTCGTCTTCGACGAGGTCCACGAACGCAACCTGCCGACCGACCTCGGGCTGGCGCTGGCGCTCGACGCCAAGGCGAACCTGCGACCCGATCTGCGCATCCTGGCGATGTCGGCGACACCCGACGTCGCCCGGCTCACCACCGCGCTCGACGATCCGTTCGTCGCCACGAGCGACGGCCGGCTGCACCCCGTCGACGTCCGCTGGGCGCCGCCGGGCAAGCACGAGCGGATCGAACCGGCGATGGCCGCGACGATCGGCCGGGCGCTGCGCGACGAGACCGGCGACGTGCTCGCGTTCCTGCCGGGGATCGGTGAGATCCGCCGGGTCGCCCAACTGCTCGACGGAGCCATCGGGGACGACGATCGACGTCTACCCGCTCGCCGGCGCGCTGTCGCTGGCCGAGCAGGACGCCGCGCTGGCCCCGTCGCCGCCCGGCCGCCGGCGGGTGGTGCTGTCCACCGACATCGCCGAGTCGTCGCTCACGGTGCCCGGCGTGCGCATCGTCGTCGACGCCGGCCTGGCCCGGGTGCCGCGCTTCGACCAGCGCACCGGGATGAGCCGGCTGACCACGGTGGCGACGAGCCGGGCGTCGGCCGACCAGCGCGCCGGGCGGGCCGGGCGTACCGAGCCGGGCGTCGCCTACCGGCTGTGGAGCAAGCTCGAGCACGCGCACCCGGCGAGCCCACCTCGAGGCCGAGATCACCCAGGTCGACCTCGCCGGACTGGCACTGGAGCTGGCCGCGTGGGGCACGCCGGTGGAGCAGCTGCGGTTCATCGACGCTCCGCCGCCGCGCACGCTGCGCCAGGCGCGCGACCTGCTCGCGTCGCTCGGCGCGCTCGACGCGAGCTGCGGATCACCGACCGCGGCCGGCGGATGCTGGCCCTGCCGGTGCACCCGCGCCTGGCCCGGATGATCGACGGTGCCAGCGCCTACGAGCGGTCGCTGGCCTGCGTGGTCGCCGCGCTCGTCGACGAGCGCGACGTGCTGCGCGGCCGCGCCGACGAGCTGCCGGCCGACCTCGCGGTGCGCGTCGCCGTGGTCGCCGGGCAGGCCGCACGATCGCGCCGACCGACGCGACGTCGCCCGAGTGCGCGACCGGGCCGCGCGACCTCGCCCGGCGCAGCGGGGCGCGCTTCGACCTCGACGACGTGCGCGCCGAGCGCTGCCGGCGCGCTCCTGGCGCTGGCCTACCCGGACCGCATCGCCGTGCGCCGCAGCCAGCCCGGCAGGTTCCAGCTGCGCACCGGCGCCGGAGCGTGGACCGCGCCCGACGACCCGCTGGCCGACGACCGCTTCGTCGTCGCCGCCGACCTCGACGGCAAGCGGGACAACGCGCGCATCCGCCTCGGCGCGGCGCTCGACGCCGACGAGCTGATCGAGGCGCTCGCCGACGAGGTCGAGCGGCGAGTGGCGCGTCGTGTGGGACAAGGCCCGCGAGGACCTCGTGCTGCGCACCGAGGTGCGCCTCGGCGGGATGCTGCTCACCGAGGACCTCCGCGGTCCGCCTGCCGGCGAGGCGACCGTCGCCGCGCTCGTCGAGCGGGTGCGGGCGACGCGCCTCGGCGTGCTCGACTGGACGCCGACCGCCGCCGGCCTGCGCGAGCGGGTCGGCTTCGTCCGCCGCCTCGCCGGGCACGGCGACGCGTGGCCGGACTGGTCCGACCGTGCACTGCTGGCGACGCTCGACGAGTGGCTCGCCCCGTTCCTCACGACGGCGACGGGCATCGCCGACGTGCGGGGCCTCGACGTGGCGATGCTCCTCGGTGCCCAGCTCGACCTGGGACCAGTCGGTCGAGCTGGCCGAGCTGGCCCCGCCGACCCTGACGACGCCGACCGGACGCCAGGTGCGCATCGACTACTCGCGCGACGTGCCCACCGCCAGCGTGCGCGTGCAGGACCTGTTCGGCCTGCGCGAGCACCCGAGCTGGCGGGCGGCCTCGTGCCGCTGACGCTCGAGCTGCTCTCCCCCGCCGACCGGCCCGTGCAGATCACCAGCGACCTGCCCGGGCTTCTGGGCCGGGAGCTGGGCGCAGGTGCGCAAGGAGATGGCCGGCCGGTACCCCAAGCACCACTGGCCGGTCGACCCCTCGGTCGCTCCACCGAAGCGCCTCAAGCCTTGATCGCCGTCCTCGGCGTCCACGCCGTCATCGGGGCGCTGCTCTTCGTCGCCGGCAGGCGGCTGTCCCACTGGTGCTTCCTCGTCGCCGCGCTCGCCCCGCTCACCGCCCTCGTCTGGTTGCTCACCCAGCTCGGCCCGGTGCTCGACGGGCATCCCGTCACCGAGACGATCAAGTGGATCCCCCAGCTCGGGCTGAACATCGACCTGCGCCTCGACGGCTTCAGCGCCTTGATGGTCCTGCTGATCAGCGCGTCGGGCGTGCTCGTGTGCCTCTACGCCGCCCGGTACTTCGACCACGAGGCGGCCGACTCGTCGGCGCGCATCGCCGGTCTGCTCGTGCTGTTCGCCGGGGCGATGCTGCTGCTCGTCCTCGCCGACAACCTGATCCTGCTGTACGTCGGCTGGGAGCTGACGACGATCAGCTCGTACCTCCTGATCGGCAACGACCACACCAACCCGCGGGCGCGTGCCGCGGCGCTGCACGCGCTGCTGGTCACCTCGCTCGGCGGCTTGGCGATGCTCGCCGGGTTCGTGCTCATCGGCCAGGCGGCCGGAACGTTCCGTCTGAGCGCGATCCTTGCCGACCCGCCGTCGGGCACGACGGTCACCGTCGGCTTGTTGCTGGCCCTGCTCGGGGCGTTCACCAAGTCCGCGCAGTACCCGTTCCACGCCTGGCTGCCCGGGGCGATGGCCGCGCCGACGCCGGTGAGCGCCTACCTGCACTCGGCGACGATGGTCAAGGGCGGGGTGTACCTGATCGCCCGGCTGTCGCCCGCGTTCGCCCTCGTCCCCGGCTGGCGGCCGATCGTGCTCAGCGTCGGTGCGCTGACGATGATCGCCGGCGGCCTGCGCGCCCTGCGCCAACACGACCTCAAGTTGCTCGTCGCGTTCGGCACGGTCAGCCAACTCGGCTTCCTCGTCATCCTGTTCGGCATCGGCACGCCGGCGGCGACCACGGCCGGGTGCGAGATGCTGGTCGCCCACGCGATCTTCAAGGCAGCCCTGTTCATGGCCGTCGGCACCGTCGACCACCACACCGGCACCCGCGACCTGCGCCGGATCCCGGCCCTCGGCCCCGGCTGGCGACCGTTCGGTGTCGTCGTCGTCCTGTGCGCCGCGTCGATGGCCGGGATCCCCCTCGTCCTCGGGTTCATCGGCAAGGAGGACGCGTTCGACGCGCTCGGTCACACCGAACTGGGCTACGGCAACCTGATGCTCGCCGCGGTCGTCGTCGGCTCGACGGTCACCGTCGCGTACTCGGCGCGCCTGCTGTGGGGGATGTTCGCCCCGCCACGGCGCCGCGGGGCCCCGGACGTGGCGCTCGACTCGCCCGCGCCACCCGGCCGGGCTGCTCGTCGGCCCGATCGCCGTGCTCGCCGCCGTGTCAGTGCTCTTCGGCCTGTTCCCCACGGCGCTCGACCACCTCGCCGGCGGCGCCGCCGAGTCGCTCGACGGGCGGATCCACGGCGTCCACCTGGCCCTGTGGCACGGGCCGACGCTCGCGCTGCTGATGTCGGGCGTCGCGCTCACCTGCGGGCTGGCGCTGTTCTTCGGGCGGCGCCGAGTCGCCCCCGTGCTGCGCGCCGGCAGCCGGATCCCCGACGGGGCGACCGTCTACGGGTGGACCCTGCGCGGCGTCAACGAGGGCGCGACGCGCCTCACCGGCGTCGTCCAGCACGGCTCGCTGCCGGTCTACGCCGGCGTCGTGCTGCTCGTCGCCGCGGCCACGCCGGGCATCGTGCTCGCCGCTCGTGCCGACTGGCCGGGCCTGCCCGACCTGGCCGCCGGCCCGGCCCAGGTCGTGGTGATGGCCGGCGTGCTCAGCGCGGCGATCGCCGCGGCGCTCACCCGCCGGCGGTTCTCCGCGGCGCTGTTCCTCGGCGTCGTCGGCTACTCGATGGCCGCCCTGTTCGTCGTCCAGGGCGCCCCCGACCTGGCGCTCACCCAGGCGGCGATCGAGACGCTGTCGACGGTGCTGTTCGTCCTCGTGCTGCGCCGCCTGCCCGATCGCTTCCAGCGCACGACCGGCCTGCGCCGACGGGTCGTGCGGGTGGCGATCTCGGTCACCGTCGGCGTCGTCGTCTTCGTGTTCGCGCTCGTGGCCGCGGCATCGCGCACCGCCCGGCCGGTGTCGGACGCGATGCTCGAGGAGTCGCTGCCCGAGGCCCACGGCCGCAACGTCGTCAACGTGATCCTCGTCGACATCCGCGGGTTCGACACGCTGGGCGAGCTCACCGTGCTCGTCAGCGCCGCCATCGGCGCGGTGGCTCTCGCCCGCGCCGGTCGAGGTCGGCGACGACGGCGCGCCACCGCGGCCGCGCAAGCCGGTGGTCAGCCGTGAGCGATCCCGGCCGCGCCGGCCGCCGCTTCCCGAGGCGTCCCGCGCCGTTCCTCGAGCAGGCCGCCCGACTCGTGTTCCCTGCCGCGCTGGTCGGGTCGATCTACCTGTTGTTCGCCGGCCACAACCAACCAGGCGGTGGCTTCGTCGGCGGCCTGGTGGCCGGCTCGGCGATCGCCCTGAGCTACCTGGCCGGCGGGATCGAGGCGGTCCGCGGCATCAGCCGCTTCCAACCGTGGACGATCCTCGGTGCCGGTCTGCTCCTCGCCACCTCGGCCGCCCTGTCACCCCTGCTGACCGGCGATCCGGTGATGACGGCGCTCGCCTGGGACGCCCATCCGCCGCTCCTCGGCCACGTGCGCCTGTCGACGACCCTGCTGTTCGACATCGGCGTCTACCTCGTCGTCATCGGCCTCGTGTTCATGGTGTTCGAGGCGTTCGCCGACGAGGAGGCGACGGCCGCCGACGTCGCCGCGCGTGATGCGCACGACGAACGGGCGACCGGCGGCTCCCCGGAGGCCGAGGTCGAGGTCGAGCGATGACGGTCGTCCTCGCGCTCGGCGCCGCCGTGCTCTTCGGCCTCGGCACGTACCTCGTCCTGCAGCGCAAGCTCAGCCGGATCATCATCGGCCTGGCCCTGCTCAGCCACGGGGCCAACGTGCTGCTGCTCGCGTCCGGGCGCAACGGCTTCGCCCCGCTGATCGGCAACAGCCCCACGAGCCGGACCACTACGCCGATCCGCTGCCCCAGGCGATGGCCCTGACGACGATCGTCATCACGTTCGGCGTCACCGCCCTGCTCCTGGCCATGGCCTATCGCAGCTGGCTGCTGGACCACGACGACGACGTCCCCGACGACATCACCGACCGGGCCGTCGCCCGCGGCGGCTGGCGCGACCAGGAGGTCGACGACGAGGCCGACCTCGAGCTGGCGCCGGCGGGCCGAACGAACGCCGGGATCGTCGTGACCGCGCTGGTCCCGCTGCCGATGGTGCTGCCGATCCTCGGCGCGGCGATGTCCATCCTGTCGGCCGGTGGCGCGCCGCCCAACGCGTCGTCGGCCTCGCGGTCCTCACCGCGACGACGGTGATCTCGATCTGCCTGCTCGTCGGCGCCGACCGCGACGGGCCGCTCGTCGTCGACGCCGGCGGCTGGCCGGCGCCGGTCGGCATCACGCTCGTCGTCGACCGCTTCTCCGGGATCATGCTCGTGGTCGCCGAGGTGATGCTCCTCGCCGTCCTGGTGTACGCCATCGGCCAGCCGGGCGCCGAGCGCCACCACGTCGGGCTTCCAGTCGGTGTACCTCCTGCTCGCCGCCGGCGTCGCCGGTTCGTTCGTCGCCGGCGACCTGTTCAACCTGTTCGTCTGCTTCGAGGTGATGCTCACTGCCAGCTACGTCCTGCTGACGCTCGGCGGATCGCGCGAGCAGTTGCGCAGCGGCACGACGTACGTGGTGATCAGCCTGATCGCCTCGTCGCTGTTCATCACCGCGCTCGCATTGCTCTACGCGGCCACCGGCACGGTGAACATGGCCGACCTGGCCGGCAAGATCGGCCAGCTCCCGATGGGTGTGCGCCAGGCGTTCGCCGTGCTGCTCGATCGTCGTGTTCGGGATCAAGGCCGCGCTGTTCCCCCTCGGCGTCGTGGCTGCCCGACAGCTACCCGGCTGCCCCGTCGCCGGTGACCGCGGTGTTCGCCGGGCTGCTCACCAAGGTCGGCGTCTACGCGCTGCATCCGCACCCAGACGCTGTTGTTCCCCGAAGGCAGCCGCCCGGTGACCCTGCTGCTGTGCGCTGCCGCGCTGACGATGGTGCTCGGCATCCTCGGGGCGATCGCCCAGGACGACATCAAGCGGGTGCTGTCGTTCAACATCGTCAGCCACATCGGCTTCATGGTGATGGGCCTGGCGTTCTTCAGCGTCGCCGGACTCGGTGCGCGGCGATCTTCTACGCGGTCCACCACATCCTGGCGATGACGACGCTGTTCCTCGTCGCCGGCCTGATCGAGCACGTCGGCGGGAGCACGCGCATGGCCGAGCTGGGCAACATGGTCCGCAGCGCGCCCGTGCTCGCCGTGCTGTTCCTCATCCCGGCGCTCGGTCTGGCCGGCGTCCCGCCGCTGTCGGGCTTCGTCGCCAAGTTCGCCCTGATCGACGCCGGCTTCGGCGAAGCCCGCTACATGATCATCGCGCGTGAGCCTCGTCGCCAGCCTGCTGACCCTGCTGTCGGTGATGAAGATCTGGATCGGCGTGTTCTGGGGCGGCGTCGCCCCGCAGCGCGACGCGCTCGTCGTGCGCCGAGCGGGTCCGGCCGGCGGTCCGCCGCTGATGGTCGCCCCCACCGTCGTCCTGCTGCTCGGCGGTCTCGCCCTGGCCGTCGCCGCCGGCCCGGTGCTGCGGCTGTGCGACCGCGCCGCCGGCGACCTGCTGCACCCGGCCGCGTACATCCAGGCGGTGCTCGGATGAGGTCGTCGGGCATCGGCCAGATCGTCGTCCTCGTCGCCCTGTGGGTGCTGCTGTGGGGCGAGCTCACCGTGGCCAACGTCGCCAGCGGCGTGCGTCGTGGCCATCGTGGTCACGTTCGCCTTCCCGACCGGCGGCGCGGCATCGGCGCACGATCGTGCGACCCGCTGCCGACGATGCGCCTCGGCGCAGTGGTCGCCCGCGAGCTGGTCGTGTCCAACGCCGCGCTGACCCGCGACGTGCTGCGCCGCCGGCCGCAGCTCGGCGCCGGCCTCGTCGACTGCCCGCTGTCGTGCACCTCGCCGTGGGTCGGGGCCTTGGTCGCCAACCTGCTGGCGCTCAGCCCGGGGACGATGCCGGTGGACGTCGACGTCGACGAGCACGTCCTGCGCCTCCACGTCCTGCGCCTGAACGATCCCGCCGGCGATCCGCCGGCAGGTCGCCGGCGCTGGAGGCGCTCGTCGTCCACGCGTTCGGCACGCCCGGCCGAGGTCGCCAGCCTGCCGGCAGCGGTGCGGTCGATGAACGACGTCAGCCTCGTCGTGCTCGCGGTGGCCGCGGTCGCTGTTCGCCTGCCGGCTGTACGCCGGGCCCGACGCTGGCCGACCGGGCCAACGCGCTCGAGCGGGATGCTCACCGCCGGCGCCGCGGCGATCGTCGTGCGGGCCGTCGACACCGGCAACGGCGCGTTCCTCCCGGTGGTCGTCGTGATCACGCTCGTCGGCTTCGTCGGCACGGCGATGGTCGCCCGCTACATCGAGGGGCGCGAGCAGCGATGATCGGCCGGGTCCTCGTCCTCGCTCGGCTCGCTGCTGATCCTGCTCGCCGCGGTCGGCGTGGTGCGCTTCGACGACGTCTACGCCCGGCTGCACGCGCTGGCCAAGGCCAGCACGATCGGCATGCTCGCCGTGCTCGCCGGCGCGGCGGTGAGCGCTGCACCACGTCGAACGACGTCACGTCCGCGGTGCTCGCCGCCATCCTGCAGCTGATCACCTCGCCGGTCGCGGCGAACGCGGTGAGCACGGCGACGTACCACAGCGAGGGCTGGCCCGTCGGCACGCGGTGCCGACCGCGTCAGCCGGCTTGCGGCCGACGGCGAGGACTGACAGGCCGAACGGCAGGTCGACGTGGCGCAGCACGGCCCGCTCGGCGCGCGCCAGCGTGCCGAGCACGCCCGCCGAGGCCGCTGCTGTGCTGGTCGATGTCGCTCGACGCCGTCCCTCGGTGGATCACCGCGTCCGCCGCGGCGGGTGGCACGAGGAAGCTGTACGCGCCGGTCGAGCGGATCAGCTCGAGTCCGGCGCCGGGGACGAGCTGCGCCAGATCTCGCCGGCTGAACCGCCGCGCCGCGTGGGTGACGACGTCGTGCGGCCGGCGCAGCCGGCGCACGCCGGGCTCCATGAGGCACACGACACCGCCCGGCTTGCACACCCTGGCGAGCTCGGCGACGACGGCCTGCGGGTCGGGGATCATGCGGTGGTACAGCACGGTGATGCACAGCACCGCGTCGAAGCACCCGTCGGGGTGCGGCAGGGCGTTGAGGTCGGCGCGCACCGGCCGGTAGCCGGCGCTCGCGGACGGCGCGACCGCCAGCGCCGCAGGCTCCCACTCGTCGAGCACCGTCGTCGCCCGGTCGGCCAGCCACCGGCCCGTCGCCCCGGTGCCCCCGGCCGCGTCGAGGAACAGCGCATCGGGTGCCGTCGGCGGCAGGTGCGGCTCCCGAGGATCTCGCGAGCAGCTGGCGCGTCGCGGCGTACCACCAGTGCCGATCGGCGGCGACGGCCATCCGCTGCGTACTCGTCGAGATCCACGTCGACGATCTTGGCAGTCCGGGCCTCAGGGCGACGATGACTTCGACGGACGATGGCCGTCCTCTAGCATCTCCGCAGATGTCGCCGAACTCGCCGGCCGGGGGGCTGAGCTCGCTCTCGACGACTCGCTGCGTGGTCACTGGTGGGCTCGGCTTCATCGGCTCCAACCTCGTCCACGCGCTCGTCGCGGCCGGCGCCTCCGTCGCCGTCGTCGACGCGCTGGTCGACGGTCACGGCGGCACGCCGGCACAACGTCGCCGGCCTGGACGTCGACATCCTCCGGCGGGAGATCGGCGATCCCGCCGTCCGCGACGTGCTCGACGATGCCGACGTCGTGTTCAACCTCGCCGGGCAGGTCAGCCACATCGACTCGATGCGCGATCCGCTGCGCGACCTGCACCTCAACGCCCTGTCGCACGCCGCGTTCCTCGAGCACCTGCGGCGCCGTCAACCCCGGCGCACGGGTCGTGCACACCTCGACCCGCCAGGTGTACGGCGTGCCCGGCGACGCGCCGGTCGGACGAGGACCACCCGGCCCGCCCGGTGGACGTCAACGGCGTCGCCAAGCTCGCCGGCGAGCAGCTCCACCGTGGTCTACGCGCATGGCCCACGGGATGCCGATCACGAGCCTGCGCCTGACCAACGTCTACGGCCCGCGCCAACGGCTGACCAGCGACCAGCTCGGGTTCCTGCCGGTGTTCTTCCGCAAGGCACTGCTCGGCGAGCGGATCCAGATCTTCGGTGACGGCACCCAGCGGCGCGACTGCCTGCACGTCGACGACGTCGTCGCGGCGATCGTCGCCGCCACCGGCGATCTCGGCGTCGGCGAGGTGTTCAACGTCGGCAGCCCGCGCGACGAGTCGCTGGCGTCGATCGCCAAGCTGATCGTCGACGCCACCGGCTCGCAACGGCGGCGTGCGAGCTGGTGCCGTGGCCGGCCGACCAGCAGCGCATCGACATCGGCTCGTTCCGCACCGACAGCAGCCGCATCCAGGCTGCCGCTCGGGTGGAGCCGCGGGTCGAGCTGGCCGACGGCATCGCCGCCACGGTCGACTTCTACCGGGGAGACGCGTGGTACCTGTCGTCGACCTGAGTCGTCGCGGCGCGCGCTTCGCAGCTCGGTTCGGTGACGATCGCCGCGGAGGTCGCCGCCAGCGGCGCGATCCTGCTCGGCGAGCGCACCGCGACCTTCGAGCAGCGCTTCGCCGGCTGGACCGGTGCCGCGCCACGCGTGCGCGGTCTCGTCCGGCGCGTCGGCGCTGCAACTGGCGCTCGCCGCCGTGGGCGTCGGGCCCGGCGACGAGGTGATCGTGCCCAGCTTCACCGCCGTGCCGACGGCCTCGGCGGTCGCCGCGCTCGGTGCCACGCCGGTGCTCGCCGACGTCCTCGCCGACACCGCGTGCCTCGACCCCGCCGAGGTCGAGCGGCTGCGCACGGCGCGCACGCGGGCCGTGATCGTCGTCCACCTCTACGGCTATCCCGCGCCGCTGCCGAGCACCGATCTGCCGGTGATCGAGGACGCCGCCCAGGCGCATGGGGCGCTGCACGATCCGAGCCGCTCGGCGGCGACGGCGTACAGCTTCTACCCGACCAAGGTCCTCGGCGGGCATCGGCGACGGCGGTGCGGTCGTCACCGACAGCCCGACGATCGACGCCGCGGTGCGCACGCTGCGCACGCACGGCATGACGGACGTGCCGTACCGCCACACCAGCGTCTCGCAGAACTTCCGCATGTCCGAGCTGGAGGCCGCATGGCTGCTCCTCGCGCTCGACGAGGTCGACACCGACGTCGCCCGACGCCGATCGATCGCCGAGCACATCCGCCAGCGGGCCGGCGCACTTCGCTGGCAGGCCGCGCACGCCGACCACGCCTACCACCTGTTGGTCCTGCGCAGCGCGGCGCGCGACGAGCTGCGCGCCCAGCTCGCGGCCCGGGGCGTCGGAACCGCCGTGCACTATCCGCTCGCCGTCCACCAGCAGCCGGCCTACGCCCACCTGACGAGCGACGTGCTCCCCGTGTCCTCGGCCTGGGCGGCGCGAGTGCGTGAGCGTGCCGTGCTTCCCGGAGATGACCGACGCAGAGGTCGAGCTCGTCGGGTCGGTGCTCGCCGACGTGGTCGTCGAGGCATCCACACGATGACGACATCCGCGCGGTCGGACGTCTGCAGCGTCTCGGCCATCTTCCCCTGCTACAACGACGAGCCGACGATCGCCGGGTTGATCGACGACGTCCACGCCGCGCTTGTGCCCGCTCGTCGCGCGACGTCGAGGTGATCGTCGTCAACGACGGCTCGGCCGACGGCTCCGGTGCACTGCTCGATCGGCTGGCCGAGGACCGGCCGTGGTTGCGGCCCGTCCACCACGAACGCAACCGCGGTTACGGCGCGGCGCTGATCAGCGGCTTCACCGCGGCACGCCACGACTGGATCTTCTACACCGACGGCGACGCGCAGTACGACGCCCGCGAGGCGGCGCAACTCGTTCCGTTGGCCACGGCGGAGGTCGACGTCGTCCAGGGTTACAAGATCGGCCGTGGCGACTCGTGGTACCGCAAGGTGATCGGCCGGATCTACCACCACGTGGTCAAGCTCTTGTTCCGCCTGCCGGTCCGCGACACCGATTGCGACTTCCGCCTGTTCCGCCGCAGCTTGTTCACCGACCACCCGCTGACGTCGACGAGCGGCGTGATCTGCGTCGAGATGATGTTCGCGTTCAGCGAGGCGGGGGCCCGCTTCGTCGAGACGCCGGTCCACCACTACTTCAGACCGTCGGGGCGGTCGCAGTTCTTCCGCATCCCGGCGATCGCCCGCAGCGCCCGCCAGTTGCTCGGCCTGTGGTGGCGGATGGTGGTGCGTGGACAGCGCTGAGCTCCAGGCCCGGCGCGCCTGGTCGTTCGCCGCATCCGACCGAGGCGCCCGGTGGGCGTTCTACGTCGCGCTGGTGCTCGGCGCCGGGGTCCTCTACGTCGCCGGCCGGCACCAGTGGTTCATCCGCGACGACTGGGCGCTGCTCACCACCCGCCGGCGCATCCTCGAGGCGAAGGGTGTCGGGTCCTGGCTGTTCGTGCCACAGGACGGCCACTGGCTCACCGTTCCTGCGCTGATCTACCGACTGCTGGACAACGTGTTCGGCCTGGCCTCGTACTGGCCGTTCCTGCTCACCGCGATGATCCCCCACGTGGTGACGGTGTTGCTGGTGCGCGTCCTGTGCCGGCGCCAAGGGGTCAGCGAGTGGACGACGACGCTGGTCTGCACCATCCTGCTCGTGTTCGGCAGCGGGTGGGAGAACATCCTCTTCGGGGTCCAGGTGTCGTACAACCTGACGCTGCTCGGGTTCCTCGCCCAACTGGTGCTGACCGATCACGACGGTCCGGTCGACTGGCGCGACGCGGTCGGGCTGCTGTCCGCGTTCGTCGGGCTGATGTCGTCGGGCTTCGGACCGTTCTTCATCCTCGGCATCGCCGTCTTCCTGCTCTTGCGCCGGCGATGGCTGGCCGCCGCGATCGCCGCGATCCCGCAGCTGATCGCCTACGGATGGTGGTGGTGGGCGTGGGCGCGCGACGCGCCGACCTCGGTCCGCGCCGGCGGCAAGTCCCAGGTCGCCGCGTTCACCGCCCGAGCACTGGACGCGACGTTCCGCGGGTTGATCGGCATCGCCGGTCTGGCCGGCGTCGCCCTGGTGGCCACCCTGGCAGTGGTGCTGTGGCGCCGCCGCGACCGCTTGGGACGCGAGCAGGCGGCGTTGATCGCCTTGGCGGTCACGACGGTGTTCATGTTCGCCGGGATCGGCTGGGAGCGCGTCAGCCTCGGCCTGCAGATGGCCGAGTCGTCGCGCTACGTCTACATGGGGGCGATGTTGCTCGCGCCGGCGTTCGCCCTCGCCGTCGACCGACTCGGCGTGCTCGCCTCCCCGGCGCTGGCTGCAGGGCGCATCGTGTTGGCCGCATCGGTGCTGTTGAACATCGGCAGCCTGCTGTCGTACGGCACGGACTGGGCCGACCGATCCGCGTGTGATCGCACGGTGCTGTCCCTGCTCGCCGGCGCGCCGCAGACCACGTCACTGGCGCCGGACTACCAGGCCCTGCTGTTCAGTCCGGACGTGGCCATCTTCGACCTCGGGCACCTGCTGGCCGCCCACGCCATCTCGCCGCGTCAGCCGGCGACGCCGGCCGAGCAGACGTTGCTCGACCAGGCGCTCGATCCGTCGGTGCGTGCGTGCCCGCCGCCCCCCTGAGACTTCGAGCGCCGGGGTGGCCGGTCGTAGCCTGGCGGCATGCCTGAGTTCGAGTTCACCGAGCTGCTCCCGATCGGTCACGACGACACGCCGTACCGGCTGCTCACCGCGGATGGTGTCGGCACCGTCGAGACGCCGCTCGGCCGGTTCGTGCGCGTTTCGCCGGAGGCACTGACGCTGCTCACCCAGGAGGCGATGCACGACATCGCCCACTTCCTGCGTCCCGGTCACCTCCAGCAGCTGGCCAACATCCTCGACGACCCGGAGGCCAGCGACAACGACCGGTTCGTCGCCCTCGACCTGTTGAAGAACGCGTCGATCTCGGCCGGCGGCGTGCTGCCGATGTGCCAGGACACGGGCACGGCGATCGTCAAGGGCAAGAAGGGGCAGCTGGTGTGGACCGGCGGTGGCGACGAGGAGGCCATCGCCCGCGGCATCTTCAACACGTACCTGACGAGCAACCTGCGCTACAGCCAGATGGCCCCGCTGAACATGTACGACGAGGTCAACACGGGCAACAACCTGCCCGCCGAGATCAAGATCAGCGCCATCGACGGCGCTGCCTACAAGTTCTTGTTCATGGCCAAGGGCGGTGGCAGCGCGAACAAGAGCTACCTGTTCCAGGAGACCAAGGCGCTGCTCAACGAGAAGACGCTGCTGCCGTGGCTGTTCGAGAAGATGAAGACGCTCGGCACGGCGGCGTGCCCGCCGTACCACCTCGCCGTCGTGATCGGCGGCACGTCGGCGGAGATGGCGGTGGAGACGGCCAAGCTGGCTTCGACCCGATACCTCGACACGCTGCCCCTGGCGGGCTCCAAGCTCGGCCACACGTTCCGCGACATCGAGCTCGAGGCCAAGGTGCTGCAGCTGTCGCAGCAGACGGGCATCGGCGCCCAGTTCGGCGGGAAGTACTTCTGCCACGACGTGCGCATCATCCGCCTGCCGCGCCACGGGGCGAGCTGCCCGGTGGGCATGGCCGTCTCGTGCAGCGCAGATCGTCAGGCACTCGGCAAGATCACCGCCGACGGGATCTTCCTCGAGCAACTGGAGACCGACCCGGCGCGCTTCCTGCCCGATGTCACCCACGACGACCTCGCCGAGGAGCAGGTCGTGCACATCGACCTCAGCCGGCCGATGGCCGACATCCGCGCCGAGCTGAGCAAGTACCCGGTGAAGACCCGCGTGATGCTCACCGGACCCATGGTGGTCGCCCGGGACATCGCCCACGCCAAGCTGAAGGAGCGCCTCGACGCCGGCGAGGGCATGCCGCAGTACCTGCAGGACCACTGCGTGTACTACGCCGGCCCGGCCAAGACGCCCGAAGGCATGGCCTCCGGCTCCTTCGGGCCGACCACCGCCGGCCGGATGGACAGCTACGTCGACGCCTTCCAGGCGGCCGGCGGGAGCATGGTGATGCTGGCCAAGGGCAACCGGTCGCGTGCCGTGACCGACGCGTGCAAGACCCACGGCGGCTTCTACCTCGGCTCGATCGGCGGCCCCGCCGCACGCCTCGCCCAGGACTGCATCACCAAGGTCGAGGTGCTCGAGTACCCCGAGCTGGGCATGGAAGCAGTGTGGAAGATCGAGGTCCGGGACTTCCCGGCGTTCATCGTGGTGGACGACAAGGGCAACGACTTCTTCGACCTGGTCAACAAGCCGTTCACCGGCATCCCCGTCAAGATCAGTTGACGTTCCGGTTGCCGGGCCCGCTCGGCGACCGACGCCCCCGGCATGTTCCGCCGTCCTCCTTGGGGAATCGTCGGTGACGAATCAGCTCCCCCGTCTCGCGCCTGCGCCGTTCACGGATCGTCCGTGACGAATCACGGCATGACCGCAACGCCGCCAGCCCTTCAGGGATCGTCAGTGACGAAACACGGGGTGGCCGCAGCACCGCCGGCTCCTCATGGATCGTCAGTGACGAAACACAGGGTGACCGCGGCACCGCCGGCTCTCATGGATCGTCAGTGACGAATCGCCCGAAGCAGACGCGCCTCGATGGGTCACGCATGGTCATCGGGGCAGCCGGGCAACCCCTTGGAGCGCTTCGTCACAGACGATCCGCGACGCACGCACCCAGCCGACGCCACCGTTCCGTCACAGACGATCCGCGACGCACGCACCCAGCCGACGCGACAGATTCGTCACAGACGATCCGCGAGGACGCACAGCAGGGATCGAGGGCGGAGGTTTCGTCACGGACGGTCGACGAGCGTCACAGGAGCGATCGACCGATGATCCGTCACGAACGATTCGCCAGGCGCCCTGCCGGCGACTCGAGCATCACGGCCCGATCACTCTCGTCCACGGGCGAAACCGTGTGAGACCCCCGGAGTACACCGGCGACATGGTCGCTGGATCCACTCCTGCCATGCTCGATGACCGTCCCGCTGCCCGGCCGTGCAGCTGGTGCGCTCGGGACGTCCCGATCGTGCGCCGACCGGGGCGGCCGCGGCTGTACTGCAACCACGCATGTCGCCAGCGCGCCTACGAGCACCGCCACGGCTTCTGCCACGTCCGCACGATGCGATCGTTGCCGGGACAGCTGCCCGACGGGCCGGTGACGGCGTCGACTGGCTACGAGGCCGGCGGGCACGGGATCGCCGGCACGACCATCCACGCCCTGCGCACCAGCGTCCGCCCCGACGGCCGGCGCCGCGAGACGCTCTGCGGGTTGCTCGCGGCACCGGCAGGGCCGTCCGTTCTCGACGCTGCGCCACCAGGCGTGTCGGACCTGCTCGAACATCGCGCTGGACGTCCCCCTGCGCCATCCGGTCGAGCCGTCGAACGAGCTCGCCCGACTGCGCGCGCTCATCGAGGAGACCGTCGAGCGGCGGCTGCGGCCGGCCGACGCGCTGGTCTGGCTCATGCACGAGGGCCCTACCCTGTGGCCCATGAGCGATCAGCCGACGGCCAGCCCGGATCCGATCGAGAACGAGGAACCTCTCGACCCCGCCGAGGACAAGCAGATCGAGCTGGACACCTTCGACCTCGACCACGACGGCAAGATCTCCCTGATGGAGGAGGGCCGAGCCCGCATGGGCCTGCTCGACGCCCGGCTGGAGGAAGCCGCCGAGCACGGCGGGATCACCGGCAAGATCGCCAACGCAGCTCACAAGCTCACCGACAAGCTGGACAACGACTGACCTTGCTAACGTCGTTAGCAGCAGACCTCGGGGGGTGCCGGTGACGACGCAGCGAGCGGCCACAGACAAGCCGCAGAACATCATGGAGTTCGACTTCAGCGGGCGCCGGGAGGCCCGTCCGCAGGAGTACTACGACGAGATCAAGGCCCGTTTCGCCGCCGAGCGCGACCTGCGCCTGGCGTACCGCCCACCGGGGACCGAGCAGTACACGTCCGACCTCGACGGGCCGCTCGCCCACTACCAGGTCGATCCGTACGCCGACGGCTGGGTCGAGCGCGAGCCGATCACCGACGACGTCGAGGTGCTGTTCATCGGCGGCGGGTTCTCCGCCCTGCTCACCTCGGCCCGCCTGCGCGAGCGCGGCGTCGACAGCATCCGGATCGTCGAGCGCGGCGCCGATGTCGGCGGCACCTGGTACTGGAACCGCTACCCGGGTGTGGCGTGCGACGTGGTCGCCTACGACTACCTGCCGCTGCTCGACGAGATGGATTACGTGCCCACCCGGCACTACGCCCAGGGCCCGGAGATCTTCGCCCACTGCCAGGCGATCGCCCGCAAGTACGACCTGTACGACCTGGCCGTGTTCCAGACCACGGTCACCTCCACGGTGTGGGATCCCGGCGACCAGCGCTGGCACCTGGAGACCGACCGTGGCGACCACATGACCGCCCGCTTCGTCATCTGCGCCAACGGCACGCTGGCCAAGCCGCGCCTGGCGCGCATCGACGGGATGGAGCGCTACGCAGGCCATTCCTTCCATACGTCGCGCTGGGACTACGAGTTCACCGGTGCCGGGTTGGAGAACCTGCAGGACAAGGTCGTCGGGATCATCGGCACCGGCGCGAGCGCGGTGCAGATCGTCCCCAACCTCGGGGCCAACGCCAAGGAGCTGTACGTCTTCCAGCGCACCCCGTCGTCGATCGACATCCGCGACGACTGGGAGACCGAGGACGAATGGGCCGCCAAGCTGAAGCCGGGCTGGCAGACCCGTCGGCGGGCGAAGATCATCGAGCGACTGCGCGCGATGGCCGACCGCAACAGCGTGCTGCGCGACGGCATCACCCGCGAGGAGAAGATCCGCCGCCAGGAGCAGTCGAACATCGACGCGATGATGCGCATCCACCAGCGCATCGACGACACGGTCGAGGACCCGGAGACTGCCGACTCGCTCAAGCCCTGGTACATGCTGATGTGCAAGCGGCCGTGCTTCCACAACGACTACCTGCCGACGTTCAACCGTCCGAACGTGCACCTCGTCGACACCAAGGGCGAGGGGATCAACGAGATCGGACCGAACGGCCCGATCTTCCACGGCCGGGAGTACCCGGTGGACGTGCTGATCTACGCCACCGGCTTCGAGGTGCAGCAGACCGGGATCTACAACCGCATCGTCGGCGAAGGCGGCGTGGAGCTCAACGAGAAGTACGCGAGCGGCATCCGCACCCTGCTCGGCATCCACACCGCGGGGTTCCCCAACCTGTTCATCATGGGCGGGTACCAGGCGTCGTTCCAGTTCAACCTCACCGACTTGTTGCAGGTGCAAGGAGATCACATCGCCAACTGCATCGCCTACACCCGCGACCACGGCTTCGACACGGTGGACTGCTCGCCCGAGAGCGAGGAGTGGTGGGTGCAGGAAGTCATCGCCCATCGCGGCAAGACCAACCGCAACGCCGAGTGCACCCCCGGCTACTACAACTTCGAGGGCAACGAGAACCGCCGTCAGGACGGCAACTACAACGGCGGCTTCCCGGCGTACATCGACCACATCGCCAATGTGGAGTCGGCGATGGAGCAGCACTTCGTGTGCACCCGTGGTTGAGCCCGGCGTCGGCCGATCACCGCGAGCGGCGCAGATCGTCGCCTGCGCCAGGCGGCTGATCGAGCAGGGCGAGGGCGAGCGCCTCACCATGCGGCGCCTCGCCGACGAGCTCGGCATCCAGGCCCCGTCGCTGTACAAGCACTTCCCCGACAAGCAGACGATCACCACGGCCGTCCACGTCGAGTACCTCACCGGCCAGGTCGAAGCACTCGTCGCGGCGCTCGGCGCCGAGGGCGAGCATCCGCTGGTGCGCCTCACGCATGCCTACCGCGACTACTCCTGCGCCAACGCCGAGCTGTACCGGTACCTCTTCCTCCTCCCCTACCCCAGCGCCGCTGCCGGGCCGGTGCTCAAGCTCCTGCGGGTCCAGTGGCTGAAGGCCGCCGGCGACTCCAACCTCGCCGTCGCGGCGTATGCGTTCGTCCGCGGGATGGTCGACATGGAGCTGCACTCCCTGTACCCGGTGCGCGAGGACCCCGACGACGCCTACGCCGCCGGCCTGGCGGCGCTGGTCGCTCGCGCCGAGGCGCTCGCCGTCAGTCGCTGAGCCAGTCGGCGACGATCTCGGCGCGGTGCTGATCAGGCCGCGGCGCCGGACCGCGCACACCGCTCGCCGCGTTGGAGAAGCGGTACGGAGCGCGAGCGACCCGGTACGTGTCGCCGTCCTCGTCGGTCAGCTCGACCATCGTGCCGCGGTGGCGCATCGTCGGGGAGTCGACCGCCTCGGCCGTGGACTTGACCACGCCCCACGCGAGGTTGGCCCGGTCGAGCGCAGCGCACAGCTCCTCCGCGTGGCGAACCCGGCGACGAAGTCGCGCCACGCCTGGCGACGCAACCGCACCTTGGTGGGCACGTCGGCGTCGGGACCCGCTGGATCGGGCACACCGCAGCGCTCGTGGATCGACTTCCAGATCCACTTGAACGCGCCCATCACCACGAGCGGTCCGCCGGGCGCATCGACGATGTTCGTCATGCTCGCCCCGTCGTCGCGGATCGACCCGGTGATCAGCGCCGGGGCGACGTCGTCGGACGCCAGCAGGGCATCGACCATCGCCAGGTCGATGTGGTTGCCCTCGCCCGTGGCGTCGCGATGGCGCAACGCGGCGAGCACGGCGATCACCCCGTGCAGCCCGCTGACCACGTCGGCCATCGACACCGGCAGGTCGACGTGCGGTGCGGAGCCCTGGCCCGGCTGACGGGCGATGATCCCCATCTCGGCGTGGATCACCCCGGCATATGCCGCCCGATCGCGCTCGGGTCCGTCCTGGCCGAACCCGGAGATCGACAGCATCACCAGACGCGGGTTGACCGCGCGCAGGTCGTCCCAGCCGAGCCCGAAGCGGGCGAGGACGCCCGGACGGAAGTTCTCCAGCACGATGTCGGCCACGGTCGCCAACCGGCGGACCAGGTCGCGCCCGTCCGCCGTGGTGAGGTCGACCGTGATCGCCCGCTTGCCCGCGTTCTGCTGACGGAAGTAGGCCGTCTGCGGCCCGCGCCCGAACGTGCGCGTCACGTCGCCCTCGGGAGGTTCGACCTTGACCACGTCGGCGCCGAGGTCGGCGAGCATCCGCCCGGCGACGGGGCCGGCGAACACCCGGCTGAGGTCGAGCACTCGGATGCCGTCGAGCGGCGTCGCGCCGGCGTCGCTCACGTCGCCGGCACCTCCATGCCCATCATCTCGGCGAAGTTGGCGGCGTAGAACCGGTCGCGATCCTCGGCGGTGCAGCTCGCCATCGTCGACTCGAAGCGCTTCAGCGGATCGCGGCCGCCCTCCGGGTGCGGGTAGTCCGAGGAGAACAGGAACATGTCGTTGCCGGCCTGCTCGATCATCCAACCGACGGGTTCGGTGGGGAACGGGGTGAACCACAGCTGCCGATGGGCGTACTCGGACGCCTTGAGCGGCATGTTCAGCGACGGCTCGGACTTGACGAAGTTCGACTGGGCGATGTCCAGGCGCATCAGCCAATCGACGACCCACATCGCCCCGAGCTCGATGCATCCGGCGCGCAAGCCGGGGAAGCGCTCGAACACGCCGTCGAGGATCATCGCCCCGAGGAACACCTCGGCCGTGTGGTGCACCGCCATGAAGTCCTTGGCACGGATGTTCTCCCCGCCACCGAGCCAGTCGCTGACCGGGTTGCCGTTGTTGTGGAACGCCCGCGGGATCGGGTTGCCACCTCCGCCGATGTGCAGCATGAAGGGGATGCCCGCCTCGGCCAGCAGGCCCCACACCCCGTCGAAGTCCGGGTGCGTCGGAGAGATCTCGGCACGTGGGCGCGACGGGATCAGCACCGTCGGGCAGCCCAGGTCGATCGCCTCCTGCAGCGCGGCGACGCTGCGGCCCGGGTCCGACATCGGCAGGGTGGCCACCGGCATCAGCCGCTCGTCGTCGCTGCAGAAGTCGGCCATCGCCCGGGTGAGCGCAGCGGACCCGCCGTACAGCAGGTCGAGGTCGCGCTCGGACTCGAACTGCGCCGGCGCGAACGTGCTGAACACGAGCTGCCGGTGGAAGCCGAGCAGGTCCAGCGCTGCCGTGCGCTCGGCCCTGTCGAACGCGCCCAACGCGGTCCACCCCTTGGCGCTCATCACCGTGTCGCCCTCGCGCAACGCCGGACCACCGGCCGCGGCCCGCCGCTCGGCGCGCTCCAGGGCCTTGCGGGCCACCTCGCCGCCACCCTTGCCGAAGTCCAGCGGGCGCAGCTTCGAGCGCAGCGCCGGATCGGTGTACGGCGCCAGCCACTCCTCGGTCTCGACGACGTGGCTGTCGGCGTCGAGGAACACCCGTCCGGTGGCGTAGATCGTGTCGGTCATCGCAGTGCGCTCCCCATGAGGTCGATGAAGTTGGCGGAGTAGAAGCGGTCGATCGCCTCGACGCCGAGGCCGCCGAGGGACCCGTCGAAGCGCTTCAGCGGCGCCCGGCCACCCTCGATGTGCGGGTAGTCCGAGCTGAACATGCAGATGCCCTCGCCGGAGTTGGCGATGATCCACCCCGTGTCCTCGTGCGGATAGGGCGTCACCCGCACCTGGCGGGCGACGAACTCGCTCGGCTTGAGGCTCAGCCGCTGCAGGCGCGCCTCGTTCTTGACGAACGCGCCGGCGGCTGAATCCATCGCCCGAATCCACCCGGGCAGCCACGAGGCACCCTGCTCGATGACGCCGATCATCAGCCGTGGGAAGCGATCGAGGACGCCGTCGAAGATCATCGTCGCGAGGGTCTGCATCGGCGACTCGCCGATCGCCATGTACGACACCGAGGTGAAGTTGCCGTCACCGCCGTGGAAGTCGGGCACATCGGGCAGGCCGTTGCGCTTGTACACCGG
Source organism: uncultured Acidimicrobiales bacterium (assembly GCA_963794805.1). Taxonomy (GTDB): domain Bacteria; phylum Actinomycetota; class Acidimicrobiia; order Acidimicrobiales; family Ilumatobacteraceae; genus JAODBQ01. Next base: position 36,199 of record CAWCFL010000015.1, read on the forward strand.
GTCCATCGGGCGACCACCGCCGACGTGGAAGACGATCGGGATGCCGGCCTCTGCGGCCATCGCCCACAGCGGGTCGAAGCCGACGTGCGTCGGGCCGTGCTCGCGCGGGCACGTCGACGGGATCATCAGGGCGGCCGCGCCGGCGTCGAGCGCCTCGCGGCCGACGGCGACGGCCTGCTCGATCGAGGCGAAGGGCACCCAGCACACCGGGAGCAACCGCCGGTCGACGCTGCAGAAGTCGATCACGCCGCGGTTGTGCGCCGTGGTGGCGCCGAGCGACAGGTCATGCGGGCCGTTGCGGTCGAGCATCGTCAACGCGTTGAGGAACGAGCTGTTGAAGATCAGCTGGCACTGGAACCCGAGGCTGTCGAGGGCGGCCACCCGGTCGCGTCCGTCGAACGACCCCAGAGCATCGAGGTTCTTGTGGATGATCACGTCGAGCGGTCCGGCGGCGAGCCGCTCCGGACTGTGGTGCGCGTCGAGGATCCGGCGGATCTCGGCGTCGAGCACCCGACCACGCGATCCGTTGTCCAACTCGGCCAGCCGGTCGCGCATGTCCGGATCGGCGTACTGCTCGTAGAACCCGTCCGGCTCGACCATGTGCGCGTCGGCGTCGTGGATGATCCGCCCGGCGGCGTACGTCCCTGCGGGCGCCGGCGCGCCCGTCTCGGCGATGGTCATCGAGAACCCCCTGTCCCTGCCCCGTCAGGACACGCTAACACTGGTAGCCGGTGCGACTCCAGCCGGTCAGCAGGCGACCCTCGCGCTCAGGACTCGACGACCTCGAAGCACAGCAGGCCGTCGATCCACTTCGAGTTGGCCTCGCCGCCGAGGCGCAGGTGCTCGAGGTGGGCGAACGTCTCCGACTCGGCCATCGAGCCCCACGCCCGCTCGGAGAACAGGTGCTGCATCAGCTCGTGGACCGGCGCGGGCCGGGCGAGCTCGATCGATGCCTCGCGCAGACGGTTGAGACGGCCGTCGTGGTGCTCTTCGATCTCGGTGACCCGCTTGGCCAGGTCGTGGAACGGATGACCGTGCGCCGGCAGGGCGACGCTGACGTCCGGCAGTGCCGCCATCCGGTCCAGCGAATGGAAGAACTCGGCCAGCGGGTCGTCGGCGAAGCCGTCCATCGCCCCGATGTGCGGCGTGATCGTCGGCAGCACGTGGTCCCCGGCGAGCACGACCCCGTAGGTCGGATCGAACAGGCACAGGTGGTCGGGGGTGTGCCCGGGGGTGTGCATCGACACCCACTCCCGACCGGCCAGCATCACGACCTCGGCGTCCTCGACCCGGCGGGTCGGGCGCGGCGTGTGCTCGTTAGAGCGCATCTCGTCGCGCATCCTCGTCACACCACCGTCGCTCGGCGGCTGGAACTCGGTGCCCCACGGCGTCGGGCGCGACCAGTCCGACGGCGAGTCGAGCGCGTCCGACGGCGTGTCGTCGAGGCCGTCGCCGCGCTCCCACCACAGCTTGAACGAGGCGTGGGTGAGGATGTCCGCCCCGGACTCCTCGCGCAGCCGGGCCGCGCCGCCGAAGTGATCGGGGTGCGAGTGGGTGATGACGATGGTGTGCACCCGCGACAACGGGATCGCTGCCCGACCCAGTCGATCGACGAGGCCGTCCCACGCGTCCTGTCCCGGCAGACCGGGGTCGACGAGTGCGAAGCCACGCTCGTCCTCCAGCGCGTAGCAGTTGACGTGACCGAGCCCGGTGAACTGGATCGGCAGCTGCATGCGCAACACGCCGGGGGCGACCTCGGTGATCTCCTCGGTGGCGGGCTCCTGCTCCTGCTTCATCGGCACGACACGACAATACTTTGCCTGTGCAATGATCAGACCACCCGAGCGACGGAGGTCACGTCGGCGGCCTCCGGTCCGGGTCGGCGGCAGGTGCCTGCCTAGTGTCGCCGCCCATGACACCCGACGAGATCGTCAGCCAGGCATGCCCGCAGATCGCCGCCCTCGGCGGCGCGTTCTACTTCGTCCCGGAGACGACCGCGCGCGGGAAGGAGCGCGGCGTCGACGGCATGCGCCTGTACTTCCTCGGGCGCGGCGGGGTGCTCGGCGACACGTCCGCAGCCGTGGCGCGCAGCGCGTTCGGCTACTTCAACCCCGGGCTCGTCGAGAAGCTGTGGAACACCGGCCGGGAGAAGCTGCCGGTGCCGGAGGCGGCCGACCTGTACTGGGCGGCCTGCGCCGACTTCGGTCGGGCGAAGTTCGCCGGCCTCGACGGCCTCGACGGGCTCGTCGATGCCCTCGGCCAGGTGAACGACGCCGCCGACCCGAGCGGGCTGGCGCTGTACGCGGGGATCAAGCAGATGCCGCTGGTCGAGGATGCGCCCGGCCGGGCGATGCAGCTCCTCGCCGTCCTGCGTGAGTTCCGCGGGAGCGCCCACCTCGTGGCCATCCGCGCGGTCGGCCTCGACGACACGCACGCCCACTTCATCAAGCGGCCCGACATGGTCACCGGCTTCGGCTGGCCCGAGGGCGCCGGCGACGCGGTGACCGACGACGAGCGCACGCTGCTCGACCAGGCCGAGCAGATCACCGACGTGATCGTCACGCCGGCATATGCCGTGCTCGACGACGATGCGGCCACGGCACTGGTGCACGGCCTCGAAGGGGCGACCGCCGCCGTCGCCGGCTGATCGGCTCAGGTCGACGGCTCGCCCAGTTCGCCGGCGGCCTCGCCGAGGCGCAGTTCGACGGTGGGTGTCTGGCCGCCGGTGTCCATGAACTGGCTCATCGCCCGTTGCGCGCGCGGGTCACCGAGCGTGCGGTTGAACGCGGCGGCCTCGGCGAGCAGGTCCTCCTCGATCGACTTCTCCACGCTGAGCACGGACGCCTTGGCCTCGCGCACCGCGTTCGGCGGGAACGAGGCGATGCGTGCTGCCAGCCGGTCGACGAACGGCCAGATGTCGTCGGGCGGCAGTGCGCGGTTGACCCAGCCCCACGCCTCGGCGGTGACCGCGTCCACGTCGTCGCAACCGAGGATCACCTCCAGCGCCCGGGATCGGCCGAGCAGGCGCCCGAGGCGGACCGTGCCGCTGCCCCCGGGGATGATCCCGAGCGCGACCTCCGGCTGGTTGAACACCGCCTTGCCGACGGCGGCGAAGCGCATGTCGCAGCTCAGCAGCAGTTCGCTGCCACCGCCGCCGACGCGGCCCTCGACCACGGCGATCGTCGCCTTCGGCATCGTCCGCATGTTCTCGCACATCTGGTGGAACGGGCTCAGCTCGGTGGGCGCCGGCGAGTCGGTCGGGAAGCGCAGGATCAGCCCGACGTCGAAGTGGGCGATGAAGAAGTCCGGGTTGGCCGAGCGCAGCACGACGACGCGGACGGCGTCGTCGGCGGCCAGCTCGTGGGACAACGCGGCGAGGCCCTGGTAGAGCTCGAGGTCGAACAGGTTGACCGGGCCGTTGTCGATGGTCACCGTGGCGATTCCCGCCAGCGTCTCGACGGAGAAGCCGGGCGCGCTCGATGCGCGCACCGCTTGCAACGCCTCGACGGTGGCTGCCGCCTCGTCGGGGTTGGAGGCGAACAGCCCGGCGCCGAAGTCGGTGACGCCGATGTCGGCGAGCGCGGCGACCTGGTCGCGCACCTCCGCCGCGGTGCCGACGATCGCCAGGTCGGCCGGGCCGGCGACGCCCTCGCGGTCCATCATCGTCTTGTAGCTCGGCAACTGGTCGTAGACGGCGAACACCGTGGCGGCGCGCTTGCGCGCCCCGTCGACGTCGTCGGTCACCAGCACCGGCAGCGTGCAGTGGATCCGCGGCGCGGACCGCCCGGCGTCGGCGGCCGCCTGGCGGATGGTCGGGATGGTGAGATCCTGGAGCACCTTCGGCCCGACGCACCACGTGGTGGTGCCGTCGGCCAGCGCACCGGTGACCCGCAGCATCTGCTCGCCCAACGCGGCGACCAACACGGTCGGTCGGGTACCACCGACGACGTTGACCGCGCCGTGCACGCGGTAGTCCTCACCGTCGTGGGAGACCGACGAGCCCTCCATCAGCGGCATCAGCACCTCGAGGTACTCGCGCAGGTGGCGGACCGGCTTGGTGAACGGGATCCCCCACATGCTCTCGACGACGATCTTGTGCGACAGGCCGATGCCCAGGCACAGGCGCCCGCCGCTGGCGGCCTGCACCGACAGCGCCTGTTGGGCCATCATCATCGGGTGCCGCGGGTACGTCGGCACCACCGCAGTCCCGAGCTCGATGCCCGGCACCTCGCGGCCGACGATCGCCAGCACCGTCAGCGTGTCGTGTCCGAAGATCTGTGACGCCCAGAACGTGTCGAACCCGGCGTCGGCGGCGCGCTGCGCCTCCCCCACCACGTCGTCGATCGAGCCGTCGTTGATCGCTGCACTCCCCATCCCCAGTCGCATGGGGAGGGACCGTAGGTCAGCGAAGCGAGACCAGCTCCAACCAATCGTCGGAGAAGTAGTCCACCTGGCCGTCGGGCATCAGCAGCACCTTCGTCGGCGCCAGTTGCTCGACGAACTCGGTGTCGTGGCTGACGAAGACGATCGAGCCCTTCCAGTCGCTCAACGCGTCGGCCACCGCCTGGCGGCTCGGCGGGTCGAGGTTGTTCGTCGGCTCGTCGAGCAGCAGCAGGTTGTTGCGCCCGATCATCAGCATCGCCAGCGCCAGCTTGGTCTTCTCCCCGCCGGACAACGTGCCGGCCGCCTGGGCGACCTTCTCGCCGGACAGCCCCATCATCCCCAGCAGTCCGCGCAGCTGCGTCTCGGTGAGCATCACGCCCTGCGGGATCGCGGCGCGGATGTTCTCCAGCAGCGAACGATCGCTCAGCAGGTTGTCGTGCTCCTGCGCGTAGTAGCCGACGTTGACGTTGTGCCCGAAGGAGAACCGTCCGAGGTTGGCGGTGGTCTCACCGGCGAGGATGCGCAACAGGCTCGTCTTGCCGGCGCCGTTCAAGCCGAGGACGATCAGCCGGTCGCCTCGCCCGAGGTCGAACGAGACGTCCTCGAACACCGGCGGGCCGCCGTAGGCCTTCGACAACCCGGTGGTGGTGAGCACGGTGACGCCCGCCGACGGCGGATCGGGGAAGCGCACCCGCATCGTCCGGTCGGCCGGCCCGGCGTGCACCCGCTGGGCCTCCAACCGGGCGATCTGCTTCTCCTTGCTGTGGGCCATCGCCGCCTTGGTGGCCTTGGCCCCGAAGCGGTCGACGATGGTCTGCAGCCGGGCGATCTCCTTGCCCTGCAACATCGATTGGCGGGTGAGGCGCTCCTCGTCGAGGGCCCGGGACGTGCGGTACTGGGTGTACGTGCCCTTGTACTCGATGAGGTGACCGACCGAGTCCTCCTGCGGCCGGTCGAGGTGGATCACCCGGGTGATCGCCTCGTCGAGCAGTTCGAGGTCGTGGCTGATCACCAGCATCGCTCCGCGATAAGCGCGCATGAAGTCGAGCAACCACGACTTGGCGTCGACGTCGAGGTGGTTCGTCGGCTCGTCGAGCAGGAGGGCGTCGCTGCCGGCGAACAGGATGCGCGACAGCTCGACTCGGCGACGCTCACCGCCGCTGAGCACGCCGACGGGGAGCTCCATCCGGTCGCCGGGCAGGCCGAGCCCGGCGGCGATGCGCCTGGCCTCGCTCTCCGCGGCGTAGCCACCGGAGGAGGAGAACTCGTCCTCGGCCCGGCTGTAGCGGGCGACGTTGCGCTCGCTCGGGTCCTCCTCCATGGCGATGCGCAGCTTCTCGATGCGCACCAGCGCGTCGTCGATCCCCCGGCCGGAGAGGATGTGGGTGACGGCGCTGCGCTCCTCCTGTGCCGGGTCGATGCGCGGGTCCTGGGGCAGGTAGCCGAAGCCGCCGCGACGGATCACCCGACCGGCCGTCGGTTCCGTCTCGCCGCCGAGCACCTTGAACAGGCTCGTCTTGCCCGCGCCGTTGCGCCCGACGAGGCCGACCTTGTCGCGCGGCATCACGGTGAACGACGCGTCGGCGACGACGAGCCGCCCACCCACCTCCACCGAGAGTCCCTGCACCTGCAACACGGTTGTCCAGGCTCGCAGCACATGCAGCCACCGACAACCGCCTTACGATGACGACCGTGCAGCTCGCCGCCGTCGCGCCGACCAACCGGCTCCGGCGCAGCGCCCCGGTCGCCGGTGCGCTCGCCGTCGGCGCCGCGGCCGTAGCGGTGGCGGCGAACGATCCTGCGGCACCCGGGAGCCACTTCCCGGCCTGCGCGTTCCACAGCGCCACCGGTCTGTGGTGCCCTGGGTGCGGCCTCACCCGAGGCGTGCATGCGCTGCTCACCGGCCATGTGGGCAGCGCGCTGTCGTCGAACGTGTTCACCCCGGTGGCCGTGGTGGCGGTGGTGTGGGCGCTGCTGAGCTGGTTCCGGGTCGCGTGGGACCGGCCGGCGCTGCGGCTGCGACTGGCCCCGCGCGCCAGCACGTCCTGTTCGTCACCGGCACGGTCGCCGTGCTCGGTTACGGCCTGCTGCGCAACATCCCGGTCGCACCGTTCCGCGCGCTCGCTCCCTGATCCCCGCTCGTCGGGCCCGGGGCCGACGATGATGACCGGATGCCGACGACCGTCATCTGGCGCCGACCTCTGCGCCCGCGAGATGTCCACGAGCACCACCGGGCCTCCACTCCCCTCGAACTGCTGGTCGACCTGGCGTTCGTCGTCGGCATCGCCCAGGTCGCCGCCAGCCAGCACCACGCCCTGACCGAGGGGCACATCGCCACCGCGCTCGTGGCCTACCCGATGGCCTTCTTCGCCATCTGGTGGGCGTGGATGAACTTCACCTGGTTCGCCTCGGCCTACGACAACGACGATGTGCCCTACCGGCTCGCCGCGCTGTGCCAGATCGCCGGCGTCCTGGTCATCGCGGCCGGTGTGCCCCGAGCGTTCGTCGATCAGGACTTCGTCGTGGTCACCATCGGCTACGGGTTGACCCGTGTCGGGCTGATCTCACAGTGGCTGCGGGTGGACGACGACCCTCGCCAGCGGCGCGGCGGCGCGCCGCTACGCGGCCGGGCTGGCGATGATCCAGGTGTGCTGGTTCGCCTTGCTGCTCCTGCCGAGAGGGGCGCGCTTCATCGGCTTCTTCGTCCTCGTGGCCGGCGAGCTGCTCGTGCCCGGGCTGGCCGAACGGGGCGCCAGCACGTCATGGCATCCGGGCCACATCGCCGAGCGCTACCGGCTGTTCACCCTGATCGTGCTCGGCGAATCGATGCTCGCCCCGACGGTCGCCGTCCAGTCCGGGCTCGACGCCGGGAGTCCCCTGGGGGACCTCGTGCTGGTCAGCATCGGCGGGCTGCTGACGGTGTTCTCGCTGTGGTGGATCTACTTCGACCACGACGCGGCGGGGATGCTCGAACGGGCGATCGGTGACGACGACACCACTGATCGGGCCAAGCGCCTGGCCTTCACGTGGGGCTATGGCCACTACGCGGTGTTCGGGTCGGCTGCGGCGATCGGCGCCGGCCTGGCGGTCGCGGTCGACCACCTGGTGACCGCCGGGCACGGTGACCTGGCCGAGCACGCCGCGCTCGGCGACACGGGCGCGGCGTTGGCGGTCACGGTGCCGGTCGCCGTCTTCGTGTTGTGCATGTGGGTGCTCCACGGCAAGTTCCGCCACCTGGACGCGCTCAGCGGCTGGGCGTTCCCGGTCGTCGCCGCGATGATCCTGGCCGGCAGTTGGACCGGTGAGCCGGTGCTGCTCACCGGGCTGCTCCTCGCGGCCACGGTGTGTCTGTCGATCGCCGCAGGATGGTCGTCGACGGTCGCCGACACGACGACCTGACCCGCGATGTGCGGCCCGTGGCGCTCGGCTACGGGCCGCGGGTGGTCGCCGGCGCCGGTGAGTCCGCAGTGGTCGGCGGGCTCGGCTTGGGCGTGGTGACAGGCGCCGGGGCGTCCGTCGTCTTCGGCGTCGTCGGCTCGGGGGACGGCTTCGTCGTCGGCTCCGTGCTCGGCTTGGGCGACGTGGGCGTCGTCGGCTGGGTGGTCGGCCCGGTGCTCGGCTGAGTGGTCGACTTGGTCGTCGTCGGCGTCGCCTTGGTCGTCGGCTTCGTCGTCGGCTTCGTGGTCGTCGCCGTCCGTCGGCGAGCCGTGGTCGGCGGGCTCACCGGTCGGTTCGTCCCCGTGGTGACCGAGCCGGCGGAGTCGTCGCGGAAGTTCGCCTTGAGGCACGCTCCCGGTTGCGACGCCGCCTCACCCAGGGCCGCGGCGACGTTCATCGCCAGCACCTGGCGACCGGACGGCGTGGGGTGCAGGTGATCGCCACTGAGCACCCCCGGCGTCGTGGCCGAGATGGTCGCCCAGTCGACCACCGAGACGTTCGGGTGGTTGAACGCGATCATCTTGATCGCCGCGTTCACCTCGGCCCGGTCCGGCTTGAACTCGGTGACCGTCACCAGCACGACCGGTCGTGGGCCGAGACGATCGACCTGTTCCTCGAGCATGCTCGCGTAGAGCGCCTGGTTGTCGCCGTAGTTGCTGCCGAGGAAGATCAGCGCGGCGTCCCAGCCGGCCGAGAGGCGCTTGTCGAGCACCCGGTCACCGAAGTCGATGAACCGCCCGACCTCGGCGTCCAGCTCCACCTGCCAGCCGAGCGGGACCACCGCCTCGCACATGTCGTTCGAGTAGCGCGACGACGTCCCGGCGAGCACGGAGTCGCCGATCATCAGGATCTTGTTGCCGCCGGCGCGCGGCCGACCGGCGGGTCGCTCGGCGGCGCCGGCGCGACCGCCTCGGCGGGCACGCTGGTCGCTGCCGGGTCGGTCTCGGGCACGGCGGCGCCGCCGGCGACCGCGACGAGCGCCGCCTGGTCAGCCATGGTGGTCGTGGTCGACGACGGAATCGAGCTGGTCGACGACGGAATTGAGCTGGTCGTCGTCGCTTCGGTGGTGCTCGGGCGGGTCGACGACGCGGTGGCGCTGCTGGGCGGCGGCGCGGCGGTCGCCTCGACGTTCGCCGGGAGCACCCCGACACCACCGAGCGTGCTCACAGTGACCACGGAGCGCTGCGGGGCGGCGACGGCCGAACCGCAGGCTGCGAGCAGCGTCAGAGCGACGACGGGGAGCGCGTGGCGCCGGAGGAAGGGCAAGGGGCACCATTGCACCGAGTTGCGCAGGCATTCGCAACCCCGGGTCGGCCCTTCGCTCACCCGGATCCGGCGGTGGCGACAGGCTCGCTCGAGTCCTCGATCTTCAGGTCCTCGAAGCGGTCGACGTTGCGCAGCGCCGGGAACTTGACCGACCACACCCCGACGACGGCCAGCGTGCCGAGTCCGCCCCCGATCACCGTCGCCGGGAGACCGATGGCCTGGGCGACGATCCCGCTCTCGAACGCGCCGAGCTCGTTGGACGCGCCGATGAACACGTTCTCCACCGCGAGGACCCGGCCGCGCTTCTCGTCGGGGGTGACCAGCGGCACGAGCGAGGTGCGGATGAACACGCTGATCATGTCCGCCGCCGAGAGGACCACGAGGGCGCCGAAGGCGACCGCGAAGCTGTGGGTGACACCGAGGACCAGGGTGCCGACGCCGAACACGCCGACCGCGACGAGCAGCTTCTTGCCGACGTGGCGGCGGATCGGACGGGACGCGAGGAACACGGCCATGGTGGCCGCGCCGATCCCCGGGGCGGCACGCAGCCAGCCGTAGGCGATGTCCCCGACGCCGAGCTGGTCGCTGGCGATCGCCGGGAGGAGGGCGACCGCCCCACCGAAGAGCACGGCGAACAGGTCGAGGCTGATCGCCGCCAGGAGGATCGGGGTGCGGCGGATGAACCGCAGGCCCTCCATCGCGCTGTGCAGGGTTGGACGCTTGTCGGGGTCAGGCGGTGTCGGCTCGCGCACGAACGTGACGAACCAGATGCTCACCCAACCGAGGAAGATCAGCGTCCCCGAACCGGCGTAGGCCACCCACGGGTCGACGGCGTAGAGGAACCCGGAGATCGCCGGGCCGATGATGATCGCCGACGTCCAGGTGGCCGAGAACAGGGCGATGACCTTCGGCAGGCCGCCCTCCGGCGCGACCATCGGCGGCATGGCCCGCAGCGCCGGCGCCTGGAACGCCCGACCGACGCCGTAGAAGAAGGAGATGATGAACATCGGCCAGACCTCGGTCGGGTTCGTCCGGCTGTAGAGCAGCAGGGCCACCGACGACAGCAGCTCGACGCCCACGGCCACCAGGGCGACCAGCTTGCGGTTGACGCGATCGGCGACGGTGCCGGTGACCAGCACGAGCAGCGCGGCCGGCAGGAACTCGGCCAGACCGATCCAGCCGAGGTCGGCGGCGCGCCCGGAGATGTCGAAGGCTTGCTTGCCGACGGCAGCGGCTTGCAGGGCGACGCCTGTGAACAGCACGAAGTTGGCCCACAGCAGGCGGCGCACGGGCGGGAAGCGGAGCATCTCCCGGGTCCCGTAGACGTGGGCCGTCGCCGCTTCGCTCACCGGGTCGTTGACCATAATGCTCGCCGGTCGGCCGCAGCCCAGACCGTTCTTGCGATCGACCGCTGCCGAGGCGGGGTGGTAGCACCTGCGCATGAGCAGAATCGCCGACGACACACGCTGGTTGGACGCGACCGATCAGGCCGCCCTCGTCCGCTCGGGCCAGGTCAGCGCAAGTGAGCTGTTGGAGGCGGCGATCGAGCGCATCGAGGCGCTCGATCCGGCGATCAACGCGGTGGTCATCCGCTGGTTCGACCACGCCCGCGCCGTGGCCGCCGGCGACCTTCCCGACGGGCCGTTCCGCGGCGTGCCGTTCCTGCTCAAGGACCTGTGGGCCACGTATGCCGGCCAACCGATCAGCAACGGCTGCCGGGCGCTGGCCGAGGTCCTCCAGCCGTCGGACGCCGACACCACGTTGGTCGCCAGGTTCCGCGCGGCCGGCTTCGTCACGGCTGGACGGACGAACAGCCCCGAGTTCGGCAGCTTGCCGACCACCGAGCCGCTCGCCTGGGGTGCGACGCACAACCCGTGGGATCTGGCGCGGACGCCGGGCGGGTCGAGCGGCGGCTCGGCGGCGGCGGTGGCTGCGGGCCTCGTGCCGATCGCCCATGCGAGCGACGGCGGTGGGTCGATCCGCATCCCGGCGTCATGTTGCGGGCTCGTCGGCCTGAAGCCGTCGCAGGGGCGGATCTCGCTCGGCCCGGTGCGTGACGAGTCCAACCTCGGCGTCGAGCTGTGCGTCAGCCGCAGCGTGCGCGACACCGCTCGGCTGCTCGACGCGGTGCACGGGCCAGGCGTCGGTGACACGGTCATCGCCGCGGCGCCCGGCCGCACCTACGTCGAGGAGCTGGGTGCCGATCCGGGCCGGCTGCGCATCGGACTGCTCGACCACCATCCGTACGGCGCCGACGTGCACCCGGAGTGCGCCGCTGCCGCCCGCTCGGCGGGCGCGCTGCTGGAGTCGCTCGGCCACCATGTCGAGGTCGGCTTCCCGCCGGCGCTGGCCGACACCAGCTTCGCCAGCCGCTTCGGCGCGATGTGGTCGACGAACATGGGCGCCTCCGCGGCGCGGGTGGCAGCACTGCTCGGGCGCGACCTGCGGGCGGGCGACCTCGAACCCGTCAACCAGGCGCAGGTCGACTGGGCCCGCTCGGTGAACGGCGTCGACTACGCGCTCGCCCTCTCGGCCAACGTCGCGTTCCGGCGGGCCGTGCAGCAGTGGTGGGCCGACGGCTGGGATCTGCTGCTCACCCCGACGCTCGGTGAGCCGCCGCCGCCGCTCGGCAGCTTCGCCAACGACGAGACCAACCCGATGGCGCCGATGCACCGCGCCGGCCAGTTCGTCCCGTTCACCCCGGCGTTCAACGCCAGCGGCCAGCCGGCGATCAGCCTGCCGCTGCACTGGGCGGCCACTCCGGACGGTTCGATGCTCCCCATCGGCGTCCAGCTCGTGGCGGCGTACGGCCGCGAGGACGTGCTGCTGCGCGTCGCGTCGCAACTGGAGGCGGCGACCCCCTGGTCCCACCGCCGCCCACCGATCTGAGTCGCCGCCGGGCCGGCGGCCGACGGCGACGACGGGTCAGCGGGCGGTCCAGCCGCCGTCGACGATGAGGCTCTGGCCGGTGAGGAACGTGCTGCCGGGGCCGGCGAGCAGGAGCAGGGCGGCGTCGAGCTCGTGCTCGAAGCCCATGCGCGGGATCGGCGAGTTCTGGCTGATGAAGCGCAGGGAACCCTCGTCGGTCTCCATCCCGGCGGTCATCTCGCTCTGGAACCAGCCGGGGCACAGGGCGTTGACCCGGATGCCCTTGCGCGCCCACTGCAGCGCCAGCTCGCGGGTGAGGTTGAGCACGGCGCCCTTGGACGCGCAGTAGTGCGCCTGCTTGATCGGCGTCGAGCCGACGTGGCCGAGCATCGAGGCGATGTTGACGATGCTCCCGCCGCCGTTGGCGATCATCGACGGCGCCGACAGCTTGGACAGGTGCCACAGCGCGGTGACGTTGAGCTCCATCGCCTCACGGAACGTGTCCAGGTCCTCGTCCTCGACGGACACCTTGTGACCGACGCCGGCGTTGTTCACCAGCACGCCGACCGAACCGAAGCGTTCGACGGTCGACGCCACGAGACGCTCGCGGTCCTCCGGCTGCGACAGGTCGGCGGACACCGCGAGCGTTCCCGGCAATGCCTCGGCGAGCGCGGCCAGCCGGTCGGCGCGCCGTGCCGCGACCACCACGTTGGCGCCGACGGCGTGCAGCACGCGGGCGAACCGGTCGCCGAGCCCGGAGGAGGCCCCGGTGACGACAGCGGTGACGCCGTCGAGACGGAACAGGGCGAGCGGGTCGAGCACGGTCTCGGTGGTGGTCATGGTTGCGATTCTGTGACAACGACGCCAATTCGGAGAACTTGTTCGTGCCCGGCGATCCAATCGTGCTGTCGTGTCGTCTAGATGGACGTGCCGCACAACACCGACGCAGCTCCCCGCACCGGCCCGACCGACACCCGTCGGCGGTTGGGGCGTCGCCGTGCGGCTCGGGCTGGTGGCCAGCATCGTCAGCGGACTCCTCGCGGCGACCTTCGCCGGCCGCGTCGCCGACATCCACACTGATCTGCGTCGTCCTCGCGGCTCTCGATCGTCGGCTGGGCGAGTGCCGAGCGCGCTCCGCTCGCCCAGCCGATCCGCTCTACGGCGCCGCTGACCACCGCTGCGACCGCCGGGCACCGGCGCTGTCGCCGAGGTCGCCGACCCCCACGGGCTGTGCGACGATGCACGGATGCCACTCCGCCCGATCCTGCTCGTCCATGGCGCCTGGCACGGCGCATGGTGCTGGGCGCCGCTCCAGGCCGAGCTCGACCGCCGGGGCATCGCCTCGTGGGCCGTCGACCTGCCCGGCCATGGCGCTGTCCACCGAGCCGCTCGGCGACCTCGTCGCCGACGCCGAGCACGTCGTCGGCGCGCTCACGGCCATCGCCGACCACGCCGGCGACGAGGGCGTGGTGCTCGTCGGCCACAGCTACGGCGGCGGGGTGATCACGCAGGCCGCCACGCTGGCGCTGGACAAGGGCCTGCCGATCGCCCACCTCGTCTACCTGGCGGCGTTCGCCCCCAACGACGGCGAGTCGGTCACCGGGGCGTTCACCGCGCTGCCCGCGCGAACACACCGCGCTGAACGGTCTGCTGCAACGCCACGACGACGGGACGTTCAGCGCCGGTCCGGTCGAGGCGGCGATCGACGTCTTCTACGGTCACTGCACCGCCGAGCAGGCGGCTGCGGCCGTCGCCCGCCTGTCGCGACAGTCGAGCGTCAGCCTGGTCCAGCCGGTCACCGGCGACCCACGGGCGAAGATCCCGAGCACGTACGTCGTGTGCACCGACGACCGCGCCGTCCACCCGAACCACCAGCGGCTCATGGCCGAGCGCTGCGGCGCCACCCTGGAGCTGGCCACCGACCACTCGCCGTTCATGTCGATGCCGGCGCAGACCGCCGACCTGCTCGCCGCGATCGCCGCCCGATGAGCGCGGCGATGAAGGTCCGCATCGGCTACGGCTTCGGCGTGCGCACGCAACTCAACGACGACGGCTTCACCGCCGTCGTCGACGCGCTCGAGCGGCTGCGGTTCGACAGCCTGTGGCTCAGCGAGCGCATCGGCGGCGAGGCGCCCGACCCACTCGTGGCCATGGCCTTCGCCGCCGGGCGCACCACGAAGCTCAAGTTCGGCATGAGCGTGATGGTCCTGCCCGGTCGCAACCCGATCGTGCTGGCCAAGGAGCTGGCCACGCTCGACCGCCTGTCCAACGGACGGCTGCTGCCGGCGTTCGGCCTCGGTGTCGCCGATCCGCACGAGCAGCAGGCGTTCGGCGTCCAGCGCACCGAACGGGCCAAGATCTTCGACGAGGCGCTGGCGGTGATGCGCGGCGCGTGGGCGGAGGCGCCGCTCACCCACCACGGCACGTACTTCAACTACGACGAGCTGCGCGTGCTGCCCAAGCCACGCCAGCACCACGTCGACGTGTGGCTCGGTGGCATCGCCCCGTCGGAGCTCAAGCGCGTCGGTCGGCTCGCCGACGGTTGGCTGCCCAGCTTCGTCACCCCCGACGACTGCGCCCGCGGCCGCGAGGTGATCGAGCAGGTCGCGACCGAGCACGGACGGTCGATCGACGACGACCACTACGGCGCGCTGATCCCCTACGGCAACGGCCCGATCCCCGAGGTGCTGTTGGCCGGCCTGGCCAAGCGCCGGCCCGACCTCGCCGACCCGTCGGTGCTGGTGCCCAAGGGCTGGGACGAGCTGCTGGCGCTGATCGACCGGTTCGTCGCCGCCGGCACCACCAAGTTCGTCGTGCTGCCGGTGTCCGAGCCGGGGTCCACCGAGGCCTGGATCGCGCACCTCGAGGAGGCCGCACCGGTCGTCCTCGCCCGCCAGACGTGACCGCGCTGTTCGAGCGCGACGGCGACCGCTACGTCCCGACGGGGATGAGCCGCGGGCCGTGGGACCCGCGGCACTGCCACGGCGGGCCGGTCAGCGCACTGCTGGCGCGCGCGGTCGAGAACGTCGAACCCGAGACCACCGACCTGTGGCAGCTCGCCCGGTTGACCGTGGAGCTCACCCGGCCCGTGCCGGTCGGCGCGCCGCTGACGCTGACCACCGATGTGGAGCGACCGGGCCGCAAGGTCTCCCTCGTCGCCGCGGTGCTGCGCGACGGCGACACCGAGGTCGCCCGAGCGCGGGCGCTGCGCATCCGTCGAGCGGAGCTCGACCTGCCGGCCGACTCGGCGATGGCCGACGACGTGCTCCTCGCCCCGCGCCAGTCCGTCGCTGCCGAGCGGGTCACCTGGGCCGTCGGCGAGGACGTCGCGTTCCACTCGCACGCCTGCGAGCACCGCTTCGTCGGTGGTTCGTGGAACGCGCCGGGACCGGTCGAGGTGTGGATCCGCCTCGACGTGCCGGTGCTCGCCGGCGAGGAGCCGAGCGGCGTGCAGCGCGTCGTCGCCGCGGCCGACTTCGGCAACGGCGTGTCCGGGTCGCTCGACTACGACGACTTCGTGTTCATCAACCCCGACCTCACCGTCCACCTGCTGCGCCCGCCCGAGGGCGAGTGGGTGGGGATGCGCACGGCGTCGCGCTACGGCCACGCCGGCGCCGGACTCGCCGAGTCCGAGCTGTTCGACGCCGCCGGCCGGGTCGGGCGCAGCTGCCAGAGCCTGTTCGTCGACCAGCGCTGAGCCGGGCGCTGCCGGATCACGGAGGAACGATGACCGATCTGAACGAGACGATCTACGCGGCGATGCCGCTGTGCCGCACGCTCGGCATCGTCACCCGCACCTGGCAGGCCGATCTGGTGGAGATGGAGCTTGCCTGGGACGCAACCCTGTGCACCACCGCCGGGCTGCTGCACGGTGGCGCGCTGATGGCGCTCGCCGACTCAGCCGGCGGCGCCTGTGCCTCGGCGAACCTGCCCGAGGGGGCCACCGGGACGTCGACGATCGAGTCGAAGACCAACTTCCTCGGCGCGGTGCGCGACGGCGTGGTCACCGCCACCGCCCGTCCGCTGCACGTCGGCTCGACGACGATCGTCGTCGAGACCGAGGTGCGGCGGGCGGACGGACGGCTGGTGGCCAAGACCACCCAGACCCAGACGGTGCTCCGACCGCGTTAGCTCGCGCCAGGCCGCGCGCCGCACGAACGACGCGGCGTCACGTCGCTCAGGGTCGGGCGAAGGGCTGGGGCTCGTCCTCGGCACCGCGGAGCGGGCCGTTCATCCGGAAGTTCGGCTCGTGGCGCAGGATCTCGCGCCGGGCGATGGTCATCTTGTGCACCTCGTCGGGGCCGTCGGCGATGCGCAGCGTGCGCTGCGAGGCGTACATCTCGGCGAGCGGCGTGTACTGCGTGACGCCAGCAGCGCCGTGCACCTGGATCGCCCGGTCGATGATCCCGCAGACGATGCGCGGCACGGCGACCTTGATCCCGGAGATCTCCGTCGCCGCGGCCTTGTTGCCCACGGTGTCCATCAGGTAGGCGGCGCGCAGGACGTACTCGCGGGCCATGTCGATCTCGATGCGCGACTCGGCGATCCAGTCCTGCACGAGACCCTTCTGGGCGACCAGCGTGCCGAACGTGGTGCGCTCGAGCGAGCGCTTGACCATCAACTCCAGGGCGACCTCGGCCGCGCCGATCGAGCGCATGCAGTGGTGGATGCGACCGGGCCCGAGGCGGGCCTGGGAGATGGCGAAGCCGCCACCCTCCTCGCCGAGCAGGTTCTCCGCCGGCACGCGCACGTTCTCGTAGATCACCTCGGGGTGGCCGCCGGAGTGGTCGTAGCCGAACACGTGCGGCGTGCGGCCGATGGAGATGCCCTTGGCGTCGCGCGGCACGATGATCATCGACTGCTGCAGGTGGCGTGACGCGTTGGGGTTCGTCTTGCCCATCACCACGAGCACCTTGCACCGCTTGCGCAGGGCACCGGAGGAGAACCACTTCTTGCCGTTGAGCACGTACTCGTCACCGTCGCGCTCGATGCGCAGCCCGATGTTCGTCGCGTCGGACGAGGCCACGTCGGGCTCGGTCATCGAGAACGCCGAGCGGATCTCGCCCTCGAGCAGCGGCGACAGGTAGTCGCGCTTGACGTTCTCCGACCCGTACATGTTGATGATCTCCATGTTCCCGGTGTCGGGGGCCGAGCAGTTCAGCGCCTCGGAGGCGAAGCCGACCTTGCCGAGCTCCTCGGAGATCGGCGCATAGTCGAGGTTGGACAGCTTCGTGCCCGGCGCATCCGGCGCGAGGTGCGGGATGAACAGGTTCCACAGGCCGCGCTCGCGCGCCGCCGCCTTGAGCTTGTCCATGATCGGCGGGTCGCCGTCGTGGCCGAGCTCGTGGTACTGCTCGTAGAACTCGTCACGGTTCGGCCAGATGTGGTCGGCCATGAACTGTTGGACGTCGGCCAGCATCTGCTTGGCCTGTGCGCTCGTCTCGTAGGGCATCGGTGGCACCTCTTCGTTCGGTCTGTGTCGTTCGCCGGTGGTCCGTCGTCGTCAGCGACGATGCCTCAACTCGCCCGTGCCGCGACGAGTCGGGCGGTCGGCTTCGGCCGCCGACGACGGCCGTTCGTATGCTCCCGCGCGATGAGCGATCAGACGACCGAGATGACGTTGGTGGCCAGCGGCCTGCAGTTCCCCGAGGGCCCGGTCGCGCTGAGCGACGGCGTGGTGCTGGTGGTCGAGATCAAGAGTGGGACGATCGCCGCGGTGTCGCCCGACGGCACCGTCGTGCGCGTGGCCACCACGGGCGGCGGCCCGAACGGCGCAGCCATGGGCCCGGACGGGAAGCTGTACGTGTGCAACAACGGCGGCTTCGAGTGGCACGACATGAACGGGATGACGGCACCTGGCGAGCAGCCGGCCGACTACATCGGTGGGCGCATCCAGCGCGTCGACATCACCACCGGTGCGGTCGAGGACGTGTACACCGAGTGCAACGGCATCGGGCTGCGCGGGCCGAACGACATCGTCTTCGACGCCCACGGCGGGTTCTGGTTCACCGACCTGGGCAAGACGCGCGCTCGGGAGACCGACAAGGGCGGCCTGTACTACGCCCAGGCTGACGGGTCGTCGATCACCGAGGTGATCTACCCGTTGACGACGCCGAACGGCGTCGGCCTGTCGCCCGACGGGTCACGGGTGTACGTCGCCGAGACGATGACCGGGCGGCTGTACGGCTGGGACGTGACCGCACCCGGCCAGCTGGCTGAGCCGGCCGCAGGGCCCGCCGCCCTGCTGTACGACTTCCCCGGCTTCCAGCTGCTGGACTCGCTGGCCGTGGACGGCGACGGCAACGTCTGCGTGGCCACCTTGATCACCGGGGCGATCACCGTGATCTCGCCGTCGGGCGACCTGCTGGCGGTGCACCCCGTGCCGCAGTACGACGTGTTCGTCACGAACATCTGCTTCGGCGGCGCCGACCACGGCACCGCGTTCATCACCTCGTCGGGCCACGGCCTGCTGTACTCGATGCCGTGGCCGCACGCCGGCCTGGCAGCTGCAGCACGAGATCTGAGCAGGGTCACCGAGCAGGGTCACCGAGCAGCGGTCGCCCGCCGCCGGGCCGCGACCGCCGGCGGTGCGTCGACCGCGCAGTGGAACGCCGGCTCGGCGTCGTCGGTCCCCGGTGAGTCCAGATCGGGGACCAGCCCGACCGAGCGGATCGTGGCGCAGGCGACCACTCCCCCGGCGCCGACGAGGACCGCTGCCGCCACGACAGATGCGTGGAACCCGTCGACCAGGGAGCCGGCGCTGACCACCACGCCCGGTTCGAATCCGGCGACGAGCGGCACCGCGGCGACGGCCAGCAGGCCACCGACTCGGGCGACGGCGTTGTTCACGCCCGAGGCCACACCGGCGTGCTCGACATCGGCCGCCGCCAGCACGCTCGCGGTCAGCGGGGCCACGGTGAGCGCCAGCCCACCGGCGAAGACGACCACTGCCGGGAGGACGGCGCCGACGTACGTCACGCCGGGTTCGATGCGGGTCATCAACAGCAGGCCGCAGCCGATCACCAGGGGCCCGACCGTCATCGGGATGCGTGGGCCGATGCGCTGGGCGAGCGCCCCGGCCCGGGCGGACAGCGTGAGCATGATCAGCGTGATCGGCAACGTCGCCGCCCCGGCCTCGATCGGCGAGTAGCCGAGGGCGTCCTGCAGCACGAGCCCGAGCATGAACAGCGCCACGGCAAGACCGGCATACACCAGCAAGGTCACTGCGTTCGCCCCGGAGAACTGCCGCGAGCGGAAGATCGGCAGCGGCAGCATCGGCGCGCGGCGTGGCGTTCGACCATCACGAAGACGACGAGCCCGACGATCCCGAGGAGCCCGATCGGCCACGACCGCTCGATCAGCCCGTAGGTCACCCCGGCGAGCCCCACGGCGCCGAGCGTGGCCCCGGCGACGTCGGCACCATGGGGGGCCGCGGCGGCACGGCTCTCGGGGATGTGCCGGGCGGCGACCCACAAGACGACGGCGGCCAATGGCAGGTTGAGGAGGAAGACGAGCCGCCACGAGGCGGCACTGACCAGCCAGCCGCCGAGGAACGGACCGAGCGCCGTGGTGACGCCGGCGAAGCCGGACCACGCGCCGATCGCCTTGGCGCGGTCGTCGGGATGGAACGACGCCTGGAGGATCGCCAGGCTGCCCGGGACGAGCAGCGCGCCGGCCGCGCCCTGCAGGACGCGCGCGGCGATGAGCGTGTCGACGTTCGGGGCGACCCCGCACAGCAACGAGGCGAGGGCGAAGCCGACGACGCCGATGGAGAAGATCTTGCGCCGGCCGAACCGGTCGCCGAGCGAGCCGCCGACCAGGATGAACGCGGCGAGGCTCAACATGTACCCGTTGAGCACCCACTGCAGGTCGGCGAAGTCGGCGCCGAGGTCGGTCGCCAGGCGGGGCAGGGCGACGTTGACGACCGTGGCGTCGAGCGAGGCGATGCCCGAACCGAGCACCGTGCCGACCACCACCCACCGCCCCGAACGGGTGGCCAGGCGCAGCGGTTCGCTCGGCGCCATGCCGCAACGTAACCCGCCTTCGCCGCCGACGAGGGACAGGCGCCACGATGGGTGTCCGCCACTCGGCGCGCACGGCGAGGAGATCACCATGGAGTACCGCACACTCGGCACGACGGGCATGCAGGTGAGCACGTTGTGCCTCGGGGCGATGATGTTCGGCGCCTGGGGCAACCCCGATCACGACGAGTCGATCGCCGTCATCCACCGGGCGCTCGACGCCGGGATCAACTTCGTCGACACGGCCGACGTGTACTCCGCGGGCGAATCGGAGGAGATCGTCGGTGCCGCCCTCGCCGGCGGCCGGCGCGACGACGTCGTCCTGGCCACCAAGGCGCACGGGCCGATGGGGCGCGACCGCAACATGCGCGGCAACTCCCGACGGTGGTTGGTGCGCGAGGTGGAGAACAGCCTGCGCCGCCTGCAGACCGACCGCATCGACCTCTACCAGATCCACCGGCCGGACCCCTCGACCGACCACGAGGAGACGTTGTCGGCGCTCACCGACCTCGTCCGCGCCGGCAAGATCCTGGCCTTCGGCAGCTCGACGTACCCGGCGCACCAGGTCGTCGAGGCCCAGTGGGTGGCCCGGACGCCGCGGGCTCGGCCGGTTCGTCACCGAGCAGCCGCCGTACTCGATGCTCGTGCGCGGCATCGAGCGCGACCTGCTGCCCGTGGCCGAGGAGCATCGGATGGGGGTGCTCCCGTGGAGCCCGCTCGCCGGCGGATGGTTGAGCGGCCGCTTCCGCCTCGGCCAGGAGGCGCCGACGACGCATCGCTCGGGGCGGATGCCGGCGCGCTACGACCTGTCCTCGGCGGAGAACCAGCTCAAGCTGGAGCGCGCCGACGCGCTGGCCAAGGTGGCCGAGCAGGCCGGCATCACCCTCGTGGACATGGCGGTGGCCTTCGTCATCGGCCACCCGGCGGTGACCTCGGCGATCATC
This sequence comes from uncultured Acidimicrobiales bacterium, assembly GCA_963794805.1. Classification (GTDB taxonomy): domain Bacteria; phylum Actinomycetota; class Acidimicrobiia; order Acidimicrobiales; family Ilumatobacteraceae; genus JAODBQ01. Next base: position 57,119 of record CAWCFL010000015.1, read on the forward strand.
GGTCCACGGACGATGGAGCAGCTGGAGTCGCAGCTCGGCGCCGTGGACGTGACGCTGAGCGCCGATGTGCTCGACGCGATCGACGAGATCGTGCCGCCGGGGACGAACTCGTCGCCCAACGACGGCGGCTACGACCCTCCGGCGCTCACCGACGCCAGCCTGCGGCGCCGCTGACCGTCACGCGAGGGCCGGCTCGTCGGGCTCGCGCGGTTCGCGCTCGACCGGTTCGCCGGCCAGGACGTCGGGCAGCTCGCCGTGCTCGTCGGGCGGGATGTTCGGCACGAGGAGCGACAGCAGCGCGCCGAGTGCGACCACGGCCCCGGCGAAGGCGACGGCGGGCTTGGACGCGTCGGCCACCGATGACGACACCACCGCGCCGACCGCCTGGCCGTCCACGCCCGCCGGCACCTGCGGCGCACCGCCGCCGATGCCGCCGGTGACGCTCTTGACGATCTGCTCGCGCACCTCCGGCGTCATCCCGGCGACGGCGTTCAGGTCGTGGCGGACGTTGCTGGCCGCCTGGGAGACGAAGATCGCCCCGATCAGGGCGATGCCCAGCGCCGTGCCCACCTGACGGACCATGCCCGACGCCCCGCTGGCCGATCCGGCCTTCTGCGGCGGGATGTCGCTGAGCACCACGTTGGTCAGCTGGCTGGTGGCGAAGCCGATGCCGATGCCGTGCAGCAGCAAGCCGGGGAGCAGCTGCCAGAACGTGGTGGACGTGGAGAAGGCGAGGACGTAGCAGAAGATGCCGACGGCCTCGAACACCAGGCCGATGGTGATGACGTACTTCGGCCCGAAGCGCTTGCTCAGCCGGCCGCCGAGGCCGCCGCCGACGAAGGCCATGATCCCGGCCGGCAGCAGCCACCGACCGGTCTCCAGCGCCGACAGGTGCAGGCCGGCCTGGAGGAACAACGGGAGCACGAAGAACGCACCGAACTCGCCCATCGCCAGCACCGTGGTGTTGATCAGCCCGTAGCGGAAGCCGCGGTGCACCAGGTCGCCGAAGTCGAACACGACCGGCCGGCCGGCGCGGGCCCGAGCGAGCTCGATGAACACGAACGCGGTGAGGCCGAGGATGCCGATGAGCAGCGCCACCGGGACCATGGAGAACGCGTCGATCGGCCAGTGCCATCCGCCGACGGTCTGGTCGCCGATCGGTTTGAACCAGCCGTAGCGACCGGCCTCGATGATCCCGAACACCACACCGAGGAGGCCGATGGTGACGGCGATCACCCCGGGGAAGTCGAGTCCCTTGGCCCGCTCGTCGCGCGACTCGCGCACGTAGAAGATCGCCGCGATGATCGCTGCGGGAGCGATGATCACGTTGATCCGGAACGCCCAGCGCCACGACGCGTGCGTGGTCAGCAGGCCGCCGATCCACGGTCCGAGCGCTCCGGCACCGCCGGCGACCGCGCCCCACACGGCGAACGCCGAGCCGCGCTCACGGCCGCGGAACGTCGCCGAGATGATCGACAGCGTGGCCGGCAGCATCATCGCCGCACCGATGCCCTCGAGCACCGACTCGCCGAGGAACAGCTGCACCACGTTCTGCGACACCGACGCGATGAGCGAGCCGACGGCGAACAGCGTCGCCCCGATGAAGAACATCTTGCCGTCGGCCGACGATGTCGCCGAGGCGGCCGAAGCTGATGAGCAGCGAGGCGAACACCAACGAGTAGCCGGAGATGACCCACTGCAGCGCCGACACGTTGGTGTGGAACTCGCGGATGATCGTCGGGGACCGCGACGTTGAGGATCGTGTTGTCCAACACGATGATGAACAGCGAGCTGGACAGGACGACGAGCGCGATCCAGCGCTTCGGGTCGGCAGCGGCGGTGCCCCCCTGCGACGGCCAGCCGTTGGCGGTGGTGGTGCTCATCGACGGTCATCCTGACCGACTGGCGGCGCCGCGTCGATGGTCAGCGGGAGCCGACGTGCGCGCCCCAGGCCTCGACCACGGGCGCCAGCTCGGCGGGTGCCGCGCCGTGCAGGATCACGCCGTCCGCGCCGAGGTCGAACTGGCGTTGCACCACCTCCACGCAGCGCGCCGGCGAACCGATCGCCGCCGGCGCCAACCACTCCTCGGGGATCAGCGTGGCCACGTGCCCGAGCTCCTCGGTGGTGGCGGTCTGGTCGATCGCCCCCTGGTAGCCGGCGACGAAGGGGTCGGCGCGGAAGCGGGCCAGCGCCGCCGGGTCCCAGCCATTGGTGGAAACCATCAGGTCGCCGTAGGCCTGCAGGTAGGTGGCCATCCGCCCGACGGTCTTCTTCAGCTGCACCGGCTCGGGCAGGTGGTCGCCGATCGTCGCAAGGCACGACCACACCTTCACCGAGCCTGGGTCGCGCCCGACGCGGGCGGCCTCGTCCTTCACCGTGCGCACGCAGCGGGCCAGCGTCTCGTCCTCGAAGAACGTGTGCAGCACCACCTGGTCGAACGCCCGGCCCGCCAGGCGCAGGGTGTTCGGGCCGAACGCGGTGATGCCCATCGGGATGTCCTCGTCGAACGTCGCGTCGAGCCGCAGGAACGGCCAGTTGCCGGCAGGCCCGTCGTGGCCGACGACGTCTCGCCGTGCCACAGCCGGCGCATCAACCCGGCGAAGTCCTCCAGCTGGGCGGTGGTCACCGGCGGCAGGCCGATCGCCCGGGTCATCGGGGCGATGCCTCGCCCGAGGCCGAGCGTGAACCGTCCGCCGGTGAGGCGGTGCATCGTCGTGGCGTAGCCGGCGGTGACCAGCGGGTGGCGGGTGTTGTGGTTCGTCGCCGCTGTGGCGATCTGCAGCTTCGTGGACACCGCCCCGACTGCGCCCGACAGCGTCGCGGCCTCCTTGACGTTGTACCGCTCGGAGATGAACGCCCAGCCGAGGCCGAGCCGCTCACCGTCGGCCGCCTCCTGGACGAGGTCGCGCGGCGACATCGCCGCGCCGGCCAGGGTGTAGTAGCCGAGATTCTCGAACGTCTGCGCCATGGCCGCCAGTGTGCTCGGCGGGCGGCCACGCCGCGGCACCCACGCCGCGACGGGCGCGTCAGCGGAGGTTGTCGACGATCGATCTGGTGTTGTGCTCCATCATCTTCAGGTACGTGTCGCCGTCGCTGCCCGGCGGGCCGAGGCTGTCGCCGTACAGCCCGTCCGTCGCCGGCGACGACCTTCACCCCTGCCTCGGTGGCGATCGCCTCTGCGGTCTTCGGCGGCAACGACGTCTCGGTGAAGATCGCCTTGACGCCCTCGGCCCGGATCTTGGCGACGAGGTCGTTGACATCCGTCGGAGAGAGCTCGGCCTGGGTGTCGAAGCTGGGGATCACCGACCCGACGAAGTCGAGCCCGTAGCGCTGCACGTAGTAGCCGAACGCGTCGTGGTTGGTGACCAGCTTCTTGTTCGTCAGCGTGGCGATCTGCGCGGCGATGTCGGCGTCGAGCGCGTCGAGCTGGGCCGAGATACGACGCCAGGTTGGCCGGTACGCGGTGGCGTCGGGCGGGTCGGCGGCGGCCAAGGCCGCCGCGATGTTCGTCGCCATGATCTTCGCGTTGGTCGGGTCGTGCCAGATGTGCGGGTCGCCGGCCGACTCCTCGTCCGTGCCGTTGCCCTCGCGGATCTCCACCCCGGCCGAGGCGTCCACGATCGTCCCGCGGGGTTCGGCGCTCTTGATCGTCGAGTCGAACCAGCTCTCCAGGCCGACGCCGTTCTTGACGATCACGTCGGCCTCGCTCAGGGCGACGAGGTCGGCCGCCGACGGCTCGAAGTCGTGCGGATCGACGTTCGCCTTGAGGATCGCGTGCACGTCGACGTGGTCGCCGCCGACGTTCCTGGCGAAGTCGGTGACCTGCGTCGTGGTGGTCACCACGAGCAAACGAGGCTGGCCGGCGCTGCCGCTCGAGGACGACGGGCTGCTGCCGCACGCCGCGACCGCGCTGACGAGAGCGACCACGAGCCCCGCGCGCAGCAACCTCACCACGCGCAACATACTAGGAATGGTTCTCATCTTCAACCTGCGCTGCTCCGGACCCAGCCGCCCGACGTGCCAGCCTGGCGATCGTGCGCCTGCGCTCGGACCGCCGCTACGAGTTCGCCGTCCCACCCGACGAGCTGTGGCAGCGGATCAGCGATGTCAGCACGTACCCCTCGTGGTGGCCGTGGTTGCGCGAGTTCGACGGCGCCCGGCTGGCGGCCGGCGAGATGTGGAGGTGCTCGGTGCAGCCGCCGCTGCCCTACCGCGTGCGCTTCACCGTGCACCTCGACGACGTGGTGCCGGTTCGCTCGGTGACGGCGACGGTGTCCGGGGAGATCGTCGGGACCGCCGCGCTGACCATCGCCCCGAGCGGCCGCGGCTCGTCGGCGCGACTCGTCGCCGACCTCGGCCCGGAGAAGCACGCGCTGCGAGCGTTGTCCGTGGCCCTGCGCCCGCTGGTGCGCTTCGGTCACAACTGGGTGCTCGACACGGGCGCCCGTCAGTTCGAGCAGCGTTCGGCCGGCTGAGCCGCCGGCGCCGGCGCGGGCGCGGGCGCCAGACCATCCACCCACCCGAGTCGCTGATGCGCGCCCGAGTCGCTCGCGTGCCGAACCGCACGTCAACGACTCGTCCGGACGTCAACGACCCGCGCGGACGTCAGGGACTCGGGTGGTCGTCGGGATCTGCGGGCGACGGGGCGACCACGGAGGCCATCAGGCCGCGCAGGACGGTGCCGGCCTCGCGCCGCGCCACCTGAGGATCGGGCGACAGGGCGACGTACAGCGCGGCCTCGTCGAGCGCGCCGATCAGCACGTGCGCCAGCGGGGCGACGGGTTGCTCGGGGATCGAGCCGGCGTCGACCAGCTCGGTGAGCAGCGCGCTCGACCAGGCCGAGCCCGTGGCGCATGGCCACCTCACGCCACCGCTCCCAGCCGAGCACGGCGGGCCCGTCGAGCAGGGCGATGCGGCGCACCTCGGGATCGACGCTGGCGTCGAGCCACGCATCGGCGCCGGCGACGAGCAAGGTCAACGGGTCGTCGGAACCGGCCTCGGCCACGGCAGCAATCAACCGGGCGGTGAGATCGACCTCGACCGCCTCGAGCACGGCGGCGAACAGCTCGGTCTTGTCGGCGAACTGGTGGTAGAGCGCGCCGCGGGTGACGCCGGCGGCCTGGGCGATCCGTTCGGTGCCGACCTCGGCGAAGCCGTGCTCGGCGAACAGCGGGCGCGCCGCACCGATGAGCGCCGCACGTGTTGCCGCGGTGCGGTCCACCTGGCGCCGGCGACTCACTCCCATCTTGACATACGTGCAGTGAGTACGTAACTTGCAGACATGCTGTACGCAACATATCAGGAGGGCCCATGCCGACGGTGACCATCCCGGCCGGGGCGCTGCACTACCGCGTCACCGGGCCCGCCGAGTCCACCAGCCCCCCGGTGGTGTTCGTCCACGGATTCCTCGTCGACAGCCGGCTGTGGGATCCCGTCGCCGAGCGGCTGGCGACCGACGGCATTCGCTCGTACCTCGTCGACTGGCCACTCGGCAGCCACGTCACGCCGATGGCCGACGACGCCGACCTCAGTCCGCTCGGTGTGGCCCGGATGATCGACGACGTCCTCGACGCGCTCGGCCTGGACGACGTCACGCTCGTGGGCAACGACACCGGCGGGGCGATCTGCCAGTTGCTGCTGGCCGACGACGGCCGGGGCGGATCGGTCGGCTGGTCCTGACGAACTGCGACGCGTTCGAGAACTTCCCGCCCAAGGCCTTCGTGCCGCTGTTCGCCGCGGCGCGCCACCCGTGGCTCACCGCCATGCTGCTCGCCCAGACCCGCCTGCGAGTGGTGCGCCACTCGCCGATGGCCTACGGGCTGCTCATGCGCCGGCCGCGCTCGAGCGAGCTCACCCGGGCGTGGATCGATCCTGCCGTCAGTGACGGACGGATCCGCGCCGACATCGCCCGCTTCGCCCGCGGCGTCGACCGCAAGGCGCTCGTCGACATCGCCCCACGGCTCGGCGCGTTCACCGGCCCGGTGCACATCGTGTGGGGCACGGCGGATCGCTGCTTCCGATTGGAGGACGGGCGACGACTGGCCGCGGCGTTCTCCGACGTCACGCTCACGGAGGTCCCGGAGGCGACGACGTTCGTGTCGATCGACGCGCCCGACGCCGTGGCCGACGCGCTGCGCCGGGTGTCGACTGCGGCGCCGAAACCCTGAGCGTGCCGGACCGTCAGCCTCCGCCGAGGTGCGCCGCCAACGCGTCGCGACTGGCCTCGCGCGATGCGGCGTCGGGCGCGGCGACCTCCAGGCGGAAGTCGGTGACACCGGCCGCGGCGTACTCCCCCAGTCCGTCGAGGACGCGCTCCCACGAGCCGTTCAGGTGCAGCTCGGCAGGATCGTCCAGTCCCTCACGATCCTGCACGGCCGCGTACGAGGGCACGCTGCGGTAGCGCAGCGCGGTCTCCCGGGCGAGCGGGTACGCGCCAGCCGGGTCGTCGGTGACGCACAACCGGATGAGCGCCATGATCCGCGGCGCCGGACGGCCGGCCGCCTCGGCGGCGGCGTTGAGCGCGGGCGCGATGTACGAGGCGATCGTGCGCGGTCCGCACTGGCCCACCGTCGTGCCCTGCACGGTGCTGCCGGCAAGCTCGAGCATCCGCGGGCCGAGCGCAGCCAGCAGGATCGGTGTGTCAGGGGCCGTGATGTTCAGCTCGGCGTGCGTCGTCACCTGCGTCCCGTCGACGGCCGCCGGCCGTCCGGCGAGCAGCGGTTGCAGCCCGGCGATGAACTCGCGGGTGTACTGCAACGGGTGCTCCCACGCCAGGCCCATGCTCGTGCTCACCGCGCCGAGCGACGCGGCACCGATGCCCAGCGTGAAGCGGCCGCCGAGCGTGCTCTGCGCGGTGCGCGCCAGCTGGGCCACGCCGATCGGATGCCGGCCGTAGATCGGCACGACCGACGTGCCGACCTCGACGAGGCCCTCGGTGTCGGCCGCGACCGCGGCGAGGGCGACGATCGGGTCGACGGCGTTGGCATGCGAGATCCACAGCCCGTCGAAGCCGGCGACCACGGCGTAGCGGGCGACCTCGCGCGCCTCGTCGATCGAGGCCAGCGCCGTGCCGCCGGCGAAGCCCCAGCGCACTCCGAGTCGGTCGCCGGTGCGCCGTCCATCCGGAGCGCTCTCGGCGGTCGCTGATCGGTCGGTCGGTGCCCCAGTCATCGCGTGATGATCGCGCGCCGACGCCGGCTCACACCTGGCCGAGGCTGCGCATCGCGAGACCGATCCCGACCACCAGGACGAGCGCGGCCATCGCGTACGGGGCGACGCGACCCCAGTGACGACCGAGGGCGCCGAGGCGGCTCGTGTCGAGCCCGCCTGTCCGGCGAGGGCGACATGGCGACTGCGCACGACGCGTCGCACGCGGCGGCTGGCGATGGCCCAGGCCGGCACCATCGACGCACCGAGCACACCACACGACTCCGGGCTGAGGTATCCGTCGGGGATGTGCATGGGGCGTCGCGCTCGCTCTCGTCTCGTGCTCGTCGGGGGCCGTTGGTGCGACCGCCTCGCAGCAACGACCAGTGGTTCGTCGCCGCCTTCGACACGGATCACCTCCGGATGCGATCGACCTCGATCCACGCACCGCCGCGCACCGAACACTGCACATGACAGTTGCCGCGCACTCGCGCGCCGACATCTACGACGCGATCCGCGCCGCCGGCGGCCGGATCACCCAGCCGACGCGCATCGTCGTGGACATCCTCGAGGGCAACGACGCGCACCCGTCGGCCGACGACCTGATCGCCGAGCTCGCCCGCCGCGCGCCCGGCGTCGCCCCGTCCACCGTGTACCGCGTGCTCCAACGGCTCGATCAGTTGGAGATCGTCGAGCACATCCACTCCGGCTCAGGGCCGGCGTTCTACCACCTGCGCCACCGCGGCCACGCACATCTCGTGTGCGAGGTGTGCACCGCCGTCACCGACATCCCCGAGCACGTCCTCGACGCGGTCGCCGCGACAGCGCGGCGCGACCACGGCTTCGCCGTGCGCATCCGCCATGCCGCGCTGCTCGGCCGCTGTGCGGCCTGCTCGGCGCACTCAGTCGAGGTGGACGAACAAGCAGGTCCGCGGCTCGTTCCCCACGTTGCGGCTGACGTGGCCGTGGCCGGTGGTGTCCTCGGCGAGCAGGATCGAACCCGGGCCGAGCAGGCGCGAGCTGCCGTCGCCGACTTCGATCTCCACCGAACCGGTGAGGTTGACGACGAGTTGGCGACGCGGTGCGCGGTGGAAGTCGATCGCGTAGTCGCCGTCGACCTCGCGGAACTGCACGCCGGCACCCGGCCACAGCTCGGAGATCCGACCCACGGCGCCGAGGTCGGTGAGCTCGACGTCGAGGTCCTCGAAATGGGACTCGCCATCGTCACCGGTGAAGACACGCACGAGCTGCACGTCCCGACACGGTAGTGCGTTCGGTCACATACCGCGTTCGGCCCACCGCGCCCGCGAACATGGGCGGATCCACCCCCCGGCAGAAGGAGACGCAGTGAAGGCGTTCATCACCGAGTTCAAGGAGTTCATCAACAAGGGCAACCTGCTCGGCATCGCCGTCGGCTTCGTCATGGGCGTCGCCGTCGCTGCGGTCGTCACCGCGCTCGTCGACAACATCATCATGCCGATCGTCGCGATCCCGTTCGGCAAGCCGAACTTCGACCAGGCGTTGATCCTCACGATCAACCACTCGCAGATCAAGTTCGGTGCGTTCCTCACCGCGGTCGTCAGCTTCCTCGCCGATCGCGGCCACGGTGTTCTTGATGCTGAAGGCCTACAACAAGGTGACCAAGGGCGAGGCCACGGCACCGGCGGGCGAGGTCGTCCTGCTGTCGGGCATCCTCGAGGAGATGCGCGGCGTGCGCGCCGACATGCGTTCGACATCGGGTGGCGACGACCAGCGCGCCTGAGCGGACGCACCGTTTCACGGACGTCTGACATGCTCCCGAGCGCATGACCTCTGCGACCACCACCCCCACCGCTGCGCGCCGCTGGCCGATCTTCGGATCGCTCGCCGGCTACCAGAGGCGGTGGCTGCGCGGCGACGCCGTGGCCGGCCTCACGGTCTGGGCGGTGCTCGTGCCCGAGGCGCTGGCGTATGCGACCATCGCCGGCGTCTCCCCGGTCATCGGCCTGTACGCCGCGCCGCCGGCCCTGCTGTTCTACGCGATGTTCGGCAGTTCCCGGCACCTCGTCGTCGGCCCGATGTCGGCCACCGCGGCGCTGTCGGCCGCGGCGGTCGCCGACCTGGCGACCGGTGGGCCGAACGACTTCCTGGCGTTCACCGGCGTGCTGGCCATCATGACCGGCGTCATCGCCATCCTCGCGGGAGTGCTCCGTCTCGGCTTCCTGGCCAACTTCATCTCCGAGCCGGTGCTCAAGGGGTTCATCATCGGCTTGGCCCTGACGATCATCATCGGTCAGGTGCCCAAGCTGTTCGGGGTGCCGAAGTCCGACGGCGACTTCTTCGAACAGCTGTGGGGCGTCATCCGCCACCTCGGCGACACGCAGTGGCGGACGTTCGCCATCGGCGCATCGTCGCTGGCGGTGGTGCTGGCGCTGCGCAGGTGGGCGCCCGTCGTGCCGGCGTCGCTCGTCGCGGTGATCCTCGGTGTCGTCCTCGTCAAGCTGTTCGACCTCGATGCCAAGGGGGTCGAGATCGTCGGCCACATCGACAGCGGCCTGCCGCGCCTCGGCCTGCCGAAAGGCCGCGACATCGCCGACTACCTGAGCGCCGCAGGAGCGGCAGCGGGCGTGATGCTCGTCGGCTTCGCCGAAGGCCTCGGCGCGGCGAAGACGTACGCCTCGAGGGAGCACTACGAGATCGACGCCAACAAGGAGCTGATCGGGCTCGGCGCAGCGAACCTCACCGCCGGGTTGGCCACGGGGATGGTGGTCAACGGCAGCCTGTCGAAGACCGCGGTCAACGGATCGGCCGGCGCCCGCTCGCAGGTGTCCGGCCTCGTCGTCGCCGTCCTGACGATCGTCACCCTGCTGTTCCTCACCAGCTTGTTCGAGGACCTGCCCGAGGCCACCCTCGCCGCCGTGGTCATCGCCGCGGTGATCGAGCTGGTGGACATCCGCGCCCTGCGCGGCTTCTACGGCCTGTACAGCAGGCGGCTCGGCCGGATCTACGGCGCCGCCGCCCGGCCGGACTTCATCGCGGCGGTGGCCGCGATGCTCGGCGTGCTCGTCTTCGACACGCTGCCCGGCCTGGTGATCGGGATCATCGTCTCGCTGATGCTGCTGCTCTACCGGGCGTCCAAGCCGTACGTCGCCGAGCTCGGCCGGGTCCCCGGTGCGCCCGACCAGTTCGCCGATGTCGCCCGGCATCCGGACAACGTGGTCGATCCGGCCGTCGGTGTGCTGCGCGTCGAGTCGGGGGTGTTCTTCGCCAACAGCGAGGCGGTCCGCACCGCGGTCAAGGCGCGCGCCGCAATCCCCGGCACCCGCGGCGTGGTGCTCGACGCGGAGGCCATCGCGTTCGTCGACATGACGGCCGTACGCATGCTCGACGAGCTCGCCGACGATCTGGCCCGCGTCGGTCAGCGCCTGGTGGTCGCTCACGAGCTCGGACAGGTGGGCGACCTGCTGGCCACCGAGCCGAGCTCGCTGACCATCTACCCGACGATCGACGCAGCGATGGACGCCGTGCGCCGCGCCGGTTAACTGGAGGTGAACCGCCGGGGCGGCGGCGCCGTACCAACGGCAGCGGTGTGGATCACCGGCGATGGAGGGGGTGGACGATGTGCAACGACTTCCTGGTCCGGGTCGAGGAGCTGTTCCTCGTCGACGAGGACGAGTTCTACGCCAACGGGGGCGAGGCCTTGACCTTCGGCACCGTCGACGACCGCTGCGTCGGCCTGCACGCCGAGGGCAGCCGGCGATCGATCACCTGCCTCGCCCGGCACATCGTCGAGCATCGCACGGCGAGCTGCTGACGCTCGCCGGCGCGGCTCGAGGCCTTCGCCGGCCCCGGCATCGTTGTCAGCGCAACTTCATCCACATCAGGTGATGCGCGCCCGAACGGGCCGGCCGTACTGTCGCAACGCGGTCCCACCACGGCTCTGAACCACCACTGCACGATCTCTCCGCGGGCGTGGGCGCGGACCGCGACGCGACCGCGAGGAGTCCGAGATGGCAGCAGCCGACCACTACGACGTCATCATCATCGGCAGCGGTGCCGGTGGTGGCACCCTGGCCTGGAAGCTGGCCCCGTCCGGCAAGCGGATCCTGCTCCTCGAGCGCGGCGGCTACCTCCACCGCGAGCGGGACAACTGGGAGACCGAGGCGGTGTTCCTCCGCGGCAAGTACCTGACGTCCGAACGCTGGCTCGACGCGGACGGCAACGGCTTCACCCCGGAGCAGAACTACAACGTCGGCGGCAACACCAAGTTCTACGGAGCGGCGCTGTTCCGGTTGCGCCCCGAGGACTTCGGCGACATCCAGCACCACGGCGGCCTCTCCCCCGCCTGGCCGATCACCTACGACGAGCTCGAGCCGTACTACGGCCAGGCCGAGGACCTGTTCGTCGTGCACGGCCAGGACGGTGAGGATCCGACCGACGGTGCACGGAGCACGCCGTACCCGCACCCGCCGGTGAAGCACGAGCCGCGCATCCAACAGCTTTCCGACGACCTCGAGCACCTCGGCCTGCACCCGTCGCACCTGCCGATCGGGGTGATGCTCGACCAGGACGACGCCGGCGAACCACTCCCCAGCAGCCGGTGCATCCGCTGCGACCGCGTCGACGGCTTCCCCTGTCTCGTCGAGGGCAAGGCCGACGCGCAGATCGTCTGCGTCGACCCGGCGCTCGCCCATCCGAACCTCGACCTCGTCACCAACGCGATGGTCGACCACCTCGAGACCGACGCCACCGGCCGCCAGGTCACCGCCGTGGTCGCCAAGCTCGCCGACGGCACCGAGGCCCGGTACTCCGGCGACATCGTCGTGGTCTCCTGTGGCGCGCTCAACTCGGCCCTGCTGCTGTTGCGCTCGGCGAACGACGCCCATCCCCGCGGGCTGGCCAACGGCTCGGACCAGGTCGGGCGCAACTACATGCGCCACAACAACGTGGCGATGATGGCCCTGTCCAAGGAGCCGAACCTCACCCGCTTCCAGAAGACGCTGGCGCTCAACGACTGGTACCTCAAGGGCGAGGACAGCGAGTTCCCCTGGGGCGGCATCCAGATGCTCGGCAAGGCCGACGGCGACCAGCTCAAGGGCAAGGCGCCGCACTTCCTCGCGTGGGCCGCGAAGATGACGCCGGATCGTCCGCTCGAGGCGTTGGCCCACCACAGCGTGGACTTCTGGTTGTCGTCGGAGGATCTCCCGCACCCGGACAACCGGGTCACCGTGGACGCCGACGGCACGGTCCGGCTGGCGCTGCAGGAGACCAACCCCGAAGGTCTCAAGCGCCTGCGGCTGAAGTTCCAGTCGATGCTCTCGGACCTCGGGATGCACGAGGGGCTGCACGAACGCAAGCTCTACCTCCACGAGGCGATGGACATCGCCGCGACGGCCCACCAGGCCGGGACGGCCCGCTTCGGGCTCGACCCGTCGTCGTCGGTGCTCGACGTGGACTGCAAGGCCCATGAGGTCGACAACCTGTACGTCGTCGACTCGAGCTTCTTCGCCTCGATCGGAGCCGTCAACCCGACGCTGACGATCATCGCCAACGCCCTGCGTGTCGGCGATCGTCTCCTCGAACGCCTCAGCTGAGCTACGAAGGGCACCATGACGAGCGCAGAACGAGCAAGGGTCCAAGAGTTCGGCGATCTCGGCGCCGGCCTCCTGCAGGCGAGCCCGTGGTACCTCTGGGGTCCCTACGTCAGCGAGCGCCAATGGGGCACGGTCCGCGAGGACTACAGCGCGAGCGGCGACGCGTGGGCGTACTTCCCCCACGACCACGCCCGTTCCCGGGCATACCGCTGGGGTGAGGACGGCATGGCCGGCTTCTGCGACGTGGAGCAGCGCCTGTGCCTCGGGTTGGCCTTGTGGAACGGGCGCGACCCGATCCTCAAGGAGCGCATGTTCGGCCTCACCGGCGCCGAGGCCAACCACGGCGAGGACGTCAAGGAGCACTGGTGGTACCTCGACGCGCTGCCCAGCCACGCCTGGAACCGGTGGCGCTACCACTACCCCCAGCAGCCGTTCCCCTACGCCGACCTGCTCGCCGAGAACGGGCGGCGCGGCAAGTTCGACCCCGAGTACGAGCTCCTCGACACCGGTGTGTTCGACGACGACCGCTACTGGATCTGCGAGGTCGACTACGTCAAGGCCGATCCGACCGACGTGCTGATGACCATCCGGGTGACGAACGCCGGCCCCGAGGCCGACACGGTGCACCTCCTGCCGTCGGTGTGGTTCCGCAACACCTGGTCGTGGGACGTCGACGCCGACAAGCCGGAGCTGCGCCAGGGCGACGCGTCGAGCATCGCCATCGACCATCCGCTGTTCGGCGCGCTCGAGCTGCTCGCCGCCCCGGCACCCGACGGGACCGCGCCGACCATGCTGTTCTGCGAGAACGAGACCAACACGGCGCGCCTGTTCGGTGACGCGTCGCCGGCGGCGTACCCGAAGGATGCGATCAACGATCGCGTCGTCGGCGACCGGGCCGACGCGGTGAACCCGGCGGGTCGGGGCACCAAGGCGGCGATCTGGTACCGGGTGGAGGTGGACGCCGGGGCCACCGCCGAGATCCGGCTGCGGCTGCGCCCGGTCGGGGCGAAGCCGAAGAAGGCGTCCAAGGCGCTCGGTGCCGACTTCCAGACCGTCGTCGCCACGCGCCGCGCCGAGGCCGACGAGTTCTACGCCGAGATGACCCCCGGTGACGTCTCGGCCGATGCCGCGATGGTCATGCGCCAGGCGTTCGCCGGCATGCTGTGGAGCAAGCAGCTGTTCGCCTACGACGTCGGCCGGTGGTTGGACGGCGATCCGACGCAACCGAAGCCTCCCGCCGCCCGGTTGACCGCACGGAACGCTCGCTGGCGCCACTTCGATGCGTTCGACGTCATGTCGATGCCCGACAAATGGGAGTACCCGTGGTTCGCGGCATGGGACCTCGGGTTCCACTGCGTCGCGCTGGCGCACGTCGACCCGGCGTTCGCCAAGTACCAGCTCCTGTTGATCTGCCGCGAGTGGTTCCAGCACCCCAACGGCGCGCTGCCCGCCTACGAGTGGGACTTCGGCGACGTCAACCCGCCCGTGCAGGCATGGGCCACGCTGGAGGTCTTCGCCATCGACGGCGGCAACGACCTCGGCTTCCTCAGCAAGGTGTTCGACAAGCTGCTCGTGAACTTCACGTGGTGGGTCAACCGGGAGGACGCCGACGGCTCGAACCTGTTCGAGGGCGGGTTCCTCGGCCTCGACAACATCGGACCGATCGACCGCTCGCACCTGCCCGTCGGCGGACGGCTGGAGCAGTCCGACGCGACGGGGTGGATGGCGTTCTACGCGCTGGCCATGGGCAGCATCGCCTCACTGCTGAACCGGTCCGGTCAGCGCCCCGCGACCGACCTCGTCCTCAAGTTCCTCGAGCACTTCGCGGCGATGAGCCATGCGATGCCGCGACCTCGGCGTGTGGGACGACGACGACGGGATGTACTACGACAAGCTGATCACGCCGGACGGCACCGAGGTGCCCGTCAAGGTCCGCTCGATGGTCGGGGTGATCCCGTTGCTCGCCGCGGTCGTCGTCGACGAGCCGGTCATCGCCCGCGCGGCCACCGTCGGCAAGCAGTTCGCCAGGTTGGTCGACCCGGACAGCCTGGGCAACTTCGACCAGCTCGTCGAGCAGGGGCTCATCCGCGGCGCGGTCGGTGAGCGCCGGCTGCTCCTCGGCGTCGTCGGCATCGCCCGGCTGCGCCGCCTGTTCGAGAAGCTGTTCGACGAGCGCGAGTTCCTCTCGCCGTACGGGCTGCGCGCCCTGTCCGCGTACCACCGCGAGCACCCCTACGAGCTCGACGTCGAGGGCATCCGGGCGACGATCGACTACGAGCCGGCGGAGTCCACGACCGACATGTTCGGGGGCAACTCCAACTGGCGCGGGCCGCTGTGGATGCCGCTCAACTTCCTGGTCGTCACCACGCTCGACCGCTACTACCGGTTCTTCGGCGACGAGTTCGAGGTGGAGTACCCCACCGGCAGCGGGACCACGCTGACGCTGGACAAGATCGCCGCCGACCTGCGCAACCGGTTGGTCTCGCTGTTCCTCGTCGATGCCGACGGGCGGCGACCGGCGTTCGGCATGGTCGAGCGCCTCCAGACCGACCCGGCCTGGAAGGACAACATCGTGTTCAACGAGTACTTCCACGGCGACAACGGCGCCGGTCTCGGGGCGATGCACCAGACCGGCTGGACGGGCATCGTCGCCGACCTGATCCGCGGACGGCCCGGCGACGGTGTGTTCACCGTCGGCCAGCTCCCCGACGTCCTCGCCGCGCGCGCCGCGCAGCTCGAGCGCTGAGCGCCGGGCCGCATGCGAACAACCAGTCGAACAACCAGAAGGACATCGAGATGACACTGCACGGAAAGGTGGCCATCGTCACCGGAGGCAACAGCGGCATCGGCAAGGCGGTGGCGCTCGCGCTCGCCGAGGCCGGGGCGAACATCGTCATCGACTACGTGGCCAACGAGCAGGCGACCGAAGATCTGGAGCAGCAGATCGTCGCCCTCGGCGACAAAGCCATCGGCGTGGACGCCGACGTCAGCAAGGTCGCCGACCTCGAGCGGCTCATCGCCGCCGCCGTCACCGCGTTCGGTCGCATCGACATCATGGTCAACAACGCCGGCATCGAGACGCGCACGTCGATCCTCGACACCACCGAGGCGCAGTACGACCGGGTGCTCGACATCAACCTGAAGAGCGCGTTCTTCGGCACGCAGCTGGCCGCCAAGCAGATGATCGCCCAGGGTGGCGGCGGCCGGATCATCAACATGACCTCGGTCCACGAGGACTGGCCGATGCCGAACAACACGGCGTACTGCGTGTCCAAGGGCGGCATGCGCATGCTCACCCGCACGGCCGGCGTGGAGCTGGCCAAGCAGGGCGTGCTCGTGGTCGGCGTCGGACCCGGCGCAGTGGACACGCCGATCAACGCGTCGACGATGGCCGACCCGGTGCTGTTGCAGAAGCTCGACGCCGCGATCCCGATCGGGCGGATGGCCGAGCCGAACGAGATCGCCAGCGTCGTCGTCTTCCTCGCCGGCGATGGCGCCAGCTACCTCGCGGCCACGACGATCTTCGCCGACGGCGGGATCATGCACTCCAGCCCGGGGCTGTGAGCGTTCTCCCGAGGTCGCTGCGCCGCGGGCGGCACATCCCGACCCAGGACGGGGCGCCACGGCACCGCGTCGTCGTGGTCGGGGGTGGCTTCGGCGGGCTGCCCGCCGCACGGTTCCTCGGCAACCTCCCCGTGGACGTCACCGTGTTGGATCGCCGCAACCACCACCTGTTCCAGCCGCTGCTGTACCAGGTGGCCACCGGCATCTTGTCGCCCGGGCAGATCGCCGCACCGCTGCGACGCATCCTGCGCGGGTCGGACAACGTGAAGGTCGAGCTCGTCGAGGTCACCGGCTTCGACCTCGACCGGCGGATCGTCACCGGCACCCGGCCACCGAACGTGCCCGTGGAGATCCCCTACGACAGCCTGATCGTCGCCGGTGGGGCCGGTCAGTCGTACTTCGGTCACGACGAGATGGCCTTGTACGCCCCGGGGATGAAGACGATCGACGACGCGCTGGAGGTCCGCCGCCGCGTCCTCGGCGCGTTCGAGATGGCCGAGACGTCCGCTGACGACGTCGAGCGGGCGCAGTGGCTGACCATCGCCATCGTCGGTGCCGGGCCCACGGGATGCGAGCTCGCCGGACAGATCCGCGAGCTGGCCGTGCGCAGCCTCGGCCACAACTTCCGCACGTTCGACCCGGCGTCGATCCGCGTGCTCCTCCTCGACGGCGGCAAGGAGCCGTTGGCCACGTTCGGCGACAACCTCGCCGGCCGGGCGACCAAGGAGCTCGAAGGGCTCGGCGTGGAACTGCGGATGGGCGCGCGGGTCACCGGCATCGACAGCGACGGCGTCGACGTGACGGCCGCGGACGGCACCACCGAGCGCATCGCCGCCCGCACCGTCTTGTGGGCGGCCGGCGTGCAGGCCTCGCCGCTCGCCGCAGCGCTGGGCAAGGCCACCGGCGCCGAGGTCGACCGAGCCGGGCACGTCGCCGTGCTGCCCGACCTCACCCTGCCCGGACACCCGGAGGTCTTCGCGGTCGGCGACATGGTCAGCGTCAACGGCCTGCCTGGCGTGTGCGAGGTGGCCATGCAGGGCGGGCTGCACGCCGCCAACGCGATCGTCCGGCGCCTCGGCGGGGAGACCGACACCCGGCCCTTCAAGTACCGAGATCTCGGCAGCGTCGCGGCCATCGGCCGCTACCGGGCCATCTGCAGCGTCCGCGGCATCCGCCTCAGCGGCTTCCCCGCCTGGCTGGTGTGGATGTTCGTCCACCTCGCGTTCCTCAACGGGTTCGGCAACCGGATCTCCACGTGGCTGCGCTGGGTGCGTTGGCTCCTCGGCCACCGGCGCTCGGAGCGCGTCTTCAGCGTCGCCCACACCGGTGGCGACCTCAGCACGCCGGCGTCGGTCCTCGCGGTGATCGAACCGCGGCCCTACCCCGCGGTGTCCGACTCCAGCTGAACCATCGACGCGCGCTCGCGCTCGTTCTGCTTGGCGAGCACGCGCAGCCGCGCCGATCGGGCATCCCACGAGTAGACCACCGCGGTGCCGGCGATGAGGTCGTGCAGCGCTCGACGGTCGCGCCGGAGCACGATCATCACGATGCCGATCCACAGGATCAAGAAGCTCAGCGGCAGGGCCAGGGCGCGCAGCAGACCATGCCACCCGTCCACGTCGTCGCCGTCGGCACGGACCACCTTGAGGCCGAGGATGGCCATCCCCAGCGTGCGTCCGCGGATCGCCACCGGGTAGGAGAAGTACAGCAACGCCCACAGGGCCAACAGCACATCGGGGACGACCGAGGTCGTCTTGAGGCTGAAGTCGGCGTCGAACACCGCGGCCACCAGGTAGTCGAGCGCCTGTCCGGTGACGGAGAACAGCAGCACCACGACGGCGATGTCGATGACGAACGCACCCGCCCGCGTCATGATCCCCGCGTAGTGCCCTTGGAGCCCGGTGTCGCGGTTCGCGTGGATCCGCACGTCAGGCCACCGCCGGCCGGTCGACGAGCAGGGGCGGACCACCGGGGGCGGCGGACTCGCGCCGCAGCACGCGATCCACGAGCCGGTGGATCCCGAGGTCGACACCCACGCCGACGCTGCGCACCGCATCGACCGCCTCGGCCGCGACCCCGGCGCCGGCATGGGCGAGGATCGGTCCGAGCTGGGTCTGCTTGACGAGGGCTTCGACGTCCACCTGCTGCAACACGGCGTTGACGTCGACGTTGGCGATGATCTTGTTGACGTCGAGGCGCGCCGCGATGGCGTTGACGTCGAGCTGCGTCAACAGCGCGTTCATCAGCACGACGACGGTGTTCAGGTCGAGGCGCACGAGCACCCGGGAGATGTCGACGCGGTCGATCACCGCATCGAGATCGACCTCCGCGAGCACCGCGTCGAGATCCACCTTGCCGATCAACGCCTGCAGATCGACCCGGTCGAGCACCGCCTGGAGGTCGATGCGATCGATCAGGGCCTGGACGTCGATCTCGGCGAGGAGCGCATCGAGGTCGACCCCGTCGAGGAGCGGCTGCAGGTCCACCCGCTCGAGCACCGGTTGCAGGTCGACGCGTTCGAGCACGGCCTGGATGTCCACCCGGTCGAGGACCGCCTGGATGTCGACGCGCTCGACGACGGCGTTCACGTCGACGGCGTCGACGACGCCGGGGACGACCTCGTTGACCACCGATTGGAGGATGGCGCCGGCGTCGCCGAGCAGCGTGCCGACGACCCCGCGCCGGGGCGGAGGCGGAGGTGGTGGAGGCGCAGGAACGACGGCCATCTGCACGCCTACGAGCCGGCGCCCTGGTGCGCGTCGTCGGCCAGCCTGGCGAAGGCCTGCTGCAGGCACTCGACGAGCACCTCCGGATCACGGATGGCGACCGGGTCGGTGGCGATCCCGAGGTCCAGGCTGTCCCCGTTGCCGAACGCCGTGACGTTCACCAGCCTGCCGGCACGCGGCCCGAACGGGTGGCTGGCGAGGATGCGCGCCCCGCAGACCGTGCCGAGCGTACGCCGGCCGGGAAGCGTGGTGGTGACGAAGTCCACCGCGGCGACCTGGGAGCGCACCGCGGCGACGAGCGCCCGCCCCGGCAGCAGGTTCACCGCGCTCGTCAGCACGCCGGTGAGCTGCGTGGCCGGCTCCCGACTGGCGTAGGCCAGCCGGTCGGCGACGATGCCGAACTGGGTGCCGGGATGGTCGAACCGCGCCGGCACCTCGATGCGCAGCGGGACGAACGAGTTGGCGCCGCCCGACCCGCCACTGCGGCGCAGGACCGGCGTGGCCATGCGCAGCTCGGCCACCGGCTGCCCGCGAAGCTCGTGGTACGCACCGAGCCCGGCGGCGGTCGCGGCGACGAGCAGGACCTGGCGGCTCGCCCCGTGTCGCTTTGCCACCTGGCGCGCCCCGGGCAGCGAGAGCGTCGAGAAGTGCGTCGCCATCGAACCCGACGGCGCCACGGGCGACAGCGGGCCGCCGGCGACGACGAGTTGGCGGGACACCGAGTTGACGATCCCGACGCCACGCTGCACGCCGCGCACGACGGTGTCGACGGGGTCGATGCGCATCGCCGCGGAGATGCCGTTGGCCACCGGGCGGGCGAGCGACGTGAGGTCGACGGTGACCGTGACCGTGCCGGGGCGCCGTTCGCTGACGATCGGTGCGGCAGCGGCGGGTGCATCGCTGCCGCTCGGCGGATCGCCCTCGGGTCCGAGGTCGACGTCGGCGTCGGCGTCGGCGTCGGCGGCGGGGGCGTCACGGTCGGCGAGGAGCCTGAGCAGGGCCGCGCCGCCCACCCCGTCGGTGAGGACGTGGTCGGCGCGCAGGTACAGGGCAGCCTGTCCGTCCTCGAGTCCCTCGATCACCGTGACGTCCCACGGCGAGCGGACGGGCTCGAACGGCGCCGTCTCCACGAGCGACACGAGATCGAGCACCTGACGCAGGTCGCCCGGAGGCGGCAGCGACAGCACACGCACGTGGTTGCGCGCGTCGAAGTCGTCCTCGGCCACCCATGCCGGCCGCGGACGCGACCGCGAGGGGTCGTCGAGCCGCCAGCCGAGTCGCGGCGCCTCGTAGGCCATCGCGGCCAGCCGGCCGACGAGCTCGTCGATGTCGGGGAGGCGATCCAGGACGAGGAGGTTGCCGACCGTCATGCGCAGTGCCGGGTCCTGTCCTGCCCGCCACATGATCGTCTCGAGGGGCGACAACGTGGAACGCATGCCCGCACGTTTGCACGTTCGGGCCCGTCCGTCATCGCCCGCGTCGGATGAAGGCCGCGCCGTGCCACCGGCATCATCCAACGGGGGTGATGACGCGTGGCGAGGCGCTGGTTAAGTTCATCACTCGGCACCTCGGTGCGCGCGCGAAGGGTGGGCGATGAGCAGTGTGCACGCGATCTTGGCGGTGAACCCCGTGCCGTGGGCACGGTCGCAGATGGCGTTCACGTTGGCCTTCCACATCATCCTCGTCCCGCTCGGCGTGTCGTGGGCCTTCCTGGCGCTGATCGCCAACTACCGCGGCGTGAAGCACGGCGACGAGGACGCGATGCTGCTGGCCCAGCGGTGGTCGAAGTACATGGCCGTGACGTTCGCCGTCGGCGCGGTGACAGGCACGGTGCTGAGCTTCGAGTTCGGACTGCTGTGGCCCCGGTTCATGGGGCAGTGGGGCCAGGCGTTCGGCATCCCGTTCGCCTTCGAGGGCATCTTCTTCTTCACCGAGGCGATCTTCGTGGCCATCTACATCTACGGCTGGCGACGGCTCAAACCGTGGACCCACTTCTGGACCGGGGTCCCGGTCGTCATCACGGGCATCCTCGGCAGCGTGTCGGTCGTCGCGGCGAACGCGTGGATGAACTCGCCGTCGGGGTACACGCTGAACAGTGCGGGCAAGGTCGTCGCGGTCGACCCGTGGGCCGTCATCTTCAACGATGCGATGCCGCTGATGGCCGCGCACATGGTGGTCGCGGCCTACATCGTCGGGGGCTTCCTGGTGGCCTCGGTCTACGCGTTCGGGATGTTGCGCGGTCGCAAGGACCGCTACCACCGGGTGGGCTTCGCCATCGCGTTCAGCGTGGCGGCGATCGCCACGCCGATCCAGATGGCCGTCGGCGATTCCCTCGCCCGCTGGGTGTACAACAACCAGCCGGTCAAGTTCGCCGCGATCGAGCTCGTGCCGACGACGACGAGCGACGTCCCCGAGACGCTGTTCGGCCACCTCAACTCCGACGGGACCGTGTCCGGGGGCATCCCGATCCCCGGGCTGGCGTCGATCCTGTCCGATCCGACCGACGGCACCGCCACCGTGGTCCAGGGCCTGAACACCGTCCCGACGGACGACCAGCCGACGTTGTCGGAGGTGAACACGGTGCACCTGGCGTGGGACATGATGGTCGGCCTCGGCACGATCCTGCTCCTGCTCTCGCTGTGGTACTGGGCGTGCCGGATCATCCGCAAGCGCGCGCCGAAGAGTCGCCTGTTCCTGACCCTCGCGGCCGGGGCCGGTGTCGCCGCGGTGGTCACGATGGAGGCCGGCTGGGTCGTCAGCGAGGTCGGACGCCAGCCGTGGATCGTCTACAACGTGATGAAGGTGGAGGACGCGGCCACGGGCAACACCGGCGTCTGGCTCACGTTCGTGCTCGTCACCGCGCTGTACATCGGGCTCGGGGTGACGACCATCCTGATCCTGCGCAAGATGAGCCGGCGCTTCCGCGAACGTGACGTCCCGGAGAGCGAGGTGCCCTACGGCCCGAGCCCGGCGCCCTCGGCCGTGGAGCACGACGACGAGTCGGTGAGCGTGCCGTGACGAACGCGGTGGCCATCGTGTTGTTCGTCGCCATCACTGCGTACACGATCTTCGGCGGTGCCGACTTCGGCGCCGGCTTCTGGGACCTGGTGGCCGGTGGCGCCGACCGGGGGGAGCGTCCTCGCGAGTTGATCGACCATGCGATCGGACCCGTCTGGGAAGCCAACCACGTCTGGTTGATCTTCACCTTCGTGGTGCTGTGGACCGGGTTCTCGGAGGCCTACGCCTCGATCACGCTGACCGTCTTCGTCCCACTCACGCTGGCCGCGTTCGGGATCGTCCTGCGCGGGTCGGGCTTCGCGTTCAGGAAGACCGTGTTCCGCACACGAGATCGACGCAACTTCGGCGCCGCCTTCGCCCTGTCCTCCGTGCTCGTGCCCTACTGCTTCGGCGCCGTGGCCGGGGCCATCGCCTCCGGTCGGGTGCCGTCGGGTGGGATCGCCGGCGACCCCTGGTCGAGCTGGGTCAACCCGACGTCGGTGCTCGGCGGCGTGCTCGCCGTGGTCGTCGCTGCCTACCTCGCGGCCGTCTACCTGGTCGTCGACGCCCGCCGGTTGGGTGATCCACTGATGGTGGCGTACTTCCGTCAGCGGGCGACGGTGATGGCCGTCGTCGCCGGCGTCGTGGCACTCGTCGGCGTCTTCGTCCTGCACGCCGACGCCGACTACCTGTTCGACGGCCTCACCTCGCGAGCCCTGCCTCTGGTGATCGCGTCCGCGATCTGCGGCAGCGCGTCGCTCGTCCTCATCCGCCGCGGCGCGGACCGTCCGGCCCGGTTCTTCGCCGCGGGCGCCGTCGCCAGCGTCGTGGTCGCCTGGGGCGTCGCGCAGTGGCCGTACATGCTCCCCCAGAGCCTGACCGTGGCCGAGGCCGCCGGGCCGTCGGGCACGTTGACCGCGCTCGTGGTGGCGACCGTCGCCGCGGTGTGCATCGTGCTGCCGGGCTTCATCCTCCTGTACCGCCTGGACCAGCACAGCATGCTGCCCGAGGAGAGCGGCCTGCTCGTCGAGGAGGCCTGAGCAGATTCCCGACCTGTCCAGTCGGGAATGGAGCTATCGTCGGAGCGGTGGCACTCCGCGTCGGGCACTTCCCCAATCCGGTGAACGAGAAGGCAGCACGCACCGTCGCCGCCGGCGTGGCGTTGCTCACCGCGCTGGCGTTGGTCACGCAGGCGTGGTGGATGACCGCGGTGCTCGCGGTCGGCTTCCTCGCCCGCGTCTGGTCGGGCCCCACCCTCAGCCCCCTCGGCCAGCTGGCGACGCGCGTGATCGCTCCCCGGCTCGGGCCGCCCAAGGAGGTGCCCGGTCCGCCGAAGCGCTTCGCCCAGTCGATCGGGCTCGCGGTCACGACCGCAGCGGCCATTTCCTGGTTCGCCTTCGGTTCCGCTGTGGTCGCCGCCGGCCTGCTCGTCGTGCTGCTGGTCTTCGCCCTGCTGGAATCCGTGATCGGCTTCTGTGCCGGGTGCTGGCTGTTCGCCGCGCTGATCGCGCGCCGGGGTGATCCCGGCGTCGACCTGCGCCGCCTGCGCCGACATCTGGGCACGCGCTCGCTGACCCGTCGCGACCGATGGTGGGACTGCCCGGTCGATGACCGTGCCTGGATCAGGACGCGATCAGCGGATGCCGCGGTCGTCCAGCCAGGCGAGGAAGAAGTCGGTCCATCGATCGGAGGGCGAGCCTTGGCGGACCATGCCGAAGCCGTGCCCTCCCCGGGCGAACACGTGCAGCTCCGACGGCCGGTCGGCGTCGGACCAATCCGCATGGACGCCCTCGACGATCTTCCAGAGGATGTCGTCCTGGGCGACCACGGTGAACAGCGGTGGCGCGTCGGGCGGGACCGGCGTACCGAGCGTCTCGCCGCCGTAGATCGCCCCGACGAACGCCAGTGGCGCGTCACGTGGATCGAGCGCGACATCGACCGCGAGGAACGCGCCGGCGGAGAAGCCGACCATGCCGACCGTCTCGGGACGGACGCCGTAGCCCGCCGCCCGCTCACGGACGATGGCGATCGCCCGGCGACCGTCGTCGGCCGCGGCGGCCGCGCGCCTGGAGGTACTCGTCGGTCGCGATCAGGTCGGCGATCTTCCGTGGTCGTTGTGCCGCGGACCGCGGGCATCGCCAGGACGGCGTCGACCGCCGCCGTCGCCGCCTCGAACGCCGCCTGGTCGGGGTCCGACGCCTGGACCCGGTACTTCAGGAGGAACGCCGTGTAGCCGGCCCCGGCGAGCCACCGTGCGACGTCGACGCCCTCGTGGATCCACACGTTGACCGTCCAGCCGCCACCGGGCACGACGATGACGCCCACGCCGTTGGCGTTGCCCGACCGCGGGGCGAACACGGTCAACGTCGGATCGGAGATGTTGCGCAGGGACGTCGTGCCTTCGGCGAGGCCTGCACGCACCGGGTAGGCCACCTCCTCACCGACGCCCTCGATCGGCGACGGTGGTCCGTCCGTCCACAGGCGGATGACCTCGGCGGCGTCGGCGGTCTGGTTCGTCACGGCCACATGCTCGCGCCGAAACCTGCGCCTCGACGAGGACGACGGTTGATCGCCGGGCACCGGCGACACGGTGCCGCACCTACGATCGGGGCGTGAGGTTCGCTTCGACCGTCGCACCGGGAGGGCTGTCGTGACCCGAGAATCCGTCCTCGCCCGCACGATGGTGGAACTGGCCGACAACCTCGTCGACGACTTCGACATCGTCGAGCTGCTGACCACGTTGTCGGACCGCTGCGTCGAGGTGCTCGACATCGCCGCCGCGGGGATCATGCTGGCCGACACCGAGCGGCGCAGCTGCAGGTGATGACCTCGTCGAACGAGGCGATGCGCATCGTCGAGCTGTTCGAGCTGCAGTCGCAGCGAAGGTCCGTGCCTCGACTGCTTCCACAGCCGGCGACCGGTCGTCAACCAGGACCTCACCACGGCCGATCACCGCTGGCCGCGGTTCGCCCCGGTCGCCGTGCGAGGCCGGGTTCCGCTCCGCCGACGCGATCCCGATGCGCCTGCGTGGCTCGGTCATCGGCGCGCTGAACCTGTTCCGCACCGAGACGGGGTCGATGAGCGACGACGACGTCGCCGTCGCTCAGGCGCTCGCCGACGTCGCCACCATCGCCATCCTGCAGAACCGCGCCGCCGTCGAGGCCCAGGAGGTCAACACGCAGCTGACCAACGCGCTGTCCAGCCGCATCGTCATCGAACAGGCCAAGGGGATGATCGCCGAACGCCAGCAGCTGTCGATCGACGAGGCGTTCGACCGGCTACGCCGGCACGCCCGCCGCCACAACCGCCGTCTCGCCGACGTGGCCGGCGACACCGTCGCCGGCGCGCATCGACCCGGCGGTCTTCACCGAGCCCGTCCGCTGACGGCGGCGCGCTGCCGGCGCGCTCGTCAGCAGCGACCGCCGAATGGTCTCGGCGAGGCGGTGCGCACGGTGTCGATCAGGCGGAGGCGGGCGAGGCTCCAGATGAGCCACTTGTTCGGGTCGTACTGCCACCAGTGGACGCTGCCGCGGTAGTCGAACGGGAAGCGGTGGTGGAAGCTGTGGTAGCCCTCGCCGAACGTGAGGACCGAGGTCAGCAGGCTGTCGCGTGCCGTCGAGCGGCGGTCGTAGCGCGGCGTGCCGATGAGGTGGGCGAGCGAGTTGATGCAGAACGTGGCCTGCAGCATGACGACGGCACGCGGAGGAACCCGGCGACGAACAGCCCACCCCAGCGGGTCGCCCCACGTCCAGGCGATGGCGGTCGGCAGCAGGAGGCCGACGCCGATCGCCACGACGGCGTACCAGCGGTGCTGCAGACGGATGCTGCGCAGCGACCACAGATCGCCGAGCCGGCTGACGTCGGCCGAGGCGACTCGTCGGCGGAACAGCCAGCCGATGTGGGCGAACCAGACGCCACGGGTGATCGCGTGCGGGTCGTGGTCGCCGTCGGTGTCGGCGTGGTGGGCGCGGTGGTCGGCGCTCCACGACACGGCCGAGTTCTGGAACGTCGCCGCGCCGAACACGAGCATCGTCCAGCGGACCGGTGCCGACGCACGGTACGTGCGGTGGGAGAACAGGCGGTGGTAGCCGGCGGTCATCGACAGGCCGCACACCACGTACAACGCGGCCGCCAGCACCAACGTCGGCGGCGAGCTGGTGCATGACGATCCACAGCACGCCGACGGCCGCGCCGACGTGGAGCACCGCCAGCCCGATGATGGTCGTCCAGCACAGACGGTGGTCGACGACCGATCCGGTGGGAGCCGCCGAGCCGGACACGGAGTCGACGCCGGCGTGGTTGCGCCGAGCATCGGCGCGCCGGGCGCCGAGACGCCCGTTCGGTTCGGACGCAGCAACGTTCACGACGACTCCTCGGACAACACGCGGTGTCGCCGGGGACTCGAGCAACAGTCGAGCCGGTCGGCTCGACGGTGCGCACGGTAGCCGCTGCGGACCCGATCCGGCGGGCGCGACCGAGGTCAGCCGTCAGTCATGCACCGGTGCGCTTGGTCGATTGCTTCTCCTTCTTCTCGACCCGCTTCTCCTTGAGGCTCTTGCCGGCCTTCTTCGACTGGTGTTGGCGTGGTGACTTGTCAGCCATGTGGTCCTCGATCTCCTTGGTGGAACGTGACGGGTTTCAGCCGGGCTCGGCATGCGTCATGGCGTCGAGCACGTCGGCGATCGAGAACGTGGCGAAGCCGATGCGGCAGTCGGCGAGGCCCAGCGGGACCACGATCAGGTCGCCGTGACGGAGCGCGCCGCACGAGTAGACGACGTTCGGCACGTAGCCGTCGCGCTCGTCCGGCCGCGGGGCGATCAGCGGTTGCGACGGTCTGGCCGATGACGACGCTGGGGTCGTCGAGGTCGAGGAGCAGCGCGCCGATCGAGTAGGTCCGCATCGCGCCGACGCCGTGGGTCAGGACCAGCCAGCCCTCGTCCAGCTCGATCGGTGACCCGCAGTTCCCCGATTGGACAGAGCTCCAGACCGTGGGAGCGACGTCGAGCGGTACGGACGACGGCCAGCGCCGGATGTCGTCGGACACGGCGAGCGCGTTGCGCGCCCCGTCGCATCGGCACAGGGCGTGGAAGCGGCCACCGATCCTGCGGGGGAACAGGGCCATCCCCTTGTCGGCGGCGGCCGGACCCGAGCAGCGGCGACGACGTGAACGTCGACGAAGTCGGTCGTCGTCAGGAGCTGCTGCCTGATCGCCGAGCCGTCGTACGCCGTGTACGTCGCGTGATAGGTGACCGACACCGTCGTCGACGAAGCGCACGAAGCGGGCATCCTCGAGGCCGTTCGACTCCACCGCGCACGCCGGGGACAGGACCCGCTCGTCGAGCTCGGACGACACCGGGAAACTGGCGGCGTAGCAGCGCGCCGCACGCTCGGCCAACCGCGCCGACGTGCCGGAGACGTCCCGGCGGGTGTCCTGCTGCGTCCTCCAGCTGATGCAGGCGCGCGGTCGAGCGCGCTCGCGGTGAAGTGCGGACCGAGCCCGTCGAGCACCCAGCGAACCGACTCGCCGTCGATGTCCGACGAGAGGCCGGCGAACACCTCGGCGTCGAGCACGACGTCCTCGATCGTGCCGGTCGTGGTGTACGGACCGCGCGGGTTCGATCGACAGCTCGCCGGCGGCGCCGACGACGACCGTCCGGAAGCCGATCGTCGAGCGGTGTCCCTCGCCGATCTGGCGCACGCTCAGCACGACGCGGACCTCGCCCGGCGCCAGACCGCCCTGGTCGAGGGCCGCGACCGCGCTGGGGTTGCACACCGCCGCGGCCTCGACGGAGACCTCCTGCGTGAACGTCGCACCGAGGAGCAGACGGTGGTGCGCGGACAGCTCGATCTCCGGTGCGATCCGGTTGGCCAGGCGATCGGCGTGCTGCTCGAACATGTCGAGCAGGTCGCGGTGGCGCGCGTCGAACCGCTCGGAGATGTCGTCGAGCGCTGTCGTCACCTCGGCATCGCTCAGACCGAGGACGTGGGCGACGAGGTTCGAAGCCCGGCCGCCCGGCTGGCCGGCGAGCGCGTGCCCGGGCACGAACAGCTGGCCGACGACGCGGGCCGGGTCGGGCAGCAGGTCCACCGGGCTCCTGGCGACGAACGGTGCCGTCGTCGGTCATGCGGCCGCGAACGTCACTCGGGCGTGCTGCAGTGCCGTGATCAACGCGAGCGTCGACTCGGCACCCTGGTTGAGGTTGACGCCGTCGGGCTCGAGCCCGTCGAAGCCGGCGCCGTGCTCGGCGTCACACATCGGCGACGCCGACGTCGTTGGCGCCGAGGAACCACTCGACGCTCGACGTCAGGCCGGCGCGCCATGCGTCGTCGCCGGTGACCGCGATACGCGCGGGCGCAGGCGTCGGCCATCGCCGCCGCCTCGATGGGTTGCTGGTCGAACGCCGGCGGCTGGTCGGCCGGCCCGGATCCGCCGGCGCCGGTCGGCGACAGGTGGCCGTCCACCGTCTCGCGCTCGAGCAGCCAACGCAAGCGCGGCGAGGCCGTCGGCGAGCACGTCGGGGCGATCGAGCGCGATCGCCCGCGGCGATCAGCGCCTCGGCGAGCGCGGCGTTGGCGTAGCCGAGCCGGTCCTCGGGCCACACCCAGACCGCGATCGTCGCCGGGTCGACCGATGGCGACGACGGCGTCGGCCAGCAACTGGCGGGCGCCGATGTGCCCCGGCCGCACGCCGAGCACCTCGGCCGCGCCGAGTGCGGCGAAGGCCATCGCCCGCGGCCACGGCGACCGCTGCTCGAGCCCGCGTTGGAACGACGACCCGCGCACCCTGGCGCATCCAGTCGAGCGGCGCCCGTCGCGCGGCCGTGCCGAACGCCCACATCGCCCGGCCCCAGCAATCGTCGACGCCACGGCGGTCGGTCCACCGACCCCCGGCGGCACGCCGGTTGCGCACCTTGCCGTCGACGCCCTGCGCGTCGACGAGGAACCGGTAGGCGAGCCGGGCGAGACCGACGACGGCGGCGTCGCGCTGCGTCTCGCGGCACGTGGCCACCAGCACGCGGGCCATGTCGTCGGTGCAGTAGCCGTGGCCGATCCGTGGCTCGGCGAACTTGGCGTGCTCGAACGTGCCGATCGCGTCGCTCATGGCGACGATGTGCTCGAAGCTCGGTGCCGGGACGATCACGTCCCCACCCCCGCGGCGAGGAGCAGCGACGTGGCCAGGTCGTCGTAGCGCCCCGCGACCGCCGGCCACGACAGCTCCGGCGCCAGCCGCCGGCACTCGGCAGCCATCGCCGCGAGCCGATCGGGATGGGCCACCAGGTCGCGCACCACGTCGGCCAGCGCCCGTGCGTCTCGCTGGGGCACGACCACACCGGCGCCGCCACTGAGCAGCTCGACCGCGTGCGGGAACGCCGTGGCCACGACGGGTCGGCCGAAGGCGACCGCATCGACGAGGACACCGGACGTGACCTGGTCGTCGGAGTCGTACGGCAGGATCACCAGATCCGCTGCACCGATCAAGCGGGTCAGCGCCGGCAGATCGCGGTACGAGTCGTCGAACGACACGAGCCCGGCGGCCCCGGGCCGACGGCTGCGGCGGATCAGCATGTCCCGATAGGCCTCGCCGTCGTTGCGCCGCACGTTGGGGTGCGTCGCGCCGGCGATCAGGTACGACGGGCGTGGCCGCACGTCACCGAGCAGGGCCATCGCATCGACCGCCCACTCGATGCCCTTGCCGGGCCCGAGGAGTCCCCACGTCAACAGGCGCAGACCCTGGTGGGTCGTACGGCCGACGGTCGGACCGGCGTCGTCGTCGGCCGGAGGCGTCGTCGCGCCGTGCGGGATCACCGACACGCGCGCCGGGTTGACGTCGAAGTCCTCGATCAGCCGCTGCCTGGCGAAGTCGGTCATGACGACGACGGCATCGGCCGCGTCGCAGATGCCCTCGAGGAGGTTCCGTTGATGTGGCGTCGGTCGACGGACCACCGTGTGGGCGACGACGACCGACGGCACCACGAGCTCGTCGAGGACGCGGAGCACGTCGGCACCGTCGACACCCCCGTAGATGCCGTACTCGTGCTGCACGATGGCGACGTCCACGCTGTTCAGCGCGTCGGCGGCGGCGAAGATCCCGTCCGGGTCGCCGGCGCCCATGGAGGCGACGACGAGCGGGTCCTCGACCTCCTCGCCGGCGCCGCAGCGCACGACGTCCACCGTCGCGCCGTGTGCGATCAGCCCGGCGGCCAACGCGGCGGAGAACGTGGCGATGCCACACGCCGTCGGTGGGAACGTCGACAGGATCCCGAACGAGCGCGCGCCGTCGACGGCGACACTGTCCTCAACGGGACGACCGACCACGACGAGCTCCTGACGTCAGCTCAGTCGAGGCGTCGAGCCTGCGAAGGGCGACGAGACCGTTTACGGCCGTCCAGCCCAAGCGAGGCGACTCTTCCAAGGATGTGGATCGGAGCCTACCGGCCGGTCCGACTGCTCGGTAACGTTCGGTGTTCCTCCATCCAGCCAGCGCGAAGCCGCGACGTCTCCCCTGCGCATCGGCGTCCTTGCGCCGATCGCCTGGCGTACGCCACCTCGGGCCTACGGGCCATGGGAGCTGTTCGCCTCCCTCCTCGCCGAGGGGCTCGTCGCCGCCGGCCATGACGTGACGCTGTTCGCCACCGCCGACTCGGTCACCACGGCCCGCCTGTCGAGCACGTCCGCGCACGGTTGGGACGAGGACGACACGATCGAGCCCAAGGTCGCCGAGGCACTGCACATCGCCAACGCCTTCGAGCACGCCGCCGAACTGGACGTCATCCACAACGGCTTCGACTTCCTCCCACTGACCTACAGCGGGTTCACCGACACGGCCGTGGTCACGACGATCCACGGGTTCTCCTCACCGCGGATCGTCCCGGTGTACGAGCGCTACGACGCCTCGACGACCTACGTGGCGATCAGCGACGCCGACCGCCACCCGCGCCTGCACTACGCCGCCACGATCCACCACGGCATCGACACCGACGCGTTCGCCGTCGATCCACAGCCTGGCGAGCACCTGTTGTTCTTCGGCCGGATCCACCCGGACAAGGGCACGGCACACGCGATCGAGGTGGCCGGGCGCGCCGGCCGCCGACTGGACATCGCCGGGATCGTCCACGACCAGCGCTACTTCGACGAGCAGGTCGCGCCGCACCTGGACGGCGACCGCGTCCGCTACCTGGGCCCGGTCGCCGCCGCCGACCGATCGGCCGTGCTCGGGGCGGCCCACGCCCTCCTGCACCTCATCGACTTCGACGAGCCCTTCGGCTACAGCGTGGTCGAGGCGATGGCCTGCGGCACGCCGGTCGTCGCCCACGCCAGAGGATCGATGTCCGAGCTGATCAGCGAAGGCGTGAGCGGGTTCCTGGTCGGGGGGACGGACGCGGCCGTCGACGCCGTCGCCCGCGCCGGTTCGCTCGACCGCACCGCCATCCGGGCCACCACGGTCGAGCGGTTCAGCCGGGACGTGATGGTCGGACGTTACGTCGATGTCTATCGCTCGGTGCTCGCGGCCCGCGGCAGGTCACCCGAGGCGCGATGATTCCCCCCGGGGGGATGACGGGAGGTCGTTCGATGAAGGACGAGGCGTTCGACGTCGTCGTGGTCGGTGGGGGTCTGGCCGGATCGGCCGCTGCGGCGGTGCTCGCCCGGGCCGGGCTCGGTGTGCTCGTGCTCGAACGCGAGGACTCGTTCCGCGACCGGGTCCGTGGCGAGTGGCTGGCACCGTGGGGCATCCTCGAGCTCGACGCGCTCGGCCTGCGCGCCGTCGCCGACTCGGTGCCACTGGTCAGCCTGATCACCCGCCACGTGGGCTACGACGAGTCCATCTCGCCGGCCGACGCCGAGCGGGCGCCGTTCGACCTCGCCGCCCTGACCCCCGGTGGCGGCTGCCTGGCCATCGGCCACCCGCAGTTCCAGGAGGCCATGCTGCAGCACGCCGCGGCAGACCGGGGCGACGGTCCGCCGTGGTGTCGGCGCCGTCGCGGTCACGTCGGGAGCGCAGCCGTCGGTCGCCTACGAGCACCTCGGCGACGAGCACGCCGCGTCCTGCCGGCTCGTCGTCGCAGCCGACGGTCGCGAGTCGGGCATCCGGCGGATGCTCGGCATCGAGCTCGACTCGACCCCCGCCCAGGTGATCATGGCCGGGCTGCTCGTGGACGGGACGAGCGACTGGCCCACGGGGCAGCAGGCGATCGGTGTGGAGGGCGACTTCAACTTCCTCGTGTTCCCGCAGGCCGACGGCCGGGCGCGGCTCTACGGCGCCTGGGACGCCGGCGATCCGCACCGCTTCACCGGCCCGGGACGTGAACAGCGGTTCCTGGAGTCGTTCCGCCTGTCGTGCCTGCCGGACCCCGACGCGATCGCCGGCGCGACGCCGGCGGGCCCGCTCGCGGGATGTCCGATGACCGACACCTGGACCGACGAGGTCGCCGTCGACGGCGTGGTGCTCGTCGGCGACGCTGCCGGCTGGAGCGATCCGATCATCGGACAGGGGATGTCCGTGGCCTTCCGCGACATCCACATGATCACCGAGCTGATGACCGGGGGAGCCGACTGGTCGGCCGCGGCGTTCGCGCCGTACCGCGCCGAGCGACAAGAGCGGATGCGCCGGCTGCGCTTCGCCAGCGCCGGCAGCTACCTCCTCAACGGCTTCGGTCCCGAGGCGATCGCCAAGCGCCGCCGCCTGCGCCAGATGTTCGCGGTGGATCCGCTCGCCTCCCCCATCGTCTCCGCGTTCGTCGGCGCCTGGGTCCTCCCCGAGGAGGCCTACTCCGAGCGCGCCTGGGATGCGCTCCTGGCCGCATAGCCAACACGACCGCGCCCGGCAGGACGATGCGGCCGCCCGGCGGCCGACCTTGCTAGACACGGCGCATGCGCATCGGTGTCGTGTTCCCGCAGACCGAGATCGGGGCGTCGGCCACGGCCGTGCGCACCTACGGCCTGCGCGTCGAGGAGTTGGGCTTCGCCCACCTGCTGGCCTATGACCACGTGCTCGGCGCGGATCCGACGATCCACGCGCCGTGGCAAGGGCCGTACAACGTGCACACCACGTTCCGCGAGCCGTTCGTGCTGTTCGGCTTCCTCGCCGCGCTCACCTCGCTGGAGCTCGTCACCGGCGTGATCATCCTCCCGCAACGGCAGACGGCGCTGGTGGCCAAGCAGGCTGCGGAGGTCAGCCTGCTGACCGAGGGGCGCTTCCGCCTCGGCGTCGGCATCGGTTGGAACGCGGTGGAGTACGACGCGCTGGCGCAGTCGTTCCGCACGCGGGGACGCAGGATGGAGGAGCAGATCCCGCTGCTCCGGCGGCTGTGGACCGAGCAGGCCGTGACCCACGACGGCGAGTTCGACCACGTCATCGGTGCCGGCCTCGCCCCGCTGCCCGAGCACTCCGTCCCCGTGTGGATCGGCGGCCAATCAGCGCCGGCGTACGCCCGCGCCGGGCGGCTGGCCGACGGCTGGTTCCCGCAGGTTGTCCCCGGCCCGAGGCTCGACGAGGCCCGTTCGATCCTCGGCGATGCGGCGGTCGAGGCCGGTCGCGACCCGGCAACGATCGGCATGGAGGGCCGGGTCAGCTGGTCCGCCGATGGCATGGACAAGCTCGTCGATCAGGTCGGTCGGTGGCAGGAGGCAGGCGCCACCCACCTGTCGATCAACACCATGGGTGCCGGGCTCGGCGCCGTGGAGGGCCACCTCGACGTGCTCGCCGCGGTGGCGCAGGCCGTCGCGCCGTTCGGCACGGCTTGAGTCAGACCGACCGGACCAGCGCCTCCTGGGCGAACGTGGCGATGTGGGCGCCGTCGGCGCCGAACACGTGGCCGAGCGTGAGGCCCCGGCCGCCGGCGTAGGCCACGCAGGCGACGTCGTACAGGTGCCACTCGTCGACCCGCGGCGGGGCATGGAACCACACGCTGTGGTCGAGGCTGGCGATGAAGCGGCCCTCGGACGCGTCGATCGCGGCGCGGTCCGGGTGTGCCCGCACGACCACATCGCACGGCAGGTCGTCGGACAGGTACGCCAGCCAGCACCGGTGCAGCAGGTCGTCGCCATCGAGCGGCGTGGTGACGCGCATCCACGCCGCCATCCGCCCGACACCGACCGGCGAGGCTGGTGTGGCCTCCTCCGGGACGAACCGCCGGTCGAAGTCGGCGGACCACGACGACTCCTCGAGATGCTCGGCGGATGGCACGTCCGGCACGGTCACGGGCAGCACCGTCGCCGACTCCTCCGACCGCTGGTACGAGGCCTCCAGGTTGAGGATGGCGCCCACGGCCTGGCGGGCGACGACGCGACGGGTCACGAAGCTGCGCCCGTTGCGGATGCGATCGACCTCGTAGCGCACGGGCTCGGTGTGGTCGCCGCGCCGGATGAAGTAGGCGCGCAGCGAGTGCACGACCTTGTCCTCGTCCACCGTGGACGACGCGGCGCGCAGCGCCTGGGCCACGATCTGGCCGCCGTACAGCCCACCCCACGGGTAGCGCGGGCCGACGCCGACGTAGGTGTCTGCACCATGCGGGACGAGATCGAACACCGGGGCAGCCTACGAACGGCGCCCCCGTCGTCGGGTCCTCTCGGCCCGTCCGGCTGACGACTGCCGGGCGACCTCCGGGTCGGGCGCCGGCGGACGATCGTGCGATCATCCGCAACGAACGCCATCGCCCCCTGGAGCGCCGACGCCGCCCCGGGATGTCGAGCTCGGAGGGAGCACCATGACGGAATCATCGAGCTACACGGACCGACACGCGCGGGCTGCGGAGACGTTCGCGGTCTTCGTGCCCGACGTCGACCCCGAACGGGTGTCGGCGTCGTTCGGCCGCCGGCTCGGGGCGCTCGGCGGCTTCGCCTTCGACGTCGTCGGCGAGATGTGGGCGAGACCGGAGCTGTCCCGCCGGGACCGCTCGCTGGTCGTGGTCTCCACGCTGGCAGCGCAGGCGCGCGACGAGGAGCTGGAGCTGCACACCCAGATCGCCATCCGCAACGGCCTCACGCGTTCCGAGGTCGAGGAGATCGTCGTCACCGTGGCCGTCTACGCCGGGTTCCCTGCAGCGATGGCCGCGAGCCGGCACGTCGACGCCGGCCTGCGCGCGGTCACCGGCGTGGAGCGGCTCAGCGACCGTGAGGCGGGCGACGCCAAGTCCGACGAGGAACGTGATCGAGACGGCGCCGACGTGTTCACCGCGGTGTCCGCCGGGCGTGGC
Source organism: uncultured Acidimicrobiales bacterium (assembly GCA_963794805.1). Lineage (GTDB taxonomy): Bacteria > Actinomycetota > Acidimicrobiia > Acidimicrobiales > Ilumatobacteraceae > JAODBQ01. Next base: position 92,319 of record CAWCFL010000015.1, read on the forward strand.
GGCAGCGATCCGGCGACGGACCTCGAGTTCCTGTCGCGCACGCTCGGCGACGTCGGCGTGCTCGCGTACCGCTGGGCGTTCGGCGAGGTCTGGGCGCGCACCGAGCTGGCCCGCCGCGACCGATCGCTGGCCGTCATCGCCATCCTCACCGCGTTGGGCACCGTCGAGGAGCTGGCCGTCCACGTGCCCACCGGCTTGCGCCACGGGTTGACCCGGGTCGAGATCGAGGCGGCGATCACCCATCTCGGCCTGTACGCCGGCGTGCCGCGGGCGGTGGAGGCGATGCGCGCCGCACGAGCGGCGTTCGCCAAGCTGGACAGCGTGAGCGGGCGCGCCGCCGACCGGCGGCAGCCGTGAGCGCTGACGGGCTGGTCCTCACGGCGCCACGGGCGTTCGAGCAACGCCGGTTCGAGCTGCCCGACGTCGGCGAGGACGACGGGGTGCTGCGCGTCGAGGCCTGTGGGCTGTGCGGCACCGACCACGAGCAGTACACCGGGCACATCCGCTCCCGTCACGCGTTCATCCCGGGCCACGAGGTGATCGGCGTGGTCGAGCAGGTCGGGTCGCGTGCGGCCGAGCGGTGGGGCGTCGAGCCCGGCCAGCGTGTGGCGGTCGAGGTGTTCCAGTCGTGCCGGGAGTGCGACGCCTGCCGGGCCGGCCTGTACCGGCGGTGCCGGCGCAACGGGATGGCGACGATGGTCGGCTTCGGCGACGCCGACCGGGCCCCGGGGTTGTGGGGTGGGTACGCGACGCACCTCTACCTCGGCCCCGACTCGATGCTCCTGCCGGTGCCCGCCGAGCTCGATCCGGCGCTGGCGACGATGTTCAACCCGCTCGGCGCGGGCATCCGCTGGGCCGTCGACCTACCGGCGACGCAGCCGGGGCAGGTGGTCGCCATCCTCGGCCCTGGGGTGCGCGGCCTGTGCGCGGCCGCGGCGGTGCGTGACGCCGGCGCCGCCTTCGTGATGCTCACCGGTCGCGGCCCGCGCGACGCCGACCGGCTGGCCCTGGCGGCACGCTTCGGCGTCGATCTCGCCGTCGACATCACCCAGGACGACCCGGTCGCCGCGCTGAAGACGGCCACAGGCGGTCTCGCCGACGTCGTCGTCGACGTCACCGCCATGGCCCCTGCAGCGTTCGCCCAGTCCGTCGCACTCGCCCGCCACGGTGGAACCGTCGTCGTGGCCGGCACGCGCGTGGCCGTCGGAGGCGCCCGGGTTCCAGCCCGACCACCTCGTGTACAAGGAGCTGCGCGTGCTCGGCGCCCTCGGTGTCGACGTCAACGCGTACCGGCCGGCACTCGAGATGCTGGCCGGCGGCCGCTACCCGTTCGCCGAGCTCCCCGCGAGGTCGTCGGCTTCGGCGGCCTCGAGCCGCTGCTCCAACGGATGGCCGGCGAGGGCGCCGGCACTCCACCCGTCCACGCCGTGTTCTCGCCTGCAGGAGGATCATGATGCGACCGACGTTCGACACGTTCGACGAGGGGTGGGCCCAGCGGCTCGTCGGCTCGCGGCCTCGCCGGGGCATCGACGGGTTCCTCGGCATCGTCGTGACCGAGGTGGAGGCTGGACGGCTGGTCGCCGAGATGGAGGTCACGCAGGACGTGATCACCGTGATGGGCACGATGCACGGGGGCTGCCTGTCGGCGATGTGCGACCACGTGCTCGGCGTGGTGATGTACCCGGTGATGCAGCCCGGCTACTGGGCCGCGACCACGGAGTTCAAGGTCAACCTGCTCGCGCCGGTCACCACCGGCGTGTGCCGGGCGACCAGCGAGATCATCGCGATGACCAAGCGGATGGCGGTCGTGCGCATCGAGATCGAGAACGAGGGACGCCTCGTCGCCCTCGCCCAGGGGACGTGCACGATCGTCGCGCCCAAGGCGTGACGGGTCACCGCGCGGTAGACCTGGGCGATGACCGCCACTGCCGACCCCGCCGATGAGCTGTTCCATCCCGTCGGTGACCACGCCGCGTGGAGCGAGAGCTACTACTTCAACTTCGTCGATCCGACCACTGGCGTCGGCGCGTTCACGCGGATGGGCTTCCGCCCCAACGACGGATGGGCCGACGCGCTGCACGCGGTGTACCTGCCGGAGGGCCGCGTGGCGTTCACCTACGGTCGGCGCACGGACCTCACCCCGGCGGTCGTGGAGACGCTCGGTCCGGTCGATCCCGCGGTCGGCAACCTCACGCTGCGCCGCGGCGAGGCGTTCCAGCGATGGGACATCGTCTACTCCGGCGAGGCCCAGGACATGGCCGATCCGACCGTGATGCTCGCCGCCACCCGCGATCGTCCGGCAGGTTGGCAGCGCACCGCGCAGCTGGACATGGACGTGGCGTTCGAGGCGCTCAGCCCGCCGCACTACGCGGTCGGCGGCTCCCAGGGTCACTTCGAGCAGACGGGTCGGGTCACGGGCTCGATCCGCCTCGGAGACGAGCGGTGGGACGTGGACGGGTACGGCGTGCGCGACAAGTCGTGGGGACCGCGCACCTGGCAGGCGGCGAGCGGGTCCGCGGCGAAGGCGGCCGGTCCCGCGGCGACCGACGCCGGCTGCTTCCTGAACTGGTTCTCGATGAACTTCGGCGCCGACCTCGCACTCGGCGGGGCGTGTGGGAAGACAGCCGACGGCACGTTCCGCGGCAAGGGCTGGATCCGGCGCGACGGTGAGACCCTCGACCTCGACGACGTGACGATCACGACGGAGTACGAGCCGACGAACCCGTTGCTGCATCGAACCGTGCAGCTGCGGGCGACCGACAGCGCCGGCGGAGCGATCGTCGTCGACGGCACCGTGTTGACCATCTGCCCGACGAAGATCCCGCGCCCCGACGGCGTGACGTTCGTCAACGAGGGCCTGGCTCGCTTCCAGACCGACGGCCGCGTCGGCTTCGGCATCGCCGAGCACTGGCACGCCGTGCCGCGCTGATCACGCCAGGAGCGTCGCCGCGGCCACCGTCTGGAGGTAGGCGGCGTGCTCGGCGGCCGTCCAGCCGCGCAGCAGGACCAGGCGACGGTAGGACATCGGGTCCATCAGCAACTCGGTGATGGCCACGGCGTGGTCGGCGGCCAGCCCTGGACGCAGACCGCCGATCGCCGCCAGCCGCGTGACGAAGCCGCGGGCACCGTGCGTCCGCTGTTCCTCGACGGTGGCCAGGATCGTCGCGGCCTCCGGATCGGCGTCGGCTGCCACCACCAGCACGTGGTGCAGCGCCGCCAGTCGGCCGACGATGGCCGCGTTCATCGCCACCCACTCGGCGAGGAGCACTGCCGGGTCCTCGCCCTGCATCATCCGCCGCACCTCGGGCCGGTCGGCGACGGCCACCGGTTCGTCGTCACCCGCCAGCGCCCGGTCGAAGGCCAGCTTGAGGACCACAGCCTTGCCACCGACCAAGGTGAACACCGTCTTGCGGCCGACGCCGGCGCGTTCGGCGCTCGCGTCGATCGTCGTCGTCCCGTAGCCGTTCTGGACGTAGAGATCGCCACCGGCGTCGACGATCCGCCGGCGCGTCGCCCGCGCCTGCTCGTCACGCACGACGGACTTGTACGGGCGGCCGGGAACCGTCATCCTCCTTCGTCGGCGTCCGCTCGCGGCGTTCGACGTACGAGCGGGCCACGTGACCACCGGTCGCGAGGTGGTCCGTTCGTGGCAGGGAGCCGACGTCGACCTCACCCGGCCGTTGACCTCGGCGGCCGTCGTGGCCGCCGCCCGCGCCGACGCGCGCATCGCACCGCTCGTCGGCGGCTTCCTGGCGATGACCGCGCTCCCCACTCCATCGCCCCGGCCGAACCGATCGCCCGAGCCGTCGACGAATCAGGTTGGCGGCTGCCGTTCAGCGAGGGACCCACACGCGACGAGCTCGTCGATCTCCTCGAGCGTGCGCACACCCGTCGCCCTCCTCGGTGGCCGACGACTCCGGCCGCGCCTGGGCGGTCGCGATCGAGCAGGCCGGCGTCAGCGGCGGTCGAGCAGGCCGGCGTTGACGAGGAGGGCATCGAGCCGGGCCGCGACGTCCGCCGAAGCGGGCACCATCGGCAGGCGGTGCTCGTTGCCCGGCAGGATGCCGAGGCGCCACATCATGTACTTCACCGGGATCGGGTTGGTGTCGTAGAACACGGCACGGTTCAGCTCGAACAGCTCCTGGTGGACGGCGCGACCGTCGACCAGCCCCTTCGAGGTGACCGCCTCGTACAGCTCGACCACCCGCCGGGGCACGACGTTGGCCACGGCGTTGACCATCCCGCTGGCGCCGAGGGCGAGCATCGGGAAGCTGACCTCCTCGAGGCCGACCAGCACGCGGAACTCCGGGCCGAGCGTCATCAACGCCTCGGTGACGAGACCGAGGTCGGCGACGGCGTGCTTCATCCCGACGAAGTTGTCGGCCCGCTCGGCGATGTCGTGCAACACGCCGATGTCGACGCCCACCGCAGCCCGTCCGGGGATGTGGTACAGCAGGAACGGCAGGTCGCTGCGCCCGGCGAGGTCGACGAAGTACTCGACGAGCCCGCGCCGAGGCGGGCGGATGTAGTACGGCGTGACGACGAGCAACGCGTCGGCGCCCTTGGCCGCGGCGTGCTCGGTGAGCTCGACGGTCTCGGCGTGCGACTGGCTGCCGGTCGCGGCGATCACGGTGATCCGCCCGGCCGCCGCGTCGATGGCCACCTCGGTCAACTGCTTGCGCTCGGCGACGGTGAGCACGCTCGGCTCGCCGCTCGTGCCGCAGGTGACCACGCCGTGGCTGCCCTCGGCAACCTGCCACTCGACGAGCCGGGCATAGGTGTCGTAGTCGACCGCGCCCTCGCGGAACGGCGTGACCAGCGGGGGCAGCGAGCCGCACAGCTCGCCCGGCTGCAGCGTGATCACGGCGCCGTCCGGTTCGTGGCGAAACCGGACTGGGAGCCGAGCACGCGGGCCGGGCGCTTGAGGTCCTCCTGCCACAGCAGCGACTCCATCGCGATGTTCAGCGGCTGGTCCTGCACGGTGAGCTCGTACACCCGGTCGTCGGGGTCGGACGCGTGGTGGTGGATCATCCACCCCGGTGCGGTGAGCATCAGGTCACCCGCCGACCATTCGTAGCGCTGCCCACCGACGCGGCTCCACCCCGAGCCGTGGAAGAAGTAGTTGATCGCCGCCGACACGTGGCGGTGCGGCCGGTCGACGATCGCCGGCGGGCGGATCGTGATCGTGGCGAAGAACGACGGCGTCGTGCCGTTGGTCCGCCCGGACAGCGGGTTGTACATCAGGTACAGCCGGCGGCCGACGTACGAGTCGCCGAGCGCCTCCAGGCGGTCGAGGTGCTCCTTGACGTCGGCCCACGCCCAGTGCAGCGCCGGCGACGGCAGCGACGGCGGGTCGATCAGCGTCTCGTAGGGCATCAGGTACGCGCCGTCGGCCAGCTCGAACGTGCCGAACGGGCTGTGCCGCCGGGCGTCCGCCGCCTCGTCGACGGGCTCGGCCGACGTCGTGACCGGCTCTCCCGACGGCATCGCCGCCAGATCCTCGACGAGGTGGACGTTCATCCGCTCGAGCAACGGCGCGTTCGAGTACGTCAGCCAGACGAACGGCTCGTCGCCGTCGTTGACGTACTGATACGGCCGCCACGACGGGTGGTTCCAGCCGTCGTAGCGGCCGACGACGTGCGTCGTCACGCCGATCGTCACCCGGCCGGCACCGCGCAGGGCGAAGCCGACCATCGTCGAGTTGTGCCGGGCCGGCGCGGTGCGCTCACCGGCCAGCAGGACGTTGAGCGCGACCCGGATGCCCGGGGCGAGCGACGGGTGCTCGACGGCGGCGCGCGGGTGGGTGAACAGCGCGGCCCGTCGTCCGTTGGCCGGCGCGGCGCGCGCGACGAGGCGGTCGATCTCGGCGTCGATCATCTCGCCGCGGAAGATGATCGGTGCCCAGTAGTCGGGCTCGCCGGTGGACCCCCAACCGGAGACGTCGGTGAACCCATGGGTCTGCCCAGTGGGCGTGGCGGTGACGATGGCGGTCATGTCGAACCTCCTCGGAACAATCGTGGCTCACTGCGTCGGCGGTCGGCGATCGGAGTTCCCCGCCCGTCGAGCAGGCATCGGCGAAGGACCTCGCCGCCGACGGCGAGATCGGCGAGTCCCAGCCCCATCGCCTTGAACACCCGAGGACCGTCGGCCGGCACGGCGATCGCCCCGGCGACGACGGCCGACAGGTCGTCGACCATGGCCGCCCCGTCGAGCTCGTGGGACAACCTCCGAGCGGTGGCCGGGCTGTCGCTGACGACGAGCGTCGCGCTCGCCGCCACGGAACCGTCCAGCTCGGCTCGCTCCGGCGTGATCGCCCCGACGGCGACGACGAGCGTGCGCCCGCCGAGCATCCCGGCGTCGAGCACCGGGTGGCGGGCGCGGGTCGCGGTGACGACGATGTCGGCGCCGTCGGTGGCCGCGTCCACCCCGTCGCACACCACCACCCGCGCACCGACCTGCGGACGCAGCCGCTCGGCGAACGATGCTCGATGATCGGCCGTCGGGCTGAACACGCGCACCTCGGCGACCGTCCGGCGGTCGGCCGCGGCAGCCACCTGGGCGAGTGCCTGCTTGCCGGTGCCGATGATCGCCAGCACGGCCGCGTCCGGCGTGGCGAGCGCGTCGATCGCCACCGCCGACACCGAGGCGGTGCGCAGCTGTCCGAGGGCGAACGCCTCGATCATCGCCAGCAGCCGTCCGGTCGAGCTGTCCCACACGGCCAGAACGGGCTGCGCCCCACCTGCGGTGTGCGCCCAACTCTTCGTCGCCACCAGCCCGGTGGCGTGATCCACCCCGCCCAGCGCGTGCAGCGTGTGCCCACCGTCCCACGCGAGAGCCGTCTTCTCCATCGACGCAGCCCGCCCGCCGTGCTCGGCGACCAGCGCGGCGCGCACCGCGTCGACGGCGTCGCCGAGGCCGACCGTCGCGGTGACGTCCGCCTCGGTGAGCCACAGCGCCGTCTCAGCCACGCCCGCCCGCCACCGTGCCGAACGTTCCGGCCGCCACACGGTCGTGTGCCTCACACATCGGAGACCGGGTCGAAGATCGAGGCGACGGTGGGCTGCAGGCGGCACGCCCGGCTGACGCGTGGCGTGCGCGATGAACCGGGCGGTGAGCAGCGCCACGGCAGCGGCGACGGCGTCACCGCGCGATGCAGCGATCACCTCGAGGAGGTCGGCCGAGGCGTCGCCATCTCCGCCGAGCGCGGCGATCGCCGCCAGCACGTAGCGCTGCACGTCGGCCTGCGCCGGCGTGAGCGCCGCCGAGGTCGGGTCGAGGCATTCGACGCCGGCCACCCAGTCGCGGGCCAAGCCGTTGCGCACCGCCAGGCGCTCGTGCTGGCAGCGCTCGTAGTCGTTGCCCAACCGGGCGGCCGCGGTCAACGCGATCGTCTCGGCGAGGTCGAACGGCAGGGCGTGCTTGCACGCCTCGGTGAACGCGTCGAAGGCGATCAGCGCGTCGGGTTGGTGGGCCATGTACCGGAAGAAGTCGCCGAGGTAGCCGAGCCGCTCGTAACGCGAGCGCAGCGCTTCGCGCAGGTCGGGGCGCAGGTCGTCGAAGTCGACGGGGGTGATCACGACGGCATGCTCATGACGACGCGGTCACAGCGGCACGATCAGCGACGTCGTCACGAGCGGCGAGTCGTACACCGCCGTCTTGCGCCGGAAGCGGACGCCGTCGGGCGTGTCGACCACCTCGTCGTCGTAGACGCCGGTGGCGGCGACGAACGGCGGCTCGTCGACCAGCGACTCGATCACCACGAAGCTCGCCGCGATCGAGACGACGCCGAGCGCGGTGGCGACCGGGCGGATCGACCCGACGAACCGGCGGGTGAGCCGGCGGGCGAAGAACTGCGTCCCGACCAGCGCGTCGATCCGGTCGGCCAGCATCGCCCGGCTGTCGGCGCGCATCGTGGCCAGTGGCAGGCCGCGCTCGACGTTCTCCCGCGCCGTCGTGACGTACGTGGCGTCCTCGGTGAACAGGTCCAGCCACGACGGATAGTCGGCGTCGTCGAGCAGCGCGGCGTAGTCGTCGTACAGGTCTCGAACCGCCGCAGCCGGGATGTCACCCCACGGCACCCGGCGCCGCACCGTGACCACGGCGGTCACAGCCCCATCACCTCGCGGTAGTGGGCGTAGAACGCGCGCAGCGCCACCTCGGTGACCACGTGCTCGGCGTCGTCGAGGTCGAGGCCGCCCATCTCCAACAGGGCGTCGCGGTCGTGTCCGGCGCGCGCCCCGAGCTGGGCGAGGCGCATCACCTCGCTGTCGTCGATCGACACGAGCCCTGCGGGCCCCATCAGGTTGGCCTGGCGCAGGCGGCGCAGGCACATCGCCTCGTCGTCGTCCTCGTAGCCGAAGTACGTCCAGTGCAACTCGAACGAGTCGACCGTGCGGGTGACCAGCTGACGCATCGCCAGGGTGTTCGACTGCTGCTGGACGATCAGGTTCGGCCAGATCGTCTGCATCACCACCGTGGCCGCGCCAGGGAACTCTCGGACCGGATCGAGCAGGCGTGGGTCGCGCAGCACGAGGTCGTGCCGGACGCGGGCGATGTCGTCGGTGCCGACCACGGCACGCTGCTCGCCACGCTGGGAGACCAGGACGGAGTGGCGGCCGGACGGATCCATCTGCGTCTTCGACGGGTTGTCGGCGCGGAACAGCCCGAACGTGACCAGGAAGACGTGCAGCAGGCTGGCGTGGTACGGGTCCTTGATGTTCTCGAACATCAGCTTCCAGTTCGCCGGGATCACCTGGCGCTGGTAGCCGAGCACGCGCAACGGCCGTCCGTCGAACACCCGGTCGAACCACCCGGTGTTCGTCGCCCCGAGGTACTCGTCGAGCGGCGGCAGGTGAAGGTCGAAGGACGCGAACAGCACCCCGTGACGCGACGTCACCGCCAGCCGTTCGAGACCGTGATCGGCGTTGTCGAACGACGCCGGCATCCCCCCGAGGCCGCCGACGCCCTTCTTGAACGGCACCCCGAGCAGCCGGCCGTCGGCCGCGTACGACCACTGGTGGTACGGGCAGGTGAACGTGGTCGCGTTGCCGTACGGCTCGGTGCACAACTGCACGCCGCGATGGGCGCAGCGGTTGACGACGACGTGCGCCGTGCCGTGCCGGTCGCGAGTGACGATCACCGGCGTGTCGCCGACGCTGGTGCGCACGAAGTCGCCGGGGGCCGGGATCTCCGCTTCCAGTGCGACGTAGTTCCATGACGGCCCGCGGAAGATGCGCTGCTGCTCGATGGTGTACAACTCGGAGTCGGTGTACAACCAATACGGCACCCGGCCGATCCCCTCGATCGGCCAACGTCGTACGCCCGTCGTCGATTCCTCCCCGAGGAAGACCATGGGCCGAGATCGTAACGATCAGGCCCGAGCGATGCCGATGCGGAGCCGTCGATTCTGTTAGAAGGAATCCATGGCGACGTCCAACACGCTCAGCTCGGTGGACAACGCACTGGCCGTCCTCCAGCTGCTGCACTCGTCGGGCAGCACGCGCGTGCTCGACGTCGCTCGCGAGCTCGGCGTCGCCAACTCCACCGCGCACCGGCTGCTCGCGGCGCTCGCGGCCCGCGGCTTCGTCCGCCAGGACCCGCTCACCCGCCGGTACCGGCTCGGCGAGGAGTCGATCGCGCTCGGCCGCGCCGGCGTGGCCCACGAGGAGCTCGCCAGTCGGGCGCGGCCGGCACTGCAGCAGATCTCCGCCGTCACCGGCGAGACGGTGCACCTCGGCGTGCGCGAGGGCACGGCCGTCCGCTACGTCGACGCCGTCGAGTCCACCCGTGCCGTGCGCGTCGCGGCCCGCACCGGCCGGGCCCTGCCGGCCCACTGGACCTCGACCGGCAAGGTGCTCCTCGCCGCGCTCGACGACGTCGTGCTCCGCCGCCTGTACCCCACCGATCCCCTGCCGGCCGGGACCCCGAGGTCGATCCGTTCCGTGGCCGAGCTGTTCGCCGACATCGAGCGCTGTCGTGCCGCCGGGTACGCGGTCAACAGTGGCGAGAGCGAGGACGACGTGGTGTCCATCGCCGTGCCCGTCGCCGACGCCGACGGCGTCACGCTCGCCTCGATCAGCTGCGCTGCGCCGCGCCACCGGCTCCACGAGCGTGACGTCGCCCGCGTCGCCCGCACCATGTCCGACGTCGTCCAGGCGACGGTCGACCTGCGGTGGAGGTCGCCCGATCGGCCCGGCCCCGGCGACGCGCGATGACCCCCGCCCGTCACGACGCCGCGAAGTACGCGCCCGGCGTGGTCCCCGTGATCCTGCGGAACGCGGCGACGAACGAGCTCGTCGACGAGTAGCCGACGTCGTGGGCGACGCGGGTAACCGGCGCGCCGCCGGCGAGCCGGCCGAGGGCCTCCGCGATGCGCAGCTGAGCGCGCCATCGGTCGAAGCCCATGCCGGTCTCGCGGCTGAAGGCGCGTGCCAACGTCCGGCTGCTCGCGCCGACCTGGCGGCCCCATGCGGCCAACGAGCGATCATCGGCCGGATCGGATCGCAGCGCCGCGGCGATCGTCGCGGCGCGCGCATCCGTGGGCGTCGGCACGTCGAGGACGGCGACCGGCAACGGCGTGAGGAGGTCGAACACGACGGCCTCGACCCGGCGGCGGCGGTCGACGGAGAGATCGCCGTCGAGGTGCTCGAGCAGGTCGGCGAGGAGGCCGGACGCGGCGACGACGGTCGGTTCGGTCCAGTCGATCGGGCAGGCGAGCGGATCGAAGTAGATGCCCATCATCGTGGTCGTGCCGCCGACGGCGACGTCGTGGATCGTGTCAGCCGGGATCCACAGCGCCCGCGACCGGGGCAACACCCAGATCCGCGAACCGACGCGCATCGTGACGAGGCCCCGCGCCGCCCACGCGAGTTGGTGCGTCGGGTGACGGTGCGAGGCGAAGCGGTGTCCGTCGGCGAGGGTGAAGGCTTCGACGACGATGCCGCCCGAACCCGGCAGGTCGTGTCGCTCTGACGACATCACGTGTCACGCTAGGCCGTCGCTGCCAGGCCTCGGCCGTCGTACCGTCGACGGATGAACCAACAGCACCTCGATCTCCTCGGAACGCAGGAGTGGCGTCGGACCCTCGAGGAGCACGTCCTGCCGTTCGCCTTCGGACCGCTCGACGCCGATGCGCTCGGCGCGGACGTGCTCGAGATCGGGCCAGGCCCGGGCATGACCACCGACCTGCTGCGCGCCCGCGTCCCCCAGCTGACCGGCATCGAGCTCGATCCCGACCTCGCCGCCGCGCTGCGCTCGCGCCTCGACGGCACGAACGTCGACGTGGTCGAGGGCGATGCCACGGCGATGCCGTTCGACGACGGGCGCTTCACCGGCGCCGTGTCGTTCACCATGCTGCACCACGTCCCGACCGTCGCCCTCCAGGACGCACTGTTCGGCGAGGTCGCCCGCGTGCTCGGGCCCGGCGGTCTGTTCGTCGCCAGTGACGGCGTGGCCCGCGACGAGCTCGCCGCCCTGCACGGCGACGACATCTACAACCCCGTGGATCCGACCACGCTCGAGGTGCGACTGGCCGCGGCGGGCTTCCGGGCGATCGAGGTCGACTCCAACCACCTTGCCTGGGCCTGCCGAGCGCGAAGCTGACGGGGTGATCGGGAGGCTGTTCCACCTCGCGCACCTCGTCGACGACCTCGACGCCACCGATCGCCTCTACGACGAGGTCTTCGCCGGCGAGCGCTACTACCACGGCTACGAGCGCCCCGCGCGGCGAACGGCGTCGCTGGTGGTCGTGGCCGATCAGTGCATGGAACCGATCGCGCCGTCGGCCGACGCCGCGGACGCGCGGACGCCGCTCGGCAGGTTCAAGTCGCGCTTCGGCAACCGCCTGCACTCCATCGCCTGGTACGTCGACGACATCGAGTCGTTCACCGGGCGACTCCTCGCCCACGGCGTCCGCCTGGTCGGTCTCACCGGTCGGCCGGTGACCGAGCCCTCCGGGGCGATCGCTGTCTGGACCCATCCCGCCGACACCGGCGCCCTCCTGGAGTTCTGCCCGGCCGGCTTCGCGCCGGACCCGCGGCTGCGACCCGACTGGACGACCGCGAAGTGGCGCCAGCACCCCCTCGGGATCGTGCGCACGTCGCACGTCACGGTGCTGTTCGACGATCCGGCGGCCGGCACGCGCGTGTACGGCGACATCCTCGGCGGCGCGCTGCTGCACACCGACGACAGCAATCCGGCGATCACACGGATGTACTTCGCCATCGGCGCGGACACCGTGATCGAGGTCGCCGTCCCCGGTGACGACTCGACACCAGAAGGGCGCGACCTCGCCGAAGCGGGCAACGCCGTGCACGCGCTCACGTTCGCCACGGCGGACCTCGCCCGGGCGATCGAGTTCCTCGACGAGCGTGGCGTGCCCACGAGCCGCACGTCCGACCACGACGTCCACCTGGACCTGCCGTCCGCCCATGGTCTGAACGTCCGCCTCACGGACCGCGCCATCCCAGGAGACGACCGCACCTGATCGCTGCCGGGGCGGTGACGGCGACGAGTCACTGAGATCGCGACCGGCGCTGCCACATACCATGGCCGTGGCTGCCGCGCGGTGCGTCGGTGCCGCGTCGGCGGCGGTCGTGGTCCATCTGGAGGAAGTGGCGTGACGCATTCGTTCGAGAGCAATCGGGTCGTGCAGGACACGGGCTGTCGCGTCCCGATCTTCAACGCCCCCGTCGGCTACTTCTCTCGCGCTCAGCTCGTCGGGGCGATCTCGGCGGCAGGCGGCATGGGTCTGCTGCCGACGAGCTCGGGCAGCCTCCAGGACACGGAGGCGGAGCTCGGTCTCGTGCGTGCCCGCACCGACGCACCGCTCGGGATGCAGATGTTCCTGCGGATGCTCAAGGGTCAGGGCCGGGTCGACGAGGTCCTCGACTGGGTGCTCGACGGACGCACCCCGCTGCTCGTCACCTGCGTGGGCGACCCGAACCCGATCAACCGGCGGGCGAAGGAAGCCGGCGTGAAGCACTACCACCAGGTCGGCAGCCTCACCGACGCGCAGCGGGCGGTCGATGCCGGCGTGGACGGGCTGATCGTCGAGGGCGCCGAGAGCGGCGGCCTGCGCGGCGTGCGCTCACCCCACCTGTTCGCCCTGCTGCAGCAGGTCCGCGCCAAGGTGGACGTGCCGTTGATCGCCGCCGGCGGGATCGCCGACGGTCACGGGATGGCCGGGGCGTTCGCGCTCGGCGCCGAGGGCATCCTCATGGGCACCAGGTTCATGAGCTCGGCAGAGAGCCCGGTGCACGCCAACTGGAAGCAGGCGATCACCGACGCCGAGGTCACCCTGAACATCGAGCCGGGCATGGGACCCGGCATCCGGATGCGGGTGATCGGCAACGAGCTCGCCGAGGCCGTGTTCCGCGGCGACCTCGAGGTGCGCAGCGACAACCCCTATGCCGGCCCGTTCCTCGAGGGCTTCGACCACGGGCGCCTCGACGTCACGCTCGTCGGGGCCGGTGAGTCGGCCTCGCTGATCGAGTCGGTGAAGCCGGTGAGCCAGATCATCGACGAGACCGTCAGCGTGTTCTGGGCAGAGATCGAGCGGCTCGCCGGGATGCTGCGCGGGGCTCCCAGCCGCACCGGCTGAGCGCTCGTTCGGACCGCACACCGCGCCCCCGTGGCTGTGGCAAGGTGACGGCTCGGTCAGACCGACGACGGTGAGGAGATGGTCATGAGGGTTGTCCTGGTGCATGGCGCATGGGCGGACGGATCGTGCTGGTCGGGCGTCATCCGCCGGTTGCAGGCGGACGGCCACGAGGTCATCGCGCCCCAGTTCCCGCACACCTCGCTGGCGGACAACGTGGCCCGGCTCCGCCAGGTGCTCGACCTGGACGCCGTGCCCACCGTCGTGGCCGGGCACTCGTACGGAGGCCAGATCATGACCGCGCTCGGCGAGGATGCACCGAACGTCGTTGCGTTGGTCTACGTGGCAGCGTTCGGGCTGGACGAGGGCGAGTCCATCGGGGGGCTGCTCGCCGCAGGCGAGCCGACCCCGGCACTCTCCCACCTGCGGATCGACGAACTGGGCTTCGCCTGGCTGCCGCATGACGACTTCGTGCAGCACTTCGCCGCCGACGTCGACCCGGTCGAGGCCAACGTGATGTACGCCGTGCAGCAGCCGCTGGCCGCATCCACGCTGGGCGACGTGATGGCCACGCCGGCGTGGAAGGCCCTCCCGACCTGGTTCCTCGTCGCCACCGACGACGAGGCCATCCCGCCCGACGCCGAGCGGCTCTTCGCCCAGCGGATGGGTGCCACGGTGGTGGAGGTGGCGTCGAGCCATGTGGCGATGACCTCGCACCCCGACGAGGTCACTGCGCTGATCGAGGCAGCGATCGACGCCAGTTAGAAGGAGTTGGTCGCCGTGGTGGAGGCGTGGTGGTCGCCGGTCCCGTCGATCCACTTGTAGTGGATCGCCAGCTGTCGTCCGTCGACCACCGACCACTGGCCGTCGGAGAACGTGTGCGTCTTGGACTCGCCGGCGCCGACGCGCTCGAAGCCGATGAGCCGCCGCCAGCGGCCGGTGTCGTTGTCTCCGTCGATCTCGACGTTCGCGGCGGGGTGCTCGCCCTCGTTGACGACGACCAGTTGGAGCATTCCCGGGGTCTGCAGGTGGAGGAGCTTGAAGGACAGGATCGCGTCGAGCTCGGCCGCCGGCCCGTCCGCACCCCGTCGCACGGTGACCTCGGCGAGGCGTCGGTTGATCTCGATCTGCGCCGCCTGCATCTCGGCGACCGAGTGGTCGATCGCGAGCTGGGCGGCCTGCATGTCGACGACACGCTCCTCCTGCTCGACCTGCTCTCGTCGGTTGTTGAGGCCGATCACGAGACCGATGACCGCAATCACGAAGGTCGCCGCGATGCCCAAGCCCACGAGGACGCCCACTTCACCGATCACGCTGACCCCCGTCCCTGTGTGGCGTGTGATGGAGCCTAGATCGCCTCACCGCGCCCGACGATGAAGGCGTCTGCCGGCGTGCCGTGTGGAAGCGATCCCGCGTGGCCTCACACGTCATGCGCGCGCCGGAGGGGCTGAGCTGCGGACACGGGTCCCCCCTCGAGCGATGCCGGGCGGCACCGCGATCGACGTCGGTGCGGCGCGCTACGCCTGGCGACGACCGTTGGCGTCGAGCTCGCCGACGTACTCAGGCGTCGGCGCGACCCAGCCCCAGTCGATGCCCTCGACGTCGAGCTGGGGGGTCCTGCGGGCCTGACCGGAGCGGTCGTCCAGCGTGTCTTCGAGCCGCTCGCCGTACGGACCCTGCGCACCGCCGAGCGACCGCCAGATCTTGAAGCCCAGGAGCTCGCGCAGCTCGGGTGTGGCCTGCTCGACCAACTCGGTCGGCGTGGAGAACGTCCAGTTCTCCTGGGGACGCAGGAAGGGCGCGCAGTAGGCCGCGAGGATGCCGTGGCGCACCACGTCCTGCGTGCGGTTGATCCCGATCGAGTGGAAGATCCGGCTCTCCATCACGAGCGCCGATCCGGCCGTGCCCGTGGCCGAGACGGCTTCGGCGGCGAAGGTCTCGGCCGTGAGATCGCTGAACGGCCGCCGATGGCTGCCGGGCACCACCAGCGTGGCGCCGTTCTCCTCGGTGAAGTCGTCCAACATGTAGATCACGTTGCACACGACCGGCCACGGCGTGTCGGCGGGCATGTAGATCTGGTCGGTGTGTGCCCCGCCGCCGGGCGCACCGGGACCGATGGCGTTGCCCGAGAAGCTGAAGATCGTGACCTCGGGTCCGAGGACGTGACGCACGTACTCGAGGGCGCGGGGGTGGGTGATGAGATCGCGGAACTCCTGGCCCTTGGCGATCAGGCTCCACACGTACTGGATCGGGCCGTCGTGAGTGCGCGCCCCGCGGTTCGTCGAGCTGATGCCGGCGGCGCGTTCTCCCGCCGCCTGTTCGACGAGACGTTCGCGAACCGCGGCGAGCTGCTCGGCGTCGAGGAGGTCCGGCACGATGGCCAGACCGAACTCGTCGAGGCTGTCCTTGATCTCCTGGCTGTTCGACGTCGGTGCCGGCAACGGCACTCGCGTCGTCGATGTCGTCATGACGGCGATACCACCTTCATCGAGGTTCCAGGGCGTTCCGGGCGCCGGGCCTCCGGCGCCGAGAACGTCCATCCGATCAGCGCATCGTCTGCAGTTGCAGCTGATGGCCCAGGTCGACCAGCGACGGTGCGACGCTGCGGGCCTGCGGCGCAGCGGCGGCGACGGCCACGGTGGGCTCCGGCTCGGGCGTGGGCAGGCACTCGTCGTCGGCACCACTGCCGGCGACACGCGTGGGCAACGTCCCTGCGCCGAGGTACGCGGCGACGGCGTCGTCGACGCAGGCATTGCCGCCGAGGAGGCTGTTGGCGTGCGTCGTGCCCCCGACCGTGGCGATCAGCGACGACTTCGGGAAGCGTCGGCGCACCTCGAGGCTGCCGGCGTAGGGCGTCGCCGCGTCGAGCGTCTCGTCGAGCAGCAGGATCGCCGGGACCTTGCGTCCGTCGACGTCGACCGGCCGGCTCTGGACCGTGGGCCAGAACGCGCACGGTGCGTTGAACCAGGCGTTGCCCCACGTGAGGAACGGGGCATCCTTGGCGACGCGCGTGTTGTCGCGGTGCCAGGTGAGCCAGTTGCGCGGCCACGCCCCCTCGCTGCACTCGGTGGCCAGGTACATGGCGAAGCCGTTGTCGTCGCCGGGCGCGTCCTGGCCGATGTACAGGTCGGTGGCCGGTCCGGCGTCGCCGTCGTTGACCAGGGCGGCGAACGCCGCGGCGACGTCGGGCCAGGTGAACTGGAAGTAGCCGGCCTGGAGGACGGCGTCCTCCCATTCCGAGGAGCCCAGCTGGCCCTGCGGCGCGGTCTTCAGCGCCGCGACCTCCGCGTAGTACGCCGCTTGGACCTCGTCGGCCGTGGTGCCGAGCCCGTAGGCGTCGTCGTGCCGGGCGACCCAGTCGAAGAACGCGCGACTCGTGGTCTCGAACGCGACGTCCTGGTCGAGGTTCGCCTGGTACCACACGGCGCGCGGGTCGACGTTGGAGTCGAGCACCATCCGGCGGACCTGCTTGGGGTGCAGCGTCGCGTAGACCTGCCCGAGGTACGTGCCGTAGGAGAAGCCGTAGTAGTTGATCTGGTCCTGGCCGAGCGCCTGGCGGATCGCCTCCATGTCGGCGACGGTGTCGGTGGTCTTCACATGGGCGAGCAGGTTCCCACCCGCCTTGGCGCAGTCCTTGGCGTAGTCGAACGAGCGCTTCAGCCACATGGCCTCGATGCGCAGCGTGGTCGGTTCGTAGGGCGGGCGCGGCCCGGCGAAGTAGTCCGCGTCGCAGCTCAGCGACGGCACGCTGGAGCCGACGCCACGGGGATCGAAGCCGATCCAGTCGTACGCCTGGCCGGCGTTGTCCGGCACGAAGTCGCGCAGCACGCTGTAGATCAAGCCGGAGCCGCCGGGGCCGCCGGGATTGACCAGCATGATGCCCTGGTACTGGCTGTCGGGCACGGTGTGCCGCATCCGCGACAGGGCGAGTTGGATGTGCTCACCACGAGGGCGGGATGCGTCGAGCGGCACGCTGAGCATGCCGCACTCGGCCCCGCGGCCCGCCAACGTCGGATTGTCGCACGGGCCCCAGGTGATGGTGCCGACGCCCGCGGCACTCGACGGTGGACCGCCGGCCGACACCTGTCCACCGACGGCGGGCAACACCGCCGTCGCCAGTCCCAGTGCGACCCCCAACGTCACCCAACGACGCACCATGTCCTCCCCCTCTGCCGAAGTCGGGGGGACTGTACCGCGCCGGTCGGACACGCCCTGCAACCGTCCAACCATCCCCGGCTCCCGACCGCAGCCCCGCACGCACCGCCGACGGCGGGCACTCGGCGGCCGCCGGGATGACGGCATCTCACACGGCGGTCATGCCGCCGTCGACGACGAACTCGGAGCCGGTGCAGTAGCTGCTGTCGTCGGAGGCGAGGAACAGCGCCAGCTTGGCGACCTCCGACGGGTCTGCCGGGCGCTGCATCGGCACCGACGCGGCGAAGCGGTCGTGGCGGTCGGCGTTGCCGCCGGTGACGACGTCCATCATGTCGGTCTCGATCATCCCGGGGTGGATCGAGTTGACGCGCACGCCGTGGCGGGCCAGCTCGCGCGACGCCGACTTGGTCATGCCGGTGACGGCGAACTTCGAGGCGCCGTAGGCGAACCCACCGGGCGAGCCGCGCAGTCCGGCCACCGAGGAGATGTTGACGATCGAACCCGTGCCCTGGCCGATCATCGTCGGCGCAACGGCCTTCATCCCGAGGAACACGCCGACCTGGTTGACGTCGATGATCCGCCGGTACATCGCGAGGTCGGTGTCGAGCAGCTTGGCCCGCTGGAAGATGCCGGCGTTGTTGACCAGCACGTCGATGCGGCCGAAGCGATCGACGGTCTGGGCGACGACCTCGGCCCACTCCTCCTCGGAGCGCACGTCGTGGGTGAGGAACGTCGCGCCGATCTGCTCGGCCAGCAGCTCGCCCTCGGCGCGCAGCACATCGGTCACGACGACCTCGGCACCCTCGGCGCGGAAGACCGTCGCCTCGGCGCCACCTTGTCCCCTGGCACCCCCGGTGACGATGGCGACCTTGCCGTCAAGCCTCCCCATGACCCCTCCTGTCCTGCCCTTCGCCGGACCGTAGACGGCGTCCGAGGGTGCGTGGTCATCGGATCGTCGCAGGCCGGAACGGGCGCCGGCGGCCCGTCAGTCGTCGAAGACCGCGGCGACCATCTGGGCGACGGCACCGTCGGCGGACGCGAGGACCTCGGCGATGTCGTCGGGACCGAAGCCGAGCTCACGCATGACCTCGGCGGTGTGCTCGCCCAGCCGTGGCGGGGGCCGGCGCACCCCGCCGCCGGGCGTATCGCCGAGGTGGACCACGTTGGTCACCACCTGCGCGGTGCCGAAGTCGGGCACCTCGACGTCGGCGAGGTAGCCGTTGGCGACCACCTGCGGGTCGCCGAGCAGCTCCACGTAGTCCTGCACCCGCTCGAAGATGATCTCCGGCTGCCCGGCGAGGAACTCGGTCCACTCGGCGGTGCTCTTGGCGGCGAACGCGGCGCGGACCTTGGCGCGGATCTCGTCGAGACCCTCGGTGGAGCCGCGCGCCCGATCCGCTTGGCCCCGTTGTCCCATCGTCGGTCCAGCACGACGTCGGGCTGTCCGGCGAACACCCAGAAGTCGTCCCACGACTCGTTGCTCATCGCCACGGCCAGCAGGAACGCGCCACCGTCGTTCGTCTCGTAGACGCCGTACGGGCAGCGGATCTGCGGGTTGTGCTGGCCCTCTCGACGAAGGGGTTCGGCACTCATCGACGTGTGGGCGATCTCCCAGGCCTGGATCCACATCATGGCGCCGAGCGCCGAGGTGGCCACCTCCTGGCCCCGCCCCGTGCGCTCCGCGCGTACAGCGCGGTCATCACCCCGAGCGCCAGCTGCATCGCGCCCGAGTGGTCGGCGATCGCCGCGCCGGGCGGCACCGGCGGCCCGTCGGCGGGCCCGGAGATCGCGACCAGCCCGCTGCGCGCCTGGGCGGCTCCATCGAGCATCGCCTTGTCGGCGTCGGGTCCCGTCGGCCCGAACCCCGACACCCGGGCATACACCAGGCGGGGGTTGTCGCCGGCCACGCTCGTGTAGCTCAACCCCATCCGCTCGAGCGCTTCGCGTCGATAGTTCGTGATGAACACGTCCGCCTTCGAGATCAGCCGGCGGAGCACCTCGCGACCCAGCTCGGAGTGGGCATCGATCGCGATCCCCCGCTTGCCCCGGTTCATCGCCACGTACTGGGTGCCCATCACGTCGGGCAGGGAGGCGAACCCGGGGCCGCGCACGTACCGGTTCAGCTCGCCGCCGAGGCGTTCGACCTTGACGACGTCGGCGCCCATGTCGGCGAGGTACGCGGCGGCGTGAGGTCCCTGGATGGCCACGGTCATGTCGACCACCGTGACCCCGGTGAGCGGACCATCGTGCATCTCCGGCGTGGCCATGATCGTTCCTCCGAGCTCAGCTGAGTTGTCCAGCGGTCGCGATCATGGTGTCGAGGGGGAGGTGGGATTCGAGGCGGAGCTCCTGCGTCTCGATGATCCGCAGCAGCACGGTGCCGGCGGCGATGGTTCTCGGCCCCGCTCAGCAGGTGGTAGACCGTTGCCACGGGGGAGACGCGATGGGCGAGTCGGAGTACCTGCTGAGCAACGCCGAGCCGGAGACGGGTGATCGTTTCGGCGGCCTGGAGCAGACGTTCGACGACGTCTCGATCGCCAACCTCGACCGGCTCGGCGTCGCCGCCGGCGCACGATGCCTGGAGGTCGGCGCAGGCAGCGGTTCGATCGCCCGGTGGTTCGCCGAGCGCGTCGGCCCGACCGGGCGCGTGCTGGCGACGGATCTGGACACGCGCTGGTTCCGCCACGACGGCAGCCCACAGCTCGAAGCCCGTGAGCTCGACCTCGTCGGCGACCCGATCCCGGACGGCCCGTGGGACGTGATCCACGAGCGCCTCGTCCTGCAGCACATCCCCGCCCGCCTCGACGTGCTCGACCGGCTCGTCGCCGCGCTCGCTCCCGGCGGATGGATCCTCGTGGAGGACTTCGACACGGCCGAGGTGCGCACGGCCGATCGCGAAGGCCCGCACCACGATCTGATCGCCTCGGTCGCCCGGGCGTTCAACGGGTTGCTCCGATCACGCGGCGGCGTCAGCGAGTTCGCCGCCGGCGCACTGCGGCAACTCCGCGCCCACGGGCTGGCCGAGACCGGCGCGCGCGGCTACGTCGCGATCGACAGCGGCGGTACGGGCTTCGCCCAGGTGATGCGGGCGAACGCCCGCCAGGTGCGCGACGGGCTGGTCGCCGCGGGTGTCCCCGCCGGCGACATCGATCGCTACATCGAGGTGCTCGCCGACCCGGACACGATCATCAGCAGTTCGGTGCTCATCAGCAGTTGGGGTCGGCGGCCGTAGCTTCGACGCGACATCGTGCTGAACGCCGGCGGGCCTCGTAGGGTCAGTCCGCGTGCGCGAGATCGTCGTCTTCAGTGGGAGCGCCCACCGGCCGCTGGCGCAGCGGATCTGCGACCGCCTCAACGTGCCCCTGTCGCCGGTGCGCATCGATCGCTACAGCAACGACTGCCTGCAGGTACAGCTCGGGGCCAACTGCCGCCAGCGTGACGTCTACGTCGTCCAGCCACTCGTGCCACCCACGCAGGAGCACCTGATGGAGCTGCTCCTCATGTGCGACGCGGCACGCGGCGCGTCGGCCGCGCACATCACCGCGGTCATCCCGCACTACGCCTACGCCCGCTCCGACAAGAAGGACGCCTCGCGCATCTCCATCGGCGGCCGGCTGGTTGCCGACCTGCTGATCACCGCAGGGGCCACCCGGGTGATCACCATGGCGCTGCACGCGCCACAGGTCCACGGCTTCTTCGGCGTGCCGGTCGACCACCTCACAGCCATCGGCGAGCTCGCCGACCACTTCCGCAGCAGCGACCTGTCGAACACGGTGATCGTCTCACCGGACCTGGGCAACGCGAAGACGGCGAACCAGTTCGCCCGCCTGCTCGGCGTGCCCGTCGCCGCCGGCAGCAAGCGGCGGCTGGCCGACGACCGGGTGGTCATCGAGGCCATCGTCGGTGACGTGGCCGGCAAGCGGGCGATCGTGCTCGACGACGAGATCGCCACCGGCGGCTCGATCGTCGAACTGCTCGACAAGCTGCACGATGTCGGTTGCCCGCAGATCTCCGTCGCCTGCACGCACGGACTCTTCGTCGGTCCGGCGGTCGAGCGGCTGCGCCACCACCCCTGGATCAGCGAGATGGTCACGACCGACACCGTGCCGCCGCCGATGGACGCGTGGCCCGAGCTGAAGGTGCGCTCGGTCGCCCCCCTGTTCGCCGAGGCGATCCACCGCAGCCACGTCGGCGAATCGGTCAGCAGCCTCTTCGACGGCGTCGACCCGACGTACGCGCCGCCGCAGCGCCGCTTGTTCCCCTGACCGTCCGATCTCGCCGGTCGCCCACGTGCCGAGCAGGATGGGTCGGCCGAGGTCGAGGAGGTGCGGCGATGCTGAGCGTGGAGGACAACGAGCTGCTCACGCAGACCGGGCGGGGCACGCCGATGGGCGAGCTGTTCCGCCGGTTCTGGATGCCCGTGCTGCTGTCGCGCGAGGTGCCCGAGCCGGATGGTCCGCCGGTGCGCGTGCGCGTCATGGGCGAGCAGCTCGTCGCGTTCCGCGACAGCTCCGGCCGTGTCGGCCTGGTCGATGCCCGCTGCGCGCACCGCGGCGCGGACCTGTGGTTCGGCCGCAACGAGGAGTGCGGGCTGCGGTGCGTCTACCACGGCTGGAAGTTCGATGCGACCGGGCAGTGCGTCGACATCCCGACGATGGCGCGCGACGAGGGCCTGCGAGCCCGCGTCGGGATCACCGGCTACCCCACCCGCGAAGCGGGCGATCTGGTGTGGGCATACCTCGGCCCACCCGAGCGCGAACCGCCGCTGCCCGAGCTCGAGTTCTGCACGCTCGCGCCGAACCACCGCTTCGTCACCAAGAAGCTGCAGGAGTGCAACTGGGCGCAGGCGTGCGAAGGCGCGCTCGACACGGCGCACTTCTCGTTCCTGCACACGCCGTTGCACGTCGCCGAGCTGCCTCCCGCCCGGCGCACCCACCCGCTCGCCGATGCCGTGCGGTGGATGAAGCACGACCCCGCACCGGTGTTCCACGTGCTCGACCACGACGCCGGGCTGCTCCTCGCCGCGTCACGCCGAGCCGACGACGACCAGCTGTACTGGCGGGTGACGCAGTACCTGCTGCCGAACCACAGCATGGCGCCCGGTTCTGCGGCCGGGGACATCCACTTCGGGCAGACGTGGGTGCCGATCGACGACCACAGCTGCTGGGTGTACGTGTACAGCTGGCACCCCGATCGGCCGCTCACCGATCGCGAGGACCGGTTCATCTCCGGCGTCCCCAGCGTGCACGCCGACGTCGACGAGCACTGGGTACCCCGGCGCAACCGGGGCAACGACTACCTCATCGACCGGCAGGCTCAGCGCACCCGCACCTTCACGGGGATCGAGGGATTGTCCGAGCAGGACGCCGCCATCCAGGACAGCCAGGGCGTCATCGCCGACCGCACACGCGAGCACCTCGGGCCCACCGACCTCGGCATCGTCCGCTTCCGGCGCCCGATCCTCGGCGCGGCCCGCGCGCTCGCCGACGGCTGCGAGCCCGGCGCGGCCGTGGCCGCATCCGCCTACCGTGTCCACGGTGGTGCCATGCTCGCTCCCGCCGCGGCGAGCGTCGAAGCGGCGCTGCTCGCTCGCTTCGGGAGCACGACCGGCGCCGCTGCACCGTGATCGCACCCGTGGAGCCGCGCGAGACGGCCACGGCTCACACCGGTGGGCGACGATGATCTCGCCGCAAGGAGGCGCAACGTGTCGACGGTGACGGTGTTGGACGACTACCAGGAGGTGGCGTTGACGAGCGCCGACTGGTCCGAGGTGCAGGCGGCGCACGCCGTGGAGGTGATCACCGATCACATCGCCGACGAGTCCGCGCTCGTCGCCCGGCTCGCCGGCAGCGACATCGTCGTGGCGATGCGTGAGCGGACGCCGTTCACGGCCGACGTGCTCGCCGGGCTGCCGGCCCTGCGGTTGCTCGTGACGACCGGGATGGCCAACGCCTCGATCGATCTCGAGGCCGCCGCGCGCCATGGCGTCACGGTGTGCGGTACCGGCGGGTCGGGCAACGCCATGCCCGAGCTGGCGATCGGGATGATGATCGCGCTGACGCGCAACTTCGCCCAGGAGGACGCCGCGGTCCGCGCCGGCGGGTGGCAGCACACGATCGGTCCGGGGCTGTCCGGTTCGACGCTCGGGGTGGTCGGTCTCGGGCGCCTCGGCGTGCCCGTCGCCGGCCTGGCGCAGGCGTTCGGGATGACGGTGATCGCCTGGTCGCCGAACCTCACCCAGGAGCGCGCCGAACCGCACGGTGTCCGGGCGGTGGGCAAGGCCGAGCTGTTCTCCACGGCCGACCTGGTCACCATCCACATGCCGTTGTCCAGCGCGAGCCGAGGTCTGATCGGGGCCACCGACCTGGCACTGATGAAGCCGTCGGCGTACCTGATCAACACGTCGCGTGGCCCGATCGTGGACGAGGCCGCGCTGATCGAGGCGCTGCGTGCCGGGCGGATCGCCGGAGCCGGGCTGGACGTCTACGACGTCGAGCCGCTCCCCGTGGACCACACGCTGCGCTCGTTGCCGAACACGCTGCTGCTGCCGCACATCGGGTACGTGACGTCCGACAACTACCGCACGTTCTACCGCCACGCCGTCGAGGACATCGTCGCGTTCACGGCGGGAGCACCGGTCCGGGTGCTGTCGACTCGGCCCGCGAGCTGAGACGCCGGCGAGTCAACGCCACGAGTGGGAGCGGCCGGTGATGCCGGCGAGCCGGTCGGCGGCGAACGGCCGGGGCCCGGCGGAGCGCAATCCGAGCGCTTCGTCGGCGAGGTCGGCGAGGTGCTCGCCGATCGCCGGCGCGAACTTGAACCCGTGGCCACCGAAGCCGACACCTACCACGACGGGTCCACGGCGGTCGAGCACGAAGTCGTCGGTGGCCGTCGACGCGTACAGGCACACCGTGGTGCGCACGGCCCCGGGCTCGACGCCGGGGAGCCAATCGCGGGCGTACGCCTCGATGGCCTCGACGGCGCCCGGGACACGCGTCGGTCGTCCGTCCGGCTGGATCACCGGTCCGGAGCCGTGCAGCCCGGCCTTGACCAGACCGTCGGGCGAACCGAGGCCGTAGGCGACCGTGTCGCCGCGCTGGATGAAGCTCGGCCACGGCCCCGTCGTCGGACGGAACCACGCGACCGACTCCGCAGTGACGACGATCGGCGGCACGAGGGTGCCCGCCACATCGGGCTCCAGCAGCGCGCTCGTCCACCCGGCAGCGGCGACGACGGCGACCCGCGCCGCCACGACCGTGCCACCGATCGTCACGGCGACACCCCCGCCGACCCGGCGCACCGCGGTCACGGGCGCGTCGAAGCGCACGTCGGCGCCGGCGCGGGCAGCCTGGTCCCAGCACGCGGCGAGCGTGCGGTCGGCGTCGACCCGGCCGCCATCTGGTTGGTGGACGACGTTGGTGTCGAAGCGCAGGCCGGGCCAGCGCGCCGACGCCTCCGCCGCGGTGAGCTCGTCGAGGCGGATGCCCGCGGCCCGACAGGCCGCCACCATCGCCGCGAGGTCAGCGTCGTCGCCGTGGTCGACCACGCCGGTGAGGTGCAGCAGCGGTGGGCCACCGGCGGCCGCCTGCAGGTCGTACCAGCCGGGCAATGACTCCTGGGCCAGCGTGACGTACGCCGCGTCGGTGTAGCCGAAGCGGAAGATGCGCTCGGCGCCGTGCGACGAACCACGGTCGTGGCCCCGACCGTGGCGATCGACGAGCACCACCGAGCGACCACGCCGGGCGAGCACCCGCGCCGCGGACGCGCCGGCCATGCCGGCACCGACCACGACGACGTCCGGCATGGTGCCAGTCTGTCGCGGGCTACCCCGTCGTCGCCGTCTGGTCGACGTACGCGGCGCGCGCCTCGTCGACGAGCGTGGGCACGTCGCGGGCGAGCAGCAGTCCAGCCGCCTCGGCCGCTCGGGCCGCCGCCTCGAAGCGGGCGACGAACGTCGCCACGTCGCCGTACAGCTCGGCGAGCTCGGCGGCGGGGAACGGAACACTCGACCCCCACAGCAGGCTGAAGATGTCGTCGGCCACCGGGATCGCGCTGTTCTGCGCGACCGGCGCCTCGACCTGTGGCAGGCGGACACCACCGCAGGCGATCCCGTGCGCGTCGCGGACGATCTCGGGCGGATCCCCGGTGAAGTCGATGAGCGGCGCCATGGGTGGAGCCGTGCCGGTGGCGACCCAGCGGTGGAGGTGGTGCAGACCGGCGTCGTAGAGCGGCGCCATCGAGATGTGGTTGACGTCGGCCGGCATCGGCAGTGGCGTGCCGAAGTCGCGCGCGTACTTCAGCGCCCTCAGATCCAGGCTCTGCCGGGAGACGTGGCACGTGCCGGCCGCCTCCCAGTAGCGGAACCGATCGGTGTCGGGCTGACGCACGGGATGGCAGGCGATGGCCTCGAGCTCCGAGTTCACCACCATCACCGGTTCGCCGAGGTCGTCGCGGATCCGGTTGCTGCCGCGCAGGACGGCGCGCGCGTCGAACGCCTGCGTCGGGTTGACGATGTTGACCACCTCGTCGCCGACCGCCAGCGGCGTCCCGCTGCCGAAGTAGATGAGCAGCAGGAACCCGTCGATCGCACGTGCGAGCGGGTGGACGGCGTTGACGTAGGTGGCCAGCCGGCCGGCGGACTGCGAGCTGCCCATGGCGACGACCCGCTCGACGTCGAGCCCGCCGAGCGGATCGACCGTGCGATCCCGGTCGGGGGCGACGGCGCGTGCTGCCTGGGTGAACACGTCGTACGAGTCGTCGTCGCTGTCGATCGACAGCGTGGCGTACCGCTCGGGATCCCACGACCGCAGACCCTGTGACATGCCGGGCAAACCCTCGATCCCGACCCGCTGGGTGGTGAGTCCGGCGAACGCATAGCCGCCCTCGAGGATCTCGGGCGTGTCGCCGGAGAACAGCTCGTAGCCGGCGGTGACGTTGTTCCAGTGCAGCACGACGGTGCCGTTGAACCGCTCCGGGTCGACCGGACGGTAGACGAGGACGCGCGTCCGGTACGGCGCCGATCCCGCCGCCTCGGCCGACCAGCGGCCGTCGACACCGAGGTCGGTCCCGGCGGCCGGCCGGTAGCGGGTCGCCTCGCCTTCGAGGAAGTACTCGGCGGCCACGTACCCACGGGCGCCGAGGTCCTCCAGGCTCAGGCCGAACGGGTAGCCACGAGTGCCGGCGCTGCCGACCTCCGTCACCACCGGTCGCGTCGTCGCGCTCGTCACGCCGTCCCCTCTCCCCCGATCAGGCATCTCCACCCGGCGGGTGCTCGTCGGTGCCGACGGGCGTGCGCACGTAGCGCCAGCCGTCGTCGGCCATGATCAAGCGGTGCCTGGCGCCCTCGGGCCCCGGCTGCGCCTCGTAGCGATCGTCGCCGTGCCAGCAGGCGATGCCGCTGTCGCCGTCCCGGCCGAGCTGCGTGTGGAACCGCTCCGGCGTCGCGTCGCGCACGGCAGCGAGGAGTGCCGCGACGCTCGTGTGCCCGGCCAACAGCGTGAGCGTGACGAACGTCGGCGCCGCGAGGGTCACCTCCCCGGCGTCGCGTCGGCGCAGGACCTCCGTCGGTGTCAGCCACGCGTGCTCGTGGATCTCGGCGCCGTCGACCTCGATGGCCGCATCCGACCCGGCGGCGACGAAGAACCACGTGGCGAAGCCCTTCGGCACGCTGGACGGCGGACGCCAGTGCGACAGGGCCACCAGCTCGGCGGAGTCGAGCACCACGGCCGCCTCCTCCAGCGCCTCGCGCACCGCGGCCCGGCGGCCGGCGGCCATCTCGTCGTCGGGGGCGACCGGATCGACGTCGCCCTCGTCCACCCGTCCACCGGGGAACACCCACATGCCCCCGAACGCGCCGCGATCGTTGCGCCGCAACATCAGCGTCTCCAGCGACGGCCCGCCGCCCTCGTCGGCGCCGTCGCGCACCACGACGACCGTCGCCGCCGGACGCAGCTGTTGGGACTCGACGCTCACGTCGGCCAACGGTAACGACCGTGGCGATCCGGGCTCTCATCACCCGGTCCGAGCCCGGCGCGCACCGCCCTATGGTCGGTCTCATGACCAGCCGCTGGACCGCCGCCGACCTTCCCGACCTCGACGGCTACACGATCGTGGTGACGGGGGCCAACAGTGGGCTCGGGCTCGTCACGGCGCGCGAGCTCGCCCGGGTCGGTGCCCATGTGGTGCTCGCCGTGCGCGACGAGGAGCGCGGCCGAACTGCCGCAGCGACGATCACGGGATCGTGCGAGGTCCGCCGTCTGGACCTCGCCGATCTCAGCTCGGTGCGCGCCTTCGCCGCCGCGTGGACCGGCGATCTCGACGTGCTGATCAACAATGCCGGCGTGATGGCCGTCCCCCGGGCGCGCACGGTGGACGGGTTCGAGATGCAGTTCGGCACGAACCACCTCGGGCACTTCGCGCTGACCAACCTCCTGCTGCCGTCGATCACCGAACGCGTCGTCACGGTCTCCTCCGTCGCTCATCGCATGGGGCGGATCGCGTTCGACGACCTGAACTGGGAGCGGCGTCGGTACCACGCATGGTCGGCGTACGGACAGTCCAAGCTGGCCAACCTGCTGTTCACCGCCGAGCTCGAGCGGCGTCTGGTCGCCGCCCATTCGCCGGTGCGCGCGGTCGCGGCCCATCCCGGCTACGCCGCGACGAACCTGCAGTCGCACACGGGGAACCCGATCACCTCGGCGATGATGGCGATCGCCAACACGTTCATGGCCCAGAGCGACGCGCAAGGCGCCCTCCCCACGCTGTTCGCCGCCACGCAGGACGTGCCCGGGGGCAGCTACGTCGGCCCGGACGGCTTCCAGGAGGCTCGCGGACACCCGACACTCGTCTCGCGCAGCGCCGCGGCGGCCGACGCCGACGCGGCTGCGCGCCTCTGGGTCGCGTCGGAGCAGTTGACGGGCACGTCGTTCCCGACCGGACGAGGTCGTGCCCGACGTCCGCCGGCGTCCTGAGCAGATCGCGGCTGGTCGCCGCGATCTGTCATGATGTGCCAATTGTCATCTTGTGACTCAGAAGCGTCGTTGTCAGAGTGGCCGCGATGACCGCGACCGGTCTGCGGGCGCGCAAGCGCGAACGGACGCACGAGGAACTGCGCCTCGCCGCGCTCTCGTTGTTCGCCGACCACGGCTTCGAGGCGACCACGATCGAGATGATCGCCGATGCCGTCGAGATCTCCCCACGAACGTTCTTCCGGTACTTCGCCTCGAAGGAGGACGCACTGTTCGGCGACGGCGCGCTCAGCGGGCGACGGCGCGACGAGCTGGTGGTGGCGGCGCTGCGCGAGCACCCAGGGACAGCCACGCCGGGGGCGATGCTGCGTGACGCGCTCGAGCGCGATCGCCACGACGTACGAGCCGCAGCGTGCCCAGCTGCTCCTGCGCCAGCAGATCATCGCCGCGTCCCCGTCGCTGCAGAGCCGGGCCGTGCAGCGCCGGCACTCCTGGGAGGCGGCCGCGGTGGCGGGTCTCTCGGCACGCTTCGGCGACGATCCGGCGACGCGCTTCGGCCTGCGCATCACGGTGGCCGCGGCGACCGCAGGTCTCCGGGTGGCGATCGACGAGTGGCTCGAGTCCGACGGCAGGCGCACCCTCACGGCCGTGTTCGCCGACGTGTGGCAGCACCTCGTCGACGGCATCGAGCATCGCCCTCCGCCACCACGGCCGCCGCGGGCGCGGCGTGCCGTCGACCGCGGGATGGGCGAGACGTGAGGGCCGACACCGAGCTGGCCCACCAACGGCGGTGGTGGACGCTGGCGGTGCTGTGCCTGTCGCTGACCGTCATCAGCATCGACAACACGATCCTCAACGTCGCGTTGCCGTCGATCGTCGAGAGCCTCGGCGCACGCGGCTCGGAGCTGCAGCTGCTCATCGACGGCTACACGATCGTGTTCGCCTGTCTGCTCCTCACCGCCGGGTCGCTCGGCGACAAGCTCGGCCGCAAGGGGATCCTGACGATCGGTCTCGCGCTCTTCGGAGCGTTCTCCACCCTCGCCGCGTTCAGCACCTCGGCCGACATGCTCATCGCCGCCCGCGCCCTCATGGGGATCGGCGGTGCGTGCATCTATCCGAGCACGTTGTCGATCCTGACGAACACGTTCCACGACGACCGCGAGCGCGGTCGGGCGATCGGCATCTGGGCGGGTGTCTCCGGTCTCGGCGTGGCCATCGGCCCGCTTGCCGGTGGCCTGCTCGTCGAGCACTTCTGGTGGGGATCGGTGTTCCTCGTCAACGTCCCGATCTGCTTGGTCGCCATCATCGCCGGCCGCTTCTTCGTGCCCACCACCGCGCCCGACCCTGACCACGCCCTCGACCCGTGGGGCGCCGTGTTCTCGATCCTGGCGCTGATGGGCCTGCTCTACGCCATCATCGAGGTCCCCGACCGCGGCGCCGTGGACGCCACGGTCATCATCTCGTTCGTCGTCGGGCTGGTGTTCCTCATCGCCTTCGGCTGGTGGGAGACGCACTACGAGCACCCCATGCTCGACCTGCACTTCTTCCAGAACCCGAGGTTCTCCGCCGCCTCGGCGACGATCACGATGACCTTCTTCGCGCTGTACGGCTCGACGTTCTTGCTCACCCAGTACTTCCAGTTCGTGCTGCGCTACTCACCGCTGAAGGCCGGCATGATGACGGCACCGGTGGCCATCGGGATCATGGCGACGGCACCGCAGGCCCCGAAGTTGGTCGAGCGCATCGGCACCAAGCTCGTCGTCGTCACCGGTCTGTCGATCGTGGCGATCGGGCTGGCGTCGTACTCGGTCGAGCCGATCATGTCGTCCGTCGCCGGCGGGGCCCTGGTGCGGCTGATGTTCGGTGTCGGCATGGGCTTCGTCATCGCGCCGGCGACCGAGTCGATCATGGGCTCGTTGCCGAAGGCCAAGGCGGGTGTCGGCTCGGCGGTCAACGACACCACCCGCCAGACCGGCGGAGCACTCGGCGTGGCGATCATCGGCAGCGTCTTCGCCGCCACCTACCACCGCGTGATCGACATCCCGGCGGGCGTGCCGGCCGCGGCCCAGCCGATGGTGCACGACTCGATCGGCGCCGCACTCGAGGCGATCACCCGGTTCAGCATCCCGACCCCGCTCGCCGAGGCGATCCACGACGCGTCGAGCGAAGCGTTCTTCCGCGGCATGCAGGTGGCCGCGTGGGTCGGCACGGCGGTGATGGTCTGCGCCGCCGTGGTCGCCTACCGCTACCTCCCGGCCCGAGCCGAGCGCCGCGCCCACACCGATCCCGAGCTCGACGACGACGCCCGCCTGGCCGCCTCCCTCGACGACGGCATGCTCGCCTGATCCACGCGGTCGCCGGCCACCGCGCCCACTGAGCGGGCGCGGCTGCACGGTGCCTAGCGTCCCGGAGATGAGGTTCGGGGTGTTCTACGAGGTGCAGCTGCCGACGCCGCACCGCGAGGGTGACGAGACGCGCATGTTCCGTGAGGCGCTCGAACACGTCGAGCTCGCCGATCGCCTGGGCATCCACCACATGTGGGCGGTCGAGCACCACTTCCTCGACGATCACGCCCTGTCATCGGCCCCCGAGGTGTGGCTGGCCGCCGCGGCGGCACGCACGACGAACATCCGCATCGGCCACGGCATCGTCTGCACGCCGCCCGGCTTCTCCCATCCGGCGCGCGTCGCCGAGCGCATCGCCACGCTCGACCAGGTGTCCGGCGGCCGGGTCGAGTTCGGCACCGGGGAGAGCTCGTCGCGCATGGAGCTCGAGGGATTCGGCGTCGACGTCGACACCGAAGCGCGCCGCGTACCTCGAAGCCGTCGAGCAGATCTGCAACATGATGACGATGACGCCGTACCCGGGGTTCGACGGCGAGTTCTTCTCGATGCCGTGCCGCAACGTCGTCCCCAAGCCGGCACAGCGGCCGCACCCGCCGCTGTGGGTGGCCGGCAAACCCGACGTCGCCGCCCGCCACGGGATGGGCTGCCTCGGGTTCAACGTCGTCGGCGGCAAGCAGGCCGCCGTGATGGTCGACCAGTACTACCGCACGCTGATCGACGAGTGCGTCCCGATCGGCCACGCGGTGAACCCGAACATCGCCGTGCTGGCGACGTTGCACTGCCACCCGGACGGCGACGTCGCCCGGCGCAACGGCGAGCACCTCAAGTTCTTCGGCTACACGATCGGCAAGTACTACCTGCAGGGCCAGGTGCGACCGGGGGCCGGTGGAGCCTGGGACGAGTTCATGGCGGTGAAGGACTCGTTCCCGACGATGGGTGACAGCCCGACCAGCGCGGTCGGCACGCCCGACGAGATCCGCGAGCACCTGCGCGCCCTGCAGGCCGCCGGCGTGGACCAGGTGATGCTCATGCACCAGGCCGGCCGCCTCGATCACGATGCCAACTGCCGGTCGCTGGAGCTCTTCGCCACCGAGGTGATGCCCGAGTTCGTCGAGCACGAGGACGAGCGTGAGGCGTCCAAGGCGCAGCGGTTGGCACCGGCGATCGAGGCGGCCCTGGCGCGCAAGGTCCGCCTGCCGATGCCCGAGGAGGTCCCGACCGTCGAGCCGTACGGGCGCTTCAGCCACTTCCCGACCGACGAGGACCGGGCGATCGAGGCGGGCACCACCGACGACACGGTCGGCGCGCTCGGGGTCAGCGCAGGAACAGGTTGGAGCACGACCGAGCATCACGCGTGACCGAACCGACGTCGGCGCCTGGCCGTCGTCTACCGTGATCGGATGCCGCTGCACGGTGAGTACGAGCCGGGCACCCTCGAATGGGCCCGCAAGCAAGCCGATCTGATCGAGTCCTCCGGCGGGACCGAGGGCACCGAGATGAACGGCATGCGCGTCATCGTCGTGACGTCGCTCGGCAACAAGACCGGCAAGCTGCGCAAGACGCCGCTGATGCGCGTCGAACACGACGGCCGCTACGCCGCGGTGGCGTCGCTCGGTGGAGCGCCCAAGCACCCCGTCTGGTACTACAACCTCGTCGCCAACCCGCACGTCGAGGTGCAGGACGGGCCGGCCAAGCAGGACATGACGGCCCGCGAGGTGTCCGGTGACGAGAAGGCCGAATGGTGGGAACGGGCCGTCGCCGCCTTCCCGAACTACGCCGAGTACCAGGCCAAGACCGAGCGCGTCATCCCGCTGTTCGTCCTCGAGCCCGACACCTGAGCGAACGACACCGCACCAGCCCTCGCCGAGATCAGGCGATGCTGAACCGGCGGCGGTGAGACGCCGCCGTTGCGTCGGCCTGGGCGGCGCCGTGCTCGTCGCCGAGGCCACGCAACGCTCTCGCCCGCTGCGTCCAGCCGTACACGCTCGCCTCGCGCACGCCGATCCGCTCGGCCGTCAGGGCGCGGGCCAGGCGGTGGTGGCCGCCGCGCAGCGCCGACTCCAGCAGGGTGCGCTGCAGCGCGTCGCGCTGGGCGTGGGAGCCGCCGAAGCGGTGCAGCACACGGCGGATCGGGAGCAGCTCGGCGACGACGTCCTCGTGGCGGTCCTCGACGAACGCGATGACGGCGCGACATGCCGGCAGCCCGATCTCGGCGGTCATCGCCGCGTTCGAACCGGTGGCCCCGGGGAGCCATGCGCCGAGCCGATCCACGATCGCTCCGGCGTCGTCGAGTCGGTCGGCCCCGGCCGCAGCCATCACGGCGTGGAGGTCGTTGAACACGTACCACGGCGCGCCGCTGCCCTTGGGCGCCCACGCATCGGCCAGCGGCCCGAAGCGACCACCGGTGTCGGCGTCGTCGAGGCGCAGCCGCCACAGCAGGGCGCTGGCGTCGAGCATCTCGATCGGCACGCCGAGTGAGGCGGCGTGGTGGACCTCGGCGTCGTAGATCGCCAGCGCCCGCTCGGGGCGGCCGGCCTCCATCTCGTAGAGGGCGAGGTGCCACCAGTTGTGCACCGTGAACAGGTTCCCGGCTTCCCAGCTCGTCTCGTCCGAGCGGAGGAAGGCGATGCCTTCGTCGACCCGCCCTTGCATCTCGTAGGTGTGCACGACCGCGTGGATCGCCCACACGTCGTCGGGGTTCGCCGCGACGGCCGCCCGACCGGCGTCCAGCGCTGCGCCGTAGTCGCCGGTCTCCTCCAGGCCGAACGCGGTCATGCCGCGCACGAACGGCGCGTGCGGGTGCTGCGGGTCGAGCTCGCGGAGGGTGCGCAACGGACGGTCGCGCAACGAGGCGGCGTCGCCGGTGAAGAAATCGAGCTGGTGACCGAGCATCAGCGCGAGCACGTCGGTCGGCCACTGCAGGAGCAGTTCGTCGAGGCGGCGGGCGGCACCGCCCCAGTCCCCCGCCGCCCACGCGGCGATCGCCGCGGCGTGGGCCCGTTCCCGGTCGTTGGTCGCCGCCGCGGCGAGCGCAGCCCGCGCCCGGGCCGCTGCGCCCACGTCGGCGACATCGGTGCTCATCAGGTTGAGGTAGGCGGCGAGCACGTGGGCCATCGGAACCGGGTCGGCCGCGCCGGCGAGCTCCCCGGCGAGGTCGAGGGCCTCCGGGTCGAAGCGCACGAGCCGATCGACCGCTCGGTCGTACGTGGCGACGGTGCCCGCGCCGGCCGTCATCGGGTTGCCGTGTGCGTCGAGCAGATCCGGCATCGTGAGCTCCTCCCGTGGTCGTCAGGGCATGTCGCGGTAGCGCTTGGCTGCGGCGAGTCGACCCTGGAGGATGTCGGCCGTCACTCGCCGGGGGCCCTTCGACCAGTCGCTGGCGTCGGCGGCGTACAGGGCAGCGTACGCCGCGGTGTCGCGTTGGTAACGCCAGCCCTCGGCCAATGGACCGACGTCGTACGCGTCGTACCCGATCCGGTCGAGGAATCCGGCCACCACCCCCTTGGCCGCAGGGTCGTCGCCGGCGATGGCCAGCACACTGCGCGCCGGACTCCCCGACGGTCGGGCCTGGCTCAGGAGGAACTCGAAGTAGATGTTGTTGAACGCCTTGACCACGCGCGACTCGGGCAAGTGGGCCTGGAGCAGCTCGCTGGTCGTCGTCGACTCGTCATCGAGCTCGGCGATGTGCCCGTCGCGCTCGGGGTAGTAGTTGTTGGTGTCGATCACGACCTTGCCGCGCAGCGGCTCGACCGGCACCTGGCGGTAGCTCTTCAACGGAATCGTCACGACGACGATGTCACCAGCGCGAGCAGCCTCGACGGCGGTCGCCGCACGGGCTCGCGGGCCGAGCTCGTCGACGAGCTCGCGCAGCGTCTCGGGTCCACGACTGTTGCTGAGCACCACGTCGTCGCCCCCGGCGACCGCGAGGCGCGCCACCGTGCTGCCGATGTGACCACTGCCGATCAATCCAATCGTTGTCATGCGACCGACAACCCGCCGTCGTCCGGCCGGATTCCCTGCGCCGTCGGCTGGCACACCGCCACCACACGCATGACCACGCGCCCGACGAGCGCCGTTCGCCGGTGTGCGAGACTGCGCCACCGCGTTGCGGTGGGTGATTGGGGTAGCTGTGCGAACACGACGCGAACCGGATCGGTGGCGTCTTTGAACGGGGGACTCACATGAACAAGGCAACGAAGTTCAGCGCGGCTGGAGCCGGCCTCGTGGCCGCCTGTGCCGCAGCCGTGATGGTGCCGGCGTTGGCCAGTGGCGGGGCGCGGACGGCCGCGGACCCGGCGGTCGGCGCGCCCTACGTCACGTCGCTCACCGGCGCCGCCGAGCGGCCCGGTCCTGGCGACAGCGACGGCGAAGGTGCTGCGTCCGTCACGGTCAACGCTGTGACCGGACAGGTCTGCGTCGACCTGCGCGTCGACAAGATCCAGCCGGCGGTGATGGCACACATCCACCGCGGCGCTCTCGGCGTCGCCGGCCCGGTCGTCGTGCCGCTGCCGGCGCTGCCGAACCCGACGTCCTCGCAGTGCGTCACCGCCGCGCTCGACCTCGCCGCGGAGATCGTTGCCAACCCGGCCAACTTCTACGTCAACGTGCACACGACCGACTTCCCCAACGGCGCGATCCGCGGGCAGCTCGGGCCGGTCGTCAGCACGTCGGGCACGACGCAGCTGCTCAACGAGCCACTGCGGGCCTACGACTCGCGTGTCGCCGACGGGAAGCTGGCAGCGGGCACCACGCGGGTCGTCAGCGTCGCCAGTGGCGTCGACAGTGCCGGCCAGACGCACGTCGCGGTGCCACCCGGCGCCACCGGTGCGCTGCTGCGGGTCACGATCACCGACGCTGAGGGCGCCGGATTCCTGAAGGTCTATTCCAACGCGTTGGCGACGCCGCCGTCGACATCGAGCGTGAACTGGTACGCGGACGGGGCGATCGTCGGATCGGACTCGACGGTCGCCGTCGACGCCACCGGCAAGATCAAGGTGACCGCGGTGGTCAACAGCACGCACGTGGTCGTCGACGTCGTCGGCTACGTCTTCTGACGACTTCGCCGAACCGCGCCGCGCTCAGGCGTGGTCGCGCAAGTCGTCGACCGATGTCCTGATCCCGGTGGAAAGCCGGCGCGGGAGATGACCAGCCGATCGCCGGAGCGCCCAGGTGTGGTCACCGTGGCGAAGGCGTGCCATTCGTCGAGTGGCCGGCGACTGATGCCGACCGCCGACGAGTACGCCGGGCGGACCCCGTCGTCGAGGTGGACGATCGCGACGTGGGACGACGGACGGTGCACCGTGATCGGGACCCGCCGCGGCCGCAGCCATGGCCGCACGACGCTCAGCGTCACCACGGCCAACACCCACAGGTGCCAGTTCGACGCCAAGGCAACGAACGCGCCGCGGTCGCCGCGACCGACGACGGTGAGGTGGATCGTGAGCATCCAGAACAGCAGCAGCGCTGACCGAACGCCCGCACCGGGCCCCTACGGCATCGCCACCATCGGGGGTCGCGCCAGTGACACTCCGCCGCTGGTGGCAAAGGGTCCGGTCTGGTCCACGAGCGTGGCCGAGCCCATCGAGATGCCGTCCGCGTCGATCTGCTGCGCGACGTCGATGCCCACCCATTCGCCGACGGGGTAACGGCCGATCAGCATGGTGTAGTCGGCGTTGATGTAGTGCAGGCCTTGGTCACTGCTGTTGGCGATCGGGCAGGCGATGTCGCCCGACAGCGCCGTGCGCACGAGCGGCGACACGGGCTCGTCGTCGACGAGGCGGGTCGTCTCCCGGGTCCAGACCCGGGTCTGCTCACCCGTCCCGAAGCCGCCGCGCACGATCCGGAACCACCAGCCGTCATGGTCGGTCGAGCCGGGCTGGGACATCTCGATCGAATCCGGCTCGGGCCACGGCTCCTGCTGAGGCCGCCAGATCCGTCCTGGCGGTTCGACGCTCTCGGCCAGGAACACGGCCGTCGCTCGCCCCACCTCGTGACCGTCGCAGCGCATCGACGCGTCGACGACCTTCAGACGCCGGCCGACCCGGATCGGGCGCACGTCGATCTCGACGAGCGCCATCGCGGCCGGTCGGAACAGGTCGACGGTGAGCCTCGCCGCCCGCCAACCCGGGGCGCCGTGCTCGGCTTCGAGCGCCCGCGCCGCCAGCCCGCCGAGCAACCGGCCATGCAGCATGTCGTCGCCCCACGGGGCATGCGCGTGGGGAAGCGGCAACACCCCGGAGCCGCCAGACTGGAAGTACGGATCGGTCACCGCACCGGTGTAGCAGCCCGGCGGGCGGGCTCGAGCCCTCCCCCGTCACGACTCCGTGACCCCGATGGGTCGGCGAGCCGTACGATCGTCGTGTGGCCCAGGCATCACCATCGACGACACCGAACCCCGATGCACTGAAGTTCCTGCTGGACGTCAAGCTCCCCGCAACGCTCAAGTTCGCCAGCGCGGACGACGCGGCCGGTCATCCGTTCGCCGCGGCCGTGTTCGCCGCTGGAGGCGTCGCCTCGCTGTTCGGCGTGAACGACTTCGTCACCGTCACGCGCCAGGCCGGTGCGGACTGGGATCCGATCGTCGCCGCCGTCGTCGCTGCTGCGGCGACGGAGTTGTGAACGCCTGACCACGGGGTCGGCGACGTCAGCCGGCGAGCTGCAACTCACCCGGACGCGATGCCGTCGCCACGGCCCGGCACATGTCGACGAACGCCTCGGTGAACGCGGACCGTGCGTCGAGGCAGGCGCAGTGTCCGCCGTCGACCGCGACCTCGGCGACGAGGGGCAGCGTCGCGGCCATGTCACGCTGACGGGCGGTGGGCACGATGCCGTCGTGCAGGGTGGTCACCGTCGCCACGGGCACGTCGACACCGGGCAACCACGAGCGGCCGTCGAACCGGCCGATCGCGCGGCTCGCTTCGAGGACCTGCGCCCAGTCGTGCACGAGCACCTCGCCGCCGAGCGATGCCGCGAGCCGGCGTCGCCGGGCCAGCGTGTCACCGAGGAGCTGCGCGACCCGCTTGGACGGTCGCGACCGGGTCATCGCCGCGGCACCGCTCGCCGCAGCGAACACGGCCCGATCGCGCGCCGAGTCGCTGAACACGTCGCTCGTCGCGCAGAGCACGAGACCGGACACGAACGCCGGGTGGCGGCGCCACACGAGCTGCGCGATCGGTCCGCCCATCGAATAGCCGGCGATGATCGCTGGACCGACATCGAGCTCGGTGAGCACGGCGGCGACGTCGTCGGCGCATGCCTCCAAAGTGAACCGCTCCGTGCTGCGGATCCCCCGCCCATGACCACGGTGGTCGAGGCTGACGATGTCGAACTCCTCACCGAGCGCGCCGTACGCGTTGCCCCAGTTGAGATCGGCCGTCGCGGCCAGACCGTGCAGCAGGACGACGGTCGGGCGTCGACCGAGACGTCGCAGGTGGCGGACGAAGCTCCGCCCGCGACCGGGGAGGAGGATGTCGCGCCCCGGCGGCATGCCGGCCGGACGAATGAGTTCGATGACCTGCTCCATGGCGTTCCTGACTGCCGTCGATGTCGTGTCCAAGAGTCGGCAGCGGCCCGTCCGGATACGCCTGACCGTCGCCACGGTCAACGGGTGATCGCCGCGAGCAGGCCATCGACCAGCGCACGGGTGATCGGCTCGTCGAGGAACTCCTCGACCCGACCTGCGTTGCGTCCGCGGTCCTGCGTCGGATCGAGCCATCCTCGGCAGGCCAGATCTCCGATGTGGCCGAGCTGGGCGACGGCCATGGTGAACTGACCGACGCGCTCGAGGCGGCCGGGCCCAC
Organism: uncultured Acidimicrobiales bacterium; assembly: GCA_963794805.1. GTDB lineage: Bacteria > Actinomycetota > Acidimicrobiia > Acidimicrobiales > Ilumatobacteraceae > JAODBQ01. The sequence goes on from CAWCFL010000015.1 coordinate 131,182, forward strand.
CGGCGTCGACGTAGGCGTCATGCAGCCGACGCGCCCGATCGCGGTCGACACCGGCGAACTCGACGAGGACGACGGCCAGCTCGTGGGCCGGGTCGGCGAGCCCACTGTTCTCCCAGTCGATGACGCACAGACCGCCCGCGGCGGTGCGCAGCAGGTTGTCGGCGAACAGGTCCCGGTGGCACGTCTGCAGGTCCGCGGGCGGCTCGAACAGCGCCTCGAGCGCGACGAGCTCGTCGCGCCTGGCGGCGAGCGTCGCGGCGAACGGTGCGCCGGCCTCGGTCAGCTCGGCGACGAGGTCGTCCCACCGGTCCGCTCCGAGCGGGTCGGTGTACCACGGGTCCACCGGGCTGCGCCCCTCGTGGCGGACCCGATGGATCGCGGCGACGAGCCGGCCCACCGCGGCCGGGTCGAGTCCACGGTCCACGGGCAGCAGGTCGACCCACTCGTAGACGCGCACGACGGCCGATCCGACCTCGGCGAGGACGTCGCCGTCGAGGGCCCGCACGATGGCCGGCATCGGCACCCCGGTCGCCCGGACCACGTCCTGGTAAGCGGCGTCGTGCGCCACCTCGTCGTCCGACGGCGCCTCGAACGGCTCCTTGACGGCCCACGTGCCGCTGTCGGTCTGGATGCGCCACACCTGCCCGAGCTCGCCGCGCGCCACCGGGCCCGAGAGCCGCGCCTGACGCCCGAGCCCGAAGCGTTCGGCGATCCCGCCGGCGTCGCCAGGCGACAACATCGCCGCAGGGTAGGTCGCGTCACGCGTGCGCGTGCGCGTGGGCGCCGATGGCGGCGAGGTACCGCTCCAGCGACTCGTCGACGGCGGCTCGTCCCCCGCCGATGATGTTCAGGCCCCAGGTGAAGCCGTAGACGTCGTCGAAGTCGAGGTCGCCGAGCCGGGCGCGCAGGTCGCGGATCACGTCGGCGTCGACCGGGATGAAGTTGGGCACGCTGTGCATCACGGTGACGCGGCGGCGGTCGCCGGCGACGTGCAACGAGTCGCCGCTGAGCAGCATCCGCCGGCCGCGCGGACCGGCGGTCCAGTGCAGGGCGCTGCTGCCGGGGAAGTGTCCCGGCAGGTGCACCAGGCGCACCGTCGGGGACAGGTCCAGCCGGTCGCCGCTCCACGTGGAGACGTGCGGCGACGTCCGCTGGATCCAGCCGGCGTCGGCCTCGTGCAGATGGATCGGCACGCCGCCGAAGGCGTCGCTCCACTCGATCATCGAGGCGTAGAAGTGCGGGTGGGAGATGGCGATCCGGTCGATCCCCCCGCGACGGGTGATCGCGGCGACGGCCTCCGGTGTGACGATGCTGATGCAGTCCCACAGGACGTTGCCGATGTCGGTCGTCAGCAGCAGTGCCCGTTGCGGGATCCCGAAGCGCTCGGCGATGCCGATGCCCAGCAGGTCACCGTCCACCTCGATGCGGTTGTGGTGCGTCTCGACCAGCTGCGCGTGGGTCGTCCACTCCTGACCGGCCCACCCGACGTGCTGACGGTCGTCGGAACAGATGACGCAGGCCGCCGGCGGGCCGTCCGTCTCGGCGTACTGGGTGCCGCAGGTGGCACAGACGAAGCAGGTGCGTCGGGCGGTGGCGGAGTCGCTCATGCCCCCAAGGTACGAAGTCGAATGGATCGACGGAAGGTCCAATCAGGACCTACGTTGTCGGACCAATGTGGATGGACCTGTTCGTCGACCCAGCCCATCCGCGGCGCACCTCTGCCGCGCTCCTCGACCAGATCCGCAGTGCGGTCGCCGACGGTCGGCTGGTCTGCGGCGACCGGCTGCCGACGAGTCGCGCGCTCGCCACGGATCTCGGCGTCGCCCGGTCGACGGTGACGATGGTCTACGACCGACTCGTGGCCGAGGGGATCCTCGACGCCCGTGTCGGCGACGGCACGTACGTCGCCGAGCTGTGGACGCGTCCGGAGGCCGGCCGGCCGGTCCGTCGGCCGCCGGCGAACGGGCGACCGCTGCCGGCGGTCGCCGACGACGTCGCCGGCGACGCCGAGCAGACGATCGATCTGCGAACCGGCCGGCCGGATCCTCGGCTGTTCCCGCTCGGGGCGTGGCGCCGGGCCGTGCTCGATGCTGCCGCCGTGCGGCCCCCTGGCTACGGCGATGCCGCCGGGTTGCCCGAGCTCCGTGCGGCCATCGCCGCCAGGATCAGGCGGGTCCGGGGCCTGGTCGTCACCGCCGACCAGGTCCTGATCACCGCGGGCGCCCAGCAGGGCTTCGACCTGTGCGCGCGCGTGTTCGTCGCCGCCGGTGACACCGTGTCGATCGAGGACCCCGGCTACGAGCCGGCCCGCCGGGCGTTCGAGGCGCGCGGCGCGCGCATCGACGCGGTGCCCGTCGACGCCGAGGGCATCGTCGCCGACCGGATCGATCGGGCGTCACGGCTCGTGTACGTCACGCCGTCGCACCAGTCGCCGACCGGCGTCACCATGTCGGCGAGACGTCGGCGGTCGCTGCTCGACCGCGCCTACGCCGACGACCTCGTCGTCCTCGAGGACGACTACGACACCGAGTACCGCTACGTCGAACGCCCGCTCGAGCCGTTGCACCGCCTCGACCCCGACGGACGTGTGATCTACCTCGGCACGTTCTCCAAGACGCTGTCGCCGTCGCTGCGGATCGGCTTCCTCATCGCCCCGCGCCTCCTCGTCGACGAGCTCACGCGGGCGCGTGCGGCGGTCGACGTGCAACCGCCCCACCTGACACAGGCGGCGGTGGCGTCCCTCATCCTCAACGGCGAGCTCGACCGCCACATCCGTCGCACCGGAGCGGCGTACCGGGCCCGTCACGAGCTGGTGCGGGCGCGGATCGAGGCACTGCATCGCGACGGCCTGGTGCCTGCGCCGTGGCCGTCGCACGCCGGCCTCCACAGCATGATCGAGCTCCACGCCGATGCCGATGCCACGGCGATCCGCAACCGGCTCGCCGAGGCACGGATCATCCTCGACACCACCGACCACACCTGGGTCGCACTCCCCCGCCGCCCCGGTCTCATCGTCGGCTACGGCCTCGCCGACCTGCCGGCGATCACCCGAGCTTTCGACGTGATCCGTCGGACGATCGCTCCTGCCGGACGTCGTGTCGGGCACGTTCGCCGACGGTGACGCGAAAGAACGCCGCGCCGCGTGCGCACGTGTTCGCCGGCGGGCTCGATCGGCAGCGGTTCCGGTAGACAGACGTCGAGGAGAGAGGTGACGACGATGAGCGACCTGATCGATGTGCCGCCGGGCCTTGCCGGTGTCGCCGTCACGGCGACGGAGATCGGTGACGTGCTCGGCCAGGAGGGCGCCTACCACTACCGGGGGCGATCGGCGGTGGAGTTGGCCAGGCGCTCGACGTTCGAGGCCGTCGCATCCCTGGTGCTCGATGGAGCAGGGGAGCCGTTGGTCGGCGATCGATCGTTGCCCGCCGATGTCGCCGTGTTGGTCGATCGGTTGGACCTGCGCAGTGCGATCAGCGCGTTGGGCGCGTCGCTGGGTCTGCAGCCGCTGATCGAGATCTCGCCCGAGCAGCGCGTCCGCGACGCTGCCCGGCTGATCTCGGCGATGCCGACGCTCGTCGCGTCGATCATGCACCGGGCACCCGTCGAACCCGATCCAGGGCTCGGCCACGTTGCCGACTTCCTGCGGATGGTCCGCGGCGAACCGGCACCGGCCGAGGTCGTCGCCGCGATGGAGTCGTTCTTCGTGTTGACGATCGATCACGGCTTCAGCAACTCGGCGTTCGCGACGCGCGTCGTCGCATCATCCGGCGCAGATCTGGGCGCGTGCGTCCTCGCCGGCTTCGGATCGTTGACCGGCCCGCGCCACGGCACCGACGTCGAACGGATCCTCGACATGTTCGACGCCATCGGCGACCCGCAGCACGCGGAGGAATGGATGAAGGCGGAGATGGCCGCCCGTCGACCGCTGCAGGGCTTCGGGCACTCCGTCTACCGCACCGTGGACCCGCGCCTCGTGCTGCTGCGCGACGTCGCCGCGGCCGTCAACCCTGAACGCCACGTGATGGCGACGGCCGCGGAGCAGGCGGGCACGCGGCTGTTGGCCGGGCGCCGGGTGGCGGCGAACCTCGACCTGTACTCGCCCGTCGTCTTGGAGGGGTGCGGCATCCCGCGTGGGTGGTTCACCGCGACGTTCGCGGCCGCACGCATCGTCGGGCTGTGCGCCCACGCCCTCGAGCAGGCGACCGAACCGAAGATCCTTCGACCGTCGGCCCACTACGTCGGCCCGCCGCCCGATTTCATGTACGACTGAGGTCGACCCCGGCGGCGTCGGCGACGACATCGTCGAACGATGCGATCACCCGTCGGTCCGGCACGCGGGAGGCGGGCACCGAGCCGAGGATCAGGCAAGTCGGTCAGCCGGGCGCGACGACCTTCGTCATCGCCACGCTGCCGGCGGGGAAGTCGGCCGGGACGGTGTGGTCGCTGAGGCGCCAGCCGAGCCGGTGCCAGACGACCTCGGCGCCGTGCACGGCGACGCAGCACATCGTGGCCAGCCCCAGATCGGCGGCGGATCGTTCGAGGGTGCTCATGATCGTCGGGCCGAGCCCCGCGCGCCGGTGCGTGACGGCGACGCAGATGTCGTGCACGTACAGGTACTCGGGATCCGTCACGCGCCCGGTCGGCCGCGACTGCAGCGTGGGCAGCGCGCCGCGCCACGGGAGGGCCACGCCGTAGGCGACGACGCGGTCCTCGTCGACCGCGACGAGCGCCACGCCGACGGTCACCTTGGCAGCGAACGCCTCGGCTTCCTCGAAGCCCTCGCCGTACGTCTCGGCGGCCAGACGATCGACCGCCTCGCGATCGTCCACCGTCATCGCCCGCACCGTCGTCGACCCCACCGCCCGAGACTGGCACCCGCGCGTGGGCGTCGTCCGTGCCGAGAGCCCGCGTCGTCCGACGCTCGAACTGTCAGCCAACCTGTGTGCATGGGTGAGCACGAACTGCGCGTGGGCTTCGTCGGCGTGGGTGACCAAGGAGAGCCGATCGCCGCACGGATGCTTGCCGGCGGTTACGGCGTCACCGTGTTCGCCCGCCGGCCGGAGCAGGCCGCTGCACTCTGCCAGGCAGGCGCCGTGCTCGCCGACTCGTTGGCCGACCTCGCGGCCGAGGTCGACGTGCTCGCCATCTGCGTCGGCGACGATGCGGACGTGGAGCAGGTCGTGGCCACAGCCGGGGCAACGCTCCCACCCGGCGGGATCGTCCTCGTGCACAGCACGATCCACCCGGACACGTGCCTCCGCCTCGCCGCGGCGGTCGCCGCTCGCGGGGCCTCGGTCGTCGACGCGCCGGTCTCCGGTGGTCGCAGCCGCGCGTTCGTGGGCGATCTCACGGTCATGCTCGGCGGCGATACGGCCCACGTCGCCGCGGTGCTCCCCCTCGTTCGGACCTACGCCAGTCACGCTGTCCACCTCGGCCCACTCGGGTCCGGGCAGACGGTGAAGCTCGTCAACAACTACCTGTTGGCTGCGCAGGCCGACGTCACCGCTGCCGCCGCGGCGATGCTCGCTCACCTGGCGATCGATGTCGCTCCGGCGATGACGGCGATCGCCCGGTCGACGGGGAGCTCCTTCCACCTCGAACGCTTCGCCCAGCGCGGATGCACCGACGTGTTCTCCAGCCATCAACAGGGAGCGCTCCGAGGGGCTGAGCTGTTGGCCAAGGACGTGCGCCTGATGCGCGAGCTTCTCGGCCAGCGTGGGGCTCAGCCGACCCGGCTGGACGACCTCGCGGCGGCCGGCGTCGAGCTGGCGATGCGCGCCGCGGAGCCGTCGGTCTGAGCCAGCGGCCGGCGACACGCGAGCCGGCTCGCGCTCGGCCGATCGACCGCTCCTCGCGTGCGACCCCACGTTGATCGTTGCTCGAACGCCGTTGTCGGCGGCTGCTCCTCCCGGAGCTCGTCAACGAACACCGCGGCGCCGACGGCGAGCTCGTGGCGCGCCGTCGCAGCCTCGGGCAGGCGGCAGAGCGGGTGGTGGACCCGATCACTCCATGACAGGCGGACCCACCGGTGGGTCCGCCTGCGCGGCGATGCCTCGACGCAACAGGTCGTCGATCCGTTCCCGGTCGAGCTCGGCATCGGTGAGCACCGCCACCGTGTGCTCGCCCAGCCGTGGCGCGGCGAACGTCGGTGGCGGGGGTGATCCGCTGAAGATCGCGTGACGGCCGGTGGTCACCCAGGATCCGAGCGCCTCGACCGGATAGCGACGGAAGATGCCGTCGTCGGCGAACGCCGGGTCGACGGCCGTCTCGCGGACGTGGCGCACCGGGACGGCGGCGATGCCCGCAGCAGTGAGCCGCTCGACGGCCTCGGCGCGGGTGTGCCCGCCGAACACCTTGGTCAGCTCGTCGACGGGGCAGTCGCCGCTGATGTCGCAGCCGAGCGCCGCAGCGACGTCGTTCGCCGACCCGCCGGTGCGGATTCGCACCCAGCCGTCGGCGACGGGATAGAAGCGATCGACCGGGCTCGGGCCGGCGAAGTCGCGGCCGCCCACCTGGGGGATGGGGCGACCAGCGAAGCGGACCAGGTCGGCTGCCTGGATGATCGTGACGACCCCGGTGAGCGACGTGCTCACCTCCTGACCGCCGTGTCGCTCACGTGCCAGGAGCGACACGATCGACCCGAACGCGGCCATGGAGGCGCCGGCGACGTCGCAGCTCGGCACGCTGGTGAGCACCGGATCGTCCTCGCCGCCCTGGGCCCGGGCCATCCCGCTCATCGCCTGGAGCACCGGGTCGTAGCCGGCGATCGAGGCCAATGGGCCGACCGTGCCGAACCCGCTGATCGACGTCGACGTGATCCGTGGGTTCACCTGCCGCAGGTCCTCGTGACCGATCCGCAGCCGGGCGAGCACGCCGCCGCGATAGTTGTCGACCACGACGTCGGACGCGCTCGCCAACGCCAGGAACGCGTCACGCCCGGCGGGCTCGCGCAGGTTGATCGCGAGGCCGCGCTGGCCCTTGTTGTACTGGGCGAAACCGGCACCTCGATAGGTGTCGCCGGCGAGCGGCTCCACCTTGACGACCTCGGCGCCGAGCTCGGCCAGGAGCGTGCCGGCGAACGGTCCGGCGAGCACCGAGCCGAGATCGAGCACGCGCACCCCGGCCAGCGGTCCGCCGGAACGGTCGGCTGAGCCGCCGACCGGCGCCGGGTCGGCGGCGGCCCACGGGCCCGGTTCGCGCCAGTCGACGTCCACGTCCGCGTCGTGCGCGTGCATGGCCGGCGCGGGCCGGTCGACGACCCCGAGTGTCGTCGACAGCACGAGCGGAACACCGGGCATCACGACCCGACCGCGGTCGGGGTCGTCGAGCTCGACGCGCATCCCGATGGCGGCGACCTGCGGGTGATCGAGCCAGTCGTCGCGTCCGGCGACGGCGCTGGCGGCCACCTTGGCACGCCCGAGCTCCTCGAGCCACGCCGCGGCCGGCCTCGACCGGAATGCCGCGGCGATCTGCTCGATCGCCCAGGGACCGATGTCCTCGTCGAGCAGCGCCAGCTGGCCGCGTCCCCCGAGCCGGGGGTCGTCGAGGATGTGGGAGACGCCGAGGATGGCGAACGCCTTGCGGGTGAAGTCCGCCGACAGCGCACCGAGGAACACCCATTGACCATCACCGCACTGGTAGATCCGGTAGTACGGCATGTTGCCCGCCGGGCCGCCGACCTGCGGGCGCGTGCGTCGCCGGCCGTTGCTGTCGAACGTGTACCACGAGCACGCGGCGACGGCCGCGGCGTGCATCCCGCTCACCGTGACCACCTGACCGAGGCCGGACGTGCGCCGCTCGTACAGCGCGGCTGCAGCGGCCGTTGCCGCCCACATCCCGTGGATCGCACACAGGTAGGGCGCGACGGCGTCGACCGGACCTGCGCTGAACGAGGCCTGGTTCAGCGCCAGGCCGGACGCCGCGTGCAGCAGGCCATGCGAGTCCACAGCACCCGCCCACGAGCGAGTCGTCGTGTACGCCGGGACGTGGAGCACCACGAGCCGCGGGTTCGTCGCGAGTGCTCGCGGCGGGTCCAACGGGCCGCCGCGCAGGGCGGATGACGGTTCGTGGGTGATGTACACGTCCGCCGCCCGCAGCAGCGACCCCATCCGGTCCAGGTCGGCAACGCTGTCGCGGTCGATGCGGATGCTGCGCTTGCCACGGTTCCACACCGGCCACGCCGGGTCGATGCGGCCGGGGTCGCCGGCCGCACCCTCGACCTTGACCACGTCGGCACCGAAGTCGGCGAGGAGCATCGCGGCCAGCGGACCTGCGGTGCCGGTGCTGCAATCGAGGACGCGCAGACCGTCCAGTGCCCGTGGTCGTTCGGTCTCGGTCATCGGCCTTCTCTCACGGCGCGACGTGCAGGTGCGACGGCCACGCCGCTCACACCTTGGCGGACAGGTACCAGTACGGGCCGGCCGTGGCCTGCCCCGTCTTGGTCTTGAAGTCGGCGACCTTCGGTCCAGCGGCGTAGTAGTTCGGGATGAGGACCACCGGGATCGCCGGGACCTGGTTGTAGAAGTAGTCCGACAGCTCGGTGCCGACCTTGGTGCGTGCGGGGACGTCGACCGTGGTCCCCGACCTGGCGAAGATGTCGTCGGCGACCGGGTCGCTCAGCGACGAGTACACACCCTTGGTGGAGTACAGCGTGTTGTAGCTGTACGGCTCGTAGTTGGTCCCGCCCTGACCGAGGATCGACACTCCGTCGAGCTGGTGCTTCTGGTACGCAGCCAGGTAGGCGCCGGACTCGGTGACGGTCACCGTGGCGTTGACCCCGACCTGCTTCCAGTAGCTGGCGACCACCTCGGCGAGCTTGGTCACCTCGGGGATGATGCCACTCGCGTCGAACGTGTTGATGACGATCGACATGTCCGACTGACCGGCCGCCGCGAGGAGCTTCTTCGCCTGGTCGGGGTCGTACGGGTACGGCTGCAGCGAGGTGTCGTTGCCGAGCATCGCCGCCTGGCCGACGTTGGTCGGGGCGATCGCATCCGCGCCATAGAGGGTGGTGGCGATCGACTTGCGGTCGATCGCCATGTACAGCGCTTTGCGCACGTTGACGTCGTGCACGGGCCCTTGCTTGTCGGGGAAGTACAGGTCGAGGAAGCTGAACAACGCCTCACCGGCGTTGGGCACCTTGAAGATCTTGACCGAGCTGTTGCCCTTGAGCTGCGTGAGCGCGGCCTGGGAGAGGCCGTAGACCAGGTCGAGCGCGCCGGTCTGCAGACCGGCGACGCGCGTCGCCTCCTCGGTGATCAGCTGGAGCTGGAGCGTCTTGTAGTTCGGCTTGCGCGTGTCGTCCCAGAAGTCGTCGAAGCGTTCGAACGTCACGCTGCTGTTCAACTCCTGCGAGACGAACTTCATCGGACCGGTCGAGATCGGTGCCTTGGCGTAGGCCGCGTCGCCCACCTGCTGGTAGTAGGCGGTCGGCAGCGGTGGCGGGGATTCCTCGACGAGGAACGGATAGGGCTTGTTGGTGCTGATCTTCACGTGGAGGTCGTCGATGACCTCGGCGCCGGTGACGTAGGACGCGTACGGACCCCACCCGCCGGCGAGCACCGCGACGCTCGTCGGGTCGAGGACCCGATCGACGGCGGACTTCACGTCCTGCGCGGTGAGTGCCGAGCCGTCGTGGAACTTGACGCCCTCGCGCAACGTGATCGTCCACGACAGCTGATCGTCGGAGTTCGTCCATTCGGTGGCCAGGCTCGGCACCAGGCTGCCGTCGATCTCACGACGAGCGAGCACGTCTGCCTGCGTGTACCAGAGCTGGTAGAGCGCACCCGAGGAGCGGTACTGGAACGGGTCGACCGACTGGCTGGCGAGCGAGGCGACGCCGATCGTCAGCTTGTCGGCGAGCTTGCCCGTCGCGGTCGTCGGTGCCGATCCCGCGGTCGTCGCGGCGCCAGCGCTGGAGCCAGCGGTCGTGGCCGCCCCGCTCCCGGCGGTCGTGGCCGCCGCCCCGCTCGCGTTGGCCGTCGTGGCGGCGGCGGTGGAGTCCGAGCCCGACGAGTCGTCGCTCGAGCACGCCGCCAGCGCGGCGGTGGCCAGCAGGCCACCGGCCGCAGCCAGGAGCGAACGGCGCGAGAAGTCCCCATTCATGATGTCATCCCCCAAGCTCTGAGTCCCCCAACGGACCCATGTGACTGCTGAAAGTACAACGCTGTTGTAGTTGTTGTCAAACGGTGTCGGCGGCACGGTTTGGCCCGGTCTTGACTGTCTCTACAACGCCGTTGTAGCCTCAGCAACGGACCGGCCCGTGGGGGGCCGACAACTGGGGGCTTGATCTCTGATGATGACCGGTGAGGACTACAAGGCTTCGCTGCGCGACGGCCGTGCCATCTACTTCGACGGCGAGCGCGTGGACGACATGGCCACCCACCACACCCTGGGCGACTGCGTGCGGCGCACCGCCGAGGACTACGACAACTGCTACCAGCCGGGCACGGAGTCGATCAGCCCGCTCTCGCGCACGCCGAAGTCGGCGCAGGACCTGCGCGACACGCTGCCGCTGCAGCACTCGGTCGGCATGCTCGCCCACGTCACCTACACGTCGTTGATGACGCTCACCACTGCTGCGGGCAAGTTGGCCGGTCGCAGCGACTACGTCGAGAACGCGCAGGAGTACGTCCGCAAGGCGCAGCGCGAGGACATCCGCGTCACCCAGTGCATCACCGATGCCAAGGGCAATCGTGGTCTGCCGCCCGGCAAGCAGGAGGATCCCGACGTGTTCGTGCACGTCGTCGACCGCGGCCCCGACGGCGTCGTGCTGCGCGGCGCGAAGTTGCACATCACCGGAGCGTCGCTGGGCCACGACCTGCTGACGATCCCGACGAAGGCGATGAAGGCCGGCGAGGACGACTACGCGATCGCGTGCGCCGTGCCGGTCAGCTCGCCCGGCATCAAGATCATCGACGTGTCCTACGCGCCGCAGGGCGCGATCTGCGCAACTACCCGGTCTCCGGCTACCACCACTACCCAGAGAGCTTCGTGATCTTCGAGGACGTGTTCGTCCCCAAGGAGCGCATCTTCCTCGACGGCGACGTGAGCATGGCGGCCACGTTCGCCCACTCGCTCGGCCTGTGGGAGCGCATGGCCGGCATCGCCCACATGGCCGACGAGTACGACACGCTGGTCGGCTTCGCCCAGCTGATCGCCGAAGCCAACGGCATCGCCGGGATCGGCCACATCAAGGACAAGATCTCCGAGATGATCGTGAACGCGACGCTGATCCGCTCGTCGCTCGAGGCGGCGATCTCCCACTGCAAGGAGGGCCCGAACGGGGCGGTGTTCCCCGACGAGCTCTACGTCAACGCCGGCAAGTACTTCGGCGCAGCCAACTTCAGCCTGATGGCCCGCAGCCTCCACGACATCGCCGGCGCATCGGTCATCACCGCGCCGTCGATCGGCGACCTGGAGAACCCGGAGACCGGTTACCTCGTGAAGAAGTACATGAAGACGATGTCGGACGTGGACGGCGACTACCGCACGAAGCTGTTCCACGCGATCCGCGACTGGACGGCCGACTCCTACGGTGGCTGGAAGCACGTCGCCCACCTCCTGGCCGGTGGTGGCCTGTACGCCCAGCGCGTCGTCACGCGCAAGCACTACGACATGGACGCGGCGAAGCTCGCGGCGCTGAAGATCGCTCAGCTCGACGGCGCGAACGCCTGACGCCCGTGGAGCTCGAGCTGGTCGAGCAGTACAGCAACGTCCGCGTCGAACGGAGCGAGCGCATCGCGCTCGTGACGATCGACCGGCCGGCCGTGCTGAACGCGATCGACGTCCACACCGGACGCGAGCTGCGTGCCGCGTTCGGCTGGGCAGACGCGGATCAAGGCATCCGCGTGATCCTCCTCACCGGTGCCGGCGACCGCGCGTTCTCGGCCGGAGCGGACCTCTCCGGGATCGCCGAGGAGGGTGGTCGTCCAGCCGCGACCGACGATCGCCAGGCGGTACCGGGCGTGTCGATCGAGCTGATCGAGCAACTGCTGACGACCCCGACGATCGCCGCGGTGAACGGCCTGGCGTACGGCGGTGGGTTCGAGATGGCCTTGAACTGCGACTTGATCGTGGCTGCCGATCACGCGCGCTTCGCGCTGTCCGAGGTCAAACGCGGCCTGATGGCGGCGGGAGGTGGGGTGCTGCGACTGGCGCGCCAGCTGCCCACCAAGGTGGCCATGGAGCTGCTGCTCACCGGCGAACCGATCTGGGCACCGGCCGCGCTGCAGCACGGTCTCGTCAATCGCGTGGTGCCAGGCGCAGACGTGCTGGCGGAGGCGTTCCGCCTCGGCGAGATGATCGCGGCCAACGCCCCCCTCGCGGTGGCCGCCACCAAGCAGCTCGCCTACCGCGGCACCGACGTCCCGCTGTACCAAGGTCCGAACGCATGGGACGTCGGGCGGGCGATGGCGGCGGCGCTGATGGCGTCGCAGGACGCCCGTGAAGGTGCACGCGCGTTCCTCGAGAAGCGTCCACCGAAGTGGACCGGGCGATGACCGCAGTCGGCGCCGGGCTCGATGCCCTGCAACCAACACGGCGTCGACGTCGTCGCCGGGTACGCCACGGCCCTCGTCGCATCGAACGGCGTCGAGGCGCCGAACCGTCGTTCCACCGTCGAGCAGGAGGACCCGCCCGCATGAGCACCGTCGAGGAGCGCATCGCGCTCGACCAGCCCGCACAGGAGGACTCCCTCCGGAAGCGGTTGCAGGACGTGCTGGAGCGACGCTACGGGTTGCTCCCGGTCGATGCGGAGGGTCGCACCCCCTCGTCGACCACGGCAAGCTCGAAAAGAGCTACGAGCAGACGATGTATGTCACCTACCTGGCGTCGATGTTCCGCTCGATCCGTTTCGGCCTCAGCGAGGCGCACGGCCGCGGCGTCGCCCTGCAGCTCAACTACTTCCTCGACAACGGCGGCGTCACGGTGGCGCAGGACGGCACCTTCGCCATCGACGCCGCGCGCATCAAGCAGAACGTCATCGACCTGACGCGCGACTTCATGACGATGCAGGCGACCGGCGACTACCAGGCCGCCCGGCAGATGCTCGACAAGATGGCGGTCGTCCGGCCGCAGGTGCAGACCGTGCTCGATCGGCTCAAGGACGTCCCGGTCGACATCGAGCCGCGGTTCGCGACCGCCAGCCAGTTGCTCGCCGAGGGCAAGTAGGGCAGACTCGCGTCGCCCGCATGTTCCTGAAACCCGCGCGCCTCGCGCTCGTCATCGCCGCCACGGCGGCCGTCACGGTGTGCGTGCTAGCGGTGCGGGAGACGGCGTTGGCCGCCGGCGCGGCGCAGCGAACCGCCGCCACCGCACCCTATTTCGAAGTCGATCCCTTCTGGCCCAAGCCGCTACCGAATCACTGGGTGCTCGGTTCGGTCGTCGGTGTCGCCGTCGACGGCCGCGACCACGTCTGGATCGTGCATCGCGGCTCGGCGCTCGGCGACCGCGAACGCAGCGCCGAGCTGCTGCCGGCGACCGGCGAGTGCTGCGTCACGGCGCCGCCGGTGCTCGAGTTCGCGGCTGACGGGTCGCTCGGGGCGCGCTGGGGCGGGCCGGGCTCCGGCTACGACTGGCCGCAGTCGAACCACGGCATCGCCGTCGATCCGCAGGGGAACGTCTGGATCGGCGGCAACGGCAACGCCGACTCGCAACTGCTCAAGTTCACCGCCGCCGGCAGGTTCCTGATGCAGTACGGCCGCGCCGGCGCCCGGCGCGGGCCGGTCAACGGCCGCGGTGAGCCGACCTGGACGGGCAACAGCAACGACCAGGAAAGCTTCGGCCGGCCGGCGAAGATCTCCTTCGACGCGGCCACCAACGAAGGCTACGTCGCCGACGGCTACCTCAATCGCCGGGTCGCGGTGATCGACGCCGACCACCGGCAAGATCAAGCGTTACTGGGGCGCTTACGGCGGCCGGCCCGACGACGCGGATACGCCGCCCTACAAGGCGGACGCGGCGCCGCTGCGGCAGTTTCGGCAACCCGGTGCACTGCGCCGTCCTGTCGAACGACGGCCTGGTCTACGTCTGCGATCGCACCAACGATCGCATCCAGGTGTTTCGCAAGGACGGCACGTTCGTGCGCGAGGCCACGGTCGCGCCGAAGACGCTCGATGGCGGCAGCGCCTCGGATATCGCGTTCTCCCGCGACGAGGGCCAGACGTATCTCTACGTCGCCGATCTGCAGAACGCGAAGGTCCGCATCCTGCGCCGCGACACGCTCGAGGAGCTGACCAGTTTCGGCGATGGCGGCCGGCAGCCGGGGCAGTTCTACGGCGTGCACAGCATCGCTACCGATTCGGCGGGCAACATCTACACGACCGAGACCTACGAGGGCAAGCGGGTGCAGAAGTTCAGTTATCGTGGCATCCGCCCGGTGACGGCACGGAACCAGGGCGCGCCGTGGCCCGGAGGGAAGCGATGACGAATCGGTGGTGCGATGAGGCGACGCGGGTCGTTGCGATAGCGCTGGCGCTGGCCGGTGCGATGGGGCTGACGCTGGTTGGTGCGGGTTCGCAGGGTCACAGGGTTCCAGGGTTCAGAGGGTTCAGGGGGTTCAGGGGGTTCGCGCGCGCCGCAGGCTGGCGCCGCGTCGCGCGCAGGTGAGTGGCGCACGTATGGCGCCGACCTGGCCAATACCCGCTACGCGCCGCTCGATCAGATCAACAAGGACAACTTCGGCAAGCTGGAGATCGCCTGGCGCTTCCCGACGACCGGTCGTCGGCGCCGACGCCAATTTCCAGGCGACGCCGCTGATGGTGGACGGCGTCGTCTACACGACCGCCGGCAGCCACCGCGCCGTCGTCGCGCTCGATGCCGTCAACGGCGAGATGCTCTGGCTGCATCGCGAGGACGAAGGGCGCGCGTGCCGAACAGGCGCCGCGCAAGCAGTCCGGACGCGGCCTGGCCTACTGGTCCGACGGCCGCTCGGCGCGGATCGTCTATGTCACGCCGGGCTACCGCCTGGTGGCGCTCGACGCCAGGACCGGCGCGCCGATTCCATCCTTCGGCGAGAACGGCATCGTCGACCTGAAGCTCGGCGACGACCAGGAGATGGATCTCGTCACCGGAGAGGTCGGCCTGCAGTCGGCGCCGGTGGTCGCCGGCGACATGGTCATCGTCGGCGCGTCGCATCTCGAAGGCGGCGCGCCCAAGAGCCAGCAACAACGAGAAGGGCTACGTCCGCGCCTTCGACGTCAAGACCGGCAAGCGCTTGTGGATCTTCCACACCATCCCGGTCCGCGGCGAGACCGGCTACGAGACCTGGGAGAGCGGCTCGGCGGAATACACCGGCAACACCGGCGTGTGGGCGCAGATGAGCGTCGACGAACAACTCGGCCTGGTCTATCTGCCGGTCGAGACTGCCCACCGGCGACTACTATGGCGGGCATCGGCCGGGCAACGGCCTGTTCGGCGAGAGCCTCGTCGCCGTCGACCTGAAGACCGGCAAGCGCAAGTGGCACTACCAGCTGGTGCACCACGGCATCTGGGACATGGACCTGCCGTGCGCGCCGATCCTGGCCGACATGACGGTCGACGGCCGGCTCGTCAAGATCGCTGGCGCAGCCGACGAAGCAGTCGTGGCTCTACGTGCTCGACCGCGAGACCGGCAAGCCGATCTGGCCGATCGTCGAGCGGCCGGTGCCGCAGGCGACGTGCCCGGCGAGAAGACGAGCCCGACGCAGCCGTTCGTCGACCAAGCCGCCGGCCTTCGATCGGCAGGGCGTGACGGTCGACGACCTGATCGACTTCACGCCCGGAGCTGCACGCCGAAGCCGTCAAGCTGGCGACGCGCTTCAGCTCGGCCCGCTGTTCACGCCGCCGGTCGTCAGCAAGTGGGAAGGACCGGTGGGCACGCTGATGCTGCCCAACGTGACCGGCGGCGCCAACTGGCAAGGCGGTTCGCTCGACCCGGAGACGCAACATCTTCTACATCTACTCGAACACCGTGGTCAGCGCCGTGGCGCTCAGCCGCGGGCGCTCAGCGCTCGGACATGGCCTACGTCGTCGGCGCCAGGCGCCGCAGCGCCGACAATCCGCGCGGCGGCGCCGGTCGACCGCCAATGTCCAGGGGCTGCCGCTCATCAAGCCGCCGTACGGCCGGATCACCGCCATCGACCTGGCCAAGGGCGAGATCCGTCTGGCAGATCGCCCACGGCGAGACGCCGGACAAGGTCCGCAACCACCCGGCGCTGAAGGGGCTGACCATCCCGCGCACCGGGCGGCCGGGGCGCGTCGGCACGCTGGTGACCAAGACGCTGTTGATTGCCGGCGAGGCGGGCTTCTTCACGCTGCCCGACGGGCGCCGCGGCGCGATGCTGCGCGCCTACGACAAGGCGACCGGCAACGGAGCTCGGCGCGGTCTACATGCCGGCGCCGCAGACCGGCTCACCGATGACCTACATGAGGAATGGCAAGCAGTACGTGGTCGTCGCCGTCAGCGGTCAGGGATTTCCTGGTGAACTGCTCGCCTATCGATTGCCGTCCTGATATGGCGGCGCTGCCGCTCGGCGTAAAGAAAGGTCGAAGGCGGAATAATCGAAGTATCGCTGCGCGCCGTCTCCGGATAAGATACCGCCGGTTTCGCGGTCTCGTCGATGTTCCTGACGAAGAATTCAGGTACTCTTCAGGACCTTTTTCGCGGATCGTCAGCTAGGATCCCTTTCAGAAGTAGGTTCTGTCAGGAGGAACCAAGATATGAAGCGTTACCTGGTAGTTCTGTTCGTCGCGGCCGCAGCCCTGATCGGGACGCGGCGCAGGCCCATCACTCCTTCGCGGCGACGTATCTGGAAGACCAGAGCGTGACGATCGAAGGGGAGCTGGTCCAGTTCCTGTTCCGCAACCCGCATTCCTTCGTCCACGTCATGGTGAAGGAAAAGGACGGCACGACGACCCGCTACGCCGTCGAGTGGGGCGGTGCCGGTCAGCTTGGTGGCCAGGGCGTTACCAGGGAGACGCTGAAGCCGGGCGACCACGTGGTCATC
Organism: uncultured Acidimicrobiales bacterium; assembly: GCA_963794805.1. Taxonomy (GTDB): domain Bacteria; phylum Actinomycetota; class Acidimicrobiia; order Acidimicrobiales; family Ilumatobacteraceae; genus JAODBQ01. The sequence continues at coordinate 148,167 of CAWCFL010000015.1, forward strand.
TCGGGCGCTCCCGGCCGCAACCCGGCGGATCACCGCATCCGCATGGTCAGCCTGCGCCGCCCGAAGGATGGCTTCGGCTGGGGCACGCGTCCCGGCGAAGTCGTCGACTAAGCGACGCCGCCGCGCTACGCCGCTTTCGAGGCGGGTCCGTTCTGCGGGCCCGCCTTACTTCTGTACCCTCGCCACCGCCGCCTTGACCTGCTGCGTCCCGGTACCCTCTTCGGCGCCGCTGCTCTCAGTCCACGCGAACACCAGTTCGTTGCCCTGCCGCGCCATGCGCGGATAGCCGCTGACCCGGCCGTCGCCGCGTCCAGCGATCTCGACAGGCGCCGATTTTCCACCCGCGGCATCGATCCGCCGCATGCGGAACCGGGCCCGCTGCTCGGCAAACTCCACCCAGGTGGCGACCGCGTGCTCGCTGTCGAGCATCTCGATATCGACGTGGCCGAGCGACTTGCCATCATCGAGACGGATCGGCGCGCCCAGGTACGGCCCGCGTCGGCCGAGAACGCGGCGTACGCCTGCCCCTGGTCTCCCTTGGCGGTGAACCAGGCGGCGGCAAGGCTGCGGCCGCTGCCGCTGATGGCCGGCCCGTTGACCGGGCACGAGTCGATCTCCCAGTTGTCGTCGTGCACCGTCTTCGGCTCGCTCCATGCGCCGTTCTCGAAGCGGGAAACGGCGATGTCGCGGATTTCCTTGTCGCTGCGGTCGCGGAAGGCAGTGACGATGCCGTCGGTGGTGCTGGCGACGGCAGTCTGGCAGCAGTCGCAGACGCGGAGGTTGAGCGGTGCGTCGGCGGTCTGCTTCCAGTTGCGGTCGAAGGCCGCGTAGCGAAGCATCACCGCGCCGCCGTCGGCGGCATCTTTGGCCAGCTCCCATTCGCGCGCGTCGAGCCAGACCAGGCCGAGCCCGGTCGGCACCTCGAACAGCGAGGCGAAGCCGTGCTGCGTCTTGGTGCGGTCGTGGTGCGGCGTGAAGGGCCGCGCCCACGTCTTGCCGCCGTCGCGCGAGTACGACAGCCAGAGGTCATAGGCCTCGAGCTCGACCTGCGTGTTGCGATACCAGTTGGCCACCAGCGTGCCGTCGGCCATCCGCATGACACCGGGCGCGTCGGCCCAGCTGACGAACCAGTCCTTGCCCGACGCGACCGGCTGCGGCGCCGACCAGGCACCGCCGCTGCGCTCCGCAAACTTCAGCGTCGCCGTCCCGGCCGCCTGTTCGAGCCAGCTTGAGGACCACGCCGTGCTCCGATGCGGTCAACTGCGGCTCGACGCTGCCGGCAGGCGCAGCGATGGCGAGTGGAGCGATGGTGACGTCCCAGGGCACGGCCGTGGGCGCGCCGGCGGCTGCCGACGTCTGCTGCGGTTGCGGCTGTGGCCGCTGGCAGGCGGCGCTTGCCAGCAGCGCGGAGAGCGCCGTAGCCAGGAGAAGCAGGTTCTTTCGCATGCGACCTCACCGGCATTCTGACGTACGCCGTGTAACATGACCACCGGACACCGCCTTCATGTACCCCACGCTTCTGCGCATCGGCGATTTCGAGATCACCAGCTTCGGCGTCCTCGTCGCCTGGGCGCACTGGTCGGTCTGTGGTTTTTCGGGCGAACTGGCGCGCAGCGGCTGCCCGAAACCACGCTCAATGCGGCGATGGCCGGCGTGATCGGCGGCCTGGCCGGGGCGAAGCTGCTGTGGACGTTCGAGCACCTGGGCGAAGAGCCGTTCTTCTCGCTCATATTGAGCCGCGGCGGCATGAGCTGGTTCGGCGGCCTGCCGGGGGCGTCCTCGCGGGCCTGTTCGTCATGCGCCGTCAGCGGCTCCCATCTCGCGTGCTGGCTGCGGCGACGCCGGCGCTGGCGGTCGGCCACGCCATCGGCCGAATTGGCTGCTTTCTGGTCGGCGACGATTACGGCCGGCCGATCAAGCTCCCTTGGGCGGTCGCGTTTCCGCAAGGCCTGCCACCTACCCTCGTGCCCGTGCATCCGACCCAACTCTACGAAGCCGCGGCGCTGGCGGTAGTCGCGCTGTGCTGCTGCGCTGGCGGCGAAACCGGGTCGCCGACGAAGCCGTGTCGGCCGCTATCTCGTGCTCGCCGGAGCGGTGCGTTTCCCATCGAATTCCTGCGCATCAACGTACGGGTCCTCGGGACGTTTTCGCTGGCGCATCTGGTTGCCGCCACCCTGACCGTTGCCGGCGCCGTGCTCCTCATCCGCGCGCGTCGGCTGGCCGGTCCTGCACAGAAACATCGTGAAATGTTGCGCACGCATGCAACTCCACCGCGAAATAGCGGAGATATCCGCATTGATCGTCGAGAACGTGGTACCGACGATGAATAAGATGGCGGGGGCATTTCAGGCCATGGGACATGACACCCCGGCTCTGTGCGACGAAGGCGCTGACCGATGCATTCGGTGCTGGTAGTTGACGACGAGCGCACGGTGAGGTCCATGGTCGGCTCATGGGTCGAGTCGTGCGGCTTCGAGGCGCGTGAAGCGGCCAGCGCCGAGGACGCGCTCGAGCAGATGGCCCGTCTGCCGGCGGACATCGCGCTGTGCGACATCCACATGCCCGGCGAGAACGGCGTCTGGCTGGCGACGCAAATCCGCGAGCATACCCGGTACCGCCGTCATCATGGCAAGCTCGGCGCGTGACGTCGAGACGGCCGTCGCCAGCCTGCGCAGCGAAGTCGTCGATTACCTGCTCAAGCCCTTCGACCGCGAACGGCTCGCCGAAGCGCTGACGCTTGGCCGGGACTGGCACTGCGCGTCCACCAGTGCCGAGGACCTGCACACGGCGCTGCAAGATCGCCTGCGCAGCCGCCGCGCGGCGGTGGCCGCGGCGCTCGCCGAGGCCCAGGATACGACCGAAGCCGCCCTCGAAGGGTTGATCGCGATGCTGCAGTTGCACGAGCGCAACGGCCGCGGCCATGCGCTGCGCGTCGCCCGGCTGGCGGTGGCGCTCGCCGACGAGCTCGGCTTCGACGACCAACGGCTCGAACAGCTGGAGCAGGGCTCGCTGTTGCACGACATCGGCAAGCTGCACATGCCGGCGTCGATCCGTCGAAGCCGGCGCCGCTCGACGAGGAGGAATGGCGGGTGATGCGCACCCACCCGCAGATCGGCTACGACCTGCTCAGCAAGCAGCCGCGGTTTGCCGAGATCGCCGAGATCGTGCTCAATCACCACGAGGCGTTCGACGGCTCCGGTTACCCGCGCGGCCTGGCCGGTGAGGACATTCCGCAGGCGGCGCGCATCCTCGCCGTCGCCGATGCTTACGATTCGATGACCCAGCCGCACACGCAGCGCCCGGCGCTGTCGCCGGCGATGGCCATCGACGAGATCGCGCGCTGCAGCGGCCGCCAGTTCGACCCGCGCTGCGCCGAGGCCCTCGGCCCGGTGCTGATGCACGCCGGCGAAGAACGAGTCGCCTGAGGCGCCGCTTCGCCCGGGAACTCGCCGCCGGACCCGGCTGATCGGGCCGCTGCGGGTATACTGGAGGATGTCTCCGCACACCGAAAGCCGCTACGATCGCCAACCCGCTGCGGCGCAACGTCGCCATCATCGCCCACGTCGACCACGGCAAGACCACGCTGGTCGACGCCCTGCTCCACCAGAGCGGCACCTTCCGCGCCAACGAGCGCGTCGCCGAGCGGGTCGATGGACTCCAACGAGCTGGAGCGCGAACGCGGGATCACGATCCTGGCCAAGAACACCGCCGTCCACTACAAGGACCTGCTGATCAACATCGTCGACACGCCCGGCCACGCCGACTTCGGCGGCGAGGTCGAGCGCACGCTGTCGATGGTGGACGGCGTGCATCCTGCTGGTCGACGCCTCGGAAGGGCCGCTGCCGCAGACGCGCTTCGTGCTGCGCAAGGCGCTCGAGCGCCGGCTGCCGCCGATCGTCGTCATCAACAAGATCGACCGCCCCGACGCGCGGCCGCAGGAAGTGCTGAACGAGGTCTACGACCTGTTCATCGACCTCGACGCCACCGACGAGCAGCTCGACTTCCCGGTGCTCTACGCCAACGCGCGCGCGGGCACGGCGAGCAACGACGTCGCCGACGCAGGGCGAGGATCTGCGGCCGCTGTTCGACGCGATCATCGAGCACGTTCCGCCGCCGCGCGGCGATCGGCGACGCGCCGCTCCAGATGCTGGTCGCCAACCTCGACTCGAGCGATTACCTCGGCCGCATCGCCATCGGCCGCATCTTCAACGGCCGCGTGAAGGTCGACGACCCGGTCGCGGTCTGCAAGCTCGACGGCACGATGCAGCAGACGCAAGGTCACCAAGCTGTTCGCCTTCGAAGGGCTGAAGCGCGTCGACATCGAGCGAGGCGCGCGGCCGGCGACATCGTCTGCCTCGCCGGCATCGAGGACATCACCATCGGCGAGACCATCGCCGACCTCGAGCAACCCGATCGCCGATCCCGCCGATCGGCGATCGACGAGCCGACGGTGTCGATGATCTTCGGCGTCAACACCTCGCCGCTGGCCGGCCGCGACGGCCAGTACGTGACCTCGCGCCAACCTGCGCGAGCGGCTCGACGCGCGAGCTGCTCGGCAACGTCTCGATCCGCGTCGAGCCACCGACTCGCCGGAGCAGATGAAGGTGCTCGGCCGCGGCGAGCTGCAGCTGGCGATCCTGATCGAGATGATGCGCCGCGAAGGCTTCGAGCTGCAGGTGTCGCGCCCCGAGATCGTCACCAAGGAGATCGACGGCGGGTGCATGGAGCCGGTCGAGGACGTGGTCATCGACGTGCCCGAGGACTTCCAGGGCGTCGTCATCGCGCAGGCCGGCATCCGCCGCGGCTGCATGACGCAAGATGGTCAACAACGGCAGCGGCCGCGTCCGCCTCGAGTTCCGCATCCCGGCGCGCGGCCTGATCGGCTTCCGCTCGCAGTTCCTGACCGAGACCCGCGGCACCGGCATCATGAACCACCTGTTCGCCGGGTGGGAGCCGTGGCACGGCGCGATTCCCGTCGCGCGCCGACCGGCGCGCTGGTCGCCGACCGCACCGGGCTGGCGACGGCGTACGCGCATCTCCAACCTCCAGGAGCGCGGCGAGATCTTCATCGAGCCGGCGACCGAGGTCTACGAGGGCATGATCATCGGCGAGAACTCCCGCGCCAACGACATGGACGTCAACGTCATGCAAGGAAAAGAAGCAGACCAACATGCGCGCGTCGTCGGCCGACGAAGCGATCCGGCTGATTCCGCCGCGCAAGCTGAGCCTCGAACAGGCGATCGAGTTCATCAACGACGACGAGCTGGTCGAGGTGACGCCGAAGAGCATCCGCCTGCGCAAGCGGGTGCTGGCGGCGAACAGCGGCCGCGCAAGAGCGAGGACTAGAGCCGGGTCCGCGGACGCGGCACCCGGCCTGCGAACCGCAGGGGTAGGGCGGGTGCCGCGCAGCGGACCCGCCTGTGACCCTGGCGCTTGTCTACCGCGACGGCTTGACGTCGGTGCCTTCGCCGCCGTAGCCCATGTCGATCCCGGCCGCTCCGTCCGGGTCGACGTTGATGTCGCCGAGCCCGTCGGTCGGGTTCTCGATCCCGTCCTCACCGAGCGCGCGGGCGCGCCGCCGCCGGCTGGCAGGGTCGCCACTGCTCTCGAGGTGGTCGGACGAGGTGCGCGTAATCGGCTTCGTCCGCGAGCCCGAGCGGGCTCTCGAGGTCGAGGCG
>CAWCFL010000016.1:0-805028 GCA_963794805.1 uncultured Acidimicrobiales bacterium
ATCGGACGCGCTGCCGGAGGTCTCACGCCAACGGCGACGTTTCACTGCGCCAGCAGCTCCCCGCTCCGCGGTGATGCGCAACGTATTCGGCGTGGTGATTACGGCCATCCGGACGACGCGCACCCGCTCCGCATCGGGGCTCAGACGCCGGCGCGCGACCAGACGCATCCGCCCATCGCGCTCGATTCTCAGCTAAGCCCGGTGTTCTCGAACGCCGGGTCCCGGGCACCTGGTCGCCCGTAGCGCCGGGCTGGTGAAGACCGCGGTGATTGCTCTGGCCAACGTGGTCGGCGCGTTCCTCGTTGTTCGCGCAGTTACGGAGCTCGTCGTCATCAACCACGCCGATTCGTCTTCCTACGTGCAACGACGGGGGCGTACCGTCGCTCGCCGGCGTCTTCGCCGTCCACTGCTCCCGGAGTCATCGCCGCTGTTCTTGATGATCTGCTGAGCGTTTCGGATGCGTCGCCACACCACCCGATAATCCGAGCGACATCGACGCCCTCGTAGCGCCCCGCAGAACGCCGGTCCTCCTGACGTTCGTGGCCTTGCCATGAACGCCGCTTCCCTGGCGCGTCGTGTGAGCGCCGACCTGACATACGGCATTCCGTGAAATCCGCCTCTGAGCGTCGTTGGTGCGCGTGTTATGGCCGGCCGAGGAGGACAGCTCAATGGCGTGCCGGGCGGCCCAGGTGGACCATCTTGAACGCGTGCGGCGGGAGAGTGTTGACAAAGGGCGACCGTCCATAGGTCGACAGCGAAGCGTCGACTGGCGTCAAGTCGGCGAGTCGATATCAGTTACATCGCTGGTGTTCAGAACGCCTTGTCGACAACGCGTTGGCTCGTGGTCGGTTGCCGGCGCCGGCCGCCCACAACTCCGCCGAGAGCGCCGCAGAGGCCGGCGATGAGCGGGATGGCAATGAAGCCGACCAAAATGGCGACGCTGGCTTCGCGGCGGGCAAGGAAGATGGCGAAGCCGGGCCATTGCTGCAGGTTGTGGCCGCGTCTGGGTGACGGGGCCGAAGTTGTTGAACACGGCCACAGCTTCGGGGTCGCGGGTGAACCACCCGGCGGCCGCATACGTCAGGGTCATCAGCCCGATGAAGAACACCAGGCCACCGGTCAACGCGATCCACAGTCCGGTGCGGACACCCGTGCGCGAGTCACCGCACGTTCTGGATGTCCGAGCCGCGACAGCGACCGCGACGAGCACGGCGGCGAGCAGGGCGTATCCACCAACACCGAGCGGGGCGACGGCGACAACGAACAGGACACCGATGGCCGCCCCAGCGACAGTTCCGTGGCGCCGCGCGAGCGCGTCGTCGGTGTCCGTGCTGCGCACCCCACCCAGCCCGATGTAGGCGGCGACCAGCATGAAGCCAGCGAACAAGGCCGTGTAGCCGACACCGCGAGTGCTGTCGGTCGGGAACTGGGTTCGACCGTAGAGCTGGAGCGCTGTACAAGCGAGCACTCCACCGATGATGACGGTCCCGCTGGCAGAACGGCGGGTGGAGAACCAGGCAACGCGGGCACATCCCATGGCGAACCTCCAGCGAGCTCGCCGACCCTCGATCGAAGCAAGTTCGGCACGCATCGCCGCTGGCCAGCCGAACGAGGTGTCGTCGATCCTGCCGCTCGCGAGCATCACCACCGTGCACGGCCCATCGCGGCCGTTCGTGTGCCACACCGAAACGATCCGACCGACCAGTCGATAGACCAGCCAGACCAAGCCAGCGAGCAGCACCGGGCCAACGAGGACGACAATCACGTCGTCGCCCACGTTCCCCGGTGCGCGACAAATCGTGCCGAGGTCGCGGCCGGCCGAAGCTGATCGGCGACCGCGACCCCGTGAGGTGTCAACCGGTAGAGGTGCCGGGCCGGGCGGCCCGGAGGTGGGTTCTGCTCCCACGCAGCAGTGAGCAAGCCCTGCTCGGCGAGGCGCATCAGCAGCGGATACAACGACCCCGACTTCAACCCCACCTGCGTGCCCAGGTCATAGCCATACCTCCACACGTCGGGACGCTCGGCCATGGCTACCAGGACCTTGGTCGTTTGCGGGGACGGTCGACGGTTACGCACCCACCATAACTCTACCTAGGTAGAGTTGTGGTCGCAACCCCGAATCGTGCCCAGCCGGCCGACCCTCAACGGATCTGCTTCGTCGGTACTCGAGGACGGCTCGCGATGGGGCCGTTCGGCATGCGCGTTCTGGCGTGCCTCGACGCGTCGCATGAACGAATCCACAGGTATCACCACGCGCACGTCTGACTGGTGAGGCCAATCGATCGCGCCAGTGACGACCCCATCCGCGGTAGATCCCTGGCGTTCGTCCGGCCGATTGGCCACACGTGTCGTTCGGAGCGCGACAATCGGCGTGCGGCTGACTTGCGCAGATCTCCGTTTGCGAAGGAGGTGGCTTCGATGGCCACGGTGAGCGTCCGGTACATCGTCGACGACGTCGACACGGCGATCTCGTTCTATTGCGACCTGCTCGGGTTCGCGGAGGTGATGCACCCCGCACCCACGTTCGCCATGCTTTCCCGTGGTGACCTGCGGTTGACGCTCAGCTCGCCAGGCGGACCTGGCGGAGGCGGTCAGGCCATGGCGGACGGCACGCTCCCCGCGCCAGGCGGTTGGAACCGCTTCGCTCTCGAAGTCTCCGATCTCGTCCAGACCGTCGAGACGCTACGCACCAGCGGGGCACGATTCCGCAACGACATCGTCACCGGCGTCGGCGGCAAGCAGATCCTCGTCGAGGATCCGTCAGGCAACCCCGTCGAGCTGTTCGAGCCGATCCTCGAGGAGGCCAAACTGCGTTCCTCGTAGGTGGCCCCCGACGCACACTGAACGACGCCCACCACGCCATCCTGTCGCCCGCCAATGGCATGGGACCACTTCGATGTGAGCTCCGCCAGTGTGACAAACGGTTGACGGGGAGTCGTCGGGAGCGCAATCCAGTCGCAGAAGAGCCGGACGTCGACGGCGGTAGCACCCCCGCCAATGGAATCGGCTCGTCCGGCGAACTTGGCCCTGACCCACCGGATGGGGCGCTGGTCGACGGTCGTAGAAGTCGGCGACACTCGTACCTATGACTCGGCCAATGGTCGTGCCGATCACCGTTGACCGTTGGAACGACGTCGTAGAAGTCTTCGGCCGTCGCGGCAACGACCCGGACTGGTGCTGGTGCCAGCGGTTCATGGGCGCTGTCCAACGCCGGCGATGGCCCGACCACCAACAGAGACGCGTTGCGCCTCGCGGTCGAGATCTCAGTCGTTCCGCCCGGTCTACTCGCCTACATCGACGGCAGCCCAGCCGGCTGGAGCAGGGTGATGCCACGCTCCGCCCTCCCCGGAGTCCTCGCCAACCGCGCCCTTCAACGCATGCTGCCCGACGACCCGGGCGCCTGGTGGGTGACCTGCTTCGCCGTCGACCAACGCCATCGCCGTGCCGGGGTAGCGACAGCGCTGCTAGATGCTGCCGTGGAACACGCGCGAACCAACGGGGCCACCGCAGTCGAAGGGCACCCTGTCGACGTTGCGACCCTGCGCGCCAGCAAGGTCGCCGGCTCGGCATTGTTCACCGGCACAATGCGCACCTTCCTCGCCGTCGGCTTCGCCGAAATCGGACGTACCTACCCGAGTCGGCCAGTGATGCGCATCCAGGTCTGACCCACTCCCACTGACCGCGCCTTCGACGTCGACAGCGCCCACACGTCTACACCCTCGCCTCCTTCGGGCTGCTCGACCACTGGGACATCGCGTACTCTGGCGACGTCCGAGAACGACGCAGCCTCGAGCGGCAATGACCAGGCACCCTCGAACCGAACGGGAAGCCGGTGGTCGGGACCGGTGCCAACTTCTACACGTATGACCCGGAGACCGACCGTCTCAGCTCGATCAGGGGCTACTTCGACGTGTTCTGTGCGCCCGCAAACAGATGGAAGGGTGACCCGAAGCCCCGGGTCGACCGTCGGGGCGATGTGGCGGTGCGCCCGAGCCGCGGATCGATGCTTGAAAGCAACGAAGGCGACCGGGCCATCTGTGCGGTGTCGTCGATGCGCGGGACCGCGGCTGCGTCGGCCGTCACCCCCTGAGAACGTGTGCTGAAGTGCGTCAAAGTCGTGACGACCGTTAGGGGGCTCGCGGTTCGTCGACGTCGACACTGAACAGACCGCGGCTCCTGTCGTTCCGGGCGTTCTTCGCTTCTCGTGTCGCCACCCGCTCTCGTTTAACGAAGTGGTCTTCGTCACCATGCCCACATCCACTGGTAGCACTCACCGCGAGATCGACTGATCACCAACCGCGAGATCCGTTGATCGTCCACAGACGACGCGGGTGCATCCGTGGGGATCGGGCGACTGAAGGAGCGCACCGTTCTCATTGCCGTGACGATGAGATGGGTGCGACGTCGACGGCTTGATCGCCGATGACGTGGGTGGGTTCGACCGGGGCAACCACCGTGCGGTGGGTGAGTGTCGCACGGAGGGCCTCGTGAGCGCCTCGTGTGGCACCTTCGGCCCGACATCGCGCCGCTGTCTGCACGTCGAGAGCTGATCGGACCTCGCCGACCAGGTGGTGGTAGAGCATGATCGAGGCCTCCCAGCGGAACGGGGACGTTGCGGCCGCCCGGGCGGTGGCGAGGAGGCTGGCCGCCGCCTCGAGGTCGGCGGTCTCAACGGCGAGCAGGGCGTGGAGGAGGAGGCAGTCGACGTCGGCGAGGGGCAAGCCGTGGTCGAGGACGTCCGCGGTGATCGCTGTGATGAGACGTTCGGCGTCGTCGCGGCGGCCGGCGCGCACGGCGAGCACAGCCTCGGCGACGGCCCGCATGTGGCGTGGGAAGACGGTTGATCCGGTGCGGGTGAGATCGATCGACTCTGCAGTGTCGAGGTCACCGGCGAGGGCGTGGAGCACTGCCCAGTTCGACGCGGAGCGCCCGTTGCGGGGCTCGGGTCGGGATGCGTATGCGGTCATCGCTCGTTGCGAAGTCTCGGGCGTAGAACAGGATGCCGTCTTCGTAGGCGGACGCGAGCTCCGCCACGCACGGTGCGTCGAGGACCTCGGCGAGTCGTCGTGCTTCTCGTGCAGCGGGCCGGGCCCGAGCCGGATCCACTGCCGCCCAGTAGAGGACCTGTTGGATGTACGCGTGGGCCTTGACCCAGCTGTCGGCGGGTGAAGAGGCGATGGCGTCGGCGCTGTGACGTTCCATCGCTGGGAAGTCCCCGGTCAACTGGGCGGCGGACGCGGCGACGAACGATGCGCCCGCACGGCCGTCGAGGTCGAGGGTGTCGCGGACAGCGAGCAGGTGTCGGGCCCATTGCCCGAGTTCGGTGGTTGCGCCCGAACCACCCCAGAACGGGGCCATCCGTATCGCGATCCGCAGGATCAGGTCGTGTCGTTGCTGCTGACGGGACCACTCGAGCGCGGCGCGGACGTTGTCGGCGTCATCGTTGATGCCGAGGGCGTCGTCGTTCCACGTCAACGTCTCGAGCGCCACGGCTTCGAGCGTCGCCAGGAAGGCGTCGCGGTGACGGTCTCGGATCTCGGCGGCCTCATCGGCCTCGACGAGTCGCTGCTCGGCGTAGGCGCGGACCGTTTCGAGCAGCCGATAACGCGTCGACTTCTCCCGTGGTTCGGCGACGACGAGGGATCGGTCGATCAGTGAGGGCAGCGCCCGGACTGCCGCGCTTCCGCACACGGCGGTTGCGGCGTCGGCGGTGAAGCTGCCGCGGAACACCGCCAGCCGGCGCAGCACGCAGCGTTCGTCGGGCGTCAACAGGTCGTGGCTCCACTCCAGTGCGGCGAGCAGCGTTCGTTGCCGGGCGACCCCTCGGTGCCCGCCGATGAGCAGCGTGAACCGATCGCTCAGACCTTCGAGGATCTCGGCTGTTTGCAGGTGCCGTGTCCGGGCTGCTGCGAGCTCGATGGCGAGCGGAATGCCGTCGAGGCGTTGACAGATCGCGGTCACGGTGCCGAAATCGCTGACGTCGCGACCGCACGCCGCCCGGGCACGGTCGAGGAAGAGTGCCGTGGCGTCGGTGTCGAGGGCGAGGGGTGGCACGGCGAAGGTGGCTTCACCGTCGGCTCGTAACGGCTCCCGGCTGGTCGCGAGCACCCGAACGGACGGGCAGGCCGAGAGCAGCTCGTGGACGAGCTCGGCGCATGTTTCGATGAGGTGCTCGCAGTTGTCGACGAGGATGAGCAGCGAACGCGACGCGAGGTGCGCGGCAAGGGATCGGAAGGTTGGTTCGTGGAGCTGCGTGCCCGAGGCGGCAGTCGCCGTCGCGGCGACCAGGTTCGCGTCGTTGACGGCTCCGAGCTCGATGAGGATGACGCCGTCGGTGAACCGTGGCTGAACTCTGCGGGCGACCTCGAGGGCGAGTCGGGTCTTTCCGCATCCGCCGATGCCCGTCAGCGTGACGAGCGGGTGGCGCTCGAGGAGGTCGGTCAGGGCGGCGATCTCGGTGTGACGTCCGACGAAGGATGAGCGCGGTGTGGGCAAGGGCGCCCGGCGCGCGGCGGAGACGACGTCCGGTAGGAGGTGGGGTGCCTGGTCGAGTATCGCCTGCTCGGTGGCGCGCAGGATCGGGGATGGGTCGATGCCGAGTTCATCTCGTAGCCGGTGGCGTAGCTGCTGGTAGACGCGCAGTGCGTCACTCTGCCGTCCGCTGCGATACAGCGCGAGCATGCGCAGCCGGTGAAAGCTTTCATGGAGCGGTAGCTCTGCACAGAGCTGCTCCAGTTCGGCGAGCATCGCGCTGGGGTCGACGACGGCGAGCGAGGCCGTCAGTCGCTCCTCGATGACGGTCAGACGAAGTGCCTCGAGGCGCGCCACCGCCGCCTGCGCCCACGGCTGGTCGGCGAGATCACCGAGCGGGGCGCCGCCCGCCAACCGTTGGGCCGCGGTGAGGTGGGCGACGGCCTCACGCGAGCGACCTGCGCTCAGCTCACGGCGGGCGTCGTCGAGCGCATGCTCCACGGCGGCGACGTCGAGCGTCTGATGATCGACGAGGAGCCGATGACTGCTGCGCCGGCTCTCTAACGTCACCTCGCCGCGCAGGGCCGTACGAAGCCGGGAGAGGTACTTCTGCAGCGTGCGACGGGCAGACGGTGGCGGGTCCTGCGGCCACAGCGCATCAACGAGGCGGGACTCGCTGACCCAGCTGCTGTCCTCGATCGCCAGCCGGGCGAGCACGGTGCGCTCCTTCGGTCCACCGATTCGCAGCGACACGCCGTCGTCGTCAACGGCGTCGACAACGCCGAACAGCCGCACCATCACCACGCCCGAGCGTACGTCGCTGCGCCTGACGACCGCCTTGCCGCGACTTCGCCGCGAAACCGGTACACAGCGGGGCGACGATGGCGCCATGACAACAACCACAGCTGCCTTCGATGCCTCGACGGACCTCGCCGGCCAGCTCCACGAGTTGATCAGCGGGTACCAACGGACCCAGCTCGTGGTCGTCGCCGCCCAGTTGGGGCTCGCCGATCTGCTCGCCCATGGCCCGCAGTCGGTGACCGCGTTGGCTGACGCCACAGGCAGCAACCGCGACGCTCTGCACCGCCTGATCCGCGCGCTCGCCGGGTGTGGCTTGTTCGCCGCGCGCGAGCGACGGTCTCATCGAGTTGACACCCCTCGCCGAACTGCTGCAGTCCGGGACCCCGGGCTCGCTCCACGCCCTCGCCGTCGCCCAGCAGGACTTCTACCCGGTCTGGGGTCAGCTCGCATCGAGCATCCAGACCGGCGAGCCATCCTTCGACCGCGTCTACGGGCAACCCAACTGGGCCTACCGCGAGGGACACCCTGCTGCCAACCAGCGATTCAACGCCCTCATGGCGCACTACGCGCGGGAACGGGCGGCAAGCCTCGTCAGCAGTGGCTTCATTGCATCGAGCGGCACGGTCGTGGACGTCGGTGGAGGTGACGGAACCCTCCTCGCGATCGCACTCTCGCACCATCCCCGAATGCGGGGACTGCTGTTCGACCAGCCGCACGTCGTCGCAGCAGCCGAAGCCGTGCTCACCGCGGCCGGCGTCGCCAATCGCTGCGACGTGACAAGTGGTGACTTCTTCACCGACGTGCCGACCGGTGGCGACACCTACGTGCTGTCGGGAGTCCTCTGCGACTGGGACGACGCCGAAGCGACGGAAATCCTGAGGCACTGCCGACGGGCAATGGGCGCGAAGGCCCGCCTCGTGTTGGTGGAAGCCCTGGTGAAGGAGGGCAACGACCCCTCACCGATCAAGAACGTCGACATCCAACTCATGCTCACCAACGCCGGAGGTCGAATCCGGTCCGAAACCGAATGGCGGTCCCTCCTCAACAGCGCCGGCTTCAATGCGCCCACCATCGTCACCACCGAAGGCATCTCCGATGTCCTCCAAGCTGAGCCCGCCGCCTAGACAAGCAGACGCCTGCTGGACCGAGCGGCTCCAGAGGCGGCATCGTTCGGCGTGCTCGACATCAAGTTGACAGAGCGCCGCTCGGGCCCACCTCGTCAATCCGCACGTCGTCCAACCCGGCGTGCTCGACCAAGCGGGGGATGCTCACGTACTGCGACGGGGCGGCGCGATGTTCGCGCCGCTCCTGCGCGAACCCGCGGCGGGGAGTCACGAAAGCGTCCTCGACCCTCGGTCGTTCACGACGCGATTGTCCGACTTCCGCGGCCGATACCGCGCAACCGAGAGCCGTCAGGGCCATCCTCGAGGTGCCGGTGGAGGAGACACCTCACACCACCCGCCCGACCGCTGGTCGTGGCGTGCTCGGTGACGTCACGAGTGACAATGCGGGAGTGGACCGAGTACGTCACGAGCCGCTGTCTGCCCGGGCGCTGCACGCCCTGTGCGCCTCGGTTCGAGGGCGTGAAAAGGGCGTGCGGGGCGTGAAAAGGGCGTGTCACACCGGTCAACAACGGTCACTCCAGTCCGCTCCTGTCACCCAAGGAAATGGGCCGTGACCTGGCCTCACGCACCCTGACCTGGTGTGGAGCACCTGGTGTTCGGAGGGTTCGATTCCCCCCAGCTCCACCGCGTCAAAAATGGCCATCTACCAGGTCTTATGCAAGTCGTGAGGTGACCCGTGAGGCGCACAGATCAGCACCTCACAACTCCCTGACGAGGGGAAATGCGTAGGAGATGGACGGGGGTGTCAAACCCTCCGTCCGTTCTGGCACCGACGAGACGCCCCTGGTCAAGTGGAAGATTTCGCAAGGGCGTGCAAGCCAGGACGGAATTCGGACGGATGGCTGCGTCGCTGGCGGGCGATGCCAGCGACCGAACTCGACATTGGCGGAAGGCGACCGACGACGGGACGGATCGGAACGCGTCCTCGATCATCGGGTCACGCGATACGGATCTGCCTGGTTCGGTACTCGTCACAGCCAGCCCGAGAGCGTCGTTCGGTGCGCGCATTCGGTGCGTCCCGGAACGGCACATCGGGGCGGTGCCCCACGTTGGTTATGCATGCACATTCGGGGACACCCGCGGCCTTCGTGGTGTGCGCCCGAGCCGTCGTTCTGTGCGCCACTGGCGTGCGCGCCATGCTTGGTGCCGTGGGTGCCGCGGATGTCGCCTCGATTCCGACTTGGAGCGGCGGATTTACGTGGGCGTGACGTTAGAGGACGTCCCTTTGTGGCGCGACGACGAGCGCGAGTGCCGCCGCCGCGGCCGTGTACCCGACAAGGAGCACCCCACCGGTGGGTGCGTGCAGCAGCGTTCCACTGGTGGTGACTGCGGGGCCGAGTTGCAAAAGCCCGAACGGTCGCTCCCCCTGGTGTCCACCGCTCGACCGCCGGGAGCGCATCGATGAGCAGATACTCCACGGCAAGCAGCCAGACCAGCGCGGCGACCACGGCGACGATCTGGTTGCGTACCAGGACACCGACGGCGAGACCGATGACGCCGTACAGCGCCATGACGATGAACACGGCTGCCATAAGCTGCCAGAAGTCGGCCCCGAACGTCACGTTGCCGTGCCGGGCGTGGATCGACGTGATGCTGGCGATGACGGAGACGGCGAGTGTCGACGCCGCGATGACGACGCTGACGACGACCAGTGCCACGCCCTTTGCGACGAGGACCCGCGACCGGCGCGGCTCGACCAGGAATGTCGACGTAACGGTGCCGTAGCGGACCTCCTGGGTGAATGCGAGCACACCAAGGATGAAGATCGTTACGTCGGGCACGCCGAAGCCAACGCCAACGATGCGGGCCAGCAGGGCAGGATCGTCGAGGGAAAGCGCGTTGCTCTTCGCGCTCGCCGACGGAACGTTCACGGCGTCCGCCAGCACCACCACGGCCAGGGTGGCCAGCAGGAGCCAGGCCAGCATCCGGGTGCTGCGCAGCTTGAGAAGCTCGGAGCGAATGAGCGGGTTCATGCTGGCGCCTGCTCGAGCGACACCTCGTCCTCGACCCGCCGGGACCGCTCGGTGAGGCGGACGAAGGCCTCCTCCAGCCCGGCCGTCGCGGTGAGCCGGTGCAGCACGAGCCCGTGTGCCGCGGCGAGCTCCCCCACCTGCTCGGGGGCGGCGTCGACGGCGAGCTCCCCATCTACCTGGCGGTAGCGGTGGCCGGCGGCGTCGAGCACCGTGGACAGCCGCTCCGGATCCGGTGTGCGGACGCGGCAGCCGACGCCGGCCTCGGCGCGCAGGGCGGCGACGGTCGAGGACCGCACGAGTCGCCCCTTCGCGATCAAAAGTACGTGGTCGGCTGTCTGTTCGACCTCGTTCAGCGCGTGGCTGGAGACGAGCACGCTGCGTCCCTCGTCC
The DNA here is from genome assembly GCA_963794805.1 of uncultured Acidimicrobiales bacterium. GTDB lineage: Bacteria > Actinomycetota > Acidimicrobiia > Acidimicrobiales > Ilumatobacteraceae > JAODBQ01. Next base: position 10,760 of record CAWCFL010000016.1, read on the forward strand.
GCGAGCTGGCGGAGGTAGCCACGCAACCACCGGACGCCCTGCGGGTCGAGACCGTTCGTCGGCTCGTCCAAGACGAGCACTGCCGGGTCGCCGAGCATCGCCACGGCGAGGCCGAGACGCTGCCGCATGCCGAGGGAGAACTCGCCGACCCTCCGTCGCGCGTCCTCTGCGAGCCCGGTGGCAGCCAGGACGCGCATGGGCGTTTCCTTGGCCAGCTTCGCCGCGATGGCGAGCACGCGCAGGTGGTCGAGCGCGGTGCGACCGGGGTGGTAGCCGGACGCTTCGAGCACCGCACCGACGTGACGGACCGGGTCAGGCAGCTCGTCGTATCGGCTGCCGCCGAAGGTCGCGGTGCCGCTGGTCGGCGCGACGAGCCCGAGCAGCATCCGCAGGGTGGTCGTCTTGCCGGCGCCGTTGGGCCCAAGGAACGCCGTCACCTGCCCCGCCGCGATCACCGCGCTGACGTCGTTGACCACCCGAACGTTCCCGAACGACTTCGTGAGCGCGCACAACTCGACAGCTTCCGTCACGAGGCGCTCTTGCTCATCCGCGTTTCCAGCTGCGGCTCGACGCCCGCGATCCCGACCGGGACGGGGTCGGAGTGGAGGGCGATGGCCATAGCGAGAAGGCACGCGCCGTAGACGCCGACACCGGCGGGAAGTGCCGTCGTGGCCTCCACACCGACCAGCGCCGTCGTCCAGATGCCAGCAACGAGCGGTGTGTAGCGCCGCCAACCGTGCCAGATCCGTGCCGACAGGGTCGCCTTGCCGGTCAGCAGCAGGCCGATCGCGGACAGCACGACGCCGAGTCCGAAGACCGCGCCGACGATGTGCGCGCTGGTGTCGTCGACGAGCGCGTCCCGGATCGGGAGGGACGCCAACTCGCCGGCGGCGAGTACGAGCGTGCCGGCGACGGCGAGCGCGACGCCGCTACGGGCGGCGCGGGAGGTGCCGGCAACGCCGCTGCGCCCGAAGCCGATGAGCCCGACGGCGACGAGCAGGTGGAGCACGATGTACAGCAGCGACACGACAACGAAGGGGCCGGTGGTCCACGGGTAGCTCCACCGATCGTCGGACACGTTCGTCGCGGGCTCCACGACGAACTGGACGAGCGCCCCGGAGAGGGCGGTGCCGGCCGCACCGATCATGAACGCCGTCGCGAGCGATCGGATGGTTTCCGGATTTGTTCGAGCCATTTCTGGACCTCCTGTGTCGGGTCTGGTGTGGTGTCGTTGTACGGCCCGAGCAACGGCCCCGGCATCGGTGCAGGCGCGGAATTCCGGGTACGCGCCAGCACTGACGGTCGTTGCGCGCCAGCACGATTGCCTGCTCGCGACAACGCTGGGACAATCAGTGGCGGTGAGCCGACGGCATCTGCGTGGTTGGCCGGCGTTGGTGCTCGCAGTGACGCTGGCGATCGAACTTGCCGCCGTCGCGCTGTCGTGGGGTTTGGAGCCCGTCTACGACACGGTCCTGTACGCGGTCTACACCGTGACCCTCGCGGCAGTCGGCGCCCTCGTCGTGTCCCGCCACCCGGGGCATCGGATCGGCTTGCTGTTCTGCGCGATGGCGCTGTTCAACGGTTTCGCCGCCGACTTCGCCCAGGGCTGGGGACTGCGAGCAGCCGAGCAGGGATGGCCTGCCGGCGTTGTCGGAGAGTGGATCGCGCTGTGGAGCTGGATACCGGCTGGTCCCGCCATCGTGTTGACGTTCCTCTGGTTCCCGGACGGGCGCCTGGTCCGCCGGAGGTGGCGGGTCGTGGCGTGGTTGAACGTTGCTGGGGCGGCGCTGGTGCTGCCAGCGTGGGCGCTGTCCACCGGTTCGGGCGACGACTTCGTCGGCGGGCGAAACCCCTACGCCGTCCCGGGCGCGCCGATCGGTGTGTTGATGGCGGTCGGCATGCCGCTGTTCGTGGGGTCGCTGGTGGCGTCGATCGTGCCGCTCGTGCAGCGGCTGCGGCGCGCGACCGGTGTCGAGCGCCTGCAGCTGCGCTGGTTCGCGTTCGCATCGATGTGCGCGGCAGTCGTGTTGCCGCTGTCGGCGCTGTTGTGGAACGTCGCGCCGCTGGTGCGCCCGCTCCCCGCTCTCGCGCTCACCGCGATGCCGGTGGCGGCGGGGATCGCGATCCTCCGGTATCGGCTCTATGACGTCGATGTCGTCATCAGCCGCACGGTCGTCTACGGCTCGATCACCGTGGTGCTGGCCGTTGTGTACGCCGGTACCACGGTCTTGCTCGGCGCCGCGGTGGGACACGGTTCGGCGTGGGCGACCGCCGGCGCCACGCTGGCGGTCGCGGCCGCGTTCCGTCCGTTGCGCGACCGGTTCCAACGAGTTGTCGACCGTCGTTTCAACCGCGCCCGCTTCGACGCGCTGCAGCAGATGACGGCGTTCCTGGACGATCTGCACACCGGTCGCGCGACCCCCGAGAGCGTCGAGCGCGTGCTACGCGAGGTGCTCGACGTCGACGACCTCGAAGTGCGCCTGATGCTGCCGGACAGCGACGTCGAAGTCGACCTCACCGGCACCCCGGTGCGCACGGACGATCCTCGCGACACACGTCGACGCTGGCCTATCAAACACGCGGGCACAACCGTGGGCACGATGGTCGCTCCAGCCGAGCTCTCCGAACGGGGTTCCCTGGTCGCCAAGCTGCTTGACGCCAGCGCACTCGCTGTCGAGATCGCCCGGTTGCGTGTCGGACTCCGCCGTCAGCTCGACGAGGTGCAGGGCTCACGGGCCCGCATCGTCGCCGCCGCCGACGATGAGCGCCGTCGAATCGAACGCGACCTGCACGACGGCGCCCAACAACGGTTGGTGGCGATCGGCCTCGCCCTACGCCACGCCCAACACGCGCTCGGAACCGCCGCCGATCCCGACGTCAGCCGCACCCTCGACGACGCCGTCGCGGAGATAACCGTCGCCATCGACGAGCTCCGCGAGCTTGCCCGTGGCCTGCGACCAGCCCAGCTCGACGCCGGGCTCGGTCCCGCCTTGCGGGAACTGGCCCGCCGCGCGCCGATGCCGGTCGAGGTCGACGCCGCCGCCGACCGATTCCCGTCCGATGTCGAGACCGCCGCCTACTTCACCGCCTGCGAAGGCCTCACCAACGCCGTCAAGCACGCCCGCGCCACCAAGAGTCGTGCTCCGCACCCGTCACACCGACGGCCGGCTCGTGGTCTCCGTCGTCGATGACGGCGTCGGCGGCGCCGCGGCCCACAATGGTTCAGGCCTGACCGGCCTTTCCGATCGGGTCGCCGCCCAAGGCGGCACGCTTCGGATCAACAGCGGCCGAGGCCGCGGCACCACACTCGTGGCGGAGTTCCCGTGCGAGTCGTGATCGCCGAAGACCAGGCGCTGCTGCGCGAAGGCCTCGCACGCCTGTTCCGCGACGGCGGCCACCAGGTGGTCGCGACCCTTGGCGACGCGAACGAGCTGCTGGCCACCGTCGCACGCGAGGAACCCGACCTCGCCGTCGTCGACATTCGTATGCCGCCGACCTTCACGGACGAAGGCGCCTCGCGCGGCGCGGGCCATCAAGGAGGGTCATCCGGGCGTGGGCGTTCTGCTGCTCTCCCAACACATCGACACCGCTCACGTCGTCGACCTCGTGGCCCTCGGCGGGTTCGGCTACCTCCTCAAGGACCGGGTGCTCGAAGTCGGCGAGTTCCTCGCCACCGCCGAACGCATCGCAGCCGGTGGCTCCGCGCTCGACCCCACCGTCGTTGGCAACCTTGTTTCTCCTGTCGACCATGGTCCCGTCGGGCGACTCTCCGAGCGTGAACGCGGGGTGCTCGAGCTCATGGCCCAAGGACTCACCAACACCGGCATCGCCAACCGGCTCGTTGTCAGCGAACGCACCGTGGAAGCCCACGTCCGCCACATCCTCACCAAGCTCGACATCGTCGAGAGCGAGGACGGCCATCGTCGCGTGCTCGCCGTACTCGCTTACCTCAACGGCGCACACCACGCGTGAGCCCGCGGCTACCACGTGGCTCCCCGCACCAACGACGCCACCACAACCGGTGTCCTCCGGCTCGAGCCGAGCGCAGCGTGAAGGTCGAGATCAAACGGCATACCGTCGCGTACGTCGTGCCGAAGCCGAGGTGTTCGACCACAGCCAAGGCGGAACCAGGCACGAACGCCCGAACCTGGAGCGCAGCGCTCGGGCAAAGTCCATGCTCGGATCATCGGTGTCCGATGCCCGGGATGGTGGGTGACGCGACGGACGGCATGAGCACACCGACCGCGAGGCGTAGTTCGACCCCGGGTCCGTCGATCGGCGTGGTGCGCTTCTTCTGAGCGACCTGCTCACTGACCATCCGGATGACGGGTCATGTGTCAACTGGGAGGCGATCTGCTGTAGTGCTTCGGAATCGCCTACCCAGACGTTTCCGGCCAGGACCGTGAGTCCGAGGGGCAGCTCGTCGTCGCAGTGATGCCGCGTAGGAGCATCGATCCAGGCGTCGGCGTCGTGTCGGATTGCCCCGCGACTCCCCGCTTTCAGCCAGTGCAAACAGTCGAATGGGCGGCGTGCCTGTCGACGAGACTCGCTCGTCTGTGGTGTCCTCGCTCGTGCCAACATGCGACGTGTTGATACGCACCGCCGCACCGACCGTTCATACCTTCACTGAAGGAAGTTCCGGACCGTCATCGGGCGAAGAACTTCGGCGCTTGTGACGCCCTCGGCCCGACGGCGTCGTCGGGCAACCTCCCACGGGTTCGCCCGCTGAGCCACAGCACGATCTCGAACTACAGACCACTCACCGTGCAGTCGGGCGCGCCGAAGCGGGGACTGCTTGGCCGCGTCACACCGGTGGACGCGAGTTGGTAGGCGAACGACAAGGCATCCTTGGGACGTATCTCGACAAGGACATCCTCGACGATCGGGCCGGGAGGGATGAACGGTGCCAGAAGCGGAACGAAGGCATCGAGTGTGATGGCGGCAACGCCGGTAGGCGGTTCTTCGGTTGCTTCGTTGCTGTGGCGACATCCCAGCCGTGCATGAGCAGCTCGTTGCACAAGACCGTGACCTGCGGCAACGCTGAACGTCAAACCGGCGTGGTATGGACACGGTTGCGTCGCTGGAAGCTCGGCGCCGCGCGACGTAGCGCTCCGCCACCGAGGCAAGAAGATCAGCGGCGCGAAGGGATCCTGTTCGTCGATGGCGACGAAGAAGGCGCTGTTGACAATGCCGACCGTCGAAACTGGCCAGAAAGCCCGGTTCCCCGGCTAAAAGTCGGGTGTAGAGCTTGGTGGAGCCGATCAAATGTGCAGCCGTTTCACGAACTGTCCCACTGGCCACCCGTTGTCAGATCTGTGGTCCGCTCACTCCGCGAACAAGCTCGGACACGTAGTTCGCCGCCCCACGAAACCGGACAGGAGCTGGTCGAAGCTTGCGACAGCGGACTCACCGGTCACGGACGCCCCCCTCGTCTGGGTGGAACGGTATGGACGGTGTTGCAGCGTTCCTGTCGATCAGATGCGTGTTTGCAGTGGCGCGACGAGCATCGTGCGGGCACGACTTGCTTGGAAGACCCGACTACCCCCAAACGTGCCGAGCTAAGCGGCGCTAGCGCTGCCCCAGACCGCCGGTTGGTGGTTGGCACGCTTCCCGATTGAGGTGTGTGCCGGGTGAGTGGAGTGGTGCTACGTGAGCGCATCGATTCGATACGCGTCTGACGTGTTTAAGCCGCTCGGTAGGGTGGAGCGTCGTGCGGCTCGATGCTGTTCCCGCGACGCCTGAGCGTTGGGTCGACGTGGTGGTCGCGTTTGGTCGTCGCGGCAACGATCCGGGCTGGTGTTGGTGCCAACGGCTGCTCGAACCTCCAGGTGGCCCGAGTTCGCCGAACAATCGTGAGGCTCTGTGTACTGAAATCACCACTGCCGTCGTGCCACCCGGAGTCCTCGCGTATGCCGACGGCGTGCCGGTTGGGTGGAGTCGTGTCATGCCCCGTGGTCTGGTGCCGGGGGTTCAGCGCAACCGCGCGCTCCGCCGGGTGCTGACGGATGATCCCGGGGCTTGGTGGGTGGTGTGCTTTGCCGTGGACCAGCGACACCGTGGAGTTGGAGTCGCGACGACGTTGTTGGGAGCGGCCGTCGATCATGCTCGAGCGCACGGGGCCACCGCTGTCGAGGGTCATCCTGTTGATGTCGACGCCTTGCACGCAGACCGGGTGAGCGGTTCGGCATTGTTCACGGGAACGATGCGAACCTTTCTCGCCCAGGGCTTTTCCGAGATCGGGCGCACCTACGCGAGCCGCCCTGTCATGCGACGCGTGTTCTGACCGATCCCCCACCGCCGCCATCCAGGAAGGCCCGCCGCTGCACGGTGCCACATGCCGGCAGAGCAGCCGTTGAAGCGCACGATCGTCGTCACCGTCTGGGAGCCGGCGGGGCATCAGTTGGTCGATCGTTGCCGGGTTCGTCAGAGGCAGCGTTTGGCGACCTCGAGAAACATCGCGCCGTTCTCGTTGTCGAAGTCGCGCAGGTTGGCCAGTCCGGTTGAGACGCGCTCGATGAAACCCCACTCCCAAACGACATCGGGATCGACGGCACAGCGATCGGCGAGGAACTGTGCTCGGGAGCGCACGAGATGCGGGGTGTCGCCGGTGAGGAGTGGCGCGTTGTACTCACGCATCGCGACCGCGAGGTCGTGTTCGGGCTCGGACCACAATCCTTCGACATCGACGAACTTGAAGGTGCCGTGGCCGGCGTCGAGGGTGTTCCAGCCATGAGCATCTCCGTGGACCAGCACCGCACGGGTCGGGTCGAAGGCTGCTGCCCGTCGATCGCAGAGCACCAACGCGTGGTTGATCACCGAACGGTTACACGGTTGATCGAGTTGCTTCCAGGTGCCGGCGATGTATCGCGCCAGCCATCGAGCTTGGTCCGCGCCGGATCTCAGGACGCGTCGTTGGTGATCGGCCTCCAGAACGATCGCAGCGTCTCGGTGATGGCTTCGAGGATGTGTGGGACCGAGTAGTCGAGCACGGCGAGGTTCGGCCCGAGACGTTCGAGCAACATCGCGGGAACTGCGTCATCGTGGGCGAGAAGTTCCGCACAACCTCGCCCGGCGGCGAGCTGATGGGCCCGGACACTGCGAACGAACGCGTCGCGGGGAAAGTTCCTCGAGCCAGCCACGGCCAGCGCCCCGGTTGCGCAACGCCCGCTGAGCCACCAGATCCGGCACGTCAAGCGGACTCACGTCCAGCGTTGTAGCCGGGTGTGCGGTTGGTCACACTCAGTGGCCCGGGTGGGATCGGCAAGACGCGACTGGCGATCGCCGTGGGTGAGCAGCTCGACGGCAACGATCCGCGCCCGATGGTCTTCGTCCCGTTGGCATCGATCACCCAGCCCGAGATGGTGCTGCCGCGGATCGCCATCGCTGTGGGCGTGTCGATGGAGGGCACACGCCGGCCTCTGGATGCCCTGATCGAGCACTTCGTCGAGACGCCGACGTTGCTCGTGTTGGACAACCTCGAACAGGTGATCGGCATGGCCACGGAGCTGGACCAGCTCTTGTCCTCGTGCCCGGGTCTCCAGATCCTTGCCACGAGCCGCGCCGTGGTGCGGCTCCGGGCCGAACGGGAGTACCCGGTCGGCGCCTTGGCGGTGCCCGAGTTCGCCGAACGGCCCCCGCTCGAACAGCTGGCGTCGTTGCCCGCCGTGCAACTGTTCGTCGATCGGGCGATGGCGGTCCGGTACGACTTCGCGCTGACCGATGACAACGCGCTCGCCGTGGCCGAGATCTGTCGGCGCCTGGACGGTCTCCCGCTCGCCATCGAGCTCGCCGCGGCCCGGACGCGCGTGCTCGATCCGGTCGCCTTGCTGGCCCGGTTGGAGCACGTGCTCGTCGTCCTGGGGACTGGTCCGGTCGACCTGCCCGAACGGCAGCGCACACTGCGGGCCACCGTCGAATGGAGCATCGGTCTGCTCGACGACGCGCAGCAGCAGCTGCTGGGCACGCTCGCCGTATTCGTCGACGGATGGTCGGTGCCTGCGGCGGCGCATGTGTCGGAGCACACCGAGGACCAGGTGTTCGACCTGCTCGACGCGCTGGTTGGGCACAGCCTCGTGAGTGGGCAGGCGACCTACGCCGGTCCCCGTTTCCGTATGTTGACGTCGGTGCGGGAGTTGGCTGCCGAGCGGCTCGCGGCTCGCGCCGACCACGACGCGGTCGCTCGTCGGCACGCCGAGTACTTCGGTTCGCTCGTGGAGAACGCCGACTGGCCGGCCGAACGGCAGGCTGAGTGGGCCGATCGGTTGCACATCGACGAGGAGAACGTCCGAGTCGCCGTCCGGTGGTTCTTCACCAACGACCGAACGCCGTTGCCGCACGTCTTTCGCGTGCTGTTCTTCTTCTGGCTGTCGTCCGATCTCGCCGCCACGATCGCCGTCGTCGAACCCGAGCGTTCGACACGACATCGCGTTCAGTCCGCCGCGCAGTGTCCGCCCGCACCGCCGCTGGCGGCGAAGATCGTGTCGCCACTCGTCGCCGCCGTGCCGCCGAGCGTGCCGTGCCAACGGACCTTGCCGGTGTCGGCGGCGAGCATCTCGCTGTCGCTCGCATCGGCGGGACCGCTCGGGGCGATCAGGACGACACCGTTGCCGCTGGCGAGGACGCCCGGGTCCGTCGTCGAACGCCGCCAACGCTCGCGACCCGACCGGGCGTCGAGCGCGAACGAGCGCGTCGTCGGTGGACTCGTAGACGTTGCCGTCACCGACTCGGGGGCCGGGGTGCGGCCGACCGTTGTCGTGGGTGTTCCACAGTTCGCTGCCGGTGAGTGTGTCGTAGACCGTGGAAACACTCTCGGCGACCATCCCCGACGTCGAAGATTGGTCGCGGCGAATGGACCCGCCCGTGTAGACGGTCACGCCGTCGCTGGTCAGTGCAGGCCCAGCGAGGTGATCCCAGACGGGCACGTCGAGCTGCCAGCGTTGCCGGCCGTCGGCCAGGTCGTAGGCGACGATGACGTTCGCAGCCGGACCGCTCCCCAAACCCGCTGCAGTCACCACTGCAGTTGTGTCGTCGGCTGAGACCCCGACGACCTCGCCGGAGGCCACCGCGACGCTGCGCCAAAGCTCACCACCCGTCACCCGGTCCAGCGCGGTCAACCTGCCACCGGTCCGCACCAGCACCAGCCCTGGCGTGTCGATCACGACCGGTGCACCATGCGCGTCGCCCGCTGCACCGTCGACGCTCCAGCGGACCGCCCCGCTCGTCACGTCGACACCAACCAGCTTCTGTTGCGACTCGCGCACGGCGACCACGTTGTCGCCCGCGCCAAGATCGCCGCCGCCATTGGCGATCCCGCTCAACTGCCAGCGCTGCTGCCCGGTCGCGCTGTCGAGCCCAACAACACTGATCGCCTCCGCGTCGCAGCGCCCCTCCTCGACCACCACGGTTCCAGCCACCGCGGCCACCGCGACCACCGAATCGGCCCCCACCGGCTCAGTCCACCTCACCTTGCCCGACCGCGCGTCCAACGCCCGCAACGTCGCACCACCACCACCACCACCACCGCACGCCGACAGCACCACAGCCACGCCGAACAACACCGACGAAGTTCGAAACCTCGACGTCATCGCGCGCCCCGATCTGCCACCGGCGCTCGAACCGTACACGCCGCTCGAACACTGCGGCGGGTCGTCAGCACCCTCGACCAACTTGAATGCGCTCCATGACCGCGCGCTGACTCGATCACGGCGCCGCAACCGCCCGGCGGAGCGATCCTCATGTCCCGTCGCCAAGTCCCACACCTTTGCCGGATACGGGAAGTTTCGTCGCTCTCAGCCGATCCTGGGGCGTGGTTTTCGGTCCGATGACGCCTTCAGCGGCTTCCATTCACTCGCAGGCATGATTCATCCTGGGTCGTGATGGGTCGCCGCCGTAGCTGTCGCGGCGAAGGATCCGCCCGTCCTGTCCCTTGATCACCAGTTCGGCGTGCATCCGCTTGGCCTGCGCTCGGGCTGCTGCCTCCGCCTCGGCCTGGGTGTCGTGCAGCGACGCAGCTCTGGTGGTGCCGTTTCGTTACGAGCCCAGCGCCCGTCCGGACGAGGCTCGACGACGATGTGGTCAACGTTGGTTTCCATCTCGGCTCCCTTCGCACGCGCCGTCCGGTCGGGCGGCGTGATGGAGGCGGTACCCCGTCTACGGGCCAGCCGGAACCCGCCCGCCGGGTCAGCGCTTCAGGATCGCAGAGAGCTCGCTGAGACCCTCTCGTGTCCGTCCCCACGTCGGTCGGAGTTCGGCCAGCTTGCGCTCCATCTGCACCCGTTCGGTCAACACGTCCGACAACGTGTTGATCAGCCGCATGATCTCGCCCGTGGACAGCGACGGTGACATCGCGAGGCTGCGCCGCATCGCTTCGAGCTTGTGCAGCTTCACCCGATCCAGCGGCTGATCGGGCTGCGGGGCCGCCTCCATCACTAGCAACATCGCGCGACGAACGCCCGGTTCGTCAATTGCTTGAGCGAGCCATAGGCGCAGCGACGGACCCGTGCGTGGACGCGGATGCCGTCACAGGTGGGTGTCGACGAGTTGCCGCTGCTTCGCGTCGTCATCACGACGGACGTGGAGCGGCAGTCGTGTGGAGATAGGGCCCTCACCACCGTGTGCTTCAGGGGCGGCGGCCTGCTCGGCGGGAAGTTGGGTGTCAACTTGGGCGTGGGGGCGCTTACTCGACGTCGACCGGGCCAGAGAGCCGCAGTTCCTCCAGGTCGAGCTGAGCCTGTATTCGCCGGAGCACGGTGTCGTCGATGACTTGCTCGTTGCGGAGCCGGACAACGGTGGCCCGCTTGTGGGCGAGGGCGGCCGTCTTGAGCTTCTGGTATTGCAGCGTCTCGCTTCGACCGCGGCACTGTCCTCGTCGTCGGAGCGCGGTGCTGTCCACGCGTTGAGATGCGCTTGGTACTCGTGGCGCACGTCGTCCAGGACGTCTGGTGGCGCACCGACGGTGGCGGCGAGTCGTGGGAGCGCCTCGATGACCTCGCGGGTGCCGGTCGTGGTGGCGGTCAGGTACTCGTCGTCCTCGGACAGATCCTGCGGCAGGTGGGCCCAGCGGATGACCTTCGGAAGTAGCAGACCTTGGACGACGAGCGACGCGGTGACGACACCTGCGGCGACGAACACGATCATGTCCCGTGCCGAGAAGCCTTCGCCGCCGGACACGGAGGCAGGCACGGCGAGGGCGAGCGTGAGCGACACGGCACCCGCGGAATCCGGCGACCATGCTGACGACGCGGCCGCGGAACGTCGTGCGCAGCGATCGTTGCTTTGGGCGACGGTCCAATGCTCTGATCAGGAAGATCGAAGCGTTGAGGAACAGCAGCCGGGTCGCCAGGGTCGCCGCGAAGACGGTGACGGTGAGCGCAGCGCCCGTGGCGATCTGGCCGCCCGACAGGCCGCCCAGCGCACCCGGAAGTTGGATGCCGATGAGCACGAGGAGAGCACCGTTCAGCAAGAACGTCGTCAGGGACCAGAAGGGCGTTTGCTGCGAGCGTACGGCGGCCGAGATCGCGCTGGGCGCGAGATGCGCGGACACGAGCCCGCAGACGACGACGGCGAGAACGCCTGAGGCGTGGACCTCTTCGGCGACGAGGTAAGTCGCGAACGGTGTGAGCACGGCCACGACGTTGGCGAGCAGCGGATCGGCGATCTGGCGTCGCGTCTGGATCGCCAACCAGCCGGCGAATGCTCCGACAGCGATGCCGCCCCCGAAGGAGAGGAGGACGAGACCGATTGCGTGACCGGGGGTGACGTCGTGGCGTCCGTCAGCGAATTCGACCGCCAGTGCGAAGATGACGAGGGTCGTGCCATCGTTGATGAGGCTCTCAGCACGCAGGATCGTCATCGGGCCGCGCGGGAGTGACGGGCCGAGCGCCGCGACGGCCGTCGCGTCGGTCGGCGCGAGCGCCGCTCCGAGAATCCATGCGGCCGGCCAGGCCAACCCGAACGTGTAGCCGACGACGGCGATCACCCCCGCCGTGACGACAACGAGCACGGTGCTGGTGAGAGCGATGCCGCGGATGAACCGACGGATCTCGCGCGACGAGGTCGTCAGGCTCTCCCAGTACAACAACGGAGGCAGGAAGAGAAGGAGCACGACCTCTGACGGCAGACCGATGTCACCGAACGCCGGAATCAGGCTGAGGCCAAGGCCGGCGACCAGCAGCGCGACCGGGACAGCCACTCCCGTTCGACGGGCAGCCAAGGTTCCGACCACCACCGCCAGGCCGATGGCGACGACGAGCTGAAGACCGAGCATCAGATCGCGCACGCACTAGCGGTGAGCGTGATGCAGTCACCTGCGGCGTCGCGCACGTGGAGGGCACTTGACACCCACATGCTGCTCGCCGATCGCGACGAGGTGGATGCGTGGCGTCGATCGCCACGACGCTGACCCCTAGAAGGTGACATCTGCGTCTCCTTTCCCACCATGGGTGATGCAGAACCCCGGGCGACGCCTGCTCCGTCCCTTGACGGCGATGACCGCATCTGAGCGCCTCGTCGTCAGGCCGTGGTGAAGACCCCGCGGGCTGCTTTCCACGTGGCGCCCGTGTTCACCCAATCCTGCGTGGAAGCTGACGACCCCCGGGATGGCGTCGCCCGAACCTGAGGGATCAGGGTGAGAGTGCTGGGGGCGACCACGGGCCGTTGCAGCGGCCGCAGTGAACGTCACGCTCGTGTGAAGACGGGGAACGTGCTCGACTCGCCGTAGTCCTCGATCTCGGCGACGTTGCGCAGGAGTTGCATGTCGTCGTCGGAGAGCTCGAAGTCGACGTCGGCGTTGGTCCGCATGTGGGCCGGGTTGGCGGTCTTGGGCAGGGGCAGCAGTCCGAGCTGGAGCAGGTAGCGGATGGACAGCTGCGGGATGGAGACGTCGTATCGGTTGGCGATGTCGGCGACCTGTCGGTTCTTGAACAGCTCGCCGTGGGCGATCGGCGAGTAGGCCTCGACGAGCATGCCGTGCTGCTGCGAGTAGGCGATGAGCTCGGTGGGGGTGTTGCTGATGTGCGCCAGGACCTGGTTGACCATCGGCGCGACGGTGCACGAGGCGAGGATGTTGTCGATGTCGCCGGTCTGGAAGTTGGACAGGCCGATGGCGCGCAGCTTCCCGGCGTTGTAGCGCCTCTTCGAGGGCCCGCCACGCTTGGCGGTTGCCTTCGAGGTAGCGGTCGTCGCCGCCGAACTCCTGCCAGGGCTGCGGGCTGTGGATGATCATCAGGTCGAGGTAGTCGAGTCCGGTCCGTCGCGAGTGACTCGTCGATCGCCGCTGTGGCCTGGTCGTAGGACTTGATCTCGGCGGCGAGCTTGCTGGTCACGAACATCTCGTCTCGGGGCACGCCGCAGGATCGGATCCCGTCGCCGACGCCTTGCTCGTTGCCGTAGGCCTGGGCGGTGTCGACGTGGCGGTAGCCGATCGCCGCGGCCTGTCTGATCGCTTCGGCGGTGCCGTCGTTGTCGATGAACCACGTCCCGAGGCCGAGCTTGGGGATCTGGAGCCCGTTGGCGAGGGTGTAGGTCTCTTCGAGAATCATCTGTCGTCTCCTGGTGGGTTGCCGTTGCCGGGTCAGCTGGCGGGGTATTCGTCGTCGGTGAGGTGGTCGCCCCACACGGTGTCGCCTTCGGTGATGGCGATGTGGGTCATGAAGTTGTTCGGGGCGCCGCCGTGCCAGTGCTCTTCGCCGCCGGCGATGCGGATGACGTCGCCGGGGCGGATGGTGATCAGCGGTCCGCCGCGGGCTTGGACGTAGCCGACGCCTTCGGTGACGTAGAGGGTCTGGCCGATGGTGTGGTGGTGCCAGGCGGTGTGCGCGCACGGGGTGAAGTGGACGCTGGCGACGCTCATCGGTGTCGGGCCTTGACCTTGGGTGATCGGGTCGACGAAGACGTCACCGGTGAACGACTCGGCCGGTCCCTTGTTGGTGGTGCGGGTGGGGATGTGTTCCATCAGTCCTGCTCGGTGTGGGGTGCGGGGTTGGGTCGGAAGACCTCTTTGGCGACGGTCATGGCGGCCATGGCCTTGGGCCAGCCGGCGTAGAACGCGAGGTGGGTGATCGCTTCGATGAGCTCTGCCTCGGTGGCGCCGTTGGTCTTGGCGAAGTCGAGGTGGAAGCGGAGCTGGTCGGTGTTGCCGAGCGTGGTGAGGGCGGCGACGGTGACCAGGCTGCGTTCCTTGCGGGACAGGTCGGTGCGTTCCCACACCTCGCCGAACAGGACGTTGTCGGTGAAGCTCGACGAGTGCGGGGGCGAAGTCGCCGAACATGCGCTCGGCCCCCGAAGGCTCCGTTGGCGTGGGTGTCGGTCATGGTTGCTCCTTGTCGTTGGGGACGATCCGCAACGTGGCTGCCGTCGCGGTCGGGGTGACCATCGCGTCGACGTAGCTCGAGTTGCCGTACTTGGTCCGATACCCGTCGTCGATCGCCTCGCGAGTCGGCGTCGCCGACGGGTTCGAAGGTGACGTCGTGCTCGACGCCGGCAACGCGGAGGCGGCCATGGCCGGTGGCCTGGGTGGCCTGGTACCAGCGTCCGTTGGGCCCGTGGAACGAGCGGATGAACACGTCGTCGCCGACGCGCACGTCCCAGATGGTGACGAACCGTCCGATGGTGCCGTCGCGGCGCACGGATGCGATATCGATCTCGTCGGCCGCGCCGAGGTTGTCGAGATCCGTGGTGGTCCAGGTGGGCATCAGGCGAGTCCTTCCAGGAGGGCGTGCGGAGACAGTTGGGTGCGGCCGGGTGGCCGGAGCGACAGGGCGGTGATGGCGGCGATGACGGCTGAGCCGGCGGCGATGAGCAGGCTGAGTCGCAGGCCGGCCATGAAGTCGTCGCCGGCGAGGAGGGCGCCGAACACGGCGACAGCGAGCGCACCGCCGACTTGGCGGCTGGTGTTGAACACGCCGCTGGCGGTCCCTGCTTGGGCGTCGGGGACACTGTTGAGTAGCAACGCGGTGATCGGCGGCATGATCAGCGGACCGGCGACCCCGACCGGCACCATCAGCAGCCCCAACGCGACAGGGCTGGCGCTGCTCGGGAACGCAGCGAGAACAGCGAGGCCGACTGCCATCAAGGCGAGCCCGGTGGTGATCAGGCTGCGTGCGCCGAAGCGTTCGGTGATGCGGGCGCTGAACGGTGTGAGCAGGGCGCCGACGATCATCATCGGGACGAAGACCAAGCCCGCGCCGAACGATGACAGGCCGCGCAGCTGTTGCAGGTACAGGCTCATGACGAACGGCAGCCCGTAGTAGCCGACGACGAACGCGAAGCCGACGGCAACCGCGACCGACACGTTCCGGGTGCGGAACAGCTCGAGTGGCACCATCGGGTGGGCGACCCGCGCCTGGGCCAGGACGAACACGGCGAGGGCGACGACCGCTATCGCGAAGGCGGCGACCACCTGCGGGGAGGTGATCCCGGCCGAACCGGCCTCGATCGCCCCGAACGTGAGGCCGCCCATGGCCAACACCGCCGTGCACTGACCGACCCAGTCGAACGGCCGCCAGCGTCGCGGTGATACCGCGACCCGGGTCAACAGGATCAGGGCGACGGTGCCGACCGGGACGTTGATGAAGAAGATCAACCGCCACGACGCCAGGCTCAGCAAGCCGCCGAGCACGGGCGCCGACGACGACGCGATGGCGCCGCCCATCGCCCACATGCCGACCGCCCACGCCCGTCGCCGGGCATCCGGGTAGGCCTGACCGATCAAGGCCATCGACGCCGGCATCATGATCGCCGCGGCCGAGCCCTGCACGAACCGGGCCACCACCAGCGCACCCATCGACGGCGCCAGCCCGCAGGCGATCGACGCGGCGACGAACAGGCTGAGTCCGACACCGAACGCGCGGCGGGCACCGATCCGGTCGGCCACGGCTCCAGAGGACAGCAGCAGACCGGCGAACATCAGCGTGTAGCCATCGACGACCCACTGCAACCCGCTGATGCCGCCGCCCAGGTCGTCACGGATGGACGGCAACGCGACGTTCACGACCACCGCATCGAAGGTGACCACGAAGAACCCGAGCAGCGCCGCCGCCAACGTCCACGCCGACGAACCGCGTCGATCAGCGCCGCCGCCGACCGTCGGCCGCTGACGTCGGATGGTGTCTGTCACGACGACCATCCTGCGGACGTTCGCAGGCAGCGTGGGAGGTGAGGTTGATAGGGGTACTGGCAGCCTCTCCCTGCCGTTCGCACGCCGTCGTAACCTCGAACCAGGCGGGGCTCTCGATGATCTCTGGAGGTGCGATGGAGCGACAAGCGAAGCGCCGGTCAGGCACGTGAACGAGATCCGTGAGTTCCTCACCTCCCGCCGAGCGAGGATCACCCCGCAACAAGCCGGGCTACGCGCCTTCGGTAGCCGGCGACGAGTCACGGGCTTGCGCCGCGAGGAGGTGGCGATGCTCGCCGGGATCAGCGTCGAGTACTACACCCAACTCGAACGCGGCAACGTCAAAGGCGTCTCCGAAGACGTCCTCGAAGCCGTGATCCGCGCCTTGCAGCTCGACGAGATCGAACGCTCCCACCTGTTCGATCTGACCCGGGCCGCCAAGCAGCTCCCGGCCCGCCAACGCACCACAGGCGCCCAGGTCCGACCGGCCGTCCAGCGGGTCCTTGACTCGATCACCGAGGGTGCGGCGTTCATCCGCAACCCACGGGCCGACTTCGTCACCGGCAACCGGCTGGCCTACGCCCTGTACGCGGACGCGTTCACGACCATCGACCGCCCGGTCAGCCTGCCCCGCTTCGTGTTCCTCGATCCCCGGTCGCACACCTTCTACCGCCGCTGGGACGGCCTTGCCGAAGCAACCGTCGGCAGCCTGCGCGCCGAAGCAGCCCGCGACCCCTACGACGGCGACCTCACCCAACTCATCGGTGAGCTGTCGATGCGCAGCGACGACTTCCGGCGCATGTGGGCTACCCACGACGTCACCCAGTACCGCAGCGGCACCCAGTACTTCCACCACGAGCTCGTCGGCGACCTCGACCTCGACTACGAATCCTTCGATCTCGCCGGCGACATCGCCCAAACCCTCGTCGTGTACACCGCCGAACCCGGCTCCGCATCCCACGCCGCCCTCGACCGCCTTGCCGCTGGCACCACCGAACCGGCCGACGCATGAACACCCGGGTGTGGTTCATCACCGGCGCCAGCGGCGGGATGGGCATCGCTTTCACCCGAGCGGCGCTCGCTGCCGGCGACGCCGTCGTCGCCACCGGACGACGCCCCGACGACATCGCCCGCCACATCGAGCCAACGGACCGGCTCCTGACAGCCCGGCTCGACGTCACAGACATCGAGGCGGCGCGCAGCGCTGTCGACGCTGCCGTTGAACGGTTCGGACGGATCGACGTGCTGATCAACAACGCCGGCGCGTCCTTCAAGGGCTACTTCGAAGAGATGTCCCCCGACCAGGTCGAACAACAGCTGGCCGTCAACCTGCTCGGACCGATGAACGTCACCCGCGCTGTCCTGCCCGTGATGCGCCGGCAACGATCCGGGCACCTCATCGCCATCTCCTCCGGCGCCGGACTGATCGGCTTCGAGTACTCATCCGTCTACGCCGCGTCGAAAGCAGGCCTCGAAGGCTGGATGTCCGCCCTCGACCAAGAGGTCGCCCCGTTCGGCATCCGCACCACCATCGTCAACCCCGGATGGTTCCGCACCGGACTCGCCAGCCCCGAATCACTCATCTGGCCCGCGCTCACCGTCGACGACTACACCCAACGCAGCGCGGAACAACGCGCCTGGTGGACAGCCCAAGACGGCCAACAACCCGGCGACCCCGACAAGCTTGCCGCCGCGCTGCTCACCATCGTCGACGAGTCCTCGCCAACGCGACGCTTCATCGCCGGCGCCGACGTCATCACCCTCGCTGAACGCAAGATCGCCCAACTCCAACACGACATCGAAGCGCACCGTCAGCTGTCGACGGCACTCGCCTACGAAGCCAACGACGAACCCAGAAGCTGAACTCGCCAGTCCCGGCTCGGACGAACACACCCTTCGGCGGCGCGCCGCCTGCCGCCGGTTGGCCACACCGACCGCTACGGCCGTGTCGCGCCATTAGCAGGATGCGGAAGAACAGCCTCCGTCCAAGTCGCGCCGAATCGACCGCCCGCTCAGCGGCCGCCAGAGCGCCTCGATCACTCCCGGATGACTCCTACCACCCGGCGTTTCGAAGCGCTCGGCGGGCCCGAAGGAGAATTTCCGCACCCTGTTAGGCGGGATAATGCATGGAATCCCACGTAATAGTGCGTTGACCAACCGTGGCCGAGACGGGCAGGCCCGCCCTTGGCAAGCTCCATCCCTGGGCGACGTACCGGCGCCGTTGATGGGTACATAACTACGCTTCCGGCACACAGCGAAAGGGCGCGATAACCGGCAGATCGGTATCCGACGAGGTGAGCCGCGACGCACGATCGGGTGGCCGACGGCGCACGCGAAACACATCCGCCTGAGCGCCACCTGCAGTCGTTGCTGTAGCCCGACTTGGCCACCAGGGGTAGTCCGTTGAGGGTGCCTGCGGATCGATCTTGATGGCTCCCCACGCGGCATGGGCCTCCACCTTTGTTGAGATCGGATGATGGATCGCACACGATCCGCAAGTTTCTTGGGACGGTTTCGCCTGCAGGGTGGTCTTTCTCCGGGCAACGAGCCACCAGCGTGAGGGAGTCCCGTGCTGCTACCCGTACAACGTTCATCGCCGACGCACAGCCGCCGACCATGACCGCCGTGTCCGCGATTTGCGCACAGCGTTGCCTATGTGACGTTGGTCACCACGCTTCGTCCAATCTGTACCGTCTTGTACGCCGGCTTACTCCCCTGTACTGCTACGTACGGTTCCGTCTCCCGCACGCCCTGTGGGAGGGGATTGCGCCGGAAATGACATCGGTGTAAGTCGGTCTGTTCATGGCTTCGATCGATGTCGACGTGGCGCCCGGGGCGCTGGTCCTGACCGTCGAAGAGGCCGCGCAAGTGCTGCGGTTCGGTCGGACGTTCGCCTACCAACAGGCCCGTCTCTACCTTGACAGCGGCGGCATGGACGGAATCCCCGTCGTGCAGATCGGTGGCTGCTTTCGTGTGCCGCGCTGGGCGCTCCTCGAGCTGGCACTGACAGGTCGCCTCGTCCGTCTCTGCGACGCAGAAGTCCCGATCATCGCAGTCGACGATGTCCGCTGACCCGGCTGGCGTGTTCGCGATCGTGATCGACACGGCCTCACGCGAGATGCGTCGTCGTCTCGGACCGGCGAGCTGGATGGTCTTCGAGGAACTGCTCTTCGCCGCAGCTCCCGACGGCCACATCTGGCAGGCGTCGGCGTCGGTGCGAGTCCTGGCCGAACGGACGGGGTTGTCGAAGGACACCGTCGCTCGAGCCGTGGCCCGGCTACGTCGTGCTGGTCTGGTGTCCCCGCGCCAAGCGCGCAACGCCGGCCTATTCGCTACCGGTGTCTACGAGTTGACGATCCCCAACGGCATCACCGTCGACTCTGCCGCAGTCGTCGACACCCACCTCGCACCGACGCCGACCTCGCGCACCGCGACCGTCGAGTCCACGCAGCTGTCACTGCTGACGTTCGAGCCCTGACGAGGCCACCCCGTGATCAACCCGTTTTCAATCGCACAACCATCAGGACAGACAAGTGCCCAGCGGCGGGGCGGGCGCTGATGCTGCGGGTAACAACCTTGTATGCGGCGTCGGCGGCAGCGACGGCGGCGTACTACACGCAGTACCTGACGGCGGCGCCTGGTGAGGTCCCGGGCGTGTGGGCCGGCCGCCAAGCCGCGGGGCTCGGCTTGTCCGGCGAGGTCGACGCCGCCTCGCTGCAGACGTTGTTGGAGGGCCGTGACCCACGGTCGGGGACACCGCTGGGGAAGTCGCTCATCGACCTTCCCGATGCACGTGTGCGGGCCGTGGCAGGGTTCGACGCAACGTTCTCCGCACCGAAGTCGGTCAGCGTCTTGTGGGCGTTGACCCAGGACAGTCGGTTGCTCGAGGCACACGACGTCGCCGTCCGCGCGGCCCTCGCTCATCTCGAGCGGTACGGGTCGACAACACGGATCCGTGCCGCTGGCGGCCGCCTGCACCCGGACACGGGCGGCCTGTCGATGGCCGTGTTCCGACAGACGACGTCACGTGCCGATGACCCGCAGTTGCACACGCATGCGGTCATCTCGGCCAAGGTGCAGACGTCGTCGGGGCGGTGGTTGGCGTTGGATGCTCGCTACTTGAAGCGCTACCAGCGGATGCTCGGCGGCGTCTACCAGTCGGTGCTGTGCAACGAACTGACCCACCGGGTCGGTGTCGACTGGGCGCCGATCGTCAACGGACAGGCCGAGATCGCCGGCGTCCCAACCGACCTGCTGGCGGTGTTCTCCAAACGGACCGAGCAGGTCGACCAGGCCGTCGCCGGAATGGTCGTCGAGTTCCGGACCCGCGAGGGCCGCGATCCGACCCGCTGGGAACGAGCCGCGTTGACCCGCCAAGCCGCCGTCGACACCCGCAACCACAAGACGGGCGCCGGTGTCGCCGACTTGCGGACACGGTGGGTCACCGAGGCCGCGGCCGCCGGCCACGATCCTCGCCACGTCATTGCCAACATCCCGGTCGCGATTGCGGCGCCGGAAGCGGCAGTGTCGTTGGGCGCGATCGTCGAGGCGCTCTCGGCGGGCGGGTCGACGTGGGGACGCGCCGAGGTCCTGCGCGTCCTGTGCGACAGCCGACGCCCTCAGCCCGGGATGACCGGCCAAGCGTGGGCCGCCCAGCTCGAGGCGATCTGCGATCAGGTGATCGCCTCGTGTGTCGAGCTCGACCCGACCGTCGCCTCTGCCCCACGTCGCACGTCAGACGGCCGGTCGTTGTGGTTGGAGCCGATCTCCACCCACCTGACGAGCGAACGGGTTCTCACCGAGGAGACCCAGATCCTCGCGTGGGCGATCGACGCGCAGACACCCGATCCCACGTCGTCAACCACCGTCGACCGAAGCCGACTCGACATCCTCCAAGCCGACGTCGCCGCCGCGGTCGCCGGCCACGACCGGCTCGTGCTCGCCGTCGGCCCCGCCGGGGCGGGCAAGACGACCACCCTCGCTGCCGCGGTGCGGGATCTGCATCGGCACGGGCGAGTCGTCTTCGGTGTCGCCCCGTCGGCCAAGGCCGCGCGGACGCTGGAGCGTGAAACCGGGATGCACTCCGACACGCTGGCCAAGCTGCTCTATGAGTGGGAACGGCCCGACCGGCAACCCGCCGACCCGTACCGGCTCCCGGCGGGTGCCACGGTGGTTGTCGATGAGGCGGGGATGGTCGGCACCGGTGCCCTCGACCGGCTCGTCCGCCTCACCGAGCAACAACGGTGGCGGCTGACGCTCGTCGGGGACCCGTACCAGCTGCAAGCCGTCGGGCGCGGCGGCATGTTCCACGAGCTGTGCACCAGCGGACGCACCCACCAGCTCGCCCACATCCACCGCTTCCACCAACCATGGGAAGCCGCCGCATCCCTTCTCCTGCGACACGGCGACCCGGCAGCCGTCGAGACCTACATCCGACACGGACGAGTTGGCCCGGGCGAGTTCGACGAACACCTCGACCGCATCGCCCACCTCTGGCTCACCAGCGGCCGACAGGGCCGGACGATCGCCGTGACCGCGGCGACCAACCAGCACGTCGACGCGATCAACGACACCGTGCAGACAGCACGAGCCCGCGCTGGTCAGCTCGACACCACGGTGTCCGTCCCGATCGGACACGGACAACGAGCCCACCCCGGTGACGTCGTCGTCACCCGCCGCAACAACCGCCAGATCCACACCACCAACGACGAACCGATCCGCAACCGCGAACTGTGGACCATCACCGCCGTCAACGACGGCGACCTCCACGTCACCTCGCGACACGGCACCGGTGACGCTGTCCTGCCGGCCGAGTACGTCACGGAGCACGTCCAGCTCGGTTACGCGGCCACCGAGCACGGCAACCAATCCGACACCGTCGACATCGGCGTCGAACTTGTCACCGCTGCCACCGGACGACGCGGCCTGTACGTCGGCGCGACCCGCGGACCGCGACACGAACCTGCTTCTCGTCGTCACCAACGACCACGACCCCGACACCGCCCGCGACCTCCTCCACGCCGTCCTGGCCAACGACCGCGCCGACACCCCAGCCACCACCCAACACCGCAACCTCGCCCAGACGGATCGACGACCGACCCAGAAGATGCCGCGCTGCCAGATCCCGGCGTGGTTCCCCCAGCTCCAGCGTCAAGTCCACGACGACCTCGCCGTCGCACAAGCCGCCGCCACAGCCGACAAGCAAAGGATCGCCGACCTCGAACACGACCTGGTCGACGCCCACCGCCAACTCGTCGCAGCCGAACGCAACCTGTCCCCGTACCGTCCTGGCCTCGCCGCCGCCGAACGTGACGTCTCCGCCGCCCGCGATCAACAACTCGACGCCTACAGCCGTCAGCGGCGCAGTGGACGTCTCGGCGCGCGCTCCGCCCGACGCGACGTTGCCGCCGCCGACCACGAGTACGACGCCGCACTATCCCGGCGCCGGGACGCGCAAGCCATCGCACGGCCGGCCCAAGACGCCTGCAACCAGGCGCACGCAAACATCCGCTACATCGAGACCAGCTTGAGCGGCAACCGAACGCTCAACCAATGGAACGGAAGCTCCTCACGGATCAAGGACCTGGAGCTACTCGCCAAGGCACTCGACTACTGGCAGCAATGGGCGAACGGTCACGCCGTGCCGCCAGCGACGCTTGCTCACGTCGTCCACGCCCTCCAGTTGCACTCCACGACGACGCGCCGGGTGCGGACAGCTCGCGCAGGTCGTCGACCTGCCCGCCTCGAACCATCACGAGCAACGGCGCCCGCCCCAGCCGGCGCTCCCCCATCGCAACACGGAGATGGGGATCGAGCGATGAACAGCGGCCACGGCAGGTCGTCCAGGGCACTGGCCAACGTTGCCGCGACCCGGCATCGGCACCGAGGCACACGATCTGACAGCCCTGGCGGTGGCTCAGATCACGAAGACGCTCAGCTCTTCGTCGACCTCGAACTGCTCCAGCTCGTTCGCCCGTGCGAGAACCGTCGCAGCGATCTCGCTGGTGCGCATCTCGCCGACTCGCGCCCAGACGACCTTCGGCGGATGGCCGCGCAGCAACGCGCGCTGGTTGAAGTCCGAGTCCTTCGACAGCACCACGAGGCTGTTGTCCCTCGCGTATCGCCAGATCACCTCGTCTCCCGACCCGGCCAGGCCCGCCGCCGAGACATGGATCGTCCCCGGAAAGCGATGGTCGAGGAGGCGAACGATCTTGGCGACAGGTTCTCGTCGACCAACAACCTCACGCTGGAGCGGCAAGGCGGCGCTCGCGCACCGCGGCGAACTCGAGCGCCGCGGACACGTGCTCGAGTTTCAGCGTCGGGAAGTCGTCGACGATCTCTGCGGGTGTCATGCCGGCCGCGAGGTACTCCAACACGTCCACCACCGTGATGCGGGTACCGACGAAGATCGGCTTCCCGCTCCGAATCTCCGGATCCGTCGTGATCAGATCGAGCCGCGACTCAGCCACGACCGGGAGCGTACTTCGGTGCTTCACGCTTCACCGTCGAGCGCGACGGCCAGCGTGACCGCGACTCCTGCGTCGGCGCCGTCGATCGCGTGGGCGTACGTCCGCAACGTCATTGCCGGGTTGGCGTGACCAAGGCGACCCGCGACGGTACGGATGTCATGCCCGCGGCCGATCGCTTCGGTGGCCGACCAATGGCGCAGGTCGTGGAGACGCCACTGCGGGTCGAGGCCGGCGTCGCGGCGCGCTTGCCGCCACCAGCCGGTGAGCCGTTCGGGGTTCAGCGGCCGATCGCCGATCTGCAGGACCCACGGCCCCCACCGCTGACGTTCGTCGCGCAGCCCCTCGAACATGGCCACCGTCCGAGGGTCGAGGCGGACCGTCCGGCGGTTGGCCGTCTTCGTGGCGGCGTCGACGAGCGTCGGCTTGCGCTTGTCGGCAACCGAGCCGAGGCGCACGATCTCGATGCTCGAGTCGACCGTCAACCGGTCCCCCACCAGGTCGGTCCATCGCAGCGCGCACAACTCAGCGCGTCGTGCGCCGGTGACAGCTGCAAGACGCAACGCAAGCCCGACGGCTGTGTCGATCCGTTCGGCGGCGACGAGCGCGTCGCGCACCTCGGTGGACGACAGGGCTGCGCGGGGCTGGGTCTTGCGCCGGCCGAGCGTGGCGATCGCGACGACGTTGTTGCTCACCCAGTCCCATCTCGCCGCCTGCGTCAGCCCCGCGCGGAGCACGAGGTGCTGGTTGCGCAACGACGCCTCGCCGACACCGTTGGCCCGCACGCGGGCATGCCACCGATCCACGTCAGCCACAGTGAGTCGCCCGACCTCGATCTTCGCGATCGGATCGCGCATGACCAGCGCGACGCGGCTGGTCTGATCGCGCACCGTCGAGGCCGCCCAGGCCGCACGGTTCGTCTCGAGCCAGGCATCCAGCGCCTCGGCGACGGTGTGCGACTGTGGCGACGGCGGCGACACGGTCAACGCCACAGCAACCCGTTGAGCCTCACGTTTCGTGCCGCGCACCGTGCGGCTCACCTGTCGCGGATTGCCCTGCTGGTCGCGTCCTACGAAGACGCGCACCTCCCACACCCCAGGGGCGCGTTGTCGGATCGTCGGCACACGTTCACGTTAGTCCTGTAGGGATGGCAGTAGGGATGAGCCCCGGACGGAGCAACACAGAACAACACCAGATGGACGAAAAACGCTATCTGAGCAGCTGTCTCGCGATGACGATGCGCTGGATCTGGTTGGTCCCCTCGTAGATCTGGGTGATCTTGGCATCGCGCATCATCCGCTCCACCGGGAACTCGCTGGTGTACCCGTAGCCACCGAGGAGCTGCACGGCGTCGGTGGTGACCTGCATGGCGACGTCGGAGGCGAACGCCTTGGCCATCGCGCCGGCGACGCCGAGCTCACCGTGCGGATCGCCGTCGTCGACCATCGAGCACGCCCGGTAGACGAGCGCGCGGGCCGCCTCGATCTTCATCCCCGAGTCGGCGACGATCCACTGCAGGCCCTGCTGCTCGGCGATCGGCTTGCCGAACGTCCTGCGCTCCTTCATGTACCCGGTGGCGTAGTCCAGGGCACCCTGGGCGATGCCCACGGCCTGCGCGCCGATGCCCGGACGCGAGCGGTCGAGCGTGTGCATCGCGATGGGGAAGCCCTGCCCGACCTCGCCGATGCGGTTGCGGTCCGGCACGCGCACCCCGTCGAGGCGGATGACGCCGGTCGGCGAGCTGCGGATGCCGAGCTTGTGCTCGAGCTTCTCGACCACCACGCCCCACTCGGCCTCGACGAGGAACGCCGTGATTCCGGTGTGGCGATCGGCTGAGGTGCGGGCGAAGATCGTGTACAGGTTGCTGACCCCGGCGTTGGTGATCCAGCACTTCGTCCCGGTGAGCAACCAGTCCTCGCCGTCGCGCTCGGCCTTGGTGATCATGGATGCGACATCGCTCCCGGCGTCGGGTTCACTGAGCCCGTAGCTGGCCTGCGACGAGCCGTCGCAGATCCCGGGGAGGTACGTCTCCTTCATCCAGTCCGACCCGAAGTTGAGCACCGGCAGCATGCTCAGCTTGTTGACCAGGAACGCCAGGCTCGTCGAGGCGCACACCCGCGCCAGCTCCTCGGCGACGATCGCCTGGTCCACGAGCGTGGCCCCGCCCCCGCCGTACTTCTCCGGGTAGCTCAGCCCCGTGAGCTCCAGCGACTTGAGCGCCTCCCAGCTGGCCCAGCTGTACTCGGCGGTGCGGTCGGCCTCGGCGGCGTGGGGCAGCACCTTGTCCTCGGCGAAGCGACGGACCACGGCGCGCAGCTCGCGCTGCTCGTCGGTGAGGGTGATCGGTTGCATCACGACACTCCTGTCAGTTCGCGCCACCGCCCCGGGTAGGCCGTGGCGACCTGTGCTGGGCTCATCCGCAACGTGGCGTCGGGCACCCGGTCGACGAGCGCCCGGGCCTGCTCGTAGTGGTGGGCGAGGTTGCCGAGACCGGCGAACAGCGGCGTGCGGGCGGCGAGCAGGTCCGCCGGCGCCGAAGCATCGAGGAACCCCCAGATGGTGAAGGCGATCGTCAGATCGTGGATGACCGGCGCCCGGCTGAACTCGGAGGCACGCCGCAGGGCGATGCCCAACGTGCCCCCGACGACGTCCTCGAAGCGCTCCCCCGGCTGCAGGTGGACCTTGTCGACGAACGTCTTGGCGATCTTCAGGGCGAAGCCCTGGTCGGGTCCCTGGTGTCCGAGGCGTGGCCCCTCCGGCTGGAAGCCGATGATCTCCGCAGGCCGGTCGGGCATCCACGAATCGGGCACGACGGGCGGCGACTCGTAGCCGCGCGCGTCGTCGATCGGCGGGGTCGGAGCGAATCGCGGCACGGACATGGACCGTTTCTACTCTCTCGCGCGCCACGTGCTCACGCCCGCACGAACGACGCCGGTCCGACAGCGCTCACGCCCGCACGAACGACGCCGGTCCGACAGCGCTCACGCCCGCACGAACGACGCCGGTCAGACAGCGCTCACGCCCGCACGAACGACGCCGGTCAGACAGCGCTCACGGCCGCACGAACGACGCTGGTCAACGGGGCGTCTGCGGCGATGTCTTCTCGTCGGCCAGGAATCGTCGATCGTCCGCGATCACTCGGTCGCGTGCAGCAGCCCGTAGACGATGCCCTCCTCGAGGGCGCGCCACGAAGCTTCGATGATGTTCGGGCTCACGCCGATCGTGGTCCACGTGCGGTTGCCGTCGGTGGCGTCGATCAACACACGGGTGACGGCGCCTGTCGCCGTCGCCCCGTCGAGGATGCGCACCTTGTAGTCGGTGAGGTGGATGCGGTCGAGCTGCGGATAGGTGCCGCGCAATGCGGCGCGCAGCGCCGAGTCGATCGCGTTGACCGGACCATTGCCTTCCGCGGTGTGCACGTGGCGCTGCTCGACGCCGCGCGCGTCGGGCGCCCACACCTTGACCGTCGCCTCGGTGGTGAATCCGGCGGTGGCGTGCTCGTCGGTGATCACGCGCATGCTCTCGACACGGAACATCTCCTGCTCCCACCCGCCGGCACGACGCATGAGCAGCTCCAACGACGCGTCCGCGGCCTCGAAGTGGTAGCCCTCGTGCTCCAACCGCTTGAGGTCGTCGATCACCTCGTTCACGGCCGGGCCGTCGAGCGGCAGACCGAGCTCCTCGGCCTTGATCTGGATGGTCGCCCGGCCGGCCATCTCGCTGACGACGAAGCGGGTGCCGTTCCCGACCAGCTCCGGATCGACGTGCTCGTAGGCGTCCTTCGCCCGCTTGATCGCGCTGACGTGCAGACCGGCCTTGTGGGCGAACGCGCTCGCGCCGACGTACGGCGCCTGCGGGTTCAGCGGCCGGTTGAGCACCTCGGCCACGTGGTGGCTCACCGACGTCAGCCGCTCGAGACGACCCTCGGGCAGGCAGCGCAGACCGAGCTTGAGCTCCAGGTTGGGGATGACGGTGGTGAGGTTGCAGTTGCCGGTCCGCTCCCCCAGGCCGTTGAGCGTGCCCTGCACATGACGTGCGCCGCCGCGCACCGCGGCCATCGAGTTGGCCACCGCGCAGCCGGTGTCGTCGTGGCAGTGGATGCCGATGATCACGTCGCTGCCGACGTGGCGGTGCACGTCGCCGACGATCTGCTCCACCTCGTGGGGCAACGACCCGCCGTTCGTGTCGCACAGCACGACGTGCGTCGCCCCGTTGACCACCGCCGCTTCCAGTGCTCGCAGGGCGAACTCCGGGTTGCGCTTGAACCCGTCGAAGAAGTGCTCCATGTCGACGAGCACGCGCCGTCCGGCGCCGGTGAGGAAGCGCACGGAGTCGGCGATCATCGCCTCGCCCTCGTCGAGCGTGGTCTGCAGCGCCTCGAGCACGTGGTAGTCCCAGCTCTTGGCGACGATGCACACCGCCGACGTGCCGGCGTCGAGCAGGTTGCGCAACGTCGCATCGTCGTCGCTGCGACCCTTCGGACGGCGGGTGCTGCCGAAGGCCACCATCGTGGAGGTCGACAGCTGCAGCTCGTGCTGGGCGCGCTGGAAGAACTCGATGTCCTTCGGGTTGGCCCCCGGCCAGCCACCCTCGATGTACTGCACGCCGAGGTGGTCGAGCTGCTCGGCGATGCGCAGCTTGTCGTCGACGGTGGCCGACACCCCCTCCACCTGCAAGCCGTCGCGCAAGGTGGTGTCGAAGACCTCGATCCGGTCGTCGGTCATGCTCGTCACTCGTTTCGTCTCGGGAAATGAAAGAGCCGCCCGGAGGGCGGCTCAGGTGCGCACGACGGCCGAGGCCGGGTGCGCTAGCGAATGATGATGATGGTGTGGGTCGCCGTCATGCGTCGACCATTCAACCGGAGTGCCGCCGCGCCGTCAACGGCAGATGTCCGGACTGTGCACAACATGTGCGCCGGCGGTGGACAGCCGGCGACGTTCTGGGGATTTCGGGGAACTTCGGTGGACAACCCTGGGGATTCGAAAAGACCACTTGACCTGGGATGATGCGGCGTCCAGAGTGTGCCGTGTACCGGAGAGCGCACGCCGACCGGGACCCGAGGAACGGTGCCGGAAGGCGGCACGGCCAGTAATGGTCGTGGCGGTGGACGGAGGGCCAACCGGGTCCACGAGGCGCAGCGAGCCGGCACAGGGGACGATCCGTCCTCGCCGAGGAGGTCGTGGGCTCGCCCACGACGGAGGCGGCGGGGGGCTCGGGCAGGTGCCTCGGTGGCGACACCGCGGTGGCCGTCGGGCACAGCGGGTTCGCTGCACCGGCTCGCCGGGGTGGAGGGCTCGTGGCGTGGGAAGCGTGCCGGGCTCGCCCGGTCCGTGGAGCTCGCCGAACGTCGGGACGCGCCGTCCGGTTCGCCGGGTGGTGGCGCCGACAAACGGAATCGCCCGCCGGCTTGCGCCGACGGGCGATGTCATTGATCGGGCTTCAGGCTAACGCCGGCAGATCGATCAGTGGTGGATCTCCCCGTCTGATCCGCCCCGGGCGGCGCAGGACAGCGGCTTCGGCTGCGGCCCAGCGCCCCCGGGGCGTTTCGCTGTACAGCGGCACCACCAATGCCACCGCCGCGTAACCACCGGGCGCGCCAGTGCTTGGGTCCGTGGGCATCGCCGACGCGCTGGCGCGTGACGGCGCGACCGCCAGGGAGCCCGTCACAGGAGGGGAGCGGCGAAAGCGAGCGCAGCGAGCGGACGCCAGTCCCCGACCACCAGAACTAGACGAGCTCGCACCAGTCCTTGTACTTGCCTTCTTCGCCGCGCACGGCTCGGGCGTAGACGTCGGCGATGGCCTTGGTCATCGGGCCGGGGCACGGGATCTGGCGGTCGTCGACCGAGTTGACCGAGCTGATCTCGGCCGCCGTACCGCAGACGAACAGCTCCTCGGCGATGTACAGGTCGCTGCGGGCGATGTTGTCGACGCGCACCTCGAAACCCAGATCGCCGGCGATGGCGTGCACCGAGCTCTGGGTGATCCCCTCCAACGCGCCGGCCGAGATCGGCGGGGTGAGGATGATCCCGTTGCGCACGCAGAAGATGTTCTCGCCGGTGCACTCGGCGACGAGACCGTCGGGGGCGAGCATGATCGCCTCGTCGTAGCCGGCCTTCAGCGCCTCCACCTTGGCCAGCGAGGAGTTGACGTAGTTGCCGACGGTCTTGGCCGCCGGCGGCATGGTGTTGTGGTCGTGGCGGGTCCACGAGGAGATCTTCATCCGCACGCCCTTCTCCACGGCGTCCGGTCCGAGGTAGGCACCCCACGGCCAGCAGGCGATGGCCACGTCGACGGTGCACGGCAGCGTGTTCAACCCCATCTCGCCGTAGCCGTAGTAGGCGATCGGGCGGATGTAGCACGACGGCAGGCCCGTGGACGCGACCGTCGCCTTGGTGGCGTCCACCAGCTCCTCGACGGAGTAGGGGATCTCCATCCCGAGGATCTTCGCCGAGTTGTGCAGGCGGACGATGTGCTCGGTGAGACGGAACACCGCCGGGCCCTGCGAGGTCTCGTACGCCCGGATGCCCTCGAACACGCCCGTGCCGTAGTGCAGGGTGTGGGTGAGCACGTGGATCCTGGCCTGGTCCCAGTCGACCAGGTTCCCGTTCATCCAGATCTTCGACGTCGGTTGGATGGGCATGCGCGGCACTCCGTCAGTGGGGGAACCCCCTGGCTCCCGTGGGTTCGTGGATCCCCTAGCCTGCCACCTGGGCGGCGAGCTGTGCACCGATCTCGCGGGTGGTGCCGGTACCCGGGTGGGCCGCGCACGCCGCGCGGATGCGTCCGGCGGCGTCGGTCTCGCCGAGGAAGTCGAGCATCATCGCCGCGCTGAGCACGGCGGCGATCGGGTTGGCCGTGCCCGTGCCGACGATGTCGGGCGCCGACCCGTGGACCGGCTCGAACATCGACGGCCCGGTGCGCGCCGGGTTCAGGTTGGCGGACGAGGCCAACCCGATCCCTCCGCTCACGGCGCCGCCGAGGTCGGTGAGGATGTCGCCGAAGAGGTTGTCGGTGACCACCACGTCGTAGCGCTGGGGGTCCTGGACGAAGTAGATGCACGCCGCGTCGACGTGGTTGTACGCGGTGGTGATGTCCGGGTAGTCCGACGCCACCTCGTTGACGGTGCGCTGCCACAGGTCGCCGGAGAAGGTCAGCACGTTGGTCTTGTGCACCAGCGTGAGGTGCTTGCGTTGTCGTGTGGCGGCGAGCTCGAACGCGTAGCGCACGCAACGCTCCACGCCGAGGCGGGTGTTCACCGAGCCCTGCGTGGCCACCTCGTTGGGTGTGCCCCGGCGCAGCACGCCGCCCTCCCCCACGTACGGGCCTTCGGTGTTCTCGCGGATGACGATGAAGTCGTGTGGCGTCTCGTGTCCCGGCCCGGTGCCGATGAACGGCCGCTGGTTGACGTACAGGTCGAGGTCGAAGCGCATCTTCAACAACAGGCCGCGCTCGATCACCCCCGGCGGCACCTCGGGGGTGCCGACCGCGCCGAGCAGGATGGCATCGAAGCCGCGGAGCTCGTCGAGCGTCGCGTCGCTGAGGATCTCCCCGTCGCGCAGGTAGCGGGCCCCGCCGAGGTCGAAATCGGTCGTGTCGATCTCCACCCCGGCGGCACGCACCACGCCCACCGCCTCGGCGATCACCTCCGGGCCGATGCCGTCGCCGCCGATCACTGCAATCCGATGCGCCATGGCCGGCGACGGTACCGCGCTGCCGGCGTCCAGGTCCTCACGCCCGCCCGGACGACGCCGGTCCACCCGCGTGCCGAGGCTGCGTTCGACCTGCCGCAAGTAGGGTGGCTGGCCATGGCGACGACCCAGCTCTCACGCGCCGCGTACGAACGACTGCAGGCCGAGTTCGAGGACTTGACCACCCGCGGCCGCATCGAGGTGGCCCAGAAGATCGAGGCGGCCCGCCTGCTCGGCGACCTCAGCGAGAACGGCGACTACCACGCGGCGAAGGACGAGCAAGGCCACATGGAGGGCCGCATCCGCCACCTCGAGCACCTGCTGGAGACGTCGGAGATCATCGAAGGCTCCGACGACGGCAGCGTCGCCACCGGCAGCATCGTCACCATCGTCTACGAGGGCGACTCCCGGGACATGGCCGAGCGGTACCTCATCGGCCACATGGAGGAGAAGACCGGCGAGCTCGACGTCGTCAGCCCCAGCTCGCCACTCGGGTCGGCGCTGCTCGGCAAGCGCCCGGGCGCGACCGTCGAGTACCAGGCGCCGAACGGCACGTTGCGCGTCGAGCTCCTCGAGGTCGAGGCGTCCTGACAGGGGCGCACCGCCGATGCCCGCCGACACCGACACCGAGATCGCGGCCCCAGGCCATGTCGACCACGGCGTGCGCATCCCCGACCTCCCCCACGGCGGCCCGGTCGAGCTGCCCGGGCGGGGCACCACGTTCGCCCGCCACATCAGCGGCCCGCCGGGCGCGCCCGTGCTGCTGCTGCTCCACGGCTGGACGGCCAACGCCGACCTGAACTTCTTCACCTGCTACCGCGAGCTCGGCGAGCACTTCCGGGTGGTGGCCATCGACCACCGCGGCCACGGCAGGGGCATCCGCAGCCGACGGACGTTCCGCCTGGAGGACTGTGCCGACGACGCCGCCGCGCTGTGCGACGTGCTCGGCATCCGCCGGGTCATCCCCATCGGCTACTCGATGGGCGGCACGGTCGCCCAGCTGATGTGGCGGCGCCATCCGCAGATCGTCCAGGGCCTCGTGCTGTGCGCCACGTCCACCTACTTCCGGCGGTCGCGCGAGGAGCGCCTCGGGTTCATCGGCCTCGGCGGCCTGGCCCGGCTGGCGCGCATCGCGCCCGTCCAGGCGCGGTCGTGGCTCCTGCACCACTTCTACCTGAAGGGCAAGGCCGGCACGTGGGAGCCGTGGGCCTTGGAGCAGGTGGCCCAGCACGACTGGCGCATGGTCCTGGAGGCTGGTCGGGCGATCGGTGCGTACGACGCCCGGCCGTGGATCTCGTCGGTCGACGTGCCGACGAGCACCGTGGTGACGATGCGCGATCAGGTCGTCCCGGTGCGCCGGCAGATCCGGCTGTTCCAGGGGATCGAGGATTGCGAGGCCTTCCGCGTGGACGGCGACCACGACGCGATCCTCGCCCGTCGCGAGTTCCCCGGCCTGCTCGTGCGCGCCTGTGAGTCCGTGGTCACCCGGTCGTGAGGTGGCGCCACCGGCGTGCCGCACTGACCGGCCTCGCGGCGCTCGGCGTCGTCGCCACCGCAGGTGGACTGTTCGCCAGACGTCGCCGAGCGCGATGCAGGTCCTCCGGGACAAGCCACTGACGGCGTCGCCGTGCGAGGGTCCCGCCGGGCGCGCAACGTGGACCTCGCCAGGCTGGGCGCATCGGTCGGGACGGTCTACGCCTCCACCTCGGCGCGCAAGCTGTTCGCCTCCGCCGAGCGGCGCATCGAGCTCGACCACGAGCGCGAGCTGCGCACCGCCGACGCCGTCGCCGACCGTCTCGGCAACATGAAGGGCGCACTGATGAAGCTCGGCCAGATGGCCAGCTACCTCGACGAGGGGCTGCCGGCGCCGCTTCGTGAGGCGCTCTCCCGCCTGCAGGCCAACGCCCCGGCCATGAGCGCCGAGCTGGCCGCCGAGGTCATCGAGCGCGAGCTCGGCGCACCGCCCGAGCGCCTCTTCGTCGAGTGGGATCCGCTGCCGATCGCCGCGGCGAGCATCGGCCAGGTGCACCGCGCCGTCGTGATCGACCCGGCCGGTGTGGAGCGTGCCGTCGCCGTCAAGGTCCAGTACCCGGGTGTCGCCGAGGCGATCGAGAGCGATCTGCGCAACGCCGACCTGCTCGGCGCGCTGCTGCGCCAGGGCTTCGGCGGGCTGGACCCCGACGAGATGGTCGCCGAGGTCAAGGAGCGGCTCGTCGAGGAGCTCGACTACCGGCTGGAGGCGACGAACCAGCAACGCTTCGCCGACTACTACCGGGACCACCCGTTCATCAGCGTGCCCTCGGTGCTCCTCGGGCTGTCCACCGGGAAGGTGCTGACCACCGAGCTGGTCAGCGGCTCGACGTGGTCCGAGCTGCTCACCTGGGACCAACGCCAGCGCGACATGGCCGGCGAGTGCCTGTTCCGCTTCGTGTTCCGCTCGCTGTACGGGATGCACGCCTTCAACGGCGATCCGCATCCGGGCAACTACCTGTTCCACGGCGACGGCCGGGTCACGTTCCTCGACTTCGGGCTCGTCAAGCACTTCGCCGACGACGAGATCGCCACGTTCATCGGCATGGTCCGCGCCGCGGCGTACGACCACGATCCGAGCGCGTTCCGCCGGATCCTCGAACGCGCCGGGATGCTCCGACCGGGAGCGCCGGCGACCGACGACGAGGTCGGCGAGTACTTCAGCCAGTTCTACGAGAGCGTGCGCGAGGACGGTCCAGTCACCTGGAGCAGCGAGTACTCCAGCCGGATCGTGCGCCACACGTTCGACCGGACGAGCCCGATCGCCCAGTACGCCACGGTGCCGCGGGCCTTCGTGTTCATCCAACGGATCAACCTCGGCCTCTACGCGCTGCTCGGCGACCTGCGCGCGACGGGCAACTACCGACGCATCGCCGAGGAGCTGTGGCCGTTCGTCGATCGACCGCCGAGCAGCCCGATGGCGGTCGCCGAGCAGACCTGGCTGGCCACCCATCCCATCCCCGCCGTCACCCTCCGAGCCTGACGCACCGTCGCACCGCACCGACCGTTGTGAGCGTCAAGACGGCAACCTGACGCCGGATCGCGCCGGCCGCTCAGCGTGGCAGCGGGCGCGGCGGGATCAGGCGGCCGGCGCGGTGGCGGGTGATGCTCACCGACTGCTCGCGCATCCAGCGGATCAGCTCGACGCCGCCGTCGGCCGCGACCGGCGCGTCGTCGACGGCGA
This sequence comes from uncultured Acidimicrobiales bacterium, assembly GCA_963794805.1. GTDB lineage: Bacteria > Actinomycetota > Acidimicrobiia > Acidimicrobiales > Ilumatobacteraceae > JAODBQ01. The sequence goes on from CAWCFL010000016.1 coordinate 45,239, forward strand.
CGTCGGCGTCGTGCGCCGCCCTGCGCAGATCGTCGCTCGCCGTCGACGTGAGCATCCGCAGACGGTCGGGCCGTAATTCGGCCAGGAGCGTCGCGAGCGCAGCATCCGGCTCGGTGCCGGCGTCGGAGACGGTGAGTCGCACACCACAGGTCGCCGCCGCGACGGCTGCCGCGTCGAGTGCGCCCGTCGGCGTGTCCGGCCCGGTGCGCACCACCACGTGGTGCAGCGAGCGGTATCGCAGGACGTTGCCCTCGCTGCGCAGGCCGCTCGGATCGTGCTCCACCGAGAACGTCGAGGCCCACGCGGTGGCGTAGGACGCGCTCGCCGCGTCGACGTCGACCGGCGTGGCGGGCGGTCGGGTGAGCCCCGCCACCTGGTGCGGACCGCCAGACTTCGGTGCACCGCCGACGGCCGAGCGCTTCCACCCGCCGAACGGCTGACGGCGCACGATCGCCCCGGTGATGTGTCGGTTGACGTAGGCGTTGCCGACCTCGACGTGGCGCAGCCAGCGGTCGACCTCGTGCTCGTCGAGCGAGTGGATCCCGCCGGTGAGCCCGAACGGCGTTCCGTTCTGCAACTCGATCGCCTCGTCGAGGTCGGCGGCGCGGATCACGCCGAGGATCGGCCCGAAGCACTCCGTCTGGTGGAACCACGATCCCGGGCGCACACCGAGCCGCACACCGGGAGACCACAGGCGGTCGCTGTCGTCCAGCGAACGGGGCTCGACGAGCCACGACTCGCCGTCGTCGAGCACGGTGAGCCCGCGGCGCAGCACCCGCCCCGGCGGGGTGATGAGCGGCCCCATCGTGGTCGCCGGATCGTTCGGCCAGCCCGTGCGCAACGTGCGCACGGCCGCGGCCAGCCGGGTGAGGAAGCTGCCGTCGTCGTGCACGCCCGGGGTGAGCACCAGGAGGCTGGCCGCCGAGCACTTCTGACCGGCGTGACCGAACGCCGACCGGACGATGTCGCGGATCGAGGCGTCGACGTCGGCCGACCCCGTGACGACGACCGTGTTCTTGCCACTCGTCTCGGCGAACAGCCGCATCGACGGCTTCCAGTCGAGGAACAGGCGCGCTGTGTCGTGTGCGCCGGTGAGCACGACGGCGTCGACGTCGGGGTGGGTCACGAGCCGGCGTCCGACGTCGTCGTCCTGGCAGGTGACGAACTGGAGCACATCGTCGGGCACGCCGGCGCGCCAGCACTGCTGAGCCAGCAGCCAGGCGGTGCGCCGGGTCTCCGGCGGCGGCTTGAGCACCACGGCGTTGCCGGCCATGAGCGCCGCGAGCACGCCGCCGGCGGGGATCGCGTACGGGAAGTTCCACGGGGAGGCGACCACCACGACACCGAGAGGAGCGGCATCAGTCGGCAGCACTGCGGTGGCGGCGTACCTGGCGGAGTCGACGGCCTCGCTCACCTCTGGGTCGGCCTCGCGGACGGTCTTGCCCGCCTCGTCGGCCATCAGGGCGATGGCCGCGGGGCGCTCGGCCGACATCACCTCGGCGACCGCGCGCAGCACGGCGGCGCGCGCCGCCGGCGACCGCCGAGCCCACGCGGCGCACGCCTCGACCGACCGGGCGACCACGGCATCGATCCCGGCCACCGCGTCGACGAACGGGAAGTCGGTGCAACCCGACGGTGCGGCCATCGCCGCCCAGACCGCGTCGCGCGCCGCGGCCGACGTGAAGTCCGTGTCCGGTTCGTTGGCGAACGCTCCGCCGGCGAGCACCCGAGCCACGTGCGGATCCGGTCCCGGCCGCCTGGCCACCGTCGACACGCCGGTGCGTTCGACGACAGCGGCCCGGAACCGTCGTTCCTGCTCGTGCCATGCAGCGGAAGCCGGGCGCATGCGGAACATCGCCCGCAGGAAGTTCTCCGGCGTGGTGTTCTCGTCGAACCGCCGGGCCAGGTAGGCGAGGCTCGCGTCGAGCTCGTCGGCGCGCACGATCGGGCAGTACAGCAACAGCCCACCGGCATCGGCCTGCACCGCGCGGGCCTGCGCCGGCACCATGCCCTCCAACATCTCGATCTCGAGGCGGCCGCGCTCCGCGGGAGCCAGAAGTTCGCGACGTTCCAGCCCCCACGCGACGTCGAACAGGTTGTGGGTGGCGAGACCGACGCGCACCGCGCTCGACCATGCCGGTCGCAGGGCCGAGTCCAACAGGCGCTTGGCGCTGGCGTCGGTCTGGGCCTTCGTCGAGTACGGCGCGGACGCCCACCCGTGCTGCTCGGCGTCGACCTCCTCCATCGCCAGGTTGGCGCCCTTGACGATGCGCACCTTGATCGGGGCGCCACCGGCGGCGACGCGCGGACGCCCAGGTCCCGAGCGCTCCGAGCACGTCGTGCGCGTCGGGCAGGTACGCCTGGACGACGATCCCGGCGGACATCGCACGGAACGCGTCCTCGTCGAGCACGAGCATGAAGGCGGCGACGGTGAGGTGGAGGTCGGCGTACTCCTCCATGTCGAGGTTGACGAAGACCGGTGGCTCCGCGCGACCGGCGGCATCGAGCACGCGTCGCAAGGCAGCGCCCACCCGCTCGACGCTGTGGTGGAACGCCGCCACGTCGAGCTGGGCGCACAGCGCGGAGATCTTGACGGACACGTAGTCCACGTCCACGCGGGCGATCAGGGCGAGCACCCGGGCGATCCGCTGCTCGGCCTCGGCGTCGCTCAGGATCGCCTCGCCGAGCAGGTTGACGTTCAGCGCCACGCCGGCGCCGACCCGCCGCGCGATGTGCCGGCGGAGCGCCGGGTCGTTCGCCGGGATCACCAGGCCTCTCGTCTCGGCGACGATCCGCCGGCGAACGAGCGGCATCACCAGCCGCGGCGCGGCGACGGGCCACGGCGGCGCCAGCAACGAGCAACAACCGGTCCACGGGCCCGAGCGCCGACGGCACGCCATGGTCGTCGACGAGACGACCGAAGCGTGCTGCCGCGTCGGCGGCCCGGCCGATCCTGAGCACCTCGTCGGTCAGGCGCTGGACGAGCTCACGAGCGCCGGCGTCCTCGACGATCCGGCCGAGCCGCCGCTGGCGGCGACGCTCGGCCCGCGTGGCTTCGGCGAGCGCCCGCTCCAGGAGGGCTGCGGCGCGGCGCGCGGCCCGCTCGATCGTCTGCTCGTCGTCGGACGTGTCGGGCACGGCGTCGCCGGCTCGGCCGCTCGTCACGTCCGTGGGCGCCGGATCCACTCCGACGATGTTGCCACGGTTCACACCGAGCGCTCACCCGGTGGCGCAGGGGCCGCCGATAGCGTCGCTGGATGCCTCGCCGCACCATGCTCGCCGCCGCCACGCTCGTCGGCGCCCTCGCACTCGCCGCTTGCGGCTCGTCCGGCTCGTCCAGCAACGGCACCGCGCCGAGCACCGCCGGTGACGGCACCGTGCTCCCTGCGGGCGACCTGCCGACGGACAGCACGCCGCCGTCGAGCACGGTGCCCAAGCCGCCCGTGAGCCTGCCCACCACCATGCCCACCTCGCTCGTCACGACCGTCGTCACACCCGGGTCGGGGACCGCCGCGGCCTCCGGGGACGTGGTCGTCGTCAACTACGTCGGCGAGCGCTCGGTCGACGGGACGGAGTTCGACAACAGCTACGACAAGGGCGCGCCGCTCCCCGTGAAGCTCGGTGCCGGGAACGTCATCAAGGGCTGGGACGACGGCCTCGTCGGCGTGCAGGCCGGCGAACGGCTGCAGCTGGACATCCCTGCTGACCTGGCCTACGGCGACACCCCTCAGGGCGAGATCATCCAGCCCGGCGACGCGCTGTCGTTCGTCATCGACGTCGTCGCCGTCGTGCCCGCGGTCACCGCGGCCGACGAGCCGCAGATCACCGTCACCGGGGCGCCGAACCGTGAGGATCTGGTGATCGACGATCTCGTCGACGGCACGGGTGCCACGCTGCAGGACGGCCAGACGGCCGTGCTCCAGCTGATGGCCTATCGCGGCGACACCGGTGAGCAGTGTCTACAGCACGTGGGAGGACGGCCAGCCGATCGCCTTCCGCTACGGCGTCGACCAGTTGCTGCCCGGGATCGTCGACGGGGTCAAGGACATGAAGGTCGGGGGCCGCCGCCAGGTGACCATCCCGTTCGCCCAGGCGTTCGGCACGGCCGGCAGCGAGAACCTCGGCATCCCGGGCAACACCGACGTCGTCCTCGTCCTCGACCTCGTCGCCGCCTACTGAGCAGCGCGGAGGTCGAGGCCGATGTCGAGCACCCGTGCCGAGTGGGTGAGCTCGCCGACGGAGATGTAGTCGACACCGGTCGCGCCGACCTCGGCAGCGTTCGCCAGCGTGAGCCCGCCGCTCGCCTCGAGCACCACGGACGCTCCGAGCCGGGTGCGCAGCGCCACCGCGGCACGCGTCTGCTCGACGCTGAAGTTGTCGAGCAGCACCAGGTCGGCGCCGGCGTCGATGGCCACCTGCAGCCCGGCGAGATCGTCGACCTCGATCTCCACCGGGATGGTCTGCGACAAGGCGCGCACCGCGTCGAACGCCTCGGCGACGCCGCCGATCGCGGCGACGTGGTTGTCCTTCACCAGCGCCGCGTCGCTGAGGGACATGCGGTGGTTGACACCTCCACCGCAGCGCACCGCGTACTTCTGCAGCGCACGCATCCCGGGCATCGTCTTGCGCGTGTCGCGCACACGCGCCGGAGTCCCGGCCAGTGCGTCGACCCAGCGAGCGGTGAGCGTGGCGACACCGCTGAGGTGGCACAACAGGTTCAGTGCCGAGCGCTCGGCGGTGAGCACCAGCCGGGTCGGCGCCTCGACCGAGAGCAGCACCTGGCCGGGCACGACGCGTGTCCCGTCGGCGCAACGCTGGTCGACGACGCTCGCCGCCGACCCGCAGACGACGTCGATCACCGCCGCCGCCACCGGGAGACCGGCAACGGTTCCCGCGGCGCGGGCGACGAAGTCGGCCCGACTGCGCTGACCGGCGGGCACCGTCGCCGTGGACGTCACGTCGATGCCGCCATCGAGGTCCTCGGCGACCGTGGCGCGGACGAGCATGGCCACGCCGTCGGGATCGAGGCCGACGTCGAGCAGCCGCACGCGGGTGGCGTCCCCGATCGGGTGCACCCAGCTCATCCGCGTCGCCCCGCTCGGCGCGGTGCCCTGCGGGGCGCCACCGCGCTCATCGGGCGACCGCCACCGACTCGCCGAGCACCGCCGCTGGGACCCCGACGACCGCCGGGACACCGAGGTCGTCGAGGCGCACGTCGAGGTGGACGAGCCAGACGTCGCGTGGTTCGGAGTGATCCGTCCGCCGGTGGCAGCCGCGGCTCTCGGTGCGCGCCGTCGCCGCGGCGACCACGGCGGACGCAACGGTGAGCAGGTTGGTCGCTTCGAAGGCCCGGCGAGAGGGCTCGACCGCCGCCGACGACGCCGCGGCCACGTCGGCCAACGTCGCGGCCGCAGCGCGCAATCCCTCGGGACGGCGCAGCACCCCGACGTGGCGGGACATCGTCGACCGCACGGCCGCGCGCTGGTCCGGGTCGACGAGCGCGCCGGCGTCGTCGTCGGGCGCATCGGCGGCGATCGCGCCCGGCAGCTCCCAGGCGAGGTCGCGCCCGACACGCGTCCCGGCGACGACGCCCTCGGTGAGGCTGTTGCTCGCCAGACGGTTCGCGCCGTGCACGCCGGTGCAGGCACTCTCCCCGACCGCGTACAGGCCGGCGAGCTCTGTACGACCGGAGAGGTCCGCGGTGACGCCACCGCAGGCGAAATGGGCCGCCGGGGCGACCGGGATGCGCTCGCGGGCCGGGTCGATGCCGGCAGCCCGGCAGGCCGCGGTGATCGACGGGAAGCGCTGGTAGAACCGCTCGCCGAGGTGCGTCGCATCGAGGAACACGTGGTCGTCCACGCCGGCCGGCGCTTCGGCCATCCGCCGGTTGATCGCGGCGGCGACGACGTCACGCGGGGCGAGATCCTCCTGCGGGTGCACGCCGGCCATCACCCGCGCACCGGCCGCGTCGTAGAGCACGGCGCCCTCACCGCGCACCGCCTCGCTGATGAGGGCCTGCTGCCCCGTCGCCTCGTGCCCGGCCCACAGCACCGTCGGGTGGAACTGGACGAACTCCACGTCGCGTGCGGCGAGCCCGGCGCGCAACGCCAGCGCCAGACCGTCGCCGGTGACCGCAGGCGGGTTCGACGTGCTGGCGAACACCTGCCCGTACCCCCCGGTCGCGAGGACCACGGCACGGGCCGTGATGGTGCCGACCGAGCGCACCGCTCCGGCGGCGTCGATCCGGGCGATGCGGACGCCGGCTGCCTGTCGCGCCCCGTCCGCGCCCGTGCCGATCAGCAGGTCGAGGGCGAAGGCCCGGTCGAGCACCTCGACCCCGGCGCCGAGCGCGTTCTCGTCGAGCGTGCGCTGCACCTCGGCGCCGCTGCGATCGCCGCCGGAGTGGACGATGCGGTTGTGGCTGTGGCCGCCCTCGCGGGTGAGCGCCGGTCCCCCGCCGTCGTGGCTCGGGTCGAACGCCGCGCCCAGGCGCATCAGGTAGCGCAGCGCCTTGGGCGCCTCGCTGACGAGCATGCGCACGGCGTGCTCGTCGCACAGTCCGGCTCCTGCTGCGAGGGTGTCACGGACGTGGTTCTCCAGCGAGTCCTGCGGATCGAGCACGCCGGCCAACCCGCCCTGCGCCCATGCCGTGCTGCCCGCGTCGAGCGTGTCCTTGGTGACGATGAGCACGCTGCGCACGGGGCGCACGGCGAGCGCCGCGGCGAGGCCGGCCGCGCCCGAGCCGAGCACGACGACGTCGACATCGCGCTCCCACGTGGGCGCGGGCGCGAGCAGACGGCGGGGATGGGCACCGAGGTTCACGACGACGTCACTCGCCCGTGCGGCTCGGCGCGCCGAGGGCGATCATCCGCTCCACGCTCTGACGCGCCCGCTCGGCGATGTCGCTCGGCACGACGACCTCGTCGCGCATCTCGCGCAGCGACTGGACGAGCTTGCCCGGCGTGATCATCTTCATGTACTTGCAGACCGCGGCGCGGTTGACCGGCTCGAAGATCACGAGCGGGTTGGCCTTGCGCAGCTGATGGATCATCCCGGTCTCGGTGGCCACGAGCACCTTGGCGGCCGTGGTCTGTTCGGCCGCCGCGACCATGCCCGCCGTGGACAGGATCTTCGTGCGCTCGGCCGGGACGACACCGGCGCCGGCGAGGTACAGCGCGCTCGTCGCACACCCGCACTCGGGGTGGATGAACAGCTCGGCATCGGGCTCGGCCATCACCCGGGCACGCAGGTCGGCCCCGTTGATGCCCGCGTGCACGTGACACTCCCCCATCCAGATGTGCATGTTCTGCCGACCGGTGAGGCGCTGCACGTGGGCGCCGAGGAACTGGTCGGGACAGAACAGGACGTCGCGATCCTCGGGGATCGAACGCACGACGTCGACGGCGTTCGACGAGGTGCAACAGATGTCGGTCTCGGCCTTCACCGCCGCGGTGGTGTTGACGTAGCTGACGACCACGGCGCCGGGGTGCTCGGCCTTCCAGGCGCGCAGCTCGTCCGCGGAGATCGTCTCGGCCAGGCTGCACCCGGCGCGCTCGTCGGGGATCAGCACGGTCTTGTCCGGGCTGAGGATCTTGGCCGTCTCGGCCATGAAGTGCACGCCGCAGAACACGATGACCGATTCGGTCGCCCGGGCGGCGATCCGCGAGAGGGCCAGTGAGTCACCGACATGGTCGGCGATGTCCTGGATCTCGGGCACCTGGTAGTTGTGCGCGAGGATCACTGCGTCGCGCTGGCGGGCCAGCTCGCGGACCTCGTCGCGCCAGTCCGGTGCGGCGACGGCGGTGTCCGTGGCGTCCTCGGTATCGGTCACCGGGCCAGGCTACGGGCGCGCTCCTCGGCGGACCGGCCGGTTGTTCGCCGATTCACGAGGACGAGTGAGCGCGCCACCAAGGTCGACCCGGGCAACCACCGTCAGATGTTCACGCGGCGCGGCTGGCCCACATCGCCGCGAGCTGGACACCGGCGATGCCGGCCACGGCCAACCCGCCCAACACCGCGACGCGCTCGGGCTCGTGATCGAAGCGCAGCGCGCTCGGCCGTGCCGGCGTCGCTGATCACCGTGACCACGCGGGCCCGCCGACGCATCGTGTGGCCGTCAGGGCGGGGCAGCGGCGCCGCAACCGGTTCCCAGCGAGTCACCGAGAGCGCGACCGCGTCGTACCGGCGCACGGCGTCGGCGCAGGAGCCGCCGAGGACGAGCCCCGTGGCATCGTCGGCCTCACCGACGAAGGTCAGTCGTGCGGCAGGTTCGCCCGGCTCGGCGAACGCGTCGGCATCGAGCACTTCCACCCCGTAGAGGCGGGCCGGCGACAGGCCGCCGTCGCCCGACTCGTGCAACCGGTGCTCGACCCAGGCGGCGACGGACCCGGCCTCGGGCTCGACGAATGGCGGACGGCGGCGGGGTCGATCGTGCTGTTCCATCACCGACACTGAGCGACGACGAGAAGCCGCCGGCGGCAAGCGATCAACCACAAAGCGTTCCCTCGCCGCGCCGACAGGAGTGGTGGGCCGGCGGTGACGCATGTGGCGAACCGGGTCCGTTCGAGCCGGACCTGGTCCCGAGCCCGGTCCGGACGCGGCCGAGGGGCCGGCACCCGCCGGCCCCTCGGTGTGCGGGCTGCGTCAGTGGTGGATGGCCCGGCGACCCTGCACGGCGCGGTAGACGAGCAGCACGATGACGGCGCCGACGACCGAGCCGATCAGCCCGGACGCCTGGAACGCACCGTCCTCGCCGTCCTTGTGGAACAGCAGGTAGCCGAGGAACCCCCCGACGAACGAGCCGACGATGCCGAGCAGCAGGGTCTGGCCCACGGTCATGGGGTCGGCGCCCGGAACGAGCAGCCGTGCCAGGAAGCCGGCGATGAGGCCGATCACGAGTAGGAACAAGATGAAGCCGATCACGGTTTGACTCCTTGGTGTTGACGGCGGGACAGCCGTTCGTCCTCTCTGTGACCCGCACGGAGGTTCGCCCAAACATCGTCGGTCGCCCATTTCCGAAGCTCGACGTGGAACAAATCGGCTCCGATCTGTGTTCCAACCTTCGACATGACTGACGCAATCGGCACCTACCTCAACCAGATCGGCGAAGTGGCCCTCCTCACCGCGGCCGAAGAGCGCGAGCTCGCCCAGGTGATCGAAGACGGCCGCGACGCCAAGCAGCGCCTCGACGCCGGCGAGCGGGGTGTGGCGCTGAAGCGCCGCGCACGCGCCGGAGCCGCCGCCAAGGATCGCTTCATCCGGGCCAACCTCCGGCTCGTGGTGTCCATCGCCCGGCGGTACCCCCTGCCGCAGGGCATGGACCTCGGCGACATCATCCAGGAGGGCAACCTCGGCCTCGAGCACGCCGTCGACAAGTTCGACTGGCGTCGTGGCTACAAGTTCTCGACCTACGCGACGTTCTGGATCCGCCAGTCCATCGGGCGGGCGCTGGACCAGAAGGGCAACCTCATCCGCATCCCCGGCGACCGGGCTGCGCACCTTCGCTCGCTGTTGCGCCAGGTGGGCGGCGACGCCGACCAGCTCGACGCGACCAATGCCGAGCTGTACCGCCTGACCTCCAACGTGTCGCTGGACAAGACCATCGGCGACGACGGCGACGCGTCGCTCGCGGATCTCATCGCCGGCGACCAGGCCACACCGGAGGACGCGGTGCTCGCCGCGGTGGACGGCGATCTGCTCGACGAGCTGCTCGGTCTGCTCGACGAGCGCAGTCGCTATGCAGTGGAGTCCCGCTACGGGCTCTTCGACGGCGAGAAGCGCAGCTTCCGGGCCATCGGCGAGCGCCTGGGCATCACCGCCGAGGCGGCCCGTCGGCTGACCAACCGGGCGATCGATCGTCTGCGCGACGACGTCGACCGGGTGCTCGCGGCCTGACGCGGTCGGTCAGCGCGGCGGCTTCGCCGTGCTGGCTCGCACGACCAACTCGGTCGGCAACACGAGGTGGCGCGCACGTCCGTTCCCGCCGGCGCGCGCTCGCGCGATCGTCTCGACGAGCGCGGCTGCGGAGTCGCGCCCCTTCGCTGCGACGTCCTGGCGCACCGTCGTCAGCGCGGGGCGCGCCTGGCGGGCCAGCGGGTTGTCGTCGAAGCCGACGACGGACACGTCGTCGGGCACACGGCGCCCGAGGTCGACGAGAGCACGTGAGACGCCGAGGGCGATGACATCCGAGAAGCACAGCACGGCGGTGATCGTCGGGTCGCGGGCGAGCAGCGCGCGGACGCCCGGTTCACCGCGATCGTCGGCGGCGTAGGCCTCCTGGTACACCACCGGGTCGATCCCTGCGGCGCGCAGCGCCTCGATCCAGCCGAGCAGCCGCTGACGCTGGACGTGCCCGACGGCCACGTGCAACGGATCGTCGACCAGGCCGAACGGGCCGTCGACGGCGCTGGTGACGATCCCCACCCGGCGGTGACCGAGAGCGATCAGATGCTCCGCCGCCTGCCGCGCCCCGCCCCGATCGTCGATGTTCACGCTCGGCACACCGGCCGCGCGGTCCTGGTCGACGAACACCAGCGGCACCCGGCGGCGGCGCAGCCAGTCCAGCGACGTCGAGTCGGCGCCGCAGCTGTAGACCAACGCCCCATCCATCGGCAGGTCGCGGGCCGGGATCAGGTCGGCGCGCGTCGACGAGGTCAGCAACGTGAGGGCCAGCCCCGTCGGGGCGAGCTCGGCCGCGACGGCCGCCATGAAGCCGGCAGCCACCTCGTCGCTGAACGCCAGGTGCAACGAGTCGGTGAGCAGCACGCCGACCGTGCCGGTGGTCCCCCTGGCGAGCGCGCGCCCTGCCGGATCAGGGCCGGCGTAGCCGAGGTCGGCTGCTGCGGCGAGGATGCGTCCACGCAGATCGGTGGACAGCTGGTCGGGTCGGGAGAACGCGTTGGACACGGTCATGCGGCTGACGCCGACGCGATCGGCGATCGTCTGCAAGGTCACCCGGGCCACACGCTCGATTCTGTCGTGCGGCCTGTCGTCGCGTCCCGGTCAGGCCCGGCGTCGCCGCCGAGTGCGGCTGGGCCTCGACCTCGTCGGCGGAAGCTCGCCGCTCGGTCTCCGACGCTGGACGGCGACGCTGGACTGCGTGTGAGCCGGAACTGGGCGGTCCGCTGGACAGCGTGGCCGGACAGCGTGGCCGACGGCTCAGCCGAGGCGGCCGAGGTGCGCGCTCGGCGCGGCCGCCCGCCGGGGCCGGCGCACGGCACCGGCGACGCGGACGAACGCATGCGCCACGCGCTGGCGGGGCGGGACGTCGTGGTGCGGCACGTGGTGGTGGGCCTGTTGTGCCCAGAGATCGGCGATGACGAACGTGGGAGGCATCGGGCCCCTCCTCTCAAGAGTTTCTGTACCGATACAGTATCGAGAGATCTGTACCGGTCAAGTCAGCACGGCTGTGAACCCGGTCACCCCGAACCCCTCGCACCTGTCGCGCCCGCACGCCCGGGAGACGTCGTCGGCGGCGCGACACGAACGTCGGTGGCGCCGGGGCGCAGGTCGACGATCTGGGCCTCAGTGGACGAGCGCGCCGATCGTCGCGGCGGCGTCGGCCACGTCGGCGCCGAACCGCCTCGCCGGCTCCCGGCTGAGCCGTTCGACCGGGCCACTGACGCTCACCGCAGCGATCACCCGACCGTGACGGTCCACGACGGGCGCGCTCACCGAGGCGACGCCGGGCTCACGCTCCTCGACGCTGGCGACGACTCGCGAGGACGCGTCGGATCCTGTCCGGACGTCGTCCGCGGCGAGCACGCGGCCGGCGGACCCGACGCCGAGTGGCAGCACCGCCCCCTGCGCCACGGTCCAGCGCAGCGCGTGCGGCGACGGCAGCGAGACGATGCAGCGGCGGGAACCGCCCTCGCGGACGTACAGCTGCACGCTCTCGCCAGTGCGCTCACGCAGCGCCTCGAGCGCCGGAGCGGCGGCGTCGGCGAGGGGGAACTCGTCGGCGGCGACGCGCCCGAGCCGGATCAGCTCGAAGCCGAGGCAGAACCGGCCGGCGACGTCGCGGCGCAACAGGTGGTGCTGCTCCAGCGCCACGGCCAGTCGATGGCAGGTCGCCCGCGGCTGTCCGGTGGCCGCCTGCAGGCCGGCGAGGTCGAGCGGGCCGTCGGCGACGGCGCGCAGGATGGCCACCCCTTTGTCGATCACCCCGACACCGCCTATGCTGTCCACGGACGAGAATGCTATCCCAACATGTGGGATCCTGCACTCGTGCCGGGCGTGCCGACCGACGCGCCGAACGAGGAGGCGACCCGCACATGCCGAGACCGACGACGTTGCCCGAGAAGGTGTGGGAGCGCCACGTGGTGCACCGCGCCCCGGGCGAACCCGACCTGCTGTACATCGACCTGCACCTCGTGCACGAGGTGACCAGCCCGCAGGCGTTCGACGGCCTGCGACTCAACGGCCGCACCGTGCGCCGGCCGGATCTGACCATCGCCACCGAGGACCACAACGTGCCCACCGAGCACATCGATCAGCCGATCGCCGACCCGATCTCGGCCCGCCAGGTCGAGGTGCTGCGGGAGAACACCCGTGAGTTCGGCATCACCAGCTTCCCGATGGGCGACCCCGGGCAGGGCATCGTGCACATCATCGGTCCCGAGCAGGGCCGCACGATGCCGGGCATGACGATCGTCTGCGGCGACAGCCACACGGCCACCCACGGCGCGTTCGGCGCGCTCGCCTTCGGCATCGGCACCAGCGAGGTGGAGCACGTCCTGGCCACCCAGTCGCTGCCGCAGACCCGTCCGAAGTGGATGAGCGTCACCGTCGACGGCGAGCTCGGCGCAGGTGTCACGGCCAAGGACGTCGTGCTGGCGATCATCGGCACCATCGGTACCGGCGGGGGCATCGGGCACGTCATCGAGTACCGCGGCTCGGCGATCCGCGCCCTGTCGATGGAGGGGCGGATGACGGTGTGCAACATGAGCATCGAGGCCGGCGCGAAGGCCGGGATGATCGCCCCGGACGAGACCACGTTCGAGTACCTCCACGGCCGGGCCAACGCCCCTGCGGGCGAAGCCTGGGACGCGGCGGTCGCCGACTGGCGCGCGCTGCGCACCGACGACGGCGCCGAGTGGGACAAGGAGGTGGTCATCGACGCCGCCACGATCACGCCGCAGGTCAGCTGGGGCACGAACCCGGGCCAGGTGGCCGGGATCGATGCCGTCGTCCCCTCCCCCGACGACTACGCCGATCCCACCACCCGGGAGAGCGTGCAACGCGCGCTCGAGTACATGGACCTCACGCCGGGCACGGCGCTCCGCGACATCACCGTCGACACGGTGTTCATCGGCAGCTGCACCAACGGACGGATCGAGGACCTGCGTGCCGCGGCCGACGTGCTGCGCGGCCGGCACGTGACGCGCGAAGCGGGTGATGATCGTCCCCGGGAGCCACGCGGTGAAGGCCCAGGCCGAAGCCGAAGGGCTCGGCGAGGTGTTCCGCGACGCGGGCGCCGACTGGCGCGAGCCGGGCTGCAGCATGTGCCTGGCGATGAACCCCGACAAGCTGGCCCCCGGCGAGCGGGCGGCGAGCACCAGCAACCGCAACTTCGAAGGGCGCCAGGGCCGCGGTGGGCGCACCCACCTGGTGAGCCCGGCGGTCGCCGCGGCCACCGCCGTCGCCGGCCACTTCGCCACCCCATCCGATCTCGACGGGCCGCTCACGCCCGCACGGACGACGCAGGAGGACGTGTCATGAAGGCGGTACGGATCATCACCGGGCGCGGCGTGCCGCTCAAGCGCAGCGACGTGGACACCGACCAGATCATCCCCGCCGAGTGGCTCAAGCGCGTCGAGCGCACCGGCTTCGAGAAGGGCCTGTTCTCCACGTGGATGGACGACCGCGACTTCGTGCTCAACGACGAGCGCTACGCGGGTGCGTCCGTGCTCATCGCCGGCGCGGCGTTCGGCGTCGGCTCGTCACGCGAGCACGCCGTCTGGGCCATCCAGCAAGGTGGCTTCGACGCGGTCATCGCGCCGAGCTTCAGCGACATCTTCCGCAACAACTGCACGAAGAACGGGCTCGTCCCCGTGGTCCTGCCCGAAGCGTCAGTCACGCAGCTGTGGGCGATCGTCGAGGACGATCCGCAGACGGAGATCACCGTCGACATGGAGCGGCTGCTCGTCGAGGTGCCCGCCGCCGGCTTCGAGGAGCCGTTCCCCATGGCCCCCGCCGACCAGGAGCGCTACTTGGAGGGCCTCGACGACATCGGGATCACGCTCTCGCACGCCGACGACATCACCACCTACGAATCCAGTCGAGCCGCCTGGCTGCGCTGAACCTGTCCGCTTCCGTCCGTGCGCCACACGGCAGCGGTCACGTGCGGCGGCGAAGTGCAGCCGAGCCCGGTCCCGACCACTCAGCTCAATTCGAGTTGAGTGAGGTCCTGCAGCCGGGCGTCGTTGGAGAACACCTCGATGGGCGGCCCGAGCGGCAGGCGCAGGGCTCGCTGGAGGATGCGCACCTGGGTGTGCTGGTTGTACTCGGCGAGCGTGATCGCCCAGCCGTCGCGCCCGGCGCGCGCCGTGCGCCCGCTGCGGTGCAGGTAGTCCTTGGCGTCGCCGGCCGGCTCGTAGTGGATGACCGCGCCGATGTCGTCGATGTCGATGCCCCGGGCGGCCACGTCGGTGGCCACGAGCACGGCGATCTGCCCGTCGGAGAAGCGCTTCAACGCCCGCTCGCGAGCAACCTGGGCGAGATCGCCGTGGATGGCCATGGCCTGCACGCCCAGGTCGAGGAGGTTGCGCTCGACGCGGTCGCAGCCGCGCTTGGTCTGGCAGAACACCAGCGTCTTGGCGAAGTCGGCGGCGATCGTCGCCACGACCCGGTCGCGGTCCATGTGGTGCACCGCGAGGAACACGTGATGCATCGTGCCCACGGTGTCGGTGGCCGAGTCGACGGACACCTCCTCCGGCGACTGCATGTACCGGCGCACGAGGTGGCCGACGTCGCCGTCGAGCGTGGCCGAGAAGAGCATCGTCTGGTGCGGGCCGGTCACCTTGCGCAGGATCCACTCGACCTGCGGCGTGAACCCGTCGTCGGCCATGCGGTCGGCCTCGTCGAGCACCACGATCTCGATCCCCGAGAGGTCGAGCTCGTCCTCCTTGAGCAGGTCGATGAGGCGCAGCGGCGTGGCGACGACGACGTCGACACCGATCTCCAGCGCGTCGATCTGCTGGCTCCGTGAGGCGCCCCCGTAGACGGCGAGCACGGTGTGCCCGCAGGCGATGGCCACGGGGCTGAGCACCTCGGACACCTGCAGGGCGAGCTCGCGTGTCGGCACGAGGACCAGACCGCGTGGGCGGCGGCGTTCGCCCGGACCGGTGAGGCGGGCGAGCATCGGCACCCCGAAGGCCAGCGTCTTGCCGGATCCGGTCTTCGCCCGACCGCAGACGTCCTTGCCGGTGAGCGCCACCGGGATGGCCATCGTCTGGATGGCGAACGGCGTGGTGAAACCGGCAGCAGCGAGGCCCATGTCCACGTCGGGCGGGACACCGAGATCGGCGAAACCCGTCGGCGCGTACGAGTCGAGGGTGAGCGTGGTGGTCGGTTCGGGAGCGGGGTGACGCTCGACCGCCGACTTCGGGGCCCGACGCACTCGTCGGGTCGCGCCCCGTGGGCGTGTGTTCTCAGGCATGTTGATGGCCCAGGGTACCGGTCGCCCGACCCCCTGGGGTGATGCCGCCACCTCGCACCCCAGCGGCCGGCGTGCGCCATGATGCGGACATGAAGGTTGCGCTCACGGTCAACGACTTCCTCCGCCGCGCCGAGTTGCTCTACCCGGACCGCATCGGCATCGTCGACGAACCCGATCAGCCCGCCGAGTCGTGGGGCGAGCTGACCTACGCCGAGATGGCCCGACGGGCGCGCGCCCAGGCTGCGGTGCTCGACGCGGCAGGCATCGGCGTGGGCGAGCGCGTCGCCATCGTCAGCCACAACTCGGCTCGCCTGCTCACGGCGCTGTTCGGCGTCAGCGGGTCGGGGCGCGTCCTGGTGCCGATCAACTTCCGGCTCGTCGCCGAGGAGGTCAAGTACATCGTCGCCCACTCCGGCGCACGCGTGCTGTGCGTCGACCCGGAGCTGGACGAGGCGCTCGGCGACGTGGAGTGCGAGCACCGGCTGGTGATCGGCGCCGACACCGACGCTCCCCTCGATCACGAGCCGCCGCGCCCGTGGCTGGCCGACGAGGACGCCACGGCCACGATCAACTACACGAGCGGGACCACGGCCAGGCCGAAGGGCGTGCAGCTGACGCACCGCAACATCTGGCTCAACGCGACGACGTTCGGTTGGCAGCTCGGGCTGACCGACCGCGACGTGTACCTGCACACGCTGCCCCAGTTCCACTGCAACGGCTGGGGCGTGCTGTACGCCGCCACCGGCATCGGGGCCCAGCACGTCATCATCCGCAAGATCGACGGCACCGAGATCCTCCGGCGCGTGCAGCAGCACGGCGTCACGGTGATGTGCGCCGCGCCGGCGGTGGCCAACGCCATCCTCGACGCGGCACCGAAGTGGCAGGGCGAGATCCCCGGCCGCGGCACCACGCGCATCTGCTGCGCCGGCGCTCCCCCGCCGACCAAGACCATCGAGCGCATCGAGCAGGAGCTCGGCTGGGAGTTCATCCAGATCTACGGGCTCACCGAGACCACGCCGCTGCTGACGATGAACCGCGGGCGGGCCGAGCTCGACGACCTGTCGCCGGCGGACAAGGCGGCCAAGCTGAGCCGTGCCGGCGGGGCCGGCGATCGGCGTGGAGATGCGCATCTCACCCGACGGCGAGGTGCTCGCCCGCGGCAACCACGTGATGGCCGGCTACTGGGACCAACCCGACGCCACGGCGGCAGCCATCCACCCGGCGAGCGACGACCCCGACGGGCCCGACTGGTTCCACACCGGCGACGGCGGCCTGATCGACGAGGACAACTACGTCACCATCAGCGATCGCAAGAAGGACGTGATCATCTCCGGCGGGGAGAACGTCAGCTCGATCGAGGTGGAGGACGCCGTGTTCAGCCACCCGGAGGTCGCCGAGGTCGCGGTGATCGGCATCCCCGACGAGAAGTGGGGTGAGCTGGTCACCGCGCTCGTGGTGCTCACGCCCGGGTCGTCGCTGACACCCGAGGAGATCATCGCCCACACGCGCACCAAGCTCGCCGGCTACAAGTGCCCGAAGAAGGTCGAGCTGCGCGACAGCCTGGCGCGCACCGCCACCGGCAAGCTGCAGAAGTTCAAGCTCCGCGAGCCCTACTGGGATGGCCTGCAACGGCAGGTGAATTGAACGCTCGGTGCCGTTCGCCGACCGCCCGCTGCCCGGGTGGTACGACGACGCCAAGCTGGGGATCTTCATCCACTGGGGGCCGTACGCGGTGCCGTGCTTCGCCCCGCTGGCCAACGACATGGGCGAGATGATGGAGCACGGCAACTGGGCCGATGCGTTCCGCGCCACCCCGTACACCGAGTGGTACCTGAACTCGTGGTCGATCCCCGGCAGCCCGGTCGCCGAGCACCACGCGGCGACCTACGGCAACGCCACGTACGCCGACTTCGTCGGCGAGTTCGTCGAGCGGTCGCGTGGCGCGGCGGTGGCCGACTGGGTCCCGCTGTTCGCCGGCGCCGGGGCGCGCTACGTGGTGCCGGTGACCAAGCACCACGACGGCTTCCTGATGTGGCGCAGCGCCACACCGAACCCGCACCGCGACGGCTGGATGGCCGAGCGCGACCACATCGGGGAGCTCGCCGATGCCACACGAGCCGCTGGCCTGCGCTTCGGCGTGTACTACTCCGGCGGGCTCGACTGGACGTTCCTTCCGCCGCCGATCACCGATCTCGCGTCGCTGATCGCCGCGGTGCCGAACACACCGGAGTACGCCGAGTACGCCACCGCCCACGTCGACGAGCTGATCGAGCGGTTCGCCCCGTGCGCGCTGTGGAACGACATCGGCTGGCCGCGGCGGCTCGACCCGAACGACGTCTTCGCCCGGTACTACGCCGCCGTCCCGGACGGCATCGTCAACGACCGCTTCGACATCGCCGCCGTCGCCCGCGGCCGGTTGCACGCCGACATCGGCACGCCGGAGTACTCGACCAAGCCGCGCGGCACGCGCAAGTGGGAGGTGTGCCGCGGCATCGGACGCGGCTTCGGCTACAACCGCAACGAGACCGAGGCCACGCTGCTGGCTGCCCGACGACCTGATCTGGACGCTCGTCGACATCGTCGGACGTGGTGGCAACCTGCTGCTCAACGTCGGCCCGAGCGCCGACGGCCAGATCCCGTTCGCCCAGGCGTTGCGGCTCACCGCGCTCGGCTGGTGGCTGCGGGTCAACGGCGCAGCGATCTACGGCACGCGTGCCGGCGGGAGTGCCACCGCCTCCGACGGCCGCGACGTTCGCCTGACGGTAGGTGCCGAGGGCAACCGCTACGTGATCGCCCGCGGTGCGCCGTCCGGTGCGTGGTCGGTCACCGTCGACGAGCCGGCCGACGGCGCCGAGGTCCGCCTGCTCGGCAACGAGCGAGCGTTGCCGTTCGCCTGGCGCGACGGCGAGCTGCGCATCACGCTCCCCGACCACCTCCCCGCCGCGCCCGCCACCGCCTTCTCGATCTCCACCTGACCCCGTCCGCCTTCAAGGCATGCGCGGCCACCGCGAACGGGTCAGGCGGCGGCGATGGTCGTGCGGTGGAGCAGGCGGTCGTGGCCCTCGTAACCACCCGTGGCCTTGTGCAGCACCGAGCGGTTGTCCCACATCACCAGCATCTGCGGCTCCCACGCGTGGCGGTACCAGAACTCCTCACGGGTCTGCCACTGGTACCACTCGGTGAGCAGCGGCCGCGCCTCGTCCTCGGGCATCCCGTCGATGCCGATGACGTAGCCGATGCAGCCGTACAGGCCGAGCCGCCCCGTTTCGGGATGGGCGCGCACGATCGGGTGGAGTTGCGTGGCCATCGCCGCGTCCGACGGGCGGATGTCCATGCTCCGGTCGAGCGCCTGGTCGGCCGTGCCGTACATGCCGCTCGGGGCGTAACCGCCGCGGGCCGAGTGCACGGCCATGCGTCCCTCGAGTCGCGACCGCAACGACGCCGGCATCGTGTCGAGCGCGCGGTGCTGGTCGGCGTAGAGCGTGTCGCCGCCGTGCGGCGGGATGGTGATGCCGTACAGGCACGTTCCCGCCGGCGGACGGGCCTGGAAGCTCCAGTCGGTGTGCCAGTTCTCGGCGAACAGTGGCGCGGTCTCGTGGGCCGTGCGCTTGATGGCGATGACGTGCTCGCGGCCGGGGATGGGGCCGATGAACGGGTCGTCGCCGAAGCCGCCCAGGGCGATCGTGAACCGCTCCAGGTCGTCGTCGTCGATGTCCTGCTCGGGGAATGCGAGCACGTGATGCTCCAGCCAGGTGGCGCGCAGCGAACGAACGGCGTCGGCGTCGAGCGGTTCGCGCAGATCGACACCGGTCACCCGCGCCCCGCACGCCTGCCCCGACGGCCGCACTTCGATCCCCATCTGATCGACTGTAGATCGCCCCTGACCGATCGATCAGCGGATCTGGTTGATGCATCAGCCAGTCGCCCGCCAGCGCGGCTCCTCGTTAGCGTGCGCCCGCTTCACGGCACGACCGCCGACCAGCAACGAAGGAGGGGCAACGCGATGGACCGTCACGACGGCACCGAGAACCTGGGGCGCAAGAGCGTCGCCTACGACTGGCAGTCGCTGTACGTCGCCGACCAGGCACGCAACCTCGACACCGAGCTCACCCGGCTCCTCGCGTCCGCCGAGCGCGCGTGACGACCCTTCCCGCCCGGGTCCTCGTGCTCGGCTGCGGCTCGGTCGCCCAGTGCACCGTCCCGCTGCTGATCCGTGACCTGCCGATCGACCCGGCGCAGGTCACCGTCGTCGATTACGTCGACAACCGCCAGCGCATCGGCAGCTCGATCAGCGCCGGCGTCACGTACGACCAGTCGCAGCTCACGCGCGACAACATCGACGAGTTCCTCACGGCACGCGTCGGTCAGGGCGACCTGCTGCTCGACCTGGCCTGGAACATCGACAACGCGACGATCGTCCAGTGGTGCCGTGACCACGGGGTGCGCTACCTGAACACGAGCGTCGAGCTGTGGGATCCGTACGACGAGATGACGGCGACGCCACCGCTCGACCGCACCCTGTACGTCCGCCACATGGACCTGCGACGGCTGCGCGCCTCCTGGCCGGACAACCACGGCCCCACGGCGATCCTCGAGCACGGCGCCAACCCCGGCCTCGTCAGCCACTTCGCCAAGCAGGCGCTCACCGAGATCGCCGAGGCGATGCTGCGCGACGGGCTCGCCGCCGATCCGGCCGGGCTCGAGGAAGCGCTGTCCGGCGAGGCGTACAACCGGCTGGCGCTGCTCACCGGGACGAAGGTCATCCACATCGCCGAGCGCGACACGCAGATCTCCAGCGTCCCCAAGGAGACCGACGAGTTCGTCAACACGTGGTCGGTCGAGGGCTTCTACGAGGAGGGTGTCGCTCCGGCCGAGCTCGGCTGGGGCACCCACGAGCGACGTCTCCCGCCGAACGCATTCGTCCACTCGGGCGAGGGCCCGTGCAACCAGATCTGCATCGCCCGCCCGGGCATGGAGACGTGGGTGCGCAGCTGGGTACCGGCCGGCGAGATCCGCGGCATGGTCATCCGCCACGGCGAGGCGTTCACCATGTGCGAGCATCTGACCGTCAACGACGTTGACGGTCGCGCGGTCTATCGACCGACGGTGCACTACGCCTACCACCCGTCCGACGCGGCCATCAACAGCGTCCTCGAGCTGCGCATGCGCGGCTGGAGGATCCAGGAACGTCAGCGGATCCTCAACGACGAGATCACCACCGGCCGCGACGAGCTGGGCGTGCTCCTCATGGGCCACCCGTACAAGGCGTGGTGGACGGGCTCGCTGCTGTCGATCGACGAGGCGCGCGCCGTGGTACCCAGCCAGAACGCCACCACGTTGCAGGTGGCCGGCTCGATCATCGCGGCGATCTCCTGGATGCTGGACAACCCGGACCGGGGTCTGTGCGTGCCCGACGATCTGCCGTGGCGCGACATCCTCGGAGTGGCCGACCGATACCTCGGTACCCGCCATTCAGGCCCGGCCGACTGGGATCCCGTGAGCAGCCGGCGCGACCTGTTCGCCGACTTCAGCGACGAGGCCAACGCCGTGGATCCCAGCGATCCGTGGCAGTTCACCAACTTCCTCGTGCGCTGAGACGGCGCCGACGGGTTGACATCGCCGACCGGCACGGGCACACTGGTCGGCGATGTCCCGCTCCGCCACGCTCCTTCTGCTTATGTAGGGCAAGCGCTGCGACACCTCGCGCTTGCCCGCACCCCCCGCCGTACGGCCGGGGGTTCTTCATTTTTCCGACCTGATCAGCCACACCAACTCGACACGAACGACGAACCACGAACCGGAGCCACCGATGCCCCCGCAACCGACCACCCCGCGCCCGATGCCCTTCCACAAGTACCAGCCGTACCGGCCGATCTCGCTCACCGACCGCACCTGGCCGGACAAGACGATCGACAAGGCCCCGCTGTGGTGCAGCGTCGACCTGCGCGACGGCAACCAGGCGCTGATCGACCCGATGGACCCCGAGCGCAAGATGCGCATGTTCAAGGCACTCGTGAAGATGGGCTTCAAGGAGATCGAGGTCGGCTTCCCCGCCGCCAGCCAGCCGGACTTCGACTTCATCCGCCAGCTGATCGAGGAGGACCTGATCCCCGACGACGTCACCATCCAGGTGCTGGTCCAGTGCCGCCAGGAGCTGATCGAGCGCACCTACGAGTGCATCGCCGGCGCGCCGCGGGCGATCATGCACTTCTACAACTCGACCAACCCGCTGCAGCGCGAGGTCGTGTTCGGGTTGGACAAGGACGGCATCGTCGACATCGCCGTCAGCGCGGCCCGGCTGTGCAAGAAGCTGGAGGACACGGTCCCCGAGGTCGCCGTGCGCTACGAGTACTCGCCGGAGAGCTTCACGCTCACCGAGCCGCAGTTCGCCATCGACATCTGCGAAGCGGTGATGGACGTGATCGAGCCGACGCCGGAGCGGCCGATGATCCTCAACCTGCCGGCAACCGTCGAGTGCTACACGGCGAACGTCTACGGCGACGTGATCGAGTGGTTCTGCCGCACCATCCGCAACCGCGAGTCGGTCGTCGTCAGCCTGCACCCGCACAACGACCGCGGCACCGGCGTGGCCGCCGCCGAGTTCGGCATCATGGCCGGCGCCGATCGGGTGGAGGGCACGCTGTTCGGCAACGGCGAGCGCACCGGCAACCTGGACGTGGTCAACGTGGCCCTGAACCTGTTCAGCCAGGGGGTCGACCCGGAGCTCGACGTCACCGACATCGACGCCCTGCGGCGCGTCGCCGAGTACTGCAACCGCCTGCCGGTGCACCCGCGGCACCCGTACGCCGGCGACCTCGTGTACACGTCGTTCAGCGGCAGCCACCAGGACGCCATCAAGAAGGGCTTCGAGGCGCTCGACCGCAAGTTCCCCGACGGCGAGTACGACACGTGGGGCGTGCCCTACCTGCCGATCGACCCGAAGCACGTCGGGCGCACGTACGAGGCCGTCATCCGGGTCAACTCGCAGAGCGGCAAGGGCGGCGTGGCCTACGTGATGAAGTCCGAGCACGGCTTCGACCTCCCCCGCCGGCTGCAGGTCGAGTTCTCCAAGACGATCCAGCACATCACCGAGGACTCCGGCACCGAGATCAGCCCGCTCGTGATGTGGGACACGTTCCAGGGCGAGTACCAGCCGGCCGAGCCGCGCTACGTGCTCGACAGCCACGAGCTGCGCAGCGACTGCGGCGGGCGCACGTCGATCACCGCCCAGGTGGTGGTCGACGGCGAGCACCGCACGATCAGCGGCGCCGGCAACGGGCCGATCGACGCGTTCGTCGACGCGGTGCGCACCGGCATCGAGCGTGGACAGGTCGACGTGCTCGACTACGCCGAGCACGCCATGGGTCGCGGCGCCGACGCGCAGGCGGTGGCCTACGTCGAGACCCGCCGCGGTCGGGCGGATTCGCTCGGCGAGGGCGGGTGAAGTGGGGCGTCGGCGTCGACGTCAACATCATCACCGCCTCGCTTGCGGGCCGTGCTCAACGCCGTGGAGCGTCAGCAGCGTTGACGGTTCGCGGCGCGGTGCGTCGGCCGCCCGTCGAATGATGCGCAACCGTCACAATCAGCCGTGTCCGAACGCCGTGCCCGCGGTGGCAGTATCAGCCTCAGCAGGGCGCCATGACGCGCCAGATCGAGGCACAGAAATGTTCGCAGTCGGAACCGCCGTGATCATCCCGATCATCGTGGTCGGGCGTGATCGTCGTGATCATCGCCGCGTTCAAGGCGATGTGGCGGGTCGCCGAGCCGAACGAGGCGTTGATCATCTCGGGCTTGCGCGACAAGGGCATCGCCAAGGACACGCTCCGGCGACGAGATGGGCTTCCGCATCGTCACCGGCAAGGGCACGATGGTGATGCCGGGCGTGCAGGCGGTCCGCCGCCTGTCGCTCGACCTGCACCAGGCCGACCTGCAGGTCGACTGCGTCACCCACCAGGGCATCCCGGTGCACGTCAGCGGCACGGTCATCTTCAAGATCGGCGACGATCCGGCGAGCATCACCAACGCGGCGCGCCGGTTCCTCGACCAGCAGGACCGGATGGACCAGCGGGTGCACAACGTGTTCGCCGGCCACCTGCGCTCGATCGTCGGCAGCATGACCGTCGAGGACATGATCCGCGACCGCGAGCAGCTCACGGCGCGCACCCGCGAGGCGTCCGGGTCGGAGATGACCAAGCTCGGCCTGGTGATCGACTCCCTGCAGATCCAGGAGATCGACGACCCGACCGGGTACATCAAGAACCTGGCGATGCCGCACACCGCCGCCGTGGCCAGCGCGGCGCGCATCGCCCAGGCCGACGCCGACCGCGAGGCGACCGAGCGCGAGCAGCTGGCCAACGCACTGAAGGCCGAGGCCCAGCGCAACGCGGCGATCAAGGAGGCCGGCTTCCAGGCCGAGGTCGACAGGGCCAACGCCGAGGCCGCGCAGTCCGGCCCGCTCGCCCAGGCGTCTGCCCGCCAGAACGTGGTCGAGCAGGAGACGCGCACCGCCGAGCTCGAGGCCAGCAAGCAGCAGCAGGTGCTCGTGGCCACCGTCATCCGACCGGCCGAGGCCAAGCGCGACGCCGACATCGCCACCGCCGAGGCGGCCAGCCGCGTCGCCGAGCTGACGGCCCAGGGTGAGGCCAAGCGGACGACGCTCGACGCCGAGGCCAAGGCGACGGCCACACGGGCCACCGGGCTCGCCGAGGCGGATGCGATCAAGGCCCGCGGCGTCGCCGAGGCCGAGGCCAAGGCGGCCGTCACCCGCTCGTCGGGTCTGGCCGAGGCCGACACCACTCGTGCCCGTGGCGACGCCAACGCCGACGCGTCGCGGGCCACGGGACTGGCCGACGCCGACGCCATCCGCGCGCGCGGCATGGCCGAGGGCGACGCCTTGGAGGCCAAGGGACTGGCCGAGGCCAAGGCGATCGACGCCCGGGCCGCGGCGCTGGCCACCAACCCCGAGGCCGTGGCCATGCAGGGCCTCGCCGAGAGGTGGCCGGCGATCGTGCGCGAGGCGGCCGGGGCGTTCGCCCACGTGCAGAACTTCACGGTGCTCGACGGTGCCGCCGGCGTCAACCGCGCGCTGATGGACGTCGCCACGTCCGGCATGGCCGGCTTCGAGTTCCTCCGCGGGATGTTCGTCCCCAAGGGCACGGTCGCGGCCAGCCGGCGGACACCGAGCATGCGGCGACGAACGGGCATCCGGCCGCTGGCCACCGTCGCGACACCGACCAGCGACGCCCACGAGGCCCACGACGACGGTCCCGCCGACGATGTCTGATCGGGCCCTCGTCGGCAAGGTCGCCACGGTCACCGGTCGGGTCGGGCCGGGAACGCTCGGGGAGGTGACCGTCGAGCGTGCGCGGCGGGACGGAGACGTACTTCGCCCGCCCGGCCGACGGCCACGAGGTGCTGCTGCCCGGTCACCGGGTGGTCATCGTCGAAGCCGGCTGCCGGGCGCACGCTGTACGTGACCGCGTTCGACGTGCCCTGAGGCGCCGCGTCCTCGTCACAGCGGCGCGATGCGCTCGGCGCCGACGCCGGCCCACTGGCGGTGGCTCGCGGACGAGGGCGAGCCGGTGCTGCACCGTCGAGATCGGCAGCGGACGGCCGCCAGATCGGCCAACGCGTGCGAGCTCGTCGATCGTGGCCGGATCGGTGAACCGACCGCTCGGCGTCGGACTTCGTCTTCGGCGCGGCGATGCCCACGTGGCCGACGACGTGGGCGCCCTGCCAGCTCAGCGTGCGCACCAGGTCGATCCTGGCCTGCTGGCCGCCGGTGGTCCCGACGCTGACGACGACGACCGGCTTGGCGTACAGCTGGCCGCCGCCGACCACCCAGTCGAGCGCGTTCTTGGCCGCGCCGGCCGAGCGCGCCGGCGTACTCCGGGGCGGCGATCACCACGGCGTCGGCCGCGGCGATGCGCTCCAGCAGTCGCCGACGAGGGCTGGCGGCGGATCCTGCTGCGCCGGGTCGAGCGGCGGGATGTCGCCCCGACGTCGTCGATCCGGTCGACGGTCATGTCGTCGAGCCCGCCGAGCCGGGCGGCGACCACGTCGAGCGCCCGCCGGTTCGCCGACGCCCTCCGAGGCTGCCGCAGACGAGCAAGATCCGCGCTGCACGTCGCCGAGCGTACGTCCGGCCGCCGCCACCGAGGTTCGTGTCAGGCGCTGACCGGAACCACTCCGGTCGAGGCGCGACACGAACGACGGCTGCCGGCGTCCGGCGCCCGGCGCGCACCTGCTCATCCTGGTTCGTGTCAGGCGCTGACCCGTACCACTCCGGTCGAGGCGCGACACGAACTCGGCCTGGCACATCGGCAGGGTCCTGGTACGTTCCGGGCATGCGTCGATGGTGATCGTTCCTGCCGGGTTCGGTGGTCGGTGCTGCGCTCGTCGTGCGTCTGTTCGACGAGTGGTGGTCGTACCTGCCCGCCGGCGTCGTCGGTGACCTGCACCACGACCTCGGCATCAGCTATGCCGGCGCGGGGTGGCTGCTCGCGCTGCTGACCCTCGGCGCCGTGGTCGGCAGCCCGCTGGCCCTGCTCGCCGACCACGTCGCCCGGCGGCCGCTCGCGGTGCTCGGCGCGGTGCTCGTCGCCGGGTGCCTCGGTGCGTATGCGCTGGCCGCGCCGTTCTGGGTGCTGGCCGTGGCGAGTGCGACGGTCGGCACCGGGAGCGATCTGCTGGTCCATGCAGTAGAGGCCGCGCTGAGCGAGGACGACGAGCACGCGCCTCGACCGCACGGTGGCACTGCAGCATGCCTTGTCGACGATCGGCGACCTCGCCGGCCCGGCGCTGCTGGCGCTCGGTGCGGCGACGGCGTTCGGCTGGCAGGGCGCGTTCGCCGTCACCGCCGCGGCGATGGTCGGGTACGCCGCGTACCTGTGGACGGTGCCGTTCGCCGCGCCGGTGGACGCCGCCGCACGGCTGGCGGGACGTGGCCACCGACGCGGTGGCGATCGCCCGCCGGCGCGACGTGTGGCGGCTGGCCGCGATCGAGATGCTCATCGCCCCGCTGGACGAGCCGTTCCTGGCGTTCGTCATCGCCCGCGCCGCTGCGTCGGGCGGGCGCGCCGCGGTGACAGCCCAGGCATTGGCCATCTCGGCGATGGTCGGTGGTGTCGGCGGGTCCCTGGCCGTCGCCCGGTCGGGCGTGTCACGGGCGGTGCTGCACGTCGGCTACGGGGCGATGGTCGTCGGCACGCTGGCGGTGGTCGCCGTCCCGTCGCTGCCGGGGACGGCCGCCGGTGTGACGGCCGTCGGTGTCGGCATGGCGATCATCTGGTCCGATCTGCACGTGCGCACGCTGCGCACCGTGCCGGGCAGGTCGGCCACGGTGAGCATCGTCGTCGGCACCCTCGGTTCGGCTGCGGCGACCGTGCCGATCCTCGTCGGCGTGCTGGCTGACGGCATCGGGCTGACCGCCGGCCTGGCCGTCTACGTCGGCGTCGCCGTGCTGCTGGCCGTGGTCGGACGGCCGGGGCGCGCCGAGGCGCCGGCATTCCCGGACCTCGCCGATGACAGTCGCTAACGTCGCCCCGATGCGTGGGATCCGCCGGCTGGCGCTGCTGCTGGTGCTCTCCGCCGTGGCGATCGTGGCCATCCGACGGCGTCGCCCGACCCTCACCGGCCAGCCGCCGCAATGGCCACCGCTGGATGTCGGACGCAGCGCTCCCGGTCCGGCGGAGTCCGAATCCGCCGCGCTGATCGAGCTCATCACCGTCGAGGCGATCGACGCCGGGGTGGTCGATGTCGTGGAACTGGTCGAGGTCGACGGCGCGCCGGTTGCGCTGATCGAGGTCGTCGAGCCGGTCGAGATGATGGAAGGCCTCGATGACGCCGCCCGGCTGTGGGCCAGCCCGGTGGACGGCGCGTGTCCGGTGGAGTTCCCGGTGAAGGCCAACGCCTCGTCGGGCATCTTCCACGTCCCCGGTGGACGCTCCTATGCTCGCACCAAGCCGGAGCGGTGCTATGCCACACCGGAGGACGCCGAGGCGGACGGGTTCCGTCGGGCCAAGCTGTGAGCCGAGACCCCGAGAGGGGAACGATGAAGGTCGTGGTCGATTTCGACGTGTGCGCATCCACCGGATCGTGCATGCAAGTGTGCCCGGAGGTCTTCGAGGTCCGCAGCGACGGCTACCTGTACATCCTCCAGGAGGAGCCGGCGGCGGAACTGCACGACAAGGTGCGCGAGGCCGCCGACCTGTGCCCCACCGCGGCGATCACCCTGGAGGAGTGACCACGCCCGTGGGCATGCACGAGCAGTTGCGCCGCGGCTGGACCGCATCTGGCTCGATGCTGTGCGTCGGCCTGGACCCGGACCCGCAGCGGCTGCCGTCCGTGCTCGAGGGCGACGACGACGCCGTGTTCCGCTTCTGCCGCGACATCGTCGATGCCACGGCGGATCTGGTGTGCGCGTTCAAGCCGCAGTTCGCCCACTTCGCCGCGCAGCGCGCCGAACCTGCGTTGGAGCGGGTGTGCCGCTACGTCCGTGAGACGTATCCCGACGTGCTCGTGCTCCTCGACGCCAAGCGCGGCGACATCGGCTCGACCGCCGAGCACTACGCGACGGAGGCGTTCGTCCGCTATGGCGCCCACGCCGTCACGGTGAACCCGTACCTCGGCTTCGACGCGGTCGAGCCGTTCCTGCGCCATGACGGGCACGGGATCTTCGTGCTGTGCCGCACGTCCAACCCGGGCGGCGGCGACCTGCAGGACCTCGTCGTCGACGGTCGGCCCCTCTATCAGCGCGTTGCCGCGCTCGTGGCCGACGAGTGGTCACGCCGTGGCGAGTGCGGCCTCGTCGTCGGCGCCACGTGGCCGGGCGAGCTGGCCGAGGTGCGTGGCCTCGTCGGCGACCTGCCCATCCTCCTGCCCGGCATCGGTGCACAGGGCGGCGACGTCGCCGCGTCCGTCGCCGCCGGCACCACCGCCGACGGCTTCGGCATGGCGATGAGCTCGTCGCGGGCGATCCTGCACGCCAGCAGCGGACCCGACTTCGCCGAGGCGGCCAGGGTCGAGGCACTGCGGACGGTCACGGCGATCAAGGCCGCCGCCCAGCCTGTCGGCTGACGCACGCGTCGCCGCGAGCGGCGAGCAGGTCGTCGGCAGCGAGTGCTCAGGCAGCGCGCACGTTGCGCTGACCGATTGCGCCGCGCAGGCCGACGCAGCCGACGCACCCGATGCAGCCGACGCAGTCGACGCACGCCACGCAGGCGACGCACCGCCGGCAGCGCAGGCACAACAGGGTGGCGACGCAACCGCGGATGCCTGCGCCGAGCACGGTGAGCACGCTGCCGGCCACCGCCGCACTCCCGGTGGTGGCGATGCTCCCGGCGACGGCGACCGAGCCGGACGTGGCGACGCTGCCGGCCACCGCGGCGGACCCGGCGGTGGCGACGCTGCCGGCCACCGCGACCGAACCGGCGGTCGACACGCTGCCGGCGACGGCGACCGAGCCGGACGTGGCCACGCTGCCGGCGACGGCTGCGCTCGTCGACGTGCTGCGGCTGCCGGCGACGGCCACGCCCGAGCACCGAGCGGGGTCGACGTCATCACCCGCGTCCACGTCGTCGCCGCCACGGCCGCCGCGGTCCGGGCGACGGAGGTGGCGGGCGGAGGTGGCGCCGACGATCGTCGTACTGCTGGGATCCGTTCGTCGATGTCGGCCGGTGATCCGCACCGCGCCAGCTTCGCGCAACGATGCGGGTCGGCGTGGCGGCGCTCAGCCGTCGAGGCGATCCACCGAGATGATCCCGGCAGCGGCCCGAAGCCTGGCGAGCACCTCGTCGGGCACGGCGGCGGTGGGAGCGATGAGCATCACCGCGGTGCCACTGACCTGTGCCCGCCCGACGTCCATGTCGGCGATGTTGACCCCGGCATCGCCGAGCGTGGTGCCGACCAGGCCGATGACGCCGGGGCGGTCGTCGTTCTTGACCATCAGCATGTTGTCGCTCGGGGGCACGTCGACGTGGTGCTCGTCGATCACCACGAGGCGCTGCTCGCTGCGCCGGCCGACGAGCGTGCCCGACAGCTGACGCTCGCCGCCACGGAGGGTGACGAGGTTGACGAAGTCCGGCGAGGACGCTGAGCTGGACTCGCGCACCTCGATGCCGCGGTCACGGGCCAGCTGCGGTGCGTTGACGTACGTGACGGTCTCGTCGCTCGACGCGCCGAAGAAGCCCTTGAGCGCGGCGAGCGTGAGGATGCGCGTGTCGTAGCCGGCGATGTCGCCCTCGGCGACGACCTCGAGCTCCGCGGGCGCCGGCGCCAACGAGGCGAACAGCCGGCCGAGACGCTCGGCCAAGGGGAGGAACGGGCGCAGCGTCTCGTTGGCCTCCGCCGCGTTGACGTTGACGGCGAAGGGCACGAACTCGCCGGCGAGCGCCAGCTGGACCATGTCGGCGATCGTGTCGCCTGCCTTGTCCTGCGCCTCGCGCGTGGACGCGCCGAGGTGCGGTGTGACGACCACGCTGTCCAGCTCGAACAACGGCGACACGGTGGTCGGCTCGGTGACGAACACGTCGAGCGCCGCGCCGGCGATCACCCCGTCGCGCACGGCGTCGGCCAGATCCTGCTCGACGACGATGCCGCCGCGGGCGACGTTGATCACGCGCAACGAGGGCTTGGCCTTGAGCAACAGGTCGCGGTTGATCAGCCCGGTGGTCTCGCGGTTCTTCGGCAGGTGCACGGTGAGGAAGTCGGCCTCGGCCACGGCCTGGTCGAGCGAGACCAGTTCGACGCCCATCTGCCGGGCGCGGTCGGCCGCGACGAACGGGTCGTAGGCGATGATCTGCATGCCGAACGCCTTGGCCCGGTCGGCGACGAGCTTGCCGATCCGCCCGAGGCCGATCACGGCGAGCACCTTGTCGGCCAGCTCGACGCCCTCCCAGCGACTGCGCTCCCAGCGCCCGGCCACGAGCGCGGCGTGCGCCTGTGGCACGTTGCGCGCCTGGGCCAGCAGCAGCGCCATGGTGTGCTCGGCGGCGGAGATGATGTTGCTCTGCGGCGCGTTGACGACCATCACGCCACGGCGGGTTGCCGCATCGACGTCGACGTTGTCCAGGCCGATGCCGGCGCGACCGACCACCATCAGGTCGTGACCGGCCTCGAGCACCTCGGCGGTGACCTGGGTGGCGGAACGGATGATCAGTGCGTGGGCGCCGACGACCGACGTGAGCAGTTTCGACAGGTCGAGCTGCACGTCGACCTCGTGGCCGGCGGCGCGGAGGCGGTCGAGGCCACCTTCGGCGATCTCTTCGGTGACCAGGATGCGCGCCATCGGTGCCCCATCGTTACCGCCGTGCCGGGGCCGACCCACGCGAGTTGACGCATTGTTCACGGCCGGCGCGCCGGTCGGGCGGCGGGGCACGGTCATCATCGGGAACGCTGCGCTACGTTGAACGGCCTATGCCGTACCAGTTCCTGACGCAAGAGTGGATCGACGCCGCGAGGGCGATCCGCGACAAGTACGCCGCCGAGTCGGCCAAGGTGACGCACCAGCATCAGGATGAACCAGGTGATCACCGACGCGCCGTTCGGCGAGGGCGACGGTGAAGACCTACCTCGACACGTCGAGCGGCGACGTGGTGATGGAGCTCGGCGAGCTGGACACCCCCGACCTCACCGTGACCACCGACTACGCCACGGCACACAAGATCTTCGTCGAGCAGGACGCCGCGGCCGGGATGCAGGCGTTCATGAGCCGGCAAGATCAAGGTGCAGGGCGACATGATGAAGATGATGGCGATGCAGACGGCGATGCCCCAGGACGAGACGGCCAAGAAGATCGCCGGCGAGATCAAGGACATCACCGTCGCCTGACGGCGCGTCGGCGCCGCCCGGCGGTTCCGCTGCTCAGTCGGCGACCCAGCGCGCCGCCTGGTCGTAGTCCTCGTTGGCGAACGTGCGCACGTCGCCGTGCAGCATCCACTTCAACAGGTTCAGCGCGTGACGGATCGTCGTGGTCGTCGGTGACCACCGCGCCCTTGTGGAACTTGGTGTGGCGGATCTCGCCGGTCAGCTCGCCCCAGGCGCCGTCGCCGAAGCCGGTGAACTCCGGGCCGAGGAACAACAGCAGGCGCAGCCGCTCGTGGTCGGCGACGACCTTGTCGAGCGCCGGCTCGACGCGGTCGTGAAGTCGTCGATGGTGAACTGGCCGGTGGCGCTCATGCCCACCACGCCGGCGCCGAGGTCGTCGATCGTCTGGATCACCGGCGCATGGTAGGCAGTCGTCTCAGCTCGGCCAGGTGATCCGCACCGGGTAGCTGCCGGCTTCGACCAGCGCCGCGCACCACGGATCGAACAGCTCGAAGAGGGCGCTCGGCGTCGTCGCCGAGCGAGCGCACGACGCGCACCTCCATCTCGTCGGTGGCCACCTCGATCTCCTCGCGCAGGGCGCGACCGGCGGCGGTCAGCTCGTCGCCGTCGAGTAGTCCGCGACTGCGCAGCCGTTCGATCGCCGCGTCGAGCTCCTCCTCCGTCCATCCCCGGCTGCGCACCCACGACTTCAGCGGCTGGCCGCGCCACGGGTCGGTGAGCACACCGATCTCGCAGGCGTCGAGGTCGGCACCGATCCACGCGGCGATGTGGCTGTCGCCGCGGTGCTCGCGCACCAGGTCGGCGGCCCGCCAGAACGCACCCATCGGGTCGTCGGGGTAGCCGAGCGAGAGCAGCCCGGAGAACAGCGCCCGCCCCTCGCCCCGCGGCGTGCTCGACCATCCGCTGGAGCACGCCGGTGGCCCAGGCCAGCCCATCGGGCTCGGCACCGAGCACACGCTCGAGCATCGCCACCTGCCCGCGCTGGCGCGCCTCGAGGATCGCCTCCTGGTCGGTGATCTGCCAGCCGGCGCTCACCGCGCCGACGACCATCGGCCGCTTGAACACACCGAACGCCGAGGCCACGAGGTGCCCGCTGACGTCGGGACCGAGGCACGCGCCACGGCTCGTGAAGTAGGCGACCATGTCGGGGTACTGGATGCTTGCCGACGGTCCGGCTGGAGCCCTCGAAGCCCAGCGCCTGGTAGTTGCGGTGCGCCTCGGGCGCGAAGTACACGCTGGAGGCGACGGGTTCGACCGCGGCCCAGATGCCGCGGGCGACCGCGGAGACGTCGGTCATCACTGGTCATCGGTGCGGCGCTCAGCGCTGCAGCGGGGCGAGGGCCTTGGTCAGCTCGGGCACCGTCCACTTGGCGTCCTGGTCGACCTGCGGGCCACGCGACCAGCTCTCGATGATCGTGACGTTGCCGCCCTGGACGAGGAACGTCTCGCCGTTGAACACGCAGTCGGCGCTCGCCAGGTAGGCGACGAGCGGCGAGATGTTGCCCGGATCCCACTGGTCGAACGCGCCTTCCTTGGGCTTCATGATGTCCTCGAGGCCCGGTGTGGCCAGCGTCAGGCGGGTGCGTGCCCCCGGGGCGATGGTGTTGCTCTTGACGTTGTAGCGCACCAGCTCCTTCGCCGCGATCTGGCTGAACGTGGCGATGCCGGTCTTCGCCGCGCCGTAGTTCGCCTGGCCCGGGTTGGAGAACAGGCCGGACGTGCTCGACGTGTGCACGAGGTTGCGCGGCTTGGTGACGCCGGCCTTGTGCTGCTCGCGCCAGTAGGCCGCGGCCCACCGGGTGGGGGCGAAGTGGCCCTTGAGGTGGACGGCGATGACCGCGTCCCACTCCGCCTCGGTCATGTTGACGATCACCCGGTCGCGCAGGATGCCGGCGTTGTTCACCAGGATGTCGAGGTCGCCGAACGTCTCGATCGCCGTGTTGATCAGGTTCTGGGCGCCCTGCCAGTCGGCGACGTTGTCGCCGTTGGCCACGGCCTCGCCGCCGAGCGCCTTGATCTCGTCGACGACCTGCTGCGCCGGCGTGGCGTCGGCGCCGGTGCCGTCGTTGGTGCCGCCGAGGTCGTTGACCACGATCTTGGCGCCCTCGCCGGCGAAGAACAGCGCGTGCTCGCGACCGATGCCGCGACCCGCTCCGGTGATGATGGCGACCCGACCGTCCAATGACCCCATGGACACACCTCCTCGTGCGTGGGCGCACGTTACGCACGCGGCCCGCGGCGCGCCGAATTTCAGGTGAGGGCGAGGTCGACGGCCGTGCCCCGCCGCAGCGTCTGCCCGGGTGTCACGGCCGCGCCGTTGACCGTCGCCGCGGTGACCACGCCGGCGGCGTTGCCGGTGACGGTGCCGACCGACAGCCCGGCGGCGGACAGCGTGTCCTGGGCCTGCTGCAGCGCGAGGTTGGCGACGGCCGGCATCGGCACGACGTCGGGCCCCTTCGAGACAGACGACGGTGACGGTGCCGCCGCGCGGCACCTGGCTGCCGGCCGCCGGATCCTGGCGCAGGACCGCGCCGGCGGGCACGCGTGTCGC
This sequence comes from uncultured Acidimicrobiales bacterium, assembly GCA_963794805.1. Classification (GTDB taxonomy): domain Bacteria; phylum Actinomycetota; class Acidimicrobiia; order Acidimicrobiales; family Ilumatobacteraceae; genus JAODBQ01. The sequence goes on from CAWCFL010000016.1 coordinate 79,273, forward strand.
TGAACTCGTCGGGTCCCTGGGCGTAGACCAGCTGCAGCCCCTCGACCGCCGCCTTGGCAGCGGCGGCCGCCTGCCCGCCGAGCGACGGCACGGTCCGCGGCGCCGGGCCCGTTGGACAGCACCACCTGGACGGTGGTGCCCGGATCGACCACCGCGCCGGTGGTCAGCTCCGGGATGGCCGGGCACGCTCCACGACACGCACCACGCCCTGCGGCACGGTCTCGTCGAACGCCGGCGGACCCTGGCTGATCTGCAGCTGCTGGGCCTGCAGCGTCGCCGTTGCCTGGTCGAGGGTCATGCCGGTGACGTCGGGCAGGCGCGGCGCCGGGCCCTTCGACAGCACCACGCGCACCGTGACGCCCTTGGTGACGGTGTTGCCGGCGACCAGGTTCGGCTGATCGGGCACGGTCCACGAGACCACCGAGCCGGCCGGGATGGTGTCGTCGAAGACCGCGTCGCCCTGGACGATGTTCAGTCCGAGCTGGGTCAACGTGTCGGTCGCCTGCTGCAGCGTCATGCCCTTCAGCTCCGGCAGCGTGCGCGGCGCCGGCCCGGTGCTGATCACGATCGTCAGCGTCTTGCCCTCGTCGAGCTTCGTCCCGGCGACCGGGTCGGTGCGCACGACCATCCCGTTGCCGACGGTCTCGCTGGCCTCCTGCGGCGTCAGCGTGTTCCACCCGAGCCCGGACACCTCGTTGAGCGCGGCGCCCTGGCTCTTGCCGGCGAGATCGGGGACGGTGTGCGACGACCGTGCGGGTGACGTACCAGGCGACACCGCCGCCGACGGCGGCGAGCACCAGGATCACCGGGATCAGCCACCACAGCCGGCTGCGGCGGCGGCGGCCGCCGGCCGCGGCAGCGGCTCGTCGTAGAGGACCGGCGTGCCGGGAGGACGGACACGGCCGGCGCGATCGTCCACCCGTGCCGCCGCGGGCATCACCTGCGTCGGCTCCAGCGGCGCAGCGGCGACGACCGCCGGGACGGCCTGCGTCGGCTCCAGCGGCGGCGGCGCGGCGGCGGGCACGGCCTGCGTCGGTTCGAGGACCGGCGGGTCGACCGGCCGCCGCGGCGACCGTCGGATCGTCGACGGTGGACGGCCCGGCGGTCCGGCGAGTCGAGCGCTGCCGCCGGGCCTGCCGGCGCGGCGAAGCGCGACAGCAACGGCGGCAGGTCCGACCGGCTGTTCACCGATCGTTGCCTTCGGCCAGGTCGTCGCCCGTCGCCTGCCCCGAGCGCGTCGGCCTCGTCGGGCAGGTCGCCCGCGGCGCGGCACCGCAGCGCCGTGGCCGGGACGCCGTCTGCGCCGACTGCCGGCGGCGGCGGACGGGCGTCGGGGCGACGTCCGGGGTCGCGGCGACAGGCGGCGGTCGCGGCGACGATCGCCGCCGCGCCGGCAGCTGCCGCCACCGCGCGCCGCCGCGGCTGCACCGGACGTTCGCGGCGCGACGGGCGCCGGCCGGGCGGGCGAGGCTGGCGCGTCGCCTCGGCCTCGTCGAGGTCGAACAGCGCCGGCGCCGGGGATCGGGATCGGCGCCGGGCGGGGCAGGCGCTCGGCGGTGCGCACCAGCGCCTGGCCGAACTCGGCCACCGACGAACGGCCCTCCGGATCGGGTCGCCCGGCGCGCTCGAGCACCGACGGCCAGCGGCCCGAGGTCGGCCGACACCGGGAGCAGCTTGTTCATCCGGTTCGACAGCGTCGCCACGGTGGACTCGCCGACGAACGGCACCCGCCCGGTGACGCACTCGAGCATCGTCAGGCACAGCGAGTAGACGTCGCTCTTCGGGCACGATGCGGTGCGTCGCCGACCGGCGACCTCCGGGGCGACGTACATCGCCCGGTCGTTGCTGACGTGCACCGCGTCGGCCCACAGCACCGGCGCCGAGCAGCTGACCGAGGCCGACGTCGATCAGCCGCGGCACGCCGTCGGCGCCGAAGACGATGGTCGACGGGCGCACGTCGCCGTGCACGAGACCGGCGCGGTGGACGACGTCGAGCGCGCGCAGCACGTCGAGGCCGACCGACAGCGTCTGCGACGGCGACAGCGTGCGGCCCCGGTCGAGCACGTCGCGCAGGCTGCCGCCGGCGAGCTGCTCGACCGTGACGAAGCGGGCCTCGTGCTGGTTCCAGCGGTCGCTGCCCCAGTCGAGGATCTTGGCGAGGTGCGGCTCGTCGAGCGCCGCGGCCGTGGCCATCGTCTCGTCGAACGCCGCGGCGAACGCCGGCGTCGGCGCAGATGTCGGGGTGGACGACCTTGAGCGACACGACCGTGCTCGGTGCGCTCGTCGAGGGCGTCGAACACCGCCGCGTCGAGCCCCGAACCGCGGCGCGGACCGAGCCGATAGCGGCCGGCGACGGTCCGCCCGCTGAACTGCTGCTGGCTCGCCATGCGACCCTCGAAGCTACCCGCAGCGGGCGATGCGGCCGATCGCGACGCGGTGGGATTCGGCCCGCGATGCCGGAGAATGGGCGCCCGTGGCGCGCAAGGTGGACAAACGGCTGGCGATCTGCAGCTTCCTCATCGCCTTCGGGCTGCTCATCGTCGTCGTCGGCGTGCTCCGCGGCGATCACCGGCAAGGCTGCGGAGAACCTGCCCGCGGCCGATCGAGTCGGTGGAACCGTCGGTCGGGGCGACGAACGTGCCCAACCAGAGCCGGATCTTCGTCGACCTCGTCGCCGGCTACACCGGTGAGCTGATCGTCGACGGGGTGCAGCTGACGACGATCAGCGAGGACGACCTGCGCAACGTCGCAGCCCGGCGAGCAGGCCAAGCCGGCGTTCACCACCGTGTACGCCGAGGGCAACGCCACGCTGACGTTCCAGCCGAAGAAGGGCGCGCCGATCGAGACCCTCAGCGGAGGGCCTGCACGAGGTCACGGTGATGTACTGGAAGCTCACCGAGGACCGCGAACGCGGCACGCACGTTCACCTGGCAGTTCACCGTCGTGTGAGCGCAGCGGCCGTGACCGCTCAGCGTCAGTACGCGTCGATGGCCAGCTTCACGGCGAGGACCGAGGGCGGCGACGCCGATCACCACCCGCAGCGGGCCGACCGGCGCGCGCCGCACCACGACCGGGCCGATCCGACCGCCGACGAGCAGGCCGACGGCCAGCGGCACGGCGGCCGACCAGTGCACCGGGCCGAAGAGGACGAAGCCGAGCGCGGCGACGCCGTTGGCCGCGCCGAGCACGACGTTCTTGAACGCGTTGGCCCGTGGCAGGCGCATCGCTCGTGGCGTGCAGCAGCACGGCGAGCACGATCACGCCGGCACCGGCGCCGAAGTAGCCGCCGTAGATGCCGACGCGCGAACAGCGCGGCGAGCACTCGGCCGAGTCGTGACGTGGCGCCGCAGCCGGCGCGGACGCCTCGGCGACGATCCGCCGTCGGGCGAGCATCGCCACGCGCGCCGAGCGCGACGAACCACGGGACGATCTTCTCGAACGATTCCGCCGGGAGGGCGAGCAGCAGCGTCCCGCCGACGATCCCGCCGGCGACGCCGGCGGCGACCATCGGCACGAGCCGCGCCCGCTGGCCGCGCAGCTCGGGCCGCGAACCGCTGATCGAGCCGACGCTCGAGCCGACGAGCGCGACCGTGTTCGTCACGTTGGCCGTCACCGGCGGCAGCCCGATGGCGAGGAGCGCCGGGTAGGTCACCAGCGAGGCCAGCCCGGCGATGCTCCCGGTGAGCCCGCCGGCGATGCCGGCGACGCACCAGCAGCACGACCTCGGCCAGGGACACGGCCGACAGTCTGCCGATCCGCGGCGCGCCTGCCGCAGGGTTCAGCCGTCGGCGGGCGGTGGCTGTTGCGTCGGGCAGCTCGCCGGTCTCCAGCAGCTGCTCGAACGCGTCCTCGTCGAGGATCGGCACGCCGAGCGTGTGGCCTTGGTGAGCTTGCTGGCGCCGGGATCGTCGCCGACGACCACGGCGAACGTCTTGGCGCTGACGCTGCCGGGGCTCTTGCCGCCGCGGTCCTTGATGGCCAGCTCGGCCTCCTCGCGCGTGAAGCGCGACGAGCGTGCCGGTGACGACCACGGCCTTGCCGGCCAGCGTCGGGGCGACGTGGCTGACCTCCACCCGGCCGAAGTCGACGCCGGCGGCGCGCAGCTTGTCGACGAACACGCCGGTTGGCGTCGATCGCGAACCACCGCACGATCGACCCGGCGATGGTCGGCCCGACGCCGTCGGTGGTGGCCAGCGCGGCCTCGCTGGCGCCGAGGATGTTGTCGAGCGAGCCGAACCGCCGAGCCAGCGCGTCGCTGGCCGACGGGCCGAGGCCCTTGATGCCGAGCGCGGTGAGCAGCCGGGGCAGCGGGCCGGTCCTTCGAGCCGGCGATCGCCGCCAGCAGCTTGTCGGCGCTGATCGCGGCGAAGCCCTCGAGGCCGAGCAGCTGCTCGGCGGTGAGCGCGTAGATGTCGGCGGGATCGGCGACGAGGCCGGCGTCGCTGAGCTGGAACACGGTGCGCTCGCCGAGGCCCTCGATGTCCATCGCCCCGCGCGACGCGAAGTAGATGATCCGTTGGTCGCGCTGGAACGGGCACGCCGGCTCGACGCAGCGGGTGTCGGCCTCGCCCTCGGCGCGCACCAGCTCGGTGTGCAACGGGCACGGGCAGTGCGTCGGGAACTGCCACGGCTCGGCTGCCCTCGGGACGCAGCGAGAGCACCGGCCCGACGACCTCGGGGATCACGTCGCCGGCCTTGCGAACGATGACCGTGTCGCCGGGGCGCACGTCCTTGGCCCGCACCTGATCCTCGTTGTGCAGCGTGGCCATCCGCACCGTGCTGCCGCCGACGAACACCGGCTCGAGCACGGCGAACGGCGTCGTGCGACCGGTGCGCCCGACCGACACCGCGATGTCGCGCAGCACCGTGGTGCGCTCCTCCGGCGGGAACTTGTAGGCGATGGCCCAGCGCGGCGCACGCGACGTGAACCCGAGCAGCTCGCGGTGGGCCAGGTCGTCGACCTTGGCCACCGCGCCGTCGATCTCGTACGCCAGGTCGTGGCGGTGCTCCTGCCAGTGCGTGGCGAACTCGTAGACCTCGTCGAGGTCGCCGACCGTGCGGATCTCCGGGTTCACCGGGAAGCCGAGGCCGGCGAGGAACTCGAGCGTCTCGTGGTGGCTGGTGAACGCCGGCCCGCCGACCACCTCGCCGAGCTGGTAGCTCCAGAAGCTGAGCTCGCGCGACGCGGTGATGGCCGGGTTCTTCTGCCGCAGGCTGCCGGCGCCGGCGTTGCGCGGGTTGGCGAAGCGCGGCTGGCCCGCCGCGGCCTGGCGTTCGTTGAGCGCCTCGAAGCTGGCGATCGGCATGTACACCTCGCCGCGCACCTCGAGCACCTCGGGCGCGCCGCGCAGGCGCTTGGGCATCGCCCCGATGGTGGCGACGTTGGCGGTGACGTCCTCCCCCACCCGACCGTCGCCGCGCGTGGCCGCCTGCACGAACCGTCCGCGCTCGTAGCGCAGGCTCATCGCCAGCCCGTCGATCTTCAGCTCGCAGACGAACCCGGCCGTCGACGCCGCCGAGCCCGCGACGCACCCGATCGCCCCACGCGGTGAGCTCGGCGAGGTCCATCGCGTTGTCGAGGCTGGTCATCGGCACCCGGTGGGTGACCGGGGCGAACGCCGTGGACAGCAGACCGGTGGCCACCTGCTGCGTCGGCGAGTCGGCGGTGATGAGGTCGGGGTGCGCCGCCTCGATCGTGCGCAGCTCGCGCATGAGGGCGTCGTAGTCGGCGTCGCTGATCTCCGGCGCGTCGTCGGCGTAGTAGCGCTCGTTGTGATACGCGATGAGCCGGCGCAGCTCGTCGACCCGCTCGGCCTCCACGCTCATCGGCGGCGCCGTGCGACGGCGGGCGGTGGCGACACCGGGCTCGGGTTCGGCGCACCGAAGTCGGACATGTCGCCGATCGTACGCCGGGGGTGCGCGCCGGTTCCGTCCTCTCCCGCGCCCCCATGCGGATGCCGGGCTGGGATCGGGCCCCTCGGCGCAGCGGCTCGCTGCTCGGTGTTGTGTCAGGCGCCGAGGACGAAGCGGGTGGCCACGGCCTGGTCGCCGACGCGGCGGCTGACCTCGGCGGCGATCCGGTGCACCCGCTCGGCGACGACCGGCGTGTGCATGCCGAGGCCGCACGCCGGCGTGATGATCGCCTGGTGGCGGAGCATGCACCGGGTCGGCGCCGCGCTCGACGAGCTGGCACCACAGCGCGCTCAGCTGCCGCCACGGACGCTCCGCCGAGGTGACGATCGGGCCGTCGGTGGGCACCGCGCCCCAGGCGATCCAGCCACCGTCCTCGAGGAAGCGGATCAGGTAGCCGGCCGATTCGAGCGAGCGCCGGCAGCGCCGGGACGGACAGCACCGCCGGGCCGGCGGCGAGCAGCGTGGCGACGTCGGCCGTCGGCGCACACGTGCAGCCCGGCGACGGCGTACGGCTCGATCGCCGCGAGCGCCCCGGAGACGAGGTCGATCGCCGTGTCGGGGGCGATCGGGAAGCCGGGCTGCATCAGCTCGCCGAGCGACGGCTCGTCGATGAACACCAGCTGCGGGCAGTCCGGCAGCGCCTCGGCGACGATCGTCGATCAGGTGCTGGACGTGGCCGCGCACGGCGCGCACCGCGGCCTCGAACGCGTCGTGCAACGGCACCCCGGCGCGCAGCATCGCCAGGCCGAGCGTGACCGGGCCGACGAACTGCCACTTGACCGGCGCACGTCGGCCCTGCGCCGCGGCCAGGAAGGCGCGGAACCCGCCGAACGCGTCGTGGCTCGAGGTCCGTGCGCACCGGCGGCCATCGGGATCGATGCGGTCGGACGTCGACGGCGATGCTGCCGTACTGGCCGACGGTGATGCCCTTGATGCCGACCATCGCCTGCACGATCATGCCCTCGGCGGGCGAACGCCGCGGCAGCGTCGGGATCGCCGGGAGCGCCATCGCCCGCACAGGCGAACGCCGCGGCCTCGTCGGCGTCGCGGTGCGGGAGGCTGCCGATGCCGGTGGCGATGCCGCTGGGCAACTGCACGCGGTGCACGTGTCTCCCTCCTGTGTCGCTTCGCCATCGTGACATGCGGGCCGCCCGGCCTCCGAAGCGGGATCGTTCGGAAGCGGATACGTTGGCCGCGTGCCGCGCGGTTCGACAAATCACTTGGCTGCGTGGTCGGGTGACCACTGACGACGCGTCGGGTGACCACTGATCACATGCCGGTCGACGATCGATGACATCCCCTCGCGCTGTGCTGTGGCTCGGCCGCGTCGTGTGGTTGCTCGCCGGTCTCACCGGGCTGGTTCGCCGTGGCCGCGGCGCTCGACGGCAGCTCCGACCGGCGCGGCGGTCGCCGTCCAGATCGGTGCATGGGCCGCGTTCGCCGTCGGGCTCGTCGCGCTGGTCGTGCCGAGCACGGCGAGCCTCACCGCGTTGCGCATGGTGGCGCCGCTCGCGCCGGTCGCCGCGGTGTTGACGATGCTCGGCGGCGCCGGCGCGGCTCGCGGCGCGCCGTTCCTCGGTGCCGCGTTGCTCGCTGCCGCGGTGGCCGGCACGGGCGAGCTGGGCGAGGCGTTCGCCCAGGCGTCGGCCTACGGCGACGAGCACCGCTTCCCGCTGCGCCCGGCCGTCGGCTACCTGCTCGCCGTGGTCGTCAGCTGGTGCGCGTGGGCGTCGCTGCTGGTGGTCGCGGTCGAGCTGCTGGCCCATGAGGTGTGGTGGGCCGCCGCCGTCCTCGGCGCGGTCGCCGTGGCCGGCGCGTGGCCGCTCGGCGTGCGCTGCCACCGCTGTCGCGCCGCTGGCTCGTGGTCGTGCCCGCCGGGCTCGTGGTGCACGACCCGCTCGTGCTCGGCGAGACGCTGCTCGTCCAGCGCCGCGAGGCTGGTGCGCGTCGGGCTGGCGCTCGACGGGACGGAGGCGGCCGACCTCACCGGGCCGTCGGGCGGCCACGCGGTGGAGATCGCCACGCGCGACGCGGTCACCGTGGCGTTCGCCGCCACCCGGGCGAACGCCACGGGCAGGGCCATCCACGCCCGGGCGTTCCTCGTCTCCCCCACCCGGCCAGGTCGGGCGCTCGCCGAGGCTGCCGCTCAGGGTCTGCCGGTGACGTCCGCCGTGTGACGTTCGAGCCCGGCGGCCAGCGCGCCGCCGAGCACGAAGCGGTCGGTCGCGGTCGTAGAACACGAGGCTCTGGCCCGGCGGCGACGAGGCGCTGCCGGTCGACCCAGCGGACCACGGCCGCCGTCCACCGTCGCCGGCAACGCCGGCGCCGTGGGCGGAGCACTGCACGAGCACGTCGCCGCGCACCGGGGCGCCGCTGCCCACCTCGTCGGTGTACGGCTGCGGTGACCACGAGGAGGTCGCGCTCGTCGCCGACGACGACGAGCGGATGGCGACCGGCGTCGACGTCGACGACGTAGCGCTTCGGGCCGCCGCCCGGGAGACCGAGGCCGCGGCGCTGGCCGAGCGTGACGAGCTCGACGCCGTCCACCGTCCCCCAGGCGCACACCGTCGGTGTCGACGACCGGTGCCCGGCGCAGCGGCGATGCGCGCGCCGAGGAACGCGGTGCGCCCGCCGGTGCTGGTGATGAAGCAGACGTCCTGCGAGTCGGGCTTGTCCGCGGTGCGCAGCCCGAGCGCCGCGGCACGCGCCGCACCTCGGCCTTGGTCATGTGCCCGACCGGGAACAGGGTGCGGGCCAGCTGGGCCTGCGTCGAGCATGTGCACGACGTAGCTCTGGTCCTTGGCCGCGTCGGCGCCGCGGGCGACGCGCGCGCGCGCCGTCGACGTCGACGATCCGCGCGTGGTGGCCGGTGGCCACGGCGTCGAAGCCGAGCAGGTCGGCGCGCTGCCGCGAGCCGGTCGAACTTGAGGTGGCGGTTGCACTCGATGCACGGGTTCGGGGTGACGCCGTCGCGGTGGGCGGCGACGTACGGCTGCGACGACGTGCGCGGCGAAGTCGTCGCCGAAGTTGAACACGAGGTGGTCGATGTCCGAGCTGCTGGGCCACTCGCCGGGCGTCGTCGACGTCGGCCACCGAGCAGCAACCGGTGTCGCTGTCGCCGCCCCACAGCTTCATCGTCACGCCGACCACGTCGTGGCCGGCGCGCAGCAGCTCCGCCGCGGCGACCGACGAGTCGACGCCGCCGCTCAGGGCGACGAGCACCTTCACTGCGCCGCCGCCCGCGTCGCGCAGGCGACCGACCGCCTCGACCACCGCCGTCGCCCCGCGGTCGACGTCGGCCGCCGTGGTGGTGCGCCCGAGCGTCAGACGCAGCGCCCCGGCGGCGAGCTCGCGTGGCACGCCCATCGCCGCCAGCACGTGCGAGGGCTCCATGGCGCCGCTGGCGCACGACGCCGCGGCCGTGGCGCACACGTCGGCCTCGTCGAGCAGGTACAGCAGCGCCTCGTTCTCGACGCCCTCGATGCACACGTGCGCCGAGCCGGCCACCTTGAGCGGCACGCGGCACCGTCTCGACCACGCCCGGCAGTTCGGCGAGGAGCCGGTCGACGAGCCGGTCGCGCAACGCGGCGATGCGCACCCCCTCGGCCTCGCGCTCGGCGACGGTGAGCCGCAACGCCTCGGCCATGCGCGACGATGCCGGCGACGTTGTGCGTGCCGCTGCGCCGCTCGCGCTCCTGGCCGCCGCCGACGAGCAGCGGCGGCGAGCGCCGTGCCGTCGCGCACGACGAGCACGCCGACGCCCTTCGGGCCGCCGAACTTGTGGCGCCGACAGGGACGAGGACGTCGACGTGGCGCCAGGCGTCGGGCAGGTCGAGCCAGCACGGCGCCTGCACGGCGTCGGTGTGCAGGACGGCGCCGGGCGCACGGCGACGGACGAGCGCGGCGACCGCGGCGAGGTCGGTGATCGTGCCGACCTCGTTGTTCACCGCCATCACGCTGACGACCGACGCCGGCGAGTCGGCCGAGCGCCGCGGCGAGCGCGGCGAGGTCGACGTGCCCGGTGCGCGTCGCACGCCGACGAGCACGCCGCCGACGGCTTCGACCGAGGCGAGCACGGCGTGGTGCTCGGCGGCGCGTGCACACTGCGCGCGCCCTCGTGCGCGGGCGAGCGCGCCGGCGATCGCCGTGTTGTCCGCCTCGGTGCCGCCGCCGGTGAACACGACCTCGCCGGGTCGGCAGCCGATCGCCGCGGCGACGACGTCCCGAGCCTCGTCGACGTCGCGCCGCGCCTGGCGGGCGAAGCGGTGCGAGCCCGACGGGTTGGCGAAGCGCTCGGTGAGGAACGGCAGCATGGCCGCGACGGCCTCCTCGCGCATCGGCGTGGTCGCCGCGTGGTCGAGGTAGCACAGGGTCACCTCGTCAGGCTACGACCAGCGTCGATCGGGTGGGACGACGAACGGCGGTGGCGGTGGCAGCAGCGCACCGGCGGCGAGCGGCTGGTAGCCGGGGAAGTTGCGCCGCTGGTAGCGGGCGATGGCGCACAGCAGGAACGCCTCCGGGTCCACCTGGCGGAACCACGGGTGGTGCACCACGGCGGCGACGCGCCCGGCGAGGTCGTCGGCCAACGCGGCGCGCGCGCCCGGTGTCAGCTGTCGCTGGCGGAGCAGGAACGCGCGGACGACGGTGTACTGCTCGACGGTCATCGCGCTCGGGTCGATGGTCGCGGCGAAGCCGTCGAGGCCCCACGGCACGGGGAACCACAGCGCCGGCGGGCAGGCGGGTGCGGTTCGGGTCGCGGATGACGACGGTGCCGGCGAGCAGGTCGCCGACGCTCTGCTGGCGGCGCGTGCCGAGGACGAACAGCATCCCGGTGATCCCGCCGGGCGGGATGAACAGGTCGACGAGGCCGCCCATCATCCGCAGCACGGCGTGGCGGAAGCGGATCGGCGCACCTTCGAGCGTGACGGCGCGCAGTCCCATGGCCGGCTTGCCGACGGTGCGGCCGCGCATCAGCGTCTGGGCGACGACCGGGTAGACGATCAGCGACGAGCGTGAACGAGCACGTACTGCGCGGTGGCCTGCGTGGACGAGTCGCAGGCCGGCCGTGCCGATCGATGACCAACAGGCCGCCGATCGTGTAGATCGTCGCCTCGACGAGCAGGTCGAGCAGCGCGGCGAACAGCCGCGAGCCGAGCCCGGCGATGTCGAGCTCGAGCACGCACGGCCTCCGGCGTGACGATCCCCTCGACGCCGGCCACACGCAGCTGGTCGCTCATCCGACCCCCGGCCGGCGTTGCGGCGTCCGTGCGGGCGTGAGCTGCCGGACGCGCGGCGTCCGTGCGGGCGTGACCTGCCGGACGCGCGGCGTCCGTGCGGGCGTGAGCACGACTACCGTTGACATGATCGACATCGATGCCTTCGTCGCGGCCAACCAGGGCGCGTGGCAGCGACTGGAGGACCTGACCAACCGGGCCCGCCAGCGTGCGGCACGACCACGCCCGACGAGCTCGACGAGCTGGTCGCCACGTACCAGCGCGTCGGCGCCCAGCTGGCCACGGCACGGGTGGCCTACGCCGACGACGCGCCGCTGGTCAGCCGGCTGACGCTGCTCGTCGCCGACGCCCACGGCGTGCTCTACGGCCAGCGCGACGACCGAGGTCCGCCGCAGCATCCGCGAGCTGGCGACGGTGCGCTTCCCGGCAGCCGTGTACCGCATCCGCTGGTTCGTCCTCGCCGCCGCGCTGCTGACGTTCATCCCGTGGGCGGTGTTCCAGATCTGGCTCGCCGTGTCGCCGAAGGCGTTCGTCCGTGAGCGCGCCCGCGGCGGTGCGCGACCAGTACATCCACCACGACTTCGAGGCGTACTACTCGTCGCAGCCGGCGCAGAACTTCGCCACGCAGGTGTTCTTCAACAACGTGCGCGTCGCGTTCCTCGCGTTCGCCGCCGGCGTCGCTGCGTGTGCGTGGTGACCGCCGCGCTGCTGGCCTACAACGGCGCGAACGTCGGCATGGCCGGCGGGCTGTTCACCAACGTCGGCGAGAGCGGCAAGTTCTGGGGCCTGATCCTGCCCCACGGGATGCTCGAGCTGAGCGCGGTGATCGTCGCCGGCGCCGCCGGGCTGCGCATCGGCTGGACGCTGATCGACCCCGGCGACCGCACCCGCTTCGGCGCGCTCACCGAGGAGTCGCGCCGCGCCGGGCCGATCCTGCTCGGGCTGGTGGTGGCGTTCCTCCTGGCCGCCACCGTCGAGGGCTTCGTCACCGGCCGGCCGTGGCCCACCGCGGTGCGCATCGGCATCGGCGTCGTCGCGTTCGCGCTGTTCTGGGGACCGACACCGTGCTGCACGGCAAGCCGCGCCGCGGCGATCGCTCGAGGCTCACAGCCGGCCCGAGGCCTTCAGCGCGAGGTAGGTGTCGACGAGCTCGATGCCGAGGCGGCCCGGCACGGCATCGACGCACCACCGCGCCGGCGCCGCGGTCAGCCGGGTCGACGGCGCGCGCTCGACGGCGCGCAGCGCGGCCACCGCGGCAGCCTGCGCGGTACGCCTCGCTGGCCCACTCGTGGTGGCCGCCGCGGGCCCACGCCGGCGACGGCGGGATCCTGGACGCCGGCGACGACGACCACGAGGTGCCGGCGGGTGAGGATCGGCAGGGCGGGCAGCAGCGCCTGCTCGACGGTCGCCTCGGCGAGATCGGTGAGCACGACGTACAGCGAACGGCGGCGGAAGCGCGCCGCGGCCGCGCTGAACGCCACCGTGTAGGCGCTCTCGGCGAGCTCCGGCTCCAGCAGGTACATCGCCTCGGCCACGCGCCCGAGCTGGCTGCGACGGTTGTCCGGCACGACGATCGAGCGCACCTGGCGGTCGAACGTGACCAGCCCGACGCGGTCGCCGAGGCGCGCCGCCATCTGGGTGATCGCCAGCGCGGCGTCCATCGCGTGCTCGACGCGCGGCACGCCGCCGACCGTGCCGGCCATCACCCGGCCGTTGTCCAGCAGCACGACGACGGTTCTGGTTGCGCTCGGCGCGGTACTGCTTGACGATCGGTCGTTGCAAACGCAACGTTGCCGCCCAGTCGACGCGCCGGAAGTCGTCGTCGGGCCCGTAGTCGCGGAGCTGGTCGAACTCCGCGCCCGCTCCGGCGCGGCGCACCGTGCGCGACCCGTCGAGCACGCGCTGGCACGCAGCCGGGCGACGGCTGCGCGGCTCGGGTACGCGGGCATCACCCGGATCGAGCCGGGCACCGAGCGCCGTCGCCTGCTTGGCGGCCAGCCGCAACGGGCCGGTGACGCGCACCGTCACCGCGTCGAGCGGGAAGCGCCCGCGTCGCGTCGGGGTGATCGCGTGGTGCGACGTGGCGCGACCGCCGGCGCGCAGGCGCAGCGTCGCCCGGCGCCGGCGGGCGTTGAGGCTCGGCCACAGCGCGTCGGCGACCGTCACCGTCGCCGCGCGTGGCGCGTCGGGTTGCCGACGACCCAGCTGATCTCCGCGGTCTCGCCGACGGTCGATCGTGGCCGGCGCCGTCGCGGTCGACCTCGATCGCGGCCGGGGCGGTGCAGGCGACGTGTCGGCGACGAACAGCGCGACCACGACCGCCTCGACGACGACGAGCGCGCGCCCAGCTGCGCCCCGGCCAGGCGAACAGCGCCGACGCCGGTCAGCGCGACGACCAGCGGCGAACCAGACCGTCGGGATCGGCCAGGACAGTCGGCACCGGTGCGCGGACGGCGCGTCACGCGGCGTCAGCGCGGCGTCGGCACGGTGGCGAGGATGCCGTCGAGCACGGCGTCGGCCTGCGTGCCCTCCAGCTCGAGGTCGGCGCGCACGGCGATGCGGTGGCGCAGGCACGGCTTGGCGACCGCCTTGACCTCGTCGGGCGTGACGAACGTGCGACCCGACAGCCACGCCCACGCCTTCGCCGCGTGCAGCAGCCAGGTCGCGCCGCGCGGCGACACGCCGAGCTGCAGCGACGGCGACTCGCGCGTCGCCCGGCACAGGGCGACGATGTACTGCGCGGATCGCCGGGTCCACGCGGATCGCGTTGATCTCCGCCCGACCGGCGGCGAGGTCGGCGGCGCTGGCCACGGCGCGCACGCCGGCGGCGCGCAGGTCGTGCGGGTCGAGCCCGGCGTCGTGGCGGGCGAGCATCTCGACCTCCTGCTCGGCGGTCGGGTACTGCACCTGCAGCTTGAACAGGAAGCGGTCGAGCTGCGCCTCGGGCAGCGGATAGGTGCCCTCGTACTCGATCGGGTTCTGCGTGGCGATCACGAGGAACGGGTCGGGCAGCGCGGTGCGTCGCCCCGTCGAAGGTGACCTGGCGCTCCTCCATCGCCTCGAGCAGCGCGGCCTGCGTCTTCGGCGGGGTGCGGTTGATCTCGTCGGCGAGCAGCAGGTTGGTGAACACCGGACCCTTCGCGGAAGCGCAGGCTCAGCGAGCCGCCGCGACTGGTCGAGCAGCGTCTGGCCGACGACGTCGGACGGCATCAGGTCGGGCGTGAACTGCAGCCGGGCTGAAGCGCATGTCGAACGCTGCGGCGAGCGTCTTGGCCAGCAGCGTCTTGGCCACGCCGGGCACGCCCTCCGAGCAGCACGTGGCCGTTGACGAGCAGCGCGGCGATCGTGCCGCTGAGCACGCCCTGCTGGCCGACGACGACCTTGCCGACCTCGTCGCGCACGGCGAGCACGGCGTCGCGCGGCGAGCGCCCGGGCGTCGGTCGGCGCGGTGCGTCGGCGAGGCCGACCGGCGTGGTTCGGGGAACGAGGTCACGGCGATCTCCTTGGTGGGTGTCGGTCGCGCAGGCTCGGCGCAGCCGGTTGGCCAGGTGCGACGCAGTTGCGCCGGCACGAGTCGACTGTCACTCGTTCCGAGCGCGGCACTCGACCTCGCCCGGCGCGGTGAGCCCGCGCTCGGCGGCGCAGCGCGGTCGAGCTCGGCGATCTGCGTGGTGGTCGGCACCTGCAGCGCGCGACACAGCTCGCGGTAGGTCTCGCCGCGCAGGATCCATCCGGCGCGCGCCGCATGGTGGGCGCGCTGCATCAGCTGGCCGGTGGCCACGACCAGCTCGCTGCCCGCGACCGGCGCGGGCAGCGGCTCGTCGACCGGCCGGCCCGGGCGGATGCCGCGGGCGATGGCGAACACGACGAACGCCAGGACCAGCTGGACGAGCGCCATCCACACGCCGGGGCGCACGAGGTCGGCGAGCGTCTCGTCGCCGCTGCCGACGTCGGCCGGGCCGTGCGCTCGGTCCGTCGCCGACGAGGACGTGCACCGCGCCGCCCGGTGCCGGCGCGAGCAGCGCGGTGGCCAGCGGCGCGTTGTCGGCGTAGCGCAGCAGCGCGTTGGTCCACAGCTCGTTGTCGCCGAGCGACGACGACCACGCCGCCGCCGACCGGCCGGGTGAACGACGAACGACCTGCCGCCGCTCGTCGAAGCAGCGCGTCGGCCCCGTCCGGCGGCGGCGAACACGACGCCGTCGCGCACGAACACGCCGCGCAGCGCGGCGAGCGCGCCGATCGTGCACGTCGCCCGGCAGCAGGTTGGCCTGGCTCGCCGCATCGAGGTCGAACGGCGGCGGCAGCGCCGCGTCGTGCGACGCGCGGACGTCGGCCGCGTCGCCGACCAGCGGGCTCGTCGGGTCGGCGACGACGGCGACACCGCCGTCGGCGCACCCAGTCGTCGCAGCTCGGCGCGCTCGGCGTCGTCGAGGCGGTCGTCGAGCACGAGCACCCGTGCCGCCGTCGCCGGCGGCCGGCGGCGCGTGGATGACGTCGACGGTGACGCCCTGCTCGCGCAGCAGCAGCACCAGCCCGCGCGTGCCGTCCGGTCGACCCGACTCCGGGTCGAACGGCTCGGTGCCCGGGCCGGGCGCGCAGCACCAGGAGCATCACCACGGCGAGGCCGACGACGAACAGCGACGGTCACCGCGACCCGGCCGCCGTGGCCGCCCACGTCCGCGGCCGCGCCGTCGCGGGCTCACGCCGGCACCCGCGTGCCGTCGCGTCCAGCACCTCGCGCTCGAGCTCGACGAACGCGTCGTCGTCGTCGGCATCGACGCGGCTCGTCGCCGTACCAGCGCCGTCGAACAGGTCGGCGGCGCGGTCGAACGGCGCCGCCGCGCCCGGGCGCGACGTCGTGCAGCTGGCGCGCGCTCCTCGCCCGTGGTGCGCCCGGGGATCTCGTCGATCAGGCCGCGGCGGGCGAGGTCGCCGACCAGCGCGCGGTACCGGCAGCGCACCGCGTCGCGGTAGCGGCCGGCGCGCGCGATGCGCGTCGGCCTCCGCGCCGCCAGTCGAGCGGCTCGCGGCGGCGATCGACGACCACGCCGCCGAGCTCCTCACGCGGTCGACGTCGTCGACGTCCTCGTCCTCGTCTCGTCGTCGACGGCGCCGCGACTCGCGTCGGCGCGACGGCGCGGGCGACGATCACCAGCACGAGCACCAGGCCGACGATCAGCGCCGACCACAGCAGCAGCGTCGACGAGGTCCAGCCCCGCGGCCGCGGCCGACGTCGCGCGCCGCGGTGTCGGACGGCCTGCAGCGTCACGGTCGTGCACGTCGCGTCGTTGGCCACCAGCTTGCACGCCGCGGTGCGCACGGCCTCGGGGTCCTGGGCGACCGGCCCGAGCGGGTCAGCCGGCGGATGCTCATCGGTGCTCACGGGCTGCGCCGTCGACGTCGGTCGACGTCCGCGGGCTCATCGTCGACAGCTCGCGGCCGAACGCCCGGTCGGCGGCGAGCACCAGATCGAGCCCCTCGGCGTGCACGCGCAACTGCACGTAGAACGCGACCGTCGCCAGCCCGACCACCGGGATCGTCAGCAGCTGGGCGAGCTGGCCGGCGACGCCCTCGAGCAGGGCCAGCCGCCACGAGCCGAACGTCACCAGCCCGGTCGCCTCGGCCAGCCGCGGCAGGAAGGTGATGCCGAAGCGCAACGCCAGGCCGACGACCGCCGACGCCGACGACGAAGCCGACGCACGCACCGAAGCGCGTGCGCGCCAGGCGCACCGCGCGGCGCAGGCCGCCGACCGCACCGAGCCGCTCGACCACGATCACCGGCGAGACCAGCACGACCAGCGCGGCCAGCAACAGGCCGACCGGCACGCCGACGAGCAACCAGCCGGCGAGCGCCGCGACCGTGCAGCGCGCACGACCGCGAGTGCGCGCCGAGCAGGAACCAGACGTGCCCGAGGACCCAGGCGCCGAGCAACGCCGGCAGCCGGCGCAGCGTCGCCGCCAGGCTGCGGCGCATCGACACCGTGTCGGCGAAGGTGACGTCGACGTACAGCGCGGCGAGGTAGCCGCCGGCGAGGGCGACGGCCAGCGAGGTGGTGACGATGCCGACGTAGGCGAGCACGGTGTCGGCGCCGGTGGCCGCGTCGACGCCGCCGACGAGCTCGGGCACCGAGACCACCGAGTCGCTCGAACGAGTCGAAGCGGTCGAACAGCACCGTCGACAGGACCAGGTTGACGACGATCGCCGGCACGAGGAACGACGGCCGAGCCGAGCACCGCCTCGCGGGCGTGGCGCTGGAACACGTGCGCGCCGGCGTCGATCGACCCGAGCACGATCCGCTCGTCGCGCTTGAGGCGCAGCGTGGCGCGCGCCCGCTCGACGCTGCACGGGTCTCACCGGGACGGGGTGCAGCGTCGGCGCGTGGCGCATCGACCGGCGCCTCGATGCGCGCCCACTGGCTCACCCGTCCCATTGTGGTCGAAGATGCGCGACGTGGATGGGTACACGTCGTCGACCTACGGCGACGCGTTCGCCGACGTCTACGACGACTGGTACCACGACCTCGACGACGTGCCGGCTGCGGTGGCCACCCTCGCCGCGCTGGCCGGCGACCGGCGGGCGGGTGCTCGAGCTCGGCGTCGGCACCGGGCGGCTCGCTGTGCCGCTTGCCACGGCACTCGCCGATCGGTGGCGGCCGGGTCACGGGTGTCGACTCGAGCGCGGCGATGCTCGCCCGCCTGCGGCTCAACGACCCCGACGGCCTCGTCGCCGTCCACGTCGGCGACATGGTCGACGACGTGCCCGACGGGCCGTTCGACGTCGTGCTCGCCGCGTACAACACGCTGTTCAACCTCCTCGACGCCGGCTCGGCAAGCCGCCTGCCTGGCCGTCGCCGCGACGCGACTGGCGACGTGGCGGGCTGCTCGTGGTCGAGGCGTTCGTTCCCGATGAGCAGGCGCGGATACCGCCAGCAGCGACGTCGGCGTGCGCTCGCTCACCGTCGACCGAGGTCGTGCTCAGCGTGTCGCGCACGACGCCCGATGACCAACGCGTCGAGGGCCAGTACATCTCGATCACCGAGGCCGGCGGGGTGCGCCTGCGACCGTGGGCCATCCGCTGGTCCACGCCCGACGCAGATCGACGAGATGGCCGGACGCGCCGGCCTGGCGCGCGTCGCCCGGTGGTCGTCGCTCGCCGGCGAGAGGTTCGACGACCACAGCGGGCGGCACGTCAGCGTCTACGCGCCGACCGGCGCTTCGCGAGGAGGCAAGCGCTCGGGTGAGAAACGTTCTAGGCTGACAGCGTTGTGAGTCAACTGCGACTGAACCCCCTCACCGGCCGCTGGGTCACGATCGTCGCCGAGCGTGCAGAACGACCCACCGACTTCCGGCCACGCGCCGAGGTCGTCGAAGCCGATCCCAGTCGCCCGTGCCCGTTCTGCCCGGGTCACGAGGAGGCCACGTTGGCGCCAGCACTGGAGACGCTCGACGAGGTCGGCGGCTGGAAGATCCGGGTGATCCCCAACCTGTACCCGGCGTTCGACGGCGACGAGCCGTTCGCCGTCCACCACCTCGGGCCGGTGCACGTCGAGGCGGAGGCCAGCGGCATCCACGAGGTGCTGGTGATCTCGCCGTACCACGACCTGCGCGGCCACCCGATCAGCGACGAGGACGCGGCCGAGCTGATGCACGTCATCAAGCAACGGCTCGAAGAGCACGCGTCGACGCCGAACGTCCGTTACACACAGGCGATCATCAACCACGGTCGTGAGGCCGGTGCGTCGATCGCCCACCCCCACGGACAGCTGCTCGGCCTGCCGTTCGTACCCGGCGAGATCCTCGACGAGCAGCGCGCGTTCAGCCGCTTCGACGGTGGGTGCATCCTGTGCGCCACCGTGGAGACCGAACTGGTCGACGGCAAGCGCGTCCTGTTCGCCAACGACGATGTCGTGTGCGTCTGCCCCTACTGGAGCGGCTCGCCGTACGAGCTGCTGATCATCCCCCGGCGCCACGACCTGCACCTCACCGATGCCGACGACGCGTCCCTCAGCTCGTTCGGCATCGCCATCCGCGATGCGCTCGACATGCTCCACGAGCTGCACGGCGACGTCGCCTACAACATGGTCTTCCACACCGCGCCGCACCACTACCACGGCGCGTACCACTGGCACCTCCACCTGTTCCCCAAGCTGGTCACCACGGCCGGCTTCGAACGCGGCACCGGCGTGATGATCAACATCATCCCGCCCGAGCTGGCCGCCGAGCAGCTGCGCCACGTGTCCATCCGAGCCTGATCCGGCGACTGCGGTGCCCGCGGCCATGGCACGCGTGCGCTCGCGACGTCGAGATCGACGCCACGCCCGACGAGGTGTGGGAGCACATCGCCGATGTCACCCGCCACGTCGACTGGATGCTCGACGCCCAGGCCATCCGCCTGCTCGCCGAGCAGACGTCGGGCGTCGGCACGCGCTACGAGTGCGACACCAAGGTCGGGCCGCTGAAGCTGACCGACGTCATGGAGATCATCGACTGGCGGCCGGGCGTGGCGATGGGCGTGCGCCACGAGGGCGTCGTCACGGGTGCCGGGATTGTTCACCCTGACGCCGATCGACCTCGATCGACGCACCCGCTTCGCGCTGGACCGAGGAGCTGCGCTTCCCGTGGTGGTTGGCCGGTCCGTTCGGGGCGACGGTCGGCGGCCGCACCGTGCTGGCGACCGTCTGGAGCCGCAACCTGCGCGAGCTCAAGCGCCAGATCGAGGAGCATTCGGCGCTCCCCGCCTGACCCGACCGGCGCACCGACAGGCGCCCCGACCGGCGGCTCAGCCGCCGGGCGTCGGCTGGTTCGGGTCGTCGGCAGACACCATCCACGGGATGCCGAAGCGGTCGGTGCACATGCCGAACGCCGGGGAGAAGAACGTCTGCATCAGGTCCTGGCTCACCGTGCCACCGTCGGCCAGCGCGGCGAACACCCGCTTGGCGTCGTCGGCGTCGGGGGTGTTGTAGCTGACCATGATCCCCTGCTTCGGGCCGGGGTCGGTGGTGGTCGGGTCGTCGGAGGCCATCAGCAGCTTCGCCGTTGATCGTCAGTGCGGCGTGGATGACGACGTCGTCCATCTCCGGCGGGACCGGCTCGTCGGACGGTGCGTCGCTCCATCGTCATGATGAACAGCTCACCGCCGAAGATCTCCTGGTAGCGGTTGAACGCGTCGCGGCAGTTGCCGGTGAAGAACAGGTACGGGCGGAAGGCCATGGATCGCTCCTTGTGAGTGAGTGAGTGCGTGCGTGAGTTCGGTCGGTCGGTGGTGTCGACGATCCCGCCGACCGGGACTCATCGTCGCGCCTGCTACACCGTGGTGATGCGTCGCTCACTCGCCGTGCTGGCCTTCGCTGCGTCGCTCGCACTCCCGTTCGTGACCACACCGCAGTGGCCGGAGCCGCCGTACCGGACGGCTTCACCGACACGGTCGTGGCCAACCCGGCCGGCAACCCGCTGTCGTCGCCGACCGACATCAGCCCGCTGCCCGACGGCCGGGCACTCGTGCTGGAGAAGGCCGGCGCGGTGCGCGTGCTGCAGACGCGACGGCACGCTCGCCGCGGCCGACGCGCTCACCGTTGGCGTGTGCACCGCGTCGGAGGAGGGGCTGCTCGGGGCGGCGGCCGACCCCGCGTTCGCCACCAACGGCTTCGTCTACCTGTACTACTCGCGCAGCGCCGGCGGCGTGCGCCAACCGGGTCGGTTCAACCGTCGCGTTCACGATGTCGGGCAACACGATCGACCCGGGCAGCGAGCTGGTCCTGCTGGACAACATGGCCATCCCGGCCGGCAACCACGACGGCGGCGACCTGCACATCGGCGGCGACGGCTACCTGTACGTGGCGGTCGGCGACGCCGGCGCCCCGCCGCGGGGCGGGGCCCAGGACCTGAGCATCCTCAACGGCAAGATCATGCGGATCACGACCGACCGGCGGCGTTCCGGCCGACAACCCGTTCGTCGGTCGGCCGAACGCGCAGTCGTGCGCGAAGGCCGGGCTGACCAGCCCGACGAACGCGGTGTGCACCGAGATCTACGCCTACGGACTGCGCAACCCGTTCCGCTTCGCCTTCGACCCGAACAGCGCCAACACCCGGTTCTTCATCAACGACGTCGGCGACGCCACGTGGGAGGAGGTCGATCTCGGGGCCAAGGGGGCCAACTACGGCTGGCCGATCCGCGAGGGCTTGTGCAACCGCGGCTCGACGACGGACTGCCCGCCGACGCCGGCCGGCTTCACCGACCCGCTCACCGTCTACTCGCACGCCACCGGCTGCACGTTCATCACCGCCGGCGTGTTCGTGCCCAACGGCCTGTGGCCGGGCTACGACGGCGCGTACCTGTTCGCCGACGGCGGCTGCGGCAAGGTCTGGACACGGCCGGCCAGCGGCGCGGTGGACTACGACACCCCGTTCGCCACGACGACCGGGGTCATCGTCGACATGTCGTTCATCACCCAGGGCACGCAGACCGCGCTGTACTACGTGACGAACGGGTCGAGCCAGATCCACCGCGTCGCGCTCAACCCCGCCGCCGACGTTCGTCGTGCACACCGGCGTGAAGAACGCGGTCGTCGTCGCCCAGTTGACCACCGACAACTACCAGGGCGGCACCGGGTGGACGGCGGCCTACGGCTGCGCCGACGGCTTCCGCGGCACGTCGTCGACGAACAACACGGACAACCCGATCGCCTCGAACCTGGTGATCGTGCCGACCGACGCGAACGGCGACTTCTGCGTGATCTCGTATCGCCCGACGGACCTCATCGTCGACCTCGCCGGCAGCCTGCCGGGCGCGGCGATCGGCACGGCCAACCGCGTGCTCGACACCCGCCGCCAGGGTCCGGGGCTCGCCGCCGGCGTCGATCGCAAGGTGCACCTCGGACCGGCCAACGCCGCCGTCGTCGCCCAGTTCACGACCGACGACTACGAAGGCGGCACCGGGTGGACCGCGGTGTTCTCCTGCGCCGCCGGCTTCCAGGGCACCTCGCAGCCTGAACAACAAGGCCAACCCGATCGCCTCCAACCTGGTGATCGTCCCGACCGACGCGAACGGTGACGTGTGCGTGCGCTCCCAGCACGCCACCGATCTGGTCGTCGACGTCAGCGGCACGCTGCCCGGCTCGGCCATCGCCAGCCCGACGCCGGGTCCTCGACACCCGTCCGCCCGGCGGGACCAACCCGCAGGCGGACCACGTGGTGCACGTCGGTCCGGCCAACGCCGTCGCCGTGCTGCAGGTGACGACCGACAACTACGTCACCGGGCACCGGATGGACCGCGGTCTTCGCCTGCGCCGCCGGCTTCCAGGGCACCTCGTCGCTGAACAACACCGCCAACCCGATCGCCTCCAACCTGGTGGTCGTGCCCACCGACGCCAGCGGCAACGTCTGCGTGCGCTCGTACCAGCCGACCGACCTCGTCGTCGACCTGCTCGGGACGTTGCCCGGCAGCCAGATCCACAGCCCGACGCGGATCCTCGACACCCGGATCCACTGACGGTTCAGCGGGCGATCGCCCGCACCAGCGGCGGTCACAGCCGCGCCGAGCAGGATCACCACGATCAGCGGGGCGCGCCGGAGGCGGCGACGACCGCCGCGCCGACGCCGGCGGCGCGGGCGTCGATCACCAGGTCGTGGCCGTCGGAGAACGTGTTCAGCGACGACGAGCGCACTGATCATCGCCGCCGGGATCAGGGCCAGGCAGCGCACGACGACCGGCGGCATCTGCCGGTCGCCGACGACGACCAGCCCGATCACCTTGAACGCGTAGCACCCGGCGGCGAGGGCGACGATGAACCACCAGCTCACGTCGCCGGCTCCGGTCGTGGGGCGGGGATGCCGACGAGCACGGCGAGCGCGGAGCACAGGATCGGCACGCCGATCGGGGTGAACGGGATGAGCACCAGGCAGATCGTCGCCCCGAGCGCCGCGGCGAAGATCGGCCGGCGGCCGCGCAGCAGCGGCCAGACCATCGCCACGTACGCCGCGGGGAACGCCGCGTCGAGGCCGAACGCTCGATGTCGATCGCCCGCCCGGCCAGCGCGCCGGCCAGCGTGCCCGAGGTTCCAGCAGACGAACACCGTCGCCCCGGTCACCCAGAACGCGATGCGGCGCATCCGTTCGTCGGCGCTGGGCCATCGCCATCGACGTCGATCTCGTCGATCGTCAACTGCGCGGCGAGCAGGCGGGTGCCGAGCCGGCCGCGCAGGTGCGGCGACATGGCCAGGCCGTAGACGCCGTTGCGCGCCCCGAGGACCAGCGCGCCCGCCGATCGCCGACGGGTACGAGCCGCCGGCGGCGAGGACGCTGATCGCCGAGAACTGCGACGCCCCGGTGAACACCAGCAGCGAGATCGCGCAGGCCTGCAGCACCGTGGCGTCGGCGGTGACCGCGCCGACGCCGAAGGACATGCCGAACACGCCGACGGCGATGCCGAGCGTCAGGCTGGCGGCGACGACCGGCCGGGTGTCCTCGTCACGCCAGAGCTGCAGCACGGCGGCCGAGCCTACGGAGCCGCGCCCGCCGGCCCCCAGGAGTTGCTGGTGCCCGCGGCACCCGTCGGCCGGCCGACGGCCGCCGCCGGGCGAACCGGTCACCACCGGAAGCCGACGGTCACGTTCCGGCGGTGGCCGGAACGTCCGCAGCGTCAGGGGCGGCGGGCGCCGAGGAGGACGACGCCGAGCGGCGGGAGGTCGATCACGGCCGACGCCGGCTGGCGCTGCCACGGCGATCTTCGTGGATCGCCGTCGCCGTGGCGACGCCGCCGCGGTAGCCGCTGCCGTCGTAGCGCCGCGGCGTCGCTGTCGAGCAGCACCTCCCACTCCCCCGGCCACGGCAGGCCGACGCGGTACCCGGGCCGGGGCACCGGGCGTGAAGTTGGCGACGCAGGCCACCACGCTGGCGCCGGCGTGCCCCCAGCGCAGGAAGGCGTAGATCGAGTGCTCCACGTCGTCGGCGTCGAGCCACTGGAAGCCGGTCGGCTCGTGGTCGCGCTCCCACAGCGCCGGCCACTCGGCGGCGACGCCGTTGAGGTCGGTGAGCAGGTCGCGGACGCCGCGGTGGCGCGGCGTGGTCGAGCAGCCACCACGGCAGCCCGGCGGCCTCGTTCCACTCGGTGAACGGGGCGATCTCGGCACCCATGAACAGCAGCGGCGCGCCGGGCATCGCCCACATCCAGGCGTACATCGCGCGCAGGTTGGCGAAGCGCTGCCAGTCGTCGCCGGGCATCTTGCCGATCAGGCTGCCCTTGCCGTGGACGACCTCGTCGTGGCTGAACGGCAGGACGAAGCGCTCGCTGAACGCGTACAGCAGCCCGAACGACAGGTCGCGGTGGTGCCACTTGCGGTGCACCGGGTCGTCGCGCATGTACGACAACGTGTCGTGCATCCAGCCCATGTTCCACTTGTGGGTGAAGCCGAGGCCGCTCGTACTCGATGGGGTGGGTGACCTTCGGCCACGACGTGCTCTCCTCGGCGATCACCATCGCGCCGGGCACGTCGGTCTGCACGGCGTGCGTTCAGCTGGCGCAGGAAGTCGATGGCGTCGAGGTTCTCCCGGCCGCCGTAGCGGTTGGGGATCCACTCGCCCGGGCTCGCGGGAGTAGTCGAGGTACAGCATGCTCGCCACGGCGTCGACGCGCAGCCCGTCGACGTGGAACTCCTCGAGCCAGTACAGGGCGTTGGCGACGAGGAAGTTGCGCACCTCGTTGCGCGCGTAGTTGAAGACGTACGTGCCCCAGTCCGGGTGCTCGCCCTGGCGCGGGTCGGCGTGCTCGTACAGCGCCGTGCCGTCGAAGCGGGCCAGCGCCCAGTCGTCCTTGGGGAAGTGCGCCGGCACCCAGTCCATGATCACGCCGATGCCGTGCTGGTGCATCGTGTCGACGAACGCGCGGAAGTCGTCGGGCGCGCCGAAGCGCGACGTCGGCGCGTAGTAGCCGGTGACCTGGTAGCCCCACGAGCCGCCGAACGGGTGCTCGGCGACCGGCAGCAGCTCGACGTGCGTGAAGCCCAGCGCGCTGACGTGCTCGGCCAGCTGGTGGGCGAGGTCGCCGTAGGTGTGCACGCCGTCGCGCCACGACGCCAGGTGGACCTCGTAGATCCGCAGCGGATGCCCAGGGCCGTTGCCCCGGCTGGCCATCCAGTCGCCGTCGGCCCACTCGTGCGTCGACGGCGGGGCGACGCGGCTGGCCGTGTCGGGCGGCGTCTCGGTGTGGAACGCCATCGGGTCGGACTTCAGCCGCGAACGGCCGTCGGCGCCGACGATGGCGAACTTGTAGCGGTCCCACACCGCCGGCCTCCGGCGACGATGCCGGCCCACACCCCGGAACTGCCCTGCGGCTGCAGTTCGGTGCCGTCGCCCCACTCGTTCCAATCGCCGACGACCCACACCCGGCGGGCGTTCGGCGCCCACACGGCGAAGCGCACGCCGGTGCCTTGGGCGCCCTCGACGGGGTGCGCGCCGAGGAACGTCCACAGCCGTCGGTGGTTGCCTTCGCCGAAGAGGTGGAGGTCGAGGTCGGACAGGAGCACGGTCCCACCGTAGGCCAGGGGCCCGACGGGGGCAGCCGCTACGGTCGGGTGAATGCGTGTGCTGATGCTGTCGTGGGAGTACCCGCCCCTCGTGGTGGGTGGCATCGCCGCGCATGTCGACGGTCTGGCCCGGGCGATGACCCGTGCCGGCCACGAGGTGGTCGTGTTCAGCCTGCACCACCCGAACGTCGGCGACGACGAGGTCGTCGAGGGCGTGCGCGTCCTGCGGGCCAACATCGACCTGCCGTGGCTGCCCGACGACGACCTCGTCGCCCGGATGGCCTCGGCCAACCACCAGCTCACCCAGCTGGCGGCGCGGCTCGGCCGCTGGAAGCCGCAGATCGTCCACGCCCACGACTGGCTCGTCGCCTGGTCCGCCGACACGCTGAAGACGCTGTGGAACGTGCCGCTGGTCGCCACGATCCACGCCACCGAGCGCGGCCGCCACGGCGGCTACGTGCCCGCAGGGTCCGCCGGCGGAGATCAACTCGATCGAGTGGTGGCTGACCTACCAGGCACGTGAGGTCATCGCCTGCTCGCGGTTCATGGTCAACGAGGTGCTCGACGGCTTCGAGCTGCCGCCCGGAGAAGGTCCACCTCGTGCCCAACGGCGTCGACACGACCCACTGGCTGCCCGCCGGCGACGGCTCGCCGAACCGGTGCAGCGCGAGCCGCTCGTCGTCGCCTGGGGCCGGATCCAGTACGAGAAGGGCTTCCAGGTGCTGGCCCGGGCGATCGGCCACCTGCGCCACCAGGTGCCGGGCATCCGCTGCGTGATCGCCGGACGCGGCGGCTACCTCGCCGAGCTGCAGAGCCAGATCGACATCGAGGGCGTCGGCGACCTCGTCCACCTCGCCGGCTTCGTCCCCGACGACGAGCTGCGCTCGCTGCTGCGGCGCGCCGGCTGCGTCGTCATCCCCTCGCTGTACGAACCGTTCGGCATCGTCGCGCTCGAGGGCATGGCCGCCGGCGCGCCGACGATCGTCGCCCGCACCGGCGGGCTGGCCGAGATCGTCGAGGGCACCGGCGCCGGGCTGCTGTTCGAGCCGGGCAACCACGTCGAGCTCGCGGCGCGCATCCGCGAGGTGCTCGCCGACCACGAGCTGGCGGCGACGATGCGCGCCAGGGCCGCGGCGCTGCTGGCCCAGAAGTACACGTGGGACGCGATCGCCGCGAGCACGCTCGGCGTCTACCGCGCCGCCAAGCGGGCTCGCCGCCGTCACGCGCCTGACGACCACACGCCACGTCATCGGCACTTCACGGGCCGTTCACACGCCGTTGCTAGCGTCCCGCGCGATGCGTGCCGTCCGTGAGTTCAAGGTCGTCCCCGCCATCCCCGCAGCCCCTCGCGGCGCTCACCGAGCTGGCCACGAACGTCCACTGGACCTGGGACCGCGAGACCCAGGCGCTGTTCGAGCGGCTCGACCCGGCCGAGTGGGCGGCGCACCGGGCGCGACCCGTTGCGCCAGATCGCGGCGATCACCGCCGAGCGGTGGAAGCTGCTCGCCGCCGACCCGTCGATCGTCGACGCGACGCGCGCCGCGGCAGATCGCCTGCACGACGCGATCGACGTCGCCGCGCTGGTTCCAGGGCCGCGACGACTCGCCGCTCGGCCTCGTCGCCTACTTCTCGCCGGAGTTCGGGCTGAGCGAGACGCTGCCGCAGTACTCCGGCGGTCTCGGCATCCTCGCCGGCGACCACCTCAAGGCCGCCTCCGACCTCGGCGTGCCGCTCGTCGCCATCGGCCTGCTGTACGCCGAGGGCTACTTCCGTCAGCGGCTCAACGCCGACGGCTACCAGGAGGAGCGCTTCCCCCGCCTCGACCCGACCGGCCTGGCCCTCGAGCCCACCGACGTCCAGGTCGAGGTCGACGTCGCCGGCGACACCGTCGCGGTGCAAGGCCTGGAAGGCGCAGGTCGGACGGGTGCCGCTGTACTTCCTCGACA
The DNA here is from genome assembly GCA_963794805.1 of uncultured Acidimicrobiales bacterium. Taxonomy (GTDB): domain Bacteria; phylum Actinomycetota; class Acidimicrobiia; order Acidimicrobiales; family Ilumatobacteraceae; genus JAODBQ01. Next base: position 106,885 of record CAWCFL010000016.1, read on the forward strand.
CCGCGGTGGACGGCAACAGCCCCGAGGGCTACGCGATCACCGACCGCCTGTACGGCGGCGACGCCGAGCACCGCATCCGCCAGGAGATCGTCCTCGGCATCGCCGGCGTGCGCGTGCTGCGTGCCCTCGGCCTGGATCCGCAGGTGTTCCACAGCAACGAGGGCCACGCCGGGTTCAACTCGCTGGAACGGATCCGCGAGCTCGTCGCCGGCGGCCTGACGTTCCACGAGGCGATCGAGGCGGTGCGCGCCGGCGGCGTGTTCACCACGCACACGCCCGTGCCGGCCGGCATCGACCGCTTCCCGCAGACGATGATGGAGCAAGTACTTCGGCAAGTTCGCCGCGCAGTGCGGCACGACGTTCGAGGAGCTGATGGCGCTCGGGTGGCGCGCCGACGAGCCCGACGAGACCCGCTTCAACATGGCCGTCATGGGCCTGCGCCTGGCCGGGCGGTCCAACGGCGTCGCTGCGCTGCACGGCGCGGTGAGCCGGGAGATGTTCCAGGGGCTGTGGCCGGACGTGCCCGTCGACGAGGTGCCGATCGGCTCGATCACCAACGGCGTCCACGCGCACACGTGGGTGAGCAACGAGGTCGACACGCTGCTGCGCTCGTCGGTCGGCGGCATGTGGGACGGTGCCGACGACGAGGCCTGGGAGCGCGTCGACGGTCTGCACCCGGGTGCGGTGTGGGCGGCGCGACGCACCGGACGGGCGGCGCTCGTGTCGTTCGTCCGCCGGCACCTCGGCGACGCCCTGCTCGACCCGGATGCGCTGACGATCGGCTTCGCCCGCCGGTTCGCCACGTACAAGCGGGCGACGCTGCTGCTCTCGCAGCCCGAGCGGCTGCGCGCCCTGCTGTTGTCGACCGACCGCCCCGTGCAGTTCGTGTTCGCCGGCAAGGCCCATCCGGCGGACCAGCCGGGCAAGGACATGATCCGCGACATCGAGCTGTTCGCCCGGCAGCTCGACGTCGGCCATCGCTTCCTGTTCGTGCCGGACTACGACATGGCGATCGCCCGCACGATGTACCACGGCTGCGACGTCTGGCTGAACAACCCGCGCCGGCCGCTCGAGGCGTGTGGCACGAGCGGGATGAAGGCCGCGCTGAACGGCGCGCTGAACTGCAGCATCCGTGACGGATGGTGGGACGAGTGCTACGACGGCGAGAACGGCTGGGCGATCGCCTCGGCCGACGAGGACCCGGACTACGTGCGCCGTGACGCCCGCGAGGCCACCAGCTTGTTCGGCCTGCTCGAGCGGGAGATCGTGCCGCTGTTCTACGCCCAGCGCGACGGCGTGCCGATCGGCTGGATCGACCGGATGAAGCACAACTGGAAGACCCTCGGCCCGTTCGTCACCGCGGCGCGCATGGTGCGCGACTATGCAACGGATCTCTACGAGCCGGCTGCGGCCAGCGGGCGTGCCGCGCTGGCCGACGGGTGCGCGTCGTCGAAGGCGCTGGCCGCGTGGAAGGACAAGGTCCGCGTCGGCTGGCCAGCGGTGTCGGTGGACGTCGTCGAGGCCGACACGTCCGACGCCCACGAGGGCGACAACCGATCCGTCGCCGCCTCCGTGTCGCTCGGCAAGCTGTCGCCCTCCGACGTCGTGGTGCAGGTGCTGCACGGCAACGTCGACCAGCAGGGATCGTTCATGGGCGACCCGATCGTCGAGAACCTGACCCACACGAAGGGCGCGACGTTCGAGGGCAGCTTCGAGGTCGGCGAAGCCGGACCGTACGGCGTGACCGTCCGGGCCATGCCGGCCAACCCGGCGCTGATCTCCCCCTACGACCTCGGCACCGTGGCCTGGGCCACCTGAGCGTCACGTGGCCTGGGCCACCTGATCGGCGTCGCGGTCGAGGCGCCACGGTGACGGAGCGGCGGTCCACGACGGGCAAGATGCCGCGGGTCGGCGAGCACGACGTCGACCACCGACGAACGGGGAGCACGCATGAGCGACGACATCATCAACCGGCCGAGCATCGGCATCGGCCTCGCCGAGCGGATCATCGCCGGCGCGGCTGCCATGGGTGCCGAGCTGGGCAAGAGCTTCACCATCGCGATCGTCGACGAGAGTGGTGTGCTCAAGGCGCTGCACCGGATGGACGGCGCACCGTTGATCTCGGTGCAGATCGCCCAGGACAAGGCGTACACCGCGGTCGGCTTCGGCATGCCGTCACACGGCTGGTACGACTTCATCAAGGACGACGCCCCGTTGGCGATGGGCGCGACGGCCGGCATCGACCGGTTGGTGATCTTCGGCGGCGGGTTCCCCGTGCTGCGCGACGGTCAGGTCGTCGGCGCGGTCGGCGTGAGCGGCGGCCACTACTCCGAGGACATGGAGGTCGCCCAGGCCGGCCTCGCCTCGATCTAGCGCGACGCACGCCGGTCGACGCGCGAGTCCCACACGTCCACGCGAGTCGCTGACGTGCGAGACCGCACGCCAGCGACTCGGGCGAACACCACCGACTCGCCCCACCCCGACCATCCGAGTCGCACACGTCCGCGCCAGTGGACCACCACGGACTCCGACTCGGCCTCGGACGAGGACGGACGCCGGACGGACTCCCGCCCGCCCGCCGGACCGACGGTCAGTCGGCGCCGGCCAGCACCAGCTCGCTGCGGTCGAGCTCGGACTCGAGGTCGAGCACCTCGGCCCGTCCCGGGATCCACAGCGCGGTGAACAGCGCCGAGGCGAACAGCATCCCGGCGGCCACCCACATCGACAGCTGCCAGCCGTGGACGAACGCATGGCGGGCGCCGTCGAGCACCACCGGGGCGCGGTCGCCGAGCGAGGGAGCGACGGCGAAGGCGCCACCGATCCCCTCCTTCACCGCGGCGGCCGCGTCGGGCGCCAGGCCGGCGGTGACGTTGCCGATGTGGGCGCTGTAGCCCGAGCTCAACAGGCTGCCCATCAGGGCCACGCCGAGGGCACCGCCGAACTCGCGCACCGTGTCGTTCAGCGCCGAGGCGACGCCCTGGCGCTCCTCGGGCAGCGAGCTGGTGATCGCCTCGGTGCCCGGGCTCATCGACAGGCCGACGCCGAAGCCGAGCACGAGCAGGCCCGGCAGGATGCCGAGGTACCCGCCGTCGGCCGTGGCGAACACGGCCAGCAGCGCCATGCCGGCGGCGACGAACAGGCTGCCGGCGGTGAGCATCGCCCGCAGGCCGACGCGCTTGGCGATCTGTGGGGCGACGGTGGACAGCGGCATCATCATCGCGGCCATCGGCAGCAGGCCGACCGAGGCCCGCAGCGCCGAGTAGCCGAGGACGGCCTGGAGGAACTGGATGACGGCGAGGAACAGGCCCATCAGCACGGCGAAGGTGACCAGGAGGGACACCGAGCCGCCGGCGAGCGCCCGGTTGGCGAACACCCGCAGGTCGAGCAGCGGACGTTCCTGACGCAGCTCCCACCAGATGAAGACGCAGGCGGCCAGGAGCCCACCGATCACGCCGACGACCGCGAGGTTGGAGGACCACCCGTGCTCGGGCCCTTCGTGGATGCCGAGCACGAGCAGGCCGACGGCCATGGCCGACAGCACCGAGCCGGCGAGGTCGAACCGGCCGACGTGGTGCTCGCGGGAGTGGGGCACGTACTTCACCGTCATCACACCGGCGATGGCCGCGAGGACGACCGGCCCGACGAACAGCCACGGCCACGTGAAGTTGTCCACGAGCACCGCCGAGGAGATCAGTCCGAGGATGCCCCCGGCACCGGCGACGCCGGCCCAGATGCCCACGGCTCGCCCGCGGTCCTCCGCCGGGAAGCTGGACGTGATGACCGACAGGGTGACCGGCATGATCATCGCCGCGCCGACGCCGGCGAGCACCCGGAAGGCGATCAGCTGCGTGGGCGTCCCGGCCATGGAGGCCAGCACGTTGGCCACCGAGAACACCGTGAGACCGGCGAGGAGGATGTGCTTGCGACCCCACCGGTCACCGATCGCGCCGACCGGCAGGAGCAGCGCGGCGAGCGCGATGGTGTAGCCGTTGATCACCCACAGCAGCTGGCTCTGCGTCGCGCCGAGGTCGGCGGCGAGCTGCTGCTGGGCGACGTTCAGTCCCGAGACCGAGGCGATCACGGCGATCAACGCCGTGCACATCGCGATCAGGATCATCTGCCGTCGACGTGGGTCGGCGATGGCCCCGGTTGGCTCGTCTGCCGGCGGGGCACCGGCGTGGATCGCTTCGACGGACATGGGATCCTCCTTCAGATCAATCGAACGATACGAGACGGTACCGTTCGATTGGTACGAGACGGTATCGTATTGTTCGTGGATGTCAAGAGCGATGGAGCAGCGATGAGACAGGAGTCACCCGGTACGGTGGGCGAGGTGAACACCCGGGTGGCGCGCACGCATGCGGCCGTCATGGATGCGGCGATCGAGCTCCTGCTGGAGGGTGGGCCCGAGGCGCTCACGGTCGACGGCGTGGTCGCCCGCTCCGGCGTGGCCAAGTCCACCGTGTACCGCCACTGGACGACGCGCGACGACCTCGTCGCCGACGTCTTCGAGCACATGGCGCCCAACCTGCAGGCGCCAGATCCGGCGCTCGACTTCGACGTCGCCCTGCGTCAGCTCGTCGGCAGCCTCGCGGCGATCATGTCCGACGAACGTTGGCGACGGGTGCTCCCGGCGCTGTTGATGCTCAAGCAGCATCGCGGTGACGTAGCGGCCATCGAGGAGCGGATCAGCAACGAGCAGCTCGACGTCTGCGGCTGCATCCTGCAACGGGGCATCGCCGAAGGCCGCCTCGACCCGTCGCTCGACGAGCAGACGCTGATGGCGTTGCTCACCGGTCCGGTCCTGATGGCCGGGCTCACCGGCGTCGCCCCGCTCGACCAGCGATTCGTCGACGGCGTGGTCGACCACTTCCTCGCCGGCGCCCGACCTCGCGTCGCGCCGTAGCCGGCCGCTCGGTCGGTCTCAGCGACCGCTGAACGTCGCCTTGCCCGGTCCGTTCTCCAGGAAGCTCTTGACGCCGACCTGGCTGTCGTCGGTGCGGAACACGTCCTCGAACAGGTCGAGCTCCAGCGCCATCGCCGCCGGGATGGCCTCGTCGAGGCCGAGGTCGACCGCCCGCTTGACCATCGCCTGCGCGAGCACCGCGCCCTTGGCCACCTCGGCGGCCAACGCCATGGCCCGCGCCTCCAGCTCGTCGGGGGCGACCACCTCGTCGGCCAGTCCGATGCGCAGCGCTTCCTCGGCCCGAACCTGACGGCCGGTGATCATCAGCTCCTTGGCGCGGCTGGGGCCGACGAGGCGAGGCAGGCGCTGGGTGCCCCCGCCGCCGGGGATGATCCCGAGAAGGATCTCCGGCTGGCCGAACACGGCGCGCTCGCTGGCGATGCGGTAGTCGCACGCCATCGACAGCTCGCAGCCACCACCGAGCGCGTAGCCCGACACGGCGGCGATCGTGAATCGGGGGATGTCGGCGACGGCGGCGAGGGAGCGGTGGAACAGGCCACCGAGGTGCTTGCCCTCCTGCGGACCACCGAACTCGGAGATGTCGGCGCCGGCGGCGAAGATCTTCGGCCCGCCGGTGACGACGACCGCTCCGGGTGGTGTGGCGCGCAGGTCCGTGGCGATCTCCAGGAGCTCGGTGAGCACCTGCGACGACAGCGCGTTGACCTTCCCGTTGTGCAGCGTCACCACCGCGACCCCGTCGTCGTGCCGCTCGAGGCTCACCAGATCACCCATGCGCCCGACCCTAACCATCCGCCCTCGTCGCTCCCTGGCCGAACCTGCCGCCGCGCCCGCCGCCAGGCAACGCCCGCAACTTGACGCCCGATCGCCGTGAGCCGACGTTGACGGCCGATCGCGCCGGTCGGGCCGTTGTGAGCGTCAGGTCCAGAACTTGACGAAGGATCGGGCCGGCAGCACGTTGACGCCCGATCGCGCCGGTCGGGCCGTTGCGAGCGTCAGGTTGGCAACCTGACGCCTGATCCGCCTGGGCGTTGCCGGTCTCGGCGGTTCGCTGCCATCAGTGTCGACGATGAAGCACGACGTGGACCTCCAGCAGCAGTTCCGCGACCAGCACGGCGCAGCGACCGACCGCCAGATCCGCGGAGCCGGCATCTCGCTGCGTCGCCAGCAACGCCTGATCGCCGACGGCATGTGGCAGCGAGCCGCACCCGGCGTGATCGTCGCCGCCGGCGCGCCCGACACCTGGCACCGCCGCGCGTCGGTCGTCGTGCTCGGCTCGAACCCGTCCGCAGCGCTGTCGCACGGCTCCGCGGCGCGCCTCTACGGGCTGGACGGCTACTCCACGTATGAACCGCTGCACGTCACGGTGGCTCACGGCGGTCACCGCAACACCACCGTGGCCACGCAGCACACGCTGCTCGGCTTCGGGCGAGCGGACACCTTCCGCGTCGACGGGATCACAGCGGTCCGCATGCCCTTGGCGCTGATCGGCGCGGTCGCGGTCGACGGCCGCGACCGCGCCGGCCAGGCGTTGGACAGCGCACTGCGAGCAGGGCGTTCGCCGCTGTGGTTCAGCCAGGGCGCTCAGCGCTGGCTGCAGCGCGGCCGGCCCGGCCCGCGCGACCTCCTCGACCTGATCGCCGAGCGCACCGACAAGCGGCTGCCGCGCAGCTGGTTCCAGCGGCTCGCCCACCACGAGCTCGCCGTCTCCGGCATCACGCTCGTGCACGAACATCCCGTGTTCGGCCCGCGGCGACGGCTGCTCGCCGAGCTCGATCTGGCCGACGTGGAGCACCGGATCGGCGTCGAGTGCCAGAGCTGGGAGTGGCACGCGACACCGGCCGCGCAGCGCGCCGATGCAACGCGCAAGCGCGCGCTGCGTCGCCTCGGCTGGGAGATCGTCGAGGTGTGGTGGTCCGATCTCCGACGGATGGACGATGTCATCGCCACGATCCGGGCGATCCGCGCCGAGCGCGCCACCTTCCGCCCGCAAGCAGGCTGAGCGCGATCGAGCGTCAAGGTCCGGACTTGACGCTCACAACGGCGTCGATGGCGCGATCGGGCGTCGAGATGCGGCCGGCGCGATCCGGCGTCAAGCTCCGGACTTGACGCTCACAACGGCCCTGCCGGCGCGATCGGGCGTCAGGGTCGGGTGAGGAGCGGTGCGAGGAGCGCCGCGGCGGCGGTGGACGGGGCCAGCCGGGCAGCGGCCACGTCGGCCTCGGCGGCTCGCCAGGCGGCGTCACCGATGGACTCGCGCGCCAGTGTCTCCAACCGACGCCGGACGATCGCGTGCAGCTCGGCGACCAGTCGGGCGGCGCGCCGGCGCTCCAGCTCGCCGGACGCGACGATCGCGGCGCGGTGCGCCTCGATCGCCGCCCAGACGTCGCCCACCCCCCGGCCGTCGGTGGCCACGGCGTCGACGATCGGCGGCTGCCATCCACCAGGCGGACGGTCGGCCAGCTCGAGGATCGACGCGAGGTCGTGACGGGTCTGCGCCACGCCGTCGCGGTCGGCCTTGTTGACGACGAACACGTCGGCGATCTCCATCAGCCCGGCCTTGCTCGCCTGGACCGCGTCACCCCAACCCGGGTTGACGACGACCACGCACGTGTCGGCGTTGCCGGCCACCTCGACCTCGACCTGGCCGACGCCGACGGTCTCGATCACCACCCACGGCCACCCGGACGCGGCAAGCACCCGAACCGCCTCGGGCACAGCCAGCGCCAGGCCGCCGACGTGACCCCGAGTGGCCATCGAGCGGATGAACACGCCGTCGTCGGTCGCATGGTCTTGCATCCGCAGGCGATCGCCGAGGATCGCCCCACCGGAGAACGGCGACGTCGGATCGATCGCCACGACGGCCACACGCTCGTCGCCGTCCCGGAGCACGGCGAGCAGGGCGCTCGTCAGCGTGCTCTTCCCGGCCCCCGGCGCACCCGTGATGCCGACGCTGTACGACGTCGCGCGGGGACGGCCCTCACCGCCGCCGACGAGCGCGGCCAGTTCGACCGCGGCGTCGCCACCGCGCTCGACGATCGACAGCAACCGGGCCAGCGCGGCCCGGTCGCCGTGCTGGGCGCGGTCCAGGAGTTGCGCCGCTCGACCGCTCACGGCGGCTGCTCAGTCGACGCTGATGACTTCGGTGATGCCGTCGATGCGGTCGCGCATGATCCGCTCGATGCCGGCCTTGAGCGTCTCCGTGCTCGCCGGGCAGGTGCCGCACGCGCCCAGCAGGCTGACGGTGACGACGCCGGTCGCCTCGTCCACGTCGCGCAGCTCGATGTCGCCGCCGTCGGCCTGCAACGCCGGCCGGATGACTTCGATGGTCTCTTCGACTTGGGTCCGCATGCGACATCCATTCAACCAGCGCCGTCCCTACGATGGCGCCATGCCGGTCGTCCTCGCGCATCAGGGCGGCTGGGACGAGATGCTGATGGTCGCCGTCCCGATCCTGGCGATCGTCGGGCTGCTGCGGCTGGCCAAGCGGCGGGTGGAGAGCCGTCAGGCGGAGGATCAGCAGACGTCGGAGGCCGACGACTCGCGTTCGATGTCGGCGCCGAGCGAGCGCAACCGGCCGACCAGGTCGTCGTAGCCGCGATCCACGTGGTGGACGCCACTGATGTGCGTCTCGCCGTCGGCGACCAACCCGGCCACCACCAGCGCTGCGCCGGCGCGGATGTCGGGGGCGCGCACCGGCGCACCCGACAGGTGGGGCACGCCGCGGACGACGGCGTGGTGGCCGTCGGTGCGGATGTCGGCGCCGAGCCGCTGCAGCTCCTCGACGTAGCGGAAACGGCCGGGGTACAGGTTCTCGGTGACGATGCCGACGCCGTCGGCGACCGACAGCATCGTCGTGATCAGCGGCTTGTAGTCGGTGGCGATGCCCGGGTACGGCAGCGTGGCCACGTCGATGCTCCGCAGGCGGCCCTCGCCGGGCGGTGGGGCCCAGGCGGCCAGGCTCCCGCCGAGGTCGGTGACCGTGACGCCCATCTCGCCGAAGCGCCGCAGCAACGTCTCCATGTGCTCGTGGCGCGCACCGCGCAGCACGACCTCGCCGCCGGTGATGGCCGTGGCCGCGAGGTACGTGGCGGCCTGGATGCGATCGGCCACGACCTCGTGATCGACCGGTCGCAGCGCCCCCGGCTCGACGCCGTGCACGACGATCGTCGACGACCCGGCGCCCTCGACGTCGGCGCCCATGCCGACGAGCATGGCGCACAGGTCGCAGATCTCCGGCTCGCGCGCCGCGTTGTCGATCACCGTGGTGCCCTTGGCGTGCACCGCGGCGGTGAGGATGTTCTCCGTCGCCCCGACGCTGGGGAACTCGAGCGTGATGTCGGCACCGTGGAGCCGCTCGGCGCGCGCCTCGACGTAGCCGTGGCGGATGCGGAACTCCGCGCCCATCGCCTCGAGGCCACGCAGGTGCATGTCGATCGGCCTGCTGCCGAAGTCGTCCCCGCCTGGCAGCGACAGGCGCACCGTGCCGAACCGCCCGAGCAGCGGTCCGAGGACGTTGATCGACGCGCGGATCCGCTCGACGAGCTCGTACGGCGCGACGGGATGGATCTCCCCGCCGTTGACCAGGGTCAGCTCGCTCCCCTGGCGGCGGGTGATGCGCACGCCGATGGCCTCGAGCAACTCGCCCATGATCGTCACGTCGGCGATGTCCGGCACGTTCGACAGGGTGAACTCGCCATCGGCCAGGAGCGTGATGGCCATCAGCTTGAGCACCGAGTTCTTCGCTCCCGGCACGCTCAGCTCACCGCGCAACGGCGGGCTGCGACGCACGACGATGCGCTCCTCGCGCGGGCCGCCGCCGACGACCGGGTTGACGCTCACGGGCGACCAGTATGGCCCGTAGGTCGCCCCTCCGACCGCCATCCCCCGGCGGAGGCCCACCAGTAGCCTCTGCGCCGATGCGCACCCGCGTGCTCACCCGGGTGCTCGACGACCCCTCCGCCGAGGAGCCGGCCGCCGACGAGCCGCGTGACGACTTCGTCGCCGAGGAGCGTGCCGGGCCCGGGCGCTTCGTGCAGCGCGCCGGTCCGTTCGCCGACTACGAGCGCACGCTCGAACCGACGGCGCACGGCACGCGCGAGACCATCCGCTACCGCCTCGACGTGCCCTGGTTCGGCTGGTTGTTCGCCCTCCCGGTGCGCAGCGCGCTGCGCACCGCACGTGCGCCCGGCTCGCCGAGCCCGTGGTGGGCGCCGCCGGACCGACTGACGGCGCACCACACCCGGCTGCTCGGCCTGCTCGCCGCGGCCTCGCTGTCGGCCGCGTTCGCCAACACGCTGTTCACCCAGACGGTGAACTTCGCCGCGGACAGCTTCGGCATCGACAAGACCGGCCAGGGCGTCGGGGGGGTGATCGTCCGGCTCGGGGTGGTGATCACCGTGCCGTTCGCCATCGCCGCCGACCGTCACGGGCGGAGGCGGATGATCGTGATCACCGCGTGGCTCGCTCCCCTGTTCTGCCTCCTCGGCGCGGCCGCCCCGAGCTTCTGGACGCTCGTCGCCACGCAGACCGTCGGGCGACCGCTCGGCCTGGCACTGGCCCTGCTCATCGGCGTGGCCGCCGCGGAGGAGATGCCGCGCAACAGCCGGGCGTACGCGCTCAGCGTGCTGGCGATGGCCAGCGGGCTCGGTGCCGGCGTTGCCGTCATCGCCCTGCGGCTGGCCGACCTCGGCAGCGACGGCTGGCGCCTGATCTACCTGCTGTCGGCGGTGTGGTTCCTCGCCGCGTGGGACCTGCAGCGCGGCCTGCCCGAGACGGCCAGGTTCGAGGCCCACCAGGCGACCGTGGCCATCACCGGCGAGGCCGCGGCGCGCCACCTGCATCGCGGCAGGCTGGCGCTGATCTGCGTGGTCGCCGTGGCGGCGAACATCTTCATCGCCCCGGCGTCGTTCTTCCAGAACCGCTACCTCGACGACGTCCGCGGCTACAGCGGCGGCGGCATCGCCCTGTTCACGATCACCACGGCCACGCCGGCCGCGCTCGGCCTGGTCGCCGGCGGCAAGCTGGCCGACGCGATCGGCCGGCGCGTCGTGCTCCTCGTGTGCCTGCCCTTGTCGACGGTGTTCCTCGTCGGCGCGTTCAGCGTCGGCGGTCCGCCGATGTGGCTCGCCGCGTTCCTCGGCGGGATCACCGCCGGACTGGCCTACCCGGCGTTCAACGTGTACCGCGCCGAATTGTTCTCCACGGGCAGCAGGGCGCGGGCCAACGGTTGGATCACCGCGGTGTCGCTCGCCGGGAGCAGCGTCGGGCTCGTCGTCGCGGGACGACTCCTCGACCACGGGTGGAGCTACGGGACGGTCATGGGCCTGATGGGCGTCGGCCAGCTCGTCGCCGCGGTGATCGCCTTCGTCGCCTACCCGGAGACGGCGCACCTGACGCTGGAGCAGCTCAACCCGGAGGACCGCGTCGACCACGTCGACCGCACCCTCGACCGCGACGACCCGGGCACCGCAGTCACAAGCTCTTGATCCACGGCGCGACGATCTCGGCGATGCGGCGGTCGGCACCGCGCAGCTCGTGCGTCTTGCCCTCCAACCACTCGTGCGTCACCGGTCCGGGGATCGTCGCGGTCCACCCGGTCAGCTCGTCGGGCGTGCCGAACGCGTCACGAGTGCCGCTGATGAACAGGCACGGCACGTGCAGCCGGGGGAAGTGCTCGACGCGCAGCGCGTCCGGCTTGCCCGGTGGGTGCAGCGGATAGCAGATCAGCACCAGACCCTTGGCCGGCAACGGATCCTCGGCGTCGCCCACCGCCAGCGAGCAGATCCGCCCGCCCATCGACCGGCCGCCGAGCACCAGTCCCCCGCGGCGCAACGGTTTGGCCGCGTCGCGCACCGCCTGCAGCAGCACCGGCGGACGGTCCGGGGCCTTGCGCCCGGCGAGGCGATACGGGAAGTCGGCGCGCACGACGCGCATCGGTGCGACGGCCTGCTCGACGGCCAGCAGGCTCGGGTGCGTCGACGACGATCCCGCCCCGGGGAACAGCAACAGCTTCACGCGGAGGCGCTCACGCCAGCAGGATCTTGCGGGCCTCGCCGAGCTTGTCGATCTCCTCGGCCGCGCCGTCGTGCTCCGCGCCGTGGTCGGGGTGCACCTCGCGCAGGCGCAGGCGGAACTGGGTCATCACCTGCTTCTTGGAGACGGCGGCGGTGCCGGGCGGGAAGCCGAGCAGCTCCAGCGCCCACGCCCGCGGATCGGCCATCGTGGCCAGCGCGGCGCCGGCCGACCCGGCGAGATTGGCGACGAACGACGGGCCGATCGGGCCCTGCCAGCGCATCGCCTTGTGCAGCACCGGGTTGAGCCCACGACGGACGTCGAGGCTGAGCCGCTCCACCGCGTAGATCGCCCCGAGCACCTGCACCAACGGGCTGCCCTTCGGCTCCAGGCTGAAGTGGATGTTGTCGCCCTCGCCCTCCATCCGATGGACGCTGGCGGCGAGGCCGTGGCGGTCCACCTGGTAGCGGTGCAGCAGCCGCGGTTGCACGACGCGCTCGCCGCGGCTGATCTGGTCGAGCAGGCGATGGACGTCGGCGACGAGGTCGTGGTCCACGTCGGGCAGGTGCTTGGCGATCACCGCCCCGAGCAGCAGTCCGCCGAAACCGGGCAGCGGATCGACCGGGAGCACGAGGTGACCGAGCGCGACACGCCGGGTCGGCGTGACCGGCCGGGAGTGCCAGACCTCGAGTTCCGCCAGCAACATCTCGTGAGACGCTAGCGGCGGCGCTACCGTCCCTGCGATGGCGCGGGAGGAGCCGAAGGTGCTGTACGGGGGCATCGCCAACGCAGGGGCGGTCGTGCGCGTCGGCGGGCACGTGCTGCGCCCGTCCAACGCGCACACGGCGACGATCCACGACTTCCTGCGGTACCTGCGCGGGCGCGGCTTCACCGGTGCCCCGAACCCCGTCGGTGTGGACGACGACGGCCGCGAACGGTTGGAGTTCATCGACGGCGAGGTGCCCGTGCCGCCCTACCCGGCATGGGCGCAGTCGGAGGAGTCGTTGGCCTCGATCGCCCGTTTGCTGCGTCGGTTCCACGAGGCCGCGGCCGGATACCGGCCGCCGAGCGGCGACGGCTGGAGCCGGGAGATGCGCGACCCGCAGGGCGGCACCGGTGACGACGTCGTCTGCCACAACGACGTGTGCCTGGAGAACGTGGTCTTCCACGACGGGATCGCCGTGGCGCTCCTCGACTTCGACTTCGCGGCCCCCGGCCGGCGGGCCTACGACCTCGCCCAGTTCGCCAGGATGTGCGTGCCGATCGACGACGAGAGCCGGGTGCGCTTCGGTTGGCGACCGGCCGACCTCGAGGCGCGGTTGCGGCTCGTCGCCGATTCCTACGGTCTGGACCCTGGACGCGACGAGCTGTTCGCTGCACTCGCCGACGGCATCGCCCGTGGCGGCGAGTTCGTCCGCCGGCGGGTGGAGGCCGGCGACGTCAACTTCGTCGAGATGTGGGAGTCGATGGGCGGCATGGCACGCTTCGACCATCGGCGCGAGTGGTTCGCCACCCATGCCGATCGCTTCCGCGACGCGCTCGGCTGACGGCTCGCCGGCGGTCGCCTGCCAGCATCGAGCTCATGCCCGAGATCGACCGCGGCGGAGTCCGCATCACCTACGACGTCACCGGCGCCGGGCCGGCCTTCCTGCTGACGCACGGCTTCACCGCGTCGGCGCACATGTTCCAGCCGAACCTGCCGGCGCTGTCGGCCGACCACTCCGTCATCACGTGGGACGTGCGCGGCCACGGACGCAGCGACTACCCCGACGATCCGGCGCAGTACAGCGCGCAGCTCGCCGTCGGGGACATGATCGCCATCCTCGACGCCGCCGGCTTCGAGCGTGCCGTGATCGGCGGCCACTCCCTCGGCGGCTACCTGTCGTTGCGCTTCCACCTCGCGCACCGCGACCGGGTCGCCGGCCTCGTGCTCATCGACACCGGCCCCGGGTACCGCCAGGACGCGGCGCGCGACGGCTGGAACCGCATGGCCGAGAACTACGCGGCCGGGTTCGAGCGCGACGGACTCGGCGCCCTCGGCTCGAGCGACGAGGTCCGTCAGGACGTGCATCGCGATGCAGGCGGTCTGATCCGTGCGGCGCGTGGCATCCTCACCCAGTTCGACGACCAGGTCATCGCGTCGTTGCCCGGCATCGCCGTGCCCACGCTGGTGATCGTCGGCGAGGACGACACCCCGTTCCTCGACGGCTCGCGCTACATGGCGTCGAAGATCCCCGGCGCCCGGCTCGCCGTGATCCCCGACGCCGCCCACGCCCCGAACCTGGCCAACCCCGAGGAGTTCGAACGCGTGCTCACCGAGTTCCTCGCCACCGTCCCCGCCTGACCCCGCCGGCGCCGCGCGCCGTGTCGCGCGCCGTGTCACGCGGCCGCGGTCCGTGCCCGACCCGAGTCCCAGCCGTCCACCCGAGTCGCAGCCGCCCACCCGAGTCGCAGCCGCCCACCCGAGTCGCAGCCGCCCACCCGAGTCGCAGCCGCCCACCCGAGTCCCAGCCGTCCAGCCGAGTCGCTGACGGCCGATCTCGCAGGTGAGCGACTCGCCCGCACACCACCGACTCGGACCCGGACAACCGACCCGAGTCCCACCCGTCCACTCGAGTCGTTGACGCCCGAATCCGCACCCGACCGACTCGCCCGGACCTCGGCGACTCGGGCGAACGCCACCGACTCGGGCGAACGCCACCGACTCGAGTGTCGGCGGCACCTCGGAGGCGTACGACGATCAGGTCGGCGCGGGTCGCGCTGACGGTCGGCGCGCGCCCGACGCTTGGGTCCCCACGAGGCCGAGCATCAGGTCACGCGCGGCGGCGCGACCGCCAGGGAGCCCGCCGCACGGGAGGGAGCAGCCGAAGCGAAGCGGAGGCCAGTCCCGACCGCCAGCTCGTCCCGACCGCTCAGATGTACGGGCGCAGGAGGTCGTGCAGTTCCGCGGCGATCTCGGCGGCGGCGTCGGTGTCGGGTTCGTCGTCCTCGGTGAGCGCGTCGGCCAGCTCGTCGGCCAGCTCGCAGGTCCGTTCCCACAGCTTGCGCTCCACCCCGTACGGCGGGTTGGACGCGTCGGCGACGTCCAGGGCGCGCATCAGCTCCTCGAGGCCCCCGGCATCGAGCGCGTTCTTCTGCAGCCGTTCGCCGGCGAGGAAGAACGTCGTCAACGTCTCGAAGGGCAACTGCCCCTCGCCGCCGACGGCATCGGCCTCGGCGGCCAGCTCGGCGTCGGCGTCGGGCTCGTCGATCACCGGCTCGACCTCGTGCTCGCCGGACTCCACTGCGTCGAGGATGGCCTCGACCGAGCCCTCGTGCTCGGTGGCCACGAGCAGCACGTGCTCCTCGTTCCAGCGGAACGGGAGGTGCTGGCGGACCAGCAGCGTACCGACGGCGTGCCGCTCGTCGTCGGTCCACTCGGCGAGGTCGTACTCGGTGGTGACGACATCGTCGGCCAGCTCGATCGGCTCCGGTTCGCCGGTGACCCCGTGTCCGTCGGCCTCGGCTGCCGCGAGCTGGTCGTCGTCGATGCCCAGCCGCTCCTCGACGAGCGTGATCGCTGTGTCGGTGGCGATCTCGAACTCCTCCGGCACGAGCAGCTCGTTGCCGTCCCAGGCGTGCGGGATGGCCGCCTCGGTGAGATCACTGGCCAGCTCGGCCTGCTGGTCGAACGACCATCGGCTGAGGTCGTAGTGCACCCGGGTGAGGTCGGGGTCGTCCGGGTTCCAGTCGTCGGTCACGAGCCGCGACGCTACCGGTGGCCCGCGTCGGGGCCGGTGACACGGTCGAAGAACGAGGCCATCCGGCGGTACTCGTCGAGCTGGTTCTCGGGCTGGCGCAGGCCGTGGCCCTCACCCGCGTAGACGTGCAGCTCGACGTCGCCGCCGGCGTCTGCGAGCGCGGCAGCGAACCGCCGGCTCTGCTCGACGTGCACCACCGGGTCGCTGTCGCCGTGCAGCAGCAGCACGGGCACACCGGCGAGCCGCTCCGGATGGGCGATCGGCGACCGTCCGACGTAGCGGTCGAGGCGCGACGGGAGGTCGCCGACGAGGCCGATCGTGGAGTGCCGCTCGAAGCGATGGCTGCGCTCGGCGAGGTCGAACAGGTCGGTCACCGGGGAGGAGGCGGCGACGCCGGCCACGAGGTCGGGCGCCGCGGCCGCGACCTGCAGCGCGGTGAAGCCGCCGGCGCTGGCCCCGACCACGACGGTGCTCGCCGGATCGCCCCACCCCTGTCGATGGGCATCGACGATCGCGTCGACCACGTCGCTGACGTCGAGCTCGCCCCAGCGCTGCTGCATCGCCTGCTGATAGGCCCGGCCGTGACCGGTCGAGCCGCGATGGTCCACCACGAGCACGGACCAGCCAGTGGCCCGCCAGAACGCCAACCGCGGCAGGAACGACACCTGCCACTGGTCGGTCGGCCCGCCGTGCACCCAGCACAGCAGCCGCTGTCCGCCGTCACTGCGGTACAGGCGGGCGTGCACCGTCGCCCCGTCGCGGGCGATCGCCTCGACGAGCTGCGGCTCGACGAGATCGAGATCCTCCCAGCCGCTGAGCGGCCCCACCGCGAGCACCGTGCGCTCCCACGTGTCGGTGTCGTAGGCGACGAGCTGCGTCGGCGTACGTGCGCCACTGCGCAGCGCGACCAGGACCCGGCCCGCCCAGGACAGCTGACCGTGGACGCCACGAGCCACCTCGCGGCACGGCCCCGTCGGCCAGGTCGACGATGCACAGCCGCCCGAAGCCGCGCTCGTTGCGGGTGAACGCGACCGATCGTCCGTCGGGTGACGCGGCGAACGATCGCTGACCCTGTCCCCACGACGGACCGCCGTGCTCGAACGTCTCGTCGACCAGGGGCGCGCCGTCCACCCACACGTTCAGCCAGCCACCATCGTCGCACAGTGCCGCCAGGCGGCCGTCGGGCAGCCACCGTGGCTGTTGCACCGAGCAGGCCGGGCGCCACTCGGAGCGCACTGCGGCAGCGGAATCGACGACCACGTCGGCGGTCACCAGTCGGGCGTGGTCCCAGGGCATGTCCGGCACGTTCCACGCGACCCACGAGACACGACGCTCGTCCGGCGCCGGCGCCGACGTCGGGTCGAAGCAGAAGTCGGCGGAGCCGTCGTCGAGGCGCCACGGCGGTCCGTCGACGGTGAGCGGCACGCACCACACCTCGGCCTCGTCGACCGTGTACACGACGCAGCGCCCATCGGCGGTCGCTGCTGGGGCGAACGCCGGCCGAGCGGGATCGCCGTCGGTCAACCGACGCACCGGCCCGGCGGGCACCGGCTGCAGCCACAGGTTCCCGTCGGAGGCGGCGTAGACGACGGCCTCGCCGGTGGGCGTCCAGCACCAGCAGCCACCGCCGAGCCCACGACCGGTCCGCGGTGGCGGGTGGGCGGTGAGCTGACGGACGGGTGTGCCGTCGAGCGGCTGCCACATCAAGGCCGGCCGCCCGCCGGCGGCGAGCGCGTAGACCACGACCGAGCCATCGGGCGACAGGCGCGGCTCGGTGAGATCACGCCCGACGATGCACCGCTCTGCGGAGAGCTGCGGGCGCGGGGCCGGTCGATTAATCGCTGGACGCTCGCTGTCGTGCACTGGCATCATCCTCGCATCGGCGACCAGGCCGCCAGACGAACCGAGAGGAGGAGCCGATGAAGATGACGAACGAGCCGTTCACCGTCCGTCGCTCCCTCCGTGGTGACGTCGGCGCTGGTCGTTGCGCTCGCCGCATCGGCTGAGCGCGCCCGGCGAACACGTTCCCGAACCGCCGTGGCACACGCCACGTATCTGCACCCGTCCACGCAGCTCTGTGCCGCTGGGCCAGCACTGCGCCCGATCCCACACCAACCCACGAACAAGGAGCACCATCATGTGGTCATACCTGCCCGACATCGCCCAGCAGATCGTCCACGACCGGCGCGCCGGCGACCTGGCCCACTTGAGCCACGGTCGACCGCTGCACGGGTCGCGCCGATCCGCTCGGCGGCCGCGGCAGCCCGACGGCTAGTCCGCCGGCTGCACACATCTCACCGCTACCTGGTGACCCCGACGGCCATCGGCCACCCCGTACGACGTCCTCCGACGCTACGGTGGCGGTCGATGGCCGTCTCGCGCTCCACCCAGCAACCCGACCGCAACCTGGCCCTGGAGTTGGTGCGCACCACCGAGTCGGCCGCGTTGGCCGC
Source organism: uncultured Acidimicrobiales bacterium (assembly GCA_963794805.1). GTDB lineage: Bacteria > Actinomycetota > Acidimicrobiia > Acidimicrobiales > Ilumatobacteraceae > JAODBQ01. The sequence continues at coordinate 125,016 of CAWCFL010000016.1, forward strand.
GTCACGATGGGTCGGACGCGGCGCCAAGAACGGTGCCGACGGAGCGGCCGTCGAGGCGATGCGCACCGTGCTCGCCGGCGTCCCGATGGACGGGATCGTGGTCATCGGCGAAGGTGAGAAGGACGAAGCGCCGATGCTGTTCAACGGCGAGAAGGTCGGCGACGGCACCCAGCCGCTCACCGACGTCGCCGTCGATCCGATCGACGGCACCACGCTCACCTCGCTCGGCCGGGGCAACGCGCTCTCCGTGATCGCCGTCAGCGAGCGGGGCACGATGTTCGACCCGGGCCCGTGCGTCTACATGACCAAGATCGCCGTCGGCCCCGACGCCGCCGGTTCGATCGACATCACCGCCACGGCCACGCAGAACCTGCGGTGGATCGCCAAGGCCAAGCGGGAGAACGTGCGCGACCTCACTGTCGCCATCCTCGACCGGCCGCGCCACGAGGAGCTGATCGAGGAGGTCCGCACCGCCGGCGCACGGATCAAGCTGATCAGCGACGGCGACATCTTCGGGGCCATCGCCACGGCGTGGCCCGATGCCGGTGTCGACGTGCTCATCGGCATCGGCGGCACCCCCGAGGGCGTCATCTCCGCCGCCGCGCTGAAGTGCATGGGTGGCGAGATGCAGGGCATGCTGTGGCCGCGCAACGACAACGAGCGGCAGCTGGCGCTCGACGCCGGCTACGACCTCGACCAGGTGCTCACGACCGACACGCTCGTGCGCAGCGACAACTGCTTCTTCGCGGCCACCGGCATCACCGACGGCGAGCTGCTCAACGGCGTGCGCTACATCAGCGGCGGGGCGCGCACGCAGAGCCTGGTGATGCGCTCGCGCAGCGGTACCGTGCGGATGATCGACGCCCGCCACCGCATCGACAAGCTGGCCACGTTCGCCGCCGTCGACTACGCCTGATCCGGCGGTTGTCCGCCGAGGGGCGGCAGCGTCACATCGTCGGGACGCCGCGCCCCTCGGCGCGAACTGCGCGGTGACTACATCCAGTAGCCGGTGACGTCGATCACGAAGTGGGTCTTCGACGCGGCGACTCCACCGCAGAAGACCTTCACCGTGCGGTCCGCAGCGATCTTCGCCGTCAGCCCGTTGGCCACGTTCTGGTTCTCGCCGTACCAGTTGATCGACGACCCGCTGAGGGCGGTGGCGTCGCCGGGCACGACCGACAGGAACCCACCGATCACGCTCTCGGTCTCGGTGATCGTCAGGTTGGCCACCACGGCGGTGGCCCCGACGGGGACGACATCGGCGGTGGTCACCGCGCCGGTCGTCTCGCTCCGCGCATCCTTGACACTGACGACGCGGTTCTGCCCGACGCTGATCTTGCCCTGGGTGGGCAGCGCCAACCGCGAGTCGTACACGCGGACCGGGGCGATCACGTGGAACGTGCCCGCACTGCCGGCATCCGCGGCTGCGGCGAGCTTCACCCACACCGCGCTCTTCGGGCTGTACCACAGGCTGCCGTCGACGTCGCGGGCCAACGTGCCGACGACGCTGGCCCCGGCCGGCTGGGCGCCGGCGAACCCGTCCTTGTTGAGGATCAGCTTGCCGCTGCCGTCGGCCTCGAGGTCGCCATCGGTGCCGCGAGCGACCACGCCGAGCCCCTTGTTCGACAGGGCGAGCACGCCGATGCCGGTGTTGGTGGTGCTGGTGAACTCGGCGAGCACGCCGAGACCGTTGGCCAGCGACTGCGACCCGACCACGGATGCCGGCAGCATGGAGCTGCCGGTGCCGAAGCCGTTCGACTTGCCGTCGGTGACGATGAGGGTCGACCCGCCGCCGAGCCCGGTGTCGAGGGTGCCGGTCGTTGTCCGCCCCGACGGTCAGCGGGTCGCCGTCGGCCGCCGATGCCGACCTGCTGTTGACGACCAGACCGGCCGTGGCCGCCGCCGCGGCGGCCATCGCCCCCTTGCCGAGCAGCGACCGGCGGCTCCCGGTCGGCTTCGCCTCGCCGGGCGCGTCGATGTTCGTGCTGTCTTCGGTTGTTGACACTGTGGTCCTCCACGGTTGCTTGCCGGCGCCCACCCGCTGACCGCGACCCTAGGCACAGTGGCCGGGCCGAGTGGCGTCGCCCCCGTCCGAGTCCACCCGACCGGGGGTCAGCCGCGGGCGATGCCGCTCATCCGCCGGAGCATGCCGCGCGGCGTGATCCCGCTGGCCATGACGACGCTCTTGTTCATCGGGCCGGGGATCGACAGCGCCCGACCGGCGGCCATGTCGCGCAGCCCGACGACGGCGACCTCCTCCGCGCTCTGCCAGACGAACGACGGCAGCCGTCCGGTGAGCGACGAGGAGCCGCTGACGTCGACGAACTCGGTGCGGGTGAGCCCAGGGCACAGTGCCGTGACCTTGACGCCCGTACCGCGCACCTCCTCGTGGAGGCTCTCCGACAGGCTGGTGACGTAGGCCTTCGTCGCCGCGTACACCGATTGGCGCGGGCTCGGCTGGAAGCTGATGACGCTGCTCACGTTGAGCAGGTAGCCGCGGCCACGCGGGACCATCACCCCGAGCGCGGCCCGCGACAGCCGGGTGAGCGCGCCGACGTTCAGGCGGACCTCCTCGTCGAGCCGGTCGGCGTCGAGCTCGGCGAACACGCCACTGGTCCCGAACCCGGCGTTGTTGACCACGAGGTCGACGGGCCGCTGAGGATCGACGACGCGCGCCGCCACCGCGGCCACTCCCTCGGGCGTGGACAGGTCGGCGACGAGCACCTCGACATCGGCGAACGTCGCCGCGAGCGCCTCCAGCCGGTCGCCTCGGCGGGCCACCACCACCTGCGGGATCCCCGCCCGCCCGAGCTCACGGACCATCGCCTCACCGATGCCACTGGAGGCGCCGGTGATCAGAGCGGACGTGAACGGGTAGCTGGCCATCCCCGGAGGCTACGAGCCAGGAAAGCGACTGGCGACGAGCCGAGGCGGGTCCGGGGTCGGGGGTGCACGAGGGGGGCGAGCGCAGCGAGCGAACCGAGGAGGAACCCCTAGTTCGTGAGGTTGCCGGCGCTCCCCGAGGGGATGCCGCCGCTGGCCATCAGCCGGGCGTTGGCCCGCGCGAGCGCGGCCTTGGCTTCGGCCTCGGCGGCGTCGTCCTCGGCCTGGTGCAGATCGCCCTCGGCACGCGTCCTGGCCTCGTGGGCGCGGGCACGGTCGACGTGATGACCGAGCTCGGCGACGTCGGACAGGATCGACACGGTGTTGTTGCTCACCTGGACGAAGCCGCCGTGCACGGCCACGTCGAGCACGGTGCCGTCGGTGAGCCACACCCTGGTGTGGTTCTCGGTGAGCGCCCCGAGGTACGGCGCGTGGCCCGGCAGGAAGGCGATCTCGCCGCTGCCGAGCACACGGGTGATCACCTGCGTGGCCTCGCCGGAGAACAGCACGCGCTCAGGTGAGACGAGCTCGACGCGCATCGGATCAGCCACGGCGGATCAGCCCGCGCCTTCCTGGAGGGTCTTGGCCTTGGCCAGCACCTGCTCGACGCCGCCGACGTTGAGGAACGCCTGCTCGGGCACCTCGTCGAGCTCGCCGTTGACGATGGCCTCGAAGCTCTCCACCGTCTCGGCCACCGGCACGGTCTCGCCGGGCACGCTGGTGAACACCTCGGCCACGTAGAACGGCTGGCTGAGGAAGCGCTGCACCTTGCGGGCCCGCGACACGGTGAGGCGGTCCTCCTCGGACAGCTCGTCGAGGCCGAGGATGGCGATGATGTCCTGCAGCTCCTTGTAGCGCTGGAGGATCTCCTGCACGCGCCGGGCCACGGCGTAGTGCCGCTCGCCGACGACCTCGGGCTGGAGGATCGTCGACGTGGACGCCAGCGGATCCACCGCCGGGTAGATGCCCAGCGAGGCGATCTGCCGGCTCAGCTCGGTGGTCGCGTCGAGGAAGGTGAACGTGGTGAACGGCGCCGGGTCGGTGTAGTCGTCGGCGGGCACGTACACGGCCTGCAGCGAGGTGATCGAGCGGCCGCGGGTGGAGGTGATCCGCTCCTGCAGCTGACCCATCTCGTCGGCCAGCGTGGGCTGGTAGCCCACGGCCGAGGGCATGCGGCCGAGCAGGGTGGACACCTCGGAGCCGGCCTGGACGAAGCGGAAGATGTTGTCGACGAACAGCAGCACGTCCTGGTTCTGCACGTCGCGGAAGTACTCGGCCATCGTGAGCGCGGACAGGGCGACGCGCAGCCGGACCCCCGGCGGCTCGTCCATCTGGCCGAACACGAGGGCGGCCTTCTCGAACACGCCGGACTCGGTCATCTCGATCATCAGGTCGGTGCCCTCGCGGGTCCGTTCGCCGACGCCGGCGAACACCGACACACCACCGTGGTTCTGGGCCACGCGGCGGATCATCTCGGTGATCAGCACCGTCTTGCCCACTCCGGCACCACCGAACAGGCCGATCTTGCCGCCGGCGACGTACGGGGTGAGCAGGTCGATGACCTTGATGCCGGTCTCGAACAGTCGCTTGGATGGCTCGAGGGCAGCGAAGTCCGGTGCGGAGCGGTGGATCTCCCAGCGCTCGATGTCGTCGAACGTGGCGTTGTCGGCGTCGAGGACGTCGCCCCACACGTTCCACACGTGGCCGAGGGTGCGGTCGCCGACCGGCACGCGGATGCCGTGACCGGTGTCGCGCACCGCGGTGCCGCGGGTGAGGCCGTCGGTGGGCTTCATGCACACGGCGCGCACGCGGCTGTCGCCGAGCTGCTGGGCGACCTCGGCGAGGATCTTGACGTCGTTGCCGTCGATCGTGACGGTGAACTCCAGCGCGCGGTTGAGCTCGGGCAGCGAGCCGCGGGGGAACTCGACGTCGATCACCGGGCCGGCGATCGACACGACGCGCCCGTCCTGCCTGTTCGCGACGGCGGTGGGCTCTGTGATGGTCATCAGCTGACCCTTTCTGGCTGGGGTTCGAAGCCGGTGTACACCCGGCTGACGTCGACGTGCTTGCTCTTGTCGCCGGAGAGCGCCTCGGCGCCGGACACGATCTCCATGATCTCGGTGGTGATGGCGTCCTGACGGGCGCGGTTCATGATCCGGCTGAGGCCCTTGATGAGCTCCTCGGCGTTGTCCGTGGCGCTCTTCATCGCTCGTTGCTTGAACGCGTACTCGCTGGCCGCGGCGTTGAGCAGCGCGGCGTAGACGCGCGCCTCGACGTAGCGCGGCAGCAGCGTCTCCAGGATGGTCTCCGGGCTGGGCTCGAACTCGAAGTCGGCCGTGGCCTGTCCGCCCTCAGCGGTCTCGACGTCGGCCCGCCCGTCGCCACCCGCGACGGTCTCGGCGCTCAACGGCACGAGCGGCCGCAGGACGACCTCCTGCGAGCCGGCGGAGACGAACCGGGTGTAGACGAGCTCGACGCGATCGACGGTGCCGGAGGTGAACAGCTCGATGACGTGCTGGCCGATCTCCCTGGCGTCCTCGTAGGTCGGCTGGTCGCTGAAGCCGGTGAACGAGCTCTCGATGTCGTAGCCACGGAAGCGGAAGTAGCCCTCCACCTTCCGGCCGACCGCGATGATCGTGTACGCCTTGCCGGCCTCGACGTCGGCTTTCACCTCGCCCTCGGCAGCGCGCTGCACGCCGGCGTTGTACCCACCGCACAGGCCGCGGTCGGCGGCGATCACCACGTAGGCGGTGCGCGTCACCTCGGCCCGGCCGGCGAGCAATGGCGACGCGGCGGTGGTGCCACCGGCGGCGGCGAGGTCCTTGACCACCTCGGTGATCAGCTCGCTGTAGGGCACGGCGGCCTGCACCCGCTGCTGGGCCTTGACGATGCGCGACGCGGCGATCAGCTCCATGGCGCGCGTGATCTTCTTCGTCGCCTGCACACTGCGGATGCGCCCCCTGAGGATGCGCTCTTGGCCACCGGCCATCTACATCACTCCGTTGCGAGGGTCTTGTTGCTCTCGGCGTCGCCGACCTCGGCGGCGTCGGTGGACAACGGGTCCACCGCACGGCCCGGGCCGACCACGCCCGAGTTGAACTGCGACTTGAACTGGGCCACGAGATCGCCGAGCTCGGCGGGCACGTCGGCCTTGGGGTTGGTGCGCAGCTCGGCGAGCAGTCCGCCCTGGGTGGAGCGCATCCACTCGAGCATGTCCGTCTCGAAGCGCTTGACCTCGCCGACGGGCAGGTCGTCGAGGTAGCCCTTCGTGCCGGCGAACACCGACACCACCTGCTCCTCGACCGGCATCGGGCTGTTCAGCGGCTGCTTGAGCAGCTCCACCAACCGGTAGCCACGCTCCAGCTGGGCCTTGGAGATGGCGTCGAGCTCGGAACCGAACGTGGCGAAGGCCTCCAGCTCGCGGAACTGGGCGAGGTCCAGCTTGAGCGTGCCGGACACGCTCTTCATCGACTTCACCTGCGCCGCACCACCCACGCGCGACACCGAGATGCCCACGTCGACGGCCGGGCGCACGCCGGACTTGAACAGGTTGTCCTGCAGGTACACCTGGCCGTCGGTGATCGAGATCACGTTGGTCGGGATGTACGCCGACACGTCGCCGGCCTTGGTCTCGATGACCGGGAGGGCGGTGAGCGAGCCGGCGCCGTTCTCGTCGCTCAGCTTGGCGGCGCGCTCGAGCAGCCGGCTGTGCAGGTAGAACACGTCGCCCGGGTAGGCCTCGCGGCCCGGCGGGCGGCGCAGCAGCAGCGACAACTGGCGGTACGCCTCGGCCTGCTTGGACAGGTCGTCGTAGACGATGAGGGCGTGCTCGCCGTGCTCCATCCAGTGCTGCCCGAGGGCGCAGCCGGCGTAGGGGGCGAGGTACTTGAACGGGGCCGGGTCGCTCGCCGGGGCGGCGACGACCACGGTGTACTCCATCGCGCCGTACTGGCGCAGGGTCTCCACGGTCTGGGCGACGGTGGAGCCCTTCTGGCCGATGGCCACGTAGATGCACTTCACGCCGAGGCCACGCTGGTTGATGATCGCGTCGACGGCGACGGTGGTCTTGCCGGTCTTGCGGTCGCCGATGATCAGCTGACGCTGGCCACGGCCGATCGGGGTCATCGCGTCGATCGCCTTGATGCCGGTCTGCAGCGGCTCGTGCACCGGCTTGCGACCCATGATGCCCGGCGCCTGGATCTCCACACGACGGGGGATGCCGCCGATCACGTCGCCCTTGCCGTCGATCGGCTGGCCGAGGGCGTTGATCACCCGGCCGAGCAGCGCGTCGCCGACGGGCACCTGGAGGATGTTGCCCGTGGCCTTGACGGTCTGGCCCTCCTCGATGCCGAAGCCCTCGCCCAGGACCACCGCGCCGATCGACTCCTCGTCGAGGTTCAGCGCCAGACCGACCGTGCCGTCCTCGAACTCGAGCAGCTCGTTGACCGCGCAGTCGGGCAGACCGTTGATCCGGGCGATGCCGTCGCCGACCTCGGCGACGCGACCGACCGTGCGCGCCTCGAGCGACGGCTCGAAGCCGTCCAGGTTCCTCTTCAGCGCCTCGGCGATGTCGCTGGCGCTCAGCGTGAGCTCTGCCATGTGATGGTTCCCTTGCTCGTCTCTACAGGCGTGACTTGAGTTGGTCGATGCGGGTGCGGACGGTGCCGTCGATGACGGTGTCGCCGATGGTGGCGACGATGCCGCCGAGCACCGCTGGGTCGACGGTGACCTTCATGTTGATCTGCTTGCCGGTGGCGTTGGCCAGGGCCGCGGCGAGGCGGTGCTCCTGGTCCTGGCTGAGCGGCACGGCGACGCGGACGTTGGCCACCTCGAGGTGCTTGGCGCTCGACGCCCGGTCCACCAGCCGGTCGATGATCGCCGGCAGGTCGCGGTCCGCGGCCCGAGCCGATCACCATCGACACGAGCTGGCTCGTGGTGCGCGTGGCCTTGCCGCCGAGGAGGTCCTCGACGATCTTCTGGCGGCGCTCGGCGGGGATCTGCTCGTCGGTCAGCGCGTTGCGCAGCGCATCGCTGCTCTCGTAGCTGCGGGCGAAGCGGAACAGCTCGTCTTCCACCTCGTCGAGCGTGCCCTCGGCGCGGGCGATCTCGAACAGGCCGCGTGCGTAACCCTCGATGCGGGGATCGCTCATGACGGTGCTCCTGCGGGGGATGTGGCGCCGACCCTGCTGATGAAGTCCTCGATGAGGCGCTGGTGGGTGGCGTCGTCGAGCGTGCCGGTGACCACCTGGTCCACGGCGGCGACCGACAGGCGGGCGATCTCGGCACGCAGCTCGTCGCCGACCCGACCACGGGCGGCGGCGACGTCGGCGATGGCCTTCGCCTCCAGGTCGGCGATCTCGGCGCCGATGCGTGCCCGACCGTCGGTGATCACGGACTCGGCCTGCGTGTCGGCGTCGGCGAGGATCCGCGAGCGCTCGGCGGCGATGTCGCCCTTGGCCTGACGGATCTGGGCGGCCTCGGCGGTGGCGGCAGCCTTGTCGGCCGCCGAGTCGTCGAGCTCCTTCTGGATCTTGGCCGTGCGGGCCTTCATCGCCTTGGCGATCTGCGGCCCGGCGTACTTCCACAGCAGGAAGAAGATGATCAGCGAGGCGAGCGTGCCATAGATCAGCTCGGCCTGGTCGGGCAGGATGGCCGACTCGGTCGTGATGTGGCCGTCGGCGTCGATGCCGTACTCGTGGCCGCCGGCGGCGACGAACCGGCCGACGGTGGTGGTGATGGCTGCCAGGACCGTCATCGTGCCATCACCTCGCCGACCACCCGGTCGACCACGTCGGCCGCCGGACGCTGTCCGGTGGCCAGCTCCCCGGCTCGCCCGGCCACGTCGCTGACCGCGGCGTGGATGTGCGGAGCGGGCTGCCTGGCGCGCTTCATCCGCTTCGCGCTGGGCCTCGGCGCGCTGCTGATCCAGTCGGGCGTTGACCTCGGCAAGTCGGGCCTGGCGCTCGCGCTCCACCGTCTGGCGGGCCACGTCGACCCGCTGGGCGGCCTCGGCGCGGATCTCGGCCACCTGGGCCTCGTAGTCGGCGACCTCGCCACGGGCACTGGTGCGCAGCTGATCCGCGGTGTCGTGACCCGGCGCGGATGTGCGCGTACCGCGCGTCCATGCCCTTCTTCAGCTTGGGGAACAGCAGGAAGCGCATGAGCAGGGCGAAGACGACGAACGAGCCGGCGCCCCAGACGAGCTCCTTGACCTCGGGGACGATCGGGCCCGGCTTGCTCGCCTCGCTGGCGGCCACGGTGTCCTCGGTGTGCTCGGTCGCCGGCGCGGCGGCGGCGACGGGCGTCGCCGTGCCGGTGGCGGCGACCGTGGTGGTGGTGGTCGCCGCGCCGCTCGGGGACACCGAGAGGACGTAGGAGGCGCCGTGAGATTGGAGATGGATGACGGCGGACTGCACGTCAGGCTCCTTCAGGATCGGATGGAAGCGTGATCAAGCGTGGTGTCGATCAGAGGCCGATGAGGATGAAGACCACGAAGCCGATGAGCGCCAGCGCCTCGGTGAAGGCGATGCCGAGGAACATCGTGGTGCGGACCATGCCGGCCGCTTCGGGCTGACGGGCCATGGCCTCGACGGACTTGCCGACGAGGAAGCCGATGCCGATGCCGGGGCCGATGGCGGCGAGGCCGTAGGCGAAACCGGCGCCGATGGCGGCGTTGGCCTTCTTCTGCTCGTCGCCGGTGAGCTCCGTGGCGAGGTGGGCGATTGCTTCCATGTTGTGCTGGTTCTCCTGTGTGGGTCCTGGTTGTGGGAGATCGGGTCGAACGCCCGGGCTCAGTGCTCGGGATGCGTCGCGCCGCCGATGTACACGGCGGTGAGGATGGTGAAGATGTAGGCCTGCAGGAACGCCACGAGGACCTCGAAGGCCGTGAGGAACAGCAGCATGCCGAACGGCAGGATGCCCATCGGGATGAGGAACAGCTTGTGCGTCTCCGCCTGGAACAGCGACTGGCTGAGCAGGGCGAAGGTGACCAGCAGGATGTGGCCGGCGAGCATGTTGGCGAACAGTCGGACGGTGAGCGAGAACGGCCGAACGAGGATCGTCGAGATGAACTCGATCGGCGTCACCAGGATGTACAGCGCCTTGGGCACGCCGGGCGGGAACAACGTGGACTTCCAGTAGCCGAAGAAGCCCTGGTGCTTGATGCCGACGCCGATGAACACCACCCACACGAGCAAGGCGAGGAACATCGGGATGGCGATGCGTGCCGTGGCGGGCATGTAGATGATCGGGATGATGCCGGTGACGTTGCACAGGTAGACGAAGACGAAGATCGACAGCAGGAACGGCGTCCAGCCCAGGCCGTCCTTGCCCATCGTCTCCATGACGATGCCGTTCTCGACGAACTCGACCGACGTCTCCGCCAGGTTGCGCACGCCCGTGGGCGCGACCATCGGGTCCTTGCGGCCGGCGAGGAAGTACACCAGCGAGCCGATGAAGGCGGCCGCGACGGCGATGAGCGCGACCTTGTTGAACGACGGGAAGAAGTCCTTCCAGCGCAACAGCGAGTTGATCGGTGGGAACTCGAATCCGAGCACGAGCGTTTCCGTTCCTGACTAGTTACGAGCGGGCGGGTTTGAGGCCGGGATTGGCCAACGTGATGGCGAGGTAGCGCATCTCCCACACCAGCAGACCGAGATGGGTGACGATGATGGTCGCGCCGAGGGCCGGCAGCGAAATCCAGCCGGCGTCCTTGACGGCGAAGACGGCCAGGAAGATGAGTCCGAGGCGCACGAGGTAGCCGAACAGGATGGCGCCCATCATCATCCCCAGGCTGATCCGCGCGGTGAGGGCGATGAGCGCCGCGGCCAGGGTGAAGTTGACCAGGACGATGGCGATGCCGTAGGCGCTGGACCACGCACCGTCGAGGCCCCAGATGAAGCCACAGACGAGCATGAGCACCGGGGCGGCGATGAGTCCGCGACGGACCATGTCGCGCGAGATCTTGACCTCGGGCGCCGGCCCTTCGACCGGCCGGGTCATCGCGTTCTCGCGCGCCGCGGCGCGCTTGTCGGCCGTGCTCTGACCGCTCACGGTTGCACCGGCCGGTGCGCGGGCGGCGCCGGCCGCGTGGCCCGCTCGGTGGTCGTGGCGGCGGTGCGCACGGCCGAGGTCATCCTGGCGGCCCGCTCGGCCTCGTGCTTGCGCATCTTGGCGTCGTAGCCGAGCCACATCTTGACCATCTCACCGGCCATGGCGAACAGGAACAGGGCGATCATGAAGATCGGCTTGGTGCCCAGCCAGCGGTCGAGCAGGTAGCCGAGCCCGAGGAAGACGGCGACCACGAGCGCCATCTCGATGCCGCGGCCGACGTTGTCGTCGGGCTTTGCTGAGGTGCTGGGCAAGAACTTCACGGGGCTCCCGGGTCACTGCCGTCACCTCGTCGTGACGGAGCTTGTGAACGCATACACAATCTAGGCGGACCGAGCCGGCGGTTGCCAACTCAAACGGGTCGCACCGTATCGCAAACCGTGATCGCGACCCTCTGGCGAGACGATGGCGGCCGTGCCACCGTACGGTGACCGGCATGAGCGTCGCACGCAACGGTGAGGTCGAGATCTACTACGAGGCCATCGGGCCGGCCGGGCCGCCGGTCCTGCTGATGGTCAACGGCCTCGGCAGCCAGTGCATCAACTACGCCGACGAATGGTGCCAGCGGTACGTGGAGCGCGGCCTGCAGGTGATCCGCTTCGACAACCGCGACGTGGGTCTGTCCAGCCACCTCACCGAGGCTCCGGTCGACGAGCGCGGCGCGAGCTACCGGCTCGCCGACATGGCCGACGACGCGATCGCCGTGCTCGACGCGGCGGACGTGGAGGCCGCACACGTGATGGGCCTGTCGATGGGCGGGATGATCGTCCAGCAGCTGGCCGTCGACCATCGCGACCGGCTGCTGTCGATGACGTCGGTGATGTCCAACACCGGTGAACCCGAGTACGGGCAGTCGTCGCCGGAGGCCTACGCCATCCTCACCGGACCGCCGGCGACCGATCGGGAGTCGGCGATCGCCCGACACATCGCCGGGCTCCACGTGTGGGGCAGCCCGGCCTACGCCGACGAGGAGCGTTGGGCGGCCGACGCGGGGCGAGCCTTCGACCGCAGCTTCGACCCCGCCGGAGTGGGCCGGCAGTTCTTCGCCATCGGCGCGTCCGGCTCGCGCGCCGAGGCCCTGCGCAACGTCACCACGCCGGCCTTGGTGATGCACGGGTCGGCGGACACGCTGATCGACGCCGTCCGGCGGCCGGCGCACGGCCGAGCTGATCCCCGGGGCGCGCTTCGAGCTGATCGAGGGCATGGGCCACGACTACCCACCGCAGCTGTGGGACACATGGGTCGACCTGGTCTGCGGGCACATCGGATCGGCCTCCGCCTCACCCGCGCCGCGCTGACGGCTCCCGTGCCGGCCCAACCGGCAGATCAGTGGGCGGCGGACCACCGGTCGACGACGGTGATGTCGGCGACGAAGTGGACCTCGTCGGTCGGCGACCAGCGGGCGGCGGCCTCCTGCAGGCAGTCGTCGAGCAGCCGTGCCGTCGGCGCGCCGGCGTGGTCGGGGACGTGCACGAGCAGCTCGTCGTGCAGGCACAGGACGATGCGTGCCCCGAACGCCGCTCCCCTGGCGCGCACGACGAGCGCCCACACCTTGAACAGCTCGGCCGCGGCGCCCTGGACCATCGCGTTGCGGCCGTAGCGCCCGCGCGCCGCAGCGCGCGTGCGGGCCTCGCGCTCGTCGATCTCCACGCCCAGTCCATCCCCACCGCCGCCGCCCATGCGCACCAGCCGGCCGCCGAACGTCCGCAGGTCGTGCCCCGCCTGCGCCGACTCGGACGCCCGGCGCAGGTAGTCCATCGCCACCGGGTACGACCGCTCCAGACCACCGAGCGCCTCGGCGCCGCGACCGGTGGTCTGGCCGTACATCGCACCGAGCACGGCGACCTTGGCGACTGCCCGCTCGACACCGAGCCGGCGGGCGACGGGCGCGTACATGTCCGCCTCCGCGGTGGCGGCGACGAGCGCCCGATCGCCAGAGACTGCCGCCAGGACCCGTGGCTCGATCTGACCGAGGTCGGCGCGCACGAACACGTGCCCGGGCTCGGCGAGCACCGCCGGGCGGAGCTCGGTCGGCATGTTGTGCAGGCCGGCCGAGGCGGTCATCCGGCCGGCGGCACCGTCGGAACCGGTCCACTCCCCTCGAAGCCGCCCGTCGTCACCGAGGTGGGCGTCGAGCCAGGCGTAGCCGAACGCCGTGGCCATCCGCTCGGCCTTGCGCCAGGTGAGCAGCGCCGGGATCAGTGGGTGGGCGTCCTGCAGCGACTCCAGCCGCCAGGCGCGGGTGTCGGGCACCTCGACGCCGATGCGCCGCAGCAACGAGCGCACGTCGGCCGGGCTGCGCAGGTCGAAGCGGCTGCCGGCCGGCGCGAGGCCGAGCACGGCCGCATCCCGCCTCGTGCGCTGCTCGTCGGCGTCGTGCTCGTGGCGCGGTCGCGGCCCGACGAACGAGCCGATGATCCGCTCGGCCACGGCGCGGGCCATCGGCAGTCCGTCGGCCTCCAGCTCGGCGCACAGGAGCTCGCTGGTCGACTCGGACCGGGCCACCGCCAGCCGCCGCGCTGCGTCTCGCTCCCCCGACGTCGCGCCGATGCGCCGGCGCTGCTCCTCGGCGGCGTCGAGGGCGAGCGCCGCCCAGCGGGCGAGCCGGTCCGCGGTCGCCCGCCAACCGCCATTGACCCAGTCCGGTCGCAGATGGCCGTCCGCCCTGACCGGCTCGCCCGGGTCGCCGTCGCCGTCGTCGGCCTGGTGGAACAGGTCGAACGGCGCCTCGCCGGGCAGCGAATCGAGCGGCACGTCGTGCACCCACGCCCAGGCCTGCGCCTCGTCCACCCGCCAGCGCCCGACGAGCAGGCGGTGCACCGTGACCACGTCCCAGCACGTCGCCACTCGCACGCCGACGGCCACCATCGCCCTCGCCGTCGACGGGGACCACGTGACCCATCGCGGCCGGAGCGCGTCCTCGATCGCCACGAGGGTGGCCGCGACGTCGGCCACGATCGGCAACGGCGGTGCACCGGCCACCGCCACGCCGGCGCCGACGCCGGCGGCGAGCGCGACGCCCAGGTCGCCACTGCGCCGTGCGCCCGCGCGACGCAACGCTTCGACCACCGCGTCAGGCGAACACATGCGCGCCCACGCTGCCACACACCCGGCGGATCCGGTCACCGCCGGAAGTGAACCGTCAGGTTCCGGTGGTGGCCGGAACGGGTCGAGCGCCAGGATCAGCCGTTGCTGCGGCGGCGACGGATCTCGGGGTGCAGCACCGTGTACAGACCGAGGGCCACCGCTGCTGCGCCGATCGGGATGTACGACACGTCGCTCTCGGTGAGGACCGGGTACAGCACGACGGCCGACAGCAGGGCGGTCCACAGCCACAGGATCAGCACGCTGCGGCGCTGTCCGTGCCCCATCTCCATCAGCCGGTGGTGGAGGTGGCCCTTGTCGGCCGTCGCCAGGCCCTGGCGACGACTGGCGCGCCGGACGACGGAGAACAAGACGTCGAAGATCGGCACCCCGAGGATCAGGATGGGCACCATCAGGGGCGCGTAGAAGAAGTACGACTGGCCCGGCAGCGACTGGGCCGCGGGGTCGGCGCGGCCGCCGACGACGCTCGTGCTCACGGCCATCAGCAGGCCGAGCAGCAACGCTCCGCTGTCGCCCATGAAGATCCGCGCCGGGTTGAAGTTGTGCGGCAGGAACCCGATGCACACCCCGAGCGTGAGGATGGCCACGAGTGGCCCGAGGTTCGGCGGGGTGAGGTAGCCGAGCTGGTCGAGCTTGTGGCTGTAGACGAAGAACGCCGCCGAGCTGATGGCCACGATGCCCGCGGCGAGTCCGTCGAGCCCGTCGATCAGGTTGATCGCCGAGGTCATCACCAACAGCCAGACGACGGTCACCAACGGCACCCAGTCGTCGGGGAGCAGGATCACCGGGGCGAACGGCACCCGCAGGTAGAACATCGTCACGCCGAAGTACACGAGGATGATCGCGGCGACGACGGTGCCGACCACCTTGGCCGGTGCGGAGATCTCGTGGATGTCGTCGAGCAGGCCGACGCCGAACATCACCGCCGCGGCGAGCACGATCCCGTACGGCTCGGAGTTGGCGGCGAACAGGGGGGCGAACGAGCCGACCAGACGGGCCCCGACGAAAGCCACGGTGAAGCCGGCGAACATGGCGATGCCACCGACGTCGGGCGTGGTGACCTTGTGCACCCGGCGGGCATCGGGCTCGACGACCCACCCGACGCGTCGGGCGAACCACCCGACGATCGGCGTCAGCAGGAACGTCATCAGCGCGGCGACGCCGCCGATCGCCAGGTAGGAAGCGGTCGACGGCATCAGCGCTCGGCGCGGCGCTTGCCGGGGTCGAGGCCGCGCACCCCGAGGTAGCCGGCCACGGCCAGGGCGATGGCCAGGTACAGGTATGGGGCGATGTTGCCGCGCATGTTGACGCGCAGGACGTCGCGCACGAGCGTGTACGACGGGGCCAAGGGGATCGACGGATCGGACCCGGTGAGCCGCACGTAGCCGCGGCGCACGAGGCTGGCCCGGCTCACGAGGTAGTAGCCGATCACCCAGCCGACGAACGTCAGCACCACCGCGACGCCGGCGATGACCGCACTGCCGCGTCGCGCTCCGATGTTGGTGAAGTAGCCGACGGCGACACCGACGGCGATCGTCAGGTAGACCAGCTCGGACTTGGTCCCGATGCTGGCGAGGTACCACCCGAGCGCCGCGAGGAGCGCCGCGGCCGCGCCGTAGGCCACCGCGACCAGCGGACGCTGACGCACGGCAGCTGCGGATGCCTCGGCCTCCTCGCCGGCGTCGGACATCCGCTCAGGCGTAGACGGGGAAGCGGGCGCAGAGCTCGGCGACGTCCGCTCGTGTGCTGCGGATCACCTCCTCGTCGTCGCGCTTGCGCAGGACCAGCGCGAGGAGCTCGGCGATGCGTTCCATCTCCGACTCCCCCATCCCCTGGGTGGTGACCGACGGCGTGCCGATGCGCAGGCCGCTCGTGACGAACGGGCTGCGCGGATCGTTCGGGATGGTGTTCTTGTTCAGGGTGATGCCGGCGAGATCCAAGGCGTTCTGCGCCTCCTTGCCGGTGAGCTCGGCATCGAACGGGCGCAGGTCGACCACCATCATGTGGTTGTCGGTGCCGCCGCTGACCAGCCGGAAGCCCTGCCCGACGAGTGCCTCGGCGAGCGCGCTGGCGTTGCGCACGATCTGCTGGGCGTAGTCGGCGAAGCTCGGCTGCTGCGCCTCGAAGAAGGCCACCGCCTTGCCGGCGATGACGTGCTCCAGCGGGCCGCCCTGCCAACCGGGGAACACGGCCTTGTCGACGGCCTGGGCGTGCTCGGCACGGCTGAGGATGCACCCGCCACGAGGGCCGCGCAGCGTCTTGTGGGTGGTGAACGTGACGACGTCGGCGTACGGCACGGGGTTCGGTTGGGCCCCGCCGGCGATGAGCCCGGCGATGTGCGCCGCATCGAACAGGAACAACGCGCCGACCTCGTCGGCGATGGCCCGGAACGGCTCCGGGTCGATGCGCCGCGGGTAGCTCGTGGTCCCGGCGACGATCATCTTCGGGCGGTGCTCGAGCGCCAGGTCGCGCACCTGGTCCATGTCGATGCGTTCGTCACCCGGCGTCACCTGGTAGGCCACGAAGTGGTACAGCTTCCCGCTGGCATTGACCGGTGAGCCGTGCGTGAGGTGACCGCCGTGGTCGAGGCTCAGCCCGAGGACGGTGTCGCCGGGCTGGAGCAACGCCTGGTAGGCGCACATGTTGGCGTTGGCCCCGCTGTGCGGCTGGACGTTGGCGTGGTCCGCGCCGAACAGCTCCTTGGCCCGGGAGATGGCCAGCGACTCGACGTCGTCGACGACGGCGTTGCCGCCGTAGTAGCGCTTGCCCGGGTAGCCCTCGCTGTACTTGTTGGTCAGCACGCTGCCGACGGCACGGAGCACCGCCGGCGAGGTGAAGTTCTCGCTGGCGATGAGCTGGATGCCCGTGGTCTGGCGCTCGACCTCGCGGTCGATCAGGGCGAACAGCTCGGTGTCGGGCTTGGTGTCACTCGGGAACGGCATCACGCCTCCTTCGTGGTGGTGGCAGCGACGAGTGCGGCGGCGCGGGCCGACTCCTCCTGCTCGATGGCGGTGATCTCGGCGACCCGGCGCTCGTGCCGGCCGCCCTCGAACTCGGAGGCCAGGAACGTGGCGAGGATCTCCTCGGCGAGCCCGATGCCGACCACGCGGGCGCCGATCGACAGCACGTTGGCGTCGTTGTGCAGCCGGGCGAAGCGGGCGGTGTACAGGTCGTTGCACAGTGCGGCGCGCACCCCGTGGACCTTGTTGGCGGCGAGTTGCTCGCCCTGTCCGCTGCCACCGAGGACGATCCCCACGGAGGCCTCGCCGTCACGCACGGCGCGTCCGACCGCGGAGCAGTAGACCGGGTAGTCGACGGCCTCGGTGCTGTCGGTGCCCAGGTCGAGCACGTCGTGACCCTGCTCGGCGAGCAGGCCGGCGAAGTGCTGCTTGAGCGCGAAGCCGGCGTGGTCGCTACCGATGGCGATCCGGGTCATCCGGGCGAGTGTAGGCGGCGAGGGTGCGGCGGGTCCTGCTGCCGATGCGAGCGCTCGAGTGCTCACGCCCGCACGGACGACGCCGGTCCAGCAGCTCACGCCCGCACGGACGGGCTGGTCGGCGACTGGCGTCGAAGTCGAATCTCGCCGACGTCGATTCCTAGGGTGCGTGCGTGGCGATCGATCCCCGTACTCCCGTCCTCATCGGCTCCGGCCAGTTCCTCAACCACGCGGCGACCATCGCCGACGCCCTCGAACCGGCCGACCTGATGGCCCGCGCCGTCGAGCTCGCGGCGACCGACGCGGGGTTGGGCAGCGTGCCCGAGGCGGACTCCGTGCGCGTCGTCAGCCTGCTCACCTGGCGGTACGGCAACCCCGCGCTGATCGTCGCCGAGCGGCTCGGCCTGTCGCCGCGCGAGACGGCGGTCACCACGGCCGGCGGCAACAGCGCCCAGAGCCTGGTGAACCTCACCGCTCGGGAGATCATCGCCGGCGACGTCGACCTGGTGATCCTCACCGGCGGCGAGGCGTGGCGGTCGCGTGGACGAGCGCGCAAGGAGGGGCACGACTTCCACTGGGAGAAGGCACCGGAGAGCGCCGTCCCGCGGCTGATCGGCGAGGACCTGGTGATGAACCATCCCGCCGAGGTGGCCCGCAGCATCGTCATGCCGGTGCAGGTGTACCCGATGTTCGAGACCGCCGTCCGCGCCGCAGCCGGCGAGACGGTCGAGCAGCACCAGGTGAAGATCAGTGAGCTGTGGGCCCGGTTCAGTGCCGTCGCCGCGGCCAACCCGAACGCGTGGATCCGCGAGGCCAAGTCGGCCGAGGAGATCCGCACGGTCACCCCGCAGAACCGGATGATCGGCTTGCCCTACCCGAAGTACATGAACTCGAACAACGACGTCGACATGGCGGCGGCGTTGATCATGTGCTCGGCGGAGAAGGCCGAGGCGCTCGGCGTCCCGCGCGATCGCTGGGTGTTCCCCGTCTCGGGCAGCGACTGCCACGAGCACCCGTTCATCTCCAACCGCTGGTCGTTCTCCGAGACGCCGGCCATCGCCCTCGGCGGCAAGCTGGCTCTGGAGATGGCCGGCCTGACGATCGGCGACGTCGAGGTCGTCGACCTGTACTCGTGCTTCCCGTCGGCAGTGCAGCTCGGCGCGCAGAGCCTCGGGCTGGCGCTCGACAGCCAGCTGACGCGCACCGGCGGCCTGCCGTTCGCCGGCGGCCCGTGGAACAACTACCCGATGCACGGCATCGCCACCGTGATGGACGACCTGCGCGCCCGGCCCGGCGCCAACGGGCTGGTGTGGGCCAACGGCGGCTACACGACGAAGCACGCGTTCGGGGTGTACACCACCGAGCCGCCGGCGCAGCCGTTCCAGCACGCCTATCCCCAAGAGCAGATCGACGCCATGCCGCAGCGCGAGCTGGCCGAACCGATCGACGCCGCCGGGCCGGTGACGATCGAGGCGTACACGGTGATGCACTCGCGGGAGGGCGTCCCGGAGACCGCGATCGCCGCCTGCCTGCTGGCCGATGGCCGGCGGGCCTGGGGCACCTCGAGCGACGCTGCGCTGGCCCACGCGATGTGCGACGGCGAATGGGTGGCCAAGCCCGCCGAGCTCTCCCCCGACGGCACCCTCACCGCGTAGCAGGCGGCACACAGCCGAGGTTGCCATCGCCGCGCATCGAAAGCGCAGAGGCGGTTCAGCGTCAGGCAGTTCCGCTCGGGTCCATGCGAGGCCCGACCGCTCAGGTCTCGTCGCCGATGCCGATCGAGGCGAGGTCGGGGCAGTGGTCGGCGAGGTACTGCTTCGTCAGCGGGATGGCGTCGAGGTCGGCGTGCAGGCTCGGATCCGCGCCCCACGGGTTCACCGCCGCGTCGAACGCAGTCGCGCCGGACGCCGAGCTGCGCGGCGACGTCGGGCGGCAGCGTCACGTCGACGGTCGGCTGGTCGGGATCGTGCACGGCGAGCATCGCCTGCCACGCGTGGTCGATCACGTCGAGCCCGGCACCGTCGACGCCGGCGGCGGTGAGCGCGTCGGTGGCCTTCGCCGCCCGCCGGGCGAACGGCCCGATGTACTGGTCGACGCGCCGCGTCGCGCTCAGCGGCGAGCTCGGCCGGCCAGCGTTGGGCGAGCTCGGCCGCCGCCCGGACGAGGGTCGGCGCCGATTGCAGCTCGAGCGTCGGCCGCGTCGAGGTCGTCGAGCTCGCCGAAGTTCACCGCGACGGCGATGATCTGCACGGTCGCGCCGTAGCGCGCCCAGGCCGCACAGAACTCGTCGGCCGCGTCGATGCCGGGCACACCGGTCGGGCTCGGCGGGGCGGTGACGGTGGTCGGCTCATCGGTCGGCGCCTCGATCGGCCTCGGCGGAGACGTCGCCGTGGACTCAGGTGCAGGCGCAGGCGTCGGCGTCGGGGCCGTGGCGCCGAGCGACGGGGCCGTGGTCGGGGCCGCGTCGACGGTGGCTGTCGACGGCGTGGCGTTCGTCCCGCTGGCGCACGACGCCGCCATGCACAGCGCGGTGGCGACGCAGACGCACGAGGCGGCCATCCGCCCGAGGCGCGCCGCCCGGCGTCCGGCGCCCCCGCTCCGTCGTGCCTGGCGTCATCGGGCGGCGAGCGTAACGGTGGCATGCTCGCGGCTCATGTCGCCCCCTGACGCAACCGACCATCATCCTCGACTGCGATCCGGGTCACGACGACGCGATCGCCATGGTCGTCGCCGCTCGGCACACCCGTCTCCTGGGGATCACCACCGTCGCCGGCAACGCCCCGCTGGGGGCGACGACGCGCAACGCGATCGTCGTGCGCGACCTGCTCGGCCGTGGCGACGTGCCGGTCCACAGCCGGAGCCGAGCGACCGCTCGTCGCCGAGCCCAAGCACGCCGGCTACATCCACGGCGAGAGCGGGCTCGACGGGCCGGCGCTGCCGGAGCCCTCCGGGCCGCCGGCCAGCGCCGATGCCGTCGGCTTCATCATCGACACCTGCCGGGCCAACGAGGGGACCTGGCTCGTGCCGACGGGGCCGCTGACCAACATCGCGCTCGCCCTGCGCAGCGCGCCCGACCTCGCCGGACGGCTCGCCGGGCATCTCGCTGATGGGCGGTGGCACGTTCGGCAACCGCACGGCGGTGGCCGAGTTCAACATCTGGGCGGACCCCGACGCCGCCGCCATCGTCTTCGGCTACGGCGGCCCGCTGATCATGAGCGGACTCGATCTCACCCACCGGCTCCAGGCGACGCCGGAGCGGATCGCGCTCGTGCGCGCCCTGCCCGGGCGGGTGCCGGCGGTCTTCGCCGACCTCTTCGACTTCTTCAGCAGCACCTACGTCAACCGCCACCGCGACATGCGCGGCGCGGCCGTGCACGATCCGTTGCGCGGTGATGGCGCTCACCCACCCGCAGCTGTTCGCCCGCCGGCCGGCGCACGTGACGGTCGAGACCCACGGGGAGCTCACCCGCGGCCAGACCGTCGATCGACCGGCGCAACCTGCGCGAGGTGCCCGCCGCCGAACTGCGCGGCTGCAGACCGGCCTCGATGCGGACGCCGCGTTCGCCGTGATCGTCGGGAGGCGATCGGCGCGCACGCCGGCTGACCACGTCCGGGCGGCGCGCCCTAGTGTCGCCGCCATGCGAGCGACGATCATGCGCGACTGGCAGCTGCGAGTCGACGACCTGCCCGACCCGACGCCGGGCCCCGGCCAGGTGCTCACCAAGGTCCTCGCCTGCGGGATCTGCGGCAGCGACCTGCACATGGTCCGCCACGGCGCCGAGATGCGCGGCCATCGGCCTGCAGCTCCTCGACAGCGCTCCCGCCGATCCCGCCGCGCCGATCCAGTTCGAGCCCGACCACGACACGGTGATGGGCCACGAGTTCTGCTGCGAGGTGGTCGACGTCGGCGAAGGCGTGAGCCAACCTGCGCGCCGGCGACGTCGTGGTCGGCATGCCGGTGGCGTTCGACGCCGACGGCGTGCACCCGATCGGCTACTCGAACCGGTACAACGGCGGCTACGCCGATCTGCTGGTGATGAACGAGCTGCTGGCGCTCAAGGTGCCCGGCGACCTGCCCGCCGACCTCGCCGCGCTCACCGAGCCGTTCGCCGTCGGCGTGCACGCCGTGGCCAAGAGCCGCATCACCGTCGGTGACAGCGCGGTCGTGCTCGGCTGCGGACCGGTCGGCCTGGCGTGCATCGCCGAGCTGCGCCGCCTGGGCATCGGCCCGGTCGTCGCCGCCGACTTCTCCCCCGCGCCGCCGGGCGCTCGCCGAGCGGATGGGTGCCGACGTGGTCGTCGACCCGCGCGAGACGCCGGCGATCGAGGCGTGGCGCGACGGCGGCGAGCGGTCAAGTCCGTTGGTGATCTTCGAGGCCGTCGGCGTCCCCGGGATGATCGGGCAGGCCATGCGCATGGCCCCCAAGGACGCGCGCATCCTCGTCGTCGGCGTGTGCATGCAGTCCGACGAGATCCATCCGCTCGTCGGCATCGGCCGCGAGCTCAACCTGCAGTTCGTGCTCGGCTACGACCCGACGAGTTCGCCGGTGCGCTCACGGCCATCGCCGACGGTGCCGTCGACCTGTCGTCGTGGATCACCGGCCGGGTGGGCGTGGACGACGTCCCCCAGGCCTTCGCCGACCTCGCCGACCCCGAGCGCCACGCCAAGATCCTGGTCACGCCGTCCTGACTGGTCGCGCCGCCCTCCTGAGTGGTCGGGGACTGGCGTCCGCTCGCTGCGCTCGCTTTCGCCGCTCCCCTCCTGCGACGGGCTCCCTGGCGGTCGCGCCGCCCTCCTGAGTGGTCGGGGACTGGCGTCCGCTCGCTGCGCTCGCTTTCGCCGCTCCCCTCCTGCGACGGGCTCCCTAGCGGGTCGCGCCGCCGCGCGGTGACCATTCGCTCGACACCCGCGGACCGAGCCCTCGTCCCTCGTTCGTGTCGCGCCGCTGACGACGCTTCTCACGCTCAGGGGGCGACGCGGGGTCTGCCGGCCGGGGTCAGGTGCGGCGGCCTTGGCGGGCCATGCGCCTCGCTTCGGCGCGGCTGCGGCCGCGGTCGGCGGCGTTCTCCGTGGGTTCGGCGCCGTCGGCGGCGCCGAGGTGGGCGGCGAGGGAGCGGACCGTCGGGTGCTGGAACATGCTGACCAACGAGATGCGTCGCTCGAGGATCTGTCCGAGGCGGTTGTTCGCCTGCACCGTCAGGAGCGAGTTGGCGCCGACGTCGAAGATGTTGTCGTCCAGGCCGACCTGCTCGACGCCCAGCAGGTCCTGCCAGATCTGCACGAGCGCGCGTTCGACGTCGTTCGTCGGCGGCGGCGTAGTCGGCACGTTGGGCGGTCGGCTGGGCGTTCGGCGACGGCAGCGCCTGGCGGTCGATCTTGCCGTTCGGCGTGAGCGGGAGCGAGGCCAGACGACGAACACGGCCGGCACCATGTACTCCGGGAGGTGCACCCGCAGATGGCTGCGCAGCTCGCCGACGTCGAGTTGCGCAGGCGTCGCCCGGGCGGGCACGTTGGCCAGCGCGCCAGGGACGACCTGGACCTGCCGCGGCGGCCGCGCCGAGGCGGCGACGCCGCGGCCACGATGGCGGAACACCGCGTCGAACGTCGCCAGGTCGCCGTCGTCGGGCCAGCGCACGTCGACGCGTAGCGCCCGTCGAGGCGCAGCAGGGCGGCCGGGTCGATGCCGCCAACGACCGGCCGGGCGCGCAGCCCGCCGGCGTCCGCCGCCAGGTCGGCGAGGTCGGCGACGTGGGCGAGGGCCCCCACGAGACGGGCATTGCGGATGCCGGTGACGCGCAGCGCGTCGGGCTCGCTGGACAGCAGCTCGCGGATGCCGTCGACCGTGTCGGGCGCGGCCACCGCCGGTGGCACCGGCGCCTCCACGCGGTCGCCACCGACGTGCAGCAACGCGTCGTAGCGGAAGCAGGTCATCTCGTTGTGCGCAGTGCCCGGCTTGAGTTGCACGTCGATCCCGGTGATCGAGGGCACCCGGGCGGCGACGACGTCGAACAGCCGCGGATCGACGAGCAGCTCGCCCTCGCGCTCGACGCGCGCCCGCACCCGGTCGCGCAGGTCCGTCGCCGGCAGCCGAGCGTCGGCCTGGGCGAGCTGCACCTCGGTCTGGAACGCCTCGAGGAGGCCGAGGTGGCGCAGATCGCCGAGCCAGATCGCCCCACCGCCGGCCACGCACGCGGCGGCCCGCTCGATCACCCGCTCCAGGTAGCCGGCGTCGGGGAAGTACTGGGCGACGGAGTTGACGATCACGACGTCGACCGAGCCAGGGGGCATCGACACGCCATCTGCCGGACCCTGCAGCAGGTCCACCTTGCGCCGCTCGTCGTCGTCGAGCTCCGCCTTGATCTGGGCGAGCGCGTGCTCGCTCACGTCGACCGCGGTGTAGTGCTCGACGTGGCCGAGCAGCCCGAACAGCAGCAGCCCCGTGCCGCAACCGAGCTCCAGCACCCGGCGCGGCCTCAGGGCGAGGATCCGCTCGACCGTGCCGTCGACCCATTCGCGCATCTCCGCGGGCGGGATCGGCTCACCGGTCGAGGTGCTGTTCCACCCGGCGATGTTGAACCGCGCGGTCGGCAGCGCGGCGGACCACCGACTCGTCGTTGTCGGCCCGCCGCGCTCTGTGCGTAGGTCTCGTCCCACAGGCGCTGCCACTGGTGCACGACGTCGACGCTCGCCGCCACGCGTCGACCGGCGCGGCGGGCACGACGTAGGCGGCGAGCTGCGATCCACCTCCGGGCGCGTCGCGGGCGACGACCACGGCCTCGTGCACGGCCGGGTCGCGTCCGAGCACCGCCTCGATCTCGCCGAGCTCGATGCGGTAGCCGTTGACCTTGACCTGGTGGTCGATGCGCCCGAGGAACTCGAGCACGCCGTCGGCGCGCGACGCGCACCAGGTCGCCCGTGCGGTACAGGCGCCGACCCTCGTCGAAGGGGTCGGCGCACGAACCGCTCGGCGGTGAGGTCGGGGCGGCCGAGGTAGCCGCGCACCACGCCCGCGCCGCCGATGAGCAGCTCGCCGGGCGTGCCGACCGGCACGAGGCGGCGGCGCGAGTCGAGCACGCGGACGACGGTGTTGGCGATCGGCCGGCCGATGGTCAGCGGCTGCCCCGGCCACGACGTCGGCCGTGGTCGACCAGACCGTGGTCTCCGTCGGCCCGTACATGTTGATCATCCGCCCGCCGACGAGGGGGGCGACCGACGTCGGCCAGATCCGCAGGGAGTGCCTCGCCGCCGACGAGCAGGCGGTCGAGGCCGCCGAACGCCTCCGCGGCGCGCGGGTCGGCGAGCAACATCCGGGCCATCGACGGCGTGCACTGCAGGTGGGTGACCCCGTGGCGGAGCATCTGGTCGACGATCCCGCCGGCGTCCTCCTCGGGCGCCGCCGCCGGCCGGCTCCGCCCGGCCGGCGCCGTCACGCTGGGCGAGGCGCATGAGCTCGGCGAGGTCGTCGAGGTGGGCGAGCACGGTGTCGGCGTCGACGCCGAAGTCGACGAGGCAGGCGAGCTCGTCGACGCCGATGCCGCGGAGCTGGTCGACCAGCGCCATCGCCTTCTGCGGCGTGCCGAACAGGCCGGCGGTGTCGAAGTAGCGGTCGAAGGCGAAGTCCATCAACGCGGCCACGTCGTCGGGCGTGAAGCTGTCCGGATCGAGCGACGGGTCCGACGCCGCGGCGCGCGACGGTTGGCGGAACGCGGGGAACGACCACGGCGCGGCCTTGACGAGATCGAACGACGTCGCCAGGTAGTTGCAGAACGGCACCTTGACGATCCGCCGGACCTCCTCGGTGTCCTGACCGATGAACGTGTGCAGCATCACCGAGACGATCCCGTCGCCGTCGTGGCCGGCGGCGACCCGCGCCTCCCGGTAGGCGGCGACCTTGTCGCGCAGCTCGTCGACGGTCTGGCCGAGCATGTTGGTGAGCACGTTGGCCCCGAGCGTGCCGGCGACGCGGAACGTGTCGGCGGTGCCGGCCGAGGCGATCCACATCGGCGGCTCGGGCTGGATCGGCCGCGGGAGCGTGGCGACGTCCACCTCGACGCCGTCGCCGTTCACCGCGCGGCACGGTCTCGCCACGCCACAGCCGGCGCACGGTGTCGATGTGCCGGGCCATCACGGCGCGACGGTCGGCGAAGTCGTCCGGCTTGAACACGAAGTCGTTGGCATGCCAACCGGAGGCGAACGACAGCCCGACGCGCCCGCCGGAGAGGTTGTCGACGACGGCCCAGTCCTCGGCGACGCGGATCGGGTCGTGCAGCGGCAACACGACGCTGCCGGCGCGGATCTGCACCCGCTCGGTGATGGTCGCGATGGCCGCGCTCGTCACCGCCGGGTTGGGGTACAGGCCGCCGAACGCATGGAAGTGGCGCTCCGGAGTCCAGACCGCGTCGAACCCGTGGGCGTCGGCGTAGCGCGCCCCGTCGAGCAGGACCGCGGTACGCGCTCGCCGCATCGGCGGCGTTCGCCGCGAAGTAGAAGAGTCCGAAGCCGACCCGCCGGACCGCGTTCGAGGCGCCCGTCGCCTGGCCGAGCGAGGCGCGGTCGCTCTCACCCTGGACGACCACCTTCATCCCGCGAGAGGGCCCAGAACAGCTCGAGCACGGAGATGTCGAAGGAGATGCTGGTGACCGCGAGCAGCACGCCACGCGTCGGTGCCGACCACCGCGTCCATCCCGGTGAGGAAGTTGGCCACGTTGCCGTGCTGGACCATGACGCCCTTGGGCCGCCCGGTGGAGCCGGAGGTGAAGATCGTGTACGCCAGGTTCGCCGGCCCGACCGGCGGGGTGGGATCGAGCACGTCGGCTTCCTCGTCGGCGAGGTCGTCGACGAACAGCACCGTGCGCTCCCCCACCGGCAGCCGCTCGACCAGCGCACGCCGGGTGAGCAGCACGGGCGCGGCGGAGTCGTCGAGCATCACCGCGAGGCGGTCGCGCGGGTACACCGGATCGAGCGGCACGTACGCGCCACCGGCCTTGAGGATCCCCAGCAGTCCGACCACCATCTCGGCGGAGCGCTCCACGCAGATGCCGACGAGCACGTCGGGCCCGACGCCCTCGGCGACGAGACGGCGGGCGACGGCGTTGGCCCGGCCGTCGAGCACGGCGAACGTCAGCGACGTGTCGCCGGCGACGAGGGCGACGTCGTCGGGGGTCCGGCGGACCTGTTCCTCGAACAACTGGTGGACGCAGCTGTCGTCGCGATACGGCGTCGCGGTGGCGTTCAGCGCATCGAGCAGGCTGCGCTCGGCGGCCGAGAGCAAGGAGACGCCCTCGATCGACGCGTCCGGCTCGTCGACGATCGCGGCGAGGGCCACGGACCACCGCTCGACCAGCTCGTCGACGACCGATGACGCGACCGCACGGTCGTGCACCACGCGGGCCGCCCCACCGGCGCCGAGCGCGAGGACGACCGGCGACCCGTCCAGCGCGACCCAGGCGCGCCCGACGACCACGGCGACCGAAGCGGCTTCGCCGGCGCGCCGGTTGGAACGCTCGCGCAGCGACCGCCAGCGGATGCCGACGTCGCGGGCGTACGTCTGCCGGCGACGCAGCACGACGAGCTCGTCGAGCGCCGCAGCCACCAGGTCGGCGCGCCGTGTCACCGCGCCGACCTCCAGGCGCAACGGCACCCGCTGGGCGAAGAAGTCGGCCAGGTCGTCGTCGACGGATCCGAGGTCGACGTCGAGGTCGACGTGCTCGCCGTCGTCGACCGTCGAGGCCCACAGCCCGAGCGCGGCGAACCACGTCGCCAGCCGCTCGTCGTCGTCCAGCACGGCTAGCCGGGCGGCGAGCGCCTCGGGCAGGACGACCGTCCGCTCGGCCACCAGGGACGGTTCCGGACTGCCGGCGAGCCCGCCCACGACGGTGGGCCGGCGCTCCTCCAACCGTCGCACCCACCACCGCTCCCCCCGCCGCACGGCGACGTCGAGCGCCGTGACCGACGTCGCCAGCGGCGCCGGCATCGGCGGCAGCACCACGCCGGGCGTGATGCCCCTGGCACGCAGCTCGACGTCGGACAGCGGGTGACCCGCGGCGTCGGCCAAGCCGCCGAAGCGCACCTCCCGGCCGCCGACCGCGACGGTGAGGCCGTCACCGTCGACGTCGACGACCGTGCCACCGACCGCCGACGAGCCGTGCGTGACCTGCGCCGTGCCGATCCACAGCGGACCGCGGCCGTCCCACAGCTTGGGCAGACCGAACGGGTTGTCGTCCGGCCCGAACGTGGACGCCGCGCATCGTGCGATCGAGTGCGGCGACGGTGGCGCGCACGTCGACGACGTTGCTCGCCTCGGGCCGGTCGGACATGAGGTGGAACGAGCGGACGCCGACCTGCGGGCGCTCGACCGCGGTCCCGGCGACGAGGTCGGCGGCGAGGACGGCGAACGAGCGCACGGCCTCCTGCGAGCACTTGGCCTCCAACGTGAAGGCGGTGTCGTCGGGGTCGACCTCGATCGGTTGCTGCACGTAGGCGCCACCGCTGTCGGCGTCAGCCGTCATCCGGTGCCAGGTGATGCCGTGCTGGTCGTTGCCGTCGAGGATCGACCACGACGTGGCGTTGAACCCGGCATAGGCCGGCAGCAGCGAGTCGTGGTAGTTGATGCTCGCCCGTTCGGCCACGTCGAGCAGCTCGGCCGCCATCAGGCGGTGGTTGATGATGCTGAACAGGTAGTCGAACGGCTCACGCTGCAGGAAGCGCAGTTGGTCGCCGTCGGGGTCGAGGCGCACGACACCGTGCCGCTCGCACCACGCAGCCACGTCGGGATGGTCCGAGATCACACCGGCGACGCGCTGCCCGCTGGCCACCCAGGTGTCCGCGCACTCGACGAGCGGGCGGCCGGACCCCACGAAGACGGCGGCAAGGCCTGGCATCGACATCATCCTCTCCACATCCGCGTCAGTCGCTGAGCTCCGACCGCCCGACTCTACGGCTCCGACCATGCCGCCCCGGCAGGCCGGTACGGTGCGGCGCATGACGGACCAGGCGGCCGACACCTTCCCGCGGCAGTACGCCCGCACGCAGCGACTCACGCTCGGTGAGCCACGCAACGTCGTGGTCTCGCCCGACGGTGAGCGCGTCGTCTATGCCCGCAGTCGGGCGGGCGACGACTCGGTCAACTGCCTGTGGGTGCTCGACGTGGCCACCGGCGACGAACGGCTCGTCGCCGATCCACTCGTGCTCCTCGGGACGGTCGACGACGATGCCCTCCCACCGGAGGAGCGGGCGCGGCGCGAGCGGATGCGCGAGGGCGCCGGCGGCGTCACCGCGTTCGCCACCGATGCGGCCTGCACGGTCGCCGCATTCGCCCTCGCCGGCAGGATGTTCGCCGCCGGCCTCATCAGCGCGACGGCACGCGAGCTGCCCGTGGACGGGCCCGTGTTCGACCCGCGTCCCGATCCGCCGGCCGCCCGCGCCGCGTACGTCAGCGGCCGAGCCCTGCGCATCGCCGAACTGGACGGCACCAGTTGGGAGCTCGCCGGCGAGGAAGCGGAGGAGATCAGTTGGGGCAGCGCCGAGTTCGTCGCCGCCGAGGAGATGGGCCGCTTCCGCGGCTACTGGTGGAGCCCGGACGGCTCGGCGATCGCCGCCTGTCGGGTGGACGTCTCGCCGATCACCACGTGGTACATCGCCGATCCGGCGAACCCGGAGGTCGCTCCCACCGCGGTGCGCTATCCCGCCGCCGGCACCTCCAACGCACGGGTCACCCTGCACGTCCTGGTGCTCGACGGATCGAGCACCGAGGTGAGCTGGGACCACGAGCAGTTCCCGTACCTCGCCACGGTCCACTGGGCGAGCGCGACGCGGTTGCTGCTCGCCGTGATGTCGCGCGATCAGCGCACGCTGCAGGTCCTGGAGGCCGACCCGGCAGTGGGCACGACCTCGGTCGTCTTCGCCGACGCGGACACGGCGTGGGTGGAGCTCGTGCCGGGCACGCCCGGCGTGCTCGACGACGGCCGGCTGGTGATGGCCGCCGATCGGGACGGTGCCCGGCGGCTGCTGATCGACGGCGTGCCCGTGACGCCCGACGAGCTGCAGGTGCGCGCCGTGGTCGACGCCGGCGGCGCCACGGTGACGTTCACCGCCAACCCGATCGACGAGGCGACGGTGGTCGACGTGTGGCGCTGGACCGCCGACGGGCTCGCCCGCCTCACCGACGGAGGCGGCGTCCACGGTGCCAGCGTCGGAGGCGCCACCACCGTCGTGCGCACGACGACCTTGGCCGAGCCCGGCGGCCGCAGCGCGGTGATCGACGGTCCGACGTTGACATCGTTCGTCGAACGCCCGCTCGTCACGCCGAACGTCACGCTGCACCGCGTCACCGGCCGCGACCTGGCCACCGCCGTGCTGCTCCCGCACGACCACGACGGCTCGCCGCTGCCGGTGCTCCTCGACCCGTACGGCGGCCCGCACGCCCAGCGCGTCGTCGCCGCGCACAACGCCTACCTGACGTCGCAGTGGTTCGCCGACCAGGGCTTCGCCGTCGTCGTCATCGACGGCCGGGGCACCCCCGGCCGCGGGCCCGAGTGGGAGCGGGCCGTGCACCTCGACCTGGCGACGGCCGTCCTCGACGACCAGGTCGACGCGCTCCAGGCCGTCGCCGCCGAGCACCCGCTCGACATGTCCCGCGTGGCCATCCGCGGGTGGAGCTTCGGCGGCTACCTCGCCGCGCTCGCCGTGCTGCGCCGCCCGGACGTGTTCCACGCGGCCGTGGCGGGCGCGCCGGTGTCGGAGTGGCGGCTGTACGACACGTTCTACACGGAGCGCTACCTCGGCGATCCGAGCGTCGACGACCACGCCTACGCGGCGAGCTCGTTGCTCCCGCTCGCCGGCGACCTCACCCGGCCCCTGCTGCTGGTGCACGGGCTGGCCGACGACAACGTGGTGGCCGCCCACACCCTGCAGCTGTCGTCGGCGCTGCTCGCCGCCGGCAAACCGCACGAGGTGCTCCCGCTCGTCGGCGTCACCCACATGACGCCGCAGGAGGTGGTCGCCGAGCACCTCCTGCTCCACCAGCTGGAGTTCCTCCGCCGCTCCCTGGGCATCACCTCCACTCAGCCCTCCACCACCGAGCCGTAGCCGGCCACCAGCCGCTCGCCGATCGCCAGCAGCTCGGCGCACAGCTCGGGCGCGTCGACCGGCTCGTACGGGACGGGCGAACCGACGACGTAGCGGGCCACCCAGTCGACGTCGCCACCCATCTCGACCAACGTGGCGCCGGGGTGCTCGGGATCCTCTCGGCACAGCCCGACCACGGCGGAGATCTGGTCGCGCATGACCTCGACCGGGGCGTGGAAGCGCACCGTCCACGTCTGCTCGTAGGCCCGCACGGCCACGCCCTCGGCCACGAGGGCCGCGGCGTCGGGCGGATCGTCGATCACGAAGCGCGCCCCGGTCGGGCGGACGCGGCTGATGCGATCGACGCGGTAGGTCCTCCAGTCGTCGCGGTCGAGGTCGTTGGCCACGAGGTAGAAGCGCTGGCCGAGCACGACGATGCGGAACGGTTCGGCGTGGCGCGACGATTCGACGCCGTCGTTGGTGGCGTAGTCGAACCGCACCCGCTCGCTGCGCCGGCAGGCCATCGCCAGCTCCATCAGCACCTCCACGCCCGGCTGCTCGTCGCCGCGGCGATCGCGCCGGCGCATGCCGACGGTCACCTCCGTGAGCGCACCGACCCGCTCGCGCAGCGTCGCCGGCATCACCTGCGACAGCTTGGTGAGCGCACCGAGCGCGTGGTCGACGACACCGTCGGCCGACGCCTGGGCCATGGCGTGCAGCGCGACGGCGACGGCGACGGCCTCCTCGTCGTCGAGCAGCAGCGGCGGCAGACGACCGCCGGCGCCGAGCGAGTAGCCGCCGTACGGACCGGTGACGGCCTCGACGGGGTAGCCGAGGTCGCGCAGCCGGGTGATGTCGCGTCGCACCGTTCGCTCGGTGACCTCCAGCCGCTCGGCCAGCTCGCCCGCCTGCCAGGAACCGCGGGTGGTCAGCAGGGCCAGCAGTCGCAGGAGCCGGGCCGGCGTGTCCACGACGAGATCCTCGCACTTGCGGACCTGAACTGTCCACAACCGGTCATATGTTCGTCTCAGCACCGAACAAGGAGATCGACGATGCACATGTTCGAGACGTTCGAATCCAGCTGGCAGCGCACCGCCGAGCACCAGGGCCGCCTGCTGCGCTCGGCCGATTGGCGGCAGGGTCGCCACGTTGCCGACACCTGGTCGGGCCGGCGCAGCGGCACGGCGTCATCCGGCCGCGGCGCGGCGCTCGGAGTAACGTCCGCCGGGTGAACCAGCGCCTGCGCGAGCTCTACAGCCACGTGTCGGTGCACGCCACCGCGGACCTCGAGCACCAGGCCGTGGTCGAGCTCCTGCTGCTCGTGATGGTCGCCGACCACCACATCAGCTCCGACGAGATCGACGCGATCCGCGAGATCAGCCAGGAGAGCGGCTGGGAGTCGGCGACGTTCTCCTTCGACCAGTACGTCGGTCAGGCGATGGCCAAGGTGCGCGCCGCGGTCGTCGCCGACGAGGTCGACGCGCTGCTCGACGACATCGACTGCACGCGTCGCCAGCACGGTGCTGCGCCAGTCGCTGTTCTCGGCCGCGCGCGAGGTGGCCGACGCCGACCACGAGCTCGACGACGCCGAGGAGTCACTCCTCGGCCAGCTGGCCGCCCGGTTCGGCTGACGTCACCCGACCTCGCCCTCGGGCTCAGCCGTGACGGCGGGCCACGACGATCCGGTCGTGGGCGGCGGCGTCGGGGCGCACGTCCACGTCGACCAGACCGGCTGACGCCAACAGCCGGGTGACAGCTGCGCCCTGGCCGGCGCCGATCTCCAGCACGAGCCAACCTCCGGGGGCCAGCCAGGACGGCGCCGCCGCGGCGATCGTGCTCGTAGGCGTCGAGTCCCTGCGACCCGGCGAACAGCGCCGCCGGCGGCTCCCAGCAGGCGCACCAGCGGCTCGACCCGCGGGTCGTCGTCGGCGATGTACGGCGGGTTGGACACGACCACGTCCAACGTCCCGCGCAGCTCGTCGGCAGCGCGGCGAACCACGAGCCGGCGGCGAAGCGCACGGTCGGCGCGCCACGACCGACGCCGGCGAGGTTGGCCCGGGCGACGTCCAGCGCGTCGTCGGACACGTCGGTCAGCCACACCTGGGCATCGACGGGGGGCCGGTGCGTGGCCAGCTCGCTGGCCAGCGCGAGGCCGATCGCCCCGCTGCCGGTGCCGAGGTCGGCGCAGCGCACGGGCCTGCCGGTCGACGCGGCACGCTCCAGCGCACGATCGATGGCCGTGCCGGCGACCTCCTCGGTCTCCGGGCGGGGGATCAGCACGCGACGGTCGATCATCAGGTCGAGGTGGCGGAAGGCCCAACGACCGAGCACGTACTGCAGCGGCTCGCCGCGTTGCCAGCCGGGCGAGCATCGCGTCGAGGTGGGCGACGGCCCGCACGGTCGCCGGGTCGTCGAGCGCGAGCAGCAGCTCGTCGGCGTCGAGGCCGCTCGCGGTCTCGCACAGCCAACGCGCCTGCGGGCGACTGTCGACCCTCGCCGCGGTCTCGTTCCACAGCTCCCGCCAGCGTGACGGTGCCGTCGCTCACGCCTCGCCGGCCAGCTGTCTGGTGCGCTCGTCGGCCACGAGCGCGTCGACGACGGCATCGAGGTCGCCGGCGAGCACCTCCTGCAGCCGGTAGATGGTGAACCCGATGCGGTGGTCGGTGAGCCGGTTCTCCTTGTAGTTGTACGTGCGGATCTTCTCGCCGCGCCCACCGCCGCCGACCTGGGACCGGCGCTCGACCGACATGGCCGCGTCGTGCTCGTCCTGGGCGAGCTTGAGCAGCCGGGCACGCAGCACGATCATCGCCCTCGCCTTGTTCTGCAACTGGCTGCGCTCGTCCTGCATGGCGACCACGACGCCCGTCGGGCGGTGGGTGATGCGCACTGCCGAGTCGGTGGTGTTCACGCCCTGGCCGCCCGGACCGCTCGCCCGGTAGACGTCGATGTCCAGGTCGCGCTCGTCGATGTCGACGTCGACCTCCTCGGCCTCGGGCAGGATCAGCACCGTCGCCGAGGAGGTGTGGATGCGTCCCTGGCTCTCGGTCACCGGCACGCGCTGCACCCGGTGCGGGACCGCCCTCGAACTTCAGGCGACCCCACGCGGTGTCGCCGCGGACGATCATCGTCAGCTCGTTGATCCCGCCGAGGTCGCTGGCGTCGTGGGCCAGCACCTCGATCGACCAGCCCTTGTTGGCGGCGTACGCCCGGTACATCTCGTACAGGTCGCCGGCGAACAGGTTGGCCTCCTCGCCGCCCTCGGCGCCGCGGATCTCCATGATCACGGCCCGGCCGTCGTTGGGGTCGCGTGGCAGCAGGAGCAGGCGCAGCCCGGCCTCGGCGGTGGACAGACGTTCTTCGATCGAGGCCAGCTCGGTGCGCCACACGTCCCGCTCGTCACCCGACGCGGCGTCGACGAGCTCGCGTGCCTCGGCGGCATCGTCGAGCAACCGCTGGCGCTGGCGGATGGCCTCGATCACCGGCGTGAGGTCCTTGTAGCGGCGCGACACGTCGCGCAGCTGCTGCTGGTCGCTGACGATCGCGGGGTCGGAGAGGCTGGCCTCCAACGCGACGAACTCGTCCTCCAGGGTTTCCAGCCGTTCGAACACCGGCGGATCAGGCTACGGCTCGACGGCCACCAGGCGCAGCGGCTGCGTGACCAGGGCGGCGAGGTCGTGCTGGATCGGCAGGTCGGAGCCGGCGTTGACGGCGACGATGCACGCCGGAGCGCTCGTGGTCTGCCGGGCGTCGGTGGCGTACGGCACGGCGTCGAGGTCGACGCCGGCGCTGCACACGACCGTGGTCGCGACGCCGTCGATCGTGGCCACGGCGACGCAGGGCACCTCGTCCTTGACGTTGAGGCGGGCCACCGGCGGATCGACGGCGACCACGGAGGTGGCGCCGACGAGCGCCGGGCGCTCGATCAGCCGGGCGCGCAGCGCGCGGCTGCGGGCCAGGCGGTTGAGCGGATGGCCAGGTGCGCCGGGCTCACGGTGCGGGCGGACCGAGGCGACGAACTCGGTGAGCGCCACGGCCGTCGGCCGATCGCCGTGGAGCAGCTGGAACGCCTCGCGGTCGTGGGCGCCGATGCCCACCTCGAGGCGGTGCGCGCCGGTGGCCGGATCGGTGACGGCACGACACACCTCGAGACCGCCGACCTCGCCGATGAGCACGCCGTGCTCGACCACCGGCGTCGCCCCGGCCGACACGATCAGGTCGCGGAAGGCCTCCTGCCCGGCGGGCACCGCCGGTGGCGTCGGGAGCGGCTCGGCGATCGCCGGCAGCAACATGCGCTCGTCGGCGTGCCACACCTCGATCGGCAGGCCGGAATGCCGCGGCCCGCCGGGCCAGCACGCCGGTGGCTCGCTCGGCGACGAGCTGCAGCTCGGTGGCCCGATGGCGGATCGTCCAGGCGATCGCCGGGCCCAAGCCGCGCGCCGGCTCGTCGTCCACCAGCACCCACGCCTGCGTCCCGGCGAGCAGCGCCGCGCCGACGCCGAACTCCCCCGGCACGGCGCGCACATCCGTGGCCCCGTGGTCGCGGGCCAGCGTCGGGAGCTTCATCGCCAGCAACTGCAGCCGGCGCGATCGATCTGCCATCGCCGAGCGACGGTACCGCCCTCGCCCACCCGAGTCCCAGCCGCCCACCCGAGTCCCAGCCGGCCGAGCCCGGGCCACCCCTCGCTCAGGTGGTCCAGGAGCCGACGACCTCGACAAAGACGTCGACAACGCCGGCGTCAGCCCACGCGGCCACACGAAAACGCACATCGCCCGGCCACTGGGCCGGGCGATGTGACTGACGCTGCGTGGTGAACGCGGCGTGCTTACTTGGTCTTGCGCTCGCCGTAGCGCTTGTTGAAGCGCTCGACGCGGCCACCGGTGTCCACCAGCTTCTGCTTGCCGGTGAAGAACGGGTGGCACTCGTTGCACAGCTCGAGGCGCAGCTCGCCGCCGCGCGTCGAGCGCGTGGTGAACGTGTTGCCGCACGTGCAGTGCACCGTCGTCTCGACGTAGTTGGGGTGGATTTCGGTCTGCATCGGGTTCTCCAGAAAGATCGACCGGCAAGTGTACCGGCACGTCACATGGACGGCTGCTTGGCGATCTCGTTGAGGAACTCGTCGTTGGTGCGGAACGTCTTCAGCCGGTCGATCAGCAGCTCCAGGCCGGGGGCGGCGTTGCCGTCGGCGGCCAGGCCGCTGAGCACGCGGCGCAGCTTCCACACCATCTGCAGCTGCTTGCGGTCGAACAGCAGCTCCTCGTGGCGGGTGCTCGAGGCGTCGACGTCGATCGCCGGGTAGATCCGCCGCTCGGCGAGGCGCCGGTCGAGGCGCAGCTCCATGTTGCCGGTGCCCTTGAACTCCTCGAAGATCGCGTCGTCCATGCGGCTGTTGGTCTCCACCAGCGCGGTGGCGAGGATGGTCAGCGAGCCGCCCTCCTCGACGTTGCGCGCCGCGCCGAAGAACTTCTTCGGCGGGTACAGCGCGCCGGCGTCGATGCCGCCGGACAGGATGCGGCCGCTGGCCGGCGCGGCCAGGTTGTAGGCCCGGCTGAGGCGGGTGATGCCGTCGAGGATGATGACGACGTCCTCGCCGGTCTCGACCATCCGCTTGGCCTTCTCGATGGCCAGCTCGGCGATGTGGGTGTGCTCGTCGCTCGGGCGGTCGAACGTGCTGGAGATGACCTCGCCCTTCACCGTGCGGCGCATGTCGGTGACCTCTTCGGGCCGCTCGTCGATGAGCAGGACGATCAGCTTGACCTCGGGGTTGTTGGCCTCGATGGACGTGGCGATCGTCTTCATGATCGTCGTCTTGCCGGCCTTGGGCGGCGAGACGATGATGCCGCGCTGGCCCTTGCCGATCGGCGAGACGAGGTCGATGATCCGCGCCGTCATGTTGGTCGGATCGGACGCCGTTCTCCAGCTTGAGCTTCTCGTCGGGGAACAGCGCGGTGAGGTCCTCGAAGCGCCGGCGGTTCTTGGCCTGCTCCGGATCGCCGCCGTTGACGGTGTGGATCTCGAGCATCGCCGGGTTCTTCTCGTTGCGCCCGGCCGGACGGCTGAGGCCGGTGACGTAGTCGCCCTTGCGCAGCCCGTACTGGCGGGTGAGCTTCACCGGGATGTAGGCGTCGTCGCGGCTCGAGAGGTAGCCGTTGACCCGCAGGAAGCCGTAGCCCTCGTCGCGCAGGTCGAGGTAGCCGGACGACGCTCACCGGCTCGGTGCTCAGTGCCGGCTCGATGTCGGCGACTGACGCCGGCGTCGGCCTGGCGCTGCTGGCGGGCGGTCGCGCTGCTCGAAGCGGTTGTCGCTCTGGTCGGGGTGCTGTCGGCGCCGCCCTTGTTGCGCCGCCGCCGGCGCCGGCGGGCGTTGCGGCTCTCGCCCGGACGGCCGTCGTCGCCGCCGTCGCCGTCGCCGTCGTCGGCATCGCTGTCGTCGGCGTCGGCCGTCGGTGTGGCAGCGGGCCGTCGCCGGCGCCGTGGTGAGCGCCTCGGGCTCGACCTGTCCGGAACGGATCAGGTCGATCTCCCAGTCGGCCAGCGGCTCGCCGTCGGGGCCGACGAGCTGCTCCTGCGCGGGCGGCGCCTCGACGCTCGGCGACTGCGGCGGTCGACGCGGCGTCCGTTGCTTCGACGACGGCGTCTGCTGGTCCGCGCCGCGCTGCGTCCGTTGCATCCGGCCGTTGCGTGCCGGCTTCGTCGAGGCGTCATCGTCGTCAGCCTCGCTCGAGGTCTGCTCGACGGCTGCGTCGATCGGCTCGACGTCACAGGGTCGGCTCGTCGGGGGTCGCGTCGGACGTGGCCGTTGCTCACCGGCGCGGCGGCGCGCCGCGGGACGAGTGGTCTCCAGGATCTTGTCGATCAGCGTCGCCTTCGCCGCACGAGCGGTGGTCTTGATGCCCAGCGCCTGGGCGATGGCGACGAGTTGTTCCTTGTCCTTCGACTCGAGCATGGACTGTTCGAGAGCTTCCGCGGCCACCGGCCACCTGCTTTCAGGAGTGTGGGTCGAGCGGGGATCAGATCGGGCCGGGACACAGTGTCCGTCGCTGATGGCGGCCCCACCGCCTGGGATTCCGTCACGCCGCACCTCGGGCCACATGTCGTGGAGCCGGTTGCAGCGGAAGTTCGAGGAAATCGAACCAATCGAACTGTACCAGCCGGGTCTGCGGACGCAACGCATGCTCGGGCACCAGGACTGTCGGACTTCACCGACGGCAAAGCGGTGCGGGATGATCGCCGCCATGACCGTCGTGCTCGTCCATGGCAACCCGGAGACCGCGGCGATCTGGGATCCGCTTCGCGCCGCCCTCGGTCGTGACGACGTCGTCGCCGTCTCCCCGCCCGGCTTCGGCGCACCTGTGCCCGAGGGCTTCGGGGCGACGAGCGACGAGTACGTCGATTGGTTGGCCGCCGGGCTCGCCGGCATCGACGGCCCGATCGACCTCGTCGGACACGACTGGGGCGGCGGTCACGTGCAACGGCTGGCGGCGATGCACCCCGAGCTGATCCGTTCGTGGTGCACCGACATCGCCGGTGCGGCCGACCCGGAGTACGTGTGGCACGACCTGGCCCAGGTGTGGCAGACACCGGGCGATGGCGAGGCCCTCGTCGAGGCGATGGCGTCGATGCCCGAGGCGGACCGCATCGCCGGGTTCGTCGCCGTCGGGATGACCGAGGCCGCGGCAACATCGTGCGCCCGGGCCGCGGCCGACGGCGCGATGGGCCGCTGCATCCTCGCGCTCTACCGGTCGGCCGCCCAGCCCAAGATGACGGAGTGGGGCCGCCAGCTGGAGGCCGCCGAGCGGCGACCGGGCCTGGTGATCATCGCCACCGACGACGGGTACACGCGGCGGCGACGTGCTCGCCCGGCGATCGGCGGAGCGCTTCGGCGCACGAGGTCGCCGTGCTCGAGGGCCTCGGGCACTGGTGGATGCTGCAGGACCCCGCGCGTGGCGCGGCGGCTCTGCGCGACTTCTTCGACACCCTGTCCTGAGCGGCGGGTCGTTCAGGCGCCGCTCGACGAAGCGCTCGACGGCCGCCAGGTCGTTGGGCAGCACGGTGAAGCGCTCCGGGCGGTCGAACAGGTCGGCGAGGTGTGCGCGGCAGGGCGGGCCGCACGCCGATGGCCCGCTCGACGGCGTCGGGGAACTTGGCCGGGTGGGCGGTGGCCAGCGAGACGATCGGGCCGGGCGCGCCGAGCCGCTCGGCGACCGCCGACGGCGACGGCGGAGTGCGGGTCGAGCACCATGCCGGTCGACGCGTACGTCGAGCGGATCACGTCGAGCGTCGCCTCGTCGTCCACGCTCGCGGCGCGGAACACCCCGTCGATGAACTCGGCGCGCTGGTCGGCCTCGACCTGCAGGCGGCCCGCCGCCCGGAAGCGCTGCAGCTGCTCGGCGGTCATCCCGCCGTCGCGCCCGTTCATCTCGAACAGCAGCCGCTCGAAGTTCGACGACACCTGGATGTCCATCGACGGGCTGAGCGAGGGCACGACCGGCGCCGTGGACATGTCGTCGTCGACGAAGAAGCGGGTGAGGATGTCGTTGACGTTCGACCCGACGAGGAAGCCGTCGATCGGCGCACCCATCTGCTGCGCGATCCAGCCGGAGAGCACGTTGCCGAAGTTGCCGGTGGGCACGCTGAACGTCAGCGGCCCGCGGAGCACGTCGGCGGCGACGACGTAGTAGACGACCTGGGCCATCACCCGCGCCCAGTTGATCGAGTTCACCGCGCCGAGCCGCATCCGCTCGCGGAAGGCGACGTCGGTGAACATCGCCTTCACCAGGTCCTGGCAGTCGTCGAACGTGCCCTCGACGGCCACGAGGCGCACGTTCGGCGCGTCGACCGTGGTCATCTGCCGGCGCTGCACCTCGCTGACCCGGCCGTCGGGGAAGAGGATGACGATGTCGACGTTGGTGCAGCCCTTGACCCCGTCGATCGCCGCCGAGCCGGTGTCGCCGCTCGTGGCCCCGACGATGGTCACCCGCTCGCCGCGTCGGCCGAGCACGTGGTCGAACAGCCGCCCGACGAGCTGCAGGGCGACGTCCTTGAACGCCAGCGTCGGCCCGTGGAACAGCTCCTGCACGAAGTGCCGGTCGCCGAGCTGCACGAGCGGGACGACCGCCGGGTGGCGGAACGTGGCGTAGGCCTCGCGGCACAGGCGCAGGAGCGCCTCGTCGTCGAGGCCGCAGTCGCCGTCGACGAACGGGGCCATCACCTGCGCGGCGCGCTCGGCGTACGTCGCCCCCTCGATCGCCGGCGGCAGCGTCGGCCACGTCTCGGGCACGTACAGGCCGCCGTCGACCGCCAGCCCGGCGAGCAGGACGTCGGCGAAGCCGAGCGTCGGCGCGTCGCCCCGGGTGGAGACGTAGCGCACGGCGTCAGCTGCCGATGACGCGCAGCAGGCTGCCGACCTGGCGCACCGAGTCGAGGTCGCGCAGCTCGCGCACCGTGGCCTGCACGGCCGACTCGCGCGCCTCGTGGGTGATGAACACCAGCCGGGCCTCGGGCCCGTTGCCCTCCTGCTCGGCGGCACGGATGCTGACGTCGTTGCGGGCGAACACGCCGGTGACGGCGTGGAGCACGCCGGGCCGGTCGTCGACCTCGAGGTTGAGCAGGTACTCGGCCGAGGTCTCGTCGATCGGGCGGATGCGCGCCCGGCTGAACGAGCCGAGCGAGCCGTGGGTGTGCTTGAGCAGGTTGGTGGCGGCGTCGACCACGTCGCCGAGCACCGCGCTGGCCGTGGGGCTGCCGCCCGCGCCGCGGCCGTAGAACATCAGCGAGCCGACCGCCGCGCCCTCGACGAACACCGCGTTGTAGCTGTCGCGCACGCTGGCCAGCGGGTGGTGCAGCGGCACCATCGCCGGGTGGACGCGCACGGCGACCTCGCCGGTCGGCTCGTCGATCTCGGCGATGCCGAGCAGCTTGACGACGTAGCCGAGGCGCTTGGCCATGGCCATGTCGTGGGTCGTGATCCGGCTGATGCCCTCGTGGTACACGTCGCCGGCGACGACCTTGGCGCCGAACGCGATGGTGGCCATGATCGCCGCCTTGGCGCCGGCGTCGTAGCCCTCGACGTCGGCCGTCGGGTCGCGCTCGGCGAAGCCCAGCGCCTGCGCCTCGGCGAGCGCGGCGCTGTAGTCGGCGCCCTCCTCGGCCATCTTCGTGAGGATGAAGTTGGTGGTGCCGTTGATGATCCCCATCACCCGGGTGATCGGCTCGCCGCGCAGGCTCTCGCGCAGGGCGCGCACGATCGGGATGCCGCCGGCGACGGCGGCCTCGAACAGCAGGTCCACGCCGGCGTCGTCGGCCGCCGCGTACAGCTCGGTGCCGACGTTGGCCAGCAGCTCCTTGTTGGCGGTGACGACCGGCTTGCCGTGCTTGAGCGCGGTGGTGATCAGCTCGCGCGCCGGCTCGATGCCGCCGATCGTCTCGACCACGAGGTCGATCTCAGGGTTGCGTGACCACGGCATAGGTGTCGCGGGTGAGCACACCGTCGGGCAGGGCGACGTCGCGGGGCCGGCTGAGGTTGCGCACCGCGACCGCGCCGATCTCCAGGCGCACACCGGTGCGTTTGGCGATGACCGCCTGCTGGCGAGCGACCAGCTCGACGAAGGCCCCGCCGACGTTGCCGCAGCCGAGGACGCCGATGCGGACGGTGCGATGCACTCCAGGCTCACTCACGGCGCAGAGGTTACGGGTCGAGGCCCGTCGCTGGCACAGGGATTCCAGCGTCAGCGCAGGGCGCCGCCGTGGACCCGCCGGGCGCCGGCGACCACGGCGTCGAAGTGCGCCCGGTCCAGGATGGCCCCCTCGCGGCGCACCGATCGAGCGTCGATGTCCAGCAGCCGCTCGACCTTGGCGTAGCTCGGGCGCCCGTCGCGGTCCCATCTGCCGGCGCCGACGGGGACCTGGGCCTCGTTGTGGTGTGCCTTGGACGTCAATGGCACGGCCACGAGGAGCGCGCCCACGCCGGCCGATGACCACGACCGGGCGGTCCTTGCCCTGCGCCGGATCGTCTTCGTAGGGCACCCAGGTCCAGACCACCTCACCCGGGTCGGCATCCCCGTCGAGCGAGGGGCTGTACTCGATGACCAGCCCGCTCGGCGTCGTCGCCGGCGCCGGGCCTGCGTTCGTCGGTCGGCCGAACAGCCGCCCGACGGCGCGGCGCAAGCGCCCGGTCACAGGACCTCGCAGCGCAACAGGTCCTCGTACGTCTCCCGGCGCACGACGAGGCGGGCCGCGCCGTCGCGGACGAAGACCACCGGCGGACGGGTGAGCTTGTTGTAGTTGCTGGCCATCGAATGGCCGTAGGCGCCCGTGACCGGGGTGGCCAGGAGATCGCCGACGACCAGGTCCGCGGGGAGACGGGCGTCGAACAGCAGGACGTCGCCGCTCTCGCAGTGCTTGCCCACCACCCGGGCCCGCAGCGTGCGTGGGTCGCCGACGGCGCGTGGGGCGAACGCCTCGTAGCCGCTGCCGTAGAGGACCGGGCGGGGGTTGTCGCTCATGCCGCCGTCGACGGCCACGTACGTGCGCACGCCGGGGATGTCCTTGACCGTGCCCACCGTGTAGACGGTGATCGCCGCGCCGGCGACGATCGACCGGCCCGGTTCCACGCTCACCCGGCTGCGCACGCCGAGCGCCTGGCAGGCGTCGAGCAGCACGCCGGCCCATTGGGTGATCGTCGGCGCCTCCTCCCCGGCGACATAGGCGACGCCGAGCCCGCCACCGAGCACCAGCTCCGGCAGATCGAGGGGGACGGCGAACTCGGCCATGACCTCCGCCGCCTTGGCGAAGTTCGACGCCTCGAACACGTTCGAGCCGATGTGGCAGTGCACGCCGGCGAGCTGCACGCTCGGCGAGCGGCGCATCCGGTCGATCGCCTGCGCCGCGTCGCCGTTACCCAGGTTGAAGCCGAACTTCGAGTCGTCCTGGCCGGTGGCGATGAACTCGTGGGTGTGCGCGTGCACCCCGGGCGTCACCCTGGCCAGCACGCTCGGCGCCGCCAGGCCGGCAGCGTGCAGCGCGTCGAGGCGGTCGAGCTCGTCGAAGCTGTCGACGACGATGTGCCGGACGCCCTCCTCGATCGCCAGGCGCAGCTCGTCGACGCTCTTGTTGTTGCCGTGCAGGACGAGCGCGTCAGCTGGCACACCGGCGCGGCGGGCCACGAACAGCTCGCCGCCGCTGGCGACGTCCAGCAGCATCCCCTCCTCGTGGGCCAGTCGGGCCATCGCCGCGCAGAGGAACGCCTTCGTCGCGTACACCGCCCGTCCGAGCCCGAACGCGCCCACGGCCTCTGCGCAGCGGGCGCGCAGGTGGGCCTCGTCGTAGACGAACAGTGGCGTGCCGTAGGTGGCGGCGAGCTCAACGATCGAGCACCCGCCGATCGTCAGCGATCCGTCGCCCGCGATGGTCGAGGTGTCGGGCAGGAGGCCGAGCGGGACGGCGCTCACATGCGGTCCGGGGCGCCGATCCCCAGCAGGGCGAGGCCTTGGGCGAGCACCCGCGCGGTGAGGTCGCACAACGCCAGGCGGCTGCGGCGCGTCGGTTCGTCGGCAGCCTTGACCACCGGGCAGGCCTCGTAGAACGCGGTGAA
This sequence comes from uncultured Acidimicrobiales bacterium, assembly GCA_963794805.1. Classification (GTDB taxonomy): domain Bacteria; phylum Actinomycetota; class Acidimicrobiia; order Acidimicrobiales; family Ilumatobacteraceae; genus JAODBQ01. The sequence continues at coordinate 168,205 of CAWCFL010000016.1, forward strand.
CGACTGCGCCAGCTCGAACAGGTACGTGCACAGCCGGTGCGGGCTGTAGCGCTCGATGGTGTCGGTGACGGCGCCGTCGAGCTGCAGCAGGTGCAGCGCCAGCGCCCGCTCCTGTGGCTCGCCGAGCACGATCGCCGTCGGCGTGACGGCCGAGCGATCCACGCCGGCGCGACGGAAGATGCTGCAGATCCGAGCGTGCGCGTACTGCAGGTAGGGCGCGGTGTTGCCCTCGAACGCGAGCATCCGCTCCCAGTCGAAGACGTAGTCCTTGATCCGGTCGGTGGACAGGTCGGCGTACTTCAGCGCGCCGAGCCCGACCACCTCGCCGACGGCGGCGTGCTCGGCCTCGGTCATCTCCGGGTTCTTCGCCCGGACCGCCGCGGTGGCCCGGTCGACGGCCTCGTCGATCAGGTCGATCAGCTTGACCGTCTCACCCGACCGGCTCTTGAACATCTTGCGGTCGTTGCCGAGCACGTTGCCGAAGGCGACGTGGGTGGCTTCGGCCGGCGGTTGCAGCCAGCCGGCCATGCGGGCGACGGCGAAGACCATCTCCAGGTGCTGGCTCTGCGGGGCGCCGACGACGTACAGCAGCACCTCGGCGTGCAGCCGGTCGATGCGGTCGACCACGCACGCGAGGTCGGTGGCCGCGTAGCCGAAGCCGCCGACGCTGTTGCGCACGATCAGCGGCAACGGCTCACCCTCGCGGTTGGTGAAGCCCGGCGGGAAGACCACCTCGGCGCCGTCGCTCGTCTCCAGCAGCCCGGCCTTGCGCAACCGCTCGACGACACCGGGGAGCTCGTCGTTGTACGCGCTCTCCCCCATCAGGTCCTCGTCGCCGAGCAGCACGTCGAGGCGGCGGTACACCTGGTTGAAGTGCCGCGCGCTCTCGTCGACGAGGAGGCGCCACAGGCGCAACGTCTCGGCGTCGCCGTGCTGCAGCTCGACGACGCGCTGGCGGGCGCGCTCCTTGAAGTCGTCGTCGGCCTCGAACTTGGTCGTCGCCGCGCGGTAGAAGTCGTTGAGGTCGCCGACCGACAGCTCGTTGGCCCCACCGGCCTCGCCGAGGTCGAGGAGGTGCTCGATGAGCATCCCGAACTGCCGTCCCCAGTCGCCGACGTGGTTCTCGCGGATCACCCGATGACCGGTGAACGTCAGCAGGCGGCACAGCGAGTCACCGATGATCGTGGAGCGCAGGTGCCCGACGTGCATCTCCTTGGCGACGTTCGGCGCCGAGTAGTCGACGACGTACGTCCGCCCGCCGGACGGAACGCGCACGCCGAGGTGCGCGTCGCTCGCTGCGGCGACCAACTGCTCCGCCAGGAACGTCGAGCTGAACGTGAGGTTGATGAACCCGGGCCCGGCAACGTCGACATCGGTGCACACCTCGGCGAGCGCGCCCGTGTCGACGACCGCCTGGGCGAGCTCGCGCGGGTTGCGGCCCAACCGCTTGGCGAGCGCGAGCGCGCCGTTGCTCTGGGCGTCGGCACGGTCGCTCGGGCGCACGACGGGATCGACATCCGACGCGGCCAGTCCGGTGACGAGGGCGAAGGCGTCGCGCAGCGTCGAGGAGATCGTGTGCAGCGGGTCGGCCATGTGAGCCGGGATCGTACCGGCTGACGACCCGCCGCCCGGATGCGTTCGCCCCGTCAGCCTGGCTGGCGGACCAGTGCCTGGAGCACGGCGACGTGCGCCGGATCGGCGCTCGGACCGAAGCCGGAGACGAGCACGCCGCGGTGCTGGCCTCCGCAGGTGATGCCCAGCACGATCGCCTCGTCACCGGGATCCGACTCGCCCTCGAAGCGGAAGCGGTAGTCGACGGTCGCCGTCTCCAGGGCGTGCAACTGGTTCTCCCCGGGACCGCTCAGACCCTCGGCGGCCAGGGCGAACGAGTCCACGTAGCCGCGCGCGGTGAGGTACTCCACCGCCTCGGTGACGGTGTCCGGCCCGGTCGGGAACTTCGGGTGCGCGTCGTCGTCGACCATGTCACCGAGGGTAACGGGCTGTCCGAGTCGGCGGGTCCATCGCTATCCTCTGGCCGCATCCCGCCCTCGTAGCTCAGGGGATAGAGCAATGGTTTCCGGAACCATGTGTCGGAGGTTCGAATCCTTCCGAGGGCGCTCCTGCTCACAAGCGTTGGCCAGGGCGATGAGGCCTGGTCGGCAGTCCACCTGACGAGGCCCCGACTGCTCCCGTGTTCACCCCGGTACACCTCGATGCGCGGCAGAAGTGGGGACCACAGTGGGACCGGCTCGGCGGTCGCTGGACGCGTGACTTCCGGTTCGTGTCCGCTCGCGGAGCAGTAGGCCCCGTTGCCGGGTCGGCCATCGGGGTCGGCCGGGGCTCGGGTCGTCGAGCCGGCGGTCGACGACGCCACCACACTGGGCGGACGAGCGACGCCTCCTTGAGAGGGTGAGCAGACTGGTCCGTCCTCGGGCAGGGCCGTTCGCCCCGGGATCCAATCGGCCTCGGCCTTCGGCAGAGTACGCGGCGCACGCATCACGCTGCCGGTTCTCGGGCCCGGCGACTCGAGGTGGCGCGTGTCGTTCTGTGCGCCCCGGGCGGGCGTTGGTGGGCATCCTTGGCTATCGCGACAGCCTGCGTGGTGGGGGCGACTCGTGGGACGTCGTGGTCTGTCTCGTAGGAGGGCGAGACGCCGATCCGTGCTTGCTCAGGCACTGGAGGACCGGAGACGGCGCGCGGGGTGCGCGCTGCACCGATCGGCTCTTCGATCCGCGACGCGGGCGTCGTTGTTGGGGCTCGGCGGCGAGAGTCGTCGACGACGATGCGAGGCTGGTGGCCATGGGATTGCTGGACGGCAAGGTCGGGTTGGTCACGGGTGCCGGCCACGGGCAGGGGCGTAGCCATGCGGTGCGGATGGCTGCCGAGGGCGCTGACGTCATCGTGTGCGACATCTGCGCGCCCGTCGCCCAGACGGGCGCGCCGATGGCCACCTTCGACGAGCTGCGCGAGACGGCACGGCTGGTGGAAGCCGCTGGTCGCCGCGTGGTGATCGGGGTCGCCGATGTTCGCGACCGTGTCGCCCTCCAGGCCGTCGTTGACGAGGGCTTGGCGACGTTCGGCCACCTCGACGTCGTCGCCGCCAACGCCGGGATCTGGCGGCCCAACTGGTTCGTGGACATCGACGATGACGAGTACCAGGCGGTGATGGATATCAACGTTGGCGGCGTGTGGAACACCTGCAAGGCGGTCGTGCCGACGATGATCGAGGCCGGCAACGGCGGGTCGATCGTGATCACCAGCTCAGCGGCTGGACTTCGTGGCCAGGCCCCGTGGTCGCACTACGTGGCATCGAAGCACGCGGTCGTCGGTTTGATGCGGGCGCTCGCCAACGAGCTCGCGGCGCACTCGATCCGGGTCAACACCGTGAACCCCACCGGTGTCGAGACGCTCATGGGCCAACAGCCCGACGCCGCAAGATTCTTCGACCATCCATTGGCGCGCGCCAGCGCGGCCAACATGCTGCCCATCTCGCTGCTCCAACCGGAAGACGTCTCCAACGCAGTGGTCTGGCTGATGTCCGACCAAGCCCGATGGATCACCGGCGTAGCCCTACCCGTCGACGCCGGCTCGACGAACAAGCCCTGACCGCCCCCAACCCGGGCGGTCGATCACACGTCTGGTTGGTGACTCCGACGCGCGTGTTCGGACGGTTATGCGACCGGGCGGATCGATGAAACTCGGGATGCCTGACCGTCTCGAACTCGGGCAGCGCGACCGGTGCCCGGTCGACAAGCGCGGAGGAGCTAGCCATGGCCACGTCTGCGATTGGACCGCTCGACATCACCTTCACTGCCACGTTGGGACGCGTGCAGGAGGGCGATACCTGGACCTGCGTCAAGATGCCGAACTCGGCCACCGTCTTCGCAACGCGCGGTCTCGTCAAGGTCGCCGCCACGATCGACGACGTCGCCCGGCTGTCGTCAACCGCCGTGATGAGCGGATACCGCAACTGGATGATCGCCCATGGCTCGCCTGCTCACGCCGGCAAGCCGAGCGCGGCGACCGAAGGTCATCAATCGACTGTTCGATGACATGTCAACCCGTCGCTGATCGCACATTCCCGGGCGGGCGATATCGGATCCACATGACGCTTCGGGCGGGCGTCCGCGATCGGTGCATCGAGGTGAGGACGCACGGCCGGGCGCCCACTGGCGTGGTCTGTGATGCGCATCGGCGGACAAGATCGCCGGTGGTAAGCACGCATTGGGCCGGCTCCCGCCTCGGCGGCTCCCGTCAGTCGAGGACGCCGTGCGCGCAACGAGCCGTGCCGGTTACCCGTTCAGTTGTATGCGGCGTGGCCGAGATCTGCGCCGGTGGCGGCCGTTCGGTGCGCGACCTCGATGCACCGACGACTGTTCAGCCGGTGAAGTAGCCGTTGATGTCGGCGATGAGTTGGGTGGCGCCGTAGGTGAACAGGCAGACCTTGCCGCCGGCGCCGATCTGGGTGATGACGGCGTTGGGGATCGTGTCGCCGGGTTGGTAGTTGAGGTTGCTGGCGGTCGGCACGGGTTGGCCGCAGGGGTAGACGGTGACGAAGCCGGGTGCTTGGGCCTCGGTCACGGTGACGTTGAGGCTCGCTGTCGCGGCGTCATTGGGGATCCCGGCGCGGCCGGCGACTTGCAGCTCGAGGACCGTGCCGGCGCCGCGTGGCCCGATCCCGGCGAACTGGCCGTCGACGGTCGGCGACCCGACCCGGCTGTCCAACAACCTCGCCGGAGCCATCGCCCGGTAGGTGCTGGTTGTCGGGAAGTAGCCGTTGATGTCGGCGATGAGTTGGGTGGCGCCGTAGGTGAACAGGCAGACCTTGCCGCCGGCGCCGATCTGGGTGATGACGGCGTTGGGGATCGTGTCGCCGGGTTGGTAGTTGAGGTTGCTGGCGGTCGGCACGGGTTGGCCGCAGGGGTAGACGGTGACGAAGCCGGGTGCTTGGGCCTCGGTCACGGTGACGTTGAGGCTCGCTGTCGCGGCGTCATTGGGGATCCCGGCGCGGCCGGCGACTTGCAGCTCGAGGACCGTGCCGGCGCCGCGTGGCCCGATCCCGGCGAACTGGCCGTCGACGGTCGGCGACCCGACCCGGCTGTCCAACAACCTCGCCGGAGCCATCGCCCGGTAGGTGCTGGTTGTCGGGAAGTAGCCGTTGATGTCGGCGATGAGTTGGGTGGCGCCGTAGGTGAACAGGCAGACCTTGCCGCCGGCGCCGATCTGGGTGATGACGGCGTTGGGGATCGTGTCGCCGGGTTGGTAGTTGAGGTTGCTGGCGGTCGGCACGGGTTGGCCGCAGGGGTAGACGGTGACGAAGCCGGGTGCTTGGGCCTCGGTCACGGTGACGTTGAGGCTCGCTGTCGCGGCGTCATTGGGGATCCCGGCGCGGCCGGCGACTTGCAGCTCGAGGACCGTGCCGGCGCCGCGTGGCCCGATCCCGGCGAACTGGCCATCGACGGTCGGCGACCCGACCCGGCTGTCCAACAACCTCGCCGGAGCCATCGCGTGGAACCCGGCCGCCGGCGGCTGGGTCACCGGCGGCTGGGTCACAGGCGGCTGGGTCACCGGCGGCTGGGTCACCGGCGGCTGCGTCACCGGCGGTGGTTCGCTGGCCGGCGCGGTGAACAGCAGCAGGTTTGGCGAGCCGTCACCTGCGTTCGTCGACATGGCCGGGTGTCGCGAGGGCGGTGATCTGCGCGGCGATCTGCGCGGGTGACGCCGCCGGGGTCTGTTGAAGAAGCAGCGCGGCGAGCCCAGCGGCGAACGGGGCGGCCATCGACGTCCCACTGTCGGTCCTCGTCGACACCGGCGTGTCGATGCCCAGCGAGACGATGTCCTCTCCGGGAGCGAACACGTCGACACACGACCCCACGTTCGACCAATCCGGGGAGAAGTCGGTGGCATCGGTCGCCGCGACCGTGATCGCTGCGGGCAGACGAGCCGGCGAGTCGAGGCACGCCGGCTGCCCCTCGTTGCCGGCGGCGACGACCACCGTGACGCCATCGTCGATCACGGCTTGAACGGCACAGGTCGAACGCGGCGTTCACATCACCGTCAAGGCTCAAGTTCAACACCGCGGGCTGCCCCGCCTGGTGGTTGTTGATGATGTAGTCGAGTCCCAACATGGCGTCCGAAGCGCTGGTGCTCCCGTTGCAGTCGAGGATGCGGACGGGATGGATCGTGACGCCCCGGGCGACGCCGTAGGTGTTCGAGCCGAGGATGCCGGCGACGTGGGTGCCATGACCGTCACAGTCGCCGGGTCCGGAGTACAGCGGTGTCAGCCAGGTACCAGCGACGACCCGACCACCGAAGTCGACGTGGTCGCCGCGAACACCCGTGTCGAGGACATACGCGGTGACGCCAGCCCCCGTGGACGTGTACCGATACGTTCCCGACAGCGGCAGGTCGCGCTGGTCGATCCGATCGAGACCCCACGTCGCCGACGTCTGCACCGCGGCAGCATGGACGTCGTCGTCGGCCGGCACGTCGGACGCCGTCACCACTGCGTCCGGTTCCACCGCGGCGATCCGCGGGATCGGCGCGCAACACCGCCGCCTGCGCCGGGCTCGCACCGATCGACGCGCCGGCGATCACGTGCACGTACCTGTCGTAGACGATCACGCCAGCGTCGGCCAGCGCCTGCGCACCCAGCCCACCGTCGATCCCGTCGGCGAAACGGACGATCATCGTGCTCACACCGTCGACGGAATCGGCGTGGACCACATCGCGCGGCCGATGCGACACGATCGCAACACCGCCCGACTCCGCCCCCGAACCGGCCGACCTCGGCACGGCACCGGCCGCCGACGACACGGCGAGCATCGACGCCAACACCGCCCCCACGAACACCAACCGACACAGCGCGCCTGCGCCGACCGACACCACTGCCGAACCATCCCGTGCCACGCTGCTTCTCCCGTCACCGCCGACCGAATCCGGCCAACCAGCGACGGCAACATACAGGGCCAACACCGCTCCACCGAAGCAGCACGACCCACTCAGCCTGATCGACCCCCAAGTCGATTGGATCGAGCTCGCCGCGACGCCCGGCTCACCCGCCGGCGGCGCGCTACCGGGACGACAGCCCCAGCGGCTGACCTCGAGAACGGCGGACGGCGCGGGCCCGCGATGCATCCTGGAGCACCGGCTACCGGCAGCAACTGCTCGCTCCCCATCACCCGGATCGTGCGGGACCAGCGGGCATTCTCCCGGGTATCGGCGCGCAAGGCCCATGGTCAGCTCTGATCCGTCCCGGTCGACGAGTGTCATCCTGCCGGCGTCGTCAGCTGGGGCAGGTCAGTCGAGCGGAGATCAGCGGCTTTCCCTGGTCGCGGCCCGAAGGCGAACGAACGGGTGCCGTTGGCCAAAGCCCGTCGCCATCCTCGAATCGCCTCCACAGCGTCGATCACGGCGAGGGGGTCGTCGAGATTGACAGTGGTGAGGTGCTCGTACAGCGGCAAGTCCGCGCGGGCCAGGATCGCCAGCAGCGTCGCCTCGTAGCCCACGAGGGCACGAGCACCGCTGAGCGCCCACAAGTGACCGAACGTGCGCACCGCCGCGGTAGTGGTTCTCGGGCTGCAGGTCCTCATGCCGCATAGACGCTGTGGTGCCGCCAAACGTGAGCTTCGGCGGTCGGCGTTCAACTACTGGCCGAGTCGAGTCGACTCGGACCTCGTCGAGCGGCTGCACGCACGCCCGTCAGACTGCCCGGACCGCATCCCGATCCACGTCGGTGGGCGGTGCAACTCACGTTTGCGACGGCTGGGACGTCTACCTGTCGACGGCGTCGGTCGACGCCGCGGCACGACACGAGGAGAGGTCGAACATGAGCATCGAGGACAACAAGGCGATCGTCGGGCGTTGGTTCAGCGAGTTCTGGGGTGCCGACTTCAACCCGGCGGTCATCGACGAGCTCGCCGCACCGGACATCCGCTTCGAGTACTCGCTCCACACGCCGTGCCGCGGCCGCGACGAGGTGCGCGCGTTCGCTACCACGTTCCGGGCGGCGTTCCCCGACCTCGCGTTCGGCGGAACCGCGGAGCTGATCGGCGACGGCGACTTCGTCGTCGGCCAGTGGATCGGCGGTGGCACCCACACCGGCGACGCGTTCGACGACATGCCGATCGGTGGGCTCCCCGCCGGCAGCGGCAAGACGATGCGGTTCACCGGCATCTCGATCCTGCGCGTCCAAGACGGCCTGATCACCGAGGAGCTCGGCCTCGACGACGGGGTCACCGTCCTCGACCAACTCGGGCTGATCAAGCCGGCGTGACCGCACGACGCGCCGCCGGCACGAGCCAGCAACGCGTCGACGCTCACGGCCACGACACGTTCGAGGCCGTCGTGCAGCGACACGGCGCAACGGTGCTGCGCGTCTGCCGCGCGCTGCTCGGCACGGCCGACGCCGACGACGCCTGGTCCGAGACGTTCCTCGCCGCCATGCGCGCCCACCCCACCCTGCCTGCCGATGCCAACGTCGAGGCGTGGCTGGTGACGATCGCCCACCGCAAGGCGATCGACATCCTGCGGGCGAGCGGCCGTCGAGCCGTCCCGGTCGGCGAGGTTCCCGACGTCGCCCGGGACGACGATCATCAACTCGCCGGCGACCCGACGCTGATGGGTCAGCTCGCCGAGCTGCCGACCAAGCAGCGACACGCCGTCGTGTACCACTACGTCGCCCAACTGCCCTACGCCCAGGTCGCCGACATTCTCGGCGGCACCACCGAATCCGCCCGGCGGGCCGCCGCCGACGGCATGGCCAAGCTGCGTCGCAGCTACCCAACCGCGGCCACAGAACGAAGAGCACAGCCATGAACGTCGACCCCGAATTCGCCACCAACGTGCGCGAGGAACTGCTGGCCGAACAGGCAGACCTTGAACGGCTCCGCGATCGACTCGCCAGCCGTGCCGCCGCCGAGGGCATCCTGGACGCCGCCTATCGCACGATCGACACCCCCGTCGGAGCATTGCTGCTCGCGTCGACGAGCGAGGGGCTCGTCCGCGTCGCCTACCCGAGCGAGGACCACGACCTCGTCCTCGACGACCTCGCCCACCGCATCGGCAGCCGCATCCTGCGCCACCCGGCGCAGCTCGACGACACATCCCGTCAACTCGACGAATACTTCACCGGCCGACGCCACACATTCGACGTGCCCCTCGATTGGCGTCTCGCGAGCGGCTTTCGTCGCGAAATCCTGCCCCTGCTCTCCACCATCACATACGGACACACCGCCACCTACGGCGCCGTCGCGACGATGACCGGGCATCCCCGCGCGGCTCGCGCCGTCGGCACGGCGTGCGCCAATAACCCGCTACCCGTCGTCATCCCATGCCACCGAGTGATCCGCTCCGACGGCGAAATGGGCGGCTACCTCGGCGGCCTCGAAGCGAAGGCCACGCTTCTCGCGCTCGAGCGCGCCGCCTGAGAATCAAGCCGCCGCCGAAAACGCGCACCTACCTCCTGGCGAGGGCCCACGTGCAGTTCACACGAACAAGTGCTCGCAGCGCGAAAGAAGCCAAGGAGTCGACACATACCACACGCACCAGACGCCGCTATCGGATCCGTCGACGCCGCGCCAGATCGGCGCTCGCTCAAGGCGAAGGGACGGAGAGGTCGTGTTGGTCTGCTGCGGGTTGGCCAGCTGGTCGGCTGGGCACTGCACGCCCATGGCCAGGTACACCGTCACGATGCTGCCGTTGCTCGCGCTGGCGAGCTGATCGGTCACCCCAGTACATGTTGAGCAGCGACTGGGATATCGTCCAGCCGAACGCCGACGCGCAGAACGCGTTCCTGAAGCGGCATTCGTGGCCGGAGTATGGGGCGTGGCACCTCGGTCTGACCGAGGGACCTGGTGACGAGAACAAAGGTGCATCGCAGCGGGCTGACATTGCCCGCCACGCAACGATTCCTGGTCGATCTTGACTCCAGTGGCTCCTTCTCGATCGACGCGGGCGGCACCGGTTTCGCTCGCGCCATTGCCGCCAACACCGCCAGGTCCGCGACGGGCTCGAAGCGGCTGGTCGAGGCGCCGCAGAACTCGATCACTTCCTGGAGATCCTCGACCGATCGGACACCCGGGTCGGGAGTCCTGTGCTCGGCTCCACGCGTGGTCGAGAGCCGACCTGAAGAGGGCGGATCTCCGGGAGGGCGATCCGATGATCGGCACTCCTGATCCGCGTTTCCTCGACGCGAGGTCCAGGCACCTATCGGCTACTCGCTGCGACGTCGGGTCGGGTCGGGGCTGGGCGTCGCAGTCAGTTCGGGAGGAGATGGGCGGTGAGCGCGTTGGTAATGAAGTTGGCGTACTGGTGTGTCGTCCATCGGCGGTTGATGACTGTGAGTTCGTAGAGTTCGGGTGCGCTGTAGGTCCACATGATCTCGCCTGCTTGTTCGACGGTGAGGCTGGCGAGCAGGTGGCCGACGCGGCGGAGGCTGCGGGCGTTGTGGGTCATGCGTTGGAGGCGTTGGTCGTCGAGTTCGGTCTTGAGTGCGGCCATCTCCGGGTCGGTGAGTGCTGCGTCGCGGATGAGCAGCATCACGGGGGCAACGCGTGGGGCGACTTCTGCGGCGAGGAGGCCGATGCCGCGGATGATCTCGTGGGGATCGGCACCGGGGGTGTGCAGCGCGTCTGATCGTGTCTCGGCGGCGATGGGCTGGTCGCCGGTGAGGTCGTGCGCGTGGATCGCGCGCACGAGTCCGGGTTTGCCGCTGAATGTCTTGTAGATGGTGTCGACTGACACGCCGGACTCGGCGGCGATGGCCGCGACGGTGGTGGCCACGTAGCCGTCGGCGAAAAATCGTGTTCGGGCGACGTCGATGATCCGGTCGCGGGTGTCGTGAGCTTGTTGTTGGCGCAGGGATGAGTCGTAGCGGCGTGGCTTGACAATCCGCTTATTCCGTTCCATAGTGATGGAATCAATCTAGCACACTGGATCACCGGTGGAGAGCAGGGACCATGTACGCCGTCTTGTTGACCGTGACGATCGACCCGGCCGAGCGCGACCAGGCGGACCGGGCGTTGCACGACGTGGTCGTTCCGATGGTCGCCGCCGCGCCCGGGTTCGTTGCCGGTTACTGGTTCGAGCAACTCGGCGGGCAGGGGTTGTCGATGGTCGTGTTCGACACCGAGGCCAACGCCCGGGCCACCGTGCCGCCGGTTGGCAGTACACCGATGGTCGGCGTGACCGTGGCAAACGCCGAGTTCCGCCCGATCTCGGCTTCGGCATGAGCGGCCACCCTGACCCTTCCACGGGCCACCTGGTCGCCGACGAAGCCGGCGTGGGTCCAGGCGCAGTGCTCGAACGACTGCGCTCGGCGACGAACGTCCACGATCTCGAAGCTGTGGTGGCCTGCTTCGCTGTCGAGTACCGCAATGACACACCGGCCCATCCCGAGCGCGGCTTCGTCGGGCGCGATCAGGTCCGCCGCAATTGGCAACAGATCTTCGCCGCGGTGCCCGACGTCGCCGCCAACGTCGTCGGCTCCAGTGTCGACGGTGACGTGGTCTGGTCAGAGTGGGAACACCGGGGCACCCGCCTCGACGGGACGAGTCACCTGATGCGCGGCGTCATCATCTTCGGCGTCGACGATGCCCAGATCCAATGGGCGCGGTTCTACCTCGAACCCGTCGACACCGGATCCGGGAACGCCGACACCTTCCGCGATCAACAACTCCACATCGACGCACGCTGATCAGCATCCACGGACGACGCGCCACCGCTCGCCTGGCACGCCAGCAACGAACCGCGGGTCTCGGGCGGTGCCGTTCGGCGATCCGATGTGGGTGGCGGGCTGCGGTCACGTCCGGGCGAGGGCCTCGACCTCGAGGGCCAGTCCGGTTGCCGTTGGCATCGTGGCGATCTGGTCGTCGAGGACGAGTGGTTCGAGCGCCACCTCGGCCTGTGCACCCCTCCAGGACGAGTCTCGGTCTCGCTGGCGGTCGAGATCGCCACCGTGGCCGGGGCGCTCGTCGGCACGACCAAGGCGCTGGTGCCGACGTGGGTCGCGCGTCAGCCCCACGCCGACATGGTGGCGATGACCCGCGTGGCGCTCGACCAGCTCGAGCCGATCTGGCCGGCGTGGCTGACCGGCGCACCGGCACAGACGTGGACCATTTCGCGCTCCGGATGAGCTGGTCCAGCAGGCGGCGGCCAACACCAGTCGCGGGAGCCGTACAACGGATCGTCGTCCCCGTGGCCGCAAGCATCGACGCGCCGCTCGGCGCACGCCAGGGCAGCGACACCGCCTACCTCATCGGCACGGCCAACTACGACGGGTCCGGCGTCGGCGCAGCGGTCGAGGCGCCACACGGTCTGCCGCTGACCATCACCGTGATTCCCGCGCAGCTGACGGTCACCCCGTACGTCGACGGTGTCGTCGTCGTCCCGGCCGGTGGCCGCAGCACCGCACGCCTCGGCATCAGCATGCACACCACCGAGAGCACGGCCGACGTCACCTTCACCAGCGCCGGCATCCCGGGACTGACGGTGGGCGCGCAGACCGTGGTGCTCCATGGCGCACCGCAATCCTCCGACGACCCGCCGCCGAATGTCGATGCGACCGGCATGATGCCGTTCGATCTGGTGCTCGGCGGCACCGCCGACGCCGATCCCGACAACGCCGGCACGCTCGAGGTCGAATGGTCGGCGTACCACGGTCGACAAACCGGTTCATTCAGCATCCCGGTGACGTTCACCTCGCCGACCAAGGTGCGCACGAGGTTCGGTCGCCTCAACGAGTTCGGCTTCAGGAACTCGTGGATCATGAGCCCCGGTGAGATCGACGACCTCCGCACGAGGTACGTGCAACTGCTCGATCCCGTGATGAGCACGCTCACGTCGCTGATCGACGACGCCATCTCGCCGATCGTCGGCGCCGCCACGCTCGGCATCTCCACCCAGGTGACGGAGTCGTTGCGCGGCACCGTCGAGGCCGACCTCGCGGCGATCTTCGGCAGCGGAAGGGCTTCTGCGGCGGCATGGCCTTCACCGCGCTCGACCTGTTCCGCGTGCCAGCGGCGATACCTGACGTCGGGCGACTGGCCACCCAGCCAACGGCAGACGGCGGTGACGCAGGCGTACTACGCGACGTGATCTGGCACCGACTGCTCGACTCGATCGACGCCAACGGTCCGACGTTCATCGAGTACCTCGCGGTCACCTCCTACATCCCGGAGTTGATCGGCGGCCTGCTCGGTGCGCTCGTCGGCGCGGCCGTGGCCGCCGAGGTCGGCGGTGTGGTGAACGTGATCACCAGTGGCTTCGGCCTCGTCGGCTCGGCGAACATCTTCGTCAGCGTCGCCGGCATCATCGGCGGGTTCCTGCTGGGAGCGAAGGAGTCGACCGTCGCCATCGACCTCGGCGGCGATCACTTCCGGGTGACCGGTTCGAGCTCGCCGACCTGGCACGACGCACTGGGCATCGTGTGCGAGAACTACTCGGCGGCGATGCCGCCCCAGCTCCCCACCAGCCCGCTGCCGGTGTAACCCGATGCCGCCCCGAGACGACCGAGCGACCCGACCGCCGTCGATCGGAAAGCCGGCGGAAACTCGGTCGTCGCAGGATCGCAGCATGCCTGATCCATCACGATCCGTCCACGACGCGGTCCCACCCGCCCATGCTCCCGACGGGCACTCCCCGCGCTCCGTCGACGATCCGGCGACCACGTTCACTCGCTGGGAGCAGGGCGCGTGGGTGCTGGCAGCGTCGTTCCACCTCGTCGGATCCGGGCCGCTGTTCGGCGACGGTCTCGCGCGGATCGCTCGATCGCTGAGGCCGGGCGGCCGGGCGATCGTCGCCGCGGGACGTCTCGACGGAGATCCCGTGTCCGTCGAGGTCACCCGCTGGCAGACGCTCAGGGCCAGCGGTAGGCCATGGGTCCGCGCGGACATCGAACGCCGATTCGCCGCTGCCGGCTTGGGCGAGTCGATGGTGCTGCCCACTCCCCCGCAGGCACCGGCGATGTACGCCAGCCGCCGACCGACCATCACCTCCCTGCGGTGACGGCCACCCCCGACTCCGCGACGTCGGTGTACCGCCCGGCAGGCGCGAGCCGGCGCATCCTGTTCACCTGCCGCCCGCTGTTCGGTCACCTGCAGCCCCTCATCGGTCTGGCCGAGGCGGCGCAGGCCGCAGGGTGTGCCGTCGCCTTCGCCACTGCAGAGCCGGCCATCGGTTGGGCGCGCGACGCGGGCTACGTGGCGTTCGAGGCCGGTGAGCCGGACACCTTCCGGCTCGCCTGGCAACCACGCTTCCCGCAGCTGGCCACGCTCGTCGGTGACGCCCAACGTGAGTTCTGGTTCACCACGGTCTTCGCCGACCTCGAGCTGGCCCCGCGGGCACGCGACCTCGAAGCGATCATGTCGGCGTGGCAGCCCGACCTCGTGGTCCACGAGGTCGCCGAGCTCGCCGCACCGCTGGTGAGCACGTCGCTCGGCATCCCGTACGTCGACGTCGGCTTCGGCTCGTTGATCCCCCGGCGGCTCCTCGAGGCCGCCGGGGTCGCGGCGCGACCGCACTGGTCGGCCAGGGGTCTGGAACCCGGACCGATGGCCGGCCTGTTCCGTTATCTGTACGTCGATCCGTGCCCGCCCGCGCTGCAGCACGCCGACATCGCCGAGGTGCCGTGGGTGCAGCGCATCCGGCCGCAGGTCGCGTCGACCGCTGCAACCGAGCCGCCGGAGCTCCTGGCGGCACTGCCGCATCGGGCCACGGTGTACCTGACGATGGGGACGATCTGGAACACCCGCACGGAGGTGTTCCGCACGGTGCTCGAGGCGCTGCGCGAGGACGTCAACGTCGTCGTCACGGTCGGCCGCACGCAGCAACCCACAACGCTCGGCCCGCAACCGGCCAGCGTGGTGGTCCGCCAGTTCGTCCCGCAGCACGAAGTGCTGCCGTGGTGCCAGGCGGTGGTCTGCCACGGTGGTTCGGGCACGGTGCTCGGCGCGCTGGCCCATGGCTTGCCGGTGCTGGTCGTCCCACAGGGCGCGGACCAGTGGAGCAACGCGCACCTCGTCGCCGGCGCCGGCGCGGGCCGCTTGTTGCTGGGCGACGAGGTGACGGTCGCGTCGGTTCACCGCGACGTGATGGCCTTGCTGCACTCGCCGTCGTACGCCGTTGCCGCACGCGGGATCGCCGCCGAGATCGCCTCGATGCCGTCGCCGACCGAGGCGTTCTCCGTCGTCGTCGAGCTCGCATGAAGACCTTCACCGGCGCGGGCGACGGCGGGCAACTCCCCGACCCGCGACGGCAGCCCTGTCGTAGCCTTGCGCCGTGATCTCGGTGGCGGTCCTCGGGCCCGTGACCGTCGCCGTGGACGGTTCGCCCGTCGAGCAGCTTCGTCCGGCCGCGCGCGCCCTGCTCGCCCGGCTGGCGCTCGCCGACGGACATGTGGTGTCGATGGATCAGCTGGTCGACGACCTGTGGGCGGACGACCTCCCGGAGAACCCGAGCGCCGCGCTGCGGATCGTCGTGTCGCGCGCCCGCAAGGTGCTCGGATCGGCCGCGGTCCTGCCGTTCGAGCAAGGGGGCTATCGACTCGTCGACGCCGATCTCGACGCCGCGCAGTTCGCCGGACTCGTCGCCGAGGGACGCCGGCACCTGGAGGGCGGACGGTCCGAGCAAGCCGCGGCGCACCTCCGCGACGCTCTCTCGATGTGGCGTGGCGATGCGCTCGCCGACGTGCGCTTCGCGCCGTTCGCCGCGATCGCAGGCGACGCGCCTCGAGCTCGAACGACTCGCGGTCGTCGAGCAGCGCGTGGCCGCAGATCTGGCATGCGGTCGGCACCACGACCTGATCAGCGAGCTCGGCGGGCTGGTCGCCGACCACCCGTTGCAGGAAGGGCTGTGGGCGCAGCGCATGCTCGCGCTCTACCGCGCCGGGCGGCAGGCCGACGCGTTGCGCGCCTACGCCGAGGTCCGCGACATCCTCGCCGAGCAACTCGGCCTGGACCCAGGATCGTGAACTGCGCGCGCTCGAGGACGCGATCCTCCAGCAGGACAGTGACCTCGACCTGCTGGCGCCGACGGCTCCCGGACTGGCCTCGTCGGTGGGCGCCCTCCCGTCGACGCGATCGCCGATCGTCGGGCGGGAGGTCGAGCTCGAATCGTTGTCCGGCTGGTTCGCCACGCGACGTGTCGTGTCGCTCGTCGGTCCGGCGGGTGTCGGCAAGACGAGGCTGGCGGTGGAGGCGGCCGCCACGCTCGCTCGGCGCGCCGGCGTCGAGGTGCAGCTCGTCGAGCTCGCCACCGTGACCGATCCGGCGTCGGTCGGTGACGAGATCGCGACGCGGATCGGCGCCCCCTCACTGCGCCAGGGCGACGCGCTGCGCAGCATTGCGTCGCGGTTGCACGGACGGCCCGTGGTGCTGCTGTTGGACAACTGCGAGCAGTTGCGCGGCGCCGTCGCCGTCGCCGTCGAGACCCTCCTGAGCGCGTGTCCGCAGCTCGCGGTGCTGGTCACCAGTCGCATCCCGCTGTGGGTCGACGGCGAGGAGGTGGTCCGCCTCGAGCCCCTTCGACTCGACGCCGCGATCGAGCTGTTCCGTGCGCGGTGCGGCCTCGGCCCCGACAGCGACGACGTCGCGGTGGCCGCCATCTGCCGGGCTGTGGACGGCCTGCCGCTGGCGGTCGAGCTCGCTGCCGGCCTCACCCGCTCGCTCACTGTCGGCCAGGTCGCCGAGCGCATCGGCGACCGGTTCCACCTCCTCACCGTCGGCCGGCCGACCGCCATCCCCCACCATCAGACGCTGCGGTCGGCGTTGGAGTGGAGCCACGACCTCCTCGATGACGACGACCGTGTGCTCTCCCGTCGGCTCGCGGTGTTCGCCGGTGGCTGGACGTTGGACATCGCCGAGGCGGTGTGCGCCGACGAGCAGCTCGATCGCGGCTCGGTGGCCCCGGCGTTGGCTCGACTGGTCGACGCCTCGATGGTGACGTTCGCCGACGTGGACGGCGTCCGTCGGTTCGGCATGCTCGACACGCTGCGCCATTTCGCAGCCGAGCAGCTCGAACTGGCCGGCGAACTGGACGCGACGCGCAGCGCTCTGCTCGAGTGGTGCCTGGCAGTCGCCGCGCAGGCCGACGAGGACGCGTCCGGTGCGGCCATGCTCGAGCACGAGTTCGCCAACGTGCGCGGGGCTCTCGACGCGGCGATCGAGTCGGCGGTGGCCAGCCGGGCCGCCGAGCTGCTGCTCGGCGTGCAGCGTTCGTGGCTGATGCACGGCCACCTCGACGACGCCCGCCGGTTGCTCCTGAAGTACGCCGACGACGCCTCGCTCGCCGATGCCCTGCGCGCCCAGCTCTACGCGCACGCCGGCAACCACAGCATCCACGCCGGCCGCCTGCGCGACGCCGAGCACGCGTTGGATCTCGGTCTCCCGTTCGCCCGGCGCTGCCGCGACGACTTCGTGCTCGCCGAGAACCGTTACTTCCGCGGCATCGTCGACGTGCAGCGCGCCCGCGCCGAACCTGCCCGCGACGCCTTCACCGAGGTGCTCGCGATCATGCGTCGAATGGACCGTCAGACGGGCATCAGCGCGGCGCTCGACTGCCTCGCCGACGTGGCCGACCTGCGTGGCGATCACCCGACCGCCGTTCACCATCGCGACGCGGCCGACGAGATCGATCGGGCCATCGGTGACGAAGAGCGCCTGGCGACGGGACTCGCCCGCCGAGCCATCGGCGCCATCAACGCCGGCGCCCTCGACGAAGCGCGCATCGCTGTCGCCGAAGCTCAGCAGATCACCGACGCCGCCGCGAGTTCGTTGCTCATCGCCTGGGTCAGTGAGGCCGTCGGCCGTCTGGCGACCGCGACGGGCGACATCGGCGGCGCGTGCGCCGCGCATGCCGAGGCACTCCTCGCCTACGAGGAGATCGGGACCGACCACGACCGGTGCGCCGTGCACCTCGACCTCGCGGCAGGTGCGCTGATCGCCGGCGAGCTCGACCGAGCGGCCGCCGAGCTGCGCCTCGGACTGCCGGCGTTGGCTGCGGCCGGCGTCGACAGGTTCGTCGCCGACGGTCTCGATCTGGCGGCCGCACTCATCGCGCCCGCCGACGCCGCCTCGGCGGCGCAGATCGCCGCCACCGTCGACGCGTTCCGCCGGGCAAACGGCGTCGTCGCATCGGTCGCTGCACAACGCCGTTTCGACAGCTGGGCCACGACCGCGCAACTGCAGCTCGGCGCGGCAGTGGGAGCGGATCTGGTCGTCGAGCCCGCCGACTGGCGCCGGCGACGACCTCGCCGACGCCACCGAAGTGGCGATGGACGCGCTCGCACCGACGCCGGTGTTCGTCTGAGGCGAGGCGCTGCTCAGACAGGCTCGGTGAGCAGCGGGAAGGCCATGGTCGGGATGCCGGCGATCTGCCGTCCGAGCGGTTGGGCGACGGTCGGCGAGAACGCGACGTGCGTGCGCATCGTGGCGATGTCGCGGCGGCTGCGTTCGAGCGGCGAGCTTCCGCGGACCGCGCCGCTCCCCTTGATCGTGCAGGCCACTTCGACTGCGTGCACGGCCGCCTGCATCGCCTCGCCACCGGCCAACCCGATCAGCGCGGTCGCCCGCGCGGCACGGGTCGCCCGGCCAGCGCGTGCTGGTAGGCCGCGTCGAGGGCGTCGAGCAGCAGCAGACGGGCGGCGCGCAGACGGACCTCGGCGCCCCCGAGCGCGAGCTGGTGGAACGGGTCATCGGCGAACGCCGGTCGCGGTCCCGGTCGGGTCGGTCCCTCGAACTGGGCGCGCACGTCGGCCTCGACGGCGTCGAGTGCCCCGCGCCCCGTCCCGAGCGCCGCTGCGGCGAGCGTGGGCATCAGCACGGCGAAGGGGTGCAAGCGGAAGATCGCGTCGCCGGACCACGACGGCGCTCCGAAGTGCGTGGTGTGGTCGTCGCCGATGAGGGCGGCGTCGACGGCCACGTCGTCGCTGCCGGTGCCACGCATCCCGAGCGTGTCCCAGGTGTCGATGATCGTGGCGTCGGCCATGCGGCCGACACCGAGGCGCATCGTCGGCCCCTCGGGTCCCATCACCGGCCGGCCGTCGGCATCGCCGACGAAGAACCCGCCGACGTGGTTCATCGACTGGCGGCAGCCACTCATGAACGACCACCGCCCGGTCAAGCGGTAACCGCCCGCCACCGGGACACCGACACCGCCCGGGGCGAACGACGCACACGACGGACGGGCGAGGTCGGTGAACAGCTCGACGGCGGCCGCTTCGGGGAACCGGCCGGCGAGGTGATTGGAGCCGTTGCCGATGGCCAGGCACCAACCGGCCGACGGATCACCGGCGGCGACGGCGGCGATGACGTCGACGAGGAGCGCCGGGTGAGCGGCCGCCCCACCGAGCTCGGTCGGCGCAGCGAGTGCGAACAGCCCCGACTCGACGAGGGCATCCGCCACCGGGCTGGCCAGGCAGCGCTGCTGCTCGGTGAGGTCGGCGTGCTCGCGGGCGATCAGCGCGACCAGCTCGGCGCGGCGGAGCTGATCGTGCGCCGTGCCGACGGCGACGGGTGTGAGGAGGGAGTTCGTTGTCATGCCGCTGACGATCGCGATCGGCGCTTTCCGGTGCGTTTCCAGCGGTCGCCGGCACACGGCCGATGCCGGCGGCGCACGGGAAAGCGCGTGGAAACGCCGTCCGAGGACGATCGATGCCCCAACACGAATCAGAAGGAAGCACCAATGTCCCCCCAACCCGTCCGAGCCGTCGTGCTCAGCATGGCCCTCTCCGCCACCATCGCGCTCGCAGCGTGCGGCAGCAACGCAGCGAGCGCGCCCACGAACCCGCCGACGACCGTCGGTCGCCCGAGCACCTCCGCGTCGCCGGCCCGCCACCACCGCACCGGCGCCGACCAGCGCTGCGCCTGCCGAAGGTCAGGTCCTGTCGGTGACGACCATGGACAACATGTTCATGGGTCCATCCTCACTCTCGGCCGGCCTGACCACCGTCCAGTTGCACAACCAGGGTCCGGCACCCCACCAGCTCCAGCTGCTGCGGCTGCGCGACGGCGTCACCGCCGATCAGGCGTTGGCCGCGGCGAAGACCGGCAACCCCGGTGCACTGCTGTCCCTGGCGACGGTGGCCGGCGGTCCCAACGCCGTCGCCACCGGCCACGACCAACAGGTCACCGTCGACCTGCTCGCCGGCACCTACCTGGAGGTCTGCTTCGTCCCCGATCCCGACGGCGTCAGCCACGTCGCCAAGGGCATGGTCTCGGTGCTCACCGTGTCGGGAAGCCCGCAACCGGCGAAACCACCGACCGCCGTCGCCACCGCGAAGCTCAGCGACTTCAAGTTCGCCCTCCCCACACCGTTCAACGGCCACGGGACGCTGCAGGTGATCAACAACGGCCCCCAGCCACACGAGCTGACCATCCTGGCGCTGGCGCCCGGCCGCACGGTGGCCGACGCCGTGGCGTTCTTCGGTGAGGCGACACACACCGGACCGCCACCGTTCACCGACGCCGGTGGCCTGGGAGCGATCGGAGCCGGTCAGACCGCATGGGTCGACCTCGATCTGGCGCCCGGCGACTATGCCGCCGTCTGCCTCGTGCCCGACCCCGCCACGGGCAAGCCGCACCTCATGCTCGGCATGTCCGCGGCGTTCACCGTCAGCTGACACCGCTTTGTGCACCCTGGGCGGGTCGCCTCCGCGACCCGCCCACGGTATATTCCTACTTGTCACTTGGTTATCCCTGTGTTTCAATGCAGCGATGGCCGAGTGGACCGTGTTTCGAGGAACCGCAGAGGCCGAGCAGGTCCGCCGCGATCACGAGCTGGCGCTGGCTGCGCCGCGTGAGACCCGCCAGGTCGACAGCCACTGGCTGAAGTCGCTGTGCCGCGACGCCGGCGCAGCCGACGTCGGTCTCGTCGAGTACGGCCGCGACGCCCTCGGCGCGGAGAACGCCAACGCTCACCGCCTGTTCCCCCGCGTGCGAACGCTCGTCTCGATCGTGACCATGACGAACCCCGATGCGATCCGCTCGGTCTCGCGGGCCACGGCGAACGTCGCATGGGAGTTCAACGGGGTCGAGCTCGACGAGGTCACCAACCGGATCGTGCGCGCCCTCAACGCCGCAGGCATCGGCGCCGTCGCGACGTCGGTCGGGTTCCCGATGCGCCACGAGCCGGGCCAGACGACGTGGGAGATCGCCCACAAGCTGGTCGCCGTGCAGGCCGGGATGGGCCACATGGGGATCAACCGCAACGTGATCCACCCGAAGCTCGGCAACTTCGTGCTGCTCGAGACGATCCTGATCGACGCCGACGTCGATACACACGACCAGCCGCTGGACTACAACCCGTGCAACGGCTGCAATCTGTGCGTCGCCGCGTGCCCGGTGGGCGCGGTGCGCACCGACGACCACTTCGACTTCTTCGCCTGCCTGCAGCACAACTACCGCGAGTTCCTCTTCGGCTTCGAGGACTGGGTCGACACGATCGCCGCGGCAGGCTCGGCCGAGGCGTACCGGTCGAAGTTCTCCGGCGAGGAGACACGCAGCATGTGGCAGTCGTTGAGCTTTGGCTCGAAGTACAAGTCGGCCTACTGCCAAGCGGTGTGTCCCGCCGGCGACGACGTGATCGGCCCCTACATGGCCGACAAGGCGGCGTGGCGGCGAGACATCGCCGTGCCGTTGATGCGCAAGGAGGAGACGGTCTACGTCACGTCGGGCACTCGCGCCGAGCACGTCGCGCTGCGCAATCCGGCCAAGCGCGTCCGCTACGTGGATTACCGGCCGAGCGAGTCATCACCGCGGAACTTCGCGCTCGGCCTCAAGCACCGCTTCGACCGCACCCGCGCCACCGACGTCGCCGTGACCGTGCGCTTCGCGTTCCCCGACGAGTCCGCCTGCACCGCCACGATCGCCGACAGCACCCTGCGGCTCGACCACGGATCGACCAACGGGCCAGTCGACGCGGAGATCGAGCTCATCGGCACCGGGTACATCCGTATGCTCCACCCCGACCACGATCCGAGCGACACGGGAGCGGAGTGCTTCCGACTGAGCGGCGATCCGGCGGCCCTGGGTGCGGTCCTGGCCTGCCTGTCCTGACCGCGCGTCGGCGGGCGCCTCCGGCCGACGTCCGATGTCAACTGCCGGCGCCCACCAGCAACGGCATCGACGCGAACAGGGCCTCGGCCCGCTCCGCGGATCCTTGGATCGAGAGCCCACGCCGCTGGGTGCTCAGCTTCGTCGGATCCCGTGCGATCGTGAAGAACTGCCGGACGTCGCAGCGCACGGTCAGCATCGGCGCCGCAGGCGCTCCGTACTCCACCCTCGCCGCACCCCCGTCCACGACGACCGACAGCTCCTCGTCGTCGACGACCACCGAGTACGCACCGTCGGGAACGCCGCCGCGATAGCCGGCAGCCATCGACTGGAGGGCCCAGCGAGGCTTGATCCTGGCGTCGATCGACCTTGCCGGTGGCAGCAGGCGGGCCCCCCATCCCCCGAGCTGACGGGCGATCGAGCGCCAGTTCCTGGCCCGAGGCCGTGAGCTCGTACACCTTCGCCGGCACCGGATTCTTGACGGTGCGCAGCCCGACTACGCCGGCGGCCTCCATCGTCCGCAACCGCTCGGCCAGGACATCGGTGGCGATCCCCGGCAATCCCTCGAACAGATCAGTGAATCGGCGCGGCCCCGGCGTCAGGTCACGGATGATCAGCATCGCCCATCGCTGACCGACGAGATCCATCGCCGCCGCCAATCCGCAGTACTGACCGTACGTTCGCAGTGCCATCAGCGCCGACCCTCCAACCGCTTGGTAATTCCAGTGTACAGCGACGGTGAAGTCTGGCCGCCGACGTGTCCACCGACGCTGGGCGTCAGCTGCGCGTTCTGTCGGCGGCGCCGTGAGGCTGTCAGCTCCCGGCGTCGTCTGCCCGCCACCAGTCGGCGAGCGCCGTCGCCACAGCGAGATACGTGGTTCGCCAGGCCGGGTCGTCGTCGGCGGCGTGGAAGCACGCCAAGGTGTACTTGACGAGGTGAGCGTCGACGTGACGGCCGGCCTCGAGGGCCAATTGCGCCACCGGGCGCGGCTCGACGGGCGGGGTCGACTCGTCGGTCAACGTACCGAGCGGCACGGTGCCGTGGGCGAGCCGGAAGCCGAGGAGGAACGTGCCGGCCACGGCCACCGCGGTGCGCGGGTCGATGCCGTCGCCGGCAAGGCGCATCACCGTCTGGGGCAGCGTCATCGCGTGCGACCATCCGTACGGCGCGGCCGTTGAGCTGCTCGCGCGTCACAGGCGGGGCCATCACGCAGTGCCATCACGCAGTGCAGCAGCTCACCGCTCGCCAGCATCGCCCTGATCGGGACGAACGGCGGCCTCGCCGATCGCGGCGATGGCCAGCGGCTCGGCGCGCCTGCGAGCGGCTTCCCTTGCCTGGGGCCGCGTGGCCGGTCATCGCGACGCGCTCCGCCCGTGATGGAGCACCCTTCACTGATCCGCCTCGACCAGCACTCGAGACCGTCAAATGCTCAGGCGGTGCGGAGCGGGTGGGCGACGAAGAAGTCCCAGATCAACCTCGTCGCGTCGATCGACAGGGTCGTCGTGCCGACGATCGAGGCGATCGACACGGAGAACTCGCTACCCGGCCAGGAATGGCCACCGTCCTGGACCCGGTAGAGCTCCACGTCGTCACCTGGTGGGCAGGCGAACTGCACGAGGGTGACGTCGTCGGCCACCGGCGACTCGACAGGACCGGGAGCGCAGCCGTTGCGCACCGCCCACGTGGCCGCACGCTCCGGCACGGACGGTCCCGTCGACACCGGATCACTCGACGGAGGCCCGGTGCCGATGGTGCCGGTCCCGTCGGCGTTCGGCAAGGCCGCGACGGACGAGCCGAGGCCACCGCCATAGGGGACGAACGTGTCGGCCGTGCCGTGGAACGCGATGACGGGCACGGGCCGATCCGGTTGGCAATCGTCGGGCGCCTGGATGCCGGCCACCGGCGCAACAGCCGCGATGCGGTCGCTGAGATCGCAGGCGAGGATCGAGGTCATGAAGGCACCATTCGACAGCCCGGCGACGTACACCCGGTTGGTATCGACGCACACGGTCGCCTCGAGCTGGTCGAGCAGCTCGTCGATGTACTGCACGTCCGGGCTGCCGACGTCGGAGTCCCAGCGCGGCACCGGGCGGGTGATCTGTGGGAGGACGGTGACGAATCCCATCGTGTCGCCGTAGGTGGCCAGTCCGCTCTGTTGGACGTGGACGGTGGCCGGCTCGCTGTAGCCGTGGAGGTCCAGCACCAACGGCAACGGCTCAGCCACGGTCGCGGTCGGCGGGACGTGGACGATGTACGTGCCGTCCATGCCAGCGCCGGTGAACGGCAGCGTGTTCTCGCCCGCCGCCGCGGCCGAGCCGGACGCGCACGCCGCGGAGGCGACTGCCGGGACATCCGCTGCCGACGCGATCGTGGTCGACGATGTCGTCATCGGCGCGTCCGTGGTGGTCGTCACCGAGGTGCTCGACGGCGCCGCGGCAGTCGCCGACGCATTGGCGGACGTCGACGACGTGGCCACGACGGTCCTCGTCGTGGCGATCACGCTGGTCGTCCCAGCGGCCGGGTTCGTCGGTTCGGCGGACCCGTTGCTCGAGCACGACACGACGGCGCACGCGACGACAACGAGCGCGACGATCCGAGACCAACGACGAGCAAGCAGGGTCACGGTTCTAGCACCCTCGTCGGCACTCACGATCCGCCCCGGAGAGCCGGATCGGTTGCCGGGACAGGCGGTTCGGTCGGTCGTCGACGCATCCGCCGAAGTGCACGGTGACCGACCCGTTGGCGTTGGGTGTGGCGGTCTTCGACGTTGTGTCGGCCGGCGTGTTCGCACCGATTCTCGCATCGGGCGATACTGGGAGTTCCGTGCCTGAGCGATCGTCATCGACCGACTTCGTCGGGCGCCGTGTTGAGTTGGCGGCGTTCGAGCGCGCCGTCGACGCCGCCGGGGTCGGCCGCCCCGGGGTGCTGCTGGTCGGCGGAGACGCAGGGATCGGCAAGTCGACGCTGGTCGTCGAGGGCGCCCGGCGTGCCGGCGCAGAGCTGGTCGTTGGTCGATGCGTGCCGATGGGTGGTGACGTGATCCCGTTGGCGCCGCTGGTGGAGCTGCTGCGCAACGTGCGGCGATCGAAGCCGGATGCGCTGGCCGGACCAGCACTGGTCCCGTTGCGGGAGTGGGCCGCGCAGGAGGCGGTGTCCGGCGCGCCAGCACCTGCCGGTGTGCTGTTCGGAGGGGTGCTCGAGCTCGTCGGGTCGTTGCCCGACGACGGGGTTGCGGTCGTGGCGCTGGAGGATCTGCATTGGGCGGATCCGTTGACGTGGGATCTGTTCGACTTCCTGGCCCGCAACCTCGTCGACGAGCGGGTCGTGCTGGTCGGCACGTACCGCGCCAACGAGGTCGCCGCGAACGCGCAGCAGCGTCGCCGACTGGGAGAGCTGGCCCGCCTGCCAGCCGTGGACCGCATCCACCTCGGCGGACTCGCTCGCGACGAGGTGGCGGCACGGATCGAGGCGTTGACCGGGACCCGGGCCTCGTTCTCGTTCGTCGACGAGGTCCTGGCTCGCGGGCAGGGCAACCCGTTCTTCACGACCGAGCTCGTCGATGCCCACCTCGCCGGCCAGGCCATCCCCGCCGTCCTGTCGGACCTCATCGCCGCTGACCTCGCCGACCTGGACGAGACCGGGCGCCTGGTGCTCGGCGTCATCGCCGCGGTCGGACGCGACACCGACCACGACCTCCTGGTGCGAGTCGCCGAGGTCGACGAGGAGCGGCTCGAGGCTGCGCTCCGGGCCGCGATCGTCGCTCAGCTGCTCGTCGTCGACTCGGACACCGACGCCTACCGGTTCCGGCACGCACTGATCGGCGAGGTCGCCTATGCCGAGCTGCTGCCACCGCAACGACGACGCCTCCACCGACGGATCGCGACCGCGCTGCGAGGAGCAGGACGCCACACCTGCTGGCGCGGGCCGACCGAGCCAGCGAGCTCGCTGTTCACCTCGATCGCGCTGGCGACCAGCCGGCGGCGTTCACCGCGTTGCTCGCCGCCGCCGACGCCGCCGAGACGGTGGCGCCGGGCGCGGCGCTGCGCCACCTCGAGCGGGCGTTGGAGCTGTGGGACGCGGCCGGTGACGTGGCGGCTGGCGTCTCGCGCAGCGCTCGGCTGTGGCAGGCGGCCGACCTCGCCAGCGGGACCGCCAGCAACGAGCGGGCCGCCGAGATCGCTCGCGAGGCGCTCCGCCACGGACCGCCGCCGCGGGGCGAGGCGTGGGGTCACGAACGGCTCGGACGCTATTTGTGGACGGCCGGGCGACCTGGAACAGAGCGCAGCAGAGTTCGCTGTCGCAGCCGCCCTGTTGCCCGAGGACGCCGGCCCGGAGGCCGCGCTCGTGTACGCCGGACTGGGTCAGGCCGAGCTGATGCTCGCGCCACTACGACGTCGCCGAGGCGCACGCCCGTCGTGTCTTCGAGCTGTTGGCGTCACCGGCGGAAGAGCCGTTGGCATGGTCGATGGCTCGACGCGTCCTCGGCATCGCCGTGGATCATCGAGGCGACCCGGCGATGGGCGTCGAGCTGTGTCGTGACGCGGTGGCAGTTGCGCCGCAGCGCGCTGACCCGGGCGATCGCCGTGCTCTACCTCGCCGTCAGCCTCCTCGACGCCGGCCGCTACCAGGACGCCGTCGACGAGATGCTCGCCGCCGCGGCCGACGCCCATCTCACCGGACTCGACAAGAGCTTCGGCGGATACGTGGACGCACTCACCGCCGAAGGACTCATTCGATCTAGGCCGATGGTCCGAAGCCGACAACGTGCTGGACAGCAGCGAAGGCGCCCCCACCCTGCCGGTCGGGGCGATCCGGCTGGCCCGCAGCGGCGCCATGCTCGCCGCCCGCCGAGGCGACCGGGATCGTGCGTCGACGCTGCTCGCCGAGGCGGAGGCGCAACCGGTCGATCCATTCCATCGGTTGTTCCTCGACGAGGCCGCCGCCGAGGTCCACGTGATGTCCGGCGAGTGGGCGGACGCCGCCGCCATCGCCGAGCGCGCGCTGCGCGCCGGTCCGGGCACCGCCGCGTTGTGGCAGGCCCGGTTCGTCATGTTCGACGCCATCGCCCAGGTCGAGCTCGCCCTCGACGCACGAGCCCGGCTCGAACCGGTCGACGACAGGGCCACGATCGCCCGACTCCGTGAGGCGGTCGCTGCCGCCGAACGTGGTGGCGTCACGTCGGCCGACAGCGCCGCCCACCTCGCCCACGCCGCCGCAAGCCTCACCCGGCTCGGCGATCCCGATCCGGACGCCTGGGCGGACGCCGCGGTCCGATGGGAACGTCTCGGCGACCCGCTGTGGTCGGCCACCGCCCGTCTGCACGAGGCGGAAGCCGCCGCCGCATCCGGGGCAATGTCCAGGGCGGCCGACGCGCTGCACCACGCTCACCAAGCTGGCCGTCGATCTCGGCGCCGTCCGACTGCTCGCAACGATCGAGGCCGTGTCCAGACGCACCCGGCTCAGCGTCGAAGCGCCGACGCCCAAGGTGTTGAACGCGGCAACGATCGATCATCTCGGACTGACGCCACGCGAAGCAGAGGTCCTCAGCCTCGTGGCGGCCGGCCGGACGAACCGGGAGATCGGTCAGCTGCTGTTCGTCTCGGAGAAGACGGCCAGCGTGCACGTGTCGAACATCCTGCGCAAGCTCGGCGTCAGCAGCAGGGTCGATGCCGCTGCGGTCGCCCAACGTCTCGGCGTGACCTGACCCCGACGGCGCGCCGCCCGATCTGAGGGGGCGCGCCAGATGCGGCTCCGCCGCCTTAGGTCGACGCTGAGGCCATGCACCGCCGCGCCGACCACTGGCCCGTCCCGGCGAACGACGCCCCGATCAGTGACGAGACCAGCATCGCCAACCTCTCGGTGTCGGGGTCGCTGCCGGCCGGGCTGTCGGGCCGATACCTGCGCATCGGACCCGACCAGGTCGGCACATCGACCACTGACGCAGGCATGGTGCTGCTCGACCCGTTCACCGGTGAGCTGCACCTCCTCGCCTCCACCCCCGACGGCGACCAGTCCCACGTCACCGTCTCTCCCGGAGGGCTCACCCGCACGTCGCGATGGATCGAGGACGCCCCCGGCCACCTCCACGATCTTCGCCCGACCCGCCACCACGTCGTCTTCCTGGCCGAAGGTTTCATCGGCATCGCCGCCCGGACCGGCGCGGCCACCCGAACCAGTTGGACGGCGATCGACGTCGACGCCCGACACCTGACCGCGGCCGACGAGAACGACGGCATCGTCGTGGTGCACACCACGGGCGCGTCGCTGGACCGGTGGACCCTTCACCCTGGTGCGTCGAGCGTCGATCGCCACGTCGTCGACGCCACGGCCCAGGACCTCCCGACCACCGAACGATCGACCGCGCCTCTCCGCCCGTCGCTACGTGTGGACGATCTCCGCCCGCGCGCGCCCACCGCCACGATCTGGTCACGGGGACCCGTCAGACCCACGACTTCGGCCCCCACCGTCAGCCGGGCGAGCTCAGCTTCGTCACCGACCCCGGCCGGGCCGGCTGCGAAGACGGCGGCTGGCTCGTCGGGTTCGTCCACGACACCAGCCGCAACGGGGCGGAACTGGTCGTCCTCGACGCCCACGCCCTCGACGGCCCAGCAGTCGCCACCGTCCACATCCCACGACGGATCCCCAACGGTGCCCACGGCACGTGGATCCCCTCCGACCACCGAAAGGACCATCGATGAACACCACCAGCCAGCCCGACGAGCCCGAGGCAATCGCGCGCCAACGCGTCGCTGTCGTCGGCATGACATGCAGCCATTGCGAACGCGCCGTCGCCGCCGAAGTCAGCGTCATCGCCGGAGTCGCGTCCGTCGTCGCCGACGCTGCAGCCGGCACCGTGACCATCGAAGCGATCCGGCAGCTCGGGATCGCCGAGATCGCCGCGGCAGTCGACGAGGCCGGATTCGAGCTCGTCCGATGAACACCACCACTCGCCTGGCCGCGTTCGGCGTTGCCCTCGTCGCCGTCGTCGCCGTCGGCGTCGGGCTCGGCGCCGCCGTCGGTCCCGATGCCACACCAGCGAAGGCCGAGGCTCCCGCCCCGGTCGGCGCAGGAGTCGTCGCCACAGCGGAGGGCTACCGGCTCGTCCCGGTCACCACCGACCTCGATCCGGCTGGAGGCGCGTGGCAGTTCGCGATCGAGGACCAGGCCGGCGACCCGGTCCACGACTTCACCCCGGTCCACGAGCGGGATCTCCACCTGATCGTCGTCAACCGCGGGCTCACCGTGTTCCACCACGTCCACCCGACCCTCGATGCCGGCGGCACCTGGACGATCGACCTCCCGGCCCTCGACCCCGGCTCGTACCGGGCGGTGGCCGACTTCCAGATCGCCGGCGGACCGAGGCTCGCGCTCGGCACCGACCTCAGCGTCGCCGGCACCTACCGGCCCAGCCAGCTCGCGGAACCGAACCCGGTCGCGACCGTCGACGGCTACGAGGTCATGCTCGCGACCGAACGGTGGCAACGGCGGCGAGGTCACGGCCAGCCTGACCGTGCGCCGCGACGGTCAGGTCGTCGACGACCTCGAGCCCTACCTCGGCGCCGGCGGTCACCTCGTGGCCATGCGCGCCGGCGACCTCGCCTACTCCCACGTCCACCCCGTCGACGACGACCAACGGTGCTAGCGAGCCCGGGGTCGTGCGGTTCAACGCCGAGCTGCCGTCCGCCGGGCGGTACGGCCTGTTCTTCGACTTCAAGCACGACGGCGTCGTGCACACCGCGTCGTTCACGTTCGACCAGGGCGCCGTCACCGGTGCCGCCGAGATGGAGCACTGAGATGACCGTCACCACCAACCCCGTCACCACCGACCCGGTGACCACCACGGTCACCCTCGACATCGGCGGCATGACCTGCGCCTCCTGTGCCGCCCGCGTGACCAAGCGGCTCAACAAGCTCGACGGCGTCGACGCCAGTGTCAACTACGCCACCGAACAGGCCACCGTCACGGTCCCCGCCGGCGTCAGCGTCGACGACCTCGTCGCCACGGTCGAGGCGATCGGTTACACGGCCGCGGTGCCCGGTCCGGCACCGATCACGGCGAACGACGGCGACGACACGCCCGCCGACGATCCGAGGGTCCGGGCGCTTCGCGACCGGCTCATCGCCGCCATCGTGCTCGGCGTCCCCGTGCTGTTGCTGTCGATGATCAACACGCTGCAGTTCGAGAACTGGCAGTGGCTCACCCTGGCGCTGGCCGGTCCGGTCGTGCTGTGGGCCGGCTGGCCGTTCCACCGGGCGGCGTGGATGAACGCCCGCCACGGCGCGGCGTCGATGGACACCCTCGTCTCCGTCGGCACCCTCGCCGCGTTCGGTTGGAGCGTGTACGCCCTGTTCTGGGGGACAGCCGGGACACCCGGCATGAAGATGGGCTTTACGCTCACCCTCGAACGGGGAGCCGGCCGCAACGAGCTGTACCTCGAGGTGGCCTGCGCGGTGATCGTGTTCATCCTCGCTGGCCGCTACTTCGAAGGGCGCGCCAAGCGTTCCTCCGGGGCCGCCCTGCGCGCCCTGCTCGACATGGGCGCCAAGGATGTCGCCGTCCTGCGCGATGAAGCCGAGGTGCGCATCCCGATCGGCGAGCTCGCCGTCGGTGAGCGGTTCGTCGTCCGGCCGGGCGAGAAGGTCGCCACCGACGGCGTGGTCGAGGAAGGCAGCTCGGCCATCGACGCCTCGCTGCTCACCGGCGAACCGGTCCCCGTCGAGGTCGGCCCCGGCGACGCCGTCACCGGAGCGACCGTCAACGCCGGCGGACGCCTCGTCGTCCGCGCCACCCGCGTCGGCGCCGACACCGCCCTGGCCCAGATCGCCCGGCTCGTCACTGATGCCCAGAACGGCAAGGCGCCGGTGCAGCGGCTCGCCGACCAGATCTCGTCCGTGTTCGTGCCCGTCGTGATTGGTCTGGCTCTCGGCACGTTCGGGTTCTGGCTGGGGACCGGTGCGACGGCGGCCACCGCGTTCACCGCCGGTGTTGCCGTGTTGATCATCGCCTGCCCGTGTGCCCTCGGGCTGGCCACACCGACCGCTCTCCTCGTCGGCACCGGCCGCGGCGCCCAACTCGGGATCCTCATCAAAGGACCCGAGGTCCTCGAATCCACCCGCCGAGTCGACACCATCGTCTTGGACAAGACCGGCACCGTCACCACCGGCCGCATGGCACTCGTCGACGTCGTGACCGTCGACGGCACCGACCGCGATGACGTGCTCCGCCTCGCCGGCGCGCTCGAGGACGCCTCCGAACACCCTGTCGCCAAGGCCATCGCCATCGCCGCCCGCGACCGTGTCGGTCGGCTGCCCGAGGTCGAGGGGTTCGCCAACGTCGAGGGTCTCGGCGTCCGCGGTGTGGTCGACGGCCACGCCATCGTCGTCGGCCGCGAACGACTCCTCGCCGACTGGGCCATGCCTCTCACGCCCGGGCTCCAGGAAGCAAAGACCCACGCGGAAGGGCTCGGGCACACCCCCGTGTTCGTCGGCTGGGACGGCGACATCCGCGCCGCGATCATCGTCGCCGACACGATCAAGCCGACCAGCCCGGACGCGATCAGGGCACTGCGCGGCCTCGGCCTGACACCGGTGCTGCTCACCGGCGACAACGCCCGCGCCGCTCGAGCCGTCGCCAGCCAGGTCGACATCGACACCGTCATCGCCGAGGTCATGCCCGCCGACAAGGTCGACGTCATCCGCCGGTTGCAAGCCGAGGGCAAGACCGTGGCCATGGTCGGCGACGGCGTCAACGACGCCGCCGCCCTCGCCCAGGCCGACCTCGGCATCGCCATGGGCACCGGCACCGACGTCGCCATCGAAGCCAGCGACCTCACCCTCGTCAACGGCGACCTGCGGGT
This sequence comes from uncultured Acidimicrobiales bacterium, assembly GCA_963794805.1. GTDB lineage: Bacteria > Actinomycetota > Acidimicrobiia > Acidimicrobiales > Ilumatobacteraceae > JAODBQ01. The sequence goes on from CAWCFL010000016.1 coordinate 200,109, forward strand.
GGCCGCCGACGCCATCCGGCTGTCCCGCTCCACCCTGCGCACCATCACGACCAACCTCTTCTGGGCGTTCGGCTACAACGTCGCCGCCATCCCCCTCGCCGCCGCCGGACTGCTCAACCCACTGATCGCCGGCGCCTCGATGGGCCTCTCCAGCGTCTTCGTCGTCTCCAACAGCCTGCGACTGCGCCGCTTCCGTTCAGGCGTCCTGCCAGCCACGTGACCGCGCGCTCGCCAGGCGAGCACCCAGAACATGCGCCTCGATCTGAGTGGCCTCTCCCAATGCGCAGCGACCTGCCTCAGGGCGACCGTGATCGCCACCACACAACGACGAAAGACCACAGATGCACCAGTCACTCCACACCGTCCGAACGGCAGCATTCATCGCAGCGTTGCCCGCCACGGCCGCCGCTCGCAGCAGCGGCACGTCGGCAACTCGAGACGGCACCATCGTGACGGCCGAACCACCGACGACGCTCGCAACCCGGACCTCCACGATCGCTGCAACCACGACGGAGGCTCCAACAACCTCGGCCGCTCCACCCACGAGCGTGCCGCCACCTCCGACGGCCGCCGCGCCTGCGTCGACCACCCGTCCAAGTGGACTCGTCGACGAGTTGGTCGTCGTGGCCGGCAGCCACCTGCATGTCCGCCGTGTCGACGCCGATGCGACCACCGTGATCCTGATCGCCGGGTTCGGCCGCAGTCGTGAGATCTGGAAAGCGATCGAGGCGCCCATCGCCCAGAACTCCAGATCGTGTTCGTACGACCGTCACGGCATCCAGCTCGACCAACCCGCCGCCGTGCTCGACCAGATCCACGAACTGCTCGGGTCCTCCCGATGAACCATCGTCCCGACTCCCCCCTCGCCACCGTCGACTCGAACCCGCCCCGAGCGACAGCGACAGCGACGACCGGACCAGGCCCGCGCCCCGGCCACGGTGCTCACTCACGAGTCACCAGGACTGCGGTGGGCTGGGGACTCGTCGTCGGAATGATCAACGCGGCGACACCCACGGCCATGTGGTGGCTCGACGCGTCCACGAGCCACGCCTTGATCATCACGTTGATCGCCGCGGTCTACGTCGGCTTCGCCGTCGCTGACGGTCGCCCCCACGTCATCGCCGCCGAATGCGGTGTCGCCGCGACATTCATGATCCTCGCCGCCGTCGCCATCACGGTGAGCCCGTGGCTGCTCGTCGCTCTGTACTTCGCCCACGGATGCAAGGACCTGTGGCAACACCGATCCCACTTCGTCCACGGCACCCGATGGTGGCCGCCGTTCTGCATGACCGTCGACCTCACAGTCGCAGGCGTCATCGCCATCGCCATCGGCGCCGGCATTGGCTTCCACTAGGCACCGTGTCACCCCACCACCTGCGGAGGCTGACGCGAGGCGCACTGCGGTCGATGCCGTGGCACCGAACACCGACGCCGTTGACGAACCGCCGCGCGACGACCACCTGTCTCGTCATCGAACCGACCATCGGTCCCCGGCCGTTGAGGCTCACAGTCGTCGACTTGTTCAAGTCTGGCCTTCGTCGACACTTCAGGGCGCTGCCGTACGCCACGTCGCAGTGCAGAGCCGGGCTCCGGAAAGGATCGTTCGGGATCCAACCCCGATGCTCGAAGACCGCCGCCGATCCCCGCCAGCCAAAGAGACGGGCCCCACCATCTCAATGCGCCGCCCGGTGAACGCAGCCACGGCCTCCGCAGACAGTCAGTTCAGCCACCAATACGCACATCGTCAAGGAGCTCGACATGAAACATCGACGCATCGCAATCACCGCCACCGGGTTCGTTCTCGCCGTCAGCTGGGTCGCACTGGCGACCTCTGCGATCGGCACCGCGGACGGAACTCCACGCCCAGCCGAAGCAGGGAACCGCACATATGTGGAACCGTCCGCCCAACCGCCTCCTGACGGCGACTACTTCGGGTACGTGCGGGCTCTCGCTCTCCAGGATTCGGCGGTGGCAGTAGATTTCATCTCACTCAGAGACGGGATCGTCGACAACATCCAAGCGGAGCAGCTCGTCGATGCCGGAGCACTCGGTGAGGTGGGCTACTTCAACCCCACAGCGAGTCCCTTCCGGATCAGACTCGGCGCGCGGCGTCATCGTTGCGGTGCAGAGCGCCGACGACATCGTCGACGGCGCCGCTCAGGATGGCGTCGATCAGGGATCCGCAGTCGGAGCCATCTCACCGATGTCGTCGGGACGATGCGATCCCACGCTCAACGTCTCGCGTCAGACGCGTCGCGTTGCCCAGGTCGGCGGCCGGCGGGGTGCCCAGCGCGGACGGTGACCGTCGTGGTCGCCGTCGTGCCGAACCAAGTTGCCGTGATCGTGGCCGACGACTGGGCCGCGACGGCCGTCGTCGAGAACGTAAACGTCCAGTGGCGTTCGGGCTATCGGGCCTTGAACTGCTCGACGACAGCTTGGGGAATGCGCCCGCGTGATGGCACGTGAATCCCGTTGGCCGCCGCCCATTCGCGGAGCTCCACGATGCTGTACTCCCGGTCCCCGGGCTTCGTGCGGGTCGTCGCCTGGCGGGCCTGGATGCGGCCAGCGGTGACGTATGGAGCCATCGCGGCATCGAACGCCTTGAAGCTCTTCGGGCCGAGGTCGATCTCGTAGTCGCGTCCCAGCCACCCGAAGTGGTAGGTGCTGACTTCCTTGGTCGAACCGTCGAGGTCGTCGGACGTTGTGATGACAGTCTTCTTGGCCACGGCGGGCGATCCTACGGAGCGGCTGTGGACAACATGTGGAGCCCGGCAGATGTTTACGTTTCGTTGATGAGATCGCGCCGTGAGCCTGCGGTTGCGATCGCCGTGGCGCCTCCACGTGGGCGAACACGCCGACGACAACGGCTCATCTCGGGCGTCTCCCAGGGGCGGGTGGTTCCGAGCCGCCTTGCTCAAACCGTCTCCCGCCAGCGACGGGGTCGATGCGCTGGTCCGGCATCCGGGCCTGGCGACCCAGCAGCCAGTACCCAAGGGCGATCAGTGCGAACACGGCCACCAGGACGAGCAGCGCGCACAAGCGCTCAAATAAATCAGCGTCCTCAACTCGGTGTGATGACCGGGGACGTTGTCCGTGGCGGGCTGGTGTGAAGCGGGGTTCTCGGTGAGATGAATCACCCGCACGTCACGAAGCGCACTCACCATCGCCGACGCCGAACTCGAGCCGCGCCATCCCGGCGCGCCCGGGACCCGGCGGTTCATGCCACGTCCGGCGTGCGGCACGATTGGGGGATTATCAGGTGGCGAGAGCACGCGCCCCTGGGTAGCTCGCGCCAGTGGCCGACCTGGCGGCAAGGGGCGGCACCGGTTGTCCGCGGTCGTCGTGATCGGCGTCAAGCAGCGCAGGAAGTGGACCCGGGCCGCACGCCACTCCTTGTCGATGGATCGCTCGGCGTCAGATCCGACCCCCCGATGAACTCGTACGAACATCGCAACCGTCATCGACCCGGCGTCACCGGGCACGTGAAGCGGCTCGGGCGATCCGCGTTGTGTGGACGCTCGTGGGCAGTCCTCGACGCTGCTCGATCACACAGTCAGCGCGGCGGAGTGTCGGCGATCGCGAAACGGTCCGGGGCGACTCGGACTGCGCGGGTCATTCGGACGGCGCGGTGAGCGCTGATCTCAGCCGGATTCCGGCATTGGCACGTTCACCGTGGCGCCGAGCTGAGTCACCACACCCCACACATCCGGGTGTCCCCGGTACGCGGCGACCCGACCATCCCGAAGCGTGAAGAGGCTGACGATGCGTGCATCAATCGGCTTTCCCGTTGGGGCCAAGCCCAGGAATTTGCCGTGATTCGTCCCGTGCAGTGTCCAGAAGAGCACGACCTTGTCCTCGTTGACGATCTCATCTTGGACCGTGAACCGATACTCGCCGAAGGTGGACCGCAGAAAATCGACATGCTGGCGTAACCCCGCGCGCCCCGCCGAGAACGACCCCGGCGAACCGTCGACGAAATCGTCGGTCACCAACGACTCGATCGCCTCCGAGCTGCCCTCAACGAACACCTCGGTACAGAAGCGTTGCACCAGCGCCCTGTTGTCGTCAGTAGACATCAACAACCTCCAATCAGGCGTCCACGATCGGGGACGTCGACAACCGTTGCCGCACGAACCGAGTCTCGAAGTCGGTCGGAACGTTAGCTTCCGTCCGGAGAAGGCTGACGCAACTCGTCAGGAGCGACAGGTTCCGCCACTGCGAGGCGATCCACGGCGCAGATCCGAGCCGACGTGGCCGACGTCTGGGTGTCCCGCCCCGGACCAACAGTCGATCAGCGCGATGAGGCCGGGCTCGCCGACTGTCCGGAGATGTTCGCCGATATCGCTCAGTACCGGGCCAGCGTCGCGTCCGCACCCTGTCGGTCGACGAACGTGTCGGATCCCGCCCGCACTCCGTCGCTGGCCCACAACAGCAGCGCGTCGTCGCCCTCCACGTGCGATTCGCTCTCGGCGAATCCGGTGACCTTCACCTTCGCCAGCAAATCGCGGATCGCGCGGTCCCACCACGAGGAAATGGTGAGTTCCGCCGAACGACCGCACCGTGCGACACGCGCACGACCTGCATTGAGCGGCATCGCGCGCCACGGACCTGATCGCCGGACGAACTGGCCGACGCTGCGCGACACGTCACCCATCGCGGCACACAGCCACGGTGGTCGGCGAACATCCGGTGGCGCCGGCTCACCGACGCTTCGTGCGAGTCGGTCACGGGACTGTCGTTCGGTACTCCTGAGGTGGCGCGTTGGGTGCTCCGCACGTGTCCGTACCTGGCTGATGACCGGCTGCGACGATGTCGCCTGGGTGAAGGTGAGGGTCTGTGAGTCGCTCCGGTCGCAGGTGTTGCCGGCGTGCACTCCGACGGTCGAGATGACGCCGACCGTGAGGCTGGTGAGACGCGCGACGGCACATGCCTCGCCATCAGAATTCTTCGGCCGCCAGACTTCGACATCGTCGTTCAGAACGGGCTCGACCAGAGTTTTGCACATGAGTCAAATGCCAACGCGAAATCACTGCGCGTTGTCGTTCGACCGCATCGAGTGTGTCTCGGTCTGAGAATGGCCAACAATGCTACCGAAAGCGGTTTCTTGCCTACCCGGTGCATGATTGCAGTTGAGCATCGGTGACCGGCCGCCCAGTCCGGTTGGCGAATCGTTGCCCTCGACAGACCGATTGTGCCAACGAGTCTGGACCGTATTGACGCCTGGCGCAAAACGCGCCGGCGCCAGCGCTTGGACCGAGAGTCGGATTTGCCTCACCGCGTACCGCGGTCTGTTGGGGACAAAGAGCGAGTCCTGGTTGCTGAATCGCGGCCGACCACTGGGCCATTTGGCCTATCCGCGACGCTCACTCACGAGCGGTGGCGGCGACGCGTGCAATATCGGCGCTGGGATTGGGTTGTTCGATGTTGCCGAGGGGCGTGCCCCTTGGTGATGAGAACGCTCGTGTGCGGCGGCGGCCGCGTGAATTGGGGCGGACAATGCAGCGGTGGGGCTTTGGGGTGGACGATGGCCGCCCCCGTTCATCAACCATGCTCGGCAGGCGCGGCCTGCTGGCGATGACCGGGGCGCTCGGCGTCGGCCTGGTCACGAGCGGCCGGCGGGCGCGCGCCGATGGGCTCGGGGACGTCACCCGGCCGGTGCCTGACCCGCCTGGCTGGTTGAGCCCGGCGGTGCGCGGGGGCCACCGTCAGGAGGCCCCGCTCCCGGACCGCCCGCCCGGGGTGCCGTACCGGCCCGGTGAGGTGATCTGGTCGATCCCCACCAGCCGGAAGATCGTCGTGTTGACCTTCGACGACGGTCCTGACCGGGTCCACGACCTCGCGCTCGGCGAGATCCTGCGCGTCCGCGGCTACGAGGGCAAGGCGACGTTCTTCTGCATCGGACGCAACGTCGCGTCCTTCCCCGGTGTCACCCAGGAGCTGTTCGATCGCGGCTACACCATCGGCAACCACACGATGAGTCACGCCCACTACGACGCGGCTTCCGAGGCGGCCGAGATCGGTCCGTGCCAGGACGTCATCCACGGCGTCACCGGCGAATACCCGTGGGCGTTCCGCGCCGCCGGCGGCACCAAGAGCCCAGCCATCGACCAAGCGTGCGCGGCACACGGACTCGTCTACATCTGGACCGACGGCGACGAGAACGACTGGATGTCGCCGCGACTGTCACCGGGCGAGCTCAACGCCCGCTTTGCCCACTACCTGCACCCCGGATACATCAGCCTGCGCCATTCCGGCGGGAGCCACGACAACACGGTCGCGGCGATGCACTCGATGCTCGACATCATCGAGTCCAACGGCTACGAGGTCACCTCGCTGTACGACGCACTGTCGATGCGCGACGACGGGGTGCACTCGGCGCGCCCCGGCGAGGGCGGTCGCGCGACCCCGGAGTCGGCCAACGCGGACGGGATCGTCATCGACATCACGGCCGACCGCGCTCGTGGACCGCGCTGACTCCCGATGTCAGGGCGACAAGCGTGTGCGGCGCTCCTCATCGCATGCCTCCTGATGTCCGGCAGCCTCACCTCGCCGACCGCCGTCGGTTCGGTGCATGCCGCCCCGCCCACCGCAATGGGTTCACCGTCGGCGTTCCAGGCGGTCACACCGTGCCGCCTGCTGGACACGCGCGCCGACCGTGGCGCACTCGAGCCCGCGTCGACCATCGAGATCCAGGTCACCGGCCGGTGCGGCATCGAAGCACAAGCCTCCGCCGCGGCGGTGACCCTGACCGTCACCGATACGGCGGCCGACGGCTTCCTCACCGCGTGGCCACACGGCGATGAGCGACCGATCGCCTCCAACCTCAACTTCACCAGCGGGCAGATCCGGGCCAACGGGGCGATCCTGCGACTCGGCAACGACGGTGTCCTCTCAGTCTTCACCAGCGCGGCCACGCACCTCGTCGTCGACGTCACCGGCGAGTTCACTCCCACCGACACGACCACCAGCGGCCGCTTCGTCGCCGTAGCGCAACGCCGGATCGTCGACACTCGCGCCACCGGCCGCCCACCTGCCGGAGCCGAGATCACCGTGAGGCTCCCCGACGAGGTGCCCACCGACGCCGTCGCCGTGGCCGTCAACCTGACCACCAGCGACTCCCGCGGGGCAGGGTTCTTCACCGCCTACCCAGGCGGCATCGATCGCCCGACCGCGTCGGTGCTCAACGTCGACGGACCGCACGAGACCCGCGCCGCCTCGTCGGTGGTTCCCGTGACCGCAGGATCGTTCCGGGTGTTCACCTCGTCGGGCGAGCACGTCATCGTCGATCTCGCCGGCTACTTCACCGGACCAAGTGCACCGCGCTCGAGCGACGGGCTGCTGCTGGCCACGACACCGACACGCCTGCTCGACACCCGACCGGAGCACGCCACGCTGCACGCCGGCGGCGCTGTCGAGATCGCCGTGCCCCCTGGGGCAGCAAGCGTGGTCGTCAACCTGACCATGACCGAGACCATCGCGCCCGGATGGCTGAAGGCGTCCCCGTCGCGCACCACCGTCGGCGAGATCTCCACCGTGAACGCCGACAGGGCTTCCCAGACGGTGGCCAACCTCGCCATCGTGGCGGCGTCCGAACACGGCATCGCCGTCGCCACCTATGCGACGACTGATGTGGTCGCCGACCTGTTCGGTTGGTTCACCGGCAACCCCGTGGCCGGGTCGGGCGACGCCCCGATCAACCCGCCCGGCGCAGCCGGAGGCTGCCTCGTCGGGTCGACCTCACCGATACCAACCACCGTCGACCCACAACAACGGTGGCAACTGGGCAACGTCAGCAACGACTGGTGGTCGGCGCTGGCCCCCGATCGCGGACCACGCGGTGCCGTCGTGATCGTCGGCGACTCCCTCACCCAAGGCAGCATCAACCAGACCATGGCGGCGCTCCTCGCCGCCGGCTTCGGGCCGATCTGCATCGACGGCGGAGTCGCCAGGTTCGTCACCTATACCTCAGCGAGGCTGCACGTCTCGACCGGCGTCGACGTCATCGCCCGCATCCGCGCCAGCGACTCCACGTGGGCCGCCGATGACACCGCGTACGTCGCCGCCTTCGGGACCAACGACGTCGGCTTCCCCAACCCGACCTGGTACGCGACCCAAATCGACACGCTGCGCGCCGCAACAGGCGCCCACCCCCTGTGGTGGGTCAACGTACGCACCCGGGTGGAATCCATGCAGCCCTGGGAAACAGCCTGGAACCACGCCCTCAGCGCCCGTGGCGATCTGGCGGTCATCGACTGGAGCGCGGCCGTGGCCCCCAACCCGAACGCGTACATCCTCGGCAGCGACCTCACCCACCTCACCCTCGCCGGCTCCCACCTGCGCGCCACACTCATCACCGACGCCCTCGACGCCCCGCACCCATGAACCTGCCGGTTGAGAAGTCGCAGCACCGTGAAGACCCACCTCGACGCAGCCTCGGTGCCTTCAGGCGACGACGAGGTCCTCGCCGAAGTGCGGGCGGACCGCGGCGCCACCGGGAGCGGGTCGACCATCGACGTGATGCGCCTCGCCGCCATGATCCTCGGGCCGGCGCAACCAGGTCCACATCTGCCGGATGTCGAACGGAGAGTTGGCCGACGAGCGGCCGTGCTCGTTCTTGTAGTAGTTGTTGGCCCGCGGGTCGGTGTAGATCTTCAGGGCCTCCTGCCGATCGAGCTCGTTGTTGTACCGCCAATAGCCGTCGACGGTCACATCGACGGTCTGCTTCCCTTCGAGGATGAGGTGCTCGATGCATTCCAACGCGAACCTGATCACCATCTCCTCGAAATCGAAGGTACCGAGACCGCCGGTGGCGTTCGTGTTCGGACCGTAGATCGTGAACAGGTTCGGGAAGCCTGGCAACATCGTGCCGAGATAGGCGCGCGCCCCGTCTTTCTCCCACAGCTGCTCGATCAACTGGCCGTCGCGCCCGCGGACCTCCATCGGCCAGAGGAAGTCGTTCGCCTTGAAGCCGGTGGCCAGGACGATGACGTCGACGGGGCACTCGCCACCGCCCTCCAGCTCGATGCCGTCCTCCTTGATGCGTCGGATCCCATCCGTGACCAAGGTGCAGTCATCACGGAGCAGGGCGTCGTACACGCTGTAGTCGGAGTCGACGAGCACGGGCCGCGACGAGAATGGCGGCGCGACCGGCAGCATCTTCTCCAAGATCTCCGGATGCTCGGCGAACTTCCGTTGCAGGAACTCGACTCGTGCGTCACGAGCTCGCTTGTTCATCGCGCTTCGCGCGTGCGTGTCCTTGAACGCGGGATCGGCGGTGAACGCCGCGCCCAGCTTCTCCGGTCCGGACAGCCAGCACGTGCGGAACCGGGCGAAGTTCGTGAAGTAGGGCAGGTTCCGATCCAGCCAGTTCACCTGCGGCGGATACGGCGACCGATATCCGGGAACATCGAAGCACCAGTTCGGGGTGCGCTGGAAGAGATAGGTGTGGCCGGCCAGCTTGGCCAGTTCGGGGACCATCTGGTAGCTGGTGCAACCGCTGCCGATCACGGCGACGCGCTTGCCGGTCAGATCGAGGTCGCTCGGCCACCGGGCGGTGTGGAACACCGGGCCCTCGAACGAGGCCAACCCTTCGATGTTCGGCAGGTTCGGTCGGGCGAGGAAGCCCACGCCGCTGATCACCGCGTTGGCCTGCCAGGTCCTCGGCCCGTCGGGCCCGATCGCGGTGATCTCCCAGACCTTGGTGTCGTCGTCCCAGATCACCGACTTCACCTCGGTGTCGAACTCGATGTTGTCGCGCACCGCGAACTCGTCGGCGACCCAGTTGAAGTACTTCTCGTTCTCGCGCTGCTCGCAGAACGGGTTGGGGTACTCGAAGCCGGCGCCGAAGGTGTGCGTGTAGGCGCGACTCGGAGAGTCGACTCGCGCGCCCGGGTAGCGGTTCTCGAACCACGTTCCGCCGACCCCGGAGTTCTTCTCGATCACGACGTGGGGCACGCCTGCCCGCTTCAGGTAGACGGCCGCACCAAGGCCGCCGGCGCCGGCGCCGATGACCACGACAGAGAACTCCTGCAGGCGGTTCGGCAGCGGCTCGTCGCGCCAGACGAGGCCGCGCGCCCACGGATCCACGGCGAGCTGCTCCAACCACATCTCCAGGTCCGCTGCCGGGATCTCTTCGCCGCAGGCGAGGCTGAGGCTCCTCGGCAGCCGCTCGACCGGGCCCACGGGGATGTCGTCGGCCCCGCTGTCTCGGTAGGACTTGAGGAACTCGGCGGCCTTCGACTGCAGCAGGTCGGCATCGGCGGCGTTGGCCAGAACCATCGCCTCGGCGAGGCCGAGCACCCTGCTGCGGACCTCGGTGGCCGCGACGCTGGTGTCACCCGTGAGTTGGTAGAGCAGCCCGCGAAGGATCATCGGATCGGCGAACCTCACCGCATCATCGATCACCTCGTCGGTCGCGTCGAGCAATTCCAGTCGTTCGGTCATGCGGTCCCCCCGGGGCTGCGAAGCATCGTCAGTCTACGAAACTGCGCTCCGAGCATTCGGGCCGGGCTCGTCACGGTCCGTCGCGGATGACCAAGCGCGTCGTCGGCTCGCGGCGCGAGGTGGACTCCTGTCAGTGCGCGATGTCAGCGGGTGCTCGGCGTGGGCGCCGCCCGGCCCGGCAGGGTGCCGTCGATGAAGCTCGGGTCGAGGTCGTGGATCGACCCGACGCCGAGGAGTCGCAGCGTGCGCACGAGCTCTTGGTGCAGCAGCTGCAGCATGCGCGTGACGCCGGCCTCGCCGCCGAGTGCGAGCCCGTAGACGGACATCCGGCCGATCAGCACGGCGTCGGCACCGAGCGCGACCGCCCGGGCGACGTCGTTGGCCCGGCGCACCCCGGAGTCGAGGAGGATCGTCGTCTCCGCGCCGACCGCGGCGACGATCTCGGGCAGGACGTCGATCGTGGCCGGCGCGCCCTCGAGCTGGCGGCCGCCGTGGTTGGAGATGACGATGCCGTCGGCGCCGGCGTCCACCGCGCGACGTGCGTCTTCGGCGCCCATGACCCCCTTGACGACCATCGGCCCCTCCCAGTTCGCCCGGATCCACTCGACGTCGTCCCACGTGGGTGAGTGCGACAGGTCGGTGCGACCCATCGCCGAGATCGGCAGGGCTTGGCCACCGCCGACGGGCCGGGTGTTGGAGATCTCGAACGGCATGCCGTCGCGCCAGTAGTCGTAGAGCCAGCGCGGTCGGGTGATCACCTGCGGGGCCAGCTTCGCCATGTTCTTCAGGTCGATGCGCATGTTGTACGAGAAGCCGTTCTTGTAGTCCTTCTCGCGGTAGCCGGCCATGACGCTGTCGATCGTCACGACCATCGCACCGAATCCGGCCGCCTGCGCGCGGTGGACGAGCGACTCCATCAGTGGGCGCGACCCCAGCCGGTAGAGCTGGAACCACTTCGGCCCGGGGTGCGACGCGGCGATCTCCTCGAGCGGGAACCCTGACACCGCGCTGGCGATGTGGCAGATGCCGAAGTTGGCCGAGGCCTTCACCAGGCCGATGTCGCCCTGCGGGTGCACGAGCCGCATGCCGCCGCAGGGTGCCGTCATCACGGGCATGGCCAGCTTGGTGCCGAGCACCTCGGTGGCCGTGTCGATCTGCTCGTGGTAGACGGCCTGCTTCGGGCGCCACACGAGCTCCTCGAAGGCCTCGACGTTGCGGCGCATCGTGTACTCGCCCTCGGAGCCGCCATCGACGTAGTCGAACAGCCCACGCGGAAGCGCCGAGCGGGCCTTGGCGCGAGCGTCCTCGTAGCTGGAGATCCGCTCGAGCTTCGCCCGGATCACGCTGGTCGACCTGTTCATCCGAGGAACGATGTCACGCGCCGTCCGCCGACGGCGCCCCGGGGCGCGCTCCCCGGTCCGTGCTTCGGGCGGACGTCAGTCCCGCGCAGGTGGCGAGCGCTGCGTGTGGTGGCGACGGCCATCGCCATCGTCGTCGCTCGTCTCGCAGTACAGTCCCGCGCCGGGGGAAGACGAACGGGGGCAATGTGGGAAACATGAATGTCGTCATGATCAACGTCACGTCACGTGACGATGGGCTTCGGGTGTTGGATCGCGTCGAAGCGGCGACCGAGACCGGTGAGATCAACGTCGAGGATGTGGCGATGGTCTACAAGACCGACAAGGGGAAGGTGAAGATCCACCAGACCGCTGACGCGACCGCCGGCAAGGGTGCCGTCAAGGGTGGTGGGCTGGGCCTGCTCGTCGGCATCTTCGCCGCGCCGCTCGTGCCGGCAGTGGCGGTCGGCGCCGGCATCGGCGCGCTCGTCGGGACGGCGCGCGACCGGGGGATCTCCGACGACCTGATCAAGCAGGCCGGTCAGGCGATCGAGACCTACGGGGCCGTGGTGTTCGTGCTGGCCGATCAGGCCAACAGCCTGGTGATCACCAAGCTCATCGACGAGGCGGTCGCTTCCGGCGCCAAGGTGGAGTACCAGGTGCTGTCGGAGGATGCACAGGACCTGTTGCGCATCCAGCTCCAGGGACGGAACAAGGTCGCTGTCGGCGTCCAGACGAACTTCCCCGGGATGACCGTGGAGCAGTACGACGACGTCGTCAACCGGATGGGCTTCGAACCCCGCGGCGCCGGCGGACCCGGATTGTTGTTCCACTGGGTGACGAAGACGGACGACGGGATCAGGGTGACCGACGTGTGGGAGACGCAGGAGGACTTCGACAAGTTCGCCGAGGAGAAGATCGGACCGATCACGCAGGCGGTGGGCATCCAGGGCCAGCCCGAGACCACCTACTTCGACGTCCACAACTACCTGACCGCGGGCTGAGCGACCCGACCCGAGCACGTGCACCACGCTGTGGTGCGGGTGCTCGGGTCGATCGGGCCGGTGGCGCTACGACTCCCGGTCGGCGCCGTCGTGCGAGGGCCGACGCCGTCGGCTGAGCACCAGGCCGCCGGCGATGAGCAGCGAGCGCGACGGGGACGAGGCGGAGCGTGTTGCCTGACCCTGTGGCCGGAAGTTGGCCTGGGTCGGGCGGCAGCGGTGTCGTGGGCGGTGGCACCGTTGGTGTGGTCGGCGGTACGGGCGTCGCTGCGGTCGTGGTCGTCGTGGTTCCCACCGTGGTGGTCGTCGTGGTCGCCGCCGTGGTCGTTGTGGTGGTCGTGGTGTCCGGTGGGGGCGGTGAGCAGAGTCCTGCCGGGCTGCTCGTGACGCCGGTGTTGGCGGTCCAGTCGTTCGCGGTGCCCGAGGTCCCGTCGCCGGTGCTGTCGTCCTGACAGTCCACGCCGGCGGTCGCCGCCACGGAGTTGCCGGTGACGTTGCCGCCTGTGGCCCCTGCCTGCATCCACAGGCCGACGTGCGAGGAGTTCGTGATCGTGTTCCCGGAGATCGTCGCTCCGGGCTGGCTCAACCTGACACCGTCCGTCCGGTTGCTGATGGTGTTGTCGGTGATCGTCGGGTTGCCCGTCGGCACGGTGAAATCGAGATCGCCGATGCCCAATCCCAAGCCGCCGTCGATCGTGTTACCGGTGATCACGGCTCCTGGGTTGGCGGCCCACAGCAGGATCGCCGAGCCGCTCGACCCGGCCGGGTCGGTGTGGGTGATCGCGTTGTCGGACACTTCGGTGCCGGTGGTGTTGTCCATCACGATGAACGTGGCGTCGTCGATGCTGACGTTGTTGCGCACGGTGATCCCGCTGCTCGGCGTCCCGTCCCCGGGCGTGTTGACGTCGGCGGCGTTCGGGCCGACGTTGCCCTGGAACAGGTTGTCCTCGACCGTCATCCCGACCACGTGGCCGCTGGTCACGAAGACGCCGGTGCCGCTGTTCGGGTTGGGGGCGGGGTCGCGCACCTTGATGTTGGCGACGAAGCGGTTCTGGCGGATCAGCGTCACGTCGGGACCGACCGTGTGGATGTTCATCCCCACGGCGTTGCCGGTGATGATGTTGTTCTGGAAGGTGTACGCCCGCGCGGCGTTGTTGACGCCGAGGATCGCGCCGACGTCGGAGTTGCGCAGGGTGAACCCGTCGACCGTGCCCGTGGACGCACCCTCGGCGTAGACGAACGGGCCGAGCGCGGCGTCGACGATCGTCTCGGCGGCGGCGTCGGTGCGGCCCGTGCGGGCGTCCTGACCGAACTGCGCGCCGAGCAGGGTCAACGGCTTGTTGATCGTCACGTGCTCGTTGTAGAAGCCGGCGCAGACGTAGATCGTCGAACCAGCGGCTGCCACGTCGACGGCGGCCTGGATCGTCAGCGACGACGGGGAGGGACAATCCGGCCCGGCCACACCGACGACGATCGCCCCGGCCGGGGGCGGCGCCGCTCCCACCGAGGGCGCAGGCCCGAGCGACACCACAGCACCGATCGACGCGGCGACGACGCCAGCGCCGACGAGCACCGGGACAAGTCCACGGACACCTCGCACAGAACCTCGCCGGCCCCACCCGGACAGGCGGCGAGTGGCTCCCGACCGAACAGCGCGAGACGTCATGCCTTCTCCTCCATGATCGTGCTCCCGACCCGAGAGGCTCGCCGGACGCTACCGCGGTGGTCCTGCGACCAACGTCACAGGCGGCTCGGCTGGACTCGCGGCGTGCCTGCTGATTTACGGTAACGGACGGTTCAGTTTCGGAATGGTCGGGTGCCCCGGGCCGGGAGCGCCCGTCGAGGCGGGGAGGCAACTCGTGGGTCATTCGATGGTGGTGCCGGAGACCGAGGCACTCGATCCGCACGTGCACGCGAGGCGCTGGCTGATCCTCGCCACGCTGTGCATCTCGCTGGTGATCATCGCCTTGGACAACACGATCTTGAACGTGGCGATCCCCAAGATGATCGACGACCTGCACGCCTCGAACAGCCAGATCCAATGGATCCTCGACGCCTACGTCCTGGTGTTCGCCGGCCTGCTGCTGACCTCCGGCAGCCTCAGTGACCGCTACGGGCGCAAGGGTGCGTTGCAGACCGGCCTGATCATCTTCATGGCCGGCTCGGTGTCGGCGGCGCTGTCCGTCTCGACGATGCAGCTGATCCTGAGCCGGGCGTTGATGGGCGTCGGCGGGGCGCTGATCATGCCGTCCACCCTGTCGATCCTCGCCAACGTCTTCCGCGACCCCCGCGAGCGTGGGCGGGCGATCGCCATCTGGGCCGGGTTCTCCGGCCTCGGGGTGGCCATCGGCCCGGTGGTCGGCGGATTGCTGCTCAACCACTTCTCGTGGAGCTCGGTGTTCTGGGTCAACGTCCCGATCGCCCTCACGGCGCTCGTCGCCGGCGCCTTCATGATCCCGAAGTCGAAGGACCCCAACCAGGGCGACCTCGACCCGCTCGGCGCCGTCCTGTCGATCGTCGGCCTCGGTGGCCTGCTGTTCGGCATCATCGAAGGTCCGTCGGAGGGCTGGACCGACCCCAAGGTCGTCGTCGCCTTCGTCGTCGGCGTGATCGGCGTGGCGGCGTTCATCCTCTGGGAGCTGCACACCGACCATCCGATGCTGGACATGCACTTCTTCCAGAACCCGCGGTTCACGGCGGCCAACAGCGCGATCACGCTGACGTTCTTCGCCATGTTCGGCTCGATGCTGCTGATCACCCAGTACTGGCAGTTCGTGCACGGCTACAGCCCGCTCGAGGCCGGTGTGCGGATGGTCCCGTTCGCGATCACGATGATGGTCGTCGCCCCGCTGTCGGCGCGCGTCGTCGAGCGCGCCGGCACCAAGCGGGTCGTCACCGCCGGCCTCCTGGTCGTCACCGGCGCGCTCATCGCCCTGTCGTTCATCAAGACCGACACGCCGTACTCGGTGACGATCGTGCTGTTCTGCTTGATGTCCGCGGGCATGGGGATGGTGATGGCTCCGGCCACGGAGTCCGTGATGGGTTCGCTGCCGCGGGAGAAGGCGGGCGTCGGCTCGGCCGTCAACGACACCACCCGCCAGATGGGCGGCGCGCTCGGCGTCGCCATCATCGGCAGCGTGGCGTCGAGCATCTACGCCTCGGACATCTCCGCCGCGGCGGGTCGCTTCGACGTCACCGGCGAGGCGCTGGCCAGCGCCCGGTCGTCGCTCGGCGGGGCGCTCGGCATCGCCCAGGACCTCGGCGCGCGCACCGAGGGGTTCATCGCCGAGGCCAAGGACGCCTTCGTGCACGCCCTCAGCGCCGGGCTGCGCCTGGGGTCGCTGTTCGTGCTCGGCGCGGCGTTCGTGGCGTGGCGGTTCCTGCCCGCCCGGGCCCACGACCCGCTCGTCACCGAGGTCGACGAGGAGACCAGGGAGGAGATGGCCCCGCTGCCGGTCGGCGGCGAGTGACCGCCGGCTCGCTGTGTGTCGCCGGCGTCGTCCGTTGTGTGTCCTGGGAGACAGAACCAGCCGACGAGGGGGTCGATGATGATCCCACACGGCGCCGAAGCCGCAGCACCAAGGAGCAGGTCATGAACCACGACTACCGCATCAACTTCACCGGCACCGGCAGCCAGATCCGCCGCACGCCCACCATCCTCGACCGTCCGGCCGACAGCCAGCTCCGCCGCTGAGCGACCGACGGGCGGCGGTCAGACGCTGCGCCGGCCGTTGCCCGTCAAACCGTCGGGGTCGTTCACCGACACGAATCCCCGGTGCAGCTCGATCTGTCCCCGACGGACGAGCTGCTGCAAGACCCGATTGGTGGTCGAGCGGGTGGTGCCGGCCATCGTCGCCAGGTCCTCCTGGCGAATCCCGATCGAGATCGGGCGAGCGCCGACGTCGTACACGTGCGTGAGGGCGTGGAGCCGACGCACCACTCGTTCATCGGCCGGCACGTAGAGCGCCTCGAGCACCTGCGCCGAGAGACGGCGAACCTGAGCGGCCAGCGACTCGATCAAGAGGCGGTCGATCGACGGCTCCCGGCGGCGCAGATCGTCGACGTCGCGACGGTGGATCGCTCGCGTCTCCACCGGCTCGAGCGCGATGGCGGTTGCCGTACGTCGTGCGTCGGCGCTGAGCAACGCCTGCTCACCGAAGCTCGAACCCGGGCCGAGGACCGAGAGCGTGACCGCGTTGCCGTCGGGCGTGGACGGTCGGATCGCGACCCTGCCCTTCTCGATGAGATGCAAGGTGTCGCCCGGATCGCCCTCGTGGAACAGCGTCTCGCCCTTGCGGAACGCCCTGCGCACACTGCTGGCGAGGACGGCCTGGCGCACCGCCGGAGTCAGGGCCTGGAGCAGCTCGAACTCCACGTTTGCAGACTACGGGCGGCGGCGGTGTCGCTCGCTGTCCGTCGCCAACTCGAGGGATCGATCCAGCCGAGCACGCGCGGCGGCTCGTCGGTGCACTACACATCCAGACCTCCGCGTCGCACCGGGTCGACACGTTGTCGTTCTCCCACGCGATCGTGGGAGAACGATCTGAGGGGAGCGCTGGTGGGCAAGGTCAGGCAGGAGGTCGCGGAGTCGCGACGCGCC
Source organism: uncultured Acidimicrobiales bacterium (assembly GCA_963794805.1). Lineage (GTDB taxonomy): Bacteria > Actinomycetota > Acidimicrobiia > Acidimicrobiales > Ilumatobacteraceae > JAODBQ01. The sequence goes on from CAWCFL010000016.1 coordinate 217,490, forward strand.
TTCGTCGCGGTGTTCCGCAACCCGGCGCTGAGGCGCATCAACCTCGCGCTCGCCGCATCGGTCATCGGCGACTGGGCGTATGCCGTCGCCGTCTCCGTCTGGGCCTTCCGCCATGGTGGAGCGACCGCCGTGGGCCTGTTCGGCGTTGCCCGGTACATCTCGATGGCGGTCCTCGGGCCGCTCCTGTCGACGCTGGCCGACCGCTACCCGAAGAAGCTCGTCATGATCGGCGTCGATCTCGTCTGCGTCGTCCTCGTGGTGCTCGCGGCCGCGGTCATCGCCCTCGGTGGTCCGGTCGTGATCGTCTACGGCCTCGGCCTGCTCACTTCCGTCGCGGCATTGGCCTTCCGGCCGGCGCAGGCGTCGCTGCTCCCCCGGTTGGCCCGCACGCCGTCCGAGCTGACGAGCACGAACGTCGCCGCCTCGTTGATCGAGAGCATCGGGTTCTTCGCCGGCCCGGCCATCGCCGGCCTCTTGCTCGCGGTCGCCGACATCGAGGTGGTGTACCTCCTCGACGCGCTCTCGTTCCTCGTGTCTGCCGTGCTGATCGCTCGGGTGGTGGTCCCGCCGAGCGATGCTCGCGCCGCGCCGGGCGACGCCGGCGACGAGCTCCTCGGCGATGCCGCAGAAAGTGGCCGAGCACGTCGGTTCGTCGCCGAGTCGGTCGCCGGCTTCCGGACGATCGCGGCCAATCACGACCTGCGTCTGATCACCTTGCTGTTGACGGCGCAGACGGTCGTCGCCGGAGCGTCGGTCGTCTACGAGGTGACCATCGCGATCGACCTCCTCGGACTCGGGGAGTCCGGCGTCGGCGCGCTGAGCGCGACGCTCGGCATCGGTGGGCTCGTCGGAGGCTTCGTCGCACTGCTGCTGGCGACCCGCGGACACATGGCGGCAAACTTCGGGGTCGGCGTCCTGCTGTGGAGCGCTCCACTGCTGTTGATCGTCGTCTGGCCGACGCTCGGCGCAACCGTCGCGGCGATGGTCCTGATCGGTGCGGCGAACTCGATCGTCGACATCAACGCCTACACCATGGTCCAGCGCGTCGCGCCGCCGGAGGTGATGGGTCGCGTCTTCGGTGCACTCGAGAGCATGCTGACCGCCGGGATGGCCCTCGGCGCGCTGGCGATGCCGGTGCTGATCGAAACGGTCGGGCTGCGGGCCGGCCTCGCCGTGATCGGCACCACGGTCGCCGCGCTGGCGCTCGCCGGCCTCCCTGCGCTGCGCCGCATCGACAGCACGGTGCTGGCCCCGCCGGGGCTCGCGCTGCTGCGCCAGGTGCCGAGCCTGGCGATCCTCCAACCACCCGTGCTCGACTGGCTCGCCCATCGCCTCGTCGAGGTCAGCGTGCCCGCCGGCGAGACGGTGTTCCGCGAAGGCGACCACGGCGATCGCTTCTGGATGATCGAGCGCGGCGCGGCGATCGTCAACATCGGCGGCGTCGACCGTCGTGAGCTCGGTCCCGGCGATTCGTTCGGAGAGATCGCGGTGCTCCGCGACGTGCCCCGCACCGCGACCGTCCGCGCCGGCAGCCAGGAGTTGGCGCTCGTCGGCCTCGACCGTGCCGACTTCCTCTCGGCGGTCACCGGCAACGGAGAATCGCGCGAGTTGACCGACGCCCTGGTCGATCGGTGGCTGGCGCTCGGCTGACCACGTCTCTGCGAGCGCATGCTCGGGCCCGGGTCGTGGACCTCAGGTCCCGTCGCTGCCGGGGACCCCGATGCCGCCCTTGTCGGTGACGTCGGCTCCGGGGCGTCCACGCCCGGGCGCCACGGTGCGCGCCAAGATGCCGAGCGTGGCGCGCAGGTTGGTCTCGCTGATCACCGGGAAGATCGTCGCGGCGGCCTCCCGGTAGGCATCGTGGATGTCCGACCAGTCGTAGTACGAGGTGACCATCGTCCCGCCCTCGGTGGGCTCCAGCTCGTAGCCGTAGACGTGGCCGATCGGTGGTTGCATGACGCCGTCGATGGTCCAGGCGATGGCCCGGTCCTGCTCGAACCGGGAGATGACGACCGTGACCGTGTACTCGCCGAGGGGATAGTCCTGCAGCGACTCGCGGTCCATGTGGACGTCGAACCGATCGCCGACCGCCGTCACCGCGTCGCCCGAGGCGGACATCAGCATGCCGGAGGCGTCGATGGCGACGTGGCCGCTGGGAGTGGACAAGATCTCGAAGATCGCCGCGGCATCGGCGGCGATCGGGCGTTGGACGGCGAGGCGTTGGTCGGTCACGGATGGTCCGTTTCTCGCGAGTGGCGGCGGCCCGAGGCGGGTCCCGCACGGCCGGAGGAATCGGCCACAGCGTAGGTCCCCGACCGAGATGGAGGACGAACCTCGGGATCAGTCACCGGTCAGCGGCGTCGGCGCGCCGAAGAAGCCGTCGACGCGGTTGATCAGCCCGCTCGCCGGATCCACGGTGGCCACGTCGAGCCCCTCCATCAACGTGCGACCGTTGCGGACCATGTCCCATCGGTATCGCAGCCGACCGTGGTGCGCGTCGATCTCGGACACGACGACGAACCGGTAGTCCGGCTTGGAGGAGCGCAACCGGCGAACGGCCGCCTCCAACTCGGTGATGCCGACGAACGAATCGCGTGGATCGTTCCAGTCGACGTCCTCGGTGACGGCATCGACCAGGTGCGGTCGGATCCGTTCGAGTTCGGGCTCGTTCCAGGCGGCCCAGTAGGCGACGAGCACGTCGGGCATCGGCACGTCCCACTCGCGACGTCGGAATCGCATGGCGTCCCACAGTAGGTGGCAGGCTGGCGGGGTGCAGCGGGTGAACGGCATCGGCGGCGTGTTCTTCAAGGCCGTCGACCCCGAGGGTCTGTCGCGCTGGTACGCCGACCACCTCGGCATCGGCGTGCCACCGAGCGACTACGGCGCACAGGTCTGGACGCCGCAGGAGGGTCCGACGGTGTTCGCTCCGTTCGGCCGGGAGCACTGGGACAGCCCCTACCTCGGCCCGGCCGGATGGGGCCTCAACTTCCGGGTCACCGACCTCGACGCGATGGTCGCCCAGCTCCGTGCGGCCGGGATCGTCGTGGAGGTCGATCCCGAGACGTACCCCAACGGCCGGTTCGCCCAACTGCAGGACCCGGAGCGCAACGCCGTGCAACTCTGGGAACCGGCGGATCCCGCCGAGCCCGTCCAGCCCTGACGACGCAGCCCGCGGCACTGGTCGGTCGTGCTCGACATGGCACGATCGAGGCCGAGCAACGACGGAGGAGTGACATGGCTGTGCAACGCGTGTGGATCTGGCGGGAGGGCGCGTGAGCGGCTCGTCGTTCATCGACGACCTCGACGAGGTCGTGGCCGAGGTCGTCGGTCCGCAGGCGGCGAGCACCGACGCCGGCGGCGTGTTCCCCCGGGCCGGGGTCACCGCGCTCGGTGAGCGCGGGCTGCTCGGCCTGATGTCGTCGACCGACGTCGGCGGGATGGGGCTCGGCCTGGCCGAGGCGGCCCAGGTGGTGCGCCGCCTCGCGGGCAGCTGCGCGAGCACGGCCATGGTCGTGACGATGCACTACTCCGCCGTCGCGGTCCTCGAGGCGCACGGTCCCGACGACGTCCGCCGGGCGGTCGCCGCCGGCCGGCACCTCTCGACGCTGGCGTTCTCCGAGACCGGGTCGCGCAGCCACTTCTGGGCCCCGCTCGGCACGGCCCGGCGTGCGGGCGACGACGTGGTGCTCGACGCGTCCAAGAGCTGGGTGACCTCGGCCGGCGAGGCCGACTCGTACGTCTGGACGAGCCAGCCGACGTCGGGCGGCACGGGCGCGTCGCTGTGGCTGGTGCCAGCGACCACCGTCGGGCTGAAGGTCGGTGCACCGTTCGACGGGCTGGGGCTGCGGGGCAACGCCTCGAGTCCGGTGCAGGCATCCGGTGTGGCGATCCCGGCATCGTCGGGCCTCGGCGAGGACGGCAGCGGACTCGACATCGCCCTCGGTGTCGTGCTCCCGGTGTTCCAGATCCTCAACGCGTCGTGCAGCCTGGGCCTGATGGACGCCGCCATCGCCGCGGCCATCGGCCACGTCACCACCGCCCGTCTCGAGCACCTCGACCAGGTCCTGGCCGACCAACCCGTGGTGCGCCAGCACATCGCCGCGATCAAGGACCGCGCCGACGCCGCGGCGACGCTCGTCGACGACGCCGTGGTCGCGTTGAACACCGGGCGGCCCGATGCCCCGCTACGCATGCTGCAGTCCAAGGCCGTCGCCGGCGAGGCCGCGCTGGAGGTGCTCGACGTCGCCATGCGGGTGGGCGGTGGCGCCGCGTTCCGCAAGGACATCGGGCTCGAACGCACGTTCCGCGACGCCCGGGCCTCGGTGGCGATGGCCCCGACGCTGGACGCGCTGCAGGACTTCATCGGGCGGGCGGTCTGCGGCCTGCCCCTCTTCGGGTGACGGCCGTGACCGCCACCAGCGACCGCCGGCCGTTCGTCCTCGGCGCGGTGGCCTACGACCCGAAGGTCGTCACCATCTGGGAGGGCTTCGCCGACTGGTTCGCCACCCACGACTTCGCCTTCGACTACGTGCTGTACTCGAACTACGAGTCGCAGGCCGAGGCCCACCTCGCCGGCGAGGTCGACGTCACCTGGGACTCGCCGCTGGCATGGGTCCGGACACGACGGCTGGCGGCCGCCGCCGGCCGGACCGCGCGGGCCGTGGCCATGCGCGACACCGACCAGGACCTCACGTCCGTCGTGCTGGTGCGCGCCGACAGCGACGTCGGCGACGTTGCCGCGCTCGAAGGGACGACCGTGGCGACCGGCGCGGCCGACTCGCCTCAGGCCACGTTGCTCCCACTCGCCCACCTCGCCGGCACGGGCCTCGAGCCGGGCACCTCGTTCGACGTGCGGCGCTTCGACGTGATGGTCGGCAAGCACGGCGACCACGTGGGTGGCGAGCGCGACGCGGTCAAGGCCCTGCTCGCCGGCACGGCCGACGCGGCGTGCGTCATCGACGGCAACCACCTGGCCTTCGCCAAGGAGGGCCTGCTCGACGCCGGGTCGGTGCGGGTGCTGACGCGCACGGCACCGTACGACCACTGCACGATGACCGTGCTCGACGACACCGATGCCGACACCGTCGGACGGTTCGTCGATCTCCTGCTGTCGATGTCGTTCGACGATCCCGCCGTGCGGCCCCTGCTGGAGCTGGAGGGGCTGCGCGCCTGGCGGCCGGGTCGCACCAGTGGCTATCAGCCCCTCGAGGGCGCGGTCGACCGGCTCGGCTTCTACGCGCCCGACGGATCGATCCCGACGGAGGGCCTGCTGCGTTGAGCCCGGCGCCGACCCTCGACGTCGGCGCACTCGGCGTGGACGGCGGCGCCCACGTCCTCGTCAAGCTCGCGCTCCGCGACGTGCCGATCGGAGCAGGCGTCGAGGTGCGCGGCACCCACCCCGACCTCGTCGGCCAGCTGGCCACGTGGTGCCGCCTGCAAGGCCATCGCCTGCGCGTGCCCGACGCCGCGCAACCGTCGCGCGTCGTCGTCGAACGCGGCCCGACCGCCGCGTCCAGGTTCGTCGGTGCCACCCGGGCCGGACACGTCGAGTCCGACGCCGGCACGCTCGCCGAACGACCGGCGCCCGACTGGGGTCTGGCAGCGCGCGGGGCCCTCGTCGAGCCCGGCGGTCCGGCGCCGGTGTTCGGCCTCGACCGGCGCGACGAGATCTGGACCGATCGGGCCGACCGGCTCTACGCCCAAGCGCTCGCCGGGCAGTGGGACCCCGCCGCGGCGATCGACTGGACCACACCGGTGGCCGACGCGCCGGCGATCGAGGACGCGGTCGTCCAGGTGATGACGTTCCTCGTGGAGAACGAGGAGGCGGCGTTGGTGGTGCCCGCCCGGTTCCTCGGGCAGGTCCACCCACACTTCCGCGAGATCCAGCAGATGCTGGCGATCACCGTCGCCGACGAGGCCCGCCACATCGAGGTCTTCACCCGCCGCGCCGTGCTCACCGGCCGACCGCTCGCCCTGTCCACCGTCGGGGGACACGCGTCGCTGCAGACGCTGCTCGACGAGCCGGACTTCGCGACCGCGTCGTTCTTGTTGTCCGTCATGGGTGAGGGCACGTTCGTGTCGCTCCTCGGCTTCCTCGAACGCCACGCGCCCGACGCGCTCACACGGCGCATCGCCCACCTCACCCGACAGGACGAGGCCCGTCACGTGGCATTCGCGCTCGGCCACCTCGAACGCCACGCGGCGATCGACCCGGACGTCCGGCCGCGACTCGCGCGCGCCGTCGAGCGGCGACACCTGGCGTTGCGCACGACGGCCGGCCTGAACGACGAGGTCTTCGACAGCCTGGTGCTGCTGGCCGCCGGCGCGGCCACGCCCACCGCGGTCGCCGCCGGTTGGCGCGCCGTGCGCGATCTCCAGCGCGACATGGACGACAGTCGACGCATGCGCCTCGCCCGCCTCGGCTTCACACCGGGCGAGACCGAGGAGCTGTCGGCGTTGCACACCCGCAACTTCATGTGATCCGGCGATTCGCCGCCGGTGAGCTTTGCGCGGGACGCGTGAGTCGATCGAGGATGTGGCGATGAGCCGGCTTCCTCTCCAGACCCGTGACGATCTCGGCGACGACGGACGGGAGGTGTGGGACTCGATCACCGCCACCCGCGGCTCCATCGTCACCGACGAAGGCACGCTGATGGGACCGTTCAACGCCTGGGTCGCCGCGCCGGGCATCGGTGGGCGCCTCGCCGAGCTCGGTGCCGCCCTGCGCTTCGAGTCGTCGATCGAACGGCGCCTCCTCGAGGTGGCGATCATCACGGTGGGGGCGCGCTGGCAGGCGGAGTTCGAGTGGTGGGCGCACTCGCGCATGGCGCTGCAGCACGGTGTCAGCCAGGCCGCGGTCGACGCGATCGCCCAGGGTTCGCCGCCTCAGTTGCCCGACGACGAACGCATCGTGCACGCCGTCGCCCGTCAGCTCGTCGACGACGGGCACGTCGATCAGGCGACGTACGAGGCGGCCCGCGAGCTGCTCGGCGACCGGGGCGTGGTCGAGCTCGTCACCCTGTGCGGGTACTACACGCTCGTGTCGTTCACGCTCAACGCCTTCGACGTGGCACTGCCACCCGGCGAGCAGCGCACCTGGCCGCAGTAGGAGGCGAGCCGCGCCGCGGGACCAGTATTCGCAGGATGAAGATCTCGACGACGCTCGGTTACGACGGTGACCCTGTCCGCTACGCCCGCAAGGCCCGCGACCTCGAGGCGGCCGGCGTCGATCTCGTGTGGTCGGGCGAGATCTACGGGTTCGACCTGGTCTCGTCGCTGGCCTACCTGGCCGGCCAGACCACCTCGCTCGAGCTGATGACCGGGATCCTGCCGATCTACTCGCGCTCGCCGGCGCTCATCGCCCAGACCGCGGTCACGATCGACTCGTTGTCGGGCGGACGGTTCCACCTCGGGCTCGGCAGTTCGGGGCCCCAGGTCATCGAAGGATGGCACGGTGTCGCGTTCGACCGGCCGTTGTTGCGCACCGCGAGATCATCGAGATCTGCCGCAAGGTCTGGAGCCGCGAGCCGCTCACGTTCGAGGGGCGCGCCTACGAGCTGCCGCTGCCGGCCGGGCAGGGCACGGGCCTGGGGAAGCCGTTGAAGCTGATGTCCAAGCCGCTGCGGCAGGACATCCCGGTGTGGATCGCCGCGATCGGCCCGAAGAACGTCGAGCTGGCCGCCGAGGTGGCCGACGGCTGGCAGCCGATCCACTTCGTCCCGGACCGCTTCCAACAGGTGTGGGGAGAATCGCTCAAGGCCGGCGCGGCGAAGCGGTCGAGCGATCTCGGCCCACTGCAGATCATGGCGGGAGGCACCGTCGCCCTGGGATCAGGCCCGGCGGTCGACCAGGCGCGTGAGGCCACCCGGGCCAACGTCGGCTTCTACGTCGGCGGCATGGGCGCCCGGGACAAGAACTTCTACAACGAGCTCTTCCGCCGCTACGGCTGGGTCGACGAGGCCCGGGAGATCCAGGACCTGTTCCTGTCGGGTCGTCGTGCGGAGGCCATCGCCACGGTGCCCGACGAGTACGTCGACCTGGCCACCCTCGCCGGCGACCCGGGCTACGTCCGCGATCGCATCGGTGCGTACAAGGACATCGGCGTCACGTACCTCAACATCGACGTCATCGACGAGGAGCCGCTCAAGGTCTTCGAGCAGGTCAAGGCCTGGGCCGAGTAGCAGGCAGGCCAGCACGGCCGCCGGTGCCGCGGCGCGGCAGCGGGCGGTGAGCGGGCGGTACCGTCGGTCCATGCGCATCTCGCTGCTCGGCGAGCTCGAGGTGCTCGACGCCGACGGGGCAGCCGTCGTCGTCACGGGCGCCAAGCAGCGTGCGCTGCTCGCGGTGCTGGCGCTGCACCCGGGTCGTGTGATCGGCACTGATCAGCTCGTCGACGCGCTGTGGGGAGCGAACCCGCCGCCGGCGGTCCGCAACGGGCTCCAAGGACTCGTCTCGAAGCTGCGCCGGGCGCTCGGATCGACGAACCTCGTCGTCATGCGCGGCGGCGGGTACGCGCTCGACATCGCGCCCGACGCGGTCGACGTGCACTGCTACGAACAGTTGGTCGACCGGGGTCGCGCGGCCGCCGCCGGCGGCGACCTCGTCCGGGCGAGCGCGCTCCTCGCCGAGGCCGAGGCGCTGTGGCGCGGCGATGCGCTCGCCGAGTTCGCCTACGAGGAGTTCGCCGCGACAACCATCGTCCGCTTGTCCGAGCTGCGGCTGGCGACCGTCGAGGAGCGTCTGGACGCCGAGCTCCGGCTCGGTCGCCAAGGCATGATCAGCGACCTCGAAGCGCTCGTCGCCGCGCACCCGCTGCGCGAACGGCCGCGTGCGCTGCTGATGATCGCGCTGTACCGCGCCGGGCGACAGGCCGAAGCGCTGCGGCTCTACCAGGACGGGCGCCATGTCCTCGGTGAGCAGCTCGGGCTCGACCCGGGCCCGGAGCTGCGCCGGTTGGAAGCAGCGATCCTCGCCCAGGACCCGTCGCTCGACGTGGTCGTCGACGGGGCCGCCACCGCAGTCGCGCCAGAGGGCCGATGGACCATCCCCGAATCGCTCACCGCGCTCGTCGGCAGGGACGAGGAGCGGCGCGAGCTCGAACGCCTCGCCGGCGAGCACCGGCTCGTCACGCTGGTGGGGCCGGGCGGGGTGGGCAAGACCAGGCTGGCGCTCGAGGTCGCCAGGGCCACAGCGGTGACGTTGGCGCACGGTGCCTGCCTCGTCGAGCTGGCGCCCGTCGGTGATCCAGCGGCGGTGCGGACGGCGATCGCCGCGGCGCTCGGCCTGCCCAACCCGAGCCGGCTGGCGGCGATGATCGGCGAACGTGAGCTCCTCGTGGTGCTCGACAACTGCGAGCACGTGATCGCCACGGCCGCCGAGGTCGCCGAGGACCTCCTGCGCCGCTGTCCGCGACTGCGTCTCCTGGCCACGAGCCGTGAGGGTCTGCGGGTCGGGGGCGAGACCATCTGGCCCGTGCCGCCGCTGGCGCGCGACGACGCGGTCCAGCTGTTCCTGACGCGCTCCTCGGCCGCCGGCGCACGCGGCGAGACCTCCGCCGACGTCCTCGTCTCGGTCGCGGAGATCTGCGCCCGGCTCGACGGGCTCCCACTGGCCATCGAGCTCGCCGCGGCGCGCACGCGGGCGTTCCCGGTCGAGCAGCTCCGCGCCCGCCTCGACGATCGCTTCCGCCTGCTCACCGGCGGTTCGCGCACGGCGCTGCCGCGCCAGCAGACCCTGCGGGCCGTGGTCGACTGGAGCTACGACCTGTTGTTCGACGACGAACAACGCGTGTTCGAACGACTCTCGGTCTTCCCGGGCGGCTGCGACCTGGCCAGCGCGCAGGAGGTGTGCGTCGACGAGCGGCTCTCCGGCCCGGACGTCGAGGACCTCGTCCACACGCTCGTCGACAAGTCGCTCGTCAACGCGACGCGGCGAGGTGACGCCGAACTGCGCTTCACCCAACTGCAGACGCTGGCGCAGTACGGCCGGGAGAAGCTCGCCGAGCGCGGCGAGGCGGCGGCGGTCCGCGACACCATGGCGGCGCACTACGCCCGCCTCTGCGCAGGGTCGGCAGCGGCCTTCATCGGCGACGAGCAGCGCGCCTGGCTGACCACCGTCGCCCAGGAGCAGGACAACCTGCGGGCGGCGCTGGAATGGGCCGTCGCCACCGAGGACGCCGAGACGGCGTTGACGATCGCCGGCGGCGCGAGCTGGCCGCACTGGCTGGCGGGGACCGCGGTCGAGGCCAAGCGGTGGCTCGACGAGGCCTTCGCCTGCGGCGGATCGGCGAGCGCGGTCACCCGTGCGTTGGCCTTCACCGGACGGGGCTTGATCGACTTCCAGCTGGGGGCGACGGAGCATGTCGATGCCGACCTCACGGCCGCCCTCGAAGCGTTCCGCAGCCACGGCGACATCGCCTCGACGGCGCTGACGTACTCGTTCTACGCCGAGGTGGCGGCGGCGCGCGGCGACGTCGCGGAGGGCCGCCGGCGCCGCCTCGAGGTGCTCGCGTTCTACGACGCGCTCCCCGACGGCCCGTTCGTCGCCGCGGCGCGGGTCTACTCGCAGGGCAAGCTCGGCCTGTTGGACGGCGACCTCGCCGCAGCGGAGCGCTGCTACCGCGCCGCGGCCGACGGCTTCGCCCGGCCCGACCGCCCGATGATGCGCTCGATGTGCCTGGGCATGGTCGCCGACTTCGACGAGCGCTGTGGCGACCACCGAGCGGCGATCACGGCGTTGGAGGAAGCCGTCGACATCAACGACGCGCTCGGCCTGCGCGGGTTCATGGGTGCGCTCCTGGCGCGCCTCGGGTGGGCCCTGCTCCACGACGGCAACACCGCACGGGCCGAGCTCGTGTACGAGCGGGCCCTCGAGCTCGCTCGCCGCCTCGGCAACGGGCCGGTCGTCTTCCTGGCGCTCACCGGGCTGACCGCCGTCGACCGGCTGGCGGGACGCGACGTCGACGCGGTCGACGCTGCGGTCGAGGCACTCGACCTCTTCCTGGCCGGCGGTCCTCGCCGCTTGGCGAACCGCGTCGATCCGCAGGCCGACGTCCTCGCCGCGGCGGCGGTGTGCTGCACCGTGCTCGGCTGCATCGCCGCCGACGCCGGGCGTGTCGAGGATGCCGCGCTGCTGCTCGGGCGGGCGAGCGGGTTCCACGACGAGGCCGGCGCGCCGGTCCCGCCGTTCCTCGCGCGCCGACCTCGACCGGTCCCGGGCGACGGTCGCCGCGCTCCTCGGCGCCGCCCCGTTCGAGGACGTGTCCGAGCGCGGCAGGCACGGCCGTCTCGGCCACGAGGTGGCGTTCCGCTCCTGACACGACGGTCGGCTGACCCGGCGCACCCGTCGGGCTCAGTGGGAGTGCAGCAGCACGTCAGCGACGTGCGGGATGGTGCATCGGCGAGCAGCCACCGCCGCAGAACGGAGCACCAACCATGATCAGCGTCACAGGCCTCACCAAGCAGTACGGCCGGCGCGTCGCCGTCGACGACCTTTCGTTCGACATCGCCGCCGGCCGGGTCACCGGCTTCGTCGGCCCGAACGGCGCCGGGAAGTCGACCACGATGCGGATGATGGTCGGGCTCACCCGTCCCGACGACGGCGACGTCCGCTACCACGGCGTGCGCTACCCGCGGTTGCGCCACCCGGCCCGGGTCGTCGGCGCCGTCCTCGACGCGCGGTGCATGCACCCGGGACGCTCGGCCCGCAACCACCTGCTCGCCGTCGCCGCGATCAGCGGGATCGCCTCCCACCGAGTCGGAGAGGTCCTCGACGAGGTCGGGCTGGCGAGCGCCGCCGATCAGCGCGCCGGCGGCTTCTCGCTCGGCATGCGCCAGCGCCTGGCCCTCGCCGGCGCCCTCCTCGGGGAGCCGGAGGTCCTGCTGCTGGACGAGCCGTCCAACGGCCTCGACCCCGACGGCATCCGTTGGCTGCGCCACACGCTGCGCGACTTCGCCGATCGCGGCGGCACGGTGTTCGTCTCCAGCCACCTGATCGCCGAGCTCGCCATGTTCGCCGACGACCTCGTCGTGGTCGGCGCCGGCAAGCTGCTCGCCGCGGAGCCGCTGCGAACCACGCTCGCCCGCGGCGAGTCCTCGGTCGTCGTGCGCACCCCCCAGTCCGCCGACCTCGCCCGGCTGTTGGCCGGCCGCGACGTCACCGTCGACCTCGTCGGCGACCGCCTGGCGCTCCGCGGCACCACCACCGCGGCGGTGTCGCAGCTCGCGTTCGACCACCGCATCCATGTCACCGAGATCGCCGAGACCGCCCGTTCCCTCGAGGAGATCCTCATCGACATGACCGGCGCCAGCGCCGAGTTCGCCGCCGCCTGAACCCCCACCCACCACCCCATCGCACTCCAAGGACGATCACCGTGAACACCACCACCGCCACCACCACCACCACTGCCGCAGCCACGAGGGGCCTCGCCACCGTGCACCTGCCGACGACGACACGACCCACGACCGACCGCCGCTCGGCCCGCCGAGCGCGGCGACGACCTCGCCGGCGTGCCTGCGGCGCTGCGCGGCGAATGGATCAAGTTGCGCTCGTTGCGCTCGACGCCGGCCATCCTCGGCCTCACCGTCGTCGTCGGCGTCCTGCTGTCGTGGATCCTGGCGACGTTCGTCAAGACCGACCCGAACACCGACGAGGTGTTCACGATCGGTCAGACGTTCATCTTCTCGACCTGGCTGACCACCGTGCTGGCGACGATCATGGGCACCCTGCTGTTCACGTCGGAGGTGCAGCACGGCACGCTGACGCTCGCCGTCACCGCCCAGCCGTCGCGATGGGTGACGGTCGCGGCGAAGGTCACGCTCGCGTCGTGCTTCGGTCTCGTGATGGGGATCGCCGGGATGGTCGCCGGCTTCGGCGGAGCCGTCCTCGGTGGCCTCGATGCCGGTGACACCTCGGGCGTCGCGGCGACGGCGCTCTGGGGACTGCTGCTCACGGCGATGGCGCCCGTGCTCGGCCTGGGCGTCGGCATGATCGTCCGACACAGCTCGGCAGCGACCTCGATCGTGCTCGTGTGGGCCCTCGTCGTGGAGAACCTCATCCGCGGCTTCGCTGCGCCGACGCTGTCACGCCTGATGCCCTTCAGCGCGGCCGACGGCCTGCTCGGCATCCGGTCCGCAGGGGACACGCCGGCGACGGTCGCCGCGGCGATGAGCCGGTTGCAGGACGCGTTCCTGTTCGGTGGCTACTGCGCCGCAGCCGTCGCGATCGGCACCGTGTTGCTCTACCGGCGTGACACCCCGTGACCGCCGAGACGGACGGTGCACCGTGCCCGCACGGTCCTTCGCGAGACTGGCGTGGTGTCGCTGCACCGGCAGTCCAGTTCGCTGCTCGCCCCGACGGCGCGGACCGGTGCCCCATCGGTGGAGGAGACGGTCGCACGCCGGCGCTGATGGACTACTCCGACTACCTCCACCTCGACGAGGTGCTCGGTGCGCAGCACCCGCTGTCGCCGGACCACAACGAGTTGCTGTTCATCGTCCAGCACCAGACGACCGAGCTGTGGATGAAGCTGATGCTCCACGAGCTGCGCGCCGCCATCGCCGCGGTCGAGACGACCGAGCTGGACCGGGCCTTCAAGATGCTCTCGCGGGTGAGCCGGATCATGGAGCAGCTCGTGCACGCGTGGGACGTCCTGGCCACCATGACGCCCACCGAGTACTCGGCGATCCGGCCGTTCCTCTCCTCCAGCAGCGGCTTCCAGAGCTGGCAGTACCGCTCGGTCGAGTTCCTCGTCGGCAACAAGCACGCGGCGATGCTCGCCCAGCACGACGGACGCCCGGCGGCGCTGGCCATCGTCGCGGACGATCTGCGGTCACCGTCGCTGTACGACGAGGCGCTGCGCCTCATGGCGCGCCGGGGGCTCGACCTCCCTGCGGACCATCTGACCCGCGACTGGACGCAGCCGTACGTCGCCGACGCCGCGGTCGAGGACGCGTGGTTCACCGTCTACCGCCGGCCGCGCACGCACTGGGACCTCTACCAGTTGGGCGAGGAGCTGGTCGACTTCGAGGACGCGTTCCGCCAGTGGCGCTTCCGCCACGTGACGACCGTCGAACGGATCATCGGCGTCAAGCCCGGCACCGGCGGTACCGCCGGCGTCAGCTACCTGCGCCGGATGCTCGACGTCGTGCTGTTCCCCGAGCTGTGGTCGGTGCGCGGGCGCCTCTGACGTCGATGTCGACGTCAGCGGCGACGCCGGGTCGACGCCGCTGGAGCGCCGGATGCCGTCGGCCCACGTGCAACGCTGGGCGGATGCCGAACTATCGCGTCCGACTGGCCGGCCCGGCGGCGATCACGCTGCGCCTGGCGACCACGCTCGCCGACGCCGACGGCGTCGACCTGACCTCCTCCGAGCAGCCGGTCGCCCTCGCCGACGGCACGGTCGCCTTGAACGTCGTCGTCGAAGGGACGTTCGACGACGTCTCCGATGCGGTCGCCGGCATCCGTGGCGACCTGCCGTCGGACGCGTCGATCGACCTCACCGGCACGTGAGCGCGTCGGAGCGCATCTCGATCCGCACGGCCACGTCGGCGGACCACCTGGCGGTGCGCGACGTCCGGCGGCGCGCGTCGCTGTCCAACGACGGCGATCGAGAGAACCTCCTGGCCAACCCGGAGACGCTCGAGTACGACCCGACCCCGTTGATCGAGGGTCGTACCCGGGTGGCCGTCGACGACGGTCGCGTCGTCGGCTTCGCCACGACGTCCGGCGACGACGAGCTCGAGCTGGACGCGCTGTTCGTCGATCCCTCGTCCATGCGCGCGGGCGTCGGCCGTCGGCTGATCGACGACCTCGTCGACGACGCCCACGCGCGGAGCGTCACCCGGATCAACGTGACCGCGAACCCCCACGCGCTGGCCTTCTACGAAGCGGTCGGGTTCGTCGCCGACGGCGTGGAGCGCACCAGGTTCGGTGACGCGCCGCGCATGCACCGGCGCGTCGGCTAGCGACGCGCGACGCCGGCGAACACGTCGGTGGCCGCCAGGTAGCCGGGTTCGAGCAGCTCGGTGGACGGCGACGCCGCACTGATCGCGGCGCGCAGCGGGGCCATCTCGGTGGCGACGGAGAACCCCGGCAACCAGTCGTCGTGGTGGCTGAGCAACACCCGCGCCGGCTGCAGCGCGGCCACCTGGCGACCGACGAAATCGGCCAACGAGCCCTGGATCGGCTCGCCGTCGACGTTGCCCCTGCCGGCGGCGGCGAGGATCGCCACGTCCGGGCGCAGCCCGTCGAGGATCCCCGACCAATGGCCGGACGTGTCCTGGTAGAGCAGCGAACCCTCGGGCGTCTCGAACAGGTAGACCAGCGCGCCACCGTCACCGCGACTGCTCTGACCGACCGACGAAGCGACCAGGTGTTGCACCGCCGCCGGCGTCAGCGCCGTGCCGAGGTGGTGTCGGAGCGTGCTCATCCGCTCCTGCTGCTCCTGCCAGGTGACGCCGAGATCGCCGATGCACGCTTCGCCGCTCTGGGCCATCTGCGCGTGGGACCAGACGCAGCTGTGCTGGCTGGGGAGCACCGCCACCGTGACGTCGTCGCCGAGGCGCACCCGCTCGCCCCCGGCGACGCAGATCATCCGCTCCACCGGCACACCGGCGGCTTCCATCACCCGGACCGTCTCGTAGCTGCCGATGAGCGTCGCCTGTGTGTTGGCCATGATCCGCTCGGCGCCGGCGAGGTGATCGAAGTGCGAGTGCCCGACCACGATCCAGTCGCACTCGTCGATGTCGTCGGCGGTGAGCCCGGTGCCGGGCGCTCCCGGGGCACGGTCGATGTACGCGTCCAAGAAGATCGTCATCCCCGCGGCGCGCAGACGGAACGTCGCGCAGCCGTACCAGTCGAGCGTGGCCACGACCGCAACGTAGACCGGCGGGTCGGCCGCCGCCGGCCCCGGAGCCTCAGCCGGCGGCGACCTCCGCGAGCAGCGCTGCCTTGCGCTCGTTGGTGAACACGTTGAGGCGGTTCATGTGCGCGGCCCGCTCGTGGTCCCGACCGATGCCGTGCATCTTGTCGAACCAGTCGTCCTCGCCGAGCATCTCGCCCAGGCGGGGGGCGTTGCGGTGCAGCAGCTGCGTGTCGACCTTCTTCGGCTCGAGGCTGCGCATGATGCCGCGGTTGTAGTGCCAGTGCAGCGTGACCCGCTCGCCTGGTTCGGTGCGGTCACCCTGCCAGTGCCACACCCCGTTGGTGAAGAACACGACGGAGCCTTTGGGCATCTCGATCGGGATGCCGCCCTCGATCGCCTCGCCACGCCTCGGGCCACGACGCAGGCGGTGGCTGCCGGGCACGATCCACGTCGGGCCGGAGTCCGCGGTCCAGTCCTCCAGCGCCCAGACCCCGACGCCGGTGACCGCCCACTCCGGGTACGGCTCGGGAACCAGCGAGTAGTCCGTGTGCAGCGGGATGGTGCCCGGGCCGGGACCCTTGCGGATGGCGCTCAGCGAGCCGATCACCGCGCCGCGCCCGAGCGACGCGTCGATCAGGGTCATCAGCTGGGCGTGCTGGGCGAGCAGCTCGAACGGGCGGCCCTGGTAGAGCATCCACTGCAGCGACGTCACGGTCTGCTCCGACAGGGCGCGCAGCGTGTGCTCGCGCAGCTCGTCGGCGAACTCGGTGGAGATCGCTCGCTCGACGACGGTGAACCCGTGCTCGTCCATCTCGGCGACGTGGCCGGCCATCCCCTGCTGCACCGCCCGATGGCACAGGTCCGGGTTCTCCACCGTCCGCCGCCCGAGGTGGTCGTGCAGCCGCGCCAGGAGCTGGTCGACGTGCCGGTCCGGCAGGCGACCGCGCACCCGCAACGCGTCCTTGCCGAACTGCTGGGCCATCTCCCGGCGCATGTGCTCGGCGGCGTTCGGCGCGGTGATGCCGACGATCTGGGCCGAGGTGAGCGCGGCCTGGTAGGCACCCTCGATCACCACGTCGGCATCCGGATCGGCCTGCCGGGCGACGGCGAGCGACCGGCCGTCCCACCGGGCGCTCCATACGGCCACGTCGCCGGGGAGCTGCAGGTGCGGCGGAGCCTCGGCGAACTGCTCGCTGATGGAGAACGGCACGGGATGCTCCCGCTCGGTCTCTCGCTCGAGGAACGCCCGCGCCTCGTCGAGCCAGGCCTCGGACAGGAGCTCGAACTGGTTGGGCAGGGTGTACACGGCGACCTCCTCGTCCCGGCGCGGCGTCACCGGGACCGGCATCAGTCCACCATCCGGCGCCGGCGCACGCCCATGTGGGCGGCGAAACCGAACCGTCCTGTTCCCGCCGACGTACCAGCGTCGTCGGGATGTCGAGCGCCCGGCGTCCACGTCGATGCCCTGGGCGTCGACCCGACGCACCGGGGCGGCCCGGCCGGAGACCGAGATGCAACGCACGGGAGCAGGGTGCCTGTCGATCCCATCGTGGGACGGCGATCGGGGGCGGCGCCGAGCAGGCCGGCGTCCGGCGGCGCGCGCGATCCTCGCCAACCGGCTGCTGTGCATGGCCGACCTCGCCCTCGCCGGAGCCCGGGTCGCCGACCTGGCCCAGTTCGTGGCGGTGTCGGCCTACCTCTTCGCCGACGGCGGGATCGGTGCGGTGGCGACGTTCGGGGCGGTTCGCACGTTGGCACCGGTGCTCGGTGTCCCGGCGGTGACGGCGGCCGGCGGCCGCCGTGCACCCGGGTCCGTGCTGCTGGTGATGGGCACGGTCGCCGGTGCGGGCTCGGTGACCATGGCGGTCGCCATCGCGTCGGGCGGACCCACGCTGGTGATCCTCGTCGGTGCCGCGGCCGTCGGTGTGGCCGTTGGTTGCTTCCGCCCCGTGGTGCGCGCCGCGTTGCCCATGCTCGCCCGCTCGCCGACGGAGCTCGTCGCGGCGAACGCGGCGGCGGGGTTCGTCGAGAGCGCCGCATCGCTCCTCGGTCCGCTGCTCGGCCTGGCGATCGCCGCGCTCTGGGGCGCCCCGGCAGTGCTCGTCGTCACGGCGCCAGTCCTGGCGGCATCTGGGTTGGCCGCGCATGGCCTGGTCGGCCCGCCGCCGATTCGTTGCCGACCGAGAGGACGGTCGCGAACGCGCCGCGCGGAGCACACCGCGGGCCTGCGCGAGCTGTTCGACGATCGCCAGGCGCGCCTCGTGGCGCTGCTCGGCACGACGCAGACCGCGGTGCGCGGGGCCATGGCGGTGATCGTCGTCGTGTTCGCCGCCGACGTGTTGGACACCGGCGGTGGGATGGTCGGCGGCCTCCACGCGGCCATCGGGATCGGCGGCCTGGTGCTGTTCCCGGCCACGGTCTCGGTGGTCGCGGCACTCGGCGTCCACCGGTCGGTGACGGCGGGTCTGGTGCTGTGGGGGGTCCCACTCGCCGCGTGTGCCCTGACGACGGACCCGCTGATCGCCGTCGCCCTGTTCACGGTCGTCGGCATCGGTGACGCGATCGTCGACGTCGGCTACTACGGCGTGCTCCAGGGGGCGATCGGACCGCACGTCCTCGGACGCGTGCTCGGCGTGGTCGAAGCGATGTTCCAGTCGGGCACGGCGATCGGCGCGCTCGTCGGCGCCGCGCTGCTCGATGCCGTCGGCCCGCGCTCCTCGCTCGCGCTCGTCGGGACCGTGCTCCCGCTCCTCGCCGGCGCAACGGTCCGTCGGCTGCGGGCGAGCGGCGCGCCCCTCGCGTCAGGGGATGAACCGCGCCAGCCAGATCGCCAGATCGACGAGCGCGTCGTCGGCTTCGGGGAGCAGGCCGGCGAAGAGGTGCCAGACGTGGGGCATGCCCCCGACGATCTGCACGGTCACGTCGATGCCGGCGGCGCGCGCCCGTTCGGCGAAGCGAAGCGTGTCGTCGAGCAGGATCTCGCTGCCGCTGGCGTGCAACAGGGTCGGCGGGAGACCGCGGAGGTCGCCGTAGAGCGGTGAGACGAGGGGGTCGCGGAGCCGGTCGGGATCGGCGTACATCGCGGCGGTCCCGGTGACGCCCAGCGGGTCGAGCATCACCTCGGTGTCGGCGTTCGAGATGAGCGACGCCCCGGTGGCTGCCAGGTCCGTCCACGGGGACAGCGCCACCACAGCGGCCGGCAGCGCGACGGCCGCGTCGCGCAGGGCGAGCAGCGACGCGAGGGCCAGGCCACCACCGGCGGAGTTGCCGACGAGGGCGATCGTGGCCGGCGCGACGCCCGAGTCGAGCAGCCAGTGATGGGCACGGATGACATCGTCGAGCGCTGCCGGGAAGCGGTGCTCCGGCGCGTTGCGGTAGCCGACGTTGAGCACGCGTGCCCCCGTCAGATCCGCCAGCAGGCCGCAGAAGCGCCGGTTGCTGACGAGCGAGCCGAGGCAGTAGCCACCACCGCGCAGGCACATGATCGTGCCGCCGCGCCAGACGGCGGACGCGGTGATCCACTCGCACGGCACACCGTCGACGTCGACCGCTGTCACGGCGAGGCCGCCGGGCAACGCACCACCGCCTGGTTCCATTGCGGCCCGCTGCTGTTCGAGGGTCAGGTCGGCCATCCGCATCGACCGCAGCAGCTCGTTCACCATGGCGACCTCGGCGCTGGGCATCCGATCACCGTAGGGAGCACTCGTTCGGCGACGTCGGTGGGTTTCGCCGGTGACGGTGCAGCGATAACCGGTTGTCCGCGGCCCTCGTCCCGTGCTGGGCTGGCGTCGCCATTCGACCGAGGGGGTCCGTCATGCGCCGATCGTCAGTGCTCATCGATCAGGGAGTAGATGCCGATCTGGAGGACGTGACGTGCTGTGCCGACATTGAACTTGGGGATCCTGGCGCACGTCGACGCCGGGAAGACCACCCTCACCGAGCGGCTGCTGCACGCGGCCGGTGTCAGGGACGAGGTCGGCCGCGTCGATGACGGCACCACGCTGACCGACTCGCTCGCGCTGGAGCGCCAGCGCGGGATCACGATCAAGTCCGCGGTCGTCTCGTTCGTCGTCGACGGCGTGACGATCAACCTCGTCGACACGCCCGGCCACCCGGACTTCATCGCCGAGGTCGAGCGTGTGCTCGGCGTGCTCGACGGGGCGGTCCTCGTGGTCTCTGCGGTCGAGGGCGTGCAACCGCAGACGCTCCTGCTGTTCCGTGCGCTGCGCCGCCTGCGTGTGCCGACGCTGGCCTTCGTCAACAAGATCGACCGCGTCGGCGCCGACGACCGGCGCGTGCTCGAGGTCCTCGCCGAGCGCCTCGTCACCGACGTCGTCAGCATGGGCACGCCACGGGGCATCGGCACGGGGGACGCCGGTTTCACGGCGCACGATCTCGGCGAGCCGGCGTTCTCCCTGGCGGCCACCGAGGTGCTCGCCGGCCACGACGACACGATCCTGCGCCGCTACCTCGACGGACCACACCTGGCAGCAACCGAGCTGCGCCGGGCGCTGACCGAGCAGACGGCGCGTTCGGTGGTGCTCCCCGTCTTCTTCGGCGCGGCCTTGACCGGCATCGGCGTCGACGACCTCCTCCATGCGATCCCGACGCTGCTGCCGTCGGTGGACGGCGACCTCGACGGCGAGGCATCGGGGACCGTGTTCAAGATCGAGCGAGGCGCCAGCGGCGAGAAGATCGCGTTCGTGCGGATGTTCGCCGGCACGCTGCGCACGCGCGATCGCGTGCGGCTGGGCGCCGGCGAGTCCACCGTGGCGACGGTCACCGCGATCGACGTCTTCGATCGCGGGACCACCCGCCGGTGCCCGACGACGTCCGCAGGCGACATCGCCAGGATCCACGGTCTGTCGACGGCACGCATCGGCGACACGTTCGGCCCCGCCGCGCGCGGCGTCGAACGGCACGCCTTCGCCCCACCGACGCTGGAGACCGCGATCGTGCCGCGCCACCTCGCCGACAAGCGGGCGGTGTTCGACGCACTGTCCGACCTCGCCGAGCAGGATCCGCTGATCGACCTCCGTCAGGACGACGCCCGCCAGGAGCTGTTCGTGTCGCTCTACGGCGAGGTGCAGAAGGAGATCATCGCCCAGACGCTGGCGGCCGAGCACGGTCTCGACATCCGCTTCCGGCCGACGACACCGGTGTGCATCGAGCGGCCGGACGGCAGCGGCGCCGCCGTCGAGGCGCTCCCGAAGCGGCGCACGCCGGCCCACCCGTTCCTCGCCGGCATCGGCCTGCAGATCGATGCCCTGCCGCCCGGCTCGGGTGTGTCGTTCGGGCTCGACGTGGACGCCAAGTCGGTCCCGATCCACGTCTTCGGCAGCGTCGACGCGTTCGGCGCGGTCATGCGGCGCTCCGTGTGCGAGACCCTGCGCCAGGGTCTCAACGGCTGGGAGGTCACCGACTGCCGGGTGACCATGACCGACTGCGCCTACCAGGCACCGCCGCGCAAGTGGCCGGGCACCACGCTCTCGGACTACCGCCTGCTCACACCGCTCGTCCTGATGGCTGCCCTGCGGCGGGCGGGCACGACCGTGAACGAGCCCGTCCTCGACTTCCGCCTGGAGGTCCCCGCCCAGGACCTCGGGCCGCTCATGGCGGTCCTCGGCGAGGTCGACGCCCAGCCCCGCTCCCCCACGACCAACGGATCGACGTCGGTCGTGGAGGGGCTCATCCGGGTCGCCCGACTGCACGACCTGCAGGCGCACCTTCCCGACCTGACGCGCGGCGAAGGCGTGTTGGAGTCGGCGTTCGCCGGCTACCGGCCCGTACAGGGACACCCGCCCTCACGCCCGCGAACCGACCGGAACCCGCTCGACCGGGCCGACTACATCCGCCGCGTCAGCCGCGCCCCGGAGTGACGCAGCGGCGACGGGCGCGGCGCCCGCTCAACGCTCGGGGAGGCGCACGGTGGCCGTGCCGGGCATGAGGACCGTCCCGTCGCCGTCCTCCAGGCGCACCGCGAGGTGCACGACGTCGCCGTCCACCGCCTCGACCGTGCCGCGGAACACGTAGTCGTGCTCGGGCAGCGCCGAGCGGCGGTTCTGCCACGTCAGCGTCAACATACGGCCGCTCGGGCCGGCCCAGTCGGTGACGAACTGGCTGAGCCACGCGCCCTGCAGCGGCCCGTGGACGATCACATCCGGATGTCCCTCGCTGATCGCGTAGTCGCGGTCGTAGTGGATGCGGTGCGGGTTGTGGCTCGCCGCGCTGTACAGGAACAGCTGCGCCCGCGACGCGTTCTGCGTCACCGGCTCCATCTCGTCGCCGACGTGCACGTCGCCGAGCAGCCGCGGCGCGTTCACCGGGCGATCCCGACGAGGCGGGACACGGCGACGACCTCGTCGCGTTGGTTGGTGAACGTCGTCTCGTAGTGCAGCAGCACGAACGGGCCGGACCGACCGTCCTTTTCCTCGACGTTGCCGAGCCGACGCTGCGCGGTGATCGTGTCGCCGACGAGCACCGGGAGGTGGAACTCCCACTCCTCGCCGCCGAACATGCTGCGCGAGACGCCGAGGCGCACCTTGCGCCCGCCGGCAGCCCACGAGCCGTCGATGCGGACGTCCGCGAGCGTGGAGCCCTCCACGACCGCATGGCCGACGAACGTGGGCGGCGTGACCAACCCGTCGTAGCCCGCGGCCCGGGCGGCGTCCTCGTCGAAGTAGATCGGCGCCAGGTCGCCGACGGCTCGTGCGTAGCGTTGGGCCTCCCGCCGGGTGACCACGGCGGTCACGGCGTCGCCGAGCGGTTCGCCGACCATCGCGTAGGTCTCGGGGGGCACGAGCGGCTGATCCGTCACGGCCGCAGTCTGCCCATCCGTGGTCCTCGCGGGCGAGATGGCCGCGCGGTCAGGCGATGAGTTCGGACGGGTCGGGTCGTCCGCGCGCCCATGGCCACGTTCGTGCTCATCCCCGGAGCCGGGTCCGACGGGTGGTTCTGGCATCCCGTCGTCGCCCGCCTCGACGCGCTCGGCCACCACTCGGTGGCCGTCGACCTGCCGTGGGCCGACGCGGACGCGACCTTCGCCGACCTCGCCGACGTCGTGGTCGGCGGCGTCACGGCGGATCGGACCGATCGTTCCGACGACGGCGAGCTGATCGTCGTCGCCCAGTCGCTGGGCGCCTTCGTCGGACCGCTCGTGTGTGACCGCGTGCGCGCCGACCTGCTCGTTCTGGTGGCCGCGATGGTGCCGTGCCCCGGCGAGTCGGCCGGCGAGTGGTCGACGAACACCGGCTATGTCTCGCCGGAGCCGTTCGACGAACAGGAGATCTTCCTCCACGACGTCCCTGCCGACCTGGCCGCCGCGTCGGCGGATCACGTGAGCGAGCCGGCCGGCCACCTGTTCGAGGACCCGTGGCCCCTCGACCGGTGGCCCGACGTGCCCACCCGGTTCCTGCTGTGCCGCGACGACCGCATGTTCCCGGCCGACTTCCAGCGCCGCGTGGCGCGTGAGCGCCTGGGGATCCCGGCGGACGAGATGGGCGGCGGGCACCTCGCGTTCCTCACCCGTCCCGACGAGCTCGTCGAGTGGCTCGAGACCTACCGGGCGGAGCTGGCCCACTGACCCGTGTCGCGGTCCCTACGATCCGTGCATGCCGAGCGTGTACGACGCCGCAGGAGGGACCGACGGGCTGGAGCAGTTGGCCGAGGCCTGGCACCGGCGGGTGATGGCCGACGAGGTCGTCAGCCATGCGTTCAGCCACGGGTTCCACCCCGAGCACACGGCGCGGCTCGCGGCCTACTGGGCCGAGGCGCTCGGTGGGCCCGCCACGTTCACCGAGCGGTACGGCGACGAGACCGCCGTCGTGCGGATGCACAGCGGCAACGGCCCGCACGACGAGATGGACCAGCGGGCGATCGCCTGCTTCGACCAGGCCCTGGCCGACGTCGGCCTGCCCGCGGACGACGAGGTCGGACGCGCGCTGCACGACTACTTCGCCTGGGCGACGACGAACACGATGGCGCGCTACGAACGATCGGCCGACGACGTTCCCGACGGCCTGCCGCTCCACCACTGGTCCTGGGACGGACTGCAGCGCTGAGCTGCCCGCGGGCACGGAGGCCGTCGCGCTGTTTGCCGCGCTGCAGGGCGGGGAACTCCCGGTCGTCCGAAGGGGGATCATCGTGTCGTCTACGCATGCCGTCGTCCACAACCCGGTCGGCGATCTCGCCGCCGAGCATCCGGGGGTCGTGCGCTTCGGGCGCATCGGCTGGTTCGCCAAGGGCGTCGTCTATGTCGTCGCCGGTGTCCTTGCGCTGATCATCGCGGCGAAGGCCTCGGGGTGGTCGACCTCCACGCAGGACCAAGAGGCCAGCCCCACCGGCGCGTTGAAGACCGTCGCGCACGCGACCGGTGGACCGCTGCTGATGTGGTTGCTGGCCATCGGGATGCTGACGTACGCCGCGTGGCGCATCGTCTCGGCCCTGCTGCCGGGCGGTACCGACGCCAAGAGCTGGATCAAGCGGATCGGCTACGTCGTCAGCGCCATCGTCTACGCCACGTTCGCCGTCACCGCCATCGCACTGGCCCGCAGCACCGACTCCGCCTCCGGCAACGCCGACGGCAACAGCAAGGTGTCGACGATGTCCGGACGGATGATGGCCCACACGGGTGGGCGGTTCCTCGTCGGTGCCGTCGGCGTGATCATCGTCGCCGCGGGCCTGTACCGCATCGTCAAGGGCTTCACCGTCGACGTCGACGACGAGTTGGACCTCACCGGCATGTCCCCGGCGCGGCGGACCTGGACCGAGCGCCTCGGTGCCGTCGGCGAGGTCGGGCGGGGCGTCGGGATCGGGCTCGTCGGCTTCTTCGTGACGCGCGCCGCCATCACCTACGACGCCAGCCAGGCAACGGGCCTGGACGGCGCACTGCGCCGCCTGGCGGCCGACACGTGGGGCGTCGTCGTCGTGCTCGTCGTCGGGCTCGGGTTCGCCGCGTACGGCGCGTTCTGCATCGCCACGTTCACCCGTCGTCGGCTCCAGGCACCCTGACGAGCTGATCGGTCGCGGTAATGTCCGCGGTCGTGGCGAGGTGGGCAGCGGTCGAGGGGGCTGAGCCGGAGTTCGCCGAGAAGGTGCGCCGGCTGTTCGACGCCGGCCGGCACAAGACGATCGCCACGCTGCGCGCCGACGGCTCGCCGCGCATCTCCGGCATCGAGTGCGAGTTCGTCGACGGCGAGCTGCGCTTCGGTTCGATGACCGGTGCGCGCAAGGGTGCCGACCTGCATCGAGACCCGCGCTTCGCCCTCCATGGTCCGACGTTCCACCCCCAGGAGGGGAAGGAGGGTGACTGGCCGGGCGAGGCCAAGATCGCCGGCCGAGCGGTGCCTGCCGGCCCGGTGGCCACGGCCGAGGCGACTGATGACGCCCCCCAACCCGATGGCGAGATGTTCGTCGCCGAGATCACCGAGATCGTCGTCACCGGCCTGAACGACGAGGCCACGATGCTCGTCGTCGAGTCGTGGACGCCCGCCCGCGGACGACGGCGGGTGGAGCGCGCGTAGGTCGCCTCCAGCAGTGCCGTCGGCGACGGGCGGTGTTCAGCCTTCCAGCAGCTCGCGCAACGACGCCAGGTCGGCGGTGACCGCGCTGACGTCGGCCGCGAAGTCGGCGTCGCTCATGCCCGGTTGCCGATGGACGGTGAAGACGACGTCGCAGCCGTCGCCGTTGGGCACCACCCGCATCGGGTTGTGCACCGTCTCGCCGGTCGGGAGCGTGACGTCGTGGTCGACGACACCGAGCTCGTTGGGTGCGGCGAAGACCACGACCACTCGGCCCATCGGCGAATCGGCGACCCACTCGCCGTCGATCAGCTCCAGCTCCTGATGGGCGAGGCCAGCCGCCCAGCTCGACAGGTTGTGTGGATCGGCGATGTAGTCGTAGACGTCGCTTGCCGGACGATCGATCGTCGTGGCGACGTTGACGGTCTCGTGCACCATCGGCCGATTCTGGCCGATCCGCCGACTCCCGCTACCCGCGGACGTGTTCGCAGGACTGGCCGCGCTCGCGCCGGGGTAGGTGGCCGCGATGAACGACGAGTCAACGTCCGGAGCCGTCGACGTGCCCGACGCGGCGACATCGACGCCGGTGGGCGCCTTCGATGACGGCCACGGCCGCATGGCCGACAGTCCGACGGAGGTTCCGGCGCAGGGGTGGAAGGACGTGCTCGTGCGCGCCAAGGCCGAGGTGAAGGACGACCGGGTGCCGATGCTGTCGGCGGCGATCGCGTTCTACGCGCTGCTGGCGTTCGTTCCCGGGCTGATCGCCCTCGTCTCCCTGTACGGCCTGGTGGCCGACCCCGCCGACGTGGAGCGTCAGGTGAGCAGCTGGCTGCGCGCTGCGCCGAGCGACGTGCGCAACCTGGTGACCGACCAGCTGACCAACATCACGACGAACGCCGGCACCGGCACGGGCGTCGCCGTCGTGCTCGGCATCGTCTTCGCCCTGTGGAGCGCGTCGAGCGGCATGGCCCACCTCGTCGAAGCCACGAACATCGCCTACGACGAGACCGAGACGCGCAACATCGTGCAACGACGGGCGTTGGCGCTCCTCCTCACGATCGGGGCGATCGCGTTCGTCCTGGCCACCGTCGGCGTCATCACCGTCCTGCCGGCGCTGCTCGATCGCGCCGACGTGGGCACCGCCGGGAAGATCTTCGTCGGCGTCCTGCGCTGGCTCCTGCTCCCCGTCGGGATGATGGTCGCGTTGAGCGTCATCTACCGGTACGCGCCGGACCGCGACGAACCGCGGTGGAGGTGGACCTCGCCGGGCGCGCTGGTGGCCACGTTGATCTGGCTGGGGGCGTCGGCGCTGTTCGCCGTCTATACGAGCAACTTCGGCAAGTACGACAAGACGTACGGCTCGCTCGGCGCCGTGGTGGTGCTGATGCTGTGGCTGTTCATCACCGCCCTGTGCGTGATCATCGGCGCCGAGCTCAACGCCGAGTTCGAACGACAGACCACGAAGGACAGCACGATCGGGCCGCAGCGACCGATGGGCAGTCGCGATGCCGAAGCCGCCGACACGTTGGGACCGACGGCCGAACAGATGGCCTGAGCACCTGCCTCAGCTCGTGCGGCCGGTGCGTGCGGCGGCGGCGGTCTTCTTCGCGCCCCGCTTGGCGGTTGACGACGTGCCGCGCGCCGACGCCTTCGCCGTGGCACCCGTCGTCTTCGCCGCCTTCTTGGCGGCGTTGGCCGTGGTGCTGACCGACCGCTTGGCGCTCGTCGTGGTCGCCTTCGCCGAGCGCTTCGCCGTGGTGGCCGTCGACCTGGCCGACGAGGAGGCCGTGTCGGCCACCGACCTGGCCCCCGACGCCGCGGCGCGCGCCGTCTTCTTGGCCCCGGACGCGGCGCGCTGTGGCCGTCGTCGCCACCGTGTCGGTGGCCTGGTCGCTGGCCGCGCGCACGCCGCTCGCCCGCTTGCGCGCCGTGGTCGTGCCGGTCGGCCTGGCGACGGGCTTCTTCATGCCGAGCAACCGGGCGAACAGCTCCTGCGTGGCCGAGACGGTGCCCTGGGCGAGTCCACTGATGTTGTCGCCGACCCGATCGACGACCCCGGCGACGGCGCCCACCACGGCGTTGGCCGGGGGCACGTCGGGGGTGCGCGGGTGCGGGTGGGTCGGCGCCGACGCCTTCGCCGCGGCGAGCGCGTCGCCCAGCTCGTTGAGCGCCTTGCGGCCGAGCTCGTCGCGCACCTTGGGGAAGAACTCCGTCTGCTCCTCGTCGACGTGATGACGGACGTTCTCGATGAGGACCGTCACCTTGGCGTCGAAGCGCTCGTCGGTCGGCGCCATCCCGGACAGCTCGGACAGCACCCACTTGACGATGTGGTGCTCCTCCAAGCTCTCGAGGGCGATGTCCTCGACACCGGGCACGGTCGCGCGGGCCGCCGGATAGAACAGCTGCTCCTCGATCGCTGCATGGACCGAGAGCTCCTCGACGATGCGGTCGACGATCTCGCGCTTGGCCACGAAGGCGTTGTCGCCGGCCTTCTCGAAGCGCTTGAACAGCTGCTCGACGGTGCGGTGATCATTGCGCAGCAAGGTGATGGCGTCCATGACCGGCCCCTACCCGAACGAGGGGGACCTCAGCCCCTTCGGCACCGCGGCGTTGGCCACGACGGGCGAGAGCACCCGTTCGGGCGGTGATCGCGCGTCTGAGCGAGCGATCTGCCGGGGATGGACAAAGCGTCGCCGTCACGGTGATCACGTACGAAGGAGTGCACGATGTCCGGAGAAACCGACGATGCCAAGGGTCGCGTCAAGGAAGCCGCTGGCGCCCTCACCGGCGACAAGGACCTGAAGAACGAGGGCAAGGCCGATCAGATCGGCGGCAAGATCAAGGACGCCGTCGACACCGTCAAGGACAAGATCACCGGCAAGGACTGAGTCCTTCCGCTGGCCACCTGGGCCCCGGCGCCACGGCGCGACGATCTTCCTCCTCGGAACCGTCGTCGGCGTGACGCCGGGGCCCTGCCGCGTCCGGTGAGCACGCGGCGTCTGAGCCCCGATCGCCGTGGGTAGTGGCCGGCGACCATGGACCGACGTGGACGACGGGGCGTGCGTGCCACCGCGACCGCGGTGACCGTCGTCGTCGTCGTGGCGCTCGGCGGGTGCGTGCGCAACCCCGTCGGCTCGGCGCGCAACGCCGGTGTCTACGCGTCGAAGGCCTCGATGTCAGCGGAGTCCGCGCTGTCGGCCGTGTCGACCGTGCAGATGGTCGCCGAGGCGGCGAGCGACGACCGGCTGTTCCGACCGTTCGCCTCGGTCGCCGTCGGCCAGCAGGAGGACGCGATCACCGAGGTCGCCCAGACGTTCCGCTCGATCCAGCCGCCCGACGTCGACTCGTTGGCGCTGCGCGCCGAGCTCGGTCCGCTGCTCGACGCCGCGCGCGACCACATCGCCGCCGTGCGCATCACGGTGCGCCAGGGGCACCTCGCCGACGCGGCCGACGTCGCCGCGCCGCTGGCGGCCGACGCTGCGGCGCTCGAGGCGTTCGCCGAGGCTCACGGGTGAGCCGACGTCGATGAAGCGGCTGCTCGGCGTGTTCCTCGGGATCCTCTCGGCCATCGGCGGGTTCGTCGACATCGGTGACCTCGTGGCCAACGCCGAGACCGGGGCGCGCTTCCGGATGAACCTGGCATGGGTCGTCGTCGTCGGCGTGCTCGGCATCATCGTCTACGCCGAGATGGCCGGACGCGTGGCCGCGGTGTCGGGCCGCCCGGTGTTCGACCTCGTGCGCGAGCGCCTCGGGCCGCGCTTCGCCCTGGCCAACGTCGGCGCGTCGTTCTTCATCAACTTCCTCACGCTCACCGCCGAGGTCGCCGGCGTGGCCATCGCCGTGTCGCTGCTCACGAGCATCAACTACCTCCTGATCATCCCGGTCGCCGCGGTGCTCGTGTGGCTGGTGATCTGGCGGATGCCGTTCTCGTTGATGGAGCAGGTCTTCGGACTGATGGGGCTGTGCCTGCTCGTGTTCGTCGTGACCGTGTGGAAGATCGGACCCGACTGGAACCAGTTGTTCAGCGACATGGCCCACCCGCACGTGCCGAGCAAGGAGACGCCGTTCACCTACGCCTACTACGGCATCGCCCTGTTCGGCGCGGCGATGACGCCGTACGAGGTGTTCTTCTTCTCCAGCGGCGCCGTCGAGGAGCGCTGGACGGTGGAGGACCTCGGCGAGAACCGGCTCAACGTGCTCATCGGCTTCCCGCTCGGCGGTCTGCTGTCATTGTCGATCATGGCCTGCGCCCACCTGCTCCTGGCCGACGCGAACATCTCGGTCGGCTCGCTCGATCAGGTCGCGTTGCCCGTCGCCGTCACGCTCGGCAAGGTCGGACTGGCGCTCGTGCTGATCGGCATCTTCGCGGCGACGTTCGGCGCGGCGCTGGAGACCGCGCTGTCGTCGGGCTACGTGGTCGCCCAGTACCTCGGGTGGCCGTGGGGCAAGCACCTCGCACCGCGCCGGGCGACGCGCTTCCAATTGGTGATCCTGCTCACGCTGGCCGGCGCCATGTTGTTCGGGCTGAGCGGCGTCGATCCGGTCAAGGTCACGGAGTACTCGATCGTGCTGTCGGCTGCCGCGCTGCCGTTGACCTACTTCCCGATCCTCGTGGTGGCCAACGACCCGAGCTACATGGGCACGCACACGAACGGCCGGTTCCTGAACACGCTGGCGACGATCTACCTCGTGGTGCTCGTGCGTGGTCGCCATCGCCACGATCCCGCTGATGATCATCACCAAGGCCGGGCAGTGATGGCCGGCCGGGTGTGGCACGTCTCCCTCGACCTGCTCGACCGGCAGCTGCGCGACCGCGACGGCGTCGAGTGCGGCAAGGTCGACGACCTCGAGCTCACCCGCGACGAGGACGGGGCGCTGTGGGTCTCGGCGATCCTGGCGGGCCCCGGTCGTGCTGTGGTACCGCCTCGGGCGGCGACGCACGGGTGCGTGGGTCCAACGCGGCCTACCGGCGCGCCGGCACGCCTGACGCCGACGACGCACGCGATCGCACGCGCATCCCGATCGTCCTGGCGACGAACATCGCGGCCAACATCGACCTCGCCGTGGCCGGCGCCGACCTCGCCACCCACGCCGCCGAGCGCTGGGCGGGCGACCACGTCATCGACCACATCCCCGGCCACGACCAGCGAGACGGGCGGCTGACGATGCTGCGCATCAGCGACCTCCTCGCCAGCGACGTCGTCGACGCCGACGGCCGGCACGTCGGGCCACGTGCGCGAGGTGCGCGTCGTGCAGGACGGGCCGGCCCACCTGGGCATCGCCGCCGCGATGCGCGTCGACGCGCTGCTCGTCGGGCGGGGCACGGTCGGCGGACGCCTCGGCTACTACCACGGCCAGGTGGCCGGACCGTGGCTGCTGCGCGTCCTGTTCCGCCGCGCCCAGCGCCATGTCCGGACGATCCCGATCACCGACGTCGCCGAATGGGACGACGAGCGGCGCGTCGTCACGCTGCTCACCCGCTGAACGCCGCAGCCCACGCCCGCCGCGTCACGTCGACGAACGCCGCGGTCGATCGCAGCCGTTGCCGCGGGTCCGCGTCGCGTGCCGAGCCGGACAGGTTGATGCCGGCGAACCGCCCGCTGTCGGCGACCTCGGCGACCAGCGCCGCGGCCCGGCTCACCGCCTCGTCGTACGGCTCGGTGGCGGCGACGATCGCGTCGAGGTAGCCACTCGGCAGGCGCAGTCCGGGGAAGCGGGCCAGCGCGCCGGCCGATCGGGCGTCGGCGATCATCGGCACGGGCGCGACGAACGCCGACGTCGCCCCGGCCGCGCGGCAACGGTCGACGAAGCCGGCGAGGTCGGCGACCTCGCCGCCGTGGTTGAGGACGCACACGGACGCCCCGGCCGCCTCCTTGGCGAGCACCCGGGCGACGCGATCGCCGGGGCTGGCCGGCGACTCGCCGACCGTCACCGGACTGCCGGCCGCGGCCGCAGCGGCCACGATCTCGAGCGACTCCGTCCCGAACGTCACCGCCCGGTCGAGGCCGAGCGCGGCCGGGTGGTCGCCGGTGACGGCGTGGATCGCCCGCGCCCCGGCGGCGCGGTACGCGGCCACCAGCGATGCGACGTCGGCGAGCGTGCGGTCGCGTCCCGTGATCGTGGCGATCGGCGCCGCGCCGCCGGCAGCGAGCACGCCGATCACCTCGACCGGATCCAGTGCGCCGGCGTCGTCGCCACGCTGCGGGTTGTCGACGTGCTCGCCGAGGAGCGGCGCACATCCGGCGAGCGCGGCGGCGAAGTCGGCCCACAGCCGCGCGGCATCGCCCGACCACCGCTGCGGCGCGCGGACGTCGACGACGAGCACGGGTTCGCCGAGGTCGCCGCCGAACGGCACAGCGGTCGCCGTCGGCGGAGCCGCCGCCCAGGCGGGCACGTCGACGAACGGACAGCCCCGCTCGTCGACCTCGCACCTGCCGTCGACGGTCGTCCCGCCGCACGGGCCGAAGCGCATCCCCTTCGGGCATCCGGCCCGGGCGTCGTCCACGCCGCCGGTCTACCCGACGCGCCCCCGCCGAACCGGCAACCACGAACGCCGACCGGCGTCTGGCGCCGAGCGTGCGTGGGAAGGTCCGTGCTGTGGGCGCACGGCAGACCGAGCTGTTCGACGACATCGCCACCTGGCGGGCGCAGGCAGCGGTGGACCTCGGTCTGACCGGCATCGAGCTGGTCGCCGCGATCAGCCCCGGGCCGGCCTTCCCGACGACCTTGCACGCGCTGGCCGAGCACGTGCCGCACCGCCCGGGCACCACGATCGTCGATCTCGGCGCGGGCATGGGCGGGGCGAGCGCCTGGCTCTCCGCGGTGACCGGCGCGGCGATCATCTGCATCGAGCCCGCCGACGGGTCGCGGCGTGCCGCGCAACGCCTGTTCCCCGGCCTCGACGTGCGCCGCGGCACGGCGACCGACAGCGGACTGCCGTCGGCCTGCGCCGACGCAGTCGTCGCCCTGGGTGTCACCTCACTGCTCGACGACCTGGCCGGTCTGTTCGCCGAGGCCTCCCGCCTGCTGCGCCCGGGCGGCTTCGTCGGTGTGGCCGACATGTTCCTGGCGACGGGCGACGTCGAGCGCGACGGGACCAACACGTTGCGCTCGCTGCCGGCGACGATCGCCGCCGCTGCGGCCGCGGGCCTCGAGGCCGTCGTGATCGGCTGTGCCGACGACGCCGAGCCCGCGGCCGAGTGGTCGGCCGCCGCCGATCGGCTGCGCGCCGCGGTCGTCGCTGCGCACCGCGGCGAGCCGGCGTTGGAGCCGTGGCTGGCCGATCAGCACAAGCTCGCCGAGTGGATCGCCGGCGGGCACGTCGTCGGCGGCTGCCTCGTGCTGCGCCCGTCAGCGACGGCCGTCGCAGACTCCCTGGAGCAGGTCGACGAACTGTCGTAGCACCGTGTCCGGGCAGTGCGCGGCACGGAACGGGACTGCGGCCCGAACGGGTGAACGGTCCCTCCGGCCCGATCGGAGGGGTCGCCGGTCGGCGGTTCGGGGAACGGAGTCGGACGGTTGAAGTTCGAACGCACCGATGAGGAGCCGACATGGCAGCAGATCCGAAGCCGACGACAGCGCGCCCGGCGCGGTCCACTGGGAACGGACGGCGGAGCCCGGCCGATCCCACGTCGACGGGCCACGGCGGCGAGCTGCACCAGGTGGCCGAGCGCGGTGGTCCGACGCTGACCACCCAGCAGGGCGTCCCCGTCAGCGACGACCAGAACAGCCTGCGCGTCGGCGAGCGCGGACCGTTGGCGATGGAGGACTTCCACTTCCGCGAGAAGATCTTCCACTTCGACCACGAGCGGATCCCCGAGCGCGTCGTCCACGCCCGCGGGTACGGCGCCCACGGCTACTTCGAGAACTACAAGCCGCTCAAGAAGCTCACACGGGCCGACCTGTTCCAGCGGGCCGGCGAGCGGACCGAGGCGTTCGTCCGCTTCTCCACCGTCGCCGGCAACAAGGGCTCGGCCGACCTGGCCCGCGACGTGCGCGGCTTCGCCGTGAAGCTGTACACGAAGGAGGGCAACTGGGACCTCGTCGGCAACAACATCCCGGTGTTCTTCATCCAGGACCCGCTGAAGTTCCCCGACCTGATCCACGCGGCGAAGCAGGAGCCCGACCGCGGCTTCCCCCAGGCGCAGACGGCGCACGACAACTTCTGGGACTTCGCCTCGTTGATGCCCGAGTCCACCCACATGCTGATGTGGGCGATGAGCGACCGGGCGATCCCCCGCTCGTTCCGCTTCATGGAGGGCTTCGGGGTCCACACGTTCCGCTTCGTCAACGCCGCCGGCGAGTCGACGTACGTCAAGTTCCACTGGAAGCCGAAGCTCGGCCTGCAGTCGGTGCTGTGGGACGAGGCACTGAAGATCAACGGCGCCGACCCCGACTTCCACCGGCGCGACCTGTGGGACGCGATCACCTCCGGCAACCCGCCGGAGTGGGAGCTGTGCGTCCAGACGTTCGACGACGCGTTCGCCGACTCGTTCGACTTCGACGTGCTCGATGCGACGAAGCTGATCCCCGAGGAGATCCTCCCGGTCCGGGCCATCGGCCGGCTGGTCCTCGACCGCGTGGTCGACAACTTCTTCGCCGAGACCGAGCAGGTTGCGTTCTGCACGCAGAACGTCGTGCCGGGCATCGACTTCACCAACGACCCGCTGCTCCAGGGCCGCAACTTCTCGTACCTCGACACCCAGCTCAAGCGCCTCGGCGGGCCGAACTTCACGCACCTGCCGGTGAACGCGCCGCGCTGTCCGTTCGCCAACTTCCAACAGGACGGCCACATGGCCATGGTCAACCCCGCCGGGCGGGTGAACTACGAGCCGAACTCGTGGCCCGCCGAGCAGCGCGGCCCGCGCGAGGACCCGGCCCGGGGGTTCACCTCGTTCGCCGCGGAGGAAGGCGGCCCGAAGCGGCGCCTGCGCGCCGAGAGCTTCGCCGACCACTACAGCCAGGCCCGGCAGTTCTTCCGCAGCCAGCAGCCGATCGAGCAGCAGCACATCGTCGACGCGTTCGTCTTCGAGCTGAGCAAGGTCGAGCGGGTCGCGATCCGCGAGCGGATGGTCGCCAACCTGCGCAACGCCGACGAGGACCTCGCCGGCAAGGTCGCCGACGGGCTCGGCTTCCTGCAGCTCCCGCCGGCGAGCCCGACGACGGTGCCGACCAACGAGTCGCTCGCGCCCTCGCCGAAGCTGAGCATCCTGGCGAACGGGCCGAAGGACCTCACCGGCCGCAAGTTCGGCATCGTCGTCACCGACGGCGCGTCGGCGACGGTGCTCACCGACCTCACCGGGGCCATCGCCGCAGAGGGCGCGGTCTTCGAGATCATCGCCCCCAAGGTCGGTGGGGTGACGCTCGACGACGGCACGCTTCTCGCCGCGCAGCAGAAGGTCGGCGGCGCGCCGTCGGTGGTGTACGACGTCGTCGCCATCGTCGCCTCACCCGACGGCGCGGCGCAGTTGGCCGCCCACCCGGCGGCGAAGGACTTCTTGACGAACGCCCACGCGCACGGCAAGTTCGTCGGCTGGACGAACCTCGAGCCGCTGCTGCAGGCCACGGCGCTGGCCGCCGAGGTCGACGCCGGGTACGTCGAGCTCTCGGGGAGCAACGCCGCCGCGTTCGTCCGCAGCGCCCGCGCGCTGCGGGTGTGGGAGCGCACGCTGGCGCTGTCCCTGCCCGGTGTGGCGGTCGGGGCGGCCCGGTGAAGGCCGCCGTCTGGCACGGCCGCCGCGACGTCCGGGTCGAGCGGGTCCCCGACCCGACCATCGTCGAGCCGACCGACGCGATCATCAGGGTGACGTCCACCGGCTTGTGCGGCTCGGACCTCCACCTGTACGACGTCCTCGCCCCGTTCATGACCGAGGGCGACGTGCTCGGCCACGAGCCGATGGGGGTGGTCGAGGCAGTCGGCGGCGACATCGCCGGCCTGTCGGTCGGCGACCGTGTCGTCGTCCCGTTCAACATCAGCTGCGGCCACTGCTTCATGTGCGACCACGGGCTGCAGTCGCAGTGCGAGACCACCCAGGTCACCGAGTACGGCACCGGGGCGGCCCTGTTCGGCTACACCAAGCTGTACGGCCAGGTGGCCGGCGGTCAGGCCGAGCTGCTGCGCGTGCCGCACGCCGACTACGGGCCGATCACGGTGCCCGACGGGCCGCCCGACGACCGCTTCCTGTTCCTCTCCGACGTCTTGCCGACCGCGTGGCAGGCCGTCGAGTACGCGCAGGTCCCCGACGGCGGCAGCGTCGTCGTGCTCGGCCTGGGGCCGATCGGCGACATGGCGGCGCGCATCGCTGCCCATCGCGGCGCCGGCCTCGTGATCGGCGTCGACCTGGTCCCCGAGCGGCTCGCCCGGCTGCGCGCCCGCGGGATCGACGTGCTCGACCTGTCGGAGCTGGATGCCGACGGCGTGATCGAGGCCGTGCGCGAGCGCACCGGTGGGCGCGGCCCCGACTCGGTGATCGACGCGGTCGGCATGGAGGCCCACGGCTCGCCGGCGGCCAAGGCGGCGATCAAGCTGACCAGCTTCCTGCCCGACCGGCTGATGGAGAAGGTCATGCCCAAGGCCGGCATCGACCGACTGGCGGCGCTGAGCACGGCGATCGAGCTCGTCCGGCGTGGTGGCACGATCTCGATCATCGGCGTCTACGGCGGCCAGAGCGACCCGCTGCCGATGCTGACGATGTTCGACAAGCAGGTGACGCTGCGCATGGGGCAGGCCAACGTGCGCCGGTGGGTGGACGACCTGCTCCCGCTGCTCGCCGACGACGATCCGCTCGGCGTCGACAGCTTCGCCACCCACCACCTGCCGCTGTCGGCGGCGCCGGACGCCTACCAGATGTTCCGCGACAAGCGCGACGGCGCGGTGAAGGTGGTCTTCCGACCGTAGGCCTGGCGGTCCGCGCTCAGTCCGGTCCGTCGAGGCGCACGATGTGGAGCTCGCCCGTCAGCCGCCGGCGTCGGCCAGGGCAGCGAGCGGCTCGGCACCGTCGGCAACCGCCTCGATCGCCGGACGGTAGGTGTCCAGGCCGACCACCGCTGCCGCCGCGAGGGAGCGGACCATCGGCGCCGTCAGCTCGATGCCGGCGAAGGACAGGCCGGCGCGGCAGCGCACCTCGCCGTCGCCATGGTCGATCTCGAACGCGGCGACGCCGAGGCCGTAGTTCAGCCCGGCGAGCAGCGCGCCCACGGCGAGGCGCGCCGACTCGCCGACCGGATCGCTCAACGTCGCATCGACGGTCGCGTCCTTCTGCAGGCGCTGCACGAGGAGCCGGTTGGTCCGCAGCCCGTCCTCGGTCTTGGCCGGCTCGCGCCGCACGGCGGGGCCGGCCCAATGGTCCGTGGAACCGCCGCCGAGCAACGGCGTCCCGCGCTCACGTCCTGCTCGAACTGCGTCGTCCGACGGCTCGCCCTCCCGCGTTGCACCCGCTCGTCGCCCACGTGTCCTCACACCCGCTCACCGACCGCGATCGAGCGGCACAGGCCCCGATGGTCGTTCTCACCTCACGGAGGGTGTTCGAGTGGGCGCGGCAACTCGAACGACGTGCGCGGGTACCCTGGAGCCCGAGAAGATCTTGGTTGGACGCAGTCCTTTCTCGAGCCCAGCGAGCTCGTCCTCGGCCCGCCGCCTGTGCTGAGCCGAACGAAACGGGCCCCGAGATGAGCACGATCGACTACCTGGCGTGTCGCCCCGACGAGCGCGAGCTGCGCCGGGCCCGCCGACGCGTGCACGCCAAGGCCGCGGTGATCGGTGCGCTGTCGGTCGGCAGCTACCTCGGGCTGCTGTTCTTCGCCCACGGCCCGCTCGTCGCCCTGCTGCTCGCCGGCGTCCTGGTGATCGCGCTCATCGCCACGAGCACGAGCGTCATGCACGACGCCAACCACGGGTCGTTCGCCAAGTCGGCGCGGGTCAACCGCGTGTTCGCCTACACCGCGGACGTGCTCGGGGCCAGCTCGTGGCTCTGGCGGTTCAAGCACAACAGCGTGCACCACGGCAACACGAACGTGGTCGGCACGGACACCGACATCGAGCAGATGCCGTTCGCCCGGCTCGCCGCCGAGCAGCCGTGGCGTCGCTGGCACCGCTACCAGCACATCTACATGTGGCCCCTGTACGGCTTCCTCACCGTGCAGTGGTTCCTGTTCTCCGACTTCGCCAACCTGGCGACGAAGCACGTCGGCAGCCAGCCGCTGCGGCGGCAACCGCGCCGCCGGGACGTGGCGATGATGGGCGCCGGCAAGCTCGTCCACCTCGGCTGGGCAGTCATCATCCCGCTCCTGCTGCACCGGTGGTGGACCGTCGTCGCCTTCTACTTCGCGGTGTCGTGGCTCGTCGGCTTCGCGCTCGCCGTGTTCTTCCAGGTGGCGCACTGCGTCGACACCGTCGAGTTCGCCGAGGAGCACTCGACGCGACGTGGCGACGACTTCGCCCTGCACCAGTTGCGCACCACCGCGGACGTCGCCTGCGACACGCCGGTGATCGGCGCGTCGCTGGCGTGGCTGATGGGCGGGCTCAACCAGCAGATCGAGCACCACCTCGCGCCGGGCACACCACACACGGCCTACCGGGCGATGAGCGCCAGGGTGCGCCTGCAGTGCGGGATGGACGGCGTGGCCTACCGGGTCCACCGGAACATGTGGGCCGCACTGCGATCCCACGCTCGGTGGCTGCGCGTCATGGGGCGCCCGGCGACCCTGCCTGCAGCGACGCCGAGCTGACCAGGCCGCGCCGGCGGACGATCTCGCGCACCCGCGGGATCAGCTCGCGGCCGTAGCGCTCGGCGTCGGCGAGCGGTTCGTAGCCGCGGATGAGGAGCGCGCTGGCGCCGACGTCGACGTAGTCGGCGAGCGCTTCGGCCACCGTGTCCGGCGTGCCGACGAGCGCCGTGGAGTTGCCCCGTGCACCGGTCGCCGCGGCGAGCGGCGTCCACAGGCAGCGGTCGAACACCTCGTCGCGCGCCGCGAGGTCGAGCAGGCGTTGCGAGCCGACGTTCGGCGCCGTCGTCGGGGCCGGCCGGCGGCTGCCGGCGAGGATCTGGTCGAGGTAGCGCCTGGCCTTGTCCCACGCCTCGCCCTCGGTGTCGCCGAGGATCGGCCGGGTGGACACGGAGAAGCGGATCTCGTTGCCCGCCGGTTCGGCCGCCCCACGCACCCGCTCCATGAACGCCGACGTGTCGGCGAGTGGCTCGCCCCACAGCATGAACGTGTCGATCACCGGTGCGAGCGTGGCGATCGCGTCGTCCGAGCCACCGCCGCCGTAGACGGGGATGGCATCGGCGCCGAACGGCGTGATGTCCGACAGCGCGCCGCGCACCCGGTAGAACTCGCCGTCGTGGTCGAACGGGCGTTGCGCCCGCCACGTCTGGCGCATCAGGCGGACGTACTCGGCCGATCGGCGGTAGCGCACGCCGTGGTCGGCGAAGTCGCCGTCGCGCGCCTGGTCGGCATCGCTGCCGCCGCTGATGATGTGCACGGCCGCCCGGCCCCGGCTGAGCTGGTCGAGCGTGGCCAGCTTGCGCGCCGCGAGCGTCGGCGCGACGAACCCTGGCCGATGGGCCAGCAGCAACCCGAGGCGCTCCGTCGAGGCGGCGACGTGCGCCGCGACGAGGAAGCCGTCCGGCGCGTTCGTGAAGTAGCCGATGAGCACGCGGTCGAAACCGGCGGCCTCGTGGACCTGCGCCGTGCGCGCGAGCACGTCGGCGTCGAAGATCGGCCCGGCGGGCGGCATGATCTCCGACGACTCCTGGGGCGCTGCCCAGCCGATGAACTCGGGGAACTCGACGGCCATTGCCGATCAAACTAGTCGGCTATTGCGCCCGATCCCGTGCCGCAGCGCGCCACGAGCCGGGCGCGTTGCCGTGCGAGCGCTTGAACGCCCGGCTGAACGCCTCCTCCGACGTGTAGCCGACGCGCCGGGCGACCGCGGCGACGGTGAGGTCCGTGGTGGCCAGCAGGTCGCGCGGCGAGGTGCATCCGCCACTCGGTGAGGTAGCGGATCGGCGAGCGTCCGAGGACGGTGCGGAAGCGCTCGTCGAGGACCGAGCGGGAGACCGCCACGGCCGACGCGAGGCTCGGCGACGGTCCACGGTCGCTCGGGTGCGCCGTGGAGCTGCCCCATCGCCGGCGCGAGGACGGGATCGCGCAGCGCGGCGACCCAGCCGTGTTCGGCGGCGGGCGCGTCGGCGAGGTGGGCGCGCAGCACCTCGATCAGCAACAGCTCGGGCAGGCGGGTGGACACCGCCTCGGTCGGTGTCGTCCGTGCCGGTCGTGGCCAGCGGCGAAGTCGATGCTCGACTGCGACCCATCGCGCCGCCGGCCCGTCGGGCACCGTCACGACGAACACCGGCGGGAACGCTCGCAGGCGCGGGTCGAACAGCGGGTCCTCGGAGTGCAGGTAGCCGCAGACGACGTCGGTGCGCTCCCCGCCGGCGCCGTGGACGAGCACGGGCATCGTCGGCCACGGCGGCCGGGCCATCAGCCGGACGCAGCGGGACGCGCTCGGCCGGCGCCACGCCGCCCATCAGGTAGTCGTCGCCGTAGGGCAGCACGATGACGTCGCCGCGCTTCGCCCAGTGGCGGTCGCCGTCGCCGACGGCCACCCAGCAGCGGCCGGCGGCGACGATGTGGAACAGGATCAGCCGCTCGGCGCCCGGATGGATGACCGGCGTCATCTCGCGCAACGGCGAGTCGAACTCCCAGTTCTCGGTGAACTCGGCGCGGAAGAAGATCGCGCCGTCGAGGTGCACCCGCTCGAGCGCCGCCGAGGAGCGTCGTCGGCAGCCGTTCGCCGACGCGGACGTCGCTCACCGGTCGGCCGTCCGGTGTCGCGGCTAGGTCTGCCGGTGTCGCGGTCAATGACACCGCCGCGCGCCCCCATGGACACTGATGCTGTCACAACAAGCACCCCGATCGACGGGGTCCGAACAAGGAACAGCACATGCCCAAGTACGTCATCGAGCGCACCATCCCGGGAGCCGGCCAGATGTCGCCGGCGCAGCTCAACGCCGCATCCAAGTCGTCCAACGACGCCCTCGCCGCGCTGTCACCGCGGGTCAAGTGGCAGCAGAGCTACGTCACCGACGACAAGATCTTCTGCGTCTACCTCGCCGACGAGCCGGCGGCCATCGTCGAGCACGCCCGGATGACCGGCCTGCCGGTCGACGCCATCCACCGCGTCGGATCGGTCATCGATCCGGCCACCGGCCATGAGAACTGAGGCGAGCGCATGTCCACACGAGCCGAGTTGATCAGCACCGCCGAGACCGAGTGGCTCGCCCGCTGGTCGGCCGGTCCCACCGAGGAGGACACCCCGCCGCTGCCGACGGGCACCTCCGCCCCCGACCTCGTCCTGGAGGACCACGACGGCACGCCCCGGCGCTGTCCGAGTTCTGGCAGGGCGGGCCGGCGCTGCTGATGTTCTGG
Source organism: uncultured Acidimicrobiales bacterium (assembly GCA_963794805.1). GTDB lineage: Bacteria > Actinomycetota > Acidimicrobiia > Acidimicrobiales > Ilumatobacteraceae > JAODBQ01. The sequence goes on from CAWCFL010000016.1 coordinate 258,299, forward strand.
CGGCACTTCGGTTGCGGCTGCGGGTTCGAGCGTGCCGCGCGGCTGCGCGGCGAGCTCGAGCTCTACGCCGCGGCCGGCCTCAACCCGGTGATCATCGGCCAGGGCGAGCCGGCCCGGGCCGCCGCCTACCGGGCCGAGCACGAGCTGCCGGTCACCGTGCTGTGCGATCCCGAGCACGTCGCGTACCGCGCCTACGGCGTCGGGTCACTGGCAGATCGAGCGGGTCCTGCCGGACGCGCCACCGGAGTTCTGGGACCATCCCCACGACGTCGGTGCGGCGTTCCAGACGGAACGCCGCGCGCAGGGACAGCCACTGGTCGACGACCCGTGGCGTGCGGTCAAGGAGTTCGTCGTCGGGGCCAACGGCCGCATCCGCCTGACGTACGCCTACCAGTACTGCGAGGACTACCCCGCCGCCCAGCTGCTGGCCACCGCGGCCCTCCTCAGCTGAGGCCGCACATCAACCGCTCGCCGCCGTCGGCATGCCCCCGGGCAGTCGGCGCCGGCGAGCGGCCCGTCCGACCTCGGGGTGTCAACCTCCACCGCAGCGTCAGGAAGTGGCGCTGCTGGGCAACCCTCCAGCACCACTACAGTCCCCGTCGTCATGCAACTGCAACATGGACGACGGGACCGGCGCGCCCGCTGGGTGCCGGCGATGGTCGTTGCCATGTTGTGCGCCTCCACCCTGTTCACCGACGCGGGCGGGTGCCGGCAGCGGGCTGACGTCCGACCAGGTCGCCGACCAGATCCTCGCCGTGCAGGACGACGCCGACGCCGCCGCGACGAAGCTCGCCGACCTCGACGAGCAGGCCGGCGAGCTGGCCGGCCAGGTCGCCGCCACCCAGCAGGACGTCGATGCGACGAACGCCCGGTACACCCAGATGGAGTCCGACCTCGCGGCGATCGCCCTGAACAAGTACGTCGGAGCGATCCCGCAGTCCAACCTGCCGTTCTCCGGCTCGATCATGGACGATCTGCAGACCGGCGAGCTGTCGCAGTTCGCCCTCGGCGGCGGCGAGGTGGACCTCGGCGAGCTCGGTGCGGTGCAGCGCGACCTCGACCGCGAGCAACGCAAGCTGTCCTCGCTGCAGGCGCGCAACGACACGGCCCGCACGCAGCTGGCCGACACCCAAGCGGCGCTGGACGGCAAGATCGCCACCCTCACGGCCTTGGAGGACAAGCTGCGCGACGCCGAGGTGCAGCGCGCCTACGAGGCCAAGCTCGCGGCGAAGCGCCAGCGCGAGGCCGACGCTGCAGCGGCGGCCGACGCCAAGGCCGCAGCAGCGCTCGCAGCCACCCCGACCACCGCCGCCGTCGCCCGCGGCGAGGCGGCGGCCCAGCCGACTCCGACGAACGCGCCGGCGACGGTGGCTCGTGCTGCCGCGGCGCCGACGGCCGGGGCCGATGCACCGGCCACCACGGCCAAGCCCAGTGCCACCGCGCCGCCGACGGCGAAGCCGGTCGACCCGACGCCGGCGACCGACCCACCCGACGCGCCGGCCGCGCCGGCGACCACAGACGCGCCGGTGATCAGCAGCGACCTGGTCTGTCCGGTCGCCGGACCGCACGCGTTCGGTGACACCTGGGGGGCGTCGCGCTCGGGGGGCCGCCACCACGAGGGCACCGACATCATCAGCCCGTTCGGCACGCCCATCGTGGCCATGGACGACGGCAACGCGAAGATGAAGACCACGTCGCTCGGCGGCAACTCGATCGGCCTCACGGCCGACGACGGGACGTACTACTTCTACGCCCACCTCAGCAGCTGGGAGGGTCCGTCGCGCCACGTCAGCAAGGGCGAGGTGATCGGGTACGTGGGCCACACCGGCGACACGTCGGTGAACCACCTGCACATCGAGATCCACCCCGGCGGCGGTGGGGCGGTCAACCCCTACCCCACCATCCGGCGCATCTGCTAGCGCCGCGTCGACCGCCGGCGGTGAGTCGCGTCGAGCGAGGTCGTCAGCCACCTGGACGAGGCGGTGCGTCGGTGGCGGAGCGGCTCGTCGATCGGTCGACGCCGAGGTTGCGTGTCGCCGAGCTGCGCACGACCACGACGGGCGTCTCGCCGTCTACGAACCCGCCTGACCCCCCGCGCCCATCGCTGCCGCCACGAGGAGTTGGAACCGGGCCGTGATCTGGTCCCACGGTGGTGCGAGGTGGTTGCGCGCCGCGACGGACGACGCCCGCCCGGACTGCAGGCGCAGCAGGATCGGCACATCCTGGTCGTTGACGCCGAAGAGCACGTCGGCCAACGACCGGCGGGGCTCGGCCAGCTCGTCGCGCATCGCATCGCGGTCGACGAACACCGCCATGTGCTCCACGGTGCGGTCAGGGGCGACCGCCTCGAAGCCGATCACCTGGAACCAGTCGGCCTCGAGGAACACGAGCGCGTTGGGGAACACGCAGAAGATGTCCTGGCGGTCGCGCACCTCGGGCGAGTCGATCGGGCCCAGCGTCGGCAGGGCGCGATCGGTCTTGGCCGCCTTGCCGGCGGCGCCGCGCGGGTACGTGCCGCCGATGATCCGCGGCGCAAGGACGAGGTCGTCGATGTCCAGGGCGATGCCCACCGGACCGACCTGCGGGTGGACGAACGGCAGGTGGTAGAAGTCGAGGAAGTTCTCGACGACGAGCTTCCAGTTCGCGGCCACGTCGTAACGGCGCGACTCGACGTGCGCCAGCCGGTCGAGGTCGAGCGGCGCCCACCGCTGGGCGAGCGACGCCGAGCGCCTCGTCGAGCGGCTCCGCCGCTGCGCCGAGGTGGACGAACACCATCCCCGCCCACGTACCGCTGCGCACCGGCACGAGGTGCAGCTCGTCGCGGGTCGCCTCGTCGGGCCCGCCGTCGTCGCCGCGCGCCCAGTACGGGGTGGCCTGCAGCGCGCCGTCGAGCGCGTACGTCCAGCCGTGGTACGGACAGCGCAGGCGCTTGTGCGACCCGGGCGCTTCGCACAGCAGCAGGCCGCGATGACGGCACACGTTGTGGAAGACGGTGATGCCGTCGGCGTTGCGCACGAGCACGAGCGGCTGGCCGCCGACGGTCACGGGGTGCACGTCGCCGACGTCGGCGACCCAGTGCTCGAAGCCGGCCCACACCCAGCCGGTGGCGAACACCGCCGTCTGCTCCGCGGCGAACCACGCGGCGTCCGTGTACGCCGCCGGCGGCAGGATGCTCGTCGCCGACGGCAGCTCGTCGAGCGGGCCGGGGAAGGTCATCGGGGGCGCCGGCCCGGCCGGTACCGTCCGAGGATGCACCGCCGAGCCCACCCGTGAGCGCACCCACCCAACGGCTCGCGGTGTTCCAGTCGCTGTGGGCGATGGAGCAGCTGCCGTGGCGCGCCGGCCATCCGTGGACGCTCGCCGAGCGCGTCGAGCGCATCGCCGGCGCCGGCTTCAACGGGGTCGCCGTGGACCTCGGGGCGCGTGAGGCGCCGACCGCCGCCGAGCTGCATCCGCTGCTCGCAACGAACGGCCTGCGCTGCATCGTGCTGGCGTTCGTCAACGAGGCCAAACCGCTGGGCGACGCGCTCCGGTACGCCGACGCGGTTCGCGCCGAGGGCGTCGTGGTCTGCGGTCAGGTGTTCCCGGCCACGATCGACGAGGCGGCGCACGTGGTGGCCGGTTGGATGGAGGAAGCGGCCGCGTCGGGCGTGACGTTCGAGTTGGAGACGCATCGCTACACGCTCACCAACGACCTCGGCTTCACCGTTCGACTGCTCGACGCGCTGCCGGGGCTGCGCCTCGCCGCCGACCTGTCGCACTACGTGGTCGGCAACGAGCTGCCCGACGCCGGTGACGCACGGAGCGACGCCCTGATCGCGAAGCTGCTCGGCCGTGCCACGTCGTTCCAGGGACGCGTGGCCACGCGTGGCCAGGTGCAGGTGTCGCTGACGTTCGCCCACCACGCCGCCGCGGTGGGGCGCTTCCGCGGCTGGTGGCGCGAGGGCTTCGCCGCGTGGCGGGCGCGTTCGGTCGACGACGCCGAGCTGGCCTTCGTCTGCGAGCTCGGTGCCCCGCCCTACCCGATCAGCGGCCCCGACGGTGCCGAGCTGTCGGACCGCTGGGCCGAGGCACTGCTGCTGCGCGAATGGGCGCACGAGCTGTTCGCCGCGACCAGCTGAGCGGATGAGCGTCACGTCCGGCACGCCAACGCTCGCCGGGCGAGAAGGCTGATGTACTCGTAGGCGATGTGCGCCGCGGCGATCGAGGTGATCTCGGCGTGGTCGTACGCCGGGGCCACCTCGACCACGTCGCCGCCGATGACGTGCAGACCGTCGAGCCCACGCAGCAGCTCGAGCAGCTCGCGGCTCGACAGGCCACCGGCCTCGGGCGTCCCGGTGCCCGGCGCATGGGCCGGGTCGAGCACGTCGACGTCGGTCGACAGGTACAGCGGGCGGTCGCCGATGCGCCCGCGCATCAGCTCGACGGCGGCGTCGACCCCGTGTCGGGCGACCTCGCGCGTGCTGATGATCCCGAAGCCCAAGGCCTCGTCGTCATCGAGGTCCTCGCGCCCGTACAGCGGGCCGCGGATGCCCACGTGGCACAGCGCGTCGAGGTCGAGCAGGCCCTCCTCGACCGCGCGGCGGAACGGCGTGCCATGGGTGTGGTCGGCGCCGAAGTAGGTGTCCCACGTGTCGAGGTGGGCGTCGAAGTGCAACAGGGCGATGGGGCCGTGCACGCGGTGCACGGCGCGCAGGAGCGGCAGGGCGATGGTGTGGTCGCCGCCGAGCGCGACGACGGTCGCCCCGTCGGCGATCAACGCCGACGCTGACGCGTCGATCGCCTGCAGTGCCTCGGTGATGTCGAACGGGTTGGCCGCGACGTCGCCGGCGTCGACCACCTGCACCTCGCGGAACGGCGACACGTCGAGCGCCGGGTTGTACGGACGCAACAAGCGGCTCGCCTGGCGGATGGCCGACGGCCCGAAGCGCGCCCCGGGCCGGTAGGAGACGCCGGAGTCGAACGGCACGCCGAGCACCGCGACGTCGGCGTGCGCCACCTCGTCGAGTCGCGGCAGGCGGGCGAACGTGGCGAACCCGGCGTAGCGCGGCACCTTCGAGGCGTCGACCGGGCCAACGGGCGCGGCGCGTGCGGACGGTGCAGCCTCCTCCGGCTCGGCCGGCGTGGAGATGATCGGATCGGTCATGGAACCTCGGTAGCCATCGGGGGACGTCAGTGGACGTGCTGCAGGAAGCGCCGCGTGCGCTCGTGCTGGGGATCGTCGAAGAACTGGTCGGGTGGCGCCTGCTCGACGATCGTCCCGTCGTCGAACATGGCCACATCGTCGGCCACGCGGCGGGCGAAGCGCACCTCGTGGGTCACGACGACCATCGTCATCCCGTCCTCGGCGAGCTGCTCCATCACCTTGAGCACCTCACCGACGAGCTCCGGGTCGAGCGCCGACGTCGGTTCGTCGAACAGCATCACGGCCGGGTTGAGCACGAGCGCGCGGGCGATGGCCACCCGCTGCTGCTGGCCGCCGGACAGCTCGCTCGGGTAGTGCCGCATCCGGTCGGCGAGGCCGACGCGCACGAGCATCTGCTCGGCGGCGGCGCGCGCCTCGCTGCGTGAGGTCTTGCGCACCGCGGTCAGCCCGAGCATCACGTTGTGCTGCGCGTCGAGGTGCGGGAACAGGTTGAACTTCTGGAAGACCATGCCGATGTCGGCGCGCTGGCGGGCCAGCACGGACTCCTTGGCCGGCTTCCACCCGTTGCCCGAGCGCACCACGCCGAGTCGGCGGTCCCGCAGCTGGATCTCGCCGGCGTCGGCGTGCTCCAGCAGGGCCATCAACCGCAGGATCGTGCTCTTGCCGGAACCCGACGGTCCGAGCACGGCCTTGACCTCGCCGGCGTGCACCTCGAAGTCGACGCCCTTGAGGACGTCGTTCGCCCCATAGCGCTTGCACAGCCCGCTGACGCGCAGCAGCGCCTGGGCATCGCGCCCGGCGGTCTCCTCGACGGGAGCGGCGTCGTCGGTCACGTCGCCGCCGCGTGCGCTGCGCCGGTCGTCGCGGCCGGCGGCATGATCTCGCCGGCGACGAACTGCGGCGCCACCGTGGCCCTTGGAGATCCACCGGAACCGGCGCTCGACTACCGCCTGGATGGCCATCACGATCGACACGATCACCAGGTAGTACACGAGCGCAGCGGCGTAGTACTCGGCGTAGCGGAACGTCACCGACACGCCGATCGACGCCGTGGTGAGCAGCTCGCGCAGCGAGATCACGCTCGCCAGGCTGGTGTACTTGATCATCCCGATGAGCTCGTTGCCCGTGGGCGGCAGGGCGATGCGCATCGCCTGTGGGAGCACCACCTTGCGCATCACCCCGCTCGGCGGTAGCCCGATCGCCCGAGCCGCCAGCGTCTGGCCGTCGTCGACGCTGAGCAGCGCGGCACGGATGATCTCGGCCATGTACGCCGCCTCCACCACGCCGAGTCCGATGAACGCGGCGAGGAACGGGGAGAACCAGTCGTCACGCAGCGCCGGCACCAGCTGCGGACCGGCGTTCCAGATGATCAGCAGCACGAGCAGCGCCGGGATCGCCCGGAAGAACCACACGTAGAGCCACGACACCGAGCGAACCGGGCGGTGGCGCGACGTGCGCCCGAGGGCCACGACGAACCCGAGCCCGACGGCGAGCGCCTGCGCCAGGACCGCCACCTCGACCGAGAGCAGCGCGCCCTTGAGGTAGGGCATGGAGAACAGCGTGCTCCAGAACAGGTGGGTGTCGAACTCCACGCCGGGCTCCGGTCAGCCGACGATCTTGGCGGGATCGAGGCCGTACTTGGTGGCCAAGCGCGGCCAGCGTGCCGTCGGCGGCCATCGCCGGGATCGCCGCGGCGACGGCCTGGCTGAGCTGGCTGCCCTTGAGCGTGTAGATCCCGAACTCGGTGTCGGTCGGGTAGGCGTTGGGCACGGCGACGAGCTTGCCGTCGGACTTGGACACCATGTCGGCGATGGCCACGTCGGTCTCGATCAGCGCGTCGGCCTTGCCGTTGGTCACCGCGGCGACGGTCTCGGCGGTCTTCGGATAGCCCTGGATCGTCAGCCCGGCCTTGCCCTCGCCCTTGAACTTCGTGTCGAGATCCTTGAGCAGTTGCTCGTTGACCCCTCCGGACTGCACGGCGACGGTCTTGCCGGACAGGTCGTCGGTCGAGGTGATCGTCGACGCGTTCGACGTGGCGACGATGAGTCCCGGCCCGGTCTCGAGGAACGGGGTGGCATCGGCCACCGCGGTGCGTGCGTCGCTGATGTACAGGCCGGACCACAGCACGTCGCAGCGCTTGGACTGCAGGCCGGGCATCAGCCCGTCGAACGCCGTGACCTCGAACTTCGGCTTCAGGCTCCAGTACTCGGCCAGGGCCTTGGAGCTGTCGGCGTCGAAGCCGACGATGTCGCCGTCGGTCCCGTTGGCGTAGTACTCGAGCGGGGCGTACTCCGGGTCGACGCAGAACGACACCTCGCCGTCGCTCAACAGACCGGTGGGCGCCACCATCGCCGCCGGTGCGCTGCCCGGCGTGCTCCCGGCTGCGGTGGTCGCCGCGCCTGCTGGCGTCGTCGTGGCCGCGTCCGCCGTGGTCGGCGCGGCGCTCGCTGGGCGCGGCGGTCGTCGACGACTTCGAGTCCGAGCCACACGCCGCGAGGAGCAGTGCCCCGGCGATGACGATGGGTGCGGTGATCCGAGCGATCCTCACGATGGTTCCTCCCCTGGCCGGTGGTGGGACCGGCCCTGGCGGGATGGTACGAACGATCTGGATCAACGCAAGCAGGTCGTGTGTGTCCGTGATGTTGCCGACTCGTTCTTGCTCACTGAAGCCGTCATTGACGGCGCGAATGGTCGCTGATGACGTCCGTCAGCCGTCGATATGCTCGGCCCGACTTGCCAGCGGTGCGTGTGAACGCCGGGTGACGCCATCGCGCGATCGGAGGGACGTGGACGAGATCGACGGCCGGCTGGTCGCCGCGCTGCGCGTCGACGGCCGTGCCCGCCAACGCGCGCTGGCCGCGGCAGCCGGCATCTCGCGGGCCGCCGCCGGTGCGCGGCTGGCGCGACTCCTCGCCGAAGGCACGATCAACGTCGTCGGCGCGGTGCATCCGTTCGTCCTCGGGCTCGGCTCGCTCGCCCACCTCGCCGTCGAGCTCGACGGTCCCGTGCGCCCGGTGGCCGAGGCGATCGCCCGGCTCGACGACGGCGCCGTTCGTCTCGATCACCAGCGGGCCGGCCGGGCTCGTCGCCGAGCTGCGGGTGCGCTCGCCCGAGTCGTTGAGCACGACGATCGCCCACGTGCGCGGCCTGCCAGGCGTCCGGGCAGTGAGCACCAACGCGTACACCAGCCTCCTCGTCGACGTGCTCCGCCCATCCGGCCTGCCGGCGAGCCGGATCGACCGCACCGACATCGCCCTGCTGGCACTACTGCAGGACGACGGCCGGATCCCGTACACCGCGCTCGGTGTGGCGACGGGGTTGTCGGCCAGCGCCGCACGAGCCCGGGTGCGCCATCTGATCGACACCAACGTGGTGCGCATCGGGCCGCTCCCGGGTGCCGGATCAGGCGCCCAGGAGCTGCGCCTCGGGATCGGCGTGCAGCTCACCGGTGACGGGACCGTCGCCGCTGCAGCCATCGGCGCGATGCCGGCGATCCGCTTCCTGGCGCTGACCATCGGCCGCTACGCGGCGATCGGCACGGTCCACGCGACGACGCTGCCCGAGCTCGTCGCCTGGACCGACGACCTGCGCCGGCTACCCGGGGTGGTCACCGTGGACTCGTGGATGCACCTGGACCTGGTCAAGGAGTCGTATCGCGTCGACCTTCCGGGGTTCGCCGACGAAATCGAGTGAGTGAGCACTCACTCAGCCTGCTACGGTTGCTCACCGTGTCCAGCCCGATGTCCGCCCCCGCCACCGAGCGGCGGACGCGTGGGCGCGCCGAGCCGATGGCGCCCGACGATCGACGCGCCGCCATCGTCGCGGCCACGGTGCCGCTGCTCAAGCGCGACGGCCGCTCGATCACCACCCGGCAGATCGCCGAGGCCGCGTGCATCGCCGAGGGCACGATCTTCCGGGTCTTCGCCGACAAGGACGAGCTGATCGACGCCGCGGTGGCCGCGGTGCTCGACCCGGGGCCGGTGGCCATCGAGATCGCCGCGATCGACATCGACCAGCCGCTGCGCGACCGGCTGGCCCCGGCCGCAGCCATCATCCAGCGCCGGCTCACCGGGATCTTCGAGCTGATGGCGGCGCTCGGCAGCGCACCGCCGAAGCGCGGTGACCACCAGCGGCCCGAGCTCGGCGCGGTGGCCGCGCTGTTCGAGCCCGATCGCGCCGGGCTGCGCGTCGACCCCAACGCCGCCGCGCAGCTGCTGTGGGGCCTCACCCTGGCGGCGAACCACCCCGCCCTGTCCTACGACGAACCACTGTCGGCCGCCGACCTCGTCGACATCCTGCTCGACGGCATCGGCGTGCCACCACGTCGCCCGGGCGACTGAACCACCACTCGAGACGGAGACCGGAGACCGACCGATGCTCAAACGACTGACGAAGGAGTACCTCGGCAGGTACAAGCGCGAGCTGGTGCTGGTGGTCGTGTTCCAGGCGATCCAGACCCTCGCCGCGCTGACCCTGCCGCGACTCAACGCCGAGATCATCGACAACGGCGTGCTCAAGGGCGACACCGCGTACATCTGGCACCAGAGCATGCTGATGATCGCCGTCACGCTGGTGCAGGTGGTCTGCTCGGTGATCGCCGTGTACTTCGGGTCACGCGCCGCGATGGGCTTCGGCCGCGACTGCCGCGCCGGCCTGTTCCACCACATCGGCGACTTCTCCGCCAGGGAGATGAACACGTTCGGCGCGCCATCGCTGATCACCCGGATCACCAACGACGTGCAGCAGGTGATCATGCTCGTGCTGATGACCTGCACCCTGCTGGTCGCGGCGCCGATCACCTGCGTCGCCGGGATCATCTTGGCCATCCGCCAGGACGCCGGCCTGTCGTGGGTGCTCGCCGTGAGCATCCCCGTGCTGGTCCTCGCCATCGGCACGGTGATCTCCCAGATGATCCCCAGCTTCCGCAAGATGCAGGAGCGCATCGACGTGGTCAACCGGGTGCTGCGCGAGCAGATCACCGGCATCCGCGTGGTGCGCGCCTTCGTCCGCGAGCCGGCCGAGCGCAAGCGCTTCGGTTCGGCCAACGACGACCTCACCGAGGTGTCGCTGAAGACGGGTCGGCTGCAGGCGTTCATGTTCCCCACGGTGATGCTCGTGCTCAACGTGTCGTCGGCGGCCGTCGTGTGGATCGGGGCCCACCGCATCGCCGCGGGGCAGATGCAGCTCGGCGCGATGATCGCGTTCCTCACCTACCTCGCCCAGATCCTGATGGCCGTGATGATGGCCACGTTCATGGCGATGATGATCCCCGCGCCTCGGTCTGCGCCGTGCGGATCATGGAGGTGCTCGACACGCCGTCGTCGGTGGTCACCGCGGCCACGCCGATCACCGAGCTGCGCGGTCGCGGCGAGCTGGAGCTGCGCAACGTCGGCTTCCACTACCCCGGCGCCGACCAGCCCGTGCTGTCCGACATCACCCTGCGGGCCCAGCCGGGCAAGACCACCGCCATCGTCGGCAGCACCGGCGCGGGGAAGACGACGTTGATCAACCTCATCCCCCGGTTGTTCGACGTCACCGAGGGCGAGCTGCTCGTCGACGGGGTGGACATCCGCGAGCTCGAGCCGGACACGCTGTGGGAGCGCATCGGTCTCGTGCCGCAGCGCCCATACCTGTTCTCCGGCACCGTCGCCAGCAACCTGCGCCACTCCAAGCCGGACGCCACCGACGACGAGCTGTGGGCGGCGCTGGAGATCGCCCAGGCGCGCGACTTCGTCTCGAAGATGCCCGGAGGGCTCGACGCACCGATCGTCCAGGGCGGTTCGAACGTCTCCGGCGGTCAGCGACAGCGACTGGCGATCGCCAGGGCGCTCGTGCGCAAACCGGAGATCTACCTGTTCGACGACTCGTTCTCCGCGCTCGACCTGGCGACCGACGCCCGGCTGCGCGCCGCGCTCGCTCCGACCGTGCGCGACGCCACGGTGCTGATCGTCGCCCAGCGGGTGTCGACGGTGATGACCGCCGATCAGATCCTCGTGCTCGACGACGGTCGCACCGTCGGTCTCGGCACCCACCGCGAGCTGCTCGCCAGCTGCCGCACCTACCAGGAGATCGTCGGCTCGCAGATGTCCGCCGTGGAGGCCGCGGCATGAGCGCCAACGGAAACGGGAACGGCAAGCAGGCCGCCAACGGCACGCCGGCGACGAACGGGGCACCGAGCGCGGACGGCAAGCCTGCCGAAGCGGGCACCAACTACCGCCCACCGACCAGCGAGAACCGCGGCTTCGGCGGCCGCTTCACCGCCGGCATGCCGGCGGAGAAGTCGCTCGACTTCGGCAAATCGGTGCGCCGCCTGCTGCGGATGATGCACGAGGCGGGCCGCGGTGCGTTCATCGTCATCTTCCTGGCGGTGATCAGCGTCACCCTCACGGTGCTCGGGCCGAAGCTGCTCGGCCATGCCACCGACCTGATCTTCAACGCGGTCATCGACTCCCAGCCGATCCCGTTCACCCAGTTGCGGAACGTGATCATCTTGGTGATCTGCCTGTACTTCGCGTCGGCGGTGTTCGCCTGGTCGCAGTCGTTCCTCCTCGCCGGCGTGGTGCAGCGCACGATGCGCCGCCTGCGCAGTGACGTGGAGGACAAGCTCAACCGCCTGCCGCTGAAGTACATCGACGGCGAGCCGCGTGGCGACCTGCTCAGCCGGGTGACCAACGACATCGACAACATCGCCCAGAGCCTGCAGCAGACGCTCAGCCAGATGCTCACGTCGGTCCTCACGATCCTCGGCGTGACCGTGATGATGTTCATCATCTCGCCGCTGCTGGCGTGCATCGCGGTGATCACCGTGCCGCTGTCGATCTTCACCATCAAGGCGATCACCAAGCGCTCGCAGGGTCGCTTCGTCGCCCAGTGGCGACACACCGGGGCGCTCAACGCACAGATCGAGGAAGCGTTCACCGGCCACTCGCTGGTCAAGGTGTTCGGTCGTCAGCGTGAGGTCGAGGCGACGTTCCGCGACAAGAACGAGGAGCTGTACGAGGCCGGGTTCATGGCCCAGTTCATCGCCGGGTGCATCACCCCGGCGATGATGTTCCTCGGCAACCTGAACTACGTCGCCATCGCGGTGGTCGGCGGCGTGCGCGTGGCCAGCGGGTCGCTGTCGCTCGGCGACGTGCAGGCGTTCATCCAGTACTCCCGGCAGTTCACCCAGCCGCTCACGCAGATGGCCTCGATGATGAACGTGCTGCAGTCCGGCATCGCCTCGGCCGAGCGGGTGTTCCAGCTGCTCGACGTGGACGAGCAGTCGCCCGACCTGCCGTACACGAGCACCGGTGAGCCGGTGCGCGGCCGGGTGACGTTCGACCACGTCGACTTCTCCTACGACCCGAACAAGCCGCTGATCACCGACCTGTCGCTCGTTGCCGAACCGGGCCAGACCGTGGCCATCGTCGGACCCACCGGCGCGGGCAAGACCACGCTGGTCAACCTGATCATGCGCTTCTACGAGCTCGACGGTGGGCGGATCACGCTCGACGGCACCGACATCGCGTTGATGCCGCGCGCCGAGCTGCGCTCGAACATCGGCATGGTGCTGCAGGACACCTGGTTGTTCGGCGGCACCATCCGCGACAACATCGGCTACGGCAACCTCGACGCCACGGAGGAGCAGATCCGCGAGGCGGCGCAGGCGACGTACGTCGACCGCTTCGTGCACTCGTTGCCCGACGGCTACGACTCGCTGATCGACGACGAGGGCGGCAACGTCAGCGCCGGCGAGAAGCAGCTGCTGACCATCGCCCGGGCGTTCCTCGCCAACCCGGCCATCCTCATCCTCGACGAGGCGACGAGCTCCGTGGACACGCGCACCGAGGTGCTCATCCAGCAGGCGATGAACGCATTGCGCTCGAACCGCACGAGCTTCGTCATCGCCCACCGGCTGTCGACGATCCGCGACGCGGACATCATCCTGGTGATGAACAACGGGCAGATCGTCGAGCAGGGCGACCACGAGTCGTTGCTCGCGGCAGGCGGGGCGTACGCCAACCTGTACAACGCGCAGTTCGCCGGCGCCGCCACCGAAGTCTGACGAGCGTGCTCGGCTCGATGCGCTACCACCGCCGGATCCGGCGGCCGGCGGCCGACGTGTGGGCATTGGCCGGCGACCCGGCACGGTTGCACGAGTGGTTCCCCGGGATCGCCTCGTGCACCGTCGACGGTACGACGCGCACGATCGTCACCGGCGCGGGCATCCCGATGCCCGAGGAGATCCTGCTGCGCGACGACACGCAGCGGCGCTTCCAGTACCGGGTGGCCAGCCCCCTGTTCCAGTACCACCGCGGCTCGATCGACGTGATCGCGCTCGACGACCAGGAGTGCCTCGTGGTGTACACCACCGACGCCGACCCGCGCACGATGGCGCTGGTCGTCGGCGGGGCCACGGCGGAAGCGCTCGACGAGCTGCAGCGACTGATGGAGGCCGTCAGCGGCCGACCAACGAGGGCGGAGCGCACCACCTGATGGGCCGCAAGATCCTGTTCGTCACCACCGACCAGCAGCGCTACGACACGCTCGGGTGCAACGGCGGTCGGCTCTCGCGCACACCGGTGGTCGACGCGCTCGCGGCGGCAGGCGTGCGCTACGAGCGGGCCCATCCGCAGTCGGTGGTGTGCATGCCGTCGCGCTCGACGATGATCACCGGCCAGCACCCGAGCACGCACGGCGTGTGGATGAACGGCGTGCCGCTGCCCACCACGGCGCCGTCGGTGGCCGCCGTGCTGCACGACGCCGGGTATCGCACCGCGCTGGTCGGCAAGCCGCACTTCGAGCCGTTCCTCGACCCGTTCGGGCGCTTCGAGCAGAACGGCTTCGCCCGCCGCGACAGCTTCGGCCCGCACCGCGGCTTCGAGCACGTCGAGTTCGCCACGCACGGCGCCGCGGGGCCGCTGCACTACTCACGCTGGCTGGCGGCGAACCACCCCGAGGCGGTCGGGATGTTCTACCCGGTGCTCGACCACGACCTGGAGGTCAACGCGCTCGGCGGCGGCGACACCGGCGCACCGCAGGTGCACGACAACGCCATCGCCCGCGAGTGGTACCACACCGACTGGGTCGCCGACCGCACGATCGCCTGGCTCGACGGCCTCGGTGCCGACGACGACTGGTTCTGCTGGATGAGCTTCCCCGACCCGCACCACCCGTGGGACCCGCCGGCCTCGGAGCTGGACCGGGTGGACTGGCGCGACGTGCCGCTGCCCGTCGGCTACCTCACCGACGCTGCGGCGCGTGAGGCCGTGCTCGACGCCAAGCCGCGCCACTGGCGGGCCTGGTACGACGGCCGGCTCGTGTCCAACTACGAGGCGCCAAGGCGATGGGTGCCGGCAACCTTGACACCCGACCAGGTGCGCGAGGTCAATGCGCGCAACGCCGTCGAGGTCGAGCTGATCGACGAGGCGCTCGGCCGCGTGCTCGCGGCGATCGCGGCCCGCGGCTGGACCGACGACGTCGACGTGATCTTCACGACCGACCACGGCGAGCTGCAGGGCGACTTCGGCCTGCTGTTCAAGGGGCCGTACCACGTCGACGCGCTGATGCGCCTGCCGTTCGTCTGGCGCCCTGCGCCGTCGGCCGCGGTGCCGGCCGGGGTCGTCCACCGACCGGTCGGCCACGTCGACCTGGCCCCGACGTTCTGCGCCATCGCCGGCATCGAAGCGCCGGGCTGGATGGAGGGCCGCGCCCTGCCGGTGGACGACGGCGACGCGGACGAGCGCGGCTTCGAACGCGTGCTCACCGAGTGGGACAGCGAGCTGTTCGGCGTCGAACGTCCACCTGCGCACGATCTGCCGCGACGGCTGGGTGTGCACCACCTACCTGGCCGGCTCCGAGCACGACGGCTCCGAGGGCGAGCTGTACTCGCTCGACGACGATCCGCTGCAACACGTCAACCGGTGGGACGACCCGGCACTGGCGGTCGCTGCGCGGCGACCTCGTCGCCGATCTGTGGGACCACCAGCCGGCGATGGTGACGCCACTCCCCCGGGTCGAGGCACCGGTCTGATCGGCGAGAACCTCGCGGCGTCGAGGACTGCCCGACGCCGGGACGACCGCCGTCGCTAGCCTGGCGGGCCGTGACGAAGCTCAAGACCCGCCTGCAGGCCCTCTCCCTGCTCGACCGTGCGCTCGCGGCGATGACCGACGAGGAGCTGTCCGCGCTGATCGAGCGACTGCCGGAGGATCACCGCAAGGCGCTCGACAAGATCGCCGGGGCGCGCGACGAGGACGGCTTCTCCGACCCCGCATCGCGCAGCCTCGCCGTACGGGCCACGGCGGCACGCGGTCGGATGAACGGCGGCCTCGAGCAGATCACGACGATCCTCTGCGATCCGTGCCTGGCCCAGTGCATCGAGGCACTCGACGATCACGCCGACAACCCGACCGAGGAGCAGCTCAAGGAGGTCACCCCGGCGCTCATCGAGGCGTGGGGCGTGGCGACCGTGCGGATGATGCTGGCCGGCTCGATCGCCGGCGAAGCGGCCGCCTCGGTGATGCTCACCCGCCTGCTGAAGTCGCGACGAGGAGCTCGCCCTGCCGCCCGAGGAGCGCCCGGAGACGGTCCTGCTCCCGCCGCCTCACGCCGACGACGATCTGCGCGCCAAGCGCCGGGCCGCCAAGCAGGCGAAGCAGGCCGACGCCCGAGCCCGCCGCGAACAGCAGCAGAAGGCCAAGGGCCGCGCCTAGCTTGAGGCGACGTCGGCGAGCGTCGGCGCCCGCCCTGGAGCGGTCGAGCACGACTCGGACGCCAGCAGCGACCCGAGTCGCACACGACCGGGCGAGTCGCAGAGGTGCCGAACCGCACCCGACCGACTCGGGCGCACCGCTACGACTCGGGTGCACGCCTGCGACTCGGGCACACCGCTGCGACTCGGGCGCACCGCCGCGACTCGGGTGCATCGCTGCGACTCGGGTGACGGCAGCGACCCGAGTCCCAGACGACCGGGCGAGTCGCAGACGTGCCGAACCGCACCCGACCGACTCGGGCGCTCCGCTACGACTCGGGTGCAGCGCACGAGAGGGAGCGGAGCGCAGCGGAGCCCAGTCCCGGCGCGCTCAGCTCAGCTCAGCTCAGCAGCTCAGCTCAGCTCAGCTCAGAACAAGGTCGTCCGTTCGTGGGCCAGGAGCCAGGCCTTCGTCTCCAGACCGCCGGCGAAGCCGGTGAGCTTGCCGTCGGCACCGATCACCCGGTGGCAGGGGACGATCACGCTCAGCGGGTTGCGCCCGTTCGCTGCGCCGACGGCGCGCGCCGCCTTCGGATCGCCGACGCGCGCGGCCTGCTCGCCGTAGGTCATCGTCGTGCCGAACGCGATGGTGCGCAGGACGGCCCAGGCGGCGTGCTGGAACGGCGTGCCCACGGGGTCGAGCGGCAGGTCGAACTCGGTGCGCTCGCCGGCGAAGTACTCGTCGAGCTGATCGGCGGCGGCGGCCAGCACGTCGGTCGCGGCTTCGACGAGGCGTGCATCGCCGAACGGCACGCGCTCGGCCTCGTGGCAGTGCCACAGGACGGCGCGCAGACCGGTCTCGCTGGCGACGAGGCGCACCGGTCGCAACGGCGACGGGATCGTGACGACGAACAACGTGCTCATCGGACCCTCCTCGGGAGATGGAGCCGCCAGCGACGCCCACAGGTGGTGCAACGCGTACGAGCGCCACGGGCTCCAGCGCTCGGCCAGTCGGCCGGCGGCGGCCGGGCGGCTGTCGACGCCGAGCGCGTCGAGCGCGTGGCGCACGCCGAGGTCGGTCGGCATGAACACGTCCGGGATCGCCGAGGGCGCGCATCGCCACGTAGCTCGCGGTCCACGGACCGATGCCGTCGAGCGCGACGAGCGCGGCGAACGTCGCCTCGCGGTCCGCGCCGGCGTCGAGCACGAGCTCGCCGGCCGCCAGCTGTCGTACAGGCGCCGACGATCGCCCGTGGCCCGCGAGCGGGGCATCGACATGCCCTCGGGTCCGCGCCCGGCGATCGCCGCGGCAGTGGGGAACGCGTGTGTCACCGCGCCGACCGGCTCGCCGAGCGGCTCGCCGATCTCGGCGACGAGGCGGCCGGCGAGCGTCCGCGCTCCGGCGACGGACACCTGCTGCCCGATCAACGCGCGCACGAGGAGCTCGACCCCGTCGGGATGTCCCGGCGAGCGCAGATCCCCGGGCGCTTGGCGACGAGCTCGCCGAGCAGTGGGTCGGCGCCGAGCTGCTCGTCGATCGCTCGTCGGGTCGCAGTCGAGGTCGAGCAGCCGCCGGCAGCGCTGCACGACCACCTGCGTGTCGGCGAGCGACGAGAGGCGCAGCGCACACGTCACCGAGTCGGCGGCCGGTGTCAACGTCACGACAGCCGGTGCCCGCCGGCGAGCCGCATCGACCGGGAGTAGGCGCCGTCACGGACCTCCTCGACGCCGGGCACCGCACGCCGCTCGAGGAAGTCGAGCGCGTCCGCCGGATCGAACGGGGTGCGCACGGCGAGGCGCAGCGTGAGCCAACCGGCGACGGACGGCTGCGGGCGGCGGGGCGACGCGCCGCGCAGGTCCGACGGCGAGGTGGCGAACACGGCGCGCACCGTGTCGTGGTACTGACGAACGCTGGAGAAGCCGGCGGCGAACGCGATGTCGGTGCTCGGCATCGTCGGTGGTCTCGATCAGCACCCGCGCGGTCTGGGCACGCTGCGCCCTGGCGAGCGCGAGCGGGCCGCAGCCGACCTCGGCGACGAGGAGCCGGTGGACCTGGCGGGTGCTGTACCCGAGGCGGCGGGCGAGACCGGTGACGCCTTCGCGGTCGACGAGCCCCTCGGCGATCAGGCGCATCGCCCGACCGACGGCATCGGCACGCGCGCTCCACTCCGGCGAGCCGGGGCTGGCGTCGGGCCGGCAGCGGCTGCAGGCCCGGTAGCCGTGCTGCTGCGCGGTGGCAGCCATGAGGAAGAACTCGACGTTGTGCCGCCGCGGTGTCATCGCCGGGCAGGACGGGCGGCAGTAGATCCCGGTGGTGCGCACGGCCGTGACGAACCACCCGTCGAAGCGGGCGTCCTTGCTCTGCACTGCCCGGTAGCACTGCTCGTCGTCCAGCCGCACGAAACAAGTCTGCCGCCATGCCACCCGTCTGGCGAGCGGAAATCGGACATCGACGCCGGCAGCCGGCGCGTCAGACGACGTCGAGCACCGCGTGCTCGGCCGCGACCGCGTACGGCCGGGGATGCTGCTCGCGGGCCCATGGCACGAGCCACTGCCACAGCAGCACGAGACCGACCGAGCACATCACCGCGCCGCCGAGGAACCCACCGCGCTTGGACGTCAGATCGGCCACGACGCCGAGCACGATCGCCCCGAGGATCGTGCCGACGTCGAAGAACATCGTGAACGAGGCGAGGACGCGGGCCCGCTCCGCATCGGGCGCGCCGTTCAGCGCCATCGTCATCAACGACGGGTACTGGAACGACATCCCGACGGCGAGCAGCATCGCTGCGGCGAACACACCGGGGATCGTCGGGACGAACGCGAGGACGGTCAGGCCACTGATCAGACCGGCACAGGCGAGCGACACGGCACGGGCCAGCCCGACTCGCTCGGGCACCTTGGCGCCGACGATGCGCAGCACGAGGCAGGTGACGCTGTACGTGGCGAAGACCCACTGCGACCCGGTGAGCCCGACCGACTTGGCGTGCTCGGGCATGTACGCGTTGAACGCGGTGAAGCCGCCGATGCCGAGCGCGAGGATGACACCGGGCCGCAGCGCGGCGCGGTGCATGAACGTCGCCGAGGCGCCGTGCTCGCTCTCGATCGGCCCGTCGAGCGTCGCCGCGGTGATCACCCGCTGGGGCACGGCGAACGCACTGAGCGCGCCGCACGCGGCGAACCCGGCGGCGACGAACAGTCCGGCGGCGAAGCGTCCGTCCGGCCCGACGACGGCCTCGCCGATGATCGGACCGATGCCGATGCCACCGAACACCGCGACGGAGAAGTAGCTCGCCGCCTCGGCGCGTCGGGTCACCGGAGCGAATCCGGCGATCAGCGTCGCCCCGCCGATGAAGACGCTCGCCTCGCCGATGCCCTGCACACCGCGCAACGGCAGCAGCGCCCAGCGCGAGGCGACGAACGCCGAGGCGACGCGTGGCGGCGGCCGTGAGCATGGCGCCGCAGGTCATCAGGATCCGCAGGCTGTGGCGCTCGCCGAAGCGGGCCAGCCACGGGCGGCACAGCACGGCCGTCGCGCTGAACACGGCGAGGTTCAGACCGATGTCCAGCTCGTTGCCACCGAGCTGCTCCTCGACGAAGCGGGGGATCAACGGCACCTGCACGCCGACGTACAGGAAGAACAGGAACGTGGCACCGGCCACCATGAGGAACGGGCCCGTCACCAGGCGCTCGGGTCGCGCCGGTGGAGACGGGCCGTTCGGGCATCTCTCCAGTGTGCCGGTGAATCCGGGCGGTTCGTCAGCCGGCCGGCAGGCGCATCACGTCGACCGCCACGTGCAGCTCTTGCGCCCCTCCGCTGCTGATCACGACGCCGCGCACCGGAGCGACGTCGCCGTAGTCACGGCCCCAGCCCACCGTGACGTGGTTCCGCGGCGGGATCTGGTCGTTCGTCGGGTCGAACTCCAGCCAGCCGAAGCCGGGGAACCAGGCCGACGCCCAGGCGTGCGACGCGTCGACGCCGACGAGCTTGGGTTGCCCGGGCGGGGGCTGGGTCTCGATGTAGCCGCTGACGTACGCGCGCGGCCAGGCCCTTCGAACGCAGCGCGGCCGACCGCGACGTGGGCGAAGTCCTGACACACGCCACGCCGCGCCCGGACGCACCGCGGCGACGGGCGTGGTGACGTCGCTGAAGCCGCTGTCGAACTGGAACTCGCGGTAGATCGTGTGGCACAGGTCGATGACGACATCGATGATCGAACGCCCGGGGGTGAACACGCGGCCGGTGATCTCCTCGAGCTCGGGCACGACGGCGGCGAGCGGTGAGTCTGCGGCGAACGGCGCGACCTCGAGGGCGACCTCACCGGTGGCCGTGGCGATCGTCGCGGCGACGGACTCCCAGGTCGGGTGCTCGCCGTCGTACAGCCGCGGCGTGTGCAGCACCTCGCTGACGGCCTCGACCGTCAGCCGCTCGTGGCCGTGGTGGATGGCGAAGCGCACCACCCGGTTGCCGAACTGGTCGGTGGTCTCGCCGAGCTCGTCGGGGGGAGGGTCGATGAGCAGCTCGGCGGTGACGAGCTGTTGCGACGGCGTGGGCCGCGGCAGGATGTGGGCCATCGTGAACCCGTCGATCACCGGCGATCCGTACGTGTACTCGGTGCGGTGCGAGACCCGGAAGCGGTTCGTCATCGACCGCTCATCATCGTCGGGTTGACCGGATCGGCGAACCACCGGCGCACGATCGCCCCGTTCATCTCCAGGAGCGGACCGCGCACGGCGACGACGAGCGCGTCGACCGCCAGCCGGCGGCCGTTGGCCGTGGCATCGTCGATCGTCGAGAGCGTCGCCACGCTCGCCCGCTCGACCAGGGCCAGGCCGTCGGACCAGGCGAGCGCAGCCATGTGCTCACGCAGACGGTCGAGCTGGAACGCCAGGCCGCGGGGGTTCGTCTCGTCGCCGACGAGCAGGTCGACCACCGCGTCGAGCACGACGTCGCTGCGGTACCTGCGGCGGTAGGTGACGAGGCTCTCGTTCGCCGCGAGCACGGTCTCGGCCAGCGGTTGCAGCGTGAACGCGTCGACCTCTGGGCCGAGCCCGGCCTCGATCGCCCCGAGGACGGCCAGCGAGCGCTCCAGGCGCCGGCCGATGTCGAGGAAGCGCCAGGCCGGTCCGCGCACGGTGCTCTCCATGGCCAGCCCGGCGAGCGCGGCGAGATCGACGAGCACCGTGTCCAGCTCGTCCTCCTCGGCCTCGGCGTCGCCGAGGCGGGCTCGGGTGGACGTCGAGCCGCCCGAGCACGCGGCCCGTCGTGGTGGACATGAACTCGCGGACCGACATCGCCTCGCTGACGACGGTGGCGATCTGCTCGGCCACCGACACTGCGGTGCGCTGCAACTCGTCGGCGAGGACGCTCGGTGCATGGTCGTCGCGCGGCTGGCCGACGCGAGCTCGGCGACACGCGCGACGCGCGCAGCAACGCCAGCGCACCGTTCAGCCACGCCGTGGACTCCGCGGCGAGCGAGGGTTCGCGGGTGACCTGGGCGCGCACCTCGCGCGCGGTGCGCGCGGCCACCTCGGCGCGTTCGGCGGCGCGCCCGAGCCAGAACAGGGAGTCGGCGGCGCGCTTGGGCAACGAGGTGAACAGGTCGACCTGCGGAGCGACGACCCGGGGCGGACGGCGACGCGGCGCGCGCTGACCGTCGACCACCCAGACGTCCTTGAGCACGGTCGTCGGCCCACGCTCCCCGGCCACCGCAGTGGTCAATCGGGCCGTGGCCCCTGGCATCACCGAGATCCCGTCGGGGCCGGCGACGAGGTGCAGGCGGACGACGACCTCGCCGGCTTCGAACGACGAACCGTCGCTGGCCAGGATCGGCGTGCTCCCGAGCGGCGACGACCCGTCGAAGCGTTGCAGGTGCAACGACTCCCCGAAGCGGCTGGCGACGTCGTCGAGGTGCGCGGTGATCTGCGCTGCCTCACCGAGTGCCGACCCCGGCGGGTTGGCCACGCCGACGCCGCTGCGCTGCGCGCCCCACACGAGACCGGGGATGCCGATGCCCGCGCTGGTCCGCGACTCGAGCGGATCGAGCTGATCGTCGTCCACTCGACGGAACAGCACGTCGACGGGCTCCAGGCCGTCGAGCGCACGCAACCACAGCCGACCTTCGCGCATCACCAGGTCGGC
The DNA here is from genome assembly GCA_963794805.1 of uncultured Acidimicrobiales bacterium. Taxonomy (GTDB): domain Bacteria; phylum Actinomycetota; class Acidimicrobiia; order Acidimicrobiales; family Ilumatobacteraceae; genus JAODBQ01. The sequence goes on from CAWCFL010000016.1 coordinate 280,260, forward strand.
GCCCTCGACGAGGTGGTAGCCGAGGTGCGTCGCCAGGTAGGACTGCTCCACGTAGCTGGCGAACGCCGGCCCCGGTGTGAGCAGGACGCACCGCGGGACTGCGCCGATCCCCGGGCGCGCAGGCCAGCAGGGCGCGGCGCAGGGCGACGAAGTGCGGGTCGATCGGGGCGACGCCGGCGAGGCGAAGAGCATCGGGCAGCAGTCGTCCGGCGACGCCGCGCACGAGCAGCGCGGCGCCGAGACCGGGCGGGACGTCGGTGAGGTCGCGCACGACGCGCCAGGCACCGTCCGCGCCGCGCACGACGTCGAGCGCGTAGGTGACGAGCCAGCGCGCCCCGGGCACGGCCGAGCCGGGACGGAAGCTGCGCAGCGCGTAGAGCAGCTGCGCCGGCACGATCCGATCGCGCACGAGCGTGCGCGGGCCGAAGAGGTCGGTGAGCATCCGCTCGAGGACGGTCATCCGCTGCACCGCGGCGGCCGCGAGCACGTCGAACTCGGCACGCTCGAGCGGCAGCGGCAGCGTGTCCAGACGGAACGCGGACATCGCGCTCGGCGCCCCACCGCTGCGCTCCAGCGCCAGCTCGTGCACCAGGTGACCGGCGCCCTCGGCGTCGAGCAACCGGTCAGCTTGGTGCTGGCGGGCGACGAACGCCGTCGGGTTCGTCGGTCCGAGCGCGCTCGATCAGCCGGGCCCACGCCGGCCGCAGGACACCGCCGTCGTCGTAGGCCTCGTCGAACCGGCCCGGCGCGCCGGTCGTACGTCAACGCCGCGGTGGCCGCGGCGGCCATGGTCACGACCGCCCGGCGAAGAACTCGTCGTTGATCGCGGCGCTCAGCGCAGCGAGCCTCAACTGCAGCAAGTCCATCGCCGCGTCGAGCGCGAGCGCGTCGTCACCGTCCACCCAATGGGCACCGAGCGCGGCATCGAGCTCGTCGACGGCGACCATGACCGGCTTGCGCGGCGGCAGCTGGTCCAGCGAACGGCGGATGCGCGCCAGGCAGGCGCGCACCGAGCGCGGGAAGCTCGGGTCGGTGACGAGGAAGCGGACGACGCTGTCGCCGTCGATCGGCCCGCGATGCCAGCGCTGGAACATCTGCATGGCGCTGAGCGAGCGCAGCACACCCATCCACTGCACCTCGTCGTGGTCGTCGGCCTTGAGGGGCAGTTCCAGCAGCGCCGCGGCACGCACGCCGACGATCGCGCGTCGTCATGTCGGCGCGCTCGATGGCCTGGCCGAGGCGCCACATCTCGTAGGCCTCGTCGCGGCTCATCGCCGACGTGAGCACGCCGTCGATGCGCTGGCTCTCGGCGATCACCCGGGTGAGGACCCGGTTGCGGCTGCGTCGGTCCACCGCCGCCTCCCCGTTGCTCTGGGTGTACAGGTACAGGTCGTTGGCCGCCTGCCAGGCCTCGCGCGGATAGACCTCGCGCACGGTGCGCATGTTCTCCCGGCTCGTCGCGATCGCCGAGATCACGCTGCTCGTGTTCGCCGGGTCGGCGACGAGGAAGCGCACGACGTCGGACTCGCCGGCGCGGGCGTGGGCGGCGTCGAACTCGCGGCGGCTGCCGCTGATCGCCAGCAGCGGCTCCCACGACAGGTTCAGCGTCGCGCGGCAGGTCGACGATCACCTCGGTGAACGTGCGCACGATCCGCGCCGTGCACTCGGCCCGCTCGAGGTAGCGGGCGCCCCAGAACAACTGGTCGGCAACACGTGACAGGAGCATCAGCTCAATCTTCGACGATCCAGGTGTCCTTGCTGCCGCCGCCCTGGGACGAGTTGACGACCAGCGAGCCACGGCGCAGGGCGACTCGTGTCAGCCCGCCCGCCGTGACGTACTGGCTCTCGCCACTGAGGATGAACGGCCGCAGGTCGACGTGGCGCGGCTCGATCGAACCGTCGCACAGCGTCGGAGCCGTGCTCAACGTCAGGATCGGCTGGGCGACCCAGTTGCGCGGGTCGGCCTCGACCATCGCCGCATGGGCCTCCAGCTCACTGCGCGGTCGCCCGGTTGCCGATGAGCAGGCCGTACCCGCCGCTCTCGTTGGCCGGCTTGAGGACCAGCTCGCCGATGTGGTCGAGCACGTAGCGCTTCTCCTCCGGGTAGACGCAGCGGTACGTCGGCACGTTCGGCAGGAGCGGCTCCTCGCCGAGGTAGTAGCGGATGAGGTCCGGCACCCAGGCGTAGACCACCTTGTCGTCGGCGACACCGGCACCGGGCGCGTTGGCGATGGCGACGTTGCCCGCCTTCCAGGCACGCATCAGGCCAGGCACGCCGAGCGTGCTGTCCGGGCGGAAGACCTCCGGATCGAGGAACAGGTCGTCCACCCGGCGATAGATGACGTCCACCCGCTCGCGCCCGTCGATCGTGCGCAGGTACACGCAGTCGTCGTCGGCGACGGTGAGGTCGGCTCCCTCGACGAGGTGCGCGCCGATGCGCTGGGCGAGGAACGAGTGCTCGAAGTAGGCGCTGTTGTAGATGCCCGGGGTGAGCACGGCGATCGTCGGCCGATCGACGCCGTCCGGGGCGATCGACACGAGCATCCGGTTGAGCTCGTCGGTGTACGCGTCGACCGGCAGGATGCTCTGCTCGGCGAACAGGTCGGCGAACGCCCGCTTGGAGATCGCCCGGTTCTCCAGCACGTAGCTGACGCCGGAGGGCACGCGCAGGTTGTCCTCCAGGACGTACATGGTGCCGTCGGCGTCGCGCACGAGGTCGCTGCCGGAGATGTGCGCCCACACGCCGAACTTCGGCCTGGCGCCGCGGCACTCGAGGCGGAAGTTCACCGACTCGGCCAGCAGATCCGCGGGGAACACGCCGTCGGCGACGACGCGTTGGTCGTTGTACAGGTCGTCGATGAAGTGGTTGATCGCCCGCAGGCGCTGCTTCAACCCGCGCTCGACGGCACGCCACTCGCTCGCCGCGATGATCCGCGGGATCACGTCGAACGGCCACGCCCGATCGATGCCGCGACCGTCGGAGTACACCGTGAACGTGATGCCCAACGCAAGGATGTCGAGCTCGGCGAGGTCCTGGCGCTCCTGCAGCTCGGACAGCCCGAGCCGCTCCAGCAGATCGCTGAGGCCCTTCGCCGCCGGGCGCGGCTCACCGTCCGCGTCGATCAGTTCGTCCCATGCTCCCGCCGTCGTGCGCAATTCTGCCATCGTCACCGGCACACCCTGGCGATGGCCTGTTTCGCGACCGTGCCGCGATGATGACGACTGTGTGAACGGCGCCCCGAGGACCATCCGCCGAGCTACTTGGCCGCGGCCTCGGCGGCCCGCTTGGCCTGCATCGTGCGGATCCGGTCGAGGTCCGGCGCGATCGTGCGGTCGCGCTTGAGCTCACTGAAGTTCTCGTAGCGCACGAGCCAGGACACGTGCTCCCACAGTGCCGTGGCCTCGGCCTCGTCGGCCGCCGGGTTGGAGATCACCGGACCGAAGATGGCCGGACCCCGACCGCCGTCGAGGCGGATCGTCGGGACGCCGAAGGAGCGGGTGTCGCCGGTGAGCTCCTGGTGCTCGGCGACGACTGTCTCCCAGGTGGACGGGTCGGCGACCGCCTTGTCGAGCCACGCCTCGTCGAGGCCGGCGTCGGTCAGCGCGGCGCGCACGACGTCGTCGGTGAGGTCCTCCTCGCCGTCGAAGTAGCGGTCGCCGAGCGCGGCGTAGAAGCGGCCGGCGGCGGCATCGCCCTCGTGCTCGCGCAGCGCCACGAGCGTGCGCAGCGCCGGCGCCGAGACGGCCTTGGCGACGTCGAACTCGCCGAGCGGCTTGTCGAAGTTCTGCAGCTCGAGGCTGAACGTGCCCCAGCGAACGTTGACGGTGCCGGCCGCTTCGAGCTGGCGGACCCATTTGGACGTCTGCCAACACCACGGGCAACGGGGATCGAGGCTGAACTGGATCGGCTCGGACATGGGGCAAACGTACTCCGCGCAGCTGCGGCGGCGGGGTGCCGGGTGCCGGTGGTTCGCGCGATCCGTCGGATCACGCGCCGAGCTGTGGCTCCTTCGGCAGGCCGAGGACGCGCTCGCCGACGATGTTGCGCTGGATCTGGCTCGTGCCGCCCCAGATGGTCTCGCTGCGGCTGAAGAAGAACGAGCTCATCATCGGGCTGACGGGGTAGCCGGGACGGCGCTTGTCGCGCAAGGCGCCCGGCCACGAGCCCGACTCCGGGCCGCTGTCGATGAGCAGCGACTCCGCGCCGTAGATGTCCAGGGCCAACTCCATCGCCGCCTTGTGCATCTCGCTCCAGTACATCTTGTTCAGCGCGCCGAGCGCCCCGATGCTCGGGTCCTTCTTGCCCATCAGCGTGGTGCTCAACGAGCGCAGGCCGTTGGTGCGCAGGATCTGGACCTTCGTGTAGTACTGCGCCAGGCGCTGGCGGATGTCGGGCTCGTCGAGCACGCCGCGCTCGCGCGCTGCCGCCACCATCAGCTTGTACTCCTCCTCGAAGCGCCGGTAGCCGGTGGTGGCGCTCATCCCCCGCTCGAACGCGAGCGTGGAGTTGGCCACCTTCCACCCGTTGTTCACGCCGCCGACGACGTTGTCCTTCGGGCAGCGGGCGTCGGTGAAGAAGACCTCGCAGAACTCGGCCGTGCCGTCGGGCTGGACGATGCCGCGGACCTCGACGCCCGGCTGGTGCATCGGCACGAGCAGGTACGAGATGCCCTTGTGCTTGGGCGAGTCCGGGTCGGTGCGGGTGAGCAGGAAGCAGTAGTCGGCGTGGTGGCCGCCCGTGGTCCACACCTTCTGCCCGTTGATCACCCACTCGTCGCCGTCGAGGATCGCCGAGGTCTTCAACGAGGCGAGGTCGGAGCCGCTGTTCGGCTCGCTGAAGCCCTGGCACCAGCGCATCGAGCCGTTGAGGATGCGCGGCAGGAACTCCCGCTTCTGCTCCTCGGTCCCCCACTGCAGGATCGTCGGCCCGACGAGCGTGTCACCGAAGAAGTCGGCGCGCAGCGGCGCCTTCAGCCGGGCGAACTCCTCGGCGAGGACCACGCCCTCCATGGTGGACAAGCCCTTGCCGCCGTACTCCTTGGGCCACGTGGCGCAGATCCAGCCGCCTTCGTAGAGCTTCTGCGGCCATGCCTCGTTGAATGCGGCACGGTCCTCGGCGGAGAGCTCGAAGTCGTCGGAGCCCCAACCGGCGGGCAGGTTGTCCTCCAGCCAGCCGCGGATCTCCTTGCGGAAGGTCTCCGCGCTGTCGTCGTACGTCAACTCCATGCGTACATCTTGACCCGTGGGTCAAGTGCTCGTCCAGGCAGGTCCGGATCAACCGTCGATCGATCTGTGCTCCGTGCACCGTTGTAGGCTGCAGGAGTGGATGGCGCCCCCGGCGAGGCGCTGGGCGGGACGTGAGCGGCGCGGCCGAACCCGACGATCTGGACGCTCGCGCCGAGCCCACGACGGGCCGTTCGCGCCATCGGCGGCTGACGTTCCCCCACCACCGACGCGTCGAACTGCGCACGCTCGCGGTGCGCTCGCGCCAGGTGGTGCTGCTCGCGGCCGTCACCGGCGCCGTCACCGGGCTCATCGTCGTCGCCTTCGACCGGATCGTCGTCGACGTCGGCGTCGAGCACGTGCTCGAGCTCCCGCTGTGGCTGATGGCCGTCGTTCCGGGCCTCGGCCTGCTCGTCGCCTTGGCCATCCGCCGGTTCCTCGGTCGTGGCACCACGCCGGCCACCGCCGACGAGTACCTGCACGCGTTCCACGACCCGCAGCACCGCCTGGGAACGCGCGACTACTGGGTGAAGATGCTCGCGTCGATGGCCACGCTCGGCACGGGCGGCCCGATGGGACTCGAAGGCCCGTCGATCTACACCGGCGCGGTCGTCGGCAGCCACCTCCAGCGGCGCTTCCCCGGGTCGTTCCGCGACGCCGACCGACGGGTGCTGCTCGTCGCCGGCGCCGCAGCCGGCGTGGCGGCGATCTTCAAGGCCCCGGCGACGGGGGCCGTCTTCGCGCTGGAGGTGCCGTACCGGGGCGACCTGGCCAGACGGATGCTCGCGCCGGCGCTCGTCGCCAGCGCGTCGGGCTACCTCGTGTTCGCCGCGATCAACGGCACGCAGCGCCTGTTCCCGATCTCCGGCGCCCAGACGTTCGGCTACCTCGACCTCGTCGGGGCACTCGTGCTCGGGCTGCTGGCGGGCGTCGGTGCGCGCCTGTTCGCCTGGGGCCTGCGCCGGGCCAAGCAGCTGTCGTCGTCGGACCACACGGTGAGGACCACCGTCGCGGCCGCCGTCGTGATCGCGGCGTGCTTCGTGGTCGTCCGCCTGCTCACCGGCGAGTCGCTGACCATCGGCCCGGGCTACCAGGTGCTCACGTGGGCGTCGCAGCCCGACCGCTCGGTGTGGATCCTGCTGGCCGTGCTCGGCCTGCGCTGCGCGGCCACCTCGGCGACCGTCGCCGGCGGCGGCGTCGGCGGCCTGTTCGTGCCGCTCGTGGTCGCCGGCGCGCTGCTCGGTGTCACCGTCGGGCAGATCGTCGATGCCAACGACGTGGTGCTGTTCGTCGTGGTCGGCGTCGCCGCGTTCCTCGGCGCCGGATACCGGGTGCCGCTTGCCGCGGTCATGTTCGTCGCCGAGACGACCGGCCGCCCCGCCTACGTCGTGCCGGGACTGATCGCCGCGGTCGCCGCCGAGCTCATGATGGGCGACTCGTCGGTCACCACCTACCAGCGGGACACGCGGCTGGAGGTGGTTCCGACCGCCGCGGACGGGCCCGACTGACGCCCGGTCACCGAGCGCGGCGCGCTGCCGCCCGCGAGTGCCGTCACGCGCCGTTCACATTTCCGAGACAACACGGAAATCGCCTGTGTTTACGTTCGCCGGTCGAGGCCGCCACCCGGTGGGGCTTCGCTCTGGGAGGAGATCTGTGAACACACTGACCTTGAAAACGAGGCTCAGCGACCGCAGCAGGCAGAAGTTCTTCGTGACGTTCCTCGCCGGCAAGGTGCTGGGACTGGCGCTCGCGTACCTGGCGATCAGGTCGCTGGCGCCGTGGTTCATCGGCCACGTCGCCCACGCCGCCGGGCTGTCGCCGCAAGCCGACGAGACGATCGACCAGGTCGTGAGTGCGACGAACACCTCCTGGGTGCTGGTCACCGCGTTCCTGGTGTTCTTCATGCAGGCCGGGTTCATGATGCTGGAGGCGGGCTTCGCCCGCACCCGGGAGGTGGTCAACATCCTCGTCGAGTGCATCGTCGACACCTGCCTGTGCGCCCTGCTGTTCTGGGCGTTCGGCTTCGCCTTCATGTTCGGGCGGGGCAACGGGATCATCGGCCACGAGTTCTTCTTCCTGAACGGAGCACCGGCGACGTACACGCTCACCGGCGCGACGGGCGTGTCGTTCATGGCCTTCTTCCTCTTCCAGTTCGCCTTCGCCGACACCTGCTCGACGATCACGTCGGGCGCGATGGTCGGACGGACCGGCTTCGTCGGCGACCTGCTCTACTCGATCGGCGTGAGCGGGTTCATCTACCCGATCATCGGCCACTGGGTGTGGGGTCCGGGCGGCTGGCTGCAGACGGTGCGCAACGGCACCCACCTGTACGACTTCGCCGGCTCCACGGTCGTCCACACCATGGGCGGCATGATCGCCCTCGCCGGGGCGATCGTCCTCGGGCCACGGCTCGGACGCAAGTTCAAGCGCGATGGCGGCGGACTTCCACCCGGTCACGACATGACCATCGCCGCGATCGGTGGCGTCATCCTGTGGTTCGGCTGGTACGGCTTCAACCCCGGCTCGACGCTGTCGGCCATCGACTCCGGCGGCATCGGTCGAGTGGCCACGAACACCACGTTGGCGGCCTCGGCCGCCGGGTTGACGGCGATGTTCTACGTCTATCCACGGCTCAAGAAGTTCGATGCCGGTATCACGATCAACGGGTTCTTAGCGGGGCTGGTGGCCATCACCTGCCCCTGCTACTGGGTGAACGCCACTGGGGCGGTGATCATCGGTGCAGTGGCCGGTGTGGTGGTTGTGCTCGGCATCGACTTCATCGAGTGGTTGCGCATCGACGACCCGATCGGTGCGGTCGCCGTGCACGGCATCGCCGGCATCTGGGGAACGTGGTCGCTCGGCCTGTTCTCCGTCGGCTTCGGCATCCCCAAGGGGTTGTTCTGGGGCGGCGGCTTCAAGCAGCTGTGGGCCCAGATCTGGGGCAACGCAGTCGTCGCCGTCGCAGCATTCGGCATCGCGATGGTGCTGATGCTCGCCGTGCGAGCCACCAAGACGCTGCGCATCTCTGAGGAGGGCGAGCGCGAGGGCATCGACATCCACGAGCACGGAGCGCCGGCGTACCATCCGGAAGCCGCCTACATGGGACAGGGAATTTCATGACCCTCGAACTGGTCACCGCGATCATCAAGCCGCACAAGCTCGAGGAGGTGAAGGACGCCCTGCTGGCCAACGGCGTCGAAGGCGTCACCGTCACCGAGGTCCGTGGCTTCGGCCGTCAACGGGGCAAGACCGAGAACTTCCGCGGCTCGGAGTACAACATCGACTTCGTCCCCAAGGTGCGCCTCGACATCCTCGTGGCGGCCGAGCTGGCCGACAAGGTGGTGTCGGTCATCGTCGATGCGGCGAAGACCGACAAGATCGGCGACGGCAAGGTGTGGACCACCCCGGTCCGCACCGTCACCCGTGTCCGCACCGGGGAGATGGACATCGACGCCTTGTAGTCACTGTCCACACAGGCGCAACGGGCCCCGCTCCACACCGGAGCGGGGCTCGTTCGCGTGGGCGGTGCGGCGCGGCCACCGAGCGCCCGTGCCGCGGACGTCGCCCGCGGGCGGCGAGCGCGACGAACTACGACGTCGAGCCGAGCGCCTGCTTCACGTGGTCGCGCAGGTCGTCGTGGTCGGACGGGTCGAGTTGACCTGCTCCGTCGGCCGGCTGCACGTAGAACACGTCGACGACCTCATGACCGAGCGTGGCCACCTTCGCCGAACGGATGTCCACCCCCCAGTGGGCCAGCGCCGACGACAGCCGGTAGAGCACGGCGGGCGCATCGGGCGCCCGGACGTCGATCATCGTGGTCGAGTCGCTGGCCTCGTTGCTGATCAGCACCTCCAGGCGCGGCGGGCTCGCCGCGACGGCCTTGCGGTACGCCCGCTGATACACCCGCACTCGAGCCTCGATGCGCGCCTCGACGTCGATGCGCCCACTGAGCACGTCGAGCAGGTCGTTGTGGATCTTCGTGAAGTTCGGACGGTCCGTCGTGCGCGGGACGATGACGAACTCCTCCACGGCGATGCCGTCGAGGCTCGTCCACACGTCGGCCCCGGCGATCTCGATGCCGTGCATCGCCAGCGTGCCGGCGACGCGCGAGAACAAACCGGGCTGGTCCATGGTGGCGACGCGCAGCACGAGCAGCTCGCCGACCTGCTCGTGGTCGACGTGCAGCCGCCCGTCGACGCGCACCCTGTCCACGAGCTCGGCGTGGCGCCACCTGGCGTCGGACAACGGCGCCTCCTTGCGTGGTTCGTCGCGGAAGCGGTCGTTCACCGCGTCCACCAGCTCGTCGAGCAGCAGCTCCTTCCACCCGGACCACGCCGACGGGCCGGTGGCCAGGCTGTCGGCCTCGACCAAGGCGCGCATCAGCTCCAGCCGGACCGGGTCGTGCACCGCCGCGGCGACGTTGGCCGCGGTGCGCGGATCGCTGAGGTCTCGGCGGGTGGCGGTCTCCGGCAGCAGCAGGTGGTACTCCACGAGGGACAGCACGATGTCGGCGTCCTCCTCGGAGAACCCCATCCGCGGCAGGATGCGCTCGGCGAGGTCCATGCCCACCACCGAGTGATCGCCCGGGTAGCCCTTGCCGATGTCGTGCAGCAGCGCGCCGACGAGCAGGAGGTCCGGCCGGGCGACCTCGCGCACCAGCTCGGTGGCGTTGGCCACCGTGGTGAGCAGGTGTCGATCGACGGTGTAGATGTGGAACGCGTTGCGCTGCGGGAGGCTGCGGACGTGGCGCCACTCGGGCAGGAACAAGCTGAACAGGTCGTACTGCTCCAGCGCCTCGACGGTGGCGACCATGAAGCGACCCGAGCCGAGCAGGCTGATGAACGCCCGCCGCGTGCGCTCGGTCCACTGCTCCCCCGGGTGGGAGACGTTGGCCGACAGCGTCAGCAGCGCGTGACGGCTGAGCGGCAGGCCGAGGCGCGCCGCGCTCGCCGCGACGCGGAAGACGAGCGACTGGTCGGCGAAGTCCGCCGTGGGTGCGACGTCGACCTCGTCGTCGAGGATTCGCACACCCTCGATCGGCTCGGGCAGCTCACGACTCGTCGGCCGCTGCCGGCCGCGGCTGAGGACCCGGTCGACGCGCCGCCAGAACCGCGCGCTCGCCCAATCGATCGCCCTGGCCGCGCCGGCCACGCGGCGCATGAACACGTCGGCGTCGGCGAAGCCCATCGCCTCGGCAACCGCGTCTTGATCCTCGAGCAGCAGCACGTTCATGTTCCGCCCGGTGAGCCGGTGCAGCTCGCAGCGCACGGTGAGCAGCATCTCGGCCGGCGCGGCGAGCTCGTCCATCGGGCTCTCCAACGCGTCGCGCACGTCCTCCCGGTCGGTGGCCAGCGCCCAGCGCAGGACGTCGTGGTCGCGCAGGCCGCCGATGCCGTCCTTCACGTCGGGCTCCAGCAACGAAGCGATCTCCCCGGTCTTCGCCCAGCGCTCCTCGCTCACCTCGTGCAGGCGGTTCAGCCACTGGCTGCTGCGCCGCCGCCATTGGTCGAGCGCGGCGCGCTGCACCTCCTTCACCTGCGCGGCGTCGCCGGCGAGGCGGCGCACCCGCAGGACCGACGTCGCCGTGACGAGGTCCTCGCTGGCCAGGGCGAGCAACGACCGCGTGGAGTGGGCCGCCGGGCTGAGCTTCACCCCCGCGTCCCACAGCGGGTACCAGATGACCTCGGCCGTGGCGCGCACCGTCTCGGCGGCGACCTTCGGCGGGTGCAAGAGGATGACGTCGAGGTCGCTCCCGGGGCACAGCGCCCCGCCGGCGTAGCCGCCGGTGGCCATCAACGACCAGCCTGACGGGAGGTCGTAGCCGAGCCGGTCGAACCAGGCGTCCGTGAGCCGGGCCAGCCGTCGTGCGAGACTCCGGCCGGACAGGTCCGGTCGGGCGACCACTTCGGCGCGCGATCGCTTCATCTCCTGTCCATCGAGTCGCGCGATCGCCATGGCCGCAGATTCTCGCAGACCGAGACGGTCGCGGATGCGGTTCACAGCCTGTTCACAAGTGGCGAACACCCGTGAAACGGCCGTTCCATACCATCGCCGCAATGGCCGGCCCCGCTCCTGCTCTGAGCCAGGCGAACACAACCCCCATGGTTCGCCTCGGCTCGCAGGAGCGGGCCGTGCTCTCCGTGCTGGTGGCCAACCACCACCGCGTCGTCAGCCGCGGAGAGCTCTCCAAGCTCGCCGGCCTGGACGGCCTCAGCGAACGGCGCTGCGACTCGGTGCTCGTGCAGATCCGCCGGTACCTCGGGTCCGCCGCGGTGACGACCGTGCGCGGCCGGGGCTGGCGCCTCGACCCGGCGTACCTCGAGCGGGCCACCGCGGCACTGGGCTGAGCGCTGCGTCCGCTCAGCTCAGAGCTGGGCGAGCGCGCGCACCGGGAACGTCCCCATGCCGACCACCGCCGGGGGAACCGCGGTGAACGTGAACGACGTTCCGACGAGGCGGCCGAGGCCGCGCAGGTGCTCGACGATCGGGATGCCGGCGCCGAGCAGCGCCGTGTGCACCGGCCGCTCGCCGGTGCGCGTGTCGTCGATGTTCACCGAGTCGATGCCGACGACCGCCGCACCGCCCTCGACGAGTCGCTCGACGGCGTCCATGCCGACGAACGGGTGGCCGCCGTCGCCGTAGGCGTCCGTCGCCCAATGTCGGTCCCAGCCGGTGTGGAACAGCACGGCCCGCCCGGCGACGTCGAGCCCGTCGGGCAGGAGCGCCTCCTGGACACCCGTCGCGTCGACGAGCAGGCCGGGCACGGCCGTCACCCGGGCGAGGTCCAGGCCAGCCAGGTCGTGACCGTCCGCGAAGCGGTGGAACGGCGTGTCCAGGTACGTGCCGGTGTTCGACACCATCGAGATGTGCCCGATCTGGAACTCGTAGCCAGGCGAGTAGCGCTCACGCGATGCCACACGCGTGAGGTGATCGGTGATCACCGGGCCGGGCAGCCCCGGGTACGTCGCGAGGCCGTCGGTGATCGGGTGGCTGAGGTCGACGATCGCGCCCATCAGGGCAGTCTGGCTCGACCGCGCCGCCCGATCACAGCATCCGGCCGGACCAGTACAGCGCGCCGAGGCAGGCGATCGTCATCAACAGGAGGGCGAAGGCCAGGAACCAGACGATCAGCTCGCGCTGCTCGGTGGCGTGACCGACCAGACCGCTGATCGAGCGGTACACCGAGTCGAGCTGCGACGTGCTCGTCGCGTCGAACGCCTTGCCGCCGCTGATGTCGGCGATGCGTTGCATCGACGCCGAGTCCGGCGGCACGGGCACGGTCTGACCCTGGATGTCCACGGTTCCCTGATCGGTCCCGTACGTGATCGTCGACACCGGCACGTTCGCGTCGGCCGCGGACTGGGCGGCGGCGAACGGGTCGGCGCCGGTCGTCGTGCCACCGTCGGACAGCAGGACGATCGAGGCAGTGATCGGTTCGTCACCGGCGGCCGTCGGCGACACGAGGTTGCTGCCGGCCGCGGCCTGGGCGGTGGCGATGGCTTCCAGTGCGGCGTTGATGCCGTCACCCGCCGCAGTCCCCTTGCCGAGCTGCAGCGCCTTGATCGCCTTCTGCACCGCGGCGTGATCCGTGGTCGGCGCGGCGAGCACCTGGGTGTTGCTGGAGAACGCCACCAGCCCGACGGAGAACGAGTCGGGCAGGTCGTCGACGAACGCGGTGGCCGACTTGATCGCCGCGTCGAGGCGGGTGGGGGCGACGTCGGTCGCCGCCATCGACGCCGAGACGTCCATGACGAGCATGACGATCGCGGTCTTCTTGGCGACGTGCACGTCGTGGGCCGGCCGGGCGAGGCCGACCACGCCGACGACGAGCGCCACGGCGACGGCAGCCGCGGGAACGTGGCGGCGCCAGCCCGGACGCTTCGGGGCGACCGACTCGAGCAGGTCGAGGTTGGTGAAGCGCACCGCGTAGTGGCGTCGGCGGCGCTGCATGACGACGTAGATCGCGATCATCGCGACCACACCGACGAGCAGCCACAGCAGCGCGGGGTGGAGGAGGGTCATCGGACGAACTTTCCCTTGTGGCTCGCGGCGAACACGACGAGGTCGCGCATCCAGTCACGATCGGTGGACAGTGGGAGGTGGGCGGCGCCGGCCCGGCGCACCGCGTCGGCGTGCTCCTGGCGGCGCTGGGCGGCGGCGGCATGGAAGCGGGCGCGCAGCTTGGGGTCGGCGGTCTGCACCTCGACGCGCCGGCCGGATTCGGGGTCGTGCAACGTGAGCAACCCGACGGCGGGCAGCTCCCACTCACGCGGATCGCTGACCTCGGCCACCACCACGTCGTGACGGGTGGCGAGCAGGCGCAGCTCGGTCGGCCACGGCCCGCGATCGATGAGGTCGGAGATGACGATGACCCGGCCGCGGCGCTTGGCGGCGGCGCGGGTCTGGGTGAGGGCGGCGGCCAGCGACGCCTCGCGCTCGTCGGCGCGCGGCCGCTGCTCGAGGCGGCGCAGCAGCTGCATCACCGCGTCGCGCCCGGCGCGCGGCGGCACGATCTGGGTGGTCGAGCCGTCGAAGATCAGGGCCGCGGTGCGGTTGCCGGACTTCGCCCCGAGGAGGCCGAACGCGGCCGCGGCGGTGATCGCCAGGTCGCGCTTCTCCCACGCCGCGGTGCCCCAGTCGAGGCTGGCGCTGGCGTCGACGCACAGCCACGTCTCCAGCTCGCGATCGGCGATGGTGTCGCGGACGTGGATCTCCGACGAGCGCGCCGTGAGGCTCCAGTCGATCCGCCGGGCATCGTCGCCGGCGGCGTACGGGCGGCCCTCGCCGGCTTCGCTGCCCGAGCCGCGCAGGATCGCCAGGTGCTCGCCCTGCAGCAGACCGTCGAGCTTGTGCGTGATCGCCAGCTCGACCTGGCGCAGGTTGGACTCCCGGCGAGCGACCTCGCCGGTGGCCGTCGTCATCGAGCTGCTCCGGCCGGCTGGTTCATGACCACCGTGGGATCGGCCGTCTCCTCGTGCTGGCTGGGGGCGATCTGCGGGGCCCACACCGTGGACAGCACCCGGGCGACGATGTGGTCCGCCGTGACGTCGGCGGCCAGCGCCTCGTACGACAGCACGAGCCGGTGGCGGAGCACCTCCGGGGCCACGTCGAACACGTCGCGCGGCAGCACGTAGCGGCGGCGGCGCATCATCGCCAGCACGCGCGACGCGGCCACGAGGCCGAGCGTGGCGCGCGGGCTGACGCCGTAGGCGATGTACGGGGCGAGCTCGGGCATGTTGTGCTCGGCCGGGCGACGGGTGGCCGCGACGAGGCGCACCGCGTAGTCGACGACGGCGTCGTGGACGAAGATCTGCGCGGCGCTGCGCTGCAGGCCGGCCCACTCCTCGGGAGTGAGGCACTGGCCGGCCACCGGCGGGTTGACGCTCACCCGGCGGACGATCTCGGCCTCCTCGCGGTCGCTCGGGTAGTCGACGAGCACCTTCATCAGGAAGCGGTCGCGCTGGGCCTCGGGCAGCGGGTAGACGCCCTCGCTCTCGATCGGGTTCTGCGTGGCCAGCACGATGAACGGGCTGGGCACGGCGAACGTCGTGCCGCCGATGGACACCTGGTGCTCGCCCATGACTTCGAGGAGCGCCGACTGCACCTTCGGTGAGGCCCGGTTGATCTCGTCGGCGAGCACCACGTTGGCGAACACCGGACCGACCTCCACGTCGAACTGCTCGCGCGACGGGCGGTAGATGCGCGTGCCGACGAGGTCGGCCGGGAGCAGGTCGGGGGTGAACTGGATGCGGGCGAACGTGCCGCCGAGCACGGTGGCCATCGTCTTCGCCGCGAGCGTCTTGGCCAGGCCTGGCGGGCCCTCCAGCAGGCAGTGACCGCCGGCCACGGCGCAGACGAGCAGTCGCTCGATCATCGCGTCCTGGCCGACGACGACGTGCTTCACCTCGAACAGCGCTCGTTCGAGCACTTCGTCGGGGGACGGCTGATCAGGTCGGGCTTCCATGGGGCTCCCATCGTTCGCGGGCGTCGAAACTCGACAGTACGGTGGCGGACCTCGTTGAGGTCCGCGCCACGTCAGGGCGAGAACCGGGTGAGAACCGACGTTACGCGACGAACGGGAGCACGTGCTCGGCCACGTCGCGCAGGACCTGCTCCTTCGCGGCCAGCGACGGCAGGATCACCACCTGGCCGAGACCGGCGTCGCCGAGGGCGCGCAGCCGGCCGACCAGCTCGTCGGCCGTGCCGATCAGGCAGCTGGCCTCGAGCAGCTCCTTGGTGACGAAGCGCTCCTCCTCGGGGATCACCCAGCAGTTGTGCCCGAGGTGGATGCGCAGGTGGCGACGCTCCGGCGCGACCTCGTCGAGCATCGCCGTGTAGTCGTCCCACACGCCGGCGACGTGCGCCGGCGGGCGGCGCCCGTACTGGCGCCACTGCTCGTAGAGGTAGTGCAGGCTGGCGACCGCCATCGGACCGGCCTGCTCCTTCACCCGCTCGCTGTCGGTGGCCTCACCCGGCTCGAGGACGACGATCGTCGTCAGCGTCGACACGGTGAAGTTCGACGGGTCCAACGCCCGGTCGGCCGCCGCGCCGGCCTGCTCCAGGCGCGACCACGCGGCGTTGACGCCCTCGACGGTCGGGTGCACCGAGGTGATCAACCCGTCACCGTGGCGTGCGGCCAGGGCCATCGCCCGTGGACCGAACGCGGAGACGTGCATCGGCATCCGTGGGGTGAACGCGACGAAGCCGGCGTCGGGCATCAGGTGCTGCGCCGGTGCGGTGGCCCCACGCCAGCTGACGTCGGACTCCTCGCCGTCGAGCAGGCGGCGCAACGTGCCGAGGTGGTCGTCGAGCTCGGCGATGGTGATCGGCTTGTGCCCCATGATGCGCATCGCCGTGTTGCCCGAGCCGATCCCGCAGAACACGCGGCCCGGCGCGATCCGGTTGATCGTCGCGTGCGCCGCGGCGGTGACCGCCGCCGGACGCGAGCCGGCCACGGCGACACCTGTGCCGATGCCGATGCGCGACGTGCGTTCCGCGAGCAGCGCCATCACCGCGTAGCAGTCCGACCAGAGCATCTGGCTGTCGGCCACCCACAGGTCCTTGAAGCCGAGCTGCTCGGCGAGCACCCCGTAGTCGATGTCGCCGATGTCGGCCGCCACGCACACTCCGATGTCCACGGTCGGCGACCCTACGAGTGCGAGGGTGGTTCATCGGGCAACGTGCACGCCGAGGTCGTCGGGTACGCGAGCATGGCCACCGTCGACGACCTGGGGGGCGAGTGGACACTCGGAGCCGGACATGAACGTGAGGACGCCGTGGCGGAGCCGGTGACGAACACCAGACCGGCGCGCCCGAAGGTGGCCAAGAACCCGGGCATGGGATATCTGCTCGCCGAAGCGCGGGCACCGCTGGAGGCCGTGACGCTGCTCCCGGCGTGGCCGCTGTTGATGCGCGCCCCGCGGGGCGACGGGCACCACGTCGTCGCCATCCCGCCGTTCGGGGCCGGTGACGCGTTCACCACCGTGATGCGCGCCTACCTCGGCCGACTCGGCTACACCGTGCACCGCTGGGGTCGGTCGGAGATCCTCGCCCTGCACCGACTGTCGACGGTGGCCGTGGCCAGGTTGCGCGAGGTCACCCACGAAGCCGGCGAGCCGGTGAGCCTCATCGGCCACAGCCTCGGCGGGATCTACGCGCGCGGAGGTGGCCCGAGCGGCGCCCGAGCACGTCCGGCGGGTCGTCACCGTCGGCAGCCCGTTCGGCGGCGACCTCAAGTCCAACGTCGTCTGGCCGATGTACGAGGCAGTCACCGGCACGCGCATCCGCAGCATCCCGCCCGAGTTCCTGGCGCGGATGAACGAGCCACTACCGGTGCCGTCGACCGCCGATCTACTCGCGCAGCGACGGTGTCGTCGCCTGGCACTCGTGCATCGACGAGGAGGCACCCGACGCGGAGAACATCGAGGTGCCCGGCAGCCACGTCGGTCTGCTGCACAACCCGGCTGCGCTGTACGTGATCGCCGACCGGCTGGCCCAACCGGCCGGCGTGCACGAGCCGTTCCAGCGCGCCGCCGTGGTTGCGTTCCGTCGCCCGGCCCGGTCCGTGGCGCCGACCCGCCGTGGCCGACGCCGTGAGGGCGAATGAGGACGATGCGGGCGATGGACGCCGCGTTCCTGGCGATGGAGCGTCCCGACGGAGCCCCGCCACCTCGGCAGCGTGTCGATCTTCGGCCCGGGCCCGAACGGGCCGCTCACCTACGAGGTCGTCGCGCAACCTGCTCACCGAGCGGTTGCCGCTCATCGCGTCGGCGCCGACGGGTGGTCGTCGAGGTGCCGCTCGGGCTCGGCCGGCCGTCGTGGGCCACGGACAGGCGCTTCGACCTCGAGTTCCACCTGCGGCACACCGCGGTCCCGGCCTCGGGCGGCATGAGCGCGCTCGCCGACTTCATCGCCCGCACCCACGCCCGCCCACTCGACCGCTCACGCCCGCTGTGGGAGCTGTGGGTCATCGACGGCCTGCCCGACGGCCGCGTCGCGCTGTACGCCAAGATCCACATGGCGGCGATCGACGACGTCACCGGCGCCGAGGTGATGACCGCGTTGCTCGACGCCGATCCGCTGGCGGTCGTCCACGTCCAGCCCGAGGCGCGCCACCACGAGCGCGACGATCAGCTGCAGCGCTGGCTGGGCGCCGCTGCCGGACCAGTGGCGCCAGGCGACCCGCTTCCCCCGCCGGCTCGTCGGCCGGGCGATGAACGCCGTCGGCAGCCAGCTCGCCGGCATCGGCGACACCATCGCCGAGACGATCCACCGCACCCCGGGCATGGAGCCGCATCGCCCGGCTTCTGCCGGCGCCGTCCGACCGGCGAGGTCCTCGACGAGCGCACCCCGGTCGGGCACCGATGCTGTCGTGGAACGGTCCGATCACCGGACGGCGCCGCTTCGCCATGACGCAGCTGCCGCTCGACGAGATCATCGAGGTCAAGCGCCGCGCCGGCACGACGGTCAACGACGTCGTCGTCGCCGTCGTCGCCGGCTCGGTGCGCAACTGGCTGGCGCGTGCACGACGAGCTGCCGACGTCGCCGACCGTCGCCCTCGTGCCGATGCTCGTCGGCGGCGGCGACAGCGCCGACGCCCACGTCGCCGGGCTCGTGGTGCCGCTGCCGACGCAACGTCGCCGACCCGGTCGAACGGCTGCGGCGCACGAGCGAGGCGCTGCAGTGCCGCGAAGCAGCAGCGCACCGGCGTCCCGGCGTCGCTGATGCAGGACGTGTCGCTGTTCGCCCCGCCGGCGGTGGCCGCGCTCGCCGGTCGGCTCGTCGGCGCGCTCCCCCACCGAGCTTCGCCAGCCCCACCGTCAACCTGGCGATCACCAACGTGCCAGGCTCACGCCAGCAGATGTACCTGGCCGGCCGGCCGCTGGAGGCCAACTACCCCGTGCTGACGATCAACGAGCTGACGCCCGTGCACATCGGGCTGCAGTCGGGCCCGGGAGCGATCGGCGTCGGCGCGCTGTCGTGTCGCGACACGCTCGACGACCTCGGCCCGCTCGTCGACCGGCATGGCCGCCGAGCTCGACGCGCTCGACGCAGTGCCACCGCGCCGGAAGGCGCGGCACGACGACGGCACGACGACCGGCCACGACGAAGCGGCTCGGACCAGCTCGAGCCACCACGACGAGGAGTCGACGATGAGCACCCGCCGAGCAGCTGCGGCGAACACCGCGGCGATCTTCGACCTCGATCGCACGCTGATCGCCGGACCGTCGGCCACGGCGTTCGCCGACAGCCTGCACGCCGCCGGGCATCACCCAGCGCCGCGTCCCCGGCGCCGAGGCGGTGGCCGCCACCTACCAGGCGATCGGCGAGACGTTGCTCACCTCCGCCGCCGCCCGCCTCGCGGCGCGAGCCACGCCGGGGTGGTCGGTCGACCTCGTCCGCCAGGCGGCCGAGGCCGCCGCCGACGAGCTGATGAGCATCGTCCAGCCGTACGCGCCCGGCGTCATCGCCGAGCACCGCGAGGCCGGGCGCACGCTGGTGATGGCCACCACGAGCCCGGCCGCACTGGTCACCCCGTTCGCCGAACGCCTCGGGATGGACGCGGTGGTGGCGACGCAGTGGACCGTGCGCGACGGCGCGTACACCGGCGAGCTCGACGGGCCGATCGTCTGGGGCCGGGGCAAGCTCGAGGCGGTGCGCGAATGGGCCGACCGGCGCGGCATCGACCTGAAGGGCTCGTGGGCCTACAGCGACAGCTACTACGACGCCCCGCTGCTCGCCGGCCGTCGGCAACCCGGTGGCGGTCAACCCCGACCTGCGCCTGGCCGGGCCTCGCCGCGCTGCGCGGCTGGCCGGTGCGCCACCTCGACCTGCCCGAGGGCGTGCCGAAGATCGCCGGACGCGAGCTGCAGGACTGGAGTCGGTTCCTCGCCCGACCCGAGCTGCTGGCCAACGTCCGCCTGGACATCGCAGGGCATCGAGAAGATCCCGAAGTCGGGTCCGGTGATCGCCGTGTTCAACCACCGCAGCTACTTCGACAGCGCCGTCGTCGGCACGGTGCTCGCCCAGACCGGTCGGTCGTTCCGCTTCCTCGGCAAGAAGGAGGTGTTCGACGCACCGATCATCGGCGCCTTCGCGCGGATGGCCGGCGGCATCCGGGTGAACCGGTCGTCGGGATCGGACGAGCCGCTGGAAGCGGCGATCAAGGTGCTCGAGGCCGGCGGGGCGATCTCCCTCGCCCCCGAGGGCACGATCCCGCGTGGGCCGGCCTTCTTCGACCCGGTGCTCAAGGGCCGCTGGGGCGCGGCCCGGCTGGCCGCGGCCAGCGGGCGCAGCCGTGATCCCCGTCGGCCTGTGGGGCACGGAGAAGGTCTGGCCGCGCAGCTCCCGCCTGCCGAAGCTGAGCTTCACCGAGCGGCCGGAGATCCGCGTGCGCGTCGGCGGTCCGGTGGTGCTCAAGCACCGCAGCCCCGACGCCGACACCAAGCGGATCATGGCGGCGCTCGTCGACCAGCTGCCCGACGAGGCGCGCGTCAAGCGCACGCCGACGGCCGAGGAGCTGGCCGCCACGTATCCACCCGGCTACCGCGGCAACCCGACGGCAGAAGCCGTCCGCCGCCCCGGCACCGACACCTGACCGGTCGACGCCCGACCGATGGACACCTGAAGGAGCTGGCGATGGCTGACGAGGTACGCGCCCGTCCCGAGCGCGAGCAGCGCTTCGAGAAGCGGATGAGCGACGCCGAGGCGCTGATGTGGAACGTGGAGAAGGACCCGTGGCTGAACCCCAGCGGGGCGTCGCTGATCATCCTCGACCGTCCGCCGGACTTCGACCACTTCCGCAAGCAGGTGGCCGCCGCCGTGGTCGAGGTGCCGCGGCTGATGGAGCGCGTCGTCGGCGGCCTCGGGCGGCTGCAGCCGCCGGTGTGGCGGCCCGACCCGGAGTTCGACCTCGACTTCCACGTCCGCAAGGTGGCCCTGCCGGCGCCGGGCACGATGCGCCAGCTGCAGGACATGGTGGCGCAGATCTACCAGGACCCCTACGACCGCACCCGGCCGCTGTGGATGTACTTCGTCATCGAAGGGCTCGAAGACGGCGGCGCGGCGATGGTCTGGAAGATCCACCACACCGTGGCCGACGGCACCGGCGCAGCCCGCCTGTCCGAGGCGTTCATCCAGCCGATGCGCGAGGCGCCCGAGCCGCCGGAGGTCGACCTCGACGCCGCGCTCGACCGCGCTCGATCGCCGCCGACGACGAGGCCGGGGACGAACCCGAGCGTCGTCGACAGCATCGTCGGCACGGCCACGCACTTCGCCCGCCGCCAGGCCGGCATCACCCGGCGCCTCGCCGGCGAGATGGCGATGCTCGGCGCCGACCCACTGCGCGCCCGCGACGCGGTCAACGGCATCGCCAAGCACGATCAACCAGCTGCGCAGCGAGCTGCTCGGCGGCGGCGGGCCGCCACCACCCGAGGAAGCTGCCCGACGGCGAGCCGCAGCTGCCGGGCGGCTCGCCGCTGTGGCGCAACCGCTCGCGTCACCGCCACCTGGAGGTGATGTCGTTCCCGCTCGACCAGGCGCTCGCCGCGGCGAAGGGCCTCGGCGGGTCGCTGAACGACTGGTTCCTCACAGGGGTCGTCAACGGCGTCGTCGCCTACCACGACGAGCGCGCCGTGCCGCTGCGCACGCTGAACACCAGCTTCGTGGTCAGCACCCGCGCCGACAAGGCGATCGGCGGCAACTCGTTCAGCCCGACGCGCTTCGCCGCGCCGGCCGGCCCGATGGATCCGGCGGAGCGGTTCAAGCGACTGAGCGAGGCGATGACCGCCAAGCGCGCCGGCGTCACCGGTCAGGGTGCGCTGTCCGGGCTCGCCGGCATCGCCAACCTGCTGCCCACGTCGCTGGTCACCAGCGTCGCCCGCTCGCAGGCGTCGAAGATGGACTTCGCCACGTCCAACCTGCGCGGCGCCAAGCGGCGGTTCTACATCTCCGGCGCCAAGGTGGTGGCCAGCTATGCGTTCGGCCCGCTCGCCGGCACGGCGTTCAACCTCACGGCGATGTCCTACGCCGGCGAGTTCGCCGTCACGATGTTCATGGACCCGGTGGCCATCGACGACGCCCGCCGACCTGCGCGACTGCGTCGAAGCCGCCTACCAGGAGCTGATCGACCTCGGCACCGCCTGAGCGTTCGATGCGGCGGCCGACGAGATGGGCCGCGGCCGTGATGATCCTCGCCGCGCCGGCGATGGGTGCCTGCGGACGTCCGGACTGCAAGTCGATCGCCTCGGCGGGCCTCGACATCACCGTGCAGACGGCCGACGGCGCGCCGATCTGCGACGCCGTGGTCGCCGTCGACAGCGAGGACGCGGTCGGCCAACTGGCCGCGCTGCCGCGTGCCGACGGGTCCTGCCCGTACATCGGGATCTACTCGAAGGGGACGTACACCGTGCGCGTCGTCGCCGGCGGCGTCGAGCAGCGCATCGAGGACGTCCACGTCACCCTGGGTGACTGCTCCCTCGACATCCAGCGCCTCACCGTGACGTTCCCGCCGACCACGTGACCCGCGCGATCCGGCGTCCACGACGGAACTGGACGCCGATGCCCGCGTACCGGGCAGGCCGTGGCTGACCTACTGTCCGGGGTGCGATTGCGAGCGCAACCTTCCGACGATCCCACGGAGGGCCGGTGACGGCAAGTGACCTGGAGGCGAGGCCGGCGGGCACGACGCCCGAGGCCGAGCGCGCCCGGCTCGCCGAACGACCGGCGGCGCCGGTGGATCGTCGCCGGCGCGGTGTCGCCGTCATCGCCGTCCTCGCGCTCGTCGTGCGCAGCTGCACGTCCGACGACGGCAGCGCGGGCACCGCCGCCGGCGCGTCGACCACGCTCGACCCGGCGACCCAGGCGGCGATCGACACGGCCGTCGAGCAAGGCCATCGCCGCCCAGGGCCTGCCGGTGAGCGAGATCTACTCGCGCATCCAGCCGTCCGTGGTCGAGGTCGACGTCAACCTGGCGGCGGGACAGGACACCCCGTCGGGGACCGGCGGCGACGAGGGCGCCGGGCTCGGGACCGGGGTGATCGTCAACGGTGACGGCACGATCCTCACGGCGAACCACGTGGTCGCCGGGGCGACGACCATCGAGGTGGTCTACGCCGACGGCACGCCGATCGACGGCCACGGTCACCGCCGCCGACGAGCAGCAGGACATCGCCACCCTCAAGCCGGACACCCTGCCGTCGGTGGTCGTGCCGGCGGTGCTCGGCGGGCCCGGGGCGGTCGGCGAGCCGGTCGTCGCCGTGGGCAACCCGTTCGGCCTCGACGACACCACCACGTCCGGGGTGATCTCCGGGCTGGACCGCACGGCGCGCGCCGAGGACGGCGTGCAGCGCACCGGCCTCATCCAGTTCGACGCGGCGGTGAACCCGGGCAGCTCCGGCGGCCCGCTGCTCAACGCCAGGGGCGAGGTGATCGGCATCGTCACCGCGCTGGCCAACCCGACCGAGGACCGCTCGTTCATCGGCATCGGCTTCGCCGTGCCGATCGCCACCGCGGTCGCCGGCGGCGGCGGCACCGCAGCCCCCGAAGTGATCTGACAGGAGGACGTCCACCGATGGAGCCGAGCCAACGAGGATCGCCACGAGCGACCTGCGCGACGACCACATCTGGCGGCCGCCGGGTGCCGACGGCGCGCCCGCCGCCGTGCAGCATGAACCCGATGGAGCAGGTGCTGTACGAGGTGAAGCGGACGATCGTCGGCCAGGACGTGCTGCTCGAACGGCTCGTCGTCGCCCTGCTCGCCCGCGGCCACATCCTCGTCGAGGGCGTGCCCGGCCTGGCCAAGACGTTGGCGGTGAAGTCGGTCGCCGCGGCGATCGGCGGGCAGTTCCACCGGGTGCAGTTCACCCCGGACCTGGTGCCCGCCGACCTCGTCGGCACGCGCATCTTCCACCAGCAGTCCGGCGAGTTCCAGGTGTCGCTCGGCCCGGTGTTCACCAACCTGCTGCTGGCCGACGAGATCAACCGGGCGCCGGCGAAGGTGCAGAGCGCGCTGCTCGAGGTGATGCAGGAGCAGCAGGTGACGATCGGCCGGGAGACGCACCACGTGCCCAAGCCGTTCCTGGTGATGGCCACGCAGAACCCGATCGAGTCGGAGGGCACCTACCCCCTGCCCGAGGCCCAGGTCGACCGGTTCATGATGAAGGTGCTCGTCGGCTACCCGACGCCGACGGAGGAGTACGTCGTCGTCGACCGGGCGCTGAACCCGCCGCCGGCGCACGCATGCGGGTGATCGACCCCGAGCTGCTCACCCAGATGCAGCGCCAGGTGGACGAGGTGTACGTCGACCCGGCGCTCGTCGAGTACGCCGTGCGCCTGGCGACGGCCACGCGCGAGCCGGCGATGATCGGCCTCGGCGACCTCGCCCGGTACATCGACTTCGGCGCCAGCCCGCGGGCGTCGATCAACCTCGTGCTCGCCGCCCGCGCGCTGGCCTACGTGCGCGGCCGGGACTACGCCCTGCCCGAGGACGTCACCACGCTGGCGCTCGACGTGCTCCGCCACCGCCTCGTGCTGTCGTACGAGGCGCTGTCCGACGAGATCACCGCCGACCAGCTGCTGCGCCGGGTGATGTCGGCGCTGCCCGTCCCCGACGTCGCCCTGCGCGCCCGCTGATCGGACCGCCGCGATGCCTGCCGCCCCCGACACGAACGCCGGCGGCCCGAGCGCGCCTGCTGCGCCGCCTCGAGTGGCAGGTCGTTCGGCGCCTCGACGGCCAGCTGCAGGGCTCGTACCGCACCCGGTTCTACGGCGCAGGCATCGACTTCGCCGACCTGCGCACGTACATGCCCGAAGACGACGTGCGGCACATCGACTGGAACGTCACGGCCCGGCTCGACGAGCCGCACGTGCGCCAGTACACCGAGGACCGCGAGCTCACCGCCTGGCTGCTGCTCGACCGGTCGCGCTCGATGGTCTTCGGCGCCGAGGGCCGCAGCAAGGACGTCGTGCTCACCGAGCTGGCGGTGACGCTGGCCCGGCTGCTCGCCGGCGGCGGCAACCGCGTCGGCGCGCTGCTGTTCGACGAGAAGGTGGAGAAGGTCGTCCCGCCGCGCAGCGGTCGCACCCACGTGCTGCGGCTCGTGCACGAGCTCGGCAAGCGCCAGCCGATCACCGCGCCGACCGGCACCTCCACCGATCTCGCCGCGCTGCTCCACGCCGCGACGGGAACGATCCGCCGGCGGTCGCTGGTGTTCCTGATCTCCGACTTCATCACCGGCGACGGCTGGGAGCGGCCCCTGGCCCGGCTGGTGCAGCGCCACGAGGTGGTCGCCATCCGCCTGGTCGATCCGCTGGAGCGCGAGCTGCCCGACGTCGGGGTGATCGTCGTCGAGGACGCCGAGACCGGCGAGCAGGTGCTCGTCGACACCAGCGATCCGACGTTCCGCCGGCAGTTCCACGCCGAGGTGGACGCGCCGCGAGGCGGCGCTGCAGGACCAGCTGACCGGGTGGGCGTGCGCCTGAACGACGTGTCCACCGACGACGACCTGGCCGACGCGCTCGTCGGCATGGTCCGGCGATCCCGGCAGCCGCGGCGATGACGTTCATCTGGCCGGCGCTGCTCGGCGCGATGGTGCTCGTGCCGGCGCTCATCTGCCGCGTACGTCTGGGTGCAGGGCCGGCGGGCCAGCCGTGCGGCGGCGATCGGCGCCTCCGGACTCGTGCTCAGCGCGGGCAGCCGACCCGCGGGCCGCGTCGCCACCTGCCGTTCGCCATCTTGATCACGGCGCTCGCCGCTGATGATCTTCGCCCTGTCGCGCCCGGAGACCACGCTGGCCACCTCGAAGCCGACCGGCACGGTGCTGCTCGTCGTCGACGTGTCCAACAGCATGGGCGCCGACGACGTCTCGCCCACCCGGCTCGCCGTCGCCCAGCAGGCGGCCCGCGACTTCGTCCACGCCCAGCCGTCGACGATCGAGATCGGCCTCGTCGCCTTCGGCAACGGCGCCCTGCGTCACCCAGCAGCCGACCGACAGCCGCGCCGACGTCCTCGCGGCCATCGACCGCCTCAAGGTCGGCGGGGCGACGTCGCTCGGCCAGGGGATGCTCGCTCGGGCTGAGCACGATCGCCGGCACGCCCGTCGCCCTGCCCGATCCGCAGAGCAACGCGCCGCCGCCGTCGATCGGCTACTTCCCGTCGGCGACGATGGTCCTGCTGTCCGACGGCGAGAACACCGGCGGCCCCGACCCGATCGCGGTCGCCCTCCTCGCCGCGGGCGCCGGCGTGCACATCTCGACGATCGGCTTCGGCACGACGCAGGGGGCGGTGATCGACAGCGAGGGCTACCAGGTCTCCACGGCCCTCGACGCGCAGTCACTGAGCGACATCGCCGACGCGACCGGCGGCACCTACTCCGCGGCGGCCGACGCCGACGGCCAGCTGGACCAGATCTCCCGGTCGATCGACCTGCGCATCGCCACCACCTACAAGCGCACCGAGATCACCGCCGTGTTCGCCGGTGCGGCCATCCTGTTGCTGGTCGCCGGCGGACTCCTGATGACCCGCTGGTACGGGCGGTTGATATGAACGAGGCGCACTGATGTCGTTCACCTGGCCGCTGGCCCTGCTCAGCCTGCTCGCCGTGCCGCTGCTGCTCGGTGCATGGTGGCTCGTACGTCGCCGGCGCCGCCGTCTGGCGGTCCGCGTCTCCAACGTGGCGGTCATCCGCGCCGCGATCCCCAAGCGATCGCACTGGAAGCGGCGCGTGCCGGTCGCCCTGCTCGTCGCCAGCCTGGTGATGCTCGGCATCGGGGCCGCCCGGCCACAGGTCACGCGGACGGTGTCGCGCAGCTCGACGTCGATCCTCCTGGCGATGGACGTGTCCCGCTCGATGTGCTCGACCGACGTGAAGCCGAACCGGATCGCCGTCGCCCAGGATGCGGCGCGCACGTTCGTCAAGAGCCAACCCGACGGGACCCGCATCGGTCTCGTGGCGTTCGCCGGGATCGCCGGGCTGGTCGTTCCGCCGACCACCGATCAGGGCAAGCTGGTCAAGGCGATCGACGGGCTGACCACGTCGCGCGGCACGGCGATCGGCATGGCCATCCTCGCCTCGATCGACGCGATCGCCGAGCACAACCCGAACGTCGCCCCGACCGGCGTCGACCTCGGCTCCGGTGACGCGACCGGCCCGACGGACGGGACACCCGTCGACGTGGATTCGATCCCCGAAGCCACCGGACCGTTCCAGCCGGACACGATCGTGGTGCTCACGGACGGGGCCAACACGCTCGGTGTCGAACCGCTCGTCGCCGCCCAACAGGCCGCCGCGCGGCACATCCGGGTGTACACGATCGGCTTCGGCACCACCACCCCGTCCCAGCCGGTGTGCAACATCGACCAGATCGGCCGGGACATCCCCACCGATGCCCCGATCGACATCGGCGGCGATCCCGGCTTCGGCGGCGGCGGTGGTGGCGGTGGCGGTCGGCGCTTCTTGCAGATCGACGAGCCGACGTTGCAGGCGGTGGCCAAGATGACCGGCGGCGAGTACTTCCGGGCGGCCGACGCCGAGCAGCTCGACCACGTGTTCGGCGACCTGCCGCGCGAGGTGGTGACCCAGCAGCAGCGCGAGGAGATCACGGTGTGGTTCGTCCTCGTCGCCGCACTGTTGGCCAGCGCGGCCATCGGCCTGTCGCTGGCGTGGAACCGTTCTTGAGCGCGTCCTCACGCTCACGCCCGCACTGACACCGCTGGTCCGGCGCTCCCCCGACGGCGTCCGACGGCAGTGATCGTGCGAGCATCCTGCGATGAAGTTCACGTGGTTCAACCTGATGCCGTGGCCCGATCTCCCCGACGACTTCCGTGAGCAGAACCGCTCCGTGTGGGTCGACATCCCGAACACGTTGTTCGACCCGGTCCGGGCCAACCAGGTCTACAACGAGTACATGGACCAGCTGGAGTACGCCGACTCGCTGGGCTTCGACGGGATCGGGTGCAACGAGCACCACCAGAACGGCTACGGGATCATGCCCAGCCCGAACATCATCGCCGCCGGGCTGGCGCGGCGCACGAGCAAGGCGGCGATCTGCGTCATCGGCAACTCGATCGCCCTGTACAACCCGCCGATCCGCGTGGCCGAGGAGTTCGCCATGCTCGACTGCATCAGCGGTGGGCGGCTCGTCGCCGGCTTCCCGGTGGGCACGCCGATGGACACCAACTTCTGCTACGGGCAGATCCCCGCGCTCACCCGCGACAAGTACGCCGAGGCCCACGACCTGATCATGAAGGCGTGGTCGGCCACCGAGCCGTTCGCCTTCGACGGCAAGTACAACCAGCTGCGCTACGTCAACTGCTGGCCCAAGCCGATCCAGCAGCCGCACCCGCCGATCTACATCCCCGGTGGCGGCTCGGTGGAGACGTGGGACTTCTGCCTGGACCACGACTACAACTACTCGTACCTGTCCTTCGGCGGCTACCTCGCCGGCAAGAAGTTGCTCGACGGCTACTGGGAGCGCGTCGCCGAGAAGGACAAGGACGACTCGCCCTACCGCGCCGCGTTCGCCCAGATCATCGCCGTGGCCGACACCGACGAGGAGGCGGAGCGGCTGTACAGCGAGCACATCCTGTACTTCTTCAACCGCTGCCTGCACGTCTACCCAGGCTTCTCCGACCCGCCCGGCTACCGCACGATCAACACGATCAAGGCCGGCGTCCTGGACCAGTTCCGCGCCGAGAACCGCAACATGTTCACCAAGCTCACGTGGCGTGATTTGTCGACGGTGGCTTCGTCATCGCCGGCTCGCCCGCCACGGTCGTCGACCGGATGAAGGACATGATCCAGTCGCTGCGCCTCGGCCACGTGTTCTGCCTGATGCACAACGGCAACCAGCCGGACTGGAAGACGCGCTACTCGACGAAGCTGTTCGCCGAGCAGGTGATGCCCAAGCTGCGCAACATGTGGCCCGACCACGACGGCGACGACCGCTGGTGGATCAAGCCGCTGGCCGACCGCGTGCGCGGGGACGAGACCGTCGAGTCCGCCCGGCGCGACCCACAGGTGCCGAGCGACGCGGTGGCCGGGCAATGAGCAACGACACCGCCACGTCACAGCTGTCGTCCACCGTCGTCACCACCCGTCGGGGCATCGAGGCCACCGTGCTCACCGGCGGTCCGGACGGCGGCACGCCGGTCGTCGCCTTCCACGGCTTCACCGGGCCCCTCGGCGGCGAGCCGGCGCTGGTCCGCCTGGCCGACGCCGGCTTCCGTGTGCTCGCGCCGGTGTGGCCCGGCTACAGCGACACAGGCGGCGAGGGGCTGATCGACGACATGCTCGACTTCGCCCTGCACGGCGCCGACGTGGTCGAGGCGCTCGGGCTCGCGCCCGGCGCGGCGCACCTCCTCGGCCACTCGATGGGCGCGATGATCGCCGCCGAGATGGCCGCGCTGGCGCCCTACGGCTACGGCAAGGTGGTCCTGATCGACCCGCTCGGCCTGTGGCTGGACGAGCACCCGATCACCGACATCTACACCCTGCTGCCGTACGAGTTCGCCCCGCTGCTGTTCCACGACGTCGCGGCGGGGACGGCGCTCCTCGCCGGGGGCGTCGACTTCTCCGACTCCGAGGCGATCCAGCGCTTCCTCATCGGCAACAACCGCCGCCTCGGCACGGCCGGCAAGATCCTCTTCCCCATCCCCAACCGGCGACTCAGCAAGCGGCTCTACCGCCTGACCAACGAGACGCTGGTGGTCTGGGGCGACGACGACCGGCTGTTGCCGACGCCGTACGCCGACGCCTGGGCGCGCGCCCTGCCGAACGCGACGACCACGACGATCGCCGACGCCGGCCACCTCGCGCCGTACGAGCAGCCCGACGCGGTCGCGGAGGCGATCACCGCGTTCCTGCGCGGCTGAGCACGCGGCACGGCCCGACCACCGCGTGACGTCCCGCCCGCCGATCCGCAACACGGCCGCGTACGTCGCCGGCTGCCTCGCCACGCTGTCGGCGTTGGTCAGCGCGTACTGGGCGCTCGGCGGCAGCGCGCTGATCGACACGGTCGGTGGCGCCGTCGCGCGCATGGCTCGCCACCGCGACGCGGCCGCGATGGTGACGATCGCTGCGGTCGTCGTCGCCAAGCTCGCTGCCGCGGTGCTGGTGATGGCCACGACGCGCTGGCCACCGAGCCTGCGGATCGGCCGGATCGTCGGCGTGGCCAACCGCCTCGTCGGGATCGGGCTCACCCTGTACGGCGGCTTGCTGGTGATCGCCGGCGCGCTGGTGCTCACCGGCGGGATCCACTCCGACGCCTCGACCGACCGGCACGCGCTGCGCTGGCACGTCGGCGTGTGGGACCTGTGGTTCTTCGTCTGGGGCGTCTTCACGATGCGCGCCGCACGCCGCTACCGCCACGTGCTCGCCCCGCCCGACCACGAGCCCGACGAGAGCGATCACGCCAACGCCGGACGGTGACGGAGCTCCCACTACGGGCTGATCGCGACATGGGCCGGGATGCGTTGGCGCAGCGCCAGCGAGCCGACCACGCCGAGCAACGACGCCCCGAGCGGGATGAGCCAGACCATCGTCAGCGACTGCTGCAGCACGAGGCCGCCGATGGTGTTGGCCAGCCCCATGCAGCCCTGGAAGACCATCACCATCAGCCCGAAGTAGCGACCGACGAGCTCCGGCGGGGCGAGATCCGATGTCAGGGGCTGGCGCACCGCGCCGAGCACGGCCTCGCCGAAGCCGCCGAGCACCTGGGCGAGACCGATGGCCACGATCGCCAGCACGATCGGAACGTGCGCCGTGATGGCCATCACGGCGAACGCGGCGACGAACCACACGTTCATCACGGCCAGCGAGCGCATCCGTTGGCGGCCGCGCACCCAGCGCAGCGTGGGCAGCTGGGTGAGCACCACGCTCGCCGCGCCGAACGTGAACAGCACGCCGATCGTCGTCTTGTCGATGCCCAACGTCGAGGCGTACACCGGCATGAACGCGAACAGGAAGCCGAAGCCGAGGCCGATGGCGATGTCGGTGGCCAGCAGGCGCAAGAAGAAGCTGTCGCCGAGGACCCGGCGGAAGCCGCCCGACGGGGGCGCCGAGCCGTCGCGGTGCACACGGCCGGACGGCATGCCCGGGAGGACCGCGAGGAAGACGACGTAGGTGGCCACGTTGACGGCGAACAGCCAGCGGAACGCCCCGAGCGTGTTGGCGTGCACGAGGAACCCGCCGATCACCCCGCCGACCGCGGCACCGAGGTTCAGCGACGCTCGAGAGTACGCGGACACGGCGGGTCGCTCCTGCGGTGTGACGATCAGCGCGAGCAGCGCCGACTGCGACGGGAACCACAGGGCGTTGCCGACACCGAGCAGCATCGACACGGCGAGCGCCTGGGGGAACGACGACACCACGGCGTACAGCGCGCCGGCCACGATGGACACGACGCAACCGGCCGCGAGCACCCGGCGGGCGCCGAAGCGGTCGGCGAGCGAGCCCGACAGCGGCGTCAGCACCACCATCGTGAAGCTCATCGCCCCGACGGCCAGCCCGGCACGACCGAGCGAGATCCCGCGCACCTCGTGGAAGTAGATGAGCACGAAGCCGAACAGCGCGGCCGAGCCGACCATGTTGATCACGGTGGCGACGAAGAACCGCTGCAGCGCCGGGCTGAAGGAGCGGAAGCCGGGCGTCGTCACGGGCGCACGGTACGACGTCGACCGCCATCTCCGGGAGTGAGTTCGCCTGCTTCGGTAGCGTGGCGGGGTGCACCCGTCGGTCCAGCAGCCTCCGCCTGCGGACGGCCGACCGGTCGTGGTGCTGGGTGAGTTCGACGGGTTCCACCTCGGCCATCGCCAGCTCGTCGACGCCGCCGCCCGGCTCGCTCGGCGCGAGGGCCGGCCGGTCGTGGCGGTCGTCCTCGACGACCCGGGGGCGCAACGAGTGCTGACACCGGTCGACGAGCGCTGCTGGGCGTTGCTCGCGTCCGGCGTCGGGTCGGCGATCGCGATCACGTTCACCGAGCCGGATGACCCCGCAGCGGGGGCACGGGCGGTCGACGAGATCGTCGCCCGGCTGGACCCGGCGACGATCGTCGCCGCGTGCCTGCCCGGGCACGCCGACCACGGCGCGCTACCCGTCGTTGCGCGCCGAGTGCGAGCGGCGTGGGCTGCCGATGGTCGAGGTGTCGCGCTGGCCGGACCCCGACGGCAGCCTGATCACCGCGGCCCGCATCCGTGACGCGTTGAGCTCGGGCGACGTCGTCCGCGCCAACGACTGGCTCGGACGGCGGTTCAGCCTGAGCGGTGTCGTCGTCCACGGCAGCGGGCTGGGGCACACGATCGGCTTCCCGACGGCCAACCTCGACCTGCCGGCCAACCAGTTCGTGCCGATGAACGGGGTCTACGCCGCGGTGGTCGACCTGCCCGACGGTGACGAGCGGCGCGCCGCGGTGAACATCGGCGTGCGCCCGACCGTCGAGGAGCACGGCAAGCTGCTCGTCGAGGCCCACCTGCTGGACTTCGACGGCGACCTGTACGACAGGCGGATCACGGTCTCGTTCCGCCGGTGGCTGCGCCACGAACGGCGGTTCGAATCACTCGACGCGCTCGTCACCCAGCTCGCCGCCGACGTCC
Organism: uncultured Acidimicrobiales bacterium; assembly: GCA_963794805.1. Classification (GTDB taxonomy): domain Bacteria; phylum Actinomycetota; class Acidimicrobiia; order Acidimicrobiales; family Ilumatobacteraceae; genus JAODBQ01. The sequence continues at coordinate 312,571 of CAWCFL010000016.1, forward strand.
ACCAGATCCGCCTGCTGCTGCGTGCGTGACGTGACGTGACGTGACGAGTGCGCTCAGCGCAGGCCGTAGACCCGGTCCACGGCGAACTCGTAGATCAGCCGCCCCTCCTCGACCATCCGGTGCTTGAACGCCTCTTCGTCGAGCTCGGCGCCGTACCACGTGAGCGGACCGGTCGGCTTGCCCTGCATCACCCGGAACAGCCGGACCGTCTGCGCGGGCACGTCGGCACCTTCGAGCAGTCGCACCTGGGTCTCCAGCGCGAGCCACGACCACTGAGGGTCGTGGACGTAGAGCGTGCAGCGCGGATCGCGCCGCAGGCGCGCCGTGCGCACCCGGTCGCTCGTGCCGCTCGACCACAGCCGGCCGTCGACCAGCGCGACGGCGACGCGCGCCGCCTTCGGGCGCCCGTCGGCACCCAGGGTGATCATCGCCGCGCTGTGCTGTTCCGTGAGGAACTGGATGTCGGCGTCGCTCAGCTGCACGCGGCGATGGTAGGCCGGTGGCAGCGCAGCAGGGAACGGAGGACGCGTGCGAGCACCCGATCGTGTCGCCGCCGGCGAGCACCTCGGCCGGCTCCTCGCCGGCGACCCCGCGTGGCGCTCCGGCGAACCCGTGCTGGTCGTCGGCCTCCCGCGCGGTGGCGTGCCGGTGGCGGCGGGCGTCGCCGACGCGCTGGACGCACCACTCGACGTCGTGCTGGTGCGCAAGCTCGGTGCGCCCGGCCACCGCGAGCTGGCGATGGGCGCCGTGGGTGAGGACGGCGCGGTGGTGTGGAACGTCGATCTCCTCCACCGGTTGGGCATCTCCGAGCGCCATCGCGCCCGGGCCGAGGAGCGTGGACGGAGCGAGCTCGCGGACCGGGCGCTGATCCTGCGCACCGGTCGACCACCGTTCGCCGTCGCCGGAGCAACCGTGGTGGTCGTCGACGACGGCGTGGCCACCGGGGCGACCGCGCGTGCTGCGGCGCAGGTGCTGCGCGCCCGGGGGGCGGCGCACGTCGTGCTCGCCGCGCCCGTCGGCCCACCGGACTGGGACGGGGCCCCGGACTTCGACGCGACGATCCTCGCCGAACGACCCGCCGGCTTCATCGCCGTCGGACAGCACTACGTCGACTTCAGCGAGGTGCCCGACGCCGACGTCGTCGCACTGCTGGAGCGCCACCGGCGGCCGCGGTGAGCGTGTCGCCGACCATGACGGCGATGTGCTTCGCCGGGCCCGGTCTGCCGCTCGAACGGCGGACGGTCGCGCTGCCCCGGCCCGCCGCGGGCCAGGTGCTCGTGCGCGTCCACGCCTGTGCGGTGTGCCGAACCGACCTGCACCTGGTCGACGGCGACCTTCCGGATCCACGCGCGCACGTCGTGCCAGGGCACGAGATCGTCGGGACGATCGAGGCCGTCGGCCCCGGCGGCGACCGGCACCGGATCGGCGAGCGCGTCGGCATCCCGTGGCTCGGCTGGACGTGCGGGGCGTGCCGCGTTCTGCACCACCGGCCGGGAGAACCTGTGCGACGCGGCGCGCTTCACCGGCTACCACCTCGACGGCGGCTTCGCCGAGCACACCGTCGCCGACGAGCGGTTCTGCTTCGCGCTCCCCGAGCGCTACGACGACGAGCACGTCGCCCCATTGCTGTGCGCCGGCCTCATCGGCTGGCGGACGCTCGCCGCCGCGGGCGACGCCCCGAGCGTCGGCATCTACGGCTTCGGTGCCGCCGCGCACATCATCGCCCAGGTCGCGGTGCAACTCGGTCGCGACGTGGTCGCGTTCACCCGTCCCGGCGACGTCGACGGTCAGGCGTTCGCCCGATCGCTCGGCTGCTCCTGGGCAGGGGGTTCCGACGAGTCGCCGCCGCGCCCGCTCGACGCGGCGCTGATCTTCGCCCCGGTCGGCGACCTCGTGCCCACCGCGCTGCGCGCCGTGCGCAAGGGCGGCACGGTGGTCTGCGGCGGGATCCACATGAGCGACATCCCCGCGTTCCCCTACGCCGCGCTCTGGGGTGAGCGATCGATCCGCTCGGTCGCCAACCTGACCCGCGCCGATGCAGCCGAACTGCTCGCGCTCGTCGGGCGCCTCGACATCCGCACGACGACGACGCGCTTCGCGCTGACGGCGGCCGACGACGCGCTCGACGCGGTGCGCCACGGACGTCTCCGGGGCGCCGCCGTGGTCGTCCCGGAGTGACCGGCGCCGCCCGGTCGCGGCGCCGCCGGAGCGAGCGCCACGCCGCCGTGCGTGGCCCTAGTCTTTGCGGATGGTCGCGAGTGCGCCGGTCCCGCTCCACCGATCCATCACACCACGGCCGCCGGCCCCGGTCGTTCGCCGGCTGCCCGTCGTGGCCGTGCTCCACGCCGGCCACCCGCCCCGGCACGAATGGCCGCTCGTCCCGACCAACGGGTCCTATGACGTGGTCCCGATCACCGTCGATCGGCGGGTGGTCGACCGCGTGGTCGGCACCCGAGCGCAGGCCGTGCTCGTCGACGTCGCCGGCGCGTCCTTCGACGTCGTCCGGCTGTGCCGCGCCCTGCGCAGCGAGCTCGACGCGCGCATCGTGGTCGTCTCGGCCGCCGAGCTGGACGACGCGGTGGTCGTCGGCGCGCTCGACGCCGGGGCCGACGATGTCGTGATCGGCGCGTCCCCGGCCGTCGTCGATGCCCGTGTGCGCGTCGCCCTGCGTGCGCAGCCACCACGGCCCGCCCTGCCGTCGGTGCTCGAGGTCGGCGATGTCGTCGTCGACCTGCAGGCGCACGAGGTGCGCGTCGCCGGGGCGCTCGTGCGCTGCCCACCCGTGCAGTACGAGCTGCTCGTCGCCCTGGCCCGGCAACCCGGCACGGCGCTGGCCGGCCAGGACCTCTTGCGCACCGTGTGGGGCGCCGCCCCGGGCGAGGTGCATCCCCGGCGCCTGCGCATCGCCGCCAGCGTGCTGCGCGGCATCCTCGGCCTCGGGCCGCGGCGGCCGAGGATCGAGACGGTGAGGCACGTGGGCTATCGGCTCGTCGTGCCGCCCGCCGCACCGGCGTGACGTCAGCGGTCGGTCGTCGGGCTGTCCGGGGCCAGCAGGCGGTAGCCGACGTGCGGCTCGGTGACGATGTACGGCCGGTCGGGGCCGGCGCCCAGGCGCTTGCGCAGGTGGCTCATCGCCCCACGCAGACCGTCTGATCCACCGAGATCGACGTCGCCGGCGGCCACCTGGGCGAGCTGTTGGTGGGTGAGGATCCGGCCGACGTTGCGGGCCAGTGCGGTGAGCAAGCGGAACTGGCGTGGCGACAGCTCCAACGGTGTCGCGCCCGCCGTCGCCAGGTGTGCCGGCACGTCGACGACCAGGTCGCCGACGACGATCGTGTCCTCCTCGACGGCCGCCGCGACCGCCGCGGCGTGGCGCAGCGCGACGCGCACCCTGGCGAGCAGCACCTCCATGACGAACGGCTTGGTGACGTAGTCGTCGGCACCCTGGTCGAGGGCGGCGACCATCCGGCCGTCGTCGCCGTCGGCGGTGACGACGATGATCGGGCAGCGGTGGGTGGCCCGCAGGCGGCGGCACAGCTCGATGCCGTCGAAATCGGGCAGACCGAGATCGAGGATCACCAGCTGCGGATCGTGGAGCGCGACGACGCGCAAGGCGTCGATGCCTCCCCCGACGCTGGTCACCCGCAGCCCACGCCGTTCCAACGAGGTGTGCAGCACACGCTGCAGTGCCGGATCATCCTCGACGACGAGGACCAGCAGCCGTTCGTCAGGCTTGCGGGATCGTGAACGAGACTCGTGCGCCTCCACCTGGTCGGTCACCGAGCCGGATGGTACCGCCGTGGGCCTCGACGATGGCCTTGCACACGGCGAGACCGATGCCATCCACCCCCGTGGGGCCCGCGGTGGCGAAGAAGTCGGTGGCCCGCTCCCTGGCTGCTGTGACGAATCCTGGCCCCGCGTCGTCGACGCGCACCTCGACCATCGCCCCGACGCAGCGTGCGCCGACCGTCACCGGTGCCCCGCCGCCATGGTGCAGCGCGTTCTCCAGCAGGTTGGTCAGCACCTGGTCGATCTGCGTCCGGTCGACGTCGACGTCGGGCAGGTCGTCGGGGAGGCGGACCTCGATCCGCCGGTCGCCGCGCAGCCGGCGCACGCTCGACGCGACGATCTCGTCGAGCTCCTCGGACTCGCGGTCGGGCGCCAGCTTGCCGGCCTCGACCCGACTGAGGCTGAGGAGGTTGCCGACGATCCGGTCGAGCCGATCGGACTCCGCGACCACCAGGTCGAGCAGCTCGGTGCGCGCCCCCTCGTCGGTGACCAGACCGTCGCGCAGCTCGGCCGACGCGGCGCGGATCGTCGCCAGCGGGTTGCGCAGGTCGTGGGACACCGAGCGCAACAGCACGGCTCGCTGCGCGTCGCGGTGGCGTTCGGCGCGTCCGGCGACGCCGGCGAGGAGGCTGACGAGCAGGGCGACGAGCACGAACGTGACGATCGTCGCGGTGTCCTCGGTGAGCCCGATGTGCACGACCCCGCGAGGCGCGAGGAACGCGAAGCTGTAGACCATCCCGCTCAGCAGCGCGACGGGCACCGACGCCCGCCACCCACCGACGACGCTCGACGCGGTGATCGGGATCATCAGCAGCAGCAGCGGGACGGCCCGGCTGACGTCGGGATCGAGGAGGATCAGCGTCACCTCGATGACCGCGACGAGCAGCGTGCCCAGCACGGCGACGAGCCACGGGCGGCGGCGCAGCTCACGCAGGCGCGGCTCGGTGGTCGACGGGGGCACCGGGTCATTCTGGCTGGCAGGACCACGCCGGACGCCGGAGCCCACTGGACGCGCCGTGCGCCGGCCGTGGGAACATGGCGCGATGACCGTCGTCGACCTGGCGGACCGCCTCGGTGTCGCCGAGCTGCCCCCGCTCACCACCGACTTCGCCGAGGCCGCACGCCACCTCGACGAGTTCGGCATCGCCCGCATCGCCGACGCCCTCGACGCCGACGAGCTCGCCGCGCTGAACGCCCGCCTGCGCGAGCAGGCGGGAGCCGAGCGAGCGGCCGGCGTGGCCTTCATGGACGGCGGCGGGGCCAACCAGCGGGTGTGGAACCTGCCGAGCAAGGGTCGGGTGTTCCGTGATCTGCTCACCCACCCCGTCGTGCGGACGTTCGCCCGGCACATCCTCGGCGGCGACTACCTGCTGTCGAGCCACACGGCGAACATCACCGGCCCGAGCGGCGCACCAATGGTCCTGCACAGCGACCAGGGCTTCTCGCCGCGTCAGATCGAGATGCCACTGACGATGAACGTGATGTGGATGCTCGTCGACTTCACCGACGAGATCGGCGCCACCCGCCTGCTGCCCGGCAGCCACCTCGTGCCCGGCGAGCCGCCTCGGGACTGGACGAGCACCGTCGCCGGCGTCGGCCCGGCCGGCACGGCATTGGTCTTCGACGGCCGCATCTGGCACGGCACGGGGGCCAACACCACGGCCGATCAGTACCGCTACGGCGTGCTGACGTACTTCGTCCGCCCATGGATCCGCCAGCAGGAGCAGTACCTCGTGTCCACGCCGGCCGACGTGGCCGACGAGCTCGACGACGAGCTCCAGGAGCTGATGGGCTTGCGCACCTGGCGCACGCTCGGCGGGGTGCAGGGACCCTGGGGACCGGGCACCCCGACGACGCCCCAAGGCTTCGCCGGCGCCTCACGCGTCCGCCGGGACAACGACCTGATCGGCGAGCTGCACTCGCCCACGCACCCGGAGGATTGACGATGGCGACGACGAACGACCTGCTCCTGGACGCCTTCGGCCGGGTCGACGAAGGCGTCCGCGGCCTGCTCGGCGACGTGTCCGCCGACGACCTCGACGTTCGTCCGGACGGCGTGGGCAACTCCATCGCCTGGTTGGTGTGGCACCTCCTGCGGGTGCAGGACGACCACCTGGCCGAGGTGGCCGGACGCGAGCAGGCGTGGACCGCCGGAGGGTGGTACGAGCGCGCCGGCCTGCCGTTCCCGGCCGACGCGCACGGATACGGCTTCTCCAGCGAGCAGGTCGACCAGACCACGTTCGACGGCACCGACCTCCTCGCCGGCTACCAGGCCGACGTCCACGCGCTGACGACGGAGCTGCTCGGCTCGATCTCCGCCGAACGCCTCGACGAGATCATCGACGAGCGTTGGGATCCGCCGGTCACCGTGGCCGTGCGGATCATCAGCGTCGCCGAGGACTGCTTCCAGCACCTCGGCCAGGCGAACTACGTCGCCGGCCTGCTGCAGCACGGCCGCTGACGCGCGCAACGGGCCCGGCCGCTCCCGGCCGGGCCCGCTGGTGCGATGGTCTGCCTACTGCTGGATGGCCTTGACCTCGAGGAACTCCTCGAAGCCGTGGCGGCCGTACTCGCGGCCGACGCCGGACTGCTTGTAGCCGCCGAACGGGGCGTTGGGGTTGAACGCCCCACCGTTGATCTCCACCTGGCCGGTGCGCAGCCGGCGGGCGACGGCCTTGGCGTGCTCGGCGTCGCCGGACCACACCCCGCCGGCGAGGCCGTAGACCACACCGTTGGCGATGGTCACTGCGTCGTCCTCGGTGTCGTACGGCAGGATCGACAGCACCGGCCCGAAGATCTCCTCCTGGGCGATGGTCATCTCCGGGCTGACGTTGGAGAACACGGTGGGCTTGACGTAGAAGCCGGTCTCGAGGCCCTCGGGCGCACCCAGGCCACCGGTGACGAGCGTGGCGCCCTCGTCGATGCCCTTCTGGATGTAGCCCTGCACGCGGTCACGCTGGGCGGCCGAGGCGAGCGGCCCGAGGTGCACGCCCTCGGCGAACGGGCTGCCGACCTTGACCTTGCCGGCCGCCGTCGCGGCGATCTGCTCGGCCTGCTCCAGCCGCTCCCGCGGCACGAGCATGCGGGTGAGCGCCGAGCAGGTCTGCCCGGAGTTGAGGAACGACTTGCCGACGCCGTCGGCAACAGCCTTGGCGAACTGGGCGTCGTCGAGGTCGTCGAGCAGCACGTTGGCCGACTTGCCGCCGAGCTCGAGGGCGATCTTCTTGATGTTCTCGGCGCCGAGCTGGGCGACGCGCTTGCCGGCGCGGGTGGAACCGGTGAACGAGACCATCTCCACGTCGGGGTGGCCGGCGATGGCCTCGCCGACCACCGGGCCGATGCCCGACACCATGTTGAACACGCCGGCCGGCAGCCCGACCTCGTTGATGATGTCGGCGAGGATGAACGCGTCGACCGGGGCGACCTCGCTCGGCTTGAGCACCACGGTGCAGCCTGCGGCCATGGCGAAGGCGACCTTCGCGGCGATCTGGTGCAGTGGGTAGTTCCACGGGGTGATGCAGCCGACCACACCGACCGGCTCGCGCACGATCAGCGAGTTCCCGACGGTCTCCTCGAACTGGTAGCTCTCGGCCATCGCCGCCGCGGCGTTGAAGCTGTTGATCGGCAGGCCGACCTGGACGATCTGCGACAGCCACTTGGCCATCCCGGTCTCCTTGGAGATCGTCGTGGCGATCTCGTCCATCCGCGCCCCGAGGGCGTCGCCGATGCGCGTGAGGTACTTGGCACGCTCCTCGACCGGTGTCGTGGACCAGGACGGGAAGGCGGCGACGGCCGCGGCCACCGCGGCGTCGACGTCGGCGGCGGTGCCCGCCGGGATCGTGGCCATGATCTCCTCGGTGACGGAGTCGATCACGTCGAGCGTGTCGGCCGAGCTGGGTGCGACCCAGGCGCCGTTGATGTACAACTTGTCGAAGGCAGTCATGCGCGTGAGCGTACTCACCCTGTCGGCGGGCGCCATGGCCAGCGGTTGACTATCGGGCGACGAGCCCGTCGAGGAAGCGCAGACCTGCTCCGGCCGACTCGGATCGCCACCTGACGACCACGTCGTCGGGCGCGGCGGCCACCGCGTCGCCGAGCACCTTGGCCATCGAGCTGATCTGCGCCCGCTGGGCCACCAGCATCGGGCCGACGTCCACCGCGCAGCGCTCGGCCAGCACCAGCTTGAGCAACAGCTCGGAACGCAGGTCGCGCAGGTGGGCCACCGGTGTCTTCAGCCACCGCCGCAGTTGCGCCCGGCCCGCGCGGGTCGCGGCCACGATCGTCCGGTTGCCGCCGGCGATCCCCGGCTCCTCGCCGACGGCCGCCACCAGCCCCCGGGCGCTCAGCTGGTCGATCGCCCGGTACGTGAGCGGGCGCGACAGCGACCACACCCGACCGACGTCCCCGGTGGGCCGCAGCTCGGCGGCCACGGCGAAGCCGTGCGTCGGTGCCGGGTAGATGATGCCCAGGCACGCCCACTCACCGAGCAGCAGCTGCTCGGCTGATCGGGTCGATCGTGCGGGCACGCCTCAGTCTGGCTTGCCGATCATCACCTCCGTCGACTTGATCACCACGAGCACGTCGTCGCCCGGCGCGAGCTCGAGGTCCTCGGCCGACTGCTTGGTGATCGCTGCGGTCAGCTTCTGCCCGTCCGGCAGGCTGACGTTGATCGTCGACATCACCTCGCCGTGGTTGACCTCGTCGATGGTGGCCTTCAGCTGGTTCCTCGCGGAGAGTCGCATGACGTGGACTGTACGTTGCCGTCGTTGTCACCAGGTCAACGGATGACCATCGTTAGTCACAGCCTGACTATGTTGGTTGACCATGCGTAGAACACCGAAGCTGGCCATTGCCGCGTTCGCCGTCCTCGGCGTGCTCGGCGCGTCGTGTGGCTCGGACAAGGACACCAAGTCCACGACCACCACGGTGGCAGCAGCGACCACTGCGGCGGCCACCAGCACGGCTGCGGCGACCACCGCCGCGGCCACGAGCACCACCGCCAAGGCCGCGACGACGACCACGAAGTCCTCGACGCCGGTCACGACGTCCAAGGGCTCCACCCCGGGCTCGACGCCCGCCGCGAAGGGTGACATCACGGTGTTCGCCGCCGCATCGCTCACCGAGTCCTTCAACGAGATCGGCACGGCGTTCAGCACCGAGCACCCCGACAGCAAGGTCACGTTCAACTACGACGCCTCCTCGGCCCTCGTCACCCAGATCGGCCAGGGAGCTCCCGCCGACGTCTTCGCCTCGGCCGACCAGGCGAACATGAAGAAGCTCACCGATGCCAACGGCAACCAGGGCGATCCGGTCGTGTTCGCCACGAACAAGCTGGAGATCATCACCGCCCCGGGCAACCCGAAGGGCATCAAGACGGTGGCCGACCTGGCCAACCCGGATCTGATCGTCGTCACCTGCGCGCCCGAGGTGCCGATCGGCGCGTACACCCAGCAGGTGTTCACCAACGCCGGCGTCACGGTCACGCCGAAGTCGCTCGAGCAGAACGTCAAGGGCATCGTCACCAAGGTCACCGCCGGTGAGGCCGACGCCGGCATCGTCTACGCCACCGACGTCCAGGCGGCCGGGAGCGCCGCCAGCGGTGTGCCGATCCCCGACAACATCAACGTCATCGCCTCGTACCCGATCGTGGTCACGAAGGAGTCGACCAACGCCAGCACCGGCCAGGCGTTCATCGACTTCGTGCTCAGCGACCAGGGCCAGAAGATCCTCCAGGCGAACGGCTTCACCGCACCGTGACCACCGCGCCGCCCACGTGACGCTCTCGTAGCCTCTCGCCGATGGCGAGCACCCCACGACGCCGGCGGGTCGACCGCCGGAGCCTGCCGATCCCGGCGCTGGTGCTCGCCATCATCGCCATCGCCTTCTTCGCCCTCCCGTTCATCGGGCTCATCTGGCGCACCCCGTGGAGCACCACGTGGAAGGTGCTCAGCGACCCGGAGGTCCGCCAGGCACTGTGGCTGTCCATCGAGTGCTCGCTGTGGGCGACGGCTTTCTCGATCCTCTTCGGCGTGCCGCTCGCCTGGCTGCTGGCCCGCGTCGGCTTCCCCGGCCGCGGTCTCGTGCGCGCCCTGGCGACGTTGTCGATGGTCCTGCCGCCGGTCGTCGGCGGTGTCGCCCTGTTCTTCTCCTTCGGCAGGCGCGGGCTGTTCGGCCAGTACCTCGACCAGTGGTTCGACTTCCGGCTGCCGTTCACCACGAATGGCGTGGTCGTCGCCCAGACGTTCGTCGCCATGCCGTTCCTGGTCCTCACGATGGAGGCCGCACTGCGCCAACTCGACCGCGCGGCTGGAGGACGCAGCCCGCACGCTCGGCGCGTCGCGTGGCTACGTGTTCCGCCGCGTCACGTTGCCGGCGGTGCGCCCCGCGCTCGATCGCCGGGGCCGTCCTGTCGTGGGCCCGGGCGCTCGGCGAGTTCGGGGCGACGATCACGTTCGCCGGCAACTTCCCCGGCACCACGCAGACGATGCCACTGGCGATCTACCTCGCCCTCGAGGCCAACCCCGACGAGGCGTTGGTGTTGAGCATGGTGCTGATCTCCGTGTCGTTCCTCGTGCTCATCGGCCTGCGCGACCGCTGGCTCGGTGGCTCGTCGCGGCCGGCACTCGCGTGAGGCGCCGCGACGGGCCTCGTAGTCGATGCCGGGGTGCAGCTCGGCCCGCTCCCGCTGGCCATCGAGGTCGAGGTGGCTGCGGGTGAGGTCCTCGCCGTGCTCGGCCCGAACGGCGCCGGCAAGTCCAGCCTGCTGCGCGTGCTCGCCGGCCTCGTGGCCGTCGACCGCGGCCACATCGAGGTCGACGGCAGAACGCTCGACGACGCCGCCCAGGCGGTCTTCGTGCCCCCGGAGCAGCGGCCCGTCGGCATGGTCTTCCAGGACTACCTGCTGTTCACCAACCTGACCGCCCTGGAGAACGTCGCGTTCGGGTTGCGCGCCCGCGGGATGCACAAGGCGCAGGCGCGACGACGAGCGGCCGAGCTGATCGAGCGGATGGGGCTCACCAGCCATGCCGGCGCCCGGCCGGCAGGGCTGTCCGGCGGGCAGGCCCAGCGCATCGCACTCGCCAGGGCGCTCGCCACCGAGCCGCGCGTGCTGCTGCTCGACGAGCCGCTCAGTGCGCTCGACGCCACCACGCGCGCCGACGTGCGCCGCGACCTGCGTCACCACCTCGACGACTTCGAGGGGATGACCATCGTGGTCACCCATGACCCGGTCGACGCGTACGCCCTCGCCGACCGGGTCGCGATCGTCGACCACGGCGTGGTCGCCCAGATCGGTTCGATCGCCGACGTCACCGCGCATCCGCGGTCGCGCTACGTCGCCGACCTCATCGGCACGAACCTCGTCACCGGCGAGGTCGGCGACGGCGTGCTGATCACCGACGGCGGCGTGCGGGTCGTCGTCGCCGGCGCCACGCCGGGGCGCTCGTTCGCCGCGATCCGCCCGCAGACGATCACCGTGCAGCGCACGCTCGGCGTCGACTCCAGTGCGCGCAACTGCTGGGCGGGTACCGTCGCGACGATCGACCTGCTCGGCGACCGCGTGCGCGTCGGCATCGACGGCGCGCTGCCGCTGACCGCCGAGATCACCGCCACCGCGCTGGCCGAGCTCGACCTGCGCCCTGGCGAGCGGGTGGTCGCCACCGCCAAGGCGACCGACATCACCACGTACCTGGTCTGACGGCCGGACGGAAAGGAGGAGACGTGCAAGGGATCGCCGCCATCGCCGAGGCCTGGCTCACCCAACGGCGCGAAGGTGCCATCGCCAGGGTCGTCGCGGCCGAAGGCCTCGGACCGCGCCCGGCGGCCGATCTCCTGCTCATCGACGGCAACGGGCGAACCGGCGGCACCCTGCTCGCCGGCGCCGTGCAACCCGAGGTCATCACCGTGGCGCGCGACCTGCTGCAGTCGGGCGCGACGCAACGCCGCGTCGGCATCGAGGTCGACTCCGTGGACGCCACCGCCGCCGGACTGACCTGTGGCGGCACGGTGCAGGTGCTCGTGCAGCGACTCGACGCCGTGCCCCGTCGGCTGTGGGACGCGCTCGGTGCCGGTCACGCGGCGGCGCTCGTCACCGCGCTCGACGACGACGGGCGCGAGGGCGGGCGCGATGGCGGCGCGTCGATCGTCGTCGAGCCGGGCGGCGCGGTCACCGGGTCGCTCGGCGAGTCCAGCCTGGACACGATCGCCCAGGCCGAGGCCGAAGGTGCGCTCGCCGGCGGGGGGACCAGCGTGACGTCGGTGGCGGTCGGCTCGCTCACGCTGCTGGTCGAGGCGTGGAACCCGGTACCCCGGCTGGTGATCGTCGGCGCGTCGGATCTCGCGCTTGCGCTCACGCGACAGGTCGAGCTCCTCGGGTGGAGCCCGGCGACCACGGTCACCGGCGACGACGCCGTCACGTCGATCGAGGCACTGACCAGCGCCGACGCCGTGGTGGTGATCGACCACGATCCGTTCATCGCCACCCCGGCCCTCGCCGCGGCGTTGCGCAGAGGCGTCGGCTACGTCGGCGCGCTGGGTTCGCGGCGCACCCAGGCGTCGCGCCGCACGCATCTGGCCGATGTCGGCGTGCGCGAGGCCGACATCGCCCGCCTGCACGGCCCGACCGGGCTCGACCTCGGCGCGCGCAACCCGGCAGAGACCGCCGTCTCGATCGTCGCCGAGATCATCGCCGTGCGCGCCGGTCGCACCGGCAACCCCCTGGGCACGACCTCCGGACGGATCACCGGCTGACCCACCCGAGTCCCACGCGTCCACCCGAGTCCCACGAGTGCGGAACCGCACGCCAGCGACTCGCCCGGCCGCCACCGACTCGCACCGGCGCGACCCGACGGCGCGCCGTGCCATGGCGTCACGGGCCGGGCGGAGCACGGTCGACCGTGGCAGGCTCGCCGCCATGGAACGACGATCGCTGTCACCACGCCATGCGGACGCACCGATGGTGCCGGTGATCGGGATGGGGACGTCGCAGACGTTGGACACCGACGACGCCGGGCTGCGCCGGCGCCGTGGTGGCCGCCGCGCTCGACGCCGGAACGACCCTGTTCGACTCGTCGCCGATGTACGGCAAGGCCGAAGCGGCCCTCGGACGGGCGCTCGGCGAGCGGCGCGCCGAGGCGGTGATCGCCACCAAGGTCTGGACACCCGACGATGCCAAGGCCGAGCGACAGATCGACGCATCGCTCGCCTTCTCCGACGGCCACATCGAGCTGCTGCAGGTGCACAACATGGTCGAGTGGCCGACGCGCCTGGACCAGATCGAGCGCCGCCGCGACCGCGGCGAGGTGCTGCTGACCGGCGCGACGCACTGGCAGGTGAGCGGCTTCGACGAGCTGGAAGCGTCCATGCGCACCGGCCGCGTGGACGCCATCCAGATCCCGTACAACCCGGTGGAGCGCGACGTCGAAGCTCGCATCCTCCCGCTGGCCGTCGATCTCGGCCTCGGCGTGCTGGTGATGCGACCGTTCGCCAAGGCAGCGCTGCTGACCCACGAGCCGCCGGCGGCGGAGCTGGTCGGCCTCGAGCCGTTCGGCATCCGCTCGTGGTCCGACGCGTTGCTGCAGTGGTGCCTCGGGCACCCGGCGATCACGTGTGCGATCCCGGCCACGTCGAAGTCCGCACGGGCCCGGGCCAACGCCGAGGCGGTCGGCAGCTGGCGGCGCACTCCTCGACGGGGATCAGCGCGAACGCGTCGGTCGGCTGTTCGCCGGCACCGGCTGAGAGCACCGACGGACGGCGCGCCTACGGTCGGGACGGCACGGACACGAACGACGAGGGGGGCAGAAGCAGGATGCGCGACCTGCGAGTGATCGAGCTGGCGGGATCCGTGGCCGGGGCGTACTGCGGCCGGCTGTTCACCGTGATGGGCGCCGACGTCGTGCTCGTCGAACCGGCCGACGGGACGCCGCTGCGCCGACGCGGCCCGCTGTTCACCGCCGCCGACGGCTCGACGCGCAGCGCGCTGCACGAGCACCTCGACGCCGGCAAGCGCTCCGTCACGGTCGACCTCGACGGACCCGACGGCGACGCCACGCTGGCCTGGGCCGACGTCGTGATCGTCACCGTCGACGGCGATCCGGCAGTCGGCCACCGAGCCTGCGCGAGCGCCTGCGCACGCTCAACCCTCGGGCGTCGCTCGTGGCCATCAGCGGCTTCGGCCTCACCGGGCCGTACGCCGGGATGGCGCACGTCCGACCTCGTCGACTGGGCGTCGGGCGGCTACCTGTTCCTCAACGGCGAGCCGGGACGGGCACCGTTGCAGGGCGGCGGACCATGGGCGTCGATCATCGTCGGCGCCACCGCGGCGCTCGGCGGTGCCGTCGCCGTGCTCGACGCCACGCTCACGGGCGAGGGCCAGCTCGTCGACATCGGCGCGATGGAGGCCACCGCGGGCGGGCACCAGTGGGCGCTGACGCAGTACACCCACACCGGCGTGCTCAAGCGACGCGTCGGCCTCGGTTTCGAGCACTTCCACCCGCTCGGCCCGCACCGCTGCAGCGACGGCTGGATCCTCATCGCCGCGCCGAGCGCGGAGCAGTTCCACCAGACGTGCATCACCTGCGAGGCGTGGGAGCTGATGGTCGACGACACGCTGCTGCCCCCGGCAGCGCGTGCCGACCGTGCCGAGGAGATCGACGCGGCCCTCGACCCGTGGCTGTCGACGCACACGTGCGTGGAAGCCGTCGCCGCGCTGCAGGCGAACCGGGTGCCGGCCGGCAGGCTGAACGACTTCACCGACGTCCTCGCCGCCGAGCAACTCGCCGTCCGCCACGCCTGGGCCGAACGGCCCGACCTCGCTGCGGCGGCGAAGATGCCGCGTGCCCCCGTGCGCCTCGAGCCCGGCCCGGCCGACCGTGGCGGCGAAGCCCCGCACGGCGTCGGTGCCGACACGGCCGCCTTCCTCGTCGAGGCGCACCAGCCCGGAGACCGTCGCCCCTTCCCGCCGATCGACCTCGCCGAGCTGCGCGTGGCCGAGTTCTCCATCGCCTGGGCCGGCCCGCTCACCGGACGGTTCCTGGCCGACCTCGGCGCCGAGGTGATCAAGGTCGAGCACCCCGGCAGCCGCGGCGTCGGCAGCGAGGCGCGCACCAAGCTCATCGGCGGTCCGCCCGGCTGGCACCGCGGGGAGCCGGTCCCCCCGCAGATCCGCGCCGAGGTGTTCCCCGACGCCGACCCCGGCGAGCGGTTCTGGAACCGCTCGGGCGTGTGGAACAAGATGAACCGGGGCAAGCGCAGCCTGGCGATGGAGGCCAAGACGCCCGAGGGCAAGGCGATCCTCGAGCAGGTTCTCACCGATGCCGACATCGTGCTGCACAACTACTCGCCGAGGGGTGCCACGAGCCTGGGCGTCGACGCCCCGGCCGTGGCCAAGCTGAACCCCGACGCGATCACGATCGCGATGACCGGCTACGGCGAGACCGGGCCGATGGCCGCGCACTTCTCGTTCGGTCCGATGCTCGAGGCGTTCTGCGGGCTGAACGAGGCCACCGGCTACATCGGCGAGGGCCCGATGCGGCTGGGCAAGGCGTTCCCCGACATCGTCGGCGGGGTGCACGGCACGTTCACCACGCTGTGCGCCCTGTGGGAGCGGGCCGCCACCGGCGGCCCCGTGCACGCCGACCTGTCGCAGTTCGAGACGCTGGCATCGGTGGTCGGCGACGGCCTGCTGTGGACGTCGGTCGTCGGCCGACCGCCGGCCCGCCGGGGCAATCGTTCGCTCGACCATGCGCCGCAGGGCGTCTATCGCTGCGCCGGAGACGACGCGTGGTTGGCGGTCACCGTCACCGATGACGACGCGTGGCGGGGGCTGGTCGACCTCGTCGGTGGCGGCGACGGCCTGCACGACGCGACGCTCGACGAGCGCTTCGCCCGCCACGACGAGCTGGACGCGCTGATCGAGCAGCTGGACCTCGACACCGCGACGCGCTGGAGCGGCCGCAGCGCTCCAGGCCCTCGGCGTTCCCGCCTGCCCGGCGTTCAGCAACCGCGATCTGGTGGAGAGCGAGCACCTCGCGGCACGACAGTTCATGGTCACGTGGGACCAGCCCGACGTCGGCCCGCAGCGCTTCCCCGGCTTCCCGATCCACTTCGAGCGGCGGACGTACGAGCCGGTGGCCGCTCCGGCGCTCGGGGCGGACAACGCGGCGATCTGCCGCCGACTCGGCTACGACGACGAGCGCATCCACTCGTTGTACGAGGGCGGCGTCCTCGCCGACAGACCGCCATGGTGAGCGAGCGGAGCGAGCTCGCCGCGGCCGAGCGACCGCCAGGGAGCCGGACGCAGACGGGGTTCGGGGCGCGGCCGAGATGTCGCGGGCGAGCGGAGCGAGCTCGCCGCGGCCGAGCGACCGCCAGGGAGCCGGACGCTGACGGGGTTGGGGCACGGCCCAGATGTCGCGGGTGAGTGGATCGACCTGGCGGCGCATCCCGACGTCCTCGACGGCGGCACCGCCCCGCTCGTGCGCACCGACCTGTCCGGCCGCGCCACCTTGCGGATCGGCCTGATCTCCGACACGCACATCCCCGAGGCACGCGCCGAGCTGTGGCCGCAGGTCGTTCGACGTGCTCGCCGGCGTCGACGCCATCCTCCACGGCGGCGACATCCACGAGCTCTTCGTGCTCGACCAGTTGAACGAGCTGGCGCCGCTGTGGTCGGCGCGGGGCAACGGCGAGGACGGCTCGGGCGGGCGGGCGGTCGCCGCCGTCGACGCCCGCCTGCGCTACTCGTGGCTGCTCGACCTCGCCGGCGTCCGTGTCGGCCTCACCCACGACGTGCCGATGCCCGAGCATCCGCCGCACCTCACCGTCGAGCGCTGGAAGCAGCGTCGCTTCGGGACGCAGGACATCGACGTGCTGGTGTTCGGTGACAGCCACGTCGAGGGCATCCATCACGTCGGCCCGACCCTGTGCGTCAACCCTGGCTCGCCGACCTACCCGCACAACCTCAACACCCAGCTCGGCACGCTCGGCTTCCTCGACATCGACGCCACGTCGGGCGCGGCCACGCGCGTGACCGCGTCGCTCTGGCAGCTCACCGACGACGGCGCCGACGGCCCGTTCGCCGAGGCGACGATCGAGCATCCCGACTCGACACGAGGAGGAAGCCGATGGCTGACGACCTGACCTACGACAATGTGCTCGTCGACGTGGACGGCCCGGTGGCGACGATCACGCTCAACCGTCCCGAGCAGCTCAACGCGCTGAGCCGCGGCCTGCTCGCCGACCTGTACCAGGCGCTGCGCGACCTCAACCCCGGTGACGACGTGCGCGTCATCCGCCTGCGCGGCGCCGGCCGGGCGTTCTGCCCGGGCTACGACCTCGGTCCGGCGAACAGCACGTATGCCGGCGGGAGCCGGGTCAAGAAGGACGGGCCGGGCATCGCCGACTACGGCGAGTCGTCGATCGCCATCGACCGCGAGTCGCTGCGCGAGATGATCGACCGCTGGCTGTGGATGTGGAACTTCCGCAAGCCGGTGATCGCCCAGGTCCACGGCTACTGCCTGTCCGGCGGCCTCGACCTGATCGGCGCGTGCGACATCGTCTGGGCCGCCGAGGGCACGCTGTTCGGTCATCCGGCGGCACGCGGCATGGGCATCCCGGTCACGGTCGGTCTGCTGCCGTTGAAGATGGGCGCGGCGGCCACCAAGGAGCTGCTGTTCACCGGCGACCTGCTCGACGCCGAGGAGGCCCGCGAGCTCGGCCTGATCCGCCGGGTGCTGCCGGCCGACGAGCTCGACGGCCGCGTGGCCGAGTTCTGCCAGCGCATCGCGCTGAACCCGCTCGACGTGCTCACCGTGCACAAGCACGTGACCAACCGCACGGCCGAGATCATGGGGTCGCGGCTCGCCGCGTTCGAGGGCGCCGAGTACGACGCCATCGCCCACATGACACCGTCGATGGCCGAGTTCGGCCGACGGGTCAACACCGACGGGCTGCGCGCTGCGCTCGCCTGGCGCGACGACCCGTTCACCACCGGTCCGGCGTCCGACCACGACGCCGCGCGTGCGCCGAAAGGCTCGATGAGCCGGACCCTGCGCCTGCTGCACGCCTCGGACCTGCACGCCGGGGAGACGACCTCGCGCGACAGCGGTGTCGTGCACGTCGTCGACGCGGCGATCGAGCACGGCGTCGACGTCGTCCTGCTCGTCGGTGACGTGTTCGACCACAACCGCGTGCCCACCGAGGCCGGCCAGGAGCTGGCCGACGAGCTCGCCCGCCTGGACGTGCCGGTGGTCGTGCTCCCGGGCAACCACGACTGCCTCGTGCCGCACTCGATCTGGCGGCGCGTCGAGGTGCCACCCAACGTGACGGTGATCATGGACGACGGCGGCGAGCACGTGGACCTGCCCGACCTGGACGCTGGAGCTGTGGGGCCGGCCACACCCCGACTTCGACGACCTCCGCCCGCTCGACGGCATCCCGCCGCGCGGGACGCGGACGTGGCAGCTGGCGCTGGCCCACGGCCACATGGTGCTCGGCCCCGAGGACCTGCGCCGCGCCTACCTGATCCACCCGGACGAGATCGCCGCGTCGCAGCGCGACTACGTGGCGCTCGGCCACTGGGACGTGCCGCGCGACATGAGCGCCGGCGGGGTGACGGCGGCGTACTCCGGATCGGCCAGCCGCAACGGCGTGTGCGCGCTGGTGACGCTCACCCTGGAGGACGGTGTCCGCCACGTGTCGGTCGAGCAGTTACGGCTCGACTGAGGAACCGGCACGCGGTCGACGGTCAGGTGAACTCGGCCTCGATCTCAGCGAGGCGCTCAGCTGGGCGTCGATGCGCCTTCGGCACGCCGTGACGGAGTCGATGGTGCACGTGTCGGCCGCCAGCATCCCGCTCGCCTCATGTTCGCGGAAGCCGAACGGCAACACTGGCGCGATGTCGGGCTTCGAGACGCTGCGTCCGAACCGCGCCGACGACATCCGCTGAGCAAGGAGACCCACTTGAGCGACACATCCACACCACGGCTGCTCGTCGGCGGCGTCGACTTCGGCGAGGGCCCCCGTTGGCACGACGGCCGCCTGTGGTACTCGGACTTCTACCAGCGGGCGATCTACACCGTCACGGCCGACGGCGAACGGAAGGTGGCGTTCGGCGATCTCGCCGACCAGACCTCGGGGCTCGGGTGGTTGCCCGATGGTCGCCTGCTCGCGGTCTCGATGATCGACAAGGCGGTGCTCCTGCAGTCGGGCGACCGCTTCGTGGTCCACGCCGACCTGTCGTCGCTGGCGGCTGGGATGTGCAACGACATGGTCGTCGACCACCGCGGCAACGCCTACGTCGGCAACTTCGGCTTCGACCTGTTCAAGGGTGAGGAGCTGCGCCCCGCCGACCTCATCCTCGTGCGCGAGGACGGGTCGACCGAGGTGGTGGCCAGCGGTCTGCGCTTCCCCAACGGGTCGGTGATCACGCCCGACGGCCGCACGCTCATCGTCGGCGAGAGCTTCGGTGGCGGCTACGAGGCGTTCACCATCGCCAACGACGGCACGCTCACCGACCGCCGCCGGTGGGCGGACGTGCCCGGCACGGCACCCGACGGCTGCACGCTGGATGCCGAGCTGGGGATCTGGTTCGCCGACGCGCGTGGCTCGCAACTGGTGCGGGTGACCGAGGGCGGCACGATCACCGACACGGTGGCCACGCCGATGCCGACGTTCGCCTGCGCGCTCGGCGGCGAGTACGGCACCACCCTGTTCGCGCTCTGCGCCCCGGGCAGCGCCCCCGACGAGGTCAGCGGCAAAGCCGCAGGAGCGATCTACACCGTCGAGGTCGACGTCCCCCACGCCGGCTGGCCGTGAGCCGCATTGGCTGAACGCGGTCCTCCCGGCGGCGCGGTCAGCGCACGCCGGAGGACGACGGACGCCGAACTGGGCGCGTGCACCACAGGGCGATGCCCAACGCGACGCCCCACACGGCGGTCCACGGATCCCACAGGAACGCGTGCCACGTGATCGCGTGCCGGTCGGCGCTGTCCGCCGGATCCACGAGGCCGGTCTGCACCAGCAGGCCGCCGACGGTGAGCAGCCCGCCATAGATCGCCAGCTGCGCGGCGACCAGCCAGGCCACCGGGCGCAGCCAGCGCGACGGCGGGCGACGACCGATCATCCCGGTGACCGCCAGCGTCGCGGCCGCCACGGCCAGCTTGACGGTGGCCCAACCGACCAGGGCGACGACGCCGAGCCACTCCCGTCGGCGACCCCACCGTTCGGTGCTTCCGCCCATCGTGTCGATCAGCGAGTGACCGCCCACCGCCCAGAAGACGCTCAGCGCCGCGGACGTCACCGCCAGGAGGACGGCGACCGTGACCGCCACGCCGCCGGCCACACCCGGCGACCGCAGGACCGGCACGGCCACCGACGTCCGCTGCCGGGGGTCGGCGCGGCCGAGTGCCTGAGTGGCAGCCGATCCGCGCATGACGTCCAGAGTGCCCCGACGAACCCTCCATCGAAACCTCTGCGGGCGACGTGCGGCCCGTGACGCGTGTCAGGCGACCGACGAACGCAGCTGCAGGAAGCCTTCGACCACCGCCAGCTCGTGATCGGCGAGCAGGTCGGCGGCGGCCTCGATCGGCAGCCAACGGACCTCGTCGACCTCGCGGTTGCGACGGAACGAACCCGCCCGGCGCTGCATCGCCCAGAAGCGCACCTGCTTGGGCCGGCCCTTGCGGATCGCGATACCGCACCGTGGGCAGCTCGGGCCCGACGTCGCACTGCAAACCGGTCTCCTCGCGCACCTCGCGCAGCGCGCAACGCAACGCCGTCTCCCGCCGCTCACGCTTGCCCTTGGGCAACGACCAGTCGTCGCGCGCCGGGCGATGGACGACGAGGACCTCGATCGCCGACTCAGGCGTCGCCCGCCACACCAGCCCCCCAGCCGCTTCGATCACGGACCCGAGGGTAGACAGCACGGCCCACGCCGTGCACGCATCGACGGTGAACGTCGACCGTCGGCCGGGTGAACTCGCGGGGCCGACACGCCGCTGGGCTACGGTCGACGCGCCATGCACCCATCGATCGCGACGTATGCAGCCGACGGATGGGACGGCGACGCCGCCGAACTGCTCACCGGGCTGGGCTTCGCGCTCACCCAACCACGGCGGGTGACACGCCGGCTGCTCGACACCTTCGACGGGCTGTTGCACGGCGCCGGCCTGCGCCTGGAGGTGCACGAGACGGGTGGTCGCCGAACGGTGCTGCTCACGGGCGATGGCGTCGTCGGGGCACGTGTGGTCGCCGGCCACGTGCCGGTGTGGTCGAGCGACCTGCCGGCCGGTCCGCTGCGCGCCCGCGTCGCCGCCATCGTCGGCGTGCGCGCGCTGCGCCCGGTCGTCACGGTCGCGGCCGTCGAGCGCCAGGCGGCGCGCTTCGACCGGCGGCGCAAGGAGCTCGTCCACGCCGTGTTCGTCGAGCAGGCGATCGCCGAACCCGGCAGCCTGGCGCTGACGCCGGCGACGCTGATCGAGCTCGAGGCGCTCACCGGCTATCCCAAGCCGGCCGAGGAAGCCGAGCAGGCACTGATCCGCGCCGGCGCCCGACGGGTGGAAGGGCTGCTCGGCCTCGGCGCGCGGGCGGCCGGCGTCGACCTCCGCGGGTTCTCGTCATCGCCGTCGGTGCCGCTCGACCCGGCGATGCCGGCGCTCGACGGGTGGTGTGCCGTGTTGGCCAACCTGGCTGCCACGGCACGGGCCAACTGGTCGGGCACGATCGAGGAGATCGACACCGAGTTCCTCCACGAGCTGCGCGTCGCCGTCCGGCGGACGCGCTCGATCCTCGGACACGGCCGCGGCGTCGTGCCGCCCGATGTGCTCGAGCCGGCTCGCGAGGCGTTCGCCGCGATCGGCAGCGCCACCGGTGCCTCACGCGGACTTCGACGTGCAGCTGCTGGAATGGCCGGACCACGCCCGCCGACTCGGCGCCGAGACCGCCGCCGACCTGGAGCCCGTGCACGGCCTCCTGGGTGAGCGCCACCGGCTGGCCCACGGCCTGCTCAACGTCGTGCTGCGCTCACCGGCCACCCAGCAGGCGGTCGACGAGTGGTGCGCGTGGCTCGCCGATCCGGCACGCCGCCACGTCGACGACGCATGCGCACCGCTCGCCGCGGAGTCGCTCGGCGTCGTGGTCGCCGGACGCATCCGCAAGGCGCACCGCACGATCATCGACAACGGTCGGCGGATCACCCCGGAGACGCCGGCCGACCCGGTGCACGACCTGCGCAAAGACGCCAAGAAGCTGCGCTACCTCCTCGAGTGCTTCGCCACGCTGCTGCCGAGCACCGAGCGCAAGCAGTTCGTCCGCACGCTCAAGGTGCTGCAGGACAACCTCGGCGAGCACCAGGACGCGGCGGTGCACGTCGAGGAGCTGCGCGCCGTGGGTGTCCAGGCCCACCGGCGTGGCGCGTCGGCGGCCACGATGCTGGCGCTCGGCGAGCTGAGCGCGCACCTCGACGGACGCCGAGCCGAGGCACGGGACGCGTTCGCCGAGCGCTTCGCCGAGTTCGACACCAAGGAGACGCGGCAGGCGCTGAAGGCGATGCTCGCCGGCCTCGACCAGGCGTCCGCGTGAAGATCCTGGCGACCTACAGCATCAAGGGTGGCGTGGGCAAGACCACGGCCGCGGTCAACCTGGCCCACGAGGCGGCGTCGACCGGGAGCACGCGTGCTGCTGTGGGACATCGACCCGCAGGGTGCCGCGACGTTCTTCTTCCGGGTCCGGCCGGTGGTCAAGGGCGGTGCCGGTCGGCTGATCGACAAGGGCGAGCTCCAGCCGCACGTGCGCGCCACCGACGTGCCCGGCCTGCACCTGGTGCCCGCCGACTTCTCGATGCGCCACCTCGACCTGCACCTCGACGACCGCAAGCATCCCCGCCGGCGGCTCGGCGCGCTTGCTCGAGCCGTTGGCCGACGACTACGACATCGCCCTGATCGACTGCCCCGCAGGCATCACCCTGGCCAGCGAGAGCGTGTTCGCCGCCGCCGACGTGCTGCTCGTGCCGACGATCCCGACCACGCTGTCGAAGCGGACGCTCGACCAGCTGTGCGAGCACCTCGCCGACCACCCGCCGGCGCCGGTGGTGATGCCGTTCGTCTCGATGTTCGACCGCCGCAAGCGCCTGCAGCGCGAGCTCGTGGCCACGCTCGCCGCCGGTCAGCCGGCGCCGCTGCCCACGGCGATCCCGAACACGAACGTCGTCGAGCTGATGGGCCTGGAGCGCGCCGCGGTGGCCACCTACGCGCCGACGAGCACCGCGGCAGTGGCCTTCCGCAACCTGTGGAACGACATCGCCACCCACATCTGGCCCTGAGGCAGGACCCCGCGAATCAACGCCCGCGCGGGTCGCCGACGCGTCCGAGGTGGGACCTGGCGGTGAGGCCGCCGTCGACGACGAGCGCCTGCCCGGTGACGAACGACGACTCGTCGGAGCACAGCCACACGGCCGCGGCACCGATCTCCGCCGGCTGGCCGATCCGCCCGAGGAGATGGCTGCGCTCCATGCCTTCGCGTGCCGCAGGGTCGGCCAGCATCCGGCCGACGGGTGGCGTCTCGATCGCCCCGGGGCAGATGCAGTTCACCCGGATGCCCTGGCGGGCGTGGTCCACGGCGAGGCAGCGGGTGAGGTTGATCACCGCGGCCTTGCTCGCCCCGTAGACGACGCTGGCCTGGTCGCCGGCCATCCCCGACACCGACGCTGTCGACACGATCGTCCCCCCGCCGCGCTCGATCATCGCCGGCACGGCGTGCTTGGCCCCGAGGAACACCGAGCGGACGTTGACCGCCATCACCAGGTCCCAGTCCTCGACGCTCAGCTTGACGGCGTCGCCCGGACGGATCGTGCCCGCGTTGTTGAACAGCGCGTCGAGCCCACCGAAGCGCTCGACGGCGAACGCGACCATCGCCGCGACGTCGTCGCTCTCGGCGACGTTCGCCTGGCACGCGGCCGCCGTGCCCCCGGCTTGCTCGATCATCGCCACCGTCTCCTCGGCCTTCGGGCCACGGATGTCGGACACGACCACCGACGCGCCCTCCTCGGCGAAGCGCACCGCGCTCGCCCGCCCGATCCCCGAACCAGCACCGGTGACGATGGCCACCTTCCCTGAGAGCAACATCCGCGCATCCTGGCACGACCCCGCCGAGCCCGACCTTGTCGGGCGATCGCCCGTCAGCACCCGGCTGAGTCGGTGGCTGAGTCGGTGGCCGAGAGTCGGTGGCCGGGCTCGATTCGGCGTCAGGTCCCGACCTTGACGCTCACAACGGCCGAGCGAGCGCGATCGTGCGTCAACTTCCGAGGTTGACGCACGATCGCGCCGGCCGAGCTCGCCCGCCGGCGCCCGGTCAGGTGGGGGCGCGCAGCGGGTGGCTGTGGTCCCAGTCGGCGAGCAGGGCGCGCAGCGCGGTGAGCAGCACCAGCGGCTGATCGAGCATCGGGTGGTGACCCGCCTGGGGCAGCTCCACCACGGGCGCGACGCGACCGAGCGCCTCGTACATCTCCGTGCGGATCGCCGGCGAGATCAGGCCGTGCTCGGCGCGCAGCAGGGCGAAGCGGCTGCGGATCTGCGGCAGGTACGGCTTGGCGATGCCGCGCATCGAACCACCGAAGGAGTCGAACATCGTCCGGTCGAACTTCCACGCCCAGCCGCCGTCGACCGCCTTGAGCGATCGGCGGGCGACGTGGTCGATGACGTAGTCGAGGTTGTGCCGCTGGGTGGGCACGGCGCGGAAGCGGGCCACCGCCTCGTCGAGCGTGGCGTACACCCGCGGCCGGCCGAAGTTGTCGCGCGACTGGCTCTGGCTCTCCGGGCTCGGCGTGGCCACCGGCGAATCGACCACGATCACGCCGTCCAACAGGTCGGCGTGGCGTGCCGCCGTGGCGATCGTGACGAACCCGCCGAGGCTGTGGCCGATCACCACCGGCGGTCCCTCGATGCCGCCGGCCGCGGCGACCGCGGCGACCTCGTCGGTCCACTGCTCCAGCTGGTAGCCGTCGCGGTGGTCGCTGTCGCCGTGGCCGCTGAGGTCGATGGCCACCACGCGGAACTCGTCGGCGAAACGTGCTGCGACGTGCGTCCACCAATGGGCGTTGGCCCCGCCACCGTGGACGAACACCAGGCCGCGCCGCAGCGACTCGCCCCAACCGATGCCGTGGATGCGCGCCCCGTCGACGTCGACCCAGATGTCGTCGAACGGCACGGTGACGGCCCGACGGAACCAGTTGGGGGCGTCGGGATGGATCGTCGGCTGCTCCACGCCCGACAACGTAGGCACGCCGGCGCCGCCCGCTGAGACGCCGCACGGACCGGCTTCCTACGCTGGGCCCGCGGCGGACGCCGGTCCGTCACCTGTTGCCGCCTGGGGAGGCCCCGTGAAGTTCGGCGTGTTCTACGAGCTGTCCGTGCCCCGACCGTGGACCCGCGAGTCGGAGCGTCAGGTGTACATGAACGCCCTCGAGCAGGTGCGCCTGGCCGACGAGCTCGGCTTCCATGCGGTCTGGGCCGTCGAGCACCACTTCCTCGAGGAGTACTCGCACTCGTCCGCGCCGGAGCTGTTCCTCACCGCCTGCGCGATGCAGACGAAGAACATCCGCGTCGGGCACGGCATCGTCGTCTGCGTCCCGCAGTTCAACCATCCGATCCGTGTCGCCGAGCGGGCCGCCGTGCTCGACATCCTCTCCGGCGGCCGGCTGGAGTTCGGCACCGGGCGTTCGGCCACGTGGACCGAGCTCGGCGGGTTCCAGGCGGACCCGGACACGACGAAGAAGTCGTGGGACGAGTACGTGCACGCGATCCCGCAGATGTGGATGAACGAGCGCTTCGGCTACGAGGGGGAGTTCTTCTCGATGCCGACGCGCGCCGTGCTGCCCAAGCCGTACCAGCAGCCGCACCCGCCGCTGTGGGTCGCCGTGTCCAGCCCGGGTACCGAGTTCGACGCGGCCGACCGCGGCATGGGCGCGCTCGGGGTCAACTTCACCTCGTTCAAGGCCCAGGAGCAGCGCGTGCAGGAGTACCGAGCGCGCATCGAGCACTGCACACCCGCCGGTGCGTTCGTCAACGACCAGCTCGCCGCGGCCAACTTCCTCTACTGCCACGAGGACTCGGCCACCGGCGTGTCGACGGGCAACAAGATGATGGGCACGTTCCAGTACCTCGCCGGCCAGCTGGACATGGCCAAGGAGGCCTGGCCGACCAAGGGCTACCCCTCCCCCGGGCTCCTCGCCGCCACCCGCCGATCGGCCGCCGGCCCGGCGACGCCCGGCGAGCCACCCGAGGGCATCGCCGTGGGCAACCCCGAGCAGGTCATCCGCGAGCTGAAGAAGTGGGAGTCGACCGGGGTCGACCTGGTCAACTTCCTGCTCAACGCGAACGAGACGATCCCCCAGGATCAGGTGCTCGAGAGCCTGCGGCTGTTCGGGCGCGAGGTCATGCCGGCCTTCGCCGGCGGAGGTCGCTGACATGGCCCCGCAGATCGGCGCGCTGGACGTCGCCGCGCTCGGCGAGCTGCCGGCGTTCACCCCGGGCAGCGCCCCGTCGTGGGACCTGCCCGACGCGCAGTTCCTGCAGATCAACTGGGAGGTCGAACCCGCGCCTGCCCTGCAGCTGACGCCTCCGTCGCTGCACCCGTCGATCCCGCCGTACGTCTCGTTCTTCGCCGGCCACTACCCCGAGTCGCCGGTCGGCGCGTTCTCGCTGGTGCAGGCGCGCCTCGTCGTCCGTGCCGGCATCCGGCCACGCGGGCTGTGCCTCGGCGCGGTGTGCGACTCGCCGGAGGCGTCGGCGGCGTTGCGCGAGCACTGGGGCTACCCCACGCAGCTCGGCGAGGTGGCTTACGCCCAACGGCACGACCAGGTGCGGTTCACCGCCTCGCTCGACGGGCGGGTCGTCGCCGATCTGGCGGTGCACACGATCGACGTGATCAACGGCTCCGACCTGATGACGTTCGACAACCTCAACATGGTGCGCATCGACGATCGCGCCGCGCTCGTGCAGATCGACCCGGAGTACACGATCCATCAGGCCGACCGCGGCCGGCCGACCGTCGTCGCTGCCGGATCCGCAGGCGCTCGGCATGGCCGGCAACGTGCGCCTGACGTCGGTGATCACCGGGTTCACGTTCCGCGCCGACACCGACCTCGTGCCCGTGCGCTTCACCATCGACGCAGTCGAGCCGGCGGTCAGCAGCGGCAAGCGCGTCGCCTGAGATCTTCCAGGGGACTCAGCCCGAGCGGGCTCGGGTAGTGGACCGTCCATGCCCGAGCGCTGGTTCCGCCAAGCCGTCATCTACTGCCTGGACGTCGACACGTTCCAGGACTCCAACGCCGACGGCGTCGGCGACCTGCCCGGCCTGATCGACCGCCTCGACCACCTCGCCCGGCTGGGCGTGACGTGCATCTGGCTCAACCCGATCCACCCGAGCCCGAACCGCGACGACGGCTACGACATCACCGACTACTACGCGGTGCACCCGCGCCTCGGCTCGCTCGGCGACTTCGTCGAGCTGGTCCACCAGGCCGACAACCGCGGCATGCGGGTGATGATCGACCTCGTCGTCAACCACACGTCCGACGAGCACCCGTGGTTCCAGTCGGCGCGCAGCGACCCGAAGTCACCGTTCCGCGACTGGTACGTGTGGTCGGCCGACGAGCCGTCCGACCTGCACCAGGGCATGGTCTTCCCCGGATACCAGGACTCGACGTGGACGTACGACGAGGCCGCCAAGGCCTGGTACTACCACCGGTTCTACGACTTCCAGCCGGACCTCAACATGGACAACCCGCGGGTGCGCCAGGAGATCGAGAAGATCATCGGCTTCTGGCTGCAGCTCGGTGTCGCCGGGTTCCGCCTCGACGCCGCCCCGTTCGTCATCGAGATCACCAAGCCCGGCGAGTCCGAGGGGCGCCACGACTTCACGTGGCTCGACGACTTCCACGCCCAGCTGTCGTGGCGGCGCGGCGACGCGGTGATCCTCGCCGAAGCCAACGTCGAGGCCGAGCAGCTGCTCGAGTACTTCGGCGAGGGTCGGCGGCTGCCGATGCTGTTCAACTTCCTGCTCAACCAACGCACGTTCCTCGCGCTGGCCCGCGGCGAGGTCGGGCCGATCCTGCAGGCCTTGGCCGAGGCGCCGGCACTGCCCGACACGTGCCAGTGGGCCACGTTCCTGCGCAACCACGACGAGGTCGACCTCGGCCGGCTCGTCGGCCACGAGCACGAGGAGGTCTTCGCCGCGTTCGGTCCGAAGCCGAACATGCAGCTGTACGGCCGGGGCATCCGCCGGCGGCTGGCTCCGATGCTGGGCAACGACCAGGCGCGCATCCGGATGGCCTACGCCCTGCAGTTCAGCCTGCCGGGCACCCCGGTCATCCGCTACGGCGACGAGATCGGCATGGGCGACGACCTGCGGTTGCCCGAGCGCGACGCGCTGCGCACCCCGATGCAATGGGACGCCGGCAAGCACGCCGGCTTCTCCCGCACGCCGCGGGCAGGCGACCTGCGACGCCCGGTGATCGCCCGCGGCGAGTACGGCTACCGGAACGTCAACGTCGAGGCCCAGCAGCTCGATCCGGATTCCCTCCTGACCTGGTTCCAGCGGACGTTGCTGACGCTGCGCGAGTGCCCCGAGCTGAGCACCGGCTCGTGCCGGTACGTCGACACCGGCCAGCGCGCCGTGCTGGCGCTCGTGCGCGAGGCACCGAGCGGCACCGTCCTGGCGATCACCAACCTGTCCGACGAGCAGTTCACGGTCGACCTGACCGACCTGCCCGTGGAGCACGACGGCCTGGTCGACGCCTACGCCGATCGCGCCTACGCCCCTGCAGACGCATCGCTGGCGAAGTTGGAGATCGGACCGTACGGCTTCCGCTGGATCAGGCTGCGGCGGACGATCGGGGACCGAGCCGGCTCGGCGGTGCAGCGTCAGCGTTGATCCGACGGTGCTCAGCGACCGCCGGCGATGTTAGGTTCACCTTACGTGGAGGAGCTCCTCGACCGGGCCCGTGCGTTCGCCGACGAGGTGCTGTTCGCTTCGGCCCTCGACGTCGATCGGTCCGGCGTCATCCCCGACTCACATTGGGAGCAGATGGCCACCCTCGGGCTCTACGGGTTGGCTGCGCCGGCCGAGGCCGGCGGGCCCGGGCCTCGACTTCCCGACGATCATCGAGGTGCTCGAGACGATGGCCGCCGGGTGCCTGGCCACCACGTTCACCTGGATCCAGCACCACGGCGTCGTCCTCGGGCAGGTGACCACGCCCAACGAGGCGTTGCGCGCCGAGCTGCTCGCCGATCTCGTCGCCGGACGGCGACGCGGCGGCGTCGCCTTCGCCGGCGTGATCCCCGACCCGCCGCGGATGCAGGCGGTGCGGACCGACGGCGGATGGCTCCTGTCGGGTGACGCCCCGTTCGTCAGCGGCTGGGGCATCGTCGACGTGCTGCAGATGTCGGCCGGCGACGTGGACACGTCCGACGTCATCGCCGGCATCGTCGCCGCGGTGGACCAACCGGGCATCACCCGGGTCGAGGCGCAGGAGCTCGTGGCTGCCGACGCCACCCGCACCGTGTCGTTGCGCGTCGACGACCTGTTCGTCGCCGACGAGCGGATCGTCTCCGCGTGCCCCGCGCCCAGTTCATGGCCAACCAGGTGTTCGCCGTGCGGCTCAACGGCGCGCTGCCGATCGGGGTGGTCCGCCGGTGCATCCGCCTGCTCGACGAGGCGGGCGCGACGGAGGCGGCAGCGCGGTTCGGCGCCGAGTGCGCCGACGTCCGCGGCCGGCTCGACGCCGGACTGGCCGACCCGCCGGCGCTGAACCGGGCGCGTGCCGCGGCAGCCCAGCTCGCCGTGCGGGCGAGCGCGGCCGTGGTGACCGCCGGTGGCGGACCGGCACTCGTGCGTCACCACCACGGTCAACGACTGGCGCGCGAGGCCGTCTTCACGTTGGTCGCGGCCAGCCGGGCCGAGGTGAAGCGGGCCCTGCTCGACGGCCTCTCCGCGCCGCCGGCGTGAGCTGGCGGTCTCGGCGGTGGGCTACGCGGTCGGGGCGAACACCTCCGCGGCGCGGCGGTCGTGGATCTCGGCCAGCGTCGCCAGCTGCGCATCGGCACGGGCGATCAACGCGTCGATGTCGATGTCGACGTCGATGTCGGCGTCGCCGACGCGCCCGCTGCGGTTCGCTGCGAGGAGCGACGTCCACCCGGCACGCTTGCCGCGCACGGCCATCGTCATGGCCTCCAACTCGACGACCGACGTCAGCGGTGAGCGGCGCACCACGCTCCCGTTGCGCTTCAACAAGCCGACCCGCTCGCCCAGCTTCGCCCCGAGCTCCTTGGCGCGGTTGGCGCCGATCCCGAGCGCCGCCATGATCCGCTCGAGCGAGGCCCGATCCTCGGCGATCTCCGTGGCCACGCGGTCGAGCGCCCGCCCGTCCGGCGTCGACGACTCGGCCGCGGCGAGCGACCGGGCGCGCGCCACGCCGGCCGCGGCTGCCGCATGGTGGTCCTGGAGGTAGATGCGCAAGAGCTTGTCGGCGGCCATGTCGTCCCCGTGCCCAGCCCCACCGTCCGCCAGACGCTCACCTCCGTCGCCCCTCCCGGGCGAGTCGTCGGCGGCCACCCGAGTCCCACCCGCCCAGGCGAGTCGTTCGCGTCCACCCGAGTCCCACCTGTCCGCCCGAGTCCCACCCGTCCGGGCGAGTCGCACCCCGTCCACCCGAGTCTCTCCCGTCCGGGCGAGTCGGCCACGTGCGCTTCCGCACGCCAGCGACTCGAGCGCACCCATGGGACTCGGATCCACGGCGCGAGTCCGAGTCGTAGACGTCCCGGCGAGTCGCACGTGTGCGCTTGCGCACACCAACGACTCGGGCGCACACCAACGACTCGGGCGCACACCAACGACTCGGGCGCACACCAACGACTCGGGCGCACACCAACGACTCGGGCGCACACCAACGACTCGGGCGCACACCAACGACTCGGGCGCACGCCAGCGACTCGGATGCGCGGCGGGGGTCGGCACAGGTGTCGCCTCGGTACGATCCGGGCACCGACGACCCGGGGAGCGCGGTGTCCGACGAGGAGCTGGATTCGGAGAAGGAGAGCAGGGAGCTCGACGACGTCGAGGACCGTCCCGAGCTGCGCGACCGCTTCGGCATGGTGCTCCAGGAGATCCGCATCGCCCTGCCCGGCGTCCAGGTCCTCACCGCGTTCCTGCTCACCGCGCCGTTCTCCCAGCGCTTCAGCGAGCTCGACGACTGGGGTCGCGGCGCGTACGGCGTCGCCCTCACCGCGTCGATGCTCTCGGTGATCCTGCTGCTCGGCCCGACGTTGCTCCACCACCTCGGCGAGCGCACGGCGCGGTCGCGCCGGCTGACGTGGAGCATCGTGCTCCTGCTCGCCGGTCTGGCCTGCCTGGCCGTCGCCCTGCTCTCCGCGTTGTGGGGCGTGTCCCGCTTCGTGTTCGGCACGGCGACGGCGTGGGCCGTGACGATCCCCGTCGCGCTGCTCGTCGTCGCCGTGTGGCTCGTCCTCCCCCGGACGCTGCGCCGTCACACGACGACCGCGTGACGAGGAGCGCGTCAGACGCGGGCGAGCGGAACGGCGACGCCCGGCGCGTCGGCGCGGGTGCGGTAGATCGTGCCCTTGCGCTCCCGGTCGGCCGTGTTGTCCCCGGTGACCACGTACATGTCGCGGCGGTCGGCGCCACCGAAGCACACGCTGGTGACCATCTTCGCCGGCACCTCCACCCGGGCGACCTCCTCCCCCGTCGGGGCGAACGCCCGCGCGGCGCCCGAGCCGGACACGTCGGCCAGCCACACGTTGCCGGCCTCGTCGACGGCGAGCCCATCGGGTGACACCACGTCGGCGGCGACGAACAACCGCCGGTTGGCGACCCGCCCGTCGTCGTAGTCGTGGGCCCACACACCGCGGGTCGTGTCCGAGTGGTAGAGCACCGCGCCGTCGGGCGACAGGCCGATGCCGTTGGTCAGGGCGATGTCGTCGTACAGCTGCGTCGCCGACCCGTCGAGGCCGACCAGCCAGCACTCTCCGGCGACCCGCGGCCCGTCCGTGGCGAACGGATCGGAGCGCATCGTGCCGCACAGCACCCGACCGGCGCCGTCGACGAACAGGTCGTTGAGCCCTGGCGCGTCCGGGGCGAAGACGATGCGCGTCTCGCCGTCGCGGACGTGGCAGATGTTCTTCCCGGAGACGACCAGGCCGCCATCGGCGTGCAGGGCGATCCCACCGACCCCGCGGCGCTTGGGCACCACCACCTCGATCGACCCGTCCGGGCGGCGACAGCGAACACCGCCGCCGTGGACGTCGGAGAAGTACAAGTTGTCGTCGGCATCGACCCGCGGGCCTTCCACCAGCCCGTAGCCCCACGCCAGCACCTCGAGGTCGCTCATGGCGAGGAGTCTGCTCACGATCGGTGGCCCGGCTCGCACCCGGAGCGCTCGCTGCCCGGCTCGCCGAGGGATCACGGCCCCGTAACCTGATGGTCATCCAGCAGATGTGTGGCGTCCACGTCGCCGGGGCATCATGGTGCCCGGCGGGTCGACGGACCAACCCCCCATTGGTCCTCCCCGCCGCTGCGCTCTCGTGGTTGCCCCCCAGCTCCGAGAGCGCAGCGCGCCCCCGATGCGATCACGCTCACCGGCTCGACCGGTGAGCGTGCGCATCGGCACCTCGGGCTGGAGCTACCCGCACTGGAACGGCGTGCTCTACGACCCGGCCACTCGGCCCGCCGAGCGCCTGGCCGCCTACACCGCCCGGTTCGCCACCGTCGAGCTCAACGCCAGCTTCTACCGCTGGCCGGCGGACCGGACCTTCGCCGGTTGGCGTCGGCGCCTGCCGGACGGGTTCGTCATGTGCGCCAAGGCACCCCGCGGGCTGACCCACGCCAAGCGGCTCTACGGCCCCGAAGCGTGGGCGGCCCGCCTCGCGGCCGGTTGGCACGAGCTCGGCGTGCGACGCGGTGTGCTGCTCGTGCAACTCGGCGCCGCCCAGGTCCGCGACGACGCCCGCCTCGACTCCTTCCTCGGCGCACTCGCGCCGTGGATCGACGTCGCCGTCGAGCTGCGCCACCCGAGCTGGGTGGACGACGCCGTGTTCGCCATCCTCGAACGCCACGGCGCAGCGTGGTGCGTCGTGAGTGGCGCGCACCTGCCGTGCGTGCTGCGGGCCACGGCCTCGTTCGTCTACGTGCGCCTGCACGGCCCGGACCACGGGCACCTGTACGCCGGCTCGTACAGCGACGACGACCTGCGTTGGTGGGCGGCGCGCATCGCGGAGTGGGAGCGCGACGGGCGCGACGTGTACGTGTTCTTCAACAACGACGGCGACGGCAACGCCGTGCGCAACACGTGGACGTTCCGCACGATGCTCGGGCGGTGAGCGAGTACCAGGCCGCCGAACGGGCGGTGCAGGCGGCGATGGACGCGGGCGCGACGTATGCCGACCGCGCGGGTGATGCATCGCCGGCACGAGGCGATGACCGCGCGCAACGGCGACGTCGAGTCGGTCAGCCAGGACGCCGACTCGGGGATCGGGGTGCGCGCCCTGGTCGGTTCCGGCTGGGGGTTCTTCGCCGTGCCCGACCTCGCCGATCGCGCCGTGGCCGACGCCGGGCGACGGGCCGCCGAGATCGCCGCGGCCAGCGCGCTCGTCGCCCGGCCGGCCACCGGGATGGCGCCCAGCGAGGTGGCCACCGGCTCGTGGGCCAGCGCGTGCCGCACCGACCCCTTCACCGTCTCGTTGGCCGACAAGGGCGACCTGCTCGTGCGGGCCACGGCGACGATGCTCGAGCACGGCGCCGACCTCGCCGAGGGGCTCTACCAATTGTGGGAGGCGCGCAAGTGGTTCGTCTCCAGCGAGGGGCACCGCATCGACCAGCACGTCCGCGAGAGCGGCGCGGGGATCATGGCCACGGCGATCGGCGACGGCGAGACGCAGCGTCGCTCGTACCCGGCAGCGCGCGGCCAGTACGGCACGGAGGGCTGGGAGCTCGTCGAGCGGATCGATCTCGAGGCCCACGCGGCGCGTGTCGGCGCCGAGGCGCGCGAGCTGCTCAGCGCCCCGCCGTGCCCGAGCGGGGAGACCACGCTGATCCTCGGCAGCGAGCAGCTCGCCCTGCAGATCCACGAGTCGGTCGGCCACGCCATCGAGCTCGACCGGATCCTCGGCTGGGAGGCGGCCTACGCCGGCACGTCATGGCTCGACCTGGCGCAGCTCGGGTCGATGCGCTACGGCTCGGAGCTGATGAACATCACGATCGACCCGACGATCCCCGGCGCGCTCGGCACGTTCGGCTTCGACGACGAGGGCACGCCGGCGGCGGCACGCGACGCGGTGCGCGACGGCACGTGGGTGGGCGTGCTCGCCGGGAGGGACTCGGCCGCCGTCGCCGGTCTGGACTATGCCGGCAGCGTGCGCGCCGACGGGTGGGCCCGCCTGCCGATGGTGCGGATGACCAACGTCGGCCTCGAGCCCGGGCCGCACACGCTCGACGAGATCATCGCCGCCACCGACGACGGGATCTACATGGAGACCAACCGTTCGTGGTCGATCGACGACCGCCGCCTGAACTTCCAGTTCGGGACCGAGGTCGGCTACGAGGTCAAGGACGGCGTGCTCGGCAGGCTGCTGCGCAACCCGACCTACACCGGCATCGGCCCGGTGTTCTGGTCGTCGATGGACATGCTCTCGTCGGAGACCGTCGCGTGGGGTACGCCCAACTGCGGCAAGGGCCAGCCGGGCCAGGTCGGACACACGGGTCACCCGGCCGCCCCGGCCCGGTTCCGCAACGTGCGCGTCGGGGTCCGCGCATGAGCGTGGATCTCGCCGTCCTCGCGGTCGAGGCGGTCGCTGCCGCGGTACCGGGCGCCTCGGCCGAGGCGGGCGCCGATCGCCACCGCCTGGCGCTCACCCGCTTCGCCAACTCGGTGATCCACCAGAACGTCGCCGAGGACACCACCACCGTGCGCCTCCGGGTCCATCGCGACGGCCGCACGGCGGCGGGTTCGGCGACGGTCACCGACGAGGCCGCGGTGCGCGCGTTGGTCGAGCGGGTGCTCGACGCGGCGCGCGTCGCCCCGCTCGATCCCGGCTGGCCCGGCGTCGCGCCGCTGGCTGCGGCCGCGGCGACACCCGCGCCCGACCCCGGCACCGTCGGGGCCAGTCCGGGCGACCGCGCCGCGGTGGTGCGCGCCTTCGTCGACGGCGCCGGCGGGCTCGAGGTGGCCGGCTTCTGCCGCACGAACCACTGGACGGGCAGCTTCGCCAACTCGGCCGGTCAGGCGCTCACCGGCGAGGCGGCCGAGTGCGGCGTCTCGGGCATCGCCCGTGACCACGGGGCGGACGGGGTCGCCCGCCACGCGCCGAGCCGTCTGGTCGACCTCGACGGTCACGCACTCGGGGCACGTGCCGCCGCCAAGGCGCGGGCCTGGAGCGAGCCGATCGAGCTGCCGCCGGGCCGTTACGCCGTGGTGCTCGAGCCGACCGCGGTGGTCGACATCGTCGAGACGCTCGCCGCTGCGGGGTTCAACGGCAAGGCGGTGAACGAGCGGCGCTCGTTCGTCCGCCTCGGCGAGGCCCAGTTCGACCCGGCGATCACGCTGGTCGACGACCCGGTCGCCGACGGCTTCGGCTACGACGGCGAGGGGACACGACGCGGGCGGGTGATGCTCGTCGACGCCGGCACCACCGTCGCCGTCACCCACGACCGGCGGTCGGCGGCCGAGGCCGGTGCGTCGTCCACCGGCCACGCGTTCGAGGGCACGTTCTCCTGGGGGCCGGTGGCCCGCCATGCCGGGCTGCTGCCCGCGGGGGCCGACCACGGCGCGCCCGCCGAGGTGGACGGGCCGGCGGCCGACGGCGCCGTCGCCGCCCTCCTCGCCGGCGTGGAGCGGGGCATCCTCGTCTCCGACTTCTGGTACACCCGGATGCTCGATCCGCGCACGCTGGCCATCACCGGGCTCACGCGCAACGGCGTGTGGCTCGTCGAGGACGGCGCGATCACCACGCCGGTGCGCAACTTCCGCTTCACCCAGTCGTATGCCCAGGCGCTCATGCCCGGCAACGTCGTCGCCGTCGGGACGAGCGCGACCCCGATCCCCGGCGACACCTACACGGCCACGGCGCCACGCTGGACCTGCCCAGCGGTGCACCTGGCGTCGTGGAACTTCACCGGGGGCGCCTCCGGCTGAGATCGTCGCGGCACGCCCTGCCAGGATCCGACGGACAGCACGATCGGGGGTCGGCATGGGACGGTTGGACGGCAAGGTGGCACTGATCACCGGCGGCTCGCGCGGACAGGGCGCGGCCGAGGCCCGCAGGTTCGCCGCCGAGGGCGCCAACGTCGTGATCGGCGATGTGCGGCTCGACAAGGGCGAGGCCGTCGCCGCGGAGATCGGCGAGCGGGCGGTGTTCACCCGGCTCGACGTGTCCAGCGAGGAGGAGTGGGCGGCGGCGATCGCGCTCACGACGGAACGCTTCGGTGGCCTCGACGTGCTGGTGAACAACGCCGGGATCGGCTTCACCGCCCGCCTGGAGAACCACACGCTCGCCGACTGGAACCAGGTCATCGGCGTCAACCAGACCGGCGTGTTCCTCGGCATCCGCTCGGCGATCGCCCCGATGACCGCACGCGGGGGCGGGTCGATCGTCAACATCTCCTCCGGCGCCGGCCTCCGGGCGACGAAGTACATGATCGCCTACGCGGCGACGAAGTACGCGGTGACCGGGATGACCGCGTCCGCCGCGATCGAGCTGGCGCGCTCCGGCATCCGGGTGAACTCGATCCACCCCGGGGTCATCGACACGCCCATGCTCGGGCGGGCGAGCAAGGCCGACCAGGTCGTCAAGTCCACGCCGCTGCGGCGGATGGGCACGCCCGACGAGATCGCCAACGTCGCCCTGTTCCTGGCGAGCGACGAGTCGTCGTACATGACCGGCGCCCACGTCCCCGTCGACGGCGGCGTCGTCGCCTGACGAGGTCCGCCCTTCGGCCCCGTCGCCGTCATGGAGGTACGGTCGTCGTGGTGGGGCAGGTGCTGCAGGGGATCCGGGTCGTCGACGTCACGTCAGGACCCGTCGGTGGGATGGCGACGATGGTGCTGGCGGACTTCGGTGCCGATGTCGTCAAGGTCGAACCACCAGGCGGTGACCGCTTCCGCGCCCTGGGCGCCGCGCCCCTCTGGCTGCGCGGCAAGCGCAGCGTCACCGCCGACCTGCGCCGCGAACCGGGTCGCGAGGTGCTCCACGATCTCGTGCGCCACGCCGACGTCCTCGTCGTCTCCGGGCCGCCCGACCGCGCCGACCGCTGGGAGGTCGGGCCGGCGGCGGCCAGCGCGCTGAACCCGAAGCTCGTCCACTGCTCGATCACCGGCTGGGGGCCGGCCGGCCCACTCGCCGGCGTGCCCGGCTACGACGCGGCCGTCACCGCGCGCAGCGGGCGGATGGTCGCGTTCCAGCGCCAGCTGCGTCGCGGCGGACCGGTGTTCGCCGCCGTGCCGGTCGCCAGCCACGTCGCCGCGCACGGCGCGGTGCAGGGCATCCTCGCCGCGCTCGTCGCCCGCAGCCGCGGTGCCGGCGCGCAGGTCGTGACCACCAGCCTGCTGCAGGGCCTGCTGCCGTTCGACCTCGTGGAGCTGCTGCTCGTGGAGATGTCCGAGCGCAGCGGGTTGGAAGCACCGAACATCCTGGCGGCCGGGGGCGACATGCCCACGCTCAACTACCACCCGGTGCGCGCCAAGGACGGTCGCTGGATCCAGCTCGGCAACCTGCTCGAGCACCTGCTGTACGCGTTCCTCGACGCCACCGACGTGCTCGGGGACCTGCTGCTCGACGAGCGCTTCATGGGACCGCCGGCCACGTGGACGCCGGAGGCCGTGGAGGTGGCGCGCGACGCCATCCTGCTGCGCCTGCTGGAGCGGACGGCGGACGAGTGGATGGACGTGTTCCGCACCAACGGCAACGTCGCCGCGGAGGTGTACCTGAGCACGAGGGACGGGCTGGACCACCCCGACATCGTCGCCGCCGGCGACGTGGTCACCTATCGCGACCCGGTGGTCGGTGAGGTGCGCACGATCGGCCCGCTCGCCGAGCTCACCGAGCACCCGGCGGCGATCGGCACGCCCGCGCCGCAGCCCGGCGAGCACACCGACGCGGTGGTCGCCGAGTGGGCGGACCCACGCGCCGATCCCCTGCCGGTCGCCGTCGGGAGCACACCGCCCCCGGTGGGGCGGCCCCTCGACGGCATCACGGTGGTCGAGATGGCGACGATCATCGCCGGCCCGACGGCCACGTTGATGCTCGCCGACCTCGGCGCGCGCGTCATCAAGATCGAGCCGATCGACGGCGATCCGTACCGGCACCTCATCGCCGGCGGGACGCCGGTCGCCAAGACCACCGCAGGCAAGTCGTCGATCTGCGTCGACCTGAAGCAGGCCGACGGCCGGCAGATCGCCCGCGACCTCATCGCCGAAGCCGACATCGTGCTGCACAACTGGCGACCCGGCGTGGCTGATCGGCTCGGTCTCGGCGAGGACGAGATGCGTGCCGCCGACCCCCGGCTGATCTGGGTGTCGGTCACCGGTTACGGCCGGCACAGCCCGAGCGCCGGGCGTCCGGCCACGCACCCGTGCGCCGGCGCTGCGGCGGGCGGCGCGAGCTACCAGGCCGGTCCTGCGCTCGACGCGCCGTGCGACACGCTGGCGGACGTGCGCGAGATCTCCCGTCAGCTGATGCGGGCCAACGAGTCCAACCCGGACCCGAACACCGGTGTCGTCGGCGGGGCGGCCACGCTGCTGGCACTCGTGGCCCGCGAGCGCTTCGGCGTCGGCCAGTCCGTCTACGTCAACATGCTCGCGGCGAACCTCTACGCCAACGCCGACGACGCGCTCGACTACGCCGGCAAGCCGGCTCGTCCGACGCCCGACCCCGGGCTGTTCGGCCTCGCCGCCGGCTACCGCCTCTATCGCACCGCCGCCGGGTGGTTGTTCCTGGCAGCCACCACCGACGACGAGTGGCGACGCGCCGCCGAGGTGCTCGGTGTGGACATCGTCGGCGACGCGCGCTTCGCCGACGACGCGGCGCGCGCCGACCACGACGGCGAACTGGCAGCGATCATCGGCGGCCGCCTGGGAACGGCCGACGCCGCCGAGTGGGAGCGGCGGTTCGTCGCCGCGGGCGTCGCCGGTGTGCAGGCCGACGCGGCGAGCCCGGGCGTCTTCTTCGCCCATGACGAGCAGGTCCTGGCCAACGGCTTCACGCCGGACTGCACGCACCTGCGCTTCGGCACGCACCGCCGCTGGGGACCGATCGTGCTCGTCGACGGCGGCCCGCCCGCACCGGGCCCCGGCGTGCTCGCCGGCGAGCAGACCACCGAGATCCTCACCGGTCTGGGCCGTTCGCCCGACGAGGTCGAAGCGCTGCGCACGGCCCGGGTGGTCGCCAGCGAACCGGTCGCCTGGGCCTGATCAGCGGCGTCAGCGCCGTTCGTAGATGTCGACGAAGTCGACCGTGGCCACGCGCTGGTACGTCGTGTCCAGCAACCGCTGCACCGCCCCGCTGTCGTCGCACTCCTGCGCCGTCTGGAACGCGGCGATGAACCGCGGCGCACGCCCCGGGTCGGTGAGGTAGGCGACCAGCCGGGCCCGCGCTCCCGGGGCGTCGTGCACCTCGACCATCCACAGGTACGGGTAGCCCGGCACGATGTCGCTGTCACCGTAGAGGCCGGCCGAGGCGCACAGGACGTACACGTCGTGCCCACCGGCGTCGTTGGCCCGCAGCCACGCGGCGACCCGTGCGTCGCGCGGCGAGCGCCAGTCGTCGGTGGCCCGCAGGATCCACTGGTCCTGCGGCCCAGCGAGCACCCAGACCGTGGCGACGAGCGCCGGCACGACGAGCAGGGCGACGGCGACGCTGCGCCAGCGCGCCGCGAGCCCAGCCACGGCGATGCCCGCCAAGGCGCTCACCGGGGCGCCGAGCTGCACCCAGTAGTGCCGCCAGAACCCGCCACCGGCGAGGAACGCCAGCACGGCGCCGACGAGCCAGGCGACGAGCACGATCCACGCGCGCGGTGCCGACGGCGGCGCGTGCTCGCGCACCATCCGCGGCGCGACGACGATGCCGGCGAGCGCGGCGGCGCCGGCGAGGCCGAGCACCGGGCCGGCGACCCTCGCCGTGTCGACCAGGTTCTGCCAGACCGCCGCCGACACCGCGCTCTGGACGCGCAGCCGGTAGCCGCCGACCGCCTGGACCCACCGGTCCCAGCCGATGATCGCCGCGTGGACGGCCATCAGGACGAACGGGATCAGCGCACCGCCGACGACCCATCCGAGACGAGCGGCGGCCCGCCGGCGTGCCGGTCCGACGGCGACCACGACCACCAGCCACGTGCACACGGCGAACAGCCCGTCGAAGCCTGACTGCTTGAGCGAGACGGCCACGCCGCCGGCGACGCCGACCGCCAGCCACCGCCACCACTGGCCGGCGCGCATTGCTCGTGCCGCCAGCGCCACGGCGAGCGCGGCGAACGTGCCGGCGAGCAGCTCGCCGTTCGCTGCGAAGCCCTCGAGCACCGGGACGCCCGTGAGCGTGGCGCACACGATCGCCGCAGTGCCGCCCGCGGCGGCGCCGGCCAGGTCGCGCACCGCCCACGCGGTGGCCAGGACGAGGACCACGCCGAACACCATCGCCAGCACGCGGATCCCGATCGCGTGCCCGCCGTCGAGCCAGTCCGTGAACCGGTAGAGGACGAGCAACCCCTGCGGCCGATCGACCCAGACGTCGCGGTACAGGGTCGCCCCGTGCGCCCACCCGCGGGCCACGCCGGCGTAGCCGCCCTCGTCGGCCGTCATCGGCTGCGTCAGCATCGGGGCGCGCAGGGCGACGGCCAGCCCGGACGCCACGGCCAACGACGCCACCCAGGCACGGCGCCCGTCCACGGTGTGGCGTTCTACCACCGGGCCGCGACGCGATCGCGGCCGCGGCTGCTAGAAAGTTGACCAAGCTGCTCTGCTTTCGGAGGTGTCGAGATGCCGGTCGAGTTCCTGGGGATGGGCGCAACGAACGACGGGTCGGAGACCCGGCCGCGACGTGGCGCCAGCTTCGACGCCGACTTCACCGTGCGCCTGGCGCGCGCCCACGAGGAGACCGGCTGGGACCGCGTGCTCACGGCGTACTCGTCGGGCAGCCCGGACCCCGGGCAGGCCGCGGCGTACATCGCCTGCCACACCGACCAGCTGCAGCTGCTGCTCGCCCACCGGCCGAACCTGTCGATCCCGACGTTCGCGGCGAAGACCGTGGCCACGCTCGACCAGATCAGCAACGGCCGACTGACGCTGCACGTGATCACCGGCGGCAACGACCACGAGCAGCGCCGCGAGGGCGACACGCTCACCCACGACCAGCGCTACTCGCGCACGCTCGAGTACATCCAGATCCTCAAGCAGGCGTGGACCAGCCACGAGCCGTTCGACCACCACGGCGAGCACTACGACTTCGACGACTTCGTCAGCGACGTGTTCCCGGTGCGCCAGCCGCGCCCGGAGATCTCCTTCGGCGGATCGTCCGACGCGGCGTACGACGTCGGTGCGGCCGAGGCGGACATCTACTGCCTGTGGGGCGAGCCGCTGGCGGAGACCGCCGCGCAGATCGAGACGATCAAGCAGCGGGCCAAGGCGGCCGGTCGCTCCGAGCCGCCGCGCATCCAGGTGGCGTTCCGTCCGATCCTCGGAGCCACCGAGGAGGCCGCGTGGGACAAGGCGCACACGATCGTCGAGACCATCGCCGCGCGGCGCGGCGTCTCCGGCAGCGCGCTGGCCCGGCGGTACAACGCCAAC
Organism: uncultured Acidimicrobiales bacterium; assembly: GCA_963794805.1. Lineage (GTDB taxonomy): Bacteria > Actinomycetota > Acidimicrobiia > Acidimicrobiales > Ilumatobacteraceae > JAODBQ01. Next base: position 354,194 of record CAWCFL010000016.1, read on the forward strand.
CCGGAGAACACCGGATCCCAGCGGCTGCTGTCGATCGCCGCCCAGGGCGAGCGCTTCGACCGGGCGCTGTTCACCGGCACCGCCGCCGTCACCGGCGGGGCGGGCAACTCCAACGCGCTGGTCGGCACCCCGGAGACGGTGGCTGCCGCGCTGCTCGACTACGTCGACCTCGGCGTCGACATCCTCTCCGCCCGGGGCTACGACATGCTCGACGACGCGGTGGACTTCGGCCGTCACGTGATCCCGATCGTGCGCGAGGAGGTCGCCAAGCGCGACCGGGCCGCGGCGTAGCGCGGCCTTGGCACACGCGGAGGACGGCGCACCGGCGCCGCTGGAGCTGGTGATCGTCGGCGCCGGGCCGACGGCCTCGTCGCTGCTCGAACGCCTCGCGGCGAACGTCCCTGAGCTCATCGGCGACGCTCCGTTGCGCATCCACCTGGTCGACCCGCACCGCGCCGGCACGGGGCGGGTGTGGCGGGTCGACAACCACGCCGGGCTGTGGATGAACTCGCTGGCCGAGGACGTCACGATGTTCACCGACGACTCGGTGACCGCCGACGGCCCGATCCGGCCGGGTCCGTCGTTGTACGACTGGGCCAGGTCGGTGGACGACGCGACCCTCGCGGAGTTGGCCGACCCGGCGTTGGTCGCCGAGATCCGCGCGCTCACCGGGACGACGTTCCCCACCCGGCGGGTGCAGTCGGTGTACCTCGAGTGGTTCCACCGTTGCGTGGTCGCCGCACTCCCGGCCACTGTCGAGCTGGTGGTCCACCCGGCGCGAGCCGTCGACGTGGTCGATCTCGACGACGGTCGTCAGCGCGTCACCCTCGACACCGGGGCGACGCTCGTCGCCGATGTCGTCGTCCTCGCGCTCGGCCACCTCGACGCCGAGCCGGACCCGGCGGGCGACGCGTTCGCGGCGATCGCCGCCGACCGCGGGTTGACGTTCGTTCCCGCCGGTCACACGGCGGAGCTCGACCTGTCGGCGCTGCGCCCCGGTGAGGACGTCATCGCCCTCGGCTTCGGTCAGGCGTTCACCGACCTCGTCGTGTTGCTGACCGAGGGCCGCGGCGGGCGCTTCGTCGACGACGGCCGCGGGGAGATGCGCTACGAACCGAGCGGCGCCGAGCCGGTGCTGCACGTCGGCTCGCGTCGCGGCGTGCCGTACCGCTCGAAGATCGACTACCGGTTGCAGGCTGCGCCGGCGCCGATGCCGCGGTTCCTCACGCAGGATGCGGTCGACGGCCTCGTCGCCGCGCGGGCGGCTGACGTTCGGTCGCGACCTGCTGCCGGTGGTGCTCAAGGAGGTCGGCTGGTCGGCGTACCACGAGCTGTTCCACGCCCACCCGGAGCGGGTGCGCACGACCTGGGACGACTTCGCCGAGCGGTTCGCCGCCGCCTCGACCGACATCGAGGTCGCCGCCGTGGTCCACGACGCGCTGCGCCACGACGAGGACGTGTTCGACCTGGAGCGGATCAACCGTCCGCTCGCCGGTCTGCAGTTCCCGACGCGCGCCGCGCTCGAGCGCCACGTGCACGACCACGTCGCCGCCGACGTGACCCGGCGCACCGACCCGACCTACAGCGCCGACCTCGGCGCGTTCAACGCCCTGCTGCGCACGTTCGGGGTGATCGGCCGGCTGGCCGTGAGCGGCGTGCTCACCGACCGCTCACGCGTCGAGGACGTCAACGGCTGGTGGTTCAGCTTCTTCATGTACTACGCCAGCGGTCCGCCGCCGGCCAGGCTGCGCCAGCTGCTCGCGCTGGAGCGGGTCGGGCTGGTGCGCTACATCGGCGCCGGCACCACCGTGCACGGCGACGCCGACGCGAGCCGCTTCGTGGCCACCAGCACGAGCCACCCGGAGCCGGTCAGCGCACGGGCCCTCGTGCACGCGGTGGTCGCCTCGCCCACGCTGAGCCGCACGGCGGACGTGCTCCTGCAGCGGTTGCGCGACCGCGGCGAGGCGAGCGAGGAGGTGCTCACCGAGGGTGAGTGGTGCGCGAACACCGGCAAGGTGCGCGTCGCCAAGGGCAACCTCCTGGAGGCGGCCGACGGCCGCGTGCACCCCCGCCGACACGCGGTCGGCAGCTTCACCAACCGTCCGGCGGCGGGCGCGTTCTCCCGGCCACGGACGAACGCGCCGGCGTTCCGTCAGAACGACGCGGTGGCCCGAGAGCTGCTGGGCGAGCTGGCCGCCTGCGCCGCGGCGCGCTGAGCGGCGATCCGCCCGGCCGGCGGCAGCCCGATGTTCTCGCGCAGGGTGGCGCCGGTGTACTCCGTGCGCAGCACACCGCGCTCCTGCAGGAGTGGGACGACCTGGTCGACGAAATCGTCGAGCCCGGTCGGCGTGAGGTACGGGGCCAGGACGAACCCGTCCGACGCGTCGCCCTGGACGAAGTCGTCCATCGCCTCGGCCACCTGCGCGGCCGTGCCGACGAAGCTGATCCGTCCCGACGTCTCGATGATCAGGTCGCGGATGCTCAAGCCCTTGGCCTCGGCGATCGACCGCCACTTCGCGGCCGTGGCCATGCGGTCGTCGTGCATCCGGGCGCGGCCCTGGATGATCGCCGGCGCCGAGAGGTCCGGATCGATCGCCGGCAGCGGGCCGTCGGGGTCGTAGGCCGACAGGTCGCGGTTCCACACCTGCTCCATCAGCAGGATGGCCGTCTGCGGGCTGACCTGCTGGCGGCGGATGTAGCGGGCGTACTCGGCCGCCTCGTCGGGCGTGTCGCCGAGGGCGATCGACACGGCCGGGAGGATCTTCAGCTCGTCCGGCTCGCGCCCGTACTTGGCCAGACGACCCTTGGCGTCGGCGACGAACGCCTGCCCGGCGGCCAAGGTGCCATGCCGCGTGAAGATCGCATCCGCGGTGCGCGCCGCCAGCTCGCGGCCACCGTCGCTGTCGCCGGCCTGCAGGATGACCGGATGGCCCTGCGGGCTGCGCGGCACGTTGAAGTGGCCGTGGATGTCGAACTGCGGGCCGTGGTGGGCGAACGCCCCGGGGCCGCCGTGACGGACGAACTCCCCGGCACCCGGGTCGGCGACGAGCTCGTCGGGCTCCCACGAGTCCCACAGCAGCCGGCACACCTCGATGAACTCCTCGGCGTGCAGGTAGCGGTCCTCGTAGTCGAGGAAGCCGCCGCGGCGGAAGTTCTCCCCGGTGAACGCGTCGGACGACGTGACCACGTTCCACGCTGCCCGGCCGCCGGAGAGGTGGTCGAGCGTGGCCAGCTGGCGAGCCATCTCGTAGGGCTCGTGATAGGTGGCGTTGAGCGTGCCGGCCAGCCCGAGGTGGGTGGTCACCCCGGCGAGGGCGGTGAGGATCGTCATGGTGTCCGGCCGGCCGACGGTGTCGAGGTCGTGGATCCGGCCGCCCTGCTCGCGCAACCGCAGCCCTTCGGCGAGGAAGAAGAAGTCGAGCTTGCCGCGCTCGGCGGTCTGCGCCAGGTGGATGAACGACTCGACCTCGATCTGGCTCTTGGATCGCGGGTCCGCCCACACCGTGGTGTTGTTCACGCCGGGGAAGTACGCGGCGAGGACCATCTGCTTGGGACGCCCGTCGGCCGCCATCACATCGCTCCTGTCGTGGCGTACCGGCTCGCCGGACGGCCGAGGCCGAAGCGCCGGCGCAACAGGCCGTCGTCGTACGTCCTGCGGAACGCGCCGCGCCGTTGCAGCTCGGGGACGAGGCCGTCGACGATCTGGTCGAGGTCGTACGGCTGCACCGCCGGTCGGAGGCGGAAGCCGTCGAGCCCGTGGGCCTGCCAGTCGAGCAGGAGGTCGGCGAGCTCGCCGGGCGAGGTGGTGACGATCGGCGCGTCGCTGCGCTGCGGCCGCCCGTCGAGGTCGTCGAGCTGCGCCTTGCGCTGCGCCGCGGCCGACGCGTCGGCCTCGAGGTGCACCTCGAGGTCGGCGAGCACGCGCAACGGCTCGCCCGTGCGGCCGACACGCGCCTCTGCGGCGCGCACGTCGCCGACCCAGCGGTCCACGTCGTCCGCGTCGGCCGGGGTGACCATGACCACGTCGGCGGACCGGGCGGCGAACTCGAACGGCACCGTCGAGTGCGCCAGGGCGACGACGAGCGGCTGGCCCTGCGGCGGCCGCGGCACGATCGACGGACCCTTGACGCTGAACGAGCGCCCCTCGAAGTCGATGTAGTGCAGCTTGTCGCGGTCGATGAACCGGCCGGTGGCGACGTCGCGGATCTCGGCGTCGTCCTCCCAGCTGTCCCACAGGCGACGGACGACCTCGACCGCGTCGGCCGCCTCCTCGAAGATGTCGCCGACGAACGCGGCGCGGGCCTCGTCGCTGACGTGTCGCGGATGCACGTCGGGGAACGCCCGCCGGCCGACGAGTGCCGCCTCCGTCGCCTTCACCGAGATCTGGGCGCGCCACCCGGCACGACCGCGGCTGGCGAAGTCCAGCGTGGCGATCGACGAGGCGACGTGGAACGGCTCGGTGTGCGTGGTGCCGACCGTCGGCACGAGACCGATGCTCGTCGTCAGCGGCGCGAGCAGCGAGGCGATCAGCGCGGCGTCGAGCCGGCCGCGGACCTGGTCGGTGCGCTCGTCGAGCGCGGCTGTAGCGCGACGACTGCAGGGCGAAGGCGTCCTCGATCGTCAGCAGGTCGAGGCAGCCGCGCTCGGCGGTGCGTGCCAGGTCCGCCCAGTAGCGCGGCGGTGAACAGCTCTCGTGGACGCGCCGAGGGGTGGCGCCACGCAGCCGGGTGCCATCCGGCGCCGTCCAGCGCCACGGCGAGGTGCAGCGTCGCAGTCATCCACCCATCTTGGCGCGTACCCGCCGTTGGCGCCGCAGGACGTCGAGCGCCGCGGCAGCACCGACGCCGGAGAGCGCCGCGACGAGGACGGTGCCGACGCACGTCGCCCGCGCCGCGGCCGGTCCGCCGAGCGTGACCACCATCGCCATCGCCGTCCACGGCAGGCGGTAGCCACCGGCGATCCCGCCAGCCGCGCCCGCCGCAGCGGTGAGCTCCGCCGGGGCGCCGACGAGCGGGGCGACCACCCGTCCGGTGAGGTCGCCGATGGCCAGGAACGGGACGAACACGCCGCCGCAGCCACCGGCCGCGACCGCACCGACCGTTGCCGCGGCGCGCAGGACGGCGACCAGGAACAGCGTCCACGACCCGGCGGTGGTCGTGCTCGCCCAACTCACCGCGCCCGCCCCGGGGCCGATCGCCGCCGAGGGGCTGGCGACGGCCATGATCACCGCCGCGGATCCGACGACGACCACGCCGCCGGCGACGAGCTTGACGCCCGACCCGGCCCGCCACCCGCGAGCGCGGCCGATGAAGACGCCGGTGACCGAGCACGTCGCCCCCGACAGCGCGCCGACGAGCGCCGCGGTGACCAGCGCCCGGCGCAGGTCACCGGGGCTGACCTGGGGGACGACGAGGCGGATCAGATCCAGATCGAACCGGACGTTGACGCCCCAACCGACGAGCGCGCCGATGCACGCCGCACCCGCGCGGCGCAGCGTCACCGGCACATCGCGTCGCCGGCCGAGCTCCATCATGAACACCACGCCGACGAGCGGCAGCCCGATGAGCGCGGCGATCCCCGCGGCACCGCCGGCAACCGCGGCGGGCCGGCTCATCCGCCGCCAGCGGCCGTGATCGGTCACCGCCGCGCCGGCTGGCCACCCCGAGGTGCGCCGCCGGCGACTCCGTGCCCATCGGCGCGCCGAGCCCGACCGTGGCGATGATCGCGACGGCGCGGATCGGCGCCAACCGCCACGGGAAGCGCTCCTCCTCGCCGGCGGTGCGCACGACGTCGGCCGTCAGGTCCGCCCTGATGGCTTCGGATGGGAACCGCAGCCAGGCGGCGAAGCGGTGCACCCGGTCGAGGTCCGGGTTCGCCTCCCACCCCTGCGGATGATCGAGGGTCTGCACGGCGCGGCCTCCGGCGACGACGTGGAGGACGACGACCGCGAGCGCGATGCCCACGGCCGGCGCGGCGAGCAGGATCCAGTCCTCCTGGCGCGAGACCACGGAGAGCATCGACTTGATCGTCTCGGTGACCCCGACGGCGAACGCCGTGCCGACGACGCCACCGAGCACCGCCCCGGCGATCTCATCGGCGACCGCAGTCGGCTGCTCGGCGATCAGCGACGCCACGACCCGACGAGGCATGCGGGCTCCAGCATGGCGGCACGGTAATTGGCCGACCCACCCGAAGGGCGCTCCGGCTACTCGTCGGAGAAGAAATCGTCCCCGAACGAACCGAAGTAGGCGAACGGCTCGCGCCGCTGCCCCCGTTCGACACCCAAGGGCCGCAGCACGTCGCGGACGCGCGCCGCGAGCCGGTTCGCACACTCATTGACCGCCGTCATCGAGAGCACACCGTATCGACCATGTTCACCGCCGTAGGCACGGCGGCAGTCTTACCCCATCCCGAATGTTTCAGACCCCCACGGACGGCCGCGACACCGCCACGGAGGGTCGGCCGCGTGGCCCGGTGCCCGATACCCGTGCGGGTTAGCCTGCGCCCCATGCGACTTCGCCGGCCCCGCCGCCGTCCCCGAGCGCTGGCAGCCGCCACGCTCTGTGTCATCAGCCTCGTTGCCGTCGCCGCGTGCTCCAGCGACGACAAGGCGTCGACCACGGTCGTGTCCACGCCGGCAACCACGGCCGCGGCCACCTCGACCACCGACGTCCGTCCCGTCGCGTTGACGTTGGGGCTGCTCACGCCGCCGCCCGGCCTGCTCTCCGACGCCGGCACGGCGCAGCAGCGCGGGGTCCAGGCCGCGGTCGACGACATCAACGCCGGCGGAGGCATCGGCGGGGCCAAGGTCACCGTCGCCCAGGTCGACCAGCAACTCGGTGCTGCCGCATCCACGGCGCTGCCGGCGCTCACCGCCGCCGGCGTCAACGGGTTCATCGGCCCCGTGTCGAGCGGCGACGCGATCAACGTCATGCCCGGTCTCGCGGGCGCGAAGCTCGTGGCCTGCTCGGCCTCGGCCACCGAGCCCGGCCTCACGTCCCTGCCGTCCGGCGGCCTGTTCTTCCGCACCGCGATGCCCGACCAGTACCTGATGAGCCGTCTCGTCACCGAGATCAACAACCGCCTCACGCCGGAGCAGAGCGTCACCATCGTCGCCCGCGACGACGACTACGGCGACGCCTTCGGTGCCGGCCTGGCGAACTCGTTGACCGCGATCGGCCGTCCGGCAACGCTGCTCACCTACCCGGCCGCGGCCACCACGTTCGGCGATCTGCCGCAGCGTGTCGTGGCGACCAACCCGTCGCTGGTCATCATGGTCACCCTCGCCGAGGGCGTTCCCCTGCTGACCAGTCTGATCAACGCCGGCATCAAGCCGAACACGATGCTCGGGCTCGACGGCATGTTCGACCCGAGGCTCGCGGCGCGCGCGTTCCCCGACGACCCCACCCGGGCCGACGGTGTCTCGGTCCTCGCCACCACCGGAGGGCGCGATCTGCTCGACCGGATGATCACCGCCGATGCGTCGCTGCCGATCCTGTACCTCAGCCAGGCCTACGACTGCGCGACCACCCTCGCGCTGGCCGCGGCCGCAGCCGGATCGAATGATCCGACGGCCATCGCTGCCGCCATGGCGACGATCACCGCCGGCGGGGTGAAGTGCACGACGTTCGCCGACTGCCTGTCGAAGATGAAGGCCGGGGAGGACATCGACTACGACGGCCCGAGCGGATCGATCGCCTTCGACGCGCAGGGCAACCCGTCGTCGGGCCGGTTCACGCTGGCGAGGGTCTCCAGCGGTCGTCTCACCGAGGTCGTCACCGAGGACGTCAACCTGACGAAGAACGCATTGATCGACGCGTACGAGGCGTCGGTGGCCTCGGCGGTGCTGACCACCACGGTCCAGCAGCAACTGACGGTCCTCGGCTTCTACAGCGGCCCGATCGACGGGGTCTACGACGACGACGTCAAGGCCGCCGTCGCCGCGTTCCAGACGTCGGTCGGTCTGCCGCCGACGGGCGAGCTCGACGACGCCACCGTCACCGCACTGGACAGCCGCGTCGGCACCGGCGTCGGCAAGCTGAGCACCTCGACGATGACCCTGCAGACCGAGCTCACCGCCCTCGGCTTCTACACCGGCCCGATCGACGGCCGCTACACCCAGGAGGTCGTCGACGCGGTCAAGGCACTGCAGCGAGCCGTCGGTGCGCCCGAGACCGGCGTGCTCGACGTGGCCACGATGCAAGCGATCTTCACCAAGGGCGTCGCCTCCGTCCCGACCACCACGACGCCGCCTTCCACGGAGGCACCGACCACCACGGTGAAGCCGACCACCACACCGGCCCCCACCACCCCGCCGCCGACGCCGGCACCGACGACGCCGACGACACCGCCGCCGACCGAGAAGGCCACGACGACGACCGAGAAGGCCACGACCACGACCTCGTCGACGACGACGACGTCCACGACGATCGCGCCGGTCACGGTGATGTCGGTCCTCAGCAAGACCCCGCAGTTCAGCGACTTCGCCGGCGTGGTCACGGCGACGGGGATGGACGCCGAGCTGTCGCAAGACGCCCCGATGACGCTGTTCGCCCCCACCAACGACGCGCTCAGCGACGCCGACGTCCTGCGCCTGTCAGGTGACCCGCAGGCCGTGCTCGGCTACCTCGTCAGGGGGCAGACGCTCACCACCGGGCAGCTGACGGGCGATCTCGTCTCCGCGTCAGGCTCGACCCTGACGATCGATCCGGTCGCGAAGACCGTCGACGGCGTCAGCATCACCGCGCCCAACCTGGCCGCCGGCAAGGGCATCATCCAGGGCCTCGGCGGCGTCCTGCCGCCGTCGTGACGTTCAGGCCCTGAGCGTCACGTCGTCCAGCGGCGTTCCTTCTGCTGGACGTCGCGCGTGTTCGTCTCCAGCACCACCTGCAGCGGCGCCGCCCGCTCCCACAAGGTCGCCGTGATGCAGGCGGTGGCCACCCAGCTGTAGCCGATGATGCCGCACCAGGTCATCAGCACCATCGCCACACCGATCGGCCCGAAGCCGGTCCACCCGCTCAACAGGATCGGCAGGGCGATGCGCGCCGCCACCGTCATGACGACGCCGTCGATCATCAGGCCGGCGAAGCCGGCGACGAACAGCGACCGCACGTCGCGGGCGCCGTCGCGCACGAGCAGCACCGGGGTCAGCGACCAGAAGACCCACAGGAACACGACCGCGACGAGGGCGAGCACCGCGCGCTGCCAGCCGTCGTAGCCGGCAGCCAGCACCCGGCTGCGCGTCGACTGGCTGGCGAGGTAGATCAGGAACCACACCCCGCCACGCCACAGCTTGCCCCACAGCGAGAACGCCGGGCGTTGCCAGGCGCGGGCGTACATCGCCGCCACCGTGATCGCCATCGGGATGCCCCAGACGAGGAAGCCGGCCACGCCGAAGACCGACCACGTCGAACGGATGCCGGCCGCCGAGCCGAACAGGTCGTGGACGGATTGGGCCTCCTGGCCGGAGAGCCCGAGCAGGTCGACGAACCGGTCGCCGACGTTGGCGTCGGTGGAGAAGTCGTTGCGGTAGCTGAACCCGATGATGATCAGCGGGATCACGGTGGTGAACAGCTCGATCGACAGCAGGCCGGCGTGGGTGAACCCGTCGATGCCGAGGAAGCGCCGCACCGTGGCCGTTCCGAAGTCGACCGAACGCGAGTGGACGATGCGCTTGAGCCGACGCTCCCGTTGCGCCGCTGTCGCGGGTGCTCCCGGCTCGTCGAAGCCCACATCGACGTCGTCGAGATCGTCGCCGATGCCGGCCGGCGCGTCATCGGTCACGTCGGTCATCCTCGCATTCGGCGGGGCTCGGCTGCGCAAACGGACGTCGTATGATCGGCCGATCCGATGGCCGACGAGAGATCCGCAGTGAATCCCCGAGGCCCCGTCCGCGGCCGCGGGGTCCGGCGGCCACCGGCGCCGGTCGGCGCGCCCAAGCGCCTGTCCGAGCTCGATCACCACGCTCGTCGCCTCGCGGTCCTGCGTGCCGCGACGTACACCATCGGGACCTGGATCCTGCTCGGCGTCGTCTACTTCGCGCTGCCCGGTCGAGGCTTCGGCGGAGTCCGCGAGCTGGCTCGGCTCACCGTCAGCCTGATCCTCGTTGCCGTGGTGTTCGTCTGGCAGATGCGCCGTGTCGCCCGTTCCGTGATGCCCGAGGTGCAGGCGGTCCAGGCGCTGGGCATGGTGATCCCCCTGTTCCTCATCGTCTTCGCCACGCTGTACCTGTCGATCGGCAACGGCGAGTCAGGGTCCTTCAGCGAATCGCTCGATCACACGTCGTCGCTGTACCTCACGATCACCGTGTTCTCCACCGTCGGCTTCGGTGACATCACCCCGAAGACCGACCCGGCGCGCATCGCGGTGAGCATCCAGATGCTGCTCGACCTGGTGATCATCGGCTTCGCCGTCCGGGCGATCTTCGGCGTGGCCAAGAGCACGTTCGAGAGCGCTTCCGACGACGAGTAGTCCCGGCGTGCGATGATCCGCCGATGATCGCGGACATCAGCTTGGGCGACATCCTCTGGGGTCTCGTCGTGTTCTTCTTCATGGTGATGTACCTGATGATGCTGTTCAGCGTCATCGTCGACCTGTTCCGCGACCGCGGCACCAGTGGCTGGGCGAAGGCCGGCTGGGCCGTGTTCCTGCTCGTCCTGCCGCTGATCAGCGTCATCGTCTACCTCGCCGTGCGCGGTGGCGGGATGGCCTCACGGGCGGTCAAGGAGGTCGACGACACCGGCGCTCGCCTGCAGGCACCCGTCGACCAGATCGCCCGCGCCAAGGAGCTGCTCGACGCCGGCGCGATCGACGAGGACGAGTACGCCAAGCTCAAAGCGCGCGCCCTCGCCTGAACCGGCGACGAGACCGGCCTACCAGGAGGCCTCCTCGCCGAGGCGCGTGGCGACGGCCGCCACGAGCTCATCGTGCGCGACGAGCCGGCACTGCTCGCCGCGTTCGACGGGCTGCGCTTCGACCAATGCGCCAAGGTCATCGGCTACTGGCGGCAGCGCGCCGACGAGCAGCTCGGCAGCGAAGAGCCGCCGCCCGAAGCGGCGCCGTCCAGCCTGTAGTGGGGTCCTGCGCCGGACGATCGAAGCTCGCGACCGCCACTGCCAGCATCCGTCAGGATGTGACGAACCGATCGACCGCGGCGACATCGACCACATCATCCCGTGGAGCACGGCGGACGGACGGAGCAGCACAACGCCCAACTCCTGTGCACGTTCCACAACCGGATCAACGCCCCGAGCGCACGGCCACCGATCCACGTCGTCCAGGACTGAATGGCGTGGAACTCGCCGACCCGGAACCGGTCGCCAATCCGCCGCCCCTCACCGGCCGGGGGCCGGGTCTCGTCTCCCTTCATCCTCGTCGTTCCGAGTGGAGCTCCCGGTGATGGACGCGATCGTGATCGCCGCCACAAACGCCTTGTCGATCCGCCGACGCAGATCGCGCAACTCATGCGCGGAGACGGATTCGGTTGTCCTCGAGGGCGGACCTCGCTCGTCGTCGGCGAGGGCCGGTCGATCGTCGCTCTGCGACCGTGAGTGTCCGCGACACGGACCCGGCCATTGCCGCCACCGACGGTCCGCCGGTGGCGGCGGGGGCGCGTCAGCCGGGCGGGGCGAAGAACTCGAGCGGCAGGTTGTCCGGGTCGCGGAACGTCAGGCCCGAGCCGTAGGGCGCGTCGACGATGTTGCCGTGGGCGATGCCGAGCTCGTCGAGCCGGGACTCCCACTTCTCCAGGCCGGCCCGGTCGGCGCAGCCGAACGCGACGTGGTCGAGCCCGGGCCGACGCTCGTCGAAGGGCGCGACGTTGTCGCCGTCGGGGAACTGGTGGAGGCCGAGCAGGGTGTCGCCCAGACTCCACACGACGTGGCGGAACGGTCCGGTGTCCTCGTCGAGGACGGGCTCGGCGCCGAACAGCCGCGCGTACCACGGCACGCTGATGTCGAGATCGCGCACGGTGACGGCGACGTGGGTGATGGACGGGAAGTCGTTCATGGATGGTCCTTTGGGGGTTCGGGAGTGGGCGGTTGGCATTTCCGACCGGGGGCCGTCAGCGTCGTTGGTGACGGCCCCCGGCGCGGCTGGTGTCGGCGGCACCGTCTCAGGCGGCCGAGAAGTAGCCGGTGACGTCGAGGCTGAGGTCGCACGGGGCGCTGTTGAACACCTGCAGACCGCGGTGACCGCCGATGTCGGTCAGCGCGACCACGAAGCTGTTCGCCACGGGGCAGGTGAGGCCCGCCGGACCGAAGAACACGTTCGGCGTCGCCGGCTGACGACCCTCGGCCCACACGGTGACGGAGCTGCCGAGCGCGACTCGTGCCGTGCCGCTGACGGTCAGGTTGCCGGCGAGGGCGACCGCGTCGTCGGGGATCACCGACGCCGGGTCGCCACCCTGGCCGGGACGCCCGGTCATCGAGAGCTTCGTGGTCGTGGCGCCGGCGATCGGCCCACGGACGCCGCCGAATCCCGTGCGGGTGTCGACGAAGCGATCGGGTGCCGGCAACAAGTTCAGCGTCGTCACCGCCACCGGGGACGGCGCCGCCGCCCCGAGCTCCACCCATGTCCCGGGGAACCCGCTGGCACTGCAGGCGAACAGCCGGCCGTTGCGGTCGAACAAGATCTCGCCGAGGTCGTGGCTGCCCGTCGTCGGTGGGCCGTCGATGTCGACGGGCCCGAGGCGCAGTGGCGCCCGTCCGTTGCCGGCATCGATGAACGCGCCGTAGCCGTCGACGTCGAGCGTCGTCGCCTCGAGCCCGACCGCGGTCCCGTTCGGGGACTGGCTCTGGTCGCTCCTGCCGATCGCCGACACGCCGGCGTGCGAGCCGGTCGCCTCGATGCCCCGACCGGCCTGCATCTCGGTGCAGGTGACGAACATCCCCCGGTTGCTGGAGACGGGGAACCGGGCGGTGTTGCGGATGATGGTCTGGTTGTCGGCAGTGTTGTCCGCGCCGAGGATCACCGGGCTCCCGGAGGCCGCGGCCGCACGATCGGATCGTCCGGCGACGATCGCCGCGGTACCGGCCACGGCAGCGGTGAGGACGGTGCGGCGGCGCATCGGACTGGGGTGATGCTCGCCGTCGGGACCGTGCGGATCTCGGTCGGTTGCGGGCTCGTGACGATCGGACATGTGACGACGCTCCTTGTCTCGCTCGGGCCACAGCGGCACGTGGGACCGTCACCGTGCGCCAGGTGGGCAACGGGGTGCATCGTCCGTTGGTCGGTCCCCCGGTTCGAGACGAAAGTCGTAGCGGGCGGTGAACCGCGACGGCGTTCGCGGCGTAGTGAGTTCGATGCACTCTGGACAGGTGGCCCGTTCGGACCAACGGCACGGGCGCGGATCAGCGCCCGGCGCCCTCGACCGGACATGGGTCGCGGTGGGTGACGTGGGCCGGACGCAGTACGTGCGATCGGGCGACGGCGAGGTCGCCTACCAGGTGCTGAGCACCGGACCGGTCGACATCCTCGTGGTGTGCGAGAAGGTGATGCCGATCGAGGCGGTGCACGACAACGAGTTCACCGCCTCGTTCATCAGGCGGTTGACCGCATGGGGTCGGGTCATCCTCTTCGATCGGCGCGGCGTCGGGCTGTCCGACGCGGTCGCGCCGGGTCCGATCTCCACCTCCTGGACTGGACGGCAGACGCGCTGGCGGTGCTCGATGCCGTCGGCAGCGAGCGGACGTCGATCTTCTCGGCCGGCCCCTCGGCCGGCCTGATCGCCCTGCGGCTCGCCGCCGACCACCCGGAGCGGATCGCGTCGCTCAGCCTGTACGACGCGATCGCCCGGTACCGCTGGGCGCCCGACTACCCCTGGGGGGTCACCAGCGACGTGGAGGACGCCATCGTCGAACGTGCCCGCGCCGACTGGGGGACGGCCCGGTTCAACGACCGGCGTGGACGCTTCGCCGCGACCGCGGCACGCCACCCCGGCTTCGTCGACTGGGCCACCACATGGGTCCGGCGCGGCGCCGGCCCGGCGACCAACGCCGCCCATTCCTTGGTGCTGCGCACCAGCGACGTGCGCGCCGCGCTTGGCGCCATCTCCTGTCCGACCTTGATCATCAACCACGTCGAGGTGGACGACGGGCGGTTCCTCGCCGAGCACATCGCCGACGCGCGCTACGTCGAGCTGCACGACCACTGCCACCTGCTGTTCTCACCCGAGCTCGACGGTGTCATGGCGGCGATGAGCGAGATGTTCAGCGGGAGCCCGATCGAGCCGTCGCGACAGCGGGTCCTGACCACGCTGCTGTTCACCGACATCGTCGACTCGACGGCCAGCGTGGCCACCGTCGGCGATCGTCGCTGGGGGATCGAGCTCGACCTCCACGACGACATGGTCCGCCGACACATCGAGCACTTCGACGGTCGGGAGATCAAGACGCTGGGCGACGGGTTCATCGCCGTGTTCGACGGACCACCCGCGCCGTCCAGTGCGCGCTGGCCATCAGCCACGAGGCCGGCCGCCGCGCGATGACGGTGCGGGCCGGCGTCCACACGGGCGAGGTCGAGATGCGCGGGGGCGACGTGCTCGGGCTGAGCGTGCACGTCGCCCAGCGGACTGTGCGCGCTCGCCGCCAGCGGACGGGTCCTCGTCAGCCGCAACGTGGTCGACCTCGTCGCCGGATCCGAGCTGCGCTTCGATCACCTCGGCGACCAGCAGCTCAAAGGGGTCCCGGGTCGGTGGGGCGTCTACGAGGCGTCGACCCCACCCCAACCGCTGCGCGCGGTGAACTCGGCGGCGACGGCGACGCCCTTCGCCGAGCCTGCGAGCGGCCGGATCGACGCCCTCTCGCCGCGCGAGGTGGAGGTGCTGGCCGCGCTGGCCGGAGGCCAGTCGAACGCCGAGATCGCCAAGGGCTTGTTCATGAGCGAGGCCACGGTGAAGGCCCACGTCTCCCACCTGTTCGCCAAGGTGGGCTGCACCAACCGCGTCCAGCTCGCGCTGCACGCCCACCGAGCCGGCCTCACTCCGGCATGACCGCCCGGGGATCGGTTGCGGCCGCGACCACCTCGACGCGGTGCAGGTCGGGCCCGAGCTCGATGCGACCGTCGAAGTGGGCGGCAACCAATGCTCGCCAGTCGTCCCCGCCACCGGGGGCGATCGGCGGGACGTAGTGGGTGAGGACGAGCGTGCCCACCCCGGCGCGAGCGGCGGTCTGCGCGGCCTCCTCCGGCGACGAGTGGTAGTCGAGCGTGTCCTGCAACCGCTGCACCGGCACGGTGGCGATGATGTCCTTGCGGATGGCCGTGTGGACGAGTGCACCCGCGCCGGCGCACAGCTCGTCCAGCCCGGCGCACGGCACCGTGTCGCCGGCCACCACGACGGCGACGCCGTCGAGGTCGAACCGGTAGCCGACGCTCGGTTCCACGGGCCTGTGATCGGTCGGCGCGGCCGTCACGGCGACCCTGCCGGGGACGTCGACCCGTCCGCCGACGACCTCGACCACGTCGACCGCCGGCGGCGTCGACAGGTCGGCGTGATGCGCGATGCGGTAGCCGATGTCGGGCGCGAGCGAGGCCAGGATGTGGTCGACGACCGACCGGGTGCCCACCGGTCCGACGATGGTCAACGGCGCGGGCGCGAGCGACATCACCCAGCGGCTCGTGATCACGTCGTTGAGGTCGGTGATGTGGTCGCTGTGCAGATGCGTCACGAGCACCGAGGTGAGGTGCTGTGCGCCGAGACCGACGGCCGCGAGGCGCATCAGCACGCCGCGACCGGCGTCGACGAGGTGGTGCTCGTCGGTCGCCGCCGGACCGGTGGAGATGAGCGTGGACGGGCCGGCACAGTCGGCGCTGGGCAGCGGGCTGCCGGTGCCGAGCAGGGTGATGGCGAGCGTCATTGCCGGGCCATCTCGGCACGCGCCTGCCGCGTCGGCCGCGTCCGGGGCCGGCGGCGAGATCAGCTCGATGACCACCTCGTGCAGGACGCCGTCGAAGGCGAACGGCGCCGCATACCGCGGGGAGACCGCCGAACCGTGGTCGCCGCCGATGCTCGAGCCGACCGACGAGATCATCCGCATGAACAAGGCCAGCTGGGCCCCGCCGCAGACGACGTCGTCGACCACCAGCTCGACCGTGCCGCTGCGGCCCGCGCCGCGGCGCAACCGCACCTCGAGCACGGAGTCGCCGGTGGGCACCGTGACATCGCTCGCGACGACGGTGTGGTCGTCGAACACGTTGTAGTCGACCACCAGCCGATCGTCCTGGACGAACACCGAGATGCCCGAGTTCTCCGTGCCGGTCGCCCACAGGACTCCCTCCTCACCGGGCTCCCGGGTGATGCGCGCGGTGAGGTCGAAGCTGCGTCCGCCGATGGCCGCCGACGCCTGGGCGGGGATCGGCGACATCGGCGGGCGGTAGACGTAGCGCCGCGCCGACGGGTGTGGCGAGCGGTCGCGGAAGCGCGCCCCGAACAGTTCGATGCCGCGGTCGTCCAGTGGCAGCACGCCGTGTCGCTGCGCCTCCTGCCACCACTGGGCGACGAGGTCGGCGACGCGGCCGGGCTGGGCGTCGGCCAGGTCGTGGCACTCCGAAGCGTCCACGTCGAGGTCGTACAGCTCCCACGGCTCGGTGTCGAAGTCGGCACCCTGGACGTGCCGGCACACCGCCTTCCACCGCCCGGCGACGATCGCCCGGCTCCCGGCCATCTCGAAGTACTGCAGGGTGTTCGTCGCCGGCGCGGCGGGATCGTCGAGCAACGCGGCGAACGAATGGCCGGTCACCGCGAGCTGCTCGACGCCGCGGAACACCGTCGGCGGCGTGATGCCGAGCAGGCCGTAGATCGTCGGGGCGACGTCGGCGACGTTGACGAACTGGGCGCGCTTGGTCCCGCGTTGCGCTGCGGCGATCCCCGCCGGCCAGTGGACGACCATCGGCACGTGCACGCCGCCCTCGTGGGTGTTCTGCTTGTACCACTTGAACGGCGTGTTGCCGCACTGCGCCCAGCCCCACGGATAGTTGGTGTGGCTGTGCGGGCCGCCGATGTCGTCGAGCCGGGCGATCGCCTGGTCCGGCGTCTCGAGGATGCCGTTGAAGAACTTCATCTCGTGCAGCACGCCGAACGGGCCGCCCTCCTGGGACGCACCGTTGTCGGCCATCAGGACCAGCAGGGTGTTGTCCAACTGGCCCAGTCCGGCGCAGGCCGTCGACGAGACGGCCGATCTGCACGTCGGTGTGGTCGAGGAACGCGGCGAAGGCCTCCTGCAGACGACACGCCAGCCGCCGCTGCGTCTCGGGCAGGGCATCCCACGCGTCGACACCGGCGTTGCGCGGCGCCAGGTCGGTGCCCTCGGGGATCACGCCGAGGGCCAGTTGACGCTCGTGGATCTGCTGGCGCACGACGTCCCACCCTTCGTCGAAGGCGCCGCGGTACTTCTGCAGGTGCCCGGCCGGCGCCTGGTGCGGCGCGTGGGTGGCACCGAACGGGAGGTAGGCGAGGAACGGGCGATCCGGGCGCACGCCGCGGCTGTCGGCGATCATCCGCAGCAGTTGGTCGACGAGGTCCTCGCTGAGGTGGTAGCCGTCCTCGGGCAGACCCGGCGGATCGATCGGATGGTTGTCGCACACCAGGTCGGGATGGAACTGGTCGGTCTCGCCCTCGAGGAAGCCGTAGAACCGGTCGAACCCGCGCCCCAGTGGCCAGTGGTCGAACGGACCGGCCGCCGAGCACTGCTCCATCGGGGCGAGGTGCCACTTGCCGGCGCACAACGTCGCGTAGCCGTGCGTCTCGCAGCACCTCGGCCACGGTGGCTGCGTGCGCGGAGATGTGCCCGAGCTGGTGGGGGAACCCGGTGCGGAAGTTGGCCACCGTGCGCATCCCCACGGCGTGCTGCGACCGGCCCGTGAGCAGCGACGCCCGGGTGGGCGAGCACAACGGCGTGACGTGGAAGTTGGTGAACTGCAGGCCACCGGCGGCCAGCGCGTCGATGTGCGGGGTGTCGATCGGCGAGCCGTAGCACCCCAGCTGGGCGAAGCCGGTGTCGTCGAGCAGCACGACGACGACGTTCGGCGCCGCCTCCCCCGGATGCGGTGGCTCCTCGAACCACGGCTCGCTATCGGCCAACGTCCGACCGATGCGACCGCCGAACGCCGCAGAACCTGTTGTCGCCGTGGACATCGAACCCCCTCCGTCCCGGCGACGCTATCCACGGCGAGTGATCCGGACCGCTCGTGCCAGCGCATCGACGGCACCGCCGACGCCGGCGCCGAGGCCGGCGGCTCAGCGGTGCTACAAACCTGCCCATGGGGGACGACACCGCGCCACTGCACGGTCTGCGCGTGCTCGAGCTGGCCGCCGGCGTCGCCGGGCCGTACGCCGGGCGGCTGCTGGCGATGCTCGGGGCGACGGTGGTCAAGGTCGAGCCGGACGGGCGGCGACCCGGCACGGCTCAAGCAGGTCGACGACGAGCCGCTGACCGGCACGTCGCCGCTGTACCTGCACCTCAACGCCGGCAAGCTCGAATGCCTCGCCGGCGGCCGTGGCCGAGGCGCCACTGGGACGTGGTGATCGACGACCGGGTGCGCGCCGTGCTCACCGGCACGGCGCTCGACCCGGATCGCCCGGGGGCGGCCGACGGGCCGCTCCTCGTCTCGGTCACGCCGTTCGGCTTCGACGGAACGAGCGGCGGCATCGACCACGAGGTGCTCGCGCAGGCACGCAGCGGGCTCATCGGCGTGCAGGGCGATCCCGGTCGCGAGCCGCTGCGCCTGCCCGGCTGGCAGGCCCAGTACCAGGCGGGTGCGACCGCGGCGGTCGCCGTGCTCGCCGGGCTGCGCATGCCCGGCGTGCGGCACATCGACGTGTCCTGGACCGCGTGCCTGATGACCGGGTGCGAGCTGCACGTCGCCGACGGTGTCGCCGCCGGCAGGCGATGGCCGCCGACGGGGCCGTTCCCGATCACCGCGTTCCCCGGTGGCGCGCTGCCCTGCGCCGACGGGTTCGTCGTGCCGGGCAGCTTCCGCGACGTCGACTGGGAGACGCAGTGCCTGCTGTACGACCTCCCCGAGCTGATCGTCGACGAGCGCTACCGCACCCGCGCGGCGCGCGCCGAGCGCGTCGACGAGGTGTGGGAGCTCATCCGCGAGTGGTACGCCGCGCACACCAAGGACGAGATCTTCGACCTCGCCCTGGACACGCCGTGGACGGTCGGCAAGGTGCTCACGGCCGCCGAGGCGCTCGTCGACGCGCACCTCGGCGGACGCGAGTTCTTCGGTCGGCTGGACACGCCCGACGGAGAGGTCGTCGCTCCGGTGCGCCCGTTCCGCACCGCGGGCCTGCCGGTCGCCGACCAACGGGTGCGCTCCACCGCCGAGTCCGACGACGATCCCCTGCTCGTCGAGCCGACGCAGCAGGTGCGCCGCGGTCCCCTGGACGGCTTGCGCCTGCTCGAGGTGACCACCGCCTGGGCCGGACCGTTCGTCGGCAACATGCTCGGCGCCCTGGGCGTCGACGTGATCAAGTTCGAGGGGCTCCCGCCGTTCGACGGCTACCGCGTGCTGCGACTGCACACCGACAGCGATCCGCCGCACCTCGCTGCGCTGAAGGCGGACAACCGGTGGTTCGAGTCGAGCGCGCTGCACAACGCGGTCAACCGCAACAAGCGCGGTGTCGTCGTCGACCTCCACCACCCGGACGGACGCGACCTGTTCCGGGAGCTGGCCCGCACCGCCGACGCGGTGCTGTGCAACTTCACGGCCAAGGTGCTGCCCGACCTCGGTCTGGCCTTCGACGACCTCGCCGCGTTCAATCCAGGGATCGTCGTCGTGCGCATGCCGGCGTTCGGCACGGTCGGGCCGTACAGCGGCAAGGCGGGGTACGGCCCCGTCGTCGAGGGCATGGGCGGGTTCGGCGCGCGGTTCGGCTACGAGGACGAGGGTGCCCGGATCTCGGACCTGTACTGGCCGGATCCCGTCGCCGGCGCACATGCCGCGCTCGCGGTGCTGGCCGGCATCGAACAGCGCGACCGCACCGGTGTCGGCTGCGAGATCGATCTGGCCCACATGGAGGTGATGTGGAGCGCCCTCGGCGAAGGTGTCGTCGTGGCCGGCCAGCGCGGCACCGACATCGGCCGGATGGGCAACCGCGAGCCCGGCGTCGCCGTGTCCGGCTTCGTCGGCGCCGCCGACGGCCGGTGGGTCGCGATCGTCGGTCCGCAGCCGGTGGCCGACGCCGTGGCCGGGATGCGCGGCCGGCCGTGGCCGGAGATCGTCGCCGCGGCCGGCGCGGCCGGCGGCTCCGCCGAGGTGGTCAACGAGGTGCTCGACGCGGTCGGCGACCCGCGCCTGGCCGATCGGTTCGAGGTGGTCGACCATCCCGTGACGGGGCCGGTGCGTCACGTGCGCGCCCCGTTCGTCGTGGATGGACGACCCACCTCCACGCGCCGCCGCGCGCCGATGTTCGACGAGCACACCGACGAGGTGCTCGCCGGCGCGACCGGCACGGCGAGCCGGTTGGCTGACCTGCGCGCTGCGGGCGTGATCGGCGGGGTCCTGCCGGCCCCGGCCGACATCGGGCTCTGATCCGCCCGAGCGGCGATCAGTGACCCATGAGGACGTTCTTGACGACCGCGATCACCGCGGCGACCAACAGGGTGATGGAGCCGAAGACGGTGGCGCGCACCTTCGTCGAGCCACCGGAGCGGGCCACGGTGAAGCCGATGACCCCGATGAAGCCGGCCACCGCGAAGCTCGCCGCGGCGAGCGAGGCCGAGCCATCGAACACGATCAACGGGACCGAGGCGAGCACGGCGACGGCCGCTGCGCCGATCAACTGGGCGAGTGCGACCGCGCCGTCCGTTCGGCGCAGGGTGCCCCCGGCGACGAGCCGGGCCGACATCTGGAAGGCGAACCAGTGGGCGAGGGCCAGCCCCAGTGTGGTCCCCCAGACCACCTCGAGGACCGTCGAGCGGTGGTCGACCTGGTCGTGGCGCAGCAACGACAGTGCGGCGAGCAGGCAGATGGCCACGTACAGGGCCATCGTCGCCCCCTCGCGACGGAGGACCAACGGGTGGTCCTCCACCTCCGACGACTCGTTGATGTCCGCCGGAAGGGTGGCCATCACGTCATCGTCGCGCGGCGCGGCGCGCGACATCATGGGACATGGACAACTGCAGCCCGTCCGAACAGGGCGTCAGCCCGCAAGGGATCTCGGCCTTCGTCGACGCGCTCGAGCGAGACCCGCGGATCGAACCGCACGGCCTGATCGTCCAGCGCCACGGGCGGCGCATCGCCGAGGGCTACTGGGCGCCGCACGAGGCGGGGGTGCCGCGACTCGTCTACTCGCTCAGCAAGACGTTCACGGGGACGGCGCTCGGGCTGCAACTCGGGGAAGGCCGCCTGTCGCTCGACGACCTCGTCAGCGACCACCTGCCCGAGCTGTTCGCCGATGTGGACGAGCGCACGCGGCGGATGCGGGTCCGGCACATCGCGTCGATGTCGACCGGCCACGACCGGGAGACGTTCCTGGAGGCGCTGGCGCTCGATCCGGCCGACCCCGTCCGCGGCTTCCTGCAGATCGCGCCGGACGCCGAGCCGGGCACGCTGTTCGCCTACAACCAGCCACCGGTGCTGGCCCTGGCGACGATCCTCCAACGCCTCGCCGGAGAACGGCTCGTCGACTACCTGCGACCACGGGTGCTCCAACCGATGGGCATCACCGGCCTGCGCTGGGCGCAGTTCCGACCCGGCCTCGACATGGGCTTCTCCGGTGTGCACACCGATCTCGATGCCATCGCCCGGCTCGGCCAGCTGTACCTCGACGACGGCGTCTGGGATGGCCGTCGGCTGCTGCCCGAGGGCTGGGTCGCCGACGCGTCGTCCGTGCACATCCCCAATCCGCAGCGCGACGAGCCGGATTGGCAGCAGGGCTACGGCTTCCAGCTGTGGATGTCGCAGCACGGCTACCGCGGCGACGGCGCGTTCGGCCAGTACATGGTCGTGCTGCCCGAACACGACGCCGTGGTGGCGATGTTCTCGTGCACCGAGCCGATGCAGGCCGTGCTCGACCTGATGTGGGAGCACCTCGTTCCGGCCATGGGTCGCGACAGCTCTCCGGCCTCATCGGCCGACGCCGACCTGGCTCGCCGCCTCGCCCATCTGGCGCTGCCGACGGCGACCGAGCGCCACGGTGGCGGACCACCAGAGGTCGGCACGGTCGCGTTCGCCCCCGCTGCACCGGGATCGCCGTCGCACCGCACCGTGTCGGCCATCACGACCGCCGCCGGGCGGATGGTCGTCCACGAGGACGGCGCCACCATCGACGTGCCGCTGACCGTGCCGTGGACCGCCGTCGACGAGTCCGTCGCGGCGAGCGCGACACGGCTCGCCGACGGCCGGATCGTCGTCGACCTGGCGTTCCTCGCCACGCCGCACCGCCTGGAGATCGAGCTGGACCCGGCATCGGCCACGTTCACCGCCCGCTGGCCGCTCGTCCCGCTGTTCGGCGCAGGGCTGGACAAGCGCCTCGCCTCGCTGCGCGCGCCGACCGAGTGAGCGTGCGCCGCCCCGGCGCGATCAGAGGTGGCTGAACCCGGAGGACTCGGCGGCCGACATCGACACCGTGATCGGGTGCTTGTCGAAGTGGGCGATGGCATCGGTCATGTCGTCGAGGAGGATGGCCGCGAGGTCGCGGCTGACGCCCTGACGCACGAGGATCCGTTGGATGGCGACGTCGGCCACGTCGCCGGTCAACGGGTACGCCGGCACCTGCCAACCGCGGATGCGCAGGCGGTCGGCGACGTCGTACAACGTGTACGGCACGTCGGCGCCGTCGGCGATCCGCCAGGCGACGCACGGGATGCCCGTGTTCGGGTCGCTGTCGCAGATCATCTCGAACGGACCGAGCGCGGCGATCTTCTCGGCGAGGTACCGCCCGGTGTCGTACGCCGACATGTGCACCCGGCGGTAGCCCTCGCGACCGAGGCGGACGAAGTCGTAGTACTGCGCGGCGATCTGCCCGGCGGGACGGGAGAAGTTGATCTGGAACACGGGCATGTCGCCACCGAGGTAGGACACGTGGAAGATCAGGTCGTCGGGGAGCTCGGCGGCGTCGCGCCACACGATCCAGCCGACGCCGAGCGGTGCCAGGCCGAACTTGTGCCCCGACGTGCTGATCGACTTGACCCGCGGCAGACGGAAGTCCCATTCGAGGTGCGGTGCGCAGAACGGGGCGAGGAACGCGCCGCTGGCCCCGTCGACGTGGATGTCGATGTCCAGCCCGTTCTCGGCCTGCAGCGCATCGAGCGCGTCCGCCAGCGGCTTGACCATCTCGTAGGCGCCCGTGTACGTGACGCCGAACGTCGGCACGACCATGATCGTGTTCTCGTCGACGCGCGCCAGCATGTCGTCGACATCCATGGCGTAGTGCCCGGACGACATCGGCACCTCGCGCATCTCGATGTCCCAGTACTTGGCGAACTTGTGCCAGACCACCTGGACCGGACCGCACACCATGTTCGGACGATCGGTGGACAGCCCAGCGGCCTGCCGGCGGGCCCGCCAGCGCCACTTCGCGGCCATCCCGCCCAGCATGCAGGCCTCGGACGAACCGATCGCCGACGCCCCCACCGGGTTCTCCGACGCCGGGGCGTTCCACAGGTCGGCGAGCATGTGGACGCAGCGGCGCTCGAGCTCGGCGGTCTGCGGGTACTCGTCCTTGTCGATCATGTTCTTGTCGATCGCCAGGTCCATCAACCGGTGCACCGCCGGTTCCTCCCAGGTCTGGCAGAACGTCGCCAGGTTCTGCCGGGAGTTGCCGTCGAGCATCAGCTCGTCGGCCACGAGGGCATAGGCGTCGTCGGAGCGCCACTCGTCGTTGGGGAAGCGATACTTGGGGGCCGCCTTCCCCAGATCGCGGCTGGCGTACACGCTGTCGTCGAGCGATGAGCGAACGGATTCGCGATCATGCAATGGCATCGAATTTCTCCTCAGCTCGGGGACGGCCCAGGGGTCGTGCTGTGACCGTACGGGCCGCCGGCGGTGCCGTCATCCTCCCGTTCGGACGATGAGCGCCGCCGGCGACACCGTCGTGCGCGACCACGGACCGGCCATCGCGGCGCGTGACTGGTGGATCCCGATCCTGTTCGCCGTGGGATCGTCGCTGTTCGCGCTCGGCGCCGTCCCGTACTACGCGCAGGCGGTCGGGTTCACCGCGACGGCCGTGACGTTCTTCGTCGGCTCGGTGTTCTTCACCTCGGCGGCCACCCTGCAGTACTTGGCGGCGGTGGCCGCGCTGCCCTCGCCCGGCCGACGGTTCTGGGTGTTGGCGCCACGCGACCTCGACTGGCTGGCCGGGGCCGTGCAGTTCGCCGGCACCTTGTGGTTCAACTGGAGCACGGCGAACGCGGTGCGGTCCAACCTCTCCGCGGCGACCGCCGACGAACGGGTGTGGCGCCCGGATGCACTCGGTTCGCTGGCCTTCCTCGTCGCCAGCGGCGTCGCCTGGTGGGCCGTCCGGCGCGGCGGTCCGCGCGATCTCGGCTCGCGGCTGCCGTGGTGGATCGGTCTGGCGAACATGACCGGCTCGGTCGCGTTCGGCGTGTCCGCCGTTGCTGCGTTCATCGTGCCGGCCACCGGCGACATCTGGGATGCCTCCCTGTCCAACCTCGGCACGCTCGTCGGCGCCATCTGCTTCCTGGTCGGGGCGCTGCTCCTGCTCCCGGTCTGGACCCCGGCCTCCGCCACCTCGTTGGCACCGACGGACGTGTGAGCCTCCGGTGGGTGTGCCGAGCGCGTCGACCTCGGTGCAGCGCGACGCTGGGGCGGATCGGAGAGACCACGCTCGTCGTCCTGGTTCCGGAGGCGGAACGTCTCGTCGCTGCCCACCGACGGCGCCACGATCCCGCCGCAGCGTTCGGCGTTCCGGCACACGTCACCGTCCTGTCTCCGTTCCGGCCGATCGTGGACGACGAGGCGTCCAACGTGCTCGCCGAAGCTCTGAGCAACTCGGTCGGGGCCCGAGGTGCTCGCCGATGCGGTCAGCCGTCGGCCACCCACTTGCCGACGCGCTGGAACCCGTCACGCCCGGCGAACCCCGACGACTGCCAGGCCAACACCGTCGCCGGGACGATGCGCACGAGGGCGCCGTACTCGGCGACGTCGTAGGCCCACGTGTACTTCGCGTCGTACGCGGCGATCGCCGCGGATTGATCCACGGCGTCGGTCGACGCATCACCCTCGATGATCACCGGCGCCTCGCCACTGCCGACGTGCACCGTGACGGAAGCGCCCGCGGCGATCGCCGCCCGCAGGGTCGGGCTGCCGACGCTCAGCCACAGCACGTCGTCGTGCCACACGCCCCACACCGGGCGCGGATGCGGATGATCGCTGCCGCCGGTGCTCACCCAGTACGTCGGCGCGTCGCCCAGTTGCTCGTCGACCCACGACCAGCCGACGGACTCGACCTCGCTGACGGCCGCGTAGAAGCGGACGGGAACCTGGCGCATCGACACGATCCTCGCGCGCTGCGGCACGGTTCGGCCTCGCGGTGTGGTCGACGCGGCTAAGGTCGCCGGATGGGCCAGGCAGGCGGTCCGCTGGTCGTGCTCGACCACGTGGACAAGCACTTCGGTGAGCTGCAGGTGCTGCGCGACATCGACCTGTCGGTGGATCACGGCGAGGTGGTCGTGGTCATCGGGCCCTCCGGGTCGGGCAAGTCCACCCTGTGCCGGGCGATCAACCGGCTGGAGCCGATCGACGGCGGGACCATCATGTTCGACGGGCGCCCGCTGCCGGACGAGGGCCGCGGACTCGCCCACCTGCGCGCCGACGTCGGCATGGTGTTCCAGTCGTTCAACCTGTTCGCCCACCTCACCGTGCTGCAGAACGTCACCGTCGGTCCGATCAAGGTGCGCAGGGTCGCCAAGCGCGACGCCCAGACGCGGGCGGCGGCACTGCTCGAGCGCGTCGGCATCGCCGCGCAGGCATCCAAGTACCCGGCGCAGCTGTCCGGCGGCCAGCAGCAGCGCGTGGCCATCGCCCGCGCCCTGGCGATGGAGCCGAAGCTGATGCTGTTCGACGAGCCCACGTCGGCGCTGGACCCGGAGATGGTCAACGAGGTGCTCGAGGTGATGCTCGCCCTGGCGCAGGACGGCATGACCATGATCGTCGTCACCCACGAGATGGGCTTCGCCCGCAAGGCGGCCAACCGCGTGGTCTTCATGGCCGACGGGCAGATCGTCGAGACCGCCCCTCCCGAACGCTTCTTCTCCGACCCGCAGACCGAGCGGGCCAAGGACTTCCTCTCCAAGATCCTCGTGCACTGACCCGCCCACGTCCGGCGCCGTCCACTCGTCGTCGGCTCCATCGATCCCTTTGAAAGGAACAACCATGAGACTCCGCACACTCTCCCTGATCAGCCTCACCGCCGGCCTGTCGCTGGCCGCCTGCGGCAGCGACGACGCATCCGACTCCACCTCGGCACCGACCACGGCGGCCGCAGCGACCACCGCCGCCGCGGCGTCCACGACCGCCGGGTCGCCACCGTCGAGCGCCCCAGCCGCCACCACCGCCTCGGGCGGCAGCGCCCCGGCGGACTCGGCCACCCTGGCGAAGGCCATGTCGCGCGGCCACCTGGTGATCGGCGTCAAAGAGGACCAGCCGAACCTCGGCTACCGCGACCCGACCACCGGCCAGTACTCCGGGTTCGACATCGAGATGGCCCGACTGCTCGCCACCGGCCTCGGCTTCGACGCAACCGGGATCGAGTACAAGGCGATCCCGTCGGCCAACCGGGAGGACGAGATCAGCGCCGGGAACATCGACTACTACGTCGGCACGTACTCGATCACCGACTCGCGCAAGGAGCGGATCTCGTTCGCCGGCCCGTACTTCATCGCCGGCCAGGACCTGCTCGTCCGCGAGGGTGACGACACGATCACCGGACCCGACACGCTGAAGGGCAAGACCACGTGCTCGGTCACCGGGTCGACGTCGCTGAAGCGGATCAAGGAGGAGTACGGCGGCGACACCATCGAGCTGGAGAAGTACTCGCTGTGCGTCGACCAGTTGCTCGACGGTGAGGTCGACGCGGTCACGACCGACGACGCGATCCTCAAGGGCTACGCCGCGCTGGATCCGGACAACCTCAAGGTCGTCGGCAAGCCGTTCTCGCGAGGAGCGCTACGGCATCGGCCTGCCCAAGGGTGACGTGGCGCATGTGCGAGTCGATCAACGACCTGCTCGACACGGCGCGCACCGACGGTTCGTGGCAGAAGATCTACGACGCGACGTTCGGCAAGAGCGGTGCCACGGCCACCCAGCCGGAGACCGACACCTGTAGCTGACCCACTCGGCCGGGCTCGCTGCGGCGGGCCCGGCTGACGGCCGCCGCCATGTTCTTCGACACGCTGCTCGACAACACCGACCTGTTCGTCGACGCGTTCACGACGACGATCAGCCTGGCCGTGGTCACCGCTGTGCTGTGCATCGTCGGCGGCACGCTGCTCGCGGCGATGCGCGTCTCGCCGGTGCCCGTGGTGCGCGCCGTCGGGGTGGTGTACGTCAACATCTTCCGCAACACGCCGCTCACGCTGATCTTCGTGTTCTGCTTCTTCGGGCTGCCGAAGATCGGCGTCACCGGGCCTGTCGCCGTTCCAGCGGGCGGTGATCGCGCTGAGCCTGTACACCTCGGCGTTCATCTGCGAGGTGCTCCGCTCGGGGATCAACACGGTCGACGCCGGTCAGGCCGAGGCGGCGCGTGCCGTCGGGATGACGTTCGGCCAGACGCTGCGGCTGATCGTGCTGCCGCAGGCGTACCGCAGCGCCATTCCGCCGCTGATGTCGACGATGATCGCGATGGTCAAGAACACCACCATCGCCGCCGGCTTCTCCGTGGCCGAGGCCGGTCGCATCCGGGCGGTGCTGTCCGAGCCCGACCCGACGACCGGCATCACCTACCAGCAGCTGAGCATCCTCATGTGGGTGGCGGTGTGCTTCGTCGTCATCCTGCTGCCGCTGTCGTTGCTCCAGCAACGACTCGAAAGACGTTGGCGGGTGTCGAGATGAGGGCCGATGAGCTCACGCGCCAGCGCCGTGCTGTTCGACGTGCCCGGGCCGCAGGTCGCGACGGCGCTACCGGATCTACGGCGTCGTCGCCGTCGTGCTCGTGGCGCTCGGTGCTGCTCTGGCTGGGCAAGCGGCTGAACGACACCGGCCAGCTCAACGCCGCCAAGTGGGACGTGTTCACCTACGAGCAGGTGCGCAGCGACCTGCTCGCCGGGCTGACGCAACACGCTCAGGGCGTTCGCCCTCGGTTCGGTGCTGGCGCTGGCGTTCGGTACGGTGTTCGCCGCCGGGCGCCTGAGCGACCACGCCGTGGATCCGCTGGCCGGCGACCGTGGTGGTCGAGCTGTTCCGCGCCATCCCGCTGGTGATCATGATCTTCCTCATCTATTACGGCTTGACCGACGGCAAGGAGAAGCTGTGGTCCCTGGCGCTCGGGCTGATGCTGTACAACGGCTCGGTCCTGGCCGAGGTGTTCCGCGCCGGGGTCAACGCGGTGCCCCGTGGCCAGCGCGAGGCGGCATTCGCCCTGGGCATGCGCAAGTCGCAGGTGATGGTCACGGTCCTGTTGCCACAGGCGCTGCGGACGATGCTGCCGTCCATCGTCAGCCAGCTCGTCGTGCTGCTCAAGGACACCGCCCTCGGCTTCCTGATCGTCTACGACGAGCTGCTCGACCAGGGCAAGGACCTGTTCGACGACTTCCAGTTCGAGCGCCCGGTGATCCCGGTGGCGATCGTCATCGCCCTGATCTACATCGTGATGTGCGCGCTGCTGTCGGTCCTCGCCTACCTGCTGGAGCGGCGACTGCGCCGCTCACCGAAGACCGTCGACATCCTCGCCGGCGCGGTGGAGTAGACGAAGGAATCTCCGCGCCCGACCGGCGGTTCGCCCTCTCAATGTCACGCGTCGTCGTCGCCACCGCGTTCGGTGGTCCGGAGGTCCTGTCCGTCGTCGAGCAGCACGTCGCCGGTCCCGGTCCCGGCGAGGTGCTCATCGACGTCCGCGCCGCGGGCGTGAACCCGATCGACCACAAGCAGTTCAGCGGACTGCTCGGCGCGGACCCGGCGCGGCTGCCGATGCGCCTCGGCTCGGAGGTGTCCGGCGTCGTGCGCGCCGTCGGCGGCGACACCGCCGGAGCGCACGGACCGATCGGGATCGGTGACGAGGTGATCGCCTACCGGGTCACCGGGGGCTACGCCGATGCGCTCGTGGCGAGTGCCGCCGACGTCTTCCCCAAACCGGCGGCGATGAGCTGGGAGCAGGCGGCCGGGCTGATGCTCACCGGGGCGACGGCGATCCACGCGCTCACGGCGACCGGTGTCGGACCGGGTGACACGTTGTTGCTCCACGGTTCGTCCGGCGGCGTCGGGCTGATGACCGTCGAGCTGGCCATCGGGCGCGGCGCACGGGTGATCGGCACGGCCCGCCCCGAGCGCCACGACGCGCTGCGCGAGCTGGGTGCCGAGCCGGTCGCCTACGGCGACGGTCTCGCCGATCGGGTCCGCCGACTGGCACCTGACGGCATCGACGCGGCGATCGATGCAGCGGGTACCGACGAGGCGGTCGACGTCTCGGTCGAGTTGGTCGCGGACCGCGCCCGCATCGCCACGATCGCCGCGTTCGCCCGTGGCACGCAACTCGACATCAAGGTGCTCGGCGGGATGCCCGGCGCCGACGCCGGTGCCAA
Source organism: uncultured Acidimicrobiales bacterium (assembly GCA_963794805.1). Classification (GTDB taxonomy): domain Bacteria; phylum Actinomycetota; class Acidimicrobiia; order Acidimicrobiales; family Ilumatobacteraceae; genus JAODBQ01. The sequence continues at coordinate 383,893 of CAWCFL010000016.1, forward strand.
CATCCGCAATGCCGCCCGCGCCGAGCTCGTCCGCCTGGTCGACGACGACAGGTTGCACGTCGTCGTGGCCGCGAGCTATCCGCTGGAGGATGCCGCCGACGCGCTCCGCGCCAGTGCCGCCGGCCACGCGGCCGGGAAGATCGTGCTGGTCACCGGCTGACGTGCCGGCCGGACGGGCTCAGTCCGTCGCGCCGGCGAGGCGCATCCGCCCCATCCGCCACACCGCGACCGCCAACGAGATGGCGGTGACGACTCCCAGGCGGACGACTGCCCCCCAGCCATCCGGGATGCCGTCGCGCACGAGGCGCGTCGGCGGGTCGTCGAGCAGCCCGACGAACGTCGAGCGCGACAGCCACGTCGGCGAGATCTGGGCGATGCCGGTGAGCGCGGCACCGAACAGCCGCTCGACGAGGAACACGATGGCCAACGACCACACCGCGGTGCGTCGGGTGATGCAGCCGACGGCGATGAACAGGGCGACGTAGGTGATGGCGCCGGCGACGCCGGCGAGGGCCGCCGCGCCGGCGCTGCCGGGCGCGCCGGCGACGAGCGCAGCGAGCGCGCACGCCGGCCCGACCGTGACGGCGACGACGAGCGCCCCGCCGATCCACCGCCCAGCGACGATGCGCCAGAAGCGCGTCGGCGACAGCCAGGTGAAGTGGAACGTGCCGGCGCGGACCTCGGCGCCGAGCACGGCGTCGCCGACGACGAGCGCGGTGATCGGCATCGTCAGCGAGAAGATCGCCTCGGCGGCGACGTTGGCGAAGCGCTCGGTCGGGGCCGCCGAACAGGCCGCGCGACAGCAGCCCGAACAGCACCGCGCCGACGCACGGCAGGAGCACCGCCGCCCAGCGGCGCGGCGGGAGGCACGACTGCAGCGTGTAGCGGATGATGGCGACGAGCTGCGATCGCGGCCGGCCGACGGAGACGGCGGCAGCGTCGGCGCTCAACGGACGAGCTCCCGGAACAGGCTCTCCAGCGAGTCGTCGAGGGCACGCACCTCGAACAGGCGGATCGACGCCGTCGCGCGCCAGCCGGGGCAACGCCGTGGCCAGCTCGCGCGCCTGGGCGGTCTCGATCACGACGCCGCCGCGGGTCGCGTCGATCGTCACGCCGGCGACGCACGACAGAGCGACGAGCGATGCCGCCAGCGGCCGCAGGTCGCTGGCCCGCACGAGCACGTGGCGCGGCCGGTCGTCCATCGCGTCGCGGATGGCGCGCTGGTCGCCGGCCGCGGCGAGGCGCCCGTGGATCAGGACGATCACCCGGTCGGCCATCCGCTCGACCTCGTTGAGCACGTGTGAGCTGACGATCACCGTGCGGCCCTCGCGCAGCCGAGCTGCTGGAACAGCTCGATGAGGTGCGACGCGCTGCACCGGGTCGGCGCCGTTCAGCGGCTCGTCGAGCACGAGCACCTGCGGATCGCAGACGAGGGCGGCGGCCACCTTGGTGCGCTGGCGCATCCCCTTGCTGAACGTGGCGACCCGCCGGTCGGCGACGTCGAGCAGGCCGACGGTGGCCAGCGCCCGCTCCGGTGCGGCGCGGTCGGCGACGCCGTGCAGATCGGCGACGTAGCGCACGAGCTGGCGGGCCGACAGCCCGGCCGGGACGGCTTCGTCCTCGGGCACCAGGCCGACCGTCGCCTGCACCCGACGGTCGCGGCGCGGGTCGCGGCCGATCGACGCGCACGGTGCCCTGGTTGACACCGGCGAGCCCGGCGATGGCCCGCATCAGGGTCGTCTTGCCGGCGCCGTTCGGCCCGAGCAGACCGGTGACGCCCGGACCGAACGAGCAGCTCAGCTCGGAGAGGGCGACCTTCTGCCCGAACCACACCGAGACCTCGGCGACCTCCACGCTCGGGTCGGCGACGAACGCCGGGTCGGCGGGGCGCCCGTCGCTCGCGATCGCGATGAGCTCGTTCATCGCGCTCCGTCGCTCATCGCGCGGCGCTCGCTCATCGCTCCACCCAGCGGTAGCGGTACAGGAGCACGCCGATGCCGACGGCCACGACGACCGTGTAGATCCCGCCGGCGCGCGAGCGCGCCGTGGTCGACGCCGGAGAGCGGTGAGCCGACGCTCGAGGTGGCCGAGGAAGACGACGTCGCGCAGGTACAGCGGCATCGCCAGCACGTTGATCAACGCACCGGGCGATCCGACCGTTGTCGACGCGGTCGCTGGCGAGCACGCCGGCGGCGATCGACGTCACCAGGAACAGCCCGATGATCGACGCCCCGGCGACGATCCGCCGGTCGGTGAGCGAGGCGATGGCCACGCCGATCACGGCGTAGTAAGACGGCCAGGAGGTCACGGCGACGGGCACCTTCCACAGCGACGTCGAGGTGGCCGGTGAAGTAGTCGAGCGCGCTGTCGCTGACCAGCATGTTGCCGACGAACAGGATCACCTGGGGGATGAACGAGAAGGCGAACAGGATCGTCGCGATCGCCGCCGAGCTTGGCGAACACGTAGTCGGCACCCGTGAGCGGCCGGGCGAACATCAGCGGCAGCACACGCTGGCGGCGGTCGGGGCAGATCACGTCGGGCGCGACGAGCGCGACGAACAGCAGCAGCGCGGACGACACGCCGACGTACTCCCGGTAGGTGATGATCTCGATCCGGTCGGCCGTGGCTGATCGCGGGTGACGTAGCCGACGCCGACGTTGACGATCGCCGGGATCGTCACCACGCCGAGCAGGACGAACGGGGCGACCTTCTGGCGCCACGAGCGGCGCAGCCCGAGCGCCCGGCGGATCGACGCCTTGTACAGCGCGAACGTCGCCGCGCCGCGCCGTCCGCGCGGGCCGTCGTACGGGACGGTAGCCACGGTCGTAGACGGCGCCGCTGGCCGCCGAGGCTGGCCGCGCTCACGAGCCGATCGCCTGGCTCGTGGGCGCGCGGCGAGTCCGAGGAACACGTCGTCGAGCGAGGTCAGCCGGGTGGTCAGCGCGTACAGCGGTACGCCGAGCTCGGCGATCACGTCGCGCAGCACGTCGAGCTGCTCGTCGTCGACCACGGCGACCTCGACCCGCGCGCCGTCGAGCGTTCGCCGTCAGGCCCGCCGCGGCCAGCGCGTCGAGCAGCGCCGGCCCGTGGTCGCCGACATCGACGGTGACGGTGCCGGTGCGCTCGAGCAGCACCTCGGTCGCCCCGGCGACGACGAGCCGGCCGCCGTCGATCATCACGACGTGATCGCAGACCTGCTGCACGTCGTCGAGCAGGTGGGTGGCCATCAGCACCGAGATGCCGAACGTGCCGAGCCGGGCGATGAGCATGGAGCATCTCCTCCCGGCCGAGCGGATCGAGGCCGGCGGTCGGCTCGTCGAGCAGCACCAGCTGCGGATCGCCGACGAGCGCCTGGGCGAGCTTGGTGCGCTGACGCATGCCGGTGGAGAACCCGCCGATCGGGCGGAAGCGGGCCTCGTCGAGGCCGACGAGGTCGAGGATGTCGGAGGCCCGCTGGCGAGCGGCGCGCGCCGGCAGCCCACTGAGCTCGCCGAACGTGGCGACCACGTCGGCCGCGGTCTGGTCGAGCGGCAGGCAGTCGTGCTCGGGCATGAACCCGAGCTGGGCGCGCACCGCGATCGGGTCGGCGGCCACGTCGATGCCGCACACCTCGATCGTCCCCTCGGTCGGATGGGTGAGCCCGAGCAGCATGCGGAACATCGTCGTCTTGCCTGCGCCATTGGCCCCGACGAGACCGACGAGGCCGCGCGGCACCTCGAGGGTGAGACCGTCGATCGCAGTCACGCCGGGATAGCGCTTGGTGAGTCGGTCGACGCGGAACAGAGGAGCAGGGGCCACGACGCCGTCGAGTCTGGCAGGTCACCGTCCGCGCGGCGACCGCGGCGGGGAGACCCGACCTCGTGGTCGCAGCCTCAGGTCGCCAGTGCCGCGAGGTGTTCGAGCGAGTGGTCGAGGTGGTCCTGGCCGAACGGCGGGAAGTGGATGACGCCGCGCACCTCGTCGGGGACGCCGGACCAGTCGTACGTCAGCGTCACGTTGGTCGCCGACCCCCCATCGGGCGCGAGGTCGTAGCGCCAGACCCAGCCGCCGAAGCCGAGCTCACCGGTGTCGGGCGACAGCTGCCCGGGCTTCCAGGCGATCGCTCGCGGCGTGTCGAACACCTCGACCTGGTTGGCCATCTCGTAGTCCTTGTCGGGGTGGTTCTCGTGGTACATCGCCATCCGGAACACCTGTCCGTCGTGGGTCAACGGCGCAGGATCGAGTGGCTGGCGAACCCAGCCGGTTCCGTCGATCGCCGCGTGCGCGGCTGGATCGGCGAGCACGGCGAACACGTCGTCGGCCGGCGCGGCGATCGAGATCGATGCGGTCATCCGTTCTTGTTCCATGCCGACTCTGACGATCGCCGGCCGGCTGACTCATCGTCGACCGTCGGCGTACGCCTCAGAACCGGCGCTGTGGCGCAGCGTCCAGCAGCAGGCGTCCGACCCGGTCGTACACGCGGTCGGGATGGGCGTTGATGTGCAGGGGCATCGCCAGCACGTCGCGATAGCGCCGCTCGAACGTCGCGCTCTCGCGCAGCCCGTTACCGCCGAGCACCGCGAGGATCTGATCCATCGCGTCGCGGCTGAGACGCAGGGCCTGCGCCGACAGCGCCAACTGACGGGTGTGATCGGCGTCCGACGGTGGCTCGCCGGCCTCGATCCGCTCGTCGACCTCGGCACAGCCGACGGTGACGGCCGCCTCGGCCGCCGCGATCATCGACGACGCCTCGCCGAGGCGCATCGGCACCATCGGCATCTCCATCATCGATGCACCCATGATCGCCCGCCGACCGACGACGCCGGCCGCCGACTCCTCGAGCGCGGCGCGGGCTGCGCCGGTGGCCTGCGCCGCCAGCCACAAATCCGACAGCCCGACCCAGTCCTCGCGGTACCGGGGGTGGACGACCGGGTGATCGGGTTGGCGCAGGACGTCGGTGCGGTTCGCTGCGTACCACGGCACGCAGCGGGCGAGCGGCACGCGCGTCCCGACGTGGTGGATGGTGTCGGTCGCCGAGGCGCGCAGCGCCATGCCGTCCCAGGTCGGCTCGATCCGTACGGACGGCTCGTCGAGGCGCACGATCGTGAAGCGCAGGTCGGGTGGCGTCGCCGGCTTGCCCGTGTCCGGCTCGACCAACGCGAACGCCAACCCGGTCCACTCGCCGTACCGGCATCCCGAGCCGAACGTCGTCGGGCCGTCGATCGTCACCTCACCGTCGGCGCCGACCCGGCCGTACGGTCGCGAACCCGCTCCCGCCGGGAAGCAGACCCACTCGTGGCGCTCGACGATCGACGTCAGGAGCTCGGCGTGCGCCGGTCCGAGCGCGCCGACGTAGAGGTGGAAGACGGAGAGGTGGTTCCACAGGCACCACGCCGTCGAACCGCAAGCCCCGGCGATCGCCGCCAGCTCCCGGGCGATCGCGGCGACGCTCGCCCCGGAACCGCCGAGCTCGGCAGAGGCCGCCATGTCCATCAGCGGCGACGCCTTCACCGCGGCAACGACATCGGCCGACACGCAGCGGGTGCGATCGGCCTCGGCGGCCTGCGCGGCGATGAGCGGCAGCAGCTCGGCGCAGCGCAGATCCCCCATCGGCCCGACCGTACCGAGCGACACCAGCGTGGGTCGCCCCCGGCCGGTCACCCGACGGGCGTCCGGTGCCGATTCCGCCGACTCCCCCCGCCACCCTCAACGTAGCCCAGGGGTGGGGGCTTGCCGCAAGGACCAGGGCTGTGCTGTGAATGCTCGTCGTGCTCACCAGCCCGCACGACACTGGAGGCGACGCCATGGGAACGACATCGACCCGCCACACCTGGCACGGCGATCCCTTCGTGGTCGATCTGCGCGACATCGACCGGACGCAGGTCGCGCTCGTCGGCGGCAAGGCCGCGAATCTCGGAGAGGTGACGCGCATCGACGGCATCACCGTGCCGCCCGGCTTCTGCGTGACGACGGACGCGTTCCGCGCCATCCTGCACGCGGCTGCCCTCGATCGACGATCGGCTCGACCAGCTGACGCGCCTCGACCCGGGCGACCGTGCGTCGGTCGGCGCCCTCGGCGCGGAGGTGCGCCGGATCGTCGAGGGCGTCGTGATCCCCGACGATCTCGCGGCGGCGATCACCGCGGCCGTCGTCCGCCTCGGCGAGCGCACCGCGTGCGCCGTGCGATCCAGCGCAACAGCCGAGGACATGCCGAACGCATCCTTCGCCGGCCAGCAGGACACCTACCTGAACGTCGTCGGACCGCCGGCGGTCCTGCAGCACGTCATCCGGTGCTGGTCCTCGCTGTTCACGGAGCGGGCGGTGGCCTATCGCCTGCGCAACGGCATCGACCACCGCACGGTCCACATGGCCGTGGTCGTGCAGCAGATGGTCGCCTCCCGAGCCGCCGGTGTGCTCTTCACCGCCGACCCGGTGACGTCTGACCGACGGGTCGTGGTCGTGGAGGCGAGCTTCGGCCTCGGTGAGGCCGTGGTCTCCGGTCTGGTGAACGCCGACGTCTATCGGGTGCACGACGGCGAGGTCGTCGCCACGGCGATCGCGACGAAGGAGCGTGCCATCGTCGCCTCGCCGGAGGGCGGCACGCACGAGCAGGCGATCGAGCCGCAGCGCCAGCAACAGGCGACGTTGACCGACGCGCAGGTCGCGCGGCTCGCACAGCTGGGCCGACGGATCGAAGCGCACTTCGGCTGCCCCCAGGACATCGAGTGGTGCCTCGCGGACGACGGCTTCCAGATCGTCCAGAGCCGGCCGATCACGACGATGTTCCCCATCCCCGAGATCGGCGACCGGGACAACCACGTGTACCTCTCCGTCGGGCACCAACAGATGATGACGGACGCGATGAAGCCATTGGGGCTCTCCCTGTTCCAGCTCACCGCGATGCGACCGATGTACGAGGCCGGCGGGAGGCTGTTCGTCGACGCCACCGGCAACCTGGCCACACCGACGGGCCGCGCCGCGCTCCTGGGACTCATCGGCCGTTCTGATCCGCTGTTCAGGGACGCGCTCCAGACGGTCCTCGATCGCGGCGACTTCGTCCCGTCGCTGCCGGACGAGCCTCCCGGCAAGCCGTCGACCGTCGGCGCGCCCGAGCCGATCGCCACCGATCCGGCAATCGTCGCCGGGCTGATGGCGCGCAGCCAGGCATCCATCGCGGCACTCGAACGCGAGATCCGCGAACGGTCCGGATCTGCAGTGCTCGACTTCATCCTCGAGGACATCCCGGAGATGAAGCGGATGCTGTCCGATCCGCTGAGCCATCAGGCGACCATGGCGGGCATGGAGGCCACGTGGTGGCTCGACGATCACCTCGGCGCGTGGCTGGGCGAGACGAACGCGACCGACACGCTGACGCAGTCCGCGCCGCACAACATCACGTCGGAGATGGGGCTGGCGCTCCTGGAGGTCGCCGACGTCGTCCGCGCCCATCCGGAGGTGGTGGTCTTCCTCGACGACGTGGCGGACGAAGGCTTCCTGGACGAGATGACCACGCTCGACGGCGGGGCAGACGCACGGGACGCGATCCGCGGCTACCTCGACAGGTACGGCATGCGCTGCGTCGGCGAGATCGACATCACCAGACCGCGCTGGAGCGAGCGGCCGAGCACGCTCGTGCCGGTGATCCTGGGCAACGTCAGGAACTTCGCGCCAGGCGAGGCCACCCGGCGATTCGACCGTGGGCGGCAGGAGGCGTGGGCCAAGGAGCAGGAGCTGCTCGAGCGGCTGCGGGCCTCCCCGGACGGAGCGCGCAAGGCCGACGAGGCCAGGCGGATGATCGACCGGATCCGGACCTTCATCGGCTATCGGGAGTATCCGAAGTACGGCATCGTCAGCCGCTACTTCGTCTACAAGCGGGCGCTCCTGGAGGAGGCCGCGCGGCTCACGCAGGCGCACGTGCTCCGTGCGCCCGACGACATCTTCTACCTCACGTTCGCCGAGCTGCACGAGGTCGCCCGCACGCACCAGGTGGATCACCAGCTCGTCCAGCGCCGGCGGTCCGAGTTCACGTCGTACCAGACGCTCACGCCGCCGCGGGTGCTCACGTCGGACGGCCAGGCCGTCACCGGGGAGTACCGGCGCGTCGACCTGCCATCGGGCGCGCTGCCCGGGCTGGCCGTGTCCGCCGGTGTCGTCGAAGGGCGGGCGCGCGTCGTCCTCGACATGGCCGACGCCGTGCTCGGAGCCGGCGACATCCTGGTGACGGCCCACACGGACCCCAGCTGGTCGCCCGTGTTCGTCTCGATCAGCGGCCTGGTGACCGAGGTCGGTGGCCTGATGACCCACGGTGCGGTGATCGCCAGGGAGTACGGCTTGCCGGCGGTCGTCGGCGTGCAACGCGCCACGCAACTGATCCGCGACGGTCAGCGGATCCGGGTGAACGCGACGGACGGATACGTCGAGGTCCTCGACGCGACGTGACGGCCCCGCCCCGGTCGAGGCGCGCCGGGCGCGATGGTCAGGTGCAGCGCGCTCGCGCCGACAGCTCGGCGGCGGTGAGGAACCGGGTGCGCTCCGGCCAACAGGCGTCGTCGAAGTCCAACGCGTCCACTTCGATGCCGCAAGCCGTGATGCGGACCGCGAGCACGCTCTCCGGGTCGACATCCGCCGCGGCGACCGCCTGCTCGAAGAGCCGGCGCCGCGCCGGGGCGACGTCGAGCAGCGACTCGTAGCCGATGGCCATCTCCGCTGCTCCGACGCGCACCTCGCCGTACGCGAGCCTCCTGTGACCACCGACGCGACCGCGGCCGCGCGCCCGGTCGGCGAGCGCCGACCCCTCGACGTGCGCGACGTTCATCACGACCTCCTACCCGCCCACCGGGCCTCCCAACCCGGCGCCGTCGGCGCGGCGAGCGGATCAGCGGTCGCCCGGGTCAGGCCGGCGGAGCGAGCGAGACGCCGCGGATCTCGCCGAACTCGCGGTCCAGCTTGCGCCATGTGCTGGCGTTGTCGTCGGACACGTAGACCTGCCCGAACAGCGACGTGGCGACGATGGTTCCCGGCAGCTGCGGGTGGGTGGCCAGCCAGTACATCGTCGAGTTCGGGGTGACCGGCAGCGGCTCGCGCGTCCACGAGGCGCCGCCGTCGCGACTGACCTCGAGGGCGCCGACGCGACCTGGGACGTAGTCGCCGACGCAGACGACCACGACGTCGTCGTCGAGCACTCTCACGCAGCGGGAGTAGGCGAAGCCGAACTTGGAGCCGGGGAACGGTTCGAACTCGTGCCACTCGAACGACGCACCGCGATCGCCCGACCGGCCGAGACCGAACGGCGTGGTCACCACCACTTCGCTGCCCGCCGCGGTGCACCGCAGCGTCAAACCGTGGACGTCGTTGTGGAACTCGTCGGGACCGAGCTTCCCGAGCGAGGCCCACGTCTCGCCGCGATCGTCGGAGCGGTGCAGACCGTCGACCTCCACCGACGCCCAGACCACCGACGGGTCCTGTGCGTCGACCACGACGTTCGTCGTGCGCGACGTCCCGATCGGGCACTCCGCGCTGATGGACGTGCGCAGGAGGTCGAACGTCTCGCCACCGTCCGTCGAGCAGGCGATGCCGGGCGATGTCCCGAGATAGATCCTCCGGTTGTCGTGCGGGTCGAAGCACATCGACCAGATCGGCACGTCGAGGCGCGGGCCGGTCTGCTCCCAGCGGCCGCCGCCGTCGGTGGACCGGAACAAGCCGACCCGGTCGGCCGCCGCCCAGAGCTCGCCCGGGCGCTGGGGGTGGGCGAGCACGACGCGGCAGTTGCCCTCGATCGGCGGCCCGTGCTGGACGTGACGCCACCGCTCACCTGCGCCGTACCCGATCCACAGCCCGGCGCCGATCGTGCCGATGCCGATGACGTAGTCCCCTGCCATCTCGAACCCCCTGCGTGCGTCGCTCCACACGTCGCCACCGACTGTAGGGGGACAGACTCGCCCGATGGACAGCGCACCGCCGGTGCCGTTCGCCGCCGGGCGCCTCGACGTCGGCGACGGGCACGTCGTGTACTTCGAACAGGTCGGCAATCCCGGCGGGTTACCGGTCGTGTACCTGCACGGCGGCCCCGGCTCGGGCTGCACCCCGGCCGCTCGCGCCAACTTCGACCTTCGAGGTCATCGCGCGGTGTTGATCGACCAGCGCGCTGCGGGACGCAGCACACCGCATGCCAGCGAGGAGGGTGTCGACTGGGCGAGCATCGACATGGCCCACCATCTCGCCGACATCGAGCGGTTGCGCGCCCATCTGGAGATCGACCGGTGGGTCGTCTTCGGTGTGTCGTGGGGCAGCGTGCTCGGGCTGACCTACGCCGAGCGCCATCCCGAGCGCGTCCTGGCCGTGGTGCTCGCCGCGGCGAGCACCGGCAGCGCCGCCGAGATCGACTGGATCACGGTGCGCGCCGGGCGGTTCTTCCCCGAGCAGTGGCAGGCGTTCCACGACCACATCCCCGCCGAGCTCGCCCACCTGCGCATCGTCGATGCCTACCACCAGCTGCTGATGGATCCTGATCCGGACACCCACGACGCCGCGGCAGCCGCGTGGTGCCGGTGGGAGGACGTCCACATGGCCACCACGCCCGGATCAGGTCACAACCCGCGCTACGACGACCCCGCCTTCCGGCTCGGCTTCGCCCGCCAAGTCACCCACTGCTGGCGGCACAGCTCCTGGCTCGCCGACGACGAGCTCGTGACCCAGGCCGGCAGGCTGGCCGGGATCCCCGGTTGGCTGGTCCACGGACGCCTCGACGTCAGCAGTCCGGTGGACGCCCCGTGGCGCATCCACCGGGCATGGCCCGACAGCCAATTGGAGATCGTCGAGACCGAGGGCCACGGCGGTGAGACCATGATGCACCAGTGTCGACGGATCCTCGCCGGACTGGCCGTCACCGACCCGAGCACCGAGCGATGATCTCGGGTTCCACGTAGTGTCCGACGACCATGGCCGAGACGTCCCAGACCTTCCGAACCGTCCTGACCGCCATGGGCGGCAGCAACGTCGCCATCGTCGTGCCGGACGACCTGCTCGCCGCCTTCGGACGCGGCAAGCGCGTCCCGGTCGTCGTGACGATCGACGGCGGCTACCGGTACCGCAACACCGTTGCCTCGATGGGCGGTCGCGCGCTGATCTCGTTCAACGCCCAGACGCGCGCGGCCACGGGGCGCGGCGCCGGCGACGAGGTCGAGGTCCGACTGGACGTCGACGACCAGCCGCGGGTCGTCGAGGTGCCGTCCGACCTCGCCGCGGCGCTGGCCGGCGACCCTGCAGCGCGTGCGGCGTGGGAACGGCTCAGCTTCAGCCAGCAACGAGCGCACGCCGAGTCGATCACCGGCGCCAAGGCGGCCGAGACCCGGGCGCGTCGGGTCGACAAGGTGGTCGCCGCGCTGCGCGCATGATCGTCGTCCGGCGGGGGTACGTCGTGGTGCCGTGCGAGGAAGGGAGCGTGCAGTGGCAGAGGAGTTCGAGGGTGACCTCACCGGAGCGGTGTTCTGGGGCGCCGACCTACGTGGCGCACGGTTCCGCGACGTGAACCTTGCAGATGCAACGATCTCGCATGCCCTCCTCGTCGACGTCGAGGTCGACACGTTCATCGACCGGCTCGTCGTCAACGGCGTCGACGTGACCGCGTTCGTCAACGAGCGCGATCCCTGGCATCCGCTGCGGACCGTGCTGAACGCATCGACGGTCGAGAGCATGCGCGCCGGTCGGGCGGAGCTGCGTGATGCGTGGGCGGCGACGGTCACCCGCGCCCGCCGGCTGCCCGACGAGGCGCTGCACGCCTCCGTCGACGGCGAGTGGTCGTTCGTCCAGACGCTGCGGCACCTGGTGTTCGCCACGGACAAGTGGTTCGGCGCACCGATCCTCGGCCTGCCGTTCCATTCGTTCGGGCTGCCGAACAGCGGCTCGATCGACTTCCCGTGGCCCGGTCTCGACCGCGGCGCGGCACCGTCGCCGGCGGACGTGCTGTCAGCCCGAGCCGACCAGGCGACGCGTCTCGGCGACTACCTCGAAGCCGTGTCCGCGGACGACCTCGGGCGAACCGTGGACGTCCTCGAGAACGGCCCCCACCCCGTCAGCGCGTGCATCGCGACCGTGTTCGAGGAGGAGTTCTGGCACCTCCGCTACGCCGCGCGCGACCTCGCTCGATTGGGCGCGGCCGGGGGTTAGCCCGCGGCGCCGTCGCCCCACGTGGCGGACGCGTCGTCCACGGCCCCGACGCTGTCGCCGACGGACGTGGTGGGCGGCGAACGCCGGGACTGCGCAGCGCGCACGACGGCATAGACGAGTCCGGCGAGACCACAGACGACGAGCGTCCAGATCAGGATCTGGCGCCGCTTGTCCGGGGCGGCCTCCACCAGCGGTGCCACGCCGGCGACGATCACCGCCACCGACACCAGCAGGGCGAAGAACAGGCCGCGCACGTCGCGCAGCAGCTGCGACCGCTGGTGCTCGAGTTGCTGGAGCTGCATGGAGGCGATCCGTTCGAGGATCTCCAACGTGTCCGACGTCTGCTCGATCTCCGACTCGAACGTTCCGAGCGACACATCGTCGTCCGAGCCGGCGCCGGTCACCTCCGCGGGCGGTGGGTCCGCGGGCTCGGTCGGCACGCCCCACTCGCTCGTCAGCTGCGGGAAGTTCTCCTGCGTCCGCCTGGCCTGCGTCGCCAGGCGGGCGCGAGTGCGCATGTACGAACGGCGCAGCTCCGGGTCGAGGTCGACAGGGGGTCCGGTGGGACGGGCGCGGCGCAGCGTCTGGTCGAGCCGGTCGGTGGTGCCCTGCATCACCTGGCGCAGCGCCTCGTCGAACGCACGCTGGTCGTCGGCCGACAGCACACCGTTGCCCGGGCGCGACAGCCGGCGGACCGTGCGCATGTCCATCCGCCGCACCGTGTCCGGCGTCAAGACCTCGGGCAGGTCGGCGCGGGTCAATGGTTCGCGACCGAACGGCTGCGGGGGCGGCATGGCACCCATCTTGCTGCGATCGGGTGCGCGTGCCCGTGGCCGCCCCGCCCGCACCCGTCAGGTCGCGTCGACCTCGGGCATGATCTCCTCCTTGAGCCGCTTGAGGTCGTCGAGCGTCTTGCTCACCGGCACGTCAGCGAACGGCGGCCACAGGAGCGGCATCGTCAGCCCGGCCTCCTTGTAGCGCTTGAGGTTGTCGGTGATCTGCGCTGCCGTTCCCACGAGCAGGTTGCTGCCCTTGCCCTGCGGCGTCTGATCGGTCTCCGCGTCGGTGATGACGAACCAGATCATGCTGCAGATCTCGAGATCGTCGATCGAGCGTGGAGCTGCCGAGCTCCTCGAGCTCGCGCTGGATGGCGCCGCGCCACTCCTGAGGCTCGTCGGGCGAGTCCTGGATGCCGATCCAGCCGGCCAGGCCGTACTTGGCGATGCGGCTCGCCGAGCGCTTCGGGTCCTTGAGGCCGCTGAAGAAGATCGGCGGGTGCGGCTGCTGCACCGGCTTCGCGCCGAACCCGCAGCGGTCGAAGTCGGCGAACTCGCCGTGGTACTCGAAGAGGTCGTCGGTCCAGACGCCCTGCATGATCTCGATGGTCTCGCGCACGTGCTGGTGGCGCTTGGGGAAGATGTGCGCGGCGCTCGCGGCGGCGAACTCCTCGGGCATCCAGCCCGACCCGACGCCGACGTTGATCCGGCCGTTCGAGAGATGATCGATGGTGGCGATCTCCGCGGCGAGGACGCCCGGGCGCGCGGTACGGCGTGTCGGTGATGCTCATGCCGATGCGCACCTTCGTCGTCTTGGCCGCGAGCCACGGGATCAGTGGCCAGCCTTGGAGCCACTCGCCGCGTGAGGACACCGGCAACGCCTTGGGGAACTCGCTCATCATGCCGAACGAGTACTGCAGCTCCTGGCGGTCGGACGCCTCCGGGACGACGATCCGGTCGAGCGTCCAGACCGAGTCGAAGTCGAGCTCCTCGGCGAGGCGGGTGAGATCCTCGAGCTCGCGACGGTGACCTTGTCGCGGAAGTTCGGCAGGTACAGAGCGAGCTTCATCAGCGACGCCTCCTCATCGTTCGTCGGCGGTCCGAGCCCCCTCGACCTGACCGGAACGGCGAAGCTAACAGGTGCCGGATTCGCCCCGGAGCAGGTCGCGCAGCTCGCGCTTGACGACCTTGCCGTAGTTGTTCGTCGGCAGGGCATCGACGAAGCGGTAGTCCTTGGGGCGCTTGAACCGGGCGATGTGATCGAGGCACGTCCGGTCGAGCTCGTCGACCGCTGGCGGAGCGGTCCCGTCGGCAGCCACCACGAAGGCCACCACCGCCTCGCCCCACTCCGGGTCGGGACGGCCGACGACGGCAGCGGCTCGTACGCCGGCGTGGCGCAGCAGCGCCTCTTCGACCTCGCGCGGATAGACGTTCATCCCCCCGCTGATGATCAGGTCCTTGGACCGGTCGCGCAGCGTGAGGTAGCCGTCGTCGTCGAAGCTGCCGACGTCGCCGGTGTGCAGCCAGCCGCCGCGCAGCGCCTCGGCGGTGGCGTCGGGCTGCTGCCAGTAGCCGGCCATGACCACGTCACCGCGGACCACCACTTCGCCGATGTCACCGGCGGGGAGCTCGCGGTCGTCGGCGTCGACCACGCGGACCTCGACGTCGGTGCGCGCCAGGCCGACGCTCTGCATGCGGTCGCGCCACTCGGGATGGTCCCGGTCGGCGTGGTCCGCCTTGGACAGCGCGGTGATCGTCATCGGCGTCTCACCCTGCCCGTAGATCTGCGCCAGGCGGGGACCGAAGACGCCGAGGGCGTCCTCCAGGTCGGCCAGGTACATCGGAGCGCCGCCGTAGATGATCGTCTTCAGGTGGGACAGGTCGCCGGCGGCGATCGCGGGGTCGCCGGTGAGCCGCTTGACCATGGTCGGTGCGGCGAAGAACGACATCCCCGGCCATCGACCCAGGAGCGCGGCGATCTCCTCGCCGTCCACGCCGCCCGACCGCGGCACGACGCTCACCGCCCCACGGGCCACGTGGGGCAATCCGTAGAGCCCTGCGCCGTGCGACAGCGGCGCGGCGTGGAGGATGCAGTCGTCCGGCGTCACTGCGTCGATGTCGGCGAAGTAGCTGAGCGACATCGTCAACAGGTTGCGGTGGGTGAGCGTGGCCCCCTTGGGCCGCCCCGTGGTGCCGCTCGTGTAGAACAGCCATGCCGGGTCCTGCGGCTGCCGGCCGACGAGCCGCGCCGGCGACGACGCGGCGAGCCGGTCCCACCGCTCACCGGGCGCCACCACCGCGGCCCGCAGCGAGGCGACCGTGCCGAGCAGCGACTCGACGTCGGTGGCGTGGTCCTCGTCGGTGACGACCACGGCCGCTCCGCTGTCGTCGAGGATGTAGGCGATCTCGTCGCGGTGCAGGCGGGCGTTCACCGGCACGACCACGAGACCGGCGTGCCAGATGGCGAACAACGCCTCGAGGTACTCGGGCCGGTTGCGCATCACGATCGCCACGCGATCACCGGGCGAGAGGCCGAACACGTCGCGCAGGCCGGCGGCCGCCCCGGCGGCGCGCGCCGCGAACGTCGCCCAATCGGCGTGGACGCGCTCGCCGTCGGCCAGCGCGGCGACGTCCGGCCGCAGGCGGCCATGGCGTTCGACCCAGACGGCAAGGTTCATCGCACCCTCCCAGCGCTAGTCGAACAGCTTCATCCGCTGCAGGTACTTGAACATCCCGTCGACCTGCTCGGGCACACGCCAGTTCATCACCGTCGCCACCGCGACCAGCGAGTGCAGCATGGACGACGCCGACCAGTACGTGAGCAACGGCAAGAGCGCGCTCGGAGTGCTCGTCGCGCAGGTTCAACGAGATCTTGCCGTCGCCGACGTGCTTGAAGCGCCCGGCGAGCGGCACGCCACGGGTGTGGAGCAACTGGTTGGAGATGTCGTACGCGACGCACTCACGGTCACGCCCGAGGCCGACGGCCGTGGCCCGGTAGGACAGCGGCGTCGTGTTCTTGCTGTGGCCGTGGGCGGAGCAGTACGTGTCGAGGATCTCGATCTCCCGTCGGGCCTCGTCCACCAGTTCGGCGGGATTGCGACCGTGCAGCTGCTCGGGCGTCACGAGCTGCAGCGCGTCGATCCACGCCGACCACGACGCATGCTGGTGGCCGACGATCCGGGCGTTGCGCTTGTCCTCGGGCTTGCGCGCAACGTGTTGGAGCAGCACGGAATCCTCGAACAGGGGACGGCCGAGCATCAACGCGTCGTCGATCTTGCCGTGCCGTGCCAGTTGCGCGATCGACTCGAAGTTCGACAACCCACGTTGGATCATCAGGATCGTCAGCACGTCGGGGAGCGTGCCGCGCAGGGCCTTGGCCATCTCGATCGGCGCCAACCCGGCGTACACCGCTCCGGTCGTCTGTCGGAGGGCCTGGAAGCAGCGGTCCGGCGGCGTCGCGGGCACGGGGCCACGTTAACGGCGCGGGCAGTTGCGCGAAGTTGCCGGCGAGCGCGCGACTCGGTCGACGCACCGTGGCCGACCGGCCACGATCGGCCACTGATCGACCCCCGGCTGAACGGACCGCGAGCACCGTGGAGCGCGTGGGTGAAGTCGAGACGAACTGCGGTCGCCGTCGCCGCGCGTTCGCCGGACGGCTCCTGACGGTTCGGGCTCCCCTGGCTGGTCGGAGGAGCCCACGTCGCCGTCGCCCGACGCGGCAGCGGGCCACGGAGGGCGCGTGCCGGCTCCGTCAGCGCGCTCGCCACACCCTTGTCATCACCCCGTCGGCAGGTGCGCTCGGGGAGTGGCGTGGTGCACCCACTCCTGCATCGACCCGTCGAACGGCCAGTCGCCGTTGGTGTAGCACGCGGCGATCGTCGAGATGCCCGACCACGCGCCGCGCACGACGTCGGCCGGATAGCACATCGTCCGCGCATGCTCGTGGAACTGGGCCTCGTCCCTGAGCGCGACCTCGTCGCCGGCCACCTCGAAGTCCAGATCGAGGTCGACCCACACGATCTCGTGGCAACCAACCGGCACCTCGAACGGGGTCGCCGCGTGGACCATGTAGCCGGTGAGCGACCGGTGGACGTCCGTGTACGCGCACAGCACCCACCACGCGCCGGGCACCGCGACCCACAGCTCGTCGATGCCGACCACCTCGTCCGATCCCGTCCCCGGTCGCTGCCTGCGGCTGCCTGCCGGGACGAACCACGCCGAGCGGTCACCGGGGATCGCCAACGGCAACGCCGTGTCGATCGCCGAGATGCTCCCGTCCCACTTCCGCTTGACGACCCGCATGGTCAGCGTCCCCAGCGCCGCGGCGCCGTCGTCGCACCGGTCCGGGCGTGTGACGGATGCTCGACGGAGGTCACGGCGCGACACATTCGGGTGATTGTCGGGCTCGTTCGACGGTCCCGCAAGTCCGTTCACACATTCTTTACATCGGACTCGGCAGTGTCGACGATGGGTAGTCGTCGATCACTGCACGCAGTCGATGGGGGCCGGCGCTCCGGCGCCGAGCTCTCCGTGGTCGACGTGTCGGCCGGCTCACCCCTGCGGCGCCGGCTCCGGGCGATCGCCAACGTCACACGCGTGCCGTGCGCCGTCGACGCAGCACCACTGCTCCGAGCAGCACGGTCGCCGCGCTGATCGCCAGGAGGATCGGCACGGCTGCCTCCGGGACGTCCGGCGGCGGCGTCGTCAGGCTGCCCACGGCCACGATCCGGTTCGGGGCACCCGCACCGATCGTGCCCGACGTGACCAACGCGATCGGGGCGACCGCCGAGCCGGTGATGCTCGGCTGCAGGAAGCTGACGAGGGCGTCGATGTCGAACACGCCGTACCGGCCGTCGCGTGGCGCCTGGGCGAACACCGTGAACCCGTCGCCACCGGTGTACAGGAAGCTGTTCATCGTCACCCGGTAGTCACGAGGTAGTTGTAGAACGGCTGCATCGTGAACGCATCGGCGTAGCTCACCACGGCGCCGGTCGGGGTCGCCGGACAGTCGCCGTCGGATCGTCAGCGGCCGGGTCGCCTACCCTTCACATCCGAGGCATCCCGGGCTGCGACGCTGCGCTCGGTCAGGATCGGGCGATCAGTCGCGCCCGCCGAACGGGAAGCAGGAGGAGATCGTGACGGACCGGATCGGCGAACTGGAGTCGGCGGTCGGGCTCGCCGAGATCATCGACGCGCTGCAGGACCGGTCGGCGGAGGAGTTGATCGCCCTCGGCCTGTCGACGGGCGACACGTGGGACGAGATCGACGACCCGGTGCTGATCGGGCCGAACGGACTGCCGATCGAGACGTGGCGTGAGGGCTATCCGTACGCCGAGCGGATGACGCGCGGCGAGTACGAGGAGGCCAAGCGACTCCTGCAGATCGAGCTGTTGAAGGCGCAGGCGTGGTTGCGCGACAACGGCGGCAAGCTCGTCGTCGTCTTCGAGGGGCGTGACGCCGCCGGCAAGGGCGGCACGATCAAGCGGTTCATGGAGCACCTCAACCCTCGCGGGGCAACGGTGGTCGCGCTGTCGGCACCGAGCGAGCGCGAGCGAGGGCAGTGGTACTTCCAGCGTTACGTGCTCCACCTGCCGACGAGCGGCGAGATCACCCTGTTCGACCGGTCGTGGTACAACCGCGCCGGCGTGGAGCGGGTCATGGGGTTCTGCACCGACGACGAGTACGAGGAGTTCATGCGCGAGGTCCCCGAGTTCGAAGGGATGCTCGTGCGCTCCGGCACCACGCTCGTCAAGCTGTGGTTCTCGGTGTCGCGCCGCGAACAGATCGCGCGGTTCACGATCCGCCGCATCGATCCGGTGCGCCAGTGGAAGCTGAGCCCGATGGACCTCGCGTCCTTGGACCGCTGGGACGAGTACACGTCGGTGAAGGAGGCGATGTTCCGCCGCACGCACACCGATCACGCCCCGTGGACGGTCGTGCGCAGCAACGACAAGAAGCGCGGGCGCGTCGAGGCGATCCGCTTCGTGCTCCACCAGATCGACTACCCCGGCAAGGACCACACGGTCGTCGGTCGGCCGGACCCGCTCATCGTCGGACCGCCTTCCACCGTCGCCGCGGACGCCGGCGAGAGCGACTGACCGAGGCCCGTCGGCCAGATCGTCGCGTGCAGCTGCGACGTACGCTGCGCGGATGAGGTCGCGAGCCAGGCTCCTGGCGGTCCTGGTGATGCTGGTCGCCGGGATCGTCGCCGCGCCGGTGACGGGGGTACGCCCTGTGGCCGCCGCCGGATGCGCGGCGCCGACGCCACTCGCGACGCAACGCGAGCCGATGGAGAGCGGATTCCACGCCATGGTGCCCGTCCGCCTGATGGACACGCGCACGACCGAGGAGATCGGCGCCGGGTGCACCGCGGTGCTCGATCTCGACGCCGCCCAGGCGATCCCGGCCGACGCCGAGGCGGTAGCGCTCAACGTCACCGCGGTCGATGCGCCGGGGCGCGGCCTGGTCACCGTGTATCCGTGCGGCTCGCCGCGGCCTGGCTCGTCGAACCTGAACCCGCGCCCGTTCGAACCGACGGCCAACTCGGTGGTCGTACAGGTCGACGCGACGCGGCGGGTGTGCATGTACACGTACACGTCGTTGCACCTGGTGGTCGACGCCACGGGTTGGTTCGGACGCTTCGGCGACCCGTACCACGCGATGGTCGGCCGGCGACTGCTCGACACGCGCACCACCGACCTCCGTCCCGACGGTGGCCGCGGTCCGCTGACCGCACGGACCGAGCTGCGCATCCCGATCGTCGGCGCGGTGGCACCCGAGGGTGCCACCGCGGTGTCGATCAACGTGACGACCACCGACGCCGTCGCGCCCGGGTTCGTCACCGCCTACCCCTGCGGCGGTGGTCGTCCGGACACGTCGACGGTGAACTACCTCGCGGCCGAGCAACGCGCCGGGCACACGATGATCGGCGTCGGCGAGGGCGGGGCGATCTGCCTGTGGAGCTACGCGACGGTGCACGCGGTCGTCGACATCGAAGGGTGGTACGGGGGTTCGCCGGGTTCGGGCACGCTCGTCGAGCCGATCGTCGGCTCACGTGTGCTCGATACGCGCTTCGGCACCGGCGGGATCACCGGCAAGCTGACACCGGGCTCCACGGTTCGGTTCGATCCCGCCGACGGCGCGCGACTGCCGCTCGGCTCGACGGTGTTGCTCGACGTCGTCTCGACCGAGGCCGATGCGCCCGGCTTCCTCACGCTGTATCCCTGTGGGCAGCAGCGGCCGATCACGTCCACGGTCAACGCGATCGTCGGCAACGAGGCGACGAACGTGGCGATGGTGAACATCGACGCCACCAGCGAGATCTGCATCTACTCGTATTCGGCGATGCACGTCGTGATCGATGTCATCGGCTCGCTGGGGCCGGGCGGCCCGCTGCATGCGCTGAGCGTCGACGGCCTGCCGTTCGCCGGTCCCGCGTTCTCGCCGGACCAGCACGACCTCGCCGTGCGCTGCACCGCAGGCTCCAACTCGATCACCGTGCGCGCCACGGCGGCGCTCGGCGCCACGGTGTCGGTCGCCGCGGCGGATCAGCCGGCGCCGGTGCCGGTCGGCGCGAGCGCGGTGACCTCGCTGGCCCTCGCCGAGAACGGCGCGTTCGTCGTCCGCGCCGGTCGGCCGGGCGCGCCCGGCGACGAGTACTGGGTGCGTTGCCTGCCACACGACTTCCCGCCGGTCGCGGTGCAGCGCACCGACGTCGCTCGGCCCGGCTGGTACCTCACCGACGATGCGTTCCCCTCTGCCGGCTCGCCGTACGGCCACTTCATGATGATCCTCGACGACCACGGCGCGCCGGTGTGGTACCACCGCGTGGCAGCGCCGTCGGTCAACCTCACCCGGCTGGCGGACGGCTCGCTGGCGTGGACGCAACTCCTCGGGCAGGGCTTCGGTGACGGCTCGCACCCGGACGGCGCGGTCGAGGTCCACGCGCTCGACGGCACGCTGCTGCGCACGATCAAGGCTGTCGGCAGCTTCACCGACCACCACGACATCACCGAACTGCCCAACGGGAACATCGTCGTGGTCACCTACGTGCAACGCGCCGGCGTCGATCTCACGGCGATCGGCATGGGCACGAACCAGACCGTGTGGGACGGTCACCTGCAGGAGATCGATCCGGCGGGCAACGTGGTCTGGACGTGGAAGAGCGAGGACCACATCCCCGTCTCCGACACCACCTATCCGCTCGTGTTCCCCGGCGTCACCGGGGTGGACCTCGTGCACATCAACTCGGTGCAGCTCGCCCCCGACGGCGACCTGATCGTGTCGGCCCGGCACACCGACACGGTGTACAAGATCCGGCGCAACGCCACCGGTGACGTCGTCTGGCGCGTCGGCGGTCGCAGCAGCGACGTGCGCTTCGTCGACGACCCGGACAACGGCTTCGGTCGCCAGCACGACGCGCAACTGCTGCCCGACGGCCATCTGCGAGTCTTCGACAACCGCACCGAGCTGCCGGGCGCGCCGCGCAGCGCGGAGTACGCGCTGGACTTCGCCGCCCGGACCGCCACGCTCGTCGGAGAGCGGCAGGACGCCGCCGTGCCGGTCTCGTTCGGGGTCGGCAGCGCGCGGAGCCTCGACGGCGACCTCGTGATCACCTGGGGAGGTTCGACGAACCCGGTGTCCATCGAAGTCGACGGGCAGGGCCGCGAGATCCAGCGGACGACGATGGGCGTGGCCTTCCCCTACCGCACCAAGAAGCTGCCGCTCGACGCGTTCGACATCGGCGCACTCCGCGCGACCGCCGGCCGCGGCTGAACGCAGCGACGGCCGAACACGGTCGTCGCCGCGCTCAGGAAGTGGCGTCCTCGATCATCAGCGTCCGCATCGCCGCGAGCTCGGTAGGCGACACGCGGGCCGGGCCGGTGAGGTAGGCGTCGATGCCGTCGTAGCTCGTGTCGATCGCGTCGACGGCAGCGGCCATCGCCCAGCGCGGCGCGCCGAGCACCCCGGCGGCCGCCTCGGGCGAGACGCCGGTGGCGAGGATGTTGGCCAGGCTGTCCTGCTGGTGCTCGATCTGGCGGTAGCGGCGGGTTGCCTCGTAGTCGTCGAGCACCGTCTCCCGATCGACCCCCAGGGCGAGCAGCAGCACCGCGGCGACGACGCCGGTGCGGTCCTTGCCGCCATGGCAGTGGAACAGCACCGGGCCGCGGTCGGCGTCGGCGACGCCGCGGACGACGGCACCGATCCCGCCGGCGCTGTGCTCGAGGATGCCGACGTACATGTCGCGCAGCATCCGCTCGCCGTCCTCCGTGGACATGTCCACGGCCGGCGGCGGTGGGGTCGCCCCTGCGGGCCGGCCGACGATCGGTACGTGCACCGACTCGACGGGCCCGGGGAACTCGGCGCGTTCGGCATCGCCGCGCAGGTCGTAGATCGTGCGCACGCCGAGCGCATGGAAGTCGACGAGGTCGGCGGTGGTCAGCTTGTGGAGCGCGTCGGAGCGGTACAACCGTCCCCAGCGCGTCGATCCGCCGGACGCCGGATAGCCCCCGAGGTCGCGCAGGTTGGTGATGCCGGCGAACGGGATGCGCCGTTCGCTGCGGCCGTCGGGGTTCACCTCGGTCATTGCCGCCACCGTACCGACGGGGACGGCCTCGACAGGGTGCTCACGCGTGCCCGGTGCGCCGGCGACGCAGCACGATGGCGAGGGAACCGAGGGCGATCGCCGACACGCCGAGCAGGATCGGGTACGGCGCCTCGGAGACGTCGGGCGGCGGTCCGCCGAGCGCCCTGAGGTCGATGCGCAACAGCTCGCCGTGGTCGGCGACGCCTGCGCTGGTCACCTTGCGGTGCAGTTGGAACGGTGGCGTGGCGTTCGTCAGGCCGTCGATGCCAAGTCACTGTCGTTCGAGATCACCAGCGTGTCGCATCCGTCGAAGCGTGCCATCCCCTCGATCTTGTCGTGGGCGAACGATTGGCCCGATGCGCCGAGCGAGTCGATCAGGGCGCCGGGGTTGCCCATGTCGTCCAACTGCACGCCGCCGTGCGTTCCGAGTGTCGGCGGGCACGTCGTCGTGCACGTCATCGAGAGCACGCTCGTCCGTGGGGCGTCGGCGTTCGCCGTCGACGCCGCGCCGAGTGCGGCGCCCATCGACACGAGTGCGCACGCACTGACGACCAACTGCCGAACCACACGGTGCTGACCTCCCACGAACCCTCCTCGGTGCCGCGAACCGGGAGATCCTCATGGCCCCAGGGAACGGGCCGGCGAACGGCCAGCCACGGCGAGCTGACGCGCAGGCGAACAGACCCCGAACCGCGTGGGAGACTGACGCGGTGGGGTCGTCGGCGACGCTGTATGCCAAGAGCGGCGCGCTGCACATCGCCTATCAGGTCGTCGGCGACGGGCCGGTCGACCTGATCTACGTCCCGTCGGCGTTCGGGCACATCGAGGTGATGTGGGAGTGCCCCGAGGTCGAGCGGTTCCTGCGCAGGCTGGCCTCGTTCGCCCGCCTGATCGTCTTCGACAAGCGCGGCACGGGGATGTCGGACCGTCCGAGCCGACCCCCGACGATGGCCGACCGCGCCGACGACATCCGCGCGGTGATGGACGATGTCGGCACTCCGCGGGCGGCGTTGTTCGGCATGTCGGAGGGCGGGGCGATCGCCGCCAAGTTCGCCGCGATCGATGGGGATCGGGTGTCGCACCTGATCGCGATGGGCTCGGGTTCGGCCACGTTCGTCCCGCCCGAACGGGCCGAACAACTCATCGCCAACGTCGTGCAGCACTGGGGCGACGGCGGGATCATCGAACGAGGCGCGCCGAGCGTCGCGCACGTGCCGTCGATCCGGGCCTACACGGCTCGATTGCAGCAGCACTCGGTCTCGCCGGGTGCGATGGCCGACCTGATCCGGATGAACACGACGTTCGACGTGGGCCCGGACCTCGCGTCGATCACCGCGCCCACGCTCGTCCTGCACCGCACGGGCGACCTGCTCTACAACATCCGCGAAGGTCGCGAGTTCGCCGACCGCATCACCGGAGCGCGCTTCGTGGAGCTCCCGGGAACCGACCACGTGCCGTACTACGAGGACCCCGACCGCATCCTCGACCTCATCGAGGAGTTCGTCACCGGACGATCGCCCACCACGCGTGGGCACCACCCGACAGCGTCGCCCGCCGGGCTGACCGCCCGGGAGTGCGACGTCCTGCGACTCGTCGCGCTCGGGCGCACCAACCTGCAGATCGCCGGCGAGCTGTACATCAGCCCGCACACGGTGTCCCACCACCTGCGCGGCATCTTCGCCAAGACCATGACGACGAACCGCACCGAGGCGTCGGCCTTCGCCCACGGCCACCAGCTCGTGTAGGGCGGCGCAACTGGACGAACGTGCGCTGCGGGCGCACGTCCCCCCGGGCGGAAGCTGCGACGGACGGGAACGACGACCGAGACGGCCGTGAGCGGTGACATCGAGACGGGCAGGCCAACTCCTTCAGGATGAACCAGAACATCAAGCCGCCCACCGGAGGGCCGCCAACCCGGGAGATCGCCGCTCGACTCGGACGTGATCTACTTGCGCCGTGGGGGACGTGCCGCCGGTGCGGTATGCGACGGCGGTGGACGGCGCGAGCCTGGCGTACCAGTGCTTCGGCAGCGGAGACGTCGACGTCGTGATCATCCCGCCGTTCGCCCAGAACATCGAGATCGCCTGGGAGCTCCCGGAGAATCGCAGGATGTTCGAACGGATGGGTTCGTTCGCCCGGATCACCCAGTTCGACAAGCGCGGCACCGGCGCGTCCGATCGCACGGTGCCGGTCCCCGGCTTGGACCAGCGCGTCGACGACGCCCGAGCGGTGATGGACGCGGCAGGCATCGAGCGGGCCGTGCTCTGCGGCTTGTCCGAGGGCGGCCCGATGGCGATCCTGTTCGCCGTGACCTACCCGGAGCGGGTGATCAGCCTGGTCCTGCATGCCACGGCGGCGTGGATCACCGATCCGGCCGAGTCGTTCGACGCGCGTCAGCGGCGCTGGCGCGGCGTCGATCACCTCATCGAATCGTGGGGTACCGACGAGTGTCGCACCCTGAGGCTGCTGGCGCCCACGGGCTACGCCGACCCCGCGATCCGCGCCTGGATGCCGCGCTACGAGCGCCAGTGCGCCACGCCGTCGGCGATCAGGGAGCTGCTCGAGCTGATCGACGAGATCGACGTCACCGCCGTCCTCGGCGACGTCCGCAAGCCGACGCTGGTGATGCACCGCCGAGGTGACCCGATGATCCCGTTCGAGCGGGCGCGGGCCATGGCCGAGGGCATCGAGGGTGCCGAGCTCGCCGCATTCGACGGGGTCGACCACTTTCCGCCCGTCGGCGACCAGGACGGGTGGCTCGCGACCATGGAGCGGTTCGTCACCGGTCGCCAACCATCCCCTCGCGCCTCGCCCGCTCCCACCGTTCCCACGTCGATCCGGACGCTCGGCGGGTTCGAGGTCCGGCGGGACGGCGCGCTGGCGCCACTGTCGGCGTGGGGATCACGTCGAGCCCGTGTGCTGTGCAAGCGCGTCGCGGCTGCGTCCGGCAGGCCAGTTCCGCGCGACGAGCTGATCGAGCTGCTGTGGCCGGATGATGGCGGTGATCGCTTGCGGCTCAGCGCCCGCCTGTCGGTGCAGCTGTCCACCGCGCGGCGACTGCTCGGCGGCGGCCTGGTCGCCGATCGCGACTCCGTCCGGCTCGATCTCAACGAGGTGACGCTCGACCTCGCCGAGTTCCACCAGGCTCTGGCAAGTGGACGGTTGGTGGACGCCGTGGCGATGTACCGCGGCGACTTCCTCCCGGAGGACTCGTACGAGGAGTGGGCGCAGCGCCCTCGCCAGCAGGCGCGCAGCGCCTACCGGACGGCGGTCCGGCAACTGGCCGAAGCGGCGACCGCGGTCGACGACCTCGACGCCGTCGTCGGCCACATGCACCGCCTGCTGGACGTGGACCCGTACGACGACGGCGCGCACGTGACGCTGATCCGGACGCTCGGCAGCGCCCGCCGCTTCGGTGAGGCCCGTCGGGCGTACGCCGACTACGCGGCCAGGATGAGCGAGCTCGCCGTGACCCCGCGCCGACTCGCCGACATCGCAGGGTCGTCGCCGACCTGAAGCAGGTCGGCTCTCCCCGGCGTGAGCAGACAGTCGAGGGCTTGGCGGCAGCCATCTACGGTGCTGGTCCGTGAGGATCTCGTATCGCGTCGACCACGCCGTGCACGTCATGACCAGGCTCGCTGCGCTGAACGCCGATGCACCGAACCAACCTGTTGCCGCGTCGTCGCTGGCCGAGCTGGACGGCCTGCCGCCGAGCTCGGTCGACGACATCCTCCGGCTGCTGGGAACCGCCGGCCTGGCGCGCAGCCGCCGCGGCGGCCACGGCGGCTGGCTCCTGGCTCGCCCGGCGAAGACCATCACCGTCGCTCATGTGATCCGTGCGGTCGAGGGCCCACTCGCCGTGGTGCGCGGCATTCGCCCGCACGAGCTGCCCGAAGCCGGCGAGAGCGAACCGTTCGTGTCGTTGTGGATCGCCGTGCGCGCCGCGCTGCGCTCCGTGCTGGAGTCGGTGACCATCGCCGACCTGGCCGCGGCATCCCTGCCCAAGCGCGTGGTCACGCTGACCAAGTCGCCCGACGCGTGGGAGCCGCACGGAACGGCGTGAGCCCCGTCCCTCCGTCACGACCGTTGAACAGCAGTGCGCGGTCGTCGCGTGACGCTGCGCCGGGCAGAGCGCTGAGACTCGACGGGGCACATGGCCACCGAACGGGAGATCGTCGGTGGCTTCACCGACCGCCGGCGCATCCAGCCGGCCAACCTCCTGCGCGGCCCGTTGCCCACCCTCGTCGACGGCGCCGGCACGTACTGCGGACAGACCTCAGCGCATCGCGGTCAACGGGTCGAGCGCCAGCCGGCTGCGCCCGCCCAGCGGACCGACGGGCACCGAACCCCGCAGGGTGACGCGGCGCATCGCTCGTGGCGCGCTGCCATAGTCGTCGGTGGCGTAGTGCATCGTCGCCTGGTTGTCCCACAGCACCACGTCGCCGGGACGCCACCGGTGGCGCACGACGTGCTCGGGCTGGGTGGCGTGCTCGTACAGCATCCGCAGCAGCGCTTCGCTCTCGATCCGCGACAGACCGGTGATGTGCGTGGTGAACCCGGGGTTGACGAACAGCGCGCCGCGACCGGTGACCGGGTGCATCCGGACGACCGGATGGATCACCGCAGGGACCGTGCTGGCTCGATCGAGCAGCTGCTGCGCATCGTCGCGACCGAGCGCCGTGTCGAACGGCTCGCCCCAATATGCGAGCGGCGAGATGCGATGCACCGCCTCGAGCCGGTCGACCAGGTCACGCAACGGCGCGGCGAGCGACTCGTACGCGCCGCGGAGATCCGCCCACAACGTGTCGCCGCCGGCCTCGGGAACCTGATCGGCGACGAGCAGCGAAGCCGCCGGCGGCTCGACGGTGAACGTCACGTCGGTGTGCCAGCGGGCGTTGCGCCCGCCGCGCGCGCCGTCGAGCTCGAGGATCTCCGGATGATCCGGGTGGCCGGGCACCACCGGGTGCGCCGCGGTGGGCGTGCCCAGTCGACGAGCGAGCGCCACCTGGGCTGCCGGGTCGAGGTGCTGCTCGCGCACGACCACGACCAGGTGCTCGTGCAGCTGATCGAGGAGCCATGCACCATCGACCGAGCTGAGGTTCTCACCGATCAGCTCGGCACCGATGGTGCTGGTCAGGTCGCGGACCTGCCAGGTGGTGAAGGACGTCACGCTCCGGCTCCTCTGTGGTCTCGTCGGCTCACGGCGTTGCCAGCGCGGCGCGACCGGCCCCGCCGAGGATCACGTCGTCCTGCGGACTGTGGATCCGCCCGTGCAGGACGTTGCGCAAGTGGCGCTCCAGCGGGTTGCGCCGCAGCAGACCGGGGTTGCCGACGAGTGCGGTCGCGGCGAGCACCACCTCCACCGCGTGGTTGGTGACCGTGTACTTCGCGAGCGCAGCTTGCGCGGCGGTCTGCGGGTGGCCGGGGTCCGACTCGGCGACCCGGTCGAGCACGGCATCGCTCATCGCGAGCAACGCCTCGATCCGGCCGACCTCCGCCTGGAAGCGCGGCAACGTGGCCAGCGGCGCTCCGAGGTTCGAAGGGGTCCGCTCGCGGAGGTAGCCGAGCAGCCAGTCTCGGGCCGACCGGGCCACGCCGAGGTACACGGCGGCGATGAGCACGGCGTTCCACGTCTGCGCGCTGGGCGACGGAGCCGGCACGGCGACGAGCCCGACGGCATGATCGAGGTCCACCACGAGCTGGTCGAAGATCACGTCGTCGCTCCGCGTCGCCCGCATCCCGAGCGCGTCCCACGTCTCCTCGACCGAATAGCCCGGCGTTCCGGCCTCGACGACGAAGCTGCCTTGGAGCGGCTCGGGGTCGTCCGTACGTGCCCACACCAGGAGCCAGCGCAGGAGCGGGATGCCCGTGCTGTAGATCTTGTGGCCCCTGATCCTCCAGCCGCGACCGCCCGGGAGCCGCTCGGCCACGGTCGCCGGCAGCCCACCACGGCCGGGCGTGCCCAGCTCAGGCTCCACCCGCAACGCGTTGATCAACGCCACCCCGTCGAGCGACGACCGGCGCACGTCCGCCAGCACCCGCTCGTTCCAGCCCCGGTCGGTGCCGGCGTCGGCGTGGACCAGGAGGTGCTGGGAGACCACCAGCGCGACGACAGGATCTGCCTGGCCGAGCTTCGTCACGAGTCGTGTCGCGGCGTCGAGCTGGCCGCCGAGGCCGCCCGCGTCCGACGGAATCGTCAGGCGCAAGGCGCCCGTCGCCGCCAGCGCGTCGAAGGCTTCGACGGGGAAGGACCCGTCGAGGTCGTGCTCGGCCGCCCGAGCAGCGATGAGCGCCAGCGCATCGTCCAGCCCCGGGAGCACCGGCGATCCCACCCCCTCATGTCGACCAGCTCCGAACATCAATCCCGAGCATATTGGTCGAGAATGAGCACGTGGTCGTGGCGCCGTGGTGATCCACGGTCGCATCGGTGGGATGGGCGGAGCTCCGGCGGTCGATCACCCGCCCGAGTCGGAGCGCGCAACGTTAATCCGGACCATGTTGGTCATCTTTCCGGCGATGTCGATATCGTCGCGGATCATGGATGACGAAGCCGCCGAGACCACGCTCTCCGTCCTCGACCTGGTCCCCATCGCGAGCGGCTCGACCGCCGCCCAGGCATTGGCCAACACGGCCGACTTGGCCAGGCGGACCGAGGCAGCGGGATACCGGCGCTACTGGATCGCCGAGCACCACCTCAACCCGGGCGTCGCGGGCACTCAGCCGGCGCTGGTGATCGCCCACGTCGCTGCTGCCACCGAGCGGATCCGAGTCGGTTCCGGGGCCGTGCAGATGGGTCACCACACCGCGTTGTCGGTCGTCGAGCAGTTCGGTCTGCTGGATGCGTTGCACCCGGGCCGCATCGACCTCGGACTCGGACGCTCAGGATTGCGCCGGCGACGCCCGGGCGTGGGGCCCGACTCACTCGCGCCCGCGCCGGGTCGGCACACCGACCGCGGCTTGCTGATCCCGGCGCCGTTCTCCTTCGGCGGGCTGATCGGATCGCCGCGCTTCGCCCTCCAAGCCGCGCTGCTGCAGCAGCCGAACGCCGAGACGCCTGAGTACGACGAGCAGGTCGACGACGTGCTCGCCTTGCTCGCCGGGACGTATCGCTCGCCCGAGGGCGTCGAGGCACACGTCGTGCCGGGCGAGGGCGCGGCGCTGGATGTGTGGGTGCTCGGCAGCAGCGGCGGCGAGAGCGCCGAGGTCGCCGGGGCGCGCGGTCTGCCGTTCGCCGCCAACTACCACGTCGCACCGGCGGCGGTGCTCGACGCCGTCGCCGCGTACCGCGCCGCGTTCCGGCCATCGGCACGTCTCGCCCAGCCGTACGTCGTCGTGTCCGCCGATGTCGTCGTCGGCGACTCGGACGACCACGCCCGTGAGCTGGCCGCCGGCTACGGGCTGTGGGTGCACAGCATCCGCTCGGGCTCCGGGGCGATCCCGTTCCCGACCCCGGGCGAGGCCCGCCGGCACCGCTGGACCGACGAGGAGCGCGCCCTGGTGCAGGACCGCGTCGACACACAGTTCGTCGGCGATGCGCCGACGGTCGCCGACCAGATCGAGGTGCTCGCGGCCGAGACCGGCGCCGACGAGGTGATGCTGACGACGATCACCCACGAGCACGCCGATCGGGTGCGCTCCTACGAGCTGGTCGCCGACGAGTGGGCCCGGCGACGCGTCCCGGCCACGTCGGTGGCCAGCCGGTGAGGACGCCGTGGGCGGACGAGGCCGAGCCCGTGCAGGCCCTTGCCGAGCTGATCAACGTCACCATCGCCGACGTGGAGCGGCTCAGTGCTCCGGCCCGCGACGAGGCTGCAGGCCGAACGTGCTCGGCGCCGTGGCCCTCGCCGACAGAACGATCCGGTAATCCCGACTTGAATCGTCAAGTATTCCAGGTTACGGTCGCCACGTGACGAGAGCGCAGCAGGGTCGGTCGATCGGCCGCTACACCGTGCGCCGGGTCCTCCAGGCCCTGTTCGTGCTGTGGGCCGCGTTCACCGTCTCGTTCCTGGTGATGTACGCCCTCCCGAGCGACCCGGTGCAGCTCCTCGTCGGTACCGACAACTCCGTGCCGCCCGAGCAGGTGGCGAAGCTGCGACACGAGTACGGGCTCGACCGTCCGCTCGTCGTGCAGTACGTCGACCAGCTCGGCCACGTCGTGCGCGGCGACCTCGGGCGGTCGTTCCAGAGCGGCCGGCGGGTCACATCGATCATCGGGGAGGCCATCCCGGCCACCGCGCAGATCACGCTGGCCGCCCTCGTGCTCGCGG
This sequence comes from uncultured Acidimicrobiales bacterium, assembly GCA_963794805.1. Classification (GTDB taxonomy): domain Bacteria; phylum Actinomycetota; class Acidimicrobiia; order Acidimicrobiales; family Ilumatobacteraceae; genus JAODBQ01. The sequence goes on from CAWCFL010000016.1 coordinate 414,667, forward strand.
TCATCGGTGGCGGGCTCGTCGCGCTCGTGGCGACCGGCACACGGCGCAGCTGGTTGTCCAACACGCTGCTCGGCCTCCCGCCCCTCGGCGTCGCCATCCCGTCGTTCTGGCTCGGGTTGTTGCTCTTGCAACAGTTCTCGTTCAACAGATCGTGGTTCCCGGCCATCGGCAACGAGGGCTGGCGCAGCATCGTCCTGCCTGCCATCACGTTGGCGATCCCCACAGGCGCATTCATCGCCCAGGTGCTCTCCAAGAGCCTGCGCACCGCCCATCGCGAGCCGTACATCGACACCGCTCGCGCCAAGGGCGCAGGTCCGGTCCGCGTCCAGACACGGCACGCGCTGCGCAACGCCGCCCTGCCGGCGTTGACGATGGCCGGGCTGATCGTCGGCCAGCTGCTGTCCGGATCGGTCGTCGCCGAGACTGTGTTCTCGCGCAACGGACTCGGACGAGTGACATCCGCCGCCGTCGGGGCGCAGGACGTTCCGGTCGTGCACGGCCTCGTGCTGTTCGGCGCACTCGTGTTCGTGCTCGTCAACCTGGCGATCGACCTGCTCTACCCGGCGCTCGACCCGCGGATCGCCCGCGTCCATCGCTCCGTGGCGACCGCATGAGCCTCGACCTGAGCGTCGGCACGCTCGCGCCGGAGGTCGACCTCGTCGCCCCGCCGGAGGCCGCGACGATCGTTGCCGACGGCATCACCACGACCCGCCCGTCGCGGCGGCTCCTGCGGCGGTTCCGCCACCCGGGCGGGGTGCTTGCCGCGGTGTGGCTGGTGCTCGTCGTCGTTGCCGCCTTCCTGCCGACGCTGCTGACGTCGGTCGATCCGCTGGCGACGAACCCGAAGTCGAAGCTGCAGTCCCCGTCCTGGTCGCACCTGTTCGGCACGGACCAGCTCGGTCGCGACCTGTTCTCGCGCACCGTGCACGGCACCGGGCTGACCTTGCGCACCGCGCTGCTGGCGGTCGCGATCGGCGTGATCGTCGGGACGACGATCGGCCTGATCGCCGGCTTCGTACATGGCTGGCTCGACGAGGGGTTGATGCGCATCGTCGACGTGCTGCTGGCCATCCCCAGCCTGCTGCTGTCGCTGGCGCTGATCACCGTCCTCGGGTTCGGCGCGTTCAACGTCGGCCTCGCCGTCGGGTTGGCGAACATCGCCGCCTGCGCCCGGATCACGCGCTCCGAGGTGCTGCGCGTCCGGCAGAGCACGTACGTCGAGGCCGCGCGCACCGGCGGGTCGAGCTGGTTGCGCATCCTCGGCCGCCACGTGCTGCCGAACTCCACCGGTCCGGTCGTCGTGCTGGCGACGTTGCAGTTCGGCATCGCCATCCTCACCGTCGCGTCGCTCAGCTTCCTCGGCTACGGCACCCAGCCGCCGACGCCGGAGTGGGGCTCGCTCGTCGCCACCGGTCGCGACTTCCTGCGCAGCTCGTGGTGGCTGACCACGATGCCCGGCATCACCGTGGCGCTCACCGTGCTGGCGACGAACCGCATCGCCCATGGCCTCGACCGGCGGTCCGGCTCGTGACCGCGTTGGATCAGGCGACGGCCGAAGCGCCGCCCGGCGTCGAGCTGTTGTCGATCCACGGGCTGGTCGTCGAGTACCGGTTGCGCAACAGCGCGGTGGCGGCGGTCCGCGGCGTCGACCTCGAACTGCGCGCCGGCGAGACGCTGGCACTCGTCGGCGAGTCCGGGTCGGGCAAGTCGACCACCGCGCACGCCGTTGCCGGACTGCTGCCGCCGTCGGCGCGCATCACGTCCGGGTCGATCCGCTTCGACGGCACCGACCTCGTCCGGCTCGGCGAGCGTGGCCGGCGGGCCTTGCGCGGCGTGGAGATCGGATTGATCCCGCAGGACCCGTCGGTGTCGCTCAACCCGGTGCAGCGCATCGGCGACCAGATCGCCGAGGTGTTCACGATCCACGGCCTGGCCGACAAGCGCACCGCCCGCATCGCGGCGCGCGACGCGTTGGTCGCCGCCGGGCTCGATGCCGCGCGCGCCGAGCAGTACCCGCACGAGCTGTCCGGTGGCATGCGCCAGCGGGTGCTGATCGCCATCGCCGTCGCCGCCCGTCCCCGGTTGGTGATCGCCGACGAGCCGACCAGCGCGCTCGACGTCACCGTGCAGCGCAAGATCCTCGACCACATCGACGACCTGACGACCGAGTCCGGCGCGGCGGTGCTGCTGATCACCCACGACCTGGGCATCGCCGCGGAGCGCGCCGATCGCATCGCGGTGATGTCGAACGGCCTCGTCGTCGAGCAGGGGCCCGCCGCGCAGCTCCTCGAGGATCCGTCCGACGAGTACACCAGGAGGCTCCTCGCCGCGGCGCCGAGCCTCGGCAGCCGGCGGCGGACGATCCTCGCCCGGGCGAGCGAACGCCCTGTCCAGCTTCCTCCCGAGGTGACGGTGCGGCGCACCCCGGACCCCGGCAGCGCCGCCGGCGACGAGCACCTCGTCGCTCGCCACCTCGTCAAGGACTTCACGCGCGGGTCGACGACGATCCGCGCTGTCGACGACGTCAGCCTCAGCGTTCGCCGCGGCACCACGCTGGCGCTCGTCGGTGAGTCCGGATCCGGCAAGTCGACCACGGCCCGGCTGCTGCTGCGACTCGTCGACCCGACGTCCGGGCAGGTGATCTTCGACGGCGAGGACGTCACCAGCCGCCGTGGCCGCCAGCTGCGCAGCCTGCGCCGCCGGGCCCAGCTCGTCTACCAGAACCCGTACGCGTCGCTGAACCCGCGCCTGTCGATCGAGCAGGTCATCACCGACCCGCTCATCGCGTTCGGGATCGGCGACCGGCGCAGCCGGCGGGCCCGCGCCGCCGAGCTGCTCGATCGCGTCGCCCTGCCGACCTCCGCGTTGAAGCGCAAGCCGGCCGAGCTGTCCGGCGGCCAGCGCCAGCGCGTCGCCATCGCCCGGGCGCTCGCGGTCGCGCCCGAGCTCGTCGTCTGCGACGAGCCGGTCTCGGCGCTCGACGTGTCCGTGCAGGCCCAGATCCTCGAGCTGCTCGTCGACCTGCAACGCGATCTCGGCGTCAGCTACCTGTTCATCTCCCACGACCTCGCCGTCGTGCGCGAGATCGCCCACGACGTCGCTGTGATGCGCGCCGGCGCGCTCGTCGAGCTCGGCCCGACCGACCAAGTCCTCCATGACCCCGTGCACTCGTACACCCGCGAGCTGCTCGCCTCCATCCCCCAACCCCGGACCAACGTCCAAGGAGCTCCGTGAACCCCTCCACCGCTCGCCGCCGCACGCGAACCATCCGTCTCGTCGGCCTGCTCGCCACCGCCTCGTTCCTCGCCGCGGCGTGCGGGAGCGACCACGCCGAGAGCCCGGCGTCCACCGGGGCTGCGGCCACCACGGCGGCCGCCGCAGCGCCGACGACCGCCGCCGCCGGCAACACCGCCGCGACGACGGCGGGGAGCGCAGCGACCGCGACCTCGACGGCGACGACCGAGTCGTCGGCGCCGGTGTCGAGCCCCGCCGAGGACGCGCAGGAGGGCGGCACGCTGACGTTCGGCCTGTCGACGGATCCGATCAGCATCCAACCGCGCGGTGGCGGGGCGGGCAACGACCAGTTGTACGTGGCCCGCCAGCTGTTCGACTCGCTCTTGGAGCAGGACCCGGCGACCGGCAAGGTGATCCCCTGGCTGGCGAAGTCCTACGACGCCAGCCCCGATGCAACGAGCTTCACGTTCCACCTGCGCGACGACGTCACCTTCTCCGACGGCACGCCGCTCACCGCGCAGATCGTCAAGGACAACTTCGACGACATCGTCGCTTCCGGGGCGAAGGCGACATGGGTGATCTCCTACTTCGCCACCTACGACAGCAGCACCGTCGTCGACGACCACACCGTGACCATCACGTTCAAGGCGCCGAACGCTTCGTTCCCGCAGGCCGCGGCGACGTCGGGCATGGGCATCGTTGCCCCGTCGACGCTCGCCGTGCCGTTCGAGGACCGGGCCACCGCCAACCTCGTCGGCACCGGGCCGTACACGTTGGACTCGTACACCCCGGCGTCGCAGGTCGTGCTCGTCAAGCGCCCCGGCTACAAGTGGGCCCCGACCGACCGGGCCAACAGCGGCGATGCGCACCTCGACAAGATCGTCTTCAAGATCATCCCCGAGGCGAGTGTGCGCACCGGCAGCCTGCAGTCAGGGCAGGTCGCGGCGGTCGGCGGCGTGCCGCCGCAGGACATCTCCACCCTCCGCGACGGTGACTTCCAGATCGTCGCCCGCCCGAACCCGGGCATCACCTTCGGCATCTCCCCGGTGCAGGACCACGCACCGCTCGACGATGTCCGCGTGCGCCAAGCGATCGCCGCGGCGATCGACACGACCGAGGTGCGCGACACCGTCCTCAGCGACGACTTCGCCGTCGCCAAGAGCGTGCTGTCGCAGACCACGCCGAGCTTCGTCGAGGTGCCCGAGCTGATCGCCTTCGACGACGCGAAGGCCGCCAGCCTGCTCGACGCGGCTGGATGGCTCAAGGGCAGCGACGGCGTGCGCGCCAAGGACGGCAAGAAGCTGCACCTCGTCCTCGGCTGGCTGAACAACTTCGGACCGAACCAGGCGGCGCTCGAGCTGATCCAGTCGCAGCTCGCCAAGGCCGGCATCCAGATCGAGTTGAAGAGCACCACGGCACCCGAGTTCACCCAGGGCCTGGCCAACGGCGCCTACGACCTGGTGTGGGGCAACCTCAGCCGAGCCGACGGCGACGTGCTGCGCAGCTCGTTCTCGACAGCCGGCACGAACTACTACAAGGTCGACGACCCGCAGCTGGAGCCGCTGCTGCAACAGCAGGCGGCGACCGCCGACCCGACGCACGCGACGCGGTCCTCGCCCAGGCCCAGTCGCGCATCATCGACCAGGCGACCCAGATCCCGGTGTTCGAACTGACCACCGTCCTCGCGCTCGACCACTCCGTCCACGACGTGAGCCTCGGAGCCGACTCCCGCCTCGATCAGCTGACCGACGCCTGGGTGGCGTCCTGAAGCGAACGGCACTCGATGACGACGACGTCGACCAGCGCGGCGTGACCGCGCCGTAGCGTTCCGCCTTATGACGATCAAGGTCCACTGGTTCCTGCCGACCTCGGGGGACAGCCGCACCGTGGTGCCGTTCGGGTCGGACGGGCACCACCGCGCCCCGACGCTCGAGCACCTCACTCGGGTCGCCCAGGCGGCCGACCACCTCGGCTTCGAGGGCGTGCTCACCCCGACGGGCACGTGGTGCGAGGACGCCTGGATCGTCACGTCCGCGCTGATGACCCAGACGAAGCGGCTCAAGTTCCTCGTCGCGTTCCGCCCCGGGGCAGTGACGCCGACGTTGGCCGCGCAGCAGGCCACCACGTTCCAGCGTCTCTCGGGCGGACGGCTGCTGCTCAACATCGTCACCGGCGGCGACGCCGGCGAACAGCACCGGTTCGGGGACTGGCTCGACCACGACGAGCGCTACGACCGCACCGACGAGTTCCTCACGGTGCTCCGCGGGGCGATGTCCGGTCGACCGCTGGACTTCGACGGTCGCTACTACCACGTGGGAGGGGCAACCGTCAGCGGGACCGCGACGCCCACGCCGCTGTACTTCGGCGGCGCCTCACCGGCCGCCGAGCTCGTGGCCGCGAAGCACGTCGACGTCTACCTGACGTGGGGCGAGCCACCGGAGATGGTCGCGCCCCGCGTCGCCCGGATGCGCCATCTGGCCGCCGAGCACGGCCGGGAGCTGCGCTTCGGGATCCGGCTCCACACGATCACCCGCGACGCCGCCGTCGACGCATGGCGCGAGACCGAGCGGTTCCTCGAGCAGCTCCCCGACGACCTGGTCCGGCGCGCCCAGCATTCGCTGGCGGGCAGCCAATCGGTCGGGCAGCAGCGGATGCGCTCCCTGCACAACGGGTCACGCGACTCGCTGGTCATCTCGCCCAACCTGTGGGCCGGCTACGGCCTCGTGCGCGGCGGCGCAGCAACCACGCTCGTCGGCAGCCACGAGGACGTCGCCGACCGCATCGAGGAGTACCACGCCCTCGGCTTCGACGAGTTCATCATGTCCGGCCACCCGCACATCGAGGAAGCCCACTGGTTCGCCGAGGGCGTCCTGCCGATCCTTCGCCGTCGCGGGCTCGTCGAGGTGCCGGCCGATGGTGGCGAGCAGCAGGCGCGCACCGTTGCCTACTCACCCCTGAGTGCCAGGTGACACTGGGCCGCTGATGTCGAAAGCCGGTAAAGTCGACTAAGAAGCTCGACTATGTGTCGAGCAGTGACGAGGAGAGACGATGGCCGCACGTTCGGGCTCGCTGGCGCTGGCCCTGGAGATCGACGGTGACGGTGCCCACCCGGCCGCATGGCGCCGCGCCACGCACCAGCCCCACGAGCTGATCGGTCCGCGCCGGTTGCGCGCGATCGCGACGACGGCGGAGCGCGCCGGCTTCACGCTCGTCACCCTCGACGACGAGATCACCCCTCCCGGCGCTGCGGGCGACATCGTCGGGCGGGTCGGCGCGATCGAGCGCGCGGCCTTCGTCACCGCGGCCACCAGCGTGCTCGCGGTGGCGCCGACGATCTCGACGACCTACGCCGAGCCCTTCCACATCTCCTCCCAGCTCGCCGCGCTCGACCACATCGGCGCCGGCCGAGCAGCGTGGGTCGTGGGCGCCAGCGCCGGCGCGGCTGTCGCGGCCGCCTGGGGTCGCCCCCGTGTCGACGATGCCGAGGGTCTGCGCCGTGAAGCGGCCGATGGGGTCGAGGTCGTCCGCCGGCTGTGGGACTCGTGGGAGGACGATGCCGTCATCCGCCACGTCGCGTCCAGCCGCTACCTCGACCGCGACCGGCTGCACTCCATCGACTTCACCGGCGAGACCTTCGCGGTCAAAGGCCCGGCGATCGTGCCTCGGCCGCCGCAGGGACAGGTCGTCGTGCTCGCCTCGCCCGACCTCGTGCCGAGCGAGCTGATCGACGTCGCGCTGCTGCGCGGGCGCACGGTCGCCGAGCTGCGCCACGCACTCGCCGTAGCCACCGCATCGAAGCGCTTCGCCGAGATCGAAGTTGCACTCGACTCGCCGGACCTCCCGGCGGCCGAGCGCCTCGCTCAACTGGCGGCCCATCGACCCTGGCCCGACACCGCGCGGCTGCGCTACGTCGGCACTCCCGCGGGCCTCGTCGCGCTGATCGCCGACCTGGCCGGCGTCGCGGATGGGGTGCGCCTCGTGCCGTCGTCGCTCGACGACGATCTGCCCGAGCTGTCCCGCCTCGTCCTGCCGGAGCTGATCGATCGGCGCGTGGCCGCCCGGCCGTTGCCCGGCGCGACGCTGCGCACCAACCTCGGTCTGCCTCGACCGGAGAATCGCTACGCCACCACCGCAGGAGCACCACGATGACTCGGACCGATCCCGCCGACGTCCCCCGTCCGAACGCCCAGCTGCACTTCGGTGTGTTCTTCCAGGGCGTCAACCACACGACGATCTGGTCCGATCCGACGAGCGGCTCGCAGATCGCGCCGGAGTCGTACCGCCAGGTGGCGCAGACCGCGGAGCGCGGCCTGTTCGACGCGTTCTTCCTCGGCGAGGGCCTGCGTCTGCGTGAGGTGCGCGGGCAGATCCACGACCTCGACATCGCCGGCCGCCCCGACGCGATCACCCAGCTCGCCGCGCTGGCCGCGCACACGGAGCGGATCGGCCTGGTGTCGACATCGAACGTCACATTCAACGAGCCTGCCGATCTCGCCCGCCGGCTCGCCGGGCTCGACGTCCTGTCCGAAGGCCGCGCCGGCTGGAACGTCGTCACCACGGACAACGCGTGGACCGGGGCGAACTTCCGTCGCGGCGGCTACCTCGACCACGCCGACCGCTACCGGCGTGCCGAGGAGTTCCTCGACGCGGCGCGAGCCATCTGGGACGGCTGGCCCGACGACGCGATCGCGACCTCACGCGACGCCCCGTCGTGGGCCGCGCCGGGAGCAGCGACCTCGGTGCGCAGGCGCGGCGACCACGTCGACATCGAGGCACGCCCGACGCTGCCACGCAGCACCCAGGGTCATCCGGTGATCTTCCAGGCCGGTGATTCCGGTGAAGGCCGCGACTTCGCGGCACGCAACGCCGACGTCATCTTCTCCGCGCACGGCACCGACTTCGACGACGCCCTCGCGTTCGCCGACGACATCCGCGCCCGGCTGCGCCGTCGGGGCCGGCCCGACGACGACATCCGCATCCTGCCCGGGACGCAGATCGTCATCGGGGCGACGCAGGACGAGGCCCGCGAGAAGGCCGACTGGGTGCGCCGCTCGCAAGTGACGCCACGCACCGCGCTGGCCCTCGCCGGCCTGGTGTGGAACCTCGACCTCAGCGACCGCGACCCCGACGGCCCAGTGCCTGCGGACGATCCGGCCCCAGCGGACAACAGCGGCGCGTTCGGCGCCGGTCGCGTCGCCGACGCGCACGCGACGGTGACCCGGTGGCGCGAACAGTCGGAGGCCAACGGCTGGTCGTTGCGCGAGACCGTGATCCGCCTCGGCCAGCGCGGCGGCGGCCACGTCGGCACGCCCGCCGGTCTGGCGGAGAAGTTCATCCGCTTCGCGCAACACGGGGCGATCGACGGCTTCAACGTCTCGCCGTACATCGTCCCCCACGGTCTCGACGACATCGTCGAGCTCCTCGTCCCCGAGCTGCAGGAGCGCGGTGCGTACCGCAGCGAGTACACCGGCACGAGCCTGCGCGAGCACCTCGGCCTGCGCCCTGCCCGACGCCCCGAGGTCACGGCCGAACGGCGGGCCGGCTGAATGGCCCGATCCGTCGTCGACCTTGCGGTCGACGCGAGGGCCGTCGTCGTCGTGCTCCACCGTCTCGGTCACCGGCGGCCGCTCCGGTGTGCCGTCGCCTCCCCCATCGCGCACGTTGCTGGGTAACCTGACCGAGTTAGTAGGAGATTCCCTTGCGTTTCCAGTTGCTCGACATCCTTCCGCACTACCAGAACCCGGTGACCGGCCGGCTGGTCAGTACCGCTGAGCGGTACTCGCAAGCGATCACGGCCGCGCAGCGCGCCGAGCAGCTCGGCTTCGACGCGGTGGCGCTGGGCGAGCGCCACGCCGGGCCGTTCCTGTCGTCGGGGATCACGGTCCTGCTCGGGGCGATCGCCACGCACACGACGAGGGTCCGCATCCAGACCGGCGTGACGGTGCTGTCGATCCTCGACCCGGTGCGCGTCGCCGAGGACTACGCGACGATCGACCAGCTGTCGCGCGGCCGGCTCGAACCGGTGATCGGCAAAGGCAACGAACTGCGCCAACTTCCGCTGTTCGGCGTCGCCCAAGCCGACACGTGGGACCTGCTCGCCGAGAAGTACGAGCTCCTCCGCCGGCTGTGGCGCGAGGAGGGCGTCTCGTGGACCGGCACGTCACGGCCGCCGCTCGACGATGCAACGAGCCTGCCGCGGCCCTACGCCGGCGCGCCACGCGTGTGGCACGGATCCGCGACGACGCTCACGTCCGCGGCGCTCGCGGCGAAGTGGGGCGACCCGATCTTCTCGGCCAACGCCATCCAGCCCCGCCAGAACTACGTCAAGCTGCTCGACCACTACCGCGACGAGTACGTCCGCCACGGCCACGATCCGGCGTTCGCCTACGTCGGCGCCGGCGCCGGGTTCCTCTACCTCGCCGACAGCACGCAACAGGCACGCGAGCAGTTCGGGCCGGTGTACGAGAAGATGGTCGAGATGATGCTCAAGCCGGGCAACCACACGCCCGGCAACGAGATGACCTACCGCGACATCGACAGCGCGATCGCCGAGGGTCCCGTGCTCGTCGGCAGCGCGCAGCAGGTGATCGACAAGATCATGTTCTTCCACGAGGGGTTCCACCACGACCTGCAGTCGTTCAGCCTGCCGACGATGCTGCCCTTCGAGCAGCAGTTGGAGATGCTCGAACGGCTCGCCACCGACGTGATCCCGGTCGTGCGCCGCGAGGTGCCGACCACGCTGTGGACCGACGCGGACCCCTACGGCGGGCGCCCGGCGATCAACGGCCAGACCGTGGCCGACGCCGCCGCGATCATCGACGCCACCACCGCCATCCCCGCCTGACACACGACCACCACCATCGAGGAGCCCGACATGACCGACACCGTGACCCGATCAACAGCGCCGACCGACGACGCGTTCGCCGCCGAGTGGAACCAGTGGCACCACGACCACGAGGCCTCGGTCGGCGACGAGCACGGGTTCCTCGCCATCACCAGCATCAACTGGCTCGACGACCGGCCACAGCGCTTCGCCGACGCCCCGGGCGACTGGCACACCGACACCACCGGTGTCCACGTGCGCCTCGCCGACGGCGAGGAGATCGTCGTCGACGGCACGCCGGTTCACGACGCGCACGACTTCGGCGTGATCCCCGAGCGCGGCAGCGTCACCGTCGGCTGGGGTGACGCGGTGATCGAGGTGGCCAAGCGCGGTGGGTACGACATCGTCCGCCCGCGGCACCCGGACGCGCCGATCGTCACCGCGTACCGCGGCACGCCGGCCTACGAGCCCCGTGCTCATTGGGCCGTTGACGGCCGCTACGTGCCGTTCGACGAGCCCCGCGCCGTCACCGTGGACGCGGCCGTCGAGGGCATCGAGCACGTCTACCAGTCGCCCGGACGCGTCGAGTTCGACATCGACGGGAAGCCGCAGGCGCTCGTCGTGTTCGCCGACAAGCCCGAGTACGGGCTGTTCGCGCTGTTCACGGACGCCACGTCGGGCGTCACGACGTACAGCGCGTGCCGCAGCCTGTTCCTCGCCGCACCGGCGGAGGACGGCTCGGTCCTCGTCGACTTCAACCGGGCGACGAACCTGCCGTGCGCCTACACGGACCTGGCGACCTGCCCGCTGCCGCCGGCCGACAACCGCCTGACCGTGGCGATCGAGGCCGGCGAGCTCCTCCCCTACGAACGTCAGCGCTGACGGCGGACATCGACCGGTAGACACAGCACATGACCGATCTCGACACCGCCCCCGCGCTCCTCCCCGACCTCGAGGGCGGACCGTACGACCTCGAGTTCTTCTTCGACCCCGGCTGCCCGTTCGCCTGGCAGACGTCCGTGTGGATCCGCAACGTCGCCGCGCTGCGCGACGTCGCGGTCGGATGGAGGTTCATCTCCCTCCTGCACATCAACACCGGCAAGGACATGCCCCAGGCGATGCTCGATGCCCAGGCGCGCAGCCACGGCTATCTGCGGGTCTGCGCAGCAGCTCGCGATCGCCTCGGCAACGACGTCGTCGGCGACCTGTACCGGGCGTTCGGTGAGCGGTTCTGGTACACGTCGACCGATGGCGATTTCGTCGCCCGGTTCAGCGCCGCCGCGCAGCGCATCGACGTCGTCGGGATCCTCGACGAGCTCGGCCTGCCGAAGGATCTCGCCGACGCTGCCGCCGACGAGCGCTGGGACGCGCAGATCGCCGCGGAGAGCGACGAGGCGTTCCGCCGCACCGGGCCCGGCGTCGGCACGCCGATCATCAGCTACGACCCGCCCCACGGTGCAGCGCTGTTCGGGCCGGTGATCAGCACGGTGCCCGACGACGACGAGACCACGCTCGCGCTCTACGACGCACTGCGCACCTTGGCCGACTATCCCGGCTTCTCGGAGCTCAAGCGCACGGCGCGTCCGCCGTTGGACCTCCCGCTGTTCGGCTGAGTCGCCGTACGCCGCTTCGACCGTCACCACCACCACGCCGAGGGCCGGCACCCTTGCATGCGGCGGCGTGCGAGTGTGGATCGCGATGAGCGAAGCCCGCCTGATCTTGACCTGCGGGTTGCCCGGCTCGGGCAAGACCACACGTGCGATCCAGCTTGCCGCGGACCGCGGCGCCGTGCGTCTCACCAAGGACGAATGGCTCTGGGCGCTCGGGTCCACCCCGTGGGATGCGCCGACCCAGGGGAAGGTGGAACACCAACTCTGGCAGCTTGCCCAACAGATCCTGCGCCTCGGCTTGAGCGTGGTCCTCGACTTCGGGTTGTGGGCGCGGAGTGAACGTGACGGCATGCGATCCGTGGCTCGTGGCCTCGGTGTCGGCGTCGAACTGCACTTCCTCGACGTGCCGGCCGACGAGCTCTGGCGACGGGTCGATGCACGGAACTCGCGACCGCCCTGGGACGCCTACCCCATCCGCCGCGCCGACCTCGACGGGTGGAGTCGGCGCTTCGATGCGCCCGATGCCGCCGAGATGGCGCTGTTCGACCCGCCACCACAGTGAGGTGACCGACCCTGTCGCTCGGGCTCGCGGACACCCTCAGTCGCGCGGGTTGCCGCCCGCGTTCCAGACCTCGAGCACGCCTTCCCAATCGAGCATGCCGACCACGTTGTCCTCGTCGTCGATGAAGCCGATCGGGCCGTGGTTCTGGAAGTACAGGACGGTCTGCTCCGGGAAGTGCGTCTGGTAGTGGTACACGCTGTTGGCTTCGTAGCCATAATCGCCGGCCCGAGCAGTGACGCCGCCTGCGTCCTCGCCGCCGCGCAGTTCGACGGTGCCGGACAACACGAGGTACTCGCCTGCCCCGAAATGGCGGTGGGCGGCGAACGACGAGTCGGGTGGGCAGTTGAAGAGCACAGCCCAGGTGCCGTTCTCCGGGCTGACGCGCAGGAGCTTGAACTCGATCCCGCCGCCGAAGTGGACCCAGTCGAGCTCGTTGGTCCGAACGGAGATGTCGGCCAGCTTCCCGTTCGCAGTGGCTCGGCCATCGCTTGCGGTCATCGTCATGGTTGCTCCTCTTCGCTGTCGGTCGCGACTGATCGGGTGTCCGTTCAGGGTGCCGCCGTGGGCAACGTCGACCTACGCGGCGCCCCCCGGCCCTCGCGATTGCTCGTGCGCCGAGCATGGTAGTTGGTGGGCACGCACATGAACAGGGTGCGTTCTCGGAGCAGTCGTGGCCGGTCAGCGCCGGCAGGTGAGCTCCTGCGCGGTCCTCGCTGCTCCAGTGAGGTGGCCCGGCGAGTCGCTCAGACGCCGCCGGCGCGGACCTCGACCGCCCCGGCTTCGACGAGGGCGGTGATCGACGCCTCGTCGTAGCCCACTTCGGCGAGCACCTCTGCGGTGTGCTCCGATCGGAGCGGGGCAGGGCGACGCACCTGCAGCGGCGCAGCGTCGAGGATCATGCCCGGACCGATCAGACGATACGTGCCGACGACCGGGTGCTGCGCCTCGGAGATCAGGTCACGGTGCAGGTCGCGATCGACGAGGATCTCGTCGAGGGTCGGGACCGGATTGGCCGGTATTCCCTCGTTGTCGCACAACTCGAGCCACTCTGCCGTCGAGCGTTCGCTGACGATCTGGGCGAGGTTGGCGTACACCTGCTCGGCGTCGAGCAGCCGTGCATTGTGGTCGGCGAACCACGGCTGGTCGAGGAGCTCCTCGCGCCCGACGGCGGCGAACAGACGGTGCCAGTGGTCGTCGTTGTAGGGCATCATCGCGACGTAGCCGTCCGACGTTCGGTGTGGGCCCCTCGTCGTCGTCATGATCCGGCTGTAGCCGGACTGCTCGCCCGGGATCGCCGCCCGCGAGAGGTGTTCGACGAGGTTGAACGCGAGCACTGCGTCGAACATCGGGACCTCGACGCGTTGACCTCGGCCCGTACGCTCGCGGTGCAGCAGCGCGGCCAGCACTGCGCTGATGATCGTCTGGCCGGCGATCTTGTCAGCGATGATCGACGGCAAGAACGTGGTCGCACCGACCGTGCGCTCGCTGAGCGCGGCCATGCCGGTTGCGGCTTGGATGATGTCGTCGTACGCCGGCCGGTTCTCCTCGGCCGTGCCGACACGGAACCCTTGCGCCTGGCAGTAGACGAGGCGCGGCCGGGACGCCTCGAGGTCGCTGTAGGCGAGTCCGAGCCGCGCAAGTGGCCCCGGACGCAGGTTGGTCACGAACACGTCGCAGCTGTCGAGGATCCGCAAGAACGCCGCCATCCCGTCCGGCGACTTCAGGTCGAGCGACACGGCGCGCTTGTTGCGATCGATGTTGAGGGCGATGCCGGAGAGCTCCGGATGCGGACCGCCACCCATGAACCGGTTCGTATCGCCGCGCCCGGTCTCCACCTTGATGACGTCCGCGCCGAGGTCGCCGAGGACCTGCGTCGCGTACGGGCCCATGATCACCGTGGTGAGGTCGAGCACCCGCACACCGTCGAGCACGCCGGCCGTGCCCTTGGCGGGCGCTTCGCTCATGCCGGCGACTGTACGGAGTGCCCGGCGCCGACGTCGATCCGGGCACGGTCAGGCAGCGGAGCCTGCGATCGCTCGTCGCGGACCACCCCTCCACGATCACTGGACAGCGCGGTCATCGCCGCTGACCCATCGTGCGGGTCATGGCCGTGTTGAGCCGTTGGAGGAGGTTGCCGAACTGCTCGACCTCGGCTGGCGACCAGTCTGCGGTCCAGTCGGCGAAGCGCCGCCGACGCTCGTCGGTGATCGCCAGCATCTCGGAGCGTCCCGCAGCGGTCAGGTTGATCACCCACGCCCGGCCATCGTCGGGGTCCGCCTTGCGGATCGCCTGGCGTCGGGCCTCCATGGCTGCGACCTGCCGGGTGACCGTGGACCCGTCGAGCGACAGGCTCTTGGCCAAGTCGTTGACACCGAGTGGTCCACGGCTGTGCAGCGTGCGGGCGATTGCGTACCCGGCACGGTCCATCCGCTCGGTACATCATCGAATGACGGGCCGAGGTCTCGATGCGGCGGGCCAGCGCCAGCATCTCCGAGTCCAGGCGCGTGAGCGACTCCTCCATCTAGCTGTATGGTACAGCTAGATGGATTCCGACGTCCCGCACCCCACGAGTTCCACAGACACGACAGCTGGTGGGTGAGGCGCCCGATCCTCGTCGGTGGTTGACACTGAGCATCCTCATCCTCACGGTCGTGCTGATCGCGCTGGACACGAGCGTCCTCAACGTGTCGATCCCCACGATCCTGCGCGACCTGCACACGACGGTGCCGGCACTGCAATGGGTGATCACCGGTTACTCCCTCACGTTCGCCTCGCTGTTGATCGTCGGCGGCCGTCTCGGCGACATCTACGGCCATCGACGCATGTTCATCATCGGCACCACGCTGTTCGGCGTCGGCTCGCTGATGGCCTCGATCTCCCACTCGGTCGGCACGCTCATCCTCGGGGAGGCGGTGATCGAGGGAATGGGCGCCGCGTTGATGACACCGGCGAGCTTGGCGTTGCTGTCGAACACGTTCCAGGGTCGCGAGCGGGCCAAGGCCTTCGCCGCGTGGGGCGCGGCGGCCGGTGCCGCCGTCGCGTTCGGCCCGGTGCTCGGGGGCTTCCTCACCACCAACTACTCGTGGCGGTGGTCGTTCCGCATCAACGTGATCGTCGCACCGATCGCCGCGCTCGGCGCGTTGCTGCTGATGCCCAAGGGCAAGCGCATCGGCGCGCACGATCGATCGACCTGCCCGGGCGCGGCACTGATCGCAACCGGCATGTTCCTGATCGTCTTCGCCCTCAGCGACGGAGGGACCTACGGTTGGTTCGAGCCGCTCAAGACGTTCAGCGTCGGCGGCGTCGAGATCTGGCCGAAGTCCTCGCCGGTCTCCGTCGTTCCGTTGGCGCTCGCTGCTCGGCGTCGCCGTGCTGTACGGGTTCGTTCGCTTCGAACAGGCCAAGGCGCGCCGCGACGCCGACCCGCTGTTCGACTTCGGCATGCTCCGACTGCGTTCGTTGCGCTACGGGTTGCTGACGATGCTGATCCTCACGATGGGCCAGCTCGGCCTGCTCTTGTCGTTGCCGCTGTTCCTCCAGGATGCGGTGCACCTCTCGGCGCAGACCAACGGCCTGTGGTTGCTGCCGATGGGGATCTTCATCATCATCGGCGCGCAGCTCAGCGCCCGCCTCACTCGCCGGTTCAGCCTCGGATCGATCATCAGCTGCGGCCTGTTCATCGAGGGCGGATCGCTGCTCCTGGTGATCTGGGCCGTCGCCCCCGGCATCACGTTCTGGCAGATCCTTCCCGGTCTGGCGCTGTTCGGCATCGGACTCGGTCTGGCGAGCGCGCAGTTGACCAGCGTCATCCTCTCCGAGGTGTCGATGGCCCGTTCCGGCGTGGCCAGCGGCGCGGCCGCCACCGCACGCCAGATGGGCGGTGCGTTCGGCGCGGCAATCATCGGATCGTTGATCACCGTGCAGGCCACGAACCGCGCCGCCGCATGCCTTGCGCGCTGCGGCGCTGTCGTCGGCCGTGCGCGACCAAGCGATCACGTCGGTGCGCGACCTCGGTCCGAGCGCTCGTCCGGCCCCCGGCCTGCCCAGCGCCGACGTGGCGACGATCCAACGGATCTTCACCGAATCGCTCGCCACCGGCGCCAGGATCGCGCTGCTCTTCGCCATGGGTGTCGTCCTCATCGGCGCCGCCCTGTCGTTGCTCATCCCCCGCGTCCCACCAACACCGCTGACGCCCACCGAAGAGCTCCTCGAGACGTTCTCACCCCTCGAGCCGATGAACATCGACCCGGCACAGCTCTGAGCCGGCTCCGCCCCGCCCCTGCGTCAGTCCGACGGCGATTCCCGGCGACCTCCGTCGGGCGGGCCGCGGACGATCCTGACGGTCGGGGGAGGCTCGTCGTCAGGGTCGCCTGACCACCTCGGCCGGGCGTCGGATCCCCCGGCCACGGGGTACTCTCCGCACGATGACGGTGCGCTACTTCGTCTCGCGGGATCCGGACGGCTCGGTGTCCCACTTCGTTCGGGTCACCGAGACCGAGCGGGCCATCGACGGCGAGTACTTCCAGTCGGGGCGCTGGATCGCCGACGGATCGGTCACCGAGCACCTGATCGATCCGACGCTCGGCGATGAGGTGTCCGCGGCCGAGGCCGAGGAGATCGAGGCCGCGCTCATGGACGACGGGCCGAGCACGACCGACTGATCGAGTCCCTGGCCGCCGGGCTCATCGCTGGGTGATGTGGACCTCGTACCACGCGGTCGCCTTGGGATTGCCCTTGGGCCCCGTCTTCAGCGCGACCACCTTGGTCACCTTGAACGCGGCGCCGGGCGGGCACAGCACCTCGGCTTCGTCGAGTCGTGAGAAGGCCTGGATGTCGCGGGCGTTGCTCACCTTGATGAGGTACAGCACGTGGATCGTCTGATCCGCGGCGGGCGCTCCGGCGCCGCCGGTGGCGAAGGACAGACCCTTCTCGCGCAGCCGGGACATGCTGGTGAACGCCAGTCGCTGGTCGGTGCTGCTCCTCGCCTTCACCGTGCCGTCGGCCCCCGTGACGAACTTGGCGTCGAAGTCCTCCTTGCTCATCCGCTCGCCGCGGAACGTGGCGCCCTTCCACACCGGCAGCTTGGCCATCGCCATCGAGATGAGCGCGGCGTGCGTGCCGCCTTCCTCGAGGCGCTCCTGCTCCGTGCCGGTCTGGTTGCCCTTCGCCATGTTCTCCCGGAGCCACTTCTTGTTGAACGCGGTGGCCGGGTTGATGTACTTGTAGTCGTCGGCCGTGTAGGTGCCCAGCGCAGCGATCTCCGCCTCGTCGAGGCCGTGGATCGCACCTTCGGCCTTCGCCGCGGGCTTGCCGCTGGTGAAGAACCCCCGGCCGGGGTCGGTGATCGCCGCGAACCCGCCGTCGGCACCCTTCGTGGTACCGGACTGGAGGTAGATCGCCTTGGCCTGCTGCACGGACGCATCCGCTCCGAGACGGTCGATGGCGAAGCCGATCTCGTCACCGAGGACCCGCAGGGTCTTGAGTCGAACGGCCTTGTCGGGCGCTGCGTCGTCGCCGTTCAGTCGTTGCGCCTCACGCTTGGTCCATTCACGGGCTGCATCGAGCTGCGCACGGGTGGCCATGCCCTGGGCGGCCTGGGCGAGCAGCACCTTGAGCTTCGGGTACGTCTTCTTCTCCGGCTTCGGCGGCTTGACCGGCTTCGCCGCTGCGGCCTTCGGCGGCCCGGCGGCGACCTGCTGCCCTTTCGGGGTCGGGACGGCTCCGGTCGGCACCGCCACGGTGGTCCACTGCGCCGCCATCACGAGGACGAGCTCGGCGCGACGCTCGGCGGTGGTCTCGGCGGCGCGCCATTCCTCGTACTCGGCGTGGATGGCCTGCTTGGCGGCGTAGCTCGCTTCGGTGTGCAGCTGGAGCTCGAACAGCTGGCCGGTGGCAGTCTGGAACGACATGTTGACGCCCTTGTAGGCCTTGGCGTTCGGGTCGACCCAGGCGTTCCAGTAGCCCTTGACGTCGTGCTCCAGCTTGCGGATCTCGTCGCGCAGCTTCTCGTCGACCTTGCCGTACGTCCCGGCCGGCACGATCATCGTGTACCGCAGCACGTCGTTCATCTTCGACGCTTCCGCCGCCAGGTCGGCGGCCGGGTCGCCCGGCTTGGTCCGCTTGCGAACCCGGTCGGCCAGCTTGCGCGACAGCGAGTCGACGGCCTTCAGGCGGTGTGCGAGCCCCTCGAGCCGTCCGCCGTGGTTGGTCGCGAGCGAGGTCAACATCGTCGTCACGGCCGGCTCGGCAGCGGCGGCCGCGGCGATGAGCTCGCGCGCCGCGGCGTCGGCCAGCTCCGCCAACGACGGACCGGACGGTGCCGGGTCGGCCTCCTGATCGGTCGTCGGCGCATGGACGCTCGAGCTCGAGGCGGTCAGATCGGCGAGCGACTGGGCAACGCCGTCCGCCGCTGCCGCGTTGTTCGCGAGTTCCTCGGTGCGGGTGTCCTCGTGCCCGCTCGTCTCCTCGCTGGAGCTCTCCTCGGTGGTGGCGTCGAGCAATGCCTCCGTGCGGTCGGCGACGGGCTCGGGCTCGGTCTCGGTGCCTTCAGCTTCACTCGCCGAGCCCGTCTCGGCGACGGTCGGCGCGGTCGTGCCAACTCCGGCGCCGCCCGGCCCTGGCTGGCCCGCACCCAAGGTCGCCAGCTCGGCCTGGCAACTGGCGACCATCCGCTCGATCGACTCGGCTCGCAGCCGGTCGTTCTTCGTGGTGCGGTCGGGGTGCTTCGTCAGGAACTGTCGTCCGAGCACCTCGAGCCGACGGAGGATGCGCAACTCGTCGTCCGTCGAGGTGGCGTTGCGGTACGAGCGGAGCACCGCCCGGATCTCGTTCCACGTCGTCAGCGAGCCCACACCGGCGCGCAGCGCCGACGTGATCCGGTCGGCGCCACGAAGGTCCGCCACGGTGAAGGCCATCCTGCGACGGATGACCGGTTCGGTCGACGTCGCCGGCGCAGTCGGCGCCCGCCTGATCCGCCCTGCCGTCCGGTCGGCGAGCTCATCGCCGGCCAACCGGCCTGCGAGCTCATCCCGACCCGTCGTCGGCCGGATGCGACTGCTCTCGGCGGTCGCCGGCCCCGATGCTCGCAGCAACTCGCCCACCTCGGCGCGCCGGTCGCCGTCGGCCTCCGGCTGATCGTCGGCGCGACCGCTGCGTGGTCGTACCCGTCCGTCGGCCACGCGCGACGAGGCGCGACGCGACGTCGTCGCGCGCGGTGAGGTTCCAGGCTGTGATGCTCGCTCGAGCACGGCAGTCCTCCACGATCAGTGCCCGAACGCTAGGGCAGGACGTCCTGCTGCGCTGCCCCCACTCGGGGGCTTCACGTTCGCGGTCGAGCTGCGCCAGCTCGGACCGATCGACCGCTCGGCCTCCGTACGAACCGTTGCTCGGTCGAGGCATGTCCACCGATCGGTGGACGTCGAGATCAGCCGGTCGATCAACTGTTCAGTCGATGTTGCCGGCGAGGTCGTTCCCGCACGATGAACACGTGCCCGGGAGAGCCCCGGACAGCTCGAACACAGGAGCAACCATCATGCGCAAGCGCCTCGCACCTCATCACCATCGCCGCCGCCGCCGGCCTGGCCGGGATCGCCGGCCTGGGCGGCTCGGCCGCCGCCTCCGGCGAGCAATCGCCGGCCCCCGTGACCGGCCATGTCAAGTACTTCGCCACGTCGTTCGTCGCCCCGTCGGACCGGACCGCCCCCGTCCACCACCTCGACCCGGAGACGACCGTCGACGCCTACTGCTTCCGCAACGGGCAGGCGCACGGCGACCAGGCCGCCTGGATCGCCATCAACCACGCCGGTGAGTCGGCGTGGCTGCACGCCGACGCCCTGTCGGTCGCGCAGCTGCCGTACTGCTGAGCGACGCCATGCGCCGGGGGTCACTCCACGAGCCCTCGGCGCATCCCCTCGGCGACCGCGGCGGCCCGGTCGGAGACGCCGAGCTTCTCGTACAGCCGCTGCGTGTGGGTCTTCACCGTGCTCACCCCGATCAACAGCTCACTGGCGACCTGCGGGATCGACTGGCCGCGTGCGAAGCCTTGCAGCACCTGCCGTTCCCGTTCCGACAGCACCGGGCCGCTCGACCGGGCGCGCATCCTGATCTCCTCGGCCAGGCCACCAGCGACCGACCCGGGCACGACGCTCTCGCCGCGCGCCACCTTCAGCACCGCGTCGATGATCTCGCCGCGTCGCGCCTCCTTGGACAGGTAACCGGCGGCGCCCTCCTGGAGCGCGGCGAACACGACGCTGCCCTCGGTGAACGCCGACAGCACGAGCACCCGGGTGGGCAGCGCGTCGCGGTGCACGGCGCGCACGACACCGAGCCCGTCGAGGCCCGGCATCTGGTGGTCGACCAGCGCGACGTCGGGATGCTCCCGGCGGATCAGCTCGAGCGCCTCGACACCGTCGCCGGCTTCACGGTCGGCGACCATGTCTTCGGTGTCGGCCGAGGAGCCTTCGCCGAGTACGCCGCGGCGAGCGAGGTCAAGCTGGCCCACAAGCCGGCGAACCTCACGTTCGAACAGGCTGCCGCCGTTCCCATCTCCGCGACCACCGCCCTCCAAGGGCTGCGCCTCGGCCGGATCGAACCCGGGCAGCGGGTCTTGATCATCGGGGCATCCGGGGGTGTCGGCACGTCCGCCGTTCAGCTGGCGAAGTCCTTCCGCACCGAGATCACCGGCGTCTGCAGCGCGGCGAAGATCGATCTCGTGCGGTCGCTCGGCGCCGACCACACGATCGACTACCGCATCCAGGACTTCGCCGACGGATCATGCCGATACGACCTGATCCTCGACATCGCCGGCAACACCTCGCTTCGCCGCCTCCGGCGCGCCCTCAACCCGACCGGCAGCCTCGTCATCGTCGGCGGCGAGAGCACGGGCAGGTTGACCGGAGGCTTCGGGAGAAGCCTGCGCGCGCCACTGGTGTCCCTGTTCGTGCGTCCTCGGCTGACCATGCTCGTCTCCAACGAGCGCCATGACGACCTGGTGGCGCTGACCGAGCTCATCGAGGCCGGAGACCTCACACCGAGCATCGAGGCGACCTACCCGCTGGCCCACGCCCGAGACGCGATCCGTCAACTCGAAGCGGGCACCATCCGCGGCAAGATCTCCATCGCGATGCCATCACCGAGCTCGCGGAGCTCGCTCGGATGACGCGCCGGCAAACCACCACATCCCCAACGACGCCCTGAGCAGGTTCAGGCGGTCCGCCTCGGCGTGGGAGCGACTTCGTCGAGGTTGCCGTGCCACCCGGTTCCGTCAGTATCCCGGAGTGGCAGGGTCACCGAGTTGCGCCATGCGGGTGCGGTAGGTCTCGCGGGCGGCGGCCGCATCTCGCTGACGGTCGAGAGCGAGGAGTGCGGCGACCAGCGTGTCGTTCGCTGATTGGTCGAACGGGTCGGCCCCGGTCCAGTCGAGGGCGTAGCTCAGGGCTTCGTGGTGACGACCGCACGTGGTGGCGTGACGGGCGAGGCTCTGCAGCGCACCCACGTAGCGGAGATGGGTGCGGAGGCGTGCAGTGGCGATGTGGTCGTCGTAGGGCTCTTCGGGGAGCAGCGGTCCGCGGTGCAGCTTGACGGCTTCGGCGAGTCGTCCGGCGGTGATCGCCGCGTCGAACTCGACGAGGTCGACGCGCACGATGTGCGGGTCGAGGCGGATCGTGCTCCGATCGGCGATGACACCGCCACCGAGGATTCTCCGAACGGTGGTCAGCAGCACCGACAGCCGGGCACCGAGCCGGCCACTCGGGGCGGGATCGTCGGGCCACAGCTCCTCGAAGAGGTGCTCCCGGCTGACGGGCGACCCGGCGACGATCGCCAGGCGCTGGCACAGTTGCCGGGCTTGTCGCGAGCCCCACTCCGACGTGGACACCTCGGCGCCGCTGCGCCGCACAGCGAATCCTCCGAACAGCCGGATCTCCGTTGGGAGCGCGGCGGACGACCGGGATGGCGGGGCTGACGGTGCCTGCCTCGTGACGAACTGCTCGACGGCATCCAGCCAGACGGACGTGTCGCCGATCTGCGCGAAGTGGTCGATGCCGTCGAGCTCGAGCATGATCGCCCCGGGAATCGCTGCAGCCATCGCGCGAGCGCGTTCGACGGGAGCGACGCGGTCGCCGGTGCGGTGCACGACCAGCGTGGGCACGTCGACGTGAGCCAGCATCGGCCGCACGTCGATGTCGTCGTTCATGTCGAGCAGTTCGCGGATGTCACCCGGCGTCGCCGATTGCCGCTCGTAGCGCGGCTCCCACGACACGTAGTCGGGATCGGCCAGCGCAGACGGGGCGAACAGGGCCAGCACCTGAGACCGGTCCGTTCCCCATCGATCGACGAAGTCATCCTCGAACGCCCGCCGTCGCGCCGCGTCGACGGCTGATTCGTCGTCGTCGACGAAGTGCGCGGCGGTCCCGATCAACACCAGTCCGGCGACCCGCTCCGGATAGGTGAGCGCGAACGCGATGGCCATCGGGCCGCCCTCGGACAGCCCGCACAGCACCGCCCGATCAACTCCCGCGGCATCCATCACGGCTCGGGTGTCGTCGACTCGTTGATCGAGCGTGGGCACGCCGACCCCACGATCAGACATGCCGGTTCCACGCTTGTCGAAGTGGACGACCCGGGCGAAGCGGGCCATCCGGTCGAACGTCTCGGCGAACTGCGGTCGTTCCCACATCAACTCGATGTTCTGGGCGAACGGCGGGATGCCGACGATGTCGACCTGGCCGGCACCGAACTGGTGGTAGGCGATCCTCACATCCCCGGAACGGGCGAAGCGGATCGGTGTCACCAGCCCATTCCAGCACCCGGGGTCGTCAGAAGGTTTCACGAAGGGTGGACGCGGATGATGATCGACATGACCACTGTTCAATCCGCGCCCGCGTTCATGGCCGTCGTCGATCTGGCCAACGCCCACTTCGCCGCCCGGGCACTGCACGTCGCCGCGGAGCTCGGCATTGCCGACGCTGCTCGGTGTCGACGAGGTTCTCGACGCATCCGAGATCGCCGAGCGCTCACGATGTCAGCCGGCCGCCGTCGAACGGGTCGTGCGCGCCCTGTACGCGCACGGTGTGTTCGCCCGCGACGGCCACAGGTGGCGACACAACGAGGCGTCCGTCCACCTGCGCCGGGATCACCCGCAGTCCACCCGCGACTACGCCCGGATGATCGGTTCGCCGTTCATGTGGGGATGCGTCACCGAGATGGCCCACAGCGTGGTCACCGGTGAGGCCGCCGCCACGCTCCTCGACCCCGACGGTGTCTGGGCGTACCTCGCCCGCCACCCCGAGCAGGCGACCACGTTCAACGCGGCAATGACCGCCAAGTCGCACGCCGACGCCTTCGAGATGGTCTCCAGCTTCGACATGACGAACCCCGGCACCATCGTCGACATCGGTGGCGGTCGCGGCCACCTCCTCGACGCACTGCTCGACGCCCACCCAACCGCCCGCGGCGTGCTCTTCGACCTCCCCGCCGTCACCGCCGAAGCCATCCAGCGACCCGACGGCCGGCTCCAAGCTCACGCCGGTGACTTCTTCGTCGACCCGATCCCGGAGTACGACACCGCGCTGTTGATGACCGTCATCCATGACTGGGCGGACGCCGAAGCCGAAGCGATCCTGCGAGCCAGCCGCGCCGCCGCTCGTCCATCGAGCCGCCTCCTGATCATCGACCAACTCGTCGCCGACGACGAACACCAGGTGTTCACTGCCGCCCTCGACCTCGCCATGCTGACCATCGGAGGCGGTCAGGAACGCAGCATCGACCAACTCCGGAGACTGCTCGACACCACCGGATTCGAGCTCACCGCCGTGACTCGCCTCCCATCAGGCAGGAGCGTCGTCGAGGCCAAACCGACTGCCCAGGGCGGGTAGTCCGCAGCTCACCCACCGGGTCCGGCTCGGCGCCCGGCTCGACGTGATCAGCCAGACCTACCTCGGCGATCCGCTGGCCTACTCGATGATCTGCGACGCGCGTCTCGAGAGCGACCCAACCTCACGGTGAACGACCCGCTCGGCCCCCAACTGACCCACGCCTCGACCGTCAGCACGTCGCGCTCGGCCGAATCGATCCCGCGGGAACGGTGCACGCTCCGCCAACCAGGAGAGACCTCGTGGTCTGACCCTCATCCCCGTTCGTTGCCAACGCCGTTCTCGAAGCCGGCGAGGTTCATCTTGCCGAGCACGAAGAGGAACTCGGGCGTCCCCCTCAACTCGCCACGCGCGACCGCCGCGCGGAGCTCGTCGGACGTCATCGCCGTGAGCTCGGCCTCCGGACCACGCCGTCCGATGAACTCGCTGAGCAACACGCAGCCGAGGAACAGTCGCTGCAGATCGCGCATCAGCGTGAGGCGGCGCCGGGTGTCGTCGTCGGGCGGCCGGTTCAGCCAGCCCTCGAGGACGAGCGTGTCGACGTCGGGCACGTCGGAGAAGTTGTTGGCGATGTTGGCGACATCGGCGAGCGGATCGTTGCGGAACGCGAGCTCCCAGTCGACGAGCCACAGCCGCTCGCCGTCGAACAGGACGTTGCGCGGGTTGATGTCGTTGTGCGCGGACACCTGCGCCGCGGCCCACGGGTATTCGGCGCGGACGCGGGCCAAGCCGGCAACGTGGCCGTCGAGGACGCCCGGCGCGAACAGCCCGCCGTCGCGCACGAGGTTCAGCATGGCCTCGACGAGCGCCCCGAAGTCCGCCATCACCGGCGGGAACGGTGCCGTCGCCTGCAGCCGGCCGACCATCTCGCCGAGCGCGCGGAGCAGGGCCGGCTCGCCGCCAGGGAACGACGTCAAGGGACGCTCGACCACGAAGTCCATCAGCACCACACCCGCCTCTTCGTCGGCGTGGCGGACGGCCGGCGCGATGCCCGCCTCTGCCGCGGCGCGCAGGCACGGATAGCTCCGCCGTGGGTTGCGGAAGCCGCGCTGGTCGACCTCGAGCCGCAACAGGTACGCCCCGGAGCCGGTGTCGACCCGCAGCGTCGAAGCCTTCGACGCGCCCCCTGTCATGGGACGGATCCCGGTGACGGACGACGGCTCGGCGACCGACGCGATCGCGACGAGTGCCGCCGCTCGTCGATCCTCAGTGATCGCCGAGAAGACATCCACCATCCACCACCAAGGATCTCGTGGTGGAGAGTGTCGCGCCGTCGAGGTCGCAGCTTCGCCTTCGTCGTCGCTCAGCCCTGTCGGCGTACCTGCCGGTGCTGGCCGGTCCCGGGGTGGAACCCGGCGTCGACAGGGAACGCCCATCCGCTCGCCTTGCGGTACACGGACCCCTGCGCCACGACGGCCGACGGCCGTGCCGCGCTCGTTCGAGGCACTGGATCGAGGTGCCGCCAGCAGTGGACGTGGGTGCTCCTCGAAGCGATGCGCCCGGGTACCCGCCGACATCGGATGGGGTGGACCCGCTTGATGTTCAGGAGGTGATGTCTCGGGCGCGGAAGGCGAGGAGTGAGACGGTGATGGCGACGGCGCCGTAGAGGATGGTGAGGCCGAGTGCGGCGGTCCAGGCGAGTTGGCTGGTTCCCCCGGAGACGAGGGCGTTGAGGGTGCCGCCGGGGAGGTAGACGGTCGACTTGGGGGCGATGATCCCGATGAGGCTCTCGACGACGAGGAGGTAGCCGATGCCGATGCCGATCGCGAGGGCGGAGCTCTTCGTGAGGACGGCGATCATCAAGCCGATGAGTCCCCACACCGAGCGCGGCGATCGTGAAGTTGACGTAGCTGCTGAGCAGGTGGGCGAAGAAGTCGGTCTTCCACGCCTTGGTCTCGATGCCTTGCAGCCGTGCCAACGGTCGTGACACGAGGACGACGACGAGGGTCGTGCTGGCGGTGGCGAGCACGGTGAAGATCGTCAGGGCGAGGATCTTGCCGGTCAGCAGGTTGAGCCGGTTGGGTTGTGCTTGAACGAGGATGCGGATCATGCCCGTGCTGTAGTCACCAGCGGCGGACATCGCCCACAGCGCGAGCAACACGACCCCGGCGATGCTGCTCACCGTGCCGAGCGCAGTGAGGTATCCGCCCGGTTGGGCGATCTCGACGACCGAGGCGAATCCTCGGCCTGGGCCGGTCGTCGGGGTGGCTGCGGACACGTCCGGTGCCGAGGTGTAGATGAACACCGAGATGAGCGCGGCGAACCCGGCCAACACCCCGATGCCACCGAGGAGGAACGACGGTCGCCAGATGCGGATCAGCTCCGAGCGCACCGTGTTGCGGATCACGACCGGCCTCGTTCTCGTTGGGCGCTGCGCTGCTCGGCGAGATCACTGTCCGAACCGCCCGTGAGGTTGAGGAACACCGTCTCCAACGTGTCTCGTTGGGGTGTCAACATGCGCAACGCGAAACCTGCCTCGCCCGCAGCCCGATCGAGCTCGGCGGAACGATCAGCCGGCATGTCGATGACGAGCTCGCCCTCGCGTGTCTCGCACAGCCAGCCGCGTGATTCGACGATGGCGGTCAGACGCGCCAGATCCGTGTCGTGTTCGGGAGCGGCGACGACTCGTTCCGCCGCCTGCGCCATCAGTCCGTCCAGCGTGCCGGAGTACAGCAGCGTCCCGAAGCGGATGACGACGACGTAGTCGACCATCGCTTGGATCTCACCCAACAGATGCGACGACACCACCACGGTTCGCCCTCCGTCGGCCAAACCCTTCAGCAGCGTCCGGATCTCCACGATCCCGGCGGGATCGAGACCGTTCGTCGGCTCGTCGAGCACCAACAACTCCGGGTCGGGTAACAGCGCCGCGGCGATCCCCAGGCGTTGCTTCATGCCCAACGAGTACGTCGAGGCGCGATCGTCGTCTCGTCCCGTCAGCCCGACGATCTCCAAGACGTCATCGATCCGCGTCTTCGGCAGGCCGCGCAACGCCGCCAGGCTGCGCAAGTTGTCCCGGGCGGACAAGCTCCCGACGAACGCCGGGTTCTCGATCAACGCACCGACACGGTCAGCGAAACGACTCGGGTCCTCGATCGGCTCTCCGAGCACCGTGCCCGTACCGCTCGACGCAGCGATCAGCCCGAGCAGCACCCGGATCGTCGTGGACTTCCCCGACCCGTTCGGACCGACGAAGCCGACCACGCCACCGGCGGGAACCTCGAACGTCAACTCGTTCACCGCCACGAGGTCACCGAATCGCCGCGTCAACCGATCTGCAGTGAGCGCACTCATCATCCCCCGATCACACCGCCAGCCACTCTGCCAGAACACCCCGAACCGCCTCGGGATCGCGGCGCGGTTCAGCGGCCCAGCGGATTCGGGAGCGACGTCGTTGTGACGACGCCGCTGTCGGAACCATCGGTCGCACCGCGGTCATGCGGCTCAGGGGTCAACCGGTGCAGGCACCGGGGATCGCCCGTTGGCTCACGAGCTCGGTCATGTCGTCACCGAACCGGCCCTCCGCGTGCGGCGGCGATTCGGTTCGAACATGAAGCCGTCGGTCGTTCGCGACGTGCCGTTGTTGTCCGCCACCCAGCGCTGCAACAGTTCGAAGAACTCGTCGTCGCCGATCGTCTGGCGCAGCGCGGTGAGCACCAGCGAGCCGCCGTCATAGCTGTCGGGGCCGAACATCGTCGCCGCCGTCGGTGCGCCGACCGCGCTGAACGTCGGGCTCGGCGTGAACGACACTGGGGGACGCGACCCATCGGGCTCGATGCCGACGGGCTCGATGCCGACGGGCGATCCGCCGAGGAGGGATGCGTAGGTGGCGAATCCCTCGTTGAGCCAGATGTCCTGCCAGCGAGCTGGGGTCACCGCGTCGCCGAACCACTGGTGAGCGAGCTCGTGGAGAAACGTCCGGTCGCTGGCGAACATGCCGAGGTCGTCCTTGCTGTACCGCGAGCGACCCTGGGTTTCCATCGCCAACCCGGAGAAGCTGTCGGTGACGGCGATGCCGTAGCGGTCGAGCGGGAACGGCCCGAGCTTCTCCTCGAGCGCGGCGATCTGGCCCGGGATCGCGTTGAGCGCTGCCTGCGCCGCAGGCAGTTCGCTGCGCAGCACCGCGCTGAGCAGCGGCAGCCCGTGCGGACCGGTGCCCTCGACCAGCTCGTAGTCACCGGTCAACAGCTGGATCAGGTAGGTGGCCATCGGCTGGTCCTCGCGCCACCGCCACGTCTCGCCGTCCGCGGTGGTGGTGTGGTCGACCAGCGCGCCGTTGGCGACGGCGGTCACCCCGCTGGCGACGTGGAGGGTGAAGTCGTAGGTGGCTTTGTCGCTGGGATGGTCGTTGCTCGGCAGCCAGACGTGAGCGCCATCGGGCTCGTTGAGGACGTACGAGCCGCCGTCGGTGCGGAACCAACCGTCGGGGACACCATCGGCGCCGGTCTGGTTCCGCGGGTCGGCGTGGTAGGTCACCTCGACGCGGTGGGTGTCGCCGACGCGCAGCCACGCCGCTGGAGTGATCCGCAGCTCGCCCGCGTCCTGGCGGAACCCGACGGGATCGCCGTCGATGCTGACGGCCTCGACGACCGGGCCGTCCGAGTCGAGCGTGAACTCGTCACGGTTCTCGGTGAAGCGGATGTCCAGGCCGACGCTGCCGTGCAGCACGTTCGCCTCGTGGTCGTAGGTCAGGTCGATGTCGTAGTACCCGACGTCGACGCCGGGGTTGCCGAGCGCCGGGAACAGTTCGTCACCGATCCCGTCCGGGTCGTCGGCGTCACCGGCGCGCGGCGTCGAGTCCCTCGATGCGACCTCAGTCGTCGGCGCCGACGGAGCGGTGGCGCCAACCGGCTCCCACCGGGCCGATGGGGACCGTCCGACTCGACGTTGTGGCCACCGGGAACTAGTCGAGCGCGCCGCTGGTCAGGAGGGCGCCGACGAAGTCGGGGTCATAGCCGAGCATCTCGGTGAGGACCTCGAAGGTGTCCTGTCCGACCGACGGGGGCGTTCGCTCCACGGTTGCGGGTGTCTCGGACAACGCGATCCGGCAGTTCTCCAAGGTGATCGTCCCGTGTCGTGGGTGGGGAAGGGTCCGATAGTGGTCCAGGTGCCGCAGCTGTGGGTCGACAACGCATTCGGCCGAGTTCTGCACCCGGTGGGCAGGCACGCCGGCCGCGATCACGGCGGCCTCCACCTCCTCGGTCGAGCGGCTCGCCGTCCAGCCCGCGATCAGCTCGTCGAGGTCGGCCACCCAGGAGCCTGACGGGCGCTCAGCCCGAGCGGAGCCAGATCGGTCCGCCCCAGGAGATTGGCCAACGCTTCCCAGTCCCGGTCGTCCCGGCAGGCGATCGCGACCCACCGGTCATCGCCGGCGCACGGATACACGCCATGCGGCGCCATGTTGGGGTCGCTGTTTCCCTGGTTGACCGGTCCATGGTGGTTGACCGCCTCGTCGAGCAGTGCGGGGGTCAGGAAGTGAGCCGTGGCCTCGGCTTGCGCGAAATCGAGATATTGGCCGTGCCCCGTGCGGCGGCGGTGGTCCAAGGCGGCCAAGACGGTGCAGAGTGCGAAGCGCGGAGAGACGTAATCCGTGTAGGCGCCCCATGGTCCTCCCGCCGGCCGACCGGGCCAGCCCGCGAGCTGGCCGAAGCCGATCATCGCTGCGCCGGTGGATCCGAAGCCGGCGCAGCGGCGCAGCGGCCCGGTCTGGCCGAAGAGGCACGTCGACAGCATGATGAGGTTCGGTCGCAACGCGGCGAGCCGCTGGTAGTCAAGACCCAGGGCGGCGCTGGCCCGCGGCGAGAACGACTCGACCACGACGTCGGACCACCGGACCAGGTCTTCGAGAACTCGATTGGCGTCCGGGTGGCGGAGGTTCAAGCTGACGCTGCGCTTACCGGCGGACATGTTGAAGAGCAGTCCTGACGAGTCCAGCCCCGGGACGTCGTCGATGAACGGCGCCGACACTCGGGCGACGTCCACGTGGTCGGCGGTCTCGACTCGGATGACCGTCGCTCCGAAGTCCGCCATCGTGCGGCCGATCGTCGGACCGGCGATCGCCCAGCTGAGGTCGAGGAGCCGGACGCCCTCCAGGGGCGGACGGCGCGGTCCGGTGATCAGCGGCGGCGCGGCGCTGTCGTGCAAGGTCACGTCGTCCAGCACTGCCTGGGTGTGCTCGCCGAGCCGGGGAGCCCGACCGAGCCGAACGGGCTCGGCGAGCGAGGAGCGATGCCACGGTCCGGGCGCGAGGATCGTCTCGCGAGAGTTGCTCGTCCTCGACGAACTCGAAGAACTCCCGCTCGCGGAAGTGGGCGCTGTCGAGCAGGTCGCGGGGCGTGGCGATTGGCGCGACGAGCAGCAGACGGTCCAGTGCGGCCTCGAGCAACTCGGCTTTGGTGCGATCGGCGCAGAAGCGACCGACGACTTCGGTGACCCGTTCATACTCCTCGAGCGGCTCCCGACCGTCGATGAGCATGTTTCCGTAGTCGAGCCAGTCCTTGTCGCGAGTGGCGGCGTCGCAGTAGCCCTCCTCGTAGATCCACTCCATGAGCCGGCGCGTGAAGGGACCGATCGAGGCCCCGAACAGCAGCATGACGTGGACGAATCCGTCTCGGCATGGCCAGAGTCCCTTGAGCGTGACGGCGCCCATGCGCAGCCCCCCGTTCATCCGCTGCACTGAACTGGCGTTGAGGGCGGACGCCAGGATGAAGCTCTGCGTGCACGCAGTCATGGACCGTTGTGCGGTGACTTCGACGTGCTGCCCCTGGCCGCTCCTCGACCGCTCCGTCAATGCCAAGAGCGCGCCTACGGCGGCATCAGCGGCGGCGTGCAAGAAGGCTTGCGGTACCGATGGCCGCACCGGAGGCCGATCCTCGTCGCCGCTCATGGCCAGATGACAGGCGGAGGCGTGAACGGTCAGGTCGGTGGCAGGCCAGTCGGCCTTGGGCCCTGTGGAGCCGAATGCGCTGATCGACACCGTCACCAGTCCGGCGTTGACCGCCCGCAGCCGCTCGAGATCGACGGGGACGGCTCCCGACTCGATCACCACGTCGGCGCCGCGACACAGGCGCTCGAGGATGCCCTGGCCACGCTCAGTCGTGAGGTCGACGACCGCGCTTCGCTTGCCTCGGTTCCAACCCCAGAAGGTCAGCGACCGTTCGGGGCCGCCCGCTCCCGCGAAGGGTCCCCGCCGACGTCCGGCTCCGCCCCCGGGAGGCTCGACGAGCACCACGTCCGCGCCGAGCCCTGCGAGCAGAAAGGCGGCCAGGTTGCCGCGATCGTCCGTCAAGTCCACCACGCGGTAGCAATCAAGCATCAGCGCATCCCCGACCGTCGACCATCACGCCCTCCGCGTCGATGCCCGCGATCGGCGACGCTCCCACGCGGGACCCCCCTCTGCCTCCGCGACGGCCAACCGTCCGTCGCGAGGCCCTGACCGTATACCCAGCACTCCTCACCGACCGACTCGCCGCGCACCCCCGGCCGCGTCGCGACCGAGCACTGTGCGGGATGGTGGTGCCCGGGGCGGGTCTCGAACCCGCATGACCTTGCGGTCAGGGGGGTTTAAGCCCCCCGCGTCTGCCAGTTCCGCCACCCGGGCTCCGGCACGAGGCTAGGCGTCGAGCGCGGCAAGGGCATCGAGCGCACCTCGGTAGAACGTCGGGTAGGCGTAGATCATCGTGCGCAGTTCGGCGACCGGGACCCGGGCGTGGACCGCGAGGTTGAACATGCTGAGGATCTCGCCGCCGCGTGGGCCGACCGCGGTCGCTCCGACGAGGATGCCGCGACGTGCATCGGCGACGAGCTTCATCAAACCGTCGTTGCCCGGACCGTGGATCCAGCCCCGGGTCGACGCCGAGCTGTCTGCCATGCCGACACGCACGTCGAGGCCGGCGTCGCGCGCTTGCGCCTCGGTCATCCCCACCGAGCCGACCTCGGGATCGGTGAACGTCACCCGCGAGACGGCATGGGTCGCTGCCGTGCGGGCGTGCTCGACTCCCAGGATGTCGTCGCCGGCGATGGCGCTCTCGTACATCGACATGTGGGTGAACGCTCCCCGGCCGGTGATGTCGCCGATGGCCCACAATCCCTCGGCGCCGACGACACGCATCCGCTCGTCGGTGGAGATCGCCGGGTGACCGGTCTCGTCGAGCCCGATGGTGCCAAGACCGATCCCACGCACGTTCGGCGTTCGGCCGGTGGCGACGAGCACCTCGTCGGCCTCGATCGTGCTGCCGTCCGCGAGCGTCACCTGCACGCCACCGTCACGGTGCACCGCGCTGACGCTCGCGCCGACGCGGACATCGATCCCCTCGCGTTGCAGCACACGGGTGAGCAGCTCGCTGGTCTCCGGCTCCTCGGGGCCGAGGATCCGCGGGCCGCCCTCGACGATCGACACCGCCGTGCCGAACCGGGCGAACGCCTGCCCGAGCTCGAGACCGATCGCTCCCCCGCCGATCACCACCAATGACGCGGGTGCCTGACGGATCTGGAGGATGTCGCGGTTGGTCCACGGACGAGCGTCGGCCAGGCCCTCGATCGGCGGCACCGCGGGCGAGGTTCCGACGTTGAGCACGATGCCGCGCGCCGCGATGTAGACGTCGTCTCCGACCACGACCCGCCCCGGTCCATCGATCACACCCGTGCCGCGCGCGAACCGAGCGCCCTTGCCGACGAGGCGGTCGACTGCGACCTGATCGTTCCAGTCGTCGGTCGCCTCGTCGCGGATGCGCGTGGCCACGGGTCGGAAATCGGCGGTGACCGTCGCCGTGCCGGCCAGCTCTGCGATCCGGCGGCCTTCGGCGAGCGCGTCGGCGGCGCGCACGATCATCTTCGACGGGATGCAGCCGTAGTACGGGCACTCGCCACCCGTGAGGCGCCGCTCCACCCCGACCACCGCCAGCCCCTCACTCGCCAAGCGGCCGGCGAGGTCCTCGCCGCCCGGACCGAGTCCCACCACCACCACGTCGACGTTCACCGTTGCCATGCCCGGCAGTCTTCCGTACCGCTCATGCCACCTTGCGCAACAGCGGGCCGTCGAAGCCCGCGGCATGCCACAGGTCGGTGCGGACGCGGTCGGCCGTCGGCGGCTGCAGGGCGTTGGCCACCACGACACCCTCGATCATGTCGCTGACCACGGCCGGCCACGCCCGGCCGGTGGTGCGCACCGAGACGACGGCGCCGGTGGCGTGGCGGCGCATCGACCGATCCACATCATTGAGACGGGGCGGACTCCTGAAGCTTGGCGCGATGAGGTCGCGCTGGCGAGCGGCGCGCCCGATGGCGCGCGCTGCGGTCGCGAAGTCCAGCGCGGTTCGATTGATGGTCATGGCGGCATCGTCGCGCCGGGGTGTCACGCGGTTGTCGGAAACCGTGCGACACCCCCTGCGTACCGTCGCCGACATGTCCATGATCGACACGTTCTCGCCGGTGCAGCAGCGGACGTTCGCCGTCTTGCGCCGCAGCGATCAGCCCGTGGTGTTCGCCGAGGCCGAGGTCGCCGAGCTGCGATCGGCCGCGTTGGCCGGCGTTGCCGAGCTGTCCAGCGGGCTGGGCGGTGAACGATTGTGGGTGAGCAAGGGTTTCCTGGCGAAGGTCCACGGCTGCGAGGCGCAGCACATGGCGCCCGCCGAGTTCGCCTGGAAACCGGCGAACGCTGCCGGCTTCGTCGCGCACAAAGCGATCGAGCTCGGTGTGCACTGGCCGGGCGTGCCGGTCCCTGCGCACGTGGTGGACGAGGCGATCGGCTCGCTGGCCGCCGATCGCAGTCGCCGGGGCGACTTCGTCGCCGGCCTCACGGCGGCCGAGCATGCCGCGCTGCGCGGCAAGGCCATCGAGCGCACGACGAAGTTCTTCCAGCAGTTCCCGCCGCTCGACGCGCGCTCCCACCCGATGTTGGAGTCGTCGGTGTGCTGGCGGCCGCCCGGGTGCATCGAGGCTGGCGGCCGCGCCGACCTGGTCATCGGCAGGCCCAGCGGCCGCGAGAGCAGGCGGGTGATCGTCGACTTCAAGTCGGGGCGGCGGTCGCCGGTGCACCGCGACGATCTGCGGTTCTACGCGCTGATCGAGACGTTGGTGCACGACGTCCCACCGCGACGACTGATCACCTATTACCTCGACGGCGCGGAGTGCGAGACCGAAGAGGTCACCATCGCTGTGCTGCACGCGGCATTGCGACGGATGCTCGACGGCGTCGCCATCCATGCCGAGCTGGCCGTCGCCGCGCGTCCACCGCAACGACGGGCAGGGGTGGGCTGCCGCTGGTGCCCGCTCCTCGACGACTGTCCAGCAGGGCGATCGTTCGTCCACGGAGACGATGATGACGACGTCGACGTGTGACGCGCTGCGCCGACGCGGGTCGTCGGCGTCAGCTGACGACGTGCACGTCGTCGCCGACCGACAGCCACGCCCACACCCGCGTTGCGTCGTCGGGCAGCAGGCGGATGCAGCCGCTGGACTCGCCGCGCCGACCGAGCTCACCGACGGACGCGAGCGGCTGGACGAACGCACCGCTGTTCAGCGTCGGCACGGAGTGGAAGGCGATGCGCGCGCCGGTGCGCTTGCCGGCCGTGAAGGCGACGAAGTGCGTCATCCGGCTGAAGTGCCCACCGAAGGTCGACGAGGCGTTGAGGTCCTTGGCGTACACCGGATACGTGCCTGGATCGGGCATCGTCCAGGCCGACGTGATCGGCATCTCGGCCACCGCCACGCCGTGGTCGCACAGCCACGCCCGCTGTTCGGCCCGATCGACGATCGCGCCGTGGTCGGTGTCCGGGCAGGCGTCGGCGGATCCATCCGCCGCCGTGAGAGCCGGGCCAGCAACGCCGACGACGTCCGTCTTGCTGGTCTCGAGCGACGGCGGCACGGCCGACGTCGAGGACGGCGGCAAGCCGGCGTCCTGCACCTCGTCCAGATCCGCCACCTCGGGTTCGTGGGTATTTCCGGCGACGGGCGGCACCATTCTCGTTGCCTCGGGGGTGGCCGATGACGTGGATGCGAGGACAGCCGGTGAGACCGTCGGCATCGCCGCGTCTCGTGCAACACGTCCGCCACCTGCTCGACCGTCGCTTCGCGCGGTACGCCAGCCGAGCACGACGAGCGTCGAACCGAGCACGGCGACCACCAGAGCCAACCGGAGGTTCCGTCGGCGGCTGGACACAGCGCCGTCACGCCGCGGCGTGGGCCCGGATCGACCGTCGTTGCCGGCGTCCGGGGTCACGCCATGTCCTCGGCACCCAACTGCCAGGCGATGAACGTCAGCGCGTCGGCATACTCGATCACGCGCCGGGACGCCGGCTTGCCCACTCCGTGCCCGGCGCGACCCTCCTGGTGCAGCAGCACCGGGCAGTTGTCCTGCGACGCGCTCGCAGCCGCGAGGAGTGCGGCCATCTTGCGGGCGTGCAACGGATCGACGCGACTGTCACCCTCGGCCGTGGTGAGCAGCACCGCGGGATAGTCCGTGCCGTCGTCGACGTGGTGGTACGGCGAGTACGCGTGCAGCCAGCCGAACTCCTCCGCCACATCCGGATCGCCGTACTCGTCGGTCCACAGCCGGGCGATGCGGAACTGCGGGAAACGGATCATGTCGAGCAGCGGCACGCCGCACCACACCGCGCGAGCCAGGTCAGGTCGCTGGGTCAGTGCGGCACCGACGAGCAGGCCGCCGTTGGAACGGCCGACGATGGCCAACCGCTCCCGCGAGGTCCAGCCCTCGGCCACGAGCCAGTCGGCCGCGGCGTGGAAGTCGTCGAACACGTGCTGCTTGTTGCTCCGCCGCCCGGCGTGGTGCCAGGCCTCGCCGTGCTCCACGCCACCGCGCAACCCGGCGATCGCCGCCACCCCACCGGCCGCGCACCAGGCGACGAGGTAGGTCATCCACGCCGGTGTCTCGGCGATGGCGAAGCCGCCGTACCCGGTGAGGATCAGCGGCGCGGACGGCGATCGCGCCACGTCGGCACGGCGCATCACGAACAGGCCGATCGACGTCCCGTCGAGCGAAGGATAGGCGAGGTGCTCGACGACGAGGTCCGGCACGAGATCGCCCGGGGGCGGCGGCGGATACCACCGCTGCAGGCCGTCGGCCCCCAGGCGGTGCACGGCCGGCGGAGCATCGAACGTGGCCAGGATGGCGAAGGCCGTGGCACTCGCAGGATCGGCATCGAGGGACTGCACGGCGACGAGCCCGAGGTCGCCGAGGATCGATCCGCCAGTGCCGTCGAGTGCCCACGCCTCGATCGTGTCGACCCCGTCCACCGAGGACACCACGAGCACCCCGTCGCCACGGGAGACGAGCGCACCGAGCACCACGTCGCGCTCGGCCACGATCGTGCGCCACTCGTCGGGCGCGCCCAGCGATGCCACCACGATCCTGCCGTTCGGCGCGTCGCGGGTGGTGACGCCGACCAACTGATCGCCGAGGAACACGAACGACGACTGGGCCTCGACGCCGGTCACCACGTCGCGCCACTCCCCCGACTCGACGTCGAGCAGCCGCGCGTCGATCCGGCCCCAGCCGACCATGACCTCCACGAGCAGGAAGCGACCGTCGGCCGACGCGGTCACCTCGGGCCACGACTCGGCCGTCGGGAAGTCGTCGAGCACCACAGGGTCGTCCGCCGGATCGGCGCCGAGCGTGTGCCAACGGACGTGGCGGTGGTACTCGTCGCCGACGGGGTAGCGGGTGTACCAGAAGCCCGAGTTGTCGGGGTGCCAGGCGACCGAGGCGGCGCGCGTCTCGGCGATCGTGTCCGGCAGCGGCTCGCCCGTCACAGTGTGCAGCACGTGCAGCACGCTGTCCTCGGTGCCGCCCTCGGACAGGCCGTACGCAACGAGCGATCCGTCAGGCGACGGATGGAACCAGTCGATCGCCACCGCGCCGTCGACGGCCAATGTCACCGGATCGAGCAGCACCCGCGGCGTGTCGTCGGGATCGTCGGCCGACCGGACGGTGAGGACGAACTGGTCAGCTCCCTGCGGACGCTCGTCGACGAACAGGTGCGGACCACGCACCGTCGCCGACAGCAAGGTGGGGACGGCCGTGAGCGCGGCGAGGCGCTCGTGCCACCGGCCCCAACTGGGCCGGGCCTCGAGCGCCTCTCGTGTTCGCTGGTTGTGCGCAGTGACCCAGGCCTGGACCTCGGGTGCATCGCCGTCTTCGAGCCACCGGTAGGGGTCGACGACCGTCACGCCGTGGTAGACGTCGTGGTCGTCGCCGCGCCGCGCCGGCGGTGCCGGGGCGACTGGGCCCTCAGCCACGTCCCATGTTCGGCCGCTTGCCGTGGTTGGCCTTCGAGCGGCGCATCTTCGCCTTCTTCTTCTTGGTCTTCTTCGACATGGTCGTCCAGGCTACCGTCAGCCGGCGCCAGCCCATCGGAGCAGGTCGTCGGCCGACCACCCGTTGATCACCCGGTCGAGCGGCACCGCGCACTCGGCAGCACGGTTGCAGCCGTGCGGCTGCCACTCCAGCTGACCGGTGGCGTGAGCGTCGGTGTCGATCGAGAAGAAGCACCTGTAGTCCACCGCGAGCTGCAGCAGCGGTCGAGGCGGGTCGAGCCGTTCGGGACGGCAGTTGATCTCCACTGCGGTGTGGAACTGGGCGCAGGCGGCGAACACGTAGTCAGGATCGAAGCTGCTCTCCGGCCGCTTGCCGATCAGCCGACCGGTGCAGTGCCCGAGGATGTCCACGTTCGGATCGGCCACGGCACGGACCATCCGCTCGGTCATCTCCTTGCCGTCCATGCGCAACTTGGAGTGCACGCTGGCGACCACGATGTCCAGGCGGGCGAGCACGTCGTCGCTGTGATCGAGCAAGCCGTCCTCGAGGATGTCCACCTCGATGCCGGTGAGGATGCGGAACGGCGCCAGGCGCTGGTTGAGGACGGCCACGTCGGCCAACTGCTGCTCCAGGCGCTCTCGACTGAGGCCGTGGGCAACGGTGAGCCGTGGCGAGTGGTCCGTGAGCACCATGTACTCGTGGCCGAGGCCGATCGCCGTGCGAGCCATCGCCTCGATCGTCGCTCCGCCGTCGCTCCACCGACTGTGCAGGTGGCAGTCGCCGCGCAGCGCCGCTCGGTAGCGCGCACCGTCGTCGGTGAGCGGCACCTGGGTGGTGGCCTCGAGCTTGACGAGATAGCTCGGCGTGTCGCCGCTCAGTGCCTCCCGGATCACGCCGGCGGTGGCCTCGCCGATCCCGTCGAGCTTGGTCAGCGTGTCGTTCGCCGCCCGCTCGGCGATCTCCTCGGGAGGCGTCGCCCGCACGACGTCCAGCGCCCGGACGAACGCCTTGGTCTTGAACCCGGTCTCGTGCGCACGGTCGAGGCAGTGCACCACCCGCTCGAGCGCCTCCACCGGTGTCACCCGACGGATTGTACGCGGCACGCCGACCGCGACGCCGGGCATCGACGGGTCGACGACTGCTCGGCGAGCCGGCGCTCGGCGGACCAACGTGCGTCTCAGCACACGAACGTCGGGTCGGTTCATGTGCCGACACGAACCGCGGCGGCCGCTGCGCGGCGGAGGGATCCGCGAGCGGGCCGCCGCGGCGGATTCAGCCGTCGACGTCGAAGTACGGCTCGGGCGACCGGGGGACACGACGGCGCACCGTGCCGAGCAGGCCAACGCCGGCGACGAGCAGCGAGGTCCCGAGGTACGCGGGCAGGCGCCCCGTCGCACCGGTACGCGGCAGCTCCGGTGTGATCGGACGAGTGACGACCGAAGACGGGCCCGGCGGGACCGACGCGGGGGAGCTCGGCGGGGCCGGCGCCGTCGTGCTCGGCGGCACGACGTGCACGGCAACCGGCGCGGGTGGCGCCGCGCTCGTCGGTGCTTCGGCGGCCGGCGGACCGGCGGTCGCCGTCGGGACCGACGTCGGCAACCCGGTCGTCGTCGACACCTCTGTCGACGTCGTCATCTCGGTCGTCGTCGACACCTCTGTCGGCGGCGCGGCGAGGGTCGACGACGATTCGACCGGCGGCGCGGCCGCCGTGGTGGTCGTCGTCGTGGGCGCCTCCGTGGACGAGGTGGTCGTCGTGCTGTCGACAACGACGACCGGTACGTCCATGATCGCCGCGGCACGCAGCACCCTCGGTGCCCCGCCGGTCACCAGGATCTGAGCACCCTGTGGGTCGGCCCACGCCGGCTGACCCCGGTAGGCGAGTGCCCGGCCGGGAGCGTCGCCGGTCGCCAGCACAGATGTCGAGCCCGGGTCGAACGTCACGGCGACCGACGCGCGACCTACCTCGTCGGTGGTCAGGCCCATGGCAGCGCCGCCGACGTCCAGCGCGACCACGACACCGGGCACACCCGCGTCGCCGGCGCGGACGGCGACCGACACGGTGCCCGGCTCGACGCGCAGATCGAGCACCCACGGAGGGGCGAAGCGCCGGGCCTCGGCGTCGAGCGCCACGGCCGCCACCTGCAGGTCGGCGCGCCCGGACATCGCCGCCACTCGGTCGAGTGAGTCCACGAGCGGAGCGTCGGCGTCGATCGACCGTCGGGACCCGGCGGCGTCCTGGGCGTAGAAGTGCATCACGGCCCACATCGCTGCTGCCGTCAGCGGGTCGTCGGTGTCGCCGTAGCGCCACGTGAGGTACGCCGC
Organism: uncultured Acidimicrobiales bacterium; assembly: GCA_963794805.1. Taxonomy (GTDB): domain Bacteria; phylum Actinomycetota; class Acidimicrobiia; order Acidimicrobiales; family Ilumatobacteraceae; genus JAODBQ01. Next base: position 454,361 of record CAWCFL010000016.1, read on the forward strand.
CTTGTCGCCGGACGGATCGTTCGGCAGGGCCTGTTGCACCGGCGACGAGGCGACGGCGGTCGTCGGGTGCACGCCGCGGTTGAACGCGCACGAGCCGACGCGGAACAGCCCGGCCTCGTCGACGAACAACCACTGCCCCGCCCAGATCGGGCCGGGGGAGGCGGCGACGCCTGACGTGTGGAAGTCGATCGCCAGCCCGGCGCAGCGCTCGTCGCCGGGCACGTCGGGCTCGCCGGCCCAGCCGCGGTGCTCGACGCAGGTCGCCGGCACCGACGGCTGCGGCGCGGCGGCGACGGGCCCGGCAGGAAGCGCCCCGATGACCACGAATCCGACGATCACGACCAGGAACATCCTCACGCCGACACTGGGCACGCCGAGATCGCCGGAGCGGCAAAATCCCTGGCCGGTAGCCTGCGCGCAGCTATGGAACGCTTCGGCCTGGTCGGCCTCCCCAACGCAGGCAAGAGCTCCCTGTACAACGCGCTCACCGGTGGTGGCGCGCTCGCCGCTCCCTACGCCTTCGCCACGAAGGACCCGAACATCGGCGTGGCCAAGGTGCCCGACACCCGCCTCGATCAGCTGGCGGTGATGTCCAAGTCGCGCAACGTGGTGCACGCGGCCGTGCAGGTGGTCGACATCGGCGGCCTCGTCGAGGGCGCCAGCAAGGGCGAGGGCCTGGGCAACAAGTTCCTGGCCAACATCCGCGAGGTGGACGCCATCGTCTTCGTCCTGAGGGCGTTCGTCGACGACGATGTCGACGGCCCGGACGATCCGCTGGAGCACCTGCGCGTCGTCGAGCTGGAGCTCGCCCTCGCCGACCTGGAAACGGTCGAGAAGCGGCTCAACCAGGCCACGCGCCAGTCCAAGCTGGACAAGACGCTCGGTGACGAGATCGAGGCCCTACAGGCGGCCTACGACGCGCTGAGCGACGGCCGCCCGCTGTACCGCGCCGGCCTCAAGGCCGAGTGGCGGGCGATCCTGCACCCGTACTTCCTGCTGACCAACAGGTCCGTGCTCGCCGTGGTCAACGTCGGCGAGAACGACCTCGACCGCATCCCGGAGGTCGAGGCCACGGTGCGCGCCGAGTTCACCTCCGCCGGCGACAACGTCGAGGTCATCGGGATGTGCGTGCAGCTCGAGGCGGAGGCCGCGACCATCGAAGATCCCGACGAGCGCGCCGAGATGCTCGAGGGCTTCGGCCTCGGCGAGGGTGCCCTGTTCCGCATGGTCCGCTCCGCCTACCACCTGCTCGGGCTGCGCACGTTCCTGACCACCGGTGAGAAGGAGAGCCGCGCCTGGACGTTCAAGCTCGGCTCCAAGGCGCCCGAGTGCGCCGGGCGGATCCACAGCGACATCCAGCGCGGCTTCATCCGCGCCGAGGTCATCCAGTGGGACGAGCTGCTGGCGATCGGCTCGTGGCAGAAGGCCAAGGAGGTCGGCAAGCTGCGTGTCGAGGGCAAGGAGTACGAGTTCGTCGACGGCGACGTCACCGAGTTCCGCTTCAACGTGTAGCGCGTCAGGACGTCCTGCGGTAGCACAGGTCGACGGCGGCACGCCCGGCGTGCTGCCCGTGCCGCTCGTAGCGCGTGGTCGGGCGCCACGACGGACGGGGCACGACGCCGCCGTGCAGACGGACCGAGCCGTCGCAGACTCGTTGCATCTGCAACGAGTACTCGGCGATGTCGGTGGCGAGGTGCAGCGCGCCGCCGACACGCAGGCGGTCGACGAAGGCCGAGACCGTGTCGGCGCGCACCAGCCGGCGATGCTGCTGGCGGTGCTTGGGCCACGGGTCGGGGAACCAGATGCGCACCCCGTCGAGCGAGCCGGGCGCGAGCCGCGGCAGGAGCTCGAGCACGTCGCCGTCGACGACGCGCACGTTGGTCAGCGACAGATCCGCGGACGCCGCCTCGAGCACCGCCGCCAGGCCGGTGGTGTGCACCTCGACGCCGATCACGCACTCGTCCGGCCGGTCCCTGGCCACGGTGAGCAAGGCATCACCTGCGCCGAAGCCGACGTCCAGGACGAACGGGCCGCTGCGGCCGAACACCTCGTCCAGATCGAGCGGCGGACCGTCGACCTGCAGCCCGAACCGGGCGAACGAGACGTCGTACGCGGCTGCACGTGTGGGCGAGAGGCTCCGGCGTCGCGGCTTGAACGTGCGTGCCGCAGGCCGGTCGGTCATCAGATGAACCCGGCCATCACGTTGATCGTCACGCCGATGATCACCGTGCCGAACAGGTAGGAGATCATCGCGTGGCGGGTGATCGTGCGACGGATGGCCCGGCTGGTGATGTCCGTGTCGCTGACCTGGAACGTCATCCCCACGGTGAAGCCGAGGTAGACGAAGTCGCGATAGTCCGGCGGCTCGCCACCGGGGAAGTCCACACCGCCGATCTCGTCGTTGTAGTACAGGTCCGCGTAGCGCAACACGAACACGATGTGCACCGTGGCCCAGGCGAGCACCACCGTGGCCACGGCCACCGTCGTCATCACCACCTCCTGGGGCGACGACACCTGGTGCGCCTTGACCAGCGCGAGCACCACGCCGACGAGGCTCACCAGGGCGGCGAAGATGATGGCCAGCGACGCCGTGGCCCGAGAATCGTCCTCCACCCGGGCCTGGGCCTGCGTGTGCAGCGCATCCAGCGGGAGCACGGCGACCCCGACCCAGATGAGCTGGACCCCGGCCCAGACGTCGAACCCGGCGAGCACCGCCAACTGCCAGGGGCCGACGGCCGCCGTGACGAGACCCGCCACGGCTCCGATGGCCACGGCGTAGGCGATGCGCCGGCGAGCCGGCATCCACGGCTCGAACGCCTGGAGATCGGCCATCGAGCTACGCGGCAGCGAACTGATCGCCGTGCTCGACGACCACGCCACCGCGCACCAGTCGTGCGAGGTGCAGCTCGATCGAGCGGCGTTCGACGGCCTCCCCGAAGTGCGGCGGGCGGGTGCCGGGTCGGTAGACGATGCCCTGCTCGACCAGTTCGTCGAACGGCCGGGGCCGATCGAGCATGGCCACGAGGCGATCGTCGCGCCCGTCGATGACCGCGGCGAAGACGTCGAGCTGGCGGACGAACTCGTCGCGACCGGACACGATCCCCTTGTGGTGGAACGTGACGTAGTGCGCGGCGTCCAGCTCGCGCACCCGGGCGATCGAGGCCACGAAGTCGTCGAGGTCGCTCCAGTGGTCGCCGTAGTACGGCCCGAAGCTGGAGAGGTCGACGTCGCCGACGAAGGCGACGCCGTCGGGCTCGACGACGAACGCCGAATGGCCGCGCGTGTGGCCAGGGAGGTGCAGGACCCGGACCGTGACGCCGCCGAGGTCGAACACGTCGCCGTCGGCGAAGCCGGTGGCGCCGGGCGTGTCGCCGATGTGGAAGTTCTCCCTGAGCTCCTCGCCGAAGGTCCCGGCCTCCTCGGGCGGCAGGCCGTAGATCGACAGCAGCCCGTCCAGCGAGCGCACGCCGTGCACGTCGTCGTGGTGGGCGTGCACGTGCGTCGCCGCGGTCGCCCCCAACCCGGCGATGTGATCCTCGTCCGCGTGGCTGATGAGCACCCGGTCCACGCCGGGCACGCCACCGCGGGCGTGCACCGTGAGCGACGGGTCGATCAAGATGCCCGCGTCAGTCCCCCGGACGAGGGTGCTGTTGCCGTCCGGGTACTTGCCCCCGGCGACACCCGGCAGCACGGTGACGTGCTTGCCCAGGTGCACGTCGATATCGCCCACGTGAGGTGATCGTAACCACGGCGGCGTGCAAAGCTCAGGTCCATGTCCTGGCTGGTCGCGAACGGACGAGTCCTGGCCTCGGCGGAGATCGCCGAGGCACGCCGTGATCGTCGTCGGGGGCTCCTGGGCCGTGACGGCCTGCACGGCGCCCTCGTCCTCACGCCGTGTCGGTGGGTGCACACCTTCGGCATGCGCTTCGCCATCGATGTCGCCCACCTCGACCGTGACGGCGTCGTGCTCTGCGTGACGACGATGGCTCGCCACCGCGTCGGTCGCCCGGTGGTCGCCGCCCGATCGGTGATCGAGGCGTCGTCCGGCGCGTTCGACCGGTGGGGTCTGTGCGTCGGCGACGTGGTCGAGGTCCGCACGACGGTGGACGAGCCACGATGCGGCCCTGGTCGACCGTCCCCGGCGTCCGCGGCCGAGCGCACCCCGCCCTCCGGCACGCTGCGTACGCTCGTGGCCGAGCCCGTGGGCATCGGTTGACCGGTTCGACCGAGGTCACCGCGACACCGGACGGCGCACACCCTGGCGGCCGGCTCGTGCTCGTCAGCACCCCGATCGGCAACCTCGGCGACCTCGCTCCCCGTGCCGTGGCGGCCATCCGCGCGGCGGCACTGGTCTGTTGCGAGGACACCCGACGCACGGGTCGCCTGCTGCAGCACGCCGGGATCGCCGGTGCCCGCCTCGCCGTGGCCAACGAGCACACCGAGGCGGCGCGGTCGGCGCAGGTCCTGGCCCTGCTCGACGCGGGTGGCGACGTCGTCGTGCTCACCGACGCCGGCACCCCCGGGATCTCCGATCCGGGCTGGCGCCTGGTGTCCGCCTGCGTCGATGCCGGCCACGAGGTGACCGCCGTCCCCGGCCCTGCGGCGTTGGTGATGGCGCTGGTGGTCAGCGGCCTGGACACCACCAGGTTCGTGTTCGAGGGCTTCCTGCCCCGCTCCGGACGTGAACGAGCCGAGCGGATCGCCGAGGTGGCGACCGAGCGGCGCACGACGATCCTGTACGAGGCGCCCCATCGCATCGTGCGCACCGTGGCCGACCTGGGCGTCGCGTGTGGCGGCGAGCGCCGGGTTGCCTTGGCCCGCGAGCTGACCAAGCTGCACGAGGAGGTCTGGCGCGGTGGCCTCGCTGGCGCGTCCGAGCACCTTGCGGCGAACCCGCCGCGTGGCGAGTACGTCGTCGTCCTCGCCGGCGCGACACCGCCGGATCCGGCCGACGTGACCGACGACCACCTGCGCGACGCGTTGCGCACGGCACTCGCCGGTGGCGCCGATCGGCGCACGGCGATCGCTACGGTGGTCGCGGACCTGCACGTGGCCAAGCGCCGCGCCTACGACATGGCCCTCACACTCCCCCGCTGAGCCCACCGCGACGCCGACGAGCATCGAGCACCAATGGCCGAGTTCACCACGTACGCCTCCGCCGGCCCGTCCGCCGCGTTCTTCGACCTGGATCGCACCCTGATCAGCGGGTCGTCGCTGTTCGTCTTCGGTCTGGCCGCCTGGCGCGCTGGGTTGGTTCGTCGTCGGGAGCTTGCCGCCGACGCGCTCGGTGCGGCGATGTTCCGCGTGCGCGGCGCCGACGACGACACCACCACGGGCGTCCGCGACCGTATCCTCGGGGCGGTCAGGGGCGTCGAGTACGACGACCTCGTCGCGCTCAACGCCGAGATCGTGCCCAGGCTCATCGCTCGCGTCCGCCCGGAGGCCCAGCGTCTCGTCGACCTGCACCGCCATGCGGGTCGGGCGACGTTCATCGTCTCCGCCTCGCCCGTCGAGCTCGTCGAACCCCTGGCGCAGGCGCTGGGCATGACTGCCGGGATCGGCACGCGCAGTGCGATCGTCGGCGGCGTGTACACCGGCGAGCTGGCCGGGCCGTTCTGCTACGGCGCCGGCAAGGTCGAGGCGATCGCCGAGCTGGCTCGCTGGGAGGGCTTCGACCTCGGGCAGTGCTACGCGTACAGCGATTCGGCCAGCGACCTGCCGATGCTGCGCGCCGTCGGCCATCCGGTGGCGGTGAACCCGGACAGCAGGCTGGAGCGCATCGCCCACGACCAGGGCTGGCCGGTCGTCGTGTTCAGCAAGCGCACCAAGGCGGTGATGCGCCGCACCACGCAGGCGGTGGGTGCCGTCGGCATGGCGGCCGGAGGCTTCGCCGCCGGGATGCGCTGGGCCCGCCGCTGACCTCGAGGCGCGATCCGCCCGATCCCCGCGTTCGTGTCGCGGCGCTGACGACGTCGAGCGTCGAACTCGGCGCGACGTGGACGGGATGACCGCTGGGGGGCGAAGAGCGGCCAGACTGGCGCGATGGTGACCGAGGCGGCGCGCGACGCAGGCACCGGGGTGGAGTCCGACGCCGCGCTGGCCACCCGCCTGGCCGTCGAGGCCGGCCGCGTGCTGGTCAACGTGCGCGACACGCTCAGCGCCGAGGGCGCCTACCCGTGGCAGATCATGGACACCGGCGACATCACCAGCCACCGGTTCCTGATGCAGGCCCTACGCGAGGCCCGCCCCGACGACATCGTGCTCTCCGAGGAGGGCGTCGAGGACGTTCGCCGGTTCACCGCCGACCGCGTCTGGATCGTCGATCCGCTCGACGGCACCAACGAGTTCGGCGAGCACGGCCGCGCCGACTGGGCGGTGCACGTGGCGCTGTGGGATCGCGGCGCCCTGACCGCTGGCGCGGTGAGCCTGCCCGTGCTCGACCTCGTGTTCGCCACGGATCCTGCGCCGGTCCTGCAGCCCACCGGCCGCGACCGTCCGCGGCTGGTCACCTCACGCACGCGCAACCCGTACTCCGCCGTCGTGGTGGCCAACGCGCTCGGAGCCGACGCGGTGCGCCTCGGTTCGGCGGGTGCGAAGGCGATGGCCGTCGTCGTCGGCGAGGCTGACATCTACGTCCACGACGGCGGGATGTACCAGTGGGACTCCGCCACGCCGGCCGCCGTGGCCCTCGCCGCCGGGCTGCACGTCAGCCGCATCGACGGTTCGCCGATGGTCTACAACGAGCACGACCCGTGGTTGCCGGACTTCCTCGTGTGTCGCCAGGAGTTCGCCGACGACGTGCTCGCTGCGCTGGCCGCCGGGCGCCCCGGACGGTACCGGTGACCGATGACGACCCCGAGCTGAAAGCCACACGCTGGGCCTTGGACGGCTCGGTCGCCACGATCTGGCTGCACCGCCCGCACCGGCACAACGCCTGGACGGGGCGGATGCACACCGAATACCGCACCCTCATCGGCCGGTTCGAACGAGACCCGGCGGTGCGCGCCATCGTGGTCACCGGCACGCCACCGGCGTTCTGCGTCGGCGGCGACAGCGAGGCGCTCGCCGGTCACGCCGAGCGCGGGGCCTACGACGCCGGCCTGCCGGTCGAGCGTGACGCACCTGTGCCCGGCGTGCGCGCCGAGCTCGACGCCGACTTCGCCTTCCAGTGGGCGATGCGCACCCCCGTGATCGCCGCGGTCAACGGCGCGGCAGCCGGCGTCGGCCTGGCCGTCGCCCTGTTCGCCGACCTGCGCTTCGGCGCGGCCGACGCCAAGCTCACCACCGCGGCGCCGAAGCTCGGCCTGCCCGCGGAGTACGGGATGAGCTGGGTGCTGCCCCGCCTCGTCGGCCTCACCCGGGCCACCGACCTGCTGCTGTCGGGCCGGGTGGTGACGCCGGCGCAGACCGAGTCGTGGGGGCTGTGGAACGGCGTCGAGGCCGACGGCGCGGCCACCGTGGCGGCCGCACTGGACTACGCCCAGCGGCTCGTCGCCACGGCCGGACCGAACGCGATCGCCATGACCAAGCGGCAGATCGCCACCGATGTCCTGCGTCACGACCCGGCAGGTTCGATCAACGAATCGCTGCGGTTGCTCGACGAGGCCACCGCCACCGCCGAGTACCGTGAGGGCGTCGCCGCGCTCCGCGCGAAGCGGCCGCCGAACTTCGCCGATCTGCCCTGACAGGTCGTCGGTTTCACGCCCGGCCGGCCGCCGGAGTGGGCGAACTGCCCGAACAGGCCGGCCTCGGGGCTCCTACACTTCAGCCATGTCGTTGGCCGTCCAGCGGCGTTGGGGAACCGCCGCATCGCCTTCGGGCTCCATGCTCCCCGGTCTGCGCATCGCCGCAGCGGCCTCGCTCGGCGCCGGCGCGGTGCACGCCGCTGCCGCCGGCGTGCACGCCGAGCACGTCGGCCTCGCCCGGATCTTCGTCGTCCTCGCGGCGCTGCAACTCGCCGCCGGCGGGCTCGCCCTGCTGCGGCCGAGCAGGATCGCCGGTTTGCTCATCGCCGCCGTCAACAGCGTGGCCGTGGCCGGCTGGGCGCTCACCCGCGTCACCGGCATCTCGTGGATCGACGGCCTCCAGGCGCGCGAGTCGCCCCAGTTCGCCGACGCGGCCTGCGCCGCGCTGGGTGCGCTCGCCGTCGCCGCGGCGGTCGCTGCAGCGCTGATCGGTTGGCAGCGCGACGACCTCGACGACGACACCCAGCCGGCGGCCGCCGGCGGGCGTTCGATGATCATGGTCTCCGCCGCGCCGCTCATCGCCATCGCCGCGCTCGCCGTCCCGGCGATGCTGCTCGGCGGCACCAGCGTCCACGATCAGGCCGCGGCGAGCGAGCACGATCACGGCACGTCGTCGCCCACGGGCAGCGATCCGTCGGCGGCGGCGGCCGCCGCGGCTGCGGCGACGGCGGCCGGCCATGACCACGAGCACACCGACGCCAGCGGGCCGACCACCACGTTCGACGAGAGCCAGCCGCACACGCACGACGCCAACGGCAACTCGGTGGCCATCCCGACCAGCACGATCGACGAGTCCCAACCGCACGCGCATGACGCCAACGGCAACGCCGTGGCGGCCACGGCGACCACCACCGCCGGCGAACTGGCCACCGACGGCACGCCGGTGCGTCCGTGGCCCCGTGCCTGGGACCCGGCGCAGCCGATCGATGTCGGGGGCGTGCCCGGCGTCACTCCCGACCAGGAGGCTCGCGCCACTCGGCTCATCCAGGGCACGCTGGCCGACCTGCCGAAGTACGCCGACCCCGCCGCGGCCGTCGCCGACGGCTACGCGTCGATCGGCGACGCCGGAACGGGCAGTGAGCACTTCATCAAGTTGAGCCTGATCCAGGACACCAGCCTGCTCGACCCGACAGCACCGGAGAGCCTCGTCTACGACGTCGGCGCCGACGGCACGCGCACGCTCGCCGGGGCGATGTACATCGCCAGCTCGCGTCCGCTCGACGATCCCTCGCTCACCAACTGGGCCGGACCGCTGATGACCTGGCACGAGCACAACAACCTGTGCTGGAGCACCGGCGCGGACGGCAAGCCGAAGGTCGTCGGTCTCACCGATGCCGACGGCAACTGCGCCCGAGGCGCGCCGTCCGGCGGTGACACCCCGATGGTCCACGTATGGATCGTGCCCCGGCCGTGCGGCGTCTTCTCCGCGCTCGAGGGCGTGGGGGCGGGCACCACCGCGGTCGCCGCAGATCAGCGCACCGACACCTGCTCGACGGAGGCAACGGCGCACACCCACACCGGCACCGCTGGTGCGGCGTCCACCACGGCGGCGGTGCCGTCGTTGAGCTACGACCCGACGAAGCCGATCGACCTGAGTGGCGTCGCCGGGGTGACCCCCGAGCAGCAGGCCGCGGCGGAGAACCTCGTGGCGATCAACGTGGTGCGCCTGCCGCAGTGGGCCGACTACCACACCGCCGAGGCCGCCGGCTACCACAGCATCGGCGATGCCGGCACGGGCTTCGAGCACTTCATCAAGTGGGACTCGATCAACGACCAGGTGGCGCTCGACCCCGACCACCCCGAGAGCCTCGTCTACACGCCACAACCCGACGGCTCGAAGAAGCTGGTCAGCGCGATGTACATGCTGCCGTCCACGGTGGCGCTCACCGACGTGCCCGACATCGGCGGCGCGTTGATGCAGTGGCACATCCACGACAACCTGTGCTTCACGACCGATCCGGTGGCGCCGCAGGTCGTCGGGCTCACCGATGCCGCGGGCGGCTGCCGCGCCGGGCTGCGCAAGCTCGACCCGGCACCGATGATCCACGTGTGGATCGTGCCCAACAAGTGCGGACCGTTCTCCGCCTTGGAGGGTGTCGGCGCCGGCCAGGTCGCCGCTGGTCAGACCACCGCCTGCGACCACGTCCACGGCGACGGCCTGCTCGGCTGACCTCGACGGCCAGCCGGGGGTCGGTCAGCTCCCGGCAGCCGGGACGGGCACCGACGCCCTGGCGACCTGCCGTGGCCGACGGGCCCTCATCGTCCCGGCCGCCTCACGGTCGCTGACGAACAGTGCGGCGAAGCCGGCCATGAACGCGAGGAGCACGGCGACGCCGAACGCGAGGTGGAAGCCGTCGAGTGCCCGGGCGACGGTCGCCGGATCGGCGCCCGGACCGAGGATCTGGTCGAGCTGCATGTGCGAGGTGAGGATGCTGGCGAGGATGGCGACGCCCAGGGACACACCGATCTGGCGCTGGGTGGAGAAGATCGAGCTGGCTCGACCGGTGTCGGCGGTGCTGATGGTGGCGTAGCTCGCGGCCTGCATCGGCACGAAGGCGAAGCCCATGCACAGGCCGCGGAGGAACATCAGGATGCGGATGGTCCACAGGTCGGTGTCCAGGCCGATCTGGGTGAACGTGGCGATCGTCAGCCCGGCGGCGAACAGGCCGCCGGCCATCAAGCGCCGCGGCCCGACGATGCCGTACACCCGTCCGGCGACGAGGGACGAGAGCATGATCCCGAACGCCTGGGGGAACGTCGTCAGGCCGGAGATCAGCGCCGACTGGCCGCGCAGCAGCTGCAGGTACTGGGGCATGACGAACGTCAGCCCGAGGAAGCTGGCCATCGACAGCAGGCCGACGACGTTGCACTGACGGAAGAGGCGGTTGCCGAGGAGCCGCAACTCCAGCATCGGCTTGGGGATGTACAGCTCCCAGACCACCATCAAGATCGCGCAGACGGTGCCCAGCCCCGCCGTGAACAGCACCGACTTCGACGCCCAGCCGCTGATCGGGCCGTCGCTGAGCGCGAAGACGATCAGCGCCAGCGCGGCACCCGAGAGGACGAAGCCGGGGATGTCGAACTTCCCGAGCCCGCCCTCACGGTGGTCGCGGAGGAAGATGAAGCCGAAGACGAAGGCGACGATGCCGATCGGCACGTTCACGAGGAAGATCCAGTGCCAGCTGAAGTGGGTGACGAGGAGCCCGCCGAGCACCGGTCCGAGCGCCGGCGCGCACAGCGCAGGGATCATCACGACCATCGCCGCGCGGGCCCGATCGGCCGGCGGGAAGGCCCGGTAGAGCATGGCGATGCCGACCGGGGTGAGCATCCCGCCGCCGATCCCCTGGAGGACGCGGAAGCCGATGAGCTGACCCATCGATTGCGCCAGCGAGCACAGCATCGAACCGGCGGTGAACGCGGCGAGGGCGAACAGGAAGATCTTCTTCGTGCCGAAGCGGTCGCCGAGCCAGCCCGACGCGGGGATCCAGACGGCGAGGCTGATCGTGTAGCCGAGCACCACCCACTCGGCACTGTTCGAGTGGAAGTGCTCGCCGAGCGGCACCACGGCCACGTTGACGATCGTGGTGTCGAGGATGTCGAGGAACAGGGCCGTCACGTAGACGATGGCCACGACCCAGCGGTACTCCATCGGGTGCCCGAACACGTTGACGACGTCGCGGTGCCCGCCGTCGATCACCGCAGCTGGCGCATCAACGCTCACGATCGGCGACGGTACCGCGAGGCGCCGATGCCGTTTCTCATCGGAACGACCTCACCCGGTTACGGCGTCCACACCTGTTCGGCCGACACGATCTGGCCGCCCTGGACCTGGAGCAGGTAGGCGAACGGCGCGTAGATGTAGCCGGCAGGCGCATCGGGGGCCCCGGTGGGGTCGGCGAGCAGCTCGAACAGCCGGTCGCCGGCGATCTCGTAGCTCTGTTGCGTGCTCGGGTCGGCGACGGTGATCCGGCTCGCTCCGAGGAACATCGGCATCGTCCCCGACGGCGACTCGAGGGTGCCGAGGTCGTTGTCACAGGCATCGTCGCCGAACTGGGTGATGCACGCCTGGCCGAAGAACGCCTGCGTCAGCTTGTAGGTGACGAACTTGACGCCGCTGTCGTCGGTGCCCTGTCCGGCGACGGTGGCCCAGTAGCTGCCGTCGTCGATGGCCAGCAGGACGTTCGACTCGGGGTCGACCCAGGCCGCCTCGATCGGAGCCGTGGCGTCGGGCACCGCCGGGGGCGCCACCGGGGTGAACCCGGCCGCCGGCGCCGCGCTGGTCGACGCAGGCGTCACCGGCGGCGCACTGGTCGGCTCGGCGACCGTCGTCGGGGCGGACGACACCGGTGCGGCGGTGGTCGTGGTGAGAACGGTCGAGGTGGTCGAGGTGCTCGAGGCGGTCGAGGTGGTCGCCGGTGGCGGCGTGGTCGTGGGGCGCGCCGCCCCCGTGCCCGGGAGCACCGTGGTCGGCGGTGCCGAGGCGATCGATGCCGGCGTGGACGGCGTGGCGCTGGAGCTGGAGCAGCCGGCGAGGGCGACGACACCGAGTGCCGCGGCGAAGAAGTACGGGACTCGCACAGTCCGAGTGTTGCAGGAACGCGCCGACCGCATGGGGGCACGGTGTGCCCCCTGCGGTTTCGATCGAGGCGCGCGCCTGCGATCATGCCCACCATGGCTGCGGCGTCCGACACCAACTGGGCCGCGTTCACCGATCACGGCCCGTGGACGCTCGAGCGCGACGCCATCCGTTGGCTGCCGCTGTCCGTCAAGCTGCGCGCCGCCGCTCACGCCGAGGTCCCGAGCTTGACCCGCGCCACGAAGGTGCCCCAGGGCACGCGCGTCGCCTCGGTCGTGCGCACGCTCGGCGGCGCGCTCGGTCCGTGGTGGTGGAAGCGCCGGCGCCAGAAGTTCGCCACGCCCGAAGCCAGCCGAGCCGACGTGTCCCGCCGCCTGCGCACCGCTGCCGAGCACCTCGGCCCGACGTACATCAAGCTCGGTCAGATCATCTCCAGCGGCGAGGGCCTGTTCCCCAAGGAGCTGGTCACCGAGTTCAAGCTGTGCCGCGACCAGGTGCCCGCCGAGCCGTTCGAGACCGTGCGGGTGGTGGTCGAGAGCGACCTCGGCGCCCGGCTCGAGGACGTCTTCGCCTCGTTCGACACGACGCCGCTCGCGGCGGCGTCGATCGCCCAGGTGCACGCGGCCACGCTGATCACCGGCGAGGAGGTCGTCGTCAAGGTGCAGCGCGACGCCGTGGCCCGTCTGGTGCACAAGGACCTGCGGGTGATGAGCTGGCTCGCGCCGTTCCTCGTCGGGCGCATCCCGATCGCCTCGCTGGCCAACCCGCCGGCGCTCGTCGAGCTGTTCGCCGAGACCATCGTCGAGGAGCTCGACTTCCGCATGGAGGCGGCCAACATGGTCGACATCGCGGCGATGCTCCACGAGCTCGGCCAGACCGGCTACGTCGTCCCTCGCCCGCACCCCACGCTCGTCACCCGCCGGGTGCTGGTGATGGAGCGGCTGCGCGGCTTCAACTTCGACGACGTCGCCGGCATGCGCGACGCCGGCATCGACACCGAGGCCGTGGTGCGTACGGCGATGATCTCCCTGATGGAAGGGGCCATGGTCAAAGGCGTCTTCCACGGCGACCTGCACGGCGGCAACCTGTTCGTGATGACCGACGGGCGCACGGCGCTCCTGGACTTCGGCATCGTCGGCCGTCTCAGCGAGCCGCGCCGCCTGGCGTTCCTGCGGATGATGGTCGGAGCCATCGCCAACGACATCCGCGGCCAGATGGCGGCGATGCGCGACCTCGGGGCACTCCCGGCAGACACCGATCTCGACGCGGTGATCCGCGACCTGCGGCTCGACCAACCACCGGTGGATCCGACGACGCTCACCGGCGAGGAGCTCATCGCCGAGGTCCAGCGGGTGGTCAAGGCGTTGCTCGGCTACGGGGCGCGCATGCCCAAGGAGCTGATGCTCTACGTCAAGAACATGGTCTTCCTCGACGGGGCCATCGCCCGGCTGGCGCCCGACCTCGACCTGCTGGCCGAGATCACGAACATCTCGATCATGTTCACCGAACGCCACGGTGAACGCCTCGGCAAGGAACTGGGCATCGACCCGAACAGCGTCCAGATGGACATGGACGGGGTGAAGGCCAGCTTCGGCGTCGACGCCGGGACGGACTCGCTCACCTACCGCGACCTGCAGGCCAGGCGGCGCACGATCCAGAAGCGGATGCGCGAGCAGACGGGGCGTTGACGGTGCGGCTCGTCGTCGCCCGCTGCAGTGTCGACTACCACGGGCGACTCGACGCGCACCTGCCCGAGGCAGTGCGCCTGATCATGGTCAAGGCCGATGGCTGCGTGGCCATCCACAGCGACGGCGGTGCGTACAAACCACTCAACTGGATGAACGCGCCGAACACGCTGATCGATGCCGGCGACGTGTGGGTCGTCGCCAACCCCAAGGGCGAGTCGATCACGATCAACCTGCTCGAGGTGCTCAGCGACACCTCGCACGCGCTCGGCGTCGACCCCGGGCTGCGCAAGGACGGCGTCGAGGCGCACCTGCAGGAGCTGCTCGCCGCCTCGGTGCACGCGATCGAGACCGGCCTCACCCTGGTGCGCCGCGAGTACCCGACGGCGATCGGGCCGATCGACATCGTCTGTCGCGACCCTGACGGCTGCTTCGTGGCCATCGAGGTCAAGCGACGCGGCGAGATCGACGGCGTCGAGCAGCTCGGCCGGTACATCGAGCGGCTCAAGCTGGACTCGTCGCTCGGGGCGATCCGCGGGGTCTTCGTCGCCCAGCAGGTGAAGCCGCAGGCACGCGTCCTGGCCGAGGCCCGCGGGTACCGCGTCGTCGAGGTGGACTACGACGAGTTGCGCGGGATGCGACCCGACGAGCTCACCCTGTTCTGAGGTCGGCGGCTCGCGTTCGGATCTTCCGATGATCTTGTAGTGTCAGCAAGTGCACCGGATCACTGGGGTCGTGCAGCACTACGACTGGGGTGACCTGGCTGCGATCCCCGAGCTCCTCGGCGTCGCCAGCGACGACCGCCCGTGGGCCGAGCTGTGGCTGGGGACCCACCCCGGCGGCCCGGCGACCACCGACGGCGTGCCGCTGAGCGACGTCAGCGGCGATCTGCCGTACCTGCTCAAGGTGCTCGCCGCCGGCGAGCCGCTGTCCGTGCAGACCCATCCGACCGAGGCCCAGGCAGTCGCCGGCTACGACCGCGAAGAAGCTGCGGGCATCGACCGCGAAGCGCCCGAGCGGATCTACCGCGACCGCTCGGCCAAGCCCGAACTGCTCTGCGCGCTCACCCCGTTCGAGGCGATGTGCGGCTTCCGGCAGTTCGACGTCAGCGCCGAGTGGTTCGCCGCCGAGGGATGGACGGAGCTCAGCGACCACCTCGCCGCGGGACCGGAGCAGTACGTGCGCTGGGCCCTCACCGACGGGCCGCACCGCCTGCCGGACGGTTCGCCGCCGTGGGCGCAACGCATCGGCAACCGCCATCCCGGTGACGGCGGCGTGCTCGTCGCCCTGCTGCTCAACCACCTGATCATGCAGCCCGGTGAGGCCATCTACCTCGCCGCCGGCAACCTCCACGCCTACCTCCTCGGGACCGGTGTGGAGATCATGGCCAGCAGCGACAACGTCGTGCGCGGCGGCTTGACGAACAAGCACGTCGACGTCGACGAGCTGATCGCCGTCGTCGACTTCACCCCGCTCGTCGACCCGGTCGTCCAACCCGTCGAGGTCGCCCCCGGCCAGTGGCGCTACGAGACGCCGGGCACCCCGTTCCGGCTGTGGCGCTTCGAGCTCGACGCACCGATGATCCACGTCGCAGGCGGCCGCGAGCTGCTGCTGTGCACCGCCGGCGACGCCGGCCACATCCGCCGTGGCGAAGCCGTATACCTCGCCCCGGGCGAGCAGATCGGCCTGGCCGGCCCGAGCACCGTCTTCCGCGTCGAGGAGTCCGACCTGGTCGCCTGACCGACGATCGGGTCAGGTCGAGGTCGTGCGGCGGATCTCGACGATCTTCTCGGTGGCGTGGTTGGCGTCGGCGCCTTGCTCGTCGAGGAGCTTCGCCCGGTCCTTGGCGGCCTCGCGCTCGGCGAGCTTGGTGTCGACGCGGGCGACGGCCGCATCGGTGCCGTGCTCGTGGATGTACTCGGCCCACTCGACGAGCGCTTCGACCATGTCGGCCTCGGGGACGACGGCGACGTTGCGGCCCTTGACGAACAGGTGGCCGCGCTTGTTGCCGGCGGCGATCCCGAGGTCGGCCTCGCGCGCCTCGCCCGGACCGTTGACCACACAGCCCATGACGGCCACCTGCAGCGGGATCTTGCGGTCGCCGAACGCCTGCATCGCCCGGTTGGCCACGTCGATCACGTCGATCTCGGCGCGCCCACAGCTCGGGCAGGCGATCAGGTCGACGTTCTTGCGCTCGCGCAGGCCGAGCGCCTCGAGCAGCTGACGGCCGGCACGCGCCTCCTCCACCGGGTCGGCGGTGAGCGAGTAGCGGATCGTGTCGCCGATGCCTTCGAGCAGCAACGTCGCCAGCCCGGCGGTGGCCTTGACCAACCCCGCAGGCGGCGGGCCGGCTTCCGTGACGCCGAGGTGCAGCGGCGCGTCGGTGACCTCGCTGAGCTGGCGGTAGGCCTCGACCATGAGCGGGACGTTCGACGCCTTCACGCTGATCTTGTACTGGTCGAAGCCGACCTCGTCGAAGTAGGCGATCTCGCGCAGCGCGGACTTGACCATCGCCTCCGGACGGATGCCGCCGAACTCCTCGTACAGCGACGGGTCGAGCGAACCGCCGTTGACCCCGATGCGGATGGGCACGCCGCGGTCACGACACTCCATCGCCACCGTCTTGATGTGCTCGGGCCTGCGGATGTTGCCCGGGTTGAGCCGCAGCCCGTGCACCCCGGCCTCCAGCGCGGCGAGCGCCATCTTGTACTGGTGGTGGATGTCGGCGATGACCGGGATCGGCGAGCGCGGCACGATCTGTGCCAGGCCCTCCGCCGCCTCGGACTCGTTGCATGTGCAACGAACGATGTCGCATCCCGCGGCGGCCAGCGCGTAGATCTGCTGCAGCGTGCCCTCGACGTCGGCCGTCTTGGTGATGGTCATCGACTGCACGGTGATCGGCGCGTCGCCGCCGACGGCGACCTTGCCGACGTGCAGCTGCTTGGTGAGGCGGCGTTCGAAGGACACGATCGGCTCGCTCAGCGGACGGGTCGCGCGTAGTCGAGGTAGACGCCGGCAACGAGGAGGAACGCGAGCAGCGTCATCACCGCCATCGTCACCGGGATCATCTTGGCCACGTCGGCCCGATAGGCCGGGCCGTTGCGCCGCGTGCGCAGCCGCTCGTACGTGGCGATGGCCGCGTGGCCGCCGTCGAACGGCAGGAGCGGGAACATGTTCAGCAGGCCGATGAACACGTTGACGCCGGCGAGCATCAGCAGCAGGCCAGCGAGGCCGGCCTCGTTCCCGATCGTCTTGGAGATCCGGGTGATGCCGACGACCGTGGTCGGCTGGGTGGTCGGGTCGGTGTCCGCCCCGGTCACGTGGTTCCAGATGTTCACCGGGTTGAGCACCTTGACGACCCCACCGACGCTGTCCCACATCGCCGAGCCGAGGTCGGTGACGCCGTGCACGGCGGCCGAGCCGACCGACATCGATTGCCACGTGACCTCGTTGCCCGAGTTGACGCCCAGGAAGGCTTGGGCCTGTGCGTCGGGGTTCGTGCCCAACGTCACCTCCTTGGTCAACTCCTGGCCGTCGCGCTCGACCACGACCGTGACCACGTCGCCCGGAGCGTGGGAACGGATCAGCGCGGTCATTCCCGCCGCCGTCGTGGGCGTCTGACCGTCGACGGACACGACGATGTCGCCCGCCTCGATCCCCGCCTGGCTGGCCGGATATCCGCCGACGGTGGCGGCGATCTGCACGCGGTCGGTGGCCACCTGCTGCCCCTTGATCGCGTAGACGGCGAACAGCAGCGCGACGGCGATGAGCATGTGCATGATCGAGCCGGCGGTGATCACCAGCATCCGTCGCGGGTAGCTCTTCGAGCGATAGGCCCTCGGCTCGTCCTCGGGCTCGACCGGGTCGAGGTTGTTCATCCCGACGATGCGGACGAACGCGCCGACGGGGAACATGCGCACGCCGTACTCGGTCTCCCCACGCCGGAAGCTGAACAGCTTGGGGCCCATGAAGATGAAGAACTGGGTGACCTTCATCCCGGTCATCCGCGCCGTCACGAAGTGGCCGAGCTCGTGCAGGAAGATGCAGATGAGCAGGCCGACCACGAGGAGCAGCGCCCACAGGCTCCACCAACCGAGCAGCACGAGGAGACCGACGATGACGGCCAGCGAGATCCACGCGGTGGCACCGCCGGCGGTCTCCGGTTCACCGGGACCGTCGCTGGCGCCACCGGCCATCACCTCGTTGCGGAACTTGACGTAGGTGTCGCTCATGACGACCCGCGCCTCGCGCTGCGCTCACTCATGACACGAGCTCCCTCTCCATGATGTCGTGCGCCACCCGTCGGGCGGCGGCGTCGGCCTCGACGATGTCGGCAACGGTCGTCGGCGTGGTGCCGTCGTGGTGCTGGATGACCGCGGCGCACACGTCGGCGATCTGCGGCCAGCGCAGCCGGCCGGCGAGGAAGGCCTCGACGGCCACCTCGTTGGCTGCGCTGAGCCACGCCGGCGCGGTGCCGCCCGCCCGACCGGCGTCGTAGGCCAGGCGCAGGCAGCGGAACGTGTCGACGTCGGCGGGCTCGAAGTCGAGGCGACCGAGCGAGGCCCAGTCGATCCGGCCGAACGCGGTGCCGATGCGCGCCGGGTAGGCCAGCGTGTAGCCGATCGGCAGGCGCATGTCGGGCATGCTCAGTTGGGCGATCGTCGACCCGTCGCTCCACTCGACCATCGAGTGCACCACCGACTGGCGGTGCACGACCACCTCGATCCGGTCGTAGTCCACGGCGAACAGCTCGTGCGCCTCGATCACCTCGAGACCCTTGTTCATCAACGTGCTGGAGTCGATCGTGATCTTCGGTCCCATCGACCAGGTCGGATGGGCGAGCGCCTCGGCCACCGTGACGTCGGCCAGCTCGCCGGCGGTGCGGCCGCGGAACGGGCCGCCGCTGGCCGTGAGCACCAACCTGGCCAGCTCCCGATCGGGGAACGCCCCCGAACGCAGGCACTGGTGGATCGCGGAGTGCTCGCTGTCGACGGGCACGAGCTCGGCGCCCGGCGTCGAGCGCAGCGGCTGGACCACGGGACCGGCGGCGATCAGGCTCTCCTTGTTGGCCAGCGCCAGGCGCTTGCCGGCACGCAACGTGGCCACGGTGACGTCGAGCCCGGCGAAACCGACGACCGCGTTGACCACGACGTCGGCCGGCTCGACCACTGCCGTCAGCTCGCCGACCACCTCGACACCGGGCAGCGCAGCGGCGACCTCGGCGCGACGCGCCGGGTCGGCGACGGCGACCACCTGTGGGCGCAGCTCACGGGCCTGGGCCACGAGGCGATCGACCGAGGATCCGGCAGCGAGGGCGACGACCTCGTACCGCTCGGCCTCGGCGCGCACGACGTCGATCGTCTGCGTGCCGATCGAACCCGTCGATCCAGCGATGGCCACCCGCACCCGAGACATGGTCCGCCCAGTCTCGCAGTGTCGGCAACGAACCGCGCCGCGAGAAGGTGAACCCTCAGTGAGAGGTGCTACTTCGTCACCCAGGGCTGGAGGACCTCCAGCAGGTAGTAGGTGGCGGGGAGGGCGAACAGGAAGCCGTCGAAGCGGTCGAGGATGCCACCGTGGCCGCGGATCAGGGTGCCGAAGTCCTTCACGTCCAGGTTGCGCTTGAACATGCTCTCGGTGAGGTCGCCGAGCGGGGCGGTGATGCAGATGACGACGGCCAGCCACAGGCAGTCACCGAAGCTGTTCCACGTGTCGCTCTTGCCGGCGACGCCGACCGCTCCGAGCACGACGATCGTCGCGATCGTGCCGCCGACCAGGCCTTCGACGCTCTTGTTCGGGCTGATCCAGGCGCGCAGCGGATGGCGACCGATGCCACTCCCCACGAAGAGCGCGCCGATGTCGTTGGCCACCACGCCCAGCGCCAGGAGGAACAGCGTGTCGGTGCCGATCGGATTGTCGCCACCGACCGTGGAGATCCGCAGGATCAGCGCGGCGAAGGAGCCGAGGAGGGCGATCCACGTGACCCCCAACGTCGTGATCGCCATGTTCGGCATCGGCCCGGACTCGACACCGGCGGCGCCGATGAAGCCGATCGAGCCGGCGGCGAACGCCAGGACCAGGACCAGGGGCAGCGCCGTCTCGCCCACCCAGTACGCCGCCAGCGGCAGGGCGATCGTCGCCGCGATGCCGACGATGGTGGCCGGCCGGTAACCCTTCTCGGTGACCTTGTCGAAGTACTCGACCGAGGCCAGGCCGAGCACGATGACCACGAGGACCAACGCCGCGGCAGGCCGCCACAGCAGGGCGGCGATGAACACCGCAGCGATGGCCACGCCGACCGCGATCGCCGTGGGCATGTCGCGACTCGACGCTGCAGGAACCCGTGACCCAGAACGCGGTGGTGCCGGCCGGACGCCGGGGCGACCGCGGCTCGGCGTGTCCTGGCGGCCGCGACGAGGCGGCATCGGACGGCCGGTCGAATCGGTCGGATCCGTCCCGATGGTGATCCGGCTCGGCTCGCGGCGCACCGGCTGGGACGGGTCGCGCTCGGTGTCGTCACTCCACGCGGGCTGGCCGCCGCTCGGGTCGACGGGCGGCGGCGGCGGAGCCGGCGACGAGGGCCGGGGGATCGATCCCGAGGTGTCGTCAGCCTGCGCCGCCACCGGCTGGTCGTCGCTCCACACCGGCGATTGGCTGGCGAACGACGACCACACGTCGAGGTCGTCGGTCGGATCGGCCGCCGGGGCGTTGGAGCGCACGCGCGGGATCTCCCCGGTCGGCGGCTCGGTCCAGTGCGGCAACGAGCCCGTGTCGGCGTCGCCGAAGGACAGATCCCCGGGCTGCACCTCGGTGGTCGGTACGTCACCGAACAGCGGTGGCCCGAAGTCCTCCTCGTTGTCGCGCCGCTGCCGGCGCCAGGCATCGTCAGTCATGAAGTTGGCTCCCTCTCACACGTGTGGCAGCGCTGCTCCCGCACCCGAGCAGCGTGCACGTTCACACCTCGAGCAGCTCCTGCTCCTTGCGGCCGGACGCCTTGTCGATCAGGTCGACGTGGTCGTGAGTGATCTTCTCCAGCTCCTTCTCCGCCCGCTCGAGCTCGTCGGCGGAGATCTCTCC
Organism: uncultured Acidimicrobiales bacterium; assembly: GCA_963794805.1. Classification (GTDB taxonomy): domain Bacteria; phylum Actinomycetota; class Acidimicrobiia; order Acidimicrobiales; family Ilumatobacteraceae; genus JAODBQ01. Next base: position 475,444 of record CAWCFL010000016.1, read on the forward strand.
CGCCTTCTCCGAACCCTCCATGTGCTTGCGCGCGTCGTGACGGATGTTGCGCACCGCGACACGGCCGTCCTCGGCCATGTGCTTGACGATGCGCACGTAGTCGCGCCGACGCTCCTCGGTGAGCGGGGGGAAGTTGAGCCGGATCACGACTCCGTCGTTGCTCGGGTTGACGCCCAGGTCGCTGTCGCGGATGGCCCGCTCGATGGCGCCGAGGGTGGAACGATCGTGTGGTCGGACGATCAGCTGCCGGGCCTCGGGCACCTGGAAGGCGGCGAGTTGCTGCAGCGGAACGGGCGAGCCGTAGTACTCGACCAGCAGCTTGTCCACCAACGCCGGATTCGCCCGTCCGGTGCGCACCGAGGTGAACTGATCCTGCACGTGGGCGACCGCCTTCTCCATCTTGTCGATGGCGTCGAGCAACGTCTCTTCGGTCACGGTCGCCAGCGTACCGATCGGGTGACCGGCGGACCGAACATCTCCGCCCTGACCAGGCGCGCCGGTGCGGTGGTGCTCAGACGGGGGCCGGTGCGTCGCGCACCGTGGTGCCGACGCGCTCACCGCTGAGGATGCGCGCCAGGGCGCCCGGCGCGGACATGTCGAACACGACGATCGGGATCTGGTTGTCGCGACAGAAGGCGATGGCGGTGGCGTCCATCACCTTGAGGTCCTTCGTCATCACCTCGATGTAGCTGATCTCGTCGTACTTCGCCGCCGACGGATCCAGGCGCGGGTCCGCGCTGTACACGCCGTCCACGCCGGAGTGCGTGCCCTTGAGCAACGCGTCGGCATCCATCTCCGCGGCGCGCAGCGCCGCGGCGGTGTCGGTGGTGAAGAACGGGTTGCCCGTGCCCGCGGCGAAGATGACGACGCGGCCCTTCTCCAGGTGACGCATCGCCCGACGACGGATGTACGGCTCGGCGATGCGGGGCATCTCGATGGCGCTCTGGACGCGGGTGTCCTGCCCGACGCGCTCGAGCGCGTCCTGCAGGGCGAGCGCGTTCATCACCGTGCCGAGCATGCCGATGTGGTCGGACTGGGTGGCGTCCATCCCGCTCATCGCGCCGGTGCGACCGCGCCAGAAGTTGCCGCCGCCGACGACCACGACGACGTCGGTGCCGTTGGACCGCACCTCTTTGATCTCGCGTGCGGTGGCGTCGAGCGTCGCCGCGTCGAGGCCGTACCCGCCGGGCCCGGCCAAGGCCTCACCCGATGGCTTGAAGACGATCCGCTTCCACCGGGGTGGGGTCATGTCGATCACCGACGCGCTCGTCGGGCACTCAGCCGATCTCGACCTGGGCGAAGCGGACGATCGACGCCGAGCCGATGAACTGCTTGACCGACTGCTTGTCGTCCTTGGCGTACGGCTGATCGAGCAGGGCGACGTCCTTGAAGAACCCGCCGATGCGACCCTCGACGATCTTGGGCAGCGCAGCTTCCGGCTTGCCCTCGTTGCGGCTGAGCGTCTCCAGCGTCTGGCGCTCGTGCTCGACCACATCGGCCGGGACGTCGTCGCGGCTGAGGTACTTCGGCCGGGCGAAGGCGATGTGCACCGCCACGTCGTGGGCCAGCTCGGGGGACGCCCCGGCCATCTCCACGAGCACGGCATTGACCCCGCGGCCACCCTGCACGTGCAGGTACGTGCCCAGCTCGTTGCCGGGGGCGGCTTCGATGCGCACGACCTCGCCGAGCTCGATCCGCTCCTTCAAGGTGATCTTCAGGTCGTCGAGCTCCTGGGCCCGCTCGGCCACGGCGCTCTCGCCGCTGGCCGCGACGAGCTTGGCCAGCGCATCCGCCTCGGCCTTGAACTGCTCGCTGCCGGCGACGAAGTCGGTCTCGCTCTTCAGCTTGACGATGGCCCCGACGTTGCCGTCGAGGTGCAGGGCGACGAGGCCCTGGGTGTTCTCCCGGTCGTCGCGCTTGGCGCTGGCGGCGAGGCCCTTCTCACGGAGCCACTGCTTGGAGGCTTCCATGTCGCCGTCGTTGGCCTCGAGCGCCTTCTTCGCGTCCATCATCCCGGCGCCAGTTGCCTGGCGCAGTGCCTGTACGTCCTTCGCGGTGAATGCCATGTCGTTTCTTCCGGTCTCGTCAGCTCTCGATGGGGGTGTGCGGGGCCTCGACGGTGTCGGTGGCCTCGGCCTGGGCGATGGCCTCGCTGGCCGTGGCGCCCGGGGTGACGGTGGCCTCGGCGTCGGTGGCGTTGCTCTCGTCGAGCGGCGCCTCCACGACGGGCTCCGACTCGATCTCCGGCTCGGCGGCGGGCCGCGCTGCGGGGGCGCCGGCGGCGACGCGGGCGTCGCGCTCGGCCTGCGCTGCGGCGGCCTGGCGGCGGGCCTCGGCCTGCGCTGCGCCGAACGCGGCCTCTTCCTCCGCGGAACGCTTCTGCGGGGTGGCGACGACCGCCTGCGGGTTGCGCCGGCTGGCCACGTAACGGCCCTCTTCGATCGCCTCGGCGATGACCCGGGCCATCAGCGCGTTCGCCCGGATGGCGTCGTCGTTGCCAGGAATCGGGTACTGCACGACGTCGGGATCGACGTTGGTGTCGACCACCGCGACCACCGGGATCTTCAGCTTGTTGGCCTCGGTGACGGCGATGTGCTCTTTCTTCGTGTCCAGCACGAACACGGCGTCGGGGCGCTTGCTCATCCGGCGGATGCCGCCGAGGTTCTTCTGCAGCTTCTCCAGCTCGCGGCCGAGGAGGAGCGCTTCCTTCTTCGGCATGGCGTCGAACTCGCCGGCGAGCTTCATCCGCTCGTACTCCTGCATCTTGGAGACGCGCTTGGCGATGGTCTCGAAGTTGGTGAGCATCCCGCCCAGCCAGCGCTCGTTGACGTACGGCATGCCGCACTGGTCCGCGTAGTCGCGGACGGGGTCCTGTGCCTGCTTCTTCGTGCCGATGAACATGACCGTGCCACCCTTGGTCGACAGGTCGCGCACGAAGTTGTACGCCGCCTCGACGCGGGTGAGCGTCTGTTCCAGGTCGATGATGTAGATCCCGCCGCGCTCGCCGAAGATGAACCGGCGCATCTTCGGGTTCCACCGTCGGGTCTGGTGTCCGAAGTGGACACCGGCCTCGAGCATCTGGCGCATCGTGACAACAGCCATGACGAGATCGTCTCCTCTCCTGCGGTTCGTGGCGGAGCCGCCTGCGCCACCCGGAGGTGGCGACCGCAGGGTGACGGACCCGAGATTGGTCGCGGACCGCATGGAGGCGGACCGACAGGCGATGCTACCGGTGACTCAGGCACCGGCACACCCGAGCGTCGGCGGTGGGGCCGGCCGCGGCGAGGCGCCGTCGGCGGGGATCAGTCGCGGCCGGTAGCGCAACCGCCCGAGCATCGGCGCCGGATCCACGTAGGTCTCGCCGACGCGCAGGCCGAAGTAGAACCCAGCGGTGGTCGTGCCGACGATCTGGCCGACCCGGACGGCGCTGCCGACGACCGCCGTCGTTGCGGCCAGCCGGCCGTAGGTGGCCCGGTAGCCGTCGGGCTGGTCCACCACGACGTAGCGGATGCCGGCAACGACGCCGCTGAAGCTCACCACACCAGGCGCGACCGCCGTGACCGCCGTGCCGGGTGTCGTGGCGTACTCCAGGCCCCGATTGCCGGCGCACTGCGTGCACGCCGGGGCGCGGAACGGGTCGACGACCGGGGCGCTGACGGGGGGCAGGTAGCAGGCCGACGGCAACAGTGCGACGGCCAGCAGGAGAGCGCTCATGCGTCGCGCCGTGCCGGGTCGCCGGGCGTCGACCGACGGTCACGCGCGGCGGGTGGGTCTCGCCGTAGACCTGCCGCAGCCGCTCGCGACTGACATGCGTGTAGCGCTGCGTGGTGGCCACGTCGGCATGGCCGAGCAGCTCCTGCACGACCCGCAGGTCCGCCCCGCCGTCGAGCAGGTGCGTGGCGAAGGAGTGCCGCAGGGCGTGGGGGTGCGTCGGTCGTGCGGCGCGCCGATCGATGATGCGCCGGACGTCGCGTGGGGTGAGCCGCCTGCCGCGCTCGTTGGCGAACAGCGCAGCGCCGATTGCCGGATCGACCACGTCGCCGCGGATGGCGAGCCACCGGTCGAGCGCATCGAGGGCCGGTTCACTGAGCGGTACGCGCCGCTGCTTGGCCCCCTTGCCCCACACGCTGATCGCCAGGCCCCGACGATCGACGGCATCCACGTCGGCGTCGCACAGCTCGCTGACGCGCAGCCCGCTGCCGTAGAGCACCTCCAACACCGCGTCGTCGCGCCGCCTGCGCCACGGCGGCTCGGCGTCGACCTCGGCGTCGACGTCCACGGCCGGGCCGACGCCGGCAGGCGCTGCGCCGTCCGCACCAGCGGGACCATCGAGCAGCACCCCGAGCTCGCGGGCGTCGAGGACGCGTGGCAAGCGGCCCTCGCCGGCGGGCGCGCGCAGCGACACCGTCGGGTCGCCGGCAACCAGGCCGGCGCGGCGCGCCCAGCCGAAGTAGCGGCGCAGCGCAGCGACCTTGCGGGCAATGGTGCGTTTGGCCAGCCGTCGCGTGGTGAGCGCGGCGACGTAGCGGCGCAGGAGCATCCGGTCCACGCCGCCCGGACCGTCGATCGCGCCTCGCCCGGCCCATGCGGCGAACTGGTTGATGTCGCTGCGGTAGGCCATGACCGTGTTCGCCGACGAGGCCGTGAGGCTGGCGACGAACTGGTCGATCTGCCACGCCGAGGCGACGTCGTCGGCCCGATTGCGCGTGCTCGTCGGATGCAGCCATCTCGTGGTCATCTTCGCAGCGCCGCCGCCATCGGACCGGCTCATCGCGACGGCGACGGCCGCCGCGACGACGCACACGATCAGGACCGGGAGCACCGTGGCGTTCATCGCAGCGGCGCTCCGATCGGCTGGTACCAGCCGTCGGTCTGGGCGATCCACCCGGCCTGCTCCAGGCGAGCGAGCGACATCGCCACGTCGGCCACCCCGCTGCCGATGGCCAGCACGAGCGCGTCGATGGTTCGAGCGTCCTCACAACAGGCGCGATACGCGGGCACGTCGGCGGCGAGCGGCCGGCCGCGGGTGTCGGCCAATGCCGGTGCACAGCGGCGGTGGTCGATCGACAACGCAATGAGCACGTCTGACGCATCGAGCACCGCGCCGGCACCCTCGCGCAGCAGGCGGTTGGTGCCGGCCGAGGACGGGCTGTGCAGGCTGCCGGGCACGGCCATCAACGGCACGCCGCGCTCCGCCGCCAGCCGGGCGGTGATCAACGAACCGCCACGCTCGCGCGACTCGACGACGACGACCACCTCGGCCAGCGCGGCGATGATCCGGTTGCGCAGCGGGAAGCGGTAGGCCTCCGGCGCCACCCCGGGGGCGGCTTCGGAGACGAGCAGCCCCAGGTCGGCGACCCGGGCCCACAACTCCCGGTGCTCGCGTGGGTAGACGACGTCCAACCCACTGGCGACCACGCCGATCGGCCGGCCCTGGCGAGTCGCTGCGACGACGCTGCGGTGCGCCCAACCGTCGATGCCTCGCGCCAGTCCGGACACGACGTGCACGCCGTGCTCGGCGAGGCCGCCGGCGATGACCTCGGCCGCGTGACGGCCGGCGGGAGTGGCGTTGCGCGTGCCGACGATGGCCACCCGCCGACCCAGGTGGAGCAGTTCGGCGTCGCCACGGAGGAACAGCACCGGGGGCGCGTCGTGGCCTTCCAGCACACCCGGGTAGCCGGGACAGCCGATGTGCACCACTCGGATCCCGTTCGCCGCACAACGGGCCATCACCCGGTCGACATGGGCGGGCGTCGCCGCCTGCCGCCACCGCTCGGCCAGCTGCGGATCGGCGAGGAGCTTGCCGGCCAACCCCACTGCGGGCTCCTGCCCGGCGACGACGGCGTAGGCGACGGACGGGGGATGCTGGCGCAGCAGCGTGCTCAGCCGGCGCAGGCTCATGAGCGGCAGGCAGCTCAACGCCGCGGCGTGGGCGCGCTCGGACCCGACGGATCCGGCATCGACCGCCGCCGTCACGCGGCACGCTCCCGCGTGGACACGCCGAGGCGCACCCGCAGCGCGAGCGCCATGGCGACATGGTGCTCGTCGACGAGCTCGACCTCGTCGTCGAGGTCGGCGATCGTGCGCGCCACCCGGCGGACGCGGTGGTAGCCGCGGCCCGAGAGCCGGTCGCGCTCGAGCTCGCCACGCAGCAGCTGGCGCGCCCGGTCGGTGAGCGGGGCGAGGAGATCCAGGTGCGCCGGCGGGATGTCCGCATTGCACATGCCGCCGCGCTCCACGGCGCGCCGACGCGCCTCGACCACCCGGGCCGCGACCACGGCTGTGCGCTCGCCGCCGCCCGCAGCGAGGAGGTCGTCGACCGCCGGTCGGTGCACGCCCACGCGCAGGTCGAAGCGATCGAGCAACGGGCCCGACAACCGACGCAGGTAGCGCAGGCGCGCGCCCTCGTCGCACTCACACCGACCGGGTGGCCCGCCGCCGCACGGGCACGGGTTGGTGGCTGCGGCGAGCAGGAAGCGCGCCGGCAGGCTGGCACTGACGCGCGCCCGGGCGATGCGCACCACGCCGTCCTCCAGCGGCTGGCGCAGGCCGTCGAGCACGTGCCGCTGGAACTCGCCGAGCTCGTCGAGGAAGAGGACGCCGCCGTGGCTCAGGCTGATCTCCCCGGGTCTGAGGCTGGCGGTGCCGCCACCGACGAGGCTGACCATCGAGCTGGAGTGGTGCGGGGCGCGGAACGGCGCACGGCGCACGACGCCGCTCGGCGGCAGGCGCACCCCGGCGGCCGAGTGGATCATCGTCGCCTCCAGGGCGGCCGCCGCCGACAACGGCGGCAGGAGGCCGGGCAGTCGCTGGGCCAGCATCGTCTTGCCCGAACCGGGCGGCCCGACGAGCAGGATGTGGTGCCCCCCGGCCGCGGCGATCTCGAGTGCCCGGCGGGCGGCGGGCTGCCCGCGCACGTCGGCCAGATCCACCGGCGGTGGCGGGTCGTCGGCAGCCGGCTCGTCGGGCGCGTCGGGCCACGGCGCATCGCCGCGCAGGGCCCGGACGAGCTCGGCCAGCGTGGCAACGACGCGCACCGCCGCACCGACGGCGACCCGCGCCTCGCGGAACGAGCCGGGCGGCACGACGATCGGCGAGCCCTCGGCGGCCGCGGCCATCGGGGCGACGCCGGGAACCGCGCGCACCGACCCGTCCAGACCCAACTCGCCGATGAAGCCGAACCCCGCGACCGCCGCGGCCGGCAGCTGCTCGTCCTCCACGAGCACCGCGACCGCGATGGCCAGATCGAGGCCGGAGCCGCCTTTGCGTTGGGTGGTCGGCGCCAGGTTGACGGTGATCCGCTTGGCCGGCCAGGACAGCTCGCTGGACAGGACGGCGGCTCGGACACGGTCACGCGATTCGCGGCACGCCTCGTCGGGCAGCCCGACGACCGAGAAGCTCGGTATGGCGCGGGACATGTGCACCTCGACCGAGACGGGATGGCCCTGCGCACCGAGGATGGTGGCGGATCGGGTGATGGCGACCATGAGGGCCTCCAACTGACGGGGCGCAGGCGCGCCGGCTGGTCGGTTGGTAGGGACGGACACGGTCCCTCGACGTCGAAGGTGACGCTATCAAAGGGGTGCGCGACGGTTCGCCGGACCCTCTGCCAGACTGCGCGAGTGCGGCGCCGGAACGGGATGGGACTCGCCGCCGGCGCGCTCGCGCTGACCACGATCGGCCTCGCGGCATGCGGCTCGGACGCCACCGAGCGCACCGACTCGCGCTACTGCGCCACCGTGCAGGAGCACCTGACCGAGCTGAACGCTCCGGACATCGCCAGCCCGGCCGACGTCACCCAGACGGTGGCGCTGTACCGCTCCATGGCCAAGGTCGCCCCACTCGCCGTGGAGAAGGAGTGGGACGTGCTGACCATCGCCTACGAGACGGCGTCGACCGTCGTCGCCGGCGACCAGACGTCGATGCAGCGGGCGGCCGACACGATCCGGGCTGCGCAGCAGTCGGCACGACGATCGCGGACTACACGCAGCGCCTGTGCAACGCACAGATCGGGCCGTCGATCGTGGCGACCACGCTGCTCGCCGGCACGACCACCACCGATCCCGCGGCGCCGGCCACCACTGCCGGCCCGTCGACGTCGGACGTCGCGGTCACGAGCGCCGAGCCGGCGACGGCCACGACCTCGGGGCCGTCACGGCCGTGATCCGGCCGAACGGCCGGGAAGCGACTCAGGCGGCGATCTGGCCGCGGCGGACGATCACCTTGTCGACCAGGCCGTAGCTCTGAGCCTCCTCGGCGGTGAACCAGCGGTCGCGCTCGGAGTCCTTCTGGATCTGCTCCAGCGGCTGGCCGGAGTGGTGCGCCGTGAGCTCGGCCATGCGCCGCTTGGTGTAGGCCAGCTGCTCGGCCTGGATGGCGATGTCGGTGGCCTGGCCGCGAAGCCCGGCGAGCGGCTGGTGCATCATGATCCGGGCGTTGGGCAGCGTGTAGCGCTTGCCCGCCGCACCGGCGGTGAGCAGGAACTGGCCCATCGAGGCCGCCATGCCCATGCACACCGTGGCGACCTCGCAGCCGACGAACTGCATCGTGTCGTAGATCGCCATGCCGGCCGTGACCGATCCGCCGGGGCTGTTGATGTACAGCCAGATGTCGGTCTGGTCGTCCTCGCCCTCGAGGTACAGCAGCTGGGCGCAGATCTGGTTGGCGATCTCGTCGTTGACGTCGGTGCCGAGCAGCACGACGCGGTTCTTCAGCAGCCGGTTGAAGACATCGCTGCGCGGATCCATCGCGGTGTCGAGTGCCTGGGGAGCGATCATGTCCGCAGGCTACCGCCACCATCCGGTTGCACTCTGGCCGGCGGCGGCTCAACCGCGACGCGCAGCAGCACCTGGGCCCACGAGCGGAACGGACGCCACGGCTCGGCGAGCCGGGCCAGGTCGTCGCCGTCGGGCGGCTGCGCCAGGCCGTAGGCGCGCTGGACGCTTCGGCGATCCGCGGCTCGGCCGGCGCCAGCAGGTCGGGTGCACCTGCGCCGCGCAGGACGATGCCCTGCGCAGTGAACGGTCCGACACCCGGGAGGACGGCGATGAGCTGCTCCACGGCGCCGCTCGGGACCACGCGCGAAGCCGCTCGCCGTGGAGCAGATCGCCGTGGAGCGCGGCTTCGGCCACGGCACGCAGCCGGGCCGCGGCAACGGGCGACAGCCCGTCACCGGCGTGGACCGTGCGCAGCACGGCGGGCCCGGGGAAGCACCGGCGCACGTCACCGTGGACGACGACCTCGCCGCCCAGTCAGCAGCGAGGCGATCGCGCACGACGGTGGCCCGAGCCATCGACGACCGTTGGGTGAGCAGCAGCCAGCAGGCGGCCTCGTACGGCGAGACGAAGTTCACCGGACGGAACCCCGGGCGTGCCGCCTGCAGCGCACCGATCACCGGGTCACGCCGCCCGACGCCGGTCCAGCGGTCGAGCGTCGACATCGAGCGAGAGGACCCGGGCGACCTGGTCGAGAGCGCGCGCGCTCGTCGGGGACGTCACCGTAGAGCTCCACGACGAGGTCTCGCCGGCCGGCCGATCGCACGCAGGCACCGACAGGCCGCTCCGGCTCACCATCGGGCACGAACGACAGGTGCAGGTGGCCGGCGCCGTCCGCCGGCCCGTCGACGCGCAGGTGCGCTGGCGCGCCCGGCGAACTGGGCTGCCGTGGCGAGGTCGAACGGCCCGACGGGCCGCAGTGTGGTGGTGGCGCAGGCCGTGCGCCTCGCGAGTGCGGTCGGGGTCATGGTTCCACGGTGCACCGAGAAACCGGTCAGCCGGCGACCTGTTCGGCCCGAGGGTCCCCGCCACCCGAGTCCGATGGTGCGCCCGAGTCGCTGGCGTGCCGAACCGCACCTCTCCCACTCCGGCGCACCCCACGGACTCGGGACCACCACCCCGACCCCACCCACGGGACTCGGGACGACCTGGTGACGGTCAGCGCTACCGGCGGGTGCCGCTGAGGATGACGGCGATGCGCTCGTCGTCGCCGATCGACTCGCGCACGGCCAGCACGCCGGCGAGACCGGCAGTGCCCGTGGCCGAGGCGTCCACGTCGGTGTGGTCGGCGACGAGCTCGTGGGCCCGACGAACGAGCGACTCGTCGACCTCGACGGCATCGCCCCCGCTCGCGTCCATGGCCTCGACGACGGGGATCCAGTCGTAGGTCTCGTCGTCGAGGATTCCGTCCGCCGCCGATCGGCCGACGTGCTCCCACGGCCACATCAGCGACGACCACCGTGCGCCGGGCGACCGCCGAACGTCGTGCGCCGCCCGCTCCCAGGCCCGGACCAGGGGTGCGCTCGCCGCGGTCTGCACCGCATGCAGCCGCACACCGGGCAGACCGGCGCTGGCGCACGCGGCGAGGGCTCCCCCACCGACTTGGACGAACAGGCGGTCGAGGTCGACGTCCGGCAGCGCCCATCTCCCAGCCGATCGTCCGCCCGCCGTCGAGGCACCACACGTTCTCCGTGCCCTGCACGCTGAACGGCACCGCGCCGTCGGCGACCGCTTCGCGGAAGCGGTGCACGCACGGATCGCCCGGCGTATCGCCGACCAATCGGGGGCAGGTGACGATCGTGGCCCCGAGCGCGTCGAGCAGTTCGAGGACCGCCGCATCGGCCGTCGGCGGGACGAACACCGACAGCGGCCAGTCGACCGAGGACGTGAGCGTCGCTGCGGCGATCGCCGCGTTGCCGCACGAGGCGATGGCCAGCGGCGGTCGCTCCCCCGCGGTGCGCCACGGCGCGAGGCCGAGCACCTCGGCGGTGCGCAGGTGCAACAGGATGCTGAACAGGTGACGGGCCTTGTGGCTGCCGCCCACCTGCCCGGTCTCGTCCTTCACCCACACGCCGCCCGCGGGACCGAACCCCAAGGCAGCGCTGAGGCCGGCGTGGCGGCCGAACGGCGTCACCGTGAACCCGAGCGGCTCGTCCAGTGCAGCGACCAGTGCGGCACGGGCCGCCACGCTCATCCCGTTGGCGGCGGCGAACGAATCCCAGGCGAGCCACGGACGGAACAGGCCGAACGTGCCGGTGCCCGACGAGTCGAGCGGCGGCAACGACGACGGCCCGGCGACGAAGGCGAGCGCGTGGCGCCGGTCGAGGGCCGTGGCGTTGGGACAGCGCCAGCTGAACGGCGTGGCGATGTCGACCTGCGCGCCGCACACCGCGCACGCCATGCCGCCGATCGCCGGCGCGGACGTCACGACGCGGCGGCGACACGCGCGTTGAAGTCGAGGATCATCTCGTCCCACACCGGCAGGAAGCGCCGCAGGTCGCGCCAGAAGCGCTGCGACCGGCGGGCCTCGAACAGCTCGAACGGCGTGCCCTGCTGCTCGACCCACGTGTAGTACCCGAGGTTGAAGATCCGGTTGCGGTCGCGCTCGGTGAGCTGCTGGGTGGCCGACGTGTCGACGTCGGCCAGGTGCTGGCCGAACACGCCGGCAGCGGTGATCGTGTCGAACGTGCCGGCGAAGCGCTCGCGCAGCACCTTGGCCCGCTCGCTCGGGTACATCGCCGCGCCGTCGGTGGCCACGGTGACGAGTACGTCGTCGGGCCCGTATCCGAGCAGCTTGGCCGTCTTGATCGCCGCCAGGACGTTGCAGATCGACGACAGGCCGAAGTGCTCCAACGCCGCCACCACCGGCTGTGGCACGCCTCGCCGATCGACGAGGAAGCTGCGCCCGGCCGGGGTGTTGAACAGGACGTCGAGCTCGTCGGTCGCCCGGTCGCTGATCCCGACGACGACGTCGGTGTTGGTGACGTTGTGGATCAGCGGGATGTGCTTGTCGCCGATTCCTTGGATGTTGTGCTCACCGAAGCCGTTCTCCAGCATCGTCGGACACTCCAGGGCCTCGACCGCCACGGTGAGCGAGCCGTGCTGCTCCTTGAGCTTGTCGCCTGCGGCGATCGTGCCGGCCGAGCCCGTGGCGCTGACGAACACGGCGAGGCGCCAGTCGGCGCCGCTCGTGGTGCGCGCCGCTTGGAACGCGTCGTCGAGCGCTCGCCCGGTGATCTGCAGGTGGCCGAGGTGGTTGCCGAACTCGCAGAACTGGTTGAACACGAAGTTCGTCGGATCCTCGGCGAGCGCGTTGCACGCGTCGTAGATCTCCTTGACGTTGCTCTCCGTGCCGACCGTGCGGATGACGTCCTCGGCGGGGTTCTCGCACCACCGGTCGAGCCAGTCGAAGCGCTCCTGGCTCATCCCCTCCGGCAGGATCGCCACCCCACGGCTGGCCATCAGCCGGCTGATGGCGATGCCGCCACGGGCGTAGTTGCCGGTGCTCGGCCAGATGGCCCGGTGGCGGGTGGGGTCGAACTGCCCGGTGACCACCCGCGGCGCCAGGCAGGCGTAGGCGGCGAGCACCTTGTCCGCGGTGATCATCGGGAAACGGTCGCCGAGGACGACGATGATCGGGCTCTCGATCCCCGTGAGCGACGACGGCAACACGACGTGGTCGGGGACCTCCGCCCGGCCGCCGTGCAGATCGTTGTACCAGTGCAGCCGCCACAGGTTGCGCACGTCGCGCCCGTGGCGGTCGGCGTCGCCGACGCGCTCAGCCGGGATGCGCCACGGCTCGGTCAGCTCGGAGAACGTCGGGAGGACGATGCCCTGCTCGCGGAACCTGACGATGCTGTTGGCCAACGCGTCCTCGTCGAGGACTCGATCGGCCAGCCCGAACTGGTCCTCCAGCGCGGCGGTGATCGTGTCGCGGTCGGCGGAGGTGGGGGCAGTGGCAGTCACGGTGGAACAGTCTGCCAACGCCGACGAGCGCGTCCGACGGCCGATTCCCCAAGGGCTCGCTTGCGGAATCGGTACGCTGGACCTCGATGGCCGAGCTGACCGACGCCAAGCGCCGCATCATCGAACGGCTCAAGCGTGCCGAGTCGGCCACCGCCAGCGAGCTTGCCGCCGAGTTCGGACTCACCGACACGGCGATCCGCCAGCACCTCGAGGCGCTGGAGACCATCGGTCTGGTCGCTCGCGCCCAAGGCACGGCCGTCGGCCGCGGTCGGCCGCCGGTCAATTGGCGGCTGACGCCGATGGCCGCCGAGCTGTTCCCCGACCGCCATGCCGACCTCACCGTCGAGCTCATCCAGTCGATCCGCCAATCGCTCGGCGAGGACGCGCTGGGCCACGTGATCCGCACCCGGCACGAGCGTCAGCTGAACGCGTACCGCGAGCAGATCGATCCGGGCGCGGACGTCGCCGTGAAGGTCCGCCGGTTGGCCGACATCCGCACGGCCGAGGGGTACGTCGCCGAAGCGACGACCGACGGCGACACGCTCGTGCTCACCGAGCACCACTGCCCGATCCGCGACGCGGCCGGGGTCTGCCTCGGTCTGTGCACCGCGGAGCTGGAGCTGTTCCGCGAGGCGCTGGGCGACGGCGTGGTCATCGAGCGCGACCAGCACCTGCTCACCGGCGCCCAACGCTGCAGCTACCGCATCACGACCCGCGGGTGAGGGTCCCGCGGCGTGGCCACGATCACCTTCCAGGCCCTCACCCGCGACGACTTCGGCCTGCTCGCCGACTGGTTGGCCCGACCGCACGTGCAGCGCTGGTGGCACCACGAGTTCACCGCTGAGGCGATCGAGCGTGACTTCGGTGCCGCCGTCGACGGCGTCGAGCCGACGGAGCTGCTCACCGTGCTCCTCGGCGAGCGGCCGGTCGGGATGCTCCAGGCATACCGCATCGCCGACTACCCCGAGTACGTCGCCGAGCTGTCGCCGTCGTTGGACGTGCCCGCAGGCGCGGCGAGCATCGACTACTTCCTCGGCGAGGCGGACGTCGTCGGACGCGGCGTCGGTCAGGCCATGCTGCGCGCCGCTGCACGGCGGATCTGGACGTACACGCCGCCCGTCAGCTGCCTGATCGTCCCGGTGAACAGCGCGAACGTGGCCTCGTGGACCGCGTTGCTGCGCGCCGGCTTCCAACTCGTCGCGCGCGCCGACCTGGAGCCGGACAACCCGGTGGACGCCCGGCTCCACGAGATCCTCCGACTGGACCGAAGCGCGGCCGTCAGCTCTCGTCGCGCCGCTGCTCCTCCAGCGCCCGACGCAGCCGCTCGATGAGCTCGTCGGGCACCTCGTGGTCCTCCGGCAGCGCCCCGGAGATCGCGATCGTCCGGCGCATCTGGGCGAGGTACTCGGTGCAGTGCGGGCACCCGGAGAGGTGCCGCTCGATCGCCCGGACCGTCCGCCGCGGCAAGGCGCCCTCGAGGTAGTCGGTGACGAGCTCGACCCACTGCTGACAGATGATCGTGGTGCGGAACAGGCTCATGACCGCTCTCCGAACCGCTGCTCCAACGCGGCGCGCACCACCGAGCGACCGCGGTGCAGGAGCACGCGCTGATTGGCCTCGCTGATGCCGAGGAGGTCGCAGACGTCACGTGACGCCCAGCCCTCCACATCTCGCAGCATGACCACCCACCTCTGGTTGTCGGGAAGCGTGCCAACAGTCTCCTCGACGAGGGCGAACGTTTCACCGGACACGACGGTCTCGGCCGGCAGGTCGCTCCAGTGCGCCGGCGGATCGGACCACGCACCCCTGCCTGGAGGGCCGGTGAACCGGTCCGGGTCGACCGACGGCCCGCCGTCGCCGGCGTCGCTCCCCAGCGAGCCGAGCGGCACGGTGCGTCGCTCCTTGATGCCGCGGGTCTTGGCGATGTTCACGAGGATGCTGGTGATCCAGGTCTTCAACGACGACCGCTGCTCGAAGCGCGCCAACCCCTTGATCACCGCCAGCCAGGTCTCCTGGACGACCTCCTCGGCCACGGCGCGCGACGGGACGAACGAGCTCGCCAGGCGCATCAGCGAGCCGTGGTGCTCGCGCACCAGCTCGGTGAACGCGTTGCCGTCACCGGCGCGCAGCCGCTCGACGAGCTCCGCCTCGGCTGTCGGGCTCACGCCGACGCCGGTTCGGAGGTCACGCTCACGCCGACATCGTCGCCGATCCCCGCGGGGTCAACCGACCTGCGGGGCGACGGCGGTCATGAACGACTCCATCGCGCCCATCCGGCCGGTGAAGCCACCCGGCGCAACCGGATCGAGGAGGATGTGGTCGACGCCGATGGCCTGCCACGTGCCGATCGTGTCGAGCATCTGCTCGGTGGACCCGCCGACCGACTTGGTGGCCGGCATCGACGCGGCCGGGTCGAGGTACAGCCGGACCGACAGGCGCAGCTCGGCGCGGTCACGCCCGGCCTCGTCGCACAGCTCGCCGATGCGCTTCCAGGCCGCATCCACCTCGGCCACCTTCTGGAACGCGGCGTGGAACGCGTCGCCCGACCGAACGGTCCGGCGGAACGCCGGCTCGGTGTCGCCACCGACCCAGATCGGGATCCGACCGTTCACCGGCTTGGGCTCGAAGCCCACCGTGGGCACGTCGTAGAACTCACCGTGGAACGACGGGGTGTCCTCGGTGAAGAACCGGTTGAACAGCTCGAGCTGCTCGTCGGCGCGCTTGCCGCGGTGGTCCCAGGGCATGCCGAGCACCTCGAACTCCTCGCGCATCCAGCCGACGCCGACCCCGAGGATCGCCCGACCCTCGGACATCACGTCGAGCGAGGCCATCGCCTTGGCGGTGAGCACCGGCGGCCGGTAGCCGAGGATCAGGACCGTCGGCGCCAGCTTGAGGTGCTCGGTGCACCCCGCGACGAAGAACATCGTGCCGATCGGGTCGAGCCAGGGCATGTCCATCGGCGGGGCGAACGAACCGTCGTCGGTGTACGGGTAGTGCGAGGCGATGTCCTTCGGCCAGGCGACGTGGTCGCTCACCCAGCCCGAGTGGTAGCCGAGCCGGTCGGCCAGCTGGGCGAACTCGACGAGGTTCTTCCGGGTCGCTTGCCGGCCGAGGTGCGGAAGGTGAATGCCCCAATCCATGCCGATTGGCTAGCAGCGCTCGCGCCCCGACGAGGCACCGGGAGCGTGACGCTCGGACAGCGAGCGCAGCGAGCGCAGAGAGCGAGACGCTTGCATTCATACGAGGCTCGTGCGGGGACGAAGCCGGCGGCGCGACCGCCAGGGAGCCCGCCGGACCGGTCGGCCGGAGGCCGGCCATCACGGCCGATAGCGCGTGGGGCGCACGGGCACGCGGGCGACGGTGTCGACCACCCGGTAGGCCGTCTCCACCCACTCGCAGGCGAGGCGCCTCGTGTCGCGCGGGTCGATCAGCTCCTCGATCTGGAACTTGTTCAGCGGACCGATCGGGCCGCGCACGCTCTCGATGCGCCCGTTGATCTCGGCGCGCAGCGCGGCCGGATCGTCGGCCTCGGCGAGTTGGCGCTTGTACGCGGCCTCGATGCCGCCCTCGGGCGGGATGCCCCCGAGGTCGGCCGCCGGCCAGGTGACCCGGGCGTGCGGCTCGCGCACCGGCGTCGACTGGAAGTTGCCGGCCACGCCGAAGCTGCGGCGCATCTGCACGGTGAACAGCGGCACGCGGATCTGGGAGAACGCGACCATCCACGTGGCGCCCTTGCGGATCGTGCCGGCGATCTCGTGCTCCAGCCCGACGCAGAACCCGGGGTTGTCGACGAGGTTGAGGATCGGCAGGTGGAACAGGTCGCACAGGTCGAGATGACGGGTGTACTTGTCGCAGCCGTCGGCGGTCATCGCCCCGCCGTTGGGATGGCGGCTGTCGTTGGCGAACACACCGACCGGGTGGCCGTTCAGCCGGGCGAGGCCGACCACCTGGTCGGTGCCCCACAGCGCGCCGATCTCGAAGAACGACCCCTTGTCGACGAGCAGGTCGATGCTCCGGCGCACGTCGAACGTCGACGTCCGCTTGCGCGGGATCAGCGTGAGCAGCTCCTCGTCGCGCCGGTCGGCCGGGTCGTCGGCCGCCGGCGGCAGGACCGGCGGCGTCTCGTTGACGCTCGACGGCAGGTACGAGAGGAAGCGGCGGGTCATCGCCAGCGCCTCCTCCTCCGTCTCGGCGAGGTTGTCCACCGAGCCGTTGCAGCAGTGCACCTGCCAGCCGCCGAGGTCCTCCTTGGTGATGTCGTAGCCCATCGCGTGGCTGACGACCGGCGGGCCGGCGACGAACAGCTGGCTGATGTCGCGCACCATCACGCTGAAGTGGCCGAGCACCGCCTTGGCCGCACCGATGCCGACGACGCTGCCGAGCAGCACGTTGACCACCGGCACCGTGGCCAGCTGCTGGGCGTACTCCTCGACGCCGAGGTGCCCGGTGAGGAACGAGCCGCCACCGCCGCTCACCCGAGGGCGCCCGGCGGTGATCGCCCCGGTGCTCTCCTGGGCGTTGCTCTCGCCGGACTTCTGCTGCTCGGGCACCATCGCCGCCACGCTCCCGCCGCCTGACGAGCCGTCGAGCAGGCGGATCGCCGGTACCAGCAGCTGGATCGACAGTCGGTCGAGGTGCAGGCTCTTCGCCCCGATGGCCCCGTCGGCGTGACCGCCGCGCGACGTGAAGTCGTCGGCGCAGACGATCGCCCCGTGTCCGTTGATCGTGCCGGTCCCGCCGACGTGGTTGGCCGGGGTGAAGGCGACGATGCGGCCGGTGTCGTCGTAGCTGGCGAACCCGGCGAGGCTGCCGACCTCGCGGAACGAACCGTCGTCGAGGAGCTCGAGGATCCGCTCGCGGCAGGTGAGCTTGCCGCGGTGGCGTTGGCGGACGACGCCGGGATCCTCGGAGCCGGGCGCCAGTCGGGCCAGCGCGAAGCCCTGCAGCTTGGCGACGTCGTCGAGGACCGGGAGCCAGGTGTCCTCGCGGCGGACCTCGACGGTGGACGCGCCGGCGCCGTCCGACGGCTCGATCACCACGACGATGTCGTCGACGACGACGCCGGTCCCGACGGGCAGCTCGGCGACCGCCACGATCGTGCCGTTGCACGGCGCAGTGACCGTGCTCTCCATCTTCATCGCGCTCACCACGACGAGCGCGTCCCCGGAGCGCACCACGTCGCCGACCGCGGCGCGCACCTCGACCACCGTGCCGCCCATCGGGCTGGTGACGCCCTGTTGCCCGTCCTCGACCGCCAGCTGCGGCCCCGCTGACTTCGTTCGTGTCGCGCCGCCACACGCCGGATCGGTCGTCCCCGGCGCGACGCGGACGAGGTCCGCGACCGGGCTCGGGTCGCCGGCAACCGCGGCACCGAGCTCGGGCACCTCGCTCAGCAACGTCGTGCGCGCATCGGCGGCGCGGACCTCCGGGCGGCCCAGGATCGCCAGCAACTGGTCCCGGTTGGTCGGCAGGCCGGCGACGAGCAGCTCCTGGACGGCTCGCCGGGTGCGTTCCACCGCGTCGGCGACGTCGGCGGAACGGCTGATGCCGATCACCTTGGCGAGCAGCGGATCGAACTGCGGTGGCGGCGTGTACCCGGCGTAACCGGCGCCGTCGACGCGAACGCCCGGCCCCGACGGCTCGCGGTAGGCGTCGAGCGTGCCGGCGCCGGTGGCCACGACGCGGGCCTGCACGGCGACACCACGCGGCCGGCCGACGGCTTCTTGACCGGCCAGCCCCAGGTCGGCCAGCGTCGCACCGCCGGCGATGCGGAACTGGGCGTCCACGAGATCGATCGCCATCACCTCCTCCGTCACCGTGTGCTCCACCTGGATGCGCGGGTTGAGCTCGATGAACGCGAACTCGCCGCGCTCGGGCGACACGAGGAACTCGACGGTCCCGGCATTGACGTACCCGGCAGCCTGGGCGAGCGTGACGGCGCTGTCGAGGATCCGACTGCGCAGCGCGTCCGGCAAACCGGTCGCCGGGGCGACCTCGACCACCTTCTGGTTGCGCAGTTGCACCGAGCAGTCGCGGTCGAACAGGTGGATCACGTTCCCCGAGGCATCGGCGAGGACCTGCACCTCGATGTGCCGCGGGCGTTCGATGAGCTGCTCGACGAACAGCGTGCCGTCGCCGAACGCGGCCGCCGCCTCGCTGGCACAACGGGTGAACGCCTCACCGAGCTCGTCCGCGCTGCGCACGAGGCGGATGCCGCGACCACCGCCACCCGCGGCGGCCTTGAGCATCACGGGGTAGCCGATCGACTCCGCGACGCTCGCCGCCTCGTCGACGCTCGCGACCGCGCCGTCGCTGCCGGCGACGATCGGGATGTCCAACGACGCAGCCAGCGCCCGGGCCCGGACCTTGTCGCCGAACAATGCGAGCACCTCGGGCGACGGACCGACGAACGTCAGCCCGGCGGCGGCGCAGGCCGCGGCGAACGCGGCGTTCTCCGCGAGGAAGCCGTAGCCGGGGTGCACGCAGTCGCAGTCCGCATCGAGCGCGGCGCGCACCAGGCCGTCGATGTCGAGGTACACGGCGACCGCGTCGCCGGGCGCGCCGACGCGCACCGCGTCGGTCGCCATGCGGGTGTGCAGCCCACGGTCGTCGACATCGGCGAACACCGCCACCGAGGCCATGCCCAAGGCGTCGGCCGCCCTGGCGATGCGGATGGCGATCTCACCCCGGTTGGCGATGAGCACTCGTTGCAGTCGTCCCACTCCCCTGTCATAGCGAGCCAGCCGCTCCCCCGGCTGATCGGGCGCCGTGCGGGCCCTCGTTCGTGTCGCGGCGCCACCCGCCGAATGCCCGCGCACCGGCGCGACGCGCACCGGGCGGGCCGGACCCCGCCGGCGGGGAGGGCTACCCTCCGCGGCATGGCCGACCTCCTCGTGGGCGGCGACGTCGACCCGACGTCCCACCAGCGCACCGACCGCCTCGTCAACCTGGCGTCGGGCGACCTCACCACGCACGGCGTGATCGTCGGCATGACCGGCTCGGGCAAGACCGGGCTCGGTGTCGTCCTGGTCGAGTCCGCGCTGGCCGCCGGCGTCCCGGTGCTGCTGATCGACCCGAAGGGCGACCTGACGAACCTGTGCCTCACCTTCCCCGACCTGGCACCGGCCGACTTCGAGCCGTGGGTCAATGCCGGCGACGCACAGAGCGCCGGCAAGTCCGTGGCCGAGTTCGCCGCCGACCAAGCAACTGCGTGGACGAAGGGCCTGGACGGCTGGGGCCTGTCCGGGGCGACGATCGGGGCGCTGCGCGCCGGCGCGGAGATGACGATCTACACGCCGGGGTCGAGCGGCGGCGTCGGCCTGAACATCGTCGGCTCGCTGCAGGCGCCGGCCGACGTCGACGACGCCGAGACGGTCGGCGACGAGATCGACGGCTTCGTCGGCGGGCTGCTCGGCCTCGTCGGCATCGACGCCGACCCGCTGTCGAGCCGCGAGCACATCCTGCTGGCCAACCTCATCCAGGACTCGTGGACGAAGGGCCTCAGCCTCGACCTGGCGACGCTCGTCGGCCAGGTGATGAACCCGCCCATCCGCAAGCTCGGCGTGTTCGACCTCGACCAGTTCTTCCCGCCCAAGGATCGCACCACGTTCGCCATGCGGCTCAACGGGCTCCTGGCCTCGCCGTCGTTCGCCGCGTGGATGAGCGGCGTCCCGCTCGACATCGGAGCCATGCTGCGCACGCCCGACGGTCGGCCGCGGGCGGCGATCGTCACCACGGCGCACCTCGGCGACGAGGAGCGCCAGTTCGTCACCACGCTCGTGCTGTCCAAGCTGGTCACCTGGATGCGCCAGCAGAGCGGCACCACCGACCTGCGCGCCCTGCTGTACATGGACGAGGTGGCCGGGTACCTGCCGCCCACCGCCGCGCCGCCGACGAAGAAGCCGATCATGACGCTGATGAAGCAGGCGCGCGCGTTCGGCGTCGGCGTCGTGCTGAGCACGCAGAACCCGATGGACGTGGACTACAAGGCGCTGTCCAACGCCGGCACCTGGATGATCGGACGGCTGCAGACCGACCGCGACAAGCAGCGCCTGCTCGACGGGATGAGCGCGGCCGCCGGTGGGGTGGACGTCGGCGCAGTGGGCGACACGATCTCCGGGCTGGCCAAGCGCGAGTTCGTGCTCAAGCGCGCCGGCAAGGACCAGCCCGAGGTGCTCACCACCAGGTGGGCGATGAGCTACCTCCGCGGACCGTTGACCCGCGACCAGATCGCCACGCTGATGAGCGAGCAGAAGGGGGCCGCGGCGGTCGCCCCGGCCCCGGCCGCTCCTGGGGCAGCCCCGGCCCCCGGCGGCTGGGCCCCGCCGACCGTCTCCGGTCAGGCGCCCCCTCCCCCGCCGCCGGCGGCCTCACCGGCCCCGGCCGCGCTCGGCGCCGACGTCACCCCGGTGATGCCCGATGTCGTCGGCAGCACGCCCGTTCGCTACGCCGACGTCGCTGCGCCGTGGTTGCCGAGCGTCGGCGCCGATCCGCGCGGCACGGTGCGCGCTCCGGCGATCGTCGCCCGAGTCGCCCTGCGCTACGACGAGGAGAAGGCCGACCTGGTGCACGACGAGGAGTACGAGGCGGTGCTGTTCCCGATCTCCCAGCAGCTCGACGTCACCCGTGCGATCGCCGTCGACTACGACGACCGCGATCTCGTGACCGATCCGCCGGCCGGCTGCAACTACCGCCTCACCGATGCGCCGCTGGCCACGAAGACGTTCTGGACCGGCGTCGAGCGCGACCTCGTCGACCACCTCGTGCGCTCGCGCACCGTCTCGTTGCAGGTCAACAAGAAGCTCAAGCTGTACAGCAGGCCCGGCGAGTCGCCGGCCGAGTTCGCCCAGCGCTGCGACGCCGCCGCCGACGCGCTGGGCGACGCCGAGGCGGCCAAGCTGCGCGACAAGTACGAGGCGCGCATCACCAAGGCTCAGGCCGACCTGCAGGCCGCCAATGACAAGGCCGACTTGTTGCACACGCAACAACGTGGCCGACAGAGCGAGGAGCTGTTGTCCACCGCCGGGTCGATCATCGGCGGGCTGTTCGGCGGCCGCAAGTCGCGCAAGAACGTGCTCGGTTCGGTGCTCGGTTCGGCGGGCACCGCTGCCGGGCGGCGCTCGCGCACCGCCGCGTCGGGGGATCGCCTGGAAGCCCAGGAGAACCGCATCCAGGTGCTCCACGACCAGCTCGAAGATCTCGAGACGCAGGTGATCGACGACGTCCAGGCGATCACCACCAAGTGGGACGCCGTCGCCGCCGAGGTGGCCACGCTGTCGGTCCCGTTGGAGCGCAGCGACGTGAACGTCACGCAGCTGTCGTTGGTCTGGCTGCCCGTCGCCTGACTCGGCGTCAGCGACGCCAGCCCGGGCCTTCGTCGGGCGGGAGCGTCGACGGGCCGACGTGGGCATCGAGCCACTCGTTCATCGGCGCCGCCGCGGCCCACACGTCGCGCACCCGTCCGACCACCGCCTTGGTGCGCATCCACGCCGTCATCGGCCACTCGCGGCTGACCATCAGGCCCTTGCGCCGCAGCAGCTCGATCCGCGCATGGTCCTTCGGGAAGCCGCGCGGCGCAGTCTTCAGCGTGTCCATGGCCCCAGCCCGCAGCCCGCCGCGCTCCAGACCGCTGACGATGCCGTCGATCTGCGGACCGAGCACGTCGTCGTCCACGGCCCGGCGGAAGCGCTCGAGCTGATCCGGCAGCATGTGGTAGTAGCCCGAGCCGGCCAGCATCCCCGACGTGGAGAAGTGCACGTAGTAGCCGGTCCCGCCGTCGCCCTCGCCGAACGCGGCGATGTTCTCCTTGTACGGCGACTTGTCCTTGGCGAAGCGCACGTCGCGATTGGGGCGGAACACGTGGAACGGCCCGAACGGGGCCAGCTCGGCCAGCAGCGCGTCCATCGGCGCGCGCACCGACTGCTCGTACACCCGCTTGTGCTCCTGCCAGTACGTGCGCGAGTTGTCGGCGGCGAGCCCTTCGTAGAACGTCACCGCCTCGGCCGGGAACCCTGTGAACCCCACGAGCCGGGAGCGTACGCTGCGACATCGCCGCGGGCGTGGCGTAACTGGCAGCCGCGCAGGGTTTAGGTCCCTGTTCCGAGAGGAGTGTGGG
Organism: uncultured Acidimicrobiales bacterium; assembly: GCA_963794805.1. GTDB lineage: Bacteria > Actinomycetota > Acidimicrobiia > Acidimicrobiales > Ilumatobacteraceae > JAODBQ01. The sequence goes on from CAWCFL010000016.1 coordinate 498,298, forward strand.
TTCGAGTCCCACCGCCCGCACCGTGATCACCGACATCCAGTTCACCGCCGGACGCAACGATTGGCCGGCCCTGCGCGACGCGGTCCGCCGAGCCGAGGACGACGGCTACGCGAGCACGTGGGTGTTCGACCACTTCGACGGCTCGATGATCGGTGGCGACCGCCCGATGCTCGAGGCGTTCACCTTGCTCGGCGCGCTCGCCGCGTCGACGAGCACGATCGGCCTCGGCACGCTCGTGGCCAACGCGGCGAACCGCTACCCGGCAATGCTGGCGCTCGCCGCGAGCAGCGTGCAGCGCATCAGCGGCGGCCGACTGACGCTGGGCATCGGCGCCGGCACCGGGCCCGGCACGAAGTGGTCGCGCGAGCACGACGAGCGCGGCATCCCATTGCACGACGACGTGGGTGAACGCCATCGCGCGGTGGCCCACCAGATCGACGTCGTGCGCGCGGCCACCGACGTTGCCATCATCATCGGCGTGAACAGCGTGTCCCTTGCCCGCCTCGGCGGCGAGATCGCCGACGGGATCAACGTGCGCATGGGGCATCCCCGTGCGGCGGCGATGATCGCCGCGGCGCGCGAGGCAGCCGGCGAGCGCCCGTTCGACGTCAGCGGCTACGCGTTCATCGAGGAGGTCGACGCCCCCGAGCGCGCTGCGGCGCTCGGGCTCGACCGGCTCGTGCTCGTCGACATGGGCGCACTCGACCGATGACCACGTTCGTGCACGACGTGCCGACGCCGGCGCTGCTGATCGACGTCGACGCGCTGGACCACAACCTGGCGACGATGGCCGCGGCCCGCCGCGGCACCACGCTGCGGCCGCACGTCAAGGCGCACAAGTGCACGGCGCTGGCAGCTGCGCAGGTCGCCGTCGGCCATCGCACGTTCACCTGCGCCACGCCACGCGAGGTCGTCGGCATGGCCGAGGCCGGCATCGGCGACGACCTGCTGCTGGCCAACGAGACGCTCGACCACGATCGCCTCGCCCGGATGGCGGCCTGTCAGCTGATGGTGCGGATCACGGTCGCCGTGGACTCGCCCGAGACCATCGAGGCCGTGGCCACCGCAGGCATCGCCGACGTCCTGGTCGACGTCGACATCGGCCTGCCGCGCTGCGGCTGCCCGCCCGACGAGGCAGGTCGACTCGCCGATCTCGCCCGTTCCCGGGGACTGAACGTGCGCGGCACCATGGGCTACGAGGGACACCTGATGATCGTCGACGACCGCACCGCTCAGCGCACCAAGGTGGAGCGGGCGATCGAGATCCTCCTGGCGGCGCACGAGCGCGTCGGAGGCGAGATCGTCTCGTCGGGCGGCACCGGTACCTATGACCTGCATCCCCTGTCCACCGAGGTGCAGGCCGGCAGCTACGCGCTGATGGACACCGCGTACGCCCGAATGCACCTGCCGTTCCGCCAGGCGTGCACCGTGCTCGGCACGGTCATCCACGCCGACGCGCGGCGGGCCGTCGCCGACGTCGGCCTCAAGGCGCTCGGCATGGACCACGGCAACCCGTCGATCGAGGCGGCGGACGTGCTGTTCTGCAGCGACGAGCACGTCACGTTCGTCCCCAACGTCGGTGTCGGCGAGGTCGGTGGGCGGGTGCACGTCGTGCCGGCGCACATCGACCCGACGATGGCGCTGCACGACGCAGCATGGCTGGTGCGCGGCGACGAGGTGCTCGACCGGTGGTCGATCGACCTGCGCGGTTGGTGACGGAGCGCACCCCGCACCGCTACGGTCCGCCCCGTGGTCACCGACGTCAACACCCGCGCTCGCTCCGACCTCACGGGACGCGCCGCGCTCGTCACCGGTGGCGGCAGCGGCATCGGCCTCGGCTGCGCCAAGCGGCTGGCCGCCGACGGAGCGATCGTCACGATCTGCGGACGCCGGCGCGACGCGTTGGAGGCCGCCGCCGCGGAGATCGGTGAGCGCGGCCGGTTCGTCGTGTGTGACGTGCAGGACGAGGACCAGGTGACGGCCGCGGTTGCCGCGGCAGCGGGGCCGCTCGGTGCGCTGCACATCACGGTGGTCAACGCCGGCGGCGGCCTGACGGCCGGTCCGATCGTCACCGGCGACGTCGCCGGGTGGCGCAGCCAGCTCGACGTCAACGTCATCGGCTCGTTCCTCACCATCAAGCACGCCGCGCCGGTGATCGCCCGATCGGGCGGCGGCTCGATCGTGGCCATCTCGTCGATCGCCGGGTCGCACACCCACCGTCACCTCGCGGCCTACTCGGTGAGCAAGGCCGCGCTGGACATGCTCGTGCGCAACGCGGCCGACGAGCTCGGCGAGTTCGGCGTGCGGGTGAACGCGGTTCGGCCGGGGCTCGTGCCCACCGACGCCTCGCAGCCGCTCGACGCCGATCCGGCGACGCGCGCCGACTACCTGGCGCAGATGCCGCTCGGGCGCACCGGCACGGTCGACGACATCGCCGACGCGGTGCGCTTCCTCGCCGGCGACGAGGCGTCGTGGATCACCGGCCAGTCGTTCGGCGTCGACGGCGGCCACAGCCTGCGCCGCGGGCCGGACCTCGACGGCCTGATCGGGGCGATGTTCCGACCAACCGTCGAATCGATGATGCGTGGAGGCGCCGAATGACCGACCAATCCGACGAGGGCGGCGAGTTCCGCGAGTTCCAGGTGACGCTCGACCGCGCCGGTCGCGGCCCGGCCGGCCACCCGACGCGCGCCGACATCCAGCTGCTGTCGCCCGATCTGTACGCCGACCCGGACGAGCGCTTCACCTGGATGCGGGCCAACGCCCCGGTCTACTGGGACGACGTCACCGGCATCTGGGGGCTGGCGTCGCACGAGGCGGTGCGCATCGCCGCCCGCGAGTGGCAGACGTTCTCCTCCGCGCAGGGCTCGCGCCCCGACAGCTCCGTGCCGAGCATGATCAACATGGACGCACCGCAGCACTCGTTCCGCCGGGGCATCGTCAAGGACGGCTTCACGGTCCGCCGGGTGGACGACAACGAGCCGTTCCTGCGGGCCAAGGTCGGACAGCTGCTCGACAGCGTCGCCGAGCGCGGCGAGTGCGACCTCGTCGCCGACATCGCCACTCCCCTGCCGATGTACATGATCGGCTCGCTGATGGGCCTGCCCGAGTCGGACCACGACCAGCTGCTGCACTGGTCGGACCTGTTCGCCGCCGGCGACGTCACCCTGCTGGCCGAGATCCAGCAGGCCATCGTCGACTGGAACGACTACATCCTCGGGCACGCCGCCACGGTGCGCGGGCGTGGCAACGACGACCTGATCAGCCTGATGTGCGACGCCGAGCGCGACGGCCAGCGGCTGAGCGACGTGGACATCATGTTCGAGTCGATGCTCGTGCTCGTCGGCGGCGACGAGACCACCCGGCACGTCATCTCCGCCGGCGTCGACGCGCTCCTGCGCCACCCCGACCAGCTCGCCCTGGTGCAGGCCGACCCGTCGCTGATCCCGACCGCCGTCGAGGAGATGCTCCGCTGGGCGACACCGGTGAAGAACATGAACCGCACCGCCACGCGCGACGTGGAGCTGTGCGGCCAGCAGATCCACGAGGGCGACCGGATGCTGCTGCTGTACCCGTCGGCCAACCGCGACGAGGCCGTGTTCACCGACCCGTTCACGTTCGACGTTCGGCGCGACCCGAACCCGCACGTCGCGTTCGGCGCGTACGGCCGGCACCACTGCCTCGGCGCGCCCCTCGCCCGCCTGGAGCTGCGCGTGCTGTTCGAGGAGCTGCTCACCCGCTTCGCCGGCATCGAGCTCGTCGACCCGCCCGCCAACGCACCCCTGCGTCGCGGCAACTTCGTGGTCGGCATCGAGTCCCTGCCGATCCGCTTCACCGCGGCCTGAGGTCCCCGAGCCGGTCAGCCAGCCAGCCGGTCAGCTGAGCGTGAGGCGCGAGGGGTCCAGCGCGGCCCCGCCGCCGAGCCGCCCGTCGGTCCGCCTGCCGAACACGAGGACGTAGCGCCCGGTCCACACAGGAGCCTGCTGCCCCGCCGGACCGCCCGACAGCAGCGGATCGACCCAGCGGTCCGGCGCGGCCTCCCAGATCGCCGGCATGCCCTTGGCGAGCTCGACGAGCAGCGCTCCGGTCCACACCGCGCCGAAGCCGGGGTGGGCGGGGCCGGCCACGATCGGGGTCCAGCGATCGGCGGTCGGGTCGTACTCGGCACCGTCACCGAGCGCTTCGACGACACCAGATCCGCTGTACCCGCCGCGGACGACCATCGTGCTGCCGGTCCACACGGCGGTCGTGACCCGTGGCGACAATGGCCCGTCCGCGAGGGCGCGCCACGACCGCGTCGCGGGGTCGAACGCCGCACCGTCGCCGAGGTTGCGGTCAGCCCCGTCGATGCCGCCCCAGACGATCATCTCGACGCCGGTCCAGACCGCTGCCGGACGCGCCCGGGCGGCGATCGGTGCGGCCGGCGCCGGTGACCAGGTGTCTGTCGCCGGGTCGTAGGTCGCCGTCTGCCCGGTGGCGTTCCACACCACCAACGACGAGCCCGCCCAGACCACCGCATCGGCGGCGGTGACCGTGATCGGCGGCGCCGCGCGCTCGCGCCAGGTGTCGGTGAGCGGGTCGTACGCGACCATCTGCTGGGCGAGCGGTCGGCCGTCCGGCAGCGTCCCACCGACGAGCAACATCTCCGAGCCCGTCCACACGGCGACCTCGTCGACCCGCGGCGCCAGGCCGTTCGCGGCCAACACCCGCCAGGTGTTCGTCGCCGGGTCGTAGGCGGCACCGTCGGCATGGGCCACGTCGTCCCGGCCGCCCCAGGTGAGCGCCTCCGTCCCCGTCCAGACGGCGACGGCGTCGTCGCGCACCCCGAGCGGGTTGGCCGCGATCGGCTGCCAGGCGACGTCGGCGAGTGGCCGCGCGGTCGCGGCCGACGCCCGCGCGTCCGGGGAGGCGCTGGCCCTGCTCGTCGTGCTCCTCGACGTCGCGTCCACGGTGCCGTCGGTGCTCGACGGCGCAATGCTCGGCTGGGGTCCGGCCGGCACGACCGCAGGCGAGCTGTCGCCGTCGTCGCGCGCCACGAACAGCGCACCGCAGAGCACGAGTACGGCCGAGGCTCCGACGGCCGCCCGGCGCAGCCTTCGCCGCCGGCGGACGATGCGGCGACGCACGTCGCCGATCAGCTCGTCGAGATCGAGCGGCGCCAGGCCCCCGGCGCGCAGGTCCCGGCGCAACCGGTCGTCGAGGTCACTCATCGTCGCGCTCCTCCAACTCGATGCGCAGCTGGACCAGCGCCTTGGACAGCTGCGACTTGACGGTGCCCACGGCGATCCCGAGCACCTCGGCGATGCGTGCCTCGGTCAGGTCGTCGTCGTAGCGCAGTGCGACGATCGCCCGCCGCCGCGGTGGGAGGCGACGAACGGCGCGCTGCGTCCGGTCGCGTTCGGCCAGCTCCTCGAGCGCATCGCCCGACGCGGTTGCCCAGCCGAGTGCAGCACGGTCGCGCTCGCGCCCGAGGCGTCGCCGACGCCACCGGCGCGACGCCAACCGCACGAGCACCCGCCGCTGGTACACGCCCAGGTCGTCGATCCGCCCGGCGCGCCACTTCGGCCAGGTGCGGGTCAGCATGTCGGCGACGAGGTCGTCGGCATCGGCGTCGGCGAGGACGCGCGCCAGCTGCCGCAGGCGTGGGAGGTCGGTGGCGATCACCGTGACGAAGGCGTCGTCGCCGGCGTCGACGAGCGTCGGACCAGACGGCCCCGTCACCAGTTCCCGCCCCACACCACCATCGGAGCACCGAGCACCGTGAAAGGTTGCCCCGGCTCGCCTCGACACGGATCACATCGATCCGCTGTCTGCCGGGGCGGTCCACCGACTTGACTCTGCGGATGCAGATCGCCCGGCTCGTCGCCCTCGTCCTGGCGTGGACGGCGGTCGGGATCACGGCAGCGGTGCTCGTCACGCAGGCCGCCGGGTGGACACGGTCGCGCTCCGCCGCGGTCGGCCAGGCGTTGACCCCCGTCCTCGGCGCGCTCTCGCTGCTGGCGGCGATCCTCGGCCGGGTGTGGTCGAGCGTTGCCACTGGTCATCGGCGGGCTGGTCGCGGCGATCGGGGTCGGCGCCGTCGTCGCCCCTGCCGCCCGTGGACGTCGCCGGTCCCGGGCCACGCCCCCGGCGGAGGCGATCGACGTGCTGCACGGGAACCTGCTGTTCGAGAACGTGCGCGACTCGCAGGCGCTGGCCGAGGCGATCCTGGCGACCGACGCCGACGTCCTCGCGCTCAGCGAGTTGCATCCCGATCACGAGGCGGCGTTGCTCGCCCACCCGCACGCGGCGCGCTACCCGCACCAGATCCATCGCACCTCCACCAAGGCGGAAGGCATGCTGGTGTGGAGCCGGTTGCCGATCGGTGACGTGCGCTGGGAGCCGATGGACGTGCGTGAGGGCATCGTCGCCACCATCCTCGGCCGACACGGCCACGACGTGCGCATCATCCTCGCCCACCCGAACCCACCGACCACCCACCACGGGCTGGGTCGGTGGGAGTCGTCGATGCAGCGGATCGCCGACATCGGCGCCGCGCCTGGGCCGCCGACGCTGGTCGTCGCCGACCTCAACGCGGCCCGCTGGCACCCGCCGTTCCGGCGCCTGCTCGGGCGCGGCTGGCGCGACGTGCACGAGGTGGTCGGTCGCGGCCTGAGCGTGTCGTGGCCCACCGCCGGCCGGTGGCCGATCCCGTTCGTCCGCCTCGACCACGGCCTCGCCGGCCCCGGCCTCGACGTCGTCGCCGTGCGCGACATCGACCTCCCCGGCAGCGACCACCGCGGCTTCGTGGTCACCGTCGTGCCGGAACTCCGCCCCGCCCCCTGACCCCCCGCCCCGTCAGCGGGCGCGCAGGGCGGCGAGCAGGGCGGTGAACGCCCGGCCGCGGTGGGACAGCGCGTTCTTCTCGTCGGCGGACATCTCGCTGAAGGCCCGGCCGTCGCCGTCGTCGGGGACGAACAGCGGGTCGTAGCCGAAGCCGCGACCGGGGCGGAGGCCGTCGGCGATCCTGCCCGGGCACACGCCTTCGACGACGAGCTCCTCGCCCGACGGCCAGCGCACGAGCGCGACGGTGTGGAACGCGGCCGCGCGACCCGAACCGTCGGACACCGCAGACGAGCGCGTCGAGCAGCTTGGCGCAGTTGTCGGCGTAGGTCGCGTCCTCGCCGGCGTAGCGCGCCGACCACACCCCGGGCGCGCCGTCGAGCGCGTCGACGAACAGCCCGGTGTCGTCGGCGACGGCCGGAAGCCCGGTGGCCGTGCAGATCGCCACCGCCTTCAGTCGCGCGTTGCCGGCCAAGGTGTCGGCGTCCTCGACCACGTCGGCCACCTCGGCGGGTCGCGGCAGCAGGTCGACGACGCCGTCGAGGATCGCGGCGATCTCGGCCACCTTGTCCGGGTTGGCCGAGGCGCAGACGAGCTGCGCCACGGGCGGCGTCGTCACGGTCAGCGCCGCGCCGGGCGCGGCGCCGGCGGTTCGGCGACCAGCTCGTCCTGCAGCGCCATGATCTCGGTCAGCCCACCCTGAGCCAGGCCGAGCAGCGCGTCCAGCTCGGCGCGGGTGAACGCGGCGCCCTCCGCCGTGCCCTGGACCTCGACGAACAACGGCTCGCTGCCCGGGCGGCCGAGCATCACCACGTTCATGTCGACCTCGGCGCGCGAGTCCTCGGCGTACGGGAGGTCGAGCACGGGCACACCGTCGATGATCCCGACGCTGATGGCCGCGCAGTGCGCCTGCAGCGGATGCTCCTTGATGGAGCCGCTCTGGACGAGTCGGCTGAGCGCGTCGTGCAACGCCAGGTACCCCCCGCAGATGCTCGCCGTGCGCGTGCCGCCGTCGGCCTGGAGCACGTCGCAGTCGACCACGACCTGGCGCTCACCGAGCTTGCGCATGTCGCATGCGGCGCGCAGCGAGCGACCGATGAGCCGTTGGATCTCGACGGTCCGCCCGCTCTGCTTGCCCTTGGCGGCCTCACGGTCGACGCGTTCGGGCGACGACCCCGGCAGCATCGAGTACTCCGCGGTCACCCAGCCCTTGCCGCTGTTGCGCATCCAGCGCGGCACGTCCTCGTCGATGGACGCGGTGCACAGCACCCGCGTCCGGCCGAACGTGACGAGCACGCTGCCGGCGGTCATCTCGGTGTAGTCGCGCTCGAACGTGATCGGGCGCAGCTCGTCGGCGGCGCGTCCATCGGGGCGGGGCATCAGGTTCCTCCTGGGGTGATCGAGAATGGGTCAGCCGGCGGGCTGCCAGCGCTCGGCGGTGCTCAGCTCCGGGCCGAGCAGGCGGCTGCCGAGATCGGTGAACCAGGCGATGTCACCACTGGACAGGAACCGGTGCACGGCGGCCGGTCCCCCGGGCGCACGCAGCAGCCCGAGGTCGCCGAGCCACTGCGCGGCGGCGAACGCCGTCTCGTCGGCACTCGACACGAGCGTCACCGCCGGACCCATCACGTCGCCGATGACGCGGGCGAGGTACGGGTAGTGCGTGCAGCCGAGGAGCAGCGCGTCCACGTCGGCGTCGCGCAGCGGCGCCAGCAGGCGCTCGGCGAGGATCGTGACCTCCTCGCCGCTCGTCTGGCCCCGCTCGACGAACTCGACGAAGCCGGGACACGACAGCGAGGTGAGCACGACGTCGGCGCCGGTGACCTCCACGGCGCGCACGTACGCGCCCGACGAGATCGTGCCGACCGTGCCGATCACGCCGACCCTGCCGGTCTGCGTGGTCTGGACCAGCGCCAGCGCGCCGGGCTCGATGACGTCGATCACCGGGACGGGCAGCTCGGCCCGCAGCTCGTCGAGGGCCGCCGCGGAGGCCGTGTTGCAGGCGACCACGATCGCCTTGACCTCGTGCTCCTTCACCAGGCTCCAAGCCAGCTCGCGGGCGAACCCGGCGACCTCGTGCTGTGATCGCGGGCCGTAGGGGTAGCGGCCGGTGTCGCCGACGTAGACGACGTCCTCGGCCGGCAGCAGGTCGATCAGCGCACGGGCAACGGTGAGACCACCGAAGCCGCTGTCGAACATCCCGATCGGCCGCTCCATACGGCCAGTCAGGCTAGTGAGGCGGCCGGCGCAGCGGGCGACCGCCGCGTACGCTCGTCCGGGCGATGAGTGGTCCGACCGGCAGAGGAGCATGATCAACCGCGTCGTGCCGGCGGACCGCATCGCCGGACGGGCGATCGCCGGCCCCGCGGGCTCCCACGTGGCGCGCGCCTGAGCCGTGCTGCTGGCGACGTGCCTCGCGCTCGGCTCGGCCGTGCTGCACGCCGGGTGGAACCTCGCGGCCAAGCGCGCCGAAGGTGACCGCTTCGTGGTGCTGTGGGCGCAGTTCGCCGTGAGCGGGGCGATCGCGGTCGTGCTCCTGGCCGTGCACGCGGTCGTCGTCGGCATGCCGGCGAGCGGGTACGGCTGGGCGGCGCTCAGCGGCCTGGTCCACCTGCCGTACCTGTGGCTGCTGGCGTTGGCCTACACGGTCGGCGACTTCTCGGTGAGCTACCCGCTGGCGCGCGGCGGCGGTGCCGCGCTGGCAGCGATCGGCGGCATCGTCTTCCTCGGCGACCACCTCGGAGCGGGCGAGGCACTCGGAGTGGCCGTGATCGTCAGCGGCCTGTTCCTGCTCTCGTGGGGCGCCAGCCGCCGGAACGTGACGATCGCCCTCGCCGTCGCGCTGACGATCGGCCTGTACACGACGATCGACGCCCAGGGTTCGCGATCGAGCGGCAGCCTGGCGTACGTGCTGGCGACGTTCGTCGCCGCAGCGTGCACGACATCGGTCGCCGGCGTCGCCACGGGACGGTCGGCGGCGTTCGTCGCAGTGCTGCGGCGCTGGTGGCGGCGCGCCCTGGTCACCGGCATCGCTGCGCTGGTGACCTACGGGATGGTGCTCGTCGCCGTGCGCCACGCCCCCGTCGGCTACGTCGCCGCGCTGCGTGAATCGAGCGTCGTGCTCGGCGCGCTCGCCGGCTGGCGCCTGCTCGGCGAAGGCGACCACCGTCGCCGGACCGCCGCGGCTGCCGTGGTCGTCGTCGGCCTCATCACCCTCGTCGTCGCCGGCACTTGACAGCCGCCCGCCGGCCGCATCCGGTCACCGCCAGAACGGAACTGTCCCCATCTGGAGGTGACCGGAACGTCGAGCGGCGCCTGGCGAATCGTCCGTGACGATTCGGCCGTGACGATTCGGCCGGCGAGATCGCCGACGGGCGATGCGAGCGGAAACGGACCGGGCAGCGCGGCGATGCGCCGGCGTCCAGCGAAGGGCAGTGCCGCTTGGGCCCGTGAGAAGCGAGCGCCCGGCCACGCGCGGCGGCGCGACCGCCAGGGAGCCCGCCGCAGGGAGGGAGCGGCGAAAGCGAGCGCCAGCGAGCGGACGCCAGTCCCGACCAGATCAGAAGTAGACGATGCCTTCGACGTTGGCTTCGGCGGCATCCAGGTCGTCGGTGTACGCGCCGGTGGACAGGTACTTCCAGCCGCCGTCGCAGACGATGAACACGATGACGCCCTCGTCGATCTCCCCGGCCACCTTCGCCGCGCCGGCGAGCGCAGCACCGGAGGAGATGCCGGCGAACACCCCGCACTCGGCCACGAGGCGGCGGGTCCACTCCAGGCTCTCGCGCGGCCGCACGACGCGCTTGCGGTCGAGCAGGTCGGCGCCGTGCCACATCTCGAACACGGGCGGGATGTAGCCGTCCTCCAGGTTGCGCAGCCCCTCCACCCGCTCGCCGAGCGGGGGCTCGATGGCCACCACCTTGATCTGCGGGTTCTGCTCCTTGAGGTACCGCCCGGTGCCCATCAGGGTGCCGCTGGTGCCCAGGCCGGCGACGAAGTGGGTGATCTCCGGGCAGTCCCGCCAGATCTCCGGGCCGGTGCCCTCGTAGTGCGCCCGGGGATTGGCGTCGTTGCCGTACTGGTACGGGAAGTACCACTCCGGCCGTTCGGCGGCGAGCTCCCGTGCCCGGCGCACCGCGCCGTTGGAGCCCTCCGGCCCGGGCGTGAGGATGATCTCGGCGCCGAACACCTCGAGCATCTGGCGCCGTTCGATCGACACGTTCTCCGGCATCATGATCTTGATCGGGTAGCCCTTGAGCTGGGCGATCGCCGCCAGGGCGATGCCGGTGTTGCCCGACGACGGTTCGAGGATCGTCTGCCCCGGCTGCAGCAGCCCGTGCTTCTCGGCGTGCTCGATGATGCTGCGGGCGATGCGGTCCTTCACCGAACCGAACGGGTTCTGGCTCTCCAGCTTGGCGACGATGCGCACCCCGGGGTTCGGCGACAGCACGCTGACGTCGATCATCGGCGTGTTGCCGATCATCTCCAGCACGTTGTTGTACGGGACCATCGACACGCTCCGCTCACGAGGCTGGGAAAGCCGACCCATCCGATCGGCGCGGTCGGAAATCGTAGCGGTGCCGAGCCGGCCGTCAGCCGACGGCGATGCGCTCCTCGGCCACGGCACCGTCGACGATGCGGTAGCTGCGCGTCTCGGGCGCCTCGCGCTTGAGGCTGACGATCACGTAGTGCCATTCGGGGTCGGGCGCCTGGCCGACGTCGGTCGGGCTGGGGTACGGCTCGCTGTGCGTGTGGCTGTGGAACACGCCGATCACCGCCAGACCGTCGTCCTCTGCGGCGCGCTCGGCGCGCAGCAGCTCGCGCCCGGGGATCGTGTACACCCGGGCCGACGCCGCCTCGTTGGTGCACGGCACGAAGCGACGGACCGCCGAGCCCCGGCCCACGAGGAGCCCGCAGGCCTCCAGCGGGTAGCCGTCGTAGGCGTGGCCGATCATCGCCGCATACGCCTCGGCGGGGAAGCTGAGCATGGCGCCGGAGGGTATCGGTGCAGGTCCTGGGGTTCTACGATTTGGGCCATGAGCAACCTCAACGGGGTCCATCACCTGGCGGTCACGACACGCGACATGAAGGGCCAGCTCGACTTCTTCTGCAACGTCCTCGGCGGTGAGCTGCGCGCCCTGTACTGGATGCACGGTGTGGAGGGAGCGCAGCACGGCTTCGTCCGGCTCAACGACCACTCGTACATCGCGTTCGTCCAGCTCCCCGCCGACCAGGTGCCCGACCCGATCTTCGGCGTCACCCATGCCGGGTGGGGCGGCTCCCCCACGGCCCGCGGGGCGATGCAGCACGTGGCCTTCAACGTCGACTCGCTCGACGATCTGCTGGCGATGCGCGACCGCATCCGCAGCCACGGTGTGCCCGTGCTCGGCCCGATCGACCACGGCATGTGCCAGTCGATGTACTTCGCCGGGCCGGACAACCTCTCGCTGGAGGTGGCCACATCGGCCACGGCGATCGACGCTGAGCACTGGATCGACCCGGAGGTCGTCGGTCTGTGCGGCATCTCCGTCGACGAGCTCGAGGCGCTCAAGCACCCGGCCCCGACCAAGGCGCACGACACCCCGGTGCCGCAGCCGGCGTACGACGCGTCCAAGCCGAACATGACCTACCCCAGCCACCAGGCCTACCTGCGGGCCATCGCCACGCCCGACGACGTGATCTGGGAACGGGCGAGCATCACCACCCCGCCCGTCCCGTAACCGCAGCGCCATCGGGCGGGCCGCGGCGTTACCCTGCCGCGTCCGCCATGTCCGCGTCCGCCTCGCCCGCCTCGTTCACCGTCGCCAGCAACAGGCGGGCGCGCTACGACTACGGCATCGTCGACACGTTCGAGGCCGGCATCGTGCTGCGCGGCAGCGAGGTCAAGAGCCTGCGCCTCGGTCACGTCCAGCTGGCGGACGCGTTCGCGCGGGTGATCGACGGCGAGGTGTGGCTCGACGGTGTGCACATCCCGCCGTACAGCAACGCCCATGGCGTCGGCGCACACGACCCCGACCGGTCACGCAAGCTGCTCATGCACGCCAAGGAGATCGAGCGGCTGCGCGACGAGGTCGCCCGCGAGCGCTACGCCCTCGTCCCACTGTCGCTGTACTTCAAGGACGGTCGGGTGAAGGTGGAGATCGGCATGGGCAAGGGCCGCCGGCGCACCGACAAGCGCCAGGCCATGGCCGAACGGGACTCCAAGCGAGAGATGGATCGGGCCCTCGGCCGCCAGGCCAAGGGTCGCGACTGACGACATCAGACGAGCTGGTGCCAGCTCGTCGCGTCCATGTCCACGCCGAAGTGCTCGGCGGCCTTCTTGATGTTCTTGAACGCCCGTTCCCGATCGGAGTCGGACACGTCCTCGACCTGGTCGAACCGGCTGATGGCGTTGCGCACGTGGGAGGCGTCGGTCAACGGTTCCTTGCGCTGGTGGGGGAAGGCGAACACGCTGTCGGGCAACTTGTTGCGATGCTCGGCGTCGAGCTCGGCGTGCGTGGTGTGCGGCTTCCACGTTGCTCGTGTGGTCATGCGATCGAAATACCCCGGACCGTCGGGCGACGAACCCGCTCCTAGGATCGGGCGATGACCGACGTCGCCACGCAACCCCCCGGTGATCCCGCGGCACGGCGCGAGACCGCAGCCGCCGAGCTGGAGCTCGGCATGGAGCGCTTCCGGCGCGAGCTCACCGGCTACTGCTACCGGATGCTCGGCGGGGCGTCCGAGGCCGAGGACGCCGCGCAGCTCGCACTCGTGCGCGCCTGGGAGCACATCGACCGCTTCGAGGGACGCTCCACGCTGCGCTCGTGGCTGTACCGCATCGCCACCAACGTCTGCTTCGACATGCTCGGCGCCAGCCAGCGCCGGGCCCGCCCGATGGACCTCACCGAGGCCCGCACACCGCAGACGCCGCTGGCGCCAGGACTGCCCGACTACGTGTGGATCGAGCCGATGCCGGACAGCCGCACCGTCGCGGCCGACGGCGATCCTGCCGACGTCACCGTCGCCCGCGAGACGGTGCGCCTGGCGTTCATCGCCGCGCTCCAGCACCTGCCGCCGCGCCAACGCGCCGTGCTCATCCTGCGCGAGGTGCTCCGCTGGCACGCCGACGAGGTCGCCCAGCTGTTGGACACCACGGTCGCGTCGGTGAACAGCGCGCTGCAACGCGCCAGGGCCACCCTCGACGACGTCGACGTCACCGACTCCGACACGTTCGCCGAGATGGACGACGCCCAGCGCGAGCTGCTCGACCGCTACGTCGACGCCTTCGAGCGCTACGACATCGAGGAGCTCACCGGGCTGATCTACGAGGACGCGACGATGTCGATGCCCCCGTTCGACCACTGGCTGCGCGGCAGGGAGGACATCGCCGCCTGGTTCCGCGGTCCTGGCTACGAGTGCGAGGGGTCGCGTCTGGTGCGCGTCGTGGCCAACGGTTCGCCCGGCTACGCCCAGTACCGGGCCGATCCGGCCGGCGGCCACACGGCATGGGCACTCGGGGTGCTGGAGATCGTCGACGGCCGCATCGCCGGGATCAACTCGTTCCTCGAGGTCGAACGGTTGTTCCCGATGTTCGACCTGCCGATGCACCTCGACGACTGAGCACCCGCGAGGGCCATCGACGCTGCGTGGCGGCGGTTTCACTCCCCGCAGGCGGGGTCGGCGAATCGCAGAAACGGGGCTACGGTCCCGGCCGGTGATCGACGCCGCGGTGCCCGGCTTCCTGCCGTCGACGCACGGCTTGCGCTTCGAGAACGACTGGCCGCGCGCCGCCGCGTTCCGCATCGACGTGCTCGGCGTGCAGGTGCCGGTCGGCGACGCCCGAGGTGGTCTGTGCGGCGGGATGGTGTTCGCCGTGCGCGATCTGTTCCTCCTCGGCCGCCCCGTCCCGCCGGACACGACCGCACCGGGCAGTGGCCCGCTCTACGACTACATCGGGCGGCGCCTGAAGGACAGCTTCACGCTGCCCAAGGGACCGTTGCGCTACCTCGAGCTCATGGCTGCGCCGGACGGCGACCGCACCTGGCCGCTCGTCGGCTGGCTGGGCAAGCGTCGCACCCGCGGGCTCGCGTGGCGGACCATCAACGACGAGCTGCCGGGGATCGTCGCCGCGTTGCAACGCGGCGACCTGGTGTGCCTCGGTCTCGTGTGCACGCGCAGCGCCAACCTGATGGACCTCGGCCGGAACCACCAGGTGCTGGCGTACCGGGTGGCGCGCGACGGATCCGACGTCCGGCTGTGGGTGTACGACCCGAACCGTCCTGGTCGCGACGACGTCGTCCTGCACCTGTCGACCGCCAGCCCGACGTCGGCGACACGCATCGACTTCGAGAACGGGTCCGTCGACGTGCGCGGCTTCTTCGCCACCACGTACACGCCGGCCGCACCGCCCTGACCGGCGGGCGCTCCGGGCCGGTGACGCCCGCGGCTACTCGCCGCGGAAGTTCGCCGGTCGGCGCTCGCCGACAGCGGCCACGCCTTCGCGCCAGTCGGCCGTGTGCTGCAACCGGTCCTGCTCGGCGCGCTCGCGGACCATCGCCGCCTTCGTCTGCTCGACGAGCTCGGCGCGCAGCGTGGCGCGGATCGAGCGAACCGCGAGCGGTCCCGCCGTGGCGATCTCCGCGGCCAGTGCCCGTGCAGCACCGCGCAGCTCGTCGGCGGCCACGAGCTGATCGGCCAGACCGATGCGCGCCGCCTCGGTCCCGTCGATGCGCCGCCCGGTGTACAACAGCTGCGCCGCCTGCTGGCCGCCGACCACGGCCGGGAGCGTGACCGAGAGCGCGAAGCCGTGGTGGAAGCCGAGCTGGGCGAAGTTCGCGGCGAACCGCGCCTCGGGTGCGGCGACGCGGAAGTCGGCGGCCAGTGCCAGCCCGAGCCCGCCGCCGATCGCCGCGCCCTGCACCGCGGCCACGATCGGCAGCGGCTGCTCGAACAGCCGCTGGGCCTCCTCGTAGAGGTGCCGGCCACTCGTGTCCTCGCCATGGCCGCCGCCGAAGTTCGCCCCGGCACAGAAGTGCTTGCCCTCGGCGCACAGCACGATCGCCCTGCAGTCGTTGCCCGCGGCGAGCTCCTCGCAGGCATCGGCGATCTGGGCGATCAGCGCCCGGTCGAAGAAGTTGTTCGGCGGCCGGTGGATCTCGATCTCGGCGACATGATCCCCGGCAGCCTCGACGGTGATGTCGGCGTACACGTCGCGGACGGTACTCCGGGACCGGCCGGAGGCTGCGACCGGCGCTCCACGTGGGCGGCACGTCGCGGACAGCTGCTGTCCGCAACGAGGCCTACCGTGCCTGCATGGGCGACACCCACGCGACAGAGCGGCTCGACAACCGGCAGATCGACGCGGCAGGACTGGCGGACTGGCGCAAGCTCGCCCAGGCGCTGCACGCCCGCTTCGCCATCCCGGACTTCGTCGCCGGTGCGGCGTTCGTCGCCGCCGTTGCGCAGGCGGCCGAGGAGCACGGCCACCATCCCGACGTGCGGATGACGCCGGGGTTCGTCGACCTGTCGATGTGCACCCACGACGACGGCCTGTGGGTCACCACACGGGACGTGGCGATGGCCGCGCGCGATCAGTGAGATCGCCGGCGCCCACGGCCTCGAGCCACGGCCGACCGAGGTCACCCAACTGGAGCTCGCCCTGGACACCGCCGACGACGCGGTGGCCGGTCCGTTCTGGTCGGCCCTGCTCACCGGTAGCCCGGACCACACGATCTACGACTCGGTCTTCGATCCCACGGGCCGGGTGCCGAGCCTGTGGTTCCAGCCCACCGAGCCTCACGAGACGCCCCGCCAGCGGTGGCACTTCGACGTCTGGCTCGCGCCCGAGGTGACCGGCCAGCGGATCGCCGCCGCGGTCGCCGCCGGCGGGAGGGTCGTGGACGACGGCTCTGATTCGTTCACCGTGCTCGCCGATCCAGAGGGCAATCGGGTGTGCGTCTGCAGCCAGCGTGGCCGGGACTGAGCGCCGGCAACGGCCTCACCGACCCGCGCCGTAGCGCAGGCCGTCCATCAGCAGGTCGAGGAGTCGGCCTGCCTGGTCCTCGCGATGGACGTCGTCGGTCACCAGCCACGCCCCGCGCATGGCCCGGAGCACGTCGTCGGCCTGGACGTCGGCACGGATCGAGCCCGCGGCAACGCCGGCGCGCAGCAGCTCGCCGAGCGCGGCGACGATCTGGCCGAACGTCTCCGCATAGAACTTCGAGTCCGCGTCCACGACGGCCTGGAGGGCCCCCTTCATCCCCTTCTTGGTCGCCACGTAGTCGACGAAGCGCTCCATCCACTGGCGCAGGGCCAGGTCCGGCGGACCTTCGCCGAGCAGTGTGGACGCCGCTTCGCAGACCTGCTCGACCTCGTGCCGGTAGGCGGCGGCGGCGAGCGCGTCGCGCGTCGGGAAGTGGCGGTACAGCGTGCCGATGCCCACGCCGGCGCGCCTGGCGATCGACTCCATCGTGACGTCGCCGGCGTCGTGGGAGAACGCGTCGACGGCCACCTCGAGCAAGCGGTCGCGGTTGCGCAGCGCGTCGGCGCGCATGCTCCGCTGTGATTGCCCGGCCATCGAGTCGTCACCTCAGCATCCTCGGCCGTCACCGACGGTCGTCCGTTGAAAACGGAGGAGCCTCCGTCTAAGCTCTGGTGGAACCGGAGGAACCTCCGCAAACGAGGCTACTCCGGACCACGACTGGAGGATCAGCCATGCCCATCCCGTCCCGCGCCCTCGGCACCAGCGGCCTGTCAGCCGGGGCCATCGGCCTCGGCTGCATGAGCTTCAGCCCGACGTACGGGGGCTTCGACGGCTTCGACCCGTCCACCACGATCCAGCGCGCCCTCGACCTCGGCGTGACGATGCTCGACACCGCCGACGTGTACGGGCCGCGCACGAGCGAGGAGGTCGTCGGCCGGGCCATCGCCGGCCGACGCGACGAGGTCACCCTGGCCACCAAGTTCGGCATCCTGCGGGTCGGCGCGGTCGAGCCCGGCGTGCGCCAGGTGGACGGCCGTCCGGAGTACGTGCGCAGCTCGATCGACGGCTCGCTCGCGCGCCTCGGCGTCGACCACGTCGATCTGTACTACCTGCACCGGCCCGACCCGGACGTGCCGATCGAGGAGACCGTCGGGGCGATGGCCGAGCTCGTCGGTGCCGGCAAGGTCCGCCACCTGGGCCTGTCCGAGGCGGCGGCCGACACGATCCGACCGCGCCGTCGCCGTGCACCCGATCGCCGCCCTGCAGACCGAGTACTCGCTGTTCAGTCGGGACATCGAGGGCGACATCCTGGACACCTGCCGGGAGCTCGGGGTCGGCATCGTGCCCTACAGCCCACTCGGCCGCGGCCTGCTCACCGGCACGATCGCCAGCACCGACGAGCTGACCGCCGGCGACTTCCGCCGCCGCCACCCGCGCTTCGCCGATGGTGCGTTCGACGCCAACCGGGCACTGGTCGACGAGGTGGCGGCGATCGCCGGCGCGCACGGCGCGACGCCCGGCCAGGTGGCGCTCGCCTGGGTGCTCGCGCAGGGCCCCGACCTGATCCCCATCCCGGGCACCAAGCGCGTGCCCTACCTGGAGGAGAACGCCGGGGCAGCCGACGTCACGCTGACCGACGATGACCTGGCGGCCCTCGACCAGCTCTCGGCACGCATCACCGGCCCGCGCGCCGCCGACCCCGGCTGGATCAACCGCACCACGCGCACCGCCTGATCCACGTCGCATCGGGATCGCCGCGCCAGATCCGGGCGGTCCGTCGGTTCGCCGCCGCGTGTTACAACGCTCTGCGCACCAGACGCGCGACGAAGCGCGCGTGCGAGGAGACGGACGGATGACCAGCACCGAAGTGGCCGTCGAGCCCAGCGCCGGGTCGGCATCGAACAAGGTCACCCTGCCGACGCTGACGGCGATGGTCGTCGGCTCGATGGTCGGCGCCGGCGTGTTCTCCCTCCCGGCCCGGTTCGGCCGGGCCACCGGCGTGTTCGGTGCGCTGATCGCCTGGGTCGTGGCCGGCGCGGGGATGCTCATGCTCGTGTGGCGTGAAAGACGCCGCGGTCATCAACCGCATCGTCACCGTCGCCAAGGTCGTGCCGATCCTGGTGTTCATCGTCGTCGTCGCGCTGGCCTTCGACTCGGACAAGTTCTCGTACAACTGGTGGGGCGGCGAGGACGCCTCGCTGTCGACGCTGTTCGAACAGGTGAAGGCGACGATGATCATCACCACGTTCGTCTTCCTCGGCATCGAGGGCGCCACCGTGTACTCCCGCTTCGCCAAGAAGCGCGAGGACGTCGGCAAGGCCACCGTGCTCGGGTTCCTCAGCGTGCTGGCGATCTTCGCCCTCGTCACGCTGCTGTCCTACGGCGTGCTGTACCGCGAGGGCCTGGCGACCGCCGAGCAGCCGTCGATGGCCACGGTGATGGAGGACGTGGTCGGGCACTGGGGGTCGGTGTTCATCCGCATCGGCGTCGTCGTGTCCGTCCTCGGCGCGTACCTCGCATGGACGCTGATGTCGGCGGAGATGATCTACATCCCGGCGACCGACGACGACATGCCCCGCTTCCTGCGGCGGATGAACAAGGCGGGGACGCCGATCGCCGCCTTGATCATGACCAGCGTGATGATCCAGGTCTTCCTGCTCGTCACGCTGACGTCGGACGACGCGCTGAACTTCATGCTCGACCTCTGCACCAGCCTGTCGCTGATCCCGTACCTGCTGGCCGCCGCCTACGGGCTGAAGCTGGCGGCGCAGCGCGAGACCTACGAGGGTGAGGCCGCGGCGCGCCGCCAGGCAGCTGGTCGTCTCGACCGTCGCCACCGTGTTCACCCTGTTCCTGATCTACACCGCCGGCGGCAAGTTCTTGTTGCTGTCGTGCGTGATCTACGCGCCGGGCACGATCCTGTACGTCATGGCCCGCCGGGAGACCGGGCGCAGGATCGTTCCGGCCGTTCGAGCTGGCCCTGTCGTGGTGCTCGTCGCCGGCGCGGTCGCCGGCATCGTCTCGCTGGCCACCGGGGCGATCACGATCTGACCTCAGCCGAGCGCGGCTGCCGTGGCCACCACGACGCAGGCCACGACGAACATCGCCAGCAGGATCGGCCAGGCGAAACGCAGGTACTTGTTGTAGCCCACCTTGGCGATGGCCAGGCCGCCGACGAGCACGACGCTGGTGGGCGAGAGCATCAGCGTGAGCCCGTGGGCGAGCACCCACGCGGTCACGGTGGTCGGACGGTCGAGGCCGGCGAAATCGGCGAGCGGCGACAGCAGCGGCGTGAGCACGAGCCACAGCAGCACACGAAGCCCGAGGCCGTCGCCGAATGACACGGCCGGCCTCACCGGCGGCGACGCCGATGGAGAACGGGTTCACCGTCGAGGCCATCACCCCGACCAGCGCGCCCATGATGATCATCGCCGAGGTGACGAGTCGGTCGTAGCCCAGCGCGGCCATGAGCGGGATGAACAGCGCATAGAAGCCGAGGGTCTCGACGGAGAAGCCCATCGTCGAGCCGAGCAGCGAGAACAGGACCATCACGGCGGCGATGAGCATCCAGCCCTTGGAACGCAGGCGGTTGGCCAGCGCGCCGATGGCCACCTCCAGGCTGCGCGTGGCGAACGACACGGAGATGAACGCACCGATCGACATGATGAAGACGATCACGCCGAACTGGCCGAACAGCTTCTCGACGTTCTCGGTGTCGACGACGCCGGCTTCGTTCTCCAGCCCGTACGTTCCGTTCACCGGGGCGAGCACGAGCTGCTGCACGCCCTCGCCGAACGTCAGCGGCCGATCGATCTCGTGGTACGTCCCCGGGATCGGCGCGCCGTCGACGTCGACGCGGTACTCACCGGCCGGGATGAACAGTGCGGCGACCCACACGAGGACGATCACCACGACGAGCATCGTCACCGCGGTTGGGGAACTGGAAGGACCGCTTCGGCGCGGCAACGGCGAGGTCGTCGACGACGACCGGCCCACCGCTGTCGACGTCCCCGGCCTCGGTCATGTCGATCCTCGTCGGTGGCGCTGCCTCCGGAGTCCGCGGCGCCGGCTGGAGACGTGATACACCCGATGCAGGTGACGACCACGAACCTGCACTCGATACATCGTTGCCCGATGCGGGTCGGCCGCATCACGATCTGACGCCCATTCGCCCCAGGAGCTCCGCGAACATGAACGACACCGCTGTTTCGGCCACCTACGGGGTGCATTCCGAGGTCGGCAGGCTGCGCAAGGTCCTCGTCTGCCACCCGGCGCTGGCCCACGAGCGGCTGACCCCGTCGAACAACGACGCGCTGCTCTTCGACGACGTCCTGTGGGTGCAGAACGCACGGCGCGACCACTTCGACTTCTGCGACAAGATGCGCGCCCGTGGCACCGAGGTGGTCGAGCTGCACGAGGTGCTCGCAGCGACGATGGCCATCCCCGAAGCGAAGACCTGGCTCCTCGACCGCAAGATCATCGCCAACGAGGTCGGCCTCGGCCTCGTCGCCGACACCCGCGCGTTCCTCGACGAGCTGGACACCACGGCGCTCGCCCGGTTCCTCATCGGCGGACTGTCCACGCGCGACCTCCCCGACGACTTCCGTCCGGCGTACATGGCCCTCGCCCGCGAGAGCACCGGGGTCAACGAGTACCTCATGCCGCCGTTGCCGAACACGCTGTACACCCGCGACACGACGTGCTGGATCTACGGCGGTCTGACGCTCAACCCGCTCTACTGGCCGGCACGCCACGACGAGACGCTGCTGATGAAGGCGATCTACGAGTTCCACCCCGACTTCGTCGGGTCGAAGGTGTGGTGGGGGGACCCCGAGCTGGAATGGGCGCAGGCCACCATCGAGGGCGGCGACGTCGAGGTCGTCGGCAACGGCATCGTGCTCATCGGGATGAGCGAACGCTCGTCGCGCCAGGGCATCACCCAGCTCGCCGCCAAGCTGTTCGAGAACGGCGCGGCCGAGCAGGTGATCGTCGCCGGCATGCCCAAGCTGCGCGCGGCCATGCACCTCGACACGGTGTTCACCTTCGCCGACCGCGACGTCGCCACGGCCTACTGCGGACATCGTCGACGGGATCCACGCGTTCACCCTGCGGCCGGCCGACGACGGCGGCGTCGAGGTGACCGACGAGCAGGACACGTTCGTCGATGTCGTCGCCCGCGCCCTCGGCCTCAAGGAGCTGCGCATCGTCGAGAACGGCGGCACGCTGTACGACAGCGAGCGCAGCCAGTGGGACAGCGGCAACAACCTGGTGTGCGCGGAGCCGGGCGTCGTCTACGCGTACGACCGCAGCATCCACACCAACTCCTTGCTGCGCAAGGCCGGGGTCGAGGTGATCACCATCGTCGGCGCCGAGCTCGGACGGGGCCGCGGCGGCGGCCACTGGATGACATGCCCGATCATCCGCGACCCTGCCTGAACGCCGCCCGGCCGGCACGGGGTCGGGCGTGGTGACGGCCGCCGTCGATCCACCCGAGCCACCCGCACGCGGACCGCGCCTGTTCGCCAGCCCGGCGGACGAGCCGCGAGCCAGGCGGGCCAGCGACATCGTCGTGCTGGTGGCGTCCCTGTTCGGGCTCTTCGTCCTGATGGAGATCGAGGCCCCGCTGCCCGGCTTCGTCCGCTCGCTCGTCGGGCTCATCGACGACCTGCCGGACGTCCTCGACACGCTGTGGCAGCTGCTCGCCGAGCTGCTCGTCCTCTCCGCCGTGCTCGTGGCCACCGCGACGGTGTGGCGGCGTCGCTGGACGGTCGGTCGCGACCTGCTCCTCGCGGTGCTCGTCGGTGCGGTCGTCGGCCTGCTCGCCCACCGCGTGGCCACCGGCGACTGGGAGGCGTGGCACGGTCTGGGGCGCGCCGCTCCACCGCCGTACGACCCGGCGATGCGCATCGCCCTGCCGGCCGCCGTGCTGATCACCGCGTCACCGCATGTGGCCCTGCCGGTGCGCCGCCTCGGACGATGGGTGGTCGCCCTCGGATGCCTCGCGGTGACACTGCTCGGCGCCACCTCACCGATCGGGGCCGTCGCCGGTCTCCTCGTCGCGACCATCGCCGCCGCCATCGTCCACCTCACGTTCGGTTCCAGCGGCGGGCGGCCGGGCATCGGCCTGGTGCATGCTGCCCTCACCGAGCTCGGCGTCCCGGTGACGTCGCTCGGGGCAGCCGACCGTCAGTCGGCCGGGTACTTCCTCGTCGACGCCACCGAGGCCTCGGGCGACGACCTCGTCGTCAAGGTGTACGGCCGCGATGCGTACGACGCCGCCCTGGTCTCCACGCTGTGGCGCACGGTCTGGTACCGCGAGGCCGGCTCCCCGTTGCGCTTCGGCCGGATCCAGCAGGTGGAGCACGAGGCGTTCCTCACGCTGTTCGCCGGTCAACAGGGGGTGCGCACCGATGCCGTCGTCACGGCCGGTTCCACGGCCGACGACGATGCCCTGCTGGTGCTGCGCCGGCGCGGCAGATCGCTGGCCGAAGCCCTCGGCAGCGGCGACCTCGGCACGCCGGACGACCGCGACCGGATCGTCGAGCAGCTGTGGGCCCTGCTCGGCCAGCTCGCCGCGGCCGGCCTGGCCCACGGCCAGATCGACGACCGCCACCTGCTCGTCGACGGCGAACGGCTGGGCATCGTCGACTTCCGCGGGTCGACGGTCGCGCCGAGCGAGACGCAACGACGCACCGACCAGGTCCAGACGTTCGTCGCCACCGCCCTGCTCGCCGGTGCCGATCGGGCCGTCGCCACCGCGGTCGAGGCGCTCGGACCCGACGGCGTGCGGTCGACGTTGCCATACCTGCAGCTGCCGGCGCTGACGCCGACGCAGCGCCAGCGGGTGCGCGGCGACGAGATCGACCTCGACGAGCTGCGCGCCGGCGCGGCGACCGCCGCGGGCACGGACCCACCCGAGTTGATCCCCCTCCGACGGATCACGCTCGGCTCGATCGTGCGCGTCGTGCTGCCGGCCATCGCGCTCACCTGGGTGATCTCCGGATTGGCCGGCCTCGACTTCGCCGAGCTGCTGGACAACCTGCGCAACGCAGCGTGGTGGCTGATCGTCGTCGGCTTCATCGTCGCCCAGCTGCCCCGGTTGTCGCAGTCGGTGTCCACCCTCGGCGCGGCACCCGTCCCGCTCCCACTCGGCCCGGTGTACGCGTTGCAGCTGTCCACGTCGTACATCAACGTCGCCGTTCCGGCGACGGCGGCGCGCATCGGCCTCAACATCCGCTTCTTCCAGCGTCACGGTGTGCCGCCCGGCGCGGCCGTCGCCTGCGGCGCGCTCGACAGCTTCGTCGGGTTCATCGTCGAGATCTCGATGTTGATCGTCGTCCTGCTGTTCACCCCGGCGTCGCTCGACCTGGACGTGGGGAGCTCGCTGGACACCGCGTGGAGCATCCTGCTGGTCGCGGTGATCGTGGCCGTGGCCGGCCTGGTGGTGATCGTCGTGGTCGGCCGGCTCCGCCGGTTCGTGCTGCACTGGGTCAAGCGCTTGGCCGAGCGAGGCGAGCAGCGTCCTGCGCGGGTTGCGCTCGCCGCGGCGACTGTTCCTCCTGTTCGGGGGCAACATCGCCACCGAGATCCTCTTCTCCAGCGCCCTCGGCGTGTTCGCCGCCGCGCTCGGTTACCGGGTGCCACTGATCGAGCTGCTGCTCGTGAACATCACCGTCGCCCTGTTCTCCGGGCTGATGCCGATCCCCGGCGGGATCGGCGTGGCGGAGGCGGGGCTGACGTTCGGGCTCGTGCAGTGCGGCGTCCCGGAGGAGGCGGCGTTCGCCGCCGTGCTCCTCTACCGCCTGGCGACGTTCTACCTGCCCCCGATCTGGGGCTACTTCGCCTTCCGCTGGCTCGAGCGCAACAAGCACCTGTAGCGACGCGCCCGGCCGCGCCATCGGCCAGACTGACAGCGATGCTCCGCACCGTCGCCCGTGCCACCGTCGCCGTGCTGGCCAACGCCGTCGGGCTGATCGTCGCGACCTGGATCCTCGACGACATGACGCTCAGCGTCGGCGCGTTCTTCGTCGACGTCCTCATCTTCACCGGCGTCCAGGTGCTCGCCCAGCCGCTCATCATGAAGTCGGCGATGAAGGGCAACGACGCGCTCGATGGGCGCCTCGGCGCTGGTGTCCGCGTTCGTCGCGCTGGTGGTGACGAACCTGGTGTCGGACGGCATGCGGATCAGTGGGTTCACCACGTGGCTCCTGGCCACCGGGATCGTCTGGGGCGCGGCGCTGCTGGCCACCATGGCGCTGCCGCTGGTGGTCTTCAAGAAGACCCTGCGCGCCGCCAAGGCGCGCTGAACTCCCCCGTGGTCACCGTCCGCCCGCCGAGCCTCCGGGCTCGACCCGCGCCCACGCCCCCCGGAGTCCCACACGTCCGCCCGAGTCGCACACGTCCACCGGAGTCGCAGACGTCCACCCGAGTCGCACACGTCCACCCGAGTCGCACACGTGCCGAACCGCACGCCAGCGACTCGCCCGAACGCCACCGACTCGGGCCCAGCCCCGGCCGGCCCCGGACCCGACGTCCCCGGGGAGGGACGGCACCGGCTACCCGTACGAGACGAGGTCGCTGTCGCCGAGCACGATCTTCGTGCCGTCGTGCTTCAGGGTCAGCACGTCGTGGATCAGCGTCGCGGTGGGGCCGCCCTCGAGGAACCCGGTGAGCCACTGGTCCTGCGCCATGAGGTCGTTCGGGCAGGCCATCGCCGCCTGGGCCAGCGTGGCGACCTGCAGCGTGTCGTCGGCGATCGTATAGCCGCCCGTCATCGTGTTGCAGCCGGCCGCCGCCGACACCGAGTCACCGGTGAACACGAGTGTGATCGGCGTGCCGCCGACGAGGTCGCGGCCGTCGACATCGGTCGACACGTAGGTGTTGCCGGCAGCGCCGACGACGACAGCTCGTCGTCGCCGCGCAGCTCGGCCTTCGCCGCGCCACCGCGGCCGCTCCCGCAGCCGGCGAGCGCGACCAGCGCGGCGAGTCCGCCTGCCACGAGGCGCTGGCGCCCACGACGGGCGGTGGCGATGCTCATCGGAGGATCCTGGCGTGCCGGGCGTCGAGCTCGACCTCGGTGCCGAAGTCGGCGTCGCGCCGCGCCCCTGGTTCGTTGGCCGGGAGGGTGTTGATCACGCACGGGGCAGGTCCGAAGCTCACTCCCGCATGATGGTCGCTGCCCGACCGCGCGCACCACCCGTTCCGGGTCGAGGCACGGGCAGGCGAGCGGCGCCGCGCCGACCTCAGAGGTACTCGCGGCGACGCAGCACGCCGAGCACCGCCCAGCCGTAGATCGGCGGCACGTAGAACGTGCACAGCCGGTAGAGCATGGCCGCAGGGAAGGCGAACTCGACCGGGACGCCGATCGACACCAGCCCGGCCGTGAGTCCGGCCTCGGCGATGCCGATGCCGCCGGGGATCGGCGAGACGCCGGAGACGAAGCGGACGAACGCGGTGACCACGAGCAGCGAGGTGAACGGCGCGCTGAGGCCCAGCGAGCGCAGGCACAGCCCCATCGTCACGGCGCAGAGCAGTTCGGTGAGCGCGCTGCCGCCGAGCAGGAGGGCGAACTTCGACGGTGACTTGAGGACACCCAACGCACCCCAGATCTCGCGGACATGACCGATGATCCGCCGACGGATCACGGGGATGACCAACACGACCGAGACGATGACGGCGACGATCACGAGGATGATCAGCACCAGCCGGAGGTCGACGTCGAACCGATCGGCGCCGAGCGTGGCGAGGTTCAGATCCGTGATCGCGAACGTCACGGCCAGCAGCAGGATCTGGGCGGCGAACCCGGCGCCGCTGTCGATGATCGACGCGCTGAACGCTGCCGTTGCCGGCACGCCGTACTTCTGCTGGAAGCGCATCGTGGCGGCGATCCGACCCGCGGCCGCAGGCGCGGCGACGTCAATGAACGGGAAGGAGAACTGCAACAGGAAGACCGGGCCCGGGGGCAATGGCGTACGGCACGCACCGAGCATGCTGAACCCACCCCCGAGCCGGGTCGACTGGGCGATGACGAACGCGAAGATCAGCCACCACCAGTTCGCCCCGCTCGAGCGCGTTGCGGATCTCCGCCCAATCGAGATCGGCGAACGTCGACACGAGGAACATCGCGGCGAAGCCGACGAGGAGGGTGGTGACGACGGCACCGCGGGTCACCCGGCGGACCTTCTCCAGCTCCGGCTGCTCCACACCGGCGCGCGTCGCCAGCTCGCCACGGGTGACGTCGAGGTCGACGCTCGCGGCCTTCAGGGCGCGACGCAGCTCGGCCGGCACGACGGCCGGCTGCAGGTAGCGCAGCATCGGCTCGACATCGGCACCGTGGCGGTCGAGGAACGCCTCGATCGCGGTCTCGGCGTCGACGAGCAACAACGTGGTGGCCAGCAGTTGGGCGCGGTCGACGCTGCGCGACCGAACGTCGCTGGCGAGCACCGCATGTCCGAGGTCGACGAACACGGGCCGCCCATCGGCGCCGAGCGCCAGCTGCTCGGGGCTGATCGCCCGGTGGACCAGGTCGGCGTCGTGCAGCCGGTCGAGGAGCGCCCACAGCTCGTCGACCGTCTGGCGCGACGGCGAGTCCAGCGGATCAGCGGCGGTGACGGTGGACATCAGCACGACGTCGCCGGTGTCGGCGCCGGGCCACCAACGCCGGCACGGGCACGGTGACGCCGTGGCGCGACGCCACCAGCGACATCAACGCCTCGTGCTCGGCCTGCTGCACGCGGGTGATCGACAGGTTCGCGCCGGGGCCGCGCTGGGTGAGGAAGCGCCACACGGCGGCGACGAGCTGCCCGCTCCACGCGTCACGGCCGAACACCTTGACGATCACCACAGAGCCGGCGGACACCGCGGCGTACTGGGCGACCCCATCGCGGCGCAGCGGCGCGTCGGCCAGGTCGGTCACGTGCTCGTCGAGCGACGCCAGCGCGGCAGCGACCCGGGCCAGGCTCGGGCGACCACCGGGCGAGCCGAACGCGAGGTGGGCAGCGCTCGCCGCGATCCACCCGACGAGCAGGGCGGCGAAGACGCCGTTGGGGTTCGTCCCGCCGAGCGCGACCGTGGCCAGCGCGAGGACCACCTCGACGACGTGCCCGGTGTATCGCAGCGGCCGCACGACGTGCGGTGAGGCGACGCCGAAGATCGTGGCGACCACCGCGAGACGCACCACCGGCAGCGCGTCGGAACCGGCCGGCAGGACCGCCTCGACGAGCGCGTCGCTCGGGCCGAGGAAGAGGTGGTGCAGCAGGAACATCACGAGCGCGCCGACGACGGCCGCGGCCACCACCTCGCGCACCAGCAACCAGCGCCGACCGATCAACGCCAGGCCGATCACCGCGAGCGCGGCGAGGCTGGCGAGCACCATCACCGTCCACCACACGTGGTGCAGGAACGTCCAGCCGATCAGCAATGCGCTGATGGCCTGCCCCGTCGAGCCACCTCCCGGGCGCGCCTGGACCACGACACCGAGCGCGACCACGGCGGCGACCAGCAGCATCAGGTCGGTCGGCCGCCGGGCCCGTGGTTCGCCGGCCGGCCCCGCCCACACGTGGTCGTCGATCATCTGCACGGTGGGATGAGACCCGGCGCCACGGCGACTGCATCGGCTGATGACGCGACGCTCTGCCGCATCCTCGTCCCTCCCATCGCATCCGCACCATATCCCCGGTCGACGCATCGACGGTGAGTGATGGACGTCCAGCGGCGCGGCGATCAGCGACCGGCGAGATCGGCCGACCGCTACGCTCTGGCGCTCACGCTCGACCTCGATGGGAGGGACCACGAGCACCGTCATCGCCACCACGAAGCTCGCCGTCCCAGGCCTGCGCAGATCGTTGGTCGGCCGACCGGATCTGGTGGCGCGCCTCGACGCACCCGACTATCGCCTGGCCGTGGTCGCTGCGCCGGCCGGCTACGGCAAGACCGCCACGATGGCGTCGTGGGCGTCGCGCCAGGACCGGCAACTCGCCTGGCTCTCCTGCGACCTTGCCGACGTCGAGCCGACGCGGTTCATGGCGGGTCTGCTGGCCTCGTTGGCCACCACGTGGCCCGGAGTGGCCGACGACGCCTCGGTCCTCCTCGAACGGGAAGGAGCGAACACGGTCGATGCCGCAGTCGCCGTGGCCAACGAGCTGGCGTCGATCGACGGACCGGGTGTCATCGTCGTCGACGACCTGCACCTCGCCCGGCCGTCTCCCGACGTGCTCACCGCGTTCGTCGACGCGCTCCCGGATCATGTGCGACTGGTCATCGGCAGCCGATCCGACCTGCCGATCTCGCTCGCCAGGTTCAGGGTGCAGGGTGGGTTGCTGGAACTGCGCAGCGACGACCTGCGCTTCTCCGCGGCGCACACCGCCGAGTTCTGCCGGCTGCGCGAGCTGTCGCTCGACGTCCACGAGACGGACGCCTTGCACCAGCTGACGGAGGGGTGGCCGGCGGGCGCCCAGCTCGCCGCCCTGGCCCTGCAGCGCAGCCCCGATCGGGCCAAGTTCTTCGACGACTTCGCCCGCACCGACCGAGCGGTCGGCGACTTCTTGCTCAGCGAGGTCTTGGACAAGCTGCCGCCCGATCTCGTCGAGTTCCTCGTCGACACGTCCGTCCTGGACACGTTCGACGCCGACCTGTGTGCGGCCGTCAGCGGACACGACGACGCGGCACAGCTGCTCGAGCGGATGATCGCTGCCGATCTCTTCGTCGTCGCCCTGGACGACCGCGGCAGTTGGAGCAGGTACCACCACCTGTTCGGCGCGTTCCTCCGTGCCCGGCTGGCGTCGCTCGGCGAGACCCGCGGACGGGTGGCCCACAGCCGAGCCAGCGTGGCGCTCGAGGCGCGCGGCGACGTCACCGGCGCGCTGCGCCACACGATGGCCATCGACGACATCGGGCAGGTCGGCTGGGTGTTGCAGCGGGCGATGAACCGGGACATGTCGATGTCCGATGCCGACGTGACCGCGCAGGCCATCCGCTCGTGGCTCCACGAGTTCGGCGCGGCGCTGGTCGAGTCGGACCCGGTGCGCGTCGTCGAGTTCCTGGTCGGGCTGATCTCCATCGCCGGCCCCGACGACGCCGTCTGGTGGCTGCGCCGGGTGGAGGAGGCCCACCCGGCCCCGCCGGCCGATCTCGCCGCGCTCGTCCACGGTGCATGGGCCGAGCTGCACCTCTACCACGGTGAGTCCGGGGCGGCCATCGCCCGGGCGACGGCGTGCATCGACGCCGTCGACGGCCGGCCGCCGAACACCGGCCTCCTGCCGCTGGCCTTCACACCATTGGCCCGCGCGCACCTTCAAGCCGGCAACACCGAGGCGCTGCGCACGACGATCGCCCGCGCGACGGTCCACCCGAGCGGCAACGCGGTGGCCGACGGGGTCCGCCTCGGCGGTCTCGACGCGTTGCTCGCGGCGACCGACGGCTGGCTCGGCCGAGCCCTGCAGCAGGCCGATGACGTCACGGTCCGGGCGAACGGCCTGCAGCTGGCGATCCGCGAGCCGGGTCGCATCTGGAGTGGCCTGGCCCGCGCCGAGGTGCTCATCGAGCGCAACGAGCTCGTCGCGGCAGCTGCCGTGCTCGGCGAGGTGGTCGCCGGCGCCGAGGCGACCCACCGCGCCCCGATGCAGAGCCTCGTGGCGCTGCAACAGGCCCGCCTGGCCCGAGCCCTCGACGACCCGGTCGCCGCCGAGGCGCACCTCGTCCGAGCCGGTCTGCTGCTGTCGAACCCCGACGACGCGGCGCGGGCGGTCCTCGGTGTCGAGGCGGTGCAGCAGGCGCTGCGCTTCGAGCCATCGAGGGCAGCAGCGCTCATCGACGCTCTCGACCCCGACCGCGTCGAGACGCGCGTCCTGATGGCGAAGCTGCTGCTCATCGACGCGCAGCCACGCGAGGCGGCCGGCGTGCTCGCCGACCTGGCGCCGGCCGTCCAGCTGCGCCTCCGCGTCGAGCGCAGCGTCCTCGTCGCCCTCACCCTGCTCGACATCGACGTCGAGCGGGCCAACGACCACCTCGGGGCGGCGCTCACCGCCGCACGACCGGAGCGACTCATCCGCACGATCGTCGATCCCGGGCCCGACGTCCACAAGCTGCTCCTGTCGTGCACGGCGGACGCCTCGCTGCAGCCGTACATCGAGCAGCTCATCGGCGCATCGAGCCGGCGAGTCGCGCCGTCGCGCGCCGCACCGGTGCGCACCCTCGTCGAACCCTTGACGCGCGCGAGCTCACGGTGCTGCGCTACCTGTGCAGCCGGCTGACGTACGAGGAGATCGCGGCCGGTCTCTATGTGTCGCTGAACACCTTGAAGTCGCACGTGAAGAGCATCTACCGCAAGCTCGACGTGGCCTCGCGCGCCCAAGCGGTCGAGGTCGGACGGGCACTGCGCCTGATCTGACCATCAGGGCGACGGCTGACGGGGCGAGGCCGGCCGACGAGCCGATTCACCCCGCGAGAGGTGAGGCAGGCTCACCCCGGTCATCCGTAGCCTCTGCCGCGTGCGTGATCCGCGCCGCCGGGCCAGTCAGCCCGATCACCGAAGGACATGACCATGCTCAGCTACACCTATCCGCTCCTCGGCGTCTTCTGGACGATGCTCTGGTTGTTCCTCTGGATCGCCTGGATCTTCCTGTTGATCCGCGTGTTCGCCGACATCTTCCGCAGCCACGACATGGGCGGCGGCGCCAAGGCGCTGTGGTCGATCTTCGTCATCCTCGTGCCGTTCCTCGGCGTGTTCGTCTACCTCATCGCCCGTGGGCACAAGATGACCGAGCACGACATCGCCAATGCCCAGGAACAGGACGCCGCGTTCCGCTCCTACGTCCAGCAGACCGCCGGAACCACCACCAGCTCGGCCGACGAGTTGGCCAAGCTCGCCGACCTCAAGGCCAAGGGTGTGCTGACCGACGCCGAGTTCGCCGCCTCGAAGGCCAAGATCCTCGGCTGAGCCGGCCTCACCGGTCCGCCGGGTTCACCCCCGATCCACGGATCATTCGACACGGACACGATCGCGCCCGGCCACCGGGCGCGATCGTCCGCGCTCGGGCTCAGCCGATCTGACCTGGCCGGATCGAGGCCTGCGATGCGAGCCATTCCCCGGGGCGCGTCGGTTTTCACCCCGGGCACGCGACATCCGCCGGTCCCCGTCGATCGACGGGTCCGGCGGACGTGGCGTCGAGTGATCAGATGCCGAGGACCTTGGCCTTCGACGCAGCGAACTCCTCGTCGGTGAGGATTCCTTGCGCGTGCAGGTCGGCGAGCGACTGCAGCTGTGAGGCGGTGTCCGGCGGTGCGTCGGCGGGTGCCGGCGCGGCGTAGACCGGGGCCGGCGGCGGCGGTGGTGCGGCCGCGGCCGCCTGCTCCTGCTCGTAGGCCTGTGCCTCGGCCGCCTGATCGGCCTTGCCCTGCTGGCGGCGGGCAACTCGGCCCGAGACGGCCGTCGCGGTTCCGGCGATGACCGCGGTGGTGGCCATCGTGCGCATGAGTGGTCGGCGTCGCAACATGGTGGATCTCCTCGTGTGTGGTGGGGCTAGTGCCTGGCCATGGCGATCGCGCAGGCGTTCATCAGGATCGACGAGGCCGGCTCAGCCGGCCGCGTTCAGCTCGGCTTCGGACAGCTCGATGAGCTCGTTCGGGATGCGCGAACCCTCGATGAGCACGGCGCCCGAGGCCCGCAGGGCGTCGACGAACGGCTTCGCCCACACGTCCTCCCAGATCAGCAGCGCGGCGGACGAGTTCGGCTCGAGCGCGTCGCCCGCGTACTCGATGTCCTGCTCGTTGATCATCCCGCCGACCTCACCGTCGAGCGCGGCGAACAGCGCCACGTCCTGGAAGTCCTCGAGCTCGATCGAGGCGACGTTGCCCTCGGCGTCCTTGGTGATGAACACGAGGTCGAGGACGCGGATCGTGCCGCTCTCCACCAGCTTGGCCAGCTCTGGGGCGATCTCGCCGTTGAACTGGTTGCCGGGAAACCCGACGATGATGTACTCGACTGGTCCCATGGAATGCCTCGCTCCGGATCGTGTCGTCGGCGCGTCGTGCGCGCCCCGCATGTGGTCGACCGCGACCGTACGACAACGCGGGCGAACCGTCCTCACCTCGCGTGGGGTGATCGTGCTTCAGCGGTGCCGAGCGCGACGCTCGCTCAGGACCGCGACTGCTCGTCGACGGGATGGACATCGAGGAGCTCGAGTCCGAACGACGCGATCCGGTCGATGATCCCGTGCAGCACGGCGGTGTCCCGGCACACGACGCGCAGCCTGGTCACGCCGCGGCCGACCGTGACGTCGACGTCCTCGAACGCGGCGCGCAGTCGCGGACCCATCTCGCCCATCACGGAGATGTCGAAGGTCTGCCCGCCCATGTGCCCTTCTCCCGCTGGTCGTCCGACGTGCCGCCCACGTTCGTCCGGGGCGAGTCGGTCCGCATCATCCTCAGGCGGGTGGTTGGCGAGGAGCCCTCCCGAGGAGCCGTCCATTGAGTCACCCGGTGGGAGGTGAGGACGGCGGCGACGGGGCGGTGCATGATCGCGGGATGGGGTTGCCGTGGCCGATCTGACGTACGTCCTGTCGTTCAAGGGCGCGGCGAGCCCGACGCTGCGATCGGCGTTCTCCGGTTGCGAGCTGACGACCGAGGCCGGCGTCACGCTCGTGCGCTGCCCGTCCGCCGATCTCCACCGGGTCATCGCGATGATCCAGGACCTCGGCCTGCAGTTGCTCGACGTCCGCCTGGTGGCCGACGGCGCCGTCGGCTGAACTGCCGGCGGCGGCCCGCTTCGCCGAGGAGCTGTCGGCCGTCGTCGTGCGCGGCGGTGTGCGATGATCCGGGGATGCTCCTCGAACGTCTGCGTGTGCCCGTGAGCGAGTTCGAATCGGCCAGCGGATGGTCGCTGAAACCACAGGGCGCGTGCCGCGGTGACGTGTGCGTGCCGCTGCCGCCCGACGCCGTCAGCGGTGACCAGGTCGACGTCGTCGCGGTGGCCGACCGGTTGGGGATGCCCCTCGTGCACGACGAGGAGGCCGGCCTGTGGGCACTCGGCCCCGAGTCGCTCAGCGGGCACGCCCTGCCGTCGGCGGAAGCGCCCGACCTCGTGCTTCCCGACGTCGACGGCGAGGACTTCCGGCTCTCGTCGCTGCGCGGACGCAAGGTGGTCCTGATCTCCTGGGCACCGTATTGAGGCTGCTCCCGAGACCTGCCCGTGTGGCAGGCGCTGCGTGCCGAGCTTGCTCCGCTGGGCGTGGAGATCGTCACCGTCGGCATCGATGCGGCAGGTGCCGAGGAGTGCCGGCCGTTCATCGAGGCGGCACATGCCGAGCATCCGTCGCTGGTCGACACGACGCACCGCATGGCCGAGCTCTTCGGTGTGATCAACATCCCCAACGGAGTGTGGATCGACGAGACCGGCATGGTCGTCCGGCCGGCCGAGCCGGCCAGCCCGTACCCGCCGAGCACCGAACGTCCGTACCGTCCGGCTGACGGCTTGCCCGACCACATGAACGAGGTCCTCGACGAGGCCTCGCGCATCAAGGTCGACGGTCGGTACCTGGACATGCTGCGCGATTGGGCGCAGCACGGCTCGGCGAGCCCGTACGCCCTGACGCCGGAGGAGGTCGTCCAGCGTTCGCGCCCGCGCGACCGCGCTGCCGCCGAGGGGCAGGCGCATCTCGAGCTCGGCGCTGCGCTGTGGGCGCGCGGTGACCAGCGCGGCGCGGAGGCGCACTGGCGCACGGCGCATCGGCTCGACCCGATGAACTTCACCGCCAAGCGCCAGGCCTGGTCACTCGCAGCACCCGACGCGGGAGCCTTCGCCCGGTACTGGCAAGGCCCGGTGCCGGGCCACGAGGCGGAGTGGCCGTACGAGAGCGACTGGTTGGAGGAGGTCCGCACGTTCGGCGCGGAGCACTACTACCCGCCGCTCGACGCCTGATCGAGGCCGCCGGCGCGTACCGTCGTCGGCGTGACGCCGGAGGAGATCGCCGACCTCGTCCACCTGCGCCGGGCCCGTGACCTCATCGACCGCGACTACGCGCGACCCCTCGACGTGCCGGCCATGGCCCGGGCCGCGCTGATGTCGCCCGCGCACTTCTCGCGCAAGTTCCGCGGGGCCTACGGCGAGACGCCGTACGCCTACCTGATGACCCGGCGCATCGAGCGCGCCATGGCCCTGCTGCGCCAGGGGATGTCGGTCACCGACACCTGCGTCACCGTCGGTTGCACATCGCTCGGCTCGTTCAGCTCGCGCTTCACCGAGATCGTCGGCGAGACGCCGTCGCAGTACCGCGCGCGCGACCACAGCGACCTCGAGGAGCTGCCGTCGTGCCTCGCCATGTTCGCCACACGCCCGCAGCGCACGCCGTTCAGGGTCTGAGCCCACCGGCCGGGTGGGATCACGCGCCCGTCGGGCACCGAGCAGGATCGGAGAAGCACGGGCCCGCCGTTGCTCGTACGGTCGACGCCATGACCGTCACCGTCTCCACCATGTTCATCCCCGTCCAGGATCCCGACGCCGCGCTCGCGTTCTACCGCGACGCGCTGGGACTCGAGGTCCGCAACGACGTCGCCGCCGGGGGCTTCCGGTGGATCACCGTCGGCGCCCCGGGACAGGACGTCGAGATCGTCCTGTCCCAGCCGCACGGCGGCCGGTCCCAGGCCGAGGGTGACGCGCTGCTCACGCTCGTGACGCAGGGCTCGCTCCAGGCCGCGATCTTCCGCGCCGACGACCTCGACACCACGTTCGAGAAGGTACGGGCGTCGGGCGCCGAGGTGCTCCAGGAACCGGTGTCCCAGCCGTGGGGCGCGCGCGACTGCGCGTTCCGCGACCCGTCGGGCAACCTCGTGCGCATCGCCCAGGCCTGAGCGGCGATGACGAGCACGCCGGCCGCGGCGCGAGTGATCGCCGACAGCCACGATCTGATCCGCGTCCACGGCACGCGGGTGAACAACCTCAAAGACGTCAGCGTCGATCTCCCGAAGCGCCGCCTGACGGTGTTCACCGGCGTCTCCGGCTCGGGCAAGAGCTCGCTGGTGTTCGGCACGATCGCCGCGGAGTCGCAGCGGCTGATCAACGAGACCTACAGCGCGTTCGTCCAGGGCTTCATGCCGACGCTCGGCCGCCCGGACGTCGACCTGCTGGAGGGGTTGACCACGGCGATCATCGTCGACCAGGAGCGGATGGGCTCCAACCCCCGCTCGACCGTCGGCACCGTCACGGATGCGAACGCGATGCTGCGGATCGTGTTCAGCCGGCTCGGGCAGCCGCACATCGGCTCGCCGCAGGCCTACTCGTTCAACGTCGCCTCGATCAGCGGCGCCGGCGCGGTGTCCATCGAGCGCGGCGGCACGACCGTCAAGGAGAAGCGCAGCTTCAGCATCACCGGCGGCATGTGCCCGCGCTGCGAGGGCATGGGCAGCGTCAACGACATCGACCTGACGCAGCTGTACGACGAGAGCAAGTCGCTCAACGAGGGTGCGCTGACGATCCCCGGCTACAGCATGGACGGCTGGTACGGCCGCATCTTCCGCGGCTGCGGCTACTTCGACCCGGACAAGCCGATCCGCACGTTCACCAAGAAGGAGCTGAGCGACCTGCTCCACCGCGAGCCGACCAGGATCAAGGTCGACGGGATCAACCTGACGTACGCCGGGCTGATCCCGCAGATCCAGAAGTCGTACCTCTCCAAGGACGTCGACTCGCTCCAGCCGCACATCCGTGCGTTCGTCGAGCGGGCGGTGACGTTCACCACGTGCCCGGCGTGCGACGGCACGCGGCTCGCCGAGGCGGCCCGGTCGTCCAAGATCCGGGGCATCAGCATCGCCGACGCCTGCGCGCTGCAGATCAGCGACCTGGCCGACTGGGTGGGCGCACTCGACGAGCCGTCGGTGGCGCCGTTGCTCGAGGCGTTGCGCCAGACACTCGACTCGTTCGTCGAGATCGGCTTGGGCTACCTCTCGCTCGAGCGTTCGACGGGCACGCTGTCGGGGGGCGAGGCGCAGCGCGTCAAGATGATCCGCCACCTCAGCTCGTCGCTCACCGACATCACCTACATCTTCGACGAGCCGACGATCGGCCTGCACCCCCACGACATCCAGCGGATGAACGACCTGCTCCACAGGCTCCGGGACAAGGGCAACACGGTCCTCGTGGTCGAGCACAAGCCGGAGACCATCGCCATCGCCGACCACGTCGTCGACATCGGCCCGCGCGCCGGGTCCGGCGGCGGCACGATCTGCTTCCAGGGGACCGTCGCCGGGTTGCGGAACAGCGGCACCCTCACCGGTCGCCACCTCGACGACCGGGCCACACTCAAAAACACGGTGCGCACGCCGACGGGCGCATTGAAGGTCCGCGGGGCCACGTTGCACAACCTGCGCGACGTCGACGTCGACATCCCGCTCGGCGTGCTCGTGGTCGTCACCGGCGTCGCCGGATCGGGCAAGAGCTCGCTCGTGCACGGGTCGATCCCGCCGGGCGAGGGCGTGGTCTCGATCGACCAGGGAGCGATCCGCGGCTCGCGGCGGAGCAACCCGGCGACGTACACCGGCCTGCTCGACCCGATCCGCAAGGCGTTCGCCAAGGCCAACGGCGTGAAGCCGGCGCTGTTCAGCGCCAACTCGGAGGGCGCCTGCCCCACGTGCAACGGGGCCGGCGTGATCTACACCGATCTGGCGATGATGGCCGGTGTCGCCACCGTCTGCGAGGAGTGCGACGGCAAGCGGTTCCAGGCGGCGGTCCTGGAGTACCACCTGGCCGGCCGCGACATCAGCGAGGTGCTGGCGATGCCGGTCGCCGAGGCGCAGGTGTTCTTCGGCGAGGGCGAGGCGCGCACACCGGCGGCCCACGCGATCCTCCACCGCCTCGACGACATCGGGCTCGGCTACCTCGCCCTCGGCCAACCGCTGCCGACGCTGTCGGGCGGCGAGCGCCAGCGGCTCAAGCTGGCCACGCACATGGCCGACAAGGGGGGCACCTACGTCCTCGACGAGCCGACCAGCGGTCTCCACCTGGCCGATGTCGAGCAGTTGCTCGTCCTGCTCGACCGGCTCGTCGATGCCGGCAAGTCGGTCATCGTCATCGCCCACCATCAGGCCGTCATGGCCCATGCCGACTGGATCATCGACCTCGGTCCCGGGGCCGGTCGCGACGGCGGCCGGATCGTCTTCGAGGGCACGCCCGCCGATCTCGTCGCTTCGCGCGGCACCCTCACCGGCGAGCACCTCGCGGCATACGTCGGCGGCTGACGCGGGCCGGGTGCGCGATCTCACACCGCGGATGGACGAAGATCAGCGCGTGCAGATCATGTCCCGTTGCGCCGGGACGCTGAACACGGAGACGGATCGATGATGTACGAGGTCGCTGGCGATGACGTGAGATCGTTGGCGATGGAACGGACGAGCCGATGACGAGCGCCTCGCTCACGTCGCTGGTGATCCTCGCCGTCACCGCCGCAGCGTCGCCGTTCAGCCTCGTTGCCTTCAGCCTCGTGCTGGCCACCGCACGCGGTCCGCGCAACGGCATCGCGTTCATCTGCGGGTGGATCGTCACGGTCACCCTCATCGGTGTCGTCATGTCGATCCTCGGCGCCAACATCGACGCGAACCCCTCCCACGTCACCGGCAAGTGGGTGCTGGCCTTCGAGCTGGCGCTCGGGGTGGTCCTGATCCTCGCGTGGGCGCGACGACGGTTCCGACCGAAGCCGAAGCGGGTGGCGGACAAGCCGGTGAAGCCGGAGCCTGCGTGGCAGCGTCACTTGTCGACGATGGGCTACCTGGGCGCGTTCGTCGCCGGCGGGGCGGTGCAGACGTGGCCCGTGATGATCGCGGCAGCGTCCGAGATCCTCCGTCTCGAGCTGCCGGCCGGGGAGAGCCTGGCCTGGATGTTCGCGTTCGCCCTGTCGACGACCGCCGGCATCGTCGTGCTCGAGGTGCTCGCCTGGCGATCCCCCAACAGCGCCGTCGACCGGCTCAACCGACTGCGCAGCTACATCGACAACCACCGGGACAGCGCGATCAACTGGCTGTACCTGCTCGGCGGGCTGTGGCTGTTCTTCCGCGGCCTCCTCGGACTGCTCTGATCCGCGGTCCCGCCGACGGGTGCAGGATCGGATCGCCGATCGTGAGAGAGGAACGTGATGGGCCGCCCGAAGCAGCGTGAGCAGACACCACCGGGCATCGCCACCGACGGAGGTCCCCGACCGACCGTCCGCGACCCGACGCTCGGCATCGCGGTCGAGGTCGAACGCAGCGGCCTGCCGGCGAACCGGCTGGTCACGATCGGCGACTCGATCACCCAGGGGTTCATGAGTGCGGCCGTGTTCCGCACCGATCGGTCGTGGCCGGCGATCGTCGCCCACGAGCTCGGCCTGGGCCCCGCGCAGTTCCGCGCTCCGGTGTACGAGCCGCCGAGCGGGCCCGGCGGGCTGCCGTTCGACCTCGAGCGAGCGATCCGCCAGCTCGAGCACGTCGTCGGCCCGGAACTGTCCTGGCGCGAGTTGGTCAAGGCCGCACTGTGGTTGCGCGGCTACATGGACCGGATCGAGGACTTCTGGGAGGGCCGCGGAACCGTCCAGTTCGAGCCCGTCGTCACGGACGCGCCGTACCACAACCTCGCCGTGTACGGCGCCGACGTCCTCGACGTGGTCCTGCTGAACGCGACGATCATCGACCAGCAGTTGACCGCCCCCGTCGAGGACGACCTGGTGAACCAGCTCGTCGAGCTGGACAACGACCGGGTGTGGAAGGTGGTGCTCGACAGCTGCGGACCGGCTGGGGCGACCGTGCTCGACGCCGCCGAGGCGCTCGGCGAGGAAGGACCGACGGCGCACGGGATCGAGACGCTGGTCGTCGTCCTCGGGGCGAACAACACGCTCGCCAGCGTGGTCGGGCTCGATCCACGTTGGACCCCCGACGACTACCTGGACGACACGGCGGACGCCCGCTTGACGACCAAGGGCGCGTACAACGTCTGGCAGCCGGCCCACTTCGACGCCGAATGGGCGCTCCTCGTGGAGCGGTTGGAGGCGATCAACGCCCGCCACGTGATCATCGCCACGGTGCCGCAGGTGACCATCCTCCCGATCGCCCGCGGCGTCCGCGGCAAGGTCCGACAGGGCAGCCGGTACTTCCCGTACTACACCCGGCCGTGGATCACCGACGCCGACTTCGAGGTCGACCGCGACCCGTGGATCGACACCGATCAGGCACGCGGCATCGACGCGGCGATCGACGCGTACAACGCGACCATCATCGACACCGTCCGGCGGGCACGCCAGGCCGGGCGGGACTGGTACCTGTTCGACTTCGGCGGGTTGCTCGACAGCCTGGCCGTCAAGCGCTACGTCCTCGACCCGTCGGCGCGCCCGTCCTGGTGGGAGCCGTACGCGCTCCCACCAGAGCTCGCCGCGCTCGAACCGCCGCTCGACACCCAGTTCTTCGTCGCCGGTCCGGGTGGCCGACAGCAGGGAGGGCTGTTCTCGCTCGACGGGGTCCACCCGACGACGTCCGCAGCCGGGTTGATCGCCCGCGAGGTCGTGCACATCATGGATCTCGCCGGCGTCGAGTTCCCCGCCGCCGACGGCTCGGTCCGGCCACCCGGGACGGTCGACGTGGACTTCGGACACGTGCTCACCCTGGACACGCTCAACTCCGATCCGCCGACGGCCATCGCCTCCACCCTGTCGCTGCTCGGTTGGCTCGACGACAAGCTCGACTGGGTGAACCGGATCATCCACTGAGGTCCCGAGCACCTCTCCTTCAGGCAATGCGCAACTTATGGTTGCGCGTTGGCACTTCCGTGGGGTACCTTGATGTGCAACCAAACGTTGCAGGAGGGTCGTCATGGAGCTCGGAACCATCGAGCGGGAGATCTACGTCGAGGCATCGCCGGAGGTCGTCTTCGAAGTCGTCAGCCGTCCGGAGCACCTCCGGCAGTGGTGGCCCGACGATGCGCACTACGACCCGACGCCGGGTTCGACGGGTGAGATCACCTTCGGCGAACCCGGCACGGATCGGGCGGTCGTGCCGTTCACCGTCGTCGACGTGGACCCGCCGCGGACGTTCTCCTTCCGCTGGACCCAACCGGCGGGCGAGCCGGCCGCGACGGGCAACTCGTTGCTGGTCACCTTCGACCTGACCCCGTCCGGCGGCGGGACGCTGCTGAGGATGACCGAGCGGGGCTTCCGCGAGATGGGCTGGGAGGCCGCGGTCCTCGAGCACCAGTACGGCGAGCACGTCACGGGTTGGGACTTCTACCTGCAACGGCTGGCGCCGTACGTCGCCACGCTGAGGATGCAGCCGTGAGTCCCGCCGTCGTGGAGCGGATCGACGACGACCTGTGGTCGGCGATCGGCGATCCGACCCGGCGGCGGATCCTCGACCTGCTCCTCGTCGACGGCGGCGGCACGGCGACGACGCTGAGCGAGCAGCTCCCGGTGAGCCGACAGGCGGTGGCCAAGCACCTCGGTGTGCTCGACCGCGTGGTCCTGGTCCGGTCGACGCCGGCCGGCCGGGAGAAGCGCTACCGGGTGGACGATGCCCAGTTGGCCCGGGCGGTCGAGCAACTCGCCGTCGTCGGCTCCGCCTGGGACGCCCGGTTGCAGCGGATCAAGCAGATCGCCGAAGCCATCCAGCGCGACGAGGTCAGCCGGGCCACTCCCCCGAGGAGATCCCCGGCGGACTCACATCGATCACAACAGACAACACACAAAGGAGACAGTCAAGATGGTTGACATTCTGCACCGGGTCGGGGTCAACACCCCGTCACCGGAGAAGGTGTACGACGCACTCACGACGGTGGAGGGTCTCGCCGGCTGGTGGACCGACGACACGAGCGGGAGCACCGAGATCGGCGGGGTGGTCGCGTTCCGCTTCCCGGCAGGCGGCTTCGACATGGAGGTCGTCGACCAGCAGCCGTCCGAGCGGGTGGTCTGGAAGGTGGTCGACGGTCCACCGGAGTGGGTCGGCACGACGATCGACTGGCAGCTGCGCCAGGACGACGACTACACGACCGTGCTGTTCAAGCACGAAGGGTGGAAGGAGCCGGTGGAGTTCATGCACCACTGCAGCACGAAGTGGGCGACCTATCTGATGAGCCTGAAGGCGCTCGTCGAGTCCGGCGAGGGTTCGCCGGCGCCGCACGACGTGCACGTCGGCTACCCGGACTGACGGCACCTCCGCGACGAACGGTCGTTGCCAGCGGCGCCCCGTCGATGCGGCGGGGGCCGCGGCGGCCACGGTCGGCGATGATGGGTGTCGTGGAGATCGTCACCTCGCAGGGTTCGTTCAGCGCTGATGTCGAGGGCCGGCCGGGTGCGCCCACCGTGCTGCTGTTGCACGGTTTCCCGCAATCGCGGCACACCTGGCGCACGACGGTGCCGCTGCTCGCCGCTGGCGGCTACCGGGCGGTGGCGGTCGATCAGCGTGGCTACAGCGCTGGCGTCCGCCCCGCCGAGGTCGAGGCGTACGCCACGGACCGGTTGGTCGCCGACGTGCTCGAGATCGCCGACGTGCTCGGCGTCGAGCGGGTGAACCTCGTCGGCCACGACTGGGGTGGCCAGGTCGCCTGGCTGACCGCCGCGGCGCACCCCGATCGGGTGGCCACGTTGACCGTGCTGTCGCGTCCGCACCCGGCGGCGTTCGCCCGTTCGTTCGCCCTCGACGGGGCCCAGGCCGAACGCTCCCGCCACCATCGGCGGATGACCGGGTCGGTGGCCGATCGGTGGTGGGCCGACGACCGGGCGGCGCTGCGGACGATGCTCCTCGACTCAGGGGTGCCCGAGGCCGACGCCACGGCGTACCTCAGCGTGTTCGCCGAGCGCGCCGGGCTGGAGGCGGCGATGAACTGGTACCGGGCGGCGGCGGCCGGCGACGGCTTGGCCGCAGCGTCGACGCCGGACGTCGTCGTCCCGGCGCTGTACCTGTGGGGCGACGCCGACCAGACCGTCGGACGGACCGCCGCAGAACTGACCGCCGAGCACGTCTCCGGCCCCTACCGCTTCGTCGTGATCCCCGGCGGCGGCCACTTCCTCACCGACGACGGGTCCGCAGGGATCGTCGATCGCGAACTGCTCGCCCACCTCGCCGCCCACACCTGACAACGCAGGCCACCCGGCCGCCCGGCCGGCGGCACCGGCGACGTCGACGCGGATCAACCTGCGCCGCCGGTGCCGGCCACTACGGTTCGTCAGGTGATCATCGTTTCGGCGGCACTCAAGGGTGGGGTCGGCAAGACCACGACGGCGGTGTACCTCGCCGCCGTCGCAGTCTCCAACCGGCGCAGCGTCTTCCTCATCGATGCCGATCCGCAGGCCAGCTCGGCGGATTGGATCGAGAGCTCCGAGGACGACCGGCTGAAGAAGGTGACGGTCGTCGAGGCACCCACCGACCGGCTGCTGGTGAAGGCCCTCGACCGGATGGCGGACGGGGACGTCGCCGTGGTCGACACCCCGCCCGGCCAGGAGCGTCTGTTGACCAAGGCGTTCGACCGGGCCTCCGTTGCCGTCGTCCCCACCCGCATCGGCGGCGTCGAGACGTCGAGGGCCGCTGCGGTGCTCGACATGATCCCGGCCGGGGTCCCCGCTGGCCTGGTGATCAGCTCGGCACGGACGTTCACCCGTGACTACCACGAGGCGCTGGGCGCCTGGTCCGAGGCCGGCGTGCCGGTCTGGGGCTCGGTGCCCGAACGGGTGGCGATCGCCGCCGGCCCGGGTGATTGGCTCGCCATCGACGGCATCGACGCCTACCGGGACGTCTGGCGCCGAGCGTTGCGCGCCATCCGCGCCTCCTGACGCGGCACTCGCCGAACCGAACCGAACCCGGCGCCGCGCTGCGCCGTGTCTCAATCGGGGAGGACGGCGACGGCGTCGATCGACACCAGGAGGCCGCGCGGGAGCATCACGTTCGCCGGCGCCGAGCGGGCCGGCGGCGGGCTCGGCATGTGCCGGGCGTAGACGGCGTTGAGCTTGTCGAAGTCCTCGACGCGGGAGTGGAAGATCGTCGTCTTGACCAGGTCGTCCATCGACGCGCCGGCGGCCTCCAAGACGGCGGCGAGGTTGATCAACGCCTGTTCGGTCTGGGCCTCCACCCCGTCGGGGATGGCCCCGGTCAGCGGTTCGACGCCGGCAGTCCCCGAGCAGAACACGAAGCCGTTGGCGATGAACGCATGGCTGTAGGGGCCCAACGCAAGGGGAGCTCGATCACTGGTCACCGCGTGTCGCATCGTCGGGTTCCTTCCGGTTGATGAGTTGCTCGGCGGCCGTCGCCCGATGGCGTGGCCGTCCTCCAGTACGTCGTCACCACCGCCGCGGTTCACCGGACCGGCGATGGGGTCGAAGGTCCCGAGGAACCGGGTCGATGGCCTCCGGCGCCGCGCCGGCGACCGGCGCACGCTGGGGTTGCCCGAGCACACCGAGGCCGGACGGGGAGGTTTCCCGGCCATGTCCACCACCGCGATCAGCACC
This sequence comes from uncultured Acidimicrobiales bacterium, assembly GCA_963794805.1. Taxonomy (GTDB): domain Bacteria; phylum Actinomycetota; class Acidimicrobiia; order Acidimicrobiales; family Ilumatobacteraceae; genus JAODBQ01. The sequence continues at coordinate 542,524 of CAWCFL010000016.1, forward strand.
GGATCGCCGGGATCGCCGCCGTCGTGGCGTTCGCCGCGGCGGGCGTGATGCTCGTCCTGGTGGTGCTCGGCGTCGTCCACGAACGGCGGGCTCGGTCGGCCACCGTGTGACGACGGCGGCCCTGGTCGACCAGTGCCCCGGCCACTCGGCCGGGGCACTGACGCGTCCTGCTTCGGTCATCGTCGGCCGGTGGGATCAGCGGGTGGGCAGCACCACGGTGGTGAGGTCGTGGGCGACGGTGATCCGGCCGAGGGAGCCGCCGTCGGACCGCTGTCGTCACCGACGTGATCCGTGGCGGGCCAGGTCCGGGAAGAGCCGGGTGGTGTTCGCTGCGAGTTGGTCGATCAGCGAGCCGCCGGTCGCGCCGGCGTGCGCCAGCAACTCGGCGGACCGCTCGACGACGACCTCGGGGGTGAACGGGAAGTCGCTGCCGTAGTGCACGTGCTCCAGCGTCGTCAGCGCGAGGAGCGCGTCGAGCTGGCGTGGCACGGGGAAGCCGGCGAGGTCGTAGTGCAGTCGGCCGAGGTCGCCCAGCACGTCGGCCGACGAGTCGACGCCGGTGAGCAGCAGCGCGAACGCGGCGACGCGGTCGGCGATCATCGGGAGCGTGGCTCCGGCGTGCGGCACGATGAACTCGACGTCGGGGTGGCGGGCGACCGTGCCGCGGAGCACGAGGTCGACCACGGCGCGCGTCGTGTCGAAGAGGAACTCGAGCATCGGGCGTGGCCGACCGAGCGAGGTGTGCTCCCAGCACACGGGCGACGTCGGGTGGATGAACACGCGAGCCCGGCGCCGGTCGAGCTCGTCGAAGATCGGTTCGAGTGCGGGGTCGCCGAGGTACTGCCCACCGACGTTGGTGAGCATCGCGACGCCGTCGACGTCGAGCCGGTCGTAGCAGTGGCGGATCTCGGCGATCGCCCCGTCGACGTCGGGTGTCGGCAGCGAGGCGAACAACCCGAACCGGCCGGGATGGTCGACGACGGCGCGGCGGCCCTCCTCGTTGACCTCGCGCGCCAGCGCGCGCGCCCGAACGTCGTCACCGAAGTGGACGCCTGGCGAGGACACCGACAGCAGCGATGTGGCGATGCCGAGACGGTCCATGACGGCGACGTGCTCGGTGGCGCTCCAGGCCGGCAGCGCCGGCATGCCGTCCGGCTGGGCGTGACCGGCGGCGGTCGCCGCATCGCGGTACGCGTCGGGGAGGAAGTGGGCGTGGAGGTCGACGTGCACGTGGTCGGTCATCGTGACGCCGGCGCCGACGCAGCGGTTGCGGATGGTGCCGATGCCCTCGATCCACGTCTCCAGCGACCTGGCCGGGCGCGAGGAACCGCGGCGGCTTGCCGGGTGGCGCCGACGCCGGCCGGGGTGCCGGTGAAGATCACGTCGCCGGGCAGCAGCGGCAGCACCGCGGACAGCTCGGCGATCAGCTGCGGCGACGCCGAAGATCAGATCGCTGGTGCGGGCGTCCTGCACCACCTCGCCGTCGACCGAGCAGCCGAGGCCCAGGTCGTCCGGATCGGCGAGCTCGTCGGGCGTGACGATCCACGGGCCCATCGGCCCGTAGCCGCGTCGTGACTTGCCGAGGGAGAACTGCCCGCCGGCGGCGAACTGCAGCTGGCGGTCGCTGATGTCCTGCCCGACCGTCAACCCGGCGATGTGCGCCCACGCGTCGGCCTGCGCCGACTCGGTCGGCGCGCGCGCCGACGACGGCGACGAGCTCGACCTCCCAGTCGACGGCTCCGCCGACGATCTCGATGTCGTCGAACGGGCCACCGAGCGAGGCGGGGAACTTGGTGAACGTCGCCGGGACGGCGGGCACGGCCATGCCCGACTCCTCGGCGTGGCTGCGGTAGTTGAGGCCGATGGCGAACACCTGACGCGGCGACGGCACCGGGCAGCCGAGATCGGCCTCGACGAGCGCGGCCGTGCCGGCGGTGACGCCGCCGGCGAACGCGACGAACGCAGCCCAGTCGGCGTAGAGGCTCATCGGGTCGGGGCCGAAGCGACCACCGGACTGCTCGGCGATGTCGGCGATCTGGTCGCCGATCACGAGGACCGCCCGCCCGTTGCTGTTGGCGACTCTCATGTGGCACGTGCTCCTTCGGTGCTGGGGATGGTGGCGAGGTGGTGGCGCAGGCCGCCGAGCAGCGCGGACGCGTCCTCGGCGGTGCGCGGCGGTCCCGTAGAGGTGGAAGTCGGGGCGCTGCAGCGCCCAGTCGCACGTCGTGGTCGTCGAACCAGCGGCGGTAGGTCGGCTCGCCGTCGAGCACGACGACGTGCCCGCCGATCGACGCGAACCACTGCACGACATCGGGCTCGAGCGCCTCCCGTCCGCGGCCGACGAGTCGCCAGCCGGCTCCGTGGACGTCGTCGAACGGGGCGTCGCCGGCGGTGCCCTGGACGAACAGGCGCCCGGCGTGGGGATCGCCGGCGTGGATCAGACCGACGTCGATGCCGGGGAGCGGCGGCACCTCGGCCAACCCGGGGCCGACCGCCGAGGACATGGCGTCGTCACGAGCGGCCGCCTCGGCCGGATCCGGCACGCAGATCACCTTGCCGAGCGCCATCGAGAGCTCGATCGCACCGCGGGCGTGTGGCAGCCGCTCCTGCTCGTAGGTGTCGAGCAACCCGTCGGACGCCGCCGCCGAGCACGAGGTCGAGCTTCCAGGCGAGGTTCGCCACGTCGCGCAGCCCCGAGCACATACCCTGCCCGGCGAACGGCGGCATCAGGTGCGCGGCGTCGCCGGCGAGCAGCACCCGATCGCTGCCGCCAGCGCTCGTGCGTATCGGGCGTTGAACGTGTAGACGGCGTGGCGCTCGAGCCGGGCGTTGCCGGGGTGGACGTCCCACGGCGCGAGCAGCTGCCAGGCGCGGGCCTCGTCGTCGAGCTCGTCGCGCGATTCGTGGGGCAGGCGCATGAACTCCCAGCGCCGCCGTCCGGGGCCGCCAGAGACGGCGGTGGTCGGCCGCGCCGGATCGCAGACCTGCACATTGATCGGATCGAACACGCGGGGCTCGTCGAGGACGACGTCGACGATCAGCCAGTCGTAGAAGAACCCGAGGTCGCACACCGGCAAGCCGGTCGCGCGGCGTACGGTGCTGTTCGCCCCGTCGCAGCCGACGACGTACGCGGCCTGGAACGTCGCGCCGTCGGCGGCGTGCACGACGACGTGATCAGCCGATCGGGCGAGATCGGCCACCTGGACACCACGGCGAACCGTCGACGCCGGGCAGCGCGTCGACCCGGGCGACCAACAGGGCCTCGAGCGCCGGCTGGTTGAACATCGACGAGTCCGGCCAGCCCGATGCGCCGTCACCGATGCGACCGAAGCGCAGGAGGGTGGTGCCGGCGGCGTTGCGCCACTCGTAGACCTCGGCCGGCTCGATGATGTCGCGCAGGTCGCCGCCGAGACCGCACGACTGCAGGATCCGCCCGACCTCGTGGTCGAAGTGCACGGCGCGCGGCAACGGATACGGCTCCGGCCGCTGTTCGACCACCAGCACTGAGCGGCCGAGCTGGGCGAGGAGGATCGCCAGGGTCAGGCCGACCGGGCCGGCCCCGACGACCATCACGTCGGCGTCGAGCCGGGGTTCGCGCGCCGTGGCCACCGTCACGCCTGGCGCAGCGGCTGGTGGCCCCAGGCACTGATGCGGTCGTAGGCGCGGTTGTCGTCCCAGTCCGCAGTGACCACTCGGGCGCCGTGGCCGACCTCCACCTGGAAGCCGGCGGGGCTGGTCACGTAGAAGCTGAACATGCCGTCGTTGTCGTGACGACCGAGACCGTTCGGGATCGGCAGTCCGGACGCCCAGGCGCGATCGAACGCCGCGCCGACGTCGTCGCGCCGGTTCGTCTCGAACATCACGTGGTGCAGTTGCTGGGTCAGGCACGAACGGTGCACGCGCCAGCGCGATCGAGTGGTGCCGCGCGTTGCAGTGGTAGAAGCGCACCTCGAGCGTGATGTCCGGCGCGAGCTCCATCGACAGCCAGTCGGACTGGGCGAGGCCCAACCCGTCGACGAGGAACCGGTGCGCCTCGTCGAACGCCCCGGTCGCGAAGACCACATGGCCGAAGCCGACGCCGGACGTGAGGAACCCGCCGGGCACCAATGCCGACTCGAACGGCGTGGCGGCGGCCTGGAGACCGACCACCAGCTCGACGTCGACCCCCCACGGGCTGGTCGTGCGCAGCAGCCGCCGGACACGCCGGGCGAGGAGGTCAGCCTCGCTGCCCTCGTCGAGCTCGAACCCGGCGGCCACCAACCGCTGCGCGATCGAGTCCAGGGCTGCTTCGTCGACCGCCTCGAAGCCGACGAAGCGGGCGTCGTTCGACGGGCCCGGCTGCACGATCACGCGGTGCACCCTGTCGTCGTCGCGCCAGGCGACGACCCCGTCCGACGACTCGGCCTCGAGCAGGCCGATCACCCCGCCGAAGAACGTGGTCAACGACGACGGATCAGGGATCTCGATGCCGAGGTAGGCGAGCTCCATCACGGATTGCATCCGCGAAGAGTACGTCATCACGGTAGCTGTTGCAACGAGTATCTGTCGGCATCACGTCCTCAGGAGGAGCGCCGCACGGTCTCCCGTGCTGATCACTTCCCGAGCTGCGACGCTCCGAGGTCGCTGCCCCACAGCGCCTTCAGCAGCAACACCTCGAACTGCGCGAGCTCCGCCGTGCTGAGATGGCGCCACTGCCGGCGGTGCATCGCCTGGATCGCCGGCGTCACCTGCTCGAACAGCGCCCGACCCTTCTCGGTCACACGGACCAGGACCCCGCGCCGGTCGTTCGGGTTCGGCACCCGCTCGGCGAGTCCCGAACGCTCCAGCCGATCGACCAGCCTCGTCGTGTCTGACGCGCGGGTCAGCAGGCCGTCGGCGACTGCGCCGATGGGAAGCCCGTGACCACCCTCATCCGAGAGGCACAGCACGAACAACGCCACGTACTGGGCGTGCGTGAGGCCGACTTCACGGCAGATCTCCTCGATCTCGGCGATGTTGCGGTTCGCCAACAGGAGCACGTTGACGTGAACGTTGCGCCCGCGAACGACCGCCCGAGGCTCGCGTGGCCGGCGCGCCGGCGAACTGGGGGCCATCCATCGAGCGTACAGATGGCCGACCGGTGTCCGCAGGTGCAACATTCGTGACAACGGACAAGCCTTCCGCCGGCAACCTGCGTGGCGTCGTGCACGACCACATCTGGTGGGGTGGAGCGCCGAGATGGCGTCTCAGTCGTCGGCGGTGGAGATGAGTGTGCGCAACGCGCTACTCGGCCTCCACTCGGCCGAATCGGGATCGCCGACCCATTCGGCCAGGTGCACGTAGGTGACGTCCCGCTTCAGGTCGTGGACGATCCACTCCGGGAGTGCCCGTTCGGTGTGCCGGACCGCGACCTTGGCGTCGTTGCGTTGTTTCCCGCTGAGCGTCTTCCACCAGGCGTTGAACGAGTCCGTGTTGATGGCCATGTCCCCTCACCGTACGGTTCGCCCGACGCTCACCCGTCACCGTGGCGCGCCGTGTCGTGGCGCACACCGAATCGGCGCCGGAACGGTGCCGCATCGGCTGCTCAGCCCGTGAGGAGCCCGCCGTCGACGGCGAGGGTGGCGCCGTTGATGTAGCTGCTGGCGTCGCTGGCGAGGAACACGAGCGCGGGGGTGAGCTCGTCGATGGTGCCGGTGCGTTGCATCGGGACGCGCCGTTGCATCATCTCGGCGAGGTACTCGGCCGGCAGCTGATCCGTCATCTCGGACGGGAAGTAGCCGGGTGCGAGGTTGTTGACGCGGATCCCCTTGCGACCGCCCCACTGCTGGGCGAGCTCCCGGGTCAGTCCGAGGATCGCTGCCTTCGTGGAGCAGTACGCCGCCTGTGGGAGTCCGCGGTCGGTGGTGAAGCCGAGCACGCTGCCGATGTTGATGATGGTGCTGCCTGGTTGCATGACGCGACCGCATGCTTGCGCCATCCAATAGGCGCCGTTCAGGTTGACGTCCACGACGCGGCGGAACTCGTCGGGGTCCTCGCGCGTCGCCGGGGCGGCGGTCGAGACGCCGGCGTTGTTGACGAGGATGTCCACCCGCCCGAAGGCGTCGAGGGTCGCTTGGACCAGCGCGGTGCACTGCTCCGGGTCGATGACGTCCGTCGCGTGGACCAGCACCCGTCGCCCCAGCGCCTCGACGTCGGCGGCCACCGCGGTGAGTCGGTCGACGCGCCGGGCGGCGAGGACCACATCGGCGCCGGCTTCGGCGAGGGCCTCGGCGAAGCCGGCCCCGAGCCCGGACGACGCCCCGGTGACGATGGCGACCTTGTCGTCGAGGCGGAAACGGTCCAGAACGGTCACGGCGACTCCCCCACAAATCGGTCAGAGGCCGCACCATAGGAGACGCGGGACGGAGGCCTCGTCGTCGGCCGAGGTCATCGAGCGCGGTTCGTCCCGGTCGGGAACCTTGTGCACATGGCCATCGAATCGACGTCGAACGAGCGAGGTGTGGCAGAAACGCGCGTCGGACTCGTGTATTCGCAACGCTCCACCCGAACTCTCTGTTCGTGCGGCCCCGGCCCACAGTCGGGCAACTCGATGTCACGAATCCTGGAGAGGGAGAGATCTCATGCAGTACCTGGTTCAGCCGATGAGACCGGGCCATCGCTGCACGGGGCTGTGTCACGTTCCTCTCGCCCCCGACGCACTGGCGGAGTTGTACGCCGAGTACGTGGAGCTCACGCAGACGAATCGACTTCCTCGCCGGATGCAGTTCGACGAGTACTACGCCGTCTGGCGATCCGGCCGCAGGGCGGGGAACGTCATCGGCCTCGACGACGGCGCGGTGACTCCCGGCCCAGCGTCGGACAAGCAGCTCATCGCTCGACCCGATGTGGCGCTGAAGGGCGCCGTGCAGACCCTGGTGCTGCTCGTCGACTTCCCTGACCGCCCCCACCTGCCCAACCGCACGTCGGGGTTCTTCGAACAGATGCTGTTCAGCCGTGGCGGAACGTTTCCCACGGGCAGCATGCGCGAGTACTACCGCGAGGTCAGCGGATACACGTCCACCAAAGGCATCGATGTGCAAGGCAAGGTGTTCGGCTGGCTCAGGCTGCCACATCCGTCCTCGTACTACACGAACTCGAGCTCGGGCATGTCGGAGGCGTACCCACGGAACGCGCCTGGCATGGTGAGCGACGCCGTGCATGCCGCGCTCGACACGGGCGTGGATTTCACTCCCTACGACGTGCTCGGTGAGAGTCGGGTCACCGCGCTCTTCGTCGTGCATGCAGGTCGAGGAGCTGAACAGACTCGATCGAAGGACGACGTCTGGAGTCACAAGTGGACGGTGCCGGGCGGGATCGAGGTCGCTCCGAACCTGAAGGTCGAGACATATCTGACCGTCCCCGAGGATTGCAACATGGGAGTCTGTGCGCACGAGTGGGGCCATCTCGCTGCACGCTGGGCCGATTACTACGACACGGGACAAGTGGCCCAGATGGTGTCGAACGGGCTCGGGAACTACTGCCTGATGGCCGCCGGCTCGTGGGGGAACAACGGACTGACACCGGTCTATCCGAACGGCATGCTGCGGATGTTCCACGGCTGGATCTCACCGAAGCTCGTCACCGCGACGACGACGCGGAGCATCGTCTTGAAGCCGGCGGCCGAGGGCGGCACGATCGTCTACATCACCAACCCGGCTCGAATGTCCGAGAGCCAGTACATCGTGGTCGAGTATCGGCGTCGCCAGGAGCAGGACGCGTTCCTCCCCGACGAAGGGATTGCCGTCTACGTCGTCGACGAGCGCATCGCGGACGTGAACAAGGAGGACCGCCTGGCCATCGAGCTCCTCCAGGCGGATGGCCGTCGGGACCTCGCCAAGGTCTTTGGCCAGGGGAACCGCGGTGACAGCGGCGATCTCTACCCGAACGGTGCCAACAGGACGATCGGCAAGACCACGAAGCCTCCGCTCAACCTCCCGGACGGCAAGTGGACCGGGGTGACGCTCGAGGTCTCCGGCACCCCTGGTGCGAAGACGATGAGCGTCTCCGTCAAGATCTCGTGACCTCGGGCGGCCGTGGGCGCGGCGTGGTCATCGGACGCTGAACTGACCGCGCACGACCGGCGGGAGCATTCCGAGCGCCTCGGCCTCGCTCAATCGTGCCGCGGTGTCGAGGACATCACCGGAGACCCATTCGTTCAGGGGAACGAACGTCGCACGATGTGCCCCGGTCGGTGTGTGCTCTTGGAGGACGACGAGGAGCGCGCGATCGTCGAACCTGTCGGCGACGCGCAGCAGCGCTGCCCAGAGGCGTCGGTGTACGAGCGTGATCTTACGGTTCACCAGTCGGAGGCGAGCCACGTCCGCAGAATCGGCGAGCTGGTTGATCGCCGCGAAGATCTCGTGACGTGCCGGATGGCTCCACCAGCTGCCGATGATGGCTTGGCCGGCGACCAGCTCCGCCACGTTCGGGACCGGTCCTCTCGCCGATTCCAACAGCACACCGTCGACTTCGAGGAGCTTGCCCAGGTCAGTGACCATGACGCATCGTGACAGCTGTGCAACCCTTCCCACCGGACGACCTCGGCGGGCTGGCGATCCGGCGAACCCTTGACTCGTATGTAGCCACTCTGTTAAATAACGACCCTGTGAAGTACCTGCGCCGGCGGCGACGATGACCGTGATGGCGCCCGACCGGTTCGACGTCGTCTTCGCCGCCTTGTCGGACCCGACGCGGCGCTCGATCGTGCGTCGGCTGGCCGACGGCGAGGCAACCGTCCTCGAGTTGGCCGAGCCGTTCCCGATCAGCCTCCCGGCCATCTCCCGCCATCTGAAGGTCCTCGAGCGGGCGGGTCTGATCAGCCGCGGCCGGGATGGACAACGGCGGCCATGCCGCCTGCGGCCGGAGCCTCTGGTCGAGATCGCCGCATGGGCCGACCACACACGAGCTGCGTGGGAGCAGCGACTCGACCGGCTCGATGCGCACTTGCGGCGCACATCCGACCGGACCGCAGCAACGACGTCGGAGCGGCCATGAACAGCACCCCGGACATCAACGATCCGACGACGTGGGCCCTCGATCGCGAGATCGTCCTCGTTCGGGTTCTCGACGCCACACGCGACGCGGTGTTCGCTGCGTGGACCGACGCCGATGCCTTCTGCCAATGGTTCGGTCCCGACGGGTTCACCTGCACCGTCCGGGAGATGGACGTCCGCCCGGGAGGTCGAGCGTGCTTCGACATGGTCTCCGGAGACGGCACCGTGTACACGAACCGCTTCGACTACCTCGACGTCGTTCCCGCCGAGAGGTTGGTGCTGGACCACGGATCCGACGTCGACGATGACCCGGCGCGCTTCCGGGTGACGATCGTCCTCGATGCACAAGCAGACGGAAAGACCGTGTTGACGCTGCGCCAGCTCCACCCGACCGTCGAGCAGCGACGTGCCGCGATCGGCTTCGGCGCCGTCGAGCTCGGTCTGCAGACGATGCAGAAGCTCGCTCACCATCTCGAGGTCGCCTGACTCCCACGGCGATGAGATCTCGCCGCAGCACAGGTCGACCAGCCTGAACGACCACCAACCACCCGAAGGAGACCACGTGTCACGCGTCCGCATCCACAACTTCTCGATCTCGCTCGACGGGTTCGCCACCGGCGAGGGACAGACCCTCGAGGCGCCGTTCGGCCATGCCGGGCAGCGGCTCCACCAGTGGATGTTCGCCACTCGTTTCGCCCGCCGTGAGGTCCTCGGCGAGTCGGGCGGGAGCGAGGGTGTCGACGACGCGATGGCCGAGCGACACGGACCCGGGATCGGTGCGGAGATCATGGGCGCGAACAAGTTCGGCCCCCCAGGCTGGCAGGACGACCCGGAGTGGCGCGGGTGGTGGGGCGACGACCCGCCGTTCCACACGCCGACGTACGTCCTGACCCACCGCGAGCACCCGTCGCTGGAGATGGAGGGTGGGACGACGTTCCACTTCCTGGCCGCCGCCCCGGCGGATGCCCTCGAGGTGGCGCGGGACGCGGCCGCCGGTCAGGACGTCCGCATCGGCGGGGGACCGACCATCGTGCGCGCGTTCCTCGCCGCCGGTCTCGTCGACCACCTGCACGTCGTGCAGGTGCCGATCCTGCTCGGCCGCGGGGTTCGCCTGTGGGACGGACTGGAGGGGTTGGACCAGCAGTACGACATCGAGGTCGTCTCCACGCCGAGCGGCGTCACCCACCTCACGTTCACCCGCTGACCGGGCCCGAGGAGCCGGTGGTGTCGGGGGTACGGTCGGCCCGATGAGTGAGGCGGTCCTCGATCCGGAGCTCCCGATCCTCGATGCCCACCACCACCTGTGGCTGGCCCGGGGTACGGCGGCGCCGTACGCGATCGACGATCTGCGGGCCGACACCGGCAGCGGTCACCGGGTGGTGCAGACCGTGTTCGTCGAGTGCCACTCGCAGTACCGCACCGACGGGCCGGAGGAGCTGCGCCCCGTCGGTGAGGTCGCGTGGGTCGCGGCGGTGGCCACCGAGGCGGATCAGCGCGGGGACGGTCCGCCGATCGCCGGCATCGTCGGCCACGCCGACCTGACGCTCGCAGCCGCGGTCCAGCCCGTCATCGAGGCGCTCGCCGACGCCGGGGGCGGCCGGTTCGTCGGCGTGCGCCACAACACGGCGTGGGACGAGACGCCGATGGGGAACAACGCGGCGCGCGCCGGGATCCTCGGCGAGGAAGGGTTCCGCGAGGGGGTGCGCACGCTCGGACGGCTCGGCTTCACGTACGACGCGATGGCGTACCACACCCAGCTCGGCGAGCTCGCCGAGCTGGCGCAGGCGTGCCCCGACGTGCGGATCGTGGTCAACCACCTCGGCATCCCGCTCGCCGGCGGCCCGTATCGGGGCCGCGCCGACGAGGTGCGCGCCCAGTGGCGCACCGGCCTGAACGCAGTTGCTGCCTGCCCGAACGCGGTGCTGAAGGTCGGTGCGCTGATCCGTCCGCTGACCGGCGACAAGTGGGACCGTCGCGACGAGCAGGCGTCATCGGAGGAGATCGCCGCAGCCTGGCGCGACGAGATCCTCTACGCCATCGAGGCCTTCGGTCCGTCGCGCTGCCTGTTCGAGTCCAACTTCCCCGTCGACAAGGCGTGCTACGGCTACGTCGAGCTGTGGAACGCGTTCAAGCTGTTGACCTCCGACTGCAGTGCCGACGACAAGCGCGACCTCTTCCACGACACTGCGGCCCGCGCCTACCGCCTGCCGACGCTCACCGGGTGACTGCGGGCGATCCGTCCAGCCGGCTCAGGTCGGTGCGGACAGCCTCGAACCCCGTCACTGCTCGAGGCGTGGACCGCTGATCCGGGGATGCTCGGCGACCAGCAGCTCGTCGAGCGGCTGGGGACCCAGCCCGAGCTCCCACAGCAGCTGCTGGCTGTAGGCGATCCGACCGGTCAGACCAGGCGGATCGGTGACCAACGCCAGCGCCGCCGCGGCCATCACCGCGACGGGTTCGGCGAGGTGCTCGCGCTCGGGCGTCAACAGCTGGTGGTGGACGACTCCGGGCGTCGGCACGATCGAGGTCGGCGACAGAACGTTGACGCGCACGTTGTCGGCGTGGACCTCGGCGGCCAGCCCGGTCGTGAACCTCTCGAGCGCCGCCTTGACCATCCCATAGACGGCGCCGCCGGTCGCCGCGCCGTACGGCGGCCCGCCCGGGTGGATGGCGCCCTTCGAGGAGATGTTGAGGATGGCCCCCCAGCGGCGTTGGCGCATGCCCGGCAGCACGAGCTGCGACAGCTCGAACGGGGCCCGCACCTGCACCTCGAACATCATCCGGAAGTGGTTCTCGGCGAACGTCTCGACCGGCTCGAACCATGTGACCGCGCCGTTGTTGACGAGAACGTCGACCGGGCCCAGCTCCCGCTCGGTCTCGGCGATCAGCCGGGCGCGGTCTTCGGGCCGAGCCAGGTTGGCCGCGACCGCCACCGCCGCGCCGCCGGCGTCGACGATCGACTGGACGGTCTCGTGGATCGTTCCCTCGAACAGGCTCTGGCCCGGCTCGGTCGTCCGTGCCGAGACGGCGACCCGCGCGCCCTCGGCGGCGAACCGGCGGGCGATCTCTGCTCCGATGCCGCGGCTGGCTCCGGTGACCACGGCGACGCGTCCATCGAGCGCTCCCATGCCGGCGACCGTACCGTGGCCGGGCGATCCCGCTCGACCTGCGCTGTGCGATCCCGTCATCGCCGAGACCGCCGGCGACGAGGCGGGATCGGCCGGTCCCCGCTGCGGTCAGTGGTCGTCCTGGGGGTCGTCGAGCCACGCGTTGAAGGTCGGCGCCTCGTGGCGCAGCCACGCCGGGCCACCCTCGCGGGCGTCGGGGTGGAAGTCGCTGAGCGCAGTGCGCACCGCGATGTCGTCGCCGGCCTCGTCGAAGGTCTGGCGGGCCGCCTTGTACGTCGCTCGCTTGAGCAGTCGCATGGCGACCTGCGGCCCGCCGGCGAGCTCGCCCGCCAGAGCCATCGCGCGGGGCAGCAGGTCGTCGTCGTCGACGACCTCGGTCGCCAGGCCGATGCGCTCGGCCTCCTCGCCCTTGACCATCCGCTTGCGCATCATGAAGTCGAGCGCGCGCTTCACGCCGAGGTGCTCCACGAGCAACCAGTGGCCGCCTTCGTCTGGCTGGTAGCCCATGCGCAGCGTCGCGCTCCCGAACGTCGCCGAGCGGGCCGCGACCACGTAGTCGCACGCCAACGCCATCGACAGCCCGATCTGGACCGCGTAGCCGTTGACCGCGGCGATGGTGAGCTTGTCGAGCCGGCGGATGGCGCGGGTCAGGTCCTGGCTGTACTGGTGCAGCTGGGACACCAGGTTGATGGCCACGTAGGCGCCGGTCGGACGATCGGGCACCAGCGTGGGCGACTCGGCGCCCTGCCCACGCGGTTGCAGGTACATCCCGGCGCAGAAGCCCCGTCCGGTCGCGGTGAGCACGACCACCCGGACCGCGTCGTCGAGCTGCGCCAGTCCGAACACCTCGACGAGGTCGCGACGCGTGCCGAACGACATCGCGTTGAGCCGCTCCGGCTGGCGCAGCGTGATCAGCGCGACGCCGCGCTCGTCGACGGCGACGTCGAAACCCTGGTATTGCCCCTCGATCATGAGACCTCCTCAGTTGTGTGGCTCGCCTCGGAACGGGCGAGCTCGTCGAACGGCGGGCGTCTACGCGTCCGCGAGTGCAGACGGTCGTCCACCATCGACTGGCGCGGCGTTCGCATGGAGATGATGTACAACCCGCGGATCGAACTCCTCGCAGGGTGACGTCAGCAGACGCTCGTCAGTGCGGGAACGCCCAGGCCACCATCAGGGGGAACTCCTCGTGCCAGAAGGCGTCGCCGTGCGCGCCGACCCGCTCGGTCATCACGACATCTGCACCAGCGTCAGCCAACGCCGCCGCCCATCGCCTGGCATTGTCGCGGAAGAACGGCTCCAGCGTTCCGGCCACGAAGTAGGCACGAGGAAGGAGCGTCGGCATGACCGGCGGCGGGGTGTAGCCCCCGCCTGGTGAGGCGCAGAAGATCGCCCCGTAGACGTCGGGATGGCGCAGCCCGAGCGCCAGGGCGAGCTCGCCACCGGCCGACGCACCACACACCGCCGTGCGCTCGACGGGAAGGTCGACGCCGAGGCTCGTCTGCACCCATCGGCGAACGTCGACGGCGAAGAACGCCTCGTGCGCAGCGAACCGCTCCGGATCAAAGGTCGGCGAGTACTCGTGGAGGCGCAGCGTCTCGTCTGCGAGGCCGTGTACACCGACCACGACGGTGGGCGGCACGTCACGACCCGCGAGGCGCATCCCCCATCGAGCGATCCCCTGCCCGTCACCGGCGTACACGACCGCTTCCGGCGAACCGGAAGGAACGTACGCGGTGAGCTGGCGGCCACCGTCGAAATCGAACGTCTCCGTGACGAACTCACCTGCGACCGACATACGCGGCTCCTCCCGAACCGAGCGGACAGCCCCAGCCATGACGACCGACCGGCGGGCCTGGTGACGCATCTCCCGGTCTCACGTCACGACGCGGTCAGGCGCTCATCGGCGCCGGAGGGGCCGTCGAACAGGGAGAGCTCATCGGCGTCGGGACGCCCGTCCTTGTCATAGATGTCGAAGCCGAGGGCCACGAGCCACTCGTCCGGGCACATGCGCATCGCGCCATCCGCCTCGAGCTGCTTCGCCAGCGTGGTCTTGCCGGCGCCCGCGAGGCCGCACAGCATGATCAGCCGGCCGGCCGCCTCCACCAGCTCGTCAGCTCTTGGCCGGGTCGTCCGCCGTTGCCTGGGCTGCGTGGGCTTCGGCCTTGATCTCCTCGGCGGCAGCCTTGTCGACGGCCTTCTGGACGACGTGGTCGGCCTTGGCCAGCGCCTGCTGCAGCTCGACTGCGGCAGGGTCGGACACCAGCAGCACGAGCCCGGAGTGCCCGGGGTCGATGGCGTCGGTGAGCTCCTCGGCGAGCTCCTTGCGGTGATGGCGCTTCTGAAGACCCCCGACGCCCGCGCCGGCAGCACCGAGCACCGCGGCGCTGCCGATGATCGAAGGCGGGAACAACACGCCGAGCACCACACCCCCCACGATGCCCCATGTCAGGCCGCGGCGCGCGCTGTGATCGGTGAGCTTCTGCACCTCGACGGTGCCGTCGCCGCCCTTCTTGAGGACGAGCACGCCATCGATCTGCAGGCTGGCGACGTCGACCGCTCGGTCGAGCTCGTCATACGCCTCCCACGCCGCGTCGATGTCCGAGAAATCGGCGACGACCAGCGCCGAGGCGCCGTCGGTGACGACCGCAGCGGCGACGTCGGTCGTGTCGTCGGCGGATGCGTCGGCGCTGGTCGTGGGCTCGGTCTCGTCAGCCATGGCAGGTCTCCTCGTGGCACGGTGGCGCGTCGGTGCGGTCCGCCCGAGCGGCAGCGTAGAGGAGCGGCCGCGTCCGGCGCGTCAACGGCCCCGCCGGACCGCGATCTTGCGAGATCTATCGACTCTCGATAGATTTCCGTCGTGCCTCGATCGAAGGGTGAATCGTGGGGAAGGTGACGGTGCACGCGCTGCGCGCCGTGCTGGCGGTGCTGATCGCCGGCACGGTGCTCGTCCAGGCAGGGATGGTGTGGGCACTGGCCAGCGGGAGCGACCCGGAGGACGGGTCGTTGCCGCTGACCCCGCTGCGCCTGATCACGATCGTGGGCATGGTGTCGGTGCAGGTCGCCCTCGTCTGCGTGTGGCGGCTGGTCACCATGGTCCGGCGCGGGACGGTGTTCTCCGACGCCGCCTTCCGCTACGTCGACGTCATGATCGGCGCGATCGTGGCGGCCGCCCTCGTGTGGTTCGCGGTCACCCTCGTCAATGCACCGGGCCAGCGCGACGACCCGGGCGTCACGCTGATCATGGGTGGCATCAGCGTGGGCATCCTCGGGGTCGCGCTCATCGTGCTCGTGCTGCGGATGCTGCTCGCCCAGGCCGTCGCGCGCGACGTCGAGGCCACGCAGCTGCGAGCCGAGCTGAACGAGGTGATCTGATGCCGATCGCGGTCGACATCGACGTGATGCTCGCCCGACGGAAGATGTCCGTCGGCGAGCTCGCCGAGCGCGTCGGGATCACCCCCGCCAACCTGGCGGTGCTCAAGAACGGCCGGGCCAAGGCGGTGCGCTTCGCGACGCTCGCCGCGCTCTGCGAGGTGCTCGACTGCCAGCCCGGCGACCTGCTGCGCTGGGAGGCCGAGGATGCCCCGGACCGGCGGCTCGGGAACCGGGCGGAGCGGTCCGATCTCAGCCGTCGCTGAGCCGAGCACGCACCTCGGCATCGCCTGGTCGCGGTGGCCCCCGTTGATGCCGACGGCGGCGCGGTCAGGTGCGGGCGAACAGGGCGATGCTGGCCGCAGTCTGGGCGGCGACGTCGGGAAGCACCGCGACGAACACGTCCATGCCGTGCGACGTGCCCATCACGACGCGGCACTGCGCGCTGACCCCGGCGCTCAGGAGCAGCCGGTAGAACTCGATGCCCTCGTCGCGCAGTGGGTCCGCTTCGTTGACGCTGATGAACGTGGGCGCCAGGCCGTGCACGTCGGTGTCGGTGGCGAACGACGGCCACGCCAAAGGATTTCCGGCGTCGAGCTGTTCGATGCCGTAGGCGACCGCGCCGCGATTGTGGTGCAGGTTGAGGAGGATGCCTTCGTTCTCGATCGATGACGGGAACCGCTCCTGCGGCCAGTGTCCGGCGATGTACGGGCACAGGGCGTACAGACCACGCACGAGCCCCATGTCACCGTCGCGCAGCAGCCGCATGCCGGTCGCCAGCGTCAGGTTGCCGCCTCCGCTCTCACCGGCGACGACGACACGAGCCGGGTCGATGCCGAGCTCGCCGGCGTGTTCGACCGTCCAGCGCACCCCGGCCACGCAGTCGTCCAGGCCGGCCGGGAACGGCTCGATCTCGGGCGCCGACGACGGTGTGAGGCAGTTGCGGAAGTCGATCATCGCCACCGCCAGGCCCTGATGGGCCAGCACGCGGCCCCACATCCGGTACAGCGCGTCGAAGCACGAGCCCGTCTGCATGCCTCCGCCATGGAGGTACACGACGCCGGGGACGACGTCGTCGCTGTCGGGGCGGATGAACTGGACCTTGACGGTGTTGCTGTCCGGCGATGACTCGAACTCTCGGGTCTCGATCCGCAGGCCGTCGAACGGTGCCACGTCGGCGGTGTCGAAGCGTGCGTAGAGGTTCTCGAGCTTGGCGGCCATTGCCAGAGCCGACTCGGAGTTGGAGATCTCGACCAGTCGCTCGCGGCTGTCGATGTCGTTCAATCGGCGCGACGGGACGCTGCGCAGGGCTCGCTTGACGCGCGGGTCGAGACGGTGATCGTTCTGCACGTCCGGTTGGGACGCGGCCTCCGTGTCGGTCGACATCTCAGGCTCCTTCGTTCTTCGCGAGATCACCAACGAGCGCGTCGGTGGGCGTCGGGAGATGCCTCCGTGATGGTCGGCACCGGTGCGATCTTGTCCGACGAGAGCGGGCACTGTCGACCGGTGGTCCGAAACGCACGTCGACCCGGACCATGCGAGGACGTGCTCGCCGACGGCGACAGCGCGCTTCGTTCAGGTCCTGGAGAATCCGCCGAGGCTGGCGTCGAAGACGCGCACCGGGACACCGGAGGCGGCGTTGTAGGCGATCGCCGCTTGCAGGAGCGGACCAGGGGTGCCGTACACATCGATGCCGACGTTCTGGATGAGGTCGGCGGCGGCGAGGATGCGCGGCCCGGCGACCTCGAGGTGGTGGTCGGCGGAGGCCGCGTCGGGGTGGATCTGGACGAGCGAGACGACGGTGCCGTCGGCGCTGAGCGAGCTCACGTGAGCCAGCATCTGCGGCTCGTTGTGCTCGACGAAGTCGAGGTACTCCTCGTTCAGCGCCGTGAACGGCCCGAGGTTCCCGGGGTTGATGCGGTGCGTGGTGACAAGGACGAACGGTGAGGTCATGGCGTCGGGCTCCTTGCTCGATGGGCTCGTGGGTTCGGTCCTCACAGATTGCACGCGACGTCGAGTATTTGTCAACGCTCCATCGACTTTTGTCGACGCCACGTCGAACCTTGGTACTGTTGGCCACGTGGGTGAGCCAGCGTCACGCCGAGCACAACGGCGCATCGTCGGCCCGCGCAAGGGCGAGCGCCGCGAACAGGAGATCCTCGATGCCACCGAGCAGTTGCTCGCCGAGGCATCGTTCGCCGCGTTGACCATGGACGACATCGCCAAGGCCGCAGGCGTGTCCAGGTCGGCGCTGTACTTCTACTTCGCCTCGAAGGAGCAGGTCCTCACTGCGCTGCACCAACGGACCTACGACGAGATGACCACCACGATGGATCCACTCGCCGACGTCGATGCGCCGATGGCGGTGGCGATGCGCGAGGCGATCGACCGCGTCTGCGCGAACTGGCGCACCCACCGACACATCCTGCGCACCTTCCACGAGACGGCGATGACGTCACCGGCGTTCGAGACGGAATGGCGTCAACGCCTCGACCTCCACGTCGCGGCGCTCACCGCGATCATCGAACGGGAACGAGCGGCCGGGCGTGCCCTCCCCAGCCCGCCATCGGCGGCCACGACGGCGTCGGCGTGGTTCTGGATGTTCGAGAGTCAGCTCTACATGCTCTTCCGACGATCGCACACGCGCCGCGAAGAGCAGGACCTGATCGACACGATGAACATCCTCTGGCTCCGGATGACCGCAGCCGCCGAACCCGACAGCTCGAACACACAACGCCGATGAGCGACCGCACGCTCGTCGACGACCGTGGTGTCCCCGATCGCTCGGGAGCACGGTCGCACCCGAGTGCGTCGTCGAACTCGCAGCCCCGACCCGCGGAGCACCGTCCGTTCCAGCCGGATCAGGGGTCACCTGGTGGCGACTCGCAGACCTGCCAGACGGCGATGCGACCGTCCAGGACCTCGGCGCGCCACTCCGCCGGCCCGTCGAGTGGAGCGAAGTCGCAGACGGAGCGGCCCCGGACGACCACCGTGCCGTCGCCTTGGTCGGTGACGTCGTCGACGATGTTGCGAGAGTCGGGGAAGCTGGCGAAGAAGTCACACCACGCGTCCACGCATGCGCCGCGACCCTCGACGGTTCGCCCCGCCGAATCGATGAAGCGGTGGCCGGGCGTCATCAGCTCGGCAAGACGCGCCGCGTCGCGACGGTTGATCGCGTGATTGAACGCAAGCACCACTGCCGCGTCGTCGCCGTCACCCTCGGTCACCGGCACGCGTCCGAGTATCGCGTCGTGTACCCGTTCCGTGGTGCGCAGATCGGGTCGGTTAGCTTCGTCGTGCAGGCGGTTCGAGCTCTGAGGGGTGAACGATGACGGTGCTCGAGGAGCAGTGTGCAGCGGTCGGTGACGGCGAGCAGCCGGTCGACTTCGACGTGGTGGTCGTCGGCGCCGGGTTCGCCGGTCTGTACGCGATCCACGTGTTGCGCCAGCACGGGTTCTCGATGCGGGTCTACGAGAAGGGCGACGGCATCGGCGGTACGTGGTTCTGGAACCGCTATCCCGGCGCTCGGGTGGACATCCAGAGCTGCGAGTACATGTTCACCAAGTTCGCCGATGTCGAGCAGGAGTGGGACTGGACCGAGCTCATGCCGGCCCAGGCCGAGATCGAGCGCTACCTCAACTTCGTCGCGGACCGGCTCGACCTGCGGCGTCATGTCCAGCTCGACACGCTGGTCGAGTCGATGGTCTTCGACGAGACGACCTCGACGTGGACGACGCATCTGTCGACCGGCGAGACGGTTCGATCGTCGTTCGTGATCGCCGCGACGGGTTGCCTGTCGGCGCCGATCGAGCCGGCCATCGAGGGCCTGCGCGACTTCGCCGGCGACACCATGTTCACCAACCGGTTCCCGAAGGGCGGCTACGACTTCACCGGCAAGCGCGTCGCCGTGGTCGGCACCGGCTCGTCGGGCGTGCAGTCGATCCCGGTCATCGCCGAACAGGCCGACCAGCTGTACGTGCTGCAGCGGTCCGCGGCGTACACGATCCCGTCGCCGAACCGCGTGCTCGGCCCGGGCGAGCTCGAGGCGCTCAAGGCCGAGTACCCGGAGATCCGCAAGGCCCAGTGGTCGTCGCCCATCGGCTCGGCCCGGTTCGGCGCGGTGTTCCAGGGTGCGCAGATGCCGAACATCCTCGACACACCGGTCGACGAGCAGCTGCAGCGCGTCGACAAGCTCGGCGTGGTCGCCGCCTTCGTGTGGGCGGACGTACGCAAGGACATCGACGCCAACCACGCCGCGCGGCGGCTCTACGCCGAGGGCATCAAGCGCATCGTGTCGGATCCGCGGACCGCGGAGGCACTCGTGCCGCAGTACCCG
The DNA here is from genome assembly GCA_963794805.1 of uncultured Acidimicrobiales bacterium. Taxonomy (GTDB): domain Bacteria; phylum Actinomycetota; class Acidimicrobiia; order Acidimicrobiales; family Ilumatobacteraceae; genus JAODBQ01. The sequence continues at coordinate 562,371 of CAWCFL010000016.1, forward strand.
CTCGGCTGCAAGCGCACGATCATCGACCAGGGCTACTTCCCGACGTTCAACCGCCCCAACGTGTCGCTCGTCGACCTGCGGACCAGGCCGATCACCCGGGTCGTGCCCACCGGGATCGAGCTCGGCGACGGCACCCTCCTCGAGCTCGACGCCATCGTGTACGCCACCGGCTTCGACGCCATGACCGGCGCACTGTCGCGGATCGACGTACGCGGTCGTGACGGTCGCCGCCTCGGCGACGAGTGGGCCGCCGCGCCGACGGCGTACCTCGGCGTCGCCGTCGCCGGCTTCCCGAACCTGTTCACCGTCACCGGTCCCGGATCACCGTCGGTCCTGACGAACATGGTCACGTCGATCGAGCACCACGTGGAGTGGATCACCGCGTTGCTGGACGAGATGCGCTCGTCGGGCCAGTGCGTCGTGGAGGCGGCGGCCGACGCTCAGGCAGAGTGGGCCGATCACGTCACCAGCCAGGCCGGCCCGATCCAGGTGCACGAGTCGTGCACCTCCTGGTACCTCGGCGCCAACGTGCCGGGCAAGACGCGCGCCTACATGCCGTACTCGGCGGGGCTCGACGTCTACATCGCCCACACCGCCACCATGGCCGCGACTGGATATCCAGGCTTCAGCCGGTCCTGAGCACAGGTCCAAGCCGGCACGGTCGTCCGACGCGGCGCGAAGTCCGACGCCGTGTGCGTGGTGCGGCCGCGAGCCCACCGATTTCATTGACAAGTCGGGCCGAGCAGGTCTCAATGGCACGGATGCCGCAGACCATCTACATCATCCGACACGGTGAGAAGCAGCCCGACAAGCACGAGCTCGACAAGATGTCGAAGGCGCTGAAGGACCTTGCGGAGTACCAACAGCCGATCAACGGCGCCGATGCCTCCGGGAACGAAACGCCCGGGACCACTCAGGGCAACAACAGCTTCGATCCGACCACGGATTCGCTCATCCCTCGCGGGTGGGAACGAGCAGGTGCGCTGGCGGTCCTGTTCGGCAGGATGCCTGCGCTCGGGGGTCGGTTCCACCAGCCGGGCACGATCGTCGCCGGCGCATATCCCGCATGGGGCAACGCGCTCGCACAACCGCCGATCGATCAGGACCTGACCCGTGAACATCGTCCATATCAGACGGTGCTCCCCCTCGCCGAGGTCCTCCAGCTGACGATCGACGCGAGCTGTCAGGTCGGTGACGAGGCCGCTGCCATGCAGCTGGTGCTCCAGACCGAGGGCACCGTGTTGGTCTGCTGGGAGCACGACCACATCTTCCAGCCCGGCACACCTGCGACAGGTCTGGTGTCCTTCCTCGATCCGGCAGAAGCGACTGCTTGGCCGACCGCGAAATGGCCGGGTGAGAGCTTCGACCTCGTCTGGCACTTCGAGCTCGTCGCCGGCACGGACACCTACACATGGACCGAGGAGTACCAGGACCTGCTCTTCGGCGACACCAGCGCGAGCTGACGGGTCGTTCCACGCCCACACCTGACCCCTGAACACGCTCGGATGCACGCGGGCCGGGTGGCCGAGACGACACGCGCCGACCGGGACGGCACCGGCGCGATGAGGTTCAGTCGGTCGACCGGTCTGAGTCGGCATGGAGACAACGAACCTTGGCAAGGCCGACGGGCTGGCCGCGATCGAGTGGTCCCTCGTTGCGGCACAGCTCGCCGATCTGTCGGTCCACGACGACCCACGTTCGCCGAACCGCTCGACGTTCTGGTTGACGACGTTGAACGCAGACGGGAGCCCGCACGTGACGAGCGTCGGTGCGCTGTGGCACGCCGGCTCCGCCTGGTTCCAGACGGGCGATCGCACCCGCAAGGCGAGGAACGTCGCACGCGATCCGCGTTGCACGATCAGTGTCGCCACGAAGGGCTTCGACGTGATGGTTGCAGGTGAGGCGCGGCTGGTGACCGACCCGACGGTCGTGGCCGAGATCGCTGCCCTGTGGGCCGACAGCGGATGGCCGGCGCAGCCCGACGATTCGGGGACGGGCATCACGGCGCCGTTCAACGCGCCGACGCTGGGGCCGCCGCCGTGGCACATCTACCAAGTCACCCCGCAGACGGCGACCGCCGTCGGGACCGCCGAGGACACGCCCGGTTCCACGCGCTGGCGGTTCTGAACGTGGTCACGTTCACGGGCACCTCCCGCCAGACTCGTCATCCTCCCTGCGACATCACACATCTCGATCTCCAGCGCCGACGCGGTGCTCGCGCCGATGATCACCGACTTCCTCGACGACCGGCCACCGCCCAACCCGACGTTGTTCTGAGCGCTCGGTTCTGCCGTCACGACACGACCGCGGGACGCTCATTGGCAGCTGCGATGTCGACGATCCGGCCGTCTTCGTCGATCGGCCATGACCACCCGTTGCTGGGAGCCGCCGCCCGCCGACCCTAGGGTTCGCCGGCGTGACCGCCGTGCCGCGCGCTGACCGGGCTGGCTGGCACAGGCCGACAACGGCGACGCGACCCGGCTGACGGCCCGGATGCGGACACTCGTCTCGGTGAGCAGCGACGCGAAGCGCCCGTTGCGTCGGCTGTACGTCGCGGAGGCGGTGTCCGGTGCCGGGGACGGCGTGTTCTGGGTCGGGCTGATCACGGCGCTCGCCAGCGGCACCTCGGTCGGGGCATTGCTGACGCTCGCCGTCGTCGCCCGACTCGGTCCGCGCGCTGTGCTGAGCGTGCCCGCCGGTTCGCTGGTGGACCGGCGTCGGCTCGGTCCACTCCTCGTCGCCGCGGACACCATCCGGGCGCTGTCGATGGGTGTGCTCGCGGTGGTTGTCGCGCTCGGCGCCGGCCCGATCGCAGTGCTCGGCATCGTCCTCGTCTCTTACATCGTCGGAGTGCCGACGCGGCCCGCGCTCGCCGTTCTCCTGCCGCAAGTCGCCGGCGAGTCGCGCCTCGCAGCAGCCAACGCAACCCTCAGCAGCATCAGACAGGTGATGACGTTCGTCGGCCCGCTGATCGGTGTCGCCCTGGCCGCGTGGTCGGTGCCCGGGGCGTTCGCGTTCAACGGATTGACGTTCCTGGCCTCGGCAGCGCTCGTGGCCGGACCCGCGTTCGCTCACGCCGTGCCACCTGTGCCGGCGGTTCGGGCGGCGCGACGACGCCCCGACCGGTCCACGAGCGCCGCCACTGGTCGAATCGGGCCGCTCGTCGGCTTGATCGGCGTCATGTACTTCGTACGTGGCGCCGAGATGGTGCTGCACGTGATGGTTGCCACGGAACTGCTCCATGCCACGCCTGCGACCATCGGCTACTTCGGTGGGGCGATCGGCATCGGAGCCGTGCTGGCGACGCCGCTGGCTCGACGGAGCGCTCGCGCGACGCGACCGGGCCGCTGGATCGTCGGTGCGCTCGTCGCGACGGCGGTGCCGACCGCCGCGCTCGCGGCGATCGGTCACCTCGGGGCCGCGTGCGTGCTCTTGGCGGTGGTTGGTGCGGCGATGGTGGTGTTCGAGGTGATCTCCGTCATCACCGTTCAGCGGGTGGCGGACACGTCGATGATGGGCAGATCGTTCGGCTTGATCAACGGCGTCAGCAACGGCACGAAGCTGGCCGGCGCCGTGTTCGCGCCCATCCTGGTGGCCGTCGTCGGCGTCCAGGGTGCGCTGGTCGCGGTGGGGGCGATCGTGCTCGCGGCCGGGGTTCTCGGGATGGGTCCGTTGGTCCAGCTGGGTCGGGACTCGGTACTGCGGCGAGTCGAGCTGCAGCCACGGGTGACGGTTCTCGCTCAGCTCGCGCTGTTCGCCGGGGCGCCTCGATTGGCCCTCGAGCGCATCGCCGCGGCGACCGTCGAGGCGACGGTCGCCGCCGGGACCGTGCTGATCCGCGAGGGCGACGCTCCCGACGACCTGTTCATCGCGAGAGCGGGCCGGTTCGACGTGTCGATCGCCGGGCGCACGATCAACACGATGGGGCCCGACGACTGGTTCGGCGAGATCGGTCTCGTCGACCGCGTACCCCGGACAGCGACGGTGTCGACGACCGTCGCGAGCACCGTGTGGCGGATCCCCGGCGACGTGTTCCTCGCCGCGCTGGAAGACGCCGCAGCGCCGCCGGATGCACTCGTCCAGGCGATCGCCGACCGCCTTGCCGCCGGTCGAGCGGTCGGCCCGTGACGGGGCACAGCCACCGACACCTCGACCGAACCAGCGTCCGGCGGGATCGGCAGAGCGTGCTGTCGGCGCCGGGGCGAGCGGGATCATCGGCGCTGTCGACGGCGTCGTGCGGTGGGCGGACCGGGTCGTGGCACTGTGGCGGAGTGAGCGATGTCGATGCGGAGACGTGGGTGCGGGAGATCGGTGACGGGCAGTACCGGACACGGCTCGACGCGGCGTGGAACATCGGCGCCAATCCCAACGGGGGTTATGCCCTCCTGCCGGCGCTGCGGGCGATGCTCGATGTCGCCGTCCATCCCGATCCGCTGTCGTTGACGGTGCACTTCCTGCGCCCCGCAACAGCCGACTGCGACGCTGACGTGACGGCCCGCGTGGTGCGCGCCGGTCGGACGACGACCAATGTCACGGCGACGATGACCCAGGACGGCACGGCCCGGCTCGTGGTCCACGCCGTCCTCGGCGATCTCGCCACGGTGACGCCAGATGCCACCGGCAGCGCGGACCTTGCCCCGACGCCCCCCGACCTCCCCTCACCGGACGAATGCGTCGATCGCCGTGAGCTGGGCCAGGGTGTCGACCTCCCGATCCTCTCCCGGCTGGATGTGCGCGTCCGACCCGAGCACGTCGTCGCCGACCGCTCCTCCGCCGCGGTCGTCGAGGGATGGGTGCGCTTCACCGACGGCACTCCCCCGCAGACCCAGTGGCTGCCGTTGTTCGCCGACGCGTTCCCGCCAGCGTTGCGCACGCGGATGGGTGCGGTCGGATGGGTGCCGACGATCGAGTTGACCGTGCATGTGCGTCGCCGTCCGGCCGCCGGTTGGGTGCTCGCACGCTTCGAGTGCGACGACGTCGACAGCGGCCGGATGATCGAGTCGGGAACGCTGTGGGACAGCGCCGGCGCAGTCGTGGCCAGGTCCCGCCAACTCGGGCTCGTCCGCACGAGGTGAGCAGCAGACCGAAGCGGGAGCAGCAGCTTCCTCCTCGGTGTGAGCGAGGTCAGCCCCGGCTCGGGACCACCACGACTGCCGTGCCGGGGCAGGTCCGCTCGCCGTTGTGGTTGACCACGTCGATGTCGAGGAACACGCAGTGCTCGCCGTTGTCGGTCCGCTTGTCGGTCACCGTGCCGACCACGGTCAGCACGTCGTTCTTCTGGTTGATGGCCCGGTGCTGGCAGCCGACCTCGCGGATCGTGGCTTCGTCACCGATCCAGGCCTGCAGGGCGTTGACGATGTAGGCGTAGCGCAGGTTCCCCATCCCGAACGCACCTTGCTCGTTGAGCGCGGCCCGGCCGGCCTCGTCGTCCATGTGGATGTAGACGAATTCGTCGTTGACCGCCGCATAGCGGTTCCAGTTCATGAAGTCGGTCGCGCGCGACCACGTCGGCAACTCGTCGCCGACGGTCACGTCCTCGAAGTACACGTTGTAGGTCATGCCGGTCCCATCCTCGTCGTCGACTCAATAGCGGATCGCGGTGCCGACCCGGACCTTCACCAGGGCGGCGTTCTGGTTGCGCCACTCGGTCTCACTGAAGCTGAACAGCGTGAGGCCCAGCCGGGTCTCGCGCTCGTCCCAGTCCCGCAGGCGGGTGCGGGACGTGATCACATCGCCGGGGCGCATCGCCACGCCGTAGGTGTCGACCTGGCCGCCGTTCATCCCCCGGCGGCCCTTCTTGGGGCTCGGCTCGTACGCCCCCGCGTCAGCCTGCTGCTGTTCGGCGGGCTCCCCCCGGGCCTCGACGATGGGCCAGGCGAAGGGGTTGAAGTCGGGCGGGGCGATGATCGCGCCCCACCTCGTGGTCGCGGCGTAGTCGGCGTCCCAGTAGATCCGAGGTGGCGTCTCCGGCCAATACACCGCGATGGCCCATTTGCGGATGTCGGATTCACTCACCGGTGGAGAGACGCGGACCGAGCCCCAGACCCCCTGACGCTCCAACATCTCGGGTGTCACGAGGGTTTCGTCTTCGGGTTCGGTCGTGGTCACGGGCCCCCCTTCACAGCCGCCGACATTCCAGCATCTCGCCGCGGACGCGCGCCCATCGAGCCCGACGGCCGAGCCCGGGCACTCGGACGGCAGGTCCCATCAACGTCGTCTCGCCCGCATCTCCAACGCGGCAGCAGGCCGATCAGCCGAGGTGCTCGGATGCGAGGAACGACGAGAGGCCGGCGACGAACGCGTCGAGCGAGTCGTGACCGACGCGGAAGTACCGCCGGCTCGGGCGTGTCAGGCGCCGCGGCGTGAGCTCGAGGACGCTCCATCGCCCCGCGTACGGCGTCAGGCGGACCTCGATCGGCAGCCGGCGCGACAGCGCCCTCCAACGAAGCGAGCCCGGCAGCCCCCACCCGCCGACGATCGGCTGCGGCCCCTGGAGTCGCAGGTGGCTGTCGTCGTGCGCCGCCCGGAGCCACCACGCGCCCAACACGTCCGCCAACTGGTCGCCGGGGACGCCGATGAGGCGGCGGAAGTTCGTGTCACCGAACCCGATCGTCGCCTTGTCGCGCACCGGCCCCGGCGGCGCGCCCGACACGACGACCGACTCGGATGCGGACGCCGCCCGCTGGGCGACGGCGACGCACGCGGCGCGGCCAGCCGCCCACCAGTGCCGCGCTGCCCGGGAGTGCTCGACGGGCACGCCGGTGTCGTCGAAGAGCTGCTCCATCGGCAACTCGATCATCTCGACACGTACGTACTTGGCCATGACCTTCGGCCTCCGCGTCGCCACAGTATCGCCACCGGCGGCTGCGGTGTCGGCGCAGTTCGCCGTCTCGTCGGCGAGAAGCGTGTCGTTGCCGACTGCCCGCAGCGCGATCGAACTCGTGGTGGTGATGGCAGTCTGGTCGGGCGTGAAGTGGAATGTGCCCAGGAGCGGTTCTGCTGCGGTCCACCAGTCGGGGAATCGGCTCCCGCCGTTGGGAGCGTCGGCCAGCTCGACGGCGAGCACCCCCTGTCCGTCGGCGAGCAGATCGAGTCGGAGCGGATAGTTGGGAACCACTCCGTGGGTGAGTTGCGATGGTCCGATGCCGAGGATGACGAGCCCGTAGGCCTCGGCGATGGCCGGGTCGGAGCATGCCTGGTCCTCGATGAGCGAGACGTCGACCTGGAGCCCTGTGAGTCCGCCGATGGTGACGGTCGACGGCTCGGTGGTGGCGAGTTGTGGTTGTGCTCGGAGCCAATCGACGTACACCTGTGGTGTGGTGACCGTCGGCGCCGCGGCTTGCTCGACGCATGGCAGCGGCGGAACCACCGACGTGTACACGCCGAGGAAGTCGCTCGTCATCGGGTTGACCCCGTCGAGCGAGCCGCCGGGCGGGATCAGGAGGAAGTTGCCGGGGAGGTCCTCCATGTTCGACCAGCCGCCACCCACCGTGTACGTGAGCGTCGGCTCGAACGCCGTGGTGGTGTATGTCCCCGGCGGTAGGTCGCCACGGCAACGGTTCCGCGTTCCGCCGTCGGGGTTGGGGCATGCCGTGGACGACGAGGGTGCGGCGGGTTCGTCGGGTGAGGCCATCGCGTCCCAGACCGCGGCGGCGACCTTGTGCTGGCCGGAGACGGTGTAGTGGTTCGAGTCCGGGGTGATGTCGGCGCTGACGATCGCCAGTTGGTGATCGCGGGCTTGGTCGAAGCGGCAGTTCGGATGTCTCGCGCACTGCGAGGCGATCATTGCGAAGAAGCGCTGCAGGACGGACTCGAGGGAGGCCTCGCCGGCGGCCAGGATGTTCCCGGCGCGGTCGAAGACGTCGCACGGGCCGCCGCCGGACTGGCTGTGCACGGCGACCAGGTTGTCCTTCACGGCGTTCGTGTAGGACTCGACCGAACCCGGCTGGCTGATGACGAACACCTTCGCGTTCGGGTCACCGTCTTCGATGACCTGCAGCGCTTGGTCGAGCCGGGCGCCGTAGGTCGGGAGGAACTCGTCGTCGCGCCCGTCGCAGCGCATGTCGTTGTCCACGGTCTGGACGAGCACCAAGTCGGGCTGGGGGTCGAGCTGGACGGCCGCCTGGGCCTGCGTGATCAGGCTCTGCACGTCCGAGCCGTCGCGGGCGAGGTTGACGTTGTGTCCACTGATCGCCGGGTTGATCGCCAAGACGTGCAGATAGACGCTGTCGACGTCGGGGTTCGTTCCCGTCGCCCACGAGTTCTCGGTGGCGTCGCGTGAGGGGTTCGCCGGGTCCGAGTTGTAGCCGGTCGCCCCCGAATGGCCGATCACGGCCATCGAGTCGGGCAGCGGCGTCAGCGACGGGCTCGCAGGGACCGTTGCCGACGTCGTGCCGATCACCGCGGTGGTCGTGGGCGTCGCGGCGCTGGTCGTGGGCGTCGTGGCGGTGGTCGTGGGCGTCGCGGCGGTGGTCATGGGCGTCGAGGCGGTGATCGCCGTCCTCGGTGTCGACGAGCACCCGGCGGTCATCCAGATGGCGACAGCGACGGCCGAGGTGCCCCGGCGCCGGCGCCGGCGGCGCGTCGATCGATCGTCGGTCCTGGCCGCCTTCCTCACGGCGGCTTCGGACCGCGCGCCTCTGTGGGTCTCGACGCGACTGGTCTGCGGCACCTCGTGATCGTGACCCGCCGCGACCTGGGCCCGCATCGGGTGTTTCCCCACATCGTGACCGTGCTGTCCACATCGCCGACGGCGGCCACTACCTCCCGGGCCGAGCTCCCACACGTTGCGCGTCAGCCCGGAGCGCAGCGCAGCACTCCCTGGCCTGCGTCAGCAGATGTCCTCAGGGGCGGGCGGTCACTCTCGCTCGAGTGAGACCGCCATGCCGGCCAGCGACACCCACGGTTGCCGGTCGACGCACCAGACCTCCACCGTCGGCAGGACATCCGACTTGTCGTCGAGCGTTCCGGCCTTGACGGCGACGACCCCGTTCGATTTGGTGAGCTCGGAGACGATCGGTGATCCACAGGAGCCGCAGAACCGCCGACGGACGTAGACGTCGTCACCACGCTCGCCGGTCTCCTCGTACGTCGCCAGCGCCCCGGAGACGGTCAGCTGTGACTCGTGGGCCACGAGGTTGACCGAGAAGGCGCCACCACCTTGTCGTTGGCAATGATCGCAGTGGCAGATGGCGGTGGCGATCAGGTCGCCGGCGAGTTCGTAGGTCACTTCGCCACACAGGCAACGTCCGGTTCGGTTCACACGCGGACGATAGTCGTGTCGCTCATCGAGTCAGCTGAGCGACCGTCGCCCGGGAGTGAGTCGATCGGTCAGCGGCGCGGCCTGAGTCTGGCGATCAGGGTCTGGGGCAGGAGGCGGATGTTCCTCCAGCCAAGGGTGCGCTGATCGGTGGGGTCGGAGCTCGGCGGGAGGGCCGGCTCCTCGAGCCGATCGAGCAGGAGGCCGCTCTCGAAGCACGCGTTGAGCAGCACGCTCATCGGGCGGTGGAAGGAGTGCTGCTCGACCGGCTGACCGGGCACGCCGATGCCGACGTCCAGCCGCGGGGTCAGGTAGTCCGTGACCTTCATCGAGACCTCGACGGCGAACCTGCGGTCCCGGAGGACCCGTTCGCCGATCGGGTGCGCGTCACCGGAGTTGAACACCGGATGCACGACCGAGAACACGAAGCGGCCGTCGGGCGCCAGCAGGCGTGGCAACACCGACAGCAGCGGCGTGATCCGCGCCATGTCCATCAGGGCCATCGTGCAGACCGCCGCGTCGAAGCGCCCTTCACCCAATGCGAGGAGCGAGGTGGTGTCGTCGGCGTTGAGCACCCGGTAGTCGATGCGCGCGCCCAGATCGACCGGCGTGTTCTGCCGGGCCCTGGCGATGAACCGCTCGGAGTGATCGAAGGCGACGATCTCGGCCCCGAGGGCGGCCATGCGACGGGTGAAGCGTCCCGCCCCGCAGGCGATGTCGAGCACGGTCTGACCAGATCGCAGGTCGAGCAGCCGTTCCTGGGTCGGTTCGACGAGCAGGTCCTGGGTGGCATTGCCGCCGCCGATCGCGGCATCCCACCAGTCGGCCAGTGCATCCCACACGCCCGTCGTCGCCGCGGCGTACTCCGGAAAGTCAACGGTCACGGAACTCCTCCGAGTCGTGGGCTGCCAACGGGCGCCAGCTTGCCAGGCCAACACCTGGTCAGTCACCGCACTGTCCGGTGGCCCCGCCGTCGGTGACGAAGATCGCGTCGGCACCGGTGGCCGCCACGCCCCCGTCGAGTGCGCCGTGCCAGCGGACCGTGCCGTCCTGTGCGCCGAGCACCTCGCTGTCACCGGGGTTCGCCGACCCAGTCGGTGTGATCAGCACCACGCCGGTGCCGTCGGCGACGACGATCGGACTGGTCGTCGGATGTCGCCAGCGCTCTGTGCCCGTGCCGCACGTCGAGCGCGACGAGCGCGTCGTCGGTCGACAGGTAGACGTTCCCGTCGCTCACCACAGGGGCGAGGTGGGGCCGCTCACCGACGTTGTGCGTGGCCCACAGCTCGGTTCCGGTCAGCGTGTCGTAGACCGTCGAGACGTCCTCCGTCGCCACCGGCGAGCGGGCGCGAGGCCGGCGGTGACGGAGCCCACGGTGTAGACGGTGACGCCGTCGCTCGTCCGCGCCGCAACGACGTGGTCGGACGCGGGAACTCGGAGGTGCCATCGCTGCGTTCCATCGGCGAGGTCGTAGGCGATGATCTCGTTCGTCACCGGGGGGCCGGCGGAGACGAACATCGTGAGGACGGCCGTGCTCTCGTCAGCCGTCAGACCAATGACCTCTTGGCCGGCCGCCGGCGCGCTCCGCCAGCGTTCGCGACCTGTCGCCCGGTCGAGCGCCTGGAGCGTGCCTGCGTTGCGGACGAGCACGAGTGCAGACGTGTCCGCGACAACGGGCGCGCCTCTCGGGTCGTCTGGTGGGCCGGCAGCCGTCCACACCACCTCGCCAGTCGTCACATCGAGACCGACCAGCTCCTCCGGGGTCTCACGAACGACCACCACGCCAGCACCGACACCGAGATCAGCGTTGCCGTTGCCGTTGGCGATGCCCGCGTGCTGCCAACGGCGCTGTCCCGCCACGGCGTCCAATCCGACGATGTTGATCGCCGCCACGTTGCAGCGACCCGCTTCGACCACGACCGCACCGGACGACGTCGCGACGGCGACACCATGGTCGGTCCCGATGGGCGTCGACCATCGGAGCGAACCGTCACGCACGTCCAACGCGCGCAACCTCGCGGTGCTGGTCGTGGCGTTGCATGCCGACAGGACGGTGGCAGCGACGAGCAGCACAGCCAACACCGGGCTCGGCGCGGCACGCCGGTCGCACATCGCCGATCGATCAGGTCTTGGCAATCGCCTTGTCCGGCTCGCCCCGTAGAACCTTGTTCATCGCCTTCCCCTTGGCGAGCTCGTCGACGAGCTTGTCCAGATAGCGGATCTTCTGCATCAACGGGTCCTCGACGTCCTGAACGCGCACACCGCAGACCGTGCCGGTGATCAGCGCGGCGTTGGGGTTGAGCGCCGCGGCGGCGAAGAAGTCCTCGAAGGTCGTCCCCTCCTCGAGATGGCGCCGCAGCTCGCTCTCGTCGAAGCCCGTGAGCCACTGGATCACCTGGTTCAGCTCGGCCTTCGTACGTCCCTTCTTCTCCAGCTTCGCCACGTAGTGCGGATAGACCGAAGCGACGCTCACGGTGAAGATGCGGCTCACCCCACTCACGCTAGACCGACCGCATCGGCGGAGGCGTCGACAGCGCTCACGGCGAGCCCAGCGCAGAGCGACCCGACGCGCCCGCGACCACCCATCGCTTGCGCGGCATCCGCGGCCGACGTTCGAGGGGACCTCGACCTCGAGGTCCCGATCGCGGGGTCCGACACGCTTCGGCCTCCCACTCGAGGGGCCGGACCGCCAGCTTGCGGGCGAGCGTCATGGCGGCCGCGACGATGGCGACGACTGCGAAGCACGACGTCGCCGGGTCGCCGTGGTGCAGTCCGTAGACGCCCCAGAGCAGCCCCTCGATCCCGACCATCGACCACGTGGCAGCAGCGACGCCCGACGGCGACGCGGTCGTCCACACCGTCCACACGGCCGGAGCGACCTGCACGACGTAGCCCACACCCACGACGGCACCGAGCATCCGGACCCCACCGATCGCGCCAACCATCGCCAGCACGATGATCCACCCGACGCCAGCCGTCAGCGCACGGCGGCATGCGGCACCTCGCAGGACCTGCGCCGTGGCGAGCGTGATGTCGACGCCGGCCATCGCGATCGCCTCCGGCAGCGCCGACGTCAGACCGGCCGACGACGCGTAGGCGATCCAGGCCAGCTCCGTCCCGAAGCCCAGCGTGGCACTGGCAACCGACACACCGCGCTGGTCATGTCGAGCGATGACGCGATGCAACTGCGGAACCGCGGCCACGACCGACACGAGCGTGGCCACCAAGGCCGCCACTTCCGCTGTCGACGATCCGATCCCCACCATCCACCTCGCTCCCGCGTCCCGGAGCACCACGGTGCGCCCGACCGCCCAGCCCGAGCATCCGTGGCAGCCCGCAAGGCGCGGGGTGCAGACCACACGTTCCACTGGCTGGTCATCGCCGATCACGACGTCGTTCGCGACATGCTCGTCGACCACGTCGTCAGCCTGCTCGGTACGCACGAGCCGTGACTGCGCGTGCACCAACGCCCGACGGCAGCTTCGGCGCGAACCCGAGGCACATTCCGGACGAGGACAGCTGGCCGACCGCGACACGTTGCATCAGTCGCCGCTCCAGCGCCTTCGGTCGCGATTGAGAGGAGGCGTTCGGTCGCGTCAGTGTCGGTCGCCGCCGATCTGCCCACCACCGAGCCGACCGGCAACGCGATCCTCGTCACCGCCGGCGATCACCTCCGTGCGGCGCCCGCGGCGCGGCTGGCTCCACCACGCGCACGTCTGCCTGGGGATGCATCCGGGACAGCTCAACAGCAACATCCCGGCGCCGGAATCGGGCAAGATTCAGGCGTGGGGCCGCGTGTTGGGTGGCGGGGGCTCGACCGAGAGCTCGCCTGGTCGCTGGGAGTGACGCGCCGCGAGGACGAGGTGCTCGGCTTGGTGATGGCCCGGCTCAGCAACTCAGAGATCGCCGCCAAGCTGTTCATCTCCGAGCGGACCGTCGAGTCACACGTGTCGTCGCTGCTGCGCAAGCTCGATGCGAGGGACCGCTCGGAGCTGATGGGGCGGGCCCGCGCCCTGGCCGCCGACTCGTCGTCGCTCGAGGACGAGGCTCGGGTGGTGTCGTTGCCAACTCGGCTGGCGGTGCGCCCTCGGATCGGGTTGGTCGGGCGGAGTGCCGAGCTGGCGATGTTGGGCGCCTGCGTGCAGCGGGTCCTGGACGGCGGGCGCGAGGTGGTCGTGGTGGCGGGCGAGGCTGGGATCGGCAAGACGACGCTGGTCGCCGAAGCCGCACGGGCGGCATTCGATGGCGGTGCGTGCGTCCTGTTCGGGCACTGCGAGCAGGAGCTGGCGTTCCCGTACCAGTTGTTCGCCGAGGCGTTGGGCCATGTCGTCGAGCACGTGTCCAGCGAGGTGCTGACGTCGCTCGTGGGCAGCAACGGCGACGTGCTCGCTCGCTTGTTGCCCGGTCTGGTCCGACGGCTGCCGAGCGTCGGCGCGTCGACGCCGACGGATGCTGACGCGGGCCGCTACGAGTTGTTCGCCGCTGTGGTCGATTTCCTGGCCCGCCTGCCGGCGCAGCAACCGGTGGTGTTGATCCTGGAGGACTTGCAGTGGGCCGACCGGGCGAGCCTGCAGTTGTTGCGTCATGTCGTCGGGTCGGACCGGCCGATGCGTCTGCTGGTGGTCGGCTCGTGCCGGGACCACGAGCTGTCGCGTGGGCACCCGATGGTCGACACGTTGGCCGAACTGCACCGGCTCGGCGGGGTCACCCGTGTCGACGTGGTCGGGTTGGACGACGCCGGCGTCGCCGCCTTCATCGAGGCCGCCGGCGGCCACGCGCTCGACCCCGCGGCGGCGGTCTTCGCCAGCGAGGTGCGCCAGGAGACCGGCGGGAACCCGTTCTTCGTCGGTGAGGTGCTGCGTCACTTGGTCGAGACCGGCGCGCTGACCCGCGACGGCCATGGCCGCTGGACGGCCACGATGTCGATCGACCAGATGCCGTTGCCGCCGAGCGTGCACGCCGTCATCGGTGGTCGGGTGGGGCGCCTCGGCGCGCACGCCGATCGGGTGCTGTCGCTGGCCGCGGTGATCGGCCGCGACTTCGAGCTCGACCTGCTCAGCCTGGCGTGCACGCTCGCAGAGGAGGACGTGCTGGCAATCCTCGACGCCGCTGCCGGATCAGCGCTGGTGCGCGAGCTCACCGACACACCTGGCCACTACAGCTTCGTGCACGCCCTCATCGGGCACACCCTCTACGCCGCGTTGGGCCGCACCCGCCAGGCTCGGGCTCACCGCGAGGTCGCCCGAGCACTCGAAGCGCTGTGCGGCGACCGGCCCGGAACGCGCATCGGCGAACTGGCCCGACATTGGTCCAACGCTCCCCGACCCGATGGCCTGGCCAAGGCCCTGCACTACACCCGCCGGGCCGCCGACGACGCCCTCGCGGCACTCGCGCCCGGCGATGCGTTGGGGTTGTACGCCCACGCGCTCGACCTCAACCATCAGTGCGTCCCACCGGATCCGCTGCTCGAGTTGGATCTGCGCATCGGGCTCGGCGTCGCTCAACGCCAGAGCGGCCACGCCGAGTTCCGCGACACCCTCCTCGCCGCCGCCCGACAGGCCGCCGATCTCGGCGACACCGACCGGCTCGCCGCCGCGGCCCTGGCCAACAACCGCGGCATGTTCTCGGCCGCCGGTGCCGTCGACGTCGAAAAGGTCGAGATCCTCGAGCTCACCCTGCGACGGGTCCCCGCCGAACATCCGTCCCGCCCCCTCCTGCTCGCCACCCTGTGTTGCGAGCTCACCTACACCAGCGACCTGCGACGACGCCAGGACCTCGCCGACGAGGCCGTCGCCCTCGCCCGCGCGACCGGTGACGAGGCGACGATCGTCCGCGTCCTCAACGAGGTCGTCTACCCGCTCGACGTGCCGCAGCTGCTCGACCAGGCGTTGCGACTCTCCGCCGAGGCCCTCCAACGGGCCGAACGCCTCGGCGACCCGGTGCTGCTGTGGCGAGCCGCCGACCACCGCTCCGTGATCGCCATCACCGCCGGCGATGTCGTCGAGATGCACCGCTGCTGCGCGATCATCGAGTCGTTCGCCGACCGGCTCGACCAGCCCTGGCTGAACTTCCAAGAAGCGGTCGCGCGTGCACACAACGCGCTGCTCGCCGGGGACCCCGGAGAAGCGGAAGCTCGAGCACTCGAAGCGCTCGACATCGGCACACGGAGCGGCCAGCCCGACGCCGTGCTCATCGTCGGCGGTGTGCTCGGTGGAGTCAACCTGCAGCGCGGCGTGTCCTCGCGCGGCAGGGTTGGCGACATCGAACGAGCCCGTGTCGAGTCGCCCGAGTTCCGCGACACGCTCGCCGCCATGCTGGCCTGGGAGCACGCCCACGCTGGCCGGCTGGACGACGCCCAGAAGTTGCTCGACGAGTTCGCTGCGACCGGCTTCGAACCGATGCCCCACTCCGGCTGGCTGCCCACCATGGTCCACTTCACCGACGTCGCCCTCGCCTGCGACGACCACCGCGCCGCCGCCGCACTGTACGAACGGCTCGTCCCGTACGCCGAATGCGTCCCCGGAAACGGCAGCGCGCCATATCCGCCCGTCAACTACTACCTCGGCAAGCTGGCCACACGGCTCCGCCGCTACGAGCACGCCGCCAACCACTTCACGCGCGCCGCGGAGTTCGCCAGCCGCGCCGGCGCTGCGTACTTCGCGACCCTGACCGACCTCGCACAGGGTGAGATGTTCCTCCGCCGCGGGCACGTCGGTGACGACGACCGAGCCCGTGCCCATCTGGACTCGGCGCGATCCGCCGCCGCCTCCCGCCGCTACGCCGGTGTCGAACGACGCGCCGCCGGCGCCCTGCAACGGCTCGGCTGAGCATCGCCCACGCGCCCCGCGCCCTCACCGGCCGAGAACCTCAAGGTCACACCGATCTGCCGATTGGAGGTCGTCCGACGCGTCGCTCGGGCGTCGTTCGGCGTGCGCGTCGCGCGCGTGCTCAACGGACGGCTGCGCGGACGTGTGCAACGTCCTGGCCCGGCGTCGCCGGTCCCGGCGGCCCAACCCCGTGGACGTACGCCTTCGTCGTCGACGGCGGGGCACGTCGTGCTCCGACGCACGTGGTTCGGTCGGCGGCGTTCGACCGGGACGCGGGGACGACGACGACGTCTGCAGCGGATGACGCGCCGAGGGTGTCAGGCCCGGCGCTTGAAGGCGGCATGTGCGGCGGCGCTGCCGAGCACGAGGCACAGCGGGGCGAACGCGCGTCGATCGAGCCGGCGGAACCGTTCGGAGTTGCTTCCTGGCACGAGGAGGTCGGTTCGTCCGGCGAGCCCGAATCCCGCTCGGATGCCGAGCACTCCGGCGACGACCGCCGAGCCGGCGCGCACGACGGGCTCGTCGCCGGTGGTCGCGCGTGCGACGATCCCGGCGGCACCGACCAGGGCCACGGCCACCGCGCCGCAGGCCAACGGCGACGGAGTGACATCACGCCCGACGACGGCGTCGTTGAGACGGGCTCGTGTCCGGAAGGGGAAGGTCGAGCCACACGCCCAGGCGAGGTGGACCAGTGCGATTGCCGTGAGGCCGGCTGCGCAACCAAGGCCGACCGTACGACGAGGGGTGTCCGCCACCGGGCGAAGGTAGGGGGTGCTTGAGCGCGGGTCAAGCCGGCGCGCGGTGCCGTCGGGAGGCTCGGTCGGCCACTGGTACGGTCTGCGTCAATGGACTTCGCGATCCTGGGTTCGCTCACGGTCGTCGTCCACGGTGTGGAGGTGCCCGTCGTGGGTGCGGAACGCTGTTGGGGTTGGGCATCGGCGTGTTCTTCGGCTGGAGCATCGTCCAGGCGCTCTCCGACCAGGGGATCGACCAGCTGGTCATCCCGGTGCCGACACTGGCCATCGTCACCACCATCGCCGCCTTGGCCGGCGTGCTCGCCTCCGTGCTGCCGGCCCGCCGGGCCGCCAAGCTCGACGTGCTCGCCGCGATCGCCACGTCGTCGAACCGACACCGCGACCGATCGATCAAGCACGCGCGATCGCGTTCGTCCACATCGACGTGCCGCAACCACGGCGCACCGCCGAGCCGGAGGTTGTTTTCGTGGCGGGGCGGCCGGCTCGCTCGCCGAACCTCACCAGGCGGCGGCTCGGCGCGTACCGTCCGACAGGTGACCGACGCCGCCGCATCGAGTGCCCGACGCTCGCCGCTGCCGCCACCGCTCGAGGGGGTCCGCGTGCTGGAGGTCGGCGATGCGTTCGCCGCCGCCTACGCCGGGCGGCTGTTCGTCGATCTCGGCGCCGACGTGGTGAAGGTGGAGCACGACCATGGCGACCCGCTGCGCCGCACCGGTCCGTTCGTCGACGGTGCCAGCGTGCCGGCCGCCTACTTCCACGCCGGCAAGCGCTCGATCGATGCAGGCGTCGACGCCAGCACCGATCTCGGGTTGCTGGCGGCGCGCGCCGACATCGTCGTGCGCGCCACCAACGACGGTGTCGACTGGCTCACCGATCGTCAGCTCGACGCGGCCAGCCACGCCAACCCTGGTCTGATCGTCGTCGACATCTCCACGTTCGGTCGGCAGTCGGGCGATGCGTCGATGAGCGATCTGCTCGCCCTCGCTGCCAGCGGCGTGTTGCGGCTGAACACCGACTCCGCCGGCAACCCGCTGCGCTATCGCGGCGAGCTGGCCTCGGTGCACGTGGCGTGCGACGGGGTGCTGGCGGCGATCGCCGCGCTGCAGGCCCGTCTCACCGACGGCGTCGGACAGCACATCGACGTCTCCGCCCAGGCGGCCATGGCGGCGATCCTGCTGTCGCTCACCGTCTTCACCTACACGGGCGACAAGCCGGTGTTCGGAGGCATCCCGGCGATCGCGCCGTGGGGGTTCTTCGACTGCGCCGACGGGACGATGCTGCTCATGGTCAACGAGGACGCCCAGTGGAAGGGACTGAAGAAGGTCCTCGGCGAGCCCGAGTGGGCCGCGGTGGAGATCTTCGACACCAACGCCAGTCGCCGCGAGCTGTTCGAAACGGTCAACGCCCTCGTCGGCGCCGAGTTGGCCAGCTGGAAGGTCGACGACTTCGTCGACGCCTGTGGGAACCACAACGTGCCGGCGTCGAAGGTGCACACCACAGCCGACGTGTTGGACTGGCCACAGTTGCGCGAGCGCGGGTTCTTCACCCCGTTGTCGGTCGGCGACGGCGATGCCACCGTGCTCGCCCCGTCGATGCCGTGGCGTCCCGCCAGGCAGGGACAGCTAGCCACTGCCCGGCGGTCACCGTCGCCCGGCGCCGACTCGGGAACCGTCCTCGACACGTGGTCGCCGCGCGAGCCGCGCGCCGACCTCGACGCGCCGGCCCACGCGCCATGGGACGGGCTGCGGCTCGTCGACCTCACGTGGGTATGGGCCGGCCCGTACTCGGCGATGCAGTTCGCCCACCTCGGCGGCGACGTGATCAAGTTCGAGTGGGAGCAGCGCATCGACGTGACGCGCATCCTCAACCCGTTCGCCCACCAGATCCGCGGGATCAACCGCTCCGGCTACTTCAACATGTACAGCCAGGGCAAGCGCAGCATCTCCCTGGACATCACCAGCGCCGAGGGCCGCGAACTCCTGAAGCGCACGATCGCCACTGCCGACGCGGTGATGGACAACATGCGTCCCGGCGCGCTGGCACGCATGGGACTCGCCCCGCACGTGCTCGCCGAGCTGAACCCCTCGCTCGTCGCCATGGGGATGAGTGGCTTCGGCGAGAGCGGCCCCGAGCGCGACCGCATGGCGTACGGCGCGGTGATCGATTCGCTGTGCGGCACGTCGACGAGCAACGGCCGGCCCGGCGGCGGCCGCACGTTCCTGCCGATGTCGATGCCGGATCCCGGCGCCGGCATCCACGCGGCCATCGCCACCGCCGCCGCGGTGTACCGCGCCCGCCAGACCGGAGAAGGCGACCGCATCGAGATCTCGATGACCGAGGCGACGATCTCGGCGTTCCCGTGGGCGGTGCTCATCGAGTCGAGTGGCAACGGCCCGGTGGTGAACGTCGGCAACCGCGATCAGCTGATGAGTCCTCACGGCACGTTCCTCTGCTCGCCGGGTTCTGCCACCGGCGATCGTGAGTGGCTGGCGATCCTCGCCCGCGATGACGCCGGCTTTGCCGCGATCTGCCGGGCGATGGGTCAGCCGGCGCTGGCCACCGACACCCGCTTCGCCACACTCGAGGCCCGCACGGCCAACGAGGACGAACTGGAGACGTTGGTGGGCACATGGACCTCGTCGACCTCGCGCGCCGACGCAGTGGCCGCGCTGCGCGCCGAGGGCGCGGTCTGCGAACCGCTCGCCGACGTCGAGGACGTCGTCACCTCGCCCGTGCTCGCGGCGCGCGGCTCGTTCGCCAGCCACGAGCACCGCGAGATCGGAACGATCCCCGTGCCCGGACCGGCGTGGGTGGCGAGCCGGTCTCCGATGCGGCCGCGCGCCGCGGCCCCCTGCCTTGGTCAACACACCGAGGAGGTGCTCGCCGAGATCGTCGGCCTGTCGCACGACGAGATCGCCGACCTACGAGTCCGAGGCCTCCTCGGCTGACGGCCTGGTGACCCTGCGCACGGGGGAGCACCCGTCCGTCACCCATCACCTGTCCAGCCGATTCGAAGCGCACTCCGCGCGCCGAGTCGTAGGGTTCGGCGCGACCGAAGGGGGGTCCCGATGGGATCAGACGCGTTGCAACGACTCGAGGACCAGCTCGCCATCCGCGAGCTGGTCGCTCGCTACAACTACGCGATCGACGAGGACCGGCCGGACGAGTGGGTGGCCACGTTCGTACCGGACGGGACGTTCGAGTCGACCGCCCTCGGCGCCCATCGCGGCAGCGACGCACTGCTCGGGTTCGCCAAGGGCTACATCGCCGCGTTCGAAGGGCGTCACGTGACGAGCGACTTCGTGGTCGAAGTCGACGGCGACGACGCCACCGCGCGCTGCTACCTGATCGCGGTCAACGCCAAGACGACGCCTCCCAGCATCCTGACGACCGCCGTCTACGACGACGTGCTTCGCCGCACGCCCAATGGTTGGCGTTTCGTGCACCGCAAGGTCACGCCTGACACCGCGTTCCAGCATTGACAGCTGCGCCCGACGGGGCGACGCCGCGGCCGGTCGGCGGGCGAGCGTCCGGATGGAGGGAATCGTGATCTCCGGTGACGAGCTCTACCGCAGGGGGATCGACACGCTGCTCGCCTGCTGGGAGGAGAACGCTCGTGGAGCCCGTGGCGCCGGCCTGTTGCGGCTCGCAGGAGTGGCTGTCGCCGTGTTCCCCGGCGAACCGGAACGGTCCTTCTACAACAATGCCGTGTTGGAGATCGGGCTCACTGCTCGGCTACGGGCCGCGGCACTCGATGCGCTCGAAGCGACCTACGCCGCATCGGACATCGTCGACTTCGCCGCTTGGGTGCACGAGAGCGACGAGGACATGGTCGGCGATCTCGTCGCGCGCGGATACTCGCTCAACGAGTCGACTCGCGCGATGGGGATGGCGCTCGATGACGTGTCGGTGGAACGGCCGGAGATCGACATCGGCCCGTCGTCGTGGTCCGAGTACCTGCGCATCCTCGACGTGCCGGGGCTTCACGGCGAGGCGATCGCGGACTCGTTCCACATCGTCACCGCGCGGCTCGACGGCGACAACGTGGCAACAGCGATGGCGTTCGACTGCAACCACGACTGCGGGATCTTCAACGTGTCCACGCTGGAGCACGCTCGCCGGCGCGGCCTCGGGACAGCGCTCACGGTGCTGCAGCTGCACCATGCGATCGAGCGCGGATGCCGGACGGCGAGCCTCCAGTCGACGGAGATGGCAGAGGGGGTCTATCGATCGATCGGCTTCAACGACCTCGGCCGAATCGCCGAGTACGTCCGATGACCGTCGATCCCCGACGGCCGCGTCGAGCGAGCAGGACCGGTCGAGGCGCAGGGACGGGGCGCCTTGGGCGCCCCGTCCCTGTGCTGTCAGGTGAACAGCTTGTTGATCGCGCTGTCGGACCCGACGGGGTGGAGGGTCCAGAACCGGCTGGAGCCGTTGGGGGTGAACGCAACGCCGGTGATGCCCTTGGCGGTGACGGTGACGGCGCCGGTGGCCACGACGGGGATCACGGGCGCATCGTCGGCGATGATCGTCTGGGCCTGCTGGTAGGCCGCCGTACGGGCGTCGGAGGTCGTCTGCAGGGCGTACTCCTTGTTGGTGGCGTCGACCTGCGGATCGGCCCACAGCGAGTAGTTGTTGATGCCGCCGGTGGTCGCCCAGTAGCCGATGACGATCTTGGGGTCGTCGGTCCAGGCACTCCAGTTGAACAGCTCGACGCCCGGAGGACCGATTGCCGCGCCGCTGGCCGGTGTCGAGCGGGCGTCGACGACATCGAACAGGCCCGCTGGGGTTTCCGGCGTGAGCTCGGTGTCGATGCCGATCTTGCTGAGCGCCGACTTGATGACGATGGCGGTGTTGGTCTGGTCGACGTCGCCGCCGAGGTAGTGGAACGGGACGCTGATCTTCGGGTTGCCGGCCTGCTTCATGAGGTCCTTGGCCTTGTCGAGATCGGTCGTGTACTTCGACCAGGCCGGCGTGTACTCGGGGGCGGAGGGCGACACGATGCTGTCGTCCTTGGCGCCGCGTCCGAACACGACGTTCTTGAGGATCTGGTCGTAGGGCATGGCGTAGGCCATCGCTTGGCGCACGAGCGGGTTGGCCAGCGCTCCGACCTGGTCGTCAGGGCCGGCCGTGATGGCGAACATGTCGAAGCTGCCGGTGTTCTGCCAGGAGACGGTGAGGCCCGCCTGCTCGAGGGTGTTGACCTGTTGGTTGGTCATGCCGTACTCGCCGAAGTTGATGTCCCCGTTCTGGAGGAGCGACTGGACGCTGCCGCTGGTGATCTGGATGTTGACGGTCGGGTAGGCGGGTTGTGGGGTCCACGCGTCGGGAATGGCTTTGAGCACGAGGTTGACGCCGGGCTGGCGTGATGCCAGGTAGTACGGCCCGGTGCCGGCGGTGTTGGCCCGCAGCCACTCCTTGCCGGTCGGGTCGTCAGTGGTGATGTGCGGCTTGACGAGGTCTTCACTGATGATGCTGGTGTATGGCTGATCGAAGATCGCCAGCAGCGTCGGGGTGACCGGCGTCGGCGTGCCGTCAGGTGACTTGAAGTCGATCTCGACGGTCTGGTCGTCGACGACGTGGATGTCGCTCGGATCCTGCAGGCCGTTCGCCTGCAGGTCGCCCACGCCGGGTGTCTCCCAGATGCGGCCCAGGCTGAACTTGACGTCCTCGGCAGTGACGGTGTCGTCGGTGCCGTAGAACTTCACGCCTTGACGGAGCTTGAACGTGACCGAGTTGTCGCCGGTCGTCCACGACTCGGCGAGCAACGGCTTGACCTTGGCGCCGTCGAACTTGAGCGACCCGTCCTGCTGTTCGACGAACGCCGGTGACAGCAGTGGTTGGTAGAGGTTGCGGACGATGGCGTAGTCCTGCGGGGTGGAGTGGTTGGCCGGGTCGAGCGAGCTGATGTCGGTCGGGAAGGCGGTCGTGATGGTGGTGCCGGTGTCGCCGGTGGCGACCGACGCGGCCGACCCCGTCGCACCGGCGGCCGGGGGGCTGCTGCCGGCGGCAGCGCTGCTGTTGTCGTTGGACGACGAGCAGGCGGTGATCGCCACCAGGGAGAGGCCGGCGACGAGCACACCGGAGCGGGCTCGGAGGCGGCGGGGTCGTGAGGTTCGGTGTGCGGGCATGCGTCGGATTCCTGACATGTGTCGGGGCGCGCTCGGTGGACCCGGGGGCGCTGGTGGTGCGGTTGCCCGCCTGGGGGAATGGTTGGGGTCGGTCAGGACGCGGTGGCGATGTCGTCCTGGTCGTGCGCCGGCTCGGCGACGGCGATCGGGCACGCTGCCCGGTGGGTCGCCGAGATGCGTTGCAGCATCGGGGTCGATGTCGGTGCAGCTGGGTTGGGCCAGCGGGCAGCGCGCAGCGAGCGCACAACCCGCGGGCAGGTTGACGGGACTGGGGATCTCGCCGACGAGCCGGAATCGCTGCCGGGTCCGGCCGTACTGGGCGACGGTCGCCGAGGACAGCAGCGCCCGGGTGTAGGGGTGCGTCGGGTCGTCGAACACCTCGGCGGCCGTGCCTTCTTCGACGATGCGTCCGAGGTACATGACGGCGACGCGGTCGGCGACCCGACGGACCATCTCGAGGTCGTGACTGATGAGGAGGTAGCCGAGCTGCTGCTCCTGCTGGATGCGCTGCAGCAGGTCGAGGACCTGTCCGCGCACGGAGACGTCGAGCGACGCGGTCGGCTCGTCGAGCAGCAGGACGCGTGGGCGCACCGCCAAGGCCCTGGCGATCCCGATGCGCTGACGCTGCCCGCCGCTCAGCTGGCGGGGGCGACGATCGAGGAGGGCGGGCTGGAGGTTCACGTCGCGGATGAGCTCCTCGATCCGGGCGGTGCGGTCTGCGCGGCCGAGGTCGCTGTGCAGCCGGAGCGGTTCGTCGAGGACGGCGCGGATCGTCATCCGCGGGTTGAGCGACGAGTTCGGGTCTTGGAACACCATCTGGATCTCGCGGTAGGCGCGCCACAGGTTGCGGCGACGCAGCGACGTCAGCGCGAGGTCGCCGAGGCGGACGTCGCCGCTGGTCGGTTCGATGAGCCGGGCGATGCACCGGGCGACGGTCGATTTGCCCGATCCGCTCTCGCCGACGAGCGCGAGGGTCTCGCCGGCGTGGAGCACGAGGTCGACTCCGCCGACGGCGGTGAGGACGGCGCCGCGGCCGGCGCTCGGCACCGGGAAGTTCTTGACGAGGGCGGAGACCCGGAGGGCGGGCTGGTCGATCGACCGCGTTCATGGGTTGGCCTCCAGTCGGCTCGCGGCGAGCAGCTGCTGGGTGTACTCGTCGGCGGGTGCGGTCATGATCTGCTCGCAGGTGCCGGTCTCGCGGACACGGCCGGCGCGCATGACCACGACGTCGTCGCAGATCTCGGCGACGACGCCCAGGTCGTGGGTGATCATGGAGGTGGACATGCCCTCGCTGCGGGTCAGCTCGAGGATCAGCTCGAGGATGTCGGCCTGGATCGTGACGTCGAGGCCGGTCGTCGGTTCGTCGAGCAGCAGCAGCTTCGGCTGGCAGGACAGGGCGAGCGCGAGTTGGATCCGCTGCACGGTGCCGCCGGAGAGCTCGTGCGGGTACTGGCGCATCCGTCGCCGCGGCTCGGGAACCCTGACCCTGGTGAGCAGATCCTCGGCGAGGGCGGTGGCCTCGCGCTTGCGCAGGCCGCGGTGCAGACGGCAGGCGTCGGTCAGTTGCGTGCCGATCGTGAAGACCGGGTTGAGAGCGCTGCGGGAGTCCTGGAAGACCATGGCGATCTGCGAGCCGCGTATCGCCCGGAACGACGCCTCGTCGAGCTGGGCGAGGTCGGTTCCCTCGTAGTCGATCGTGCCGGCTGTACGTCGGAAGCCTGAGGGCGACAGCCCGAGCATCGCCAACGCAGTGAGCGTCTTGCCGCTGCCGGTCTCACCGACGACGGCGGTGACGGCGCCACGTCGCAAGGAGAACGTGACGTCGTCGAGCACCGGCACGGCGCCGCCGTCGCGGGTCTGGAACTCGCCGCTCAGCCCGGTGATCGCGAGGATCGCGTCGTCGGGCGCGAGGGACGTCGTCACGGGGGCGGGGTGGGTGATGCCCGAGGTGCTCATCGTCAACTCCGCTCGCTGAGCTCGTCTTCGGAGAGCCCGTCGCCGATGAGGTGGAACGCGGCCGCCAGCACGAAGATCCCGAGGCCGGGGAAGAACGAGATCCACCAGCTCCCGTCGACGATGCTCGATTGCCCACCGGCGATCATCGAGCCCCATTCCGCCGATCCCGGCTGGATGCCGAGTCCGAGGAACCCGAGCGCGCCGACGGTGGCGATGACCCAGGAGGCGTTGATCCCGGCGAAAGCGAGGAGCGGCCGAGTGCTGTTGGGGACGAGGTGGCGGAACAGCACGCCCCGTGGGCGGCGCCCGATCATCGTGGCCGCCTCGGCGAACTGCCAGTTCTTCTTCGACATCACCTCGGCGCGGGACAGGCGCACGTAGTCGGGAAGCGGGATCAGGGCCACGACGACGATGAGGTCGATCACGCTGCGCCCGAACACCGAGATCACGAGCATCGCCAGCAGGATCGACGGGAACGAGTTCATGACCTGGAGCACGCGCAGGGTGAAGGCGTCGAACCAGCCGCCGTAGAACCCGACGACAGCGCCCCAGACGGTGCCGACGACCAGCGAGAGCGCGACCACGGCGAGGGTGATCCCGACATCGGTGTGGGTGGCGGCGAGGGCCCGGGAGAAGATGTCGCCGCCGGTGGCGTCGGTCCCGAAGAGGTGATGGAGATCCGGCGGGGCGTAGAAGTCGCCGGTCGCCGGCTCGAGCGGCGGATACGGCGTCCAGAAGATCGAGACCACGGCGATCACGCCGAACAGGCCGAAGATGGCCGATGCCGAGCTTCAGTGACGCGGACCGGTCGAGGAAGCGCAACCGCCGATGGCGACGGCCGCCGTCGTCGACCGCGGCCGGCGTGCGGCGCAGGCTGCCGAGCAGGCCGTTCACTTCCGCACCCGGGGGTCGACGACGGCGTACAGGAAGTTGAGCGCCTCGTAGATCACCACGTAGAGGACCGCGGCGTAGATGACGAAGCCCTGGATCGCCGGGAAGTCGGAGGCCTGGATGGCCTGGAGCGAGTAGTTGCCGACGCCGGGCCATCCGAAGATCCCCTCGACGAGGATCGACCCGGCGAACGTGAAGGCGATGACGCCGGCGAGGATCGTGATCACGGGGAGCAAGCCGTTCTTGAGGGCGTAGCCGAACAGGATCTTGCGGCGGCCGAAGCCCAGCGCCGTGGCAGTGCGGACGTGGTCGGACGACAGCGTTTCGAGCATCGAGGTGCGCACCACCTTGCAGATCGGGGCGCCGAGTCCGAGCGCCAGGGTGAACACGGGGAGCACGAGTTGGGCGAACGCTTGCCACGCGGTGTGCCACTGGCCCTGGAGCAGCGCGTCGATCACGTAGAACCCGGTGATCGAGTCCGGCGGTTTGACGCCGACGGGCAGGCGGCCGACCGGGCCTGGCGCGATGTGCAGCTTCGTGTAGAAGAGCCACAGCAACATCAACCCGATCCAGAACTGGGGCATGGCGATCGCCCCGACCGTGGCGAAGCGGGCGATCCTGTCGAACACGCCGCGTTGGCGGACAGCCGAGAGCACACCGATCAGCACGCCGGCGGTCACCCCGATCATCAGCGCGTAGATCGCCAGCTCGGCCGTCGCCGGGAACCGCGAGGCGAGGTCGGAGCTGACCGAGCGGCCCGTCACGAACGACTTGCCGAGGTCGCCATGCGCCAGCTGGTTGAGGAAGTGCGCGTACTGCGACGGGATCGACGAGTCGAGCCCGAGGTTCGCCCGGACCTGGGCCCGAGCTGCGGCGGCGGCCTCTGGGCTGGCGAACCCGGCGCCGGACGACCCGAGGAACAGCGACGGTTGGGTCCGGGGCGAACACCCGGGTGACGAGGAACGTGATGGTGATCACGGCCCAGATCACCGCGGCCGATTCGCCGAACTGGCGCAGCAGCCGCCACCCGCTCGTCCGCCGGCTCCGGCGCCGAGCTGGCGCAACGGCACGCCGTCGCCATCTCGAGCGCCGGCTCGGTGTCTGCGGTCTCGGCGAGCGTTGGCGTCAGGGACATGGCCACGCCTCGCCGGCAGCGGTGCCCGTGCCGTCAGCAGTCCGCGGCCGGGCTTCGTCCCACGTCGAGGTTGGCGACCGCCCCATCACAGGATCGTATGCGATCCGTTGTTTCGGCTGTGTTGAGATCCGGTGAATGGGGGCTCGGGACCGGCGATCCGACACTGTTCGTATACGAACGCGGCAAGGAGCGGATCGTTGCCGTGCGGACGGTGCGCTAGGCGGTCAGGTCGAGCTCTCGACCGAGGTTCTTGCGTCGAGCGACCGTCACGAGCAGGCGAGCCGTCACCAGGTCTTCGATGCCCAGGCCGACGGAGTTGAACACGGTGATCTCGTCGTGGCGTGTGCGGCCCGCCACTCGGCCGGCGAGCACGTCGCCGAGCTCATCGCCGACGGCGGCTGGGTCGAGGGCGCCATGGTCGAGGGCGTGGCGGATCGCACCTGACTCGGCGAGCGCCACCTCGCGCTTGTCGACGATGATCCTGGACCGTGTGAGCACCTCGTCGTCGATCTCCCGGTAGTTCAGCCGTGGCGGTGCGCCCACGGCGTTGACATGGGTGCCGGGACGCAACCATGCGCCGCGCAACACCGGCGTCGGCGACGGTGTCAGCGTGCAGATCACGTCGGCTTGTGCGGCCACCTGCTGCGCCGACTCGACCGGGGTCACCTCGATCGATCGCTCGCGACAGCGTTCGGCGAAGCTCCGCATCGTCGCGTCGCTGCGCGTCCAGACCACGACCCGGCGCACCGCGCGCACGGCACGCACGGCGTCGAGGTGGGCCGCCGCCAACGCTCCAGCGCCGATGAGGCCGAGCGTGCTGGCGTCGGTACGAGCCAGGTGCCGGGTCGCGACCGCCGACGTCGCCGCCGTGCGCAACCGGGTCAGCTCGGCACCGTCCAGGATCGCCTCGACCGCGTCGGTGGACGGATCGAGGAGCATCACCACCGACTGCTGGCGCGGCAGCGACCGGGCTGGGTTGTCCGGAGCATCCGTGAGGAGCTTGAGACCCGCGGCGCCGGCCGCGGCGGCGACCATCGGGATCAGCACCGTCTCGGACCCGGGGAGGCCGAGCGACGACCGCGCCCCTTCCGATGCGGTCCCCTCGGCAACCGAGCGCAGGGCCTGCTCGACCACCTCGATGACCTCCGCAGCGCTGAGAACATCAGCGATGTCGCTGCGCGTCAGGATCAGCATCGGTGCGCTCCCGCTCCCGCTCCCGCCCCCCGACACGAGGCCGCGGCGCCTGGAGGGCCCGGGGGCGCTCCGGCGATGACCGGACGCCGGTCCAATAACGTGCTGTCCGTGGCCACAGGTTCGAAGCACAACGCCCCGCCACGCGATCTCATCGCGGACGCTCTCAGACTGCGGATCATGTCCGGCGAGCTCAAGCCGGGTGACCGGGTGCGCGAGGACGCCGTCGCCGAAGAGCACGGCGTGTCTCGTGTGCCGGTGCGCGAGGCGCTCTCGCGGCTCGAGAGCGAGGGCTTCATCAGCCTGACGCCATACCGCGGGGCCACCGTGTCGGCATCGTCACAGCGCGACAGCCTCGAGCTGATGCAGATCCGCCGAGCGCTCGAGACGATGGCGGCACGGCTCGCCGCAGTCAACCGTGGCGGCAGCGTCGCCGACGAGCTGCTCAAGGTCGTCCAGCTGGGCACCGAGGCGGGCCGGCAGGAGGACCTGCCAGAGCTCCCACCGCTGATCATGAAGTTCCACGAGCTCGTCGCCACCGCCTCGGGGAACAAGCAACTCGAGACCACGCTCGAGCGCGTCCTGCAACGCATCTCATGGGGTTTCGAACTCGACCTGCACGCGCGCATCGGATCCTCCTGGGCAGACCACTTGGCGATCGCCAACGCCATCCTCCACGGGTCACCGGTGCAGGCCGCGCTGCTGATGGATGAGCACATCGAGAAGGACGAGTTGCTCTACCGGGCGAAGTACCCGCACATCTGACGTCTCATCGTATACGACACGGGACGTCGCGTCGCCGGCCGGTGGCCGGGTGACGGAGTGTTCACCGACCGGAAACGTTCGCTCGTATACGATGCCGCCACGCATGGTCCGTGACACGAATCGGCTTCCGAGGCGCCAGCACAACGGCTGATCGCTGAGACGCCAGCGGGCCCCCAGGAAGGCTGCATGGACTCACTGCGCATCTCGTCGACCGGCTTCGGGCTCAACTACTTCCCCCACTCCTACGCCGCGGCGAGCGGTCTCTTCGAGGCTCACGGCCTCAGTGTCGAGATCAAACCGTGCAACGTCTGGACCGACGTGTTGGCCGACCTCGCCGCCGGCACGTCCGACCTCGTCCTCGGCGGACTGTGGGTCCCGGCCATGTTCGGCGGCATGGACCGCGACCTCGTCGTGGTCGGGCAGATCAACGCGCGGTTCCCGATGGCGATCGTCACCCGCGAGCCCGTCGCCGACTTCGAACTGTCGTGGTTGGTCGACCGCGTCGTCGTCGTTCCCGGCGCCGGTGGGACCGCTCCCTACGAGTTCACTGCCGGGCTGCTCCGCGAGGCAGGCCTCCGACCGGGCGACGTCCGCTTCGTGCGCGACCTGTCCACCGACCTCTTCGTCGAGCTCTACCGCGGCGGCCTGGGCGACGCGATCGTCGCCGACATGACCACCGCGGTCACCCTGCAACAGGGCGGACACGGGACCATCTCGTTCCGCCACGCCGAGGCCGGCGGGCCGATGCCGAACAGCGTCTACTACACGGAGCGCAGCCGCCTCGACGCTGTTCGGCCCCGCGCCATCGCCTTCATGCGAGCCATCCAAGAAGCGATGACCAAGGTCACGGCAAGCACCGTCGCCGAGCTCGAACCCCACCTCGCGGCGCAGTGGCCGCAGATCGATCCTGGCGTGCGCACAGAGACCATCGGCATCCTCCTCGCGAACGGCACATGGGACAGCGCGACCGTCGACCGAGGCAGTTGCGACCGGTGGACCTCCATCCTCCGCGACGCCGGACTCGTCGCCCACCCGGTGCCGTTCGAGACCCTCGTCGACACCACGATCACCGCAGACTCGCTGACCTGACGATGTCGCCACGCACCGAGCACCAAGCGGTTCCTGCGGGGTGTGGTCAGTCCACTGCTGGTCGCCGTCCGCTGACGAGGATCGCCGGGTTGGGCGCCATCGTCGTTCCTGCTCGGGCGCTCCATGCGTGCACGATCGAGGTGACGGCGGCGGCATAGGTCCGCGGCACGTCCGGCCCGTACGAGCCGAGGTCCAGCAACCGGTCGAAGAGGTCGGTCACGGTCGTCGGATCGCCGACATCCCACGTGAGGGCGATCTCGCGCGTGTTCACGTCGGCGAAGCCGCTGCGGGCGAGGAGATCCGGGTAGTCGCCCGGATCGGCGTTGTCCAGTGCTGCGCCGCGGGCTGCTCGCAGCTCGACGGGGAGTGCGTCGAGGGCGGCGTAGCCGAGCCCGAACGCCACGAGTTGGTCCATCGGCGCCCAGACGGTGAACGCGATCCGCGCGCCAGGGCGCAGCACTCGCCACGCCTCGGTCAGCGCCGCGGCCGGCTCGGCCATGTGGTGAAGGCAGAACGCCATCGTCACCGCGTCGAACGACGCGTCGTCGAACGGCAACGACGTGGCGTTGGCCACGGTGGCGTCGACGTCGGGGTGGCGGGTGCGCAGCTCATCGATCATCGCCGGGGCCAGGTCGATGGCAGACACGATCGCACCGCGAGCGAGCGCTGGGCCGACCACGGTGCCCGGCCCGGTGCCGACGTCGAGCAGACCGGTGCCGTCGCCGACCTCGGCTGCGTCGAGCAGCTGCTCCGCCGCTTCGCCGGTGAGTCCCCCGACGCTGCGGACGTAGACGCGGGCGCAACGGCTCCACATCGCTTCGTGCTCGGCCTCGAGCTCAACGACCGCATCCGGGTCCAAGGTGTCGATCATCTGCCGCTCCCTTCGAAGTTCGTCTGGACCGTACGGAAACTGGCGCGACCGCACCATCGCCGAGATCAGGTACGCGTCGCGGCCCAGGCAGCGATCTGCGCCCTGCTGGTCGCGCCGAGCCGCTCGAGGATGTTGCGGACGTGCGTCTCGACGGTCAGTCGACTGAGCCGCAACGTGCTGGCGATCTGCTTGTTGGTCAGCCCTGTCGCCACCAGCCGAGCGATCTCTCGCTGGCGCGCCGTGAGCACGTCCGGCGCGTCCGCGGTCGGCGGCGCCGGCCGACGGGCGAGCGCCTCGATCCGATCCGTCGCTTCGGCGACGAGGTCGCCGAGATCGAGTCGCGCCCCTTCACGACCGTTCCGCTCGGCGCTGACGGCGCCGAGAGCCGCCTCGATCGCCGCGACGGTTGCGGCTGGCTTCCCAGCGATGCTGAAGGTGATCCGGCGTCCGCCGATGGCGCCGACCAACCGGGCCGCGCCGACGGCATCGCCCGCCTCGGCGAGCCCAGTGGCGATCGATTGCAGGACGTCCCAGGCGCGCAGGTCGCCGCTGAGGTACCAGTCGCGCAACGGAGCGCGCAGCAGCAACAGGCCGTCGATCG
Source organism: uncultured Acidimicrobiales bacterium (assembly GCA_963794805.1). GTDB lineage: Bacteria > Actinomycetota > Acidimicrobiia > Acidimicrobiales > Ilumatobacteraceae > JAODBQ01. Next base: position 593,842 of record CAWCFL010000016.1, read on the forward strand.
CCATGCCGTCTCGAATCCGCGCGTCACCGAGCTGCTGGCCGGCATGATTGAGCATCACCGGGCAGTGCGAGCCCTGGGCGGCGTCCCAGAACGCGTCGATCGCTTCGCGGCCGGCCGGACTGTCGCCATCGCCGGCGTTGATCAGCGTGCGCGTCGCGATGCTGCGGGCGAACGACAGGAGCATCACGTTGCCGAGGCGCTCGGCCGCGCGCACAGCTCGATCGGCCTGCCACGTGTACCCGTACACCCAGACCTGCCGATGGAGATCGTCGCTGGCGTCGCATGCGACCAACGATGTCTCGATGAACTCAGCCGACACCGAGCTCTGGCTGCCGAAGGTCACTTGGTGCATTGCCGCGGCCACGAGCAGTCCGTCGTCGAGCGAACCGGCGCGGATCGCGGCCTCGCCGCGCCGCAGCCACGTGGCTGCCGCGTCGGGCCCGACCAAGGTGGTTGCTCCCCACGCAGCGACTGCACAAGCGCCGGCAGTCGCCGGACCGACGTGATCGGGATCGATCGCCAGAGCTCGTGGCGCCCACTCGGACTCGGGGACGGAATCGACATGGATGGCGATGGGTCCGTACGCGTCGACCACGAACTGTTCGGCGTCGTCGCTGCGTCGCCGCTCGACGAGCTCGTCGAATGCGGCCCGGAGGTTCGCCAGGTCGGCTTCCGCGAGCGGCCACGCTCCCTGGTCGTCGCCGCTCCGCCAGCGCGCCCCGAGCGCGTGCATGAGCTCTGCGAAGAACCGTGTGTGTCGACCGGTCGTTGCCCGCCGCTCGTTTGCCGTCAGGCGTTCACGAGCGAACTGACGCACCGGTTCGAGGAGCCGGAAACGGCTACGAGGGCTGTCGTCGAGGGCGACGACGAGGGATCGACCAACGAGATGATCGAGCAGGTCGGCGACGCCACCGGCCCGAACCGGGCCACCCGCACACACCGCCGCGGCGGCGTCGAGCCCGAACGGGCCGGCGAACACCGAAGCGCGGGCCAGCACGAGCTGTTCCGCCGGCGACAACAGGTTGTATGACCATTCGAGTGCCGCGGCCAGCGTGCGGTGCCGCCCGGGGACGTCACGGCCACCGGTGCCCAGCGCGTCGAGCATGTCGTCCAGGCGCACGAGGAGGTCAGCGGGGCGAAGCGACCGGCAGCGCGCCGCGGCCAGTTCGATGGCCAGCGGGATGCCTTCCAGCCGCGCACAGATCGCCTCGATCTCGGGATCCTCGGCCGGCACGACGTGCGCACCGGCAGCGCGTGCCCGATCGCAGAAGAGCTGTGTCGCCGGCCCACGTCCGGACGTGTCGAGCGGTGGAACGCGGTAGACGCGCTCTGCGGCCACCTCGAGTGGCTCTCTCGATGTCGCCAGGATGCGGACACCCCGACAGGCCTCCAACACGTCCACGACGATCCTGACGACCGGGTCGAGCACATGCTCGCAGTTGTCCAGGACCACCACGGCGTGACGGTGGCGCAACCCGTCGACCAAGGCGTCGACGCCACGACGTGGCCCCTTCGGCTCCACGCCGACCGCGGACAACACCGTCGCCGTCACCTCATCCGTGGAACTGCACGTCTCCAGCCGCGCCAGCCACACGCCGTCGCGTGCCCCGAGCTTCTCCCGTCGGGCGGCCTCCAGGGCAACACTCGTCTTGCCAATGCCACCGATCCCGGTGAGCGTCACGAGCCGCGCTCGCGAGAGCAGCGCCAGCACCTCGTCCAGATCACGGGCGCGCCCGAACAGCGGCCTCATCGGTTCGGGCAGGTCACCCGCCTGCAGCCGTGGTGCTCGCGGCGGCCGGCCGCTACCGAGCGTTCCGTCGGCACGCAAGCCGAACAGGCGGACCGGCTCGATCAGTTCGGGCATCAGATGGAGTCCGAAGCCGACCACGTCACGCGCTGGCAGACGTGCAGCCGCTACGGCGGCGCCGCTGAGCAACACCTGGCCCGGGTTCGTCGCCTCGAGGATCCGCAGCGCCCGGCCCAGGCCTTCGCCCTCGGTGTCGATCGCCACGGCGGCGCCACACCCCATCACATCGCGCCCGGCCACGATCGCAGCCCCCACCGACGCGAACGCGACGCACACGACGTGGCCGAGATCGTGCACCACGGTGCCGTTGCGATCGGCCCCGAGACGTTCCAGCACTGAACCCATGCCGGACACAGCGTCATCGACCTTGGCCACCAACAGCGACCTCTGGCCTGCCCCGGGGCCACTCACGCCGTCAACTGTTCCACGTCCAACTGCCAGACGAACACGCCGCGATGGCCGGACCAACCACAACGGCCACACGAGGAGCACGGCCACCGTCGCCACGTCGATGCCGCCCCGAGGCGTGGCTGTGTCGCCATAGGATGCATCGCATGGCGAAGCAAGGACGACGCGACGACGGACTCGCGCGGTTCGGTGAGCCGGGGCTGCTCGTCCTGCTCTCGCTGAGCGACGGGCCCAAGCACGGCTATGCGATCACCACTGACGTTGCCGAGCAGACGGGGATCCACCTCGGGCCGGGCACCCTCTACGGATCGCTCACCAAGCTCGTCGAGCTCGGCCTCATCGCCGCGCTGGCCAGCGATGACCGTCGGCGTCCGTACGAGATCACCGCGAGCGGGCGGACGGCACTCACCGAGCACTTGGCGATCTGGACACGGATCACCGAGCTCGGCTCGACGCGCCTGGGGCCGGCGTGAACGTCCACGCACGCAACGCCTTGATCCGCCTCTACCCGCGGGGCTCCGCGGCGCGCCGCGACGGTGAGCTGGCCGCCCTGCTCGACGACACACCGCTGTCGCTCGCCGTTGTCGCCGACATCGTCCACTGCGCCGGACTCGACCACGTGGGTCGTCGCTCGCCGGTCACCGTGCTGGTCGCACTGTTCGCCTTCGCCGTGCTCGATGCGCTCGCCGAGCGTGTCGGCGTCACCGACAACGTGCTGTGGGCGCCGACCACGCCGACGCGCGCAGGCATGCTCGCCGTCACGCTCGCGCCGCTCATCGGCCTCGGGGTGACCCGTTGGCGGCACAGGTCGACATGAGCCAGATGGCCCGGGCGACCGAGCGGACCGCCGACTCGGCGACGACGACGGAGCGCACGGCGCTCAGTCATGCGGTCCACGGGGCGTTCCTGGCGATGTTCGCGGTCGGCGTCGTCACCGGAGGCATCCATTGGCGCAACTCCGACGAACCCGTCGCCCACGGCCAGGTGCTCGTGGCCAACGTCGTCCACCTCGCGCTGGCCGCAGTGGTCATCGCCGGTGTCGCGTGGGCAAGCCGGTGCCACCGCGCCCGACTGCGCCGCGCCATTGCCTGGCCGTTGTCCGCCGACGGTGCGGCGGCCGTGGCATCAGCATCGACGCTCGGCGCGCTCGGTCGACCCACCCGCCGACCGCGCGGCAGCCTCGCGATCCGCATCGTCAAGACCGCCTCCGGCGCACTCGGAGCACTGGTCGTCTGGTACAGCCTGTGGCGCGCCGGCTTCCAAGTGCTCGGCGGCCTCGACCCTGCGTTCACGTCGCAGGCATGGGGCGGTCCCAGCTACCTCGGCGCCGGCCTGGCCCACTGGCTCGACGGGATCATCGGTGTTGCGGCCGCCCTCGCCGTCGTGCACTGGTCGACCCGTCGGTCACCGGCAGCCGGTGCCGGCGGCGAACCCGGCCTCGCGTTCAGTGCTTCACCGGGAACACGAGGTGGGTGACCTGATCGCCTTGGATGCAGACGGTCGGGTCGCCGAGCACGACATCGTCGACGGTGAGCTTGCCGAAGAAGGGCCGGCCCTCCCCCATCACCACCGGCACCAGGTCGATCGCGACTTCGTCGAGCAGCCCGAGCTCGAGGCATTGTCGGGCGATCACACCGGCGGTCACGGCGACGACGCGGTCACCGGCGATTGCTTGGGCTTGTTCGATGGCGGCCTGCACCCCGTCGGTGACGAACGTGAACGGCGCATCAGGGTGTGCGGCGACCCAGTCGGTCGGGAGGTGGTGGGTGACCACGACGACCGGAACGTCCATGGTGTGGCGTCCGTCCCAGCCGTGAGTGAAGTCGAACAGTGTGCGCCCGCACACGAGCACGCCGAGCGATGACACCCAGCTTCGCCAGTGTTGAACGCTCTTGGAGGAGATGTGGAACGTGATGCCCGGCGACGCGGCTGGGACACTCGACGTCGCCATTGTCGTACCAATCGAACAGGCGACCGATGGTGTTGTCCGGCTTGGCGATGTAGCCGTCCAGCGACATCACCGCGGCAGCGACGACCTTGCCCATGACTTCCTCCTGTCGAGAGCCGCGAGGCTCTGCACCAAGTGGACGACTGCCGCTTCGGGGACTCATCGGTTGCAACGGCGCCTGGGTCGGCGGGCGGTCGAGGCGCCGGACCCGACAACGAATCCGGCGGGCTCGTCAGAAGACTTCGTGGCCGCTCGGCCGGGCATCCTTGGAGATCGTGCCGAGGAGCCCTGCACCGTCGGTCCCGGGCTTGGCGCCGACCACGAGCTTGTTGACGAAGACGTTGCTGACGTCGCTCATCTTCTCGAAGATCGATGTGCCCAGCGCGTCCATCAGCTTGTCGGAGCGCCAGTGTTCGAGCCTCACCATGCTGCCGTCGCCGATCTTCACCTGAGACGGCAGGCGCGCCAGGATGGCCTGGGTGGAGTGGGTCGGCGGCACGACGCCCGTCTCGGCCGCCTTGATGACCGAGTCGCGCGACATGTGCGCGGTCTCGCCGGAGTGGCGCAGGCCCTTCGCCGCGCCGGACTTGAACATGTTGTCGTCGCCGTACACCCTGAAGACCTCGGCGCCGTCGTCGCCTTGCACCTCGAGCCCTCGCTTGCACCATTGATCGTGGAGGAAGTTGGTGGCCTTCTGCAGGAACGAGCTGTTCATGAAGTCGAGATAGTCGTTGTATGCGACGCCGAGCATCTTGTCGTCGAAGATTCGCTTGCTGCCGGCGTCGCCTCCCTTGCTCGCATCGAGGCTCTGGCGGTTCGCCGGCACGTACTCCTCGCGCAGCGTCAGCTTGTCATCCAGGTTCACGTTCTGGTCCACGAGGTTGTCGCTCGTGTCGTACGAGTCCTTGCGGATGATTCCGCCCTGCCAGAGCTTGTTCAGGGCGGCCGCCGTCGCCTTGGCGTTGGCGTGGCCGACTCGCTTGCCCATCTCCACGATCGTCCTGACCGTCTGCACCCGCGGATTGCGGATCTTCCATTGGTCCACGCAGATCGTCATCCACTCCACGAGCAACGACTTGGCATCTGGATCGTTGACCGCCGACGGCACACGCAAACCGAGTGCTTCAGCCTTCTCCTTCCACCCGCCCGTCAAGTTCTCGACACTCTGTGGATTGCGCGCGGTTGGGATGCTCGTGCCCGCCGACGTGTGCCGTGGCGCGTTGACCTGCGTCTTGTCATACTGCGAATCGGGCGTGAGGCCGGGCTGGTGATACGCCATCTGCTGCAGCTTGCGCCAGTTCTTGTCTCGATGGGCGTCCCACTTGGCGGGGTGCAGGTCGAGCCACTTGACGTACATCTTCATGATGCGGGTCTTGTTGATGAGGTGGCCCGCGGCGTACGAATCCTGCAGGTAGTGGTCGCCGAAGCCGTTGTTGAGCAGCGCCTCGTTCCGCAGCTTCCAGAACTCCTCGGCGGCCTTGTTCGCTTGTTTGACGTCCCGGTCACGGCGATCCGAGTCGTCCCCGTAGTCCGTGCCCTTCACATCGTCGAGCATCTGGCGCGCGGTGTGGAGCTGCTTCCAGGCCGCATCGGCGGCGGCGAGGCCCTTCTCGTGGAACGAGGCCCAGGCATGCCAGCTCTCCGGCGCGAAGTGGCAGGCGTTGCGCGCCAGCGTCGACGCGTAGTCGGTGCTGGCGTCGCCGCCGACCGTGGGCTTGGCGAAGAACGTCGGCACGGCCCCCATGAGGCGGAGCTCGTTGAGCACACCGCCCAGTTCGACCGCGTTCTCCCAACCGCCGGCGCTCCTGAAGGCGTCGTCGCGCAACCCGAGCTCGGGCTTGGCCAGCTCCTCCTTCGGGATCACCATGTCTCCGACGATCTCGTCGTGGATGCCGCTGACGTCGGCGTAGACCTTGATCAGCTCACGCATCGTGCTCTGACGGACGCCGCGGATCAGCTTGTCGACCCAGACCGGATCCATCGCCTTCATCTCTTCGATGCTGCCGAAGAAGTCGGCGAGCGTGTTGAGCTCGCCGTAGGTCACCAGGAACGTCTTGCCCGAGTTGTTCGGAACTCCGACGAGCGTCACGTCCCACGTCGGATCCTTCCTCTTCTCCCGCTGCTCGACCAGCGCGACCTCATTGAAGGACTCCACCATCGGCGCGCTGGCCTGGAACTTCCGCAGGCGGTCGATCTCCTGCTGGATCACGTGCCGCACCTCGGTCTTGTCGACCATGATGTCCTGTTGGTGGACGTCCTTGCCGATCGACACCCGCTTGGAGCCGCTGCCCGAGATGTCATAGGACGCCCCGACCGTGGCGAGGGCGCGGGGGTCGAGGTCGCCGATCAGCATGTGCTCCCACGAGCTGTGGCGGCGTACCGCGCCCCCGGTGTCCTCCGGCGTGATGTCGTCGGCGACCGCGGCATGGTCGATCGCGTGCTCGTGGCCCTCGATGCAGTCGAGCGTGTGGCGATGGGCGATCGCCGAACCCTGCTGCACGACGTGAGTGAGCTCGTGGGCGAGGAGGCGCTGACCACTGACCGACGCCGGGTCGTAGGCACCCGGCGCGAAGTGGATGCGCGGACCCACCGTGAACGCATCGGCCGAGATCTGGCGGGGCAACGCACTGTCGACGTGCACGCGCACAGCCCCGAAGTCGGCCCCGAAGCCCCGCTCCATGCGCCCGCGGCTGGTCGTGTCGAGCGGAACACCGCCGGTCGACGCCCGGATCCGCGAGGACAGCTCACCGCTGATCGCCCCGCCGGCGAAGCCGACCTCGGCCTCTCCATGACCGTGCTCGTTGGGCGCGGCATGGCGGTAGATGGGGCTCGGCGTAGAACGCCACCTCGACGCCTGGATCCGCGGCGAACGCCCATCGTTCGCCGCCGCGCCGCCGCGACCGAGCTCACCGCCATGTTCGCCCCGATCGCCGACCGCGGTGCGCCGGGAGATGCGGCTGGGCCTGTCGGCCACCGGCCCGTCGAACATCGAGGGACGGTCATCGTGTCGCAGGCTCGCGATCACCTGGTCGGCCACCTGGTCCGCCTCCCGCTCGAGGGGATCGTCTGGCGCGCCGACCGTCAGCTTGGCCTGGATCATCACCGGCGCGCTCCGGCGAGTCGGAGCGGACGGCGCCACCGCGTGCTCGACGCCTTGCTGCCCCACGGTGTCAGGCACAGGAGCACCTCCCACACCAGGACAATAGCGACTCGGTTGCAATCGCCGGTGCTTGGAGCGCCGTGCCGGCTTGCGCGCGTCCGAGTGCCGGCGCTTTCCGGACGGCCGGCTGGTCCGCGCACGGATCAATCGCACGAGTTATCGAGCACCTGGTAGATGGCCATTCTTGCCGCGGTGAAGCTGGGTGAATCGAACCGCCACGCGGTCCGGAGCTCCGCACCGGATCACGACACGTGAGGCCCAGCTCAGAGGCCGTTCTGTCCGTAGTTGACGGGGAGTGGCCTTTTGTTGACCGGTGGTTCCTGTCCTTTCCGTTCAATCCATCCTTCGAGCGAAGCAATTTCGCGTCAGCGCATTCAGCATCCGACATGCGCTCCTGACGTCACGGATCACCTCACAACGCGAGAAGTAACCGTTGACGTCGACGGCTCGGTGCCCCTGCATGGTTGACACCGGCCAGCTGACGAGTGGCGCGGCCGGGCCGCCGATCAGGGAGACAAGTGGCGCCGGCCAGTTGGCTGACGGAGGTGCCTCGGATCTGACGGACTGCTTCGTTCACAGGTGTCATGCCGTGGAAGAACCCTTCGGCCACGTTGCCCCCGACGTGTTGATCGGTGGGGCGCCGGGGTCCGAGCGAGTTCTCGAACGTCAGGAACTGGCCAGCCGATTCGATGGTGCAGAGGCGGTTGTCGATCGAGGGCGCCGACCGCCGGACCGGCGAAATTCTCGTCGGCCTGGGTGACATCGACAACGGTGGGGGGCTGCTTCGAGACTCGGTGAGTCGTGGCTGCTCGAGCCCTACGACCGGGCGATCGAGCGCCGGGCGGCTCCCGACGTGCAATAGTCTCTCATGGCCAGAATGGGGACTGGCGGCTCGGCTCGACGTCGCAAGGCGACGGTAGGTCGACTCGCGTTATGCGTGCTGGTCATCGTTGTTGCGTCTGTGGTTGCGGTCGCGCCGGTACGACCGGCGGCAGCCGCCGGCAGCCGCAACCTCTTTCCGGCCACGGCGACCGGTTCCCGGGCCAACCTGGAGTGGCGGACGAGCACGTACGGGGGCGGACTGCTCAAACGCCGGACCCTGATCCAAGTCTTCGCCAACGCCGGCGAGCAGATCCTCATGGGTTCGACCGCGGTGGGAGTCGGAGAATCAGACATCCTGGTCTTCGCTCCTGGCACCATCACCGGCCCGATCGGTGGGGAGGTAATTCCGGCCACCGCCAACTTCAGCTGCGAGGAGCAGCGGCCCGACACGACGACGACGAACATCGGCCGCATCCGGAGTCGCACCGAGGAGCTGGCCGGCCCGCTTCCCTCCGCTGGCGGGTACGACCCGTGCCACTTCACGGCGCCGACGACGGGGATCTACGGCGTCATCATGATCGGCCCGAACGGCCGCCCCGAGGACGCCAACGCTAACGAGGACGCGAACGTCGCGGCCGATGTCGCGCTGACCCAGTCGGCCAACTTCGACACCAACCAGCGAACGAGCGTGGCCGCGTGGGATGTGACGGTGCGAGCCAGTGCCACCGCTACGGCGGACATCCCTGGTCGCGTCTTCAGCTATTACCTGGCCATCTTCACCGGGGGCAACGGCCGGCCGGTCAACAGCACCTATTACACGGTGAGCACGGACGGTCTGCGCTATTCGGTGTCCCTGGGCATCGACGGCAACGGCTTCGTCGTGTACGGCAACTCGACCGGCTTCCTCGACGCCGGTTCCACCCCGGCACAGCCGAGGCCGCTGTATCACGATGTGCTCGCCGCCAACAAGGGAACTCCTGCGCAACTGACCGACCTGGTGGGCGGTGTGAGCCTGTCTCGACCCGAGTACCCGATCTTCTTCGAGCCGCCCGCACCCGAGACCCTGCAAGCGCTCGGGATTCCGCTGACGCCGACGCTGCAGACGCCGTCGTCGGCGTCGTTCGCGGGGACGGCCAGCGGTAGCACGAGCCACTTCGGCACGGGCGGGACGTTCCACTTCACCGTCGACGCGCCCGGCGTCTACACGATGGTGATCAGCCAGGACGGCGTGAACTTCAATCCCGCGCTTCCCGCCAACCGGCAGGTGCGCATCGTTGCGAGCGCCGCGGGTCCGCAGAGCGTGACGTGGGACGGGTTCAACAACGCGGGCGTCCCGTTCCCGGTGGGCGGCCCGTACCCCGTGAAGATCGACGGTCACGCCGGCGAGTACCACTTCCCGATGCTCGATGTCGAGAACAACCTCGTCGGCGGCCCCGTCGTCACGCTGCTCAATCCGCCCGGTGGCGTCTGCCCGCCGTGGAACGGCGGCTGCCGGGGCGCGTTCTACGACGACCGGGGATACATCAGCGGCAACGGCACGGCCGTGGGCACCCCCGGCCAGGTCCTCTGCGCCGGCCTCGGCGTGGTCGCGAACCCGCCGTTCAGCGACCCGGTGCTCGGGTTCGACACGGCGACCGCTCAGCGGGGCTTCGGCGACCCGTCCGGCGGCAACGCCAACGTGCCGTGCGCGTCCGGCGGTTCGTTCGGCGACACCAAGGGAGTCGATCTCTGGACCTTCTACCCGGGCGGCCAGACGACCACGGCACTCAACATCGTCGCCAACACCACGGCCGTCTCGACCCTCGCGAGCAGCCCACCTGGCATCCAGGTCGGCAAGACGGTGACCGTGAGCGACACAGCGCAACTCACCGGTTTCAACCGTCTGGCAGCGACCGCGGCAGTGGAGTTCTCACTGGTCGGTCCCGTGGCCCTTCCGAGCGCATGTCCGACCGCGCCCGTCGTCCTGCCTCCGGTCAGCGCGCCCGTCAACCCTGTCACCGGGACGGCGTCGATCAGCCGGCCGTTCACGCCGCAGGCACCCGGCAACTACTACTGGGTCACGCGCTTCCTCGGTGACCCCGGGAACCTTCCTGCGGGGCCGACCGGCTGCGGCGACCCGGCGGAGCTCGTCACCGTGGGGCAGGCGACTCCGACCCTGTCGACGCAGATCACCGTGATCTCCAACGGCGGCACCGGTCAGCCCGTCGTCACCTCGGACTCCGCGACGCTCACCGGGGCCGGCAATCTGCAGCCCGGTGGGACGGTGACCTTCTGGCTGGTCGGACCCGCAACAGGGAGCCCGTCTGTCTGTCCGACCACGGCAAACTCCCTGATCCCTCCAATCACGGTCGGGGTGAATCCGGCCACCGGAATCGCCACCACCGGTGAGCAGACGTTCACGCCGGCGGTGGCCGGTGACTTCTACTGGATCGCCCAATACTCGGGAGACGCCAACAACGCGCCGACTGCCCAGTCGGAATGCCCCGACCCGGCCGAGCACGTCGTTGTCGGCAAGACGGCACCGACCATGACCACCGCGGCCACGGTCACGCCGGCTGCGCCGGTCGTCGGCGCCCCCTTGGTCACGAGCGACACGGCAACGCTGAGCGGGGCGACCGGGCCGCTCACTGGGGCACAGGTCACATTCTGGCTCGTCGGTCCCGTCGCGCCGGGGTCCCCGACGTGTCCCGTGCGCTCGTCCACGCGTGTGGCGCCGATCACCGTGCCCCTGGATCCGGCCACCGGAATTGCCACGGCCGGTCCGGTCACCTTCACCCCATTGCTCGCCGGTGACTACTACTGGATCGCGCAATTCGGTGGCGACGCAGCGAACGGCGCGGTCACGACAGCCTGCCCCGACCCGGCCGAGCTGGTCCGAGTCGGCAAGGCGACGCCGACCGTGACCACCGCCGCCACCGTCACGCCCGCCGATCCCGTGGTGAACGAACAGCTCACCACCACCGACACCGTGACACTGGTCGGCCCCGTCACCCCCGACGGGACCGGCACCGTGACCTTCTGGCTCGTCGGCCCGGCCACGGGAGCCCCTCCCACCTGCCCGAGCACCGGCACAGCCGCCCTCGGGCCGTTCACTCAGCTGATCGCGCCGGACGGCACGGCGACGACAGGTGATGTGCCGTTCACACCGACACAACCTGGGGACTACTACTGGGTCACCGCATTCAACGGTGACGCCAACAACAACGCCACCGGCCCCACCGGCTGCGGCGACCCGGCGGAGGTGATCCACGTCAGGGCGGCGTCGAGGATGGAAACTGCCGAGACCACGCCCCGGGCACGTGTCTTCGTCACCGTGGCGACGCAGGACACCGCCCGGCTTCTCGACACGCTCGGTCCACCGACCGGGACGGTCACCTTCTGGCTGGTCGGCCCCTTCACCGACCCGGGCACGGAGTGCCCGCCGCCGTCGTCGGCACTGCTCGGCCCCATCGAGGTGCCGGTCGACCCCGCCACGGGCGTCGCCACGACCGGACCTCAGTCCTTCACGCCGCTCGCGGCAGGCGACTACTACTGGCTGGCGGACTACAGCGGCGACGCGAACAACGCTCCGTTCACCGCCCCTTGCCCCGATCCCCTCGAGCGGGTCGAGGTCGTGCCCGCCACCCCCGCGATCTCGACCCAGGCCCCGACCGACAGTGTTCCTGCGCTCGGTCAGACCGTGCAGATCAGCGACACCGCCGCGCTGACCGAGGTGATCCCGACCCAGCCCGGCGACACGATCACGTTCTGGTTGGTCGGGCCCGTCAGCGGTGCGCCGCCAGAATGCGGAACCGTGGTCGACCCGGTGATCGGGCCGCTCGCCCAACCGATCGATCCCGCGACCGCGACCGCCACCACCGGACCGCAGCCGTTCACGCCGGTCGCGGCAGGTGACTACTACTGGATCGCGCAATACACCGGTGGACGCGAACAACGCAGGAGCGATCGGCGTGTGCCCCGACGCGGCCGAGCTCGTGACCGTGCCGCCGGCCACCCCCACGCTCGCGACCCAGGCCTCGCCCACCACCGGCACGCTCGGAGTCTCGACCCAGGACACGGCGACCGTCAGCGGCGGATTCGGTCCGACCGGCACGGTGACCTTCCAACTGTTCGGCCCGACCGACCCAACCTGTGCGGGCACGCCCATCGCCACCTTCCCCGACGTCGCTCTCGTCGACGGGACCGCGACCTCGCCCACGGTCATCACCGAAGTCGAAGGCACCTACCGTTGGGTGGCGACCTACAACGGCGACGCGAACAACACGCCGACGACCGGCTCCTGTGACGATCCAACGGAACAGACGACCGCCGTTGCGCCCACCGTTCCTCCGGTCAGTTCCTCCGGTCACGGTTCCTCCGGTCACGGTTCCTCCGGTCACGGTTCCTCCGGTCACGGTTCCTCCGGTCACGGTTCCTCCGACTGGGTTGTTGCCTGCCACCGGGTTCGCGAGCACCTTCACGATCTGGTTCGGTCCGTTCGACCCCGCCGTGGCCTTGATCCTCCTCGGCGCGCTCCTCACCGTCGGGTCACGGTTCGCTCGCCGGCGATCCCGCGCACGGTGATCGCGGCGCACCGTCTTCGAGCGTGATGCCGTCACCGGTGTCAGCCCTCGACGACACCCTCGTCGACAACGAGTTCACAGGACACATTCACTGGGCGCCGACCGACATCGAAGGCAGGGGCGAAGACCTCGACCATCTCATCACCGCCATCGAATGATTCCGCACCCCGTAGCCCGCCCTCAATTGTCCCCATCTGGTTGGCCGATCACTGGACCCACGGGACGAGGCAGGCGACGATGGATGATTCGCTGAAAGCGAGCACTGAAGGTGATCTCGATCACCATCGCCGACGGACTTCTCATCGGTGCCTGCACGGACGGAGGGTTTGATCTCCCCGTCCACCCCAACGCATTTCCCCGGTCATGGAGTTGCGAGGTGCTCGTCCGTGCGCCTCACCAGTCACCTCACGACTTGCAAAAGCCCTGGTAGATGGCTCTCTTCGACGCGGTGGAGCCGGGGGAAGCCGCGCGGAGGCTGTCCAGGAGCGCGTACGACCAGGTCAGCGTGCTGACATGCACGCGCCGAAGGCGTCGCGGTAGCAAACGCGGTAGAAACGCACCTGGCAAGGACCGTTCGCCCGCACCGAACGAAGCACGCCGACGCACAGGGACGCGACGCTCGGGACAGCGCATATCGCCGGCTACTTCGCCCGTTCAGCACACCGCTGCGGCGCCGTGATGTGCGGACCAGCGCATTTCGTGGCTTTGCTCGCAGGCACGAAGGGCTGAGCGTGCAGCACCGTCACGAACGAACTGCTCCACCGAGTCTCCACGTTGCGTTGCGATGCGCGGTCTCGACCGGAATCGGACCATCTCGCGACGATCAGCCCGGCGATCTACGAGGAAACCAGTCGGCTCCTCGCCGTCTACGCCGACCGCCGACGGGACCTCGCCACCGTCACCGCCCCCATCGACGACGTCCATACCGGCACCCGCGTCGACATCGGTCGCACTACCAATGTCCAATACAACCCTGTACCTGCGCACCGTTACCGTCCTGATCACCGGACCGCCAGGCTCGACGGGAGCCTCGGGACTCGCTGGGCTGGATGGAGGTGATGGGCGAGATGGTGTTGGACGTCCTCCTGATGTGGCTCGCCCTGTCGGTCCCAGTGGCCCTCCTGGTGGGCAGGGTCCTCAAGGGGATCGCTGAGGAGCGCCCGGAGCCGCCGGTGCACACGGTGAAGTGGGACCCGCCGGGGTTCCTGGTCCTGCCGGAGTGCCTGGACCTGCCCGAGTCGCCGGGTCCGGTGCGCCCGGCAGGGTTCGGTATCGAGATCGTCAGCGTGCACCCAGCGCGCTCCGGTCGACACCGACCGGGAGGTCGCCGTGTGTACCCGGTGGCGCCCGAAGTGCTGGTGTCGATCCTCAACTCCACGTTCGGGGCCCGAAGAGGAACCGAGGGCTGCTCAACCATGGCGGCCACACCCCATGTATCCACCACCGATCGCCGTCACTGCGGCTCCATCGAGCCTGGCCTCACCGAGCCTGCGGCTGGAGCCAGTCAGCCCTGATCACCCACGACGAATGGTCTGCCAGATGTCGGGCTCCGGCCGGCGCGGCCGAACCTGATTGGGTCTCGCCGCCTCGGCCAACGTCATCGCCGGCGTCCCGAGCACGCTGCGCTTGCGGCGGCGACCAGTCGGGCCCTTCCTCCGGGCTCCCAACCACGCCGTGATCGGCGGTCACGCCCTTGATCGTGGTCTGCACCCACCAGCTGCCTTGCTCCGGGCGAGCCGCTGACGAAATCGGTCGAACGCAACGGCGATCTGCCCGGCGAACTCGACGACGCGACGACCAAGTGATCCGATTGAAGGACGACTTCGACCGCGCTCGCTTTGGACACCGGTTGTCAGTCGCCTACGTTGCGCAACCGCGACGCCCGCCCCAGGTTCCGCCGACCGGGACGGGCGGCTGCGCGTCCGGGCCTGACGTCCGCTCACTCGGCCGACGCGTGAGCGCGGCGCGAGCCTGCCGAGCCTCGCGGTGCTTGCGTTCGCGATGGTGCTGTGCCTCGCTGGCGCTCGTCATCGCGTCGGCGGCGACGCCGATGAGGGGGTTCGACGCTACTGGGCTTCTGCTCCGGGCGCGTGATGGTCATGCGGGCCACAGTTGGAGCAGCAGGACGGCACCGATGGCGGTGATGCACAGGATGTGGTCCCGAAGAATCGACCGGGCAAGTTGGGACTGGGTAGATGCGTCGTCGGTCTGCTGACCGAGACGGACCGCATTGCGGACGGTCCGCGCACCGGCCAGCCCGATCGCGGCGACGGCCAGCGCCAACGACAACGCAGCCCTCCAGGCGGGAATCTCGTCACGCATCAGTTCGCCGACGAGGGCGACCACGGTGGTCAGCATCGCGAGGGAGATCAGGCGGTTCATCGGGCGGGCGGCCGTGGTGACGCGGGCGTAGTACGCGGCGATCGATGAGCGCGTTGCGGGCGCGAGATCGCCGCTCGCCCGGCCTCGGGCTTGGACGTCGAACATGAGGTCGAACCACAACACGCAGGCGAGGAATCCTGCTCCGGCAGACGCCAATGCACGCATCGCGGCAGTCTCGCGTCGCCGAACAATCGCGGCTCAAATCGCGAACCGCCGAACTGCTGACGAGGGCAGACCTCGCGCTCGGGCGTGGGAGCACAGCATCACCTGTCCGTGCTCTGGGCGCGCTCTGGGCGCTCGGCTCGCCACGAACGGTCGCTCTGATTCTGTGGGAGGCTCGGCTCGTGGGGCGACCGGCGTGGTGGCCGACGGGAACAGGGGGTTGTCATGCCGAAGGGGTACGTGGTCACGTGGTCTTCACCGAGCAGGTGAATGACGGAGACGCGATGGATGAGTATCGCCAAGAGGCGTTGTCGTGTTGTTGGGCAGCCGTGGTGTCCCCCTCGCTGCCGGTGCCCGTCCGAGGTGCTCGAAGGCGAATGGCATGGCAACCAGACGGGATCCTGGAGTTCGCGTCGGTCGAGGCGGCGAGAGCCTGGTACGTCTCGCCTGATGACCAGGCGATCATCGGCAAGCGGCACGCCGCCGCCACGTCGAACGCGATCATCCTCGCCGGGTTCGAGATGCCCGAGGGCTGAGATGTCCCAGTCGGCTCGCACCCAACGTGCCACGGTCGCTCTGTGCCGCGTCGCTCCAAGCCCGGTCACGTCGAGACGGAGGTCATCATGTCCGACGATTTCGTTGCCCGGTACGTCGCGGCGCTGAACAGCCGCGACTGGGCCGCAGCTCGGCGCTCGAACCAGCGCGCCCGCGGCCCAAGCCGCTCCGAGCGTGGTGGCGTCGAGCTGTGACCGCACGTGGACGCTGTCGGCGAACGCCCGAGGCGTCCGTGCGCGTCAGGATCCTGAGTCGGAGGTCGCGGACGCGTGTGAGCAGTTCGACGATGAGCTCGGGTCGCGAGATGTTCGGAGAATGTCCGGTCGCCCATTCGACGCTGTCGCTGCACCGAGTGGCATGTTGTCGCTGCAGCTCCGGATGGATGGTCCGATCGTTCGCACATACGGCGAACGTCGAGGGCTTGGTCCTCCACGCAACTGCGTTCGGAGTTTGGCCGAGCGCCGCGAGACCCTGCGGCCCGATCAGACCGAGCGCCCATTCGACGCCCTCGGCGGGACATTCGCTGTAGAACACCGCCGCGGCCACCTCGGGATCCATCGTGACCGCGCTGCCGTCGGCGGACGGTCGGAACCCGGATCGCAGTGTCGGGATGCCTGACTCGGCGGGATCAGGGAACTGCGGTCCGGCAGCTGACACACCACCGGCGCTCTCGTCTGCATCAGGTGCGACTGCGGCAATGAAGACGAGGCGTACGACGCTGGGATGGATCCCTGCCTCGGTGATCACCGCACCACCGTAGGAGTGGCCAACGAGCACGACGGGTCCTTCGACGGTGTCGAGGACCTCGGTCACGCGCACAGCGTCACCGTGGAGGTCAGTGAGCGGTCCTGTGTCTTGGCCGTGTCCGGGCAGATCGATCGCGATCGTCGGGATCCCGGCCTGTCGCAGTCCAGGCACGACCCGATCCCACGACCACGCGCCATGAGCTGCTCCGTGGACCAGCACCACCGTCGCCCGGTGCGCAGCAACCTCGTTCATCGTGACCTCCTTCCCAGACGCGACGGTCTACCCGCCGGCAGCACCCACGCGGCGACCGAGCACGACCCCGGTCGCCGCGTCCGATATCGGCAGTCAGAAATGTGACCTCGGTCCACGGGTTCGATGCGTCCCCGACCTGTAGTCCCAGAAGCGGGCAGAAGGCGCGTACCGAATGACTCCCGCAATATGCCGTGCGTCGATGCAGATCGGCAGGTCCGGCTCGGTACGAAGGGCCCGGGACCCGGCGGTTCCGGCGCGCAGCGTGCTTCGGGTGGCCCGCGCTCTCCGGACGTGCTCGATGCGATGAGTTCATCGCGTTGCTGGCGTCAGATCTGTCAGGCAGGCGATGCGTTGCTTTCCGTCGACCCTGCGAGCGGCCCGAGGAGTCAAGCCATGTCGAAGTCCACGATCGGTCCGCTCGACATCACCTTCACCGCCACGTTGGGCCGAGTACGCGAGGGCGACACGTGGACATGCGTGCAGATGCCCGACTGGGCCGCGGTGTTCGGAACGCGCGGCCTCGTCAAGGTCGCCGGCACCGTCGACGGCGTTGCGTTCCGTGGCTCGTTCATGGCGCTCGGAGATGGCACGCACAAGCTGCCGATCGCCGCTGCGATCCGCAAGACCATCGGCAAGTCCGACGGCGACGACGTCGTCGTTCACCTCGAGCAGCGGCTCAACTAGCGCCACCCGGTTGGCCCTCGGAGACCGAGTGGCGCGACGAGCAGCACGTCGGGCTCGCCGGCGACGCGTGGATCGCTGACGGCAACTACCACGAGACTCTGGATCTCCGGCTCGAGGAGGCGGACACGCTCGTTGTTCTCGACATGTCGTGGTGGCTGTGTTCGTGGAGGGCGCTGCGGCGCGGGTTCCGCATGCCGGCCGAGCTCCCTGCCGGATGTGATTCCTCGCGCTGGGCCTGGTGGCGCGACGAGTGGCGTCTGGCCGTCGAGTCTGGCGGAAGACACCTCGCACGGGTGACCAGCTACTTCGGCGATATCTACACCTCCGCCCAAGCCAGGCGAGTGAGCGCAGCTGAGACCAGCGGCCCGACGGTGAAGGCGTGCGGTTGAACGACCCCGTCCCCGCTCCGCGAGGAGCGCGTGACGCTCCTGAGATGGTCACTGGAGGACCTCGGCTGCGTCGAGGACGCAAGCCACGACCCGCGTATTTGGACCGGCACCATGTGGGGCGAAGCAGCATCATGGGTCGAACCAGACAACGCGGAATGTCGCCGTCTGGAAGCCGACTCGCCACGATCCGCCGGGACAGGTCCCGCACCACGCTCACTGGTGAGCACCCCGCCGCCTACGTTGGAGCCTGGCAGAACGAACGACGAGAGGAGCCGGCTGTGGGCCAGTACGTCGAGGTTGGCGGACTCCGGACGTGGTACGACGAATCCGGCAGCGGTGATCCGCTGGTCCTGCTGCACGGCGGACTCTCCACGAACGCCGCCTGGTTCGCGGAGCTACCGGTCTTTGGCGAGCGCTTCCACGTCCTGGCGCCGGAGCGTCGCGGGCACGGGCACACACCGGACGTGGAGGGACCGCTGCACTACGCGGACATGGCTGCGGACACGATCGCCTTCCTCGACGAGGTCGTCGGTGGCGGCGCTCATCTCGTCGGTTGGAGCGACGGCGGCATCGTCGGACTGCTCGTGGCGATCGCCCGTCCCGACCTCGTCCGCAAGCTGGCCGTCGTCGGCACGAACTACGACGTCGACGGGCTCGTCCCCGAGATGGCGCCATCGGTCGACGCCATGGATCCGGCGGGCGACGGCATGGCGTTCTTCCGTGACGCATACATCGCCGTCTCACCCGACGGGGCCGACCACTGGCCGGTGTTCGTCGCCAAGTCGATGGCGATGGTCACCAGCGAGCCGCACATCGACGCCAGCGACCTCGGCCGGATCTCGGCTCCGACGCTCGTCGCCGTCGGCGACGACGACTTGATCTCGCTCGAGCACACGGTCGCGTTGTACCGGGCGATCCCGGGTTCGCAGCTGGCGGTGATCCCGAACTCCTCGCACGCGGTCGTGATCGAGAAGGCGGACCTGTTCAACGAGCTCGTGCTCGGGTTCCTCGAACAGGAGCAGGCGCCGACGATGATGCCCGTGCGCCGCGCCGCTCCCAGCTGACGCGGGCGAGTCGGAACGTCACCGATCTGTTCCACGCACTCGCGGAGTCCGACAGCTCATGACCATCGATCGATCCGACCTCGCACAGCGCGCCCGCCAGCTCCTCGACCTTCACCGCCGCGGTGATCCGCTCGTGTTGGTGAATGCGTGGGATGTCGCCAGCGCCAAGGTCATCGAGGCAGCTGGCGCCCACGCCATCGCGACGACCAGCGCGGCGATCGCCGCCGTGTTCGGTGAGCCCGACGACGACCTCATGGACGTCGACCTCGTGTTCGACGCCATCCGCCGGATCGCTGCCGCCACATCGCTGCCGGTCACCGCCGACATCGAAGCCGGGTACGGGTTGGATGCCGCCGAGCTCGTCGAGCGCCTGCTCGACGCGGGTGCCGTTGGCTGCAACGTCGAGGACTCCGACCATCGCCGGCCGGGCGAGCAGGTCGAGGCCGGCGCCTTCGCCGAGCGGATCGCGTCGATCCGCGCCGCCGCCGCGACCGCCGGTGTCGACGTCGTCCTCAACGCCCGGATCGACACGTTGTTCCACGGCGGCCAGGGGCCCGACGCGATCGCCGACGTGCTGGCCCGCGGTCGTCGCTACGGCGCGGCCGGCGCCGACTGCGTCTATCCGATCCGTCTCGCCGATCCCGCGGTCGTCGCCGAGTTGGCGCCGGCGCTGGACACGCCGCTCAACGCGAACATCGCGCCCGGCGGGTCCGTCGCGGCCCTGGCCGCGGCCGGCGCGGCGCGCCTGTTGATCGGCCCATCGGCCCACCGTGCCGTCATGGCCCACCTCGCCACCTTCGCCGAGGCGCTGCTGCACTGAGCGCAGGACGACCCCTCAGCCGATGAGGCAGCGGGCGCCGAAGATCGTCGCTTCGTTGGGCGGCCGGCTCGTGCGCTGAACCGACACGAGCAGGAGTTCACAATGACATCTCCAACGACCCTGGGTGACGTCGACGCCCACAGGCTTTCGCATCGTGCTGCCGTGATCGGCACCGACGGCGTGCTGATCGCATCAAAGCAGTTCCCCGCCACATCCACCGGCCATCCCGGGCTGGTCGCCTGGTTCCGCTCGCTCGGGGTCGTGACGGCAGTGGGCGTCGAAGGGAGTGGCAGCTTCGGGGCGCCGGTGGCCCGTGCACTCAGGCCGACGCATCACTGTCATCGAAGTCAACCGACCGAACCGCGAGGCACGCCGGCGCGACGGCAAGTCGGATGTGCTCGACGCCGAACAGGCTGCCAGGGCGGTGCTCGCGGACCGCGACCGCTGCCCCGAAATCGAAGGGCGGCACAGTCCCCGATTGCGATGCGCCAGGTCGCTGACCGGAAGAGTTGCTAGCTGGCGATGGCGGTTGAGCGACGTGGGTCGGTGACGGTGGGCTCACGGGGCAGGCCGAGGACACGCTCGGCGACGATCGAACGTTGGATCTCGTTCGTGCCGCCGGCGATGGACAGCGACAAAGTGAACAGCGCATCGGCGGCCCACGTCGCCCCGGCTGCGATCTCGCCGGCGTGGCCGAGTGCCGGGCCGGGCCATGCCACGGCGTCGGAGCCAGCGATCCGCCACACCAAGTCGGCGAACTGCCGAGCGACGAGCGCGTTGCTGAGCTTGCCGAGCGAACCGATCGGACCCGGATCGGAACCTTGTGTGGTGGCAGCGAGGGACCTGGTGACGAGAAGGCTCTGGCAGACCTCACCGATGTACAGACGCACCAGTTGGTCGCGGACCACGGGATCATCCACTCGTCGGCGGCGGAGCTCGTCGAGGAGGCGGTCCGTGCGGTCGTGCCGAACGCCGCCCCGTTGACCGACGGCGCGCGCCACACGCTGGTGGTGCAGCATCGCCGACGCGATGCGCCAACCGCTCCCGGCCGGCGCGAGCACGGAGTCGGCCGGCACGAACACGTCCGTCAGGAAAACCTCGTCGAAGTGCATCGCCCCGTCCAACTGTCGAATCGGGCGGACTTCGACGCCAGAGACCGTGAGGTCGACGATGAGCATCGAGAGGCCGTCGTGCTTGGCCGCGGCGGGGTCTGTGCGGGCGAGCAGGATGCCGAAGTCGGCGCGATGGGCGAACGTCGTCCAGACCTTCTGACCATTGATCAGCCAGCCGCCCGCGACAGGAACTGCGCGGGTCTGCACGCCGGCGAGATCGGACCCCGCACCCGGTTCGGAGAACAGCTGGCACCAGACCGCGCGTCCGGCCAGCATGCGCGGCACATGGCGACGTCGCTGCGCGTCGGTACCGAACTCCAACAACGTCGGCAAGCAGTTGCCGAGTGTGATCGACAGCTCCTCCGTCATGAGCGGGAAGCGGCCGGCCTCCTCCCGCCAGGCGGTCTCGAACGCGGCCGACAGGCCGTGGCCCGCGAATGCGGGTGAGATCGTCAGCCCGGCCAGCCCGGCGGCGTGCACGGCCTGCTGGAAGGCGAGCGCCCGATCAAGCCCGCGGTCGCCGCGAGGGTCCGCTGTCGACGAGACCGCGACCGGGGCGGCATGGACGCCGAGGAAGCAGCGCACGCGCTCCCGGAACCGTTCGAGGTCCTCAACCATGCCCAGCCGCCCTTCTCGAGTCGAGACCGACAGCGTGCCGGCGCAGCATCCGCGTGAACAGGGGCGTTGGTCCCAGATCGGCCGGCCGAGCATCGCTGAGCACAGCCGGGAGGAACGGTCCTCGTATGCCGCACTGGGACCTTGGACACTGGTGGGGCGAACTCCGGTGGCGCCTGCACATCCTCAACGGCCTCGAACAGGTCGTCGACCGTATGGGCGGTGTCCCCACGGCCCACATCGACCCGGATCACGTGAACGCCATCCTTTCGCTGTTGACCGCAGCCGGCTCCACGATCGTCCCCTGGCCGCGCGCCGTTCCGGCACAGAATTGACTCCGGAGCGAACCCGTCAGGTCAACCTCGCGGGCCACGGTGTGCGTTTGAGGGCGCTTCGCCGACAGCCGCCACACAGGGTGTCGCCGGTGTCGCACGCCCTCGGAGCCCGGAACGCACGAGACGCACATGTCCTGAGCTGGGCATGTTCGCCTCACGGGAGGGCTCGGCGACAGAAGCGTGTGACGAACTTGATCCACGGCTTCATCGTCGCTCGTGACGTCACTGATCACGTCACGGCCACCGAGAGACGGGCACCCGGAAGCGTCGTCGGCTCGCACGTCGGTCGCGCGCTCAATGCCTCGTCCTGAGCTCTTCCCGAGGGCACCGTCTGTCGCGACCCTCGTCCCAGCAGGTATCCGCGACCTGTTTGAGGATTGCCTCAGTCGGGCGCCGGACGTACATTTCCGGACTGTGCGATATCGGGCCCGAGGTCGGGCAGCACCGGCAGTCCGGGTGTGTGTCCTCGACCCGCGCTCGGCGATCTCGTCGGTGATCTTGCGCGGCTGGCCCGACCGCAGCATCGATCAGAACACCAAACCACTTGACCGCGAATCGTTTCCGCATGCCGGTGCCGCCGTGCAGTTCAACTCGCGGGCGATGTCCTGATTCGTTGCCCCCTTCCATCGCGGCGAACACGATTGGACAAGCCGACGCCGAGCGCGTGCCTCGTCGTCGGGCGTCGCGCTCACCGCTGAAGCGTCTCGCGCTCGACTTCGCTCGACACGATCTGCGCTGTCGATTGTTCTTCCGAGCCGGTTGGGGTGCAGTGGTCGACGAACTCGCGGAGCCGGGTGGCAAAGCGGTCGGGATCGACGAGGTGGACGAAGTGGCCATCGCCGGCCCATTCCTCGAGTTGCACGTCGGTCAGCCATCCGAATCGTTCGTGCTCGGTGGGGGTGATCGGCCGGCCGAAGACGCCGAGGAGCGGCACGTCGAGGTGTCGGATCTGTGCGTCGATCAACGCTTGGAGGGTGTCTGGATCGGTGCGCAGCACGGTCTGCCAGTAGCCGACGACGACGTCTTGCTTGACGTCGTGGGTTTCGAGCACGAGCGACGACTGCCACACGTCGGTGAAGCCCGGCCCGCGCAGTGCGGGTTCGAGCGGTTGGACGAGTTCCGCGATGGGCCGGATGTCGGGGCCGTTGTCGATGATCACGAGACCGCGAGTCGGATAGGCGGCCCCGTAGAACCCGGCCAGGCCACCCGACATCGAGTGGCCGACAACGATCGGGCGGTCCACGCCCAGCGAATCAATGAGGTGGTGCACTTGGGCGGCAACCTCCTCGAGCGGGGCGGGCGCGCCGCCGTTGTCACCCCGCTGTCCGAGCGGCCCGCCGGAAATAGCGGCGTCGCCCTGGTGGCCCCAATCTGCACCACGAGTCGCACGTCCGTCGGTGCGCGTCAAGCCGCCAACATGCCCTCCCGCCGTCAGTCCCGCCATGGTCCCGGCGGCGGGCACAGATCATGACGGGGCGTGATGACGTCGGTCGTGCCGTGCACGTCTCCGGCGCACGGCACGCCGTTTGGTTGGCAGCGCTCAGGCCTGGGTGGCCTTCATGGTCTTGTGCATCTCGCTGACGACGGCGGCGAGTTCGTCGGTGGGGCTGAACTGGACGAGCTCGGTTCCTGCTTCGGCCTCGGGGGCATGCCCGGGTGGGAAGTAGAAGGCGTCGCCGGCTTCGACGATCTCTTCGTGGTCGTCGTAGCGCATGATGACGCGACCCTTGACGACGTACCCCCAGTGCGGGCATGGGCAGTTGCCGCTCGGCAGGTTCGCCAATATCGGGGCGAGGTTGTGGGTCTGGTTGATCGTGACGAAGTTGACGGTGTAGCCGCCGTCGAGGTGGGCGGTATGGTCGACGGCGGCACCGAAGTCGTGGACCTCGGCGGTTTCTTTCGATGCTTTCGGCATGGCGTTTCTCCTTTGGTGACGGCGCGCGAGGTGTCGGCGTCTTCGTGACTGGTCGGCGATGGCGGTCGCGGGCGATCTATGGGGTGTCCGAATGTTGTGGTGTGAGCCGTTGGCCGGTGTGTCGTCGGCCGGGGATCGTCGTGGCCGCGCCGACGATGAGCGGGCTGATGTACGAGGGCGCCTTGGGCAGGGTGGAGTGTTCGACGTGTGTGACCACGAAGCCGGCGGCTTCGATCGCCTCGAGGGTGGGTCGGTTGCACTCGCACCCGGCGATGAATCGGTTCACGGCGTTCATCCGGTCCTGACGTCGGGCGAGACGGGCATCGGTGGCCCGGACGTGTTCGATGAACCTCAGCTCACCACCCGGTCGCAACACCCGGTGCAGCTCGCGCAACGCTCGAGGCTGATCGTTGACCCCGCACAGCACGAGTGTCGAGATGACCGCATCGAAGCTGGCGTCGTCGAAGGGAAGGTCCTCCGCTGGTGCCCGAAGAACGGTTGCCGTAGGCGCTGTTGCCGCGGCTCGCTGACGGAGGCGGCGCAACATCGCCGGCTGCGGCTCGGTCAGTGCGAGCCTCTCGACCTCGGTGCCGTAGTGCTCCAGGTTGGCGCCGGTCCCGGCACCGATCTCGAGCACGTCACCACGAACATGGGCGACCAGTTCGTGGCGTCGGGCTCGCAGACCGGCCTGCTCGACCTTGGCCAGCTGGCGGTCGTAGGTGAGCGCGAACAACGTCGTCCGTAGGCCCATGGTTGCCTCCTTGCCTCGGGGAGAGGTTCGTCGGGGCCACGGTACGGAACTCGGTTCGGTGGGTCATGGGGCGTCGGCCCCATCTTCTTGGGCTGGTTCAGATGGCGTGGTCGTCGGGGACGAGGCCGTGTTGCACGGCGTACAGGCTGGCCGTGACGCGGCTGGTGGCGCCGGTCTTGGTGTAGATGTGTTCGATGTGGTTGCGGGCGGTCTTCGGCGAGATCACCAGGCGGGCCGCGATCTCCTTGCTGGACAGCCCACGGGCCAGCAGACGCAACACGTCGACCTCACGGGCGGTGAGCCCGGCGAGTCCGTCACGACGACGACCGACTCGATGACCGGCGGCTGCGAGGACTGCACCGACCGCGTCAGTGTCGAGGCGCCCGGCGTTGATCTCGACGTGCAGCTCGGACGCGGCGGCGTCTGCCGACAATGCGCTGCGGTACGGGCGAGGTTCGCGCATCGACTGATACGCGTCGGCTGTGGCGAGGACTCGTGCCGAGCGTGAGATCGACGAGCCCGACAGGCCACGCGGGTAGCCCGACCCGTCGAGGCGCTCACGATGCTGGATCGCCAGCGCCCCGAGGGGAGCGAGTGCGGCGGATTGCTGGAGCATTCGACCAGTGAGGTAGGGCTGCATGCGCACCCGCTCCCGTTCACCGGCGGCCAGCGGCCCCGCCTTGTCCCAGATGGCGTTGGAGACCCCGAGCCGGCCGAAGCCGTGGACCAGCCCGGCGCGCCGCAGGGTTCGGGTCTCGGCGCCATCGAAGCCGAGATGCTCGCCAGCGGCCGCGGCGAGGTCGCCGACCGCCCTGGAGTGGCCAAGCGTGTAGGGCGACTTGAGATCGACGAAGTTGGCGATCGCCAACAACGCGACGTCGAACTGATCGTCGGACAGCACCACGGTCAGCGACGGCTCGGCATCGATCACGGCCGCCCACGTCTCGGCCACATCGAGGCCGGCGAAGACGAAGTCTGCGTCCGCGTCGAGGCACTCGACGAGGTTCGGGTCGAACTGGTTGCCGGCGCGCCGCGCCGCGAGCGAACGTGCCGCGTCGACACCGTGGACGCGATTGGCGACCTCCAGGTACTCGGCCATGACCGCGATACGCGCCGCGATCGGGACCTCCTCCCCGGACAACTCCCCCGGCCAACCCTTACCGTCCCACTGTTCGTAGCCGGCGCCAAGAGCGTTCGCGGCCACATCGCCCAGCCCGAGCTCAACGGCCAGCATCTGTGCGAGTTGGGCATGACGGGCAATCATCCCGGCCACATCGTGACGGCCATGCAGCGCGAACTCGACACCCCGACGCACCCGCTGCAGTGGTGGGTTCCCGGCGCCGAACTGGCGCAGCATCGACACCGCTCCACGGAAGCTCTTGTGCTCGTAATCATACTTCGTCGACTTCATGTCGATGTCGTCGCCGAACCACTTGGCCTGTTCGTGCGCGTCGGTGTGGCAGCCGACATTGATCAACAACGCCGTGTAATACACGCCCGCCCGATCCTGCTCGTCGAGCCCGACGCGCTGGGCGAGCCGCGTGGCGATCAAGCACTGCCGCAACACGTGCTCCATCGGTTGCCCGAAGCCGAGATCAATGCCCAACGACAGCGCCGCGACCAACTCCGCGAGCCGCACCGACGACCGACCGGACGAGCCGCCCATAGCCGAACAGTACCGGCGTCTCGCCCGAGCATCCCGGCAGAGATGCTCCGCCGTCTGCAGCGACCCCAAGCGTTCGAGGACCTGTTCGAGAACCTGTGCTGCGTCGGCTCGTCGCTTCGTCCACGTCTCAGGGTGTCAGCGGCGGCGTCGAGTTGTCAGTTGGCGGCCGCGTTCTCGAGTGCGGGTAGGACCTTGGCGGAGTCGATGTAGAAGCGGGCGGCATGGATGGTGCCGTTGCGGATGGTCCAGATGTGGCACTCGGGGCCGTCGATGATCTGGCCGGTGCTGCGAACGGTGCCGACGGATCGTCCGACTTGGACAACGTCGTCGCCGGCGCGGAACAGCTGCTCGATCTCGACGGTCGTGTCAAGGTCGGTGGTGAGCTTGACGAGGAACTCGACGACGCCGTCACGTCCGACGTAATGCCCACCCCATGGCAGCGAGGGGTCTTGGTCGATCGTCACGTCATCGGCGCACGCCGCAAGGGCTGCGTCGACGTTCTTGGCGGCGAAACCGGCGTAGATCGATCGCACCAGCTCGATGTGTTCGTCCAAGACCCCTCCTCAGGATTGCTTCGGGCTCCGAAGCTTCGGTGTCCGAAGTATCATCGGGTGGTGTGGCGTCGTCAAGCCCCTCACTGCCGAACAACCGGCTGGCCGTCGGCCAGCTCCTCGGGCGGTTGCTGCACCACTTCCGCCTCGAGTTGTTTGAACAACCCGACGCCGCCGAGTTCGTCGGCCTGCGATTCTCACACCTGGCGATCTGGGGCAACGTCGGGGTCGATGGCATCCGACTGACCGCTCTCGCCGATCGGGCCAACCTCAGCCTGGCCGCATGTTCGGAGCAGGTCAGCGAGCTCGAGCGCCTCGGCTACCTCGAGCGGCGGCCCGACCCTGCCGACGGCCGGGCCAAGCTCATCCACCCGACTCCCCGCGGGCGACAGCTGCTCGACGCCGCCGGCGGCGAAGTCGCCCGACTCGAGCACCGCTGGCGACAGCACTGCCCTCCACACACCTTCGACCAAGCCTGTCGCACCCTCGATCAGCTCCTCCAACAACTCAACACCGAACGCGACGCGACACCACGGAAAACCTGATAACCGCCAAGGGCCCCAACGCAAGGCGTCCTGAATCGCCGCGTGTAGGCGTTGGTTGTCGACAACGACAGTCCTCGCCTCCGATGTCGGCAAGTGCTCGGTCGAGCCGAGATCCTGCCCGTAGGCGGTCACGAAACTGCCCGCTGGTGGCGACGCGGCTGCGCGGAACCGCCGGGTGCGTGACGAGTCAGGTGTAGATGGCCGGGACGCCAGGCCAGCTGCCAGCGATGGGGAGTGGGTAGCCGGCGTCCATGCGGTCGCCGGCGAGGTCGTAGCGGATGTAACGGTTGCCCTTGAAGAAGTAGGCCTTGTCGTTGTTCACACCACGCCGGCGTCAATGCTGGCCTCGAAGGCGGACGGGAAGCCGGGCCAGTGGCCGGCTGACGGCGGCGTGGGGACGCCTTGGGTTTCCTGGGTGCTCGACGAACTTCGTGTCGCCCGCGACAACAATCGGGATTTGGTGTCCCCCACGGGGAGCGCGGTCGCGTCAGTGTTAGAACGCGGTCCGGCCAGAGACCGGCGGGCATGCGCGCGGCGGGAGCTGACCGCGGTGGAGACGTGGTGATGTTGACGTGAGCGCCTCGGGACGTCGTCGACGGAAAAGGTGTGCAGGCGGCGTCCGCGTAGGCGGCGTCGGGATCGAGGTTGCCGAGAAGGTGGTATGGCCGGGGATGCGATATCAACCACCTGGCTGATGTTGTCGAGTGACCCGCCCACGAGGGTGACCACCATGACCACGGACACGATCAGCACAACGCGACGCTCGGCCGATGGTGGCCGGGATGGGGCGGCATCGGCGGTTCACGTTTCGGCGGACCTGTTCTGTGCGTGGGCTGGGTTGATCGGGGTGGTGTTGTTCGTTGCCGGTTCGGTGGTGGCGGGTTCGGCTCCTCGGCCGGATGCGTCGTCGGCGGCGGTGACGGCGTTTCTGGTTGAGCATCGTTCGGCGTTGTTGTTCGGGACGGTGTTGATCGTGTTGTCGGTGCCGTTCTTCGGTTGTTTCGCGGGGTTGTTGGCCGGGATGTTGCGTGACGCGGAGGGAGGTCGGGCGCCTTTGGCTGTCGCCGCGACGATTGGTTGGGTGCTGCTGTTGGCGATCGCCGCGATCGGTGTGTTGGCGCAGGCGGCGTTGACGTGGCGGGGCGCCGACCAGGCCGACGCCTCGATGGTCCGCTTCGTGTACGACATGGCCAGCCTGTCGCTGTACGTCGTGAGCGCGACGGCGGTGGCGTTGTCGGTGGGCGCCACCTCGTACGTCGTGTTCCGAACGGGGCTGGTGGCGCGGTGGATCGCGATCGTCGGCCTCGCGGAGATCATCGTCAACGTGGTCGAGCTCAGTGGACTGGCCAACCGGACGGGAGCGAATGCCGGGGGCTACGTGGCCGGTGTCGGTCCGGCGCTGTGGGCGGTGTGGGTCGTGGCGCTGGCGATCGCCGTCATCCGACGCATTCGCCGCGAGCGGGTCGCGTCGGCCGATACTCGCGCGTGGCCGTGATTGAGCTTCGCCTTCATTGCCGTCGCCCGCTGTGCGCGACACTTCGCTAGAGGGGTCGCATGACCCTTGTCGGACCTGGTCCGATCCGATGGTGGGGTGGCGTGGACATCACCGACCGAGTCCCGGTGTCGCTCACGACCTTCATTGGGCGCGAGGCGGAACTGGCGCAGCTCCATGCCCTGCTCGAGGACACCCGTTTGCTGACGATCACCGGGTCGGGTGGGTGTGGGAAGACCCGCCTCGCGCTGAAGGCTGTCGTCGACCGGGCCGATCGTTACCGCGACGGGATCTGGTACGTCGAGCTCGCCGCCCTTGGTGCGACGAACTCGGTCGGGCGCGCCCTTGCCGAGGTGCTCCAACTCCAGGAACCCGCAGGTCAACCGTTGCTCGAGTCGCTCGTCGGTCGTCTTCGTGACGACCAGGCGCTCGTGGTCATCGACAACTGCGAGCATCTTCTGGATGAGTCGGCGTTGCTGGTGGAGGCGTTGTTGCGCGGTTGCCCACCATTGCGGGTGCTGACCACCAGCCGCCAGCCGCTGAACCTGCCCGGCGAGGTCACCTGGCGGGTGCCGTCGATGATCGGGCCGCGAGCGGGCGAGGTGACCGGCATCGACAGTCTCGGGTCGTTCGACGCGGTTCGGCTGTTCGTCGATCGGGCGGTGCGCGCCCGGCCGAACTTCATGGTGACGAACGACAACGCGGCGCATGTCGCGGCGATCTGTGAGCAGCTCGACGGGATCCCGTTGGCCATCGAGCTGGCTGCGGCGCGGGTGCGCAACATGCCGGTCGAACGCATCGCCAGCGGTCTCAACGACCGCTTCGGTCTGCTGGGCGGGGGCAGTTCGACGCTCCTGCCCCGTCAGCAGACCTTGCTGGCCTCGGTGGAGTGGAGCCACGACCTGCTCGACGCGGACGAGCGCGTCTTGTTGCACCGTCTCGCAGTGTTCCGCGGTGGGTTCACTCTCGACGCCGCCGAGGCCGTCGCCGCGTTCGGCGGCCTCGATCGTCACGACGTGCTCGGTCTGGCGTCTGGTCTCGTGGACCGTTCGTTGGTCCAACTCGACGACACCGGTCTGCATCCTCGTTATCGATTGCTCGAGACCATCCGCCAGTTCGCTGGTGTCCGTCTCGCCGAAGTCGACGAGGTCGGCGTGGTGCTCGATCGGCACCTCGACTTCTTCGCCCGGTTGGCCGCTCGACTGGCCCCTCACCTGGAGACCGGCGCGCAGATGTCGAGTCGGGCGGAGCTCGAACGCGACAACGAGAACTTGAACGTGGCGCTCGCCCATGCGGCGAACCACGGCGACCCGGCCGTGCTCGCCGACCTGGCGTTCGATCTCGTCTTCTACTGGTTCCAAACCGCCCGGTTCGCCGACGGTGACCTGTGGCTGGCACGCGCCGAGGCCGGCCTGACCGGGCGCGGCGCAGTCCAGCGCGGACGACTGCTGTGGGCCCGCGGCTACCTCAACTACTACTTCGGGCGCTTCCCCGAGTCGGAGGAGTTGGCCCAAGCGGCGCTCGAGGCCGGCGTCGCCGTCGACGATCCCGTGGCCTCGGGGCGGTCGATGGATCTCGTCGGCTATCTCCTGCAGCTCGAAGATCCGTTGGGAACGGTGGCATTCCTCGACGACGCCCTCAGCCTGGCGAGAGGGGCGCAGGATCGGTGGGGGGAGATCGACATCCTCCAGAAGATCGCCTTCTCGTACCTCTACGCCGACCGCTACGACGACGCCGAACGAGCCTTCGACGCCGCCCGTGATCTCGGCCTGTGCGCGGACAACCCGTTCTTCGTCGCCTGGCACTGGAACGCACGGCTGTGGATCGAGCATCGACGCGGTCGTGACGTGGCCGCCGGCGCCGCGGACGCGATCGTTGCCGCCGTCGACTCGGGTGACCTGACGACGATCGCTTGGGCCCACACCTTCGTCGCTCTCGTCCTGCTTCGCCGGGGCGGGCTGCAGCCGGCTGGCGAGCTCGTCGCCGCCGGGCGGTTGATCGTCACGGCTCGGGGTGGTTCGATGCTGCCGCTGTTCATGCTCGACCTGGCCGCGTCGCACATCGATCTGTGGGCTGGTGTCGCCGATCCCGCCGGGGTCATGAGGATCCATTCAGACGCTTGGCGCGCCGGTGAGGTGACCATCGCCGAGGCCGTGTCCATCGAGGTCGTCGCCCTCGCCGAAACCCTCCAGGGTCACCCGGACGCACCGAGATCGGTCGCTCGACTCGGCAGGCTCGGCGACCGGTTGGACAGCCCGTTGCACGTCGGGCTGGCGTCGCTCTACACCGCGATCGCGTTCATGCATGCCGGGGACCCCGACCACGCCGCCGACGCCTGTCGTGGCGCGCTCGAGGTCTGGCACGGCCATCCATACGACGTGCAGATCCTCCAAGCTCTCGACGTGCTCGCCTGGGCCTGCGCGGCCGGCGGCCAAGCCGAGACAGCCGGTCGCCTGCTCAACACCACCACCCGATCACGCCGCCAGCGCGGATGGGTGACCGCCGCCTACGAGGACTACTGGCAGCAATCCGCACGTGACGCCGTGACCGATGCCGACGCATTCCGCGACGGTGAACGCTCCGCCTCGGACCTGACCGTCGAACAGGCGGTCGAGTGGATGACCCGGTCCCGTGGGCCACGGCTGCGCCCTGTTGTCGGCTGGCCAAGCCTCACACCGACTGAACAGTCAGTCGTCGCGCTCGTCGCCGAGGGCCTGTCGAACCCTGAGATCGCGGTGCGCCTGTTCATCAGCCGCAGCACCGTGAAGACCCACCTCAACCACGCGTTCACCAAGCTCGACATCTCCAGTCGCGCGGAGCTCGCCGCGGCCTACACCCGCAAGACGACACCATGATCGCCGGCCCAGGCCCGCCGTCACCTCGAGACCGCAGAGGAGTGCGAGGTTGAAGCTGGTCAGACTCCGACGAGCGTTTCCAGTTGCCGGGCGACGTCGGTAGCGGTTGGCATCATCGCGATCTCTCCCGCGATGGATCGGGCGTGGTGTTGCTCGCTGCTGTCGGGCCGGAGGATCGCGAGGACGCCGTCACGTACCGCTGCCGAGCTCACGCAGCCGGGGAACAGGACTCGGGCCACTCCGGCTTGCTGGCAGGCGTCGGCGTTGGTGAACTGGTCGGCGCCCTGGGGGACGAGTACGAGTGGAAGGCCGCTGGCGAGCGCGGCGAGGGTGGTCCCAGATCCTGCGTGGCACACGACTGCGTTGCATTGCGGCAGGAGCGGGGCGAGTGGGAGCCAACGCTCGACGTGAACGTTTGCGGGTTGGACACCGAGCGCGGCGGGGTCGTTCAACTCGCCGACAGTCACGACCACTTCGACGTCCTCTTGCGCGAGTTCGGTCAGCAGCGTCACGAACTTGTCGGGCTGGTTGAAGAACGGGACCGTGCCGAGCGACACGTACACGACGGCTCGGTTGGAGAGCGAGGCGACCCACGCGGGCAGGGCCGCGTCCGGGTCGCCGGGAACCTCAGGGCGGAGCGGGTCGGCGATGCTCGCGGCTGGCCCGAGGTCGAGCTGCAGGCTTGGCGGGCACGGGTCGAGGTACCGGCCCCGGTAGATGCCGGCGTAGCGGTCGGGATCGAGGCCTGCTTGGCGCCAAAGGGGGGCGACCCGCTCGGCGAGCGCCGTGATCAGCTGGCGCTCGAGCACCTGGCCGAACCCGTAGGTGACCGACGGCAGCGCCCGTTCGGCGGCGAGCAGCGGGGCAGCCACTTCCACGGGCGGGTGCAGGATCAGGTCGGGCCGGTAGTCATCAGCGAGGCGGCGCAGAACGCCCAGCTTGGCCGAGGCGATCCCGCCGCCGAACATCGCCGCGCCGAAGTGCCAGGACTCACCATCGGGCGCGGCTACGACCGCAGGGTCGGCCATCGCCGTGATCGCCCCCTCCATCGCCGACGGACCCGCCACCGCAGTGGCGAAGCCCTCGCGCGCCACCCGTGCCTGGAGGTCAGGTCCGGTCGCGACCAAGACCTCGTGGCCCGCGGCGAGCAACGCCCGGCCCAACGGCACGAATGGTGTGAACACACCCTCCATCGGTGGCGAGCTGCACAGAACCCTCATCGCATCCCCCTCACACCATAGCTAGACTGCCACTCTATAGTATGACTACAGCTCACGCCAGCCCGACGCCCCGCGGGCGAGGTCGACCGCGACGCGGCGACGACACCCGCCGCAAGATCGAACAAGCAGCAGCACAGTTGTTCACCGAGCGCGGCTACCAGCCAACGACGATGCAAGCCATCGCCGACCTCGCCGGCACCCACGTCCAGACCATCTACCTCGCGTACGGCACCAAAGCCGCCCTCCTGTCGGCCACCGCGACTCGACTCGTCGCCGGCGACGAAGACCCACAGTCCCACCCCTCGACCCGACGATGGGTCCGCCAGATACACGCCACCCCCGACCCCGAACGAAAGCTGCGCCTCTATGTCCGCCACATCCGCAACGTGACCCCGCGAATCGCCCGACTGACCGACATGCTCCGCGCCACCGCACCCGCCGACCCCGACGTCGCCGCGTTCCTACGCCACATGCAGGAAGGACGGCGCGAAGGCCCGCTCGCGGTCCTCGCTCCCCTCGCCGACGCAGGCCACCTTCGCCCCGGACTGACGCTCGACAGCGCCGCCGACGCCACCTACACCCTGGCCAGCCCCGACACCTTCCGAGCCCTCGTCGAAGATCGCCACTGGAGCTGGAACCGGGCCGAGACCTGGATCACAGACCAGATCCGCAGCGCAATCCTGCGCAACCCCGACGAGAACGCATGAGCGGCTGACAGGCGGCCTGGGCGACGAGCACGAGCACGTAGAGGCGGCCGACGTGCGACAGCCTGTCGCTGGAGACCGGCCGGTTGTCCGCAGTCGCCCACCGGCTACAGGCGACAGCACAGTTCCCGCCGATGATGGAGGACTTCGGGGCGCTCCTCGAGGCGATGCTGAACCTCGCGCGCGACGGCGGGCTGTTCGCTCCGGGCGTCCTCGATGGGCACGTCGCCGCGGTGGCCCTCGTCCGCGCCGAGTACCCCTGAGCGGCGGCGCAGGCGTCCGCTCACAACGACGTCAACCCGCGCAACGTCCTGTACGACGGAGACGGTTGTGGCTCGTGGACTGGGAGCTCGCATTCCGCAACGACCCGCTCGCCGACGTCGCCAACATCGCCAACCACTTCTCCGAGGTGCCCGACGTCGACACAGTCGTCCTCCAGGGCTGACTGGGCCGGTCACCCCGGACGACGACGCTCACTCGTACGCGGTAGCCGAGAATCCCACACCGACGTCGACCGCCGAGGCATCAGGGACCGCCGACTTGCTGCCGCGTCGCAGATTTCAATCATCAGCCCGCCGTGTCCAGCACGGCCAGGCGGTCACACGAACGGCATCTTCGAACTTGACGTTGCAGGCGTCCTGCCCATCGGTCACCCACGGACGGTGACGAACGCCTGCGTGGTGTCCTCGTGGGCCCGCTCGGGCCCTCTCTCGATGACCTCGGCCAGGTGGAGGCCCGATCGCTCGAGCGTGCTCGTCCCGACCTCGACGCCGTGCCGGTACAGCGTGAGGTCGACGGTCGTACCATATGCGTTCGGGCGCGGATCACGCTCGTCATCGGTGGACGTCGGCTCGGATCCCTCGACGATGGCGCCGACAAACGCCCTCAAGGGACACGATTTGACGGGCCGTCCGTTGCTGCTCGGCCTCGACGATCGCGAGGACGCTCGGGATGTCGAGCGCGTCGACAACGATCAGCGTGCTCGTTGTGGACCCGGGCCCGCAACCGCCCGGGCATCCGAGAACGATGTACGCCGACGGCGGCCAGGGCGTCCGCTAGCGCCAATGCGAATGGGTGGTGGCGCTCGGTTATACGGGTGCTTCGGTTGACCGCCGATCTGCCCGCATGCCGCCGCAGTTCCAGTGGGCTTTGTATTCCTCACGGGTGGGGCGCCCGGCCTCCTGGTCATTCGACGGCGCCGTCGATAGTCGTGGAGAGTGCGCGTGTGACCAGAGCGCAACGGGAGACGGTGGGCCGGATGCTGGCGAGGCCAGCGCTCAACGTGGCGCCGACGTTGGATGAGATGCTTGTGGCGTTCGCGACGATGCGGATCGCGGACGGGGTCCGCTCGGCGTTGACGACGTTGGGCGGGTGGCGCGCCGTGCTCGTCGCGGCGGACCGGCCGGCCACGCCGGGCACGATCTTGTACTTCCACGGCGGCTCCGGTGTGCTCGGTTCGCCCGAGACGGCGATGTCGCTCACAGCTGCGGTCGTGTCAAGGACTGCAGTCCGATCGATCTTGGTCGTGCCGTCGGGCGGCAAGTCCGGGCCGCCGCACGGAAGTGTGACGACCGTCGTTGACGACCGTTCTCGTCCGGGCTGACGTCCACGCTCAGCCAGGGAGGACGCCGAGTTGTCGAAGTACGCCAGCCATGTCGTAGTAGTCGCGGTACGACGTGAACATGTCGTCCCTGACGTGTGCCAGCGTGGTGCCGCGGATCGTGTACGGATGGTGGGTGGCGGGCATGGTCGGCGCGTCCCGGTCGTGAGTTCCGGACATCGTCCATTCGATCGCAAACGTTGGGCCACTTCCGTACAAGCCGACGAGTTCCGCGACTGAGTCCGACGAGAAGGTTGCGTGACTCTGGTCGAGGAACGCTTCGACTGCGGCGCGACTGTTGAGGGTGACGCCGATCGCGACGTCCTCGAACGCGACGTCGTCGGCCATGAACCTCGCCGCGGCGGCCCAGTCGCGGCTGTTCAGCGCAGCGACGTACCGGACAACGAAATCTTCGGACACGATGACCTGCCTCTCGAAGTGACCAGGCTCGAGAATCGAGTATCAAGTTTCCATTCGGACGATCCAAATTCGATCCGAATCCCCGTCGTCGGCACGGGCGACCGACACGGCGAACCCTAGCCCACCTCGCGAGCGGCAGGGTCTGCCCCCATCTCGATTGACTTGTCGTCTGTGAGGATCTCGCCCTCACGGTAAGGAAGTCTCCATCCCCAAGGCATTGCCGATGGAGTTCCGCAGCGATGTCGTCGCGGTGGCTCGCAAGGGCGATGCGGCGTTGACGCAGATCGTGAAGGACTTCGGGATCTCCGAAGCGTGTCTGCATCGCTGGCTGATGCTCTCTGATGTTGACGACGGTGTCCGTCCCGGTGTGACCAAGTCCGCGAGCTTCGCAAGCGCAATCGTGTGCTCGACAAGAAGGACGAGATCCTTCGTCGCGCTGCGGCGGTCTTCGCTCGTGAGTCGCTCCAGATTGATGTACCCGCTGGTCCAGGAACTCGCGTCGACCAAAACCGGTGCGACGTACACCGCCGGCGGCGAACACACTCGTGCCCATGGCCACGGGGGGTGCCAGATCGGCTGGAGGAGACACTCGCCAACCAACGGCGCGGTCATGCGCTCGCGGCGAGGCCTCGTTTCACGATGGACCGGCGGGCCGGCACGACGCGGCCGCCCGGAGCCGAGCAAACGTGGCGCAGGCCGCATCTCCGTCGACGTCGAAGCCTCGCTGCGCGACGTCGCTGACGTCGACTCGATCGAGCTCGTCGATCTCGATCGTCACGGTGGGTCGGCGTCGTACGGCGTGGCGTGGCCGGCCACGACAAGCGCGACGCTTCGCGGGCTACGGGCCTGGTCGCCGCTGACGGTGCCTTCTGGTTTCGCAGCCAAGGTGGCCTGCTTCCTCGGCGATCCGAACTGGACTTGGCCGTGGAGGCGCTCGGGCTCGTTACCGGGTGGGCGTTTCGGGACTTGGGGTTAGTTCGGGTTCAACTCGTCACGCACCTCGACAACGACGTACCCAGAGGGTCGCCGAGCGGTGCGGCTTCCGCCGCGAAGGTGTTCTGAGAGCGTGGGAACCGGTCAAGGATGAGCAGCCGGACGTCGTCATGTGGAGCCGCCTGATCAACGACCCAGCGCCGAATCCCATCACGCGCGGCGACGGATAGGGCGCACGGCGCGTCAGACGTTCACCCGACCAGAGCGCACGGCTGTCGTCGATCGCCGGGAGGTTGGCCTGGGCTGGGTGGCGTCGGTGAGTTCGTCAGGCGCGGCGGGCGGTGAGGAGCGTGATGGCGAGCGGACGGATGATGTGGCCGTCGTAGGCGGAGTCGATGAAGGCGTAGACGTCGGCGAGCAGTGCTTCGCCGGCGGCTTCGGGCATCGCCAACCACCGGGAGTAGGTCCGGTGGAGCTCGCCGTACTGGTCGCTGGTGTAGTGCTGGTCCCAGTGGTACCGCCGCAGTTCGACGTCCACGAATCGGTCGCTGTCGCGCAGGATCGCGAGCATCGACGGGGTGGCCTCGTCGGGCGGCCGGACGGGAGGCTCGTCCGGGGGTCGCCCGGCGCCGTGACGGTCGAAGATCGGTTGCACTCGTTCCCAGAATCCGTC
Organism: uncultured Acidimicrobiales bacterium; assembly: GCA_963794805.1. GTDB lineage: Bacteria > Actinomycetota > Acidimicrobiia > Acidimicrobiales > Ilumatobacteraceae > JAODBQ01. The sequence continues at coordinate 630,991 of CAWCFL010000016.1, forward strand.
GGCGTCGGGACTGTCGACTTGGATGGTGTCGACGATGGCGAGACACCTCCTCGGCGCAGGATGCGAACAGGCTCACTGATTTGTGCCCAGGTCGGGACCCAGTGATAGGCGGTCGCCGAGAACACGGCGTCGTAGGCGTCGTCGGCGAGCCCGGCGTGCTCGAAGGCGGCGCTGATCACCTCGACGAGGCCCGGGTGATTTCCGAGCCGAGCAGAGAGCCGCCGCGCCATCACGGCGCCGAGTTCGACCGCGGTCACCCGGGCACCCCGATCGAGAAGGTCGCCGGTCGCCTGCCCGGTGCCCGGGCCGACCTCGCACACCTGAGGATCGGCGGCAAGCGCGGCGAACAGGTCGTCGAACAGCGACGGCGGGTAGCCGTGACGAGCCCGCTCGTAGCGCTCCACGGCCTGATCGAACCCCCGGCGATTGTCGAGGTCGCTCCGCTCCGGCACCACCCAGAGTGTGACATTCCAGCCCGCACTCCGCCCGACCGCTCCGCCCGCCGGATGACCGATATCGACAGTGGTCCGCACCGCACCAGGCTGACCCTCGAGCATCCGATACCACGCACCGTCGCCCGCCGACGCGCGCGTCCTTGACCGCCGGTTCTCCGGCGTGTTGGCGAGGGACGGAAGGACGCCTCGCGCGTGATGTGGTCACGCGGGTGATGAGCCGGGGCGGCGGCGTAACCCGAGACCTCGGCTGCTACTCGGCGAGCCTGACGACGACGTCCAACATCTCAGGCTCGCTCGCAGGGTCCTCCGCCGCTCCGAAGGTCGCGTTACACCCACGCATCGCCGCGTTGGCCTCGTCGACCTCGGAGTACACGAACGCTCCGCCGGCATCCGCAAACCACTCCAGCGCGGTGCGCTTGAGTTGGTAGCCGATGTAGCGCCGCCGGCGATCGGCCACGACGGCGAGCACCTGACTGACCGCGACGCTCGGGTCGACACCGTCAACCGTCAATGCGATCACCCCGCCAAGCCGATCATCCTCCTCCGCGACCCAGACCAGCGCGGTGTCCTCCCGAACCCACCCCCGGAACCTGTGTGGTGATCGTCAACTCAGCGCGCGACTGCCCACCGCTCGTCGTCGCCCACGCATCGAAGCGCTCGCAACGCGCCGTCGTCGTCGGCGACGGTCGCTCGGCGACGTTCGCAGGCTCGGCCCGTTCCGACATCCGGGTGTCAGGAGGTCTTCGACGGCTTCGCCTTGAACGGCTTGGCGTTGGTGCCCATCCGCCGGATCTTGTCTCGATCGGCGTCGGATAACACCCGCTGCCCCGACGCGCCGTAACGACCCGACGGCTTCGGGGCTCCGACTTTGGCGTTCGTCTTCGGGGTCGCCACGTCACACACCGCACCAACCACGTCGGCGCACCACTTCGCCGCTTCCTCACCCGGCAGCGCCTCCTCCACCGCGGCGGCCGCCAGCACCCGTGCCGCGCACGCCCTTCTCACGCCCTTCGCCCAATTCATCGGGCCTGACCAGCGCCTTTCCGGATGGACGGGGGTGAATCCCCACCAGATTCCCCCCAGCGCTCCACATCGCGAAACCCCTGGTCAGCGGGGTTGTGACGTTCCCGATGGGAGCCTCACGGATTACCTCACGACCTACAAAACCCCTGGTAGATGCTTGTGACGTAGGTCGGTGGAGCTGGGAGGAATCGAACCCTCCGAACACTCTGTGCTCCGCACCAGGTCAGGGCGCGTGAGGCCAGGTCACGCCCCGTTTCCTTGGGTGACACAGCCGGACCGGAGTGACCGTTGTCGACCGGTGTGACACGCCCCTTTCACGCCCCGCACGCCCTTTTCACGCCCTCCCCCGACGGCGCACGTGACGTGCCGACCACCTCGCGACAGCGACTCGTGACGTACTCGGTCCACTCCCCCATTGTCCCTCGTGACGTCACCGATCACGGCACGACCAGCGGTCCGACCGGCGTTGTGAGCTGTCTCCCCCACCGGCACCTCCAGGTGCGCCGAACCGGTCGGCCGTCAGCGTTCGAGGTCGTAATTCGGACGTTCGCGCAATCCCGAGAACATCGAGGAACGACAGTTCGAGGATGCGACTGGGCAGCGTCGAGCGGACGTTTCAGGACGCGCGATATCCGACGATCGCGTACCGCTCCAGTGTCGACCTCCGGGCAGTCCAAGAAGGAGAGGGAGGCTTGCCGGGAGGATTCGAGGGCGCGAGGGGTCGGACCGCGCCTGGGCGGACCCGATTCCGAGGCCACGGTTCGACGACGCGGCCGTGGCCGACGCCCCGAGTTGGCTGGTCGACTGTCGACCCGGGTGATGCCACCTCGCACGGCGGGGTGGTCCCATCTCTGGCGGCCCGCCCTCGCGTCGGGGTGGTCCGATCGGGCGGGCGGGTGACAGGGAGATTCCGCTGCCTCGTTGGGGCGAAGGTCGAGTTGAGATCGAGCGTTGCCGTCGATCGGCGACCTCCACGGTGGCCTCCGCGCGGGTGGCGTCCCGATCATGTTGAGGACTTTGAGCGACTTTTGATCGACGTATCGCACGATCAGTGTCAGTCCGTTCGGGCTCGGGTGGCAAATGCGTCACCACTCAACCGGGAGTCATCTTGATCGAAACCGAGGGGTCGTCACGGATGCGTGAGCAGCGGATGCACTGCAGTCGAGGCGAGACACTGGCGGCGACGCCCTCGGCTTCGGAGGATCGTTCCACGTCTCGACGACGAGAACTGCTTGTTCACGGTTCGCCCCGACGTCGGGTCGCGAGCCCGTACTGATCGGGCGCCGGGGTCGCGTCGACCCGACGTTCGTGATCGCATCATCAGAGGAGGAGCAAATGAAGTCGAGATTGGCAATTCTGGCGGTTCTGCCGGTGGTGACCGTGTTTGTCGCCGCTGGACAGCGTGTCGCGGCGTCAGCGCCGACCACCCAGTGCTCGCCGGTCGCCGACTACCCGGCGGCGACGACACCGGTTGCCTTCTGGAGCACGGAGGCCCGGTGCGCGATCGTCCCGGCCGGCCCCGGCGGCGTGTTCGGTGCGGAGAACTTCGGTAACAAGTTCCCAGGCGAGGCGGCCGTCTACATGGGCATCGTGCACGTCGCGATCTACGACGCCGCCGTTGCGATCGAGGGCGGCTACACCCCGTACGTCCGAACCCCAGCCGCGCCACCACACGCCTCCCCTGAGGCCGCGATCGCGACCGCGACGTACAACACGCTCAGCGGGCTGCAGCCTCAACTCGGCGCCGACGAGACGATTCTCGATCACGATTACGCCGCCTACCTCTCGACCATCCCGGACGGGAAGGCCAAGACCAATGGGATCACGGTCGGCGGCCAGGTGGCAGCATCGATCATCGCGCGGCGCGCCAACGACGGCCGGGGCTGCACCACGACACTCGCCGATCTCGGACAGCCCGCCCCCGGACCCGGCGTCTGGCAACCCGCACCCGGCCCGGTGCTCGGCCTGTGCCTGCCCGGGATCCGGCCGCTCGCGCTCACCAGTGCGTCACAGTTCCGGCCCGATGGCCCCCCGGCGCTGACCAGCCAGGCCTATGCCGACAACCTCAACCAGGTCGAGGACGTGGGCCGAATCGACAGCACGACCAGGACGCCGGACCAGACGGTCCAGGCCCGATTCTGGACCGACCACGACATCAGGCAGTGGAACGACGGGATGCTCCGCCTCGCCGCCGCCCGCGGGCTCGATCTCGTGCAGACCGCCCGGATGTTGGCGATGGCGCACGTGGCCGGCGGCGACGCGATGATCGCCTGCTTCGACGCCAAGTACCACTACTTCTTCTGGCGCCCCTCTCAAGCGATCCCACTCGCCGACACGGATGGCAACACGGCGACCGTGGCCGACCCGAACTGGACACCGCTCGGAACGACACCGAACTTCCCCGAGTACCCCTCGGCACACGCCTGCCACAGCACCGCCGTCGTCGCCGCGTTGGACGCCTTCTTCGGCACCGACAAAGTGCCGTTCACCCTCGACAGCCGCGTCACCCACACCACCCACCAGTACGTGCGACTCCACGACGTTGTCGAAGACGTCGACTGGGCGCGGGTGCTGGTCGGCTTCCACTTCCTCGGCTCCGACCTGCAAGGCTCGGCCCTCGGGAACAAGGTCGGTCGCTACGTCGCCAACCATCTCTTCCAGCCCCTGCGCCGCCCGCACGAACCCAACCGGCCACGTCAGGACGGCACCGCTTGAGCTGTCAGTGATCGAAAACACAAGGCGCTTGCACATGCGTCTCCGCGCCGACACGAGGCGAACGGAACGCCCAGAAGCACATACCCCAACCCCACGACGCAGCGCCGAGTGTCCCGGTGGGCAACGATCCAAGCTCGGGCATTCCGTCCCAGCTGACCGCCGACCAGCGCAACGAGACCCCGGCCGTCAGCGACGCTGCGGACGCCCAAGATCGCTGGCGAGTCTGGTCGCGCTGGCGGAACGCTTGTTCGCGACGGCGGCGGAGAGCTGGCGCGCCGCCAACGCCATGCGCCGCTGGTGGCCAATTGGCCGGCCGCTGACGGCACCGATGATCGGTAGGCGGATGGCTGCACTCTCGGCGACCACGCCGCCGTTGGCGGGCGTGCGGCCGCAGTGCGTGACCGACCGGAGGTCGGCGTGCCAGGACGTGCCGCGGGTCGTAACGGTTCGCTGGCAAGGCTGCGGACGAAGGTCGAACCAAGCTGGCGACACCACGAGGGCGATGCGCCGGGGCGAGGCTGCGCGCCCGCATTGCGTCTGTCTGATGGGCATCCAGCCGGCTCCAGCGTTCACTGCCGGCGGCCCGAGGTTACTCAATGCAGGATCGCGCAGCGCGTCGCCAGCTCATCGTCGGGCAGCGCTGCGCCGCGCCTGATCAGGCCAACATCGCGATGGGATTCCCTCGACGTCTGGGACCGGCGAGCCGAGGTGTTCGATTTGCCGGAGGCAGATCAAGCTGGTGGTCAGCGGCGAGCCTCGCTTCGCCGGCACTGCTCAGCAGAGTTGCCGTGGCCGAGGTAGGCACTCCAGGTCGGCTCAGTCCCGAGGGGAGGACGGCGCTGGCGCGGTGGACACGTCGGTGGGTGTCGCGCCGATCGACCGTGCGGTGAGCATGAGCGAACGGCGACGCGCGCTCGCGTTGACCGTGGCGGGGCTCGCGGCGACGTCGTTGGGCCGGGCGCCCTCGGGCAACGTGATCCGGTGATGAAGTTGACGGTGCCGTCCCGACTTCGACGTCGGCTGCCACCGTCGCTTCGGTGCCGGCTCGAGGAACCGCCTGCGAGCCGGTCCGTTCGGCCGAGTTGGATGAGCGCGGTGCACCACCGGTGCGTGTTGTACTGCTCTTGAGCCCGGCACTGAGTCGATGTTGCGGCCGCCCGCCGACTGTGAGCTGGCACTCCGACTGCGGGGTGCGGGCCACAAGGAGGGCATCATGGGACGGAGCAAGCACATCGGGATCCTGGGGGTGGCGGTGATGGGCCTGTTGACGCTGGGGGCTTGTGGGAGCAGGCCGACGACGCTCGCGGCAGTCGGACTCGCCCAAGCACGAACACGTGCAGGCGATCAGCGCGAATCGCGTACCGGTCGACATCCACTGCGGTTTCGTGGCGTTCTCGCGTTGCTGAGCGGTTGCTGACGCTGTGGACGGGCCGCCCGCCGCTGATGTTTGAACAGAAGTTGAGCGGCGTGGCGGATCGTCTGCTGGTGACACGCTGGCGATCGAGGGCGGGAGTGGTTCCATGAGGTATCGGGTCCTCGGGCCGCTGGACATCGTGTTGGACGACGGTGAGGTGCTCTTGGCGGCCGGACCGAAGCAGCGTGTCGTGCTCGCCGTGCTCGTCGCCGCGGGTGGCCGGCCGGTCTCGGTCGACCGTCTGCTGCAGGCGATGTACGGCGATGACGCTGCGCCGTCCAACCGGGCGACGTTGCAGACCTACGTGTCGACGATGCGCCGCTCGCTCGGTGTCGTGGTGGTGCGTCAGGGGGATGGCTATCTGCTCCGGTTTGCCGGCTCGACGGTCGATGCGTCGGATTTCGAGGATGCGTGTCGTGCCGTCGGCGGGATCGACGATGCGGATGAGGTGGCGGCGAGGTTGCGTGATGCGTTGCTGTTGTGGCGTGGGCACCCGTACGCCGATGTCGAGTCGCACGGCGCGTTGGATGGCGAGATCACTCGCCTGAACGAGTTGCGGTTGGCGGCGATCGAGGCCCGGATCGACGCGGAGATGCGCGTCGGGCGTCACCGCGAGGTCGTCGCCGAGCTGGACGCGTTGACGGTGGAGCACCCGTTCCGGGAGAACCTGCGGGCGATGCACATGCTCGCCTTGTACCGCTGTGGGCGTCAGGGTGAGGCGTTGCGCGCCTTCGGCCGGACGCGCACCGCATTGGTGGAGGGGTTGGGTATCGATCCGTCGCCGCAGTTGCAGGAGATGGAGCGAAGGATCCTCGAACAGGACCGGTCACTGCTCGTCGGCGTCCCGCCGACCGTGCAACGCCGTGCCGTGGTCGTGGTCGACGTCGACGTGGCGTGCGCTGCTCCGGCGGATCGCGAGCGGGCCGTCGCCGCTGCGGGAATCCGAGCTGACGCAGGCCGCCGAGCGCTACGGCGGCACCAAGCTGGCGCCGAGGGGCAGTGCGGGGTACGCCGTGTTCGCCGAACCGATCCATGCCCTGCACGCGGCGCGAGCGACGATCGATGCGCGTACCAGGGTGGCGATCGACGTCGGCGACCTGGAGTACGGCGCCGACGAACCGATCGGGCCGCCGCTGGTGCGCGCCGCCCGGCTCGTCGCCGTGGCCAACCCGGGTCAGGCGCTGTGCTCGCCGGCCGCCCACCAGGCGCTCACCGCGTCGGGCGTGGGTGGCTGGGCGGCGGCCTCGCTCGGCCGGTTCGACATCATCGGGTTGGACGGCCCCGTGGACGTCTACCAACTCGTCGGCCATGGCTTCGGCGACGAGTTCCCGCCGTTGCAGCTCGACCGGCTGCCGCCGTTGCTGCCACGTGGCGTCGAGCGGGCCGTGCCCGGCTTCGAGCTGCGCGCCCTGATCGGGGCGGGCGAGCTCGGTGAGGTGCATCGCGCCTACCAACCGACGATGGGGCGCGAGGTGGCGGTGCGCATCTTCGACCCGGCGATCGTCACCGATCCGCAGTTCGTGCGTCGCTTCGAGACCGCCGCGCAGCGCATCACCCGTGTCGAGCACCCGGCGATCGTCCCGCTGTTCGACTACTGGCGCGAACCCGACCGGGCGGTGATGGTCCATCGGTTGATCACCGGCGGCCACCTCGCACAACGCATCCCGCCCCACGGCCTGGCCCCGGTAGACGCCCTGGAGCTCTTCGAGCCGATCGCCGCGGCGGTCGCCTCGGCCCATCGCCACGGTGTGGTCCACGGGCGGTTGCGGCCGCAGAACGTGATGTTCGACGCCGATGAGAACGTGCTCGTCGCCGACCTCGGCGTCGACGAGATCTGCGCCGGGCTGGTCAGCTTCGCGGCGAGCGCGTACGACGCACCGGAACGCCTCGGCGGGCTCCTCGCCACCCCGACAGCCGACGTGTACTCGCTCGGGGTCATCCTGCACCATCTGGTGAGTGGATCGGCGCCACCGGCGGACAGCTCGCTCGACGTCGGGGCTGGTGCGCTGTCGGGTGTGATCGGCCGGGCCACCGATCCGGACCCGGACGCCCGGCCCGCCTCGGTGGAAGAGCTCGTCGGCGAGGTCCGCGCCGCGATGGCCGTGCCGGCGGATCCGACCTCGACGTTCGCCCCGGCGCGCAACCCGTATCGCGGGCTGGCCGCGTTCGAGCAGGCCGACGCGGCCGACTTCTTCGGTCGCGACCAGGCCATCGCCGACATGCTCGACGTGCTCAGCGACGAGCACCTCCTCGTCGTGGTCGGTCCGTCCGGGATCGGCAAGTCGTCGGTGGTCAAGGCCGGACTCGTCCCCGCGCTGCATGCCGGCGCGCTCGACGGGTCGAACCACTGGCTGGTCACCGAGATGACCCCGGGCGACTCACCGTTCGAACAGCTCGCGGCGGCGCTCGAGCGCGTCGCCACCGTCGAGGTCGCCGACGTCCTCGGTGGGCTCACCACCGGCGGTTGCCCGCTGTCCGACTTGGTGCGTCGCCTCATGCCGACCGGGGGTGTCGTGCTCGTCGTCGTCGACCAGTTCGAGGAGCTGTTCACCGGCACGATCGACGCCGACGAGCAGGAGGCGTTCCTCGAGCTGCTCGCCGCCGTTACCGAGTCCTCGGCAGACGCGGTGCGCGTCGTAGTCACCCTGCGCGCCGACTACTACGACCGCCCGCTCGTCTCGGCCCGCTTCGCCGCGGCGATGCGCGGCCGCACCGTCACGCTGGCGACGATGACCGACACTGAGCTGGCCGCCGCCGTGCGCCGCCCGGCACAGACCGTCGGGGTGGACACCGAGACCGCGCTCGTGCAGCAGATCACCGACGACGCGCGGCGCCAGCCGGGCGCGCTCCCGTTGGTGCAGCACGCCTTGGCCGAACTGTTCGACCGGCGACGGACCAACACCCTGACCCGCGCCGACTACCTCGCCGCCGGCGGAATGCGCGAGGCCATCGGCCGTCGCGCCGAAGCGCTCTACGACAACCTCGACACCGCCCAACGCGACGACGTGCGCCGGGTGTTCCTCGCCCTCGTCAACGTCAACGAAGACCACGAGGACACCCGCCGACGCGTCCGGCGCAGCGAACTCGAACAACACGGCATCCGACCCGACGAACTCGACGCGCTGCTCGGCGAGTTCGGCCGACACCGCCTGCTGACCTTCGACCGCGACCCGGCCAGCCGCACCCCCACCGTCGAGGTCGCCCACGAGGCACTCCTCGAGCACTGGCCACGCCTCCGCGGCTGGATCGACGCCGCCCGCGACGACCTTCTCACCCGCCGACGCGTCGCCGCCTCCGCCATCGACTGGGCCACCGCAGGCGGCGACGACAGCTTCCTCTACCGCGGCGGTCGCCTCGACCTCGCCGAAGCATGGGCCGCGCACACCGACGTCCACGTCACCGACGACGAACGCCGCTTCCTCACCGCCAGCCGAACCAAAGCCGACCGAGATGCGACGACGAGGCGACGTCGACGCCGTCTGCTCGTCGGTGGGCTGGTTGCGGCGTTGGTGGTGACCGCTGCGCTGGGCGGGTTCGCCATGGTCCAGCGGGCGACGGCCGAACACCAGGCGCAGGACGCCCGCGCTCGTCAACTGGCCGGCGATGCCCGTCTGGCGATCGACGAGGATCCCGAGCGGGCGGTGCTGCTGGCCATGGCCGCGATGAGGACCACGCCGACGCCGCTGCCCGACGCGGTGTCGGCCCTGCAGATGGCCACCCAGTCGATGCGCGTCGTCAACACCGTCGACGGCGTCGTCACACAGTCGTTCGCGGCACGCCCGGACCTGTCACTCGTCGCCGTCGACCGCACCGACGCCAACGGCTATGCGCTCGTTGATCCAACGGCAGGCAACGTGACGGCGAAGGTGGACACGCCCCTGCCGACGGGCTATGAGTCGCTGGCGTTCGACCCGACCGGCAAGACCCTCGCCGCCGGCTATCAGGGCGGCGACACATCCGACCCGGCGGTCGAGCAGTTCGACGTCGCCACGGGCCACTCACTCGGCACCTTGCACGCGCCGCCGGCGTCCTACGACCTTGTGTCCTACGACTCGACCGGTCGGTGGCTGGGCGCCGTCGCGGACACCGACAACGACTCGAACGTGGTCCTGTGGGACCTGCACGGCGGCGGCACGCCGATCACCGTCGGACCGGGCCTCGACTTCCGCTTCATCCCCGGGACCAGTTCGCTCGTCGTCGTCGCCCGGGACACACCGGAACTCATCGTGTACGACCTGCACCCGGACGGCACCCTCACCGAGGCGCACCGGTTCGACCGTCCCGACGTCCCTTACGATTCGATGGCTGTCAGCAGCACCGGGCTCGTCGCCGTGGCATCGATCGCCGGCAGGCGCGTCGACGTCCTCGACCTCACCGACGGCTCGACCAAGACCACCCTGAGCATGCCCAGCCCGGGCGTACCGATGTTCAGCGAAGACGGTTCGACGTTGGCTATCGGCGACGGGGGAGACCACTTCATCCGCATGTACGACACCGACAGGTTCGCCCAACAGCTCCTCCTCGTCGGCTCGCCGGGCACACCATTTGGCCTGGCGTTCAGCCCCGACGACCAGCGGCTCGTGTCGGCAGCACCTGGCCAGCTGCGCACCTGGGACCTGCGGCCACAGGGCCCCGCGGCGCTCGCCAACTTCCACGTCGACACCGGCTACGTCGGCTCGTTCGCCGTGGCCGCCGACCAGTCCGACACGGTGATCAACACCTACCGCGCCGGTGTCGGCACCACCCAGCGCGTCGACGCCGATGGGACGACGACGGCGATCGCCACCAACCTGCACGAGAGCAATCAGACCGACGCGTCGATCAGCAACGACCTCAGCACCGTGTCCGGACTCGACCAGAACCTGTCGACCGACGTGGTCGACACCACCATCGGCCGATCGGTACCCCTCGGTCGCTGCGAAGCCGTGGTCGTGCTCGACGGCAGCGGGCGCACGGCGATGATCGACGGCCAGCAACTGTGCCGGTCGACGAACGAGGCGCCCAGCCCACTGCCAGGACCGCCGGTCGATAGTCGGATCATCGACACCTCCACCGATGCGACCCTGCTCGACCTCGGATCGACCACCATCGCGGGCGGTGCGTTCGGCCCGCCGCTCGCCGACGGCCGTCCCGGGATCGTCGCACTGCTCAACGCCGACGGCACCGTGCACGTGCGCGACCTGCGCACCGGCGCCGACCTCGGCGAGTACGCACCCGACCAGGGAGTCGGAGTACTCAGGGTCGCGGTCACCAACGACGGCAAACGTCTCGCTCTCACGACGACCAGCGGCGAGCTGATCGTGCTCGACCTCGCCAGACTGGCCCACGCCGAGGATCCCCACGACGCGATCGTCTGGTCGGTCAAGGCACACAACAGCAGTGTCCAGGGACTCGCCGTCTCACAAAGCGGGCTGATCGCCACCGCCTCGTCGGCCGGCAACACCCGCGTCTGGGACCCCAGCGGACACCTCCTCGCCGACATCCCAATCAAGCCAGACGACCCCCCCGACGTCTCATTCACCCACGACACCGACACCCTCTACTACGAAGACGCCAACGGCCTCATACGCAGATTTCCCGTCGACCCAGCACACGCGATGCAACTGGCCCGCTCACTCGTCCACCGCTCGCTCACACCCGAGGAATGCACCCGCTACTTCCCCGACGGCCACTGCCCGACCACCTGACACCCAACTCGAGCCGGCCATTGAGCGGCCGAGGTGAGCAGACACCCCCACGATCTCCCAGCCCTGTCTCACGTCCCGAACAGACAGCGATCATGGACACGGACCGACTCGCCAGCACGAACTCGTGACACTCCGACTCGGCTACCGAACAGCAGAGCATCCGGAGTGTTCACGCACAACGCGAGCGGCGCACCCTCGAACGCCGGCTGGAGGGCGTTGCCGGACGTCGTCTGGCCGCGGTCGTACTCGACGACCGACCACTCCCGCACGTCACAAGGCAAGAACGTACGCCGCGTCTGGCCCTCCCCCCTGGAGAACGGGACGACAACGTCGCGAAAGGCCACCATCGGAGCGATGGGACGTCACGGTTCGGGACGAGCAGAGCCGTGGCCGAGAACCGGGACAGCCGATCCGCGTCCGAGCGCGACGCACGGACCAGACGGAGGCGGTGCCGATTTGGTCGGCGACGTCGTCTCCGCCGCGGCTTCCACGCAGCACCCGACGACGTGCCAGAAGAACGCTGGGCCAGGCTTGAGCTCGCGCCATCAGGCAGCCGCGCTGTGGATGGACGGGTGTGTCGTTGCGGTAGTCCGCGGCGAAGCACTCGACGACGGCATCGAGGTCGTGGGCGTTCGTCCCCTCTCGTAGACGATCGACCATTGTCGCTGTGGCACTGGTCACGGTCACCCAACTTTCGATCTAGTAATATGGAGCGAAATGAGCGCTAGAGCGCGAACACCAACCTGTCAACGCGCGCCGGGCGTACGACTCGAGCCGACGCCGCGACCGGGCCCGCCACGCCCACAACGCGCTGCTCGCCGCAGCGCAGACCCGGTTCCTCGAACTGGGCTTCACAGCAACGACCATCGAATCGATCGCCGTCGACGCTGCCGTGTCGCCCGCGACGATCTACAAGACCTACGGCAGCAAATCAGGACTCGTCCGCGCCTTGTGCGAACGAGCACTGGGCGGCGTCGGCCCCGTCCCCGCGGAGCACCGCTCCGACGCACTCCAGACCATCGAGACCGACCCGCGGAAGGTCATCGAAGGCTGGGGGCGGCTCACCACCGAAGTCGCGCCGAGAATCGCTCCGCTGCTCCTCCTGCTGCGCGACGCGGCCGACGGTGACCCCGCCGCAGCCGCCCTGCACGCCGACCTCGACGCCAACCGACACACCAGGATGCGACACAACGCCCGCTACCTCATCAACGGCGGACACACCCGACCCGGGATACGCCTCGCCCAAGCAACCGACATCTTGTGGACCTACAGCTCACCCGAACTGTTCGACCTCCTCGTCCGGCGCCGCCACTGGAGCCTGCACCGCTACAGCCAATTCATCGTCGACGCCATCACCAACGCGCTGCTCTGACACCCCGGACAACACGCTCAGCCTTCAGACAACAACCAGGATGTCAGCGTTCAACCGCATAGCTGACCGTCCGACGATCGACGCCCGCAGCGCGAGTGCTCACCGAGATCCAGCGACGATCGACGCAGGGTGCCGACCACGCAGGGACACTCGGAGGCGCTGAACGAAGGTCGGCCGGTCGCGCACCCCACGACGGAGGGCGAGCGCGTGAGCCGGATCGGATCCGCGCCCTGATCCGACGTGCTGTGTACGACCGTGTGCGCTGGCGCCTCGCGACGCGACCAAGGAGTCAGGGTCACCCGTTCGCGGTATCCGGCAACCGCGCCACTCCGGCCGCCCCGCCGGTGTCCTCTACCGCCGGGTCGGCGACGGTCGCGTTCGGTTCGAGGCGATCAGAGGATGCGACGGAAGGAGCTCGCGGATTCTTCGAAGCCAACGGAAGACCAGAACCCGCTCGCCCGCCGTGTGGCGAGCGAGACCATCACACCGTCGTTCGAGCGAACCCACTGCTCGACGGATGCAACGAGTAGACGTCCGACGCCGGCCTCGCGACTCGAGTCGTCGACCATGAGCTCCTCGATCCAACCGACGGGACCGTTGGCGTACGGGGTTGGATGGACCGACCCAGCTACGTGTCCAACCAACTCGGCGTCGAGCGCCGCGATCATCAGCGCGCACGAGGAGTCGGCGAGCATGGCCTCGAACTGCTGAGAGAACACCGCCGGGTCGACATCGAACGACGTCGCGAACAAGGTCGCCAAACGGAGTAGCACGCCTTCATCGGTCCGAACCGCCCGCCGCACCACAGCCTGACGCTGATCGTCCACCCGCTCAGCCTGACCGCTCCGTCAGCGGCAGCGCGTCCGAAACCGCGTGCGAAGCGAGGCACCGAAACCGTCCTCATCGCCGAGGATCCGACACCGGATGTCGGCTCCGACGATTCGGTGCGCCAACAGCGCGGAACAGGTCGCTACGAATCGGTCGTCACGCGTCGGACACCATGCCGAGCGCTTGGAGCAGCGGGCTCCAGTCGTAGTACTCACGGACCGAAGCGATGCAGCCCTCGCAAACTTCCCACACCGTGCATCCCTCGACTTGCCACGGCATGCCAGATTTCACGGTCTCGCCGCCCAACGTGAGCCATGTCGCGACGTGATCACCGCTGACGACGAGCCGATCAACCACCGTGATCCAGTGATTCGACACCGCCCGAAAGCTCTCATCCAGTTCGGCGGTGACAGCTGCCTTGCCCGTCAGCGTCCTGCTCTCAGTGATCATCACAATGCCATCGGCCATCAGCGCGTAGTAGCCAGGCAGGTCGTTGGCGTTCAGTCGCTCGACGGCGGCTCTGACGACGTGTGCCGGTTCGCTCATTCACCCTCCCTGTTCGATGCCGCCATCCACCCGCAGAATGCCCCTGATGGCGCTCCGTCGCCAGCCGGGGCGGAAACCGAGCCCCACGGCGCAGCTGTCCGAACATCGAATCTGCTCCCACACCCACATCGCGTCCGACATCGGCGGCAGAAGGGCTCACCGAACGACAACGGCGGAACACTTCTGGCGCTCCCGATCCGGCAGAGTTCTGTACTCGGCGACCTCGGCGGGCATGAGCCTCCGCCGACCGCTGCGGCCGTCTGGTCACCCGACCGAGGTATCCAATAATCGCGGTCCCCGCACGAGCGGGCGGGTGTCAGGTACCGCCGGGACGACTGCGCATCCGCGTCGCACTCGCCTTCACCTCGGGCGGGTGGCGTGTGCAGGGTGCTGCGTGGCCGGCGGTCCGGGCAAGCTGGCTATTTTGCACGCGTGCAGATCGGCTTCTTCGCCCCGCATGTCGGCCCCAGCTCGCGCGACAACATCGCCCGGGCATGCGATCGAGCCGACGAGCTCGGTGCCGACATCCTGTGGGCGGTCGACCACATCGCATTTCCATACGGCTTCTCGGCCGTCTACCCGTACGCGACCCACGAGTTCGGTGAGAGCCCCGACAACCCGCTGGAATGGTGGGACTGTCTGAGCACGCTGACCTTTCTGGCCGCGCGCACCGAGCGCGTCCAGATCGGCACCGGCGTGCTCGTGCTGCCCTACCGCCACCCGGTGGCGACCGCCAAGGCGGTCGCCACGATCGATCAGCTCTCAGGCGGTCGGGTCCTGTTCGGCGTCGGAGTCGGCTGGCTACGTGACGAGTTCGAAGCGTTGCAGCTGCACCCGTTCGACGATCGCGGCGCGGTCACCGACGAGCAGCTCGAGATCATCAAAGCCGTGTGGACATCGGACCGGGCCACCTTCGCCGGCCGCTACTACGAGTTTCCGGAGATCAGCGTCACCCCGAAGCCAGTGCAGCGGCCACACCCGCCGATCCTGGTCGGCGGCAACAGCGGAGCGGCGCTGCGCCGCACCGTACGGTACGGCAACGGCTGGCACGCGCTGATGCTGCTGCCGGGCGAAATGGCCGAGCACCGCCAACGCCTCGCCGCGATCGCCCGCGAGGCCGGACGCGACGAGGACATCCCGGTGTCGTTGCTCGTCGGCGCGACGCTGACGAAGGATCCCTCGATCTACCCGAGTCTGGACGACGCCCACCGGCGCCAGGCGATGGTCGGAACGGTCGATCAGATCGTCGAGCAACTCGTCGCGTACCGCGACGCTGGGGTGCGTCACGTCCACACGTTCGTCGGTTCCGACGACACCATCGGCATCCACGACCCTGTCGACGGCATGGAGTTGTTCCTGCGCGAGGTCTGGCCGGCGTTCCTCGCCAGCTGAGTCGACGACGGCGCACAGCCGCGGCCGGCAACTCCACCGGAGCGCAACACACGAGCACAGCCGGAACCGGATCGCTCGTCACCCACGACTCAACGCATCGCATCCGAACATCGGTGACCCAGCCCAGGTGGCGCGTCCTCGACCGCCGGCTCCCGGGTGTTCAGAGCCGCGGTGGGTGGCCGACCCGAGCGTGAGGACGCGGATCGATACGTTTGCTGGGTGCAGCCGTTTGAGTCGGGTCTGGGGGCTGTCGGACCGCTGATCGGGCGGGGGCGCGCTGCAGATGTCTTCGAGTTCGGCGACGGGCGAGTGTTGCGTCGCTACCGGACCGCTCATCCGGGCGCCGTGGAGCGCGAGGCGCGGGTCATGGAACACCTGCGTGCGCACGGCACGCCGGTGCCCGAAGTGTTCGACGCCGCCGGGTCTGACCTGGTGATGGAACGGCTTGATGGTCCGACGATGCTCGACGTGGTGAAGACGAGGCCCTGGCGTGCTGCCGCCATTGGGCGCCAGCTCGCCGCTTTGCATCGGCGTATCCATGAAGTTCCCCCCGGCAGCCTCGGGCTACGCCGCTTGAGCGATGGTGGCTCGATCGTGCACATGGACCTTCATCCCGACAACGTCGTGCTCACCGCCGGCGGACCAATGATCATCGACTGGACGAACGTGGCAATCGGCGACTCGCTTGCCGATGTGATGAACACATGGATGTTGATGATGACCAGTTCGCCTGCTGGAGCGCCCCGCGTCCTGCGACCACTGACGGGACCAATCCGCCGCTCGATCGCTGGTGGCTTCGCCGGGCATCCGCCCTTCGGTGATGACGCTCGCCGATGGCTCACCATCGTGTGCCAGTCGCGTCTGGTCGACCCCAACACACTCGAGGACGAGAAGGTCCGTGTACATGCGCTCGCCAACGAGTACGGCCTACCGCCTGGCCGCCCGACGACTTGACGCCAGTCGACGGCGAGATCTCACCTCAGCCATCCGAATGGGTCATCGAGTTCGACCGGCCGACGCGCAAGTCCGAAGACGGAGCGAAGTCAGACGCCTTGGACGCTGTCCGCGCCGCCCGAGAGATGCTCGGCCGCAAACGGCTCAGCATCCCTCGAGCTCACGACGGTGCTCGCGAAGCGATCCGTGTCCATGCCGTGACCAGGGCCGCAGCTGTGCGTGCCCGCACCGCCGCGATCAACGAGCTGAAGGCGATCATCGTCACGGCTGACGAGTCGCTGCGCGCCCAGGTGCGCGGGCTGCGCACCGCTGGCCAGGTCGACGCCTGTGCGAAGTTCCGCGATCGGCCCTGCAGCGCCGTCGCCGAGCGGGCCACGCGCAGCTCGATGCGGTCACTTGCTCGCCGGGTCCAGCTGCTCGACACCGAGATCGATGAGCACGACCAAGCGCTCAAGCAGCTCCTCGACCAGGCAGCACCACAGCTGGTCGTCGAGCGCGGCATCGGCTACGTCACGGCCGCCCAGCTCTACATCGCTTGGTCCCACCCCGGCCGCTGCCACAGCGAAGCCGCGTTCGCTCGCCTCGGCGGCACTTCACCGGTGCCGGCGACCTCCGGACAGAACCAAACCCGGCACCGCCACAACGCGGTGGCGACCGCCAGCTCAACCGCGCGCTCTACCTCGTCGCCGTCACGAAGCGGCGATGCGATCCAACGACCAAGACCTACATCGCCCGCCGCGTGTGGCGACTCCTCGAGCACCCGCCGTTCGGCACTTGACAGACACAGAAGCACCGTCGCCGGCCGAGCCGATGCTGCGTCATCCGCCGGAACTGCTGGTGCGCGACGGCATATTTCCTCCTTCCGGCGTGCGTATTTCAGGACCGCTCTGGCACGTCCGACGGGTTTGACCGCGCGGGCGTTTGCGGTCGATTCGCGTTCCACTTTGCGTGATGTCACCCGTCCATGACCGGCCGGTCCGGGTTGGGTTAGCGTGCTCGCGACCGTGGGAGTGGAGGTTTGCCGGGGGGTGTGGTGGGAGGAGCTGGCCCTCGAGGCTGTGGATGTACGCGTACTCGGTCCAGTATGCGTGCTTGACGCACCTCCGCTCCGTGGGCGGCAGGCTGCGCTGGTCGTGGCGCTCGCCCTCGCTGCTCCGCATCCGGTCGGCCCCGACGAATTGGCGACCCACATCTTTGGCGACGATGGAGGGACGCGGCGCGGCGATGTGCGCATCCTCGTGTCTCGCTTGCGCCGGCAGCTGCGCAGCGAATCCGACACCGCAGGTGTGCGGCACGACGCTGGCGGCTACCTGCTCGTCGGGGTGACCACCGACGTCGCGGCGTTCGATCGGTTGACGCTGAAGGCGACTGCAGCCGAGGGCCGCGGGGAGATCGAGGTCGCCGGCGGGTTCGCTCGTGCTGCGCTCGACCTGTGGCCTGATGTGGTCGAAGCTGCCCCGTTTCTCGACCATCCTCGCTCGATCCAGTTGCTTGAGCAACGCCTGCGCGTGCTCCAGTTGTGGTTGCACGCCGAGGTCCGCACCGGACATCACGAACGGGTGCTGCCCGAACTGCTCCTGGCATGTCGAGCACATCCGTATGCCGAGGAGCTCTGGCGTCTTGGCATGGTCGCGTTGTACCGCGCCGGGCGCCAGGTGGACGCGCTGGCTCTCTATCGAGAAGTTCGCGGAACCCTGATCGGTGAACTCGGTGTTGAACCAGGCGTCAATTTGCGCAACGCGGAGTGGCTCATCCTCTCGCACCAGCTCGATGCCGAGGAGTCAGGACCTGCCGATCGGTCGCAGGTGCTGTCGTTGCCCGGTCTCCCAACATATCGCGATCGCTATGTCAGTGACGGGCGCTGCGCTGACGCACTCGGTCGGGCTCTGCGTACGGCGGGTCCTGTCTCGGTCACAGGAACCGGCGGGATCGGCAAGACCCGCCTCGTCGTCGAGACGCTGGCGATGTTGCGCGAAGAGTGGACGCGTGATGCCGGTTTCTGTTCTCTTTCCCACGTTCGCGATGCTGACGGTGTCGCCGGGGCCGTCGCGGCGGCTCTCGGCGTTCGCATCCCGCCCCGCTCGGACCCCGTCCGGGCCATCGCTCACGATCTCGCCAAAGGTCGCTGCGTCCTTGTGCTCGACACGTGCGAGCACGTGGCCGACGCGGTCGTCACGCTCATCGGCGAGCTTTGCCGGCGTTGCCCGGCTCTCACGGTCGTGGCCACGAGCAGGGTGCCGCTGAAGATGGACGACGGCGCGGTCGTCGAGGTGACGACGCTGGAACCAGCGACCGCCGGCGTCGCATTGTTCGTCGACCGAGCCGGACGAGCCGAGCCGGACCGCGCGATGGCGGACACCGAGCTGGCCACGATCGAGGCATTGTGCGCCCGACTCGACGGGCTGCCGCTGGCTATCGAATTGGCCGCGGCGCGATCACGCACATTCAGCCCGCACGAACTTCTCGACCGGCTCGACCGTCGGCTCGCGCTGCTCCACGATCCCTTGGGACGTTCAGATGATCGACACGCCAGCTTGCGCAGCACATTTCAATGGTCGTACGACGCCCTCCAACCGGTCGAGCAGCATGTCTTTCGCATTCTCGGAGCATTCGCGGCGCCAACCGATCTGCAAGCTGTCGAGGAAGTTGCGTTCACCCCAGGCGACCCAGCGGCGGGACTCGCCGGCTTGGTCGAACAGTCACTCGTCGTTGCCCGCCGCCGGGCCGGGAGAACGCAGTTCACCCAGTTGGACTCACTGCGCGCCTACGCCGCGGAGTTGCTTGAGCAAGCGGGTGAGTTCGACACCGCCAGGCAACGGCACACGCGTTACCTGGCCGGTCGCAAGGACGAACTCGTCGCGCTCTGCGAAGGAGCGGCCGAGGGCGAAGCCTCACGCGCAGTCGACGAGCTGTGGCCGGATCTGCGCGTTGCGTTGCAGTGGGCTGTCGTCAACCGGCGGCCTGGCGATGCGTTCGCGCTGGTCAACGGTCTCGGGTCCCATGCGATGTTGCGAGAGAAGCCCGAGGTGGGTGACTGGGCGGCCGCCGCGTGCGCGCTTGCTGAAGACGAGAACTGTCCTGGCCTTCCAGGTGTACTCGCCGCCGCCGCAATGGTGGACTGGATCGTCGGCGACGTCCCCGGAGGAATCGCTCGCGCAACTCGCTGCCGGCACCTGGCTGAGTCGGCTGGCCCGCCGTCCACCGACGTGCTGGTGGCGGCGATGCTCAATGGTGGCAATCGCGATCCGCAGAACTTCAGCGCTCTCTGCCTGGGGATCGCCGACGACGCACGTCGGGTCGGAAACGACTTCGCTCACGGATGGGCGCTCACTGGCGCGGCCATGGGTCATGCCTACCAGGGCCGCGTAGCCGACGCCCTGGTCGTCGTGGCACAGGCCCGTCGTATCGCAGATCGGGTCGGAGCGCCCTCGCTGCTCGCATTGTGCGAAATGGCACGGACCATCGCGCTCCTCGACGACGATCCGGCCGCGGCTCTGATTGCGTGCGACGAGGCGCTTGACCTTGCCCGAACCGCCGGTTCGACATGGTTCCTCGGTGCATTGCCGAACTATCGAGCCGCTGCGCTGGTTCGCGCAGGCAGCGTCGAAGACGCGCTCGACGAGGTACTGACGGCGTTGCGTCGACTCGACGTCGGTGGCACGCCCCAGAGCGTGGCCAACGCGGTTCGCAATTCGGTCGCCTTGCTCGATCGACTCGGCGATCCAGCGGGCTGCGTCCGACTGGTGCAGTGGCTCGATACCCACGTCGGTGGAATCATCGGTACGCCCGGGATGCGCGAGAGCGTCACCCAGCTGCGCGACCGGCTCTCAATTGCTGGTCCAGGCGAGGTCGTGCTGGCCGATGACGATCATCCTTCCGCGTGGTCGCACCAGCAGGTCGCCCGCCGGGCCAGCCAGCTCCTCGAGGTCGCCACCACGATCCCACGACGATGATCGCAGGAACGTCGCTCTGCAACGTTCCTGCAACGTCAGCTGCGGATGATTCGTACCGCCATGGGCCGGCACCCGCCGGGCCATTGCCGAGACGAGGAGCGACGATGTCAACACCGACCCCCGAACATGAGGCCACTCAGGTGGTCGCCCGACGCGCGGTCCTCAAGGTCGGAGCTGCGGCGCTCGGTGCGGTCACGATCGCCGCAGCTCCAGCCGGCATTGCATCGGCGGGTGGGCCCTCTGATCGCGCTCGGCGCCGCAACACGCAACGAGTGGCGCGACGCCTCCTCGACGCGATCGCATCCGGCGACCTCGCCCGGATGTGGTCGTTTCTCGATCGCGGTGGCGTCGTGTCCCAACCATTCACCAACACGACGATCACCGACTTCGCCACATTCCAGTCGACGTTCTCCGGATTCTTCTCGGTGGCGCAGGGTCTCCAGTTCACCGACCCCAAGTTTGTCGACCTCCTCGATCCGGACGCGACGATCGCGAAGTACCAAGCCCATGCGCTGATCACCTCGACAGGACGTGCGTACGATCAGACGTACATCACCGAGTTCCACGTGCGGGGCGACAAAGTGATGTTGTACGTCGAATATTTCGACACGTTCGTACTGTACGAATCACTCGGGCTCGTCGATCCCATCCCGGCCTAGCTTCTTCCCCACCCAGACAGCTGGCCCCTCCGCATTCTCGAAACCCGGGTTCTCTCGGCTCGAGGGAGTTTGTGGACAAGGGGCATCGCCCGGTAGGCGCGATCGTGCGCGTCGGTTGACGGAAGCGGCGAGCGTTGCGTTCTTCGGCGGCGCTCAAGTGATGGCGGACAACACGTCGGCGCAGGTGATCCATGTCTGCAACTACAAGGACGGCAACCTCCGGGTCATCACGCCTGGCGCCAGGGCAATGACGGGCAATGCAAGAAGAACGAGACGCCGCTGGACAGGAACGTCAGAGGAGTGCAGGGGCTTTCGGGAGCTCAGGGCGACCGGCGTCGCCGGCACGACGAGCGCAGCGGGATCTCAGGCGTCGTCGAGCGGCACCACCACCTGAAGCGCCAGTGCGCCGAGCGATCGTCACGAACCCAGCCGTCCACGCTGTCGAGGTGGCCCGCAGACGCCGTCCCGACCGACGAACTGGTCGTTGCGTAGGCCGATCCCATTCAGCTCGTCGTCGACGCGGCACGGACCGAACCAAGTCCTCCCGCAGGTTGAGTACCTCCTGCATCTCGACGAGCAGCCCACCCGACGCGCAATCCCAGACGCCAGAGCACCATCGACCCGGCCGTGCCGGCCTCCTTCGCACGGTCCGCATGCACGCGTCTACCGACTACCGCGAAGCGGTCGTTGACCACGACCCGCTTGCGGCTCGTGACGTCATCGGCGACGCTGGTTGCCGGCGGTCAAGTGGGCGCAACCGAGTCCGTGGCCCGCGTCAGATTCGCTCTGCCGGTTCACGCGCGAAGCGGGCGCCGGCGAGCAACCATTGACAGGCCGGCACCAACGGCGACCATGAGCGCTGCGCCGACGGCCAATCGTGTGACCGGCACGCCCGTTGCGGGCATGATCGGGTTGATGACATGCAGCGTGCCTGACGCAGCGAGGCCGCCTCCGCAGCGCAGCGTCACCTCGTAGCTGCCGGCAGTCACCTTCGGGTCGATGGTCAGTCCAATCCCGAAGTTCCCGTCGGCACCGGTCGTGATCGCCAGCGCCGGTAGGCCCGCGAACTCCGTACCGCCGGGTTGATCGGCGAATGCCTCGGAGATCACGAAGCCGCTGCTGTTCGAGTCGCACGAGCCGTTGACGAACAGCTTGCCGCCGCCGGCCGTGACCGCGGACGGGTCGAACGTCAGCGATCCACCCGCAGCAGCGGCCGGCGAGACGCGACCCATCGTGAGAGCGAACATCAACAGCAGCCCGAGGGTGAGCACCAACCGGCGCATGGATCCCCCTCTCGTCCCCGGTCGACGGCGATCGTACTACCGCCACAGCGCGTGTGCTGGACGCGCCCTTGACCGGGTGTGGGTCGTGGCCGCAGGCATCGGAATCGACCGACGCTGACGAATCCAACGCCTACGCGAGCCGTCCTGTAATGAATTGGGCAGACGAGGACGGCGCCGAAGGTCGGCGCTACCTACGCTCACGGACGACCTCAAGCCCTCCGGAGCGGGCGTCATAGGTCTCGGTCGGTGGTCGAATCGGTCGGGCTTGGTGATGGTCGGCTATTGAGCCTGGGGACGTTCGGAGGGTGCGCCGATGCCGTCGCACGGCATGCCCGGTTCTCGGTCGTGGCAACACCCACAGCCATGGGTGCGACACGAACGCCGTCGGTGCGGCAGTTCAGGACGCGTTGAGGCTTCGGGCCGTTCGTCGTTTCAGGATGGGTCGCGGGCATGTGCACGGCCGGGTCATCGGCTGTATTCGCGACATGTGGTCATAGTCGGGAGACTGCGTCAGACCATGAGCTTGGTCTGGCGTGACGACGCTGACGAAGGGCGCCCGGCGTTTGCTCGATACGACACGAGTTGTCTGCGAGAGAGGTCGGGTTCCAACCGCGCTCCTGGTCGCTCCGGCGATGGCCTCGACGAAATCGTGGCTGAGCCAGCCCCCTCAGACGAGTTCGCCCTTCGCAGACCCAGCGCGCCAGCCCTCAGGCGACTGCCCGCCGGCTCTGCAGGAACACGACGCGATCTCCCAGATCTCCAACGTGGTCACGGTGCGTCCCGTGTCGTTCACGCTGCCACAGGTCGCCGACAGCCGCTCCTGGCCGACCTGCCACGACCAGCCGCCTCCTTGACGCTCTCACCGTGCCGGTGTTCGGCACCCGGAACGCCTTCGTCATCTGATCGGCGCAGCGAGCCCCGCAGTGTCGACCACGGCCCGAACCCGGTTGCGTCGCTCGGTGGCGTGCCATCCAGCGTCCGTGCCTTCGAACTCCTCCCGCAGACCGAGGTCTTGTCGGGCGTGGACAGTCACGCCTGGCGTTCGGCTCGTCATCGTGGAGGATCCGGACGGCAACTGGGTTGAGTTCGTTCAGCGTGCAGCCGACCACCCCGGATCCGAGCCACTCGTCGCAATCTGAGCGCCGACGGCACAGCGGTGAGGCATCCCACGTGGAGTGTCTGGCCCTTCCGTCGAACTCGCGAACCCATCGACCCGGCGATCGCGGACGCGGCCGGAGCGGCCTGAGGGTCTCGTTTGCGGATGCTGCCCGGGCCGGGTCAGGTGTGTCGTTGGCTTGTCGGGTCGTGGTCGTCGGTAGACCTGGGGTTGTGGAGTTGTTGGATGGTTGTCGGGTGCTGGTGACGGGCGGCACGAGCGGCCTTGGCGCGGCGATGGCTGAGGCGCTCGTCGGGGCGGGGGCGAGCGTTGCGGTGACGAGCCGGAGCCGGGACCGGGCGGAGGCTGCGGCTCGCCGGTTAGGTGGTGGTGCGATCGGGTTGGCGTCGGATGTCCGCGTTGAGCAATCGGTCGACGAAGCAGTCGATGCGGTCATCGGTCGGTTTGGTGGCATCGACCTCCTGGTCAACAACGCCGGTATCGGGATGCGGACCGTGAACGCCCGGTTCCCTGGGTACGTGCAGCCGTTCTGGGAGGTCGACCCGGAGGCCTTCCGGGACGTGGTGGACACGAAGGTGACCGGCGTGTTCCTCGTCGCTCGCGCCGTCGTGGCGCACATGCTGGCTGCACGAAGCGGCCGGATCGTCAACGTCTCGATGAGCGAATCGACGATGACTCGGGCCGGTTTCGTTCCCTACGGGCCGTCCGGCGCGGCGGTCGAGGCGATGTCGCAGGTCATGGCCGCCGAGCTCGTGGGCTCGGGCGTGACCGTGAACCTGTTGTTGCCGGGCGGCGCCACGGCAACCGGGATGGTTCCCGGCGATGCGCCTGCGGAGTTCACGGCCCGTCTCCTCGAGCCGAGTGTCATGGCCGCCCCCATCGTCTGGCTGGCCTCGCCGGCAGCGGTCGACATCCACGGCCAGCGGATCGTCGCCAACGAGTTCGACGATTGGCTCGCCCGCCACACTGCAGCGGCCGCTCCCACCCCTGCGCCCTGACCTCCCGTCGTCAGCAAGCCCCAGCCGGGGCACCGGCCGCAGCACGCTGCCGGACGGCTGACCCGGCAGCTCCTCAGGCAGAGCGATGACCCCGCGGTTGACGGCGCCGGCCGATCGTGCGGACAGTTGCGCCCTGTCAACCGAGCGGCCAGTGGCGAACGGTGACCCAGTGCCCAGCGGGGTTCTCGGCGATCAGGGTGAGGCGCTCGACTCGACCGGCGATCGGCAGTCCGGGGCGCACCGCATCGTCGATCACCGCCGCGGTTGCCGCGTCGACGCCATCGGCGACGGTGAGGTGCGGGATCGGGTCCGGGACCGCACCGGAGTAGGGCGGGCAATCGGGGAACGCGGCGATCGCCGTCGTGGTGAGCCGGCGGAACGGCTCGGCCGGATCTGGAACCAGGTAGACGACCTCGCCGGGGAAGCGCGCCAGCGCGATGAACACGACGTCGAAGGCGGCGACGTTGTCTGCCAACTGGGCGACGGCGTTGACCGCGGCGTCGTCGACGATCGACCGGAACGGGTACAAGATCGTCACATGAGCCGGAACCCCGACTGCCGCTGCGCGGTCGTGGTGTCGGCGATGCTCAGCGACCACCGGTTCGGCTTCGGGCACCAGCACCACGAGCGCGGTCTCTCCCATCCGACAACCTTCGCGCTCCAGGTGAGAATCGAAGACGGACGGGAACCCGAGACCGCAACGACCCGCGGTCCAGCGACACCCAGCGTGAACCCGGCGATGGACGACGCTCGGAGAACGTCCCCAAGCCGGCGCGAGCGGACGCGCCGGTCGTTGACGAGGTGCGACGTTTGGGGACGCTCTCGTCGACGTCGGCGTGATCGATCAGACGCGGTGTCGGCGTGATCGATCAGACGCGGTGTCGAGGTTTGGTTCTCCGGTGAGTTCGTTGCCGGGGTCGCTGTGGCCGAGGAGTTCGCTGGCGAAGGGTCTGGGTGGCCGAGACATGGTGGGTTCCGGCGACGTCACCATTCGACGTTCGAACGTGGCAACCGCGAGCGTTGCGGCAACGGAACGACGCGACAGGAAGGAACCCGATGGACCCGAGCAGCGCCACTGTCCGAACTGTTGGGGCGGACGACGGGATCACCAACGTCTTCGTCGTGATGCTCGAGAACCACTCCTTCGACCATGTCTTCGCGATGTCGGGGATACCGGGCATCCGGGCGGCCACCGTGAGCGAGCAGAACAGTTACACGCCGACGGGGACCACGGCATCGACGACGTGCTCGGTGCGGGATGGTGCGCCGTGGCGCATGTCCACCGACCCAGGCCATGAATTCGCCGACGTCCTGCGACAGCTGTGCAACGTGGCGCCGTGCGACGACGCCGACCACGAACATGAAGTCTGCTACCCGGGCGGGGCGTACCCGGCGGTGGATCTCTCGGGCTTCGCAGCGAACTATGCCACGAGCAGTTCCGAGGGCACCGGTACCCCCGCCACCGATCGAGTGTGCGACATCATGGCGTGCTTCCACACCGCGACCCAGGTGCCCGTCATCCTTCAACTCGCGCAGGAGTACGCGATCTGCGATGGCTGGTTCTCCTCGATGCCGGGCCCCACGTGGCCGAACCGCTTCTTCGCGCATGGTGCCTCGTCGTCGGGCATGGATCGAAGCCCGACATTGGGCGAGGAGATCGAATGGGAAACCACCGGCGGCTTCACCTACGCCAACGGCTCGATCTTCGACGCGCTGTCGCACGCTGGCCATGGGTACCGGCTCTACCAGGACAAGGACAACCAGTTCAGTGACAAGCCGTCGCACGTGTGGCAGGGAGGGTGGATCTCTCAGGTCGCGGCGTTGAAGGGGATCGGCTTGTTGGACATCCGTTCGCTGGCGCATTTCGCCGACGATCTGCAGGACTCCGCGTACTCGCAGTACCGGTACACGTTCATCGAACCGAACTTCGGCGCGAGCTTCCTGTCGAGTCAGGACGGGGCGCCCGGGCCGCGATACACCGGCGGGTCGTCGCAGCACCCCGAGGACGACATGTACGGTGGCGAAGCCCTCATCAAGCATGTCTACGAGGCGATCCGCAACTCGCCGGTATGGGACACGAGCCTGCTCGTCATCGTCTACGACGAACACGGTGGCTTCTACGATTCGGTCGCGCCAGGCGCGGCGCCGTCACCCGACGACATGACCGAGGAGCAGATCCGGTCGGGGAAGCTCAACAAGTACGGCTTCGACTTCGCCCACTACGGCCCACGTGTCCCGGCCATCGTCGTGTCACCGCTGATACCGCGAGGCACAGTGGACCACACCCTCTACGACCACACCTCGATCCTGCGAACGCTCGGACGGTGGCTCGACCTCGCACCATTGACGTGTCGCGACGCGCAGGCGAACGACGTGCTGCATCTGCTCCACGGCCCGCTGCGCGCAGACGGGGACTGCCCAAGGACACTGGTCGAACCGGCGCGACCGGCTCCTGTCGGCGCCAAGGTGGATCGGGGGACACCAACCCACGCCGATGACGCTCCCCTGCCCGAGACCGGCAACGCGACCGGGTTTCTGCACGTTCTGCTCAAAGCCGAGCTCGAGCACGCCGGACCAGAGCCCGGGCGCAGGGAACGGATCATCGAAGCGTTCAAGAAGATGACCTCGCCCTCACACGCCCGCGCCTACGTCGAGCGGATGTGGGATGAGATCGTTCGGCCATCGCAGTCAGACGGGCGGTGAGAACCCGCTCGCGACGACAGGTAGTCACACCACCCGTGGGCCGGCCCGTCGTCTCGCCGGTGCTCGGGTGACGTCCCACCCAGCACGAACCTGAGGTGACACGTGCGCTCGTCGTCTCCGGCCGCAGATGTCGGACAGGTGCCAGCGTGGTGTGGTGGGCTACCCGAAGAGGCAGTCGGCGAGGTGGCTCTCACAGTCGGTTGTCAGAGGAAGCACGGTGAGGTAGTCGAGCCCGAGGTCGGCGAGGCCCTGCAGGTTGCTGGCAACGACTTCGGCGCTGCCGCAGTGTCCTGACGCGACCGGTGACGCGAAGCTCGATCGAAAGGGCTCGATCTCATCGCTCGTCCCGATGGCGATGAAGAGGATCGACGAGACCGGCGTGCTCGGCGCGTGCGAGTTGACGTCGTCGATGGTCCGACGCACCGCGTCGAGCTCGAGGTTGGCGATCTCGGCCTGGCGCATCGCTCCCGTGTTGGAGGTCTTCGGCCAAGGCAGCACCTCGACACGATCGACCAGCGGGGCGACGTGTCGGGTGACCCACGGCCCGGCGGCACGTCGGGCATCGGACGTGCCGTCGCCGCGCGGTGTGCGGCGTTGGGCGCCGAGATTGTCGTTGCCTCCAGCAACCCGGCCAGGGTCGACGCAGCTCTCGCCGTGCTGCCCGCGGGTGCCGTCGCCGTCGCCGTTGATGTCACTGACGCTCGCCGCGTCGCTGCGTTGTTCGAGCAGGTCGGCACGTTCGACCACCTCGTCTACACCGCAGGCGATTGGGACCCGATGCGTCGTGGACGTGTTGACGACCTGGACCTCGATCGCGCCAGGCAAGTCTTCGATGTGCGGTTCTGGGGCGGCTTGGCCGCCGCCAAGTACGCCCATCGGTCGATCGTGCCGGGCGGATCGATCACGCTGACCGACGGACTCATCGCCCATCGCCCGCGCCCGGGCGCTGCCGTGAGCACGGCGATGGCAGGAGCGATCGAGCACCTGGTGACCGGACTTGCTGTCGAGCTCGCCCCTGTGCGCGTGAACGCGGTGTGTCCGGGCCTCATCGCGACCGACGCGCTGGCGTCGATGCCGCCCGAGCGCGTCGCCGCCATGACCGAACGACAGGCCGTACCCAGAGCCGGGTCACCCGACGAAGCCACCGAGGCGTACCTGTACTTGATGCGCGGTACGTACACCACCGGCCAAGTCATCCGAGTCGACGGCGGCATGAGCCTCGTCGAACGACGTCGCAGCCAGCCGGTACCCGGCGATCGCGGACGGTGGTCCAACTGTCACCGAGCCGGCGATCGCGGACGCGCCGTCGTGCCCGCCGACCCCCGGTCGAGAACATCTCCGGCGGGACTCGATCCGCAGTCCTGTCCCCGCTCCGGGCGAGCGTGCGCAAGTCTGTTGCGATGCTCGTCGTCGACGCCGCCAACGTCATCGGCTCGCGACCGGATGGTTGGTGGCGCGATCGGCCAGGCGCAGCACGCCGTTTCACCGAGCAGGTACGGGCGACGGTGAGGGCGGGAAGGCTGGAGCCGCCGGTGACCCTCGTGCTCGAGGGCCAAGCCCGCCGCGGGGCCGACGCAGCCGAGCTCGACGGCGTGGCGGTCGTGCACGCGCGAGGCGAGGGTGACGACACGATTGCGGCCATCGCCGAGACTCACCCCAGTGTGGTCGTGGTCACCGCGGACCGCGCCCTGGCCGTACGAGTGCGAACGGCCAACGCCAAGGTGGTCGGACCGAGTTGGCTGCTCGACCAGCTCCTGAACTGAGACCGAAGACGTCGACCGGCTCAACCCGCCCGGACGACGCACCGCGAAGTGGCCCGCCGAGCGATAGCGCCGATCGATCACGGATTGTCCGGCGATCGAGGACACCGTCTCTCGTGGGCCGGGCCGTGATCATCGGACGCGGCGAACTCAGGTCGTCAGACAGGTCAGCGGACTGAACACGGCCGTGTGTGGACGGCCGTCCGAGGTGACACACACACGGCCGATTCCGCTCTCGCCGCCGCCGTCGCTCTGTCGGTCTCGGCGACCCAGCCGATTGAGTCGCACCCCCTGTCGAGGCTGGGTGGTCAGTTCGATGAGTCCGTGATGGCTTGGTAGACGAGTGTCTTGAGGTCCTCGTCGGGGGTGTCGAGGCGCATCATGGATTGGGCCATGAGGATGCCGAGGAGCTGGTTGGCTGGGTCGACCCAGTAGTGGGTGGTCGCCGCACCTGGCCAGCCGTGGGTCCCAGTGGCGCACGGACTTTCGGCGGCCGTTGGGTCCACGAGCACGCTGGATCCGAGACCGAATCCGTAGCCGAGGACGGGTTGGCCTCCGTGAACCCAGGGCAGCAGCCCATCGGGGAGCTGGTTGCGTCGCATCAGCCGTGCCGTGGGCGGTTGGAGGATTCGTGTCCCGTCGAGGCCGCCGTCGTCGAGCAGCATCTGGGCAAAGCGCTGGTAGTCGATGGCGGTGGAGAACAGTCCGAAACCTCCTCGGGCGAACACGTCGGGGGCGTCGGCTGGGTAGGTGTCGGTGACGTCGCGGCGCCGGTTGTCGCCGGTGGTCCACGCCTCGTAGAGCGCCTCGCCGGTCTGTCCTCGGGCGAGGACGTCGGGAGAGCCGTACATCGCGGCGAGTCGGCCCAGGCTGTCGTCACGCACGGCGAATGCGGTGTCGATCATGGCCAACGGCCGGAAGATCCGCTGTTCGAGGAAGGCGCCGAGGGGTTGGTCGGCGATGGTCTCGATCAGTGCGCCGATCACGTCGAGACCCATCCCGTACTGCCACCGCTGCCCGGGCTGGAAGGCCAACGGCAAGTCGACGAGTACGCCGAGCAACTCGTGCAGTGATCTGGTCGAGTCGCTGTTGATCCCGGCCTGCCGGTAGAGCGCAGCGACCGGGGTCGGTTGCAGCTCGTTGATCATCCCGCAGGTGTGGGTCAGCAGATCGACGATGCGCATCGGACGGACCTGCTCGACCAGTCGGCCATCGTCGTCGAGCACCTTGATCGCCGCGATCGCCGGGATGAACCGGGAAACCGGATCGTCGAGCGCAACTCGGCCGTCATCGACCAGCGTCATGAACGCGGTCGCCACGACCGGTTTGGTCATCGAGTAGACGCGGAAGATCGTGTCGTCAGTCATCGCCGCTGCGGTCTCTCGGTCGCGGTACCCGTACTGGGCGGCAACGACCGTGCGGCCGCGACGGGCGATGATCACGCTCACTCCGGCAATGCCCAGTTCATCGACCATCGAGCGAAGGAGCGGTTCGATCAACGCCAGCCGTTCGGCGCTCATCCCGACCACCTCGGGCGAAGACAACAAGATCAGGCCCCCCGTCCGCGACCGTCCCCGCGGTCACCCGATCGCGACGTTACCGGCCGCTCCGCTCGACATCGACGGCCTGACGGCGACCGACGAGTGAAGGTCCACCCAACGTGCCACTCCCAACGGCTCTGCGGATCGACACGGAACCCAGACGCGCCCGGCGACATGGTCAGTGACCAACCCGGCGTTGGAGGGCGCCGGAGCACTGGTGCGTGGCCCGCGATTCGTGGGGCCCTCGGACGGATGAGCTGGGACAGCGACCTCGCCCGCGTCGAGTCCGAGCTCAACCGGCGACCACGGATCGGACCTGCCCTCCCGGTCACCACCCATCTGCGCTTCGGGCGACCGACTTGCTGCGCAATCGATCACAAGAGGGCGAGGAGCGCCTACTCGTCGTCGTCGTCGAGACGGAACCCCACCTTCATGGTGACCTGGAAGTGGGCGATCGACTCACCGTTGAAGCTGCCACGGATGTCGGTGACCTCGAACCAGTCCAGATGACGCAGCGTCCTCGCCGCGCGGCTCGCACCGTTGCGGATGGCGCCCTCGACACCCTCAGACGACGACCCGACGATCTCGGTGACTCGATAGACGTGATCAGACATGCGATTGCCTCCTGGATGCGACGGAACGACCGATGATCGAGACCGATGGCGTCGCATGAACCCACGTTGTCGCTGACACGGCTCGACCACTCACCCCATCATGCCCCGGCACGACGATCGCCCTCGCCGCGAGCGTGGCGAGCCCGCCCGCACGGGTGTGAGCGAATCGCGATCCCTGCTCAGGCGGAAGACCGACCAGAGCGAGAACCTGCGGGACGACCGACGCCGACATCGTGTGTCGATCAACCGGCGTTCCGGCGACTCGGGCACGACCACGATCTTCGCCACGTTCGCAGCATCACCCACAGCTCCAGTCGAGGCATCCTCGACCCGAGGACGGCAGGTGGGCCGCGCCCCGATGACGTCTGGCCAGAGCTTCGGTACGCGCGAACGGACCCCCGCCGTGTGTGCGACGCGGGTTCAGCTTTCGGTGTCGGGAAGAAGGCCGGTTTGCATGGCGAACAATGCTGCTCCGGCGCGGTTGGTCACAGCCGATCTTGGTGTAGATGTGCTCGACGTGGTTGCCGGCGGTCTTCGGGGAAATGACGAGGCGTCTGCCGATCTGCTTGTTCGACAGTCCGCGGGCGACGAGTCGAAGGACGTCGACCTCGCGCGAGGTCAAGCCGGCCGGTCGGTCGTGTCGGCGACTGGAATGGTGGCCGGCAGCGTGGAGTATGGCGTCGACGATGGCGCCGTCCATCCGTCCGGCGCGCACCTCGCCCTGCAGTTCGATGGCGGCGGCGGCAGCGCTCAATGCGGTCCGGTAGGGGCGGGGTTCGCGCATCGATTGGTAGGCGTCGGCGGCGCCGAGGACTTGTCCGGTACGGGTGATCGAGGTGGCCGTGAGTCCGGCGGGGTAGCCGGATCCGTCGAGCCGCTCTCGCAGTTGGACCGCGACGCGTCCGCTCTGAGCGAGTGTGGCGGAGTGGTGGAGTATCCGTTGGGTGATCTGCGTGTGCAGTCGGACGCGTTCCCATTCGCCGGCAGTGAGTGGCGCCGGTTTGTCCCAGATGCTGTTGGACACGCCGAGACGGCCGAATCCGGAGACCAGGCCGGCGCGTCCGAGTGTCTCGATCTCGGTGGGCTGGAGTTGGAGTTCGTCGCCGGCTCGGGCGGCGAGCGCTGCCACGGTTGCGGAGTGTCCGAGCGTGTACGGCGACTTGAGGTCGACGAACCGGGCGATGGCGCTGAGTGCGTCGTCGCACTGCGTGGAAGACAGCCGCAGCGCCAGTGCTGGTTCGCCGTCGAGCACGGCGTCCCAGGAATCGAGTTCGTCGATGCCCTCGAAGACCTTGTCGAGGTCCTGGCAGAGCAGTTTGACGAGATCGGGATCGAATTGCCTGCCCGATCGCCGCGTCGCCAGCGCGACCGCGGCGTCCACTCCGCCATTGTGGTGGGCGACCTCGGCGAACTCCGACAGTTGGACGATGCGCGAGGCGATCGGGATCATCGCACCGGCGCGGTCGCCGGGCCATCCTCGTCCGTCCCAACGCTCGTAGGACGCTGACAGAGCGTCGAGGGCCAACGTTGCCAGGCCGAGCTCCTCGCCGAGCGATCGGGCGATGCGGGCGTAGTTGGCGATCATCCCGTCGACGTCTTTGTGCCCCGAGACGGCGAAGTCGACCGCGACGCGCAGCCGGTGCAATGGCGTGCTGCCCGAGCCGAGCAGTCGCAGCATGAGGCCGAGGTCGGCCAATGCCGACGGCTCGTGGTCGAACTTCATCGACTTCGAGGCGATGTCGTCGCCGAACCAGCGGGCCTGCTCGTAGGCGTCGGTGTGGCAGCCGACGTTGACCAACAGGGCGGCGTAGAAGACAGCTGAGCGCTGTGCTTCGTCGAGGCCGGCGAGCTCGCCGAGACGCAGACCGATGCGGCACTGGCGCAGCACGTGTTCCATTGGTTGACCAAAGCCAAGGTCGATCGCCAACGACAGTGCAGCCAAGAGCTCGGCCATCCGTACCGGGGTGCCGTCGAGATCCGCGATGGGCGCAGCTTCGCGCACCGCACAACACGCGTGAACGGCTCCGCGCCGTCAAGCGGCGAGCTGGAAAGCCTGGTTGATCAACTCGGCGACGAGGGCCGGCACCTCATTCGGCGTGAAGAAGCTCGGTCCAGGAAGGGTGACCATCGTGATGTTCGCGCACGCCTCCAACGTCGCACGCTCGGACTCGGTGACCCCGCCGTCGCCCGATTCGCCGTGCACCACCCACGCTGGCACGCCAGCCGAACAGAGCCGCGGCGCGACCGTCTGGTGATCGTCGAGGTAGCCGAGGTAGGTGTGGAACGCCCGCCGCATCCAACGCGGATCGTTGCGCCGAAGATCAGCGACCAGCTCAGCGCGCCGCTCGACGGGTAACGGGCTGTCCTTCACCGCCGCATCGACCATCTTCAACATCGCCGAGTACGGCCAGTGCCCCAGCACGCGGCTGAGGCCGTCGAGGACACGCAAGAATCGCGCCTCGTCGTCGCGAGAGAAGCTCGGTGCGAGCAGGATCAGCGGACAGGCGAACCCTCCCGACCCCGCCATCTCCAACGCCACGTTGGCTCCCATGCTGAACCCGACCACGACATCACACGCGAGCTCCTCGGCCAGTTCGGCGACCAGACGCGCCGAGCATTCGACCGACGTGTCGGCCAGCGCTGGTGAGCCCCCGTGGCCCGGCAACGTCACCGCGACAAGATGAACATCGGCGAGCCTCGACTCGGCCATCAACTCTCGATACTGCCTGGCGGTACACATCCCGCCGGGAAGTAGCAGCACGGTCCGATCGGCGTCCGCCGGTCCCGAATCCAGACGATCCCACATGTGCCACTCACCGGTCGCAGACCTCGGACGAGCCATGCTCCGACGGTACGCAGCGGACCGCGCCACGTCATGAGGTGTTCACCCCATCTTCCAAGGAAGCCGGCAGCGACCGATTTTCGACAGGGACGCCCCCGATTGCACGCGAACGACGCCGATACGACCGCCGCGACCGGTACCGAACGGCAATTCGCGCGTTGCTCGTGACCAGCCGGATCGCCGACCCGCCGGCGCGACTCGCGTCGTCAGGGCCGGTCACTTCGCGACCGTCGTGACCGCAGAACGTAGGACGGCGTGGTTCCTGTAGCAGGGCCAGTACACAGCGTCGGTTGCACACACGCGGGCCGCGAGCCCACATCGGGTCGCGCCAGGAACGGGGCTGTGGACGTCGCGACGGTGTTCGTCCGATGTGAGCCGGGTCGAGGGGAAGGCGGGCGTGAATTCTCTGAACGTCGCCGCCGAGCACGGTTTGCGGTGGATCTGTCAGTCTCGGAACGCCTCGGCGGATGCGTCGGCGCGGCGTACGAACGCGTGCGCCCCCTGCTCGAGCGCGGCGGCCCGGGCCGCAGAGAACGCTGCTGTTGCGTCTGCGGCCGGCTCACCGAGGGCGACGAGGACCTCGCCGCGCAGGCGGTGGAGCTCGGGCAACCAGAGGGCCGCCTGGCTGACGTCGTTGAAGGCGAAGCCGTCGGCAATCCGTTCGGCAGCGTCGTGTGGACGCCCCGCGGCCAACAAGATGTCAGCTTCGAGGGCGAGCGCTGAGACGGCGTGCTGCACGTCGGGCACGGCCGCGAGTGCCAGTCGCCCCCGCGTCAGTACCTCGAGCCCGCGGGCGAACTCGCCGCGCTTGCCGATCGCCCAACCCGCGACCACGTCGAGTCGTCCGGAAGCGCGTCCCATGTGGGCTTCGGGGCCGCACTGTTGCACCAGGCGCAGTGCCGTCGACGTGTCGTCGTCGACGACGGCGTGCCACGCGGCGAACAACAGGGCGAATTCTCGTCCGCCGATATCGACATCCTCGGCAAGCGCGACGGCCTCGTCTCGGGCTGCCGCGGCGCGGGGGTCACCGGCGAGCGCCAGGGCGAAGCCCCGTAGCGTCAGGATCAGCGGTCCGACATCGGATCGAAACTGTCGGATCAGCTGCTGTGGCGCGCATCGGCGCACGAGCTCAGCCGCCTCGTCGAAGAGGGTCACGGCGGTCGAGATCCGGCCGCGGTCCAACTCGATGAGGCCGAGGAGGCTGCGGGTGTTGCACATGGTGGCAACGTCCTGGTCGGTGTCGGCGATCGCCTGGATCTCCTGGGCGAGCGAGGTCGCTCGATTCCAATCGCCGAGTTGCACCGACTGCACAGCGAGTTCGTTGAGGATCGCGGGCAGATCAGCTTTGTCCTCGGCGCGGCCGAGCAGCTCCCGGGCGCGGCCGAGCAGCGAGATCGCCTCGTCGGGGGAGAAGTTGTGGACTTCGGGCAGCAGGCGGGCGAGTCGCGCCGTTGCGACCCGTTCGAGACGGTCGCGTTCTTCGCCGGGCGCAAGGCCACTGACGATCTCCAACGCTCGTCGCAGGTGCAGTTCGGTCGCTTCGTGGCTGAGACTCGCCGCCGTTACCTCCGCTGCGGCGAGGAGGCGCTCGACGACATCGGTGGCGATCATGACGCCGCGGCCGAGCCAGGCGTGCGCGGCGATCTCGTTCGCGTGGCCGTGGTCGTCGCGGTGCAGCTCGTGCAAAGTCTCGGCGACCGCCGCGTGAAGTCGGCCCCGCCGAGCCGCCAAGAGCTCGCCATACAGGCATTCGCGGATGAGATCGTGGGCGAAGCGGTAGCGCGTCGGCGTGGTGCTCTCCTCGATGAGACCGCTCACGACCGCCGCGTCGAGGGCGTCGAGGGCCTGGGCGGCGGGTTGCTGTGTGGCCGCGGCGACCACCCGCCAATCGAAGCTGCGGCCAGCCACTGCTGCGGCGAGCAGGATCGGTGCGCACTGGGCGGGAAGGGCCGCGATCCGCCGGTCGATCACGTCGCGCACGGTGGCCGGCACCGTTTCGGCGAACGCGGTGACATCGACCAGGCCCGAGCCGACCCCGGCGCTGCGTACCAGCTCGACGAGGAAGAACGGGTTGCCGCCGGTGCGCTGAGCCAACAGCGCGACCACCTCGTCGGGTGCGCGCGCTCCGAGGCGGTCCTCGACATAGCCGGCAATGGCGGCGGCGTCGAGCCCCTCCAGGTTGATCCGGGTGGCGGATCGTGCTCGGGCCACGGCGGACAGGGTGGCCATGAGCTCGGACCCGGTCTCGCCGTCTCGCACGGTCAACACGACCAGCAGCGGCGCGTCGGAGAGCCGGGCTATGAGCAGCTGCAGGATGTGGTGCGACGCCGCGCCGGCCCATTGGGCGTCGTCGATGACCACCGCAACGGGCGCGGCGCGGGCCACGTCGACGAGTGCGGTGACTGTTGCTTCGTACATCTCGGCCCGCGCCGCGACCGCGTCGACGCCGTCGCGGGCAGGGCTGGCACGCAGCGCGTCCTGCAAGGCCGCTCCGTCAGGTCCGAGAGCCGACGCGACCTGGAGCCACGGCCACAGCGGAGGCGCGACGTCGCCGTCGACGCAGCGCCCCCACACAGATCTGACCTGCGAACCGACTGCGCCGCCGAGTGCGACCTCGACCAGTCGTGTCTTGCCCACCCCTGCCGCGCCTGACACGACGACCGCGGAGCCGCTTGTTCGCAGACCGGCGACCACCGTGCGAACTGTCGCCAGTTCGACGTCGCGGCCGAACAACTCGACGGCGTCGGCGGGCTCGCCCGACGGCGGCGTGACATCGGGGCGCGACGGTTGGCGCGACTGTTCGGACACTGGCGCTGACAACTCGAGCTGGGGTGCGTGGTTGAGCACTTGGAGCTCCAGCGCGGCGAGATCCGGCCCCGGATCGATGCCCAGCTCGTCGTTGAGGTGGCGCCGTACCTGGTGGTACGCGGCCAGCGCGTCGGCCTGCCGGCCGCTGCGGTAGAGGGCGACGATCAACAACTCCCAGAGCCGTTCCCGCAGCGGATCGCGCTCCGCGGCCGCCCGGAGGTCCGCCGTGAGCTGCGCATGTCTGCCGGTGGCGAGCAACGCACTGAACCGGTCCTCCAGAACCGACGCGCGTAGCTCGTTCAGCCGTGTCGCCGAGCTTGTCATCCATGGCTCGCCGGCGAATTCGGCGAGGACCGCGCCGCGCCACAGGGCGAGGGCTTCGTCGAAGACGGCGACGGAGCCGCCAGGATCGCTGCCGACAAGCCGGTGACCGTCGGCCGCGAGGCGCTCGAACCGGATCGAGTCGACATCGTCGACCCCGGCGCGCAGCACATACCCGGGCGACTGACTGACCAGAACCGTCGCCGGCGCGCGCGGCAGACGTCGCGGCTCGAGTGCCCGCCGCAGGTTCGAGACGTACGCGTGAAGCGCTCCTGCGGGTCGTGCCGGTGGCTCATCGCCCCACAGGTCGTCGATCAGCCGCTCGGCCGACACGACCACGTTCACGTTCAACACCAACAGCGCCAGCACCGCTCGTTGGCGCGGCTGACCGAGGTCGACCGACGCTCCGTCATCGCCAGTCGCCACCAGCGGACCGAGCAGACCAAAGCGCACCGACGAAGTGTGACAGCTGCGAAGAACCCGGCCTTCAGACCGACGGACGGCGCACCTAGCGCACACCAACTCGTCGCCAAGACCGCGCGCCGAGCGTGGCGGCATGTCCGACCTCGCTCTCTCGAAAGGGAACAACCTCATGAACACCTCCGCGAACCGCGCCTCGCGCCTCGTTGCCACGATGACCGCGGCAGCACTCCTGCTGACGGCGGCCGCGTGCTCGTCCGACCGGTCCGCCAACGGCTTCAGCGTCAGCGTCGCGCCCGCGACGGCGGTGCCACTGACCACCGAGTCACGTCCGCCGCTCACCTCGTCACCGCCCACCACCGGTGCACCGGAAACGACACATGCACCGCCGACGACATCCGTGGTCGGTGGGCCGCACGCGGCACTGTTGACCGACATCCTCGCTCGCCACCAGGCCGAAGGCGAGTTCGTCGGTGCACGCATCGCGCTGCTCGATCGCGACGGCACGGTCACCCAGCAGACAGCCGGGACGACGACCGTCGACCCGGCGAGCGCGCCGATCGATCTCGACGTGCCGTGGAACGTCGGCAGCGTCACCAAGACCTTCGTCGCCGTCGTCGCGCTGCAACTGGCCGAAGAGGGAAACTCGACCTCGACGCCGGCATCGACCGCTTCCTGCCCGACCTCGCCGACGCCGACCGGATCACCCCGCGGCAGCTGTTGCAACACACCAGCGGACTCAACGAGTACATCAACGACCCGACAGTTCGCAGCGACGCGCAACGAGAGTGGACCCCATCGGAGCTGATCGCGGTCGCTGAGGCCGCAGGTCGCACCGGCGAACCGGGCGGCTCGCACCACTACTCGAACGTGAACTACGTGATCCTCGGCGAGATCATCGAGCAGCTGACCGGACGCCCCTGGGCGGACGAGGTCAACGCGCGGATCGTCCAGCCACTGGCCATGACCGCCACCAGCGTCATGCACGACGAGCGGCCCGTCGGCTACGTCATCGCTGACGGTTCCTTCGTCGACGCCACCTTCGTCGCCGATCCCTCGATCGGCGGAGCCGCCGGCGCGATCCAATCCACGGGCCGCGATCTGCTGCTCTTCGCAGCCGCACTCATGGACGGACGCCTGCTGTCACCGGCATCGCAAGCAGCGATGCAGACCTTCGTACCGGCGGACGACCTCTCGCAGTTCGGCATCGAGCACGGCTACGGCCTGGGACTCGAGCGGTACGCCACCGAATCCATCACGGTCGACGGCCACATGGGCACCGGCGAAGCCCAGTCAGCGTTCCTCGGCTACGACGCCGAACACCACACCGCTGTCGCAGTGATGACCAACACCGCTGTTGCCGGACCGCAGGCGTTCATGGCATTCGAAGTGCTCACCGGACTCATCGCTCCCGGATGAGCACACCAAGACATCCAAAGAATCCACCAAGCATCCACCAAGACCAAAGGAACACGTTGAGCTCATGAACACCACGATCGAAGTCCAGAACCTCTCCAAGCACTATGGCGACATCACCGCCGTCGACGACCTGACCTTCAGCGTCCGCAGCGGCCGCGTCACCGGCTTCCTCGGCCGCAACGGCTCCGGCAAGACGACGACGATGCGAATGATGCTCGGCCTCGCAACACCGTCGTCGGGCCGGGCCACCTTCAGCGGCCAGACCTACGCCGAGTTGCAACACCCGATCCGCGAAGTCGGCGCAGCGATCGACTCCGCGGTGTTCCATCCCAGCCGCACCGCCCGACAGCACCTCGACGTCATGGCCATCGCCGCCGGCATCGACCGCTGCAGAGCAGACGACGTGCTGGCGACAGTCGAACTCTCCGAAGCCCGCGATCGCCGGGTCGGTGGGTTCTCGATGGGGATGCGTCAGCGCCTCGCGACTGGCGTGTGCGCTGCTCGGCGATCCGCCGGTGCTGCTCCTCGACGAGCCACTCAACGGTCTCGACCCCGACGGCATCGCCTGGGTACGCGTCACGCTTCGCCGACTCGCCGCCGAGGGACGCACGATCCTGCTCTCCAGTCACGTCCTCGCCGAGGTGGCCACCACCGTCGACGACGTCGTCATCATCGAGCGAGGCCGGCTCATGGCAGCGATGCCGCTCACCGAGCTCGCCGCGAACCACAAGACAGTCGTGCGCACGCCACACGCAGCCGCCTTGACGACCGCACTGCTGGCCTCTGGCCACGTCGCCAGCCGAACCGCCGACGACGAAGTCACCGTCGCCGACGTTCCTGCAGACGTCGTCGGCCTGATCGCCGCGCAAGAGGGCGTCACCGTGCTCGGCCTCGCCGAGCAACGCGACGACCTCGAGCAGATCTTCCACCAACTCACCCGCAACCAGGAGGCAATGGCATGAACAAGCTCATCCACAGCGAGATCCGCAAGCTCGCCACAACCAGGTGGTTCAAGATCACCATGGCGATCACGATCATGATGGCCCCGGCGTTCACACTGCTCGGCGTCTTCACCGCTACACAAGCCCAAGTCGGCGACGATGAGTTCGTCCACGGGGTGCTCAAGGTCAGCGTCGTCTCGTCGCTGGTGCATGCTCGGAGTGGGAATCGCCACGATGGCAGGAGAGTTCCGCCACGGCACAAGCGTGCCGACCTTCCTCATCTCCCCACGCAGACGTGACGTGGTCGTCGCCAAGCTCATCACCATCAGCGGCGTCGGCGCCGTGGTCGGAGCGACCAGCTTCGGCCTCGCACTGGCCGTGGCGGTACCGGCGCTCAGCCACAAGGGCATCCACCACCTCGCCGGAGACACACCACAGATGTGGATCGGCGCAACAGTCGCCACGGCACTGTTCGGCGCCCTCGGCGTCGCGCTCGGGGCAATCACCCGCAACATGGTCATCGCAATCATCGGAGCAATCGGATGGACCTACCTCATCGAGGGCGTGATCCTCACCCAAGCGTTGCCGAGCGCCAGCAAATGGCTTCCGGCTGGGACGAACATGGCCATCACGCACACAGGGGGCGGCTCGGGCCTCCTCCAGCCGTGGGTCGCCCTGACCGTGCTCATCGCCTGGGTCGCCGCGTTCACCGGTGTAGCAACGAGATTCATCGTCCGCCGAGACATCTGAGCGCCGACGTCCCCATCGCTCGTCGAACAGGCCGAACCGCCTTCGCGGTTCGGCCTGTTCGAGTTCTCGACTCAACGACGCACGCCGTCGAACTTCCCAGACCCGCCCCAGGATTGGAGATGTGAGGCGCTCGGTGTCTGCCGAGCCGACGGCGGATCACGCGACGTGGCCCTGATCCGCCGCTCCCTTCGGGACAGAACGGCACACCGAACACGTCTGTGCAGCCATCATGGCAAGTACGGATCTGCAGCTCTGGATGCGATGTCGACGCGACGATCGTGGACGCGCCGAGTCGGGATGCTCGGCGACGGAAGCGGACTGTCCTCCAGCGGGCGAGGATCCGCTGGGACGGTGGAGCGAGAGCGACGGCCGACGGTCAGTCCGGCCAGACGCCAACGGGGTGGCCGATCTCCCACTCGTGGCCGAATGGATCGACGATGCGGCCCAGACGCCAGCCGTGCTCGTCCGTCACGTCAGCGGTCGCTTCGGCCCCGGCCGCGACCGCGAGCGCAACCACTGCATCTGGTTCCGTGGTCACCAGCAAGGTTCGGCTCGTCGTGCCCCCGATCACCCGCGGATCGAGGCGCCGGTGACCAGTATTCGACACCCAGAACCTCGCCTCGCCGATGGCGAGTTGAGCGACGATCTCGTTGTCGAACCCGGCACGGTGGAGCACGTTCGCATTGAACGCACGAACGTAGAAGTCGATGGCCGCCACGGGATCACCGACCCACAGCTCCGGCTCAACACTCGTCACCTCCCGAGCATCCCATGCCAAGCCCGCCCTCACCCCCCGGTCGACTGGGCGTGTTGTCGTGACCGGGCACCGAGGTCGTCCGGTCGAGCAGTTGCTCGGGCCGGGTGGCCGGGTGGCCGGTTACGGTTTGGTGCCGGCGGCGACGAGCATCTCGCACGGCCCGATGAATTGTCCGTTGGTCTCGAAGCGTGACAGCTGGTCGGTGATCTCGGTCCAGGCTGCGTCACGTTCGGCTGGTTGCAGGCCGGAGAGCATCTGGTGGAGTGCGCCGAAGGATTCGCGTTCGAAGCGGACGCAGTCGGTCGCCGAAGCGAGACGCAGTGGCGAGGGGATCACACGGGTGTGGATGTCGGTGAGCCCGGCGGTGGCGAAGACGGCTTCGATCGTGCCAGGGGTGCCCAGGCTGAACGGGCCGGGTTGCCCGGCGGCTGGGGGTGGGAGTTCGGCGCGGCGGCGGATGATGCCGACCGGGATGGAGAAGAACTCGTTGCGGTCGGGGGTGGTGTAGACGACCGCGGCGACGCGCCCGCCGGGGCGCAGCGCGCGGAGCATGGCGGTGAGCGCGGCGTGTTGGTCGGGGAAGTAGATCAGTCCGACGCGCGAGACCACTGCGTCGAACGAGCCGGCCGGCACTGCGAGTTGCTCGCCGTCGGCGACCAACGTCGACACGTTGTGCAAACCCTGCCTGGCGGCCTCGGCGGCTGCGAAGGCGAGGATGTTGGCGGAGATGTCGGTGGCCAGGACGTGTCCGGCGGGTCCGACGCGCCGTGCCGCCGCGAGTGTTTGGCCGCCCGCACCGGCAGCCACGTCGAGCACCCGCGAACCGGTGTCGATCGCGGCCATGTCGAGCATCGCCCCGGTGGCCGATGCGAGCCACTCCTCGATGAACGGGCCCCACCGATGCCAGGCTGCAGCGGCATCTTGCCACTGGTCGTGGGTGCTGCGCTTGTAGCGGTCGGCATCGAACGTGGTGGTCGTGGTCGTGGTCATCGGTGTTCCTCTCGGTTCGGGGTCGCCGGCGGCTCGACCCTGGTGCCGGCGTCAGTCCAGTTCGATCCAGCCGCGCAACTCGTCGGTGGCGACTGTTTCGAGCAGCGCCGGGTGGTCTTGGCGCATGTGGTCTCGGATGTCGACGATGACGTCGTCCTCGGTGGCCCCGCGGGCGACATAACCGCACTGGCAACGGATGATCTGGGCCATGGCCAGCTCCTTGGTGTCGTTGTAACAAGATGGTGTTTGACCAACCTTGCAGAAACCTTGGCGCCGATGTCGATGGGCAACTTCCGCATCCAGATCTGTGGTCAGGTGGTCATCGACCGCGCCGGTGAACGCCTCGAGCACCTGTTGCCCGGCCGCCAGGGACGGGTGCTGTTCTGCTACCTCGTCGTCGCCCGGGATCGGCTGGTGCCACGCGACGAGATCATCGATGCGCTGTGGCCCACCGGCGGCCCAGGCAATGCCGACGCCGGGCTCAGCTCGTTGCTGTCACGGCTGCGGCGGATCTTCGACGACGGCCACCTCGACGGTCGAGGGACCGTTCGCCTCACCCTCGACGACGCCGACATCGACTTGGAGGTGGCCAACGCGGCGATCCACCGTGCCGAATCGGCGATCGCGCAACAGCACTGGGAACGGGCCTGGGCGTCGTCGCAGAGCGCACTGTTCACCGCACGCCGCGGGTTCCTCCCCGGCGAGGACGCCGTGTGGATCGACCAGGTCCGACGCAACCTCGACGAGCTCCACGTGCGCGCCCTCGAAGCCTACGGCGTCGCCGGCCTCGGGCTCGGCGGGACCGAACTGCCCGCCGCCCGCGACGCCGGCCGGGCGCTCGTGGCCCTCACACCGCTACGCGAGAGCGGTCACCGGCTGCTCATCCGCGCCCTCGCCGCCGAAGGCAACACCGCCCAAGCGCTACGCGCCTACGAGCACCTGCGACGTCTCCTCGCCGACGAGCTCGGCATCGACCCCAGCCCGCCAAGCCGCCAGCTCTACCAACAACTGCTCGACACAACACACTGAGCCGAAGCCGCCAGAACCACCCTCAACACCACACTCACCGCCCAGAGCCGGATCCCGGCCCAAATGACTTGATCGATGACGACCGGTCTCGCCGACCCTCAGGCCATCGAGCCCTTCGTCGACGAATCGAGCCACCCCCTCACCTTCGCCCACAGGGTCGAGCCGATACGACCACCACTCCAGCGACCACCGACCACACGACGGGAACACCCGCTGCGAGCGCCCGCGGGCGGATCACCAGGGGGCGCGGGCCGCCGTTCTGGGACGGCGCTCCAGATCGGATGATCTGGACTCGACCGTCGCTTGCGAGCCGCGCCACTACCGGGCACTCGGACGCGGTGTACCGGCACCGGCACATGCGCTTGCACCAAGGTGCGAGCGGGGCGCGACCGAGACTGATGTGTCAGCCGCTGCGCCTCACGTGCGCGTACACCTCCGACACCAACCCGGCCTCGTCGAACCGGACGACGACCGCGGTGAGACCTCGCTTCCCGCTCGGCAGATGCACTACGACGACCTCGATGGCGCACCACTCAGCGGCGGTGAGGCGGCGGCGATCACCGAGCTGGGCGCACTCGTTCGGCTCCAGGCAAGGGTTTGCGATGCCGTGCTGGTCCTGTTGCGCCCACGAGATCACCGGGCTCGGCGATCGCGATCGACCACCCGGTCGACGCCTCAGCCACGGTCGCGTCAACATGTTGCTGGCCTGGTGCTCAGCCCGCGGTGAACGCCCCGCCCGGACC
Organism: uncultured Acidimicrobiales bacterium; assembly: GCA_963794805.1. Classification (GTDB taxonomy): domain Bacteria; phylum Actinomycetota; class Acidimicrobiia; order Acidimicrobiales; family Ilumatobacteraceae; genus JAODBQ01. Next base: position 675,025 of record CAWCFL010000016.1, read on the forward strand.
GATGATGTCGGTCGCGATGAGCGTCCCGATCTGTTCCCAGTCGTAGCCGAGCTCGAGGAGGAGGTCTTCGGTGTGCTGGCCGAGCTCGGGAGCCGGACCGGCCGGCCGGTCGGCTCCCGGTCGAACTGCATCGGCGGGGCGACGAGTCCGAACGCGTCGCCGCCGACGCCCTCGTGGCGGGCGATGAACCCGTTCGCCAGGACCTGCGGGTGGGCGTGCATCTCGCTCGGCCGGCGCATCGGCCCCCAGGCGCCCTCGAACGGAGCGAGCGTGGCGGTCCAGTCGGCCAGGGTCCGCTGGGCGAACACCTCGTCGAGCAGCTGGGCGCACTCAGCGGCGTGTGCCGTCGCGTGGGGTCGTCGTGGAAGCGCGGATCGTCGATCAGCTCCGGCCGGTCGATGAGGTGGCAGAACTAGGCCCACTTCGCGCCGGCGTACATCACGCAGAAGTACAGCCAACGGTCGTCCCTCGTCCGGTACCAGTTGACGAGCGCGTTGCCCGGCCGGGTGCGCTCCATCCGGCCGACGTCGTCGGCGAACTCAGCGGCGGTGATGTCCGACTGCAGCGCATGCCCGCGTTGAGCAGCGCCGACTCGACCCTGCGAGCCGCGCCCACGGGCACTGGACGCGGTGTCGGCCGGCTGCGCTTGAGGTGCGAGCGGGGCGCGACCGAGACGATGTGTCAGCCGCTGCGCCTCACGTGCGCGTACACCTCGACACCAACGGCGTCGAACCGGACGACCGAACCGTGACCGGTGCGCTCACGCTGGAACAGTGCGGCCGCGACGGCGCACGCCAGAGCAACGGCACGTGGCATGGCCTCGATGCCGGTCCGCGCCCATGGCTGCACTGGCGGCCACATCGTCATGGCGTTCGCCGATGGATCAGTCGGCACCCACCTCGATCCGGACCGACGCCACGCCGGCGTGGCCATCGCCGACCAACTCGGCATGGCACTCCTGCGAAGCGGTGGACAGGAAGGATGAGTGCGGGAACGGATGCCGCGGTGCGTCAGCCGATGTCGCGCGTGCGGTACCGCATCCACGATCCGGTGAGGACGGCGGCAGCGATCATCGTCAGGACGACGGCGGGAACCAGGTCGAATCCGGCGAGTGGCATGCGCGGGGCGTGACGGTATGGCGATAGGTCGAGCACCCATGAGGGGAGATCGAGCAGTTCGCCGATCTGACCAAGGACAGCGAACACGACGATCAGCAGCCAGCCGAACGGCGCCCACCCGCTGCGCACGGCGAAGCACAGCAATGCGAGCGTCACCACGACCCACATCGCCGGGGCCTGGGCCAGCGCCGAGGCGATCAACCGGACGACGGAATGGTCGGGGCCGTTGCCGGTCCCGAGCGTGAGGGCGACGCCGGCGACCAGCAGGAGCCACGTCGCGCCAGCGAGCGCCACGATCGCGGTCGCCACGAACACCCGTGACCGCGAGGTCGCCGTCGCCAAGACCTGTTCGGTACGGCCAGCGCACTCGTCGCTGCCGGCATGACCGACGACGGCGACCGCGAAGCAGCTGACGATCAGCGCGAGCACCGAGATCACCGCACCCAGGAGCGCGTCGCGCAGGGCGCCCTCACCGCCGATGCGCGCCAACATGTCGCGGATCGCCGGCGAGTCGAACGCGTCGAACGACCGCGCTGATCGCGCCGAAGCTCACACCCATCACGGCGATGGCCGTGGTCCAACCGACCAGCATCGGCAGGTGCAGTCGCATGCCCAACGAGATCGCATCAGCGAGGCGTGGCGAACCGGCGGGCGCGCCTGCCCGGGCGGCGATGATCCCTGCGCCGAGGTCGCGTCGCCGGCGCAGCGCGTCGGCGACCAGCGCGAGGCCACCGGCCAAGCCGACGTACAGCAGCAGCAGCCACCACCGGGTGTCGCCGTAGGCACGCAGCAACGTGTTCCAGCCGAACGGAGACAGCCAACTCAGCCATGAAGCAGCGGTCGTGTCGCCAACCGCGCGTACGACGTACAGCGCTGCGATCGACGCCACGCCGATGGCCGCGCACGTTCGCCCGCTCGGCGACAACTGACAGGCCACGGCCGCGAGCCCGGTCCCGACCAGCCCGACGCCCGCCCACGATGCGCCGAAGGCGAGCGACCCCACGATCGGCAGGCCACCCACGACGTTCGCGGCGATCACGAGCACACCGAGGACGAGCGAAACGGCCGAACCGAAGACGATCGCCGAACGCAGTGGCGCCGTGGCGGTCATCGCCGTCGCCCCGAGCAGCTCGGCTTGACCGCCCTCCTCGTCCAGACGCGTGTGTCGACGCACGACGAGCAGGAGCATCACCATCACCAGGACCGCGTAGAGCACGGTCATCTTCGTCATCGCCAATTCGCCAGTGCTGTGCACGTCGAGGATCGGCCCGTACAGCGCGACGAGCCCGGGGCTGGCATTGATCGCCTCGGCGGCACGCACCCGATCCGCTTCGTTCGAGTACAGCGTGGGGGTGGCCGCGGCGGAGACGAAGCACACCAGGACGAGGGCGGCGTACCAGGCCGTCACCATGACCCGGTCCCGGCGCAGAGCAAATCGAAGGAGCAACCGCTCGACGGCGGGCGCGGCGAACGGGGTCGCCACGGCCGTCATCGACGCGCTCCCTCCGGGCCGGTGCGATAGACGTCGAGGAACAGGTCTTCGAGCGTCGGCGGTGTGCTCGTCAGCGCGCGCACCTGCGCGGCGGTGAGGGCTCGGAGGAGGTCGGCCATCGCGTCCGTGTCCACGGAACAGGTCACCACCTGGCCCTCGGCGACCGCGTCGAACACACCCGCCACCGTTGTCAGATCCGGGACCGGTCCGGCGAGCTCCGCCCGGACGCGGTAGCGGTGCAGGTGACGCAGATCATCGAGCGAACCACTCTCGACGGCACGACCGTCGCGGACGATCGTCACCCGCTGCGCCAGGTGCTCGACCTCGCTCAGGATGTGACTGGACAACAACACCGTGGCCCCGTCGGCAGTGCGCTCGGCGATGCACTGGTCAAAGACCTGCTCCATCAACGGGTCGAGACCCGAGGTGGGCTCGTCGAGGATCAGCAGGTCCACCGGCGCCGCCAACGCCGCCACCAACGCGACCTTCTGACGGTTGCCCTTCGAGTACGCCCGCCCGCGCTTGGTCGGATCGAGCTCGAAGCGCTCAACCATCTCGTCACGCCGCGACCCCGGACCCACCGGATCGACACCGCGCATCCGCAACAACAGGTCAATCGTCTCCCCACCGCTCAGGTTTGGCCACAACGCCACATCGCCAGGTACATACGCGAGACGCCGGTGAATCGCCACGGCCTCCGACCACGGATCGAGGCCGAACACCGTCGCCGAACCACCATCGAGGCGCAACAACCCGAGCAACGACCGCAGCGTCGTCGACTTGCCTGCGCCATTGGGACCGAGGAAGCCGTGGACCTCACCCGCACGAACCTCGAGATCGAGACCATCGAGGGCCCGGAACCTGCCGAACCGCTTGACCAACGCACGCGCCGAGATCACCGGGGCCGAGAAACCGTCGATACCGCCAGCGTACGACCGCCAACCTTTCCTGGCCGGACCCGGAACGCTGCGGCGATTGCCGGCGGCAACACAACAGATGAAACTCAAGCCACGCCCATGACCCGAGCGGCCAGCTCCGATCTCCGGAACGCTTGCGTGGCTCAAGTACGCAACCTGCGAGGCACACAAGAAGACCGCAGAACGACAGTGACGAGCGGGCCCCACTCGCTGCCTATCGGCAGGTCGGCGCTCGCACGGAGCGCCCGACAGCCGGCGGTTCCGGACGCAGCGACCGCCAGCAGCACGGCGCGATTCGAGGGCACGATCGCCCGTCCATCGCCGCCCTCGGCGGACTTTGGGGTAACCACGGCGACGAGGCAACGGCTTCAGCCGCTGTCATTGAGCGGGTGGGCTCGTTGGTCTCCGCGCAGGGTTGGTCGGGTTGTCGTGCTACTTCGTGCCGGGCTGGCTTCGAACTCGGCTCGCAGCGACGCTGCGAGCACAGCGGGAATGTCGCGTGCCTTGTGGAACAAGACGTGGCGTGGAATCCGCACCGGGTGGAACTTGGCGTTGAAGCGGTAGAGGGACTCGACGTTGATGAACACGTCGAGGCGGTGAGCGATCCAGCGCAGCACCTGGCGACTTGGAGATGCCTCGGCTTCGAACAAGTTGCGGAATGCAGCGAAGTTCAACGAAACCTCGTGCACGCCATGGGTGGCTCCCCAGTGGACGGCTTCGACGATGAGTCGTTCGTTGAGACCGTTGGGGGCGCCGCGACGTCTCGGCATCACATCGAGGCTCAGCGTGGCTCCACCACGAGACAGTAGAGAACGCTGATAGCCAACAGGTCGCCGCTTGTGACTCCCGACGAAGATCAGCGCGCCAGGGTACACGTGTTCGAGGAGATGATCCATCGTCATCGCGAAACCGCGCTCACCGCGACCTCTGCGCCACTCGTCGGCCACGGCGCCGAGTTCGCCACGTAGCGCCTCGTCAAGCGCTGTCTCGAGGTGCACGGACACGGTCACACCGGCGTTGCGGGTGCGCTGCACGGCTTGGCGGACGTTGCGCATCGCAGGTGTGTCGAGTCGGAACGTGGCAATCGGCACGACGGCCTCGTCGCCGATGTGGATCCCACGCAACCCGACCTGGCGCGCCACGCCCCGGACCGCGTCGGAAGCGCCGATCATTGCCGGTCGCCAACCACGAGTCTCGCAGCATTGCATCCACGCCCGAGCGCGTCGGCGTGGGCTGACGCCACTCCGACGGGGCCGGGGCCGGCGAGGCACGGCCACAGCGACCAACCCGCACGCGAGGGGCACAACACGCTCGGCCACAGCGACCGACGAGCTACGGGTCACGCGCAACATTCCGCCGGACCACCATGCCCCGAGCGCTGGGCAAGCGATCAAGGTTCTACGGGGGTCAGCGGGGCGGGGCGAGCACCCGGGGCTGACCTGGTCGTCGGTCCGCAACCGGCGTACTGCGCTGAGGTCAGTGCTCGACACTGCAACGGCGCACGAGCCGGCGTTGGGAGGCGGTCACCAAGAGGCAATTGACTGCGCGTTGTGGGGCAGTCGAACGAGACCTGCCGTTCGTCAGCCAACGCCGCTGCGGGCATCCCCGATGAGGACGTCCTGCGCGCTTGCATTCGCGAACACTGTCGAGCTCAACGCCAACTCGGGCGCGACATAGTCATTGGCGATTGCGGACACGGTGGACCGGCGATGATCGCCGGTCTCATCGGTTACCCCGACCGGGCGAGTACGAGCCTGGCGTCGATGTCCTCGCCGCCGCCCTCGATCCCACACGTTCGTCCTCGATCGACAGTCGTAGGGCGAGGGTGGGGCAGTTGCGCACGCAGCGCCGGGCGTGGGTGATGAGGTCGGCGCCGATGGGGGTGGGGTCGATGATCGGGTAGCCCCAGTCGTCGAGGGTGATGCGTTCAGGCAGCAGGTCGGCGCAGATGCCCCGGCCGTCGCAGGCAATAAAGTCGACAACCAGCACGTGTCTCAACGCCACTGGCCTGTCGCCTGTGGTGTCGGTAGCAGGGGCCGGTTTGCAGTCCGCCAGCACGGGCCGTGGTGGAGGTGGTGCTCGACATCGGCGTCGAACGCACGAAGTGTGGTGCGCACGAGCCGGGCGGCGCCGTCGGGGAAGCTGCAGCCGCCGCGCTTGTCGATCATCTCGGCCCATCGGGCCAGCCGCGCCCGGGTGTCGGGCCTCGGTCGTCCGGCGGCGAGCTCGCGCATCGCCTCGGCGAGCGCAGCGAGGCCGTGGACGCACGGTCCGCACTGTCCGGCGCTCTGGCCGCTCATCCATGCGAGCAGACGAGCGGTCTCGGCGAGGCCGCAGCAGTCTTCGGGCACGACGACGATCGCGCCGCAGCCAAGTCCGGCGTCGAGCGGGCGCAGGGAGACGTTGGTGAGAACGGCCGCGGCGGCGTCGGGGGCGCTCAACCAGCTGCCGTAGTAGCCGCCGAGGAGGATCGCCGCGGGCGGGCGGGTTGGTCCGCCGGCGGCGCGCACGGCGTCGACGATGCTGGTGCCGAGCGCCAGCTCGACCACGCCGGGGTGACGCACGGCGCCGGAGACGGTGCTGAGAAGCGTGCCTGGCTCGTCGGCGGTCCCGCACGTGCGGAACCAGTCCGAACCCCACTGGACGATCTGCGCGAGGTGCGCCGCGGTCTCGGCGTTGATCACCAGGGTCGGCCGTCCACCGACGCCGCGCTCGAACACCCGTGGGGGCTTGGCGGTGGGCTTGGCGTCACCGCCGTTGAGGAGGTTGACGAGCGCGCTCTCCTCGCCGGCCACGAAGCGGGAGGGCACCGTGGCGATGCGGATGCCCGCGGTCGGCTCGCCGGAACGGTCGCGGGCGGCGAGCGCACCCTCGACGGCGCTCATCGCCGCGCCGTCGGCACGGTCGAGGCACACGATGACGCATTCGGCACCCGTCGCGGCCGCGGCGGCCAGCCCGCCGTCGAGGATGAGGTGCGGGACCCGGGTCAACAGCACGCGGTCCTTGGCGCTCGCCGGCTCGCCCTCGCAGCAGTTGATCACCACGGTCGGCGGGCGGCGGCTGGCTGCGACGGTGCGCATCTTGATCGCTGTCGGGAACGACGCGCCCCCGCGACCGCGTAGACCGGCTGCGGCAACCTCGTCGATGAGGTCGAGGGCCGGGCTGTGTGTCACCGGCCGTGGCGGCGCGATCGAGCGGCGATGCTCCGTCAGTGAGACGGCGCGATCGCCGAGTCCGCGCAGCAGCCGCGGCGCGCCGATCGGGCCAGGTGGCCGGAGTGCGGACGCATGCCCGGTCATGGCGGTGCTCATCGCGTCGCCGCAACGAACGTCCGCAGCGGACGGGCGACACGCACGATCAATGCAACGATCACCGCTGCGGCGCAGCCGACCACGACCCAGCGCATCCACGCGAACCCGGCGTCGGAGCCGATCTCCAGTCCGTGGAGCAGTGCGATCGGCCAGCAGCCGTACGCGGCGAAGTGGACGGTGCGCCACGTGCGGTACGAGAGCCGCTCGCGCAGCAGGCTGGTGACGACGATGGCGAGTATCAGGTCGAGCGCGATCGTGCCGAGCCCCAGCCACAGCATGTGATAGCCGGAGATGAACGGGACGAACGCATCGACGATGCGGATGTTGACGAACGAGTCGGCCACCGTCGTGGCGACGTGCACGGCGACGAACGCGACAGCGAGCAATGACGCGTTGCGGTGCAGCAGCTGGACGACCAGCCGCGGTGCGCCGCGCCAGTCGGCCGTCCGTGCGGTCGGGATGCCGAGGACGAAGGCGATCGTCAGCAGCACGAGGGCGACGAGACCCGAACCGCGGGTGACGTACCAGGTGAGGCCGGCGGCGATCACGACGGCTCCGGCCACCCGTTGCCGCGCACGACCTCGCCGGCGTCGGTGACGGCCCGGAACGGGCAGGCCGCCTTCGCCGCACCGCCGGGTCCGCGGATCACAGCCCAGGTCGACAGGACGTTGGCCGCGACGCAGTCGGCGGCCGCCACCGTGACCGTACGCCAGCCACTCGATGCCGAGCGCCCCGTCGCCGGATCGACGATGTGGTGATGGGTCGTCTCGCCAGCGCGCCAGGAGCGCACCGTCGTCGACGACGTCGCCAGGCCGCCTCGCCAGAGCGTGACGGCCTCGTCGACATCGGCGAACGCGGTGCGATGCGAGTCGGCGATGCCGATCGTCCAGCCGTCGACGGGTGGCTCGCCGGCCACCGCGATGTCGCCGCCGATGCTGACCAGCACGCCACCGGCTGTGCTCGCTGCAGCGCGCTCGGCGGCGAGGTGGGCGGCGAGCGACTTCGCCGTCGCGCCGAGGTCGAGCAGGACGCCGGCGGGGACGCGCACCGTGCCGTCGTCGTCGAGGCGGACGGTGCGCCAGCCCGGCGTGTCCACAACCTGGACGATCGGCGCCCGTTCGCTCGGAAGCTGCTCGAAGCTCACGTCGTAGCCGACCACGCGGACCGTGGCCCCGACGGTCGGGTCCACGGCGCCATCGGTCAGCGCCGCGGCATCGAGCGCGACGCGTACGGCGAGCGCGGCGAGCGGGCTGAGTGCGACCGGACGCCCGCCCGCCCGGTTGACGGCCGTCAGCTCGGAGTCCTCGCGGAACCGGCTGCATGCCGCGTCGATCGCCACGAGCACTGCACGTACCTCGCGCTCGGCCGCAGCGAGGTCGGCGCACGCCTCGATCCGCACGGTCGTGCCGAGCGCGTCGAACGTCGACGAGCCGATCGTCGTGTTCACGATCCGCCCGACACAGCGGCGTGCTGGTGACGCTTGGTCGCGGTGGTGACCTGCGGCTGCGTGGTCGGCGGGGTGGCGGTCGGTTTGGTCTTGGTCGTAGACGGGGGCTTCGCGGTCGCCGGCGGTGCGGTCGCCGTCCGCTGGCGAGTGCCGGTCGGCGGCGTGGTCGTCGTGGCCGCCGGCATGCTGGTGGTCGGAGCCTCGGTGGTGGTCGGCGCCGGCGTCGCCTCGGTGGGCGCGGGCACGACCGCTGCCGGGTCCTGTGCCGCAGGAGTGGATACACCCGAGTAGGAGTGGGCGGCGACCGTCGACCAGACGCCGGTCAGTGCCGCCCCGCCGAGCAGCCCGACTGCGGTGATCTGGTTGACGCGACGTAGGCGGCGATCGCGTGTCTTCGCACGATGGTCGGCCATGTCGTCGATTGTCGCGGTGCCGGATTGGACCCGGGCATCGCCCAGGTCAAGTTCGGGCAAAGCTTGCGCCGGGTCGTGGCGAGGTCAGCCGGAACGTCGTCGGACGTGTGCTCACCAGATCGAGCCGCCCACCGTCGGCCTCGGCGAGCGTGCGCGCGAGCGCCAGTCCGACGCCGGTGCCGCCGCCGTGGGAGACGTGCCGTTCGAAGATCTGGGCGGCGTCGGCGTCGAGCAGTGAGCTGCCCTGGTCGCGCACGGTCAGCGCAACGACGTCGCCCTCGTCGTGCAGTCGCACGCTGACGGTGCCGGCGCCGTGTTGGAGCGAGTTCTCGATCAAGGTCTGCACGACCTGCGCGGTGCCGCCACTGCTGGCCATCGCCAGGCACTGCGTCGGCAGCTCGACGCGCAGCTCGCGGTGCGCCGCGGCGCACACCTGCTGCCACGCGGGCGCGTGCTCGCGCAGCACCGCGGCAACGTCGACCGGCTGGCGCAGCCGCTCCGCGTCCGGGCGGGCCAGGCGGAGCAGCTCGGAGATGGTCGCGTTGAGGCGATCGGCGTGGCGCAGGGCGAGGTCGGCCTCGGCGCGCACGTCGTCGTCGCCGAGCTCGGCGATCTCCTCGAGGCGCAAGCGCAACGCGGTCAACGGCGTCCGCAACTGGTGCGAGGCGTTCGCCGCGAACTGCCGCTCGGCGGCGACCATCGTGCCGATGCGTTCAGCGCTGGTGTCCAGCGCGACGGCGACATCGTCGATCTCGGCGACACCCGAGCGCGGGGCGCGCGCCGTGAAGTCGCCCTGTCCGAGCCGACGCGCCGTGACCGCGAGGTCGTCGAGCGGCTTGGCCAGTCGGCGGGCGAAGAGGACGCCGAGGATCGCGGCCAGCGCGACGGCCGCCGCGGCGAGGCCGCCGACGAGGAGCACGATGCGCAGCTCCCGGCGGTCGCGGGCCTCGTCAGGCAACCACACGTCGACGACGGATCCGTCGGCGAGAGCGATCGTCGCGCGCACGTCGTCGTCGGGACCGGCCGTTCCGAACCTCGTCGTCGCACCGTTCGCGTCGGTGATCTCGATGTACCGGCCGTTGCCGACGAACTGGGCGACGGCGCTCGGCGGCACCGGCTGACCGGCCGAGAGGTAGGGCTGTGCGGCGAAGCCGACCGAATCGGCCTCGCGGTCGGCGATGCGCACCGCTTCGGCGCGCACGAAGGCCCGGCCGATCAGGCCGAGCGGCACCCCGAGGATGATGACCGCGAAGAGCGCGACGGCGACGAACCGACGGACGAGCCGGGCGCGCATCAGCCGTCCTCGAAACGCAGTCCGACGCCGCGCACCGTCGCGATGTACCGACCGTCGTCGCCGAGCTTGCGGCGCAGCCACGACACGTGCATGTCGAGCGTCTTCGTCGAGCCGTGCCAGTGCTCGTCCCACACCTCGGCCATGATCCGCTCTCGCGACACCACCTTGCCGGCCGAGCGCATCAGCAGGACCAGCAGGTCGAACTCTTTCAATGTCAGCACGATCTCCTCGTCGCCGCGACTGACCCGCCGCGCAGCCAGGTCGACGCGCAGATCGTGGATCTGGATGACATCGTTGGGCGCCAGGCGCAGCCGGCCGCGCACACGGGCGCGCAGCTCGCTCATCGAGAACGGCTTGCCGACGTAGTCGTCGGCGCCGGCGTCGAAGCCGATGACGACGTCGAGTTCATCGGTGCGCGCCGTCACCATGATGATCGGCAGCCGGGCATCGGCACGGCGGATCCGCCGGCACAGCTCGACGCCATCCGCATCGGGCAGGCCGAGGTCGAGGATCAGCAGGTCGACGTGCACGTCACGGAGGCGCTCGAACACGCCGGCCGCCGAGGTGACCCAATCGACCTCGTAGCCATCGCGGCGCAGGGCCCGGGACATCGGTTCGGCGATGTCGGCGTCGTCCTCCGCCACCAGCAACCGGACCACGCGAGGACACGCTACGACGGGCATCGCCGCGGCCGGGACCAGGCCGGCAAAGGCTAGGCAAAGGATGGCTCGACCGCCTCCGGTCGCCGGCGCTGCGCTCCTACCGTCCGGCGCCCATGGACAAGCTGTTCGGGCTCCCCGCCCACCCGTTCCTCGTGCCCATCCCGATCGTCTTGCTGCCGTTGTCGGCGATCGGCACGGTCGCGATCGTCGCCAGACGCAAGTGGTACCTGGCGTACCGGTGGGTCGTGCTCGCCATCGCCGCCGTCGCGACGACCCTCCTCGGCGCGGACGGCCCCGCGCTGGCTGCGACCGGTGCTCGCCTCACTCGCAGTGATCGGTGGCGTGGCGTCGATGGTGACGATCGTGCAGGCCGGCCACACCGGGTCGGAGTCGGTCTGGGACGGCACCGTGAAGCCGGGCAACCGATGAACAGCGCCGAGACCCGCCGCACGGCACTTGCCGCGTCGATGTTCCCCGCGCTGGCAACGGTCCCTCCCAAACACGTTTGCAGATCGACATCGGCACGTCCACCCAGCCCAGTTCCCAGCAAGGTCCAAGGATGTTCCCCGCGCGCTCTGAACCAGGCGCTGCTGACTGGTTGAACTCCAGCCAGCGATGCGACTGAGATGCCAGTCACCGTCAACAGAACCGTCGGCACTTCGCCGCACGAGGAGTACCAACCCCGGATCACGTTGAAAGGACCAACCACAGTGGACGACACGATGCCGGGTGATCTACCCCATTTCGAACTCGCCACCCGCCGCGCCCTGCTGCGTCGCGGCCTGACCGCGGCCAGCGCCGTGGCCGCAGGCGCCTGGCTCGCAGCCTGCGGCAACGACGACTCGTCGGCCTTCACAACGACACCCAGGGCAACACCGACGACGACCGCAGCCGGGGCTGGTTCGGGCACGACCTCAGCCGCGAACACCTTTCCACGCAGCCCATCGACCAGGCCATCGCCGACGACCGGAGGGAGTTCGACGAGCATTGCGGGCGACGCCGTCTCCGTCTCGTTCTCCTACGCGGCGTCGGACACCTCGGGGCGGGTGCGTAACCCGTACATCGCCGTGTGGGTCGAAGACGACACCTCGACAATGGTCGGCATCGTCAGCGTCTGGTACTCGACCCACGACGCCCGGTACCTGCGCGAGCTCACCGAGTTCACCGCAGCCAGCACGGCCACCGACGCCAACGCGATCGACGCGGTCTCCGGAGCGACACGCGTCGCCGGCCAGTACACCGTCACCTGGGACGGCACGGGTTTCGACGGTGCCCCTCTCACCGGCAACCACACCATGTGGATCGAAGCGGCACGAGAGCACGGACCCCACTCCGTCACCAGCGGCCAGGTCGTACTCGGGCAGGCCGGGGCGACCACGATCCCGGCCAACGGCGAGCTTTCGACGGCGACGGTGACCGTTGCCTGACGCGGCCGACACCCTCGATCTGGTCGACTCCACGGCGACAGCTGCCGCGCCGCCGGGCCAACGCCCACGGGGCCGCCGCATCGGTCGGCTCAATCGCTGGTCGCGAACTGTGCACGTCTACGTCTCGATGGCTTGCATGCTGATCGTCGCGTTCTTCGCCATCACCGGGCTGACCCTCAACCACCCGAGCTGGTCGGTCGGGTCGACCAGCACGACCACCAAGCAAGGGACGGTCCCGGCTGGCGCGATCAACGGCACCACCGTCGACTACCTGGCGATCTCCGAGTACGTCCGCGACACCTTCGACGTCACCGGACACGTCACCGACTACGGGTCCGACGCGACGACCGGCCACATCGACTATGCCGGCCCGGGCTACAGCGCCAGCGTCACGTTCTCGCTCACCGACTCGACCCTGACGACCACCATCACCCAAGGCGACCTGCTCGCCGTGCTCAACGACATCCACAAAGGCCGCGACACCACCACGTCGTGGGGTTGGGTGATCGACGCCGCCGCCATCTTCCTGCTCGTCATCACCGTCACCGGCGTCGCCATCCAGATCCTCCAGCGCAAGCGGCGTCGCAGCAGCCTGATCACCGCCGGCATCGCCTCAGCGGTCGTCGTCGTCCTGATCTGGGTCGCCGCTCACTGAACCTCCACCACCGAGTCGCGCCAGGATGGGCTGCGCCACACGCCACCGTCGGGCATCACCTTCAGCACCGCTGCCCCGCCAGCGATCATCTCGATCTGGTCGACGTCGACCACCGCCGCTGCCGACGCGATCGCGTCTGCTTCGGCCGCCGACGGCGCGATGACCGTCGCGCCCGACTGCTCGGCCAGCGGCCATCCTGTCGCCGGATCGAGCAGATGGCCGTACCAGCGGTCGCCGATCCGCCAGCCTCGACGGTTGCCGCCACTTGTCGCCATCGCCCGACCCGCTAGCTCAACGACCGCCAGCGGAGCCGAATTGTCAGCGACCGCGCGCGGATGCTCCACGGCCACCGCGACGAGGTCTGCGGAAGAACCGGTCCGGCGATGGCACAGGTCACCACCCAGCTCGACGAGGACCGCCGAGACGCCCTCGACGTCGAACGCGGCGCGGGTCATCTCGTCGATCACCCAACCCTTGGCCACGCCGTGCACGTCCACCAGCGAACAGTCGGCGCGCACCACCACACGACCGTCGATCACGACGAACGGCAACCGCGCCGCCCCGGCGACCAGCTCGAGCAGCTCCTCACGATCCGGCAACCGGCCATCGACCTCGGCCCGCCGCCACCGGGCCATGACCGCGCCAAGGCACGGGCTGAACGCCCCGCCGGTCCGGCGGTGCCACGACGCCGCCGAGCCGAGGACCTCGACCAACTCGGCAGGCGGCGAGCCCGACTCACCTCGGCGCCACTCGTTGAACGCGCTGTCCGGACGGTACGCCGACAGCAGCTCGTCCAAGCGGTCGACCTCGGCAAGAGCGGCCGCGTCCGCGACATTCGCCACACGACGATCGGTAGCGACCACACGCATCGTCAGGCGAGTACCGAGCACCGGCTCGATCGAACTCCGGAACACGCCCACAGGGTCACGGTACGGCGCAAGCGCACTGACCACTGTCGCCTCAGCGCAGCGGCCGTCAGAAGCGTGTCGCGAGACGCGAGGGCGAGTGGGATCGCTACGCCGCTGTGGGCGATCGAGTCGCCTGACAGCGTGAGGTCGGCGTACGGCGACATCAGGAACGCGCAGGACGGCAGCGGGGTGCCGGCGTCTCGCAGGGCGAGCAGGGTGGCCACGGCCAGCCCGCCACCGGCCGACTCGCCGACGAGCGCGATCTGGCCGGCGTCAATGCCTTGGTCGAGCAAGCCCCGGTAGGCGTCTTGGGCGTCGGCGACCGCGGCCGGGTAGGGGTGTTCCGGCGCAAGTCGGTAGTCGACGGTGATGGCCCTCGTGCCCGTGCGCCGGGCGAGGTCTCCGACCAACGGGACGGTCGCGGCCGCCGTGCCGATGACGTAGACGCCGCCGTGGAAGTAGAGGATCACGCCGTCGCCGTCGCCGTCGCCGTCGGCAGAGGCTCCGCGCACGGTGACCTGGATGGCGTCGACTCCGCCGATGGTCGTTGGGCGCCGTTGGACGTCGTCGGGTACCGGGATGCGGGCCATCAGGTCGTCGAAGGCGACTCGCAACGTCGCGACGTCGGCTTGCAGGTCGAGCCCGCCTTGGCTCAGGATCGCGTCCAGCGCACGTTTCTGGTCTTTGCTCATGGCCTCTCCTCCGCGACGGTCAGCGGTACGTCATCCATGGCATCCGCAGCGGGTCATCTGACGGACCACCGCGGCCGGGCTCGGCGTGGCAGCCGACTCGACGACTGGACGCGACTCGGCAGCACGCGCGTCGGCAGGACGCGGTTGTAGCAGCAGCCCGCCGATGAGCGCCGCGCTCACGAGCAGCAGGGCGCCGACGATGAAGGCAGACGCCTAGGAGCTGGTGGTGGCGGAAGCCAGCGCCGCCGGCGTCGGGACGCGTGGGGCGACGGCGTCGAAACGGGCGGTCGCCACCGCGGTGAGGATCGCCAGGCCGAGCGATCCGCCGACTGTTGGCTGGCGTTGAGCAGGGCCGACGCCACCCCGGTGTCCTCCTGGGGGACCCCGGCGACCGCCGAGGACGTGACGCTGACGAAGGCAGCCGCCCATCCCGGTGCCGATGAGCAGGAGCGACGGAAGGAGGTCGAGGTATCCGGTCGTGGGCGAGAGGCGCGCGAGCAGGGCCAGCCCTGCCGCCGCCAGGAGGAACCCGGTCACGAGGATCGCGCGGGCACCGACGCGACCGAGGATCCTGGAGCCGACGCCGGCGCTGATGACGAGGAGGATGGAGAGGGGGAGGTAGGCGACGCCGGTCTTCAGGGCGGAGTAGTGCAGGAGGTCCTGCATGTACAGGGTCAGGAAGAAGAACACGGCGAACAGCCCGGCGCCGGCGATGAGCATCCCCACGTCGGCGCCGACGAGGGTTCGGCTGCGGAACAGCCGTGGGGGGACGAGCGGATGGCGGCCGCGCAGCTGGAGGAAGACGAAGGTGGTCAGCAGGACGGCCGCGGCGGCCAGAACGAAGAGCGTCTGCGCCGAACCCCAGCCCCAGAC
The DNA here is from genome assembly GCA_963794805.1 of uncultured Acidimicrobiales bacterium. GTDB lineage: Bacteria > Actinomycetota > Acidimicrobiia > Acidimicrobiales > Ilumatobacteraceae > JAODBQ01. The sequence continues at coordinate 690,234 of CAWCFL010000016.1, forward strand.
GTTGGCCCGGACGAGGGCGAAGACCAGGCTCCCAACCCGGCCGTGGCCGTCACGGCGCCGGGCACGTCGAAGCCGCCGGCGACGGGGTTGCGGCTCTCGTCGATCAGCCGGAACGAGGCGACGACGGCGAAGGCGGCGATCGGCAGGTTGACGAAGAACACCCACCGCCACGACAGCTCTGTCGTCAGCAGGCCCCCGGCGAGCAACCCGACGGCCCCGCCGGCGCCGGCGATGGCCGCCCACACGCCGAGCGCCCGGTTGCGCTCCTCGCCCTCGGTGAAGATGACGGTCAGCAGGCTGAGCGCGGCGGGGGCCATGAACGCGGCGCCCAGTCCTTGGAAGGCCCGTGCCGCGACGAGCAGGCCGGAGGAGTTGGCCAGGCCACAGGAAAGGCTGGCGGCGGCGAAGAGGACGATGCCAGAGACGAACACCAGGCGCCGGCCGTAGCGGTCGGCGACGCGCCCGCCGAGGAGCAGGAACCCGCCGGAGGTGAGGACGTAGGCGTTGATGACCCATTGGAGATCGGCCTCGGACGAGAAATGCAGGGCCTGCTGGATCGAGGGCAGCGCCACGTTCACGATGGTCGTGTCGAGGACCACCATGAGCTGGGCCAGGACGAGAACGGCGAGCGCCGCCCACTTGAGCGCGGCTGACCGAGCCGGTCGGGCGGGCGTCCGCGCCGGTCGTCGTGGTGGTCTGTGCGTTCACGGTCTACCGCGACCGGTACGGCGAGAAGAGACGGATCGGGCCGCCGGCCAGCATGGCTTTGAGTTCAGCGCTCGGCTCCCCGATGAGCTCGCCGGCGAACGTTCCCGTCCGCATGATCGCTTCGCTCAAGTCGCCAGGTGCTCGGCGTGCTCGATGAGCGCCTGGGAGTCCCGGTACCGCTCGAGGATGATGCACTCCGAGTGGTCGTCGTTGAAGGCGATGTCGAACTGGAGCGTTCCGGTGTCCTTGGTCCGCACGATCTCCACGGCCTGCGCGGCCAGTCGTTTGAACTCCTCCAGCCCGTTGTCGTGGAACGTGCACCGGGCGATGCCTTGAAGCTCGGTCACGGGTGCACCTGGCTGCCGTAGCCGAGGTCGAGGCGGATCGACTCCATCACCCAGAACGTGGTGCTGGCGGTGAACACGTCGACGGCCGCCATCGTGCCGGTGTACTTGGCGACGACCGGTGCGGAGGTGGCCGCGGCGCGTCCAGCCCCGACTGGTGCTACAACCTCACCAGCGCCGGCGACGGCTCGATCGAGCTGGAACCGACAGCTATCCAGTCACCGTTCGCGAGGTCACCGGTGACGACCGCGATCGCGTCTACGCCGAACAAGCCCGCCGCTACCCCGGCTTCGCCGACTACGCAAAACAGACCGAAGGCAGCCGCACCATCCCCGTCCTCGCGCTCACCCAGACCTAGCCACGTCGTCACGATGGCGACGCGTGCCTACGAGAAAGGCGGCTTCGCCGTCTTCTGGGACTCCACCCGCTGCGTCCACACAGGGATCTGCCTCCGCAGCTTGCACTCGGTGTTCGACTTGAAGAACCGTTCGTGGGTGAGCCTCGACGGCGGTGATGTCGAGCAGATCATCGCGACCGTCGAGCAGTGTCCGACCGGAGCGTTGCGGTACAGCAGCGACGGCAACGCAGAACCCGCTGCCGAGCCGACGGCGATGATCCCCATCCCCGACGGTCCGCTGCTCGTCGCGCGACCTGCGCCTGATCGATCCCGAGACAGGTGGGGTGATCGCCGAAGAGACACGCGTCGCGTTGTGTCGCTGCGGCAACAGCGAGAACCAGCCATTCTGCGACAACTCCCACCGACGCACCCGTCTCACCGAGGCAGCCCACACCGAATCCGATGCACGCGCCGATGCGCGGGCGCCAGCCGACATCTGCCACGGCAAGACTTCGCGCCCAGACGTTCTGGTCTTCGAAGCGTTCGCGGGATCTCAACCCGTGCCGGACCATCTGGGTGGCAGCGCCCCGCTCGTGCGACAGATCACCAAATCGGGCGCGGAACACAACGAAGCACAGCGTTTTCCTGCCGCGGCACCACGCCCACCGCGAGATGCCGATGCCTGGCTGACGGTCACCGAATAGGGGCGTAACGGCACTCGGCACACGCTGGCGATCGTCAGCCCCTTGCGGCGGTCGCCTCGATGGCTTGCCGATGAGCTGGGTCCCGCCTCGGTCGGGACACGAACGCGACTTGCGAAGCGGCACCTCCACGATCGTAGCGTTTGCGCGCTCGGCAGAACGCTGGAGACCAGGCGGATAGTTGTACCGGTACCGAGCTTGGCACCGAGGAGCGTTTTCGCACGGCGGCGACGACGGTGTGGCGGAGAACGCAGTGGCCGCATAGGGCCGCTGTGTGCCGTCCTGGTAGAGGTTGACCGGGTCGTCGGTGGGGGTGACAATGCGAACGAGGCGTCGAGTGCCACTGAGGAGGGATCGTGTCCGCATCGATTGACCGGGTGTTGAGCCGAGCGGTGGAGCGGGGAGACGCACGTGTGTCGTGGCGATGGCCGGTGACCGGGACGGTGTCATCTACGAGGGAGCGGCGGGCAATCGTCGGGTCGATGGCGGCGACGCCGTGACACCGGACTCGATGATGCGGATCGCCTCGATGACGAAGATGGTCACTACGGTGGCGGCTCTACAGTTGACGGAGCAGGGCGGCATCGATCTCGACGCGCCCGTCGAACGCTACTGTCCGGAGTTCGCTGCTGTCTCTGTCCTCGACGGCTTTGAGGGCGACACGCATATCTCCGAACGCCGGCGACGCAGGCGACGGTGCGGCAGCTGATGAGCCATTCGAGCGGACTGTCCTACTGGTTCTGGAATGCCGACATCGTGCGCTGGCAGGACATCACCAACACTCCGAATGTGATGTCGGGCTAGAAAATTATCTTGAGCGCCCGCTGGTCGCCGATCCCGGAACGAGATTCGAGTATGGGATCAACACGATTGGCTCGGCAAGGTCGTGGAGGCAGTCAGTGGGCTTTCGCTGGAAAGTACATGGCGGAGAATGTTTTGAGCCGCTTGGGATGGCGCAGACCACCTTCTTGATGAGTGAGTCGCAGCGGGCGAACACGGTGGCGGTGCACGTGCGAAGTGCGGATGTGCGTGGATCGCGACCGACGTGGACTGGTCACAGGAACCCGAGTATTGGGCAGGTGGCCACGGGCTCTACTCGACACCCGCGAGTACCTTGCGTTCCAGCGAATGCTGCTCGGCGGAGGTGCTCTCGACGGCACCCGGGTGCTGCGCTCGTCCACCGTGGACGACGCCTTTACCAACCAGATCGGAGATCTCGACTGCCCCTCGCCGCACCAGAGCGTCGACGCATCACGACCGACTTCATCTATGGCCGGGCTTCAAGTTCGGGACGGCCTGTTACTCAACAGCGAGGACCAACCGGGCCGCCATGCCGCAGGCAGCGGATCGTGGGCAGGGATCTTCAACACCCACTTCTGGGCTGATCCGGCCACTGGCATCACGGGTGCGATCTACACCCAGACGTTGCCGTTCGTCGAGTCGCCGGTCCTGCAGATCTACATCGTGGACGAATCGGGGCTCTACGCCCGACGTTGACAGCAGCGCGAATATACGCGGCGATGCCGAGCTGCTTGTCGTCAACGAGTCGAGATGGCTGGCCGGCGTCGATGGTGTCCGAAATCGCGCGTCGGGAATGTTCGGTCAGTGACCGACGAGCGCATCCTCGAACTGTGAGCGGCTCACCGGCGCGCTCGACGTGACGGGTCGGAGATGACGAGGAGGCGGTGTACTTCGAAGACGGCGAGGGAGGTGGACTGCGCTGGTCACCAGCGTCATGGCGGCTGGATGGCGGTTGACCGCCACCGGCGATGTCGGCTGGTGCGTCGTGGGCCCGATGGGGGATTTGCTGAGCTACTTCAACGGGCAGCTGACGCGTGGAACGTGTTCGACCTGCCTGGTGCGTGATGGGTGAGACAGGTGTTGCCTTCCGCATTGGCTGACCTGCCGCTGCGCTACAGCGTGTCGCCACGAACAGAGGAACAGCGATTTGCTTGCTGGTGGGCGTGTTGCCGGGCTGCAGCCAATGAGGGTTGAGGGTCGGCGTCGATCCGGCCGACCACGTGTCGTCGAGTGGGTACGCGCCGTTGGCGAAGGCGCACGAGGCAAGACCGGACCTGGCACCGAGTCCGGCAGCGACAAGCATCACGCCAAGCTGGTTGCGGTCGAGGCCGACCGCGTGGAGTCGTCGTCAAGTCTCGGTCGGCGGACATGAGCGCCGGCAAGCGTCGATCAGCCGTTCCTCCTTGAAGTAACGGTCGAAGCAGGTGACTTTGCCGAGCCGGCGATCGATGACACTCCGAACCGCCCGACTCTTGAGGTTGCTTACTTGGGTCGCGGCAGGGTTTGCGCTCGATGCTCGGGTGTGTCCGGCGGCTCCGCTCAGGTTCGAGAAGAGGTGCAGTTGGTCGCGATCAGGATCCAGCCGAGCTGGCGCCGTTTCCGGCGAACGCACGGGTCGAGCGGTTCATCCCCCAGGCCGAACTCCTCCCCTCGTGCACCGCGGTCGTGCACCACGGCGGAGCAGGTACGACCTTCGGTGCGCTTGCCCACGGGATACCTCAGGTGATCATTCCTCAGGGCGCCGACAACTACGAGCACGCCACCATGTGCGAGAAAGCCGGCACGGCGATCGCGCTGCGACCCGAGACGCTCACCGCCACCAGCCTGGCCACCGCGGTGCAACGGGTAGTGAACGCCGACGCGTTCACTGTCGCTAGCCGCCGATGCGCTGCAGAACTGCTGGCAATGCCCGACGCAACCTCAATCGCAATGGAACTTCGTTCCTGGGTGCCGGGGAACTGAACCAAACCATCGATGGAACCGCTGAGCGCGGAAGGGACTGCGCGCCACCCCCAAAAGCGCCGTTGGTCGCGCTCGCGATTGGAAGAAGGTCAGATCCTCGGACGCTTATCAGCGCGCACAGATCGAGCCTTCGGGCGCGTCTGCGGCCAGTGAGCTGCCCCAAACGTGCGCCGTCGCAGCGCAGAATCGCGTCCCATAGGTGCCGGTGCGTGATGCCCGATAATGACGGTCAACTCGGGGTTGGGGAGGGTATCCGATATCGCCGGGTCGCGGCCAGCCAGAGGGATGGTCAGACCACTCGGCGTACGTGGTCGCTCATCTTCGAGCCGTCGTTGGTGCGGGTCAGCTTCGGGCGGCTCGAGTGGCGCGGTCTCGCAGCTCGTCGACGGTCTCTGATCGGTCGGGGTGCACGCCGACGATTTGGCCAGTCAAGGCGTCTGCGCCACCCCCGACGACGAATCGGAAGATCTCAAGTGATCGACGCATCAGTCCTTCGGGGTCCGACGAGATGTACGCCCGCAGAAACTCGCGGCGAGCCTCGGGGAGAACGTCGTTCTCGTAGAGCTGACGGCCCATGTCGGTGTGGGCAGTGGGGCTCAATGCGATGACCACGACCCCGTCGGACGCCACTTCAGAGGCCAGGCTCGCCGTCAACGAGTTCAATCCGGCTTTCGCAGCCGCGTACGCACTCCCATCCGGCTGGGGTGTGAGCGACGCAACGCTCGTGAGGTTCACGATGCGACCGCGAGCCCGGGCCACCATTCCCGGCAACACCGCCCGGTTCCAGCGCATCGGCGCAACCAGGTCCACCTCCACAACCCGACGCCACAGCTCGACATCGATCTTCGCGACCGAACCCAGCGCGAGGAGCCCTGCGTTCGCGACCAGCACGTCCACAGGGCCCAGCAGCGCCTCCGTACGGAAAACCACATGGTCGGCGAGACCCGGATCCGTGACATCGCCGACCACCACCTCACATTGCCCGCCGGCCTCTCCAACGAGCCGGGCAGTCTCTCGAAGCTCGGCCTCGCGTCGAGCCACGAGCGTCACCGCAACACCCATTCGCGCCAGCTCGATCGAGTACTCCCGCCCGAGGCCCGAACTCGCCCCGGTCACGATCCCAACGGCGGGCGCCCACCCCGGCTTGTCACCGACCAGACCGCCATCCACCGCCTCGTCGTCGCCGTCAGCCACGTGGCACCGCACGAACTGCCTGGCGGTCACGACCCGAAGCAATTACAGGGCGGTCTTCCAGGTCACGCATCGTCCACTCAGCCCACGACGTCGCCGGGTTCGCCGAGCTGACCAGGAAGATCCGCAGCCGTATCGACTCGTCGTGCGATCGCTCCATCTCGTCGATGAGATCCATCTGCTCACCCCGCTGTCACGACAGTCGGCGCCCCGCCCCGCACGACGACATCCATTCACTCACACATCACGCCGCGCAGGCCGCCCACAAATGCCCGGTTCAGCCGACCGCCGAGGAGGGCCGCCGACCGACTCTCGCGTTCACCGGACTCTGGACGGAATCAGGCACCCCCAGCCGCATGACACGCAACGGTACTGCTGACCGCAACGCCACACAGACGGCGCCAGAGGTTGCCTGGCACCGGACACGACATCGTCAGCAGTGCCGTCGAGGGACACCGCACGACACCAAGACCACCGCCGAGAACGACGACGCACGCCGCGGTCCACCGTGTCCGCTATCGCCAATGAGGCCGTTTGGCGCCAACGACGGCGTCTTCGACGTCGTGTGCTGAACCTGAGTCAGAGGGAGTGGTGGAAGGACCACTCCCGAGCCAGCTCGGCGTGGTCAGGTCGCCGTGGGTTCTCGGGTGGCACCGGCTTTGGTGGCGGCGGGTACCTCGAGGAGACGGCCGGTCGTGACGTCGTAGACGTACCCGTAGATCGGGATGCGTCCGGGCACGAGCGGGTGGTTGCGGATTCGGGTGACGTCCTCCACGACGCTCTGAGCGCTGTCGGCGATGGTGAGCCAGTCGATGTACTCGCCCTCCGACGCGCCGGGGCCCGCTCCCACGTCGTAGAAGCCGTCGGGACCGAGCGCGGCGGTCTCCAGCGAGTTGGCCAGCAGGCCTCGGATCACGTCATCGGTGAAGAACTCCATGCCGCAGTCGCTGTGGTGGATCACGAACCACTCCCCGGTGCCGAGCAGCTTGTAGGAGATCACCAGGGAGCGGATGGCGTCGTCGCTGGCACGGCCGCCTGCGTTGCGGATGACGTGCGCGTCACCCTCGCTCAAGCCGGCGTACTTGGCCGGATCGAGCCGGGCGTCCATGCAGGTGAGGATGGCGAAGCGCCGGGCCGGCGGCAGGCCCAGCTCGGACTTGGCGCCGAAGTCGGCGGCGTAGGCCTCGTTGGCGGCAAGGACCTCGGACAGGACGCTCACGAGGCTCCGCCGGCCAACTCGATCTTCAACGACACCGGTCGGCTCAGGGTGTGCCCCACCGGCGAGGTGCCGACGACCTTGTCGTGCAGTTCTCTCAGCTGCTCGGGCGAGGCCTCGGGGGCGTCGAGGTCAACGCTCACCCGGATCGCTTCGTAGCCGGCGTTGGCGTCGGCGAGGCCGAGGAACGTCTTCAGGTCGATGTCGCCCTCCAGGTTGATCGTGACGCCGCGCAGCTCGATTCCGGCGACCGAGGCGTTGGCCGCGTACCCGACGGCGAGGCAGTTGCCGAGGGCGCCGAGCAACTGCTCGACAGGGTTGGGTGCGCTGTCGGTGCCGCCGAGGGCGGCCGGCTCGTCGGAGGGCACCGGGTCGAAGTCGCGGACCTTGGCTGCGGAACGGAAGGCACCCGTCCAGGTCACCTGCGCCGCCCAGGTCGTGTTGGCCACCTCGGGCGCCGCTTGGATCTTCTCGACCAGGCTGCCCACTGCGGCGAGATTGACGTCGTTCAGGGTGGACGCACTCATGACACCTCCGGATGGCCATAAACTTGACTGCTCAGGTCATATTTATCACGCTGAGGGCAGCAGGGCAAGAGCCCGGGAGACAGGAGTGCACGGCGACGGAACCGCCAGAGGCAAACACCCGGGCGGCGCACGTCCAGCACGTTCGCCGCCGGCGGTGAGTCTTCGCCAGGCGACTCCTTGCCAGTTCCCAACTTGACTCGACCTTCTCGGGCACCTGCGCCGCGAGGGGTCGGACGTTGTTCTCGGAGATGCCTTTCGGACCGGCGATGTGGCGGGTCGCGTCACGGGAGGTCACCGACGAATTGCCCGACACCTCTGAATTCCCCGTACCGGAAGCCTCCAGATCAGTGCCACAATCGCCGTGTACGCCAAGCCTCGTTGGCCTCCAGCGCCCCGGCCCGGATGAGCGATTGACATGGATCCGGCGGTGGACGACGATCGCGGACACCCAACGGTTCAGTAAAGGGGGCATCGATGGGCCTAGCGGAAGAACTCAACGCGGCGTGGAATGCGCACGATCCGGAGAGGGTCGCGTCGTTCTACGCCGAAGACGGGGCTCGTGAAGAGCTCATCATCACCCACGCCCGATTGGTGGGACGCGAGGCCATCGCCGCTCAGGTTCAGATGTACTTGACGGCGATGCCTGACCTCGCATTGTCGATCCGCAAGATCTCCTCAGGCAAGGGCGTCATTACGTTTGAGTGGATGGTCAACGCCACGCATCGTAATGATGTCGAGGGCTGGCCCGCGCAGGGTGAGGCGGTGGCGTTTCCCGGAGTCAGCGTGTTGGATCTTTCGGAGGCTGGCCAGATCATCGAAGAGCGCGTCTACACGGACTTCACCGGTCTGCTGGCCGGCGCCGGGTTGATCCCCGGACTGGAGGCGCCTACCTGGTAGGCGGCGGCACCGTCCGACTGTGACGATGTCACTGGAGGTCCCGGAGCGGTGCCGCACTCGACGAAATTTCGCAGCTCACGGTCGCACGGGACTCACGCCAGTCCTGGGCTGCCAACTTCAAGCGAGCGGAACTACGTTCGCCGGATCGACGGTGAAGATGCTGACCTGGGGACGATCGCAGGCGTCGGGTGTTCATCGGCGGTGACGTCATCATGATTGAGCTCCTCGTCGACCTCGTACAGGTCTCGCTGGGTCCGTGCGTGCGCGATGTCCACGCTTGACCTCGGTGAGCGGTCGGTGGCCGTCAGCTCCGTCGAGCCCAGGATCACCGAAGCCCACGTCATCTACCGGAAACCCAAACTGGGCTTCTTCTTTTGGGCATCGGTCGCCTGGCTCACCCTCCTCGTGCTCTCGGCGGTGTTCGCCGACGTGCTGCCCTTCAAGGACCCGAATCAGCTCTTCGCCTACTCGTCCCGCGAGGGTCCGTCCACGGCGCATTGGTTCGGCACCGACGGCATCGGACAGCGACGTGTTCTCCCGCACGATCTATGGCGCCCGCAGATCGTTGCTCGTCCCCACCCTTTCCGCGGCCATCGGCTTGCTCGTCGGCGGCACGCTCGGCCTCGTCTCCGGGTTCTACCGTCGCGGCATCGACACCACCCTGTCGGCGATCGTCACCATCCTGCTCAGTATCCCCGGCCTCGTTCTCGTTCTCGCACTCATCGCGGCCTTCGCCCCGCCGGACAAGTCGTCGACGACGAAGCAGACGTGCTGGGCCATCGTCGCCCTGTCGATTCTGGTGATCCCCGCGCTGGCACGCATCACCCGTGGCCAGACGATGGTGTGGTCCGACCGCGACTTCGTGTTGGCCTCCCGCACGCTCGGGACACGGAACAAGCGAATGATGTTCCGCGATGTGCTCCCGAACATGATCCCGACGATGTTCTCCTTCGCCTGCTTGGTGCTCGCGACGCTGATCATCCTCGAGGCTGCGCTGGCGTTCTTCGGCGTGAGCGGTGTGAGCTGGGGCCTGTTGATCCAGAGCGGCCGCCCGCAGCTCAACCAGGCACCCAACATCGTGCTGTTCCCGGCACTGTTCATGTTCATCACCATCCTCGCCCTGAACCTGATCGGCGACTCGATGCGCACGCGCTACGACGTGCACGAAAATGGCATCTAACTCACGGATACCGACGACCACCTCCTCGACACCGGACGCGTACCTGCCGATCGGTACCCGCTTGGCGCGGGGCAGCTGCTGGCCGTCGATGATCGTTCGTTCCTGCATCAGACCCGTGGCACTCGGCGTTTGCTGGAGCACGACTGCGCCAAGGAAGTGCGGATGCGTCCGCGTGTGCGGCGTAGCCAACACGCGATCAGCGACCCGCACGAGGTCGTTCCACAGCGGCTCCCACTGGTTCGCCTCGTTCCAGACGTAGGGTGTCTGAAACAGAGGCACGATCAGCCGTTCACACCCGACGGAAGGCACCGCTGCGAGGTGCTGGCCTTCGCGCTGATGTGCGCACAGAGCGCCCGCTCGTTCCTCGAAGGCGACTTCAACCTCATCGACCACCGCGACGGGCCTGTCAGCCGGGTCTCCGCGCTCGTCACCAGCCCCGGCACGATCAGCGCTGACGACGATGTCATCGTCATGCCCGCCTGAGCGCTGCTCGCTTTCGACGCATCGTCTCGGCGGATGACACCACCCGCTCGATGATCAGATGGCCACCACGGCGATGATCCACACCGCAGTGGCCAGTAGCACTGCCAGCAACTCGACCAGCATCGAGACACCGGCGGCGTGGAGCGCCGCCTTCGTCGACGGCCAAGCCATCCGCGCGCCGATCCGCTGCAGTTCGGACGCGTAGACACCGAGGACGAACCCGACGAGCAAGCCGACGACGGGCACGACGAAGAACCCGACGATGGCCAACAATCCGCCGATCATCAGCGAGCGATTCGGGACCCCCTTGGCCCGCAGCAGCTTGCCGGGAATCGTGTACTTGACGACCTGGCCACAGGCGATCAAGGCCGCCGCTGCGGCGAACACGATCCAGCCTGCCGCCGTCCCGGTGACGATGGCCCAGACCAGGATCGCCGCCCAGACGAGCAACGCTCCAGGAACGACCGGCACCACGACGCCAACGACGCCAACGGCTATGGCGAGCGCGACGACCACCTCCACCCCGGTCATCTCCGTCTCGTTCCCACCGCAGCCCTCGGCAACCCAACATTGCCGGGGAACTCACAGTCCGAAAGGTGGCGTCTGCTCAAGCTGGGAGGATCACACAGAGCGCCCTCGTGGACCGCTCAAACGGTGACCGCGATCGTGACGATGCCCGCAACGAGGAGCACCAGGCCAACAACGATGGTCTTCCATCTGGAACCGTCGCTGTCGCTGTCATCGGTACCACGCTGGTCGGGTGACACGAAGCGACCACCGGTCGACCGAGCAACGCTCATCGAAGCTGCTGAACTCATCCCGGTGCTGCCACGCGGCACCACCAGGATGAATCCGATCACCGCCAGCGCAACTCCGACCCAGGTCATCTGCACTCCTTCGCCCCGGCGGTCCGCAGCCTCGGAGACCCGCCCCCGTCCTCGTGTCAGGTACGACGTTGTCACAACTCCGAGGGTGCCGGCATGGTCAAGTACCGCTCCGTAGGATCCCCCCGTGTCCAAGCGCCGCGTCATAGCGGCGTTGCGTGCGGCCGATCTGTTGTCCGAACCGCGGAATCAGTCGATCCTGTTGGGACGTCCGACGAGTACCACGACTTCCCCACCGAGCGCCGTGGTCCGCCGACCGATCGTCCCATTCCAACCAGCCTCTCGTACTGCTCGGCGCGTCTCGGGACCGCCTCAGCACGAGACGTGCGTCCCGTGCGGTCCGCCCAGGCGAGCACCTCACGCACCATCGCCAGCACGGTGGAGGCCGTCTCGTTGGGCGCCAGCGGCATCGTGGCCAGGTCGCCCACCTGCGTCGCGTAGCCAGTGCGCGGCGCCTTGACCTTCGGGCCCGGCGGCTTGGAGATCGCCAGCCCGATGAGCATCACGCCGAGCGTCACGATGGCCACAGCGACGAGCCCGAAGACCACTTGGACGACGACGAGCCCGCCGGGAATTGAGCCGGCGACGGCGACGACGGCAGGAGGACGAAGACCAGGACGAGGACTCGTGGTGCCAGGCGTCGCCGGTCGAGGATCGTGATCCATCCCAGGCCGTCAGCCGAGACCCGCAACGCTCCGAGGATTGCACCGAGCGGCACGTTCGCTGCGGCGATGATGCCCAGGCATGCTGCGCCAAGTCGCCCACGATGGTCCCGCGCCCACCTTGCTGAACCGGGCGTAGGCCGCAGCCATCGTGCGCGGCGATCGCCACAAGCGCCATGGCAATCGCAACGGCAGGCTCATAGCGCTATCTCATCAACGAGTCGTAAACACTTGCCGGGCTTCACATCATGTCCCTAGCCGCTCCGTAGCGAGCCGGCGATCGAGGATGTGTGGGGCGGTTGATCCGGGTTTGGTGTTATCGGGTGGTTGGTGGGGCTGCCGTGGTGGTGATCTGGCAGATGGTGAGTTGCCAGGAGTCGTCGTGCGGTCTCCAGATGTCGGTGAAGCGTCGTCGGATCGGTCCGGAGTCGGCGTCGATCGTCTCTTCGCCCATGATCACCACGGCTCCGTTGCGGGCTTGGGCGTACTCGATGCGGGTGGTGGTGGCCGGGTCGGCGCGGTGAGCCTCGCCTCGTTCGACGCGGCCGAGGAGATCGTCACGATCGACGATCTTGTTGATCGGGGCGTTGACGACGAGGTCGTCGGCGAGCAGTTGGCTGATGGCGTCGAGGTCTCGGGTGCGCAAGGCGTCGGCGAGGCGTTGGCGGGCGGCGAGTGCGGCGGTGACCGACGACTCGCTGCGCACGGTCACGTGGGCTGGGCGCCGGCGCCGCCCTTGTCGATGAGGGGGTCGGCATGGCGGTGGACGATCTTCCAGCGGTCGCCCTCGAGCCGGAAGACGTGGGTCACGCGCAGCGTCCCTTGGGGGGCGTCGTCGACGCGGGTAGATCCTGGGATGGCTTCGAGCGTGACGACATAGCCGAGGTCGGTCCCGAAGAGGGCGCTGAGCACGGTCTGATCAGGCGTTGCACCCTCGTTGGGTTTGAACTGGGCGGCCGCCCATGCGAGGCGGGGACCGACGACGTCCCAGCTGCGTTCGTGGCCGCCGAGAGCGCCGAAGATCGTGACGTCGTCGGTGTGTGAGTAGAGATCCTGGAACGCGGCGACTCGGCCGGCGGCGAATTCGGTGTTGGCGTGCTCGAGCTCGGCGAGCACGCTGTCGGTGATCGTCATGATGTCCCCTCAGGTCGTACATGTTGTGGTACGAGAAGGTAAACTACGATGTACGACATGTCAACGGTCGAGTACCCGGGGCCGACGGAGCCGATGATCGGCGCGCTGCTCCGGCGGGCGTCGGAAGCGACGCACCGCGAGTTGTTCGCACGACTGCAAGACGCAGGTTTCGGAGACCTGCGCTGGGCTCACTTCTCGTTGTTCGGGTTCCCTGGGTTGCACGGGCTGCGACCAACCGAGCTGGCCGAGCGGGTCGGGCTATCCAAGCAAGGCCTCAACGCATTGCTCAACGACCTCACCGACTTCGGCTACGTCGTTCGGCGACCCGCTTCTGGCGATGGTCGTCACCGCGTGCTCGAGCTGACGCCTCGCGGTCTCGGGTTCGCCGCTGCGATGAAGCGGATCTTGCAGGAGATCGAGACTGACGTCGCAGCACGCATCGGCCAACGACAGCTCGACCGCCTCAAGACCGCTGCCGCTGCGATCGCTCAGCTCTACCCGGACCCCGAAGCCGGGCGCCGGGACCCCACCGAGTTGCGGCACTACTGACCAACACTGAGGTCGCGAACTCAGCGCCCGCCGCGGTACAAGCGCAGTGGATCCGGCGGTCGAGGACGCTCCAGGCCGCGTCGATCGGCCGCGATTATCGGGCGGACTGACCACTTCGGGACTGGCTGCACGACAGTCGTGCGGCCAGTGCCGATGGGAGAAGCCCAGCACGGCGAACCACCGAGGGATGCGTTCGTGACGCGCGTCCATCGGATCCGTACCGCGAGCGCCACGAACCCGTCGCGTCCGGGTTGTCAGGTGAGGCGACGGGGTTCAGCGAGAATCGCGAAGCCGTCAGTCGCCTCGAGTCGCTTGCCGATCACACTTTGATATTCGGGCGAGTCATAGAACGCGCGGAAGGATTCCTCGGACTCGAACTTGACCACGATGACTCGAGTCCCTGCAGGCTCTCCCTCCAACACCTCAGCCCAGTTGTCAGCAATGATGAGCTCCGCCCCAGCAACTGCGCCGAGGATCGGCCTGGTGCCCTCCTGATACTCCTCGAGTAGGTCTCTATCCACGATCTTGCAGTTGGCCAGGAAGTACACGGACATGGCGTCCGACGGTAGTCCCACACCCGGCGGCTCTGCTGCGCTGGATCGTGATGTTCGCGCTCTGTTCCTCGACCCCCAGGTGGAGGGCGCGATGGTGGGCCTTGCCGGGTGTCGACGATGGTCTACGGGTGCTGCGCGCCGCGGAGGAGGCGGGTGTGACCTTGCTCGACGACGCACGCTACGACGATGAGACTGGGACAGCGCCGCTGCCGACGGGGTGGTCGGAGGTGGTGTTCGGTGAGCTGTTCCGTTCGCGCCGGTTGGGATCGCGCCGCCGTCACGGTGTGCAACAAGCTGTGGTGGGAGCACTGGCCGGATGAGGATGCGACGACGGAGCTGGACGGGTCGCTCGGCCGCATGGGTCTCGAGCACGTCGACGTCATCTACTCGATCGCGGCGTCGACCGCTCCCGTCGTCGAGGTTGTCGTCGAACAGGTCGACGGCCTGATCAAGTCCGGGCGTGCCCGCGCCTGGGGGACGGGGATGTGGTCCGGGCAGCTGCTCCAAGCGGCGCTCGACGTCTGCGACGACACGGGGGCGCCGTATCCGATTGCTGCCCAGATGGCCTGCAGCCTCGCCGATCACCGCCAGTCCGGCGATCCGGCGGTCCTTGCCGCGCTCCAGCGCGGTGGGATCGGACTGGTCGCCGCCTACGTCCTGGCCGGCGGCACTCTGACTGGCAAGTACGCGTCGGGCGCGGCCGGGCGGGCGACCGAGGACGTGTCGCCGGTGGCGGCCCGTGGCAGGCAGATCGCCGTTCGGCTCGCTGCTCTCGCCGCCGAATGGGATGTTCCGACCGCCCACCTCGCGTTCGCCTCCGCCTTCGACCACCCCCACTTGACGACCGTGCTGTTCGGGGCGACGTCGGCCGAGCAGGTCAGCGCGAACGTCGCCGCGCTCGCCACCTACGAATTGCTCGACGACACCCAGCGCGCCACGATCGCCGCGCTCGCCTGACCCTGGCGCCGGTCGCCTGAACAAGACCTCCCGGGCAGGCAGCCGAACAAGATCGCCCGAACCGACATCGACCCAGATCACGAACACCAGCCTTCGATCGCCCTACGACGACCACCCGGTGATCATGTCGTGTGCACCACGAGGACGTCGGTGGCTGCCCGGTGGGGTGACACGGTTGGGAACCGACCCCGAGCAAGCCGCGGACACCTTTCAATCCGCGGTCGCCAACGACGAGGAGGTCGAGACCGAACGGTTCGCCTTGCTCGAGCAATCGGTTCCCACGACGATGTTGTTGTACATCGCTCGCCCACCTCCATTGCGTCGCCGCAAACCCTGGCGACTGACCCTGCGAGCATGCGCCGCTGCGACTCGGTTGTCACTGCCCGAACGCGCTCGGGCAAAGTGCCGGCGCGCACACTCGCTGCCGGTTCAGGTGTCGAAGACGAAGCCCTTGTAGCCGTGCGCGGCGCACTCGCGCAGGCGCTGGATGTACGTGCCGGTGCTCGGGTAGTTCAAGAGCTGGCGGTGTTTGCCGGGAACGTTGGCTCCCATGTACCAGGAGTCGGCCCGGCCGAACAGCGTGGCCTCGGCGATTCGAGCCAGCTCCGCGCTCCACGCCGGACCCGTCTCCGCCAGCACGTCGAACGCCACATGGTTCCGTGCCCGGAGGAACTGGAGGAGCTCGGCGACCCAGTCGCCTTGTAGCTCGGCACAGACCGGTCCGTTGCAGAACGCGGCGGCGCTCTGCGGACCGTAGACGACGAGCATGTTGGGGAATCCGTGGACGGCCATCCCGAGGTGCGTGTCGACGCCGTGGGCCCATCGCTCGGCGAGCGAGTGTCCGTCTCGATCGCGCAGGTCGATCGCGGTGAGCCCGCCGGTGTTGGCGTCGAAGCCGGTGGCCAACACCAGCACGTCGAGCTCGACGTCACCGGCCGTCGTGCGAACGCCGGTCGGGGTGATCGTCTCGATGGGCGCTCTGCGCAGGTCGACGAGATCGATGTTGTGCTGGTTGAAGCAGTCGTAGTAGGTCTGCTCGAGCGACGGCCGCTTCGTGCCGAACGGGTACGGCGGATCGGTCGGCGCCAGCACCTCGGCGATCGCTGCCGCGGTGATCCGGGCACGGGTCTTGTCCCGCCAGAAGTCGTAGGCCGTGCGGTTCGCTCGTTCATCGGTGAGGACGTCGTTGAACGTCCCGGCCCAGAAATGGAAGCCGCCTTTCTGCCATGCCGCTTCGTAGACCTCGGTGCGCTCGGCAGCCGACGCGTCGAGCGCACTGACATCGAGGCGTTGGATGTCGGCGAAGCTCGTCGCGGAACTGTTCCTGCGCCGGAAGACCTCGGGGTACGTGGCCTTCAGCGTCTGCTGCTCGACCGGGTCCAGGTGCTGTTGTTGCATCGGGATCGCCATCACCGGCGAGCGCTGGAACACCGTGACGTGCGCCGCGCAACGGGCAGCTTCCTGCACGACTTGGACACCGCTCGCGCCGGTGCCGAGCACACCGACGCGCCGCCCTTCGAGCACGACGCCGTCTGCTGGCCACAGCGCCGTGTGGTGGCACTCGCCGGCGAACTCGTCCAGACCGGCAAGGTCGGGGATGTACGGCTTGGAGCCGAAGCCGGTGCACAGCAGCAGGTAACGGCACTCGTACGACTGGTCGGAGTCGGTCGTGAGCGTCCACCGGTGGCGGCTCGGGTCGAACGTCGCGGCTCGGGCGCGCGTGTTCAGGTCGATGTCACGACGGAGGTCCAGCACGTTGGTCACATGATCGAAGTAGGCGACGAGTTCGTCGCCGGACGGGAATCGCTCCGCCCACGACCAGTCCTGCCACACGGCCTCGAGGGAGTACTCGTAGTTGGGGACATGGGAATCGACCCGCGCCCCTGGATACCGGTTGTTCTGCCACACCCCGCCGGGACCGTTGCTCGCCTCGATCAGACGAACGGCGTGCCCGTCCGCACGGAGTCGGTGCAACGCGTAGAGACCGCTGAAGCCGGCACCGACGATCAACGCATCGAGGTCGCCTGCACCTCCCACCCGAGTCGTCATTTGGCCGACGGACTCGTTGTCGTTGGCGCGGCGTCGCGCACGGCTCGGGCGATCTCACCCCAGCGCCCGAGGTGGTCCGGGTGGCGGGTGATGTCGTCGACGGTCAAGTAGGAGATGATCCGCTCTGCACGGCCGTTGTAGCGATCGATGAGCCGGTCGGCGAGGTCGTCCCAGCGGCCGACGACGGCGTAGGTGTCGAGCATCTCGTCGGTGATCGTCGCCGCCAGGCCGGTCTGGTCGCCCGCCTTGAGTCGTTCGTTCAGCTTGGCGGAGATCCCGTCGAAGCCGACGTCGTCGAACTGGAACGCATAGTTCCTGGTCGAGCCGTAGAAGCCGATCTGTGTCCGGGCCCGCCGGTCGAGGAACTCGCGCTCCTCGGGGCTGTCGCCCGCGACGATGAACACCGGGATCAGCAGGTCGACGTCATCGACCGACCGGCCGGCCTTGGCTGCACCGGCCTGGACCGCCGGGATGAGGCGCTGCTCGAGGTACTGCACTGAGTGCAGCGGGTGGACGTGGACGCCGTCGGCGACCTCGCCAGCCATCTGAGTCATCCACGGCCCGACCGCCGAGACGTCGACCTTGATGTCGCCCTGGTCGTGGGTCGGTGGCCGCCACTGGTCGGGCAGCAACGACAGCCGGTAGTAGGGGCCGTCATGGGCGAGTTGGCGTTCACCGCGGAACGCCGCCAGCGTGTCTTGGACGGCCAGCAAGTAGTCGCGCATCCGCGGGCCGGGCGGATCGAACGGCATTCCGTAGCGGCGTTCGATGTGCGCCTTGACCTGACTGCCGAGCCCGAGCCGGAACCGGCCGCCGGTGTTGCCGGCGATCTCCCAGGCGATGCTCGCCGCGATCATCGGGCTGATCGGGAACGCCACGGCGATCCCGGTTGAGACCGTGAGCGTCGGCGCCGCCTGTGCGGCCGCAGCGATGCTCATCCACGGGGTCTGGCCGGTCTCGGTGAACATCATCCCACCGAACCCGGCGCCCTCGACCTTGCGGGCCAACTCTGCTGTGTCGGCCCACCTCGACGGACCGACCATCACATCAAAGTTCATCGCTCCTCCTCCTTCAATCGTCGTGTCGCCGGTCGGCTCGATCAGGCCATCGTCAGTCCACCGCTGACCGACAGCGTCTGACCGGTGATGAAGCCGGCGTCGGCGGAGGCGAGGAACGCGATCGCCGGGGCGACATCGTCAGCGGTCGCGAGGCGGCGCATCGGGATCGCCTTCGTCAGCGCGTCGACGAAGCGCTCACCGGAACCGAGCTCATCGGCCATCGCGCGGATCAACGGGGTGTCCGTCGGGCCGGGACAGACGACGTTGACGGTGATCCCGTACTTGGCGACCTCGCGGGCGACGCTCTTGGAGAACGAGATCACCGCCCCCTTCGCCCCGGCGTAGATCGATTCCAACGACGACCCCACCCGGGCAGCGTCTGACGCCACCGACACGATTCGTCCGCGACGCCGTTCGATCATCCCGGGCAGCACCGCATGCACCGTGTTCAACGTCCCGCGGTAGTTGATGCCGATCACCCGGTCCCAGAACTCCGGTGTCGTGTCGACGAACGGCACGAATCGGTCCCAACCGGCGACGTTGATCAACACCTCCACCGGCCCCATCTCGTCGGTCACCGCACCGACCGCCGCTGACACGGCATCGGTGTCGGCGACGTCGAGACCGACACCGCGATGGCCATCGCCCGCCAATTGCGACGCCGCCTGCTCCGCCGCCGAAGCGGCGAGGTCGACGACGACCACACGGTGGCCGGCAGCTGCGAGGCGGTGACACACCGCCAAGCCGATCGCGCCGGCACCACCGGTGACCAGCGCAACGTCGCCCGCCGTGCTCATCGGCAAAGACCCTCGTACATGCAAACCCCCCAGCACTCCCCAACGATCGTGAGGTCGTGAGGTCGTGACGATGAGATTAGGTGGGTGGTGGCGGGTCACGAATCTGCGCGGCGCGGACGACCCCTGTCGGCAGCGATGTGCGTGCCCCAGCGCGAGGGGGCCATCGAACAACGAGGCGTCACGAAGACGAGCGCACGGTCACGGATACGGCTTCGTTCCTGGATGCGGGGATGTTCGCGGGTCCGGGGGCCCGGCGTCCGGTGGCTGATCGTGGCTGGCACTCGGCTGGAGAAGCACCCGCGGACCAAGGGTGAGTCGCTCGCCGGCTTCGCTCGCCGGTCCAACCACTGCTGCGGGCCCGATCTTCGGGTTGGCTCCGAAGTCGTCGACGATGACGGATGGCTTACATCGTTGAACGCAACAGTCAGTTCGCTTGTACGCGCACCTGCGATCGAGCTCGACGCTGGGCGTCTGGTGATCAACGACCGCCGCAACCAGCACCGTCGCCCTCGCCACGTCAACGGACGAACCAACAGCCGTCACAGGAGCGCTCGGCCCAGACGCACCCTCGATCAGCCGCGCCGACCTCGACCGAGTCTTGGCCGGCCGACGCGGACTGAAGACGGAATTGCTCGACCAGTCGGCGATCGCCGGGCTCGGCAACATGCTCACCGACGAGGTGCTCTGGCGTGCCCGCCTCGACCCGACCCGACCTCACCGACGACGAACGTGCCGAGCTCCACCGCACGCTGTCCCGAGCCATCCGCTCGACACACACCCCACGCGGACCGACCTGGTTGAGCTGCCAACGCAACGAAGCAGACCCAACCTGTCCCAGATGCGGCCAACCACTGGCCTGGCGACGCATCGGCGTGCGTTCCTCGCTCTGGCGCCCCACCTGCCAGAAGTAGGAGCACATGAGAGCCGCGTTGCTAAACGTCGCCGACCTCGACCCCGAGTGAGCCTGCACGGTCGAACTCGGCCCACACTGTCTTGCCCGGCAGCACAGCGTCGACACCCCATCGGGCTGAAACGGCTGCCACGATGGACAGCCCACGACCGCCGCCCACGAGTCGCTCCACCGGAATGCTGGGAATTCGGGGGTCGTCGTCTTGGACCTCGATGCGCAACGGCAGATCCGACCGCGGCGACCAGGCACGCAGCTCGCCCCCATCCGCCGTGTGCACCACGACGTTCGTGACGAGCTCACTGACCGCCAGCCGCACGTCGTCGGCGACCCGGGCGTCCGCGCCGAGCAAGATCGGATCGAGTTCGAGACGCGCCTGCGCCGCCGCATGCGGATGATGCGAGAAGCCGAAACGGACGTCTGGTTCCGGTGCTCCGCCCCGATCAGTCACAGAAACTCCGCTACCCCGATCGGTGCAGCCCGACGCCGCCTGCTGGACACCAGTCTGGGTGATCTGGACGACGGCGCGCGCTCCACCACGAGCATGCAATCGACGTCTGTCGATTCGAGGCGCGTCGTCGGAAGGGCGTTTCGGCGGGGCATCGTCGGCGGTGACCTCACCCCGACCTGTACCGACAGGCCCATCCGACCTGGACCGACGCGGGGCGCTCTGGGCCGGTCTGCCCGTCGTGCAGGAGGCCTCTGCTGGCCCCAGCCGGGGGCGTGGGGTGCCCGGCTGCAGGCGTGGGGTGGCCGCTGTTTCTGCTTATGGGCCATCTGCAACTGCCCGCTGGCGGACAGTGGCCGCCCAATGGCGGCCACCACGGAATGCGGTCGACGCGAAGGGAGGCCTTCGACGACGTAGTTCTGGTCCCGGCGTTCGCGGGCAGCTATAGATCGGATGATCTGTGCGCGACTCGGTTTCGACGCTCGGTCCACGTCCATTGTCGGTCACGGCTTCCGGGCAAACACGCCCGCGGTGGGCGAAGCGGGTGGGATGATCCACGTTTCGTGTGAGGGATTCAATCAGTGGTGCGGTTTCTCGACTACAACCGCAACGAACTCTGGATATCGATCGACGGCACCGCGATCGTGGGGACGTGTTCACGCCGACGCAACCACCCGTTTGACGCCGTGTCGCTCGGTCGACGCGTCGTCGATCGATCCGGACTTACCATGTTGCGACGCCCCGAAGCGTGCTTCGGTGCGACTGAAGCCGTCAGTTTGAGCGCGCGAACTCCGGGACCGCGTCGACAACCTCGAACAGCGCCCATGCGTCGTCGAGGCCCTTCAGCGAGCGTTCCCCGCGCGTGCGGAACTCGATACCCGCGCCGGCACAGAGTTGCTTGACCGTGCTCGACACGAGTACCTCACCGGCCGCCGCGTGCGACGCGATTCGAGCGGCAGCGTGCACTGCGACGCCGCCGATGTCGTCGCCGCGTCGTTCGACCTCGCCGGTGTGCAGGCCCGCCCGGATGCCGATCTGTTCGTGTCTGAGGTCGTGCTGGATCGCACGAGCCGCGCGGATCGCACCGCTCGGAAGGTCGAAGATCGCGAGCAGCCCATCACCCGTCGACTTGACTACCCGCCCTCGGTTGCGTTCGACGGCGGACAGCCCAATTGCGTCGTGGAGGTCCAACCGATTCTTCCATGTTGCGTCACCGAGGCGGGCCGCCGACTCGGTCGACCCGACGATGTCGGTGAACAGAACCGTGGTGAGGAAGCGATCGTGCACGGAGTGTCCGCTCGAACCGACAACGAACCGCTCGATCTCGTCGAGTACCGAATCCTGATCACCGATCCACGGCGCGTGGTCGACACCCGGCAGGATCACCAGCCGCGCGTTCGGAATCCGTCTGGCCAGATAGCGGGCGTTCTCGACGGACACCGAGTCATGGTCTCGGTGGAGCACGAGCGTCGGGACGTGGATGGACGGAAGGATCGCGCGGACGTCGATCTCCGCCATCAGGCCCATCAACATCGTCAGACTGCTCGGCGTCGCCGACTGGCGCTCGTAGCGGGCGGCCCAACGCACGTACTCCTCGTCGTCGACCATCGACGGGGCGAGTGTCGCGACACTCACCCGACCCGTCCCCCACGCCTCCGTCGCTCGCTGTGAAACCAGATGCCACTCCTCGACGGTCGGCTGCCACGGCATGTCGTCTCGACGTACCCAACTCGCCGTGGATCCGAGAATGGTCAAGCCGAGCGTCCGTTCCGGGTACGACGCTGCGAACAGTGCCGCCATCGTCCCACCCTCGGAGTTTCCACCGATGAACGCCCGGTCCAGGCCTACGGCATCGAGCACCGCCCGCATGTCATCAATCCGCTCCGCGAACGACGAAGGAGGTTGGCGAGCCGACATCCCAGTACCGCGCTTATCGAACAGCACCAACCGGCAGAACGCCGCGTGGCGTCGGAAGAACCGGGCGGCACACGGCTCCTCCCACAGGATCTCGAGGTTCTGCGCCATCGTCGACGTCAACACGAACCCGACGTCACCCTCACCGAACACCTGATACGCGACCTCACCACCTTCGACAGGCGCGTACCGGATCGGCGGGATCTGATCCACCAACATGCACCGTAGCCATCCGCTCGACCTCGTGACGCGCGAGATCACCACGCGAGCCCGGCACGTCCACTACAGCTCACCCGACACGTGGCATTGCTCGAGCGATCGATCCATGACCCAGTCGCGAACCGTCTCGGGTTGCGTCCCATCCCCCGTCACCCAGAGACGCTCCGATCCGCAGCGTGCTCGCACAGCCCTCACAACGAGCAGGACCCCGGGGCGCATCCTCGAGAGCCTTCAGGCTGCGACCAAGTCCAGCCGCATACCCTGGGACATGCTCCCAAGAGCAAGAGTTGACGGCCAATTCCGGATCGTCGGCCCGGAGCAGGCGAACGGGGATCACGACGGTCGATCCTGTCCCGTCGCCGAAAGACCCAGCCGGCGCGTTCAGACAGGGGCAGTGACAGCCCTCACCTCGAAGCCATGGACGCATCGCCACCTCCCGGCGTCGCGGCCGGTCGCGAAGAGACAACCGACCCCACGTTGTGGGCAGTCGGACGAGGCCGGCCGTTCGTCGGCCGGCGTCGCTGCGGAGAAGTCCGACGAGCACGTCCGGCGCACTTGCATTCGCGAACACTGTCGGGCTCAACGCCGACTCGGGCGGTGCCGCGGGTGTCGTTCGGTGCGCGCGTTCTTCCGCGTGTTCCTTCGTGGCATGAGCGTCGCTCGTGCAGGCCATTGGTCGCGTGTCCATCGTGTGCTGGTGGATGCCCTCTTGAACGGGGACATCCGTCCCCCGCCGAGTGGCGTGGGGTGTGTGCTGTCGTTAGCGCGTTGGTGGCGTTGGTGGGTGGCGGTGTTGCCAGGGGTGGGCGCGTTCGAGTTGGCCGGCGAGTTGGAACAGGGTGCCTTCGTCGCCGAGGCGGGCTATGAAGTGGGCGCCGGCGGGTAGGCCGTCGGGTGTTGGATCCATCGGGATCGACATCGCGGGTTGGCCGGTGGCGTTGGCGAGCATCGTGAATGCCATGCTCCGACATGCGTTCACGAAGCCGGTCCGGCCGGTGAAGCCGGCCAGCGGCAGTGTCGCCACGGCCGCGACCGGGGTGAGCAGCACGTCGTAATCGGCGAAGAATTGCCCGACGGTCCGAGCGATGCGTTGCAGCTCTTGGACGTTCTTGAGGTGTTGTCCGGCGCTTTGCTCGGCGCCGTTGTGGGCGAGCGTCCAGGCGAGGGGCTCGAACTCGTCTTGTTCGATCGGGCGTGCGAGGCGTTCCTCCCAGTCGATGCGGATCCACGCCGCGACCGCTGCCCACACGCCGAGGAAATGCCGTTCGAAGGCAACAGGATCGACGGCGGGGTGGGCCTCGACGACGTGGTGGCCGAGGGCCGCGCATCGTTCGGCAGTTGACAGCGTCGCGGCCACACATGCCGCGTCGACGTCGACGCCGATGAACGGCGTCGTCGTGACCGCGATCCGCAACGGGCGCGGATCCTCGATGGCGTCGACGAGGTATGGGCGCTTGGGTGCCTCGATGATGTACGGCTCGCCGGGCGCCGGGCCGCTGGTTGCGTCGAGGACGGCGGCGCTGTCGCGGACCGTGCGCGAGAGCACGTGTTCGGCGACGAGCCCGGCTGCCAAGTCGCCGTAGCGAGGACCCAACGGGTTCCGGCCGCGTGTCGGTTTCAGGCCGAAGACGCCGCACCACGCCGCAGGCTGGCGCAGCGACCCGGCACCGTCGTTGCCGTGCGCGACTGCTACCAACCCGGCAGCGACTGCCGCCGCGGAACCACCGCTGGATCCTCCGGGCGACCGGGCGTGATCCCACGGGTTCAGCGTCGGTCCGAATCGAGCTGGTTCGGTCGTGGCGGTCAGGCCGAACTCCGACGTGTTCGTCTTGCCGCACAACATCAGCCCCGCCCGCCGGTACCGGGCGGCGAGCTCCTGATCGGCCGGAGAGACATAGTCACCGGCACAGCGCGACCCCTCCGTGAACCGCACCCCGGCCCACTCGATGCAAAAGTCCTTGACGAGGAAGGGAACACCTGCGAGCGGCCCCTGCGGCAACACACCTCGCGCGCTCGCCCGGGCGAGCTCGAACGTCGGCGTGACCACCGCATTGAGAACGGCCGTCGCCTCGATCCGGGCGATCGCCGCATCGACCAGTTCGAGCGGTGAGACCTCGCCGAGTCGCACCAGCTCCGCTTGACCTACTGCGTCCAGCCAGGCCAACTCATCCATCGTTTCCTCCCGTGCTTCGCCTTGGGGGATGTTGCGTTGACCGTAGAACCAAGCGACGTTCCTTGCGGCGGCGGTGAGCAGACGTTGCGCGATCGTGTGGAGATCACGGAAGCGTCGCTCGACGGACACCTGGCCGCGCCATGACGGGATGGATCCGAGGGATTGACGCGCGGCTGCGGTCAGACGGCGCCTTGGTTGGCCTGGTTCATCACGTCGGCGAGGATCGCCGCCGTCTCGGCCGGGTGGGAGATCTGCGGGCAATGGTCGAATGGCACCTCGACTTGATGCGTTGCCCGCGAGCTCGCCCACAGCCGTTGCGATTCGGGGAGCAGCAGCGGATCCTCGCCGCAGACGACGAACGTCGACGCGATGTCGTGCCAACCGACGCCATTGAGGCGCGACGCTGCTCCAAGCAGCGCCATCGGCTTCAGCCTCGAACTCGCCCACGCAGCAACGTCAGCGGACGCCTGGGGGACCACGAGATCGGCAAAGGCGCTCGGATCGAGCTGGACGCGTCCGGCGTCGTCCACCGTGAGATGCTCACCCAGGCTCGGGTTGGTATGGGGGAACAGGTCGGTCGGTAATTCCGCGTCGGCGTCCAGCATGAACGCTGCCAGGTACACCAGATGGCGAACCCGTTGGTCTCCTGCCGAGGCTTCGGTGATCACGACGCCGCCATATGAATTGCCGCACAGCACCGCTGGCCCGTTCAGGCTGTCGACGACAGCGCGCACATGTGCAGCGTCGTCGTGGTAGTTCACCGCCGGATCGACGTCGTCGCCGACGCTCGGGAGATCGACGGCAACCCAGCGAACGCCACGATCATCGAGTTCCGCCGCCAACAAGTCCCAGCACCACGCACCCGCGTTCGCGCCGTGAACAAGAACGAGCGTGTGCTCGTCGACTGCACCAGACATGTACGACCCCCCGTCGTCGTCACCACACAACACCCCATCCGGCGCGGCGTCAACAACCAGCCGAACTCGGCGTCTCAAATGCGTCGATCCGCGTGCGGAGCTGCGCTCGGTCGCGTCCGAGGCGGGAGAAGGCGACGGTGGTCGCGGTCGGATGGGCGGTCGCCGCACTTGGCAGCCGGCGTTCACGTGTCGAGTCGCGCGGCCCCGATTCCGACGAGCTGTCGTGGTTCCGCTTAGCTCCGAGGAGGTGGCCGTCACCGCCCAAGACCGCTCTCGGGGTGGACGGTGGTTGCGTCGTGAGATGAAAGGGCGGCTTGGGCGGACAGCTCGCTTCGGGAGTGTATTCCGAGCTTGGTGTAGATGTGTTCGAGGTGGGTTTTGACCGTGGATCGATGTATGAACAGCCTTTCGCCGATCTGAGGGTTGGTGCAGCCACTGCTGATGAGTTCGGCAACCTTGAGTTCGGTGGGTGTCAGGCTGGCCCATCCGAGGCGGGGGCGTTGGCGTTGCCCGTGTGCCCTTCGGGCGTACTCGGCGGCCTGTCGCCAGTCGAGGCGTTGGCCTTCGGCGACGAGTCGGTGGCGATGGTCCTCGTCGATCGCCTGGTTGGCGGCTGTCCATGCCCGGTCGACTTGGCGTTGTTCGTTGGCGAAGCGCCAGCGATAGCCGGTCTCTTCGCGGAGGCGCTCGGCGGCGACGAGCAGTCGTACGGCTTCGTCGATGCTGTCGTTGGTTGCGGCTGCCGCGGCGAGTCCTTCGAGGGCGTCGACCACGATGAGGCGCATGTCGGCGTCGACAGCGAGAGCGAGGGCGTGGTGCCATTGGTGTTCGTCGTCGAATGCGGCGGCTGCGACGGCGGCCGCGACGGCCCGCCCCGACGGGGTGGGTTCGGATTGTTCGCGGGCGAGATCGACGGCGACACTGGGCGCGCCGGCGTCGATTGCTTGACGGCAGTCGATCCACAAGCTGGGGTGGGTGGCGCGGACGGCGACGCCATGCCACCGGCGTGCAGGGTTGGAGTCACTGGCTCCACCGTTCAGGAGGTGGAGACGTCGTAGCGGTGTGTGCGCCCAGCCGGCGACACCGGGCGAGCGTTGGATCATGTTCTCGGCACAGTCCGTGGCGAGCTTGAGCGCAGCCCGATCGGCGTTGAGCAGGGCCGCGTTGGAGATGGGCCCGACGGCGAAATCGGCTGCTGGATGCCGGCGATCGGCGACCACGGTGGAGCACTCGGCGATGCACTTGCGCAGGTCGCCGACGCCAAGGCTGGCGACCGCTGTGGCGATTTTGGTCTGTACTCGCAGGCCTGGGCATGACTGGACGAACGTGTCGCGTCGGACGCGATCGAGTTCGTCGAACGCTGCTCGGGGTTCGGCCCACGCCAGGCTCTCGGCCGAGGCGACACGAATGGATCCGGCGAGGTATCTGTCACCACGTCGGGCACACGCTTCGAGTGCAGGCGCGAGATCGGCGCGGCCGCCACTTTGCAGGCATTGCAGCAGGGTCAGCTGATCTGTGTCGTTGAGTGCCGTCGCTTGGTCATGAATCTGTTTGTCGAGCGCGATTCGACGGTTCGGTCCGAACGCACCTTCGTAGAGTCGTCGACACTCCAGCGCAGCGGCGAGCCATGCACGCGGGTGAGCGAGTGCGTTCTCGGTGGCGAGCAGTCGCTCGGCAGCCGATGCGAGGCCATCCCACCCGCCTGACGACGACAGCCGAGCGAGGTAGCTCAGCATGCGCAGGCCAAGTTCGGGGAGCCGGGTCGACCACTGGACAGCCACGAGGAGGTTGTCGTGGAATCGCGTCGCCTCGTTCAAGGCATCGTCGGTCGGCGCCATGAATCGGGGCTCGAGCCAGTCGGTCCACCATGAAGCGTGTCGAGCGCTCACCTCGTCAACCTCGCCGGCCGCTAGCGCCTTTGACCTGGCGAAGGCGCGCACCGGATGCAGAAGTCGGTACTCCGGGTCGTTGTCACCGCCATCGATGGCGATGACGAGGCTCTTGTCGACGAGTGTGCTGAGCATCGCGTCGACCGTCGTCGTCGTGAGGGCGGGCTGGATGCCGGAGAGGACAGAGTTGGCGGCGGCGAGGGGGAACTGGCCGACGAACACCGACAGTCGACGGAACACAGTTCGTTCGAGACTGCTCAGCGATTGGTATGTCCAGTCGACCGCCGCCGCGACGGTCCGGTGGCGAGGCAAGGTCGTGCGCAGGTCTGCGGAGAGCACGTGCCAGTAGCCGTCGAGCTCGACGGCGAGTCGCTGCGCTGAGACTTGTCGGCAGCGTGCCGCTACCAGCTCGATCGCCAGCGGCAGTCCATCGAGCCGCTGACAGATCTGGACGATCGCTGCTGCATTCGCTGCTGTCAGCCCAAACCCCGGCCGAGCATCCTGAGCTCGCTCGACGAACAGTGCCACAGCGTCGTAATTCCGAACGCTCAATGCTGGTGATTCGCTACCAGGCTGCGGAAATGAAAGGGGCGGCACACTCCAACACACCTCGCCGGTGAGCCGCAGAGGTTCGCGACTGGTGGCGAGGACCGTGACCGCGGCGTTCGCCGCGAGCAGTTCGTCGACAAATGCGGCACAGCCCTCGACCAGGTGCTCGCAGTTGTCCAGGACGAGCACCGCTGGCTCACCACCGAGGACGGCGCCGACATATCTTCCGTCGACGGCGAGCTGCGGGTGGTGTTCGCCAAGTGTCCGGAGCGACGCCGCGCCAATCAAGGCGGCGTCGTCGACGAGACCGAGCTCCACCCACCACACACCACCCGGGCAGCGCGGCAACATCGCGGTCGCAGCAGCGATGGCGAGGCGTGACTTGCCGATTCCGGGGGCGCCGACCAAGGTGACCAGCCGGGCGTAGCCGAGGCGCTCGACGATCGCGGTGGTCTCGGCGCGCCGTCCCTGCAACCTGGTGCGTGGCGAAGGCAGGCTGCTCGACGACCCGACGCAGATGCGCAACGGCGGAAATCGCTGGCGCAGCGAAGGGTGGCCAAGCTGCCAGATCCGCTCGATCGCGCTACTTCCTGCGACGGGGTGAGCGCCGAGGTCGATCAGGTCGCAGTCGGCGGGCCGATCCTCACCCAGTGTTGCGGCCGCCGTCGCGGACAACAGGATCTGCCCGACATGCGCCCGAGCGATCAACGATCCTGCTCGCGCCATCACCTGCTCGATCGAGTCCCGCGAGCCCCAAGGCGTCTCAGCCGTGTACACCGCAGCGCGAAGCGGCAACGTACTCACCAACCCTGAGCCGTCCGGTGCGTTGATTCTCGTCAGCGTCAGCGCGCAGGCGACGGCGTCTGCGGAACGGGCGAACACAGCGAACGCGCCGGTTCCCTGCATCTCTGCGAGCGTGACGCCACCCTTGTTGGCGATCGCGGCGGCAACCGCCCTGACCACCGGTTCATCAAGGGGAAGGGTCGGCGGCCCATAGACCAGTACGGACACCGTGCACGACCGCGATGCGAACGAAACGTCGTCCGTCGTGGCCATCTACGTCTCCCAACCACGCCGCACGCCGCCGACGGGCGGGATATTGGCGACAACCGTGCCACCGAGTATGTCATATCCGCCAACTGGCCGATGTACCGATGCTGCCGGCGTGGTCTCCTCGTGTCGAGTCCGAGTCTCACATGCCAACCAGAGGGGGCCCGACGAACATGAACCACAACCGAGCCAGCCGAAATGGCGTCGGCACGCTCCGGCGAGGGCGTTGGCCGCGCCGCGTTGATGGCTCGACCTTGTTCCCCCCCGGCGACCTGCGCCAACCGTCACGGCGCGCTCAGATGCCGATTCAGCCTCGACTGGCAGATCATTCCGGACAGCCAAGCCCGAGATCGGATCGCGTGTCGGTGGCTTGGCTCACGAAACGATCGGCACGACCGCAATCCGCGACAACGGGCAGTTCGCGCGGGTCTACCGCGAAGCAAACACCATCAGCCGCATGTGCTGCGAGCCGTCGTCCGGCGACGAGTCGGTGGGTGGAGTGCTCGTCGGCTGACCCCGACTGGCCGCCCTTGCGGCTATGAGCTCCGAGCCGTCCACCCCCACACCGCCACTTGTGGGTCATCGTTTTCGGCGCTGACCCGCACGGCCGCCGTCGAAGGCCGGTCACTCGTCGAAGCCGTCGACCACCGCGTCGTGGCAGATCGGCGTCTCCAAACACCCAAATCCCCCTTTTACTGAAAGGCCCAGTCATGTTGTTGCGTAGCGTCGCCCGTGTCGGAATCGTCATCGCGGCCGTCACTCTTAGCTCTACCTCGTCGTCCGTCGTCGATGCACAGCACGGGACGGAGCACAACGATCTAAGCCTCACCGGGCGGGCGGTCCTGCCGGTCGAGACGTACGCCCCGGGACCACCCTCTGGCGCCGGATTGGTACCCGCCGGGCAGGCCAACACGGTGATCAACGGGATCCACTTCCCGACACCCTCACAACCCGTCGAAGGGTTCTCCGCGGTGCTCCCCGGTCGCCGCCAGGGCGAACTGTTGGCCATGCCCGACAACGGTTTCGGGTCCAAGACCAACTCGCAGGACTTCTTGATCCGCGCCTACCCCATCACCCCGACGTTCAAGACGGCCGACGGTGGGTCGGGCAACGTCGCGGTCGGCGGCTTCATCCAATTCGCCGACCCGAACAAGTTGATCGGGTTCCAGATCGTACGCGAGACAACCCCCCAACGATGGTTGACCGGCGGTGACATCGACCCCGAATCGATGCAACGCGACCGCCACGGCGACCTGTGGGTCGGCGACGAGTTCGGCCCATGGATCCTCCACTTCGACGCCCACGGCCGCCTCCTCGAGGCACCGATCGCCCTACCCGACGGACTGATCTCACCGAACAACCCGCACCTCACCACAGTCGCGACGGTGGCCAACAGTCGCGGTATCGAAGCGATGGCGATGACCCCGGACCGTCACGAGTTGATCGTCGTACTCGAAGGAGCGGTCATCGGCGACGACGCACTGTCGCGGCGGATCTACCGCTACAACCTCACCAGCCGCCAGTTCACCCGCCTCGCCGACTACCACACCGACGTCCCAGCCCGGTTCATTGCCGACGCCCAAGCACTCGACCGCGACCACCTGCTGTTGATCGAACGTGACGGCGGCCTCGGCCTCAACGCACTCGCCCGCCCCATCTACGCCGTGCACCTCGCCCCCGAAGGCCAAACCACCACCAAGACGCTCATCGTCGAACTCGCGGCGATCCCCGACCCCGACCACATCTCCCTCCCGGCCCTGCACCCCGGCGACGTCGGCCTCGGTGACCCGTTCAAAGTCACCTGCGAATCCAGCGAAGCACTCCAGATCGTGTCCCGTCACCAACTCCTCGTGGGCTGCGACAACAACTTCCCCAACACCGGCCGCAACCCCGGACTTGCCGATGACACCGAACTGATCACCATCAACATCCCCGAACCCTGACCACACCCACCCAGCCCAGCGCAACACGCCATCCGGCCAGCTGCGCCAGGCACCACGCCCTGGTCGCCGAGCGCCCAACCAGTCGTCACCGCGCCAATGCGACGGTCACGATCCCCTCCTCGACTACCTGCTGGTCACACTGACCAGACACGACAAGGAACCCACGATGAAACTTGGATGGACCATCGCCGCCGTCGTCGCCGTCGTGCTCGCCGGCGGCGGCATCACCACCGCCGCGACATCAGACAGTCAGGGCAAGATCAACGCGTGCATCAACGACGCAACCGGCGTCGTGCGAATCGTCGACGCCACCAAACCCGGGTCACTCGGCAAATGCATCACTACCGCAGGTGTCCTCCACGAAACAGCACTGGCGTGGTCACAGACCGGACCAACCGGGCCAGCGGGGCCCATCGGCTCGCGCGGCGCAGACGGCACCCAAGGCCTGCCCGGCCCAACAGGACCGGCAGGCCTACCCGGACCTGCAGGTCAGCCGGGCCCTCCAGGAGCGCCTGGACAAGCAGGCGCACCCGGCGCGTCCACCGTCGACCTGCTCGCCGGCCACCACTGCCCAACCGGCCAGGTGCTCACCGGGTTCACCGACACCGGGGATTTGGCCTGTAGCGACCCAACGCCACCCGCCACCACCGGCACACTTCCCGACGCCGACGGGGACGGCATCCCCGATGTGAATGACCCATGCCCCGCCGGCCCATGCGACAACAACACCACGACCAACGAGATCAGATCCGGGAACCTGCCCCGAGGAATCGAATTCACTCTTCCCGATGTCGTCGTTGTCGCGATCGACCCCCCAGGTCCGCTGGGCGACGGGCAGAGCACCGAGAACTTCTGGATCCAAGACATCACTCAACCACCCGGCCCATCAAACGGTCTCTACGTCACCAACCCGACCAGGCAGCCCTTCACCGCCGGCGACGAACTCAAGATCGTCGGGAGCGTGCCGATCGTCAATTCCAACACCCCACAATCCTTTCAACTCTTCAACGCCATCCCAACCGGGCACACCACCGCCCGACCATTCGGCGTCGCTGCGACCGACATCGAGGCCACCCCCGACGTCTATTCCGACACCCTCGTCACCGTCCAACTCACCGTCGTCGGCAGACCTGACCAGTCTCGCTGGGAGACCGCACAAGGACTGTCGGTCGAAGGGTCGCTCGTATTGCTGCCGGCGCTCGGGGCTGGTGCCACCGTCGTCGTCACGGGGATCATCGAGAACGTGCCCGGTATCGGACCGATCCTCGTCTCCCACGACCCAAACACCATCATCGTCACGCCGGTCGCCGGGCAATGACACCCCATCCCGCACGAGCCGAACGTCGCGTCATGCCCAGAGAAACGCGAATCGAAGTGACCCGGCGCCCAGCGCCACACAATCACCGAGACCTGCACTTGTGTGCGACTGGGGTGATCGAGGACGCGCAACGACCGCTTCAGCCGAAGCCCACACGCCAACCGCAGCTTCCCTTCACATGTATGCCACCTGTTGTATCCATTGAAGGAGGAGGGCCATGACGATCGGAGAGTCCGGGGTTCGTGTGACCCCAAGTGCGACTACCGCAGTGGTCGTGTGTGACGAGCAGCGGTCGGCTCTCACCCTGTTGGTCGACATCGACGTCGACAAGGTCGTACACCAGGCGCTCGCGATGCGGACGTCTATCATCCCGGTCGACGCGCGCGATCCACCGAACTCCCCAGTGACGACTTCGGCGAGTTTGGAATCGGGCGAAACATCGCCGCTGTCCGCGCCGGCGCCGGCGCCGAGTGGCACGATGATTCTCGTCTCCAGGCGGGACCCGACAGCGGTGATCGTCGAGACGGTCACCGTGTCTGCCAGGCGGAGCGGAGGCGAGTGCTGTATCGAACCTGACATTGCGGTCGAGTGCCCGACGACGTGGACGGCGCGATTCTGGCCGACCCTGGTCGCCGCTGGCCTGCTGATGTGGTCGCTTTGTCACCGATCGGACATCGGCGCAGCATTCGCCGTGCTGGCGCTCACCTTCACCGTGATCGAGCGAGTCCGGCCCCTACAGCCTGGGCGAGACGCATTCCGACGGATCGGGGCAGGAACCGACATGGTCAGCTTCGCGGCGAACGAGATCCTCGCCGGCCTCGGAACCGCAGGCATCGTGCTGATCGCCACCCCAACCCTCGGACACCTGCTCCCCACCACCATCCGCGAGCGAATGGTCACCCAGCCGGGCTGGACGCGGTGGCTTGAAGCGCTCATCGTCGCCGAAGTCGCCGGCTACTGGGGGCACCGCCTCAGCCACGAGATCCCACTGCTCTGGAAGTTCCACCGCGTCCACCACACCGCAACCAACCTCGATTGGCTCGCCACGAACCGCAGACATCCAATCGACGCGATGATCGACCGACTCTCG
Source organism: uncultured Acidimicrobiales bacterium (assembly GCA_963794805.1). GTDB lineage: Bacteria > Actinomycetota > Acidimicrobiia > Acidimicrobiales > Ilumatobacteraceae > JAODBQ01. The sequence goes on from CAWCFL010000016.1 coordinate 723,642, forward strand.
ACCGCACTCCCGATGATCGCCCTCGGCTTCCCAGTCCCGACCATCCTCGCCGTGTTCGTCGCCAAACGCTTCCGCGGTTCCTTCGTGCACTCCAACACCAACATCCGCTTCGGCGTCCTCGAACGGATCTACGTGACACCCTTCTTCCACCATTGGCACCACAGCAACGAACCCGACACGCGGAACACCAACTACGCCCTGTCCTTCCCCGCAATCGACTGGCTGTTCGGCACACTCCACCTCCCCGACCGCTGGCCAGACGACTACGGCTGCGACGGCACCACACCCGACACCGGCTACCTCAACCGTCTCCTCAACCCATGGTCAACACCAACACCCACACGCCGAGCACCGGAAGCGCGCTCGGCTGACGTCGTCATGGACACGGCAACGACTACGACACCGTCGTAGCCACGGACCCAAGCCGGGCGAGCTCACCACACGAATGAAGAGCGTGCGAGACGACGAAAGCCAAGCCGGTTGTCGGCTGACGAGACCCCAACCGGTCCGCACATAACAAGCGCCTGCCCACGTTCCTGACGTGCACCCGATCCAGCAGATCGGTGCTCGGTGGGCCACGACGTCCCTTACCGCTCGGGCCTACCACTCGCCCGTTCGAGGTGTCGGGAAACGTCACCGCGGAGGTGGCTGTAGAGGTGTCCTTGAACGCCGGATCGACGTCCATCGCGATGACGACCTCTCCCGTTGTCAAGGGCTCGCCGATAGCCAAGTCCGCGCTGTCGAATCCGATCGAGGCCGCCGCTTTTGATGACTGGAGTGACCGGGAATGACCGGTGTGACCCGTCCTTTTCCGTCCTGTCCGTCCTCTTTCCGTCCTGACACCAGGCGCTTTGCTTGCCTCGCTGTCGGAGCGTTCCCTCGTCCATCGTTCCATTGTCCAACAACGACATCACGGATCAGATCACGAGTCGCGTAGGTACCCGCGTACGGGGGGCGGGCGCTCGCGGCCAAGCGACACCACGATCTGATCGCGGCGCGGACGCGGGCGATGTGCCGGCTGCACACCACCGTGTGCTTCCCGATCGAAGGTCACCTGCCGCGTCGGCTACGGGCTGATCGGGCCGCCACGACTTTGGCCGGCATCCGCCCGACCTCGGCGATCGATGTTGAACGAAAGGGGTGGGCCTGTGATCTCCTGGCCGAGATCCGCCGCCACGACCAGGAGCTCTCCGAGCACCTCGCCAGCGTCCGAGACCCGGTCGCGGCGTCGGGCAGCACGCTCACTCAGCTGCACGGGGTCGGACCGCGCTACCTCGAGGACAACATGATCTAGCAGGGTGCCTGGCGTCATCCGCCTTCGGGGTGATCAACGGGCCCGCCGGGACAGCCCCTTCCCGCCCAGCCCGAACACCCACCTGGAGAGCGTGCCGACGAGCAGCCCGAGCCCGGCGCCGCCGATCACGTCGAGCGGCAGGTGGGCGCCACCGTAGACACGGGCGAAGGCCACGACGACCGCTACCGACAGTCGGGCAAGCCGACGAGGCCATCACCATCGCCGAAGAGACCCTCGCCGTCGCCCGCGCTCACGCCGACCCGGTCTGGATCGCCCTCGTGCTCGCCGGATACGGACGGGCCCACACCCACGCTGACCCCACCCGGGCTCTCACCACGTTGCGCGACGGGCTCAACTACACCCGCAAGCACCGAGTCCCGTTCCTCGAAGCGGTCATCGGACGTGACCTCGCCGAACTCGAGCCGCCCACGGCGACCTCGGCCAGACGTTCACACTGTTCGACGCCACCATTGACGCCTTCCACCGGGCCGGCGCCGTCCACGGCGTCATCGCGACCCTCGCCAACCTCGTCGCGTGCTTGGACCGCCTCGACCGAACCGAGGTCGCCGCCACGATCTACGGCACCACCACCAACTCCGGCCTCGATGCTTCCGTCAGCGTCAATTTCGCCGACGCCGTCGACCACCTGCGCACCGTCCTCGGCCAGGCCACCTTCGACCGGTCCGTCGCCACCGGCGCGGCCTTGAACCTCGGCGACGCGGTCGCGTTCGCCCGAGAACAGATCCGCCTCGCCCGCAACGAGCTCGAATCGGGGTCATCAAATTGACCCACCCGCGGCCGCCACAGGAATAGCGTCGTCGCACGTATGTGCCGAGGCGCAAGTCGGTGGTCACGCGGACGGGCGCAGGATCTGAGTCGACGGACATCACGTGCACGGTCTGAGGTCGCCACGGTGCGCACGACGTGCGTTCGGGGCGCCCCGTGATCGATCGGATCCTCGCCGACATGGTCGTCGTCGTGCACCTCGCGTTCATTGTCTTCGTCGCCGTCGGCGGGTTGATGGCGTGGCGATGGCCAAAGGTGCTATGGCTCCACGTGCCAGCTGTCGTCTGGGCGGCCGGGATCGTCACGGTCGGCTACCCGTGTCCGTTGACTTCGCTCGAGGACGACCTCCGTTCACGCGCCGGCGACCGCGTCTACCCGGGCGGGTTCATCGCCCACTATCTCGACAACGTCCTCTATCCGGAACGGTTCAAGGCGCTCGCCCGGCTCCTCGTCGCGCTACTGGTGGTCCTCGGCTGGGTCGGCGTCGCGATCCGCTGGGGGCGTCGCTGGCGTGGTATCCCCTCGCGAAGGACCAAGCCGCGCCGTCCGCCCATGGTCGGACGGGGTCGCTGATAACGGCAGTCGGTCGACCGGCCTCACCGGCTGGCGCATACGACCAGGACACTACGGCGACCGCTTCCGCCGTTCGATGACGCGGTGGGCCGGGATTATCCCTTGGTCGGACGCCCATCGGAGCGATCCGTCTGCGTCCCTGAGGACGTGGGGCAACAACGGTGCTCTCCACGTCGCTCGCGACCGGTGCCAAGACGAGCAATGAAACGGTGTACGTCGCCCTCGCCGACCGGCCGCAGAACCGCACGTTCGTCGCGTGATCGCTGTGGCCGGACGAACCCGACACCAGAGCTGCGGCCAACCTGAGATCCGTGCAGTGGCGACTTCCCACGCCCCACGGCTTCAACGTCGTGCTGCGGCCGGTCGCTGCAGCGGCGCAATCCATATCGACCTCGCCGTCAGCGAGCCACATGCGACCGACAGCACGCAGGCCCGAGACGATCCAATGGCGATGTCCGCAAACGCGCGTCCGAGAATGTCCGCCTGGCGGCCCAAGCGAGCATCATCGAACTGTCGGTCGCCGATACCGAACAAGCGCATATAACGAAGTCGAGCGAGGCTCGCGGGCCGCGCCCGATCGGCATGTGCGGCGTGCAATATTGGCTCTGTCGCCTGATCCGCTGCTCCGATTCGGGTAGAGACGTGTGCACCGAACGACGTCGTCGGGCTCGCTGACACGAGAGCCGAACGGCAGATCGCCAGGCGTCCAGCTTCCATGCGTTGTCATCGGCGCGGTCGAAACCACCGCGATGTTGCTCTTGGCGGATCCGACCGATCGGGCCGCTCGCCGACATCTCTGAACCTCCTCACACGGTGGGCACGATGTTCTGGTTCATCCGGAAGAAGTTGGTGGGGTCGTAGGTGTTCTTGACGTCGACCAGCCGGGCGTAGGTCGTGCTCGAGTAGGCCTCGTGGACGCGTTCGTCGGGTCCCATCTCGTTCACGTAGATGCCGTTCATGTGTGGCCGCAGTGCTTCGTGGAACGCGCGGGCCCAGTGGATGTGTCGGTCTCGCTCGTCGGGGTCGGCCCACATGGTGAAGATGTAGACGGTGAACTTGGAGTCGCGGTGTCCGAACGCCGTGGCGTCGTTCGCGACTCGGCTGATCGCCCCGCCCCAGGCGTTGATCGGCACGAGAGTCATTGGTGAGGTTGTGTGGGCGACGTGGTCGACGAGGATGTCGATGACGTCGTCGGACATTTCCTTGATGTTGGCGGACTTGAGGAACACCTGCCGGCCCCATGGTGTGCCTGGATCGTTGAGCTGCTGGTGGACGGTGTACGGGATCGGGCCGACGAGATCGACCGCTGGGGGCAGGGCAGTGCGCAGCGGGGCGACGCAACGCTGGCCCTCGTCGATGTCGCCGACGTAACAGACCTGTACCGCGACCGCCGGCTGGTGCTGCAACCACTCGGGGATGAACGGCTCGGGCGGCGCGGTGAGGAACGCGATGGTGGCGTTGAGCTCGTCGGGAGCGTCGGCGATCCAGTCGCGGTAGAACCGCAGCAGCGCCGTCGCCTCGCTGGCGGGGTAGAAGAGCATGCCGCCGAGGATGATCGGGCCGACGGCGTGCAGCCGGTACTCGAACGAGGTCACGACGCCGAAGTTGCCGCCACCGCCGCGCACCGCCCAGAAGAGTTCGGGATGCTCGTCGGCGCTCAGCGTCAACAGGCGCCCAGTGGCGGTGACGAGGTCGACGGACAGCAGGTTGTCGACGGTCGCTCCGCAGTAGCGCATCAGCTGCCCGACCCCGCCGCCGAGCGTGAGGCCGGCGATGCCGGTGTCGGACGCTTGGCCGCCGGTGACGGCGAGACCGAACGTTTGCGTCTCGTGGTCGAGGTCCTGCCACAGGCATCCCGCCTCGGCGCGGACCGTTCGCCGCTCGGGCTGCACTCGGATGCTGTTCATCGCGGACATGTCGAGCATCAGCCCGCCGTCGGCGACTGCGCTGCCGGTCACGTTGTGCGCGCCACCGCGCACCGAGAAGAGTAGATCGTGGTCGCGGGCGAAGTTGACCGCGGCGATCACGTCGGCGACGCCGGCCGCCCGCACGATCAACCTCGGGCGCCGGTCGATCATCGCGTTCCACACCGACCTGGCAGCGTCGTAGCCGTGATCTTCGGACGCGAACACGGTCCCACGCACTGATGCGCGCAACGCATCCACATCGATCGTGCCTGTCATGACTGTCATGGCCGTTCCCTCCCGCACGTCGCTCACGACCTGTGTCCCGCGAGACTGCTCCGCGTGTCCGACGACCGCTATCGCACGTTCTTGTAGTTCCCGCCCACGCGGATCAGCCCGTGGCGGTGCGCATGTGCGCAGCGACGCGCCAGCCGACGATGCGACGGCTGAATGCGTCGACGATGAAGCACACGTAGGCCATCCCCGTCCGCGTCGGCACAGAGGTGAGATCGGTGACCCACAACTCATCAGGCCGCTCGGCAGTGAAGTTGCGGTTGACGAGATCCGGTGCACGCACCGCGTCGGGATCGGCGATCGTGGTGAACACCTTGCGACGCCGACGGGAGACCCCCTCGATCGGCATCTGGCGCATCAGCCGGGCGACCTGGTCACGGCCGATGTCATGGCCGGCTCGGCCGGCGGCACGCCACAGCTTGTGTGCGCCGTAGACCTTGCGGTTGGCGACCCACAACACCATCAACACCCGCATCATCACCACATCCCTCACCGCGCGTGCCGACGGTGCCAGCACGCGCTGCTTGGCGGCGTAGTAGGTGCTCGGCGCCACCTGCAGCACCCTGCAGATGGGCTCGACGCCGAACTCGGTGCGGTGCTCGTCGATGAACCCGACGATCACTTCGGTGGGCGGTCGAGCTCCGCCTGGGCGAAATACGCCGCCGCCTTGCGCAGGATCTCATTCGCTCGGCGGGTCTCGCGCAGCTCCTGCGCGAGCGCCGTGTTCTCGGCCTCCAGCTGGCGAACACGCTGAACGTCAGGACCAACCAGACCGTCGCGGGCATCAGCTTCGCGAACCCACGTCCGCACCGACTCGACCCCGTAGCCGAGCTGATCAGCGACACGCTGCACCGTGCCGTGCTCGCTGCCCAGTTCCTTGCGCAACTGACGCACCAACCGCACCGCGTCGGCCTTCTCACCATCGGTAGACCGACGCGTCGTCGGACTCCCAGGCAACTTCTCCTTCGGCATGACTCCATCCTCGATTCCAAGGTCTGGAGCCTCCACGCATCCCAGGGCGGATCAGTTCGTCGTTGACGAGGGGGTTGAGGGCGCGCTTGCCGCGGCGTTCTCCACGGTCTTGTACGTGCCGAGCTTGCCTTCCAGGTCGATGAGGTCGCCTGCTTTGACGAACGTTCCGACGGTCTTTGGGTCGGTCACCGAGTACTTCACCATCTGTCCGCCTTCAGTGAGGTAGGCGTCTTGTGTTCCGTTGGTGATCGATGTCAGTCCTTCGATGAGCAGTGGGTTGTTCTCGTGGATGTCACGCGCTGCGAGCATGATGTTGCCGCGGTCGAGGCCACCCTCAAAGGTTGCGGCCTTCTTGAGGATGTCGACCATGTACCAGGCGAAGATCCAACCGGTCGAGTAGGTCGTCTCCTTCGGGTCGAGGCCTTGTGCTATCAGCGTCTGCTGGTACAGCTGGATGAACGGGTCGTTCTGATTCGCTGGGTCGTTGACGTCCTTGAACGTCTGGATCAGGTAGGTGTCCTTGCCGGTCAGCCCCTCGTCGACGAGCGGTTGGAAGAACTGGTTCACAGACCCGCACGTGCCCGACATGATGACCAGCGGGTGCCACGCCGTCTGCTTCTCGATGTCCGCCATGGCCTGTGTGCAGAACGCACCCGTGGTCTCGAGAAGCAAGACCTGTGCACCCGATGTTGCCAGGGTGGTGAACTGGTTGTCGAGGTTCGCCGCTGTCGCCTCATGTGTTTGCTGGTCGACGACCTTCAGATCCGTGCCTTTGATCGCGTAGGCAAAGCCATTGTGGTAGCTCTGCCCGAAGTCGTTGTTGTAGGTGATCTCAGCCACCGTCTTCAGCTCAGGATGCTCGGTGGCCAGCCACTTCGCCCACAGGCTCGCCTCGGTGAAGTAATCGAGCTGCATTCCGGTCGTCCACGGGTGACCCTGCACGTCGCCCCATTGCGCTGCCCCGGTCCCGTTGAGCAGTTGCGGCATGCACTCGTCGTTCGTCTCGTCCCAGACGGCAAGGTTGTTCGGCGTGCCCAAGACGCCGAACAGGGCGGCGTATTTGTTCGCACCGAGTGCCTCGTCGACGTTGGTCTTGGTTTGATCGGGCTGATAACCATCGTCTTTGACGTCGAGGTTGATCGCCCGACCGTCGATGCCGCCGTTGTCGTTGATGTACTTGAAGTACGACTTGGCACCATCGGCGAGCAACCCGAAACCGGCTAGCGGGCCAGAGGTCGGCAAACTGATGAACAGGTTGATGTCGGACGCGGTGATCCCCTGGTTCGGGTTCCAATCCGCCGGGCAATCCTTCGGATCGAGCGTGAATCCAGCTGTGCCCACGTACTTGCCGTCGATCAAGCCAACACCCGACGTCGCGGCAGTGCCCGTCGCCCCCGACGTCACTGTTCCACCGGCGCCGGTGTTCGTCGGCGAAGTGGATCCTGCCGCCGACACCCGCGTCGTTGACGAACCGGCCGACGTGGCAGCCGTTCCAGACGTGCCCGCGCTGTTGCTCCCACACGCGACCAACGTGATGCACGCCGTCAAGCCCAGCGCAGCCGTCGTTCCCCAACCTGTCCTCGCCATGATGTCCCCCTGTTCCAGCGATCACGCCTCGGACACAGCTCGACACCCGTCGTGACCACCACTGACTGGTATGCGCTCACCCGCGCGGCGGGCGACCGGTGCAGACATCTCCGCGCCGGCTGATCAGAGCGATGTGCACTTCCGGTGAGTTCCGAGTAAGAGCGCACCCGAACACACTCCTGAACTGGTGTCGACGTGCACCGGCAGAACGCAATCGATGAGTGGCCACCACGATCGGCGCTGCGGCGCCCAACCGACGGGCTGAATACGCGGCGGCCCGAACGCGGCTCGCGCGCCCGCGCCTTCCCAGGAAGGCTCTGAGCCGTTTCCAAGACTCGGAGCGAAACTGAGGTCGTTCACTCCGCTCGCTGGATCGGAACGCCATGGACCGAACACGAACCCACGCCGCAGCATTCCGTACGGCTCCGGCCCTCCGGCGGATCGTGATCCGGCATCGGCCGACACGCGGACGAGCTGGCCGAAGCCGCCGAGCTCGTGGAGGCGCTCATGCCTCGAGGCTGACGGGCTCCACGTCTCGGCAGGCCGCTGGCGTGGCGAAGGTGTCGACGGTACCCGGCGCTGGCCCGAGGTTTTCTCGCCGGTCTCGTTGTTGCCGTCGCGGCCGCCAGCGCCGATCGACCCGTGCGTGCGGTCCTCCCGCACACGACTCTCCGACATCGTTCATCATCAGACATGAGTCGCCCAGCGCCGCACAGTTCCGGTGAGCCGATGGGTGCCGAGTCCGATGAGCCAGTCGTGGTTGAAGCGGCTGGTGCGGAGTCCCGATCTGAGCTGTTCTCGTTATAGGGCGGTCTCGGCTCGGGTTCGCTCGTACTCGTTGTGGTCGAGGATCTCCCACACTGCGCCGCCGATCGTGAGCACCCCACGAGCCGGCAGCGCAACGCCGCCGATCCGTGGGTTGGGGCTGACGCGCGCCGGTCGACCGAGAGCCTTGCCGTCGAGGACCGCGGTGGACTCGTCGATCACGTACATGCGGGCGGGCATGAGGATCCCGACATGGCCGCTGGGCATCGTCGGCGACATGCGGATGTCACCCAGACCGAGCAGTCTTCGCGCCAGCAGCTCGCGGGCCCGCACCAGACCAGTGGCCCGCCACGTCCACAGCGGAAGCCGAGGCCCGGCGGCATTGAGCACACGAAGCATCGCCGTCTGTCGCGCGGCGATGGTCCACTCGAGCGCGGGCGTGTCCATCGTGACCCGCAATGACGCTGGACCCATCCAGTCGATGTCGATGTGCGCGTGGTCGACGTGTGTGCAGGCCGAGCCGTAGTAGCGGGGGCAGGCGGTGTCGAACCGTGGTCCGTCCACATGGATGGACCAGCTACCTTCAGGATCCCGGTGCCAGACGGTCGTGTACGGAGAGAAGTCGTTCTCGGGAAAGACCCGCAGCGCCAGCACGTGTCCGGAGTCGAACGGCAGCCCGAACACGCCCCAGCCTTTGACGTATTCGTGACCTGGCCAGGGTGGATGACCACGCCCGGCCGGCAAGTCGCGCACCGTCGATGCGAGATCCAACACCGCTGTCTCCTTCGTCGATCGAGGCTCGGTCAGTAGTTGAAGACGAGCGCGCCACCCTGCGTGAACTCGTACAGCGAGGGCGCGCCCTTGACCTCGGCACCCTTCACCCACGCGGCCGATTCGAGCTTGTGTGTCTTGACGCACACCGGGCAGGCGAAGAAGCGGCCGCCCTTGTCGACGTACTCGGCGTGGAGTTCTTTGATCGACGGCGCGTCGGCCACCGTCAGGGCATCGGAGTAGCCGTCGGTCGCCAGGTAGATCCCCTCCTTCGTGAGCCACATGAGCGCCGCTTTGCCGGCACGTAGGGCTTCGACCCCGAGGAGGTAGCCGATCAACACTGCTTCGGGATCGTCCGATCCGTGGGTTTGGCCGATCACGACCTTGTCATCTGTTGCCACAGGAAGCTCCTTGTGTTTGTGGTTAGAACCGTGTCTTCGTTGTCACGCCTTGCAGGGACTGGACGCGTCAGGCGCGCTCGTCAGGCTGGAACCCGGAACACAACAGGTCGATGGCGTCGATGCGCTCACTGGTTCGCAGGTAGGCCTGCTGCTCGATGACGTGCCAGGTGGCATCGCCCCGTGGGGTCGGGCGCAGCCGGAGCCGCCAGGCGACATGGACACGCCCGCCGACCTCGCCCACGGTGCCGTCGACAACCGCGAACTCCTCGGCGGCCCCGAACCAGCTCTGCATCTTGTCGACGACCTGCGCCGCACCCTCGCACTCGAACAGTCCGGACGGAAGCAGCGCGCGCATGGTGGCCGCTGGTTCGAAACAGTCGACCATCCGGGTGAAGTCGCGGGCGGCGACGGCCTCCAGCAGGAGTCCGCCGACCGACCAACTTGTAGCCCTCGACGTCTCCGTTGCGGCTGCCGGTCCCGGTGAAGTGGTCATGGTCCCGTTGTACGGCCGCGCCGCGGGCCGCCGCATCGGGCGCGCGCCCTATTTTGTTGACGTCACTCGACAACCTCGCCCCAGGTGATTCAGCCCAGGCGCAACGCGAACATCGCGGCCGCGCCCCCGCTGCGCACGCCGAGCTTCGCTTACACGTGCTCGAGATATTCGTAGGCCGACGTTCGAGAACGCGCGCGCAAGCGTTCGGTTTCGCGGCGTCGGGCGCGCGGGCTAACTGTCGATCGGCGACGATCGCGTCGCAATCGCAGCGTGGTGCCGGGGTGCCCGCCTCGTAGCTCAGGCTCGGCACGGGGACCCGATCGGCAGTAGGGCGCTAGAGGTGGGAGCAACCCAGCGGCTTCGTGCCGGCTGGAGCCTGACCGTCGACCATGTGTGCGATCGGGTCAAGCGCGCCGCCACTTCAATGATCACGTCCTCGAGGCTTGTGTCGTAGTCGATGCGGATGGGCTTGACTGGTACGTGGCCGCCAGCGAGATGGCCACATCGGAGAACGGGGCTCAACGTTGTGCCTCGCCCCCGCTGACGTGGCCTCGCTCGACGCCGACCAGGACGCGTGCCCCCTGCGGAGACGATGAGAACTTGGCCCTATGGGTCTGCCGGAATTTCGGACCGTGGGGTCGCAGGCAGATCCCGGTGCGATGCGATGTTTTCGTCGGGTGCTCGTTGAACACCACCACCGTCCACCGGTCCAGCTTGCCCGGCGTCGCCCCAGTGGCACGAGGGTTGTCGAACACCGACGGTCCCGAGGTCGCGCTGAACTCGAGGTTGGAGCGCATCACCGGCGCTGATGGCGCGGCGAAGGCAGCCGTCGCGGAGAGGTGTCGACCTGCACCCGCAAGGGGCCGGGCGAGCACGTACGGTGCTGCGGATGCGGGAGCGCACGGGTTCAAAGGTGCGCATCGCCGGTCAGGTCGCGCTCGGCTCCGTGCTGGCATTCGCTGGTGTCAGCCATCTGACCTTCGCGCGCAATGACTTCCGGGCACAGGTGCCGACCTGGGTGCCGCTGAACACCGACTTCGTCGTCCTCGCCTCGGGGGTCGTCGAGATCGCCCTGGGCGGCGCGCTACTGGCCACCTGGACTCAGCCGCGTCGCGCACTCGTCGGTGCCGTGGCGGCGACGTTCTTCGTCGCGGTCTTCCCCGGCAACATCGCCCAATTCACCGGCCACCGCAACGCATTCGGTCTCGACAGTGACGCGAAGCGGTTCGTGCGACTGCTCTTCCAGCCGGCGCTCGTGGCCTGGGCCATCGGCGCAACCGATGCACGGCGTGTCCTCACCGCCACCTACCGGGCCCGCTCGGTTCGCCGCTGACGCGGGCAGTCGGGCAGTCGGGCAGTCGGGCACGGCGATGATCGTGTCGATCCCCTCCCCGGCTTGGGTCGTGTGCACCGGAACAATCGCAGCTCGCCACCGCTCGACGCTCTCGTCGTCGAGAACCGATTCGCCGCAACCGTCATCCCCCTGTTGAGGCTGTCCGCAAATCGCGTTCTCTCAATCGTGCTGTGGCGTCGTCGAAGCCCGATTGCTGCTGCATCGCAGAGTCCAATGACGAGCCCGGCTGTCCGGCGCGACCAGGCGGGTCGAACGAACGGCATCGTCGAGCTGGACGTTCAGCCGTTCTGCCCCATCGGGTGACGCCATCGCGATCGACGAGACAACGGCGGTCCCCCGGGGCCGTAGGCGACGATGGGAGCCGTTCGTTCGTCCGGATGCTGTCGCAGTCGCCGAGGCCGCCCGGGTGCGGTAGTCGCCCGGTCGTCGTCAGATCGAACTCCGAGCGACGGAGCTGGTTGGGTCGGGGGGGCGACGCGCACGACCCGCCGCGACCGTCCTTGTCCATCGGGCTTCTTCGTCGGGCCGCTCGGCGTGGGGCATGCTGTCGGGAGGAGATGGATCGGGGGATTTGTGGTGAAGCAACTGACGGGGGCTGACGTCAGCTTCTTGCTGATGGAGACCGCCAACACGTACGGGCATGTGAACGGTCTGAGCATCTACGAACGGCCGCCCGGCGACTTCGATCCGTTCACCGCGGTGCGCGAGCGGTTCAGGGTGATGGTCGGTCATCTCGAACCGTTGCGTCGCAAGGTGGTGGAGGTGCCGCTGGGTTTGGATCGCCCCTACTGGGTCGAGGACGCGGACTTCGATCTCGACTACCACGTGCGTCACATCGGGCTGGCTCCGCCGGGGGCCGACGATCAGCTGGCCGAGCAGGTCGCGCGCATCGTCGGTCGACGGATGGACCGGTCGCGTCCGCTGTGGGAGGCGTACGTCATCGAAGGTCTCGTGGACGGGCGGTGGGCGTTGCTGCAAAAGACCCACCATGCGACGATCGACGGTGCTTCGGGCGTGATCATGCTGAAGATGTTCACCGACGAGGCGCGCGATGCCGTTCCGTCACTGGAGGATGTCGAGTGGTTCGGAGAGCAGCCGCCGGCACGCGCTGAGATGATGCGTCGGGCGCTGGTCAACCTGGCGTTGAACCCGTTGCGCGGGGCACGCCTGTCGCTCGGGATCATCCGTGACGCGGCGGATGCCGCAGGTTTGAACAGTGTGGGCGGTTTGGCCCGGCAGGCCCGCGACACGCTCGGTTCGATCGGCAGCCGGGGCACCCCAGCGGCTGACGCCGGTTCGACAGTGCGGGTCCCCGTCACTGCGGCGCCGGCCACGCCGTGGAACCGATCGGTCAGCCCGCACCGACGGTTCGCGATGCGCTCGACGTCGCTGGAGGACCTCAAGCGGCTCAAGGACGCGACCGGTGGCACGCTCAACGACGTGGTGATGGCCGTCTGTGCCGGGGCATTGCGCGAGTACCTGATCGAGCACGATGCGTTGCCGGCCAACCCGCTACGGGCGATGGTCCCGGTGTCGATCCGGACCGGCAAAGAAGCAGATCCCTGGACGAACCGCGTCTCTGCGATCGTTGCCGACCTGCCGACGAACTGCGCCGACCCGGTCGAGCGGGTCGCCTTGTGCCGCACGGCGATGGACGCGGCCAAGGCGCAGTTCGATCTGATCCCGGCAGACGCGCTCGGGCAGGTCTCCGACTACTCCTCTCCGATCGTCGCCGCCTCCGCGATACGTCTCGTCTCGCGGCTCCGCCTTGCCGACCGCGTCAACCCGCCCGTCAACGTGGTGATCTCGAACGTGCCCGGCCCACGACATCCGCTGTACTTCGCCGGTGCCCGGCTCGACGCGTACATCCCGGTGTCGACCGTCTCCGACGGGATCGGCCTCAACATCACCGTGCACAGCTATGGGGATCGGATGGATTTCGGGCTGATCTCCGACCGGGACCTGGTACCGGACCTGTGGCACCTCGTGGACCTGCACATCGCCGAGATCGAGCGGCTGTTCCACGCAACGGGAGCGACCCGTGCGGCACCGCAGGAGCCGCCCGCGATCCGCCACGGCGGCGACGGCGTGGCCCCGATCGAAGCGCCCGCCCGGGTCACCCAACCGCGCCGACAGCCAAAGCGCACCACCGGAAACGCCACCGGCGCACTGGCAAGACGCCGCAGCGTCCCAGTCGCCACCGAGCGGCCAACGAAGTCGACGACCAAGGCCGCCGAGGCGGCAAGGAAGGCGACAGCGAGTCGCGGTTACGACCTCGCCGCCCTGCGCGAGTGGGCGGCGGCCAACCAGGTGGCCGTGCCATCGCGGGCGGATCCCGCAGGCAATCATCGAGCAGTACACGGCTGCGGGCGGTCGATAGCCAGCGTTCAGTGTGCCCCGTGGCTCGACGGGTGCAGCTCAGCCGCCGTTCGGGTTGGCGCAAACCGCCGGTGCGGTCGTGGTGGCCCGCCCGTCGCGGTGGGGGAACCCGTCACGCATCGACGCCGACCGCACACGTGCCGAGGCCGTCGCCGCGTTCGAGCGGGCCGTCGTCGGCCGCGACCTGACGCTGGCGTTCGCGATCGATGACATCCGCCGAGAGCTCGCCGGTCATGACCTTGCCTGGGTGTCCTCTCGATCAGCCGTGCCACGCCGACGTCCTCCTGCGACTCGCGAAACAGCGACATCAACGACCTCTGAGACGACGATCACCAACGCTGCAGCCCGCGCGAGCGCCGTGGATCCGGCGATACCGGGCACTGAGGCCGACCGTTACCGGAAGCGTTATCGGATACCTCGGCGCGTGGGCCGCGCTCGTCAGGTCAGCGAGTCGACCCAGGCGTAGGCCCCCATCGCGACCCCGACGCCCTCGCCAAGCTCGACCACCGGAGTGATGTCGAGCTCATCGTTCAAATCCTTGAACTTCGCCGAGAACTCAAGCAGCACCGCAACGTCGGCGACGTCGAGCAGCAAGAATCCGCCGTCGTTGCTGGCTGAGGTCCAGCCAGCTTTGATCTCGAAGCCCTCCGACGGAGTCCACTTCGAGAAGCGTTCGTACGCCTGCCGCCCAGCCGCGCCGCCGGCAAATCGGTACCGCATCATCACCAACATCTCGTCCCCTCGCCTCGTCGGCCGTCCGCATGCGACTCACGCAGCATCGGCCGTACGCCGAGAACCTAGCAACCGTTCCAACGGCTGTCGGCCAGCCGAACGCAGGGCGAGCCGGCGGTCGAGGACGCGGCGACGCCGAGGCAACGTCCGGGGTAACCGGGCGCCGCCCCGTCGAGCAGCACCACGTGCGCGTCGGAATACTGCTGGCGGATCGGGATGATCCGTTGGTACTCGGGGTCATTCCAGAAGGCGCGTGCGGTCTCGACGTCGGGGAACTGGTCGATAACGGTCACGGGGCCCGTTCGGTACCTTCAAGGAGCTCATGAAGACCGACGCCAATCGGGTTGCACCGGTTACTCTCGAACAACTGCTGAAGCACGATCGGGTACTCGGAGGCGAGGTACCCGTCCAGATCTCGAATCGTGGTGTGAGCGACGATGTACGCAGGCACCGGGCGAACACTAGGTCCCGGCGCGAGCAACCTCGATCGGGAGCCGGCGCTCCAGGACATGCCGATTACGCACTGTCCCCCGGCCGGTTTCCCGAGGCACGGGTCGTTCCGCGAGGGCTCGCCTCGTTCCGCTGCAGGTTGGTGGCGTGTTGATGTCAGTGGTTGGGCTCGAGGAGGTGGGCGGCGAGTTCTGCAACACCGCCGATGGGTGGCATGACATTGATCCGGTCGATGTCGAGGTCGCTGAAGGCTTGGATCGCGTCGGCGACTCGGTCAGCGCGCCCAGCCAAGCCGTCGAAGCAGGATGCCTCGTAGAGCGACCGGAAATAGTCGACGGCAGGGCCCGTGCCGGGCGCGACGACGAGGGCCAGCGTGATGGGTGCGGCCGGGTTGGCCTCCCGGGCGACGTCGATGAGCCGTTGAAGGTCGGCCCGTGATGCTCCGGCGAAGCCATGGCCGAAGGCGGCACCCATTGTGTACAGCTCGATGCGATCGACGAGTGGGCCAATGGTGCGCATCATCACGGGCCCGCCCAGGGAGGCGCTGATCGGTGGCGGCACACTCACCGGTGGGCCGACGGCGGGCAGATCGACGTCGTAGAACTCGCCGGCGAAGCGGCAAGCCCCGTGCAGCAAGTCGCGCACGACACGGACGGCTTCACGAAGGCGTCGGACCCGCACCGCGGGGTCGGGGAACGCCAGTCCGGCGCCGGTGAGCTCGTCGGCGGACCAGCCGGCGCCGATGCCGAGTTCGAAACGGCCGTGCGACAACAGCTGGATCGTCAGCGCTGCCTGGGCCAGCTCGACCGGGGAGCGAAACAGGTTGTTGGCGAAGGAGGTGGACAGCCCGATCGACCTGGTCGACGCCGCGGCGTGGCCGAGTTGGACGAACGCATTGGCGCAGCCACCGGACCCTTCGAGGAACCAGTGGTCGCCGACGCCCACCCCGGCCCAGCCCTCCGCCTCGCGCTCGGCGGCCCAGCTGCCGAACACCTCGCCCGGCTCCCATGGTCGCGGCTGAACGACGTAGTCGACCGAACCGGTACCGCCCATCGCCCTCCCCCTTCGACGCCTGGACGCCTCGACGCCTCGACGCCAGCAGTCTCCCACACCGCCCGCAGACGCCACCGGGCGCACCAGGACGCTCCACGAGACGGTGCGACAGGTTACGGCTCGACGAGACACAGCCTGACCGGGCGGGACCATCACGACGACGGGTCGTCGGGTCGACGACACACAGAGGGCACGGCAGTCACGACCGCCCCGTGGCGTCGGCCGGGGTCATCCGCCGCCCGAAGGTCTTCGACCGGCTGTGCTGGCCCGACGCTGCCGGGTCGCGGGATCGCCGCCATGAACCGGTCGCCGGGTGCCGAAGTCCGCGACTCCGTCATTCGATGACGCGATGACCGACTGACGCGTCGGACACCACTCACCCACGAGCCGGCGAGACGATCCTAGAAGCGCCGGTAGGCCACGCCCGGTCGGTCTCGACGCGATGCCCGACTTCCGCGTGGGATACCGCGCTGTCGAAGGCCGCCGAGGCGATGCTTCTATGTCTGTCAAGTGCGGATCGGTGGGTGTTCGAGGAGTCGCCAGACGCGGCGGGCGAGGAAGCGCTTGACGCATCGGATGGCTTCTCGCTCGGTCTTGCCCTCGGCGACGCGCCGGGCGATGTAGGCCTTGGTCGTTGGGTCGCATCGCCGCTTGGTCACGGCGACCATGTACAGGGCCCAGTTGAGTTGCCGGTCACCGCCTCGGTTGAGCCGATGGCGGGTCTGGTTCTGGCCGGAGGTTGCGGGCACTGGTGCTGTGCCGGCGAGTCGGGCGAACGCGGCTTCGCTGTGACAGCGGCCAGGGTCTGACCAGGCGATGTAGATGTCGGCGGCAGTGACGTAACCGATGCCGCGCTCGGCGACGAGCTGCGGCGCCGCCTGGTCGAGCAACTCCTTGAGAGCCCGGTCATGATCGTCGATCTCGGACTCGAGGAGCTGGATCCGTCGGGCGAGACAACGCATCGCGTTGCGCGTGGCGCGCTCGTGAACCGGAGCGCACCGGCGGTCGCGGAACGTTGCGCATGCGGCGACCTGACCGGTGGTGCGCAGTTCACGCAGTTGGGCGCGCAGCGTCTCGTCGGCGGTGACGATCATTGCCTTCAGTTCGTTGACTGCGCCGGTGCGCGCACGCACGGCTGCGGCCCTGGTCACAGCATGGACACGGATCGCTTCACGGACACCGTCGTGAGCTCGAGGGATGCTGAGCCGCTTGCGGCCGAGCATCTCGCAGCGCACTGCGTCGAGAGCGTCGGACTTCGCCCCGTCTTTGGTCTTGCGTGTCGGCCGGTCGAACTCGATGACCCACTCGCCGTGTCGTTCCAGCGCGACGGCGAGGCCGCGCCCGAAGCCAGCCGACCCTTCGATGACCCAGGCCCGTTCGCCGGCCACGCTGTGGGCGTCGACGAACGCGGTCGCATCGTCGTAGCCGTCTTTGGTCGCCGAGAATCGGCCCTCCGCAATCACGCCGGCGCTACGCGCCTCGAGCACGGCGAGGGTGATCCAATCCTGGTCGGGATCGACGCCGACCACATGATCGACGAGTTCTGCAAGCATGACGGTGGAACCTCCGTGTGAGTGTTTCGGCCGGTGCCGGCCTGGGAGGAACCGCTACGCCAGGACTGTGATGAGTCACACCGCAAGGTGGACAGGCTTCTGATCAGGACAGCAGCAGGCCAGGCCGGCATCGGCAACAACGACGGACATATCACCTCCAGTGCATCGCCCGTCACCGGCCGAGCAAATCCGCAAATGGGTCACGCCGTCGTCACCGACACCAACCCTCGCCGATCACCAAGGACCGGCTCAGCCATACTCACAATCCACAAATTCCCGATCACGCATGCGCTTCGGATCGATCGATGGTGCCCGATATTGCGCGTCCGGAAACGTGTGGTCGGCGAACGATCTGAGCATCCTGGAACTGTCGGTAGCGGATGCCAACCAACGGATATACCGACGTCGAGCGACGGTCGTGGCGGCGCCCAACGGCAGCTCCGAGCACCAGGTAGATCATCCATTCGAGCGGTGTAGCAGTTGCCGCAACGGTGGCTGATCGACGAGGGGCACCGTCATCCGGCTGGCGGCGAGGTCTATGTGGAGCGGGACGACCAGCTTCGGGCAGACCGACAATTTCGCCCAGGATCGCTGACGGTCCGGGCGGTACGGAGCGGCCCAGACGGCCGCTTGTACGACGTCGGCGCGGCAGCCGGCGGAGGAGCTGCCGGCCGACACCAGCGCCGGATCGGGGCGCGGCGTGACGACTTCGGCGCTCGGTGTTCTGTGCGGGTGGTGCGTGCCGTTGGCGCTCTTCGGGATCAGCGAGGGCTTCGTCGCGTGGTCATTCAGCGAGGCCGGCGGTGGCTTGGTCGTGGGTCCGCAGGAGGTCGACGAACGTGTCTCCGGGACCGCCGAGGGTGCGGCCGTCGACCCACGCGGCACCGAAGCGGACGCGCAGGCCGAGGTCGACGCCGTCGACGACGGCTAGGCGACCGTCGTGCAGTTCGTCGTCGACGAGGAACTGCGGCATGAAGGTCAGGGCGTCCGATTCGACGAGCAGCCGTTTGAGGACGTCGGAGCTGTCGCACTCGACGGTGAGCAGCTCGGTGGCCGTCGGCGTCGTCACCGGTGCGTCGTCGGCGGCACAGGCGAGCCCGATGAGCACGCTGGCCGCGTCGGAGTCCATCCCCGGGCCGACGAGCGGGTAGGTGAGGACGTCGGCGGCGGTGACGTCGCCGACGTTGACGAGTGGATGGCCGGCGCGTCCGACCACGATCATCGGGTGCTCGGAGAAGGCGACGGTGGCGAACTCGGCGAGCGGTTCGAGCTCGCCGAGGGCGCCGACGACGATGTCGACCTCGCGGTCGCGTAGCCGTGTGGGCAGTTCGCGCCACGGGGCGACGACGACGCGTAACCGTAGCCGGGGGTGCTGGGCGTGTAGCCGCCCGATCACCGGGGCGACGAGCGCCGCTCCACCCCACGGGCCGACGCCGATGTGCAGCTCGCCGAGCTCCAGGTCTTTGGTCAGGCGGATCTCCCGCTCGAGGTCGCGTGCCCCGGCGTCGAGGGCGCGGGCGTGGCGCAGCAGCAGCCGTCCCATGTCGGTCGGCTCGACGCCGGTGGTGCGCCGGTCGAACAAGGCGGCGCCGACCTCGGCCTCCAGCGCCTGGATGCTGCGCGACAGGGCCGGCTGGGTGATGTAGGACGCGGCCGCGGCTCGGCCGAAGTTGCCGTGCTCGGCGACGGCGATCAGGTGACGCAATCGGTGCAAGTCCACGTCGGCCGTCCTCATAACCAGGGTGCATGGGAGTGATGCTGACAATGCACTGGACACATGATACGTGGGCGCGGATGATGAACGCCGATCTTCCACGACCCAGGAGCTGCCATGCCCACCGCCCTCGACCTCCCGCCCGCCGATGCCCGTGTCTCCCAAACGGCGCTCGACCTGACGCCGATCTCCCCGAACATCGGCGCCGAGGTCGGCTCCATCGACCTCGGCGACGACCTCGACGACGCCACCGTCGCCGCGCTGCGCCAGGCGCTGGTACGCCACAAGGTGCTCGTGTTCCGCGACCAGGACATCACCCCGGCCGCGCACGTCGCCCTCGCCCGCCGGTTCGGAGAGCTCGAAGTACACCCCGTCTTCCCGCACCACCCCGACCACCCCGAGCTCGTGCTGCTCGGCGGCACCGCCGCCACCAAGGCGAGCGAGAACATCTTCCACAGCGACGTCTCCTGGCGTCAGACCCCGTCAATGGCCTCGCTGCTGCGCTGCGTCGAGTGCCCGCCCGCCGGCGGCGACACGATCTGGGTGAACATGGCGCTGGCGTACGAGAACCTGCCCGACTCGTTGCAGGCGCAGCTCGCCGCGCTCGAGGCGGTCCACGACCTGATGCCCGCGTTCGGCCCGCGCATGACGTCCGACGAGCGCGCCGCCACCCGTGCCATGTTCGCGCCGGTGGTCCACCCCGTCGTGCGCACCCACCCCGAAAGCGGCGAGCCGATCCTCTACGTCAACGAGGCGTTCACCACTCACCTGGCCAACTACGCCGACCGCGTTCGAGCCGCGCGTCGGCGTCGACTTCAAGGTGGCCGAGATGGATCTGCTGCGCCACCTGCTGCGCCAAGCGACGATCCCCGAGTATCAGATGCGCCTGCACTGGGAGCCCGACACGCTCGTCATCTGGGACAACCGCTCCACCCAGCACTACGCGATCCAGGACTACTTCCCCGCCGTCCGACGGATGATGCGCGCCACCGTGATCGGCGACCGGCCACGCTGACACCGCCCAGGGTGTCAGGGATCAGAGGTCGACTCGACGTCGAGTCCCGTGCACCAACACGGCTCCGAGGCACCGCAGGGCGAGCGCCAACGACACTGCCCACCATGCGCAGGTGTGTGTCAAACCCGCCACCAGGGCCGCTCGACCGCGCAGCCCGCCCCGCGACAACGAGAACACTCCCGACCGCCGTGCACAAGCCCCACACAACGTCGACAACGATGAGACCCATCCGCTCACTCGCGACGACATCGGGCATGTGAGTCGGCCTGGTGGTCGTGGCACGGCGCTGCGACGTAGGCCCAGCCCTGAACTGCCGATGATCGCCCACGCGGCAGCTCAGCGATGTCCCCGTCGGACATCGTTGATCGGACGTCGTTCAGCCGATCCAAGGTCGGCGGGGGGCGCTACGAGCTGGGCGGGATCCGTTGGCCAGGTAGATGACGAGGCGTTGCGCCAAGATGCGTGGCGTGATGAAGCTCGGACTTTTCAACATCAACATGGGGGCGCAGTCGCGTCCCGACGCGATGGCGGTGGCGGCTCGCGCCGCCGAGGCGGCCGGCTTTGAGTCGCTCTGGGCGGGCGAGCACGTGATTCTTCCCGACCCGCAGGTTCCGCCGTCGCCGATGGCGCCGCAGGCCCCGGCGTTGGATCCGTTCGTCGGGCTGACGTACGTGGCGGCGTTGACGACGACGATCCGATTGGCCACGGGCATCGTCATCTTGCCGCAACGCAACCCGGTGGTGCTGGCCAAGCAGATCGCCAGCTTGGACGTCGTCTCCGGTGGACGCTTCACGCTCGGTGTCGGGGTCGGCTACCTCGAGCCCGAGTTCCGGGCGATCGGCGCTGATTTCGAGCACCGTGGCGCGGTCACCGACGAGTACCTCGACGTCATGGACCGGCTGTTCTACGACGAGCATCCCGAGCACCACGGTCGCTTCGTCGACTTCGCCGGTGTCGACGCTCACCCACGACCGGTGCAGCGGCCGGTCCCGGTCGTGATCGGTGGGCACTCACCGGCCGCCTACCGTCGAGCGGTGCGCCGCGGCCACGGTTGGTACGGGTTCGCGATGACCCCGCAGGCGACGGCCGAGTGCCTTGAGGGACTGCGGCGCGCTGGTGGCGAGGTCGAACGCCCGAGCGAGCTCGGCGAGCTGGAGATCACCGTGACGCCCCGGGGTCGGCTCACATCGCAGAACGCCTCCGCGTTCGCCGAGCTTGGCGTCGACCGCCTCGTGGTGATCCCGAACCCCGACGATGACGACGTCCGCCCGACGATCGACGCCGCTGTCGCCGCGGTCGCCGGCCACTGAGGAGTTCGACCGACTCGCAGGGCTGAGTCGGGGGCTGCGCCGGATTCCCGGTTGAATACAGGACGAACTGCGAGTTGGCGCCGAACCCGGCGCCCGAGCTCGTTCGAATCTGGCCCTCCCGAGCGATCGTGCCCTTCGACGCACCGCCGCTGCGGCTGCCGGTGCCGCCTGGTCCGCTCGGCGAGCAGCGTCATGGCCTCGCCGTCGGTGATCTCGGACATGGTGCGGGTGCACACCGGCTCCTCGGGTCACGAACCATTCCTGGCGACCGGTCGATGCCGCCGTCTGGCCGCCTCGCAACGTTGCGTGCGGTCTGGGCGTGTGTCGCGCGCCCGCTTCCGTCGGGAGTCGCGTGCCCCGAGCGTCCGTCTCGCCCGCGCCACGGGTCGTCGACGTGGTGGTGATGTGGACAGGGGTCGTCGGCTCTTCGGACCGTGGACGCGCATCGCTCCCGAGCAGTGGGTCAACACGGCATGCTCGGTGATCCGATGACCACCGACGATGTGTCGTTCGGCCAGCCGACCTCCGACGCCACTCGGGCCGGGATCGGTCGTCGACTCGACCAGCAGTCCAGGTTCGGCGTCAGAATGTGGCGGTCGAACTGCGCACGACCAGCGAGCTCATCGCTTTGTGTGAGTTCTTCCCGGCCGCCCCGGGCGAGGTCGAGCTCCGTTACGTCGTGCGGGCCGACTGGGGACGCGGCCTTGGGAGCGAGGCGGCGCGGGCAGCAGTCGAATTGCGGTCGGCGCGTCGCAGCGGGTCACCGCAACGATCCGATCCACCAATTCACGATCGTTGGCCGTTGCCCGACGGGCCGGGCTTGTCGAGACCGGCGCCTTGGACGACCAGCGAGGGCGGCTCCTAACCCTCGAGCTGCCGGGTCGGGCTGCAACGCTGTAGCCGTGACGCGACAGCCGTCCACCGTCGTCTTCCCGGCCGGCACCCTGACCCGCCACCCCCGTCCCTGCGTCGCGATCGACGCTGAGTTGGCACTGCGGCCTTGGGCGCGCGGCGACGCGCCCGCCGTGCTCACCGCCTTCTCCGATCCAGCCATCCAGCAGTGGCATGCTCGGACCTGCGACACCCTCGACGAAGCCCAGCGATGGATCGACGAGGCCGACGAGGCATGGCAGACCGAGCGCTGCACGGCCTGGGCGATCGCCTCCCACATCGATCAGGTCCTGGGCAGAGTCGCCATCCACACCGACATGCCCGCCGGCACGGGTGAGATCTCCTACTGGGTGCTTCCCACCGCGCGACGACAGGGCGTCGCTGTGCGCGCCGCACGAGCCGCCACGACCTGGGCACACCGCG
This sequence comes from uncultured Acidimicrobiales bacterium, assembly GCA_963794805.1. GTDB lineage: Bacteria > Actinomycetota > Acidimicrobiia > Acidimicrobiales > Ilumatobacteraceae > JAODBQ01. The sequence continues at coordinate 746,356 of CAWCFL010000016.1, forward strand.
CCGGGTTCCGGCGTGTCGAGCTCCAACACTCGGTCCACAACCAGCCATCACGACGCGTTGCACTCGCTGCTGGCTTCACCGAAGAAGGGATCCGCCGCCAGGCAGCCCGGCACGCCGACGGCTGGCACGACATGCGCCTCTACGCACACCTCGACACCGACTGACCACGCCCATCCAGCTCCGCCTCGTCGGTCACCCAACACGCGCGACGCCCAGCCGATCGAATCGAGCCTGCGCGTCACCCCGGGCGAAGCATCGCCTGAGATCGAGCCCGATGGTTGACCGATCCCACAACTAGGTACCGTCCAGCCCTATGGCCAGGTCGATCTGGAGCGGCACCATCACGTTCGGGTAGAGCGCCATTTTTCCGCTCCAGCCGCGATCGCGTCTGGGGCGTCGCCAGGTCACCGAATCGTGACGAACGCCTGTCCTCCACCGGCGCTTCGAGGACGCCGTCGGGCTCAAGAGGCCGCGCGGCATCGGCGGAAGCGGATATCGCGTCGGGAGCGACCCGGTGTCGGAGGAACGGCTCGTGTGACGTCGTCGGCGGCGTGATCAGGAGCGATGGGGGACGTGTGTCTCGGGACGCGTTGCCGGACCTGCGTCGGCTCGCAACCGTGCGGCTCGCCCATTTCCCGAACTCGCCGCGGTCGCTCGGCGAGACTCCCGAACGTAACGAGGGCATGCAGCGCACGGCCGGTTCGGTCGGCCATCAGTTTGCGTGCACGCACCGATGACGCCGGTTGCCCCGGTGCGTACGGTCGGACGGCGTGGTGTCGCTGCTTGTGGCTCACCTCGTCACCGGGCATTGCGGGTGACCCACCCGCCGGTACGCTCCGGTCGCGTGGGGCCGGTCTTGGTGGGGCGATCGGCGGAGACCGCTGTGCTGTACGAGGCCGTCGATGCCGTCGTGCAGGGCCGCGGCGGGTTCGTGCACCTTGTCGGCCAGGCCGGCATCGGCAAGAGCAGCCTGCTGCACCTGGCGACCGAGGAGCTGCAACGTCGGGAGATCCCCGCGCGCGCAGCGTGCGCCGACGAGACCGACCGGCGGCGTCACCTCTCGTTGATCCGCGCCCTGCTCCCCGACGCCCGCTGGCGGGCCGAGCCCGACGCCGTCAGCGCCGCGGTCGCCGAGGCAGAGCGCCTGACCACGGCGAGCCCGATCGCGATCCTCGCCGACGACGTGCACTGGGCCGACGACACCAGCCTGGACGCCATCCGCGCCCTGGCCCGACGGGCGGCCGTCTTGGGGATGCTGGTCGTCACGACGGCGCGGCCGCATCCTCCCAGCGTGGGCCTGAGCCGGCTGGGGGAGGCAGCCGCCGCGGACGGCAGGCATCTCCTGATCGGCCCGCTCGACGACGATCAGCTCGATGCGCTCGTCGAGCGGCGCTTCGGTGGCCGGCCGGGACCGAACCTGGCTCGCGCCCTGGCGACGACGGCCGGCAACCCGTTCCTCGCCGTGGAGTTCGTGACCGCACTCGTCGTCGACGGGCTCGTCACAAACGATGCGGGCGTGGTCGAGCTCGACGCCGCCGCTGAGATGCCCGACGACCTGAGCGACCGGCTGGCGCGGCACACGCTGCTGGCGGTGCCCGACGGCGAGCTGATGCTGCGCGCCGCCGCCGTGCTGCCCGGCGGCTTCACCGTCGAGGAGCTGGCGGCGATGCTCGATCGGCCGCTCACCGAGGTGCTGACGAGCGCCCTCGCCGCCGTCACGGCGGCGGTGCTGGTCGACACGGGCTCGGCGCTGGCCTTCCGGCACGAGTTGTTGCGGCGGGCCGTGCTCGACTCGACGCCACCGTCGATCGTGCGCACGCTGCAGCGGCGCGCCGCCGAGGTGCTGATCGGCCGCCGGGCGGACCCCGAACGGATCGCGACCTGTCTCCTGGCCGGCTGCGACCGGAGCGATCCGCACGACGTCGATCAGCTCGTCACGGTCGGACGCACGATGCGGCGACGCAACCCGGTGGCCGCCGCCGACCTGCTGCGAGCCGGGCTCGACGGCCTGCCCACCCGGGACGAACGGTTCGACACCACGGCCCTCGAGCTCGGCTGGGCGCTCCTCGCCTCCGGTCGCCCTGGAGAGATCCCGGCGGTCCTCGAAGCCGGCCGTCGACGTCGATCGGGCCGGCTCCTCATCGAGGAGCAGCGGCTGCGCGGCATCGCGATGAGCCTCGCCGGTCGCGTCGAGGAGGTCGCCGACCGGGCGGCGGAGCTCGACGCCGCCGCTCTGGCCGCCGAGCTCGATCCGAACGATCCCGACGCCGTGGACGCCGCCGCCGAGTTCGCCCTGCTGTGGGTGTCGAGCGAGCGACCGGAGGAGGCCCGCCACGTCCTGGACTGGGTGGCGGCATCACCCACGCCCGCCTCGCCGTTCCGGGTGGCCTCCGTGTCGACCGTTCGGGCCTGGCTGGCTGCGACGGACGGACGGTTCGAGGACGCCGTCGTGGACGCTCGAACCGCCCTCGACGCCGTCACCGACGACGACACCGGGAACGCCACCCCGGGCAGCCCGATGATCGTGTTGGCACTGGCGCTCGACTTCGCCGGCGACGGCGACGCCGCGCTCGCCGTCCTGCGCGAGCAGGATCATCGCCGCCCGTTGCCGCGCTGGACGCCGCCGCTGTTGCAGTTCGCGACGGGTCTGGCGCTGTTCCGCCGCGGCGAGTGGGACGACGCGTTGGCGGAGATGGACGCCGGCCTGCTGGCGGCCGACGAGGTGGGCCTCGGCATGGGCGTGTGCTGGCCCTACGGCGTCGGCACGATGATCGCCGCCGCCCGCGGTCAAAGCGAGACCGCACACGAGTGGCTGGACCGCTCCCGCCTCGTGGGCACCCGGTCGCTCGGTGGCGAGTGGCTCGGGTTCGCCGCCGCCACCGTCGCCGAGGCCGACGGTGGCACCGAGCGGGCTGCCGCGCTCTTCGAGCGAATCGCCGAGCACATCCTCGATGCCGGTGTGCCGACGCTGCTGCTCAACTGCGCAGCGGACACCGTGCGGCTGGCGCTGGCGACCGACCGGACGGCGATCGCTCACCGCGTCGCCGACGCTTTGGGCGAGCTCACCACCCGCACCGCCTCGCCGGTGGCGCGGGGCATCGCCGGCTGGACGACCGGACTGATCCGCGCCGACCACCACGCCATCGCAGCGGCGGCGGACCTCTTGGCCGACTGCCGGCACCTGCCCAGCGCGACGAGGGCGCTCCACGACGCCGCCGTCGTGGCGGCGCGCTACGGCGACGACAGCGACGCCCGCCGAATGGCCAAGGAGGCGTTCGCCGGATACGACGCGCTCGACGCCGAGCAGCTGCACACGCGGCTGCGCTCCGAACTGCGAACGGGTGGCCTGGCCCTGCGCCCGCGGCGTACACCGGCTCGGGCGGCCCACGGTTGGGACAGCCTCACACCCTCGGAGACGACGATCGTCCAGCTCGTGAGTGAGGGCATCACCAACACCGAGATCGGCGAGCGGTTGTACGTCTCACGGCGCACCGTCGAGTCGCACCTCGGGCGGGTCTACGCCAAGCTCGACCTGTCGACCCGCGCCCAGCTGGTGGCGGCGGCGATGCGACATCGGTTTGGGTAGCGCTACCGATGACGGGGCGGCGGGGCGTCCGTACCGTCGCCACCGTGGTGAACCCCCTCGTCGCCCACGGCACCGTCAGCTCGCGTGATGCCGCTGGATCGGTTGCCGGCTACGCCGTCGACGTCGCGCTCGACGTGGGTCCTCGAGGTCAACGACTACCAGCTGACGGTTCCGGCGCGAGCGGTGGCACGACTGACGACGGACGGCGTCTTCCAGATCCCGATGCAGGGGACGGGCGACGCGGTCGCCGCGGTGACCGTCGTCGTGTCGGCCCCCCAGGGCCTCGAGGTCTTCCGCAAGCAGTACTCGATCGAGCAGCTGGCGAGACCGCTGCGGATCACAATCCGCACCGTCCCCCGGGTCGAGGTGGTGCCGAGTGACGATCCCGCCCTCGGGGTCCGTCGTCGGATCAACGGTCAGGTCATCGAAGCTGCTGGTCGCGCCGTGCCGGCCGGTCTCGCCGTGGTCATCTGGGGGGTTGCCCGAGCGGGCGACGGCGACCGCTCGCCGCCCGAGCGGCCACTCATCGTCTCCCAGACCCAGGTCGGGGGCTGGTTCGCCGCGCCGTGGATCAGCGACCAGGTGGCGCGGGCGTATGGTCGGGTGGCCGGTGGTGCACCGGTGCCGATCCACGTCGACGGTGATCACCGGCTGCCGTTGACCGTGCTCCTCACGGTGGACCTCGACCAGATCGAGTCGGGTCCCGCCGACTGCGAGTGCCCGGGCGGCACGGCCCCGCCTCGCGCCCCGATCCCGCGGACCTCGTCGCCAACCCCGAGGCGTTCGCCCAGGACCTCGGCGGGGCGTGCGTCGACCTCACCACGCCGAACCGCGTGCTCGAGGAGTTCTCGTACTTCCTGGCGGTGCGCACCACCCAGCCGAGCGTCAGCGGCCTCGCCATCGACCCGCGGGAGACCGTGCCACCGGCCCTCATGGCGGATCTGCTCGGCGTGTCGATCGCCGCGCAGACTCTCGGGTTCACGCGCGCCGCGCCCGGTGACGTTCCGGTCATCGGCGTTGACCCTGGACGTGCAGTCGGCGCGTTCGCTGGTGCGCACCGACACGCCGCCGAGCGTCGCCGCGATCGCCCAGGCGTCGTGGCTGTCGGAGGTGACTACGACCACGACGCTGATCGACGCCGGCCTGCAGATCGCACCCGGCCGCGGGCCGCTCGACGCCGACCACCCCATCGACTGGGACTACACACCCACCATCTACCTGGCGCAGGACCTCGCCTACGGCCACCTCCTGCACTACAAGGAGGTGTGGCGGGCCGACGGCGTGTCGCTGGGGAAGCTGCTCCACTCGCTGCCGCTCGCTCCCGGCCAGCGGCGCCAGATGGCCGTCGTCGACTGGGACCGCCGCACGCGATCGGCACGCGAGGAGAGCCTCGAGTCCGAGGAGCAGCTCGACGCGCTCTTGACCCACGACCGTGACGTGACCGAGCTGGTCAGCTCACGAGTGGACGAGGAGATGGCGGGAGGGTCGCGCAACACCACGTGGGGGGCAGCGGGCGGCATCGGCGGTGGGTTCATCGGGACCGGCTTCGGCATCTTCGCCGGCGTGGCCGGTGGCGGCAGCGGGTCGAACTCGTCGGCATGGCAGGACTCCGCCCGCGCCTTCTCGGCGGACTCGATGCAACAGCTGCGCGACCGGATCTCCCAGCGCGCGTCGTCGATGAGGACCGAGCGATCCTCGGTCGTGCAGAGCGTCGGCCAAGGCGAGGGCTACCGGGCCGAGACCGAGGTGGTGGCCAACTACAACCGCTGTCACGCCATCACGATCGAGTACTTCGAGGTGCTGCGTCACTTCCTCGTCACCCACGAGCTGGCCGACGTCCGGGAGTGCCTCTTCGTCCCGTTCCCGATCGCCGTGTTCGACCGGGCCAAGGCGCTGCGCTGGCGGGAGACGCTGACCTCGCGGCTGCGCAACGACCGGCTCCGCGAGGGCTTCGACGCCATCGAGCGCATCGCCGACGATTGGGTCGGATGGGACTTCCCCGAAGCGGCATACGCCGAGGAGGCCCCGGAGAGCCTCGAGGGTGAGCTGCGGATCAGCTTCCTCCTGCCCCGGCCCCGCGACGAAGCCGATGGTGCCTTCCAGGTCGACACGTGGGCGCCGCTGGCGCCGTTCCTCGACATCGACGCGCTCGAGCTGTTCACGGCCAAGCTGAACAGCCTCAACGCCCGCAACCGGGATCGCGTCTTCCGCGAGGAGGTCGCCCCCCGCATCGCCGAGATGCTCGTCCAGCGGCTGCGGTTGGCCCTGGTCACTCCCGACGGCGGCGAGACCGAGGTGCCGATCGACGCCACCCTCGTGTCCCGCTACGCCGAGGGCCAGCCGCTGTACGTCAGCGTGAACCCCGCCGGCGCCGTCCCGCCGGTGCCGAGGCAGGACATCGCCCACGTCAAGCTGTGGTACGACGGTGAGCCACTGCCACCCGACGCCCGGGTCATCGTGCACTCGGGCCGGATGCGCTACCGCACACCGCACCTGACGGCCTTACTGTTCCGCGCCGATCGGATCCTCGACGACATCAAGGAGGGCGACGCCGTCGTCGTGGCCACCCCGCTCACCCAACGCGAGCTGCGCAACCCGCGCGAGAACGACATCGAGGTTGCCGACCGGCTCGTGGCCCATCTCAACGACCGACTCGAGCACTACCACCAGGTGATCTGGACGAGCCTCGACGCGCAGCGGCGGTTCATGCTGTTGGACGCCGTGCTCGTGCCCGGCATGGGCGGTCGCAGCATCGCCAGCGTGTGCGCCAACGAGCTCGTCGGCGTCGTCGGCAACAGCCTCGTGCTCCCGCTCGCGCCCGGTCAGCGGCTCGACCCCACGCTCGCCGCCGCCAACGGCGACGGCCCGCGCTCGACGCTGCTCGACGCCTACGCCACGCCGCCGTCGCCGCCGCTGCGCATCAGCACCCCCACCCGCGGCGTGCACGCCGAAGCGGTGGCGGGAGCCTGCGTCGCCTGCGAGACCATCGACGACACGCGGTACTGGCGCTGGACCACCGACGGCCAGCTCGAGCTGCCCCAGATCCTCCCGGTGGGGACCGAGACGCGAGCCGTGGCCGAGCCGGATCTGACGCCGACGCCGCTGCCGTCGCCGCTGGTCTCGATCCAGAACGCGCCGGCCATTCCCAACCCCACCGGTCTGGCACCGGCGTTCGGCCTGCTCTCCACGCCCGATCTGTTCCGCGACGTGGCCGGCCTGGCCGGCACCCAGGCCAACGCCGGCGCGGCGTTCCAGGCCTCGATCTCGGCGGCGTCGGCCCTCGGCGACCAGGCCGCGCGCCTGGCCACGCAGCAGGAGCTCGGGCGCAACGCCGGGCTGATGCTCGACCGCATCCAGCAGGCCCAGAACGACGGTCTCATCACGCCGGGTGTGGCCCAGGATCTCGCCAACTCGGTGCTCGGCGGGCTGGCCGGTGCCCCCGGCTCGGGCGCCGCGCCGCCGGTGACCGATCCCGTGGTGGACAGCGCGCTCGACGAGGCCGCCCAGGCGCCCAGCGCGCACATCATCACCACGACGCCGGACGAGACCGTCGACGTCAGCTTCGACGACGACCAACCCGTCGTGCCCGCCGACGTCGCCGCCTCGGCGGCCATCGAGCGCACCGACATGGTGCGGGCCGTCGTGCTCAACGGCGGCGTGGAGACCTACGAGGCGCTGGCGCTGTTCTGGGGCGGCGACCTGCCACTGGCCGAGGCCCAGGGCCTCGTCGCCCGCGACCCCGCCGACGCCACGCGCTTCGTCGTCCAGCGCCGGCTGCGCATCGTCCACCCCGCCGAGCCGGCGAGCCCCACCGTGGTGGCCGGCACCGGCCGGCTGCCGGTGGTCGTGCTCGTCCACGGCGACCATCCGGGCTGGTCCACGACGGGCAGCATCCCCAACCTCGACGGCTACGCCTACCTCCAGGACGAGCTGGCCCGGCACGGGATCATCTCGGTGTCGGTGGACACCAACGCCGCCACTGCGTTGGGGCAGCTGATCGATATGCGCGCCGACATGATCCTCGGCACGTTCGCCACGCTGCAGGCGCTCGACGCCGATGCCACCTCGGCGCTGTTCGGTCGGCTCGACCTCGGCAAAGTCGGCCTCCTCGGGCACGGCAGCGGCGGCTGCGCCGTCATCGCGGCCGCCCAGATCAACACCCTCCGTCCCGCTGCGGAGCGCATCGGCATCGAGGCGATCTGCCTGTTGGGCACGACCGATCTGCGGAGCCAGACCGTGTCCGCCGCCGACGCCGCGTTCCTCGCCGTGGTCCAGGGCGGTCTCGACGGCGACGTCACCGGCTGCGACGGCAGTGGTGGCCCGGTCGGGACCGGCTTCCGCGTCTACGACAGCGCGGCGTGTGAGAAGGCGATGGTCTTCATCGAGCGGGCCGGGCAGAACCGGTTCAACTCGATCTGGTTCGCCGGCGGGTCGGGCGAGGACCCCGAGCTCGATCCCGCCGATCTCGGCCGCCTGCTCCCCGAAGCCGACCACCAGGCGCTGGCGTCGGAGTACGTCGGCGGCGTGTTCCGCTGGCGGCTGCTCGGCGACGCCGAGCCACGTGGGCTCTTCGACGGCACCCGCACCAACACTCGCGGCGCGGAGGTGTCGCTGCAGTGGGACTTCGGCTCGGTTCGCCAGGTGCTCGACGCGATGGACCCGCTGCACCCGGTCCGAGGGATCAGGACCCTCGACGGCGCTTCGATCGCCGGGCTGCACACCCTCACCACCGACGGTCGCCCATTCGAGACAGAGACCGGCCACACCGCCTCGGTGCTGGTCATCGAGCCCGGCTCGTCGCCGGCACCGGCGTACACCCTGGATCAGATCTCATCCCTCAGCTCCTTCCTGGCGTGGCTGGAGTACGACGTCCTGACGCTGCGCATCGGGGCGGACTGGGACCTCACCGACCCCGCCACCATCAACGCCGCCGCTCTCCCGGCGTTCAGCCTTCGGTTCAGCAACATGTTCGACGAGCACCTCGTCATCGACTCGTCCGAGCTCGCCACATCGCTCGTGCCGCGCCGCCCAGTGTTCCATTCCGTAATCCACCACGACGACACCATCGAGAACTGCTCGCTGATCCGGTTGGAGACGATGGCCGTGCCGATCTCGAAGCTCGCTGCGCTCGCCGGCACGATCGACTCGGTGGCGATCATCCGCTCGGCGGACTTCACCCGCCGCCTGTTCATCACCTCCTTGCAGCTCGTCAGGTACTGAGAGGCCAGCCATGCACGTCACCAGCTTCGAGCTCGATGAGCAGACCACGTTCCCGGGGTTCGAGTTCCCGATCCGGGTCACGATCCGTGGGGAGGGGTTGCTGCCGCGGGCCGTGCCGTTCGAGGCCGCCTTCGCGACACAGTCGTTCTGGGCGCTGCGACCGTCCCTGGACGGCACCGGGCTGGTCGGCTTCCTCAGTGCGCTGCCGGCGATCGACGACGAGCTGATGTTCGGGTTCCTCGGCGAGGCACTGGTCGGCACCGGGCTCGACGGGAGGATCCCCGGATGACCGTGCTGACCGGACAACTCGTCGGCGCCCGCGACCTGACGGTGACGGCGACGTTCGCGGCGCGCCTGGGCGCCGACGGCACAGCCGGCGCGACGGTGGCCGCCCGCCGGGACACCGTCGCCGACCGTGGCGGGAGGTTCCGGCTCGAGCTGCCGCCGCCGAGCAGGCGGCAGGGCCCGATCACGGTGACCGCACTCGGGCCGAACGGGTTGCCAGCCGGCGAGGTCGTGGTGCCCGCCGACGTGCCTGCCGGTCCGATCCGGATCGAGGTCGTCACGGCCCCGCCGACGTCGATCCGGCCGAGCACGGACATCACCCTCGGCGCCCAGGTCCGGTACCACGGGCGGGTCATCGATGTCGTCGGCGACAGTGTCCCCGCCGGGCTGCTGCTCGTGGTGTGGGGCAGGCGAGAGACCGGCGAGCCGGCCGATCCGCTGTCGGTCACCAAGACGACCACCGGCGGCTACTTCTCAGCACCGTGGCCGAGCCACCGCCTCGTCGACGCCTTCGGGGTGCTCGCCGGCGGCGCCCCCATCCCGATCCTGCTCGACAGCGGTCACCTGCCCCGCCAGGTGCTGCTGGTCTCCGCCATGACGCCGGCTGACCCGGCGGCGGGCACCGACTGCACCTGCACGACCGCGCCGCCACTCGGATCGGACCCGACCGATCTGGCCGCCAACCCGGAGGCGTTCGCCGCTGACCCCGGCCACTGCATCGACTTCACGGTGCCCGACCGCACGGTCAACGAGGTCATGTACCAGGCCGTCGTGCGCACGACGCAACCGCAGCTGAAGGCCGCCACGCCGCAGGAGCAGCCGGTGATCCCCACCGCGCTGATCGACCGGATCGTCGAGCTGGTGAGGATCAAGCCGGTCGTCGACGGCGTCGGCGCACCGTCGCCCGAGGTCGGCACCAGCCAGCAGCCCGCCGACGGGCCGTTCGCGCTGCCGGCCCCCGCCGCCGACCCGCCCTTCTCTGGCGCCACGCCGACGACCGTGCCGGCCGACGTCAGCGACGACGCCGTCCTCCCGGCCGCCATCGGCATCGCCCGTCGATTCCTCCCTGGGATCGATCTGGATGGACGGTGGTCGTCCACGCCGGCCGCCGCTACCGCCACACGCGTGCTGGCGGAACGGGCGCGTCTCGCCGAGCCACTGCAACTCGAACCGAGCGTGCTGGCCGACCTCGCCCGCACCCCCGGCGACCTGACCGCGCTGCGGTTGATCAAGGCCGAGCAGACGAGCGCGGTCCGCCGCTTCCGGGAGACCGTCGGGCTGATGGCACGGTCGATGACTGGCCGCTACACGCTCGACGCCGACCGCCAGATCGACTGGGACGAGCTGCCCGACGCCTACCAGGCCACCACCTGCTCCCACGGCCACCTGATCACGCTGAAGCAGGTGTTCCGTGCCGCCGGCTTCTCCCAGGGCGACCTGCTCTACTCGTTGCCGCTGGCTCCGGGCCAGCAGAAGGTGGTGTCGGTGCTGGACTGGAGCCGCACCGACGAGGCCAGCCGGCGCGCCGAGCGGGAGGTCGGCGAAGAGCTCGTGGCCGACGTGACGCACGACCGCGACATTGACGAGGTGATCAGCTCGACGTTGAGCGAGTCGCTGCGCGGACAGTCCCACGCCGGCACCTCGGCTCTCGGTGCCGCCCTCGCCGGGTTCATCGGACCGGTGGTGTTCGGTGGTGCAGGCGGCGTCTCCACGGCCGGGTCGACGGCGTCGCAGACCTCGGCGCGCGGCGTGACGGGCCAAGCCCTGCAGCAGGTCCGCGACCGGACGATGCAGTCGGCCAGCGCCGTGCGCAGCCAGCGCTCGACCGTCGTGCAGAGCGGCCGGCAGGCGGAGTCGGCGCGTGCCCGGACCGAGGTCATCGCCAACTACAACCACTGCCACTCGCTCACGATCCAGTACTTCGAGGTGCTCCGTCACCTCCAGGTGACCCAGGAACTGGCCGCCGTTCAGGAGTGCCTCTTCGTGCCGTTCTCCATCTCCGCCTTCACCGCCGACAAGGCGCTGCGGTGGCGCCGACCACTGGAGCAGGCGTTGCGCCGGCCGCGGTTGGGTCCCGCGTTCGACTCGCTCGAACGGGTCGAGGCGAACTGGGAAGGCGCCGACGTCCCCGACGGCCGCTATGCCGACGAGACGCTGACCTACCTCGACGGCGAGCTGTGGATGCGCGCCGTGCTGCCGCGACCGGCCGACGGCACCGCCGACGAGTTCGTCGAGGCCAACTGGAATGTGTACGCCGACCTCCTCTGGGACACGCCGTCGAAGATCTTCGACCGTTACCTCGGCGTGGCCGTGGCCGACCAGCGCGACGCCATCTGGGACGCTCGCATTGTCCCCGGCGTGGTGCAGAAGATGCTCGAAGAGATGACGTTCGAGCTGATCGAGGTCGGCGGGGCCGTGCGGGCGGTCTCCATCGACCCGACGATGGTGAGCAGCTTCGCCCAGGACCGCCCGATGCTCGTGAGCCTCCGCGCCAACACCCCGCTGCCCATCGTCCAGCGCAGCGAGATCGAGCGGGTGCGCATCGCGCTGTCGGCGTCGAACCTCCCACCGGGCGCGCTCATGGTCGTCGACTCGGGGTCGGTGCACTACCGCACCGACCACCTCAGCCATCACCTGTTCCTCAACCGGCGGATCCTCAACGACATCACGCTGGGCGACGCCGTCGAGATCGTCACCCCGCTCGACACGCTGGAGAAGCGCAACCCCAAGGAGGTCGACGTCCGCCGCGCCGACCAGCTGCTGACCCACCTCGACGAGCACGCCGAGTACTACCACCGCGCGATCTGGCTGACGATGGACCCGAACCGGCGCTACCTGCTGCTCGACGGGTTCCTCGCGCCGGACGCCGGCGGGCGCACCGTGGCGTCGGTGGTCGAGAACCGGGTCCTCGGCGTCGTCGGCAACTCGTTGGTGATGCCCGTGGCGCCGGGCCAGGAGCTCGACCCGACCTACGAGTTCGCCGGCGCCACGCCGCCGCGACCTGCGCCACCTGTACGCCGCGCCGCCCGCGCCACCGATGCGCATCAGCCTCCCGACGCCCGGCGTCTACGCCGAGGCCGTGCTGGGCAGCTGCAACAGCTGCGAGAAGATCGACGATGCCAGGTTTTGGCGCTGGGAGGACGCGCCGATCCCGGACCGGCCAGTGTCGATCGACCCGCTGAGCACCGCCAGCCGCCAGACGACGCCGCCGTCGCTGGCGCCCGACGCGCTGCCCACGCCGATCGTCGGATTCCAGGCGGTGCCGACGGCGCCCGACCCGACCGGTCTGGCGGCCGCCATCACCGCGCTCGGTACGACCGATGTCTTCCGCGACCTCACCGGCTTGGCGATGAACCAGGCCAACTCGGCCGAGGCGCTGCAGACGGCCATGACCGCGGCCCAGGGGTTCGCCACCAGGGCCGGCACACTCGCCCAGCAGCGCTTCCTCGGCCAGGAGCTCGACCGCGGCCTCGGCTACATCAAGGACGCCAAGGCGAACAAGCTGATCAGCGACGATCAGGCGACCAACCTCACCGAGAGCTTCCTCCGCGGCGCCATCGGCCAGCCTCGCCCGGCCACGTTCAGCGCCACGTCGATCCCGTCGATGCAACGGGCCATCGAGCGGGTGCCCACGTCCGACAGCGGCCACCTCAAGGTCGTGCGGGCCGGCGGGACCGTGGACATCACGGTCGGCAACGGGACGACGGGCGTCAACGCCGCCGTCGACCCGGCGCTCGTGCCGATCCGGCCGCCGACCCCCCTGGTTTGCTGGGCGGCGGCCGGGACGATGATGCAGTCGTGGCGGACCAAGCAGGCGATGACCACCGAAGCGGTGCTCGACGGGCTCGGCGGGAGCTGGCGGGGCCGCTATGACCAGGGCCAGGGCATCTCGCTGCTCGACTTCCGCGCCTTCGTCGCCGCCCTCGGCCTCGTCGAGGAGACACCCCAGCGCTACACCGCGGACGGCCTGGCGCGGTTGCTGGCGGAGGCCGGGCCGCTCGTCGCCCTCGGTGACTTCACGGTCATCAACGGACTCGTCGTGCGCGTTCGGATCGTCAGCGCGGTGAAGGACGACGGATCGCCCGACGGGACGATCGTCACCGTCGCCGACACCGACGTCGGCTCGTTGGTGCCCATGACGTTCGCTGCCTTCGACCAGTCACACGATCCGGCCAGCGCGATCACGCCCGGCACCGGCCTGTTCCACTACTGACTCTCGGGCTCGGCTCGCAGCCAAGATGCTCTCCTCACCTCCAAGCTTTCCGCCGCCGCTGCGCAGCGGCGCTCACCCACCTGACAGCACGGACGGTTCCAGGGCTGGGGTCGCCGCGCGGCTGTTTCGGCTCGGGCGGCCGAAGGAGTGAAGTCGAGGCGCCGCAGAGGCGGCGAGCAGTGGCAGGAACAGCCCGACGCCGGCGAGCGAGACCCGTACACCGAATGCGGCGAGCAACTCGGCGCCGACTCCGATCGCCGTTCGAGCCTGGAACATCGCTTCGACCGCGTCGAGCGCGCCGGTCAAGACGCGTTGCTCGACCGCACATTGCAGGACTCCGTAGAAGCCGACATCGCGGTGCTTTCCCGGACGATCGGCGCCGACCTCGCTGTCGCGGCGTGACGTGGCGCTGGCCAGCCTCTCGCACGAGCGTTGCCCGCGAGCCGACATCCCGCTCGGAGTTGGATGGCAATTTCTGGCACGGCCCGAAGGCGGTGGGCTCTCCGCAGTAGAGATCACCGAATGGTTCGGCGCCACGCCGTCGTGATCATCCCGGCGACTACACCGACGGCAGCCCGGCATCCCCAGCATGGAGCCCGGCGCGAAGGGGCCCAGTCGACAGCGCGGTGCTGACCGGCGCTCGCGTCAGCAAGCTGTTCGATCAACACCGTCCAAGACGACGACTGAACCGCCAATCGGTCGTCGGACCCCGAACACGTCAAGGACCAAATGGCGACGCACACTGCCCGTACCGGGTGCTGAGCCGCCAGCACGGCTCCGATACCGAACGCCGTCACGCACGTCGTCCGAGCAGCGCGTGCCGGTCGTCGCCCGGGCGGGGCGCGGACGAGCCAAGCTCCCGGTGGCCGGGCGGCCGATCAAGTACCGTCCAACCTCTCTGGCGAGGTCGATCTGGAGCGGCACCATCTTCGTTTGGGTAGAGGCACATTTTTCCGCACCAGAACGGGAGCGCTCAGGCTGGTCCTCAGCCGTTACCACTGATAATCGCCTTGGGAATGTAGCGCCGTAACCTGGTCCCGATGCGAGCCGGCTCGCCGCGTTGCCGAGCGAGGCAGCGGACCGACGAGTTGCTCGATCTCGTCGAACATCATCTCGACGGGGCCGTCTCCGACGGTGCAGAGGTGCCGGAACAGAGGGTCGTATTTCGCCACCGCCAGGCACCCAGTCACTTCTGGTCGGCGCGCGTCAACCTGCCGAAAGCCAACGACACCGGGCGCGCTTCGGCCGCCATCGCCGTCCGGTATCGCCCGCTCAGAAGCCAGCTCTTCCCCACCGGCCAGCTGTCCTCGTTTTCTCACAGCCGATGCCGTTGGCGTCGCTGCCGTCGAAGCGGTGCGGATCCGGAGGCAGGACCGTGAGTAGCCGATTCGGGATGTCGGCCCAGTCAACATCGGGGGGCGCCGGCGGGATGCACACCGTGGGGTAGGCCGGATCACCGTTACCGACGGGCTGCTCCGGCAGCTCCGACTGAGCTGCGACGGAGCAGCCGGTGGGGCGGTGGTCGGCGTGAAGGCAGCGCAGGGGCCAAAGGTTGATGAGCTGGCCGGGGCAGCCGTCGATGAGCAGACTGCACTCATCAGCCCGCTGCCGATGAACCGGCTGCGGATCAGCGAAGCGCTTGACGACGACATCGACCACAATCAAGAGGATGGTGAATGCAATGAGCAATGCTCCACTGAAGTGGTCCCCAAACGCGTACGGCTCCGACCAATCGAAGGTCGCAGGTAGCTCCACAAGGGGTACAGCGTCGAGTAGATGCCAGAGGTAATGTGTCTCCGTCGACCAAAGGGTTGGGCGGACTCCGCCAGTTGCCTGGATATAGCCCCGCTTCCAGAGCACGGTTGTTAGCGCACTGAACGCTTCGGTTGCGATGCCGAGAACGGCCAGCGATGTCAGGAGTGCAATAGTGCAGAGCGCTGTCGCTCTGCCCTCAACTCGGATCTGCCAATAGATCCGATGACCCTTAAGATCACGGACTGCATTTTGGCTGGCGTTGTCGTTCTAGTCGCCCTCTACAAGTGTGGCGGCCTCACCATCGACCTTGTCCTAACCACTGCTACTTCATTTGCCACCAGGGCCCGGCTAATGATAGCTGCCTTATTCCTAGTCGCCTGGACGATTATCGCTGGCTCGGCCCTGTCAATGGCGTTCCTGCACACTGGGATAACTGAGGCCGCGCCGAAGGTATCCTCATCGCACGAAGTTGAGACAGTTGTGAACTGGCTCAGTTGGCATCTAGCTCGAGTTGTTCCGCTCTTCGATCTGACAGCGACGTTGAATTGGGATAACGACGTCCACTACAGCGGGTCCTGGATGCGTGTCCTTCTGCTGGCCGGGAAGTTGGTGGTGGTAGCGCTCATCGCGATACCAATTGCACTTCTGGTGAAGACGTCGATCGAGACGGCCCAACGCCGTCAGCCGAAGCAGCCCCTGCTAACCATCCCTCGACGGTTTCTCGAACTGTGTCACGAGGCTAGCGAACACCTTGACGCGGCGGAGCGACACGTTGAGGGCAGCGCTTATGAATCTGAGATTGCTCTAGCGGAGCGAGCCACCTCGCACCTCGAGCCCGAGTACCTTCAGCTGGAGCCCCTGTTCGGGCCGGGCGAAGTTCTGGACGCTGCCGAGGAGGCTGTCTCGTCAATCGGCGGGCGTCTCAACTACCACCGGATGATCGATGTACTTCCGTACCCAAACCGGCGTGATACTCCGCTGAGATCGTCGGGGTCGTGGACGCCAGTCGCGTGGCAGGAGCTCGAGAACCATCGGAAGGTCGCCACCGGCTGTATCGGACGCTATTGGGAGATGGTGTCCACGACCCTCGCGGACGCGGCAAGACAGGAAGCCCCCCGCCACGGCGTTCCTGGGTAGGCACCGTCCGCACGGGCGATCGGCCGGCGCTGGGCCGAGCCGACTGGGTCACAGCAGCCAGCGTTGCACTACAGCGCAGTCGATCGCCCCCGTCAGCCTGGCTGGTCCAACCCCGCCATCATGCGTCCCGAATGGTCTCCGCGAGTGCCACGCGCGACGGCGGCGCGGGGAATGGGTCGGCGAAGTACTGGCTCTCGTGAGTCACCAGCTCGTCGGCGAGCTCCATGATGCTCACCGCGTAGGTGGGCACGCCGTCGTAGGTGATGATGCACTCGCTCACCCACAGGTCGCCACCGCCGCGGATGCGCAGGACCTCGAAGTGCCGTTCTGCCGGGTGCCCGCCGCGTTGCGCCTGGATCCTCGACCGGCCGCGGAAGCGCTCACCGGACTGTGGGTAGTCGAGGATCGCGTCGACGGCGTAGATCGCGTGCTCGGTATCGACGTCGCCCTGTTCTGAGGCGTTCCAGTGCTGCTCGATCCCCGCCCGGATCTTGCCGTCACGATCCATAGGTCCGCTCACCTGCGCCTCATCGGCACAAGGCTGTCATCGTCGTGACCCTCGCTGCGAAGGCTGCCAGGGAGCCACAGCCGGACCAAGCCGGTCGCGGCAGAGAGGAACGCACATGCCAGGAGCAGTGATCATCGGTGTGGGTCCCGGGCTCGGGCGAGCCGTTGCCCGCCGGTTCGCCCGCGAACGCCTCCCCATCGCCCTCGTCGCCCGCGGTCAGGCCACCGTCGACAGGACTGCCGAGGCCCTCGCCGATTCGGGCGTGCAGATCATCGCCCTGACCGCCGACAGCGGCGATGAATCGTCAATTCGCGCTGCGCTCGACGCCGCCCAGCAGACGCTCGGCCCGCCGGACGTCGTCGTCTACAACGCGGCCGTCATCCAACGCGATGAGCCCGGCGAGCTGTCCGCCGATGCCCAGCTCGCTGCATGGGCGGTGAATGTGGTCGGCGCGCTGACCGCCGCCGTGCACATGGCCCCGCCGATGATCAGCAACGGCGGCGGGACCATCATCATCACCGGGGGCATGCCCGAACCCGACCCGCACTTCGTCAGCCTCTCGCTCGGCAAAGCCGGCGTCCGCGCCCTGACCTCGATGCTCGCGAGCGCTTACGGTCCGGCCGGCCTCCACGTGGCGACGGTGACGGTGTGCGGACCCATCGCCGCCGACACCGCGTTCGATCCTGCCGATATCGCCGAGCACTATTGGCGTCTGCACACCCAGGCGCCCGACGCGTGGGCGCTCGAGGTCGTCTACACGGGGTCGTGACCACTCCTGTGCGCGGCCCATCAACAGCGGTAACGAGATGCATGATGGACGGGTTGCCATCTGCCGACCGGTTCGTAGACGTCGCCGCCACCAACTGCGCGCCCGAGGGGGATCCGCCAGCTGCTCAACTCCTCTGGAATCCACCGGTCAGCCGCACGCCGCAGCTCCGCCCACGCTGAGCCGGATTCCCGACGACCGTGGCCAACCCGTCGCGGCTGCGCAGTCTCAACAACGTGTCGGTTCGATCGTGCCGCGCAACGACCTTGGGAATAGCCGAGCGGTTGAGCAGATACCGTCGGCGTCCATGGCCAGGTCGATCTGGAGCGGCACCATCTTTGTTCGGGTTGATCTCGATCCCGGTGAAGCTTTTCGCGGCCGTGCGTCCCAAGGGCGTCGCGTTCAACCAGCTCGACGGTCGCAGAATGAGCCGGATCCGCTACGTCAAGGTGTCCGCTGAGACCGGTGACGAGGTGCCGTCGGAGCACATCGTCAAGGGTGTCGAGGTCTCAAAGGGTCGGTACATAATCGTAGATCCCGACGAGCTCGCGCCGTTCGTCCCGTTGGCCACCAAGAGCATCGATGTCGAGGAGTTCGTCGACTTGGCGGAGATCGATCGGTCTAGTTCGAGTCGAGCTACCACGTGGCCCCGCATGTGAGCGTGAGGCCGTACGCGCTGCTGGTCGAGGCGCTGCGGTCCACGGGCAAGGTGGCGATCGTCCGGTTCGTCATGCGCAGCCGCCGGTAAGTCGCGGCGTTGCGTGCCGATCACGGTCATCTGGTGCTGTCGACGCTTGCGTTCGCTGACGAGTTGGTCGCGGCTGAGGAGGTCGAGGAGTTGGCCGGCCTTGGCGGAGTGGACGTGTCTGATCGTGAGATGAAGATGGCGGAGATGCTCGTCGAGTCGCTGACCACGACCTTCGAGCCCGGCAAGTACGAAGACGACTACCGGGTCCAGGTGCTCGACCGGATCGCCAAGAGGGCTGCGGGCGAAGAGTTCGAGCTGACTGCCGTGAACAATGAGGAGCCCAAGGTCGTCGACATGATGGCTGCGCTCGAGGCCAGCGTCGAAGCAGCCAAGGCAGCGCGCAAACGCCACCCCGACGGGCCGGACCGACGGCGCTGCGGCAGCGACGCCGTCTGCCAAACAGGCGACGAAGCCTCGCGCCCGCAAGTCCCGCCTGACGCACGGGGTCCGACGACAAGCCGGGCCAACCGGCGCTGCTTTCGCTCATCGCGCCGAGGTCAACGTGCGGCCAGCGGTGCAGATTGGGCATCGTTCGGCCACGGATCGGGTAATCGGCGACCCGCGAAGGGTGGGGGTGGCGAAGCTGACAGGCAAGGATCGGGCAGCGTTGAGATCGTCGGACTTCGGCCTCCCCGACAAGGCGCGCACCAAAGGACGCGCGGAAGCGGACGGGGAACTACCCGATGCCAGACCGCGGCCACGCCATCGAGCGCGGTTCGGCTGGCCAAGAAGCACCACAAGACCGGGAAGCTGTCCAAGGCCGACTACGACCGGGTCCGTCGTAAGGCCCACAGGCGGGCGACGCTGCCGGCAAGCGGTTCGG
The DNA here is from genome assembly GCA_963794805.1 of uncultured Acidimicrobiales bacterium. Lineage (GTDB taxonomy): Bacteria > Actinomycetota > Acidimicrobiia > Acidimicrobiales > Ilumatobacteraceae > JAODBQ01. Next base: position 765,397 of record CAWCFL010000016.1, read on the forward strand.
TCATCGGGGCGGGATCGATCGGGCCATCGACAGCGCGCTGGACGCGGCTGGGCCGAAGGAGTAGCTGCAGCGGCCTCGGCGCCGGCGCTCACGTCACCTCACCACGAAGCCCCGCTCACCGACGGGTTCCTCGGGCGTGACGGCAACGTTGGTCACCTCGGCGCGAGGTGGCCCCTGTCGCATCCAGGCGAGCACATGAACTACGGCCGCGTCCTCGCCCTCCAGCACGGCGTGCACGGTGCCGTCGACAACATTGCCCACCCATCCGTTGACCCCTGCTGCAGCGGCCTGACGCCGGCAGGACTCGCGGAACCACACCCCCTGGACCCGGCCGGAGACCACCACTCGCAGACGCACCACTGCGTCAGTCTGCTCGCCGAGGTCCGCCGACAGGCGAGAGGCCAGTCCACGCGGCGCGTTCGTCGAGGTCGATCTTGTACAGCTCGGCGGCGTTGTCCTGGAGGATGCGCCGCTGCACGCCCGGATCGAGGTCGGCGATGGCTGCGCGCACGCGCTCGACGCTGTGGGGGAAGAGGCAGGTCGGGTGAGGGATGTCGGTCTCGAACATGATGCGGTCGGCGCCGAGGTGGTCGATCGCCGGGGCGAGGGTGCGGCTCTCGAACCAGAAGCATCCGTAGAACTGGCGGCGGAAGTACTCGGACGGCTTCATCGACAGGTGGGCGAGGTGCTCCGGGGCGGTCTCGCCGCACTGGTAGTCGAGCGCGTCGAGCAGGAACGGGATCCATCCGACGCCGCTCTCGACCGAGACGAACCTGAGGTTCGGGTACAGCTCGGGCACGTCGCTGACCAACAGGTTGACCATCCAGCGCAACTGGCCGAGGAAGATCGCCGCGCCACCGAGGCTCAGCTTCACGTCGCCCGACCACGTCGAGTAGGGCACCTTGCCGGACCAGTCGATGTCGCCCTCGGAGGCGCCGATGTGGAAGTTGATCGGCATCTCCAGCGCCTCGCAGATCTCCCAGAACGGTCGCCATTCGGGCTGGGCGAAGTTCGGCATGCCCGAGTCGTGCGGGTTGGAGCACATCACGATGCCCTTCGCGCCGTTGCGCTGCATGCGGTCCACCTCGGCGACGCAGGCGTCGATGTCCCACCACGGCACGAGCGCCATTGGCAGGATCCGCCCGCCGGAGCGGTGCTGCAGGTCGCTCATCCAGTCGTTGTAGATCTCCACGCAGGCGATGCGCAGCGCGGTGTCTTCGATCTTCAGGAAGTTCTGGTTCCCGAAGCCGCCGACGTTGGGGTAGACGATCCCGTGGCTGACGCCCATGCGGTCCATCAGCGCCAGGCGGGCGTCGCAGTCGTACGACGCGGCATGGACCATCTCGATGTCGTGCTTGAGGAACTCCAGCCCGAGCATCTTCTCGCCGTCGGCCCCGATCGCACTGACCGCAGAGTCACCGGCGAGCGGGATGTCACCGTTGACCACCCACTTGCGCCGCCCGCCGACGTCGCGGATCTGGGGCACCAGATCGCGGTACTTGGCCGGCGCCATCGACGTCCACAGGTCGTGCGGCTCGCTCCAATGGGTGTCGGTGTCGATGATGCTGATACCGGGGAAGATCGGACTGATCGCAGGCATGACAACCACCTCTCCGTCCAGGGTGCCCCGACTCGTTCGCCAGACCCCCGGGCTCGTCGAATCGAGCCCGAAGCTACTGCGACCGTGCGAGCGGAGTCTGGCTCGACGGGCGGATGCGGCGCAGCGGTGCGAGTTAGCGTGGCGTTCATCACGCGCAACCCGCCACCGCTCGAGGGGATCCGGGTGCTCGACTTCTCGCGGGTCATCGCCGGACCGTTGTGCACGCAGCACCTCGCCGACCTCGGCGCAGACGTGATCAAGATCGAGCATCCCGTGACGGGTGACGAGATGCGCGCCCGTTCGCCCCGTGGCGACCGTCGCGGTGCGGCGTTCCTGGCGTTCAACCGCTCCAAGCGCAGCGTGGCCATCGATCTCGCACAGGGACGTGGTCAGCGGTTGGCCCGCAGCCTGGCTGCGGTCAGCGACGTGGTGATCGAGAACTTCCGGCCCGGAGTGATGGGCCGCCTCGGCCTCGGCCAAGCCGAGCTCCGAGCGGCGGATCCAGCGTTGATCTACGTGTCGATCTCCGCATACGGATCCACCGGTTCGCACTCGTCGCGACCTGGTTTCGACCCGATCCTGCAGGCGGAGTCGGGGATGATGGCGCTCACCGGTGACATCGACGGCGGGCCTGTGCGACATCCGCTGTCGATCATCGACACCCTCACGGCGGCGCACGCCACGTCGGCGATCTGCGCCGCCCTGCACGGGCGCCAGCGCCACGGTCGCGGCGAGTTCATCGACCTGTGCCTGCTCGACACGGCGATCGGTGCGTTGGGCAACGTCGGCATGCAGTACCTCACCGACGGCAGCGTCCCCGAGCGCAACGGCAACCGCCACGTCGTCGGCGCGCCGATCGACTTGTTCGCGACCGCCACGGAGCCGATCTACCTCGCCATGGCGACGGACCGGCTGTACCGCGAGTTCTGCGATGTGATCGGCCGGCCCGACCTCGTCGACGATGAGCGCTTCGCGACGCCGGCGGGCCGCAGCCGCAACCGTGACGCGCTCAAGGTGGAGATCGAGGCGGCATTGACCACCCGACCGGCCGCCGTGTGGCTGGCCCGCATGCAGCACCTGCCCGCCGGAGGTGTGCGCACGGTCGACCAAGCACTGCAGGCTCCCGAGGTGCTCGAGCGCGAGATGGTGCGCCACGTTCCCGAGGGCGACGGCCAGCTCGACCTCCTCGGAACGCCGTTCAAGTTCGTCGACAGCGACCTGCCGGCGTTCCGACCGCCGCCGCTGCTCGGCGAGCACACCGACGAGGTCCTGACCACGGTCCTGGCGACGACGCCGACCGAGCTCGACCAGCTCCGTCACGACCGCGTCATCGTCTGAACGCCACCCACTGACGACCAACCGTGGTCGACCTGCAACGCGGCAGGTAGCTCGGCGCACTGGTCAGCGCCTTCGCCAACGAGGAGCCCTCCGGCTGTATCCGGACGCACGTTGACGGACAGGCAGGAGACCGCGCCGACGTAGGTCGGCGGTACGACCTCTGGCACAGTCACGCGTACCTCCTGATCGACATCGGTGCCCATCCAAAGGCGACCAGCGAGTGGTTGGGACACACCGAGATCGGCGTGACGATGAACGTCTACGGCCATCTGTTTGAAGGCAAGCAGCGCGAGCTCACCAGCGACCTTGATGAGCTGCTCGGACGGGTGCGCAGTGAGTCAGGCCCGAACGGGGCTGGCACTGACGGTCCCCGCTACGCCGACGACATCGCCGACTGAACACGCCCCGGCTTCATCCAGCGCGTAGTCCAGGCTGGCGAACTCGGCCGAGGCGCAGGTCTCCGTCGGGACGAGGTCGCCGACGCGCTCGTCAGCCGGTCCAACGAGGCAGGAGCGGGTGGCATGGGAGGGTCCGGTCGCCTCGGGCTGATTCGGACAGCGCAACTATGGTGCCGGCATGCGTGGCTTCGAGCTCACGCCCGAGCTGGACGAGCTGCGTGCTGCGGCCGAGCGACTCGGCCACCGTGAGTTGGTGCCTCATGTGCGCGACCACGAGGCCGCCGGGCGGTGGCCGGCGGCGGTGCTCGATGTGCTCGATGGCTTCCCGCTCGGTGGGCTTGATCTTCCGGAGTCGCTGGGTGGCGTCGATGCGGGTCTGCTGGCCAAGGTGGTGGTCCTCGAGGCGCTGGCCGCGGCTGATGCCGGTGGGCTCGCCGCGGCCGATCGGCCTGGACTCGCCGCCGGTGCCGTCGTTGCCTGCCCCGATCGAGCGGTCGCCGCCGAGGTGGCGGCGGCCTGCCTCGACGGGTCGGCGCACTGCGCGTTCACGGTCGTCGACCTGGAGCGGCGCACCTCGGTGTTGGAGTGGGCGCCAGGGTGGCCGGTGCTTCGCTGGGTGTGGGCGATGGAGGGCGACACGTTGTGCTTGCTCGACGTCGGTGACGCGCCGGTGCCGGTGACGTCGTTGGCGTTCCAGGCGTCGGGTGGTGTCGGCGTCTCGTTGGGCGACACCGTCGAGCGCGGCCGGTGGGAACTGTCGCCGTGGACCGCGCTCACCGTGCGCGCCCGCGCCCGCGTGTGGGCGGCAGCGGTGGCCGTCGGCGTGGCTGGTGCGGCGCTCGCCGACACGATCGCGTATACGACCGAGCGGGTGGTGTTCGGCAAGCCGGTCGCTCATCATCAGGGCAACGCGTTCGACCTCGCTCACGCCGCGGCGCGTGTGCACGGCGCCCGGCTCGCGGTGCGCGACGCTGCCGCGACGATGGACGGGGAGGAGCCTGACGCCGCGTTCTGGGCGACCCAGGCATGGTTGGAGGCGGTCGAGGCCGCGCATCTGGCCACCAATCTCGGCATCCAGTTGCTCGGTGGCCACGGCTTCATCGTCGACCACCTCGCCGAGAAGCGGTTTCGCGAGGCGCGCATGCTGACGATGCTCGCCGGCGCCCGTGACGCCGCCGAGCTCGACGTCGCCGCGTTCGTGCTGGACGTCGAGGAACCGCTCGCCGGGCGGCCGGCGTGATCGAGCTCGATCCGCGCACGCAGGAGCTCCTCGAGGAGGTTCGTGGCCTCGGGCGCACCCACATCCGGCCGATGGGTCTGGAGGCTGATCGCACGGCCGTGCCGCCGCCGGTCGATCACGACTTCTACCTGATCTGCACCCGGCGCGGCGGGATCGTCTCCCGGTTGATCGGCGACGAGGAGGGCCCGACGGCGTTGGACTGGAAGCCGGTCCGCAACTTCCTCGTCGGAGAGGAGACGGCGTATTGGGATCGCGGTGTCGCGCTGTCGTTGCCCGGCCCGGGCCTCGGCGGCGCGGCGTTGCGCACGACGGCGACGCCCGAGCAACGCGAGCGCTTCTTGAAGGTGTTCACCGATCACTCGAAGGCTCGCTGGGGGGCGATGGCGATGACCGAGCCGAGCGCCGGCAGCGACGTCGCCCGCATCCAGACGCGCGCCCGCAAGGAGGGTGACCAATGGGTTCTCACCGGGCAGAAGATGTTCTGCTCGAGTTCGGCGCGCGCCGAGTGGGTCGTGGTGTGGGCGACGGTCGACCCGGCCCTGGGTCGCAGCGGTCACCGTGCGTTTGTCGTCGAACGCGGCATGCCCGGCTTCGAGATCATCAAGATCGAGCACAAGATGGGTTCACGTGGCTACGAGACGGCGAGCTTCGCGCTCGATGCGGTCCGCGTCCCCGAGGACCACCTGCTCGGCGGTGAGGCGTTCTACGAGTCGCGCAACGGGTTCAAGGCCTCGATGGCGACGTTCAACATGACCCGCCCGATGCACACCGCTCACGGCGTCGGCATGGGGCGGGCAGCGCACGACTTCGCACTCGACTTCGTCCGCGACGAGTTCCCATCGCACGGGCCTCGCCGGCAACGGGCGCTCGAACGCTTGGCGCGCATCCGCCGCGGCTTGCACGTGGCGCGGTTGATGTACCTCGACGCGGTGTTCCGCGCCAAGCGCGGCGAGTCGAACGTGCTCGCCGCGAGCTACGCCAAGATGTACTCACCGCCGGTCGTGCTCGAGGCCGTTGCCACCGCCCTCGACATCCTCGGCGAGGCCGGCGTGCGCAACGACCGCATGCTCGAGAAGCTGTACCGCGACGTCAAGATCCTCGACATCGGCGAGGGCACACAACAGGTGCAACGGGTGATCGTGGCCCGTCAGCTGTTCGGCTTCCCGCGCGACGACTGACGCCGACTCAGGTCCCGGTGAACTCGGCGTCGCGCCGCTCCATCCGGGCCCGCACGCCCTCCTTGGCGTCGGCGCTGCGCATCGCCGTGCGCACCAGGTCGTCGGTGTCGGCATGTTCGATGCCGTCGCGGAACGCCATCTGACGGTTGATCGTCGCCTTGATCGCCCGCAAGCTGAGGGGCGCGTTGCGCACCACCCGGTCGATGATCGTCGCCGCCTGCACGTCGAGCTCGTCGGCCGGCACGCAGCGGGCGATCAGCCCGAGGTCCGCCATCCGCGTCGCCGGCAGCGGGTCACCGAGCAGCAGGATCTCGCGGGTCGCGACCGGGCCGGCGACGTCGAGCAGCTTCTTGGTCAGGAACCACGACGGCGCCAGCCCGACCTGGGCCAGCGACATGCCGAAGCGGGCCCGGTCGGAGGCGACGACGAGGTCACAGTGCAACGCCAGCTCGTTGCCGCCGGCGATCGCCGCGCCCTGCACGACGGCCACGACCGGCAGCGGCCACGTCTCGACGCGATGGAACAACAACTCGACGTCTTGGTCCTTGCCGAGGTTGCCGCGCAGATCGAGCCCGGCGCAGAACACCCTGCCCTCGGCGCGGATCACCGCGACCCGCTCCTGCGGACCAGGACCGGGCGACGGGTCGAACGCCGCCTCCAACTCCCGCAGCATCTCGGCATCCATCGCGTTGCCCTTCTCAGGACGGTCGAGGATGACCGTGCGCACCGCGCCATCGACCTCCAGACGAATTCGATCGCTCATGGACGCGCATCCTCGCAGACGCTGTCGAACTGGACGACCGTCACCCACACGTCGCGGACGATTGCGCGCGGGTCGTGGCGCGGCAGATGCCGTTCGTGGATCGACGTCGATCGCAGCGGTTGACGGCCCTCGCCCAGCTGACGCTCGAGGCTCCGTTTGATCGCCCACCGACGGCTACCGTCCACCCACAGGGTCTGCTCGCCGCGCGGCGCGTCGACGATCTCGACGCGCGGGGTGAGCCGGGAACCGGACGCGTTCCACCCCGGTTGACGAACACAAGACAACCGCGTCTACAGCGGCGGGAACGCTGCTTCCTCCGCTGATTGTCGTTGACATTCCCCGCCGCGTCGGACCCAGCGGCTCGTGAAGGGGATGCCATGACGACGAAAGCCCGCGCTGCGGTGCTCCTCGAGGTTCGGGGACCGTTCGGATCGAGGAGGTCGAGGTCGACGATCCCGCTGACCACGAGGTGCGGGATTCGCAAGGAAATCCTTGTGGCACCAGCAGATCAGGTCCTCGCCGGGATCGAGCCGGTCAACGCCACGCAACGCCAGCGTCTGGAGCTCGCGCACGAGACGCTCGACGAGATCCGCCTCCTCGACGCCAGACTTGTCCGCTCGAGAGCCCGCATCGCCGACGCCGTCGCCGCGTCGGGACCTCGCTGACCGAGGTCTACGGGGTCGGGCCGATCATCGCCGCGCTGCTCATCGGCTACGCCTGCAACGCTGAACGGTTCCCGACCAAAGGGCATTTCGCCGCGTACAACGGGACGGCACCGATCGAGTTCTCCTCGTCCAGCCGAACCGTCCACCGGCTGTCGCGTCGCGGGAACCGGACGTTGAACGATGTGATCCACATGATCGCCGTCACCCAGATCCGCCACCCCAACAGCGAAGGCCGCGGCTACTACGACCGCAAGCTCGCCGAGTGCAGCACCAGGCGCGAGGCGATGCGCTCGTTGAAGCGCCACATCTCCGAACGCGTCTCCAAACACCTCACCGCTGACGCGCCGTCGAAGTAGGCGGCGGTTGCTCGGCCGTCCATGAGCAGGTCGCTGCCGGTGATGACGGCGCTGTCGGGGCCCATGAGGAATGCGGCGGCGGTCCCGATCTCGTCGGCGGTGCCGGCGCGGCCGGCCGGGCTCAACTCGATCATGCGGCGGTACCCGTCACCGCGCGGCCCGGCGAGTTCGTCATTGGCCACGGGAGTGACGATGATGCCGGGACTGATCGCGTTGACCCGTGCGCGACGCGCCCACACACTCCGATGGTCAGGACTGGTTGGCGCGGTCTTTGGCGTGCTTGTCGGTCCACGCCGCGAGGGCGTCGGCCTGCTTGGTGTTGAGGTCGTCCCAGCGGCCCTGGGCGTACCGCTCGGACGCCAGCGTGCGCTCAGCCGAGCCCTGGAACACCGGCATCACGTGCTGGGCGAACAGCTCGTAGTGCCGGGCGACGGCGTCGGGACGAGCCCACTCGTGGGCCATCATCAGGTAGCAGCCGAAGCCGCCGTTGGACTGCTTGTACAGCTCATCGATCTTGTTGATGGCGTCCTCCGGCGTCCCGATCACGCCGACGCCACTCTCGTTCACCCACGCGATGCGCTCCTCGAGCGTGTCGCCCAGCGGGTGGAACTGCGGCGCGGCCGCGGTGTGCTGGAGGTAGTCGAACCACGCCTCGATGCCGAACTCGACGTCGCGCATCGCCTGCTCCTTGGTCTCGGCGATGTGCATCGGCCCGACCAACCGCCAGCCATCCCGGGACACGGTCGTGCCGAACTCGGCGGCCCGCTCCTCGGCGACGTCCCAGTGCATGGCCAACAGGTCGAGGTCGCCGACGAGCGTGGCCCCGATCGACAGCAGCGACACGCCGTGCTGGCCGGCGACCCGCGGCCCCGACGGCGAGGCGATCGCGGCGATGCCGACCTCGAAGCAGGGGTCCGTGAACGGCCGCAACTGGCAGCGGGCGTCGACCAGCCGGTAGCGCGGCGTCGTGATGGAGATCGGCTCGTCGCTGCGCAGCAGGTGGATGAGGACTGCGGTGTCCTCCTCGAGCGCCTGACGCTGTTCGGACGGCTCGATGCCGATCATCGCCGCGTCCGTCGGCAGCGCGCCGGGTCCGAGGCCGAGCATGAAGCGGCCGCGGGTGAGATGGTCGAGCAGGATCGCCCGGTCCGCCACCCACAACGGGTTGTGGTACGGCAGCGACAAGACGCCGGTGCCGAGCTTGATGTGCCGAGTCTGGGCAGCGACGTGGGCAATGAAGATCTCCGGCGAAGCGACGATCTCGGTACCGCACGAGTGGTGCTCGCCGATCCAGGCCTCGTCGTAACCGAGGTCGTCGAGCTGACGGATCGTCGCCACGTCGCGAGCGATCGCCGTCGTCGGGTTCTGGCCCGGCGGCGAATGGAAAGGCGCCATGAAGATGCCGAAGCGAAGTCGGGCCATCGATCCCCCTGTTGTCTCGATTCCCCCGCTCGCAGGCAACCACAGATCGCTGGCCCGGTCAATGAACGGCTGCGGCGAGGCACCGGGCGGCGACGGCGACGGCGACGTGACCGTACAACGCAGGCGACTCGTCGACGACGAAGCCCCAGAGTCGCCGCCCGACACGAGGCGTCGGGAACACGCTGCGGGACACCGAACGAACGATGCCGGTTATCGCACTCTCTCGCTGACTGCCCGAAGTGTCGTTATGTACCCAAGACCGGCCCGGACGTTCCGCTTGGTTGCCCGCTTCCCGAGGATTGGTTTGCCCGTCTCGGCCCCAGCACATCGTCGCGCAAATACGTAGGATTCCGTCGATTATCACGACGAATAGCGCGAGCGTGCTACCAGCACCCGCCAGCGGTCTCTGGGCGCACGCCGATTGTCCGACGGTCCGTTGGACGATCTCCCTGGGGAGCGACCTGCGAGGCCGGTGCCACCGTGTAGAGAGGGGTTCTCCGGCACCGGCTGGCCGAGTCGGATCGTGTGCGAGAGGGGAGGTCGTTGTGGCGTCAGTGGTGCAGTCGCCGAGGGTTCCGTTCAACGTGGGCGACGCCGTGGAACACGCCTTCGACAGGCCCGATGAACCTCAGACCATCCACCTCGAGCTTCATCTCGACGGTGCCCGACTCGACGCTGACCGGTTCGCCGCCGCTTGGCGGTCGGCCGTGACGCCTCATCCGTTCGCTCGGGCCGGAGTAGTCAACGATTGGGCCGGTCCTGCCTGGATCGTTCGCCCGCCCGAGGAAGCTGCGCCGCTGGTGGCCGAGTCGAGTCGGCCGGTGGACGCTGTGCGAGCCGAGGCGGTCAGCCGGCTCGTCGACCTCGCCGTGTCGCCGCTGGACGTGACCCGTTGCCTGGCCGATGGCGGCGACGTCGTGGTCGTCGTGATCAACCATTCGGCGATGGACGGCGTCAGTGCCCTGCGCCTCCTGCGGGGGGCCAGCCTGGCCTACGACGGGCGCCACGAGGTGCCGAACGGGCCGGACGCCCTCGATGTGCACGACCTTCGCGGCTTCGCCGTCAGGCCGCGACCCACGTGGCCGAGCCTGCCCAGCAGACCGGCCCGGGTCCGCCCAGGTGATGGAGCCCAGCCCGGTGCGGCTGGTTACGCGGTGTGCCTGCGCACGGCTCGTCCGCCGTCGCGAACGGGCGCGACGAGCGCCACGGTGAATGACCTGCTGCTCGCCACGCTGCACCTTGCTGTCGACCGGTGGAACGGCACTGGCTCAGGTGAAATCGCCGTGATGATGCCGATCAACCTGCGCCCGCTCGATTGGCGAGACGACGTCGTCGGCAACCTCTCGTTGATGGCGCCAGTTCGCTCGACGGCGGCGGACCGGCGGCGTCCCAACCGGCTGGTCGATGCGATCGTCGGCCAGACCACTGCGGTCAAGCGCGACGGCACCCATCGTGGGTTGCTCGCACTGCCGTCCATCGTCCAACGCAACGTCGGTTGGTTGGCACGCCTGGCCGGCGATCAGACACGCGACACCGCGATCCTCTCCAACCTGGGCCGCATCGAGGCGCCCGGCTTCGGCACCGACGGTGATCTGTGGTTCTCGCCGCCGGCGTCGATGCCGACCGGACTGGCCGTCGGTGCGGTGACCGTCGGGGATCGGCTCAACCTCGGGTTCCGCTGCCGCCGCTGTCTGATGGGCGACGGCGACCTCGCCCGATTCGCCGACGAGTTCCTCGATACCCTGGCCGACGTCGCGCGGATCCGCAGACCGCTCCTGAGCGCGCACGCGCCGCGTTCGGTGGCAGTTCTGTGCCGTCACTCGCTGCAGCACCGGTCGACCGAAGCTGATCGTCACCGGGTCACCAGCCGCCGGTCCGGCGGCCACCGGCACGGTCTTCGGGATGGAGCCCGGCGACGTGCAACTGGTGCCCGGACCGCTGTACCACAACGCCCCGTTGTCGCTGTCGACGGCCGGGCTGATGATGGGCCAGCAGATCGTCGTGCTCCCCAAGTTCGACGCCGTCGCCGCGCTCGACGCAATCGGCACGTACCGGGTGACGTGGGTCAACCTGGTGCCGACGATGATGGCCCGCATGCTCCGGGCCATCGAGGCCGAACCGGGCCGGTTCGACCTGTCGTCGCTGCGCCAGGTGTGGCACATGGCCGCCCCGTGCGCCGACTGGCTCAAGCAGGCGTGGATCGACCTCGTGGGCCCGGACGAGCTGATGGAGCTCTACGGCGGGACCGAAGCACAGTCGATCACGACGATCAGCGGCACCGACTGGCTGGCGCACCGCGGGTCGGTCGGCCGGCCGATCCTCGGCGAGATGATCGTCCTCGACCCCGACGGCAACCCGGCCGCGGCCGGCGAGGTCGGCGAGATCTTCATGCGCCCGAAGCCGGGCGCACCGCCCAGCTACCGCTACATCGGCGCCGAAGCCCGCGCCCTCGAACGGGTGGGAGACCCTCGGCGACCTCGGATGGATGGACGCCGACGGGTTCCTCTACCTCAGCGACCGGCGCACCGACCTGATCCTGTCCGGCGGGGCCAACATCTACCCGGCCGAGGTCGAGGGCGTCCTCGAAGGCCACCCGCAGATCGACTCCGCGGTCGTCGTCGGCATCCCCGACGACGACCTCGGCCAACGCGTCCACGCCATCGTGCAGGCACGAGGCGATGTCAGCGACGAGGACCTGCGCACGTACCTCGCCGATCGGCTGGTGCGCTACAAGATCCCGCGTAGCTTCGAGTTCGTCGACGCCCCGCTGCGCGACGACGCGGGCAAGGTCCGCCGCAGCGCACTGCGCGACGCAGCCACCGCCCGCCTCGCCGCCCCGGCCGTGAGCACGAGCAACGAGCGGCGATGAACGTCGATGACATCACCGGGCAGGTCGCGTTCGTCACCGGGGGCGCCCAGGGCATCGGACTGGGCATCGCCCGCGCCCTCGCCGCAGCCGGCGCCAAGGTGGCGATCGTCGACGTCAACCAAGCCGCGCTCGACGACGCGGAGCGGGAGCTCGCCGCCACGACCGACATCCTGGCGGTCACGTTGGACGTGCGCGACCGCGACGCCTACGCCGCGGTCGCCGACCGGGTCGAGGCCGAGCTCGGCCCCATCGGCCTGCTGTTCAACAACGCCGGCGTCGCCGGCTCCACCTCACCGAGCCGGATGAGCTACCAGTCGTGGGACTGGGTCATCGGCATCAACCTCCACGGCGTGTACAACGGGATCCAGACGTTCGTGCCGCGCATGATCGAACGCGGCAACGGCGGGTACATCGTCAACACCGCCTCCGGCGCCGGGCTCGTCGGCGGCAACTCCGGGTTCCTCTACGCCACCTCCAAGTTCGGTGTCGTCGGCCTGTCCGAGGCGCTCCACGTCGAGCTCGAACGTCACCACATCGGCGTCAGCGTGCTCTGCCCAGGACCGGTCGCCACCGACATCCTCACCAACACCGCCGACCTACGACCGACCGGCGACACCCCCGCCCCCGCCGTCGCCGAGGCCCTGGCGAGATCCAGCAAGTGGCTCGCCGCCGGCACCCCACCCAACGACGTCGGCCACATGGTGCTCGACGCGATGCGCGCCGGGCGGCTCTACATCCACACCGACGACATCATGGCCGGACTCATCGAGCAGCGAACCCAGATGCTGCTCGACGCCCTCCCGAGCGCGCTCGCACCGTGAACTCGACGGTCGACGTCGACGGGACATTCTCGGCACAGACTGTGTGACGTGACCAGCACCCCCGCTCCCGCACGCCTCGATCCGCCCGGCGGCGGCCGCGAGCCGGCGGGCGTGCCAGGACGCAAGCGCCGCATCGACGAGATCGGCGACGAGAGCCGACGACGCATCATGGACGCCGCCGAGGAGCTGTTCACCGAACGCGGCTTCGACCGCACCTCGTTCGTCGACATCGCCGAACGATCCGGGATCAGCCGAGGATCGATCCCCTGGCACTTCGCCAACAAGGAGGGACTTCTCGTCGCCGTCGTCGACCGAGCCCTCGCTCGGCAAGCCGTCGACCGCGAGAGCATCGAGCACGACGACATCACCGACGTCCTCGCCAAGATCAAGCAGTGGATGCACCAGCCGACCGCAGCAATGCTCTACACCCTGCTCACCCAGGCGCTCGCCACCGATGGCGACGTCCACGACCGGTTCGTGCAGTTCCATCGCCGTGGCCGCGGCGGGCTTGCCGCACTCGTCGACGCCAATGGCACCCCGAGCGGCGTCGACTCCAACGTGCTCGCCACCGTCGTGAACGGCGCCCTGCTCGGCATCCACCTGCAGTGGACCCTCGACCCCACCGTCGACCTGGACGCCAGCCTCGACCTCCTCGCAGCACTCATCGACACGAAGAAGCCGACGACCACGACAGCCCGACGGAAGGCCACACCGAGTGAAGCCTGACGAGCCCGGCCTGCCGGCGGTGCCGTCGGCGTTCGTCGGTGCGTTCGGTGGCCGGTGGTGGAACGAAGGGCGCGCCCCGCTCGAGCGACTGCAACTGGCCGCCACCCGGATTCCGCTCGCCGACGGTGGTGGTCGCCGGGTCGTGTTGGTCAACGGTTACCTGGACGGCGGCGTCGGCGGCGAGTCGCCGCCTTGCGCAACCCGGCACTCGTCGATCAACTGATCACGCTCGGCGCCGCCGTCCGGGCCGATCTGCCGCGCACGCCGCGCTGCGCGCCTCCGTCGAAGCCCTCCGCCTCGTCTACCGGTTGCCGGTCGGGCCAACGCTCGACGCAGGAGCGAACGATCGATACGAGCAGGACCTCTTCGCGCCGTTCGACGTCGACGTCGCCTGGACGTCGATCTGGTCGAAGGTCGACGGGGTGGTCGAACGGCAGACCTGCCTCGACCAACGAGCCGAGTCGATCGAGGTCGCCGCTTCGCACATCGGGCTGATCGCCTCCGTCGCCAGCTTCCGGGCGATCGCCTCCGTCCTCAACCAGGCAGTAGGTGTCGGCCGGGAGCGCCGGTTGGTTGGGCGCCGCGTGGCTGGATCAGTGGCCGCTCTGATCGGACTGCAAGGGGCGGGTGTGTCCCGACGGTTCGGGTCTGAGAAAAAAGATTCTTCTGGCTCTGGTCACGGTGCGGCTTGGTCCGTACAGTCCTTGCATGCGAGTGCAGCTCGATTCGGGGAAGTGCCAGGGCCACAACCGTTGCTATGCGTTGGCGCCGGAGTTGTTCGACGTCGACGACTACGGACAGGCCGTCCTGATCGTCGACGGCGAGTTGCCGGACGAGCTCCACGCGAAGGCCCGCCTCGCAGCATCCAACTGTCCTGAGTATGCGATCACGATCACGGAGAACGGCTGACATGACCGACGTCATCCAACCCAGCGAGTCCACGACCGTCCCGGCCGAGGCGGTGCGTGGCGCCGACTACGTCATCACGTTCGGTGATCGCCCCGAGGGCACCGACATCTGGCAGCGTGTGCCGTACGACGCTGCCGACTACGGCCCGGTGACCGACTACGCCACGGACTTCGATCACGGCGTGCGCGAGTACAACCCGAACGCTCCGCAGGTCTGGAAGGAGCTGCGTGAGGGCGGCTGCCCGGTTGCCCACTCGGATCGCTACGGCGGCATGTGGGTCCCGCTGACCCACGACACCGTCAACGAGATCGCCTACGACACCGAGAACTTCACCAGCCGCGCCGTCGTCGTCTCGGTCGGCCGTCCCGGCGACCTGGCGATGCCGGCGCCGATCGGTGGAGCGCCACCGATCACGAGCGACCCGCCGTTCCACAACATGGCCCGACGCCTGCTGTTGCCAGCGTTCGCGCCCAAGCAGATCGAGCCGTGGGAGCCGGAGATCCGCCGACTGTGCCAGCAGTTGCTCGACGAGATCGCCATCGACGTCACCCCCGGAGAGTCGGTCATCGACGCCGCGGTGCAGTACGCGCAGCACATCCCCGTCAGCGTCATCGGCCGAATGCTTGGCTTCCCGGCCGAGGACGATGATCTGTTCCGCGGCTTCGTCCATGACGTGCTGGAGCGGATCGCCGAGGAACCCGGCACACGCGAGGGCATGGACGACCTCGGCAACTACATCTACGCCCAGATCCAAGACCACCGCGAGCACCCCCGCGAGGACCTCACCAACTTCCTCCTCCATGTGGAGATCGACGGCCAGCCAGTCAACGACGACATCGTCGGCGGCATGATCGTCCTGCTGCTCATCGCCGGGATCGACACCACCTGGTCGGCGATCGGCTCCTCGCTGTGGCACCTCGCCCAACACCCCGACGACGCGCAGCGCCTCCTCGACGACCCCGACGTGATGACGTTCGCGCTCGAAGAGTTCCTCCGCGCCTACGCCCCCGTCACCATGGCGCGCTTGGTCGCCAAGGACACCGACTTCCACGGCTGCCCGATGAAGAAGGACGACTGGGTGCTGCTGCCGTTCCCGGCGGCCAACCGCGATCCGCTCCAGTTCGAGGATCCGAACACCTTCGTCGTCGACCGCCAGGAGAACCGCCACGCGGCGTTCGGGCTCGGCATCCACCGCTGCCTGGGCTCCAACCTCGCCCGGCTCGAACTGAAGGTTGCCATCGAGGAGTTCGTCGCCCGCTTCCCGCGCTTCGAGCTCGCCGGTGACACCCGATGGAGCGTCGGACAGATCCGGGGCCCGCGCGAGCTGCCAGTGCGCATCCTCGACATGGCCGAATGACCTGCGCTCGGTGACCGCACCCCGGCCGACGCCCGAGCCGCACGCGTCCACTGACGCTGTCGAGCCGCCGACCGATGCGCTGCGCGATCAACTGCTTGAGGCAGCCGGTCGGGTGTTCGCCACCAAGGGCTACGACGGCACGAAGATCATGGACATCGTCAAGGCGGCCGGCCTGTCCAGCGGTGCCGTCTACGGTCGATTCACCTCGAAGAACGAACTCCTCCTCGCCGCCGTGGTTGCCGCCGTCGAGCAGAACTCGATCGTCCGGCGATTCAGCGAACGACCGGTCGCCGCGATGCTCGCCGAAGCCGGCCGGGCCGACGAACCACTCGACGACCAGGAAGCGACCCAACTCGAGGCGTTCATCGCCGCACGACGCGAACCGGCACTCGCCGCCGCGATCACCGAGGCCCGCGCCCGCTGGCGGGAAACGATCGCTTCACCGCTGATCGAACGCGCGGCCGCCGACGGGTCGGCGAGCCCCGACGCCGACTTCGCCTCACTGGAGTACCTCGTGCAAACCCTGCACCTCGGCCTCCTCGTCCAACGCGGCGCAGGTCAACACCCGCCAGACAGCGACGACTGGCAGCGCTTCGTCGAGCGACTCCTCCGCTCAATGGCCCACCCGCCGAGCTGACCGGCGAGGACAAGACGACCCGGCCGGCGGTCCGTCAGCTCTCACGTACACAACCGAGAGGGCAGGCTCCCCGCAAGCACGGCAAAGCGTCATCGGCCGGGGCCGAATCAGGCTTTGGAAGGTTGCCACGCGCCACGACCGTCGGTGCTCGCGCCATAACGGCGCATCGAACGGCGTCATCAGAACTCATCGAGTAGCGCCATAGCGGCAGTTCGTTGCGGTCCCGGCCGCGGTCTGCGAGCCACCTTGACCGAGCGTGACCTCGCTACCGAGAGGTTGTGTGGCGTCGTCTTGTTGACCGTGGAGCAAAGGACCGAGCAGATGGGGCTCAGCACGGCTTGTCCGATTGGTGTCGTCATGTCAGAGGTGGGCCGACGATTTCGTATTGGTATCGGCTCATGGTGGCCTCGGCTTGGGCCAGCACGTCGGGCTCGACTTTCGACATGTCAGCGATGCCGACCATGAGGTCTGGGAGCAATGGTTCGAGTTCGCGGAAATAGTCCGACATGCCGCCAGGGGTGAAGGCGAGCGCGACTCGACCGGGCCCTGTACCGGTGTTCGACCAGGCGTGAGGTGTGCCGCGTGGGATGAACACGAAGGTGCCGGCTGTCGCGTCTGCGATCTCGTCTCCGAACTTGAACCGATACGAGCCCTCGAGCAGCCGGTAGCGAGCCGCGATCGGCTCACTCCGCGGAGGACGTGTGCAGGCGACATCGGAGACCATGCGAAGCGTCGATCAAGCACCTGCCCCGACGCCGAGGCGTCGCGCCTGAGTTAGGTTTCGATGGTGGGCCGTCTGAGCAGGTCGCGCCGTCTCGCTGTGGGGCGGCGTTGGGGAGTGGTCTCCGTGGCCGCGGTCGTGTTGTTGGCGGTCGTGGTTCCTGCGACGCCAGTGGCCGGTCAGGTGGCGGGTACGGCGTCGTTCGTGATCGACAAGGTCCTGGAGGGCGACGCGGCGTTGCGCGGATCGGTGACGATCGCGGTGTCGTGTTCCAACGGCCGGGAGGAGACGATCAGTTTCGCCGCGGGGGTCAGCCCGACCGAACAGGTGGTAGGCGGGTTGACGCCGGGCACGACGTGCACTGTGACCGAGCCTGTGGACGGGTCGAACGCCGCGGTTGCGGTGACGACGACGGGCGTTCCCGCCCAGGTGGTGGCTGACTTGGCGACGACCCCGACGGTTCGGATCGTGAACAACTATGCGGCGGGGCCGGACTTGTTGGGACAGAAGCCGGGTTCGTTGACGATCAACAAGACGATGCAGGGCGCTGAGGAGCTGCGCAGCGATGTCTCGATCCGCGTCCAGTGTCAGCAGATCAGCAGTCCGGGTGACACCTTCGACGAGACCCAGACGATCCCGGCTGGGGTCGACCCGGTGCCGCCGTTGGTGTTCGAGCCGATCCCGGCCCCAGCTGATTGCACGGTGACCGAGACCGTCAACGGTGGGAACGGCAACGTCGACGTGATCGTGATCGGTGAGCAGACCGTGCGCGTCACTCCGAACTCTGATGTGCAGCTCGGGCTGATCGATCAGTACGTCGCGCAGACGGGTTCGCTACGTGTGCGCAAGCTGGTCGACGGCCCAGGCGCCGACCTGCGCGGCGAGGTGCGCTTGGTGGTGTCGTGCACCGACGGCACTTTGGAGACGATCGTGATCCCGATCGCGCGGCAGGCGATCGAGCAGACCGTCGCGCCGATCGTGGCCGGCTCTGCGTGCACGGTTACCGAGACCGCGTCGGGTGCGGTGCCGGGTGTGGTCGACGCGGTCGTGTCGCCGCCCGGGCCGCAGACCGTGACGATCGAGGCGGACACCGAGTCGGTCGTCGAGGTTCGCGACACCTACACCGCGGCGCCGACCACGCTGACGGTCTCCAAGGTGATCATCGGCCCGGCCGCTGGAAGCCAGGGCGACGTGGTGATCGACGTGAGTTGCGCCGACGGGACCAGCGACACGTTCACGGTGCCGGCGAGCACAGCGGCCGGCACGACGCAGTTCCCGGAGTTGACCGTGCCGTTCGGAACGACGTGTGCTGTCGTCGAGACTGCCGCGGGCTCCACCGACACCGTGGACGCCGCGAGCACTGCGACCGTGGACGCCGCGATCACCTCTGATCCCGGTGTGCTCGTCGTGGTGGACGGGCCGAAGGCGGTCACGTTCAGCAACACGTACACGTTCAAACCCGGTCGGCTGGTGGTCACCAAGGACGTAGCCGGTGATGGTGCCGGGTTGCGCGGGCCCGTCACGATCGACGTGTCGTGCGTCGGTGCGCCGGGCGGCACGGTGACGTATCCGCCGGGAGCCCCACTGACGCCGCTGGTCCTGTCCCCGTTGCCGGCGGGAACTTCGTGCACCGTCACCGAGACCGCGAACGGCGCGATCCCGGGGGTCGTCGACGTTGCGACGGTCATCTCGCCCGCTCAACCGGTGATCATCCCGGCCGCCGCCGACGTGAACGTCACCGTGTCCAACCTGTACACGTCGGTGCTCGGGTCGCTGACGGTCCAGAAGCAGACCGCCGGCGCCGACGAGTTCCGCGGGCCCGTCACGCTGACCGCGGAATGCACACCGCCCGGCGGGACCCCGGTGAGCGCGTCCAAGACCTACCCACCGCGGTCAACGCTCCTGCCGCTCGTCATCGGCGGGCTGCCGACGGGGACGACGTGCGTCGTCACCGAGCCGTCGAACGGCGCGACGCCAGCCCTCGACGTACTGACAACCCCGGCGCTGCCCCTGACCGTGACGATCGGCGCGACCGAACGCCAGGCACAGACCATCGTCAACAACTACGTCCCGGTCGTCGGCTCGCTGTCCATCGTCAAAGAGATCGCCGGTGGAGCAGCCGGTGAACAGGGCCCGATCGAGATCACCGTCAGATGCGGGTCGGCGACCAGAACGTTCCCGATCGATGCCGGCGCAACCGGCACCGGGCTATTCACCCTGACCAATCTGCCCGCTGGCACCACCTGCATCGTCGACGAACCTGTCACAGGAGCCACCCCGACCGTACAAGTGGCGATCACACCGACACTGCCGATCGTCGTCACGATCCCACCCGGCGGGTCCGGCACGGCCACCTTGACGGACCGATACGAGCGGGCCCCCGCCTCGCTCACCGTGATCAAAACGATCACCGGTGCCGCAGCAGCGCAACACGGACCAATCACGATCCTCGTCGACTGCGGCCAGGAGAACCGGGCGACACTCGACGTCCCCGCGGGCGGCGCGCCGCCACCGCCACTCATGCTCGCCGACCTTCCGGCGCCGGCCAACTGCACCATCAGCGAACCGCTCGACGGCGCCACCCACGACGTCGAAGTCACGACCGCGGGCCTTGGCGCAGTGTCACTCGCCCCCGGCGACGACACCACCGTCACCATCACCGACGACTACCAACTGCGACCGGCCCAACTCGTACTCACCAAACTCATCAGCGGTGACGGAGCCGCCCTGCACGCCCCGATCCAACTCACCGCGATCTGCAGCGACCTGAGCACCGCAATCCTCGACGTCCCGGCCGGGGTGGTCTCTCCGACCTCGGTCACCCTCGGCGGAATCTCGGCCGGGTCGACGTGCGTGATCGACGAGACCAAACCCGGCAGCACCGCCGACGTCGCCGTAGCGACGGCGCCGAAACTGCCGTTCGTCACCGATCCCATCCCCGCCGGCGTCACCGCCCAAGTCGTGATCAATGACCAGTACACGCTCAATACCGGTCATCTGACCGTCGTCAAACAGGTCACGGGTCCGGCCACCGACGCCCGGAGCGACATCACCCTGACCATCGACTGCAGCGACGGCACGACCGCCACCAAGACCTACACCTCGACGGACCAGCTCGACGCCCTCGACGTCGGGCCCCTCCGCTTCGGAACCACCTGCACCGTCGCCGAGCCGAACACCGGCGCCGACAACGACACCACCGTCACCGGCCCCATCTTCACCCCCGGGCCCACCGTCACGATCGACCAACCACAGAACATCGTCACCGTCAACAACGACTACCAATTCGCCCCCGGCACCATCGAACTCGTCAAGAACATCAACGGTCCAACCGCCGCCGATCGAGGAACGGTACGCGTCCGGTTCACCTGCGGCACCGACACCCACCAGTTCGAGATCCCACCAGGAGCCCAAGGGCCGATCACACTCTCCAGTACCGAAGTACCAGCCGGCACGACATGCCTGGCCGTCGAACTCAACGACGGAGCCGCCTCGGACGTCAATGTCACCACCAGGTTCGACCCCCCGACCAAGACCGTCACCGCAACCGCCGGAGCCACCACCACGCTCACCATTACCAACACCTACACACCCAACCCGACCGGCGAACTGATCGTCGAGACGATCCTCACCGGCCCCGCCGAACCCAGCCGCGGACCAGTGCAGTTCGCCGTCAGCTGCGACAGCGGCCGCACACTCACACAAACAATGGCCACCGGTCAGCCCGCCGACCCGGCCGTCATCGGTGGACTTCCCACCGGCACACGCTGCACCGTCACCCAACCGCTCGACGGTGACACCCCCACCATCCTCACCACCACCTCCGGTCTATCCGCCTCACCCGTCGACATCAGCTTCGGTCCGTCCAGCGTGATCGAGGTGACGAACTTCTACACCGACGCGCCACCCCCGACGACGGCGCCACCGCCAACGACGAGCCCACCGCCAACGACAAGCCCACCGCCAACGACAAGCCCACCGCCAACGACAAGCCCACCGCCGACGGTTCCGCCGACCACACCATCAGCCGGCAACGGTGGCTCCCTCCCGATCACCGGCGCTGCAGGCACCACCGCAACGATCGCCTTCGCGACCTTCGCCACCGCGCTCGGCATCGCGGTTCGACGTTCATCACGACGGACCAAGAGATCCGCCCGCAATCAACCGCCCGGCGGCTAGCACCCTGATGAGAGTGTTCGCCGACAATCGTTCAGGCGAGGTCGTGGGTTGCGTCGTCCCAACGGTCGATCCGCGGCGGGCCCGCCAGATGAGGAGACTCCTTGGAGGACGTGAGTGAGTCCCATCAGGTGGTGTAGGCGGCGGCCAGCATCCTCCGGGTGACGGTGGTCATCGTGCGATTCTCGAAAGCGACCAAGCAACCGAGAAGGACGCACGATGACCGCCCGCGAGTTTGCCCTATCCGATCTTGCCGGGCGCCTTGCCGGCACCGACGCGAGCCTGTCGACGGCGCTGCGCGACATCGTCTCGAATGCGCTGCAGGAGCTGATCGAAGCAGAGCTGACCACGGTGATCGGCGCCGGGCCGGGCGAGCACACGCCGGAGAGGTTGGCGTTGCGCAACGGACATCGCCCGAAGCTGGTGTCGACCCCTGCCGGTGATGTCGAGGTGGGCATCCCCAAGCTGCGTACTGGATCGTTCTTCCCGGAGTTGCTCGAGCCGCGCCGGCGGATCGACAACGCCCTGTGGGCGGTGATCATGACCGCGTACATCACCGGCACCTCGACCAGGAAGGTCGACGACCTGGTCAAAGCCCTCGGCTGCGACAGCGGGATCTCGAAATCGACGGTGTCGCGCATCTGCACCCAGATCGACGCCGACTTCACCGTGTTGCGCACCCGCCGGATGGTGATCAGCCGTTCGTCTACGTGTGGCTCGACGCGACCTACGTCCACGTGCGCGAACACCGCCACGTCGTGTCGAAGGCGATCGTCATCGCCACTGGGCTGCGCGCCGATGGGCATCGTGAGGTCCTCGGCCTGGACGTTGGTGACTCGGAGAACGAGACGTTCTGGCGCGAGTTCCTCACCGGTCTCTGCGACCGCGGTCTGGACGGTGTGCGGCTGGTCGTGTCCGACGCCCACGCCGGGCTGATCGAAGCGATCCGCCGCTGCTTCCAAAGTGCCACCTGGCAACGATGCCGGGTCCACGCGATGCGCAACCTGCTGTCGGCCGCCCAGCATCGGCACCGGCAGGTGATCGCCGCGCTGATCCGCACCGTGTTCGCCCAACCCGACCCCGACAGCGCCCGCACCCAGCTCCGGGCCGTGGTCGACCAACTCACGCCCTACGCCCCGGCGGTCGCCGAGCGCCTCCAGGCGATGGAGGACGACCTGCTCGCGTACACCGGCTTCCCGCCGGCGCACTGGTCGAAGATCTGGTCGAACAACCCGGTCGAACGACTCAACCGGGAGATCAAACGGCGCACCGACGTCGTCGGGATCTTCCCCGACAAGGCCTCGGTCATCCGCCTCGTCGGCGCCCTGCTGGTCGAGATCAACGACGAGATGATCGCCGCCGAACGCCGCTACATCGCCGCCAACTCCGTCGCCGAACTCACCGGCGAGCCCACCGAACTAGCGTTGCCAGCAGCACCCCGAACCTGACCAACAGGCCAACGGGAATCGCACGGTCCTCCACCACGGCCTGGGACGCAATCGATCCGTATCGGCTGAACCCGGCGATCGCGGACGCTTCCGATCCGCTCTGTCGTCGGTCGCCTCCCGCGAGTGTTGCGTTCGCTCGCTGTCATCGCTCGCGAGCGACGCAGCCATCCGTCCGAATTCCGTCCTGGCCCTCCTCGCCCTGCGAAATCCCCCACTTGACCAGGCACTTCTCATTCGAGACGGTACGGACGGAGGGTTTGACACCCCTGTCCATCTCCAACGCATTTCCCCTGGTCATGGAGTTGCGACGAGCTCATCCGTGCGCCTCACGGGTCACCTCACGACTTACATAAGACCTGGTAGATGCCTCTTCGCCTCCAGCGCAGGCGTGCGCCATGACCGCACGACCCACCTGTCAGAGACAGAACCGCCGTTGCGGGGCACCCCCGCCCGATGGCGGCTTCCGCGTTCGGTGACCCTTTCGCGGAGCGATCGCCGATCTCGATGGCGCCAGCGGGCCAACGTGCCCACACCCGACCATCGCTTCCGCCATCGTCACCTCGCGCTACCAATCGCGAGCGCTACCGCCTCGAGACGCCCGGGACAAGCGACGTCATGCCAATGTCCGAGGCGCTGGAGCCGGACCTCATGGCCGTTGGTTCGAGGAGCCGCTGCATGTACTGCCCGTGCACAGCAACTACCGTCGGTTCCGGTGATTGGGGCGCGAACCCGGTGACGGCCGTGGGCGGGGAACGACTTCGTGTCTTGATGCTCGGCCCACCGGGATCAGGCAAGGGCACTCAAGGAGAGCGGTTGGCGGTGCGACACGGCGTGCCTCATCTGTCGAGCGGCGAATTGCTTCGTCTGCACGTCCGGGAAGGCACCGTGCTTGGTCGTGTCGCCGCCGAGACCATCCGACGAGGCGACTTGGTTCCTGATGACATCGTGACCGACATCATCCGCGAGGAGGTGCTCGCGCCCAACGCCGGCGGCGGGTTCGTGCTCGACGGCTTTCCACGGACGGTGGTACAAGCGGAGGCCGCCTACGAGGTGGCCCGTCGGAACGGGATCACGTTCCACGCCGTGGTCGTCCTAGAGGTCCCGCCCGACGAGTTGCTCGACCGGTTGACCCGACGAGGCCAACTCACCGGTCGTGCCGATGACACACCGGTGACGATCTCCCACCGCGTCGAGGTCTACCTCAACCACACCGCGCCGCTCATCGACTACTACCGAGGACAGCGACATCCTCGTACGGATCGACGCCGCCGGGTCGATCGACGAGGTCACAGCGTCGATCAACGCCCAACTCGACCGCCTCGTCCCACCGCGAACGCCGTCGTAGCACAAGAACGTTTGCCGCACGCTGCCCGATTCGGGGAGCAGGCAGCGCCCTGCCGCGCAACGGGGAGCGCCGCGGTTGCATTGAGCGCTTCGCCCGAGCCCGAAACACAGATCCTGCTCCGCCGGCGAACCCACCGGTCGACGAGGCCTCGACCGTCGGCCCGCAGCGCGCGTCGCCCGGAGCCGATGACCGCCCGCGAACAGACCGTCCGTACGCGGCCCGGGCCAACGCGTGCCTCCGCTCGTGTCCGGGCGTTGTCCACCGATGGTGGACGCCCTGTTCCAGTTGTCGGCGTCCACGACCCACTGCTGGGACGTCCACCGCCGTGTCATGCCGCCCCATCGGCGACCGTCGAGGCAGCCCCCTCCGTCGTGCCCGCCGCTGATGCCGGCCTGTCGGGGACCGCGCACGAACCGCCGACGCAGACGTCGAAGCCATCCAAGCGGCCGATCAGCCCGGATCGCACGAGCAGCCCGTACACCTCGCAGCCGAGGCACAACCCGAGCACGGCTTCCAGCCACATCAGCGCCAGGCAGACGAGGCAGATCGAGCGCGGCAGCACGCCGTGGATCTGCAGGTTGGTGATGATCGCCATCGACTACGACATGACCAGGCCGAGGCCCCAGGCGAAGCGCTTCGGGCGGGCCGAGACCCACAGCGGTTCGTCACGCGTGAGGCGTCCGTCGATGAGCCCGACGGGGCTGCGTCGCAGCCCCAGCGTGACCCGCGCCGCGAAGTCGATCGCGAAGACCACCGTGACCACGCGGATCCCGAGGAACCGGTGGTTGTAGTTCGCCAAGCGAACGCCGCCGCACCAACTGCAAGGGTGATGCCGGCTGCTGCGCGAGCGACGTGCTCGTCGACGAACGCGTCGTTCATCGCGTCGCCTGCCGCGCACAGCCGTTCAGATCCGCGGCGCGAGGATCCAGCAGCGTGCCGAGGAGCAGTGTCAGCTGATGCACGTCGGAGAACGTGCTGGCGATGCCGAGCGAGGCACGGAGTGCTCCGATCATCTGGCCATCGGCGCCGCGCAGCCCGTCGCGCAGCTCGTCGTACGTCACCGTCGCCGGCCGGTCGAACCACGGTCGGAGCTCCTCGGCGCGCAGGCCGAAGGCAACCTCGGCTGCACCCGGGTTGCAGAAGCAGCCGCTGCGCAACGAGATCCCGGCGCGATTGGCCAGCGCCTCGACGACGTGACTGTCGATGCGCCGGCCGGCGCAGTCATCGAGCACGAACGCGATGGTGCCGCCCCGGTCGACGGTGTCGGCCGGACCGAGGACGTGCACCAGTGGTCGACCGTTGCGATGATGCAGCGTCGCCATGGTCGCCAGCAGCCAGCTCGTGAGGCACTGGACCCGACGGTGGATCACGTCCAGCCCGACGCGCTCCAGGTGGTCGAGTCCGGTGCCCACGGCGGCGAGATTCAGGTAGTCGACCGTTCCGCCCTCGAATCCGGCCTCCTCGGGCGCGACGTGGTGGCCGTCGCCGGCCACCGAGGCGACCGTCACGGTGCCGCCAGCGAACCAGGGCCGCACGAGGCGAAAAGCCGCCGTCCGGCGGTCGAGGAGACCTGTTCTTGAGTCTGCGCGGGCTGATTCTCGGATACCGCCGATCGGGCGAGAGTGGCCTAAGCGCCGACGGACTGGCTGGCGGTCATCGGGGTTGTACGGGTTGCGGTTCGCCACGCGGGTAATCCGTGGATGTGGGTCGGTTGCGTCACAGCGTTGGGTGATGCAACAGTCGGTCTCGAATCAGCCGAAGGAGAACGCGCAGCTGAGCCGTTGATCATGTCTTTGGGCCGGGACGCCGACCCGCCACGGCAGTCGATTCCGACGGTGCAGCCAGCAGCACATCTACGCAATTGGCTAATACAGCCGCGTCGTGCCGCCGCCATCGATCGTCAGCACCGTGCCGTTCACGAAGCTGGCGTTGTCGGAGCACAACCAAGCAATTGACGCCGCGACCTCGTGAGCGTCGCCAACACGGTTCATCGCTGAGTGTCGAAGGACGATTGTGTCCACCAGAGCCGGCGCCTCCTCGATATAATAGTCGACGATCTCCGAGTGGGCGTACCCCGGCGCGACCGCGTTGACTCGAATGCCTTGCCCGGCGTAGTCGATCGCCGCCGACTTCGTGAGCCCGATGATCGCATGCTTGCTCGCCGCGTACGGCCCGTGGCCCACATCACTTCCCTGCAGGCCGTAGATCGACGACAGGTTGACGATCGACCCGCCACCGTTGGCAAGCATCGCTTGGATCTGTAATTTCATGCCCACGAACACCGCCCGGAGATTCGTGGCCATGAGTTCGTCCCACTCGTCATCTTGGACGTCGGCGAGCGCCGTCAACGCTGGCCCGACGATTCCGGCATTGTTCACGGCTGCGTCGAGGCGACCGAAGGTATCCAAGGTGTTCTCGATCAGATGCTCGAGATCGGATCGTACCGTCACGTCGGTAGTCACGAAGAGCGCCTCCCCGCCGGCTTGCTCGATCTGCTGCACGACGGCTTTGCCTAGGTCTTCCCGTCGGGCTGCGAGGACGACGCGAGCGCCTTCCTCGGCACATCGCTTGGCGGTCGCTTCGCCGAGGCCAGAACTCGCCCCGGTCACCACGACCACCTTTCCGGCAAGCGTGTCGCCCATCGTGACCTCCCTCGAACTCACGGGCACGACCCATAAGACCCTGCCCCACTTAACGTCCGTGTGAGACTACACACGTCGGGGGGCTCGCTCGGCCGGCACTCATGCGGTCGATCATTCGGTGTCATCCCTCGTCCGCAGTGCCGGTTGTCCACGCCCGTCGGTGTCCTCGAACGTTCTCCGATATCGCTCCCTCGGAGGCCTCGGACGTGCGGCCAACTCTCGGTCACGGATACCGAACACGCGCACATAACACCATCGAACGAAGGTCGTAGGCCGCGCCATATCAGGCAGATCGTTGTCAGGTGCCCGAGACTGTCGTCGCGGTCGCACACGAAGTCGGCGTGGATCGTGCTGTTCGCTGTACCACCACCGTGATCCTGTCCGCGCACGACTCCGCCGCGGCGCCAGCGAGCTTCGAGAGCCCACCGATTACTGAGTATGACCTCGGCGGAAGCGACATCCTGTAGGAGCTGTGTCGGATCCGTCGTGCGAGCCGCGTCAGGCGAATCCGGCGATTTTGAGGATCATGATCTGGGCGTTGTTGACGTAGCCGATTCCGCTTTGTGCACGGCACCATACGCTGATGTCGCCTCCAGTCGCCGGGACTTGGGCTCCGCCGTTGATTGACAGTGAGGCGGTGATCTTGTCGAGGTTGGGGAGCACGCGCCGGTCTGTGGTCCCGCCGATGAAGCCGTTCCCGTTGTGCAGTTCGCATTCGAGGTCGTCGATGAGGTCGCCGCCGAAGTTGCCTGTCTCGTCGAGGGTGACGGTCGCGGTCACGGCGTAGCTGCCGCCGTCGAGGTGCTTGGACGCCACTTCGGTGAGCTGGTCGGGCGCTCCGAGGAACGTGTTGGGTGTGCCGAAGGCGAAGGTGGCTGTGACGCCGGATCCGGCGGGTCCTTGTGGTCCAGCGGGTCCGGGTGGTCCTGCGTCGCCGGCGGGACCCTGGGGTCCGGTCGCGCCCGCTGGTCCGGCCGGTCCGCTGGTGCCCTGTGGCCCGGTTGAGCCGAGCTGGTTCCACGTGACTTGGGATTCGAGCTTCGAGCAGTGACCCATCCAGTTGTTCTGACCGAGCGACGGGTCGATCAACCGCACGGTGCCGACCTGGTTGAGCACGCATGCGGTGTAAACATGGCCGCCGTCGGGGATGGCTGCGTCGGCGATGCCGACGGTGCCGGCCGCCACCACAGCGGTGGCGACGACGATTTGACGGACGCTTCGTGATGGGTTGAGCCTCATCGAGCCAATCTCCGCGGCGTCCCGTCAGCGAAGCGTCAGTCACGTCGCGCAGAGGTTGCCAGGAGCGCGACCGTGGTGTCGAGGGGACTGAGCGCCAGTGTGGCGAGGGCGGTGCGGCAGTCGGCGAGGGCCCGGTGCGCGCCTGGCACGTCGCCGACGGCGAGACGAGCCCTGATCCGGACGCGATGAGCTGCCTCGTTGGTGATGTCGGCGTTCAGACGCGAAGGCAGCGCTGCGCATCGCGTCGGCATGACGTCCGGCGGCGAGCTCCAACTCGGCCTTGCGCGTGGCTGCGCTGCCGTATCGCTGGATCAGGTGGGTACGCGCCGCCAACGCCCAGTCGGTGTCCGGTAGGTCGATGAGCGGGTTGTCGCGCCACAGCGGCAGCGCCGCTTCCAGCTGGTCGATGGCGGCCTGCGGGTCTCCGCCCCGATCGGATTGCTCGGCCGCATCGAATCGCTGGTTCAGTTCCCAGAGGTCGATGCTGAGACGTGGGTTGTCCACGAGGGTCAGCCAGCCACCCTCGCTGCGGACGAAGTAGGGCAGATCCGACCTGTGTCGCGTCGGTTGCAGCACCTGCTGGAGATAGTTGAGCGTGACCCTGAGGTTGTGCGCAGCGTCGCTCAGCTCGGGCCAGAGGTCGGCGGCAACCTCCGCGCGGCGCACCCTTCGCCGGACCACGAGCGTCGTCAACAACTCCCGCACACGCTGGCGATGCAGGTGCGGATGATCGACGAGCACGCCGCCGAGACGGACGTCGAGCGGGCCGAGCACGTCGATGGATGCCACCGCTCGCGGCGGCGGGGGGATCACGTGCAGCGCCTTGACGGCCGATCCGTGCGTCGCATCGTCGGTTGATGCCGCCAGCCGCCGGGCAACCAGCCTGATCTCGGCGTCGAATCGACCCAGGAGCTCAGCCGGCGGCGGGTTGCCGACCGCGATCCCCGCGGCGCACAGCTCAAAGAGCCAGCGCTGGGGCAGGTTCGCTCGGGTGACGCCTGCCGAAGGCCACGTCAGAGACGCCACGGTCGAGGTGTCACCTTCGCGAAGGTCGCGCATCGCTCGGCCGAGGACCGCTGCGCTGCGATGTGCGGCCGCACGCGGCGGGACCTCAAGGATCGACGGAGCAAAGACATGGATCAGCGCCATCGCCCCTCGATCGCGCCAGTACCAGCGATCGGCGCCGAACGTCGGCGCGGCTGTCTCGTCGCGGATGATCGCCGCAGCCTCCTCGTCGGCGCCCCGATCGACGGCGATCGCCACGGTCGCCACGGTTCGCAGCACGTGCACCAACGATCCCGGCATTCGTTGCGCCCCGTCGATGGTCGTCTCGAGGAGTTCCGCGGCCACGGCGCGACGTCCGAGCCACGCCTCGTGGGCCGCCAGCTCGGACATGGTCTGCACGTAGAAGAACTCGTCGCCGGAGACGCGATAATGCTCGCAGAGGCCGGCGAGCCGTCGGCAGACCCGCTCGACATCACCGGCTAGCCAGTCGATGCGCCAGTTGGCCAGATCGAGCTGATTTCGGTCCAGGGTTCCATGGCCGTCGTCGGTGACCGATTCCAACTCTCGGCGGGCTCCGGCGAGGTCGCCGAGCTGCCGTCGAGCCACGCTGCGCAACCAACTGACGACCGGTAGCCACGTCGGATGGATCACCGCTTCGGTGCCTTCCAGCGCGGCCAGGACACCGTCTGCATCACCGGTAAGGTGCGCGACCGCGGCGGCACCAACCGACACGAGCGCCTGCCGCGCTCGTCGAGCCAGTGGTGGCTAGCACGCTCAACCGGGCCGCCAGCACGAGAATGCCGTCGATATCGTTCGCCCACCAGCGAGCGATCCCGTCGTGCGCGATGGCGGCCACCTCGCCGTCCACGTCGCAACGTGCAGCGAACGCGCCGGCCGCGTCGGCGAATGCCGTGAGCGAGGCCACCGGATCGTCAGGCGCGCTGCGCGAGCCCGGCAGCCAGCATCGCTTCAGGTCGGGCCCACTGCGCCTGCGGAAGCGCTCGACGCCAACGATCGAACTGGTCAGGCGTCGCCCACAGCGCTGGACCGATCGCCGCCTCGCGGATGGCTGCGAGGGCATCGTCCCACACGCTGGCATCCAACAGCAGCCCGATGGCCTGGTCGAACCGACCCGTATGGCGATGCGCTGCCGCGGCTCGCATCCTGGCGCGATCGACCTCATCGTCATCGACGAGCGCCCGCAGCGACGGACCCCAGAGTGGGTGGAGGACCGCCTGGCCAGCACGGCGAGCGACCAGCGGCAACCCGGTGACCAACTCATCAACGCCGCTCACCCGCGCGTCGATCGCTCCGACGATCCCGTCATCGCCCCCGCCAACCGCCTCGAACAGGGCAAGCGTGCGCGCCCGCTCGCCGCCGACTCGATCCAAGACCTCTTCCCAGAGGTACTCGATGACCAAGTCCTCACCCGCGATCGCCAGCAGCTCTGCCAGCGCGGGCCATCCGCCCGACGCAGCAGTCAGATCACCCGACAGCCCTCTGAGCGCAGCGAACTGGTCGAGCTCGACGGCGTCGAACTGCAGGTCCGTCTCGGTGAGCCGAACGAACTGACCGCTGGCGGCGAGCTTGGCACGAACGGGAACGGGGACGCGCGACGCGACCAGCAGATGACCGTTGCGGGGCAACTCGTCCATCAACTCGCGCAGGATCGCGAACCCGGCGGAGTCGAATCCGACCTCGTGGACGTCGTCGAGGACGAAGCACACCTCGATCGGTGCCTGCGACCACACCCAGGCGCACAACGACACGATGGTCCCAGTCGGCCGGAGACCGCATGCCACTCGCAGGCCCCTGACCAACGATCGACCCGCTTCGTCCTCGGCCTCACAGGCCAACCACACGTCCCGTCGTGTCCCATCGTCACCGGCGGCTGCATTCGCCGAGACGGCCTCGACGAGCAGGGACGTCTTCCCGAAGCCAGGTCCGGCGACCAACACCACGAGACGCCGCTCCCATCGCTCCTCCACCCGGGCGAGCAGGCGAGGACGAGGGACGAGATCCCGAACCGAATGAGGGGGCTGATGCCGGAACGGCCGAGCCACGACTCCGACACTACCCAGCGCCAGTTGACGTCTCGCTGACGCGCCCCGCCGATCGTCTGACGTGGCCGAGCGGAGGTCGCCCGGTCGAGAGGAGCGACACTCCCATGACAACGCCAGACCCGACCCTCGTCGATGACGACGAGACGATCGACGACGAACAACCGGACACGGGCATCGTCATCACACCCGGCGGCTCTCGCCCGTCCGACACCGTGCATGCCGTGCCGGCACGCACGGTGGTCAGCGCCTCCGGCGGGGTGCTGCGCAACATCCATCCGGACGGCACCGTCCTGGCCGACTATGGAGCCGCGCCCCAGGCAGTCGACACGCCACTCGCGATGATGACCGCCGGGGCGTCAACCACCGCGGCTGAGCTGGATCGTCCCCCCGGCCTCGGAACCGGCTGGATCACGTTCGTCTCGTGGTCCAACACCACAGCGACACCGATCAGCCAGTTCACCTCGATCTGGACCGTGCCGGCCGAGCCGACCAGCCGCGACGGCCAACTGCTGTACCTGTTCAACGGGATGCAGAACGCCGCCGGCTACATCTACCAACCGGTGCTGCAATGGGGGTCGTCCCCAGCAGGCGGCGGCAACTTCTGGTCCGTGGCCACCTGGTACGTCGGACCAGTGGGCTCACCGACGTTCCACTCCGAAAGCGTCCAACCGGTCAACGTCGGCGATGAGCTCGCCGGCGTCATCGGGCTCACAGGGCAGTCCGCCGACGGCTTCAGCTACGAAGCGGGCTTCCTCGGAATCCCCGACGCCGGTTGGGCGATCGTCGACCAACCCGAGCTCACCGTGCTCGCCATCACGCTCGAGGCCTACTCGCTGACGAAGTGCTCCGACTACCCTGCCAACCACGGAACCACCTTCTCCGGCATCGACGTCAAGCAGGGCAACATGCGCCCTGCACTCCGCTGGACGGCCACGACGAACGTCTTCGGTTGCGGACAACACGCCGTGGTCGTGAGCAGCGCGGCCGACGGCGGCACCGTCGAACTCTTCTACAACTGACCGCGCCGGGTGCACCCCGCGACGCCGCTCGCAGCATCGACGACCAGTGGGTCGTTCGAAGATCGTGGCTCGCCACTGAAGGCAGCCATGATGAGAGCGACACGGACGTCCTCGAAGCGGCGGCCAACGAACGCCAACACCCTGGCGCCCGCACGATCCAACCAGGCGACATCGCACCGATCGGGACCTGCGAGTGCACACCGGGCGCCTCACCGAACAACCCGACCACGGCGTTCGACGCCAACCACCCCTTCCGAAGGCGAGCCGTCGCCAACACGACCCGCCCATCCCCGCCGGCCCGACGTAGATGCCCCAGGGTGGATGATGTGACTGTCGACAAGGGCCGATATCGCACGCCCTGAAACGCGCGATCAGCCCACCGCGCCAGCAACATCGAACTGTCGATCAAGGACACGCCATAGCGCGCGCACCAAATGACGCGACGAGACGCGTCGAGTCGCGTCCGAACGTCCGAACCAGGCAGTTCGTTGCGAAGGCTCTGTCTGTCGGGTGGGCGACCGCTTGGCGATCGAAGCCGGCTCTGCGGCGACGAGATGATCGGGGCACTCTCGGCCCAGGTGCGTCGATGACGCGGGGCGGTGGCCTGGGCGCCGAGGCTCGTCTCTCCTCGCCGCAGAGCCGGCCCGGACTGTCGCGCCCCCTCGCCGCTCGACCGCGCCACATAACCTGGATCTCCCGTCTGCTCTGTGGGTTTGTTGGAGAGTTGATCTGCGGGTGCAGCCGTCTGGCTTCTCGGTTTCCGCTTGCCGGCGGCTTGGACACGGAGGACAGACGGGTTGCGAGACAAGGGGAGGTGGCAGCGCTTGCTCCGCGTGAGCGTCAGGGCCTTGCCGTCCGGCTCGGAGCCCGTTACGTCGACGCGTCGGGTGCTCGGGCGCTCCGTTGTGTGCCGGGAGCTCGTCACCCTCGTCCCCCGCCGCTGCGGCGTGATACCCCTGATCGTCGGCCGTCGCCGACGCGCCCAGGCGCCGACGCAACGCAGCGATTCACATCTCAGTAGACGATCGAGGGGAGCCAGGCACCGGCGGGTTCGTTGTAGAGGCCGATGCTCATCAGGGTGGATTGCTGGATGAGACGCATCCCGTGTTGCAGGCACCAGCGCAGGAGTCCGCCGTTGCGAGACGGCACGATGATGCCGAGTCCCATGAACGTGTCGGCGGAGCTGAGCAGCGCGAAGATCGCTGCGTTGTCCGCTGCGACGGCGTGCCAGCCGTAGCCGAAGCCTGTTGCGTAGCCGACAATGGTCCCGCCACGTTGTACAACGGTCGCCGTACCAGCGGTGATCGCCCCTTCCAGTTCGGCGGCGCGGTCGTGTCCGTGGACTGCGAGGCACAGTGCCGAGCACTCATCGCTGTCGTGCGTGCGAGCTGGACGTACGGGGAGGTTTCCGGAGTCGATGTCGGTCAGCGTGCCTTGGAGGACTGAGAGTGGCTCACGAACGACGAACCCGAGGCGGGCGTAGAGCGCCAGGGACCGCGAGTGGTACGCGGTCTGCACGAGTCGGACTCCGGGCGCGTGGAGCTCATGTTGCCGTTGCAGCAGCGATCGCATCAAGGTCGTCCCGACGCCGGTGTTCTGCGACGCCGGGTCAACGGTGACTGGTCCGATTCCGGCGATCGGACCACGTTCGTCGACGAACGCGCTGCCAACGATGTCGCCCTCGCGTTCGGCGACGATGCCGAAGATCCCGTGACCTTCGAGGAGTTCGCCGGTCTTGTAGTTGGCGAACTCCGGTGAGCCGGGCTCCACCGGGAAGTTGTGCAGATTCGCGACTGCGGCGAACGCGTCGTAGAAGATCTGACCGCAGCGCTCGGCGTCGGCCAGCGAGGCCGGGCGGATGGTCACATCGATGTCATGTTCGAGTTGGGTTGTCATGTTCTGAGGCTCCTTGCGAGGCAGATCCCCAGAGTCCTCCCGGGAATGGGGTGCTCACCATCCCCAATCCTTGGGGGGTACGGTCGTCGACGACGGCGCACGGATGAACACCAAACTCGACAATCCATGGTCGCACGAGCGTGCGCTGACGGACATGGGTCGGGTCGCGCTGCGGGCTCCGGATCGCGTCACATTCTTCGACGAAGCCGCTCAGCGGCTCAAGCGTGCCATCCCGTTCGACGGGGCGTGCTGGCACACCCTCGATCCCGGCTCGGGGCTGATCACTCAACATCATCTGCAGGACATTCCCGACCGGTTCGCCGTGCTGGCCCACAACGAGTACGCAACCGACGACGTCAACAAGTTCACCGAGCTCGCCGCCTGTAGCCGCCCAGCGGCCACGCTGCTCGCGGCAACAGGCGGGCACCCCGAGTCCAGCGCCCGACACCGCGATCTCCTGACGCCTGCTGGTGTCGGACCAGAGCTCCGCTCGGCGTTCGTGATCGACGCAACGGTGTGGGGTGCATTGATCATCGTGCGACGAGCAGGCCGGCCAGAGTTCACCGAGCAAGATGTGACGCTGCTCTCCGACGCGTCGGCCCTGTTCGCTCGCCGCGGTGCGGCGCGGCCTGGTCACCGAAGCGGCACACCCGGCGACCGACCTGCTCGACGCTCCCGGTGTCGTCGAGTTCGACGAGTCCGGTGAGCTCATCAGCGCATCCGCCTCGGCGGGCTCATTGCTCGCCGAGTTGTCGGGAACAACGTTCGAAGACGGCCTCAACTCACCGGCAATCGGGGCGATCCTGGCTGCCACCACTGCTGCCGCCGCCGGCGCACCAACAGGACTCCTCGCGACCATGCCGACCGCAATGGTCAAGTGCCCATCCGGCACCTGGCTGGTGTTGCACGGCTCGGCACTCCACGCAACCCACGGCAAGGGATCCGCCGTGTTCGTCCAGCATGCCCATCCGATGCTGGTCGCCCCGCTGTTGCTCAAGGCCTACGGGCTCACGGCACGCGAACAACAAGTCACCCAGCTCATCCTCCGCGGTGCGACCACAGCGCAGATCGCAACACGTCTCGCGATCTCACCGCACACCGTGTCCGATCACCTCAAAGCGATCTTCGACAAGACCGACGCACGAACACGCGGCGAGCTCTCGGCAACGCTCTTCTTCGGTGAGCACCTCACCCGCATTCAAACCGGCGTCAACGTCGGCGACGACGCTTCGTTCGTCGATACACCACGCCCACGCGGACACCCCGACGCCTGACGCACGCAGCTCCTCGGAGGGGTCAAGCGCGGCGCGCGGTACGTCCGGGTATCCCTGTCGGGATTCGCGGCCGCGCGCCCGAACGCGCGCACCGAATAACGTCGATGAGCCAGCCCCGACAAGTACCGATCAGGCAGATCCGTATCGCGTGACCCGATGATCGAGGACGCTTCCGAACCGCCCCGTCGTCGATCGCCTTCCGGCAGTGTCGAGTTCGGTCGCTACCATCGCCCGCGCCAGCGACGCAGCCATCCGTCCGAATTCCGTCCTCGCTTGCACGCCCTTGCGAAATCTTCCACGTGACCAGGGACTTCTCGTCGGTGCCAGAGCGGACGGAGGGTTTGACACCCCCGTCCATCTCCAACGCATTTCACCTGGTCAGGAAGTTGTGAGGTGCTGATCTGTGCGCCTCACGGCTCACCTCACGCCCTACATAAGACCTGGTAGATGGCTATTTTTGACGCGGTGGAGCTGGGGGGAATCGAACCCTCCCACAGTCGCCGCTGCGTACCTGCTCAGAACACGTGACCCCAGGTCAGACCCGATTTCTTGGGTGACACAGACGGACTGGAGTGACCGATGTTGACCGGTGTGACACGCCCTTTCCACGCCCCACACGCCCTTTTCACGCCCTCGAACTGCAGTCTGCCACTCGCGGTCCACGGGCCCGAGGACTGAATACGACTTCCTTGATCCATGCAGCGATTTTGCTCTCCTGACATCACAGAGGACATTACGAGTCGGTCGCCTCGAGCCTGTCGAGGCATCCTCGACCGGCACTTCTCGCAGTCTCGGCAGTCATCGCAGCCGTCGCTGTTCGGCTCGACGACCCGCCCCGGGGAGGGCTGCCCCCCGTTGTGTTCGCGCAGGTGCGGATCACTACTCGAGTGGGTAGCTGCGTAGCGTTTCTTGTGGGCTCTTGAGGCCGACGCGGTGACCGTCCTGATCACAGACGATGGCGTAACGGGCGCCGAAGAAGGTGTCCCAGGGTTCAACGCTGCTGGTGTATCCGGCCGCCCTCACGCGGTCGTGCCGCGTGGTCGACGGCTTCTCGGGTTGGCAGGTTGAGGTCGATGACGGTTGAGCCTGCCGCAGCGCCGGCGTAGGCGGGGTCCCATAGTCGGGCAAAGGGGGGTTCGTGCAGCACGAGGTTCATCCCGCTCGAAAAGGTGATGACCGCGGCGTTGGCATGCCTCGGAACCGACTCCCAACCGAGCAGCTGCCAGAACTGCTTTGCTCGCTCGAGGTCGGTGACGATCAGGTTGACCTGGGCGAGGCCGTCGATGCGGACCATCTTTGATCACCGGCCCTGGTCGTCGTTGTCGGATCCAGCCGACCCCGGCGACTCGGCCGGGAGGGGTCGAGCGTGGCCGCCGGGGCCGGGGGTGATGTGGAGGAGTTGGCCGGGTTCGCGCAGCGTGAGTTTGTGCCAGACACCTTGAGGTACCACGACGGCTTCTCCCGCGTGGAGTTCGACCTCGACGTCGCCATCGGGGTATTCGAGCCGGAGGCTCATCGCACCGGAGACGAGGTAGAGGAGTTCGTCTCCATCGGGATGGACCTCGCCATCATGCGGCGCGTCGCCGGCGACCAAGGGGGCGCCGATCGTGAGGCCGTCGATGCGGTACGGGGCCCGGCCCGGTTCCTGGTCGACGAGGACGGCCTGACGGGTGCTGCGGGCCACACCGACGACCTGGGTGTTCAGGTCGATCAGCTGACCTGATGCGATCTGGTGGGTGGTGGTCATGGTTCCTCCGTGGGTCGACTGCGGGGTGTCTTGGTTGTTGTTGCCCGTTGCAGCGATCAGGGTTCGCGAACCGGCTCGGGCGATTCGGGCAACATCGAGTCATGGAATCGTCGGATGCCAACGTGATCGCGGCGTCGATCGACGAACCGGCCGCCTTCGGAGCGATCTTCGACCGCCATGCTTCGACCATGTTGCGGTACTTCGCTCGACGGGTGGAGCCGGCGGAGGCAGAGGGGCTGCTCGGTGAGGTGTTCCGGATCGCGTTCGAACAGCGAGCAGCGTTCGATCCGTGTCGTTCCTCGGCTCGCCCTTGGCTCTACGGAATCGCCGCCAACCTCGTCGGCCGCCATCGCCGCAGTGAACAGCGGCGGCTCCACGCCATGGCACGGCTGGCCGCCCGACAGCCGACCGGTCAGGATGATCTCGTCAGCGAGCGCGCCGCACGTTCGATCGACTCCGCCGAGGCGTGGTCGCGACTCGCCGGCGCGGTTGACGCTCTTCCCGCCGTGGAACGCGAAGCGCTGCTGCTCTTCGCATGGGAGAGCCTGACGTACGAAGACATCGCCGATGCGCTCGGCGTACCCGTCGGGACCGTGCGTTCGCGACTCAACCGGGCCCGTCGCCGGCTACGACGAGGACGCCTCGAGCCCGCACATCCAACGATCCCGGCCTGATCTCACGGAGGCCGACACCAATGACCGATGATCTCGATCCCCTCCGGCGGCTCCGAGCGGACGAACTCCTGCCCGCCGACCCGCTCGACCCCGAGCTGTTCGCCGCCGAGCGTCGTCGTCTCTTGTTCGAGATCGCTGGGACGCCATCGGACCATAGGACGCGGCTGCCGTCCGTGTACCCCCGCCTCGCCTATCGCGACGAGCGGGCGGCGCTCGAATTCCTTCAGCGAGCCTTCGGGTTCCGCGAACTCCGCGAAGCCCGCCTGGAACACCCCGACGGGATGCTGGCATGGCTCCAACTAGGCACCGGAGTGATCATGATCGGCCGATCCGGCACGCAACACCACGGACTCACCAGCCCGACCGACGCGGGAGCGACCACGGCGATGCTCATGGCCTACGTCCTTGACCTCGACGCCCATCATCGACAAGCCGTCGCCGAAGGGGCCATCATCGAGTCCGAACCCGAAGACATGTTCTGGGGTGACCGCCGCTACGAAGCCTTCGACCCAGAAGGCCACCGTTGGCACTTTGCCCAGCGGCAACGCTCCGATCGACAAACATCGGAAACCTGACCTCGCTCGCGATCCGTTCACTTCCATCGGGACTGCGTCATCCGACTGAAGCTCACGTGCAAGGCGGAACGTCGACCCATCGGATCGATGCGGACGCCGGACGCCGACCGTTGGGTCAGCGCCCGGCCTCGGTCTGCGTCGCGTAATGGTCGGTCAATCGGTGCTGTGGCCCGACCTTCCACGCCCTTTTCACGCCCTCGGCCTCATTCGCAGCCGCTGGCCTGGTGGTTGTCGGCGGACGGGGGTTGCCGTCTCGAACATTCCCCCAGCGCTGGGAGCAGCAAAAGCCCAGGTCAGCGGGGTTGTGACGTCGTCACACGTGCGCCGCACGGATCACCTCACGACCTACAAAACGCCTGGTAGATGGGCATTTTCGGCGCGGTGGAGCTGGGGGGAATCGAACCCCCGTCCATCGGCCAAAGGAAGCTCGTGCTACGACCATTCCCGACTTCGGGACTGACGCTGTCCCACCGGCGGGTCGGTTAGCCGTCGGTTACCCGGCGGCCCTCGCTCCGTCTTTGCGGAGAGTCAGCCGACTTTCCGGCAGTCAGCAGACTTTCCTGCAGTCATCCCCCGCTTCTGTTGCCGGGCTGCGGTGGATCGGCCCCGTGCGCCATTGCTGGTCACGATGTCTCTCTACTACCTGACTAGATCAGGCGGCGAGAGCGAACTGCTCGTTGGCAATTCTTGTTGTTTGCCCCGTTTAGCGAGTCTGAGCAACTCGGGTCGCACGCTCGACCAGAGACACCGACGTCGAAACCTGTCAGCCCCCTGTTTGAGAGTCCCGTCAGGCTACCGGCACCGCTCCCCCGCTCGCCCCGAGTTCGCCAGGCCGAGGATCTCGGCCGCCTCGACGCACGTCGCCACGGGGCGACCGGCGGCGCGCGCACGCGGCGACTGCCTCGTGCGACGAGCTCGGCGTTGGTCGGGGGTGCGGTCGCCGCCGTAGAACTCCAGGCCGAGGTGCAGGTGCCCGCCGCGCTCGAGCGCCGCGGCGCACGGCGGGCGTGCGGATGACGTCGTCGCCGACGGCGGACACGGCCCACGCCAGGCCGGTGCCGTCGAGCAGCTCGAGGTAGGCGTCGAGCGCGGCGACCGTCGGCGGCAGGCCGAACGGCGAGCCGCCCAGGCCGCGGTCGGCGGCCAGGTACAGCTTGACGAACGCGCCCGGCGGGCAGCAGGCCGGCGCGGTGGTAGGCGATGACGGCGCGGAGGAAGCCGGGCTCGTAGATGGCGATGCTCGGGCCGAGGCGCGAGGTCGCGGCCGAGGCGCATGTGCTCGGCGATCTCGTCGAAGCTGTTGGCGTAGACGAACGAGCCCGGTCGGCACGCCGTCGCGCGAGCCGCCGAGGTTGACCGAGCCGGGTCGCTCAGCGTCATCCGCAGCAGCCCGCTGGCGGCCAGCGGCTCGATGTGCGCGTAGCGCAGTTCGGGCGGACCGAAGTTGATCGTCGGGTACCACAGCGCGTCGGGGCGCTCGGCGAGCACCGGGCGGGCGACGGCGAGGGTACCGCGCCGCGGCGTCCTGT
>CAWCFL010000017.1:0-97098 GCA_963794805.1 uncultured Acidimicrobiales bacterium
CACCGGGATGGCCTCGCCCTCGGCGACGAGCTCGGCCGGCAGGGCCTGCGGGGCGGGCATCAGCTCGGCCCACGGGTCGCTCGCGCCCAGCCGGTCGAGCGCGGTGAGAACGGTCATCTCGCCGGGCGTCACCGCGTCGAGCCCGTCCCAGGCGACGGGGAACGACACCGGCACGCCCGGCCGGGCGCGCGGGCTGTAGGCAGCAGCCACCGTCGCCCCACCGGTGCGCGTGGCGTCGACGAACACCTTGCCGCCTCGATCGGCCTTGACGAACGCGGTGGTGGCAACGGCCGGGTCGTGCAGCTCGGCGCGTCGGGCGATCGCCCGCGTGGCTGCGGCAGCATCCTCCGCCGACGTTCCGGCGACGAGGGGCACGAAGACGTGCACGCCCTTGGCCCCACTGGTCTTCACCGCGCCCTCCAGGCCGACGTCGGTGAGCGCGCGGCGCACGAGGTGGGCGACGGCGACCGCGGCGGCGAAGCCGTCGCCTTCGGGCGGGTCGAGGTCGAGCACGAGGTGCGTCGGCTCGTGCAGGTGCGTGGCCGGCGCCAACGTCGGGTGGTACTCGACGGCGCGCTGGTTGGCGAACCACAGCAGGGTGCGGCGGTCGTCGCACAGCGCGTAGGACACCTCCCGCTTGGACGCCTCCGCCCACACCCTCACGGTGGCCACGAAGTCGGGCGTGTACTTCGGCACGTTCTTCTGCATGAACGGTCGCTGGTCGCCGGTCACCCGGATGACCGACAGCGGCCGGCCGTGCAGCACCGGCACGATCCGGTCGGCGACGGCGTCGAGGTAGTCCACCAGGTCGCGCTTGGTCACCCCGGCACCGTCGAACAGTGGCTGGTCGAGGTTCGTCAACGGCACGCCGTCGCGCTCCTCGCCACCCGTCGCGCTGCGCCATGCCACCAGGCTGCACGGCGGCGTGGCGGCTCGTCAACCGTGCCGGACCGGACGCGCTCCGTCCGCCGTGGAACCCACGCAACCGGTGCAGCGCCCGGCGATGGCGAAGTGCACGCCGTCGAGGACGAACTCGTAGTCGCGCTCGAGCGTGCGCGCCGCGCTGTCGAAGACCTCCGCCGGCACGGCCAGGTGCCGGCCGCACACCTCGCACACGAGGTGGCGGGTGGTGCCGGCGAGCGCGGCACGTTCGTACATCGCCGGACCGTGCGACAGGTGGACGTGCTCGACGACGCCGATCTCCTCGAGCAGGCCGAGCGTGCGGTACACCGTGGAGACGTGCACGTCGGCGAGCGAGTCGGCGAGCTCCTCGGCGGTGAACGCGCGTTGCTCGGTGTGAACGGCGTCGAGGATCTGGCGGCGCACATGGCCCACCGTGTGCCCCTCGGCGCGCAGCCGGGCGACGATCGCCTCCGGGTCGTCGAGCGTGTCGCCGGCACGCCGCCGCGATGTCGTCATCGAGACGAGGGTAGACCCCTGCTACCAGACGTCGACGAACGCTCGCTTCTTGCCGTCTCTGGCCAGAGGCGGGGGGACGGAGTCGAACGCGTTCGCGACGAAATGTCGGGTGTCGGCGGGATCGATGACGTCGTCGACCTGGAACGACACGCCCGCCGAGATCGCCTTGCCCCGCTCGTAGGCCGCGGCGACCAGGTCGTCGTAGCGCGCCCGACGAGCGTCGGGGTCGTCGATGGCGGCGAGCTCGTTGCGGAAGCCGAGCTTCACCTGGCCCTCGAGGCCCATGCCGCCGAACTCGGCGGTCGGCCAGGCGCCGACGGCGAACGGCTCCTTGAAGCTGCCGCCGGCCATCGCCTGGGCGCCGAGGCCGTAGCCCTTGCGCAGCACGATCATCACCGTTGGGATGGAGAGGTTGGCGCCGACGACGAACAGGCGGTTGCAGTGGCGCACGAGGGCGGTCTTCTCGACCTCCGGCCCGACCATCATCCCGGGGGTGTCGCACAGGATCAGCAGCGGCAGGTCGAACGCGTCGCACAACTGCATGAAGCGCGCCGCCTTGTCGGCCCCGTCGCTGTCCACCGCGCCCGACAGGAACGCCGGGTTGTTGGCCAGCACCCCCATCGGCCGCCCCTCGATGCGGATCAGCGACGTCACCATCCCCAGACCGAAGCCGCGACGCAGTTCCAAGACGGTGCCGACGTCGGCGAAGGTGTCGATCACCTGGCGCACGTCGTAGACCCGCAACCGGTTCTCCGGGATGATGTGGCGCAGCCGGCGCTGGTCGTCGCACTCCCACGTGGGCACGCTGCCCTGGAAGTACGACAGGTACTGCTTGGTGGCGGCGACGGCCTCGGCCTCGTCGCGCACGGCGATGTCGACGACCCCGTTGGCCACCTGCACGTCCATCGGGCCGATCTCCTCGGGCCGGAACACGCCGAGGTTGCCGCCCTCGATCAGCGCAGGGCCGCCCATGCCGATGTTCGAATCGGCCGTGGCGATGATCACGTCGCAACAGCCCAGCAGCGACGCGTTGCCGGCGAAGCAGAACCGCGAGGTGACGCCGACCAGCGGCACCAGGCCCGACAGGCGGGCCATCGCCGCGAACGTCGGTGTGTCCAGCGGCCGGTAGGCATCCTCGGAACGGCCCTGCCCCGCGCCGGTCGTCGACGCGCCGCCGTCGCGCTTGCCGCCCGTGCCGGCCCGCCCACCACCACCCTCGGCGAACAGCACCACCGGTCGCCGCCAGCGCTCGGCCAGCTGCAACATCCGGTCGGTCTTCGGGTGGTTGACCGCGCCCTGCGTCCCGGCCAGCACGGTGTAGTCGTAGGCCATCACCACACAGCGGGCGTCGTACGTCGGGAACAGGTCGCCGTTGATCGCGCCGACCCCGGTGATCATCCCGTCGGTCGGGAACTTGCGGATCACCTCTTCGCGCGGCAGCCCGGTGCCCGGCGTCAGGACGAGCTGGCCGTGCTCGACGAAGGAGCCCGGGTCGCACAGGTCGTCGACGTTCTCCCGTGCCGTGCGCTGCCCGGTACGGCGGCGCTTGGCCACGGCGTCGGGGCGGGACTCGTCCAGCGTGACCCGGTGACGATCGAGCACCTCCGCCAGATCGGGACGGACCCAGTCGAGATCGACGTCGTCGTCGTCGCCGGCACCGAGGTCGACCACATCGGACTCCTCCACCAGCCCGAGCACATGACCCTCGTAGACGGTGTCGCCGGGATGGACGGTCAGTTCGGTGATGCGACCACTCGCCGGCGCGCTGATCACGTGCTCCATCTTCATCGCCTCCATCACCAGCACCTGACGCCCGGCGACGATCTCGTCGCCGGGTGCGACCTGCACGCTGACGATCGTCCCCTGCATCGGCGCGCGGATGGCCACCGTCCCGGTGGGCAGGTCCGTATCGGCCGGCCCCGCGCTCACCGTCGCTGACGGCTCCGACTTGCCCAGATCGAGCACGGCGAGTGGATCGGTCGAGTCGAGCCGCACGCCGGCTCGTCCCGCGGCCTCGGCGGCGTACGGGCGGGACCGGTCGGGGATCAGCCGGGCGGCGTCGAGCAGCTCATCGATGTGCTCGTCGACGAAGCGCGTGTCGGCGGACGAGTCGAGGAACGCCGGATGCGCCAGCACGGCCCGGAGGAACGCGATGTTCGTCGCCGCACCCTCGATGCGGAACTCCCCGAGTGCCGCCGAGGCCCGCCTGGCCGCGGCGGCGAGATCCGACTTGGTCGTCGACGTCACGACCTTGGCCAGCAGCGAGTCGAACGACGGCACGGTGGCATAGCCGGAGTAGCCGAACGTGTCGGTGCGCAACCCGGGCCCGACCGGCGGTTCGAACACCGTGAGCACGCCACCCGAGGGCTGCGTGCTGCCGTCCGGGCGCATCGTCTCGAGGTTGACGCGCGCCTGGATCGCCACACCGCGCGGCATCGGGACGGTCGCCTCGGTGAAGCCGAGGTCGGCCAGCGTCGAGCCCTGGGCGAGCTGCAGCTGCAGCTGCACGAGGTCGACGCCGGTGACCTCCTCGGTCACCGTGTGCTCGACCTGGAGCCGCCCGTTGGCCTCGATGAACGCGAACCGCGCGGAACCGCCGGTGTCGATCTCGACGAGGAACTCGAACGTTCCCAGGCTGAGGTAGCGGGCGGCGCGCGCCATCCGCACGGCGGCCCGGGCGAGCTCGGCGCGCACCGTGTCGCCGAGTGACGGTGCGGGCGCGATCTCGACCAGCTTCTGGTGGCGACGCTGGATGCTGCAGTCGCGATCCCCGAAGCTGAGCACGGCCCCCGTGTCGTCGGCCGCGATCTGCACCTCGATGTGGCGGGCACGCTCGACGAGACGCTCGACGTACACGTCCGCGTTGCCGAACGCCGTCGCCGCCTCCGAGGAGGCGCGCTCCACGGCCTCGGCGACATCGGTCGCGGCACGCACCACACGCATCCCACGACCACCACCACCGCCCACCGCCTTGACGATCATCGCCGAGCCGGCCGGGAGCGAGGCCAGGAACGCCTCGGCCATCGCCACGTCCACCGGCTCGGAGATCCCCGGCACGACCGGCACGCCGTGCTCCACCGCCAGCTCGCGGGCACGGACCTTGTCGCCGAACAACGACAGCGCGTCGGGCGACGGACCGACGAACGTCAGGCCGGCGTCGGCGCACTGACGGGCGAACGCGGCGTTCTCCGCCAGGAACCCGTAGCCCGGGTGGACGGCGTCGCAGCCGCGATCGCGGGCCGCGGCGACGAGCTGCTCGCCGTCGAGGTACGCACGCGGGCCGGCTCCACGCAGCGCGACAGCTTCGTCGGCTCGACGGACGTGCAGCGAACGGCTGTCGTCGGTCGAGTGCACGGCGACGGTGGCGATGCCGAGCTCGGCGGCCGCGCGCCCGATGCGGATGGCGATCTCCCCCCGGTTGGCGATGAGCAGCTTCAACGTGTTCCTCCCAGTCGTCTCGACAGCCGCGGCGGTCGTCGGCGGCAGGCCGCCACTCCCGGTGCGTGAGCGCCCATCGAAGCCGACGCGGCCGCCACGCCGGGCACGGGGCGGCGGTCCCGACGAGCGATCGGCGCGCCGTGACCGACGGCAGGTGCCCCGGTGATCCACCCGGCGACACGTCTCGTCGACGTCCTCCGGACGTGCGGCGGGGCCCGGTCGGTGCGAC
Organism: uncultured Acidimicrobiales bacterium; assembly: GCA_963794805.1. Classification (GTDB taxonomy): domain Bacteria; phylum Actinomycetota; class Acidimicrobiia; order Acidimicrobiales; family Ilumatobacteraceae; genus JAODBQ01. Next base: position 5,087 of record CAWCFL010000017.1, read on the forward strand.
GATGGGCGATGCCGATCAGCGAGCAGCTGTTCATGCCGGCGGGCTATGGGGAGACGACGACCGAGCGGACGTGGTCGGACGTGCAGGCCCAATTGGTGGCCGCCAAGCAGTACTGGGTGGCCACCAACCGCGCCAGCGGGAGCCCGCACGTCGTGCCCGTCGACGGCCTGTGGGTCGACGACCTCCTGTACTACGGCGGGTTGCCGACCACCCTGCACGTGCGCGCCGCGCGAGCGGACCCGCACGTGACCGTGCACCTGCCGGATCCGTGGAACGTCGTGGTCGTCGAGGGCGAGGTGGAGCTCGTCCGTCCGTCCGCCGCCCTCGCCGGACGCTTGGCCGATCTGGCCAACGTGAAGTACGCCGAGTACGACATGACGTTCGACGCCGACTCGTACAGCGAGCCGTTCGCGCTCCATCCGCGGCGCGTGCTGACCTGGTCGTCGTTCCCCGCGGACGCCACCCGGTTCACGTTCGACTGATCCGGGCCGGGTTCACCCTCGCCGTCGGACGGACGCCCGATGCGTAGATTGAGCCGGCGGTCACACGATTCGGCGAGCGACCGGCGACGCGTTCGGGAGGTGGCCGTGGGCCAACGGGAGTACATCGACCAGCCCGCGGGGAGGCGACGATCGCTGTTCGACCCGATCGGGTTGATCGCCGACGCCGTGATGCCCACGCTGGCCGACGCCGTCGACGTCGACGACGTGGTCAGGCGGATGGACGTGGCCGACGTGATGCGACGGATCGACGTCGAGGACGTCATGCGACGGATCGACGTCGAGGACGTCGTCCGACGGATCGACGTGGACGAGGTCCTCCGGCGGATCGACGTCGACGCCGCTGATGGCCCGCGTCGACATCGCAGCGCTCGTCGACCGGCTCGACGTCGAACGACTGGCGCAGCGCGCCGATCTGGCGGGCATCGTGGCCGAGAGCACGCGTGGCATCACGGGCAGCATGATCGACCTCGCCCGGCGTCAGGTGGCCGGCATCGACGAGATCGTCACGCGCGTGGCGGCACGCCTCGTGCGCCGCGACCCATCGACCGACCCCGATGGTCCGACGGCATTGGTCGAGCGGCCACCATCGGTGCGCGGCGGCAAGGAGCGTTCCTCCATCTCCGGTCACTACGCGGGCCCGGTCGCGCGAGCGGCCGCGTTCGGGCTCGACGTGTGGGCCATCGTCTTCCTGTTCGGTGCCTTCACCGCGCTGTTCAGCTGGATGCTCAACCTGCTCGGCAGCGGGAAGCGCCTCGACGACGGGCTCGCCCCGATCTGGTCGGCGCTCCTGCTCGGCGGCTGGACGTTCGTCTACTTCGCGGTCCCGTTGGCGCTCACCGGGCGCACGCTCGGCAAGGCGCTGGTCGGGTTGCGCGTCATCAGCGCCGACGGCACGCCTCTACCCGCCGGCCGAGTGGTCCTGCGCGTCCTGTTGCTCCCGTTGAGCATCGCGCTCCTCGGCCTCGGGCTCCTCGGTGCCGTGTTCGGGCGGCGTCGGCGCACCCTGCACGACATCGGTGCGCGTTCGGTGGAGGTCATCGACTGGGGCGACCGACCGGCGGAGCTGCCGACCCCGCTCGACGACTGGCTGGAACGGCGTGCCGCACGCGCCGGGAACCCGCCACCGAGCGCCGCGGTGAGCACGCGCCCCTAGGTGGCAGCCGGGCGTCAGCCGCTGGCTGAGGCCGTTGCGCCGGTCTGCAGGGTGGTCAGTCGGGACTGCGCGGCGGCGACGACCGTCTTGCGATCCTTGTGCCGCTCCTCGTAGTCGAGCAGCGCACGCACATCGTCGACCCCGTTCATCGAGTCGATCTCGTCGGTCACCTGCTCGGCGGTGAGCGCGTCGTAGCCGCTGATCGGCGCCACGTCGGAACGCGCCGAGGAGCGCGGCGCCCCGTCGAAGCGACGCTGACGGTTGTACACGTTCTCGAACGTCCGGGCCGTGCTCTCGATGACGTCGACGCAGCCGTCGACGGCGCGGTTGACGACGTCGGCCACACCGAGCCTCATCGAACCCCCGCTGCTGCTGCGGCGCGTCGCCCCAGCCGTCGGGGCGATGCTGTCGAACCGCTGGTCCACGCGCTCGTTGAGCCCACCTGCGGCGCGATCGGCACCCTCGGACACCAGATCGCCGAGGTCGCCGACGAGGTTGCCGCCCACGCGGATCGACTCGGTGACGAACTCCAAGCAGCCTCGGGCGACCGCACCGAACAGCCCAGCGAACGCGCGGGGGTCCAGCGTCGGATCGGATCGACGACGACCGGTGACGGGCGGCGGATCACTTACCATGGTCAGCACCTCTTCTCAGCGAAGGATCTCGCGCACGATAGCCCATCCCTCGTGGCGCGTCGGTCCTCGGCTCGTCGCTCGAGACGTGCCCATCCGGGTGGCGGGCGCCCGAGGTACCAGGATGCTGAAAGCCACCAATCGGCGCGGCAGTGCACATCGCTGACCTGGACCTTCGCGCCGGCCGCGGCGGCCGAGAGCACGATTTCAGCACCCTGTTAGGGTCTGGTCGACGACGTCAGGGAGGTTCCGATGGGCGGCGAGGACATCGAGGTTGGACCCACCGACGAGCTGCCCCCGGGCGTCGTCGTCGGCGTTCGGCAGTACGCCGTGGGCAACGCCGACGGCAACCTGTTCGCCGTGTCGCGCCACTGCCGGCACCTCGGCGCAGACCTGGCGGAGGGGTCGATCGACGGCGACGGGTGCCTGGTGTGCCCCTGGCACGGTTCCACCTACGACGTCGAGACGGGCTGGATGGTCCGCGGGCCGGGTGGGATCTTCGCCAAGATCCCCGGCCTGGCGACGGGCTTGCGGATCCTCACCTCGACGATCCTGCCGCTCGGCCGAGCCGACGTCGTCGACGACGACGGGACGCTCGTCGTGCGGCAGCCGTCGTGAGCTGAGGCGTCGCCGGCCGCGCCGTGCGGCTCACCTGATGAGACCACCGAGCAGCACGGCGCAGGCGACGAAGACGATGGCGAACGTCGGCATCAGCGTCCTGCGCATCTTGACGGACCGAGCCGGACGCGACGACGTCTGCGTCGCGCCGTGCGGCATCCGCTGACGCGACGCCCCGGCGAGGTCGGCGCCACGGTCGACGGCGCGGCGCATCGGCGCCGCGTCGACCGGCACCCGGTGCGCCGAGCCGTCGATGTGGTACCAGGACGCGTGCCCGCTGTCCTCGAAGAACTCACGGACGATGGCGAACATGTCGACGCTGTCGCCCATCTCCAGCGCCATCGAGTCGACCTGGAAGAGCACTCTCCAGAACAGCAGGAACTCGGGGGCCGGGCGGACGCCGTGCAACCGCATGGCCGCCATCGTGCGCAGCATCACCGTGCCCAGGTGACGCTCCACCGGGCTGGCCTGGGCTTCCTGCGATCGTTCCGACCACACCCGGATCACCTCGATCGAGCTGCGCTTGAAGCTGCGGTAGTCGACATCGGCCGTCGGCAGCATCAGCCTGAAGAAGTGGCGGAACCCACGCTCGTAGTTGCCGAGCGCGTTCTGGCTGATGTAGCCGGAGCAGTCCTGTCGCTGGCGGCGCGTGAGACGCCCGAACGAGCCGAAGTCGACGTAGGCGATGGTGCCGTCGCGACACACGATGATGTTGCCCGGGTGGGGGTCGGCATGGAACAGGCCGTCCACGAGCACCTGGCGCAACGACTCGTCGGCGACGCGCCGCACGATCGACCCGAGGTCCACGCCGGGGAGCAGATCGGCGAGCTCGTCGATGCGTCCGCGCCGAGCAAGGGCGGTCGCCGCGCTCAGCGTCACGCCGTCGACGAACTCCATGGTCAGCACCCGCGCCGAGCTGAGGTTCCAATGGACCCACGGCACCAGGATCCCCGGGTTGGTCCTCGAACGCACCCCCATCGCGACGCGCCCCTCGGTCCGGAAGTCGAGCTCCCGGCGCGTGGCGTCGACGAACTCGTCCACGATGCTGGTGATCGACAAGGAGCGCATCAGGCCGACGCCGTCCAAGCCGCGGGCGAACAGCCGTGCCAACCACATGTCGGCCTCGAAGTCGCGCTGCGCGTTCGGGCGTTGCACCTTGACCGCGACCCGCTCGCCGTCGATGGTGACGCCGAGGTGCACCTGGGCGAGGGAGGCAGCCGCGAGGCACGTCGTGTCGAGCGATCGGAAGCAGTCGTTCACCGGCATGCCGAGCTCACGTTCGATCTGGCGCACGACCTCGTCGAACGGCATCGTCGGGGCCTGGTCGAACAGCCCACGGAGCTCGGTGCAGACCTCGGCCGGCAGGAGGTCGAAGCGCAGTGCGAGGTACTGGCCGAGCTTGACGTAGGTGAAGCCCATCCGCCCGAGGAACTCCCTGAGGTTGACGCCGACAGCCCGCGTGAGATCGGCGCGGCGCAGGCGCGCCGCGAAGATGGTGAGCCCGAAGCGCGACAGACCGAGCACCAGCGCGATGGCGCGGCGCACGACGGTGGCGGCCCGTCGTGGCCTCAGCCGCCGGCGCGCCGGCTCGGCGGCGATGGGTACCTCCCACGCTTGTTGTTCGTCGCCACGATGAAGTCGATCAACAGGTCCGTGGCCACACCGACCAATCGATAGACCCCGCTGTCGCGGTCCACGCCGGCGACGTTGACGGCGACCAGCACGAGGTTGCGGGCGTACGCCTGCTTGTTCGCCGAGCCGCTGAGGTTCTGGACGTACTCGACCTCGTCGCAGGCGGCACTGACCAGATCGACGAGCGCCAACGTCTGGTCCTTGTGCTGCGCGACCCAGGCGCCGAGGTCGATCATGTGGTCGACGAACACGAGCGGGCTGCCGGGTCCGCGAGCGATCCGCTCGACGTCGTCGTACAGCTGCGGGTCGAGCGGGGTCGGCGGATCGAACCACGACAATGGCCGGCTCAGCGCGCGGACCAGGGCGGCGACGAAGCGCGTGCGCAGCGGGATGCGCAGGCTGTGGGCCTCCTCATCCGCCTGCCAGAGGGAGCGGTGGTTGTTCAGCAACGCCACCGTGATGTCGATGAACCACCCGGTGACGACGTCGACGGCCTCGGGGCCGAGCAGCTTGACGATCTCCGCCGAGCGCGGCATCGCTGCGCTCCAGGAGCCGTCGGACCGCGGCGCTTCACCTGCCCGGCTTTGAACTTGCCGTTGCCCGTCCGCGTGCCGAACCTCACCTCGGTGACCTGGACGATGTCCTCCATCAGCTTCAGCCACGCCAGCAGTGCCGCGCGGCTGTCGCGGAGGCTGTCCGCCAGCACCTTGGTCAGGTCGCCGAGATCACCACCCTTGGCCGCCTTCGTGTACGCCCGCTCCAACTTCCACACGGTGCGGCGCAGCCGCGCCTGCTCGTCCTCGTCGGCGACGCTGTCCTCGCCACCGCCGATGGCGACGTGGACGACGTCGCCGACGAACCGCGAGACGGAGCTGACCCACGTGCCGGTCATGCGTGCTACTTCAGTCGCGCCCACAGGACGCCGACCACGGTGAGGGCCGACGCCGCGAGGACACCGAGGACCACGGTCGACGAACACCCCGGCGTCGGCACCCCGTACGACGAGGATCGCCATGCCGACGAAGATGATCGCCGCCGCCAGCAGACGTGCCCGGCGGTTCGCCGCGGCTCGGTCGGCGGGCGACTCCGTCGCCGAGACACGGAAGACGAAGCGGTCCTCGGCGAGGTCGGCCACGAGTCGCTGCACCTGCCCGGGCGACTCGGTCGCCAGGCCGACCACGTCGAGACCGAGACCCTCCAACGAACCGAGCGAGAACTCGCGCACCAACATCTTGATCTGCTCGCGGACGAAGAACGATCGCCCGACCGACGCGAGGCCCGACGACGGGCTGATGAGTCCGGCCGCCGCTTCGGCGGTGAGCAGCGCGCGGGCGCCGTCGACCACCGGTGGGGCGAGGACCAGACCGTGTCGGCTCGAGAGCTGGATGACGGCATGCAGATGGTGCCTGAGCGTCGCCGCGCCGTCCTGCTCGTCGAGCGCGACCTGCTGGCGCCAGCGTCGCGCCTCTTCGACGAAGTCCTCGCGGAAGGCATCGCGGCCGACGAGGGGCCCGTCGAGGAGATCGACGGCGGCAGCGACCGTGCGGGTCGTGTCGGCGTTGTACACGGCGGTGACGAACGAGAGCAGCCGCTGCAGGTCGGCTGCGTCGATCTCGTCGACCCGCCCGAGGTCGACGACGCCGACGACGTCGTCGGCGAGCACGACCAAGCCGGCCGGGGTCAACGCGACGGGGAACGGACGGCCGCCGAACGCCTGCTGCAGCGCGGCGCGCACGAGGTTGTCGCCCAGCCGGGCGCCGTCGATCTCGAGCTCACCGAACGGCGCGGCTCCTTCGGCGAGGGAGGCGAGCAACTCGTCGAGCGGCACACCCTCCAGGTACTCGGTCGTCAGCACGAGCGTTGCGCTGTACTCCGCGTACGGCAGCGGAAGGCGCAATCCGCTCAACGGGAGCATCGTCTCGAACAGCGCGAGGTTGCGGGCCGTCCGTTCGAAGTCGAGCGATGCGTGCATTGCGTTCGTCAACTCGGCGCGCAGCACCCCGATCTCCGGCGGCTGGCAGCCGTCGATCGCGTCGAGCAGCGAGTGGATCTGGTCGAGGTGGGCGAGCTGCCGATCGAGCTCGGCCACCGCTCCCGGCCGTTGCACCCTGACCGCGACCCGCTCGCCGAGGTGGGTGACGGCGAGGTGGACCTGCGTCAGCGCGTCGGCGGAGAACGGCGACGTGTTGATCCGCTCGAACAGCCGCTCCGGAGGTTGTCCGAGCTCGGCGGCGACCACCCGGCTGATGTCCGTCCAACTGGCCGGCGGCGCGTCGACGTTCAGCAGCAGGAGATCCTTCACCGCCGCTTCCGGGAGGAAGTCGGCGCGGATCGAGAGCTCCTGGCCGATCCTCGCGACGAGCGGGCCACGCGCCTCGAGCGAGCGGCGCAGCGACCGCACGTCGCCCGGGGACTGCGGCGCGTCGGCCTGTTGTGCGCCGCGTCGGTGGGTTGTGTCCAGGTCTCCTGCTCCTTCCCCTCTGGCGATCGCGGTGCCGCTGCGTTCGCCCGCTCCGCCCAGGCACGTGTCGGTGACCTGGATTCCCGCTGGCGAGTGAGAAGCTTCGACGGCGACGGTAGCGCATCGACGGTCGCCGTTCACCCGGCGCGATCGGTGCTCGGAGCTACGCCGGCGTGTCGATCTCGTCGACGGCGGCGAGCAGGTTCCGCAGATCGCCGCTGAGCGCCACGTCCGCGGTCTTGGCGATCGCGTTGCGGGTGGCCTGTCGAAGGATCGCCCGCTTCTCGACCAGGACCTTGTCGGCCGCCCGCTGATCCGACGGTGGCTCACCTCGGAGCTTCATCGCCTGCGGCAGGCTGATCTCCTCGGCGATGGCCTCGGCGCTCGGCCGGTTCAACGGGAGGTTCCACTTCGCCGCCTCGGTGAGCAGTCCTTCGGTGACCATCGACTTGACCGACATCAGCGTCCCGCTCCTGCCGGCGCCCCGCGCTCCATCCACCGCCCGCTCGCCAGCCCGCGCACCGCACCGATGCCGGGCATGAGCAGGTACTCCGAGCCGCGGGTGCGCACCACCGGCGGCCTGGTGCGGACCAGGTGCGGCGGCGTGCCCTGGATCACCACCCGTCCGCTGCTGAGCCGCCCGTCGGGCAACGGCGCAGGATCGGGCGGGTCGGCGCCCACGCCGACGTCGCCGAGCAGGTAGTCCTTGTCGTTGCCCAGCCCGAACGCGTTGCCGTCGTTGCACCACTGGCGTTGGATCACCTCGAACTGCCGATCGAGGCTGGCGTTGAAGCAGACGAACACCAGCCCGCGATCCTCGCCGTCGTCGCTCTGCCCCTCGTGGAACTCGAGGAACGGCCCGTACGGCATGCCCCGCCGGATGATGCGGTGGCGCGCGCGAGATCTGCCCTTCCCACCCGAGCGCGTCGCGCGGGTTCGTCCGGCGGATGTGTGCTCCCACGGGACAGGTGCGCCCGCCTTCGTCGTCGGGCAGGTAGCGGAAGTCGTTGCTCGGCTCGCGCTCGGCCTCGTCGCCGAGCGCGCCGACTGCGGGACTCCTCACGTCGCGGTGTCAGCTCGATCGGCTCGCCATCGCGCCACCGGCCGACCACCTTGGCAGCCATCAGCTCGTAGAGCTGGTCCGGATCGAGCGGTGGATCGGCCGGCAGCGACCGGCCGTACGCCAATGCGTCGTCGTGGAGCTGGGCGCGGAAGGCCACGACGTCCTGGTAGAGCTTGCGGTACACCATGTACGTGCCGTTGCGCAGCAGTTCGGCGGCGGGGCCCGACGAGGTCTGACCGTCCTCGTCCGGGTAGCCGTGGACGAACTCGCCGGCGTTGAGGCTCCGCCAGGTGCCGCCCTTCTCGGGAACGCCGTTTCCCGGAACCTCCGTCCACGGCGCACCGGCGATCGCCGGTTGGCTGAAGCCGTCGGCCCACCCGAAGTGCTCGCGACGCTTGGGCAGTGCGCCGGCATCCTGGCGGTGGACCAGCTCGAGCCCGTGCGATCCGGCGTCGCCGAGGACGCGGCTGACCTCGGCCGGGAACGCGGTGCCGAGCGCCGTCGCGGGCGTTGATCGACACCAGGAGATGCGACCGCTCGGTGCCGATGTGCTCGTCCCACAGCTCCGGCGCGTTGACGCCGCGATCGTCCAGCAGCCGGCCGGCCGCTCGCGCATCGGCTCGCGGAACGCCGCAGGCAGCGCGTCGAGGATGCGACGCGACACGCCGAGCGCCACCAGGCCCGGATGGGTGATGGCGACGTTCGTCGTCGTCGCCGGACCGGGCGGCTGCCATGGTGCCGCATCCTCCAGACGATCGGCGAGGTCGCGCAGGAACGAACGTCCCCCGTCGGCCTCCTTGATCTCGAAGAACAGGTACGCCGCGGCAGGGAAGCCGTAGCCCCGCAGGATGTTGCCCTGGATGTCGCTGACTTCTAGAAGCCCCATGACGTCGACTCCGCGAGGTACCGCTGCTGCACCAGCGCTTGATCGGTCTGGTCCTGCGCCCACTGGGCGAAATCGAGGAGTCGGTCGCGACGGGCGAGCGCGGCACGCACCTGCTGCACCGTCGCGCCCGGGTACCCGACGTAGAAGAGCGAGCTGTCGAGCAGGCTGCGCGAGATGTAGTCGGCGAAGGCCCTCGGGTCGTCGACGCCGGGGAAGCCGAGGCAGTGGCTCCAGACGGCGTTCGCGCCCTCCGGCACCTGCCGGGCGATGCGCTCGAGGAACGTTCCGGGCAGCGCCGCCGCGGCCGCTTCGTCGTCGGCGGTGATGCTCGCGGTGAACAACAGGTACGCCGATCTCAGCTCGGTGCGCTCGCGAGGAGCACCCGGCCAGTCGGACTTCAGCCGGTCGAGCACCATCAGGCGGGCGAAGTGGACCTCGCTCAGCTCGGCGAACGGGCTCGGGACGAGCGATCCGAGGTGCTCGCGCAGCGCCGCCTCGTGACCGTCGAGGATCGGGGTGAACGAGATGACCGCGCAGGCGGTGCCGCTCCGGTTGTTCGCCATGCCGCGGCTGCTCACGGTCGAGCCGTTCGAGCGCTTGGGGAACCTCACAGGTGCCCCTGTTGGGCCGTCAGGAACGCAGCGAGCTCCGCGGCGAACCGCTCCGGTGGCAGCGCCTGGGCGCCGCGGTGGAAGCGGCGATGCGCCTCGTCGAGCGTCAGCGCCGACGTGATCATGGTGACGCTCGCTGTCGGATATGCCGAGTAGTAGTGCTCGGCGACGTATTCGTTGGCGTGGATGTACGACATGAACCTGGTGACGGGCTTCGGGTTGGGGAAGCCGTAGGACGTGCCCCAGAACAGTCGCATGCCCGTGGTCAAGATGTTCGCGAAGGAATCGATGTACTGGTCGAACGTGCCGTTGTAGTTGCTCTCGAACATGAAGATCGGTTGGCGCACCTCCTCCGCCGGCTGTCCGAGGTCGGGGAACCGCTCGATCAGCCCCCAGCGGGCGAAGTGGATGAACGACAGCCGGTCGATCGTTCCGGCACCGGTTCGCCGGACGGAACGGCGTGCGTACCAGAACACCGCGCGCAGGACGAACGTGCCGCCCGGCGGTCGGTACCACGGCCTGACCAACGTGAACGCCGTCATCGCGCGCGTCCGGCCGCAGTGGTTCAGGGACTCGTCGAGCACATCCGGTGTGAGCGGGACATCGCTGGCAGGTGTGCGCGATCCGAGGATCGTGGTCGCTCGTCGATACAACGGCTGGAGAACTTGACGCACCCGCACCCCCTCGGGGGCATCGTAGACCACAGCCCCCTGAGGACCGATCGGCCGATCGGCTCGAGAGGCGTCCGCGCCCCGTCGACTACCATGCCGCCCGTGCTTCGCGCCGTCGTCGACTCACACGGCGCGCGCGTCCAGCGATGCGCGCGGCAGACCTTCGACGTGCGGCGCTGATGGCCTTCGACGATGCTCACCGGTGGCGCGGCAGCGCGACGATCTCGGTGCTGGCGACGGTGGCCGACAGCGAGGTCCCGGGCCTGCGCGCGCACCTCGCCGGCTGCGTGCCGGGTTTGCACCTCGACGACATCGCTGGCGTGCACTTCCTGCGGATCTTCGTCATCGATCCGGCGCAGGACCTTCGCGGGCGTACGCTGCCGGCGCGTCTCGTGCTGTCGGTCGTGTTCGACGGCGACACCGGATCCCTGCTGGCGGACTGGGTGGGCCGAGCCGGTGATGCACTCGTGCAGCTCCTCGCTCACTGCGTCGACGGTCCGCAGACCCCGGCCGACGTCACCCCGTTCCTGCTCGAACGAGCCGTCGTGCCGAACACGTTCCACGTCGGCGCGGCACGATCGTCGATCGCCGAGATCCGCGAGGAGGAGCGGCTCGCGGTTGCGCTGCGCGACTTCGTCGATCGGTCCGCCGTCCGGCCAGGCGGGGTGCCCGATGCCGCCGGGCTGCGCGGCGGACGCGTGCGCCTTCGTGCGCCAGCGGCCCGACCTACCCCAGGTCCCGCGACCGGGACGAACGCTCACCTCGCGCTGCCTGCAGCAGGCCGACTTCGCCCGCGCTGCCCTCGTCGTGGTCGCCGCCCCGCTCGGCGCGGCCGTCGGGATCGCCGCCGTCACCCGCTCGGGATGGCGTGGACTCGTCGCCGCGTTCGCCGGCGCGAGTGCCGTGATCGCCGCTGCGGGCGCGACGCTCGTGCGCGTGCTCGAACTGACCGAACCCGACGTCGTCGTCCCCCAGGACGACGCCTTGGTGAGGCAGCTCGAGGACCGCGAGGACTTCTGCTGCCAGAACCAGTTCACGATGGTCGCCGCCGTGCGCGATTCGGTCGCCCGCCGGCAGCTGTTGCGCATGACGCTGTTCCTGTCGGATGTGTTCAGCAAGCACCTGTCCCGATCGGGCAAGCTCGTCGGGGTCGACACCATCCACTTCGCCCGCATCCACCAGATCGACGAAGGTCGCCGATTCCTGTTCATGAGCGACTTCGACGGCGGATGGAACCGCTACCTGTTCGACTTCCTCACCACCGGCGCGTTCGCCGTCGTCCCCAACTGGACCAACCTCCTCGGTTGCCCGAAGACGAAGTTCCTGCTGCGACCCGGACCCGGCTTCGCCTCAGCGCTTCGTCCCGTTCACCCGAGCCCGTCAGGTGCAGACCGACGTCTGGTACAGCGCCGCGCCCGATGCTCACCGTCGGCGACGTGCTGCGCCATGCCGAGATCCGCGCCGGCCTGTTCTCCGACGGCGGCGACGGCGATGCCCAGGCGTGGCTGAGGAAGCTGTGAACCTCGACCTGCGCGAGATCCAGGGCTTGCTGGCCAGCGGTTACGGCGGCTCGGCCGCGGCGCGCTACCTGCTGGCGGAGGTCGTCGAGCCCTTCCCGGCGGGTCGCGCCCTCCTGCAGCTCGCCAACCTGGTCACCTTCGCCGACGCGGTGACGCGCAAGGAGGACACCAAGATCGGCACGCAGGTGAACGTCGCGTTCTCCGCCGCGGGCCTCACCGAGCTGGGCATCACGCCGGATGCGATGGCCGACTTCTCCCGCGAGTTCCGCGAAGGCATGGTCACCACGCATCGGCAGCGGATCCTCGGCGATCTCGAGGGCTCGCCGAGCGACCCGGTCGGCTGGCGGTGGGGCGGACCGAGCAACCCGCAGGTGCACGTCGCCCTGCTCCTCTTCGCCCGCGACGATCAGCTGCTCACGACGCTCACGGCCGGCGTCACCGCGCTCCTCGCCGGCATGCGCATCGTGCGCACGCTGGAGACCGTTCGGCTGGCCGACAACCGCGAGCACTTCGGGTTCCGCGACGGGATCTCCAGCCCCTGGGTCGAGGGGTTGCATCCGCCGCAGAGCGCCCCGGACCGGATCGCCGCCGGTGAGATCGTGCTCGGCCTGCCGGACTTCTCCGGTGTCCCCGAGCCGTACCCCCCACTCGGCCGCAACGGCAGCTATCTCGTGATGCGCCAACTCGCCCAGGACGTCGAGGGCTTCTGGGCCGGCCTGCGCGGCACGGTCGGCGACGCTTACGCCGTCAGATGGGCGACCAAGATGACCGGGCGCTGGCCGGACGGCACGCCGCTGGCCAAGTCGCCCGACGGTCCGACCGCCGACCCGACCAACGACTTCGGCTACCGGAGCGACCTCGACGGGCTGCGCTGCCCGGTCGGCGCGCACATCCGCCGGACGAACCCGCGGGACTCGCTCACGGGCGACTCCACCCGCTCGGCCGAGCTCGTCAGCCGCCACCGGCTGTTGCGTCGTGGCCGATCCTTCGGCCTCCCGGCCGCGCCCGACAGCTGGCCGGCAGGCATCGATCCGGTCATGACCCAGAGCCACCGCGCCGACGACAGCGGGCGCGCGCGGCATCGTGTTCGCCTGTCTCGGCGCCAGCCTCGCCCGACAGTTCGAGTTCGTGCAGCAGAGCTGGTTGGAGAACCCGAAGTTCGGCGGCCTGTTCGACGAGAACGACCCGATCACGGGTGGGCCACAGCGACGCGTCACGCCCGGCGCGGTGGGCTTCGAGTTCACCGCCCCGGGGCCGGACCTGAACCATCGGATCGAGCTTCCCGACAAGTACGTGTCGTGCATCGGAGGCGAGTACTTCTTCGTCCCCGGGCGCACGGCGCTGCTCGAGATCTGCGCTGCCCCGTCCGGCGGGGCGCGGACGCGATGATCGACAACGCCAACTTCAGCTTCACCGACGTCGCCGCGCTCGCCGTCGAGGCGTGCATCGCCCCGATCGTCGTCACGTCGGCGGAGATCGACGAGCGCCTGGCGCCGTTCTACACCCGCACGCGCAGCATCCGCGGCCTCGTGACGACGCTCGCCGGGGTCGGCGAACGACGCCAGTGGCCGGCGGACGTCTCGTTCACGGACGCCGCGGCGATGGCCGGCGAACAGGCGATCGCCGCCGCCGGCATCGACCGTGCCGACATCGGCGTGATCATCGACACGAGCGTGTCGCGCGCCCGGCTGGAACCGTCGAGCGCCGTCACCGTCCACCACCTGCTCGGCCTCGGTCGCCGGCTGCCTCAACTTCGACGTCGCCAACGCCTGCCTCGGCTTCGTCACCGGCGATGCACCTCGCAGGGATGCTCATCGACTCGGGCCAGGTGCGACTACGCCCTGATCGTCGACGGCGAGGGCACGCGCGAGTTGTACGACAACACGATCGACCGGCTGAACGCCACCGGCGGTGGCCTCGCCGATCTGCTCGTCCAACTTCGCCACGTTCACGCTCGGCTCGGGCGCCGCGGCGATGGTGCTCGGCCGTCACAGCGGATCACCCCGAGGGCCACCGGCTGCTGCGCGGGTTCTTCCGTGCCGCGACCCAGCACCACGAGCTGTGCGTCGGCCGGCTCGACGGCGGCACCACCGACGCCGCGCCCTGCTCGTCGCCGGCATCGCGCTCGCCGGCAGACGCGTGGGCCAGCGCCGGCGGCGGCGAGACGTGGCGGACGCACGACCGGTACATCTTCCACCAGGTGTCCGAGGTGCACACGAACGCGATGGCCGAGGTCCTCGGCGTCGAACCCGGAGAAGGTGCCGCAAGACGTTCCCGCGCTACGGCAACATCGGACCCGCGGCGATCCCGATCACGCTCGCCCTGGTCACCGACGAGCTCAGCCGTGGCGACATCGGTCCTGTGCATGGGGATCGGTTCCGGACTGAACGTCGGCGTGATCGAGCTGCGGTGGTGACCCTCCCCCACCCGTCGCCGGCCAGCCTCCCCCCGCCCGGCCTCGACGGCCTCGACCCTGCCTGGTCGCGCCTGGTGCGGACGCCGCACACCGACGGCGTCGGTCGCACCTGGCACCTCCTCGACAACCAGGCGGCCGACGCGCACCTCACGCTGCTGTGCGTGCACGGCAACCCGTCGTGGTCGTACCTGTACCGCGACCTCGTCCGGCGCGCGCCGGACGGTGTTCGGGTGATCGCCGTCGATCAGCTGGAGATGGGCTTCTCCGAACGAAGCGGTCAGCTGCGCCGGTTGGCCACTCGGATCGACGACCTCTGCGCCCTGACCGAGGAGCTGGGGCTCGACGGACCGGTGGTCACCGTCGCCCACGACTGGGGCGGCCCGGTGTCGCTGGGGTGGGCGCAACGCCATCGGGATCAGCTGGCCGGACTCGTGCTGATGAACACCGCCGTCAGCCAGCCGCCCGGTTCACGTGTGCCGACCCTGATCGGCCTCGCCCGGTCCCGAGCGCTGCTGCGCGGGCTCACCGTCCGGTCCACCGGTTTCATCGACGGTGCGTTGGCCATGTCCCGCCCGCGGATCACCCGGCGGGTACGCCGCGGCTTCGTCGCGCCGTACCGCGCGACCGACCGGCGCGCGGCGATCGAGACGTTCGTCGCCGACATCCCCGTCGAGCCGGACCATCCGACCGCGGCGGCGATGCAGGCCGTGGCCGATGGTCTCGACGACCTCGCGCGACATACCGGCACTGCTGTTGTGGGGCTCGGCCGACCTGGTGTTCTCGGACGTGTTCCTCCACGACCTCGAGCGCCGGCTACCGCACGCCGCCGTCCACCGCTACCCCAAGGCCGGCCACTTCCTCACGGAGGACGTCGACGCGGTCGGCGCGATCGTGGACTGGACGCGCCACGCTCGGGAGCGAGGTCCACGTGAGGGCGACGCACCATCGTCCGTCGACGCTCCTCGACACCCACGGGGAGCTGGGCGGCCGGCTCGCCGTCGCCGAGCTCGGTGGGCCGACCCCGACGTCGGTGTCGTTCGCCACGTTCGCCGCGCTCGTCGAATCGACCGCCGCCGGTCTCGCCGGCGCCGGGGTGCGTGGCGGCGACCGTGTCGCGCTGATGATCCCGCCGGGGATCGGGCTGGCCGTCGCGCTGCACGCCTGCTGGCGCGCCGGCGCGGTGGTCGTCCTGGTGGACTCCGGGCTCGGGCCGCGGGGGATGAGCGCGGCGATCAGGGCCGCGGATCCCGCCCACCTGATCGGCAGCGCGAAGGCGCTCGCCGCGGCGCGGGCCCTGCGCTGGCCGGGTCGACGGATCTCGGCGTCGGCCATGGCGCCCGGCAGGCGGCGGATGCTCGGGGTGGTCGACGACCTCCCGGCGATGCGCCGTGCACCGGGGGCGATCCCGGATGCGCCCACGGGCGCCGACGTCGCCGCGGTCGTCTTCACCTCGGGTGCCACCGGTCCGTCCAAGGGCGTCGTCTACACCCACGCCCAGCTCGAGGCACAGCGCGTCGCGCTCGACGAACATGTACGAGATCACCACGGACGACCGGTTGGTCGCCGCGTTCGCCCCGTTCGCCCTCTACGGGCCCGGAGCGGGCGTCTCGTCGGTGGTCCCGAGGATGGACGTCGGGGCGCCACGCACGCTCACCGCGACCGCGCTCGGCGATGCAGCCGTCGCCGTGGATGCGACGCTCGTGTTCGCCTCGCCGGCCGCGCTGGCCAACGTCGTCCGCACGGCGGCGGCGCTGACCGAGGCGCACCACGCCGCGTTCGCCAACGTCCGGCTGCTGCTGTCCGCGGGAGCGCCGGTGCGGCCCGCGTTGCTGCGCGCGGCCGCCGAGCTGTTCCCCCGGGCGAGTGTGCACACCCCGTACGGGATGACCGAGTGCCTGCCGGTGTCGACCATCAGCCTGTCCGAGATCGAGGAGGCGTCCGGTGGTGACGGTGTGTGCGTCGGCCGGCCCGCCGCCGGCGTCGACGTCGCGCGTGCGCCGGCTGGATGGGCTCGGGCGACCCGAGGGTGAGCTGACCTCGGAGCCGGGCGTGCTCGGCGAGGTCGTCGTGCGCGCCGCCCACGCCCGTCAGGGCTACGACCGGCTGTGGCACACCGAGTTCGTCGCCTCGCAGCCGCCGGGGTGGCACGCCACCGCCGACGTCGGTGAGTTCGACACCGCCGGGCGCTTGTGGATCGGCGGGCGACTCGGGCACGTCATCTCCACGCCCGACGGTCCGCGCGCCCCCGTGCGAATCGAGCAGGCGATCGAGTCGATCGCCGGCGTCGCCGGTGCCGCCGTCGCCGGGGTCGGCCCGCGCGGCGTCCAACAGATCGTCGGGTTCGTCGAGCCGGACGTGCCACCGTCGTCACCGCGACTTGCGCCGTTGCACGTCGTCGACGAGGTCCGCACCGCCGTCGGCGACGACGTCGTCGCCGTGTTCGAGGTGCCGGCGCTGCCGGTCGACCGCCGGCACAACTCCAAGGTCGACCGAGCTCGTCTGGCGAGGTGGGCCGAGGGAGTGCTCGCCGGCGAGCCGCTGTCCAAGCTGTGAAGGTCCTCGTCACCGGGGCCACCAGCCTCATCGGACGCCACACGGTGGCGCAGCTGACGGCCCGGGGGGATGTCGTCACCACCTTGCAGCGCGGCACGACCGGGCTCGCGGTGTGCGACATCCGCGGATCGATCATGGACCGCGACACCGTGGCGCTGGCCTGCGCCGGTCAGGACGCCGTCGTGCACCTCGCCGCCCGCGTCGGTGTCACCGGCGACTGGCGCGAGTTCCAGCAGACGAACGTCGTCGGCACCGAGCTGCTCGTCGACGAGGCACGGCGCAGCGGTGTGCGCGGGTTCGTGCACGTCTCCTCGCCCGCCGTCGCGCACGCCGGCAGCGCGCTGGTCGGCTCACCGAGCCGACCTGCCGATCCGACGACGACCACCGGTCACTACGCGACGAGCAAGGCGATGGCCGAGATCCACGCCCTCGCGGCGACGTCGCCGGAGATGCCGGTGGTGGCGATCCGGCCACACCTCGTCTGGGGACCCGGCGACACGCAGCTCGTCGGTCGTGTCGTCGATCGCGCCCGACGCGGCCGGCTGGCGCTCGTCGGCTCGGGCACGGCGCTCGTCGACACGACGTACGTGGACAACGCGGCCAGCGCGCTCGTGGCCGCGGTGGATCGCATCGATCAGCTCGGCGGCCGTGCCCTCGTCGTGTCGAACGGCGAGCCGCGCACCGTGCAGGAGCTGATGACGCGGATCCTCGTGGCCGCCGGCATCAGCGCGCGGCCCGCGCACGTCCCGACTCGACTCGCCCTCGTCGGTGGCTCGATCGCCGAGCGGGTGTGGGCCAGCCGGGGGCGGGCCGACGACCCGCCGATGACCCGGTTCCTCGCCGAGCAGCTCTCCACGGCACATTGGTTCGACCAGCGCGAGACCCGGGTGGCGTTGCACTGGACGCCCGCCGTCTCGCTCACCGAAGGCTTGGCGACGCTCGCCGAGTGGTTTCGCGCGCAGGACGCGACTGCCCGACCTCGACGCTGAGATCCCACGAGGCGACGGCGGGCGGCTCAGCGCCCCCGCCGAGGCACCCCGCCCGGCAGGACGTGCGTCTCGATGCCGACGACCTCGGCGAGCAGGCCACCGGAGCGGTCGGTGAGCAGCACGTCGCAGACGACCTTGGTGGGTGTCGCCGACCGGCCGGTGAGGATGGCGGTGCACGGCTCGATCGAAGGGGCCTGCCACCACCGGACGGCGCCGACGCCGGTGGGCAGCGACGCCAGGCCGAGCAGCCGATCGGTCCACAGCAGGGCCAACTGGAGCGCCCCGTCGAGCACCGCCGGATCGGATGCCCACGGCTCGACGGGCCACTGTCGGCCGACGACGCCGGCGATCGTGGCCACCAGTCCGGTCGCCGACACCGCCTCGACCGACTCGACGACCTGGAACGCCGGTCCATGGAACAACACGTCGTTGCCGTACGGCGCGGCGCCGGCGCCCTTCGAGGACGGTGTGGTCGGCACGACGACATCGAAGGCGGCCACCGGCGAACGGGTGAGGAGCGCGGCGGCGCGGTAGTGGCGCCGCCCGGTGGAACCGTCGACGAGCTCGAGGCGCAGCGTCGTCTGCTCGGTCGAGATCGCCTCGGTCTGCGCCGTCACCACGTAGTCGGTTGCGCCGCCTGCGGCGAAGTCGGGCAGCTCGATGCCCTTGAGCACCCGGACGTCGGCGAGCTCCACGAGGTGGAACGGGCGGGCGTGGGAGATCGCCGCGCGGGCGAACCACTCGACGGCGTAGGCCAACGGCAGGACCGCCACATCGCCGATGGCATGGTCGGCGAGCTGCGGATGGCTGTGCCGGCTGACCGTGAACGTGGTGCGCGAGGCCGCACCTGCGGTGGGCGCAGCTCCCGGCTTCGAGACGACGCGCATCCCCATGTTCGACACCTCGTAGATCCGCAGGCCGTCGCACCACAGCGAGCCGGTGCCGATGACGAACGGGCCGCGATCGTCGCGGCCGACCTCGGTGATCTCCATGACCGTGACGATCGTCGCGTTGGCCGGCGTGACCTGACCGCGGTACTTCCAGGTCAGCGGCGCGTCCACCATCAGCGGCTCGAAGCGCGGCTCGACGAGACCGTCGGCGACGCCGGTGTCGAGCATGAAGAACTGCAGGAGTTGCAGGAGCGCCTCGATGCCGAGCGAGCCGGGCTGCACCGGATCCTGGAAGAAGTGCGCCTTGAAGAACCACTCGGCGGAGTCGACCGCCTTCGACCCACGCACGAGGCCGAGGCCCCCTGCGCCGCCGCCGACGACGTGCACCGCTTCGTCGAGCATCAGCAGCATCGGCGCGGCGAGGCGCAACGATCCGGCGCAGAACCTCGCCGGGCGGGCGGTGAGGTCGACGACGTCACCGCCGGGGATCGCCAGCTGCCCGCGGTGGTGGTCGGTGATCGCGAGGCCGACCTGGTTGTCGAACGCCGCCGGCGGGAAGAAGCCGAACACCGTGGTCATCGTGTAGACGACGCGATCGCCGATCGAGCATTCGACGTCGAACCCTTCGACGATCATCCCGCCGGCGCGCGAGACGTTGGTGAGCACGACCCTCGTCGTGATCGTGCCGGCGTCGCGCCGCACCTCGCCGGCGACGGTGCCGGTGCCGTCGAGGTTGCGGAACAGCAGGTCGTCACGTTCGTCGACGGTCGAGCCGACGCCCGTCGCGACCCAGCCGCACGGCTGCAGCGCCGCCTCGAGCAGCACGGCGAACGGCATCGTCTCGTCACCGTTCTCGTCGAAGTACCACGCGTCGCGGGGAACGTCGTACTCGGCGACGATCTGCATGCCGGGCCGGCAGTCGCCCAGCCGGCCGTCGATCCGGGTGATGCGGCTGATGAAGTGGTACGGCGGCCCGGGCAGGCGCGGCGGCCGGCGGGTGTCGTCGAAGCCGTCGAACAACGAGCCGAACGCCTCGGCCGGACGACCCCACGCACAGGCGATCATCGCCGGCCAGCCGAACTCGAAGCCCGTGCCGTCGTTCGCCACCGTCGTCGGCTCGACGACACCCTCGGTCAGCTCCGGCATCGTCGTCAGCGGCCATCCGGGGGTGAGCTCGACGGCGATGCGGTGCGCGTGGAACGCGCGTTGGCCGTCGACGGAGCCGAGCACGTCGGCGACGATCGTCGGGTGCGGGCCCGCCCAGACCTCCTCGACGTGGACCTCGTAGATCGACCTCGCTCGTGCGCGGGTTGATCTCACCTCGGCACTTCAGCTCGAACGGGTGCTCCGGCACGGGCCGGAACCGCCAGCCGTCGCGGCGCACCGTGTGGCCGAGCGCAGCCAGGTAGAACGACAGGGCCTCGACGCAGGCCTCGACCATGAAGTTGCCCGGCATGCACGGGTCGTTCTGGAAGTGCCCGTCGAAGAACCACGCGTCCGGCGTGATCTGCGGTGGCGCAGCGCATGAACCCGCGCCCCCACGGTCCACCTCGCGGATCGAACGAGGTGACCTCGTCGATGAACAGCTGACGTCCGGCCTGGATCGTCGGCGTGCGCGTGTGGGTGTCCGCCCACTCGTAGCCGGGCCCGAAGCAATCGACCACGCGGCCCTCGCTGAACGCGACGACCTCCTCGCGGTCGAACGAGGACTTCGTGCACGTCGACGAACGGGGCGTCGACGCGAGCGTCCGGCGACAGCGCGGCACGCCCCTGCTCGGGCGTCCACAGGACGCCGAGCGCGTGCGTCGAGCTCGTGGCGGCTGAAGAACCCGGCCTGCCCGTCGCGGACCGTCAGCCGCCGGCCGGCCGGCGGAGATGCAGTCGTACTCGAAGAAGAACAGCCGCACGTCGCCGTGGCGCGCGTGGCGATCGATGCGGATCTCGTACTGCAGGGTCTCGCCCGGTTCGGGGAGGTCGCCGTGGTACGTCAGCGTGCAGCCGAGCAGCCGGTAGACCCGCTCGCCGCGGTTGAGCAGATCGATGCCCATGTAGCTGATCAGCATGAGGTCGGCCTGCCCGGCCTCGATCATGAAGCCGGCCGGCATGTGGCCGTCGTTGAGGTACCACGCAGCCGCGCTCGACGTCGGTCTCCGTCCAGATCGTGCCGCGGCCGAGCACCCCCGGCTCGGCGTCGAGCCCGGTGACCCGGTCGGCGAGCAACAACGGCGGCTCGGGCATCCGGCACTGCAGCTCGTGCTCGTCCTGCGCGGCGAACAGTGCGCCGAACAGCTCCGAGATCCGTCCGGAGGAGTGCACCTCGAGCTGCTGCTTGTCGAAGGTCGGGCCGGTCGGACGGAAGGCGATCAGACCGTCGGCCGCCCGCTCGACGCGCACGAGACGGCCGCGCTCCACCGGTGCCACCGCGGCCGGCCGGGTGTCGTGCACCCCGGTGCGCCGTGCCGGGCGAACCGCGGTCGGAGGGCGGACCGAGATCGGCGGGGGGACGGTCGGCGCAGCGACCGAGGGTGTGACGTCGCTGTCGTCGCTGTCGTCGCTGTCGTCGCTGTCGTCGCTGTCGTCGCTGTCGTCGCTGCCGGCGGTGCGGCGTCCCGCGCTTCGACCGACCGCTGCGCACCGGCCCCGACGAGCAGCTCGACGCCTCGTCGCCGGGTCGCGAGGAACTGCTCCTGCATCGCGGCCTGCTGACGGACGAACCCGACGTGCATCGCCGCGAGTGCCGACATCTGCTGGTGGACGGACCGGGCGACGAGGCTGATCGGATCAGCCGGCTCCGGCGAGCCGCCGGCGACGTGGCTCGTGGCCGCCTCGTCGGGGAGGCTCGGCGCCGCTCGTGCGCCGACGACGTCGACGAGGCCGACGTCGCCGTACGCCGACGGGAGGCTCGGCGCCGGCGCCATCCATTGCGACGTGGCCACGCCCGCCTCCCGGTCGGCGTGGGCGTCAGCGTCGGCGTGCAACGGTGGCAGCCGGACCGGGGGCGGGTGCGACGGGACGCGCAGCGTCGGGCCGGCAGCTGCCGGCGGTTCGGCGGCGTTCGCCGTGAGCCGCCGGGTGAGCGCCTCGTGGTCCACGTCCTCACCCGCGGCGACGAGCGCCGCGGCGGCGGCGAACACCTGCGCCACACCGCGATGGCGGCGGTCGAGCTGCACGGCCACGATGTCGCGGTCGTGGAGGATCTCGCGCACGAACTTCGTGCATGCGCCACCGGGGCCGTGCTCGACGAAGATGCGGACGCCGTCGGTGTACGCCGCGGTGATCGTCGCGCGGAAGTCCAACGTCGTCTCCGCCTGCCTGGTGATCGCCTCGGCACACGCCGCGGTGCTCACCGCGTACGCGCCGGCAGCACCGTTGGAGTAGTGCCGCAGGCCACGCTGTGGCGTCACCGCTCGCGTGTGGATGTCGAGCCACTCCCGGTGGAACGCGGTCGCGACCTCGGGGACGTGGCAGGCGACGTTGTAGTCGACGGCACGACAACGTCGCCGACCGACGGCGCGGACCACGCGGTCGCACGCCGCGGCATCGCCGCTGACGACCACGTCGTCGGCGGTGTTGACGATCGCCAGGTGCACGCGCGGCTCGCCGGCGATCGCCGCCTCGACCTCGGCGAGTGGGGCGAGCACGTTCCACGAGGCCCAGTCGGCCGACTCGACACCCCACGCCCTGGCAACCGCGTTGAAGTCGACCGCCAGCTCGCGGTCCATCAGCCCGCTCGCATCGATCGCCCGGCGCATCGCGTCCATGTCCGACCAGACGCCGAAGGCGAAGAGGCTGTTGCTCTCGCCGGAGGAATAGCCGATCGCCGCTGTCGGGCTGAGCCCGAGCACGTTGCGGGTCAGCCAGGCGTGGGCCTGGCTGAGCATCGCCGTGCCCCACAGGTAGTCGTTGGGCGTCGGCGGATGGGTCTCGTCGCCGAAGACCCAACCGGCGGCCTCGCCGACGGGGAAGCGGGTGCAACTCGGGTCGATGATCTCGGGGACCGCCCGCAGCAGCTGCGCACCCATCCCGTGGTAGGCCGCGCCGGCCGCGGTGAACACGAACGCCGTCTCGCCGCCGATGGGTGCTTCCCGGAAGTGCACGCCCTCCCCCGGCGGATGTCCCTGTTCGATGCTGCGTCGCGCCCGGACGGCCCGGTCGGCGAGCTCGCGCTCGTCGGCGGCGACGATGACGAGCCGCGCCGGGCCGTTCGTCGATTCCTGCCGCGCGTCGAGAGCGGCGAGCACCTCGACGGGCGAACCACCACTGAAGACGTGCAGGCGCGGCGCGGCACCGCGCGGCGGCGCCGGATGCGCCGACGCCTCGGCGAGCAGCACCGTGGCGACGTGGTTGCCGTCCATCGCCGCGACCTCCACGGTGGCGGTGCGCGGTCCGGCACCGGTCGGCAGTCCTGTCCCGCGGTCGGAGCCGGAGGCGAGCAGCGGCAGATCCCCCGGCCGTACCCGGTGGTGCAGGAGGAGGACGGCGGCGGCGACGTGCACCAGGCCGGATGCCGCGTGCGCATGGCCGAACAGCCGGGCGAGGTTGTCGGCCGCCGTCCCGACGCCGAGGCGCAGATCGGTCGCGCGAGCGCACTGGCGCGCCGACCGGTCGGGCCCCGGGGAGCACGGCGAGCACCGTGTCGCCGTCCCGTTCGGCGTCGTCGAGCCGCTTCAGCACCAGCGCCACGGCGGCATCGCCGGGTGTGCGGCGGTCGTCCGGCAGCACCGAGGTCGCCGCGAGGCGCTGCACGGGGTCGCAGGACATGTCGACCGCACCGACGATCGCCGCGTCGATCTCGCCGGCGCGCAGCGCCCGAGCGGCCAGCTCGAGTGCGTCGAGCCCGCTGCGCTCCTCGGAGCTGACGGTGAAGCTCGGCCCGGAGATGTCGAACTGGCTGTTGAGCCGGTTGGCGACGATGTTCGGCATCGTGCCGAGCACCCTCGGCGCGTCGAGGCCCGGGCCGACTTGCTCCCGGGCGCGCTCCATCCATCCGGGCGGGCCGGCCCACTCCTTGGACAGGGTGGCCAGCCGCCAGCGGACACCGAAGCGCGACGCCTCGGGATCGACGCCCATCCCGACGTAGACGCCGGTCGACGGACCGGGAAGCTCGCCCGAGGTCTCGAGCGCCTCGGTGGCCACCTGGAGCACGGCGAGCTGCTGGGCGAGCGCCGACTTGAGATCGTTCGGCGGGAAGCGCTGCTCGGCTCAGTCGCAGCTCGATGTCGGGCATCCGACCGACGCCGGCCTCGTCGAGGCACGGCGCGTCCAGCCAGCAGCGCGTCGACGAACGCTTCCCGGCCGATCGCGCCGGCGGCGTTGACCCCGACGGCGATGACGGCGATCGGAGCTGCGCCAACCGCTGGCGCGGGTCCGGCGGCGGTCGACCGCCCCGCGCCGGCGAGGGCCGCCGCCGACGACGGCTCCTCGACGATGAGGTGGGCGTTGTTGCCGCCGAAGCCGAACGCCGACACACCGGCGCGCAGGATCCCGTCCGGTGCGTCGCCGCGGTCCCACGCCTCGGGCTGGGTGAGCAGGCGGAACGGCGACTCCGTGATGATGCCGAGCGGCTCGTCGACGTGCAGCGTGGGCGGACGGACCTCGTGGCGCATCGCTTCGATCACCTTGATCAACCCGGCAACGCCCGCGGCGGCGATGAGGTGGCCGGTGTTCGACTTCAGCGAACCGATCGGCAGGTCGACGCAACCGGCGTACGCCTGCGCCGACGACTGCACCTCGATCGCGTCACCGGCCTGTGTCCCGGTGGCGTGGCACTCCAGCAACGAGACGTCGCGCGGGCTCAACCCGGCCGACGTCGAGCGCTGGCGCTCATCGCCCTCGCCTGGCCGTCGCGCGACGGCACGAGCATGCCGCGGCCGCGGCCGTCGTTGGACAACCCGACGCCACGAACGATCCCGTGGATGGTGTCGCCGTCGCGGATCGCGTCGTCGAGCCGGCGCAGCGCGACGAAGCCGCAACCTTCGGCAGGTACGAGGCCGTCGGCGTCGCGGTGGAACGGGCGCGAGCGGCCGCTGCGGCTGAGCGCGCGCAATGCGGTGAAGCCGAGGTGGATGCACAGGTCGTCGGCGCAGTTCACCGCACCGGCGAGCATCACGTCGGCGGCACCGTCGTGCAGGCGGTCGCAGGCGAGCTTCACCGCGTACAGGCTGCTCGCGCAGGCCGCGTCCAGCGCGAACGCGCCGGCGCCGAGCCCGAGCGCCCGCTCCAGCATCAACGCCGGCAGCCCGGACGAGAACCGGTTGCGCGCGTCGGGGGCGGTGGCGAACCGTCCGGTCCGGCGCGCCTGTTCGAACCCGGGGACGGCGGCGATCGACGCGGCCTGGCAGTACGCGGCCATGCTCGCCGACGGGAACGAGAGGTTGCCGAACACCGCGCCGTAGCGTTCCGTGTCCGCGTCGGCGTGTCCGGCGTCGCGCAACGCCTGGCGGGCGGTGTGCAACGTCCAGCGGAACACGTCGTCGAGCGCGAGGATCTCGTCCGCCGGGACGGCGAAGCCCTCGGGGTCGAACACGTCCTCGAAGCCGCGCACGTATCCGCCGCGGTCCGACCAGGTGCGATCGAGGCTGTCCTCGACACCGGCGCACATGACGTCGTCCGGGGCGATCCCCCACCGACCGTCGGGGACGGACGTGACGAGATCTGTCCCGGTCGCCACCGCGTCCCACAGCTCCTCGGGAGATGCCGCACCCGGCAGCAGGCACGCCCGTCCGATGATCGCGATCGGGGGGAACCGGCTCATGAACGAGGTCGGTGGTCCGCCGAAGCTGGCGTCGCCGCGCCGTTCATCAGGCTGCCCAGCACGACCTCGACCTGGTCGGTCTGCGGGCTGGCGATCTCGTCGACGAACATCCGTGCGCCGACGTCGAGTGGGATGACGGCGACCCCCATCGACTCGAAGCGCTCCTGGAGCGCCGGGCCGACCATGCCGCCGGCCCACGGGCCCCACCCGTACGACTTGACGATGCACGACGTCCCGCGCCGGGCGCGCTCGGCGACGGCGACCTTGTTGAGGATCTCGTTGGCCATCGCGTAGTCGGCCTGTCCCGCGTTGCCCGTGCGCGCGGCGACCGAGGAGAACAGGCACAGCAGCTGCAGCGGGTCGTCGGCGGTGGCCGCGAGCAGCGACCGCAACCCTTCGACCTTGGTGTCGAACACGGCCTGGAACTGCTCGTCGGTCTTGTCGACGATGCGCTTGTCGGCGAGCACCCCCGCACCGTGGACGACGCCGGTGATCGGGCCGACGTCGACGCGGATCGCCTCGAGTGCATCGGCCAGCGCCGCCGGCGTCGGTGACGTCGACGGTCACGTAGTGCACCTCGCCGCCGGCCTGCTCGATGGCCGCGATCGTGCCGTCGGACCTCGCGGGTGGCGAGGATCGCGCCGGCGGCCCGGCCGAGCGCGGCCGGCGTCGTCGTGCGGCCCTCGGCCGTGGCGGCAGCGAGCAGCACGCGCTTCAACGCGGCGTCGTCGAGCGCGCCCGCACAGATCGCCGGCTCGTCGTCGAGCGCCGATCGCCCGAGCAGCACGAACCTGGCCTTCGAGGCGCGGGCGAGCTCGATCATCGTCGCCGCGGTGACGCCGCGCCCGCCACCGGAGACCAGGATCACGTCGTCAGGGCCGACGGTCACCGAGCCGCACTCGACGGAGACGGTGGTGCTGTGCAACGTGACGCGCGCTGCCGTCGCGCCGGAGCCCGACCTCGAGCTCGGTCCCGCCGTGGAGCAGCTCATCGGCGATCGCGCCGGCGATCGCCTCCGGTCGCCGACCGCCGCGTTCGATGTCGATCGCCTTGACCCGCGTCGTCGGCCACTCGATCGCCGCGGTCCGGGCCAACGCCGTGACGCCCGCGGTCCAGGCACGCAGCCTCGTCGACGCCGTCGCAGCCGAACGAACCGCCGAGGTCGGTGCACGTGACGAACACGCGCGACCCCGGCCCGGCCGCGCGCGCCGTGCGGAACGCGGCGGCGTTCAGCGCGACGGCCGCGTCGACGTCGGCGACGTCGCGCAGGCCAGCGAGCTAGATCGTGCCGGCGTACTCGCCGGCGGCGGTGCCATCGACGACCTCGGCGGCGACGCCGGCGACGCCCAGGACGTCGACGAGCGCCTGCCGCGATGCCGCCACCGTCGTCGGTCACGGCGAACCTGCCCATCCCCGGCTCGATCGTCGCCGCTCCGGTGCTCGGCGTCTCGACGGCCTCGGTGAGCGAGACGGCCGAACGGCGCCTGCCGGTACGCCGGCATCGGCGGCTCGTCCGCGCTGAGCGGCGCCGGCGCCAGCGGTGCCCAGCTCACCGGCGAGGTACTCGACGATCTGACCCAACGTCACCAACTCCGCCATCACCGTCGTATCCACCGCCGGCAACCCCGCCACCTCATCCTGCACCGCACTCAAGATCTCGACCCGCTTGATCGAATCGATCCCCAGATCACTCTCCAACTCCATCCCCATCGACAACATCTCCGACCGGATAACCCGTCCGATCCGCCACCACCGCCAACAACAACGCCGTCAACCCATCGAACGACAAACCACCCCGACCGAACCACCGCACGCAACACGGGCACCGGCACCGGCGTCGGCGCAACCGCGGTCGGTGCCCAACTCGCCGGCGAGGTACTCGACGATCTGACCCAACGTCACCAACTCCGCCATCACCGTCGTATCCAACGACGGCAAACCCACCACCTCATCCTGCACCGCACTCAAGATCTCGACCCGCTTGATCGAATCGATCCCCAGATCACTCTCCAACTCCATCCCCATCGACAACATCTCCGCCGGATAACCCGTCCGATCCGCCACCACCGCCAACAACAACGCCGTCAACCCATCGAACGACAAACCACCCTCGACCGAACCACCGCACGCAACACGGGCACCGGCACCGGCGTCGGCGCAACCGCGGTCGTGCCCAACTCACCGGCGAGGTACTCGACGATCTGACCCAACGTCACCAACTCCGCCATCACCGTCGTATCCAACGACGGCAAACCCACCACCTCATCCTGCACCGCACTCAAGATCTCGACCCGCTTGATCGAATCGATCCCCAGATCACTCTCCAACTCCATCCCCATCGACAACATCTCCGCCGGATAACCCGTCCGATCCGCCACCACCGCCAACAACAACGCCGTCAACCCATCGAACGACAAACCGTCCGGCGACACGGCGAACGAGGACGCGACAGGCTCGGGGGCGACAACGACCGGGCGCGAGGCCACGTCGGCGACGACGGGCGCCATGTCGGCGACGGTGCCGGTGCCGGTGCCGGTGCCGGTGCCGGTGCGAACGTGGCCGGCGTGGCCGCGATGGCGGCGTCGGCCGCGTGTGGCGCCGGCACGCCGACGATCGCAGCCGGTGCGGGCGGCGCGGACCGTTGGGGCGCACCCACGAGCCGGGCGATGACGTCGAGGCTCTGCTGCGCCGCGTCGAGGAACGCGCTGTGCGCCTGGGCCATCGAGGTCAGGTAGACCGAGTGGGCGTCGGCGGTCTGCTGCTGCACGGCCTGGAAGACGGCGAGGACCTCGGCCGACGGCGCAACGGCGTGCTCGACCCGATGCGACGGCACGGGTGCGGTGGCAGGAGCCGGCGCCGCAGATGGCGCGGGCACGACCGGCACGGCGGCCGCGAGGGGTGCCGCCTCGACGAGCGGACGCGCCGCCTCGACGACGTGCCTCGGAGGCGACCCCGCGGCCGACGCGGTGGGCTCGGCCTGGCGCGCCGACGCGACGCGCGACGCGGCGCCAACGGGGTTCGGGCCGACGATCTCGCTCAGGTCGTGGGGCGGGTACGGCTTGCCGTAGTTGGCGCCGCTGATGGGGATGGTCAGCCTCGGCTTCACCTGCTCATGGGGGTTCGGCACGTCCGCCGTACTCCGACCACAGGTTCCCGAGATCCATCGCCACGCCGGCCGCGGCGAGCTGGCCGAGACCGCCGAGGAAGGCGCCGAGGCCGCCCTTGCTCTTGCTTGTCCAACGCGATGGCGCGATGGTCGCGGCCCTCGAGGATCGCGCCGACCAGCCCCGTGAGCACCGCCGACGGGCCGACCTCGACGAACGTTCGCGCACCCTGGGCGTACATCGCCTCGATCATCTCGACGAAGCGCACCGGACTGGGCGAGCTGACGGCCGAGCTGGCTGCGGATCGCGCCGAGGTCATCCGTCGGGTACGGCTCGGCGGTCTCGTTGGCGTGCACCGGCGATCGCCGGCGCAGCGATGCAGATGGTGTCGAGGAACTCGGCGAACGCGGTCGCTGGCGCCGCTGACCACCGTCGAGTGGAACGCGGTCGCCACCGGCAGCCGCTTGAAGGCGATGCCGCGGGTCGGCGAGCGTCTCCTCGACCTGCTCGATCGCCGCCGTCGGTCCGGACAGGACGACCTGCGTCGGGCTGTTGTGGTTGGCCACGACGACGTCGGCGCCGGACGCGGCGACCAGGGAGCGGACGACGTCGACCGGCGCGGAGACCGCGGTCATCGATCCCCGGTCGCCGCCGCCGCCTCGGCCATCAGCTCGCCGCGGCGGCGGGCCACCCGGATCGCGTCGGCATCGGAGAGCACGCCGGCGGCGTGCAGCGCGACGACCTCGCCGAAGCTGTGGCCGCCCACGTGACCTGGCTCGATGCCGACCGCGCGCAGCAGGCGCAGCATCGACAGGCTCGTCGCCGCGAGCGCCGGCTGGGCCCACTCGGTCGCGGTGAGCGGTCGCATCGTTCGCCCGTCGTTCGTCGTCCGCGAACGTGGCGATCGGGGAAGACGACGTCGTGGAGCGGCCGCGATCCCACGATACACGTCGGCGGCGGCGTCCCACGCGGCCATCGCCGTCGCCGAACGTCATCGCCAGATCAGCGCCCATCGAGACGGTACTGGCTGCCCTGACCGGGGAAGACGAAGGCGACATCGCCGCTCGTGCGCGCCGCAACCGTAGGACGATACCACCCGGCAACGAGAACGCCGTCGCCGGATCTGCGTCGAGGCGCTCGGCTGCCTGGGACAAGCTTGTCGCGCAGGTCGGCCTCGTCGGTGGCCACGATGCGCCAGCCGGGCGGGCGCGTCGGCCCGGTACGTCGCGCTGGCTCGTCTGCGCCAGCCACGCCAGGTAGCCAGGCGTCGTCGCGCTGTCGATCTGCCGCCGGACGTCCTCGGCGAGCGCCGTGCCGTCCGCAGCGGTGAGCACGACGAGCTCGGCTCCGCGCCGGTCCGCAGGCGCGGCGCACGCGTGCCGGCGCCGACGTACTCCGAGACGGCGACGTGGAAGTTCGATCCGCCGAAGCCGAACGAGCTGACCGACGCCGCGACGCTCGTGATCGGATCCGCGGACCCACGGGCGGGTCCGGTGTTCAGGTAGAACGGGCGAGTTGGCCAGATCGAGCTCCGGGTTGGGCCGGTCGATCTTCGCGGTCGGCGGCAGCACCTTGTGGTGCAGCGCCATGATCACCTTGAACAGCCCGGCGGCACCCGCCGCCGCCTTGGTGTGGCCGATCTGGCTCTTCACCGATCCGAGCGCGCACCACTGCCGGTCGTCGCGCCCCGCGTCGTCGAAGACCATCTGCAGGCCGGCGAACTCGGCGGCGTCGCCGGCGACGGTGCCGGTGCCGTGCGCCTCGACGAGCTCGACGGTGTCGGGCCCGTAGCCCGCCTTGGCGTACGCGCGACGATGGCGCGCGCCTGGCCCTCGGCGACGGGCGCGTAGACGCTCTTCGCCCGCCCGTCCGAGCTGGCGCCGACGCCGTCGATCGACGCAGTAGATCGCGGTTGCCGTCGCGCTCGGCGTCCTCCAGGCGCTTCAGCGCGACCATGCCGATGCCCTCGCCGAGCATCGTGCCGTCGGCGCGATCGGAGAACGGGCGGACGTCCTCGGTCTTCGACAGCGCCGGCGTCTTGGAGAAGCACATGAACATCAAGATGTCGTTCATCGTGTCGACGCCGCCGGCGATCACGAGGTCGCTGTCGCCGAGGTACAGCTCGTTGACGCCCATGGAGATCGCCGAGAACGAGGATGCGCAGGCCGCGTCGGTGACGCAGTTCGTGCCGCCGAGATCGAGGCGGTTGGCGATCCGGCCGGCGACCACGTTGCCGAGCAGCCCGGGGAAGGTGCTCTCGGTCCAGTCGGATGTAGGTCGGCGATCTGCGCGCACGCGGCGACGGCCACGTCCTCGGGGACCCCGGCGCGCCGCATCCCCTGCAGCCACAGCGGCGGCTCAGCCGGCTGGCCATCGCGCCGAGCAGCTCCTGACCGGAGGTGACGCCGAGGATGACCGAGACGCGCGACCGGTCCAGCTCGGAGAACTGGCCGCGGACGGCGTCGTCGAGCACCTGCTGGGCGACGATGAGCGCGAGCAGCTGGGACGTGTCGGTGGACGGGACCAGGCTCGGCGGCACGCCGAACCCCATCGGGTCGAGGTCCACCGGATCGAGGAAGCCGCCGCGCCGGCCGTAGGTCTTGTCCGGCGCCGACGGGATCGGGGTCGAAGTAGTCGTCGATCAGCCAGTGCG
Organism: uncultured Acidimicrobiales bacterium; assembly: GCA_963794805.1. GTDB lineage: Bacteria > Actinomycetota > Acidimicrobiia > Acidimicrobiales > Ilumatobacteraceae > JAODBQ01. Next base: position 36,196 of record CAWCFL010000017.1, read on the forward strand.
TCGGCGGCACCGGCGTCATCCGGTCCGTGCCGGCCAGGATGTCGCGCCAGAAGCCGGTCGCGTCCGCGGACCCGGGGAAGAGGGCCGATACCCCGACGATGGCGATCGGCGGCCGCAGCGTGTGCGGGTTCGAGTTCATCTGGGCATCCTCACGAGTCAGAGCACCGGGTCCCGTACGGCTGGCGCTCGCTCAATGGAGTGGTCGGGGGCGATAGTTGAACGCCACGGGTGGCACCGCGACGCCGAAGGTACGGAACTGCTGGGCGCGCGTCACGACCGCGGCGCCCTCCATCAGGTTGTGCGCGACCTGCACCACCGTGCGGTGCTCCGGCTCGGCGAGGAAGGAGCCGGCAGTCCACGCGTTGAACGCGCCCATCGCCGGACCGCACCAGATCTGGTAGTCGGTGCGTCGTTCCTCGAGACCCTCGATCGACCACCTGCTCGACAGGCCGAGGTAGCTGCGGAACATCAGCGCCATCCGGTGCCTGGGGTTCGCCTCGGCCCGGACCACCTGCTCGGGGTCGCGTTGCGCCCAGAACTCACGGGTGGCTGCCCAGCACTCGCCGACGGACATGCCGAGCACCCGCTGTTCGAGATCGGCGGTGGCCTCCTGCGGGATCGAGGTCCAGCGAGGCGTACGTGCGGTACAGCTGGTGCAGCTTCTTCGCCCGCGCGGCGAACATCGTGCCGCGCTTGAGCACCTGGAGCTCGACGCCGAGCTCGAACATGTCGGCCGCAGGAGCCATCGAGACGTCGGCGATGTCCGCGGCCGCGAGCATCTGCTTCGCGCCGCGGTGCCAGACCCGCCTCGACGCACGCCTGGTTGACCGATCCGGTGAGGACGTACGCCGCGCCGAGCGCGAACGCCGCGGCAACCGCCTGCGGCGTGCCGATGCCGCCTGCCGCGCCGAGCCGCATGGGGCGCGCGTACCCACGTTGCTCGCGTGATCTCGTCGCGCACTGCCTGGATCGCGGCGAACAGGGGGGCGAGCGGCCGGTTGTCGGTGTGGCCGCCGCTGTCGCTCTCGACCGTGAGGTCCTCGGCAACCGGCAGCATCGCCCCGAGGCGAGCCTCCTCCGGCGTCAGCTCGCCGTGGGCGACGAGGTGGTCGAGCAGCGCGCTCGGCGCCGGGTTGATGAAGTGCCGGGCCACCTCCGGCCGGGAGATCTTGGCGAACACCGCGTTCGGGCGGTGCACCGCGCCCGTCGGGTCCACGTGCACGCCGCGGTACGCGTAGCGGACGATCGCCGGGGTCAGTGACATGAACGCGCTGGCCGACACCTTGCGCACGCCGCGGTCGATGAACAGGTCGGCGACCGCCGCCTCGAGCGCCGGCTCGTTCGGCGAGTGGATGAGGTTGCAGCCGAACGGGGCGCCGTCGTGCCCCAGCACACCGACGAGCTCGTCCACCGCGGCCGCCACGCGCTCGCGGCCGAGTCCGGCCGCGCCGAAGAAGCCGAGGTAGCCGTTCCTGGCCATCTCGATGACCATCCGCGTCGTGGCGATGCCGTTGGCCATCTCGCCGGCGACGTAGGGAAATCGAACCCCGTGAGTCTCGGTGAAGCCACGATCGCCGAGCCATTCGGGATACATCGGGGCCAGGACGGCGACCACGCGCAACGTTCTGGCGGCGTCCGCGTCGGCCAGCTCACCACCGACGGCGACGCCGTGGCGCCCCGTCTCCGGGTCGACGACCACGAACGCCGTCTCGCGGATCCGGTGGGTCAGCGCCGCGATCTCGGCGGCGCCGAAGGCCGGCGCCGTGGTCCCCACCCATGCAGGAACCCGAGGCGCCAGATCAACCGCGGTCACCGTCGAATCCTAGTCGTCGCCACGAAGTGGGGCCGCCCGCGCCCGGACGGCGACGGGATCGGTGCCCGCCGCGGCCGATCCCGGCTGCTGAGAGAAGTGCTAGCTTCGCTCGACACCGGACCGGTCGGACCGGTCGATCTGGACCTCAACAGGACCGTGAGAGAAGGCGGTGCGGTGGCCACGTACAGCCTCGGATGGCAATTCGACCTGCCTGGCTGGTTCCGGGACGGCGGCGCGATCACCGTGGCGCGCGCCGGGTCAGCCGGCTCGTGAGCACCGAGGAGCCGGCCGACGGCCTCTACGAGGGCAGCACGCTGGACGAGGTGCGCGAGGCACTCGAGTTCAACCCGTACACGCACGACGGTGAGTTGATCGTCGAGCGACTGCCGCACTACGCCTTCGCCGACATCAACTACCTCGGCAGCCGCCTGTGGGGGCCCAAGCGGGAGCACTACCGATTCGCCCGCCGGCTGATGGAGCGTCAGAGCCAGCGCATCCTCGAGGACCAGCGGGACACGTTCGAGCGCAGCCCGCGCAAGGTCATCCATCCCAACGGGATGGGGCTCATCGGGGAATGGGAGATCGACGTCGACACCGGCCTGACCGGCTACTTCGCGCAGGGCGCGAAGGGTCTGTTCGTCGGCCGGGCGTCGATGATCGACGGCGTGGTCGTCAAGGGACCGGGCGTTCATCGCACCGTCGGCTTCGCCGGCAAGATCCTGCCGACGATGGACCCCTCGGAACGGGTGCGGACGGCGAACTTCGTGATGATCGACACGTTCCTCGGGCGCGACCGGTACTACCTGGAGAGCAGCCCGACCAACAACCCCTCGATCACCGACCTCGGCTTCTTGGGCTCGGTGCGCACCGGAGCGACCGGGGCGATGAAGCTCATCCGCATGCTCGAGGCCAGGGGCGTGTTCGGCCGAGCCGACACCGCAGCCATGTACCGCCCCCTCGGGCAGATCTCCCACGTGGGCCTCTCGCCGCAGGCGGCGAGCCGCACGCCGGTCTGGATGCGCATCCACCACGTCGCCGGCGCCGAGCCGGCGAAGCGGCACCCGGACTTCCGCCAGGAGCTGTGGGAGACGCTGCGCAGCCAGGGGACGTTGGTCTTCGCCATCCAGATCTCCGAGCACCTCGTCGAGGACGCCGCGCCGAACGCCGCCGAGTACCTCGCCCAGGTCAACCTGCAGAAGACCATCGCCTCGACGCCCGGCTTCGCCTGGCGTTCCATCGGCCGGATCACCCTTCGCGAGGCCTTCCTCTCGGAGGGCGCCGATCACCGCCTGCGCTTCCACCACGACCGGGTGCTCGAGCCGAGCTACGAGCAGGGCTGACGGCCGCATGAGCTCGATCCGCAGGCGCTGGGAACGATTCAAGCTGGAGGGCGTGATCGCTGCGCAGGTCGTCGCCTTCGGCGGGCTGTCCTTCCTCACCCGCCGGCGGGTGATCCACGCCACCGGGGTCTCCGGCGAAGGACGGTTCGACTTCGCGCCCGACCCGCGCGTGCCGCCCACTGCTGCGTTCGGCACCGGGACGTCCCAGCGGATCACGTTCCGCTTCGCCAACACCAGCCGCGAAGACGACGCGTCGCTCGACGGTCGGGCGATGTCGTTGATGTTCCCGGACGTCGGCGCGGGAGGCCTCGATCTGTCCTTCGGCACTGGCCGCCAGTCGATCTGGCCACATTCGGCGGCGTTCGTCGTCTTCATCGTCCGGGCGGGTCTGCTGCACGATCTGCGCTCCTACTTCGAGCGCCACTATCCCGACCTCGCCGTCAACCTCGAGGAGGTGTTCCGCCGTGCGCCCGATTCGTACGCGCACCTCTCCTACTGGAGCCAGATCGCGCATCGCTGGCGATCGCTCGATGGGCAGTCGTTCGCCGCCCGCTTCCGGTTGGTGCCACCAGGCTTCCAGGAGATCGGCCAGGAGACCGGGTATCCGGACGCCAACGATCGCGCCAACCTCTACGACCAGGACCGACATCCGTGGGAGGTGCGACCGACCGACTACCTGCGCACCGAGTTGCGCGACCGCCTCCGGCAGGAGACGGTCAGCTTCGACCTCGACGTGCAACTGCGCCAGGACGAGAGCGACGCGACGCTGGATCCGTCGCACCGGTGGCCGGAGGATCAGTTCCCCTGGCTGCGCGTCGGCCGGATCGAGCTCCAGCAGGCGGATGCGCCGTCCGAGTCGGAGCGGGTGCGCGTCGATCCCGGCCTGCTCCCGTCCGGCCTCGAGGTCATCGCGGCCGAATCGATGACCTCGCCGGCGTCATTGGGCTACTCCCGGGCCAGGATCTACAAGCGCGTCTCGGCCATGCGCGTCGCCGGCCTGTCGGCCGCCGAGGACCTGCGCGGAGCCGTTCGCTGGAAGGAATCGACTCGCTGGGCCTGGCACACCTTCGCCAGCACCGTCGTGTTCGTGCCGCTGGTCATCGCCCGCCGCCGCCGCGCGACGCACGGCTCAGGCGTCTACGCCGAGGGCAGCTTCGTGCCCGTCGAGCACGGCGAGTTCTGGCCCGACGGCGGGGTCGAGGACCTCGTCGCCGGCACGGCGCTCATCCGCCATGCGAACTCGTTCCTCGGCGACGACATGGGGGCCGACGTGCGCGGCCTGGCCGTGGCCATCCGCGGCGTGGATGGCCGGTCGTTCTGGGAGTTCCTGACGAACACCGGAGCGTCGGCCGAGTGGGCGAACGTCCCGATGTGGACGGAACGGCTGTGGGGCATGATCCGATTCCGCGGCCACGTCTACTTCCGGCACCATCCGGAAGCGGTCCCGAACGCGGTCGGAGGATTGCGCCGGGCGCCGACCTCCTATGCGGATCTGGCGTACTACAGCCAGATCGCGTTGCGCGTCGTCCACCCCGGACGACCCGCCCGCATCTTCCGGATGCGCATCCACCGCGAGCACCTCGAGACGGAGTCCGGGCTGATCCCCGGCGGCGTGCACGCGTTCTGGCCGCAGGGGTTCGACGCTCGCTCCTTCCCTGATCCCCTCTACGGGGAGGCGTTCCACACGAAGCGCCTGCACAGCGAACCACGTCCGAAGGACGCATTGCGCCGGGAGTTCGCCGATCGACTCGCGCAAGCTCCGGTCGAGTACCTCGTGCAGGTGCAGTTGCGTGCCGACGAAGCGGACCCGCGGCACGTCGCCTACAACCCGATGCAGACGTGGGACGAGCAGTCGTTCCCGTGGGAGACGATCGGGCGCATCGAGGTGCACGACGTCCTCGCCGCCGGCGCACCGAAGCCGCGCGGCTTCACGCTCGCCGTGCATCCGTCGTTCATCGTCTTGCCGCCGTCGACATCGGTGGACGATTACACCTCGCTGGTCAACCTGCGCGTCGGCATCTACGAGACGATGCAGCGCCTCCGCAGCGCGCTGCGGGTGCACTGACGACGCGAGCGCGTCGACGCAACGTCTACGCCGACTCCACCATCCGATCGGCGAAGCGATCGGCCAGGGCGGCGATCGTCAGCGACGGGTTCGGTCCGATCGGACCCGGCACGACGGAGCCGTCGGCGATGAAGAAGCCCGGATGGCCGAACACCTCGCCGTGCGCGTCGACCACGCCGTCAGCGGCTGAGCGACCCATCGCGCAGCCGCCGAGCGCGTGGACCGTGATCAGCTTGCGGAAGTACCAGGTGGGGTTGTCCGAGAATCGAGCACCGAGCGCCGTCGCCATGGTGCGCATCGTCGAACGCACCTCGTCGAAGAACGCCGCGGAGTCGCGCTCGTTCCACGACAGCTTCAGATAGCCGTGCGGTGACAGGCTGAACTCGCCGCCGGCGATGTCGCGGCCCATGCCGAGCAGCGAGACGAACGAGTCCGAGGCTGCCGTGTCCCCGAGGATGTTGCCCAGCTCGAAGTCCCAGTCCGTGGGTGGATCGGAGCGCACGAAGTCGGAGAGTCGGTGGAGCAGGTAGCGCCCGGCGCGTGTCAAGGTGCCCCTCGTCGCCGCCTGCTGGAACCACGAGAACAGCAGCGGGAAGCCGGCGTCCTCGATGTAGTACCCCGGTCCGGAACCGCCGTCGCGCCGATCACTCACCGCCAGGGCCGAGGTGATCACCGGACCATGGCTGGGCGCGATGTGGCGTGGCACGGTCTGCCCCGACGAGGTCCGGACGGTCGCTCCCTGGAGCAGGCCGAGGATGTCGCCGTTGCCGGAGAAGCCGTGCCCGAGTCGCGACGACAGGTGGAAGTTCTGGCGGTTGCGTTGCAGGAGGAAGTTCGTGCCGAACGTGCCCGCGGCGAGGACGAGCTTGGCCGCGCGCACCTCCTGCAGCGGGAGCGCAGCCGTGTCGGTCGGCGAGCCCTCGTGCTCGGGCAGGTGCTCGACGTAGCTGACCACGTACCCGCCGCCGTCGGCTGGGCGCATCCCCCGCACCTCGCAGCGGGTGCGCAGGTCGGCACCGGCTGCCTTGGCCATGCTCAGGTAGTTGTAGTCGAGGGTGTTCTTCGCGCCGTCGTTGCAGCCGACGTCGCACTCCCCGCACAGGCGGCAGGTCCGACGGGTCCGCTCATGGAGGTTCCACGGCCGCGTGCCGTCCGGGTTCAGGATCGGTTCACCCGGGATCGGCGCGCCGCTGCGATCGGCGAAGGTGACCGCGATCGGCGGCAGGAACGGCTCGTGCCCGGCGGCGCGCGCTGCCTCGAAGAACGCCGTCGTCTTCGGCGTGTCGGAGAACGGAGCGGTGCCGAACGGGTACGGAACCGGCGTGAGCACCGACTCGACGCGGTCGTAGTGCGGGTCGAGGTCGGCACGCGTGACCGGCCAGTCGGCGAACGTGCCGTCGGTGCGCTCCGTCGTGAACCAGCGCTCCGGAAGGCGCAGCAGCACGTTCGCGTAGATCAGCGAACCACCGCCGAGACCCGACGAGACGATCGCATCGATGCCGCGGAAGCCCCACACCTGGAACAGGCCGTGGTGGCCCTCGCTCGGGTCCCAGAAGTTGCGCCGCATCTCGTAGGGCGTACGGGCGAACGAGCCGGGCGGATAGGCCTTGCCGCGCTCGAGCACGACGACGCGCTGGCCGGCCTCGGCAAGCCGGTAGGCGCTGACGGACCCGCCGAAGCCCGAACCCACGACGATGGCGTCGAACGATTCCACGAACGTCTCCCCTCCTCATCCCTGCGCGTCGACATTGATCGACCGGCGACCCGCCCGGATACAAGATTCACCCCGATCATGGACGTCGCGGCCGGACGATCAGCTCCCGAGCGCCTTGCGGATCCGGCCGCGGAGCAGACGTCCGATGAGCCAGCGTGCGCACGGGACGAGCACGAGCGAGACGACGACGCCGATCACCACGGGGACCCAGGCGCGGATCGCGAACCCGTACAGCGCCCCCGCCATCACGACGACGGTGGCGACGATCGCCTGGGCCCCGGCGACGTACCGTTGCGCGGTGGCGGCGACACCGCTCGTGTCGGCGTACCAGCGGGCCACGGCTCGCGCGTGCACGTCCAGCTCCTCGCGTCGTTCGGCCATGCCGCGGGCCACGAGCCAGACGCTGTCGCCGTCGAGTTGGATGACGGTGCGCGCGTAGGGCGTTCCCTCGGCGGGTGTGGCGACCGTGGCGCCGCCGTGGGTGAGCAGGACCCTGACCCGGTCGCGGAACGTGTCCCATGTCTGCTTCGCCACCGTGGGGCTCCACAGCTCCCGTCCCCGGCGGCCGCTCAGCGAGACGACCTTGCGGCGCGCCGCCGAACCAACGCTGCAGACCGGCTCGGCCGGTGAGCACCGAGCGCACCAGCCCGACCGAGCCGGCCACGAGCTGCGCGACGAGCTCGAACAGCACCCGCCATTGGCCGACCGCCCCGGCGACGGCGCTGGCGTGGAGGTCGCGCAGCGCCGGTCGCGCCGAGCATCGTCGCGTCCATCCGCTGGATCACGTCGCCATCGATCTGCACGACCGTCTGCGCCTTGATCGCCTCGGTGCCCAACTCGAGCGCCTTGCGCGCGATGGTCACGCGCTGCGCCGGCTCGGCGCTGGGCAGCTGGTCGACGGTGCCGTGGATCCGGCGCAGCACGTTGGCGACGCCGGTGTCCGGGAGGCGACCTGCGGCGACCAGCGCTCGGGCCATGGCTTCGCCGACGGCCGCGTCACGCCCGGCCCGTTGCAACGCATCCCCCGACGTGTCCGGCCGGAACCGGTCGAGCACGACGCCCCCCGGGGCGAGGATCCCGAGACGACCGGGCGCGCGCTCGGCGAGCGCCGCAGGCTCGCCCGAGGCGACCCACGCCCTCCAGCCGGCGTCGAGCTCGGGCACGTGGTCGTCGAGGTAGGTGCGGTACGTCTCCGCCAGCGCCTGCGCGACCGAGTCGGGTGCCGCGTGGTCGGCGACCGCGCCGGTGCTCGTGAGGCTGTCGACGACGACCAGGTCGACCTCGATCGAGAGCAGGCTGTCGAAGATCGGCTTGGCCCGCGACGTCATCGTTGCCGTTCGGCGGTCAGGACGTCACGAGACCGCCGAGGAAGCTCCCCAGCTCGCGGAAGACGGTCAGGAACGTGTTGACCAACGAGTTCCACTGCCCGAGCGCGGTCTCGACACCCTGCTGGTGGACATCGCGCAACGGTTGGTCGCTCGCTGAGGTGTACGCCTCGTTGATCCGCGTCACCGCGTCGCCGTCGAGCTGGACCACCGTCTGCATGAGGATGTCCTCGGTGCCGAGCTCCCAGGCCTTGCGGATCGTGACGACGTCGTCGGCGGAGAACGCGGTTGCGTCGGGCCCGTTCTGGATCCCCGACTGCGCCCCCCGGGAGAGCTCCATGCCGGTCGCCGGTGCGAGGCCCGGCTTCTCCAGGATGGCGACGAGCTGCGCGCAGTTGCGGACGATCCTGCGCAGCATGTTGGCGTCGGACATCTTCGAGCGCGACGCCGTGGCGGCTCATGGCCTGGTGCATCTCGAGGGCCGTGGCCGCCTGGTCGCGCAGTGACCTGAAATCGTCCGACGAAGTGACCTGCGACGGGTCGTAGCGCGTCGTCGCCGACAACTGCTGGATGGGCCCGCTGCTGGTGACGATCCGCGAGCCCTGCTGCTGCCTGCGCAGCTCGCCGCGGTACGCCTGCATCCCAGGCCCGCGGCGGAAGTCGGCCCACGGCGCGTTGAGCCGACCGCTGCAATCGCTCAGCCAGGTGTCGTACTCACCGAAGATGTCCAGCAGGGCTTGTCCGACGACGGGCATCTTGCGCCCGGTCATGCCTGCTTTCACGATGGTGTTGACCTCGATGTTCAGCAGGTTGTCGAAGATGCGCTTGGCAACGCCCTCGTCGGCCATCGGTCAGAAGACGTCGTCGAGGCTCTTGGCGATCTCCACGAGGGTCTTGAGGTGGTCGGGCAGAACCTTCAGACTCGCCTCCAGCTGCGCTTCGTGCCTGGCCAGGAGATCGGTGTCCGATTTGACGTCGGGCGAGATCACCGTGGTCACGTCGCCGTCGATCACCTTGAAGATCGAGATGATCGAGCCCGCCTTCACGGTGGTCGTCCCGACGACCGTCTCGGTCGTCTTGCCGTCGTTCGTCGACGTGACGGTGACGTCGACATCTCCGACGATCGTCACGACCTTCACCTCGACCAGGTCCGCGAGCACGTCGGCGACCCGGTCGAGGAACCGCTGGCCGCGAGTGGTCGGCGCCGGTGTGGCCGACGCTGCCGCCCCCGTGCTCACACCCGCTGCCACACCGATCGGCACTGTGGTTGTATCCGTCATCGATCGACTTCCCTCCGTCGTCGGACTGCGGCCCGGATGTTAACGGATCACGCTGCGCCGCCCGGTGGGTTCACGTCGTCACGATGAGCGCGATGATCGTCGGCGACAAGGAGGACCGATGATCCGGGTTCCTGGCTTCACACCGAGCGTCCACGGCCTGCGGTTCACCAACTCATGGCCCCAGGGCCCGGACATCATCGTCCACGTCCCGCCCTTCGGGGACGTGCCGATCGGCGACGCCAGCAACGGCCTGTGCGGCGGCATGGCGTTCCTGGTCAAGGATCTGCACGAGGCCAACCGACCGCCGATCATCGACAGCCAGCCGGCGAACGGCACGCCGCTGTTCAAGTACATCGTCGCCCGCCTGTTCGCCAGCTTCAACATCCCCGGTGGCATCCTCAAGTACTACGGCTGGATGAACACTCCCGACGAGGACACCGGTGTGTGGCGGTACATCCGCCGCGGAGTCACGTGGATGACGATCAAGGAGGAGTGGCCGCGCGTCAAGGCGGACATCGACGCCGGCCACACCTCGCCCCTCGGGGTCGTCACGGTCCGTTCGGGCAACCCGAACGACCTCGGCAAGTGCCACCAGGTGCTCGCCTACGGCTACGACCTCACCGACACCGACCTCACGCTGCACGTCTGCGACCCGAACACCAAGAACGCGGCAGCCGACGACGTGTTCATCAAGCTCGACCTGTCGCAACCGACTCGCACCGCGTCGATCAGCCACAACATCAACATCGGTCATCCGGTCAGAGGGTTCTTCCGGGTCGACTACAGCTTCAGCGACCCGTCGAAGTTGCAGGCCGTTCAGGACCTGCGCCGCCTGACGGCGGTGCACAGCGGCAAGGTCCTCGACGTGTCGGGGCTGTCGGACGACGACGGTGCGCCGATCCAGCAGTGGGCGTGGCTCGGCGGGGAGAACCAGCAGTGGGAGATCGTGCCCGTGGAACCGCCCTACGTCGTCCTGCTCTCGCGTCGCTCGGGGAAGGCACTCGACGTCGCCGGCGCGTCCACCGACGACGGGGCGGCAGTCATCCAATGGGAGCACAACGACGGCGACAACCAACGGTGGGAGCTCGTCGCCCAGGCCAACGGAGCGTTCGCCGTACGGGCCAAGCACAGCGGCAAGGTGCTCGACGTCGACGGCGGTTCGACCGCCGACGGCGCGCTGCTCCAGCAATGGACGTGGCACGGCGGGGAGAACCAGCAGTTCATGGTCACGATGCCCTGAGGCCCGGGTCGGCCTCGCTCCGACGCGGCGTGCGGGTCGCCCGGCGGCCGGAGGCGGCGCTCGTGACAGCGCTAGGTTGCGCCGATGAGCAACCGTGAGCCGCTCGACACCGGGACCGACGACCTGCTCGGGTGGGTCGAGGACGGGGTGGCGGTCCTCAGCTTCAATCGGCCCGAGGCGCGCAATGCACTGAGCGCGCCGATGTACGGTGGGTTCGCCACCGTGTTGCCGCAGGTCGAGGAGCGGTCCGACATCGGCTGCCTCGTCGTCACCGGCGAGGGCGGCGCGTTCTGTGCCGGTGGCGACGTGAAGGGCTTCGCCGCGCGCAACGCCGGTGCCAGCGAGGGTCCTGCGCCGGTCGAGGGGGCCGTCGACGACCTGCGTCGCCGCCAGCGCGAGGTCAGCCTGGCGCTGCACCTGTTGCCGAAGACCACCATCGCCGCCATCCCCGGCGCCGCGGCCGGCGCCGGTCTGTCCATCGCGCTCGCCTGCGACCTGCGCGTCGCCTCGGCACGCGCGGTCATCACCACCGCGTTCTCCAAGATCGGCGCGAGCGGCGACTTCGGCGGGAGCTGGTTCCTCACGCAACTGGTCGGTCCGTCCCGGGCGAAGCAGCTGTACCTGATGTCCGAGCGCCTGTCCGCCGCCGAGGCCGAGCGCCTCGGCATCGTCAACCTGGTGGCGGAGGACGACGCCTTCGAGTCGACCTGGACGGACCTGGCCCGGCGCGTCGCAGCCGGCCCGACGCTCGCCTACCGGTACATCAAGGAGAACATCAACCGCGCCGCCGCCGGCGCCGACCTGGCCGCCTGCCTCGACGCCGAGGCGCAGGCGATGGTCAAGACGATGCGTTCCGCCGATCACCGGGAGGCCGCATCCGCGTTCGTCGAGAAGCGGACACCAGCGTTCCGCGGCTCGTGATGACGACGAGGACGTACGAGATCGCCGGACGGCCGGTCGGGCGCGTCGGCTTCGGCGCGATGCAGCTGCCAGGTCCCGGTGTGAAGGGTCCACCGCGCGACCACGACGAGGCCGTCGCCGTGCTCCGCCGGGCCGTCGACGCCGGCGTCAACCACATCGACACCGCCCAGTACTACGGCCCGAACGTCTCCAACGAGCTGATCCGCGAGGCGCTCCACCCGTACCCCGACGACCTCGTCATCGTGTCCAAGGTCGGGCGCACGACGCGACGAGGCCGGCGGCTGGCACCCCGCACAGACACCGGCCGAACTACGCGCCGGCGTCGAGGACAACCTGCGCACCCTCGGCATCGAGCAGCTCGGAGCGGTGAACCTGCGCAGGATGGCGGAGCACGACATGCCCGACGAGCAGCGGGTGCCACTCGCTGACCAGCTCGCGGAGATGGTGGCCCTGCGCGCCGAGGGCAAGATCGCCGGCATCGGCATCTCCACGGCACCGCTCGCCGAGGTCGACGAGGCGATCGCGTCCGCGCAGATCACCTGCGTCCAGAACGCGTTCAGCCTCGTCGCCCAGGACGACGGTGGCGTCCTCGCGCGATGCATCGACGCGCGGATCGCGTTCGTCCCGTACTTCCCCTTGGGCTCGGCGTTCCCGGGCATGCCCAAGGTCACCGACGACGCGCGGGTGAAGTCGGTGGCCGCCCGCCTGGCCGCCACGCCGGCACAGGTCGGGCTCGCCTGGCTCCTCGCGCGCGCCGACAACATCCTCCTGATCCCCGGAACGTCCTCGCTCGCCCACCTCACCGAGAATCTGGCCGTGCGCGACCTCGACCTCACCGGGGCGGATCTGGCCGAGCTCGACGACCGCTGACGGGCGACGTCGGTACGCCACGAACGGGGATCCACCGATGCCGTGAGTCGAGCGTTCGGTGTTCGAGCCGCCCCTGGATCGGGCAAGTCGGGACGATGAGCGACGGACTGACCGCGGTCGACGTGCTGATGCTGCTCGATGGCCCCGCGCTCGATCTCGTCCAGGGGTTGAACGCACGAATGGTCGCGAGCGTGCCGACCGGGTTCGCCTTCGACGAGCGACACACGCCGCACATCACGGTGCTGCAGCGCTACGTGCACACCACGCGGCTCGATGCCGTGCACGACGCCGTCGGCGCGGTCCTGGCAGCGACCCCGGTCTCGACGATCGACCTCACCGCCGTCGGGCTGATCCACGAGGAGGATCCAGCGAGGCCGGGCGTCGGACTCGCTGTCCTCTCGCTGAGCGCCGGCCAGGCGGTCGTCGATCTGCAGGCTGCGCTGATCGAGGCGACGGCTCGGTGGGCCGGTACGGGCGGGAGCGCCGCCGCGTTCGCCACCAGCGATCAGGAGCCCGAGATCAACACGGCGACGTTGGAGTACGTCGAACACTTCGTGCCCGATCACAGCGGCGCCAACTTCGCCGCCCACGTCACCGTCGGCATGGCCACGCTCGAGGACCTCGCCGCGCTCGGGACCGAACCGTTCGAGCCGTTCACCTTCCACCCCGCGTCGTTCGCCGTCTACCGCCTCGGCAACAACGGCACCGCGCAGATCCGGCTGCGCGACTGGCAGTCCGGCTGATCGGCGCGCTCCGAGCGGGGCGACCACGCGTCCACGGACCAGAGTGGCGGGATGCAGACGCACACCGATGAGATCACGACGCCGAGCGGCCCGATGGGCATCCATGTCGTCCGGCCCGACGGCGAGGGCCCGTTCCCGGTCATCGTGTTCTTCCATCACGGCCCCGGGCTCGACGAGGGGTCGAAGCAGACCATGGCCCGCATCGCCGAGTGGGGCTACTACGTGGTCACGCATGACCGCTACCACCGAGCCGAACCGTGGTACACGATGCGCAGCCGCAGCGACGAGGAGATGAAGAAGATGTTCTCGCTGGTGCTGGGCACGACCGAGGACCAGGTCGCCGAGGACCTCGCGGCCCTGCTGGCCTGGCTGCCGTCCGATCCAGCCGCCCGCGACGGTGCCATGGGCTGCATCGGCTACTGCATCGGTGCGCGGTCGGTCCTGCGCACGATCCGCGACCACGGAGACCAGTTCCGCGCCGCCGTCGGCCTGCACCCGTCGTTCTGCACCACCGACGAACCCGACTCACCCCATCTGGCCGTGGCGTCCTACACGGGCTCGTTGTACATCGGCTTCGGCTCGGCGGACGCCATGCAGCCCGCATCCGCCAACGGGGCGCTCATCGAGGCGACCAACGCGCTGACCAAGGGCGAGGCCGAGATCCACGACGGGGCCGATCACGGGTTCGGCGTGTACGGCCCCGGCCACCACGAAGCCGCGGCGACGCAGTCCTACGAGCGGGCCAAGGTCATGTTCGACCGCGAGCTCACGGGCTGACCGCAGCGGTCACGTCCACGGGATCCACGGTCGCCTCCTCGAGTTCCAGGACCTCGGCGATGTCGGCCTTGCGCTCCCAGTACACCCCCTGGGCCGAGGCGATGAACATCCAGAAGAGCGCGAGGATGCCGATCCACGCCATGAGGGCGAGCGCGATCCCGAACGCGCCGTACGCCTGCCCGTACCAGCTGAACCAACTCGCGAGGATGAACGTCGACGCAGTGTTCAGGGCTGCGCCGGCGAGTGCGCACACCAGTGCACCGGGGAGGAGCTCGCGCCAGCCGAACGGGCGATCGAGCACGAGTCGCGGCGTGACCCAGTAGAAGCACAGCGTCATCGCGAACCCCAACGGGGCCAGGACGACGAGGAACCACCACGGCCGGCTCGACGCCCAGTAGCGCAGCGTCAAGGTCACCGAGGTCATCATCAGGAGCAGGACGAGCCAGATCCAACCTCGGAGGAATCGTCGCCAGCCGCGCAGCGGAGCGATCTCGAACGCTCGCGCGTACGCGGTGCCGACCGTGCCGGCGATGTCGACGCCGGTGATCAGCAGTGAGATCAGGCCGATGCTCAGTGCGACGGACTTGCCCGCCTTCGCCGTGGTGAACGTGTCACGAACGGTCTGCGCCGTCGCGCCGCTCAGGTGGAACCGCTCGACGAGCACGGTGCCGATGCTCCGATCCGGGTTGAACGCCTCGAGGAACGCGTAGCCGATGATGAGGAGCGGGATCACCGCGACGAAGGCGTTGGCCCCGATCACCAGCGCCAGGTGCGACCCTTCGATCTTCTTGAACCGGCGATACACCGCGACCGGGAAGTTGACCAGTCGAGCCTGTTCGAGGGCCTTGCTCCGCCGCTCGGCACTCTCCTTGAGCGACGCGGTCCGCGCGGCGACGGTTCGTTTCGGCTCGTCCACGGAATCGGCTCAGTGATCGTTCGACCCCGAAGAGGTCAGGCGAGCACCTTGGCCTTCTGTGCGTCGAACTCGGCCTGGGTGATGACGCCGCTGTCCTTGAGCTCCGCGAGCTTGGAGAGCTCGCTGGCGGTTCCGGCGGTCCCGGCCGTTCCGGCGGTCTGTTGCACGTAGGTCTTGAACGCGTCCTGTTGGGCCTTGGCCGCGGCGGCGTCGCGTTCGGCCATCGACCGGCCCCGGGCGATCAGGTACACGAACACACCGAGGAACGGCAGGATGATCACGAACAAGAACCAGATGGTCTTGGCGAACCCGCCGATGTCGTGGCTGCGGAAGAGGTCGCTGAACACGCGGAACAGCAGCATGATCCAGATGAAGAAGATGAAGAAGTAGAGCATCGACAAGAAGATGCCGCCGGCGGGATAGTCGTACGCGAACATTGAGGTTCCTTTCAGTTCACCGAATGGTGAGGGAGCGATGGGTCAGATACGCCGGCGTCTGCCAGGCGTCACCGCTGCTGCGACGACAGCGGTCTTGGCGATCGGTGCCGGCCCGGGTGTGACGGCCTTGACGACGACCGCGGTCTTGGCGACGGGGTGTCCGATCACACCGACCCGGCCGACGCGTGCTGGTCTCAACGGCATGTCTCAATCTCCTTCGGTGTCGGCGTCGTCGGCCTCGATGGCTGCGAGGATCGCCTGGATGGGGATGCGCCCGTCAGCGATGAGCTGGCCGCCCGAGCGACGGGCGGCGGATGCGAAGGGGGCGGCCCACAGGTTCTCCCAGATGAGCACGCCGGCGACGGAGCCGGGCTCCATGGCTGCAGCGAGGTGCTCGACGTCCTCCTCGGCCAGCAGCTCGGCGAGCTCGGCTTCGATCGCCACGAGCGGACCGAGGTTGTCGATGTCGGAGAGCTCCATGGCGTCGACGCTGCCGTCGTCGTTCTTGGTGAGGATCAGGATGTCGATGACGCGGATCGTTCCGGCCTCGACCAACGCGACGAGCTCTGCCGCCATCTCTCCGGTGAAGTTCGTCGTCCCGGCCGGGAACTCGACCACCAGGTAGTCGACCGGCCCCAGATCACTGAGGGTTGCCTCGCTCATCGTCATCCCGTTTCGCTCGTGGGTACCGCTCTACACAAGTCGACACGTGGGTGACTCGGCATCACCTGCGGGTGGGTGATAACGGCAGTGGTCGGGCGCCGACGGGTCACGATCCCGGCAACCCGGCGACGAAGCAGCCGATTTCGCTGATCCGGAGGCCTTCATCGTCGGTTCCGGGCGAGGAGACGGCGAGCGGTCGGCACGATCGCGCACGCGACGGCGAAAGCGGTTGCCGTGTGGCGGGCCAGGCGCAGGGCGCGGATGCCGTCGGCTGGTGTCGGCGGCGGTCCGTCGCCGAGTCGGCCACGGTCCTCGACGACCCCGCCGTAGCTGTTCTCGCCGCCGAGGCGGATGCCGAGGGCGGCGGCGAAGGCCGACTCGATCACCCCGCCGTTCGGCGACGGGTGACGCGGCGCGTCGCGGCGCACGACCGTGGCCACCGCCGCTGCCCGGCGCGGCCGGACGGCGATGACGGCGAGCGCGGTGAGCCGGGCCGCCGGCCAGTTGACGGCGTCATCGGCGCGCGCCGCGGCCCAGCCGAAGTTCGCATATCGGGCGTTGCGGTGTCCGACCATGGCGTCGAGCGTGTTGATCGCACGGTGGGCCAGCACCGTCGGCGCGCCGCCGACGGCGGCCCACAGCAACGGCCCGGTCACCGCATCGACGGTGTTCTCGGCGAGCGACTCGATCGCGGCGCGGACGATGCCGTTCGCCTCGAGCCCACCGGCGTCCCGACCGACGAGACCGCGCAACCGTTCGCGCGCCGTGCCGAGATCCCCGGTGCCGGCGAGCTCGATCACGGCGCCGGCTTCGTCGCTGAGCATCCGCCCGGCGATCGCCACGCCACAGGCGAGCGCGGTGGCCGTCGGTGCGCCGACCAGCCTGCGGAGCACGACCCCGACGATGGACGCTGCGCTGACGCCGATGGCCAGGTGGACGACGCCGGCGATCCGGTCGTCGCGGTACGTCCGTCGCTCGACGGCGCTCATGGCGCTCCCGAACCAGGCGACGGGGTGCCACCGTGTCGGCGGTTCGCCGACGGCCAGGTCGGCTGCCCAACCGGCCACAGCACCGACGCCGTTCGGGATCACGCTCATCGGCCGGCGACGAGACGGCGCAGGAGGTCGGTGTCGAGGTGGGCGTCGACCGTGTCGGCGAGTTGGTCGAACGTGTCGTCCAGCGTGACGGCAGGACGCCGTCCGAACAACGCCGTCAGCACGCCGTGGTCCTCGAGCAGTCCGTGCACGGTCGTCGCCAGGACGCCGCCGGCGCCACAGACCTGGATCTGACCGTCGGGGGCAGTGGCCGCGTCGGTCGTCAATCGCCCGTTGCGGATCTCGTAGCCGGTGACCGTCAGCCCGTCGAGCATCGACCAGGCCGGCGAGAGGTCGCGCAGAGCGATGGTGGTCGGGCGGGTCAGCTTGCTCGGCCGCATGATCGTGTCGAACGGCAGCAGGCCGAGCCCGGCGGAGGCACCCTCGACGCCGTCGGTGTCGACGATCTTCCGGCCGAGCAGCATCGCCCCGCCGCAGATGCCGAGGATCCGCTGGCCGTTCGCGGCGGCGGCGCGCAGGGCGGTGTCGAGGTGGCGCTCGCGCAGCCAGGCGATGTCGGCGGCGACGTGCTTGGATCCGGGGAGCACGACGATGTCACCACCGCGGAGGTCCGCCGGCCCGGTGGCGTCGCGGACGTGCGCGACGTGAGCGAGTGCGTGGAGCTCGTCGAGGTTGGACGCGTACGGGTAGCGGACGACGGCGACCGTGAGCGCGTCGCCGACCGGGACGGCGCGCACCGTTGCGCCCTCCTCGTCGGGCAGGCCGTGATCGAGCATCGGCAGCATGCCGGCCGCAACCATGCCGGTGAGCTCGGAGAGCCGGGCCGGACCGGGCTCCAGCAGGCTGGGGTCGCCGCGGAACTTGTTGAGGACGAACGCGGCCAACCGCTCGCGGGTCACGTCGGGCACGAGCGCCCACGTGCCGTAGAGGTGGGCGAACGCCCCGCCGCGGTCGATGTCGCAGATGAGCAGCGCGGCGGCGTCGGCGTGCTCGAGCATGCGCTTGTTGACGAGGTCGGGGAGGTTGATCTCCGCCGGGCTGCCGGCACCTTCGATCACGACCAGGTCGTGTTCGGCGCGCAGGCCGTCGAAGGCGTCCTCCATCGCCGGCCAGAGGAACCGGCCGCGGTCGCGCCAGGGCATCTCGGTCAGGTCGCGCCGGACGACGCCGTTGACCACCACCTGGCTGCGGGTGTCGGCCTCCGGCTTGAGCAGGACCGGGTTCATCCTCACCTCCGGATGGACCCGGGCCGCGCCGGCCTGCAGCCACTGGGCCACGCCGATCTCGCCGCCGTCGACGACCCTCGCGTTGTTCGACATGTTCTGCGCCTTGAACGGCGCAACGTCGACGCCCTCGCGGGCGAACCAGCGGCACAGCGCTGTCACCAGCAGGCTCTTGCCCGCGTTCGACGTGCACCCGAGCACCATCAGCGGTCTCACGCCGGCCCGCCGCGGCCGAGGTCGGGCCGGACATCATCGATCCCCGCTGGGTGCACACCACCCAGGCGCAGGACGACGACGAGTTCGGCTCCGTCCAGCGACAGCACCGAGCCGACGCACTCCGGGCTCACCCACCCCGCCGGGGGCAGCCGTCGAGCGGGTCCTCGATCCACGAGCGCAAGGCGATCGGTTCGGTGTCGACGTCGGACATGAACAGGATCACGAGCCGGCCTCTGCGACCATCGATGCGTACCGGGCCTCGTGCTCGGCGGCCGGTCGCAGCGAGCAGTCCTCGCACATGAACCCGCTGTCGGTCCGGTACCACAGGCAGCAGCTGTGCCGCTCCCACGCGAAGCGCTCACCGACGCGCACCAACCGCCCCGCATCGCGCACCTCCGGTCGCGCCGCGGCGAAGAACTCCTCGGCACGCTCACCGACGTCCGGACCGGTCCCGGCGAAGGCGGCGAAGGATGCCGCGCACGACGCAGCGACGTTGCCCCACAGCAACGCCACCCCGACGCGACAGGCACGGTGCGCGCAGTCGACGAGGGCGGCGAGATGCCCGGCGATCAGCGCGTCCTGGACGTCGCCGACCCCACGCGCGGCGACGACCGGCACGTCGCCCGCGAGCCGCACCGCGTTCGGCTGGCCGCGCCCGAGCGCCATCGACCATCCGGCGGGTGCGCCGCCGACGACGACGTCGGCGAGGAGCCACGCGCCGATGCTCACCGTCGCCGCGCGGAACACGTAGCCCTGCACGAACAACGACATCGCCACCGCGTCCACCGCGCTGATCGAGTGCGCTCGCCGGAACGGACGACGCACGATCGGCGTGCGCCGAGATGCCGCGGGCCTCCTTCGTGCCGGCGACGATCCCGCCCAGCGCGTCCGCGTCGGTCACGAGCCGGTCACACGCCAACCACTCCTCACCCGGCGCATCGATCGCGACCCGCAGGTAGTCGACGGTCGACGTCAGGTCGTCGACAACCGCTTGCAGCGTCGCCAGGGCCATCGCCCCCTCCATCCTCGTGGTTCCGGGTCCGGCGGTGTCCTGGCTCCCGGATCGTCGCTCGCCCTCGCCTTCCAACCCGTGCGGGCCGTGGCATCGTGAGGGGTCGCTCCCCGGTGACAGTTGCGGGACAGCCCCGGATTCACACCGGTGTTCCCGTCAGACCTGGGCAACGGTATCCGGGCACCGGTCACGCCGCTCGATGTCCCCGACGATCCGCGCTGTCCGCGCGGCTCGCGGGTTAGGGTTTGCCGCGCGTCGGACGCGCGAGCTTCTCCTCACCGGAGGTCAGTCGACACCATGAGCATGTACTCTGATGACCGTTACGAATCTGGTATCGGCTGGCGGTTCTTCGCCGGCACGATCCTCGGGATCGTCGGGATCGCCCGCCTCTTCGACGCCCTCTGGGCGTTTCGGTACGACGGTCTGCTCCCCGACAACTTCGAAGGCGCCGTCCTCGGGACGAGCTTGTCGACGTACGGCTGGGTCTACCTCATCGTCGGGATCCTGCTGATCGTCTCGTCGTTCCTCGTTCTGCAACGCTCCCAGTTCGCCCGGTGGATCGGCATCATCGCGGCCGCGTTGCTGATCATCTCGGCGTTCTGGTGGATGCCGTTCTACCCGGTCTGGGCGCTCGCCTACGTCGGCGTCGGTGTCCTGGTGATCTACGCGCTCGCCGCTCACGGCGACCGCCCCGACACCGCCCGCTGACGCCCCAGTCGGCGGCTCGTGACCGCCGACGCGTGCGAACCCGACACACGCTCCACCTCGGCGGCTGAGCTACCGTCGTTCCGACCACTGAGAGGACTGGGGCAACCAAGTGGATGGGATCCCGGTGCCGGAGCTCCACTCGGATCCCGCGGACACCCCGATGTTGCGGGCGAGGTTGCGTGCCCCTGAGCTGCCGGCGCACTTCATCCACCGTCGGCGGTTGCACGATCTCCTCGACGGGGTGGTCAGGCAACCGCTGGCGATCGTCATTGCGCCGGCCGGCTCGGGCAAGACGATGCTGGTGTCCGGCTGGGCCGCGGAGTGCGCGGTGCCCATCACGTGGCTGTCGCTCGACGACTCCGATTGCGACCCGGCGGAGTTCTGGTTCGCGTTCCTGGCGGCACTCGAGCAGGTCGCGCCGGGGTGCACACGCCCGGCCGCGGCAGCGCTCGCGCAGGCTCGCCCGCTGGCAGCCGTCGTCGCGGAGTTGCTCGACGGTCTCGATCCGGTGCGCATGGACGACGTGGTCGTCGTGGTCGACGACGTGCACGTCGTCGACGATGCGGTCGTGTCCACGCAGCTGTCGATGCTCATCCAGCATGCTCCGCCGTGGCTGCACCTGGTCCTGGTGTCGCGCACCGACCTGAACCTGCCGATCGATCGTTGGCGCGGGCAGGGTCGGCTGCTCGAGGTCCGCTTCCCGGAGTTGCGCTTCTCGGTCGACGAGGCCTGCGACATGATGGCCAGGCTGGTCCCTGACCTCGCCGAGGACGCCGTGAAGGACGTGGCCATGCGCAGCGACGGTTGGGCAGCCGGCGTGCAGCTGTCGGCGCTGGCGGCACGCGCCTCGTTCGCTCAACCTGATGTGTGCCCTCCCGTCGTCGAATCGCATGTGCTGATCGAGGACTACGTGCGCCACGAGGTCCTCAAGATGGCCGAACCGGATGTCCTCGATGTGTTGTTGCAGATCTCGGTGGTCGAGCGGGTGAACGCCAGCCTCGCGTTGGCGTTGACCGACCGCTCGGACGCCGTCGACGTGCTGTGTCGTGCCGAGGCGGGCGGGTTGTTCGTCGCCCGGGTCGGGACCGGCGATGGGTGGTTCAGGATCCATCCGCTGGTGCGGATGATCCTGCTCGACGAGCTCACTCGCCGTTCGCGCCAGGTGGAGCAACATCGGCGGGCGGCGCGATGGCTGGAGGACGGCAGACGAGACGTCGGACGCGCTCGACCAGTGGTTGCTGGCCGGCGAACCGCCTGAGGCGCTCCGGCTCCTGGCGACGAACACGGCCCGGTTGTACGACCTCGGACGTGAGTCGGTCATCCGGCGCGCCGATCGCGGCGATCCCGCATGCGGCGACGTCGGTCGAGGTGCCCGCGCTGCTGTCGTTCGCCTTCAGCCACGTCCTCGTCGATCGGCGCATCATGGTGCAGGTCGTCGAGGAGGCGACATGGTGGGCCGAGCGCTCGCCGATCGACGACGCCACCCGGGCACGGCTGATGATGATGCAGGCGATGGTCGCGTCCGTGCTCGGCGACTGGAGGCGTACCGGTCCGATCGCCCGCGACGCGATCGCCATGTTGGATCGGTCGGGTCGGGACGACCCGTTCGGCAAGTTCGCCTGGAACGCGGTCGCCCGCGGGGTGGCGTTGCTCGAGCGGTGGAGTGACGAGTCGGCGGATGTGCGCGACGCGATGCTGGCAACCAGTCGTGATCCTGAGCGGGGCCTGTCGCTGGAGGGCATCCGTGCGGTGGGCGAGGCCCTCGCGGGCCGGCCGGTCGACGCCATCCGCGTTGCCGCGGGCGTCCGCCACGCGGCGCGCGGCGATGTCGATCCTGCATTCAGAGGTGGCCATCGCGGAGGCGATCGCTGGCCGCGAGTTGGGTGATCGGGCGTCGTCGACGCTGGACCTCCAGGTGATCGTCGACACGCCGAGCGAGGCGGCGATGTACTGCCGCGTGCTCGCCGCACTCGAGTTGGTCGCCGTCCACGTCGAAGACGGCGACCACGTCGGCGCCACGGGCTGGCTGGTGCGGGCGCGGGAGTTGGTCGCCCACGACAAGATCGGCGTCGACATGCGCAACTGGTTCGCGCGGGCGGAGACGCTCGCCGCGCTCGTCAGTGGTGCCGACGACGATGCGTGGACGGCGGCAGCCTCGATCGACGACCAGTTCTGGGGTCCCGTCTCGCGCGCCGGGTGCTGCTCGGGCGCAACGAGCCGGCAGCAGCGTCGGACGCTGCTGACCGGCGCCGAACCGCGGTGTGTGCGCCACGAGGTGATCCTCGGGCTGCTGCGAGCACGATCGGACGCCGATTCGGCCGACGCGCTCACGCTGGCCGTCGACGCGCTCACCCTGGCGAGCTCGAACCTGATGCTGCAGACGGTGGCGTCGGAGTGTGGCGACTCGATGGAGCTCGTCGAGCGCGTGGCGTGGTGCGTTCCCGGGCCATGGATGGACCGGCTGCGGCGCGCGGCGACGCACGACTGGGGCCCGCCGGCGACCGACGACGCCCATCACATCGATCAGTTGACCCAGCGCGAGCGCGACGTGTTGCGCTTCCTGCCGAGTCGCCTCACGCTGCGGGAGATCGCCGGCGAGCTGTTCGTGTCGGTGAACACGCTCAAGTTCCACTTGCGGGTGATCTATCGCAAGCTCGGCGTCAACAGTCGCGAGGAAGCCGCAGCACTGGCTCGATCGATGACCTCGGTCCGGCCCACCGCATCGCGCTGACCAGTGACCGGGCCGGTGGGACCGGCGCGCTGATCACTCGCAGTCGATCCTCTGCTTCTGACGCTCGAACTCCTCGCCGGGACAGGAGCCCTCGCCTGAGCAGATCGGCCAGCGCCTCCAGCTGCTGGACGGGATCGACGAGCGGGTGCGGCCAGGATGTGGTGACCTGCCACCGCAGCAGCGGTGGTCGGGTCAACAGATCGGGGATCCGATCACGGGCGGTCTGGGTTCGGTCCACGCTGCTCGTGCGTCCTCTCCTGACGCAGGCCGGCGAGCGCCGCCTCGACGCGGCCTCGGGGGATCCGCTCGCCGGCGAGCACCTCCCCACCACTGAGTCGTGCGGCAGCCGAAACCGGCTCCGCCCACCAGTCCTCGACGACGACGACGATGGCGATGCTGTCGGGTGCGAGGGCCAGCGACACCAGGTCGATGTCGTGGCTGCTGAGCAGGCCACCGATCTCGGCGCCGATCGGCGACGCAACTCCTCGAATCCGTCGATGTCGTCGACCTCGATGATCCGGGCAACGCCGTTCGCATCGGTCGTCACGGCGACGAGGTCGAGGATCCGGATGGCGTTGCGGCCCACGACCTCGGCCAGCGCAGGCACCATCGACGCGAGCGACTCGGCATCGCGGACGACGACGACGAAGTACTCCACCAAGTCGGTCATGATCCGCTCATGACCAGGGGGCTCGGGCGAGACAGACACTTCGTCAACCAGACTCCTCGTCAACGACACGAACGTCGTCTCGCCATCGTCACCGTCGGACGGGATGGGGCGACCCACCCGATCGCGGGTGGTGCTCAGCCGAGCGAACCCGCGAGCGGCCTCATCCGAGGACGCTGCCGCGTCCGAGCTCGACGGTGCCGGGTCCGGCTGTCGCGTCATCCTGAGCGAGAGCAGGAAGCCGATGGCGGCCGCGAGGATGGGAATGACGAGTGCGATCTGCAGCGCGATCGGGCGGGCGTCGGTGTTGATCCGCACGATCTCGTCCTGCACCGCGGCCGGTTGGCCGGCGAGCTCTTCGATCGAGCTGCGTGTTGCTCATCAGCTCGGCATCGTGCTCGAGCGCGTCGGCCACCTGTTGCTGCGTCGCCGGACGAAGCACCGTGCTCGACTCGGTCATGTTGGTGAACGAGTACGACAGGGTCGCCAGCATGATCGCCCCGGAGAAGGCCAGGCCGAACGACAGACCGAACGAACCCGCCGCCGAGTTGACGCCGGCAGCCTCGCTGACCCCCTCGTCGGAGATGGGCGAGAGCGAGTAGTTGTTCAGCTGCGAGACCAACAAGCCGAGGCCGGACCCGGCGATGAGCAGCGGGATGACGAGCGCCCAGCCCGAGGTCGCCCGCGGCACGATGGGCAGGAGGCTCGCCAAGCCGATCGCCAGCAGGACGAATCCGACCTGGATGACGATGGCCGGTCGACGCTTGCCGGAGCGCTTGCCGGCCAGCAGCGCCACGGCGAACATGCTGAGCGACAGCGGCGCGAGCGACAGCCCCGCACGCATCGCGTCGTACTCGAGCACCATCTGCAGGAAGATCGGGAGTGCGATCATCGTCCCGCCGAGGGCGATCTGCTGCATCATCTGACCGGTGATGCCGAGTCGGAACAACGGCAGCTCGAACAGACCGGGATCGATGAGCGCCGGGCGCTCGGCGCGCTTGCGACGAACGAGCCAGAACGGCGAAGCCGGCCAGCGCCAGCGCGCCGATGACGAGGAGCGCGGCGACGGATTCGCCGCCTTCCTGCCACACGAGGATGCCGAGCACGAGCCCACCCATGCCGAGCACGGACAGGAGGCCGCCAACGACGTCGACGCCGCGTGGTCCGGTGTACGGCGTGTCACGGACGAGCTTGATGCCGGAGAGGACGACGGCGATGACCACCGCCTCGAGCAGGAAGGCGATGCGCCACGACAGGTACGTCGTGATGAAGCCGCCGAGCAGCGGTCCGACCGCGGCTGCGACCGCCGCAGCCGCACCGACCGTCGCGTACACCTTCTTGCGTGCCTCCCCTTCGAAGTTGCCGTGGATCAGGGACTGCATCGCCGGCAACAGCAGCGACGCGCCGAGACCGCCGACGATCGCCCAGAAGATGACGACCGGCGTCAGGCTCTGGGCGAACGCCATCGCCAACGCCCCGACGGCGTACGCGAGGAGGCCGAGCACGTACGCCAGCTTGCGGCCGATCAGGTCGCCGACCTTGCTCCCGATGAGGATGAACGCGGCCGAGACCAGCGCCTCGAGCGCGATCGCCGACTGGACACCGCTCACCGTCGTGCCGAGATCGTGCACGACGGCTGAGATGGACACGTTCATCAACGAGGTGTCGACGACGAGCACGAACATCGCCATCGCCAGCAGGATCGCCAGACGGGTGTCGCCCTCGGCAGGCCCGGCCACCGCTTTGTCCTCGACGGTCGCCATGCACGACAACTATGTCATCTGAACGGGTGGTCGACCCACCCGTTCCAGGGTGGTGCCGCCGCAACGATCAGCGACCAGAAGACGGTCGAGTTCCCGGAGGACGAGCCGGCGATGCGCCCGTCGACGATTCCACCCGGTGCCGGGTGATCCGCCGCGACCGGTTGCGGCGCGAGGCTGGCTGTACCGTGACTGGCGGTCGCGCTTCCGGGATGCCGAGATGGCTGACGACGAGACGGTCAAAACCCCCGACAGGAGACGCGCATGACAGAGCCGACGGCCGGAACGACGCGACCGGGGGTGAGTGTCGGCTCGACGAGCGAGTTCAGCTTGTTCTTCCGCGTGAAGCCAGGCGAGGGACCGGCACTGCGCTCGGCCTTGACGGATCTCCAGGACACGCCGGGGTACCGACCGGGCGACTACGGCATGGCGGTCTCGACCATCCACGAGGCGCGGTTCGTCCTCTTCGACGACGACCGGCAGTTGGCGTTCATCACGAGCTTCGACGGCCCGTGGGACGCGTACATGGAGGACTTCTTCACCTCGGGGCCGACGTTGGCGCTGTTCGACGTGATCTTCCGTCATTCCGTCGGCTACGACGGCCTCCCGGACCTGGTGGCGCTGAAGGCGTTCATCCTGGGCGCCCAGCAGACGCGCGGCCGCCTACGCCCGGAACTACGGCGGCACGGTCAAGGAGATCCGCAAGGCGCTGCGGGTGAACGCCGCGTTCCAACAGGTGCTCGATCATCCCGATGCGGCAGACGCGCTGCAGCACCCCGCGTTGCAGCCGTTGTTGGACGAAGCCGCCGACTAGCGGGAGCGAGAACTCCATGTCAGACCACATCTCCGGCCCGCGTGCGTTGGCCGAACCCATCGCGGACATCACCGACGTCTACGCCTTCCCCAGTCCGCAACGCCCCGGCCACCTGGTGCTGGTGATGAACACACTCCCCTTCGCCAAGATCTCCGACACCCTCTCGGACGGCCTCATCTACCGCTTCCGGGTGCGGCCGCTCACCGCGAGCCCGCAGGGCGACGCTGCCCCCTTCGCCGTCGGCGGCGCGCGAGTTCGTCTTCGACTGCGTGTTCGCCGAGCCGGTGAGCGGCGCCGGCGGTGCGGTGGAACAAGACGGGACGTGCACCACCCCTGCTGGCGACATCGTCTCGTTCCGGGTGAACGACGAGCGCGGCGAGCAGGCGCACGGCGTGCGCGTGTTCGCCGGTCCCCGGTGGGATCCGTTCTTCATGGACGCCCCAGCGGCACTGCAGACGATCGCCACCGGCAAGCTGGCCTTCAGCGATCACGGGACGATCTACCTCGACGGCAAGAACGTCCTCAGCCTCGTCGTCGAGATCGACGACGACCTGTTCGACGGTGCCGAACTGGTCGGTGTCGTCGCCGAGACGTTGACGCGCGGCAAGTTCAAGATCCGGATCGAGCGTGTCGGACGGCCCGAGGTCAAGAACATGATGTTGGGCCCGAAGCAGCACGATCGTGTCAATCGCGACCTCGAGATCCGCGATCTGTACAACATGGAGGACGCGTTCTCGCTCGGCGAGTCGTACCAGGGCGCATATCGGGCTCGACTCGAACGCCAACCTCGCGTTCTGGGACGGGATCGACGGCACGGTCGACTGGGACGTGGGACCGAACGGCGCCCACCCGCTGACGGAGCTGGTGCTCGCCGACTACCTCGTCGTCGATCTCACCAAGCCGTACGTCGAGCAGGGCTCGTTCCTGGAGATCGAGCTCGCCGCGCGACGCGGCGAAGCGCACGAGACGTGTGGCGGGCGAACGCTCAACGACGACGTGATGGACACGATCTTCAGCCAGATGATCAACGCCGGTACCGGACCGGTCATCCGCGACGGCATCGACGGCGCGTCGAAGCCGGCCTCGGAGACGTTCCCGTACCTGGTCGCGCCGAACCCCGACGCGCCGTCAGCACCCGAGCACCACCACTGACGATGCAACCGAACGCCACGAACGGTGCGACGCAGGTCGTGCTCGAGCTCGACGACATCCAGAGCGGCGCGTTGCACGAGCGCCCCTCGCCGTACGTCGGCACCTACCTGCTGCTGCGCATCGACGACCGCGCCGCGGGACGCGAGCTGGTGCGGCGGTTGCAGCCACTGGTCGACTCGGGACAGCCGACCGACGATCCTGCCCACGACGCGTGGATCACCGTCGCCTTCACCTATCAGGGGTTGGAGGCGCTCGGTGTGCCGCAGGAGTCGCTCGACAGCTTCGCCCCGGAGTTCCGCCAGGGCATGGCCGCGCGCGCCGAGCAGCTCGGCGACGTCCGCGAGAGCAGCCCGGCCAACTGGGAGCACCCACTCGGCACGGGTGAGGTCCACGTGGCGATCGCCGCCCTGTCCCCCGACGCGGCGCGGCTCGAGGGCGTGCTCGACCGGGCTCGCCGTGCGCACGAGGAGGTGCCGGGTGTCGAGCTGATCTGGCGCCAGGACTGCTACCAGCTCCCCACGGGACGCACGTCGTTCGGTTTCAAGGACGGCATCGGACAGCCCGCGGTCGAAGGCAGCGGCATCCCCCCGACCAACTCCGAGGAACGGCCCCTGAAGGCGGGCGAGATCATCCTCGGCTATCCGGACGAGACGGGCGAGCTGCCGCCGATGCCCTTCCCGGACGTGCTCGGGCGCAACGGGACCTACGTCGTGTTCCGCAAGCTGCACACCAGGGTTGCGGCGTACCGCCAGTACCTGCGCGAGCGGTCGGCGAGCCGCGACGACGAGCTGCTGCTCGGCGCCAAGATGGTGGGCCGCTGGCAGAGTGGCGCTCCGCTCGCCGTCACGCCCGAACGCGACGACGCCGAACTGGGCGCCGATCCACAGCGCAACAACGACTTCTCCTTCGGCGATGATCCGCGCGGCTTCAAGTGCCCGGCAGGCTCGCACGCGCGACGGGCCAATCCCCGCGACGCGCTGGAACACGAGGGCAGCGTGGACGTCCGGTTGCACCGGATGATCCGTCGCGGGACGAGCTACGGACCGTTGCTGCCGGACGGCGCACTCGACGACGACGGGCTCGATCGAGGCATCGTCTTCGTCTTCGCCGGCGCGCACCTCCATCGACAGTTCGAGTTCGTCAAGACGCAATGGCTCAACGACGGCATCTTCATCGGCGCACCGGCCGAGAAGGATCCGTTGGTCGGATCGAACGACGGCTCGGGCAGCTTCACGATCCCCAGACGACCGATCCGGCGTCGGCTGACGGAGCTGCCGCCGTTCGTGGTCACCCGCGGCGGCGAGTACCTCTTCGCCCCGGGCCTGCGGGCGCTGCGCTGGCTCGCCGATCTCGAGACGTGACGGCGCTTGAACAAGGACAGGGGAACGCGATGACATCGAACCCGACCGGAACCGACCGTTGGGATGCGCTCGACTTCGGGCCGCCACCGTCGAGCGGGGACGAGCCCGCCGAGTCGGTGCTCGTCGAGCACGTCGCCGACGGACACGTCGCGGTGATCACGCTGAACCGGCCGCACGCCGACAACGCGATCACGACCGAGATGGGTGCACGGCTGACAGAGATCCTGGAGACGATCGCGGCGACCCCGTCGATCCGTGTCGCGGTGATCACCGGGGCGGGCGAGCGGGCCTTCTCGGTCGGCAGCGACCTGCGCCAACGCAACGCGATGACCAAGGAGCAGTGGCTGCGCCAGCGTCAGGACTTCGATCGCACGCTGTACACGTTGCGTCAGCTGCGCAAGCCGATCATCGCCGCAGTGAACGGGATCGCCTACGGCGGCGGTTCGGAGATCGCCCAGAGCACCGACTTCATCATCGCTGCGGACCACGCGACGTTCGGCCAACCCGAGGCGATGATCGGCCTGTCCGCCGGCGGCGGCTCGCCGGTGATGCTCCCGCGCCTGCTTCCGCCGGGCAAGGCGATGCAGATGCTGATGACCGGCGACCCGATCTCCGCGCAGGAGGCACACCGGCTCGGCATGGTCAACGAGCTCCACCCCCAGGCACAGCTCCTGGACGTGACGCTACGGATCGCGGCGAAGATCGCCGGCAACTCCCCCACCGCGGTGCAGGCGGTCAAGCGGGCGGTCCGCCTGGGCGAGGGCCAGCCGACCGAACAGGCCATCGCGATCATGATGGACTCGCACTGGCGCTCCGCCGTGCATCCCGATCGCATCGAAGGCATCGGCGCGTTCAACGACGGCCGAGACCCAACGTTCCAGGATTCCGACTACTGATGCAGGACGAGGCGTTGACTCGTCGCTCCGACCAGAAGGCTGAGACATGACACTGACCGACGATCTCCAACAGGAACGCTCGGCGCTGCAGATGATCAACGGCGCGCCGTTCAACGCCGAAGCACCGCCCGCCGCGCTGAAGGGCGCCATCACCCCGACCGAGATGCACTACGTGCGCAGCAACTTCGCGCTGCCGACGCACCCCGGCACGCTCGAGATCGGGGGCGCCGTCGGGCACCCGCTGTCGCTGACGCTGGACGATCTGCGCTCGATGCCGGCCGTCGAGCGGACCGTGACCCTCGAATGCGCGGGCAACGGCCGGCTGGAGATGCGCCCGCTGCCGAACGGTGAACCGTGGGGCGACTACGCCGTGTCGACCGCGCGCTGGACCGGTGCCCGGCTCAGCGAGGTGCTGGCACAGGCGCGGCCTGCCGGCAACGGCGTCGACGTCCGCTTCGCCGGTGCCGACAGCGGCCCGTACCACCTGCACCCCGTGCTCGCCGACACCGACCGTGGCGACTTGAACTTCGTGCGTTCCCTGCCCCTCGAACTGGTCGCCGACCCGACGGCTGGGATCCTCATCGCCTACGAGATGAACGGCGAACCACTGCGCGCCGATCACGGTGCGCCGTACCGGCTCATCGTGCCCCACTGGTTCGGCGTCGCTTCGGTCAAGTGGCTGCACCGCATCGACGTGCTCACCGAGCCCTACGTCGGCGAGTTCCAGACCGGCCACTACGTCTACGAATGGGCCGATCGCCCGCACGAGCCGGTCACCCTGATGCGCGTCAGGGCACGCATCACCGACCCTGACGCCGGCGCGGCGCTCCCCTTCGCCACGCACATCGTGCGCGGCAAGGCCTGGTCCGGCACCGGGCCGATCACGCACGTCGACGTCAGCCTCACCGGGGAGGGCGAATGGCACCCGGCACAGGTCGAGCCACCCAACGACGACTCCCACTGGCAGGACTGGACGTTCGAATGGACGCCCGGCTACGTCGGCAGGCACACCCTCCGCGCCCGGGCGACCGACGCCGCCGGCAACGTCCAACCCGAGGTCCCACCGTGGAACCGGCTCGGCTACGGCAACAATGCCATCGAGATCCGGTACGTCGACATCGGCTGACCATCGCCGAACGGCGCTGCCGGCCAAGGACGGCCGCCGACGGTGCCGACCCGACGCCACGACATCTGCGTCACCCGTCTCGTCTCCGTGGTGACGTGAAGGAGCGAGAACATGCACGTGTTGGTCATCGGCGGTGGTCCCGCCGGCGTCACGGCCGCCCTCCACGCTGTCGGGCTGGGAGCCGAGGTGACGCTCCTCGAGCGGGCCCGGCTCGGCGGCACGGCGCTCGCCAGCGGGCCGGCACCCGTGCGCACCCTGGCCCGGGCAGCGCGCCTGGTTCGCGACTGGAGCTCGTGGGAGACGTTCGGGCTGCGCGGGCCTCGCCCCGAAGTGGATGTGGCGGCGGCGTTGGCCAATGCCGAGCGCGTCGCCGGCTACGCCCACGACCGCCTGCGCATCACCGACCACGTCACGGCCACCGGCGTCGTGGTGGTCGAAGGAGCCGGTGACGTCCGGTTCGTCGATGCCCACACGGTCGCGGCGAACGACGGCCGCAGCTGGACCGCCGACCGGGTGATCATCGCCGTCGGTGGGCGCGCCGCCCGCCTGCCGATCCCCGGTGCCGAGCTCGGCCTCACGTTCGAGGACGTGCGCGGCCTCACGGCGCTGCCGGAACGGGTCTGCATCATCGGCGCCGCTGACACCGGCTGCCAGCTCGCCTCGATCCTGGCCGACTTCGGCTGCTCGGTCACGCTGCTGGAACACGCTGCCCGGATCGTGCCACGTGCCGACGAGGACATCTCGATCGCGCTCGAGGACGCGTTCCGGGCTCGTGGCATCCGCGTGATCACCGACGCCGCCGTTCACGTGCTCGAGCCACTCGGATCAGGCGTGCGGGTCGGCTACACCACGGGTGACGCGACCGGCAGCGTCGAGGCGGACGCCGCGTTCTTCGCCGTCGGCTGGCCCGGCAACGCCGACCTCGTCGATGCCGCCGCGGCCGGCGTGAACGTCGAGCGCGGCTACGTGGTGGTCGACGAGTCGCTGCGCACGAACGTCGAGCACATCTACGTGGCCGGTGACGTCGACGGCAACAGCATGCTCGTCTCCAGCGCGCTCCTCGAGGGGCGCATCGCGGCCGAGAACGCGGTCCTCGGGACACGACGTCGACTGGTGCACGACGTCGTCCCAGCCGGCAGCTTCACCGACCCCGAGTACGGAAGCGTCGGTCTCACCGAGGCGCAGGCACGGCTCCGTCACGACTGCGTGGTCGCCGTGGCCCGCTACGAGGACCTGCTCCGACCGGTTGCCGACGGACAGTCGGAGGGGTTCTGCAAGCTGATCGTCGAGACCGAGCATCGGCACATCGTCGGCGCGCACGTGCTCGGCGAGTACTCGGCCGAGGTGATCCAGATGATCGCTGCCTGCATGGCCGCGCGCATGCCCATCGAAGACGTCGCCGAGCTGCAGTTCGCCTTCCCCACCTTCACCGAAGGGGTTCAGCACGCAGCTCAGCTGGTGGTGCGCGACCTCGGCATCCGACCGATGCCGCAGCTGTGGAGCAGACTGACCTGACGCGCCGTTGTCGGCGCGAACGACGATCCTGTCTGCTCAGCGCCGATCGCGGCGGTCGTCCCGGCGATCCTCACGTCGGTCGCCCCGACGACGGATGCCGTGGGCCACGACCGCTGCCGATCCGACTACGGCGGCCGTGCGTGCCACGGGACGGCCGATCACACCGCGCCGTCCAACTCGTCCACGTCCAAGGGGCATATCAGTCTCCTTCACTCGTCGAGGCCTCGTCGGCCTCCATCGACGCCATGATCGCCTGGATCGGGATCCGGCCGTTGGCCACCAGCTGACCGCCGGCCCGGCGCGCCGCCGAGGCGAACGGCGCCGCCCACCGGTTCTCCCACACCAGCACGCCGGCGACGCTGCCGGGCGCCATGGCGGCGGCGAGGTCGGCGACGTCGTCGGCGGCCAGCAGGTCGGCCAGCTCGGTCTCCAGCTTGCGCAACTCGTCGAGACCCTGGAAATCGTCGACCTCGAAGGCGTCGATCAGCCCCTCGTCGGTCTTGGTGATGATCAGCAGGTCGAGGATGCGGATCGTGCCGCTGTCGACCAGCGACGACAGTTCAGCCGCCATCTCACCGCTGAAGTTCGCCTGTCCGGCAGGGAACTCGACGACCAGGTAGTCGACCGGTCCCAACTCATCCAACTCGGCGTCAGCCATCACACCACTCTCCTCGTCCGCAACCGGACCCGCATCGAATCCGTGGGCAGCACGTCCCAGCGTGGTCACGGTAGGCCAGGGCCGGCACCCGCGGATCACCCCGCCGCGGGTGGTTCACCCGAGGACAGGTCGGGCGGCGTCGTTCCGTGCGTCCTCACCGGGTGGTCTCACGCCGTCGCGACCGTGGAGTTCCACTGCCGGTCACCGTGCGTTCACGAAACGAGGACGATCCACCCGCGCACGGGTGGGTCGGGGGTATCCGCTGCCTCCACACAATCTCAGTGCGTCCCTCAGCATCCGAGAGATGACACCACCTGTCGGCCAAGGGCGGTCCGGCGACCACCGCCACGCCGGAAAGGAGTTCTCGCGATGTACAACCTGCGCAATCGCAGCTTCGTCAAGGAGCTCGACTTCGAGCCCCGCGAGCTTCGCTTCCTCCTCCAACTGTCGGAGGCGTTGAAGCTGGCGAAGTACGCCGGGAGCGAGGTCAAGCGGCTCGACGGCAAGGAGATCGCCCTGATCTTCGAGAAGACGTCGACGCGCACCCGGTCGGCGTTCGAGGTGGCCGCGTTCGACCAGGGTGCTCATGTCACCTACCTCGACCCCTCCGGATCGCAGCTCGGCCACAAGGAGTCGGTCGCCGACACGGCGCGGGTCCTCGGCCGGATGTACGACGCGATCGAGTTCCGCGGCAACGCGCAGTCCGACGTCGAGGAGTTGGCCGCGAACGCCGGCGTGCCGGTCTACAACGGGCTGACGAACGAGTGGCACCCGACCCAGATGCTGGCCGACTTCCTGACGATGCACGAGGCCAGCGGCAAGCCGTACGACGCCCTCTCGTACGCCTTCGTCGGCGACTGCCGCTTCAACATGGGGCGGTCGCTCCTGGTCATGGGTGCGTTGATGGGAGCCGATGTCCGGCTCGGCGGACCCGCCACGCTGCATCCGCCTGCCGACCTGGTGGCGACCGCCCAGGGCATCGCCGAGCGGACGGGAGCACGCCTCACGATCACCGAGGACGCCGCGACCGCCGTGTCGGGCGTCGACTTCGTCCACACGGACGTGTGGGTGTCGATGGGCGAGGCGAAGGACGTCTGGACGGAACGGGTCGACCTGCTGCGCCCCTACCAGGTGAGCTCGGCGCTGCTCGACAAGGCGGGCAACCCGAAGGTGAAGTTCATGCACTGCCTTCCCGCCTTCCACGATCCGAACACGGTCGTCGGCAGGGAGATCATGGAGCACACCGGGATGAGCGACGGTCTCGAAGTGACCGGTGAGGTGTTCGCCTCGCCCGCCAGCATCGTGTTCGACCAGGCGGAGAACCGGCTGCACACGATCAAGGCGCTGCTCGTCGCGACCCTCGGCAGCTGACGGAGCCGGCGTGCGGATCCTGGTCGCCCTCGGCGGCAACGCCCTGCCTGAAGCGCGGTGAGCCGATGACCGCCGACGCGCAGCGGGAGAACATCCGCGTCGCCGCGGCCGCACTGGCCCCGCTGGCCGGCGCCCATCAGCTCGTCCTGTCACACGGCAACGGTCCGCAGGTGGGCCTGCTGGCGCTCCAGGCGGCGGCGTTCCACGACGTGGAGGCGTACCCGCTCGACGTGCTCGGCGCGCAGACCGAGGGGATGATCGGCTACCTGATCGAGCAGGAGCTGGGCAACGCGCTGCCCGCCGGAGGTGCCGCTCGCCACGATGCTGACGATGATCGAGATCGACCGCGACGACCCGGCCTTCGCCGACCCGACCAAGTTCGTCGGTCCCGTGTACGACGACGACGCCGCAGCCGCCCTGGCCACCGAGAAGGGCTGGGTGTTCAAGCGCGACGGCCAACGGATGCGCCGGGTCGTGGCGTCACCGGCGCCGAAGCGGATCTTCGAGATCCGCCCGATCCGCTGGCTGCTCGAGCACGGTACCGTCGTCATCTGTGCCGGAGGGGGCGGGATCCCGGCGTCGTGGGTCCCGGGCCGGGAGCGGACCCTCGGAGGTGTCGAGGCGGTGATCGACAAGGACCTGGCCTGCGAGCTGCTGGCCCGTGAGGTCGACGTCGACCTGTTCGTCATGGCCACCGACGTCGACGGCGTGTACGACGGTTGGGGGACGCCGGAGCAGCGCCGCCTCGAACGGGTCACCCCGGCCGAGCTGCGCAGCCGCGAGTTCGCCGCTGGTTCGATGGGTCCGAAGGTCGAGGCGGCCGCCCGCTTCGTGGAGGCCACCGGCAGGCGCGGCGGCGATCGGTTCGTTGGGCGAGATCGCGGCGATCGTGCGCGGGCAGGCCGGCACGACGGTGGCGCCAGCGGGCGCCGGGGAGGGATGAAGATGGTCGAGCTCGGTGTCCATTCGGAGGTCGGCAAGCTGCGCAAGGTGATGGTCCACCGGCCAGACCTGAGCCTGCAGCGATTGACCCCCTCGAACCACGACGACCTGCTGTTCGACGACGTGCTGTGGGTCGAGCGCGCCCAGTTCGAGCACGACCAGTTCGTCGCGCGCATGCGCGAACGTGGCGTCGAGGTGCACCTGCTGTCGGATCTGCTCGCCGAGGCACTCGCCGCGAGCACCGAGGCCCGGCTGCGGCTGATCGAGTTGGTGGCCTCGGAGTACACGGTGGGTTGGTCGCTCGTCGACGAGATCCGCGAGCTCCTGGCCGCGCTGGAGCCCGCGGTCCTCGCCACGCATCTGATCGGCGGCCTCACCGTGGCCGAGGCGGGTCTCGATCCGGCCGCCGTCGCCAAGGTCTCGTTGATCGGTGCGGCGCTCGACGACCCGAACCAGTTCGTGCTCCCGCCGCTGCCGAACACGCTGTTCACCCGTGATTCGTCGTGCTGGATCTATGGCGGCGTGTCGATCAACCCGATGTACTGGCCGGCACGCCGGCGCGAGGCCTACAACGTCGCCGCCATCTACCGCGCCCATCCGATGTTCGCCCCGGGCGGCTTCGAGTTCTGGTACCCGCCCGAAGGCCCCGACGGCCGGCTGGAGACCGCCGACTTCGGATTGGCCTCGCTCGAAGGTGGCGATGTGATGCCGGTCGGCAACGGCGCGGTGCTGATCGGCATGAGCGAGCGGTCGCAGGGTCGGATGATCGAGCAGATCGCCAAGTCGTTGTTCGCCAAGGGCGCCGCAGACCGGGTGATCGCCTGCGTGATGTCCAAGGACCGCGCCCACATGCACCTCGACACCGTGTTCACGCTGCTCGACCGGGACAAGGCCACCGCCTACCCGAAGGTCATCGACGAGATCAGGGCGATCAGCCTGCGGCCGGGCACGACGCCCGGCGACTTCCACGTCACGGTGGAGGACAGCTTCCTCGGCGCCGTCGCCGACGCGCTGCGCGTGCCCAAGCTGCACGTCGTCGAGACCGGTGGCGACGACTACCAGCGCGAACGCGAGCAGTGGGACGACGGCAACAACGTGGTCGCCCTGGAACCAGGGGTCGTCGTGGCCTACGAGCGCAACACCTACACGATCGCCAAGATGCGCGCCGCCGGCGTCGAGGTGATCGAGATCCAAGGCTTCGAGCTGGGCAAGGGCCGCGGCGGCGGCCACTGCATGACCTGCCCGCTGCTGCGCGATCCGGCCTGACGGCACGGCGATGAGCGACGCCCCGAACGCGACGCCACGGCCCGCCGCGGCGTCGACGACCCAACCCGGCGGGGCGCCGTCCGATGGCGCGCGCTTC
This sequence comes from uncultured Acidimicrobiales bacterium, assembly GCA_963794805.1. GTDB lineage: Bacteria > Actinomycetota > Acidimicrobiia > Acidimicrobiales > Ilumatobacteraceae > JAODBQ01. Next base: position 72,870 of record CAWCFL010000017.1, read on the forward strand.
GGACCGACCCAGGCGATCGCCCTCATCATGGGCAGCATCATCGGTGTCGGGATCTTCAACCTGCCGACCTCGCTCGCCGGGTACGGGCCGATCACGTTGGTCTCGATGGCACTCACCACCATCGGTGCGCTGGTGCTGGCCGTGCTGTTCGCCGCGCTCTCGCGCCGCCTGCCCGCCGATGGCGGCCCCTACGCCTACGCCAGGGTCGCGTTCGGCAACAGGGTCGGCTTCGTCAACGCGTGGTCGTACTGGATCACGGCGTGGTCCGGCAACGCGGCCATCGCCGTCGGGTGGGTCCTGTACGTGGAGCAGTTCGTCAACAAGGACCACAACCGACTCGGGTCGGTCCTCCTGGTCCTCGTCGGTCTGTGGCTGCCCGCGGCGATCAACCTGTCCGGGGTGAAGAACATGGGCGCGGTGCAGGTGGGTACGACGGTGCTCAAGTTCGCCGCGCTCGCGTTCATGTCGACGGTCGGCTTGTTCTACATCGACACGGCCAACTACTCGCCCTGGAACGTGAGCGGCGAGGGCGCCATCGCCGCGATCGGTGGCGGCATGGCGATCGCCCTGTTCAGCTACCTCGGCGTGGAGACCGCGTCGGTCGCCGCGGCGAAGGTGCGCGACCCGGATCGGAACATCCCGCGCGCCACGATCCTGGGCACGCTGGCGACGGCGGTCGTCTACATGCTCTCGCTCACCGCGATGTTCGGCATCCTGCCGAACTCGACGTTGAGCACCGCGACCGCGCCGTTCTCCGATGCGATGAACTCGATGTTCGGCGGCACGTGGCCCGGCAAGGTCATGGCGATCGCCGTGATCGTCTCCGGCTTCGGAGCGCTCAACGGCTGGACGATGATCTGCGCCGAGATGCCGCTCGCCGCAGCCAAGGACGGCCTGTTCCCCAAGCAGTTCAAGCGCATCTCGCCGAACGGGGTCCCTGCGTTCGGCATCGTCGCCTCGACGGTCCTCGCGTCGATCGCGATGGCGATCAACTACCTCGGCTCGAGCGGCGCCACGGCGTTCACCACGCTCGTCCTCATGAGTGGGATCACCGCGGCGATCCCGTACGGGTTCTCCGCCCTGGCGCAGCTGAAGTGGCGGCTGGTCGATCACCGCACGCTCGAGACGCCGCGCTTCGTGCGCGACATGGTGGTGGCCGTCGTCTCGCTGGTCTTCTCCATCTTGTTCATCGTCTACTCGCGCAACACCGGGAACAGCTTCTGGGTCTACTGGGCGCCGTTCTTCCTCGCCGGCGCGGCGTTGCTCCTCGGCATCCCGGTGTACAAGGCACAGCGACGGTCGATGGCCGAACCGGAACCGGTGCCGGCGTACCGATGACCGCGGCGGAGGCGCCGGCGGCCACCGACGCTACGAAGCGGTTCACCGTCCGGCAGGCGGCGTCGATCGGTGTCGGCGCGATGGTCGGCGCCGGGATCTTCTCGTTGCTCGGCGCGGCCGGCGAGGTCGCCGGCGCGGCGGTGTGGATCTCGTTCCTCCTCGCCGGCGCCATCGCCCTCCTCAACGGGTACTCGTTCGCCAAGTTCGGGGCGCGCTACCCGTCGGCCGGTGGGCTGCTCGAGTACATCTCCCGGGGGTTCGGTGACGGTCACGTCACCGGGGTGGTCGCGTGGATGGTGCTGGCCACCAATGCGATCGTCACCGGCATGGTGGCCGTGTCGTTCGGCAGCTACGCGAGCGACGCCGTGCCGTTCGGCAACTCGACGTGGGTGAAGGTGTTCGCCGCCCTCATCGTCGTCGTCATGATGCTGCTGAACATCGTCGGTTCCCAAGCGGTCGCCCGGGTGCAGACCGTCGTGGTGACGGTGGTGATCGGCATCCTCGCCGTCTTCGCCGTCGTCACGTTGGTCAACATGGACCCGCACCTGTTGGCGTTCTCCGGGTACCCGTCGGTGAGCGACATCGTCTCCAGCGTCGCGCTGACGTTCTTCGCCTTCTTGGGCTTCGGCATCGTCAGCTTCACCGCCAAGGATCTCGCTGATCCGTCGCGCGAGCTCCCACGGGCGATGTACCTCGCACTCGGGATCGCCACGGTGATCTACGTGGCGGTGGCGCTCGGCGTGTTCGGCACGCTCACCGTCGACGAGGTCATCGAGTCCGGCGGGACGGCCATCGCCAAGGCGGCCGAACCCGTGCTCGGGATGGCCGGCTACCGGCTGATGAGCATCACCGCGCTGTTCGCCACCGCGGGGGCGACCAACGGCGGGCTGTACCCGGCGTCGGGGCTGTGCGAGCAACTCGCCTCGGTCGGCCAGTTCCCACCGGCGATGGGTCGTCGTCTCGGTGGCCGCGCCCCGACCGGGCTGGTGCTCACGGCGGCGTTGTCCATCGTGCTCGCCATCGGCTTCGACCTCAACGCCATCGCCTCGATCGGCAGCGCCATCGCACTGGTCGTGTTCGCCATGGTGAGCATCGGTCACCTGCGCGTCCGCCAGGAGACGGGTGCACGAGGCTCGATCCTGCTGATCGGCGTCGCGGCAACGGTCATCGTGCTGGCGACGTTCGCGTTCACGACCCTCGTCCACGAGCCGCGCACGCTCGTGGCGATCGTCATCGTGCTCGCCTTGAGCATCGGCTTGGACCTCGGGTGGAAGCGGACCCGCGCCGCGCCACTCAGCACGTCGTGAGCGGCGTGGCCGCAGAACTGGTGGTCACGGAGCTGAGCACGCCGACGAGGGTGCTGGCGCTGGCTTCGGCCGACCTCCGTCCGCGGGCCGGCGCGAGGAGCCATCCGCCGGTCCTCCTGCCTGAGGGGCGCTCGAGCCGAATCCGGTCTGTTCGCGCTGATCGGTTCCCGAAGCGAGCATCGACGTGTCGCGGACCGCTGTAGCTTCTCCGTGTGCAGATGGGACGGGGGGCGCGATGATTGACCGGCGGCGAGCGTGGCAGCTGGAATCCTGGATCACCGGCGCCGTCGGCGTGTTCATCGCCCAGGTGCTCCTGCGGGCCATCTACCGCACGATCCGCAAGGACAAGGCGCCCGCAGCGGTGTTCGACCCGGGCAGCCGCCAGTTCTCGTGGCCCGACGCAGCGGTGTGGGCCGTGGCCGGTGGTCTCGGCCTCGCCACCGCCAAGATGGCCAGCGCGCGAGTCGCGGCGATCGGCTGGAAGTTCGCCACCGGCACGCCCCCGCCGGCGCTCGACCAGCCAACCGCCGGCTGACGCTGTTCAGCCCCGCGGACGGGAGGACGCCGGCGCGACCACGGTCGCCCGCGCACGCGACGTCGCGCTGTGGAGTTGCGTCGCCCTGGACCTCACCTCGTCCAGTTCGGCGGCCGACGGTGGTTGCACCTCGAGGGAGACCGCGTCGAGCACCCCGTGCAGGGAACGCAGACGTTCCTGCACGTCGCCGAGCGCCTGGCGAGCGGCGTCGTCGGGCGCCGACGCCACCAGCTGTTGCACGGAAGCCATGAGCGTCGCCAGCCGCGCGGCGTCGGCGCCGGCCACCGCCGACAGGCCGCGGGGCGCCAGCCCGACGAGATGGGTGCTGAGCTCATCGGAATCGTCGAGCGCGACGGCTGCCCGCACCGACCAGTCGGGAGATCGCCGGGCCCGCAGGAACACGACGATCCCCACGATGGCCAACACCGCGAGGCCGACCACGAGCCACGGCCACCACGTCGTGCCATCGCCTTCGCCACCGCCGTCCGCGGCGGTGGTCGTTGCCGCAGCCGTCGTCTCCCGTGGCCCCTCCGCCGTCGTGGTCGGGGCCTCGGTCGCCGGTCGCGTGGTCCCGTCCTCGCTGGTCGGACGCTCGGCCGGCCGGGTCACCCCCGATGCCGGGGTGTTGGATCCGCCGCCCGAGCCCGAGCACGAGGCGCCGAGGATCGCAATGGCCACCACCAACGCGGCGAGCACTGGGCGGACCGGGCGCGTCATCACATCAGCGTATGCGGCCCACCGGGTCACCGTCTCCCACCCGCGCCCGGGTGAGGCGAGGTGACCCGTCCGCTCGGTAGAACGGGGCGACCACCACGTGGCAGTCGACGTCATCTTGAGCGACAACCGGACTGTTCGGCGGTGGCCAGGCGCGTCCGACGAGTGGACGTCCGCCCCAACGGGTCGCAACGGCCCCTGCTGAGCGAGGGATGACGCGATGGCACGACGGACTGCGAGGCAATGAGATGACGACGAACCAGGACCCGACGGTCGAGGAGCGCTGGTATGCGCTGGCCGCGCCGGATGTCGTCGCGCGTGTCGGGGTGGACCCGGCGACCGGCCTCGACGCCGACGAGGTGCAGCGGCGGCTGGCGGAGTTCGGGCGGAACGAGATCGCCACGCGAGCCGCCGCCGACGCTGTGGGCGGTGGCCAAGGGTCAGCTGCGAACCCGATGAACATCATGCTGCTGATCGTCAGCGTCGCCAGCTTCGCCATCGGGCAGGTGGCGACGGGCGCGATCGTCCTGGCGCTGGTGTCGTTCAACGTGATCATGGGGACGAGCCAGGAGCGCAAGGCGATGGCCAGCGTCGAGGCGCTGGCCCAGCTGCAGGTGCCCAAGGCCCGGGTCCGCCGGTCGGGCAGCGTCGAGGAGGTCGACTCGACCGGTCTGGTGCCGGGCGACATCGTGCTCGATCGAGGCCGGCGACCTCGTCCCGGCCGATGCCCGCGTCGTCACCTCGGCATCCTTGGAGGTCCAGGAGGCCTCGCTGACCGGGGAGAGCGCGCCGATCGCCAAGGACGCCGCGACGCTCCCGGCGCGGGACACGGCGCTCGGCGACCGCACGAACCTCGTCTTCCAGAACACCCAGGTCACCCGGGGCTCGGCGACGGTCGTCGTGGTGGCCACCGGGCGCGTCGACGCAGATGGGCCACATCGCCGACATGGTCACGGCGACGAAGCGCACGAAGTCGCCGCTGCAGCGCGAGCTCGACAGCCTGACCAAGCTCTTCGGCATCCTCGCCTGGGCGGCGGTCGCCGTCATCGCCATCGTCGGGATCGCCCGCGGCCAGGACGCCGAGACGCTGGTCCTGCTGTGCGTGTCGACGGCGATCTCGGCGATCCCGACGGGCCTGCCGACGTTCGTCCAGCTGATGTTGTCGTCGGGGGCGCAACGGCTCGCCGAGTCCAAGGCGGTGGTCAAGTCGCTCACCGACGTCGAGACGCTCGGCGGCACGACGGTGATCAACAGCGACAAGACCGGCACGCTGACGATGAACGCCATGACGGCGACGACGATGCTCGACCGGCGGCGACTGGTACAAGATCGAAGGCGGCGGCTACAAGACGTCGGGGGCGATCCTCGGCGTCGCCGGCGCCCCGACGCCGGACTTCACCCGCCTCGGCGCTCGGGCTCGTGCTGTGCAGCGACGCCACCGTCGCCGACGACGAGTCGATCATCGGCGATCCGACCGAGGCCGCGCTCGTCGTGCTCGCCGCCAAGGTCGGCGTCGACGCCGAGGAGACCCGCCGGACCCTGCCCCGGCGGGCGACGGTGCCGTTCGATTCCGAGTACAAGTTCATGGCGACGTTCCACGACCGCCCGGCGTGGATCTCCGGCGGCATCCTCCACGAGCCCCACTTCATCAGCGTGAAGGGCGCACCCGACATCGTCATCGATCGCTGCGCGACCGCGCTGTGGCACGGCGAGCAGGTCCCGATGGACACAGGTCCGCGACGAGCTGCTCGACGCCAACCGGCAGCTGTCCGAGCGAGGGCTGCGCGTGCTCGCGTTCGCCGCCCGCGACCTCACCGACGGACGCGATGGCCGCGGCGCTGGACGACCCGATGGCGCGAGGTGCACGACCTCGTCCTGGTGTCCCTCGTCGGCATCATCGACCCGCTGCGCGCCGAGGCCGTCGACGCCGTCCGCATCGCCCACACCGCCGGGATCGACGTGCGCATGATCACCGGCGACCACACCGTGACCGCCCGGGCGATCGCCGACGAGCTCGGCCTCGGACCGGGCGTGATCACCGGCACCGACCTCGCCCACCTCAGCGACGAGCGAGGTGATCGCCCAGCTCCCCCAGCTGCACGTCTTCGGCCGGGTCGCCCCGGAGGACAAGGTCCGCCTCGCCCGGCTGATGCAGGAGGCCGGCGAGGTCGTGGCGATGACCGGCGACGCCGTCAACGACGCCGCCGCGCTGAAGCAGGCCGACGTCGGCGTCGCCATGGGCAGCGGATCGGAGGTGACCAAGCAGGCCGGCAAGCTGGTGCTCACCGACGACAACTTCGCCACCCTCGTGCACGCCGTCGACCTCGGGCGCGACATCTACCGGCGGATCTCGTCGTACGTGAAGCTGCAGCTGACGATCCTGTCGTCGGTGCTGCAGCTGATGCTCTACGCCACGATCCTGAACATCAACGGCGGCGTGGCCCTGTTCCCGATGCAGCTGCTGTTCGCCAAGTTCTTCGTCGTCGTCACCGTGGTCATCGGGTTCATCGTCGACGTCCCCGACCCCGGCGTCATGCAACGTCCGCCGCGCACGCCCGGCTCGAGGATCGCCACCCGCGCCCAGACCGTGCGCTGGGCGATCACCGGGTTCATCATCTCGAGCCTGGCGCTGATGGTGCTGGCGTGGGGTCCCGGCGAGCCGAGCACGACCGAAGCCGTCGACGTCGATGACGATGGCGTTCGCCGTCGTCGCGCTCAGCGCGGTGAACAACGGTCTCGTCATGCGCCGCGAGCGCGAGCCGTGGTGGTCGGCGCCGATCTTCCCCTACCTCGGTTGGATCATCCTCGGCTGGGCTGCTCACCTGGGCGGCCGTCGAGCTGAACATGCTGCAACGCCTCCTCGACACCGTCTCGCTCACCGGCGCCCAATGGGTCCTCGTCATCGCCCTGTCGCTCGTCGCGCCCGCGTTCACCGCGATCGACAAGGCGCATCCAGCTGCGCCGGCTCAACCGCGTTCGACCACGACGTCGTCGAGCCTTCGACCAGGAGACGAGATCGATGAGCAAGAAGTCCGAGAGGCGAAGAAGTCGACGAAGTCGAAGAAGTCGAAGAAGTCCGAGAACGTCGAACCGGCGTCGACTGCCCAAGCCGCGGGCGACTCGTCGTCGGCGACACCTGACGGCGCAGCGGCCGAGGGCGGCGGGGCACCGGATGAAGCGCAAGGCGTACGAGGCCGAGATGCGCGATCCTGCACGGAGAGCTGGTGGCCATGCAGGAGTGGGTCAAGGCCACCGGGGCGAAGATCTGCGTCGTGTTCGAGGGCTCGCGACACGGCCGGCAAGGGCGGCACGATCAGGCGGATCACCGAGCGGGCGAGCCCGAGGGTGTTCCGCGTCGTCGCGCTGCCCGCGCCGACCGAGCGGGAGAAGTCGCAGATGTACGTCCAGCGGTACATCGCCCACTTCCCGGCGTGCCGGCGAGGTCGTCATCTTCGACCGCAGTTGGTACAACCGTGCCGGTGTCGAGCTGGTGATGGGCTTCTGCACGCCGCAGCAGACCGAGCGAGTTCCTCAGAGCAGGTGCCCGCGGTCGAGCAGGCGATGGTCGAGTCGGGGATCATCCTGATCAAGTACTGGCTCGAGGTCAGCGTCCGAAGAGCAGGCCCGGCGACTGAAGAGCAGGATCGACGACCCACGCAAGATCTGGAAGCTGTCGCCCACGGACCTGAAGTCCTATCGCCGGCGGTACGACTACTGCCGCGCCCGTGACGTCATGCTCGCCGCCACCGACACGGAGTGGGGGCCGTGGTTCGTCGCGGACAACGACGACAAGCGGCGCGGCCGGCTGAACATCATCTCCCACCTCTTGAGCCAGATCCCGTACGAATCGGTCCCCCGGCCTGACACGAAGGTTCCGCGGCAGCCGAGCGTGGACGGGTACGTCGAGCCCGTCATCGCCGTGCGTCCCGTCCCGCAGAAGTACTGAGCGAGGCCGCCCGCACGGCGACGGGCCACATCGTGGTCAGACGACGGCGGTGCTGGCAGTGATCCGCCCGGACTCGACCGCGGCCCGCAATGCGGCGAAGTCGCGTTCGTTCTGGTCGGCGTAGGTCTCGGCGAAACCGGCCAGCGCTTGGTCGAAGGTGTCGTTGTTGCCGAGGTAGGCAGCGATGGCGACGGCATCGCCCGAGCGGGCGTGGGCGCGCGCCAACGTCTGGGCACAGACCTCGGCGTACACCCGCAGGCCACGCGCCGACATCGTGTCGACGAGCGCTGATCCCTTGCCGTCCCACAACTGTCGGATGTAGAAGTCCCGCTTGACGCCGTCGAGGCCTGGCCCGCGGAACCAGCCGAGCATGATGTCGCTCGCCGTCTGCATCAGGCGCTGACCCTCGACGATCCGCTGGCCGTGGTTGGCGAACGGGCTCTTGCCCAGGTACCGCTCCAGCACCGACGGCTCGGCTTCCTTGATCTGCAGGAACAGCGGATCGTCGTCGTCGTTGCCGGTCATGAGCACCACCCAGTCCTGGGTGCCGACGCTCCCGACGCCGACGACCTTCCGAGCGCTGTCCACGTAGCGGAACCGCTCGAGCAGCAGCCGACGGTCTCCGGACAGGCTCCGCCGATACGAGTGGATGATGGCGCGTACCGCGTCGACGAACGCCGCGGCGTCGGCGGGAGCGAGCAGCTCGTCGATCGGGACGACGAGCGGTGGATGGGAGATGATCCGCGGCTCGCCGTCGACGAGATGGGTGAGCTTGCCGAGCGCCCTGATGCTGTCGCGCGAGCGCGACTTGGCGACGTTGCGCTTGAGACGCTTCTTCTCGGTCTTGGTCGCACCGGCGTCCCACTCGTGTCTGACCTGGTCGACGTCGAATCGGGCGTACCAGGTGTCGAGCGTTCGCATCCGGCCGAACTGCCTCATCGCCCGGCGATACACGCCGGCAACGGCGAGGTTGACCAGCTCCCGTTCTCCGGCGCCGAGCCCGCCCGCTCGCCCGCGATGGCACAGCTGGCCAGGAGACGCTTGACGTCCCATTCGAACGGACCCGGCAGCGTCTCGTCGAAGTCGTCGACGCTGAAGATGAGCCGACGGTCGGGCGCGGCGAACCCGCCGAAGTTGGAGAGGTGTGCATCGCCGCAGAGCTGCACCTTCAGGCCGGTCCGTGGACTGCCGGCGAGATCTGCGGCCATCAGCACGGCCGAACCCCGGTAGAAGGCGAACGACGAGGCGAGCATCCGCCCGTAGCGGATCGGCAGCAGCTCGGGGATGCGCGACGCCGCCTGCTGCTCGAGCAGGTCGACGGGGTCCTGTCGCGGCGACGACGGCGCGAACGAGGCGAGCGAGGCGCGCGGCACCGCCTCCCGGCAGCTCCGTCCCGTTGCCACCCGCTCCGCTCGACTGGGGTGGTCGACCCGTTCGACGGGCCGCGGCGCGTTCGTCACCGACGCGTCCGTGCTCAGGTCGGACTCAGCCATGGGATCTCCTCGTGTGTCGCCGGCTCCGGTGTGCGCGTCAGCTTCACACGTCCTTCGGGTTGGCCACTTCCGTGAACAGGGCACCCTGTGCGGCGCCTGAACCGGCCTTGCCGCCGCCCGGGCCGCGCAGGACGAAGGCCGCGACGACGGCCACCATCGCGCCGGCGATCGGCCCGGCGACGTACACCCAGTAGTCCGTCCAGTCACGACCGACCAGATCGGGCCCGAACGTGCGCGCCGGGTTCATCGAGGTGCCCGAGATCGGACTGCCCCACAACCCGGCCAGGGCGATGTACGAGCCGACCCCGAAGGCGCCGACGATGCCGATGTTCTGCGCGCCCGACGCGGTGCCGAGGATCACGCTCACGAGTCCCAGCGTGAGGATGAGCTCCATCCAGAACGCCGCCATCGACGAGTAGCCGGCCGCGGGGTAGTTCGACCCGTACGACGCCGACACGTCGACGACGGCTCGGAGGAACAGCGCGGCGAGCGTCGCCCCGGCAAGTTGCACGACGATGTAGCCGGGCACGCGCCGCCACGGGAAGTCGCCACGGACGGCGAACGCCAGGCTCACCGCGGGGTTGAGGTGCGCGCCGGAGACCTTGCCCATGAACAAGATGATCGCCAGGACCATCAACCCGGGAGCCGTGACAGCTGCTGCCCGCGAGATCGTGTTCGGGAACGCCTGGCCCATCATCCCGCCGCCCGCGGCGACGAGCACCAGGAAGAACGTGCCGAACAGCTCCGAGAAGAGGCGTCGCCACTCCTGGCCCGGATCGTGGAAGTCCTCGATCGGGTTGATCACGTCGGCGTCGAACCACGCGTCGAACCGCTCCCTCGCTCCCGTCTGACCGATGCTCATCGCCCACGTACCTCCCGGATCGACCGTGTGACGATCCCCGAGGGCCCAGCATGCGGGCGCTCCTCCGTCCTGCCATCATCCGGATGGGAGGATTCGGCTCGCCTCAGGTGGCCGTGGCCGTGGCCATCGTGTCGTCGACGGCCGACGAGTGGGCGAGGTCGAACGCCCAGCGCAAGCGGTTCGCCAACTGCTCGACGAAGCCGGATTTCAACAGGTTGGCATGCGTGCCGGGCGTCTGGGCGTGGTGCATGCGACCGGTGGTCGCGCGCTGCCACTCGAGGTACCACGTCTTGTCGTCGAGGGAGATCGACTCGTCACTGCGGATCAGCGCCAGGTCGTGGTGGACCACGCCACCGGCGTAGCGGGCGTACGCCTCGCGATGGACTTCGCGCACGGCCTCCTCGTTGCGGATCGTGCGACCGGCGACGCGCCGGAGGAAGCGGCGCTTGAGGAGGATCTGCACCTGCCAGACGACGGCCGACCACAGTCGCCCGTCGCGCATGTAGAAGCGGATCCGCTTCAGCACGTACTCCGCGGGCGACGGGAGCTGCACCTCGACCCCGGGCGGACCCTGGTCGACGAGCACCACCGCGTCGAGCCCGTCGCCACTCGCCTCCAACTGCCGGGCCATCTCGAACGCGACCCATGCTCCCGAGCAATGGCCGCCGATGCGGTACGGCCCGAGTGGCTGGACCGACTTCATCTCGGCGATGTAGTGGGCGGCCATCGCCTCGATCGTGGTGTGGATCGCGGTACGGCCGTCCAGGCCCTGTGCTTGGATGCCGTAGAGGGGCTGGTCCGGGCCGAGCTGCTGGCCGAGCCGCACCAGCTCCAGCACGCTGATCATGAACGGGGCCACGTAGAAGAACGGGATCTGCGAGCCCTTGGTCTGGATCGGGACCAGCGACGTCCACATCGACTCGGGCACCCCGGTGCGGATGACGTCAGCCAGCGTCGCGACGGTCGGCGCCTCGAACAGCGTGGCGACCGGGATCCGCCGACCGGTCTCCTGCTCGATCAAGGCGAACAGGCGGACGGCGAGCAGCGAGTAGCCACCGAGGTCGAAGAAGCTGTCGTGCAGCCCGACGTCCTGGCGACCGAGCACCGTGGCGAACCGAGCGCGTCAGGCGCTCCTCGACCGCGTCGCGCGCCTCAGCGTGCTCCCCGAGCCCGCGTTGCGGCAGCGGTCGGCCCACGGCGTCGAGGCGGGCCTTCGCCGATCCGTCGACACCCTCCGCCGACGGCAGGGCGTGGCGATCGATCTTGCGGTTCGGCGTCGTCGGGAAGGCGTCGAGGGTGACGAAGGTCGACGGCACCATGTAGCCGGGCAGCCGGTCCCTGGCCAAGGCCCGCAGCTCGTCCGCCGTGACGCCGCCCTCGCCGGCCGTGACGTAGCCGACCAGACGCGACGTGGACTCGGAGCCGTCGGCGACCACGACGGCCTCCACGACCGCCGGGTGGCTGCGCAGGACGGCCTCGACCTCGCCGAGCTCGATCCGGTAGCCGCGCACCTTGACCTGGTGGTCGACCCGCCCCAGGAACTCCAGCACGCCGTCGCGCCGCCACCGCACCACGTCGCCCGTGCGGTACAGCCGACCCGGACCGAACGGGTCGGCGACGAAGCGCTCGGCGGTGAGCTCCGGCCGGTGGAGGTAGCCGTGGGCCAGCCCGAGACCGCCGATGAACAGCTCACCGGGCACCCCGATCGGGACCAGCTGCGACTCGGCGTCGAGCACCCGGCACACGCTGTTGCCGATCGGCCGCCCGATCGGCACGGCAGCGGTCGCCCCGGTCGCGGCGGGCCCGACGAGGAACACCGTCGACCAGATCGTCGTCTCCGTCGGCCCGAACATGTTCCAGACACGACCGCACGAGGCCACCAGGCGGGAGGCGAGGGTGGGCGACATCGCCTCGCCACCGCACAGCGCGGTGAGCCCCGCGTGCCCGTCCCAGCCGAGCTCGAACAGCATCGACCACGTGGTCGGCGTCGCCTGCACGACGGTGGCGCCGGACCGCTCGATCAGCGCCGCGAGCAGCCGGCCATCCATCGCCTCCTCGGGGGTGGCCACGACCACGGACGCCCCGGTGACGAGGGGCAGCAGCAGCTCCAGGACGGAGATGTCGAACGACAGCGTCGTGACGGCGACGAGCACGTCGTCGGCGACCATGCCCGGGTTCGCCTGCATCGAGCCGAGGAAGTTGACCAACCCGCGCTGCCCGACGACGACGCCCTTGGGCATGCCGGTCGAGCCCGACGTGTAGATGACGTAGGCGACGGCGTCGTCACCGGGCACGGCCGGCGGTGCGCCACCCGCGGCGGCGGCCAAGGCCGCGCCGTCGGCGACGAGGTCGACGGTCCGCACCGAGCCGTGCGGACCGCTCCCGGCGAATCGTGCGGCGACGCCCTCCCCCGAGGTCACGATGAGCGTCACGCCGGAGTCGGCCACCATGAAGGCCAGGCGCTCGTCGGGGAACGCCGGGTCGAGCGGCACGTAGGCCGCGCCGGCCTTGAGGACGCCGAGGACCACGACGACCATGGCCGCGGAGCGCTGGACGGCGATCCCGACGAACGTCCCCGGGACGACTCCCAGCGACGCCAGGTGGTTGGCGACGCGGTTGGACGCCTCGTCGAGCTCGCCGTAGGTGAGCGTCGTCGTGCCGTCCGTGACGGCGACGGAATCGGGAGTCGCCGCGGCCTGGGCCGCGAACCACGCGTCGGCCCTGGCGTACGGCGGCAGCGCGGTCGTCGTGTCGTTCCAGGCCGTGGTCAGCAAGGCCCGATCGGCCACCGGCACGACCGGCAGCGTGGCGATGGCCACCTGGTCGCCGCAGACGGCGCCGACGAGGAGCTCGCGCCACGACTGCACGAAGCGCTCGACGGTGGCGGCGTCGAACAACGCGGCCGAGAAGTCGACCCGGCCGACGAACCCGTTCGACGACTCGTCGAGGACCACCGACACGTCGACCTCGACCGCGGCCGCGGAGACCGCGACGTCCTCGACGACGATGCCCGCCACGGGGCGGTTGACCGCCGGTGTCATGTTGTTGAGGACGAACATCGTCTGGAAGATCGGCGAGCGGCTCAGGTCCCGAGTGGGGTTGACGGCCTGGACGATGCGGTCGAAGGGCACGTCCTGATCGGCGAACGCGGCCATCGTCACCCGACGCACCTCGTGGAGCAGGTCGCGCAACGGGGCGTGACGGTCGATCCGCAGGCGCAGCGGCACGGTGCTGGCGAAGAGGCCGACGAGGTGCGCGGTCTCCGGGCGCCGGTTGGCCGTGGCCGTACCGATCACGAGATCGTCGGCCCCGGTCCACCGGGCGAGCGTCGCGGCGTAGCTGCCCAGGAGGAACATGAAGGGCGTGACACCGGCCCGGCGCGCGGCCGCGCGCACTTCGGTGGCCAATGCTCCGGTGAGCTCGACGTCGACCGAGCCGGCCTCGGACGCGAACGTCGGCGGACGAGGTCGATCGGTCGGCAGCTCCAGCACCGGGAGTGGGCCCGCCAAGCGCTGGCGCCAGCGGTCCAACTGGGTGGCCAGCTCTCCCGTCGCGAGCTGCTCGCTCTGCCACACCGAGACGTCCGTGTACCGCACCGGAAGGGGAGCCACTTGCGGCTCCGTACCGAGGACGGCGGCCTCGTAGCAGGCCGCGACCTCCGTCGACATGGTGACCATGGACGATCCGTCGGCGGCGATGTGGTGGACCGTCACCACGAGGACGTGGATCTCGTCGTCGGTCCGCAGGAGCCGGGCGCGCAGCTTGAGGTCGGACCGGAGATCGAACGGGCGCCGGACCTCGGCGGCCACCGCCGCCGCGGCGACCTCGTCGCGACGGTCGGCCGGCACGTCGCGCAGATCGTCGACGGGCAGGCTGACGGGCGTCGGCGGCACCACGACCTGCGCCCACTCGCCGTCGAACAGCTCGAAGTTGGTCCGCAACGGCTCGTGTCGACGCACCACCGTGTTCAGCGCGGTGGTCATGGCGTCGACGTCGAGCGGGCCGATGACCCGCTTGACGGAGGGCAGGTTGTACACGGCCAGGCCGGGATGGAAGGCCTCGATGAACAAGGCTCGCGTTCGGCGGACCCGGTGGGCACGGCGGCCTTGAGCTCGTCGGGGGTGCCGCGGGCGACGATCCGTCCGCCGTGGAGGATGGCGATGTCGTCGGCGAGCTGGTCGGCTTCTTCGAGGTACTGGGTCGTCAGGAAGATCGTGGTGCCCCGGTCGACGAGCTGACGGATGGTCGCCCACATGTCGGTGCGGCTCCTGGGGTCGAGCCCTGTCGTCGGCTCGTCGAAGAAGATGACCGGTGCGTCGCCGATGAGGCTCATGGCGATGTCCAGCCGGCGGCGCATCCCGCCGGAGAACGTGTTGCACGCGGCGGTCGGCAGCGTCGCTCAGATCGAACGTGTCGATCAGGGCCGCAGCAGTTCGCCGGGGGTCGGCGACGTGGCGCAGCCGGCCGATGAGCACGAGGTTCTCCACCGCGGTGAGCACGTCGTCCACGGCGGCGAACTGTCCGGTCACGCTGATGTGCTCGCGGACCTTGGGGGCTTGGGTCACGACGTCGAACCCGGCGACGCTGGCGGTGCCGCCGTCGGCCGCGATCAGTGTGGTCAAGATGTTGATGGTGGTCGTCTTGCCAGAGCCGTTGGCGCCGAGCAGGGCGAAGACGGTGCCGCGCTCGACGGTGAACGACACGTCGTCGAGGACGGCGACGTCCTTGTAGGCCTTGGCGAGGTTCGTCACCTCGATGGCGGTGGTGGTGGTGTTCATGGTGCTGATGTCCTCGTGCGTCTCAGGCTCGGCTGATCGTGATGTCGCCGAAGGAGGTCCGGGCGCGCACTTGGACGGTTTCGCCTGCGGGGTCCGGGTCCACGGTGGTCGTGAGGAGGTTGTGCAGGCGGCCGAACTTGGTGGTGGCATCGATCCATGCCGCCGTGCCTTCCTTGATCCCGATCGCCAGCGCGCCCGAAGCGGTCTCGATGGACACCGCTCCCCGGGCCACCTGTCCGAGTCGGATGCTGCCGTTCGCGGTCTTGACCGTGACGTCACGGCCGGCGTCGTCGATCGTGACGTCGCCGTTGGCCGACTTGACCTTGACGTCGCCGCCGACACGGCCGATCCACGTCGTGCCGTTGAGGTTCTTGACGTCGGCGTCGCCGGCGATCGCGTCCACGGTGAGCTCGCCGGCGCCGACGATGTCGGCGTTGCCGGACGCCGCCTGGACGGCGACGTTCCCGGTGGCGGTGCGCACCCGGACC
This sequence comes from uncultured Acidimicrobiales bacterium, assembly GCA_963794805.1. GTDB lineage: Bacteria > Actinomycetota > Acidimicrobiia > Acidimicrobiales > Ilumatobacteraceae > JAODBQ01. The sequence goes on from CAWCFL010000017.1 coordinate 88,331, forward strand.
GCCCCGGTGTGATCGAGCCGGACGCCGCCTGCGCCGGTCTTGATCTCGACGTCACCGAGGTGGCCGTCGCAGCGGACGTCGGCGACGCCGGTGTCGGCGCGCAGCGATGACCGTTCGGGTAGTTCGACGGTCACCTCGACGGCACCGCGCCCCTTCCACCCGATGACAGGTGCGGCGATGCCGCCCGGCTTGGGCTGCTTGATCGTCAGGGTCGTGTTGGTCAGATCGACGACCGTCTTCGCCGCCGCCTCGACGTCGTCGGCCCGGTCCGGGTCGCTCGGGTTCACCGAGACGACCGTGTCGGTGCGGTCGGTGGCGATGATGTGCACCGCACCGTGGCTGATGCCGATCGACACGGAGATGGGTTGGTCGGTTGCGAACGTCTGCATGGTCACTCCTGGTCGGTGTCGTTGAAGGAAGCCGGGGTCGTCACTGGACCCATCCGGTGAACGTCTGCCTGCCCGTGCGGGTGCTCGTCGGCGTGGGCACGCCGTCGACGGCGGCCGCTGCGCTGCGGACCAACCAGGCGTTGAGCGACAGGCCCTCGCGTCGCGCCGCCTCGTCGATCCTGGCCTTGAGGCCTTCGGGCAACCGGAGGTTGAGCCGCGAGGTGCCACTCTCGTCGTCACCGGCCCGGTTCACCGTGGGGGCGACGGGGCCACGGTGCGCGACGGTGTCGTCGACGGTCTCGAACGACGGCTGGATCACGACGAACTCGGGGTTGCTGCCGCGCAGGCGGATCTCCACGGATCCCGGCGCGAGTTCTCTGGTGATCTCGTCGGCCGCAGCCGACAGTGCCTCGAGCAGGACGATGCGCACCGCTGCGTCCAGCCCGGGGACGAGCCGTTCGATGGTGGCGCGACCGTCCGGGCCACCCGATTCGGCGGCAGCCACCAGCTGATCGCGCAACGTCTCGACGTACATCGCCAGGTCCATGTGAGCCATTATGGCACTACTTGTGGTGCCATTTCAAGGTGCCACCTGGCACACAGCTCGCGGGCTCGGGCCACGGACGGTCATCCGGGTGGTGCGCACGGTTGGAGACCCGTCGAACTCGGGATCAGCGGATGATGCGATGCCCGTCGCCTCCCTCGCGTCGCGCACGACAGGTGCGCCTGTGGTTCGACACAGTTCGGACACCGTGTCCGGGCTGATGAACCGCTCGCGAGCGATCTGACGGTTCGTCCGCCCCTCGGCCATCAGTTCGAGCTCGCGGGCAGTGAGTCCGCACGACCCGGACGCTGTCCGCTTCGCCGCGGGAGTGGAACGCCGGCCGGTGACGAACTCCTCGATCAAGCACGCGCGGCGTTGGCCACGGCGCACCTGCCGTCCCGACCCCGGTGAAGCGATACGCATCGATTGACCTTGATGTATCTAATTCACTTGATGTAACGTCTGGACATGGTCGCAGTCGACAGCTCGCCCCCGGCAGTCCTCGCGTTGGCGGCCGACCCGCACCGCTGGCAGCTCCTGTCCGAGCTGTCGCGCAGTGATCGGCACGTCGGGGAGCTGACCGAGCTCATCGGCGCACCGCAGAACCTCGTCTCGTACCACCTCGCCGAGCTGCGCGGTGCCGGACTGGTCACGGCGAGGCGCAGCTCAGCTGACGGTCGAGACGTGTACTACCGGGCGGAACTGCGCCAGTACCAGCACCTGCTCGCCGCGGCCGGCGAGCAGCTCCACCCCGGGGCCCGGCTCGTCCCACCAGTGACCACACCTCCGCGTGCGACCCGTGGCCGGACCATCCGGGTCTTGTTCCTGTGCACCGGCAACAGCTCCCGGTCGCAGATCGCCGAGGCGTTGCTCGTGGCGCGCTCCCAACACACCGTCGACGCCCGCAGCGCCGGCAGCCATCCCAAACCGCTCCACGCCAACGCAGTCCGCGTGATGGCCGAGCGCGGCATCGACATCTCCGGCAACGCCACCAAGCCCCTGCGCCAGTTCGCCCGGACACGCTTCGACCGGGTCGTCACGGTCTGCGACAAGGTCCGCGAGATCTGCCCCGGGTTCCCAGGCGTGACAGCGACGGCGCACTGGAGCATCGCTGACCCGGCCGCCAGCGGTGACACCGACGACGCCTCGTATCCCGCCTTCCACGCCGTCGCGGACGAGCTCGAGGGTCGCATCGATCTCCTCATCGCCGATCTCTCTGCTCCACCCAACGAAAGGACCAGCCATGCCCGATGACGCCACCGTCAACGTGCGGATCCTCGTCGACGACGTCGCCGCCAGCGTCGACTTCTACACCCGCCACTTCGACTTCACCGTCCTCAACGCGTTCCCGGCCTTCGCCGATGTCCAACGCGGACACCTCCGTCTGCTCCTCTCCGGACCGCAGAGCTCCGCAGCCCGGCCGATGGCCGACGGCGAGCAGCCCCGAGCGGGCGGCTGGAACCGGATCCACTTCATCGTCGACGACCTCGACCGGGAGATCGCCACGCTCGCCGCAGCCGGCGTGTCGTTCCGCAACGACGTGGTGAGAGGACCCGGTGGCGCCCAGGTCCTTGCCTGCGACCCGTCCGGCAACCTGATCGAGCTGTTCCAGCCCGCCGCCGCGCCGTGATCGGAGTCGGCGCCGACATCGTCGAGAGCGTGGCCGACGTCCGACCCATCGTCGACGACATCGGGCAGCGCGTCCTCGACCTCCTCCGGGAGCTCACTGCCCGGTGACCGGCGCACCCGTGAACGTCCCATCCCGGCTGGCCCGGCACCTCGGACTCGGCGACGCCGTCACCATCGGGCTCGGCTCGATGATCGGCGCCGGCGTGTTCGCGGCAGTCGGCCCCGCCGCGCTGGCGGCCGGCTCCGGACTGCTCATCGGGCTCCTCATCGCCGCCGTCGTCGCGTTCTGCAACGCCACCTCCTCGGCCGCGCTCGCTGCCGTCCACCCGGCGTCGGGCGGCACCTACGTGTACGGACGCGAGCGTCTCGGTCCGTTCTGGGGATACCTGGCGGGCTGGGGGTTCGTGGTCGGCAAGCTCGCCAGCTGCGCCACGGTCGCGCTGACCGTCGGTGCCTACGCCGCCCCGTCGGTGCAACGCCCCGTCGCCATCGCCGCCGTCGTCGCGCTCACCACCGTCAACCTCCGAGGCGTCCGCAAGACCGCGGCGCTCACCCGCATCATCGTCGCCATCGTGCTCGCCGCGCTCGCCCTGGTCGTCGCCGGAGCCCTCCTCGGCGGTCAGGCCAGCACGTCACGATTCGGGAGCCTCGGCGAAGGAGGTGTCGTGGGCATCCTGCAGTCGGCCGGGGTGCTGTTCTTCGCCTTCGCCGGCTACGCCCGCATCGCCACGCTCGGTGAAGAGGTCGTCGATCCCGCCCGCACGATCCCTCGAGCCATCCCGATCGCACTCGGCATCACCCTCGTCGTCTACACGATCGTCGCCGTCAGCGCACTCGCCGCGGTCGGCCCCGAGGCACTGGCCGGTTCCGATGCGCCACTCGCCACCGCCGTCGCCGCCGGTGACCTCGACCGGCTCGTGCCCGCCGTGCGGATCGGCGGCACCATCGCAGCCCTCGGTGTCCTGCTGTCACTCATCGCCGGGGTCAGCCGAACCACGTTCGCGATGGCCGCCGACCGCGAGCTGCCCGCCTGGCTCGCCGCCGTCCATCCGATCCACCAGGTCCCCCATCGCGCCGAAGTCGTCGCCGGTGCGATCGTCGTCGCACTGGTCGCAGTCACCGACTTCCGCGGTGCGATCGGCTTCAGTTCGTTCTGTGTCCTCACCTACTACGCCATCACCAACGCATCGGCCTGGACCCTGCCGTCCGCACGCCGTCTGTGGCCGCGTGGCTTCGCCGTGCTCGGTCTCCTCGGCTGCGCCACCCTCGCCGTCACCCTCCCCGCGGTGAGCACCATCAGCGGAGCCTGCGTCCTCGCCGCGGGTGCCATCGTCCGCCTCGCCCGCCACCACCGCAACTGACGCTGTCGCGACACGCGCGACGGTGAGCCAGAGTAGACGCCGTCGCGAGCATTCGGCTCGGAAGAGTCCGTGCGAGCTCCGGGCGGTGCCGGCCCCACGTTCGCGATTGCGCAGCGATCCGGTCAGCGGGCCGGGGATCATCGACGACGTTCAGGTCACCGATGCGCACACGGCCGGTCTCGCCCACCACGCCCACGACCAGGTCGACGCAGTTCCGCAGCGGAGCGGTGCGTTACCTGTCCCCAACCGCGCTCGTGCACACCTTCCCGTACCTCACGATGAAGCCGTAGGGGCCTGGCCGAGCAGGAACGTGCCGGCGATGTCGAGTTGGACCGACCTGATCACTGAGACGTCGAGCCATTCGTTGCCGGGCGCGGCGAAGGAGATCTCCCACATGGCGAATGGGCTCAACCCGGGGAAGCCCTGCTGGGCGTCGCCGATCAGCCCGCCGGCAGTGTTGGCCGGGTTGCCGTAGTCGATCTTGAACGGGATCGTTCGCCGGGCGTGGCTGAACGTGTGCACTGCTGCCGGCCCGAGGTCAGCCGAGCTGTTCTGCTGCGCCAGCCCGCCATGGGTGAGCTCGATCAGGACCGCGCCAGTCGTCGCGTGGACGTCGGGCAGCTTGACAGCCACCGTCGTGGCGACGACGTGCGTCATACCACCGAAGAGTTTCGGGGCGATCGTCGCGAGATCCAGCTGCACGTGCAGCTTCCGCGTCTGGGCGAGCAGGGTGAATGCTTCCGGGAACTCAGCGGCGCTGATGACGATCTGTTGTCTGAAAGGCTGCACAGGGCCGCTTTGCTCCAGGAACGTGTCGATGTCCTTCGACCATTCGGCATATGCGAGCGCGAGATCGGCAATCGTCGTGTCGGCGGAGAAGAACGGTCGCTCGACGAGCGACCAATAGGTGTAGGCGCGGTTGAACTCGTACAGCTCGCGCAACACCTCGGCTTTGACGCTCCAATAGGCACTCGTCATGAACGCGGTCTGGGCGGGGAGGACGTCCTCGGCCGTGACAACGGCACACGTCGCGGCGATGGCCTCGACCCGTGCGTGGTCGCTGTCGACGGTCGCCTGGATCCGGGCTCGCTTGACGAACAGGCCGGTGTAGGCGAGGGCCACCTTGTTGTGCACCTCGATCAGCGCGAAGTACTGATGCACCGCAGCGGCGAGCTCCGTCGCCGCGGGGAACTTGCCGAGGTACTGGTCGATGAACTCGTCGAACGTCGTCTCGTCGACCAGGAACTTGGCCGCGTCGGGATCGAGCTCCATCTGCGCTCGGACCGACTCGACCGCCTCCTGGATCTCCTTGACCTCGGCCTCGACCGTCTTGATCAGCTTGACCACGCCGGCGGCCGCCTCGGCGATCGATTCGGCCTCGCCGATGGCGGCGATCTCGCCGACACCGGACACGGCCTCGGCGGCGAAGGACACGAGACTGACGACGCCTTCGAGGACCCTCGTGAACGTGCAGCCCGACGCCTGATCGACGACGTACGCCTCGAACTGCTCCTTGAAGTCGATCTCGGCGACCGCGAGGCGGTTCTGCTGATCGGTGATCGGGCCGAGCGACGCGATCGACTGCTCCTGGGCGTCGCGCACGGCGCTCGTCAGCGCAGCGAGCGCGGCGTGGTCCGCGGCGGTCTTCGTCCGCAGTTCGGCGAGCGCGGCGTCGAGATGGGACAGCCGGGTCTCGGCAGTGCTCGTCGCCGACTGGTAGGCCAGGTAGGTGTCCTCGACGATCTTGCCGACCTCGAGGGCGACTCGACGCGCTGCCGGAGGGCAGCCATCGACAGCACCGGCACCCAGTTGACGACGTTGCCGTAGTAGTCGAGGCCCTGGCTGATGCGGGCCAGCTCCAACGTCGCCGACGCGTGCATCGCGGCCCGCGCGGCGATGTCGGGCGCGCCGAGCGCGCCGTTGCTGGGATCGGCGCCGGCAGCAAAGGGCGCGGTCACGGCCGCCAGCCAGCGGTAGCGGGCGACGACGTCGACGAGCGCTGCAGGCGAGCCGGCGTCGAGGTGATCGGCGGCGTTGCCCTGCTCGACGATCAACAGTTGGGCGAGTGGCACCACGGCGGCGAGCGACGCATCGTCACCACCGGTGAGCGTCGTGCGCCGGCGAGCGGCGCGCCGTTCAGGATGATGCTGCCGTCGGGTCCATCGCCTCCCGGTGCTCCGGCGAACGTCGGTGCCACGCCGGGAGGGCCGTCCTTGCCGCCGGGGGCGGACACCTCCTCGGCCTGACCCGCGGATTCGCCGATGATGTACGCCTCGCCGACGCCGCCCGCGCCGCCCTGGCCCCCCGGACCGATCTTGCCGGGGACGGCGGCCTGGCCACCAGGCCCGCCCGTCACGAAGGCCAGGACCTGGGCGCGGGCGCCGGCGCCGACGGTGATCTCGGCCACCCCGCCGGCCGCACCCGGCGTCGAGCGGCCGGCGCTGCCGGCGGCTCCCCCCGGTCCGCCGTCCTTGCCCTCCGCCCCGCTCGGGTAGGCGACGAGGATCCCGTTGGAGATCTCGCCGTTGCCCATCTCGGCAGTCCATGTGCCCTTGATGCCGGGCGTGCCGCCCAGGCCGTCCTGACCGTCCTGCCCGCGTCCGCCGTCGCCGCCGCCGACGAGCACCGTGAGCGAGAAGGACTGGCGCGCCGCGGCGATCGGTGCGGCCAGGATCGGGACGATGGTCGCCGACAGCGCCGCGCGCAGGCCCGCTGCGATCGAGGCGTCGGCGGCGGCGTCGGCCGGGACATGCTCCGGCCCGATCGAGATCGCCGGAGATCCTGCGAGATGGACCCATTCGAGGGCGACGGCGTCTCCGACCGGGTCGTAGCGCAGGCGAGCGGTTGCGGCGAACGACGTCGAAGTCACCGGGACCGGATCCGCGAGCGGCACTCCGTCCATCGTGATCGCGACGTTCGGCCCGCCGACCGTCAACGCGGGGAAGGCGAGCTCGAACAGCGCGCCCGCGTCACCCGCCGCCGTCCTCGCCCCGGCCAGCGTGAAGGTCTCCACGCCGGCCACGGTCGCGCGGTCGACGTCCACCATGGTGTTCGGCAGGAGCATCGGTGCGCCCGAGATCTTGAACGCGATCGGCATGGAGACCGCCGCCGCGGCGACGGCCTGGGCCACGGGCGCCGACGAGACGATGTCGCCGAGCCAGGCGGCGCCTGGCACCACCGCACCCTCCTCCGGACCTGCTGCGCCGACCACGTCGATGCCGCCGGCGGCGAGTCGGACACGGCCTGCCGGGATCGCGCTGGCGGCGTCCACGCCCGCGGCTCCCGGGTCCCCGAAGTTGCTCGACGGCTGGTGGGGCAGGTCGCCCGGCACGTAGGGGGCAACCGGAGCGGCGCCGCTCACATCGACGGACAACGGTTTGGTGAGATGGATCACCCTGGCGACGATCGTGAGATCCGCGCCGGATTGACGAGATCGCCGTCGATGGTCAGTTCGTCCACGTACAGCGAGAGCTTCCTGCTGCCCGCCGGGCGAAGACCCGGCTGCACCGCATACGGGACATCGGCCTGACTGACCGTCATCTCGTAGGCATAAATCGCCAGCTCATCGACCAGATCATGGATGATCCTCTGATTCACCGGCCGACCATAACAGGGCTCGATCTCGGGCAATTCGAGGTCGCCTCAGCCTCCTCGCTCGATGAGATCGTCCGGCCCGAGGTCTCGTCACGTCTCGTCCACGAGGTACGTCAGAACTTCAGGAACCGACGAAGGAGAACCCGATGCAAGCTCGACTCCCCAACCCCGCAACCCTGCTGCCCGATGTGAACCCGGCGATCCAACAGCTCATCAAGGCGGCCCACACCGGCGGCGCACCCGAGAAGGTGCTCGAGCTCGTCCACCTCCGCGCCAGCCAGATCAACGGTTGCAGCTTCTGCGTCGACTGGGGCTGGCGCCTCGGGCGCCAGTCCGGTGTCTCCGACGAGCAGCTGTTCACCGTCGCCGCCTGACCGGCGAGAAGCGCCCTACTTCGACGACGCCGAGCGGGCCGCGCTTCGACCTCGCCGAGCACGCCACTCGCCTCGCCGACCGCAGCGACCCGGTCCCCGACCACGTGTGGAATGCCGCCGCCGAGCACTTCACCGACGAGCAGATGGCGTCGATCGTGCTGTGGGTCGCGGTGACCAACATGTTCAACCGGGTCAACGCCACCATCCGCCAACCAGCCGGCCAAACGGCGTGAACTCGGCTCCCACCCGGCACGGGTACCGGTGACCGTGACGCTCGACGCGAGGTCCGACGAGCGGGCCGACCTGTTCGACGCCCACCCGCGCACTTGCGGGCGGTGGGCTACCGGATGCTCGGTTCGTTCAGCGAGGCCGACGACGCGGTCCAAGACGCCTGGTTCCGCTTCACCCAGGCCGATCTGGCCACCATCGCCAACGTCGGCGGCTGGCTGACCACCGTCACCGGCCGGGTCTGCCTCGACCGGCTGCGGCGGCGGCGAGCTCACCCCGAGGAGCCACTCGAGGTGTTCGTTCCCGATCCCGTCGTCACCGCCGCCGATGGCGGCGACCCCGAGGAGAGCGCAGTGCTGGCCGACACCATCGGTCTGGCGTTGCTGATCGTGCTCGACACCCTGCCGCCGTTGGAACGACTGGCGTTCGTCCTCCACGACAGCTTCGGCCTGGCGTTCAACGAGCTGGCGCCGATCGTCGACCGAAGTGTCGACGCGACCCGCCAGCTGGCCAGCCGCGCCCGTCGCCACGTCCGCGAGACCCCGGCACTGACTGCCGGTGCCTACGACGCCGTCCGCCAGCAGGCGAACTGCTCGAGGCGTGGGCCCGCGCCGCCAAGGGCGGCGACTTCGATGCGCTGCTGCAACTG